>NZ_CP107928.1 GCF_036030735.1 Streptomyces sp. NBC_00425 | reverse complement strand
GTACCACATCGCTGCGCGATGTGCAAGCGAACACCCGCGCTGCGCGCGGGTGTTGCGCTCCGCTCCGCGGGAGCGTTGGCGGGTGGCTGCGCCACCCGCTCACCCTGCTCGCTGCGCGAGCAGGGTGACGGTCCGTCCGCTGCGCTCCCGGACCGGTGGGACTCTGTCCCACTGCCAGGCTTCCGCTTCGCTTCAGCCTGGCCGGCGGGTCCGCTGCGCTCCCCGCCTGACGGTCCTTCCGGCTGCGCCTCCAGGATTGCTGGGCGAAGCTGGCGCGGGCCGGGCTGGCTGTGAGGGGTGGGCCTGTTCGGGGGTCTTGTGGCTCTTAGTGTCGTCTTCTGAAGTAACCGCGCTGGTGCAGCTTGTAGATGATCACTGGGGCCAGGGCGAGCCACACGGCCAGGAACGTCCATTTGACCCATGGAGGCCCGTCCGGCCTGGCGTCCTGGGCCAGTTCTGCGGCGGTCGCACTGAGTCGAGTCATGTCTGTCGAGTGCCCAGCCCACCGGTCGACACGCAGTCCCTGCACGGGAGTTGCGAGGGCGGGGACTGCCCTGCGCTTCGAGGTGTGGTGGGTGTCGTTCGTTCGTGTGGGATCCGCTGTACCGCGTGCATCAGATTGATGCAGCATGTACCGTTGGCGGAAACACGGAACACCCCAAGCCAGCCGTAATCTCCTCGGAATTCTGAGAGGAACGACCGCATATGAAGGCACCCAACGAATCTACAGGACCCGATCCCGTGCTGAGCGGCGGTTCTGTGCGCCGGGTGACGCAGTGCCAGACGGCGGGCGTGAACGTTCGGTTGAAGGTGTTCGCGCTCCTGGGGGCGCAGGGTGTACCCGCGAGTGAGGTCGGACGACCTGGTGGCCGCGTTGGAGGCCGGGGCGGTCGCTGGGGAGCAGTGCCAGGTGGTGGAGCTGGGCGGCATAGCGCCGGCCTCTCGGGGCGTGCTGTCCGCGGACGGGTGGGATGACGGCGGGAGGGCCGTGCTCGAGGCCCTGGTGGGCATCGCGGAGCGGGAGTGGTCCCGGCGCGGTGGCCGGTCGGCCGGGGTCGCTGAACTGGCCGTACATATCGCGGACGTGAGGCGGCGTGAGCGGGCCGACCTGGTGCGGCTGGAGAGGTTCGTCCGGGAGAACGTGCTGCCGCGCAGGCACCCGCACACCATGGCGCGGCGTCGGGTGCTGGAGGCGCTGGGCGAGGCTGGCGGTGTGTGCGGCTCGGAAGCGGAACGCGGACGGAGACGTCGTGCTCTGCACGCTCGATGCCGGGCGCCACGACCTGGACGACAAGCCGCCGTTCAAGGACGGAATGCCGGGCGGCCGGCACAAGGCGGATGCGTCGATCTGGAACGACTCGGGCGCGGCCACCATCCGCATGCGGCCCTCTGAAAGACCACAGGAATTGACCGCTCGGGGAGGCGTGGAAATGTCAGCGATTCAGCTCAAGGAACACCAGGTCGATCAGCGCTCCGCGTTCCGCAGGTGGGTCGGATTCCCTGAAAGGTCATCTGTGCCCCCGCAGGGTGCCCGGGGCACGATCGTGTCGGCGACCGGCTCGGGCAAGACGATCACGGCCGCCGCGTGCGCGCTGGAGTCGTTCGCAGACGGCCGGATCCTCGTCACCGTGCCCACCCTGGACCTGCTCGCGCAGACCGCCCAGGCGTGGCGTCTGGTGGGCCACCGGGCTCCGATGGTCGCGGTGTGCTCGCTGGAGAACGACGCGGTCCTCAAGTCGCTGGGGGTGCGCACCACCACCAACCCGATCCAGCTCGCCCTGTGGGCGGGCTCCGGTCCGGTCGTCGTGTTCGCCACGTACGCCTCTCTCGTGGACCGAGAGGACATCGACGCACCCGAGGGCCAGCGCAAGGTTCGCGGGCCGCTGGAGGCCGCCCTGGCGGGCGGAGACCGGCTGTACGGGCAGCGCATGGCGGGCTTCGACCTCGCGGTCGTGGACGAGGCGCACGGAACTGCCGGTGATCTTGGTCGTCCGTGGGCGGCGATCCACGACAACGCCCGCATCCCCGCCGACTTCCGGCTCTACCTGACCGCCACCCCCCGCATCCTCGCCGCGGCCAGCCCGCAGAAGGGCGCGGTCGGCCAGGAGGCGGAGATCGCGAGCATGGCCGACGACCCGGACGGGACGTACGGGTCGTGGCTCGCCGAGCTCGGGCTGTCGGAGGCGATCGAGCGGGAGATCCTCGCCGGGTTCGAGATCGACGTCCTGGAGATCCGCGACCCCTCCCCCGTCCTCGGGGAAGCGGAGGAGGCGCGGCGGGGCCGACGTCTGGCGCTCCTGCAGACCGCTCTTCTGGAGCACGCGGCGGCGTATAACCTGCGTACGGTCATGACGTTCCACCAGAAGGTGGAGGAGGCCGCCGCGTTCGCACAGAAGCTGCCCGAGACGGCTGCCGAGCTGTACGTCAACGACGCCACGGGTGACGACCTGGCCGCCGCAGGCCGGCTCCCCGCGTCGTCGATCGATGCGGGGTTCTACGAACTCGAGGCCGACCGCCACGTACCCCCGGACCGGGTGTGGTCGGCATGGCTGTGCGGCGACCACCTCGTCAGCGAGCGGCGCGAGGTCCTGCGCCAGTTCGCAGACGGCATCGACGCGGCCGGCCGCCGGGTCCACCGCGCCTTCCTCGCCAGCTGCCGCGTGCTCGGAGAAGGCGTGGACATCACCGGCGAGCGCGGCGTGGAGGCCGTCTGCTTCGCCGACACCCGCGGCTCCCAGGTCGAGATCGTGCAGAACATCGGCCGCTCGCTCAGGTTGAACCGCGACGGCTCCACGAAGGTCGCGCGGATCATCGTGCCCGTGTTCCTGGAGCCCGGCGAGGATCCGACGGACATGGTCGCCTCCGCCTCGTTCCGCCCTCTTGTAGCCGTCCTCCAAGGACTCCGCAGTCATGACGCCCGACTCGTCGAGCAGCTCGCCTCCCGCGCCCTCACCAGCGGCAAGCGCACGGTCCACTTCCGGCGCGATGAAGACGGCCGGATCATCGGGACCGGCGGCGAGAGTGACGGCAAGGACCAGGAGGACGACACACAGGCCGCCGCCGAAGCCACCCTGCTCCACTTCTCCACCCCGCGCGACGCCGCGACCATCGCCGCGTTCCTGCGCACCCGGGTCTACCGGCCCGAGTCCCTGGTCTGGCTCGAGGGCTACCAAGCCCTCATCCGCTGGCGGGCCGAGAACGAGATCACCGGCCTGTACGCCGTCCCCTACGACACCGAAACGACGGTGGGCGTCACGAAGGACTTCCCCCTGGGACGCTGGGTCCACCAACAGAGGAAGGCGCTGCGGGCCGGAGAACTGGAGGAACGGCGCAAGACCCTGCTGGACGCGCCGGAGGCCGGGATGGTCTGGGAGCCCGGCGAAGAAGCCTGGGAGAACAAGCTCGCCGCCCTCCGGTCCTACCGGCGGGCCACCGGGCACCTCGCGCCCCGCCAGGACGCCGTATGGGGCGAGAGCGAAGCCGCGGGCCTAGTGCCCATCGGACAGCACATGGCCAACCTCCGCCGCACAGGCGGCCTGGGCAAGAACCCAGAACGGGCGGCACAGCGCGCGCAGCAACTGACCGCCATCGACCCCGACTGGAACTGTCCCTGGCCACTCGACTGGCAACGCCACCACCGCATCCTCGCCGACCTCGCCGCCGACGAACCCCACGGCATCCTCCCGGCCATCGCACCCGGCGTGCTGATGGACGGCGACGACCTCGGACGATGGCTGCAGCGACAGTCCCGCGAGTGGTTTCAGCTCTCCGAGGAGCAGCAGCGGAGGCTCTCAAGCCTGGGTGTGAAGCCCGCCGAGCAGCTGGCACCGGCCGCCAAGGACGGCGCGAAGAGCGCTGGGGGAAAGACGTCGGCGGCCTTCCAACGGGGTATCCAGGCCCTCGCGCAGTACATCGCGCGCGAAGGCAGAACTGTCGTGGGAAGGACCCACGTTGAAGAGCTGCCGGACGGTTCGGTGGTCAGGCTAGGGGTGTTTCTGAGCAACCAGAAGACCAGGCGGGAGCGTCTGGATGCGGAGCAGCGAGGAGCCTTCGCCGAGCTGGGTTACGCCTGGGCCACGGAACAGCCCCCGCGCAGCTGACAGACATCGATACCGCCCTGTACTGGCTCAACCACCCCACCACCACACCCGGCACATACCAGCATTCAACGAACCTGATCAGCACGCAAGCGAACTGACCACACCTGACCAACACCCACTCCACCTGACAAAGCGACAGCTCAGCACACAGCCAAAACGTCCACTCCTCCATCACCGAGCCAAAACCAGCCGCTCTGAAGCCCCCAGCACCACCGACACCAAACTGAGCAGCGCAGGCCACCCCACCACCCACTGATCAAAAAAACCGCTCCCGGACATCCAGGCGCTGGCCGGCCTCGGACTCTCCTGGGCGCAGGAAGGTTAAGGAGTGGGGTAAGTTTGTGGTTAAGTGATATCGGGTCCTGAGGTGAAGGTGGCAGGGCATGGCTTCTGAGGAAGAGCTGTTCGCGTCCGTCGACGCTCTGTTGAACGAGGAGCCGCACCTGCCGCCTCCCGCGGAGCGGGCCCGGCTGCGTGAGGCTGCCGGTATCACGCAGGCCCGCCTGGCCACCGCGTTGAAGACGACGACCCAGTCGGTGAAGAACTGGGAGAACGGCCGCAGCGAGCCGAAGTCGCCGCGCCTGGACGCCTACCAGCGGCTGCTGAACGGATGGGCAGCGAAGTACCCCGTCCCCGGCGCGGCCCCGACAGCCTCGGCCTCCGCGACGGCGCCCGCGGCGTCTGGTGAACCGGCCACATCCGCGGTGGAGACGGTAGACGCCCCGCAGGCTCCCGCCGCGGCGCCGGCGCGGCCCGCTCCCCGGCCCGCCGCGGCATCGCGGCGCCCGGCCACCAAGAAGGCGGCGCAGCCCGCTGCCGATCCGCGCTTCCCGCACGGGCCGCTCGCCGTGCTGGACGGTGACGGCTCCGCATACGGCGTCGACGGGCTCGTGCTGGACTGCCCCGCGACCACGGTCGTGGAGCTGGTGGAGTGGACGCTGCGCGAGTCCGGCCTCGGCGCGCCCAGGCTCAACCGCTACGGCAAGGACTCCGACCCGCTGATCGTGCTCACCGCCGCGGCCGCCGTCAGGCTCGGCCTCCCCGAGCGCCTGGAAGGCCACGAGCAGCGCCGCTCCCTGCGCCTGCCGGAGGATCACCCGGTGGTCAAGCAGGTGGTGAAGGCGAAATGGCGTCTGACCCAGCGCGGGTTCGGGCCGTGGGCAAGGATCTACCGCAAGGCCCAGGGGCGCGAGCGGCAGTGCGTGCAGCTGGCGGTCCTGTCATGGGATGCGCTCGACGAGCGGTCCTGGCCAGGCGTTGCGGAGATGGAGCCGGCCGACGTCGCCCGCGTCCTCGGCATCTACGCAACCCGCGTCATCACCCCACGCGGCTCCACCGCCGTATCGGGCCTTGAGCTAATGACGGCGCTGCGGCCACCCACACGCCCCACGCAGGACCCCGCCACCGGCAACTGGGTGCCCGGCCACAATCCCGGCAGCCTCGGGATGGAGCCGATGGACCCGGCGCCGCCGGAGGCCACCCCCGAGCACCCCGTCGTCGTGGAATCCGGCTGGACGGGCGGATTCCTCAACGAGGAGGCCTACCAGTGGGTGCGCGACGTCAGCCTGCTCACCGATGAGGAGTGCACGCTGCCGTATGCGGTCGGCCTGGACCTCAACACCGCGTTCCTCGCCGCCGCGGCCCGCCTGGTCGTCGGCCTGTCCGCACCCGACCACTTCCAGACGCCGACGTTCAACCCGAAGATCCCCGGCTCCTGGCTGGTCGACCTGTCCCACGTCGAGGTGGATCCGCGCCTGCCCTCGCCGTTCACCCCGGACGGCGTGCAACCGGCGGGACCTGCCTGGTACCAGACGCACACCGTCGCCTACGCCCAGGAACTTGGCCACAACGTCGCCCCGATCGAGGCGTACCTGCGCCGGGAGACCGGCGCCTACCTGGACCCGTGGCACGACCGGCTCAAAGCGGCCTACGTCGACACCCTCGCCGACCTCGGCGTCACCCGGGAGCTGGACGACCGGGCCTTCCTCGCAGCGATGGAGCGGCACAAGCAGGCCGACCCGGCCCTGGCGGCCGTCCTGGCCGCCATCAAGGCCACGGTGAAGGGCGGGATCGGCAAGCTCCGTGAACGCCCGCAGGGCAAGAAGTACAAGGAGGGCGAGAGGTGGCCGGCCCTGCAGCGGCCGACCTGGCGTCCCGACATCCGCGCCGCCGTCATCTCCAAGGCGCGGGTCAACATGCACCGCAAACTCACCAACATGGTCAAGATGACGGGCCTGTACCCGCTCGCCGTGCTGTCCGACTGCGTCGTCTACCCGAGCCCGGGCGACAGCCCCCTGGACTTCCTGCCGTACGCCGCGTCCGGCAAGCCCCAGCCCGGCGGCTTCCGCCTCGGACCGACACCGGGCCTGGCGAAGCTGGAAGGCGTCCAGTCGATGCTCTGGGCGGTCGACCTGATGGAGAAGGACTACAACCCGGCCCGCCACATCAAGGGCGGCGACGCCGTCCTCGACGAAGGAGAGTAGGGCGCTGTGGGAGAGATCGACGACGCCATCGAACGCGCCGACCGGGAAGCCTTCACCCGCCAGCCGCCCAAGACACTCCAGGCACGCATCAACTTCCTGATGAAGCAGCTCAAGACGACCAAAGCCGTTGCCCAGGAGCTCGGAGTCACCCAGCGGTCAGTGGAGCGCTACCGCACAGGCGAACGCAAGCACCCGCCCAAAGCGATCGCGGACCGGATCGACGCCGCCGTACGAGCCCGCTGGCAGCCCCAGGTGCGCAAACGCCGGCAGCAACAAGCTGCCACCGCGACCGGGATCACCGTAGAAACCAGGGCCCGGTTCGGCTACACCGCCCCCATCGGCACCACCGACGACGGACGCTTCCGCCGCCTCACCGTCCACCTCCCCCCCACCTACGCACAACGCCTCTTCCACGCCCGCAATACAGGCGCCAGCGACCAGGAGATGCGCCAGATCATCGCCGAAGGCTTCAAAGACGTGTACTTCCAGGACGGCGGAAGCCGCGCCATGGGGCTCTCCGACGTCACTCTCAACGACATCGACTACCTCGACCTCGACTACTGACCGCGCCGGCCGGGGCTACGGCCCGAACGCCCCGCTGAGCCGAAGCACGGTAGTTGTCGCATAGGCAGGCTGGTTGACACCAGCTGGTGTGACTGAACGCTCTCGGCACCCGAACCCGGGCGGTTCGGCCCCTTCGTTGGAGGTGGTCGCCTTGGAGGACGGTGCGCCCACCGATCCTGGTTGTCGGTCGGCCTGAACTGGGCGTTAGCCTCGGCAGATGATTACTCTGCGGCCTCTGAAGGTGATCACGCGCCATCGCAACGGGCGGATCCATGCCTTCGTGATGGACTCCGGCGTGTTCGGGGCACTTGAGCCCGCCGCGGTGTTCCAGCCGCGGCCCGGCGACGAGGTTGTGGAGTCGGCGGTCTGGCCCGATCTGGAGCGAGTCGTGTACACGACGCTGAACGGCGTCGTCTGCCTCACGCGCGCTGGTGGCCTGGTGTGGACATCGAACTTCGAGCCCTACTCCGACCAGCGCCATGGTCACCGGCCTGGCTGTGCGCTGTCCCTGGACGGCCGGACCGTATGGGTCTACCGGCCAGACGCGATGGCGGGACGCGGGAGCGGAGACCAGTGGGTCGTACACGACGCCGATAGCGGGGCGGTCCTTGTCCGCCGGGAACTGGAGACAGTCGGGCACGGCGCCGGCCACTACGTGCACCCGGTGGACGGCAGCATCTACCTCGACATCGGTGAGGGTCAGGACGGCTCAGTCATTCTCAGGGCCACGGCTCGGGCCGACGGCGAGGCGGAGTTCGTGACGTACCCGTGGTCGGACCGCTGTCTGATCGACCTGGCGCCGGGCGGGCAGCAGTTCATGACCGTCGACCACGGGCAGGCAGATGTCGCCTTCCACCGCCACTCCAGCGGGGACGTGCTCTTCACTTTGCCCGTCGAAGCCTTCGGATACGACCCGGAGGAGACCTTCGTGGAATGGAGCGGCGGCTACCTGACCCCAGACCTGGCCGTCGTCACATTGGGCGGTGAGGGCCAGGACGAGGAGGAGTGGTTCCGCTACCACCTGATCGACGTGCGCACGGGCACGCTCAGCGGCGAGATCGCCGTCGAGGTGACCAACCCGTACGAACTGGTGCCCCTAGGAGACGGCTCCTGGCTCACCAACGGCTCTGACGGCACCCCCGTCCGCTGGTCGCACTCTCCGCTGACCTCCGCACCGCCACATCCGGAAGGCTGATGGGCGTTCACTAGCCTGGATTTGGGTCTCCACCGTCTTGTCGCAGCGCAGCCAGTAGAGTCCCGCGAGGCTACTGCTGATGGGCGGCTGGTCGCGCGTGAGTGAGTCCGCTCCACCGCTCCAGTTCGTCCGCATGGCTGCCGACCGCTGTTGCCCGGGCGACCTTTTCGGCTTCCTTCGGTGTCGGCTCACCATGGCGGAAGAGCAACGTCAGCGGCCAGGTCGGAGTGCCCGACTGCTCACCGTCGAAGGAGTGCCAGTTCCAGGCCGCATCGAACCGCCAGGCGCGCCCGTTCCGGTCAGCAACCTCATCACCCAGTTCGAGGAAGGCGTACGGACGGAAGAACAGCTCGATGCGTACGGGTTCGCCGCCGGCCGGATCGATCGTGTAGCCCTGGTCCTCGAGGGAAGGGTCATGGGTCTCACCCTGCTGCAGGACCTCGAGGTAGGACGCGGGCCGGGGCAGCATGCCGGTGACCAGGGGCGGATCGAAGCGGTGGACCGTCTGGACGTGCACCACGGTCGCGGGGATACCCACCAGGCAGGTATCGCCCGGCTTCAGTGCGGTCTCCACCGGTTCCGTTCGGAAGATCTCCCACTCACGGGCCGCAGGCGTTGGAAGCGCCCTTCGGCCGTTCCACCTGATGTTCTCAGCCTGCGGGGCCACTTCCAGCCACGGCCACTGCACGGACACGTAGTAACGGGTGACCCCGGTGACGGCGGTCTCAGTGAACGGGCACTCCAGCAACAGCACGTCACCAGGCCTGTAGTCGTGACTCATGGACGCATTGTGCATGCCATCACTGAGGGTTTTCAGCGGTGCCGCTCCAGGGTGAGGACGGCCTTGGTGATTGACGTCATGCGATTTGGGCTGCATCGGGCTCTGCGGAAGATTCGCCAGCGAGGAGGCCGGTCAGACCGAGGTCCTGCCCGGCGTCACCGTCCATGGCATGGACATCGGCACGTGGCTCACTCGGCAACGGAAACCCTTGGGGTATGGCGCAGCAACATGCGCAGTAGGCGGGACTCGCTGCCGGATACACAGCGCGGGCTGCTCGCGGACCTCGGTCTGTTCGAGTGAGGGATGGTCGGTGGCTGGTCGACGCGCTGCGTGGCCTTCAGGTGCTGCTGGGCGGGGTACGTCTGCCTGGTCGCGTGCTCTGCCTCGTCCCGCTCGCTCAGGAGACCGGCTCGGGTACTTCGCCAGGCCTGAGCGGCACGATCTCGACACGGGTGCAGCCCACGGCTTTGAGTTCGGTGCGGCGATGCTTCGCGGACCGTTTGTCGTACCTGCCGGCCGACGCCTGCGGGGTGCCGTCCGGGTCGGTCCACAGGAGACCGTAGTTCTGCATCACGCTCGTCATGGAGATCATCACTTCCCCTCTCTCGACGACCGTAAGCACCCCCGCGATGGACGATCACACGGCCACCGGCCCCTCGGCAGGTTTGTGTTCTTCAGCGTCATGACGCCGTTCATCGCGCTGCTGGCCGTGCTGGTCCCTGCCATGAGGTGAGGCGGGGTGTATCGGGTGGCTGCCTGGATGCCGTGGCGGGACAGGTCGCAGATCATCAGCGAGGACGGGGTGCGCCCCTGCGCCCGGTGCCTCCTTCACACCACCGCGTCGTATACCCGCAGCACACTCACCGTGTCCGGGTCCCCGCGAGCGGGCTCAGCTCGGGCGGCTGGCGGTCGGCGTGTGGCCGATGAGTCGGCGGGTGTAGCGCAGCCAGGAACCCCGCCCGACAGGCCGACGATCGGGGTATGCGGCGTGCACGGCCGCGTCCCCGGCCTTCGTCGTAGAGACGATGTGGCCGGGAACCTGT
Source organism: Streptomyces sp. NBC_00425 (assembly GCF_036030735.1). Taxonomy (NCBI): domain Bacteria; kingdom Bacillati; phylum Actinomycetota; class Actinomycetes; order Kitasatosporales; family Streptomycetaceae; genus Streptomyces; species Streptomyces sp. NBC_00425. The sequence goes on along the minus strand of NZ_CP107928.1, from coordinate 9,795,144 downwards.
CCGGGTGGTCTCACGGGCAGCGGCTTGCTCGCCTTTATCGGGTGAGGGGGGACTTGTCGCTCGCAGTCAGGTGACGGGCCAGCACGCGGGTGGTGCTGCCGTCGTCCTCTGCGATGTCTCGGACATGTTCGAAACCGATTCCGTCCAGCAGGGTCAGTGACGCCTTGTTCGGTGCGGCTACGGGGGCGTGGACCGTGGTCAGAGCGAGGGTGTCGAAGCCGTACGCGACGATCGCCTCTGCCACCTCGGTCCCCAGGCCGAGCCCCCATACGGCCGGGGCCAGAGCGTAGATGATCTCGTGGCCTGCGACGACGTCGGTCGACTTGATCTCGGCATGCCCGACCAGGAGTCCGTCCCGGCGGACAGCCCAGACGTCGAACAGGTCCTGGGCATAGACCTTCGTGAAGATCCGCCCGAACAGGGCTCGGTCCGCCTGTTCGGAAGCAGGGCCGTCGCCCATCCACTGCGACACTCTGGTGTCCTGGAGCAGAGCGACGAAGTCCTCTTCGTCCTCAGGGCCGTAGGGCTCGAGCAGCAGCCGCTCAGTGCGCAGCGTCGGGGTCACAGACGGCGACGCTGCTCACACGGCGTCCGGGCGGCAATCCGCTTTCACCTGCGCGGAAATCGCCCTCCCCGTCGGCATGCCGTGCATGGCCCGGCGCCAGAGACCGGGCCGTCGTGCGGAGTCGTTTACACGGTCGGCCATCCGAGCCGAGCCGGGCCACTGGTTGCTCTGTCTGTGGTCGTCGACGACTGTGCGGTCCCGTGTCGCCGGATCGGCCGACCCCCATCTCGGACAGGTCAGTCCCACTGCTCGTCCGCGAGCGAGCTGACCGGCTGCGGCTTGCCGATGACAGCCAGGGCGATGAAGAAGTTGATCTGACCGATCGCGATGGTGAGGGTGGCCAGTGCCTTCTCGTCGTAGTGGTTCGCCACTTCGGCGTACAGCTCGTCGCAGACGCGTTCTGTGCCGTGCGGGGAGGGCTGGAGAGTGGCTTCCGTCAGGGCGAGGGCGGCGCGCTCGGCGTCGGTGAAGTAGGGGGCGTCCTGCCAGGAGGAGACGGCGGTGATGCGCTCCTCGGACTCCCCGGCCTTGCGCAGGAAGCCGGTGTTCAAAATGGTCAGGTAGGTGTTGCCGGCGATCTGCCCGGCGCGCAGGTGGACGAGGCTCATCGTGGTGCGGGGCACCGAGCGGTTGCCGGTGGCCCGGAAGAGGGCGGCGGTGATGTCGTTCAGCTCGGGCACGAACTGGGCCGGGTTGGGCATCCGGGAGATGGAGGTGTTCGTCATGGCTGCTCTCCTTCGCATCGGCCTTGTCGGCGTCTTCACAGCACTGACGGCACGGCGCACGCGGATGTGACGGGGACCGACTCGCGAACGAGTCGGTGCCGGTCAGGCGGCAGGCGGCCGGCTGCTTGCGGAGCTGCCCGGGGGTGACGTCGGTGAGGTTGCGGGCGTCGGCGAGGCGGGACGGTGACCGCGGAGCGGGGCCGGTTGCGCGAGGGCTCGCCGGTGGTCGGGCAGGCGGATGGCCATCCAGTGGGCGGGCTGGCCGGTCAACGGCTCCGGCAGGCCCGCGGTGGCCCGCGCGAACCAGGCGTCGACGGCCGGGGTGCGGTCGTCCACGGCGAGGCAGCGGACGGTAGGGAACTGCTGCGGGAGGCGGGCCGGGAGCCCGGCGGGTCAGCTGGTCGCTCAGGGTCGCGGGGGCGGGGGCGTCGGGGGTGTCCTGCATCCGCCAGGAGGATGTGCAGGGGCCGCGGCGGGCGGGTCGTTTCTCCTCGGCAGAATGAGCCCCATGGCCGTAGACGAGGACGCAGCGTTCACATTGCCGCGAGGCGCCACGGGCTTCGTCCGGCCGAAGGACGGGCCGCTGCCGGAGACCGACCGGCGGACGTTCCGGGCGGCGCTGTATGCGGCCGCCCGGGCGGCCGGAGGTCAGGTGGGCGAGATGGAGGAACAGACGTACCCTCGTACGTTCCACACCGCGTCGGTCATCGGGGGCACCGGCGAGTGCGTCGTCCTGTGTCACGCCCACCACCCCTGGATCGCATTCGTCCAGGAACGCCGGGACTGGTACACCGAGGAGTTCCTCGCACCGCCATCGTGGGCCCACATCTTTACCGACCTGGGGTTCGTCGTGCTTGATCGCGCGCAGCTCACGCTGTCGCTCTCGGACGTCGACACCTCGGTCCTGACCCAGGGCGAGTGGCGCGGAGTTCGCTTCTACGGCATCACCACCTTGGGCGGAGTGCTCTTCAACGCATGGGACTGACGTCCGAGCGGGACTGCGTGCCCGGCGCTGGACGATGAACGTCACGGTGAGTGCCTGTTGTCGATCCTTTCTCTGCAGCTGACAGGACCCTCGGCACGTCCCGTCGTTGCACGCCAGCAGCACTCTCCACGTGTTTGGTCAAGCCTCGGCCAGGCCGACTCGGAAAAGCGCGGGCTAAGGCTTCACGGGCTCCAGCCGCAGCAGCCGGGCCGGCCAGGGCGCCGGGGCGGCCGGGCCGAACCAGACCCGGACGTCCTCGCCGGTGCGGACGGGCAGGCGGGGGAAGTCGTTCTCGGCGTGCTCGGTGCGGTGCAGTGCGTGGCCCGGGCCCAGGTGCCGGGCGGCGTACGCGTCGAAGTGGGCAGCGTCGGCGGGATGGCAGACGGTCGCGAGCACCTCGCTCGTCCCCGGCTCCGGTGTGAATCCCGGGCCGCGCAGCAGCAGGACGTCGTCGCTGTCGAGCATGGCGGCGTTGGCGGTGTCGCGGTGCTCCCGCCAGACCGGGCCGGTGTAGAACGCCTCCAGCGCACGCCGGCGGTGCGCCATGTCGGGGAAGGAGCGCAGCCAGACGAAGCGGTCCGGGTCGTCCAGGTCGCGGAACCGGCCGCCGACGGTGATGCCGACCGCCTGCTGACCGGTCACGAACTCGCGCTCGAACAGCTCGATCAGCGTCTCCCGGGCACCGGAGTGCAGGGTGTACTGCCGGAGTTCGACGATGCTCATGCGGTGGCCTGCCCGGTGCGTGTGAGGTTCATGGTCCAGTTGTCGTCCATGCGCCGCAGGTTAGGGCCGGTCTGCTGACATCTTCTGTCAGCAGATACTGGACGGCATGCGTGCGAGCCGGCTGGTCACCCTGCTTCTGCTGCTCCAGAACCGGGGCCGGATGACGGCCCGGCAGCTGGCCGACGAACTGGAGGTCTCCGTCCGGACGGTGTACCGGGACGTGGAGGCGCTCGGCGCCGTCGGTGTCCCGCTGTACGGCGCGTCCGGCCATTCCGGCGGCTACCGGCTGGTCGGCGGCTACCGGACCCGGCTCACCGGACTGACCGTGGACGAGGCGCAGGCCGCGTTCCTCGTCGCGCTGCCCGGCGCCGCCGCCGAGCTCGGCCTCGGCGAGGCGCTGGCCGCCGCCCGGCTCAAGCTGCGGGCCGCGCTTCCGGCGGAGCTGCGCGAGCACGCCGAGCGGATCCAGGAACGCTTCCTGCTCGACGCTCCCGGCTGGTACGGCGGCGTCGACCGGGTGCCTCACCTGGCGGCGGTCGCCGCCGCGGTGTGGGAGCGGCGGGCGGTGGCGCTGCGCTACCGGTGGTGGCGCTGCGCTACCGGCGGTGGCGGGCGCCGGAGGAGATCGAGCGACGGGTGGAGCCGTACGGGCTCGTCCTCAAGGCAGGCCGCTGGTACGTGGTCGCCGGCGGGCCGTCCGGGATCCGCACCTACCGTGTCGACCAGATCCTCGAAGTCCGGCCGCTGGACGAGGAGTTCGTCACTCCGGACGGGTTCGACCTGGCCGGGTACTGGAACGTCTATGCGGCCGACTTCCGAGCGCGGCTGCACACCGCGGACGCCCTGGTGCGGCTCACTCCGGAGGGCGCCCGCTGCCTCGGCGTGACACCCACGGGTGACGGGTGGACGGAGGCCCGCGTGCCCATCGAGTCGATCGGCCACGCCCATAGAGACTTCCTGCGGCTGGGCGCCGACGTCGAGGTCCTGGCACCGGCCGAACTCCGCAACCGCATCGCCGAGACGGCACGCACCCTGGCCACCCGCTACGAAGGGTGACCCCCGGGCCGAAGGCTCTCCCGGCCCGGGCGCCGGCCACCCGCACACGCGTGCAGGACCCGGTATGCCTCTTCGCCTGAGGAGTGCAGTGTTCCTGACCGCGCCAAAGGCTCTGAGCAGGTCCCATCGCGCGCCAGGTCGGCGGCACTGCTCACGTCGTTGAACACGCGATCGTGAAGCGTGGCTTCGTAGGTTTCACGGCCGGCGGCCACGATGGCTGCGCGGGTGTGGAGGAAGCTGTCGCTGGACAGGTCGTGTCCGTACTCCTTGCGATCCAGCCGGTAGAGCGCCCATGACAGCTGTTCGGCGAACGCGTTGACGGTCGCCGGCGGTTCAGCGGAGAGCTGGCTCGTCAATGTCGCAGCCAGTTGTTCGGCTCCGGGTCGGACGTGGGCGGTGCGCAGTCGTCGATGAGCTGCCAGAAGGCGTTCTCGTTCACGGGCAGAGCATGCCGGGTGCCTGTGACAGCGGTGGAGCGGCGCCTGTCCACCGTTGCTCCGGGGCGCGCTCTGCCTTACTGGACGGTGATGGCAGATGAGAGCCGCTGTGGTGCCGGCGATGGCGAGGAAGTGGTCGGTGTTGCGTTCGTAGCGCCGGTGCAGGCGGCGGCATCCGGCCAGCCAGGACGGCGCCGAGCTCGTCGGGGAGCACGCGGTGGGGCCGGGCCCGGACACGGTCCCGGCTCCGCTGGGCGAAACGTCGGCGGACGGTGGGCCGGGCAGGGCCGAAGACTGGTGGCAGTTGCCGCCGGGTGCAGTCCGACGCCCTTGAGGCGCGCAGGGTTTCCAGGGGCGTACTTCCGCTCAAGACGCGCCCCCTTTATGTGTCATTTTAGCCTTTTTATTTAGATAGTTAAACTTAACCCAAGCGTCACATTTTCATCAAATGGTACGTCTGCGAACCAGCCCCGCCTTCCAGGTAGTTACATTTCGCATTACGTGCTGTGGCCTGGAAGAGGGGGATGTCATGGCGCTCACCGCGATGCACGGGAATTCGCTCCGGGCGGCGACCGCGGTCGCCGTCGGAGGGCGAACGAAACACCTGGTCCGTTTGCGGACGCGGCACGGCAGCCGTCCCTGGCTGGCGATGCTGCTGTCCTTCACGCTCCTCACGGCGTGCGACAGCAACACCAAGGTGTCGTATCAACTGCCCGACCTGCCGCTCAAGTTCAGTGTCGACCTGCACGGCAAGGTCAGTGTCAGCTACTCCAAGGACTTCGTCACTCCCCTGGGCACCTTCAGCGTGACCGAGGCGCTGGAGTCGTCCCCCGACGACTCTCACACACGGGTCTACATCACCCGCCCCGTGGAGGGGGTGGACCAGACCGACGGATATGAGATCAAGGGGCGCGACGAACTCAAGCTGTGCGTCACGAACGCCGAAGCGATGATCACACAGGGGACCGTCCGCATCACGGCTCGCGACTCCTCCAGCGCCGTTGTCACAGAGCCCGAGGCGGTATGCAGTTCGGCCGCAGATACGCCGCGCGCCACGGCCGTGGTCTTCCAGCCCTTCGGGAACGGCTACGGCACATTCACGTTCACGCAGTCCGGCGACGCCGTGGACATCAGCTCGCCCGGCGGGGCCGACCGGTACGCACACCTGTACGGCGCGTGGGTGCCGGGCAGCGGGTGCTACGCCTCGACCGTTTCCTTCGACACCGTCGTCGACGCTCCTCCCACCGCTTCCGACGGCTACGGCTTCGCCGTCGGATTCGGTGACGTCGGCAACGACGACCAGCCGGTGGGCTCCACGCTCCAGGACGAGTGGCAAAACGACGGCAGCTTCTACGCCCGCACGGTCCGACTCCCCAGCGGCGCCTGGATCGGATCCCAGCAGCAGCAAGCGGTCCCGGACATCACCCGGAGGCATCACGTCGTCGCAACCCGGAACGGCGACACGTACGACGTGACCATCGACAGCGCACCCGTCGGAACGTTCCCGGCGCCGGCGAGGTGCCGCGGCCTGCTGCTGCGGGTGTGGGGCGGCGCCGAGCTTCACGTCACCCATCTCGAAGTATGAGCCGCCTCCCGCGTCGTCTCCTTGTCCCTGCCGGCCACCTGACGACCTGTGCGGAGAGACAGCGCACCTCCTGCAGCACCGCGAAGATTCCCGAACACGGCCGCGGCCCATAACGCGACAGGGAATCGAATCGCGAATGAGCCTGCCTGGTCTCCCATCGCAGGGCCTCCGTACGGAAAGCGGGCCTGTGGCGCCACTTCGCCGGTTGTGGACATTCCTCTGCGAGCGGCTGTATTCCGAATAGCGCGGAGCCATGCGAACCGGAGGCGACGGTCCGGGATGGAGAATGACGAGGGGGCTCCAGCCGGTAACGGGAGCCCCCTCTGTGCCCTGTCGATGCGCTGCTGTGCCCAGGAAGGCGGTTCGGCATCTTGGGGGCGCGGCCGGAGCCGCTCATGGCACCAGGTCACCATCACCGCGGCTCTCTCGCAAGATCCTTGAGGCGTTCCGAAGAACCTGGACGGCGAATGCGCAGTTCAGGTGGCTCGTTCGGAAACCGGGCACGCCTCCCCGCTGGAGCAGCACACGGGCTTCGGGGTCGAGCGGGGAGTACAGCGGCGGCTCGGGGCCGGCCGGCAGGTGCTTGGAACGAGTCGCTTGAACGAGCGGAAAAAAGGAAGAAACGATCCACTAATCGAGCGTGCGAGTTCGGTTTATTTCCGATGCCGCCAACTGGGTTGTTTCGGTTCCGCGGAGACAAACAATGAGATCCGGACACGTTGCTCCGCATCCCGGCCGGTAACCGGAAGTGGGGCTCTCATGCCGGCACTTGTGCCGCGCCCAGGAAGGCAGGTATCCCGTCATGTCTGTGCACCTTCGTCGAAGGACACCCCCGCAGCCCGCACCCGCGTCTCAGGTTCTGTGCGGAACGTCTCTCACGCCCGGGCACCGGATCACCGTGTTCACCGTGATCTTGCTGGTGGTCGTCGTCTGCGTCTCGAGCGGGCAGTCCGTGACGACCGCTCTCGGCATGGTCATGGCCGCCGGCGCCGCCGCGGCCCAGATCGGCTCCTGGCTCAGCGAGCAGCGTCTGGGCGCCTCGTCCCCGGGCGGCGCCCAGTGACCGAGCAGACCCAGGACGGAGCGGGCGTGGGAGATGCGGGCGGCCAGGGGCCCGACCCGCTGCGGATCGCGGATCAGCGCGAGTTCCGTCAGGCGCTCAAGGAGTTACGCGAGCACAGGGGCATCACGCTGAAGCAGCTGGAGACGGAGACGGACCGGCCGGGTTCGAAGCGGCTGACGTCTCCGACGGTCAGCACCACGCTGAAAGCGGATGCTCTCCCCGACTGGGATTTCGTGGCCGCCTACGTCACCGCCTGCGGTGTGACGGGCGAGGGGCTCAAGCGGTGGGAGCGGGCCTGGGAAGCCGTCAGGAAGGGAACGGCGCCGGTGGAACCCGACGGCGCCGCGGGCACTCCCCTACCGCCACCGCCGCCGCCTGGTCGGTGGTGGCAGCGGGCCGGCCGGTGGCTGAGGACCCGCCGGGGGCTGGTCGCCGGCGGCTCAGCGGTGACAGCGCTGTCGCTGGCCGCGGCCGTCGGCGGGTGGCAGATCCACGTGCGGCACGTCCAGGCACAGCGCGACCACGACGAGCAGGTGCAGGCGGCCGAGGCATTCGCGCGAAGCCACTGCGGCAGCAGGAACACGGCCCTGATGGTGCATGCCGGGGAATGCACCGGTGTGACGGACGGCCAGGACGGCGCCGGGGTCTTCGGCAGCGGCCTGAAGCCGGTCCTGACCGCTCTCGGTGCGGAGAACCGGCAGACGGTGAAGGACGGCGACTACGTCACGATCGGGTTCCTGGCGCCGCTGACGTCACAGGGCAAGCAGAAGGACCTGACGCTCGACCAGTTCGTCGGGGAGATCGAAGGCGCCTACACCGCCGTCGAACGGGCGAACGAGAGCGACAGCCATCCGAAGATCCGTCTCGTCCTGGCCAACATGGGCAGCGGCGAGGAACGGTGGGCACACGCCGTCGAGGGCCTCAAAGCCGAGAAGGGCCTCGTGGCAGTGGTCGGGATGGGCCTGAGCCAGCAGCAGTCCGTCGACGCCGCCCGGGCTTTGAGCAAGGCCGGCATTGCGATGGTCGCCGACCTCATCACCGCCGACGGATTCGACAGCACCGGCGCCATCGACCCCCACGGGCCGATCAACGGCCTCGTCCGCGTCGCCATGCCGAACAAGGACCAGCTCACCGCCCTCGGCAAAAAGCTCGACACCGGCCCGCACACCGTCGCCCTGATCGGAAGCGACGTGACCCCCGCCGGCGGCAACGACCTCTACACGAAATCCCTCGAGAACGGCTTCCGCACCATCCCCTCCCTCAGCAAGTACCTGGACGACGACTCCCCCGACTTCCCCTTCAGCCCGCAGGGCGGAGCCGACGCCGCGATGCCCAGCATCGGCCAGAACCTCTGCCGCGGCGCCGACAGCATCGACGTCGTCTACTACGCCGCCCGGGCCAAATACCTGCCCACCTTCCTCGAAGCCCTCCGGCACCGCAGCTGCTACAAGAAACCGATCACCGTCGTCACCGGATCCGACGCAGCAGCACTCGACCCCGCCATGAAAGCCCTCCACGACCCCGAGGCTCCCATCACCGTCATGTACGCGTCCTTCCCCTCCCCCGCCGGTCTCTCCGCCCCCGCCCACCGCGACCACGGCCTCTACACCGGATTCGTCCAGGCCTTCACCTCCGACCACCACGGCCGGCACTTCCCCGCCGGCCACCTCGAACGCAGCTACTGGCCCGTCCTCGCCCACGACGCCGTCCTGACCGCCGCCACCGCCATCCACACCGCCGCCGCCAACGCCGCCGGCCACACCCCCAACCGCTACGACGTCACCAACCAGCTCTACACCCTCGGCGACGAAGCCGTCCCCGCCGCGACCGGCCGCCTCGGCATCAACCGCCAGGGCAACCGCACCGACCTCCCCGTCACCATCCACACCCTGCCCGCCCCCGACTGAACCGTCAGCCCGAGAAGCCGGTGGGGGAGACCGATTCGGTCTCCCCCCACCGGTCGACCAGGACGCGCCGTCACGGCCTCGTGCCATCCGTTCCGGCGCCTTCGACGACGAATGCGCGCTCATCGAGCCCCCTGCTTCCCGTCCCGGCCTGCGAGACCCCCACCGGGGGACGGCCCGAAAAGCACCCCCGCCGCGAGATCGTCGACGCGATCCACTACGTCGTCGACACCGGCTGCACGTGGCGAGCCCTGTCCAGGACTCCCCGCCCTTTATGCGGAATCTGATGTGTCGAGATCGTCGGCAGTGCCGGCGACCGCCGGCCCGCAGCCGGCGGGAAGGTGGACGAGGACCAGAGCGACCGCGTCATGAGGGTTCTCAGTCTCTCCGATGTCCGCCGGGCCGTGCGGCGAGCGAGTCTTCCACCAGGTGACGCGGTATTTCCCGTCCACGGAGGTAATCACCGGAACATCGTGGGTGTAGGGGAATCCGGTGCAGCGGCTGAAGTTCAGCGACCTGTGGCTGTGAAAGGGGAAGAGTGCTCGCAACCGCGGCTCAGCGTATGCAGCCTCGATAAGGTCGTGGTCGACGTGAGTCGCCGTGGTCTGCCGGTAGATCGTCCACATGGTCTCGACGGCGGTGCCGCGCTCGTGGGCTTCGGCCAAAGGCCCGTAGTGGACGAACGGGCATGCGGATCGCAGATCTTTCAGGTCAGCGCCGGCCTGCCAGACTCCGATGGCCGTGGCAGCCTCGTCCAAGCGTGTTGTGTCGCCCTTGGCCATCGTGACGCCGCGTTCCCGGAAACTCATGACGAAGCAGCGTTCCTGGACACCCAGGTGAACGTCCGTCGTCCGCGCGCGACCCTCCGCACGGGCTCCTGTTCGCCTCCACCCCGGGGCTCGTTCGGGGAGTACGTCAATCCGATGTCCGGCCTGTTGGACGGCCCCTTGCAGAGCGATCTGGAGCGTTCCGTCCTGGCCGAGTTCGGGGTAGAGACTCTCCAGGTTCGGGGCAGGCTGAGACGTCACGCTTCACCCTTCGATCGGTGCCGCCGGTTTCTACAGGTCTTGAGCACTGCTCGGCCGACGTGGCAACCACGGCAGACGGTGAGCCTTTTCCCGCCTGCTTTTGAAACAGGTTGGGGGGCGCTCATGGCGTTCCGGGACGATGCTCGGTGCGGAGCAGACCGTAGACGAGCACATCGACATACGCGCCGTGTTGAAAGGACCTGCCGCGCATGACCCCTTCCCGGCAAAACCCCAGGCGTTCGAGGGCTTTCTGCTCTCCGAGGTTGCCGCCGTTGGTGAGGGCTTCGATTCTGTTCGCAGTCGTGCGGCCGAACAGGTAATCCACGAGCAGCTTCTGCGCCGCCGTGCCCACCCCCTGTCCACGATGCTCGGGCAGCACCCCCACGCCGATCTCGTAGGTGACACCCGACGGGAAGCCGCGGGGCCTCCAGCCGGCGATGCCGACAACCGTGTCGTCGGCCAGCACGATCGCAACCGCCGCAGACTCGGCGGAGATGCGCCCGTCGATCTCCCACCGCTTGCGGCGTGCCCTCGGATCACCGAATCCGGGCCACTCGAACTCGCCGAGCGCATCGGGGTCCGTGCAGAGGCGGTCGAGGAAGCCGAGGTCGGCCTCGGTGAACGCCCTCAAGTGGACTGTGGCCGGCTGGTTCGCTGCGGTCATGAAGGCCGGTATCGCGCCCGGAGCATCACCCGTCAGCCAATGAGGGCGCCCCAACGCGGCTGCTACAGGCAGGAGTTGGGCCGACCCCGGGCGGGGAACGTGGCAGCGCTCCTGAAGGAAGGGATCACGACCACGATGTGGCGGCGTCGCGGAGCTGGAGGTCCCCCAGCGCCGCCTGGAGTGCAGCAGCACCGCCCGCGTACACGGCGAGCCGGGGACTGCGGGCCCCAGATCGCTACGCGGTGGTGTGGCGCTCGGTCCGGCAGTGATGATCTGCAGCGCTTCGGCGATGCGGTCGTGGCGGGTGCGGTGGGAGACCGTGCAGACGCGCAGGGCAGGCAGGACGGCTTCCCTGGCGTTCGGGCCGCGGGGCTCGTGCTGCTGCCGGCGGATGCCGGGCCGGCGTCGTGGCCGTGTGCCGCAGCGGCCGCTCAGAGGTGGCCCTCCAGGAGCTTCCGCAGCTCGGCGACGGTCGTGGGCCCTGTGCCGTGCGCCACCGCCGCCCCCTCCTTCAGCAGGACGTAGGAGGGGGCTCCGGTGATCCCGTACCGCTCGGTTGCGGCCGGACAGCGCGTGATGTCGGTGCGGACGGCCGTCAGGCGGCCCGTGCAGTCGTCGGCGACGGCACTGACGACGAGGTCCATCTCCCGGCAGGGCTCGATGGCCTTGGGCCATGTCCCGGTGAAGTAGGCGAGGACCGGGACTGCGCTCGTCCGGAGGATGAAATCGAACTCCGCGTCCTCACGGGGTCGGTGGACCCGCTTCGCCATGCAAGCTCCTGGCCTCGTGTTCCGTCATTGCGTGCTCATCATCCCTCGCGCGGTGTGCCCGCCGGTCCGGTCGGCCGTCCGCCCCTGGTGATCGGGCCTGGCCGCGTCGTCGGTCAGCCGGCTGCAGCGCGCCGCACGGCCGTGGGTGGGTTCGTGCAGGGCGGCGTCCGCCTCCGCGCCGGCACGAAGGCCGTTCTCACCGCCCGGTTCCTGGACCGCTCGCGGACGCGGTCGCGGATGCGGTGGTGGGCGCGGTCGCGGATGCGGTGGTGGGCGGTCGGGGTGTGCGTCAGCCGGTCCGCAGGCCGACCGCCAGTGTCAGTTCAAGGACCCGGTGGGGCGATGCGAGGTCGGGAAACAGCTCCCGCAGCTGGGACATGCGGTACCGGACGGTCTGGGGATGGACGAACAGCGCCGCCGCCGCCTCGTCCCGTCTGCCCTGGTGCAGCAGCCACGCCCGCAGCGTCTCCTCCAGCCGCCGTGCGGTCGCGACGGGCAGGGCCTGCAACGGTGCGAGGGCTCGGGCGCGCAGGTCTGCGAAGGCGTCCGCGTCGGCGCTCAGCACCAGCTCGGGCAGGTGGTCCTCGGTGTCGCGGATGTCGCAGGAGAGGGAGCGCGCGCGTGCGGCCCGTGCGTACGAGGCCGACGCGCGAATCCACGGGCGGGCCGGGCCGACCACGGCCGCGCGGTCGGTCAGCTGCCGCAGGAGATGTGACCGGTCGGCGTCGGGGACGAGGAGCACGCCGGTGGCGTCCGGGGAGTCGTCGAGGACGAGGGTGCTCGGGTCGAGCGTGCGGTAGGCGGGCCGGGCCTGGGCGGCGGGCAGCAGGACCGCGGTCAGCGAGACCGGAGGCTGCCATCCGGCGCGTTGGGCGGAGGCCAGCAGCATGTCCGGGCTCGCGCCGGCGAGGAGGTCGCGGGCCAGGTGTTCCAGGTGGCGCTCGTGGGCCCTGCCCCGGGCGGCCAGTTCGTCGGCGTGGCCCGCGGCGCTCGCGGCGGAGAGCTCGTCGATGTAGGCGAAGGTCAGCTCGGCGAACTTGGCGACCTCGGCGGCGGGCAGCCCTGCGGGTACGGCGCCCGCCGCCAGGCCTCGCCAGGCCACGCGTGCGCCGACGCGGTAGGCGCTGAGCAGGGCGTCCATCGAGCGGCCGTCGCGTACCTCGCCGCGGCCCAGCTCGTAGGCCGCGTCACCGGCGTCGCCGCCTGTGGCGTTCCCGCTCGCGAGGTCCAGGTAGTGCCCGAGGGCGGTGCGCACGGCCCGGCGGATGGTGGCGCCCATGTGTCCCGACAGGGCGTTGGCGTAGGGCGGGACCTCGTCGATGATCGCCTGGACGACCTCGTCGGCGGTGGTCCTCAGTGCGGCCCGCAGTGCGGTGACCGTCGTCTCGTCCAGGGCCAGCTCGCTGGCTCTGCGGATCACATGACTCATGCTTTGTTCCCTGCGAACAACTCTGTCGAGCAGATTTACGTCCTGCGGTCAGGACTTTACGCCCTGCGGCGCAGCAAGCTGGAGTCATGACGAGTGCAGCGCTCCGCAGCAGGGCGTGGAAACTGCTGGAGATGGTCACGACGCCGCTGCTGCCGTCGGACTACCTCGACCTGGTCAGCCCGCTGCGTGCGGGCGCTGACCTGCGTGGGCGCATCGAGGCGGTGCACCCCGAGACGGGTGACGCCGCGACTGTCGTGATCAGGCCGGGACGGGGCTGGCGCGGCCACACGGCCGGTCAGTACGTGCGGATCGGGGTCGACGTCGACGGGGTGCGCCTGTGGCGTGCCTACTCCATCACCTCGCCGACAAGCCGTGAGGACGGCCGCGTCACGATCACCGTGAAGGCGATCCCGGACGGCAAGGTCAGCAACCATCTGGTCCGCAGGGCGAGACCGGGCACGCTGATCCAGCTCGACCAGGCGACCGGTGACTTCGTGCTGCCGCAGGCCAAGCCGGCCAAGGTGCTCTATCTGACGGCCGGCAGCGGCATCACGCCGGTGATGGGCATGCTGCGCGACACCGGGTTCGACGACGTCGTCATGGTCCACTGCGCGCCACGGCCGCACGACGTGATCTTCCGCGACGAGCTGCACGGCCTGGCCGCGGAGGGGAAGCTGCGTCTCACCGAGGTGCACACCGACACGGACGGCGTGCTCGACATCGCCCGTCTCGACGAACTCGTGCCCGACTGGGCCGAGCGCGAGACCTGGGCCTGCGGGCCCGCGGGCCTGCTCGACGCCGCCGAACAGCACTGGAGCGAGCACGGCGTCGAGAAGCGCCTGCACACCGAGCGCTTCCGCCCGAGCATCGTCGTCGCCGGCGACGGCGGCGAGGTCACGTTCAGCGCCTCCGGCAAGACGGTCGACGCGGACGGCGCCACGCCGTTGCTGGACGTCGGCGAGGAGGCCGGCGTGCTCATGCCCTCCGGGTGCCGCATGGGCATCTGCTTCGGCTGCATCACGCCGCTCAAGGCGGGCGCCGTCCGCGACCTGCGCACCGGCGAGATCACCGAGGCCGAGCCCGGCGTCCTCATCCAGACCTGTGTGTCCGCCGCTGCGGGCCCCTGCGACATCGAACGGTAGGAGCACCTTGACCGCCATCGACCCCACCGCCCACCTGAGCGCGGAGCAGATCGAGGAGCTCGGCCGCGAGCTGGACGCGATCCGCGACGAGGTGATCGCCGGCCGCGGCGAGAAGGACGCCGCCTACATCCGCAAGGTCATCTCGGCGCAGCGCAAGCTCGAGCTGGTCAGCCGGGGCGTGCTGCTGTTCTCGCTCTTCCCGCCGGCGTGGCTGATCGGCACCGCCGGGCTGTCCGTGGCGAAGATCATGGACAACATGGAGATCGGCCACAACATCCTGCACGGCCAGTGGGACTGGATGCGGGACCCGAAGATCCACTCCACCACCTGGGAGTGGGATCACGTCTCGCCGTCCGAGCAGTGGAAGCACTCGCACAACGAGCTGCACCACACGTACACCAACGTGATCGGCAAGGACAACGACCTCGGCTACGGCATCATGCGCGTCGACGAGGACCAGAAGTGGCACCCCTTCCACCTCGGCCAGCCGCTGTGGAACTTCCTCAACGCCTGCTTCTTCGAGTACGGCATCGCCGCGTACGACCTGGAGCTCGGCAAGAACCTGCACAAGCGCCGCCGGGGGAACCCGGAGTTCCGGGCGCGGGCCCGGGCCGTGGGCCGCAAGATCCGGGGGCAGGTCCTCAAGGACTACGTGATCCACCCGCTGCTGTCGGGGCCGTCGTTCCTGCCCACGCTCGCCGCCACGTTCACCGCGAACCTGGTCCGCAACGTCTGGACCCACTCGGTGATCATGTGCGGGCACTTCCCCGAGGGCGTGCAGGTCTTCGAGCGCCGGTCGATCAGGGGCGAGACGCGCGGCCAGTGGTACCTGCGCCAGATGATGGGCTCGGCGAACATCAGCGGCAGCAAGGCCATGCACTTCATGACCGGCAACCTCTCGCACCAGATCGAGCACCACCTGTTCCCGGACCTGCCGAGCAACCGGTACGCCGAGGTCGCGGTGAAGGTGCGCGCGCTGTTCGAGAAGTACGAGCTGGAGTACGTCACCGGGCCGCTGCCCAAGCAGGTGTTCTCCGCGTGGCACAAGGTCTTCCGGCTCTCGCTGCCGAACAAGAAGAAGCCCGCAGTCAAGACGCCGGACCGTGAGCGGGAGCAGGAGCTCGTCGCCGCCTGATTGCCGGTATGCGGTCGGTCGTTCAGATCGTCCGGCCGGACGCGACGGCGCGGGACCATAGGGCCGCGGCCGTCTGCGCGGCGCCTATAGGGCCGCGGCCGTCTGCGCGGCGCAGATAACCTGCGCGGATGCAGCGGATGCAGCGGATGCAGCGGGCCGCCGGCGTGATCGTCGGCTCAGCGGTGGGTGACGCCCTGGGCGGCCCCTTCGAGTTCGGCCCCCGGGGAGCCTTCTCCGCGCGGTTCCCCTCCCCCGGCTCGGGTGGCGAGATGTGCGGAGGCGGCGGCTGGGATCCCGGCGAGGCGACCGACGACACGCAGATGGCCGTCCTGGTCGCGGAGTCCCTGCTCGAGCGGGGCGGTCTGGATCTGCCGGACGTCTTCGCCCGCTTCCAGCGGTGGGCGGCATCAGAGCCCAAGGACATCGGCCTGCAGACCGAAGACGTCCTGACCAACGGCATGCCCTGGGATCTCGCCGCCGCGATCCATTCCCAGGTCAACCGGAGAGCAGCCGGAAACGGCTCCCTGATGCGGGCGTCGACCTCCGCGGTCCACTTCGCAGCCGCCGGCCGGGAAGCCACCATGGACGCGGCCCGGCGCATCGCCGCCCTCACCCACGGCGACCGCGCGGCCTGGGAAGGCACCGCGATCTTCCACGAGCTCATTCGCGTCGCGTTCGAGGGCAGCGACCCCCTCGCGGCGCTTCCGGACATCCTGGCTCACGTCCACCCCGACCACCGTGATCGCTACGCCACCGTCCTCGCGGCCGACTGGCACCCCGACCAGGCGACCGAGTTCAACGGCGCCGTCTGGCCCTGCCTGGGCTCCGCCGTCTGGGCCCTGCGGACCACCTCCGGCTTCGAGGACGCGATGCGCGCGGCGATCGACCTCGGCGGTGACACGGACACCGTCGCCGCGGTGACCGGAGGCCTCGCGGGGGCGTACTACGGGCTGGACGCCGTCCCCGACCGCTGGACCCGGCCGCTGCACGTTCCCCTCCCCGGATTCGACGGACGGGTGCTGCACCTGGAAGATCTGCTCCATCTTGCGCACCGGCTCGGAGGCTGACCCGGGTGCTGCCGCGCACTCTCCACCGGCCCCGGCCCTCAGCCGCCGTCGCCCGACCGGTGGCTCCGCGAAGAGGACGACTCCCTCGCGTCGCACAGCACAAGCCGCGGGCCGGAACGTGACGGAGCCCGGAAGCATGTCCAGCTCCCGGGCTCCAGCTTGCCACCCATTTGCGCACACCGACGGCGTTTAAGAACCGCGGGTCATGTTGAGATCGACGTGTTCTGCCTTTGAACTACAGCGCCACGAGAGAGGCGCCGAGGGGACTTGAACCCCCATCCGTCGATGTTCGCCCACGCTCGGTCGATCCGGTGTTCGGCGGCGAATACTGAGACTGGAGCGAGAATCTGAGTTTCACGGGGCCGCCTCTGCCAGGCTTGGGCCACCCCCGCACGTGGTGCGGGGAGAGGGATTCGAACCCCCAACTGACACCCCTTCATCAGCTTCAACATCAGTTTCAGCTTGCGCTCATCGCGCACCCTCCGCTCGCGACGGAGGGCGTGTGTGGAGGCTACCGGAACAGGTAGCCGAATACCGCGTCGCCGACCCGCTGGTCGGTGACCTCGGTGTTGTTCGCCTCCTCGCGGGCGAACTTGACGGACTGCTGGAGCTTCTCAACACGGTCGAGGAGCTCGTTGACCCGCCGGGCCGGCAGCGCGCCGGAGAACTTCACCGTGGTCCAGTAACCGACCGGGACGTCCTCGTAGTACACCTCGACCTGCGCCGGGTGCTTCTCCGTGGCCTCGGCCTTCACGTGGTTGCGCGGAACCTTCTTCGTGCGGATGGTCCGCACCGGGTCCGTCTTCCACGAGTCCGTCGAGGGGTCCAGGTTCCAGGACTCGGAGGCGTCGAGCACTGGCAGCTTGCGCACGAAGGTGTGCAGGTCGGTGAGTTGCTTCTCCAGGAACAACAGGTAGGGGACGGGCACCTGGGGCAACAGCACCGTACCGTCGACCACCACGTCCGCGGCCGCGGACCGGTTCGCCCAGTCCTTCGTCGCGGTCACGTCGAAGAGCCGCGTCAGCGTCCCGGCGGTCGCCCGCAGAGCGTCCTCGGCCTTGATCTGCACCCGCGTGGACTCGGGCGGCAGCTGCTCGCCCTCCTCGTCCTTGGGCTGGTAGGTCCGGGAGATGCCGGCCAGCAGGGCGGGCTTCTGCACGTCCTGGTGAGCCTGGGTGAGCTCCTGAAGGGCCTTGGACTTGACGCCCTTTTCGACTGCGATGATCTGGTTCAGCTTCGGCACACGGCGAACCTAACAACCCCGCGCCGCACGCACATCCGATTAAACGCCTGCCCCGTCATTTCCGCCTGAGAGGGCGGGGCGGCGAGTGTGAGCCCGGACCGGGGCGCGAAGGTCACCGACCCTGCTTCCGCAGCGACGTGTGCGATCGGACGTCCGGCGTCGACCCGCAGGCAGAGGCGCAGCCGTCCTTCGGGGGCCGGCGGTGCGCTGCGGTGTCCTCTGCTGGTGGCGCTGCTGGACTCGGCGGCCGCGGCTCCGCGGGAGCCCTGGGGTCTCGGGGCTCCCGCGTGAGCGGCTGTGCGTGGTGTCAGCGTGCGAACTTTTCGATGGCCGCCGGGGTGACGGGGGTGAAGAAGTTGACGAGGTTGCCGTCGGGGTCGCGCAACAGCAGCGAGCGGTTGCCCCAGGGCATCGTGGTGGGCTCGTTGACGAAGTCGGTGACGAAGCCGGTCAGGTTCTGGTGAACGCGGTCCACGTCGTCGACGAGGAACTCGGTGATCACGCTGTGGTTGTCCGCCGGGCGGGCAGAGCCCGGGGCGAACAGCGGGACCGTGCGGGTGCCGGCGATCGCGAGGGTCGCGCCCGCGGTCCTGAGTTCGGCGAAGTCCTCGGTGACCCGTGTCGCCTGCATCCCTGTGGCTCGCTCGTAGAACTCGACGAGGCGTGCGACGTCGCTGGTGATGATGCGGATCGAGACGAAGTCCATGGGAATCTCCTTGGCCGTGCTGGGGGCGTACATGTCGCAGGCTAGGAGAAATAGGGGACAGAATCGGTCCTGTATTCGCGTTAGGCTGCGAACATGCCACGACCCACCGGCCGCGTACTGACGCTCCTGGAGCTGCTGCAGTCGGGCGGCACCCGGACTGTGGCCGAGCTCGCCGACCGTCTCGGCGTCGAAGGGCGCACGGTGCGGCGGTATGTGGGCCAGCTGATCGACCTGGACGTGCCCGTGGAGTCGGTGCGCGGCCGCTACGGCGGGTACCGGCTGGCTCCCGGGTACCGGTTGCCTCCGCTCATGCTCAGCGACGACGAGGCGCTGGCCGTGCTGCTCGGTCTGGTCGCCGGCCGCCGGGCGGGGCTGACGACGGCGGAGCGCACGGCGAACGAGACGGCGTCGGCGAAGATCCGGCGGGTGCTGCCCCAGCACATCGCGCGCCGGCTCGACGCCCTCCTGGAAGCTCTCGCCTTCACGGATCAGCCCGGCGAGCTGGATCACCCGGGCACCGGGCTCCTGCTCACCGTCGCCGATGCGGTGCGCCACCGTCGGCCGGTCTCGATCCGCTACACCGACCGCGACGGACGGCGCAGCGAACGCACCCTGCACGCGTACGGGATCGTCGCCCATGCGGGCCGGTGGTACGTCACGGGCAAGGACGCCCAGGTCGGCGAGGACCGGACCTTCCGGCTCGATCGCATCGCGGACGCGAGGACCCTGCCCGGCTCATTCGAAGCGCCCGTGGGTGCCGATCCGGCGCAGCGCGTGTTGTCAGGGTTCGCCACGGCCGAGTACCAGCACGAGGTGACCTTGCGGATCCACGGGACAGTCGAGCAGATCCGCGCGCACCTGCCCGCCGGCGTCGCGAGCCTGGAGGAGCACGAGCCCGCGGCCGGCCAGGACGCGGCGGCCGAGCGCTGGCTGCGCGTCGAGCTGCGGGCGCAGCGGCTCGACTGGTTGCCTCGGACACTCGCCTCACTCGACCGGCCGTTTGTCATCGAGCGGCCCGCTGAACTGCGCGACCTCGTCATCGCGCTCGCCGATCGCCTCACGTCCTGCGCCCGCCGAGCCTGACGGCGAGGAACCCATGTCTTGAGACGGCACGGCCGGGGAGGTGATCGACGCGATCGCGTTCACGTGGCGTACCGGGATGCCGTGGACGGGATCCGGACCGGGGGGGGGAAGGTCGTGCTGCGGGGCCGTGGGCGTGGCCGGCCCGCGGGTCGGCCACGCCGGCGGCCGTTCAGGTCAGGGGCACAGGCCGCGGTCTCATGATGGTGTTCCCCCTGCTGGTCTCACGACGGGACGGCCGGTCGGCGCCGCCCACGCACAGTGAGACCGCACAGGGCCGCCGACCGTTGTGGGCTTCCTTGTCGCGGCCCTGTCGCTGCTGTCACCACAGCCGTTACACCAACTGCGTGTCGTCCGGCCGTACTTGTGTCCCTCGCCGGGCTGGTCCGTCCGTTCGGCCGACGGGTTCGTCCTCTGCGACGGGCAGGACGGCGAGTATCCGGATGAGGACGCCGTCCCCGTCCACAGGACGAGGAGCCGGCCTGGGGCTGCAGTCCTCGCCCGGTCGCTCGCCGGCCCCGATCGGCCGGCCCGACGTGGTCCCGGGCACACGGCCGGGCACGGGACCGCGTCGTCAGGAGACCTTGTCGGCGGTGTTCGTGCGCGAGCAGCGGAGGGCGGTCTGCCAGTAGCAGGCGACCTGGACGAGTCCGTAGCGGTACTCGGTGCCGGTGCCGGCGATGGGCAGCGAGTCCCGGCCGAGTGTCCGCCGGATGTCACCGACGGCACCCCGGCAGTGTCCGGATGTCAGGCACAGCGCTGTCGCGGCGGAGACGAAGGGCGTGGCCATGCTCGTGCCGTCTTCGAAGCCGTAGTCTTCGCCCGGGGGCGTGGGGTGGGTGGGGAGGGTGGAGAGAATGCCGGCGCCGGGGGCCGCGATGTCGACCCAGGATGCTCCGTGGTTGGAGAAGCCGGCCTTCTGGTTGAACACGGTGGTGGCGGCCACGCTGATTGCTTCCGGGTAGGCAGCCGGGTAGTTCGGGGCGGTGGTGCCGTCGTTGCCCGCGGCGGCCACCAGGGTGACGCCTGCCCGGTCGGCCAGGCGGATCGCCTGGTGGAGCAGGAGGCTGTCCGGGGTCCTCAGACTCAGGTTGGCGACCCGGATGTTGTGGGCCTTGGCGTTCTGGACGAGCCAGTTCAGTCCGGCGATGAGGTCGGAGTTGAGCAGTGAGCCGTCGTCCTTGATGACTTTGACGTTCCACAGCCGGGTGCCGGGTGCGGCGCCTTCCGCTCCCACGCTGTTGTTGAGTAGGTGTTTTTGATCCCTGGCCGTGAGGTGGCTACGCCTGGATGATCTGAGTCGTGGGGGTTGGCGGGACGGCTCGGCGGTATTGCCGGGAGTGCGGTGATCCGCTTCCGCAGACGATGGCGGCGGAGGCGGTGTTCTGCTCGGGGCGGTGCAGGTCACGACGGTGGCGGAGGCTTCAGCAGACTCGCCAGCGGGTCATGGCGATGCAGCGGGGAGAGCAGGCGGAGTGCCCGGTCTGCGGGCGGTCGTGGACGGTAGGAGTGGAGCGGTCAAAGGCGGCGGTGTACTGCTCGGACCGTTGCCGGGTACGGGCCTGCCGCCAGCGGCGGGCGTCACGGAACGGCGTAACGGAAACGCCATAGCCGAACGCCTCGCCAACACCTCCAACACCCCAGGATTTGCAAGGTAGTTGGGAGCGACTGCCGAGCGCTTCGAGCGCCCCTGGTTCACGCCCTGCCCCGGCGTGTCGCGCGCGCGTCACGGTGGACAGTGACCGGGGCCGGCGCCCCTTTGATCGGTCCCGTCGTGGCGGCTGGGCCGGACCCGGGCGAGGACGGTGGTCATCATGACCGACGTGACCGACCGAATCGGGAACGTCACCCGGCAGCGTTACGAACAGCTCGTCACCCGGGCGAAGGAACTGATCGCGCAGATCGCCCGCTCGCAATTTGCCCTCGGTGACATGGCGTTGGAGATTGAGCCGATGAGGGCGGTGGGCGGGTCGATGCCGAACGGCACGGACGACCTGTTCACCGTGACGGAGTCGTTGCAGATGTTCGCGGACGACATCGGGGTGGAGCGCCGGACGGTGGAGGACTGGCGCTACACCGCCAACCGGTGGCCGGCCAAGCGCCGCAGGGAGGGCGTGTCGTTCACTGTTCATCGCATCCTCGCGTCGGTCGTGGACGAGGACGAGCGGTGGGCGGCGATCGAGGACGCGCCGTTCAACCCGCGCACGGGGGCGAGGCAGTGGACGCCGGACGGCGCGAAGCGGGCCGTCGGCCAGCGGGTCGACCGGCCGGTCACGGTGGATGAGAAGGTCCAGGCCGTGGCCGACCTGACCCGTGATGACGAGGTCGCCGCCCAGGTCGCCACCGACCTGCTGAAGCGGCCGGCGGTCACCGAGCACGTCACTCCGGCCGAACGGGTGCGGGTCGTCACGGAGCTGACCCGGGACGACACCGTCGCGCAGGAGGTCACCAGCAGTCTGCTGCGCCGCCCGGATGTCGCCCGGAAGACGATGCGGGACGACACCACCCGGATGCTCGTCAACCGCGCCCAGTTCGACAACTCCAACGAGACACGTGACAGGATCCGGGAGCGCACCCCGGCCGTCCGCGCGATCGAGCACACCATCGAGTACCTCGACCTGGTCGGCTCCTGCCACAACTTCGTAGCCACCCTGGGCCGCCTGGTCCCGCAGCTGCGGGGGCAGGAGTTCACCGAGGACGAACGTGAGACCGTCCGCCGGCAGATCGGCCGGGTCCGCGCCGCGGCGGACTGGCTCGAAGGAGCCCTCGACAACGGCGAGTTCACCCTTGATGAGCAGCTGGTCCAGCTGCTCAAGGGCGAGTAGGCCATGCCGCGACGCCGGGAGGCCCGGCCGCTGTCCGAGCACTACGGCGACCTGGTCCGCGTCGCCCTGATGGAAGCACGCCCCGCCGGCCTGCACACCTACCAGCTCATGGCCGCCACCCGCCTGACCCGCTCGCAGATCGGCCGCGGCATCCGGCACGTCCGCGACGTCGTCGCCGCGGAGAACCTGACGCCGATCACATGGACACGCCGCGACGGGTTCATGTTCTCCGACGACCCCGCGGACTGGATCGAGTACGACAAGCGGCAATTCCGGCAGATCCTCGGCCGCCTCACCCGGGTGATCACGGGCACGCTCGATCCGCACCTGGCCCGCTACCCCGACGACGAATGGGCCCAGCTCGCCACCGCCCAACTCACCGGCGTCCGCGCCACTCTTGCCCAGCTCTCCAAATAGCCTCTGCCCACCGCCGATCACCCCTGCTGAGCCCTCCATGCCCGCTGTCCCCCGTCGCCGCCGCTACCCGTCCGACACCTCCGTCGCCGAATGGGCACTGCTGGAACCCCTGCTGCCCGTCCCGGCCTGCCAGACCAAGACCGGCGGGCATCCGGAGAAGTGGCCCCGGCGGGAGATCGTCGACGGCATCCGCTACATCGTCGACAACGGCGCGAAGTGGCGGGCCCTGCCTGCGGATTTCCCTCCGTGGGAGACGGTTTACGGGTTTTTCTGGCGGTGGAACCGGGCCGGGGTCGTCACTTACATCCGTGACCAGCTCCGCCGCCGAATTCGTACCGGCAAGGGCCGCTGCCCGCACCCGGTCACGCTGATCGTCGACTCCCAGTCGGTCAAGGGCGCCTCCACCGTTGGCAGGAACAGCCGTGGCTACGACGCCGCGAAGAAGATCAACGGCCGCAAGCGACATATCACCGTGGACACCCTCGGCCTGCCCGTGATGATCACGGTGACGCCCGCCGATATCCAGGACCGCGACGCCGCCCGCGACGTGTTCTGGCGCTTGCGCCTCACTCAGCCGCAGATCACCCAGGTCTGGGCCGACCGCGGCTACGCCGGTGAACTTGTGGGCTGGGCCCGCGAACGCCTCTGGCTCAGCCTCCGCATCGTCTCCCGGCCCAAAGGGGCCAAGGGCTTCGTCGTCCTGCCCCGCCGCTGGAAAGTCGAGCGCACGATCGGCTGGTGCATGAACGCCCGCCGCAACGCGCGCGACTACGAACGCCTTCCCCAGCACTCCGAAGCCCACCTGAACTGGGCACTCATCACCATGATGACCCGGCGCCTCACCCGAAAGAGCCCCCGCACCAGCCAGTGGACCAAGAAGCCTCCGGCAGCCCGCGCCTGATCAATCCGATCTCGCACGGTCCTCGGACGGGGTGGCAGATGCCGACGGGACAGCGAAGAATCCCAGTGCGGCGAGGACTGCCACGCTCGCTGCGAGCGCCAAGGTGCCTGGAAGGGACCGGGTCGCGACCGGTCCGGCAACCGCCGCCCCCAGGGCGAATCCGGTGATCTTCAAGCTGGCGCCGGTGGTGAATATCTGCCCGCGCAGTCGTTCAGGGGCCTCCCGGTGGCGGACTGCGAACAAGGCAGCCAATTGAGGTCCCTCACCGATCCCGGCGATGAGTACGGCCACGATGAGCACGGCTGGTTGACCCCATATGGCCAAGGACAACGCGGCAGCCTGGACAAGGGCACTGACCCAGATAACCGTGTCGGGGGCGACCACACGTGGAAACCGCGCGAGTACGGCGTTGGCCATCATCGCGGAGATCGCCGTGCAGGAGAGCAGCACCGCGCCGCGGCCGGCTCCGCCCAGGACGCGCTCGCCCAGGAGCGGAATACAGGCCGCCAGCATGCCCTGAGCAAAGCACGAGAGGACCGAGGTGAGGGTCGCTCGGGCCAATGACGGTCTCCCGACGACGACTCGCAGACCAGCAGCGAGATCACTGACCACTGAGCTTGCCTGAGCACCCTGCGTCCGGCCGGAACGGGCGGGCAGCATCCAGGCAGCGGGCAGCGCCAAGCCGATGAGCACCGCGGAGACCACCACGGCCGTCGAGGCCCCCAGCGTCTCCGCAACGCCCCCTGCGAGAGCCGGACCGGCCAGACTCGCCACGCTGAACGTCATGGCATCGAGCGCGTTTGCCCGGGGCAGGCGGTCGCCCAGCACCACACGGGGCAGCTGGGCCGTCCATCCGCCCGACAGGGCCGGCCCCAGCAGCCCCGCCACCACAGCGATCACGATGGTGACACCGAACGGCAAGCGGCCCAGTCCCGCGAGAATCATCCCCAGCCCCGCCGCATACAGGACGAGGGCCCCGGTCAGCAGGCGTCCCGGCCGTCCGGCTCTGTCAAGGAGCGCTCCGAGCACCGGCCCACCCACCGCAGCAGAGATCGTGATGCCCGCGAGCAGCGACGACGCGTCGACGGCCGATCCGGCCAGGGCGAATGCTGCCAGCATCAGCGACGGTCCCGACATCTCGTCCCCCGCACGAGCTGCCACTGCTCCAGCGAGATAGAAGCGGAGTGAGTAACGCTTTGTCATCGACAAGACGTTACGGAGGTAACTCAAAACTCAGCAAGATGCGTTACATTCCGCAGGTGTCCTTCAACAGCGACGACTGGTCCACTCGGCACTCCGTGCTGACCACGGCTCGGCGCACCGCCGCCCTGATCAACGCCCTCGCTGACGAGCACCCTGACCCAATCGCCGTCGCCGGCGTGCTTCGTGCATACGGTGAGGCTGACCCCATCGAACTCACGACTCGGGATGTTGCCGGGATGCGCGCAGCCGCTGACCTACTGCGGCAAGTCTTCGCGGCCGAGCACGCGGACGGCGCCGCGGCCACCCTCAACCGCCTTCTCTTGGACCACACCGGACCGCTCCGCCTGACCTCGCACGGCGGCAACACCCCCTGGCATCCTCACCTGGACCACGACGACAACGCCGCCTGGGACGAGTGGCTCCTCGCCTCCTCCTGCATGGCCCTGACCGTCCTCGTCTGGGACCGCCAACGCCCGCCGGGAAGGATCTGCGCCTCAACTAGCTGCCAGAACGTCTTCATCGCCCAAGGCAGCGGCCCGGAGCGCCGTTACTGCTCCCGCCGATGCGCCACCCGCGAACGAGTCGCAACCCACCGGCACTCCCACTCCATCGAACAATCGAACGAAACCAAGTAGGGGACTCGGATCAGAGCCCCACGAGGCATCACTCGACGAGCTGCTCGCCAACGCGGCATCGGGTTGAAAAACACCTACTGAGTGCCTGGACGATGCCTGCGACGTGTGTCCCGTGACCGTAGAAGTCGTCCGCAGTGGCCGCGCCGGAGAAGTTCACGCTCCCGGCGACCCGGAGATCGGGGTGGTTGACGTCGATGCCGGTGTCCAGCACGGCGACCCCGACCCGGGCCGGGGAGGGCAGGGTGAAGCCGCGCTCGCCGCCGGCCACGGCACCGATCCGAAACAGGCCCCACTGCCCGGCCAGCAAGGGGTCGCCCGCATGCAGGACGCCGCCCTGCCCGGGCCTGCCCGTCCGCTGCTGCGGCGGCTTCGGCGCCGGACCGGCAACGGGCTCGGGCACGGATCCCTGCTCGTCACGTTCGACTGCGGCGACCTGGGGATCGGCGCGGATGGACGCGATCTGCTCCGCGGTCGCCTCCAGGGCGTAGCCCTTGAGGACCAGCCCGTCCGCGGCCGCGTTGTAGACGTGCCGGAGTCTGCTCCGGCCGTCGCGCGCCAGGCCTTTCGTCTGCTCCTCTGCGACCTTGCCCGGATCGGTGACGGTGTCCTTCAGCTGCACGATCCACCGCTGCGCCGGTGCGGGCTCGGCTGCCTGCGCAGGGCCGGTCACGGCCGCGGTGGCCGCGATCGCCGACAGCACGGCGCACGCGGCCAGCATCCTGTGGACGGATGTTCTTCCTGACAGTCCCACTCGATCCTCCGATAGACCCGGCAACCAAACCCGACAAGATAAGACATTAGGTATTTCGGAGCGTGTCCTCCTTGCCCTGGTAGACCAGACGTGCGTCAGCCGGCCGGAAATCCCACGACCGGGCGCAGGGCTCAGGAGCGCGCGTGGGCCACCAGCGGGCCTGGCCCGGCAGGCACAGGTCGGCGAACCGGCGCCGCCAGGCGCGCGTACTGCTCGGCGTGCCGCGCCTCTCGCGGCACGGCGGCGTCCCGGCCTGAGGCCGGTGGCCCTGCACGTGCACGGTCCTGGGCGTCGGCGGGCGCCCGGGAGGGGTGCGTCGGGGGCTTTGTCCGGGCTTAAGGGCGGTGGCGGAGGCTGCTGTTCATGTCTGATCCTGTGATCATCGTCGGTGGGGGTGCGGCCGGTCTGATGCTCGCCTGCGAGCTGGGGCTGGCCGAGGTTCCCACCGTTGTCCTGGAGCGCCGCGACGAGCTGCCCGAGCGTTCGGGCGGCATGCTCCTCAACGCGCACATCGCGGACTTTCTGCGGATGCGGGGGCTGGCGGGCCGCTTCTTCGGCCCGGACACCCCCACGTGGGGCCGGTCGCACTTCGGTCTCGTCTACCGGGACATCGACGGTGAACTCGCCAAGACGGACTACGACTTGATCGTGCCGCAGTGGCGCAGTGAGCAGCTGCTGCGCGAGCGCGCGGTCGAGCTGGGGGTCGAGGTGCGTCTCGGCGCGGAGGTCGTCGGCCTCGAGCAGGACGCGGCCGGGGTGACGCTCACGGTGGCCGGGCGGGACGGCGCGGGCCGGATGCGCGCCCGGTATGTCGTGGGGTGCGACGGGCCCGGCAGCGCCGTGGCGCAGGCCGCCGGGTTCGACTTCGATGTGCTGGCCCCCTCCTATTACGGCGTCATCGCCGACGTCGTCGTGGACGACGAGTCCCAGGCGCTGTTCAGGGCCGGTTCGTATCCGGACGGCCAGTTCGGGGTGCTGCCGGTGAATCCGGCCGACCCCTGCGAAGTGCGGCTGATGACGGTCGAGTTCGACCGTGAGCCGCCGGGCGGCGCCGTGCCGGTGACGGTCCACGAGATCCGCTCCACCATCGAGCGGATCACCGGGCGGGCTCCGGACCTGCGGGCCGTGCGGTGGATGACACGGTACGGGAGTCCCACCCGGCTGGCGCGGCGCTACCGGGTCGGCCGGGTCTTCCTCGCGGGGGACGCAGCCCATCCGCATCCGCCGTCGTCCGGGCACGGGATGAACACCGCCGTGCACGACGCGGTGAACCTCGGCTGGAAGCTGGCCGCCGCCGTGCGCGGCTGGGCCCCGGCCGGGCTGCTGGACACGTACGACGACGAGCGCCGGCCGGTCGGTGAGCGGGCCTGTCGCCGGGCGCTCGCCCAGATTCCGCTGCAGACGCCGCTGGAGCAGGCCGCCCCGTTGCGTGAGATCTTCGCCGAGCTGATGCGGTCCGACGAGGTCAACGCGTTTCTCGTGCAGTACGTGACCAAGGTCCGCTACCCCTTCGCGGGGGACGGCGGGCCGGCTC
Source organism: Streptomyces sp. NBC_00425 (assembly GCF_036030735.1). Classification (NCBI taxonomy): domain Bacteria; kingdom Bacillati; phylum Actinomycetota; class Actinomycetes; order Kitasatosporales; family Streptomycetaceae; genus Streptomyces; species Streptomyces sp. NBC_00425. Next base: position 9,767,571 of record NZ_CP107928.1, on the reverse strand, counting down.
ACCCGCTGCTCGGGGCGGTGTTGCCCGAGGTGTCCCTGAGGACGCCGGACGGGGTCGTCCCGGCCGGGCCCCTGCTGTCGTCTGGGCGTGGTCTGGTCCTGGGGCCCGGGCGGTCGGGCGAGGGCACTCTGCCGGATCTGTCGGCGTGGGCGGACCGGCTGGACGTGGTGGCGGCCGAGCCGTCCGCGGAGCTCGGCGCGCAGGCCGTGCTCGTGCGCCCGGACGGGCACATCGCCTGGCTCGGGCCGGCCGACGCCCATGACCGGTTGCTGCTCGCCGTCAAGACCTGGTTCGGCTGAAACCGGCGGCGGCGCCTTCGGCGCGGTGGGCGGGGGCGCTCCCCAGCGGGGCGCCGCGCCCGTGCGGTGGGCTCCTGCGCGAGTGCCGCGCGTGCCGCGTCGGCGGTGCGGCAGGTGGTGTGCGGGCCGCTGGGCAGCGTCGAGGGGGCACGGCGTTGTGCCTCCCGGCGGTGGTGAGGGGGTCTGCCGGTTCAGCCGGCGACGGTCCAGGTGTCGCCGCCGGCCAGCAGCGCGGCGAGGTCGCCCTTGCCGTGTTGTTCGACGGCGTCGTCGAGCTGGCGGGACATCTGGGTGTCGTAGACGGCTCGTTCGGTGCTGCGGAAGACGCCGATGGGCGTGTGGTGGAGGGTGTCGGGGTCGGCGAGGCGGGAGAGGGCGAAGGCGGTGGTCGGGGACGCGGCGTGCGCGTCGTGGACGAGGATGTCGGCCTTGTTGTCCTCGGTGACCGCGACGACTTTCATCTCGCCCGTGGCCGGGTCGCGGACGACGCCCTGGCAGGCGTCGGCGCCGAAGGTGATCGGCCGGCCGTGTTCCAGGCGGATCACGGCCTCCTGCGCCTGCTGCCTGTCCCTGAGGACTTCGAAGGCGCCGTCGTTGAAGATGTTGCAGTTCTGGTAGATCTCGACCAGCGCGGTGCCGGGGTGGGCGGCCGCCTGGCGCAGCACGTCGGTGAGGTGCTTGCGGTCGGAGTCGACGGTGCGGGCGACGAAGGAGGCCTCCGCTCCGATGGCGAGGGACACCGGGTTGAAGGGTGCGTCGAGGGAGCCCATGGGGGTGGATTTGGTGATCTTGCCGATTTCGGAGGTCGGGCTGTACTGGCCTTTGGTGAGGCCGTAGATCCGGTTGTTGAAGAGCAGGATCTTGAGGTTGACGTTGCGGCGCAGGGCGTGGATGAGGTGGTTGCCGCCGATGGAGAGGGCGTCGCCGTCGCCGGTGACGACCCAGACGGACAGGTCGCGGCGCGAGGAGGCCAGGCCGGTGGCGATGGCGGGGGCGCGGCCGTGGATGGAGTGCATGCCGTAGGTGTTCATGTAGTACGGGAAGCGCGAGGAGCAGCCGATCCCGGAGACGAAGACGATGTTCTCCTTGGCCAGGCCGAGTTCGGGCATGAAGCCCTGCACGGCGGCGAGGATCGCGTAGTCGCCGCAGCCCGGGCACCAGCGCACCTCCTGGTCCGACTTGAAGTCCTTCATGGACTGCCGGGCCTCGGCCTTGGGCACGAGGGCGAGCGCGTCGGTCGTGCCGCCGGGGTGGTGTGTCGACGTCTCAGTCATCGATGGCCTCCTTGAGCGCCGCGGCGAGCTGCTCGGCTTTGAACGGCATGCCGTTGACCTGGTTGTGGGAGTGGGCGTCGACGAGATAGCGGGCGCGGATGAGGGTGGCGAGCTGGCCGAGGTTCATCTCGGGGACGATCACCTTGTCGTAGCGTCCGAGGACCTCGCCCAGGTTCTGCGGGAAGGGGTTGAGGTGGCGCAGGTGGGCCTGCGCGATGGGCGTCCCGGCGGCGCGCAGCGTGCGGACGGCCGCGGTGATCGGGCCGTAGGTGGAGCCCCAGCCCAGTACCAGGGTCCGGGCGGCGTGCGGGTCGTCGACCTCGAGGTCCGGGACGTCGATGCCGTCGATCTTGGCCTGGCGGGTGCGGACCATGAAGTCGTGGTTGGCCGGGTCGTAGGAGATGTTGCCCGTGCCGTCCTGCTTCTCGATCCCGCCGATGCGGTGCTCCAGTCCCGGCGTGCCGGGGATCGCCCAGGGGCGCGCCAGGGTGTGCGGATCGCGCTTGTAGGGCCAGAACACCTCGGTGCCGTCGGCCAGGGTGTGGTTGGGGTGCTGGGCGAACTGGGTGCGCAGGTCGGGGAGTCGGCCGGTGTCGGGGACGCGCCAGGGCTCGGAGCCGTTGGCGAGGTAGCCGTCGGAGAGGAGGAAGACGGGGGTGCGGTAGGTGAGGGCGATGCGGGCGGCGTCCAGTGCGGCCTCGAAGCAGTCGGCGGGGGTGCGCGGGGCCACGATCGGCACCGGGGCCTCGCCGTTGCGGCCGTACATCGCCTGGAGCAGGTCCGCCTGTTCCGTCCTGGTGGGCAGGCCGGTGGAGGGGCCGCCGCGCTGGATGTCCACGATCAGCAGGGGCAGTTCGAGTGACACGGCGAGGCCGATCGTCTCCGACTTGAGGGCCACGCCCGGACCGGACGTCGTGGTGACGGCCAGGCTGCCGCCGAAGGCCGCGCCCAGCGCCGCGCCGATCCCGGCGATCTCGTCCTCGGCCTGGAAGGTGCGCACGCCGAAGTTCTTGTGCTTCGACAGCTCGTGCAGGATGTCCGAGGCCGGCGTGATCGGATACGAGCCCAGGAACAACGGCAGATCCGCCTGCCGGGAGGCGGCGATCAGGCCGTAGGACAGGGCCAGGTTGCCGGAGATGTTGCGGTGGACGCCGGCCGGGAAGGCCTGCGCGGCCGGCGCGACCTCGTAGGACACCGCGAAGTCCTCGGTCGTCTCCCCGAAGTTCCAGCCCGCCCGGAACGCGGCGATGTTGGCGGCCGCGATGTCGGGCTTCTTCGCGAACTTCGACCTCAGGAACTTCTCGGTGCCCTCGGTGGGCCGGTGGTACATCCACGACAGCAGACCGAGCGCGAACATGTTCTTGCTGCGCTCGGCCTCCTTGCGTGAGAGGTCGAACTCCTTGAGCGCCTGGACCGTGAGGGTGGTCAGGGGCACCGGATGGGTGCGGTAGCCGTCCAGTGAGCCGTCCTCGAGGGGGGACGTCGCGTAGCCGGCCTTCGTCATCGCCCGTGGGGTGAACTCGTCGGTGTCGACGATGACTTCGGCGCCGCGGGGGACGTCGGCGATGTTCGCCTTCAGTGCGGCCGGGTTCATCGCGACCAGGACGTCGGGGGCGTCGCCGGGGGTGAGGATGTCGTGGTCGGCGAAGTGCAGCTGGAAGGAGGAGACGCCCGGCAGGGTTCCGGCGGGGGCGCGGATCTCGGCGGGGAAGTTCGGCAGTGTCGACAGGTCGTTGCCGAACGAGGCCGTCTGTGAGGTGAAGCGGTCGCCGGTGAGCTGCATGCCGTCGCCGGAGTCACCCGCGAACCTGATGACGACCCGGTGCAGACGTCGCACGTCCTTGTGCCGGGTCGCGGTCTGCGCGGCGGGTGCTTCGTTGACCGTGGACATGGTTGTTCCCCTACGTGTCGTTTGCGCAGATGGGGGCGGCGAGGGTGCGGGGGGCGCCGGTCCGGGCGACGGGTTTGCGGCGCGGGTCCGGGGCCGGGGGGCGTGGGGTCACGAGGCCCATGCCCCGGGGGCCCTGAAGTCCTCGCCGGGTCGCTGCCGGCGGGTGCGCGCCGTCGGGTCGGCCGGGCCTGCGGGGGTGTGCGGCCGGCGGCCGCCGCTCGCGGTGCGCGCTCGGGCCGCGAGGGCGGTGGCGAGCGCCGCGACCTCCTCCAGGGTGGGGTTGCCGCGCAGGATCCGCAGGGAGGCCTGGGCGAGCGCCTGCTCGGTGGCGGGTTCGGGGTTGTTCCTCCCGGCGCTCACAGGGGCAGGTTCCCGTGCTTGCGTCCCGGCAGCGGCACGTGTTTGGAGCGCAGCATGGACAGGGCGGTGATGAGCCGGGAGCGGGTGTCGGCGGGGTCGATCACGTCGTCCACGAGGCCGCGCTCGGCCGCGTAGTAGGGGTGCATGAGTTCGGTCTCGTAGTCCTTGATCTTCTGTGCGCGGACGGCGTCGGGGTCGTCGGCGGCGGCGATCTCCCGGCGGAAGATCACGCCTGCGGCGCCCTCGGCGCCCATCACGGCGATCTCGTTGGAGGGCCAGGCCAGCGCGATGTCGGCGCCGATCGAGCGGGAGTCCATCACGATGTACGCGCCGCCGTAGGCCTTGCGCAGGACGAGGGAGATGCGGGGCACGGTGGCGTTGCAGTAGGCGTAGAGGAGTTTGGCGCCGTGGCGGATGACTCCGCCGTGTTCCTGGTCGACGCCCGGGAGGAAGCCGGGCACGTCGACGAGGGTCACCAGCGGCACGCTGAAGGCGTCGCAGAACTGGACGAAGCGTGCGGCTTTCTCGGAGGCGTGGATGTCGAGGACGCCGGCGAGGGCGGCGGGCTGGTTGGCGACGATGCCGACGACCTGCCCGTCGAGGCGGGAGAACGCGCAGACGACGTTCTGCGCCCAGCCGGCGTGGACTTCGAAGTACTCGCCGTGGTCGACGACTTCGGCGATCACCTCGCGCATGTCGTACGACTGGTTGGGCTGGGCGGGGACGAGGTCGAGGAGGCGGTCGCAGCGGCGGTCCGCGGGGTCGTCGGCGTCGGCCGGCGGGGGCAGTTCGCGGTTGTTGGACGGCAGGTACGACAGCAGGTAGCGGACGTCCTCGAGGCAGCTCTCCTCGGTGTCGTAGGCGAAGCCGGCGACGCCGGAGACGGCGGCGTGGCTGTCGGCGCCGCCGAGTCGTTCCTGGGTGACGTGTTCGCCGGTCACGGCCTGCACCACGTCCGGTCCGGTGATGAACATCTGTGAGGTGCCGCGGACCATGAACACGAAGTCGGTGAGGGCGGGCGAGTAGGCGGCGCCTCCGGCGCAGGGGCCGAGCACGACGGAGATCTGGGGGATGACTCCGGAGTTGCGGACGTTGCGGGTGAAGATGCCGCCGTATCCGGCGAGTGCGGTGACGCCTTCCTGGATGCGGGCGCCGGCGCCGTCGCACAGGCCGACGACGGGGGCGCCGGCGGCCTCGGCGAGGTCCATCACCTTGTGGATCTTCGCTGCGTGGGCTTCGCCGAGTGCGCCGCCGAAGATGCGGAAGTCGTGGGCGTAGGCGAAGACGGTGCGCTCGTGCACCCGGCCCCAGCCGATGACCACGCCGTCGCTGTGCGGTTTTTTGAACTCCAGGCCGAATCCGGTGGCCCGGTGCCGGCGCAGTCCTTCGATCTCGACGAACGTCCCTTCGTCGAAGAGGAGCCGCAGGCGTTCGTGGGCGGTCAGTTTGCCTTTGTCGTGCTGGGCCCGGGTGGCCTGCTCGCTGGGTCCGCGGGCCACCTGCTCGCGCAGGGCGACGAGTTCGGCGGTGCGCTCGCGCAGCGAGGTGGGGCGGGTCGTCGCGGGTTTCGGCGGCGCCTGCGCACCCCTCACCGGCCTTTCGTCGGTCATGCTCAATGGAAGGCCCCTCTTCGACACGGGTGCGCCGGCTCGGGTGGGTGGCGCGGCACCGAGCGTCGATCCGCCGCCTAAAGCCGGGGTTGTGCGAGCTCGCCGGTCGTCTGCGCGATGGTCGGGGCGGGTGTGCCGGGGCGCCGGTCGCGCAGGAGGAGCAGTGCGGCGGCGGTGAGCAGGGCCGGGAGCAGTGACATCGCGGCCAGGACGCCCCATTGGGCGGTGGCGCTCTGGTGGGCCGCCTGCCCGGTGGTGGAGGGGGTGTAGCCGAAGGGCTGGAGCGCTACGAGGGCGACCAGGAAGGGTCCGGCGGCGATGCCGAGGGCCTCGGCTGCGCTGAACAGTCCGGACAGCGCGCCGACGCGGTTGCGGCCGGTGTGCGCGCTGTCGTGGGCCGTGGTCTCGGCCAGCATCGCGTAGAGGAAGAGGAGTTGGCCGGCGTGTGCCGTGCCGATGATGAGCAGCACGGCGGGTGCGTACGGTGCGGGCAGGGCGGGCGCGGCGGCCAGCAGCAGGCAGCCGCCGGCGAAGAGGGCGCAGGCCGTGCGGAGTCCCGCGCGGTGTCCGTGGCGGGCGGCGAAGCGGGTCCACAGGGGGACGACGAGCAGGTTGGGCAGGACGAACGCGGCGACGAGCAGGGGTGTCAGGTCGGGGTCGTGCAGGATGTGTTCGGCGAAGTACGGTCCCGCGGCGAGCAGGCAGCCGGTGGCGGCCATCTGGAGGGCCGTGGTGCGCAGCAGGGCGGCGAAGGCGGGGATCTCGCGCAGCAGGGCGAGCCGGCGTGCGGGGTGGGCGCCGTCCGCCGTGCGGGGTGGGGCGGGGGGTGCGGGCGGGGCCGCGGGGCGTGTGTGGGCGGGGCGGGTGTGGGCGGGGCGGGTGTGGGCGGGGCCGAAGGCGACGGCCAGGGCTCCGGCGGCCATGACGGCGGCGCCGAACAGGCCGGCCCAGCGGTGTCCGGCGAGGCTGCCGCCGTCCGCGTCGGCGATGGCGGGTCCGGCCGAGCCGATGGTCAGGGCGGCCACGGCGATGCCCGCCACCCGGCCGCCGACCAGCCGGGTCCGTTCGCGCGGGCTGTCCGCGAGGTCGGCGGGGAGCGCGGCGTAGGCGGCCTGGAAGAAGGCGAAGGCTGTCGCGGTGAGGAGGAATCCGAGGCCTGTCCAGGCCGCGCCCGCGGCGCCGTCGGTGACGCCCGCGAGCATCGCGGCGAATCCGGCGGCGGCGCCGAGGCCGCCGGTCAGGATGTGGCGTCGTCTGCTGCCTCGTCTGGCGTGGGTGCGGTCGCCGGCGCGGCCGGCGAGGGGGGTGAGCAGCACCGCCCACGCTTTGGGGATCAGGACGACGCATCCGGCGAGGGCCGCGCCCACGCCGAGGGTGTCGGTGAGGTAGGGGAGCAGCAGGAGCCCTGGGAGCGTCGTGAACGCGCCAGTCACCAGGGCCCCGCAGGCATAGCCGATTCGCAGCCGGACGCTGCTGGGGGTGGGCACTTTCACTCTCCGCGGGATAAGGAATCGGGCACGCAAGAACGCGACCGAGGGTGTGCGCGGGGCGGCCGGTGCGCCAGTCGGGGTTTCCCCTGAGAGGAACTCCAGGAGCGCGGGTGGGGCGGAGAGCGTGAAAGGTTCAGGTAAAGCATGCCCGCATCTGTTCGCATCTGTTCTCCCTTCAGATGTCAAAGCATTCGGGAGACCTTCGCTGTCCGTGTCGTGGGGCCGTTCAGGGTTCTCCCCGACATTTCGGCAGGGCTCCGCGCCCGGGGCGGACTTTCTGCCAGGCAAGGTGTGGACAGCGGCCGCGACTTGGCCGGCTCCTCGGGGCGGGGCACTCTTTCCTGGCGGATATTCGCGCAAGGAGGTTGTCGTGCCGGAAGCGGCGCCAGTGCCTGGAGCAGCGGCCCGGCTCGGGGGTCCGGTGTTCCTGCGGGATGCCGAACTGGGCCTGTTGCGTGGGTGGTTGACCCTGTCGGGGCAGAGCCCGCAGGTGGTGCGGGTCAGCGGTGAGCCGGGGGTCGGCAAGTCCCATCTGCTGCGTCGCCTGGTCCGCTCGGCCCGGCGGGACGGCTGGACGGTCGCGGCGGGCCGGATCCCGCGCGGCGGCGGAACGCGTCCGCTGGAGGTGGTCGTGGACGCGCTGGACGACGTCCTGGCCCGGGCCGACGGCTCGCTGTTCGAGCAGCTCGGCGCGGCGGCCACCGGGCGGCTGGCGGCGGTCTTCCCCTCGCTGCACGGCCCGCAGGCGGCCGACGGGACGGCCCACGCGATGACCGGCGGGATGGCCGACGGGGCGGCCGGCCACTACGGCCTGTTGCGGGCGCTGCGCGCCGCCGTCGCCCAACTGGCCTCGGGCCGGGGCCTGTTGCTGGTCCTGGACGACGCGCACCGGGCCTGCGCGCTCACCACGGACTTCATCGAGTACCTGGTGCGCTGTCCGCCGAGGGCTCCGGTGCTGACCGTCTTCGCGCACCGTGCGGTCCCCGCGGACCGGCATCTGACGGCCCTGGCCTACGAGGCCCCGAACCTGCACCATCTGCGTCTCGCGCCGCTGTCCGACGACCGGATGCGGGCGCTGCTGCCCGCGGGGCCGGGCCCGGTGGCGGTGGCCGTGGCGCTGCGTGACGCGGGCGGGGTGCCGGGGCTGCTCGGCGGGGCGGGCGCGGGCGGGCCGTCGTGCGGAACGGGCGGCGGCGCGGGTGCCGGCGGGGCGGGCGGCGGCGTGTACGGCGTGCTCGAAGTGGCCACCGGTGTACCGCCGTCGGCCGCCGCGGCGCGGGGGCTCGATCTGCACTGCCTGTCGTCGCTGGGCTGGCGCACCGCGTGTGCGGCCGCCGTGGTCGGCGACTCGTTCCTGCCGTCGGTGGTCGCCGCGACGGCCCAGCTTCCCGAGTCCGACGTGCTGTGCGCTCTGGACGCGCTGCACGCCGAGAGTCTGGTGGTGCCGGACGCGCACGGGCGGCGTTTCCGCTTCGTCCGGCCGGCCGTCCGGGCCCGGATCCACCATGCGTCGGGGGCGGGCTGGCGGCACGCGGCCCGCCTGCGGGCGGTCGCGGCGCTGCGCGCGGCCGGGGAGACGCTCGCGCTGGCGGCGCATCTCGTCGACTGCGACGCGCTGACGGCGGACGACGCGGGGGTGCTGGCCCAGGCGGCGCGCGAGACGCTGTGGCGCCAGCCGGCCCGGGCGGCCCGGGCGCTGGCCCGGGCCGGTGCGGTGCTGGGCGATCCGGTGGAGCCGGCGCTGTGGCGGGCCGAGGCGCTGGTGCTGGCCGGGCAGCCGGGTGCGGCCGAGCGGCTGTACGCCGCGACGTGGCACCGGCTGCCGGCCGCCGCGGACGCGACCGCCGCGGACGCGGTGCTGTGGCGGGTGCGCGGGCTGCGCGGGCTCGGCAGGTACGCGCAGGCGGGGGCGCTGCTCGACGCGCCCCCGCGCGGCATGGAGGCGGGCGACGGAGGGCGGGGGGTGCGGGCCGAACGGCTGGCGCTGGCCGTGGAGATGGCTCAGCTCGGCGTGAGCGCCGGGGCGGGAACGGTGGAGCGCGCCGTGCGGGCGGTGTCCGAGGACGTCGAGGCGGGGCCGGGGCTCGCGGTGGCCGCCCTGCTCGGCGCCGCGCACGTGCTGGGCGGCGCGACCGCCGCGGCGCGCGATGCGGCCGATCGCGTGGACCGGGCGCTGGGCGCGGGCGCGGCGGGAGCGGACGCGGGCGCAGGGCCCGCCGGGGGGACGCCGGGCGGCGCGGCGGAGGGCGCGCACTGGGTCGACCGTCTGGAGGCCTGCCGGTGGCTGGGCGAGACGGAACTGCGTCTGGGCATGCCCGGGCGGGCCGCTCCTCGATTCGAGCGGGGACTGCGCGCGGCTCTTTTCCTCGGCCACGGGCATGCCATTGCCCCGTTGGCTCTCGGGCTCGCGCGCACCCGCAGGGAATGCGGAGACCAGGACGCCGCACAATTCCCGGGCGAACTCGCGGCCGCCGTCTCGGCCGGCCACGGGAATTCATGGATGCTTTCCTTCGCGAACGGGATCGCCGAGGAAAAGAAAGGCCGCTCTTCCGGTCGGCCCGCCAATTCTCCGCTCGCGGCGGCGAGTGCCCGGGAGACGGAGATCGCCCATCTGGTTTCCGCCGGATACACGAACCAGCGCATTGCCGCTCACCTCGGCATCAGCACGAAAACCGTCGAAACGCACATGAGCCGCATATTCAAGAAACTCGGAGTAAATTCTCGGGCAGAAGTCGCTCATGCGGTCGGCCGCAGCGGGACCGGGCCGGGCGCCCCGTAGGCGGCCGGGAACGGCCGGATACCGCCGCCGCCGCGGGCCGGCGGCGGCAGAGGCAGCGCCCCGCCGCACGGCACACAGGTGCCGCACAGCGGGGCGTCATGAGCGGCGTCGCGCGGAGGGGGGTCCGGGAGCCGGCCTCGGACTCCACCGTCTCCCCCATGCCCGGCGGCCGCCTGGAGCCACGCCGTTCAGGGTGTCGTGCACCGGACCGCGCCGGTCACGGGCAAGCGGAACCCCACTGGTCGTCTTCCGGGCACATCGAGGTGTCCCCCGTCAGCACCACGATGAGAGGCGAGAGACCGACCGACACATCCGGAGTTGACGCCTCCGCCAAACCTGAACCAAGACTTCCCAAAATCACAAACGACGCGCACACGGCCGCTGCCGTTTTGGCGAACATGCCCTTGTTCATCGTTGCCCCCTATTTATGCTTGGCTTCTCCACGCAGAAGACTGCCCTGCCGCTCCAGCCGCTTCCAAGCGATTCTCGATGACGTAAAGTTGCATGACAGCTTTTCTCTTTGCGTACGGGGGTGCGACAACGTAATGCAAGAAGGTTCTCTTTCCGGGCCGAACTCCAACGAACTCGACGGCATATGCGCGACCGCTTACCAGAAGGCGGTCACACTCGGGCGGTTCGACCGCGAGCAGATCGCCCGTGCGCTGGGCACGTCGCTCGAGGTGGCCGTGCGGGTCGAGCAGACCCTGACGGAGTTCAGCCTGCTGCATCCGATGCCGGGCGAGCCCGAGACCCTCATGCCGGTCAGCCCCGAGGCCGCCGCGGCCGATCTGGTGGGGCCGACCGAGCAGCAGATCCACGAGCTGCAGCAGGCGGTCACCGACGTGCGCACCCGGATGCGCTCGCTGCAGCCCGCCTACTTCGAGAGCCGCAGACGCCGCAACCAGGCCGAGGCGTTCGACGTGATCAGCGACATCCGGGTCCTGCAGGCCATGCTCGACGACTGGGGGGCGCGCTGCCGCACGGAGATCCTCACCGCGCAGCCGGGCGGCCCCCGCCCGCCCCGGTATCTGGAGAACGCGCGCCCGCTCACCCTGGCCCGGCTGGCGCGCGGCGTGCGGGTGCGGCATCTCTACCAGCACACCGTGCGCAGCGACCTGACCACGACGTCGTACATCCGCGCGGTGGCCGCGGCGGGCGCCGAGGTGCGCACCACGGACGAGCTGATCGACCGCATCATCATCTACGACCGCGAGGCGGTGTTCCTGCCCGAGCACGTCGAGGACCGGCCGCCGGGCGCCGTCGTCGTGCGGGAGCCGACCCTCGTGGCGTTCCTGTGCAAGGTGTACGAGCATCTGTGGGACACCGGCACGGCGTTCACCCCGGGCTCCACGGCGCAGACCCCCGTCGCCGACGACCTGAAGCGGTCGATCATCAAGCTGATGGCCCAGGGCCACAAGGACGAGCTGGTCGCGCGCCGGCTGGGCATGTCGGTGCGCACCTGCCGGCGGTACATCTCGGAGATCATGGAGCAGGTGGAGTCCTCCAGCCGGTTCCAGGCGGGCGTCAACGTGGCGCTGGCCGGGCTCCTCGACGAGGGCGGGCCCGGCCTGCCGGCGGAGTAGGTGCCGCGCAGCAAGCTGTCAGCGGGCGGGGCTGGCCGGGCGTGGCCGAATCCGTGCACCCTCGACGCATCGTGTTGCGAGCACGGTCCGTACAGAAGGGGGAAGTATGGAGCGCGCGCCCGGCGCAGGCCGGCGGCGGACGGCGGGGACCGTCCGGCACCTCGTCCACCGCCCGCGGTCCTGGCTGCATCCCGTCGCCGCGGCGCCGGACGTCGAGGAGGAGTTCGTCCTGGCCGGCGAGCTGGCCGACGGGCTGGGGCCGTTCGGCGAGCGGGCCGGCCGTCACCACGATCTGCGGGCGGCCGCCGAGATGGTCCGCGAGGCGGGCGAGTTCATCGGGCACACGCACTTCGGTGTGCCCGCGGCCCGCGTCGGCGTCTTCTACCGCTTCGACCTGCGCGCCGACGACGTCACGCCCTGGCGGGTGCGGTCCTCCCCCGCCCCCCTGGACCTGCATCTGCGCGTGCGCCCCGACAAGGTGGTCGACGGCGTGCCCCGGGTCCTGGAGTTCGCCATCGCCCCGCGCATCGACGACGTGCCGTGCGGCAGCGGGAGCGCGAGCGTGGTGTTCCTGGCGCCGACGGTGCACCGCGGCCACCGGGAGCGCTCCCGGGCGGCCCTGGCCGCCGCGGCGGACGCCGCCTCGGCCACGCCGGCCGCGCCCGGGCCGGGCGCCCGCGTCGCCCCGGCCGACGTGGGGCGCCACCTCGTCGGCGACGTCCTGCTGCGCCGGCCGGTGACGCCGTGCCCGGGACAGCTGGCCGTGGACGTGGCGCTGCCGCCCAGCACAGTCCCCGCGCACGCGCTGCTCCTGGAGGCGGTCCGCCAGACGGCGCTGCTGACCGCCTGGCGGGCGTACGCCCTCAAGCCGGCGCACAGCACTCTGGGCGCCCTGCGCGTGCACTTCCGCGGCTACGCGGACCCGGAGCTGCCGATGCGCTGCACGGCCGTGTGGGACCGGCTCGGCAAGGACGCCGACGGGCGGCGTCTGACGCCGGTCACGCTGAGCCTCGTCCAGGCCGGCAGCGCCGTCCTGGAGGCCACGGCGTCGGTGGTGGAGGACCTGTGACCGGGAGTCAGCCGTGCGGGCGCACCCCGCTGAGCGCCTCGTTGAGGGCGGCGACGGCGTCGGCGTCGAGCATGGTGGTGATCTCGGCGTCCAGGGTGCGGCCGAGCCCCGCGTCGTAGACGGCGGTGCTGACGCAGAACTCGAGGCCGTCGCTGCCGAGCACATAGGTGCAGAACGTCCACTCGTCGCCGGTGCCCGGGGTGCCGTCGGGGCGGTGCACCTGGGTCGGCCGGCCGTCGGCGCCGAACCCGAACTCCGTGAACCGGAACTGCAGCCCCTGGCCGATCGCCTTGCTGTACGCCTCCTTCAGGGTCCACAGCCGCACCAGGCTCGGGTCGCGCTCGGCCAGCGGCAGCCGCGACACGGTGAGGCGTTCGTGCGGGGTGCAGATCTGCCGGTCCAGGCCGCGGCTGTAGATACGACGGTCCGAGCGCTCCGCGTCGACGCCGATCAGGCCCCGTGTCGTCAGCCCGACCAGCAGCAGGTCGTCGGTGTGGCTGAGGCTGATGTCGATCTGGTCGCAGCCGCGCAGATAGGGCCGGCCGGTCGGCCCGTACATGAGTTCCAGGTCGCGGGCGTCGGCGCGCAGCGCGGCGGCGGCGGCGTACTTCAGCAGGCGGCGGGAGGCGGCGTACCGGCCGCGCATGTCCTCGTGCGTGATGTCGCGGTAGCGGGCCCAGTCCCGGCCGAGCACGGCGCGCAGTTCGGGGCCGTCGGGGTCCTTGGGCCGCCAGTCGGCGAGGCGCCCGTGGACCAGCGCGGTGCCGTGCGTGCGCAGGTCCGCGCGTACGTCGGACCAGTCGGTGTGCACCGTGGTCGACGCGATGGGCTCGCCCAGCGACCGCGTGGCGGGGCCTGTCGGGGCGGTCATGGCCGGTCCTCGCGGTCGGGGCGGGTGAGGGCGTGGACCTCGCGCAGTCCACGGGCCTGCAGCACGCGGGCGACGGGCACCCGCCGGCCGGTCTCGCGCTCGATGAGCGTGACGAGGCGCAGCAGGTGGACGGAGTCCCAGGAGGGCAGGGCGTCGAAGTCGGCCGCCGCCTGCTGTTCGCTCAGGTCGAGGCCGAGCTCGTCGCGGAGCAGGGAGACGAAGCCGGCGAACTCATCCCAGGGGCGTGTGGTGCTCATCGGCCGTTCCTCCCAGTCGGACCTCGAGGGTCAGGTGGCCCGGCCGGTCCGGGAGCCGGCCGAGGTCGTGCCGGAACCATCGCTCGCGGCCGGCGCCCGGCTCCTCGGTGAAGCCCAGCGAGGGGTAGAAGCCGCGGGCCGCGGCGTTGGCGGGCGTGGCCCGGTAGCGGGCCCTGACCCGGGGCAGGCCGCGGGAGCGGGCGTGTTCGAGGACGGCGGCCAGGCAGCCGTCCTCGACGCCGCGGGCCAGGGCCCGGCAGCTGAGCATCATGTTGTCGATGTACAGGCCGTCGTCCTCGTCGCGGGTGAGCAGCGCGCCGACCAGGCCGCTGTCGCCGAAGCGGTCGCGTACCCGTACGGCGAGGACCCGGCGGGCCGGGTCGGCGGCCATCTCGGCGAGTTCGGCGGCCCGGAGCCGCTCGCCGGTGAGGTTGAACCGGTTGGTGCGCAGGGAGAGCTGGCACACGCGGGCGGTGTCGGCCGGGCCCGGCGGCGCGACGTGCACGACGATGCCGAGGTCGTGCAGGTATTCCTCGTACGTGCCCGCGCCCTGGCGCAGTTCGTCGCGGGCGGCGGCCTGGCGGTAGCGGGCGGTGCGGCGCCGGTCGTCGTCGGTGACGTGCGGGGTGTCGAACCAGGCGTCGCGCAGCAGTGCCTCGGTGTGCAGTGCGGGTTCGCGGCCGAGGGCGACGACGGGGGTGGCGGGCAGGCTGCGGCGGATCAGGGCGCGTTCCTGGGGCGAGTCGTCGGCGAAGACGAGGGCGTCGGTGGCGATGCCGAGGTGGTGGGCGATGTCGCGGAGGTTGGCGTCCTTGGGTTCCCAGTTGGCGTTGATCCGTGCGAAGTCGTCGGGGCGCAGCGTCATGTCCGGGTGGTCGCGCAGTGCCTGTACGGCCGGTTCGGCGTCGTTCTTGCTGCTGACGGCGAGCAGGACGCCCTGGGCGGCGAGTTGCCGGGCGGTGCGCTGCATCTGGCGGTAGGGCTCGCCGAGCAGGTCGTCGCCGACGCCGAGGCCGTCGGCGCCGACTTCTTCCAGGACGCCGCCCCACAGGGTGTCGTCGAGGTCGAGGACGAGGCACTTCTTGGTCAGGCCGCTGCGGGCCCGCAGGATGTGGGCCGCCTCGCGGGCGTAGGCGCCTAGGAGCTGTTCGGTGAAGGGCGAGCGGGTGTAGAGGGCCAGTCGTGGGTCGCTGGCCGGGCCGAGGTCGGCGATCAGGGGGTCGAGGTCGACGACCGTGACGGCGGGGTGGTCGGCTGTCAGGCGCAGCAGGCGGGCGTTGAACTCGCGCCACAGGGCGCCGAGCAGGGCGCGCCGGCGCTGGTCGATGATCTGCTGGGTGTGGCGGCGCAGCAGCGGCAGGGTGTTGAGGACGAGGGTGCCGGTTCCGGTCGCGGTGTGGGCGGCGGCGATGGCGGCGACGCGTTCGCCGAGCCGGGCGCAGGCCGTTTCGGCGTCGTCGGTGGTCCAGGGTGTGCCGAGTCGGTCGAAGACGGCGTCCGCGTCCAGCAGGCACAGTGTCAGGTCCGGTTGTGGGGCGCGCAGTTCGCTGTCGGGGTCGGTGAGGTCGCGCAGGTAGGCGCCGTGTGTGCCGACGAGGAGGCGGGCGAGGAGTCCGTGCCGGGCGAGTTCGGCGGTGAGGGCGTCGGGGAGCTGGGCGAGGGTGGAGTGCCCGGTGACGGCGACGGTGACGAGGGGGGTGTCGGGGTGGTGGGCGAGGACGTCGGGGGCGGCGAGGCCGCGCAGCAGGTGGCCGCAGCGCGCCAGTTCGGCGAGGACGGCGGCGGGCTCGCGGTCGCCGGCGTCGGTGATCTCCGCGAGGAGCGGGGCCACCTGCGGGTGGGCGCGGGCCAGCTGTCCGGAGGCGGACAGTTCGCGCAGGCGCTGGAAGGGTGTCGTCATGGGCGGGGCTCCGCGGCGTGCGTGCGCTCCAGGACGAGGCCGGCCCTGATCCATTTGCTGGACTCCACGACGAGGGCGAGGGCCCGCCCGGTGTCCGGCAGCCGGTCCAGGAGCCTGTCGAGCTGGAGCAGGGGCAGTGCGTTGCCGGTGTTGCCGGTGTCCACGACGCAGGACACCTCGTGCGCGGTGGACGCCCCCAGGCTCTCGGTGATGCGCCGGGTCATCCGGGCGGACAGCTGCGGCGGCAGCAGGAAGTCGACGTCGGCGGGGGTCCAGCCGACGGAGTCGAGCAGTTCCCAGTAGATCTCGCCCGCGAGGACGGGCACGCCCTCCTCGACGGCCTTGTAGTCCTCGGACAGCATCTGCCGGCCGGCGTCGCGGCGCACCGGGCCGTCCCAGTCGATGATCTGGCCCGGTGTCCGGCCCCGGCCGCTGAAGCGGTGCAGCAGTGTGCGGACGGCGAGGGCCTCGCCGAGGGGTTCGGCGCTGACGACGGCGGCGCCCGCGCCGTCGCCGAACAGGACGTAGTTGACGAGTTCCTGGGTGGGCAGGTCGGTGGGGGTGCGGCTCGGGTCGAGGAAGCGGGCGGTGGTGTCGCCGCCGATGACGAGTCCGCTGCGGTGCCCGGCGGCGAGCAGGGCCCGGGCCAGGTCGAGGGCCTGGACGGCGCCCGAGCAGCCTGCCTGGATCTGGTAGGTGGGCAGGTGGTCCAGGCCCAGCCGGTCGGCGACCTCGTTGGCGGTGGTGGGCAGCAGCCGGTCCGGTGTGGTGGTGGCCAGGACGAGGAAGTCCAGGTCCTGCAGGCGGGCGCCGGCCGCGTCGGCGGCGCGGGCGGCCGCCTCGGCGCACAGGTCGGTGAGGCTGTGCCGGATCTCGCCGGTGGCGAGGTCCCAGCCGAAGTGGCGGGTGCGGGTGCCGACGAAGAGGTCGATCCACTCCTCGTCGATCCCGAAGGTCTTGCCCAGGCGCGCGTTGTCGACCGGGTCGCCGGGCAGGGCGGTGCCGGTGCCGGCGATGTGCAGGGGTGCGCCGGGCGCGTCGTGAGGGGTCATGTCCTGGCTCCTACGCTGTTCCAGTCGCTGAGGAAGTCGGCGAGGGAGCCCACCGAGCGCAGGGCGGGCAGCAGTTGCTGCACGGTGACTCCTTCCGTCTGCGGCAGCCGGGCTTCGAGGCGGTCCTTGAGCTGCATGATCATCACTGAGTCGAATCCGAGGTCCGCGTAGAGCCGGGTCTGGCGTCCGACGCGCTGCGGGTCGTACTCCCCCACCTCCACCACCGTCTCGATCACCGCGGCGAGCACGGGGTCCGTCTCCTCGTCGGTGTGCGGGCCGGTGTGCGCGCCGGCCGGTGGGGGGGCGGTGGCGGGCGGCGGGGCGGCGGGTGGTTCGGGCCGGTCGGTGCGGCGCGGCGCGGGCTGCCAGAAGGTGTGTTCGGTGGAGAAGGCGTAGGGGGCGAGCTGTTCGGTGGTGCGCTGGGCGGGCTCGTACAGTTCGCGCCACCTGGGTTCGAGTCCCGAGCGGTAGAGGGCGGCGACGGTCTCGGCGAGGTCCCTCACGCTCGCCTCGCGGCCGGGGACGGGGTGCAGCAGCCGGACCCCGCAGGGCAGTCCGGCGCGTCCTGCGAGCTGTACGAGGTGGGGGCTGGGCCCGATCTCGATGAGGCAGGCGGGCATGGTCTCCGTCATGAGGGCGTTCAGGGCGTCGGCGAAGAGCACGGGGCCCGCGGCCTGCTCGCGCCAGTACGCGGCGTCCAGGGGGCGGTCGTCGAGCATGGCGCCGTAGCGTGTGGAGGCCATGGGCAGGGCGGGCGGCGTCGTTCGCAGGCCGGCGGCGGCTTCGGCGAGGCCGTCCAGGGCCGGCGCCATCTGCGGGGAGTGGAAGGCGTGCGAGACGCGCAGGCGGTCGGTGCGCACCCCCTGTCCGTGCAGGGCGGCGGCGATCCGGTCGAGTGCGGTGCGCTGTCCCGAGAGCACGGTGCGGTCGGGGCCGTTGACGGCGCCGACGCACACGTCGGGTTCGTCGGCGAGGAGCGCGGCCAGGTCGGCGCGGGCCGCGCGGACGCCGAGCATGCCGCCGCCGTCCGGGAGGCGCTCCATGAGCGCGGCCCGCGCCGACACCAGCCGGGCCGCGTCGTCGAGGGTGAGCGCGCCCGCCGCGACGGCGGCGGCGAACTCGCCCACGCTGTGCCCGAGGACGGCGTCGGGCTCGATGCCGAGGTCCCCCAGGGTGCGGAAGAGGGCGTACTCGACGGCGAACA
This sequence comes from Streptomyces sp. NBC_00425, assembly GCF_036030735.1. NCBI lineage: Bacteria > Bacillati > Actinomycetota > Actinomycetes > Kitasatosporales > Streptomycetaceae > Streptomyces > Streptomyces sp. NBC_00425. Next base: position 9,749,932 of record NZ_CP107928.1, on the reverse strand, counting down.
GGGCGGGCTGGGCCCAGCCGGTGCGGTGCACGGCCGGGTCCTCGTCCAGGATCATGTCCCGTACGGAGGCGCCGAGATGGGGCCGCAGCACGTCGTCGGCGGTGTCGAGGTGGCGGCGGTAGGAGGCGCTGTCGCGGTAGAGGGCGCCGGTCATGCCGGGTTCCTGGGCGCCCTGGCCGCTGAAGAGGAAGCCGATGGCCGGCGGGTGCAGGGCCCGGTCGGCGATGCCGGCGCGCAGTTGTTCGTCGTCGGCGGCGGCGCTCAGCGCGGCGGCGAGTTCGACGGTGTCGCGGGCGGTGAAGGCGGCCCGGTAGGACTGGCCGGTCTTGACCAGGTTGCTGCTCCAGCACAGGGGGGCCGCGGCGCCGCGCGGGCGGCGGGCGACGGCGTCGGCCTGCACGGCGAGGTTGCGGCGCAGCGCCTCGGGGGTGTTGGCGGAGACGGTGAACACGCCCACGGCGCGGGCGGCGGGGCGCGGGGCGCGTGCGGTCGGGGTGCGGCGGGGGCGCGGGGCGCCGGCGAGGACGGCGTGGGCGTTGGTGCCGCCCATGCCGAAGCTGCTGACGCCGGCCCAGACGTCGTCGGCGGGCAGTCGTATGGGCGCCTTGATGAGCCGCAGTCCGCGTTCGGCGAGCCGTAGTTGGGGGTTCTCGCGGTCGGCGAAGCGGCTGGCGGGCACGATGCGGTGGTGCAGCGCGAGCGCGACCTTGATGAGGCCCGCGATGCCGGCGGCGCCCTCGGTGTGGCCGAGGTTGCCTTTCACGGATCCGATGGCGCAGGGCTCGTCCCGTTGCACGGCGTGCAGTTCGCCGAGGGCGGCGCACTCGATGATGTCGCCGAGCGCGGTCCCGGTGCCGTGCGCCTCGATGAACCTCACCTGTGCGGGGGTGATGCGGGCGCGCCGGCAGGCGGCGGCGACGACTTCGCGCTGCGACCACCGGTTGGGGGCGGTGAGGCCGTTGCTGCGGCCGTCCTGGTTGACGGCGGTGCCGTGGACGACCGCGTAGATCCGCTGGCCGTCGGCCAGGGCGTCGGTCAGGCGCCGCAGTACCACGACGCCCACGCCGTCGCTGCGGCCGATGCCGTCGGCGTCGGTGCTGAAGGGCTTGCAGCGGCCGTCCCGGGCGGCCAGGCCCATCCGTTCGTAGACGAGTCCGGGTGCGGGGGTGAGGACGAGGTTGACGCCGCCCGCGACGGCGGTGGAGGACTCGCCGGCCAGCAGTGAGTTGACTGCGAGGTGCACGGCCACCAGGGAGGACGAGCAGGCGGTGTCGACGGCGAGGCTCGGGCCCTTGAGGTCGAGGTGGTAGGAGATGCGGTTGGCGGTCATCGCCGCGCTGCTGCCCGCCCCGAGCTGGGGGGTGACCCGTGTGGGGTCGGTGAGGTGGAGCTGGGCCCATTCGCTGCCCATGACGCCGACGAAGACGCCGGTGTCGCCGCCCGCCAGTGCGGCCGGCGACTGCCCGGCGTCCTCCAGGGCCCGCCAGGCGCACTGCAGGAGCAGTCGCTGCTGGGGGTCCATGGCGGCGGCCTCGCGCGGCGCGACGGTGAAGAAGTCGTTGTCGAAGGTGGCGATGTCGTCGATGAAGCCGCCGCGCACCGTGTCGTCGAAGCCGTGCCCGTCGCGGCGTTGCGCGGGCAGTTCGCCGATCGCGTCACCGGCGCGCATCAGCAGGTTCCAGTAGGCGTCGGCGTCGGGCGCGCCGGGCAGGACGCAGTCCAGGCCGACGATGGCGACGGCGTCCGCGCTCACCGCTGCGGCCCGCTGTCGGGGAGCCGGACGCCGCGGGCGGTGAGATGCCCGGCGAGCGCCGCGACCGTGGGGTGGTCCCAGGCCAGTGTGGGCTCCACGGCGATCCCGAGCTCGTCCTCGACGTCGCCGCACAGGCTCAGCGCGCACACGGAGTCCATGCCGTATGCGGCGAGCGGCACCGTGGGGTCGATGCTCTCCGGCGCCCGGTCCATATAGACCGCGAGGCGGTCGGTGAGCCAGCGGTACAGGGGGGCTGCCGCCTTCGGCGGCGCGGAGAGGGTCATGGCCGGGTCTCCTCGGGAGTAGGGGCCGTTGCGGGAGAAGGGGGGTGGTGGCTCGGTCGGCGGTCAGCCGGGGAGCGGCGTGTTGTACAGGTCGTAGCTGCGGCGGTCGCCGAAGCGGGCCAGCACCTCCTGGTGCACGCGGGCCATGCACTGGGGGGGCAGGTCCGCGGCGGGGGCGCCGAGGCGGCGGGCGATGCGGTGCAGGGCGGCCGTCGCCCAGGCCGGGTCGGCGAGGAAGGGGTCGCGGTCGTCGCGGCTGTGCCGCCACACGCCGAGGACGGCGGCGGCGGCCAGGACGAGGACGTAGCGGTCGGTCAGGGCGAACCAGGCGGGGCGCACCGGCGTGTGCTCGTTCACCGGGGGCAGCGCGAGGATTCTGGCGCGCAGGTCGTCGAGTTCGTCGACGAACTGTCCGGCCAGGGCGCGCAGGGCGCGTTCGACGGGGTTGCGGGCGGGGAGGGTGGCGGCCGTGTCGATCAGGGTGGCGCTGAGGCTGTCGCGTCCGCCGGCGAGGACCAGGGCGGTGTAGTCGAAGGGGGGCAGCGGTGCGGCCGGGCGGAACAGGCCGGGGCCTGCGCCTTCGCCGGAGAACCAGCTGCGGGCCAGGCTCGGGAGCTGGGGGATGATGGTGGCCTGGCAGGCGACGGTCCCGGCGTGGCCGAGGCTGATGACCGGCACGTCCCTGATGTGTTTCTGGAACACGCCGATCGTGCCGGCGCGGGTGTAGATCTGCGAGCCGAGGACGGTCGCCAGGTCGTACATCGTCTCGCTCAGGACGCGGGGCAGCAGTGCCTTGACGGCGGCCGAGTAGACGCTGGTCTCGGCCGGGTACAGGTGCAGGGCGCGGGTGGCGACGACGGCGAGGCAGTCGTAGAAGAGCAGGTTGACGAAGGAGTTGGCGAGGGTGGCGGCGGTGGCCTCGGGGTCCATGGGTGACAGGCCGCCGTCGCCCGGGCCCTGGATGCGGTCGACGAGGACCGCGGTGCGCAGGCTGGTGTCGACGGCCGCGGCCACCATGGCGGCGGTGAGGGTGCGGCTGACCTGGAAGGAGCGCAGTGCGGTGGGGACGCCGCTGCCGGCCGGCCCGAGCAGGGCGTCCTCGGGCAGCGGGCAGTCGTCGAACTCGATGCTGTCCAGGTGGGCGCCGCGCAGTCCGACGGAGGGGCGGCGCGAGCCGGCCCGGTAGCGGTCGGCGGGCAGGGTGCGGGGGTCGAGCAGGAGTGCCGAGTGGCTGGCGCTGCCGACGCGGTCGTCGGTGCGGCAGAACAGCACCAGGGCGTCGGCGCGGCGCGCGTTGTTGACGATGGTCTTGGCGCCGGTGACGTGGAGCCGGCCGTCCGCGTGCACGGCGCGGACCTGGCTGCGGACGAAGTCGTTGGTGTGGGCCGTCTCGTGCTGGGCGATGGCGGCCTTGGACCGCCCGATGAGCAGCCGGGCCAGCCAGTCCTGCTGGTGGCGGCTGCCGGCCAGCCACACGTCGGATGCGGCCATGAAGGTGCTCATGCCGTAGCCCATGCCGAGGCTGACGTCGCGGCGGAAGACCGGACGCATCACGCGCAGCAGCGTCTCCGCGCAGGTGAAGCGGCCGCCCAGGGCGCGGGGCACGTACTCCAGGTGCATGCCGAAGTCGTCGAGGAGGTCCTCGGCGTCGGCGGACAGCGCGGCCCGCCGGTCGGCGGACAGCAGTGCGGCGTAGCCGACGGGGTTGCCGGGGGCGGCGGGGTCCCCGAACCGTTTCTCCAGTTCGGCCGCCCGGTCCTCGGGCGCGGCGGGCCGGACGGGGGGCCGCGGCGCGGTGGTGAGCCCGTTCACCACGACAGGTCCCGCGGTCCGCCGGCGACGGCGGACAGGGCGTCCTCGTCCGCGGGCCGGGGCCGCACCAGGTTCTCGACCTGCGGGTCGAGGACCTCGAACAGGGGGGACAGCCGGTCCTCCAGGAACAGTCTGCGCATCAGGGTGCGTTGTGTCTTGCCGCTGGTGGTGCGGCGCAGGGTGCCGGGGCGCACCAGCACCACGTTGCCGACGGGCACGTCGAAGTCCCGGCCGATCAGGGCCTGCATCCGGCAGGCCAGGGCGTGCAGGCGGCTCTGGTCGGCGTGCGGGGCGCGCACCTCCTGGACGACGACGAGCTGTTCGCGGTCGGCGCCGACGGTGAACACGGCGCCGTGGCAGGCGCCGAGGGCGGGGCTGACCTCGCGCAGGGCCCATTCGACGTCCTGCGGGTAGATGTTGCGGCCGTTGAGGATGATGACTTCCTTCAGCCGTCCGGTGACGTAGAGTTCGCCGCCGTCGAGGGCGCCGAGGTCGCCGGTGCGCAGATAGCCGCCGTCGCCGCCGGCGCCGGCGAGGACGGCGTGGAAGGTCTCGGCCGTCTCCAGGGGTTTGCGCCAGTAGCCCTGGGCCACGCTGTCGCCGCGCAGCCAGATCTCGCCGACGCGGCCCGCGGGCAGTTCGCGGCCGTCGACGGGGTCGACGATGCGTACGTCGAAGCCGTCGGCGCGGCCGCTGCTGACGAGGATGCGGGCGGCGGCTCGGGGGGCGGGGGCGCGCAGCGCGTCGTGTTCGAGGCCCGGCTGGTCGACGGTGAGCCGGCCGTAGGGGCGGCCGGGGGCGCCGCCGGACACCATGAGGGTGGCTTCGGCGAGTCCGTAGGCGGGGTAGACGGCGGCGGCGTCGAGGCCGGCGGCGGCGAAGCGGCGGGTGAACGCCTCGAGGGTCTGGGCGCGTACCGGTTCGGCGCCGTTGAGGGCCAGCCGCCAGCGGGACAGGTCCAGGCCGGCGACCTGTTCGTCGGTGATCCGGCGCAGGCACAGGTCGTAGCAGAAGTTGGGGCCGCCGCCGATCGTCACCCCGTGTTCCTCGATCATCCGCAGCCAGCGGACGGGGCGTTTGATGAAGGCGCTCGGGGCCATCTGCACGGACGCGCTGCCCAGCCACAGGGGGTGCAGGAGATGGGCGATGAGGCCCATGTCGTGGTAGTGGGGCAGCCAGCCGCCGAACCGGTCGGCCGCTGTGGTGCCGAGGGCGCGGCGCATCACCTCCTGGTTGGCGAGGAGGTTGCGGTGGCTGACCATGACGCCGCGCGGCTGTGAGGTGGATCCGGAGGTGTACTGCAGGAACGCCAGGTCGTCGGGGCCGGTGGTGGGCGGGCGCCAGTCGTCGGGGCCGTCGTCCTCGTCGACGTCGGTGGCCAGGCACACGACGTCGCCGCGGCCCGCGGTGGCGAGCCACAGCGACACGTCGGGGGCGTGGGCGATGTCGGTGAGGACGAGCTGGGCGCCGGTGTCCTTGATGATGCCGGTCAGGCGGTGCAGCCGCTCGCCGCGGTCGCCGGGCAGCGGGGCCGGGACGGCGATGGCTCCGGCGTACAGGCAGCCGGCGAACGCCTTGAGGAAGTCGGGGCCGGGCGGGTGCAGCAGCAGGACGGGCCGGCCCTGGGCGCCGCGTTCGTGCAGCCGCAGCGCCAGGGTCCGGGCCGTCCGGTCGAGTTCGCCGTAGGTGAGGTGTTCCGCGGCGGTCGCGGCGCCGGTGTCGCGTACGAAGACGTGCGCGGTGGTGTCGCCAAGGGCCTGCGCCCGGTCGAGCAGCAGCCGGGTGAACGTGCCGTACTCGTCGTTTCGCGTGATGTCAGCGGCGGTCTCGCCAGTCACTTCGCCCCCTCGTGGTGCCCTCGGGACCGGAGCGGGACGCGCCGTGCCCCCTTGTGGCCAAGGCCTCCGCATGGTCATCGCCGGTGCTAAAGCAGGGCTTGCAGAGCTCTCATGCGCGGACCGGCTCGGGGTGGGAGGACCGTCGCGGATAGGGGGGTGCCTGTCCGAAAACAGGGGTGGGGCCCGGCCTATCGTGGCTCGTCTAGGACAGGGGGCGCCATGCGATTCAGGATTCTGGGTCCGCTGGAGGTACGGGGAGCGCCGGGCACGTCCGAGGCTCTGACGCCGCGCGCGGCGAAGATACGGGTCGTCCTCGCCACGCTGCTGGTGCGGGCGAACGAGATCGTGTCGGTGGACAGCCTGATCGACGAGCTGTGGGGCGAGGACCCGCCGCGCACCGCGACGACGACGCTCCAGGTGTACATCTCGCAGCTGCGCAAGCTGCTGCACGAGGTGGACGCCGAGCTGGGCCGCGACGCGCTGGTGACGCGGCCGCCGGGGTACGAACTGCGGCTGGACCCGGCGCAGTTGGACCTGGCGGTGCTGGAGGAGCTGCACGGCCGGGGCCGGGAGCTGATGGACCGGCAGGACTACCGGGGCGCGGCAGATCTGCAGCGCCGGGCCCTCGGTCTGTGGCGCGGGCCGCTCCTGTCGGACACCCCGCACGGACCGCTGCTGGACGCCACGGCGGTGCGGCTGTCGGAGATGCGCACGTCGGCGCTGGAACAGTGCATCAGGGCCGAGCTGCATCTGGGCCGTCATCGGGGGCTGATCGGCGAGCTGCAGGCGGTGACCGCGGAGCTGCCGCTGCGCGAGGAGTTCCACGCGCATCTGATGGTGGCGCTGTACCGGTCGGGGCGGCAGGCCGACGCGCTGCAGGTGTTCGCGCGGCTGCGCCGGGGGCTCGTGGAGGAGCTGGCCATAGAGCCCGGCCGGGCGTTGCAGGCGCTGCACCAGCGCATCCTGGTGGGCGATCCCCTGCTGCTTCGGCCTGCGGGGCGGGCCGAGCGGACCGAGCCGTCGCCGCCGGCCGCCGTGACGCGGCCCGCCGGCGGCGGGGCTGCGTGGGCGGTGAGCGGTGGACTTCCCTCCGGCGACCTGCTGTTCACCGGCCGCGAGGAGGAACTGGCGGTTCTGGGTGAGGCGTTGGGGCCGCCCGGCGGCGGGCTCGTCGTCCTTTCGGGCCCGGCGGGCGTCGGCAAGAGCGCGCTGGCCCTGGCCGCGGCGCACCGCGCGGGCGACGGCTTCGACGGTTCGGCGCTCGTGCGGCTGCGCACCGGGGGCGGGCGTCCGCTGGACGCGGCGCAGGTGCTGGCGCAGCTGCTGCGCCGGTTCGCGGCGCACGGTGCGGCGCCGGCGGGCGGCGGGGAACCGGCCGCCGTGCTGCGGCAGTCGACGGCCGGCCGGCGGTGTCTGCTGGTCCTGGACGACGCGGTCTCGGCCGACCAGGTCCGTCCGGTGCTCGCGGCCATGCCGGACAGCACGGTGCTGGTCACCTGCCGGGGCGTGCCCGAGGGGCTCGAGGGGCGGGTCGTCGCGCTCGGCGTGCCCTCGGCGCGGGACGCCCGGGCGCTGCTGCTGGCCGCGGCGGGCGGGACGGCGCCGGACGCGGGCGCGGGGACGGGGGCGGCGGACGTCGTGGCGCTGTGCGGTGCTCTGCCGCTGGCGCTGCGGGCGGCGGGAAGCCTGCTGGCGGGCCGGCCGCGGCAGACGTGCGCGGCGCTCGCCGCGCGGCTGCGTGAGGAGCGCACCCGGCTCGCGGAGCTGGGCGCGGCGGACCCCGCACTGCGCCCGCGGCTGCGGCAGGCCGCGGACGAGCTGAGCGATCCGCGGCGGCGGGCCTTCCTGCTGTGGGGGCTGCTGCCCGCCGGGCCGTTCGGGCTGCGTGCGGCGGCGGCCCTGCTGGAGACGGACCTGCAGGCGGCGCGGGAGACGGCGGACGCGCTGGTGCGGGCGCAGGTCCTGCAGACGGAGCCGGCCCGGGCCGGTGGCACGGTCGGGTACCGCATGCCGGAGCTGTTGCGGCTGCTGGCCGGGGAGCTGCTCGCCGCCGAGGTGGACGCCGACGTCCGGCGGGCCGCGCTGAACCGGCTGTGCGGCGCGGCGGCCGACGAGGTCGAGGCGGTGGGCGTGTTCGCCGGGGAGCCGGTCGAGGGGCGCCATCCGCTGGACTGGTTCCGGGGGCGGCGGCCGGTGCTGCTGGCGCTGGTGCGGCAGGCGCACGCGGCGGGGCTGTGGTCGGCGACGCTGCGCCTGGTGGACGGCATGGCGGGGTTCCTGGAGTCGCTGGCGGCGTGGGAGGAGCGTTCCGTCTGCCACGATCTGGCGCTGGACGCGGCGCAGCGCACGGGCGATCTGGCGGCGCAGGCGCGGCTGTTGCGGGCCATGGGCGATCTCGCCTGGCAGCGGCGGCGGGTCGCCGTGGCGGAGGACCTGTTCGAGCGTGCCCTGCTGACGGCCGACGCGGCGGGCGCCGACGAGGAGCGCGTGCGGGCGTTGACGGGCCTGGCCGATCTGCGGCTGGACAGCGGCGCGACGGACGCGGCGGCGGCGCTGGTGCCGGGCGCGCCGGACGCGCCGGCGCCCGACCGCCGCGGCCGCTTCGAGAGCCACCGTCTGCGGGGCCTGCTGGCGCTGGAGTCGCACGACCGGGACGCGGCCCGGGCCCACTTCGTGCGGTGCCTGACCCAGGCGACGGAGCTGGCGGACGCCCGTCTGGAGGCCTACGCCCGCCGCCGCCTCGCCGACCTCGTCGGCCCCCGGGTGCCGGCGTCGGGCTGGTCGGAGGTGCGGCCCGGGGTGTGGAGGAAGGAAGCGGTGGCCTGAGCGGGGCCTTCCCTGAACGGGGCTTTCGCGGGCGGGGCTTCGGCGGCGGCTCGAAGCGCGGGCTCGTCCCAGCAGGCGCGCAGCCCCCGCTTTAGCCGGGGGCGGATCGTGGCTGCGACCAGTCACGCGGGACCGGGGCTGCCGTCCGGGTCCCCCGCATCGTGCAGGAGGTTCCATGTCCGATTCGGCCAACGGGCCCGTCGACGGCGTCGAGACCGTCGAATACGTCAACGTCGACGGCGGAGGCGACGGCGGAGGCGGAGGCGGGGCTGCGGCTCTCGCCCCGCGTCTGCAGTCCGCGATCCCGACCGACCTGGAGCAGCTCGTCGCGGACATCAGCGACGGAACAGGGCCCGCCGACTGAGGGAGGCGGGCCGGGGACGCGCCCGCCCCCTCGGGCGCGTCCCCGGCCGTCCGCGTCGGTCGGGCCGTACGGCATCTCCCCGGAAGGACACAGCCATGTCCCTGCACACTCCCGACACGACGCTGGTGCGGCACATCAGGGTCGTGGCCGTCGACGCCGGCGCGCAGCAGGTCACGCGGGCCGCGCTGACGCAGCTGCGGGCGGCCGCGCTGGTGCTGCATCCGCTCCGTCCCGCCCTCGACGTAGGGCGGTTGACCGCCGGCCCGGCCGAGTCGCTGGCCTTGCCGGGCCCGGACGGCGCCGACGCCCAAGGCGCCTGCGCCCGGGTGCTGGAACAGATCCTGTACCGGGTCGGCGCGGTGGGCGACGTGGCGGTGCTGCTGCCCGGCGGCCCGCCGTGGGCCGGCCCGCTCGTGCGCGAGCTCCAGGAGCTCGCGGACCGCTGGGAGATCAGCCTCCACATCGAGCCCGGCGTGCCCGCCGCGCAGCCGGCGGCCCGGTGAGCGTGCATGCCGGACACCATCGACACCGCCCTGCTGCGCGGGTACGGGCCCGGCATCGCCGCCTACCGCGACCAGCTGCGGCGCCTGCAGCGCGAGGCGCTGCTGGGCGGCGGAGAGGTGCTGGAGCGGCTGCTGGCGGGCCGCGCGGCCGCCCTCGCCCGCCTGCGGTCGGCGCCCTGGCTGCGGGCCCTGTCCGACGCGACCCTGCGTCAGATGCGCACGGTGGTGCGGTCCGGCGCCTACGCCTGTGCCCTGCCGCTGCGCGCCGGCGACCTGGCGCGGCTGATGGAACTGGCGCTGCCGGGGCTCGCGGACGACACGGTGCTGCACCACCCCACCCACGCCCGCGCCGCCGAGATCATCCCGGAGCTCCCCCTGCTGCGCGGCCGCGCCGACGCCGTCCGCCAGGTGCTGGCCCAGTCCTCGCTCGACGAGCCGACCACGTTCCGCACGGTCGACGACGAGCACAGCCGCCCCGTCGTGCACGGGCAGGACGGGCCGACGCTCGGGGCGTTGGCCGGCGTGGCCCACGAGCTGGGCCACTGCCTGTACGAGCGGGCCCGGCCGGTGCGCACGGCGCGCGGCCAGCTCGCCTCGGAACGGCTCGCGCACCGCTGGGAGGAGCAGGTCGTCGCCGCGTATCTGGCGGCCCGCGGCGGCGCTGAGGAGCGGCGCCTGTGGTGGCTCAGACAGCGTCGCGTGGACGCCCTCAACCTTCACTTCTTCCTGGCCGAACGGGCCGAACTGTACGGCCCGCACGACGGGTTCGAGGCTCTGGTGTCCCCGCGGGCGGGCGTCTTCCGGGAGTCCCTGTTCACCGTGCCCGGCTACCAGGTGGTGTACGCGCGGGCGTCGCTGGCCCGGCTGCACACCGGTGACAACCCCTGACCCGACGCGAGAGGACACCCGATGAGCACCGTCGTCGCACGGGAGCGGACGCGCACGGAACCGCGCGGCCTCACCGTCGTCCGGCAGCGGTACGCCGCCCTGCTCACGAGCGCCGCCGCCGGCCCCGCCCCCTGGTCCGGCCCCGGGCCGGTGGATCCGCTGCCGCCGCATCTGTGCCGCCGGCTCAACCTCGGCCGGGCCCCGGAGTGCGGGCCGCGGTCGCGGACCGCGTACACCGGGCGCGAGGACTGCGAACTGGTGGAGTTCGGCAGCGGCGCGCTGCGGCTGCGGTACGCGACGGCGCTGGGGCCTGCGACCCTGGCGGACGTGGGCCTGTCCGGGTACCGCACGGTGCGGCCGGGGCCGCGTACGACGGCCTGGATGACGGAGGCGGTGGACACGCTGGCGGGCCTGTGTCCTGAGGCCGCGCGGGCCGTGGAGGCGTTCATCAGCGTGCTCGTCCTGCTCAAGCCGCGCCGCGAACAGGCGCCGCTGGGCGAGACCATGGCGTCCTGCTCGTTCCGGGAGCTGCCCTTCACCGCCTTCCTGACGGGGCTCGGTCTGCATCATCTGCCGCCCGGCTTCATGTTCACCGAGCCGTCCGTGTACAGCCTGCAGGAGTCGCTGTACCACGAGGCGCTGCACCTGTGGCTCAACGAGATACAGCGCACCGACGACCACTTCGCCCCCGCGCGCGGGGACGGGCCGCACGGACGCGACGTGAAGATCTTCGTGTGCTGGCAGGGCACGTGGTGGACCGCGGCCCGCTGTCTGCACACGCTGTTCGGCTATGTCCACCTCCTCAGGCTGCGCACCGCGGCCCTGGAACGGGCCAAGGGCGCGCAGGCGGCGCTCCTGGAGGAGGCGGTGCGCTCGGCGCGGGCCTGCTCGAGCGAGCTGCACCACTCGCTCCTGGACCGGCCGGGTCTGCTCAGCGCCGCCGGGCACGAACTCCTGGACTGGATCGGCGAGTCGGTGCCGGGCCGCCGGACCGCCGCCCGGCGGTAGCCAAGCCAGACCCGCACCCGGCGGCAGCCGGGGCCGGCACGCGGCGGGGCCGGGGGGCGGCACGCGGCCGGGCCGGGGCGTGGCAGGGGGCGGGGCCGTCCGGTCCCGCCCCCCTGCCACGGCCTTGGGGGGTCAGTGGCCCTGGTTCCTGAGGATCTTGCGCAGGCGTGCCGCGAAGGCCCTGGGGTGGGTCTTGAGGCCGACGTGCCCGCCGGGCAGCTCCTCGGTCTCCTTGCCGAGCCGCTGCGCGAGAGCGACGGTGCAGCGGTAGGACCAGTTGCCCTCGGAGGGGGCGCCGGTGGCGAGGACGAGCCGGCCGGCCTCGGCGCGCAGCACGTCGAAGCCGGCGTCGTCGAGGTGGACTTCGGTGTAGGCGGGCATCTCGTGCGTGATGAAGAAGTCGATGTTGGCCTTCTGCTCGTCCGTCATCGGCGACAGCCGGGCCCCGGGCTCGAACTGCAGGTTGCCGTAGTCGATGTCGTTGAACGCCGCCCAGCTGACCATGCCGGGGCCGAACCCCTGCTGCCGGTAGGTGTCGCACGCCGTGCGCACCACCTGTCCGGCGAGCTCGCGCTCGGCTCCGGTCAGGAAGTAGAACTCCGAGGGCTCGTGCGCCACGAGCGTGGCCACCAGCTGCGGGTGGCGGGCCAGCAGATGCAGGCCCACGTGCGCTCCGAGACTCGTGCCGAAGAGCAGCGCGGGCTCGTCGGTGAGCGACTTCAGCAGCAGGGCCAGGTCGTCCGCGTGGGTGCGCGGCGTCAGGGGCGGCATCGGGTCGCCGGCCGCGCTGCGCGACATGCCGCGCCGGTCGTAGGTGAGGACCGTGTAGTGGTCGGCGAGGCGGTCGACCAGGCCGGGGATGCGCCGGGCGTCGCCGCCCGCACCGTCCATGGCGACCAGGAGAGGGCCCGTGCCCCGTGTCTCGTAGTAGAGCTCGGTGCCGGCGACGGGCACCGCGGCGGATGTCACCATGACGGAACTTCCTTGATCGTCACGACTCCGGCGGAGCTGATCCAGCCGGGTCCCTGGGAGAGCAGCAGGACGTGGTCTCCTGGCGCCACCTCGCCGGTGCGCACCAGGTGGTCGAGCGAGATGAGCAGGTCGGCCGCCCCGACATGGCCGACGGTGCGGCCGAAGTCCCAGCTGGAACGGGACATGGGCAGGCCCAGCGGGCCCATGACCGCGTACTCGATCATGCGGCCGTCCTGGTTGATCGGGACGACCTTGGCGATGTCGCAGGCGTTGAGGCCGGCCTCCACCAGGGAGCGCTGGACGATGGACAGGTCGAACTCGCCGATGCGCTCGACCGTTTCGGCGAGCGACATCTCCCGCTCGTTGAACAGCGCGGCCCGCTCGGCGACGGCGACCTCTCGCCCCGTGCCGTCCTGGGGCGGCAGCAGCGACTCGTCCCCGCGGTGCCACTGCTCCAGTTCGGCCAGCGTCCCGGAGTTGAGGGAGCGCACCTCGGCGAAGCCGCTCTCGGTGCTGACCACGGCGGCCGCGGCGCCGTCGGCGAGGATGTAGGAGTCGCCGAAGCCGCGCCAGCGGTCGATGAGCGGCGTCTGGAAGTTCTGCGCCGTGGTCAGCAGCGCCGTCTCCACCTGGGCGGCGCCGGTCATCTGCCCGATCACGACCTCGAGGGCGGCCAGCATGCCGTTGCAGCCCTGCCGGATGTGCAGCGAGGGAATGGGCCCCGTGCCGAGTTCCCGCAGGATGTACGCGGGCGGGTAGGAGCCGTCGGGCCCCTGGTGGTAGACGCCGCCGTGGACGTGGGACTCGATGTCCTCGACGTCCCGTCCCCAGCGTTGCACCGCGCGTCGCGCCGCGGCGACCGCCATGTCGAGCGCGGGGACACCGTGCGCGACATGGGTGCCGGTCAGGCCGCTCGCCTTGTGGACGTCCTCGTCGTAGCGGCCGTCGGCCACGGCGTCCTGCGCGCTCACCGGATCGGGCAGGAACACCCCGACCGAGCTGAGGAACACTCCTTGCGTTCTCACAACCACGCCTCCCTTCTTGTGTGTTGGCTGGTCCTGTCGGGGGCTGCCCGTGTTCGGGCGGCTCGGCTTGTGTGTGTGGGGGCTGCCCGTGTGCGGGCGGCCGGCTCCGGGGCCTGCCGCCCGCCCCGGGCCTACCGTGCGAGGAGCCGGTCCGCGAGGTGCGCCGCGAGTTCGGCGGAGGTGGGGTGGTCGAACACGACGCCGGGCGGCATCCGCAGCGCGGTGACGTCGTTGAGCGAGTTGCGCAGGGCGAGGGCGCTCAGCGAGTCGAAGCCGAGTTCGCGGAACTTGCGGTCCGGGTCGACGGCGCCCGCCGAGCCGTGGCCGAGCGCGGTGGCGGCGTGGTCGAGGACCAGTTCCAGCAGGAGCCGTTCGCGGCCGGGTCCGTCCAGCGCGACCAGACGCTGCTTGAACGTGGCGCCCTGACCGTCGCCGGCCCGCTGGACGGTGCGCCGGGCGGGGACGCGCACCAGGCCCCGCCACAGGGCCGGCAGGGCGCCGGACGCGGCGCGCGCGGCGAGCGCCTCGACGTCCGGTTCGGCGACGAGCAGCGCCGCCTCGCCCGCGTCCCACAGCCCGTCGTACACCTGCGGGCCGGTGGCCTCGGGCGTGACCCGGAGCGCGACCGCGGGCGCTCCGGCCGACCGCCGCTGCCGCGCCCAGGAGGCCAGCAGCGCGCCGGCCGCCGCGTCGACGGCGTCCCCCGGGCCCTCGGCGCCGGCCGCGGCGGACAGCAGGACGAGCGCGGGGGGCTCCGCGAGGGCGTCGATCGCCTCGCGCAGCGCCCGGATCCGCAGCGCCTCGGCGTGCAGGGCGGCGCCGATCCGGCCCGGCGCACTGCCGGCGACCGTCGCTCCCCCGGCCGCCCCGGCCCCGCTCTCCTCGGCCTGCCCCGGCGTCCCGTCCGTGCCGTGGGGGTGTGCCGCGGTGTGGACGACGGTGCGCAGGGGGCGGTCGGCGGGCAGGTCGCGCAGGAGCGCCGTCAGGGCGTGCGGGTCGGCCGGGTCGCAGGTCGCGGTGTCGACGCGGACGCCGAGTTCCCTCCACGCGGCTGCCGTCGCCCCGTCGACGCCCGGGTCCTCGCCCGGCTGCCCGAGCAGCAGCAGGTCGCGCACGCCGTGCCGCGTGACCAGGTGCTGGGCGAAGGAGGCGCTGAGCTGTCCGGCCGCGCCGCTGATCAACGCCGTGCCGCCGGCGGCCGTGTCGAGGGGACAGGCCGGGTCCGTCGTGCCGGCCGTCAGGTCGGCGCGGGCCAGCCGTGGCACGCGTACGACGCTGCGGCGCAGCATGACGTGGTCCTCGTCGGTGGTCAGCGCCTTCGTCAGGGCCCGCCAGGACGCCTTGGTGCCGTCGGTGTCGACCAGCACGAACCGGCCGGGCGCCTCGTCCTGGGCCGCGCGGATCAGTGCGCCGACCGCCGCCGTGGCGGGGTCGTCGCCTTCGTGCGCGGTGGCGCCGCGGGTGAGGACGACCAGCCGGGAGGCGGCGAGCCTGCGGTCGGCGAGCCAGGTCCGGGCGAGGCCGAGCACGTCCTCGGCGGACCGGCGGACGGCGCCGGCCGTCCCGTCGGCGGCCGGTGGGCTCGTGACCAGGACGACGTCGGGCGCCGCGACGCCGTCCGTCTCGATCCTGACCGCGAGCGTCTGCAGGTCGGGATACTCCTCGGCATACGTGCCCGCGGCCATGAGTCCGAGGCGCGCCTCGAACGGGTCGTCGCCGACGACGGCCCAGCTCCGGGGTGCGGGGGCGCCGCGCCCCCGGGTCCGCGCCTCGACCCACGTGAGCGTGTGGAGGGCGCCGCGCTGTGCGGCGGACGCCTGCCGCAGGTCGTGCGCGGCGACGGATCGCCACGTCAGGGCGTCGATCGTCGCCACCGGGGCTCCGGTGTCGTCCGCGACGGCCAGCGTGAGCCCGGGGCCGTCCGCGTCCTGGCGGGTCAGGCGTACGCGCACGACGGACGCCCCGACGGCATGGAGCGTGACGCCGTGCCACCGGTTGGGCAGCCGTGCGTCGGGGGCGTGGAGGGGCTGCGCCGTGCCGGCCGGGTCCGCGAGGCGCAGGGCCGTGCCGAGCAGAGCGGGGTGGACGCCGAAGCCGTCGGCGGACGTCCGCTCCTGCGGCTCCCCCGGGTCGAGGGCGATCTCCGCGTACAGTTCGCCGTCCCGCCGCCAGGCCGCACGCACCGCGCCCGGCCCGTCCGGGCCGCCGAGGCTGTCCAGAGCGGTGACGTCGACCGGGTCGGCGTCGAGCGGGGGCCACACCTCGAGGTTCCAGGACGGCGGTGTGCCGGCGTCCTCCTCGGCGGCGAGTACGGCGCGGGCGTGGCTGGTCCATGGCGTGCCCTGCGGCCGGTTCTCCCTGCGGGAGTGGAGGGTCATGACGCGCAGCCCCTCCGCGTCGGGCTCGCCGACCTCGACGCGGAGCTGGACGCCGCCGCGCTCGGGCATCACCAGGGGCTCGTGGAAGGCGAGTTCGTCGATCCGCTCGCAGCCGATCTCGCCGGCCGCGTGCAGCAGGGCGTCGGCGAGTGCGGCGGCGGGCAGCACGGTGACTCCGGCGCCGGTGTGTTCGACCAGCCGTCCGTGCGTGTTCGGGGAGAGCCGTCCGGTGAACAGGAGCGACTGCGCGCCCGGGAGTTCGACGGCCGGTCCCAGGAGCGGGTGGGCCGCGCCGGTTCCGAGGTCGGAGGGTGCGGTGGGCTGGTGGTGCGTGGAGTCGAGCCAGTAGCGGGTGCGTTGGAAGGCGTAGGTGGGCAGACCGACCGGCGGCACTCCGGTCGTCGCGGCCGGGAGGAGGGGCGTCCAGTCGACGGGAACGCCGTGCGCCCACGCCTGCCCCAACGAACGGGCGAAGCGCTCCATCCCGCCCTCGTCACGCCGCAACGACCCCACCGCCACCGCCACATCCGCACCCAGCGCGTCGAACGTCTCCCCCAGCCCCACCGTCAGCACCGGATGCGCACTGCACTCCACGAACGCCGTGAACCCGTCCGCCAGCAACCGCCGCGCCGCACCCTCGAACTCCACCGTCCCCCGCAGATTCCGATACCAATACCCCCCGTCCAACGACGCGTCCGCCACCACCTCACCCGACACCGTCGAATACAACGGCACCACCGGAACCCGCGGCGCCACCGGCTCCAACACCCGCGCCAACTCCTCCTCCAACACCTCCACATGAGGCGAATGCGAGGCATAATCCACCGGCACCCGACGCCACCGCACCCCTCCCCCTCCCACAACCCCGCCAACTCCTCCAACACCTCACACGAACCCGACACCACCGTCGACGACGGACCGTTCACCACCGCCACCGACACCCGACCCGGCCACCGCCCCACCACCGCACGCACCCGCTCCACCGGCAACGCCACCGACACCATCCCCCCACGCCCCGCCAACGCCACGATCGCCCGACTGCGCAACGCCACCACCCGCGCACCGTCCCCCAGCGACAACGCACCCGCCACCACCGCCGCCGCGATCTCCCCCTGCGAATGCCCCACCACCGCATCCGGCGCCACCCCGAACGAACGCCACAACTCAGCCAGCGACACCATCACCGCCCACAACGCCGGCTGCACCACATCCACCCGCTCCAACAGAGCGCCGTCGCCCTCCCCCAGCAGCACCTGAAGCAGATCCCACTCCACGAACTCGGACAACGCCCGCGCACACTCCTCCAACCGGGCCCGGAACACCGGCGCCTGCGCATACAACCCCGCCGCCATCCCCAACCACTGCGACCCCTGCCCCGGAAACACGAACACCGTCCGACCCGAAACGACCGGGTGGGAGGAGGTGTTGTCGGTGACGGTCCTGACGCCGTCCAGCAGGGTCGCCCGGTCGGTGCCGACGACGACTGCGCGGTGGTCGAAGGGGGTGCGGTGGTGGACGAGGGCGGATCCGATCGCGGCGATGTCCGTGTCGGGGTGGGCGGTCGCGAACTCGGCGAGACGCGCGGCCTGTTCACGCAGCGCGGCGGCCGACTTGGCCGACAGCGCCCACGGCACGACGGCGCCCGGGGCGTCCGCGCCGGGCCCGGCCACGCTCTCGGGCGTCTCCTGCCCGGGCGCCTGTTCCAGGATGAGGTGGGCGTTGGTGCCCGAGATGCCGAACGCGGAGACGGCGGCGCGGCGCGGGCGGCCCGTGCTGGGCCAGGGCTGTTCCTCGGTCAGCAGCTCGACGGCTCCCAGGTCCCAGTCGACGTGTGGTGTCGGCTGGTCGACGTGGAGGGTGCGCGGCAGGGTGCCCCGGTTCATCGAGACCACCATCTTGATCACGCCCGCGACGCCGGCGGCCGCCATGGTGTGGCCGATGTTGGACTTCAGCGAGCCCAGCCACAGCGGCTGTTCGGGGGTGTGGTCCTGCCCGTAGGTGGCCAGCAGGGCCTGTGCCTCGATCGGGTCGCCGAGCTTCGTGCCCGTGCCGTGCGCCTCCACCGCGTCCACGTCCGCGCCCGTCAGGCCGGCGTTCGCCAGCGCCTGGCGGATCACCCGCTGCTGCGAGGGCCCGTTGGGGGCGGTGAGGCCGTTGCTGGCGCCGTCCTGGTTGACGGCGCTGCCGCGGACGACGGCCAGGACCTCGTGGCCGTTGCGGCGGGCGTCGGAGAGCCGCTCGAGGAGGAGCACGCCGACGGCCTCGCCCCAGCCGGTGCCGTCGGCGCCGGCGGCGAACGCCTTGATGCGGCCGTCCTTGGCCAGTCCGCGCTGGCGGGAGAACTCCGTGAAGAAGCCGGGGGTCGGCATCACCGACACGCCGCCGGCCACGGCGAGGGAGCATTCGCCGCCGCGCAGTGCCTGTGCGGCCTGGTGGAGCGCGACCAGCGACGAGGAGCAGGCGGTGTCGATGGTGAGGGCGGGTCCTTCCAGGCCCAGGAAGTAGGCGAGGCGGCCGGACAGGACGCTGGTCGTCTTGCCGGTCAGCATCAGGCCGTCGACGCCGTCCGACGCCTCGTGCATGGGTGAGCCGTACTCCTGGGACAGGGCGCCGACGAAGACACCGGCCTGGCTGCCCTGGAGCGACTCGGGACGGATGCCCGCGCGTTCGAAGGCCTCCCAGGCGGTCTCCATGAGCAGCCGCTGCTGGGGGTCCATGGCGAGGGCCTCGCGCGGGCTGATCCCGAAGAAGTCCGCGTCGAAGCCGGCGGCGTCGTAGAGGAACGACCCCTTGCTGACGTAGCTCTTGTTGGACCGGTCCGGGTCGGCGTCGTGCAGGGTGTCGAGGTCCCAGCCGCGGTCGGTGGGCAGGTCGCCGACGGTGTCCCGGCCGGAGGTGAGGAGGTCCCACAGTGCCTGCGGGGTGGACACGCCGCCGGGCAGGCGCAGGCCGAGGCCGACGATGACGACCGGGTCGTCGCCGCTGTGCAGCGCGGCCACGGGCGCCGCCGGCGCGGCAGCGGAGCCGGAGCCGGCGGGGTCGTCGCCGAGTTCGCCGCGCAGGTAGGCGACCATGGCCGCCGGGGTCGGGTGGTCGAAGACGGCGGTGGCCGACAGGCGCAGATTCGTGGCCTCGTTGAGGCGGTTGCGCAGTTCGACCGAGGACAGCGAGTCGAAGCCGAGCGTCTTGAACTTGCTGTCGGCGCGGATCGCGCCGGGCGACCCGTGTCCGAGGACGGCGGCGGCGTGGCCGCACACGCTCTCCAGGAGCGTCCGCTCCAGTTCGGCTCCGGTGAGGCCGGCGAACGGGTGGGAGGCTGCGCTGCCGCCGGCGGCCGGGGCGGCGGCCACGGTGCGGCGGGTCCGGGCGCGGACCAGGCCGCTGAGGACGCCGGGCAGGGAGCCGGAGTCGGCCTGGGCGCGCAGTCGCGACAGGTCGAGCCGGGCGGGCACGAGGGCGGCGTCGGGCGAGGAGAGCGCCGCGTCGAACAGCGCGAGGCCTTCGTGGGAGGCCAGCGGCACCAGACCGGCGCGCGCCATGCGCGCGATGTCCACCTCGTCGAGTTCGCCGGTGAGTTCGCTGCGCTGGTCCCAGAAGCCCCAGGCGAGCGACGTCGCCTCGGCGCCCTGGGCGCGGCGGTGCTCGGCGAGTGCGTCCAGGTAGACGTTGGCGGCGCTGTAGTTGGCCTGGCCCGCGCCGCCGATCGTGCCCATCACGGAGGAGAACAGGACGAACGCGGCGAGGTCCAGGTCCGCCGTCAGCTCGTGCAGATGCCAGGCCGCGTCCGCCTTGGGCCGCAGCACCCGCTCAAGACGCTGCGGCGTCAGCGCCGTCACCGTGCCGTCGTCCAGCACCCCGGCCGTGTGCACCACCGCCGTCAGCGGATGCTCCGCCTCCACCGACGCCAGCAGGCCCGCCAGCGCCTGACGGTCGGCCACGTCGCACGCGGCGATCCGCACCGCCGCGCCCAGCGCGCCCAGTTCCGCTGCGAGGTCGGCCGCCCCGGGAGCGTCCGCGCCCCGGCGGCTCACCAGCAGCAGGCGCCGCACCCCGTACCCGGTCACCAGATGCCGGGCGAACAGCGCGCCCAGCGTCCCCGTGCCGCCGGTGACCAGCACCGTGCCGTGCGGGTTCCACATCGGCGGCATGGTCAGGACGATCTTTCCGGTGTTGCGTGCCTGGCTCAGGTGGCGGAACGCCTCGGGCGCCCTGCGGACGTCCCAGGTGCGGATCGGTGAGGGCCGCAGCGCGCCCCGCTCGAACAGTTCGATGACTTCCTCGAGCATCCGCCGGAACAGGTCGGGGTCCTCCTGGGCGACGGTCACCAGGTCGAACGCCTCGTAGGCGATTCCGGGGTGGGCCGCCGCGACCTCCTCGGGGTCGCGGATGTCGGTCTTGCCCATCTCGATGAAGCGCCCGCCGTGCGGCTGCAGGCGCAGCGAGGCGTCCACGAACTCCCGTGCCAGGCAGTCGAGTACGACGTCGACGCCGCGGCCGTCGGTCGCGGCGAGGAAGCTCTGCTCGAAGTCGAGGTCCCGGGAGGAGGCGATGTGGGTGTCGTCGAGGCCCGCGGCGCGCAGGGTGTCCCATTTGCCGGGGCTGGCGGTGCCGTACACCTCGGCGCCCAGGTGGCGGGCGAGCTGGAGGGCGGCCAGGCCCACGCCGCCGGCGGCGGCGTGCAGCAGCAGGCTCTCGCCGGGCTGGATGCGGGCCAGTTCCACCAGGGCGTAGTACGCGGTGCCGTAGACGATGGGGACGGCGGCGGCCTCCTCGAACGTCCAGTGGTCGGGGAAGCGCACGACCAGACGGTGGTCGACCACGGTCAGCGGGCCGAAGGCGTCGGGCAGCATGCCCATGACGCGGTCGCCGACGTCCAGACCGGTGACGGCCGGGCCGACCTCGGTGATCACGCCGGCGCCCTCGATGCCCAGGGAGGCGTCACCGGGGAGCAGCCCGAGCGTGTACACGACGTCCCGGAAGTTGAGCCCGGCCGCGCGGATCGCCACCCGGATCTCGTCGGGGCCCAGCGGCGCCGACGCCGCTTCGGCGGGGGCGAGGGTCAGCGCCTCCAGGGTGCCTCGGGTGCTCACGTCGAGGTGCCAGGGAGTGCCCGGGGCGCCGGCCGGCGGTGTCAGGGTGTCGGGCTGATGCGCCGCTCGGACCAGCCGCGGGACGAGCAACTCTCCTTCTCTCAGGGCGAGTTGTGGCTCGCCGGAGGCGAGGGCGGTCGCCAGTGCGCGGCCGGAGCGCTCGTCGTCGTCCAGGTCGATCAGGGCGAAGCGGCCGGGATTCTCCGTCTGCGCCGTGCGCAGCAGTCCCCAGACCGGGGCGTGGGCGGGGTCCGCGGGTCCCTCGCCCGGGGTGGTGCAGACCGCGCCACGGGTGACGACGGTGAGTCTGGCGGTGCCGAACCGCTCGTCGGCCAGCCAGCACTGCACGGCGTCCAGGGCCCGCTGGAGCGCCCGGTGCGCGGCGTCCGCGCCGAGGCGGTCGTCGCCCGGCCGGGCGCACAGGACGAGGAGCGCGTCGGGCGGGCCGGCGGTGTCGAGGGCCGTCGCGTCGGCGAAGGCGTCGAGGTCCGCGTACGGCTGTGTCGGCACGTGGTCCGGGGCGGCGCCGGTCCCGATCAGTGCCGGGAGCCGTGCGGGGGCGGGGTCCGGGACGGTGCTCGGGGCGGGCAGGATCGTCCAGTTCAGCCGGAAGAGGGCGTCGTCGACGATGGTGGAAGGGGTGCCGCCCAGTTGGGCGGGGTCGACGGGGCGCAGGGCGAGCGAGGCGACGGAGGCGACCGGACGCCCCGCCTCGTCGAACAGCTCCAGGCCCAGCCCGTTCTCGCCGGCCGGCACGATCCGCACCCGCACCGCCGCCGCACCCGTCGCGTGCAGACGCACACCCGACCACACGAACGGCAGCCGCGGCCCGCCCGCGCCCTCCCCCGCCGCCTCTCCCGCCGGCAGCAGCCCGGCATGCAGCGACGCGTCCAGCAACGCCGGATGCACCCCGAACCCCGCCACCGCCTCCCGCTCCCCCTCCCCCAGAGCGACCTCGGCGAACACCTCCGCACCCCGGCGCCACACCGCGCCCACACCCTGGAACACCGGCCCGTACTCATAGCCGGCCCCCGCCAACGCCCCGTACAGACCGCCCACATCCACCGCCCGCGCACCCTCCGGCGGCCACACCAGCCCCTCACCCGCAGGTGCGGCCGGTGGTGCGATGCCGAGTTCGCCGGTGGCGTGGCAGGTCCAGGCGGAGCCTTCGGCGTCGGTCCGGGAGTGGATCGCGACGGCCCTGCGGCCGGCTTCGTCGGGCTCGCCGACCTCGACCCGCAGGCGGACGGCGGTGCCTTCGGGCAGGAGCAGCGGCGCTTGGAGGGTGAGTTCGTCCAGGACGTCGCAGCCCGCCTCGTCGCCGGCGCGCAGCGCCATCTCCACGAACGCCGTCCCGGGCAGCAGCACCGTCCCGGCCACCGCGTGATCGGCCAGCCAGCCGTGCGACTTCAGCGACAGCCGCCCCGACAGCACCACGCTCTGCGTGCCGGCGAGCTCGACCACCGCGCCGAGCAGGGGGTGTGCGGCGGCGGTGAGGCCGGCGGCGGAGACGTCGGCACTCGTGGGCCCGACCGGGTCGAGCCAGTAGCGGGTGCGCTGGAAGGCGTAGGTGGGCAGACCGACCGGCGGCACTCCGGTCGTCGCGGCCGGGAGGAGGGGCGTCCAGTCGACGGGAACGCCGTGCGCCCACGCCTGCCCCAACGAACGGGCGAAGCGCTCCATCCCGCCCTCGTCACGCCGCAACGACCCCACCGCCACCGCCACATCCGCACCCAGCGCGTCGAACGTCTCCCCCAGCCCCACCGTCAGCACCGGATGCGCACTGCACTCCACGAACGCCGTGAACCCGTCCGCCAGCAACCGCCGCGCCGCACCCTCGAACTCCACCGTCCCCCGCAGATTCCGATACCAATACCCCCCGTCCAACGACGCGTCCGCCACCACCTCACCCGACACCGTCGAATACAACGGCACCACCGGAACCCGCGGCGCCACCGGCTCCAACACCCGCGCCAACTCCTCCTCCAACACCTCCACATGAGGCGAATGCGAGGCATAATCCACCGGCACCCGACGCCACCGCACCCCTCCCCCTCCCACAACCCCGCCAACTCCTCCAACACCTCACACGAACCCGACACCACCGTCGACGACGGACCGTTCACCACCGCCACCGACACCCGACCCGGCCACCGCCCCACCACCGCACGCACCCGCTCCACCGGCAACGCCACCGACACCATCCCCCCACGCCCCGCCAACGCCACGATCGCCCGACTGCGCAACGCCACCACCCGCGCACCGTCCCCCAGCGACAACGCACCCGCCACCACCGCCGCCGCGATCTCCCCCTGCGAATGCCCCACCACCGCATCCGGCGCCACCCCGAACGAACGCCACAACTCAGCCAGCGACACCATCACCGCCCACAACGCCGGCTGCACCACATCCACCCGCTCCAACAGAGCGCCGTCGCCCTCCCCCAGCAGCACCTGAAGCAGATCCCACTCCACGAACTCGGACAACGCCCGCGCACACTCCTCCAACCGGGCCCGGAACACCGGCGCCTGCGCATACAACCCCGCCGCCATCCCCAACCACTGCGACCCCTGCCCCGGAAACACGAACACCGTCCGACCCGAAACGACCGGGGGCAGAGCTGAGTCGGTGCGGGCCAGTTCCTGGGCGGCCGCGATCAGGCCTTCTCGGTCCGTGGCCGTGAGGACGGTGCGGTGGTCGAACCGGGTCCGTGACCTCGCGAGTGCCGATGCGACGGCCAGCGGTGAGATGTCCGGCCTGGCGGTGGTGAACTCGGCGAGGCGGGCGGCCTGTTCACGCAGCGCGGCGGGGGTCTTGGCCGACAGCACCCACGGCACCACAGCCGCAGCCGCCTGCGCAGCGGCCGCATCCTCGGCGGCAGCGGACTCGGCCGCGGACGCGGGTCCTGTCGCGTCCGTCGCCTCGGGCGTCCCCTGCCCGGGCGCCTGTTCCAGGATGAGGTGGGCGTTGGTGCCGGAGATCCCGAAGGACGAGACGGCCGCCCGGCGCGGCCGCCCGGCCTCGGGCCACGGCCGCTCCCGCGCGAGCAGCGACACCGCTCCCGCCGCCCAGTCCACCCGGGCCGTCGGCTCCTCGACGTGCAGCGTGCGCGGCAGGACCCCGTGCCGCAGCGCCATCACCATCTTGATCACACCGCCGACCCCGGCCGCCGCCATCGTGTGACCGATGTTCGACTTCAACGACCCCAGCCACAACGGCTGTTCAGGCGTGTGCTCCTGCCCGTAGGTGGCCAGCAGGGCCTGCGCCTCGATCGGGTCGCCGAGCCTGGTGCCCGTGCCGTGCGCCTCCACCGCGTCCACGTCCGCGCCCGACAGACCCGCGTTCGCCAGCGCCTGGCGGATCACCCGCTGCTGCGACGGCCCGTTCGGAGCCGTCAGCCCGTTGCTGGCGCCGTCCTGGTTGACCGCGCTGCCGCGGACGACGGCCAGAACCTCGTGGCCGTTGCGGCGCGCGTCGGACAGCCGCTCCAGCACCACCACCCCCACACCCTCGCCCCAGCCGGTGCCGTCCGCGTCCTGCGAGAACGCCTTGCAGCGGCCGTCCGCCGACAGGCCCTGCTGCCGCGAGAACTCCACGAACATCCCCGGCGACGCCATCACCGTCGCCCCGCCCGCCAACGCCAGCGCGCACTCCCCCGCACGCAACGACTGCGCCGCCAGATGCAACGCCACCAACGACGCCGAACACGCCGTGTCCACCGTCACCGCCGGACCCTCAAGCCCCAACGTGTACGCGATACGCCCCGACGCCACACTCGCCGTCGTCCCCGTCAGCAGATAGCCCCCGGCGTCCTTCGCGGGTTCGTACAGGCGCGGCCCGTACTCCTGCGTCATCGCCCCGACGAAGACACCCGTGCGGCTGCCCTTGAGGGTGTGCGGGAGGATGCCGGCCGTTTCGAGGGACTCCCACGCGGTCTCCAGCAGCAGGCGCTGCTGGGGTTCCATGGCCTGGGCCTCGCGGGGGCTGATGCCGAAGAAGGCGGCGTCGAACATGTCGGCGTCGTAGAGGAAGCCCCCGTGCCGGGTGTAGGTCTTGTCGGCGCTGCCGCGCTCGGGGTCGTAGAGGTCGTCCTGGTCCCAGCCCCGGCCGTCGGGCAGCGGGCCGATGGCGTCAGTGCCCGTGCTGATCAGACGCCACAGGTCGTCCGGCGATGCCACTCCGCCGGGGTAGCGGCAGGCCATGCCGACGACGGCCAGCGGCTCGTCCGACAGGGCGGACTTCTCGACGTGCTCGGGCGCGTCGGCGACACCGAGCAGGGTCGTCACGATGTGCCGGGCCAGGATCTCGGGGGTCGGGTAGTCGTAGACGAGGGACGGGGGCAGCGCGACGCCGAGGTCGGCGGACAGGCTGGAGCGCAGGTCGACGGAGGTCAGGGAGTTGTAGCCGAGCTCCTTGAACGGCAGCGCCGGGTCGACCTCGTTCTCGGCGCCGTACTCCAGGATCTCGGCGGTGTGCCTGCTGATCAGTTCGGCGATCAGCGCGATGCGCTGCGAGTCGCTCAGACCGTGCAGCCGCTCGGCCCAGTCGTGACCGTCCGCCTCCGTGTCGTTCTCGGCTTCGGAGTCGAGGCCGGCGTCGGGGGCGGCGTCGGGGGCGGCGTCGGCCGAGGCCGGAGCCGGAGCCGTGCGGCCGGGGGTGTCGATCCAGTACCGCTTGTGCTGGAAGGCGTAGGTGGGCAGGGTGATACGCCGGCCGGCGCCCAGGAGGGGGGTCCAGTCGGCGGGGGTGGCGGTGGTGGAGACTGCGGCCAGGGCGCGCAGGGCGGTGCGGGTCTCGTCCTTGTCCTTGTGCAGGACCGCGACCGCGGTGACGCTGCCTGTGGTGCCGGTGTCGGTGTCGGTGTGGGTGTCGAGGGTGTTCTTGACGAGGGCGGTCAGGACGGGGTCGGGGCCGAGTTCGAGGTAGGCGGTGATCCCGCGCGCGTGCAGGGCCTGGACGCCGTCGTGGAAGCGGACCGCCGCCCGGATGTGCCCCGCCCAGTACCCCGGGTCGGTCAGCTCGCCTTCGCCGGCTGGGGCGCCGGTGACGTTGGAGATCACCGCGAGCCGCGGCTCACGGAACACGATCCCGGCGACGGCCTCCTCGAACCGGGCGACCGCGGTGTCCATGTGCGGGGAATGGAAGGCGTGCGAGACCGCCAGACGCTTGACGCGCACCCCCTCCTGCCGGAAACGCTCCGCGAGCTCCCCGGCGGCGTCGGCGTCGCCGGAGACGACGACCGCCGAAGGCCCGTTGACCGCCGCCAGCGCCAGCCGCCCCCCGAACGACGCCACCACCGGCGCCACGTCTGCCGCGGGCGCGGCGACGGCGATCATCGCGCCGCCCGCCCGGGCGGCCTGCATCAGCCGGCCCCGCACCGCCACCAGCCGGCACGCGTCCGCCAGCGAGAACACCCCCGCCGCATACGCCGCCGCAACCTCGCCGACCGAATGCCCGATCACCGCGTCCGGGCGCACCCCCCACGACGACACCAGAGCGAACAACGCCGACTCCACCGCGAACAGGGCCGCCTGCGTGAACTGGGTTTCCTCCAGCAACGCCGCCTCGGCGCTGCCCTCCTCCGCGAACACCAGCGCCTTCAACGACCGGCCCAGCTCCCCATCCAGGTGGGCGCACGCCGCGTCGAAGGCCTGCGCGAACACCGGGAACGCCGCATACAACTCCCGCCCCATCCCGGCACGCTGGCTGCCCTGCCCGGAGAACATCACCGCAAGCCCGCCCGCGCCGGTGGCGCGGCCCCGCACCACATCCGCGCCGCTCTTGCCGGCCGCCAGCGCGTCCAGGCCCGCCAGGAGCTGTTCACGACCCTCGCCCAGCACCACCGCCCGGTGCTCGAACACCGACCGCGTCACCGCCAGCGACCACCCCACATCCACCGGATCCGAACCGGCACCTCGCACGAACTCCGCCAGTCGTGCGGCCTGTTCGCGCAGCGCGGCAGGCGTCTTCGCGGACAGCGTCCACGGCACCACGCCACCACCGACCGCGGGATCCTCAAGCGCGGTCTCGGCCGGCGGCCGCTCGGGTCCGGCGGTGAGGACGAGGTGGCAGTTGGTGCCGCCCATCCCGAACGAGGACACACCCGCCACCGGGGCCGCGTCGTCGTGCTGCGGCCAGGGCTCCGTCTGGGTCTGCACCCGCAGGTTCAGCTCCTGCAGGTCGATGCCCGCAGCCGGCGAGCGGAAGTGCAGGCTCGCCGGAATGAGCCGATGCCGCACCGCGAGCGCCGCCTTGATCAGGCCGACGATGCCCGCCGCGCCCTCCAGATGCCCCACGTTCGTCTTGGCCGACCCCACCCGCAACGGCTCCCCGCGGCCCTCGGCCCGGCCCAGCACCGCGCCCAGCGCCCGCGCCTCCACCGGATCGCCCGCCCGCGTCCCCGTCCCGTGCAACTCCACATAACCCACCGCCGTAGGCGAGACGCCCGCATCCGCATACGCCAGACGCAGCACCTCCTCCTGACCCGCCGCGGAAGGAACCGTCAGCCCCGCACCGCCGCCGTCGTTGGTCACCGCGCCGCCCGCGATCACACACACCACGTCGTCGCCGTCCGCCACCGCGTCCGAGAGCCGCTTCAGCACCACGAGGCCACCGCCCTCGCCCCGCACATAACCCTCCGCCCGCTCATCGAAGACATAGGCGCGGCCCTGCGGCGACATTCCGCCGAACTTGGAGACGGTGACCTGCGACTCCGGGGCGAGGATCAGGTTCACGCCGCCGGCCAGGGCCCACTCCACGTCTCCGCGGGCCAGTGCCTGGCAGGCCTGGTGGACGGCGACCAGCGCGGACGACTGGCCCGAGTCCACTGTCAGCGAGGGGCCGGTGAGGCCCAGCAGGTAGGAGACGCGGTTGGCGATGACGCTGCGGGCCAGGCCGGTGGAGGTGAAGGTGCCGACGGCCTCCACACCGGCCTGGCGTACGAGGGTCGCGTAGTCGTCGGCCATCGCGCCGACGAACACGCCGGCGCGGCTGCCCCGCAGACGGTCCGGGACCGTCCCGGCGTTCTCGAGGGCTTCCCAGGCCAGTTCCAGGACGAGGCGCTGCTGGGGGTCCATCGCGGTGGCCTCCCGCGGCGAGATCCCGAAGAAACGCGCGTCGAACCCGTCGACCCGGTCGAGGAACCCGCCGCGCCGCGCCACGGCGCGGCCCGGCGCGGAAGGGTCCTCGCTGAAGAACGCGTCGGCGTTCCAGCGGTCGGCGGGGACCTCCCGGACGGCGTCGCGGCCCTCGGCCAGCAGCTCCCAGAACTGCCCCGGCCCGTGCGCTCCTCCTGGCAGGCGGCAGGAGATGCCGACCACGGCGACGGCGTTTTCCCCGAACGACTGGTGCGACGTGTTCGACATGAAAGGCAGCCTCAATCCGTACTCATCAGCGCGTGCGCGTGGCTCGCTATCGCTTCGAATGTGGGGTGGTCGTAGACGACCGTGGGGGGCAGGTCGACTCCGGTCGCCTGGGTCACCTTGTTGCGCAGGTCGACCGCCATGAGGGAGGTGAATCCCAGGTCGAGCAGCGGTGTTCCGAGCGGGACGGTGTCGGGCGAGTCGGCGCCCATGACCTCCGCGGCGGCTTCCACGACGCAGGTGAGGATCAGCGCGTGCCGGTCGGCGGGCGCCGCCGCCGCGAGGCGCGCGGCCCATGTCTCGTCGCCGTCCGGGTCCTGGTCGGTCGTGGGGGCCTGGGGTGCGGGGCCGTGCGCGGTTCGGGGCGTGGCCGGGGTGACCTCGTCGAGCCAGTAGCGGCGGCGCTGGAAGGGGTAGGTCGGCAGTTCGGCGCGGGCGGCCGTCTGGCCGTCGTGCTGCGCGGCCCAGTCGACGGCCGCGCCGCGCACGTGGAGGCGTGCGAGCGCTGCCAGGAACGCCTCGGGTTCCCTCTGGTCGCGGCGGGACAGGGCGACGGCGTCGCCGGGCGCGCCGTCGAGGCATTCGGCGACCATCGGCGTCAGGACGCTGTCGGGGCCGGCTTCGACGAAGGTGGTGACGCCGTGGGCGGTGAGCCGGCGGACGCCGGTGGCGAAGCGGACGGGTTCGCGGACGTGGCGTACCCAGTATTCGGGGGTGAGGAGCGCTTCGGGGGACGTCTCGCCGGTGAGGTGGGAGATGATGGGCAGTTGCGGCCGGTGGTAGGTCAGTTCTTTGGCGACGCGGTGGAAGTCGTCGAGCATGGCGTCCATGTGCGGTGAGTGGAAGGCGTGGCTGACCTGGAGCCGTTTGGTCCGCCTGCCGTGTTCGCGCCAGTGGGTGTCCAGTTCCTGTACGGCGGCGGTGTCGCCGGAGACGACGACGGAGGCGGGGCCGTTCTCGGCGGCCAGCGCGATCTCGTGTTCGCGGCCGGCCAGCAGGGGTTGCAGTTCGGCTGCGGTGGCCTGCACGGCGAGCATGGCGCCGCCTTCGGGCAGGGCCTGCATGAGCCGTCCTCTGGCGGCGACCAGCCGGGCGGCGTCCGGCAGTGTCCAGACGCCCGCGACGTGCGCGGCGGTGAGTTCGCCGATGGAGTGTCCGGCGACGAAGCCGGGGGTGACGCCGAAGCGTTCGAGGAGGCGGTACAGGGCGACTTCGACGGCGAAGACGCCGGCCTGGGTGTAGGCGGTGCGGTTGATCAGGTCCTGGGGTTGCGCGGTGCCGAACAGGACGTCGTGCAGGGGTAGTTCGAAGTGGGGGTCCAGTGCGGCGCAGGCCGTGTCGAGGGCGTCGGCGAAGGCGGGGAAGCGCTGGTACAGGTCGCGGCCCATGCCGGGGCGTTGCGATCCCTGTCCGGAGAAGAGCACCGCGCAGGGGGATTTGGCGGCTGGGTCGGGGGCGCCGCGCACGGTGTGCGGGGCGCCGGTGCCGCGGGCGAGTTTGTCCAGGCCCTGGAGCAGGGCGTCGCGGCCGGGTGCGACGAGTACGGCCCGGTGGTCGAAGAGGGTGCGGCTGGTGACGAGGGCGTGGGCGACGTCGCCGGTCGCAAGGCCGGGGCGGGCCGTGAGGTGTGCGCCGAGCCGTGCCGCTTGTGTGCGCAGGGCCTTGGGGGTGTGTGCGGACAGGGGGACGGCGAAGGCCGTCGCGGGGGTCGCCGTGCCGGGCGCCGTCGTCTCGGGGGCTGTCGCCTGGGGGGGTGTCGCCTGGGGGGCTTCTTCGACGATGACGTGTGCGTTGGTGCCGCTGATGCCGAACGAGGAGACGCCCGCGCGTCGGGGGCGGTCGGTGCGCGGCCAGTCGACGGGTTCCTGCAGCAGCCTCACGGGGGTGGCCGTCCAGTCGATGTGCGGTGTCGGCCGTTCGGCGTGCAGGGTCTTGGGCAGGACGCCGTGGCGCAGTGCCAGCACCATCTTGATGACGCCGCCGATGCCGGCGGCGGCCTGGCTGTGGCCGATGTTGGATTTCAGCGAGCCCAGGTACAGGGGCCGTTGGGGGTCGCGTCCGGTTCCGTAGACGCTTTGGATGGCGTGGCCTTCGATGGGGTCGCCGAGGGTGGTGGCGGTGCCGTGGGCCTCCACGGCGTCGATGTCGTGGGGTGTGAGGCGGGCGTCGGCGAGCGCGTCGCGGATGACGCGTTCCTGGGAGGGTCCGTGGGGGGCGGTGAGGCCGTTGCTGGCGCCGTCCTGGTTGACGGCGCTGCCCCGCAGGACGGCCAGGACGGGTCGTCCGGCGCGGACCGCGTCGCTGAGGCGTTCCAGGTAGAGCATGCCGACGCCCTCGGCCCAGCCGGTGCCGTCGGCGTCGGCGGAGAAGGAGCGGCAGCGGCCGTCGGCGCTGAGGCCGCGTTGGCGGGCGAACTCGGTGAAGACGGTGGGGGTGGCCATCACGGTGACGCCGCCGGCGAGGGCGGCGGTGCATTCGCCGCGGCGCAGCGCCTGGCAGGCCAGGTGGAGGGCGACCAGCGACGACGAGCAGGCGGTGTCGACGGTGAGGGCGGGGCCCTGCAGGCCCAGGGAGTACGAGATGCGTCCGGAGGCGACGCTGGCCGCGCTGCCGCTGCCGATGTAGCCCTCGTAGCCGTCGGGGACGGGGCGCAGGCGTGCGCCGTAGTCGTTGTACATGACGCCGACGAAGACGCCGGTGCGGCTGCCGTGCAGGGTGCGCGGGTCGAGGCCGGCGCGTTCCACGGCTTCCCAGCTGTGCTCCAGCAGGAGCCGTTGCTGGGGGTCGATGGTGAGGGCTTCTTTGGGGGTGATGCCGAACAGGGGGGCGTCGAAGGAGGCTGCGTCGGGCAGGAATGCGCCGTTGCGGGTGTAGCAGGTGCCCGGGGTGTCGGGGTGGGGGTGGTAGAGCGCGTCGAGGTCCCAGCCGCGGTCGGTGGGGAAGTCTCCGACGGCGTCGGCGCCGGTGTCGAGGAGGCGCCACAGGTCGTCGGGGGAGGCGACCGCGCCGGGGTAGGCGCAGCCGATGCCGACGACGGCGATCGGTTCGTGCGCGGCGTCGTCGAGTTCCTGGACGCGGCGGCGTGCCTCGCGCAGGTCGACGGTCATCCGCTTGAGGTAGTCGAGGAGTTTGGCCTCGTCGCCGGTGGGTGCGGCCGTCGTCACGGGGTCGGTTCCTCTCCGCGGGCCCGGCGCACGCGTGCGGCCAGGCGGGCCGGGGTGGGGTCCGCGTACAGGTCGGTCATGGCGAGGGGGGTGGCGAGGCTGTCCTCGACGCGTTGGACGAGTTGGGCGCCGAGCAGGGAGTGGCCGCCGTGGGCGAAGAAGTTGGCGTCGGCGTCGACGTCCGTGCGTTGCAGCAGTTCCCGCCACAGGGCGACGAGTTCGGCGACGAGGGTGTCGCCGCCGTACGGGTCGGCGCCGGCGGTTTCGGCGCGCCGGGTGCGGTGTTGGCGGGCGAGGCGTTCGAGGGCGAGGTAGTCGGTCTTGTGGCTGACGGTGGAGGGGAAGGAGTCGACGACGACGAACTCCTGTGGGACGCAGGAGCCGGGCAGGGTGGCCCGGGCGTGCTCCCAGAGTCGGTCGGCGACGGTGTCGGGGGCGGCGGCGGTCTGCACGAAGGCGACCAGGAGGGGTCCGGCGCCGGCTTCGTCGACGACGACGGCGGCGCCCTGGACGTCGGGGTGTTCGAGGAGGACGGCTTCGACCTCGCCGAGTTCGATGCGGTTGCCGCGCAGTTTCACCTGGCGGTCGATGCGGCCGTGCAGGGCGACGGTGCCGTCGGGCCGCCAGCAGGCGAGGTCGCCGGTGCGGTAGAACAGGCCGAGTTTGAGGTGGCTGCCGAAGCGGTCCATGGTCAGTTCGGGCCGGTTGTGGTAGCCGAGGGCGACGCCGCTGCCGGCGATGCAGAGTTCGCCGCGTACGCCCAGGGGCAGTTCGCGGCCTTCGGTGTCGGTGATGAACAGGTGGGTGTTGGCCATGGGGGCGCCGATGTCGACGGTCGCGGCGCCGGGCGGGATGTCGCCGCAGGTCGAGTAGATCGTCGTCTCGGTCGGCCCGTACATGTTGATCAGGCGGCAGCCGGTGGCGGTGATCCTGCGGGCCAGTGCGGGCGGCATGGGTTCGCCGCCGGTGATGGCGCGCAGGGGGGCGAGGAGGTCGCCGGCTTCGTCGGCGATGAGGTTCCAGGTGGTGGGGGTGGCCTGGATGATGCCGACGCGGTGGCGTCGCAGGACGTCGAGCAGGACGCGGCCGTCTCGGCGGGCGGCGTCGGGCGCCACGGCGACGCGGGCGCCCGCGATGAGCGGCACGAACAGTTCCAGGGCGGAGATGTCGAAGGTGAAGGTGGTCAGCCAGAGCATGACGTCGTCGGCGGTGGGGGCGATCTCCCGCTCGAAGTGGGCGATGGCGTTGGCCAGTCCGCGGTGGGTGAGGATGGTGCCCTTGGGCTTGCCGGTCGATCCGGAGGTGTAGATCAGGTAGGCGGTGTCGCCGGGGGCGGGGGCGGTGGCGAGGTCGTCGTCGCGGGGAATCGAGCTGTCGTGGGGTCCGGCGAGGGCCGCCATGGGGTGGACGCGGACGCTGTCGTCGGCGGCGTGGGCGGTGTCGAAGTCGGGGGCGGCGAGGACGGTGCGGGTGCCGGAGTCCTGGAGGAGGTAGGCGGTGCGCTGGGCGGGGTGGTCGGGGTCGAGCGGCAGGTAGGCGGCGCCGGCGAGCCAGGTGCCCAGGACGGCCGCGGCCAGTTCGGGGCTGCGGCGTCCGCCGAGGGCCACGATGTCGCCGGGCCGGGTGCCGGCCGTTCGCAGCACGTCGCGGTCGGCGAGGGCGGTGTGCCACAACTGGCTGTAGGTGACGGTGCGTTCGCCGTCCTCGAAGGCGACGGCGTGCGGGGTGCGGCGGGCGGCTTCGGCGATTGCCTCGACGACGGTGGCGGGCACGACCTCGGTGGAGGTGTCGTTGGCGGCGTCGATGACGGCGTGGTCGCGTGCGCCGAAGAGGGACAGTTCCCCCATGGGCCGGTCGGGGTTGTCGCCGACGGCGACGAGGAGGGCGTCGAAGCGCTCCAGGAGGAGTTCGGTGTCGGTGCGGCTGAGGATCTCGGTGTAGTGGACGCCGCGGATGGTGAGCTGTTCGGGTGAGGAGAGGAAGAAGAACTCCAGGTCGAACTTGCTGTACCCGTTCTCGACGAGGAGGCGGCGGGCGGTGGCGCCGTCGAGTTCGAAGGTCGTCGGCCCCACGTTCGGGACGTAGTTGAACAGGTGCCGGAAGAGGGTGTTGCGCCAGGTGCTGCCGGTGTGCTGGATTTCGGGGAGGAGGACGTCCACGGGTACGTCGGCGTGGCTGATGGCGCCGAAGAACGCTTCGCGGGCCTGGCCGGCGAGGTCCCGGAACCCGGCGTCGAGGTCGACGCGGGCCCGCAGCGGGAGGGTGTTGACGTGGTAGCCGACGGCGTCGGCGGCGGTGGCGGGGCGCACGTTGGCGGGTGATCCGACGACGAGGTCGGGGCCGGCGCCGTGGCGGGCGAGCAGCAGGTAGTAGGCGGCCAGCAGGATGACCGCCTCCGGGGCGCGCAGTTCTTTCTGGAGGCGGCCCACCGCGTCCCGGGCGGCGTCGGAGAGCGTGTGCAGGACGCAGCCGCCGGTGAGGGTCGGGTCGGGGCGGTCGTCCGTGCCGCAGTTCAGGCCGAGCGCGGTGGGGTCGAAGTCGCGCAGGTGGTGGCGCCAGTAGGCGAGGCTCTGCGGGGTGCAGGGCGAGGAGTTGAGGGCGGGCCGGGGCTGCCCCAGGTCGTCGGGTACGGCGAGGCCGGCGGCGACGGCCTCGTAGACGCGGGTGAACTCGCTCAGGAGGATCTCGGCGGACACGGTGTCGAAGACGATGTGGTGGACGACGAGGCAGAAGACGTCGCCGTCGGGGCCCTGGAAGTGGCCGGCCCGCACCAGGGGCCGGCCGTCGAAGGCGAAGGGGCGGGCGACGAGCTGGGCGACGGCGGCTTCGGCGCCGCCGTCACCGGTGGGCCGGGTGTCGACGGGGACGGCGAACCGGCCGGCGGCGACGGTCTGCTTGACCAGGGCGCCGTCGGCGTCGTGGAACACGGTGCGCAGGCTCTCGTGCCGGGCGAGCAGGGCGTCGAGGGTCTGCTGGAGTTCCCACTCCCCCAGTGGCTCGTCGGTGGAGAACACCACGGACAGGTTGTTGACGGCTCCGGACGGGACGAGCTTCTCCAGCAGCCACAGCGCCTGCTCCTTGCGGGTGGCCGCGGTCAGGGCGGCACGGGCCGGGCCGTTCGCTTGCGTACGCGTGGTGGTGGTCATGTCCGGATTCCTTCTGTGACCTGGAACAGGGAGGGGGCGCGGGTGGCCGTTGCGGGCGCTGCGGCGGGGGTCAGGCGGCGAGGAGCCGGGAGACCGTCCGGGCGATCTCGGGCGTCGAGAGGATCTCCACGTGCGGCACCGTGAAGAAGATCTCCTCGGCCACGAGGTCGTCGCCGTGGTCGGGGTTGAGCATGCGGAAGCCGTTGAGGCCGCTGGTGGGTGTGGCGGAGGTGATGGCGGTGCACTTCTTCCAGACGGCGGTCGGGTCGATCTGCTCGGCGGTGGACAGGTAGCTGAGGAAGCCGCCGGCCGTCTCGACCATCTCGGCGCGGCGCCGCTCGTCCAGGCCGAGCTTGGCGCAGGCCTTCTGGGCGATGCCGTGGTAGAGGAGCAGCAGCCGGCGGGCCAGGTCGGTGAGGCTGGTGCACTCCTCCTGGGCGCGCTGGGCGGCGTCCTGGACGGGGCCGACCTCGGCCGCGCCGAGGGTCGACTCCATCTGGCCGACGGCCTTGTGGAACTGCCAGTACATGGGTGCGGCGGCGGCCCGCTCCGGGTCGAAGAGGACGGTTTGCGGGAAGTGGCCCTGGAGCCGCTCGATCTCCTCGGCCAGGGCGGCGGCGTAGGTGCCGCCCGCGCAGAACGCGAGGATCGCCCTGACGTGTTTGCCGCTGGTGGCGACCTCGTCGACCCACTGCTTGATGTAGGCGTCGGCGGGCAGGTCGGGGCGGGAGGCGACGGCCTGCGGCAGCGTCTCCCACACGGTGTGGCCCGGCTCGAGCAGCGGCACGAAGTCGCTGAAGCGGGCCTCGCCGCGGCCGGTGGCGTCGAAGTCGACGGCGAGGACGACCTCGTCGGCGGCGCCGCTGCTGAGCTGCTTCCATGTGGTGAGCGTGTTCATGGGATCTTCCGTTCTGTCGGTGTGTTCGGTTCCTGCCGGTGTCTTCGGTTCCTGCCGGTGCCGGAGGGGGTCGGGGTGGGGCGGCCCGCGGTCAGCGCGACAGCCCGCCGAACTCCTGGTCGATCAGTTCGAAGAGGTCGGCGGCGGAGGCGGACTCGATGCGGCCGGCGCCTTCGGCGGTGTCGTCAGGGCCGCCGTCGCGGGCCGGCGCCGACCACAGGGCGAGCAGGTTCGCCATCCGGTCGGCGACGGCGCGGCGCAGGTCCTCGTCGTCGGCGGGGCTCGCCAGGGCGGCCTCGAGGCGGTCGAGTTCGGCGAGCACGGGCGGCTGCGCGGCGGCCGGTTCGAGCTTGCGGAGCAGATGCCGGGCGAGGGCGTTGGGGGTGGGGTGGTCGAAGGCGAGGGTGACGGGCAGCGCGAGGCCGGTGAGCGCGCAGAGCCGTTTGCGTAGTTCGCCTCCGGTGAGGGAGTCGAATCCCGCGGTCTTGAAGGCGAGGTCGTCGTCGACGCGGGAGGCGTCGTCGTGTCCCAGGACGGCGGCGACGGTGGTGCGGATCAGGTCGAGGACGGCCTTCTCCTGCTGGGGCCGTTCCAGGCCGGCGAGGCGCCGGGCCAGTTCCGTGGCGTCGGCCGCGGGTGGGGCGGCGCGGCGTGCGGTGTGCGGCGCCAGGCCGCGCAGCCGGTGGGCGAGGGTGCCGTCGGCGGCGCGGGCGTGCAGCGCCGCCGGGTCGAAGCGGGCGGCGACCAGCAGGGGTTCGTCGGTGGCGAGCGCGGCGTCGAGGAGCGCGAGCCCGTCGGCGGCGGACAGCGGCAGCAGGCCGCCGTGGGCGGCGCGGGCCAGGGCCGCCGCGTCGAGGCGGGTGGCGAGGCCGGCGCCCGCCCTCTCCTGGCTGTCGCCCCACAGGCCCCAGGCGAGGGAGGTGGCGGGCAGGCCCTGGGCGTGGCGGTGGTGGGCGAGGGCGTCGAGGAAGGTGTTGGCGGCGGCGTAGTTGGCCTGTCCCGCGTTGCCCGCCTGTCCGGCGAGGGAGGAGAACAGGACGAACGCGGCCAGGTCCTGGTGTGCGGTCAGCTCGTGCAGGTACCAGGCGCCGTCGGCCTTGGGGCGCCACACCGTGTCGAAGCGCTCGCGGTCGAGGGAGGTGATGATGCCGTCGTCGAGGACGCCCGCGGCGTGCACGACGGCGGTCAGCGGGTGTCGGGCGGGCACGCCGTCGACCAGCCGGGCGAGGGCGTCGCGGTCGCTGGTGTCGCAGGCGGTGACGGTGACCGTGGCTCCCAGGCCGGTGAGTTCGGCGGTGAGGTCGGCGGCGCCGGGGGCGTCGGGGCCGCGGCGGCCGGTGAGCAGCAGGCGCCGGACGCCGTGGTGGGTGACCAGGTGCCGGGCGACCAGCGCGCCGAGGGCGCCGGTGCCGCCGGTGATCAGGACGGTGCCGTCCGGGTCGAGGCCGGCGGCCCGTGTGCGCGGCCCGGCGGGGCGGGCGTGCAGCCGCGGCACGTGTGCGGTGCCCCGCCGCAGGAGCAGCTCGGGCTCGCCGGCGGCGAGGGCGGCGGGCAGGGCTCGCAGCGAGGCGGTGTCGTCGTCGGTGTCGAGGACGGCCGTGCGCCCGGGGTGCTCGGAGCCGGCGGCCCGCAGCAGCCCCCACAGCGGCGCCGCGGCGAGGTCCGCCGGGTGCGGGTCGCGGCCGGGCGCGGGTTCCGCGCCGTGCGCGAGGACGGCCAGGGCGCTGTCCGCGAGGAGTTCGTCGGCCAGCAGATCCTGGACGAGGGTGAGGGTCCGGTAGGTCTCGGCGGCTGCCCGGGTCGGGTCGCTCACGCCGTGCGGGCTCGTCAGGACGGTGCGCGGAGCGGGCCGTCCCGCGGCCACCGATGCGCTGAGCGCCGCGATGTCGGGGTAGGGCTCGTCGCACAGCCCCAGGGCGGCGGCGAGGCCTTCCGGGTCGTCGCCGACCCAGACGGTGGTGAGGGGGAATTCGCCGTCGGGGGAAGGGAGTTGGAACTCGTTCCAGGTCAGGGTGTGCAGCGGGAGCCGGTCGGTGCGCAGCGCTGCGATCCTGGCCGGGTCGATCTCGCGGACGGTGAGGGTGTCGACGGCGCCCAGCGGGGTTCCGTCGGCGGCGGCCAGGACGAGACGCACGGTGTCCTCGCCGGTGGGCGTCAGCGCGACCCGCAGCCGCGTAGCGGCGGCGGCGGTGGCGGTGGGGGGCGGTAGGGACACGCCGTCCCAGGAGTAGGGGATGCGCAGGGCGAGGCCGCCGTCGGGGGCGGTGTCGAGCGCGGCGACGATCAGGGGGTGCAGGGCGGCGTCGAGGAGCGCCGGGTGCAGGGTGTGCCCCGCGGGGTCGGTTCCGGGCGCCAGCTCGACGTCCGCGCAGAGCCGTTCGCCGTCCTGCCAGAGAGCGGTCAGTCCCTGGAAGGCGGGCCCGTACAGGTAGCCGTGGGCGGCGAGCCGGTCGTAGACGGCTGTGAGGTCGACGGGTGTGGCGCCCGGCGGCGGCCAGGCGGCGAGGACGTCGACGGCGGAGGTGCCGGCGGTGAGTGTGGCGGCGGTGAGTGTGGCGGTCGCGTGCAGCGTCCATGGCGTGTCGCGGTCCGCGGGGGGCTCGGCGCCGGCCGGCTCGGGTCGTGTGTGGACGGTGAGTTCGCGGTGTCCGTCGGCGTCGGCCGGCCCGACGGTCGCCTGCAGGAGCACGGCGCCGTCGGGCGGGAGGGCGAGCGGGGCGTGCAGTACGAGGTCGTCGGCGCGGGCCGCGGCGACGGTGTGCGCGGCGTGCAGGGCGAGGTCGACGAACGCGGCGCCGGGCAGGAGCACGGTCCCGGCGACGGTGTGGTCGGCGAGCCAGGGGTGGTCGGCCAGGGACAGCCGTCCGGTGAACACCGTGCCGTCGGCGCCGGCGAGTTCCATCACCGCGCCGAGCAGGGGGTGTGCGGCGGCGGTGAGGCCCGCGGCGGAGACGTCGCCGGCCTGGGCGGCGGACTCGAGCCAGTAGCGGGTGCGTTGGAAGGCGTAGGTGGGCAGGCCGACCGGCGGCACTCCGGTCGTCGCGGCCGGGAGGAGGGGCGTCCAGTCGACGGGAACGCCGTGCGCCCACGCCTGCCCCAACGAACGGGCGAAGCGCTCCATCCCGCCCTCGTCACGCCGCAACGACCCCACCGCCACCGCCACATCCGCACCCAGCGCGTCGAACGTCTCCCCCAGCCCCACCGTCAGCACCGGATGCGCACTGCACTCCACGAACGCCGTGAACCCGTCCGCCAGCAACCGCCGCGCCGCACCCTCGAACTCCACCGTCCCCCGCAGATTCCGATACCAATACCCCCCGTCCAACGACGCGTCCGCCACCACCTCACCCGACACCGTCGAATACAACGGCACCACCGGAACCCGCGGCGCCACCGGCTCCAACACCCGCGCCAACTCCTCCTCCAACACCTCCACATGAGGCGAATGCGAGGCATAATCCACCGGCACCCGACGCCACCGCACCCCTCCCCCTCCCACAACCCCGCCAACTCCTCCAACACCTCACACGAACCCGACACCACCGTCGACGACGGACCGTTCACCACCGCCACCGACACCCGACCCGGCCACCGCCCCACCACCGCACGCACCCGCTCCACCGGCAACGCCACCGACACCATCCCCCCACGCCCCGCCAACGCCACGATCGCCCGACTGCGCAACGCCACCACCCGCGCACCGTCCCCCAGCGACAACGCACCCGCCACCACCGCCGCCGCGATCTCCCCCTGCGAATGCCCCACCACCGCATCCGGCGCCACCCCGAACGAACGCCACAACTCAGCCAGCGACACCATCACCGCCCACAACGCCGGCTGCACCACATCCACCCGCTCCAACAGAGCGCCGTCGCCCTCCCCCAGCAGCACCTGAAGCAGATCCCACTCCACGAACTCGGACAACGCCCGCGCACACTCCTCCAACCGGGCCCGGAACACCGGCGCCTGCGCATACAACCCCGCCGCCATCCCCAACCACTGCGACCCCTGCCCCGGAAACACGAACACCGTCCGACCCGAGGCGGCTTCACCGGTGACGGCCGGGGCGGGGACGTCGCCTGCGGCGAGGCCGCACAGTGCGCTCGCGAGTTCCTCGCGCTCGCTCGCGACCACCACGGCGCGGTGCGCGAACGCGGCACGGGTGGTGATCAGCGACGAGCCGATCGCGGCGATGTCCACGTCGGGGCGATCGGCGGTGAACCCGGCGAGGCGGGCGGCCTGTTCACGCAGCGCGGCGGGGGTCTTGGCCGACAGCACCCACGGCACCACAGCCGCAGCCGCCTGCGCAGCGGCCGCATCCTCGGCGGCAGCGGACTCGGCCGCGGACGCGGGTCCTGTCGCGTCCGTCGCCTCGGGCGTCCCCTGCCCGGGCGCCTGTTCCAGGATCAGGTGCGCGTTCGTGCCGGAGAACCCGAAGGAGGAGACGGCCGCGCGGCGCGGGCGGCCCGTGCTGGGCCAGGGCCGTTCCTCGGTCAGCAGCTCGACGGCTCCGCCGTCCCAGTCGACGTGTTCGGTCGGGCGCCCGACGTGGAGGGTGCGCGGCAGCGTCTCGTGCCCCATCGCCAGCACCATCTTGATGACGGCGGCGACGCCGGCGGCGGCCAGGGTGTGGCCGATGTTCGACTTCAGCGAGCCCAGCCACAGCGGCTGTTCGGGGGTGTGCTCCTGCCCGTAGGTGGCCAGCAGGGCCTGTGCCTCGATGGGGTCGCCGAGCCTGGTGCCCGTGCCGTGCGCGTCGACGGCGTCCACGTCGGCGGCGGTCAGACCCGCGTTCGCCAGCGCCTGGCGGATCACGCGTTCCTGCGAGGGCCCGTTGGGGGCGGTCAGGCCGTTGCTGGCGCCGTCCTGGTTGACGGCGCTGCCGCGGATGACGGCCAGGACGGGGTGGCCGTTGCGGCGGGCGTCGGACAGCCGCTCCAGGAGCACCAGGCCGACGCCCTCGCCCCAGCCGGTGCCGTCCGCGTCCTGTGAGAACGCCTTGCAGCGGCCGTCGGCGGACAGGGCGCGCTGGCGGCTGAACTCGACGAAGTTCACCGGCCCGGCCATGACGGTCGCGCCGCCGGCCAGGGCCAGTGCGCACTCGCCGTTGCGCAGCGCCTGCGCCGCCAGGTGCAGCGCGACCAGCGACGACGAGCAGGCCGTGTCGACGGTGAGCGCGGGGCCTTCCAGGCCCAGGGTGTAGGCGATGCGTCCGGAGGCGACGCTGGTCGTCGTGCCGGTGGAGACGTATCCCTCCAGCTCCTCGGGGAGCCGGCCGAGACGGGTGACGTAGTCGCCGGTGATGACGCCGGCGAAGACACCGGTGTCGCTGCCGCGGAGCGTGCCCGGGTCGATCCCGGCCCGCTCCAGCGCCTCCCACGACGTCTCCAGCAGCAGGCGCTGCTGGGGGTCCATGGCGAGGGCCTCGCGCGGGCTGATCGCGAAGAACTCCGCGTCGAAGCCGGCCGGGTCGCGCAGGAAGCCGCCCTGGCGGGTGTACGAGGTGCCGGTCGACTCCGGGTCGGGGTCGTAGAGGGCGTCGAGGTCCCAGCCCCGGTCGGCCGGGAAGTCGCCGATGGTGTCGACGCCGTCCTGCAGGAGCCGCCAGAGGTCCTCGGGCGAGGCCACGCCGCCCGGGAAACGGCAGGCCGTCGAGACGATGGCGATGGCGTCGTCGTCGGCTGGGGCCGGGGCCTGCCGTGTGGTGCGCACCGGGGCGGCGGGGCGGTTGCCGAGCAGGGCGTCGCGCAGATGCGTGGCGAGAGCGGCGGGGGTGGGGTGGTCGAAGACGAGGGTCGGCGAGAGCCGGCGGCCGGTCGCCGCGCCGAGCCGGTTGCGCAGTTCGACGGCGGACAGCGAGTCGAATCCGAGCGTCTTGAAGGTGCGGCCGGCTTCGAGGTCCCCGCCCGACCTGCCGAGCACCGCCGCCACCTCGTCGGTGACGAGGTCGAGCAGCAGCTGCTCCTGTTCGGCGCCGGGCAGGGCCGCCAGGCGGTCGGCGAGCGTGGCCGCGCCCGGACCGCCGGCGGCGCCCGCCGCGGCGCGGCGGCGTACCGGGGTGCGGACCAGGCCGCTCAGGATCGGCGCCAGCGTTCCGCGTCCGGCGCGCGCCCGCAGCGCGGCGGGGTTCATCGGCAGGACGGCGAGCATCGGCCGGGCGTGGCCGAGGGCGGCGTCGAAGGCGGCGAGGCCCTGCTCTGCGGTGAACGCGCAGG
Organism: Streptomyces sp. NBC_00425; assembly: GCF_036030735.1. Lineage (NCBI taxonomy): Bacteria > Bacillati > Actinomycetota > Actinomycetes > Kitasatosporales > Streptomycetaceae > Streptomyces > Streptomyces sp. NBC_00425. Next base: position 9,708,407 of record NZ_CP107928.1, on the reverse strand, counting down.
TGCCGGTCTCCGCGAGCCTGTCCCGTTCCGCTGCGCTCAACGCGGAGCCCATGCCGCCTGCCTGGTCCCACAGTCCCCAGGCGAGGGAGGTGGCGGGCAGGCCCTGGGTGTGGCGGTGGTGGGCGAGGGCGTCGAGGAAGGTGTTGGCGGCGGCGTAGTTGGCCTGTCCGGGGTTGCCGAGGAGGCCGGCGGCGGAGGAGTAGAGGACGAAGGCGGTGAGGTCGTGGTGGCGGGTGAGGCGGTGCAGGTGCCAGGCGGCGTCGGCTTTGGGCGCCAGGACGGTGTCGAGGCGGTGGGGGGTGAGGGTGTCGACGGTGCCGTCGTCGAGGAGGCCGGCGGTGTGGACGACGGCGGTGAGGGGGTGGCGGGGGTCGACGGTGTCGAGGAGGCGGGCGAGTGCGGCGGGGTCGCCGAGGTCGCAGGCGGTGAGGGTGACGGTGGCGCCGAGCCGGGTGAGGTCGTCGGTGAGCTGGGCGGCGCCGGGTGCGTCGCCTCCGGTGCGGCTGGTGAGGTTCAGGTGGCGGATGCGGTGGTGGGTGACGAGGTGGCGGGCCAGCAGGCCGCCGAGGGCGCCGGTGGCTCCGGTGATCAGGACGGTGCCCTCGACGTCCAGCGCACGCGGCACGGTGAGGGCGACCTTGCCGATGTGCCGCGCCTGGCTCAGGTGACGCAGGGCCGCGCGGGCGTCGCGGATGTCCCAGGCCGCCACCGGCAGGGGCCGCAGCACACCGCTGCCGAACAGCGCGGCCAGCTCCACCAGCATCGCCTGGATCCGGTCCGCACCCGCCTCCATCAGGTCGAACGCCCGGTAGGCCACGCCCGGATGCGTGGCGGCGACCTGCTCGGGGTCCCGCACGTCCGCCTTGCCCATCTCCAGGAAGCGGCCGCCGCGGGGCAGCAGGCGCAGGGAGGCGTCGACGAACTCCTTGGCGAGGCAGTCCAGGACGACGTCCACGCCGTGGCCGCCGGTGGCGGCGAGGAAGCCCTGCTCGAAGCCGGTGGTGCGGGAGTCGGCGAGGTGGGCGTCGTCCAGGCCCAGGCCGCGCAGCGCGTCCCACTTGCCCAGGCCGGCGGTGCCGTACACCTCGGCGCCCAGGTGCCGGGCTATCTGCAGGGCGGCCATGCCCACACCGCCGGCCGCCGAATGCACCAGCAGCCGCTCACCGCGCCGCAGCCCCGCCAGATCCACCAGAGCGTAGTACGCCGTGAGGAAGACGATCGGTGTCGCGGCGGCCTCGGTGAAGGACCATCCCTCGGGGATGCGGACCAGGGTGCGGTGGTCGGTGGCGGCGAGCGGCCCGGCGCCGTCGGAGAACAGGCCCATGACGCGGTCGCCGACGGCGACCGAGGTCACCCCGGGCCCCACCTCGACGACCACGCCCGCGCCCTCGCTGCCCATCGGGGCCTCGCCCGGGTAGCTGCCGAGCGCGATCAGCACGTCACGGAAGTTCATGCCCACCGCCCGCACGGCGACCCGCACCCGGCCCGCGGCGAGCGGCTCGACGGCCTGCGGTGCGGGGGTCAGCGCGACGTTTTCCAGGGTGCCCTTGCCGGTGCTGCCCAGCCGCCAGGCCGGCGCCGCGCGCGGCGGCGCGAGAAGGTCGTCGACGGTGTCCTTGACCAGCCGGTTCGCGTACACGGCGCCCTGTCGGACGGCCATCTGCGGCTCGCCCGAGTCCAGGGCGGTGCGCAGGACGCCGCGGGCGTCGTCCAGGTACGAGGAGAGGTCCGCGTCGCGGTCGAGGTCGAGGTCGAGCAGGACGAAGCAGCCCGGGTACTCGCTCTGCGCGGCGCGCACCAGGCCCCAGACGGCGGCGGCCGGCAGGTCGTGGACGCCCTCTCCGAAACCGGCCGCCACGGCGTCGCGCGTGACGACGACCAGCCGCGATGCGGCGAAACGGTCGTCGGCCGACCATCGCTGAACTGCGCGCAGCACGTGCGCGGTCGTCAGGTGCGCGGCCCGGGCCGGATCGACGGCTGCCGTCCCGGCCGTCGACGGGTCGGGGATCGACGGGTCGGGGATCGACGGGTCGGAGGTCGACGGACACGGCAGGAAGACGGTGTCGGGGACGCCGCCGTCGCTGTCCAGGAGGGCGTCCAGGCCGTCCGTGCCGTCGAGCACGGCCCATCGCCGGGCGGTGTCCGCCGCCGCGTCGCGCCCCGCGGTCGCCTGTCCCCCGGCATCGGCGTCGGCGTCGTCTCCGACGGCGATCCAGTCGAGCCGGTGCAGCACGTTCGGCTCGCCACCGGACACCGCCGCCTGCAGCTGCTGCGCCGACACCGGCCTGAGCGTCAACTCCCCGACGGTCAGGACGGGTTGTCCGGTGGGGTCGGTGGCGGTGATGCGGAGGGTGTCGGGGGTGGTTCGGGTGAGGTGGGCGTGGAGGGTGGTGGGGTGGGTGGCGTGGAGGGTGATGTCGTTCCAGGCGAAGGGGATGCGGATCCCGGCGTCGGCGTCGGTGTCTGTGCTGGTGTCGGTGCTGGTGTCGGTGTGTGTGTCGGTGTGGGGGGCGGTGGCGAGGAGGGCGTGGAGGGTGGCGTCGAGGAGTGCGGGGTGGAGGGGGTGGTCGTGGGGGGTGGTGTGCGGGGGGAGGGTGATGCGGGCGTAGTAGTCGTCTGCGTGGTGCCAGAGGTGGGTGAGGCCTTGGAAGGCGGGTCCGTAGGCGTAGCCCTGGGCGGTGAGGCGGGGGTAGAGGCCGGTGAGGTCGACGGGGGTGGCGTGGGCGGGGGGCCAGACAGCGGGCGCGGGTGCGGGTGCGGGTGCGGGTGTGGGGGTGAGGGTGCCGGTGGCGTGGCGGGTCCAGGGAGCGGGGTCGGTGTCCTCTACGCCCTCACCCGCCTCCGGACGGGACTGCACCGTGAAGGGGCGGCGTCCTCGCTCGTCCGCGGGGCCCGCGACGACCTGGATGTGCACCGCGTGCTCGGCGATGCGCAGAGGGGCTTCGATCGTGAGGTCCTCGACGCCCGCGCAGCCCGCGCGGTGGGCGGTGTGCAGGGCGAGGTCGAGGTAGGCGGTGCCGGGCAGGAGGGTGGTGCCGGCGATGGTGTGGTCGGCGAGCCAGGGCTGGTCGTGGGGGGTGAGGCGGCCGGTGAGGACGAGGTGCCCGGTGTCGGCGAGTTCGACGGCGGCGCCGAGCAGGGGGTGATCGGCGCGGTTCAGGCCGGCGCTCGTCACGTCCGTTCGCGGGACGGCGTGCAGCCAGAAGTCCTCGTGCTGGAAGGCGTAGGTGGGCAGGTCCGCGGCCACGGCGGTCACGGCGGAGGCGGCCGGCCTGGTGGGCCCGTCGGTCCCGGCGGTGGGTTCGCCGGACCCGTTGGTCTCTGCGGGCAGGAGGGGGGTGAGGTCGGCGCCGATGCCGTGGGCGTGCAGGGCGGCCAGCGCCCGCAGGGCGGTGCGGGCCTCGTCCTTGTCCCTGTGCAGGACGGCGACCCCGGTCGTGCCGGTGTCGGTGTCGAGGGTGTTCTTCACCAGGGCGGTCAGGACGGGGTCGGGGCCGAGTTCGAGGTAGGCGGTGATCCCGCGCGCGTGCAGGGCCTGGACGCCGTCGTGGAAACGGACCGCCGCCCGGATGTGCCCCGCCCAATACCCCGGATCCGTCAGCTCGCCCTCCACCGCTGGGGCGCCGCTGACGTTGGAGATCACCGCGAGCCGCGGCTCACGGAACACGATCCCGGCGACGGCCTCCTCGAACCGGGCGACCGCGGTGTCCATGTGCGGGGAATGGAAGGCGTGCGAGACCGCCAGACGCTTGACGCGCACCCCCTCCTGCCGGAAACGCTCCGCGAGCTCCCCGGCCGCGTCCGCGTCGCCGGAGACGACGACCGCCGAAGGCCCGTTGACCGCCGCCAGCGCCAGCCGCCCCCCGAACGACGCCACCACCGGCGCCACCTGCTCCGCGGGCGCGGCGACGGCGATCATCGCACCGCCCGCCCGGGCGGCCTGCATCAGCCGGCCCCGCACCGCCACCAGCCGGCACGCGTCCGCCAGCGAGAACACCCCCGCCGCATACGCCGCCGCAACCTCGCCCACCGAATGCCCGATCACCGCATCCGGGCGCACCCCCCACGACGACACCAGAGCGAACAACGCCGACTCCACCGCGAACAGGGCCGCCTGCGTGAACTGGGTTTCCTCCAACAACGCCGCCTCGGCGCTGCCCTCCTCCGCGAACACGACGTCCTTCAGGGACCGCCCCAGCTCTGCGTCCAGATGCACGCACGCCGCGTCGAAGGCCTGCGCGAACACCGGGAACGCCGCATACAACTCCCTGCCCATCCCGGCACGCTGGCTGCCCTGCCCGGAGAACATCACCGCCAGGCGGGGGCTCTCGGGCGCCGAGCCGGTCAGCGCGGCTTCGGGCTTGTGGCCGGCGGCCAGCTCCCGCAGAGCGGCCACGAGTTCGGCACGGTCGCTTCCCCATGCCACGGCCCGGTGCTCGAACACCGTCCGCGACGAGAGCAGCGCCCGGCCGACCCCGCCGACGTCGAGCGTGTCCCGTCGCTCGGCGAACTCTGCCAGCCGTGCGGCCTGCTCACGCAGCGCGGCAGGCGTCTTCGCGGACAGCGCCCACGGCACGAGGGCCGTCCCGGCGGGGGTGTCGGCGGGGCTGAGGGCATCAGCGTCGGCGGTGGGGGTGTCGGTGTCGGTGGGGGCTTGTTCGAGGATGACGTGGGCGTTGGTGCCGGAGATCCCGAACGAGGAGACCGCGGCCCGGCGCGGCCGGCCGGTCAGGGGCCAGGGGCGCTGCTCGGTGAGGAGGGCGACCGCGCCCTCGTTCCAGTCGACGTGGGAGGTGGGCGCGTCGACGTGCAGGGTCTGGGGCAGTATTCCGTGGCGCATCGCCATGACCATCTTGATGACGCTGCCGACGCCGGCGGCGGCCTGGGTGTGGCCGATGTTCGACTTCAGCGAGCCCAGCCACAGGGGTTGTTCGCTGTCGTGGGCCTGGCCGTAGGTGGCGAGGAGGGCCTGGGCCTCGATGGGGTCGCCGAGCTTGGTGCCGGTGCCGTGCGCCTCGACCGCGTCCACGTCGGAGGCGGCGACGCGGGCGTCGGCCAGGGCCTGGCGGATCACCCGCTGCTGGGACGGCCCGTTCGGCGCGGTCAGTCCGTTGGACGCGCCGTCCTGGTTGATCGCGCTGCCCCGGATCACGGCCCACACCGGATGCCCGTTGCGCCGCGCCTCGGACAGCCGCTCCAGCACCAGCCAGCCGACGCCTTCGGAGAATCCGGTGCCGTCCGCGCCGTCCGCGAAGGCCTTGCACCGGCCGTCGGCCGACAGCCCGCGCTGCCGGCTGAACTCCACGAAGATGCGCGGCGCGGCCATGAGCGTCACCCCGCCCGCGAGCGCCAGCGAGGTCTCGCCCCTGCGCAGGGACTGGGCCGCCATGTGCAGGGCGACGAGGGAGGCGGAGCAGGCGGTGTCCACGGAGACGGCGGGGCCTTCCAGGCCCAGGGTGTAGGCGATCCGGCCGGATGCGACGCTGGTCAGGACGCCGGAGCCGATGTAGCCCTCGACGTCGCCGGGGACCTGGCCGACCTCGGGGGCGTAGTCCTGGGGGATGGCGCCGACGAAGACGCCGGTGTCGCTGCCGCGCAACGTCTGCGGCACGATCCCGGCCCGCTCGAACGCCTCCCACGCCGTCTCCAGCAGCAGCCGCTGCTGCGGATCCATCGCGAGCGCCTCACGCGGACTGATCCCGAAGAACTCCGCGTCGAACCCCGCCGCGTCGTAGAGGAACCCGCCCTGACGCGTCGTCGACTTCCCCACCGCGTCGGGGTCCGGGTCGTACAGGTCCTCCACGTCCCAGCCCCGGCCCGCCGGGAACTCCCCGACCGCGTCGACGCCCCCCGCGACCACATCCCACAGACCCTCCGGCGAGACCACCCCGCCCGGAAAACGACAGGCCATCCCCACGACCGCCAACGGCTCGTGCGCCCGGTCCTCCACATCCGCCAGCTTTCGCCGCGTCTGCTGCAGGTCCGTGGTCACACGCTTGAGGTATTCGCGGAGCTTGTCTTCCGTCGTCGGCATGCAGAGCCATCCCCCTCGGACTACCCAGGCCAGGTGCGGCGGGCGGCGGCCCGACCTCCATGCGCCCACCCGTTCGGTCCGCAACACTTCATGCCGGGGCTTGGCCTGCTCTTAATGCGACCTAAAGCCGGACTCCTTTTAGCAGGAGTTAAGGCGTGACTCTTACGCTCCCGGCGCGTATTCCGCCGCACCGTGCGAATGCATAACCTCGAGCGAGAGGTCGACGACATGCCCGATGCCGATACCTCCGAAACGCCTTCTTTTCCTTTTCCTCGCACCTGCCCGTTCAGCCCTCCGGCCGAATACGCGCGACTGCGGCCCGCCGAGCCGGTGTCCGAAGTGGTTCTGCAGAACGGCAGGACGGCCTGGCTGGCGACGCGTCATGAGGACGTGCGGGCCCTGCTGAGCCACCCGGCGACGTCCTCGAACCGTGCGCACCCGTCCTTTCCCGCGACGGTCGCCGACATCGGCGTCTTCGCGCAGAAGGGTTTTCTGCTCTCGATGGACGCCCCGGATCACGCGCTGCACCGCCGCATGGTCACCAGCGAGTTCACGGCGAACCGGATCCGCAGGCTCCGTCCCCGTATCCAGGAGATCGTCGACGAGTGCGTGACCGGCATCCTGGAGCGCGGCGCCGGCCGGCCCGTCGACCTGGTCCAGGAGCTGTCGCTGCCGGTGCCCTCGCTCGCCATCTGCGAACTGCTGGGCGTGCCCTACGACACCCGGAGCGTCTTCCAGAAGTACACCGAGGTCCTGCTCGACCGGGCCAGCACCCCGGCCGACCGGCAGCACGCGTTCGGCGCCCTGCGGGAGTTCCTCGGCGAGCTCGTCGTCAGCAAGGAGACCGAACCGGACGACGCGCTCGTCAGCCGGCTCGTCGTGAAGTACCGGGAGGCGGGCGTCTACGACCGCGAGCTGATCACGGGGTTCGCGGTGCTGCTGCTCGTCGCCGGTCACGAGACCACCGCGAACATGATCTCGCTGGGCGTGGCGGCGCTGTTGCGCGAGCCGGCGAAGCTCGCCCGGATCACCGAGGACCCGTCGCTGACCCCGGGCGCCGTCGAGGAGATCCTGCGCTACTTCAGCATCGTCGACTACCCGACCGCCCGGGTGGCCCTGGAGGACATCGAGGTCGGCGGTGTCACGGTCCGCGCCGGCGAGGGCTTCATCGCCTCCGCCGCCGCCGCCAACCACGACGGGCAGGTCTTCCCCGATCCCGGCGAGCTGGACATCGGGCGGAACACGTCGGGTCATGTCGCCTTCGGTTTCGGCGTCCATGCGTGCCTCGGCCAGAATCTGGCGCGCGCGGAACTCGAAATCGTCTACGACACGCTTTTCCGGCGCATACCGAAACTGCGTCTGGTGTCGCCTCCTGAAGAAATTCCCTTCAAGGATGCGACGGTATTCGGAATTCATCGTCTGGAGGTGACGTGGTGAGCCGTCTGCTGATCACGGTCAACGAAGAAGAGTGCTGTTCCTCGGGCATCTGCGCCATGACCGCCCCGGACGTCTTCGACCAGCGCGACGAGGACGGCGTCGTCGTCCTCCTCGACGCGGAACCGGAGCCCGGCCTGCACGCCGAGGCCCGTAAGGCGGCCCGCAGCTGCCCCTCGCTCGCCATCGAGGTGCAGGAGGCCTGACGGCCCCTGACCGGCACCGGTCCCCCGCATCCCCTTGTCCCGCATCCGCATCCCGTGACCCGCATCCCGTGACCCGCGTCCACGCGTCCCGCACCGCCGCCCGCCCCGATCGTCACCCAGGCCGCCTCGAAAGGGTCCCTCCCCGTGGGAAACACCGAAGACAAGTTCCGCGAATACCTCAAGCGCGCGACGGCCGACCTGCGTCAGGCACGTCGCCGGCTGGCCGATGTGGAGGACCGGGCGCACGAGCCGTTGGCGGTCGTGGGGATGGCCTGTCGTTTTCCGGGCGGGGTGGTCTCGCCGGAGGGTCTGTGGGATGTGGTCGCGGGGGGCGTCGACGCGGTCGGGGAGTTCCCGGCGGGCCGGGGCTGGGACGTGGAGGACCTGTACGACCCGGACCCCGACGCGGTGGGGAAGTCGACGACGCGTCAGGGCGGGTTCCTCTACGACGCGGCGGGGTTCGACGCGGAGTTCTTCGGGATCAGTCCGCGTGAGGCGCTCGCGATGGATCCGCAGCAGCGGCTGCTGCTGGAGACGGCGTGGGAGGCGTTCGAGCGGGCCGGGATCGTGCCGCAGACGTTGCGCGGCAGCGACACCGGCGTCTTCGCGGGCGTCATGTACAACGACTACGCGTCGCGCCTGAAGCCCGCGCCCGAGAGCTTCGAGGGCTACCTCGTCAACGGCAGCCTGGGCAGCATCGCCACCGGCCGGATCGCCTACACCCTGGGCCTGGAAGGCCCCGCCGTGACCGTGGACACCGCCTGCTCGTCGTCGCTCGTCGCCCTGCACCAGGCGGGCCGGGCGCTGCGCAGGGACGAATGCTCCCTGGCGCTGGCCGGGGGCGTCACCGTCATGGCGACACCGAACACGTTCGTGGAGTTCAGCCGGCAGCGCGGGCTGTCCGCCGACGGCCGGTGCAAGGCCTTCGCGGACGGCGCGGACGGCACCGGCTGGGCGGAGGGTGTCGGCTGGCTGGTGCTGGAGCGGCTGTCCGAGGCGCGGCGCAACGGGCATCCGGTGTGGGCCGTGATCCGGGGCAGCGCGATCAACCAGGACGGCGCGTCCAACGGACTGACCGCGCCGAACGGGCCGTCCCAGCAGCGGGTGATCCGCCAGGCCCTGGCCGACGCCCGCGTCGCCGCCTCCGACGTGGACGCGGTCGAGGCGCACGGCACCGGCACCAAGCTCGGCGACCCCATCGAGGCCCAGGCCCTCCTCGCCACCTACGGCCAGGCCCACGACAGCGAACAACCCCTGTGGCTGGGCTCGCTGAAGTCGAACATCGGCCACACCCAGGCCGCCGCCGGCGTCGGCAGCGTCATCAAGATGGTCATGGCGATGCGCCACGGAATACTGCCCCAGACCCTGCACGTCGACGCGCCCACCTCCCACGTCGACTGGAACGAGGGCGCGGTCGCCCTCCTCACCGAGCAGCGCCCCTGGCCCCTGACCGGCCGGCCGCGCCGGGCCGCGGTCTCCTCGTTCGGGATCTCCGGCACCAACGCCCACGTCATCCTCGAACAAGCCCCCACCGACACCGACACCCCCACCGCCGACGCTGATGCCCTCAGCCCCGCCGACACCCCCGCCGACACCGACACCCCCGCCCCCGCCGATGCCGACGTTTCCGAGGCGAGCCCTCGCACCACCCCCGCCCGGACGGCCCTCGTGCCCTGGACGCTGTCCGCGAAGACGCCTGCCGCGCTGCGCGAACAGGCCGCACGACTGGCGGAGTTCGTGCGGGAGAGCGAAGGCGACCCGGTCGACCCGGTCGACTCGGTCGGCTCGGTCGACTCGGTCGATCCGGTGGATGTGGGGTGGTCGCTGGCGGTGACGCGGTCGGTGTTCGAGCACCGGGCGGTGGTGCTGGGCGAGGGTCGTGAACAGCTCCTGGCGGGCCTGGACGCGCTGGCGGCCGGCAAGAGCGGCGCGGATGTGGTGCGGGGCCGCGCCACCGGCGCGGGCGGGCTTGCGGTGATGTTCTCCGGGCAGGGCAGCCAGCGCCCCCGGATGGGCAGGGAGTTGTATGCGGCGTTCCCGGTGTTCGCGCAGGCCTTCGACGCCGCGTGCGTGCATCTGGACGCAGAGCTGGGGCGGTCCCTGAAGGACGTCGTGTTCGCGGAGGAGGGCAGCGCCGAGGCGGCGTTGCTGGAGGAAACCCAGTTCACGCAGGCGGCCCTGTTCGCGGTGGAGTCGGCGTTGTTCGCTCTGGTGTCGTCGTGGGGCGTGCGCCCGGACGCGGTGATCGGGCATTCGGTCGGCGAGGTTGCGGCGGCGTATGCGGCGGGGGTGTTCTCGCTGGCGGACGCGTGCCGGCTGGTGGCGGTGCGGGGCCGGCTGATGCAGGCCGCCCGGGCGGGCGGTGCGATGATCGCCGTCGCCGCCCCCGCGGAGCAGGTGGCGCCGGTGGTGGCGTCGTTCGGGGGGCGGCTGGCGCTGGCGGCGGTCAACGGGCCTTCGGCGGTCGTCGTCTCCGGCGACGCCGACGCCGCCGGGGAGCTCGCGGAGCGATTCCGGCAGGAGGGGGTGCGCGTCAAGCGTCTGGCGGTCTCGCACGCCTTCCATTCCCCGCACATGGACACCGCGGTCGCCCGGTTCGAGGAGGCCGTCGCCGGGATCGTGTTCCGTGAGCCGCGGCTCGCGGTGATCTCCAACGTCACCGGCGCCCCAGCGGTGGAGGGCGAGCTGACCGACCCGGCGTACTGGGCGGGGCACATCCGGGCGGCGGTCCGCTTCCACGACGGCGTCCAGGCCCTGCACGCGCGCGGGATCACCGCCTACCTCGAACTCGGCCCCGACCCCGTCCTGACCGCCCTCGTCAAGAACACCCTCGACACCGGCACCGACACTGGCACCGACACCGGCGCCGAGGGCAGCAGCGGCACCACGGGCTCAGGCAACGTCACCGCGGTCGCCGTCCTGCGCAAGGACAAGGACGAGGCCCGTACCGCCCTGGGGGCGCTGGCCGTCCTGCACGCCCACGGCATCGGCGCCGACCTCACTCCCCTTCTGGGCGCAGGCCGGCGTGTCGCCCTGCCCACCTACGCCTTCCAGCACGAGGACTTCTGGCTGCACGCCGTCCCGCGAACGGACGTGACGAGCGCCGGCCTGAACCGCGCCGATCACCCCCTGCTCGGCGCCGCCGTCGAACTCGCCGACACCGGGCACCTCGTCCTCACCGGCCGCCTCACCCCCCACGACCAGCCCTGGCTCGCCGACCACACCATCGCCGGCACCACCCTCCTGCCCGGCACCGCCTACCTCGACCTCGCCCTGCACGCGGCCCGGCTCACGGGTCTGGGCGCGGTGGAGGACGTCGTCCTCGAGGCGCCGTTGGCCCTGCCCTCCCTGGGCGCGGTCCGGCTTCAGGTGACGGTCGAGGCGCCGGACGGCTCGGGGGCGCGGGCGCTGTCCGTCCATTCCCGTCCGGAGGCGGGTGAGGGCGTAGAGGACACCGACCCCGCTCCCTGGACCCGCCACGCCACCGGCACCCTCACCCCCACACCCGCACCCGCACCCGCACCCGCGCCCGCTGTCTGGCCCCCCGCCCACGCCACCCCCGTCGACCTCACCGGCCTCTACCCCCGCCTCACCGCCCAGGGCTACGCCTACGGACCCGCCTTCCAAGGCCTCACCCACCTCTGGCACCACGCAGACGACTACTACGCCCGCATCACCCTCCCCCCGCACACCACCCCCCACGACCACCCCCTCCACCCCGCACTCCTCGACGCCACCCTCCACGCCCTCCTCGCCACCACCCCCCACACCGACACACACACCGACACCAGCACCGACACCAGCACAGACACCGACGCCGACGCCGGGATCCGCATCCCCTTCGCCTGGAACGACATCACCCTCCACGCCACCCACCCCACCACCCTCCACGCCCACCTCACCCGAACCACCCCCGACACCCTCCGCATCACCGCCACCGACCCCACCGGACAACCCGTCCTGACCGTCGGGGAACTCACCACCCGGACGATCACCCGTGAGCAGCTCGCCGCGGCCGGGGCCGCCACCGCCGCGCCCGCCGGGCTCCATCTGCCGGCGTGGACGCCGCTCCCCGCGGGCGTGGCCGGGGAGCCGGAGCCGCTCGGGCCGGTGGGGGTGGTCGGGGCCGATCCGCTGGGTCTGGCCGAGGCGCTGCGGGAGGCGGCCGGGGACGCAGCGTCCGTCCGGGTCTACGACACGCTCGGCGCGCTGCGGGCGGCGGTGGACGAGGGCGCGGGCGTTCCGGCGCGCGTGCTGGTCACCTGTGTCGGCGGCCCGGCGGACGAGGAGGTGCTGGACGCCATGCGTGCCGTTCTGGGGCGGGTGACGGCTCAGGTGCGGGAGTGGCTGGCGGACGAGCGGTTCGAGGACGCGCAGTTGGTCGTGGTCACCCGCGATGCCGTCGCGGCGCGTCCGGGTCCCGAGATCCGTGATCTGGCCGCCGCGCCCGTGTGGGGTCTGGTGCGGTCGGCGGCCACCGAGCATCCGGGCCGTTTCGCGCTGCTCGACGTGGGCGGCGGCCCGGTGACGCCGGGGACGGGGTCGTGCGGGACGGGGGCGGCGCTGGTCCAGGCTCTCGCCGGGCGGCTTGGCGAGGCGGCCGTCCGCGACGGGGGTGTGCAGGTGCCGCGGCTGGTGCGCGCGGCGGACGCGTCCGGTGTGCTGACGCCGCCGGACGGCTGCGATTCCTGGCGGCTCGACGTGACCAGCAGGGGGACGCTCGCCCATCTGGCGCTGCTGCCCCATCCGGAGGGCGAGGGGCCGCTCCAGGGTCATGAGATACGGGTCGCGATGCGTGCGGGGGGTCTGAACTTCCGGGACGTGATGGTGGGCCTGGGCATGTATCCGGGGGACGACGCCCGGATCGGCGGCGAGGGTGCGGGCGTGGTCGTCGAGGTGGGCTCGCAGGTGACCGCGTTCTCGCCGGGCGACCGGGTGATGGGTCTGTTCCCGTCCGGCGGGCTCGCTCCGGTCGCTGTCACCGATCACCGGTGGGCGGCGCGGATCCCGCGGGGGCTGACGTTCCAGCAGGCCGCTGTCGTGCCGGTGGTGTATCTCACGGCGTACTACGGTCTGGTGGATCTGGCGGGGCTGCGGCGCGGTGAGCGGCTGCTGGTGCATTCGGCGGCCGGCGGTGTGGGCATGGCCGCCCTGCAGATAGCCCGGCACCTGGGCGCCGAGGTGTACGGCACCGCCGGCCTGGGCAAGTGGGACGCGCTGCGCGGCCTGGGCCTGGACGACGCCCACCTCGCCGACTCCCGCACCACCGGCTTCGAGCAGGGCTTCCTCGCCGCCACCGGCGGCCACGGCGTGGACGTCGTCCTGGACTGCCTCGCCAAGGAGTTCGTCGACGCCTCCCTGCGCCTGCTGCCCCGCGGCGGCCGCTTCCTGGAGATCGGCAAGACCGACATCAGGGATGCCGGGCAGGTCGCGGCCGAGCATCCGGGCGTGGCCTACCGGGCGTTCGACCTGATGGAGGCGGAGCCGGGGCGGATCCAGGCGATATGGGCCGAGCTGGTGGCGCTGTTCGAGGCCGGGGCGCTGACGCCGCCGCCGATCACCGCGTGGGACGTCAGCCATGCCGTCGACGCGCTGCGGTATCTCAGTCAGGCCCAGCACACGGGCAAGACGCTGCTGACGCTGCCGCGTGCGCTGGACGTCGAGGGCACCGTCCTGATCACCGGAGCCACCGGCGCCCTCGGCGGCCTGCTGGCCCGCCACCTCGTCACCCACCACCGCATCCGCCACCTGAACCTCACCAGCCGCACCGGAGGCGACGCACCCGGCGCCGCCCAGCTCACCGACGACCTCACCCGGCTCGGCGCCACCGTCACCCTCACCGCCTGCGACCTCGGCGACCCCGCCGCCCTCGCCCGCCTCCTCGACACCGTCGACCCCCGCCACCCCCTCACCGCCGTCGTCCACACCGCCGGCCTCCTCGACGACGGCACCGTCGACACCCTCACCCCCCACCGCCTCGACACCGTCCTGGCGCCCAAAGCCGACGCCGCCTGGCACCTGCACCGCCTCACCCGCCACCACGACCTCACCGCCTTCGTCCTCTACTCCTCCGCCGCCGGCCTCCTCGGCAACCCCGGACAGGCCAACTACGCCGCCGCCAACACCTTCCTCGACGCCCTCGCCCACCACCGCCACACCCAGGGCCTGCCCGCCACCTCCCTCGCCTGGGGCCTGTGGGACCAGGCGAGCAGGATGACGGGGCATCTCGACGGCACGGCGCTGAGCCGGCTGTCCCGTACGGGGGTGACGGCTCTGACGCCGCAGGAGGGGCTGGCGCTGTTCGACGCGGCGCTCGGGCTGCGTCAGCCGCTGTCGGTGGCGATGGGGCTCGATCCGGCGGTGCTGGCCGAGCGGGCGGCGGCCGGTGTGCTGGAGCCGCTGTTCGCCGCTCTGGTGCGGCCGCGGGCGGGGGCGTCGGCGGTCCGGGCCGCGCGGGGGGCGGGCGGCCCGGGGGGCGGGGGCGACGTGCTCGCCGACCGGCTCGCGGCGCTGCCCGCGCAGGGGCGGCGGGCGCTGCTGGCGGAGGTCGTGTGCGAGAACGTCGCGGCGGTCCTCGGGCACGCCACGGCGGACAGTGTCGGGCTGGAGCGTCCTTTCAAGACGCTCGGTTTCGACTCGCTGTCCGCGGTCGAGCTGCGCAACCGGCTCGGCGCGGCGACCGGCCGCCGGCTGTCGCCGACGCTGATCTTCGACCATCCGACGCCGGCCGCGCTGGTGGGGCATCTCGACGAGCTGCTCGCGCCGCCGCAGGCCGATGTGTTCGGGCGGTTGCTGGCCGAACTCGACGCGCTTCAGGGCACGTTGGGTGAGGCGGTGGTCTCGCCTGCGTCGGCGGGCAGGGCCGCGGCCCGGCTGCAGGACTTCCTGCTGCGCCTGGAGGAGGGCCAGTTCGACGCGGCCGGGTCCGAGGGGTCGGCGGCCGAGCGTATCTCGGCGGCGAGCGACGACGAGATCTTCGACCTCATCGACAACGAGCTCGGGATCGTCTGAGCCGCGGCCTCCGGGCACGCGCCCCCCGGGCACGCGGCCCCCGATCGCGGGCCTGTCCTTCTCCGACCACGCCGTACGCCGGTCCCCTGGACCGCCCGACCCTTAGGAACAGGTTATGTCCGATCCCGTCATCATCTCGGGCGGCGGGCCCGCCGGCCTCATGCTCGCCCACGAGCTGGGGCTGTGGGGCATCGACACGATCGTGCTGGAGCGCCACACGGCGCGCGAGGGCGGCCGGTCCGTGGGCCAGGCCCTGAACACGACAGCGGCCGAACTCCTGGACCAGCGGGGTCTGCTGGACGGTCTGTGGGAGCACACCGCGCCGTCCCAGGGCACGCACTTCTCGCTGCTGTGGCTGGACAGCGCCCCGTTGGAGGGCCGTCATCTGCCCGCGCTGCTGCTGGGCCAGGAGTATCTGGAGCGCGAGCTGGAGCAGCGGGCCGTGAAGGGGGGTGCGGATCTGCTGTCGGGCCGTGAGCTGGTCGGCTACGAGCAGGACGACGCGGGGGTCACGGTCACCGTGCGCCACGGTGGTGCGGAGTCCCGGCTGCGCGGCAGTTATCTGGTGGGCGCGGACGGGGAGGACAGCCGGGTGCGTGAGCTGGCGGGCATCCGTTTTCCCGGTTCCAGTCAGGCGAACTGCGGTCTGGTCGCCGATGTGGAGACCGACTTCGCCGCTCTGGAGGAGGTGCACCGCGGGGCGCGGTTCTGCCCGGCGGGCGGACTGTATTCGTCGGTGCCGGTGGAGCCGGGGGTGACGCGTGTGATCACCGCCGAGTTCGACACCGAGCTGCCGGGGCCTTCGGTGCCGCCGACGGCCCGGGAGCTGCGGGCGAGTGTCGAGCGGCTCAACGAGCGGCCGTTCCCCGATGTGCCGGTGCGCTGGATCCGCCGGTACGGGGGGCCTTCGCGGGTGGCGGAGCGTTTCCAGGACGAGCGGGTGTTCCTGGTCGGCGACGCGGCGCACACGTTCTATCCGCTGGCGGGCCTGCGCATCAATCTGTGTCTGCAGGACGCGGTGAACCTCGGCTGGAAGCTCGCGGGTGATCTGCTGGGCTGGGCTCCGCCGGATCTGCTGGACACGTATACCGCCGAGCGCCGTCCGGCGGCGGTGCGTGCGGCGTCGGCCACCGACACCCAGCTGGCTCTGATCCATCCGGTGCGGCGGGTGGCGCCGGTGCGGGAGCTGGTGACGACGCTGCTGCGTTTCCCCGACGTCAACCGGTATCTGCTGGAGCTGTCGACGGGGGTGGATGTCAGTTACGCGCACGAGGACGCGCCGGGGCCGCTCGGTCGCCGGCTGCCGCACGTGGAGCTTGCGACGCCCGGCGGGCCCAGCAGTGTGGCCCGGCTGCAGCACGGGGGGCGGGGTCTGCTGCTCGACATGTCCGCGGGGCGGGGCGCCGCGCGGACGGTGGTGGCGCCGTGGTCGGACCGGGTGGAGGTGGCCGTGGCGCGGGCGACGGCGGACATCGCCGCCGAGGCGGTGCTGCTGCGGCCGGACGGGCATGTGGCGTGGCTGGGCGCGCTGGGCGATCCGGCGCTCGTGGACGCGCTGCGGCAGTGGTTCGGGGCGCGCGGGTGAGGGCGGGCCGCGTCTGAGACGGCGGACGGGGGCCGGGGCGGATCGCCCCGGCCCCCGGTGTGCGGGTGCGGATCTGTCAGCTCAGCAGCCGGGACCAGCCGCCCACGGTGGGGTCGGCGGCGAGGTCCTTGAGGGCGACGCGGTGGCCGGCGCGCCGCCAGCCGTTGATGAGCTGCATCATGTGCAGGGACTTCAGGCCGACGGCGACGAGGTTGGTGTCGTCGGCTATGGCCTCGGCGGCCACGCCGACGGTCCGGGCGACGGCGTCCCTGATCTCGTCGGCGGTGGGGGCCGCGGGCGCGGCCGGCACGGTGGCGGTGTCGTCGGTGACGGGTCGGCTCATGGCAGGTCTCTCTCCTCGTGCGGGCTTTAGGGGATCTCGGTGATTTCCAGGACGGCCGCGCCGACTTCCATGCCCACGGCCGCGGCGAGCAGCAGGACGTGGTCGCCGGGACGCAGGCGGCCCGTGGAGAGCAGGTGGTCGAGGCCGACGATCTGGTCGGTGCCGCCGCAGTGCCCGGTGCGGCGGTTGACCTCCCAGGTGCCGCGCGTCTCGTCGATGCCCAGCGGGTCGAGGAACCCGTTCGTGACCTGGTCGCGGGCCACTGCGCTGTGGGCGACCCTGGTGATGTCGTCCATGGTCAGGCCGGCCTCGGCGAGGACGGCGTCGACGGCCTCGTTGACGACGTCGCCGAGGTGGAAGAGGGGCGGGACGACGCCCTGGGCCCACTGCCGGCGCAGGTGGTCGACGCGGGCGTCGAGGTCGAGGGGCTTGCCGAGGGTGGCGCTCGGCGGGAAGAGCGGGTCGCCGCCGCGGTGCAGCAGCTCCGCCTCCGGGATGGACACGGAGCCCACGGACAGCAGCCGGGCGAAGCCGCCGCGTTTGGAGACCACGACGGCCGAACCGCCGTCGCCCAGGACGTAGTTGTCGCTGACGGACCAGCGGTCCACGTTCGGTGTGGAGAAGTTGTCGCCCGCGGTGACCAGGACGGCGGTGGAGTCCGGTTCGGCGCGCAGCAGGTCGGCGGCGAAGCGCAGCGAGGTGAGCATGCCCAGGCAGCCCTGGCGCAGTTCGAGTGCCGGGACGGGCCGGTCGACGGTGTGGTGGAGGATGTAGTGGGGGGCCGACCAGATGTCGGGGCCCTGGTGGAAGACGGGCGTGTGGATGAGCGCGTCGATGTCGCCGGGGTCGTGCCCGGAGCGTTTGAGTGCGTCGCGGGCGGCGCTGACGGCCATGTCGGGGGCGGGCGTGTCACCGGCGACGGCCACCGAGATCATGCCGCTGGACTCGCGCAGGGCGGCGTCGTACCACCCCCGCTCGACGGCCTCGTCGATCGTGACCCGCTCGGGGATGCACGTGCCGATGCCGGCCAGGTAGACGTTGTCCGCTTTCATCGGGTCTCTCCTTCGTGGATGCCCCTGCCTTCAGGCAGGGGTGGGGGTACCTCCCGCTTGCGGGGGAGAAAAACGAAGCTCCTGCGGAGCAGGGCAGGGAAAGCCGGTTGGCCGCCGGAGCGGACCGGCGTCCACTGACCCACGGACCGACAGGCGCTGCTCACAGGGGAGTTGATACAGCGTGAGGCGTGACGCAGCAGGTCAAGCGGGCGTTCAAGTACCGCTTCCACCCCAGTGAAGGTCGGGTCACGGTCGCAGGAGGGCCTTGCGCACCCCTTTCGCGGCGCTTGGGAGGCGTGCGGGCGGATGGCATCATGACCGGCGTGGGGCTTCGGGAGATGAAGAAAGTCAAGGTCAAGCAGGCGATCCAGCGAGAGACGCTGCGTCTGTTCACGGAGCGCGGGTACCGGGAGACGACGGTCGAGCAGATCGCCGCGGCGGCGGAGATCTCGACCACGACGTTCTACCGCTACTACCCGTCGAAGGAAGAGGTGATCCTCTCCGGGATCCATGAGCGGGGACAGGGCGAGGGGCTGGGCGAGGGGCTGGGCGGGGGGCTGGGCGGGGGCCGGGAGCGGTCCTTGCATTTCGTGTCGGAGCTGCCGGCGGGCGTGTCGGTGGTGGAGGGGCTGCGGGCGGTGCTGCGCGGCATCCAGCGCAGCGGCGCCCTCGAGGGGGACCGCGGGGCGCTGCTGGCCCGGCTGCGGATGATCAACGACACGCCCGAGCTGCGGGCGCTCAACGCGCAGCGCACGCAGGAGGGTCTGCGTGAGCTGGCCGGCCTGCTGGCCGGGCCGTCCGGCGCCGATCCGGACGGTTACGAGATGCGGGTGCTGGCGGCGGCCGTCGGCGGGGCGGTCACCGAGACGCTGCGTTACTGGGTGGAGCGTGACGGCGAGCCGGACATCGGCGATCTCTTCGACCGCACGCTGGAGTTGATGGCGCCCTCGCTGGAGCGGTGAGGCCGGCGCCCCAAGGGGGCGGGCGGGGTCCCGGTTCGTGCGGAAGGCGGTTTAAGACACCTTTAGCCGCGCTGCCTAGCGTCGCTCCCGGGAGCGCCCGTCCTTTGATTCCGCTGACCCGAGGAGCACGACCGTGACCCAGGCTCAAGACCTCGCCCGACTGCCCTTCCCGCGTGACCCGCAGGACGTCAACGGCATCGCACCGAAGTTCCGCGCGCTGCGCTCGCAGTCTCCGGTGGTGCGGGTCGGCACGTCCGCGGGGGACGAGGCGTGGCTGGTCACCCGCTACGGCGAGGTGAAGCAGCTGCTCAACGACCCGCGTCTGGGCCGCTCGCACGCGCATCCGGAGCGGGCCGCGCGGGTCGCCAACGCCGCCGTGCTGACCGGCCCGCTCGGCAAGCCCGAGGACGAGGTGCCCACCCGCACCCGCTTTCGGCGGCTGCTCTCGCCGGCGTTCTCCGCCCGCCGTGTCGCGCATCTGAAGACCGGTGTCGAGGAGCTCGTGGGGCAGCTGTTCGACGGGCTCGAGGCGGGCCCGAACCCGGGCAACTTCCATGAGGCGCTGTCGTTCCCGCTGCCGGTCCTGGTGATCTGCCAGCTGCTCGGGGTGCCCGGCGAGGACCGCGAGGAGTTCCGCAGGCTGTCGGCGGGCTCGACCAGCCTGGACGACGTGGACGCGGCGAAGGCGGCCTGGGCGGAGCTGAACGACTACATGCTTCGCCTGGTCGAGGTGAAGCGGCGCGACCCCGCGGAGGACGTCTTCTCCGACCTCGTCGCGGCGCAGGAGCGGGAGGGCCTGGAGGACGCGGAGATCGCGCGGATGGCCTCCGGCATTCTCTTCGCGGGCCACGAGACGACCGTGACCCGGCTCGACCTGGGCACGCTGCTGCTGCTCACCCACCCCGAGCAGCGGGCCAAGCTGCAGGCCGACCCGCAGGGGCACGTCCAGTGCGCGGTCGAGGAGATCCTGCGGATGGCCGCCCCGTCCACCCAGGACGTGCTGCCGCGGTACGCGCACGAGGACATCCAGGTGGGCGACCTGACCATTCCCGAGGGCGATCTGGTGCTGCTGGCGTTCACGGCGACCAACCGCGACCCGGACATCTTCTCCGACCCGAACTCCTTCGACATCACCCGCGACAGCACCCAGCACCTCGCCTTCGGGCACGGTCCGCGGTTCTGCCTCGGCTCGGGGCTGGCCCGTCTGGAGCTGCAGATCGTGTTCTCCACGCTGTTCGAGCGCTTCCCCGGCCTGCAGCTCGCCACCGGCCTGGACGAGCTGCAGTTCCGGGACAACACACTGACCGGCGGCCTGTCGGCGCTGCACGTGCGCTGGTGAACGCCGGCCGCTGAACCTGCCCCGCCCGCCCCGGGAAAGAAGGGGGGCGGGCGCCGCGGCGTCGGGCGCACGGCCCCGGCGCACGGCCTCCCCGGACAGCGACGCAGACGCCGCCCGACGCGGCGTGCCCCGGACGGCGCGGCGTGCCCCGGACGGCGCGGCGTGCCCCGGACGGCGCGGCGGATGCCGGACAGCCGGGCGGGTGCCGAAGCAGCCGGGCGGGTGCCGGACGGCCGGGAGAGCGGGCAGCGGGCGGCGGGCGTACGCCGGACGGCCGGGCGTGCAGCGGGCCGGCGGCCGGACGGCGGTCTGCTCGTGTGCCGCCGGCCGGCGCCTGTGCGGTGGCCGGGAGCCGGTTCGGGCGCCCGGGCGGACGGCAGGCTGCGGGGCGGGTGGTGTGGTCGCATGCCGCCGGGCGGCGCGTGTTGCGGTGGGCGGGCGGCGCGTCCGGGTTCCCCGGCCCCGGGCGGGCGGCGGGCGGCGGGGTGGTGACGGTGTTTGCCGGCTCGGGGGCGGCGAGGGGTGGGGAGGGCGGGTCCCGTCCCTCCTCCCCCGCATGCTGCAGGGCGCGGTGTCCTTCTCGGACACCGCGCCCTGTGGCGTTCCGGCTCCCGCGGCGGGGGATGTCCGCGGGAGCCGGGGATCGGGGGCGGGCGGGTGGGGCGGCTACGGCCGGCGGGGCGTCAGCGGCTGGGCTCCGGCTCCGTCGTGACGGGCGCCGGGGCGGCGGCCGTCTTGCGGCTCAGATGGTTGTGGGCGAGCGTGCACAGCACCGCGGCGACGGCGACGGCGCTGAGCGGCAGGACGAGCGAGGCGTGCATGGTGGCCACGAATCCCTGGTCGTAGACCTCGCCGGCCAGCTTGCCGAGGCGGTCCGCGCTCTGCGCGGGCAGGTCGGCGGCGAGCGCCTGGAGTGCGCCGGCGTCGGGGGTGTCGCCGTGCGAGAAGGCGCCGACGAAGCCGTCGCGGGAGGCCGGGGGCAGTTCGGCGGCGCGGGCCTGCGCCTGGGAGTGCAGGTTCGCGGTGAGCCGGCTCTGCAGCACGGCGCCCACGACGGAGGCGCCGAGGACCGAACCGATCTGCCGGATCGTGTTGTTGAGGCCCGAGGCCGCGCCGGCCAGCTGCGGCGGCACGTTGCGCATCGCCTCGCTCGACATCGGCGCGAGCAGGCAGCCGGTGCCCAGGCCGACCACGGCCATCGGCAGGGTGAAGGTGTACCAGGAGCTGTCGGCGCCGGCGAGCAGCAGTACGAGGCAGATGCCCGTGCCGTAGATGACGAGGCCGAAGAGCAGGACGTTCTTGCCGCCGATGCGGTCCGAGAGCCGGCCCGCGAAGGGCGCGGTGGTCATCGACAGGATCGGGGACGGCGCGAGGGTGAGGCCGGCCTGGACGGCGCTCATGCCGAGCACGGACTGCAGATAGATGTTCATCGGCAGCACCAGGCCGAGCAGGGCCATGGAGATCAGGGCGACGATCGTGGTCATCACGGTGAAGTTGCGGTCGCGGAACAGCGCGAACGGCACCAGCGGCTCGTCGTTCTGCCGGCGCCGCTGGTGCAGGACGAACACCGCGACGAGGGCCAGGCCGCCGGCGATGAGGGCGACGATGCCCGCGTTCCAGTGGTAGCGCTCGCCCTCCTGGAGGCCGAAGGCGAGGCAGAACAGTGCGGCGGTGGCGACGAGGACGCCGGGAAGGTCGAACCGGTGGGCGCGGGCGGGCCTGATGTCGGGCACCAGCAGGAGGGTCAGCACGACGACGGCGACGCCGATCGGCACGTTGATGAAGAAGATCCAGCGCCAGCCGACCGTGCTGACCAGGAATCCGCCCAGGGTCGGGCCGGACAGGGTCGCGACGCCGGCGATCGAGCCCCACACGCCCATGGCGGTGCCGCGCCGTTCGGCCGGGAACACCGCCATGATCAGCACCATGGTCTGCGGCACCATCATGGCCGCGCCGAGTCCCTGCACCGCGCGGGTGGCGATGAGCAGGCCGGGGGTGCCCGCGAGGCCGCAGGCGATGCTGGCCAGCGTGAAGAGCGTGACGCCCGCGATGAACAGGGTCCGCGGTCCGCGCAGGTCGCCGAGCCGGCCGAAGGTGATCAGGGTGACGGCGAGCACGAGGGCGTACGCGCTGACGACCCACAGGGCCTGGTCGAGGGACGAGCCGAGCCGGTCCATCATGTCGGGGATCGCGATGTTCACGATGGTCAGGTCGAGCAGGGTCATGAAGAACCCGAGCCCCATGGTCACCAGGACTGCCCACGGATTCCCGCGCAGTTTCCTCACCGATGCTCCTTGTCCGTCCACCTGAGTGGCTCACTAAATTTTCGGGACACTGACCCAAACTTGTCAATGACCCGCTTTCTGGGGTTCATTCGGCGTCCGCGAGCCCCAACTCGTCGTCGAGCGCCGAGAAGAGTTCGTCGTCGGTGGCCGACCGGAGGTCGTCGCCGTCCGCGGCGGGCGGCCGGTGCCCGCTGTGCCAGCGGCGCAGCAGTTCGCCGAGCCGGCCGCCGACACCGTCGCGGTCGTGGTCTGCGCCGCCGTCGGCGGCGGCCTGGGCCAGTGCCGTCTCGAGGCGGTCGAGGGCCTCGGTCAGCGGGGCGGGCGGCGCGGCGTCTGCGGGGGCGAGGCGGCCCAGCAGCTCCGCGGCGAGGGCGGTGGCCGTGGGGTGGTCGAAGGGGAGGGTGGCGGACAGCCGCAGGCCGGTCGCGGCGGTGAGCCGGTCGCGCAGCTCGACCGCGGTGAGCGAGTCGAACCCGAGTTCCTGGAAGCTGCGCTCGTCTTCGAGGCGGCGGGCGTCGGCGTGGCCGAGGACGCCCGCGACTTCGGTGCGCACCAGGTGCAGGACGGTCTTCTGGCGTTCCTCGGGCGTCATCGGCGCCAGCCGCTCGGGCAGCGGCCGCTCGCCGGCGGGCGGGCCGCCGAAGGCTGCGCCGGCGCGGCGCGGCGGGGTGCGCACCAGGGCGCGCAGCAGTGCGGGCAGCCGGCCGGCGGCGGCCTGGGCGCGCAGGGCGCCCGCGTCGAGGCGGGCCGGTGTGAGCTGGGCGTGCGGGGTGCGCAGGGCGGCGTCCCACAGGGCGAGCCCGTCGGCGCCGGACATCGCGGCGATGCCGGTGCGGGCGAGGCGGGCCAGGTCGGCTTCGGCGAGTTCCTGGGCCATGCCCGCGTCGTCGCCCCACAGGCCCCAGCCCAGTGACTGGGCGGGCAGTCCGGCGGCGTGCCGGTGCAGGGCGAGGGCGTCGAGGAAGGCGTTGGCCGCCGCGTAGTTGGCCTGGCCGGGGGTGCCCAGGGGTGCGGCGATCGAGGAGAACAGCACGAACGCCGACAGGTCGAGGTCGCGGGTCAGTTCGTGCAGGTGCCATGCGGCGTCGGCCTTGGGCCGCAGCACGGTGTCGATGCGCTCGGGCGTCAGGGCGGTCAGGACGCCGTCGTCGAGGACGCCGGCGGTGTGCACGAGGGCCGTCAGCGGGTGTGCGGGGCCGACGTCGGCCAGCAGCCGCTGCACGGCGGCGCGGTCGGCCACGTCGCAGGCGGCGAAGCGGGCGGTGGCGCCCAGCTGGGTCAGTGCGGCGCCCAGTTCGGGCGCTCCGGGTGCGTCGGCTCCGCGCCTGCTGACCAGCAGCAGATGCCGTACGCCGTGTGCGGTGACGAGGTGGCGGGCGATGAGGTGGCCGAGGAAGCCGGTGGCGCCGGTGACCAGGACCGTGCCGTCGGGGTCGATGGGGCGCGGCGGGCTTGTGTCGTCGGCCGTCGCGGCGGCCGTCAGCCGGGGTGCGTAGGCCACGGCCTCGCGCAGTGCGAGGTGCGGCTCGTCCCCCGCCAGGGCCCGGGTCACGGCGGCGGGCACGGCGCGCGCGGAGGCCTCGCTGCCGTCCAGGTCGAGCAGGACGATGCGGCCGGGGTTCTCGGACTGGGCGGTGCGCACGAGTGCGCTGACGGCGGCGGCGACCGGGTCGGCCGTCTCGCCGGGCTTCGCCGCGCAGGCGCCCTGCGTCAGCAGGACGAGTCTGCTGTCGGCCCAGGCCTCCTCGGCGAGCCAGGTCTGCAGCAGCGCGAGGGCGTCGGCGAGCGCGGCGCGGGCGGCGTCGGGCGGCGTCGCGGCGCCGGCGGTGGCGGTGGCGGTGACGGCGTCGGCGACCAGGACGCCGGGTGCGGCGCCGCCTGCGGGCGCGGGCTCCCGCAGCGGGGCGGGGCCCGCGCCGTCGGCGTGCAGGAGGGCGGCCGTCCGCGCCGCGCAGCGGCCTTCGAGGACGGCCCACCGCTCGGCGGGGGCGGGGCCGGCGGGCGCCGCGCCCAGGTCGGCGAGTTCGCTCCAGTGCACCTGCAGCAGGCCGCCGTCCGCGCCGCCGTCCGCGCCGCGGCCGGTGAGGCGCCCGGCGGGCAGCGCCCGCACGGTCAGCGCGTCGACGCGGGCCACCGGCGCGCCGTCGGGGCCGGTGATGTCGAGGCGGACGGCGCCTTCGGCCTGCGCCGGGGCGATGCGGACCCGGACGGCGCGGGCGCCGCTCGCGTACAGCGTGACGCCGCTCCACAGGAACGGGATGTGGATGCGGTCGCCTCCCGTGCCGGGGACGGCGTCGTGTGGCCGCTGTTCCTGGCCGCCGAGTGCCAGCGGGCGCAGCGCGGCGTCCAGGAGTGCGGGGTGGATGCCGAAGCGGTGGGCGTCGGCGGCCTCGGCGTCCGGCAGCCGGACGTCGAGGTAGATCTCCTCGCCGAGGCGCCAGGCGGCGTGCACGCCCTGGAAGGCGGGCCCGTAGAAGAGCCCGGCGCTCTCCAGGCGCTCGTGGAGCGCCGGCAGGTCGAGGGCTGCCGCTGCGGGCGGGGGCCAGGCCCCGTCCCCGGCGGCGGGCGGGGCGGTGTGGTCGGTGCCGAGCAGTCCGGTGGCGTGCCGGGTCCAGGGCGCGCCGTCGCCGCCCGGCGCGGTGTCGGCGCGGGTGTGGACGGCGAACGGGCGGCGGCCCGCGTCGTCGGGGTCGCCGACGGTGACCTGCAGGCGCAGTGCGCCGTGCTCGGGCAGCACCAGGGGGGTTTCCAGGGTGAGGTCGTCGACCGTGGTGCAGCCGGCCTGGTCGCCCGCCCGGACGGCCAGGTCGGCCAGGGCCGCGCCGGGCAGCACCACGGCGCCCGCGACGACGTGGTCGCCGAGCCAGGGGTGGTCGGCCAGGGCGAGGCGGCCGGTGAACACCAGCCCCTCGCCGTCCGCGAGTTCGACGAGGGCGCCGAGCAGCGGGTGGCCGGGCGCGTCCTGGCCCACGCCCGCGACGTCGCGGGGCGCGTGCGGTGTCGGCAGCCAGTAGCGGCTGCGCTGGAAGGCGTAGGTGGGCAGGTCGACGACGCGGGCGCGGCGCCCGGCGAGCAGCGCCGTCCAGTCGACGGGGGCGCCGTGGGTGTCGGCGACGGCGAGCGCGGTGAGGAAGGTGTGCTCCTCCGGGCGGCCGGCGCGCAGGGCGGCGGCCGCCGCGGGGGCCTGGCCGGCGTCTTCGAGGGCGTCGCGGACCATCGCGGTGAGCACGGGGTGGGGGCCCAGTTCGAGGTAGGTGGTGATGCCTTCTCGGTGCAGGGTGCGCACGCCGTCGTCGAAGCGG
The DNA here is from genome assembly GCF_036030735.1 of Streptomyces sp. NBC_00425. Lineage (NCBI taxonomy): Bacteria > Bacillati > Actinomycetota > Actinomycetes > Kitasatosporales > Streptomycetaceae > Streptomyces > Streptomyces sp. NBC_00425. Next base: position 9,682,854 of record NZ_CP107928.1, on the reverse strand, counting down.
ACCGCGGCGCGGATGTGGCGCGCCCAGTAGCCGGGGTCGGTCAGCTCGCCGGGCCCGGCGATGCGTCCGGTGACGTTGGAGACGAGCGGGATGCGCGGCTCGTGGAAGGCGAGGGCGCCGGCGATGCGCTCGAACTCGTCGAGGACGCCGTCCATGTGGGGCGAGTGGAAGGCGTGCGAGACGGTGAGGCGGCGGGCCTTGGCGCCCTGGGCGCGGAAGTGTCCGGCGACCTCCTCCGCGGCGTCGGCGTCGCCCGAGATCACCACGGCGTGGGGCCCGTTGACCGCGGCGATCTCCACCCGGCCGGCGTGCCGGGCGAGGCGGGCGGCCACGTCGGTCTCGCGGGCCCCGATCGCGATCATCGCGCCGCCCTCGCGGGCCGCCTGCATCAGCCGGCCCCGCGCCACCACCAGCGTGCACGCGTCGTCCAGCGTCAGCACGCCGGCGGCGTGCGCGGCGCTCACCTCGCCCACGGAGTGGCCGATCAGCGCGGCGGGGGCGAGCCCGAAGTGCTCGGCCAGCCGGTACATCGCGCTCTGCACGGCGAACAGGGCGGCCTGGGTGAACTCGGTGCGGTCCAGCAGATCGGCTTCGGCGCTGTCGGGCGCGGCGAACACCAGCTCCTTGAGCGAGCGGCCGAGCCCGGCGTCGAGGCGGGCGCAGGCCGCGTCGAAGGCCTGCGCGAACACCGGGAACGCCGCGTACAGTTCGCGTCCCATGCCGGGACGCTGGCTGCCCTGCCCGGTGAACATCACGGCGGTGCGGCCCCCGCCGGACTCGGCGCCGAGGACCACGTCGGGGGTGTCCTGGCCGCGGGCGGCCGCCGCCAGCGCGGCGACGAGTTCCCCGTGGCCGGCGCCCAGCGCGACGGCACGGTGGGCGAGACGGGCGCGGGTGGTGGCCAGGGACAGCGCCAGGTCCTGCGCGCGGGGCGGCTCGCCCTCACCGTCCAGGTGGGCCAGCAGACGCGCGGCCTGGGCCTGCAGCCCTTCACGGGTGGGCGCGGACAGCGCCCACGCCAGCAGCCCCGCACCGGAGCCGGCGGCGGGCTCCGCGCCGGCGGCGGTGACGGAGCCCGTGGCGGTGGACACACCGGGCCCGGTGCCGGGGCCGGTGGGGGTGGGGTCGGGGGTGTGCTCGAGGACGAGGTGGGCGTTGGTGCCGCTGATGCCGAACGAGGAGACCGCCGCGCGCCGCGGCCGGCCCGCCCGCTCGGGCCAGGGCTGTTCCTCGGTGAGCAGCGCCATCGTGCCGCCGGACCAGTCCACGTGCGGGGTCGGCTCGTCGACGTGCAGCGTGCGCGGCAGCCTCTCGTGGCGCATGGCCATCACCATCTTGATGACGCCGCCGACCCCGGCGGCCGCCTGCGCGTGGCCGATGTTGGACTTCAGCGAGCCCAGCCACAAAGGCTCCTCACGCGTGTGCTCGCGCCCGTAGGTGGCCAGCAGGGCCTGCGCCTCGATCGGGTCGCCGAGGGTGGTGCCGGTGCCGTGCGCCTCGACCGCGTCGACGTCCGCGCCCGTCAGGCCGGCGTCGGCGAGGGCCTGGCGGATGACGCGCTGCTGGGCGGGCCCGTTGGGGGCGGTCAGGCCGTTGGACGCGCCGTCCTGGTTGACGGCGCTGCCGCGGATCACGGCCAGCACCCGGTGCCCGTTGCGGCGGGCGTCCGAGAGGCGTTCCAGCAGGATGAGGCCGACGCCCTCCGCCCAGCCGGTGCCGTCGGACGACGCGGAGAACGCCTTGCAGCGCCCGTCGGGCGACAGCGCCCGCTGCCGGCTGAACTCCACGAACGTGGTGGGCGTCGCCATCAGGGCGACGCCGCCCGCCAGCGCGAGGGTGCACTCGCCCTCGCGCAGCGCCCGCGCCGCCAGATGGAGCGCCACCAGCGACGAGGAGCACGCGGTGTCCACGGTGAGAGCGGGGCCCTCGAGACCGAACGTGTACGACACGCGGCCGGAGGCGACGCTGCCCATGCTGCCGTTGCCGAGGTACCCCTCGTACCCGGCGGGCGCCGGCTGCAGCCGGGAGGCGTAGTCGTTGTACATGACGCCGGCGAACACGCCGGTCCGGCTGCCGCGCAGGGTCGCGGGGTCGATCCCGGCCCGCTCGAACGCCTCCCACGCCGTCTCCAGCAGCAGCCGCTGCTGCGGGTCGGTGGCCAGGGCCTCGCGCGGGCTGATCCCGAAGAACTCGGCGTCGAAGTCCTCGGCGCCGTGCAGGAACCCGCCGCGGCGGCAGTACGTCTTGCCGGCCGCGTCGGGGTCCGGGTCGTACAGTTCGGCCTCGTCCCAGCCGCGTGAGGCGGGGAACTCCCCCACCGCGTCCACGCCGTCGGCGACCAGCCGCCACAGCTCCTGCGGCGAGGTGACGCCGCCGGGGTAGCGGCAGCTCATCGAGACGATGGCGATCGGGTCGTCGTCCGCGGCCCGCACCCGCACCGGCACGGCCGCCGCCGCGGCGGTGTGGGCGGTGGCGGTGTCCTCGCCCGCGACCCGCTCCAGCAGATAGCCGGCCACGGCCTGCGGGGTGGGGAAGTCGAAGACCAGGGTGGCGGGCAGCGTCAGGCCGGTGGCCGAGGCCAGCCGGTTGCGCAGTTCGACCGAGGCGAGCGAGTCGAATCCGTAGGTCTTCAGGGCCCGCCGGTCGTCGATGGCGCCGGGCCCCTCGAGCCCCAGGACGGTGGCGACATGGGTGCGCACGAACGCGGCGACGGCGCCCGCGCGTTCGCCGATCGCCAGGCGGGCGATGCGCTGCGCCCAGGCCCCCTCGGACGACGCGCCGCCGGCCGGGGCGCTCCTGCGGGCCGGCACCCGGATCAGCGTGCGCAGCAGCGCGGGCAGGCGTCCTTGTGCCGCGTCGGCGCGCAGGGCGTCGGTGTCCAGGCGGGCCGGGACGGCGAGCGGCCGGCCGGCCGCCCACGACGCGTCGAACAGGGCGAGCCCGTCCTCGGTGTCCATGGCGGCCAGGCCGCCGCGGGTCATCCGGGCGCGGTCGGCGTCGTCGAGGTGCCGGGTCAGGCCGGTGGCCTGGCCCCACAGTCCGAACGCGAGGGAGCAGGCGGGCAGCCCGTGGGCGTGGCGGTGCTGGGCGAGCCCGTCGAGGAAGCCGTTGGCGGCGGTGTAGTTGGCCTGGCCCGGGTTGCCGAGCGTGGCGGTGACGGAGGAGAACAGGACGAACGCGGCGAGGTCCATGTGCTCGGTCAGCTCGTGCAGATGCCAGGCCGCGTCCGCCTTGGGCCGCAGCACCCGCTCAAGACGCTCGGGCGTCAACGCGGTCACCGTGCCGTCGTCCAGCACCCCGGCCGTGTGCACCACCGCCGTCAGCGGATGCTCCGCCTCCACCGACGCCAGCACCCCCGCCAGCGCCTGACGGTCCGCCACGTCACACGCCGCCACCCGCACCGACGCACCCAGCGCGCCCAGCTCCTCGACGAGGCCGGCCACCCCCTCCGCCTGCCCGCCCCGACGGCTCACCAGCACCAGATGACGCACCCCGTACGCCACCACCAGATGCCGCGCGAACACCGCGCCCAGCGTCCCCGTGCCCCCGGTGACCAGCACCGTGCCGTGCGGGTCGAGCGGGCGGGACGCCCGGCCGGACACCGACGCCGGCACTGATGCCGGTGCCGGTGCCGGTGCCGGCACTGATGCCGGTGCCGGTGCCGGTGCTTTGACCAGTCTGGGCACGCGGGCGGTGGCGCCGCGCACCGCGTACTGGGGTTCGGCGTCGGCGGTCAGCGCCCGGGCCAGGTCGCCGGCCGGGCGGGGGCGCTCGTCGAGGTCGACGAGCGTGAACCGGTCGGGTTCCTCCCGCTGCGCGGTGCGCACCAGACCCCACAGGGCGGCGCCCGCCAGGTCGGTGACGTCCTCGCCGTCACCGGTCGCCACCGCGCCGCGGGTGACGACGGTCAGCCGGGCCGGTGCGAGCTCCTGGCTGCCGAGCCAGCGCTGCATCTCCGCAAGCGTGTGCCGCGTCGCGCTGTGGACGCGCGCCAGGGGTGTGGCGCCCGTGCCGTCACCGGCCGCGAGCAGCACCGTGGAGGGCGGTTCGGCGCCCTGCCGCAGGCCGGCCAGGAGGGCGTCGACGTCCGCGTGCCGGGGGACGCCGAGGCTGTCCGCGAGGAAGCCGGCCGTGCCGCCGGCCGGGCCCAGCACGGCGATGCCGCCCGGCCGGGCCTTCTCGGGCAGCGGCTGCTCGCTCCAGTCGACCACGTAGGGCGAGGCGAGGTCGTCGCCGGCCGCGGCCCGCAGCCGCTCCGCGGGGATCTCGCGCAGGGCGAGCGAGGCGACGGAGGCGACCGGACGCCCGGCCTCGTCGAACAGCTCCAGGCCCAGCCCGTTCTCGCCGGCCGGCACGATCCGCACCCGCACCGCCGCCGCACCCGTCGCGTGCAGACGCACACCCGACCACACGAACGGCAGCCGCGGCCCGCCCGCGCCCTCCCCCGCCGCCTCTCCCGCCGGCAGCAGCCCGGCATGCAGCGACGCGTCCAGCAACGCCGGATGCACCCCGAACCCCGCCACCGCCTCCCGCTCCCCCTCCCCCAGAGCGACCTCGGCGAACACCTCCGCACCCCGGCGCCACACCGCGCCCACCCCCTGGAACACCGGCCCGTACTCATAGCCGGCCCCCGCCAACGCCCCGTACAGACCGCCCACATCCACCGCCCGCGCACCCTCCGGCGGCCACACCAGCCCCTCACCCGCAGGTGCGGCCGGCGCGGCGGGCGGGGCGGGGTCCGCGGACAGCACACCGGTGGCGTGGCACGTCCACGCCTCGTCGTCGTCGGGGGCGCCCTCCTCGGGCCGCGAGTACACCGCGACCGCGCGCCGACCCGCCGCGTCGGGCGCCTGCATGACCACCTGCAGCCGCACGCCGTGCGCGGCGGGCAGCGGCAGGGGGGCCTGCAGGGTGAGTTCGTCCAGGACGTCGCAGCCCGCCTCGTCGCCGGCGCGCAGCGCCATCTCCACGAACGCCGTCCCGGGCAGCAGCACCGTCCCGGCCACCGCGTGATCGGCCAGCCAGCCGTGCGACTTCAGCGACAGCCGCCCCGACAGCACCACGCTCTGCGTGCCGGCCACACCCGTCACCGCGCCCAGCAGCGGGTGTCCGGCGGCGGCCAGGCCCGCGGCCGGCACGTCGGCGGTGCGGCGGGCGGGCTCCAGCCAGTGCCGGCTGCGCTGGAAGGCGTAGGTGGGCAGATCGGCCGGCTCCCCGTCCCAGGACAGGAGCGGGGCGAAGTCGACGTCCAGGCCGCGCTCCCACGCCTGGCCCAGCGACGTGAGGAAACGGTCCAGGCCGCCCTGGCCGCGGCGCAGCGTCGGCACCGACACCGCCGCAGCCGCACCCGCCCCGCCCGCCCCCTCTGCCGCGTGTGCCGTGGGTGCGGCATGTCCGGCGGGTGCAGTGGGTGCGGCGTGCACGGTGGGTGCGGTGGGTGCGGTGGGTGCGGTGGGTGCGGCATGTCCGGCGGGTGCGGTGGGTGCGGCGTCCTCGAAGGTCTCCTGCATGCCCTGGGCGAGCACCGGGTGGGCGCCGCACTCGACGAAGGTGGTGTGTCCGTCGGCCAGCAGGGCCCGGGTGGTCTTCTCGAACTCCACGGTCCGGCGCATGTTGCGGTACCAGTACGCGGCGTCCAGGCCGGCGGTGTCGATCGGGCCGCCGGTGACGGTGGAGTAGAAGGGCGTCTCGCTCGTGCGGGGGGTGATCGGCGCGAGCAGGTCGAGGACGCGCTCGCGGATGGGCTCGACGTGACGGGAGTGCGAGGCGAACGTCGTGGCGATGCGACGCCAGCGCGCGCCGTCGGCCTCCAGGGCCCGGGCCAGCTCGTCGAGGGCGCCGGTGGTGCCCGAGACGACGGTCGACGAGGGCCCGTTGACGACCGCGATCTCCAGGTCGTCGGCGTGCCGGGCGAGGTAGGGGCGCACGGCGCCGGCGGGCAGCGCGACGGACAGCATGCCGCAGGCGCCCTCGATCCCGGTGATCGCCCTGCCGCGCAGCGCCACCACCAGCGCGGCGTCGTCAAGGGACAGGGCGCCGGCGACGGTCGCCGCGGCGATCTCCCCCTGCGAGTGCCCCGCCACCGCGTCCGGCACGACCCCGTGGGAACGCCACAGCTCGGCCAGCGACACCATCACCGCCCACAACGCCGGCTGGACGACGTCCACCCGCTCCAGCAGCGCGGCGTCGCCCTCGCCGAGCAGCACCTGAAGCAGATCCCACTCCACATGCGGCGCCAGCGCCCGCGCGCACTCCTCCAACCGGGCCCGGAACACCGGCGCCTGGGCGTACAGGGGCGCCGCGACGCCGTGCCAGTACGAGCCCTGGCCCGGGAAGACGAACACGGTCTTGCCCTGCACGGCGGCCTGGACGGGCGAGTCGGGCTCGGCGAGCGCCTTCGCGCCGCGGACCAGGGCGTCACGGTGGGCGCCGACGAGCACGGCACGGTGGTCGAAGGCGGTGCGGTGACGCACGAGCGCGGAGCCGATGGCGGCCGCGTCCACGCCGGGGTGCCCGGCGGCGAACCCGGCCAGGCGGGCGGCCTGTTCACGCAGCGCGGCGGGGGTCTTGGCCGACAGCACCCACGGCACCACAGCCACAGCCGCAGGGGCCGGTGCAGGGGCCGGTGCAGGGGCAGCGGCCGCATCGGCCGGAGCAGTGGCGGCGGAGGGCGCGGCGGGGGCGGCGTTGTCGGCGGTCGTCTCCTGCCCGGGCGCCTGTTCCAGGATCAGGTGGGCGTTGGTGCCGGAGATCCCGAAGGACGAGACGGCCGCCCGGCGCGGCCGCCCGGCCTCGGGCCACGGCCGCTCCCGCGCGAGCAGCGACACCGCTCCCGCCGTCCAGTCCACCCGGGCCGTCGGCTCCTCGACGTGCAGCGTGCGCGGCAGGACCCCGTGCCGCAGCGCCATCACCATCTTGATCACACCGCCGACCCCGGCCGCCGCCATCGTGTGACCGATGTTCGACTTCAACGACCCCAGCCACAACGGCTGTTCAGGCGTGTGCTCCTGCCCGTAGGTGGCCAGCAGGGCCTGCGCCTCGATCGGGTCGCCGAGCCTGGTGCCCGTGCCGTGCGCCTCCACCGCGTCCACGTCCGCGCCCGACAGACCCGCGTTCGCCAGCGCCTGGCGGATCACCCGCTGCTGCGACGGCCCGTTCGGAGCCGTCAGCCCGTTGCTGGCGCCGTCCTGGTTGACCGCGCTGCCCCGGATCACCGCCAGAACCTCGTGGCCGTTGCGGCGCGCGTCGGACAGCCGCTCCAGCACCACCACCCCCACACCCTCGCCCCAGCCGGTGCCGTCCGCGTCCTGCGAGAACGCCTTGCAGCGGCCGTCCGCCGACAGGCCCTGCTGCCGCGAGAACTCCACGAACATCCCCGGCGACGCCATCACCGTCGCCCCGCCCGCCAACGCCAGCGCGCACTCCCCCGCACGCAACGACTGCGCCGCCAGATGCAACGCCACCAACGACGCCGAACACGCCGTGTCCACCGTCACCGCCGGACCCTCAAGCCCCAACGTGTACGCGATACGCCCCGACGCCACACTCGCCGTCGTCCCCGTGAGCAGATAGCCCTCCGAGCCGCCCGCGGGCTCGTACAGGCGCGGCCCGTACTCCGGCGTCATCGCCCCGACGAAGACACCCGTGCGGCTGCCGCGCAGCGAGCCGGGCACGATCCGGGCCCGTTCCAGGGACTCCCACGCCGTCTCCAGCAGCAGCCGCTGCTGGGGGTCCATCGCCGCGGCCTCGCGGGGCGAGACCCCGAAGAAGGCGGCGTCGAACATGTCGGCGTCGTAGACGAATCCGCCGTGCCGCGTGTACGTCTTGCCGGAGCGGCCCCGCTCGGGGTCGTAGAGGTCGTCCAGGTCCCAGCCCCGGCCGTCGGGGAAGACGCCGATCGCGTCGACGCCGGCGGACACCACGTCCCACAGGCTTTCCGGCGAGGTCACGCCGCCCGGGTAGCGGCAGGCCATGCCCACCACGGCCAGCGGCTCGTCGACGGCGTCCGGCAGCCCGGACAGGATCTCGTCGACGGCGTGCGGGTCGGGGGCTCCGACGAGATCGCGGACGATGTGCCGGGCCAGGACCTCGGGGGTGGGGTAGTCGTAGACCAGCGAGGGCGGCAGGGACAGGCCCAGGTCGCCCGCCAGCCGGCTGCGCAGCTCCACCGACGTCAGCGAGTTGTAGCCCAGGTCGCGGAACGACTGGGCCGCATCGACCGCTTCGGCCGACTCGTACTCCAGGATCTGCGCCGTGTGCCGCCGCACCAGATCGGTGATCAGCTTCTCCCGGAGCCGGTCGCCCTGAGCGCCGGTCAGGCCCCGCATCCTCGCCGCCCACTGGCCCAGCACCGTGTCCGGCTCGTCGCCGTCGTACGAGTCGTCGAGGGCATCGGGGACGGCGGCCCCGGGGCCCGCGGGGGCCGCCGCAGCACCGGCAGCAGCGGCAGCAGCGGCGGGAGCGGCGGGGGCGGTGCCGGTGCCGGTGTCGATCCAGTACCGCTTGTGCTGGAAGGCGTAGGTGGGCAGCTTGACCCTGCTGCCCCCGTGCAGGAGGGGGGTGAGGTCGGCGCCGATGCCGTGGGCGTGCAGGGCGGCCAGCGCCCGCAGGGCGGTGCGGGCCTCGTCCTTGTCCCTGTGCAGGACCGAGACCGCGACCGCGGTGACGCTGCCTGTGGTGCCGGTGTCGGTGTGGGTGTCGAGGGTGTTCTTCACCAGGGCGGTCAGGACGGGGTCGGGGCCGAGTTCGAGGTAGGCGGTGATCCCGCGCGCGTGCAGGGCCTGGACGCCGTCGTGGAAGCGGACCGCCGCCCGGATGTGCCCCGCCCAGTACCCCGGGTCGGTCAGCTCGCCTTCGCCGGCTGGGGCGCCGGTGACGTTGGAGATCACCGCGAGCCGCGGCTCACGGAACACGATCCCGGCGACGGCCTCCTCGAACCGGGCGACCGCGGTGTCCATGTGCGGGGAATGGAAGGCGTGCGAGACCGCCAGACGCTTGACGCGCACCCCCTCCTGCCGGAAACGCTCCGCGAGCTCCCCGGCGGCGTCGGCGTCGCCGGAGACGACGACCGCCGAAGGCCCGTTGACCGCCGCCAGCGCCAGCCGCCCCCCGAACGACGCCACCACCGGCGCCACGTCTGCCGCGGGCGCGGCGACGGCGATCATCGCACCGCCCGCCCGGGCGGCCTGCATCAGCCGGCCCCGCACCGCCACCAGCCGGCACGCGTCCGCCAGCGAGAACACCCCCGCCGCATACGCCGCCGCAACCTCGCCGACCGAATGCCCGATCACCGCGTCCGGGCGCACGCCCCACGACGACACCAGAGCGAACAACGCCGACTCCACCGCGAACAGGGCCGCCTGCGTGAACTGGGTTTCCTCCAGCAACGCCGCCTCGGCGCTGCCCTCCTCCGCGAACACCAGCGCCTTCAACGACCGGCCCAGCTCCCCATCCAGGTGGGCGCACGCCGCGTCGAAGGCCTGCGCGAACACCGGGAACGCCGCATACAACTCCCGCCCCATCCCGGCACGCTGGCTGCCCTGCCCGGAGAACATCACCGCAAGCCCGCCCGCGCCGGTGGCGCGGCCCCGCACCACATCCGCGCCGCTCTTGCCGGCCGCCAGCGCGTCCAGGCCCGCCAGGAGCTGTTCACGACCCTCGCCCAGCACCACCGCCCGGTGCTCGAACACCGACCGCGTCACCGCCAGCGACCACCCCACATCCACCGGATCGACCGAGTCGACCGAGCCGACCGGGTCGCCTTCGCTCTCCCGCACGAACTCCGCCAGTCGTGCGGCCTGTCCGCGCAGCGCGGCAGATGTCTTCGCGGACAGGGTCCAGGGCACGAGGGCCGTCCGGGCGGGGGTGGTGCGGGTGCTGACGGGGTGGGCGTTGCTGCTGCCGTCGGGGCTGGTGGTGTCGGCGTTGGGGGCGGGTGTGTGCCGGGTCCGGGCGTCCGTCTGGCGGGCGGGTCCGGCGGTGAGGACGAGGTGGCAGTTGGTGCCGCCCATCCCGAACGAGGACACACCCGCCACCGGGGCCGCGTCGTCGTGCTGCGGCCAGGGCTCCGTCTGGGTCTGCACCCGCAGGTTCAGCTCCTGCAGGTCGATGCCCGCAGCCGGCGAGCGGAAGTGCAGGCTCGCCGGAATGAGCCGATGCCGCACCGCGAGCGCCGCCTTGATCAGGCCGACGATCCCCGCCGCGCCCTCCAGATGCCCCACGTTCGTCTTCGCCGACCCCACCCGCAACGGCTCCCCGCGGCCCTCGGCCCGGCCCAGCACCGCGCCCAGCGCCCGCGCCTCCACCGGATCGCCCGCCCGCGTCCCCGTCCCGTGCAACTCCACATAACCCACCGCCGCAGGCAAGACGCCCGCATCCGCATACGCCAGACGCAGCACCTCCTCCTGACCCGCCGCGGAAGGAACCGTCAGCCCCGCACCGCCGCCGTCGTTGGTCACCGCGCCGCCCGCGATCACACACACCACGTCGTCGCCGTCCGCCACCGCGTCCGAGAGCCGCTTCAGCACCACGAGGCCACCGCCCTCGCCCCGCACATAACCCTCCGCCCGCTCATCGAAGACATAGGCGCGGCCCTGCGGCGACATTCCGCCGAACTTGGAGACGGTGACCTGCGACTCCGGGGCGAGGATCAGGTTCACGCCGCCGGCCAGGGCCAGTGAGACGTCGCCTTGGCGCAGTGCCTGGCAGGCCTGGTGGACGGCGACCAGCGCGGACGACTGGCCGCAGTCCACGACCCAGGAGGGGCCGGTGAGGCCCAGCAGGTAGGAGACGCGGTTGGCGATGACGCTGCGGGCCAGGCCGGTGGAGGTGAACGCGTCGACGGCCTCGGCGCCGGCGCGCCGGGACAGGGTCGCGTAGTCGTCGGCCATCGCGCCGACGAACACGCCGGCCGAGGTCGCGGCGACGGTCGCCGGCACGATTCCCGCGTCTTCGAACGCTTCCCAGGCCAGTTCCAGGACGAGGCGCTGTTGGGGGTCCATCGCGGTGGCCTCCCGCGGCGAGATCCCGAAGAAACGCGCGTCGAACCCGTCGACCCGGTCGAGGAACCCGCCGCGCCGCGCCACGGCGCGGCCCGGCGCGGAAGGGTCCTCGCTGAAGAACGCGTCGGCGTTCCAGCGGTCGGCGGGGACGTCGCCGACCGCTTCCGCGCCCGCGAGGAGGAGGTCGAAGAACGCCGCTGGGTTCTTCCCGCCCGGGAAACGGCACGACAGACCCACCACTGCGATCGGCTCGTTGTGCGGCCTGCCAGATTCAGAAAGCACGATGCCCGGTCTCCGTTTCGTCACACGCAGAAATCACACACGTCACACGCGGGGCGGGGTTTCGCGCCCGTGTCCGATGCCGCTGTCCGGTCTGTCACCTTCGTCAGCCGGGCTAAAGCCGCTCTTGCGGGGCCGCAGGGAGGGGCGGCGGCGCTAGGGCAGGGCCGGTGAGGCCAGGACCGGCATGGCGGCGTCGGCGTCGAGGTCCAGGGGCAGATCGCGGCGCCGGGACACCTGCAGCTTGCGGTAGATGCGGGTGAGATGCTGCTCGACGGTGCTGGCGGTGACGAACAGCTGGGCGGCGATCTCGCGGTTGGTGTATCCGGCGGCGGCCAGCGCCGCGACGCGTCGTTCCGAGGCGCTCAGCCGCCCGGCCCGGCCCTCGCCCGGGGCGCCCGGGCCGGGGGGCGGCGCGCCGGGGGGGCGGCCGGGCAGTATCTCCTCGCACAGCGGTTTCGCCCCGCAGTCCGCCGCCAGCGTCCAGGCGCGCCGCACGAGGGCGCCGGCGCGGGCGCCCTCGCCGAGGGTCTGCAGGGCCCGGCCGAGGTCTGCGAGGGCTTTCGCCAGTTCCAGCCGGTCGCCGCAGGCGCGGAGTTCGGTTGCGGCCCGGGCCAGGGTGCGGGCCCGTTCGCGGGGCGCTTCGGTCGCCGCCCGCAGGCGCAGCGCGACGCCGTCCGGGCGTGGTCCCCTCCCGGCGGGCAGGGCCAGCTGCTCGGCGATCAGGGCGGTGGCCTCGTGGCGCCGTCCGGTGCGCAGGAGCGCCTCGGCGGCGTCGGTGCGCCAGGGGTGCTGGCGGGGACGGTCAAGGCCCCACCGGGCGGCGAGCCGGCCGGCCTCGCCGAAGGCGTCCAGGGCGGCCTCGGCGCGGTGGGTGGCCAGGAGGTACTGTCCGCGGGCGCGCAGCAGCGCCAGCGTGTGGACGGTGTGCGGCACGGTGTCGCCGTCCAGGGGTTCGAGGTGGCGTGCCGCCTCCTCGTAGCGGCCCATGGCGGTGAGCGCCATGACCTGGACGGCGGCCGGCGCGGTGCGTGAGCGGCCGCCGCGGCCGGTGACGGCCCGCACGGCCTCGGCGGCGGCCTGTTCGGCGCCGGCGAGGTCGCCCAGGTGCAGGAGCGCCTCGGCCTGCAGCGCCCCGTACACGGCGTGCCAGCCGGGGGCCCGGTGCCGGGCGGCGTGTGCGCGCAGGCGGCGGGCGAAGGCTTCGGCGCGGCGCGGCCGGCCGGTGTGGATGAGGGTGCGTAACGCCTGGGCGAGGGCGTCGTGGGTGGTGGGGCCGGCGGGAGCGGTGTCCAGGAAACGCTCGGCGTCGCGCGGGTCGTCGTCATGGCCGGGGTGCGTCCACAGCGCGGCACAGACACGCAGATCCCCACCACCGGGCGCAAAGTGTGCACCGCCCGGCGGAAGATGCGCACCGCCGGGCGGAAGATACGCACCGCCGGGCGGAAGATGCGCACCGCCGGGCGGAAGATGCGCACCGCCGGGCGGAAGGTGCCCGCCACCGGGCGGAAGATGCGCACCGCCGGGCGGAAGATGCGCACCGCCGGGCGGAAGGTGCGCACCGCCGGGCGGGAGGTGTCCGCCGCCGGGCGGAAGGTGCGCACCGCCGGGCGGGAGGTGTCCGCCGCCGGGCGGAAGGTGCGCACCGCCGGGCGGAAGGTGCCCGCCGCCGGGCGGAAGGTGCGCACCGCCGGGCGGAAGGTGCGCACCGCCGGGCGGAAGGTGCCCGCCGCCGGGCGGAAGGTGCCCGCCGCCGGGCGGAAGGTGCCCGCCGCCGGGCGGAAGGTGCCCGCCGCCGGGCGGAAGGTGCCCGCCGGGCGGAAGGTGCCCGCCGGGCGGAAGGTGCCCGCCGGGCGGAAGGTGCCCGCCGGGCGGAAGGTGCCCGCCGGGCGGAAGGTGCCCGCCGGGCGGGAGGTGCCCGCCGGGCGGGAGGTGCCCGCCGGGCGGGAGGTGTCCGCCGCCGGGCGAGGGGGGGTTCTCGCCCGGCGGGAGCGCGAACAGGTCCCGCGGCACGGTGGCGCCGGGTGTGCGGGCCAGTGCTTCGGCGGCTTCCTCGATGCGTCCCTGGGCGGTGAGGAGACGGGCCAGAAAAGCGGCCGCGGCGGGTGCGAGGCGGCCGGCGCGCAGTTCGGCCAGGGGTTCGTCAAGGTGGCCCTCGGCCGCCGCCGGGCTCATCTTCCAGGTGAGAGCGGCGAGTTGGAGAGCGATGTCGGTGCGGGTACGCGAGTCGGCCCGGTGAGTGCAGGCGGTGTGGGCGAGCTGGAGGCAGGCGGCGGCGCGTTCGCTCTCGCCGGCCGCCATGGCCTGACGGGCCGCTTCGCGCAGGGCCTGCACGGCCCAGTCCTCGTCGATGTCGCCGGCGGCGCGCAGCAGGCCGGCGACGGCGTCCGCCCGGGCCTGCGTCTCGTGCAGGACGCGGGCCGCCTGCCGGTGCAGCCTCCTGTGGGCGGCCGGCGGCAGGACGGCCAACGCCGCCGTGCGGGCCAGCGGATGACGCAGCCGGTGGCCGTGGGTGAGGCCCATCGCGGCGAGTGCGCCCAGAGCGGGCGCCAGACTCTCGGGTGAGGTGTGCAGCAGGCGCGCCGCCCGCACTGCGCTCGCATGATCGCCCAGGACGGCGAGCGCGCGGGCCAGACGCGCGACGGGAGCAGGACAGCGCCGCAGGCACACGCCGACGGCGCGGGCGAAGGGACCGCCCGGCTGCGGATCGCATCCGCTCTCGCCGAGCAGGGCCCGCACCAGCAGCGGATTGCCGCCGCTGGCGTCATGCACCCGGCCCACCAGCGTGTCCGGCGCCTGCCCGCCGGTGTGGCGGCGCAGCAGACGTGCGGTGTCGGAGCGGGCCAGCGGGCCGACCCGGACCCGGACCGTGGCGGGATGCGCCAGCAACACCGCCTCCAAGTCCGTACCGAGCGGCTGCGTGAGGTCGACCGCGAGCACGAGCAGCAGACCGCCCTCCCCGCCGGCACACGGCCGGGACCGGGCGAGAGCGGCCAGCCGGGCCTGGAACACGGCATCGGCGCGGCCCGCGTCATCAACACACCACACCCTCGCGGCGCGCGGACCGTCCGTATCGCCCGCGTCGTCCGTGTCATCGACACACCACACCGTCGCGGCGCGCGGACCGTCCGTATCGCCCGTGTCATCCGTGTCGTCCGTGTCGTCCGTGTCGTCGGGACACCACACCGCGGCGGCACGCGGGCCGCCTGTGCCGCCGGACACGGACAGAACGGCGGGACGCGCCGCACAGCCGGCGTCCACGACGAGCGCCCCACGACGTCGGGCCGTGTCGGCGCAGTACTCCAGCAACGCCGACTTGCCACAGCCCGGAGCGCCTTCCACCAGCACGACGCCGAAAGCGCCCCGCATACAGGCATCCAGTACGCCCTCGATACGGGTGCGCTCCCCGTCCCGGCCCAGCAGTGTCATGAACAGCAGACTAGGCAGCCCCGGCACACCGGTCCGGCGCCCGGACGGTGACCGCAACCTGCCATGCAACAACTCCCCCACCCCAGCCCGGCCGCCACCACCCGACGCCGGCCACCCCTACCCGGCCCCGGCCACGGCCACCCGGCACCACCCGACCCAGCCGTCACCACCCAGCGCGGGCCGGCACCACCCGACCCAGCCGTCACCACCCAGCGCGGGCCGGCACCACCCAGCCCAGCCGTCACCACCCAGCGCGGGCCGGCACCACCCAGCCCAGCCGTCACCACCCAGCGCGGGCCGCCGCCACCCAGCCCAGCCGTCACCACCCAGCGCGGGCCGCCGCCACCCAGCCCAGCCGGCACCACCCGGCCCAGCCGCCACCCGGCCCAGCCGCCACCCGGCCCAGCGCCGCCACGACGCAATGCGGTCGTGGCGGCGCGGCCACCACCCGCTCCCCCACCGAACTCGGCGACGCGCAGGTCCACCGATCGCCTCGTCCACGTCCGCCACACAGTGCAGGAACCCAGACGCCGCCGATACCGGCGCTGCCCAGTACCGGGGAACCGACAGCGCAAGTGCAGTGGGCGGCACCAGCGCCCGGAGGCCGACAGCGCCGACGCCGGTGCGCTGCCGGGGCACGGCGCCGACACCGGTGCAGGGCCCGCTGTTCCGGCAGGAGGGTGCGGGGCACGGCGCGCGCAGGGCCGGGGCCCCCGGCCGGGCCGGCCGGCAGTCCCCTCCAAGCGCCCGCCGTCGCACCGCGGGACGGGCGGATGAACGGCAAAACCCGGGACAACGATCCCCACACCACAGCGCAGCTGCTCGGACGATGATCCGCGCGCCACAGCGTTCCTGCCTGCACGACGACCCACGCCGGTGGCATGCCTATCGACGGGCAGACTCGCAATCCGCCCCACCGGCGAACAGTCGCGCCGGACGAAATCCCGCAGCCCCCGCGGCGACGAATGCGCACACAGCCGCAGACGACGATCCCCGCACCACAGCGCTCTTGCCTGAACGGCGACCCGCGCGCCACAGCGTCCCTGCCCGGCCGGCAGTCCACGCGGGTGGCATACCTCTCGACGGGCAGACTCGCGGTCCACCCCCACAGGCGGACGCCTCGCCGGACCGGATGCGCAGCCCACAGCTTCCGGGGCTGCGCGAGGACGGTGCGTGAACCGTTCACCGGACGGCCGCACGGCCCGCACCGCGCCCAGACACCCCCTCACCCCTCACCGACATCACCCACGTCACCCACGTCACCCACGTCACCCACGTCACCGATGATGATCAACCAGGGGCTGGAAGCGGGCCGCACCACCTCGACAACCCGCCGGCCGGCGGCCTCCCGCAGGCCCTGCTGCGTCGCCCGGGCCAGGGCCACGGTGGCCGCCGCGCGACAACCGACGACGGCGGCACAGAGTCCACCTGCCGAACGCCGTGCACCCTCTGCGGTCTGTCACGGCGTGGGCGGTTCAGCGGACGGCGGGCTGGGCGAGCCGGCCAAGATCCTCAGCGATGGCCGCGGTGACCGCGTCCTGCTGCGGGGTCAGGAAGAAATGCCCGCCGGGGAAACTACGGAACGTGAACAGACCGCTGGTGAAGTCCCGCCACGCCATGGCCTGCTCGAGACCGACCCGCGGATCGGACTCCCCCGTCAAAACACTCACCGGACAGCTGAGCGCAGCCCCCGGACCGCCAGGCCGGTAACGGTAGGTCTCGATCGCGGTGAAATCAGCGCGCATCGCCGGCAGAACCATCCGCAGGATCTCCTCATCGGCCAGCACCCCCGGATCCGTCCCGGACAACGCACTCATCTCCGCGATCAACGCCTCATCGCCACGCGTATGCACATCGCCCTCGGCATACACGTCAGGAGCACGCCGCCCCGACACGATGAGACCCAACGGCGGCCGCCCCGCCCGCTCCAACCGGCGCGCCGTCTCAAAACCCAGGATCCCGCCCATACTGTGACCGAACAAAACCAACGGCAGGTCGTCATAGGGCCACAGCACGTCGAAGATCTCCTCCACCAGAGCATCCACCGACGTCAACGCAGGCTCATGCCGCCGGTCCTGACGCCCGGGATACTGCACAGCCAACACATCCGCATACGCCGCGAGGACCCGCGAATAAGAGAAGAAAGACGACGCCGTACCACCCGCATGCGGCAGACACACCAACCGCACCGACCTGACCGCAACCGGATGAAAACGCCGCACCCACAGTTCTCCGTCACTGTCATGCATGCTCATGACCCCAGACCGTAGACCCACCCCATAAAGCCGAGCTTGCGCGTGTATCGGAAGTGGCTCTTGGAGCGGCTCGGCCTCTGCGCTTACAAACCTGTCTCGCAAGATCGGCAGCGGTTGATGGGCAGGTACTGGTAGTAGTCGGCCGTGGCAGGAGACTTGTGGACCCCAGCGATTTCGATGGTCGGTGTGGCTGTAGGTGGTGCGTTGACGTATCTGACCCAGCGGACGACGCAGCGGGCAGCTGACCGGGCTGAAGAACAAAGGCGTGTTGCGGCGCGGGCGGAGGAGCGACGTGCCGAGCAGATCAGGACCGTGCTGGAGTTCATCCGGTGCGCACTGGAGGCTGAAGGCGTGGCCCATGCGCGGCCGCCTCAATGGGAGGTCGGTGATGACTGGTATGTGACGGCCAGGCCGGCGATGGACGGTCTTCGAATAGCCGAGAAGAGCATCGAGTTGCTGTGTGCCCCTGGCCTTCACTCGCCGACGACCGCCTACGCCCGCGCTCTTAATCAAGTGGTCTGGCAGGAACGTGAGGAGGGGAGCCTGGCCGAGCGCCTGGAGCCGTTCAAGGCGGAGTTTCTCGCTGTGGCACGCCGTAGCCTGACCTGACGTCGCAGGTCACAGCCACTCGTTGATCGCAGCGACCGGTACGGTTGCCTCGTAGCGCACAGCCAACTTGTCGTACCTCGTGGCCACGGCCCGGTGCCTCTCGAGGCGGTTGATGCCGCATTCGACCGCGTGGCGCTCACGGTAGTCAACCGGGTCGAACTTCGGTGGCCGGCCGCCGCGAGAACCGCGCTTCTTGCGGTTGCGGGTTTGGTCGGCCTTGTCTGGGATGGTGCAGCGGATCCCGCGACGTCGCAGGTAGGCGCGGTTCTTCCGGGAGGCGTACGCCTTGTCGGCGCGCACTCGATTGGGTCGGGTGCGTGGTCGGCCGGGCCCGATGCGGGGCACGCGGACTTTCTCCAATACGGGCTCGAACTGCGGAGAGTCGCCGCGCTGCCCCGCCGTGATGACGATCGACATTTCCTTTTGCCGTTGCTCGACAGCCAGATGCAGCTTGGTAGTCAGGCCCCCGCGCGAGCGTCCGAGTCCGTGGTCGGCCGGTTCGACGGTCGTGCCGCCGGGCGGCTCCTTCTGGAGATCCCCCCTTTCAGCGCACCGGCGGCGTGCTGGTGGGCGCGGACGATGGTGGAATCGACGTTGATGTCCCAGTTGATCAGGCCCTTGGCCTCGGCCCGGCCCTGCAGTTCGGTGAAGATCCGCTGCCAGGTGCCGTTACGCTGCCACCGGCGGAAGAGGTCGCACACCCGGCCCCATGGCCGTACTCGACGGGTATGTCCCGCCAGGGGATGCCGGTGCGGACCCGAAACCGTATGCCGTCGATCAGTGAGGTTTTCTCAGAGGCCAACGTCTCTGCGGGATCCGGCGTGGCCGTCAACCGCATCAAGAAGATCAAAAGGCAGATCTACGGACGAGCTGTCTTCCACCTGCTGCGGAAGATGATCCTGCTGCAGTAGCCCAGCAATACAAGGACGGCGCCGAAGCTCAACCCTCCCGCTGGCCGTTCTCATTGAAGATGGTCATCGGCAGCCTCCTGACCTGGGCGGACGGTGCTCGTCGAGCACCATCTGCCCTCCTTTAATCGCTCGGGCTCCGAGCGAATGCCTGCAAGGATCTCACCCATGATGACCAAGCCCACTCTGACGGAACACCGCTCCCCATGGGTCGTGTTCACCTCCCCGGCCGACCCATGGCTGGCGTCGGAAACGGCCGCGCTCGTGCAGCGAAACGGTCTGGTCCTGCGGCTGGACGGCCGGGAAATGCGGGATCCGGCGTCCGTCTTCCGCACCTTCGCCCGGGAGCTGTCGTTCCTCGGTTACTTCGGCCACAACTGGGACGCTCTCGTGGACTGCCTTCACGACTGGCACGGTCCCGGCCACGGGAACCAGGGCCTCGCGATTCTGATCGAGCACGCGGACGACCTGCTGAAGTCGGACTTCCTCGGGGTGTTCGTATCGGTTCTCGCCCAGGCAGCCTGGCACTCCAACCTGCGCCTGGACGGCGACGGCGAGCTCGATGAGTGGCGGCAGCGTATTGCCCAGCACTTCGTCTTGCTCCTGGACCGCACTGCACCCGTTGTCTTCACGGAGAAGGCGGCCCGCGGCATGGACGTGGCGGTGGCGCTCTCAGACGGCCGCCTGCTCGCCACCCTGACCGACGACGACTGGCCCGGTGGAGATCCCGCATCCGCCCCCTGGACGGCCGGCCCGCTCTCCTTCGCGGACAACGAGATCCTCAGCGGCATGACCATCAAGTCCATCAAGCTGTTGCGAGACCACCTCGGCTGCTCGATCCACGAGGCCCTGGACATCCTCCAATCCCGCTCTGAGCACCTACGCCAAGAACATTCGGAGACTGAATAAGGGGCCGCGCCAGCCAACCAACTGGATTCGCTGAGTAGACCCCTCCACTGGACGAGATAGGACACCCCCACCCTCGAACGCTGCGATGACTCTCCGCGACGGCTCCCCAAGATCAGTGCCAGAACCCCGTTCTCATGGATAAAGTCACACCGGCCAGGACGCACCTGGAATCCCTGGACGCCGTCCGGACGGCGGACGACGTCCAGGACCAGGCCGAGGTTCTGACTGGTCCAGTCGGTGAGGTGGCCGGTGCAGCAGCCGTCGGCCCAGACCGTGTGGTGCCCGGCGTCAAAAATGCCCATGAAGGCGGCGTTCACGGTGCCGAAGAACTGGGACGGCGACGGCCCACCCGCATGGGTGCGGCCGGGCCGGTCGTCGGCAAGGTGTCGTTTTCGTCGGCATGGTGCCGGTGGTTCAGTAGTGTCTTTCAACTCTGTCGTGAAGTGTGAACCCGCGCCACGCCCCGGTTTTCGGGAGGGACACGACGTGGTGCGATTATCGCGATGGCGCCGAGCGTCACGGCCAGCGGGATCTCCGCGACAGCCGCAAATCCCACCGCGATGTACCAGTCAGTCCCGGCAAGGGCGGTCATCACGTCGAACCAAGCATCGAGGGCGAACAGCGTGGCAGCTGCGGAAGCGACCGGAGCCAGGTAGGCCGAGCGGGCGCGAAGCAGGATGGCGGTCGCGAGCAGCCCGAGGACTTCCAGAATGTCGAGTCCGATCCAGGAACTGGACCAGTTGCGCACCTCGGCGTGGCCGCGTGGTGCAGCTCCCATCTGGAAGATCCAGATGACAAGAACCACGGCGAGCGCCACGAACACCCGACATAACTGACGCGAGGACTTCTCGCTGAACATTGGCTGTTGACCCTTCGATCTTGAGGTCCGATCGCTCAAGTGTCCCGCCCCCGCGACTCGCTTTCCTCATCCCACGAGATGGCCCTGCGCCCAGGGGAGATCCGGGGGTTTCCCTGATGGAGGGTCGGGGTTGGCGGAGCGTCACCACGGTAGCCGGGCGGCAAAAACGCGCTCCGGGTCGAGCAGCGGCGCCTCTGCGGCGCCGCATGCTTCGACGCACCGGGTTCAAGAACTCCTCGTCGTTGGTCTGCGACATCTCAACCTTCCTGACGACTCGTCACGGGCATGGGCCCGCCGAGGCTGTCAGGAACAACAGGCTGGGGATCAGGAGCAGTTGGGGTTGATCGGCGATCAAGTCCAGCTCGGCGACAGTAACCGCCCCCCACTCGCGGCCGCGGCCGTCCGCCAGGGCGACACCTCGCCGACGTCCGGCCAGCGCGAGACGGCCGACGCCAGGCCCCGACCACCGCCGCGACCGCCTCCGCGAACGGCGTGGCCGTCGGCGCGGGTGGGACCGGATCGATGCCGGTCTCCACCAGCACCGTGAAGTACACGCGAACGTGCTCAGCCCTGTACTCGAACCGGCGCAGCCAGCCCCGCACCGTGTCCAACGGCCGCCCCAGTCGCGCGGCGATCGTCCTCGCTCCCGCCCCGGATGCCTTCCAGACCAGCGCGGACCCTATCACGTCCGCCAGATCCACCCGCCTGACCAGCACGAACACCGGAAGAAGCACACAGCGTCTGCACAGCGCACTTCGCGCATCGCAGATGCGCCATCTTCCCCTTGTCGAGGAGGCCATGGGGCGCCAGGCACTTGCGCTGCTGCGGCAGTTGGAAGCCGCGTGCGCGAGCGCCGATGATCTTGCCGAGGCTGCGGTGCAGGCGTTCGAGGCACATGCTGGTGCCGAAATCATCACCGGTTTCCCAGGGCTGGGGCCGCTCAGCGGAGCTCGGGTTCTGGCCGAGATCGGCGACGACCGGCCTCGGTTCGCCGACGCCAGAGGTCTGAAGGCGTACGCGGGTTCCGCCCCGGTCACCCGGGCCTGCGGCAAGAGCGTGTTCGTCGCGGCCCGCAGGGTGAAGAATCAGCGGCAGGCCGGCGTCGGCTATATGTGGGCCTTCTCAGCGATGGCCCATCCAGAGGGAGCGCGGGCTCACTACGACCGCCGACGTGAGGCCGGAGACCGGCACGCAGCCGCTCAGAGGAACCTCTTCAACCGGATGATCGGCTGCCTCCACCACTGCCTGGCTCACCATGTCCCGTTCAACGAGGCCGTAGCCTTCCCGACCTCGCGAGAACCCGTCTTGCCCTCGCCGCTTGACACGTTCTTCGCATCGGATGTCTTCCTGCCCGCATCGAAACCGCGTGACGTGTGAGCGACGGTGGCGTCCGCCTTCACCGACGGCGAGTCCACCACCACCGCACTCGGCTCCGGGCCACGGCCTTCGGCCCGGCGAACGACCTGGTGCAGGTGATCATGCAGCTCGCCCACCAGCCCGCTGTTCCGCCAGCGCGCGAAGCGGGCATAGACCCGCGGCCAAGGCGTAGAGTCCACACGCATCGCCCGACACTTGATGCCGTCGTCGACTAGATAGCGCACCGCGTCGATCATCTGCCGATGACAGCACCCCTCCGGCCGACCGCCTCGGCCCGCCAGCCGGCCCAAAACCGGCAGCAGATCCTTCACCACACCCCACTCGGCATCACTCATGTCCGAGCCATAACAAGGCTGACGCCCAGGCCGGTCGGCCGCGTTCCCGAACCTGCGAGCGAGACAACCACACCCACGAGTGCACGGACTGGACCCGGCAACCACTGCCACGCGGCACTTCGGCAACAGGGCCTCTTGCTCCTCACTGGACTCGACATCCGCGAGCTGCCAAGAGGCCCTTCCTCCATGCGTCTGCGCCGGCCGCCTCACCCGAACCAGGCCCCTGTACGATCCCCGCCGACCACCCGAGCGGACAGAGAACAGCCAGTGAGACGCCCTGCCTCACTCCTCCGGTCGCGCATCGGATCAGACCGGTTCGGGCTGCCGTTCGCGTGGGGGTTCCGGCAGGTGGGCCGGTACGGCCGTCAGCCGCGACAGCCTGGTGATCCGTACATAGCCGTAGACCACTGAGGCCGTTGCCACAATGAGCAGCGGGCCGAACACCCACGGATGGGCGGCCATCTCCGTCGACAGATAGCGGTAGGACGTCAAGAACGCAGTGAAGACCGCCGCGCCGTAGACGACGAACCGCTTCGCCGACCGGTCCCAGCCGCGGTCGAGCGAGCTCAGCGCCATATCGATCGTGAGGGTGAACACCACACCGGCGATGATGTCCGCGCCGTAGTGGTAGCCGAAGCCCAGCGTTGCGCCCAGAGTGGCGATCAGCCAGAACGCGCCTGCGAACCGCAGCACCCACGGGCCTTTGAGGGCATGGATGAAGATCGCGGTGGCCCATGCGGTATGCAGACTGGGCATGCAGTTGCGCGGGGTGATGTGGTTGAAAGGCATCGGCTGTGGAGTGCCGACCGGCGGCGGCGTGTCCGGCCACAGGTTGGCCACGGCCCAGTGCCCCCCGTCACCACCGTAGGCGAACACCGGTCCGACCACCGGGAAGATCATGTAGATGCCGGGTCCCAGCAGGCCGATGACCAGGAAGGTGCGCACCAGATGATGGCCCGGGAAGCGGCGCTCGACCGCCACATGGCGCAGTTGGTACAGCGCGACCGCGACCGCCGCGACCGCGAGCTGGATGTAGACCCATTCGAGAATGTGAGCGCCGACCGTGCCGGTGGCCACGACGATCCGGCCCGCCACCCACGACGGGTTGCCCAAGGCGTGATCGGCGGTGGCCACGTACTGGTCCAGCACCGTCGGGCGGGTCTTCGCCGTGATCAGCAGCCAGGCGAAGCCGGTCTTACGGCCGGCCACCAGCAGCAGGGCCAGTCCCACGCCCTTCAGCAGCAGGACACGGTCCTGTCCGGTTCGGCGCGTGACGGCGATGACACCGTAGGCCAATGTCACCCACAACGCACCGTTGCCGAACATCGTCTCGGCGCCGACAGCCCACCGCACGAGCCAGAAAACGACGTCGATGACGACCGCCGCGCCGAACGCGATGAACCGCTGGCGCCAGGTGAGCACCACCATCATCAACGCCATGCCGGCGTACAGCACGGTCCCCGACCTGGGGGCGAAGATCACCTCTCGCGCCTGGTCGGTGATCGGCCCCCGCTCGCCGTATCGGCGCGAGGCGATCTCCAGTGCGATGAGAAATCCGAGGCCCGCCACAGTCACCGCGACCCGCAACATACCGCGTGGTTGACGCCATGGAACTGCCCGAAGACGACCGCTTATTCGCTCGGAGCCCTGCATTACCCTAGATATCAATTTTTCAGCCGTTTTGTCATTTCAACATAATTCTCGTGAGCTCGAACATGTTAGCGGAGCGGGCGGCTTCGCTGATCCCCGATACGTCGAGCACAGCGATCGGCGCCACCCGCCCGAGGTTGCGGCTACCGGTTCGTCCTGAACGTTCGCCGGCGGAGCACGGTGGTATCGAAGGGCACCACCACCGTGCGCAGCCCGCCGAGATCGCGGTGGCCGGAGAGCTCCTGGACGATCGACAGCACTGCGGCTCCTTCGCTGCGCAGACTTCGACGGACGCGGCGACCACCCACGACCTGACCGCCGCCCCCACCCACAGCACCGCCGAAGCACTCACCCACACCCGCCCCGAGCGCTGGGCCGACACGGCATCCCAGAGCGCCGCCAGCTCCACCCGGACGCCCCCCGGCGGCCGCCGCGCCGCTGCGGGCCGAGCCGGCGTTGTTCGGGCCGGTGGCCTCCGACCCGACGGGCTCCCGCCTCATCGACACGGGCGGGAAGCGGGCGCTGACCGCGTTCCGCCGGGCCCGCTCCCAGGTCCGCGAGCGGACAGGTGATCGTGGACCTGGACGGGTGCTGGTGATCGCGCACTCCGACAAGAAGGATGTCACCGCGACCTAGAAGCGGACATTCGGCCACCATCCGATCATGGGGTTTCGTCGACCACGGGGCGGGCGGTGCCGGTGAGCCGGTCGTCTGCGCCCAGGGCGGGGAAGGCGGGCAGCAACACCGCCGCCGACCGCAGCACCGCCACCGAACTGGCCCTGGCTCACCTCCCCAAGACCTACCGGCGCGGGCGCCGCACCCTGATCCGCACCGACTCCGGCGGCGGCACCAACGAGTTCCTCGACTGGCTCACCGCACGCGGCCGGTGGCTGTCCTACTCGGTCGGCAGGACCATCACCGATACCACCCAACACGCCGTACTGAAGATCGCGACATCGGCCTGGACACCCGCCGTCGATCCGGACTGCCAGATCCGCGACGGCGCCTGGGTCGCCGAACTCGCCGGGACTGCCTGACGGGTTGCCGAAGGGGATGCGCCTGATCGTCCGCGAGGAACGTCCACACTCCGGCGCCCAACTCCGCTTCACCGACGCCGACGGCATGCGCATCACCTGCTTGCTACCTACCAACACCCCCGGCAAGGCGATCGCCGGGCTCGAGCTGAGCCACCGCCAGCGCGCCCGCTGCAAGGACCGCATCCGCAACGCCCATGACACCGGCCTGCGCAACCTCCCCCTGCACGACTTCGCCCGGAACCAGATCTGGCTGGAGATCGGTCTGTTCCTATCCTTGTGTCCCGAACGCGTCCAGGATGGACGAGGAGAACCCGGCTCCCCGGACGTTGCTCCAGTTCAGAGGGGTTCTCGGACTCCTCCGCGGCGGATCCCTTCCTCACTTCGGGCGGATGTCGGGATCCCGGCTGGGCGATCCGGCTTGGCACTGGCGGCGTCGGCGCGGGCGTCACGCGTCCAGTGACGTCATGACGTGCTTGATACGGGTGTAGTCCTCGAAGCCGTACGCGGACAGATCCTTGCCGTAGCCGGATTGTTTGAAGCCGCCATGGGGCATCTCGGCGACCAGTGGGATGTGGGTGTTGATCCACACGCAGCCGAAGTCCATCGTTTTGGACATGCGCATCGCGCGTGCGTGGTCCTTGGTCCACACCGACGAGGCCAGGGCGTAGTCGACGCCGTTGGCGTAATCCAGGGCCTGTGCCTCGTCGCGGAAGGGCTGGACCGTGATGACCGGGCCGAACACCTCGTTCTGGATGATCTCGTCGTCCTGCTTGAGGCCGGAGACGACGGTGGGGGCGTAGAAATAGCCCTTGTTGCCGACGCGATGGCCGCCTGCCTCGATCTTGGCGTGGGCGGGCAGACGCTCGATGAAGCCGGAGACCTGCGTGAGCTGGTTGGCGTTGTTGAGCGGTCCGCACAGAACGTCCGGGTCGTCGGGTCGGCCGGTCTTTGTGCCGGTGGCGGCCCTCGCCAGCGCCGTCACGAACTCGTCGTGAACCGACTCCTGCACGAGGACGCGGGTCGCGGCCGTGCAGTCCTGACCGGCGTTGAAGAAGCCGGCCACCGAGATGCACTCGACGGCCTGGGCGATGTCGGCGTCGGCGAATACGACGACCGGCGCCTTGCCGCCCAGCTCCAGGTGAACGCGCTTGACGTCCCTGGCCGCGGACTCGGCGACTTGCCTGCCGGCTCGTACGGAGCCGGTGATGGAGACCATCGCCGGGGTGGGGTGTTCAACCATCAGGCTGCCGGTGTCGCGGTCACCGCAGACGACGTTGAATACGCCCTTGGGCAGGATGGACCCGATGATCGCGGCCATCAGCAGGGTAGAGGCCGGGGTGGTGTCCGACGGCTTCAGGACCACCGTATTGCCTGCGGCGAGCGCCGGGGCGAACTTCCAGACCGCCATCAGCATCGGGTAGTTCCACGGTGCGACCTGCGCGCAGACCCCGACGGGCTCACGCCTGACGATGGAGGTCATGCCGTCCATGTACTCACCGGCCGATCGGCCCTCCAGCAGGCGCGCGGCGCCGGCGAAAAAGCGGATCTGGTCCACCATCGGTGGCACCTCTTCGCTCGCCGTCAGCCCTAGGGGCTTGCCAGTGTTCTCGGACTCGACGGCGACGAGTTCCCCGGCCCTTGCCTCGAAAGCGTCCGCGATCTTCAGCAGCAGGCGCTGTCGCTCGGCCGGGGTGGTGTCGCGCCACGCCGGGAACGCGGCCGCGGCCGCGGCCATGGCGGCGTCGACGTCCTCCCGGCCGGACAACGGCGAGGTCGCGTAGGACTCGCCGGTCACCGGGTTGACGATCTCGATGGTCTGCCCTTCGGCGGCGTCCAGGGACTCGCCGCCGATGTAGTTTCGCAGCGTGCGCAGAACGGTGGTCACTGGGTCTCCAGTCGGCACATTGGTGGTTCCTCGCGTGCTTCTTTGGCTTCGGCTGCCTGGGGGCGACGTCGGACGACAGCCGCTGGGCCAGGGACGGGGAATGAGGACGGCAGCACCAGCACGGCGGCGATTTGACCGGCTGCCAGGGCCGTGAATTTCCACTTGCCCCGACTCCTGCCAAGCACCAGAGCGGTGCCGGGTATCGGGAGCGCGGAAGCCGCCGCAGAGAGTGGCCTGTGCCCCTGCTCCATGTGCTGGATGCGCAGCCGGATTTCGGAAGGTGATGCGCCCGGCTGGCGGAGCGCATCACCTTCGGCAACAGGGGCGGCCTACTCCAGTGGCTTCTCGTCGCGGAAGCGCCGCAGTACGTTGTCTGTGATCTTCGCGATGTTGTTGTCGTACCCGTTGTGGGACAGCGACCCGGTCCAGGCGATGGATCCGACCGAGAAGAAGCCGCCGCCGCCCTCCAGCGCGCAGTAGACCATGTCCGCGCGGACCGCCGGCTGCTCGGTTCCGCCCATCCCCGGGAGCATCTCGAAGATCTCCTCGGTCACCAGCAGGTAGCTGTCGGAGAAGGGCCCGGAGGTGGCCAGGACCAGGGTTCCGGGCGGCGAGCCGAGCGCCGGGTTCCAGCAGTCGATCTCGGCACCGGCCGCGCCACCACCGATGATGCCGAAGTCGCCCAGGAGCTCGTTCTCGCCGACGCCTTCGAAGATGAAGGCCGCACGCGGATCCCGGCTGTCCGCAAGGCGCTCGTAGTAGGTGCAGCGGTCGAAGCCCTGGGCCGCCATGCCTACTCCTACAAGACGCTGTGGTGCCTTGCCCTTGTTGCGCCACAGGCCGCTGGCCTCGCCCGAGGTGGTGTGGCGGCGTTCGGCGAAGGGGGACTGGTGGGGGCGCGTGCCGCCGTCGGCCCGGCGCAGCTCCATCAGGTGCGGGGCGTCGGGGTCGTAGGAGACTGTCGCGAAGAACCCGTTGCCGCCCAGGTACATCAGCCGACCGCCGTTCGCGGTGAACTCCTCAAGGGCGTCAAGCTCGCGCCGCGTGACGTATTCGGGGTGGCTTCCGGTGATCACAACGCGGTATTCGCGCAGCAGGTCGTAGCCTTCCCGGTCGAGGTCCTCGTCGCTGAGGGCGTCGAACTCGCACTCCGTCGTCTCCAGCCAGTGCACCAGGGACAAGTCGGCGGGCAGACCCCAGGGACCTTCGCTCATGAACGAGGCCCGGTACCGCGGCTGCAGACTGATCAGCGGGCGGCGGACGCTGCCGAACACCACGCCGGACCCGTCATTGTGGATCTCGTACAGGGAGCGGCCGAACTCGGGGTGGTCCTGCAGGACCAGGTCTTCCTTGTGGACGATGGGCGTGTGCCCGAGGAGCATCTCCATACCGTCCGCCTCGAAGGCGATCCGGTCGTTGGCGTAAGCCAGGTAGGTCGCGGTGGGGAACAGGATGGCGACGTCCTTGCGCCGGCGGCCGGGCCCGACGAGGAAGGGCACGTGCTGCTCGATGCCCTCGGCCCGCAGCCGCACCGCGTAGACGCCGCTGGGCAGGTCCTCGGGCACCTCGAAGGTGAACGCCGCGGGCCACTGGGCGTCAGCGGTGTCGTCGTCATGGAAGTGGATGGCGTCGAACTCGTCCGGCGCGAGCCGGAAGTCCTCCACGACACCTTGGAAGGTGGGCCCGGTAACGCCCCGGACGGGCGCGTTCACGCAGCGGCCGTGCAGCATGTGCGGCCCCTCGTCGACCACATCCCACAGCAGCAGCCCGTCGGGGCGCTCGCTGCGGCCGAAATGCCAGGCAGCAACCGGCTCGCGCGTCCTGGAGGCGTCGTCGGTGGCGCGTTCGACGCGGATGCCACCGATCTTCCCGTTGAACGCGGTTGCCGCGAGCAGCCGGTCACCGTCCCCGCGAGCCAGCGCGCCGATACGGAACGGCATCGAGGAAGCCGTCCAGACCGCCGAGGAGGGGGCGCTCGCCTGCTCGGGTACGGCGGCTGCGGCGGCCGGTGCCACCCGGTCCGCGCAGTGGTCCAGCGGAGCCTGCCGCAGGGTGATCTGCCCCTCCGAACGTGGCAGTTCGACCTCGAGCCGGTACCACTGGTGGGCCGTCAGCTCCTGTTCCAGGGTGAGGGTCCGCCGCTGACCGCCCTCGCTCCATACGAAAGACGGCTTGCCCTCGTCGAGCAGCAGGGCCCAGCCGGTCATGGTCGCCGCGTCCCAGGTGCCCATGACCGCCTGGCGTTCGCCGGTGAAGCCGACCGAGCTCTGGCTGACCCGATAGGCGCCCAGACTCCCCGAGCGGTTGTCGCGCGGCAGCGTCGGGAAGACGGAGGCGCGGATGACCAGCGCGTCAGGGGTCGCCAGCAGGCCCTTTGGGTCGGGGACTTCGACATAGGAGCCGGGCTGGCAGGCGTAGTACTGCCCCGGGTACGTGCCGTCGATGGCGGAGGGGACCTCGGTCTCCAGGAAGCCGGGCCCCGCCTGCCCGTCGTAGCCGTGCCGCAGGCGCACCAGGGCGGCGTCGTAGGCCGGCGGGCCTTCACAGCTGATGTGGAACGACAGTTGCTCGCCAGGGCGGGCGGCGAGGCGATCGGTGTAGCCGAAGACGTTCTGGGTCGTCGTGCGGCCGCTCGCGAGTGCCATGACCTTCTCGTTTCTTTCTAGTTCTGCTGGAGTGCCGCGGCACGCGCGGTGAAGATGTACCGCATGGCGTCTTCGTAGTCCCCGAAGGACTGTTCGGTCAGGAGCAGATTGCCCGGCATGCCCAGGGCGATCTTCGACACGCGCCAGGGGCCGTCGGGGCCTTCGGAGAAGATGATGTGCTTGCCCGAGACGGGCAGGCTGCGCAGCGCCCGCAGCACGCGTTGCGTGCGGTCGTCGTGCGGTCCCGACGGAGCCGCGTCATGGGCGGCGGTGACCTCATGGGTGCACTCCTTGCGCAGGCGCTCTTCGCTGCGCAGACGGAACACTTCGAGCAGCTCTGCCGAGCGGTCTGCACCGGTGCGCATCAGTTCACCTCTTGCTGCTGGGACACCGTCGCGGTGCGGTGGGACAAGGACGATGGGCTCACGGGAGGGTGCCTTTCCTGTGTGAGGGGACTCGCGACCGCCGGGCCGCGACTGGGGCTGGCCTGTGCCTCAAGGTGACGGCGTCTCGGGCCGATGCCGAGTGCTGCCCGGCGGTGAGCGGGAGCGCTGTCAGGCGTCGGAGTCGCCGAGCGAACGGCCGGTGAGCTTGAAGTACGCCGCCACGCAGAGGCCGATAACGAGCCAGCACGAGCCGACGATCTTGGCGTTGGGGTCCGCGTTCCACAGCGCGACCAGGAGGAGCGCGGCGCCGAGGATCGGGGAGACCCAGTGGACGAAGAAGCGGCGGCTGCCGCCTCGGACGACGAAGTGGGTGAAGACGCTGACGTGGAGGAGGACGTAGGCGGTGATCGCGCCGAAGGTCACCAGGGTGGTCAGCAGTCCCGACTGCTCCACGCCGAGGATGCCGACTCCCACCGACAGGAGCGCGATGAAGATCATCGCGTTGAGGGGGACCTGGTGCCTGTCGCTGACCCGCGACAGGAACTTCGGCAGCTGCCCGTCGCGGGCCATGCTGAAGACCAGGCGGGCGGAGGTGGCGTTGGAGGCGATGGTGTTGGCGAAGATCGCGATCAGGGCGGCGGTCAGCAGGAGGACCGTCTTGAACCAGCCCGCCATGGCCGTGCCGACCACGTTGTAGAAGGCGTTGTTGACCGGGTCGCCGTCGGCGAATTCCGTCCCGGTCGGGACCAGGATGCCCGCCACGAAGACCTGCACGACGAACAGCGCGGTCACCTGGTAGAGGACGATCATGGTGGCCTTGGAGACCGTCCGGCCGCCGCCCTCTGCCTCCTCGTTCAGTGTCGAGATCGCGTCGAAGCCGATGTAACTGAGCGCGGCGACGGGGACCGCACCGAGGACCAGGGACCAGGAACCGCCGTCCGCGGGGATGAACGGGTTGAGTGACAGATGCGCCCGGCCCTGGAGGATGAGCACGGCCGCCCAGACCAGGAACACGGCCAGCACGACCAGCTGGATGTAGAGGAAGATCTTGTTCATCGTCGCGGTGACACTGATGCCCATGATGTTGATCAGTGCGGTCGCGGCGACGAAGATCACCACCCAGATCCAGGCGGGCACCCAGGAGACCACTCCGGTCATCGCGCTGGCCGCGAAGACACACAGCAGCGCGGGCAGCAGCAGGTAGTCGAGCAGGATGGCCCACCCGGAGACGAACCCGAGGAAGCGGTTGCTGCCCATCCGTACGTAGCTGTAGACCGAGCCGGCGACCGGGAACCGGACCGCCATCTCCTTGTAGCTGATGGCACTGAACAACATCGCGATCGCAGCCACCACGTACACCGCGGCGACGGCGCCGGCGGACATGTTGTAGACGATGCCGAACACCGCGACGGGGGCGAGCGGCACCATGTAGATCAGGCCGTAGATGACGACGTCGGCCAGGCTGAGCGTGCGGGCGAGCTCCTGCTCGTAACCGAGCTCGTGCAGCCGGGCGCTGTCGTCATCCGCGCCGCCAGGTCTTTCGGGCACTGTTCGGGGAGCTTCTGGAACGTTCATGGCCGGGCCTCCTGAGGGATGAACGAGCCCCGGTCGGCTGTCGGCGCCGTGAGCGGCGACAGCGCGGGAAGACGCGGGGTCGGCAACAGCCGGCTCGACGGGTGGGGACCGCCTTCAGCGCGGGCTTCTCTTCACCTCGAATATGGCGCTCGGCCACCTTGCGCCTCAATACGCATTCCTACCGACAGCGGCGGTCAGCGGTCCAAGCTGAGAATCCCCTCGCGCAGCGCCGACGCCACCGCGCCGGCTCGCGACGGCTGCCCCATCTTGTGGAGGATCCGCTCCACGTGCGTGGTCACCGTGCGCAAGGAGACGTCTCGCTGCGATGCCAGCTGCTGGTTCGACAACCCTGCCGCCATCCCGTTCAGGATGTCGTACTCGCGCGGCGAGAGTGAATAGGGCAGGCCAGCCGTCGGAAGCTCCTGCACCAGTACAGCCGGCTCTGGCCGTCCCAGCGGATCGACCACCTTCAGGACCTGCAGCGAGAGCCACCCTTCACTCGACGCCTGCAGCCCAGTGGCGGCGACCTGCGCCGAGGCCATGAAGCGACGCAGAAAGCCGGTGAACTCGGGCTGCGTGGGCGCGAGCGCCGGGGCGCACGTCTCGACGGCCCAAGCACGGCCGGTGTGGTCGATCAGGGTGGCGTTCGCTCCCGGCGGTATGGCGCATCCGGTGGTCTGCCGTCGAGCCACGTCGCACATCCGCGCCAGCGCGGGCACCAGAGCCTTGAGGAGTTCGGCCGCGTCGTCCCGGAACGCGCCACGCGCCGCCGCGGAGAAATGCAGCATGCCCGTGTACACACCGCTGTCCGAGAAGAGGCAGGCGGTCATGCCGTCTGCGAAGCCAGCAGGTCCGAGCACCTCTCGGTACATCGGGGACCGTCGGTAATCGCCCGGCATGTCGTCGATCCGCAACGGCAGGTGCCGCTCCCGGACCGGCCGGTTCTCTGCGCTCGCCGCATAGCGGTCACCCAATGCGGCAACCGTTTCATCACCGTAGGTGACCACAGCGAGTGCGCGGTGCGCACGGGCCATCGGGTCCCAGAGCATGAGGGCGCTGGCGTCGTGATGGGTCACCGGCTCAAGCAGCCTCAGCACCGTCATCGCGGCCTCGCGCCGGTCACCGGCTCCGGCTGCATAGGCCGCCTCAACCAAGACTCGGGTGTGGGATGGCTGCATCAGCGGATCCCTCTCGAAGCTGGGCTACCCCACCTCACGATAGCAGCGTCTTTTTTCGGGACCTTAGGGTGCGAGCTGCGGTTGTGCATCGCGCTCGTGGTGACCGCCTGGGAGAATGAGCCTGGCCGGTCCTGCTTCTGATCCTTTGGCTGCCGGGTTGACAGGATCCAACAACACGGTCCGGGCGGCATGCCTGTGCGGGCCGATCGGGGGCTTCCTCACGCACCAGCGTATTGCGACGTCCTTGCCGAGCCCAGCAGGTCCGGCGTCCCCCTCTGGCGGCTCGGCGCCGATGAGCTCGACACCGAACTGAGGGCGCGGATGGGCAGTCGCGGACGAAGAGCTCCCCGCGGGTATCCGCTCCGTCGCCGTCCCGATCCGCGACGGCGACGCATCGCAGCGATCAGCGTCACTGCGCATGTGGCGGAGACATCGCTGGACGCGCTCACCCAGCATCATGTCGACGACGGGTGGCCATAAAGCAGAAAGGGCCCCTGACCAGCGAGAATGAGGATTGTCTAGGTCCCTGTTCCCGCTCCGGCCGGAGGAACTCTCCAGGTGAGTAAGCGTGGCGGGTCGTACCCGCGTGTCCGCGTCGAGGGCGGTGGTCGCGAGGTGGTCTCGTAGTCCGGCGCCGTGCTGCTGGTCGAGACCGCCCGCAAGGCGGGGCTGGATGCGGCGATATCGGCGGCGCCGGCGCCGTGGTGTAAGGCGCGTGTGGTCCATGATCCCGGCAAGATTCTGCTGGACCTCCCGCTTACCGCGGCCCTGGGCGGGGACTGCCTGGCCGATGTCGCGAGGCTGCGGGCCGAGCCCGCCGTGTTCGGGCCGGTGGCCTCCGACCCGACAGTCTCCCGCCTGGTCGACGCCCTGGCCTCGCCGGGCCCCGTGCGCTCGCGGCGGTCCGTCGGGCACGGGCCGAAGTCCGCGAGTGGGTCTGGCGGCTGGCCGGCGAGGCGGCTCCGGACGCTGGCGGCGAGGTCATCGTGGACATCGACGGCGTGCTGGTGCCGGCGTACTCCGAGAAGCAGGACGCCGCCAAGACGACGGTTCACCCGGCGCCAGAAGGGGTTGGCCAACTACCGCCAAAGTCCACCGCTGATCAGCCCAGCCATGCGCGAGTGGACCGCGCTCCAACTCCCGTTCCAGTCTGGAAATTTGGCCGTCGGACAGCCGGGAGCGGCCAGGCGATCCTTTCGAGGCGACACCAGGTGCACCGCCCTCACGCCACTGACGTCGCCACCGTTCCACCGACCGTTCCGACACCCTGAGCGCGGTCGCGACGGCTCTGGTCGTCTGCCCGGCCTCGAACCGGACCACCGCATCCAGACGCACTCGCTCACGAGCAGCCCTTTCGGTGTCGGTGAAGCCCCCACCTTGCGCATACCTCACAGCCCCCAGCAGTACCGGACCAGGAGCCTCAGATCCGGCGAACGCCCGACATCACTCGTTCAGGTTCAGTAGTGAACAACCCAGTTTGGAAACGCTCTTAAGACCCCGTTTAGGACCCCCTCCTATCCTGCACACACCACCCCCCACAACCAAAACAAACTCAACCCACACCCACACCGCACCCGCACCCGCACCCGCACCCGAAGGAGACGTCACATGCACCAACCCAACGCCATCCTCAAAGGCGGACCCACCTTCCAACTCACCGACGAAGACCGCATCCGCTTCATCGCCGACACCACCACCAAAGTCAAAATACTCAAAGGCAACCGCTACGAACACTTCGAACCCACACACACAACCATCACCACCGACGACAACCAACTCCACGTCTACACCTGGACCGGCTACACCTACGTCGCCGAATAACCCCCACACCCACAGCAACCCCAACCACCCCAGCAACCCGAAAACCCATAGACGACCACCAAGTAGGTGAAGCACCCACTGCCGACCTCGGACAGGGAGGCCCCGCTGATCACCCAGAACAGCGTGGCCAGGTCGGAGGGAACCAGCGCCAGCCCACAAGCGCGCTTGTCGCCGGATCCGAACAGAAGGCGTGTGCGTCGGGCATAGCCCGCAACACCGGATCTCTCCGGGCCGACGCGTCACAGCACGTGGGCGCTCGGTGGGCCGCCGCGTCTGCTGGCGCGCGCCGTAGGGGATCTGCCGGCTCTGTAGAAGATGTTGTGATTCCACTCGCCTGACCTGGACCTATGGCGGGTGCCGTCACGTCACGTGCGTCACGCCAGGCAGTTCCGGCGAGACGCACGCGGTGGACGCCGTCGTGATCGAGTACACGTCGCCACGCCGGCCCCCTGGCCAGCGCTCCACGATGCGGTCCATTCGTCGCGATCGAGCCGGCCACACCCCCGTTCCGCTGCCTCAACTCCCCCTGCCTTCGGCCGTGACGTTGGCCGGCGGATCGAAAGTCCAGGTCGCCAAGGACACGCTCGCGAGGGACACGATCGGCCGTTGGCGTTCACCGCCACAGCGGGCGCCCACCGCAACCCCCTGGCCAGCACACGCACCTGGCTCGACACATCATCGGCGGCCGGATACGTCGCGGCGAACCCCGGTGCCGCCTCGACATGCACGGCCGCCGTCACTGCCGCGACCACGAACGTCCGCCCCAGACGAGCCAAGTGCTGATCATCTGGGCGGCCATCACGCTCACGACCCGACGGCTCACCCGCCGCACGGACCGTCCTGCCGAACACCGTGACGTCACTCACGGCCACGAACTGTCAGGCCGCCTGACCAACTCAGAACCGCCGCCGGGCGCTGACGAGCTCAAGGCAGGTCAGAAATGCTGGTGCCCGAGGGAAGCCGCAGCCCAGAGGGCGTCACCTGCAGGCCGAACTTCGGAGGGTGCCTGAAGTCGGCTGCCTGGGACATGTCGACGACGCCACCGCTGAAGTGAGCGGGCGGCACCGTACGGTAGATGGAAGGGAGGTGGTGTTCACCGAAGTTCACCGTGCTGCCGATGAAGGTCGCGCCGGTGAAGTCGACGATGCCGTCGGAGAACTCAGCTCCCTCGAATAAGACATCGCCTGCAATGAGTGCAGCGTCTCGAAAGCTCACACGTGCACCGGTGAAGCGGGCATGGTCGAAGGTGACCCAGCCGCCGCTGAAAGTGGCACGGTTGAAGCGGACAGTGCCGCTGCGGAATTCGGCGAGCCGGAAATAGACGTGGCCGTTTTCGGCGAAGTTCACCTCATCGAAGATGATCTGGTCTGTTCCGTCGCCAGCGAAGAGAGTCTTGACGAAGAGGACGTCACCGCCGGTGAAGCGGACGCCACGGAAGTCAGCTTCGACAAGGACAGCGCCCGTGAAGTCGAGATCGTGGCCCTGCCAGGATACGGGCGCATCGTCGAGCAGGTGAGCGGCAATGAGCCTCAGAACAGTCACGCGCACTTCCCGCTCGCGGCGCCACGACGCCAGCGCCCCTTCGTCGGCGGGTGGATCGGGAGAATGCGGCATTCGCAGATAGCCGCACAGCACGTCGATGCACATCTGGCGTTCCTGCGGCCATTCATCGGCGAGCCGTGCCATGGCGTAGGTGCCCGCCATGCGTACAGCTGGCTGGTCTGCACCGAGTTGTTCCGCGGCGGCGCCGAACCGTTCGATCAGCGTCTTGTCATACTCACGCAGCTCAGTCGCTTCACTCAGATGCTGGCGCCGATAGGCAACCACGAGCGCCACGACCCCGCCGACGCCGGCAACGACAGCCAGTGCGATCTTGATGGCGTCATAGGTATCACCGGGTTTGAGCGGTCCGGACACCTGAACCTGCGGCGCCCCCAGCATCAGCCACAGCAGTCCCAGGACGGTGATCGCTGCGGCTACGGCCAGCACCAGTACGACGGCGATATGCAGGCCCAACGGCCAGCGCATGGCACCGCGCGGCGCCAGGTTCGGATTCTGCTCAGCCGCGGTCAAACTCGACCCTCCGGCCACACGGCACCACCGGCCATCACGAAGCCGACCGCACGTTCACCGCGGCGACAAACAACCTCATCATGCCCTCCCCCTGGTTCTGCTGCAGACAGCGTGACGTACCCACAGCACCCGCACCAGAGGGCTGACACCGCCGGGAAGACCGCTGAGGGCCGTCCGGTGCCAACGATCACCGCCGGTTCATGGAGTGCTCGAAGGCCCGGGTGTGGGCAGAGCTGCATCGCCTGGTCCTGGTCGAGATCGGTTCGCGCGGCGAACTGGACTGGTCGCGGTGTGCCATCGACTCGGTGAACATGCAGGCTCTGAAATGAGATGACCTCTTAGTGAGCGTTTGGTTCGGTTATCAAACGTTTCCTGCCGATTCTCGGCGGTCAGACCCAGACGCCGGACCGGGCGATCCGCCGGAATAACGGCTTATACGGCATCAGCGGACCAGTAATGCGCCGGGTTCCTGGCAAAAGCTCCTGTCTCATTCAGAAACCACCCGGTTCATACGACACCGCGAACTCGCGACCCTGAAGCACCCAACACCCCCGCACACGCCCTGCACAGGCCGGCTGCCACCGCATACCCAGGCATCATGCAGCCCTCACGGCCCTACCCCAGCGACCTGTCCGACGCCCGCTGGGAACTCATCCGTCCCACCCTCGAAGCCTGGCGCCAGGCCCGCAACGGCATCCGCAAACCCACCCACGACCTGCGCGCCCTGATCAACGCCATCCTCTACGTCGACCGCACCGGCATCCCCTGGCGCTACCTACCCCACGACTTCCCGCCCCACCAAACCGTCTACGGCTACTTCGCCCGATGGGAAACCGACGGCATCTTCGACCAGCTCACCGGCCTCTTACGC
Source organism: Streptomyces sp. NBC_00425 (assembly GCF_036030735.1). NCBI lineage: Bacteria > Bacillati > Actinomycetota > Actinomycetes > Kitasatosporales > Streptomycetaceae > Streptomyces > Streptomyces sp. NBC_00425. The sequence goes on along the minus strand of NZ_CP107928.1, from coordinate 9,645,773 downwards.
GGCAAAGTCCGCCAGGCCGAAGGCCGCACCAGCGAGCCCAGCGCCTGCCTGATCGACAGCCAGAGCATCAAAACCTCCGCCACCGTCCCCCTGACCAGCCAAGGCATCGACCCGGCCAAGAAAATCATCGGGCGCAAGCGCCACATCATCACCGACATACTCGGCCTCCTCCTCGCCGTCGCCGTCACCGCCGCCAGCGTCCACGACTCCGCCGCCGGCACCCAACTCCTGACCCACGTCCGCGAACGCCACCCCACCATCACCAAAGCCTGGGCCGACAACGGCTACAAGACCAAAGCCGTCGAACACGCCGCCCAGATCGGCATCGACCTGGAAATCGTCCAGCGCAACCCCGGCGTCCGCGGCTTCCACGTCCAACCCCGCCGCTGGTCATCGAACGCACCCTCGGCTGGCTCATGCACCACCGCCGCCTGACCCGCGACTACGAAACCCACCCACACCGATCAACCGCCATGATCCAGCTCGCCGCCATCAACCTCATGACCCGCCGCCTCACCCACGAAGCCACCACCAACTGGCGCGACAGCTAAGCCAAATGAAACGGACAACAGAGAACCAAACGCTCACTTATTCGACTGTCCGACCGCGCGGGGACGAAGTGTTCGCCCCAGTCGACGCGTTGCTGTGCACGGACGATCCGGTGACCTCGCCGGTGGACCTCACGTCGGTGGCCGAGCACGGCGCGGGCACGGCGCGAAGCTCAACTTCTCGGTCCGCGCGCTCTACAAACGCCATCGCCGGCGGCCACAAGCTGATGGTCAAGCTGGACTGCGCAGGGCATTCGGTGGTGTGGGAGATGCAGTACAAGAACGTGCACAACCTCGCCAAGCACTGGCTCAAGCACCTGAAGGTCGACGGCAAGACCCAGGGCATCTTCGACATGAACACCAACGGTGACATCAGCCCGGCTGCGTAGAACAGCCGAGCTCTCGACCGCGAACCGTGGAGCCCAGGGTCCGTACGTCAGCCTTGCGCCGTCGTCAGGGCCGCCACTGACACCGGCGAGGTGGAGTCCGCCGTCTGCAGGCTCTCGCCCGAACGGCGGGCCTCGACCTCGTCCGCCGGGGCGCCCTGAGCGCGAGCGGTACCGGGTGGATCATCTGGTGGACCAGCGACGCCGACCCGGCGCTGATCCCGTCTTCCACCCGGTTCTGGTGGTCCCGGTCGTCCAAGGCCGGGATCACCGGATCCGTCGGTACTCCCCGATGTGAGAGTCGGTGACGCCTGCTGCACCCGGTGGTGCCTCCAGCAGCGCGGCGAGCTCGGGCCGGCACAGCCCGGGGCCGATGCGGTCCTGATCCTTCACCAGGACGAGATCCTGGCTCCAGTCGGGATGCGTGAGGAAGTACACCGTCGTCGCGAACTCCTCGCCGCTGTTGAAATGCACGACGCTCGCGAAGCCGCCAGTCAACCGCACCGTGAACGTGGGCTGGGCGCCGGTCGTCGGCGCTCAGGTGGAGATTGCTGGTGATCCAGACCCCGCGAGCGGCCCGAGCCCTCCGACCAGCGCCGGTGTCCGCGGTCCTCCGGGTGGCCGGTCACGCGGTCCGGGCGGAAATCGGGGGCCCGGGTGCGCCGCCGGCGAAGCAGTCACTCGTCGTTCACCCACCGCATGAGCCGTTGCAGCGGGTAGAAGCCGTCGTGCGAGAGGCCCGGTGGCATGCCGCCCGCCCTGCCGAGGGAGACCACGCGTTGCACGCCGGCGCAGGCGAGGGCGTCGCGCAGTTCCGCCTTGCGGGTGTCGGGGTACACGCCGACCGTCTGGGTGGCGACCCCGGCATGTGCGATCGCCTCGGACAGTACGCCGACCGGGACGACGTCGACGATCTTCCCGTCGGGGTGGAAGTCGACCGGTTCGGGAGAGCGGATGACCAGGCCCCGGCCGTCGTAGGCGCCCCACACCCGGTATTCGGGCTCCATGGACCGCAGGACGTCGATCTCCTCGCGCAGTTGCGCGGCGACCCGTGGGCCGCCGGCCGAGCTGAACTCCCTCGCCACGCCCAGGCGTTCGCACAGCAGGGCGGCGTAGCGGTCGGCGTCTTCCCAGGAGCCCTCGACGAACTGGAAGCGGCTGGCCACGCAGGCCTGCTGGTTGAAGAAGGTGGCGTCGACGGCGCCCGCGTCGGCCGCCCGGGCCAGGCTCTCCTCGGACGCGAAGGCCTCGCGACCGATCATCGAGATGGAGGTCTTGGGGTCGAAGGAGACGAGCTCGAAGCCCGGGCCGACGTACTTCAGCGCGCTGCGGATGGTGGACTCACCGCCCCAGGCGACCAGCTTGTCGAAGAACTGCGGGCGGAACAGCACGCTCTCCACCGCCTCGTCGCCGCCGCGCCAGTACACCGCGGAGAACGACCGCACCACCGGGTGCCCGGGGGCGACCGTGGCCATGGTGCGCAGGATCGCGGTCGCGGTGAACAGGTCGTTCGAGGGCAGTTTCAGGAGGTTGACGCCCTTGGTGAGCGCGCCGCGCACGACGGACATCGCCGCGACTCCGGGTGCGTTGCCCGCGATGATGTGCACCAGGCGGGGCGGGAACGCGCGGGTGGCCGCGATCCGGTCGTCGGGCAGACGCACCTCGCGCCAGCCGTCGAGCACGTCCGCACCGCCGAGTTCGTGGTCGATCTGGGCGTACAGACCGGGGCGTTGGAAGCTGCGCCACAGCACGGCGTAGGCGCGCTCCAGCACTTCCGCGGGCAGCGGGCTGACCGGGACCATCCGGTCCAGGGCTTCGGCGAGCAGGCCTGCCCGGTCCGCTTTGAGGGCCTCGCCGGTCTCCACCAGCAGATCGACGATCTCCGCCACGGGCACGTGGAAGGCGGGGCCGGGTTCGGTGCGGGGCCACACGAGGCGGTCGAGGTCGAGGGCCGGTGCGGTGAACCGGCCGAGGTCGACGGGGGTGCTCCGGTCGGCCTCGCCCCGGATCACGTGGACGACGTTCACGGGGGCGGCCGTGGTGCCGTCGCGTGTCGTACGGCTCATCAGTGGATCATCCCTCGCACGTAGGAGTCGAGTGTCGCGGCGCAGGTGATCTTGTCGTCGCCGCCGAGGTCGCCGTAGCGCCGGATGTCCGGCAGGACCGCCGGTCCCGGGCGGCCGCAGGCGCACGGCGAGAAGTCCACGAAGACCCGGTCGCCGCTGATCAGCCCGCCCCAGCGGCCCTCCAGGGAGACATCGAGGAACGCGCACCGTCCCTCGACGACGCCGTGTCCGGGGTTGAGCAGCTTTTCGCCGGGCTCGTCGAGCACCAGGGGGATGACCCAGGGCGGCACGTGGTAGTTGCCCTGCTCGCAGGCGAGGCAGGAGCCCTGGAGCTCGGTCATGCCGTAGCTGCGTACGCGGCGGACGCCGTCGTAGAAGGCGGCCAGCTGCTGCTGGTAGTCGTCGGGGAGGGCGCGGCCCTTGTTGCCGCCGCCGCTGAGCACCAGCGTGTCCGGGTGCAGGCTTCCGTCGGCCACGCCGCGGGCGCGCAGGGCCTGGATCAGAGCGAACTGCTGGTTGTTCATGCCGGCGATCAGCAGCGGTTCGTCGCGGTGCGCGGCGATGTCGTCGACGATCTCGGCCATGGCCGTGCCCAGTTCCCGTTCGCGGGACTCCGAGACGGTCTCGAAGGAGCTGATCTCCTGCGGGGTCGCGGTGCCCTCGGCGATCCGGCGGCGCAGCAGCGCGCTGCTCATCAGCTCGGACACCCTCATCGGGTCCTCGGTGAGCAGCCTGGTCTCGCCGGGCTGCGCGAAGACCTCGGCGTGCCATCGGAAGCCGTCGATGGAGCGCATCGGGCCGCTCGCCGGTGCGAGCAGATATCCGCGGCGGGTGGGTTTCGCCGGCAGGGGGTCGGGCCAGCAGGTGAGGTGTTCCAGGATGTCGTGCAGGAGACTCAGGTCGCCGGCGTCGCAGTTGAGGAAGGAGACCTTTCCGGAGGTGCCGCTGGTGATGTACGGGCGGTGGCCGGCGGCGGTGATGCGGTCGGTCCACTCGTCGATGTCGCGGACGCCGTCCATGTCGACGTCGCCGGGTTCGACCGCGGAGACGGTGGTGTACCAGCGCAGGAGCCGGTCCCAGCGGCCGGCGGTGATGAGGGAGACGGGGTAGGACTTGTAGCTGGTGTGCGAGAAGAGCAGCGGCACGAGGTCGTCGAGGGCGGTGATCTCGTCGACGCCGGTCTCCGCCGCCCGGGTGCGCAGCAGCGGAACCCGCTCGCGGTGGGCGGTGAAGGTCTCCCGGGCGGCCTCCAGCTGCAACTCCTGCAGTTCGTCGGCGGGTTGGTCGAATGTGTCGCCGGAGAGGACGAGGGATCGGATCTGCTCGCGTGCGCCTGGCACAGCGTTCACCTCAATCAGTTGCGTACGTTGTCTTTTCCGCAGGGGTGCGCGCGAGGTACGAGGACTCGATCGCGTCGAGGTTGCCGCGCAGTTCTGCCGGGGTGCCGGTCATGGTGACGTGGCCGCGATGCAGGACGTACACGCGGTCGGCGACGTCCAGCACCTTGCGCACGTGCTGTTCGACCAGCAGTGCGCCGAGGCCGCGGTCGGCCGCCTCGCGTACCGCGTGCAGGAGGCGGTCGACCACCAGCGGGGCCAGACCGAGGGAGAGTTCGTCCGCGAGGAGCAGCTTGGGGGTGCGGCACAGGGCGCGGGCCAGCGACAGCATCTGCTGCTCGCCGCCGGACAGCATGCCCGCGCTGGTGCTGAGGCGCTTTTCGAGCTCGGGGAAGAGTTCCAGCGCCTGCTGGGATCCCACCCGGCCGACCCGCAGGTTGTCCGCGGTGTCGAGCCGGGTGAAGACCGCCCGCTCACCGACGTATGCCAGGCCCTGGCGGGCGCGGCGGTGCAGCGGTGTCCGGCCGGGTTCGCCCAGCCAGCGCACCTCGCCGCCCATCGGGGCCAGGCTTCCGGAGAGCGCCCGCAGGGTGGTGGTCTTGCCGGCGCCGTTGGGACCGAGCAGGGCGACGACCTCGCCGGGGCGGACCTCCAGCTCGAGGTCGCGTACGACGGGCTGGCTGCCGTATCCGGCGGACAGAGAGCGTGCTTCGATCAGGGGTGCGTCGGTGTCGTGCACAGGCCTGCTCCTCAGCCGGACGACATGGCCGTCAGGACCTTGCGGACGTCGACGAAGGTCGATCCGGGCTTGGCCCACTCGATCTTCCCGTCGCGGATGGTCAGTTCGGTGGCGGTGGTGTTGTGGATGCGGTCGAGCCCCTTGATCGGCAGGGCCGTGGACGCCTTCCAGCTCAGCGGCGGGGTCAGGCCGCCGGTGCTGATGCCCGGGCTGGTGTCGAGCTCCTGCACGAGGGCCTTCGCGGTGATCGTCGGGAGTTTCCTGGCGGCCTCGGTGAAGACCTTGAAGGCCACCCAGGTCGTCTCGTTGGCGCCGTTGCTGGTGTCGATGTCCTTGTCGCCCTTGGTGGCTGCGACGAAGTCCTTCCAGGCGGCGTCGGAGGTCGGCGGGAAGTAGCCGGTGATCGCGGCGCCCTCCAGCGGGCCTCCGGCTCCGCCGGTGCTCTCGGCGAGCTGCGGGGTCAGGTTGCCGACGACGCTGCCGAGCTTCGTCTTGGCGCCGGACTGCACGTACGACTTCACGAACAGGCCCGAGGCGGTGCCCATGATGACGCTCACGCAGTCGCTTCCCTTGGTCGCGGCGGCGACCTGCGGGGCGAGGTCGGTGGCGGTGAGCGGCACCTTGATGTCCTTGGGCGCCGCGCCTCCGGCGGAGAGCGCGCCGACGGTGAGGAACTGCGAGACGACGGCGGCGGCGGCCACGTCGTAGCGCACGCCGGAGATCTTGTTGCAGCCGCTCTGCACCAGTTGCCGGCCGTGGGCCGCGAACACCACCGGGGTGCCGCCGTTGACCGGGAACGACAGTGGGTTGGAGAACTCGGCCGCCGAGACGCCGGTGCCGCCGATGTACGGGATGGCGGCCTTCTGCAGGATGGGCATGTAGCGATCACCGGCGAGGCTGTAGGAGCCCACCACCGCGACCACCTTCTCGGCGACCGCCTGCTGGGCGCACTTCTCGGCCTCGTCGGGGTTGTTCTTCTCGTTGCAGGTGAGGACCTTCAGCGGGGCGCCCTTGATCCCGCCGTTGGCGTTGATCCACTTCTCGTAGGCCTGGGCGGTGAGCCGGACCCCGGGCTGGGCGCTGCCCTGGGTGTCCTCCGGCGTCCAGACCATCACCTTGACCGGTGCGCCCTTCAGGGCGGAGGTGTCTTCTTTCGAACTCCCGGACGCCTCTCCCCCGCAGCCGGCGGCGAGCAGGGCTCCGGTGACCGCGAGGCAGCCTGCTGCGGCGGTTCTGCGTCGGCGTGAGTGGTTCATGGGTTCCTCCGCTGGGCTCGTCGTCGAGATGCCGAACAGCATGGGGTGCGTTTTGTGGTTAGTGAAGTACTCTCGGCACAATTATTTAAATGAATGTGCTGTCTCGCTCCTGCCTTCGGGAGGTTCCTCGATGGACGACGTCCTACGTTTCGCGCTGCTCGGCCTCGCGCTCGGCGCCCTGTACGCGCTCACCGCGCACGGCATCGTGCTGGTCTACCGGGGCTCCGGCGTCCTGAACTTCGCGCACGGCGCGATCGGTATGGCCGGGGCATATGTCCAATGGGAGCTCGCAGCCCAGCACGGCGTGCCGTACTGGCCCGCCACCGCGTGCGGCGTGGTCTTCTCCGCGGTGCTGGGCGTGCTCACCCACCTGTTGGCGCTCCGCCCGCTGCGCAGAGCGTCCTCGCTGGCCCGTCTGGTCGGCACCCTGGCGGTCTTCATCGTGCTCACCGCGATCGCCGTCAAGCGCTACGGCGACGGCCTGGAGCTGGTGCCGGGCAAACTGCCCACCAAGCTGCTGACGATCGCCGGGGCCACGGTCTCCGAGGACCGTGTGTGGCTGATCGGCATCGCGGTCGTGGTGACCGTGTTCCTCCACCTCCTCTACAAGCGCACCCTGTTCGGCCTGGGCACCAGCGCGGTCGCGGAGAACGAGGGCGCGGCCGCCTCGCTCGGCTGGTCCCCGGACCTGATCGCCACCGGCAACTGGGCGCTGGGATCGGCGCTCGCGGGGCTGACGGCCATCCTGATCGTGCCCGTCATCGGTCTGTCGGTGACCGGACTGACCACCCTCCTGCTCAGCGCCCTGGCCGCCGCCCTGGTCGGCAGGTTCTCCTCCTTCCCCGTCACGCTGGCCGGGGGCCTGGTCATCGGCGTGGTGCAGTCCGAACTGACCCGCTTCGGCTCCGACGTCTCCGGACTCGCCGCGTCGGTCCCCTTCCTCTTCATCGCCCTGGTGCTGGTCGCACGCGGCCGGGCGCTGCCGCTGCGGGGCACGTTCCTTGACCGGCTGCCCGGCCTGGGCACCGGGAAGGTCCGCCCTCTGCCGTTGGCGCTCGCCGTCGTGGCCGGTCTGTCGCTGGTGAGCCTGGCGACGCCACTGTGGGCCGACGCGATCACCACCACCCTGGTGCTGTCGCTGATCATCCTGTCGATCGTCGTGGTCACCGGATACGCGGGACAGGTCTCCCTCGCGGCCTACGCACTGGCCGGGACGGGCGCCTTCCTCGCCGGACACGCGGCGGCCGACTGGGGTTGGCCGTTCGAACTCGCACTGCTGGCAGGGGTGTTCGGTACGGTGCCGATCGGTCTGCTGTTCGCCCTCCCCGCGGTCCGCACCCGCGGCGTCAATCTCGCGATCATCACTCTCGGCCTCGGCACCACCCTGGAGGCGATGGTCTTCCAGAACACCGACCTGGCGACGACCCCCGGCAGCGACGGCATCGCGGTGGGCAAGCAGACACTCTTCGGCATCAGCATCTCGGGCGTCGACCATCCGCAGCGGTACGCCGCCGTGGTGCTCCTGCTGTTCGTCGCCGCCACGCTCGTGGTCGCCAACGTGCGACGCAGCCGGACCGGCCGCCGGCTGATCGCCGTACGGGCGAACGAACGGGCCGCCGCCGCCCTCGGCATCGACGTCCGCGCCGCCAAGCTCTATGCCTTCGGCCTCTCCTCGGCCATCGCCGCGCTCGCCGGCGTGCTCACCGGCTTCCGCTCGACCTCGGTCGTCCTGTCCGACTTCGCGAGCTTCGGCTCCATCACCGCGCTCGGCCTCGCGGTCATCGGCGGGGTCGGTTTCCTCGTCGGTCCGCTGTTCGGCGCGACCTTCGCCGCGGGCACGGTGGGTGCCCGGTTCGGAGACCTCGTGCTGCCCGGGCTCAGCGAGTGGATGCCGCTGATCGGCGGAATCATCCTGGTGCTGACGCTGGTGAGCAACCAGGACGGCATCGGAAAGGGGCTCGGCACACGGGCGGCGGGGAGCCGGCGCAAGCTGCCCCCGCAGCGGCCGGCATCGGTCCCGCAGGACGAGCCGTCGCCCGACCCGGCCGTGACCCGCGCCGCCCCACTCCCCCTCCAGGTACGGGACCTCACCGTCCGCTACGGGGGTGTCGTCGCCGTCGAAGGGCTCTGTCTGGACGTCGGACCGGGCCAGGTCGTGGGGCTCATCGGTCCCAACGGCGCCGGCAAGACCTCCGCCATCGACGCGGTCACCGGCTTCACCCGGGCCGTGTCGGGCAGTGTGCGCCTCGGGGACCGGGACGCGACCCGGCTGCCGGTCCACCGGCGGGCCGCCGCCGGTCTGAGCCGGTCCTTCCAGTCTCTGGAGCTGTTCGAGGACATGACCGTCCTGGACAACCTGTACGCGGCCTGCGACCGGCCCGGCCGGTGGGCGTACCTCACGGACCTGGTCCGCCCCGGCAGCCGCCCGCTGCCTGCCCATGTGCTCGTCGCGGTAAGGGAGTTCGGTCTCCAGGGCAGCCTGGACCGGCCGGTGGGCGACCTGTCGTACGGAGAGCGTCGGCTGCTGGCCATCGCCCGCGCCGTGGCCGCCTCGCCGTCCGTGCTGCTCCTCGACGAACCGGCGGCGGGCCTGTCGGACGACGAGACCAGGGAACTGGCCCACCTGGTAAGGCGGCTCGCCGAGGACTGGGGCATGGGGGTCCTGCTCGTCGAGCACGACGTCGACATGGTGATGAGCGTCTGCGACCAGGTCGTCGTCCTGGACTTCGGCCGCCGGATCTGCGCCGGCACGCCGGAGGAGGTACGGCGCGATCCAGCAGTGCGGGCGGCTTACCTGGGCGACCTGGAGCCGGAGACGATGGTCTGAGCGTCCCGGGCGACGCCGAGAACCGGAGGCGCTGATCCCAGCGCCTCCGGCGGCAGTCACAGGGGCCGTGTCAGGCGTCGCGCAGATCCGCGACATACGGCTGATGGGACAGCAGGCCGCCGTCCACGCGCAGGGTGTGGCCGGTGATGAACGCCGACTCGTCGGAGGCGAGGAAGACGACCGCCGACGCGACGTCCTCCGGCTGTCCCAGGCGCGGCGTGAGGTGATGGCGCAGCATCGCCTCACGGATCGCCCCGTGCGCCGAACCGGAGCTGGCCGGCGTGACGATGAACCCCGGCGCGATGGCATTGCAGCGCACGCCCTGCTTGCCGTACTGGGTGGCGACGTACTGCGTGAGGTTGATGAGGGCGGCCTTCGAGGCGCCGTATGCCGGGTTGCGCAGGTCGCCCGAGAGCCCGGCCCCGGACGAGGTGTTGATGATGGAGCCGCCGCCGCGCGCGATCATGTGCGGGACGGCGGCCTGGACGGCGACCATGGTCCCGCGCAGGTTGATGCGCATGGTGTCGTCCCACACCGCCGGGTCGGCCTCGACCACGGCGAGGTCCTGACGGGCGGCCAGGTGGGTGGCCGCCGCGTTGTTGTGCAGGACGTCGAGACCGCCGTACGTCTCGACCGCCGCGGCCACCATGGCCCGTACGCTCTCGATGTCGCCGAGGTCGACCGGGACCGCCGTCGCGGAGCCGCCGGCGGCGCGGATCTCCTCCGTCACCGTCTCGGCCCCGTCGAGGTTCAGGTCGGCGACCACCGTGTGCGCGCCCTCGGCCGCCAGGCGGCGTGCGGTGGACGCGCCGATGCCGGACGCGGCCCCGGTGACGACGGCGATCTTGTCCTGGAGTCGCGTCATCGCGAACCGCCTGTTCTACTCGGTGAGTTGGCTGCCGACGACCGACACGAACGAGACACACTCGCCGGGTCCGCCGCCGAGGTTGTGGGTCAGGGCGAGCGAGCGTCCCTCGGCCACGGACTTCACCGTCCGCTCGGCCGGCGCCTCGCCGCGCAGCTGGAGCCAGGCCTCGAACATCATGCGCAGGCCGGAGGCGCCGATGGGGTGCCCGAACGCCTTCAGGCCACCGTCCGGGTTGACCGGCAGCGAGCCGTCCAGGTCGAACGCCCCGCTGGTGACGTCCTTCCATCCCTGACCGCGCTCGGCGAAGCCCAGGTCCTCCATCAGCACCAACTCCGTGGGCGTGAAGCAGTCGTGGACCTCGGCGAGGGCGAGTTCGGCGCGCGGGTCGGTGATGCCCGCCTGCCGGTAGGCCTCCTCTGCGGAGGCGACGACCTCGGGGAAGGTGGTGAAGTCGTACGCAGGGTCGAGGAGCCCGTCCGCGGGACCGGCGACGAAGGACAGCGCCTTCACGAAGATCGGCTTGTCCGTGTACTTGTAGGCGTCCTCTGCGCGCACCACGATCGCCGCCGCCGAGCCGTCCGAGACGCCCGAGCAGTCGAACACGCCCAGCATGCCCGCTACGGTCGGGGCCGACCGGATGCGCTCCAGCGGCACCTCCTTGCGGAACTGCGCGCGCGGGTTGCGGGCCCCGTTGACGTGGTTCTTCCAGGCGATGCGGGTGATGACGTCCTTCATCTCCTCCCCCGCCAGGCCGTACTTGGCCGCGTAGGCGGGGGCCAGGAGAGAGAAGTTGGCCGGGGCGGTGATCTCCCCGCGGCTGTCGTCGCCCGCGCCCGGCATGGCCGTGCCGGACAGTCCGGACATGCCTGAGTCCTTGAGCTTCTCCACGCCGACGGCCATCGCCACGTCGTACGCCCCCGAAGCGACGGCGTAGCAGGCGTTGCGCAGCGCCTCGGAGCCGGTCGCGCACATGTTCTCGACGCGGGTGACCGGCTTGTGGGGCAGGTGGAGCGCCCGGCTCAGGGTCAGCCCGGACACGCCGGACGCCTGGGTGCCGAACCAGTACGCGTCGATGTCGTCGAGGGTGACGCCGGCCGAGGTGACGGCCTCGCCGACGGCGTCGATCAGCAGGTCGTCCGCCGAGCGGGTCCAGTGCTCGCCGAAGGGCGTGCAGCCCATGCCGACGATCGCGACCCGGTCCCGTATTCCGTGCGAGCCCATCAGTGTGTCCCCTCGGTCTCGCCCGTGCGCACCGGCCGGGCCTTCCAGAAGTAGTTGTGGACGCCGGCCGCCGTGACCGTGCGCCGGAACGTCATTGCGACCCGGGCCCCGATGACGGCGTCGACCTCGGTGGCGTCGGTCAGCTGGCAGCGGAACCGGCCGCCGCCGTCGTAGTCGACGACCACGACGAGCATCGGCGGACTCGGCGTGGCCGCCAGGCGGTCGACGGTGAACGTGGCGACCGTGCCGCGCACGTGCGCCATCGGCTCGTCGGTCATGGCGTCGACGCTCCGGCAGGATGTGCACACTCGGTCCGGCGGCAGATGCCTGGTCGCGCACTTCTCGCAACGGGAGGCCACGAAGCCGTACTTCCAGCCGGTGCGGCGGTGTGCGGGCGGCGCGTACGGCGGCTCGGGGTCCGGCCGACGGGGCGGTTCACGGTCGAGAAGGCCGCGCCAGGACAGGTAGGTGGTGTACGGCATCGGAGCGCTGCCCGCCGCGATCTGAGAGGCGACCGGACGGGCCGCGCGGTGAGCCGGGAGCGCGTCGGTGGCGCGCAGCAGGAGGGCTCCGGCGCCGTCGCCGAGCACGACGAGGGCGATGGTCTCGCCGGGCCGGGCCCGGTCGAGGACGTCGGCGAGAAGCAGTCCGGGCTGCGCGGTGCCGGCGTTGCCGATCGCCCCGGCCAGGTCCGGGGTCACCGCCTCGGGACGGACACCGGCTGTGCGTCGGACCGCCGCGCACGCGCGCGCGTGGAGGCCCGCGACCACGAAGTGGTCGATCGAGCCGATGTCGACCGCCGCATGGTCGAGGGCCGCGGTGAGCGCCTTGTCCGCGAGGGACACGTAGATCTCCTCGGCGAAGCGCTCCTCCCAGACGCGGGAGACGGGCGCGCCCGGCAGCCGCCAGCGGTCGAGGATCTCGTCGCTGACCGTGTCGTGGGCGAGCACCTCCGCGATGACGGGCGCACCGTTGCGGTGTCCGCCGAAGACGAACGCCGCCGCGCCGTCGCCGCCCGCGACCTCGTCGCTGCCGCCGGGCAGGCCGATACGCAGGTCCGACAGGACCGTCAAGGTCGGGACCGGGGACCGGGCGGCCGTGACCAGGGCGCCGAGGCCGGAGCGCACGGAGCCGGCCATGTCGGCGGCGAGCACGTGCGGGTCGAGGCCGAGCGCGGCATGGACGGCGGCCGCGTTGGTCTTGTCGAGGTAGGCGGGTGCGGCGGTGGCGAGGAAGAGCTGGCTGACGCGGGCGCGCAGGCCGTCGCGGGCCAGGGCGCCGCGCGCTGCCTCGACGGCCATGGACGTGGTGTCCTCGTCATAGCCCGCGACCGCGCGGGTTCCCTTGCCCCCCTTGCCGCCCAGGGCGGCTGCGACATCCGTCCTCGCGAGGCGGTGATACGGCACGTAGGCGCCGTACGCGATCAGTCCGGCCATGTCAGCGTCCTCCATGAGCGTGGATTGGGTCGGTCGGCCGTTCGAAGACCGCGGCCAGGCCCTGGCCCCCGCCGAGGCACATGGTCTCCAGGCCGTAGCGGGCCTGGCGCCGGTCGAGTTCGCGCAGCAGGGTGGCGAGGATGCGGCCTCCGGTGGCGCCGACGGGGTGGCCCAGCGAGATGCCGGAGCCGTTGACGTTGAACCGTTCGAAGTCGGCCTCGGTCAGGCCCCATGCGCGGGTGCAGGCCAGCACCTGGGCGGCGAAGGCCTCGTTGAGTTCGATCAGGTCGATGTCGGCGAGTTTCAGACCGGCTCGCTCCAGGGCCCGCGCGGTGGCGGGAACCGGGCCGATGCCCATCGTCTCGGGTGGTACGCCGACGACGGCCCAGGAGACCAGGCGGCCCAGCGGGCGCAGTCCGAGTTCGGCGGCGCGCTCGGGGTGGGTCACGACGCACAGGGCGGCGCCGTCGTTCTGGCCGCTGGCGTTGCCCGCGGTGACAGTGGCCCCCGGGTCCTGACGGCGGAGCACGGGACGCAGCTTCGCGAGCCTCTCCAACGAGGAGTCGGGGCGCGGGTGTTCGTCGGTGTCGACGACCGAGTCACCCTTCCGGGACCGTGCGGTGACGGGCACGATCTCGTCGGCGAACCGGCCCTCCCGCTGGGCCGCGACCGCCTTCTCGTGGGAGCGCAGGGCGAGTTCGTCTTGTTCCTCGCGTGGGATGGCGTACTCGCGCCGAAGGTTCTCAGCGGTCTCCAACATGCCCCCGGGGACAGGGTGGTTGACCCCTCCTGACGTGACGCGCCCACGCGCCAGCCGGTCGTGCAGGGTGGTGCCGGCCCCGCGGACACCCCAGCGCACACCGGTCGTGTAGAACTCGGCCTGGCTCATGGACTCGACGCCCCCGGCCAGCACGAGGTCGCTCGCACCGGTCTGCACCTGCATCGCCGCGGTGATGATCGCCTGCAGGCCGGAGCCGCAGCGGCGGTCGATCTGCAGTCCCGGCACCTCCACGGGCAGACCGGCGTCGAGGGCGGCCACGCGGCCGATGGCCGGGGCCTCGCCGTTGGGGTAGCACTGGCCCAGCAGGACGTCGTCCACGGCTGCGGGCGGTATGCCGGTGCGTTCCAGTACGGCGCGTACGACCGTGGCGGCGAGTTCGGCCGCCGTCACGTCCCGGAGGGCGCCGCCGTAGCCGCCGACGGGGGTACGCACGGGTTCGCAGATCACCGCGTCACGCAGGAGGGCGGGCATCGGCAGTTGCCTTTCATGAGGGGTCACATGTATCGGCCGCCGGTGACCTCGACCACGGCTCCGGTGACGTAGCTCGCCAGGTCGGAGGCGAGGAACAGGACGACCTGGGCGACCTCGGCTGGCTCTCCGGCACGTCCCATGGGGATCTCCGCGAGCTTCGCGTGCCAGGCGGCCTCGGGCATCGCCTCGGTCATGGCGGTACGGATCAGACCGGGCTGGACGGCGTTGACGCGGATCCCGGCCCGGGCGAGTTCCTTCGCGGAGGCCTTGGTGAGGCCGACGAGCCCCGCCTTGGCCGCGCTGTAGTTCGTCTGGCCGAAGTTGCCGACCTTGCCGGCGATGGAGGAGATGTTGACGATGTTGCCGCCCCGACCGTGCGCGCGCATCGCCTCCGCGGCGTACCGGGTGCCGTTCCAGGCACCGGTCAGGTGCACGTCGACGACGGCGCGGAAGTCGGCGAGAGCCATCTTGCGCAAGGTCGCGTCCCGGGTGATCCCGGCGTTGTTGACCATCACGCCGACCGGTCCGAAGCTGTCGGCGCAGTGGGCGACAAGGGCGGCGACCTCGTCCTCGTCGGTGACGTCACAGCGCAGCGAGGTGGCAGCCACACCGTTCTTGGCCAGGCGTTCGGCCGCTTCCGCCGCCGCATCCTCGTTGATGTCGCCGAGGACGACGGACGCCCCTTCAGCGCCGAGGACACCGGCGATCTCGAACCCGATGCCCTGTGCGCCGCCGGTGATCACCGCGTTCCGGCCGTCCAGCAGTCCCATGTCAGCCCGCCCTGGCTCGACGCTATTCCTCTTAAATAGATAACCTATTATGCTGAAACAATCAATACAGCGACGGAGCTGTGGGCACGGGACCGGACGAGAAGAGTGCGCAGGTGGACATCAGCTATCCCCCCGAGACCGAAGCGTTCCGCACCGAGGTCAGGGCGTTCCTCGCCGAGACACTGCCGCCGGACTGGAACGGGATCGGCGCCCTCGGCGAGGAGGCGGCCTGGGCATTCGCCCGGGACTGGCGCCGTCTTCTGGCCGAGCGCCGCCATCTCTCATTGACCTGGCCGGAGCGGTACGGCGGCCGGGGCCTGACCAAGCTCCACCAGGTGGTGCTGATGGAGGAACTGGCGCTGGCAGGTGTTCCGTTCGGGCTGCCGCAGGACACCTTCGGCGTGAAGATGCTGGCCAACACGCTGCTGCGCTGGGGCACGGACGAGCAGAAGGCCCACTTCCTCCCCCGCATCCTCAGCGGCGAGGACACCTGGTGCCAGGGGTACTCGGAGCCGGACGCGGGCTCGGACCTCGCCTCCCTCCGGACACGCGCGGTGCGCGACGGCGAAGAATGGGTGATCGACGGCCAGAAGGTGTGGACCTCCGGCGCCCACCACAGCGACTGGATCTTCGTCCTGGCCCGCACGAACCCCGACGCACCCAGGCACCGCGGCATCTCCTTCCTCCTCGTCCCCCTCGACCAGCCCGGCGTCGAGGTGCGGCCGTTCCGCATGATGAGCGGGCAGTTGCACTTCAACGAGGTGTTCTTCCAGGGCGCCCGCACCCGCGCGGATCTGGTCGTCGGCGGCGTCGACAACGGCTGGACGGTCGCCCAGAGCCTGCTGGGCGTGGAGCGCGGGGAGGAGGCGGCGACCAACCCGATCCTCTTCAAGGCGGAGGTGGAGCGCCTCGTCGAGCTGGCACGGCTGTACGGCAAGGACCAGGACCCGGTGATCCGCCAGCGGATCGCCTGGTGCTGGTCCAAGGTCGAGATCATGCGCTATCTGGGCTATCGGATCCTCACCGGCTGGCTCAAGGGCGCCGAGCCCGGACCCGAGTCGTCGATCGCCAAGCTGTACTGGAGCGAATACCACAACAAGGTCACCGATCTGGCGATGGACATCATGGGCCTGCACGGCCAGGTGCCGCTCGGCCGCCCGCCCCTGCGCACGTACCGCACCGACGACCCCGGCGCCGCGAACTCCTCGGCGTCCTGGTCGACGACCTACCTCATCGCCCGCTCCGGCACCATCTACGCGGGGACCTCCCAGGTGCAGCGGAACATCCTCGCGGAGAAGGTGCTGGGGCTGCCGCGCGAGCCGAGGGCAGCAGCGGGTTAGAACCGGTCGGGCGCTGCGCCGGCAACGGCAGTGGGCCGCGTCGCGGGCGGGGCAACCGGCGGCCGGTGGGCTGCGGCGCCGTCGGTCTGGTGTCTCAGGGCCTGACGATCCTCGACTCGGTCCGGCAGAACCTGAGCGGCCAGGGGTCCTCCGACGCCAGCCCTCCCCCGGAGAGCGGCGGCAACGGCCTGCTCCAGCTGCACTCGCGCAAGGACGGCAAGACGGACGACGGCCCGGTCGCCGCCGGCTGACGGTTCCCCTGTCGGGGTCAGGGCGATGAGGCGGGGCGCGTCGACCGATCCGCCTCGACCGCCCACCTCTCGCTCGGCCCGGGCTTGCCCGAGCGCGAACCTTCCCCGCATTCAGGCGTCGGACGCCCCCGGACCCCGTTGCTCGAAGGTCCTGAGCGGCGGCACCGGACGCGGCCCGGTCCCCGGGACCCAGCCCGCGTCCAGCTTGCGCAGGCCCACTCCGTCCGGCGCCCAGATGTGGCAGCTGTTCAGC
The DNA here is from genome assembly GCF_036030735.1 of Streptomyces sp. NBC_00425. Classification (NCBI taxonomy): domain Bacteria; kingdom Bacillati; phylum Actinomycetota; class Actinomycetes; order Kitasatosporales; family Streptomycetaceae; genus Streptomyces; species Streptomyces sp. NBC_00425. Next base: position 9,629,223 of record NZ_CP107928.1, on the reverse strand, counting down.
ACACCGGCCGTGGAGCGCGGGTCGTGGGCCTGCTCGCCGGCGTACCGCAGGCCCGCGTTCGCCGAGATGGCCGCCTGCACCACCGCGGGGCCCAGGGCGCGGGCCAGCTCGTGCAGGTGCGAGCAGCCGGACACGCCGCGGAACCGCTCCTGGATGGCCCGGTTGTATCCGGCGGCGACGCCGAGCCCGACCAGCCCGTCGAACACCGGGGTGATCAACGGGCACTCGGCGTGCGGGAAGGTCCGCATGTCCGCTTCCGCGTGCACGACGACCATGTCGGCCAGGCGGACACGCACGGCGAGGGCCATCCGGTGGACGACGCCCGCCGACGGCTCAGCCCAAGGGCGTACGTCGCTCAGTTCCGCCTCGACCGAGATCTCGTCGCCGTCTTCCGCATACGCGGTGACGGTGATCGTGCGGCGGTGCAGCGGGAGTGCGGAGCGGCTCACGACGACGCCTCCCGCGCAAGCGCCGGGGCCACGGCCGGGGCCTCCCCCAGCCCCGCGAACTCCGGCGGCCGGCGCTCGATGAAGCTGCGCACGCCCTCCCGGTAGTCCGGGGCGCGCTTCGCCGTGGCGAGTAGGGCGGCAGCGTGGTCGCGGCTCTCGGTGAAGGTCCTCGCCTGGTCGTCGGCGAGCTGCCGCTTGATGAGGGACATCGCGTACGGGCTGGCCGAGCGAGCCAGGTCGCCCGCATAGGCGAGCGCCGCCGGGAGCAGGTCTCGCGGTTCGACCAGGCGGTTGACCAGCCCCATGGCCAGGGCCTCCGTCCCGTTGATCCGGCGCGAGGACAGCAGCAGGTCGGCGGCGTTGCCGTGGCCGACCACCCGGGGCAGGAGCCAGGACACGCCGTCCTCGGCCACCAGTCCGCGGGCGCTGAAGGCGGCGGCGAACCTGGCGTGCGGCACGGCGAACCGGACGTCGCACATCAGCGCCTGGTTGAACCCGATGCCGGCGCAGGCGCCGTTGACGGCCGCCACCACGGGCTTCGGGAAGGACATGGGGCGGGTGCGTGGGGGCAGCTGGCCGGTCGGCCAGGGGCGGGCGCCCGAGGAGGCGGCGTCCAGGATGCTCATGTCCATGCCGGGGCAGAAGCTGCGCCCGGCACCGGTGAGCACCACGACCCGCACGCTTGGATCGTGCTCCGCCCGGTCGAACAGTTCGTTGTAGAGCAGCTCCATCTCCAGCGTCCAGGCGTTGTGCCGCTCGGGCCGGTTCAGGGTCAGCAGCATGACCCCGTCGTCGGTGAGATCGGTGAGGATCTCCGGGTCCGGGTTCTCGGTCATCGAGGTCACTCCCGCGGTATCCGTCGGCTGGACCGGCTTTATAGATAGATGAATCATCTATATACCCGAGGACCGTCAGGGCGCCAGACCAGGTCGCGCACGGAGAAGATCACCGAGGGTTTGACCTGGTACCCTCGATGCACTAAGACGATTCATTTAGCTATACGAGGAGCCCATCGTGGCCGAGGCAGCCCGCACCGCAGAAGCGGCGACCGTGCCGGTCCCCGCCCGCAGTCGCGTAGGACGTCAGGTTCGGGTGCCGAAGACCGCCGAGCTGGTCGCCGCCCACCTGCGTCGCCAGATCGTACGGGGCGAGCTGAAGCCGGACGACGCACTGCCCCCGGAGTCGGGCCTGATGGAACAGTTCGGCATCTCGCGGCCCACACTGCGCGAGGCGTTCCGGGTGCTCGAGTCCGAGTCCCTGATCACGGTGCGCCGCGGCGCCCACGGCGGTGCCCGGGTGAGCGCTCCGGACTCGGACGTCGCCGCCCGCTTCGCCGGCCTGATCCTCGAGTACCGCGGCGCCACCCTGGGCGACATCTACCGCGCCGCGGCCGTCATCGAGCCGCCCTGCGCCCACCAGCTCGCCACCAAGCACACGGCCGACGACATCAAGCGGCTGCGTGACGCGGTGGCGACCGAGAAGGCCGCCCTCGACGACCCGCTCGCCCTGGTCGACGCACAGGACGCCTTTCACGCCCTGCTGGTCGAACTCACCGGCAACCAGACCCTGATCCTGCTGTGCGGCATGCTGCGCAACATCATCGACCGGGCCAACGCCTCGTACACGGCGGGCGCGGCCGACGCCGAAGCCCAGAAGGCGCAGGCCCTCAAGGGACACCGGGCACATGTGCGGATGGTCGGCCTGATCGAGTCCGGAAAGGCGGACGAGGCCGAGAAGCTGTGGCAGCGGCACATCTCCAGCGCGGACGACGTCGTGAACGCCGCGGGACCCAAGACGGTGCTCGAACTCCTCGACTGACCGGCTCCACCTCGCGGCGGACCCGCCTCCGTTCCCCTCTTGCGCTCTCTAATCAGTTAGATAATTATAGAAGGCGTACTGAATAGCTCCTGGGGCCCGGAGGCGACGCCATGGCCGAACAGCGCAAGCCCATCTTCGACTGCGACCAGCACATGTACGAGGAGCGGGACTCCTTCACCCGTTACCTTCCGAAGGAGTTCCTCGGTGCGGCCGTCGCCCCGGTGACCCTGCCGGACGGGCGGGAGGTGATCCTCGCCGGGGACCGTGTCGTCGTATGCCTGGAACCGGAGTTCGGGCAGGTGTACCGTCCCGGTTCACTGAAGGAGATGCTCAAGGCGATGGCCTCGGGCAATCCCGAGGAGACGTACCAGTTCGAGCCGATGCACGAGTCGTACCAGAACCGCGACGCCCGGCTGCGCGTCATGGACGAGCAGGGTCTGGACCAGACGATCATCTACCCGGGCGGCTGGGCGCTGGTCGCCGAGGAGTACGTGAAGGGCGTGGAGCCGCTCTACGCCAACTACCACTCCTTCAACCGGTACATGAACGAGGTCTGGGGCTTCAACCACCAGGGCCGCATCTACGCCCCCGCGCTGCTGTCACTGCGCGATCTGCCCAGCGCGGTCAAGGAGTTGGAGTACGTCCTCAACCAGGGCGCCCGCTTCATCCTGCTGCCCACCGGGCCCGTGTACGGCCGCTCGCCGGGCGACCCGTACTTCGACCCGTTCTGGAAGCTGGTCAACGAGGCCAAGGCGAGCGTCTGCTACCACATCAGCGAGTTCTACTACAACTCGCAGGTGGCGCCCTCCTGGGGCTACGACCCGAACCCCATCCACTTCCGGATGTCCGCCTGGCAGTGGCAGAACACCTACGGCCAGCGCCCCGTCGAGGAGACGCTGTCCGCGCTGATCTTCGACAACCTCTTCGGCCGTTTCCCCGACATCAACGTCCTGGTGTCCGAGTTCGGCTCCGAATGGGTGCCGCACTTCGTGCGTCACATGGACAAGAGCCGCGGCATGGGCCGCAACGGCCCCTGGATCGGCGGGCAGTTGGGCGAGCGCCCCAGCCAGGTCTTCCGCAAGCACGTCCGCGTGGTGCCCTATCCGGAGGACGACATCGTGAACGTCGTCAAGCGCCTCGGCTATCACGAGTCCATCGTCATGGGCTCCGACTTCCCGCATGCGGAGGGCCTGGCCAATCCGGCCGACTTCCGCAAGCTCATCGCGGAACTCGACGAGTCCGCGCAGGACGACATCATGTTCAACAACGCCCAGCAGCTGATCAGCCGCTGAGTGACACGGTCAAGCGGGCAGCCCGGTACCGGAATTCGGTACCGGGCTCAGATCTGCCTAGTCGGTGAGATCCGCCGCGAGATTCGCGATGTTGGTGAGCAGCGCCGTGCCGCGCGGGGAGTGGTCGTAGCCGGCGAGCGGGTAGCCGTTGCTCAGGCAGGCGAAGGACAGACCGGTCTCCGGGTCCATGAAGCCGAGTTGGTAGGCGGCTCCGGCGCTGCCGAAGAGGGCGGACGAACCGGTGGACGGCAGGTTGCTGCCCGCGTCCGGACCGGCCACGGTGACGAACAGGCCCATGCTGGTACGGCGGCCGGAGCCACCCCCGTAGATCTGCTCCCCGTGCGGGTGGTCCGTCAGCCGGATCCGGGTCCCCTCCGCCACGGCCTCCGGCTTCCACAGTCCCGAGTGCTCCAGCGCCTGGAAGTACAGGGCGACGTCGGCGGCCGTGGCCACCAGCGCGTGGCTGGGCTCCCCGGCCGCCAGCACCCGGGGGTCGGACAGGTACCAGGGGCCCCAGGGGTCGGGCTCCTGCTCGTCGCTCGTGCGGTCGGTGGCGGTCATCGGGGCGACGGTGCCGGGCTGCCGGTCCACCGGGACGCCGAGTTCGAGCGAGGACAGGCCGAGCGGTTCGGCGATCCGCTCGCGCAAGTACTCGGCGAAGGCGAGGCCCGTACGCCGCTCCACGATCTCGCTGATCAGCCAGGCCGCCGAAGTGAGGTGGAACTGGAAGCGGCTGCCGGGCGCATAGTCGAGCCGCCAGCGGCCGAACGCGGCGAGGCGCTGCTCGCGGTCGAGCATCTTCGGGTACCCGAGCGGTGCGAAGGGGAAGCCGGCGGAGTGGGTGAGCACCTGCTCCACCGTCACCTCCTCCTTCCCGTTGGGCGCGAACTCCGGAATGATCGAGGCGACTTGCTCGCCCACCTCGATCAGGCCCTCGCCGATCAGCTTCCACACCGCGCCCGCGACGATCGACCGCCCGACTGACTGCAGGACGTATCGGGTGGACGGTTCCGCTTCCCCCCAGGTCTCGAAGGCGACCAGGCTTCCGCCCCGCGCCACGGCGACCTGCGCGGACGGCAACCGTCCGTGCTCGACCTCCAGACGGATCCGGCGCAGGAGCACGTCCAACCGGTGCGGGTCGACGCCGACGGCCTGCGGGGCGACGACCGAGTGGTCAAGCGTCATATGGTTCTCCTTCGAGCGCGGTGGGTTCCCGAAGGCTTCGGCGTACGACCTTGCCGTTCGCGTTGCGCGGCAGGTCCTCCACGAACCACCAGCGGACGGGGACCTTGAACCCGGACAGCCGGGCGCGGGTGTGGCCGCTGAGTGCCGCGGACTGCGGTGGGGCGGTGGGATCGGCGGGGACGACGAAGGCGACGACGGTCTGGCCGAGCCGCTCGTCCGGAACTCCGGTGACCGCGACGTCCGCCACCCCGGGGTGCGCGGACAGGACCGTCTCCACCTCCAGCGGGTGGACGTTCTCGCCACCACGGATGATCATGTCGGTGCGGCGGCCGAGCAGGTAGAGATACCCGTCCTCCACCACGCGGCCCAGGTCGCCGCTGTGCAGCCAGCCTTCGGCATCGATCCTGAAGAGGTGGTCGGCGCGGGCGTGGATCTCTCCGATGCCGTCCGGGCCGGGGGCGTGGACCCTGATCTCGACACCGGGCGCGGGCCGCCCCACCGACCGCAGCAGCTCGGTGCGGCCGGCTACCGCCTCCCGGTGGTCCTCCGGGGTGAGCACGCTGATCGGCGAGCCCTCCGTCTGGCCGAACATGTTCAGCATGCGGACCCCGGGCATCGCCTCGTACGTTCGCCGCAGCGTGCCGGGGCGGACGGGTGCGCCGCCGTACTGGAGGGTACGCAGCCTCTCGTGGCGGGCCTGTCCCGCCGCCAACAGCGTCTCCAGCATCGCCGGGACCATGCTGGTGTGCGTGGTGCCGAGTTCCCGCAGCAGGGCCCAGCCCTCGACGGTGAAGCGGGGCAGGCCGGTGATCAGCGCGCCGGCGGCGAGGGCGACGGCGATGTTGCCGAGGCCCGCGATGTGATGGAAGGGGGCGCTGCCGCCGTAGAAGCTGTCGGAGTCCAGCGCGCACAGCCGCCCGTTCACGCGGGCCCGGGCGGCCAGGCGCCCCTGACTCATGGGGACGGGCTTGGGCAGGCCGGTCGTTCCGGAGGTGTGCAGAACGGCGGCGAGGTCTTCGGGTCCGCCGGTCAATTGCCGTGCGCCGGGTGCCAGTACGGGAACGACGGCCATCCGCCGGCCGGAGAGTTCGGCGACCTGCCTGGCTAGGTCGGCGAACTCGGGTTGGGCCAGCAGGACGTGAGCCCGCGTCTGCTTGACCACGGCGGCGATCTCGTACGCCGTCATGCGGACGCCGAGCGGCGCGAGCGGGTGGCCTGATCCGGCGCCGCCGATCACCAGCGCGAGGGCGTCGGCGGAGGTGGCGACCAGTGCGGGCACCGGTTCGCCGGGCTTCAGGCCGAGGGTGTCCAGCCAGTCGGCCGCGCCGGCCGCACGGTCGAGCAGTTCGCGTCCGGTCCAGGTCAGGTCGCCGAACCGGACGGCGGGGCGGGCATGATCGTAGGCGCGGCTCACCATGGCGGTCCAGGTGGCCGCCTGCATCCCTTCCTGGGCGACGGCCATCGGGTCAGGGCTCCAGGCGGGCCGCCGCGGTGCCGGTGACCACCTCGGCGCCGTCCTGGTTGACGGTGCGCAGGGTGAAGTGGGCGACCGGGCCGGTCGGCGTGTCCTCGATCGACTCGACGGTGACCGTGGCGGTGAGGGTGTCGCCGGGCCAGACCTGGGCCTTGAAACGCACCCCGTAGCGCAGCAGTGCCTCGGAGCCGACCCAGTCGGTCAGGACCCGACCGGACATGCCCATCGTCAGCATGCCGTGGGCGAACACGCCGGGATAACCCGCGGCCTCGACGGCGAACCGCTCGTCGGTGTGCAGGGGGTTGAAGTCGCCGGAGGCGCCCGCGTACTGCACGATCCGGGTGCGCTTGAGGTCGTCGACGAGGATGCTCTCGCGCATCTCGCCGACCTTGATGTCGTCCGCGCTCAGGCTCATCGGGCGTCCTTCGGGGTCGCCGGGCCCTCGGGGACGACGGCCACGGTCACGGCGCTGACGACCGGCCGGCCGTCGGCGTCCCGGTACTCGGTGATGCGCTCGCTGAAGAGCAGGCGGCCGGTGCGGCCCTGCTTCTCCCAGCTGCGGCCGGTGCTGTTGTGCGCGTAGAGGGTCTCGCCGGCGCGCACCGGACGGTGGTACTCGAAGTGCTGCTCGGCGTGGAGTCCGCCACCGCCTTCGGCCATGACGCCGGCGTCACGCCCCGACCCGAACCAGTCCTCGTCCGGCTTGGGACGCAGGTGGTACTCGGGGTCGTAGTGGGCGCTCGCCATGGTGAAGGTGGGCGGTGCGAGCGCGGACTCACCCTCGTACGCCGGGTTCTCGTCGCCGATGGCGCGGGCGAACATCATGATGTGCCCGGCCTCGACGGGGAAGGGTCGCCCTGTCATCTGCGTGTGCTCCTCGCATCGGTTCAGTACGGCAGAAACGCGTCGCGGGTGGCGTCGTCCGGGTCGAAGTCCGGCGGCAGGCCCTCGAACTTGGGCTCCCGCTTCTCCACGAAGCTCGACACGCCCTCGCGGAAGTCGGGCGAGCCCGCGAAGAACTCCATGGCGGAGTAGGAGCGGGCGAGGGCGTCGGTGAAGGTGCGGTCCAGGTCGCCGTACACCTGATGCCGCAGGACGGCCATGGCCCGCGGTGAGCAGTTGCGGGCGATGTCCCGGGCGTAGGCGCGGGCCGCGTCGAGCAGATCCAAGGGTTCCACGACGCGGCTGACCAGGCCGAGGCTCTTCGCCTCGTCGGCGTCGAAGACGCGGCCGGACAGCAGCAGGTCGAGCGCGTTCTCCAGACCGATGACGCGCGGCAGCACGTAGGGCAGGTTGTACTCGCCGGCCAGCCCGCGGCGGGTGAACGCGGTGGTGAAGCGTGCCCCTCGGGCGGCGAAGCGGACGTCGCATATGAGTGCCTGGACCAGGCCGATGCCCGCGCAGGCGCCGTTGACGGCGGCGATCAACGGCTTCGGCATGTTCCGCCTGCTGTACATGGGGACGCGGGCCTGGAGGTTGAGAGACTCCCCCGGCTGCGAGTTCTGCTCCAGGCGCTGCATGTCCATCCCCGGGCAGAAGGCCCTGCCCGCACCGGTGACGATCACGACCCTGACGGCGGGGTCCTGTGCCGCCCGGTCGAGGAGCGCGAAGAAGCGGCGCTCCATCGGCAGGCTCCACGCGTTCTTGCGCTCGGGCCGGTTGAGGGTGACGGTGGCGACGCCGTCCTCGTCCACCTCGTACAGGACCAGGTCCAGGTCCTCGGGGGCCATGGTTTCCTCGGGCATCGCGTCACTCCTCGTCCAGCGGTTCGATCGGTTCGCCGACGCCGGACCGTTCCCCGGAGATGGTCACCACCACCTGCCCGCGGGCGCAGATCCGCCCGTCCGCCCGCACGTCGACGTCGGCGAAGTGCACCCGGCCGCCCCGCCGCACACAGCGCGCGTACGCGACCGCCTCTCGGCCGCGGGCGGGTGCGAGGTACTGCACCGACATCGACACGGTGCTGAGCCGGCTGCCCTTGGTGAAGTCGTGCCCGGCGATCACGGCTCCGGCGCCGGCGGTGTCGATGAGTGCGGAGATGACGCCGCCGTGGAAGACGTCCTCGTGGGCCGAGAGGGACTCGGCGTAGGGGAGCACGATCTCGACCCCGTCCGCCTCCCAGCGCGTCACCCGTATGCGGCAGCGCCGGTTGAAGGCGACCCCGCGCTCCCAGCGGGCCCGGAACCAGGCCCGGCGTTCGCGCTGTTCCTGATCGGTGAGGGTCCTCGCCGCGACGGTCATCAGCCCGTCCTCCGGTCCCGGCCTGACGGCCGATCCATATAGTTACATGAATTGAATAGATGAGGCAATCGCCCGGACCGCAGCCGGGACGCTAGATGTATTATTTATATAACTGATTCGCTGTCTGTGAACAGAGGGAGGCCCAGATGCCGTCGACCGCACTGGCCGGGGTCCGCGTGCTCGATCTGTCCCGCATCCTCGCCGCGCCGCTGGCGACCCAGATGCTCGCCGATCTGGGCGCCGAGGTGATCAAGGTCGAGCGGCCGGGATCGGGGGACGACTCCCGCACGTACGGTCCTCCCTTCGCCGCCGGACCCGAGGGCGACCGGACCGACACCGCCGCCTTCTACCTCTCCTGCAACCGCAACAAGCGCTCGGTCACCGTCAACCACGCCTCCGCCGAGGGACAGGAACTGATCCGCGCCCTCGCCGCGCGGTCGGACGTACTGGTCGAGAACTTCCGGACGGGCACGCTGGCGAAGTACGGTCTCGACCACGCGAGCCTGCGCGCGCTCAACCCGCGCCTCGTCTACCTCTCGGTCACCGGCTTCGGCCAGACCGGCCCGTACGCCGACCGACCCGGCTACGACGGCATCTTCCAGGCCATGTCCGGGATGATGAGCGTCTCCGGGCACCCCGAGGAGCCGATGAAGGTCGGCGTCAGCATGATCGACATCCTCACCGGGCTCTACGCCTCCACGGCCGTCCTCGCGGCCCTGCGCCATCGGGACCTCACCGGCGAGGGCCAGTTCATCGACCTGTCCCTGCTGGACTGCGGCCTGGCCTCGCTGTCCCACTTCGCGATGAACTACCTGGTCTCCGGCGAGGTTCCGCAGCGGCGCGGCAACGGCGGGTACGGCGGGATCCCCTCTCAGGCCTTCCCCTGCAAGGACAAGCCGATCTTCCTGGTCGCGGGCAACGACAAGCAGTTCGCCGCGTTCTGCGCCGCGGCCGACCGCACCGACCTCCTCCAGGACGAACGGTTCGCCACGACCCCGGCCCGGATCGCGCACCGCGAGGAGATCCTGCCGGTGCTGGCGGCGATCCTTCGCACCCGCACCCGGGACGAGTGGCTGACCGTACTCGACGCACACGACGTGCCCGCGGGCCCGTACAACGAGATGCCCGAGGTCTTCGCCGACCCGCAAGTGCAGCACCGGGGCATGCTGATCGAGGTCGAGGACCCGGCCTCCGGACGCCTCCCGATGCTCGCCAACCCGATCCGGTTCACGGCCACGCCGGTCGAGGGGTACGCCCCGCCGCCGGCGCTGGGCGAGCACACCGACGAAGTGCTCGCCGTTCTCGCGGGAGTGACGGAAAGTCAGCTGGCTGCGCTGCGGGCACGAGGTGTCGTGTAGCGGCGTCAGCCGATCAGGGTCCGGCCGCCCTCCAGCATCAGCGTCGCGCCGGTCAGATAGGCCATGTCGTCGCTGACCAGCGCGACCACCGCCCTGCCGATGTCGGCCTCCGGGTCCCCGAGCCGGCCCATCGGGATCTGCCGGGCGAGTTCGTCCGCCTTGTGCGGGTGCGCGGCCAGGTAGTCCTCCGCCGCCGGGCTGAGCGCGGCCGGACAGATGACGTTCACCCGGATCCCGTACGCGCCCCACTCCCGCGCGGCGACCCGGCTCAGGCCGCGGATCGCCTCCTTGGCCATCGCGTACGCCGCGAAGGTCGCCTCGCCCTGTACGGCGGCCGACGAACCGAGGTTCACGACGCTGCCGCGGCTCTCCTTGAGGTGGGGCAGGGCGGCCTGCATGGCGTGGAAAGCCGCCAACGGTCCGCTGCGGTAGGTGAGTTCCACATCCTCGTACGACGTCTCCGCCAGCCGGCGCTGCACCGAGGACTGCGCGTTGTTGACGAGCACATCGAGACCGCCGAACTCCCGGACCGTCTCGGCCACCATGCGGTCGACGTCTTCCCGCTCCCCCACGTCCCCGACCACGGTGTACGCCCGTCCCCCGCGCTCGGCGATCTCCCCGGCCGTGTCCTTCAGCTTGCCCTCGGTGCGACCGGTGATCACCACCGCCGCCCCTGCGGCGGCCAGCGCGAGCGCGATGCCGCGGCCCACGCCCTGCCCGCCGCCGGTGACCAGCGCCGTCCTCCCCGACAACCGTGCCATCATGTCTCCTTCCAGAAGCCCGACCAGGCGGGGAAGGTCTCGGGCAGCGCCGGCTCTCCGGCATCCGCCCAGCCCTTGAATCCCACGGCCTGGGGGCGCTCGGTCACGTCCGCCGCGTACCAGTGCCGCTCGCGGCGCCGGGAGAAGTACCACTCGCCGTCCACGCGCGCGTAGTCGTCCCAGTAGCAGATCGCCATCACGATCCACCGCTCTCCCACCTCGTGTTCGGCCCGGCAGTACACCGCGCCGGTCGCCGTGTCGCGGCCGGTGAACTCGATGCGGTGGCCGCAGATCTGGTGGACCGACCGGTGGAAGCCGCGCACCTGGGGTTCGATGTGCCGACGCAGGACATCCCGCCCCCGGCCGTGGCGCCCCATGTCCACGTCAGGCCGGAAGCAGGCGACCCAGGCGTCCAGGTCGCGGCCGTCCACGGCGAGCGCGTAGCGGATGGGCAGCTGCTGGATGGCGAGCTGCGACTCGACTCGGTCGAGACGGTCCTCGACCGGCGTCACGGGCGTGGCTCCTTCGGCAGGCCCAGGACCTGCTCCCCGATGATGTTGCGCTGGATCTCGCTCGACCCGCCGTAGATCGTCTCCGCGAGGGAGAGCAGGAAGGAGCGCTGGCGGCGGTCCAGGGCGTAGCCCTCGCCGACGATCTGTCCGGCGGGGCCCGCCAGCTCCGTGGCCAGCCGGCCGAGTTGCTGGTGCCGGGTCGACGCGTACAGCTTCGCTGTGGTGGCCTGTGCTCCCGGCGTGCGGCCGGCGGTCAGTTCGGCGATGGTGCGCAGGTTGGTGGTGCGCATGATGCGTACGGAGATCCAGGCGTCGACGATACGGCGGCGCAGCATCGGGTCGTCGAGCGCGCCCCGTTCCCGGGCCAGGTCGATCAGCGCCTCGGCCTCCCGCTCGAAGGTGAGCTGCTGGGGCAGGAGCGTGGTGCCGCGTTCGATGCCGAGCGTGGCCATCGCGGTGCGCCAGCCCTGGCCGACCTCGCCGACGACCATGTCGGCGCCGGTGCGGGCGTCGGAGAGGAAGACCTCGGCGAACTCGTCCTGGCCGGCGAGGTTGCGGATGGGACGGATCTCCACGCCGGGCTGGTCGGTGGGCACCAGCAGCAGGCTCAGACCCTTGTGCCGCGCGGACCGCGGGTCCGTGCGGGTGAGGACGTAGAGCCAGTCGGCGTGCACACCGAACGAGGTCCACACCTTCTGTCCGTTGACCACCCACTCTCCCCCACTCTCGGCTCCGCTCGAGCGGGAGGTGCCCCCATCGTCCAGCTCCGCCCGGGTGCGCACGGACGCCAGGTCGGAGCCGGCGCCCGGCTCGCTGAAGCCCTGGCCCCACAGCTCCTCGACCGCGAGGATCGGCGGCAGGAATCGCTTCTTCTGTGCCTCGCTGCCCATCCTGAGGAGCATCGGGCCGAGCAGGTCGAGGGCGTTGACGGTGGCCCGGTACGGGGCGTTCACGCGGGCGTACTCGTACTCGAAGACGATCTCCTCGAGCAGCCCGAGCCCGCGTCCGCCGTACTCCCGGGGCCAGCCGACGCCCAGCCAGCCGCCGGCGGACAGTTCACGGTCCCAGGCGAGGCGGACCTCCCAGGCGGCTCCGTCGGTGGGACCGCCCACGCCCCGGTGCTCGGCGAACTCCCCCACCAGGTGGTCCGCCAGCCAGTCCCGTACCTCGTCGCGGAAGTCGCGTACGTCGGGCCCGAAGTCCAGCTCCATGTCAGCTTCTCCCTGAGGTCTCAGATGCCGAGCCGGGTGGCGAGGAGTTCCCGGTGGTACGACGGTGTGCCGAGCAGTACCTCGGAGCTCTTGGCCCGCTTGAAGTACAGGTGCGCGGGGTGCTCCCAGGTGAAGCCGATGCCGCCGTGGACCTGGATGTTGTCGGCGGCGACCTTGGTAAACGCCTCCGAGCAGAACGCCTGGGCGAGGGCGGCGGCGATGGCGATCTCCGTGTCGCCGCCCGCGTCCAGTGCCCACAGCCCGCCGTACGCGGCCGAGCGGGCGGACTCGATCTCCATGAGCATGTCGGCGCACTTGTGCTTGATTCCCTGGAACGAGCCGATGGGCCGGCCGTACTGCTCGCGGATCTTGGCGTACTCGACGGCGGCGTCCAGTGCGGCCGCGGCTCCTCCGACCTGTTCGGCGGCCAGGAGTACGGCGGCGGTGGCGAGGGTGCGCTCCAGGGCGGGCCACGCCGTGCCCTCGGGGCCCAGGAGGCGGGCGGGGGTGTCCGTGAACTCGACCCGGGCCTGTTTGCGGGTCTGGTCGAGGGTGGGGAGGGGGGTGCGGGCGAGGCCTGGTGCGTCGGCGGTCTCGACGGCCAAGAGGCTTGTGCCCGAGGGGGTGCGGGCGGCGACCAGGAGCAGGTCGGCGAGGTGTCCGTCCGGGACGTACGTCTTCACGCCGTTCAGCCGCCAGCCGCCTGTCTCGTCGTAGGCGGCGGTGAGCCCGATGCCCTGCTCGTCCCAGCGGCCGCCTTCCTCGGTGAGCGCCAGCGTGGCCACCGTCCCGCCGGACGCGATGCCCGGCAGGAAGTCATGCCGCGCCTGCTCGTCGGCACAGCGCAACAGGGCCTCGGCGGCCAGGGCGACGGTGGCGAAGTACGGCCCGCCGAGCAGCGCGCGGCCCGCCTCCTCGAAGACGATGCCGAGATCGACGTAGCCGAAGCCCGAGCCGCCGTACTCCTCCGGGACGGCGAGCCCCTGGAGGCCGAGTTCGCCGGCCATCCGCCGCCAGACGACGGGGTCGTGCCCCTGGAGATCGGCGGCCAGGCGGCGCACGTTCGCCTCGTCGGAGTGCCTGGCGAGGAACGAGCGGACGACCTTGCGCAGTTCGTCCTGTTCCTCGCTGAAGGTGAGATCCATCCCGAACTTCCCGTCCTCCGTGCAACGTCCCGTGCGGCCTGCTTGCCGCCCACCCTTCGATACAGTTAGATAATTATAGTATCCACACTGAATACACCAGGAGCGCGACGTGACCGATCCCTACGCCCCGTTCACGAGCCTGACCTTCGAGCGGCCCGCGCCCGGCGTGCTGCGGATCGTGCTCGACGCGCCGAACCTCAATGCCGTGGATCCGCGGATGCACGGCGAGCTCGCCGACGTCTGGTCCGTCGTGGACCGGGACCAGGGGACCCGCGCGGTGCTCGTCCAGGGGGCGGGCCGGGCGTTCTCGGCGGGCGGGACCTTCGACTCCATCGAGGCCATGACCGAGGACTACGCGGTGCGCGCCCGGGTGATGCGGGAGGCGCGCGACATGGTCTACGGCGTGCTCAACTGCGCCAAGCCGGTGGTGTCCGCGATCCACGGGCCGGCGGTCGGGGCGGGTCTCGTCATCGGCATGCTGGCGGACATCTCCGTCGTCGCCCGCACGGCGAAGATCGTCGACGGGCATACGCGGCTCGGTGTAGCGGCCGGTGACCATGCCGCCATCTGCTGGCCCTTGCTGTGCGGCATGGCCAAGGCCAAGTACTACCTCCTCACCTGCGAGACGCTCACCGGCGAGGAGGCCGAGCGGATCGGGCTGGTGTCGAAGTGCGTGGACGACGCCGACGTGCACACCGAGGCCCTGCGGGTGGCGACCGCCCTGGCGGCCGGGCCGGCCAGCGCGATCAGCTGGACCAAACGGTCCCTCAACCACTGGTACCGCACCGCGCAGCCGATCTTCGAGGCCTCGCTCGGGCTGGAGTTCTTCGGGTTCGGCGGGCACGAGGTCGTCGAGGGGCTCGCCGCGCACCGCGAGAAGCGGCCCGCTGACTTCGAGGGCATCGGCGGCAAGCACCCGCTCGACCTGTGACCACCGTACGAGAGGAACCGATCGACCATGGCACCACAGCAGACCAGCACCGAAGTCCCCCTTCTGGTCAAGGGGCTGACCTACGAGGAGATGCCGGTCGGGCAGATCTTCCGGACCGCCCGCCGCACCATCACGGAGACCGATCTGGTCAACTTCGTCACCTGGGGCGGCTTCACCGAACCCCTCTTCTGGGACGCCTCGCACGCCGCGGACGGCGGCTACACGGGGCGACTCGTCCCGGGGGGACTGACGTACTGCATCGCCGAAGGCCTCGTCCTCCAGACGAACGTGCTGCACGGCACGGGCCTCGCCTTCCTGCACATGGAGCTCACCGTGCACGGTCCCGTGTACGTCGGCGATACCGTGCACGCCGTCGTGGAGACCACGGACTGCCGGCCCTCCAGCAAGCCCGGCCGGGGCGTGGTGACCAGCCGGATCACCGTACGCAACCAGCGGGACGAGAACGTCCTCGTCTACACGCCGGTGCGACTGATCCGCGGCAGGGACTACGAGGCTCCGGCATCCTGAGCCCGGGACGGGGCCGGCACCAGGCTCAGACCGGCGGGCCGCCCCGCTTCGGGTACGGCGGCGTCCGCGAAGGCGCCGTGGTGCAGCCAGTCGGAAGGGATCGAGGGACGCGGCGGGGCCTCGTGGTCCGGGACCGCCATCGCGTACAGGCGGGTGTAGCGGAACTTGGCCTCCAGGTTGTCCAGGACCGACCAGTACTCGTAGCCGCACACCTGCACACCGGCCGCGGTGAGTCCGGCCAGCCAGGAGAGCCGGGCGCGCAGCAGGGCCCGGCGCCGGTCGTCGTCGCTGTGTCCCATGGCGTCGACGAGGTCCAGGTCGCCCATGCCGTTGTCGATGACGGACAGCGGCGGCAGCACGTCGCCGTAGAGCTCGTAGAGGCCGGCGACGGCGTCGGCGAGCCCTTCGGGGATGATCGGCCAGCCGTAGGCGGTGGTCTCCACGTCGTCGAACGGGACGATCGCGAAGCCCAGGCCCACGAGCAGGCGGTTCACCTCGTTGAGGGCGCTCTGGCAGGTTCTCGTCGGCAACACGCGGGGCAGGTTCTCCGGCGCGGTGACCCGGAACGGGGTGTGCCAGGACAGGCCCAGCAGGTCCTGCTCGGCGGTGATGGTCTCCAGGTCGCCGGGGCGCACGCAGCCGGTGTCCTCGACCGGTGAGTCGCCGTCTTCGGTCACCATGTGCTCGCCGAGCAGCAGGGGGTCGAGGAAGAGTCGGTTGGTCCAGCTCTCCAGGCGCTCCAGGGCGAGACGGTCGTAGGGGTCCTCGGTGGCCGGGTAGCCGCCCACGAGGGTGACCGTGGTGCCGATCCGGCCTCGCGTCCCAGTGGCCCTGAGGGCCTGGGTGGCGAGCCCGTTGGCCAGCAGGATGTGGTGGACCGCGGGCAGTCCGGCCCGGCCCGCACCCCGGCCCGGGGGGTACATTCCGGCCACGTGGTCCGCGAGCGTGGGGCCGGCGAGGTCGGTGGAGGTGATCCAGCGTTCCACGCGGTCGCCGAACCGGCGGCCCAGATCGGCGGCGTAGGCGGCGAAGTGCTCGGCGGTTTCGCGGGCGAGCCAGCCGCCGGCGTCGTCCAGCCACGCCGGAAGTGAGCGGTCGAGCAGGGTGAGGGCGGGTCGGCTGCCGTGCGCGAGCAGTGCGTCGAGCGCGCGGTCACAGCGGTCCAGGGCGTCCCGGTTCCAGCTGCCGGGGCCGTCGGGCTGGAGCTGCGGCCATCCCGCGACCATGCGGTGGGTGTCCGCGACGACACCCGTCAGCTGCTTGAGGTCGTCGGTCCACTGCCGGAAGTGCCCGCCGCGTTCCGAAAGGGGCGGCAGAGGCGCCGCGATGGTGTCCGCCGTGGCGACTCCCCAGTCGACACAGCGAAGGGATTCATGCAGGAAACCATCGCTCATGGTTACCGTCCAGGCGGTGAATGGTTTAGCGCATTCAACTGAATGTCCGCCGACCGGACGCTAACAGGTCAAACACACCACGACAATGTTTCGGCCGGATCTCGCGATACGGGATCAGCCCCCGTCCGGGGCATGGTGTCCCCGCCTGTGCCGCTGATCGAGGGCGGCGGCCGGGACGCCGCACCCACGATCGGAATGCCTGATGCGGTCGAACGTCGTCAGCCGTGGCCCTCCGATGCCGGTGCCCGCTCCTCCAGAGGACGGAACTCCTCCTCCTGCCACCAGGGATACAGGGGTGGCATGTCCTTGCTGACCCGGCCCGGGAAGGTGGGCGGCCGTTTGGCGAGGAACGACTGGACGCCCTCCACCGGGTCCGGGCCGCCGCCGATCTGGCTCATGATCCGGGAGTCGAGCCGGTGGGCGGCCATCGGGTGGGGTTCGCCCAGCATCCGCCACATCATCTGGCGGGACAGGGCGACGGAGATCGCGGAGGTGTTGTCGGCGATCTCCCGGGCGAGTGCGTACGCCGCCGGCAGCAGTTCCTCCGGCGGGTGCACGGAGCGGACCAGCCCGGCCGCGAGTGCCTCGTCGGGGCCGAAGACGCGGCCCGTGGCCACCCACTCCATGGCCCGCTGCATGCCGACGGCCCGGGGCAGAAACCAGCTCGCCGCCGATTCCGGCACGATGCCGCGGCGGGCGAAGACGAAGCCGAACTTCGCCGAGGTCGATGCCAGACGGACGTCCATGGGCAGGGTCATGCTGGCCCCGACCCCTGCTGCCGGGCCGTTGATCGCCGCGATCACCGGCTTGGTGCTGGAGAAGATCCGCAGGGCGACCCGGCCGCCGGTGTCCCGGTGCCAGGCGCCCGCCTTGCGGTGGTCGAAGGAGGAGCCGCCGGAGCTGACGTCTGCGCCCGCACAGAAGCCGCGCCCGGCGCCGGTCACCACGATCACCCGGATCTCGTCGTCGGCGTCGGCCGCGTCCAGGACGTCGAGCAGGTCGGCCATCATCTGGGGATTGAATGCATTGAGCTTCTCGGGCCGATCGAGGGTGACGGTGAGGATCCCGTCCGCCACCTGGGTCCGCACGGTGTCGTACTCCTGCTCCGGCATACGCGTCCTCCGTCACTCCGCCGAGCCGTTTCCAGAAAGCTTAATTAGTTATAGCATTCAACTCTAATGATTCGTTCCTGGCTGATGGATGAGCTGATGGATGAACTGATGGCGGTGGAGATGACCGACCTGGTGGTGACGGCTGTCGGCCCGATCCGGCTCATCGAGCTGAACCGGCCCGACCAGCTCAACTCGATGAGCGAGGAGCTGCACTCCGCGCTCGCGTCCCTCTGGGATTCCCTCGCCGCCGACCCGGAGGCCCGGGTGGTCGTCCTCACCGGGCGCGGCCGGGCGTTCAGCGCCGGGGGCGACTTCGACATCATGACCCGGGTGCAGCACGACCGCGCCTTCCGCGAACGCAACGTGGACGAGGCGCGGCGGATCATCACCGGCATGGTGCGCTGCCCGCTGCCGGTGATCGCGGCCGTCAACGGGCCCGCGGTGGGCCTGGGATGCAGCCTGGCTCTGCTGAGCGACCTCGTCCTGATCGCCGACGATGCCCATCTCGCCGACCCGCACGTCCAGGTCGGGCTCGTCGCCGGTGACGGCGGTGCTCTCGTCCTGCCGTTGCTGGTCGGTCTGACCCGCGCGAAGGAACTGCTGTTCCTCGGCGACCGGGTGAGCGCCGAAGAGGCGGTCCGGCTGGGCATCGCCAACCTCGCCGTGCCCAAGGACAAGCTCCTGGACGAGGCCATGGACCTCGCCGGACGGCTGGCCGCCCTACCCGCACAGGCGCTGCGCGAGACCAAGCGCGCGGTGAACCTGCACCTGGAGCAGGCGCTCGCCACCGTGCTCGAACCCGCCCTGCTCGCCGAGCGGGAGACCATGCACTCGCCGGACCACATCGCCGTCGTCGAGAAGATCATCGCGTCCCGCGCCCGTCGCCGGACCGCCGGAGACGGCTGAGACCCGGAGAGGGCTGAGACATGGACTTCGCGTTCAGCGAGGAGCAGGAGGAACTGGGGCGCACCGTAAGGGCGTTCCTGGCCCGCACCTCACCCGAGAGCGAGACGCGTCGCCTGATGGAGACACCCGAGGGCTTCGACCGGGCGCTGTGGCTCCGGATGGGGAGGGAGCTCGGGCTGCAGGGCCTGGCGGTCCCCGAGGAGTACGGGGGCGCCGGGTGCGGGCCGGTCGAAGTGGGCGTGGTGATGGAGGAGATGGGCCGCGCGTTGGTGTGTGCGCCGTTCCTGTCCTCGGCCGTGCTGGCGACGACCACGCTGCTGCGCTGCGCCGACGAGGACGCCCGCAAGCGCCTCTTGCCGGGCCTGGCCTCCGGTGAACTCGTCGGGACACTCGCCCTGACCGAGGGCTCCGCACGCTGGGACCCGGCAGGGGTCAGGCTCAATGCCCGTGAGAGCAAAGGGAGTTGGCTGCTCACCGGGCACAAGATGTTCGTCCTGGACGGTGCCTCCGCCGATGTCGTCCTCACCGTCGCCCGCACCGGCGACGGCATCGGCGACGGCATCGGGGTGTTCTGCGTGGAGGGCGACGCGGCCGGCCTGACCCGTGCGCCGCTGCCCACGATGGACCCGACGCGACGCCAGGCCCGCCTCGACTACCAGGACGTACCGGCGACCCGGCTGCGTACGCACGGCGACGGCTGGGACCTGGTCTCGGAGGTGCTCGACCGGGCCGCGGTGGCGCTGGCCGCCGAGCAGGTCGGGGTGGCCTCCCGCGCGCTCGACATGGCGGTGGAGTACGCCAAGGTGCGCCACCAGTTCGGGCGGCCCATCGGTTCCTTCCAGGCCGTCAAGCACCTGCTGGCCGACGTCCTGCTGGAGGTGGAGTCGGCGCGCGCCGCCGCCCACTACGCCCTGCTCGCCGCCGAGAACGCCGAGAACGCCGAGAACACCGAGAACACCGTGAAGACCGAGAACGCCGACCCGGAGCTGCCCGCCGTGGCGAGTCTGGCCAAGGCGTTCTGTTCCGACGCGTGCGTACAGGCGACGCAGGAGAACATCCAGGTGCACGGCGGCATCGGCTTCACCTGGGAGCATCCGGCCCACCTGTATCTGAAGCGGGCCAAGACGTCACAGCTGCTGTTCGGCGACCCGGCGTACCACCGGGAGCTGCTCGCACGGCGCATCGGCATGGAAACGGAACGGGACAAGGGAGCGGCATGAAGGTCGACGGCAAGCTCAACGTGTGGAGCACCACGGAGGTCGTGGAGGAGGCCCGGCACCACGAGAAGGCCGGCTACGACGGCCTGTGGGCGTCGGAGTCCAAGCACGATCCCTTTCTGCCGCTGGTGCTGGCGGCCGAGCACACCGACCGGCTGGAGGTCGGCACGGCCATCGCGGTCGCCTTCGCCCGCTCCCCCATGCAGCTCGCGTACACCGCGCACGACCTGCAGACCTACGCCGGCGGACGGTTCTCGCTCGGACTCGGCAGCCAGATCAAGCCGCACATCGAGCGGCGCTTCGACATGCCGTGGAGCCGGCCCGCGGCCCGCATGCGGGAGTACGTGAGCGCACTGCACGCGATCTGGGCCGCCTGGAACGAGGGCGAGAAGCTCGACTTCCGCGGCGACTTCTACTCGCACACCCTGATGTCGCCCTTCTTCTCGCCACCGCCCGCCCTCGGCGGCGCGCCCAAGGTGTTCGTGGCCGCGGTCGGCCAGGCGATGACCGAAGTGGCGGGCGAGGTCGCAGACGGGCTCCTCGCGCACGGCTTCACCACCGAGCGGTACCTGCGGGAGGTGACCCTGCCGACCGTGGAGGCGGGGCTGGCCGCGTCCGGCCGTACGCGGGCCGACTTCGCCGTCTCTCATCTGCTGCTGACGGCGACCGGCCGCACGGAGGAGGAGATGGCCCGCGCGATCGACGGCACCCGCGCTCAGATCGCCTTCTACGGCAGCACACCCGCCTACCGGGGGGTGCTGGAGCTGCACGGCTGGGGCGAACTCGGGAACGAGCTGCACGCGTTGTCGACGTCCCGGCGCGAGGACAAGTGGGAGGCGATGAGCGGCCTCGTCGACGACGAGGTGCTGCACACCTTCGCGGTCGTGGCGGAACCGGAGCGGGTCGCGGGCGAGATCCGGCGCCGGTACGGGGCATTGGTCGACCGGGTGTCCTTCTACACGGCGTACGAGATCGACGCCGAGGTGTGGGAGCCCGTCGTGCAGGAGCTGCGCACACCCGAGTGACGGTCAGCCGAGCAGGTCCAGGACGGTGGTCATGGACCTGTTCTGCAGCAGGTAGTCCTCGGCCTCCTGGAGATGGAGACGCCACAGCTCCTCGGCGGCCTCGGCCCTGCGCTCGGCGACCAGTTCGACAAGCGCGCCGTGGGCGCGGAAACCCCGGCGGTTGGCCCTGATGTTCTCGGGGCTGCCCGTGTCCAGGTCGACGTGGGACCAGTTCGCCTGGTCGATGATGTGCCGGACCATGCCGTTGAGGACGCTCAGCGTCTCGTTGCCCGCCAGTTCGACGACCAGGGCGTGGAACTCCATGTGGGCACGGATGAAGGCCGACGGGTCGTCCATCAGGGCCTCGCCCTCGGCGACGGCGGCCCGCAGCCGCTCCAGGTCCTCGTCCGTGCGCCCCTCGGCCAGCAGCCCGGCGCAGGGTACCTCGATGACCGTACGGGCGTCGTAGACGTCCTTGAGGGTCGTGCCCCGGTATTCGAGGACCACGCCGGCATACCGGGCCGCGACCGTGCCCTCCGGGATCTGCACCCGCGCCCCGCCCCGGGCTCCCCGGCGCACGCTGATCAGCGACTCCGACTCCAGCACCCGGAACGCCTCGCGCAGCGTCGGCCGGGACACGGCGAACTCCGCCATCAGCGCCGACTCGGCCGGCAGCGCCTCGCCCTCGGCCAGCTCTCCGCGCACGATCTTGCGGCGCAGCTGTGCCGCCACCAGCTCGGCCATCTTGGGGACGCGGACCTTGACACCGTTCACGCGCCCACCGCCGTGCCGCCCCGCCGCACTCATCACCGGGCCCACCTCCGTCCGCCCACAGGTGCGGGACAGGGCCCGAGCACCGGGTAGACGGTTCACTCTACTAGATAACTGATTTGACTAGGTTATCGAGTTCTCACATTCGCCCTCATCGGTGTCCACCGATGCGATCAACGCTCCGGAACAAAACAGGGCAGCGTGATCTCGTCCGTGAGGGGCCGGAAGTCGACGCGCACGCGCATGCCGATGGCGACGGCGTCCGGATCGCCGGCGTCCACGTGGGAGAGCAGGGTGGCGCCGTCGTCGAGGTCGATCACGGCGAGCGCGAAGGGCGTGTCGAAGCCGGGGCCGGGTGCGCGGTGCACCACGGTCACCGAGTAGACGGTCCCCCGGCCGGCGCTCGGAGCGTAGTGCCAGCCTGGGGCCAGGCATCCGGGGCAGGCGGGCTCGGGGACGAAGAAGCGCAGGTCACAGCTCGGGCAGTAGGGGACGACCAGGTCGCCGCGTCGGGCCGCCTCCCAGAACGGTTGGGACAGTTCGGTCGGGACGGGTACGGGCCGGCTCATCGCGTTCTCCCCAGCAGGCTCATCTCGTAGTGCTGGGCGCCGGACCCGGCGTTCCCCACGACGGCGAGCTCGGCACCCTCGACCTGGTGCACGGCGGTGCCGCGCAACTGCCTTACCGCCTCGACGACTTTGAGCGTCATCTGCTGGGTCCCGTTCCAGGCATAGGACAGGCAGCCCCCGTCGGGATTGACGGGATGCTTGCCGCCGACGGCGATGGCTCCGCTGGCCGCGAACGGTCCGCCCTCGCCCTCCCCGCACAGACCGAGTGCTTCCAACTGCCGTATGACCTCGAAGGAGTTGGGGTCGTACAGGGAAAACACGTCCACGTCGTGGGGACCGACGCCGGCCATCGCGTAGGCGCGGGTGGCCGCGTCCCGGCCGAGTTGGCCGACTTCCCGGTACAGAGCCGGGTTGGCGTACGCGGCCTGGTGGTACTCCATGCCGCCGCCGAGGACGGCGACGGGCGGGTGGGGCAGGTCGCGGGCCCGTTCGGCGGTGGTGACCACGAGTGCGGCGCCGCCCTCGCCGACGATGCAGCAGTCCAGCAGGTGGAAGGGCGTGGCCACCATCCGGGAGGCGAGGACGTCGTCGGCGGTGTAGGGCCCGCGCCCGTGCATCATCGCCTCCGGGTTGCTGCTGCCGTTGTTGCGGATCGTGGCGGCGACCTCGGCGAGCTGGCGGGAGGTCGTGCCGTACTCGTGCATGTGCCGTGCCGCCACCAGCGCGAACTGGGCGACGACATAGCTGCCCCACACGTCGGCGAACTCCAGGGGCACCCCGGCTCCCACGGGACCGGCTCCGCGCGAGACCAGCTTGCAGCCGCCGAGGACGACGGTGTCCGCGTATCCGGCGCTGATGGCGGCGGCCGCCTTCAGCAGGCCCCGTGAGCCGGCGTTGTCGAGCATCGAGTCGCTGGTCCAGCGCAGGTCCCGGCCGAGCATCCGCGCCCAGGAGCTGCCCTCGCCGGGTACGCCACCGGGGCCGGGCCAGTCGACCTGGGCGCCGTCTACGTCGGCCGGGGTCAGTCCGGCGTCCGCGATCGCGCCGCGTACCGCTTCGAGGGCGAGGTCCATGGCGTCGCGGTCGGGCAGTGTCAGCGCCTGTTCGGTGGCGTACACTCCGACGACCACGGGTTGGCGGCCGTTCACGACGTCACCGCCCCGCGCCGAGCGTGTCGCCGCCGGGGTAGCCGCCCCCGCCGAAGCGCTCGTCGAGCACCTCGTAGTCCTTGGCGTAGTCCTTGGTTCGCGGCAGGACCTCTACGAACTCGACCGTCTTCGGCTTCTTGTACGAGGCGATCCGCGCCCGGCAGTGCTCGATGACGTCCGCTGCGGTGACCGGCCCGGCGCCCGGCCGGAGCACCACTACGGCCTTGACGTCCTGCGCCCAGCGCTCGTTGGGCACACCGATCACGGCGGCTTCCTTCACCGCGGGATGGGACTCGATGCAGTTCTCCACCTCGGCCGGGAAGATGTTCTCGGCCGCGGACTTGAGCATGCGGGTCGTCGTCCCGAGGAAGCTGATCGTGCCGTCGGGCTCTCGCCGGCCGAGGTCGGTGGTGTGCCACCAGCCGAAGCGGAAGCGTTCCTCGTTGGTCTCGGGCCGGTTCCAGTAGCCGAGATGCACGAGGTCGCCGCGGACACAGATCTCGCCGGCCTCGCCCACCGCGCACTCCTGGCCGGCGCCGTCCAGGATGCGTACGGCGGTGAAGGGGCCGGGCCGTCCCGCGTTGCCGGTGCCCGCGTCGCCGTAGGCGCCGGTCACCGCGAAGCCGGTCACCTCGGTCTGCCCGTACCCGCGGCCCATGCCGCCGCCGTTGCGGGTGAAGCGGCTCTGATCGGTGGGGACGGTGCCCTCCCAGAGCTGTGCGGCGACACTCGCGCGCAGGTGGGAGAGATCGTGGCCGGCCTCGCGGTTGAGGGCGACGAGCTGCGCGATGGTCGGGGGCATCAGGTAGGCGTGGGTGCACTTCTCGCCCGCCAGGAGCGGGAGCAGTTCCTCGGCGACCACGCGGCGCACGACCACGTTCTTGCCGCCGTGGACGAAGGCCGGGACGCCCCAGAACTGGTAGTTGCCGATGTGGAACATGGGACCGGCGCCGAGGAAGGAGGTCTCCGTGCCGATGTCCCCCATCCAGGCGGCGCTCGCGCCCATGGCGAGCAGGTTGCGGTGCGAGAGCATCGAGCCGGACTGCCGGCCGGAGATCGCCGCGGTGTAGATGACCAGCAGGGCCGCCTCGGGGTCGACCTCGGCGACTGGGTCCTCCGCCGAGCCGGAGGCCAGGAAGGCCTCGTAGGAGTCGGCGCCCTCGGAGTCGTGACGCAGCCACAACGCCCGGTGGTCGTCGCCGAGTTCGGCCCGGGCCTTGGCGACCGTGTCACCGATCTCCTCGTCCTGCCAGACGACGACCGCGGGGTCGAAGTCCTCGACGGCGAAGGCCATCTCGGGCGCTGCCCAGCGCCAGTAGCCGGGGCAGACCATGGCGCCGATCTTCGCTGCGGCGCCGAGGAGCTCCCAGATCCGGAAGGAGTTCTGGCCCAGCCACAGGATGCGGTCGCCGGAGCCGACGCCCGCGTCCGCGAGGGCGCCTGCGAGTCGGTTGGTGCGCTCGTCCAACTGGGGCCAGGTCAGCCGGACGTCGCCGTCGACGAGGGCGACGCCGTCGGGGAAGGACCTTCGGTGCTCACGGATGATGTCGCCGAACGTCAGGCGACGGGCGGAATGCATGCTGTTGGCTCCAAAGGCTCGGGAGAGGTGGGGGCCGTCAGACGCGGCCGATACCCACACCCTTGACGTTGATGAACTCGTCCAGACCGGCCTTGCCGCCTTCCCGCCCGAACCCGCTCATGCCGACGCCGCCGAACGGTGTGGCAGGCGAAGTAATGGGATTCGGGCCGGGATTGACGTAGACCGTCCCGGCCTTCAGGCGCGGCACCAGCCGGTTGACGCGTGCGATGTCACGGGACTGGATGTAAGCGGACAGGCCGTACTCGCTGTCGTTGGCCAGGGCGACGGCCTGGTCCTCGGTGTCGAACGGGGTGATGGCCAGGACCGGGCCGAAGATCTCTTGCTGGGCGAGATCGCTGCGGTTGTCGACGTCCGCGAAGACGGTCGGCGAGACGAAGTAGCCGTCGGACGCGAGGTGTTCGCCGCCGTACACGAGCCGCCCCGCACCGTCTTCGACCGCCTTGTCGACCACGCCCCGGACGCGCTCGCGGGCGGCTTCGTTGATGAGGGGTCCGATGTACGTCGAGGGGTCGAGCGGGTCGCCCACAGGCAGGTGGGCGACCACCCCGGTGACCCGGGCGATGACCTCGTCGTAGATCGGGCGCTCCACCAGCAGCCGGGTGGGCAGCGCGCAGCCCTGACCGGTGTTGCTCATGGCGAAGGCGGCGCAGTAGGGGACGACGGTGTCCAGGTCGGTGTCGGAGAAGAGCAGGTTGGCGGACTTGCCGCCGAGCTCGAACACGACCGGCTTGAGGCTGAGGGCCGCGTCGGCCATGATGCGGCGCGCGGTGGCGGGACCGCCGGTGAAGGAGATCTTGTCGATGCCGGGGTGGGTGACCAGGGCCGATCCGGCGTCGCCGAGCCCGGTGACGACGTTGACGACGCCGTCGGGGATGCCCGCTTCGCGGGCCAGGTCGGCGAAGAGCAGCGCGGAGAACGGTGTGGACTCGGCCGGTTTGATGACCACGGTGTTGCCGGCGGCGAGCGACGGGGGGACTTTCATCGCCAGGGACAGTGCGGGAGAGTTCCAGGTGATGATGTGGCCGATGACGCCGTACGGCTCGGCGATGGTGTACTCGACGTTCTCGTGCGGGCTGTAGGCCGCGCCGACCATGCCTTCGATCTTGTCGGCCCAGCCCGCGTAGTACTCGGTCCACTCGGCGACGTGCGGTCCGACGTTCTCCGCCCAGCCGCCGATGCACACGCCGTTCTCCAGCGGGCAGATCGCCGCGAAGTCGGGGATGTGGTCGCGCAGCAGCCCGGCGAAGCGGGTGAGCAGCCGGCGGCGCTCGGCGGGGCGCATGGTGCCCCATACCTCGAAGGCCTGGCGGGCGGCCGCGACCGCCTGGTCCACCTCGGTGGGCCCGGCCAGCGGGATGTAGGCCTGGATGAGGCCGGTGGCCGGGTTGCGGTGCTCGTAGAGGCCGCCGCTGGTGTCGGTGACGTCCTTGCCGCCGATGACCAGACGCGGCTGCGGCAGGTCGTGCTCGGCTCTGTCCTGGTGCAGCTGCACATCGACCGTGACCACGGGTACCTCCTAGAGACCGCGCAACGCTGCACATATCCAGGCTAAATAGCTAACCTATTAAGCCAAGCTAGTCAATAAGTTCAGGGAGCTCCGGAGCGGGGCCTACAGTCCCAGCGACCGCCCGATGATCTCCAGCATGATCTCCGAGGTTCCGCCGAAGACCCGTTGGACCCGGGTGTCGCGCCAGATGCGCGCGATCTCGTACTCGTTGACGTAGCCGTAGCCGCCGAAGAGCTGCATGCAACGGTCGATGACCTCCCAGCCGGTCTCGGAGGTCCAGTACTTGGCGGCGGCGGCCTCCTCGGCCGTCAGCTCGCCCTGGATCAGGGCCATGATGCAGCCGTCCACGTAGATCCGGGCGGCGTTCAACTTGGCCCTGATGTCGGCAAGCGCGAACCTGTTGGCCTGGAACTCTCCGATGGGCTGCCCGAAGGCGGTGCGGGTCCTGGCGTAGTCGAGCGCCAGCGCGTAGGCGCGCTCCGCGGCCGCCAGCGAGGAGACGGCGATGGCCAGCCGTTCGGTGGGGAGGTTGCCCATCATGTGGTAGAAACCGCGACCCTCCTGCCCGATGAGATTGTCGGCCGGGACGCGGACCTCGTGGAAGAAGAGTTCGGCGGTGTCCTGGGCCTTCATGCCGACCTTGTCGAGCTTGCGTCCGCGCTCGAAGCCCTCGGTGCCGCGCTCGACGACGATCAGGCTGATGCCCTTGTGGCCGGCCTCCGGGTCGGTCTTGCAGGCGACGATCACCAGGTCCGCCAGGATGCCGTTGGTGATGAAGGTCTTGGAGCCGTCGATCACCCACTCGTCGCCGTCCCGGCGGGCCGTGGTGCGGATGCCCTTGAGGTCGGACCCGGCGGACGGCTCCGACAGTGCGAGCGCGCAGATCGTCTCGCCGCTGATGACACCGGGCAGCCAGCGGGCCTTCTGCTCAGATGTGGTGAGGTTCATCAGATAGGGCGGGAGGACGTCGTTCTGCAGCCCGAGCCCGATGCCGACCGAGCTGGTGGCCGCCATCTCCTCGGCCATGATGGCGTTGTAGCGGAAGTCCCGGATGCCCTGGCCGCCGTACTCCTCGGGGAACTGCCAGCCGATGAGTCCGGCCTTGCCCGCCGCCGCCCACGCGGCCCGGCTCACCTGGCCGTCGCGCTCCCACTGCTCGGCATACGGGGCGCATTCGCGCAGGTAGAAGGTGCGGGCGGTCTCGCGGAACAGCTCGTGCTCCTCGGTGAAGATCGTTCGGCGCATGCTCGACTCCACTCAGGCATCTCGCTTATTTAGCTGAAGTAGTTATACGATAGCGCTGTATCGGGACCTGGGCGAGGGAGGGCGCGTGAGCGTACGGGACAAGGTGGCACTCGTCACCGGAGCGGGACGCGGTATCGGCGAGGCGATCGCCGACCGGTTCGCCGCCCAGGGAGCCGCGGTCGCCGTCTGCGACCTGGACCCTGAGGCCGCCACCAAGGTCGCGGGCCGACTCGTCGAGCGGTACGGGGTGCGGGCAACGGGGGTCGGCGCGGACATCTCCGACGGCGCGGCCGTGCACACGGCCGTGGAGCGGGTGACCGTCGAGCTCGGTCCGGTGGACGTCCTGGTCAACAACGCGGCCGTCGACGTCATCGGCCGCTTCGTCGACAGCACCGCGGACACCTGGAACCGCATCATCGACGTCAATCTGCGCGGCACGATCACGGTGACCCGGGCCGTACTGGACTCGATGATCGAGAGCGGCGGCGGCCGGATCGTGCACATCGCCTCGGACGCCGGCCGCGTCGGCTCGTCCGGCGAGGTGGTGTACTCCGCGACGAAGGGCGGAGTCATCGCCTTCGGCAAGGCGCTGGCCCGCGAGGTCGCCCGTCACGGCATCACCGTCAACAGCGTCTGCCCCGGCCCGACCGACACCGCACTGCTCGGACAGGTCGCCGACTACAGCCAGAAGATGTACGACGCGACAGTGCGGGCCATCCCGCTGCGCCGCGTCGCCCAGCCGGACGAGATCGCCGGTGTGGTGGCCTTCCTCGCGTCCGACGACGCCGCTTACATGACCGGGCAGACGCTCTCGGTCAGCGGCGGCCTGACGATGGTCTGAGGTGAGCACCGTGCTGCGTACGGAACTCCGCGACCGGACAGCCGTGCTGACCCTCGACCGGCCGAGACAGCTCAACGCGCTCGGCTCCGAGATCGCTGACCAGCTGAAGCAGACTCTCGCCGACCTGCGCGACGACGACGCCGTGCGCGCTCTGGTCCTCACCGGTGCGGGACGGGCCTTCTCGGCCGGCGCCGACCTCGGTGAGATCGAGTCGTTCACAGCACCCGGGCAGTTCCGTGCCTTCGTGGGACACCTGACCGAGGCGTTCGCGCTGCTGGAGGACTTCCCCAAGCCGTCGGTGGCGGCCGTCCACGGGTTCGCCTTCGGCGGCGGCCTGGAGCTGGCCCTCGCCTGCGACCTGCGGGTGGCCGAGCGCGGCACCCGGCTGGGCCTGCCCGAGATGAAGCTCGGCGTGCTGCCGGGCGCGGGCGGCACCCAGCGGCTGCCCCGCCTCCTGCCGCCGGCGATCGCCAAGCAGATGATCCTCACCGGTGAGCCGATCGACGCGGAGCGGGCTCACGCGCTCGGGCTCGTCAACGAACTCGCCGAGCCCGGAGGCGCGCTCAAGACCGCCGAGGCCCTGGCCGCGAAGCTGACCGCCGGGGCCCCGCTCGCACTCGCGGCGGGCAAACGGCTCATCGACTACGGGCTCGGCATGGACCTGGAGGCGGCGATCGCGTACGAGCGCGAAACCGTCGCGGTGCTGTTCGGCACCGCGGACCGGGCCGAGGGACTCAAGGCCTTCCGGGAACGCCGACCGGGCGACTTCCGCGGCGTGTAGCAGGCGTACAGGCGCCCGAGTGATCTGGAGGTGGGCCGTGCGGCCACTGGAGGACTATTCCGTGGTGGAGTTGGGCATGTGGGTGGCGGCGCCGGCCGCGGCCACCATGCTCGCCGACTGGGGCGCGGACGTGGTGAAGGTGGAGGCGCCGACCGGCGACCCCAACCGCTACACGCTCAAGCACGTCGGGCAGGACATCGACAGCGCTCCCCCGTTCGAGACCGACAACCGCGGCAAGCGCGGGATCGTCCTCGACCTGCGCTCGCAGGAGGGCAAGGACGTACTGGAGCGGCTGCTGGAACGCGCCGACGTGTTCGTCACCAACCTTCGCCCGGGCGCCCTGGAACGGCTGGGCCTGTCCCCGGACGCGCTGCGAACCCGCCATCCCCGCCTGGTCGTCGGCACGTTGACGGGCTACGGCTGGACGGGCGCCGAGCGCGACCGCGCCGGATACGACGTCTCCGCGTTCTGGGCCCGGCCCGGCATCGCCGCCATGCTCAACCCGGCCGGGGAGCCGCCGCCCGGCATCCGGCCCGGCCTCGGCGACCGCACGGCCGCGGCCAACCTGGTCGCCGGGGTGCTGGCCGCGCTCCTGCGACGCGAACGCACCGGCGAGGGCGGGGTGGTGGACGTGTCGCTGCTGCGGTCCGGTACCTACGCCAACGGAAACGACCTCGCCCTGCAGAACTTCTTCGGCAAGCGCGGCCGTACCCGCCACCGCGCCGAGCACGAGTCACCGCTCTACAACTCCTACCGGGCCGCCGACGACCGCTGGTTCTGGCTGGTCGGCCTGGAAGGCAACCGGCACTGGCCCGGTGTCGTCAAAGCACTCGGTCGCGAGGACCTGGAGACGGACGAGCGGTTCGCCACCGGCAAGGCCCGGCGCGGCCACGCACGCGAACTGATCGCCGTGTTCGACGAGGAGTTCGCCAAGCGGCCGCTGGACGAGTGGGCCGAACGCTTCGACGCCGAGGGCGTGTGGTGGGCGCCCGTGCAGACCCTGGCGGAGGTGGCGGCCGATCCGCAGGCGGAGGCGATCGGGGCGTTCGTCGAACAGCCCGGCATGGGTGACGCGCCGCCGCTGCGGACGGTGGCGACCCCGGTCGCCTTCTGGGGCGTCGACGAGAAGCCGCGCGGCGGCGCACCGACACTCGGCGAGCACACCGACGAAGTGCTTCGCGAACTCAACTGAACTCATATATCTGGAGGTACGGCGTGGGCATCCTCGACGACAAGGTCGCCATCGTGACCGGCGGCGGCAGAGGGCTGGGCCGGGCGCACTGTCTGGCGCTCGCCGAGGCCGGCGCGACCGTGGTGGTGAACGACCTCGGCTCGGGCATACACGGCGAGCAGACCCGTGACTCCCCCGCCGACGAGGTCGTCGCCGAGATCTCCAAGCTCGGCGGCCGGGCGATCGCCAACCACTCCTCGGTGACGGACTGGGCGGCGACCGAGACCATGGTCGCGGACACCGTCGACGAGTTCGGCCGCCTCGACATCGTCGTGAACAACGCGGGCATCGTACGCGACCGCATGCTGTTCTCGATGACCGAGGCCGAGTTCGACACCGTCGTCGCGGTGCATCTGAAGGGCACCTTCGCGCTCACCCGGCACGCGTGTGCGTACTGGCGTGAGGCGTCCAAGCGAGGCGAGCGCGTGGCGGGCCGCGTGATCAACACGACCTCCGGAACCGGCCTGTTCGGCAACCAGGGCCAGGCCAACTACGGGGCCGCGAAGGCCGGGGTCGCCGGACTCACCGTCCTCACCGCCCTGGAGATGCGTAAGTACGGTGTCACCGCGAACGCCATCTCACCGATCGCCGCGACGCGGATGACGGACGGGCTGGCCGTCGGCGAGTCCCTCCAGGCCACCGAGGGCTTCGACCCGCGCGACCCCGCCAACGCCTCCGGAGTCGTCGTCTACCTGGCCTCCGACAGCGCGGCCTGGCTGACCGGCCAGATCCTGCGCATCGAGGGCAACCGCCTCAACCGCCTGCAGGGCTGGACCGTCGCCGCCGTCCACCCCAGCCATTCCGGACAGGCCCTCAGCTACGACGAACTCGTCGACGCCGTACCACAGTTGTACGGCGCCGTTCCCGTGGGCCGGGCGACGGGCGTCGGCCAGTGAAGGGCCACGACACCGCCGCCCTCGTGCTGCGCGCGGCCCTCGGCCCGATGCTCTTCGCGCACGGCTGGAACAAGGTCGCCGGACCGGGCGGGCTCCAGGGCACCACGGGCTGGTTCGAGGCGCTGGGCCTCCAGCCGGCCGAGGTGCACGCCCGCATGGCGGCCGGCACCGAGATGGCGGCAGGCGTCGGCATCACGCTCGGCGCCGCCAACCCCCTCCCCGCGGCGGCGGCCGTCGGTCTGATGACCGTGGCCGCGCGCACCGACCACCGCGGCAAGGGCTTCTTCGTCTTCAAGGGCGGCTGGGAGTACGCCGGCGTCGTGGGCGGCGCGGCCGTCGCACTGGCCGCGCTGGGCAACGGCCGATATTCGCTGGACGGCCTGCTGCGCCGCCGACGCGCCGACACGCGGCACGCGTTGCTGGCGGCCGGGATCGGCACGGCGAGCGCGGCGGCTCTGCTGGCGCTGTGCTACCGGCCGGAGCGCGAGCCCGAGACAGATCAATGCGACCGATGAGGGCAACAAGGGAGAGTCGACATGGACGCGGCTGACTTCAGCGCGGTGCTGTCCGAGGTCCGGCGTTTCGTCCGGGACCGCGTCGTGCCGCTCGAGGCGGAGATCGACGAGACGGACGAGATGCCCGCGGACATCCGCGAGGCGGCCAAGAAGATGGGCCTGTTCGGCTTCGCGCTGCCCGAGGAGTACGGCGGACTCGGGCTGTCGATGCTCGAGGAAGCCCAGTTGATGTTCGAGCTGGGCTACACGACCCCGTCGCTGCGTTCGATGTTCGGCACCAACAACGGCATCGCGGGTCATGTCCTGATGGTCGGCGGTACGGAGGAACAGAAGGCTCACTGGCTGCCGAGGATCGCCTCGGGCGAGGTTCTGGCGTCGTTCGCGCTCACCGAACCGGAGGCCGGTTCCGATCCCTCGACGCTCACCACGAGGGCGCATCCGGACGATGGGGGCACCTCCCGCTCGAGCGGAGCCGAGAGTGGGGGAGAGTGGGTGATCAACGGTGCCAAGCGCTACATCACCAATGCCCCGCTCGCCGATGTCTTCATGGTCTTCGCCCGCACCGACCCGGATGCCCCGCGCACCCGCGGCATCTCGACCTTCCTGGTCCCGGCCGGTACCCCGGGCCTCACCGTGGCTCCCAAGGACCACAAGATGGGCCAGTTCGGCGCCTGGACCGCGGACGTGTTCTTCGACGACGTCCGCGTGCCGGCCTCGGCGCTCGTCGGCGGCGACGACGGTCTGAACCGGGGCTTCTCCACGGCGATGGGCTGCATCGCCCACGGGCGGGTGCACATCTCCGCGCTGATGGTCGGCATGGCCGAGCGCCTGGTCGACGAGTCGGTCGCCTACGCGAGCACCCGCAAGCAGTCCGGGAAGCTCATCGGCTCCTTCCAGCTCGTCCAGGGTCTGATCGCGGACTCGCAGACCGACTACTACGCCGGACGCGCCACCGTCCTGGAGGCCGCCCGCGCCTTCGACGCCGGCACGGACACCAAGATCGGGCCGTCCTGCACGAAGTACTTCGCCAGCGAGATGGTGTGGCGGGTCGCCGACCGGGCGGTGCAGGTCCACGGCGGCGCGGGCTACATGCGCGGGGTCGCCGTCGAGCGCTTCTACCGGGACGCCCGGCTGTTCCGCATCTACGAGGGCACCAGCCAGATCCAGCAGGTCATCATCGCGAAGGCGCTGCTGGGCGAGGCGGCGCGCGGCTGAGCGGGCAGAGGTGAGTGAAAAGGGTGCAGGCCCCGGGAGACCGGGGCCTGCACCCTTCTTCGCGTTCCGTCGTGCCTGTCAG
Source organism: Streptomyces sp. NBC_00425 (assembly GCF_036030735.1). Lineage (NCBI taxonomy): Bacteria > Bacillati > Actinomycetota > Actinomycetes > Kitasatosporales > Streptomycetaceae > Streptomyces > Streptomyces sp. NBC_00425. Next base: position 9,596,284 of record NZ_CP107928.1, on the reverse strand, counting down.
ATCCCGAGCCGGTCCAGCAGCCGCTCGTGGTACACCGCCGGCCCGCCGAACAGCAACTGCGAGGACTTGGCCCGTCGGAAGTACAGATGGGCCGGATGCTCCCAGGTGAACCCGATGCCGCCGTGGACCTGGATGTTCTCCATGGCGGCGACCATGTACGCCCGTGAGCAGCAGGCGTGCGCCACGGCCGCGGCCACGGGGAAGTCCGGGGAGTCCTCGTCGGCCAGCCGGGCCGCCTCACGGGAGGACGCCTCGGCCAGTTCCACCTGGGCGAGCATTTCGGCGCACTTGTGCTTGACGGCCTGGAAGGAGCCGATCGGCCGGCCGAACTGATGGCGGACGCGGGCGTAGTCCGCGCTCGTCTCCAGGCACCGCCGTGCCCCGCCCGCCTGTTCGGCGGCCAGCCCGACCGAGGCGATGTCGAGGACGGTGGCCATGATGCGCCCGCCCGCCCCCTGCGCCCCGACGAGGGTCGCGGGCACGGCGTCCAGGGTCAGCCGGGCCATGGCCCGGGTGGCGTCCAGCGTCTCCATCGGTTCCGCCGAGAGCCCCACGGCGTCCCGCTGCACGGCGAAGAGCGTGGGTCCGGCGACGGTACGGGCGACGAGGAGGATCACGTCGGCCGTCGTACCGTCGACGACGAAGCACTTGCGGCCGCGTACCGTCCAGCCGCCGTCGCTGTCCGGCACCGCGCGCGCCAAGACCATGGCGGGGTCCCAGGAGCCGTGGTCCTCGGCGACGGCGAGGGTGGCCGTGGTCCGTCCGGAGGCGATGCCGGGGAGGAGGCGCGCACAGGCCTCTTTGTCCCCCGAGGCCAGCAGCGCCTGGGCAGCCAGGAGGACGGTGGCGAAGAAGGGCGCGCAGAACAGCGCGCGGCCCATCTCCTCCAGGACGACGCCGAGTTCGACGAGGCCGAAGCCGTCGCCGCCGTACTCCTCCGGGATCGCCAGGCCGGGCAGGCGTAGCTGGTCGGCCGCCTGGGCCCACACCGCCGGGTCGAAGCGCGGCTCGCTCTCCATGAGCTTGCGTACGGCTTCCTCGGGCGACTTGGAGTCCAGGAACTCCCTTACGGACGCCCGCAGTTCCCGCAGTTCGCTCTCGTCGGCGGTCACGGCCGCACCTCCCTGGCAGCGGCGGTCACCGGTTCCTTGGGCAGGCCCAGGACCCGTTCCGCGAGGATGTTCTTCATGATCTCCTCGGTGCCGCCGAGGATGCGCAACGCCGGTGTGGCCAGGAGCAGTTCGGTCCAGGCGTACGTGCCCCACTGGCCGGTGTCGGCGATGATCCGGGGGCCGAGCACGTCGGACACGAAGTGCGCCGCCCGGGTCAGGTTCTGGCCGTACATCAGCTTCGAGACGGACATCTCGGGGCCCGGCGCGACTCCGGCGCGCAGCTTGTGCAGGGCGCGGGCGTTGAGGTGCTCGGTGGCCAGGACGTCCACCAGGAGTTCCGCGAGGCGGGCGCGCAGGGCGCGGTCGTCCCAGGTCCAGGTGGCCCGCATGAGCGCCGAGAGGTGGTCCGGGGACAGGGCGGCGGCCACCGGGCCGACTCCCTCGCTGCCGACGGTCGCGCGCTCGTTCATCAGGGTGGTCAGGGCGACCGTCCAGCCGCCGTCGACCTCGCCCAGGCGGTGGTCGTCGGGGATCCGGACGTCGGTGAGGAACACCTCGTTGAAGTCCGCGCCGCCGGTCATCTGCCGCAGCGGCCTGACCTCGACGCCCGGGGTGTCCATGGGGACCAGGAAGGCCGTCATGCCGCGGTGCTTGGGCGCGTCCGGGTTCGTCCGGGTGAGGGCGAGGCCGATCTGGCTGTGCTGGGCGACCGAGGTCCACACCTTCTGCCCGTTCAGTACCCAGTCCTCGCCCTCGCGGACGGCCCGGGTCGCCACGCTCGCCAGGTCGGATCCGGCGCCGGGTTCGCTGAACAGCTGGCAGGCGATGGCGTCCCCGCGGTACATCGCCGGCAGCCAGCGGTCCTTGATGTGGGGCTGGGCGTGGGCCAGGATCGTCGGCCCGATCATGCCCAAGCCGATCACACTGAGTACACCGGTGTCGGCGACGTCGTACTCCGACTCGACGGCGTCGTAGAGCAGGTCGTGCACAGGCGTCAGGCCCCGGCCGCCGTACTCCGCCGGTCCGGTGATCCAGCCGAAGCCGTTCTCGTGGCGGATCCGCTGCCACGCGCGTGCCCGCTGGACGTGCTCGTGCTCCTCCTCGGGCGGGAGGCTGCTGAAGTACGCCATCGAGTCGTCGCCCTCGCCCCAGGTGAAGGCGGTGCGGTCGAGGGCCTTCGCCACGTGCGCGTCGAGGAAACGGCGCGCCTCGACGGCGAAGTCCTGCATGTCCTGTTCCATCGCGGGTCCCTGCTGCTCTCAGGTCGATCTCAGGCCGGTCTCAGGTCGAGAGGATCGTCACGGCCGACGCGCCGGGCGCGCCGTACAGGTGGGTGTAGCCGACACGCGGTGTGCCGGGGATCTGGCGAATGCCCGCCGTGCCGCGCAGCTGGAGGACGATCTCGTGGATCTGGCGCAGTCCGGACGCGCCGATCGGTTCCCCGTTGCCGAGCAGTCCGCCGTCGGTGTTGACCGGGAGCCGGCCGCCGATCTCGGTGGCGCCCTCGGCGATGAGGCGTTCCTGCTCGCCGTCCTTGCAGAGGCCGTTCTCCGCCATGTGGATGATCTCCGACCCGGCGTCGGTGTCCTGGAGCTGGGCGACGTCGACGTCCTCGGGGCCGATGCCGGCGCGTTCGTACGCGTCCCGTGAGGCGTCCACGCTCGGGCTGTCCACGGCCTCCCCGACCGGGAACGACGGGCTCTGCACCTCGAACGCGCCGAGTCTGCGGCTGCGCAGGGCCGTGGCGCGGACCCGTACCGGTGTGGAGGTGTACTTGTGGGCCTGGTCGGCCCGGCACATCACGATCGCCGCCGCGCCCTCGTTCGGGCCGCAGTACATGAACTGACGCAGGGGGTAGTTGAGGACCGGGGAGGCGAGGACCTCCTCCGTCGACAGGGGCGTGCGGCGCCAGGCCTTCTCGTTCCCGGCCGCGTTGCGGAAGTTCTTGGAGGCCACGCGGGCGAGCGAGTCGTGGGAGATGCCGTGCTCGTGCATGTAGCGGTTGATCTTCATGCCGAAGAAGTGGGTGGTGAGGAAGAGCCCGGTCCGCCCGTACCAGGAGGGGATGCCGGCCACGGACGGGTCGGCGGCGAACGCGCCGCGCGGGTGCTTGTCCAGGCCGATGGCGATGGTCAGGTCGTGCTCGCCGGTCTCGATCGCGCGGGCGGCCAGCGCCACCGCCGTACCGGCCGTCGCGCAGCCGTTGAAGACACCGCGCAGGGGTACGCCGGTCAGGCCGAGCCGGCCGACGATCGCGTCCGGGTTGGCGACCTCGTAACTGCCGATGTAACCGCCCTGGATCTGTGGCCAGTTCACGCCCGCATCGGCGAGTGCCAGCCGTACGGCGTCCGCGCCCATGTCCAGCGCGGGCTTGCCGGGGAAGCGGCCGAAGGGGTGCAGGCCCACCCCTATGATGACGGCCTCGGTCATGACGCCTCCTCCTCGATCTCCGTGGGTTCCTCGACCGGGGCGAACGCGAACGTCATGACCTCCGTGCCGTCGTGCTGCACCGTGTAGGGCACCAGCGTCAGCCGCATGGCCTGCCCGATCCGCAGCTTGCCCGGGTCGGGTTCGGTCAGTCGCGCCTCGACGAGCAGCTCGCCGGGGAGCTCGATGTATCCGACGGAGTACGGCTCGAAGGTCTCGGGGCCGTCGTACGGCGGGGACGGCGGGCGGAAGTCCTGCGTCGTGTACGTCCACAGCGTGCCGCGGTCCGCCAGGAGCCGTTCCTTCGACTCGTCGCTCGCGCACCGGACACAGGTCGCGGCCGCCGGGAAGCTCACCAGGCCGCACACCCTGCACTCGGAACCGATCAGCCGGAGGGGCGCGGCGGCGGGCGGCCAGGTGAACAGGCCCTCGGAGACGGGGCGTTGTGTCGTCGGCATCTCAGGCTCCGTTCCGGTTGCCCAGGACGTCGGCGTTCGGAGCCGCCTTGGCCACCAGGTTCGGGACCACGGAGGACAGCTCCTCCGGCGCCCAGCGGGTGTCGGCATTCGCGGCGGGCCCGTTGACCCAGCCCTCCAGGACCGTGATGCGGTTGCCGACGACGCCGAACACCCGGCCGGTGATCTCGCGCGAGGCGGCCGAGCCCAGCCACACCACCAGCGGCGAGATGGCCTCGGGGGTCAGATCCTGGCTCGCGGCGGCCTGCTTCATCATCTCGATGTCATCGGTGAGCCGGGTCAGGGCGGTGGGCGCGATGGCGTTCACCGTCACGCCGTAGCGGGCGAGTTCGGCGGCGGCGATGAGGGTGAGGCTGGCGATGCCGGCCTTGGCCGAGCCGTAGTTGGACTGGCCGGGGTTGCCGAAGATGCCGGACGGGGAGGTCGTGTTGATCACCCGGGCGTCGTTGTCCTGACCGGACTTGGCGCGCTCGCGCCAGTACGCGGCCGCGTGGTGCAGGGTGGCGAAGCTGCCCTTGAGGTGGACGGCGATCACGCTCTCCCAGTCCCGCTCGGTCATCGACACGATCATCCGGTCGCGCAGGATGCCGGCGTTGTTGACCAGCACGTCCAGACCGCCGTAGGTGTCCACGGCCTGCCGTACGAGCCGGCCGGCGCCCTCCCAGGTGGAGATGTCGTCCGTGTTGGCCACCGCCTCGCCCCCGGCCGCGACGATCTCGTCGACCACACTCTGGGCGGGCCCGGCCGAGGCGCCCGCGCCGTCCCGTCCGCCGCCCAGGTCGTTGACGACGACCTTCGCCCCGTGCGCGGCGAACGCCAGGGCGTGCGCCCGGCCGATCCCGTTGCCGGCGCCGGTGACGACCGCGATCCGGCCTTCGACCACTCCTTCAGACATGCTCAATTCCTCCATCAGAAGGGTCAGTTGGCCTCGGCGAGCAGGACTCGCGGGTTGTCGCTGCCGCAGCCGCAGCGGCCCGCGACGACGCGTCCGGGGATGCCGAGCGGTGTCTCGGGCAGCGGCGAGGTGCGCCCCTCCCCCGCGGCCACGGTCAGCCGTCCGTCCCGCTCGCCGAACCGCCATTCGGTGGCGTTGACATGGGCGCCGCTCCGTTCGGGGCACTCCAGCGCGAGAGCCGGTCCCACCGCCGAGATCACGGAGGCAGGCACTCCCACTGCTCGCAGCAGGGGTACCGCGGCGGGCCGGGCCAGCACGACGGGCGTGGACCGGAACATCTCGCCGATGTCGGCCGTGCCGGCGAGCCCTTCCAGCGTCTCCGCCGACAGGCCGATCACCGCGTGCGGGGTCAGTTCGCGGTGGAAGACGGCGGTGCGGCGGTGGTCCCAGCCCATCGCCTCGGCGATGCCGTACGGCACCTTCAGCGTGCGCAGGGCGCCGATGACCGCGTGCCCCCAGAAGCCCTCGAAGCCGGAGGCGGTCAGCAGGGCCCGCTGCCCGGCGGCGAGGCCGTGTTCGCGCAGCCGTGCGGTGGCCCACTCGGTGTCGCGGGCGAGTTCCGCCCAGGTCAGCTCCAGGTCCCGCATGCCGTCGGCGGTGGGGAAGCGCAGGAGGTAGGCGAGTTCGGGCCGGTCGAGCGTCCTGGCACGGGCCAGGGTGTCGGCGCGGGCCATCAGGTCTTCACCACCCGGGGGAATTTGGCGACGCTGGTCATGGTCTTCAACAGGTCCTCCTCAGTGCGCATGTCGAGCACCGGCTTGACTCCGGTCCGTTCGCGCACGGCCTCGCTCAGACGTCCGGCCAGGGCGTCGACGTCGCCGGTGAGATGGGGGTCGTAGCCGACGCGCAGCCGCAGTTCGTCGACCTCGCGCCGGTCCCGGACGATCTGGAAGACGCCCGCGACGGTCTCCGGCTGGTCCTCGACCGCCTGCCAGACGTCCCGCAGGACGACGGAGCGCCCCTGGACCACCGTCTCGTCGCCGCGCCGCCCGGCCACCCACATGCGTGCGTGGGTGCGGCCGCAACCGCAGGTGTCGCGGGAGAGGCGGACGAGGTCCTCGCTGCGGTAGCGGATCAGCGGCGCGGCCCGGTTGTCCAGGTCGGTGGCGACCAGTTCGCCGAGGTCGCTCTCGGGGACGTCCTGCCAGCCGTGCTCGTCGACCTCGACGCACTCGGCGAAGACGGTGTCCTCCCAGAGGTGGAAGCCGTCGTGCTCGCGGCACTCCCACGCCGTGCCGGTGTCGGCGGCGCTGGTGTACTCGTAGACGTCGATGCCCCAGTCGTCGCGGATCCGCTCGCGCATCTTCCGGCTGAGGGGCTGGCCGGCGCAGGAGGCGCCCTTGAGGGAGGAGAAGGCTTCCCTCAGGTCGGTCTTCTCGGCCAGGTGTTCCAGCTCCACCATCTGCGGATACATCATCTGCAGGTAGGCGGGTCGGTAGGTGCGCAGGGCCTCGACGACCTCGGTCATGTTGCCCATCCAGGTGTCGACCTCGATGACCACCGCACCCAGCGCCTGGAAGCCGGCGTCCATGAAGTTGCGGAAGGTGCCGGGCGGGCTCAGGACCCGGTCGCCGGGTCTCAGGCCCAGCTCCCACAGGTCCCGCACCTGTGCGGTCACCAGGGGCGGGGCGTCCTGCCAGATCTCGGCGAAGAACTCCGGGTCGCCGGTGGTTCCGGAACTGGAGGAGACCGAGGTCAGCTCCCCGACCGGGACGCAGAGCAGGCCGGCGAAGGGATCGCCGGTGCGGCTGCGGCAGGTGCGGATCATGTCCTTGGTGATGAACGGGATGCGTGCCCGGAAGTCCGCCAGGGACCGGATGTCGCGGGGGTGGACCCCGTGCTCGTCCCACAGCTCGCGGTAGAACACCGAGTTGGCGTAGGCGTACTCCACGAGCTCCAGGAGTCCTTCTTCCTGCCGCGCGCGCAGTTCCTGGCGCGGCATGGTCTCCACCTGGGGCTCGAAGTACCTGTCAGCGGTGTCCCTGTCACCGACCATGGCGCCTCCTCGCGGCTCAGTGCCCAGATCTTCCAGCTATCAGCGCAATCAGTCAACCAATTCGACGGATTGGGGCGCGGGGCTCGCGCTCCGCCGATCCATATAGTTAACTATTAGAACTCATTCAACCATAGGGGGCTGTCGTGAAGATCGTTGTCTGCGTGAAGCACGTGCCCGACGCCACGGCGGACCGCACCTTCACCGAGGACGGCACCACCGATCGGGCGTCGGTCGACTCGCTGCTGTCCGAACTCGACGAGTACGCCGTCGAGCAGGCGCTGCGCCTGGCCGAGTCGGACGCCGACGCCGAGATCAGCTATCTCACCGTCGGACCCGACAATGCGCGTGACGCCCTGCGCAAGGCCCTGGCCATGGGCGGTGACGCGGCGATCCATGTCAGCGACGAGGACATCGAGGGCAGCGACGCGTTCGGTACGTCACTGGTGCTGGCCAGGGCGATCGAGCGGCACGGCTTTGATCTCGTGCTGTGCGGGATGGCCTCGACGGACGGCACTATGGGCGTGCTGCCCGCGCTGCTGGCCGAGCGGCTCGGCGTCCCGGCCGTCACCCACCTCGAAGACCTGGCGATCGAGGACGGAACCGTCACCGGGCACCGCGAGGGAGACAGCGCGACCGTACGGATCCAGGGCGCCCTGCCGGCCGTCGTCTCGGTGACCGACCGCTCCGGGGACGCCCGCTACCCCTCCTTCAAGGGGATCATGGCCGCGAAGAAGAAGCCGCTGGAGACCTTCGGCCTCGCCGACCTCGGCATCGAGGCCGCACAGGTCGGCCCGGCCGGAGCGCGGTCGGCCGTGGACACCGCGACCCGACGCCCGCCGCGCACCAAGGGCGAGATCGTCGCCGACGAGGGGACGGGCGGCATCGCACTCGCCGCGTTCCTCACGACCAAGAAGTTCATCTGACCGCGCCCCCGCCCTGACAACCTGCCTGAAGGAGTTGCATCACCGTGGCCGAGATCCTCGTCCTCGTCGACCACGTCGACGGCGCCGTACGCAAGCCGACCCTCGAACTGCTCACCCTGGCCCGCCGCTTGGGCGAACCCTCGGCCGTCTTCCTGGGGCCGGGCGCGGACCGCGCGACCGAGGTTCTCGGCCGGTACGGCGCCCAGAAGATCCATGTCGTGGACGCCCCCGAGGTCGACGAGTACCTCGTCACCCCGGCCGTGGACGCCCTCACACAGCTCGCCGAGCGCACCGGCCCGGCCGCGGTCCTGGTGCCGTCCGGGCCGGACGGCAAGGAGATCGCCGCGAGGGTCGCGCTACGGCTCGGCTCCGGACTCATCACCGATGCCGTCGATGTCACCGCGGGACCCGAGGGGCCGGTCACCGAGCAGTCGGCGTTCGCCGCGACGTACCAGGTCACCGCACGCGTCACCCAGGGCGTGCCGGTGATCACGGTCAAGCCGAACGCCACCGCCCCCGAGGCCGCCCCCGCCGAACCCCTCGTCGAGAAGCAGGACGTCACCTTCGGCCCGCCCTCGCAGGCCGTCCGGGTCCTGTCCCGCACACCGCGGGAGCGCGGCGACCGGCCCGAGCTGACCGAGGCCGACATCGTGGTCTCCGGCGGTCGCGGGGTGAACGGCGCCGAGAACTTCGCCCTCATCGAACGGGTCGCGGACGCGCTCGGTGCGGCCGTCGGGGCGTCCCGCGCGGCCGTGGACGCGGGCTGGTACCCGCACAGCCACCAGGTCGGCCAGACAGGCACCCAGGTCTCCCCACAGCTCTACCTCGCCGCCGGCATCTCCGGCGCGATCCAGCACCGGGCGGGCATGCAGACGTCCAAGACCATCGTCGCCGTCAACAAGGACGCCGACGCACCGATCTTCGAGCTCGCCGACCACGGCGTGGTCGGGGACCTGTTCGCGGTGCTGCCGCAGCTGGTGGACGAGATCGAGCGGCGCCGGAGCTGATCTTCACGGCCCGGCCTTCCCTTCAGCCAGCCAAACAACTAAAATCGCTAACTGATTGCATCCATTGATGCGTGCAGCCTTGACCCGAAGGAGTGTCATGACGAAGATCTGGGTCAACTCCGGGGACTCCCACGTGATGGAGCCCGCCGACGTGTGGACCGCGCGGTTGTCCGCCCGGCTGGGCGCACGGGCGCCGCGCAGTGAGCGCGGCGAGAAGTACGAGATGCTCTACATCGACGGCGAGCGCATCGACCGCCAGCTCGGCGACTTCATGGACGCGATGCGTCCGCCGGGCGCCTGGGACCTGAACGTCCGGCTCAAGGACCTCGACCAGGAGGGCGTGTGGGGCCAACTGGCCTTCCCCTCCATGGGGTTCTGGCTCGTGTCGATCACCGACCGGGAACTCGCCCGGGAGACGGTACGGGCCTGGAACGACTGGGCCCACGACGAGATCCTCCGCAGGAACCAGCGCGTCATCACCACGGCATGCGTATCGACGGCCGACATCAACGACGCGGTCGCGGAGGTCGAGCGGGTGGCGGAACTGGGCTTCCAGGCGGTCTTCCTGCCGTGTTCGACACGACCGGGCGAGGAATACGCCCTGGACCGCTGGGAGCCGTTGTGGACCGCGGTCGAGCGGGCGGGCCTGGTGCTCGGCTTCCACATCGGCACCGGCGCGCAGAACGTCGTCTTCCGCGGACCCGGCGGCGCGGTCGTCAACTACATGGAGACCACCTACCCGGGCATGCGCGTCGTGTCCCACATGGTCGCCGGCGGCGCGCTGGACCGCCACCCCGACCTGAGGATCCTCATCGCGGAGGGCGGCGCGGGTTGGGTGCCGGCCATCGGCGACCGGATGGACGAGGCCTACCGCCAGCACGGCATGTTCGTCCGGCCGAAGCTGAGCCGGCTGCCCAGTGAGATCATCAGGCAGCAGGTGTACGCCTCCTTCCAGCACGACAAGAGCTCGGTGGAGATCGTCGAGTCGACCGGCTACCGCAACGTGATGTGGGGCGACGACTACCCCCATCTGGAAGGCACTTACGGCCACACCCAGTCCACGCTCCACGACCTGTTCGACGGCGTGCCGGACGACATCCGCGAGCGCGTCACCCGCGGCACCTTCAACGAGCTCTTCCGCCTGCCGGAGCAGACTCCCCAGGAGGCGGCCGTCTGAGCGGCGCCGGCGGAACCACTGCGGTGACCACTCCCCCGTACCCCTCGTATCCCTCCTATCCCTCATATCCCGAAGACCTGGAACGGCCCGGACTCGTCAGGACGGGGCGGTCGACCTTCGTCCGGCCCATCCGGCCGGAGGACGCCGACCGCCTGGTCGCCTTCGTCGGCACCCTGTCCCGGGCCACCCTGGCCTACCGCTCCCTCGGTCCGGTGGTCCGCGCCCGCGACGACGTCATCCGGCGGGGCGCCCACGTGGACTACCTCAACGAGCTGGCGCTCGTCGCCCTGGCAGGTGACGAGATCGCCGGCCTGGTGCGCTACGTCCGCGACCCGGAGGAACCGGAACACGCCGAGGTCACGTTCACCATCCGGGACGACCACCAGAGCGAGGGGTTCGGCAGGCTGCTCCTGGAGCACATCGCCGCCGCCGCGCGAGCACGGGGCATCCGGGTGCTGGAGGCAGACGTTCTCGCCGACAACACGCGGATGATCAACGTGTTCCTCGGCTCCGGCTACCGGACGGAAGCCGGTCCGCCGGGCCAGATCATCCACTTCGAGATCGCCGTCGACCCGCAGGCCCAGGCCGTGGCGCGGGCCGAGCGTCGCGAGCAGACGGCCGTACGGCGCTCGCTCAAACCCCTGCTCGAACCCCGCTCGGTCGCCGTCATCGGCGCCAACCGCGACCCGCTGACGATCGGTCACGAGATCGTCGCCAACCTGCTGCGGGGCGGCTTCGCCGGCAGCGTCTTCCCCGTCAACCCGCGGGCCGAGCGGATCGCCGGGGCGCGCGCGTACGCAAGCGTCCGGGACCTGCCCGAGCCGCCGGACCTGGCGCTGGTGGCCCTACGGGCCGAGGCCGTTCCCGGTGTCGTGAGGGAGTGCGCGGAGGTCGGGGTCAAGGCGGTGGTCGTCGTATCGACGGGCTTCGGAGAGACCGGCGTCGAAGGACGGGCCGGCGAGCTGGAGCTGGCGCGTTTCGCCCGCGCCTGCGGAATGCGACTGGTGGGCCCGAACTGCATGGGCGTGGTCAACACCACCCCGGCGGCGCGACTGGCCGCGACCTTCTCGCCCGCCCTGCCGACGCCCGGCCGGGTGGCGATGTCCAGCCAGTCCGGGCCGCTCGGGCTCGCGGTGCTCGACTTCGCCCGGCGGCTGCGGCTCGGCTTCTCCGGCTTCGTGTCGGTGGGCCACGCCGTCGACGTCTCCACCGACGAACTGCTCCAGTGGTGGGAGGAGGACCCGGGGACGTCGGTGATCCTGCTGCACGTCGAGACCTTCGGCGATCCGCGCCGGTTCGCCCGCGTCGCCCGCCGGGTCGCACCGCGCAAACCCATCGTCGCGGTCCATCCGGGCCACGCCGATTCGACCGTGAGCTCGCTGTTCGCCCAGTCCGGTGTGATCCGTACCCGCAGCCTCCAAGAGCTGTTCGACGTCGCCCTGCTGCTCGCCCACCAGCCTCCCCCGCCCGGCGACCGGGTCGCCGTGATCACCAACGCGGGCGGCCCGGCGGCTCTGACGGTCGGCGCGTGCGCGGCGAGCGGCCTGTGCGTGCCCGCGCTCGGTGAGCGCACCCGGCAGACGCTCCGTCCGGCCCTCGCGCCCCACGCCGACGTCTCCAACCCGATCGACCTGACACCCACCGCCACCGCCGCCCACTACCGGCAGGCGCTGGACGCCGCTCTGGCGGACGACGGCATCGACGCGGCCGTCGTCCTGTTCATGCCGCCGCTGGCGGACAAGCCCGACGAGGTGGCGTCGGCGATCCTCGACGCGGCCGCGGCCCGGCCCGACAAGCCCGTGCTGGCCAGCTTCCTGGGCGGTGCGGGCGTCGCCGACCTTCTGCACAGGGGCGACCTGGTGGTACCGACGTACACGTTCCCCGAGGCCGCTGCCACCTCGCTCGGACACGCGGCGGCCTACCAGACCTGGCGCAGCACCCCCGCGGGCGTCGTACCCGACCTCGCGGGAGTCGACGCCGAGCGGGCCCGCACGCTGATCGCCGCCTGTGCCCCCGGGCCGGTCCCCGCGGCGGTCGCCGCCGAACTGCTCGCCTCGTACGGGATCGCCGTACACGGGAGTGAACCGGGCCCCGGACCCGACGCGTTCCTCACGGTCCGTGCCGACCCGGTCTTCGGCCCGGTGGTCGCCTTCGGCCTCACCGGGGACTACGCCGACCTCATGGCGGACGTCGCCCACCGCGTCACCCCCCTCAGCGACCGCGACGCCCGCGAGATGGTCCGCTCGCTGCGGGCCGCCCCGCTGCTGGACGGCAGGACCGGGGGCCCGGGGGTGGACCTCGCGGCCCTGGAGGAGACCGTCCTGCGCATCTCGGCGATGGTCGAGGACCACCCCGAGATCGAGGCGCTCGAACTGCGCCCGGTACGGCTCCTGGCACCCGGGGACGGAGTGGCCGTCGCGCACGCGACGATCCGGCTGGCCGACAACACAGCAGCAGGAGGTTCCTCGTGAAGGTGGGCATCTACTTCGACCTGCGCAACCCGCCGCCATGGCGGCAGAGCTGGTCACGGGTGTACGGGTTCGCCCTGGAGATGTGCGAGGAGGCGGACCGCCTCGGCCTCGACTCGGTCTGGTTCTCCGAACACCACAGCTTCGAGGACGGCTATCTCCCCCAGCCGCTCACCATGGCGGCCGCGGCCGCCGCCCGCACCCGCCGGGTCCGCCTGGGCACCGCGGTCATCCCCGCACCGCTGCACGCGGCCCCCGAGATCGCCGAACAGGCCGCGCTCGTGGACATCATCAGCGACGGCCGCCTGGACCTCGGGCTCGGCACCGGCTACCGGGTGCCCGAGTACCGGCTGTACGACGCCGATCTCGCCAAGCGCTACACCACCACCGATCAGCGGGTACGGGAGATCCGCGGCCTGTGGGCCGAATCCCTGGTCACCCCGGGCCCGCTCCAGGATCCGCTCCCGATCTGGCTCGGCTACCAGGGCCCTCAGGGCGCCCGCCGGGCCGGCCGGCTCGGCACGGGGCTGCTGTCGCTCAACCCGGCCCTGCTGACGCCGTACCGGGAAGGGCTCGCCGAGAGCGGGTACGACGTGGCGGCGGGCCGTATGCAGGGCTCGTTCACCACGTTCGTCACCGAGGACCCCGACGGCGACTGGCCGGTGGTGCGCCAGCATCTGGCCTACCAGTGGGACAGCTACCGCCGGTACATGGTGGAGGGCACCGACCAGCCGCTCCCTGGCCCCATCGACCCCGAGAAGTGGCGGCAGACGGGGCTCAGCGCGACCGGTGTCGGTCAGTTCCTGTACGGCACCCCGCAGGACGTCGCCGACGCCGTCAAGGCGTACGTGGCAGGGTTGCCGGTGGAGGGCGTGTTCCTGTGGGCCTCGCTGGCCGGGATGCCCGAGGACATGGTGGCCCGGCAGGTTCAGCTCATCGCCGGGAAGCTGCGCCCGCTGCTCGCCGATGTCTGACACCTCGCTCTCCGACACCCCGATCTCTGAGCCCCCATGTCTGGACCCCCATGTCTGGACCCCATGCCTGCCACTCCGAGGCCCGACAAGAGGAGTCACACCATGTCCACCACGCCACCGACCGGGCCCTGGGCAGGGGTCGACTTCCAGGAGCCGCCCCGGACTCCCGGCGGAGTGGCCCTGTGCGGGGCGTGCCGCGCCGCCGGTTCCTGCCGGCTGGGAGTGGAGCAGGAGCGGCTCGACGAGGACGGGTCGGCGCGGTTCGAGCTGTCCTGCCCGCGAGACCAGGAGGGCGGGCCCGACGTGGCGCACGGCGGCTGGACCGCGGCCGTACTGGACGACTGCCTCGGCCATCTTCCGCTGCTGCACCGGGTGTTGAGCGTGACGGCGGAACTGACCGTGAGCTTCGTGAAGCCGGTGCCGGTGCAGCGGCCGCTGGAGGTCCGGGCCTGGGTGGAGAAGCGGGAGGGCAGGCGCTGGTACATCGCCGGCGAGATGGTGCTGCTGCCGACGCGGGCCGTGCTGGCCCGGGCCTCCGGGATCTGGGTGACCCGGGACCGGGGCCACTTCGCACGGCACCAGGAGTGGCTGGCCGGTCAGGACGGCGAGGCTCGGCAGGAACAACCGGCAGGCCGGGGCGGCGGGACCAGTAGGACCTGAACCAGGTTGGGGCAGCGGAGCTCAGTACGACCTGAGCCCCATGCTGCGGGCTATGCCGTTGCGCTGGATCTGACTCGTGCCCCCAGAGATCGTGGCCACGATCGACTCCCGGTACCGGAAGCTCATCACGCTCTCCGTCGAGAAACCGTGCCCCGCGCAGACCTGCATCCCGAGCCGGGCAGCCGCCACGTACGTCTCCGAGCCCTTCAGCTTCGCCATCGACCCCTCCCGTGTGCAGGGCTCGCCCTGGGCGAGCTGCCAGGCCGCCCGGTAGGCGAGCAGCCGGGCGGAGTCGATCTCGGTCTGCAGGTCGGCCATGGCGTGCGCGAGAGCCTGGAAGTTACCGATCGGCCGGCCGAAGGCATGCCGGTTACGGGCGTAGTCGAGCATCTCGTCGAGCGTGGCCTGCGCGGCGCCCAGATAGCCCCCGCTGATGATCACCTTCTCCAGCTCGATGTTGGAGAGCATCACCTTCCAGCCCTCGTCACGCGGGCCGACGAGGTTCTCCTTCGGCACCAGGGCGTCTTTGAAGAAGACCTCGTTGGTGCCCAGGATGTGCCGGGCCAGTGTCGGCGTCCGGCGCACCTCGACGCCCTCGGTCGCGGGATCGACGAGCAGCAGGCTGATGCCGCCGTGCTTGGGCTCGCGGGGCCCGGTCCGCACGTACGTGGCGATGGTCGTGTCGGGCAGGCCGCCACCCGTGCACCAAGCCTTCTGGCCGCGGACGAGGAAGTAGTCCCCGTGGTCCTCGGCGGTGGTCCGCAGCGCCGCGGCGTCGGACCCGCTGTCCGGCTCGCTGAGGCCGACGGCGAGCCGGTGGCGGCCCGTCATCACCTGCGCGCGGATGAAGTCGCGCTGCGCCTCGCTGCCCCAGCGGAACACCGTGATGCCGGGGATGAGCACCCCGATATAGCACATGGCCACGTCGAAGCTGGCCCTCCCGAGCTCCTCGGCGATGAGGATGAGCTCCAGCGGTCCGCCACCGTCACCGCCTTCGTCCTCGGCGAACGGGAGCGAGAACCACCCCAGCTCGGCCATGCCTCGAGACAGCTCGGGCGGTAGGACGCCCTCCTCGTCCCACTGCTTGGCCTTCTCGGCCGGGCACACGTCGGCGACGAACTTCCGAGCCGTCGCACGCAACAGCTCCTGCTCATCGGTCAGCCCGAAGTCCACGGCCACTCCTCGCCAATACTAGGCTATTCATCTATCTAATTGTTCTATGTTAGCGGATAGAGGGCAGTGGCGGTAGCGCCTCACCACGCGCGGCCGCAGTAGCGGGTCACGGCCAACCCGAAGCGCAGGGCGAGGACGACACCGGGCGCGATCATGCCCCAGCCCCGTCCCAGCCCTGCGTCGGCCCGGGCGCCGAAGGAGAGGATGGCCCGCACACGGTCGGCGGACAGCTGGTCGACGGCGCCGCCCCCCCTCCGCATGACCAGCGGAAGCGCGACGGCCCTCGGCAGTTGGATCCGTGTCACGCGGGGAGGGAGCAGCGCGCCGGATGATCCGTGCCTCGGGACCGTTTGTGGAGTCAGTGTCGCGGTTCGCGGCTGTCGGCGCCGGCGAAGCACCGTGAAGATCCTTTCCACGCTCATCACCGCGACGATCGAGACAGAGGGCGTCCATGCTCTCGTTAGAGAATTGGTGACGGGGGAAAGGCGATCCATTCGTCGTGGGGTTCGGCGAGGACCCGCGGTGGCCAGGCGGAGGCTCGCGCGCGGGTCAGGGAAGACCTGGACGACGTCGGTGCGGCGTTCGATCTCCCGGTTCAGCCGCTCGAGCGGGTTCGTGGACTGGATCTTCAACGGCATGGGGGCTTTGTGCGTTGCGGCCCTCACCTCGACCTCACCGGCGTCACCCGATCCGTGGCCACGCTGAAAACGCTCAGCCATAGCGAGCGAGGACGGGACGAGCCCGGGGAAGCAATGTCAAAACCTGTGGCTGGGAGCCACGCCGTCACGCACGAGCCCTGGGCGCAACCGCTGATGATCGTCCAGTGGCGTTTGGTCGATCAAGCGCGGTCGTGGAGCGTGACCTGGTAGCCGTCGGGGTCGGCGAAGGTGAAGGTCCGGCCGAAGGGACCGTCGATCGGTGCGGAGGCGATGGTGTGTCCGTCGGCGACGAGCGCGTCGTGGATGGCCTGGACATCGGTGGCGTGGAGCCAGATCGCGGCACCGATGCCGGGCTGAGCGACGGATGCGAGGTCTGTGCCGGGAATGACGTCGCGGAGTGCGAACGCGATCGGCTTCGTCTCGAAGACGACGGCGTGCGGTGGTCCGGCCGGCGAGCGGACGAGGCCCAGGTACTGCTCGTAGAACGCCTGTGAAGCGTCGAGGTCGTGCACTTGGAGCGAGATGAAGTCGGGGCCGGTAGCGGGCATGATGACGCTCCTTGCGTTCGTGTCAGTTTTCTGACACGAGGAACCTATGTCAGAATACTGACATGAGTCAAGAAGGTGTCGGCGTCGACCTGGAGACGTCACTGGGCTACCTGCTCAAAGAAGCGTCGAGTGCCCTCCGCGCGGCCATGGAGGAAGTACTGCGGCCGCTCGGGATGAGCGTGACGCACTACTCCTGCCTCGAGCTGCTGGCGCAACGACCGGGCTTGTCCAACTCCGAGCTTGCGCGGGGCGCGTTCGTGACACGGCAGACGATGAACGTGCTGCTCCAGGCCCTGGAACGAGACGGCTACGTGACCAGGCCCGCGGAGGCACCCGTCGGGAAGGTGCTTCCCACGCGGCTCACGCCTCGCGGCCGACGAAGCCTCGAGAAGGCGAGCGCGGCGGTCCGGTCCGTCGAGGCCAGAATGCTGGCCGACCTGACCGAGACCGAGCAGTCAGGCGCGTTCCGGGTCCTGCAAAGCATGATCCATTCCCTGCGCGGTGACAACGAAGGTGCATAGCTCGTTCCGCGGCGCACGTCTCGTCGCGCTCGGACAGGAGTGCATCCGAGCCTGAAATCCGTGAGGGCGACCCCGAAAACCGGCAGACCCCGACTACACCCTCTGCTGCGATGAGCCGACTATGAGCCGGGGCCGACTCGGCCCGGAAGCCGGGGCCGCTTCAAGCCGGAGTCTCCGCCCAACCGATCTTCGAACGGGGCCACTTCAAGCCGCAAAAACTGGGGCCAACTCAAATTGTGCTCAGATCCGGAGGACGCCGTCGCGCTCGGCCGCTACGCCCCCGTATCGACTGGGCGACCGCGGCACAGACCCGTTCGGAGTCGGTCAGTACGGGTGGTCTGCCTATCGCGGCCCTCCCAGTTCGTCGTCGATCCTCACTTAGAGGTTCCAACAAAGGCGTTGGACGTGTCGGTAGGTGATCAGGCAGACGGCGAGGCCGAGGAAGGCTTCGTGGATGTCGTCGCGTCGTTCCCGGCGGATACGCAGGCGGCGGAAGCAGTGGAGCCAGGAGATGGTGCGTTCGACGACCCAGGGAAAGATGCCCAGGCCGGAGCCGTGCGGCTGGCCGCGTTCGGCGATCACTGGACGGATACCTCGCTGCCACAGCAGCCGCCGGTACTTGTCGTGGCCGTAGCCGCGGTCCGCGAAGGGCGTGTCCGGCCGTCGCCGTGGCCGCCGACGGCGCCGGCGACTGGCGTGCGCTGTGGAACGATCGTCCGACACAAGAACACCGACGACGACGGTGAGCCGCTCCGGGATCGCGGAAGATGGCGCCCTTCTTCTCGACGTGCCGGAACAGCGACCGCAGCACGCTGACGGCGTGGTGCCGCTTCGAGCCCTCCAGCCGGTGACATGCCTCCCGGACCAGGTCGCGGTGTGCATCCGTCGACGCCGCGCGGGGCGTCGAGGAGACAGCCGTCGCGCCCCCAGGCCGGGAGAAGGTGACGCTCGCCGTGGGCGTGGAGGCGCTGTCGATGATCGCTCAAGACTGGCGGATATATTCCGTAGCTCGATATATACTCGATGCATGACCAGACGGAAGCCGCCTTTGACGGAATCTCAGTACTTCATCCTTGCTGCGCTCATGGACGGACCGTTGCACGGTTACGGCATCATCAAGGCTGCCGAGCAGGCCACCGACGGGCGGCTCCGGATCGCTGTCGCCACGCTCTACGGCGCACTGGAGCGGATGGAGGGGGCCGGGCTGGTGGCCGCCGGCCATGAGGAGATCGTGGACGGGCGGGCGCGGCGCTACTACCGGCTCACCGAGGACGGCACCGAGGCGCTCGGCCGGGAAGCGCTGCGGATGCAGCAGGCGGCGGCCGTCGTCATCGGACGCGCGCGGGATGCCGGAGCGGCCCCGGCATGAATCGCCTGCTGCTTGCTGCCTATCCCACGTCCTACCGTTCCCGGCAGGGCGAGGAGTTGCTGGCCTGCCTGGCCGAGGCATATCCCGGCCGTTCCTGGCCCCCGCCGCGGGAAGTTGCCGCCTTGGTGTGCGCCGGGGTGCAGGCCCGCGCCCGTGCCACCGTTGACGACATCACTCGGCCGTGGTGGCTGGACGGCATCCATCTGGCCGCCCTGGCCCTCGCCGCGCTGGCGCTGGTTCCGTACTTGCAGGATGTGTGGCACTGGGCACTGCACATCGACCCCGGACAGCACGCCATCGCCTTCCACTTCTCCGGCTGGTACCCGTGGGCCAAAGGACCCACACGGATACGGCTGCTGCCCTACGGGCTGCTCCCGCTGGGCTGCCTGATCGCTCTACTACGTGGCAGGGCATGGGTCGCGCTGCCGGCCGCGGCAGCCATGATCTGGGCCGGCGCTACGTCCCACGGCCGCACCCTCTTCGGCAGCGAGGGCAAGGCGGGCTTGAGCTACTACGGGTTGGGCGCCCCGCTGACGGCCCGTGACCTGGCGCTCTCGGGGGCACTGTGCGCCGCGTGCGCCGTGCTGGCGCTCTGCCGTCCCAGTCGTCTGCGACGTCGCTCGTACCGTTGGCTGGCCCCTGTCGTGCTCGCCATGTTCGTGGCCGGTGGCCTGCACATCATCTCTGTCAGTCCGGCTTTCCAGCGCGGCTTGTTCGTCCTCGAGGTCGCCGCGCTGCTCGGCGCGTGGGTGGCGACGGCAGCCACCGGCGACCACCGGTGGCTGATCCCCGTCTCGGCGGTCGCGATCGTCCGCACGCAGGCGATCGTCGTCCAGCCGGACGCGTTCATGCAGTCCCTTCCGGACGTGGTCGTACTCCTCCTGCTGATCGCGCCCCTCCCCGCCCTGGCGATCACCGCCCAGCGCCGACAGGGGCAGGCACTCCCCGAATAGGAGCGGACCCCTGGTGGGCGGCCGAGCCCGGCGGCCCACGTCGCGCCACAAGGCGTGCGTGACCTAACTCCCCTCAACGGAAGAAACAGAGCGATGACTCAGTTCGATTCTCCGACCCTGCCCACGCACCGTCCGGGGGCCTCAAGGCAGGCCCCCGACGCCCCCGGCCTGTCGCGTACGACACGGCCGTGGATGCCGGCTCTGCTGTACGCCCTGGGGTTCCTGACGGTCTACCTACTCGCCGTCTGCACCCCGTGGGGGCAACGAGCTGAGAACGCTCTGTTCGGTCTCGGCAAACAGGGCGGCGAAGAAGCATGGATCTACCCCCTGTCTGGAGCGGCCTACGGCTCGACGCCCCTGCCGCCGCTGGAATTGAGCGCCAAGCCCACCGTCATGGTGGGCCTGGCCGTCATCGTGGTCCTCACCCTGGTGCGGCGGTGCTGGTGGCCGGGGTGCGCGGCGCTCGGCATCGTCATTCTCACGACCGGAGGCAAGGATGTGCTCAAATCGACCCTGCCCCGCCCCGATCTGGTGGGCGCGCCCGAGAATCTCCTTGATCAGGGCTTCCCCAGCGGGCACACCGCCATCCCCGCTGCGCTGACTCTCGCCGCCGTCCTCGTGGTCTCCCCCCGCATCCGCCCGTACGTCGCCACGGCCGGTGTGCTTTGGCTCGCCTGCATCGCCGCCGCCAGCGCGACCATGGGCGGCCACCGGCCCAGCGAAGTGCTGGGGGCCACACTGCTGGCCTGTGCCTGTTACGGCCTCGCAACCTGGCTGCTGCCGCCGACCGCCGCGCCGGCCGCCACGCGGAGCACCCGTGCCCTGCCCGTCATCACCCTGACGGCGGCATTGGCCATTGCCCTCGTTTCCGGCGCACGCAACGACACCCTCACAAGGTCACTGGTCTCCGCGGCGACGGCCTTCATATGTGCGGCCCTGGTCTGGTACGCCGCAGTCGGGCGGCCCGCACGCACCGCACGCCGCACACGTCCCGCACTGGGCTGACCATGTGGCCGGCTCCGGGCGGGAACCGGCGCATCCCGGCAACGCGGCGATCGGAGCCACCGCCCAGCCGTAGAAGCCGTCGACGCCGAGCGGGGATGCGCTCCCGCCCGGCCTCTCCTCCCATAGTCCGGTCAACAGGTCTGCGACGCCCCCCAGCACACACAATGACTGCAACGACGCTTGGGGTCGACCCGGCCGACGTGCCCAGCGTCCTGCGGGCCGTCCTGGCACCATTCTGAGGCCGGAGCCCTTGACCGCCCGGGGACCGACCCCATCACCGGGGAGACCCGCGACGAGCGATGCGTCCGCCGGCGGACGGGCGACTGGCAGGCGCCCGCGTGGCTGCTCGTATGCCTCGACCTCAAGCCGAAGACACTCGACGAGCTGCTCGACGAGGAGGACGCCCGCATACGAGCACAGCGCGGCGAGACTCGGATGGAGAGGGTGCTCGGCCCACAGGGACATTCCGAGCCTCAAGAGGCGCGAGGTAGCGCTGTAGCAACTGCGCCTGATCGACGGGACTTTGTCCGGTGAAGCGGTGTTGTCCGGAGTAGCCGCAAACAGGTCACGGGCTACCAGCGGCTTGGGCCAGAAGGGGAGCCGTGGGGACAGGGATGCGGATGAGCGCTCGTTCGCCATGCGGGCGGCCGCAGACGCAGCCGACCGCGACAGTGAAGTCAGACGACTCCATCGTGACCAGCACCACCCAGCGCCAACCCGCGTACTGAGCTTGGCGTTTAACCTCGGCCGTTCACCTGACCCGCTGATCTTGGTTCGTTCCCGGGACAGCAGGGCGGCCGTTCTTCACGCTTCGAGGCGTCGAGCAACGTCGCGTGAGGGAACGGCCGCTGGTGAAGCGTCTCGCCCCTGAACAGTCCGCTGACGCCGCGTTGGGCGTCCTGTCCCACTTTCGTGTCCAGTTCTACGACTGCCTCTACACGCGGGCGGATGCGCTCTTCGAGCTCACCGACGCGGTGCTGTGCTCGGAGGGGCCGGTGACGTCGCTGGTCGAGTTGACGCTCACCGCCGAGCACAGGTCCCGCCGACGTGCCCCGACCCTCCAAGCCCGGACCCGGACGCCCACCCGGCTCGAAGAGCCGCAGGCCAGCCCTACGTCACGAGCCTGGGAAGACCGTGAAACGAATCGAATCCCTCACCGAACACGTCCGCCTGAAACAGCAGCGAGGTTAATGATCAAGCTCAGAAGCCGTTGCCATACCGATCATGGAGTCTGTCGATCGAACGGGAGTCTCGGACCGCGGGCCCTGCTCGGCATGAGAGCAGAGCCTGGCGGTATGCGGGGAAAATCCAGGGGAGCGGACGGCCGCGCGCTGCTACGGTCGAGCGCCATGAGCTGGCTTCCCGATGACTTCGTCCACCCCGCCCTGGTACCGCTGCCAGGCGGTGGTCATCACCTGCGGCCGATCCGGGAGGCGGACACCCCGCTCGACTATCCGGCTGTGATGGGTTCGCGCCAGCGGCTGTGGACGATCTTCGGCCCGGCCTGGGGCTGGCCCGCGGCCACCATGACCTACGAGGCCGACCAGGCCGACCTTTTGCGGCACGAGAAGGAGATCGCCGCGCACCAGTCCTTCAACTACGCGCTGTTCGACGCGGCGGAGACAGTTCTGCTCGGCTGTGTCTACATCGACCCGCCGGAGAGAGCCGGCGCGGACGGCGAGATCTCCTGGTGGGTGGTGGACGAGCTGGTGGGCGGCAAGGTCGAGCAGGCCCTCGACGCGCTGGTGCCGCTGTGGATCGCCGCCGAATGGCCGTTCGAGCAGCCACGCTTCCTCGGCCGCGAGATCTCCTGGTCGGACTGGCTCGCCCTGCCGCAGCATCCCGACACGTAAGCGGTAGTGCCCCTAACGATCTCGAAGGCTGTCGGTCGATCGGGTGACTGCGGCGGTTTCCGCGCGTGGGCCGCGCGAGCGGCAGGCGAAGCGGGCTGTGCAGCACCCTTCGGACAGGCGTGCTGTTCGACGTCGTCGGCGTCCGACCGGTGGGTTGGGGAAGGCTGCTGAGGGTCCGTCATGGGCCGGACTTTCGCACAATGCAGGTCTCAGAGGCGGGCCCGTCCCGCTCTTGAGTGAGAACGGGTTCTGCGAACGAATCCAGGTCCGGTGGCTGAGCGGTGCACGACTCACCGGCACGGCGGACGGCGCGTGGCGAGGGGACTTCGTCCGCGCGCTGCGCGCGGAGTGGACGAAGCTGCGCACCGCAGGGGAAGTGGGCAGGTTGCTCCTGCTCGCCGTCGCGCTGACCGTGGCCGTCGGCTGCGGCACCGCCAAGGCCGTGAAGTGCCCGGACGCGGGGTGCGGCCAGGACGCCGTCAGGCTCGCCCTGACCGGCGTAACCGTCGGGCAGGCGGTCGTCGCCGTCCTCGGGATCGTGCTCGGGCTCCTCTACCTCGTCCCGGTGGTCACCCGGGTGGTCAACGACCTGGAGTGGCAGCGCCACCTCCAGCAGATCTCGCCCATGACCGCCGGACTCGCGATCCAAGCCACCGTCAATCTGCAGGAGTTGCCCATCGGCCCATGGGCCGGCCCGGGCGTGCTCGCCACGTGGGCCGCAGCCGCGCTACTGGTCGGCAGCCTGCTGCTGCACAGACGCGACGCGCAGCCGAATCGAGCCGTCCGCGAGCCCGGTGGCCAGAGCCGGTCTGGGCGAAGGAGCAGCACCCACCGTCAGTTCGTCACATCTGCATGCTGACTGGACAGGCCCGCTGCAGCTGCCCAGAAGAAGACGTGCCCGCACCTGGGGGACGGCACTCGCGACCGTTCGGCGAGGACGTTCAGCGCACGACGCACTTCTGTGCTCAGTTGGACAAGCCGGAGGCTGTACAGCCCGTCCCTGTAGGTGTACAGCCTGAAGACCTTGACGGCCAGTTCGTCGCGGCCGTCGGCGAAGGTGTTCGGGAGCCCGGCGAGCAGCTCGAAGTCGCGTTTACCGGTCGCGGCGTCAGCCACCGCGCTCAGAGGCAGGACGTCAAGTTCTGCGGCAGACGCGGAAGTATCGACCGCGACGGCATGGGCGGCCAGGGCCGCGAGGACCTCGATCAGCCGCTCGCCTTCCGCGATGCCGATACCCCAGGTGCCCAGGCGCTCGTGACGGCGGGCCCGGCGCCATTTCTCCTCGTCCACCACCGGCAGCAGGAGCCGACCCAGGTGCGCGCAACGACGCCACAGCGTGTCGTGGTCGGAGGTCACGGTCGACTCCCTGGAGCGAGTGGAACACGTGCGGATCGAGGCCCGGCCCGTCCGTGTGCAGGCCTTCCAACTTCTCACTGCGCACAGTTCACGTACAGAGCGGAAGCCGAGATCCGCGAAAGTGTCGTGGCGGGAACCCGGCAGGCCGGTTGTCACGAACTACGCTGACATCCCCTTCCAACAGCCCAGGGAGCAGCGTGCCGCCGTCCTTCGCCTACCGGATCAAGTACAACCCTGCCGACCGCGACGAGCGTGGGCACTACAACGGCGCTGAGGACACGATGAGCGACCACGGGCCGGTCGAAGCGGCCTACTTGGAAGGGATCGCCGCCTTCGCGCAGAAGTCGGGCATCGACCGACTGGAGATCCGTGAACCGGAGGTCACCGGCTTCGTCAACTTCGGCCTGGAGGCGCCGGTTGACGGACACGGCCTCGCTGGGCTGTTCCCGCCCGACCACACCGGCTACTACGACGGTGCTGAAGTCTCGGTGCCGGTCGCGCTGGAGCTGGTCCGGGCCATGCTCCGTGACCAGGGCGCCTGGTGCCGACTGGAGCAGCAGGACACGTTCACCGTGCACGTCGGGTGGGATCAGTATGTGTACGTCTGCAGCGACCAGCCGTGCGAAGCAGCCATCGTCCGGACCCGCGAGCTCGGCCTGTTCGCGGAACCGATCACGTCCTCGCCCTACGCCGCAGACCTTGAGGAACCAGAGGCGACACAGGCTGCGGACGAGGAGTTCTGGGAACAAGTACGCGCAGAACTGGCCGCACCGCAGATGCTCCTCCTGGAGGAGACCTACCTCCGCAACGCCACCCGCTGGCACCGTCTCACCGAGAACAACCTCGATACCGTCCGCGCCGCGCTCGGCCCACGCGCGCTCCTGACCGTCTGGCCCGACCTCGACCCTGATGTCGATGCGGTCCTTGCCGCGCTGCCCGAGGACGAATCCGTGGACTTCGTCCGGGAGGCGGCGAACGGAACGATCCGCCATGTGACCGTCGATGGGCCCCACCACCAACAGCTCGCCACGTTGGCGGCCGGCGCGAGGGCAGCCTGCACCCTGCCCCTGGCCGTCGACGAGCGGTGAGACGTCGAGTCCTTGATCGTTGATCATGGTTGAGTGGTGGGGAACTCGACTCGTGCACTGGTCATCGGCAACCGACGGATCACGGGCTTGACGGCCGATGTGATTGCTGAACTCGTGCCCGAAGTGCGGCCGTTGTGGCATGAGCGCCACCAGGCCAGGCTTGCCTCCCGGCAGGGGAAGCGGGCCATGGGTGCCGGCGCGAAGCATCGGCTGGTGTTCATCGACCGGCTCCTGGCCACTCTCGTCCATCTCCGCCACGGGACTACCCACGACGTGCTGGCCTGCTGGTTCGGCGCGGACCGCTCCACCATCACCCGGGCCATCAACGAGGTGGTCGACGACTTCGGCCAGAGTCCGCAGCCGTACGTCGGGGCTGATGGTGCAGCCTCGCTCGGCGAGCCGTATCCGCGTCGAGCACGGCATCGCACATCTCAAGAACTGGCGGGCACTGGCCCGCCACCTCGGCCGCCGCGAGCACATGAGCGACACGGTCCAGGCCATCGCCAGCTGTCCCATCAGCAGATGTGAACCCCGGGCCCCACCAAAGTCCTCGACGTCTCACCGCCAACCATGCACGAGCTCGTTAGGCCCCGTCGTTTGGATCAGGCCGTGGGGTGGCGGCGGGCGCGGAGCCAGTGGACACCCTTCACGGCGTAGACGGCGGTCAGGAGTGGGAAGCCTGCGATGCCGAGCCAGAACCAGGATTCCCCCGCCAGGAAACTCAGCAGGCTGCCGCCGAAGAGCAGCAGGGAGCCGACGACCTCCAGCTGGTCAAGGCGCGCCTTGAAACTCAGCGCGGAGTTGGCTTCCCGCAGTCGATGGATGACGGGGACGAGACAGAGGACCTGCCATAAGAACAGAACGAGAAAGATCCAGACGAACCAGCCGGGAATGCCCACGGCGCGCACTCTATCGGCCGCCTGGAACCGTCCGGGGGAAGATCCAAAAGAAGCACCCCAGGTCTTGTCCGAGGGGTCAGGCATTCCCCGCCGGATGGTCAGCCGGCGTTGAAGCCGGCGAGGGTGCTTTGGAGCCGACGAACCGCGTCTTCGGCTTCCGTGGACGATTTCACCGCCACCGACCTGAGCAACGCAGACCTGACCGGCATTGACCTCGGCGGTGTCTACTGGTCCGAACACACCACACGGTGGCCGCCGGCCATCAACGTCGAAGACCTCAAGGCCCGCTCGAAAGAAACCCCGTCCGGCAGCGGCACCTGGATCGTCCGGTCAGGTACCGCGACCATCCGCGACCTCGCAGAACGGTGAGACGTACCGAAAGCTGGTCGTGCCCAGGGGCAGGCAGTTCACGAATGGCTTGAGCACCGTTGGCATGGCCCTCGTGCCCCACCACCGATAGCCAGCGCCGCCGCCCGCGGTGATCACCTCCCAGCGCCGCCGATCGCCCGGCCGGGCAGGGTAGTTATCGCCAGGCCAGACGATCGGCGTCGAGATGGGCACTCGGTTAAAGCAACAAGCTGTACGTCTGTCAGATGACGTACGGCGCGCCACCGAGAGCGTGCTCCTGGTGGCACGCCTCGCGTGAAGCCGCTGGGGCGTGCGCCTATCTCCGGAAAAGGCATTGCAGCCCGTCCCAGTTAATGGCAGGGGTTACAGGAGGGCGGCGCAGAGTTAAGGCTCAGCGGCTCGGCTTGGCTGAGACACGCTGGTCGCCGGAGACGTCCGGCGACCGGCTGGATCGCCCTCGGCAGGCAGAACGCGTACAGCAGCGTCGGCATCAGCGTCTACGCCATCTGACGACGCCTCCAGCCGCTCCAACGCCCCCGCCCCAGTCACCCGACGGCGGGGGCGCCTCTCATCCGCCTACTACCGCGAGATGTACGGCCAGGCACCGTCCCGCACCGCCGAAAGGCACTGAAGCCCACCGGATCGAGGCACACCCAGAACCGCTTCAGAAACCGACCCGGAAACCCGGGTCCGTTTCCAGGGGCATATCCGCCGGGGTAACGGATCCGGGCCTTCCTGGCTATCCGATACGCGCGGAGCACTCTGCGGGTAACGGATAGAGAGGTTGATCCGTAACTCATACGCTGGAACCGAACTCAGAGCACAATTTACCGACAGTCTTTCTCTTGACCGGAATCCCGAAAGGTGCAGCATGTCCTTGCAGGAAAACCAGAATCGGAAGACGTGGCGGAACCGGCTGACCCGACGCGGTCTCGCGCTGGCGGGAGCGGGGGCCGTTCTGGCCACCCTGGCGTCCGCCACGCCCGCCGCCGCCGCGATTGGCGGGGGCTGCACCACCATTCAGAACAAAACGGGTTTGCTGTGCGTCGGATGGGACGCCCAGACGACCAAGTACCTCAACACCATCAGGGGGAACTTCGATTCCCCCCTCTGGGGCGTGGGCAACCCGCGCATCGAAGTCCGGGTCCTGGACGCCCAGAACAGGGAGATGTTCAAAAGGGAACGCTCGTGGGGCGGCAACCGGCGCAGCGAGGACGCCGAATTCGAGGTCACGGTCCTGATGCCCCGCGACGCAGCGCGCGTCTGCGCCGCTCTCTTCGAAGGGGGCGGCTACATGGACATGGCCTGCAACCCGGTCTACACCTGAGCCGACACGCATCCGCCCAGAAACTCCGTATACCCTCTCCGAAAGGAAGTACAACAGCATGAAACACCGCATGGCCGCTGCAATGACCGCCGCAATGGCCGCAGGAACCGTCATGGCCGGAATCGCCTCCGGCCCCGCCTCCGCCTCCGCCTCCGCAGCGGCGGACAACGAGCGTTGCCAGTCGGCCAACTATCCCTCGGTTGCCTTTTCCCACACGGTGTGCGTGACCTTCCGAGGGAACGGGACCGGCGCACCCCCCAACGACGTCAGCAAAATGAACGTCCGTTCCTCCGGCAGAACGGGAATTGGCCACTGGGAGCTGTTCGGCCCGCACGGCACCGTCAGCAACAGCCTGGACGGGGAATGGAAAGACCGTACGCATGACTGGGCCGGATACCAGGACAGCTCGTTCGGTGACCGCTGGTGCGCGGTCTTCTGGAGGGACGGCGGCGGCGGATCCGGTTACTACCAGGCTACCCCGCCGCTATGCGTGACATCGTATTACCCCTGACCTGCCGCTCCCGGAGGTTCCCAAGGCTTCAGAAAGTACCGCCGGGGCCCTTGTCCGTTCCGTGAGGGCTAAGGGCTGTCCCGTAACTGGCGGGATAACGAGGTGCGTTGTCAGCCGGACATAGGACGTGGGTCTGGCGCGTTGATATTCAGGGCGCCGACTGAGGTAGCCGGTCTACGCTGGCCGAGTGATTGAGGACGGCTCCACTGACCGCGGGAGTGTCACGACGGTGCGACGGATCGGCGCGACGATCCGTAGGCCGACAGGCGCGTGGACACCTGCCGTGCACGCCCTGCTGAGACACCTGGAGGCGGTGGGATTCAGCAGGGCTCCGCGCGCGTTGGGCACGGACGGTGCCGACGAAGTGGTGTCGTTGCTCTATGGCGAGCCCGCATTCACGCCCTGGCCAGAGGCTCTGCGCTCCTCACACGGAGTCGGTGAGCTGGGTCGCTGGCTGCGGGGCTACCACGATGCCGTCCGGACCTTCCGGCCGCCGGCCGATGCTTACTGGCAGGGTCAGGAAGAAGAGTGGCGGCCAGGCATGGTGATCCGGCACGGAGACCTCGGGCCGTGGAACTCGATCTGGGACGGCGGCCAGCTCACCGGCTTCATCGATTGGGACTTCGCGGCACCCGGCCATGCCATCGACGACTTGGCTCAACTCGCCTGGTATGCCGTGCCACTGCGACCCCTGGAGCAGCAGCGAAGAGCGTCGGTCACTGGCTCCAGCACCCTGCAGGCTCGCCTTCATGCGCTCTGTGCTGCCTACGGGGAGCGGCCCGTAGCTGTGATCGAGGCGCTGGACGCCCTTCAATTCCGCGAGGCCGCGCGCATCGAACGCCTCGGCAGGCAGGGCACCGAGCCATGGGCGACTTTCCTCGCCCGCGGTGACGCGGCTGAGATGTTGGCCGAGCAGTGCTGGATCCGCTCGGAACGCGACGCACTCTTGGACGCTGGGCGCTAGTGACAACCACCTCCGGCCCGTAGACCACGGGTGAGATGATCTTGGTGTGGCTGGTGTGATCACGGCGTCGGAACCGTCTTGGATAGCCCCGTTCACCGGGACGAGCCCGCGATGCTTCGGAAAGTTGGTGACCGCGCTGCACCGCGAAGGAGCCGACGAGTTGCGCCGGGGGCGGCCGTGGGGCCTGCCCCTGGAAGACCGAGTTCTGCTGGTCACGGCGTACTGGCGAACCAACCTGACACTGCGTCAACTCGCGCCGTTGTTCGGCATCTCGAAGTCTGCCGCGGACCGCGTCATCGCCCAGCTCGGACCGATGCTCGCCCTACCGCCCCGAAAGCGGTTCCGCAAGGACACTGTGCTCATCGTGGACGGCACGCTGGTCCCCACCCGCGACCACGCGGTGGCCGAACAGTCGAAAAACTACCGGTACTCCACCAACCATCAGGTCGTCATCGATGCCGACACCCGTCTCGTCATGGCGGTCGGCCGCCCGCTTCCCGGCAACCGCAACGACTGTAGGGCGTCGGCGGAATCCGGTGCCAAGGATGCCGTCGGGGCCACCATGACTATCGCCGACGGCGGCTATCCGGGCACCGGCCTGGTGATGCCGCACCGCCGCCGCACGGGTGAGGAACTGCCCGCCTGGAAGGAAGCGCACAACAAGTCCCACAAACAGGTACGAGCCCGCGTCGAGCACGTCTTCGCCCGCATGAAGTGCTGGAAGATCCTTCGCGACTGCCGCCTCAAAGGCGATGGAGTCCATCACGCCATGCGCGGCCTTGCCCGCCTGCACAACCTCAACCTCGCGGGATAGGAGAGCGGTCCCGCCGCCCTCGACCACACCTTGACCGCACCAAAGATCATTTACGGGACAGTCCTTAGGGAGTGTTCTGGGTTTGGATCTGTAGTGGGTCGAGGCTTCGGATCCAGATGAGTGCTCCGCAGAGGTGCAGCCCGAGGAAGCTTTCGGGGGTTTTGTCGTATCGCGTGGCGAGCCCCCGCCATTGCTTGATCTTGTTGATGCAGCGTTCGACGGTGTTGCGGTCGCGGTAGAGGTCTTCGTCATGGGAGACGGGCTGGCCGCCTCGGCTGCCCTTGTTCTTGCGGTGCTGGGCTTGGTCTTGGCGGGTGAGCCGAAGCACGATGGTTGTCACCAAGGCAGGCGGGTTGTCACGTCGCGTCCGTGGCTGCCTCGGTGCGACTTCCGCGGTGGATAGCATCGGGTCGATCGAACGACACCGGCCTGCGCCTGCCGAAGGCGTCTGTACCCTTTACCCCGGGCCGCCGACCTGGCGGGCAGACTGCGTGCATGCAGCTCCCCACCGAAGCCGTTACCGCCACCGTGCTGATCGAGGTCGTACGGATCTCCGCCCTTCCCACCAGGCGGGACGTCCCGTACCCCGGCACGGCGGTTGCCCACTGGGCCGGGAGCGAGGCCGCCGCCGCCCTGGCCTTGATCGAGAGCCTGCCCGGCAGTGAACAACACCGCTGCGGCTTCTCACCAGGCTGGAGCGTCCGGGCATACGAGGACTCTCTCGATCTGGCGCTGTTCGAGGCGGCGTTCTGCTTCACCTGCCACGAGGTCCGCATGCAGGGAACGGCGGTGCCGCCCGCTCTGGCCACGCAGTTCTTCGACCCGGACACCCTGCCGGCCCGGACCCTGCTGTCTCTCTTCCGCAAGGCAGCTCCGTAGCCGACCGACCGGATGAGCGTCCGCGTCCCTCGACCTGGTGACAGTAAGGCTGCCGATTGAAACGTCTGTGACAAGTAGCCTGCCTCCTGGGTGACAACCAGGCTGCTTCGGCCTGCTTTCACCAGCCCATTCGGCTCTACCGGTGACAGGTGTCGTGCTTCGGCTCAGCGGGGATGACGGCTTTGATGCCGCAGCGGCGCAGCTACAGTCCAAAGTCGATGTAGTCGATGTAGTCGATGTAGTCGATGTAGTCGATGTCCGTGAACTCGTCGGTGAGCCCTCCGGCGCGGCGGCCGCCGTCTTTGAAGTACACCTCCTGCAGTCCTTCTGCGGCGATCCGCTCGAGCTCGCCCTCGGACGCGCCCTGTTCGCGGGCGAAGAAGAGCCGGCCCGGGTACTCGGAGGGGCCGGCGCAGGTCACCGCCGGGCGAGCAGCTGCACCACCACCACGGTGAGGCACGACGCACCGACGTGCGTGGCCGTCGACCTGACGGCCCGTACGGCGCGACGAGCCGTGCGCTTCGGTGCGGTGAGCCGTGCGCGACCGATGCTCACGACGATGTACGGGCGGCGCTCGGCTGGCTTCTCATCGCGGCGGGTGGTCTTCTTGGCGGGCATGTTCCTTCTCCTGTCTGTTCGCTGACAGACAGGACTTTGTGGGATGCGGGGGTTAGCGGCGCAACTCCGAAAATCTCACGCTCGGTCACGGGTACAGGTGGAACTCCGGTCGTATCTGTGAGGAGTGTAGATCCGGCTGGTCTGCCCGCTGGCTCTTCGCGCGCAAGGAAGAGCTCGGCCCGCACGTACGGCTCGCGGAGTCCGGGGCGCTGCGACACCGCCGGGTCGAGGGCGGTCTCCCGCCCACCTCGGTGGCGACCAACGAGATCTGCCGCCAGTGCGTCGACCTGTTACGCGAGACGCTGGGGATGCCCGCGCTGCGCCTGGGCGGCGGGGAGATCCCGCTGCAGCCCGCACCGAGGGCGGCCACCCTCTCGCCCTGGCCCGCCAGCTCGACCAGTACCTCGCGGGCCCTTGTCCCCGGCGCAGACCCGGCTGACGGCCGTGCTCGCGCTGGAGCTGGACACCGCAGCGGGGAGCTGGCCGACCTGCGCAGCACGGGCAGGCTCAGAACCGATTCACTGCGTAGATTCGCGAGGGCGTCGTCGGACGAGGTACAGGGGTCTGGGTGGGATCTGCCCTTGCAGCGGGTACGAGTGGTCCTCTGTGCTCGCCTTTGCCCTGCGGTGCCGATTCCCATCGGTGAGATCGGCAACCGAGTGTCCGTACTCGATCGTCTCTCGGGTATGTCTCAGCCCAACCCCAGCCCCAGCCCATCCCCACCTGGCTGGCCACACTGCGGCGAGGACGCCAGTGCGGAGAACTCAACCGGCTGCCCTGGCATCCACGTTGCCGGCCACACCACCTGCATCGCCCACCTTGGCGGACCCGAACGCGATGCCTACCTTGCGGGCCTGGCACCCGGCGCCCACATCGACCACCGCGGTACTCAATTCACCAAATCCCTCCTCGACGCCTTGCTCACCCCCCTCCGCGCCCCCGCAACCGGCCACCCACACCTGGGTCGTGCCCTGTTCGAGTCAGCGACCTTCAAGGACAACGCCAGGTTCGAGTCAGCGACCTTCGAGGGCGACTCCGAGTTCGAGTCAGCGACCTTCGAGAGGGCTGTCAGTGTGGGACCGTTGGTATGCGCGGGGCGGGTCGTGCTGTCAGGGGCGGTGTTCGGTGTCCCGGTGACTGTTTCAGTTGTCGCGCGTCGTCTGGAGTGCCGGCGGACCCGCTGGTCGTCGACGGCTGAGGTACGTCTGCGTTACGCCATGGTGGATTTCGCGCATGCGGTGTTCGAGTACCCCCTCACGATCGCCGCGGAGCCGGATCCCTTCGTACTCGCCGACGGCCGGCAACTCAACGAGTACCTTTTCGCAAGTGCGCCCAGCCCGCGGGGGCGACTGGTGTCGTTGCGCGGAG
The DNA here is from genome assembly GCF_036030735.1 of Streptomyces sp. NBC_00425. Classification (NCBI taxonomy): domain Bacteria; kingdom Bacillati; phylum Actinomycetota; class Actinomycetes; order Kitasatosporales; family Streptomycetaceae; genus Streptomyces; species Streptomyces sp. NBC_00425. Next base: position 9,563,856 of record NZ_CP107928.1, on the reverse strand, counting down.
TGGTTGCGGCCCATCTAGGGCGTGTGTCGAAGTGGATCTTGAACGTGGGATGATCTTGGTTTGTGGCACGTGGAGATCTGACGGACGCGCAATGGGCAGTGCTGGAACCGCTGTTACCGAAGGGCAAGAAGCCCGGACGGCCGCCGACGTGGGCTAGGCGGCAGCTGATCGACGGCACACGGTTCCGGGTCCGCACCGGCATTCCGTGGCGGGACCTGCCCACCGAGTACGGGCCGTGGGGCCGGGTGTACGACCTGTTCCGCCGGTGGCAAGGGAAGGCACCTGGTATCGCATCTTCACCGCGCTCCAGGCCCGGGCCGACGCGAAAGAGCTGATCACCTGGGCCATCAACGTCGACTCCACGGTGTGCCGGGCCCACCAGCACGCCGCCGGTGCGAGGAAAAAGGGGAGCTGCAGAAGGAGCCCGCCCGGCGGCGTCAGCGTCGAGCCCGACGACCATGGCCTCGGGCGCTCGCGCGGCGGCCTGACCACCAAGCTGCACCTGGCCGTCGAACAGGGCCAAAAGCCCATGTCCATCGTGATCACGGCTGGCCAGCGGGGCGATTCCCCGCAGTTCGAGCCTGTCCTGAACAAGGTCCGTGTCCCGCGGCTTGGGCCGGGCAGGCCGCGCACCCGGCCAGATCGCGTGCGCGCCGACAAGGCGTACGCCTCCCGGAAGAACCGCGCTTACCTGCGGCAGCGCGGGATCCGCTGCACCATCCCGAACAAGGCCGACCAGGCCCGCAACCGTAAGAAACGCGGCTTCCGCGGCGGCCGGCCGCCGAAGTTCGACCCGCAGGACTACAAGGCGCGGCACGCGGTCGAGTGCGGCATCAATCGCCTCAAGAGGCACCGGGCCGTGGCCACGCGCTACGACAAGCTCGCGGTCCGCTACGAGGCGACCGTTCTTGTCGCAGCCATCAACGAGTGGCTGTGACCAGCACATTCGATAATGCGTCCTACGCGGGCAATGCCGTGCGGTCGAGGCGCTGCCGCTGGGATTCGGCCAGCTGGAGGTCTGCCGCGGCGAGATTTTCCTCCAGGTGGGTAAGCGAGCTGGTCCCAGGGATGGGCAGGACGACCGGGGACCGGGCGAGCAGCCAGGCGAGCATGGTCTGGGGTGCGGTGGCGCCGAGTTCGGTAGCGATGGCGTGTACCGCGGGTGCCGAGCCGGAGGCTGCGGCGGCGACTGGCTGCCAGGAGAGGAAGGCGATGTTCGCGGCCTCGCAGGCCTGGAGAACGGGCTCGTGCTCTCGGTCGAGGAGGTTATAGCGGTTTTGCACACTCGCGATCTCAGCGGTCTGCCGGGCCTCGGCAACCTGCTCGGCAGTGACCTCAGACAGCCCGATGTGCCCGATCTTTCCTTCCTGCTGAAGTTCGTGGAGCGCGCCGATCTGTTCGGCCAGGGGGACCGTCGGGTCGATCCGGTGCAGCTGGAGCAGGCCAACGCGCTCGGTACGGAGCCGGTGCAGGCTCCGCTCGACCTGCTCGCGCAGGCTCTTCGGCCGCGCATCGTGCGCCCACCCGTCAGGGCCGGACCGGGTGATCCCGGCCTTGGTGGCGATCAGCAGATCGTCCGGGCACGGGTGTAGGGCCTCGGCGAGGAGCTCCTCGTTGGCTCCCCATCCGTACATGTGGGCAGTGTCGATTAGGGTGACGCCCAGCTCGACGGCACGCCGGACCACCGCGACGGCGGTCCCTCGGTCGGAGCCGGGCCCGGTCGGCAAGCGCATAGCGCCGAAACCGAGCCGGGATACCCGGTACTCACCCCCGACAGAGAACGTGCTCGGCGGGCCGGACATGTTCGATGGACCTGACGTCATCGGATTCCCCCTCGACGGCCGACCACACCCGGCCGCTCACTGGCCAATTCAAGCACTCAGGCATATCACGCCCAAGATCTACTTTCGATACACGCCCTAAGGCGTGTTGTGCAAGTGCTGGTCACAGCGTCTCGTTGAGGACTGTGACCAGCACGGTCGCTTCTGTGGCGGCAAGTGGCTGGTCAGTTCACCAGCAGGTCGATCACTCCCGTCAGGTCCTCCTCGCCGCTGCCCTCGGCCAGGCGGCGGCGCATCAGCCCGAAGTACGGGCTGAGCAGTTCTGGGCTGACACCCTGCTGCTCGGCGGTGCTCAGGAAGGTAGGCGTGCCAGCCACCTGCATGGCGAGGTTGGAGACGACGCCCTTGGTGTAGTCGCCGCTCCGCAACTGGTCGGCGGTCTGGTGAACTGCCGGGGCCATCGCGACGAGCCAGTCGGCGAGCAGCGGGGCGAGCGCCGCGGGGTCGATGTCCTCCTTGCGGATCAGGGCGAAGGCGTGCGCGGCGCCTGCGAACATCCCGTACATGGCGCTGAGAAGGGCCACGTCGTGGAGGGCCGCGAAGCCCGCGTCCTCGCCGACGTAGGTAGTGCCGGCCGGGACCCTCAGGGTCTCCTGGTGCCGCTCGAACAGCTCCCGCGAGCCGCTGTAGAAGACGTAGCCGCCGGTTTCCGGGACGCCGATCATCGGAGGGACGGCCATGATCCCGCCGTCCAGGTAGCGGGCGCCGCGCTCGCGCGCCCACTCTGCGCGGGCGCGGGCCTGGGCGGGGGTGCTGGTGGTCAGGTTGACCAGGTCCCTGTCGGCCAGGTCGGTGCCGGCCAGCACCTCATCGACCGAGGTGTCATCCAACAGGCAAAGGAGGATCAGGGTGTTCGCTGCGACCGCCTCAGCGGCGCTGTCCGCGACCCTTGCGCCCTCGGTGGCGAGCGCTGCGGCGCGGGCTGGGGTGCGGTTCCAGACGGTTAGTGGGTGGTCGGCGGCAAGCCAGGTGCGGGCCAGCGCGGTGCCCATCGCACCGAGGCCCAGCATCGTGACGGGAGTTTTCTCAACAGTGTTCTGTGCCATGCCGATTAGGCTGGTCACAGCTCCGGAGGTGATCAAGTACGCACTTGGTAGTGGGTGGTTACCTCGGGGTGAGCAAGCACGTCAGAAGGGTGGGGCATGACGACGCTGAACCGGCCGGGCACACCAGACGGACACGTCTGCGGGATCGACACCGCGATGGAGGTGATCGGCGGCAAGTGGAAGGTGCTGATCCTCTGGGCGCTCCACGAGCATCCCCACCGTCGCTTCGGCGAGCTGCGTCGGCTACTTCCGGGGATCACCGAGAAGGTGCTGGCCTCTCACCTACGTGAGCTGGAAGCGGACGGCGTCGTGCACCGCGTCTCCTACGACGAGGTGCCGCCCCGCGTCGAGTACTCGCTTACCGAGGACGGCATGCGCCTCAATGACGCACTCCAGCCGCTGGCCGCCTGGGGCCGAGAGCGGCCGACCATTCGACGGCTAGAGGAGCAGGCAGGCTAGGGTCTGTTGTGAACGTGCTGGTCACAGCCACTCGTTGATGGCCGCGACCAGCACGGTGGCTTCGTAGCGGACGGCGAGTTTGTCGTATCGAGTGGCCCCGTCGGGGGCCTGGTTTGGGCAGATCACCCTGAAGGCGACGTTCTCGCGGCGGGGCGCTGGCTCCCGCGCGAGCGTCGTTGGCCGGCGCAATAGGAGTGGCGAGCAGGGGGACGATCGACTTCGGCTCGCGGGTAGCCCGGTCGTGCACCCTCCGAGCGATAGGCGAAGATTCGTGCGACAGCTTCCTTGAGAATCAGGCGCCAGAGTTGTCGACGAATCCTACGATGTCGAGGTACTCGATTTTGGGCGGGACGCCATCCATCTCCGTCACCTTGTCGACGAGCTCCTCCGTGAAGAAGGATCGGCCTTTCTCCTCGTCATCCCACACGTAGAAGTTCCTTTCCTGAACGCCGTCTTCGTCGAGCATGAAGCTCTTGACGCGAAGGCCGGTCGTGCCTTCGAATGGTCCGCGGAGTTCGCCAGCAATCTTTGCGACAGTTGAACGATCGAACTTTTCGGCAGCGATGCGGGCCAGGAGCGCGTCAAGATTTGCATGCATGAACGCCCGCTGGAGCGGGTGGGCGGTTTGGCGCGCATCATTCGGCCGATACTTGCGGCCGCACCTGCACGGCACGTATCGAGTCGTGTTTGAACGGGAACTGATGGAGGGTCTCTACAGCCTGCTGAGCCGCGTCCCCGAGCCTCCCCTTGACGCCTTCTACGACGGAAGCGCACGCTGAGAATACGAGGCACACATCGGACATACACCTACGTCGGCAAGTGCGTCGTCGAAACCGCCGAGGTGAGTACGACGGCGCCCGGAAAGTGGCCGCCATGTCCAGCGAGAACAGCACCCTCCGCGTCCGTGTCACGGCCGAGGACGCCGACACGCTGCGAGCACTTCTGCGCGAGGTCCGTCCCGACGTCGGTGGCGGCGTCCGCCGGAGTGAGGACGGCACCTTCGGCATCGACGCCTACGTGTCGCCCGAGCAGGCCGAGGCCCTCGACCGCGAGGGCGTGGTGGTCACCGTCCACGACGACGCCACGGCCACCGGCAGGGCCCGCCAGAGCGAGGTCGGCGAGGGAGACCGGTTCGCTCCCGAGGACGCGGTTCCGCACGGACTCGCCCTCAAGGCGACGCGCACCTAGGAGGGACACATGCAGTATCTGAACGTCACCGAGGTCGAGTCGGCCGTGACCAGTCTGGCCGCCGTCTACCCGGCCGCAGAGCTCACCGAACTCCCCGAGCCCTCCGTCGAAGGCCGGACCGCGCACGCCCTGCGGATCGGTACGGGAGGCCGGGACGTCAACGACGCCGTCGTGCTGATCGGCGGCGTGCACGCCCGCGAATGGGGCAGCTCCGAGATCCTGGTCGACCTTGCGGCCGACCTCCTGGAGGCCCACCGCGACGGAACCGGACTCGTCTACGGCGGCACCGCCTTCACACCCGCCCAGGTGCGTGACGTCCTCGAGAGGCTCGACGTCGTCGTCTTCCCGTTGGTCAATCCCGACGGCCGGCACTACAGCCAGACCGTCGACCCCATGTGGCGAAAGAACCGCAACCCTGCGCTGTCCGGCGGCGACCCGGCAGGAGTCGGCGTCGACATCAACCGCAACTACGACTTCCTCTTCGACTTCGGGACCGCGTTCCACCCGTCCGCTCCGGTGCGGGTCTCGACCGACCCGGCCGACCCCCAGCAGGTGTACCAGGGCCCCAGCCCCTTCTCGGAACCCGAGACCCGCAACGTCCGCTGGCTGCTCGACCGGTTCCCGCGCACCCGCTGGTTCGTCGACCTTCACAGTTACTCCGAGGACATGCTCTTCGTCTGGGGCGACGACGACAACCAGTCCCTCGACCCCAGCCGGAACTTCCAGAACCCGGACTTCGACCACAAGCGCGGACTGGCCGACGACCTGCTGTACGGGGAGTTCGTGCCCAGGGCCGACGCCGACGACTCCGTCGTCCTCGCGGAACAGTTCAGCCGGGGCGCGAAGGGCGTGCGCGGCAAGGACTACACCCCGATGCCCGGCTTCGACCTGTACCCGACCTGCGGAACCAGCGACGACTACGCCTACGCGCGCCATCTCATGGAGTCAGGCAAGGGCAAGGTCCTGGCCTTCACGGTGGAATGGGGCAAGAGCTTCCACCCGCCGTGGTCGGAGATGGAGCGGATCATCCTCGATGTCGACGCCGGCCTGCTGCAGTTCTGCCTGACCGCTGTCGCCTAGCCTCGCGCGCCCACGCCTGACCGCTCCCGCCGGGGGCCGGGTTGGGAAGCGGTCAGCGACGCCCAGGCCTACGCGGCGCGGTGGAAGAAGAACGGGTCGATCGACGGCGGCACACGCGTCACGTTGTCCAGGTCGAACAGCTGGTGGCTGACGAAGTCGGCGTGCCGTTGGTACGTCACTCCCTCGGGGAAGTCGGCGGGGTCGGGCGTGTTGTTGCCCGAGAACACCCCGTAGAAGTCCCGGCCGACCGAGAGCAGCCGGATGTAGTCGCCCAGGTACGGCAGGAAGTGCGCCCGCGGCACGTCCGCCGGCGCCTGGTGCAGCACGTGGCGTTCCGCCGGGGTCTGCCAGCCGTCACCGGTCAGCTCCAGCGTCGTCACCCATTGCCCTTGCTTGAACTGTTGGTACGCCAGCCCCAGCAGGGAGTCCGTACTGACCGCGAGCGCTGGGTTCTTGGCGTCGGTGACGGTGCGGGCATCGGCCGACCAGGTCTGCCCGTGGTCCGTGGAGTGGCGTACGTGCAGCGTGCAGCCGCCCCCGGGCGCCGCGCCGCCGCGGTCGCACCAGGCCACCCACACGCCGGCCGGGTCCGTCGGGTCCACCGCGATGGCGAGATCGCCGCCGAGGCGCTCCTGTCCCATGGAGGCGTTGAACCTCTCGGTGCGCTCTGCCACCACCCTCTGGCCGATCTCGGAATCCTCGGCGTCCTTCAGATCCTGGAACGGGTTCGGCCCTACGCCCCCCTCGTCGTCACGGGTGACCACGACGTCGAACGTGATGTTCAGGATGTCCCCGCCGGCTTCGCTGACGTCGCGCCAGCTCTCGAAGACCGCATACACCGTGCCGTCGGGATGCAGCGCGATCCGCACCGGCGGCCCGTCCTGGCCGGACGGCGCGCGCCGCTCGATCACGCTGGGCTTGAACCCGGCGGGCGCCGACGCCGTGCGAGCGTTGTCGGAGACGTCGACCGCAGCGGTCTGCGGCTGCCGACCCAGGTCGTTGTTGGCGACGTAGACGCGGTCGCGGGTGCCGTCGTGCAGCCGGACGCTGCCCGCCACCACCCACGGCTGGTCCGGCCTGTCCCGGGTGACGAGGACTTCCATGGGAGCCGTCGAGGAGATGCCCGGCGAGCGCAGGATCTGCATGCGGGTCACCTTGGCCGGGTGCCGTCCGCTGAGGATGCCCGCGTACAGGGCGCCTCCCTGGGACGCGAACCCGACCGAGATGTCCCCGGTGCCCGTGCCGGCGGCTGCGCCCGGGACGATGCTCCTGAGACCCCAGGTCTGCCCGCCGTCGGTCGACACGTAGATCGGGGCGAGAGGGCCTCCCATGGGGTCGGGCGTGAACGCGGTCGCGACGATCTCTGAGGGGCGTTCGGGATTGACCGCGAGGTTGGGCTCAGCGTCCTGGCTGCGGTCGCCGCTCAGTGCTGCGGGAGTGATGTTGACGACTTTGAGCGTGGGCATGCCCGCTCACCTCCGTGCCGCCTGCAGCGTCTGAAGTCTCTGCACCGGCTGGTAGTCATCGGGGTGAAGGATTTGGAACGGGGCCCACTCAGCCAGAGCTCCCTCGGTGGCGTGCAGCATCCACATCCCCTCCTGCGAGGGCTGTGGCTTGGGCGCCTGGTACCAGTGGAAGTCCCGGCTGTTGGGATAGAGCACCGTGATCCGCCCGGGAGCAAGCTCCCCCTGCTCCACATGAGACACGTCGAGCTGCGCGCGCCACCAGTCGGGGGCGTGCTCGCTGAACCTCTCGTCGGGGGTCCGCCCGCTGCCCGCCTGCTCCAGACCGACGACCACGGCGATCACGACCGCGTCCGCCTCGTCGGCGTGCGTGACCAGGCCCTCGTCCCCGATGTCGCGTTCGAGCGCGGAGAACGGCATCGCATCGGCGGTCCTGGCGACCCGGGAGACGTTCGGGGCCACGGCGTCGGCGGGCAGGCGTCCGACTTCCCGGACGGCGAGCCCTTCGCCGTAGGCCATTCCGTCGGTGAAGAACGCGGCCGCCTCGCCGACGGCCGGCAGATCGAGGTCGTCCGACAGCTGAATGGTGACCTCGCTTCCCCCGAGCCTCGTGAAGGCGTCGGGTGCGTGCAGCACCGTGTCCACCTTGACCACAGCCGTGCGTTCGCCGGCCGGCACCTCCGCTAGCCGTGTGTCACCGACGCGGGTGACCGTGCCCAGGAAGCTCAGCGGAGTCCGCCGGACCAGTCCCAGTACATCTTCAGGACCATCGGGCATGACGGCCCTCCTCTCGCCTCAGCCGGCCGCGCTACCGCGAGGCGTGCACCGCGGCCGGGTGGGTTCGCCGCCACTCCGTCCGGGCGCCGATTGCGCACAGGACGGTGACCAGGGCCGTGACGGCCACGATGAGCCACTCGACGGCTCCGCTCCCGGCGTCGGGCTCGACGCCGAAGAGTGTTTCGATCCAGTCGCGCCAGATGAGCGTGACGAGGAAGAGCAGTCCGGAGAGGGTTCCCAGGGCGATCTCCGCCCAGAAACGCCTGCGGACCGGCCGCCCCTCCTGGAAGGCATGGAAGCCCATTTGGAGCCTCCCTTCTCTGCCCCCGGGGACGACCCGTCAGGCCGCCCCGGGTGGATGCCGGGCTCGAGGCAAGGGCTCGGTGCCGGAGCCACCGCGGCGCCGGGCGCCCTCGGCGGGGCGAGCGGACGCAGCGGTACTCGACGTACACCTACGCTGCACACGTACTGCCTATACCAGCCTCCGCGCCCCCAACGCCCAAGTCAAGCGGGGCTCTCGGCGCACCGGGAGGCCAAAGGAACAGCCCTGCCGTCTGAGCCAGGGCACCACTCCACGCAGCGCCGCCACGGACCGGGAGCGATCTTCGCCGTGGTGACGACGGCGTCGAAGGAGCGGCCGCCGGCTGCTGTCACGACGCGTCGCCAAAACGAACCCGAACTCCTCCGAATCCTCACCGGGGTTTCGCCTCCGGGCGACGGGGTGACCTGGGACATCGACCTGGCCGACGGCGGGGCCGCCCTGGCCATCGCGATCCTCCTCGCCCACGATCAGCCGCTGCGCTGCATCTCCGGCCGGGCCATCCACCGCGCCTTGAGAGCTACCGCGGCGAAGGCAAGACTGACGCCGAGGACGCCGCCTTCATCGTCGACCAGGTCCGCATCCGCGCGACCTGCAATGCTTACGCACCGGTGACGAGGCGGCCACCGACCGCAAGATCCTCACCGGCTGACGCATGGACCTGGTCGCCGACCGCACCCGCACCGTCAACCCGCTCCGCACCCAACTCACCGACATCCTCCCCGGCCTGGAGACGGCTCTGGACGCGCCCAACACCGGCCCGCTCATGCTGCTGACCGGCTACCAGACCCCGGCCTCCCTGCGCCGGACAGGCAGGAAGACGCTCGAGACCCGGCTGCGCAACGCAAGGTCCTCCGCGCCGACCGGCTCGCCGAGACAGCCCTGGAGGCCGCCGGCGCCAGCACACAAGCCTGCCGACGGGAAAGTGACCGCCCGGATGGTGCACACGCTCGCGCGGGAAGTGATGGTCCGCGACCAGCAGGTCGCCGAGCTCGACAAGGCGATCGTGGTCGGCCTCGCGAACACCGCGACTTCGAAGTGAGCACCAGCCCTGAAGGCAAACGCCACATCCAGGAGCCGTCCTCGCCCTGGCCCGCCGCCGCGTCAACGTCCTCTGGGCACTCCTGCGCGACGGACGGACCTCCGAGGCCAGCCTCGCCAATTCGACGTAGGAGGGTCAGTACTTGGCGGCGAGACTTACCTGGGTGTCGCCGCCGGCCCCTTCGAGACGCCATCGCAGCCACTTGCGGTCCGGCGCGTTGGTGTTCACGGACAACCAGTGTCCGGGGACGACGGCGCCGTGCCAGTTCTCCACCCAGAAGCACTCGTGGCCGCCTACGCAAAAGGGGCCGACGCAGATGCACTCCCACACGTCGACGAACAGGGTGCCGTTGCGCGAACCTTCCGCTCCGACCATCGCGATCCCGGTCCCGTAGCCCACGGCGTGATCCGTGCCGCAGATGGCCCAGTCCCAACCCTGCACACAGGCTTGGGCACCGTTGCAGAAATTGTCCTTGAACCAGCGTTGTTCGTCCGTGGTACGGAGGATCCCCTCGCTGTAGCCGGCCGGTTCGCCTGCCGAATTAACTCCCGCCTCGGGCGGGGGCGCGATGTCGCCGGTGGTGGCGGGGAGTTGGTCGACGGCTCGTCCGCCTTCCACGATCGCCCGCACTCCGGAGGGAAAGTCGAGGATTTGCAAGGCGTGGTCGTCCCCCAGATCCATGATGGTGCTGGCTCGCGGCGGCAGTCCGCGCTTGATGCGGCTGTTGGTAGTGGTCATCGCAGCTTTCCTCCCTATGACACCGAAGCGCACCGATGATGCGATCCGATCGGCAAAGGCGGCTGTGCTGAGCGGAATTGGGGAGATCGTCAGGGGCCCGGTCGCGGACTCACGCCCGTTCGTCTCCATCACTCCTCAGTCTGGCACGTAGCACGCCCACTGTCGTGCCGGCCCGCAGCGCCTGCCCGCCAGCTCTCCACCAGGGCGTCCTGGCCAGCGGAAGGGCTCCTACTACATCGCCTACTGTCCCGCCGACACCACCCTGGATCAGCTGATCCGCGTCGCCGGCAGCCGCTGGGCGGTGGAGGAGTGCTTCCAGACCGCCAAACAGGAGTGCGGCCTGGACGACTACCAGGTCCGCCGCTATCCGGGCTGGCACCGCCACATGACCCTCGCCATGGCCGCCCACGCCTGCCTCACCGTCCTGCGGGCCCGCCCGCTGGACACAGGGAAAGCAGAACCGGATCCTCCCAGCTCATACAGCTGAGCCTCGCCGAAATACGACGACTGATCACCCGCCTCACCGACCGTCGCCCCACCCCCATCGACCACATCCTGCACTGGTCGACATGGCGCCGACGACGCCGACACCAAGCACGCACCACTCGCTACAAACGACGCGGGCACAGCCCCTGAAGACTGCCCCGCACTCAGGACAAACACCGTTGCAGCAATGGCACCGGCCTGCGACCGGGTACCCAGCCGCCCGGCCGTCACCGCTCTCGGACGGTGTGGGGTCAGGGGTCAGGCCCCGTGCGCCCTGCGTTGGCCCGTGTGACTGCCAAAAGGATGGGACTGATGTGCACGGTGATGGCGGTGATGCTCACTGCTGCTGTGCCGTCGGCTCACGCCTGCCCATCGGTCAGACGGTTGTGGAGGCCCCGAGCATGGCGGAAGCCTCCTGGTACGCGCTGAGCGGGCGCGTGGGTGCAGCGGCTTGGGGACGGTCGCGGCAGGTGAAGCCGAGCTGGGTCATGGCCCGCAGGACTTCTCCGGCGCTGAAGTCGCGGCGGTCCTGGCGGGTGAGGACCTGCCCGACCTGCTTGACGGGGTAGGTGCGACGGCCGACGACTACGGACGCCCCGGAGACTTCCTCGGGCTTGACGCCCTTCATCGATTCCAGGACGCCGCTCTTGGTGAGGTCGAAGGGGAAGCGGGCGATGACACAGCGCATGATGCCTCACAGGAGAGGAGAAGAACGAGGGGATGGTTCTGCCGCGGTTGGGGCGGTTCAGCGGGCCAGGGCGAGGACGCCCAGGGCGTTGCCGTGTTCGTCGACCACGGGCAGGGCACCGAGGCGGCGGCAGCGCATCGCGTGCTCGGCTTCGGCCATCGTGGTCAGGGGCGAGGCGAAGGGCCGCGGGTCGACGAGGATGTCCCGCAACTGGACCCGGTCGGTGTACAGGGAGCTGTCGCGGATCGCGGTGAGCTGGGTCCGGGTGACAAGCCCGGTGCACACGCCGTCGTTGTCGCAGACGAGCAGGTGTCCGGTGCGGGCGCTCGCCATGACGGACAGGGCCACCTCGACGGTCATGTCGTCGCAGACCTGTGGTCCGGCGGTCTCCATGGCGTCGGCCGCTGTCCTGGGCACGGGGGCGGCGCCCGTCGAGCGGGGCTGCATCTGAACCATCGTCACAACGTGCCTCCTGCAGAGGTGGGCCAGATTCCTGAACATGAAGTCCTTACGCCGCCGCGTCGAACGACGACTGCCGCCCGGTCCTGCGCCGGTTGGCCGAGGCGGGGCTGCGTCGGCCGCGTGAGGACGACGTGCTGCGCTGACGCCGCTCGGCGACCGGGGCGGTGATCGTCACGGGAATGCCGGAGGGCGTCTGAGCGCCGGTGATCTGGCTGAGTGCCTCTTCGCCGGAGCGGACCTGGGTGGTCCGGGGCACGATGCCGGCGGCGGTCATGAGGCGGGTCATGTCGCGGCGCTGGTTGGGGGTGACCAGGGTGACGACCCTGCCTGACTCACCGGCGCGCGCGGTGCGACCGCCACGGTGCAGGTAGTCCTTGTGGTCGGTCGGCGGGTCGACGTTGACGACCAGGTCGAGGTTGTCGACGTGGATGCCGCGGGCGGCGACGTTCGTGGCCACGAGCACGCTGACGTGCCCGGTCTTGAACTGGGTCAGGGTTCGGGTGCGCTGCGGCTGTGACTTGCCGCCGTGCAGGGCGGCGGCCCGCACCCCGCTGTTGAGCAGATCCTGCGTCAACCGGTCGACGGCGTGCTTGGTGTCCAGGAACATGATCACCCGGCCCTCGCGCGCCGCGATCTGCGTCGTCGTCCAGTGCTTGTCCGCTCCGTGGACGTGCAGCACGTGATGCTCCATCGTGCTGACGGCACCTGCGGACGGGTCGACGGAGTGGACGACCGGGTCGGTGAGGTAGCGGCGGACCAGCAGGTCGACGTTGCGGTCGAGGGTGGCGGAGAACAGCATCCGCTGGCCCTCGGGGCGGACTTGGTCCAAGAGCGCGGTGACCTGGGGCATGAAGCCCATGTCGGCCATCTGGTCCGCCTCGTCCAGGACGGTGATGGCGACCTGGTTCAGTCGGCATTGCCCGCGGTCGATGAGGTCCTTGAGCCGTCCCGGCGTCGCGACGACGACCTCGGCACCGCTGCGCAGCGCGTTGGCCTGCCTGCCGATCGACATGCCTCCCACGACCGTGGCAAGACGCAGCTGCACCGAGCGGGCGTAGGGGGCGAGTGCATCGGTCACCTGCTGGGCCAGCTCACGCGTCGGCACGAGGACCAGGGCCAACGGCTGGTGGGGCTCGGCGCGCTGTCCGGCGGTGCGGGCGAGCAGGGCCAGGCCGAAGGCCAGGGTCTTGCCGGATCCGGTGCGCCCGCGTCCCAGGGCGTCGCGGCCTGCGAGGGTGTTGGGCAGGGTCGCGCCCTGGATCGGGAACGGGACGCTCACGCCTTGCGCGGTCAGCGCGGCCAGCAGCTGCCCCGGCATGTCGAGGTCGGCGAACGCCTCGACCGCCGGCAGCGCGGGAGTGATCGTCTGCGGCAGGGCGAACTCGCCCTGCACCGCTGCGGGCCGCCGGCCGTAGCCGCCCGAACGGCTCGGACCTCCAGAACGGCTCGGGGCGGAGGATCCGAAACGGCTGCCCCGCTTCGAGCCTGCGCTGGAACCGAACGAGGGGCCTTCGCCATGGCTGCGGCGGGAAGAGCGGTCATTGGTGCGTGCGGAATTCATGGAGAACCTTCCTTGATACGGCACGGCACGCATCAAGGAATTCCCGCAGCGAAAGCAGCGCGGGGAATCTCAAGAACGGCCGAATGGAATACGGAAAAGAATCTGGCGAGTGCAGTGGATCGGGCGTCGGTTGCATCGACGGAATTTCTCACGCCATATGTAGCTGAATCTTCGGACGCCGGACGCCTACCGGTTGCGCCGTGGACGAGGCGCGCGGCCCTGGACGAGGGACTGCGGGCGCTTCTCGTCCCGCAGGTCGCACCACTGCGGGAAATGTCCGCAGCTGGGGCCCGCACCCCGAGGGATGCGGGCCCCAGCTACGAAGTGCGCGTCAGCGTCAGGCGAGGACGATGTTCTCGGCCGTCGGGCCCTTCTGGCCCGCCGCGATGTCAAAGGTGACCTTCTGGCCTTCGAGCAGCTCGCGGAAGCCCTGGGCGGCGATGTTCGAGAAGTGGGCGAACACGTCCACACCCCCACCGTCCTGCTCGATGAAGCCGAAACCCTTGGCCGCGTTGAACCACTTCACTGTACCTGACGCCATGTCATATCTCCTCTTGGGCAGTACGCCGGGACCCGCGATCCGCGGATACCGGGTCGCCGCGATGATGCCCCGTCCGGGAAACGACCGGCCATACGAAAGCGCCGCCGACGGCTGGAAACGTCGGCGAGGACGCTTGAAGTTTTTGGGAACCACAACTGCAACTGAGATCGACAGTAGCACGAGGCGATGGTCCGAGGGCGGAAAATTCCTCTACGCTGCCGATTGCGGCAAAAACACTTTCCGCGTGACGTGTCAAACCCTCACTTCGCGGCCATAGATATTGGCCCACCCGAAGCGCAGTGATTCAGGAACAGCGGCCGCCGTCAAGCGCTCAAAAGAGCGCATACGCCGGTGGAGATTTCCTGCCCGGCGTGCACCCCGGTGGCCCGCGCGCCCGTCTCGTTGCGGATCCGGGCCGCTGGTTCGAGCGGACCGAGAACCGTGCCCTGTCCGCAGCCCGGGCCATCACCAAGGCCGCCCTCACCCTGGAGAAGCAACGCTGAAAACGCAACGACTGATTCCGCTATGTCCGCCGGGTGTTCGCCGGGCGCCAGGCGAAGTCTCGAGTGGCCGCTTCCCGTCTCCCTCATACCCCCCTGGGTATACCTGCTAGGGTGAGGACCAGATACCCCCGGGGGTACATCGCCCGATAGGAGTCATGCGCCGTGTTCTTCATCGACACCTTGGAGTTCGAGGGCCTGGGCAACCGCAGTTACCTGGCCGGCGGGCCCGATGCGGCAGTGGTCGTGGACCCGCCGCGGGACATCGACCGGGTCATCGCCGAAGCGGCCCGCCGCGGGGTGCGCATCGCTTTCGTGGCCGAGACCCATGTGCACAACGACTACGTCACCGGCGGTCTGGAGCTGGCGCGCGTCACCGGCGCCCGGTACCTGGTGCCGGCCGGGGCGAACGTGTCGTTCGACCGCACCCCGGTTGCCGACGGCGACACCGCGACGGTGGACAAGGGTCTGGTGCTGCGCGCGATCGCCACCCCGGGGCACACCCCGCACCACACCTCCTACGCCCTGACCGAGGACGGGCGCGGTGTGGCGGCGTTCACCGGCGGATCGCTGCTGATCGGCACCGTGGGCCGCCCGGACCTGGTCGAGCCGCGGCTGACCGAGCAGCTGGCACGTGCCCAGCACGCCTCCGCCCACCGCCTCGCCGACGAGCTGGACGACGAGGTGCCGGTGCTGCCCACCCACGGCTTCGGAAGCTTCTGCTCCTCCGCCCAGGCCGAGGGGGACGCGACCACGATCGGCAAGGAGCGCGAGACCAACGAGGCGCTGACCCTGGACGTGGACACCTTCGTCGCCCAAACGCTCGCCGGGCTGGACGACGTGCCCGCCTACTACACGCATATGGGCCCGGCCAACGCCGAGGGCCCCGCGCCGGTCGACCTCACCCCGCCGAGGCGTGCGGACGCCGAAGAGATCGCCTCCCGGCTGGCCGCGGGCGAGTGGGTGGTGGACCTGCGCAGCCGCATGGCCTTCGCCGAGGGACACGTGGCCGGATCGTTCAACTTCGAGGGCGAGGGCAAGCTCGCCACCTACCTGGCCTGGCTGATCCCGTGGGGCAAGCCCGTCACTCTGCTCGCCGACATCCCGGAGCAGATCACCGCCGCGCAGCGGGAACTGGCGCGGGTGGGCATCGACCGCCCGGCCGCCGCCGCCACCGGCGACCCGGCCGGCTGGATCCGCGAGGGCGAGCGGCTCGCCTCCTTCCCCCGCGCCCGCTTCGCCGACCTCGCCGATGTCCGCCAGCGCGGCGACGACGTGGTCGTCCTGGACGTACGCCGGGACTCCGAGCGTGCGGGCGGTTACATCGACGGCTCGGTCCACATCCCGATCCACGAGCTGCACGGCCGCATCGGCGAGGTGTCGGACGGGGTGGTGTGGGTGCACTGCGCCGGCGGGATGCGCGCGGCGATCGCCGCCTCCCTGCTCGACGCGGCCGGCCGCGACGTGGTCGCCATCGACGACGGCTTCGGCGCCGCCACCGAGGCAGGACTGACCCTCACCCACCCCGGCCGCACCGACTGACACGCCCTACCGCGCCACCCGCACGAAAGTGATCATCCGATGTTGTCGCTTCTCCGACGCGGCCCCGGCCGCCTCACTCCCCAGCCGGCCCACCAGCAGACCAGCGACGGCACCGTCGTGCTGCTGGACGTCCGCGAAACCCCGGAGTGGAACGCCGGGCACGCGCCCGACGCGCTGCACCTGCCCCTTTCTCGTCTGGTGGCAGGGGTGTCGCTCCCGGCGGCCGCGCAGGGCAGGCCGGTGGTCACGATCTGCCGCTCCGGTCACCGCTCCCGGCAGGCGGCAAAGCTGCTGACCGTACGCGGCGTTCAGGCCATGGACGTCACCGGCGGCATGACCGCCTGGGCGCGTGCGGGACTGCCGGTCATCGGAGGTCGGGGCGGCAACGAGGGTGTCATAGCGTGAGTGCTCCGATCCTGGCCCTGCTCGCGGGGGCGGTGGTCGGGCTCGCGCTCGGCGCGCTCGGCGGGGGCGGCAGCGTCCTGGCCGTCCCGGCGCTGATCTACCTGCTCGGCTTCACTCCGGCCGCCGCCACCACCGCCAGCCTGATCATCGTCACGGCCACCTCGCTCACCGCCCTGTGCGCCCACGCCCGCACCGGCAACGTCCGCTGGAAAGCCGGCGCCCTGTTCGCCGCGGCCGGACTCCTGCCCGCGGCCGCAGCAGGAGCCGCCGCATCCCGCCTGTCCCAGCCCGCACTGACCGCCGCGTTCGCCGCCATCGCCGCACTCGCCGCCGTCAAGATGCTGCGCCCCAGCCGCACTGCCACCGGCCCGGCGGCCCGCGAGGCACAGCCCGCCCGGGCCGCAGGCGCCGGCGCCGGGCTCGGCGCGCTCACCGGACTGCTCGGGGTCGGCGGAGGCTTCCTCGCCGTCCCGGCCCTGGTCACCGTGCTGGCGTTCGAGATGCAGGCCGCCGTCGGCACCAGCCTGCTGGCCATCTCCGCGAACTCCCTGGCGTCCCTGGCCACCCGCGGCGCCACCACCGCCGACGTCAACTGGGCGGTCATCGGCCCCTTCACCGGGGCAGCCATCCTCGGCGCCTGGGACGGCAAACGCCTGGCCGCCAAGGTCACCGGCCTCCTGCTGCAACGAACCTTCGCCGTCGTGCTGCTGGTCGTAGCCGCCTTCATGCTCATCGACGCCCTCACCTGAGGAGCCGGAGTGATGATCGGCGCCGCAGCACCACGGCTCAGGCCAGAGACAGGAACAGTTTCTCCAGCCGGGCGCGCATCTGCTCCCGGTCGCCGGAAGCGGCCATGTCGGCGTCGGTCAGGCAGTGCTGCAGACCGGTGGCGATGATCGCGAAACCGGCCTTGTCCAGAGCCCGGGACGCCGCGGCGAGCTGGGTGACGACGTCCTCGCAGTCCCGCCCCTCCTCGATCATCTTGATCACACCCGCGATCTGGCCCTGCGCGCGGCGCAGCCGGTTGACCACCGTCTTGAGTTCCTCAGCCGCCATCGCCAGTTCCACAACCCACACTCCTTCGAGATACCCCCTTGGGTATCCTACCGAAGGGGTGACCCGAACCAAGCAAAGGAAAGTCCCGTGGCACCCACCACCGCCCTCACCGCCGACCAGGCCAACGCCCGCCTGCACGAGTTGACCGTCATCGACGTGCGCACCCCCGGCGAATACGCTTCCGGCCACCTGCCCGGCGCCCACAACATCCCCCTCGACCACCTCGATGCCGCCCTGCCCGCCCTGAAGACCGCCGCAGACCGCGGCGACCTCCTCATCGTGTGCGCCTCCGGCGCCCGCTCAGCCCAAGCCTGCCGGCGCCTGGCCGCCCAGGACATCACCGCCGCTACCCTCGACGGCGGCACCACCGCCTGGACCCAGCTGGGCCACGGCACCCACCGCCCGGCCGGCACCCGCACCCCCTGGGCCATGTACCGCCAAGTCCGCCTCGCCGCCGGATCGCTGGTCCTGACCGGTCTGATCGCCGGACAACGCTGGAATGCGGCCCGCTGGCTCTCCGCGAGCGTCGCGGGCGGTCTGGTCTTCTCCGCCCTCACCGACACCTGCGGCATGGCCCAGATCCTGGCCAAGCTCCCCCACAACCAGCCCAAGGCCACCGACCTGGACGACACCCTCGCGGCCCTGACCGACTGACCCCCTGGGCTCGGCGCGCCCCGCACCGCCACCGCGCTGGACCGGCCGATCGGGCAATGGCTGTCCAACCTCCGCCGACCCGGTGCCCTCGACGACCACCCCGAGTGGAAGACCGCGCTCGAGGAGGTCGCCGAGGACTGGAACCCGGCATGGCCGGCCGGCCGGCAACGCCACTACGCCGCACTGCGCGAACTCGTACGCGAGGAGGCCGGTCAGACCGAGGTCCTGCCCGGCGTCACCGTCCACGGGATGGACGTCGGCCGGTGGCTTCACAAACAGCGGCGCCCCACCGTATGGCAGGTGCCGAAGGACGGGCAGCGCGAACGTCTGGAAACCCTCGGCATCGAACCTCTCCCGGAGCAGAAGGCGGCCGCGAGAGCCCGTACGGGCGGTCCCAGTGCATTCGAGCGGGGCACGGTGGCCCTGGCCCTGGCCCCGTACCGGGCCCGCACCGGGTCGGGGACCTGGAGGCCTCTGCGCCCTGGCGGCCGATGTCCGCCGAGGATGCCCGGGAGCGGGATGCCGCCGGGCTTCCGTACGTGGTGGTGTACCGGGAGTCGGGTCGGAAGGCCCCGCTGGAAGTCCGGCTGGTGTCCTGGCGGGACACTACGTCGGGCTGTGGGTCTACGACGCCCAAGGTCGCCCGCACCTACGATCTGGACATGCGGCTGCTGGGCGACCCGTCGCGGCTGCTGCGCCGATACTCCGTCGGCTGGCACTACACAGGCCCAGAGATGGCGGAGTTCGACAAGGCGTGCCCACGCATCACGGTGGACCTCTTCCCGGACGGCAGGGGCCGACGGACGGAGGAGCGGCAGGGGCAAGGCGGCGGCTCCTACGTCACCTCGCCCAGGCTCCGGGACGACGAGCGCTGGATGGACCGCCGCGCGTTCGGGGAGTGGCCGCTGCTCTCGGCCCAGGTACACGGCCTCATTGAGCCGCCGGCCTTCGAGGCGGCCGAGGTGACCGAGGTGACCGAGGTAGCCGAGGTAGCCGAGGTAGCCGAGGTAGCCGAGGTAGCCGAGGTAGCCGAGGTAGCCGAGGTAGCCGAGGTAGCCGAGGTAGCCGAGGTAGCCGAGGTAGCCGAGGTAGCCGAGGTAGCCGAGGTAGCCGAGTGCGAATCCAGCCACTCCTCCTTCACGAAAAGCGGACGTGTCAGGCGCGCTGCGCCGACTTGCTGTCGAGCCCGCGGACTTCGTCGCCGGCCTCGGTAATCGGCTTCGGCCAGACCCTCGACCGGCCCGCCGCCCTCGTGGCAGCCGGTCCTCACACCACCGAATTCACCGAACACGACCCTGCCACAAGGAGCACGACCCCGCCGCGGTGCGCCTTCGTACAAGACCCGTGTCACTTGGATCTCCAGGCCGAGCGTGTCCCAGTAATCAACGCCGAGCCTGTCATCGGGCGACTGCTCTGCTCGCCGAAACTCGATGTCGCGTTACCGCCAGCGTTGGCGTCTCGCTCGCGAGAGAGTCAGCGACGGTTCGTGTGCCTGATCGCGGACCTGTCCGTCTGACACTCCCGCGAAAGGCACAGCGCATGCATGTCGTCCCCGGACTCAAGGTCCTGTACTTCGGAACGCCCGTGGTGCTGATCAGCTCACTCAACGAGGACGGCACAGCGAACCTCGCGCCGATGTCCTCAGCGTGGTGGCTGGACCAGTCCTGCATGCTCGGTCTCGGCAACAACGCCCAGACCACCGCGAACCTGCTGCGGGAAGGCGAATGCGTGCTCAATCTGCCCTCGTCGGCGATGGTCGATGCCGTCGACCGGATCTCGCTCACCACCGGAAAGCCCGCCATGCCCGACTACAAGGAGAAGCAGGGCTACCGATACGAGCCGGACAAGTTCTCGACCGCGCAGCTGACGGAGCAGGCATCGGACCTGGTCCGGGCCCCCAGGGTTGCGGAATGCCCGGTCCAGCTGGAGTGCAGGCTCCTCGCGGCCCATCCTTTCGGCGGTCCCGAACCGCATGCCACCGCCTTCGAGGTCGAGGTCCTTCGCGCCCATGTCGAGGAAAACCTGGTCATCCCGGGGACGCACTACGTGGACCCGCTCGGCTGGGACCCGCTGATCATGAAGTTCTGCGAGTTCTTCGGCGGGGGACGCAACGTTCACCCGTCGAGACTCGCTGAGGGCTGGAACATGCCGCACCAGCTCCGGTCGGCGACCGCCTGAACATGCATCCGGCGCCCTCGCCCACGTCTCGTGACCATTCATGCGGGATGATCACGGTAGGCGTGATGGGGATGGGCTGTTCGAGGTCGGGCCGGTCGGGAAGAAGCGGCCGCAAGGCCCTGCGACGGCGGTCGGCAAGACGTTCCGGGCGTTCGATCCGCATGGGGTCCTGCTCCTACCGCCGTCGCTGGACGACTGGCTGCCCGAGGACCACCTCGACCTCGGGCCGGTCCTGGCCGACTACACCGAAAAGTTCGGCAGCCCTCCCTACGACCCGCAGCTGATGGTGCGGCTGCTGATCTACGGCTACACCACCGGCGTCCGCTCCTCCCGGGCAATCGAGCGCCGCCTGGCCGACGACCTCGCGTTCCGGGAGACCGGCAACCTCGGCGAGATGGCCCTGGTCTACGACCGGCACCGCTGACCCTTGACGCGTTGGTGCTTGAGCAAAACCTCAGCGGCGGCCTGGAAGTGGAGCACTGCTCTTCTCCCAGATGCCGTCGAACGAGCACATCCGCAGCCCGTTGTGGGCTCCCTTCCACGACCCGAACCGCACGGGCAGGTCCGTCCAAGGACTGCCGGTGCGGTACTCGAACGCTGTCGCGTCGATCACCTGCCCGTGGTGCCGCCACCACCCGCTCGCCGGGGCGCCCGGTCCAGCAGCAACGACTCTATCCGCGTCAACTGGGCATCCATGGAAAGGCCGTCACGCTTCCAGGGGATTGACCGCATACTCCTGCCCTCCAAAGGGAGGCCCCCGCCGTCCAGAAGCGTGAAGGGCATCCGGACGGGCGGAGCTCGAGGGATGGAACGGCGCGTCAGGGCGCTTGCGTCGAGATCTCGAAGGGCTTGCCCTGCGGGGTCGATTCGGTGCCGTCGGCGGCCACGGCGGTGACGACGTAGTAGTAGTACGCCGGAGCCAGGCGGGGGTCCGCGTACGTCAGTTCCGTCACGCCCGAGGCGATGCGGTGCTCAGGGGCGAAGACGTCAGAGCCGGACATGGACCGGTAGACGTTGTACGAGACGGTGACACCCTGATCGCACGCTCCGACCTCCCAGTTGAGCCGTACGAAGTCCGCGCCCCTGCCGCCGCCGGTGATCCGGGGAGTGGCCGGTGCGGTCATGACCGGGCAGGGCACGGTGACCTCGGCCATCGGGGAGAAGTCGGACCACAAGCTGTGCGTGCTGACGGCGCGCACCACGTAGTGCCACGTCGTGCCGGCGGGCACGTTCTCGTTCGTGAACGTCGTGCCGGTGATGAGCGGGGAGACCGAGTAGGCCGACGCAGGGTCTGAAGAGGTCGTGCGGTACACGTAATAACCGGCCACATCGGTCGACGTGCTGGCGGTCCACTCCATCGTGACGTTGCCGTTCTGGGCCGTCGCGGTCAACGAGGCGGGCGCAGCCGGCTTCTCGTAGACCGGCAGGCGCTTGCCGTAGACGGTGCCGTAGCCGGGCTCGGGCATGGGCGAGACGTTGCCGACCTCGTCGACGGCGCGGACGGTGTAGCCGAACTGCTTGTCGACCTGGGCGCCGACGTCCAGGTACTTGACGTCCCGCACCGCGGCGATCTGCTCCCACGCGCCGAACATCGGCTTACGCATGACGAGGTAGTGATCCGTGTCGTCGGTGTTGGCCGTCCAGACGACGTGCACGCCATCAGTGCCGTTCCATGCGTCCAGGCCATACGGCATGCGCGGCGGGGTGACGTCGCCGGTGCGGGTGGTCGAGGCCGTCGCCGAGGGGTTCGACTCCGTGCCGCGCGTCGTGACCGTCCTGACCTGGTAGTGGCGCACCTGGCCGATGGGCGCCGTGAAGTCGTCGTAGCCCGGGCCTGTGACCGGCGTTTCGGTCAGCCGGGTCCACGGGCCGGCTGCCGACTCGGCGGCGTAGACGTGGAACCGGTGGGACGCGTCACCGTCGTACCGCCAGCCGACGGTGTTGCGGTCGACCCAGCCGTTGGCTGAGACGGCGGTCGGCGGCAAGGGCTTGAGGTCGGTCCCGTCGAGCTGGATGGGCGCGGAGTACGGGGAAGCGTTGCCCGCGGTGTCCAGGGCTCGCACGCGGTAGTAATAGGTCGTGCCCACGGCGGCGTTGGAGTCGGTCAGGACGGTGCTCTGAGTCGGGGTGGAGACGGAGGAGAACGGCCCCTCGGGCGCGATGGACCGCTGCACGTCGTAGGAGCTCGCCCCACTCACCGCAGACCAGGAGAGCCGGGCGCCGGACTCGTCGTGCGTGGCCGTGAGCCCGGTGGGGGCGGCTGGGGCCGTCTTGTCGGAGCTGACAACACGCGTCAGCGAGGACAGCGGGGAGGGGTTGCCGGAGCGGTCGAGGGCGCGGAGGGCGTACTCGTAGGTGGCGCCCGTGGGCGGGGGTGTGTCGGTGAAGGTGGTGCCGGTGATCGGGGTGCTGTTGCGCAGGCTCCAGGCACCGGTGCTGCCGGTGCGGCGGTAGAGGCGGTAGCCGGCCACGTCCAGCTCGTGGTTGCGGGACCAGGCCAGGGTCGTCTTCAGGGTGGCTGCCGCGTAGACGGCCTTCAGGCCGACCGGGGCCATGGGGGCGACCCTGTCGTAGGCGGCGCCGATGACAGGCTCGTAGGCGAAGGCGATGTTGGCTGTGCCGGTGAAGGCGACGAAGTCCACGCGCAGGGTGTGGACGCCGCGCGGGACGGTGAGGCGGAGGGTCTTCCTCTGGGTCCGGTTGACGTTTCGCCACAGATCGATCTTGCGGTAGCCGTCGAGGTAGACGCGGGCGCCGTCCTGGACGGCGACGCTGAGATCGAAGGGGCCGCCGGAGCCGAAATTGCGGGTGGTGCTCCACCGGACGCCGAAGTTGTCCCGCGGCAGGGTGACTCCGGCGGGGTCGCCGAGGCCGTAGTCCTCGGCGATGGAGGCATCGCAGGCGATGGCCTTCGGGGTTCCGGTGAGAGTGGTGTTGGCGTAGTACTGGGCCTTCCACACACCGGCCGAGCAGGTCACAGCCGCCTGCGCGGTAGCGGGGAAGGCGAGTCCGGTCAGGGCGGTGGCCAGGGAGAGCACGGCCGCCCCGGCGGTACGGCGAGCCATGCCGAGGGATATGCGCATCTGCTGACCGTCACACTTTCGATCGGGAAATGGGTACGGGGCGCGTACGCCGCCCCGATCGTGTCATTCCCAAGATCGCTCGCGAAAGAGAGCTGGTGCGGAATCAGGTCAACCACTTCTCCGCTGCCCGCGTGTCAGGCGGCGGACGTCGTGTCATATGCCCGCCGTGCCTCAGAGCGAGCATCTCGGCGCAACACGCCACCTGAGGGAAGCCATGGGCAGCATCGCTGAAAAGCAAGAAGGTCAGGCGGTTGCGATTGAGTCATCGGGCGCACCACCCCATCAGCTGGCCCCTGCCGACCGGACCAACCGACCAACCCACATGTCCATCAGGCGTACTCCTCCCCCGCGATCCGCAACCACCTGAGCAAGCGCCGCATCCGTGCGGTGATCCCGTACCGACAGACCAACGTGGCCACCGGCTGCGGCGGGGCAGCCGGGGCGGGAGACCGCCGGCGTTCGACCGCGAGACCTACGAACAGCGCAACACCGTCGAACGGTGCAGCAACCGCCTGAAGCAGTGGCGCGCCATCACCACGCGCTACGAGAAGACCGCGACCATCCACCTGGCCGGACTCCACATCGCCGGCGTCTTTCTCCGGTCCGCCGGCTGATGTGGAAAGCCGCGTGGTGCCAAGTGACGTGACTCGGACGCCCATTGTCAGACGTTGCTGGCAACATCCCCACCATGAACGCCACCTTTACCACCCCGCCGCGGCCGTTCGACGTCACCGCGCTCTTCCCTCGACTGGCCCCGCTGGCGCGGACGGCGACCCGGCTGCACCCGCGGCCGGGGGCGCCGACCGTGCACGACAGCTCCGTCGGCGGGCCACTCCTGTGGCCCGCCGACGAGCCGTGGCCGCACTGCGAAGAACCGCACGACAGGCATGCCGCGCTCAGGATCAACTCCCCGGACGACGTCCGGCTCCAGCGCCGTATCCTCGCCGCAGCGGCCGAGCGCGTTCACCTCGACCCCGAGGCATCCGAGCGGACCCCCGAGGAACAGGAGACCTTGGATCTGATCAGGGCGGGCCGCCCATGGTTCGACGGCCCGATCCCTCTCGTGCCCGTCGCCCAGTTGTACGCCCGCGACATTCCCTTCCCCTGCCCGCCCGACGCGGACCTGCTCCAAGTCCTGTGGTGCCCCTTCGACCACGAGATGGCCCACCCGAAGACCGCCCTCTTCTGGCGGACCTCCGTCACCGTCACCGACGTCCTCGACGCACCGCCCGAGCCGCCGATCGTCCAGGACGGCTGGTACCTCCCGGAGCCGTGCCTGTTCTCACCGGAGCAGGTCACCGAGTTTCCCAACCCCATGGAGCTGGACAAGGAGCTTCGGGACCAGCTGGACGACATGAGCCGCTGGGAGACGATCGACCCCGGGCAGTACAACGCGTACGCGGACGATCCGGGCGAGCTCTACCTGAACAACCTCTGCACCGCCCCCGGTTGGAAGACCGGCGGCTGGACCCGCTGGAGCCCCACCGACCCCGTCGACCGCGCCTGCCCGGAGTGCGGCACCGAGGAGGTCCCGCTCCTCACCATCGCCTCCTCGGAATGGGACGGCGGCAGCGCGACCTGGATCGCCGAGGAGAACCGGCCGGCCCCGGGCCCGCCGCCCCTGGGCGCTCGGAACGGCAACTTTACCTTGATCGACATCACCGGCGGCAACAACTTGCAGCTCCACGTCTGCCCGTCTTCTCCGTACCACCCTCACTTCGAACTGCTGCAGTGAGCTCGTGCGGAAGTCCTCCGCTCCGACGCCTACGCCACAATCGCCTCTCCCACCAGCCGCCTTGGCCAACTATCTGAGGCCCGGAACGACGGGCCCGGGCTCAGGCCCGGAAGCAGGGACTCACCTTGTCGTTCAACAGACGGCTGGTTCAGCCACGGGCATTGTCAGTGTCGACACGTAGGTCGGCCTGATGAGCCGGGATGTTTTCATCATGCGGTTTCCGCCCGATGCCGGGGCAGTAGACGAGATCGCAGACGACTGGGAGCCGCCGAGTCTGGGCTCGGGTCGAGACGTTCGTGCTGTCCTTGCAGAGGTGCTGCCGGGCATCGAGTACTCGAAGAGCGGTTGGGGCGACTACGAAGGCCCGGGCTTCTCCATCAGCACTCCGGTCGACGAGGCTGACGACGCGCCGGTCGCCGGAGTCAGCCTCTTCATCCACGGCGGTAGCGAAGCAGCAGCTCACGCTGCCCTCGCGATCGCCGATGCGTTGAAAGCACGGGCCTTCGACACCGGGTCGGGAGACTTCCTCACCGCGGACTCCGCCCGGTCGGCATTCGATGCCTGGCGTGCATACCGAGACCGTGTCCTGGACCAGCGCGGGCCCTGAGCTCCGCCGTCACTCTGTGCGCCGGGACTTGGTGCCGACCGTGTGGTGAGTGGACGGCCCGATGCCGATCCGGCCATCGACGTCCAGGCGGGACAGGGTGCGCACCCGCAGCATCTCCCTCAGTTGGCGGACGTCGGCACCGTGATGGCGCAGGGCGCCGTTCAGCCCCCTCAGGACTGCGCCGGGGCGGCGGGGGCCTACACGACGGGAGACAGGTGCGCCATCACCACGTGGTCCGCCGCTGGATCGAACCCGAGCACCGGGTTCCCCCAGTCGCCGCCCGCAGTCATCCGCACGGGCTTGCGCAGCCGACGTCCGATCGCCCCCAGGAAACCGCACAGGATGTCCACCCCCGCCTGGCCGTGTAGTTCCCGAAGGTCGACATCGAAATCGATCTCACCCGACGACATCGGCCAGAAGTTCACCAACACGTCCTCTGCAGGCCACACCCGCAGCACGGCCGTGTCCGCATCGGCAGAACGCGACAACACCACCTCCGCCGAGGGCAACGGCACCAAGACATCGCCGTCCCGGTACTCCCACACCCAGCCGCACGACCGGACCAGGTCGAACACCGACTGCCAGTCCTCGACCGAGGCGCCCTCCACGCACACGTCCGGCAAAGCGCCCATCAGGTCCGGGTCGAAGAAGTCCTTGACGTTGTCCCACAGCAGATCCGGCATGCCGCCATGCTGCCTGCCGGTGGCACCCGACCGCAGCCTGATTCCCCTGACGAACCTCATGGAAGCCCCCGCAGAAGCAACGGGCCTCTCAGCGCCGAGGTCACGTGTATGGCCCACCGCGGGGCCCCTCTACCGTCTGCTTGCTGCGCCAGGTATCTTGCATTACATGGAACCAGGTGATTCGACCAAGCAAGCTCGGGCAGCCGCCCAGCTGCGCAAGGGCGTGCTGGAGTACTGCGTACTCGCCCTGATGCGGGATCGCCCCCGCTACGGCGTGGAACTCCTGCACGCCCTGGAGGACTCCGGTGCCCTGGCCACCAGCCAGGGCACCGTCTACCCGCTGCTCTCCCGGCTCCGCCGCGACGACCTGGTCACCACCACCTGGCAGGAATCCGCCTCGGGGCCGCCTCGCCGCTACTACGCGCTCACCGACAGCGGCCGGTCCGCACTCGACGAGTTCACCCGCGTCTGGCCCGGCTTCCGCAACGCCGTCGATGCCTTCCTGGCCACCCCGCACCCCTCCCCTGGAGACCCCGCATGAAGACCTCTGCCGACCCCATACGCGACTACCTCCGCGCCGTCGAGCGCGAAGCCTGCACACTTCCCGCCGACCGACGTCAGGAACTCCTCGCAGACCTCGCCGAACACATCGACGTGACGCGCGCCGAACGCCCCGACGCCGCGATCGGCGACGTCCTGGCCGAGCTGGGGGACCCCCGCACGATCGCGGCGTCGGCGCTGACGGAGGCGGGGAACTGGGCCGCCGGAACCTCGACTCGGGACGGTGACGGAACGCCTGCCCGGCGCGGCAAGGTCCACCCCCTGATCCCGCTGCTGCTGCTCACCCTCTCGCTGCCCTTCATGATGGTCTTCCCCGACCTGCCGGGCCCGCTGTTCGGCGTCCTGTTCCGCGTCACCGGCGCGGTACTTCTGTGCACCTCAGTGCACTGGGGCGCCGTGCACAAGACCACCGGCGTACTGCTTACGGCCGTCCTGCCCAGCGCCGTCATCGCCACCTGGAACCTCTCCAGCGGCGGCCCGGCAGGCGACACCCCCGCCCTCTGGGCCAACCTGACGATGCTCACCCTGCTGGCCGCCACGACAGCGTGGCTCTGGCGCGCCCGCCGCCCCTGAGACCTCGACTCCAGTCTGCCAATTCCAGGCGGCTCATCGCGCGGGCCCCGGGCACTTGCTCACCGTCGGTGCACAGGCTCTGTCCACTGCCCGCAGCCCGAGCAGCGTCGCCGAAACCGCCGCGATCACGAGGCAGCCCGGACGTGAGGAGTCGCCAGGCCCGACACCCTCACAGCACACCCACAGCACAGGTTGCGATGACCCCCGACGCCGCCGTCAGCAGCAGCACGGCGACGCCGAGTCCGACGCCGACGGCCGCCAGGCGGACGACGTGGCGGCTACCCGCGGGGACGGCGGCGCGAGTTCCGGATTCCCGCATCGCCCTGTGACGTCGCGATGCGGTTCGTGCTGGCGTTGGAGATCCAAGACCGTCCACGCTGAGGATCCGTCCGAGCAAGAACGGGGCTTGGGCCTCGACGAACGACGCGCAGGGGCAGGGATTGGACGTGGTGGCTGGCAGAATCGGGGCATTGTCGAGCCTGTGGGGGCGTAATGGGTCTGGGAACGGTGGCGGTCACCGGTGCGGCAGGCAACATCGGGTCTGTGATCCGGGTGGCCCTACGAGACGATGCGGATCGGCTGGTCCTGTTGGACCGTGTTCCACTCCGGGCGGAGACGGAAACGGAAGAGGTGCACGTCGTCGATCTGCGGGATGCGGCAGCTGTGGAGTCGGCGCTGACCGGTGTCGATTCGGTGCTTCACCTGGGCGGGTTGCCGGATGAGGCGCCTCTTGCCGATCTCCTGCAAGCGAACGTGTCGGGCACCCACCATGTCCTGGAAGCAGCGCGGCGTGTGGGAAGCAGACGTGTGGTGCTGGCCAGCAGTAATCGCGTCACCGGCTTCTATCCCACGGGTCATTGCACACGTCCGCTGGATCCTGCGCGGCCTGACGGTCTGTATGGCGTGAGCAAGGTAGCCGTTGAGGCCCTGGGTCAGCTGTATGCCGACAAGTTCGGCCTCTCGGTCGTATGTCTGCGCATCGGCAGCTTCGAGGAAGCGCCCACAGAACCTCGGCATCTGGCGACCTGGCTCAGCCCGCGCGACACTGTGGGATATGTCCGGGCAGCACTCAACGCCCCGCAGTCCACCCGCTTCGTCACGGCGTATGCAGTCTCCGCCAACACTCGGCGCTTCTGGGAACTCCCCGACGAGTCAGTGCTGGACTACACACCTGTCGACAACGCCGAGGCGTATGCCTCGCGCGTAACCTACGCCGAGGTTCCCGCCGATCCCTCGGCGCCTCAAGCCGGACCGTATGCGACGCCTGAATTCACGCTCAAGCACATCTGGCCCTGATTCTGGCCGGCCTGACGGCTACCAAGACCCAACCGTCAACCGGTGCTGGAGTCCTGGGCGACTGTTCGGGCTTGGGTGATGGCGAGGCTGTAGGAGACGGTGCCGATCTGGAGCAGGTTGCCGCGGAAGGAGATGCGGTCGACCATGGCCGCGCAGAGCCGGGGGCGGTGAACGTCTTGGCCGGCCGCTGAAACTCTCGTTCGAGGCGATGGCGACGCTGTCCTTCTCCTCACGGCACGGCACACGCGAGAACCGCGCCGCCGACGCTCCGGCACCGACGTTCACCGCCGAGACGTACCGCTGGACCTGGTCCCTGCGCAGCTCCTTGCCGGTAGGCCGGACTCCTGTCGGTGGAGCGGCCGCCGGCCCTCGATCGGCGCCCCGGCAGCACCGCGCGTCGAGCGGGATCACGCACCGGATGCGGCCGTGGCCCCGGCCCGCAGGTCGATGCGGTGTTCGCCCGCGTACACGTTCATGGAGCCGCCGCGCAGGAAGCCGACCAGGGTGAGTCCGGTCTCCGTGGCCAGGTCCACCGCGAGGGAGGAAGGAGCGGAGACGGCGGCGAGCACGGGGATGCCCGCCATGACGGCCTTCTGGGCGAGTTCGAAGGACGCCCGTCCGGAGACCAGCAGGACCGTTCGGGACAGCGGGAGTTCGCCGGACCGGAGCGCGCGGCCGACCACTTTGTCGACGGCATTGTGCCGGCCGATGTCCTCCCGCAGGTCCAGCAGGTCGCCGTCGGGCGAGAACAACCCGGCCGCGTGCAGTCCGCCGGTCCGGTCGAACACCTGTTGCTCGGCCCGCAATCGGTCGGGCAGGAAGGCCAGCAGGTCGGGGGTGACCCGGACCGGGGGCGTGTCGGCGATGGGCCACCGCGCCGTGGTCCGTACGGCATCGAGGCTCGCCTTCCCGCACAGGCCGCACGACGACGTGGTGTACACGTTGCGCTCCAGCGTGATGTCGGGCAGCGGCACGCCGGGGGCGAGACGGACGTCGACGACGTTGTAGGTGTTCCGGCCGTCCTGGGTGGCACCGGCGCAGTACACGATGTTCGCCACGTCCGATGCCCGGCTCACGACGCCCTCGCTCACCAGGAAGCCGGCGGCGAGGGCGAAGTCGTCGCCGGGGGTGCGCATGGTGATGGCCAGGGGCCTGCCGTTGAGACGGATCTCCATCGGCTCCTCGGCGACCAGCGTGTCGGGGCGGGTGCTCGGCGCCCCGTCCCTGATCCGCAGCACGCGCCGTCGTTCGGTGACCCGGCCCATGGCCTCACTCCCAGTTCTGTCGTCGGGGCCGCAGCCGGTGCTCCGCGGTGCTCAGCACTCGATGACGTTGACGGCGAGGCCGCCGCGGGCGGTCTCCTTGTACTTGACCTTCATGTCGGCGCCGGTCTCCTTCATGGTCTTGATGACCTTGTCGAGGGAGACATGGTGGCGGCCGTCGCCGCGCAGGGCCATGCGGGCGGCGGTGACGGCCTTCACCGCGGCCATGCCGTTGCGCTCGATGCAGGGGATCTGGACGAGGCCGCCGACGGGGTCGCAGGTGAGGCCGAGGTTGTGTTCCATGCCGATCTCGGCGGCGTTCTCGACCTGCTCGGGGCTGCCGCCCATGACCTCGGCGAGACCTCCGGCGGCCATGGAGCAGGCGGAGCCGACCTCGCCCTGACAGCCGACCTCGGCGCCGGAGATGGAGGCGTTCTCCTTGAAGAGCAGTCCGATGGCGCCGGCGGCCAGCAGGAAGCGGACGATGCCATCCTCGTCGGCGCCCGGCACGAACTCCAGGAAGTAGTGGAGGACGGCCGGGATGATGCC
Organism: Streptomyces sp. NBC_00425; assembly: GCF_036030735.1. Taxonomy (NCBI): domain Bacteria; kingdom Bacillati; phylum Actinomycetota; class Actinomycetes; order Kitasatosporales; family Streptomycetaceae; genus Streptomyces; species Streptomyces sp. NBC_00425. The sequence continues at coordinate 9,533,481 of NZ_CP107928.1, read as the reverse complement.
GGCCGCGCCGTTGGTCGGCGCGGTGACGACCCGGCCCCCGGCGGCGTTCTCCTCATTGACGGCCATCGCATACAGCGTGATCCACTCCATGGCGCGGGGCAACGGGTCCCCCTCGCTGCGCAGGGCGCGGGCGGCCGCCGCGGCCCGGCGACGGACCTTGAGACCGCCGGGGAGGATGCCCTCGCGGCCCAACCCCCGGGAGATGCAGGCCTCCATGACGCGCCAGATCTCCAGCAGGCCCGCGCGGATCTCCGCCTCGGTGCGCCAGGCCCGCTCGTTCTCCAGCATCAGCGCGGAGATCGACAGCCCGGTCTCCCGGGCGAGCCGCAGCAGTTCGTCCCCGGTGCTGAACGGATGGGGCAGTACGGTGTCGTCGAGCTTGATGCGGTCCGCGCCCGCGGCCTCCTCGTCGACGACGAAGCCACCGCCCACCGAGTAGTACGTCTTCTCCAGCAAGGGGACGCCCTCGGCGTCGTACGCGAAGAGGATCATGCCGTTGGCGTGGTACGGCAGTGACCGCCTGCGGTGCAGCACCAGTTGGGTCGAGGCGTCGAAGGCGACCTCGTGGGCGGGTCCGATCTCCGCGCCGAGCAGCCGTAGGCGCCCGGTGGCGTGGACCCGCTCGACGTCCAGGTCGGCCCGGACGATGTCGACCGTGTGCGGCTCGTTGCCCTCCAGGCCGAGCAGCACCGCCTTGGGGGTGCCGTGGCCATGGCCGGTGGCACCGAGGGAACCGAACAACTCCGCCCGTACGGCGGCGGTCTGGGCCAGCATCCCGTCCTGCTTCAACCGCCTGACGAACATCCCGGCGGCGCGCATCGGACCCACGGTGTGCGAGCTGGACGGGCCGATGCCGATCGAGAACAGGTCGAAGACGCTGATTGCCACGCCACGCTCCGTGGAGTTGAAGGGGGCGTTCCCGTCGGTGACGGCATGCCCCCTGCGGGAGGTTGTCGGTTACAGCCCGGGGTAGAGCGGGTGCTTGTCGGCGAGGGCCTTGACCCGGTTCTTGAGGGCTTCGCCGTCGTAGGACGGCTTGAGGGCTTCGGCGATGACGTCGGCGACCTCGGTGAAGTCCTCGGCGGTGAAGCCGCGGGTGGCCAGGGCGGGGGTGCCGATGCGCAGGCCGGAGGTGACCATCGGCGGGCGGGGGTCGTTGGGGACGGCGTTGCGGTTGACGGTGATGCCGACCTCGTGGAGGCGGTCCTCGGCCTGCTGTCCGTCCAGTGCGGAGTTGCGCAGGTCGACCAGGATCAGGTGCACGTCCGTGCCGCCGGACAGCACGTCGACGCCGGCCTCACGGGCGTCGGGCGTCGTCAGCCGCTCGGCGAGGATCCTCGCGCCCTCGACGGTGCGCCTTTGGCGCTCCTTGAACTCCTCGCTCGCCGCGACCTTGAAGGAGACCGCCTTGGCTGCGATGACGTGTTCGAGCGGGCCGCCCTGGAAGCCCGGGAACACCGACGAGTTGAGCTTCTTCGCGAACTCCTTGCTCCGGGCGAGGATGATGCCGCCGCGGGGGCCGCCGAGGGTCTTGTGGGTGGTGGAGGTGACCACGTCCGCGTACTCGACCGGGTTGGGGTGCAGCCCGGCCGCGACCAGCCCGGCGAAGTGGGCCATGTCCACCCACAGGTAGGCCTCGACCTCGTCGGCGATCCGGCGGAAGGCGGCGAAGTCCAGCTGACGCGGGTAGGCGGACCAGCCCGCGATGATCACCTTCGGGCGGTGCTCCTTGGCGAGCTGCTCGACCTCGTCCATGTCGACGAGGCCGGCGTCGTCGACGTGGTAGGGAACGACGTTGAACTGCTTGCCGGAGAAATTGATGCGCATGCCGTGGGTGAGGTGGCCGCCGTGGGCCAGATCCAGGCCGAGGATGGTGTCGCCGGGCTGGGCCAGGGCGAACAGCGCGGCTTGGTTCGCTGAGGCGCCGGAGTGCGGCTGGACGTTGGCGTACTCGGCGCCGAAGAGGTCCTTGACCCGGTCGATCGCGATCTGTTCGGTGACGTCGACGTGCTCGCAGCCGCCGTAGTAGCGGCGGCCGGGGTAGCCCTCGGCGTACTTGTTGGTCAGCACCGTGCCCTGGGCCTCCATGACGGCCACCGGAGCGAAGTTCTCCGAGGCGATCATCTCCAGGGTGGACTGCTGGCGGTTCAGCTCGGCGTCGACGGCGGCGGCGACCTCGGGGTCGAGGTCGTGCAGGGACTGGTTGAGCAGGGTCATCAGCGGTCTCCTGTGCGGGTTCCGGAGGGAGGAGGGAGAGCGGGGACGTCACGAGCGGGCGCTCAGGACACGGCGACCGCGGCGGCGGGGACGAGCGCGTCGGCGTCGATGTCGCCCTTGAGGAAGTCCTTGGACAGCGGAGGGCGGTCGTAGGGGGTGTGGCGCTCCTCCCCCACGACGACGATCTCGCCGTCGTAGCCTTCTGCGCGCAGCGCGCGGACCGTGCTCAGGCCCGCCAGTGACGCACCGACGACGGTGATGCTCCTCATGCGGGCTCCAGACGAAGGGGTGTCTCACATGGCACAACGACACGCGTTATGTGCAACATGGTTTCGGTGGAATTCGGGAGTGTCAAGGGGGCGGACCACTGATCTGTTCCTCATGGCGACAGGGGTTGCGGGGAACACAACGACCCAGCCCGGGCCCGCCCACCTGCCGGAGGGACCGGAGCGGCAGGTGGACGGGAGTTCGGGAGACGGGACCGGGTCAGTGCGCGGGTCCGACGTCGAGCTTGTTCTGGAGCCAGGTGTGGAACTCGCCGATGTGGTGCTCGCTGGGCACCAGCACACCGCCCTTGGCGTACGCTTTCGAGCTCATCGCCGGCTGGGTGCGCTCACAGGCGTCGAAGTCCTGCTGGTTCACCCGGTGGAACAGCTCCACCGAGCGCTCCACGTCCTTGCCGCTTTCCACGACGTGCGGCAGATACAGCCAGTCGCACTCGACGATCGTGCGGTCGGCCGCCATCGGGTACATCCGGTGGAAGATCACATGGTCGGGGACGAGGTTGATGAACACCTGCGGCCGCACGGTGATCGCGTAGTAACGACGGTCCTGGTCCTCGGCCACCCCCGGAATACGGTCCAGACCCTCCGAGCCGTCGACCGTGAACCCCCGCACCTCCTCACCGAACTCCGCGCCGTGGCCCACGTAGTACTGGGCCGCGTAGCCGTCGGCGAACTCCGGCAGGACCTCGGTCAGTTCCGGGTGGATCGTGGCGCAGTGGTAGCACTCCATGAAGTTCTCGATGATGAGCTTCCAGTTCGCCTTCACGTCGTACGTGATCCGACGACCGACGGACAGATTGTCGATGTCGTACCGCTCGATCGACTCGACGTCGCCCAGGCGCTCGACGACCGCGCCCAGGACGTCCGCCTCGAAAGACGGCGGCTCGTCGGCGAGGCACACCCACACATAGCCGAGCCACTCCCGCACATGGACGTTGATCAGGCCGTACTCGGTCCGGTCGATGTCCGGCATCGAGGTCAGGTTCGGCGCGGCGACCAGCTTGCCGTCCAGGCCGTACGTCCAGGCGTGGTACGGACACTGGAAGGCCCGCTTCACCTCGCCCGACTCCTCGGTGCAGAGCTTGGCCCCGCGGTGCCGGCAGATGTTGAGGAAGGCCTTGACCGACCCGTCCCGGGAGCGGGAGACGAGGACGCTCTCACGTCCGACCTGGTACGTGCGGAAGGCGCCGGGTTTGGCCAGCTCGGAAGCGCGGGTCACGCAGAACCACATGGCTTCGAAGACCCGCTCCTGCTCCTGGGCGAAGACTCCGGGGTCCGTGTAGTACTCGCCGGCCAGCGTGGGGATGAGGCTGGGGGGCAGGTTCGTGAGGGTCATCGAGTCACCTTCGGGGAATTCGTGATGCGGTGGCGGGCGGTTCAGTGGCCGCGGGCGATCCAGTCGGCGAGGTGGGGCGCCTCGGCCCCGATCGAGGTGGTGTCGCCATGACCGGTGTGGACGGTCGTGGCGGCGGGGAGCGTGAGCAGCCGGTCCCGGACGGAGGCGATGATGGTGCCGAAGTCCGAGAAGGAGCGGCCGGTGGCTCCGGGGCCGCCCTGGAAAAGGGTGTCGCCGGAGAACAGGGCGTTCAGTTCGGGCGCGTGGAGGCAGACCGCGCCGGGCGAGTGGCCGGGGGTGTGGAGCACCGTCAGCTCGACGCCTGCGACGGTCAGGGTCTCGCCCGCGACCAGTTCCCGGAAGTCGGGCGCCCCCTCGCCGTGCGCCATCTTCCACAGCACCGTGTCGGCGGGGTGGAGCAGGATGGGCGCCCCGTGGCGAGCGGCCAGGGCCGGGGCGGCATTGACGTGGTCGTTGTGGGCGTGGGTGCACACGACGGCGACCAGGCGGCGGTCACCGACGGCGGCCGTGATGGCGTCCGCGTCGTGTGCGGCGTCGACGACGAGGACCTCCTCGTCGTCGCCGATCAGCCAGACGTTGTTGTCGACCTCCCAGGCGCCGCCGTCCAGTTCGAAGGTGCCGGAGGTGACGATGCGCTCGATGCGGGCGGTCACAGGACCACCACCGAACGCAGGACGTCGCCGTGGTGCATCTTGGCGAACGCGGCCTCCACGTCGTCCAGGCCGATGGTCTCGGTGACGAACTCACCGAGGGCGAAGCGGCCCTGGAGGTAGAGGTCGATCAGGGCGGGGAAGTCGCGGGAGGGCAGGCAGTCGCCGTACCAGGAGGACTTCAGCGCGCCGCCGCGCCCGAAAACGTCGAGCAGGGGCAGGTCGAGGGTCAGCTCCGGCGTGGGGACGCCCACCAGGACGGCGGTACCGGCCAGGTCGCGAGCGTAGAAGGCCTGCCTGAAGGTCTCGGGGCGGCCCACCGCGTCCACGACGACGTCGGCGCCGAAGCCGCCGGTGAGTTCACGGATCGCCTCGACGGCGTCGGTCCTGGAGGAGTCGACGGTGTCGGTGGCGCCGAACCGCTCGGCCCACTTCAGCTTCCGCTCGTCCACGTCGACGGCGATGATGCGGCCGGCGCCGGCGACCTTGGCGCCCGCGATCGCGGCCATGCCCACCCCGCCGCAGCCGATCACCGCGAGGGAGTCGCCGCGTCCCACGCCGCCGGTGTTGACCGCGGCGCCGAACCCGGCCATCACACCACAGCCGAGGAGGCCGGCGGCGGCGGGCGCGGCCATGGAGTCCACCTTGGTGCACTGTCCGGCGGCGACCAGGGTCTTCTCGGCGAAGGCGCCGATGCCGAGGGCCGGGGAGAGCGGGGTGCCGTCGGCCAGGGTCATCGGCTGGGTGGCGTTGTGCGTGGCGAAGCAGTACCAGGGCCTGCCCCTGCGGCATGCCCTGCAGGTACCGCAGACGGCGCGCCAGTTGAGGATGACGAAGTCGCCGGGGGCGACGTCGGTGACGCCCTCGCCGACCGACTCCGCCACGCCCGCGGCCTCGTGGCCGAGCAGGAACGGGAACGTGTCGTTGATCCCGCCCTCCCGGTAGTGCAGGTCGGTGTGGCAGACGCCGCAGGCCTGCACGCGCACCAGCGCTTCTCCTGGGCCGGGGTCCGGCACCAGGACGGTCTCCACCGAGACCGGGGCGCCCTTCTTGCGGGCGACGACGGCGCGTACCTCGTGTGTCACGGTCGATCTCCTCGTCGAGGTGCGGCCGAATCCGTGCTTCGGCCGGATGTGCGGGATGGCGGGAGGACGCCGATCGCTCCCCGAGAGCCGTCGGCGAGGTGGGGGGCGGGAGTGTCTTCGTCGGCCCCCGTAAGGATCCTGCGGCCGAGCCGCCGGCCAGAGTTTTATATAGCGCAACCGACATCGCTATGAGCAACGATGAGCAAACTGTCTCCTTGCGGGCACTCACTGTCAAGAGGTCGCCCTCGCCCACTTGCCCGCTCCCGTTCGGCGCCGCGGTCTTCCCCTGACGGGAGCGGCCGTGCGACCATGCGGGCGACCGGTTCCAGCCAGGGCCGCCCTGCACCGCGAACCCCTCGGGACCTCGGTGAGACTGCGTATAGTTGCACCATGAGCAACCACGCCGCAGAGGGCGCAACAACGGGCTCGGTGAACGGTGTGCAGTCCGTCGACCGCGCCGTCAGCGTTCTGGAGATTCTCGCCCGGCGCGGCGAGGCCGGTGTCAGTGAGGTCGCCGCCGAGATCGACGTCCACAAGTCGACCGCCTTCCGCCTCCTCGGAGCGCTGGAAGCACGCGGGCTGGTCGAGCAGAGCGTCGAGCGGGGCAAGTACCGGCTCGGCTTCGGCATCGTGCGGCTCGCCGGCGCCGTCACGGGCAGACTCGACATCACCCAGCAGGGCCGACAGGTCTGCGAGCGGCTCAGTGAGGAGATCGGCGAGACCGTCAACATCGCGGTGCTCCAGGAGCACTACGCGGTCAACCTCCACCAGGTACGCGGGCCGGGCGCGGTCGGTACCCACAACTGGGTCGGCCAGCTCACCCCCGTGCACGCCACCTCCAGCGGCAAGATCCTGCTGGCCCACCTGTCGGAGCGGCGGCGCGCCGAGGTGCTGGAGGCGTCCGGACTGCGCAAGCTGACACCGCACACCCTGACCGCCAGGACGAAGCTGGAGAAGGACCTCACCGAGGCACGCGAGCTCGGCTACGCGGTGACGCTGGAGGAGCTGGAGCTCGGGCTGCACGCGATGGCGGCCCCGATCCGCTCCCGCGAGGGCGAGGTCATCGCCGCGCTCAGCGCCTCCGGCCCGGCCTACCGCTTCACCGAGGAACGCATGCGCGAACTCGCGCCCGTGCTGACGCAGGGGGCCGAGGAGATCAGCCGCAGGATGGGCCATCTGGGCTGACCGCCCACGAAAGGACGCTCAGCCCAGCGGCACCCGCGCCGCCGTCGCCTCGACGCCCCAACGGGCCGTCACCCGCACCGCGTCCAGCGTCGAGGCGACGTCGTGCACCCGCAGGCACCAGACGCCCTGTGCGGCGCCGAGCACGGACACGGCGGTGGTCGCGGCGTCACGGTCCCGCGCCGGACGCGGTTCCCCGGTCGTCCGGTCGGCCAACAGACGCCCCAGGAACGCCTTGCGGGACGCCCCCAGCAGGACGGGACGACCCAGCGCGCGGAACTCCCCGAGACGGCCCAGCAGCTCCCAGTTGTGCTCGGGCGCCTTGGCGAAGCCCAGTCCGGGATCGACGATCAGCGATCCGGGCGGGACGCCCGCCTCCAGGGCGGCGTCGATCCGCAGCCGCACTTCGCCGAGCACCTCGTCGACCACGTCGCCGTAGACGGCGTTCGCCTGCATTCCGGCGGAGTGGCCACGCCAGTGCATCAGCACGTACGGCACGCCCGCCCGCGCCATCAGGGGCAGCATCCCGGGATCGGCGAGGCCCCCCGAGACGTCGTTTACCAGCCGTGCGCCCGCCTCCAGGGCGCGGGCTGCGACCTCGGCCCGCATGGTGTCGACGCTGACGACCGCGCCCTCCGCCGCGAGCACCCGGACGACGGGCAGCACCCGTCGCAGCTCCTCCTCGACCGGTGGGCGCACCGCGCCGGGGCGGGTCGACTCACCGCCGACGTCCACGATGTCCGCACCCTGCTCCAGCAGGGCGAGCCCGTGCGCCACGGCAGCGTGCCCGGCGAACGACAGCCCGCCATCGGAGAACGAGTCCGGCGTGACATTGACGACGCCCATGACCAGCGTCCGGCCGGGCCGGGGAAGCCCGTGCGGATGCCGATCCGGCGTGCCCGGATACGAGGGTCTGCCGGTGACGGGGGCCGTGACGATCACTGGTGTCCGACTTTCGACGCGCTGACAGGACGGCGCGGGCAGGACGTGGTCGCCTCCCTGCCGCACACAGCCCCGCGGGAGCCCCTCACCGGAGCTCCCGCGGGGGTGACGGGATCGCCCCCGCCGGGGTGACTCAGACGTACTCCGTCGCCGCGTCGAGCAGCCAGTCCGCCAGATACCCGGCGAACGACGAACGGACCAGGACCCAGAAACCGGCGCTGGGCTCCTCGCGCGCCACCAGGACGACCTGGGTGCGACCCAGGGTCGTCTGGGCGCAGCGGCCGGAACCGAAGGCCCTCGGATGCAGGTCCAGCGAGCAGCCATGAGCCAGCAGGCCACGGGCTCCCGCGCCGGCGACGAGGACCGTGGTGCGCTGCGCGGAGACGTCGGTGACCGAGACCGGCTCCTCTCCCGCGGCCTCCCGGATCCGGCTCTCCAGTTCGCGCTCGCCGCCCGGCGGCCCCACGAGCAGCCACTCGTCGGGGCCGAGCCACAGCGCGGTCAGCTCCCCCGCGCGGACGACGGTGTCGGGCTCCAGGGGAAGCTGGAGCCCCAGCGCGAGGCCGACGGCGTCGGCCGCCGCCCCTTTCGCGTCGAGACGCACGTCGAGCTGGGTGAGGAAGGGGAGTTCGGCCAGCCGGATCGTGCCCCCGCTGTCCCGGGTGGCGGTGGCCAGACGATCGGCGGCCTGGGACAGCGGGCTGCGGGGCCGGGAGGTCAGGGCGGTGTCAGCCATCGCGGCGGGCTCCCTCGGGGTCGTAGAGGACGGGGCTCGCGACGGTCACGGGGACCAGTCGGTCGCCCACGGGGGCGTACAGCCGCTCGCCGATGCGGTCCCGGCCGCCCTTGACCAGGGCGAGCGCGAAGGTCCGGCCGAGGGCGGCGCTGCGGTAGCTGGAGGTGACATGGCCGAGCATCGGGACGGGCGGGGCCGGCAGCACACTGTCGGCGACCAGATGGGTGCCCTCGGGGAGGAAGGCGGCCGGGTCCTCGGGAAGCAGACCGACCAGGTGCTTGCGGTCGGGTCGGACGGTGTCGGGGCGGGTGTAGGACCGCTTGCCGATGAAGTCGGGCTTCTTCTTGGAGACCGCCCAGCTCATGCCGAGGTCCTGCGGGGTGACCGTGCCGTCGGTGTCCTGGCCGATGATCGGGTAGCCCTTCTCGGCGCGCAGGACGTGCATGGTCTCGGTGCCGTACGGGGTGATGCCGTACGGGGCGCCGGCCTCGTACAGGGCCTCCCACAGGGCGAGGGCCTCCCACGGCGACACGTTGATCTCGTAGGCCAGTTCACCGGAGAAGCTGATCCGGCAGACCCGGGCCTCGATGCCCGCGACGGTCGTCTCGCGCCAGGCCATGAACGGGAAGTCCTCGTTGGCGACGGCGAGCCCCGGTGCGAGGGAGCCGAGCACCTCACGAGACCTCGGACCGACCAGGGCGACCGTGGCCCACTGTTCGGTCACAGAGGTGCAGTGGACTTTGAGTTCGGGCCACTCCGTCTGGAGCCACTCCTCCATCCAGTCGAGCACGGCGGCCGCGTTGCCGGTCGTCGTGGTGACCAGGAAGCGGTCCCGGTCGACCCGGATGACCGTGCCGTCGTCGAAGACCATGCCGTCGGGGCGGCACATGACGCCGTAGCGGATCATGCCGACCTTCAGGGTGCTCATCATGTTGGTGTAGAGCCGGTCGAGGAAGACACCGGCGTCCGGGCCCTGCACGTCGATCTTGCCGAGGGTGGAGGCGTCCATGAAGCCCACGCCCTCGCGGGTCGCGGCGCACTCGCGCAGCACCGCGGCCTCCATGTCCTCGCCGTCCTGCGGGTAGTACCAGGGACGCTTCCACTGGCCGACGTTCTCGAACAGCGCCCCGTGCCCGACATGCCACTCGTGGAGCGCGGTCGTGCGGACCGGGTCGCTCAGCACGCCCCGGTCGCGGCCCGCGAGGGCGGCGAACGAGACCGGGGTGTACGGCGGGCGGAAGGTGGTCGTGCCGAGGGCCGAGACGTCCACGCCGAGCAGTTCGGCGACGGCCCCGCTCGCCAGCACACCCGAGGTCTTGCCCTGATCGTTGGCGGTGCCAGCCGTGGTGTACCGCTTGGTGTGCTCCACCGAGCGCAGACCGGCGCCGGTCGCGCGGGCCAGATCGGCCACCGTGACGTCACGCTGGAGGTCGACGAACCGGGGAGCGTCCGACTCGCCCGGGACGACGTACACATGCATCGCCGGTGTCGGCCGCGGCTGCGCCGCCACGGCGGGGAGGCGCGGCTCCAGGGGCGTGTACCCCTCGGCCTCGATCGCGCGGGCGCCGGCGGCGGCGCCCTGGGCGAGGACGGCGGCCGGGTCGAGGACACCGCTCGCGCTGCCCACCACCTCGACGGCCTGGCGACCGGTGTCGGGCACGAAGGAGCCCAGCGTCTCGTCGTGGCGCAGCTTGCCGCCGGACTGGCTGAACAGGTGCGCCGCAGGGTTCCAGCCGCCCGAGACCAGCAGCAGGTCGGCGGCGAACTCCCGCCGCCCGGCGGACTCGCCGTACGGGGCGACGGTCACGGCGGTGAGGCGGGACCCGCCCTGCGTGCCGGTGACGGCGTGCCCCGCCAGGACCTCGATGCCGGCGGCCGTGGCGCGCTCGGCCCACTCCCCCGGTTCGGGGCGGGTGTCGACGATCGCCGCGACGGCCAGGCCTGCCGAGGCGAGGTCCAGGGACGCCGCGTAGGCACTGTCGTTGGTGGTGAACACGACCGCGTGGCGGCCGGGCAGGGCCCCGTGGCGGTTGACGTGGGTGCGCGCCGAGGAGGCCAGCATCACGCCGGGGCGGTCGTTGTCCGCGAAGGCCAGCGAGCGTTCGTGGGCGCCGGTGGCGAGGACGACGCGGCGGGCGCGGATGCGCCAGACGCGTTCCCGGGAGACGTTCTCGGGGGCCGCGCCGCCGAGGTGGTTGGTGCGGCGCTCCACGGCGAGGAGGTGGTTGTCGTCGTAGTAGCCGAAGACGGTCGTACGGCGCAGGACCCGGACCTCCGGGGCGGCGTCGAGCAGGTCGGCGGTCTCCCCCACCCAGTCGAGGTGTTCGGCGGTGCCGAGGAGGCTGCCGCCGAGCTCCGGCTGGTCGTCGGCGAGGATGACGCGGGCGCCGCTGTTCGCCGCCGCCGCTGCGGCGGCGAGGCCTGCCGGGCCCGCGCCCACGACCAGGAGGTCGCAGTGCGCGTGCACGGCGTCGTAGCGGGCCGGGTCGGGTTCGTTGGCGAGGCGGCCCTGGCCGGGGAGGCTGGTGGCGACCAGGCCGTCGTAGAGCTCGACGGTGGTCGCGGGGAGCATCGGCTCGGGGAACGGGGCCTCGATCTGGATGACGGCGTTGGGTTCCTCGACGCCGGCGGAGAAGACGCCTCGGGGGCGGCCGAGCTTGATGCTGGTGCCCGCCTGGATGACGCCGTTGGCGAGGAGGGCGGAGGCGAGGGTGTCGCCTCGGTGGCCCTGGTACTCCGTGCCGTCGAAGGTGAAGGTGAGGAGGGTGTCGCGGTCGATGCGGCCTCGGGTGGGGTGACGGTACGGCTGGGTCGTCTCGCCTCCGCTCCTGCACGTCCCGTCCGTGCGGGCTGCGCCCCAGGCCCCCCCTTCGGCCTGAACGGCCTCGCCCTCAAGCTCCCCCAGAGGGGGGACCCCCGTACGGGCTAGGACATCCCGACCGGCGTCAAGAGGCGCAGCCGAGATCGCCGGCCTCGGTTCCGGGGTTTCCGGGCGGTCCTCGCCCGAGCGGTACACCGACAGGATCTCGTTCGTCGAGGTATCGCGGACCGCGTTGAACCAGCGGCGGCAGCCCGCCGCGTGGCTCCAGCGCTCGGCGAAGGGGCCCTTGGTGTTGTCGCGGAAGAAGAGGTAGCGGGCCCACTCCTCGTCATGGAGGGCGGAGGGGGTCTCGGGGTAGGCCACGTGGGCCTGGCCACCGTAGTGGAACTCGGCCTCGTCGCGGGGCCCGCACCACGGGCAGGGGATGAGCAGCATGGTTGGGCTCCCTAGTGGGCCACCGCGGCCGCGCCGTGCTCGTCGACGAGCGCGCCGGTGGTGAAACGGTCGAGCGAGAAGGGGGCGTTGAGGGCGTGCGGGGTGTCGTGGGCGATGGTGTGAGCGTAGACCCAGCCGACGCCCGGGGTGGCCTTGAAACCGCCCGTTCCCCAGCCGCAGTTGAGGTAGAGGTTGTCGACGGGGCTGAGCCCGATGATCGGCGAGGCGTCGGGGCTGACGTCGACGATGCCGCCCCAGGTGCGCAGGACGTGCGCGCGGGCGAAGATCGGGAAGAGCTCCAGGGCCGCGGCCATCTGCTCCTCGATGATGTGGAACGCGCCGCGCTGGGTGTACGAGTTGTACGCGTCGATGCCCGCGCCCATCACCAGCTCGCCCTTGTGCGCCTGGCTGACGTACACATGGACGGCGTTGGACATCACGACCGTCGGGTGCACCGGCTCCAGGAGCTCGGAGACCAGGGCCTGCAGCGGATGGGACTGGACGGGGAGCTGGATGCCCGCCATGGCGGCGAGGACCGAGGTGTGGCCCGCCGAGCAGAGCGCGACCTTGCCGGCCGCGATGCGGCCCCGTGTGGTCCGGACGCCGACGACGCGGTTGTCGACCACGTCGAGGCCGGTGACCTCGCAGTTCTGGATGATGTCGATGCCGGCCGCGTCGGCGGAGCGGGCCAGGCCCCAGGCCACGTGGTCGTGCTTGGCGATGCCGGCGCGCGGCTGGTAGGTGGCGCCCAGCACCGGGTAGCGCACGTCCTGCGAGATGTTGACGATCGGGCAGACTTCCTTGACGCCGTCGGCGTCGAGCCACTCCGCGTCCACCCCGTTGAGGCGGTTGGCCTCCACGCGGCGGACGCTGTCGCGGACGTCCTGGAGGCTGTGCGCGAGGTTCAGCACACCGCGCTGGGAGAAGAGGATCGGGTAGTCGAGCTCCTCCTCCAGTCCCTCCCAGAGCTTAAGGGCGTGCTCGTAGATGCCGGCGCTCTCGTCCCACAGGTAGTTGGAGCGGATGATCGTGGTGTTGCGGGCCATGTTGCCGCCGCCGAGCCAGCCCTTCTCCAGCACCGCGACATTGGTGATGCCGTGGTTCTTCGCCAGATAGTGGGCGGTGGCCAGGCCGTGTCCGCCGCCGCCGACGATCACTACGTCGTACGACTTCCTGGGCTCGGGGTCACGCCACAGCCAGTCAGGGTGCTCGGGGAGTTCTGCGCCGGGGGTGCGGGGGCTCATCGGACGTCTCCGTCTTCCGAAAGGTACGGATACTGCGGGTGCTGGGGGACGTGCGCGTTCATAGGGCGGTGGCGTTCCTCTCGGCGGCCTCGACGACGTTGGCCAGCAACATCGCGCGGGTCATGGGGCCCACCCCGCCGGGCATCGGCGCGATCCAGCCGGCGACCTGGGCGGCGTCCGGGTGGATGTCACCGACCAGGCCCTGGTCGGTGCGGGTGATGCCGACGTCCAGGACGGCCGCGCCGGTGCGCAGCATGTCCTTGGTGATCAGCCCTGGCGAACCGGCCGCGGCGATGACGATGTCGGCCTCGCGGGTGTGCCAGGCCAGGCCCTTGGTGCCGGTGTGGCACAGGGTCACGGTGGCGTTCTCGGAGCGGCGGGTGAGCAGCAGGCCGATGGGGCGGCCGACCGTGATGCCCCGGCCGACCACGCAGACCCGGGCGCCGGCGATCGGTACCCCGTGGCGGCGGAGGAGTTCGACGATGCCGCGCGGGGTGCACGGCAGCGGGGCGTCGACGCCGAGGGTGAGCCGGCCGAGGTTGACGGGGTGCAGTCCGTCGGCGTCCTTGGCCGGGTCCATGCGTTCCAGCACGGCGTTGGCGTCGAGGTGGCGTGGCAGCGGGAGCTGGACGATGTAGCCGGTGCAGGCCGGGTCGGCGTTCAGCTCGTCGATCACGTCCTCGACCTGCTGCTGGGTGGCGTCGGCGGGCAGGTCGCGGCGGATGGAGGCGATGCCGACCTGAGCGCAGTCGCGGTGCTTGCCGCCGACGTAGGCGCGGCTGCCGGGGTCGTCGCCGACCAGGACCGTGCCGAGCCCCGGCGGGCGGCCGCCGGTGGCGGTCAACTTGGCCACGCGCTCCGTGAGTTCGCGGCGGATGTCGGCGGCGGTGGCCTTGCCGTCGAGCAGCTGTGCGTTCACCGGCGGTGTTCCTTCCCTCTTCGGTCGTGGCCGGGATCAGCCACGGAGGCGGGACATGGTGGGGTCGAACAGGGGCTCCTCGGTGACGACCGCCTCGACGCGCTGGTCGAAGTAGCCGATGTGCAGCACGGTCCCGGGAGCCGTGAGCTCCGTCGGGAGCCAGGCGTAGGCGATGCCCTTGCCGATGGTGTAGCCGTAGGCGGCGCTGGTGACGTAGCCGACCGGCCGGTCGCCGTCGAAGACCGGTTCCTTGCCCAGGACGACCGACCGGGGGTCGTCGATCACGAGGCAGGACAGCTTGCGCCGGACGTTCTCCTTGCGGCGCAGCAGTGCGGGCTTTCCGATGAAGTCGTCCTTGTCGAGCTTGACGGCGAAGCCGACGCCGGCCTCGTAGGGGTCGTGCTCGTAGGTCATGTCGGTGCCGAAGGAGCGGTAGCCCTTCTCCAGGCGCAGGCTGTTGAAGGCGCCGCGTCCTGCGATGACGCCGCCGAGGGGCCGGGCCGCCTCCCACAGGGTGTCCCAGAGCTTCTGGCCCTGGTCGGCGGTGGTGTAGATCTCCCAGCCGAGTTCCCCGACGTAGCTCAGGCGCATGGCGGTGACGGGCACCGAGCCGATGTAGGCGGGCTTGGCGCGGAAGTACTTCAGGCCGTCGTTCGAGAAGTCGGTGTCGGTGAGCGGCTGCAGGACCTTGCGGGCGAGCGGCCCCCACAGGCCGATGCAGCAGGTGCCGGGGGTGATGTCGCGGACCTGGACGGTGCCGTCGGCGGGGAGGTGGCGGGTGATCCAGTCCAGGTCGAGGTTGCCGTTGGCGCCGATCTGGAAGGTGTCGCGGGCCAGCCGGGCGACGGTGACGTCGCTGCGGATGCCGCCGTCGTGGTCGAGGAAGAGGGTGTAGGTCACCGAGCCGACGGATTTGGCGACCTTGCCGGTGCACAGGCGCTCCAGGAGGTCGGCGGCGCCGGGGCCGCTCACCTCCAGGCGCTTGAGAGCCGTCATGTCGTACATCGCGACGGTCTCGCGGGTGGCCTGGGCCTCGGCGCCGACGATCGGCGACCAGAACCGCGCGGCCCAGTCGCCCGGGGTCGGGATGCTGCGGCCGTCCACGAGGGGGGCGTTGGCCTCGTACCACTGCGGGCGCTCCCAGCCGTTCGCCTCCAGGAAGAAGGCGCCGTGCTCCTGCTGGCGGGCGTGGAAGGGGCTGGTGCGGATCGGGCGCGGGTCCCCGGACGGCTGGAGGGGGTGGAGGATGTCGTAGACCTCGACGAAGTTCTGGCAGTCGCGGGCCAGGACGTACTCCGGGGAGAGCTGGTGCGGCTCGAAGCGGTTGAGATCGCACTCGTGCAGGTCGAAGGAGGAGCAGTAGCCGTCCACCAGCCATTCGGCCATGGCGCGTCCCACGCCGGCGGAGTGGGTGACCCAGACCGCCTCGGCGACCCAGAAGCCCTTGACGTCCCGTGACTCGCCGAGGAGGGGGAAGTTGTCGGTGGTGAAGGAGAACAGGCCGTTGATGCCCTCCTCGATGTCCGCCTCCTTCGTGGCGGGAAGGAGCGCCTGGGTCTCGGTCCAGGCGTCCGCGAAGTCGTCCTCGGTGAACTTCAGGATCGACGGCATGTCGTCGGCCTCGTCCACGGAGAGAATCTCGTCGGCGGTGATGGGCATCGGGCGGTGGCCGTAGTAGCCGATGCCGATGCCGTCGAAACGGTCGCGGTAGTAGAGGTCGGCGTCCTGGTGGCGCAGGATCGGCCGAATCGCCTCCTCGGTCTGACCGGCGAGGGCCGGGATCGGGCCGGTCCAGGCGAGTTGGTGGGCGAGCGGGGTGAGCGGGAGGTTCATCCCGGCCATGCGGGCGATCTTCGGGCCCCAGATGCCGGCACAGCACACGACGATGTCCGCCGGGATCTCACCCTGGTCGGTCAGGACGCCGGTGACCTCGCCGTCCGCCTTCAGGACGTCGAGGACCTCGTGGCGGGGCAGGAAGGTCACGCCGCGCTCGGTGGCCCGGCGGATCTGGGCCTCGACGGCGAGGACGGCCTTGGCTAGGCCGTCGGTGGGCACGAGGAGGCCGCCGAGGATCTTGTCGGGGTTGACCAGCGGGTGCTGCTCGAGGCATTCGTCCGCGGTGAGCAGGCGGGCCTCGATGCCCCAGGCGGTGATCCAGCCGTGGCGGCGCCGCAGTTCGGTCAGGCGCTCGGGAGTGGTGGCCACTTCGAGGCCGCCGACCTGGAGGAAGCAGGGCTTGCCGTCCACGTCGAGGGAGCAGAACTTCTCGACGGTGTACTGGGCCAGCTCGGTCATCGTCTTGGAGGAGTTGGTCTGGAAGACCAGTCCGGGGGCGTGTGAGGTGGAGCCTCCGGTGGCGGGCAGCGGGCCCTGGTCGACCACGGTCACCTCGGTCCAGCCTCGCGCGGAGATCTCGTCCGCGAGAGCCGCTCCCACGACTCCCGCTCCGATGATGACCACTCGGGGTCCCGCCATCGCCGCACCTCCGGTCTGTTGATCAGCCGAGCCGATCGAGTTGCTGTTTACGCAACGCGGTTCAGGTTGCGCAACTCAATGTGCCTTCCGCGCAGGTGGGTGTCAAGGGTCCCGAGACCTCGGAAAACAGGGGGACGACAGGCCCAGGACACGGCGATGCCCGGTGGGCGGCGCGCATCCCGCGCACGCCGCCCACCGGGCATGGCCCGACCGGCTTCCCTCGCCCGGTCTGCGCCGCTACTTGATCCAGGCGTCCACCTTGGCGCGGTTGGCGTCGACCCACTTCTTCGCCGCGGCCTCGGGGGTCATCTTGTCGACCGCGATGTACTTGGCCACGACGTTCTGGTCGTCGTTCGTCCAGTTGAACTTCTTCACCAGGTCATAGGCGGGGCTGCCCGACTCGGCGAACTTCTTGGCCACGATCTTGTCCAGCTTGTAGACCGGGTAGTCGCAGGCGACCTTCTCGGCGTCGGCGTCGCAGCCCTCCTTGTAGTCGGGCAGCTTGACCTTCACCAGCGGCACCTCGGACATGAACCACTGCGGCTCGTAGAAGTAGCCGATCACCCATTCCTTGTTCTTCTCGGCCTTGCGGAAGGACTGGATGAGCGCCGTCTCGCTGCCGGCGTACACGACCTTGTAGCCCAGCTTCAGGTTCTTGACCAGCGCCTCGTCGTTGGTGACGTACGACGGGTCGCCGTCGAGGAGCTGGCCCTTGCCGCCGGACTCGGACGTCTTGAACTCGGCCGCGTATTTGTTGAGGTTCTTCCAGTCGGTGATGTCCGGGTGCTCCTTGGCCAGCCACGGCGGCACGTACCAGCCGATCAGGCCTTCGTTTCCGGTCGCACCGGCGTCCACGGCGGTCTTCTGGCCGGTGATGTACTTCTTCTTCAGGTCGTCGTGACCCCAGTTCTCGACGACCGCGTCGACCTCACCGGTCCCGAAGCCCTGCCAGGCGATCTCCTCCTTCAGATCCTTCTTGGTGACCTTGCAGCCGAGGTCGTTCTGCGCGACGTAGGCGATGACCGCCGCATTGGCCTCGTAGCCGACCCACGGGTTGACCGCGAGGTTGAAGGCCCCGCACTTGGCGGAGCTGCCCGAGCCGCCCGCATCCGAGGAACTGTCGCCGACCTTCGCGCCGCCGCAGGCGGTGAGGGTGAGACCGAGCACCGCTATGCCGGCCGCGCCGACTCTCCATCGTCTTGCTTGCCTTGCCATGGTCAGTTGCTCCTTACGCGCTGGTTCGCCGCGCCGCGGCCTGAGTGATGCGGTCGAACATGACTCCGAGAAGGACGATGGCGAGCCCTGCGGCGAGCCCCTTCCCGAACAGTTGGCCCTGCGAGAATCCGGCCACGACGTCGTAGCCGAGGGCGCCCGCGCCTACCAGGCCGCCCACCACAACCATCGACAGCACGTAGATCAGGCCCTGGTTCGTGGCGAGGGTCAGGGCGCTGCGTGCCATCGGCAGCTGGACCTTGGTGATGATCTGCCAGGTGTCGCACCCGGCGGCGGTGGCCGCCTCCACGGTGGTCGTGGGCACGTTCCGCACCCCGTCCGCGATGATCTTGATGGCGACGGGGGCCGCGTAGACGACGGCGGCGACGATGGCCGTGAAGCGGGTCGCGCCGAACAGCGCGAGGAACGGCACCAGATAGACGAACGGCGGCATGACCTGCGCCGCGTCCAGGCTCGGCCGCAGCATGCGGTCCACCAGCCGGTTGCGGCCCATCCACACGCCGAACACGACGCCCAGCAGCATCACGAGAAGGGTGGCGACCACGGTCGAGGCCAGCGTCGTCATGCTGTCCGACCACATCCCGGTGGCGACCAGCAGCCCCACGCACACCGCCGTGGTGATTCCGGCCCGGCGGCCGCCGAGCACGACGCCGAGCGCGATCAGCACGGCGCCGACGAGCCACCACGGCGAGTCGGTGAGCAGCGACTGGAAGGGGTTGAGCAGTGCGTTGGTGATGAGGTCGCGGACAGTGTTGGTGAGGCCCGACAGGTTGTCCTGGACCCAAGTCGTCGTGGTGTCCGCCGCCCTCGCGATGGAACTGCCGACGCCGCCGTCACCGGGGAACTCGGCCGCCCACAGATAGGTGTGCGACATGAAGACCAGGACGGCCGTGACGGCCGCGCCCGCGGCGAGCAGCGGGCGGCGCCAGGCGAGGAACCGGTTCTTGGAGCGCCGGGCTTCCTCCTCGCGCACGCTGGCCGCGGTGGTGACCCGGTCGAGGACGATCGCCAGGACGACGATGGACAGACCCGCGTTGAAGGCCGTGCCCACGTCGAGCGACTGCAGCGCCTGGACGACGGTCTTGCCGAGGCCCGGGGCGTCGATCAGGGCGGCGATGGTGACCATGGCCAGGGCGGCCATGATGGTCTGGTTGACGCCCATCACCACGGTCCGTTTGGACATCGGCAGCAGGACCTTCACCAGCGCCTGCCGCCGGGTCGCCCCGAGCGAGTCGGCCGCCTCCACCGTCGTCTCCGGCACGGTCCGGATGGCGTGCGCGGTGATGCGGATCGCCGGCGGGGCCGCGTAGATCACCGTGGCGATGCTGGCGGAGGCTCCGCCGATGAGGAAGAACAGCGTCAGCGGGGCGAGGTAGACGAACGTCGGCATCGTCTGCATGAAGTCCAGGAAAGGAGTCATGATCCGGTGGAAGCGGTCGGACAGCCCCGCCCACACCCCGAGCGGGATCGCGAACAGCAGCGCCACGAAGACCGCGGACAGGGTCAGCGCCAGGGTGTCCATGCTCTCCTGCCACAGGCCCTGCAGCCCGAGGAAGGTGAACCCGGCCACCGCCAACAGCGCCACCCGCCAGTTGCCGAAGGCCCAGGAGACATAGCCCGCGATGCCGACGACCCCGAGCCAGCCGATCTGCGGGACGGGCCGGGCGCCGGACGGCTGCGAGATCAGCTCCTGCACGAACGTCACCAGGTTGTCGATGACCAGGCGGATCTCGTTGAAGAAGTAGAGGAAGAGCGGGTTGGAGTCGCGGTTCGCACCGATCGAGTCGTTGACGTCGTTGAACCACCGGTGCAGATCGGTCAGGTCCGCCGCCGCGAGCGCGAGGGTCTGCTTGCCGCGCAGCACGGCGAACAGCAGCAGCCAGACGACCAGGATCGCGCCGATCACCAGGGAGCGGCTGATCCTGCGGGGTTCTGCGGCCGGGGCCGGCTCCCCGACGGGCCGTGTCTTCTCCGGTGGCCCTGGCGGCTCGGTCTTCTCCACGACTACGGTCATCGCAGGTCGCCTTCCTGTCCGGCGACCACGGCGAGGATCTCCTCGTCGCCGACGATGCCGAGCAGCTTGCCGTTCTCGACGACCTTGACGGGCTTGTCCGCCGCGAGCACCGCCCGGGTCGCCTCGCGCACCACGACGTCCGGGCCCAGCTCGGGGCCGTCCAGGGCGTCGCCGTCGGCCGGCGGGCGCATGATCCAGCGCAGGGTGAGCACGTCGGCGCGGGGCACGTCCTTGACGAACTCGCGCACGTAGTCGTCGGCCGGGGCGCCCACGAGCTCGTCGCCGGTACCGCACTGGACCGTCTTGCCGTCACGCATGATCAGGATCCGGTCGCCCAGCTTGAGCGCCTCGGACAGGTCGTGGGTGATGAACACCATCGTCTTGCCGACCTCGTGGTGCAGACGGATGACCTCGTTCTGCATGTCGCGGCGGATCAGCGGGTCGAGCGCCGAGAACGGCTCGTCGAAGAAGAGCACGTCCGGGTCGCCGGCCAGCGCCCGGGCCAGGCCGACACGCTGCTGCATGCCGCCGGAGAGCTGGTCGGGATAGGAGTTCTCGTAGCCGGCGAGGCCGACCAGCTCGACGACCTCCAGGGCCCGCTTGACGCGCTCGGCCCTGCCCATGCCGCGGATCTCCAGGCCGAAGGACACATTGTCGACCACCCGGCGGTGCGGCAGCAGACCGAAGTGCTGGAAGACCATGGAGAACTTGCGGCGGCGCAGGTCGCGCAGACGCCTGTCGTCGGCCTGACGGATGTCCTCGCCCTCGAAGACGATCTCGCCCGCGGTGGGCTCGATCAGCCGGGTGAGACATCGCACCAGGGTGGACTTCCCGGAGCCGGACAGCCCCATCACGACGAACACCTCGCCGGGCGCCACCTCGAAGTCGATGTCGCGCACGGCGGCGGTGCAGCCGGTGCGGTCCATCAGCTCACGGCGGGTGAGACCGCACAGCTCCTCGGACTCCGGCACCCGGTCGGCCTTCGGCCCGAACACCTTCCACAGATTGCGCACGGAGATGACCGGGGTGGGACCCGAGTCCTGGGGGGCGCCGCGCCGCTGCGGCACCTCGGTCTGGGTGGTCATGTTCGACCTTCTTTCGGCGTTCAGCCGCTGAACCAGCGCTGCGGCCGGGGTTGGATGTTCTGCCAGATGTGCTTGGGCTCTCGGTACTCGCTCAGGCCGGTCGGTCCCAGCTCCCGGCCCACGCCCGAATGCCCGAAACCGCCCCATTCCGCTTGCGGCACATAGGGGTGGTAGTCGTTGATCCACACAGTGCCGTGCCGCAGCCGCCGGGCGACCCGCTGGGCCTTGCCGGCGTCCTGCGTCCACACGGCTCCGGCGAGTCCGTACTCGGTGTCGTTGGCGATGCGCACGGCATCGTCCTCGTCGGCGAAGCGCTCCACGGTGAGCACCGGACCGAAGGACTCCTCGTGCACCACGCGCATGTCCTGCCGGCACTCGTCGAGCACAGTGGGCAGGTAGTAGTGGCCGCCCGCCAGCGCGGGGTCGCCGGGGCGTTCCCCGCCGCAGCGCAGGACGGCGCCTTCGGCGAGGCCCGCCGCGACGTACTCCTCGACCTTGGCCAGGTGCTGTGCGGAGATCAGCGCCCCGGTCTCGGCCTCGGGGTCGAAGGGACCGCCGAGGCGGATCAGCCGGGCCCGGCGGACGACCTCGTCGACGAAACGGTCGTGCAGGCAGTCCTCGACGATCAGCCGGGCCCCGGCCGAGCACACCTGGCCCGAGTGCAGGAAGACCGCGGTGAGGGCGAAGTCCACGGCCGTCTCGAAGTCGGCGTCGGCGAAGACGACGTTGGGGTTCTTGCCGCCCAGTTCCAGCGCCACCTTCTTCACGGTCGAGGCGGCGGTGGCCATGACGCCCCTGCCGGTGGCCAGGCCGCCGGTGAAGGACACCATGTCGACCGCCGGGTCCTCGCAGAGCGGTGCGCCGACCTCGGAACCGGCGCCGAGCACGAGGTTGGCGGCGCCGGCCGGGAGGCCGGCCTCCTCGAGCGCCTTCATCAGCAGGATCGAGGTCGAGGGGGTCAGCTCGCTGGGCTTCAGGACGATCGTGTTCCCGGCGGCCAGGGCCGGGGCGACCTTCCAACTCGCCTGCAGCAGCGGATAGTTCCACGGGGTGATCAACGCGCACACCCCGATCGGCTCGTAGACGACCCGGCTGACGGCGTCGTCGCGGCCGGTGTCGATCACGCGGCCCGCGTCGGTTCCGGCGATCCCGCCGTAGTATCGGAAGCACGAGACGACGTCGGCGATGTCGTACTCGCTCTCCACGAGCCGCTTGCCGGTGTCGAGCGACTCCGCGCGGGCGAAGGTCTTGATGTCGCGCTCGATGATGTCGGCAGTGCGCAGCAGCAGTGCGCCGCGCTCCCGCTCGGGGGTGTGCGGCCAGAGGCCGGCGTCGAAAGCCTCCCGGGCCGCGGCGATCGCCGCCTCGGCATCGGGACGCGTCCCTTCCGAGACGGTCGCCGTGAGCGTGCCGTCAGCGGGACATCGGATCTCCCGGCACCCGCCGGCCAGCGGGTCCCGCCATTCGCCATTCACATACAGGTCTGCCACGCGCCGAGCCTTCCGAACGAAATTCGTTGCGCATCGTGCACCCGATTGCTTGTGATGGAACACCCTGTCGGCTGGCCAGACGGGCGTCAAGATGTTGAGGGATGACGATTTGGACATGTGGTCACTTCGCCACCCACTCTTGACCGCAGGCGACACCGGGCTGACCATGTTGCGTATCGCTCACCTTGTTGTGCAATACGCACCGACGGAGGCCGCACATGTCCCCTCGACCGCAACCTGGCCGTGAGTACGTCCTGACACTTTCCTGCCCCGACAGTGCGGGACTGGTTCACGCCGTGAGCGGCTTCCTCGTCAGGAACTCCGGCAACATCCTGGAAAGCCAGCAGTTCGACGACCGACTTCAGGGCCGGTTCTTCATGCGGGTCCACTTCGACGTCTCCGACCCGAACGTCGACCTGGAGGGCCTGCGGTACCGCTTCGGCCCCGTCGCCCAGGCCTACGGCATCTCGTGGGCCCTCAGCGACGCCTCCACGCCGACCCGGACCCTGATCATGGTGTCCAAGTTCGGGCACTGCCTGAACGACCTGCTCTTCCGTCAACGGGCGGGCGCGCTCAACATCGAGATCCCCGCGATCGTCTCCAACCACCGGGAGTTCGAGAAGCTCGCGGAGACGTACAGCATCCCGTTCCACCACGTCCCGGTGACCCGGGACACCAAGCCGGAGGCCGAGGCACGACTGCTCGAACTCGTCCGTGACCTGGACATCGACCTGGTGGTACTGGCCCGCTACATGCAGATCCTCTCCGACGACCTGTGCAAGCAGCTCGAGGGCCGCGCCATCAACATCCACCACTCCTTCCTCCCCAGCTTCAAGGGCGCCCGCCCCTACGAGCAGGCCTACGACCGCGGGGTGAAGCTCGTCGGCGCGACCGCCCACTACGTGACGCCAGACCTGGACGAGGGCCAGATCATCGAGCAGGACGTGGTCCGGGTGGATCATTCGCTGGACCCCGGCGAGCTGGTCACGGTGGGACGGGACGTGGAGGCGCAGGTCCTCGCGCACGCCGTGAAGTGGCACAGCGAGAGCCGCGTGATGGTCGAGGGCAACCGCACGGTCGTCTTCCGCTGAGCGCTGCGACGTCCGTATACGAACGCCGGACGGGCCGAGGGCCCGTCCGGCGTTCCGCGTCCGGCGACAAGCGGCAGGAGCGGTGTGCTCAGCCCTCCAGCCGGTCCAGCAGGGCCCGGCGCCACCGCTCCGTCTCCGCGATCTGGTTGAAGGTGAACAGGTGCAGGCCCGCCACCCCCGCAGAGGGGGCGGTGAGGGCCTGCCCGGTGCCGATGAGCAGCTTCTCGGGCGCGTAGCCGCCGGGCGCGGCGAAGCGCAGGAACCACGACGGGTGCCGGGTCAGGAAGCGGGCCGACTCCCCCACCCCGATCTTCGTCGCCATGGCCAGCAGCTTCGCCCGCTGCACCGGCCCCGCGACGCCCACGTGGACCGGCAGGGTCACCTCCCGACGCCTGATTCGAACGAGCCACTCCCCCAGCACGCGCGGGTCGAAGCAGAGGTTGCTCACGATGTACGTAGCGTGCTCACGCTTGTCCCACATCGCCTGGACGGTGACGTCGTCATGGATGAGCGGATGGCTCTCGGGATAGCCGGTGACCCCGACACGGGCGAACGGCCCTCCGAGCTCGCTCAGGCGGCGGAGCACCGGCAGCGCCCCGTCGTAGGGCCCGGCCGGCGGGTCGGCGTCGCCCGCCGGGACGAACACGTCGTCCACGCCGGCCTCGCGCAGCCGGTCCACGACCTCCTTGAGGTGCAGGTCGTCCCGCAGAAGCCGGGCGGGGACGTGCGGAACCGTACGGTACCCGTGCGCGGCCAGCCGACCGGCCAGGTCGAGGGTCGGTTCCAAACCCTTGACCGGCGACGCCGTCACGGTGACGACGATGTCGCGCGGGACATGGGCGAGGACCTTCTCCTCGGTGGCCTTCGCGGGCAGCACCTCGTAGCGGACCGTCCTCAGCAGTGCGCGAAGCCCTGCGGCGGCCAACGTCTACTCCGCCTGGCTGTGGACGTCACGGTGGCGGTAGTAGGCGGCCTTCGAGGGTCCCTGCGGCTCCTTGCCGAGGATGAGGTCGGCGGCCTTCTCGGCGATCATCATGACGGGGGCGTAGATGTTGCCGTTGGTGACGTAGGGCATGACGGAGGCGTCCACCACCCGCAGTCCGTCCACGCCGTGCACGCGCATGCTGGTGGGGTCGACGACCGCCATCTCGTCGGTGCCCATCTTGCAGGTGCAGGACGGGTGCAGGGCCGTCTCGCCGTCCTTGGCGACCCAGGCGAGGATCTCCTCGTCCGACTCGACGGACGGTCCGGGGGAGATCTCCCCGCCGTTGTAAGGGGCGAGCGCGGGCTGGTTGAGGAGCTTGCGGGCCACCCTGATCGCCTCGACCCACTCGCGGCGGTCCTGCTCGGTGGAGAGGTAGTTGAAGCGCAGTGCCGGGTGTTCGCGGGGGTCCTTGCTCTTGATCTTCACCGAGCCGATGGCGTCGGAGTACATCGGACCCACGTGCACCTGGTAGCCGTGGCCGCCGGCCGGCACCGAGCCGTCGTAGCGGACCGCGATGGGCAGGAAGTGGAACATCAGGTTGGGGTAGTCCACGTCCTCGTTGCTGCGGGCGAACCCGCCGGCCTCGAAGTGGTTGGTGGCGGCCGGGCCCTTGCGGAACAGCCACTGGAGCCCGATGAAGGGCGCCCGCCACTTCGCCAGGTACGGCTGCATGGAGACGGGCTGCTTGCAGGCGTACTGGATGTAGACCTCCAGGTGGTCCTGCATGTTCTCGCCGACGCCCGGGAGGTCGTGGACGACGTCGATGCCGAGGGCGCGCAGTTCCTCCGCGTTGCCGACGCCGGAGAGCTGCAGCAGCTGCGGGGAGTTGATCGCGCCGCCGCAGAGGATGACCTCCTTGGCGCGGACCTGCTGCGGGGCGCCCTTGCCGCGCCGGTACTCGACGCCGACGGCCTTCTTGCCCTCGAAGAGGACGCGGGTGACGAGGGCGCGGGTGGTGACGGTGAGGTTGGGCCGCTTGCGGACGGGCTTGAGGTAGGCCTTCGATGCCGACAGCCGGCGACCGCGGTGGACGTTGCGGTCGAACGCGGCGAAGCCCTCCTGCCGGTAGCCGTTGACGTCGTCGGTGGGGGCGTATCCCGCCTCCTCGGTGGCCTTGAGGAAGGCCCCGAAGAGCGGGTTGGAGGCCGGCCCGCGTTCCAGGACGAGGGGGCCGTCGTGGCCGCGGAACTCGTCGTCGGGGTCGGCCGCGAGGCAGTTCTCCATCCGCCGGAAATAGGGCAGGCAGTGCGCGTAGTCCCAGGTCTCCATCCCGGGATCGGCGGCCCAGCGCTCGTAGTCCATGGGGTTGCCGCGCTGGAAGATCATGCCGTTGATGCTGCTGGAGCCGCCCAGCACCTTGCCCCGCGCGTGATAGACGCGCCGCCCGCCCATGTGCGGTTCCGGCTCGGACTCGTACTTCCAGTCGTAGAACCGGCTGCCGATCGGATAGGTCAGCGCCGCCGGCATGTGGATGAAGACGTCCCACGGGAAGTCCGACCGGCCCGCCTCCAGGACCAGAACCCGGTTCGCCGGGTCCGCGGACAGCCTGTTTGCCAGTGCACTGCCCGCGGATCCACCACCGACGATCACAAAGTCGTACTGCACAGGAGCCATGGTGCCTCGTCTCACTCGCGCCGTAGATATGCGTGGCATGCTAGACCGGTCGCGCTATACGCACCAGGTTGCGAACCGCGCAACTTAGGGAACTTCGTTTCAGGGCGGTTACTTGCAATCGCGTTGTTTACTGCGCGTATAGTTGCACTGTGAGCAACTACAGCCTTGACACAGAAACGTCGAACGCACCAGCGGGCGGGGTGCAGTCGGTCGACCGCGCCATCAGCGTCCTGGAGATCCTCGCGCAGCGCGGCGAAGCCGGTGTCAGCGAGGTGGCGGCCGAGATCGAGGTGCACAAGTCGACGGCCTTCCGTCTCCTCGGGGCCCTGGAAGCGCGCGGCCTGGTCGAGCAGGCCGGGGAGCGCGGCAAGTACCGGCTCGGTTTCGGCATCGTGCGCCTGGCCGGCGCGGTCACGGGCCGTATCGACATCACGCAGCAGAGCCGTCCCGTGTGCGAGCGGCTGGCCGAGGAGATCGGCGAGACCGTCAACATCGCCGTGATGCAGGAGCAGTACGCGATCAACCTGTACCAGGTACGCGGACCGGGGGCCGTCACCGCGCACAACTGGGTGGGCCAGTTGACTCCCCTGCACGCCACGTCGAGCGGCAAGATCCTGATGGCCCACCTGTCGGCGCAGGAGCGCGCCACGCTGCTGACGGCCGTGGGCATGAAGAAGGTCACCCCGCACACCATCACGGCGAAGACGAAGCTGGAGAAGAACCTCGTCGCCGCCCGGGAGCGGGGTTACGCCTTCACCTTGGAGGAGTTGGAGATCGGCCTGCACGCCATGGCCGCGCCGGTGCGCAACCGGGACGGCGAGGTCATCGCCGCCCTCAGTGCCTCCGGGCCCTCCTACCGGTTCACCGAGGAACGTCTGCACGAACTGTCCCCGGTGCTGGTCAAGGGCGCCGCCGAGATCAGTCACCGCATGGGTTTCCTGGGCTGATTCACCCCGAAGGAGTGCCGAGGCGCTCGTTCACCCAGTCGTGGAAGGCGCCTATGTGGTGCTCGCTAGGCACCAGCACGCCCCCCTTGGCGTACATCCGCGAACTCATCCCGGGCTGGGTGCGCTCACAGGCGTCGAAGTCCTGCCGGTTGACCCGGTCGAAGAGCTCCACGGACCGGCTGACGTCCTTCCCGCTCTCGACGACGTGCGGCAGATACAGCCAGTCGCACTCCACGATCGTGCGGTCGACCGCCACCGGATACATCCGGTGGAAGATCACATGGTCCGGCACGAGGTTGATGAACACCTGCGGCCGCACGGTGATCGCGTAGTAACGACGGTCCTGCTCCTCCGCGACGCCCGGGATACGGTCCAGACCCTCCGAGCCGTCGACCGTGAACCCCCGCACCTCCTCACCGAACTCAGCGCCGTGGCCCACGTAGTACTGCGCGGCGTACCCGTCCGCGAACTCCGGCAGCACCTCGGTCAGTTCCGGATGGATCGTCGCGCAGTGATAGCACTCCATGAAGTTCTCGATGATGAGCTTCCAGTTCGCCTTCACGTCATAGACGATCCGCCGGCCGACCGACAGATTGTCGATGTCGTACCGCTCGATCGACTCCACGTCGCCCAGCCGGGCGACGACCTCACCGATGACGTCCTCCTCGAAGGGCGGCGGATCCTCCGCCAGACACACCCACACATAGCCGAGCCACTCCCGCACGGCCACGCTCACCAGGCCGAACTCGGTACGGCCCACATCAGGCATCTTGGTCAGGTTCGGCGCCGCGACGAGCTTGCCGTTCAGGTCGTACGTCCAGGCGTGGTACGGACACTGGAAGGCCCGCTTCACCTCGCCCGACCCCTCGGTGCACAGCTTGGCCCCACGGTGCCGGCAGACGTTGAAGTACGCGCGGACCGAGTGGTCCCGGGCCCGGGTGACCAGGATGCTCTCGCGGCCCACGTCGACGGTGCGGAAGGCCCCCGGCTTCGCCAGCTCGGAGGCCCGCGCGACGCAGAACCACATCGTCTCGAAGATGCGCTCCTGCTCCTGGGCGAAGACCACCGGATCGGTGTACGAAGAGCCGGGAAGAGTGGCGATCAGGCTGTCGGGCAGGCCGGTCGAGGTCACGGGTCACTCCTCGGTGAACGTCGCGGAGGGGTCAATCGGACGCCGGGAGGAACGACTCCGGACGGCGTTGTGCATGGAGCAACGCTGCGTGCTATGGGCAACCGCAGCATGGGGTGACGCCGGGGTGCTGTCAAGACGTGGTGGCGGCCAGTTGTTTGCGCGCCCGCATGAACAGCCGCGGCTGGTTCATCCCGAGCACGGCGACCGGCCGGCCGTCACGCCGGTAGACGGCCAGGACGTCGCGGTCGCCTGCCGCGCCCGCCTCGACGGTGATGCTGTCGGCCTCGGCCGCGTGGCCGGCGAACTGGATGCGGACGCCGTACTGGTCGGACCAGAAGTACGGCGGCCTGGGCACACCGGGCTCGACCGCACCCCCCGCCAGCAGGGTGGCGACGGCGGCCTCCGGGCGCTCGCGCGCACCGGTCCAGTGCTCCACGCGGCGGTGGTGGCCGGCCCGGGGGTCGTACCAGTTGGCACAGTCGCCGACCGCGACCACGCCCGCCAGGCTGGTACGGCCGTCAGCACCGCACTTCACGCCGTTGTCGAGGGCGATGCCGGATCCCTCCAGCCACTCGACGCACGGGCGGGCCCCGACTCCGACGACGACGATGTCGGCAGGGACGCTTCGGCCGTCCTCCAGCAGGACGGCGTCGACCCGGTGCTCCCCGCCCAGCCCCTTGACGCCCACGCCGCACAACAGCCGCACACCGTGGTCCGTGTGGAGGCCGGAGACGATGGCGCCCATGGCGGCGCCGAGCGGCCCGGCGAGCGGGGTGGGGGCCGCTTCCACGACGGTCACGTCGAGGCCGAGGGCATACGCGGTGGAGGCGACCTCGGCGCCGATGAAACCGCCGCCGATCACAACCAGACGACCGCCGCCGGCCAGTTCGTCCCGCAGGGCGCGGGCGTCGTCCAGGGTGCGCAGAGTGTGCACTCCGGCAAGGCCCGCGGAGCCCGGCAGGGCGCGCGCCACGGCGCCGGTGGCGATGACGAAACCGTCGGCGCGCACCTCACGTCCGTCGGCGAGACGGACGGAGCGCGTGGTGTGGTCGAGGCCGGTGGCGCGGGTGCCGAGCAGCCACTCCGCCGCCAGGTCCTCGCCTTCCGCCTCCAGGGCGAGGTCAGCCTCGCCGAGGGCGCCGGACAGGAACTCCTTGGACAACGGGGGCCTGTCATAGGGGCGGTGCGGCTCGTCCCCGATGACGACCAGGCGTCCGTCGAAGCCCTGCTTGCGCAGCGAGCGCGCCGCCGACAGGCCGGCGAGGGAGGCGCCGACCACGGCGACGCTTCTCACGCGGGACCCCCGGCGAGCCGGGCGGAGATGCAGGGCGGCAGGTTGGGCGCCTCGGTGGAGAGCCGGACGTAGATCATGTCGTTCTCGACGACGACCTCGTGCGTCCGGACCGGCAGCTTCGCCGGCGGGGAGTCGACCGCGCCGGTGCGCAGGTCGAACTTGGAGGCATGCAGGGGGCATTCCACCTCGCAGCCCTCCAGCCAGCCGTCGGCGAGCGAGGCGTCCTGGTGGGTGCAGGTGTCGTCGATGGCGAAGACCTCGCCGTCGTCGGTGTGGAACACCGAGACCGGCGGGTCGACGTCGAGCCGGAAGGCCTCGCCTCGCGGGAGATCCGCGAGACGGCACGCGGGAATCATCATGACACCTCGGTGCGTATAACGAAACGGTTTGCGGTAAGCGCAACATCAGTTTGGAGTCGCCCAGAAACCTTGTCAAGGCATTCAGAGGCCCCACTGAAGCGGCCATAACGTTGCGATATACAAAACTCACCTCACATAGAACAACGAAAGCCCGTCTCGTCACCTCGCGGCAACCACACAGCGCGGGCAGGCGCATGAGCCCTGAGGGGGATGCGAAAGCTCTGCCGGGCCGTGGCCGCATCAGCGATGCCCGACCCCGCCGGGCGGCCGGTCCGCCCGCCTCAGGCGGCGCGGGAGGCGGACCGCGCAGGCGTCCCGGCCTGCCGGAGCCCTACGGCCTTCGCGACGGCCGTGGAGGTCGCGGAGCCGGCGCGGAGTTCGAAGTCCCCGTCGCACCGCTCGGGGTCGCGCCTTGGCGGCGCCCGCCGCCGACCGACGCCACCTGGAGCAGTCGGCGCGCCTTCAGGCAGGTCTCGTCCCACTCCCTTTCCGGGTCGGAGCCCCAGGTGATGCCCGCCCCCGTACCGAAGCGCAGGCAGGCTCCCCCATGAGCCGTGCGGTCGACCCAGAAGGTGCGGATGCCCACAGCCAGCTCGCCCGTGCCGCGATCGGCGTCGACCCAGCCGACGCCACCGCAGTACGGGCCTCGCGGCACGCTCTCCAGCGCCTCGATGACACGCAGCGCGCTGGATTTGGGGGCGCCCGTGACGGACCCGGGCGGAAAGGTCCCGTCGAGCAGCTCCGGCCATCCGACGTTCTCGGCGAGCCGACCGCGCACGGTGGACACCAGGTGTACCAGGCCCGGGTGCCGCTCCACCGCGCACAGCTCGGGAACCGTCACGGTGCCGGTCGCGCAGACACGCCCCAGGTCGTTGCGGACCAGGTCCACGATCATGACGTTCTCGGCCCGGTCCTTGTCCAGGAGGTCGTCGACGGTGCGGCCGGTGCCCTTGATCGGGCCGGACTCCACCGTGCGGCCGGTGCGGCGGAGGAACAGTTCGGGCGAGGCCGTGGCGATCTCCACCCCGTGCGCGGGGAGCCGGACCGTGCCGGCATACGGCGCCGGGTTGCCGTGCGCCAGCAGGGCCGTGAGCGCGTCCACGTCCGCGTTGTCCGGATCCGGCAGCGGAGCGGACAGGATCCGGCACAGATTGACCTGGTAGACCTCGCCGGCCGCGATGTGCGCGCGGATACGGCGGACTCCGGCGGTGTAGGCGTCCCGGTCGAGCGACGAGGTCCACTCGCGCGGGCCCGGTCCGTGCCACGCGCCCGGACGGACGGCCGGCACGGGCTCACGGCGTACGTCCCCGAAGCGCGCGCAGACCAGACGGCTTTCGAAGTCGGCGACCACGGCCCAGAAACCGACGGAATCCAGGGCCGCGGGATCGCCGGTCACGTCCCGGAGATCGGTGGCGACCAGAGCGCCGAAGCGGGCCAGCGGGGCGAGGAGGCGCCCTGTTCTCCTCATCGGACCTCAGACCCCGGTGGGCAGACCGGAGGGGGCCGGTTCCAGGCGGACGACGATCGACTTCGAGGTGGGGGTGTTGCTGACCGCCGCCGTGGAGTCCAGAGGAACGAGGACGTTGGTCTCGGGGAAGTAGGCGGCGCAGCAGTCGCGCGGCGTCGGGTAGGGCACCACGCGGAAGGCGGGCGCCCTGCGTTCCACACCGTCGTCGTACTCGCTGACGATGTCGACCAGGTCCCCGTCG
This sequence comes from Streptomyces sp. NBC_00425, assembly GCF_036030735.1. Lineage (NCBI taxonomy): Bacteria > Bacillati > Actinomycetota > Actinomycetes > Kitasatosporales > Streptomycetaceae > Streptomyces > Streptomyces sp. NBC_00425. The sequence continues at coordinate 9,502,181 of NZ_CP107928.1, read as the reverse complement.
GCCAGGCCCCGGTCGGCGAGGTCGTCGGGGTGCACGAAGAGGACCCGGCGGCCCTGGTGGATACCTCGGTAGCGGTCGTCCAGGCCGTAGACGGTGGTGTTGTACTGGTCGTGGGAGCGGAGCGTCTGGAGCAGCAGCCGCCCCGGCGGCACATGGGGCCGCTCCAGTGGGTTTGCGGTGAAGTTGGCCAGCCCGGTGGCAGTGGTGAACCGGCGTTCGTCGCGCGGCGGGTGGGGCAGCGCGAAGCCGCCCGGCCGTCGTACCCGCTGGTTGAAGTTCTGGAAGCCGGGGATCACGCGGGCTATGCGGGCGCGAATGCTGTCGTAGTCGCTCTCGAACTCCTCCCAGGGCACGTGGGAGCCCGCTTCCCCGAGCGCGGCCCGCGCGATCCGGCAGATGATCGCGACCTCACTCAGCAGGTACTCGGAGGCTGGAGCCAATCGCCCTCGGGAGAGGTGCACCATGCCCATGGAGTCCTCGACGGTGACCGACTGGGGCCCGGAAGGCCTCAGGTCGGCCTCGGTGCGGCCGAGACACGGGAGGATGAGCGCCTGCTCCCCGGCGATGACGTGCGAGCGGTTGAGCTTGGTGGAGATCTGCACGGTGAGGCGGCAGTTGCGCAGCGCCCGCTCAGTGAGGTCGGTGTCGGGGGCGGCAGCGACGAAGTTGCCGCCGAGGGCGACGAAGACCCGTACGTCGCCGTCGCGCATGGCGCGGATGCTCTCGACGGCGTCGTGGCCGTGGCGCCTGGGGGGCGTGAACGCGAACTCGGCGCCGAGCGCGTCCAGGAACGCGTCGTCCGGCTTCTCGTAGATGCCCATCGTGCGATCGCCCTGCACGTTGGAGTGGCCGCGCACCGGGCAGAGGCCGGCGCCCGTGCGGCCGATGTTGCCGCGCAGCAGGAGGAAGTTGACGACGTCCCGGATGGTGGGGACCGAGTGGCGGTGCTGGGTCAGGCCCATCGCCCAGCAGACGACGATCTTCTCGGCGGCCAGCACCTCGCGGAACGCGGCCCGGATCTCCTCCTCGGGCAGACCGGTGGCCTTCAGGATCTCGTCCCACGACACCTTGCGGGCGTGCTCGGCGAACTCCTGGAAGCCGTGTGTGTACCGGTCGATGAAGGGCGTGTCCAGACAGGTGCCGGGGGCCTCTTCCTCCGCCTCCAGCAGCATGCGGTTGAAAGCCTGGAACAGCGCCTGGTCCCCGCCCAGCCTGATCTGGAGGAACAGGTCGGCCAGACGGGTACCGCCGCCGAGGACACCGGACGGCCGCTGGGGATTCTTGAACCGCAGCAGCCCCGCCTCGGGAAGCGGGTTGACCGCGATGATCCGGGCGCCCCGGCGCTTGGCGGTCTCCAGCGAGGAGAGCATCCGGGGGTGGTTGGTCCCGGGGTTCTGACCGACCACGAGGATGAGGTCGGCGTCGTGGAGATCGTCCAGGGTGACGCTGCCCTTGCCGATCCCTATCGTCTCCGTCAGCGCCGAACCGCTGGACTCGTGACACATGTTGGAGCAATCCGGCAGATTGTTGGTGCCGAACATGCGAACGAAGAGCTGGTACGCGAACGCGGCCTCGTTGCTCGCCCGGCCGGAAGTGTAGAAGGCCGCCTGGTCAGGACAGTCGAGCGCAGCGAGTTCACGGGCGATCACGGCGAACGCGTCGTCCCAGGAGATCGGCCGGTAGCGGTCATCGCCGGCCGTGCGGTACATGGGCTGGGTCAGACGGCCCTGCTGGCCGAGCCAGTAGTCGCCGGCGGGGAGCAGGTCCTCCAGAGTGTGCCGGGCGAAGAAGTCAGGGGTGACCCGGCGCACGGTGGCCTCCTCGGCCACCGCCTTGGCTCCGTTCTCGCAGAACTCCGCCCGGTGCCGGTGCTCCGGCTCGGGCCAGGCGCAGCCGGGGCAGTCGAAGCCCTCCTTCTGGTTGACCCGGAGGAGGGTGAGCAGTCCCCGACGGGCTCCCATCTGCTCGCCGGCGTGCCGGAGAGAGGAGGTGACCGCGGGAAGGCCGGCGGCGTACTCCTTCGGGGGGCCGACCCGCAGCCGGGCGTCGCCGGGGTCGTCGACAGGTGCGTTGCGAGTCATCTGAAGCGCCACTCCGGGATATAGGGGAATCAGAGCCGTTCCGTCGAAGGACGGCCCGGTCTCTCGGGCGGGCCGCCGTCACGGGGCTCCAGGAAGTTGTGCAGCACACACAGTGCCGGGGCGCCGGGGCGTGGTCCCATGCATCCCCGTACCCCGTCGGACATCAACGGCCGGACATCACCGGCCGGACGTCAACCGTCGGACATGAACCGTCACAGGACCACGACGGAACGCAGGACGTCGCCCTGACGCATGCGCGCGAAGGCCTTCTCCACCTCGTCGAGCTGGACGGTCTCCGTCACGAAGGCGTCCAGATTCAGGCGGTTCTGGAGGTAGAGGTCGATGAGCATGGGGAAGTCGCGGGAGGGCAGGCAGTCGCCGTACCAGGAGGACTTCAGGGCGCCGCCGCGGCCGAAGACGTCGAGGAGGGGGATTTCGAGCTTCATCTCCGGTGTGGGGACGCCGACCAGGACGACCGTGCCGGCCAGGTCGCGGGCATAGAAGGCCTGCTTGTACGTCTCAGGGCGGCCCACCGCCTCGATGACTACGTCGGCGCCGAAGCCGCCCGTCAGCTCACGGATCGCCTCGACCGCGTCCGTCGCGCGGGAATTGACGGCGTGGGTCGCGCCCAGCTTCCGGGCGGTCTCCAGCTTGAGGTCGTCGATGTCCACCGCGATGATCTTCGCCGCGCCCGCGAGTTCGGCTCCGACGACCGCCGCCGCCCCGACTCCGCCGCAGCCGATGACGGCGACCGAGTCGCCGCGGCCGACGTTCCCCGTGTTCAGCGCGGCGCCGATGCCGGCCATCACCCCGCAGCCCAGCAGACCGGCGACCGCCGCCGACGCGGCCCGGTCCACCTTGGTGCACTGACCGGCGGCGACCAGCGTCTTCTCCGCGAACGCGCCGATACCCAGTGCTGGAGACAGCTCGGTGCCGTCGAGCAAGGTCATCTTCTGGGTGGCGTTGTGGGTATTGAAGCAGTACCAGGGGCGCCCGCGCCGACAGGCCCGGCAACTGCCGCACACCGCACGCCAGTTGAGGATCACGAAATCACCCGGGGCGACATCGGTGACCCCTTCGCCCACGGACTCCACCACACCCGCCGCCTCGTGGCCGAGCAAGAAGGGGAAGTCGTCGTTGATGCCGCCCTCCCGGTAGTGCAGGTCGGTGTGACAGACCCCGCAGGCCTCCACCTTCACCAGCGCCTCACCCGGGCCCGGGTCCGGTACGACGATCGTTTCCAGGCTGACAGGGGCGCCTTTGCCCCGCGCGACGACAGCACGGACCTGGTGAGCCATGGCCACTCCTCGGCTGGTTCGAGAGCTGATTAAAGTTCCTTATTGCGATACTCATCGCGTGTACCGCAACACAGCATGGTGGAGTGCCGACCCTGGGTCAAGGATCCGTCGCGAGCACGATGCGCAGCTCGTCGCGGGTGCCCGGCGCCGTCAGGCGCCGTCCCGTGGGCACATCGGCGACAGTGCTGTCCGACGCGGAACCGTGCGGGTCAGGGAACTTGCCGCGGACCGTCTCGATCCGGTCGCGGCCGATCTTGGCCCGCAGCGGACGGAAACAAGAAGACCGCTGCGCTGGAGGCACGGGGCGTGCAGACGTACTCCTTTGCCGACGGCGCCTGGGCCTTCCTGGAGCCTGACGTCGCCCTTTGGCAGCGGCACAACCGGCAACCACTTCCCGCCGCCCGTCACACCAAGGGCCCGGCGCGGATCTCCACCTCCGACGGCAGCGCGGTCCGACGCAGCCGCGGTTCCCGGCGCGAGCGTCCCACGCATGCGCGCGGTTCCCGAACTGCTCCTCAAGGCCGCGGCTACCTGGGGAGACGGCGTGTTCGGCTCGGTCTCCTACATCCGACGCCTTCGCATGTGGCGCCCGGTGACCAAGTGACGTCCAGACTCGACCGGCGCACCGAGTTGAAGAAGTTCCTGCGTTCGCGCAGGGCCCGGCTCAAGCCCGAGGGCGGGGGAATGCCCACGTACGGGCGACGGAGGGTTCCCGGACTGCGGCGCGAGGAGCCGGCGAGGGTGTCGTACGCCTACTACGCGCGCCAGGAGCAGGGATACGGCGAGACCATGCCGACCGGGGAGTTGGACGCCGTCGCCCGCGCCCTTCGGCTGGGCGAGGAGGAGCGGGAGCATCTGTTCCGGCCGGCCCAGCCGGAGCGGCAGAGAGCGACGGAGACCGTGCCGCCGTTGCAGCGACTTCGGCCAAGCGTGCAGCATCTGCTCGACGCCCTCGCCGTGCCCGCCTACGTCGTCGACCGGCGACTCGACATCCCGGCGTGGAATCGGCCCGTTCGCGACCCGACCATCTCGATCTTGACGTTGATGGCGGCCACGAACAGGACCGGGTAGACGCGGTCCAGCGGGCGGTTCTGCCATTCGACCATGCTCGCCATCACCTTGTCGGTGATCGTGGAGATGGCCTGCTTCGAGACCTCGACCCCTTTGACCCCGGCCGGGTGCGCGGAGACCTCCCCGTGCGTGAGGCCCTTCGCGGACAGGGACAGCACCATCTCGTCCACTCCGGTCAGCCGGCGCTGCCTCTTCATGACGATCTGCGGCTCGAAGCTGCCGGTCATGTCGCGGAACACCCTGACCTCGACCGGGTCGACGTCGGTCAGCATGTGGTCACACCGGGAAGGTCGGCGGACTAGACAGGGTTCCTCGCTCTGCGCGGCGAATGGCTCAGCAGGGCTTCAGCCGAGATTGCGGTGGGAGCGGCGTTTGCCGGGATGCGGGACGGAGGGGGTTACCGGATGTCCTCTCCGCCATGTGCGCGCGGTTGCCGCAGTCCCTGGAGGAGCAGTTCGATCAGCCGACGGGGGTCATAGCGGGGGTCGCTGTCCTGTCCGATGCAGAGGTTGCCGATACCGCGCATCAGCTCATAGGGCTGTACGCCGGGCCTGATATCGCCGGCATCGACCGCGACGTCGAGGAGTTCGGCACAGACGGGCATCAAGCGGTCAAGGAAGTGGGTGTGCAGCGCGGCGAAGCGGTCGCTGTCGGACTGCAGGGCGTCGGCGAGTCCGTGCTTGGTGACCAGGAAGTCCACGAAGAGGTCGACCCATCGGCACAGCGCCTCGAACGGGGAGGCGGCGTCGGCCAGCAGTTTCGGGCCGGCCTCGGCGCATGCCTCGATCTGATGGCGATAGACGGCGGTGACGAGGTCCGCCCGGGTCGGGAAGTGGCGGTAGAGCGTCCCCAGGCCGACGCCCGCCCGGGCCGCGATCTCCCGGATCGGTGCGTCGATCCCCGAGGTCACGAACACCTCCGCGGCGGCATCCAGCAGCGTCTGCTGGTTGCGCACCGCGTCTGCTCGCTTGCTGCGGGCGGACGCCCCCTTGGGCTGACCAGCAGTGGGCACCACACTCTCCTTCCGATCGACCGTTGACGAAACGGAACAGCGATCCGTATCGTAAGTGGAACAACGATCCGCTTTCAGTTTAGCTGAGTGCGGGCACTCCGCCATACCTACCGCCGGTCGCACGCAGCCGACGGCAGGGGCCATCGAAAGGCAGTCTCGTCATGAGTGAACCTGCTTACACAGCCGACACCTCCAGCGCACCGGCTGCGGTCGTCTCCGTCAGTCCGGTGGTGCTGCCGGCTGCCGACCGGGCAGTGGACTTGCAGGTGCGCGTCTCCGCTCCGATGACCGGGAGCGAGCTGCCGGTCATCCTCCTCTCGCACGGCCTCGGCTTCTCCAACAACCTCTCCTCCCTGAACGGCTACGCCCCGCTCGCGAACTTCTGGGCGGCACACGGCTTCGTCGTGATCCAGCCGACCCATCTGGACTCCAGGACGCTGAGCCTTGATTCCCACGCCCCTGGGGCTGCTGCGCACTGGCGCACCCGGGCCGAGGACATGACGCGCATCCTCGATCAGCTCGGCATGGTCGAGACCGCCGTCCCGCAGCTCGCCGGCCGCCTCGACCCCAGCCGAGTCGCTGTCGCCGGGCACTCGATGGGCGGTCACACCGCGAGCCTGCTCCTCGGCGCCCGGCTCACCGACCCCCACAACGGAACGGAACTGGACCTGTCCGACTCCCGGATCAAGGCCGGCGTACTGCTCGCCGCGCCCGGCCGTGGCGGGGATGCCCTGACCGAGTTCACCGTCGAGAACTACTCCTTCTTCCTGACCACCGACTTCTCAAAGATGACGACGCCCACGCTCGTAGTCGCCGGCGACAAGGACGACTCCGCCTTCCTCACCGTTCAGGGCCCCAGCTGGCACACCGACCCGTACGTCCTCGCCCCGGGTCCCAAGTCCCTGCTCACCCTGTCCGATGCGGAACACGGGCTGGGCGGGATCTCCGGATACGACGTCGCCGAGACCACCGACGAGAACCCCGAACGGGTCGCCACGGTCGCCCACCTCACCTGTGCCTACCTGCGCAGCGAGCTCTACCCCGGCAACCCCGCCTGGCAGACGGCACGTGACGCACTGCTGACCGGCACCGACCCACTCGGACGGGTCGAATCCAAGTAGACGCAGGAGCCCTCGATCCGTACTGTCCGGCGCGAGATGACCCCACCCCTCACGCCGGCCCTGCACTCCCGAAGCGACAGGGGCGGCGCACCCCGTCACTCGGTCTGTCCGGTGGGCCGAAGGTCGACACACATGGCGGACCCGGCGGTGCGCACCGCGATGACCTTCAGCCGTCACGTCACTCACGAGACCCGGGACCGGCTGCTCGCACTGGTCGAAGCCGAGAAGGCCGCCGGTAGCGTCGACGCCTGGGTCGCCCTCGACTGGTCCTTCAGGGAGCCGGAGCCGGCTGCTGTGTTTGTGGCACGGCCCAACCCTGTCCGTCTACCTGTCGCTTGACGCAGCTTCAGGAGAGGGTCTTGAAGGCGGGCGACGCTGAAGTAGGCTGAGATTGTTCTACTTCAATGAGAACAATGTTCCGAGGGAGAGTCATGACCGTCCTTCGCAGGTGCGCCCTGACGGCCGTTCCGTTCGGCGTCGCTACCGCCGCCTACGTCGGTGTCTTCCTGGCGAGCTACGACCGGCTGCCCGGACGGATCGCCACCCACTTCTCGGGGGATGGTGAGGCTGACGGCTTCACGAGTCGGACCGCCGCGCTATGGATCGGCAGTGGCCTGCTCGTTGGTCTCGGACTGCTTTTCACAGTGCTGGCCCTGGTCTCCAAGGAGAGCCCTGGGGGGAGGTTGACCGCCGCGGTCGGTGCCGGCACAGCTGTCACGCTCGGCTACCCGCTAGTCCTCACCGTCCTTTTCAACACGGACGTCCAGGATCCGGCCCAAGTACAACTGCCGATGTGGCACATGGCCGTACTACTGCTGGCGGGCGTGGCCACCGGCACGCTGGTCTGGTGGCTGACGAGTGGCGTCCCGGGCTCCGCGCCCGCGAGGCTATCCCCTGCGCTAGTGCTGACCGAGGGCGAAACCGCGGCCTGGAGCCGCACCGTAACCTCCCGCGCACTCCTGATCCCGGCCGGCGTCGTCGCCCTCAGCGGGCTGTTCGCCGTGACGTTCGGCCTGTGGCAGGTAGGACTGCTGCCGCTCCTCCTCGGCCTCACGTGCGCACCCTTCGCCGGTGTCCGGGTAACCGTCGACCGGCGCGGAGTTTCTGTTGCCTCGACGGTCCTGCCCAGGCCCCGGCTGGCCCTGCCGCTCCGCAGCATCGTCAGCGCAAGCAGCGTCCAGATCAATGCCATGGGAGACTTCGGCGGCTGGGGCTATCGGATACGACCGAACCGGCGGGGCGTGGTCCTGCGATCGGGGGAGGCGCTCTCGGTCCGCACGGCGGAGGGACGCGAATACGTGGTCACCGTCGACGACTCGACTACCGCGGCCGCGCTGCTCAACGGCCTGGTCGATCGCCACGCGGCGGGAGCGTGACGAGGAATGCTGTTTCGGGTGCTTTCGAGTTCTCCCGTGCCGCTGGGTGAGCAGATCGCTGCCTGTGTACGAGGGGCGATCGCCAACGGCACCGCAGCCCCGGGTGAGCGACTGCCGCCTGCCCGCGAGGTCGCCGAGTCGTTGGGCGTCAACGTGCACACGGTTCTGCGCGGTTACCAGCGACTGCGTGACGAGGGCCTGATCGAGCTGCGCCGTGGCCGGGGCGCGGTGATCACCGCGGCGTCCGGCGTCGCAGACAAGGCACGGCTCACCGAGGCCGTGCGCGGCCTCATCACCCAGGCGCGAGAGTTCGGTCTCACGGACCAGGAACTCCTGTCCATGGTGCACGACTGCATGTCCAGCGCAACCGTCACCGCGTCACCCTGAACACCTCGGGCTCGGGGGTTCTGCCTCTCCCTGGGCAAGGTGAGGGGTCGGGGCCGCGGTGGGAGGGACGGGCTCCCCCAAGACATTTTCTCGAGACAGGACGTGGTCCTGCTCCTCACTTCCCCCGTCGGAGAGCCACCAGCATGCAACCAGGGTGGCGCCTTGGGCTGAATGCGTCCTACGGCCGTCGAGAGGCGGGGTTCCGGTCAGGCGAGAACGATCTCCTCCGCCGCCACCCGTTGAGTGCATGCCGCTCGGTCCGCTCAGTCCTTGAAGCCGCGGCGGAGGTCACTGACGGCCGTGCCGAACTCGCGTTTCAGTGCCCTGCCAAGGTGCTTGGGGTCACGTATTCCCCATCGCGCTGCGATGACGGCTGTCGAGATGTCCGCGGCGGCCGGTTCGAGGAGGCCTCGGCGGATCCGAAGCAGGCGTTCATGTCGGACCCAGGCGGCGAAGGTCAGGTCGCCACTTTGAAGAGCGCATGGAGATGGCGGACGGAGATGTGGTGCCTGCGGGCCACGTGTTCCGCACCGAGACGGGGATCGTGCAGGTGCGCTAGCACATAGGCACGAACACGGTCGCCCAGATCACTGCCGACGGGGGCCCGCTCGGGGGTGGTGTCGGCGAAAGCGGCGAGCAGGAGTGCGGTGAGCGCGTCGCCCACGTGCGTCCGTGCCGGACTGTGCCGGACTGTGATCAGCGAGCTCTTCGGTGGCGGATGACAGCGCGTGGCCGACGAGTCTGCCGATCCCGATCCGGGCGCTGAGGGGGATTGCCGTGCGCCGGCTTACGGAGTTGATACGTCTCCCGAGACTCGCCCTGGGAACGCAGAGCACAGTCATGTGGGTGTGATCAACACCGATGAGCCGGTAGGGCCGGGTGTTGTCACAGGCGAACAGTTCACCGGGTCTGACCGTCGTTGTCCGGTCATCCTGGGTAGCCGGAGGCGCGTCCTCTCCGGCCCGCCGGCGCGCTACCACTGGACGGCCCTCGTCGGCATGATTTCCACGGTTCGAAGGTCGAGGGGACGCAGGTAGCACCTGGAGCAGTCGGCCTATGCGGCTGTGGCAGCCCCGGATGGCTGAACCACGACCTTCACTACCCCCTCACACCACTGCGCGGTCATCGTCGACCGCCTCGCCTTCAACGGCGCTGTCATGGAGTCCGAGACCGACTCCTACCGCCTCGCCACCACCCAGAAAGGTGCTGAGGCACCCGCCAAGGCCGGCTGACAGCTGCCCCTCCCCCGCCGAGACGCGGGAGTCACCTACGCCCCGGCACGGGCCACGAGCAGTGGCTGGAAGAAGCCCGTTGCCTGCGGCGTCCGCCACTCGAGGTCGACGAACCCGACCTCGGCGGCGAGACCGGCCAGCCGGTCCCCTCCGAGTGCCCAGTAGGTAGTACGGCGGGCCTGGACCCGCCATTCTCCGCCTGCCGGGAGGAGTTGGAAGTGCTCCAGGTCGTAGTGCTCGCCGTCGTCGTGCCAGTGCCAGAGCTGGAAGGTGACGGTGCATTCCTCGCCGTCGGCACGGTCGACGTTCCCGTGGACCTGTGGAGGCGTGTCGAAGACGGGCGGTCGCGCAGCAGGTCGTCGTAGGGGCGCGTGCTGACCAGCAGCAGGCCGTCGGGACGCAGCACTCGGCGCATCTCGGCCAGGGCGGCGTGCACATCCTGCTCGGTGAGCAGGTGAGGCAGTGAGTTGTCGGCGCTGACGACCGTGTCGAACCGGCCATCCGGAAACGGGAGGCGTCGCATGTCGGCGGCGGCCGTGCGCAGGCTCAGGTTCCGGCGGGCGGCCTCACGGGCAGCGCGGGCGGCGGCGCGGCGGCTGACGTCGGTCCCGGTGACCCGATGCCCACGCAGCGCCAGACCGATGGCCTGCGTGCCGATGCCACAGGAACAGTCGAGGACCGTCGCGCGATCCTGGCCGATCAAGGCGTCAAGGACGCGACCCTGCCGACGAACGCTCGCGTCCCAGTCTGCATAGATCAGGTGGTAGTCATCAGCCAGTTCGTCATAGAAGTGCGCCACCGATGCCTCGAGCATGGCGCGAGATTACCGTGCCTGGTCCCTTGGATGCGCCGGTCATCCCGGTCATCGTCGTGGTCGGCGCGAACGCCCTCACTCACGGCAGTATCGCCATTTCCCGTGCACTTCTGCGGATCCGTCGATCGCCAAATGCCGGTGAAATTGGTTCTGGGACAGACCTTGGGGAGCGTGACGACGTCGTTCGATCGAAGGGGTTCGTCGCGAACCGAGGTTCAGCGCCCCCGAGCCGTTCCCGACCTCGACACCCTCGCTCATACGCTCCGTGCGCTCAGGCGACCGACCGCCCACGGCAGGAGCTCCTTCGCCAACGCAAGGCTGAACGGCCTTACCAGCGAGCACAGTTCGTCGCAGGCCGTGGAACCGAGCGTGAGATACGGGAGGGCGGCCAGCCTGTCGGTGGTGTGCTCGATCTCCGCCCTGCGCCGCGCCCCCTCCTCGGTCAGGACCAGGTCCGGTCCGTCGTCGAGCCATCCACGCTCACGTAGGCCCTGGACGGCCTGGTCCCACTGGTGCGGTGTCCATGCTCGCGAGTCGCGAAGGACCCCGGCATCGACGTCGCCTGCGGCGGCATGCGTGACGAGAGCTTCGATCCCGCTCAGTCCGGCGGTCAGCAGTGCCCCCACATGGCCGTCGCCTCGGAACTCCCTCAGCAGAGTCTGCGCATGCCAGAGCACGAGGTGGGGCGCGCTCGGCCACGGCAGTGCGGCGTGCGCGGCAAAAAGAGGTCGGCCCTGTGGGTGATCAGCAGTCACTTCAGCTGCGGTACGGGCCAATTCCGCGGCGCGGGCCATCGCCGGCGAGGAGACGTCCGCGCCGAGGATGCGCCGGAGCGTGGCATCGATTCCTGCGAGCCGAGCAGCGGCGAACTGCTGCGGCGTAGCGACCTCCCATGCCGCGGGTACGGCCCGGCGCACCAGTTGTGGATTGAAGTTGTAGAACGTGGCGATGACCAAATCCGCCGAAGCCGCGCCGAGCGCGGCCGAACGGGACGCGAAGTACCCTGTCCTGGCGTCCACGCCCAACTCGCCATACCGGCCTGCGGCTTCGGGAGAGAAGTAGACAGCTCCATGGTAGGGCTCGAGGGTTCTCCAGGTCTCGCGCGCGAAGGCGAGGCTGTCGCGGTTCACGTTCTGCGTCATGATCGGCTCTCCGTCCCGTGGCGGATGAAACATTCGTATTCATCGAGCACATGACGGCGTACAAGACATCGCCAGACGTACCGCCTGGTCGGTACGCTACCGGAGAGCGGATCCGGCGACTACTGTCTTTCAGCCAGTTCTCCGCGCCGGACCACGATGACCACGCCTCCCATGCGCCTGCGAGACGGGCCCTGGGAGTGACGCACCGCACGGTCGATGCGAGCGTCATCCACAAGGCTCGTAGGCCGCCCGGTACTTGGGCACTCTCGCCATGCAGGCGTGGGAGATCCGCTGCAGGCAGCCTATGGAGCAGGACGTCAACCAGTCCTAGAACGCGGAGTTGGCGAACCAGTGAATCAGCAGGTCGTTGTCTCCGTCACGTGTGAAGACCGCCGCATCGTGGTGCAGTCGGCCGTAGACAAGCAGCAACAGGTCGGCCGCGGTTCCATGAACGGTTGCGTCGGCGGTTTCGGCAGCACCGGGATTGGCGTCGAGCCCGAAACCTTCGGACCGCAGGCGGACCACCCAGTTTCCCTCACCGTCGGTCGCGTGAAAGCGGATGGCCTTGTCGGGACCGCGTAGCTCGGCGACTCGGGGCGCGAAGAAGGTGGCGAAGGGCAGATTGACGAGGAACTCGTCGACCCCGTCCACCGCCAACGGGCGGTCCACGGTGGGTCGGCGACCCAGGGCCAGTTCGGCGTCGACCCGATGCAACAGAGTCTCGAAGAGCATCCGGCGTGCCCAGAAGCGGGCGTGCTGATCGACGCCCCAGGCCCACATGGGCAGGTCCGGCTCGGTGGCCGCGAAGGCCTCCGCGGCCACGGTCGCACTTTCGGTCAGCCACTCTGCGTACTCTTCCTGCCGTTCCGGGAGCCGCAGGTCCACCTCCCGCTTGCGCGGGGGCTCCTGGATGCGCGCGTGCAGAAGACTCGAGAACCAACGCTGGACGCTACCGGTGTGCTTGACCAGGTCTGCCAGTGTCCAACCTGGGCAGCTCGGCACGGCTGTCGTCAGGTCGGCGTCCTTGAGGGCTGCGACGAGTCGGGCGGTCTCCACCGCGATCTCGGCGCGGTGGTCGACCGGACCATGTCCGTGTGCGGGGCGGTCCAACGAGTTCATCGTGGGAGCCTTTCTGTGGGTGTGCTTGGGGAGCGGCGTGGCGGCCGCCGGCCGCCGGCAGAACTTGTCGCGCCGCAGACAGTCAGCGGCGGAGTGCTGGCTGCCTTCGGCCTCACGCACCTCCGATGGTCGCACCGCACACGCACCCCACCCGCACGGGACCCCTCCCCGTCCAGCTCATCACACGCGACCGTCCCCGAGCAGGCTGCCCGCCTGTGGACACTCTCGGTCGAGCTCACGGGCGTAGACGCATCCAGGGGCAGTGTAGGCCGGGTCCGCAAAGTCGGTTTGCGGGCTGGGGCTGAGCCGACGGACAAGTCCATTCAGGGTCAGACCCCAGCCATTGAAACCTTCTGTGAGCGTTCCTTGGTCTGCCAGGACGAGCTTTTGTGGTTCGTGGCTCTGCCCCGGCTCAGCCGCAGATCTGGCGTCCCCATTCCCCGTACGGGTAGGCCGTTCCGGAGCCGGTGTCGGCGTTGCCGGTCCCGCAGGAGCGGGTGTTGGGGGTGTAGACCATCAGGCTCCACTGATAGGGCTCGCCCGCGGCCACGCTGCCGCGGCCCACGGTCAGGGCCGGGCCGTCCGCCCCCGCGGGGCGGGTGATCTCCGCAAGGTTGCGGCAAGGCTCACCGCTACAACTGGTCCGGTTGGAGTGAACGCGGATCCATTGGGTCATGCAGGTGTTGCTGTAGCGCATCTCGATGGTGCCGGCCTGACTGGTCGTGTTGGGCAGATAGAGAGGCGCGGAGGCAAGAGTCTTGGCATTCGAGGAGCAGCCCGTGGCGGCCGGGTCCGCGCCGTCATAAGGGTTGGCGGCATGGGCAGCGGAGGCACCCTGCCACGTGAGAACCGTCGTGCAGACGGCTACGGCGAACACCATCGCCAGCGTTTTGCGGCGGCCGCCGCTGTTCACTGCAAGCATTCGTGTATCCCATTCTGATCGTCGTGTTCCTGCACATGTACTTACAGCCCTGGAATTACTGCGGACTTGAGCACAGGGAGACATCCGGCAACCGGGGGCAAATACGTCCACCAGTCGGCACGTCGTGGCCAGGTGCGTCGGCCGTGGTGCAGGTCTCCCGCTTGTCGGACACGTGCAACCGGGTGTTCTGCGACCCGCCAGGTGGGGCCTGGCGGGCCTGCTGCTTTTAGAGCCGCGCTTCCTGCCGGGCCCCTTCGCACTGGTGGATCGCAGTGTTCGCAGTGCTCTGCCACCCGCGATAGTCGGGATCCGCGTCCATCAGCCCCCGATTGGTAGCGTCCCAAACTGCTATCGGCAGTTCGTGATGGAGTTCACGGGATTCCAGTCAACGTGGTATCCCTGCATAGAGTACGCCGCAGGCATATCCCACCAGCTCAAATTCCTGAAGTAGAGCCTCGGAACGGTACCGGCGGTCTGGTTATTCATCCAGGAACCCTCGGAGACCCAGGGGATGAAGTAGTTATCGCAGTCATACATGCCGATAGAGTCACCCCCACCCCACTGGAACCTGTAGGCACAGAACCACCCGTAGGGCACTGGAGACCATGATGAAAAGTCCTTACACACGGTCGCCTGAGGAACGGCTTGACTGGGTTGCACGAGCTGTCGGGGCCGCGCTTCCCCGGGAACGGTCACGTTCAGGACTGCCCCCTTCATGCTGATCTGGTTCGGCGAGACCTGCTTGCCCCTCCCCTGCAGCCTGGCCAGGTAGTCGTCGACCTTGGCCTGCAGTGCCGCGGCCTTCTCGGCCGACACCCCCGCTGCTCGCGCCTGTGCCACAAATCCTGCGTCGGTCGAGGACGCGACCGCCGCTCCCTGCCCGGCTGCCCCTAAAAGGATCCCCATGACCAGAGCAGTCATGAACCACCTGATGCTCACTCGCAACTTCAATCCCCCTGTTTCTGACGTGCTGCCGTTGCCGCGCCCTCGCAAGTGCTGCATGCCTTCGCCGGGTTTGGCCGTACTCGCCGATCGAGTGCAGCATATGAGTGGCGGACGACCGCTCGCTATCCGTTCTCCGCCGGCAGATCCGCGCGTATCGGATTGCCGGGACGGTGCGGATCGGTCAAGGACCGGAGGACAAGTTCCAGCAGAAAAGGGATCCCGATCTCGAGGCCCTTTACTGAAACAGTCCAGGGCGCACCTCAAAATGAGAGCGCGATCATCAAAGGGAAGCAGAAGAAGCTCCCCAAGCAGCTCGAAACCCCTCCTCGGCAGGCCATCTGGCGCAACCTGACAACGGCTGACTCAATGAGCCGAGTTGTCGGTAAGTGATGAGGCAGCGGGCGAGTTTGAGGAACGCTTCGTGGATGCCGGCTCGCCGTTCCCATCGGATGCGCAGACGTCGGAAGCCGTGCAGCCACGCAAGACTTCGCTCGACCACCCAGCGGTAGGTGCCCAGTCCGGTGCCGTGCAGGGTGCCGCGGCGGGGCGATCACGGGCACGATGCCGCGGGCGCGGACCTGATCGCGGTAGATGTCGTGGTCGTAGCCGCGGTCGGCACATAGCGAGTCCCGCTTGCGGCGGGGCCGGCCGATCCTGCCGCGGACCGGCGGGATCGCGTCGAGCAGGGGCAGGAGTTGGGTGACGTCGTTGCGGTTGCCGCCGGTCAGCAGGACGGCGAGCGGGGTGCCGTGTCCGTCGGTGATCAGGTGGTGCTTCGAGCCGGCCCGGCCTCGGTCGACTGGCGAGGGGCCCGTGTGGATCCCCCTTTCAGCGCTCTGCCGTGGGAGGAGTCGACCACGCAGCGGGACCAGTCCCCGCAGGCTGCTGGACGGGCTGCCCGTCGCGCTGCACGTCGTATCCGGCGGCGGGCCCGACGCCGTACTCGACCACCTCGCCGCCGAGGTCGCCACCGACACCCCGGGCAAGCAGGTGGTCCTCGACCGGCTGCTGGACTGGAGGCCGCCGCGCGAGCGTCCTAGACCGTCGGCCTCGGGGGCGAAGCCGCCGGGCGGTTCCTCCTGCGGTGCGGCCGGATACGTCTCCTGACACTTTGCCATCTCTTTACAACACGGTGCGCGGCAACCCCGTCTCTCCATCCGGAGTCCAGGGCATCACAACCGCCTTGTTCGTGGTCTCCCGCGCCCGGGCACCCGGGCGCACCCGCCATCAACCCCCTCGGAGGGGCGCGCACCGATGCACCCGATCAGCACGCCAGGTCGCCGTACAGCCGGCCCCCGCACGCCCCGGCCCCGCGCATCCTCCCGCCTCCGCCGCGCGACCGCGGTCCTCGGCCTGTCTGCCGCCGTCGTGGCCGGCGCCCCCGCCGCCATGGCCGAACCCCGTACGGACGTCACCCCGCCCGTCGTCACCGCCGACCAGGTCATGCCGCACCTGGGCGCCTTGCAGCGGATCGCTGACCGCAACGGCGGCAACCGCGCCCACGGCACCCAGGGTTACCGCGACTCGGTCGCCTATGTGAAAGCCGCGCTGGACAGGGCCGGTTTCCGTACCAGCCTGCACCGCTTCACGCACAACGGCGCCACCGGCTACAACCTCATCGCGGACTGGCCCGGCGGCGACCCCGAACACATCGTGTTCACCGGGGCGCACCTCGACAGCGTGGAGACCGGCCCCGGCATCAACGACAACGGCTCCGGCTCCGCCGCCCTGCTCGCTACCGCCCTTGAGGTGTCCGAATCCGGCCTCAAGCCCAACAGTCATCTGCGTTTCGCCTGGTGGGGCGCTGAGGAGGCCGGAACGGTGGGATCCAGTGCCTATGTGCGGGAGTTGCCCGCCGCCGAACGCGACCGGATCGACGTCTACCTGAACGTCGACATGGCCGGCACCAAGAACAACCGGCCCTGGCTCGTCGTCCAGGACGACCCTGCAGCGGCCGAGGCCTTCAAGGCGTACTTCGCGGCCCGAAATCTGCGCACGGTGAAGATCGGCATCGGCGGCAGCGACCATGTCTCGTTCGGTGACGCGGGCATCCCGGTGGGCGGCTTCGCCACAGGGCTCGACGACTGCACTCACGAGGCGTGCGACCGCGTCGAGAACGCGGACCCGGTGACCGAGACGACCAGCACCAACGCGTTCATCAGCACGGTCTGGCAGCTCGCCGCGCGCCCCTGACCCAGTCCCGGCCTCTCGACACCTCCCCTGAACGCCCTGAACGCCTTGAAGGAGCTGACGCATGCCTGCCCGCTTGAAATATGGCCGCCGCACCACCCTGGCCACGGCCCTGGCCACCGGAATCGTGCTCACCGCCCTGCCCGCCTCCGCTGCTCCCGGCGACTCCGGCGTCGGTGACCCGTACTTCCCCGACGACGGCAACTCCGGCTACGACGTGTCCGAGTACGACGTCCGCGTGAACTACGACCCGGCCCGCCCCCGCCATCTGGAGGGCGACACCACGGTGCAGGCCGTCGCGACACAGGACCTGGACCGCTTTCACCTCGACCTGGAAGGCTTCCAGGTCACCTCCGTCACCGTGGACGGCACACCCGCCCGCGTGGTCTCCCGCGAGGGCGCGCACGAGCTCGTCATCACCCCCGCCCGACCGATGGCGAAGAACACGCGCTTCTCCGTACGCGTCCGCTACTCCGGCGAACCGGTCGGCGAAGGCTGGCACACCCTCGCCGACGGCGGCGCGAACGTGTCGGGCGAGCCGCACGCCGCCACGGCCTGGTACCCGGCCAACGACCACCCCTCGGACAAGGCGACCTTCCGGCTCACGGCCACGGTCCCCACCGGCTGGACGGTGGTCGGCAACGGGCAGCCCGGCGACACGACCACCCAGCAGGGCACGAGCACGTTCCGCTGGTACGAGGACCGGCCGATGGCCACATTCCTCAGCACCATCGCCATCGACAAGTTCACGATGCGCACCTCGAAGCTCTCCGACGGCACCCCCGTCATCAACGCCTACAGCCCCGGGTCCCGCATCGAGCGGGATAAGGAGGCGCAGCTGCCGGAGATCATCGACTTCCTGGCTTCGAAGTTCGGCCCGTACCCCTTCTCCTCGGCCGGGGCGATCGTCATCACCGGCAACGAAGACGACAACGGCCCACTCGCCCTGGAGACACAGAGCCGCCCGACGTACCACGGGGGGTTCTTCGACGTCTCCATGGTCCACGAGAACACCCACGCGTGGTTCGGCAACAGCATCTCCATCTCCGACTGGCGCGACGGCTGCCTGGCCGAGTGCTTCGCCCAGTACGCCGTCCAGCTGTGGTACGAGAAGGACGGAGACAATCTGGACGAGACCTTCTACCGCGGCATGGTGGAGGAGAGCACGGCGGACCCCGAGTTCTGGACGACGAAGCTGTACGACCCCGGCCAGGGCCGTGAACTGGACAGCGCCCTGTACTTCAAGGGGTCCATGATGCTGCACGCCCTGCGCCGTACGGTCGGCGACGCGGCGTTCTTCGGCACCCTCAAGCGCTGGCAGCGCGACCACCGCTACGGCAACGCGTCCTGGCCGCAGTTCGAGGCGCTCATCGAGAAGGTCTCCGGCAAGGACCTCACCGGCTTCTTCAGCTCATGGGTGCATGGCACCACCGTTCCGGAGAAGAAATACCTCTTCCCGGGATCCCTCGGGTCGCTCGACCCGGCAGCCGGACACGCCGGCGCAACGGCCACGGCGCGCACTACGTCGAGCGGGTCGTGAGATCACCCATGAGAATCACGACCCGTCTGGCCGCCGCGCTGCTACTCGTCTCCGCCCTGCTGTCGGTGGGCGTACAAGTGCCCGCCACGGCGCAGGACAGTGGCGGCTCGGTCGCGCTCGCCGAGTACGACCTGGGTGACACGGCGTTCACCGACTCCGAGTCCGGCACGGTCAGCGAGGTGCGCGCGAGGGTGCACTATCCGCGGCACCTCCCCGGCCGGCTCCCCCTGATCGTCATGGCACACGGCTCCTGGTGGGCCTGTGACTCCCAGGACGCCGTTTACTGGCCCTGCACGGAGGGCTCGCGCCCGTTCCCGAGTTACCGCGGCTACGACTCTCTGGGCTCCGCGCTGGCCGCCCGCGGTTTCGTCGCAGTGTCGATCAGCGTGGACGCCATCAACCAGACGTCCTTCGACTACGGCGACCGTGCCCGGCTGGTCAACGAACACCTGCGGCTGTGGCAGCAGTTGGCCGCGGGCAAGGGCGGCCCGCTGGCAGGACACTTCGTCGATCCGTCCGGGCGGCCGGTCGCACCGGACTTCACGGGCCATGTCGACATGACCCGCGTCGGTACCCTGGGACACTCACGTGGCGGTAAAGGCGTGATGTGGCAGGCATCGGACAAGCACCGGCGCGAATGGCCGGCCGGTGTGCGCGTCCGTGCGGTCCTGGGGCTCGCTCCCGTCAAGTTCGACGACCCGCAGGGCGACCACAGCGACACGCTCATCACCAAGCTGCCGTTCGCGGTGGTCACCGGCTCCTGTGACGGCGCCGTCCGCGAGGGTGGCCAGGAGTACCTGGACGACGTCACCGGGCTGAACACCACGACGGACTACTCGATTTCGCTGAAGGGCGCGAACCACAACTACTACAACACGACATGGACGCCGCCGTACCTGTTCGGTGAGGACGACAGCACCTGCCCTGCCCAGGAACTGTCCCCCTCCCGGCAGCAGGACGCACTGACCGCCTACGCGACCGCGTTCTTCCGTTATGAACTCCAGGGCGACCGGGACGGGTTGCCGGTACTGAGCGGCGAACGGGCCCTGCCGGGCGTGACCGCGACGACGCGGGTGGTGCCGGCTCGTCGGTAATGCCCCGGGCAAGCCGGACAGGACGCACCGCCGACCGGTCATCGCTCACCACCGGTCGGCGGTTGCACCGGCGATCCGGTCTCCGGCTGCTCGGCTCCGGCCACACCGGTGCCAACGCCGTCGTCACCGCGCGGAAACCGACTCCCTAGTGCCTGCAGGACGGCACAGACGCGGACACGGCAGCAGACGCTTCCTTGCCTTCGGCCTCCACCGCGACGGTGCTCTCCTCGGCAGACGCGGCCAGGGCATCGACGAGCCGGCACCACCCGCGTCGTCGCCACCGCGCACCCCTCGACGATCTAGCGGAAACAGAACGTCGAGACCATCCCTCAATCCGACCGAAACCATTCCTGACCAGCAGGAACTCAAAGCTCATGCCCGGTTCGACAACGGCTTCTCAGCGCACTGACGGGACAGCCTTTAGGCGCGGGCCCCTGTGCATCGCCGGCACCCAGAACGTCGTCGCCGCACTCCGGACCAACCCCCGCCACCCGAAACGTCCGCTCGCCCTACTCGGCCCTTCGCGATCACGAACGGGGTCGGGGCCAGCAGCGCGGCCACGACGGCGGCCCGGACGCGGGCATGGGCGAGCGGGTACGCGACAGCGGGACCTTCAGGAAGGCCGGGAACGGGGTGGGTGCGTCTGCCTGCAGAGTCGCAGAACGCCAGGTCAGCCGCCGTGTTGGCGTGTGACGGCGACTGGTGAGGAACGGTCATGGTTCCGTCACATTCGCCGCGCGGAGCGGTCATGGACCGCTGTGAAGCTCCTGTGTGTCCCCGCGACCGGTCCGGGGAGAAGGGGAGGTTCAGACCGTGTCAGCACTGCCCGTTCCGCCCAGCCACGATTGCCGAGCACGGGGCCAGGGCCCGGTCCTGCGAACCATCTCCGCAGAGACCTACCACGCCTTCCTCGCGCCCCCCGACGGCGCCGCGTTCGGCACCGCGTTCGGCGCCGGATTCCTGCAATGCCCGTCCTGGGCCGACGCGAAAGAGGGCTGGCACGCCCAACTGCTGGGCTGGGGGCCGGATCCGGAGGCAGGCGAGCTGACGGGCGTGGTCCTGGTGCTGCTGTGGCAGGTCCCCGGCAACAGCAAGTACTTCGCCTACCTCCTCCCCGAAGGACCCGTCACCGGCTGGACCGCCCCCGATGTCGACGGCCGGCTCGGTCTGCTGCTCGAACACCTGCGCCGCGCGAGCGCCCTTGCCTGCGCGGTGGTGGACAGCGCTGTAAGCACGCAGACCGGCGAACCACCCGCCGCCGCGCTGCGTTTCGCCCCCGCCCTCGCAGACGGCGACCCGGTGATGGCCGCGTGGCTGGGGACCGCGCGTACCCCCGCGCAGTGCGAACAGAACTTTGTGCACAGCCTGGCGGATCTCCATTCGCAGGACCACTCTGCCGCGCTGCCCGCGCACGCCCGACCTGAGCTGTCGAGTGCCGTACGACGGGCCATGGAGTATTGCGAGGAACACGCGGCTGAGCTCGTGTCGGTAGCGGACATGGCTGCGGCAGCGCGGGTCAGCCCCCGTACCCTCCAGGATCGTTTTCGGACCGACCTCGGGACCACCCCTGCGGCCCACCTTCGGCGCGTACGGCTGGACCGGGCACACCAGGACCTGCTGCGCATCGCGGACGGTTCCGCGTCCGGGACGGTAACCGACGTCGCGGCGCGCTGGGGCTTCACTCACCTGGGCCGGTTCGCCGCGTACTACCGCGAGGCGTACGGACAGGTGCCGTCCCGCACCGCAGAAAGGCGCCAGATGTTTTGACCGTCAGGGTTGTTCACACGGCTGATCGGCAGCCGACCTCCGAGGGCCATGTGGCACCGAAGGCATTTGTAGCCGTGAAGGAAGTCGTCCAGGGCGGTCGTGCGTACAGCTTCGAGATGTCGCCGACGGGCACGTCTCGGGAGGTGAACACGTCGGTCCGCCGGGCACACTCGAGGGTTATGTCGCCTTTCGGCAGCCAGTGAGAGGTGGCACAGCTCGGAGTCAGGCTGACTGACCGCCTTCGGGCTCCGCCGGTAGCTCGTCGGCGGGAAGGGCACCGGTAACACCGTCGCCGGCCCCAGCTCCATCAGATGCCACTCCGCCCAGAAATCGGAGGCATGGATGCTGATCGCGTCGCTCGTACGCTTCCGGCCGACAGGTGCCCGCCGGACGTCGAACCGATCCTGCGTCGGCACGCCCTCACTCCGCAACGGCATCCCGACCATTTGGTCCCGTCCACGAGTGCCGCCGTCATGCCAGTTCGTGAGGCAGGGCCGCATAGACGTACTCGCTGCCCCAGCCCGTCCGGTCGAGGTCGTTCTCGACAAGGTGTGCTTCGCGACGCATACCCAGGCGTTCGCACAGCCTGACGGAAGCGCTGTTTCGCGTGTCGAGGCGGGCAAAGAGACGGTGCGCGCCGAGCGGGCCGAAGGCTGCCGCCGCCGCTGCTCCGGCCGCCTCGGTGGCATAGCCCTGGCCGGCATGGTCCGGGTGGACGATCCAGCCGATCTCCACCTGGCGGGCATGCGCATCGGCGAGTTTGAGGACGATCTCTCCGATGACCTGCCGCGTGCTGCTGCGGCAGACGGCCAGCGTCAGGTTGTCGCCATCGTGTGCCCAAGGGGGAGCCGTCGAGATCTTGGCGATGACATCCGCGCATTCCTGGCGAGTGCGCGGTGGTCGATACAAGTATCGCGCAACCTCGGAAAGGCCTTGGTAGGCGTACATGGCGTCGATGTCATCGGAGGCGAACAGTCTCAGATGGAGACGGTCGGTACGGAGCGGCCGGAAGGCGCCTGTCGAACCGTTCGGCCACGCGGGGGACCGTCCGAGCAGGGCGACTATCTCGTTCAGCGGCGTCTCGCGGGAGTCTGAGATACCTGGAGCGAAGGCGGCGCCGGAGGCAGTGCGGGTGGAACCGTCGGGGACTGCCCGGGCTACGGCCGAAGCGGCGGCGAGCAGTGGAGAGCTGAAGTCCACCGCGACGTCCAGGCTCCTGGCCACGTCCCACGTGTGCACTACGTAGTCGACGAGATGGAATCCGACGGCCCGGGTTCCTGGGAACGGCCGCTCGCCGTCGATCTCGGGCAGCAGGAAGGACCGCTCGAGGACGTTCTCCTCGGCGAAGGCCGCCAGGACGTGTTCGGCCGAACGCCGGTAGACGCCGACAGGATCGGATTCGCCGGGCCGCGGCCGCCACGGCCCAAGGCTGCTCCCCCCTCGTGCCGCAGCCGCGAAGCCGTCGTGCTGGGCAGTCATATGGGCCAGAAGTTCACGTAACGTCCAGGCGGCACAAGGCGTCGAACGGCCCAGATCCTCTGCGGTCACCAGCGACACCACCTCCATGCTCGTGCGCACAGCCTCGGCATCCAATGCGAGCAGTTCCCTGCCTGTCGGCCATGACGAAGGACCGCGCCTCGTGGACTCGGCAGACCCAACGCCTTCCCCATTGATATGCATGCGCCTATGATCTGCTTCCGTTTACTATCTGTCAACGGACATACGATGTCGCCATGACCTTCAACGACAGGAGTCGCGACCTCGCTGCGATGCTCCAGCCCCTGCTCGACTCGTTGATCGAGGTGGAACTGCCGGTCCTTGCCGAGCACGGCCTTTCGATGTGGGGATACGCCGTACTCGGCGCCCTCGCCGACGGCCCGGTACGGACGCAGGCGGCACTGTCCGAAGCTATCGGTGCGGACAAGACGCGCATCATCACCACCTTGGACAAACTCCAGGCGGCCGGGCTCATCTCCCGCTTGCCTGACCCGGCCGATCGCCGGGTCCGACTCCTGTCCATCACGGAGGAGGGCCGTGCAGTTCAGCACTCGGTGCGCGCCGCCATCCGCGTCGGTGAGGACCGCATCCTCGCCATACTCCCGCCGGCCGACCGTCGCAGCTTCCTCAGAGCACTCAACGCCTTGACCGAGACAGCGAATGCCCAGCGCCGCGGATGAGACGTGGGGAGCCGGGACCCTTTCGCGCCCCTGACGCCCGCTGGGGTTCCTGCTTCACCGACGATCGCCCCGTCCGGGAGGACTCCCGTTGAGGTCTCACACCGTCTCCCCAGGCAGACGCCGCCAGCCCGGCGGCCAGAATGTTGCGTGCCGCGTTCACGTCGCGGTCGTGCACGGCGCCGCAGTGCTCGCACGTCCACGCGCGGACGTTCAGCGGCAGTCTCGCCGCGACCGTGCCGCAGGCCCCGCACAGCTTCGAGCTGGGGAACCACCGGTCGATCACGACAAGCTCGCGCCCGTACCAGGCGCAGCCGTGCGGGAGCGGACGCGACCAGCGGATGTCCAACGGCTCGGCCATCTTCGCCAGCGTGAGTTGCCCGTCACGGAACTTGAAGGCGGAGCGGGTGTACTCGGCGGACGCGCGGGACTTCTTCCGCGACTTGAAGCGCGGGTACTTGGCACGCTTGGCGAAGAAGTGGGCGAACGCCGTCTGAAGATGTCGCAGCGCCTGCTGGAGCGGCACGGAGGACACCTCCGTCAGAAAGGCGAGTTCCCCGGTCTTCTTCCACTCCGTGAGCGCCGCGGAGGACTGCACGTAGGAGACACGGCGCTGCTCGCTGTACCACGCGCGAGTGCGTTCCTCCAGCGCCTTGTTGTAGACGAGCCGGACGCAGCCGAACGTGCGCGACAGCTCGGCCGCCTGCTCGGCCGCCGGCGTCGGCGTGGTTCGAAGCCCGGCGCGGCGTAACCGCCGGCGTCCTCCTGACGCGGCTTGGCCCGATGCCGGCACGCCGATGAAGACTGGTGAGCTAGAGCGGAACCGCACCAAGAACCAGGTGCGGACGCCTTTCGGCTACCGGGTCCAGGTGAGGCCGGAAGCGGACACGACCCGCCACCGGCCCATCTGCCACATCCTTGACTCCACCAGTAGGTTTCCAGGTGGCCCCCGGGTCCAGGGACGGACCGCTCAGCCTCGCTGGGCGGCGTCGTAGACGGCCCGCGCGGTCTTGTCGAACGTCGGCCCGTACATCGGGGTGCCGCCGCCGTGGCCCTCGCCGTGGCTGTTGACCGACACCACCGTGCCCTTGCCGGTGGCGGAGTTGAAGCCGGCGAGCCAGGGACCGCCGCTCGCGCCGCCGCCGAGGTCGCACGGGACGCGGTGCTCGCCCCCGGGGGCGAGCTGAGAGGTACCGGCGCAGTACAGCAGTTCTTCGCCCCGCTGGGGAGTGGTCGCCGGATAGCCGAAGGCGGTGACCCGCTCACCGGCCGAACGGCCGAAGGCGATGTTCTGCGCCCCCACCGCGTCGGTAAGGCGCTTTCCGTACGCCGGGGTGGCGACGACCATCGCCGCTACGTCATTGACGGTGTCCTCGGCCCAGGAGCGCGGTGTCATGGTCGCCTTGACGGCATAACGGCCGTACGGCATCTTCCCCTTGGCGTAGCCGGGGACGAAGACGATGTCGCTGTAGGTGTTGACCGGCGAGGAGCCGAGGCGTGCGCAGTGGGCGGCGGTCATGATCACTGAGCGGTTGCCGCTGGTGACGGCGCTGGCGGTGCACCAGGTGTCCTGCCCGCTCGAGTCGACGAAGAAGAGCCGGCCGATGCTGGGGATGCCCGTTCCGGTCCAGGGCTTGCTGAGCGGACCGGTCGGCCCCAGGTCGACGGCGCCGCTGACCTGCTTCATGCGCGCGGGCGTCCAGTACGAGAGTGCCTCAGTGAGGTCCGCCGCCGAGTAGGTGACCGTACTGACCTGCCCGGTTGCGGCGGTTGCGGGCAAGGCCGGGGCCGCCAGGGGGCTGGCCAGGGCCAGCAGGGCGGTGGCCAGACCGGCGACGGTGCGGCTGGCGCCTCGGGACGAGCTGGGCGACATGAGTGTCCTCTCGGATGATCGGGATCGGGTCATCACCCGGAAGGATGCGATTCCGGCGAGTGGCGTGCATCCACCGTCTGATCTTGGTTGTCACGGCAGTCTCGGCACCCCGGTCCGTAGGGCCTCGGCACCCGCGTCCGGCCACCCCGAACGGTGTGGGCAATTCCCGGTAGTGCAGCATTTGCTCAGCTATCGCCTGCCCGTGAGGGGACGTCATGCGCTCCATCCGCTGCCTTGCTGCGCCCATGCTGCTCACCTGCCTGTTCCTGGCGAGCTGTTCGCCGCTGGGCGCACCGGACCCGTCCGTGTCTGACGCTTCGACGCCGTCAGCCTCCGCACCGGGCGCCGCCGGCGACGGGCGGTCTATCGCCGTCGGCGCCGGCCCGCAGACGAAGTACACGGTGCAGCAGCAGCCCGCAGCGGGAAGCTGCCACTACCGGTATGAGAAGGGGGAGCCGCTGGAGGACCCGAAGTGCACCCCGGGTGCGATCTCTCCGGCCGTGACGCAGGCGAATCTGAAGTCGACGATCTGTCGCAAGGGCGGCTACACCTCCGGCATCCGGCCCTCCGCCTACGTCACCGGCAAGGAGAAGAAGCTGAACTCGGCCTCCTACGGCTACACGGGTCGTATGGGGGACGCCGAGTACGACCACCTGATCAGCCTGCAGCTCGGCGGCGACCCCAACGACTACCGCAACCTGTGGGTCGAGCCCGCCGACCCCGGCCACCGGGCGGGCTCCGGGGTCAACAACCTGAAGGATCCGGTGGAGACGAAGCTGCATACGGCGGTCTGCTCGGGCAAGATAACCCTCGCACAGGCGCAGCAGGCGATCGTCACCGACTGGACCACCGCCCTGAGCACCCTCCACCTCAGCTGACAGCCCGCAGGCGGCCGGCGGCGAGCGCTCGTCAGGGCTTGTGGTTCGGGTGACGGGTGATCACCTTCGACGGTCTCCGGACGCTCGGCCAGGACGCCGTTCTCGAACTTCGCTCCGGCCTGGCCGTCCGCCGTGCGAGATCCCCCGACCTGGCAGGCATACGCTGACGCGCCCCTTCTTCGACGGAAGTCTCCGCGGACGGCGACGGGGCGACCGCTGCGCGTCCTGTTCCGGAGGGGTTCGGGGATGACGGCGCCGACACCGATCTTTGCGAGCATCATGGGTGCTCATGAATGAGATTTCCGAGCTGGTCGGTCTTCTGGGGCTGGAACCGCACATTGAAGGCGGATGGTTTCGGCAGACGTGGCGAACCGGGCCGACAGCGGTTCCGGACGGGTACGCGGGGCCCCGTCCCTTCGCCACGGGCATCTACTTCCTCCTGCACCCCGGCGAGATCTCCCGTTGGCACCGGGTGCGTTCGGACGAACTGTGGCTGTGGCACCGGGGCGGCCCGCTGACGCTGCGGCTCGGCGGAAACGGAGTCGCTCCGCAGGAGGCGGCCATCACGTCGATCGGGCCGGACGTAGAGCGTGGGCAGCAGCCTCAGCTCCTCGTGCCTGCCGGGGTCTGGCAGACCGCGCAACCAGCAGGTGACCAGCCGGTCCTGGTGTCCTGCATCGTCGCTCCGGGCTTCGAGTACGAGGACTTCGAGATGTTGTGACGCCGCACGAGCTCGGCTTGTCGAAACGCTCATCTCGACGGGAGTGGACGCCGTCCGGCCGTCTGGCCGCCCTCCGCATCTGGACAGGGCGCTGACGGCCGAAGGGAGGCAGAACCTAGCGGTGGGCGGCCGGGGGGCGGTAGGCGTCCGCGGTGGCGCTGAGCACCTCGGTCCAGGGGGTGGGCTTGAGGCCGAAGGTGGCGGTGGCCGCGGCTGAGTCCATCACGAAGGGCTTTTCGAACTGGTAGCTGACCTCGCGCAGAGCGCGCACGGTCGGGTTGAGCAGACCCAGCGCCGCCAGCATGACGGCCGGGATCTCGCCGACCCGGACCGGTGCCACCCCTGCCGCCCGGGCAAGGTCGGCGACGGCTTCGCGCTGGGTGCGGGGCGGGTTGGTGGGGACGTGCCAGGGCCGGCCCCAGGCCCGTTCCTCGCCGCCGACGGTGACCAGCAGGCGGGCGGCGTCCTCGGTGTAGGTCCAGCTGTGGGCGGTGTCCGCGCTGCGCAGCACCTGAACGCCGCGGCCGGCCAGCAGTCGCGGCACCACCCTGGCCCCGAGCGGGCTCTCGGCGTGCGGGCCGATGTAGTCGGAGCTGCGGATCTCGGTGGCCCGGATCCGTCCGGCCCGGTGCAGGGCGAGCGCGTCCTCCCACATGCGGGCACGTACCCCGCCCTTCACCGAGTTGGGGTCGAGCGGGGTGTCCTCGGTCATCGGGGCGGTGACCGCGCCGTAGCCGTAGAGGTTGCCGACCGTGGCCAGGACGGCGCCGGAGCGCTCGGCGGCGGCCAGTAGGGCGGCTGCGAGCGGGGGCCAGTCCGTGGCCCAGCGGTGGTAGGCCGGGTTGGCGCAGTTGTAGAGCACAGCCGCCCCGGCGGCCAGCTCGCCGAGCGCTGCGGCGTCGGTGGCGTCCAGCCGGACGAACCGTACGCCTGGCAGGTCGGCGAGTCCGGCTGTGGCCGGCGCGGAGCCGGAGCGGCTGACCAGGACGACCTCGTCGCCGCGCGCTGCGAGGAGTCGGGCGGCGGCCGAGCCGATGGGTCCCATGCCGACGATCAGGTGCCTGCTCACGGTTTCCTCCGATGCGCCAGAGAACAGTGTTCTCGTTTGGTCGATGTCGAGAGACTGGCGCAGCACCGGGGGCATTGTCAAGAACGGTGTTCTCGTTTGCGTCCGGTGTTCTCGTTTTCCATGTCGCATGACAGGATGGATGCATGTCCACCCCTGAGAAGCCCCGCACCGCACGGGAACGGGCCCGGATCGAGTTCACCGCGGAGATCAAGGCAGTGGCCCGCAAGCAGCTCGCCGAGAGCGGTGCCGCCGCGCTCTCGTTGCGCGCCGTCGCCAGGGAGCTCGGCCTGGCCTCCGCGTCCGCGCTCTACCGCTACTTCCCGAGCCGCGACGCCCTGCTCACCGCGCTCATCCTGGACGGCTACACCTCCCTGAGCGACGCCGCCGAAGCCGCGTACGCCACCCTGGACGTTGCGGACGCCGACCCGGCGGTCGCGCTGGAGCGCTGGGTCGGCGTCTGCCACGCGGTGCGGGACTGGGCTTTGGCGCATCCGCACGAGTACGCGCTGATCTACGGCTCGCCGGTGCCCGGCTACGCCGCCCCCCAGGACACGGTGGCGCAGGCGACCCGGCTCCCCTACCTGATCGGCGCCCTCTTCTCCGACCGGCTCGACCCGGACGGCCCCCGCCCCGCAGACACGTCGCCCGCGATGCCCGACGACGCCCGGCAGTCACTCGAGCCGCTGCTCTCCGCGCTTCCCCCGGACACCCCGGCCGACCTGGTCATGAGCAGCCTGATGGCGTGGACCTACCTCCTCGGCGCCATCTCCTTCGAGCTCTTCGGCCACCGCCGCGACATCCTCGCCGACCCCCGCGCCTTCTTCGACCATGAGGCCCGCCGCTTCGGCGCAGCCCTCGGCCTCACCAACTGAAGAAACGACCGGACGCGGGCCGGGGTGGGCCGAGCGGACTCGGCCCGCTGCTCGCAGGGGCGGCGAGGTCGGCAGCGGCCTGGTGGAGAAGCCGGATGCCGAATCTCCCCAGGAAGACCTGCCGGCGACGGTCGGCGTCGGTGCCGGTCATGCCCCTTCTTGGAGGACGACGGCCAGACTGTCGCTGAGTCACCCGCCGCCGGGCAGGCGGTCGCCTTGGAGGCGAAGCAGCCCGACACCGCACCGGCCGACGGAGTCGAGCGACGAAACGCGAGGGCTCGCCTCAAACGCCCGGCCGACGCATGCCCGGTACCCGCTGCGGCGAAGCGAGTTGCCACCCACGCTCCGCCGCGCTGTCCGCCGCGAGACGGTCCTGGAGTCCGTGGTCAGGGCATCATCTCGTACGTGCCCGACAGAGCCTCGACGCGCTGCCAGACGCGTTCGGAACGCGGCGCGTCGACCACCGGGCGCCTGACCGCGCCCAGCGCCCAGAGCTGCTGCCCCTCGGTCGCGGAGTCCTTGCCGTGCAGCTCCACCGCGTGCGCGGAGAAGTCGCGTACGAGGACGGCGAACAGCTCGTCGAGCACGTCCTCGTCGAGGCCTGTCAGGGCTGCCTGTTCCAGGACCAGCTGCCCGTGGACGACGAGCGCGAACAACTGCCCGACGGCGAGGAGCAGGTCGAGGTCCCGGCTCTGCTCCTCGTCAGGCGCGGCGGTGCGTACGAACTCGCAGAGGGCGTCGGCCTGTTCACGGAATCGGCTCACGTTGGAGAGGTGGGCGTACGTGTCGAAGGCAGGCCGCCAGTCATGGAAGCGGACCGAGCCGAGGCCGCGAGCCGGGCCCTGGCGGAAGAGGAAGTCGTCGTCAACCGCGTCGAGGCGGGTGAGGACGGGCGGGTAGGCGACCGGGTCGAGGAGGTGGTTGCGCATGAACTTCAAGATCAGTGCCAGGTTGACGTGGACGGTGCCCTCGAGCTTCGGCAGGCCACGTATCTCGACGGCGGCCTGGGCGAAGTAGTTGTCCTTCTCGAAGCCCTTGGCGGCGATGACGTCCCACATCAGGTCGATGACCTTCTCGCCCTCGGTGGTCACCTTCATCTTCGTCATCGGATTGAAGAGGAGGTAGCGGCGGTCGTCGGGGCCGGCGGTGCGGAAGTAGTCGACGGCGCGGTCGCTGAACAGTTTCATCCCGACGAGTCGGACGTAGGCGTCGGTCAACTCGCGCCGCACGTGCGGGAATGCGGTGACGGGACGGCCGTACAGGATGCGGTTCTGGGCGTGCGTGACCGCCTCGTACATCGCGTGCTCGCAGATGCCGATCGAAGCGGTGCACAGGTTGAACTTGCCCACGTTGACGGTGTTGAGGGCGGCGTCGAAGGCGGCGCGGCCGGTGTGCAGGACGTCCGCCTCGGCCACGGGGTAGTCCTCGAGGCGGAACTCGCTGACGAACTTCGACGAGTCGACGACGTTCTTGACCAGGTGGTAGGCCGGGTGTCGGCTGTCCGCCGCGAAGAACACATAGCCGTCGGGGCCCTCGACGTCGGTACGGCGGCCGAACACGGAGACGAGTGCGGCGGCGTTGCCGTTGCCGATGTAGTACTTCGACCCGGTGGCCCGGAAACCGCCCGCGCCGTCGGGCTCCAGGAGCATGTCGGTGGAGTAGATGTCGGCGCCGTGAGACTTCTCCGACAGACCGAAGGCGAATACCTCACCCTGGGAGAGGAGTTCCGCGGCGCGGGCACGGGCGGCGGCGTTGTCGCTCTGCCAGACGGGTCCGAGACCGAGAACGGTGACCTGCCAGGCGTACCAGTAGTCCAGGCCGTAGAAGCCCAGGATCTCGTTCAGGGCTGCGATGCGGGCGGTGTCCCAGCGCTTGTCGACCTCTCCCTCCGCGGCGGCGGAGGCGGGGGTGAGGAAGGACGCGAAGAGCCCCTCCTTGGCGGCGAAGGCGAGGAAGTCGCCGAGCCAGGCGCGACTGCGGTAGTCCTCGATCAAACGACTCTTACCGCGCTCCTCGAACCAGTCGACGGTCGCGCGCAGCAACCTGCGGGTCTCCGGGTCGAAGTGCGCGGGGTCGTAGGTGCGCGGGTTGAACAGCAGCGCGTCGGCCATGGATGCCGCCTTTCGGCTGGGAAGAGTGAGGGTGGTCTGCGGGCAGGGAGCCGGAAGGCTGTTCGGCCGGTCAGCGACCGGCAGCGAATCCGGCGAGTGTGACGAGGACGTCGTCGAGCCAGGCGATCATCATGCGCTCGTATGCGATGCCGCCGCGCAACACGACGTGCTGGAGCTCCTGTTCGGCGTCGGGTGCTCCGTCCGTCGTCGGCGGGAAGTCGCGGGCCTGGCCGGCGAGATAGCGGGCGAGACGTTCCTCGTGCGCCTGCCGGTGACGCTCGACCTCGCTGATGAGGGCGGCCGGGGCACCGAAGGCGGCACCGCGGACCTTCACCGCCAGGTCGTGCCGCACGCTCTCCGGTTCGGTGCGTTCCTCCAGCCAGGCGCGGAGCGCGTCCCGGCCCGGGCGGGCGACGGAGTACTCCTTCTTGTCCGGACGCCCCTGCTGCGGGACGTCCCGGACGTCGATCCACCCGTCGCTGCCCATTCGCTTGAGCACGCGGTAGATCTGCTGGTGCGTGGCCGTCCAGAAGTACCCGATGGACCGCTCGAACCGCCGGGCCAGCTCATAACCGGAACCCGGCTTCTCCAGCAGGGAAACGAGGATCGCGTGCTCCAACGCCATGCACACGATGCTGCTGTGCACCTCGTTGCATAGCAATGGCGTCACGATGAGAAAGAGGTCACCCGAGAAGCGTCGCACGGGTCACAGGTCACCGGGCACCGCACCTGGATCCGGAAGTCCAAGAGTGTGACCACCTCGGCCCGACGACGACTGTGCACTCGGTAGGTTGGCCGCATGTCTTCTGCACTCGTTGTCGGATACGACCCGCAAGCGATACCCGGCGTCGACGGAGAGGCCCTTCGCGCGGCGCTCGATGCGGAGTCGGCCCGATTCCGTGAGCACGGCATCGACGCGGCCATGACTCTGATCGTGTTCGACGAATCGGCCGAGTCCACCCTCGTCGCGTCGTTGACCAAGCAGCCGTGGGATGTGGTGGTCGTCGGCGGCGGGATCCGCAAGGCCGAGCCACTGCTTCCGCTCTTCGAACAGATCGTGAACCTGATCCGGCGCCATGCGCCCCAGGCGGCCATCGCGTTCAACACGAGTGGCGGGGACAGCGTCGAGGCGGCACAGCGGTGGCTCTAGTGCTGCTCCGCGGAAGTTCGCGGAGGGGTGTCGGAAGGCAGGTCTGGACACGTCGGATGTGTCAGACGAAGGAGAAGTGCGCGGCGGCTTCGACGGGCGCGGTCGCTTGGCGACGTCCGGGGACATCATGGACCGTGGTTGCGCCCTCATAGCGGAGCTGGTCGGCACCGGCGTTGCGGGTCATGGTGGCGGCGTAGGCACGGACGTCCGCTGCGGTGAGGTCCGTGCGGCCTCGCTCGGTGTACTGCTGGAGAAGGCCGGTGACGTCCGGGTTGAAGCGCAGCACGGTCACCGGGGCGTTGAAGCGCCTGGCGATGGCCATGAGCCGATCACGACCTCAGCCAGACCGTCCTGTCGAGGCCGGTGGGGCGCTTCCTCGTCGCCACCGTCGGCGCCACCTCGAACACCCTCGGCACCCTCGCCCTCCCGGGAGTCGCCGCCGTCGGACGCTCCCTCGCGGACCGACGACGTCGAGCGGACCATGGCCCGGAGCCGGCGTGACGCACGCGCCCGGTGTCGCGCCGGTGCGCCGCATCGCCTCGGTAACTGTGCGGCAGCGGAGGTGAGCGGTCGGCGTCCGGCTCGACGGAACGAGGGCGGAACCCGTGACTGGACGGGCCCAGCAGTGCTAGAAAGGCCGGATGGGAGACCGTTTTGCCAGCGTTCGACGCATATCACGGATTTGGTCACCGGCACGGAAGGGCACGCGGACCGTCGCGGGTCAGATGTTCCTCATGCAGGTGACCCTGGTGGTGCTGCTGGTGGCGCTGGCCGTCCTCGCGCTGGTCCTGCAGTCCGAGCGGCACACCAACGCCGAGGCCAGACGGAGATCCATCGCGGTCGCCCAGACTTTCTCTCATTCCCCGGGCGTGCTGGCCGCACTGCGGGCCCCCGATCCCTCGAAGATCCTCCAGCCGCTGACCGAGTCCGGGCGCAAGTCCGCCGGCGTCGACTTCATCGTGGTGATGGACACGAAGGGGATCCGCTACACCCATCCACTGCCGGACCGGATCGGCAAGCGGTTCGTGGGGGAGATCGAGCCGGCGCTGGCGGGAAAGGTCTACACCGAAAGCGTGCACGGCCCCCTCGGCCATGAGGTCCAGGCCACCGTGCCCATCCTCAATCCCCGCGGGCAGGTGGTGGCTCTCGTCTCCGCCGGGCTGAAGGTCAAGAACGTCACCGGGCTGGTGGAGCGGCAGATACCGATCATCCTGACCGCCGGAGCGGTCGCGCTCGCAGCGGCGACCGCGGCCACGGTGCTGGTCAGCAGGCGGCTGCGACGGCAGACGCACAGCCTGGCCCCGAACGAGATGACCCGCATGTACGAGCACCACGACGCAGTGCTGCACTCCGTGCGCGAAGGGGTGCTCATCGTCAATGACGAGGGGCGGCTGCTGCTGGCGAACGACGAGGCCGAGCGGCTTCTGGAACTGCCCCCGGAGGCGGAGGGACAGTTCGTTTCGCAGATGTCCTCACTCGAGCCCGAGATCCTGTCGTTGCTCAGTTCCGGCCGCGAAGCCAGCGACGAGGTGCACCTGGCGGGACCGCGGCTGCTGGTGGTCAACCAGAGGTCCACGGGTTGCGGTGCGGGCCCTCGGGGCACTGTCGTGACACTGCGCGACTCCACGGAACTGCAGGCGGTGTCGGGCAGGGCCGAGATCACCGGCGAGCGGCTGAAGCTGCTCTACGACGCCGGAGTGGGCATCGGCACCACCCTCGACGTCGTCCGGACGGCCGACGAACTCGCCCGGATCGCCGTGCCCCGCTTCGCCGACTTCGTCACCGTGGACCTGGCTGACGCCGTGCTGCGCGGCGAGGAGCCGGCCACCACGGCGAAGGGGATGAGACGTGTCGCCGTATGCGGCATCCGCGAAGACCAGCCGCTCTACGAGAAGGACCGGCTGATCGACTTCCTCCCCTCCACGCCCCAGGCACGCGGCTTCGGCACCGGCCGCTCGGAACTGGTGACCGACCTGTCCACCGCGACGGGCTGGCACCGACAGGACCCGGAACGCACCGAACAGATAGTGGACTACGGCATCCACTCGCTCATAGCGGCTCCGATCCAGGCCCGCGGCGTCGTCCTGGGCATGGTCAACTTCTGGCGCTCCGAGGAGCACGCGCCCTTCGACCAGGAGGAACTGTCGCTGGCCGACGAACTGGTGGCTCGCGCCGCGGTGAGCATCGACAACGCCCGCCGGTACACGCGCGAGCATGCCCTGGCGGTGACCCTCCAGCGCAGCCTGCTGCCGCAGGGCCTGCCTGTGCAGAGCGCCGTCGACGCCGGCTACCGGTACCTCCCGGCCAGGTCGGGCGTGAGCGGGGACTGGTTCGATGTGATCGCCCTGCCGGGCAGCCGCGTGGCGCTGGTCGTCGGTGACGTGGTCGGCCACGGCCTGCACGCCGCCGCGACCATGGGACGGCTGCGGACCGCGGTGCACAACTTCACCACGCTGGATCTACCACCCGACGAACTGCTGAGTCATCTGGACGACGTGGTCGGTCGCATCGACCAGGACGAAGCGTGCACGGACGAACCCGCCGTCGTGGGCGCCACCTGCCTCTACGCGATCTACGACCCCACGACGCTCCGCTGCACCATGGCCCGCGCCGGGCACCTGGCCCCCGCCCTGGCCGACCCTGAAGGGAACGTGGTCTTCCCGGACCTGCCGCCGGGCCCGCCGCTGGGACTCGGAGGCATGCCCTTCCAGGCCGTCGAGATGGACATCGCCGAAGGCTCCCAGCTCGTCTTCTACACCGACGGTCTCGTCGAGGATCGCCACCGCGACCTCGACGAAGGGATGGAAATCCTGCGCAAGGCCCTGGCGGGTCACCCGCAGCGCGCGCCGGAGGAGAGCTGCCGGGCCGTGCTGGGATCGCTGCTGCCCGACCACCCCACCGATGACGTGGCCCTGCTCATCGCCCGCACCCACGCGCTGCCACCGGACCGGATCGCCGACTGGGACGTGCCGCCCGACCCGGCCGCCGTCGCCGGGGTGCGTGCCGCGGCGACCGAGCAGCTCGACGCGTGGGGGCTGTCCGAGCTGGCCTTCGGTATGGAGCTGGTGCTCAGCGAGCTCGTCACCAACGCCGTCCGCTACGGCTGCGAACCCATACACGTGAGGCTGATCCACGACCGCACGCTCACCTGCGAGGTCACCGACGGCAGCAGCACCTCGCCCCACCTGCGCCACGCCGCGACGACCGACGAGGGCGGCCGGGGCCTCTTCCTGGTGTCGCAGCTGACCGAGCGCTGGGGAACCCGCTACACCCCCCGCGGCAAGGTCATCTGGGCCGAACAAGCACTGCCGGAAAGCTGAGCCACCGGTCCTCGCCGCCCGGGCGACCAGAACCGGGCGCAGAGCGGTACCCGCCGACGCGACGCCGGCCGTCATGCCAAGGATGCCGTGGGGGGCTGACCGGTCCCTGCGCGCACGAACCGCTGGGCGGCAGCGGCGCCCCGTTGCCACGCGGGAACATGGCGTGCATCAGCAGCCCGAACGATGTCACGAGGGCCGCCCCACGGCGGGATACGGGAAGTAGCCGTGGAAACTTCCCAGGTCGGGGCGGCACTCGCCCAGGGCCGTCCGCAAGGGCAGGAAACGCGCCTCGGTGAGCAGGTCATTCAGGGGGACGTCCCTGTCGGGGCACGGTCAGTCGGCCAGTGTCGCGAGCACCGGATCCGGATCCGTGGGGACGTCCCGTGGCTCGGGTAGCAGGACGACCCGCCCGTGTCGGTGAACCGGGCGGGTCGGCCGATCCGCGTCTTGCGGTGCTTCGCGTCGTGGACCGGGTTCCCGGTGCTCCCGCAAACTCCGGGCAGACGTCGGGCAGATCACTCGAAGCCGGACGTCGTGCGCGCATGACCCGGGCCTGGCGGCAGCAAGCGTTCCACCAGCGCCTCGCACTCCTCGACGAGCCGGGCGGTCACCTGATCCACCAGGGCGATCGGCTGGAGCCGGAGGGTGACTCCCGCCAGCCAGCCGGCCAGATCCGCGGCGATCACCGAGCCTGCGGGCCCGGTTTCGAAGGCAGGGACGAGGGCCAGCAGCATCCGGGCCCACGTGGCCCCGAAGTCGTGGAACTGGAAGCGCATGGACAGCACCTGGGCACGGGAGGCCGCAGCGAAGAGGTAGTGCGCCTCGCGCCCCAGGAGGCCGGCCTCCCGGGCACTGTAGGGGTCCGGATCGTTCAGGAGATCGACTGCGAGGCCGGCCAGCAACGTCGCGATGGCGGGTGCGATCTGCCCCTCGCAGCGCAGCGAGGGGACCATGGTTGTCGCCCCGTCCGCCGGATCGAAGGCGAGGTCTCGCAGTACCGACGGCACCCGGTCGTCCCCGAGTTTGCGTGCCGCGGCTGCCAGTGCGGCGGCGAAGGACATCGAAGGCGGTCTCGCGGCGCTCGCGGCACCCTGTGCGGTCAGGGACGCCCATGCCCGGGTCGCCTCGGCCGTGGCCAGGGGGTCGAGCTCGCGGCCCTCCCTGATGAGCTCCCCGCCTTCATCACTACGACCCGCTTCGCGAAGATTCAGTCCGTGGTGGACGAGCGCGGTCACCAGGTGCGCGAGATCCCCGGGCGCGTTCGTCCGGGCCATCGCCCTCGCGCTGTGCAGCTCCGTCGCCCCGACGGCGAGAGCGATGTCGAGCCGACCCTGCTGGGTGTGCACACGCGCCGCGATTGCGGCGGAGCCCCGCAGGTATCGCCCGTGCACGAAGGACTCCGCCAGGGGGGCGCGGTTGATCGCTTCGGCCTGGGAGAGGTAGAAGCGGACCGCCCAGTCCGCCGAGCAGACGGCGAGGTCTCGGTCGCCGTAGTCGTACAGGACGTTCGCGTTCAGGCTGAGCACCCGGGCCAGGTCGAGGACCAGGGGCGAGTCGCTGCTGCCCGCGCCGAGGTCCAGATACGCCATGACGGCTTGGTCCGCCTCGATGACGGCGGAGACCCCGCGCCCCAGCTCGGCCAGGACCTGCGCCTTGCGCGCGCGGACATCGGCAACGAGGGGTTGCATGTCGGGTTCGCCCAGCTCACCGAGCTGCTCGTAGACACCTGCGCACTCGGTGAGCGCCGCGAGAGACTCCTCCGGCTGCCCCGCGCCGACCAGCGTCGAACCCAGTCCGTACAGCACGCTGCCGAGCATCCGCTTGGTGTCCCGGTCGTCAGGGTGCCGCCCGACCAGCACGTACATCAG
The DNA here is from genome assembly GCF_036030735.1 of Streptomyces sp. NBC_00425. NCBI lineage: Bacteria > Bacillati > Actinomycetota > Actinomycetes > Kitasatosporales > Streptomycetaceae > Streptomyces > Streptomyces sp. NBC_00425. The sequence continues at coordinate 9,465,034 of NZ_CP107928.1, read as the reverse complement.
CCTTCGGGCCTCCTGCTGAAGCGGTGCCGCGTCTGCCGACCGCCCACCCACCATCAGCACCTGCGCCTCGGAGAACAGCTTCGCAACCCGTCGCTGCAGGTCCCCGGTCGCAGCGCCCGAGTCTGCGTCGCGGCGGGGGTCGGGGTCTCGGTCCGGGTCCTGGTCTCGGCGAGGGTTCGGGCCTCGGTCCGGGCCCGGACCCGAACCCGGACCCGGACCCGGACCCGGACCGTCAGATGATGAAGCGGACTTCGCCGTACGACGCCACTTCATGCGCCGCCCCCTCTCGAATGACAGGACACCCGTCTTCTCAGGCACGTCGAGAGACACGTCCGGCACCGGACCCCCTCTTCACGCCCCACCCCACCCCCTTCCTCCCCGGTCAACTGCACGCGAAACAAAGACCGTTGACGTCCAAGATGCCGCTCGAGCCGCAGCGTGCCCATGGTCGGCGACCATCACTGCACTGACGGCCCACCCACTTGAGCAGCCGGAATCCCGGATGCCGATGGGGCCGCCACCAGGACGACTGGAGGTATGTCGGCCTACTCCTCGCTCACCTGCCGCGAGGCGGGCGGGGACCTCCAGAGGGTGACCTGTTCGTGCAGGTAGCCTTCCGTCGCCCACTGCTTCAGGTGATCGCCGTCCAGCAGGTGCACGCCTTGACGGGCGGCCCACCGGACGTCCTCGTCGGTGAACGCGCCGCTACCGATCACCAGCCGGGCCGCGCGTCCAGGGCCGAACGGCACCGCATCCCACGGAGGGGCCGTGTCCCGCAGCGGGGCCGGACCGGTGTGAACGGCGATCTCGAGCCTCTCGTCAATAGGGTGCCAGGCGAACACGCGAGGTCTGCCCTCCTGGGTCTCGGATATCACGCGCCAGAAGCCCTCGCGCAGCAGTATCCGTTCTGCCGCCTTCGCCAGTCCCCACTCGTCCAGTCCCGCGAGTTCCCGCGGCTTGTACACGCCTTCGCGCCGGCGGAGATACCGCATGAAGAGCACCGACAGGACGACGCACGGCACGACGAAGAGTCCGGCGGTCAGGCGGCTGAACCGGGCTTCAATGCTGTTGAACGCCCCAGGGACGACGAGGGCGAAGGTCACGATGACGGTCCCGCCGACGAACTTCCCCACATCCCGCGAGGTGAGCCGGCTGTTCCCGCTCAGTCGCAACTCCAGCCGCTTCCGCTGACGCACGGCCCGGCGCGTCCCCGGCGCAGGCGGTCGCAGCCGTCTCAGCACCGCGTCCTTCACCCCGCACCACCGCCCCTCCGCCTGTCGTGCCCCTTACGCATACCCATGCGGGGCGCGGTGACATCGCTTCCCCCCGACCGGCGACCACCGGACCGTACGCGGCGGCCGCGCCGGGCCGGCCGCGGTGAGTGAGCCCCTCCGTGCGCAGACAGTCGGCCGGGAGGTCACACGCCGTCGCGTAGAGCCGCCAGAGCGACGTCATGCCGCCCGAGCCCTCGTCTCGCACGATGAATCCCTCCGCGGCCACGACGGCGAGCATCCGCGACAGCCGGGCTGCGGTCGCGACCCGGCCTTCAGGCCGGGCTTCGGCCGGGCTTCGGCCGGGTGCGAGCCGGAAGGCCGGGCAGCGGCGGGGCAGCGGGTGAGCGCCGACAGAGCGTCGAGGCTGTCCGCGACGCTTCGGTCCGCGTGTTCCTCCGCCGTGGCGACGCGTGCTTTCCCGGCGGTGCCGTCTTCGTCACTCTCGGTACGCAACGGCGCATGCACCTCCCCAGGCGCTCGAAGTGTGCAGCATTTGCATCTTGCCGTGCATTTAATGCGCGCCTAGCATCCTTGCATCACCCGCCGACGGATGCCGAAGGAATGAGACGCGCATGGCCACGACGACGATCACGCCGGAACCGACAGCAGAGGACCGGAACGGCGCCCACGCGTCCGTCCGGCGCCGGACGGTCCGGACGATCAAGGTGTACTGGCCGGTCGCGAGCGCGACCCTGACCGCGTGCGCGAAGGGCGACCTCGACGCCCTGCGGACCGATCAGTCCTTCGCCTCTCTCCTGCGCATCATGGAGACCTCCCCCGAGCTCGGCGACTTCGGCGTCTACGGCGATGTCTTCGAGGTCTCCCTCGGCGCCGAGGGATTCACCGTCCAGCCCGGCGCCCGCCCCGCCCTCGGCTCGATCGGCGGACGGTTCCTCTCCGCCACGCTCGCCGTGACCACGCATGTCGACGCAGCCGCGGACGACGACACCCTCACGCGGATCCTCACCCGGCTCGTCGACGCCCACCCCTGGGAGGTCCCGGTGATCGAACTCTCCGCCCCGCTGGACCTCGTCTCCCGGGCCTGACCCGTCGCCCCGTCCCCGTGAGCCCGTCGCCCGCACCGGGCGTCCGCTCCCCTCGGTCCGCGACCACCCCGACGCGCACCAGCAGCCCTCGAAAGTGGCCCCACCCCGCAGCCATGCCGTGCCGATCGCCCCCCACGCCCGTCCCCCTCTCCCCGCTCAGCTCCGCAGAGGAGACCGCCATGTCCGTCTCAGCAGAACCGGACAACGCTCCGGCCGCCGCAGACACCGTTCCCCGGCCGCCCGGCGACGGCCTGCGCCGCACCATGCGTTCCCGCCACCTCGTCATGATCGCGATGGGTGGTGTCATCGGCTCCGGGCTCTTCCTCAGCTCCGGCTTCACCGTCTCCCAGGCCGGCCCCCTCGGCGCCGTGCTGGCCTACCTCGTCGGCGCGTTCGTCGTCTGGCTGGTGATGGCCTGCCTCGGTGAACTCGCGGTCGCCTATCCCGTCTCGGGTGCCTTCCACGTCTACGCGAGCCGGTCGATCGGCCCGGCCACCGGGTTCGCGACCGCCTGGCTCTACTGGCTGACCTGGGCCGTCGCCCTCGGCTCCGAGTTCACCGCGTGCGGGCTGCTGATGCAGCGCTGGTTCCCCGGCGTCGGCGTCTGGGTCTGGTGCGTGGTCTTCGCCGCCGTCGTCTTCGGAGTGAACGCGTTCTCGGCCCGCGTCTTCGGCGAGACCGAGTACTGGTTCTCCCTGGTCAAGGTGATCGCCGTGGTCGCCCTCATCGTGTTCGGCGGCGCCGCGCTGGCCGGCTTCCACCCACTCGCCGAGGGCGGCTCCCACCCCCTGCTGCTGGAGAACTTCCACACCCCCGACGGCCTCTTCCCGAACGGCTTCTCGGGCGTCCTGGTCACCGTGCTGGCCGCGTTCTACGCCTTCTCCGGGTCCGAGCTGATCGGCGTCGCCGCGGGCGAGACCGAGAACCCCGCCGAGGCCGTGCCCAAGGCCCTGCGCGTCACCGTCATACGCCTGCTGGTCTTCTTCGTCGGCGCGATCACGGTGATCGCCGCGACCATCCCCTACGACGAAGTCGGCCTGGACGAGAGTCCGTTCGTCACCGTCTTCTCCTCCATCGGCTTCCCCTACGCGGCCGACGCCATGAACTTCGTGATCATCACGGCGCTGCTGTCAGCCGGCAACAGCGGCCTGTACTCCTGTGCCCGCATGCTCTTCTCGCTCGCGGAGGAGAAGCAGGCGCCGCAGGCACTGCGCCGCCTCAGCCGCCGTGGCATCCCCCTGACCGCGCTGTCGCTGAGCATGCTCGGCGGTCTCGCGTCCCTGGTGAGCAGCGTCGCAGCGCCCGAGACGGTCTATCTGGTGCTGGTGTCGATCGCCGGATTCGCCGCGGTGGGGGTCTGGATGTCCATCGCCGCCTCGCAGTTCTTCCACCGGCGGGCCTTCGTCCGCGCGGGCGGGAACCCGGACGCCCTGCCCTACCGGACTCCCCTCTACCCGGTCGTGCCGGTGCTCGCCTTCCTCCTGTGCCTCGCCTCGCTCGTCGGCATCGCGCTCGATCCCGCGCAGGCGACGGCCCTGTACTTCGGCGTTCCGTTCGTCGCGGGCTGCTACCTGTACCACTGGCTGCGGCACGGCCGCCGCCGCACCGCAGGAGCGGCCGCGTGAGAGCGCCGACCTGCGTACTGCTCGACCTGGACGGCACCCTGGTGGACTCCGCTCCCGGCGTGACCGCAAGCGCCGCCGAGGCTCTGCGCTCCGTCGGAGCCGCGGTCCCCGACGCGGCCACCCTGCGCTCCTTCGTCGGCCCGCCGATGCACGACACCTTCCGCCGCGTGGTCGGGCTCGACGAGCCCGTCGCACGGGCCGCCCTCACGGCCTACCGCGCCGCGTACGCCCGCGACGGCGCGACGGCCGCCGCGCTGTACGACGGTGTCCCCGAACTGCTCGACGCCCTGGCCGCACGCGGTCTGCCGATGGGCATCGCGACCTCGAAGGTGCAGGACCAGGCCGAACTGATGGCCCACCGCTTCGGTCTCGGCCCCCGGCTGCTGACGGTGTGCGGTGTGCGCGAGGAGGCAGGCCGTACGACGAAGCGGGAGGTGATCCGGGAGTGCGTGGCCCGCCTGCGGGCGGGCGGCGCCGACGTCCGCCGGCCGCTCATGGTCGGCGACCGCGCCTACGACGTCGAGAGCGCCGCCGCCGAGGGCATCCCCGCCGTCCACGTGCGGTGGGGGTACGGAGGCCCCGCGGAGTCGGCCCACGCGGTCGCCTCCGTCGGCCGGCCCGCCGAACTCGTCGACTGGATCGATCTGTTGGACAACGCCGGAAACGGCGCCGAGATGGAGGACGAACACGCATGACCCAGGACACGGCCGTCACGGCCGCACCCGCGACCGCCACCGAACCCCCGCTGTGGGCCCTGCACCGCGCACTGATCGGCGGAACGGTCCGCACCGACCTGACGCACGCCTTCCATCCCGGGCAGCCCCACTTTCCCGCCTTCCCCGACGAGAAGCGCGAGATGCCGTTCGACATGTCCCGCGGCGACGGTTTCAACGTGCACCTGTACACGATCGTCGGACAGTGGGGCACCCACGTCGACCCGCCGGTCCACTTCGTCGCCGGCGGCCGGACCCTGGACGAGATACCCGTCGACGAGATGATCCTGCCGCTCGTCGTCCTCGACATCACCGACCGCGTCGCCACGGACCCCGACGCGGTGCCGACCCTGGCGGACGTCGCGGCCTGGGAAGCCCGCCACGGCCGCGTTCCCCAGGGCGCGTTCGTCGCGCTGCGCACCGGATGGGGCCGGCGCTGGCCGGACCCTGCCGCCATGGCCAACAAGGACGAGGCAGGCGTCAGTCACTGCCCGGGCTGGTCCGCCGAGGTCCTGCGCTACCTCTTCGAGGAGGCCGGCGTCACCGCGATCGGGCACGAGCAGACCGACACCGACCCCGGACTGGCCACCTCCGCGGGCGACTTCGGCCTCGAGGACTACGTCCTGCGACGCGACCGCTGGCAGATCGAGCTCATGGCCAACCTCGACCGGGTGCCGGAGGCGGGAGCGCTGATCGTCGCCACCTGGGCCAAGCCACAGGGCGGTTCGGGCTTCCCCGCCCGCGTCTTCGCCCTGCACCACGAGAACTGAACGACGTCACGAGAACCGGCGTCACAGGGACGGACAGCGTCGTTGGGGACGGGGGACGGCGTCACAAGGACGAGACGACGTCGTAAGGGCAGACGGCGTCACGAGGACGAGACGGCGTCGTAAGGACGGATGACGTCGCGAACCGGCACAGCGGCTCCGGTGGTCCCTCGGCCACCGGAGCCTTCGCCAGTCAGGAGACACAGAGCGCCATGGACGCCATCGACGAGCGGATCATCACCGAGCTCACCCGCAACGCCCGGATCTCCCACGCCGAACTGGGCCAGCGCGTACAGCTGTCACGCAACGCCGTGCGCCAGCGCGTCGAACGGCTGGAGAGGCAGGGGCACATCGGCGGTTACACGATCGTCCGCCCGTCGTGCGGCGCGGACCGCGAGACGGTGGCCGCACACGTCCTGGTCTACCGGGAGGACCGGATGCGCGGGGCCGACGTCCTCGCGGCGCTCAAACGCATCCCCGAGGTGGTCTCGTGCGACGTCCTCAGCGGCCAGTTCGACCTGCTGGTCAGTGTGGAGGCGGACTCCCTGGAACGCGTACAGGGCATCTGGGAGCAGATGGCCCAGATGCCCGGTGTACGGGACACGGTGACGGCGCTGGCGCTGTCCCGGGTCGTCAGCCGGCCGCGGCGATGAGGCGCAGCGCGCTCTCGCGGTCCAGCAGCCCGCGCCGTACGACGACGTCCACCACGTCGGCGCCGGTGCGCGACGCGTCCCGGGCCACCTCCGTCGCGGCCTCGTGTCCGATGCGGGCGGCGAGCGCCGTCACCGCGCCGACCGCGCCGGCGCCCCCGCGCGCGAGTCGCTCACGGTCGGCGGTGATGCCCACCACGCACAGGGTGCGCAGTGCCGAGCAGCCGTGCGTCAGCCAGACGATGTGCTGCAGCAGCAGATGTCCGATCAGCGGTTCGAACGCGTTCAGCTGCAGCTGACCGTTGTCCGCGGCCATGGTGACGGCGACGTCCGCGCCGACGGTCGCGAAAGCGATCTGGTTGACCATTTCGGGGATCACCGGGTTCACCTTGCCCGGCATGACCGACGAACCGGCCTGCCGCGGCGGCAGGGAGATCTCCGCGAGGCCTGCCCGGGGCCCGCTGGCGAGCAGTCGCAGATCGCTGCACACCTTGGACAGCTTGACCGCCGTCCGCTTCAGCACCCCCGACACCAGGAGGAACACGCCCGTGTCCGACGTGGCCTCCACCAGGTCGGCGGCCGGTGTCACGTCGAGCCCGGTCAGCGCGCGAAGGTGGCGTACGGCCGCTGCGGCGTAGCCGGGTGCGGCGGCGATGCCGGTGCCGATCGCCGTCGCCCCGAGGTTGGTCTCGGCCAGCAGCGGCAGCGTCTCGCGGATCCTGCCGACGTCCTCCGCGAGCGTCACGCCGAACGCGCCGAACTCGCGGCCCAGCGTCATGGGCACGGCGTCCTGCAACTGCGTGCGTCCGACCTTGACGACGGTCGCGAACTCAGCGCCTTTGGCGGTGAACTCCGCTGCCAGCAAGGTCAGTTCGGTGCTCAGTTCGCTCAATGCGGCGCTGACGGCGATCCGTAGCGCCGTGGGGTAGGTGTCGTTGGTGGACTGGCAGCGGTTGACGTCGTCGAGCGGGTCCAGGTGCTCGTAGTGCCCGCGTGCGTGGCCCAGACGTTCCAGTGCGAGGTTCGCGATCACCTCGTTGGCGTTCATGTTGGTGCTCGTGCCGGCGCCGCCCTGGATGACGTCCACGCAGAACTGTTCGTGGTGGCGGCCCTCCGCGACGGCCCGGCAGGCTGCCGCGATCGCCCGTACCTTGTGCGGCTCGAGGACCCCGATCTCGCCGTTGGCCAGGGCCGCGGCGTGCTTGACCTGAGCCAGGGCCCGTACGAGGTGGGGGTGGACGCTGACGGGGACACCGCTGACGCGGAAGTTGTCCAGGGCGCGCGCGGTGTGCGCGCCCCAGTAGGCCTGCGCAGGCACATGCACCTCCCCCAGCGCGTCCGACTCGACCCGCGTCGGCGGACCGGCAGACGCCGGGGAGCCTGCGCCGGATCCGGCGTCGGAGTCGCTCACGCCGACTCCCTGTTGAGGCAGACGACCTTCGGCTGGGTCATCTCCTCGTAGGCGAACCGCACGCCTTCGCGGCCCATGCTGCCGTACTTGAAACCGCCGAAGGGCATGGCGTCGAAGCGGTAGTCGGAGGAGTCGTTGATCATGACGCCGCCTGCCTCCAGCAGCCGTGCCGCGGCCATCGCCCTTTCCAGCGAGCCGGTGAAGACTCCCGCGTGCAGGCTGAAGTCGATCTCGTTGGCCCGCTCCACGGCCTCCTCGAAGGAGTCCACGGCCTGGAGCACGACGACCGGCGCGAACACCTCCTCACGCCACAGGTCAGAGGTCTCCGGTACGTCCTCGAGCACGGTGGGGTCATACAGGCTGCCCTGCCGCTCGTGCCCGCACAGCAGCCGAGCGCCCTGCTCGATCGCTCCCGTGACCGTCTTCTCGGCGGCGGCCGCCGCCGGTTCGCCGATCATGGGGCCGACATCGGTGTGCCCGTCCATCGGGTCGCCGGTGCGCAGCCGCAGAGTCCGTTCGACGAAGGCGTCCCGGAACGCCGGGTACACCTCGCGTTCGACGAGGATCCGCTGGGTGCCGATGCAGTTCTGACCGGCCGCCCAGAAGGCACCGGACACGCAGGCCTCGACCGCCGATTCCACGTCCGCGTCGGCCAGGACGACGACCGGGGCGTTGCCGCCCAGGTCCATGGCGAGCTTCTTCAGCCCCGCCGAGCGGGCGACCGCCTCACCCGCGCGGAAGCCCCCGGTGAAGGACACCATGCGCACCTCAGACGCGGACACCACGGCGGCCCCCACGTCGGCGCCGCCGTTGACCACCGTCACCACCTCCTCCGGCAACCCGGCCTCCACCAGCGTGTCGACGAGCCTCAGCGCGGACAGCGGGGTGAGCAGGGAGGGTTTCAGCACGACGGCGTTGCCGCCGGCGATCGCGGGCCCGAGCTTGTGGGCGACCAGGTTGAGCGGGTCGTTGTACGGGGTGACCGCCACGATGACGCCCAGCGGCTCGCGTGTGAACCAGCCCAGCCGTCCCTCCGATCCCTCGTAGGCGTCGAACGGCACCACCTCGCCCGCGTTGCGGCGCGCCTCGGCGGCCGACAGACGCAGGGTGTTGACAGCCCGGGAGGTCTCCTTGCGGGCCTGGACCAGGGTCTTGCCCGCCTCGGCGACGATCAGCCGGGCGAAGGACTCGGCGCGCTCCTGGACCAGCCGCGCCGCACCGTCGAGCACGGCCGCGCGAGCGGCGCGGGAGAGACCGCGCGCTTTGGTCCGCCCCTCGCGAGCCCGCCGCATGACGTCGTCCACCGAGGAGACCGGGGTGACGCACACCGACCCGATGGCCTCGCCGCTGTAGGGGTTGCGCACGACGGCCATGCCGTCGCCGACCTGGTCGTGGCCGCTCAGGCCGGCCCCCGTCCCGCCGCCGGACGCGGTGTCCGGGGCGGCGTTCGTCAGGGGGGTGACGTTCAGGGCGGTGATGCTCAGGGCGGCGTCAGGCACGGCCGGCCTCCAGGAGGGTCTCGACGGACGCGGGCGTCGTGGTGCGTTCGTGGATGCCGATGACGTCCGACAGCAGGGCGTACGCCGTCTCGACGCGTCCGGCGCCGGGCCCGGCGATCGTGACGGTGCCCAGCAGGTCGGTGTGAAAGGCGACGGCGTTGACGGGCCCGGAGACTCCGGCGAGCGCGTGTTCGGTGGGCAGGGCGACCGGCGCGACCCGGGCCTCGACGGTGCCGTCCGAGCGCCGGGAGGCGGAGCCGACCAGCTTCCAGCGCAGGCCCTCGGCCGCGGCGCGGCGGACGTCGTCGGTGGTGAGGGCGGACAGTCCGGTGCAGGGCACGTCCGCGCGTCCGAGGTCGGCTCCGAGCACCTCCCCGGCGAGGATCATGACCTTCAGCTGGACGTCGTAGCCCTCGATGTCGGCCGTCGGGTCGGCCTCCGCGTACCCCAGGGCCTGAGCCTCGGCGACGGCGTCCGCGAAGGACAGGCCGGACTCCACCCGGCCGAGGACGTAGTTGGAGGTGCCGTTCATGACACCCTCGAAACCGTTCACGGCCAGCCCGCCGAACATACGGCGCGCGGTGCGCAGCACCGGGGTCCCCGACATCACGGTTCCCTCGAACTCGAAGCACACGCCGTGGCGTCGAGCCAACTCCTTCAGGGCGCCGCCGTGCAGGGCGACCGGCCCCTTGTTGGTGGTGCAGACGTGCTTGCCGGCCTCGACGGCCCATCGCACGTGGGACAGCGCGGGCTCACCGTCCGTGGGGTTGGTGAAAGTGGCTTCTGCCACGATGTCGGCAGGCACCTCGCGGATGACCCATTCGTTGCGGGGGTCCGGGCTGCCGCCCGCCAGCATCGAGAAGTCGAGCTCACCGGGCTCCACGGCGAGCAGCGGCGCCAGGTCTATCCCCGGGCCGTCCGTGCGCACGAGCGATCCGGCGCGCAGGTCGGTGATGGCCACCACCCGCAGCGTGAAGCCCAGTTCGGCCTCCAGGGTGTCTGCGCGTTCGGCGATCAGCTCGGCGAGCGCACGGTTCACACCGCCGAATCCGATGAGTGCGAGGTCGTATCGGGTCATCCGGAGCCTCCTCCTTCCGTGACGGCGCCACCCCCCTGGCGGCGCGACCCCCACAGCGTCACGCCTCGGGACGTCAGTACGGCCATGCCGAAACGTCCGGGAGGACTGCCGATGCGCACGGGCGGGTGCCGTTCGTCCTGCACGGGGGGGCGTCCTGCACGGGGGGCGTCCTGCACGGGGGCGGGCCTGGCCGGGGCCGCCCGCCGCGTCCAGGTACGGGCTCCGGCGGCTCCCGGACGAGTGGTCCTGGGGACCGCCGTGGCGTGGTGGTCGTACTCGGCGATCAAGACCTCGGGACCTCGATCACGGAGTTCCCGCTGCCGGCCGCGGCAACCGGACGTCCCGGCAGGCACTGCAGCGACGCCTGCCACCGGAAGGCCCATCGGCTGCGTGCTCACCAGGACCTGTCCTGGACGAATCGTCGCTCTGTCCGCCCGAAGCCCGAGGGTCGAAGGCCGGGCTTCACGCCGTCCGGTGCCTGTCGACGACACGACGACACGAGGCAGGGCTCACTCGTATAGTGCGGTCGTGACGACGAACGGCCCCGCCTCCGGACAGACCGGCCCTGGAACAGCCTCCTCGCTGCGTATGGCCCTGCGCGTGGTCAACGCCGTGCTGGACCGCGAGGGCTCCGGCCGTACCGGTTTCAACGTCAGCAGGCTCGCGAGCGAGGTCGGCATCGAGCGCAGCAAGGCGTCACGCACCACACAGGACCTGTGCGACAAGGGCTTCCTGCAACGTCTCGACGACTCGACGCTGCGCGCCGGTGACGCGTTCTTCACCGCCGCTGCGTCCCTGCACCCCGGACTGCTGCGCCGCAGCCGTCCACTGCTGCGTCGCATGGCCGTGGCACACGGGGCCGGCGCGCGGCTCTCGGTCCGCGACGGCGTCCAGGTCCGGCTGCTGCGCGCCGAATCCGCCGCCGGCTGGTCCCAGGAGTGGCAGGGCCGCGCGAGCCTCGTCACCCCGTGCTGGTGCACCGGCGCCGGCCGCGCACTCCTCCTCGACCACACCGCCGAAGACCTCACCGCCCTGCTCGACGACTACGAGCTGATCGGCGTCGGCGGCCCCAACGCGGCCCGCACCGCCGCAGAACTCGTCGCGGCCAACGACCACGACCGGCTGCGCGGTGTCGTCGCCGCACACGGGGAGTTCGAACACGGGGTCACCGAGTACGCGGTCCCGGTGCGTGACCCCGACGGACGCATCAGGGCCGCCGTGTCGGTCGTCGGCAGGGAGCAGGACCTGGTGCCGCACCAGCGGGCGATCCGCACGGACCTCGCCGCTGCCGCCGCCGCACTGACGGACGCCCTCGGCGGCAACGACGGCAACGACACCGTACGGTAGGGCCCTTCACTGTTCAGAGCATGTCGCGATGTGCGCCCGGTCCCACCCGAAGGTGCCGGACGACTGTGCCGTCGCAGGCCTTTCACCAGGAGTTGTAAGGCTGCCAGGACTCGGCCGCCTGCCATGTCGGAACGTCGGTTTCGGCGCCGTACGCCAAGGGTGCTGCCGGGCCGTCGTCGCCGAGCATCATGTCCGGGTCGAACATGACGATGACGGCGGCGACCAGGAGGACCACGAGCGGCCCCGCCAGCATCAGCAGGAGGAACGAGATCAGTCCGGTGGAGGACTGCGAGACGCCGGAACCGCCGGTGAGATGCACGGAGACCGCGGCCATGCCGGTGTAGTGCATACCGGTCACGGCCACCCCCATGACCAGGCTCGCTCCCAGGCTCGACCACAGGCCGCGGATGGATACAGCCGCCCACAGTGCCGCCGTGGCCGCCGCGACGGCGATCGCCACGGACAGCGCCACGGTCGGCGTGTCGTAGTGCAGGCCGCCGTTGGTGTGGATGGCGGCCATGCCGAGGTAGTGCATGGCCGCGACTCCGAGCCCGGTGATCGTGCCCGCGACGGCGAGGTTCACGGCCGAGCCGCCGCGATAGCCGACGAGGAAGACTCCGATGGCGACGACGACGATGGCGACGACGAGACTGAGCACGGTCTTCGTCGTGTCGTACTCGACCAGCGCGCCCTGAACGTTGAAGCCGATCATCGCGATGAAGTGCATGGTCCAGATACCGCAGCCGATGGACACGGCGCCCAGGGCCAGCCATCTGGCTCTGTGATGCGGGCGCCGCAGAGAGCGTGTCGTGCAGCGCAGACCGAGTGCCGCACCGAGACAGGCCATCAGGTAGGCCGCGATCGGCGTCGCGGCCCCGTAGTAGAAGTTGGAGACGGTGGCGGTCATCGGCGTTTCCTTCGGGGTGGGTGACGGGCGACGGCTCAGCCGAAGCGGTCCGGCGCACGCGTTCGCGCGCCGCCTGGCGCGGATGGCTCGACTCCCCGCGGTCCCGGCGTGCGGGCAGGCCGAGGGAGGCACCGGACGACCGGGCGACCGGATCAAGCCACTGACCAAGTTGTACACGATTCAATCACACAGTGCGCACCCCTCCTTCACGTTTTGCGCAATGATTCTCCGAATCGAAACGGCGCCGCACTTCACCCCAAATCACCCCGTTACGCGACGTGACAGCCCTACGGCCGGGCTCACCGACCCCGAAGGACCGGATGGGTCCGCTCCCCGATCAGGACCGTGGGCCGACCTCCTACAGCTGTTTCAGGACAGCAGTGCCTGCAAGCAGGGGCCGGTCCAGAGGCGTGTCCCGCGGAAGGCACCCCTGGCGCGCGGCCCCAGGCGCCGCCGCGTCCTCACCCATCCGCTCGACCGTCGCGAGGAACCGGCTGACTTTGTTGGTGAGTTGCAGGTGTTGGGCTTCTCCCGCCGCAGGTGGAAGCCGAACGCTGGATCGCCTTCCGCTCGCACTACGAGCTGGGGGCCTTCTGCTGCCGGCCCGGCATCCGCGGCGCCCACGACAAGGGCAGCATCGAGGGCCAGATCGGCTGGTTCCGCCCCAACCCTCTCGTTGCCGTCCACGGAGTTGACACGCTCGCCCTGCTCAACGCCATGACCGACCGGTGGGCCAGGAGGACGACGCCCGCCGCATCCGGCCCCGCCCCCGCACCATCGGCGAGTGCTTCGCGGCCGAGCAGGCGTTGCCGGCACCACTACCGGAAGATCCCTTCGAGACGGGCCGGCTCTCCACGCCCGGGTCGACCGATAGAGCCGGATCTGCGTCCGGATGAACCGCGACTCGGCCAAACTCGACACCGACGAAGCCAACCCCATCTCCGACGCGGACAGCGCGCGAACGCGGCTTGCGCAGTCCCTCGCCCCGGGCTTCGATCCATGAAGGGCGTCATGGACAAGTGATGTCGACCGAAGCAGCAGCACTCGCCCTGCAGGACCAAGCCGCACTCTGGAGCATGGGCGAGATCTGTGCCACCGACGTCGTCACCGCTGCCTGTAATGCGCTCGTCGCCGGCCTCGACAGTCCCGCCCTGCGGATGCTGGCCGCATGCACACGCGCCGAGGCGACTTACGACGTCCCCGATCTCCTTCCCCCAGCACTCGAGGAACTGGGACTCACCTTGCACCCGATGGGCAGCGTCGCCGGACAAGAAGGGGTGTCGTTAACGAGTGGCGAACCAAGTGACAAGTAACCCGCCGGTAGCTTTCAGGGTTTCGCCGAAGCGGTCTTCTTCGGCTGGCGGGGCACGGTCTTGGTCTTGTCGAGGTGTCCGTAGACCGTGGAACGAGGCACGTTGAGCATGTCGGCAATCTGCTGGACGGTCTTCTCCCGGGCGTCGTAGAGCTGCTGGGCGAGCTCGGCCTGGTCGGCCGTGAGCTTCGGTCGGCGCCCGCCTACCCGGCCGCGGGCCCGCGCGGAGGCGAGCCCGTCGTTCGTGTTCGCCACGATCAGCTCTCTCTGGAGCTCCGCGAGCACGCTGAGCATCCCGAACATGGCCCGACCTTCCATGGTGGAGGTGTCGATGCCCTGCTCGATGACGTGCAGCCCGATCCCGCGCTCGCGCAGCTCGGCGCCGAGGGTCACCAGGTGCAGCACGGAGCGGGAGAGCCGGTCGAGCCGGATGACCTTCAACGTGTCACCCTCGCGCATCAACTGCAGGACGAGATCGAGCTTGGGGCGGGAGGCTTTCGCGCCGCTGGCGACGTCGACGTGGATGTTGTCGCGGTCGACGCCGTTGCGGAGAAGTGCGTCGATCTGGTGGTCGGGGTTCTGGTCGGCCGTCGAAGTGCGGCAGTAGCCAAGAAGCGTTGTCGGAAACTACTCCGACGACCGTTCACCGACGTTGATTTCCGACGCGAGTTGTCGACAGCGCCCACCTGTGGGTTCGTGATCACGCGCATGAGTGTCGACAGACGTTCGTTTGCCGACACTTCGACCGGGGAGAGGCCCGCGATCGGCGCGGCGCGGATGCTGCCTCCTCCGCGCCGCTCGTCGACCCCCGGCCGTCTCTTTGCCCGCTGTCGTAGCTCCGCCTACCGCGCGGCAGCCGGGACTTCGGGGCGAGGGTCGATCGGCGTGAGCACGCCGAGGCGGTCCTCGATCTCCTGGGCAGCGGCCAGGCAAAGGTCTTCCCGGAACGCGCGCCCGATGATCTGTACGCCGGACGGCAGGCCGTCGCTGACTCCGGTCGGCACGGCGACGGCGGGAACGCCCACAAAGCTGGTCACCGTGCACAGGCGCATGCCCTCGGAGACCCGGTCCCGTCCCGCTTCATCGCGTGACTCCAGTCCCGGCTCGACGGGCGGCTCGGCGAACACCGGTCCAAGCAGCAGCGGGTACTCGTCGAGGAACTCCGCCCAGGAGCGGCGGATGCCGAGCCAGGTCCCCATCAGCTTCGTGAGCTCTGCGGCGTTCGCAGGCGGAGTCTTCTCCATGGCCATCTGGATGTAGCGGTCTCCGCCTTCGCCGAGCAGTTTCCGCACCGCTGGCCAGGTCGGCGCGAATTCGGTCACGGTGATCCGGCCGTATGCTTCGAGTGCCTCGTCCAACCGCGGAACATCCGCCATCTCTCGCACGTCGTACCCGGCGTCGCGCAACGCGTCGGCCGCGGCCGTGACAGCCGCGCGGACCGTGGGATGAACGCCGTGGCCTCCGGGGTCGGCCACGACCGCGACCTTGACCGTTCCCGGCAGGGGCTCGCCGTAGAGGGGCACGGGTACGGCCCGCGGGTCCCGCGGGTCGGTCCCGGCCAGCGCCTCGTACGCCAGCCGCAGGTCGGCGACCGTACGGGCCAGGGGTCCGTCGGTGACCAGCATCTGTGAGGCTGGTCCCGGGTCTTCGGGGCCGAGGACACGGTGGTCGGCTGGGAACCGCCCGGTGGTCGGCTTCAGCCCCGCCACGCCGCAGAACGAGGCCGGGATCCGCACTGATCCACCGGAATCATTGCCGAGACCGAGCGCGGCCATGCCGGTGGCGACGGCCACTCCGTCACCGCCACTGCTGCCGCCCGGGGTCCGGCTCCGGTCCCACGGGTTGACGGTGTCGCCGAACAACTCGCTGCGGGTGTGCATCCCGGCCAGGACCAGGGTGGGCATGTTGCTGTGGCCGATCGGTATGGCTCCCGCCGCGCGGAGCCGGGCCACCGGGGGTGCGTCGGCCGGAGCCACCAGGTCGTGGAAGCGTGCCGTTCCGAGTGTGGTCGGCACGCCTTCGACAGCGGTTGACTCCTTCACCGTGAACGGCACGCCGGCCAGCGGCCCGAGTTCTTCGCCCGCTGCTCGCCGCTGGTCCGTGTGTGCCGCGGCCTCGCGGGCTCGCTCGGCCATCAGCTGCGTGACCGCGTTGACCTGTGGGTTGACCTCGGCGATGCGTTCAAGGTGGCTGTCGACCACTTCGAGGGCCGATATCTCGCCGCCTCGTACGGCCTCCGCCTGGGCGGCGGCCGTCATTGCCCACAGGGCGTTCTGCCTGATCATCGTGCTTCCTATCCACATGCCGAAGTGCTTGTGTCCGAACCCTAGCCCGGAAGCGATACGATCGTATTGGAATAAGGAGGCTGACCGAGCATGCCTAAACAGGTGGACTACGAAAGCCGACGCCGCCGGATCGCCGAGGCCGTTTGCCTCCTCGCCGACGAACACGGACCGGAGGGAGTGAGCATGCGCGACGTCGCCGCCCGCGCGCAGGTCTCACTGGGCGCCGTTCAGCGCTGCTTCCGCAGCAAGGGGGAGATGATCCTCTTCGCCGTCGACCACGTCGGCGACCGCATCACCGAACGTGTGAGGGCACGCCTGGCCGCGAGCCCGGCCCAGTCGGCCGCCACCGCCCTGGGCCACGCGGCCAACGAGATCGCCCTGCTCCGCGAAGAGCACCGCGCCGAAGCACGGATCTGGCTCGCGTTCGTCGCTCAGGCCGCTGTCAGCGAGCCACTCGCCGGCCCGCTGAAAACCAGCTACGCGGCCCTCCAGAACCTCTTCGTCCGCCTCATCACGGAGGCCGCCGAGAGCGGATCGGCCGACGAAGGCGCTACGCCGCCCGACCCGCAGCACGAGGCTTGCACTCTGCTCGCCCTCGCCGACGGCCTCACCACCCATGTACTCATAGGCCACTTGACCGCAGAGGAAGCCGAGGAAGTCCTGCACGCGCATCTGGTCGGCCTCTGGGAACGCCTCGGCACCACCCGCCCCCGAAAGGCCGTCTGACACTCAGGGGTCATGTCCCGTGTAGTGGTGTAGCCGGGTCGGCGAACAGCGGCTGGGGCAGCTGCGGGTGGGCGAAACCGTCCGGCACCTCCGCCCGAACGGCTGCCCGGCCCCGCTCAGCTCTTCCGCTCACCCAGGACACAGAATTCGTTGCCCTCCGGGTCGAGGAGGGTCACCCAGTGCTGCTCGTCCTGCACGGTGTCGGCGCGCCGGGCACCGAGGGAGAGCAGCCGGGCGACCTCGGCCTCCTGGTCGTCGGGGCGGAAGTCGGGGTGGAGCCGGTTCTTCGACGTCTTGCCCTCGGGGACAGGCACGAAGAGCAGCCCCGGCATCTGGTCCGGCTCAGGCCGGATCTCGATGATCTCCTCGGATTCGTCGACCACTACCCAGCCGAGAGCCTCGGCCCACCAGCGCCCAAGGGCGATGGGGTCGGAGGAGTCGACGATGATCTGTTCCCAGTCGAGTGCCATGGGCGTGAGCATAAACAGGGTCGGCTGGTTGCCAGGGCTGGGGTGACTGCCTCGCATCGCGGCATGGCCTGACGGAGCGGGATCAGCTGCCCCCGGTTCCGGTCCGTGCAAGCCCGGCGGCGCCAGCAGGTCAGGCCTGGACCGAAGCCGAGTTGCTGCGGACGCGTTCCCAGGCGATCCCGCTGCGCGGCACGATCAGGATGCCTTGGGAGCACGCGTATCCGACTCCCCCGCCGCCGATGCCCTGCACCACCAGCTCCGGCCCGAGCGCCCCCGGATGCCGGGCGACTCAGCCACCCGCCCGGCCGATCTCGACCCGCTGCCCGCAGGTTCAGGTTCCGGACGCCACGGCATAGAACGACATGCCCGGGAAGAAGAGGAGCATGGCCAGGGCGGCCCCGCAGGTGAGGCGCCATCGGAGTCTGCTCCGCGCTCCGCCCGCCGGGCCCTCAGGAGTGTCGGTGCGCCAGACCGGCGGGATGTCGACGCGACCTTCGGCGATAGCAGTCGCGGCCCGCCGCGCATCGCCGGGGTGATAGGAGCAATAGGTCGGCGCCGCCTCGTACGTGCCCCGACTCTCCCCGCCGAACCGGCGGACGCCGACACCCGCACAACCAGCGGTCCCCGGCAGCCGATCCTCACGCACAGGCCACAACTTGGCGACCTCGGAACGGTCCAGCCAGGGCTCGTCCTCGTTCCCTGACTCGGGTACCTCCCGGATCGGGCATTCGCGAGCCTTACCGAAGTGGATGACGGAGGCAAGACGTGAACACCGACGCGGACCTGGATTCGCTTCGCTGGGCAGCGGGATGGATGTGCGTCACCTTCACCCGTGACCTCAGCCCCGAGGACGTCTTCACACGGTACGGGGCCGACCCGGACCAGGCCCACATACTCGACTGGGAAGCGGCCTCGGACCTGGTCTCGGACGATGCCGGTGACGGGATGGTGTCGTTGCTGCGGTCCGGAAGGATCGGTGAATGGGCCTTCTGCGTCGAGGAGGAAGGTGACATCGGCTCAGGCGGAGAATGCCTGGCGGAGTTGTCTCGGAACACCGAAACGTACAGTGTGTTGACGACCGAGGGGATCGACGTCTTCCAGCATTGGCGTGACGGTGAGTGCATCGAGTACTTCGAACCCGGTATGGAGCACACCCGGTCCGCACCGTTCGGCCCGTGGTGGGGACGGGTCGAAGCGGCGCTCGCCGCACACGAGGGCACTGACTCCGGGACGGCCCCTGTGGTGGCCCTTGTACTGGACCACCTCGGGATTTCCCTGGACGACGCCACCCTCGGCGGCCCATGGCCCAGCTTGACGCTCGTCGAGGATGACGCACCGTCGGAGCCACTGGGCGACACCTACGCGGGCGAAGGGCCGGTTCCGCCCGGCAGTGTCGTGATCTCGTAGGGCTTCGCAGCAGCCCGCTCACGGCACTCCCGATCCAGCGGGCATGTCACAGCACTCCCCCGTTGACAGTCGGTTGGGTTTGTGGCGGGGCCAGGTTGCCGGCTGGTGCCCTTACGGCCTTCGCAGGGGCAACGGCTGAAGCGTGGGCCATCGCGTGAGCACGGCCTCCTTGACGGCCGCGGCGAGTCGTCCCAGACCGTTGAGCTCACTGCCGTCAGCGGTCATCTCGCTGACCGTTCCGAGACGGTGGACAAGCCGCTGCCGGGCCGTTGCCGTGCCCCATTCCCAGTCCTGGTCCGGAATACGGGCCAGGTGCTCGACGGTTCCACGTTCGGCTCGCTGGACCAATGCGTCGCCTCGTAGCAGCCAGGCGGCACATGCCTCGGCGTCGACGCGGTCGCCCGGCACGTCGCTGAGCGCGACCCGGTTCGCCGGTGAACATCCACCCCCACGTCGTCAGCGAGATCCGGTAGATCCGCGCGGAGGACTTCGCGATGCCCGCGCCGGTGAGATACCGCTCGACCGCCGCGGTGTACGACGCCGGCAGGGCGGACAGCGGCACCACCCGGGCGCGCGGCACACGCAACGCGCCCCCGCTCCCGAGTTCGGTCACCGGTTCGATCGTCACGCCCCCCGCCCTCCCGGCACTGCCGCAGTAAATGCGTACACCTCGGCCGGGCGGGCGAAATGGCCCGCCGCAGGTCGCGATGATCACGGTAGAGGCTCCGCCACAGTAAATCCGGTATTTACTGCGGCGCCACCCTGACGAGCCAACAGGTGCGGGAGGTCTGGTAAGCAGAACCGCCGCTCATGCGTTCCCTGCACGGTGTCATACCGTCACGACGCGTGTGTGCTCCCATGGTTGGCGTGGCGTTGGCGGCACGGGAGTCGTCCTGGAACACTCACCGCCTTCGAAGCGCCACCGGCCCGCTGTGTCGTAAACGTTCACCACGCTCAGTTGACCCACTGTCGGATTCGATGAGATGCGGCATACCCGATATCAGGTCCGTCCGCGCCTCCGCCTATTCCAACAGGTTCGCCTTTCTCATCTTGTCAAGAAGTGCGTTGAAATCATCCTTCAGCTGGCCAATGTTCGTCGCATTCGATTTCGTCTGTTTTTCCGCGCGCTGTGGAAGCGGTTCAATGCACCATTTATTTGCGGGATCATCCAAGTCGTAGAGCGTCTGCCAAACTAGGTGATTGTCGGTAGTCAAGCTTCCAACGCTCTGGGTGTGATTGTCCCAGGGATCCTGCTCACCGGAGACATTGAGTCCCGGGTCCAACGGGCCATCGGTGATGTAGGCGGTCAGCCGATACAGGAAGTGATTGGCGTGCGTCGGCCTGACGGTTTGCCCTATGTGGTAGTGCGTCCCCCGAGTCCAGGCACGAGCCAGTTCCCCCTTTCCACACGCAGCCTGCACCGCCCACCCGATCGGGCCTCGGCGCGTTTTATTATCGAGGGCATTGAGGATCAGATCACCTGGGCTGTAGAAGTTGCAGCTACCCACAGAGGTATCGAAGGGAGTTCCGCTATAAACAACGCAGATTCGCCGCTCACCTTTATCGGTATCATATCTTCCAATCCATGCTTCCGGAAGCATCAGCTTGCCGGGAAGCGGACCGTTTTCGTACGCGGTTTGATAGTACGTATGGAAAGGCAACCCATGACTCAGAAGGGACGCTTCGACCCTGCCCTTGATACCCGGGGGACCTGTCTGGACTTGGGTGCGGAAGAGGGAGTCCCCCGCGAGTTGCAACTTGCCGTCCACCGTCACGATCTGAAAATCATGAATGATCGTGGGATCCTCACCATAGCTGCCGAGGGTGTTGGACGTTGTGACCTGAGGCTTATATTCGCCCTCACACTCCCACACCAAACCATCGAGCTCTTCCAGGTCTGTATCCGGCTTGAAGTCGGGCATGCCCTTCTTTTCGGGAGGTAGGCCGTTCACTCCAAAAGTACGCCCGGCGCGAGTTGCTCGATATACGTATCCGTTCCCGGGCGTCTGCACCTCGCCTTCCTCGATATCGACCCCCGTCTCGGCGATCCAATACTTGTGCACTTTGGAATAGTCATTTACCACGCGGAGTGCAGAAGGTCCCTTGCCGAGAGAGTTGAAGCCCCAAAACACTGAGTCGGAGGTGGTGTCTATATCGCCTCCAATGACAGCGATATTCCTACTCTTGAATACCGATGGTGCATCGATTTCGCCGTAGCAGCCGACGTACACGGAGGGCCTCGTTTTGCCGTCACAGCTATAGTTTCGGCGTCGGTTTGCTGCAGTGTGACACGAAACGAAGGTGGAGCCAAGTCGCGAATTGTCGCAAATTCCATCACGCCCATTTGCTGTGGCGGAAACGTTCATAATTAGCATGTTACTGGCGTTGTCGTTGCCCAGGCTGCCCATGTCGAGCCCATTTTGGCCGTTGCTGGTAAGAAGGCAATCACGTATCTGCACGCCGCTGGCGTCGACCGCCGGCGCGTCGAGGTTTGAGGATATCTCTATTCCGTTACGCCTAAAACTGACCACGCTCATTCTCTCGATGCATGCGCCGGTCGCCATAACTCGTATGCCATCCATCTGCGGAGCCTGGAAGGTGGCGGCAGGCATCCCTTGAGCGGGGATCGAATGGAGGGCGAGCTGACGAAGCACAGCATAGTCCGCACGGCCGCGAGGGGGCGTCATGGCCAATCCGGTTGCATAGCCCACCAGGGCAATTGCGCAATAAACGATCTCCCCGCCGACTGCACCTATGTTGAGATTGAAATTTCCGGATTCGACATCTGCGAGTATGCGACTGGTTTCGTCATGACGAGCAAGGCCGGCACCCTCCAGAATGCAACCCTTCGAGATAACGAGAGGCTTCTTAATACGGTAGTCTCCGGGCGGGAGGTAGACGACGCTGCCGTCAGTAGTGTCGAGTCGCATCGCGCAGTCCAGGGCGCTTTGGATCGCGTCCGCGTCGTCGGTGTTGCCGTTTCCCACTGCTCCGAAGTCGAGCACGCTCAGGCGCGTGTCGCGACGGGGGCGGATTGTCACCGTGCCTGAAGCATCGCAGTCGCCGATCCAGTTCGGAGCGCTCACGCATTCCTTACTTGCAGCGCGGACGAGCTGTCCCGAACTGTCGACGCCAACCGCGCCGGACTTACCACCGTCGGAGCCCAGGCTGCGAAGGGTGAAAACACCACTTATTTGAACTTTGACTTTGACGTTGTGCGGGGGATCCACCGTTTCCAGCGCGACCCCGAAGAACGGACTGGTATGCAACTTCTCCGTCTCGATAGCCGGGGTGACGGTGCCTGATCCTGTGGTGCGGACCGCCTGGCCGGCTGTGATGCGCTGTGCGGCTTTCATGTTTTCGATGTCCATCGGAACGTCCCTGCCGTCGAGGCTTCGTCGGTCGGACGGGTCGGCGTGAGCGCGGCCGAAGCGCGCGAGCACCCGACCTCGGGGGCGAAGGTCGGTATCCTTCGGCGGTGCACGCAACACAACACCGTTTGGGGCCTCTTGCGCTATTCGCCCTTTCCACGCTAGGCGTGATCACCAGCCTTCGCACTTCGCCAAGGCTCGATGGCCGTCCCGACAGCGATCATGTTGATCAGGGCCGAGTGCATCCACGGCCGGGAGTTCGCCACCAAGGGCCGGCTCCAACTCCCTGGCCAGTACCACACCGAAGCAGTTGGGAGCACGATGTCGATGTCGTCGACGTGAGCGTCCTCCTCGGGATGGACGTCCGCAAGACCGCTCACCAATGGCCACGGACTCATCCCGGCCGGCAATAAGGTCTTCGACAAGCAGCTGCCCAACAGTGAGCCGAAGCTGCGGGCCGTCTTCGACAAGGTGGTTGCAGAGCGCGCCATTGGAGCTCGGGTGCCCTTTCGGCTGTACTGGCGCAGTTCATGGCATGGATTGCACCGTCACGCGACCATCCGTAGCCGCCCTACTGCTTCGTTCTCGGGCGGCTCCATGTCCAGGTGCCAGGTACCGAAGCGGCGGGTCTTGCTGGTGATGTACGGGGTGACGGTGGCCAGGTCCACCGGGTCCACCTCCCACCCCTCGTCGATGAGGTCATTGGCCACCTTCGTAATGTCCACCGCGGTATGAAAAATGAGGCAGTTCGCCAGCAGCTCGTTGAACTTGATGGTCTTCTCCTGGTGGTCCGGGTCGTTGTCCTGGAGCACGTCGGAGGCGAACATCAGCCAGTTGCTGAACTTGTGGAACGCCTCGACCTTGTTCGTCATCGCCTGGATCGACTCGCGCAGCTCCGGTTCCGACAAGAACCTGAGGAGCACGATCGTCCTCATGACCCGACCGAGTTCGCGGTACGCCTGGTAGATGCGGTTGCGCCTGGACTCGTTGCCCAGCCTGCGCAGCAGCGCGGCCGAGGACAGCCGCCCCTCGCGGATCGACAGCACCACGCGCATGAGGTCCTGCCAGTGGTTCTCGATCAGCCGCCAGTTGATGACGTCCTTCTCCGGGTCGCCGAACAGCGGGTCGATGTGCTGGTACTTCATCATGGCGCTGGGCCGGTAGAAAGTCAGGTCCTTCCAGTTACGGATGCGCGGCAGCAGCTCCACCCCGAGCATGTGCGCGAGCCCGAAGACAGGCAGCGACTGGCCTTGCGTGTCCCCGTGGACGATGTCCACGGTCACCTCGGACTGGTTCTTCAACAGGCCCTCGAACAGATACACCGCCTCCCACACGCCACACGGGATGAAGTGGCTGAAGAGTGCGATATAGGTATCGGACACGTGCCTCATCGAGATGCCACCAAATCCCCCATACCGGATGTGGGACTCGGCCAGCATGTTGTTCTCCCAGGTGTCGTACTGGGAGCCGTCGATCCCGGCCTTGCCGACATCGCCCCACACGTGCGCCATGTCGATCTGAATGAACATGTCGATCACGTCCGCCGAGGCGGCGTTCAGCTTTTCCGCGGTGATGTGCTGATTGCCCGCCAGTGACAGCTCATGCACCGAGACCTTCTGCCGCATGTGCCGGGCGACCTGCGCGGGCCCCGCAGCGCGACCTGGTCGCGGTGGAGGACGTCGAGCACGTCGAGGATGTGCCCGGTGCCGCGTACGAGGCGGAACATCTCGGAGATGTGCACGGTGTCGCCCGGCCGCGCGTAGGTGAGGAGCTCGCGGAACTTCGGGCGCTGGAGGGGGTGGAGACGACTGGAGGTTCCCGGGTCCTCCTCGAAGACGACCGGGTCCTCGATGCCGGCCTCGTCCAGGACGAGGTTCTGCCGGGCGGTGGACTGCTGGTCGGTCGAGACCCGCTTGTCCTGTCGCACTGCGTCTGGCGTGTGGTGGGCTGCTGACCTGCGTGGTTGCCGGGTCGTTTGAGACCGCCGGTGACCAGCGTTGCGTTCTCAAACGACCCGGCTTTCGCGGAAGTCTCGTTCGCGATAGATGGAGGAGCCCACCAAAATCGCCAACCGTGTCCGCCGGAGATCGCCGCTCCTCATGGTGCTGTGATGTGGAAAGCCCCGAACCCGCCCTCGCCGCCTCGGATCTGCACGTGGTGATGTGCTGTGCGATGTGCACTGTTACCTGTACGCGGTGCTGAGCTGCACTGTTATATGGGGAGTCGAACCCCCGCGTTGCTCTTCACGCGCCAGGAGTGGGCTGGAAAACCACCAGCCCTCGGTGTGTGCACGCCTCCGAAGCTGCTACCTGCTCCACATCGTCCCAGCTTGCTGGACTACTCAGTCCAGCAGCTCGACCTCCCAGTTCGTACGCTGGATCCGCACATCGACCTCGCGGATCTCCCGAGCGAGCGCATCCGCCTGTCCCCGTAGTTCTGCGACCGGAAGCGCGGAAAGCATCATCAGCTCGGACCGAAGCTGCCGGCCGTATCCCCGATCGCCCTTACCCGCCGCTGCGTCCGCCGCCGCGGTGACCACAGAGTGACGCAACCGCAGGACATCCCGGCGTGCGAGGGCATCGGTGAGCGTGCCGTCCGGCCCCATCTCCACGGTGGCATTGGTGCGGTTGATCCGCCGGATCAACGTTTCCAGAGCGTCCAGCACCTCACCGGCCTCAGCCAACAGCTGAGCTGCATCCTCGGCGGGTGTCTCCCCCTCCTGGTACCGTGCACTGCTGACGACACGCGCTCGCAGTTGTTCTACACGGCGCGTCGCCTCCGCGCGTTCTGCCAGTGCCTCAGCAAGCTTCACCGTCTCCACCTCCCCCTCCATGAACTCGCACGAGTATACGAATGCGAACCGGCTCATACGCACCTGGATTTTGATCCGCCGGATGTCTGATCAGCCACTGGGTGAGAGCGGACAGCCGCTGTCCTGTCGAAGTGCATCTGTCAGATAGCGAGCCGTTGACCTGCTGGGATGCCAGGCCGATTGAGGAGACGGAGGCTCGGGCTTCTCAAACGACCTGGCTTTCACGCAGGAGTGGTTCACAGAACCACTCATGGCGGCAGCAGGTGAGACGTACGTGCGGAATCCCCCGGCACCCCGGCGCAACCGGTTGTCAGTGCTGTTCGGCAGGGTGTGCATGTGACGAATCGAGACGAGGAACGTGGCGCCGCCATCTGGTCTGGACTGCCTCCGACGGTCGCGTCGCGGTCACTGGCAAGCACGGCGAGGGCGAGGCCGTCCTGCGCCGGGTGCGGCACCTGTTCGTCAACCGCACCAACCTGCGCGCGGCGCTGGTGCGGCTGGTCAACGCCACCTTTGCCGCCCGCGATGCGGCGTGGTGGGGCGAGGGAACCGCCTGCACCAGCGACTCCAAGAAGTTCGGCTCCTGGTCCAGCAACTTCATGACCGAGTGGCACCAGCGCTACCGCGGCCCCGGGGTGATGATCTACTGGCGCGTCGAGAAGAAGTCGCTGTGCGTCTACAGCCAGCTCAAGTCCTGCTCGGCCTCCGAGGTCGCCGCGGTGATCGAGGGCGTGCTGCGGCACTGCACGGACGTGGAGATCGACCGGCAGTACACCGACACGCACGGCGCCTCCATCGTCGGGTTCGCCTTCGCTCACATGCTCGGCTTCGACCTGCTCCCGAGGCTGAAGAATGTCGGCTCGGCCAGGTTGTACCGGCCGGCGGCCGGGGAGGACGAGAAGTGGCCGAACCTGGCGCCGGTGCTGTCGACCAAGACGATCGACTGGGACCTGATCCGCCAGCAGTACGACCAGATCGTGAAGTACACCACCGCCCTGCGCCTGGGCACCGCCGAGGCCGAGCTGCTCCTGCGGCGCTTCACCCGCGGCGGACCCAAACACCGGACGTAACGGGCGATCGAGGAACTCGGGCGGGCGGTGCGTACGGCGTTCATCTGCGACTACCTCGCCGACGCGGACCTGCGCCGGGAGATCAGCGACGGGCTCCAGGTGGTGGAGAACTGGAACTCCGCCAACCATGACCTGTTCTACGGCAAGGACGGCGACCTGACCGGTTCCGACAAGGAGTCCCAGGAGGTGTCCATGCTCGCCCTGCACCTGCTTCAGTCGGCGTTGGTGCACGTCAACACTCTGCTCCTTCAGGACATCCTGAGCGAGGAGAAGTGGCAGAAGCGGCTCACCGACGCCGACCGGCGGGCCCTGTCCCCGCTGTTCTGGACCCACGTGAACCCCTATGGCCGGTTCGAGCTGGACATGAACAGCCGCCTCGATCTGGACCTGTCCATCCGGACGACGGTGCCCAGCCCCCGCACCCCGCAGGGAGAGACAGCCGCAGCCCCGGCATGACACCTCGGGCCCTGTGCCTGGTCGGATCCCGAGGCGCCTCGACCGCGTCCGTGTGAACCGCTCGCCACCCTCGCCCGCCCCGATGCGTTTCGGGTGATGTCGTCCGGGTGGTCAGTTGTGGTGTTCGCGGGCGGGCATGTCGCTTCGAGTGGCCCGTCGTTCAGTCGGGTGTCTCGGTCGAGTCGGCGCGTTTCGAGTCGTTGGCCGGCGCGGACCGCTCGATGTCCTCGTTGTCCGTGGCCCAGCTGGCCAGCAGGTTCAGGGCGTCCTGCGAGGGTGAGTGGGGCTCGGCGGTGTAGGTGAGGAGGAACTGGCTGGGGTCGCCACCCACCGGGAAGGTTTCGAACGGTAGGTCGAGGTCGCCGACGACCGGGTGGTGCAGAAGTTTCACGCCGGTGGTGTGCATGCGGACGTTGTGGGCGGCCCAGCGGTGACGGAATTCCGCGCTGCGGGTGGACAGTTCGCCGATCAGGTCGGTCAGCCGCCGGTCGTAGAGATCGCGGCCGGCCTCGGCGCGCAGCATGGCGACACAGTCGCCTGCGACCTGGTCCCAGTCGCGGAAGAATTCAGTCGCGTGCGTGTCGAGGAAGACGAACCTGGAGTTGTTGGGCGGGCGCACCGGGTCGGCGTAGACCGGGGAGTACAGGGCGCGCCCGAGGTGGTTGGCGGCCAGGATGTCCCCGCGTCCGCTGAGGATGAAGGCGGGTGTGCCGGTCATCGAGTCGAGGACGCGCTGCACCGTGGGCCGTACACGCTGCTGGGCCGGTCGGCGGCGGGGCGGACGGGTAGTGCCGGCGCCGCGCAGGAGGTCGAGCAGGTGGATGCGTTCGGCCTCGTCGAGCTGCAGTGCTTGCGCGATGCCCTCGATAACGCTCTCGGAGACTCCGGTGGCGTTGCCGCGCTCCAGCCGGGTGTAGTACTCGCTGGAGATGCCCGCCAGCAGGGCGACCTCCTCGCGGCGCAGCCCGGTGACCCGTCGGCGCTCTCCGCCGTACAGGGGCAGTCCGGCCTGCTCGGGGGTGACCCTGGCCCGTCGCGTGCCCAGGAATTCCCGGATCTCCGCACGGAAATCATCGCGGATATCGCGGATTGTGCCGTTGGGGTCGTTTCTGCCTGCCATGCGCTTCACTCTACGAGCGCGTCCGCCGGGTTGGGGGTCCCTGTCAGGGACCCCCTCAAGAGGGACTCCCACACTCTCGTGACAAGCGGTTTTGTTGGTGGTGCACCGCCCACGGCGGTGTGAACCGCCCGGACGGACGGCGCTCGTACCGCCGGTCCCAGCCCCCTCCGCGGCGCTGCATGCATCACCCCCCGCACACACCAGGTGCCGGATCACGGCGTCTGAAAGGAAAATCCTCATGAGCAAGGTCATTCTCGTCACCGGCGCCGGACGCGGCCTGGGCGCCGACATCGCCCGCGAGGCCCTCACCGCCGGCCACCAGGTCGTCGCCACCGGCCGTCGCCCCGACGAGGTCGAGAAGGCCCTCGGCGGACCGCAGGACAACCTGCTGGTCACCGAGCTGGACGTCACCAGCCTGGAAGACGCCGAGGCCGCCGCGCAGGCAGCCGTCGACCGTTTCGGCCGTATTGACGTCCTGATCAACAACGCCGGGTATCTTGTCGCCGGCTACTTCGAGGAGATCTCGCCCGCACAGATGCGCCAGCAGTTCGAGACCAACCTCTTCGGCCCGATGAACGTCACCCGCGCCGTCCTGCCCATCCTGCGCAAGCAGCGCGCCGGGCACATCATCACCATCACCTCGACCGCCGGACTGGTCGGCATGGAATTCACCTCCGCCTACGCCGCCTCCAAATTCGCAGAAGAGGGCTGGATGGAATCCCTGCGCTACGACGTCAAGCCCTACGGGATCCACACCACAGCCGTGGAGCCTGGTTACTTCCGCACCGAATTCCTCGTGGACGGGTCCCCCACCTGGCCCGAGCTGTCCATCGGCGACTACACCCCGCGCACCGCCCCCAGGATCGAGGGCATCAAGAGCATCAACGGCAAGCAGGCCGGCGACCCCGCCAAGCTCGCCCGTGCCCTGCTGATCATCGTTGACCAGGACAAGCCCCTGCAGCGCTTCGTCGCCGGCGCGGACGCCATCGAGGCCGCCGAGGCCAAGGCGAAGGAACTCCTCGCCCAGGCCAACGCCTCCCGCGAACTCGGCGACAACCTCGCCTACGACGACGCCCACGCCTGAGCACCACACCCGGATCCCGGCTGAGGCGCAGGGCCGCCCCGGGTGCGTTTCGACAGCACGGAGAGAGTCAACATGCCCCTCAAAGGCGAGTACGAGCCGAGCAAGGCGCAGTTTGTGCGGGACCAGGTGGAGCTGTACGAAAGCTCCGGCGGTACGCAGGGAACAACGCTGAGCGTCCTGGTCGCACGGAAGGAAGACGAGAGACTCCGGGACCTGCCCGTCGTCCTCCTGACCACCCTGGGCGCGAAGAGCGGCAAGATCCGCAAGACCCCGGTCATGCGGGTGGAGCACGACGGCGTCTACGCTGTGGTCGCCTCCATGGCAGGAGCCCCCAAGCACCCGGTCTGGTATCACAACGCGGTGGCCGACCCCCGGGTCGAGCTGCAGGACGGCCCGGTGCGCCAGGACATGCTGGCACGCGAGGTGACCGGGGACGAGAAGGCCCTGTGGTGGGCCCGGGCCATCGAGGCGTTCCCCGACTACGCGGAGTACCAGAAGAACACGGAACGTGAGATTCCCGTCCTCGTTCTGGAGCCGGCGGCCCACGAGCACTGACCCGACGCAGCCCGCGGGCCCACCGCAGCCTGGCCCTGGTAACCCCAGCGTCGGACCCCACCTGACAGCGGCCAGCTCGAATCCCCCGCGGTCGGCCCGCCCGGCCGCCTGGACGAAGCACATCACAGACGACCGCGGCATCGATGTCCTCGGCAGCCTGACTTTGAGACGACACCACGCCTGAGCACCATGCCCGGCCGAGGCCGGAAGCCGCCGGGTGCGCCCACGGCGCTGACCCGCTACCCGGGCAACGACGCCCGCGTCGTCAGCGCGCGGATCACCCCAGCACGGTCCGCCAACGAGTGGCGCCCCACTACTCACGACCACCGAACGGTCTGACGGCCGTCACGACAAGGAGTACCTGATGAAGCACGTATCCCTGGGCGGGCTCGATGTCTCCCGCATCGGCCTGGGAGCCATGACCATGGCCGGCATGTACACCACGGGCGGAGGGCTCGACGACGCCGAGTCGATCCGCACCATTCACCGTGCGCTCGACCTCGGGGTCACCCACATCGACACCGCCGAGATCTACGGCCCCTTCCACAGCGAGGAAATCGTCGGCAAGGCCATCAAGGGCCGCCGCGACGACGTCGTCGTGGCGACGAAGTTCGGAATCGTCTCCCACGGCGGCGACGGCCCCGGCGTCATCGACAGCAGCGCGGCCAACGTGAAGACCGCCGTCGAAGGCTCGCTCATGCGGCTCGGCACCGACCATATCGACCTCTACTACCAGCACCGTGTCGACCGGAACACGCCCATCGAGGAGACCGTCGGCGCGCTGGCCGAACTGGTCGCCGAAGGCAAGGTTCGCCACATCGGACTCTCCGAGGCCAGTCCCGAGACGATCCGCCGGGCACACGCCGTGCATCCGGTGGCCGCGCTGCAGACCGAATACTCCCTGTGGACCCGCGACGTCGAGGCCGAGATCCTCCCGCTGCTGCGCGAGCTCGGTATCGGATTCGTGCCCTACTCGCCGCTCGGCCACGGCCTGCTGACCGGGCAGATCCGCACCGTCGACGACTTCGCCGACGACGACTGGCGCAAGACCAACCCGCGCTTCACCGGCGAGAACTTCCAGCGCAACCTGCGCATCGTCGATGAAGTACGGGCCATCGGCGCCGAGATCGGTGCCACCCCGGCCCAGACCGCGCTGGCCTGGCTGCTGACCCGCGGCGACGACATCGCCCCCATCCCCGGAACCCGCCGGGTCTCCCGCGTCGAGGAGAACACCGCCGCCGACGGCATCGAACTCAGCGCCGCCCAGCTCGACCGCCTCAACAACCTCACACCGGCCGCGGGCGAACGCCACGACGAGGCGAACATGGCCACCATCGACCGCTGATCCGACGCCCCGGCGATGTGCTGACCCGTCGCATCCGACCAACCCGCATCCGCTCACCCATCTCCCTGATCACTGAAGAGGTTTTCTCATCATGTCCAAGGTTCTCCTTGTCGTAGCTCACCCCGACCTGTCCCAGTCGAAGGCCAACGCGGCTCTGGTGGAAGCCGTTCGCGATCTGCCCCATGTCACGGTGCACGATCTCTACGCCACCTACCCTGACTTCCAGATCGACGTCGACGCCGAGCAGGCCCTGCTGGCGGAGCACGACGTAATCGTCTTCCAGCATCCGGTGTTCTGGTACAACACCACCCCGCTGTTCAAGCTGTGGCAGGACAAGGTATTCACCTTTGGCTGGGCCTTCACCCTGGACGGTTCTGCCTCGCAGCTGGCCGGCAAGAAGGCCGTCGTCGCCGTCACCGCCGGTGTCCCCGCCGATCACTACACCCCCGAGGGCGCGAACAAGGCCACTCTGGAGACCCTCCTCAACAGCTGGGAGGCGACCCTGCGGCTGTGCCAGCTCGACTTCCAGCAGCCGATGGTCAAGGTGTACGGCACCGCCTTCGGGCTGTCCGACGAAGACCTGAACACCGCCGCCAAGCAGTACAACGAACTGCTCGCCTCCTTCGCCGCCTGACCGCACTCTCAATACAACAGCCGCCCTCGCTGATCGCAACGCCGCGGGCATAACCCTGCCAGTCTTCCGGTCACTCCTCGCCGGATCAGTGCCAAGCGACTGGAGACTGGTAGGACCACCCGCGCCGCGGAGATCTACGAGGAACTTGCGGCTCGCTGGTCGGCTGCTCGACTGGTCGGCTGCCCGGCTGCCCGGCTGCCCGGCTGCCCGGCTGCCCGGCTGCCCGGCTGCCCGGCTGCCCGCGAAGGATCTCGAAGTCGTGCCGCAAGCGAAAGCAGCATCGAGGCCCTCGAAGAACAGCCCCTCTCATAAACGGTCCTTTGCGCGAGCAAGATCAATACTGGGCCGCCGAACCCCTGTCGGTCCCGGATTCGTTCTCAGAACCCGTTCTCACTCAAAAGCGGGACGGACCCCCTTCTGAGACTTGCATGGTGCGAAAATCCGGGCCCATGACGGCCCCTCAGCAGCCCTCCCCGTCCGACCGGTCGGACGCGGGCGACGTCGAACAGCACGCCTGTCCGAAGTGTGATGCTCAGCCCGGCTCGCCGTGCCGCTCGCGCGGCGGCGCGGTCGCCTCCGCCTACCACACCCGCCGCTTCACCCAGGTGCCCCGGCTGAAGAAGGCGCTGCGTGTGCCGACCCCGGCCGACCGCGGACCGGGCCGGCCGTGGCGGCCGGGCACCCTGCCGCCGGCCCCGATCGACCCGGAGCTACCGAGCGGGGACATCCGCATCGGCTACGCCCGCTGCTCGACCCCCGGGCAGGAACTCGACTCCCAGCTCGACGCGCTCAGCAAGCACGGCATCCCGAGAGACAAGATCTTCAGCGAGAAGATCAGCACCCGCGTCCGGGTCCGCCCCCGGTTCGAGGAGGCGCTCCGTACAGCTCGAGAGGTCAAGGCGCACGCCCCGCACTGCCGCGTCATCTTCACCGTGTACGAGATGAAGCGGCTCGGCCGCGACGCCGCCGAATTCACCGCACTCGCTGACCACCTCACCGCGCACGGCCTGGTCCTGGAGATGCTCGCCGGCCCCCTGCCCGGCATCTACGACCCGACGGGGCCGGGGAAACTGCTGTTCGCGTTCTTCGCGGCGATGGCGGAGACCGAGCGGGAGAACATCCGGGAGTCGACGCTGGAGAGGCTCGACACCGCGGCCCGCAAGGGCAAGCACGGTGGCCGGCCGCCGGTCATCACCGATGACATGCTCCACACCGTGCTGAGGCGCCGTGCGGGCGGCGAGTCCGTCGAGCAGATCCAGCCCGACCTGATCATCCCCACCGGCAAGCGCAAGGGACACAACCCCTCCGTCGCCAGCATCTACCGGGCGCTCGCCGAACACGCCAAGCGCGAGGCATACCCCGAAGCCGTCGACCAGGCCCACGCCGACTTCGCCGCCCTTCAGGTCGGCGAAGTCCCCGGACCCCGCCCTGCTTTCCGCGACCGAGCGTCACTCTGATTACAGAGAGCTACTTGTCACTTCGCCGTAGCTTCGGGAGAACAGGGCCTTGTAGACGTCCTGTCGCATTGGATCTGTCGGCTTCCCACCCGTTCTCGTTCGTGCTGTCCGATTCTCATCCGGGCAAGTGCTGAGGGCCGCCGCCTGCTCCGTTCGTGGAACCTGTGCTCACCTCGCCGGGACCTGACGAAACGCAGACGGTGACGGCGGCAGGTCGGCGAACGAAGTCGGCCACGCGACGTCGTCGATCGCGAGCCACGGTGCAGCGGCCACGGCGGTGGGCGTCACCCCGGTGAACGCCTTGACCTCGCGGTGGAGGTGGGACTGGTCGACGTAGCCGCTTGCGGCCGCCACCCGAGCGGTGGCGTCACCCGCTGCGAGAAGGTGGGCGGCGTGGTCGAAGCGCACCAGCTGGGCGGCGCGCTTGGGAGTGAGGCCGATCTGGCACCGGAAGCGGGACCACAGGCGCTTACGGCTCCATCCCACCTCGTTCGCCAGGCTGTCGACCCGTACCCGTCCCCGGCTGGTGAGCATCCGCCACCAGGCAGCCGCGATCTCCGGATCGAGCGGCGGGCGGGCGTCCAGCCGTCGGCCAAGGACATCCGCCGCGATCGTGAACCGTTCGTCCCACGACGTGGCGGCGCGCAGCCTGTCCTCGGCTCGCCCGGCGTCGCGACCCCAGACATCTTCCAGGCAGACCACGGTCCCGACGAGCTCGGTCGATGCGCCGAGCACTGCAGCCGCCACGACCGGCGACAACCGAATCTGGAGGCACTGGCCTGCCTCGGCCGTCCGGCCGCTGATCCGAAGGTCGCCCGGGATCAGTCCTACGACCACGCTGCCGCGTTCGCGTCGGCCGTGGGCGTCGTAGACGAGACCGTCTCCTTCGCTCAGGTCCACGAACAGGGTGACCGAGGGGTGCGCGACCATGGCGATGTCCACGAGCGCCGGGACACGTTGACCGAACCCGGCCATGCTGATCCCGGGCAGTCGCTCTGACTGCCGCGGGATCGCGACCTCCACCGACGTCCAGTCAGGTGGTGACTCTGTGGCCCACACAGCACCAGGGTAGCGATCGGTGTCAACGGCCTGCCGCCGCGAAGGCCAGCAGCAACTCGCTTGTCGCCTCCGGCGCTTCGAACATAGGGAGGTGCCCGACGTCGGGCAGTTGCTCGACGCGCGCGTTCGGCACCGTGTCGTAGTGGTGTGCCGAAGACGGATCCCAGCGGCGGTCGGCAGCGCCGAAGATCACCAGGACCGGGACGTCGAGGGCGGTGAGGCGCTCGGAGACGCTCCGCTCGGCGATGTACGCGGTGTTTCGGCGCAGCACCGTCCTGAACGTGCGATAGCCGATGCCCCGGACCTCGGCGACCAGGTCGTCAGGGACGTCCACCGGGCGGTTGCATACCGCGGTCACCCCCCTGCGGAGCATCGCGTCCGAGCGGATCGACCAGAGGAGCGGGCCCAGCGGCGGGGCAATCAGCATCCGAAGGAGGACGGGCTGCGGAAGGAGCGCGTCGGGACTCGGACCGGTGCTGATCAGCGCGAGCGAACCAACCAGGTCAGGGCGCTGTTCGGCAAGCGCGGTGGCGATGTATCCACCGCTGGAGTGCCCGACCACGGTGACCGGACGAAGGCCGAGCTCGTCGAGCACCGCGGCCAAGCGGCTCGCCTGCTCAGGCACGTCGTACGACGGCGCGGGCGAGGACTGGCCGTGACCCGGGAGGTCGACTCGGATGACGTGATACTGGTCGGCGAGTGTCGGCACCACCGGGCTCCAGGAGCCGCCCGAGAATCCCGATCCGTGGATGAGCACCAGCGGCGGCGCCTGCAGCGGGCCATAGTGGACCACATGCATCCCGAGCAAGTGCGTGACGTCGTCATGTCCCATGTACGGGACGATGCCTGCGCTGCCCGCTATCAGTCTTGTACAAATGTCGTCGCGAGGCTGACGCTCGCCGGACACCTCTACCTCCACGGCGAGCAGGACTTCCACGAAAGCCAGGCCGTTTGAGAACCTCAGCCATCGGCAGTCTCCAACCATCTGGCATTCATGCAGGTCAACGAGTCGCTACCCGCCACCTACACCGCGACGGGACAGTAGACCAGGTTCGCCACCGAAGGGCCCCTTCCGTACGGAGGATCGGACCGTATCTGTCATCAAACCCTGTCAGCAATCACCAACGGATCTGATTGGATTCGCGCCGCCGCGAACCCCCGGATTGCACGGGTTCATTGGACGCGTCGACTGCCTGTCGTCAAACGATCGTCTGCCGACAGGCGCAAGCTGGCCGGCGATCAGCCTTGGGGAGATTGACCTGTGCCAGTGAACGTTGATCGATGGCCACTGACGGATGATCGATGGCTGTCTGTGTCAGTGAAGGACGACTTGCAGATTCGTGTCAGCCAAGGACAACCGTTCGGCTCTGTCGTTTCGCACTGACAGGTCTCGTTAGGATCTCCTGACCATGGACGTGATGACGGGGAACGAGATGATCGCCATCCCGCCGGGGCAGGTGACGCTGTCGGACCGGCGGACACAGCGCAGTTGGTCGGTCGAACTTGCGCCCTACCAGCTCGCGGCATCCCCGGTCACCCAGGCGTTGTACGCACAGATCACAGGCCAGCGGCCCAGTACCACCCCTGGGGACCAGTTGCCCGTCGAGTGCGTCTCCTGGTGGGACGCGACGCGGTTCTGCAACGCCCTGTCCCGGTGGGCCGGCCTCACACCGCGTACCACATCCGTGCCGAGGCTGAAGTCATCGAGTGGGACGCGTCCGCCGACGGGTATCGACTGCCGACCGAAGCCGAGTGGGAGCACGCCTGCCGGGCCGGGACGACCGGGCCGCACTACGGGGATCTCGACGAGATCGGCTGGTACCGCGGTAACTCGCACGAGCGCATCCACGAGGTGGGCGGCAAACGCCCCAACTCGTGGGGGCTTTTCGACATGCTCGGCAACGTCTGGGACTGGTGCTGGGACGTCTACGACGCCGAGGTCTATGGCGCCTACCGGGTGCTCCGTGGCGGTGGTTGGTTCGATGAGCACTGGAGTTGCCGGGCCTCCGCGCGGCGCCGCAGCCACCCGACTTTCCAGGTCGACGACGTGGGATTCCGCGTCGCGCGTTCCGTCGTACGTTGATCCACGTCGTGCGCAGGCCGCCCCGCGCGGGGTCGATCTGCCGATAGCGTGATCCTCATGACGGCTGAAGACGAGGCGCTGGTCGGCGGGATGGTGAACGTGGGGGCGGTCTTCCGCCGGAGGGAGTTGGTGGAGCGACCGGCACCGCGCAATGCACGCGCCCTGCATGCCTATCTCCTTGCGCTGAAGGAGCACGGCTTCGACGCGGCGCCGGCCCCTGTCGGTCTCACAGCGGATGGCCGTGAGCAGCTGACCTTCATCCCTGGCGACGTGGCTCTGCCGCCGTTCCCGGACTGGGCGATGAGGAGTTCTGCCCTCGAATCGGTGGGGAGCCTGCTGCGGCGTCTGCATGAGACCAGCGCGGCCGTCGCGGTCGACACCCGTGCCGAGTGGCCGCGGGACCTGGCCGACCCGGAGGGGGGAACGATGCTGTGCCACAACGATGTGTGCCCGGAGAACGTCGTCTTCCGCGACGGTCGTGCCGCGGCCCTGATCGATTTCGACTTGGCGGCCCCGGGCCGTGCCCTCTGGGACATCGCCATGACCGCCCGTTATTGGGTGCCCATGCTTGATCCCGAGTCCGCGGCTGCTCTCCATCCCCCTGGGCTAGAGACGGCCGCACGGCTGCGGATTCTTGCCGACGGCTACGGCCTCTCGGCGGAGGGCCGCGCCGAGTTGCCTGGCGTCGTCGAGCAGGCCACGGAGGTCTGCCGGGCCTTCGTCGCCCACCGCGTAGCCAGCGGAGACCCTACCTATCTCCAGGCGTTGGCCGAGCGTGGTGGATGGGATCGCTGGGACCGCGTGCAGAGGTGGCTGGTGGACCACCGCAAGACGTTCACAGCTGCCCTGCTGAACTGACCGGCCCGGCCCCGTTCGAGGACAAACTCAACGGGTGTCTCTTGGTGCCGCGTGCGGCAACGCTGGGAGCACATCCGGCTGCGGGCCGGGATCGAGGGCACCGCGTAACCCTTGAGCAGCGCCCTCCTGCTCACTCCTCGCCCTGTTCGTCCTCATCCAGTTCGTGCGCATCCGGGTCGCGAAGCGGACGCAGGGCACCGGCGGCCGGGACGCTGCCGGCGAAGTTGTAGCGGCCGAGCAGGTTCAGGTTGCGGTGCTTGAGCGGGGAAAGTCGGGCGATGTCCTCTTCCCGGATGTCGTGGCCCTCGGCTTGGAGCTGGGCGACGGCGGCGTCGATGTACTTCGTCGTCCAGAGCACGATGGCGTTGAGGACCAAGCCGAGCGCGCCGAGCTGGCCCTCCATCCCGTCCCGGTACGCCTGGTGGATGGTGCCGCGCTTGCCGTGGCACACGTCCCGGGCCAGCTCAGTGACTTGAGATCAACTCGCCTTATCCCACAGTTGGTTCGGGTCAATGTCGCGAGCCGTCCCGGGACCCGGGCGCGGCACATCCTCACACGCTCAGCACCCGCTTCGAGCGGGCGCTCCTCGTTGCCCGGTCGGGTGATCTCCACGATGCCATCCGCAGGCTCCAAGTCCTCCTCGGCGACCAGGAACGCATTCTCGGGCTGCACTCACGCACTCTGAGCAACCGCCACCAGCTCGGCAGACTCCTGGCACAGACCGGCGAACCGGGACAAGCCCTGCGAGCCCTGTCCGAGGTGCTCCGCGACCAAGAACATTTCCACGGCACCTCCCATCCCCGCACGCCGGCAACTCGGTACGACCACTTCCTGGAAAGCGCGGAAGGATGTGGCGGATGCGCGACCTTTCGCGGCGGCCGTACCGGCAGAGGTGAGCGGGTGAGCGGGTGAGCATCCTCCCAGCGCGATCCCGCCGAGGCGCAGGGTTGCCGCGTTCAAGGGACCCGTTCCGCGAGCCGAACCAGGAACGTGCTCATCCTTCGGGAACCCTGACGGCGCCGCTCAGGCGATCCATCCCTCAACGTGTCGGTGACGCTCCAATCCCAGAGCGGTGAACTCGTCCTCCCCGGCGCCCGCCACGACACCCAGCCGCCGAAGTGCCTGCGAGATGGCACTGCCGGCCGGCGGGAGAGGACGACCCTCCGGTACCCGGAGCGGTCCCAGCACGATGGCGCCGCCGTCCCACACGACAGCCTGCTGCTCGCCTACGCCGCCGAAGTACTCGGCTTCCACGTAGGCCACCGGTCCAGCGGTCGACCAGTCAGCGAGGGTCTTCGCGAACCCTCCGGGCAGCCGCCAGAACCCCAACGCGCCCGTATCGACGCCCTCCGAGAGGGAATCAAAGAGGGCGTCCGTCATCGGCAACAGCGACAGGCCTTGCCCGAGCGACGCCAGCCGAGCAGCGGACAGCACCCTCACCGCGGCGTTCAGCACCTCTTCTCCAGCGATCACTGCTTGCAGGTCGTAACTCATCCCCACGCCCCCTCGAACGATCGAATCCCCCCGTCTTGGGGCACACGTCGACACCGAACCCGCGCGGCACCAAACGTTCAGCGCCACCGAACACCCACGGACCCAGCCGGTCACCTGCACGATCACAAACGCTGTACCTGCACGTTGACAGCACGGTCCAGGCCCCTCACCAGCCGTGCTGGGCGTCCCCCAGCACGGTCCCGCCGAGGAACGCGGCGAGTTTCTCGGCTCGCGGAAGATCGCCCCACTTGCCGACGTGGACGAAAACCGTGTGATGGCCAGCCGGCTCAGACCAGTTGACGTCGTCGCCGTTGAAGACGACTTCGACGCCGTCGTACGCGGCAACACCAACCGAATCCGTCTCCGCGTCGTCCGGCCATCTGCCGGACAGGCCGATCGAGGCGATGCCTCGTCCCAACGCCCTGACGAACTCGTCTTCCACGGTGTCCGGCGGGACGTAGTGCAGGACCGACACGGGCAGCTCGGGTTCCAGCAGAGAGTCCTCCACCTTGACGATGTCCAAGCCGGCCTGCGCGAACCCACGTCCAGTCGTGTCCACTCGGGCTCTGTGGTGGCTGAACTCGGCCGAAGGCAGCACCGCTGCCATCATGTGCACATCCTCGACGGTCACCAGTTCGGCCATCAGGGCGACCTCGTCGTCGTGCTCCTCCAGCAGTGCGTTCAGGCGCAATGCCTGCGTCCATGCCTCGACGACGTCCGTGCTGCGAAAGACCGGATAGGCCCGTGAATTGCCCACGCGCCATACCCTCGCACACCGTGGTGCGGATGCTCCCGTGGATTTCGCCGGAAGCGCTGCGCCCGGCGGCGGGCTGCTGGGCGCAGCCTGCCCTCGAGCCGTGACGGGCACCGCCAGGACTCGCGGCCCGGTGCAGTGCTTCCTCGCGCGCCGGTTCTGCCGTGCGTTCAGTGCCTCCTGCCTGCGGTGGCGAACGTGCCCGTGCAGCGCCGACCAACTCGACGGTGAAGGCTACGTGTTCGGTGTCGTGCATCGTATGCAGCCGTGCGCCAACACCCCCGCGAATCGGAGCGTGTCACTCGGTCAGGAAGCGGTGGAGCAGGTCGACGACGGGCTGCACGGGGACGGTGGGGTCGAAGGCGCGCTGGACGCCGATGCCGATGCCGATGCTGAGCAGGATCAGGGCCGCGGTGTCCGCCGGCATGCCGGGCGTGACGTCCAGTTCCTGCGTCTGAGCCCGGATGAGGTCCGCGAGGACCCCGGTGACGGTGCGGCGTCGATGGGCGAGCTGCGCGCAGACCTGTGCGTCGTGGCGGTTGGCGGTGGCGAACTCGACCTCCAGGGCGGTCCACGAGCTGTCGCCGATGTGCTGTTCGGCCCAGCGGGCGAAGCCGGCGAGGCGATCCTCGACGCGTGGCTCATCGCCCATCGCGGCGGCTATGTGCGCGACTTGCTGCATGGCGATGCGGTCGAGGACGGCCAGGCAGAGCTCGTTCTTGGTCGAGAAGTTGGAGTACACCGCGCCCTTGGAGTAGCCGGCGGCCTCCGCGACCCGCTCGATGGAGGTGGTCGTGAAGCCGTCGCGCAGAAACAACTCGTGTGCGGTGTCGAGGACATGTTCGCGGGTGCGGGCCTGACTCTCGGCCCGGGTCAGTCTTGCCACCCCCGCAGAATACCGCTAGCTTCCAGATTCCCTTGATATCTGAATTCCAGGAGGATCTGTGACACGACGGCGTGCGCTCGTCATCGGGTGTGGCGGCACACTCGGATTCGCGTGGACCATCGCCGCGCTCGCCGCCGCCGAGGAACAGCTGAACTGGGACGCGCGCACCGCCGAGGTGCTGGTGGGGACGTCCGCCGGAGCGGAAGTCGTGTCCGCTCTCGGCTCCGGACGGTCCGTGTCCGACCTGCTCGCGGCGTTACGGGCCGAGCCAGACGCGGACCCTCTGCTGCGCAACCACATCCACACCCACCCCGGTGCGCTGCCTCCGGTTCCATGGCCCGGGCTGCCCGGCGCCGGGCTGGCCGCGGCCGCCGTCCGGGGCCGGATCTCACCGGGTTCGGGGCTGGTCGGGCTGCTGCCACGCGGTCGGGGCGATGCGCGCTGGCTGCACCGGTTCGGCGCCGCCCTGGCGGACGGCGGACCCTGGCTGGACTCCACGCGCACCTGGCTGATCGCGGCCGACGCGCGTTCGGGCCGACGGGTCGCGTTCGGCGCGCCGGGAGCCCCGGCCGCGGACCTCGGCAGCGCCATCGCAGCGTCCTGGGCGATCCCCGGCTGGTTTCCGCCGGTGCGGATCGGCGGACGGTCCTATGTCGACGGCGGAGTGCTGTCGCCTACCTCGGCGGACCTGCTGGTGCCCCTGGGGCTGGACGAGGTCGTGATCGTCGCGCCCATGTCGACCTCCGGGGGCGCGCCGGCCACCGGTCTGAGCCGTTTCGAAAGGGTTCTGCGCCGGTGGATGACCAGGACCGTCGATACGGAAGAGGCACGGCTGCGCGCGGCGGGATGCCGCGTGGTCCGCATCGAGCCCGGAGCGCAGGAACTGGCCGTGATGGGGCCCAACTTCATGGACCTGCGGCGGCGGCCGGCCACCCTCGACGTTTCCCTGCGCACGGCACCCGACCGCGTCAAGCGAGCCATCGACAGGAGCATCCAGGCATGAGCACACATCTCGAGGTCATCGTCGTCGGCGCAGGCATCTCCGGAGTGGGCGCGGGGGCCAGGCTGCGCGAGGCCGGCATCCGGGATTTCCTGATCATCGAACGGTCAGACGACTTCGGCGGCACGTGGCGTGCCAACACCTACCCCGGTTGCCAGTGCGACGTGCCGTCCCGCCTGTACAGCTACTCCTTCGCCCCCAATCCGGACTGGACACGGGTGTACGCCCACCAGCCGGAGATCCTCGCGTACGTGAAGCGGGTCGCCGACACCTGCCGGCTTCGCGAGCGCACCTTGTTCGGGGTGTCCGTGACGGAGGCCCGATGGCAGCCCGGAGAAGCCCGCTGGCTCGTGCGCACGGATGCCGGCGAGTTCACTGCCCGGTTCCTTGTGGCCGGAGCCGGCCCGTGGAACGAGCCCCTTCTACCGGACGTCCCCGGCCTTGACCGCTTTCCCGGCGAGGTGTTCCACTCCGCGCGCTGGAACCACGACTACGATCTGCGCGGCAAGCGGGTCGCGGTCCTCGGCACCGGCGCCTCCGCCGTGCAGTTCGTCCCG
Organism: Streptomyces sp. NBC_00425; assembly: GCF_036030735.1. NCBI lineage: Bacteria > Bacillati > Actinomycetota > Actinomycetes > Kitasatosporales > Streptomycetaceae > Streptomyces > Streptomyces sp. NBC_00425. Next base: position 9,423,922 of record NZ_CP107928.1, on the reverse strand, counting down.
GCGATCGCGCCTGAGGTGGCCCGACTCCATCTGTTCCAGCGCACCGCCCAGTGGGTGCTCCCCAAGCTCGACCATCACATACCGAAAGCCGAGCGCTGGGCGATGCGTCGTCTGCCCGGCGCGCGGGCCGCGGTGGCGTCGCTGGAGTACCGGGCCATGGAGGCGCTCGGACGGGGGTTCAGGCGCCCCTCGCTGATGCGCGGCGTTCAGGCCGTCGCGCGGGCCCATCTGCGCGCGACCGTCCGCGACGCGGGACTGCGCCGCAAGCTGACTCCCGACTACACCCTGGGCTGCAAGCGCATCCTGTTCTCCAACCACTACTACCCGGCACTGAACCGGCCGAATGTCGCCGTGCACGCCTCGGCAGCGCAGGCCGTCGAAGACACCATCGTGCGTGGGGCCGACGGCAGTTCCGCCGAGGTGGACGCGATCATCCTGGGCACCGGATTCCACATTCTCGACACGCCGCTCTCGGGTCTCGTCCACGACGGAGCGGGCCGCTCGCTCGCCGACCACTGGCGGGGTTCCCCCGAGGCGTACCTCGGCACCGTCGTCGCGGGCTTCCCCAACGCCTTCCTGCTCCTCGGCCCCGGCCTGGGCACCGGGCACTCGTCGGCGTTCGCCATCCTGGAAGCGCAGCTCGACCTCGTCCTGAGCGCCATCAGGGCCGCGCGGGAGGGCAGTTGGACGGCCCTGGAGGTACGCGGCGACGTCCAGGCGGCGTACAACGCCCGACTGCAGGCCGCTCTGGCCGGAACCGTCTACAACTCCGGCGGGTGCAGGAGCTATTACCTGGACGTCAACGGTCGCAACAGCTTCAGCTGGCCCTGGTCCACCGACCGGCTCCGCGCCGAGGTCGGCCGGTTCGACGCGCGCGACTTCACCGTCACCCGTACCGCCGACGGCGTCACCGACCTACGGCAGAGCACCGCGTGACCGGAGCCCGGCATCCACAGCGCACCATCCCGCGACGTGTCACGGAACCCCCGGCTCGCCCTGCTGGTCCGCGAGCTCTGGGAGGCCCCGCTCGGCGGGGTTGAAGGCGTGCTGCTTGACCGGGCGGAGCCGTCCTGCCGCCCGCTGCCGATCGACCACATGTGGGTCTGTCCCGACCGGCTCGGACTCGGGTGGCCACGACGATCGGCGTGGCAGCGGAAACCTTCGACAGGGTGAAGCCGTCGAAGGATCGCGACACACGTTTCGCCTTCCGCGGCCGGCGCGGGTCAGCCGCTGCGTCGGCGGGCGCGGGTCGGCCGCTGCGTCGGCGGGCGCGCAGGGCGTTCCAGTGGCGTAGCCGTTCGCTGATCTGGGCTTCGTAGCCGTTGCGGGTGGGCTGGTAGTACGTCTCGTGGTCCATGCCTTCGGGGAGGTAGTCGGCGCCGGAGGAGCCGTCAGCGGTGTCGGGGTCGTACTGGTAGCCCTTGACGTAGCCGAGGTCCTTCATCAGCCGGGTCGGGGCGTTGAGGATGTGGGCGGGCGGCATGAGGGAGCCGGTGCGCGGGCAGCGCGGTGTGCGGCGTCGAAGCCGCGGTGGACGGCGATGGATTCGGGGGCGGTGGCGAGGTAGACGACGGCCTGGGCGATCGCCAACTCGCCCTCGGGAGAGCCGAGTCGCTCGTACACGTCCCAGGCGGCGAGGGCCTGCTGGACGGCGTGCGGGTCGGCCATTCCGATGTCCTCGTTTGCGAACGAAGACCTTCCGCAGGTCGGCCACGCCGGAGAAGGTGGCCGACACCGGTTCGAAGGCCAGGTTGCTGCCGTCGGCGAGGAGCCGGGCGATGGTCGTCTTCCCGATGCCGGGAGGCCCCCACAGGGCGGCCGAGCTGAGGTGCTGCTGGACGACCGTGCGGCCCAGCGGGGCGTCCGGGGCCAGGAGGTGGTCCTGCCCGACGACCTCTTTCAGCCGGGTGGGGCGCAGGCGGTCAGCGAGGGGCCCGGGCGGGCTCCTCGCCCAAGAGCGGGAGAGTCGCTTCGGTCGGTTCCATCGGTCTCGCGGGTGGTGGGAGGCGGGCGTCTGCGGATGTGACGAGCCTTGCACGGGACACTGACAGGCGTCGGCTCAGCCGCTCGCGGGGAAGCTCGCGGCGCTCATCGGGCACCGGGGCGGTCGCTTCGCGGCAGCCGCTCGGTGACCAGGTCGTAGGAATCCTCGACCGCGTCGGTGACCAGTCGATCGGTGATGCCGGGTCCCGGTCCCAGGGAGATCCAGTGGCGTTTGTCGAGGTAGCGGCCCGGTGTGATCGAGGCGTGGTCGTGCACGTACGTGCGGGCGTGTTCGGGTTCGCACTTGACCGTGATGATCTGCTCGTCCGGGTCGTCGGTGACGATCAGGAACACCTTCCCAGCGACCTTGTACACGTCGAGTCCGGGGGTGAAGGGGTATCCGTGGCTGACGTCGGGGAGGGCAAGGGCCGCCTGGCGAGCGGTGTCCTGGAGCCGGTCACCGGCCGCGCTCACCCGGCCGCCACCGTGCCGGTGCCGTAGGTGTGCGGGTCGACGGGCCGCTCGGCCTTGGGCAGGTGGGCGACGACGAGCCGGTAGGAGTCGGTGACGAGTTCCTCGACCAGCTTCTCGTCGACGCCTTCCCCGCCCTCCACGGTGATCCAGTGCCTCTTGTTCATGTGGTATCCGGGGGTGATGCGGCTGTACTGCCCGCGCAGGGCGTGGGCCTCGCCGGGGTCCGCCTTGAGGATCAGGACGGGACGCCCCGGGACCTCGGTCATCAGCATGAACACCTTGCCGCGCACCTTGAAGACCTCCCAGTCGGGGCCGAAGGGATGCTCCAGCGCTGCTCCGGGCAGTCCCTCGGCGCAGTCGGCGGCGGTCTTGTGCAGGTCCGTTCCGTTCAAGGGGCGGTGCCTTCCTCGAGAGGGGTCGCGGCGGCACATCCCATCCTTCCCTCGAACTCGGCAAGAACGGCGGTCGGCTGCGGACACGTGATGGTCGAGAGGCGACACTCCAGCCAGGCCCGCACCCCCGGTGCCGTCGGAGCCTTGGGAGCGGTGGCGGTCATGGCGTGTCCTTCCGACGCGGTTCGGATGCTCCGCGCGGTGTGTCGACGGCTGGTCGCTCGTGGTGCCGCTGTCCCATCGTTCCCTGGGATCCAACAAATCGCCCGGCGGACAATGGGGCTGGAACAACACCACAGGCGCGGCGAGTCGGGTGTGAGCGACGATCAGGGACCAAGTCCAACGGTCCGCCGCCTCGGAGTGGTCCAGCCCGGTTGACGGAACGGCCCCCGACTGACGGAACGGCGGTGGGACCGCCTTATGGGGCCGCCCTACAAGGCACATCGGGATCGGGTCTTGGACGTCCGTGCCGCTGGAAGCGCGTGTCGTTCGAGGGGGTCCGCGGTTACTTCGCCGCCCGGGGCGACCGACGCGCTCGTGGAGGTCGGACGTCCGCCTGACACAACGTCCGAACATGGTGCCCGCAGCGGACAGTTCACGCGTGGGCTCTGTGCGGCGCGTCGGAGAGACTCGATGGACCGGTGCCGTCGCACGCTCCACGCCGCCGGCGAAGGCCGGTTCCAGCATCATGCCCGGCCTGTGACGCCTGGTGCGCCCGCTCCCGGTTCTCGTCGTTGTCACATCCACTGAAGGAAAAGCATGTCTCTCCTGAAGACCATCGATCCCGCCCCCTCCTCCGCGCCCCAGGAGTCCGGCCCGCTGCCGGAACGTCTGATTTCCGGCAACCCTGCCTACAAGACCTGGGCTCAGGACGCCGCCCGTGGGGAGACGATCAAGACGGGCGTCTGGGAAGCCACGCCCGGTGAGACTCGCTCGATCAAGGGCGAGCTCTTCGAGTTCTGCCACATCCTTTCCGGCGTCATCGAAATCACGCCGGAAGGCGGCCAGCCGGTGATCTACAAAGCAGGGGACAGCTTTGTCATGAAGCCGGGCTTCGTCGGGGTCTGGAAGACCGTCGAAACCGTGCGCAAGATCTACCTGACCGTTTCGTAGACCCAGATCGGCGATGCAGGGCGCGGCGAAAAAAGTGCGCAGCGTGTGGCCCCGGCCGGTAGGAGTTACCGGCCGGGGCCACACGCTGCGCACCTTCAGGCGCGGTGCGTGTCGTCGACCACGTATCCGCGCCGCGTGTCCACCACGTTGCGCAGTGGCCGGCCCTCGAGGTGGCGTGCGAAGTTGTCGAGGAACACCTCGATGAGAGCCTCCCGCTCGCTGGTGGTCTCACCCGCCGTGTGCGGGGAGATCATCACCCCGGGCATGTTCCACAGAGGTGATTCGGCCGGCAGCGGCTCCCGGGCGAACACGTCCAGGGCCGCTCCGGCGAGCCGTCCGGCGGCGAGGTGGTCGACCAGCGCCTCCTCGTCGACGAGTCCGCCCCGGCCTACGTTGATCAGCCGTGCCCCCGGCTTCATGGCCGCCAGCACGGGGGCGTCGACCATTCCTCGGGTGCCCTGCGTAAGAGGAGCGGCCAGGACGACGTAGTCCGCTTCTGTCAGGGCCGAGCGCAGGGTCGCGGCGCCGTGGACCGTACCGAAGTCGGGATCGTCCGTGCGGGACGTGCGGCCGGCACCGCTCACCCGCATCCCGACGGCGCGCAACAGCCGGGCGATGGCCCGGCCGATCGGCCCCGTCCCCCAGACCAGCACGGTGCGTCCGGTGATGTCGTCACTGGGGCGTGGGCGCCACTCGCGGCGCCGCTGGTGCTCCCATGTGCCGGGGAAGTCCTTGGCGAGGGCGAGGATCAGGCCCAGGACGTACTCGGCGGTCGGCTGCTCGTAGACCCCGCGGGCGTTGGTCAGGACAACGTGCGGATCGTCCACCAGGGCGGGGAACAGGAAGGAGTCCACTCCCGCGGAGGACGCGTGCACCCAGCGGGGCGCCTTGTGCGGATCATCGGGCCATGCCTCCCGGATGGCCGGGGTGATGTTCACCCAGGCCAGGAGGACGTCGGCGCCGGGGAGGAGGTAGGGCAGTTCCTCCTCGGTGGCGTAGACGGTGTCGGCGAGGCTTTCGATGTGCGCCGTGGCGGGGGGCCGGTTTCCCCGGTACAGGACGACGAGTCGCTCACGCATGTCAGGCTCCGACGGGGACGGCCAGGTACTTGTACTCCAGGAACTCGTCGATGCCGACGCGGCCGCCTTCACGACCCAGTCCGGACTGTTTGACGCCGCCGAAAGGCGCGGCGGGGTTGGAGACCAGTCCGGTGTTGATGCCGATCATGCCGCTTTCGAGACGTTCGGCGACCCGCAGGGCACGGTCGAGATTCTGGGTGAACAGGTAGGCGGCCAGGCCGAACTCGGTGTCGTTGGCGGCGGCGACCGCCTCGTCCTCGGTGTCGAAGGTGCGGATCGCGGCCACCGGGCCGAAGATCTCGGAGTCGATGATCGCGGAGTCCGGGGCGATACCGGTGAGGACGGTCGGCGGGTAGAAACAGCCAGGCCCTTCCGGGAGTTCACCGCCGGTCAGGACGGTGGCACCGCGCTTGACGGCGTCCCGCACCAGGTCGTGTGCCTTGCTGCGGCCGACGACGTCGATGAGGGGGCCGACATCGGTGCCGGGTTCGGTGCCGGGCCCGACGGTGAGGGCGGCCATGCGGGAGGCGAGGCGGGAGGCGAACTCCTCGGCCACGGAGGAATGGACGAAGATGCGGTTGGCCGCGCAGCAGGACTCGCCCATGTTGCGCATCTTGGCGACCATGGTGCCCTCGACGGCCACGTCGAGATCCGCGTCGTCGAAGACGACGAGCGGGGCGTTGCCGCCCAGTTCCATGGAGGTGCGGATGACAGTGTCGGCGCACTGGGCCAGCAGGATCCGGCCGACCTGGGTGGAGCCGGTGAACGACAGCTTGCGGATCTGCCCGCCGCGCAGCAGGGGTTCGACGACGCCGGCGGCGTCGGAGGTGGTGACGACGTTCAGCACACCGGCCGGCAGACCCGCTTCGGTGAGGATCTGAGCCAGGGCGAGGCTGGTCAGGGGGGTCTGGGGGGCGGGTTTGAGGACGATGGTGCAGCCGGCGGCGATGGCGGGGCCGATCTTGCGGGTGCCCATGGCCAGGGGAAAGTTCCAGGGGGTGATGAGCAGACAGGGTCCGACGGGCTGACGGGTGACCAGCAGACGGTTCCTGCCGTCGGGAGCAGTCATCATGCCGCCGTCGATACGGACGGCTTCCTCGGAGAACCAGCGGAAGAACTCCGCGCCGTAGGCGACCTCGGCACGCGCCTCGGCCAGGGGTTTGCCCATCTCCAAGGTCATCAGCAGCGCGAGGTCCTCGGTGCGCGCGACGATGATGTCGTAGGCGCGGCGCAGGATCTCGCTGCGCACGCGCGGCGGGGTGGCGGCCCAGGCGGCCTGCGCGGCGACCGCGGCCTCGAGGGCACGGCTGCCGTCGCGGGGTGAGGCGTCGGCGACCCGGCACAGTTCCTCGCCTGTGGCGGGGTTGTCGACGGACAGGATCCGGCCGGACTCGGCGTCCTGCCAATCGCCGCCGATGAACAGCTGCTTGGGAACATCACGGACGACAGTCATCGTGGGTGTCTCCTTGTAGGTGTAGAGAGGCTGCCGACCGGTCAGCGAATGCGGTCGAGCGTCTTGTAATAGGCGCCCGCGAAGGGCAGGAACCAGGCGGTGCCGTTGTAGAGGGGGATACGGGGCGGGGCGATGTCGCGGACGGGGCTGACCTCGGGGTGGCCGTCCATCACCTCGGCCATGACCTGCCCCATGTGGGTGGCCATCTGCACGCCGTGGCCGGCGTATCCCATGGAGTAGTAGACGCCGTCCTCGGTCTGCCCGGCGTGCACGATGCGGTCCATGGCGAAGCCGACGGAGCCGCCCCACACGTACTCGATCCTGGTCCGGGAGAGCTGGGGGAAGATCCCGCACATCTCGCGGAACAGGACGGCCCCGCTCTTCTTGTCCGAGGTGGGGTCGGACGGTGCGAAGCGGGCGCGGCCGCCGAACAGGAGCCGGTTGTCCGGGGTGAGCCGGAAGTAGTGGCAGACCTTGTTGGAGTCGACGATGAGGCGTGCCTTGGGGATGATGTCCCGGGCGAGTTCCTCGCCGAGCGGCTCGGTGACGATGATGAAGCTGCCCACGCAGACCTGCTGGCGGCGCAGCCACGGGAAGTTCTTGTCGGTGTAGGCGTCGGTGGCCGTCATGACCTGCCCGGCACGGATCACACCGCGCTCGGTATCGACCTCGAACCGTCCGGCGGCGGTACGCCGTACGCCGATGGCAGCGTTGCGCTCGTGGATCTCCACACCGGCGCGCTCGCACGCCTCGGCCATACCCCGCACGAAGCGGCCGACGTGCAGGGCGGCGCTGAACGGGTCGAGGAGGCCGCCGTGGTAGGCGTCGGAGCCGATCTCGGAACGCAGCTCGGCCTTGCCGATCAGAGTGGTCTCGTGGCCGAAGTACTTGGCCAGGTCGCGCTGTTGAGCCTTCTTGCTCTCGAAGTGGGCAGGGCGGGACGCGACGCCCAGACGTCCGACGCGGCGGAACTGGCAGTCGATGGACTCCTCGCTCACGAGCCGCTCGACGGTGTCCACGGCCTCGCCGTAGGAGTTGTAGATCTCGCGGGCCCGTTCGAGTCCGTACCGGCGGACGGCCTGGCCCACGCCGATGGTGAAGCCCAGGTTGGCCATGCCACCGTTGCGGGCGGAGGCGCCGGAGCCGATCTGGCCCTTCTCGACGAGGGTGACGCGGGCGCCCTTGCGGGCGGAGTGCAGGGCGGTGGAAAGACCCGTCAGGCCGGCGCCGATGACCACCAGGTCGGTGTCCTCGGTCAGCGGCTTGCCGGATCGGTCGGGAAACGACCCGGCGGTGTCTATCCAGTAGGGAATCGTCTTCATCTCGGGTCCTCTGCGGGGGATCTCGTAGTGAGGGGCGGCCGGGCACCACCAAGGGCCCGGCCGACGACGCTGACAGCGCTGTGACGGTCGGATCGGAGTCGAACTGAAGGGCGTTGAGGACCGGGACCGGCAGGGTGCGGAAGCAAAGTCAGCCGCCGTCTTCACCAGACCCGCTGCCGGAGCCGCTTCCGCGAGTGCGGGCCGCTTCTACAGCACCCTTTCGAGGAAGGCCTGCGTTCGCTTTTCGCGTGGGTTGGCCAGCACTTCGCGTGCGTCGCCGCGTTCGACCGCGACGCCTTCGTCCATGAAGAGGATCTCGTCGGCGACCTCGCGGGCGAAGCCCATCTCGTGGGTGACGAGCAGCATGGTCATTCCGTTGCCGGCGAGGTCGCGCATGACGGCGAGTACTTCGCCCACGCGTTCGGGGTCCAGCGCGCTGGTGGGTTCGTCGAACAGCATGATGGTGGGCTCCATCGCCAGCGCGCGGGCGATGGCCACGCGCTGCTGCTGACCGCCGGAGAGCTGGGCGGGGTACTTGTGGCCGCACCCCTCCAGGCCGACCCTGGCCAGCAGTTCTCGTGCCTGCTGCCGGCAGGCGGCGCGGTTCTTCTTCTGCACCAGCACCGGTCCGGCCATGACGTTGCTCTCGGCGGTCATGTTCGGGAACAGGTTGAACTGCTGGAACACCATGCCGATGCGGGCGCGCTGTTCGGCCAGCCGTTTGGGGCGGACGGCGTGGTAGGCGTCGTCCTTCTCGACGTAGCCGAAGTCCTCTCCGTTGACCTTGAGGACTCCGCGGTCGACGGTCTCCAGCCCGTTGATGCACCGAAGGAGGGTGGATTTGCCCGATCCGCTCGGTCCGATGATGCAGGAGATCTCCCCGGCCGCGACGGTCAGGTCGATGTCACGCAGGACCTGGTGACGTCCGAAGCTCTTGCACAGCTTGCGTGCGACGATCGTTCCGTCCGGGTTCACAGCAGGGACTCCCTCGTGGTGGGAACGGGCTGACCGGCCCCGGTCTCGGCCGCGGTGGCGGCCGGGGTCAGCCGTGCCCGGGTGGAGCGGGAGAAGCGGCGCTCGATCATGGACTGCGGCACGCTCAGCACCAGCGTCATGATCAGGTACCAGAGGCTGGCCACGATCAGCAGCGGGATCGTCTGGTAGTTGCGGGCGTAGATCGCCTGGGCGCTCTGCAGCAGGTCGGCGACGCCGAGCACGCTCACCAGCGAGGTCTCCTTGAGCATGCCGATCACCTGGTTGCCGGTGGCCGGGATGATCGCCGGCATGGTCTGCGGGATGATCACGTGGCGGAGCTTGGTGAACCCCGACATGCCCAGGGACTCCGCGGCCTCGTGCTGTCCGCGGCTGACCGACGCGAACCCGCCGCGGATGATCTCGGACATGTAGGCGGCCTGGTTGAGCGTCAGCCCCACGATGGCCGCGGTCATCGGCGTCATGATCGCGTTCACGTTCACCGGCGTGGAGACGTCGGTGAACGGGATGCCTATCGAGAGATTCGGGTACAGCGCCGCGATGTTGAACCAGAAGACCAGCTGCACGAGCACCGGGGTGCCGCGGAAGAAGGCGATGTAGAGCTGGGCCAGCCCGGAGACGGGCCGCTGGCGCGACATGCGCATCACCGCCAGCACCAGCCCCAGCAGCGTGCCCAGACCCATGCTCGCCGCGGTCAGGAGCAGCGTGACCAGCAGGCCGTCGAGGATGGTCTGCGTGGTGAAGTAGCTGAACACCACGGGCCAGCGGTAGTTCTCGTTCGTCACCGCGGTCCACACCAGACCGGCGACGATCGCGATGGCCACGGCCCAGGCGACGTAGTCGCGCGGACGTTTCGGCGTGATCCGCTTCTTCTCTTCGGCCCGTAGTTGGGGCACCGGTCCGCTCCTGGTCGTCGTGGTCTCGATCACGTCCATCGGCGTCTCAGTCCTGCGGGACGGCCGCGGCCGCGGTCTTGATCCCTAGGTCCTGGAGTCCCCAGCGGCCCAGCGCCTGGGCGTACTTGGGGCTGTCGATGATCGACTGGAGGGCGGCCTTCACCGCGGGGGTCAGCGGGGAGTCCTTCTTCAGGGCGACGGTCACGGGCTTGGTGGTCACCAGGGGCTTGAGGACGTCGAACGTCTTGGGCTGCTGCGCGGCCGCCCACTCGAGCGCGATGAAGTCGTACATCACGGCGTCGATCCGCTTGGAGACCAGCTGGGTGAGTGCGTCGTTCACGCTGGGCAGGGTCACGGCCTTGATGGCCGGCTTGCCCTTGCTCGTACAGTCCTGTTCGGACAGCTGGGGCAGCCACTGCAGCTCCTGGGTGCTGCCGGAGGTGACACCGACGTGGTGCCCGCACAGCGTGTGGGTGCCCAGTTTCTGCGGGTTGCCGTAGGGGACGGACACTCCGGTCCCGGCCTTGAAGTAGTCGACCATGTCGAGCGCCTTCAGCCGGTCCGTCGTGGCGCCCATGGTGGAGACGGTGAAGTCGTACCGGTTGGCCTGCAGGCCGGTGATGATGGTGTCGAACTTGACGTTGTTGATCTGGAGCTTCAGGCCGAGTTCGGCGGCGACCAGCCGGGCCACGTCCGGGTTGAATCCGATCGGGGTCTTGTTGTCCGACGCCATGAACGTGGTGGGCGGGTACGACAGGTCCATGGCCACCGAGAGCGTGCCCTTGGCCTTCACCGCCGCGGGCAGCAGCTTCACCGCGTTCTGGTCGGGCTTCACACCGACCGAGATGTCGTCGGTGTGCTCGGCGGACGGGCCGGATCCTCCGCCCTGTGCCGTGCTCTTCGCCCCCACGTTCTGCCCGGCGGCGCCCGCCCCGCACGCGGCGAGCGCGAGGGCCAGGGCGGTCGTGACGATCGGGATGCTCAACTGCCTGTTGACATGCATGGCGGCAGCCACAGCGCCTGAGGTGCGACATACGGTTCTGCGGCCTGTCCGGTTGATTTCCATGGCGGTGCCTCCTGAGGAACGCGGGGATACGGGGAGCCTGTGATGCGAGGGATACGGGGAGCCTGTGATGCGGGGGACGATGCGTGGATCGGGCGGGGGGTGGGACGTCGTCGTAGCGCGTCAGATGCCCAGCATCTGGTTGAGCTCGTCGAGGGACTTGACGGTCACGTAGTCGTAGCCGTGGGTGACCGGGTCGTAGCCGCGGTCCAGGAGGACGAGGTTGCGGAAACCCAAGTCGTGCATCGGCATCAGGTCGTAGCGGGTGTGCGAGGAGACGTGCACGAAGTCCTCGGGGGAGGCGTCGAGCTGGTCGAGCATGTACTCGAACGCCGCGTAGCGGGGCTTGTAGTAGCCGGCCTGCTCCGCGGTGAAGACCGCGTGGAAGTCCGCGCCGAGCCGGGGCACGCTCTCCGCGAGGAAGGAGTCCTCGGCGTTGGAGAGGATCACCAGCTTGTAGTGCTCGCCCATCTTCTTCAGCGGTTCCGGCACATCCGCGTGCGGGCCCCAGCTGCGCACGCCGTCGGCCAACCGCTTGCCGGCGTCCGGGGCGGCCTTGACGCCCCACTTGCGGCAGACCGCCTCGAAGGCGTCCTGCAGCGTCTGCTCGTAGGGACGGAACGCGTCGAGGATCGAGTCGTAGCGGTAGCCGCGGAACTCCTTGACGAACCGGTCCCAGTGCTCGGCCGGGATCTGGTCACCGACGAGTTCACGGGTGATGGGGGTCATCGGCCACTCGATCAACGTGCCGTAACAGTCGAACGACACGTACTTCGGGCGGAACTGGAACGAGGGGATGGGCATGGAAGTACTCCAGTCTCTTGTGCGTCGGTAACCGGTCATGGCCGGCAGGACTTTTTGACATGCGCACGACAGATCGGTCGGAGCGCAGGGCGCTGCCGTGGACGATCGCCGGGGATCAGGCGGCGCCGACTCCCGCCGGAGCGAGGAAGGCGACGGGGTGCCGGGTGGTGCCGTCCAGCGCCAGGTCTGCCGCGATCTCTCCCATCGCGGGCGAGATCTTGAAGCCGCTGCCGGAGAAGCCGGCCATGACGATGATGTCGTCCTCGCCGGGGAGATGACCGACGAGCGGGTTTCCGGACTGCGTGTAGCCCTCCATGTAGGCCGACATCCTGATGGGGTCGGGGTTCAGGTCGGGCATGAGTTCATCGATGAGCTCGCGGAAGGTGCCGAGTTCCTCGGGGCGGACGGTACGGTCGAGCCGTTCGGGCTCGGGCACCGGCGCGTGGTACTTGAAGGAGAGACCGAGCTTGACGGAGATGCCGTCGGGCGACGGGATTCCGAAGCAGTCGTGCGGTACGGCGCGCACGAACGGAGGAGCACCGCCCGCGAACCAGTCGTGGCGGGTGGGCAGGTGCCAGGAGCAGACCACCCGGCGGACGTCGACGGCTTGGGGAAGGTCCGGGAGCAGGGTGTTGATCCAGGGGCCCACGGTCACCACGGCGACGTCCACATGGTCCGTGCCCTGGTCGGTGACGACCCGCACCCCGCCGCCCGCCGCGGGGACGAGCTCGCGCACCGTGGTGTAGCGGTGCAGTCGGGCGCCCAGCTGCTCGGCACGGCCGGCGGCGGCCTGGATGGACGCCTCCGGCCTGATGACGGCGCCCAACCGGTCCAGGACGGCGATGTGTCCGTCCGGGAGCCGGTGCTGCGGGTAGCGGCGGGCAAGTTCCTCCCTCTCCAGGACCTCGTGATCCAGTCCCTGGGCGGTGCTGGTGGAGAGGAGGAGGCTCATGGAGGGTGAGGAGGCCTCCCCCATCACCAGGCTGCCGCTGCCGCGTCGCAGCGACCGGCCCGTCTCCGCCTGCAGTTGCTCCCACATCCGGTCCGCCAGCCGCAGCAGAGGAATGTACGCGGGCTCCCCGAGGTGGACGGCTCGGTAGATGCGGCTCTCGCCCCCGGCCGCGCCGCGGTCGTGACCCGGTGCGTACCGGTCGTAGCCGATGACCTCGGCTCCGCGGGCGGCCAGTCGCCACATGGCCTGGCTGCCCATGCTGCCGGCACCGATCACGGCGACGCGCTTCGGGATGCGCATGAGGTCGCTCCTCTCGATGGTGTGGTCTGGGTGGCAGTCGGGCCCCAGCACGCTGCGGATACCGTGCGGACCTTTTGCAGTTCGGATCCTGCCGGGGATGGCGTTCACTTTCCGCCCGGCGGAACCTGCAGGTCAACCCACACTGTGTTCCGGCTTGGGGCCTTCTCGAGACGGTCTGTCACGGCGGACGACCGGACTGCCCGAATGACAGGCCGCCTCTTGTCACGATGAGTGGCCGGTGCCATGGTGAGCCGGATTCCCTCAGAAGAAAGACCCCCTATGCCACCCAGACACACCGCAACCGGGCACTTCCCCACCCTCAGGGAGGTACTGCTCCTGCCCGTGCTCGCCGAAGGGATGCCGCGCGTGCTGGCCGGGGAGTCACGGCTGGACAGCCCGGTGCGCTGGGTGCACGTCACCGAGCTCCTCAACCCCGCAGACTTCCTGGAGGGCGGCGAGCTGGTACTGACGACCGGCATGCCGCATCCCGAGGACCCCTCCGAGCTGCGCGGCTACGTCGACCAGCTCGCGGACGTCGGCGCGGCCGGCCTGGTCGTGGAGCTCGGTTACCGGTACCAGAAGGTGCCCCACGAGCTGGTGGCGGCGTGCCGCGCTCGTGACGTACCGCTGGTCGAGCTGGCCCGTGGCGTCCGGTTCATCGACGTCACGCAGACGGTGCACGCGCTCATCCTCGACGCCCAGGGATCCCTGCTGCGCCGCGGGAGGGACATCCAGGACATCTTCACCGCCCTGACGCTGCGGGGCGCGGACCCCGAGGAACTGGTGCACACCACCGCGGAGCTCACCGGAACCCCCGTGGTGCTGGAGGACCTCACCCACCGGGTCCTCATGTGCGAGCTGCTCGGCCGGCCGTACGAACCGGTGGTCTCGGCCTGGTCGCGGCGCTCACGAGCCACACCGACACCGGAGACGATCACGCCGAGCGGCCCGGAGGGGTGGCTGATCGCACCGGTGCAGGACCACCACGGGCCGTGGGGGCGGCTGGTCCTGCTGGAGGGCCGGCTCAACGCAGAGCCCGACCCCGAACACATCCTCGTGCTGGAAAGCGCGGCGGTCGCGCTGACCATGGCGCGCCTTGCGGGGCAGGCCTGGTGGGAGCGCCGGGCCCACCGCTCCGTGCTGCGAGACCTGTACGAACGGCGTTTCCGCTCCTCCGCCGACGCGCGTGCCCGCACCGAGGCACTGGGGCTGCCGACCTCCGGACACCGGCTCTTCGCCGTGGTCATCCGCCACCCGTGCTCCAGCACCGAGGACGAGCACGTCGACGAACGGATCGCGAAGGCGCTGACGCACACGGGCGTGCGCGCCCTGGTCGGCGAGACGGCCCCGGGCCGGATCGGCGTCCTCATGGCACTGGCACAGGCGAGCGCCTGGCAGCCGGTCGCCGAGCGGATCGGCCGGCTGACCCGGGAAGAACTCGGACCGCGGGCGGTCGTCGCCGTCGGCCCCGGCGTGACCGACCTCGGCGGGATCGCCCGGTCCTGGCAGGAGGCGGAGCAGACCGCCGAGGCCATCACCGCGGCCTCCCCGGAACGGTGGTTCTACGTACCCGCCGACGTCCAGCTGCCGGACCTGCTGGGCGTCCTGCGCGCGGACACGCGCCTTCAGCGGTACGCGGAACGGCAACTGACCCGCCTCATAGAGCACGACGACCGCAACAACGGCGACCTGCTCCCGGCGCTGCGCGCGTATCTCGCGGCGGCCGGGAACAAGTCGGTCGCGGCGAAACACGTCGGCATGTCGCGGCAGGCGTACTACCAGCGCCTGCACACCATCGAACGGCTCCTCGGCTGCGACCTGGAATCAGGTCTGCAGCGCACGTCCCTGCACGTCGCGGTGCTGGTCCTGGACGCGGGCTAGGCGCCTGCGGGGGCGGCGAGGGCAGGTACGCACACCCGGCGCCGCTCTGAAGAGCGTCGACGACGGTCCGGCCCCGTGGTGGGGGCCCGACTGGAGCAGGCGGGCCCCCACCACGGGGCCGGGCAGTCGGCATCGTCGATACCGCAGAGCGCCCCGCACCGTTCGAACGACCCCTGCCACGGGTGCCGGTAGGGCGCAGATCGGAAAGAGGCGCAGCGCGCCGGAGTGGCCCGGCGAGCGGCGGGTGGCGTCGTCACCGCCGCCCACCGCGGAAGCAGACGGCTCAGAGCAACTCGATCAGCTTGTCGGTGAACTCGGCGGTGGTCGCGGTTCCGCCCAGGTCACGGGTGCGGGTATCGCTCTTGGCCAGGACCGACGCGATCGCGTCCGTGATGTCCCCGGCCGCGGCGTGATGGCCGAGGTGGTCGAGCATCAGGGCCGCGGACCAGATCGCGCCCAGCGGGTTGGCGATACCCCGGCCCGCGATGTCGGGCGCGGAACCGTGCACCGGCTCGAACATCGAGGGGAAGTCGCGCTCGGGGTTGAGGTTGGCCGACGGGGCGATGCCGATGGATCCGGCGACCGCGGACGCGAGGTCGCTCAGGATGTCGCCGAAGAGGTTGGAGGCGACGACGACGTCGAAGCGGGCGGGGTCGAGGACGAACTTGGCCGCCAGCGCGTCGATGTGCTCCTGGTCCCAGGTCACGCCGGGGTGCCCGGCGGCCCGCTCCGCGATCAGCTCGTCCCAGAACGGCATGGTGTGGATGATGCCGTTGGACTTGGTGGCGGAAGTGAGCTTCCCCCGGCGGCGAGCGGCGAGCGAGAAAGCGAAGTCGGCGATCCGGGTGACCCCGGCCCGCGTGAACACCGATTCCTGGACGGCCAGCTCCTCGGACGTGCCCTGGTTCAGACGTCCGCCGATCTCGCTGTACTCGCCTTCGGTGTTCTCCCGCACGACGACGAGGTCGACGTCGCCCGGACGTGCGCCGCGCACCGGACTGTCGATACCTTCGAAGACACGGATGGGTCGGAGGTTGACGTACTGGCGGAAGCTGCGCCGGATCGGGATCAGCAGCCCCCACAGCGAGACATGGTCCGGCACTCCCGGGTAGCCGACGGCGCCCAGCAGGATCGCGTCCTTGTCGCGCAGCTGGTCGATCCCGTCGGCGGGCATCATGGCGCCCTCCCGCAGGTACCGCTCGCACGACCAGTCGTACGACGTGTAGGACAGGCTGAAGCCGTGGCGGCGGCCGAGAACATCGAGCACCTGCTGTGCTGGGGGCAGTACCTCGGCGCCGATGCCGTCACCGGGGATCAGGGCAATGCGGTGGTTCGTCGTCATGCCGTCGATTGCAGCAAGGCGGTCCGCTGGACGTCCAAGACGCAAAGCGGATATCCCTTATAAGCGGTGCCTATCAGCCGTCGGCGGCCGAGACGGCGGCCGTGACGAACGCGGCGGCTGCCGGCGACAGGCTGCCGCGGCGGCTGACGAGAGCGATGTCCAGGCTGGTCTCCGGCTCGATGTCCAGGACGCGGGCGCCCAGCCGCCGGGCGAGGTCCCGCCAGGAATCCATGACCACCGCGAGCCCGACCCCGGCCAGCACCAGCGGCATGAGCGACACGCGGTGCTCGGTCTCGGCGGCGACGGTGAACTCGATGCCCTGTTCCCGCAGCGCGTCGACGTAGGCGCGCATCCCGGTACCCGGCTGCCCGACGATCAGCCGCTGTCCCGCGAGCTCCCGGCACTCCACCGTCGTCCGATCAGCGAACGGGCCGCCGGCCGGCACCATCAGCACAAAGCGCTGCCGCCCCAGCGCATGGGAGACGACCTCCTTGTCGAAGAACGGGCCGACGGACGCCAAAAGCCCCAGTTCCACGGCACCCGTGCGCACCATGTCGATCACGTCACGCGAGGTGAACGCCGCTTTGATGGCCACGGAGACGCCGGGATACCGGTGGCTGAAGGCACTCACCAAACTCGTCAGCGGCTCCACCGCCTGCGACGGCACGGATGCCACGTCGAGGCGCCCCTCACGCAGCTCATGCACCGCCGCGACACTCGCCCGCGCCGTCTCCAGACTCCGCACAGCCTCCCGGGCGGGCTCGATCAGGGCCCGTCCGGCCTCCGTCAGCACGGCCCTGCGCCCGATGCGATGGAACAGCTCGGAGCCCAGATCACGCTCCAGCGCCCGCACGGCCTGCGACAGCGACGGCTGCGACACGTACAGAGCCGAGGCCGCACGGTTGAACCCACCACGGTCGACAATCGCGAGGAAGTACTCCAGCTGCCGAATGTCCATACCCGCCCTCTGCCCCTGGAAGGAATCAACCGACGACTCGATCGGTCCCGACCATGGCGGCCTCGAGGATCACCTGATCCTTCCCGGACGAGGCCTGTTCGTCGTCCGAGGCGTTCCGGCAGGCGCGCCGGGAGATCCCGGTCCGGATTCTGTCGACCATCCCGTCGACGGCCTGCCGGTTCCTCTTCGAAGGCGGACCCGGACGACGTCGTGCGGCTGCGGTGCTCAGCCTAGCGCGACGGCACTCCATGACACCGGTGGCAGTTCGACGGTGAGCACGCCGTCGGTGAGTTTCGCGGTCGTGTTCGGGGCCGGGGTCACGCGGTTCTGCTCCGTGAGCGTGTTCTTGGCGTACACGTCGGGGTCGGCGAGCGTGGCCGCCTCGGTGACGTGCGTCGAGCCGAGGCTGCGGACGTCGATCGTGACCTGTGCGGGCTCGTGCAGGTCACGGTTGACGAGGAAGACCGCGGCCCGGTCCTCGTCGGCGGTGGCGACCGCGTCGATGACGGATGCCTCACCGTGGCGTGCGGTGTCGTACACCGGCGCCTGGATCAGGGTCCTGATCACCTCGCCGGTAGCGAGCCGGCTCGTGATCGAGAACGGGTGGAAGGTCGTCTGCCGCCAGGCGGGGCCGCCGGGTTCGGTCATGATCGGCGCGATCACATTGACCAGTTGCGCGAGCGAGGCCGAGGTGACGCGGTCGCTGTGCTTGAGCAGCGTCATCAGCAGGTTGCCGACGACGACGGCGTCCGCCACCGAGTAGACGTCCTCCAGCTGCCGGGGGGCGTGCCGCCACTCGCCGTTGACCTCGTCGGACGCCTGGTGCTCCCTTTGGTACCAGACGTTCCACTCGTCGAACGAGATGTTGATCTTCTTTTTGGAGCGTTTCTTGTAGCCCACGTGGTCAGCGGTCGCGACGACGGTGTCGATGAAGTAGTCCATGTCGGTCGCCGAGGCGAGGAAGGAGCCGAGGTCGCCGTCGTGCTCCTGGTAGTAGGCGTGGCAGGAGACGTCGTCGACGTGGTCGTAGGTGTGCTCGAGCACCGTGCGCTCCCAGTCGCCGAAGGTCGGCATCCCGGAGTTGGAGGAGCCGCAGACCACGAGTTCGAGGTCCTCGTCGGCCATCTTCATCGCGGCGGCGGTGCGGGCGGCGAGCTTGCCGTAGTCGTCGGCCGTCATGAAGCCGGTCTGCCAAGGGCCGTCCATCTCGTTGCCGAGGCACCACATGCGCACGTCGTGCGGCTTCGGCGTGCCGTTGGCGATCCGCGCATCCGACAGCGCCGTACCGGACGGGTGGTTGGCGTACTCGAGCAGGTCCAGGGCGGGCTGGATGCCCCGCGTGCCGAGGTTCACCGCGAGCATCAGCTCGGAGTCGGTGAGCTTGAACCAGCGGGCGAACTCGTCCAGGCCGACCTGGTTCGACTCCAGCGAGTGCCAGGCGAGGTCGCGGCGCACCGGGCGCTTGTCGCGCGGGCCGACCGCGTCCTCCCAGCGGAAGCCGGAGACGAAGTTGCCGCCCGGGTAGCGCACGGTCGTGCTGCCGAGCTCCTTGACGAGCGCGACGACGTCCATACGGAACCCTTCGTCGTTCGCGCTCGGGTGTTGCGGCTCGTAGAGCCCGGTGTACACGCAGCGGCCGAGGTGTTCGACGAACGAGCCGAAGGTGCGGCGCCGGACGGGAGCGATGACGGTCCGCCGGTCGAGCTCGATGTGGGCGCGGGGCAATGCGGAGGTCCTTTGCAGTTCAGGAGGGGGTGGGGCAGCGAACGCGCTACTTGACGGCGCCTGCGGTCAGGCCCTTGCGCCAGAACCGCTGGAGGCTGATGAAGGCGACGAGGAGGGGAACCAGCGACAGGGCGGCGCCGGTGATCGACAGCAGCGGCGGCACGCCGTTGGCGAACTCCGAACGCCACTGCACCAGGCCCACCGTGACGGGCAGTCGTGAGGGGTTGTTGAGCATGAGCGAGGGCAGCAGGTAGTTGTTCCAGATGCCGACGAACTGGAACAGGAAGACGGTCACCAGCGCGGGGGCCATCAGCGGCAGGGCGATCCCGAAGAAGGTGCGCTGTTCGCCTGCTCCGTCGAGCCGTGCCGCCTCCAGCAGTTCGTCCGGGACGGACGCGGCGGCGAAGATCCGGCACAGGTAGACGCCGAACGGGCTGACACAGCTGGGCAGCAGCACCGACCAGTAGGAGTTGGTGAGGTCGAGCTTGGCCATGAGCAGGAACAACGGCAGGGCGAACATCGGCGCCGGAATGAGAACCGAGGCGAGGATGACGTTGAACACGCTTTCCCGGCCGCGGAAGCTGAACTTGGACAGCGCGTAGCCGGCCATCGCGGACAGCAGGGTGCTGACGGTCGCGCCGACGAGGCTGTACAGGGCGCTGTTGGCGAGCCAGGTGGAGAAGACGCCGCCCTCGAAGCTGAACACGGCTCTGATGTTGGCGACCAGGTCGAAATGGGAGAACCACAGCGGCGTACCGGTGTAGAGGTAGCCCGAGCCCTTGGTCGCGGAGACGAACAGCCACCACAGCGGGATCAGCGTGTACAGGGCCATCAGGCCCAGCACCCCGTTGACGGCGGCCCTGCTCGCGATCTCGGTGCCGCTGCGGGTCGGTCGGGTCGGCCGGCCGGCCCGGATCACGCTCATGCCATCGCTCCCTTGCGCTGGGTGTACTTGAGGAATCCGAACGAGAGCACGAGGGTGAGCAGCGCGAGCACGACGGACTCGGCGGCGGCCAGGTTCTGGTCGCCCAGGTCCATGGCCAGGGTCGTGTTCATGATCGGGGAGAACTTCGGCGAGACGCCGGGGACGCGCGAGCCGACCAGCACCGCCGGCTCGGTGTACAACTGCGCCGTCCCGATGATGGAGAAGACCGTGGTCAGCACCAGCGCGGGACGCACCAGCGGGACCTTCACCGCCCACGCCAGGCGCCATCCGGTGCAGCCGTCGAGCGCGGCGGCCTCCATCACCTCGGCGGGGATCGTCTGCAGCGCGGAGTAGAGGATCAGCATGTTGTAGCCGGTCCAGCCCCACGTGATCATGTTCCCGATCGAGATCGGCACCCACGACGGCGACAGGAGATCGATGTCGATCCCGAGGTGGGACAGCGGTCCGGTGAACGGCGACAGGCTCTTCGCCAGGAGGAAGGACCACATCACCGCGGCGATCGCACCCGGCAGCGCGTAGGGCAGGAAGAACGCGAGCCGGAAGGTCTTCCGCAGCCGTGCCGAGCGGGAGTCCAGCAGGAGCGCGAGCAGGAGGGCCAGGCCGAGCATGACCGGGACCTGGACGCAGCCCAGCAGCACGACCCGGATGATCGACGCGACGAAGTCGTGGTCGCCGAAGACGGTGGCGTAGTTGGACAGTCCCGCGAACTCCGTGGACTGCGCACCGCCGAACAGCCCGGCGCGGCGGACGGTGAAGAAGCTCTGGTAGATCGCGTAGCCGATCGGCGCGACCATCATGGTCAGGAAGAGCGCCGCGAACGGCGCCAGGAAACCCGACGCGGTCAACGCGGTACGGCGGCGGGCGCGCCGAGGCCTGCCGGCAGGGGGGACGCGGAGGGTGACCGCGGGCGGCCGGAGCGGCGGCGCGGTCCGGGCGCTGCTGGGACTGCTCATGGAAACCTCGCTGGGCGGTTCGTCAGGGAGCGGGGCCCGCGGCGCCGGGCAGGGGCGGCCGCGGGACCCTTCGGGGGCGGCTGGAGTCCCGCTGCCTCAGCGGTTGGTCACGGACAGTCCGAGCTGCTTGATCGCAGCGACCGTCGAGGCCTGGACCTTGGTGACCGCGTCCGGGATGGTGCCCTGGCCGATGGCTCCGGTGAAGTCCGTCTCGACCTGCTGATAGGTCGGCCCGTTGGTCCAGGTGGTGGGGACCTGCGCGGCGGAGGTCTTGTACAGGTCGCCGACCTTCTGTCCGCCGAAGAACGGGTCACCCCCCGTGAGCGCCGGGTCGTCCTGTCCGGCCTTCGACGCCGGGTAAAGGCCGCCCGCGATGCCCGTGCTCACGGCCTGCGGGTCGCTGGACAGGAACGCGGCGAACTGCTCGGCCTCGCGGGGCGTCTTGCATCCGGTCATCACCGAGGTGGCCGAGCCGCCGTTGCTGGAGCTCTTGCCGTCGCCGGCGCTCCAGGTCGGCATCGGGGCGACCCTCCACTTGCCGGACTGGCCCTTCAGGTCCGACTTCAGTCCGCCGGCGGCCCAGGACGCGTTGACGAACGTCAGCACCTTGCCGGCTTCGGCGGCCTTGTCGAACTGCGGGTCCCAGGCGTTGCCGGTCTTCGTCACCAGCCCCTTGTCCTTCATGTCCTGCCAGTAGGCGGCGACCTTCCGTGTGCCGGGGTTGTCGATGCCGACGGTCCAGCTGTCCCCCTGGGTCGAGTACCAGGACCGGCCGGTCTGCAGGCTGAAGGCCGCCAGATCGTTGCCGTCGCCGGGCGCGGTGCCGAACTTCACGCTCGGGTCGGCGGCGGCGACCTTCTCGGCGTCGGCCCTGTACTCGGCCCAGGTGGCCGGCGGCTCGGTGATGCCGTACTTGGTGAACAGGTCCGTGCGGTAGAAGAGGACCATCGGGCCGACGTCCACCGGGACGCCGTAGATCCTGCCGCCGACGCTGGACGCGGAGACGGCCGACGGGACGTACTTGGCCATGTCGGCGCTCGCGTACTTCGTGATGTCCATGACCGTGTTCTTCACGAGCATCGACGGGATGGTCTGGTACTCGATCTGGGCCAGGCACGGCCCCTTGCCGGCGGTGATCGCGTTGCTGATCTGGGCGTAGCCGCCCTTGCCGCCCGAGGGGACCTTCCTGAAGGTGACCTTGCCGTCCGGGTGGGAGGCGTTCCACTGGTCGACGATCTTCTCGTAGGGTGCCCAGCCCCAGAACTCCATGTTCACCGGCCCGGTCTGGCTCTTTTCCGCGTCGTCGGAGGTGCTCTTGGTGCTGCTGCATGCGCCGACGCCGGCCACGAGGAGCGCCGCGGTGGCGAACGTCAGGAGTCTGCGGGTGCGTATGGTGGTGATGTCCATGCGAGGAGACCTTCTGTGATGGGGGCTGACTTGCGGGACGGCCGGTGGGCGGGCGGGCAAGGCCCGCCTACCGGCTGGTGCCGAACTCCACGCCGAACGCGGTGGTGACCGCGGCCAGGACGTACGGTGCCGACAGGCCCGGGCCGCAGGCCGCGCTGCCCAGACCGTGGTGCGCGTGGTCCAGGTGCAGGTGGAGCCTGCCGTCGCGGACCAGGTCGTGCTGGTGGGCCGCGGCGGCCAGGGCTTCGGTGCTCCAGGGACGAACGGTCAGGTCGATGACCGGGTCGCCGGTGATGAGCAGGGTGCCGCGCGGGGTGGTGATCCCGGCGCGGCGGACCTGGTGGCGGTTGCCGTTCTCCTGCGGGCGGACCTGGGGGATCTGCATCGCAGCGACGGTCGACCGGTGGCGGCCAACGCGAGCGGCGGCGCGGGAGTCGCGGTACGCCTCACCGGGACCGGGGCCGAACCACTCGACTTCGGCGTCGGTGCCGGGCAGCGACATCGCGACGCCCAGTCGGGGCAGCGGCACCGACCAAGGGCCGTCGGGGGTGACGACGGTGTCCAGGCGGAGCCGGGGCTGGCCCGCTTGCGGTGTCTCGCAGGCCGTCCAGCGGTACACCACGGCGAGCCCGCAGGAGGACCCGGCGGCGGCCAGCCGGGCGGTGACCGTGAGTCCCGACGCGTCGGGCTCGACACCGAGGACGTCGTGGCGCATCCGGTGCAGTCCGGCGGCGGACCACGCGCTGGTCTGCGGCTCGCCGAAGGCGTTGAGCAGGTCGTTGTCGATCGGGGCCCGCCAGACGTCCAGTCTCGGACCGTCGAGCTCCAGGTCGCCGAGCCGTGTCAGCACCCCGGTGCGGGGGTCGAACCGCGCGGACCCCAGTGCGATGTACCCGTCGCGGGCGATCGCCGGCGCTGGCGTGAAGGGTACGGGCGAGGCCGCCGGAGCCACGGCCAGCCCCTGGGACCAGGCGATCTCGTGGCCGGCCCCGGCCCAGGTCTCCTCGGCGGCGAGCACCGCGGTCACGGTCAGCCACACCTCGTCGCCGGAGTCGTTCTTGCGGGCCGCATCGAGTGCGGCGGTGACGTCGGCGGGCCATGCGACGGTCGTCGTCGCGCCCGCAGCGGTCGCGGGCACGGTCAGGCCGCCGGAGCCCACCGGCTCGCCGCCGTCCTCGACGCTCCACCGGAAGTCCAGGTAGCCGCTGTCACGGACGTGGTGCAGGTTGTGCACGCCGATCCCCCGGGTCGCCGGGTCGATGTGGATCCGGACCGGCTCGATGACCTTCTTGTACTCGACCAGGCCCGGGGACGGTGTGCGGTCGGGGAAGAGCAGCCCGTCGGCGACGAAATTGCCGTCGTGGACCTCCTCGCCGAAGTCGCCGCCGTAGGCGTAGAACGAGCGGGGGTCCTCCTGCCCGGTGAGCCGGGCGATCCCGTGGTCGATCCACTCCCAGATGAATCCACCGGCCAGGCGCGGATGTGCCTCGATGACCTGCTGGTAGTCGGACAGCCCGCCGGGGCCGGTGCCCATGGCGTGTCCGTACTCGCACAGCACGGCCGGCAGGGCGCGGCGGTGTGCGTCGTCGGCCGGATCAGCCGTCGGCGCCTCCTGGCCGCGTCCCACGGCGGCCAGCTCGTCGATACCGATGTACATGCGGGAGTACAGGTCGACGTACGCGCAGCTCGCGAAGTCGCCCTCGTAGTGGATCGGGCGGCTGTCGTCGCGCCGGCGGATCCACTCGGCCGAGGCGGCCAGGTTGGCCCCGGTGCCGGACTCGTTCCCCAGCGACCAGACGATGACCGAGGGGTGGTTCTTGTCGCGTTCCACCAGCCGCTCGGCCCGGTCCAGGTAGGCCTCGCGCCACGCGGGGTCGTCGCTGGGGTTGCGCAGCCAGCCGCCGGGTTCGAAGCCGTGCGTCTCGAGGTCGCCCTCGCAGAACACCCACAGGCCGTGCTCGTCGCACAGGTCCAGGAAACGGTGGTCGGGCGGGTAGTGGCTGGTGCGCACCGCGTTGATGTTGTGCTGCTTCATGAGCAGCACGTCGGTCAGCATGGTGTCCTCGGTCAGGGTCCGCCCCGTCAGCGGATGCCATTCGTGGCGGTTGACGCCCCGCAGGGAGATCGGCCTGCCGTTCGCGGTCAGGACACCGTCCACGACGGCCACCGTGCGAAAGCCGATGCGCAGCGGTATCCGCTCCCCCGCTTCGGAGACCAGTTCTCCCGTGTACAGGCGCGGCTGTTCGTCCGACCAGGGCTCGACGCCGTCGATCAGGTGCGGGCCGGCCGGATCGGCGCCGGATATGCCGAGCTCGGGCACCGAAAGGGACACCCGGGTAGGGGCGGTGACGTCGACGGCCAGGGTGCCCTGCCTCGTCGTGTGGTCGTAGGCGGCGTGGACGAAGAAGTCCTCGACGCCTCGGGCGGCCACGGACACCGACCGGAAGATCCCGGACAGCCACCACATGTCCTGGTCTTCCAGGTAACTGCCGGACGACCACTGGTGCACGCGGACCGCGAGGAGGTTGCGGCCGGGCCGCAGAGCGGCGGAGGCGTCGAACTCGGTGGTCAGCCGGCTGCCCTTGCCGTCGCCGAGCCGGATGCCGTTGAGCCACACCGCGAACGCGGAGTCGACGCCCTCGAACCGGAGCACCGCGGCCGATGTCGGGAACCCGTCCGCAACGTCGAACTCGCGGCGGTACTCGCCGGTCGGGTTCTGCCTGGGCACCCGCGGCGGGTCGACCGGGAACGGGTACAGGATGTTGGTGTAGGCCGGGACGCCGTAGCGCGGCTCGCCGGGCAGGCCGGTCATCTGCCAGCAGGACGGCACGGCGAGCAGGTCCCAGGCGGTGTCGTCGAAGTCCGGCGCGGCGATGTCCCCGGTGAGGTCGTCCAGCCCTGACGCCAGTCGGAATCTCCAGTCGCCGTCGAGTGCGATCGTGGGCAGGTCGGTGGCGAACGCGGCGCGCGGCCGCAGCCGTCCGGTGCCCGGCGACCGGTCTTCGACGTAGGCGTGGAGGTCGAGGTCTCTCATCAGTGGAGGTGCTTTCTGTCTCAACGCGTGGCGGTGGCGGGAAGCCGGTCCGGCAGGACCGTTCCGGCCATTCATGGGGGTGACGTGACGTGCAGGTCGAGCGGCGCCCGGTGCTATCCGGTCGCCCGTGGCGGGGCGCTGCTGTCCCGGATGGTCAGGGTCGGGCGCAGCAGCGTCAGTACGTTGGTCGGCGGCCGGCCGGAGTCGACGGCGCGCAGCAGCAGCTCGACGGCCTGCTGGGCCATCTCCCGCTTCGGGACGGTGACCGTGGTCAGCGCTGGTTGGATCCGACCGACCTGGGCGATGTCGTCGAAGCCGACGACGCTGACGTCGTTGGGGACCCGCCGCCCGGACCGGACCACCGCCTCGACGGCGCCGAGGGCCAGGATGTCGTGGGTGGCGAAGATCGCCGTCAGTTCCGGATCCGCCTCCAGTGCCGCACAGCCCGCGTCGAAGCCGCCAGCGGCGTCGTCCGTGGTGCAGGGGAACACCTTGCGGTCGTCGATGGCCAGCCCGTGGTCGGCGAACGCCCGGCGCAACCCGACCACGCGCGGCTCGTGCGCGGGGAGATCGGCGATCACCGCGACGTTCCGATGGCCGAGATCCCTCAGGTAGCGCCCGGCCAGGAACCCGGCGTGCTCGTAGTCGATGGACACCACCGGCAGCATGGTCGGCGGGTCCCCCTCCCAGGCGAACAGCGCGACCGGGAAGGCAGCCTCGACGAGCATCGGCAGTTGCTGTGCGACGCCGTTGTCGCAGGCGACCAGCAGTGCGTCGACCGAGCGCGCGGCGAGGTTCTCCAGGTGGGCCCGGGTGTAGTCGGGATCGTTGCGCGTCGTGGCCAGCAGCAGGTTGTAGCCGTGGCCGACCAGCACGTTCTCCACCTCCTCGACCACTTCCGAATAGAACGGGTTGGCCACCGACGGCACGAACAGCCCCACGGTCGCCGTGCTGCCGGTTCGCAGTGAGCGCGCCACCAGGTTCGGCTTGTAGCCGAGTTCCGCAATCGCCGTGTTCACCTTCGCCAGAGTCTCCGGCCGCACCTTCTTGCCGGACACCACGTTGGAGACGGTCTGCTTGGTGACTCCCGCCCTCGCGGCCACATCCGCCATTGTCACCACGTAGGCTCCCCGAAACTTTTATCGATCCACGAAAGTGGCGTCAGCGTAAGGCGACCGTCGCAGGAGGGCAAGGCTTCGCACCGTGGCCGCGATTCAGCCGTTACGGAGCGCGGCGAGGGCGCCATGAAGAGGTCATGACTGTTTCCGCGACTTGACGTGCGCGGAGCATTGACGGTTCCGGAAATGCCGCAGTAACGTCCCGGCCACGCCAATCTCGTGGATCGATCAATGTGGTGGGTGTCACCCTGGCCCACCGCGCGTCACAACACTCGACGTCACCTCGCGCCCCCGCGCTCGGTGCGTCGGTTTGGTCCTCTCGGCCGCGACGGCCCCAAGGGCTGCGGTCCGGCCGCGGCCCGGCCGCGGCATCGCGCTCCGCGCCGTCTCCTGCAGACGGGGAGCGCCTGAACAGACCTGGAAAGGTCTCGTCCTGAGGAGAGACAGGCATGATCCGACCGGCCGGCGACGACGCCGACCCGAACCGCGCCCCGGCGCGACGCAGCTCGCGCGTGAAACGCATCATCGCGGCCGCTGCCGGCGTCACCATTGCGGCGGCGAGCCTCATGCTCACCGGCACCGTCCCCGCACAAGCCGCCACCACCGTCCACACGTACGCGCCGACGGGCGTGGGAGGCGGTACGACGACGTCCCCGGACCAGGCGTCCACCAAGTACCAGGTGCAGGTCGCCGGCACGCCCGTCCAGACCGTGCGGTACACCGCGAACCGCAACAACTTCGACATCGCGCGCTTCGCGTCGGACTCCCGGACACCGACGATCACGGTCACGCTGCCCAGCACCACGATCGACACGGTGAACGTCTACCCGGCGCGCTACTACCCGCCCGGCAGCGTCTCGGTGAGCACGGACAAGCACACCCTGACGTTCCAGATGTCAGCCGACGCCGGGTTGAACCAAGCGATCGTGATGGTCAACGGCGACTCGACCAGCGTGACGGGACAGCCCTACCTGGCGGTCATCAACGACCCTCTGGAAGACCCGGCGCAGCGTCCGAACACCACGAGCGCATCGGACGGTTCCGGCGTCAACCTGCAGACCGGCGTCCTCAACTTCCAGGAGTTCGCCGCGAAGTACCTCGCGGCGCACCCGAACAGCACGGCTCAGCAGGCTCCCGCCGCGACGACGAGCTCCATGGCCGGCAAGACCGTCAACGGCACCGCCATCCCCGCCGGTCAGCAAACCTCGGCCGGGACCCTGGTGAGCGCGAGCAGCGTCAATGTGCGGTACCCGAATGTGCGGGTCATGGCCGCCGACGACGTCACGTACGCCCTGCGGGCCGCCATCGGCACCATCAAAGCCAACCCCACGGCGCTCAACACGCTCTACTTCCCGAACGGCACGTACCTGTGGTCCGGTCTCCTGGTCAACGGTGTGGACGGCAGCAAGCTCAAGGGCGGCAAACTGAAGATCTACACCGACGAAGGGGCCCTGCTCAAGAACCGCATCCAGGGGTACATGGAGGCGTTCGAGCCGGCGGTCGGGATCATCAACTCGAGCAACATCGAAATCGACGGCCGCGGCGTCTTCGACGCCAACGGCGTGGCGAACTACCGCAGTGACTCGCACGACGCCTACCGCAGTCAGCACCAGGGCGGCGTCATGGTCATGCACTCGTCGGACATCACGTTCAACGACACCTACGAGCGTGACGCGAAGCAGTGGAACTACGAGACCCACAGCGCCAACAGGGTGACGTTCAACAACATCAAGGCCCTCACCCCGTACCCCCAGCCGTGGATCGACGGGACGGACTTCGCGAGCGGCCAGGACATCACCGCCAACGGCGTCTTCACCCTCGGCAACGACGACGCGTTCGCCTCCGGCCACTACAACCCCAGCGACGGATTCACCCCGCTGGCCTCCGGCGTGTGGGGCAACTTCCAGCTCGGCACCTCCACTCCCGACGTCCAGGGCTATGCCAACGCGGTGGGCGCCCACGACGCCGTCGCCGACGACCTCGGGTTCGACAACTACCACTGGGACAACGCGGACTCGAAGAACATCTCGGTCAGCAACACGTTGAACTGGTCCGCCGGTGCCGGCAACTCGATCCGAATCGGATGGAGTTCGTGGGGATACAAGCTCAACAACTACACGTTCGACAATTTCAACTCCCTCTCGCAGGGGGCCGGCGGCATCTTCACGCAGAACAGCCCCAAACCGTACCCGCGCATCTCGAGCATCGTGATCAAGAACAGCTCGTTCGACACCTCCCGGTACACGTCGGGACCGATCAGGCTCAACGGCGGCAACGGATCCACCCAGACCATCACCGCCGAAGACCAGGCGACCTACGGGCTCGCCCCCAACCCTGACGGGTCGGGCGCCACGTACACGTACACCAGGACCCCGATCAGCACCTTCAAGCTCGACAACGTGTGGTTCTCGCAGCAGAAGCCGAACAGCAGCCCGTTGAACGGCGCCACGAACGTGACGCTGAACAACCTCCGCGTCGCAGACCAGCTCGTCGAATACAGCAGTCAGTTCCCGCTGGCGCCGAGCGGGATCAGCACGCTGACGTCCACCTTCACGGACCCGAACGGCCAGACCCGGAACGTCAGGGCCGGCGCCCTCACCAGCGGCGACACCTGGGTGGGCGCGTGGACCGGCGACCAGACCAGGAACAACTCCTCGGACCTGACCCTCATCACCCGCAACACCGGGGTCGGCCTGATGGGCGAGCAGTACACCACCGGATCCGGCGACGGAAAGCTCTCCTACATCCAGTTCCCGCTCAGCAGCCTCACCAGGGCACCGAGCCAGGCGACGCTCCATCTCACCTACGTCGGCCACCGCTACTCGTCGGTCCCGTCGACCGACACCGACCAGCTCCTCGTGCAACCCGTCAGCGACACCGCCTGCACCGGCGGCGGCACGTCCTGCCCGGTCAACACGATGACCTGGCAGAACCGGCCGAGCTTCACCGCCACGACCTCATCCGTCGCGAAGTCGGCCACCTTCACCCTCGGTTCGACCGTCATCGCCGAGGGCGGCGGAACCCATCAGGGCAACGCCATCGACGGCCGCGACGTCACCGTCGACATCACCTCCTTCGTCCAGAACGCCTACGCGGCGGGCCGGTCCACGCTCGTGCTCGCCGTCGGCAACGCGGGGGGCACCAACCACGAGCTGCGCTTCGTCAGCTCCGAAGGCGCCGCCGGCTCCGGGAAGCTCGCCAACGGGACCGCCGACATGGCACCCGGGCTGACCGTGACCCCGTAGACACCGGAGGCACTCGAGGCCGGTACGTCCCCGAAGGACGCGCCGGCCTCGACCGTGCGTGTCAACCGTCGACTGCTCCGTCTCCGCAGTCGTCCTGCGCTGGGGGATCGCACGCCCCCCCGAGCCCTTCGGTCGCCGATGAGTTTCGGTGTGCTTCTATGACTGGGCCGTCATCGACCTGGCCGGCGTGATCTCGCGGCCCGGCCGCCCGCACCCGTGGGCCGCTGGAGACGACCCGGCGACGGGCCCGACCGGCCCGTCAGGCGCTGGACCGGGTGACCAGTCGGGTGGGCAGGATCAGCGGGGTGGGGTCCTGACCGTCGAGGAGTGCGACCAGCATGCGGGCCGTCTCCCGACCGAGGGCCGTGATGGGCTGATGGACGGTGGTGAGCGGCGGGTCGGCGATCCTGGCGATCTCCAGGTCGTCGAAGCCCACCACGCCGACGTCGGCGGGGACCAGCCGGCCGGCCCCTCGCAGGCTGCGCAGCGCCCCCGCCGCCATGTTGTCGTTGGCGGCGAACACCCCGTCCACATCGGGGTCGCTCCGCAGCAGGGCGGCCATGACGGCGGCGCCGCTGGGCTCGGTGAAGTCCCCCTCCAGCGGTGGGAACGGTTCGAGGCCGGCCGCAAGCACGGCGTCGCGGTATCCGCGGTACCGGGCGCGGCCGGCCCCGGTGTCGAGGCGCCCGCAGATCGCGGCGACACGGGTCCGGCCGTGGGACAGCAGGTACTCGGTGGCCTCGCGCGCTCCGCCGACGTTGTCGACGTCCACGTACCACCGCGGAGCCGGACCGACCGGGCGTCCGCCGAACACGACGGGTATCGCGGCCTCCTGGGCCATCCGGGCCAGCGGATCGTCCTCGCGCAGCGCCATCAGCATGACGCCGTCGGCGCCCCTGGACCGGAACAGCTCCTCCACCCGCTTGCGCCCCCGGTCGGAAGCGGCCAGGCAGAGCATCAGGTGCAGGTCGGCCTCCTCCAGGGCGGCCGACGCCCCCACGATCACCTGGGCGAAGAACGGGTCCGCGAAGATCGACGGATCCTCGCCGGAGACGACCAGGGCGGCCGCTCCCGTCTGACGGGTGGCCAGGGCACGGGCCCGCGGGTTCGGCACGTAACCGAGGTGCCGGACGGCCCGCTCGACTGCCTCCCGTTTGGCGCGGCTGACGTGCGGAGCGTTGTTGAGGGCGCGGGAGGCCACGGAACGGGAGACGCCGGCGAGTGCGGCCACCTCGTCGAGAGTCGGCTGCCGCCGAGGCGCGGCTTCTGCCATGGACCGTGAGCCTTTCCGTCATGGCCGCGAAGAGCCGGAGAACCGGGGAACCGGAGCCCTTCGGGGTCGGGACAGGACCTGGAAGCGCTTCCAGTTCCAGGACTCTAGATCCTCTTCTTCGCCCTGGGAAGGCGTCTGACGCTCCGCGACGGGCCGCACGAGCACGGGACCAGCGCCTTTCGCTCTGACGCTTGACAGTTCTGACGCCCCGCCACACCATACCGACCACACCCCAAGGCTCTCCGCACTGCTGGGAACGCTTCCAGTGGGAGCGCTCCCAGGGTCAGCACCTCCGCACCTCCGCACCTCCGCACCTCCGCAGCGCGTCGCATGCTCGGGACGAGCGCGTGCGACGCATCCCCGCCAGGAAACCGAGGTTCAGTCATGCGCCGCAGGCTCCGCGCCCTCGTGACAGCGTTCTTCGCTCTGCCGCTGGCACTCGCCGCCGCACCGTCGGCACACGCCGCCGACCCGACCACCATGACCAGCGGGTTCTACGTCGACCCCGACGCCAGCGCGAAACGGTGGGTCGCCGCCAACCCCGGCGACGGCCGGGCGCCCGCGATCAGCGCCTCCCTCGCCAACACTCCGGCCGCCCGCTGGTTCGGCTCCTGGAGCGGGGCCATCGGCACCGCCGCCGGCTCGTACGCGGGGGCGGCGGACCGTGCGGACAAACTGCCCCTCCTCGTCGCGTACAACGTCTACAACCGCGACTACTGCGGCGGCCATTCGGCGGGCGGCGCCGCCTCGCCGTCCGCGTACGCCAACTGGATCGCGCAGTTCGCCGGCGGCATCGCCAACCGCCCGGCGGTCGTGCTTCTCGAACCGGACTCCCTCGGGGACTACGGCTGCATGAACCAGGCCCAGATCAACGAACGGCAGGGCATGCTCAGCGGCGCCCTGAGCCAGTTCAGCCGACAGGCCCCCAACACCTGGGTCTACCTCGACGCCGGCAACCCGGGCTGGGCCGACGCTGCGACCATGGCCCAGCGGCTGCACAACGCCGGTCTGCGGCAGGCCCATGGCTTCTCGCTCAACATCTCCAACTACTTCACCACGGCCGAGAACACCGCCTACGGCAATGCCGTCAACCGCGAACTGAGCTCCCGCTACGGCTACACCAAGCCGTTCGTCGTGGACACCAGCCGCAACGGCAACGGCTCCAACGGCCAGTGGTGCAACCCCTCCGGTCGCCGCATCGGCACTTCCACCCGGCTGGGCGGAGGCGCCGAGATGCTCCTGTGGATCAAGACCCCGGGTGAGTCAGACGGCAACTGCGGCGTCGGAGGCGGCTCCTCGGCCGGTCAGTTCCTCCCGGAGGTCGCCTACAAGATGATCTACGGCTACTGATCCCCCGCCCCCGGTCCGTGGCCCGTTCCCATGGCCCGATCCCGGCGAACGGGCCACGGACCGCGGGCGCTCCCCCGTCCCTCCATCCATCCATCCCCCATCGATCAGGAGCAGCCATGACAACACCTCGTCCGCGGCGCCGCGCGGCCGCGGTCCTAGCCGCCCTCACCGCCTGCGCCGCTCTCACCACGACGCAGGCCCAGGCCCGGCCGGAGCCCCCGTCCCCGTCCCAGTCCCAGTCCCAGCCACAGCCACAATCTTCGTCACGGGACGCACCGGGGCAGGGCGCGATCACCTCCGGCACAAGGTTCTACGCCGACCCGCACGGCAAGGCCGCACAGCAGGCCCTCGTGGACCTCAAGCGGGGTGACCTCGCGAACGCCGCGAACATGGCCCGGCTCGCGAGCTGGCCCCAGGCGGAATGGTTCACCGAGGGCACGCCCGGCGAGGTACGCGCCAAGGTGCGCCGGCTCGTCCACCGGGCCGGCGCGGCTCACCGGACGCCGGTCCTGGTCGCCTACGACGTGCCCGGCCGCGACTGCACGCAGTACTCCAGCGGCGGAGCGGCGTCCTCTGCCGCCTACCGGCAGTGGATCGACGCCTTCGCCGCCGGCATCGGCGCCGGACAGGCGGTGGTCGTCGTCGAACCCGACGGCCTGGCCCTCCTCCCGAAGGACTGCGGCCCCGGCGCCGACCCGACCGGCGCGCTCACGGCCGCCCGGATCGCCGACGTGGCGTACGCCGTCAGGACTCTCAAGGCCCGGCCGCGCACCGCGGTCTACCTTGACGCGGGGAACGTCCTGTGGCGGCCGGTCGGCGACATGGCACAGCGGCTCCTGGACGCCGGGGTCCGCTCCGCCGACGGCTTCTCGCTGAACGTGTCCAACACCCTCCCCACCGCCCACAACGCCAGGTACGGCGCCTGGGTGGCGAAGTGCATGTGGTTCGCTTCCGAGGGACCGGAGCAGGCGCGCGGCCACACCGACTGGTGCGCCGGTCAGTACTACTCGTCGGCCGCCCCCAACGACGGCGTCCCGGGCAACGCCGTGGACTCCGCCGATCCCGCCACCTGGCGGTGGACCGACGCCTGGTTCGACCAGAACGTGGGCGCCCCGCCGGCCGGCCGTCTGCAGCACTTCGTGATCGACACGAGCCGTAACGGTCGGGGCGCCTGGGCCCCGGAGCCGGGCAAGTACAGCGGGGACCCGGAGGTCTGGTGCAACGCTCCCGGACGGGGTCTCGGGCCGCGTCCCACCGCGGCCACGGGCGTGCCCCTCGTCGACGCCTACCTGTGGATCAAGATCCCCGGCGAGTCCGACGGCAGTTGCACGCGCAACACCGGCGGCACGATCGACCCGGAGTACGGCATCGTCGACCCGCCCGCCGGCACCTGGTGGCCCGACCAGGCGCATGCGCTGGCCCGCAACGCGGCGCCCCGCCTCGCGTTCAACCGCTGAACGGCCGGGACCGCCCTGCGGCCGGCCGCAGGGCGGTCCGCTCACGCGCCGGGACGAGCTCCTTCCTCCAGCTTCTCGAAGAAGAACTCGTGTTTGAGGAAGGAGACGTCGTACTCGTGACCGGCCTGGGGTGGCAGCAGCTGGGAGGCCTGAAACAGGCGCCACCCGTCGCACAGCGCGGCGAGCCCGGTGGCGTAGGGCGGCTCGTCGCCGTCACCGGTCGTCGGGCGGGTCCGGCCGGTCCCGTCGTACCGGGACCAGCCGACGACGTCGGAGTCCAGCGCCGAGGTGGCGAGATAAAGGACCATGACCTGCTGCCTCATGCCCGGCTCCTCTGTGTCGGCCTGTTGGTGACGCGGGTGACCCAGTGCTCGACGTCGAACTGGTCGTCGCCGGTCAGGGCCCGCCACAGCAGGATGCGGTTGTACGTCTCCAGTCGGGCGGTGGCCTGCTCGTACCAGGGGAAACCGGCGGAGAGTTCCGCGGCGACGGCCGGGTCGTGCAGGTCGGAGGTGTCCCAGAGGCGGACCTGCGGCACCGTGGGATTGAGGCGGAGCTTGTACATGTGGCGGCGGTGCGCGGTGTCGTTGCGGCGCCCGCTGTGCCAGATGCCGTGGTGCAGCAGGACGACCGTCCCCGCGGGGCAGGTCAGACGCGTCTGCCCCCGGAGGTTCTGGACACGTCCGATGTCCGTCTCGTTGATCCTGCGCAGATGGCTTCCGGGCACGCTCAGGGTGCCGCCCATCGCGGCGGTCACCTCATGCGGGTAGTACATGAGCTGGATGTCGAACGCGTCCGGCCGTACGTCGATGATCGCGTCCGCGTGGAGGTCCTGCGCGTGTCCCTCGTGCGGCCGGCGGACGTGCACGGCGTGGTGGTCGACGGTCGGGCCGGGGCCGACCAGGCTTTCCACCGCGCCGGCGACGACCGGCAGGGCGAGCAGTTCGTGCACGAAGACGTCCGGGGCGAAGGCCTCGCTCAGCGGGGTGCCGTAGGGCACCTGCGGCAGGCCCTCGTCCAGGGTCGCGACGGCCCGTTCGTTGATCTCCTGCGGCACCGCCCCGTCCAGGCGCACGAATCCCTGCGCGACGAAGCGGGCCACCTGAACCGATGTCAGGAGGTGCTTGCTGGTTGACATGCGACGAACGTATGCGCCCGGTACGGCTGGGTCGTGGGCTGAATTCGTCCACTGCTGGTAATTTTCCACCCCATGAGGACCACGACGCTCTGGCTCGACGAACCGCCCACCGTGGTGGGCGCCGGCATCGGGGTGCACGGCGTCTCCACCGCACACGACGTCTTCCGCCTGCCCGACCTGTGGCAGCTGCACCTCTACCACTACGAGGGCGCCCTGACGCTGGGGCAGTCCGTCCACGCCATACGTCCCGGCCACGTCAGTCTGGTGCCGCCGGACACGGAGGTGCACTTCCACTACCGGGGCAGGTCGGAGCATCTCTACGTCCATCTGCGGCTGCGGGAGAGCGGATCGGCACGGGCGGTCCCGGTGATGCAGGACGCGGCGGCCGAGAGCGCACGCCTGGCCGATCTGCTCCGCCGTGCCGTGACGGCCCTGCCGGCCTCGCCCTCGCGGGCCACCGCCGAAGTGTGGGCCGCTCTGTGGCGCATCGCCGAGTTGCCGAGCGGCGAGGGAGAGGGACGCCGCCACCCGTACGTGTCCGCCGCGCAGGCCCACGTCGAGGAACACCTGGCCGACCCGCTGTCGGTGCCTGACATAGCGCGAGCCGTCGGGATCTCCCACACGCACCTGACGCGCCTGTTCCGTGCCGAGACAGGCCTCACGGTCGTCTCGTACATCCGGCGTCGGCGCCTGCAGCGCGCCCGTCACCTGCTGGCGTCCTCCACCCTGTCCGTCACCGCCGTCGCCGCGGCCGTGGGCATCGCCGATCTCCAGGCCTTCAACAAGGCCTGCCGTCGCGAACTGGGCGCGAGCCCGCGCGAGGTGCGTGCGACGGCCGGACGCCCCGGCCCCGGCGGCGAGAAAGGGTCATCGCAGGCGCCAGGGGCGCCAGACGCACCAGAGGCGCCGAAGGCGCCAGGACACCTCACCGGCCCCTGATCGAGGCCTCGTAGGGCCCTCCCGAGCGTTGACGGACCCTCACAGGGCGTCTCATCTCACTCGTCGACGGTCCCGATGCGCTCGGTTGCCGTGCGCCACGGACCCTCGTCCGCCGACTGCCGACCATCGTTCGGCATCTCGGACGCCGTGAGGGCTCGGCCGCCCTCGCCCCGTCGCTCCGACGGACGAGCTCCCGCACCCAGCGAAGGAGACGTCACGGACGACCGCGCTGCGCAGGGCCCGCGCTACCTGGCGGATGCATCGCGGGCGGACGGCGGCCCGGGTGCGGTACTGGCTCCTCGACGACTCCGGACTGGACTTCACGGGCTGCCACTGGCACTACTCGGCGCACGACGACCGGTCGTCGCCGACCGGCTCACCTCGTTCGTCGCCGGCCTCCCGATCGGCTGGTGACGACACCGGACGCCCCGCCAAGGGCGAGGGGCGCCTGTCCAACGTCCACAGCGGCAGGGTGCTCGACAACCCGGGCGCCTCCACCAGCGCCGGCACGGCCTTGGACCAGTGGCAGGACACCAACGCCGGCAACCAGTGGTGGAAGCTCGTGCCGGCCGCCACCAGCGGCTCCTACCACCTCGTCAACGTCAAGAGCGGCCTGCATGCGGACGTGCAGAGCGGATCGGCCGCTGACGGCGCCAAGGTCGTCCAGTGGCCCGCCGGCAGCGGCTCCCACCAGGAATGGCAGCCCGTCGGAGTCTGACGCCCCGGCCATCCCCCCGGGCCGTGTGCAGGTGCCGACTCATCATGCGCACGGCCTCGGCAGAGCAGTCCCCGGGGGAGGACAGGAGCTGATCACTCTGTTCGGAGTTCTCACCTGGGGCGGTGCAGGGTGATGACCGAGGGGGCGCTCGGGTCTCCCTTCACGACGAACAGTTGCGGCTGGTCGACCGTGCCGGCCGCCTGCCAGTCGCGGAGGGCA
The DNA here is from genome assembly GCF_036030735.1 of Streptomyces sp. NBC_00425. Lineage (NCBI taxonomy): Bacteria > Bacillati > Actinomycetota > Actinomycetes > Kitasatosporales > Streptomycetaceae > Streptomyces > Streptomyces sp. NBC_00425. Next base: position 9,387,395 of record NZ_CP107928.1, on the reverse strand, counting down.
CCGCAACCGGGGATCGTGAGCGTGATGCGGTCCCGCGGTCCACCGTGGGCTGGGCGGCCGGCCTCGGGCTGCGGCACGAAAGTCCATGTGCCGGTGCCTGAGCACGAGTCCCACGGCCCGGCGTTCTCGTCGACCAGCGGCATGTTGTCTCCCTCGGCTTCGCCGTTCGCGCCCAGCCGCAGCCGGTACGCGCCGCCACCGCCGAACCAGTCCCCGACGTAGCCTCCCCGCTCGAGCCGGGGCGGCTCGTACGTGTGCCAGCGGGTCCATTCCTGGAGGAGCCCGCCGACAGCGGTGAGGAGCAGGGCCACTCCGGTGACAGCGCCGATCCGGGACGCCATCGCCCCCCAACCCAGCGACCGGCGGTGCGCGTACCAGGCCGCTGTCACCGGGAGCAGCCCGGTGCCCGCGATCCAGGCCGCGGTCCACCCGACCGGGACGTCCCACACCGAGACGGCCCACGCCATGTGGGCCACAGCGACCGCAGCGGACCCGAGCACCGCTCGCAGCGCCGCCCACGGCGGAGCCGCCAGGAGCCGGGCCAGCGCCATGGCGGGCAGGGTGAACAGCAGCCAGTGCAGGTACCCGGCGAGGACCACGAGGAAGAGCACCCGGGGTGCCCAGGCGAGGGCGCCACCCGCGAAACCTGTGCCGTGATCGTCCCGCATGCCGGCCGTGGCAAGGAAAACCGCTCCCGCGACGACGAGCTGCGCCATGAAGGCCAGCTCCGCCCCGGTCGCCAGGTGCGACCACCTCCCGTCGGGCGCCGGAACGCTCGGCTGCGCACTCGGCCCCAGAGCCACTACGGGCACCCCCGATTCCTGGTCATCGGCCTGGCGGGAGCAGAGGAAGAGCTGTCCGATCTTCCGCGGTCATCGCCGCATCCCCCGCCATCTCCCACCGTGAACACGGCGTGTGCCGCAGAGCCCGTCCTCCGAGCCCTGACCGATCACCCGATTCACCTGAACACCCGAGAGTTTCCCGGACCGCCCCCCTTGACCACCTCGGGGGAACTACGCATTCGCGCACGTATGTCGGGCGGCTCGACGGCGAACTCAGCTGAGAAAGCCGGGTTGTCAGCGGACGCATCCGGGCCGCCGTGGGTCCGTGCTGCGGGCAGTCCGCAGCCGTCACTTCCTGCGGAGGACCACGAGCGCCAGCATCATGCCTGTCAGAAGCAGGAACGCCACGAGCGAGGCGAAGAAGACGACTTCGATCCAGTCGGCGTTCGCACCGGTGAGCGTGCCGTCGGCGTACGCACAGGCCACCTCCGGGGGGAAAGTCTGCCGACGCAGGTCACCGCAGGAGTTCGGCAGATCGTCATGGACGACGTAGGCGTTCAGCCAGCACAGCGCCCAACTCGCCACGGCGGCCGTCAGCGAGGCCCAGAAGGCGGCCCACAGTGCGGTCGGTCGGTTGCCTGCCTGGGATGCCGTTGGAGATGCCGTCATGATCGGAGCGTACCGGCCACCCTGCGGCCCACTCCCCCGCGGAGCGCACCACGCCCGGTGACACTTCCCGCGTTCCGTTCCCGCATTCCGTTCCCGCGTTCCGTTCCGGCGTTCCGTCGGGTTCGGTACCGTCCCCACGTCGATGCGATCATGAGGGGGACGGGTGAATAGTGCGGGCACGGAGACGGAGATGCCTGAGTCGAGCTGTCTGGTCGGCGGCTGGCTGGTCGGGCGCAAGAATCCGATGCCGGTCGTGATCAGCGAAACCGTGGCACTCGCCGAGGACGGCTGTCTGCGAGTGACGGCGTACGAAGACGGCTACGTGATACGTCCCGGCACCCGGTCCGCGGCGGGGCTTCCCCCGGACCGGGCCGCCCTGCTGGACGCGATCCTCGGCGGAGAAGGTGAGTTGCGGCTCCGGCGCGAATCCGGTCCGCCCGCCTCCCTCCGCGGTACCAGGATCAGCCTCGCGCAGATTCGGGTGAGCGTTTCCAAGGCTGCCCACGAGTGCGGCTACTCGGCCCGACCGTATTACGTGCTGTCCAGCATGACGATTGCCGTACTGGCCGGTGTGTTCCTGTTGTGGAGGGGGAACCCGTCCACGGCTCTCCTGCTGTGCGCGGCAGCGGCCGTGCTGGGCACGTGGTCGCTCCGCAAAGCTCGTGTCAGCGCGGCCGGCGCCGCCGAGCAACGTCGCCTCCTCGCGCTGCAGGACCGTCTCCGACGTCCCGGCCGGCCCGCACCGTCAGAGGCGGAATCCTCGCGCGTCCATCGTCTGCTGCCGTGGGCCGTTCTTCTGCTCGACGGCGAGGACTTCGGCCGTTGGTACGCCGACAACCTGCTTGACGTCGAGTTGCCCCGGTGGTGGGAGCAGGAACCAGACGGCCGGGACCCGAGCTTGCGGTTCGTCTCCCAGGAGGGGATGAAGGGGCTCCTGCATTCGCTGCTGCACCATGTCGGCCCGTAGCCGGATCCTCGCATCCCGGGACCCACACCCGCCTCCGAGCCGGTGCGCCGGCAGGCGCCGCCCGAAGTTCAGTTCACCCGGCGCCCGGCCATGTCGCCCTGTACAGCTCTGTGACGGGGCCGACGGGAGAGCCGGACCGACGCCGGGCTGCGCACAGCCACGGCGTCCGTGCCGGAGAGGGCGAGAACGGAGAGCAGGACGAGTGCGCCGGCCGGGCCGAGTACCGTCCAGGGCGCCAGTTCCGCGTATGACTGGTTCTCCGACAGCAGTCGGCCCCATTCGGCGGTGGGCGGCTGTTCGCCCAGACCGAGGAATCCGAGGGAGGCCAGTACGAGGACGGTGGTGGGCAGGCGCAGGAGGGCGTTGCGCACAACGGGGGGCAGTACGGCGGGCAGCAGGTGGCGGCGCAGGAGATGGCCCGGTCCGGCGCCGAGGGACAGGGAGGCGAGGATGTGCCCGCCGGCCCGCTCCTGTTCCAGCAGGGCCGCGGTCTGGGCTGCGTAGGGAGTCCAGCCGACCAGGCAGACCGCCAGGGCGGCGCCCGAGGCCGACGGGCCGGTCACCGCGGTGGTCAGCATGCCGGCCAGGACCGCCGGCATCGTCGACCCCACTTCCGTCAGGCCCGCGCCGACCTGCGTCGCCATGCCGAGCAGCAGCCCGGTGAGCGTGCAGACCGCGGTCACCGCGAGGGCCGTGCCCAGCGTCCGCAGCGCGCCGTGGCCGAGGCGGGCCAGCAGATCGCGGCCGAGCGCGTCCGAGCCCAACGGGTGTGCGGCTGAGGGCGGGAGCAGTCGGGCCGCCGTGTCCACATGCAGGGGGTCTCGGAACAGTCCGACGGTGACGAGAGCGAGCAGCGCGAGGGCGCAGACCGGAGTGGCCCACCGGGTGAAGCGCCCTCGTGGGAGGGCCTGTGCGTGCAGCGCGGGCAGGGCTCCGTCCCGCAGGGCCGGGCCGAGCAGCGCTCTGCGCAGGGCATGGATGAGGAAGCCGGCAGCGACGCCGAGCAGGATGAGGGCCAGGGTCGCGGTCTGCAGGGGCGGCAGGTCCTGGGCGATGGCTGCGTCCAGGGCGAGGCGGCCGAGCCCGGGGATGTTGAAGATCTTCTCCACGGCGACGGCACCACCGACCAGTGCCACCACGGTCGGCAGGAGCTGCGGCAGCACCCCTGCCACCACGCGCCGCAGCGCCTGCCGGGCGACCTGGTGGGGCGTGAAGCCGTGGGCGTGCCAGGTACGGGCCCATGGTTCGTTGAAGGCCGCGGGCAGTGACTGGTCGAGCAGACCCCCGATCATCGCCCCGGAGGGGATGCCGAGGGCGAGCGCGGGCAGCACCATCGACGCGGGCCCCTCCCACCCGCTGGAGGGGAACCAGCCCAGCCACACCCCGCACACGGTGGCCAGGAGCGAGGCGAGCAGAAACTTGGGCAACGCGGCGAGAACGGCGATGCCGATGGCGCCCGTCGCCCGGTGCAGGCGCCGCCGGGAGCCGAGGTGCAGCGTACGGGCGCTGAGCAGTGCGGCAACGGCGACCGTGACCACGAGGGCTCCGAGCATCAGCGTCACGGAGACCGCGAAGGCGCTCGTCACCTGGGGCAGCACCGCCTCACCCGACACCCAGGAAGTGCCCGCGTCGCCTCGCGGCAGACCGCTCAGCCACGACGCGAGATGCGCGAACGGCCCCTTGTCCAGACCCAGTTGCTCCCTTACCGCGGCAAGCTGGGCGGGCGAAGGGTCCTGGTCTGCGGAGCGTGCCCGCAGGACGGTCAGCGCGGGGTCGTTCCCGGACAGCCAGGGCAGCAGGGCCACCGCCGTCAGCAGCGCACCCCCGGCTGCGAGGCGGCCGAGGCCCGCGCGCCGACGCGACGGGCGGGCCCCGGTGCGGGGCGATGTCGCACTCATCTACTTCAGGTGGGTGTCGACGTCGATCAGGGAGCGCTCGCGCGGGTCGAGGAGCACGCCCTCGACGCCGGCGGCGATGCCCTGAACGACCTTCTCGTGGACGAGCGGGACGACGGCGTCGGTACGCAGAACCTGCGCTTCGGCGGCCATGATCTTCTGCTGCCGCTTCGTCACGTCGCCTTCCTCGGCGGCCGACTTGATGGCCTGGTCCACCTTGGGGTCCTTCAGACGGGCGATGTTGTACACGCCGTCGCTCAGGAAGTCGCTCGCCAGGTAGGCGACCGCGTCGCCGGTGTCGAGGAGTGTCACCCGGGAGAACACGAGGGCGTCGTACTTGCCGGCGAGGAGGTCGGCCTCCATCTGTGTGTACTCGCGTACGTCCTGCTTCACGGTGAACCCGGCCTGCTCCAGCTGCTGCTGGAGGACGGACGCGGCCTCGGGCAGTTCGGCGCGGTTGGTGTACGTGGCCAGACGCACGGTCCTGCCCTTCGTCTGCGCCTTCACCTGCGCTGCGGTCGCGGCTCTCGCCCGACCGGTGACGTCGACGCGCTTGCCGGCCGCCCAGGAGACGGCGGGCCCGAACAGGCCCTGCGCGGGGTCGGCGTACCCGCTGAAGACCGAGCCGACGAGCGGGGCGCCGTCCACGGCCCGGCGGGCCGCCGCGCGCAGCGCCGTGTCGGTGAACAGGCCGCCGCCGGTGTTCAGGATGAGGCTGTCGGTCCGTACGGACGAAACCTCGTGACGGGTTTTCGCCTCCAGCAGCTTCGCCTGTGACGTGGGGATCCACTCGGCGATGTCCACGTCGCCGCTGCGCAGGGCGTTGGCGCGGGCCGTGCCGTCGGCTGTCCAGGTCACGTCGATGCCGGACGCCTTGGCCTTCCCGCCCCAGTAGCCGTCGTAACGGTCGAGCGTGACCCTGGACTTTCCGACGAGCTTCGTGATCCGGAAGGGGCCGGTTCCGGTGCCGACCGGACTGGCGGTGCCGTCCTTCGCGTAGGCCTTGCCGGAGAGGATGGCCAGCGCCGGGCTGGCCAGACGCAGCGGGAGCACCGGATCGGCGGCCTTGGTGCTGATGGTGAGCGTGTCGACGTCGTCGGCCTTCGCGATGAGGGTGACGTCGCTGAGGACGCGGGGCTTGGGCCGTGCGGCGTCAGCGTGGCCGAGGGAGTTGACGACGGCTTCGGCGGTGAGCGGGGTGCCGTCCTGGAAGGTGGCCTTGCGCAACTCGAAGGTCCAGCTGGTCGGGTCGGTCTGTTTCCAGGACGACGCCAGCGCGGGGGCCGCGTCGCCGCTCCGGTCCAGGGCGGTGAGCCCTTCGGCGACGGAGAGCTTGCTCAGCACGGTCGCGTCGTTGCTGTACGGGGACAGCGCCTGGGCCGGCGGCACGGCGAGCGCGACTCTCAGCCGTCCTCCCGGTCCCCCGTCCGGGCCCGCGCCCGCGCCTTGCTCGCTGGACACGAAACATCCTGCGAGCAGCGGAGTGAGAGCGAGGGCCACGAAGGCGCCGCGGGGGGTCGAACGCATGGGAGGTCCTGTCACGCAGAGGGTGGGGTGAGCCCTGCGCCTGAGGCGGGCAGCGGGAACTCGATCACTTGTACTTAGGTAAGCCTAACTCGATCTACCTCGGTAGGTGAACCCTCAACTATGAGATCGTGTGCAGCTGCCCAGCCGCACACGAGGTGACGCCGGCCGGGGAAGAGGCGAGGGGCGCCGCTCACCCCGCTGCCGAGGAACTCCGCCGCTCCCATGGGCGATCGAGGACGCCGGACAGCGTCGTCCGGACCGATCAGGGCCTCATCCGGCCCCAGCGCGACCAGGACGCGCGGGAGTGAGCTGAGCGGCGGTGCGTCCTGATCGGGAAGGAGCGAGGCCTCCGGTCAGGGGTTCATCGACCAGGGCTCCCCGGCCCGACAAGTCGTCAGGCGTCCGCCAGGCCGGGAAGATGCTCGGCGAGATGCATGGCGTGCAGCCGTGCGAACTCGTCGTGCGTGCAGCGCCCATAGGCGGGGTGGGGGGCGTGCTCTGCGGTGTGGTTCGCGAACAGGGCCACCGCCTCCGTAAGACCGGCCGCGGCCTCGGTCACCGGCAGTTCCGGGTCCAGGGGCGGCGCTCCGTCGATCTCGGCGGCGAGCGAGTGCCTCATGGCGCCGCGGCGCAGGAAGACCCTCTTGGCGAGGGCGCCCGCCGTCGCCCGGAACAGGACGGGCTTCAGCGCGGGGTAGCCGGTCACGGAGTAGCGGACGGTCTGCGCACAGTGCTGCAGCGTCTGGGAGAGATTCCAGGAACTTCCCGGAGCCAGCAGCTCGCGCTCGGGCCTGCCGAGGTTCTGGTGCAACCGTTCGGCGAGCCGGGCGAGATCGATCGGGGGCATGTCAAGAGCTTACAGTGATGCAAACCGCAATCACTTCGCCCCTCCTGGCCGGTCGACCCGAGGGGGCCGACCGTGTCGTCGGCGACAGGCGTCCGTCGCCACATCACCCGACAGGTCGCCGCCTCGCCGCTCGGCCCGCGCACCGGCCCGACGCCCTGTCACGAGAGCGGCTCGCTGGGCGTAGCGCCGCGCCACGCATCCCACCCCACGCGCGTTCTTCACAACTTGCACACGACAGGATCACCCGTCGATCACTTCCGGTAGGCTCCAGGCGCTCCATTCGCACCACTGAGGGGGGATTTCCTCATGCGCATGCGCCATGCCCTGGCCACAGTCGCCGCTGCCGGCACGATAGCCGCGATCACCGCAGGACCGGCCCAGGCCACCGAGTACACGTCGGCGCTGAAGGTCAAGGGCGTCCAGTACGACGCACCCGGCAGCGACTCCAACCGGTGTTCCGGCGGCAACACCAAAGACGAGTACCTGACGATCAAGAACTACTCCCGCACCGCGACCGTCGACCTCAAGGGCTACGTGGTCAAGGACGCCACGGGGAACAAGTTCACCTTCGCCTCCAGCCACAAGCTCGAGCCCGGCGACTACGTGAAGCTGCGCGGCGGCAGGGGCACCAGCTCCGACGCCGGCAACGTCGTCTACCGCCAGAACTGCAACTTCATCTGGAACAACGACAAGGACACCATCTACCTGCTGAAGCCGTCGGGCGCCAAGGCAGACGTCCACTCCTACACCAAGCGCGCCAACGACGCCGACGGCAACGGATACATCAACTACCACGGCTGAGTTCCTACGGGGTCGCCCCTTGGCCCCGCGGGACGACGCGGACGCTGCCCCTTCCCTCCACACCGGGCCGGAAGGGTCAGCGATCAGGGGAAACGCCGGATGAAGACGTCCGACTTGCCGTTGGTGTCGCCGGGCACGATGTCATCGGCCGTGGAATGGAAGACCACCTCGCGCCCGCCGGCGCTGACCGCGTCGGTCCCGGCCGAGGCGGGCCGGGTGGAGACGATTTCGTCGGTGCCCGTCTCCAAATCGCGCAGCACGAGCGACGGTCCGTTCGCGTCGTATGGGGCGTACAGCAGATGGCGGCCGGTGGGATCGATGGCCAAGCCCCGTACGTTGGGCACCAGTTGGTCGGTGCCCGAGCTCTCGTCGTGGACGTAGGTGTCGGAGCCCGACAGGTAGACGACCTTGCTGCCGTCCTGGCTGAGCTGGACGAGTGTGGCCGCTATGGACGGACCTTCGATCGGGCCGGTGGAGATGTTGTCGGTGCGGTCCCAGACGAAGACGTCCTGTGTCCGGCCGTCCTGGTAGGCGACGAACCGGCCGTCGCCGCTGATGGACGGGCGGGCCTGAACGCTGTGATCGAACTCGGCGACGGTCCGCGTGGTGTCGGCGCGCCAGTCCCGCACCTCGATGCGCTGCCGGGACGGCGGTCGGCTGAAGGTGGCGACGTGGGCGACGTAGCGGCCGTCCGCGCTGAGCGAGGGCTGACTGCAGCTGAGGCCCGAGCAGTTGACGCCGATCGTGCTTGCCGAGCTCACCTGGGACAGTAGGACCTTCGTGTCTCGGAACAGCTGTCCCCACAGGGCGACGTACTGCCCGTCCCCGCTGATCACCGGGCGCTGGATCGGAGACGTGTTGGTGCTCATCTGCGTGGTCCGGCCCGCCTGCAGGTCACGGACGAACACCTTCTCGAACGTGACCGGGTTGGAGGGTGTCAGGTTCTTCGCCGACGACGAGAAGGCGATACGCAGGCCGTCGGCCGTGATCGTGGCGCCGGCGGAGTCACCGTCGCCCTCAGTGCCGTCGGGCGCGACACTGATCCGCTCGACCCCGGCCACGCTGTCGCTCGCGGCGCCCGGCACGGTCATCGGCTCAGCCGAAACCGCTCCCGGCAACGCCGTCGTGACCGCGCAGACCACGACCACGGCGCCTAAGACGGCACGCACACGTCCGGCGGCCTTCCGCTTCTTGAATTCCATTGTTTCCCCCAGCCATGACATCGGTCGCTGTCTCCGGCTCCCCACCGGAGGACCTCAAGCATGCAACCGCGATGACGCTGCGGGGTCAATGCGTCGCACGAAGGTCACGAGATACGTCACTGCATACCGGCTGCATCCCGTGCACACTCTCCGGCCACGCCGTGGAGGCGCCCGACGGCCACCCCTTACCGCGAGGCACGAGCACGCGGAACGCGGCCGGCCGCGGAATGCTCAAGGCCGTGTCGGCGTTCACGCAGCATGGGCGATGCATCCCGCGACAGCAAGGGCGAGCCCGGTACGTCCAGCCCCTCGGGCGCGCGTGCGCGCCTCGCGGCCGACCGGGCCGACACCCTCGCGCGTGCGGCCGCACTGAGCCGCGACTTCGACGGGATCGTCGCGGCGAATGCCCTGGTCGCAGTCGACGACGAGCACGACCCCGAGGGAGGCACCACCGCCTTCGAGCGGGCGCACGTCGCGGCTCTGATGGCGCAGGCGCGGGAGCACCTGGAAGAACTGGACCGGGCGCTGGAACGCCTCGAACAGGGACAGTACGGACAGTGCGAGAGCTGCGGCAGGACGATTCCGCCCGAACGCCTGGAGATACGTCCGGCGGCCACCACGTGCGTCAGCTGCGCCCGGGCCGGCCCGCGCCGGTCGCCGCCGCGCGCCTGACCCCGGCCCCCCGTGGCGGCGAGCCGGGCGGACCACTGGCGTTCGACGAGGCCGAGACTCCGCTCCAGTGCTTCGACAAGCGACGTCCGGCACACCGACACCGTCGTGGGCCCACATCGTGCCTCGGTGTTTCAGGCGATCCCCGGCCCCAGCGGCAGTCCCGGTGCCGGCGTCGTCGTACGTCCTGCGGGTCCATGCATCCAGCGACTTGCAGCCCGGGTGCTGGACTCACCCTGGCGTCGTCCCCCGGCAGAAGCGGTGGTCCCGCTCCGCCATCCGCGTCCGGGGTCCGGCTGAGCGCAGGACGACGTCCAGGACGCGGTCAGGATCCGCGGCGTAGCAGTTGCTGAACCACGCCATGTTCGCCTCGACCACCGCCCACCGGTCGGCGGTGCCGTGCTCAGGTGTGGCCAGGAGCCCGACGTCCACCACCACCGCGCCGGGCAGGCCACCGCCGCACGTGGCCAGCAGATCGTCCGCGAACTCCAGGACGTGGTCCTCGTAGCGGTGCCCGTGCAGGCGCTCGGCGTCGAGACGGCCGAAGGTCGCGTACTGCGAACCCGTGCGGACCTCGCCGTCCAGGATGTACAGGCGAAACTCGGCTGCCCAGGTCACCACGTCGCTGATCTGGACCGGCACGTCCGCCGACAGCTCCGGCCCCGTCGGGAGGCCCTTACCGCTGGAGTAGACGGCGGCCGGGAAGGTCTTGGCACTCGGCGGCTTGACGAAAGCCGGTCGGGACAGGGATCGCGCCTCGCCCAGGGTGGCCATGGCGATGCGCCGTCCCGTGTACGCGTAGGGCAACGTGGCCAGCCAGTCGTCAGACGGTTCCAGGAGTGCGACGTCGAGGGTGTCCACGACGCGTGCCGCGAAAGCGGGGCCGCCGAAGTAGTGACCACCACCCCTCGCGATGGCGGTGCCCACATCTGCGTGGGCGGGAAGCACTTCCACGTCCATCCCGCGCCGACGCGCCGAACTCGAGAGCAGCTCGGATGTCGTGGTGTATTGCGGCGCCAACGCCAGGAAGTCATGCTCCGTCACGATCGCTGACGATGGCACCGATCCGGCCGAACAGTCCACTCCTTTCGCGTCCACACCTCGGGGTCGACTGGCCGGCCGCTGGGTCCCGCACGCCGTCACCGGCATGGGTGGCTGTTGTCCGACCGGTTCGGCAGGCGGATCACCGTGGCAGGCGTCCGTGTCGGGGATCCCGGGGTCAGTGGGCGAATCCGCCGTTGCTCTTCAGCAGCTGCCCGTTGATCCACTGCCCCTGCGGTGAGCACAGGAACTCGACGAGGTGGGCGGTGTCCTGCGGGTTGCCCAGCCGTCCCAGCGGCGTCCGGCGCAGCACATGGTCCCGAATGTCGTCGGACATCCACCCGGTGTCCACCGGCCCCGGGTTGATCACGTTGGCGGTGATCCCGAGAGAGGCGAGTTCGTGGGCGGCGGCCAGTGTGATGCGGTCCAGCGCCCCCTTGCTGGCTCCGTAGGGCAGGTTGCCGACGGTGTGGTCACTGGTGAGGCTGATCACACGTCCCGTTCCGTGAGCGCCCTGGAAGCGACGACCGTGCTCGCGGATCAGCAGCCAGGTGGCGCGCGCGTTCACCGCGAAGTGGCGGTCGAAGCTCTCCAGGGTGGTGTCGAGCAGGCCCGAGTCGACCGACTCGCAGTGGCACATCACGAGAGCCGTGACGTCGCCGAGGCGGCGCCGGACCTCGTCGAAGACACGTTCCGGAGTGTCCGGGTCGGCGAGGTCCGCCTCGACGGCCGCCGTCTCGGCGCCCTCGTCCGCCAGGGACTTGGCGATGGTGTCCGCGGCGCCCGCCTCTGCGCCCCAGGACATTCGCGCGTCGTACGGCGTCCAGTACGTGAACGCGACGTTCCAGCCGGCCCGGGCCAACCGGCGGGCGACGGCCGCGCCGATCCCGATGGAGCGGCCGACTCCTGTCACCAACGCGATCGGCCGGGCGGTGCGGGGCATGGGCTGGGTTTCTGTGGTCGTCACAAGGTGTCATCGTTCGGCCCACGGCAGGGACTCGGCAACCGGTATTCGGGCAAGCAAGATCATCGCATCGGTCGGCTCGAGAGGACTGCTCAGGCGGGCAGGTTCAGCTGCCAGGAGACGCCGAACCGGTCGTTGACCCAGCCGAACTTGGGGCTGAAGCCATAGTCCCCCAGCGGCATCAGCACGGCGCCTTGCTCGGCCAGGGCCGCGAAGAGGCGGTCCAACTCGGCTTCGTCCTGACACTGGACGAAGAGCGAGACGGCGGGCGTGAAGGTGAAGTCGTGCTGCACAGGGCTGTCGATGCACATGAACTGCTCACCGGCGAGCGAGAACGTCGCGTGCTGCACACTGCCTTCCTTGCCGGGACCCTCGGCTCCGTAGCGACTGATGCTGACCACCTCGGCATCGTCGAACAGCGAGATGTAGAAGGTCATCGCGTCCTCGGCGTTCCCCTCGAACATCAGAAACGTGGTGATCTTCCGTGACGACACGATCTCCATGCGGGTGACTCCTTCGACGCTGTGAGGCGGTCGGTCAGCAGATGGCCAGGCTAGTGCCCGCAGCCAACAGGTCCGCCGAAGCTCGCCGCACCGACGCCATCCCCTGCCGGGCTCTTCTCCGACGGCACATGTTCCGGCGAACCCCGTGCGAGGTGCTGCGTGGAACAGTGCGGGTCGAAACCGGTTGGGCAGGCCGGCGAACTGGTCCCCCACCTCGTGCCCGCCGTCCTCGGCGCGGGAGAGCGTCTCTTCGACGACCTCGCCGAGCCGGCCTTCACGCCGCTCCCGGCCCCGGGTACGACGGTTCCGGCGACGAAAAACGTGCTCGCCGCCGGACAGCACATGGGAGTCTGTCGGGTACGTGCGGTGCTGGCGGAAGAGGGGAAAAGACTCCCCGTTACGAGGGGGTTCTCATGACGTCGACCACGTCGCCGCGGCGGAGGACTCGCCGCCTCCTCGCGGCCGTTGCGGCCGGAGTGGCCCTGGCCGGCGTCTCGGGGTGCACGGTGCCCGTCGATGCCGTCGCCGGCATCTCCGTGACCGACGACGGCCGTCTGCTCGGTGTCATGGCGGTCTGCGGGCATCGGATCGACGGCGCGACGCTCTACGTCGCCGACGCCGATCCCGACGAGGAGGCGACGGTCGGCTCATGGACAGTTGACAGCCCTCTGCACGCCGGTCTCACCACGTGGCCTCTGGATCCTCCCGCCGCCGGCTGGACCGCGACCACTCCCCTCGCTCGACTGACCGCCGGCACCCGCTACGCCCTCTACGGGTGGACCGAGGACAACTCATGGTCGTCCAGGAGCGTCACCTTCACGCTGACCGACCGTGATGGACTCACCCCGGGCAGGGTCCTTTACCAGAGCATCTCCGACGACGGCGTGGAGTCCACCGCCACCGTCCCCCTCGCCGAGTTCAAGCGCGAGGCCTGCCGGCACGACTGACCACTGACCGCACCGCGGTTGCGACCTCTCGAGGCGCGTTGCCTCAGTACCAGACGGAGAACGTGGCGTCGGCCCTGCCGAGAGCGGTGGAGATCGGATCGATGCGCAGCACGTAGTCGAAATGCCGGATATAGCGGTCCGGGTAGTTGTGAGAGCGGAACGACGACCACGAAGGGTCGGCGAGTCCGGCGGTCCTGTGGAAGGTGGCGTCCTGGGCGAACTTCGTGGTGCCGTCGTTGACGTCCAGTCGCAGCTGGTAGTACGCGTGTCGTAGGTAGCGGCTCGGGGAGTTGACGGACTGGAAGGAGACTCCCGAAGGATCGGCCAGTCCGGGCACCAGCTTCCATTCCGCATCGGTGTACGGGTCGAACGGGTACGGGTCGATGCGGCCGATGTCATCCGCATGCCGCCAGTACCTGTCCGGGAAGTTGAAGGATTTCAGCCGGTTCCAGGCGGGCTTGCCCCACTGGGCGACAAGGTTGTCGTACACCGTCTGGGGAATCGGCTGGATGGTGGCGTGTTTGGAGTTCAGAGGCTGGGTGCAGACACGCCGGTCGGTGGCGGTCCAGGTGCCGGCGGAGAGGTCGTCGGTCTGCCAGGTGTAGAACAGCGCGTTGGCGTCGCCCCACAGGTACCAGGTGCCGGAGGCCTGGGCGAGGATCGGGGCTTCGATGCCTCCCTGCGGCGCCAGGCCAGGGGTGTAGACGGTGAAACTGCCAGGGGTGAGGGAAGTGGACTTCGCACCCACGAGCTTGTTGTGGCCCTTGAAGTAGAGGTAGTTGACGCCGTTCACGCCCATGGCCAGGGAGCCGTCGATGACGTCGTAGCCCGGGTCGAAGAAGACCTGCGGCGGCGTCACGGTCTGGAAGTCCGTGGTGTAGTTCACCATGATCACGTTGTGTCCGCTGCTGTTGACGGCCGAGTAGATGATGGCGTACTGGCCGCGGGAGGCGTCCCAGAAGGCCTCGGGGGCCCAGCTGTGCGTGGCCATCGAGTGCAGCTTGAGCAGGCGGTAGTTGTCGAAGGAGCGCAGGTCCTTGGAGTCCCAGACGTGGATGACCTGGCTCTGCTCTGTCCAGTCGGTTCCCTTCAGGTTGGTCGCCATCACGACGTAGCCGCCGTCGTGCTTGGGCAGGATGAAGGGGTCGCGCAGACCGCCGTCGCCCCCGGTCGGGGTCACGACGGGGTTGTTCTGGTTCAGGGGCATCCACTGCAGCCCGTCGGTGCTGACCGCGAGGTGCAGGCCGTAGTCCGTACCGAGGTTTCTCGGTGACTGGGTGAAGTAGCCCATGACGAAGGGGGAGCCCGTCGCGGCGCTCGCGGACTGGCCGGCGACGGCCAGCGCGCCGGTCATGGACAGCGGCACCGTCGCGGCCATGCCGAGGAACAGCCGGCGCGACGGGAGGGGGGTTGCGCTCATCTGGTGCCTCCGAGAGGTGTGCGGAATCGGGACGCATGGCCCCGAACCCGCGGGGCCTGTGCCCAAAGGCCCCACGGGTTCGGTCACTCGGTCAGCTCCAGGGAGCCGCGGTCAGCCAACTGGTGTCCTGAGCCCACGACTTGGTGGCGTCCCAGGCGTTGGAGCCGCCGTTGTCGGCTATGTAGGCCGTGTAGTTGTAGTGGCGGAGGTACTTGGTCGGGAAGTTGACGGACTGGAAGGAGGTGCCGACCCCGCTGTTGCCCGCAGTGGGGCAGAAGGTGGCGTCCTTGGCGAACGAGCTGCCTCCGTTGTCGGTGTTCAGGTAGAGCTGGTAGTTGGAGTGGCGTAGGAACTGACCCGGCTTGTCGGTGGACTCGAAGGACAGGCAGGAAGTGTTGGCCAGGCCGGCGCGGACGATCCAGGTGGCGTCGGCCTTGTCGGTGGCCGAGCTGGAGGAGTTGATGCTGGAGATGACGACCTTGGTGTCGGCGTCGTTGTGGCGGAGGTAGTGCGAGGTGCAGCAGGGCGCGGTGGTGGCCTGCAGGGAGATCCGGGAGCCGGGGGTGAGGGTTGCGGTGCTGGTCGAGCCGCCGTTGTAGCCGGCGGCGGTGATGTTGGCCTGTACGGCGTTCTCGGTGGCGTCCGAGGGGTAGCCCGAGGTCATGACGCCTTCGTAGAAGGTGCCTTGGCCGGTGTTGCTGTTGTCGCCGCCGATGCCGAGGATGATCGCGCCTTGCTTCTTCATCGGGTTGTAGCCGGTGGCGTTGGGGCGTACGCCGTTGTAGAAGGTGGACAGGCCGCCCGACTGCGCGTCGCCGCCGCGGATGGCCCACTGGTTCGAGCCGCCCTTGAGCATGGCGGTCAGGAACCGGTTGTTGACACTGGGGTCATTGGCGTTGAATCCGCGGTTGACCCCGGAGAACAGGCCGTTCTCCAGGTCGGACATGACCCAGGGGCCGTTGCCGCTGCCCCAGCCCCAGCCCTTGCTGTTGCCGAAGTAGAGAGCCTCCATGGTGCCGTTGCCGTCGTCGTTGCCGGTCGTCTCGGCGTTGCCGTAGTCGAAGCAGCAGCCGCCGTTGAAGTGCGTGCCGTCGAAGATCGCGTACATGCCCTCCGGCTGGTCGCCGGTGGCGATGCCGTTGGTGTTGTTGTTGCGGTAGCCGGTGCCGGGTGCGACGTAGACGCCGTACGCCTTGTGCCCGCCGACGGTGACCGGCGCTTCGAAGGCGTTGGCCAGGTTGTCGTTCCCGCCCTCGGCCGGCCCGGGCCAGTGGCCCTTGAGCGCCTGGGTGAGGTTGTTGCCCTTGGGAGACTGGTCGTAGATGACGGTGATGACGCAGCTGGTGCCGGCACAGAAGGAGTCCTGCGCGGCGGCGTCGGCGCCACCTCCGGCGTTCAGCGGGGCGATGTCCTTGGTCGTGTTGTCGGAGGCGCGCCTGATCTGGTAGAGCGGGCCGTTGTACGCCCCGTACAGGGCCCGGGTGGTGCTGTGTGCCGCGACGCAGGGGGTACTGCCTGCGGCGTAGATGTCGCACGGCCCCTGGGTGGCGGCCTGCGAGGTGGTGGCCGTGGCGGTGAGGAGTCCTGCGGCGAGCGCGGCGGTGGCGCCGGCCGCCACCAGCGCGCGTCTGACGCTGCGTATCCAAGGTGGCTTGATCACGGAGAGCTCCTTCTCGAGATGGGGTGCGATGCGAGCGTCAAACCGACCCTCGATGACCGGCCTGCCGAACGATGTCCGACTTCACGGACGGCGTGGGTTGCGTCGACGCCCCCGTGCCGGTGCAGTTCCGTCGCCTTCGGCACGGCATTCGGGGGCTGCTCGCCAGCTCCGAGGGTGGACGGCGAGTCGGCGGGTGTCCTGGCGCACAGGTGAGGTGGTCCCGCAGAGAGGTGGCGTCACAGGCGCCGAGTGCCGCCGCGGCTTGCGGTGTGTGCGGTCGAGGCGTGCGGGCTGTCGGCAGGGGGCGCACGCCTGGGGACGCCGGCGTTCTCCCCGGAAGCGCCGGCATCCCTGTCGGTGTGGGGTCAGTTCGTCAGGCGGAAGGTGGCGTCGCCGCGTCCTGTCGCGTTGGTGATGGGGTCGAGGCGCAGCTGGTAGGCGTAGTGGCGGATGTAGCGGTCGGGGTGGTTGCAGGACTGGAACGACGACCAGGTGGAGTCGGCGAGGCCGGCGACCTTGTTGAAGGTGGCGTCCGCGGCGAACTGGCTGCTGCCGTCGTTGTGGACCAGTTGGAAGTCGTAGTTGGCGTGGCGCAGGAAGTAGCCGGGGAACTTGACCGACTCGAGGGAGACGGTGCCGGTGCCGGTGAGGCCGGGGCGCATCCGGAACTGGGCGTCGTCGGCGGGGGTCACGTTGGGGTCGATGCGCACGTCGAAGTTGGTCTGGCGCACGTACCGGTCCGGGAAGTTGTACGACTGCAGGCGCCGGGCCGGGGTGTTGGGCCAGCGGGTGAGGACGCGGCTCTCCTCGGCGGCGGTGAGGTTCATGATCGCGCCGTGTCGCTTCGCGGTGCCGCCCATGTCGTAGCCGGTCGACGGCTGAAGGCGGTAGGTGCTGACGTCGAACGGGTTGGTCGTCAGGATCGGCCTGTACTCGCGTACGCCTTGCGGGTTGTTGTAGTCGATGTAGAGGGCCCACTCGTTGCGGTCCTGGAACTTCATCCAGACCGGGCCTTCGACCACGTTGCCGGTGAGGCCGATGCTGGAGAGGTTGCCGAGGTTGGTCCACGTCCCCAGGATCGAGTTGGCCCCCTCGACGTTGTTCTGGCCGTCGCCGGAGACCCGCAGATAGCGGTAGGGGCCGGTGCCGGCGGGCACCTCGGTCATCTGGGTGTCGACGACCGGGGTGCTGCCGGGCGGGTCGATCCAGATCTGCGGGGTGGTGATGGTGTGGAAGTCCGTGGTGCGGGCGGAGTAGATGCGGTACTTGAAGATGCCGTTCACGGTGGCGTTCGTCGCCCAGTACAGGACGTAGTCGTTGGTCTCGGGGTTCCAGATCGCCTCCGGCGCCCACGCGTTCTTGCCGCCGGGGGTCAGTCCGGCGGCGCCGAGGAGCCACGGGTTCGACCAGGTCACCAGGTCGGTCGACTCCCACACCACGAAGTTGGGGCTGCCGTTGGCGTACGTCGAGCCGCAGCGGATGCACAGGTCGGTCGCGATGATCCAGTACTTGCTGCCGTCGGGAGAGCGCACCAGTGCGGGGTCGCGCACCCCCTTCGTGCCGATCATGGAGTTCAGGACCGGCGCTCCGCCGTTGAGGTCGCTCCAGTGCAGGCCGTCCGCGCTGTGCGCGACGTACAACATCTGGCCGGTCGCCGAGTCGCCGGTGAAATGCACCATCAGGTAACCGGGATCGGCGGCGGCGGCCCGCTGGGGTGCGGTCAGTGCCTGGCCCGTGAAGAGGAGGCATACGGCGAGCAATATCACCGACAGCCGGGCGCGGAGCGCGGTCATGTGGATCTCCTGTCGTTGTGCAGGCGCCACCAGGACGACGGGAGGGAGCGGGGTGGCGGGGAAAGCTCGGCACTTCGGGGCGAGCGGGACAAGTCGGGTACCGCACGATGCAGAAGGGCGGACGGGTCGACGGCGCGTTCCCTGTGCGCGACGCATGTCACTGTGATGACGGCAGGCTCGGGCACACGAGTGTGCTGATAGGTGTGGCGCCCCGGCGGGTTCCCTCCCTACGCTCGGCCGACGGGAAGCCCTCGTGGTCAACTCACCCTCCGACCCAGCAAGTTGTCCGGTATATCAGACGCCGTTCGCAAGATCGGGCAGACCTTAAGTCCGGCAAACAAGGGGCGTCAATACATCCCGCATGCACGATTACGCGAACTTGAAGACCACGAGGCCGACTGTCCGCCCGGTCGGACATGACGCGCGAGAGCAACCCTTCCCATCCCCTGATTCGGAACGGGGCCTACCTTCATATCGGTAGTTGCACTATGTTCCCGTCCGAAACGCCGCCGAGACATGTGATGTCTGGCGGGCTTCGTACCAGGGAATGGGTTCATGGACTTCACCAGACGACAGCTCGGCCGGCTCGCCGCGGTCGGCGCCGGGGCCCTCGTGTTACCCGGCCTGCTGCCATCGAGCAGGGCGGCGGCGGCCACACCCCCGGCCGGCACGTGGGGCGACCAGGGCGACGGCAGCTACGTCAACCCCGTCCTCCCGGGCGACTTCAGCGACTGGGACTGCATCCGGGTCGGCGCCGACTACTACGGCATCACCAGCACGTTCGGTTACTCGCCCGGCATGGCCGTCCTGCACTCCAAGGACCTGGTCAACTGGCGGACGCTCGGCGGCGTGGTCGACGACGTCACCCGCATCGGACCGCTGCTGAACTGGGACCGGATGAACCGCTTCGGCCGCGGCGTGTGGGCCGGGTCGATCCGTTTCCACTCAGGCCGGTACTGGGTGTACTTCAACACCCCCGACGAGGGCTTCTTCATGTCGTCCGCCCCGTCGCCGGCCGGGCCGTGGGAGCCGTTGACGGCGGTGTGGCGGACCTCCGGCTGGGACGACCCATGCCCGTTCTGGGACGACGACGGCCAGGGCTACCTGGTCACCACGCACTACTCGGACGGCTACAAGATCCACCTGTTCAAGCTGTCCGAGGACGGGAAGTCGCTGGTCGGCCCGTCCACGGTCATCCACCAGTCCCCGGGCAGCGAGGCCAACAAGCTCTACAAGATCAACGGCGTCTATTACCACCTGTTCAGCGAGGTGAAGCCGGAGGGCCGGGTGCTCATGATGAACCGCGGCTCCAGCCTCTACGGCCCGTTCGAGACACGGCAGTTGGCGCACGTCAACACCCCGGTGGACCGCGACCCCAACCAGGGCGGGCTGGTGCAGGCCCCGGACGGCAACTGGTACTTCGTGACTCATCACGGCCACGGCGACTGGGAGGGGCGACCACTGTCGCTGCTGCCCGTGACCTGGGTGGACGGCTGGCCGATCCTGGGCTCGGTGGGCGCGGACGGCATAGGCAACATGGCGTGGACGGGTCAGGTGCCTGTCGGCGGCACGCCCGGCTTGCCGGTCGACGCGCTGCCCCCCGTGGTGACCGGCGACCTGTTCACCGACACCCTCCTCAAACCGCAGTGGGAGTGGTACTACCAGCCGCGCGCGGACCACTGGTCGCTCACCGAACGCCCCGGCTTCCTGCGGCTGAAGGCATTCGCACCGCTGGCGGCCGACAACCTCACCAAGGTGGGCAACACCCTCACCCAACGGGTGCTGCGCACCGCGGGCGGCGCGACGGTGACGGTACGCCTCGAACTGGCCGGCCTCGCCGACGGCCAGCACGCGGGACTGTGCCACTACTCGGGGACCTACGCCGGGCTGGGCGTCCGACGTTCCGGGACCACCACCACGATCGCGCACAATGCCGGCGGCGCCCTGACCTCGGGACCGACGATCACGCAGAACGCCGTGTGGCTGCGCACCTCCTGGAACGTCAACGGAGTGAGCCAGTTCTCCTACAGCCTCGACGGGAACACCTTCACCTCGTTCGGCGGCACCTACCAGCTCACCTGGGGCGGATACCGCGGTGACCGGATCGGCCTCTACACCTACAACCCGAGCGGCACCGGCTACGTCGACGTGGAGTCGGTGCAATACACCGTCGCACCCGCCAGGGTGTACCAGTGCGTCAGCGTGCGCAGCGGCAAGGTCGCCGACGTCGCCGGCGCCTCGAACGCGGACGGCGCCACCGTGCTGCAATGGCGCGACACCGGCAAGCCGAACCAGCAGTGGGCCTTCCAGTCCACAGGGGACGGGTACCACACCGTCTCGTGCGTGAACAGCGGCAAGGTGCTCGACGTCGCGGGGTCCTCGACGGCGGACGGCGCGGCGGTCGTGCAGATGACCGCGGACGGCCGGACGAGCCAGCAGTGGGAGCTGCGCCCGCAGACCGGCGGCGAATTCATGCTGGTCAACCGGAACAGCGGCAAGGTGCTCGACGTCAAGGGGGGCAGTACGGCCGACGGAGCCGCGCTGATCCAGTACCGCGACGTCGGCAGCTCCAACCAGCGATGGACCTTCCGCCGGGTCACCGCCTGACGGGACGGCGGCCCGCGGTGCCTGGAGGTCCGGACGTGGGCGCCTGCCGGGGGCCGCCGGATGCTCGGCCGGGCCGGGAATCGCGCCGGACCGCCAGCGCGCCCGGCCGGCGTCGGACCGCCCCGGCCGCGGCACGCCGTGACCATCCGGGCACCTCGGACGCGTCAGTCGGAGCGCCGCCGAGCGGGGGCCGATCTAGGCTGGAAGCAACCGCTGGAATCCAGCCCTGACGGGCACGGCTGTCCGGACGGAGGCTTGGCGCGTGAAGATGGCCGACAAGCAGGATGCCCCTACAGCCGCTGTCGTGGTGGACCTGGACGGCAAGGTGAGCGGCTGGAGCCAGGGGGGTCGGCTGCTGCTGGGCTGGACAGCGGAGGACACTGTCGGGCGCCCCCTGACCGACCTGCTGGTGGCTCCCCCGCCACCCGGCCTCCTCGACGACCGGGACGCCGGCCCCGACGCCACGGGGTTCATCCCCTTGCGTCACCAGGACGGCTCCACGGTTGACGCCGTGGTGACCGCTCACGCACTGCTCGGCCCCGAGGGGCGGGTGCTGGGCCGCGTGGTGACGATGCAGCGTTGGGGACGCCGCCCGGTGATCGCCGACCGGGCCTTCGAGCAGTCCCCCTTCGCTCTGGGCGTCTACGACCCTGAGCTGCGGTTCCTGTGGATCAACGCCTCCTCGGGCCGGGTGATCGCGCACTCCGAGGAGCAAGTGCTCGGCAGGAAATACCGCGAAGTGCTTCCCGAGTTCGACCGCTCGCTGTTTCCCGAAAGGGACGACAAGCCCTACACCGACGCGCTCGCAGAAGTGGCGAGGACGGGCGAGGCCACGCGTCTCATCACCGTTTTCCGCCCCCTGGGCAGTCACTACGCCAATGCCTGGGCGACCAGCATCTGGCCCGTCCGGGATACCGAGGGCAGGGTCCGCGCGGTCGCCAACTGGGGATTCGACATGAGCGCCGAGTACTGGGCCCGGCAGCGCCTGCTCCTCCTCAACCAGGCCAGCGGTGGGATCGGACGGACACTCGACGTCATCGGCACCGCCCAGGAACTGGCCCGGACCCCGGTGCCGGGATTCGTCGACCTCGTCGACGTGGATCTCTTCGAGGAGGTGCTGCGCGGAGAGGAACCGCCCTCCGCGTCCGCGTTCACCCCCGCCGAGACGATCACGCTCAGCCGTGCCGGCCGGCACAGCGCGAAGGACGACGCCGAGCGGGCTCCCGGGCCGACGACACGCGTCATGCACGCTCCCGGTTCCGTGGCCGCCCGCTGCATGGCCACCGGCAGGTCCACGGTCGAGCTGGCGGTCGAGCCCGGCGAGGGCGGCGAGTGGGCCTTCGGGCCTGGGCTCGCCGCGGACCCGGCCCACTGGCCGCCGGGCAATCCGGTGATCGACGAGTCCATCGCCGCGGACGGCCTGACCGGCCGGATCACCGTGCCGCTCCGGGCGCGCGGCGCGCTGCTCGGCGTCGTCGCCTTCTCCCGGCTCGACCGACCCGAGGCCTTCACCGCCGACGACCTGATCCTCGCCGAAGAGCTGACCGCCAAGGCCGCCGTCGCCATCGACAACGCCCGCCGGTACTCGCGCGAGCGCACGACCGCGTTGACCCTGCAACGCAGCCTGCTGCCACAGGGGTTGCCGAACCAGGAGGCGGTCGAGGTGGCCTCCCGCTACCTGCCCGGCGGTACCGGCACGGAAGTCGGCGGCGACTGGTTCGACGTCATTCCGCTGTCCGGCGCACGGGTCGCCCTGGTCGTCGGCGACGTCGTGGGCCACGGTCTGCACGCCTCGGCCAGCATGGGCCGGCTGCGCACGGCGGTCCGCACCCTCGCCGACGTCGACCTGCCACCGGACGAGCTGCTGACCCATCTCGACGACCTGGTCCTCCACCTCGCCAGCGACCTCCGGCCCGACAGTCACTTCCAGCCCACGGGCGAGTCGGGCGCCACCTGCCTGTACACCGTCTACGACCCCGTTTCCCGGCGCCTCACGCTGGCGAGCGCCGGCCATCCCCTGCCGCTGATCATCTCCCCTGACGGCACCAGGACCCCGGTGCCCGCCCATCCCGGACCGCCGCTCGGCATCGGCGGGCTGCCTTTCGAGGCCGCCGAGTTCGAACTGCCGGAGGGCAGCCTGCTCGCCCTCTACACCGATGGACTGCTGGAGTGCCGCGAACGCGACGTCGACCAGCGAATCACCGAACTGCAGCGCGCCCTGAACCACACGGCAACCTCCCTGGATGCTCTGTGCGACACGGTGATCGACGCCATGCTTCCCGACCGCCGCACCGACGACGCGGCTCTGCTGCTCGCTCGCACGCACGTGCTGGCTCCCCGACACGTCGCCGACTGGGACGTCGAGCCGGACACCGAACAGGTGCCGCGCGCCAGGAAGTTCGCCGTCGACCAGGTGGATGCCTGGGGCCTGGAGGAGGCTGCGTTCGTCACCGAACTGGTCGTCAGCGAGCTGGTCACCAACGCCATCAGATACGGCGAGCCGCCGATCCGGCTACGGCTGATTCGCGACACTTCCCTGATCTGCGAGGTGTCCGACGCCAGCAACACCGCTCCGCACCTGCGCCGGGCCCGGGCGTTCGACGAGGGCGGCCGGGGCCTGCTGCTCGTCGCCCAGCTCACCCAGGGGTGGGGCACCCGGCACACCAGCAACGGCAAGACGATCTGGTGCGCGCAGACCCTCCCCGAGCATGAGCCGCACTGAGATCCGAGCCCGGGCGGGGCACGGAGTTCCTTCCGAGGACGGGACCGTGTCACCGCATGTCCGGCATGACGAACGTGTGTCGATATACGGAGAAGATCGCCTGAACTTAAAGGGCGCCCGGTGCGCAAGTCACCCCGGTCGCCACGGCATTCTCGAAAGCCGGGGCCGGCGCGGACCGTGCCGGAACGGAACCCGTCGGAAACATTGACGGAACCCTGACCCAATCCTATCTTTTGGTCGAACTGCCGCACATCGTTCGTCATCTCGAACAATACGTTCTTCAGCGCGGCGGTCGGCCCAAGCGGACAGGCCGAAGTCCGGAGGAAGAGTTGAACAGAACCGTCAGAGCCCTGCTTGCCCTGCTGGGCCCGCTCCTTCTCCTGTTGGGCTTCCCTGGCCTTCAGGGCACCGCCTCCGCCGCCGCCCCGCCGGCCGGGCAGACCACGCGGTACACCATGACCGCGTTCACGAACACCAGCGAGTCGAACCTGTACGTGTACGACTCGCCGGACGCCACCGCGTTCACCTTGCGGAAGGGCCCCGCCTACACCCCGCCGTCCGGTCTGATCCGGGACCCCAGCATCTTCAAGCACACCGACGGCTTCTACTACCTCACGTACACGACCAACTGGACCGGGAACACGATCGGTTTCGCCCGGAGCTCCGACCGGGTGAACTGGACGTTCCTGTACAACCACACGATCCCGATCAGCGGGCTGACCCGCACCTGGGCGCCCGAGTGGTTCATCGACACCGACGGCAGCGTCAACGTCATCGTGACCCTGTCTTCGGCGAGCACCGCCACCCACTTCACCCCCTTCAAGATCACGGCGACCGACTCCGCGCTGACCACGTGGTCCGCGCCCACCCAACTGGCCGGCATCGGGCCGAACAACATCGACACCTTCATCGTCAAGACCGGCTCCACCTACCACGCGTTCACCAAGAACGAGACGACGAAGTACATCGAGTACGCCACCGCCTCCAGCCTCGCCGGCCCCTACACCATCACGAGGACGGGCGACTGGGCCGGATTCGGCAGCTGGGTCGAGGGTCCGGCCCTGGTCCGGCTCGACGACGGCGGCTGGCGCATCTACTACGACGGCTACCGCGCCGGGAAGTACTGGTACAGCGACAGTCACGACAACTTCGCCACCTGGTCCACGCCCACCGAGGTGCCCGCGCTGTCCGGCTTCATTCGCCACGCCACCGTGCTGAAGGAGACGGTAGCCGTCTCCCTGCCCGCCAACACCGCCCAGTCGCTGCGTTCGGTCAACTTCCCCGACCGGTACGCCGTAGTGCGCTCCGACAACCTCGGCTACATCGACCCGGTCAGCTCCTCCAGCAGCGCCAACGTCAAGCAGAGCGCCGCCTTCACCGTCGCGCCCGGCCTCGCCGACGCCAAGTGCTACTCCTTCCGCGACTCCTTTGGCCGCTACATGCGCCACTGGGACTTCCGGATCCGCTTCGACGCGAGCAACGGCACCGACACCTTCGACAAGGACGCCACCTTCTGCGCCCGCACCGGCAGCACCGCCGGCTCCGTCAGCCTGGAGTCGTACAACTACCCCGGCCGCTACATCCGCCACTACAACTACGCGCTGCGCGTGGACGCCTTCCAGGACACCGCCACCTTCCGTGCCGACAGCTCCTTCACCGCGGTCAGCCCCTGGGCCTGACCTGTCCGACCCACCCCTGCAGCGCCGCCGCGGACCCCACCCGCGGCGGCGCGGTCCTTCGCGCCGCCCGGCGGGCATCCAATGTCCGACGGGTCGTCAAGCCAGTTGCGAGCACGGACCATTCGCGCAAGATCAAGGATTTCGTGTCACAAGACTAGACACAAGCGATGATCGTGCCCGTTAATCCATCCCATGTATCAGCAGTGCGGATCGATGGGAGCGAGACCTCTGACGCCTCATCGGCAGAAGACCAGTCCGTAACGTGCCGCATCCGGCCGCCGGACCCATGAGCCGACGCACCGACGACCAAGCTGCCGCTCTCTCTCCTCACTGAAGGGTGCATCATGGCCTCCTCCGTCAGCAGACGGCGCCTCCTGCAAATAGCCGGGGCCGCCGTCGCCGCCTCTGCCACCGGATCCCTCATCGGCGCCTCCCCCGCCCAAGCAGCCATCCCGGCCGCAAGGGCCGACATCGGGGTCTCCGCGTACCCCTTCGAACTCGGCCAGGTCCGGCTCACCGCGAGCCGGTGGCTGGACAACCAGAACCGCACGCAGAACTACCTGCGGTTCATCGACGTCGACCGGCTGCTGTACAACTTCCGCGCCAACCACAAGCTGTCCACCAACGGCGCGGCTGCCAACGGTGGCTGGGACGCGCCGATTTTCGGCTTCCGCACCCACATCCAGGGACACTTCCTCACGGCATGGGCACAGCTGTACGCCGTGACCGGGGACGCCACCTGCCGGGACAAGGCCACCTACATGGTCGCGGAGCTGGCCAAGTGCCAGGCCAACAACAGCGCCGCCGGTTTCAACCCCGGGTACCTCTCCGGCTACCCCGAGTCCAACTTCACTGCTCTCGAGCAGGGAACCAGTGGCGAGGTGCTGTACTACACGATCCACAAGACCCTCGCCGGCCTGCTGGACGTATGGCGCCACATCGGCAGCACACAGGCCCGGGACGTGCTGCTCGCCCTGGCCGGATGGGTCGACTTCCGCACCGGCCGGCTGACCAGCCAGCAGATGCAGACCATGCTGCGCATCGAGTTCGGCGGCATGAACACCGTGCTGACCGATCTCTACCAGCAGACAGGCGACGCGCGGTGGCTCACCGTCGCCCAACGGTTCGACCACGCCGCGGTGTTCGATCCGCTGGCGTCCAACCAGGACAAGCTCGACGGACTGCACGCCAACACCCAGGTACCCAAGTGGATCGGGGCCGCCCGGGAGTACAAGGCCACCGGCACCACCCGCTACCGGGACATCGCCACCAACGCCTGGAACTTCACCGTCAACGCGCACTCCTACGCCATCGGCGGCAACAGCCAGGCGGAGCACTTCCGCGCCCCGAACGCCCTCGCCGGCTACCTGGTCAAGGACACCTGCGAAAGCTGCAACACCGTCAACATGCTCACCCTCACCCGGGAACTGTTCGCGCTGGACCCGAACCGGACCGCGCTGTTCGACTACTACGAGCGGGCCTGGCTGAACCAGATGATCGGCCAGCAGAACCCGGCCGACGACCACGGTCACGTCACCTACTTCACCCCGCTCAACCCGGGGGGCCGACGCGGTGTGGGCCCGGCGTTGGGCGGCGGCACCTGGAGCACCGACTACGGCACCTTCTGGTGCTGCCAGGGCACGGGCCTGGAGATCCACACCAGGCTGATGGACTCGATCTACTTCCACAGTGACGACACGCTGATCGTGAACATGTTCGTGCCCTCGGTGCTCAACTGGTCGGAGCGCGGGATCACGGTCACCCAGACCACGTCGTACCCCGTCAGCGACACCACGACCCTGCAGGTCACCGGCAGCGTCGGCGGAACCTGGGCGATGCGCATCCGTATCCCGAGCTGGACCACCGGGGCCACCGTCAGCGTCAACGGCGTCGCTCAGAACATCGCCAGAGATCCCGGCAGTTACGCCACCCTGACCCGCTCCTGGACCTCCGGCGACACGGTCACCGTTCGCCTGCCCATGCGGGTCGTCATGCGAGCGGCCAACGACAACGAGAACGTCTCCGCAATCACCTACGGCCCGGTGGTCCTGTCAGGCAACTACGGTGACTCCACGCTCAGCTCCCTGCCGACACTGGACACCTCGTCCATCACACGGACCAGCAGCAGTTCACTCGCCTTCACCGCCACCGCCAGCGGCAGCACCGTCAACCTGGGCCCGTTCTACGACGCGCACGGCCACAACTACACCGTCTACTGGAACGTCGGCGGCACCTTCCGTCTCGCCAACGCGGCCAGCGGTCTCCTGCTGGGCATCCAGAACATGTCCACGGCAGACGGCGGCCGCGCTCTCCAGTGGTCGGACAACGGCACCGCCGACCACGACTGGTACATGATCACCGACGGAAGCGCGGTGCGCTTCCGCAACGTCAACAGCGGCAAGGTGCTCGGCGTCCTGAACATGTCCACGGCCGACGGCGCGACCGTCCTGCAGTGGTCGGACAACGGCACCGCCGACCACCGATGGACGCTGCTCGACCAGGGCGACGGGACCTACAAGATCCGTAACGTGAACAGCGGCAAGCTGCTCGCCATCGCGAACAGCTCCACCGCGGTCGGAGCGTTCGCCGTCCAGGACTCGGACGACGGCACCGCCGACAACCGCTGGCGCATCGTGCGGAACTGAGGTCCGCCTCCCAGCGGACCCTGATCGCACACCGCCCTTCACGCTGCTCGACGCTTCGACCCTCGTTCGATATGGCGAACATCAGGATCGAGTGCCGCGCATCAACAGTCCGGCCGGCCTCTGACGGGCCGGCCGGAGTCGCCCACTCGAAGAAAGCAGGCCCCCATGCACAGACGTGGATTCAGCCGCAGGCAGCTGTCCGTGGCGCTCGCGGCCCTGGTCGCCTCGGCGGCGACGCTCGTCGTCAACCCGGCTCATGCTGCCAGCAGTGGCGCCGTGCGCGGTACGGGCTCCGGACGGTGTCTCGACGTTCCGGGCGCCAGCCAGACCGACGGCACGAGTCTGCAGATCTGGGACTGCTGGAACGGTACCAACCAGCAGTGGACGGCGACGGACAGCAACCAGCTGACCGTGTACGGCAACAAGTGCCTGGATGCTCCGGGCCACGCCACCACGCCCGGTACCAAGCCGGTGATCTGGAGCTGTACCGGCGGTGCGAACCAGCAGTGGCGGGTGAACTCCGACGGCACGATCGTCGGCGTGGAATCCGGGCTGTGCCTGGCCACCACGGGATCCGGCACGGCCAACGGCACGGCGATCGAGATCGCGACGTGCAACGGCGGCAGCAACCAGAAGTGGACCGGCCTGGCATCGACCGGCACCACGTGCTCCCTGCCGTCGACGTACCGGTGGACCTCGACGGGCGCCCTGGCGCAGCCCTCGAACGGATGGTCCTCGCTGAAGGACTTCACCACCGTGACGTACAACGGCAAGCACCTGGTGTACGGGACGAACTATTCGACGGCCACCGGGAAGTGGGGCTCGATGGCGTTCGCCCCCTTCACGAACTGGCCGGACATGGCATCGGCCCCCCAGACCGGCATGAACGAGAACGCGGTGGCGCCCTCGCTGTTCTACTTCGCCCCGAAGAAGATCTGGGTGCTGGCCTACCAGTGGGGCGCGTGGCCCTTCATCTACCGCACCTCCAGCGACCCCACCAATGCCAACGGCTGGTCCGCGCCGCAGCCGCTGTTCACCGGGACCCTTCCCCGCACCGAGTCCGGCACCGGCCCGATCGACCAGACCCTGATCGCCGACGACCAGAACATGTACCTGTTCTTCGCCGGTGACAACGGCAAGATCTACAAGGCGACGATGCCGATCGGGAACTTCCCGGGCAACTTCGGCTCCTCGTTCACCACGGTCATGAGCGACACGGCCAACAACCTCTTCGAGGCGCCCCAGGTCTACAAGGTCAAGGACCAGAACCAGTACCTCATGATCGTCGAAGCGAAGACGTCCGGCAACGTGCGCTACTTCCGCTCGTTCACCGCCTCCAGCCTCAACGGTTCATGGACTCCGCAGGCCACCAGCGAGAGCAGCCCCTTCGCGGGCAAGGCCAACAGCGGCGCCACCTGGACCAACGACATCAGCCACGGCGACCTGGTCCGTAACAACCCCGACCAGACCATGACCATCGATCCCTGCAACCTGCAGTTCCTCTACCAGGGCCAGGCCCCCAACCCGCCGCAGGGCACCCCCTACGAGCAGCTGCCCTACCGGCCCGGCGTGCTCACTCTGCAGCGCTGACCGGCACACCCGTGATCACCGGCTGGTGACCGTGCCGGCGGGGCGCGCGAACGAGCGGCCGCCGCCCGGCCCGGGGAAGGCAGGACCTTCCTGTCTTCCCCGCGGTGGAGCACTTCTCACCCACCCTCGAGGCCGGCGCGGTCGGCGCCGGGGCGGGGCCGCAGGCTGTCGTGCCTGCGGCCCCGCCCCGGCGTTGCGGTCAGGACGGGTCGCCGTACTGGAGTCCGCGTCCGTTGGTCCGGAAGCCGCCCTGGTCGCCCATGGTGATCGACAAATTCTTTTGATCACGTGTCTACGCCCAGGGCAGGATCGGAGTGCTCAGGCGACGACGGGGCGGTCGGCGACGGCCGTACGCCGTCGGCCGCCGCGCATTCCAGCGCCTTGACGTGCCGACCTGTGCGGCAGTGCCGCACGGACCGTTCGTCGCAGGCGCCGTGGACGGTCATCGCTGTGCCGCTCCCGATGTGCCGGCCTCGACCGCGGCCGCCCACGCCCTCAGCCCCTCGTCCACCTCGCTCTCGTCGATGACGAGCGCCGGGATCATGCGGACGACCTGGTTCCAGGCGCCGCACAGCAGCAGGAGCAGGCCCTCGTCGACGGCGGCGCGCTGGACGCGGGCTGCGGTCTCGGGGTCGGGGCCGCCGTCCTCGGTGACGAACTCGGTGGCGAGCATGAGACCGAGGCCGCGCACGTCGCCGATGCCGGGCGTCCGGTCGGCCACCGCATCCAGGCCGTGCCGCAGCCGCTTGCCCATCGCTTCGGCGTTCTCGACGAGCTTCTCGTCGCGTACGACGTCGAGGGTGGCGCAGGCCGCGGCGCAGGCGACGGCGTTCGCGCCGTACGTCCCGCCCTGCGAGCCGGGCCACGCCTTGGTCATCAGCTCCTCGGGGGCGGCGATGCCCGACAGCGGGAAACCGCTGGCCAGGCCCTTGGCGGTGACGAGGATGTCGGGTGTGACGCCGAAGTGGTCGTGGCCCCAGAAGCGGCCGGTGCGGCCGACGCCGGTCTGCACCTCGTCGGCGATCAGCAGGAAGCCGTGCCGGTCCGCCCGCTCCCGCAGCCCCTCCATGAACGCGCGGTTCGCCGGCACGTAGCCGCCCTCGCCCAGCACCGGCTCGACGATGATCGCGGCCGTGTCGGCGGGCGAGGAGATCGTCTGGAGCGTGTAGTCCAGCTCCTTCAGGGCGAAGCGGGTGGCCGTCTCCTCGTCCCAGCCGTAGCGATGGGCCGACGGGAAGGGAGTGACGACGACACCGCTCATCAGTGGTGAGAAGCCCGAGCGGAAGCGGGTGCCGGAGGTGGTCATGGAGGCGGCGGCGACGGTACGGCCGTGGAAGCCGCCGTGGCAGACGATCACGTTCGGGCGGCCGGTGGCCTGGCGGGCGAGCCTGAGCGCGGCCTCGACGGCCTCGCTGCCGGAGTTGGTGAAGAACAGGCTGTCCAGACCGGCCGGCAGCACCTCGCCGAGCTTGCCGACCAGCCGGCGCAGCGGCTCGTGCATGACCGTCGTGTACTGACCGTGGATCAGGGTGCCCACCTGCTCCTGAGCCGCCGCGACCACCTTGGGGTGGCAGTGCCCGGTGCTGGTGACGCCGATGCCGGCGGTGAAGTCGAGGTATCGGCGGCCGTCCGCGCCGTGGAGATGGACACCCTCGCCACGGGTTGCCACCACGGGCGTGGCCTGGCGAAGGTGCGGCGACAGTGCGGTCATGTTCGTCTCCCGGCCTGGGTGTTCGGTTGCGGTGTGGGGCCGCCGCCTGCGGTCTGGTGTCTGCCGTCCGGGTCCGCGCCCTGCGGGGGCTGCGGTCAGCGGTCAGCGGCTTCGAGCATGTCCGCAGGCCGGAGGTGCGCCAACCCCCGATCTGTCCGTCCGGGCCGCGGCATCCGGACGATGTGTCAGCCTCCCCGGGGTTGCGTCCGCCGGGCGCCCCCACTCACGGACAGCTCTTGCGCCGGTCAGCGGCGCTTGTCACAGTGGCCGGGCACTCCCCGAACACCTCCCGGGCGCCGGCCGTGCCCGGCAGGGACCCCATGGAGAACACAGTGAACGACAACCACCCGGCCGGCCATGGGCCCACTCGTCCGCTCACCGTGGCCGACGTTTTGGCCCTTCCGGTCCTGGCCGCGGGACAGCCCAGGGTCGTGACCGGGGCGTCTCAGCTGGACCGACCGGTCGGATGGGTCCACATCACCGAACTCACCGACCCGGCGTCCTTCCTCAAGGGCGGCGAACTCGTCCTCACGACCGGGATGCCGCTCCCGGAAGACGCGACCGGCGTGCGCCGGTACGTCGACGAACTCGCCGACGTCGGGGCCGCGGCGCTGGTCATCGAACTCGTACGCCGCTACCACCGCCCGCCGGATGCGCTCGTCGACGCCTGCCGCGGGCGCGGCCTTCCCCTCGTCACCCTCGCCGAGGACGTCAACTTCCTCGAGGTGACCCAGGTCGTGCACGCCCTGCTGCTCGGCAACCAGACCGACGCCATGCGCCGCACCCAACGCATCCACGAGGCGTTCACCGCCCTGACCCTGCGTGGCGCCGGCCCGGAGGACGTGGTGCGCGCGGCGGCGGAGACGAGCTGCCGCACGGTCGTGCTGGAGAACCTGGCGCACCAAGCGCTGATCTGCGAAGCGTCCGGGCTCACCGTCGAGGAGGCACTCACCGACTGGGAACAGCGCTCCAGGGCGACCGGGCCCGGCGACCACACGGCGATACGCGGCCCGGAGGGCTGGCTCACCGCCTCGGTCGAGTACCGGGGCGAACGCTGGGGACGCGTGGCCATGCTCCCCGCGCGCACCGAAGGACCGGCGTTCGGCCCGGAGGACGTCACCGTACTGGAGCGGGCCGCGATGGCACTGACCGTGGCACGCCTCATCCACCCCACCCCGTGGGAACGCACCGCGCACCGCAACGCCCTCCTCGACCTCGTGGAACAGCGCCACCGCTCGGCCCAGGACGCCCGCGCCCGCTGCGCCGCACTGGGCCTGCCGGCCGACCGGGGCCGCTTCGTCGCCGTCATGGTGGACCTGGGCGCGCGGGCGGTGGTGGGGGCAGGAGGAACCGAGACCGAGTCCCGGCTGATGCGGGAGCTGAGCACGGTGGGCGTACCGGCTCTGGTCGGCGAACTGGCCCCCGAACGTCTCGGCGTCCTGCTGGGGCTGCGCGCCTCCCAGCCGTGGCGTTCCGTCGTCGAGCGCCTGTCGGGCACGGTGCTGGCTCTGGTCCCGGAGGCCGTCGTGAGCGTCGGCTGCGAGGTCGCGGACCTCACCGACACCGCCCGCTCGTTCCGGGCCGCGGCCCGCGTCGCCGAGGCCACCCCGCCCGGCCAGCGCCTCCCCCCGGATCGCTCCTTCCACGAGCTGTCCGACATCGGGCTGCGCCGACTGCTGTACGCCCTGCGCGAGGACCCCCGGGTCCAGGAGTACGCCGAAAGGCAGCTCCGACGCCTCGTCGAGCACGACATCCAGCACGGCACCGACCTGCTGACGACCCTGCGCCACTACCTCGAGGCGGCCGGCAACAAGACGACCGCCGCCCGCCGGGGCGGCCTCTCCCGCGAGACCATGTACCAGCGCCTGCGCACCGTCGAGCGTCTCCTCGCCACCGACCTCGAAGCAGGCGACCAGCGCACCGAGCTCCACGTGGCTCTCACGGCACTCGACGTGCTGCGCGCCGGCTGACGCGGGATCCTGGTGCGGCTGAGGGCGGGGACACTCCGCCGGCCCCGGACCGCACACCCTGCGTCTCGCTGGTGTCCCGTTGGTGTTCCGTTGGACGATGATCCACCGGAGGACCTCAAAACAAGCGTGCGCAGGCGGCGTTGGGGGGAGAATGGCCGCCATGACGTACGAAGGCTCCTCCATCGACCCGGCCAAGCCCAGCATCGCCCGCGTCTACGACTACCTGCTCGGCGGCAAGGACAACTACGCCGTGGACCGTGAGATCGGCGACGTGTTCAAGCGCGACCTGCCCGGTTCGGTCGCCATCGCCTTCGCCAACCGCGCGGCCCTGACCCGGGCGGTCAGGGAGATCGCCAAGACCACCGGCATCCGGCAGTTCATCGACCTGGGCAGTGGCCTGCCGACCGCGGACAACGTCCACCAGGTCGCGCAACGGCACGCCCCCGAGTCCCGGGTCGTCTACGTCGACACCGACCTCCAAGTACTGGTCCACGGCCGGGCTTTGCTGGAGAACAACGACCGGACCCGCGTCGTCGCGGTCGATGTGCGCAATCCCGAGGGCATCCGCACCCACCCCGACACGCTCGAGCTGATCGACTTCACTCGTCCCGTCGCCATCATCCTCAGCGCCATCCTCCACCACGTCAACGATGACGAGGACCCGGCCGGCATCGTCCGGTACTGGCGCGAACACGTCCCCTCCGGAAGCTACTTCTTCATCAGCCACTTCCGCTCCGGCAACAACCCGGAGACCGCGGAGGCCGAGAGGGTCCTCCAGCAGACGTTCGGCCGCGGACGGTGGCGCACGGACGCGGAGATCGCCTCCCTGCTGGACGGTTTGGAGATCCTCGACCCCGGCATCGTCCCCGCGTCCCTGTGGCGTCCCGACGAGACCGAGAACCCGTGGTCCAGAGCCGGAAAACGAGAACTCACCGTCTGGGAACACCTCATCGCCGCCGGACTGGCTCGGAAGGCATAGACGCGCGCCCCGGGCGAAGCCGGGCGACGAGAGGTTGCGGCACCGCAAGCTGGTGCGAGCGGCTGCAGCAGAGAGATCAACTACCGGCCATTGCACATGATTTCACGCGCCATTCAATCGAATATTCAACTGGCGAATATTCAACTGGTCCCGTGGGGCCGCCCGTGTCGAATTCTTCTCGGCTGTTCATTAGCATGGTCTGTATGAATGCGACACCGGAGTTCTATGTGGTAAGGGAGGGCGACACGCTCTCCGAAATCGCGGCCATGTTCCATGTGACACTGGCCCAGGTCAAGAAGTGGAACCCTCAGATCAAAAACGTGAACCTGATTCACCCGGGTCAGCGGGTCCGCGTGACGGAGCCGACCGCGGTGCCGGTCCACGATGACGAGCCCTTCCCGGGCAAGGACTTCTTCCAGTCGTCCGTGAGCAGCCCGATCATCGAGGTCATGGGCTGGCGCCTCATCGACGAGGGCTGCTCAGAGTATCCCGACGAACCCGACCTCCAGTGGAGCGAAGCCGATCGGAGATCCTACGCCAGGTGGCAGAGAAAACTCGGCTTCGTCGGCAGCGACGCAGACGGCATTCCGGGGCGTACTTCGTGGGAGAAACTCCATGTACCCGCTCTCCACATGAGCGAATAGCCCGCCCGGAACCCTGGCGAAGGAGGGTCGGCAATGGGCGACACCCTGACGGCCGAGGAAATAACCGCGGCCGATGCCCCACGGCCCTCCCTCGAATCGCCTGTCGGGCCGCCTCGGTCGCGTTGGCGAGCGCTGGCGAGAGCGCGACTGGCCTGTCTCGAGGTTCAGTTGAGACGTGAGGAGACCAGGCGGCCGAAAGACGACTGTCGCAAGGCTTACCTCGCCGGGGTGGAGGACCATCTCGAAAGGGCGCGTCGCGCGGCCGACGAGGACTTCGGGTGGCGCCGTCCCTGGTCCGGTTCGATCGCCCGAGAGGGCGTCTGGTCGAATCTGCGCGGCGCCGACGTCCTGCTGCTCCGACTGGTGCCCGACGCGGAGGCCGTCGGCCGCGCGAGCGAGGTCATGGCGCTGGTCGAACGGCATCTGAACAGGAACGACCCGCGGCGTGTCAGGCTCGCCCAACGGATCCGGTACATCGCCTCCGGGAGGCTGACACCGGAGGACCGCGAACTGCTGGCCCGGTCACTCGACAGCGCGTACGGCAACCTCGACGCCGAGCTGGCCCGGGTCCGCAGCCTGCGCAACATGCTCTGGACAGCGACTGTCCTCGTCTTCATCGGCGTGGCGGGTCTGGCTCTTTACGGTGCATTGGCCCCCCGCTCGCTCAGCCTGTGTTTCGCACCGAAGGCGAGCGCCGGTGACCCGAACCAGATGCACGTCGTATGTCCCAGCGCGGAGTACCACGACCTGACGGCGAACACCGTTCCCAGCGACCTCGCGCGGTCGCAGGACATCCTGACGGTCGAGATTGCCGGCCTGCTCGGAGCGGCGCTCACGGTCATCGCCTCACTGCGCCGTATCCGGGGCACCAGTGCGCCCTACATGCTTCCTCTGGCGTCGGCGGCGCTGAAGATCCCTACCGGGGCCCTGTCCGCGTTCCTCGGGGTGTTGCTGATCAGGGGCGCCTTCGTCCCCGGGCTCAGCGACCTGGACAGCCGGGCGCAGGTTCTCGCCTGGGCAGCGGTCTTCGGCGCCGCACAACATCTCGTGACGCGTCTCGTGGACGACCGGGCCCAGATGACGCTGTCGGAGGTGGGCGGACCGCCCGGCGCGACGGCCCATCAGGAGAACGCCCCCATCAGGAATGACGCCGGGCCGGAGGGCGACCGGCCTACCGGGCAACCGACTGCCATGGAACGGGCCATGACCGGAGCCCCGGATGTACCGGACGAGAACGCGGACCACAGCTCGGCGGAGGAGACGACGGTGACCTGACCCGGAGGGGAATCGACCGGTGAGCCGGGTCACCGACACATGTCCGCACCTACGGCATGCTCTGGGGCTGGGGGCGTCGCCGCCGCGATCCGGTTCCGAAGGCCTCGCGGGGGCGTACTACGGGGTGCCGGCGATACCCGCCCGCCGGACCCGACCGCTCCACGTCCCCGCCCCGGCTTCGACGGACGAGTCCTGCGCCTGCCGGATCTGCGCCGGCTCGCGCACCGCTCAGTGCTTCTTCAGCTCCTCGGCGAGCATCACGAGGATGCCGCTGGGGCCACGGACGTAGGTGAGCTTGTAGATGTCTTCGTAGGTCGCCACCCCGCGCAGCGGATGGCATCCGTGCTTCGCGGCTGTCTCGAGGGCTTTGTCGATGTCGTCGACCGAGAAGGCGACGCGATGCATGCCGATCTCGTTGGGACGAGTGGGCGGCGTCTCGATCGCTTCGGGGTGGATGTACTCGAAGAGCTCGAGGCGACCTTGGCCGTCCGGCGTCTGGAGCATCGCGATGTTGGCGTGATTGCCGTCGAGGCCGACTGCGGTGTCGGTCCACTCACCGCTGACCGTGTCACGGCCGAGGACCGTGAGGCCGAGGTCGGTGAAAAAGGCGATCGTCGCTTCGAGGTCGCGAACAGCGATGCCGACGTTCTCAAGTTTGATGGCCATGCACGGCATCGTATCGAGCCGTGCCTGTCGGGGCCTTCCGGCGAGGCCGC
Organism: Streptomyces sp. NBC_00425; assembly: GCF_036030735.1. Lineage (NCBI taxonomy): Bacteria > Bacillati > Actinomycetota > Actinomycetes > Kitasatosporales > Streptomycetaceae > Streptomyces > Streptomyces sp. NBC_00425. The sequence continues at coordinate 9,351,170 of NZ_CP107928.1, read as the reverse complement.
AGCCGAGCAGCGGAGCACCGTCGAGGTCGGCCGTGTCCCGTCCATGAGCGCGTCCGCGTCGGGAGGCGGTGCCAGGGGGACTCCCGTGCGCCCATAACGGTCCGGGGCGGGGCATGTTCACCACAACGAAGACGAAGAGACGACCAACGACCAGTGAGGCATAGGGGGTTCCCTCATGCTTCGGCCGGTCCGACACGGAACGCTGATCAGGCAATCTGCTGCCACGGCGGCGAACCGAACAGAAGGACACTCATGAGACGTCTCTCCGCAATCCGTACCGCAGGGCTCGCGTCGGGAATCGTGGCGGCGCTGCTGTCGGGCGGCGTCGCGCATGCCACGGACGTCGAACCGGGGCCGGTGGGCACGGCGCCGATCGGCAACTCCGCCACCGGTCCGTCGATCTCCGCCGACGGCCGCTACGTGGCTTTCGCTTCACTGGCAAGGGATCTGGTGTCCGGCGACACCAACCGAGTGGACGACGTGTTCGTGCGCGACCGGCAGACCGGCGCCGTCACCAGGATCAGCGTCGACTCGGCAGGCGGTCAGGCCAACAACGCGAGCCGAAATCCGTCGATCTCCGCCGACGGCCGCTATGTCGCGTTCGAGTCCGTCGCGACGAACCTGGTGGCCGGTGACACCAACCGCTACCGCGACGTTTTCGTCCACGATCTGCAGACCGGTGAGACGACCAGGGTCAGCGTCGGCAGGGACGGCGAGCAGAGCGACAGTGAGAGTTTCCATCCGTCGATCTCCGCCGACGGCCGGTTCGTCGCGTTCGACTCCCCCGCGTCCAACCTGGTGTTCGGGGACACCAACGACATCCACGACGTCTTCGTACGCGACCGGCAGTCCGCCGAGACCACCAGGGTCAGCGTCGATTCCAACGGCCGCCAGGGCGACGACATCAGCCAGGTGCCGTCGATCTCGGCAGACGGCCGCTATGTAGCCTTCTCCTCCGGGGCGAAGACCCTGGCCCTGTTTCCCGACAACAACCGCGCGGACGACGTGTTCGTGCACGATGGGCTGACCGGCCGCACCGACCGGATCAGCGTCGGTCCCGACGGCGCCGAAGGCAACTCCGCCAGTCGCACGGCGACCATCTCGGCCGACGGCCGCTACGTCGCGTTCGAATCGACCGCGTCCAATCTGGTGGCCGGTGACACGGGCGGTCCGACCGACACCGACATCTTCCTGTACGACCGGGTCACCCGGACGACGACGCAGGTGAACCTCGGCCCGGACGGCCTGAGCGACAGCCGAACCCCCGGCCAGGAGCGGACGACGCTCTCCGCGGACGGCCGCTACATCGCGTTCGTGTCCGGTGAGGACAAGCTCGTGGCCGGTGACACGAACGCGAGCTGGGACGTGTTCGTGCGCGACCGGGTGACGGCCACCACGACCAGGGTCAGCGTCGCCGGTGACGGCTCGCAGAGCGACGGCACCAGCTACGGCGCCTCGATCTCGGCGGACGGCCACCACGTCGCCTTCACGACCAGCGCGACGAACCTGGGCGGTGACGGCACCAGCCGGAGGTACAACCTGTACGTACGCGACCTCGGCAACTGAGGTCGGGCCACCGTGGCGTCCTCAGTCACGCGCCACGGTGGCCCACACGCCGGCCAGAGCCGTACGACCGGAGACGCCGACCTTCGTGTAGACGCGGCTCAGGTGGACCTCGACGGTCTTGGGGCTCAGATGCAGCCGGAGACCGACGTCCCGGTTGGTCAGGCCGTCCGATACCAGTCTGACGATCTCGACCTCACGGGCCGTCAGGTCGAATCGCTCGGCGCCGCTTTCGGGCCGGGGACCGCGCGCGTTCATACGCCGCTCCTCACGCGCGACCTGCGGCAGGAACAGTCGCGCATCGCACTGGGCGAACAGCGCGCGGGCGGACGCGAGATGTGCCCGGGCCTGGTCGGTCGCCCCGCAGGCGCCGAACGCCGTGGCGGCGAGCAAGTGCGCTCGCCCGGCCTCCACGGCCGCCCCGATGCGGCCGAACCCGGCGGCAGCGGTGACGGCGAGCGGTGCGGCCGCCGCCGGATCCGTCGGCAGCGTGGCGATCGCGCGGGCCTGCTGTGCCATGGCGGTACGCAGCGGGAGCTCCAGCCGACCGGCCGCGTCCTCCGCCCGGTCGGCCCAGGCGGACGCCGCGGCGATCCGGCCGGCCGCGGCTTCCGCCTCCGTGAGCATCAGGTACACCAACGGCCTGGTGCGCAGGCCCACCGCGGGCAGCTCGGCCCCTCCGCCGCGGGTGAGCAGCAACTCGATGCAGGCGTGCGGATCACCCGAGTGCAACATCGCCTGCGCCAGCATCGCCTCGGCCTGGCCACTGCGCCAGGAGCTCATGGCCGTCGCCTGGTCGTCGACGACGATGGCCTCCTCACCCAGCCGGACCGCCTCGGTGAGGTCGCCGCGCCAGGTGGTGATCCAGCACCCGAAGGTCAACGCCATGACGCGCAGTTCCTCGCTGCCGGTCAGTTCCGCCGACTCCAGGCAGTCGTCGAAGCAGGTCGTCGCCTCCGCCAGCTCACCGAGGTAGGCATGCACCATGCCGCGGATGGCGATCAGCAACGCGATCTTGTGGGACTGTCTGCTCGCCCGAGCCAGGTGAAGCCCGCGGCTCACGTGTCTGCTCGCCGCCGTGAGCCGGTCGGCGGAGATCTCCGACCAGCTCAGCCAGAACGCCGCGTCGATGTCGCGGACGAGATCGCTGTCGGGCAGCGCGTCCAGGAGTGCGGCCGCCTCGTCCAGCCGGTCCGCCCGCCGGTCTATGAGCGTCGCGGCCGACAACGCCGTCGCCAGCAGCAGCGGATCCCCGACTTCCCGCGCGGCGGCGATCGCCTCGGCCACCCGGCCATGTCCGTGCTCGCGCTCGACGCTTTCACCGGCGACGAGTGCGACGAGCAGGACGGCCGCCGAGTGGGCGTCGACGCCTTCGACGCGTTGCCATTCGCGGTGCAGCATCGCCCTGGCCTCGGTGTAGCGCCCGAGAATCTGCTCCACCGTCGCACAGGCCCGCGCTGTCTGCGCCCGGATCAGGGTGAGTTCGGCAGGCAGCAGCCGCAACACCTCGTGCATGGTTTCCCTGGCCTGCCGCAGGTCGCCCGTGGCGCCGAGTGCGTGGGCCAGCCGGCCGAGCAGGATCAGGCGCTGCGGTGTGGCCGACTCCGCGTCGGGCAGCAACCGGATGGCCGCCCGCAGGAAGTGCCCTGCCGTCGTCGGCGTGGTGTCCATCGTCGCCTCGGCCGCCTCGGTGAGCGCGGCGACCGCCTCGAGGTCACCGCGGACGGCGGATCGCTCCACGTGCCGGGCGAACTCGGCCGGCGGCGCGCCCCTGCTCCTCAGTACCGACGCGGCCCGGCCGTGCGCCTGAAGCCGCCAGCCGGGACCGGCATCCTGGTAGGCGATGCTGCGCACCAGCGGATGCCGGTAGCGGAACCGGCCGGTCGCGCCGTCCAGCCGTACCAGGTCGCGCTCGGCGAGCCGGTCGAGCGCGGCGAAGACGGATCCGACGTCCATCGCCGCCGTCTCGGCGAGCGACTCGGCCTCGAAGTCGTCGCCCACCAGTGCGGCGGCGTGCGCGACGACCCGCTCCCGCGGGGTCAGTGCGGCCAACTCGGCGGCCAGTACCCCGTGGACCGCGACCGGGAGCACCCCGTCGGGGTGGAGTGCCGCATCACCGACGGCGATGCCCCGTTCACCCGCCCGCACCAGGGCTTCGAGGTAGAACGGGTTGCCGCCACTGGCCTGGTAGAGCTCTTCCCGCCGCGAACGGCCCAGTCTTTCCGGCATGAGCCGGCCGGCATCGGCTTGGCTCAGCGGCGCGATCTCCAGCAGCTCGGCGACCCCGTCGGTCGCGGCGCGGGACAGCGCGTGCCACAGCCGCAGCGGCGTCTGCCGGGGCCGGGCCGCCAATGCCAGGACCAGCCGCGCCTGGGGCGGGTGGCGCAGGAGGTGGTCGAGCAGCTCGACCGAACCCTCGTCCGCCCAGTGCAGATCGTCGAAGACCAGCACCAGCCCGGACGGCTCGGCGAGCAGCTCCAGCAACGCCCGAACCGCGCGGTGCAGCCGGTAGCGCTCCGCGTCGACCAGGTCGGCGGGACCGGCCGCGGGGAGCGCCGGGAACATGGTCGTGAGAAGGGCGAGTTGCTGCCCCCCGAGGGTGGCGAGACGCTCGGGGCCCAGCGCGGCGAGCTGGTCGTCGAGCGCGTTGACGAACACGCCGAACGGGATGTGGGACTCGAACTCCGCCGCGCGGGCACTGCGGACCAGCCATCCTTCGGTGTCCGCGCGCTTTCCCAACTCCGTCAGCAGCCGGCTCTTGCCGATCCCCGGTTCGCCGGTGACCGCGACGCACCACGTACCGTCTTCGCCCGTCAGCACCCCGCGCAGGATCGCGACTTCTCGCGCCCGGCCGAGTAGAGCGCCGTCGGGCTTGGTTCTCACTTCGTCAGTCATGCTGGCGTCGACTCGCTTTCCGTCCGCGACCAGGCGATGGTAGCGGCGTCATGCGCGCTCGGCAGGCGGTCCAGCCGATCACCTCGGTCCAGGGGTGTCCCGGGCCGGTACGGGCCGGGACACCGGCGGCATCGCCGGTACGGTCCGGTGGTACCGGCAGCGTCCTCACGCCTCACGCCCCATTCCTCACGCCCACGCCCGCACGCCGACCGGACATGCCGCGGCACTACCCGCCTGTTCTCCCCGGCGAGTACGCTCCCCACCGCGCGCTCCTGCGACCGGTCGGGAACGGGAGCCGAAATGCCGCACCGCAACCGCAGCGGCCGAAATGGTGTCTCCTCACGCGTGGCTCGATGCTTCGGAGGGGCGGATGTCGGGCCGCACGACCGCCGTGGGGGGATGGAAAATGGACACATGGGCAGTGCCCGGATACGCCGAGTCGCTGGAACTCGGGGCCGGGGCGAGCGGACGGGTCGTCCTGGCCGTGCACGAGGAGACCGGCGTTCCGGTGGCGGTCAAGTACCTCAGCGAGTCCCTGCGCACCAGGCCCGGCTTCGTACAAGGGTTCAGGGCTGAGGCGCGGCTGCTCGGCGGGCTGGAGAGCCCTTACGTCGCCGACCTGTACGAGTACGTGGAGAGTCCGGACGGCGCCGCCATCGTGATGGAGCTGGTGGACGGCGTGTCGTTGCGAACCCTGCTGACCAGGGCGGCCCCGCTCGAGCCCGAGGCCGCCCTGGTGGTCCTCAAGGGCTCGCTGCTCGGTCTGGCCGACGCGCATCGCGTCGGGGTCGTCCATCGCGACTACAAGCCCGAGAACGTCCTGGTCGTGCCGGACGGATCGTCCAGGCTCGTCGACTTCGGGATAGCCGTGGACGTCGGCGCCAGCGCCGGCGCAGCCGGAACCCCCTCCTACATGGCCCCGGAGCAGTGGACCGGCTCCCCCGTCTCCCCCGCCGCCGACGTCTACGCGGCCACGGCCACCTTCTTCGAGTGCCTGACGAGCCACCGGCCGTACACCGGTGACAATCTCGCCGAACTCGCCCTGCAGCACGTCGACGGGCCGATCCCCGCCGACGAGGCACCCGAGGCGGTGCGGGACCTGGTGCGACGCGGCCTCGCGAAGGATCCGCTGGAACGTCCGGCACACGCCGAGGCGTTCGTCGCGGAACTGGAGGCGGCCGCCGGCGCCGCCTACGGGTCCGACTGGGAAGAGCGCGGGCGCGGCCGGCTCGCCGCGCTGGTGGCACTGGTGCCGTTGCTGCTGCCGTCGGCACGCAGTGCCCCGCCGAGCGGCACGACGGACACCGCACGCACGGTCCTGGGCGGCGAAGCGCACCCCGGCGGGGCACGGTCATGGCTGCCCGGCCGTGCGGGGATACTCGTCTCCGCTGCGGCCGTGCTCCTGGGCGTCCTCCTGACCTACAACCTGCAGCACGCTCCGGAAGCGGAGCCGCAAGAGGCGGCGCAGGCCCTGGCCACCAGCAGTGCCCAGGCCGCCGCGGGGCCGGGGGTCTCCGCCGCGCCCACCGCGTCGGCCGACGCCTTCGAGTCCCCGTCGTCCACCGCATCGTCCAGCGCGTCACCCGGCCCGTCGGCGTCAGCCTCGGCTTCGGTCTCGGCCCCGGTGACCGCCGGCCCCGGCGAACCCCCGGCGTCCGCCACCGCGGCTCCCACCGAGGAGGCGACCTCCAGCGGTCCGACCACCGGGGCCACGCCGACGACCGCCTCCCCGAGCCCGCCGTCGGCTCCCGCCGTGAAGGACGTCACGGTGACGGGTTTCCGGCAGACGGGTGCGACGACCGCCACGGCGACCCTCACCGTCACGACGGACGGAACCGGCCCGCTGTCCATCAACATCTCGTGGTACACGAGCGCCGGCGGCCGCGGACTCGGCACACCGGACGGGGCGTCCCAGTCCTTCGCGCGCAGCGGATCCACCCAGTACACCCTCGCCGTCGACCACACCTTTCGGGGCACCGGCTGTTACTGGGCCGTAGGGGCGACCACGACCCCCGCCTCCGCCGACGGCGGCGCCTCGCAACAACTTCTGACGAGGCAGTGTGAGATCCGATGACCGCTCACCACGACCGCACCCCGGTCCCCGCCGGGGACAGCGAGCCGACCCAGGTGCTCGGCGGCGTCACCGAGCACGCCCCGAGCGTCGAGCCCGGCCCGGAAGACGCCGAGTACAGCGCCACCGTGCTGGCGAGTCACTGGATCCAGCGGCCGCCCGACGCGGACACGACCCTCGTCGCGTCGCCCTTCACCGAGACTCCGGTGACGCCGACACCCGCACCGGATCGCGTCGAAGGCACCATGCTGCGCTTCGGCCCGGGCGTGACCGCAGCCGTCGCCGAGCGCACCCACCGGACCCTGCCTTCGGTCCCGACTCGTCCCGCGCCCCCGCGGCGGCGTCTGCGCAGACATGCCCTGCCTGCACTGGTGTTGATCGGCGTCATCGCATTCCTCGCCCGGCAGCGCCTCGGCCCGTCCCTCGAAGCGGGCGCGGTGCAGGTCGTGGCACGGCCGACGGTCGTGGCGTGCGACGACACGGCGGACGTCGTCGGCCTCGTCGCCACCAACGGCCGACCGGGCACGCTCTCGTACCGCTGGGTCCGAAGCGACGGGACGGCCTCGGGTGTCCTGCGGGAAGTGGTGGTCGCGGGCCAGCGTCAGGCACGCCTGCACCTGCTGTGGACCTTCCAGGGCAGGAGTCACTACGCGGCCCGGGCCGAACTGCATCTGCTCTCCCCCGTCGACCGCACGGTCGCCGCCGACCTCACGTACGACTGTCCCTGAGCGGTCGTGCCTGCCCCATCGGCCCGGCGCGCTGACCTGAGCGTGAGGGCATGGGAGACCTCGCCGAGCAGCCGGTGCAGTGCGGCCGGCCTCGCCCCCGACGACGACGAAGCGGCCGTCGTCAGGAACGAGGCTCGAGCACTTCCAGGGCGCCGGTCTCGGTGTCGTAGCTGCGCAAGGTGGTGAGCCTGACCGACAACGGCGGTGTCGGCAGCAGCTCGGGGATCCGCCGGTCGGCGAAGGCCCCGGCCCGCCGGGTCCGTCCGAGGGTGACGTGCGGGCTCCAGCGTCCGGGCTCGTGGAAGGGGTTGAGGGCTTCGGTCCGGCTGTCCGAGGCGACCGCCTCCCACACCCGGCGGTGCAGGGCGGCCAGTGCACTGTCGAGGTCCAACGCCCAGGCCAGCACCGATGTGGGCCGCTCGAAACGGACCACACCGGTGAACCTCACGGCCAGCGGCAGAGCGGCCGCCACGTCGGCGAGCTCCCAGCGAATCGAGGCAGTCAACTCCCCGCACGAAGCCAGCGTGAGATGCGGGCTGTTGGTCGGAGAGCGGTGGCGCGCCTGACTGGGCAGGCCCGCATCCGCGAGCCGCCGCCACGCCTCCCGTACGGCCGCATCCGTCGCCTCGTCCAGCAAAACCTCGACCGTGCGCACCACCGCAGCCTACCGGCGATCACCCGTGGTCCGCCGCGAGCGGCGCTCATGCCGAGGGTCCGGACAGTGCACAGGACCTGGGCGTCTTCCCGCCGGGGAACGGCCGTGTCACGCCGAGGCAGTCGCAGCGCGGAAGGAGCCGCGCCGCTCGCTGGGGGTGCTCACCGAACGCAACCGCGGCGGCGCCTACCTCTCACTCGGCGCATGCTGCGGGAGGTTCAGCGGGTAGCCACGGCTCGGGACAGTACGAGCTGTTGACGGCCCGCTCGACGGTGTTCCGTTCTTGTCGGCCGACCACAGCCGGTGCCGTTCACAGACCGTCTTGCGCGGTCCGAAACGCTCCGGCAGATCACGCCATTGCCCCTCGCTCCGCACTGCACTCGGTGAAGCCTCCCCGGCCCTAGGGCCTGTTCTGAGTTGAGGTCACGGGAGGGCTGGAAGGCTGCGTAACCAGAGGATGGACCCGCGCAGGTGGAGTCCTGCGGCATAGCTCTCGGGTGTCTTGTCATAGCGAGTGGCCAGCCCTGAGGCAGCCTTCGAGGCGCACGCCGTGTCGCCGGTGCACGCGGAGTCACCGAATGCCTCCGCGAACTCTGCGTCGCGGGGACGGAGGCGTACCGGCTCGGCCTGGTCGCCGGGAAGGGGCTCCCCGCGGCGTCTTGAGACAACGCGCGTCTCGACGGTCAGGCGCCGCAGGCCCCGTTTCCGCCGAGGCTGATCATGGCGCGGTACAGCTGCTCCTCGGTGAGCGGCGGCGCCGGTAGCGGGTGGGCGCGGTCGGTTCGGAAGCCGTCGAGCAGAAGGTAAAGGTGGCGGCGCCAGGCGTCCGGGGCGATGGCGTGGGTGGCCTCGGTGACGCGGCTGTGCGACCAGATGACGAAGGCAAGGTCCTCGGGGGTGAGGTCGGGGCGCAGGCTGCCCTGCTCCTGCGCACGCTCGACGATGTGTACACCGAGTTCGCGGATGCGGGTCTGGGCGCCCGCCAGGCAGGCGCTCTCCGGCAGCCGTATGGAGGCCAAGTCGTTGAACCCCCGGTCCTGTGACTGAAGTTCGCACATGGTCTCCAGGAAGTGGCACAGCCCCGCCCAGGCGTCATCCATGGTGACGGCCTTCTCGGCGGCCTCCCGCCAGACGGCCAGCTTCCCGGCGAAGGTTGCCTGCACCAGGTCCAGCCGGGTGGGGAAGTGCCGGTACAGCGTGCCGATGGCCACCCCGGCCCGCTTTGCCACCTGCTCCAGGGGTGCCTCCATGCCCTGCTCGGCGAAGCAGGAGCGGGCCGCGGTGAGCAGGGCCTCGCGATTGCGCTGCGCGTCGCGCCGCAGGGGGCGGTCGGGGGCCGGGTTCCCGGCGGAGGCGGACGGACGGTCGATGGCCATGTCACTCAGGCTACCAACCGGAGGGATGCCTCATTTTCTCTGCTACGATCCAAGAACATGAGGCTGCCCTCGATTTTCAGTCCTGACCGCTGTCGTGGCGGGAGGTGCGCCTCATCCATTCAGGCCGTCCGACCACAGGAGCACCACCCATGCCCGTCATCGCCGTCATCGGGGCAGGCCCCGGCCTGGGCCTGTCCATCGCCCGCCGCTTCGGAAGGGAGGGTTTCCAGGTCGCCCTGGTCTCCCGGACCCAGGACAAGCTCGACGCGCTCGCCGCGCGGCTCGCCGAGGAGGGCATCGAGGCCGCGGGCTTCGCCGCGGACGTGACGCGTCCCGACTCGCTGCAGTCGGCGCTCGCCGCGGTCGCCGACCGGTTCGGGGCCGTCGACGTACTGGAGTACTCGCCCGCCGACCCCACGTTCGACGGCGCCGCCGCCGTCGACGCCACGGCGCAGGACCTCCACAAGCAGCTCGACTACTACCTGTACGGAGCGGTTGCCGCGGTCCGCCAGGTGCTGCCCGCCATGCTCGAACGCGGCAGTGGCACCCTGCTGTTCTCCACCGGCGCATCCTCGGTCCGGCCGCTCGGCGGCGCGTTCGGCAGCATCGGCGTCGCGGCGGCGGCCCTGCGCAACTACGCCATGGCCCTGGGCATCGACCTCGCCGAGCACGGGGTGCACGCCGCGCACGTGGCGATCGGGGTGTTCATCGGCAGCGGTCCCGGCACCGAGCCCGAGACCATCGCCGAGCACTACTGGGACGCGTACACCAAGCGCGACCAGGCCGAGATCGTCCACACCGTCCCCGGCGGCATCTGGTGAGCACCTCCGGCACGCCCGCGGCGAACACGGCCAGGCCACCCTTGGTGAAGTTCTTCCGAGCCGCCAACAAGGTCGTACGGCCGCTGCTCGCCTCCCGCTTCCACAAGCCGCTGAGCGGGCGCCTGATGCTGCTCACGTACAAGGGGCACAGGACGGGCCGCGAATTCACGGTCCCCATCGGCTACTTCGACTGGGATCCCGGCACGGTGCTCGCCTTGTCCTCCCAGCTCGGCTGGATCCCCAGCATGCGCGAAGGGTCCGCCGTCCGGCTGCGCATCCGGGGCCAGGACCACGGCGCCGTCCCGACGGTCGTCGAGGACCCTGAGAAAGTCGCCGCCCTGCTGGGTGAGTTCGGCCGGCGCAAAGGGCCCAAGGCCGCCAAGGGGCTGATGCTCGGCCTCCCAGGCGACCGGCAGCCCACCGACGACGAGCTGCGCACGGCCGCCGCCAAGACCCGCTTCGTCTGCTTCCGGATGGAGCCCGAGCGGCCGGGCCGGTAGCACTCGACCGGCTGATGCGGTCGACGGAGGCCCTTCCCGCCCGCAAGCACTCCGACTATGAGCGCCAGGAGCGGATCATCACCGAGGCCCTGGCCGAACGCTGGCCGGACCCTGAACGGCAGCAGGCACTCCGGCTGGTCGCCATGGCCGGAGTCGGCACACTGCCCCTGGCCATCGAGATCTGGAGCTGCCTGGAACGCCGTGGGTCGCTGGCCGACCATCTGGACGAGGCTTTCGCGGCAGTGCGATCCGAGTTGATCCGGTGACTCGCCGACTGCGCCGGACCCGCGGCTCGCACTCCGGCTAGGGCCAAGTTCTGAGTGGAGGTCACGGGAGGGCTGGAAGGCTACGTAACCAGAGGATGGACCCGCGCAGGTGGAGTCCTGCGGCGTAGCTCTCGGGTGTCTTGTCATAGCGGGTGGCCAGCCCCCGCCATTCCTTGAACTTGTTGATGGCGCGCTCGACTGTGTTGCGATCTTTGTACAGCGTGGCGTCATGGCTGACAGGGCGGCCGCCGGAGCGTCCCTTCTTCTTGCGGTTGGCGGCCTGGTCGGTCTTTTCCGGGATCACCGCCTTGATGTTGCGTCTGCGCAGGTGGGCGCGGTTGGCACGGGAGGAGTACGCCTTGTCGCCGGCCGCTGCGTCCGGCCGGGTCCTGGGGCGGCCGAGGGGACCGCGCACCTTGATCTTCTTGAGGACCGGGATGAAGCGCGGGCTGTCCGCGGCCTGCCCGGGGGTGAGGATGATGGACAGCGGGCGGCAGCGCCGCTCGACGGCGAGGTGGACCTTGCTGGTGAGCCCGCCCCGGGAGCGGCCCAGCTCGGCGGCCCGTAGTCGGGCCCTGCGGCGTCGGTGCACGGCGCGGCGCTGTTCCCGCTCGGGATCCTCCCTGTTCGCGGACCCCTCGCCTACGGCGTCGTTTTGCCCCTTTGCCGCAGCCCCTTTCCTCCGCCACGGCCTTCTCCAAGTCCTCAAGGAGCTCCGGGGCGACGACCATGCCCGCCGCGTGGTGATGCGCGCGGGCAACGGTCGAGTCCACGCTGACCAGGCTGAGATCGACGTCGTCGCGGGCCGCTGCCTCGGCGATCACCGCTTCCATGAGGGTCTGGAAGACTTCGTCACGCGCCCACGTCCGGAACCGGTCATAGATCGTCGACCAGGAGCCGTAGCTCTCCGGCACATCCCGCCAGGGGCTGCCGGTACGGAACCGCCACATCACCACGTTGAAGTAGCTGCGCAGGTCAGGAATCGGTCCGAACGCCCCCAGCGGCAGGTGCGGCTCGATCAACTCCCACTCGGCATCGGTCAGATCACCACGAGTCACGCGACCGGTCTACCGCAGCCAGCACCCTCCTGAAGCGGGAATGACCGATCCCGTGATCTCAACTCAGAACAGGCCCTAGTCGTCTCCGGCGCTCTGCCGGGAGCGGGAGCTCCGGCGCGCGCTGCGCGCCAGTTCACTGCCGATCAGCGTCGCCTTCGCCACGCCACGTGCCCAGCGGGGGGCGTCACCCCGGGCCTCCCAGTAGACGCAGACGCAGCCGCCGACGAGGAGCAGAAAGACGACCGACAGTATGAGCAGGAGCACGCTCCACTCTCCGTTCCTGTGAGGGTTTCTGCCATCCTCTCAGGCGGGTCGCACCCGCGGCAGGCCTTTGGCGCCATCGCGGTCGGCCGGGCGCACCCGAGGTCATCGGCGGTTCACCGAGAGGGGGCGCTGAGCGTCGGTCGGGTGGTCCTCCGGGTCGGGTCGGGGCGCGGCCGCCTCCTGAGCGGTCACCTCGTGAGCAGTCGCCTCCTGAGCGGTCGCCGCCGTCCCCTGCCTCCGCGTCATCCCCACTCCCGCCAGCACCACGACCATTCCCAGCACCACCCGTACGCTCGGGTCCTCGCCCAGGACGACCGCGCCCAGCAGCACGGACACGACCGGCAGCAGATATCCGACGACCGCGGCGTTGGTCGCACCCTCGTCGTTGATGATCCGGTAGGTGAGGTGGAAGGTGATGGCCGTGCAACAGACGCTGAGGACGACGGCCGCGACCAGAACCGTCGGGCCGGGATCGATGGACTGCAGACCGCCGATGGGCACCGCGAGAGTGCTCAGTCCGCTCGCGGCGACGAGCTGGGCGGCGGACAGCGAGATCGTGGGGGTTCCCCTGCGGACCAGGGTGCGGCCCATGTACGTGAACGCCACGGCGTAGCTCGCGGCCGCGCCCAGGATGGCGAGGGCGCCCCAGCCGTCGGCCGCGGCCGTCTGCCAGGGGGCGAAGATGACGATCGTGCCGGTGAAGCCGAGCAGGAGACCCGCCAGCCGGACGGGCCGCAGCCCGCGCTCGGAGCCGAGGGCCAGACCGAGGGCGATCGACCAGAGCGGGGTCGTCGCGTTCAGGGCGCCCGCAAGCCCGGAGTCCACGCTCTGCTGGCCCAGGCTGAACAGGGCGAACGGCAGGGCGTTGCAGAAGAAGGCCGCGATGACGAGGTGCCGCCAGACGGCGGCTCCCTTCGGCAGCCGGTGCCCCGATGCGCGGCAGGCGACGACGAGGACGAGCGCGCCGAGGGCGCAGCGCGTGAACGTGACCTGGAACGGGGAGAGCCCGCGCAGCGCCAGCTCGGTCCAGAGGAAGGTCGAGCCCCAGAGCAGGGCGAGCACGGCCACCCGCAATCCGCCCCACAGACTCCTCGCCCCACTGCCGTCGTTCATGGTGCCTCCTCCTCTTCCGTCTCTTCGGTCCGGTGAACCGGTGGTCGTTCTCGTGCCGGCCTGCGTGATCCCTGCCAATGAAGGTGCCTCAGCCAAGCTTTGAGGACAAGCAAATGGTTCTACCCATACTGTTAAGCTGTGCTACATGCTTGATGTGAGGCGACTGCTGGTCCTGCGCGCGGTGGTCACCAGTGGCACGGTCACCGCCGCCGCGGCACACCTCGGCTACACCCCGTCCGCCGTCAGTCAGCAGGTGGCGGCGCTGGAGAAGCAGGCCGGTACGGCGCTGCTGGAGCGGGTCGGCCGCGGGGTGCGCCCCACGGCGGCCGGGTTGCTGCTCACCGAGCACGCGGCGTTGATCAGTGCGGCGGTCGCCCAGGCGGAGACCGCGCTCGCCGACCTCCGCGCGGGACGCACCGGCCGGCTGTCGGTCCGATACTTCGCCACGGCGGGCTCGACACTGGTGGCGCCCGCCCTGGCCGCGCTGCGCGCCGAGCACCCCGGTGTCCGTGTCGACCTCCGGCTGACCGACCCGCAGGACCCGTTCCAGGAAGTGGCGGAGGGCCGGGCCGATCTGGCGGTGGTGGTGCAGTCGCGGGACCGCGCCGGCGACGGCTTCCGGCTCGTCCACCTCCTCGACGATCCGTACGCGGCCGTACTGCCCCACGGCCACCCGCTTGCGGGCAACGAAGTCGTCGACCTGCACGAGCTGGCCGGAGAGCAGTGGGTCGGCAGCGAGCCCCCCGGTCCCTGCCTCGAACCGGTCATCGACTCCTGCGCGGCGGCCGGCTTCAGCCCCGACTTCGTCATCCAGAGCGAGGACTACGCCACCGCGCAGGGCTTCGTCGCGGCAGGTCTCGGCGTCGCCCTGATGCCGCGGCTCGGGCTGCGCAACCAGCACCCCGGCGTCGTCGTACGCCAGGTCCGCAACCCTGAGCCGGTCCGGGTGATCTCGGCGGCCGTCCGGGAGATCGCCCTCGAACAGCCCGCCCTGCATGGCCTGTTGGACGCACTGCGCGACGCAGCCGTCGCCGCCGCCGACGCGCAGGACGCGCACGGGTCCGCCGGGAACAGCTGAAGCGCCGGGGGTACGACGGCCGCGACCCGAGAGGGACGGGCCGTCTCGGATCGTCAGCCTCCTGCCGCCCAGGGCGGAGAGCCGACGCAGGGGGAAGCGGCAGTCGGTCCACGACCGGGCGCTCAGCCGTCACGGGCCTGAATGAGCCATGGCGTGGCCTTCGCCACAATTTACCCATTTATGGACATAGCCATGTCTATAAGTAGTCTCAAGGCTGGTTGCGCCTCTTGGGTGATCAGCGCAGACGCAGAGACAGTGCCATGGGAGATGTGTTTGATCATGCTGAGGAAACGACGCACCGGACTGGTGGCTACGACCGGCGTTCTTGGCGGCGTGCTCGCGGTCACGGCCCTCGGCGGTACAAGCATCGCTGCCACCGGCACCGACGACGCCGGGAACCACGCCACATCACCTGCACAGGCGCAGGCGAAGACACCGGCACCAGCACAGACACCGGCGAAGCAGGGCGCCGTGGAAGCCTCCGAGGCCCGCATAGAGATCACGCCCGGGCAAGGCAGTCACCACGTCGGCGTCGACGACCCGGTCGGTGTCACCGTCGGCAAGGGCACGCTCACCAAGGTGACCATGACCGCCGTCGCGACCGGGGCCGAGGTCCCGGGCACCGTGTCCGCGGACCGCACGTCCTGGAAGCCGGACGGCCCGCTGAAGCGTGCCACCGAGTATCAGATCGCCGCAGAGGCACAGGACGCCAAGGGCCGCTCCGCCAGCAATAACGCCACGATCACCACGGTCTCCCCGGCCAACGACTTCATCGGGCACCTCTCCCCCGAGGACGGCTCGACCGTCGGCGTGGGCATGCCGGTGTCGGTCACCTTCGACAGGGCGGTCGACGACCGGGCCGCCGTGCAGTCGGAGATCCAGATCAGCTCCAGCAGCGGCCAGCAGGTCGTCGGCCACTGGTTCGGCGACCACCGCCTCGACTTCCGCCCGGAGACCTACTGGAACCCCGGCTCCACCGTCACCGTCACGCTCACCAGGGACGGCATCCAGAAGACGGTCACGTTCACGATCGGCCGCAGCCAGGTCAGCACCGTCGACGCGAAGACGAAGCAGATGACCGTCGTCAGGAACGGCAAGACGATCAGAACCATCCCGATCTCGTCAGGCAGCGCCGAGCACCCGACGTACAACGGTCAGATGGTGATCTCCGAGAAGTACAGCCACATCCACATGAACGGTGCGAGCGTCGGCCTCAACGAGAAGAACGGCAAGCCCTCGTACGACATCAAGGCCGTGCCGCACGCCATGCGTCTCACCGACTCGGGCACGTTCATCCACGGCAACTACTGGGGCGCCGACTCGGTCTTCGGCAAGGTCAACACCAGCCACGGCTGCGTGGGGCTGAGGGACGTCAGGGGTGGCGGCAACGACAGGCAGCCCGCCGCGTGGTTCTTCGACCACTCGCTGACCGGTGACGTCGTGATCGTCAAGAACTCCAAGGACAAGACCAGGCTCGCCCCGGACAACGGCCTCAGCGACTGGAACATGCCGTGGAGCGAGTGGGTCGCGGGCAGCGCGACCGGCTGACACCGCGCTACGCTCCCGGCCTTCTCGTGAGTCCCGCTCACCGAGCCGGGCGATGCTCAGGCCGACCTCGAAGAGCCTTCACGTCGAGGAAGGCCTCGGCATCATCGACACCACGACCTTGCCGGCGCCGGTGCGGCCCTGCTCGACGTACGCCATCGCCTCCAGCATCCGGTCGAACGGGAAGATCCGGTCGACGACCGGGCGGAGCACCCCGTCGTCGTAGAGGGCTCCGAGCGTGCCCAGCCGGGCGCCGTCGGCCCGCATGAAGAAGAACTGGTAACGCACACCCAGCGACGCCGCCTTCTTGCGGATCCTGCGACTCAGCGCGTTCAGCAAACCCGGAGGGCCCGGCCGTCGAGGCACGGGACCGCGGATGCGGCTCGCCCGTACACGCCCAGATCCGCTGCGGAGAGGACCAACCCGTCCGGCCCGAGGACATCGAGAGCGTGCCCGGCCCCGGCTTCAGGAGGAAACCGGCGCAGTGAGGTCGCGCCCACGCGCTCACGGCGCGGGGCACCCCTGTTGCGCGGGGCATGCCTGTTGCCCGGGGCACCCCTGTTGCCCGGTGGCCGGCGACAGCAGACCGGATCGGGGGCCCGGGCGGCCGCCCGGGGCTTGTAGCCACCGGCCGGAGGCTGCGCGCGGGCGCCTCCGACCTCACGAGCGGCGCCGGGCCTGTCAGCCGAGGGGCAGCGCCGAGGGGCCCGGGCGCGTACGGGCTTGCGGCGGACTCAACGGGCCGTGCCCCTCGGCGCAGACGACCGTCGCGCGCAGCGGCTCACCGCAGTCCGCATGGCGAACCTCCAGGGGCGGCCCTTCCGGGTCCGCCGTGTACTGGTCGCCCCACTGTTTGAGGGCGATCATCGCGGGCCACAGATCCCAGCCCTTGCGGGTGAGCCGGTACTCGTGCCGGGCACGACGGCCCTGCTCACGGTAGGCGACTGTCTCCAGGATCCCGGCCGCCACCAGCTTGCGCAGCCGGTCCGCGAGGACGGCCTCGGACAGTCCGATGTGCCGCCGGAAGTCGTCGAAGCGCCGGACGCCGTTCATGGCGTCCCGAACCAGCAACAACGACCACTTCTCGCCGATCAGGTCCAGAGTGCGATGGACCGTGCAGTTCTCAGCGCTCGTCTCCAGCCACCTCATGCGCCCATCCTAGGCTGGCTTCGTCATTGACAGCCAGAGGATCGCAGAGCTAACTTCACCTACAGAAGTCAGCCATGCCAGGGAGTGGGAATGCGCAGGTCACGTACGTTCGAGTGGTCGGACCCGGCCCTCTCGGCCGGAGCCGTCGGAGATCACAGCGGCCTCGACTTCCTCCGCGAGATCGTGGCCGGACGGCTGCCCGCCCCACCCGTCGCCGCCACCCTGGGCTTCACCCTGGAGGAGGTCGAGCACGGCCGGGCGGTCTTCGTGCTGGTGCCGGGCGAGGAGCACTACAACCCGATCGGCAGCGTCCACGGCGGCGTCTTCGCCACGCTCCTCGACTCGGCGGCCGGCTGCGCCGTCCAGTCCGTGCTGCCCCAGGGCACGGGCTACACGTCGCTCGACCTGACCTTGAAGTTCCTGCGTCCGGTCACCGTCGACACCGGCAAGATCCGCGCCATCGGCACCGTCCTGCACAGCGGTCGCCGCACCGCGCTCGCCCAGGCGGAGCTGCGCGACTCCGAGGACCGGCTGCTGGCCCACGCCACCAGCAGTTGCATGCTGTTCCCCGTCCCGCCCCGCTGACGCCCCGCGCCGCCTTCCCCTGGGCCGGCCACATACCCACCCCGGCCCGATTTCCGGCCCCGCGGTCCGCGTCGGCGGTCACGGTGACCTGGGAGCCTCGACGGGGGCTGCGGGCGTCCATGGTCTCTTCTGCCTGGCGCCGGGCGACCGGTCTCCGGGCGCGGCCCCTTCGGGCCCGCCCACCATGCCGTTCCGCCCGCCCCGCTCGCCCGGTTGACGTGCGCCCCGCTTCGCACCTGCGCTTGCAGCGGCACGGCGCGGCCAGGGGCCGAGGTGAGCCGGAGCGGGTCGAGGGGAGACGGGAGTGGCAGCCCGACCACGGCGGTGGCCGTTCTGCCGGGCGGCCGGGCTGCCGGGAGCGCCATCAGCCGGGCCGTCACCGGTGCGGCGGGTCGGCCGACGACATCGGTCAGGATTCGAGAAGCAACGGCCGCGGAGGACGCCTAGCGTGAAGGACATGACCTCCATCGACTTCATCACCCTGGAAGTGGCCGACCCCGCGGCCGCCGAGCGCTTCTACTCGCAGGGCTTCGGCCTGGGCAAAGAGGTACGCCTGCGGGTGTCGGAGGAGCCGACCTCCGGCTTCCGCTGGTTCACGGTCTCGCTCGTGGTGTCCCAGCCGTCGATCGTCAACAGCCTCTTCGCCACCGCGCTCGACGCCGGCGCCACGGCGCTGAAGCCCGCCAAGAAGTCGTTGTGGGGCTACGGCGGCGTCCTCCAGGCCCCGGACGGAACCGTCTGGCAGATCGCGAGCTCCTCGAAGAAGGACACCGGCCCGGACAGCCGGCAGATCGACGAGATCGTCGTACTGCTGGGCGTGACGGACATGGCCGCGAGCAAGCAGTTCTACGTCGAGCGCGGTCTCAAGGTGGCGAAGAGCTTCGGCAGCAAGTACGTCGAGTTCGACGCCTCGTCGAGCCCCGTCAAACTGTCGCTGTACGGGCGTCGCGGCCTGGCCAAGGTCGCCGGCGTACCGCCGGAGGGGACGGGCTCGTCCCGGCTCGCGATCGGCAGCGACGCCGGGCCCTTCACCGACCCCGACGGGTTCGTCTGGGAGCCCATCGCCTGAGGTTCCGCGACCGCGACGCGCCTCGGACGCCCGTGACGGGCGGTTGCACCAGCGAGCGACTCCGCCCGCGGGACCGCCGCTGCCGGGCCGGGCGTCCGCCGCCCTCGCACCACGGGTGCCGGGCCGTTCCGCCTGTTCCTTCTCCGCTCGTGCGCAACCCGGAGTCGAGCCCCGTCGGTGGGCGCAGCCTGGCCGGACGCGTCGGCGATGTGCCCCTTCTCCGGCCGCCGGTACCGCTCGGTGCTCACCCCGGCGACGACCGCGGCCTCCGCGCGCCGCGCCCCTGGGACGTGAAGCAGACCGTTGGGTCGGCAGGCCGACCTGCTCGTCCAGGAGACCTTCGGTGACCGCGCATCGCTGCGGCGGGAGGTTGAGTCAACGCCTCCGGCAGTGACGACCTTCCGCGTGCCGGGCGGACAGGGCTTCGTGAGGCCGATGGCCGCCGCCGCACCACCCCGCCCCGCCCCGCCGATGAGACATGAGTACGCCCCTTCACCGCAGGACGTTCCCTCGGTGCGTGACGTCCACGGGTTCCCACGCTCGAAGGGATCGGCCTCAGCCTGCCCGGCGTCCTTCGGGCGAACTCGCGCCGCACACGGTCTTACACGCCGGCTGCCCGGCTGCCCGGCTGCCCGGCTGCCCGGCTGCCCGGAGAGGCGATGACACGTTGCGGGCCGATAAACCGCATTCAACTGATTGTCACCGCTTCGAGGTAAGCATCCCGTCTCACCTCTGAATGCGGCCGGTTCAGCGGCTAGCTTTCTGCAGGTGGACGGATACCCGTGATCCTGCCCGCTCGTTGCCCACCCTCCCTGTCTCCCGGCCGACGCACGCGTGTGCGCCGGACGGCCTGCCGTGCAAGGAGAAAGTCCCCGATGTCCGTCGACAGCGTCCCGGAAACCCACACCACACCCGCCGCGGCGCAGCAGTCCCTGAGTACCGCCGCCGCCCGCAACCTCGCCACCACCACCAAGTCCGCCCCGCAGATGCAGGAGATCACCTCCCGCTGGCTGCTGCGGATGCTGCCCTGGGTCGAGGCCAAAGGCGGCGCCTACCGGGTCAACCGGCGGTTGCGCCACACCCTCGGCGACGGGCGCATCGAGTTCGTCCAGGAGGGCGCCACGGTCCGGGTGATCCCCCGGGAGCTCGGCGAACTGGCCCTTCTGCGCGGATTCGAGGACGCGGACGTTCTCACCGTCCTCGCCGACCGCTGCACGCAACGCGATTTCACGGCGGGCGAGGTCCTCGTCGAGCGCGGCGACCCCGCGGACCGGATCCACCTGATCGCCCACGGCCGGCTCATCCAGACCTCCGAGGGCCCGTACGGAGGAGAGAACTCCCTCGCGGTGCTCGCGGACGGCGACCACTTCGGCGAGAACGCCCTGTCGGACTCCGACGCCCGTCACGACTGCACGGTCACCGCCCAGACCTCCGGCACCCTCCTCACCCTCTCGCACGCCGACTTCACCGCCGTCCAGAACCGCGCACCCCACCTACGGGCCCACGTCGACCGGTTCAGCTCCCGCGCGCGGCAGCGGCAGAACAAACACGGCGAGGCGGAGATCGCCCTGTCGGCCGGTCACGTCGGCGAGGCCGAACTGCCTGGCACCTTCGTCGACTACGAGCCGAAGCCTCGCGAGTACGAGCTCTCCGTCGCGCAGACCGTGCTGCGGGTCCACACCCGGGTAGCCGACCTCTACAACGGTCCGATGAACCAGAGTGAGGAGCAACTGCGGCTCACCATCGAGGCGTTGCGGGAACGTCAGGAACACGAGCTGATCAACAACCGCGAGTTCGGGCTGCTGCACAACGTCGACTTCAAGCAGCGCATCCAACCCCGCTCCGGGCCGCCGACCCCTGACGACATGGACGATCTGCTCTGCCGCCGGCGCGGCACCAAACTGTTCCTCGCCCATCCCAGGACGATCGCCGCCATCGGACGTGGCTTCAACGCCTGCGGTCTCTACCCCGACCACGTCGACCTCGGCGGGCAATCCGTCCCCGCCTGGCGCGGAGTCCCCATCCTGCCCTGCAACAAGATCCCGGTCAGCAAGGAGCAGACCAGCACCATCATCGCGATGCGCACCGGCGAGCAGAACCAGGGCGTCATCGGTCTGCGGCAGACAGGGCTGCTGGACGAGTACGAACCGGGGCTCTCCGTGCGGTTCATGGGCATCAACGAGCAGGCGATCATCTCGTACCTCGTCAGTACCTACTACTCCGCCGCGGTGCTCCTGCCCGACGCCCTCGGGGTGATGGAGAACGTGCAGATCGCCCCCAGGCCGCGCTGACGTCCTGACGCCCTGGCCCGCCGCAGGTCCACGTGTGACACGTCCGAGCACGACGGACCGCCCACCCCACCGCAGCAAGGAGCCGACGATGCCCGACTCCGGGCCCCTCGGATCACCCCCGCCCGAGCGGCGACCGAGCCCGCCCACGACCGTGCCCGACGCCCCCGCGCCGGTGGTCCCCGACCTTGCGGCCACGCGGGCCGCCTCCGGCTTTCTGGCAGCACTGCATCCGCCGGTCACGGCCCCCGACCCGCCACCGCCCCCGGCGCCCCCCTCCACCGCACGACACACGCCGGACACGACCGCGGCCGGTTCCGCCCTCCAGGAGGTCGCCCTCCAGGGGATCGCCTTCCAAGGAATCCTGCGCGGCCCCACCGGACTGGGCACGTCCTCCCTCGCACTGTCCGCCAGGTGCGAACCCCCGCCTGCGCAACCGGTGTCCGCGACACCCGCTCCGCCCGCCGCGGGCCGAGCCGTCCCCGGGCTCTACCACCATTCCGTCCCGGAGCCCGATCCCGTGCGCGTCGAGGAGGTCAGCCGCCGGATCAAGCACTGGGCCGAGGACGAGGTGCAGCTCTATCCCGAGGAATGGGAGGGACAGTTCGACGGCTTCTCCGTCGGCCGCTACATGGTGGCCTGCCACCCCGACGCTCCGACGGTCGACCACCTGATGCTCGCCACGCGGCTCATGGTGGCCGAGAACGCGGTGGACGACTGCTACTGCGAGGACCACGGGGGGTCACCCGTCGGTCTCGGCGGGCGTCTCCTCCTCGCGCACACGACGCTCGACCACCTCCACACCACGGCGGAGTACGCCTCGGCGTGGCAGGAGTCCCTCGTCTCGGACGCCCCCCGCCGGGCGTACCGCAGCGCGATGGGCTACTTCGTCCGCGCGGCCACACCCTCGCAGGCCGACCGCTACCGGCACGACATGGCCCGGCTGCACATGGGCTACCTGGCGGAAGCCGCCTGGGCCCAGACCGGCCACGTCCCGGAGGTGTGGGAGTACCTGGCGATGCGCCAGTTCAACAACTTCCGCCCCTGCCCCACCATCACCGACACCGTCGGCGACTACGAACTGCCCGCGGATCTGCACGCGCGGCCGGACATGCAGCGGGTCATCGCCCTCGCGGGCAACGCGACCACCATTGTCAACGACCTCTACTCGTACACCAAGGAACTCGACAGCCCGGGCGTCCACCTGAACCTGCCGGTGGTGATCGCGGAACGCGAGCGGCTCTCCGAGCGCGACGCCTATCTGAAGGCCGTCGAGGTCCACAACGAACTCCAGCACGCCTTCGAGACCGCCGCGGCCGACCTCGCGAAGGCCTGCCCGCTGCCCCCGGTGCTGCGCTTCCTCCGGGGAGTGGCCGCCTGGGTCGACGGCAACCACGACTGGCACCGCACCAACACCTACCGATACAGCCTTCCCGACTTCTGGTAAAGAACGGACTTTTCTGTGACGACTGAGACGACCTCCGCCGCCCCCGGGACCGCCGCCGCGAAGATCCCGGCCCCGGCGACCGCGTACCAGGAGGACATCGCCCGCTACTGGAACTCGGAGGCACGACCGGTCAATCTCCGCCTCGGTGACGTGGACGGGCTGTACCACCACCACTACGGCATCGGGGACGTGGACCACGCCGCGCTCGGCGACCCGGCGCACAGCGAGTACGAGAAGAAGCTCATCGCGGAACTGCACCGGCTCGAATCGGCGCAGGCGGAGTTCCTCATGGACCACCTCGGGGCCGTCGGCCCGGGCGACACCCTCGTCGACGCCGGCTGCGGGCGTGGCGGGTCCATGGTCATGGCTCACCGCCGCTTCGGCTGCAAGGTCGAGGGCGTCACCCTGTCCACCACCCAGGCCGAGTTCGGCAACAGGCGCGCGCGGGAACTGCGGATCGAGGACCACGTCCGCTCCCGCGTGTGCAACATGCTCGACACGCCTTTCGACAAGGGCAGCATCGCAGCGTCGTGGAACAACGAGTCGACCATGTACGTCGACCTCCATGACCTGTTCGCCGAGCACTCGCGCTTCCTGAAGGTGGGCGGCCGGTACGTGACGATCACCGGCTGCTGGAACCCCCGCTACGGTCAGCCGTCGAAGTGGGTCTCCCAGATCAACGCCCACTTCGAGTGCAACATCCACTCGCGCCGCGAGTACCTGCGCGCCATGGCCGACAACCGGCTCGTGCCGCACACCATCGTCGACCTCACTGCGGACACACTGCCCTACTGGGAGCTGCGGGCCACGTCGTCGCTGGTCACCGGAATCGAGGAGGCGTTCATCGAGTCCTACCGGGACGGCTCCTTCCAGTACGTCATGATCGCGGCCGACCGCGTGTGAGCCCGCGTCGCGGGGCAGGGGCCGCGTCCCTCGACGGCGGCCCCTGCCCCGCGAGGCGCAGGCCCCTCCCGGGGCGCCGGCCCGGGTCCGTCCCGGACCGTCCAGGACGGACCCGGGCAGTGGGAGCAGCGGCCCGCCTGCCGTCTGCCGTCGCGCCCGGCACGGGTCTACTGTCTGTCGAGTGAACGCAGACGACGCGAACCGGCGGTGGGCACGGTCCATGCCCGAGGCCTACGACCGGCACCTCGTGCCGGTCTTCTTCCGCCCGTTCGCCGCCGACCTGGCAGCCAGGGCGGCCACGCTACAGCCCCGAACGGTTCTGGAGCTCGCCGCAGGGACCGGGGCGTTGACCTCGGCCCTGCTCACCGCCGCGCCCACAGCCTCGGTGGTGGCCAGCGACCTCAACGAAGCGATGGTCGCCGCCGGGTCGGCACGCGAGCCGCGCGCCGCCTGGCAGCAGGCGGACGCCCAGGAACTGCCCTTCGAGGACGGCCGCTTCGACCTGGTCGTGTGCCAGTTCGGGGTGATGTTCTTTCCCGACCGACCTGCCGCCTACGCAGAGGTGCGCCGGATCCTGGCCCCGCGGGGACGGTTCTTGTTCAACAGTTGGGGCCCGCTGGCCACGCACGGGTTCGCGGCGGCCTTCCAGGACGCCCTGGAGGAGACCATGCCCGGCAGAGCGCCCGCGTTCCTCGGAGACGTGCCGCACGGTTACACGGATCCGGGTCTGGTCGCCTCGGACCTCGCGGCGGCCGGGCTGACCCTGGGCTCCACCGACGAGGTCACGCTGGACGGCGTCGCGGCGTCGGCCGGCTCCGTGGCCACCGGGTTCCTCACCGGCACACCGGTCAGCGCCACTCTGGAAGCCCGGGACGACGCGCAGTCCATCAGGGCCTCGGTCACACAAAAGATGACGGACCGGCTCGGCACGGGTCCTGTGACGGCGGCGATGACCGCGACGGTCTACACGGCTCACGATCAGGAGTGACGCTCTCCGACCGGTCGACACGGCGCTCACTGCCGCCGTCTTCCCCGGCTCCCGTCCGGCGTGCCGTCGCCCCCGCCGGTACGGCGGGTACGGACGGACTGGTCAGCCGGTGTTCCGCTCGGCCTTGACCAGCAGGTACTCCCACTCCATCGTCCCGTCCGCGAGATGCCGGGCGGCGAGTTCGGTGAGTGCCGCGTCGAGGGCGGACACCTTGTCGGGGTCGTCGGCGATGGAACGGTACACCGCGAGCGTCGGGCCGTAGCAGGACTTGAAGAACTCCCGGAACTCCTCGGCCCGGGCGAACCGGTCGACGCGCAGCCGCCGGCGATCGGCGTCGACGGCACTCACCCGGTCGCCGAACAGAGACCGCACGTGATCCTCGTCGCCCCACAGCGGCGGCGGCTGTGCTCCGGGCGGAGGCGGGGGCGCGTACGGGCGCATGACGGCGAACATCTGCCCGCTGAACCCTTCCGGGGTCCAGTTCGCCAGGCCGATGCTGCCGCCCGGCCGGCACACGCGGACGAGTTCGTCGGCCGCCCGCTGGTGGTGCGGGGCGAACATGACGCCGACGCAGGAGACCACCGTGTCGAATTCGGCGTCCGCGAACGGCAGTGCCTCCGCGTCGCCCTCGCGCCACTCCAGTCCGACGCCACGCTCGGCAGCGAGCTGCCGTCCGGCCTCCAGCAGTTCCGGAGTCAGGTCCACGGCCACCACGTCGGCTCCCGCGAGAGCGGCCGGGATGGCGGCGTTCCCCGAACCGGCGGCGACGTCGAGCACGCGCGTGCCGGGCTGCACACCGCTTCCCCGTATGAGCTCCGGCCCCAGGTCGGGGATCACGTCCGTGGCCACGAGGGGGTAGTCGCCCAGCGCCCACATGGCCCGGTGCTTCGCCTTCAGCGCTTGGTCCGCGCGGGTCGCTCCACTCGCCTCGGTCATGACGGATCCCTCCGCTGCCGCACCGTGTGCGTACGGTGCCGGGCGGTGGCCGCCGTCTCGGACCGGCGCGCCCGCGTTTCGCCGCCTCCTCCGACTGTCTCACGGTTCGACCGTCGGTGCCGGGCCTCGCACACGGCAGAGGGCAGCCGACCGCCGGCCGCCCTCCCGGGCCCCAGGGTTCACGACAATGCGCGCAGTCGCGGTGTCGACACGCCTCCTCCGGTGTGCAGGGAACTTGGCCGCCCGGGCGGTTCAGCGCACGTAGGAGTCGCAGAGGGTCGCCGCTCCGGCGGCTGCCGGCGCCTGACGGGCCCAGCCGCACACGGTGCGCAGGTCGTAGGTGGACGCCGGCCGGCCGGTGTGCGGCCGCGTCGGCCGGTGGTCGGGCACGGTGGGCGCGGTGCCGCGATGACGGGCGCGCGGCGCCGCGGGCCGGGTCGGCGCGGAGCGCACGGCTGCGTGCGGCCGCTGCGCGTGCGGGATGGCGCGGGAGCGCTCGCGCCCGGTGGCGTCCGAGGGATGCCGCGGTGCGGCACGGCGGTCCGTACGCCGCTTCGCCGTCCTGTGGACGGGGGTGGTGGCGACGAGGGCGGTACGGGCGGAAGCCTGGGTCGCCGGCGGCGCGGACGGCGTGAGCGCGGCGGCCGCGTCGACGCGCGGGACGGGCGGCGGGGCCGCGGAGGGGACGGAGGGGACGGACACGCAACCTCCGACGAGCAGGACGCAGGCCAGGACGACGGCGAGGGAGAGCGGGCGGCGCATGTACCCAGAATGGCGACGCCGGGCACCGCTGCGGGGCCGCCTCGCCGATGATCACCGGCACGGGTGACACCACGGCCCGCGCAGGTGACCTCAGGTGGACGGGACCCGAAGGCGCCTCCTCCCCCACCGCCTTGAGAGGGCCGGCCCGCGGACCTACGACGAGAAGCAGACCACCCGAGGCAGGCACCCGCGCCCGGGCGCCGCTCCGCCTCCGCGTGACAACGGGCTGACGCCCTCTCCGCCAGGCACCACGACGGCACCTCTCACCAGGGAGCCCGCGCACTCCGGTGCGGGTTCGTTAGCCTGTTCGCCGACTTCTGACGGTTCCTCCGTCATTCGACTCACACATCCCTGACCTGTGTGAATACCCGTGCCCTGACCATGAGTACGCCCGTCCGAGCGAGGCCCGTGTCGATCCGTCACGTTGCGGAGGTGACACAGCGTCGGTTGTCTCGAAGGTGGTGCGCACATTTCAGGCGCCGTGCAACAGACCGGACGCTGCTTCACTGAAGGGGTTCTTGTGGGCAATGCACGTGTGGGCATCGGCATCGGCCTGGTGGCCGGCATTCTGGCTCTTCAGGTTCCGGTCGCCGCTGCCGCCGGGGAATCGGGTCTCGACATCCGCTCGCGGCAGACCGCCGAGGGCTCCACGGTCACCGTGAGCACCACCGCATGCGGTCCGGACGTGACCTACGGCAAGGGCGAGTCCGGGACGGCCGGGGCGTTCCACCTCTTCGGAGGCGAGACCAAGGGTGTTCTCACCGGTGAGTTCACGGTGCCGGAAGGCACGTCGACCGACACCGTCCTGGTCAAGTGCCCGCCACGGATCATGATCACGGACTCGTACCGGCTCCCGACACGTCGGCCTGACGGGGCCGTCGAGGCCGGTTTCGGAGACACCGGGCAGGGAGCCTCGCAACTCGCCCTGGGCGCGGCGCTGGTCGGCGCGGCCGCCGCCGGAGTGCTGGTGCGCAGGCGTCACCGCGCGACCCCGAGAAGCGACTGACCGCCTGCTCCCGGCCACTCCCTCGCGCCCGGCGGCTCCCTGAGCCTGCCCAGGACCCGGGAGCCGCCGCGAGCACATTGCCTCCCTCGCCCCCTCTCCCCCGCTGCGAGGAAAGAACCCATCGCGATGGCTCCCAGGCAGACCGGCGACGCTTCCTCTTGCCCGTCGTCCTCCTCCTCGTTCATCCCTTCGGGCAGGCTCCTGGCCTGGACACTCGTGGCAGGGGCCCTGCTGGTGGCCGGCGCGCTACACGACGAGCAGCCACCGCAGCCTTCAGCAGGTCAGGCGTTCTCGCCACGTCCCGGAGCCACGGTCCACCGCACCGCCGCACCCACGCCGGACCCCGTCGTGACCCCCCTCCCGCCCGCGGAACCGCTCTGGCTCCGGATCCCCGCCGTCAACGTGAGCGCCCCGGTCACCAAGCTGCACCTCGACTCGTCGGGGGCGCTCGAACCCCCGCCCGCCGACCCTCCCCACCGCGCCGGCTGGTACAGCGAGGGCACGGCACCGGGATCCCACGGGACAGCCGTCACCACGGGCCACGTGGACCTGCCCGGCGGCGCCCCGGGCGTCTTCTACGAGCTCGGCGCGCTGACCAAGGGCGACACCGTGGAGATCGACCGGGCCGACCGGCGGACAGCCGTGTTCACCGTCGAAGCTCTCGAGGTCTACGACAAGAAGCGCTTCCCGAGCGAGAAGGTGTACGGGGGCTCCGAGCGGGCCGAACTACGGGTCATCACCTGCGGAGGCGGCTACTCCAAGCACACGGGCTACCAGGGCAACCTCGTGGTCTACGCGACGCTCACCGCGGTGCGGTGAGGCCGTCGCCCCGCCGTGCGGAGGTGCCGTGCGAACGACCCGCCCTCGCTCGTGACGGTCAGGCCCCTGTGAACAGCACCGTCAGCAGCACCAGCCCGACCGCCGCCGGGGCGATGCCCTCGTACGCCCAGCGCACCTCCGAACGGCCCTCGCCCTGTTTCGTCATGGCACCTGCCTCCTGGAGCGCCCGCAGACCGTCCATGAGTCTGCCGGACCTCGGCCGCAGGCGTCCCGCCTCCGCGCTCGGCGCGTCGGGCCGTCCCGCGTCGAACAGCCCGCGACGGTGCAAGGGCCGGCCACCCGCGCCCAGCGAGGACTCGACCGTCCTCATCTGCTCGTAACCCGCCTGCCGGACGCCCCGCGCGGAGACCGGGAGGGCCCACAGCCGGTACTTGGCGCCCATGAGGTCGAAGACCTCGTTCGAGTGACCGGCCCGCAGACCGGATACGGCGCCCCAGGGCAGACATGCGGGCGATCGTGCCTCACCGGGGTGCCTTACCGGGGTGCAATACGCATGACGGCAGGGGCGTCGATGGGGCGAGCCGGAAGGGGTGCGACCGACGTGGGGAGTGCGGTGACGCGCGAGACCGAGCGGCTCCGCCGTGCCCGGGTGCGATCTGCTTCGCGCCTGAGGGAATGGACGCGGCCCCCGGGCGGTTTCTCAGGACGCCCGGACCGATGCCGACGCACGTCGGTCCAGGTCACGGAGGGGACCTGCGTCGCGTTTCGCGCTGGACCGCCTTCCCAAGCGTGGTGAGTGTGCGGGCGACCGCTCAGCGGGCCGCCGCAGACTCCGACCGAAGCCTTACTCACACAGGAGGATGTTTCATGACGGACCGGCCCCTGACGCTCATGGCCGTACACGCCCACCCCGACGACGAGGCCACGGGAACCGGGGGCGTCCTCGCACGGTACGCGGCGGAGGGCATGCGCACCGTCCTCGTGACATGTACCGACGGCGGTTGCGGTGACGGACCAGGAGGTGTCAAGCCGGGCGATCCCGGGCACGACCCGGCGGCCGTCGCCCTGATGCGGCGTGCGGAACTCGAGGCGAGCTGCGAGGTCCTGAAGATCAGTCACCTGGAGACGCTGGACTACGCCGACTCCGGAATGATGGGCTGGCCGACCAACGACGCCCCCGGCTCGTTCTGGCGGACGCCTGTGGAGGAGGGGGCCGCCCGGCTCGCGGAACTTCTGCGGCGCTACCAGCCCGACGTGGTCGTCACCTACGACGAGAACGGCTTCTACGGTCACCCCGACCACATCCAGGCCAACCGCATCACGATGGCGGCGCTCGCGATGACCGGGTCGACGCCGAAGGTGTACTGGACGACGGCTCCCCGCTCGATGATGCAGCGGTTCGGGGAGGTCATGCGCGAGTTCGGAGGGGACCAGCAGGAGCCGGATCCCGCCGAGGCCGCCGCGATGGCCGAGATCGGGCTCCCCGACGAGGAGATCACCACCTGGGTGGACACCTCCGCGTTCGGCGGACAGAAGTACGATGCGCTGGCCGCACACGCCAGCCAGGGCGAGAACATCTTCTTCCTCAGGATGGGCAAGGAGAAGTTCACCGAGCTGATGGGCGTCGAGACCTTCGTGCGTGTCCAGGACACCACCGGCGCGGCCTCGCCCGAGAGTGACCTCTTCGCCGGACTCCGCTGACCCACCCGCCCACCGGACGCCCTCGCGGACCATCTCGGGCGCCGCGGCGCAGGACCCGGGCCGGCGCTGCGGTGCCCCGGCAGCGCCGGCCCGAGATGCCCTGTTCCACGTAAAAGCGGATATGGGTGTCGTCACTGGTCAGCTGGGTCCAGGCCCAGGCCTCGCCGTCCAGCGCGGAACCCGGCGGCGGGGTGGTCTCTCCCGGCGGCGGCGCGTCCCCGTACCCGGGCGGGCCCGTCGGCAGTGGCGGCACCGCGTCCCCGGATCCCGGCGGGGTTTCCGGAGCCGTCGCGCCGGCCGGAGCCGCCGCCCGCACACCCGCAACGGCAAGGCCGACGATGCGATGTCTCACGCTCACGTACCTCCGTCCGCGTGCCCGGACACCGGCAGGCGTCATCGCCTGATGGGCACACCTCCGACATCGTCGGCACCGCTGCGGGACGGCGCGCGACGACGACGGCGAACGGCCTGCACGGCCCCGGCCTGCGGACGGGGGCGGGTGGGAAGCAAGCAGCCGAACCCGTTCTCCCGTCGGTCAGGGCTCGGGGCGGGCGTCGACGAGTTCGGGCTCCAGTCCCTCGGTGACCTCGGTGCGTACCCGGCCGGCATCGGCGCGCCAGGCCTCGAAGGCCCAGGCGGTGAGGGCGACGACGGCCAGACCCAGCAGCCAGCCGCCGACCACGTCGCTGAACCAGTGGACACCGAGCGCGACGCGGGTGAAGCCGACGCCCAGCACGGAAACCACCGCGAAGCACCAGCACAGGGGCCGCCAGGCCCGGGGCACCAGCGGCAGCAGGACCAGCAGCAGGACGGCGAACGACGTGGTGGCCGTCATCGCGTGGCCGGACGGGAAGGAGAATCCCGGCGCGTGCGCCACCGGATCCTCGAGGGAAGGCCGGGCTCGCTCGACGACCGTCTTGACGACGAGTCCGATGACCCCGCCCGCCACCGCCGTCACGGCGGACCAGGCGGCCAGCCGCCAAGCCCTGCGGTACAGCAGCCAGACCGTCAGCAGTGCGACCACCGTCCGCAGCACGGCGGGGTCCCACACCCAGTCGGAGAGGAAGCGCAGGGTCCGGGTCCACGCCGGATGGGTCACGGCCGTCCGGTGAAGTCTCTCGGCGGCGCCCACGTCCACCCGGCGCAACGGCGTCCACCGGCCCTCGACGAGGATCAGCAGCAGGGCGAAGGGCACCGCGGCGACGGCGGCCACGACGGCCGCCCCGAGGAGTCGGACGCCGAATCTGCGGTCGGCCGCCCGGCGACGGTCTCGAAGGCGCAGGACCGAGGCTCGCACAGCCATTCAGACTCCAGGATCGGGTTCGACGGGGTCGGACCGCAGGGCGCGCGCGGCCTCCAGCTGCGCGGCGAACGCCAGCCCGAGGAAGAGGGCGATGGAGGTCAGATAGGCCCACAGCAGCAGGGACATGAATGCGCTGAGCGGGCCGTAGACCGTGTCGAAGGAGCCGCTGATGCCGAGGTACAGGCTCAGCAGCCAGGTGAGCGTCGTCCACAGCACCAGGTACACGGCGGCGCCGAAGGCCAGCCAGGTGTATCCGGGCTGTCTGCGGCGGGGCGCCCGGCGGAAGATCACGCTGGCCGAGATGAGCGCGAGCAGCAGTCCGAACGGCCATCGCAGTATCTGCCAGGCGGTCTGGGCGCCTCCGTCGAGCCGGTAGACGGTCACCGCCGCGGAGGCGAGGTCGCCGCCGGCCACCATCACGACGAAGCCGAGTCCGAGGGGCAGTCCGGCGGTGACGGACATCACGAGACCGCGCAGGTACTTCTGACCGAAGGGCCGGTCGCGTTCGTTGCCGTAGATACGGTTGGCTCCGCGCTCGACCTGGCACATCGCGGTGGTGGTGTTGACCAGCGAGAAGACCAGACCGAACCACAGCGCGACCTGCGCGCCGTCGCCCGCCGTGCGGCGGCTGCGGCTCAGCGCGTCGTCGACCACTTCGGCACTGGGCCCCTCGGCGATCCGGTGGATCGTCAGTTCGGCGATCCGGCCGATGCTCTCGGTGTGCAGCGTCGTGGACAGACCGACGAACGCGATGGCCAGCGGGATCACCGACAGAACGGTCTGCAGGGCGAGCGCGCGGGAATGGGTGAAGCCGTCGGCGTACCGGAATCGCACGAAGGAGTCGCGCAGCAGGGCCCAGCGTCCGTAGCGGCGCAACGCCGCCAGCGCCTCGTCCGCGGAGAGTTCGTCGCCCCTCATGTCGCGGGTCTCGGGAACCTTGGTCGCGGTGCCCACGTCACCGCCCTCCGGCGGGCAGGAGCACGGTCAGCGCGCCCGGCCTGACCTCGGCGGTGAGCCGCCGGCCCTGCGTCACCGGATCTCCGTCGAGCTCTCGGGACTGCGCGGAGTCGAAGGTCAGTTCGGCCCGCCGGAAGGTGAAGAACTCCACCGGTGTGCCGTCGCCGGCCTCCGCCGAGGCCGTGTCCGCGGCGGACGGCCGGGCCCCCTTCGCGCCACCGCGCACCAGCGTCGTCAGCGCGCGCGTCCAGCCGGCCACGCCCCGCGGGTCGAGGAGCAGCAGGTCGAGGAGGCCGTCGTCAGGGCGGGCGGCGGGCAGGAGCGTCGTGCCGCCCTGCACGGTGCCGACGTTGCCGACCAGCACCATACGGGCCGTGCGGCGCAGGGCGGGGGAGTCGTCGAGCCGGACGGTCAGGCGCATCCGCGGGTTGCGCAATGTGCCGATGCCGGCCAGTACATAGGCCGGCCAGCCCAGGAGGGACTTGGCGCGATCGTTGGTGCGTTCCATGATCGCCGCGTCGAGACCCGCCCCGGACATGGCGGCGAAGTGGGTGGCGGGGAGGGCGTCGCCCTCGATGCGGCCGAGGTCGAGGCGGTGTGGCGTGCCGCGCAGCGCGGCGTCGAGGGCGTCGGTGGGGGTCAGGGGCAGTCCGAGGTTGCGGGCCAGCAGATTGCCGGTGCCGCAGGGCACGACGGCGAGCGGTACCCCGCTGCCGGCCAGCGCGTCCGCGGCGGCACGCAGGGTGCCGTCACCACCGCAGACCACGACGAGACCCGCGCCGTCCCGTAGCGCGCCGGCTGTCTGACCGGTGCCCGGGTCCTCGGCCGTGGTCGCGATGAACACCGGTGCGCGATAGCCGTGTCTGTCCAGGACGCCGCGCAGCGCCTCTCGCTCGGCTTCGCCGGTCACCGTGGGGTTGAAGATCACCGCGGCTGGGCGGTCGTCCGGTGCGCTCCGGCTGGTTCGCTCGCTCGTCGAGGCCGGCGCCGGGCCCGCGTCGGCCGCGGCGGTCACGGTGGCGCCGGTGAGCAGGGTGCGGCCGACGATCAGCAGGGACAGGCTGCCGTTGACCAGCCCGCCGATGACGTCCGTGGGGTGGTGCATGCCCCGGTAGAGACGGGCGAGCGCGACCACCGACGGAACGAGCAGCAGCAGAGCGCCGACGATCCGCCGCCACGGCCCGCGCAGCCGGGACAGCGCGAGCACCGCGAGTCCGCCGTAGATCGCGGTGGCCGCGCCGGTGTGGCCCGAGGTGTAACTGGAGGTGGGCGGAGAGGCGTCGAGGCGGTGCACCTCGGGCCGGTCGCGGTCCACCGCCTCGGTGATGACCAGGAAGACCAGTGACTGCAGGGACACGGCGACGGCGAGAAAGGTCGCCTGACGCCACATCGGCAGCCGGGGTATCAGGATCAGTGCCGCGCAGGCCAGGACCGTGACGGCGATCACGGTGAGGGTGTTGCCGGCCTCGGACCCGAGGAACGACAGGGTGGTGAGGGTGCCGGTACGGGCGTGTTCCAAGCCCTCGTTGACGTCGTCCTCGACCGTCATCGGCCACAGTCCGCGAGCCGGTCCGGTGATCAGCAGTCCGCATCCCACCATGACCGCGCCCTGGCAGACCGTCAGTGCCGCGATGCGCGCGGCGGCCCGTCCCGTGCCCTTCGGCAGCGCGAGCGAGCGGCCGGTCCGGTCGGCCCCTGGTCTGCGGCCAGGAAGCCCGGCCGGTCTTTCCGGTGCGGCGGTCGGCATCAGTTCTCCCACGGGTAGGCACGGCACGTCGGCCCGAGGCATGGAGTCCGACGCACCGCCGTCTGCCCCCGAAAGCGCCGCGCAGACCTGGCGTCGGCGAACAACCGGCCCTCCGTGAGTCGCGTCCGGGCGCTGTCAGCCGTCGTGGCCGAGCTCCCTGAAGGCGCGGTCCAGCATGTCGGCGAAGAAGTCGACGGCGTCGTCGTCGATGCACAGCGGGGGTTTGATCTTCAGGATGTTGAGGTGGTCGCCGGTGGGCTGGACGACCACACCGAGGTCGAGGAGGCGCTCGCACAGTTCGGCGGTCTCCTGTGTGGCCGGCTCCAACGTGTCGCGGTCGCGGACGAGTTCGAGGCCGAGGTACAGGCCCGAGCCGTGGACGGCGCCGATGACGGCGTAGGTCTCCGCCAGCGCCTGGAGCCGGCCTTTCAGGCGGCCTCCGGCACGGACCGCGTTGCCCTGGAGGTCCTCGTCGTGCAGGGCGTCCAGGACGGTGAGGCCCACGACGCTCGAGACCGGGCTGCCCCCGGTGGACGAGAAGAAGTACCCCTGGTCGCGATACCGATCGGCGACCGCCTTGGACGTGATGACGGCGCCGAGTGGGTGACCGTTGCCCATGCCCTTGGCCACACAGACCACGTCGGGCACGACCTGCTGCTGCTCGAATCCCCAGAACCAGTGCCCCAGACGGCCGTAGCCCACTTGCACCTCGTCGGCGACGGCGAGGCCACCGTGGCGGCGGACGGCCGCGTAGACGTCGGCGAGATAGCCCTCGGGCAGCGCCACTCCCCCGGCGTTGCCGTAGAAGGTCTCGCTGACGAAGGCCCCGGCCGGGCGGCCCGACGCGGCCAGCCCATCGATGACCGCAGCGGCCTCCGGCCCGTAGCGCACGGCCTCCATCCCGCGGTGCCGCCCGCGGTACGCGTTGGGCGAGTCCACGGTGTGCACCCAACTCGGCCGGGTCGTCAGGGCGTTCGGGTTGTCCTGGAGCGACGTGGACACCGCGTCGGATGCGTAGGTCCAGCCGTGGTAGGCCTCTCGGACCGCGACGACGTCGTGGTGTCCGGTGGCTCCGACGGCGAGGCGCAGGCCGAGGTCCACCGCCTCGGATCCGGAGTTGACCAGGAACACCGTGTCGAGCGGCTCGGGCAGGAGAGCGGCGAGACGTTCGGTGAACTCCACGACCGAGGCGTAGTGGAACCGCGAGTTGGTGTTGAGCCGTCGCAGCTGGCGCGCGACGGCCTGCTCCACGCGGGGGTGGGCGTGCCCCAGCGGGGTGACGTTGTTCACGATGTCGAGGTACGAACGGCCCTCGACGGACAGCAGGTGGTGACGCCAGCCGCGTTCGATGCGCGGAGGGTCGGCGTAGTAGTGCCCCTGTACCGTCGCGAACACGGCCCCGCGCCGCTCCAGCAGGTCCACGGGCTCCGCGCGGCCGGCGGCCGGGAGCCCGAGGAGGGGGGCGGGATCGGCTGTGAGCGCGAGCCATCCGGCCGCGTACTCGGGACGGACCAGGCGCGGCACGACGAAGCCGTCGGCGGACGTCAGCGCCACGTGGACCGCTGCTCCGGCGGGCAGAACGGCGAGGTCCTCGCCCGCCCGGACCGTCGAGCCGGCGTCGACCGCCGGCCGGACCGTGTCCGGGAAGGACAGCGTCAGCACCATGGCGCCGTAGGCGATCCCGATGCGGCCCGGGGCCGCGGCAAGGACCTCTCCCCCGGCGGGAGCCTGCGCCACCACGGCCTGCCCGAGCCACAGGTCGACACCGGTGGGCACCGTGGCGGGCGACTCCGCCGACAGGGCCGGAGCCCGGGTGAGCCGTGCCTGCGCGTGATGCGTGGCGACCACGCAGGCTCCGTCCGCGAGCGCGGCGAGCGCCGGCCGGCGCTCGGCGTCCGCCGCGAGCCACGCCCCGTGATCCATGGAGTCCGCGCCGGTTGACAGGTCGAGGAAGGTGACGTCGGCGGCGGTCACGCCGCGCAGCAGACCGTGCGCGGGCGCGTCCGCTCGGGCCGGCACGCCGGCCGCGCCGATCGCCTCCCTGACGAGGCGGGTCATCACCTGATGGGGCAGCCGGGTGGCCTGCTCGAAGATGAGCCACTCGTGGTCGAGGGCGGCCGTGGCGTAGGCGTTGTCCTCGTCGACGGCGGCCTGGTGATGCCCGCTGGCCACCAGGACGGCGGCGCGCAGCACCACGAGTGGCCACAGCGCCTCCGCCTCCTGCACGGAGAGCGGCCGCACCGCATGGAAGGCCCGGACGGCGGCCAGCACGTGGTGGGGTTCGACGCCGTCGTGGTGGAGCATCGAGGACAGCGACACGGCAAGTTCGCTCACCGCCCAACTCGTCGTCAGGTCACCGAAGTCGATGATGCCGTCGGGCGTCGGCGGGTGTCCGACGAGGGAGCGGATCAGGTTGTCGTCCGTGAGGTCCAGGTGCACGGCCTGCGACGGCAGGGCGGCCGCGTGGTTCTCCACCGCGGCCCAGGCGTCGGCGGTCGCGGTGCGGACGGCGGCGCGCCGGTCCGGCTCGCCGATGTGGCCGGCGAGCTCGGCGACGACACGGGGTGCGTGCCGCAGGTCCCACTGGAGCACCCGCTCGAGGCCGGGGTGCCGGAAGTCCCGCAGGGCGCTGCTGACCTTCGCGGTGACGGCGCCCATGGCCGCCACCGTGACCGGGGACAGGTGACGGGAACCCGTGAGCGGCCCGCCGGGCAGGAACCGAAGGAGCCGGGCGACGGCCGGTCCGCCGTCGGCGTCGACCGTGGTGCGGCGCGGGGAGCCGTCGGGGTGGCGCAGAACGGTCGCGACGCGCAGTTCCGGGTGGGCCGCGGCGATCAGATCGGCGGCCGTGTCCTGGGCGTCGATCTCCACCGGACCGAAGGCGGGGTTGGCGATCTTGAGGATCGCCTGGGCCGTCCCGTCGTCTGCACGGAGCAGGAAATTGGCGTCCTGCTGGCTTCCCAGGGGCGTGGCACGAGCGGTGAGGCCGAGGTGGCGGTCGGCGATGCGCTCGGCCTGATCGGCGGTCACCCGCGGTGCCGGAAGGGCGCCGTGGGCGAAGAAGTCGACGGCGCGGTGTTCGTCGTGCGGCATGCGGGGTTCCTCGGCTGGCTGGACGGACCCGGGTTTCAGGGCGCTGACGCCCGGGGCTTCGGTGTCACTGGTCGACGTCCCACAGGAAGCGGTGGGTGTGGATCGCGAAGTAGGGGAAGCTCTCCACGGAGGCGATGCCGTCGACGGCCCGGACGACGTCGTTGATGAAGTCCAGGAGAGTGCTGGGGCTGCTGCACACGACCTCGGCGAACAGGTCGTAGCGGCCGGAGGTCAGGACCGTGTAGACGACTTCGTCGTGCCTGGCGAGTTCATCGGCCACCGCACGGGGGTCGCCCCCGATGCCCACGCCCAGAAGCGCCATCGTCTGCCGGCTCATGGTCATCGGATCGGTCACCCCGACGACCTGGACGACCTTGCTGTCGATCAGCCGCTGCAACCGCAGCCTCGCGGCCGAGGGCGACAATCCGACCTTGGGTCCCAGGTCGGCGTACGGGATACGTCCGTCGACCTGGAGCTCCCGCAGGATGGCCCGGTCGATGTCGTCCATCGAGCGCCTCCCCTCCGTCTGAAACAGCCGACCATGCTTGCGATTCCGTCACCATGACGCATTCGCACGCTTGAATCAAGCGTCACGACGAAGGAATCGAGTGTGGACGGTTCCGCGAGCGCGACCTGGGCACCTGCCGACCCGGCGCCGGCCGCGCCGTCACCCCGCGCCGCCCCAGGCGGCTCGTGCGCCTCACCGCGGAGAGGCCTACCCGATATAGGTCCGATGTATCAGCGACGCCGCCCTCCCATGTCCTTCCGCGTCAGATACAGCACCCCCACAAAGTGCACCTTATTTCCGCCCTCTTTGTCGCAAGCCTTGCCCACACCTAGACGCGACCACCACCATGCCTCTATAAATCCATCCGATGTCTCCTGACCGGGGCGGCGAAGAGACCGTGCCCCGGTCGGCAGTCCGCTCCCTCACGCCCTGCCCCCCGACACACGGAGCCGCACCATGTCCTCAGCTCGCCTCAGCAGACGCTCTCTGATGAAGGCCGCCGCCCTCGCCGGAGGGATCGCGGCCTTCGGTCTGCCGCAGGGCCTGTGGCCCACCGCCGCCCAGGCGTACACCGTCCCCTCGAAGATGGACTGGTGGTACCAGGCCAGGTTCGGCATGTTCATCCACTTCGGGTCCTACTCCTACCTCGGCCAGGGCGAGTGGGCCTTCGACAGCCAGCAGTGGAGCAAGGCGAACTACCAGACCCAGGTCACCCAGAACTTCGACCCGGCGCAGTTCGACGCCAACGCCATCGCCGAGCTGGCCGCGAACGCCGGCATGAAGTACCTCGTGATCACCGCCAAGCACCACGAGGGCTTCGCGATGTGGGACTCCGACGTGGCCGGCTTCACCGACACCACGGGCACCAAGCGCTTCAACCTGCACGACTACCACGGCGTTCAGACCGACCCGCTGATGGACCTCAAGGCCGCATGCGAAAGCCGTGGCATCAAGTTCTGCCTCTACTACTCGATCCTCGACTGGAACCACCCTTCGCAGACCGACCGCCACGAGGGCGGTCTCACCACGATGTCCTCGCAGGCCGCCCGCACCGCCTACATCGCCGACCTGAAGGCTCAGCTTCAGGAACTGCTGGATCGCTACGACCCGGCGCTGCTGTGGTTCGACGGCGACTGGTTCGACGAGCCGTCCAGCCCCACCCTCGAGGACTGGTGGCTGGCGTCGGACGGCGTCGACCTCTACAACTGGCTGATCGCCCGCAAGCCCGGCCTCATCGTCAACGAACGCGTCAAGCGGGACCACGGTCTCGGCGACTACGCCGTCGCGGAGTTCGGGATACCCGCCGCACCGATGAGCCGACCGTGGGAGCGGTGCGCCACCATGAACGGCGCCTGGGGTTACAACGCGTCGCGTGAGAACTCGTACCGATCCGTGAAGGACATCGTCCAGGAGCTCGTCACGGTCGTCTCCCGCGACGGCAATCTCCTGTTGAACATCGGCCCCAAGGGCGACGGCTCGGTGACCGCGGGAACCCGGACCGTACTGAACGGCCTGGCCTCATGGATGTCGACGTACGGCGAGAGCATCCACGGCACCAGCGGCAGCCCGTCGGCCACCGAACCCGCATGGGGCAAGCTCACCAAGAAGAGCGGCAAGCTCTTCGCCCATGTGTTCGCCTGGCCCACGGACGGCAAGCTCCAGATCCCCGCGATCGACAACACGATCACCCGGGTCTACCTGATGAACAACCCCTCGGTCGCACTGCCGTACACCGTCACCGACCAGATCAGCGTCACCGTGCCGGCCACCGCGCCGGACGCGAGGGTTTCCGTGGTGTGCGTCGAGGTCCAGGGCATGCCCGTGACCTTCTCCGCGCCGGCGGTCTTCCAGCACGTCGACTACCAGGGCACTCGCGCCGACCTGCCGCTCGGCAGCTACACGTCCGCCCAGCTGTCCGCCGCCGGCCTGGGGCCCGCCATGGCCTCCTCGCTCCGGGTGCCCGCCGGATTCCAGGTGACGGGCTACTCCGGCGACAACTTCACCGGCACCGCCTGGACGTTCGCCTCGGACGCCCCCGACCTGCGCGTGACCGGCAACAACGACGTCATCGCCTCCCTGAAGGTGACGTTCGCCCCCGCCACGTACTTCAGCCTGACCAACGTCACGAACAACCTGGTCCTGGACAGCGGCGGTAACGTCGCCGCCGGCTCCAACCTGAAGCAGTGGGAGGCGGTGAACTCCACCAATCTCCAGTGGCAGGCCGTCGAACTCGGCAACGGCTACTACAGACTCGTCAACCGCACCAACGGCATGGTCGCCGACGGCTGGGGCTCCACCGCCAACGGCGACCCCGCCCGGCAGAAGGCCTGGGACGGCGGCGACACCCAGCAGTGGCAGATCACCCACCGCGGCCAGGGCCGGTACTCGATCGCCAACCGCCGTACCGGACTGGTCCTCGACGGCGGTGGGAACGTCACCTCGGGGGCCGTGACCAAACAGTGGACGTGGCAGCAGAGCACCAACCTGCTGTGGACGATCAAACCGGTCGGCTGACCGTCGTCGTCAGGGCGCCGGGACCCGTCCGGTCCCGGCCCTGGCGTCGGCCCCCGACGACGCGATCAGGTCCGAGCCCCCGGCCCCGCGGTCCATGAGGCCCCCGAGAACGGCGAGCCCGAGGCCGACGGCGGCGAGAGCGGCGCCGACCAGAGCCGGCGAGGCCCAGCCCCAGCCGGCCGAGATGACCAGACCGCCGAGCCAGGCGCCGCCCGCGTTGGCGAGGTTGAAAGCCGAATGGTTGGAGGCCGCCGCCATCGTCGGAGCGTTCTTCGCCTTGGCCATGAGAAGCATCTGCACCGGCGTCGTGACGAGGGCTCCCATCGCGCCCATGACGACGAGCGTCACGAGTGCGGGGACAACGCTGTGGACCGTGAAGAAGAACGTCACGAGCGTCGCCCCGAGCAGCGCGAACCCTCCGTACAACGTGGGGCGCAGTGCGCGGTCCGTCAGCGGGCCCGCGACCAGCGTGCCCAACGTCATGCCGAGGCCGTACAGCGCGAGAACCCAGGTCGTCGAGGAGTCGGTGAAACCCGTCAGGTGCGTCAGCATCGGCACCAGGTAGCTGTAGACGGCGAAGAAGCCGCCGAATCCCACGACCGCGGTGACCAGACCGAGAGCGACCTGCCGGTTCCCCATCGCCCTCAGCTCGTGCCGGATGCCGGCCTGGCGGCCGCGCGGCTGATGCGGAACGAAGGCCGCCAGCGCGGCGAGGGCGACGAGGCCGATCACGGCGACCGCGCAGTAGGCGTATCGCCAGCCCAACTGCTGTCCGAGCGCCGTGCCGGCCGGCACGCCGACGATGTTCGCGACGGTGAGCCCGAGGAACATCCTGGAAACCGCCCGTCCGGCCCGCTCGGGGGCGACCAGACGAGAAGCCACGACGGCTCCCACGCCGAACAGCGCTCCGTGCGGCAGACCCGCGAGGAATCGCGCGGCGAACAGCAGGCCGAAGTCGGGCGCCAGCGCGGACGCCACATTGCCGACCACGAACAGCCCGGACAGCAGGAGCAGGAGGCGTTTGTGGGAGACGCGCGCGCCGAGGCCCGTCAGCACCGGGGCGCCGACGACGACGCCGAGCGCGTAGGCCGAGACGACGTTGCCGGCCTGCGGCACGGACACGCCGATCCCGTCGGCGATCTGGGGCAGCAGCCCCATCGTGGCGAACTCGGTCGTGCCTATGCCGAACGCGACGAGGGCCAGAGACAGCAGAGCCAAGGGCATGGAACGAGAACACCTTTCACCACGACGGGGGTTCGGACAGGCGGAGCAGAGCAGACGCGGGCCACGGTCCTACGACGGTCGTGGCCGGTCGCACCGGCCGTCATCGCCCGGCTCCCCCCGCGCAAGGGAGGCTCCCACAAGGGCAGCGATGACTGAGGTGCGGGCATTCCAAGATCGGCGCCCTGGGGGTATGGCACCTGTCACACCCGGGCGGGGCAGGCACCCCGTCGCCGTGCCTCCCGTTCCCCCGAACCGGGCGTCCGGCGCCGCTCCGCGCGATCAGAGACCCGCAGGGACGTGATCTACGCCACAAACACGGAGTCGCACGCGTACATCTCCCGATCGCGAGAATGCGTGTCGTACAGCTCGGAACAAGGCCCTCCCCCCGGCCACCGAGCTCCGTCGTCCCCACGCCCACCCCCCCAGGGCAGTGGGGACGACGCATGCCCGCCCAGGGCGTGTTCCGAAAGGGCCCTCCGCGCTTCGGGCAGACGACGTCACCTTCGGAACACGCCCTGGAACTCAGCCGCTCTTACGACGGAACGAGCGCTGACTGGCGGCCGGACCGTGCGTGCCGTGAACCTTCGACGTGTCGCTGTTCGCAGCGACGTCGGCGGCGTCCGCCTGCATCCCGCGCTTGCGCGCCAGAGCTTCTCGGAACTTGCGCTTCAAGTCGTCCTGACCGTCGGCGTCGGGCGCGGGGGCGCCCTTCTCGCCGTCGACGGGTTCCGCGTTCTCGGGCGGTGAAGACTCTCCAGCCATGGTGACCTCCTGGGACCGGGCAGTGGAAAGCACAGCTTGTCATGCCGGGCACCGCTCGTAGCTCCGTGTCCTGCATCGTCGGCGACGAGGTGACCGGCGCCTGCCCGGGCCGGCCGCCCGGCCCGGGCGTCCCCCGCTCACGGTCCCGTCGCGCCGCGCTTCCCACGGCGACGGACCACGTCCTCGCGCACCCTGCGCCAGCGTGAACGCGCCTGTTCCCGCAGCTCCTCCCACTCCCGGCGGACCTCGTGCTCGGAGGGGCGCCGTCCCTGGCGGATGCGCGCGAGCTCCTCGCTCACCTCACGTCCGAGCACCGCCGAGGCGACGATGACGAGCATGACGGCGAACAGGGCCGAGAGCATGGCGAAGACGGCGCCGACCACGCCGTAGCGGTCGGCGTAGGAGTTGAACAGACGCGGCACATAGAGGGTCGCCCCCCAGGAATACACACTGACGAACACCGCCCCCGTGATTCCGAACGGGATCAGCTCGACGGCCGGGACCCGCTTCGCCGACAGGAGCCGGCCGCTCCACACCAGGAACACCGCACTCACCGCAGCCTCGCACACCGCCGCCGGCAGCCCTCCCAGCCATCCGCCGAGCACCGCGGAGATCCATCCGCTGACGATGGCGTAGCCACCGAGGGAGAAGATCCACCACAGCCCGTTCCGTGAGTTGCGCACGCTGAGCGGTGCGAGCCCCCAGGTCTGCTCGATCAGCCGCTGCGCGGCGCGCGCGAAGCTCAGCACCGAGATCGTCAGGAAGAGCACACCGAGCACGCCGGTGCCGGCGCTCGTCTCCTGCGACGGCGAGAACAGGTACGTCACGGCCTCCGCGCCGGCCCCGTCCAGGTCGTACCGCTGGATGATCCGCTGCGCCGCGTCGATCTGGACCATGCCGCCCACCACGGCCCCGGCCAGGACCGTGAGCGGGACCAGCGCGGTGAACGCGCTCGACGCCAGCGCCATCGAACGGTCGAACCCGATGACCGCCTGGAACCGGCCGACGACGCGCAGAGCGAAGGCGGGTCGGAGACAGAAGGTCAGCGTCCTCAACAGACGCTCACGACGGAGCACTGCCTCTGCGTCCTCCTTCCCCGGCGGCCCCCGCACACGGCGTGAGCGTAACCGCCGGGGTCCTCCCGCTCGGGAACGCCGCACAGGCCACTCCCCCGACCAGCCCCCGCGACGGCGCGCCGCCCGCCTGAGCCGGCGCGCCCCCGCGCCGCGCCGGCGCCGTGCGGACGCGCCTACTCCTGATGGTGGCCGGCGGCGGGAGACCCGACGTGCGAGCACCTTCCTGCCGCGGCCGCCCGGGGGATGCGCAGCCGGTGCATCAGGTCACGCGTGAGGCGGGTGTCGAGCGTGGTGCGCCACGTGAGTTCGGGATACCTGGCGCGCAGGTGCGACAGGGCCCTCGTACCCAGCCCGCAGGTGCGGAACGGTTCGTCGAGGACGACCTCGGTGATCACCCCGTCCGCACACTCGCCGCACACCCGGTACGTCACCTGCCCGACCACCTTGCGGACGTGCACCAGCAGCAGGCACTCCTCGTCCGGACCTTGAGGAGACACCGCGGGCATCAGCCGAACGGCGCGATAGGCCAGAAGTCTGCGGTGCCACCGGCCCTCCCGCCTGCCGGAGCGCCGATGCCTGCCCCCGCCGCGCTGCGGCGAGGACTGCGCTCCGGGTCCACGACCGGCGTACGGGTGGCTCCTCACATACGTCTCGTCTCCTTGCATGCCGACGCGAGTGCCCCTCACCACCGGTCTCATGACACCGACTGCGCAATCGTCGCCCTGCGCGGGTCGGGAGGCGCCTCGCGGGATGCGAGCGCGTGGTGCGGGCCTCGTGGTGCGGGGCCGTGTGAAGGCGCGTGCCGTGGACGCTACTTCAGGCCGATGGCGGCACAGTCCGCCTTGTACTCGGCGGTGCAGATCTGCTTGACGGTGTAGACGCCGTCCCGGACGACCGTGTCCTCGATGTTGTCCTTCGTGACGGCGACCACCGGCACCAGGCTCGCCGGAATCCCCTTCCTGGTAGGGCTGTCGACCTTGTCGCGGGTCAGCGCGTCGAACTCGAGTGAGCGCCCCTGCACCTTGGCCACCGCCATCTTCGCGGCCTGCTCCGCCTCCAGGAGGAACGGCTTGTACACGGTCATGTACTGCTCGCCCGAGACGATCCGTTGCACGGCCGCCAGGTCCGCGTCCTGCCCGGTCACCGGCGGGAGGCTGGTGGCGCCCGCCTCCTTCATCGCGTCGATGACGGCTCCCGCCATGCCGTCGTTCGCCGAGTAGACGGCGGCGATGCCGTTCAGTCCGAGGGCTCGGATCGCCTTCTTCATATTGGCCTTCGCCACGCTGGGCAGCCATCGCGAGGTGGGGTAGGTCTCGGCGATGACGACGTTGCCCTTGAGCTCGTTGAGCGCGCCCTCCTCGAACAGGGCGGTGTTGGGGTCCTCCGGCGAGCCGTTCATCATGATGATCTTGCTGGTGGCCGCCTTGTCGCCGAGCGCCTCCCGGAGCGAGCGGCCCTGGACCTCGCCGACGAGTTCGTTGTCGTGCGAGACATAGGCGTCGATCGGTCCCTGGGCGAGCCGGTCGTAGGCGATGACGGGGATGCCGGCCTCCTTGGCCTCCTCGACGCCGCTCTTGATACTCCGGGCGTCCACCGCGTCCACGAGGATCACGTCCACCCTGGCGGTGATCATGTCCTTGAGTTGCTTCAGCTGCACGCCCGCGTCCGCCCCGGCGTTGGCGTACTTCACCGTGCCCTTGCCGTCGGTGAGGGCGGCGACGTCCTTCTTGATGAGCGGATGGTCGAACTTCTCGAAGCGGCTGGTCTCGGTGTCGGGCAGGAGGAGGCCGACCGTGATGTCGTCGCTTCTGGACGGCGTCTTCGCGTCGTCGCCGACGGAGTCGACGAGGCCGCAGGCGGTGAGGGAGAGGGGGGAGATGCAGGCGACGGCGGCTATGGCGAGGCGACGTGCGGGAGCGGAGGTGCGGGTGGTGCGGGTGGTCACGGCGGGCGCCTTCCGGGCGATGGGGGGGCGGGGCGGGGAGCGGTCCCCGTGCGGACGCCGCGCCGGCCAGGCCCGGAGGGGCGCACCGGCGTGTGGGGCGGCCGGCGCATTCCGGAACTGTGGCGACGGTGCGGGCACTCTAGCGGTCCGGGGACACGGCAAGGTGGCGTTGCGGGCCCGGTGGAGGGCCATGAACGCGACCTTCACCAACCGGGCACCGAACCCGAACACCCCGGTCACCGAACCCGAACACCGTCGACGACGTCACCACACGATCCGACGT
The DNA here is from genome assembly GCF_036030735.1 of Streptomyces sp. NBC_00425. Lineage (NCBI taxonomy): Bacteria > Bacillati > Actinomycetota > Actinomycetes > Kitasatosporales > Streptomycetaceae > Streptomyces > Streptomyces sp. NBC_00425. The sequence goes on along the minus strand of NZ_CP107928.1, from coordinate 9,306,211 downwards.
CGTGGCGGCGGAGGTCCTGCCGTGGCCCGGCGGCGGTTCCGGAGTCCGTCGCGACGAAACCCCAGGTGCACGACCTGGGGTCCGTTCGTCCGCCGGACGCTCACACGAAGGCGCTCCGGCCGGTGATCGACTTGCCGACGATGAGGGTGTTCATCTCGCGGGTGCCCTCGAAGGAGGAGATCGCCTCGGCGTCGGCGAAGAACCGGGCGATGTCATGGTCCAGGAGGATGCCGTCGCCTCCGAACGTCTCCCGGCTCCAGGCCACGACCTCGCGCATCCGGGTGGTGACGAACGCCTTGGCCAGGGCGGAGTGTTCGTCGCGGAAGGAGTCGATGTGCTGCAGGCGGTCCGCTTCGGGGACCCGTACGTCAGCGGCGGGGCGTCTGCGGACCGACGCCCCGCCGAGGCCGGCGCCGCGGCGCCTACGCGGGCCCGGGAGACGCACTGGGCTGTTTGCAGCAACAGGAATCGGCGTCGGCGTCCGCGGACGGTGAGGCTTGAGCTGCCATGCCGTCGACCACCGTCAGGAGTCTCGATGTCACCACGCCCCGCTCGGCCTCCCCGTGCCTTCAGGCGATCACGTCGAAGGACCGTGCTCGTCGTCGCGGCCACCTCGTTGGCGGTACTGGCACCGGTCACCGCGGGCGCCGCCGCCGGCACGGCCGGACCGACGAACGACCGCACGCTCCAGCGTCAGATCGAGCAGTTCGTGAGCGCGCCGGGCGGTCCCCCCGCCGTCATCGCCGTCCTGCGCGACGGCAGGCGGACGCGCGTGTTCCGGGCCGGCGCCGCGGACCTCGCGACGGGCCGCCCTCCGCACGTCGACGACCACATGCGGATCGCGAGCACGGCCAAGGCCTTCAGCGGAGCAGTGGCACTGTCCCTCGTCGACCGTGGCGCGCTGCGTCTGGACGACACCCTGCGCAAGCGTCTCCCGCAGCTCCCGGCTGCATGGGGCCGGGTGACGCTGCGGCAGTTGCTGCAGCACACCAGCGGCCTGCCGGACTACTCGCAGTCCCCCGGGTTCACGGCGGAGCTCGCCGCCGATCCACGCCACCACTTCGACTCCCGCCACCTGCTCGACTACGTGGCAGGCGAGCCCCTGCTGTTCGCCCCGGGCAGCCGGTACGCCTACTCCAACTCCGACAACATCGCCGTCGCCCTGATGGCGGAAGCGGCCACCGGCACCCCGTACGAACAGCTCCTGCGACGGCTGGTCTACCGTCCGCTGGGGCTGCGCGACACCAGTCTCCCGCAGGGCTACCGCATGCCCGAGCCCTACCTGCACGGGTACGACGTGAGCGACCCCGCCTCTCCGGAGGACGTCAGCGAGCTGGTCAGCGCCTCCGGCGCATGGGCGTCCGGCGGCATCGTCTCCACTCCGCTCGACATGACCCGTTTCATCCGCGGCTACGCGTCGGGCGCCCTCTACGGCAAACGCGTCGTGCGAGAACAGCGCCGCTGGGTCGCGGGATCGTCCGTGCCCGCAGGCCCGGGACGCAACGCCGCGGGTCTGGCCCTCTTCCGCTACACGACACGGTGCGGTGTCGTGCTGGGTCACACCGGGAACTTCCCGGGCTACACGCAGCTGGTGGCCGCCACGCCCGACGGCCGGCGCTCACTGACGTTCTCGCTCACGAGCCAGATCAACGGGGCCGGCGATCCCGCGCGGCTCGAGCGGCTGCGCGCCATCGAGGAGAACTTCGTCTGCGCGCTGCTGCGCGACGGGCGCTGAGCACACTCGGCTCCCGTCCGAGGACACGACCACGGGACCCGGCCGACGGCATGGGCCCGTGGTCGCGGCCGGGACCGCCCGGCGCACTTACCTGAGAGGTCATCGACCGGGACACGCCGTGGTGTCAGGATCATCGGCACGAAGGACCGACGAACCCGGAGGACGCCATGTCTGCCTACGCGATCGCGCACCTGCAAGAGGCTGCTCCCCATGGGGAGATCGCCGAGTACATCGAGCGCATCACGGACACCTTCACACCGTACGGGGGCCGTTTCCTGGTGCACGGCGCACAGCACGAGGTGAAGGAGGGCAGCTGGCCCGGACACGTCGTGGTGATCGGCTTCCCCTCGCTCGCCCAGGCAAGGGAGTGGTGGGGCTCGGACGCGTACCAGGAGATCGCTCCGCTGCGGTCGCGGCACATCCAGGGCGACATCATCCTCGTGCCGGGAGTCGCCGACGGGTACGACGCGACCGCCACCGCGCGGGCGCTACGGGAGTCGCTCCCCGCTCGACAGCCCGCGTAGGCGGCCCGGGCCCTGCTGCACGCGGGCGAGATCGCCGACCACGGACGCGTCGGTCCCGCACAGCGTCGGCACGGCCCCCGGAACACGGTGGGAGGCCCTGCGTCCACTCGCCGTGATCCGGCTGCCGGTTCCCTCCCGGTCGTGCGACAGGGGTTCCCCGAGGCTTGACGATGCAGGGGGGTGCACCTACGGTCCTCTACACCGCTTGCTGCACGATCGGTCGACCTTCCGAAACATTCGTCGGGCAGGGAAGCTATGGGAGCGCTCCCACGTTCTCGCTGTCCCACCCTGCCTGAGCAGCCGACCGACCGACGCCCACATGCGCGCCGTTCCGGGCGACCACTCCCGATCAGCGCATGGGCGGCGAAATTTTCGGCACCGTGCACCGACACGGGCCGAGGCGCAGCAACCGACACGGGGACGAGAAGGCACACGTCAGCGCCGAGCCCAGGAGGAACCATGGCGTCACACGACCGCGCGTCCGGCAGCACCGGGCCGGAATTACCCAGCCGTCGCGCCGTTCTGGCGACGATGAGCGCGCTGCCCGTCCTCGTGGCCGCGACACCGGCTGCCGGGGCGTCCCGCACACCGTCCGCGGCAGCGGCCACGGTGATCGTCGACCCGTCGGCGACGCGGCAGACGATCCGGGGGTTCGGCGGCATGAACCACCCGCTCTGGATCGGCGACCTGACGGCTGCCCAGAGGGACACGGCCTTCGGCAACGGCGACGGCCAGCTCGGGTTCTCCGTGCTGAGGATCCCCGTCGCCGAGGACCGCGCGAACTGGAGCCGCGAAGTCGCGACGGCCAAGCGCGCCGTCGAACTCGGGGCGACCGTGTTCGCCTCGCCGTGGAATCCGCCCGCCGCCATGGTCGAGACGTTCGTCCGGGGCCAGCAGACCAACGCCAAGCGGCTCCGCTACTCCATGTACGGCGCCTATGCACAGCACCTGAACGACTTCGTCGCCTTCATGAAGAGCAACGGAGTCAACCTGTACGCCATTTCCGTGCAGAACGAGCCCGACTACGCCCACGACTGGACGTGGTGGACTCCGAGCGAGATGACCAGGTTCCTGCGGGAGAACGCCGGGTCCATCAGCACCAGGGTCATCGCCCCGGAGTCCTTCCAGTACGTGAAGAGTTTCTCCGACCCCATCCTCAACGACGCCGCGGCGCTCGCCAACGTGGACGTTCTCGGGGCACACCTCTACGGCACCTCGTTCTCGAACTTCCCCTACCCCCTCTTCAAGCAGAAGGGCGGGGGCAAGGAACTCTGGATGACCGAGGTCTACTACCCCAACAGCAGCGATTCGGCCGACCTGTGGCCCCAGGCTCTCGACGTCTCGGAGCACATCCACCGCGCGATGGTGGACGCCGAGTTCCAGGCCTACGTGTGGTGGTACATCCGGCGCGGCTACGGGCCCATGCGGGAGGACGGGCGGATCAGCAAACGCGGCGCCGCCATGGCGCACTTCGCCAGGTTCGTCCGCCCGGGACACGTGCGGATCGCCGTGACCGCCAACCCCCAGTCGAACGTCTACGTCTCCGCGTACCAAGGCGGCGGCTCCCGGGTGGTCATCGTCGCCGTCAACAAGGGCACCTCGGCGGTGAGCCAGCAGTTCACCCTGCGGAACAACAGCTCGTCCGGCGTGTCGTCCTGGTTGACCGACGCGAGCAGGAACCTCGCGTCCCAGAGCAGGATCACCGTGGCGAACGGCGCCTTCACCGCCCAGCTCCCGGCTCAGAGCGTGACGACCTTGGTCACTGGATAGCGCGGACCACCGCCGAGGACGACGCGCCCCCGTTCCCCGTCGACGTGACAGCCCCTCGAAGAGCGCTCGCTCCGATCGCGGGACGTCGGGCCGGCGCCCCGCCGGGAACCACGCGCCGCCCGTGGTCGTCTTCTGCGCCGACTGTGGACGAGGCTGGGATCTGGGGGACGCTGTGGCACGGAACATGACGAAGGCCGGTCTCGTGGCGGTGGCCATGGCGACGGTGCTCGGCGCCTCGGCCTGCGGCGGCGGGAAGGCGGGCGCGACGTCCGGGAACGGCGGCGCGCTTCCCGCCCGGGGCGAGGGGCGGTCCGTGGCGTCATCGGGCGACGCGGCGCGGTCCGGTTCGGCGCCGGCGTCTCCCGCCGCGGTGGAGAAGCTGTCCGCGAACGCGCAGGCCACGGCATCGTCCCTCACCAGGCACGTTCCGTGGAACCTGGACATTCTGGACCAGCGGTCACGGCCGCTGAACGGGAAGCTCACCACCACCGCCACGGGCAAGGGCGTCCATGTGTATGTGATCGACACCGGAATGGACATCACCCACAAGGAGTTCGGCGGACGCGCCCGCCTCGGCGCCGACTTCGTGGGCCCGAAGGACTCAGGCGACTGTTTCGGCGAAGACGGGGTCGGCCACGGCACGTTCGTCGCGGGTGTCATCGGCGGGGCGAAGTACGGCGTGGCTCCCAAGGCGGACCTGGTTCGGGTCCAGGGCATCGTGTGCGAGAGCGAGGGCGGCGGCGGCTCGCCCGCAGCAGCCGAGGCAGCGCTGGTGAAGTCGGTCAACTGGGTCACGGCTCACGCGCAGAAGCCCGCCGTGGTGAACATGTCGCTCAACCTCGACCACCGGTCGGCGGCCCTGGAGACCGCGGTGAAGAAGATGGTCGGCGCAGGCATTCCGACGGTCGTGTCCGCCGGCAACTACCACGACGACGCCTGCAAGCACTCCCCCGCCGGCGTCCCTGGCACGATCGTCGTCGCGGCATCCACCCCGGCCGACCGCACGTGGAACGACAGCGGCTCCTACGGGTCGGGGTACGGACGGTGCGTGGACCTGTACGCCCCCGGGCAGAAGGTGACCGCCGCTCTCTCCGGAGGCGGCACGGTGACGGAGGACGGCGGCGCGACGTCCTGGGCCGCACCCCATGCGACCGGCGTGATCGCCCTGTACCTCTCGGCGCACCCGCACGCCACGGCCCAGCAGGTCCACGTCTGGCTCGACCACACGGCCACCCGTGGCGTCCTGCGCGGCGTCCGCTCCGACACCCCCAACCGCCTGCTCAACACGGGCGGAATCTGACCGCCCCGCCGGGCCCGACCCCCGCGTCACCCGCCCACTCAGTCACGCACTGACGCCGTAAAGCCGTCGAGACGGACGTGGCCGCCGGTGACGACTCAGCGCACGTGCAGCCCGAAACCCGTGCGGCCCGCGGGCTCCAGTCCCTCCCTCAGCTGCAGCGAGGGGATGTCGTAGTCGCCGAAGTTCTGTCGCCGGTACGCGATCGGCTCCGTCGACTCCAGGGTGAGCAGGCGTCGTTCCCAGGCCTTGGCGATGTCCGGACGGTCCTCGTCGGTCATCCGGTCGGCGCCGTACAGCACGAACGGCGGCAGTGCCTCGATGCCCGGGTAGTACAGGATGCCGTGGTGGATCGGGAACAGCAGATCGTCGATGGGGCCGTTGATCCCGCGAGCCGTGTAGTGAGCCTCCGGGCCGCCGACGGTCACCGACAGCAGGGCCCTCCTGCCCGCGAGGGAGCCTTCACCGTAGCGCTCGCCGTACCGGGTGTCGCTGTGCTCGCCCACGCCGTACGCGAAGTGGCAGGTGAACACCCGGTCCACCCAGCCCTTGAGGATCGCGGGCATCGTGTACCACCACAGTGGGAACTGGAAGACGATCGTGTCGGCCCACAACAGCTTCTCCTGCTCGGCGACGACGTCCGCGGTGAGTGTCCCGGCGTCGAAGGCCCGGCCCGAATCCGCGACGACCCTCAAGGGACGTGAGGCGCCGGGGCCGTAGTCGTCGGCGTCCACGACCGCCTTCCAGTTCATCGCGTACAGATCGCTCACCCGTACCTCGTGCCCGGCGCTCTCCAAGGTGGCCACCGCGAGGTCCTTGAGCGAGCCGTTGAGCGACTTCGGCTCCGGGTGGGCGTAGACGATCAACGTCTTCACGGGAACTCCTTCGGATCGGGTGCCTTCGGATCAGGCGCCTTCGATTCTGGGCACCGGTGCGCCCCGCGTTCAGGGGCGCCCGATCCGTCGGACGGGACTTCCTGGTAACGGCAGGGCCACCTTCGCGGGCACCTCCGAGGCCATACTGGGGACATGGACGATCTTGCGGGCTTTCTTCGGACGCGGCGTTCCAGGGTCGACCCCGCCGTCGTCGGCATACCCGCCGACAGTCGCCGCCGGGTCGAAGGGCTGCGCCGGGAAGAGGTCGCGCACCTCTCCGGAGTCAGCGTCGACTACTACGTGCGTCTGGAGCAGGGCCGCGCGACGCAGCCCTCCGAGCAGGTCCTCGACGCGCTCGCCGGCGTCCTCGGCCTCGACGACACCGAACGCGGGCACCTCGGCCGGCTCGCCGGGCAGCGCCGCCGCCGCGCGAAGGCGCCGGGCGGAAGGCTGCGGCCGGAACTCCTCCGCGTCCTCGACCTGGTCTGTGACGCACCCGCGCTCATCGTGGACCACCGCCTGGACGTTCTCGCCGGGAACCGCCTCGCCCGCCTCCTCTACGGCCGGCCGACGGCGGGCCTGAACACCGCCCGTCACATCTTCCTCGAGGAGGCCGAGAGCGGCCTGTACGGGGACTGGGAGAAGTGCACCCTCGACGTGGTCGGGCACCTGCGCCTGTCCGTCGGCCAGTTCCCCGAGGATCCGCGGTTGGCCTCGCTCATCGGCGAGCTGGCGATGGGCAGCGAGCGCTTCCGCCGCCTGTGGGCCCGTGCGGACGTGCGCGCCCGCACCCACGGACGCAAGGCGTACCGGCATCCCCTGGTCGGACTGCTGGAGCTGCACCAGGAGAACTTCGCGCTGCCGGACGCGTCCGGGAGGGAGCTGCTGGTGCTGTCCGCGCCTCCCGGCAGCCCCACCGAGGACGGACTGCGCCTGCTCGCCGGGCTGGGCGCCGGCGGCAGCGAGGGGCCTCCCACGGCCCCGTAGCGGTGCAGGGGCCGCTCCACCCGGGTGCTGTCAGTGCCGGATGGCACCATCGGGGCATGAGCAGCGAGCCTTTCGACTGGCACGACTTCCTGGGACGTTGGCAGGCAGAGTGGGTCCCCGACGATCCCGGGGACGACGCCGGTGACGGCGAGCCCTTGGGCCGACCCGGGGCGGACGAGGCGGCGATCGTGGCGGCCGAGGAGCGGCTGGGGCGTCGGCTGCCGCCCTCTTACCGGGCCTTCCTGGCCGCGAGTGACGGGTGGCGCGTGGACCAGACGGCCGGCGTCTACACGCTCGGCGGCATCGCGGACATCGGCTGGTTCCAGGATCCGCACGGCCTGACCCCGCTGTACGAGGAGGAACTGGGCGACGCCCCGCGCGAGGAGGACGTCCTGCGGGCCGGGATGTGGCAACAGGCGCTGCGGCTGGAGACGGACTCGGACATGTCCCACGCCCTGCTCGACCCCGGCGACAGCGACCAGGACGGCGAGTGGGCGCTCTACGTGTACCAAGGGTGGAGCGGTGAGCTGCCCGAGCGCCACCGGTCGTTCCGCGCCTACATGGAGGCCGTGTACCGAGGCTTCCACGGCAGCCGGGCCGGCAGACCCGACTTCGTGAACGCGACCACGCGCGACCAGGACGCCCGGGTGGAGGAGGCCCGTCTGCTGGCCCTGCGCGGACGCCATGAAGAGGCCCTGCCCCTGCTCGAGGAGGCATTGTCCTTCGGACGGCCGCACAGCCGCATGCTGCTGCAGCAGTTGCAGCAACTGACGACACCCGGCCGCTCGCAGGACTACGGCTTCCTCGCGGCCGACCCGCGGTACCTTCCCGAGGTTCTCCCGCTGGAGGCAATGACGCCGGCCCGCGGCGAGTGGCGGCTGGGCGGGGACGACCACTGGCTCGGGATGATGGCCGCCCGCGGCGTGGACCGCAAGACCGCCGAGACCGTGCTGAGCGCGATGCGGGACGGAGTCCACCGCTACGCGCCGCCCGGCCCGTGGGGACGGGCCGTCGCCGATGCCTGGGAGGAGGCCCGCTGGGGCGCGACCGACGCGGCATGGCGGGTGCTGCGGGACGGGCTTGCGTCGTGGGAGGCGCCGGGGCCCGCGCTGATCGCCCCGATCGGGCTGCTCGCCGATCCGTTCCTCGGCCCGCTGATCACCCCCGAGCGCGGACGGGAGATCCTCTCCACACCGCGGGCCGGGGAGGCGGGCGCCGCTCGTGACACGGTGCCCGATCCGGTGCCCGATCTCGACCCGCCGGGCCTCGCCTGGCTGACCGGGCCCACGGTCGACGGGCAGCCGCTCGACGGGTACCGCTGTGTCTGGGTCGAAGGCGCGGACCCCGCCGCGCTGCCCGCCCTGCTCGGGCAGGAGGGCGCCGAACTGGACGTCCCCACCACCGCGCGCGAGCTGTCCTGGCGGGCCTTCAGGCCCCGCGAGCGCGACGGCGTGGAACAGGTGGAACATGGGGAGGACCGTGCTGTGGTCGCCGTCGGGCGCACCGCTCAGGCGTGGGCCTTCGCCTTCGACGGTCACTCCGGCCGTCATCTGAACGAACGGTTCACATCGCCCGCTGCGGCGGCCTCCGCGTCGGGCCGAGCGGTTGTGGTGTGGCGCGACCCGGGGGCGGCGTCTGCACGGCATCGCCGGGCCGCTTTCCATCTCTCGGTCGCCGAGCTGGGCCGGGAGCTCTACGCGTTCACCGTGCGCGGTACGGAGATCCAGCGCTCCGGTGAGATACCCGAGCGCCTGGACCCCGCACGGCTGTTCCGCCCGGAGACGAGTGAACTCGACGACGAGCTGCGTGTACTGGAGGCACTGCACCTCGAACTCGGGCTGTCGCTGCCCCGCTTCGCGCTGACACAGGGCAGGCTCCGCACCTTCACCACCCGGTCCTGGACCCGCGCGCCTCAGCCGGGCGAGCGATTCTCCTACCTCACCTTCGGGCGGAACCGGCACCGGCCCTGAGTTCGGGCGGAACCCAGCGGCGCCGGGGCAGGAAGCGGGCGGGCGGGCCGGGAGCGGATTGTCGGCCAATACCGCGCACACGCACCGCGGTCGCGGCCGATCGCGTCACGGGCCCGGGCGGCTTGTCGGCGGAGTGTCCCGGGGATCGTCGGCGTCGCTCGCGGGCTTCCTCGTTCGGCTGCGCAACCGTTGCCCGGACCGAGTGCTCCGGCCGAGCGGCTCACGGGACACCGCGAACACGGACACGTGCCGCGCGATGGACACGCTCCGCCCGGCGCGGTTCGCGTGACGCGCCGCCGGGAGGGCGACGCCGTCGATATGCGGATGTGAAGCGGAATCCCTCACCCCGGCGCGGCCCCCGCCCCGGGCGCCCGGCCCGCACCGCCTGCACGGGCGCTTGTTCCTGAACAGTCGGTCGTCGGCCATATGTCGCCGTATGAGACGACGACTGCGTACTGTGCGGCACTTGTCGCTGACGCTGAGCAATGGTTAGGCTCCCGCTCACTTTCACGACTCGCACACATTCGCCACCTGGATGCCGGCCGCACGGCACGGCGTCCCGGGCGCACGGGGGGGGTGGGGAGCGTCGACGCGTCACCGATCCGCCGGCCTCCCCGGGGGCCCGTACCAGCGCACGACGAGCACGCGCCCGCCGCGAAGCTGCCGCGGGGCCCGAAGCATCCGAGCCCGTCGGTCGATCAGCCCGCCCGGGTGCACCGGGACCTCAGGATCCTGTGGTGGGTCAACGGCGTCGACGCACTCGGCAGCCAGGCCTCCGGACTGGTCCTTCCGCTGCTGCTCCTGGAGCTCGGCCACGGTCCTGGCACCGCGGGCTCGTTCGCCGGCGTCGCCGCGCTCACCGGGGTCGTCCTCGGACCACTGCTCGCGATTCCCGCGGACCGCGGACGGCGAAGGCGCCTGATGACGGGGTCGGCGGCGCTCGCGGCCCTCGCGACGGGGGCACTGGCTCTCGCCTGTCTGGGCCGCCCCGCGCTATGGGTCGTGGTGTCCTTGGCCATGGCGGAGCGGCTGTGCGCCGTGGCCTACGAGGCGGCTTCGCGTGGAGCCCTCGTCCGTCTGGCCACCGTCGAGCAACTGCCGCGGGCGGCAGCCGGTATGCAGGTGGGCGACCAGGTGTCGCTCATCGCGGGTCCGGCGCTCGGCGGCGCCCTCTTCCAGCTCGCCAGGCCCCTGCCGTTCCTGGCCGACGCCCTCACCTACGCCGCGGCGGCGCTGGGCGTACGAGCCGTCCGCACTCCCCTCGACACCCCCGCCCCGGACGCGGCCCCGCACACGCCGTCAGGCACCGTAGCCCTTGCAGGTATTGCTGCCGGCACTGGTGCCGGTACGGACACCGGCCGGCGTGCCACGTGGACCGACCGGCTGGGCGCCGCGAAAGCCGGCGTGGCGACGGTGGCCGCCTCCCCCGTGCTGCGCCTCGTCCTGGTCTGGACGTCGACGGCCGGGGGCGCCCTGACGCTGCTGTTCTACACCGCGCTGTTCCGGCTCGGCGGCGACGCGCGAGGGGCTGCCGCCGGCCTGGTCCTCGCCGCGGCCGGAGCCGCCGGTCTGCTGGGCTCGCTGCTCGCCGTCCCCCTGGTGCGACGGCTCGGTGCGGTCCGCCTACTGGCCCTGACGGCCTGGCTGTTGCCCCTGCCCTGCGGCTCGCTGCTGTGGGCGAGGGGCGCGATCGGCTGGGGAGCGGCGTTCGCCGGGCTGTCCCTGCTCGTGCCGCTGATCACCGTGGTCCTGTCCAGTGCCGCCGTCGCGTGCACACCCGTCGCCCTTCAGTCGCGCACCGCGAGTGTGCTCGGCTCGGCCTCCGCGCTGGCAGCGGCGAGCGCGCCGCCGCTCGCCGGCGTCCTCGTCACCGCGGGGAACGCCCGCACGCCCGCACTGCTGTGCACCGCGTTGTTCGCCGCACTCGCTCTGTACACGCAGCTCAGAGCACCCGCCGTGCTGCGCGCGGGGGCGTCGGCCGCCGCGCAGAGCACGGCAGGGACGGGGGACGGCCGTGGGTGACGCGTTCAGGGTCTATCTCAGCGCTCTGCCGCACGTGTGCCCCCGCGACGCCCGGCGCATGGTGCTGACGGCCGACGCCGACGGCCGATGCGAGGTCTTCACCTGGGACGCGGCCACCCGACGCACACGGCAGGTCACCGACCGGCCCGGGGGCACGGTGCACTGCGCCGTCGACTCCGACGCGTACGTGTGGTGGTTCGACGAGGACGCCGACGGCCGGGGGCACTGGTGGTTCCAGCCGTTCGACGGGGGCTGCCGGCTGCCCGGCCTGCCGGGGGCGCCGGCAGGCCTTCCCCGCGGACTGGCGGTCACGGCCGACGGTACGGTCGCCGCGGCGCTCGCACCCCGCGACGGCGGCACCCGGCTGCTGCTGGGCCGGCGCGGCCGGGCTCCGCGCGACGTCTTCGGCGTCACCGGGGAGGGCCGGCTGGGCGGTGTCACACCGGAAGGCGACCTGGTGGCCCTCGCGACCGTCTCCGACGGCGACGCGAGCGTCAGCGTCGTCACCTCGACGGGCCGGCTCGTCGCCGAACTGCCCGAAGCGGACAGCCCCGAGGGAAGACTCTGGTGCCGGGGCTTCTCGCCACGGCCGGGCCGTTGCGAACTGCTGCTGGTTCACGAACTCGAGGACGGCTACCGGCTGGCCACGTGGACACCGCACCGCGGCCTCGTCACCCACCCCTGGTGCGACTTCGACACGGAGATCACCGCCCACTGGTACCCCGACACCGACGACGTGCTGGTGCGCCAGGAGCGCCACGGGCGCTCGCTGCTGCACCGGGTGTCCCTGCACCGCCGTACCCGCCGTGTCGTCCCGACCGCCCCGGGCACCCTGCTCGACGCGGCCCCGCGCGCGGGCGGGGCCCTGCACTACCTGTGGACGGACACCGCCCACCCGCCCGTGCCACGCGCCACCGACGGGGCCGCCCTGCCGACGCCAGGTCTCCTGCCCCGCGTTCCCGGACGGCACACCGAGCTGTGGACCCCGACGCCGCACGGCCCGGTCCACACCCTGCTCAGCCTGCCGCACTCCGACGGCCACCCGCCCGCCGACGGCCACGCTCACTCCGACGGGGGCACCTACGGCGACCCCGTGCCGCCGCCGGTCGTGTTCCTGGTGCACGGCGGACCCGCCGACCACGACCGGGACGCGTACGACGCCACCGTGCACTCCCTGGTGGCCTCCGGCTACGCCGTCGCACGGGTCAACTACCGCGGGTCGACCGGCTACGGCCCCCGCTGGCGGCGGGCGCTCGCAGCCGGCGTCGGTCACCCCCAGGTCGACGACCTGGCCGCCGTACGGGCCGACCTCGTCCGTCGCGGGCTCGCCGACGACCGCGCCACGGCCCTGTGGGGCGTCTCCTGGGGGGCGTACCTGGTGCTGCTCGCCCTCGGCACCCGCCCTGGGCTGTGGCAGGCCGGCGTCGCCGTGAAACCCGTCGCCGACTGGGTGACCGCCCACCGGCTGACCACACCCGCGCTGCGCGCCCTCGACGTGCGCTGGTTCGGCGGCACTCCGCAACAGGTGCCGGACCGTTACGCCCACAGCTCACCCCTCACCTTCGCGCCGCAGGTGACGGCGCCTCTGCTCGTGGTCGGCGCGGACAAGGACGTCAAGTGCCCGCCCGAACAGATCCGCAGCTACCTCGACGCCCTGACCGCCGCGGGAGTGGCTCACGAGCAGATGTGGCTCGACACCGGCCACGACGGCTACGACGGGGCGACGCACGTCGCCGTCCTGCGCCGTTCCCTGGTCTTCCTGCGCACGCACCTGCCCGCACCGGCGCCCCGCGCCCCCTCGCGTCCCCCGGCACAGCCGGGTGGACCCCGGTCCCGCTGCTGACCGACGCAACGGGACCGGGCTGTGCACAGCACCACCCGCCCGAAGCACACGCCGTGAACCCGAGAAGGAGGACGACCATGCAGAAGGACATCATCCACAACGATCCGCTCGCGGGCGACGAGGAGAACCGCAAGCCGGGCATCGGCATCACCATCACGATCCCGTTCCGCAACGCCGCCGAGAGCGACGACGAGGAGTGACCCACGGCCCGGCCGGCCCGACGCGACATGGGCCGGCCGGGCTCCCCCGCACCTCCCGTCCCGCCAGCCGCCCGTGCGCAAGGAGCCCACCGTGCGCGTTCTTCTCGTCAACATGCCCTGGTCCCCGATCGACCTGCCCTCACTGGCGCTCGGCATCCTGAAACGAAGCGTCGACGACAAAGTCCGGGACGCCACGTGCGAGGTGCTGCACGCCAATCTCGAGTTCACCGACTGGATCACCAGCCGCACCGAGTTCACCGCCGAGGACTACGAGTACTACGCCCTGTCCTCCTACTTCCTCGGCTGCGGTGACTGGGTGTTCTCCTCGGCGCTCTACGACGACCCGGAGTGGAGGGAGTCCGAGTTCGTCGACGTGATGACGTCGAAGCTGCGCCGCTCCAGGATGCGCATGACCCGTGAACTGCACCGCCTCGTACCCGAGTTCGTCGCGGACGTGGCCCGACGTGTGGTGGATCTGCAGCCCGACGTGGTCGGGTTCACCTCCACCTTCCAGCAGAACACCGCGGCGCTGGCGGCGGCCCGGCAGATCAAACGCCTCGCCCCGCACGTCGTGACCGTCATGGGCGGGGCCAACTGCGACGCCGAGCAGGGCGCCGCCGTGCACCGCAACTTCCCCTTCGTGGACTACGTGGTCCGCGGCGAGGGCGAGGACGCCTTCCCCCGGCTGCTGTCCGCACTGCGCGACGGCGACCCGACGGCCGCGGCGGCCGTCCCGGGGCTGTGTCACCGCACGCCGGACAACCGTCACACTGCCAACCCCATGCCGACCGGACCGCTGCCGCCCGCGGCGATCCTGCCGCCCGACTACAGCGGCTACTTCGAACGCCTCGCCGCGTCCGTGGCACGCAACTGGGTGGAGCCGAAACTGGTCGTGGAGGGTGCGCGCGGCTGCTGGTGGGGAGAGAAGCACCACTGCACCTTCTGCGGTCTCAACGGCTCCTTCATGGAGTTCCGCAGCAAGAGCCCCGACACCTTCTACCAAGAGATCATGGACCTGGCGGAGCGCCACCGGGTGCTCGACATGTACGTGGTCGACAACATCCTGGACATGCGCTACCTGTCCACCGTCCTGCCCCGCATCGTCGACAGCGGCTACGACCTGCGCATGCACATCGAGATCAAGGCCAACATGCGGCGCCCCCAGCTGCAGGTGCTGGCGGACGCCGGGCTCATCTACGTCCAGCCCGGCATCGAAAGCCTCAACAGTCGCGTCCTCGACCTGATGGACAAGGGCGTCAGCGGCTGCCAGAACGTCCGCATGCTCCGCGACGCGGCCGAGACCGGACTGTCGGTGTCCTGGAACTACCTGCACGGTTTCCCCGGAGAGACCGCGGACGACTACGAGCCCGTCATCCGTCAGCTCCCCGCCCTGGAGCACCTCAACCCGCCGGTCGACCTGTCCGCCCGCATCGCGATCGAACGCTTCAGCCCGTACTTCAAACGCCCGGAACTGGGCTTCACCGGGCTGCGGCCCGAGGAGCACTACCTGTTCACCTACGACCTGCCCGAGGCGGAACTGCACGATCTCGCGTACGTCTTCCAGGCTCCGGAGCGCGGCATCGGCGAACCGACGGTCACTCTCCTCAACGACGCCATCGCCGCGTGGAAGAAGCACCACGCCGACGCCCGCCTCACCCACACCGACCTTGGCGACCGGATTCTGCTGGTCAGCAGGCGGCCGTCCTTCCCCTGGCGGACGATGCAGCTCACCGATCCGTTCGAGACCGCCGCCTTCCGCCTCCTGGACCAGCCGCACACCGTCGCGGCGCTGCACCGCAAGCTGACCTCGGCCGCCGGCCCCGCCGGAGGCGCCTCGTGCACCTCGCCGGACGTGGAGGCGCTGCTCAAGGAGTGGGTCGCCCACGGTGTGGTGTTCACCGACGCGGGCCAGTACGTGCACATCGCCCCCGCCGCCGTGAACCAGGACCTGCTGCGCCTGGACTACATGCGCCACACCCACACCCGCGGCGAGACCACGGCGCCGACCGGAGCCGGGACGCGGCCCGCGCCCGTCCCCTCCTGAGCGCGGTCCGCGCCGGTTCCCGTCCCCGATCACCGGACGCCCGCCGACCGCCTGCTGCCCCCTGCCCGCCGCCCGAACCGCACGAAGGACAACGCATGACAGCCACCGCACCGGAGTTCGCGATACGCGCCTGGCGCGACTTCGACCCACAGGCCCGCCGTCTGCCGGGCATGTCGCTGGGATCCCTCCCGGTGACCGCGCGGACCCACGAGGTCGACCGCCTCTGGGACCTGGGTGTGCGCCACGCCGAACTCGACACGGACGTCGACCTGTCCACCGGCGATCCGGCGACCCATCGCCGGGCCGTCGACCGGCTGTGCCTGGTCCGCGACCTCACCGCGCGCGCCGTCTCCGTCGACTGGGACCTCCGCCTCTCGCCCCGGGAGTCCGCCCACCACTGGAAGGTCCTGTCCCACCTGCAGCCGCCGCGCACCATCACCGGTCTCGAAGACGCGCAGGAGGCACTGCACGCCTGGCGGACCCGGCACTACCTGTGCAAGCTCGTCTGGCGTCAGGGGCCGGGGTTCGTCCAGATCCGGGACCGGCGTTGGGGGGACCTGCGCCGCTTCACCGCCGACGAACCCCGCTACCGCGAGGCCATCGCCCTGCTCGGTACGGGTGTGCACCACACGGAGGTGGACGCCGGCGTTCTGAGCGAGTTCACGGCCGAGCACCTCGTCCTGCGCGTCGGCGAGCTCGCCTGGTGGCTGCCCTACCGGGTCTCACGCTGGCTCCAGGAGGCCATGGCCGTGTGAGCCGCTCCAGCCCCAGTCACCGTCACCGTGTCCTCCGCGACATGACACTTGTCATGCGCGTCACCGGACGGTCGGCACTGACACCTCGAACCCCGCTGTCAGTACGGTACTTCGCATGACGAAGAACAACGCAGAGGGCCCGCAGAAGACCGACGTCAAGGTGA
Source organism: Streptomyces sp. NBC_00425 (assembly GCF_036030735.1). Classification (NCBI taxonomy): domain Bacteria; kingdom Bacillati; phylum Actinomycetota; class Actinomycetes; order Kitasatosporales; family Streptomycetaceae; genus Streptomyces; species Streptomyces sp. NBC_00425. The sequence goes on along the minus strand of NZ_CP107928.1, from coordinate 9,290,025 downwards.
GCCTGATCGGCGGTCACCGTCTGGAGGGAGCCACACTCCACGAGCGGACCGTCACCGCCTCCCTCATCGGCGGCGCGGACATCGATCTGACGGACGTCGACATCCCCGACAGCGCCGAACTGCGGATCACCAAACTGAGCCTGATCGGCGGCGTCAGCCTCAAGGTCCGCCGCGACGTGAGGGTGGAGGTCCACGGGCTGCGTCTGGGTGGAGTCAACGACGACGGGCCGAGTGAGCCGGGCGGCCCGACGGTGCGGATCGACGCGTGGGGTCTCGTCGGCGGCGTCACCGTCCACCGCTCGTAGCCGCCGACAACTCCTTCTCCGCCGGGCACTCCCCACCGGTGATCGCCGTGGTGGCCGCGATCGCCGCGGTCCTGCACCCGGGACGTGCTCGGGTTGATCACCAGCGATCAGTCGGCGATTCGTCAGCGACGCATTGTGCTCGAGTGCGCCCCGCGACGACGGATTCGTCCGGCCTCCGGCTGGGCAGGGGACTCGTGAATGTCATGAGCACGACTGCCCTTCCCCCACGAGGAGGTCGATCATGCACGTCCGTACGCTCACCGGCAGCCTGACCGCTGCCTGCCTGATGTCGCTGGCCCTGGCAGGCGGTCACGCCTCGGCCGCCCCACACGTCACGAGCGCCCCGGCCGCCGCCGCCCGTGTCCTGACCTACGACGCCGGCGGCTCCGCGGAGTTCCGCAGCGCCGTCGACCGCGGCGCGGCCGTCTGGAACGAGAGCGTCGACGCCGTGGAGCTCCGGCCCGCTGCCGCCGGGCAACGGGCGAACATACGCGTCCTCGCGGACAACGGCTGGCCGCGTGCCCTGCCCACCACCCTGGGCAGCGGCACGGTGTACATCGGGCGCCAGGCCGTGGACCAGGGCTATGACACGGTCCGCATCTCCGCCCACGAACTCGGGCACATCCTGGGCCTGCCGGATCGCAAGCCGGGTCCGTGCTCGAGTCTGATGTCCGGTTCCAGCGCCGGCACCTCATGCACGAACCGATACCCGAACTCCGCGGAGAGGGCAGAGGTCGAGGGGAACTTCGGCGGCGCCCTGGCCGGCCGGGCTCCGGCGGCGCGCGGCGAGGTGATCGTGGACTGACGTACCCGCAGGCGGTCGCCGACCGCCCGTCGTAGTCCGGCGCGTCGGGGCTGCGACAGGCGGTCGGCGTCAGTCCGCCGTCTGCGCCGGGCCCTGCGTCACCTTGCGCCGCAGCAGCGGCATGCTGCCGGTGATCGCAGCGAGCATGGCCGGCCATCCGACGGCCAGGCAGATCACCAGTTGCACGGCGCCGGAGGTGCTCACCGTGGTGTCCGCCGCCTTGTTGACCTGCACAGCGCCGAAAACGCCCGCCGCGGTGGCGCCTCCGGCCAGCACGGCCAACGGGATGACGGTCTCGCGGATCCGGGCCCGGTCCAGCATCTTGAGCGGGACCCCGGACAGTCGCAGCAGGCCGTACACCCGGCGCCGGTCCGAGACGTTCGCCGCGCCCGCCAGCCCCGCGGTGGCGGCGGCGACGAGGAAGCCCAGCACCAGAGTCGTGGTGCTGACGGCGGCGACGCGGGCGGTGACGATGCCGCAGCTCAGTGCCGGGACAGCCCGTCCGCTGACGGCGCCGGACCGGTAAGGGTTCATCCGGCAGGGTGCGGTGTTCCTCACGGGGCACAGTCCGGCGATGCGGTTCCGGGATCACTCCAGAGCCACGTAACATTCAGGCCGAATCAGTCAACTGCCGTGGTTGCCCGCCTAGTTGGAGAAACTCCACACCACGACCAAGGGTGACCGCGCAAGGGGGAAGGAAAAACCGAGATGACGTCATCCAGTCTGCGTCGACGCGTCGCCGGAACCGCAGCCACCGTTCTTCTGCTCGGTGCCGGCGCCCTGGCGACCGCGCCCGCCGCGGCGGCCAAGGCCAACCTGCTGTCCATCGAGAAGGTGTCCCTGCGCGCCCCCGGCCTGCAGGTGAAGGTCACCTACTCCTGCGACGTCGGCATGGACCACGAACTGGTGGCCAACGCGAAGACGCTCAACCACAGCCCCCACGACCAGTCCATCGCCGCGGGCACCATCAAGAAGGACCAGTTGGTCTGCGACTACAAGGACCATGTCGCGCTGGTGAACCTGCGCCCGGCCGCAGGCTCGCACTTCGACAAGGGGGACAAGGTCGAGGCCACCGTCTTCTACTTCGACAACGACGGTTTCAGGTACGGCGACAACGTGGCGACCGCCGTCCTGTAGGGAGAGGTTCGAACCGCGGGTCTGCCCGCGGTTCGAACGTCCACCGCCGGGGGCCGGCCTGTCGTCCGGGGACAGGCCGGCCCGCCTCGCCGGGAGCATCCCTTGCGAACCTGCGGGTCAGCCGGTGGCGCAGGACACGGTGGGCCAGGTCCAGTTGCCGTTGGGCTGGACGGTGACGCCGAAGGTGTTGCCGCTGCCGTCGGGTTTGGCGTTCAGCACCTGGGAGCCGGGATAGGTGACGGTGGCGTTCCAGGTGGAGAGGACCCTGGCGGGTGAGGCGATGTTCATCGTGACGACCCAGTTGGCGGCTCCCGTTACGGACACATTGAGGTTGTACCGGTCACTCCACTGCTGACCGGCGGAGAGGGTTGCGGTGCACTTGCTGCCGCCACCGGAGCCGCCACCGTCGGGGGCGACGGCCCGGCCGGTCTGCGGGGAGATCATTCCGGCGCACAGGCCACGAGCGGCCAGCCCCTGTGCGATGCGAGGGACCGCGGCCCGGGTGTTCGCCGGCCAGTCGTGCATGAGGATGACCTGGCCGTTGGTGAGCCGGGCGGCGGCCTGCACGATCGCGTCGGTGCTCGCGCCGTTCCAGTCCTGCGAGTCGACGTCCCAGATGATCTCGGTCAGACCGTACTTGGCTTCGACGGCCCGGACCGTCGAGTTGGTCTCGCCGTAGGGCGGCCGGAACAGTCTCGGGGTCCCGCCGCCCGCGTTGGTGACGGCCTGCTGGGTCCGGGAGATCTCCGAGTCGACCTGCGCCTGGCTCTGTTGGGTGAGGTGGGGGTGCGTGTAGCTGTGGTTGCCGACCCACATCCCGGCGTCGACCTGGGCCCGCACCAGGGACGGGTTGGCCGCGGCGTACTGGCCCTCGTTGAACATCGTGGCCCGCAGCCCGTTCTGCCTGAGGGCGTTGAGCAGTGCGGAGGTGTTACCGGACGGGCCGTCGTCGAAGGTGAGCCCGACGTACCCGTTGCAGGTCGCGGCCTGCGCCGGGGCGGCGGCCTGGACGGCCAGGGTGCCTGCGGCAGCCATGGCGACGACGACCAGCCTGACGACCAGTGCGCGTAACGAGCGGGGTGGTCTGGCGCTCATGAGAAGTGGTCCTCCAACCGGGGGGCAGGGGTGGGGACATGCTGCGATGGCGGGAGCGGGATCGTCGTGACGGACGGGATCAGCCTGCGGCGCAGGAGACCGTCGGCCACGTCCAGTTGCCGTTGGGCTGGACCGTCAAGCCGAAGGTGTTGCCGCTGCCGTTGGGTTTGGCGGTCAGCACCTGTGCGCTGGGGTAACTGACGCTGGTGTTCCAGGTGGAGAGGACCTTCGCGGGCGAGGGCACGTTCATGGTGACCGTCCAGTTGCTGGATCCGGAGACCGAGACGTTGAGGTTGTACCGGTCGCTCCACTGCTGACCCGCCGACACTGTCGCGGTGCACGCGCTGCCGCCTCCGCCGCCGCCCCCGCCGCCGCCGCCGCCCGAACCGGTCCCGCCCACCGTGATGTTGGAGCTGCCGCTGCTCTGGTAGCCCTCGGTCGCGAGGATCATGTAGTAGTTGAAACTGCCGAGCGGCATCCCCGCCCGCGCCCAGGCGTCGAAGTGGTTGCCGGTGGTGATGGTGCCGCCGGTCCGCTTCGACTGCCGGACGCTCCAGTACTGGTCGAAGGTCCGGTTGCCCTCGACGGAGGGGGCGTTGTACCGCGTCGTCCGGTAGATGTCGTAGGTGCCGCCGTCGCTGGTCACGGTGCCCTTGTACGTGCCCGTGGGCCGGTACGTGCCCCAGTTGTCGACGATGTAGTACTCCACGAGCGGATTGGACGTCCATCCGTAGAGGGCCAGGTAGGCGTTACCGGACGGATTGAAGGTGCCCGAGTACGACACACTCCGCCGTCCGCCGTTGCTCCAGCCCTTGCCGGCGACGAAGTTCCCGGTGTTGCGCCAGGAAGTGCCGTAGTTGCCTGCGGAGCCCAGGTTCATGGAGACCGAGCCGGGCGAGTCGGTCCAGAACGAGTAGTAGTAACCGTTGTTGGTGCCGGTCTGGTTGCTGGTGACGACGGTGTCGGCGTGGGCGGCGCCGGGCGACGTCAGCGCGGCGACGGCGACCAGGACCGTGGTGCAGACACCGCTCATGAACAGCCTGAGACGTGCGGGTGCGTTCATGTCGCGCTTCCTCCTCGTCCTCGTGAGGTCGACGGGGGCCGACGGACGCAGGAAGCCCCCGGATTGACCGACAGTTTTAGTATGGGCATGCCAACTGTCAATCCTTTCGGCAATGATCCCGAAACATTCGCCAGCGTCGCGGCCGAGCCAAGTGCGTGTATCCGCAGGTCAATCAAATCGCCTGGAAGAACAGACAGAGAAAATCGTCCTGCGCCTCAAGCTTCAAGATCTAGATCTCTTTCAGCGAATCTCGAATGTTTCGAAAGGCTTCCGGTCCGTGTACCGACACCACCGACTGGTGGATCATGGTGATCTTCCCGACTCCACGGATCCGGACTGCCGAGGTGCTCCCCACATGGCCGAGCTGTACCCACCGATCGAGCCCTACGAGCACGGCACTCTCGATGTCGGCGACGGCGACCACGTGTACTGGGAGACCTGCGGGAATCCCGCGGGCAAGCCCGCCCTCGTCCTGCACGGTGGGCCGGGCTCCGGCGCGGGGCCGTTCTGGCGCAGGCTGTTCGACCCCGCGGCCTACCGGATCGTCCTCTTCGATCAGCGTGGCTGCGGGCGGAGCACCCCCGATGCCGCTGATCCTCAGACCTCGCTCGCCGCAAACACCACACCACACCTGATCGCCGACATCGAGCTGCTGCGGCAGCACCTGGGCGTTGAGAGGTGGCTGATCGTGGGCGGCTCCTGGGGTGTGACCCTCGCGCTGGCCTACGCCGAGCAACACAGGTCACGTGTATCGGAGTTGGTGCTCTTCAGCGTCACCAACACCACCCGGAGCGAGGTGGAGTGGATCACCCGGCACATGGGTCGGGTCTTCCCCGAGGAATGGGCACGCTTCCGTGACGCCGTCCCGGAGCCGGAGCGCGACGGCAGCCTCGCGGATGCGTACGCCCGAATGCTCGCCGACTCCGACCCGTCCGTACGGGAGCGTGCAGCCCGGGAGTGGTGCCGCTGGGAGGACGTGCACGTGTCCACGCGCCCCGGGTCGAAGCCCGACCCCCGTTACGAGGACCCGCACTTCCGGCTCCGCTTCGCCCGCCTCGTCACGCACTACTGGCGGCACGCCGGTTTCCTGGAGGACGGCGTGCTGCTGCGCGACGCCGGAAAGCTCGCCGGCATCCCCGGCGTCATGGTCCACGGACGCTTGGACATCAGCAGTCCCCCGGACGTCGCGTGGCAGCTGGCCCAGGTCTGGCCGGACGCGGAGCTCGTGCTGATCGGCGAGGAGGGACACGGACTGTCCGGGGGAGGCACCATGGAGGCCGTCCTGACGGCCACAGACCGCTTCCGGCCTTTCTGAAGTCCTTCGTTCGAGACCGCCGAGGACGTTGCCCCGAGGCCGCGGGTGCCGGAACAGGACCGCGATCGGACCTGCGGACGCCTCGACGGCACCACGAAACGCAGAAGGCAACGGCGTCACCCCTCCCCCGGCCGCCCGGCTTCAAGGTTGTCCTGCCCCCCGTGGCGGGGCAACCCTGAAGCCGGACGAGCGGCCGAGGACACCGGCTGTGCGGGTCAGAGCCTGACGGCGGCGGAACAGTTCCCGATTCCCGTCCGGCAGATACGGACGGACCACAGCGACCGGGCTCCCGTCACGTACTGGTCGGCGGAGGAGCAGACCATGTCGCCGTACCAGCGCCAACTGGTGTCGTCCGTGTCCTTCACCTGGAAGCGGGCGCAGTGGCCGTCGGTGAGCGGGTCATGGGCGTGGAGCGACCAGTCGCCGTTGCCGACATAGGTGGCCGTGCCCGCGGCGCCTGTCGTACTCATGTTGTAGGTCAACGCCTGGGCGGGACCTGCCGAGAACCCGACGAGGGCGGCGGCGGCCGACACGGCGACGACGGCCAGCCGTTTGGGCGTCGATGCCTGCGTTCTGAATGTCATATGCGTCTCCTTCACATCGCGAGCAACCGCACGCACCTGCACGCTTTCGGCCGGTCGCGGCTCCGGGGTCCGACCCACGACCCCCGGACGACCACCGCCCGGACGAAGCCCCCCGACGGACGGGGAGCTCACGGGCGGAGGGGGCGCCTGTAGCCGGACAGGGGCCGGACGCCTTTCCCGGCCGAGGACATGCGCGTCAGCCCACGACAGCGGCGCCGCCCGGCGCGGCGACGACGATGACCGAGCGGACCCGCCCGGCGCCGAGCCGCTGAGCACGCCATCTCATGTGCAACTGCACGCACCCTCCCTGTCGGGCGGCGACCACCCGGGGCCCGACCCGTCCACGTGTTCGTGACGCCAACGCTGGACCATCGACCTTGCGAAAACCTTGCGGCGCCTGCCGGACACCGTCTCGGGCCGGCGACGGCCTCACCACGAGGACGAGTGCACGCCCGCGTCGGCGCATCATGGTCCGGACGATGCGAACCCGCACCGTGCGGACGCGCCTTCCCCCTCTCGCACCTGGAGCCCGTGTGCCCTCGCATTCCCCCGTAGCGCTGCGCCGCAGGAACATCGCACGGGTCGCCACGACCATCGGTACGGCGACCGTACTGGGCGCCGGTCTGCTGTCCTGCCAGGCCGTCACCTCGGACGGCCCGCAGTCGGACACCCGAAAGTCCACCACGGCGAAAGTCGCCCTGCCGACGCCGAACCAGCAGTTCGACTACCAGATCGGTCGCCCGTACACCCCGCCGAAGGACGTCGAGGCAGTCTCCCGGGACCGCACCGCGAAGCCCCGACGCGGCCTGTACAACATCTGTTATGTCAACGCCTTCCAGGCCCAGCCGGACGCCCTGGACTGGTGGCAGACGAACCATCCCGACCTGCTGCTGCGCGACGGTTCCCACGAGCTCGTCGAGGACGAGGACTGGGGCGAGGCGCTGCTCGACACCTCCACCGCGAGCAAGCGGACCCGGCTCGCGAAGATCGTCGGCGGCTGGATCGACGGCTGCGCCGCGAGCGGTTTCCAAGCCGTCGAGCCGGACAACCTCGACTCCTACGAGCGTTCCGGCAACCGGCTCACCAAGCAGCACAACGCCGCGTTCGCCAAGCTCCTGGCCCAGCGCTCCCATACGGCCGGGCTCGCCGTCGGCCAGAAGAACACGGTCGACCTGCTGCCCGAACGCACGGCGATCGGCTTCGACTTCGCCGTGGTGGAGGAGTGCGGTCAGTACCACGAGTGCGGCGACTACGCCGAGGCGTACGCCGACCGGGTCTACGCGATCGAATACACCGACAGCGGCTACCGACAGGCCTGCGCGGGCTGGGGCGCCACGCTGTCGATCGTCCAGCGGGATCGGGGCGTGAGCGCGCCCGGCAGCGGCGCTTACCGCCACCGTGCCTGCTGATCACACCGGCGTCGGCCGTGTCCCGTGTGCACGGCGGGTGAGACGGCCCACGGCGCCCGGGTCACCCACGCTGCCCTTCGCGGAACGCGCATGCCTCGCGTGCACCGGTGCCGTATGAGGGCGTGGGATGTCCGGGTCACCCCTGCTGTGCTTCACCCAACAGGAGTCCCGAATCGCGGCGCCAGGCTTCACCCTCGGAATTCCAGGCGACGCGGGGGCCAAGGGCGATCCAAACGCCGAACTCACCGGGAGACGGCTCGGCTGCCTGATCCAGCCAAACGCTGTTCAGGGAGAGTTTCACACCGCAGCCTTTGAATTCGGGCAGCCCGCGCCAGCCGCAGTGCCAGGAGGCCGTCATCATCAGCGGGCCGAGCACGGCCACCATCCTGTCCAGTTCCTCCTCGGTGCAGTCGTCCTCGGGCTCGCTCTCGGGCCCGCCAAAGGGCGGCGTCCGGTTCAGAGTGAGGGTCACGCTCTCAGGCAGGGGCCAGAGATCGGCCAGGTCAGGGCCCAGTCGCAGGTCCGCCGTGAACAGCCGGGCATACCGCTGCTCCGCGTCGAACGTGACGACACCGCGGCGCCCCAGCTCATCCAAGAACGGTACGGCGTCGGGTTCCCGGTCCCCGACGACGCGGGCGGTGCCGAAGGAACGCAGGGCGTGTGCGTACTGCTCCGCTGTGATGACCGGCTCCAGTTGAGGCCAGGGGATGCTCTGCCAGTCGGCAAGATCACGCATGATCGCACGCGCCCGCGCCAGCGCGCTCCGTGCGTCGGCAAAGGACTCGCGTACTCGGTAGAGCGTCGAGTACAAGAAACGTGCCTTTCGGACGAGGACAGGGGCGGACGCGCCTTCACGGTACGCATCCGCCGCTGTCCTGGCTCAAAGCCGGCGGTCAGAGAACAGCGGGCGATTCAGTACGAGTACCCGTTCGACGAATAGTAGGTATGCGTGCGTTCGTCGTAATGGCCTTCGTCGGCGTCGTTGCGCGACCAGGACCGCCCAGCTGTACGTGAACGGCGCCCCGGCCGGGACCGCCACCGGCGTCACCCCGTGGGCCGCCACCGGAAGCCTGGTCCTCGGCCGGGGTCTGTACAACGGCAGCCAGGACGACTGGACGAACGGTTCCGTGAGCGGTGTCCAGGCGTACGACTACGCTCTGACGGCCAATCAGGTCGCCGCGCTGTATCAGAGCATCCCGTGAGATCCACCGGCCTGACGGACTGACAGCGTCCCGGGGCGGTTCACCCATGTGGGCCCCCCGGGACCGCCGCTCTCACAGCACGGATCGGTGGCCCACACCCGCGCGCCCGTGCAGGCGCCGCCGTTCGTTCGGGCCGGCTCACGCCCGACGGCGTTTCGCTCATGGGCGGTCCGGCGCCCCGTTCTAGGCTCGGTCCGTGGGGCAACCTGAGCAGCGCGCCGACGGCGCGGGACCGTTCACCACCCGGCTCACCTGGCACCTTCCCGACGGCGGCACCGCGGTCTGGGAGTCCCGGCTCGCGCGGCGGCGTGGGGTGCTCGCCGTCCGTCCCCTGCACGCCGAGGCCACGCATCACATCCGTGCTGACGCCGTCTCCCGCACCCGTCTGCGGAGGCTCAACGCCATCGCCGCGATCGCGTTCGTCCTCGGCGGCGCCCTCTTCACGGCCGGCGCGGCCGTCGCCCAGTTCGGCGCCGCCGACGCCACCGAGTGCGCCTCGATCTACTTCGCGGGGGGCCTCTTCTTCACCACCGGCGGGTATGCCTCGCTGCTCCAGGCGATCAACGCGCCCCGCCACGTCCCCGGCGGCGAGGGACACCTGATCACCCACCCCTGGCGGTGGTGGAGCTACGAGCCTGCAACGGTGGGCTGGCTGAGCACCTTCGTCCTCTTCTCGGGCACACTCGTCTTCGCCGTCGACCTGCTGGACTCCTTCCTGCAGGGCCTGACCGCCCAGCAGGTCAACCGGCTGATCTGGGCGCCCGACGTGATCGGCTGCGTCCTCTTCCTGATCTCCGGCCACCTGGCCTTCGTCGAAATCTGCCACGGACGGGTCCGCGTCCGGCCACACGATCTCGGCTGGTGGATCGTCGCCGTCAACCAGCTCGGGTCCGTCCTGTTCATGGTCTCGGCGGTCGCCGCCTACACCCGCCCCGCCACCGGCAGCCTCGTCAACGCCGACATCGCCAACTGGGGCACTCTCACCGGTGCCCTGTGCTTCGCCCTCGCAGGCTTCCTCCAACTCGGCGAACACTCGTAGAACCTGATCCCCGGCCATCGTCGACAGCGAGAGCACCGTCGCCGAAGCCAGGGAGCCACACGCCCCTCACCCGCCTCCCGAGCGGCTCCGGCCGCCGTCTCCAGTTCGCCCGTCCGGGATATTGACGTGTTAGCGACAACGATGGCTTGATGGGCGGTACGTGAATGTGGGAGCGCTCCCACATTCGTCCGCACCGCCGATCCCACTCCCGCCCCCGATCCGGGAAGGACATCCCGTGCGCAGCAGAAGACGTCACCCGCTCCTCGTCACGTTCCTGGCCGCCCTGCTCGTCGTCGCCGGTCTCGGCCTGGTCGGCGCCCCGTCCGCCGCCGCCGCGACCCCCGTACGGATCATGCCGCTCGGCGACTCCATCACCGGCTCCCCGGGATGCTGGCGCTCTCTGCTCTGGAACCAGTTACGGAACGCCGGTTACACCGACATCGACTTCGTCGGCACATTGAACGCCCAGAGCTGCGCCCTCACGCACGACGCCGACAACGAAGGCCACGGCGGCTTCCAGGCCACCGCCACCGCCGACCAGAACCTGCTGCCCGGATGGCTGGCGGCGACCCGACCGGACATCGTTGTCATGCATTTCGGCACCAACGACGTCTGGAGCAGCATCGCACCGGACACCGTCCTCACCGCGTTCACCAAACTGGTCGGCCAGATGCGGGCCTCCAACCCGTCGATGAAGGTTCTGGTGGCCCAGCTCATCCCGATCGATCCGAGCAGCTGCGCCGAGTGCGCCGCCCGGACCGTGGCCTTCAACCAGCGCATCCCGGCCTGGGCCCGCGGCATCACCACCGCGCAGTCGCCGGTGACCGTCGTCGACCAGTGGACGGGCTTCGACAGCGCCGCCGACACCTACGACGGCGTCCACCCCAACGCCTCCGGCGACGCCAAGATGGCGGCCCGCTGGTACCCGGCGCTGTCGGCCCTGCTCACCCCGGGCGACCCCGGGGATCCCGGCGATCCCGGGAGCGGCGGCTGCTCGGCGGCGTTCCGGGCCGTGTCGGTGTGGCAAGGCGGCTACCAGGGCGAGATCACGGTCACCAACACCTCGTCGACGGCGGCGATCTCCTCCTGGGCGGTGAACCTGACGCTCCCGGCGGGCAGCCGGCTCACCCAGGTCTGGAACGGCGCGCTGACCGGGACGACGGTGCGCAACGCCGGGTGGAACGGCACGGTGACGGCGGGGGCGAGCACCACGTTCGGCTTCCTCGCGAGTACGTCGACCGCGGCGGACCCGCCCTCGGCGGCGACCACGTGCTCGGCGTCCTGAATCCTGTGCGCCCAGACGGGCGCGAATCGACCGTGGCGCCGCCCTCGGGATGCGGACGAGACGGCCGTGGAGCCGGCGCACACAGCGCATGCCGACGGCAGCGGCGCCGACGACGGCAGCGGGCGGCGCCCGGTGTCGGGCGCGCAGAGGAGCGCACCGGCCGAGGCCGGCGCTGAGGTTGCCCTGCCGAATCAGGCAGACGGCTGATCGAACGCGGTGTCAACACATGCTCGGGGAGGGGCTTTTGAACCCGGACACAGGTGTGCTGACACCGCTTCGCCGCGTCTCGTCAGTAGCCGGTGCCCCGCTTGACCTGGTTCCGCTCGATCCCGTGGGCCGCGCCCTTGTCGTCCAAGGTGCGGCACGCGTCGGCGATGTCCTGGCTCAGGCGGTCGACCTGCTCGCGGCTCAGCGTCTCCTTGACCAGGGCCCGCAGGATCTTCACCCGCTCGGCGTTGGGCGGGAGCGTGTACGCCGGCACCATCCATCCGCGCTCGGCCGAGAGCTGCCAGGCGATGTCGGACTCGTCGTAGGAGTTTTCGCCGGCGAGTCGGAAGGCGACCAGCGGCAGTTGCTCCAGGTCGCTCCCGATCACCTCGAAGCGGCCGCTGCTGCGCAGGTTGTCCGCCAGTGCCCGGGCGTTGTCCTGCATCATCTTCATGATGTACGTGTAACCCTGGCGCCCCAGCCGCACGAAGTTGTAGTACTGCGCGAGCACCATCGAGGAGCCGGTGGAGAAGTTGAGCGTGAACGTCGCGTCGGTCTTGCCCAGGTAGTTCTCGTAGAACACCAGGTCCTCGGCAAGGTCGGACTCCTCGCGGAAGACGAGCCAGCCGATGCCGGGGTAGACCAGGCCGTACTTGTGGCCGGACACGTTGATCGAACGGACCTGCTCGAGCCGGAAGTCCCATTTCGAGTCGGGGTAGAGGAAGGGCCACACGAACGCCCCGCTGGCGCCGTCGACGTGGATCGGGATGTCGAGGTCACGCTTGGTGCGCACGTCCCTCAGGAGTGCGTCGATCCCTACGACGTCGTCCTTGTGGCCGGTGAACGTGGTGCCGAGGACGGCGACGACGCCGATCGTGTTCTCGTCGATGCGGGGCTCCACGTCCTCCGGACCGATCGTGTACTTGCCCTCGGCGAGCGGCACGATCCGCGGCTCGACGTCGAAGTAGCGACAGAACTTCTCCCACACGACGTGGACGTCGCCCCCGAAGACCAGGTTGGGCCGGTCGGCCGACAGACCGGCTGCCTGGCGGCGCTGGCGCCACTTCCACTTCAGCGACAGCGCGCCGAGCATGATCGCCTCGGACGATCCCTGGGTCCGGCAGCCGGTCGTCCTGCCCGGCGCGTGGAAGAGATCGGCGAGCATGCGCACGCAACGCTGCTCGATGTCCGCGGAGATGGGGTACTCCGCGTGGTCGATGAAATTGCGGTGCAGGTTCTCGGCGATCAGCCGCTGCGCCTCCGGCTCCATCCACGTGGTGACGAAAGTGGCGAGGTTGCGCTGCGGGTCGCCCTCCATGGCGAGATCCACGTCCACGAGCCGCATCGCGTCTGTCGCGGTCATGCCCTGTTCGGGGAAGGTCTGCGAGGGAGCGGGCATAGTCAGGAATCGGTTACCGAAAAGAACCGAATCATCGCTGTTGGCCATACGACGATTCAAACAGCGTCGGGCCCTGCCGCGGGCGAGAGACACACGGAACACACCCGCGCTCACCGACCGGTGCCGGACGGGTGCCCCTGCGGGCCGCCCGGTCGTCGTACCGTCCCGGTAGCCGCCCCCGGCCACCCTCGGGCCGCCGTCTCCGGCACGGAGCATCAGCCGCGCGCACTCGGCCACGGAATACCGCCGGTCGCCGATCCGGGTCTGCGACGTGCGTCGGGCAGGGCGGCTGGCGCGGCGTGGTCTCACCGGCCCGGGACTGGGCGCCGTGGCCGCTCCCTCACCAGCCCGCCGTGCCGGACGACGCGCGTGAACAGCACTTCCTTCCTCTTCGCCTCTTCTCCGCCTGCGCGTCCGTGAGTCTCGCTTCAGCGGTGCTCGGGGTTGTCGGCGCCCGCGTGGCAATTCGCGTCCCACTGTGAACGCTGGTTGCCCTGCGCGGGGAAGCCCCCGGCGCGTTTGAGCAGGGCCGCCATGTGCATGAGGTTCCAGGTCATGAAGGAGGTGTTGCGGTTGGTGAAGTCGTTCTCGGGGCCGCCCGAGCCGGGGTCGAGGTAGGACGGGCCGGGGCCGGCCGCGCCGATCCAGCCCGCGTCCGCCTGGGGCGGGATCGTGTAGCCGAGGTGCTGCAGGCTGTAGAGGACGTTCATCGCGCAGTGTTTGACGCCGTCTTCGTTGCCGGTGATCAGGCAGCCGCCGACCCGGCCGTAGTAGGCGTACTGGCCTTGGGAGTTGAGCAGCGAGGAACAGGCGTAGAGGCGCTCGACGACCTTCTTGGTCACCGAGCTGTTGTCGCCCAGCCAGATCGGTCCGGCCACGACCAGGATGTCGGCGGCCATCACCCTCGCGTAGAGCGCCGGCCACTCGTCGGAGGCGAAGCCGTGCTCGGTCATGTCGGGATACACGCCGGTGGCGATGTCGTGGTCGACGGCCCTGATCTCGTCCGTCGCCACTCCCTGCGCCTCCATGATCGCGCGGCTCCTGTCCACCAGCCCCTGCGTGTGACTGAGCTGGGGAGACGGCTTGAGGGTGCAGTTGATGTAGAGCGCGGTCAGGTCGTCGAACCGGTGGGGAGAGGGGGTGTTCATGACGGGCAGCGTCTCGCGGTCACGCGGTTTTGTCCCGGTTCGACGCGCCCGTGAGGCCTTACGAAGCGGTGACGTGTCCGGCGGATCGAGGGATTCCGTTACGCCTGCCGCCCTGGCGCGGCGGTGCGCACATTCACCCGACGGCGGCACCGGGCCCACGGGCCCGACCCGGCGCGCGGCGCCTGCCGGCCGATCGACCAGGGCGGACGCGCCAGGCCTCGCCGGGCGGACGGGACTTTCGAAACCCGCCTAGAGCCCCAGGTCGAGTGCGAGGCAGGAGAAGAACTTCCACGAACCGTCCGGGTCGTAGGGGTCGTTGCGCCCTTCCGGCGCGGTCGCCACTCCCTCCGTCATGTCCTCGAAGCGGATTCGCTCAGGAAGGCTGCCGTAGCGCACATGACGTGCGTCCGCGGCGGCGTCGGTCGCGAGTTTCTCGTTCATGGCCGGTCCTCACTTCTCCATCGGGGTCGCATGACCCCGGCGCTTCGCTCGGCCACCAGCGTGCGCGCAGCGCACGTCACCTGTCAAGCAGGTGACGCAGCGGGATCAACCCCAAGCGGTCCCACCATCATCGGGATCTGCACACAGGAGGCTTCGCCCGCTCCAGCAGCTCAACACGCTTTTCGGCAGTGCGTGTTCTCCGACCTGTGCCCGCACGCCCGTGACGCGACTCCCCGATCTCCCTTCGACGAAAAATGAGCATCACCTGTTTGACTGGTGACGATTGTCGTGCGAGTGTCGTCGCATCCAGGCCGCGGAGACCGCATACGGCCCGAGCCGTCGACATCCGGCGCCGAACCGTCGTCGGCACCCGGCGGATCGGCAGCGGGCGCGTTGATCCCGGCGCATCGGCTCTTGGCCCTTGGCGCTTGGCCCTCAGCAGCGGCGCGACGAAGGAGTACAGATGTCCAACAGGCGCACTTTCGGCAAGACCGTCGGACTGGGCACCGGCGCGGCAGCGGTCTCGCTGTCAGGTCTGCCGGCCAACGCCTCCGCCGCGACCACAGCGGCCAGGACGCACGGCACGACCGTTCCCGCCGTGCCTGCGGTCACCCCCGCAACCCACACCGGCTTCAGTGCGCTGAAGCACGTCAGGGCGGGTCTCCTGGAGATGGCCTACGCTGAGGCCGGGCCTGCCCACGGACCCGTCGTCATCTGCCTGCACGGCTGGCCCTACGACATTCACAGCTTCGTCGACGTCGCCCCGCTCCTCGCCGACCGGGGCTATCGCGTCCTCGTGCCGTACCTTCGCGGTCACGGCGACACCCGCTTCCTCTCCCGGCACACCCCGCGCACCGCGGAGCAGTCCGCAGTCGCCCTGGACATCGTCGCCTTCATGGACGCACTGAAGATCGACAAGGCTGTGCTGGCGGGCTTCGACTGGGGTTCGCGGACCGCCGACATCATCGCCGCCCTGTGGCCGGAACGCGTCAAGGCCCTGGTGTCCACCGGTGGATACCTCATCACCGACCGCAAGGCGCAGCTGGAACCCGCAGCTCCCGCCGTCGAGCACAACTGGTGGTACCAGTGGTACTTCGCCGGCGACCGCGGCAAGAAGGCGATGGAGAACGTCACCGAGCGCATCGCACTGTGCCGCTACGTGTGGACGCTCGTCTCCCCCAACTGGGCTTTCGACGACGCCACCTACCAACGCACCGCCGAGGCCTTCACGAACCCCGACTACGCCGCCGTCGTCCTGTTCAACTACCGCTGGCGCATCGGTCTCGTGGAGGGCGAGCGGCGCTACGACCGTTACGAGCGGCAGCTCTCCGCCCAGCCCTCCATCGGCGTCCCCACCCTCACTCTCGACGCGGCCCTGGACCCTTTCACCCCGCCCGGCGACGGCTCCGCCTACCGCCACCGCTTCACCGGCCGCTACGACCATCGCGCCCTCGCGGACGTCGGCCACAACGTGCCTCAGGAAGCACCCAGCGCGTTCGCGCAGGCCATCGTGGACGCCGACCGCCTCTGAGCGACCACGCCTACCCACGACCGTACGTCACCGACCAGAACGGTCACGCATCAGTGAGGAAGACCCCATGCCAGTCATACGCCTCCACCTCGTCTCCACGCTCGACCCGAAGGGCGTGCTCGACGTCCTGACCGACTTCAGCCCCTCGCGCGCCCGCGTCTGGCCCACCATCGACGCCGACCACTTCGAGGTGCACGGACTCGGAGACACCTGGGCCGAGGTCACCGAGGGAACGGCCGCCGCCTGGGAGCGGGCTCGCTACGAGTGGGAACCGGACGGCGACACCGTCACCGTCACCACGCTCGACTCCAGGCTCTTCGGAGCCGGCGGCGGCTGGGTCTTCCGGACGACGGCCGAGGCGGACGGCACCCGGGTGGACGTGGAGCTGACACGCCGGCCCAGCACGCTCAAGGGCAGGCTGCTGGCAGCGCTGCTGCCGGTCGTCGCTCCGGCGTCGCTGCGCAAGTCGTTCGCCGGGCCCCTGCAGGCACGATGACGCCCTGAGCGTGACAGCCACCCGCCCGGGCGCGTCACGACAGGCGGGGCCTGTCCGGCCGACCGTCGCGACCCGCACGGGGGCGGAGCGGCGAGCTCCAGCCGGAGGCGGCCTCCGAGCGAGCGGGGCACGGGTACTTGCCCACCGGACTGTCACCCGTCAGAATGGTGACGTGAATCTTGATCACGTCTTCGTGTGCGGACACCCTGCCCTCGACTTCGCGGCCACCCTACGGGCCCGGCGCTCGACCCGTTTCGAGATGTTCGCGACGCCGGAGCGACTCAATGCCTGGTACCTGGAATCAGGGCTCGTCGACGTGATCCCCCCTGCGGACGAGGACGACGTCCGCGAGGCGATCGCCCTGCGCGAGGCCTTGTACCGGCTGATCACCAACCGTCGCCTCCGCGAGGATTTCGACCGGGGGTCACTGGCCGTGGTCAACGCCGTCGCACGCAAGCCCCCCGCGACACCGCAGCTCACCCTGGCCGGGCGGCACACCGACGCGACCCCCGGACAGGCGCTGGCCACCGTGGCCCGGCTGGCCGTGGAACTGCTCAGCGGCCCCGACGTCCCGCTGATGAAGGAGTGCGGCAACCCCGAGTGCACGCGCGTCTACATCGATCGCTCACGCGGCATGCGCCGGCAGTGGTGCGGCATGGATTCCTGCGGCAACAAGATCAAGGCCGCCGCCTACCGTGCCCGCAAGAAGACCACGCCCGCGGCGACCACGCACTGACGCAGCGACGGCGTGCCGCCCTTCGCGCGACCGGGCGCCCTCCTCCGCGATCGGGTCGGCTGTTTCCGCGGGCTCGCCACGTGCGGACTGCATATACGGGTGAACGATGCAGGCGAGCGCAGGAACGGCAGGGGCCGGCGCCCGGAGGACCGGCCTGCGGCCGTGGCCCCTCCCCCGCGCCGTGGTCGTCTGCACCACCCGGAGCAGGGGTCCGGCACATTGATGTCGTGGGCACTGTGTGCCAGGTGGAGGTCCTTCCAAGGGGAGGGGGCCGGTCGGCAGGCTCAAGGGTGTCGACCACTGCGGGTCGTCTCCGTCGAGTCCCTCCGGGAGAGACCAAAATGGACATCCGGCAACTCCGAACCTTTCACCGCGTGGCCGCGCTGGGGAGCTTCACCCGGGCCGCGGCCGAGCTGAACTACGCACAGTCCTCGGTGACCGCACAGATCCAGAGCCTCGAAGTGTCCCTGGGGGGCGAGCTGTTCGAGCGGTTCGGGGGCAAGGTGAAGCTGACCCCGGCCGGGACGCGGCTGCTGCCCTACGCGGGACAGATGCTGGCCCTGGCGGACGAGGCACGCGGCGCCGCGTCCCCCGACGCACAGCCCGAGGGTGTGCTGACCATCGGCACGATGGAGAGCATCACCTCCTACCGGATGCCGCCGGTGCTGGAGTACTTCCACCACCGCTACCCCCGGCTGCAGATCGCGCTGCGACCGAGCCTGTGCGCGGAGACGCTGCACTCGTTGCGACAGGGACTGTTCGACGCGGGCTTCCTGATGGAGGCCGAGACGCAGCACTCCGGGGTGCACAGCGAGGTGCTCGGCGTGGAGCCGCTCGTCGTGGTGGCGGCGCCGGGGCATCGCCTCGCGGGAGCGTCGAAGGTGGAGACCGACGAACTGCGTCAGGAGTCGGTACTGGCCCCGGAGGCGGGGTGCGCCTACCGGGAGCTGCTGGAGGCGGAACTCAACGAAGGCACGGGCGAGCCGGTGCCCTTCCTGGAGTTCGGCAACATCGAGGCCATCAAGCGCGGTGTCGGCGCCGGCCTCGGGATCAGTCTGCTGCCGCGGATGACTGTCGGTCAGGAGCTTTCGGCAGGGACGCTGGTGCCGCTGGCGTGGGAGCCGCCCTTCGAGCTGTTCACCCAGCTGGCCTGGCGCAAGGGGGCGCAGCTGTCGCGGGAGCGCCGGGTGTTCGTGGAGCAGGTCATCGACTTCCTGAGCCGGGAGTACCAGGAGTCCTGACGGAATCCGCGGGAAACGGTGGAGTGCCTGGAATTCATGAGCGGCCCGCATGGTGCGTATGAACGTATCGGTTTTATCGATCGATGAAGTCGATAAAGGTCATCTGCAGAGCCGAATGGGATTTCTGGACTTCCTTCTCGGGCCGCCTGAAGAATGTTGTGCAGTCCCAGTAATACGGCAAGGAGAGTTCCTATGTCCCCACAGGTCATGCTCCCGGCTAAACGGTTTGTCGTGTCGAGCGTTTCGTCCGATGCCCATATGTGGAATCTCGTTTTCCTTCAGCTGCTGCTGGAGGAGCAGGGCGCGCAGGTCACCAATCTCGGCGCGTGCGTGCCCGACGACCTCATCATCGAGGAGTGCCGCAGGTCGCGGCCGGACGCGCTCGTCATCAGCACGGTCAACGGACACGGCCATCTCGACGGCCTCCGGCTCATCCGCCGTATCCGCAGCGAGCCGGACCTGGTGGACCTGCGTGTGGTGATCGGGGGGAAGCTCGGCGTCCGGGGCGCGGAGAACATCGTCTTCGCCGAGGAGTTGGCGCTCAGCGGCTTCGACGCGGTGTTCGAGGCGGACGGCGGGATCGACGCCTTCCAGGACTTCCTGGGATCACTCGACAGTGCCGAGCGCCCCGCTCTGGAGCCCGCGAGGGCAGCCGCATGAGCAGTCTCGCGAGGATTCCCGAGCGGTATGTGCCCCAGATCCCTCCGCGAGGACGCTTCTCGCGTCACGTCCGAGGGGCGCATGCCCGCGGCCGGCTGGTGGTGCAGCCTCGTATGGGGTTCGCGGACCTGGCCACCATGCGCGAAGGGCTGATGGGCGTCAGGGGCGCCCACGCGACGGCCATCGGCACGATCACCCTGGACAGCTACACCCGGGTCAACGACCACGACTCCGCCCGTCAGGCGCTGCGCACGGGAGCCGAGCTGAACGGGTTCCCGTTGGTCGCCCATGGCCCGGAAGCCACCCGGGAGTTACTGGGTTCGGTGTCGGGGCCGGACTTCCCGGTTCAGGTGCGCCACGGTTCGGCGTTGCCGTACCCGCTGTTCCGGGCGATGGTCGAGGCCGGCGTGGACGCCACCGAGGGCGGGCCGGTGTCGTACTGCCTGCCGTACAGCCGGGCGCCGATCAGTGAGGCGGTCAAGGCCTGGGCGCAATGCTGCGAACTGATAGCGGCGCAGCCCGATCCGATGCATCTGGAGAGCTTCGGCGGCTGCATGCTGGGGCAGTTGTGCCCTCCGAGCCTGCTGGTGGCGCTCAGTGTGCTGGAGGCGTTGTTCTTCCGGGAGCACGGCCTGAGCGACATCTCGTTGAGTTATGCGCAGCAGACGCATCCGGGGCAGGACATGGAGGCGATCGCCGCGCTGCGCCGGCTGGCCGGCGAACGGCTGGCGCGGGCCGACTGGCATGTCGTGCTCTACACCTTCATGGGGGTCTTCCCCCGCACGTCGGTGGGTTCGTACCGGATCCTCGAGGAGAGTGTGCGGCTCGCCGTGCGCACCGGCAGCGAGCGGCTGATCGTGAAGACGCCGGCCGAGGCGCACCGCATCCCGACGATCACCGAGAACGTGGACGCGCTGGAGTTCGCGGCTTCCATCGCGCGGGACGAGGCGGAGCGTGCGCCGGGGGCCGTGGCGACCGACTCGGGGATCTACGAGGAGGCGCGGCTGCTGGTGGACAGCACACTGGAGATGGCGCCGACGGTCGGCGAGGCGTTGGTGCGGGCCTTCGGCCGCGGTCACCTGGACGTGCCGTACTGCCTCCACCAGGACAACGCCAACAAGTCCCGGGCCTACGTCGATCCGGCGGGCATGCTGCAGTGGGCGGAGCCGGGACGGATGCCGCTGCGGGTCGAACGCGGCGCCTCCAGGCGGCCGGTCAGTGCGCGGGGCCTGCTGACGATGCTCGGGTTCAACGAGCGGCGCTTCGACCGGGAGCAGATGACACAGGGTCATCTGCGCGGGCTGCAGTACGCGGCGCCCCAGAGGCGAAGGAGCCTGCCGTGACGCCCCGACCCGATGACGCCCTGCGCGCCCGGCTGCCCGCTCCGGCTCCGCGCCGTGTCCGCGGTCCGCGCATCCGTGCCCTCGACAGTCTCGTCCGCCGTGCCCGTTCTCGACCGAGGAGCGTCCTGTGACCATCACTCCCACTCTCGACGCGGTGCGGCAGCACGGGGCCCTGCGCGCCGTGGTGAGCCGCGGTATCCGTGGGTTGTCGCTGCGCGGTGACGACGGCCGCTGGCGTGGGCTGGACACCGACGTCGCCCGGGCCGTGGCCGCCGCCGCCCTGGGCGACGGTGAGGCGGTCGAGTGGGTTCCCTCGGACCCGGCGGACCGGCTCACGCGGCTGGTCGGGGGCGATGCGGAGCTGACCGTCGCCAACGTGAGCTGGACGCTGGGCCGCGAGGCGTCCCTGCCCGTGCTGTTCACCGGCGTCACCTGCTACGACGGCGAGGGTTTCCTCGTCCCCGCCGACAGCGGCGTGACCCGGCCCGAGCAGCTGGCGGGGCGGCGGGTGGCCGTGCAGGCGGGTACGACCAGCGCGGCCAACCTTGCGGCCTGGTACGGCGGTCGGGGCCTGTCCGTCGAGCCGGTCGCCCATGCGACGCCGGCCGAGACGCTCGCGGCGTACGCGGCCGGTGAGTGCGCCGCCTACGTCCTGGACCGGGTCGCCCTGGCCGGGGAGCGGGCCGCGCTCGGCGCCCCGGCGGCGCACCGGATCCTCGACGAGGCGATCTCCCGCGAGCCGATGGCGGCCGCCGTGCGCGACGGTGATCCGGCCTGGTTCCGGCTGTGCCGATGGGTGCTGCAGCTGCTGGTCTCCGCCGAGCAGCACGTCGTCGAGGTGGGCGAGCGGGACAAGGCGCTGGCCCAGGCGGCGGAGGCGGCGGGCGCCCACGGACCGGCCGTCGGCCTCGACCACGACTGGGCGGCCCGGGTCCTGGCCGCCGTCGGCACCTACGCGGACGTGTACGACCGCAACCTCGGGCCGGCCACGGGTCTGGACGTGCCGCGAGGACTCAACGAACTGTTCACGCGAGGTGGTCTGCAGTACGCCGTCCCCCTCCACTGACCCGTACTTCCCTCCCCCTAGGAAAGGCATCCCACCATGAGTACTGACACCCGGCCGGCGAACACGGAGACGAAGGGAGCGATCGAGCTGACCCTCGCCATGGTGCTCTCCGGCACCCTCGGCGTCTTCGTCATCGAGTCCGGCGCGTCGCCGTTCAACGTGGTCTTCTTCCGCTGCCTGTTCGGCACGGCCACGCTGGGCCTCTACTGCCTGGCGCGCGGTTTCTTCAAGAACCACAACTTCACCCCGAAGAAGCTGGGCCTGGCCGCGCTGGGCGGTGTCTTCATCGTCTTCAACTGGGCGTTCCTCTTCGAGTCGTACGAGGACACGTCCATCTCCGTGGCGACCGTCGTTTACCACACGCAGCCGTTCTACGTGATGCTGCTGGGCGCCGTGCTCTTCCGGGACAAGCTCACGGCGGCGAAGTTCGGCTGGCTCGGTGTCGCCTTCGTCGGTCTGATCCTGGTGGCGGGGGTGTCCGCGGCCGATCTGACCGGCAGTGGGGACAGCGCCTATCTGACGGGTCTGGGCTACGCACTGCTGGCCGCGGTGTTCTACGGGATCTCGACGGTCATCACCAAGCGGGTCACCGGCGTGCGGCCGCATCTGGTCGCGCTGGTGCAGCTGGTGCTGGGCATCTTCCTGCTGCTGCCGTTCACCCAGCTGAGCGAGATGAAGGGGCTCGGCGGCGACTGGGGCTGGCTGGTGGGCCTCGGGGTGATCCACACCTGCGTGATGTACGTCCTGATGTACTCCGCGTACCAGAAGCTGCCGACCCCGAAGATCGCCGTCCTGGCGTTCGTGTACCCGGCGGTCGCGATGCTCATGGACTGGGCGGTGTACGGCCACAGCGTGAGTCTGCTGCAGGCCCTGGGCATTCCCCTGATCGTGGCGGCGAGCCTGGGCATCAACCTCGGCTGGTCCTTCGCCGGGCGCCGGGCGCCCGTCGCGCCCGCCGCGGAGCCCGCACCGGCCGCCGGTGCGGTGGCCGCGTCCAAGACCGAGATCAAGACCGGAGGCACCCGATGACCCTCGTGACCGACCCCGCCGCCCCGCGGATCGCGATCGTCGGCGCCACCGGCGCCGTGGGCAACACCCTGATCGAGCTGATCGAACAGCGGGGTCTGCGCTACCGCGACATCCGACTGGTGGCGTCGGCGCGCTCGGCCGGCACGGAGTTGAGCGTGGACGGCGTGGCCTACCCGGTGCACGCGGTGGAGGAGTTCGACTTCGCCGGCGTAGACCTGGCCTTCTTCTCTGCCGGCACCGAGGCCAGTGAGAGTTGGGTGCCCAAGGCCACCGCGGCCGGCGCCGTCGTCATCGACAACACGATCGCGTTCCGCATGGACCCGGACACCCCGCTGGTGGTGCCTCAGGTCAACGCCCATGTGCTGGACGCCCGTCCGAAGTCCGGCGTGATCGCCAATCCGAACTGCTCGACGATTCCGCTGGTGCGGCTGCTGGACGGCGTCGAGCAGCGCTACGGCGTGCGCCAGGCCGTGGTCAGCACCTACCAGGCGGCTTCGGGTCTCGGGCATCCCGGTGTCGAGGAGCTGAGGGAAGCCAGCCGTGCGACGCTGGACCATCCCGAAGAGGTGTATCCCGGCAAGGAGTTCTCGCCGTCGCTCGCCTTCAACGTCATTCCCAAGATCGACCGTTTCCTGGAGTCCGGCTTCACGCTGGAGGAGCAGAAGATGCTCCAGGAGTCCCGCAAGATCCTCGGTCTGCCTCATCTGGACGTGACCACCACGTGTGTGCGGGTGCCGGTCGTCAACGGCCACTCGGAGGCCGTGTGGATCGAGACGCAAGGTGTCGTCGACCGGGCCGAGCTGGTGGAGTTGCTCGCCGCGCTGCCCGAGGTGACGGTGCACGACCGCCGCTCGACGCACGAGTTCCCCACTCCCGCCACGATCGACGACCCGTACCGGGTGCACGTCGGCCGGGTCCGGGTGAACCCGAACAACCCGCGCGCCTTCTGGCTGTGGCTGGTCGCCGACAACCTCACCATCGGCGCGGCGCTGAACGCTGTCCAGATCGCCGAGGAGCTCATAGCCCGGGGGACCCTGTGACGCGACCGTCGCTGGACCCCTCGCAGCGGCCGCCGGCGGTGGTGAAGTTCGGGGGTTCCAGTTTCCGGACCCTGGCGGCGTACGGGCAACTCGCCGAGGCGCTGTCCCGGCGGGTCGAGGAGGAGAACACCCGCCTGGTGGTCGTGGTGAGCGGTCAGCCGGGTGAGACCGAGCAGTTCCGGGACCGTCTGAGCAAGGTGAACCCGCATCCCGAGGACGAGACCGTCGCGGGTCTGCTGACCCTGGCCGACACGGTGGGCGCGCAGTTGCTGGCGACGGCCCTGCACCGGGAGGGTCGTACGTCCACGGTGCTGGCGGGGCACCAGTTGGGGCTCACCACCGACTCGTCGTTCATGTGGGCCCGCCTGGAGCACACCGATCCGGAGCCGCTGCGCTCGGCCGTGCGTGAGCACGACGTGGTGGTGGTGCCGGGCGGCCAGGCCGCCGACAAGGAGGGCCGGCCGACCTGGCTCGGCAAGAACAGTTCGGACCTGTCGGCGGTGGCCGTCGCGGCGGCGGTCGGTTCCCCGCGCTGCGAGATCCACTCGGACGTGGACGGCATCTACAGTTCCGACCCGCATCTGATCACCGGATCGCGGCTGCTGGGCGAGGTCTCGTACAACACGGCGGCGCTGATGTCGTTGTACGGCGCGAAGGTGCTGCACCGGCGGGCGGTGCGGTTGGCGCAACGCAACCGGATCGAGATCGTCTGCCGTTACAACAGGCCGCCGTTCCCGGCGGGTTCGGTCATCGGCAGCGCGGGTTCCTCGGTGGCGGCGGTGGTGCTCAACCAGCGTTCGGCGGCTCTGCGTTATGAGACGGAGGAGCTCGCCGACCGCGCGTACACGGCTTTCCACGGCGCCAACATCGATGTCGTACGTCTGACCGCGGGGCCGCTGGTCGCGGTCACCGGGGGATTCGTGGACCTTCCGGAGTTCCAGCGGCGCAACGGGCTCACGCCCGGCGAGTACGCGGGGGTGCCGGTGACAGCGGTGCGGGGCAGCCAGGTGGTGACCCAGCTGGCGGCCGACGAGGAGGACGCGCTGCATCTGACGCAGCGTCTGCACGACCACGTGAACCGTCCCGGCGCGGGCACCGATCCGAACGCGCCACTGCTCGAACTGCAGGGAGTGTGAACCCCATGACCGCCACCACCGACCACGGTGTGCCCACCCCGGCCGGCCTCGCCACGCCGACCTTCAGTGAGATCGCCCTGCCCGACGCGGTGCGTGACGCGCTCGGCGAACAGCTGCGCGGCCTGCCGGATCCGAACATCGACATCGACCGTTCGTCCGCCCGGCTGCTGCAGATCTTCGCTACGCTGCCGACCGAACTGCTGCAACAGGTACTGGACTTCGGCCGCCACATCGACACGCCGGGGGTCAGCCTCGTCAGCAACCTGCCGGTGGACCCGGTGATGCCGGACACGCCGTCCGACGGCGGCCCGAGCGCCGAGAAGCGGTCGTTCGTCGCCGAGGGGGTGCTGCTCGGGCTGAGCGGTCTGCTCGGGGAGCCGATGGGGGTGCTGACGGAGAAGGCGGGGCAGCTGATCCACGACGTCATCCCCGTCGCGGGAGGCTCACGGACCCAGACGAACCAGGGGTCGGAAGTCTTCCTCAACTTCCACAGCGACATCATGCACGACGTGATCGGCCGCTACGACGTCGCCAACCCCGACTTCCTGGTGCTGTCCTGCCTGCGGGCCGACCACGAGGGCATCGCCGGCACCTACTACGCCGACGCCCGCGACGTGTCGGCCGCGCTCCCGCCCGGCGTTCTGGACACACTGCGCAGTCCGGTTTTCCGGCTCAACGCCCCCGGCAGCTACGTCCGCGACGTCGCCGGCGGCCTGGACGTGCTGTCGGAGCCGGTGCCGCTGATCAGCGGTCACACCGACTATCCCGAGATCGCGATCTCCGCCAACGGGGTGCACCCGCTGACCAGCGGCGCCCGCACGGCGATGGACACCCTGCAGACGGTGTGCGGCGAGGTCGCGCACAGTGTCCGGCTGCGTCCCGGCCAGGCCCTGCTCATCAACAACCGCAAGGGCGTGCACGCGCGGTCCACGTTCACCGCCCGCTACGACGGCAGGGACCGCTGGCTGCAGCGGACCTATGTGCGCCGCAGTCTGTGGAACGTGCGCTACCGGGTCACCGAGGACAACCGCCGGGTGCACTACTGACCCGCCGCCCCGGCCCTGACCGCCCCGCGTCGCCGCAGAGATCCGGTGACGCGCCGGCGCCCGCGGAGCCCCGTGTCACGTCGAGCGACCCTCGGCGCGGCACGGGGCTCTCGTCTGCCCGGACCGCCGTCGGCCGGCACGACGCGTCCGCCCGCCGGCCGACGGCTGCCGCGGCGGGCCGGAGCCCGTGTGGGGACGCCGGATGGCCCGGACCGGTCAGGCCCCTCGTGGCCAGCCGCAGGCCGGTGCCCGCGGGGTCCGCGCGTCCGATGATCGACGTGTCGGGCAGCAGCCCACAGCGACGTGAGGGAGACCATGGGCAGGACACTGGCGCAGAAGACGTGGGACGCCCATGTCGTGCGGCGCTCCGGTGGCGGCGACGATCTGATGTACATCGATCTGCAGCTGCTGCACGAGGTGAACACGCCCCAGGCGTTCGACCGGTTGCGCGCGGCGGGCCGTACCGTCCGCCGCCCGGACCTGACGGTGGGCACCGAGGACCACAACACGCCGACGCTGGCCCTGGACCGGGTCATCAAGGACCGTGAGGGCCGCCGGCAGGCGGAGCTGATGCGCTCCAACTGTGCCGAGTTCGGGATTCCGCTGCACCGCTTCGGGGACCGCGACCAGGGCATCGTGCATGTCATCGCGCCCGAACTGGGTCTGGTGCGACCGGGGATGACGATCGTGTGCTGCGACTCGCACACCACCACGCTCGGCGCCTTCGGCGCCCTGGCGTTCGGCATCGGGTCGAGTCAGGTCGAGCATGTGCTGGCCACCCAGACGCTCCCGATGCGGCCGCTCGGGCAGATGTCCGTGACGGTGGACGGTGTCCTCCCGACGGGCGTGAGCGCCAAGGACCTGGTGCTCGCGCTGATCGCGGAAGTGGGCACGGCCGGCGGGCAGGGGCACGTCATCGAGTACCGCGGTGAGGGGGTGCGGGCGCTCTCGATGGAGGCGCGGATGACGTTGTGCAACATGTCGGTGGAGGCCGGGTCCCGTGCCGGGATGGTCGCGCCGGACGAGACGACCTTCGCCTACCTCGCCCGCTGCCCCGGGATGCCGCGGGGCGCCGACTGGGAGCGGGAGGTCGCGTACTGGCGTGCGCTGGCCGGCGACGCGGACGCCCGCTTCGACAGGTCCGTCACCCTGGACGCGCGAACCCTGCGTCCGTACGTGTCGTGGGGCACCAATCCCGCGCAGAGCGTCCCGCTGGACGGGCGGGTGCCGGCGCCCGCGGACTTCGCGCCGGGCGCACAGCGGGACGCGGCACGACGGGCGCTGGCCTACATGGGTCTCGAGCCGGGGACGGCGCTGCGCGACGTCGCCGTGGACACCGTGTTCCTCGGGTCGTGCACCAACGGCCGTATCGAGGACCTGCGGGCCGCCGCGGACGTCCTGCGGGGCCGGAAGGTCGCGGACGGCCTGCACATGATGATCGTGCCCGGCTCGGCGCGGGTACGGCGGCAGGCCGTCGTGGAAGGCCTCGACCGGGTGTTCGCGGAGGCGGGCGCCGACTTCCGGGCGGGCGCCGGCTGTTCGATGTGCGCGGCTCTCAACGAGGACCGGCTGCTGCCGGGGCAGCGCGCCGCCTCCACCAACAACCGCAACTTCGAAGGCCGGCAGGGCCGCGGGTCGCGCACCCACATCGTGTCCCCCGCGGTGGCCGCGGCCACCGCGGTCACCGGACGCCTGTCCTCCCCCACCGACCTGTGAGACGAAGGGCCCGCGATGGAGAAGTTCACCGTGCACACCGGGACGGCCGTCCCGTTGCGCCGCACCGACGTCGACACCGACCAGATCATCCCCGTCCGGTTCTGCGCGAGCACCCGCCGTACCGGACACGCGGACGCGCTGTTCGCCGACTGGCGGGCCGGAACCGGCTTCGTCCTGGACCGGCCCGAGCATGCGGGCGCCAGCGTTCTGGTGGCCGGTCAGGACTTCGGGACGGGTTCGTCGCGCGAGTACGCGGTATGGGCCTTGCAGGATCACGGGTTCCGGGCCGTCGTCGCCCCTCGCTTCGGCGACATCTTCCGCGGCAACGCCCTGATGAACGGCCTGCTCACGGTCGTCGTGCCGGCGGAGACGGTGGAGCGCCTGTGGGAGCTCACGGAGAGCGATCCGCGCGTCGGGGTCACCGTCGACCTGAAGCGCCGGGAGGTGCGGTGCGCCGGCCTCGTCCAGGCCTTCGACATCGACCCGGAGGTACGGCGCAGGCTGCTGGGCGGCCTGGACGCCATCGCCGACACCCTGCGGCACGAGGCGGACATCGCCCGCTACGAGGCCGGACGCCGGCCCGCGCTGCCGGTGACACGCCCCGCGGTGACGGTGGCGTCGTGAAGCTCAACCAGTGCGCGGCGTTCGTCGCGATCGCCGACACCGGGACCTTCACCAACGCCGCGCGTGCGCTGGGCGTCAGTCAGTCCGCCATCAGCCACGCCATCGCCGGCCTGGAGAGCGAGCTGGGGGTGACCCTGATGGTGCGGGACCGCTCCGGCGTGGAACTCACCGATGCCGGACGCCGTGCCCTGGAGCCCGCGCGGGGCGTGGTGGCGCAGGCGGACCGGGTGCGGCGGGCGGTGCGCGGCGCGGACGCCGAGCCCGAGGGCACCTTGCGCATCGGCACCAGTCAGAGCTTCGCGGCGCGGCTGCTCCCGGCGTTGATGTCGGAGCTGCACATGCGTTATCCGCGCCTGCGGATCGAGTTGCGCGAGGGCGGCGACGCGCAGATCGCCCAGTGGCTGCGCGCCCGTGGCATCGATCTGGGCATCGTGTCGCTGCCCAAGCGGGGTCTCATCACGGCGCCGCTGCTGCAGGACGAGATGTTCGCGGTGCTGCCGGCGCACCATCCGTTGGCCCCCCGGCCGGAGTTGCGCATCGTCGAGCTGGCCGGGGAACCGTTCCTGATGCCGGTCGGAGGGGTCGAGACGATGGTGCGCGCCGCGTTCCGCACGGCCGGCCTCGAGCCCGAGGTCACCCATCAGGTGCGGGACATCAACGCGCTGCTCGCGATGGTCGCCGCCGGGCTCGGCACGACGGTCATTCCGTGGCTGGCCCTGCCGCCGGCGCTGCCGGAGGTGCGGCTGGTGCCGCTGTCCCCGGCGGTGGTGCGGCATCTGGGCATCGGTACGCGTCCGGGCGCCGAGGAGTCCCCGGTGGTGGGGGCGTTCGTGCACGCGGCGCGGTCGCTGGCGCTGCGCAGTGACTGGAGGAGGCTTCCCGTTGCCGGGTGACCGGGGTCCGCGCGGGCCGCAGGGTTCGGGGCCGTGGGGCGGGGCGTCAGGTCACGAGGCGGGTCGGCGCGTGCCGGACGCCGAGCACGGTGCAGCCGGTCTCGGTGCTGACCTGGTGGACGCTGCCGGGCCGCTCGATGACGAGGTCCCCGGTGCGGTAGCAGTCGCCGTTGTCGTTCAGGAGCTCCCCCTCGAGGACGAGGATCACCTCGTGGCCGAGGTGTTCGTGCAGGTCGCCGTGGGCTCCTGGGGCCATGCGGGTGATCATCGCGGCGCCCGGGTCGGCGCCGTCGGTCAGGTAGAGGCGGTGCACGTCGACGCCGGCGCGACCGGGTTCCTCCCAGCGCTCCCAGGGCAGGGCGTCCAGTCCGACGGGGTCGAAGATGTCGCGCAGGACGGTCACTTCGCGCTGCTGGGGCGAGGCGGCGGGGGCGGCGGAACGGGTGACGACGGACATCGTGGGGCTCTCTTTCCGGGTGCAGGGGCGGGATGTCGGGCGGGGGCGAGGAGGGGGCGTGCGGCGGGTGCGCTCAGGCCGTGTGTGTCAGCCGGTTCGGGCCGGGAGCGGCGGCGTGGGGGCCGGCTTCCGGGCGGTGACGCGGGAGGCGATGACGTCCGCGGCGATGGCGTCGGCGTTCTGGACGAAGTCCGTCCAGAAGCCGGGCCTGCTGCTGCCGCCCTGCATGAACCAGCGGGTGTGCTCGGTGGGGATGCCGAGGACGTACAGGCCGCGGTCGGGCCGGCCGGTGCGGTCCACGGGGTGGAAGGGCGCACCGGTCACGGCGACGCCGCCGGTGTCGAAGCGGTCTCCGTCCGTGCCGTGGTTGACGTACGACGTCCAGATGCCCTGCTCGCGCAGGCTGCGCGTGAGGGGGTGGGGGTCGAGACGTATGTCGGGGGTGGGGACGCGGGCGTCGACGACGGTGTCCACGAGGACCTCGGAGCCGCTCACGTAGGGCGAGTGGACGCCGAAGCGTCCCGAGGGATGCGGACGGATGCGGGTGTCGGGGCCCACGACCCGCAGGACGCCGCTGCGCAGCAGGGCGTCGACCTGCCGCAGCCGCGAGCGTGGGGGCCCGGCGGCGAGGAAGGAGCTGCGCGGGACGTACCAGCCGAGGAACTCCTCGCGGTGCGAGGCGGGGGTCAGGCCCGCGTAGTCGACGAGGGAGCGGATCACGGCGCGGGAGTCACGGATGACGTCCAGGGCGGCCTTGAGCGGGTCGTCGACGTTGCCGGCGTCGGCGTGCGCCAGGTCCTCGGCGAGCGCTTCGCTCAGCGCCCGGGTGAACTCGTCGGGTCCGGCGAAGTGCCGGCCGGCGAAGGGGCGGGCCTGGGCGTCCAGGTCGATGCGGGGCGCGTCGGCGAGGCCGTGTCCGGCGGCGACGGCGGGGACGTCGGGTACGCCGCTCTCGGCGGCGGCGACGACCTCCGCCTCGAACGCGGCGGCCCTCCCCGGTTCTCCGCGCACGGTCAACATCGTCGCGTAGTAGACGAGTTCGACCTCGGCGAGCAGCCAGGGCAGGGCGTCGTCGGCGAACGAGAGGGCGCCGTGTCGGCCGCGGGCCAGGACGCGTTCGGTGGTGAACAGCACGTGGCGGTGGCGGTGGTCGTGGTGCTTCTGGTTGCGGCCGCGGGCGGGCAGCGGCATCCCGCTGCGGGAGCCTGCCACGATGACGGGTTCGCCGCCGCTGGGCCGGTAGACGAGCCGGTCCCCGTCCTCTTCATAGCATCCGCCGCGGCCCTCGGTGAGCGCGGCCATCACGTCGTAGAAGGACAGGCCGAGTCCGAGGACGCCGACGGCCGACCCGGCGGGTATCTCGTCCAGGGGCATGTCGGCGGCGCTGTCCCCCGCGATGTGGCGCAGGCCGGGACGACCGGCGGCGTGGGCGGCGAGGAGCCGCTGGTTGCCGGTGAGTTCGGGGCGGGTGTGTCCGGTGGTCAGCACGACGCGGTCGGCGGTGAGGCGGTTGCCGCCGCGCAGGGTGAGCCGGTATCCGTCGCCGGTGCGCTCCAGCGCGTTCACAAAATCATGGACGGGGATCAGCCGGACTTCTTCGGGGAGATTCCTTTCGATCGTTTCGAGAAGAAACCGCATATAGCGTCCGTGGAGGGCGCGCGGTGCGTAACTGTTGGGCCCCGGGTATTCGCGGTCGACGGAACTCCACCACTGGGCGAGCGAAGGTCCGGCACCCGGTCTGGCAGGGCCGCCGTCGGGTGGGCCGGAGAACGCCGAGACCTCGTCGGCGACGGTGTTCATCAGGAACCATCGCGGCTGGTCCGTGCGCCAGATCCGGCCGGTGCCCACCCGGTGGGAGTCGATGAGGTAGATCTCCACGGACTCGGGGACCGGCCCTTCGGCAAGGCGCGCCGCCATGCGTTCGAGGACGGACACTCCGCGCGGACCACTGCCGACGATTGCCACCTTCACGTGTACCCCTTCCAGGAATCAGTTGTCCTTTCTCTTGCATTTCGAAGGTAGGAGTTCCGACTTCCGCGTTCAACACCGATTCACTGATTCATTGCATGAGGGTTCCTCATGCAATTCACGAGCGAAAAAGGAGAGAGAAGCGAATGGACTGGGCCGGAACACCGCAGCGGGGCCAGGGCGAGCGTCCCGCGCTGCTCGTACTGGACCTCATCAACGAGATCGTCCACCCGGACGGCAGGTACGCCGCCGACGGTTACGGCGCGCAGGCGCGTGAGCGGCGTGTCCTCGACACGGCCGCCGACGCGATCCGGCGGGCCCGCGCCGCGGACATCCCGGTGATCTACGTCGTCGTCGGCTTCTCCCCCGGCCATCCTGAGTGGCCGGCCGGGTCCCGGGTCTTCGAGAAGGCGAAGGAGGACGGGCGTCTCGTGCTGGGGTCCTGGGCGACGCAGGTGCACGACGCACTCGCGCCGCGGCCCGGGGAGCCCGTGGTCGTCAAGCACCGCATCAGCCCGTTCCACGGCACGAACCTGGAAGTGCTGTTGCGCACGGCGGGCATCGACACGCTGCTCCTCACCGGCGTCTCCACGGAGCTGGTGGTGCTCGGCACCGCGCAGGCCGCCCACGACCGGGACTACCGCGTACGGGTGCTCGAGGACGCGACGCTGGCGGGCGACGCCGAGATCCACGACGCAGCGCTGAAGATCCTTTCCCGCATCTCGACGGTCACCACGGTCGCCGAGGCGCTGCCGGCCGCCCCGTCGACGCCCGCCGCCGAGCGTCAAGGCGTCCGGTCATGAGGGCGCGGGCCGCGGCCCGTTTCCACGCCGTCGAGGAGTCGGCGACGTACGCCGTCTTCGACATGGTGGCGCGGATGCGCGCACAGGGCCTGGAGGTGGTGGATCTGGGCGGCGGTGAGCCGGACTTCGACACCCCCGGCCATGTCGTGGACGAGGCGGTGGGCGCCCTGCGTGACGGGTTCACGCACTACACGCCGAGTCGCGGGCTGCCCGCGCTGCTGCGCGCGGTCTGCGCGAAGCTCGCCGAGGACAACGGGATCGTGGCGGACGCGGCCACCGACATCGTCGTCACGCCGTCGGCGAAGCACGCCCTGTTCGCCGCGCTGGTGACGGTGCTCGACCCAGGTGACGAGCTGCTCGTGCCGACGCCGAGCTGGGTCAGCTACACGGAGATGGCGCGGCTGATCGGCGCGCGGCCCGTGCAGGTCGCCCTGGACGGCGCGGACGGCTTCCGGATCACGGCGGAACTGCTGGAGCGGCACGTCTCCTCGCGGACGAAGGCGCTGCTGGTCAACTCGCCGAACAATCCCACGGGCCGGTCGCTGACCGCCGGGGAGGCGGCCCTGATCGCCCGGTTCGCGCAGGAGCACGACATCCTGCTGATCTCGGACGAGATCTACGAGAAGATCCTCTACGGCGGCCGCCGCCATCTCAGCCTGGCCGCGCAGCCGGGTTGCGCCGAACGCACCATCACGGTGAACGGCTTCTCCAAGGGTTATGCGATGACCGGCTGGCGCCTGGGCTATGCGGCCGGGCCCACCGATCTGATGGCGCAGCTGGTGAAGGTGCAGCAGCACACGGTGGGCTGCACTGCGTCGTTCGTTCAGCGGGGCGGGATCGCCGCGCTGTCCGGCTCGCAGGAGCCGGTCGAGTGGATGACCGCGCAGTACGCGGCGCGCCGGGACCTCGTCGTGCGGGGGCTGAACTCGCTGCCGGGGGTGTCCTGTTCGCCGCCCGACGGTGCGTTCTACGCCTTCGCCGACATTCGCGGCACGGGCTTCGCGGACTCGGCGGCCTTCGCGCAGTGGCTGCTGAGGGAGGCGGCGGTGGCCGTGATGCCGGGTTCCGCGTTCGGGCCGGGCGGCGAGGGCTTCGTCCGGCTGTCGTTCGCGACGTCGCCCAAGGTGTTGCGGACGGCGCTGGACCGCATGGCCGCGGCGCTGGCCGGCCGGGGCTGACACCGGCGCACGGACCGGGGTCACGTGGTGCGTCCGGCAGCGCGGCGCCGGACGCCCACCGCCAGCACGGCACCGACGGCGAAGCCGGCCGCCGCGATGGCCGCCGACAACCGCAGCCCCGAGGTGAAGTCGCCCGCCGCGGCGGCGAGGGTGCCGAACAGGGCCACCCCGACGGCGCTGCCGACCTGCCGGGCGACGTTGAAGACGGCGGAGGCGATGCCGGCGCCGGAGGCGGGCGCGGTCTCGATGATGGCGGCGGTGGCCGCGAGGGCGGTCATGGTCTGCCCGAGACCGGTGGCGATCAGGGCGAACAGCAGGACGGGGTAGGGGGTGTCGGGCCGGGCGGTCAGCCAGCCGAGGAAGCCCACGGCGCCCAACGCGAGCCCGCCGGCCATCGGGACGTACGGGCCGGTGCGGGCGGCCAGGCGGCTGAAGAGCGGGGCCGCGACGAGCCCCATGCACACCGACGGCAGCAGGGCGAGACCGGTGTCCAGGACGCTGAAGCCGCGTTCCTGCTGGAAGTAGAGGGTGGTCAGGAAGAGCATGCCGTAGTAGCCGAGGCTGATCAGCAGGCCGATCGCGGCAGTCGCGGTGAACGCGCCCGAGCGGAACAGGGACGGCGGCAGCAGTGGCGCACGCCGACCGCGTCCGGCCCGTTCGCGTGCTTCCAGGCTGCGTTCGACCAGCGCGAAGGCGGTCAGGCAGGCCGCGCCCGCACCGAACGCCGCCAGGACCGGCGGGGAGGTCCAGCCGTGTGAACCGGCCTCGTTGAGGCC
The DNA here is from genome assembly GCF_036030735.1 of Streptomyces sp. NBC_00425. Taxonomy (NCBI): domain Bacteria; kingdom Bacillati; phylum Actinomycetota; class Actinomycetes; order Kitasatosporales; family Streptomycetaceae; genus Streptomyces; species Streptomyces sp. NBC_00425. Next base: position 9,255,852 of record NZ_CP107928.1, on the reverse strand, counting down.
GCCCGCCAGGGCGACGAGGCCGACGATGCCCAGCACCTGGCCGGCCGGGTCCATGCGGCGGGCGGGCTTCTTGCGGGCGGTGGCCGGGATGTGCCGGACGGTCAGGACGACGGCGAGTGCGGCGACCGGCAGGTTCAGCCAGAACACGGAGCGCCACTCGAGCCCGGAGACGAGGAGGCCGCCCACCGCCGGTCCGGCGCCGAAGGCGATCGAGGCGACGGCGCCCCACACGGCGATCGCCCGGGATCGCACCGCGCGGTCGGGGTAGGTGGCCTGCAGCAGCGCGAGCGAGGCGGGCACGAGCAGCGCTGCGCCCGCGCCCTGGGCGAGCCGTCCGGCGATCAGGGCGCCGGGGGTGCCGGCGAGGCCGCAGACCAGGGAGGCCGCGGTGAAGACGCCGAGCCCGGTGAGGAACATGCGCCGGTGGCCGAGCCGGTCGGCGAGGCCGCCGCCCAGGAGCAGCAGCCCGGCGAAGACGGTGCTGTAGCCGTCGACGATCCACTGGAGGGCGGAGGGCCCGGTGTCGAGGGCGGTGCGGATCTCGGGGACGGCGACGTTGACGACGGTGACGTCCAGCATCACCAGGAAGTAGCCGAGGCTGAGGGCGATCAGCGGGGGCAGGGTGAGCGCGGGTCGGCGGGCCGGGGCGGCCGCACGGGGCGGGGCGGCGGCCAGGCCGTCTTCCGGAGCGAGGTCAGCGGTGGTCATGTCACGAGCATCGACGCCGGACACTTCGTCACCGGGCGAAGTGTCGTTGTCGTACGGTGGGGTCATGCCGAACAGCAGCACCACGAGGGCGTCCGCCCGCGACGCGGGCGCGTCGCGGCACCCCGGCCGCGCATCCGGCGAACAGCCGGGTGCGCCGCTCAAACACCAGACCGACATCGCCCGCGCCGCGGCCCTCGTCGCCGATCCGTCGCGCGCCCGCATCCTGAAGTGCCTGGCCGACGGCCGCGCCCTGCCGGCGAGCGCGCTGGCCGGCGAGGCGGGGGTCGGCGCCGCCACGGCCAGCGCGCACCTCGCCAAGCTCGTCGAGGCGGAATTCGTCACCGTCGAGGCGCGGGGCAGGCACCGCTACTTCCGCCTGTTCGGGCCGGACGTGAGCGCCGCGCTGGAGGCGCTCGCCCTGATCGCCCCGCCGCTGGCCATCACCTCCCTCAAGCAGAGCAGCCGCACCAACGCCCTGCACCGCTCCCGGACCTGCTACGACCATCTGGCCGGGCGGCTCGGCGTCGCCCTGATGCAGTCGCTGCTCGACCACGGGGTGATCACCGGCCACGACGGCATCCACCGGCCCGCCGAGGCGGTACGGGACAGGCCGTCGTCGTACGGCCGCGACCTCGTCTACGAACTGTCCGACGAGGCGCCGTCGGTTCTCGCCGAACTGGGCGTCGACACGGGCCGGTTGCCGCCGCGCCGCCCGGCGGTCCGCTACTGCGTCGACTGGAGCGAGCACCAGCACCACCTCGCGGGCGGGCTCGGCGCGGCGCTCAAGGCGCGTCTGTTCGCGCTCGGCTGGGTGAGGTGGGGCGCCGCGCCGCGCGTGGTGCATCTGACGGACGAGGGCGCGGCCGGCCTGGAGCGGACCCTCGGGCTCGTGTTCGTGTGACCGGGCAGCCTCCACTTCGGTGGAGGCGCGACGCCACAGGGGCGGAGGCGGTGGAGGGGGCCTCCTCCGACGGCCGATGTGCGACGGCGCGGCGACGGCGAGGCTCGGGGCATGGAACCCATCTACGAACTGTCCGGGCCGGAGCGCGAGCAACTGACCGCGGTGCTGCGCTCCGTGGTCAAGAGCCCCTACGAGGACTACGAGGCGTTCTCGCGCGCCGTCGGCGACGTGATCGCGCGCGGCGAGGTGCCCGCCTTCTTCGCCGGCGTCTGTGCGCGCGTCCGGGCCGACCGCTCGACGGGCGTCTCCGACGCCCACGTGCTGCGCAACTGCCCGCTGGACGAGGACATCCCGCTGCTGGACCTGGACGACCCGGTCGCGGACAAGCACGCGCGGAAGAAGACGTTCGTCGGCGAGGCGTTCCTGGAGCTCTTCGCCCAGCTGGTCAAGACGCCACTGCTGTCCTACGCGACACGTTTCGACGGGGACTTCTTCACGGACGTCGTCGCCATCAACCGCTACAGCGGGATGCAGACGGGGTTCAGCGACAGCGAGCTCGTGTACCACAACGACCGCACGGCCCATCCCGTGCGGGCCGACTTCATCTCGCTGCTCGGCATGCACTGCCCCGAGGGCGAGTTCATCTACACCGGGTTCGTCGACGGGCGCGACCTGCTCGCGCATCTGACGGACGAGGAGCAACGGCAGCTCAGGACGGCGCAGTTCGTCACGCCGTTCGACGTGTTCTCACGGGACAACAACAAGGAGCTGACGGTCTCCGAGGTCCACCCCATCCTGGAGAACCACCACAGCTTCCGCTACCTGGACACGTGCACGACGGCCGCGCCCGGTGCTCCCGAGTCCGCGAAGGACGCACTGCTCGCGCTGAAGGACGCGCTGGTGCGGGCCGACAAGACCCGTCACCGCATCCGGACCGGCGACCTGTTCGTCTTCGCCAACCAGGACGGCCTGCACAGCCGCGACAAGATGGAGATCAACGATGCGGCGCGGGCGCGGCAGCGCTGGCTGCTGAAGACGTACGCCTTCCGCGACGAGGCGGCTGCGGAGCGGCACGCGGACCGCTGGCTGGACGGCGTGCGCGGGCGCGTGGGCGACTGACGTCACCGGGCGCGCCGGTCCCCCCGCGTACCCGTCACGACCAGGGTGGGCGGTCCTCGTCGAGTGCCTGGCGCATCAGCAGGACCGCCTCCAGGCGGTTGCGCACGGACAGTTTGGCCAGCGCGTGCGACACATGGCTCTTGACGGTCGCCGGGGTGACGTCGAGCCGCCTGGCCGCCTCCCGGGTGGACAGGCCCTCCGCGAGCACCGTGAGCACCTCGCGCTCGCGTTCGGTCAAAGAGCGCAGCCGCAGGCCGACCGAGCGGTCGCCGCGCGGGCGCGCGGGCGGGATCGTGGTCGCGCGACCCGGCGGCGGGCACAGGCCCACCAGCTCCGGCGACACCACGACGTATCCGGCGGCCGCCGCCCGTACGGCGGCCGCGAGCCGGCCGATCTCCGGGTCCTTGACCAGTACTCCCGCGCAGCCCGCGGCGAGCGCGTCCCCGACGGTCCGCGCCGTCCAGCGTGTGTCGAGGAGCAGCACGCGCACCCCCTTGTGCACCAGGCCGGGGACGAGCGAGGCCGGCCGGGGCCGGAAGGCGTCGGCGAGCACGACGACGTCGACGCCGTCCAGGGGCCAGCGATGCAGCGGCCGGCCGCTGTCGGCGGTGCCCAGCACCGTGATCCCGTCGGCTCCGTCCAGGGCGCCCGCCAGGACGTGCCGGGAGACCGGATCGGCGTCGGCGAGCAGGACGCTGACATCGGAGGCCTCCGGTTCGTACAGCAGGACCCGGCCGTTCTCGGTGCTTCGCACGGTCATCTCCACGCGCTGTCTCCTTTCTCACTGCGTGCGCCGCGTGCGCCTTTCTCACTGCGTGCGCCGCAAGACGCCCGGGCCGGGGCCGGCGTGCGACCGGCCCCGGCCCGGACGTCGCTCAGGCGGCAGCGGGCAGCCGTGTCTTCAGTTCGCGGGCCAGGCGGGCCTTGACGACGGAGATGTCCTCGCAGTCGCCGCCGGTGCGCTCGGCGATGTGCGTCCGGTAGAGCCCCGCCAGGTCCTCCTCGCTCACGACGATCTCCAGCTCGTCGAGGATGTGCCGCAGCACGGCCCGGCCCGAGTGCCGTCCGATCAGCAGGGAGCGCTCACGGCCGAAGCGTGCCGGCTCCACGTACTCGTACGTCGCCGGGTTGCGCAGCATGCCCTGCTGGTGGATGCCGGCCGCCGTCCCGAAGGCGTACGTCCCGAAGATCGCCTTGTTGCGGGGTTCCTCCAGTCCGATCGCCGCACGCAGCGCGGTGTAGGCCTCGTACATGGCGGCCACGTCGATGTCGGTGTGCAGACCGAGCAGGGCGCCCTTGTAGGTCAGCAACGCGGCCACCTCCTCGAGCGGGGTGTTGCCCGCGCGTTCGCCGATGCCGCCCAGCGTGACCTGCACCTCGTGGGCGCCGGCCGTCAGGCCCGCGACCGCGTTGGCGAGGGAGAGCCCGAAGTCGTCGTGGCAGTGGGTGGCGACGCGGACGCCGTCCGGGAGCCAGGAGCGGAACTCGGTGATCAACGCCCCGTACTCCTGGGGGAGGTGGCATCCGGAGGTGTCGGCGACGGCGAAGCACACGGCCCCCGCCTCGACGGCGCCCAGGGTGATGGCGCGCAGCAGGTCGAGTTCGCCGCGGCTGGCGTCCTCGATGCCGACGGACACCTCCTCGACGCCGAGGGCGTAGGCGTGGGCGACGGTGTCGGCGACCTCGTGGACCGCCTGGTCACGGCTGATGCCCCGTTTGTGGGCGAGGTGCAGGTCGCTCCCGGTGGCCATGACCTGCACCTGGTGGCGGTCGGCGCCGCCCGCCTCGACGGCCGTGTCCACATCGGACCGTACGGCACGGCAGAACGTGGTGAAACGCGCGGAGGTCAGGTTCCGGGAAATGAGCCGGGTGGCCTGGAACTCGCTGGGCGAGGAGGCCGGAAATCCCGATTCGATGTAGTCGGCGCCGAGCGTCTCTATGCGCAGTGCTATTTCGAGTTTCTGACGTGGAGTCATCGCGTTTCCGGGTGCCTGCTCGCCGTCCCGGAGGGTGGTGTCGAAAATGGAGACCCGGCGTGATTCCTTTTTCACTGACATCGTGTCCTCTTTCTCGCCCGATGCTGCTCGCGCAGCTCAACACCGGTGAGGTTAGGCGGAGTCGACGTCGTGGAGGGCCGGTTGCGCTGGCCCCTGGGGGCCATGACCCGTATGCGTCGGCGGCCTTCGGGGAATCACGGGAACGGCGACCCGTGGCCGGTTCGGGCCACGTCACTTCTGGGTCAGCTCCACCGCTTGCCGTGGGGTGGAGGTGGAATGCGAAAGTTTTGACGAAGACGCTGCGACGCGTCCGGACTTCCCTGATGAAAGGTCATCCCTGTGCGTGATTCCATGGTCGAACCGACTGCCGTCGTCATCCGCCGGCTCAGCGACGACGATCTGATCTGGGGTTGAGGAGCGGCCCGCGGGCAAGGGCCTACCCCCACAGCGCAGGGGAGGGCGGGATCAGCATCCCGCCCTCCCCTTGCAGTGTCGGGGCACCGGCTCCCGAGGCGTCCAGCCACCGCGGCAGGGTGACATGGTCGGCGCCCGCCGCCGCGTGCAGCACGGGCGCGCAGGAGAGGGAGGTCGCGGGGGGCGAGTCGAGCAGCACGGCAAGACCCCGTTGACCGGCCTGTTCCATGATGCCCAGGGCCGCCGTCAGGCCGCCCACGGCGTCGAGCGAGAGGTTGACGCCGTCATAGCGCTCCCCGAGACGCCCCAGGTCGGTGCTCTGCTCGTGGGTCAGGGAGGCGATGATCGGGAAGGGGCGCGGCAGCGCGGCGAGAACAGCGGACCGGGTCTGCGGCAGCGGCTGTTCGAGCATGCGCACGCCGTGGGCGTGGAGGATCGGCAGCATCACCTGGAGCCGGTCGGCGTCCCAGGCCCCGCGGGCGTCGACCATCAGCCACGCGTCGGGCCGCAGTCGGCGTACGGCCGTCAGCCTGGCCAGGTCGTCGGCGAGACCGCCCGCGCCGAGCTCGAGCCTGAGGGAGGCGAAGTCCTCGCCGTCCTTCAGCTCCCGCTCCAGCAGTTCGGTCGCCACCGGGGAGACCGTGCGGACGGCGGGCACCGGTCGTGGCGGCGGCATGCCCAGCAGCTCCCACGCGCGCTGTCCGCTGCGCTTGGCGAGCAGGTCCCACAGGGCGGAGTCGAGGGCGCTGCGCAGGGGGCCCGGCGCGAGCAGCCCGGGCAGTTGGAGGGGGCTGATCATCCGTTCCAGGCCGCCCCTGGCGGAGGCGAACTGGTCGCGCAGGACGTCCGGTCCGTGTGCGTCCAGGGAAGGCCGCAGGGCTGCCTCGCCCTGTCCGACGCTGCCCGCGTTGCGCACGGTCACCCGCAGTACGGCCCACCCGCTCGCGCCCGGCACGGCACCGGCGGCGGACAGCCTGGCGGGCACGACGGCGCAACGGACCTGCATCGGGGTGCCCGTGAGGGACCGGAGGAGTGCGGGGTCGAACACGAGGGCTCCTGACTCACGGACGTTGTGCCGGAACCCCATCGTGTGAGCGGCGAAGGCGGGCCGCCAGAGCGCAGGCGCGGCACCCTGCGGCGTGGCCGGTAGCGGACAGGGCGACGCGGGCAGGGCGCGGAGCCGCACGCCGGGCGCGGTGCGGCACGGAAGTGAGCGGCGCCGGGCCACGGGGCGGGCGGTGGCCGGCCGAGCGGCGCCCGTCGCGCGCCCCTTGCCCGGGGCCGGCGCGCCCGCCCCCACCACGTTCCCTGCCGGGGGCCCGTCGTTCGGATCGCGCCGCGGCCCTGCCCCGCGGCCTGGGCGTGTTCGACAGTCCCGTCCGCCGGGCGACGCCTGCCCGCGCCCTAGTCGAGAAGGCCCGTCCGCGCTGCCCTGACTCCCGCCTGGAAGCGGCTCTGCACGCCGAGCTGCGCCATCAGGTCGGCCATGACGCGACGCAACGTCCGTACGGACACGCCGATTTCGCGGGCGATGGATTCGTCCTTGCGTCCGGTGGACATCAGCCGCAGCACGCACAACTGCTGGGAGGTGAGCCCGGGTTCCTCACCGGCGCCGGTGTCGTCCAGGGGCACCGAGGAGGCCCAGCACATCTCGAAGACCTTGACCAGCAGGGCGGTGACGGCCTCGCCGCGCAGCACCATCATGGCGTTGGCCGCGTTGGTGTGGAGCGCGGGCACCAGGGCCTGCACCCGGTCGACGAGGATGAAGCGGAACGGCACGATGTTGGCGATCCTGACCTGGGCGCCCGCGGAGCGCAGTTCCTGCAGATGGTTCATCGAGTGGACGATGCGGGTCATCGGCCGCAGGTGGATGCAGCGCATGGTCACGCCGCGCTCCAGGACCTGCACGTCGCGACGCAGTCCCTCGGCGAGCACCTCCGACGGCCGCACGGGCCCCGGATGCATGCTGAGGATCTCCGAGGTCGCGATGTCGGCGGTGTCCCCGAGCACGCGCGCGATCCGGTCGGCGCCGGTGATCACTTCGTCGCCGAGCGTGCCGCTGCGGGCGACGTGCAGCGGCAGGAACACCTCGCGCATCGCGTCGATCTGCTCGCGGGTGCGACGGATCCGGTCGGCCAGGCGGGCGGTGGCCTCCTCCTCGGCGGTGAGCAGCCGCAGCAGCGCGGCCTCGGGAGCGGTGGCCTTGGCCGCCGGTGCGCCGTCGGGCGACTCGACGAGGAGGCCCAGGCCGATCAGCTGACCGCGGGCGTGCTCGATCTCGTCGACGGTGGTGTCGAGTTGCTCGCAGGCACTGCGGACGGTCCAGTCGCTGCGGGCCGAGGCGTACTGGAAGAGTCTCAGGGCCTGTGGCCCGATGCTCGGTGCGCTCATGTCCGTCTGCTGCCTTCCTACGGGGAACGTGGTGGGGTCGGGGACGGCGGTGGCGGGTCGTCGTATCTGCCGCTGCTGAACAAAAAACCCTCCCAAAGGTATGTTTCTCTCCCTGTCCGATCCCGGCCGGCCCATGGCCGACCGGGCGAGGACGAGTCAGCTCACGTGCAGCAGCGCGCTCCGCCCGGAGCGCGGACGGGTTCGGATGCCGAGGGAGCGCCTGCCCCGCGCGACGCACGACGGGGCGAGGACCGGATCGTCGCCGACCGCCACCCGGGGCCCACCGGGCACATCGATGCGCGGAGGTGTCCGGCGGGTCATCGGGCCTCCTCCCCCACGCGCGCGGCGAGCAGAGCGTCGGCGTAACCGGAGGCCGCCGAACCGACGTTGAGGGTGCCGTGGGTGCGGGCCGCGGTGATGTCGCGCCAGTGGCGCTGGAGTGCGTCGTCCTCCTCCAGCGCGCGGAGCCCCGCCGCATGGAAGAGCTCGTCGACGGCCGCGCCGCAGAGTTCCACGGCCACCGTGACGTCACGCTGGTTCTCGGCGACGAGCACGGGCGTCACGGGCGCGTGGTCGGCGCGCTGCGCGACACGCTCGAGGAGCAGTCGCGCCGCCTGGATGTGCGCCGACGCCCTGGCCAGCACCAGGGGCTGGACGGCGGTGCCGCCGCCGGGGCGCACGCGCCGGATCTGCGTCTCCCACCAGGTGCGCAACGCCCCTTCGGCGGCCCCGAGCACCGGCGCGGCGAAGATGAGGGACGCCACCAGGGAGAACGGCACGCTATGACAGCGGGCGGCGTGCGGCCGGACGCGCCCCAGGTCTTCCAGCGTGAAGGTGAGGTGGTCGGGGACCAGGACGTCGCCCTCCACCGTGTTGCTGCCGGTGCCGCGCAGTCCCACCGGGCGCCAGGTGCGCAGCACCTTCATCTCGTGGCGCCGCACGGCGAAGATCCGGTGCTCCCGCGTCTCGCCGGCCGGGTCGCGGTCCTGCGTCACCCAGGAGGCGAGCAGCAGCCACTCGGCCTGGTCGACGCCGCTGGCCGTGGCCCACCTGCCCGTCAGACGCCAGCCGCCGTCCGCGCGGACGGCGCTGCCCTGGGGCGGGACGACGGACGCGGCCACGCGCACGTCGGGGCCCTCGCCCCAGATCTCCCGCTGCCCGGCTTCGGGCAGATAGCCGGCGAGCCTGCCGTGGGCCGCGTACAGCGCGGCGCACCAGGCGGTGGACGCACAGGTCTCGGCGAGCTCGGAGACCGCGTCCAGGAGCGCGGTGAAGGTGCCGGCGCCGCCGTTCCAGCGCTCGGGCACGAAGTGCCGGGCGAATCCGTTGTCGGCAAGGGAGTCAGCGAGCCGGTCGGTGAGCCGGCATGTCTCGTCGAGGAGGAGGCGGTCCTCGCGGGCGACGTCCAGTGTCTTGCCCAGGTCACTCAGCACGCGACAGCACCGGCCCCGGCGAGGAGGCCGTCCAGCGGGGCGGCGGCTGCGCCGATGGTGGCGAGTGCGGTGGCCAGGGTGCGCGTTCCCTGGCGGGCGGCCAGCAGGTAGGCGCCGGCGCTCTCGGGCTCCGCGGTGATGGTGACGGGCTGTCCGAGCTCGCCGAACGCGAGGAACGACGTCTGCAGCGAGCCGAGGGCCCGGGCGTCCGCGGCGTCCGCGGCGGCGCGGACGAGGACGGCCTGCCGGAACCCCTCGACGATCACCATCCCCGGGACGTGGTCACTGCCGTGGTCGAAGAGGGCGGGATGCCCGGTGTCCTCTCTGAGCTGCCATCCGGCCGACGCGTCGCCCAGACTCGCGAGCAGCACGGCGTCGTCGTGGTCACGGCCGACCGCGGCCGGCGGCAGGATCCGGGCCTCTGCCGTGAGGTCGGTGACGTCGAAGGGAGCTGCCACGGCGGCGCTGCGGCTGCGTACGAGGGCGTACTGCGCGGGCGGCAGCGCGTCCCACCGCATGCTGGCGTGGCCCGCCGGGCGGCCGCCGACGAGGAGGTCCGCCTCGGCCGTCAGGCGGAAGCGGCGCGGGCTGCCGGGCACGCGACGCAGGACGACGTCGAACACGACGTCGGCTCCGTCGCCGCTGTCGCGCAGCGGCGCGTCGAGGCGGAAGTCGAAGCCGTGCAGGACGAACGCGTGGTCCGCCGGGACATCGTGGAAGCGGTGCGAGAGGTAGATCCCCGCCTGCCGCATGGTCTCGACGACGACCAGGGAGTCCCGAGTCCCGTCGGCGGCGCAGTGGTGCAGCAGATGGTCGTGCGGCCAACGCGGTCGGACCGCGAAGCGGTCGTCGCCCAGTGGACGCACGGTCGATAACAGGACCTCACGGTCCGCGCTCTTGTGGACCAGAGCACGCGGAACATGTACATCGGCACAGTGCCTGGCGGTCGTGTCGCCGGGCGCTATGTCGGTGTCATACATGAATTTCCCCCTCCGGAAGCGGCTGTACCGCACAGCCGTGACCTTGCGTGGTGGTCGGTCACCGGCTGTTCGGTGAAAAATATACCTGCGGGAAGGTATATTGCAACGGGGGTTGGACGCGACCGTGAGCGGAGACATCGTGGAACTGAAGAAGCACCGGGCCACCTTCCCGGTACCCGAGCGCAGCCCGGGCAGCATCGCCCTGCACGGCCGCAGCCCTGAACTGCAGCAGGAGCGGGCCGCGCACACCCGCAAGCAGATCCTGGACGCCGCCGCGCAGCTCTTCGACGAGCGCGGGTACGGCAAGACGTCCGTCAAGGACGTCGCCGACCATGTGGGGATGACCAAGGGCGCGGTGTACTTCCACTACCCCACCAAGGAAGCGCTGACGATCGCGGTCGTCGAGGCGCACTACCACCGCTGGCCCGCACTGCTGCAAGCGGCCCAGGCCAAGGGGCTCGGCCCGCTGGACACCGTGGGTGAACTGCTCGACCGGACCGCCCAGGCCTTCCAGGACGACGTGGTCGTGCAGGGCGGGGCGCGACTGCAGATGGAACAGCCCCTGCCGGACGGCCTGTTGCCGCAGCCCTACATCGGCTGGATCAGCCTGCTGACGGAGCTGCTGGTGGAGGCGGCGGAGGCCGGGGAACTGCGCGAGGGCGTCTCGCCCGACGCCGCGGCCCACACGCTGGTCTCCGCGTTCTTCGGCACCCAGCACATCTCCGCGCGGCTCACCCGTCGCGCTGATCTCGTACAGCGCTGGTCCGACTCCCGGGACCTGCTTTTCGCGGCCCTGCGGGCGTAGGAGGCGCGGCCCCTGCGCTCTTCCGAGTGGCTATGGGCAGGGGCTGCATCACTGCGGCGGGCGCCGGCGCCCCCCACGACGGCCCCCGTGCGGCACACCGTCCATGAACGGTGTGCCCGCGTGCCGCGACTTCCGGGGGCGCTAGACGACGCCCTGAGCCGTCATCGCCTCCGCCACCCTCAGGAAGCCCGCGATGTTGGCGCCCAGGACGTAGTCGTCGGGGGTGCCCCCGTAGGTCTCGGCGGTGGTCCGGCACTGGGCGTGGACACTGCGCATGACAGCCGCCAGGCGGGTCTCGGTCTGTTCGAAGGTCCACACGTCCCGGGAGGCGTTCTGCTGCATCTCCAGCGCGGAGGTGGCCACGCCGCCCGCATTGGCGGCCTTGCCGGGACCGAAGAGGACGCCCGCCTCGCGGAAGACCTCGATCGCCTCAGGAGTGCACGGCATGTTGGCGCCTTCGGCGACGGCCAGGACACCGTTCTTCACCAGCGCCCCGGCTTCCTGTCCGCCCAGTTCGTTCTGCGTGGCACACGGCAGCGCGATGTCGCAGGGCACCTCGAAGACCGAGCCCCGGTCGGAGAACCGCGCTCCGGGCTTGGCCTCCGCGTAAGCCGACAGCCGGGCCCGCCGCACCTCCTTCACCGTTTTCAGCAGCTCCAGGTCGATGCCGTCCGCGTCGACCAGGTATCCGGACGAATCCGAGCAGGCCACCACGGACCCGCCCAGGGCGTGCACCTTCTCGATCGCGTAGAGCGCCACGTTCCCCGAGCCGGAGATCACGGCCTTGCGGCCGTCCAGACCTTGTCCGCGCGTGGCCAGCATCTCCTGCGCGAAGTACACCGCACCGTAGCCGGTGGCCTCGGTCCGGGCCTGCGAGCCGCCCCAGGAGACCCCCTTGCCGGTCAGAACTCCCGCCTCGAAGCGGTTGGTGATCCGCTTGTACTGGCCGAAGAGGTAGCCGATCTCACGCCCGCCCACCCCGATGTCGCCGGCGGGGACGTCGGTGTGCTCGCCCAGGTGCCGGTACAGCTCGGTCATGAACGCCTGGCAGAAGCGCATGACCTCGTGGTCGCTGCGACCCTTGGGGTCGAAGTCCGAGCCGCCCTTGCCGCCGCCGATCGCCAGTCCGGTCAGCGCGTTCTTGAAGATCTGCTCGAAGCCCAAGAACTTCACGATGCCGAGGTTCACGCTCGGGTGGAAGCGCAGGCCACCCTTGTAGGGGCCGAGCGCGCTGCTGAACTCCACCCGGAACCCGCGGTTCACCTGCACCCGCCCGGCGTCGTCCACCCACGGCACCCGGAAGATCAGCTGCCGCTCGGGCTCGCACAGCCGCTCGGCGATCAGCGCGTCGACGTACTCCGGATGCGCCTGCAACGCCGGCGCCAGCGTGTGCAGCACCTCTCCCACCGCCTGGTGAAACTCGCTCTCACCGGCGTTGCGCCGGCAGACCTGTGCGTAGACGGCCTCGATGTGAGCACTGGGGTTCATGCGCGCCTGCTCTCCTGTGTTCCGCCAGGCACTCACCTTGTCCAGCGTGCCTGGCCGCTGTTCTGACAACGAATACGGACGCCAGGAGTCGCTGTGTCAGCGAAGAAGGCCACCGATATCGGAAGACGGCTCCGTTCGGGCACGGCATCCTGCAGCGGCCCGTCCTGACGGACCGGCACACCGCCCCCATCGGGACGGCGCCACCGCAGCGGATCCGTCTCCGCCCGCGGACGCGACATCCCTGATCCGGGTAGCCGGCGCCTGTGCGCCGTCAGCGACCCGGAGAGCAGCCTCCGCCACCGGCCTTAAGCACGGACAAAGCCACGAAGCCCCGCGCGGGTGAGGCGGAGAACACATCCGCTTCCCGTCCCGCACCCGCGCGTCCCGCCGACCCGCGGACGAGCCAATCCGTTCGACACCGTGCGCGATCGCAGCAACGATGTGCGGCATGACGACGAACCGAAAGGCCCATGCCGCGTAGACGGTCGACACGCATCCGGGCCGGCGCTCCACGCCACCGGACACGGGAAGCGACGACGGTCATCGACGGCTTGTCCTCGCGCGCGCTGTCCCTGATCCGCGACCTCGAGCACAGCCGCAACTACCTGAACCCCGGAGACGTCGGCGCGGCCCTGCGCCTGTGGAAGGCGTACGTCCACCGCCCCGAGCGCCAACTGTGGCACGACCACGAGTGGGGCAACGCCCACGCGGACTGCTGCGACGACCCCTTCGAGGCCCGCGCCCTCCTCGATGTCGTGATGCAGGCCATGCCGCCACGGCAGGCCCGCGAGCTCCGACGGATCGTCAGTCGGTCCGACGCCGTCTGGAACGCACCCTCACCGCCGTGACCGCCGTCACCGCCGTGACCGCCGTGACCGCCGTGACCGCCGTGACCGCCGTAGGAAGCGTTCGAGGCCCGGGAACGAGCACCCGCTGGACGAAGTGCGACGACGCCGCATACCGAGATGACGCGTAGACCCCCGTGGACCGGACACGGACGGGAACCGATCCGGCGCGGACGGTGTACCCATGCTGTGAGAACGCGGGAGGGGGGCCGCACCGTCGACGAGGCCGCGGTGATCGCACGCGTACGCGCCGGCAAGCCGGAGGCGTACGCGGAGTTGGTGCGCGCCCACACGGGCATCGCACTGCGGGCGGCCCGGGCACTCGGCGCCGGGGCGGACGCGGAGGACGTCGTGCAGCAGGCCTTCTTCAAGGCCTACCGGTCACTGGGCCGCTTCCGGGACGGCTCCGCGTTCCGGCCGTGGCTGCTGTCGATCGTGGCCAACGAGACGAGGAACACGGTGCGGACGGCAGGGCGCCAACGGTCTCTGGCCGACCGCGAGGCGGCCTTCATCGAGGCCGAGCCACTGAAATCGTCGTCGGCCGACCCTGCCGTCGCCGCGCTGGCGGGCGAGCGCCGCGTCGCGCTCCTGGGCGCCCTGGAGAAGCTGAGCGAGGATCACCGACTGGTCGTCACCTACCGCTACCTGCTGGAAATGGGCGAGCCCGAGACAGCGGCGGCCCTGGGCTGGCCCCGGGGCACGGTGAAGTCCCGCCTGAGCCGCGCGCTGCGCAGACTGGGCCGCCTGCTGCCGGAGTGGGAGCCGGGCAGGTCCCTCGGGGAAGAGGGAGGAGGTGAGGAGGATGAGTGAGCCGGGCAGGCCCCACGGGCCGGACGGAAACGGGAAGCGGACGCGGCATCGGGGCGGCGGCATCACGCAGGGCGGAGGTCGTGCCACGCGCTTGCCCGAGGAGTTGCGGGCGCTCGGGCGGACGCTGGACCGGCCGGGGGGCGACGAGGGCGAGACCATGGCCGAGCGGGTCCTGCAGCGGATGGTCGCCGAGCGGGTAGCGATCCCGGTGGCCGTGCCACGGGGCGCCGGCGAGCGGCTGCGGGCACTGCACCGGTGGGCCGGGCTCCGCCGGCGCACGCTGACGGCCGCACTGTGCGGACTGCTCACCGTGCTCGTCCTGACCCCTCCGGTGCGGGCCGCGGTGGCGGACTGGTTCGACTTCGGCGGGGTCCACGTGCGGTACGACCCGTCGGCGACGCCTTCGCCGGGCGCACGAGCGCCGGGCTGCCCCCACCCGGTCCCCCTCGCCGAAGCCGGCCGGCAGGCGGGGTTCGTTCCGCTCGTGCCGAGTGCGCTGGGCGCCCCGGACGCGGTGTCCGTGACGCGTGCGCCGAAGGGCCGCTTCGTGATCACCCTCTGCTGGGACGAGCGCGGCCACACCGTCCGTCTCGACGAGTACGCGGCCCGGCTGGCGCCCGAGTTCGGCAAGACGGTGGCGGGTGAGCAGGCGGTCGAGTGGATCGAGCTGACCGGGCGGACGCGCAGCGCGTTGTGGTTCCCGCAGCCCCACCTCCTGCGGTTCTGGATGACGTCCGCGGACGGCTCCCGCCTCACCCGCTCCGAGCGAACGGCGGGGCCCACCTTGCTGTGGGTCCACGACAACGCGCTCACGCTGCGGCTGGAGGGCGTGGCGTCGAAGCAGCGGGCCCGGGAGATCGCCGAGTCATCGGGCTGAGCGGGCGCCGCCGGGGTGGGAACCCCGGCGGATCGAGCGGTGTACCCGGAGTGGCACGGTGAGTGCGGACGGCCCGCACGGGACGGATCGGGGTGTCGGATGCGTGGACTGCGACAACTGGCGGCGGCCACCGGCGCATTGACGACCGCTCTGGTCCTGCTCCTCCTGACGGCTCCACCGTCGGCTGCGGGCGGACCGGCCAGTGTGCTGCTGGTGTCACCGACCAGCTCACGAACGGCGTCGTTGTACGGCACGGCCGAGGACTACGCCCGCCTGGAAGGACTCCTCCCGCAGACGGGCGACGAGCTCGGCGAGCGTCCGGAGGAAGCTCCGGACCGCGGAGCGGAGGACACCTGGATGGACCAGGTCCGCGACCTGGTCACCGTGTCGTGGATGCTCCCCGACACGAGGCCGTGGCGGACGGACCAGCTGTACACGTTCGCGTCCGGCACCAAGGACATCTGGGTCCACACGACGCTCGATGTCCCGCAGGAGACCACCTCTTCGGGCGTCGGAGGCTGGCACAAGGCGCAGCGATCGGAGGAGCTGCGGGCGCTGCTCGACGGCCTCGGAGTGTTGCGCGCGGCCTCCGGGGAACCGCGGGAGTCCGTGGCAGGGGCCGGCGCACTCCCGGAATCCGGGGTCGGCGCCGGGGCTACGGCCACCGACCCGCGCGCCACGGCAGACCCGCCCGACCTGATCGACCGGGCCGGTTGGGCGGCTCCCGCCCTGGCCCTCGGACTCCTCCTCGGCTTCGAGGGCGCCGCGCTCCGCCGCCGCGTGGCGGCTCGACACGGGTCGGCACTCCTACGAGAGCCCCGTCAGGAGCTGCTGGATTCCTGACCGGATGCACCGACGGGATCAGTCGAGCCGGCCCCGACCTCAACCGGACTCGAGCTTGCATCGGCTCGCCGCAGCCGGAGCCCGGGCGCATCACGTCGATGACGTGATGCGCCGTCGGGTGGGCGACTGCCGGCATGAAGGAGGCGGGGCGCGCGGATCACCGGTCGGGCCCGCCGACGTTCGCGCAGGAGAGCAGAAAGTCGAGGAAGTGGTCATCGAGCGGTTCCCCGAGCAGCGGTTGCAGGAAAAGGAACTGTCCCTGCGGGTTGACCTCCAGCCAGACGGGCTCGCCGTCCGGGGTGAGCTTGAGGTCGATGGCGCCCATACGCAGCCCCAGGCGCCGCAGTACCTCCACCACCCGACTGCCGACGTCGGGCGGCACCTCCCACCGGGAGATGGGCACGTTGAGGTCGGGACGCCAGTCGAGGCGGTCGCTCTCGATGAGGGCCGCGTACATCTGCTCGCCGAAGCAGTTGAGCCGCACGTGCCTGCGGCCGGGGATGTACTCCTGGTAGACGGCCGGGCACACGTTGAAGGACTCCTCGGGGATGGCCTGCGGATCGTCGATGTACTGGGTGAACATGAGCGGGCCGGTCGCGCCCACCACCGGTTTGACGATCACCCGGTCCACGGTGCGGGCGAACTCCGCCACCTCGTCGCGGGATTGGGAGACGAGCGTGCGCGGCACCCGGAAACCCGCCTCCCGCGCCACGGACAGCTGGTACAGCTTGTCCGCAGCGCGGTCGGTCGCTTCGGGAGTGGAGATCCACTGGCCGCGGAAGGACGCCGCGAGGATGCCGCCGAGGGCTCCCCGGCTGTCGTTGTCGACCAGGCGCTGCTGGTGGTCGCTCGACGCGCGGGCGGACGCCTGCTGGTTCGCCCGCATCCGCCGCCACCACAGCACCGACACCGCGTCGAGGGGGATGGTGCGCCCCTCGGACGTGAGGACGGTGCTGGATGCGTCGCCGTGCGACCTCCACGTCAGGCCGGGACGGCCGCTGATGCGGTCGCACTCGAGGACGTGGAAGTCGCGGAAGCCGCGGCGGACGGCTGCGTCCCGGATGACGTGGGTGTGGAAGTCGTCCTCGACGGACACCGTGAGGATCATCAGACGGGGCAGTCCACGCAGCAGTCGTCGGAGCAGCCGCACGAGCACGACTCCGACGCCGAGCCTCCCATCCGGGTGGCGTCGATGCGCATCCCTGTGGTGGCGCGGACGGCCTCTTCCCAGTCCCGCAGCTCTTCGGGTGTGTTCAGGCGTACGAACGATTCGGGTTGCGCCCTGAGAATGACCGGAGGAGCCAGGTCTGTGGAGATCGCCGACTGGGTCTGCGCGTCCTCGGCCACGGGGTCACCGAGTTTGAACGATGCCATGGTGAGTCACCTCCATGGAGGGTCTGGTCAGGTGTGGGCTCCCTACCAGCACAGCACCGTTGACGTGTCGCCGCACATCGAACAACTTGACGACTCAACATGGCCGGGACTTCGATCGCTCTCGCGTATGCGATGAGGGAGGTCTCCCTCCATGCCCTCGCCTCGCCGCGCCTCGCAGTCACGGTCCGGTCGAAGTCGTCCTGTCCCGGTGAAGGTTGACCGTTCGACGGCTCGACGGCTCGACGGCTCGACGGCTCGACGGTTCGTCAACGGTAGGGCTGCCAGTCGTCCCTGTGGACAGCGGCACTCCCAGCTGTTCGCCAGGATCGGCTACGTCGCGTCAGGGTCCAGCCCTCCGGTGCGCGCTGCGCCGCCCTGATCCATGCGGCGAGTTCGGGCAGGGCCTGCTCCTGCAGAACGCGGCGGACCGCGGCCCGTTCCGCAGACGGAAGTGGCGCGACACGGATGCGAACGCTGTACCACAGGGAAGGGTGGATGCCGCTGCCGTAGTTGGAGGAGATCGGCGGGACCCACTCGACGTGCAGAACGGTTCCGTCGCTGTGTGGGTGGTCGCCGAAGCCCAAGTCGGCGCCCTCGCCCACCTGTTCGCCGAGAGCGGCGCGGATGTCCGATGCGGTGAGCGGCCACGACAGGCCGCGCGGCAGTCTGCGGTTACGGGCCGGCACGAGCTCAGGATGCCAGGCGCCCTGGTGGAGGCGCATGTTCGTTTTTCGGTGCTCCGGCCTCCGCCTCCGCGGCGACACCGGCCGAACACCTGCAGTAGGCGTCAGACCTCGAAGCGTTACCGTGCGCTCCCCCATGCCGATCGGCGAACCCGTGTGCCCGTGCCCCTCGCACACCGCGCGGCGGACGGTCCGCTCCCGACGCCGGGCGCAGCCGGCCCCTTGCCTCTTCTCCCCTCGTCGGAGTCACCATGGCCCCGCCCGCACACTCGCCCCGACCACGTCGTCCGCGTCGTCGTTTCGAGGCGTCGATTCTGCCGATCCTGCATTTCCTTGCGGTTTTGATCCTGGTGGCGGCGTCCGTGGGGTCGTGGCTGCAGTTCACCGAGCGGCAGGCGACCCACAGCGCGTCCTGCACGCCCTTGGGCGCGAGCAGCTCGCTCTGTGCCTGATCACCGTGGTCACCACCGGCGTGCGCTCCGCGCTCCGAGCCGCCCTCCTTTCGGGTGCGGCGCCTACCGATGGAGGAACACCGACCAGTACCCGTGAGAACGGTGAAGAAACCAGGCGAATCGGCTGCGTGTTCTTCGATTCGCCGGGCACGAGGACCAACGGAGGTTGATAACTATGGTTCCCCTGCTTCTCGTTCTTCTGCTGGCCCTGGTCCTCTTCGGTGCGGGATTCGCGCTGAAGGCACTGTGGTGGATCGCCGTCATCGTGCTGGCGGTCTGGCTGCTCGGCTTCGTCATGCGCAGCGCGGACACCGGTGGCCGCAAGGGCCGTTGGTATCGCTGGTAACCCGTCGACAGCTGCCCTGTGGGCCCCGGGAACAACCTCGGGGCCCACAGGCATGTCCCGCCGACTCGAGGACCTCCGGTCGGGGGCCGGTCGTCCAGGGCGGCGGCCCGCGCCGGACGGCACCTCACCGGGATCACACGGCGTAACGGCCGGCGATCGCGACGGCCCGCTCACGCAGGGAGTCGCGCAACCAGTGCGGGGCCAGGGCCTCTGCGTCCGTGGCGAGCTGCCACAGCGCCCATTCGGCGTGTCTCGAATCCTGGAAGGTCGCCTCCAGCCGCAACCAGCCGTCGGCGTCCGTCACTTCGGCGACTACGGCCAACGCGGTGCCCACCAGCTCCTCCCTCCGCGTCGGGCTCACCCGGACCAGCACGGTGACTTGATCGCCGCCGGTGCGAAACCGTGTGCTGCGTTCCTGCCACACACGGTTCAGGTCGATCCGGTCGGACCGTTGCGCCGGTTCGGCGAGTTCCTCGGCGGCCAGAATCCGGGACAGCCGGTAGGTGCGCTCCGTGCCGGATCGGTCGGCCAGCAGATAGCCCTGGCCGCGTACCGTGACCAGGCCGATCGGGTCCACCGTGCGCCACTTCGGCCTCTGGTCGACCGCCGCATAGTGGATGCGCAGCTTGTGTCCCGCGAACACCGCGCGCCGGACCTCGGCGACCACGGTGTCGGGCACCTCCTCGGCGTCCAGCCGACGCGAGAGGAGGTCGGTCTCCGGATCGACGAGCACGCGCCGAGCCGCCCCGGCCGCGATGGCCTGATGGCTTTCGGGCAACGCGTCGACCACCTTGCGCATGGCTGAGGCCAGCGCCGAGCCCAGGCCGAACGCCTGTGCCCCTGGGCGGGACCCGGCGACCAGCAGGGCGAGCGCCTCGTCATGGTTCAGTCCGGTGAGCTCGGTCTGGAAGCCGGGCAACAGCGTGAAACCGCCGTGTCGACCGCGCTCGGCGTAGACCGGAACGCCGGCTGCGGACAGCGCCTCGATGTCGCGCAGCACAGTGCGCGTGGACACCTCCAGCTCACGGGCGAGCGTGGCCGCCGACAGTCGACCGTGCTGCCGTAGAAGCAGCACCAGCGATACCAACCGGTCGGCGCGCATACGGAAACGCTACAGGAATACGTGACACACGATGTCGTGTATTCGTTGCGAGGCTTACCGGCATGACACAGATCCGTCGCCCGCAAGAGGCGATCCGCACATCCCCTGTCCTGGTCGATCCGGAAGGACTGCACGACCCGATCCCGTTCGGGTACAGCCACACCGTCATCATCCCGGCGGAGACCGAACTGGTGCTGGTGTCGGGTCAGTACGGGTCCGGCCCGGACGGCGCGGTCGTCTCGGCCGACTTCACCGAGCAGGTACAGCGGGCGTTCCACAACATCGGCGTGGCTCTTGCCGCACACGGGCTCGACCTCGGCCACGTCGTCCAGCTCAGGACGTATGTGGTGAACCATGACGTCAGCAAGCTGGGGCCGATCGCCGCGGCCGTACGGGCGGGTTGGGGTGCGAAACCGCCCACACAGACCCTCGTCGGTGTCGCGAGCCTGGCTGCACCCGACGTCCTGTTCGAAGTGGAGGCACTGGCCGCCCGACCCTGACCGGGCGCCCTCGCCCGGTCGACTCGACCCTGAGCACCCGTGCGGGTCCGAGCGGCCGGGCGGTGGCCGTCGGCGGACCTGCCGCCGGCGATGCGGGAAGCGGCGGCCGCGTCCAGCCGGGTCGACCCCGCGGTACGACACCGTGACGCGCCCCGGGCGGCGTATGCCGACGGTTGCCGGAGTTACGCCGCCCGGGGCGGGACGAGCCTCGAGCGCGACGGCCCGGACGCTCATGGGCCACTACTTCGGATCGCGGTTGAACTGCGCCGTGGACCAGCGGTAGCCGAGCACGGTCAGGCCGACGCACCAGGCGATCGCGATCCACCCGTTGTCGCCGATCTCGGTTCCGAGCAACAGGCCGCGCAGGGTTTCGATGGCCGGGGTGAACGGCTGGTACTCGGCGATCGGCCGGAACCAGCCGGGCATCGTGTCGGCCGGGATGAAGGCGCTGGAGATGAGGGGCAGGAGAATCAGCGGCATGGCGCTGTTGCTGGCCGCCTCGGGGTTCGGGCTGGCCATGCCCAGCCCGACCGCGATCCAGGTGAGCGCCAGGGCGAACAGGGCGAGCAGCCCGAACGCCGCGAGCCACTCCAGGACGGTGGCGTCCGTGGACCGGAAGCCGATGGCCACGCCGACGGCTCCGACGAGGATCACGCTGGCGAGGCACTGCAGCACACTGCCGACGACGTGCCCGACGATCACGGAGCCGCGGTAGACCGACATGGTGCGGAAGCGGGCGATGAGACCCTCGGTCATGTCCATCGAGATGTAGACAGCGGCCCCGATCACCGTGCTGCCGACGGTCATCATCAGAATGCCCGGGACGATGTAGGCGATGTAGTCGGAGCGGTCCGCGCCGCCGCCGCCGATCCCCGCGCTCATCACGTCGCCGAAGATGTACACGAAGAGCAGCAACATCATGATCGGCGTGAGCAACAGGTTCAGGGTCGCGGACGGGTACCGCCACGCGTGCAGCAGATTCCTGCGCAGCATCGTGGTGGAGTCGCGGACGGCGAGGGTGAGGGTGCTCATCGGACGGTCTCCTCGGACTGGGTGGGCCGGCTGGACCGGCTCGGCTGGGTGGGCGCCGCGGCGGGGCCGGTGAGGGCGAAGAACACGTCGTCGAGGTCGGGGGTGTGCACGGTCAGCTCGTCCGCCTGGATGCCGGCCGAGTCGAGCCGGTCGAGGATGGAGCGCAGTGCGCGCTGGCTGCCGTCGCTGGGGATCCGCAGCGCCAGTGCCTCGTCGTCGCGAGTGATGTCGGACAGTGCCGCGGCGGCGGACCGGTAGGCGGCCGGTTCGGTGAAGCGGAGCCGGACGTGACCGCCGGGGATCATGCGCTTCAGTTCGTCGGCGGTGCCTTCGGCGGCGATCCCTGCGTTGTGCAGCACGGCGATGCGGTCGGCGAGTTCGTCGGCCTCCTCCAGGTACTGGGTGGTGAGGAAGACGGTGACGCCATCGGTGACGAGTTCGCGGATGATCTGCCACATGGTGTGGCGGGAGCGCGGGTCGAGGCCCGTGGTCGGTTCGTCGAGGAAGATGATCCGCGGGTTCCCGACCAGGGTCATGGCGATGTCGAGCCGGCGTTTCATGCCGCCCGAGTAGGTGGAGGCGGGCTTTTTCGCCGCCTCGGTCAGGTCGAACCGCTCGAGCAGCTCGGCGGCGACCCGCCGCCCCTCGCGCCTGGGCAGGTGGTGCAGGTCGGCCATGAGGAGCATGTTCTCCTCGCCGGTGATCAGGCCGTCGACGGCGGAGAACTGTCCGGTGACACCGATCGCCGCGCGCACCCCGTCCGGTGACCTGGCGACGTCGTGGCCGGCGACCTGCGCCTGCCCACCGTCGGCGGTGACGAGGGTGGACAGGATCTTGACGGCGGTGGTCTTGCCGGCGCCGTTCGGTCCGAGCAGTGCGAACACCGAGCCGGCCGGGATGTGCAGGTCGATTCCGTCGAGGACGACCTTGTCGCCGTAGGACTTGCGCAACCCGGCGGCGGAGATGGCGGCCGAGGGTGTGCGACCGTCACTCCCGCTGGATGTGGACATGACAGACGTAGGCATGCGGCCCTCCCGGGCGAAGGATGAAGTGGTTCGGGGAGTCGGCGAGTCGACGAGGGGAGCAGCAGGGAGGCGCAGGTGCTCAGACCTTGGCGCGGAGGACGTCGATGTTGCCCCAGTTGGTCCGTGCGTGAACCTTGACGACGTCCGCCGCCTGCTCCGGGGGCTCGGACGCGGCCAACGCGTTGCGCACCTGCCCGCGGTTCGAGCTGACGTCGAGCCAGGCGGCTGCCCCCTCGCGGATGCCGACCTCGATCGAGCCGTTGGAGGTCTCCAACCGGACGCTGCCGCGGCTGACTTCGGCGACGCGGAGGAGGCCGTTGGTGGTGGTGCCGGTGACCGACGACTCGGCCCGCCGGATGTCGATGGCACCATTGGCGCCGTTGACCTGCAGCTCGCCGGTCACGGCGCCGACGGTCAGGGTGCCGTGCGAGTTCTTCAGGGCGGCGGGGCCGTCGACGAGGCCGACGCGTACGTCTCCGGTGCTGCTGGTGATGTCGGCCCTGCCTTCGACCCGGTCGACGATGGTCGAACCGTGCGACGCCTTCAGGTGCAGCGGGCCGGTGGTGTCGAGGCGGACGTCGCCGGCCGAGGTCTTCACGCGCACCTCGCCGAGCCGGCCCTCGCTGAGCACCCTGACCCCGGCGCCGGTCACGTCGATGCCGGAGCCCGTGGGCAGTTCCACCGTCACGTCGACGGTGCCGCCGCGTCCGAGCAGGTTGGCCTTGGGGGTGGTGACGGTCAGGGCGCCGCCCGTGCAGCCGACCTCGGTCTGTTCGGCCGTGCGTACGTCGAGGTCCTTCTTCGGGTCGCGGGGCCGCACCTCGACGACGGTGTCGAGGCGGTCGCCCGCGGTGAACTGGATGGAACCGGCGTACACGTAGGCGGTCACCGAAATCGGTTCGGGAGTGTCGAAAGAAGGCATGGCTGTCCCGTCCTCTTGGGTCCTCGGACTGTCCCCGCCGATAGAACGGGGTGTGGGTTGAGTGGCGCGAGTGAAGTGGTGCGGGTGAAGCAGCACGGCTGAGGTGGTACGGCTGAGGCGGTAGGGGCTGGGTGGTACGGGTGGGGACGCTGTCAGCGCACCCATCCCGTGAAGCTCTGCCCGACGGTCTGGGTCCTCTCCGGCGTACGCGACCGGACTCCGCCGTCGAGCGCGACCGCCACGGTGCGCACCAGCCATGCGTTGACCGACAGGCCGTCGCGAGCCGCGGCCTCTTCGGCGCGGGCCTTGAGGTGGGCCGGCAGGCGCAGGTTGACGCGGGCCGTACCGCCCTCGTCGAGGTCGGCCGGCGCCGGAGCGCCGAGCGGCTCGGCGGACATGACCGGCTCCGCGGTGGCACCGCCATAGGTGGGCGGCGGCGTGACCACGAAGTCGGGGTCGAGCCCGCGCAGCCGTACGTCGACCGACCCCGGGGCGAGGTCTCGGGTGATCTCGTCCATCGCGGCCGAGAGCACGTTGAGCATCGTCAGCCGGGTCGCGGACTCCAGAGGTGCGGTGAGCCTCTCGGCCAGCTCGCGGGCTTCGTCGCCGCCGGCTTCGGCGGCCACCGCCAGTTCACGACGGAGGGAGTCGACGTAAGGGGTGAGGTCCATGACGCCATGATGGCACCACCATGACGCCACACGCAAGCCACAAAGTGGCACCCCTTTGATCGACGGCCCACAAGAGGCTTCTGACCTGCATAAACCAGCCGACACCACGTCTGAGCCACGGTGACGCCACAGGCGCCAGAACGCATTCGGGGGCACCTGGTGGCACCGAATGGCACATGGTGGTGCCAGATGCCGCCAGGCCAGACCCCTGCCAGACCCACTGCCTGACCACGGCCCTACCCCTGCCGGATCACTGCCTGATCACTGACACTTCGTCATCAGTTCTTCGCGAGGAGGTCCTTCAGCGCGATGTTGAGTTCCAGGACGTTCACCCGGGGCTCGCCGATGAAGCCCAGGGTGCGGCCGACGATGTGCTCGTCGACCAGCTTCTGGACCTGGTCGACGGACAGGCCGTTCCTCTCGGCGACCCGGTGGACCTGGATGTCCGCGTACTGCGGGGAGATGTCCGGGTCCAGGCCGGAGCCGGAGGAGGTGACCGCGTCGGCGGGAACGTCGGAGGGGCTGACCCTGTGGTCGGCCGTCGAGTTGTCCCTGACGACGGCCGCCTTGGCCGCGGTGACCCAGGCGATGAGGTCCTCGCTGTCGGCGGACCGGTTGGTGGCGCCGGACAGGATCAGTCGGTAACGCGTGTTGACGCTGTTGACGCCCAGGCCGTTCTGCGGGCGGCCCTGGAACCATTTCAGATCGGGCTCCGGGCTCTTCTGGCCCTTCTTCGGCGGCAGATCGTACGCCTGGCCGATGAGCGAGGAGCCGACGACCCTGCCGTCCGCCCTGATCTCGGATCCGTTCGCCTGGTTCGCGAACAGTCCCTGGGCGACGCCGGTGACGGCCAGCGGGTAGAGGACGCCCGTCACCAGGGTCAGCGCGAGGAGGGCTCGCAGGCCCGCTCCGAGCAACCGGAGGGTGTTGGTCACGGAGTTGTTCATGCCTTCAGCACGCTTTCAGGAGTTACAGCCCGGGGATGAGGGAGAGGAGCATGTCGATGATCTTGATACCGACGAAGGGCGCGATCAGGCCGCCGAGTCCGTAGACCGTCAGGTTGCGCCGGAGCATGCTGTCCGCGCTCACCGGCCGGTACCGCACGCCCCTGAGGGACAGCGGAACCAGGGCGATGATGATCAGGGCGTTGAAGATGACGGCGGACAGGATCGCGGAGTCCGGTGACGACAGGCCCATGACGTTGAGCCTGTCCAGGCCGGGGTAGACGGCCGCGAACAGCGCCGGGATGATCGCGAAGTACTTCGCGACGTCGTTGGCGATGGAAAACGTCGTCAACGCGCCCCGGGTGATGAGGAGTTGCTTGCCGATCTCGACGATCTCGATGAGCTTGGTCGGGTTGGAGTCGAGGTCGACCATGTTGCCGGCCTCCTTCGCGGCGGACGTACCCGTGTTCATCGCGACGCCGACGTCCGCCTGGGCGAGCGCGGGGGCGTCGTTGGTGCCGTCGCCCGTCATCGCGACGAGCTTGCCGCCCGCCTGCTCGCGCTTGATCAGCGCCATCTTGTCCTCGGGGGTCGCCTCCGCCAGGAAGTCGTCGACACCCGCCTCCTCGGCGATCGCCTTGGCGGTCAACGCGTTGTCGCCCGTGATCATGACGGTCCTGATGCCCATGCGGCGCAGTTCGTCGAAGCGCTCCCGCATGCCGTCCTTGACGACGTCCTTGAGGTGGACGACCCCCAGCGCCCTCGCCCCTTCCGCGTCGTCGACGGCCACGAGGAGCGGCGTGCCGCCCGTCTCGGAGATCCGGTCGGTGAGCGCGGCGGCGTCCGCGGACACCTCGCCGCCCTGCTCGCGGACCCAGGCGACGACGGAACCGGCCGCGCCCTTGCGGATCCTGCGCCCGTCGACGTCGACGCCCGACATCCGCGTCTGGGCGGTGAAGGCGATCCACTCGGCACCGGTGAGTCGGCCCCGCTCGCGCAGTGCGTACCTCTCCTTCGCGAGGACGACGATCGAGCGGCCCTCGGGCGTCTCGTCGGCCAGGGACGACAACTGGGCCGCGTCGGCGAGTTCGGCTTCGGTGGTGCCGCTCACCGGCACGAACTCCGACGCCTGCCGGTTGCCGAGCGTGATGGTGCCGGTCTTGTCGAGCAGCAGCGTCGACACGTCACCGGCGGCCTCGACGGCACGCCCGGACATGGCCAGCACGTTCCGCTGCACCAAGCGGTCCATGCCGGCGATGCCGATCGCCGACAGCAGCGCGCCGATCGTGGTGGGGATGAGGCAGACCAGCAACGCCACCAGCACCACCATCGTGAGGCGGGTGCCCGCGTAGTCGGCGAACGGCGGCAGTGTGGCGACGGCCAGCAGGAAGACGATCGTGAGCGAGGCGAGCAGGATGTTCAGCGCTGTCTCGTTCGGCGTCTTCTGCCGTGAAGCGCCCTCGACCAGGTTGATCATGCGGTCGATGAAGGTCTCGCCGGGTTTCGTCGTGATCCTGACGACGATGCGGTCGGAGAGGACCTTCGTGCCGCCGGTGACGGCGGAGCGGTCGCCGCCGGATTCCCGGATGACGGGCGCGGATTCGCCGGTGATCGCCGACTCGTCGACGCTCGCGACGCCCTCGACGACGTCCCCGTCGCCCGGGATGACGTCTCCCGCCTCGCACACCACCAGGTCGCCGATGCGCAGCCCGGTGCCCGGCACCTGCTCCTCCCGGTCCCCCACGAGACGCCGGGCCACCGTGTCGGTCTTGGCCCTGCGCAGGGTGTCGGCCTGCGCCTTGCCCCGGCCCTCGGCGACAGCCTCCGCCAGGTTGGCGAAGACGACGGTCAGCCACAGCCAGGCGCTGATGGTCCAGCCGAACCAGTCGCCCGGGTCCTTGAAGGAGAAGACGGTGGTGAGCAGGGAACCGATCCACACCACGAACATCACCGGCGACTTGACCATCACCCGCGGGTCGAGCTTGCGGAATGCGTCCGGCAGGGACTTGAGCAGTTGCCCGGCGTCGAAGAGGCCCGCTCCCACGCGGCCCTCGTCGGGACGGCGCCCGGTGGGTACGTCGCCGTGCGGCGCCCGGGTCGCAGTGGCTGTGAACATCGAGGCCTCTTGCTTCGTCGCGTTCGTCGTGGTCGTCGCGTGGTTCGCGTTCGTCGTGTCGGTCGTCATGACGCCAGTCCCTCGGCCAGCGGGCCCAGCGCGAGCGCCGGGAAGTAGGTCAGACCGGTGACGATCAGGATCGCGCCGACCAGCAGACCGGTGAACAGCGGCTTCTCGGTGCGCAGGGTGCCCGCGGTGACCGGCACCGGCTTCTGCTCGGCGAGCGAGCCGGCCAGTGCCAGCACGAACACGATCGGCAGGAAGCGGCCCAGCACCATGGCCAGCCCCAGTGTGGTGTTGAACCACTGGGTGTCCGCGTTCAGCCCGGCGAAGGCCGAGCCGTTGTTGTTCGCGGCCGAGGTGTAGGCGTAGAGGATCTCGGAGAATCCGTGCGCGCCGGAGTTGGTCATGGAGTCGACCGGGGTGGGCAGGGCCATCGCGGCGGCGGTGAGCACGAGCACCAGCGTCGGCGTGATCAGGATGTAGCAGGCGGCGAACTTGATCTCACGGGTGCCGATCTTCTTGCCCAGGTACTCGGGCGTGCGGCCGACCATGAGGCCGGCGATGAACACCGCGATGATCGCCATGATCAGCATGCCGTAGAGGCCGGAACCGGTGCCGCCGGGCGCGATCTCGCCCAGCTGCATGCCCAGCATGGCGATCCCGCCGCCCAGACCCGTGTAGGAGGAGTGGAACGAGTCCACCGCGCCGGTCGAGGTGAGCGTCGTCGACACCGCGAAGATCGACGAGGCGCCGACACCGATGCGGGTCTCCTTGCCCTCCATGGCTCCCCCGGCGATCTGCAGCGCCGGGCCGTGGTGGGCGAACTCGGTCCACATCATCAGCGCGATGAAGCCGACCCAGATGGTCCCCATGGTCGCGAGGATCGCGTAGCCCTGCCTGAGGGAACCGACCATGATGCCGAAGGTGCGGGTCAGCGCGAACGGGATGACGAGCAGCAGGAAGATCTCGAAGAGGTTCGTGAAGGGGGTGGGGTTCTCGAAGGGGTGGGCACTGTTGGCGTTGAAGTAGCCCCCGCCGTTGGTGCCGATCTCCTTGATGGCCTCCTGGGAGGCGACCGCACCGCCGTTCCACTGCTGCGAGCCGCCCATGAACCGGCCGACCTCGTGGATGCCGGAGAAGTTCTGGATGGCGCCGCACGCGACCAGGACGATCGCGGCGACGACGGAGAGCGGCAGCAGGATGCGGAGCGTTCCGCGGACCAGGTCGGACCAGAAGTTGCCCAGCTCGCCGGTACGCGACCGCGCGAACCCCCGTACCAGTGCCACCGCCACCGCGATGCCGACGGCGGCGGACACGAAGTTCTGCACGGCCAGTCCGGCCGTCTGCACGACGTGGCCCATGGCCTGCTCGCCGTAGTACGACTGCCAGTCGGTGTTGGTGACGAAGGACGCGGCGGTGTTGAACGCCTGGTCCGGGTCGATCGCCCTGAAGCCGAGCGAGCCCGGCAGATGGCCCTGGATCCGCTGGAGCAGGTACAGGAAGAGGACCGAGACGGCCGAGAAGGCGAGGACGCCGCGCAGATACGCGGGCCAGCGCATCTCGGTGTCCGGGTCGGCGCCGATGCCCTTGTAGATCCACTTCTCGACGCGCCAGTGCCTGTCGGAGGAGTAGACCTTGGCCATGTGGGTGCCGAGGGGGACGTAGGCGAGCGCCAGGGCCGCGATGAGCGCGAGCAGTTGGAGCACGCCGGCGAGTACGGGACCCATGCCGCTCAGAACCTCTCCGGGAAGATCAGGGCGAGGACGAGGTAGCCCAGCAGGGCGACGGCCACGACGAGGCCGACGATGTTCTCGGCGGTCACAGCTTGGTCACCCCCTTGGCGACGAGGACCACCAGCGCGAACACCGCGATCGTGGTGAGGACGAAGGCCAGATCGGCCATCGCGAACTCCTAGGACTGGGGAAAGGGTCTGAAGAGAAGCGGACACTCAGAGGAAACCCGCCCCTGGCCGGAATCGGTCGACCGTTGACGACTCCCTTACGGCGGGCGGCGGCCCCTTGACGGGACTCTTACGGCGGCTGCCCGGAGGCCCCTGCCGACGGTTGTCCCGGTCGTCCGGATCGCTCCCGATCGCTCGGGTTACTCGGGTCGTCCCAGGCCGTGAACGAACGCCACCAGCAGCGGGAGCGCGACCCCGACCAGCGGCCGGGCGTCCCCTCGCACCCACTCGCCCACACGACGATCGGCGCTTCGCCGGTCGCCTGCGCGCCCGGAACAGCTGCCGCGTGAGGGGGCGCTGACGTGCCACGGCCGGTCTTAACGCAACCCTGACGCCGGTGTGTGATCCATCCCTCGGCCTTCACGTCACTCTCTGCATACGCTGGTAGCGCCGTCCGCGTGATGGCCGAAACCACACGCCGAACCGCACACCGGGAGCGCACGCCGATGGCCACCACCGAACACCCGCCGCCGAGCCGTCTGCGGATGTGGATGCTCCAGGGCCTGTCCGACATGGGCAGGTCCGGCGGCCACACCGGCCCGCACGCCGCGCCCGAGGCCCCGCACAAGGGCCAGCCCTGGTACCGGGTGATGTGCCTGACCGGCGTCGACTACTTCTCCACTCTCGGCTACCAGCCCGGTATCGCCGCCCTCGCGGCCGGCCTGCTCTCCCCCGTCGCGACCATCGTGCTCGTCATGGTCACTTTGGCCGGCGCCCTTCCGGTCTACCGCCGGGTGGCGGAGGAGAGTCCGCACGGCGAGGGCTCGATCTCGATGCTCGAGCGGCTGCTGTCCTTCTGGCAGGGCAAGCTCTTCGTCCTGACCCTCCTGGGCTTCGCCGCCACCGATTTCCTGATCACCATCACCCTTTCGGCGGCCGACGCCTCGACGCATCTCGTCGAGAACCCGCATCTGACCAGCACGCTGCACGACAAGCAACTGCTGATCACGCTGATCCTGGTCGCCCTGCTCGGCGCGGTGTTCCTCAAGGGCTTCCTGGAGGCGATCGGCGTCGCGGTCGCCCTGGTGGGCGTCTATCTCACGCTGAACGTCGTGGTCGTCGTCGTCGGCATGTGGCACGTCGCCACGGCCGGCCATGTGATCACCGACTGGTCCAGCGCGCTCACCGCCGAGCACGGCAACGTCTTCGCCATGGTCGGCGTGGCGCTGCTGGTCTTCCCCAAACTGGCGCTGGGCCTGTCCGGCTTCGAGAC
Organism: Streptomyces sp. NBC_00425; assembly: GCF_036030735.1. Lineage (NCBI taxonomy): Bacteria > Bacillati > Actinomycetota > Actinomycetes > Kitasatosporales > Streptomycetaceae > Streptomyces > Streptomyces sp. NBC_00425. Next base: position 9,225,898 of record NZ_CP107928.1, on the reverse strand, counting down.
CGGAGTCGCCGTCATGCCCCATGTGAAGGGGGACGACGTCGACACGGAGGAACACCCCCGGGGGCGGATCCGCGACACGAAGAAGCTGCTGACGACCGCCGCGCTCATCATGAGCGTCTTTCTGATCGCCACCAGTTTCATCACCACCCTCCTCATCCCGGAGAAGGACTTCGAGTCCGGAGGCCCGGCCAACGGGCGCGCCCTCGCCTACCTCGCCCACGAGTACCTGGGCAACGCGTTCGGCACGGTCTACGACGTGTCGACGATCGCGATCCTGTGGTTCGCGGGCGCGTCGGCGATGGCCGGCCTGCTGAACCTGATGCCGCGCTACCTGCCCCGCTACGGCATGGCCCCGCACTGGGCGCGGGCCGTCCGCCCGATGGTCATCGTCTTCACCCTCATCGGCTTCCTCGTCACGTGGATCTTCGACGCGGACGTAGACGCGCAGGGCGGGGCGTACGCGACCGGCGTCCTGGTGCTCATCAGCTCGGCGGCGATCGCCGTGACCATCGCCGCCCGCAAGGCCGGCCAGCGGGGCTGGACGATCGGCTTCGCCGTCATCTCGGCCGTGTTCCTCTACGTCACCGTCGCGAACGTCATCGAGCGCCCCGACGGCGTCAAGATCGGCGCCTGCTTCATCGCCGGCATCATCCTCGTCTCGCTGCTGTCCCGGCTGGCCCGGGCCTTCGAGCTCCGCGTCACCAGCGTCACGCTGGACGCGATGGCGGAACGATTCATCCGGGACATGGCCAGCCGCAGGATACGGTTCATCGCCAACGAGCCCGACCAACGCGACAAGGCCGAGTACCGCGACAAGATCGAGCAGATCCGGGCCGACAACGACATGCCGGAGCAGGAGGACTTCGTCTTCGTCGAGGTGACGGTGACCGACCCTTCCGAGTTCGAGTCGGGCCTGACGGTACGCGGCGAGGTCCTGCACAACCGCTACCGCGTGCTGACCCTGGAGTCCTCCTCCGTCTCCAACGCCCTCGCAGCCCTCCTCCTCCACGTCCGCGACCGGACGGGCTGCGTGCCGCACATCTACTTCGAGTGGACCGAGGGCGGCCCGTTCGCCAACTTCCTGCGGTTCTTCCTCTTCGGCCAGGGCGAGGTCGCCCCGGTCACCCGCGAGGTCCTGCGCGAGGCCGAGCCGGACCGCGCCCGCCGCCCCCGCGTCCACACCGGCTGAGCCCGCCGGCGGCCGGCGCCACGGGACCGCTCACGTCCCGCGGCGCACCCGTCCGCTCCCAGCGCTAGCGATTGACGCTTCGCATCCCTGCCTCGTCGTAGCGCTGGCCCGACGCCTCGGGCAGCTCCGCGTCGATGCGGGCCAGGTCGTCCTCGCTCAGCGCGATGGCGGTCGCTGCGGCGTTCTGCTCCAGGTAGGTGCGGCGCTTGGTGCCCGGGATGGGCACCAGGTCCTCGCCCTGCGCCAGCACCCAGGCGATGGCCAGCTGGGCCGGGGTCACCTCCTTCTCGGCGGCGATCTCCTTGACCTTCTCCGCCAGCCGCAGGTTCGCCTTCAGGTTGGCGTCCTGGAAGCGCGGGTTCTCGCGGCGCCAGTCGTTCGCGTCCAGCTCGTCCAGCGAGGCGAACCGCCCGGCGAGGAAGCCGCGGCCCAGCGGCGAGTACGGGACGAACCCGATGCCCAGCTCACGGCAGGCGGGCAGCACCTCGGCCTCCACGTCCCGTGACCACAGCGAGTACTCGCTCTGCACCGCGGTGACGGGGTGCACGGCGTGGGCGCGCCGGATGGTCTCCGCGCTTGCCTCACTCAGGCCGATGCAGCGCACCTTGCCCTCGGCGACCAGCTCGGCCAGCGCGCCGACCGTCTCCTCGATGGGGACGTTCGGGTCGACCCGGTGCTGGTAGTAGAGGTCGATGTGGTCGGTGCCCAGTCGCTCCAGGGAACCGTGGACCGAGCTGCGGACGTGCTCGGCCGAACCGTCCTGCGGGCCGACCGTGCTGATGTCGCCCGGTACCGCGTCGTCCATCCGGTAGTTGAACTTCGTCGCGATCACGTACTCCTCGCGATGCCCCCGGATCGCCTCGCCCACGAGTGACTCGTTGGTGAGCGGCCCGTACATCTGCGCGGTGTCGAGGAAGTTCACCCCGAGCTCCAGGCCGCGCCGGATGGTCGCGATCCCCTCGTCCTCATCGGTGGATCCGTAGAAGGCGGACATGCCCATGCACCCCAGGCCGACGGCCGATACCTGGAGGTCCCGCAGACTGCGCTTCTGCATGTCGTATCCCAGCCTTTCCCTGCAAACTCGTTCGTCGTTCGTCGTTCGGACGCCACGAGGCCCACGCCCTCGTCCATCTAGCGACGGATTCCACCGTTCGGCATCCTGTGAGAGGTCCGGGTCGCATGGGTCCCGTGTGCCGCGGTGTCCGCGACGCTACGCCCTGGAGCGCACTCCAACGCAAGTCGCCGTCCGGGGACCCCTTCCCGTCCCGATCGCGTCTCACGACGGTGCGAAACCGTCGTCCACCCACCCGCAAGGCTTGCTCAACCTATCGATTATCGATAGATTTCCATCGCAACTCGATGGAAGGACGGGCCGTGGGAAAACTGACCGTCGGTGCGCTGCGCGCCGTACTCGTGGTGGTGCTCGCCGGCACCGTGTTCGTACAGGCGTCGATGGCGTGGGCACTGGCCACCGACCCGGAGGACGGGTCCCTCCCGCTGACCCCGCTGCGCGTGATCACGATCCTGGGCATGGTGTCGGTCCAGGTCGCCGTGGTCTGCGTGGGGCGGCTGGTGACGATGGTGCGCCGCGGAACCGTGTTCTCCCACTCCGCCTTCCGGTACGTGGACGGAGTGATCGGCGCGATCGTCGCGGCCGGCCTCCTGTGGTTCGCGGTGACGGCCGTCAATGCGCCCGGCCAGCGGGACGACCCGGGCGTCACCGTCATCATGGGCGGGGTCGGCGTGGCCATCCTGGGAATCGCGCTCATCGTCCTCGTGCTGCGGATGCTGCTCGCCCAGGCCGTCGCACGCGACGTCGAAGCGGTGAAGATGCAGGCCGAGTTGGACGAGGTGATCTGATGCCGATCACCGTCGACATCGACGTGATGCTGGCCAAGCGCAAGATGTCCGTGGGCGAACTCGCGGACCGCATAGGGATCACGCCCGCCAACCTCGCGGTACTCAAGAACGGCCGCGCACGGGCGGTGCGCTTCGCGACGCTCGCCGCGCTCTGCGAGGCGCTCGAGTGCCAGCCGGGCGACCTGCTGCGCTGGGAGGCAGAAGGCGCCGGAGGCGGATGACACACCTCGGGGCGCCCTTGAAAGATCCCTCCGGTTGCGTTCCAACTCAGCCAATCACAGTACCAGTTGTGACCGAAAATGCCATTGGGTCCGGCACAACCATCCGTAGGCCACGCCCGTCACATAAGGCAGGAGTAATGAACTCCTAAGCACACAAGGGGGAAATATGCGCTTCACTCACTCCATGCTGGGCGCCGCCGCACTGGCGGCTCTGTCGCTGGGGGCCACGACCGCCCTCGCGGCGCCCGCGTCCGCCGCACCCAACACCACACCGCAGAAGGTCTGCGGAAGCGGCTACAAGACGGTGAACTCCGCGCCCGTCGGCTCGCTGGGCACCGTCTACCTCGCCTACAACGCCTCCAACGGCAACAACTGCGTCGTCACCATCCGCAACAACCCCGGCGCCGCGGTGGACATGACCGCCTGGATCTACGTCCCCGACACCAACGAGGGCGACAGCGACAACGGGTACTACACCTCGTACGCGGGGCCCTCCTACGTCATCGGCAAGGGCCACTGCGTCGACTGGGGCGGCGGGATCGCCAACACCTACGTACAGGTGACCGGCTCCAACTGCGCCTCGCTCACCGAGCACCGGACCACCCACACCCGCTGACGCGTCCGCCCACCACACCGGGCAGTCCGCCGGCCCCCGCCTCACGACCACCGACCGCAAGGTCGGCGAGGTGGGAGCCGGCCGGAGAGCACGGTGGCGCACGCGACACGCGGTGGCCCCGAAACGGTCCGGGCGCCGGCCTGCAAGAGCGCCCGTTCGACCGCTTCCGGCGTGTCTCGGACAGACGGCGCAGCCACGGTGGCGCGGCGACGCGACCGTGCCGCACCGTCACGGTCGCGTCGCCCTGTGGCCAAGGCGGCAGGTCGGCTGTGTTCGATCTGCCTGGTAGGAAGGTTCACATGGAAGGTGCCTTCGCCACGACAGTCCGGCGGTTCCGGTTACGCGCGGGACTGACCCAGGAATCCCTCTCCGAGCGTTCCGGCGTCTCGGTCAGCACCATCCGCGGCATGGAGACCGGCAAGCGGCGCAACCCACAGCTTGCGTCGGTACGTCAACTGGCCTGCGCGCTCGACCTACGGCCGGCCGAACTGGACGAACTGCTGGCCGCGGCGGCGGGAGCGGCGTCGGGCGCGGCGTCGGGCGCGGCTGAACGCCCGACGATGCCCGTACCGCGCCAACTGCCCTCCCCACCGGTGCCGTTCGTGGGTCGCCGTCACGAACTCGACCGCCTGGACGCCGCGCTGCGCTCCGGTTCGGGCGCGGCGGCCCCCGTGGTCATCTCCGCGATCGCCGGAGCCGGCGGGGTCGGCAAGTCATGGCTCATCCTGCACTGGGCTCACCGCAACGCCGACCGGTTCCCCGACGGGCAACTCTTCGTCGACCTTCGGGGCTTCAGCCCCGACGGCGACCCCATGGACCCGGCCGTGGCGGTCCGCGGCTTCCTCGACGCCCTGGGCGTCGACCCCGGACGCATCCCCGTCGCCCCACACGCTCAGGCGGCGCTGTTCCGCAGCCTGGTGGCGGACAAGCGGATGCTGCTGGTGCTCGACAACGCCGCGGACACCGCCCACGTCACGTCTCTGCTGCCGGGCGGAGACACCTGCACCGTGGCGGTCACCAGCCGCAACCGACTGTCGGGCCTGATCACCGGGCACGGCGCCCGCCACCTGTCCGTCGGCACGCTCACCGACGCCGAGGCCAACGCGCTCCTCGTGGCCCGACTCGGCACGGGACGCGTCGACGCCGAGCCCTCGGCGGTCGAAGACCTCGTCGGTCTGTGCGGCGGGTTCCCACTGGCACTCAGCATCGTCGCCGGCCGCGCCCACACCCATCCCCACATGTCCCTGGCCGATCTGGCCGGCGAACTGCGCGAGGGCGCACTCGACGTACTGGACGACGCCGACCCCGCCGCGAGCCTGCCCGCGGTGCTCTCGTGGTCCCACCGGGCGTTGACCGACGAGGAAGCCGAGGTCTTCGCTCTGCTCGCGATGGCACCCGGACCCGACATCAGCCTGCCTGCCGCCACCAGCCTCACCGGCCTCGGCAGGAGCCGGACCAGGGCCGTGCTGCGCAACCTGGAGCAGGCGTCCCTGGTCGACCAGGACGCCGTCGGCCGCTACCGGATGCACGACCTCATCCGCCGTCACGCCGCCACCGCCCACCAACTGTCCGACAGCGCACGCGAGACGGCGTTGCGGCGGGTGCTCGACTTCTACACGCACACCGCGTACGCCGCCGCCCGTCTCCTGGACTCCCATCGCGACCCCATCGAGCTCGCCCCGCCGCTGCCCGCCTGCAGCCCACAGCCGCTGCCCGACATCCCGGCCGCGATGGACTGGTTCGACACCGAGCACAGGAACCTGCTCGCCGCCCAGCGCACCGCCGTCGCGCATGGCCTCCACCGGACGGCCTGGCAACTGGCCTGGACACTGTACGACTTCCACTACCGGCGAGGTCACCGCCACGATCAGCTCGGCGCGTGGCAGATCGCCGTCGACTCCGCCGGCCGCCTGCCCGACGTCGGCGCCCAGATCCTCACCTATCGGCTTCTGGGCCGCGCCCACGTCGTACTCGGGCACCATCAGGAGGCGATCGCCGCCATGAACCAGGCGCTCGCCCTCAGCGAGCAGCAGAACGACCGCGCCCTCCAGGCCAAGGCGCACTACACACTCGCGTCGATCTGGCCCGACGGCAGGCGCGCTCTCGAGCACGCCAGACGTTCGCTCGACCTGTATCGCGGCCTGGACCAGCCGATCGGTGAGGCCAACGCACTCAACGCCGTGGGCTGGTACGCCGCGCGTCTCGGGGATCACGACACCGCCCGCGAGCACTGCCGGGCCGCCCTCGCCCTCTACCACCACCACCAGGACGTGAACGGCCAGGCACAGACGCTGGACAGCCTCGGCTACATCGACCATCACAGTGGCCGGCATGACGACGCCGTCCGGCACTACCTCCAGGCCATAAGCCTCTACGGCGACCTCGACAACACCTACGAAACCGCCGACACGCTCGACCGGCTCGGTCACGCCCACGCCGCGCTGGGCCGCGACGACCAGGCCCTCGGCGTATGGCGGCAGGCGCGGAATCTGTACCGGCAACAGGGACGAGATCAGGAAGCCGAAGAGGTGGACCGCCGGCTCGACGGGCTGGGCCGAGGAAGCGACCCGGACGGCACCCGCTGACGCCACGCGCCGCACACGCCCGGCCCCTGCGTCATGCGGCATGCGGCGACCGGCCGCCGGCCGACCGGTCACAGGTGAACGGTTCGTGACCTGTTCGCCCGTCCGGCACGTCAGCACGATGGTTCCAGTGACAGCACGGCGTGCGGTGCACAGCACGCCACTGTCGAACTCCGCGTTCCAGCGTTCCACCTGCTGAATGGATCCGACATGCCCCACTCCGCGAACACCCGCTCTCGTCCGCGTCTGACAGCGCGCGGCCAGGCCGGCATCGCCACCGCAGCCGCCGCCCTCTCCGTGCTCGGCGCGTTCGCCGCACCGGCCCAGGCAGCCGACGCCGTCGAGCATTACGGCAATGCCGCCACCGGCTCCTGTCTCGACGACTCGGCCGCCGGGCTGCGCGGCTTCAGCTGCAACGGTTCGAACTACCAGAACTGGCGCGTCCACGTGTGGAACGACGGCACCCGCCAGTTCCGCAACGTCGCCACCGGGCGCTGCCTCTACGACGACGGAGTCACCCTCGCCACCAGGCCCTGCAACTCCTCGACCCAGCAGAGCTGGTGGGTGTGGCAGCGCGGCGGCGGCGCGATCTCCCTGGAGAACCAGGCGACCAGCGAATGCCTGGACGACAGCGAGTTCGGCCTGCGCACCATCGGATGCGATCCAGGCAACCGGCACCAGAACTGGCGGTGACCGCTCGCCGACCGGCGAAGGCCGACACCCTCCGGGCCAGGCCACAGACGGCAACATCACACGACATTCGAGGTGATTCACCATGCGTATCCGTAGAGCTGCCGCCGCGACGGCCGCCGCGATGATGCTGGCCGGTGGAGGTGTGCTCATCAGCTCCGGTGCGGCTCACGCCGCCCCCGCAGCCTGTCACACCGAGATCCGCTACGTCCCGATGAATGTTCTCCGCACCGTGCAGGTCTTCGAGAACGGACACTGGGTCACCAAGACCATCACGGTGACGGTCATCATGCCGATCTCCACCGTCGTATGTGATTAGGGTCCGTCTTCGGACGGACAGCACCTGAAGCAGGAACGACGCACGAGAGACCGCCGCTTCGCAGGAGGCGGCGGTCTTGTCGGTTCGGCTCGGCTCGGCTCGGTTCGGCTCGGCTCGGCTCGGCTCGGCTCGGAGCAACCGGGTCCGTGCCGTCGGAGGCGAGGGCTGTGACGCGAACTGCGCCTCACGCCTCGCTGGAGGCCTCGGGGACGTCGTCGGCGCGGGCCGCTTCGTCCTGCGCCATCCCGAGAAAACGCAGAATCGCTTCGGCCGGCATGTCCAGCCCCTCGGACGCCGCGTGCTCGTCGCCGAACACCTGCACCGCCTCGGTGACGGCCACGGCCAGTTCGAGCTCGGCCTTGCGGACCTTGGCCTCGGCCTTGTCCACGGTGTCCACCACCGCGAGCTGGCGACGCTGCTTCTCCTGCAGCCTCTGTTTGCGGGAAAGGGTCTTCTCGGAGTTCTGCACAGACATGACCAAGATCATAATCTGTGGACCGGGTTTCCCTGAACTCCACCGCTCACGCGGGCTGTTGGGGCGGGCCGATCGTCGCGGGAGGTGGAGATCGTGGTGGTCCCCACCCCGCCTGGGCGATCCTGTCCGCCCGGCTCGCCGCAGCCTTCGCGCCGGCCCGCCAGTCTGTCCCGGGCCGGGCCCCGACCGACCGACACGGACGCCGCCCCGGGACGCACGCCTTCCGGCTGAACGGTCAGGCTGCGCGGCAGAGCGCCGCGCGGTCGGTCGGGGTCACGCCGCGGGTCGTCGCCGGGTGCACGGGACGGCCCGCGCCGGCGGTGTCGACGCCCCCTGATCCGCAGTTCGCGGGGCCCGCGGCCTCGGAACGGCTGCGCGCGAAGACCACGAGGCGGAGCACCGCGAACCGCGCGACGCCGGCGAGTCCCATGGCGGACAGGTACACGACCTGTTCGAGCACCGCACCGGGCGTCGCCACCAGTTGCCTCAGAACGACCATCGCCACACTGGTGACCGCGTAAGCGGCCGCCGCGGAGCCGGCCGACTGCGCGTGCTGTCGCCCTGTGGCACGCCCGCCGGCGCCGAAGGTGAATCGGGCGTGCAGCTCGGTGGCCAGGAGCGTGGAAACCGCGGTCGTCAGGGCGTTGGCCAGGACCCACGGCGTCCAGGAGGCGAGCGCCGCCACTGCGAAGCTCGAGGCGATCCCCACTCCCCCGCCGCAGAGCACGAAGCGGGCGAACGAGGCGATGGCTCCGGACGCCCGCCGCCGCCCGCCCTGCACTGATCCCACGGCCCCCCGCCCCGTCGTCCGATCACCGTTGCGTAACGCGCGCTTCCCGGCCCTCACAGCCTCTGCCCCCTCGTTCCTCATACCGGAAACGCTACGTTGCATTCATATTTTCGGCAACTGATTTACCGCAAGGAAGCGCGGTACGCGCAGGTGAACGTGATGAAAATGTTGCAATGGCACCGCACTAACGCAACCCTGTCCGCCATTCGTTGCAACGAGCGAGGATGAACGCTACACCGAGGGTCCGACGGGGGCAGGCAGGGCAGTCGCCGGTCCCACCCAAGCTGAACCCACTCGTGTTTCACCTGAGGCGCGCTTGCGCGTCGCCGCGGGCGGGTGTCGGAGGCGTCGGGCGCCGGAGGCGGACGGTTGTCGGCCGACCGCAGTGCTGACGCGAAGTTTCCCGAGGGTTTCCCGTTGCCCGCTCGGTCGGGCAACGTCCGTACGTCGACAGGACGGCCGCGCCGCCAGCAGGCTGCTGTGGAGCACCCCTCACGGCGCCACCGACCGCCGTGGTTGCTTCACCCACGCCGACAGCAAACGGCCGGCCGGCCGTGCGACGACCGACCACGGCCGGAGAAACGGGGAACGACATGAGAAGACAGAGACAACGCGACCGCGAACGTGACGGAGGAAAGCCGCACGGCCGCCTCCGACCGCTGCGGCTGCTGCTCGCCGCCGCCGTCGCGGTCGCCTGCCTGGCCCTGCCGACAGCCGCGCCGGCGACCGCCGCACCGGCCGCACCCGCCGCCGACACCTGTGCGCCGCTGAAGGCGGGAGCGAGTATCGCCGCCCAGGACGCCGTCAACGTCGCCTGCCGGTACGTCGGTTGGATGTACGCCTGGGGCGGCGGCCACGCCGGGGGCCTTCCCGGCCCCAGCCAGGGCATGCTGGACACGGACGACCTGGCGAAATCCATCAACGATCCGACGTACTGGAGCTTCGACTGCATCGGCCTCGTGCGCTGGGCCTGGTACAAGGCCACCCGTCAGGACATCATCAGCGAACGCACCACGCAGGCCACGTGGCAGAACCCGGGCTACGCGCACACCCGGTTCACCAAGGCGCAGGGGGAAGCCCCGCTGCTGCCCGGCGACATCATGTACTTCGGCGAGGGACTCAGCCACGTCGCCCTCTACCTCGGTAACGGCAAGCGGCTCGAATCGCCCCAATCGACCGAGGTCGTCAGAGTCTCGGACATCCCCTGGGCCAGCTATCAGGGTTCGCTGCGACCCAACGTCTCGGGCGTCTTCCCGGTGTGGGAGTACGACGGTCTCGGCAAGCAGGTGAAGACCTGGGGCCAGCCGAACCTGCGCAACGACTCCACCACCGGCAGCAGCGGCGGCATCAACTGGACCATCGACAACGGCATCTCCGTCGCCGTGCGGGCACTGTGCCAGCGCGTGGGAGAACGGGCCACCGTGGACGGCATGGTCAACAACGTCTGGACCTATCTGCCGGACTACCGCAGCTGGATCAGCAACCTCTTCATCCAGGGCCCGGCGATCACACCTGGTGTGCCGTCGTGCGGGGACTACTCGAGAATCGGCGGCACGCTGGAGGGCGCCTCCTCCAACACCTCGTGCGGTGACGGCACCCCACCGGACTCCGCAGGGGCCTGGTCGGCCAAATCCGCCACCGTCTTCGGCCGCACCGTGGAGCTGCGGTACAACAGCACGACCGCCTGTGCCTGGGGCCGCATCGTCGGCGGCACGGTCGGTGACGAGATCTGGGTCGACCGCAGCAACGACGGCGGGGACACCTGGGAGCCGATGCTCGGCTACACGACCGTCACCTCGGGCGGCGACGCGTACACCACGCAGTGGAACGACAACGGCCTCGTGATGCGCGCCTGCGGCACCAACGGCAAGGGCGGCTCGATCGTCTGCACGGGCTGGTTCTGACCCCGTCGCCTCACGCCGACGGCCGTCCAGGGCCTCGGCCATGACCACGACCTGGACGTGGACCTGGACCACGAAGCCGACCGGGGGTGACGGCGTGCCCGTCTGCCGTCGATCACGCCTCCCCCACATCGAGAACGAAGGAGAAACATGTTCGGGAAACACGTCAAGGCAGCCATGATCTCCACCGCGCTGGCCACCGTGCTGGCCGGAACCGTGGCCGCCCCCTCCGCGCAGGCGGCTCCGTCGGCGGCGGCCGCCGAGTGCGGCGTCCGGGCCCACGACGGCCGGCTGTGGTGCGGCAACCGCGGAGACGCACCGACCCGGCTCCAGCCGTTTCACGAGAGCCCTTTCAACGGTCTGCTGAAGTCGACGTTCAGCTACTTCACCTGCTGGTCGACGGGCGGACTGCACGGCGGCGGGAACACCACCTGGTACCGCACGGTGCCCGACTGGATCAGTGAGGGGAGGGAGGGTTACGTGCCGGCCGACTGGGTGTTCACTCCCAGCTGGTTCGACGCCGACCCGAGCAGGTACGGCCTGCGGCACTGCTGACGACACGCCCCCTGCCCACCTCTCACCTCGACCGGTGATGTCTCAGTCGGATGCGGCACGGCTGCGCCGGGCGTCGAAGAGTTCGACGGGGTGCGCTGTGGTGCCGGTCAGGGCGAGGTCGGCGATGATCTCCCCGACCACCGGGACGAATTTGAAGCCGTGGCCCGAGAACCCGCAGGCGACGGTCACCTGGGGATGGGCGGGGTGGATGGACAGCACGAAGTGCTCGTCCGGGGTCAGTGAGTAGGTGCAGGCGGCTCCCTTGAGGAAGGGACCGGCCAGCGCGGGGATGCGCGGGCGCAGATACGCGCGCATCGCCTCCACCTCCTGCGGGTGGATCTCCCGGTCCAGCTGGTCGGGGTCGGCGGCGGCGCCCTTGTCGTGGAAGGCGACCTTGGCGCCGCCGTCCGGGCCGTCCAGGGCGGGAAAGCCGTAGATGTCGGTGCCGGTGCGGTCCTCCCACACATACACGGGGTGCCGGTCCGGAGTGAAGGGGGCGGTCCCGCCGCGTGGGGCGAACCAGTACATGACGCGGCGTTCCACGCGCACCGGGACACCGATGTCCGCCAACAGCCGGGGCGCCCACGCGCCTGGGGCGATGACCAGCCTGTCCGCGACGTACGTCCCGCGGGAGGTGACGACCCGGGCCCCGCCGTGGGCGTCGATCTCCCACCTCGAAGCCGGCTCGTCGAAACGCAGCTCGGCACCGGAGGCCGCGGCCAGGTCGAGGTGGGCGCGGACCGTGAGTTCGGGCCGGACCACACCCGCCCCGCGCTCGTAGAAGGCCACCTCGTCGTCGGCCGGCGAGAAGGTGGGAAAGCGCCGACGGATGTCCGCGCTGTCGAGGACCTCGTGCTCCAGGCCCCACACCTCGGCACTGTGGACGCTGCCGGCGACCATGGGACTGTCCTGCGGCCCGATGACGAGGCCCCCGGTAGGAGTGAACACCTCGCGCCCCGACTCCGTGGCCAGCCGGTCCCACAGCTCCTGTGCGCGCAGCAGCAGCGGCACGTACGCCGCGCCCTCGGCGTAGCCCTGCCGGTAGATGCGCGAGCCGCCGTGGCTGGCGCCGAGAGCGTGGGCGGGCCCGAAGCGTTCCAGGCCGAGGACCCGCTCACCGCGCCGGGCGAGGTGGTACGCGGCAGAACTGCCCATGCCCCCCAGACCCAGCACGATGACGTCGTAGGAACGGGACACCATCGCCTCCCGGCGCTCGGATACGCGGACGGAAGCCCGAGGCTGCCGGACGGAGCCCCGAACGCCTCAAAGGTATCCCGCGCGGCGCGCGGAGGTCAGACCGTGCGGGAGGAGGAGGCGGGACGCCAGATGCGCAGATCAAGCTGTGCGGCTTCCTTGTCGCATCCCCGCTCGAGGAATCCGGCGTGCATGAACAGTCCGATGGCCGGGGCGGGTGCACCTGCACAGGGCCACAGGGCAAGCCGGTGGGTGCGGAATGTGAGGCCGCGGTTCTCCTCGCGCCAGCTCTGCCACCGCTTCGGGAAGCGGGGGCTCCCGGGTTCACCGCAGTATCCGGGCTCGCCCAGGATCTCGCGCGCCGCTGACATGCAGTCCGTCCAGAGTGCGTCGGCGGGCTCGAGCACGTTGCGATGGAAGGACGACGACGGCCTGGAGGTGATCCGCCAGAGTTTGGACTCCAGCCAGTTCACCCGGGCGGGGTACCGCAGCAGCGGAGGCAGCCAGACGGAGTGGCCCTCCTGCGTGATGACGGAGACGCAGCCCGAATCGTCGACGTCGGCGACGGTCCAGCCGAGCCGCCGGGCCCAGTGGGCCAGTTCTTCCGCCGAGGCGAACGCCCGGTTCCACGGGTGAGGGCCGAAGATCGTGTCCCAGTCCCATGCGGAGACCGCTTCGAGTCGTGCGGCCACGTCCTGCCAGGTGGTATCGGGTTTGTCCACGGGCTCCGGGTCGCCGTAGAGCCGCGGCGGCCCCGGAGCCTCTCCGCGTGAGCTGACGGCACGGACCTTCGACTCCAACTCGGCGTCGGATTCGTCCAGCACGATGAGCGCCGGGTCGTGCAGCTTCAGATCGACGCAGTGTCCGCCGTGGATGCCCGCATGGATCGTGAGGACGATCACCGCGCCCTCGGGCCCTCGGGGATTCCACACCGCGAGCCGGTACGGGTTGAACTCGCGCCGCTGCTCGAGCGCGCCGGTCCGGTCGCCGAAGCCGACGGGGAAGCCGGGGTCGTCCCAGGCGCCCGACCACGTCGGTGCGCCGAGAACGCCCTGCGCGGATGCCAGGTATCCCTCCCAGGCGGCGGCCGCTTCGGCCGCTTCCCTTTCGTGTGTCCCTTCGTGCCCCTCGGCGGCACTGCCGACCCACAAACGGTGGGAGGCGTAGGCGTACTCCATCGAATGGGACGTCGTGGCCGACAGGTGATGCCGCTTGCCGGTGCGCGTCTGCACCGTTATCGGGCCCCAGTCGTTGTAGCGCCACTGGAAGTCGACGACCTGCCAGTCGAACAGGGCGAGCCACGCGGGGTCGGGTTCGTGGCCTCCGCCCGCGCCGGGCCAGACCTTTCGCCAGTCGATCTCCGTCAGCACCGCCAGCTCCGTCGCCAGGTCCTGCGGCGTCGTACGGACCGTGCAACCCGGTGCCGGCCCATCGTCCACACCTGACATGTCGATCAACTCCCTTGACGCGCGGGTCCCGTTCAGCGACCAGTCCCGCACGCGCGACCCTCCCGCATTATCGTCCTATCGACGATAACCATAGATCATGGAGACTCCGCCGGTGACCGAGGGCGAGAGCGACGACGACCAACCCCGAGATCGTGTCCGCGGCGCGACGGGGTAGGCGCAGGGGAAAGCGGAGAAGGGAACATCATGACGACGTACGTGATCACCGTGCCCGGCACCTTCACCACCACCGTCGGGGACGACACCCGGACGCGACTGGGCCGTGCCCTGCGCCCCGCCGATCCGCATCACACGCGGATGGGAGACGCGCAGGACCTCGACCCTCTCACCGTGAACGAGGACGACACGTTCACCATCCGGCTCGCCGTCGAGGCGGACAGCGCCACGCACGCCGAGGAGGACGCACGCCGGCTCGCGGACTCGGCCCTGCACGACGCGGGGCTCGACGAGACGAGTGCGCCGCTCGGACCGGCGGTCGTCACCGGCATCGACTCCGAGGTGTAGCCCTCCCACAGGACGACGCGAGGCGGCCCGAGCGGGACCGATGGAGCGCCTTCGGTACGGAAGTCCCGGGCGGAACCGATGAGGCGGCTTCGGTACGGAAGTCCCGGCGCGGCGCAGACGGCGAAGGCCGGCCCGAGGCCGGGGGACGCGCCACGCTCCGGGGCCCGCCTGCCGCCCGGCGCCGCCCTCCCCCGGTCAGTGACCGCCGTGCCGGTGCGACAGGCGCTCGAGCACCGCACCCGCCATGGCCTCCTCACCCTTGGCGTTGGGGTGCGCGGGTGCGGCGGGCGAGGCGGGCTGCAGCGGCTCGATCCACCGCTGGGCCGCGGGCTTGCACATGTCGTGGCCGACGGTCGGGCCGTAGGTGTCGACGTACTCCGCGCCGCTCCGGCGCGCCACCAGACGCAGCATCAGGTTGAGGCGCTTGCCGGTGTCCCGCAGGTAGGGGAAGTCGCGCGTCGCGAAGGGCACCGAAGGTGCGCAGCCGCTGCCGTCGTCGGGCAGCAGGTCCGGGTAGCCGACGACGAGGACGCGGGCATGCGGCGCCCTGTCGTGCACGGCCCGCAGCACCCGGGCGACCTTCGGAGCGGTCTCGGCGATCGCCACGGTGAGCTGGTCCACGCCCGAGGCGCTGTAGTGGCGCTGGCACGGGTTGCCGGTGGGATCCTGCGGGGCCAGCTGGGCGCAGGTGCCGATGATGGAGCCGAAGCCGATGTCGTTGCCGCCGATCTGGACGGACACGATGTCACTGCCTCGGCCCACCGCGTCGAGCTGGGGAACCTTGGTTCCCTGCGGCTTCCACATGTTCTCGGTCGTGGCCCCGCCACAGCTGACGTCGTTCAGGACGGCAGCCCGCAGCCGACCGGCCACGACGGACGGGTAGTTGTGGTCGGAGCGGGCGCAGTAGGCGTCCACCTGCCGGGGGATGAGAGGGCCGGAGGTGTAGGAGTCGCCGAGCGCGACGTATCGCGTCTCGCCTTTGCCACCGTGCGCGGCGACCGGCGCCGCGGAGGCTGCCACCAGGGCGCAACTGCCCAGCGCCGCGAGCAAGGTGACGCCCTTTCTGCCACGACCGGCCGATCTCCGCGTACGCACGTCGTGCTGCATCGAGTCTCCCCCTCGTCACCCACGCCCACCGACGACGCCGCCCGGACGGCCGACGTTCCGTTCGACCAGGCTTGTATACCGCCGAGTAGGCCATGGGGGCCAGAACCGGGAACGAAACAAGCAGGGTATTCACTCGTGATCACGCAGGAAGGCGGGGATCCCGTCGCGGGTCGGGTGGTCGGGCAGCGGCGCGGGCCGGTCTTCGAGGAAGGCGGTGATGACGGCGGCGGCTCGCTCGTTGTTGTCGTCCAAACCGTTCCACATGTGGTGTCCGACCCCGCGCATGAACTGGGTGCTCCGGACGGCGGGGTCGTTGCCGAGGACGGCGGTGGCCCATTGGCGGAGCTGGGAGGAGCATTCGGCGATCATCAGCATGGCGGGGACCTGGGAGCGCCTCAGCTCCGGGGCGACGGAGGGCGAGTCCTTGATCGTCTCTTGGATGCGGAGGCTCGCGGCGGGACTGAAGGAGAAGTTCTGCGGGGTGTCCTCCTGCGGGATGCGATGCGCGTCGCGTGCGCAGTAGGCGGATGCGGTGTCGCCGCCGAGGTCGGCCGCGGTGAACGCGTTGTCGCCTTCGGCCTGTCCGATCAACCCGGTGCCAGGGGTGAGGAGTCCGAGTCGCATGAGGCCGAAGGCTGTGGCGTACCGCGGGACGCGCGTCGACCGCGGTCCGGAGACTGCCGGCGCGAGGCCACGCGCGGAGGGTCGGCCTTTGTGCCCGCCGGCCTGCGCGGTGGGACCGTCCATCGGTCCGGGCTCCGCGACGATCGCCCGGTGCAGGCGTGCGGCGACGCGAGGGTCGGCGAGGGCTCGCGTGAGGACGACCCCGCCCGAGGAGAAGCCGAGGATGTCGACCTCGCCCTTTCCCAGCCGGTCGACGAAAGCGGCGAGGTCGCGGACCGACCGGGAGATCGTGTACTGGTCCATGGGCAGCAGATCGCTTCGTCCGCCGCCCGCCTGTTCGTAGGCGTAGACGTCGTAGCCCTGTCGCGCGAGGAGTTGCAGGAAGCGGTGGTCGAGAACCGAGATGCCGCGGACGGGCCCGCCGTTGAGATACACCAGCGGAACGGGGCGTCGAACGCCGTTGTTCGCGGGCGCGTGGTGATAGACCGCGACCCGGCTGCCCGTGGCCAGGTTCCAGTGCTGTGCGGCGACGAACGGCAGAGCGGGCGGGTACTGCCGGGCCGTGGGCACGCTGGGGACGCAGACCGAGCCCGTCAACGCCGCCGCGACGACCAACGGCAGGAACGCCGCGAGACGTGCGGCCCGGGCGCGACGCCACCCACGCCACAGCGCCCAGGCCGTCCCGGCCCCCAGGGTCGTCAGCCATGCGCCGAGCCCTGATCCTGCCCCGTCGGTCAGGACGAGCGTGACGAGGAAGACGGCGACCAGTGCCGCGACGGCTGCCGTGGCCGGAAGCAGGCGTCGGGCGAAGCGTGCGGAGCGTACGGCGAATGAAGACACGGCTGGATCCCCCAGTTTCGGAACACTGTTTCAAAACAACGTTACCAAAGAAGGTAGACTCCGCGTCATGGGTAGGCCGAGGACGAACGACACGACCGTCGGAGAGCGACTCGTGGAGTGCACGACCGAACTGCTGGCGACTCGCCCCCAGGAGTCGGTCACCATCCGTTCCGTGGCCGCGGCCGCCCGGACGTCGACGGCGGCGGTGTACTCCCTGTTCGGCGACAAGGAAGGGCTGATCGCGGCGGTGCGCGACAGGGCCGTCGCCGGACTCTTCCAGGCGCTGACGGCGGTGCCGGCCTCCGAGAACGCCCTCGTCGACCTCTACGCGCTGGCCGCCGCGTACCGGCGATGGGGCCGGGAGCACAGCCACCTGTACGCGACGCTGTTCGGCGGCGTGCAGTCCTTCGAGCCGTCCGGGACGGTCGGTACCGGCGACCCCGTTGGGCCCCTCCTCGCGGCCATCGACCGCGCCGTGACCGAATCCGTCCTCGAGGGCGAAGCGACGTCGATCGCCGTCTCGCTCTGGGTGACCCTGCACGGAGTGGTGACGCTCGAACTCGCGGGGGCCCTCGAAGGCCCCACCGCGGACGTCACGTTCCGGTCGACGATCCACGCCGCGCTGCGTGGCTGGGCGACCCCCGCGGCCTTCCTCCGCCTTCGCGACGGCGACCTCTCCCCCGTTTTCGGAAGTGAGCGATGAGTCCGGGCGACGGATCGGGTCTACCCTGTATGACCCGCATCATCGCCGACATCTCGGTCTCCCTCGACGGCTTCGTCACCGGGCCCGACCCCGGTCCGCACAACGGTCTGGGCACCGGTGGCGAGGCCCTGCACACCTGGGCGTTCTCCGACGACCCCGACGACCGCCGGTATCTGCGCGAGGGGACCGCCCGCTCGGGCGCCGTCGTCCTCGGCCGTCGTCTCTTCGACCTGGTCGACGGGCCGGAGGGCTGGGACGACACCACCGGCTACGGCGCCGGCGAGGTCGGCAAGCCCGCGTTCGTCGTCGTGACGAGCTCACCACCGGATTCGGTACGGCTCGCCGACCTCGACTGGACGTTCGTCACCACCGGTCTGCACGATGCCGTCCATGCCGCGCGCGAGCGCGCCGAGGAGGCGTCCCAGCGCAGCGGAAAGGTCCTGGACGTCGTGCTCATGGGCGGTGGCGCCCTCATCGGCTCGGCGCTCGGCGCAGGGCTGGTCGACACGCTGACACTGCACCTCGCACCCGTCGTCCTGGGCGCCGGGACACCGTTGTTCACCGGCGGTGCGCCGCGCACTCTCGTCCAGCGGAGTGTGGAGTCGACATCGACCGCGACACACCTGACCTACGACGTCCTGTGACGTCCGCCTGAGCGGCTGCTCCCCGGGACCCGGACCAGGTCCCGGGGAGACAGTGCCCGGGCTCCCCGTCGTGGACGCCCCCGGTCACGGGAAACGCCGCGACCGGGGGCTCGGTGTCAGCTGCCGGAGAAGGCGCCGACCGGCCCTTAGTTCCGGTACCGGAACACGATCCGACCGCGTGTCAGGTCGTACGGCGGGAGTTCCACCAGCACCCGGTCCTCCAGCAGGATCTTGATGTAGTTCTTGCGGATCTTCCCGCTGATGTGCGCGAGCACCTGGTGGCCGTTGTCCAGCTCCACGGTGAACATGGCGCTTCGAAGGCACTCGACGATCTTGCCCTCGACCTCGATGACGTTCTTGTTCTTCGTCATCGGACCAACTCCAGGTTGCTGCTCACCGGTCGGGCGCCGACGCCCTCGAACAGCGCCGAGGCCGCCCGGTTGGACTCGTGCACCTCGGTCCAGGCCGCTGCGAACCCGGAACGGTGCTGTGCCCGCAGCGCGTGGGCCAGCAGCGCCCGGGCGATGCCGCGACGCTGATCTCCGGCCCGGACCGCGACCAGCCCGATGCGCGGCCGGATCGCCGTCACCACGCGGATCAGCCCCAGATACCGGTCCGGCGCCGCGGCCACCGCGTACTTCGACGGGTCGCCGATGGTGTCACCTGCAGGGAGGTGGACGACCTCCGCCGGCATCGACTGCCATCCGACGGCCGCCTCGACCTCGTCACGGATCGCCCGGTCCGCCGCCCGCAGCAGACGCTCGTCGGCCTGTCCGGCGGGCACGATCGTCACGCCCACAGGCGGCAGTACCGCATCGAGCCCGGTGACCCGCGGGTCGGTCGGCACGACGTACTCCCACTCGCGGCGGCGGACCGTGAACCCCGCACGCCGCCAGCCCGCCGTCAGCTCGACGTCGGCCTCGTCGACCACCGTGTACAGCGGCGAGGGCAGTTCCGCCAGCATCGCCTCGGCGAGCCGGTCGAAGACGGCCCCGTGCCAGGCGTCGACGCTCACGAACAAGCGTCCGTCGGGCCGATGCCCGGCATGCCCACGACCGACCACCAGGTCGTCGTCCAGTGCGTGCCATTGCCGTTCAGCGACGCGCGTGATCAGCACCGCGTTCTCGCCCAGGCCGGATGTGAAAGGCTTTGTGTTCATCGGAGTCTCCCTCCAGGAGTGCCTCGATCTCAGGCGCTCCTGGCGACACCGAACGTCAGCCGCCGGACCGTGACGGGTTGAGGGAGCACCCATGGGTAACTGTGTTCACGGGTCTCACCTCCATACGACGGTTTCACGGTCCACCGCGAAAGTAGCAGCGGGTCACCGCCTCGCTCAAACCCTTTTCCCGCCCGATCGCGGCTGCGCTTTTCGGACCGGGTGCGTGCCGGGTCTTGGCACACGTTTTACGCGGCACGTGCAACTGGGGACCACGTCGCGTCTGTCTCACCATGCGTCGGGCCTGTCAGGGCCGAGGACGAGAGAGCGGGGCAAGTCGTGGGACGGCGCAAGAGCGGCATAGGGATCGCACTGGTCACGGGTGTGATGCTGGTGGGCGCAAGCGCCTGCGGCGGGGGCGGAAGCGACAAGGCGAGCGGGGGCGACGCCAAGGCGTCGGGAGGCCCGAGCGCGAGTTCCTCGCCCTCGCCGAAGAAGCCCGCGGGCCCGCCGATGCTGCTGGAGACGATCACCCCGCAGACGGGAACCACGGTCGGCGTGGCCATGCCGATCTCGGTCGTCTTCACCAATCCGGTGGCGGCCAAGGCACGGGCCGCGGTCGAGAAGCACATGAAGGTGAGCACCTCGCAACCGGTGGTGGGCGCCTGGCACTGGTTCGGCGACAAGCGCGCCGACTGGCGCCCGAAGGCGTACTGGCCCTCGGGGACGACTGTGAAGATCAACGCCGACATGAACGGCGTCGGCAACGGCAACGGACGCTTCGGGGTGCGCAGTTACACGCACACCTTCAAGATCGGCGACGACGTGCGGGCGGACGTCTCGGTGACCGGCCACACCATGAAGGTGACCCGGAACGGCAGCACGCTGCGCAACCTGTCGATCAACGCGGGCAGCGCCCAGTATCCGACGTGGAACGGCACGATGGCCGTCATCGACAAGCAGGAGAAGGTCCACATGACCTCCTGCAGCGTCGGCATCAGCTGCGACAAGGGCAGCCCCAACTACTACGACCTGACGCTGCCCTGGGACGTCCACCTGACCCAGTCCGGCACCTATGTGCACTACTCGACCGGTGACCCTAATCCGGGCAGTGGAAGCGCCCGCGGCTCGCACGGCTGCGTCCACCTGTCGCTGTCGGACGCCAAGTGGTTCTACGACCAGGTCAAGCAGGGTGATCCGGTCACCATCACCGGATCTCCGCGCGCCAAGGCCTCGGCGGACAACGGGTACGCCGACTTCAACCTGGGATGGGACCAGTGGCTCGCCGGCAGCGCCTCCGGAGAGGGGACGACGTCCAGCGCGAACGGCGCCTGACCTGACCGCCGGGCGTCCGCGGCGGCGCACATCGTGCTCCCCGCGCCGCCCGGACATGCGCCTTGCCTTATCGTCGTCATGACGATAATCTCGGGATCATGAACGACACGCCTTCACGGCAATCCGCCGGACCCGTTGAGACGACCTGTGAGGAACTGGCCCAGCGGGCGGCGGAGATGGCCACGGGCTGGGTCTGTGCCGACAACCCCTTGTCGCAGGACCGGAGATGGGAACTGGTCGGTCTGCAGAACCCCGGATCCGCGCAGGGCGAGATGCACGCCTTCGACCGCCTCGGCGCATGGCAGCGGCAACTGGTCCGGGTCCTGGCGTCCGCGGACGACTCCGAGGAGGGGCGCGACCGCGTCCGCGTGGCGAGGAGCGAGGCGGTCGCACAGATGCGCGACCTGCTCCTCTGCGGCATCCCCTCGGCAGAACGGCTCCACAGGCCCTGGAGCACCTCCACCGATCCGCGCGCACAGCTGCGCTCGTTCATCGGCCGGCACCGGCGGGACCCCGAGAGCGGCGGAGCGGGCAGCGCTCCCGAATCGCACCACGGAACCGCGGCGGCGGAGGAGCGCCCATGAGCTACCCCTGGATCGTCGAGGGAACCGTCGAGCTGTGCCCGCCCGTCCCGTTCGCCCGGCTGCGGGAACTGCTCGACCAGGCCGCTCCCCGGGGAGGATTCGAAGTCGCGCCGCACGGATCGGACGAGTCCGAACTCACCCGGCTGGTGAACCGCGCCCGTTGGGTGCTCGTTCCCGAAGCGGACGCCGATGCGGGCACGGACGACGGCCGGGACCGTCCCCGGGCCGTCAAGTACCTTCGCGTGAACGATCCGGGGATCGAGGCGCACGACGTCGACGAACGGATCCGGGGCCTGTCGGCGTGTATGGGCGCCGCCCACGAATTCCGCGGGCGCCTTCGCTACTGGGGCGACATGGGGGGCGAGGACGGCGAGATCGTGCCCTCAAGGGAGGGCGGGGCGCCGTACTGGCGTCAGATCGGCGGCCGGTACTGGTGACGACGGGCACGTGAAGGCGGGCACGTGAAGGCGGGCAGGGAAAGGGATGCTGGGCGTTCTCAACGGCTTCATGGTGATCGCCGTCGTCGTCGGCGTCGGATACGTCATCGGCCGCCGCGGGTACCTGGGCGACGAGGGCCGGCACGTCCTGACGAGGCTCGCCTTCAGTGTCGCCACCCCCTGTCTGCTCTTCACCACCCTCGCGCGCGCCGACCTGTCGATCCTGCTGTCGACGCGGCTGCTCGTCACCGCCGTCAGCACGTCTGCGGCGGCCTTCCTCTTCGCCGCGATCGGCCTGCGCAACGGCTGGCGGGCGGGTCAACTCACCATCGGGGCCCTGTGCTCCAGCTATGTCAACGCCGCCAACCTCGGCATCCCGATCGCCGTCTACGTGCTGGGCGACGCCTCCCTCGTCGCGCCGGTCCTGCTCTTCCAGCAGATCGTCATCACCCCGCTCGCCCTGACCGTCCTCGACCTGACCCGGCCCGGCGAACGCCAGACCCTGGCGCGACGGCTGACCACGCCCCTCCGCAACCCGATGGCGGTCGGCACACTCGCGGGAGTGACCATGGCCGCCACCGGCCTGCCCCTCCCCCGGCCCGCCCTGGAGCCCCTCACCCTCATCGCGGACATGTCCGTCCCGGCCGTACTGCTGGCCTTCGGCATCTCCCTCTGCGGCAGCGGCCTGCCCGCCCGGGGCGACAACCGTCCGGCGATCTGGCTCTCCGCCGCCATCAAGACCGTCGTCCAGCCCCTCATCGCCTGGACTCTCGCCGTCGCCGTGTTCCGTCTGCGCGGCGACGCCCTGCTCGACGTCGTCGTGGTCGCCGCTCTGCCGGCCGCCCAGAATCTCTACACCTACGCCTCCGAGTACCGGGTCGGCGAGCAACTCGCCCGCGAGTCGATCCTGTTGTCCACCCTCCTGTCCGTCCCCGCCCTGACCGCCGTCGCGGCGCTGTTGGGATGAAGCGGAACCACCGACGTCCGGCACAGGGGCGTTCGGCGATGAGGCACCGGTCGGCCCACGGACAACCGACGAGATCCATCCCGGCGCCGGCGAGCGACGCACGGTACATGACGGAGCCGTCCTGCCCTTCGCCCACGTCGAGGAGGACCTCCTCGCCCGCCGGGTGCAGCAGTTGCCGCCCCCCGGGCCCGGCGGTCCGCAGATCGGTTTGTGCGAGGACCGCGCCGGTCGCGGCGTCCAGAGCCGCCCACTGGTCGGGGCGGTTGCGGCCGGCCATGGCGTCGGGCCGGTACACCCACAGCACGAGTCCGTCCGACGACAGCACACAACCGGGCCGGTGCCC
The DNA here is from genome assembly GCF_036030735.1 of Streptomyces sp. NBC_00425. Taxonomy (NCBI): domain Bacteria; kingdom Bacillati; phylum Actinomycetota; class Actinomycetes; order Kitasatosporales; family Streptomycetaceae; genus Streptomyces; species Streptomyces sp. NBC_00425. The sequence goes on along the minus strand of NZ_CP107928.1, from coordinate 9,202,796 downwards.
GTGCCGCCGGGCAGACCGTGGCTCGAACCGAGACCGCCAGACCTCGTCCCCGTCTGCCGTGGTGCAGACGACCGCGTCGAGGGTCGCGCAATAGAGGCGCGCGAGATCGTCGGCGACGGCGTGGTCGACGACCTCGTCCTCGGTGGAAGGCCGGCAGACCAGGACCGGCGACAGCACGCCCCGGTCGCCGGCCGCCAGGTCGTAGGCGCAGACGCGTCCGCCGACGAGCCGGGTGATCATCTGCGGGGGACGAAGGGGTTGTTCCACGCCTCGCAGGTCAGCCGGGAAGTCCCCGGCTTCCGGCAGACGGCCGATGAACTCCGCACCGCCCGGGCGCGACGAGACGCCGGGGCCCGGAGAGGACACGGTTCAGGCGACGCGGCGGGCGTGCACGCTGACGGCGTAGCCGCCGCCCGGACGGTAGGGGTCGCCGGACCAGGTGGCGAAGCGCTGCCGCAACGTCAGTCCTGCCTGAGCGCACCAGTCGTCGAACTCCTCCAGCGTCACCGTCGGTTCCGGCAACGGCAGGTGCTCCGCGTCCAGCCCCATTCCGGTGACCAGCAGTCCGCCGGGGCGCAGTGCGGCGGCGAGCTGCCGCACGACAGTCGGCTCGGTGCCGGGGGCCAGCAGGGGGATGACGTTCCCTGCCGCGAGCGCCAGGTCGAAGCCGGCTTCCAGGCCGAGGCCGTCCAGGTGCGCCAGGTCGCCGTGGAGCCATTCCTGCCCTGGGGCGACACGGCGGGCGACGGCGAGCATCGAGCCGTCGACGTCCACGCCCGTGCAGCGGTGACCCAGCTCGGTCAGTCGGACGGCGATCCGCCCGGTGCCGCAGCCGGCGTCGAGGACTCGGGCGGCGGGCTGCAGCAACGCGTCGCAGAAGGCGGCCTCGCCGTGGACGTCCTGGCCCGACTCGGCCAGCCGCGCAAACCGCCGGGCATACTCCTCCCCGGCCTGCCCGCCTGTCAGCTTCGCCCAACGGTCGTCCTGGCTGCTCATGGTCTGCGTACCTTCCGGTGGAGCCGAAGAGAACGGTGCTACCGCGCATTCTTCTTCCTCGACACGGTCCTCGGCGTCCCGACGCGCGACCGGCGGCCCGACTGCCGCAAGCGCCTCCGGTTGCGTCCCAATTCGGTCTATCGTCCAGCGAGTTATGGCCGAAAACCCCAGCTAACCCGGCACAACCATCCAGATGGCCCGCGGGTCACATAAGGCAGGAGTAACCAACTCGTAAGATCACAAGGGGGAAAAATGCGCTTCACTCACTCCATGTTGGGCGCCACGGCCCTGGCGGCTCTGTCGCTGGGGGCCACGACCGCCCTCGCGGCACCCGCCTCCGCCGCACCCAACACCACACCGCAGAAGGTCTGCGGAAGCAGCTACAAGACCGTGAACTCCGCGCCCGTCGGCTCGCTGGGCACCGTCTACCTGACGTACAACGCCGCCAACGGCAAGAACTGCGTCACGACCATCCGCAGCAACCCCGGCGCCGCGGTGGACATGTCCGCGTGGATCTACGTCCCCGCCACCGACAACAGCGACGGTGACTACGGGACGTACACGTCCTACGCGGGACCGACGTACATCTACGGCAAGGGCCAGTGCGTCGACTGGGGCGGCTACATCAAGAACGTCTACGTCCAGGTGTCCGGTTCCAACTGCGGTTCCCTGCGGGAGCACCGGGTCACCTACACCCGCTGACACCCGCTCCTCCTGCCCGGCCGCACCGGCCGGTGTGCCGTCCGCCCCGTCCTGCGGGGAACGCCCGTCCCCGGTCGGCGGGACGACGACGTGCCGCGGGCCGCACAGGAGGTGGTGTCGGCTCGGCTCGCCCTGGCGGAACGCGCGCGGTTCCGCCAGGGTGGCACACATGATCCGCACGCCGGATCCTCCGTGGCTGGCGCGCCCGTAGGACGGCTCCGTGCCGAGGTCGCTCGCGATGCGGACCGGTCCGACGGGTGCGCCCGGACTCGCGAAATCCAGGGCGTCGGGCCAGCGAGACGAACAGATCGTCAAAGCATGCCGCGTATTATCGAACCTGCGGCCATGGTCAGCCGCCGCCCAACGGTGAAGCTTGGTCTGCATCCCCGATACCCGCTGGTGAGACCCCAACGGGGCCTCGGGAGCATCACTGTTCAGCGGTGCGTCTTTCGGCATTGCAGCCTCCTTCCCTTCTCGAAACCGCTGCCGCCCTTCCCCATGTGCCGGGCTCTCCCCGGCTCGGAGTACTACGGCGGCTCCGCCCCATCCCGGCCCGATCGGCCGACGATGGACCCAGCCCTCCGCCCGAACTGGATGCGCGGCAGGAGGGCGGAACCGGGACGGTTCCCGTGTTCGCTCGCTGTTCGATCGTCGGAGTAGGAGCCCGGCTATGCCCCGGCGGCCTCGCCACGGCTACCCCGCAGCACTTCACCGTGGCCTCCCCGCGCGACCGAAATAGACCACCCGGGGAGTTCCCCGCCAGCCGAATATCCAGCAGGGACGCACCGCATCCAGCCCTCATCCACCAGGTTCGAGCTGGTGTGCCTCAAGGAGGCGTGGACGCCGGTTCCTCGCGTGCTCCTCTCCGTCTCGCTTGCCGGACCCGCACCACCTGGCAGTACTGGCACGTCCCGGCTTTGTCGGGGCTGCTTCCCGCCGTCCCCGGCACCTCCCGGTTCTGGCTGCCCCCAGCTTCAACCGCCCTGCTGCGACAGGACGATGGCGGTGGTCTTCCACCTCCACTCGAACAACCAGCGCCTCACGGCGCACACTCCGGCAAGCACAAACACCATGGCCTGCTGGTCATCGCGCTCACCGACGACAAGGGCCGACTGCTTCGGGTCTCGGCGGCACGGCCCGGACGCACCTCGGAGATCACCGCCTGCCGTCACGACCGGCTCACTGGCAGAGCACCGCGGTCAGCGCTTCCCGCAGCAGCCGGGTCGCCTCGGTGATGTCGGCGGCTCCACTCGGCCGACGCCAGGCCACGTACCCGTCGGGGCGGACGAGCAGCACGCCCTCCTCGTCGATCTCCGCACGGCGGCTCCACTCGCCGTACGCGTCGTGCGCGTCGCGGTCGATGACGACGCCGCGCAGGTCGAGGCCGAGTTCCCCGGCCAGGATGCCGGCGGCGTCGGCCCATGGGGCGCCGGCCAGGCCGGTCAGGACTGTGAAGCCACCCTTGCCGACCAGGTCGAGAGTCGAGATCCGCCCGCCCTTGTCGTCGACGAGCCAGGCGTGCGGCAGCTTGGCGCCGGGGCGGGAGGTCGGGCGTCCGAAGAGTTCGTCGTCGCGGGTGACCGTCTCGGCGGTGCCGTCGGGGATGACGGCCGCGGACGTGTAGCGCTGGTTGTGCTCGACGCCGTGGGCGTTGAACTCGTAGTGCTTCAGCTCGATCGCCTCGCGGATGGCCCGCCGTTTCCCGGCGCCTTCGGCGTCCGGCCGGCGGGCCGCCTCCAGGGCCTCGGATATGCCCTTCTCGCCGCCGCCCACGACGCCGAGGGCCTCGAACAGGGGGAGGAACTGGTCCCGGGAGAGATTCGCGCGTTCGACGATCTGCCGGGCGACGGGGGCCCGTTCGTCGGTGTAGGTGTCCAGCAGTTCAGGACCGGCGTGCCCGTTGAGGACGGCCGCCAGCTTCCAGGCCAGGTTGTAGGAGTCCTGGACGGAGGTGTTGGAGCCGAGGCCGTTGGACGGCGGGTGGCGGTGGACGGCGTCTCCGGCGCAGAAGACGCGTCCGCTGTGCAGTCGTGTCGCGTAGGCGTGGTTGACGGTCCACAGGGAGGCGCTGTCGATCCGCACGTCGAGTTCCTCGTCGCCGACGAGGTCGCGGACGATCGCCGCCGCCGCTTCGTCGGTGACCTCCGGCGGGGGGTTGTCGATGTCGTAGCCCCAGACGATGAGCCACTCGTTCCAGGGCCGGACCATGCGCAGCAGACCCATGCCGATGCCGCCGACGTCGGCGCCCGGCCGCATGATCCAGTACAGGACGCTGGGACGGTGCTCGACGTACCGGGCGAGGTCGGCCCTGAAGACGATGTTCATGCTTCCGGCCTTGCCCATCCGCCCCTCCATGGGCAGTGCGAGCTTGTCGGCGACGATGCTGCGACCGCCGTCGGCGCCGATCATGTAGCGGGCCCGGACGGTGTGTTCGGTGCCGCTGGGCCGGTCGCGCAGGCGCGCGGTCACGCCGTCAGCGTCCTGTTCGAAGTCGATCAGCTCGGTGTTCAGCCGGATCACGGCGCCCCGCCGGGCGGCGTTGGACAGGAGGATGGGTTCCAGGTAGGTCTGCGGGAGGTCGATCATCCCGCAGGGGCTCTGGGCGGCGTACTCGGTCAGGCTCTCGTCGCCGGTGCCCCAGGTGCGGATGCGGCCGATCTCGTCGCCGAGGAGTGAGGTGGCGAAGACGGTGTCGCCCATCAGGTGGCTGGGGGTGCCCTTCTCCAGGGCCTCCCGCTCGATCCCGAGGTCGCGGAAGACCTCCATGCAGCGCTGGTTGGTGATGTGGGCGCGCGGCGTGTCGGCGAGCCATCCGTACTTGGTGACCAGCTGGGTGCGTACCCCGTAGGTGGCCAGCAGCAGGGCCGCGGTGCCGCCGGCCGGGCCGCTGCCGATGACGAGGACGTCGGTGTCGTAGTGCTCAGGGGTGCTCATGCTGTCTCCGTGGAGTCCGTGGGAAGGCCGTCGCGGGGTCTGGGGGTGAGCCGGCGTGCTCAGTGCCCGGGGCGCGCGATGCGGAAGGTGAACTCGAGCAGGCGCCACTCGCCGTCGACCCGCCGGCCGTCGGGCGTCGGGCCGGTGTGCCGGACGAAGTCGGTGATGAGGTCGTCCTTGACGCCGAAGACCGCGTCGCGCTGCCCGGGGGCTCCGTCGAGGTAGGCGCCGCCGCGGACGAACAGCTGGGTCACCAGCGGCTGGTGGCCTGGTGCGTTGATCAGGAAGTGCACGTGCGGTGCCCGGTAGGGGTGGCGGCCCACGGCGGACAGCATCCGGCCGACCGGGCCGTCGTCCGGGATGGGGTACTCCGACGGGAGGATCGACCAGAACGTGAACCGCCCGTCGGCGCCGGTGGTGAACCGGGCGCGCAGTACCGGCCCGTCCAGGTCGGGGAGTTGGACGTCGTAGAAGCCGTCCTCGTTGGACTGCCAGACGTCCACCACGGCATCGGCGACCGGTTCCCCCTCCTGGTCGGTCACCGTGATGTCCGCCCACATCGGCGTGCCCGTCAGGCCGCCCGCGATGTCGCTGCCGTGCCCGGCGGCGGGCGGCCCAGCGACGTAGAAGGGCCCGAGGATCGCGGAGGAAGTCGCTTCCGGCGTGCGGGAGTTGGCGAGGGCGTCCACGACGCTGGACACGCCGAGGGTGTCTGAGAGGAGGATGAACTCCTGCCGTGTGTCGGTGGTGATGTGGCCGGCCTCGGTGAGGAAGTCGACGGCCCGCTGCCACTCCCGCGGGGTGAGGTCGTTGCGGATCGTGTAGGCGTGCAGGGTGCGGGCGAGATCGGTGAGCAGATGCCTGAGGCGCGGGTTCGCGCAGCCGTCGAAGCTCGCCACGACCTCGTCGGTCAGCGCGCGCAGGTCGGGTGCGGAGCCGGTCGCCGTCTGCGGGCGGCGACCGTGCCAGGCGTCCCCCAGCAGATCTGCGAGGCCGCTGCGGGTCAGCTCGCGCGGGTTCGGATACGGCTGTGCGGTGGCCAGTTCCGCCGCGCGGTCCAGGTCGGCCTCCGCCATGCCGAGATCGCGCAGCGACGTCGGGCCGCCGACCCGGTGGATCAGGTCGAAGACGCCGGTGGGCGCATCGGGTACGCCCAGGGCGCGCGCGACGCGGTCCATCGCGTCCGGGGCGGCGGCCGCGTTGTATGCCATGGCGTGCGGAAGGACCACGGTGTGGGTTTCGGCGTGCGGCAGTCCGAAGGTGCCGCCCAGCGTGTGGCAGAGCTTGTGGTGCAGTCCCATGCCGACGGCACCGAGGCAGGTGCCCGCCAGCCACGCCGCCTGGAGCAGTTCCGCCCGTGCCTCCAGGTCGGAGGGATCGTCGTGGAGGGCGGGAAGAGCACGGGCCACGGCGGCGACCGCCTCCAGGGCCATGGCGTCGGTGACCGGAGTGGCGTCCGGTGAGTAGAGGGCTTCCACGGCGTGGGCCAGTGCGTTGACGCCGCTGGTCACCGATATCGGGACCGGTAGCCCGAGGGTGAGCTCGACGTCGTACACGACCGTTTCCGGCAGGATCCCGGGGGCGGACCGGGTGACCTTCCGGCCGTCCACCGTCTCGCCGAGCACGGGGGTGGCCTCGGAGCCGGCGTAGGTGGTCGGCACGATGATCTGGGGCAGGTCCGTGCGGACGGCAAGGGCCTTCGCGAGGCCGGTCGTCGAGCCGCCGCCGATCGCCACCAGACAGTCCACGCGCTGCTCGCGCACCGTTCCCAGGGCCTGCTCGGTCACCCCGACGGGGGTGTGCATGGCCGCGCCGTCGAACTCGGCCACCGCCAGGTCGCCCAGGGCTGCGCGGAGCCGTTCGACGTCCTTGCGCAGGGCCGGTGATCCGTCGGAGAGGAGCAGTACCCGGGCCCCGCCGAGACGCTCGACCTCATCGCTGACCTGCGAGAGCGTACCAGCGCCGAAGACCACCCGGCTCGGGCCGGTGGTGTGCACAAAACTCCTCATGAAGCTGCTCTCCGTGCTGCGGGGCCAGTGGGTCTCCCGCAGTATTCGAGGCCGTGCGCCGGCCGTTCCTGCATAATCTCCGCATCGTCTTGCACAAAAACGGCGTCGGCCGCGGCTCGGTCCGTGCTTGCCCGCCTGTGCCGGAGGGCAGCAGGACTGTGCCCCGAAGGAGGGCCTCATGAGCGAGATGGGCCTCGGTGACACCCACGGCATCCTGACGCGGCCCGGGGTGCGTCCCGTCCGCACCAGCACGGGACTAGGCTGGGAGCAGTTGTATCTGTCGACGCAACGGGAACTGCCGTATCGGGACGCCTTTCAGGGAGCCGGCAGCCACTTGGTGATCCTTCACCTCGACGGCCCCGTCACGGTCCGGAGGGGACGCCGGGGGTTGACGGCCGCACGGCAGGTTCCGCCCGGTGGCCTGTTCCTGCATCCGGCCGACACGGAGCTGGACGTGGAACTCGGCGGTCATCTGAACACGGTGCACGTCTACCTGTCGGACGCGGCCCTCCAAGCGACGGCAGAGACGGCGCAGGACGGCCGGCCGGTGCGGCTGAAGGAGGAGTTCGGCACCACGGATCAGCTGCTGGAGCAGCTCGTTCTGGCGCTCGATGGTGTGGTACGGCACTGGGAGCCCAGCGGGAGCACCTATGCGGATCAGCTCGCCCTCATGACCGCCGCCCAGCTGGCCCGCCGCCACAGCGTGCGGCAGCGCGTCGCCGAGCCGACGCAGTGGCAAGTGGGTCTGAGCGACCGGCAGTTCACGGCCGTTCGGGAACTCATGGACGCCCGGCTTTCCGAGCCGCTGTCGCTGGAGGACCTCGCCTCCGCCGCGGGGCTCGGTGTCAGCCAGTTCGCCCGGCGTTTCGGGGCTCGCACGGGGTGCCCTCCGCACCGGTACCTCGTGCGGCTGCGCGTGGAGCGGGCCGCCCGCCTCCTGCGCGCCGGATCCATGCCCATCGCCCAGGTGGCAGCCGCCTGCGGCTTCTCCCACCAGGAACACCTGACCCGGGTGATCCGCTCGCACCTCGGTACGACGCCGGCCGCGCTGCGCCGCGAGGGCTGACTCACTCCGGTGATCGGCGCGGCTATAGTTCCCCGGCACCGAACGAAGGGAGCGACGATGGTCGCCCGCCTGGCCGGATTCCTTCCCGGCGATATGAGCGAGGAACAAGCCGCCGTCTACCGGTCGATATCCGGAGGCCCACGTGCCGCCGGTCCTCAGCTCTTCGCCCTCACCGACAGCGAGGGACGGCTTCGGGGGCCGTTCAACGCGATGCTGCTCAGTCCTCCGGTCGGAGCCGCGCTACAGACCGTGGGTGCGGCGGTGCGCTACCGGTCCTCTCTCAGCGACCGCGTCCGTGAAATGGCTGTGCTCCTCGTCGCCACGCACTGGGGCAGCGCGTTCGAACGAGAAGCGCACGAAGCCGTGGGGCGCGCTTGCGGTCTGACCGAGGAGGAACTCGCCTCACTGCGCTCCGGTGTGCTGCCGGACGTGACCGACCCGCACGAGACGACCGCCCTGCGGACCACGGCCTCGCTGCTGCGCTCCGGCAGCCTGGACGACGACGAGTACCGCACGGCGGTGTCGGCGATTGGTGAACGCGGCCTGTTCGAGCTGACGACCCTGGTGGGCTACTACTCCACCCTCGCCCTGCAGCTCCGCGTCTTCGCAGGTGAGGAAGGCAGGCCAAGGCCCTCGGCGCGCTGAGGGCAGCATGGTCACCCCTCCGGTGGGCGCTCTGCCATCCGTTTCGCGACGCGCGCGATGGTCTCGCGAAGCCACATGTGCGCCGCGTCGTGCGTGTGTACGGGGTGCCACCACAGGGCTTCGTGGAGGGGCACCATGCCGTGCGGCGGCTCCATGACGCGGATGCCGGCCGTTTCGCGCAGTCGCTCGGCGAGCCGGTTCTGGACGAGGGCGATTCTGCGGGTTCCGGCGACGAGGAAGCACAGTGCCTGGAAGGTGTCGGCGGAGACCTCCGAGCGGGGCTCGATGCCGAGCATGCTCAGCTGCCGGGTGGACGTCGTGTCGTACAGCCGCCGATACGTCACCCAGGGCAACCGGTTCAGATCGTGGGACGTGAGCGCGTCCCCCACCTCGGCATTGTCCCGTGAGACCACGAAGACCCAGCGGTCCTGGAAGACCTCGACCGCCGGGTAACCGCTGATGAAACCGTGTGGCAGGAGCATCCCGTCAGTGGTGCTCAGCAGTGCGGCTGTCTCCTCGGTGACCGTGGCGGGAGTCAGCTCGAAATGGAGCCGGACGCCGGGCGCCTCCGCGTGGAGGATGCGGGTCAGTTCGGTGCCGAAGACCGTCACGGCGTAGTCCGAAGCGATGATCTTGAACTCGTGGCCGTCCTGGACGGGATCGAACTCGGCCTGGCTGCTGAAGACCCGTTCCGCCATGTCGCAGGCCCGGGCCGTCCGGTCCAGCAGCGCCTGGCCGAGGGCGGTCAGCTCGTAGTTGTTGCCGGTCCTGAAGAGGAGCTCGTCGTCGAAATGCCGGCGCAGTCGCGCGAGGGCGCCGCTCATCGCCGGCTGGCTGAGCCCGATGCGCTGCCCGGCCCTGGTGACGTTGCGTTCCTCCAGCAGAGCGCGCAGAGCCACCAGGAGATTCAGGTCAAGGCTGGCCAAATGCATGACACTCCCGAGCGCTGATCGGCCGTCGGAGACGAGACCTGAAGCTCATCGGTGACACCGATGAGCTTCATCCGGCGAATCGATTTCCCCAATCGATTCGGGACGGCCAGATTAGTCGCACCGCCACTGAGAGGACACATCCGTGAAACGTGATGTTGATTCACCGCTCTTCTCCGGCTCCTTCGCCCTCGGTACCGTCAGCGCACCAGGCAGGACGCCCTTTCCCGCTCTCGTCCTGTCGGACGCCCGCGTGCTGGACCTGCGTACCGCGCTGGCCGCACCGGAACTCACTGTGCGCACGCTGCTGGAGCGCTGGAACGAGGTCCTGCCCCGTCTGCGCAGTCTGGCGGCGGATACGGCCGGTGACTGGCTGCCGCTGGACGGTCTGCGGATACACGCCCCCGTGGAGCCGCGCCAGATCTTCCAGTCCGGTGCCAACTACCGGCAGCACGTGATCGACCTGGCAGTCGCCCACCGCTCCCCCGACGACCCGCGCACCGTCGAGGAGGCACGTGCGGAGATCGCCGCGGTCATGGACCGGCGGGCAGCCGAGGACCTGCCGTACGTGTTCATCGGCCTGCCCAGCGCGATCACGGGCCCGTACGACGACGTCGTACTCCCCGCTTGGGCCGAGAAGCCGGACTGGGAACTGGAGTTGGCGGCCGTGATCGCCAAGCCCGCCTACCGGGTCTCCGTCGAGGAAGCCCTGCCGTACGTCGCCGGGTACACGATGGCCAACGACCTCACCGACCGCGCCACCGTTTTCCGCCAGGACATGCCCGCCATCGGCACCGACTGGCTGCGCAGCAAGAACGCCCCCGGCTTCACCCCGCTCGGCCCGTGGATCGTGCCGACCGAGTCGATCGCGGACTCCGGTGATCTGCGGGTCACGCTGAAGCTGAACGGCGAGACCATGCAGGACGAGTCCACCAAGGACATGATCTTCGGTGTCGCACGCATGGTGTCCTACGCCTCCCAATCGGCCCAGCTCCTCCCCGGCGACCTGGTGCTGACCGGCAGCCCGGCCGGCAACGGGATGCACTGGGGGTGGCTGCTGCGTGACGGCGACGTCATGGAGGGGACCATCACCGGCCTCGGTGCCCAGCGCACCCGATGCGTCGCGGAGAAGCCGTCATGACCTTGGACCACACCGATCCCGTGGGTGCCATAGCCGAGGCCGCCAAGGCGTACAGCAACTGGGGGCGTTGGGGCGACGACGACGTGCTGGGCACCCTGAACTTCCTCGACGAGGCCAAGCGCCGCGAGGGCGCGGCCCTCATCCGGCGGGGTATCAGTTTCTCCCTCTCGCAGCGCTTCGACATGGACGGCCCGCAGAAGGGCTGGCGGCGGCGCACCAACCCCATCCACACCATGCTGACCACCGGCACCGACGCGGCCCTCGACAACCAGGGCTTTCCGCACGGCATCGGCGGCGCCGACGACGTCATCACCATGCCGTTGCAGTGCTCCACCCAGTGGGACGGGCTCGGCCACATCTTCGACCACGGCAAGGCGTGGAACGGGCGCGACGCGGAGAAGGTGGTCACCGCCGAGGGCGACATGGTGACCGGTATCGAGCACATGGCCCCGCATGTGGCCGGGCGCGGCGTCCTCCTCGACGTGGGACTGGTGCTGGGCCGGAACGGCGAACTGCCGGACGGCTTCGCCATCACCGAGGAGCACCTGACCGCCACCGCCGATGCGCATGGCGTCGGTGTCGGCCGCGGTGACATCGTCCTCGTCCGCACCGGCCAGCTGGCCCGGGTCCGCCGCGAGGGCTGGGGCGACTACGCGGGCGGTGACTCGCCCGGCCTCTCCTTCACGACTGCGGGCTGGCTGCACCGCACCGAGATCGCCGCGATCGCCACCGACACCTGGGGCTTCGAGGTGCGGCCCAACGAGTTCGACCACGCCTTCCAGCCCCTGCACCAGGTCGCCATCCCCCACATCGGACTGCTCATCGGCGAGATGTGGGACCTCGACGCCCTCGCCGCCGACTGCGCGGGCGACGGCGCGTACGAGTTCTGGCTCACCGCCGCACCCCTGCCCATCACCCGCGCCGTCGGCTCCCCGGTCAACCCCATCGCCGTCAAATAGCCCGTCCCCCGCAGAACCCGCAGTCCCACCCAATCCGCGTCCAACAAGGGAGTTGGTCATGAGCAGCGACGCCCGCAGCGTCCTCGTCGTCGGCGGCGGTACCGCAGGAAACGGCCTGGCCGTCCTGCTCCGCAAAGCCGGCATCGACGTCGACCTCGTCGAAATCAGACCCGACTGGAACGTCTCCGGCTCCGGAATCACCACCCAGGGCAACGCTCTGCGCGTCCTGCGCGAGATCGGAGTGTGGGAGGAAGCCGAGAAGCACGGCTTCGGATTCGACACCCTCGGCCTCACAGCTCCCGACGGGACCGTGCTGCACGTCCAGCCGGACCACCACACCGGCGGCCCCGACCTTCCCGCCGTCGTCGGCATGCAGCGCGCCGACCTCCAGCGCATCCTCACCGAGGCGGTACGAGGATCCGGCGCCCGGGTCCGGCTCGGCACCACCGTCCAGAGCCTGGAGCAGGACGGGACCGGGGTCGACGTCGGTTTCAGCGACGGCACCACCGGACGGTACGACCTGGTCGTCGCCGCCGACGGGCTGCACTCCGCCACCCGCGCACTGATCGGTATCAGCGAGCGGCCCGAGCCTGTCGGCATGGGCATCTGGCGCGTCTCCGCCCCGCGTCCCAAGAGCGTCGAGCGCACCGACCTCACCTACGGAGGGCCCTGCTACATCGCCGGCTACACCCCCACAGGCCAGAACACCCTCTACGCGTACCTCGTCGAACCGAAGCGGGACCGGGCGAGCCTCGACCCCGACACCCACGCCCATGAGATGCGCCGTCTCGCCGAGGGATACGGCGGCGCCTGGAACGAGATCCGCGAGTCCATCACCGACCCGAAGAAGGTCAACTACACCTGGTTCACCCGGCACCTGGTCGAGGGCTCCTGGCACCGGGGCCGCGTCGTCCTCGTCGGCGACGCCGCGCACTCCTGTCCTCCCACGCTCGCCCAGGGCGCCGCGATGTCCCTGGAGGACGCACTGGTCCTCGCGGAACTGCTCGCCGCCCACGACGTCTGGGACGACGACCTGCTCACCGCCTACCACGAGCGCCGCGTCCCCCGGGTCCGGATGGTGGTCGACGGCTCCGTCCAGATCTGCCGGTGGCAGCTGGACGGGGTCCGCGACGCCGACGTGCCCGGTCTGATCGGCCGCACGATGACCGCGCTGACGGAGCTGCCGTGACAACGCCGACCATCGACGTCCACGCCCACGTCCTGCTCCCCGAGGTCGAGGAAACCGTGGCCGGGCGGCCGGAACGGGCCGCCGCCCGCGAACTGGACGCCCGCCGGGCCGGCCCGCAGGCCCTCGCCGTCAACGGACCGATGATCCGCGACCGCATCCCCAGGCTGACGGATGTCAAGGCCCGGCTGGCCGCGATGGACGCCTGCCGTGTCGACGTACAGCTGGTGTCCCCTGTCCCCGACTACCACTACTGGGCCGACGAAGACCTCGCCCGCACCGTGTGGGAGCTGGCCAACACCGGTACCGCGGCGCACTGCGCCCAGGCCCCGGAGCGACTGCGCGGACTCGGGCTGGTCCCGCTCCAGCACCCGCGCCTGGCCGTCGAAGCTCTCGAACACGCCCTGGAGCAGGGCCTGTCGGGCGTCGAGCTCTCCTCGCACGCACCCGGCCTCGAACTGTCGGATCCGGCGTACGAACCCTTGTGGACCCGCGCCGAGGAGACCGGGGCGCTGCTCTTCCTCCACCCCTACGGCTGCACCCTCGACGAGCGCCTGGACCGCTGGTATCTGTCCAACACCGTCGGCCAGCCCACCGAGAACGCCGTCGCGCTGTCTCATCTGATCTTCTCCGGGGTCCTGGACCGGCACCCGGAGCTGAAGCTGATCGCCGCGCACGGAGGCGGATACCTCCCCGGCCACATCGGCCGCTCCGACCACGCCTGGCGGGTCCGCCCCGACGCCCGCGGCTGCGCCCACCCGCCCAGCAGCTACCTCAAGCGGCTGTACTTCGACTCGCTCGTCCACGAACCGTCCGTCCTGCGGGAGCTGATCCGCAGCGCGGGCGCCGACCGAGTGCTGCTGGGCTCCGACTTCCCCTTCGACATGGGCACCGACGACCCGCTGGCCGCACTGCGCGACGCCGACCTGCCCGATCTCGACTACCACGCCGTCCGCGGTGCCAACGCGGCATCGCTGCTGCGCCTTGTCTGAGGCCACGAGAACAGGAGCCCCACCCATGAGCGACCGCCTGCTCACCCACCTGCGCCACGTCGACCTGGCCGTTCCCGACTACGACAAACAGCTCGACTTCTACGCCGGCGTCTGGGGCCTGACCAAGACCGGCGAGGACTCCGGGGTCTCCTTCCTCGCCGCCGAGGGCAGCCCCGAGCAGTACATCGTGCGGCTGCGCAAGGCCGAGGAGAAGCGCCTCGACCTGGTCTCCTTCGGAGCGGCCACCCCCGCCGACGTCGACACCCTCGCCGAGCGACTCCTCGCCGACGGCGCCCGGTTGATCTCGCGGCCCGGCAAGCTCGACACCCCCGGCGGCGGCTACGGCTTCCGCTTCTTCGACATCGACGGCCGCACCATCGAGGTCTCCGCGGACGTGGCCGTACGGCAGCACCGCAAGATCGAGGAGAAGGAATCGATCCCGGTCAAGCTGTCGCACGTCGTCCTCAACTCCCCCGATCTCAACGCGACCAAGGAGTGGTACGAGCGGCACCTGGGCTTCCGCCTCTCCGACACCCTCTGGCACCCGCGCATGGGCGAGGCCATGCACTTCATGCGGATCAGCAGCCAGCACCACTCCATGGCCATCGCCCAGGGCCCGCACACCTCCCTGCACCACATCTCCTTCGAGATGCGCGGCATCGACGAGTACATGCGCGGCACCGGCCGTCTGCTGCGGGCCGGCGTGCACAAGGTGTGGGGCCCCGGTCGTCACCTGGCGGGCGACAACACCTTCTCCTACTTCCACGACCCGCACGGCAACACCCTGGAGTACACCACCGAGCTGGAGCAGCTGGACGAGGACACCTGGCACCCCCACGTCTACGACTTCTCCACCGAACAGGTCTCGGACCAGTGGGGCACCGCGAACCCCGTCAACGAGATGGTCGCCAAGGAGTCCTTCAACGACGTCGACCGCGGCTGCTTCGTCGCCCCGCCGGTCTGATCCTCTCCCACTCCGGGGGCGCGGTGACGCCCCGCTCCGGGCCTGAGTGCCCGCAGCGTCCCCGGTCCAGCCCAGACCCTTGGAGTTCCCCATGCGCTTCGCCACGTACGAGCACCGAGGCCGCCGTCGCTGCGGCGTGGTCGACGGTGCCGCCGTACGCCCCTTCCCCGACGGCACGACGCTGCTCGGCCTGATCCACTCCGGTCTCCCACGGGCAGCCACAGAGCTCGCAGCCCTGTCGGACCCGGTGTCGCTGGACGCGGTACGACTGCTGCCGCCCCTGGAACCGCCGTCGGTGAGAGACTTCGTCACTTTCGAAGAACACATCGAGGGCGTGCGGCGCTCCCGAGAGCGCACTCAGGACGTACCGGAGGCGTGGTACGACGCGCCCACCTTCTACTTCACCAACCCGCACGCCCTCATCGGCGCACACGACGACGTACCGTACCCGCCAGGCAGCCGGCTGCTGGACTTCGAACTCGAGGTCGCGGTCGTCATCGGCCGTGAGGGCCGCGACCTGACCCCCGAGCAGGCACGTGACCACATCGCCGGATACACCCTGTTCAACGACTGGTCGGCCCGCGACCTCCAGATCCGCGAAATGCAGGTCGGACTGGGTCCCTGCAAGGGCAAGGACACCGCCACCACCCTCGGCCCCTACCTCGTGACCCCGGACGAGGTGGAACCGTACCGGGACGCCGACGGATTTCTGCGACTCGCCCTGACCTCGGAGATCAACGGCGAGGTCGTCGGCAAGGACCTGCTGTCCAACATGAGCTGGACCTTCGAGGAGATGGTCGCCTACGCCTCGCGCGGCGCCGTCGTCCGCCCCGGCGACGTACTCGGCTCGGGCACCTGCGGCAACGGCGGCTGCCTGGCGGAACTGTGGAGCATCCGAGGCGAACGGGTCCCGCCTCCGCTCAAGCCCGGCGACACCGTCACTCTCACCGCGGACGTCCTCGGCTCCGTCCGCAACACCGTCGTCCCCGGCCCCGAGCCGGTACCCCTGCCGACCGGCCGCCGACGTCCCCGCAGCCGCCCCTGAGCAGATCCTGGCGCAGCCGGTCGGGGCCCGGTTCGTGCCCTGCCCCCGACGCACGTGCCCTGCGCGCCCGGGCCTTTCGGGCTCCCCGGAACTGCTCACATGTCACAGCCCGACCTGCTCAGGCCGCCACACCCCATTCGTCGCGCGGATGCGCCACATCCGGGATACCGATCGCACGGAGGGTGGGCGGCTGCCCTCGGAGACCGCACAGTCGTCCCACCCGCACGCCACGTCCCCGATCCCGCGTCGGCGTGATGTCCTCCGCTGCATGCCGAGCGCCGCCCCGCGCCGGTGCGGCATGCCCGCTCCCACACATCGTCCCCTGGAGTCACCATGCCCGCTTCCCTGCCCTTGTCCTCCCCCGCGATCGATGACTCCGCCCCGCCGCCTGTGAGCGTGTCGGGCCCGGCGCACCGGCTGAGGGTGACCGCGCTGATGGCGGGCAGCTGTCTGCCCGTGCTGGGGGCGGTACTGATCGCTCCTGTGCTGCCGAAGATGCAGGACCACTTCGCGTCGGTCCCCGGCGCCAAGGCGCTGGTTCCGCTGGCGCTGACCGTTCCGGCCTTGGCGCTGGCGCTGCTGGCCCCGTTCGCCGGGGTGATCGTCGACCGCTTGGGCCGCAAGCGTCTGCTGCTGGTGGCGACCGTCCTGTACGCGCTGTTCGGCACAGCACCGCTCTGGCTGGACTCGCTGGGCGCGATCATCGCCAGCCGAGCCTTGGTCGGCGTCACCGAGGCCGCCGTCATGACCTGCTGCACCACCCTGATCGGGGACTACTACTCCGGTCACCGGCGGGTGAAGTACCTCGCCCTGCAGACCATGTGCGCCTCCGCGGCCGCCACGGCCTTCTTCGTGCTCGGCGGCGCTGCCGGCGCGGCGGGCTGGCGAGTTCCGTTCTGGGTCTACGCGGTGAGCCTGCTGCTCGCCCCGATGCTGGCCCTCGCCCTCCCCGGTCCGGCGGTGCACGAGGCCACGGAGAGAGCCACGGAGGGTGTCCAGCCCGCACGTCGCCCGTTCCCTTGGCGGCAGATGGCGGGCATCTGCGCCTTGACCTTCTTCGGGGCGATGGTCTTCTACACCGTCCCGGTGGAGATGGCGTACCTGCTCGACGGCCTCGGGGTGGAGAACACCGGTGTGATCGGTCTGGCCACTGCGGTCGCGAGCGCCGCCACGGTGGCCGGAGCAATCACCTTCACGCGTCTGAAGCGCTCCCCGGACCCGATGATGCCCACCGTCCTCGCCATCTGCGCGGCCGGCTTCGGCGTGATGTTCCTCGCCGGCAGTGTCCCCCTGTTGGTGGTCGGTGCGGTGATCAACTGCCTGGGTACGGGGATGCTGTTGCCGGCGCTCCTCACCAGTGCCATGTCCCGGCTGGAGTACAAGGACCGCGGACGGGGCACGGGGCTGTGGATGGCGGCCTACTTCGGTGGCTGTTTCGTGTGCCCGCTGGTGCTGCTCGCCGTGGAATCGGCGGTCGGCACTCTGGTCGGCGCCGTGGGACTGCTGGGGCTGGCAACCGCGGCGGTCGCGCTCGGACTGCTGGTGGCCCGGCGGCGGGCCTGGAACCCGGCCCACACGACATCCGCCTGAACTCCGCTCCGCTCCACGCCAGCCACACCGAGACCGACGTGACCGCATCCGCCCCGCCCGCCTTGCGCAAGGCGGGCGTCCAGAAGCCGCTGCTCGGCCGCACCGGCACGGTGGACACGGTCACCCCCACATCGAGCAGCATCAACCCACGACAGAAAGGTGCCTCCTGCCATGGACAAGGTCTGTGCGAGCGCCGCCGAGGCAGTCGCCGGCATCCCCGACCACGCCTCGCTGGCCGTCGGCGGCTTCGGCCTCAGCGGCATCCCGGCCGTCCTCATCCAAGCCCTGTACGGCCAGGGCGCGACCGGCCTGAGTGTCGTGTCCAACAACTGCGGCGTGGACGGACAGGGTCTGGGCATCCTGCTCGCCGCGGGCCGGATCGCTCGCGTCGCGCTCCACCGCGTCCAGGCGAGCCGGCCACTCGGCGCTGTCCGGCATCCGGAACGGCACCCCGGAGTCCTTGATCCGATGCTTGGCCCGGCTGATCCGCTGGCCCATGGTGGCCTCGGGGACGAGGAACGCCGTGGCGATCTCGCCCGTGGTCAGCCCGCCGACCGAGCGGAGCGTGAGTGCGATCGCCGAGGCCGGCGACAGTACGGGGTGGCAGCACAGGAACAGCAGCGTGAGGGTGTCGTCCTGCGCGCCCTCGTCCCCGGCGTCGGCTCCGGGTGCGGACCGCCGGTCGGCCGGGACCTGACCGGCCACCAGCTCCTCACGCCTGCGGCGAGCCTGCTCGCTGCGGACCTGTTCGGTCATCCGGCGGCCGGCGACCTGGATCAGCCAGCCGCGCGGACTGCGCGGCACGCCCTCGGCCGGCCACTGCCCGGCCGCGTCCACCAGGCGTCCTGGACTGCGTCCTCGGCGGCGGCGAAGTCCCCGTAGCGGCGGGTGAGCACGCCGACGACCTGCGGCGCGAGCGTGCGCAGCAGGTCGTCGACGGGTGGTTCCAAAGTCGTCACAGAAGCATGTTCACAGCTCGGTGGGCGGGGTCGCCATGACCTGGCGAACCTCGATCGGCATGTCGAGCGGCCGTCCGCCCGGGCCGGGGGGCGGCGGAGACGGCGGCGGAGACGGCGGCGGCGATGTCGATCGCCCGCTGCTCGGTGTCGCAGTCGACGATCCACCAGCCGGCCACCCACTCCTTGGACTCCGGGAAGGGGCCCTCGGTGACGACCGGCGCACCGCCGCTGTGGGAGCGCACGATGCGGGCGGTCTCCGGCATGGCCAGGCCCTGGGCGTCGACGAGTTCGCCGGCGGCGGCGAGGCCGGCGTTCGTCTCCTTCATGAACCCGATGTGCGCCTGGATCTCCTCGGGCTTCCACTCGTCGAGCTTGGGGAAGTCGACGTTCTTCTCGCTGAACTGCATCAGCAGCATGTACTTCATGGCTCTGCTCCTCGATCGCCGTGGCCGCCCCGGCGGGGGCTTCATGGGTAGGTAGAAGCACGCTCGGCGTTTTCGACATCTTCGACAGGATTCCGCGAGAAGACTTCTTCGGCCGCCGGAGGACGGGCCCCGCAGCAGCCCGGCGACCTGATGATCCACAACGAAAGGGCCTAGCCTCGCCGTTTCGCTTGGGCATGGCGGATGGTGGGGCGGAAATACGAAAGTGCCTTCCTGACCTGGGACGATGAACCTTGCTGAGGGGTTCTGTCGGTCCAAGCGGAGGGCACTTTCTACGTGCAGGCAATCTTGCGTCTACAGGTTCATGTCAATACTGATGGTTCGGGTGTGGTAGGTCGTGCCGGGGCACGGTTGCTGGCGGATCTTGCTGATGCCACCGGGCTGACCGACGCATATTCCACCGCGTTGCGCTCGCTTCGCCCGCGCGGGACCGGACATGATCCGGGCAGGATCGCCACCGATCTCACGGTGATGCTCGCCGATGGCGGCGAGCATCACAGATCTGGCCGTACTGCGTGACCAGGCCGAGGTGTTCGGCCCCGTCGCCTCGACACCGACGGCCTGGCAGCTGCTCGCCGACGTTGACGAGCGGCACTGGCTTCTCTGCGCTCGGCCCGAGCCCAGGCTCGGGAAGTCGCTTGGCTGCAGGCCGCGGAGCACGTCACCGAAGAACGGTCTCGTCGCACTGCCGAGGCCCGATGAGAGCGTCCTACTGCTGATCGACCATCAGCCGCTCCGATACCTGTACAGCCACAATTCGCCGGTCGTCTCACGTAACGCCCTGGCTCTGGCCAAAGCGGCCAGGGCATGCGGCGTTCCCACGGTTCTGACGACCGTAGTGGAGGGGCACAACTGCCAGCTGCTGCAGCCCCTCCAGGACCTCTTCGCCGACCAGCAGCCGATCAACAGGCACCTGATCAACCCTTGGGACGACCGGCGCGTGACTGATGCCGTCAAGGCCACCGGGCGCACGAAACTGGTCATCGCCGGCCTGCATACTGCTGGATTCCGCTTTTGGTGGGTATAGGTGCTGGTAGCGGGGTGGTTGCGGGTGTTCGGGGGCGGGTGCTGGGTGATGGTGCTGATGGCGCGGCCGGGACGTGACGAGGGCGAGCAAGCGGTGTTCCACCGTCTGGCGTCGGCCAGGAAGGCGCCGAAGGTTGTGGTGGAGCGGTGCCGGATGGTCGAGCTGAGCTGAGACGGCTGGCTGGTCCCGCAGATCGCGGACGAGGTGAGGTGCAGTCAGAAGACGGTGCGTCGCTGGCTGCACCGCTTCAACCGCTCGGGGCTTGAGGGCTTGGAGGATCTGGGCGGGCAGGGCCGCAAGCGAAGGATCACCGAGGCCGAACGCTCCCGGATCATTGCGATGGTCAAGCAGACCCCACCGGGTCGGCTGGAGGTGCAGCCGTCGAATGAGATGTGGGCCGCGGACGAGTCGGGGCCCTCGGAGTGGACCTTGGACACACTGGCTGCCGCGGCCCAGGACCTGGGCATCGAGGTCAGTCGCTCCCAGGTGCGCCGGATCCTGCTGGCCGAGGGCGGGCGGGGCGGTGGCGCCCCGTCTGGTCGAGCGGGCACGCATCGTCTTGGCATGCGCGGACGGGAAGCCGAATACACGTGTGGCGGCGGAGTTCAAGGTAACGACCTTGGGAGCGATACCAGCTCCCGGATCTGCCTGGCGGTCTGGGCCCCTGCGCGATCAGGACGCCGCTGAGGAGGAGTGGTGCCGTCAGGCGGGTCGCGGTCGCCGCTGTCTTGACCGGCGCGTCTTGGTCAGGGAGTGGACCGCAGCGGCGGCGCCTGCCACGTCATCCCCGGGGGCTGGAGTAGGGGCGAGGGCTCGGGGCCGGGGTCATCGGTGTCGACGACTCCGGCGGCCGTGTGGTCGAAGTCGGCGGGCCAGAGGGTGCGCTCGCTGGCCACGGCGCCGGTCAGGCGTGCTTCGACAAGGTTGGCGGTGCTCAAGTCGGTGCCGCGCAAGTCGGCCATGCGGAGATCGGCGCGTTGGAAGACCGCGCCGTGGGCGACGGCCTTGCGCAGGTTCGCCTCGCGCAGGTCGGTCTCAGTGAAGTCGGCGTCACGCAAGTCGGTTTCGACCAGCTTCGCGCCCCGTAGGTCGGCCAGAATGCAGCGAGCCCGGCGGAGAATCGCAGTCGTGAGGTCGGCGTGCCGCAGGTTGACCGAGACCAGGGACGCCTGGGTCAGATTGGCGTGGTACAGGCCTGCGGCCTCCATGCAAGCGCGGTCGAAGTTGACCTCGGGGAACCAGAGTCCGTCGCAGTCGGCCCGGCGCAAGTCGGTGATGCTGAGATTGACCCAGGACTGCTCCCGGTGCTGGCACAGCACGCCGAGCGCGGTCAGCGCCACCTGGGCGTCGGCGGCGCGAGTCTCCAGGGGTGCGATGTCGTTGATGGGCACGTCTGCCGCCGGTGATTCCGGCCCGGCGGGTGGCCAGGGCAGGTGCGTACGCAGATACGCGGCCTGGATGGAGATGATGGCCTCCCGGTCGCGGGCGGACTGCTCCGCGATCCGCCACAGCGCGTGCAACCCGCCGATGCGCACATCCAGCTTGTCGCTGCCGAGCTGGTCGACGGCCCGGCTGAATCGGTCGGTGACGTAGCCCTCCTGGGTGGCGCGCAAACCGTCCTGACTCACCCGCAGTTGCCGCCAGGTGGCGTACGCGCCGAAGAGCACGACCAGGCCGCCGACCACCTGCAGAAGCGTCGTACGGACATCGTTCACCGCCTTC
This sequence comes from Streptomyces sp. NBC_00425, assembly GCF_036030735.1. Lineage (NCBI taxonomy): Bacteria > Bacillati > Actinomycetota > Actinomycetes > Kitasatosporales > Streptomycetaceae > Streptomyces > Streptomyces sp. NBC_00425. The sequence goes on along the minus strand of NZ_CP107928.1, from coordinate 9,181,487 downwards.
AGTCGATCCTGTGCGGCGACGCTCGCCCCGGCGAGATCGTGGTCGACCACCACAGCCGGCAGTACGACGAACACCGTGCCTAGAACGACCAGCCCCGCCGCCCCGGCCAGCGGAGCCACGGCTGCACGACGCCTGACCAGTCCGTCGCGCCATGCCCGCCGCCCGCGGTCCGGTTCCCCCATCTCCATGGGCACAGGAGCCTAAGCTCCACTCAGTAAACGATCAAGAGTGCTGTGGCACTGGCCCGTGACATGAGAACGGCCTTACGGGTTGGGCAAGTTGTGAGGTTTACCTGGGCCCGTGCGGCCTGTTCCCATCCTGCCCTGTCCGGGGTCCCGCGCGCACACTTCGGCAAGTTGCTCAAAGAACTCGCGCCCCGATGGCAGGCCGCGCGGGAGTCGGCGCTACACGAGCGGCGTGGCGGAGACCGGAGACGGGCGGCCGGCGCCGGGCCCAAGCAGCGCCTGGTCTTCGTCGACCGGCTCCTGGTCACGCTGGTCCACCTGCGGCTTGGGATCCCGCACGCCGCTCTGGCCGAGTTGTACGCAGTGGACCGCTCCACCGTCTCCGGAGCGATCCGCGAGGTCCGCCCGCTGCTGGCGGCCCGCGGCTTCGCCGTCCCGGACCGGCCGGGGGTGCGGCTGCGCACGCTGGAGGATCTGTTCGCCTACGCCGGCACGAAGGGCGTTGACCTGCGCATCGACGGCACCGAAGTGCAGGTCCGCCGCCCCCGCGCCCACCGCCCCGGCCGCAAGGCGTTCGTCTCCGGCAAGAAGAAGCAGAACACCATCAAGACCACCACCTTCAGTGACCCGCAGGGTCGCACCCTGTTCAGCGGCGTGGTCCGGCCGGGCCGCATGCACGACCAGACCGCCGTGCGCACCGAGGGCATCGCCGAGCAGTTCCTCCGGCACCCCAAGGTCAAGGCTGTAGTCGACGAGGGCTACCGGGGCCTGGCCAACGAGTTCCCCTGCCAGGTCAGCGCCCCGCCGAAGAAGCCGAAGGACGACGCGCCGCTGGGCGAGCACCATGCCTGGCGCGAGCAGCGACGCCGCCAGTCCTCCGCGCGGATCTGCGTGGAGCACACCAATGCCGAGTACAAGCAGTGGCGGCCCCTGCAGCGGTTCACCGGCCGCCGCGAGACCTACGCCGAGACCCACCTCGCGATCGCCACCCTGGTCTCTGACCGCTCCGCCCGGCGGGCGACCCGCCGCAAGGCGAGCACCGAACTGGTGCTCGCCCGGCAGGCCGCCTGCTGATCACCCACCAGCCAACACGCCAGGCCAGCACGCCCCGAACTCAATCGCTCCCAAGGTTGTAACCGCGGACATGGTGAGGAAGTGGCGCTCGCGGTTTGCTGCCCGGCGGATGGCCGGACTTGCGGATGAGCCACGGTCGGGCCGGCGCAAGTCGGAGCTGGTGCTCAGCGAGGCCGAGCGGGCTCAGCTGACGCGTTGGGCGAGGCGCGCGAAGACCGCCCAGTTCCTGGCCCTGCGCGCGAGGATCGTGCTGCGGTGCGCGGAGGTCGGGACGAACAAGCAGGTGGCGGCCGAACTCGGCGTGAGCGAGCAGTAGGTGAACCGCTGGCGGGCCCGTTTCGTCAAGCGGCGGCTGGACGGTCTGGTCGACGAGCCGCGGCCCGGTCGGCCACCGTCCATCCTGCTCGACCAGGTCGAAGACGTCATCGTCGCGACGCTGGAATCCACTCCGGGCCAGGACACCCACTGGTCGCGGGCCTCCATGGCCGCCCGCACCGGGCTGTCGAAGTCCACCATCGGCCGGATCTGGAAGAAGTTCGACCTCAAGCCGCACCTGCAGGATGCCTTCAAGCTCTCCACCGACCCGCAGTTCGTCGCGAAGGTCGTCGACGTCGTCGGCCTATATCACAACCCGCCCGAGAAGGCCGTGGTGCTGTGCGTGGACGAGAAGAGCCAGATTCAGGCGCTGGACCGCTCCCAGCCGGTGCTGCCGATGATGCCCGGCATGCCCGAACGGCGCACCCACGACTACCTGCGGCACGGCATCACCAGCCTGTTCGCCGCGTTCAACATCGCCGACGGCACCGTCATCGGTGAACTGCACCGTCGCCACCGGGCCGTCGAGTTCAAGAAGTTCCTGGTCACAATAGACAAGGCGGTTCCTGCGGGGCTCGATGTGCACCTGGTGTGTGACAACTACGCCACCCACAACACTCCCGAGATCAAGACCTGGCCCGGCAAGCACCCCCGCTTCCATGTCCACTTCACTCCGACCGGCTCCTCCTGGATCAACCAGGTCGAGCGGTGGTTCGGCCTGCTGACCGACAAGCTCATCCGCCGCGGCGTCCACACCTCGGTGAAGGCGCTGGAGGACGACATCAAGGCCTGGATCCACTCGTGGAACGAGAACCCCAGGCCCTTCACCTGGACCAAGACCGCCGACGAGATCCTCAAGTCCCTCGCCGACTACCTCACCAAGGTCACTCCACCAGCCACCGAAAACCAGCAAGAGACTTAAGCCTGTGATTTCAGGCGCAGCACACTAGATGGTTCGACCGTCAGGAGGGCTGTAGATGCCGAGGCAGCCGCCTCATGTCGGTCCCGGCAGGTTCATGCTGTCGGCCAGCCGGTTCAGGAACTCCACGACGTCCCGGACGCTCCCCCGCTCGGCAACGGGCAGGACGTTCTCAATGGCATCGGCAAGCGCACCGGATCGTATGCGCCTTGCCTCTTTCAAGGTCGAGATCCCAAGCTCGGATGCTTCGACCACGATCCGCCGCCGATCTTCTTGATCTTGGCTGAGGGACACCAGCTTCGCAGAATCCAGCAACGCGACTGTCCGCGCCATGGACTGGTGCCGCACACGTTCCCGTCTGGCCAGTTCGACGATGGGCAGAGCCCCGTCGCGAACGAGGTGGCCGAGCACCGCGGCCTGGTTGGACGGCAGGGTCTCGCCTTCCCGCACCAGCCTCACAAGTCGCCCGATCGCCCCCCGCAGGTCCTCCGCATCGGCGAGAGCCTGCTCCCTCAGCTCTTCGGTCTCCTTCAACGTTCCTCCCCTTGCAGGCATGTGCAGCCTTGCTGTACTTTTCACATTGTGCAGCACGGCTGTATTTATCCATGAGTGTGGCTGTCGACACCTGCCCGCTCAATCTCACTCCTTCGACAGGAGCATCACCATGTCGTACGAGCCCTACCAGCGCACCGTACCGGCAGCGCCGTTTCAGCTGACCAGTGCCGACTTCGAAGCCTCTGGCCCGCTGCCGACGGAGAGCTACGCGCCTGAACACGGCAAGGGCCTGTCCCCCAGCCTCTCCTGGAGCGGAGCTCCGCAGGGGACCCAGAGCTTCGTCCTGACCGCCTATGACCCGGACGCCCCCATCCCCGGTGGACTCTGGCACTGGCTGGTCAAGGACCTGCCTGCGGATATCGACTCCCTGCAGGCGGGGGCTGGATCCGAGGGCGGTGTGCTGCCCGGCCGCGCCGTCAATCTGACCAACGACCTGGGTGTGGCCGCCTACAGCGGAGTCCAGCCGCCGCCCGGGAGTGGCACGCACCGCCTCTTTCTCTGCCTCACCGCGCTCTCGGTGCCCGTCCTTGAGGTTCCCCCCAACGCCAGTGCTGCTCTGGTCAACATTCTCATGATCCAGCACACCCTCGGCCGGGCTCTGCTGGTCGGCACCAGCGACCCCGCCTGACTGTCATCGAGTAAGCCACTCCAGCGCCTGCTACGACGACAGACGCCCTGTGATCGCGGAAGTACGGATGCCCGCTCTCACGCTCGGGACAGCCGATGTGTCGGCAGGTCTGTGAGCCAGCCACGTCGGGATAGCGCTGGCCAGGGCATTACCTCTCGAAGGCGCCCGCATCCCTACAGCCGGCCCGCTCGGCTTGAAGCCATCCGACTCGATGCAACCGACTCGGCTGGCGGCGGGTGGCGCGGCGCATCAGGCACTGTTCCTGCTCTCGTTGGCGATGCCCCGGCACCGTGGGGCGGTTGACCAACCAACACATGGCAGCCAGCTGCCATCCCGATCGGGTCGAATGCGCCCAGCAGTCCCGGTGAACCCTGTCCAGGCGGTGTGGAAGTCATACGCCATCGCTGGGTGGATCCATTGGGGTTCGCACCAACGGTGTTGGGCGGACACTCACGATTCCACCCCCCGTTGCCTTGGGTCGATGGTGATGCGCAGCATGACTGGCTCGGTTCTCCGGCGCTGCTGGGGCGCTCTCCTGCCGGCGCCGCCCGGACAGGGCTGGCGAAGCTGCGGCTGGTCAGCGATACCGTCGCGGACCAGCCGCACCGTGCCTAGATCGGCTGCCTGCTGCCGGACAAGTTTCACGGGGCTCGACAGTCACTTCCAGGGCGTACTCGTCCCGCGTGATCAATTCCCCCAGCTGGCTGGGCACACGCCCCGAAGCGCATCTGTTTGACCATCTATGAGGAGAAGTCCATGACGAAGACCACCCGAAAGTACGCTGCTGCTCTGGTGGGCACGGCCGCGCTTATCGCTGGTGCGAGCGCGGTGGCGTCTGCCGAGAGTGGCGAGCACCACAAGAGCACCACCCATCAGACGGCCCCTCACCAGCATGACTCATACGGCCGTATCAAGGTGCGGTCCGGCATTCCCGCCGCAGCCCACGTATTTACGCTTACCAGCCCGGACCTGAGCGAAACCCACAAGATCCCGGCCAACGCCTGGGCCAACGGCTTCGGCTGCACCGGAGGTAACAAGCAGATCCGCCTGAAGTGGAGCGGCGCACCAAGGACTGCCCGCAGCTACGCGGTGTCGATGCAGGACGTTGACACCACCACCGGCAGCGGATTCTGGCACTGGATGACTTGGGATATCCCGGCTTCTCAGCACAGCCTGGGCCGGACGCTGCCCTCGGGGGCCGTGGCAGGCACCAACGATGCGGGTGCGCCCGGTTACCTGGGACCCTGCCCGCCCGCCGGGGACATCACACATCACTACAAGATCACTGTATATGCGCTGGACACGGCCAATCTGAAGCTGAACGCTGCCACCACGCCGGCGGTCGCCGCTGTCACGATGAGCAACCACATCGTCGGCTATGGTCGCATCACCGCCACCGCACATCGCTAACCGCGTGAGGAAGCTGGCCGTCGTGGCTGCGACCCTTAGTGGTCCGCTCCGGAAATCCTTCGGGGGTTGACTCTGGAGCCGATCGTGGGCATGTCCGCCGTCAGGTGTTGAGGGTGGTGAGGTGGAATCGGTAGCGCATGACGAGGTTCAGGACAGCGTCGCGCGGGCCTCGCCGATCCACGTGAGGTCCGCCTCGGCGCGGTTGATCGCGAACCGTGCGGTCAGGCTGCGGCCGGCGTGGTCCGTGTACTCGTCGAGGAGTTCCTGGCACAGCACGAGAGTGTTGCGCAGCTCCGCCTCCCATTGATCGAGCTGTCCGAGCAGGTGCTCGGTGCTGGTGTGCTGGGCGAAATGCAGCTGGATCTGCAACGGTTGACGGGCGCGTTCGGAGACCGTGTTGAAGCCGTCCAGCCACCCTCGGAAGGCGTGCAGGCCGGCGTCGGTTGCGGTGTAGACCCGCTTGTCTGGCACCGCCTCCTGGACGACGTGCTGCACCGTGGCATGCCCGCGATCCACCAGTTTGGGAAGCTCGGCATAGATGTGCGACCGAGTGATCGGCCAGAAGTAGGCCACTGCCCTGGACGCCCGCGCGCCGAGCTCGTAGCCCGAGGCGGGACCGTCCAGCAGTAGGCCCAGTACGAGATAACCACCGACTGACATGGGCACCACCCTAGTCCGGTCTTGACTATCTGCCCAGTAACGGCCTACCGTCCAGGTGTATTCAAGTCTGGACTAGTCAGGAGTGGACATGGAACGACAGCAGGCGATCGCCGACTACGCGGCGGCGTGGAGCGGGGACGATGCCGAGACCATCGCGGCGGCCTTCGCCCGATGCTGGACCAAGGACAGCACCTACACCGACACGATGACCGACACCGTCATGGGCATCGAGAGCATGGTCCGGCTCGTCCTCGGCACGGCCGAACGGTATCCCGGCTTCACCCTCCGCCCCACCAGCGGCCTGGACACCCACCACGGCGTCGGCAGGTTCAGCTGGCTGATGACCGCGCCCGACCCCATCGTCGCCGCAGGTGTGGACCACGGCCGGGAGCTTCCCGGACTCGACTTCGTCGAGTTCACCCCGGACAACCGGATCGCCCGGATCGTGGGCTTCTTCGGCTGAGCGAGCGGGATCAGCCCCAGCCGACGGCCCAGGCCGTCTATTGCGCTCCAGGCGGTCATGGTGCCGTAGGTCGGCGGGCTGGGCGAGGATCGACCACATCGACTCCAGCACGGGCGCGTGGCCGACGATGGAGCGGTTGTTGCCGGGCGTCCCGGACACGGCGTATTGGCCTACCCCACTTGCCTGTTGCCCCGGCTGTCGAGAAAGCCCTGAGCACCGCCGAGCGTGCTCAGTTGAAGAAGATGGCCAACGGCCACAGGACCGAGCACCGGCTGCGGGTGCGAGCTCAGGTGGTCCTGCACGCGGCGCGCGGGCGTTCCAACGCGCGTATCGCCCGGGAGACCGGCCTGCACCTGGACACGGTCCGGACCTGGCGGGGCCGGTTCGCCGAGCGGGGCCTGCCCGGGCTGTCCGACCGCAAACGGTCCGGTCGGCCGCCGTCGTTCACTGCGCTCCAGGTCGCCGAGGTCAAGGCCCTGGCCTGCCAGTTGCCCGCCGAGACCGTTACGCCGTTATCGCGCTGGTCGTGTCCGGAACTGGCCCGCGAGGTGGTTGCCAGGGGCATCGCCCGGTCCATCTCCACCTCCACCGTGCGGCGCTGGGTCAAGCAGGACGCGCTCAAGCCCTGGCAGCACCAGTCCTGGATCTTCGTCCGCGACCCGGACTTCCGCGCCAAGGCCGCCCGTGTGATGGACCTGTACGCCCGCACCTGGCAGGGTGAACCGCTCGGCGAGGACGAGTACGTGGTCTCCGCGGACGAGAAGACATCCAGGCCCGCTGCCGCTGCCACCCGACCCTGGCACCCGGGCAGAACCGGGCGATGCGCGTCAACCACGAGTACGAGCGCGGCGGCGCCCTGGCCTACCTGGCGGCCTACGACGTCCATCAAGCCCGCGTCTTCGGCCGCTGCGAGCCAACCACCGGGATCGTGCCGTTCATGAACCTGGTCGAGCAGGTCATGACGCAGGAGCCCTACGCCAGCGCAAAACGCGTCTTCTGGATCGTCGACAACGGCTCCTCCCACCGAGGAAAGAAGGCAATCGACCGCCTGACCAGCAGGTTTCCGAATGCAGTCATGGTCCACACCCCCGTCCACGCCTCATGGACGAACCAGATCGAGATCTTCTTCTCGATCGTCCAGCGCAAGGTTGTCTCGCCCAACGACTTCACGGACCTCAACGAGGTCCGGGACCGGCTCCGAGCATTCGAAGACCGCTACAACGCCACGGCACAGCCATTCCAGTGGAGGTTCACCACCTCCGACCTGGACGATCTGCTGGCCCGGCTCGACCGAAACACCGCCGTCCGACATGAAGAATCCTCGATCCCACAGGCCATGTGATCAACCCCCGAAGGACTTCGAGCGTCGACCACTTAGCCTCGCCGTTTCGCGCGCCCAGCAGACTCGGAGGTCTTCGTGACGTAGTAGATCTTGAGTCGTAAACTCGTTGTCGCCTGCCGGTGGAAGTCCGGTCCGGGTAGCTGCCAGGAGGCCCGGTAGCAGACTGGCGGCGTCGGGGGGAAACGCCCGGCGTGTCGAAGCCCAGTGTCGAAAGCCCTGTAAGGGGGAGCAAAGCAGCGGTCCGTAGCATCACGCGAAGCCTGCGGCGTCGTTAGAGGCCTGCCTCTCGGGGCGGGGACAGGGAGTGCCGAGCCCCCGAAATCAGGGCGAAGGCCATGGAAGCGGCGAAGATCCTGGAGATGCAGCCGTGAGGGACTCCCCGGTGTATGGGGCATGGAACGTTGCGACGGTGACAGCGGGAACTGGGGAGGCCCTCCCCGGCCCGGCGGCCTGCGGACAGGTGCTGCCGGAAGCTGCGCGTCCTATAACCGGGTGATCCCCGGGAAGTGGGCGCGGGCCGGGTGGGCGTCGGAGGCGGCCGTAGTACCGCGATGAGCCGGCGGACAACACAACCGCCGGCCAGGGAAGGGCCGCTGCTTCGTCGATGTGCAGGTTGTCTGGAGGGGCTTGGTGAGTGCCGTTTCGGCTAGTTCCACCACGTCGGGATTCCTGAAGCTGGATCCGGTCCGAGCCTTGCAGCATGCGCTCTACCGGGCGGCCAAGGCCGGTCCCGGACGGCGGTTCCACGCGCTGGGGGACAAGGTCCACCGCAGGGACGTCCTGAGGCGCGCGTGGGTGACGGTGCGTCGCAACAACGGCGCTCCGGGCATTGACGCCACCACTCTGGCTGAAGTTGAGGAGTACGGTGTCGACCGACTCCTCGGCGAGCTGGCCGCGGAACTGCGGGAAGGCCGCTGGCGGCCGTTGCCTGCGCGCCGGGTGTTCATTCCGAAGCCCGGCGTGGCGGAGTAGAGGCCGTTGTCGATTCCCTCGGTTCGCGACCGGATCGTGCAGGCCGCGTTGAAGATCGTGCTCGAGCCGGTCTTCGAGGCCGACATGCTCCCGTGCTCGTTCGGGTTCCGGCCGAAGCGCGGAGCACACGATGCCCTCCAGGTCCTCGTGGATGAGGCGTGGCGGGGCAGGCGTTGGGTGGTGGAGACGGATATCGCCAACTGCTATGAGGCGATTCCGCATGAGAAGTTGATGCAGGCGGTCGAGGAACGCGTCATGGACCGGTCGGTCCTCAAGCTCCTGCGCGCGATGCTGCGGGCCGGGGCCATGGAGGACGGGCAGGTCCGTCGGCCGGTGTCCGGCACTCCCCAGGGCGGGGTCATCTCCCCGCTGCTGGCCAATGTCTATCTGCACCGGCTGGACCGGGCGTGGGCGACACGGGATCACGGGGTGCTGGTGCGATATGCCGACGATGTGGTGGTGATGTGCGCCAGCCGCGCGCAGGCCGAAGCCGCTCTGGAGCGGCTGAAGGGCCTGCTGGCCGAACTCGGCCTGGAGCCGAAGGCGGCCAAGACCAGGATTGTGCACCTGCGGGTGGACGGCGAGGGGCTCGACTTCCTCGGGTTTCACCATCGGTGGGTGGCGTCCCGGCCGCGCGGCAACCGGCGTCCGGTTGCCTTCCTCGCCCGCTGGCCCTCGGCAAGGGCGATGCAGCACGCCCGCGACCGGATCCGTGAACTCACGGACCGACGCAGGCTGTTGCGGCCGGTCAAGGTGATCGTGGAGGACGTGAACGCGTTTCTGCGCGGATGGGCTGCGTATTTCCGGTTCGGGAACTCGGCCCATGTCTTTGACCAGATCGGCTCGTACGCACGGATGCGGATCGGCGGGTTCCTCGCCAAGAAGCACCGGCGCACCAGGAAGTTCGGCTGGGCGGTGGTTTCCTTCGCCGCCCAGGACTCACTGGGACTGATCGCCCTGCACGGAACCGTTGTTGCACCCAGACCCTTTCGGGACTGGCGGGGCAGGCCGAATGCCGGCGGTGAACGGCGTCGGTGAGCCGTGTGCGGGAGAACCGCACGCACGGTTCGATGCGGCGGGGGCTGGAAACGGAGCGTACGTACTACGCCACCGCGCCAGCCCCCGACCCTACACTTGGGTACGGTTGGCTTTGGGGCGGAAACGCGAAAGTGCCTTCCTGACCTGGGACGATGAACCTTGCTGAGGGGTTCTGTCGGTCCAGGCGGAGGGCACTTTCTACGTGCAGGCTATCGGGTTGCGTCCCAAGGTCCATGTCAGTGCTGATGGTTCGGGGGTGGTCGGGCATGCCGGGGCACGGTTGCTGGCGGATCTCGCTGATGTCACCGGGCTGACCGCCGCGTACTCCGCCGCGCTCAGGTCGCTTCGGCCGCGCGGGACCGGGCATGATCCGGGCCGGGTTGCCACCGACCTGGCGGTGATGCTCGCCGACGGGGGTGAGGCGATCGCGGATCTGGCCGTGCTGCGGGACCAGGCAGGGGTGTTCGGCCCGGTCACCTCCACGCCTACGGCTTGGCGGTTGCTCGCCGACACCGACGAGGCTGCACTCGCTTCGCTGCGGGCGGCCCGCGGTTCAGCCCGGGAAGTCGCCTGGATGCAGGCCGTTGAGACCGGCGAGGGCATACCTGCTGCTCGGGCCGGCGGACGAGAACTTCCCGGCCTGGTTCTGGACCTCGACGCCACGCTGGTCACTTGCCACTCCGAGAAGGAGCAGGCCGCACCGACCTATAAGGGCGGCTTCGGCTTCCACCCGCTGCTGTGTTTCCTCGCGAACACCGGCGAGGCCGTGTCGGGGCGGCTGCGGCCCGGGAACTCCGGAGCCAACACTGCCGCCGATCACATTGCGGTGCTCGACCAGGCGCTCGCGCAGATCCCCGACGCTCACCGGTACGGCACCGACATCCTGGTCCGCGCCGACAGTGCCGGATCCGCGAAAGCCTTCCTCGCCCACGTCCGCGACCTGCGGGAACGAGGAATTCGTACCTTCTTCTCGGTCGGCTACGCCATCACCGAGCCGGTCCGCCGAGCTGTCCGGGCCATGCCCGACCGCCTCTGGCATCCCGCCCTGGACCAGGACGGGACGCTGCGTGATGGCGCCGAGGTGGCCGAGCTGACTGGCATGGTCGATCTGGGCGGCTACCCGACCGGCACCCGCATCATCGTGCGCCGGGAGCGGCCGCACCCGGGAGCCCAGCTGTCCCTGTTCGACCAGGACGAGGGCCTGCGGCATCAGGTGTTCCTCACCGACACCCCGTACTCCGGGGGCGGATCCGCCCAGTTCCTGGAGGTCCGGCACCGGGGGCACGCATGCGTCGAGGACCATATCCGGTGCGGCAAGACCACCGGCTTCGGCCGCTTCCCCTCCCGCGACTTCACCGTCAACGCCGTCTGGCTCGAACTCAGCCTCGCAGCGATCGATCTGCTGGCCTGGACGCGCGTCCTGCTGCTGGACGGGGAACTGGCCACCGCCGAGCCGAAGAAGCTCCGCTACCGGCTGCTGCACGTCGCCGCCCGCCTCACCCGCGGCGGCCGACGCCTGCGCTTGCGGATATCGGCGACCTGGCCCTGGAGAAACGAACTGGCCACGGCCTTCCATCGCCTCGCCGCACTGCCCCGTCCCGCGGGCTGACCGGCAAACCCCTGACCGCCCGCAACCCCAAGGACCCCGGAGAACCCGACCACCGCGCCGGGTCTCCACCATGTCCGAACACCGAAAATGCGCCGGCCACCCGACAGTTACCCCTCAACGACGCCTCATCGCCCCAACCGAAACGGCGAGGCTAGTCGGCCGTCACGGACAGGAGCATCTTGCGTGTCTCCTCCACGCGTGGCGAACCCAGCGCGGTGTACAGGGACAGGGCCTCGTGCAGGTGGTCGACGGCCTGTGCCCGCTCTCCACGGCTCTGCCGGACGAGCGCCGCGCCGATGTGCGCGCGGGCCTGCTCCTCCTGCTCGCCGATTCCGCAGGCCACGTCCAGTGCCGACGCGTGGGCCTCCAGGGCCTCGGTGTGCCGTCCGGCGCCGTGCAGTGCCTCGCCGAGGCCGTTGAGGGCGCCCGCCTCGCCGTAGGGTTCCCCGGTCCGCCGGAAGTGGCCGAGGGCCTGCCGCTGGTGCTCGGCGGCCTCCTCGTACTCGCCCTGGTGGCACAGCGCGTCCCCGAGGTTGGACAGGGCGTGGGCCTCTCCGCCCGTGTGCCCGAGCCGCCGGAAGAGAGCGAGCGTCTGTTCGAAGCGTGAGGCCGCGGCCGCGTGGTCGCCGAGTCGCGCCAGCACGATCCCGAGGTTGCCGAGGGCACTGGCCTCCCCGACCGTGTGACCCGTCTGCCGGTACAGCGCCAGCGCCTGCTGATACCGCTCGATGGACGCCTGGTAGTCCTCGAGCAGCTCCTGGACGATGCCGAGGTTGTTCAGCACGTCGGCCTCGCCGTGGACGTCACCGACCGCGCGGAACAGCTCGACGGCCTGCTCGTGGCGGTCGGCGGCGTCCTGGTACCGGCCCTGCAGCTCGTGCAGGACGCCCACGTTGGTCAGATGGCGCGCTTCCCCGGCCCGGTATCCCACCCGACGGCACAGGCTCAGTGCGTCGGCGTGGTGCCGGTGGGCGCTCTCGTAGTCTCCGAGCCGCCGGTGGACCGCGCCCACGCACACCAGGACGTCGACCTCGCCGACGACGTCTCCCACCGCGCGGGCCGCCCGCAGGGCATGGGTGTGCACGGTCAGCGCGTCGGCGAAATGCCCCGAACGCTCGTAGTGGCGGTGGAGCGTGGTGGCGATCCGCACGGTGTGCCGGGAAGGCCCCGGCTCCTCGGTCCTGGAACACAGGGCCACCAGGGTGTGCTGCGCGGCACGCAGCCAGGCCCGGCACTCGTCGGCCGTGCGCAGCGGCGGCAGAACGGTGTCGGACGCCTCGACGACGGGCCGCAGGTGCCGTTCGGCGGGATACAGCACGTCCATGGCCGCCGCCGACGCCGCCAGGCAGTGGTCGAGGAGACGGGTGAGGGCCGCGTCGCGCTCCGCCGTCCCCTCATGCCGGCTCGTGAGGTCCGTGGCGTAGGCGCGCAGCAGGTCGTGCATGCCGTGCCGGCCGGGACCGCTGCGGTGCACCAGGTGCGCGCGGGACAGGACGTCCAGGGACCGCCGTGTCCGCTCCACGGTCTCGCCGGACAGGGCGGCGGCCGAGTGGGCGTCCACGTCGGGCCCCGGGTGCAGGCCCAGCAGCCTGAACAGACGTGCCTCGGGCTCGGGAAGACGGTCGTAGGACCACGAGAACACGGCTCGCACGGCCGCCCGGGGATCTCCGTCGCCGGAGTCCAGCACGTCCAGACGCCGACGGCGATCCCGTAGTTCCTCCACCAGATGGACCAGGGGTTCCCCGGGACGTGACAACACCAGTTCGGCCGCCACGCGCAGGGCCAGGGGCAGTGAGCCGCACTGCTCCGCCAGGGCGGTCGCTGCGGCGCGGTCGGTGTCGACGCGCGGTCCGATCAGGGCGCGCAGCAGGGTGTGCGCCTCGTGCGGGGCGAGGACGTCGAGGACCACGCGGTGCGCCCCGTGGACCGACACCAGGGACGACAGGGAATCCCGGCTCGTGACGACCACTTTGCACGTCGGGCTCCCCGGCAACAACGGGCGCACCTGCGCGGCGGAGGCGGCGTTGTCGAGGAGGACGAGCAGACGCCGTCCGTCGACCGCTGTGCGGTAGCGTGCCGCCCGGTCGTCGAGCCTCAGGGGTATCTCCTGGCCGGGCACGCCCAGGGCGGTGAGGAACCCGGCGAGGGCCTGGGCGGCGGAGACCGGCTCGTCGGGATCGTAGCCACGGAGGTCGACGTACAGCTGTCCGTCGGGGAAGGCCTGACGGACCTGGTGCGCCCAGCGCACGACCAGCGCGGTCTTGCCGACGCCCGCGGTGCCGGACACGGCGGAGACGACCACGGCCGCTCCGGACCCTGCCGCGTCCGGAGCGTCCTTGCCGAGCAGGCACCGTGTGAGCTCGGCCAGTTGCTCCTCCCGGCCACTGAAGTGGCTTATCGCCATGGGCAGTTGTGCGGGTACGGGGACGGGGGCCGCGCCGGGGGCCGGGACGGGCGCGCCGACGGCGTGCGGGGCGGATCCCGTACCCGGCGGCTCCGCCCGTCCGGCGTCGCGCAGCGTCTCCTCGTACACCGCCTGCAGTTCGGGGCCAGGAGCCACACCCAGCTCGGAGCGGAGCTGCCGGCGGATCACCGTGTACGCCTGCACCGCCTCGGCGGCTCTGCCCGCGGTGGCCAGGCTTCGGATCACCGCGGCGGCGAGCGGCTCGCAGAGCGGGTGATCCGCCAGCAACGGCTGCAGGACGGCGGGTACTTCCTCGGGCTTCTCCTGGCGCAGCAGGGTCCGGGCCCAGGCGAGCGCCGCCTCCACGCGTTCCTGGGTCCAAGCGTCCCTCGTGCGCTCCGCCCATGCACCGGGCAGCCCGGCCAGGGGCACACCGCGCCACAGCCTCAGCGCCTCCTCCAGAAGGCGTGCGCGGCGGGTGTCGGGCAGATGCGGCTCGCGGCCCTGCGCGACGAGCGAGCGGAACCGGAGCAGGTCGACGGCGTGCTCGTCCGCCTCCAGAACGTAACCACCGGCAGTCCGCCGGATGTGAAGCGGCGTGACGGGCGGCTCGGCCCCGGCACAGCCCGCCGTGGGTTCCGCGCTGTCGAGGAGCCGCCGCAGACGGCTGATGTGCGAGTAGAGGACCGACCGGGCTCCGTCGGGCGCGGCGGTGTCCCAGACCCGGTCCACCAAGGTGTTCACGGACACGGGCCGGCCGGCGTCGGCGGCCAGCGCCGCGAGAACGGCCCGCCGACGCGGCTGCCCGACGTCGACCACACGCCCCGCGATGCGCAGTTCAAGGGGTCCGAGCAGGTGCAGGTTCATCGTGCCTCACGCGGAAGAGGTGGTGGAACGGCCCATCGGCGGCGGGGACTTCCTCCGCCGAGCGGGAGCCGCGGCTCCGACCAGCTCTCCGTCATTCGCTCCGGGGCCGTCACAGGAAGGCCGTCACAGGGTTTTCGCAAGGTTCACCGTAGATCCTCATCTCACGTGCCGTCAGGCGGATCGCAGCAGGTGTGGTGCCCGCCGAGACCGCCGACGCCGACCCGCCCACGGCGCTCGTCAGGGGTCGGGCCTCCGCGCCGGAGGCCGGACAGGAACCTGAGCGTGGCCGGAATGCAACCGACCTCGGCCTAAACTCGTCCCTCCACTCGAGCCGGTCGGGCTCACCGAGATCTCGATCTCGAACGCACTAGACGGGGGACGCAGCATGCATCTGAAGCCGAGGAAGAGCCGCCGCAGACCGGGCGCGGTCCGAGCGGTCCTGATGGGCGTGTGCGCCGCAGCGGCGCTGGGCCTCACGGGCTGCTCCGGTGGCGGCGGCACCGCGGATGCCGGCAGCGGTCCGACACCGGGTGCGACGACGGCCGGCGGCACGGCGGGCAAGGCGGCGGCGAGCGCGGACACCTCGGCCGAGAAGCCCGCCGCGACGGCATCCTCGGACGCGGGCAGCGGCGCCGAGCCCCCTACCGTCGTCCCGGCCGCCTCCAAGTCCCCGGTCTCCCCCGCGACCGGCTCACCGGGCGGCGGTGGCGACGGCGGTGGCGGCGACTGCGACCACAAGATGCCCATCTCCCCCGATGAGGTCGCGGTCTACCGCTACACGCCGGAAGGGGGTTCCCTGAGCCTGATCGTCAGACACGGCAACTGGGGGTGCGGCACGCCCGACTCCGACGGAGCACCCTTCGAGACGGTGGGCAAGGAGACCTACATCCCGATGGACCAGGCCGCGGACATCACCGTGACCAACCCCATCGTCGAGAGCACCGAGAATCAGCCCATCGGCGTCCAGGAGTTCCTCGACTGGCTCGAGGCCCACCCGGACTCCGGGCTGGTCTTCACCTACCACCTCGGCGCCGACGGAGCCATCGACCGCCTCGACGAGGTCTTCACCCCCTAGCGAAGATCACTCACGCGCAACCGCCGCCCCGGATCATGCGTCGCACCTGACATGGAACGTGCATGGCTCTTCTCTCTCGTCCCGCTCGCGCTCGGAGCGGCTTTTCTCGGCATCGGCGTGTACGGACTCCGGCGCGCCGACGCACTCCGGCGCACCGGTCTCACCGCCCAGGGGCGGATCGTCCGCCATGAGGTCGGTCGAGGCGACGAAGGAGCCACCTACTACCACCCGGTCGCGGCCTGGACGACCCACGACGGCCGGGAGTGCGAGTACTCGTCCAGGTTCGGACGCGGCTCACTCGCGGGCGCCTTCGGCGTGGGCGCCCGCGTGGTGGTGCGGTACGA
Source organism: Streptomyces sp. NBC_00425 (assembly GCF_036030735.1). NCBI lineage: Bacteria > Bacillati > Actinomycetota > Actinomycetes > Kitasatosporales > Streptomycetaceae > Streptomyces > Streptomyces sp. NBC_00425. Next base: position 9,165,627 of record NZ_CP107928.1, on the reverse strand, counting down.
CGCCGACAACCCTCGCCGGTTCGCGATCGAGGGCTGGGACGCGACGACGGTCGACCGGGTCTTCGCCGTCGTGGGATCGCTGCTCATAGCCGGCACGTCGCTCGCGCTGCTCGTGCGACTGGTCACCCTCTGACCGCTTCGGCCGGCAGAACCTGGTGCGTCCGGGCGGGTCAGAACTCGTCGTGCCAGTTCGTCGGCGTGACCGTGCCGGTGGCCCAGTCCCGGCGCAGTATCGCGTACCCGACCGCGTCGTACCGGCGCCCACCGGCTCCGGGCCAGGCGTCGCGATAGTGGGCTTCCTTGACGTAGCCGCCCTTGCGGAAGGTTCTCCGCATGGCCGCGTTGTCCTGCCGGGTGGTGCCCTCCATCCGTTCCGCGTCGGGGAACTCGGTGAACACGTACCGGGTGAGCCAGGCGAGAGCGAGGGGACCCAGGCCCCTGCCGCGGTGACGCGACGCGATCCTGAGGTCGAACAGCGGAGTGCCGTCGCCGAGGTCCATGAGCCTGATCAGGCCGACGGCTTCGCCGTGCACGGTGATCCAGAAGGTGCGGGTCTCCTCGCTGTCGAACACACCGTCGGCGGCCCACGCGCGGACTTCGTCCCGGCTGACGGTGGCCGAGACGTGGAACGGCCAGGTGTCCCGCGCCAGGAAGTGCGCCAGCGAGTCGACCTCGGAGGCGACGAACCGTCGGTACCCGATCTCTGTCACCGGCTCAGTAGTATCCCTTGTCGCCGTCGAGCAACTCGCGCACGATGTCCAGATGGCCGGCGTGCCGACCGGTCTCCTCGATCATGTGCATCAGTATCCAGCGCAGCGTCGCGGCTCCGGCCCGGAACTCCTTCTGGCGCCCGGCGTCGTCGAGGTGATGGTTCGCGATGATCTCGTCCGAGACGGCACACTGCTCGGCGTATTCGCGCAGCAACTGCTCCAACGGCACACCCTCGACGCGCATGTCCGCGTCCTCGACCGACTCGTCGAACTGCGGGCCGGTGGCCGGACGCCCCATGAGCATGACCTCGAACCAGCAGTGCTCGACCCACCGCATGTGGGAGACCAGGCCCGCGACCGTCATGAGCGGTGATGTCGGGATCACGACCCGGTGGGCGCTCTCGGCCGAAAGCCCCTCGCACTTCCAGTGGATGATCGCCCGCTGCATGTCCAGCCAGGCGATCAGTTGAGTCCGCTCATCGGCATCGTAGGCGGGACGCGTACGGGAAGGGAGCACCATGGCGTCGACAGTAACGACAACCGCCGCACCGTGCTCATCATTTTGTCGCGGGTGCGGCAGTCGCCGCGACGCCCCGGGTGACGTCCAGGTCGGTGTCGAGCAGATGGTGGTCCGAGAACGACGAGGGGTGCACGTGGTGTTCCAGCGCGGTGACCCCTCGCAGGAAGACGTAGTCGAACTTGCTGTGCCAGTCGGTGGTCGTCTGGCAGCCGTCCGCGGGCGAGGGGTGGCACCGGGGGTCGGTGTCCGCGGCCAGCGCCCACATCGGGGCCAGTTCGGGAGCGTCGGGCACGGCGTTGAAGTCGCCGAGGACGATCGCACGGTCGTACCGGGCCACCTCCGCGGCGAGCACGCCGACCTGGCCCGCCCGGACCGATTCCTGACGACGTTCGGCGAGGTGCGTGTCGAAGACCCGGACGAGTCGGCCGCCCACCGAGGTGGTGACCGCCATGTACCCACGGTCCTCGGATCCGCCGTCGGGGTATTCCACAGTGACCCGGTCGGTCATCGGCGCCGCCGAGAGCAGCGCCTGGCCGTAACCGTCCGGGCTCCACGGCACTCCCCCGCAGCGGCCCCAGTCCTGGAGAACCGTGCCGTACGCGACGTGGTAGACGAGCCCGTAACGTCTCTCCAGCTCGTAGCGAATCCTCGCGACGTCACGCGCGCACGCTTCCTGGAGGGCGATCACCTGGGGCGCGTACGCGGCGATCTCCGCAGCCCGGTCGGCGTTGCTCTCCTCGCAGGGGTTGCAGAGGTTCCACGTCATGACCCGATGGGGTACGACCTCCCGGACGGCGTCGGGGGGCAGTGACCCGCCGACGAGGGCGTCACTCGCCACGCTGGGGCCGACGAGCACCGCGCAGGCCACGGTCATGACGCCCGCGAGCCATCGCATGCCCCGTCCGAACACCCTCGCCTCCTCGATCTCGATCGTCTCTCAACTGACGTCTGCACGCCCGAGGTTACGGGACGGACCTGTGAGCCACAGCTGCCTCCCGCCCCGCACCGGATCCCGGGTCGTGCCCACGCAGCCCCGCCGGCGCGCGGCCTTCAGCTCGGCACCACCCAGTCCGGCGTCCAGGTCCCGGCGCTGTCGTGGCCGGTCGCCGTGGCGGCGAGGTGCGCGCGCAGGGTGGTCAGCGCCCGGTGCGGGTTGTCACGGTGCCACAGGAGTGAGTGCGGGTAGACGGGTGTCGGGTCGGTCACCGGGATGCGGCGCAGGCCGTGGCCGGCGGGCCAGATGAGGCGGGTGTGCTCGCCCATGAAAGTGGCCAGGGCCGGGGTGTCGGCGATGGTGTCGAGGAGTGCGTCGGAGCCGAAGTTGGGGCCGGTCGCCTCGATGGTGAGGCCGAACTCGGCGACGAGATCGTCGTAGTAGGCGGCCCACTCGGTGCCGGGGGCGATGCCGGGCATCCAGATGCGATGTCCGGCGAGCTGGGCGACGGTGACCGATCTGGCGCCCGCGAGGGCGTGCGCGGGGCCGGTGAGGAGCTGGAGCGGCTCGTCGAGCACCCGGACGGACTCGATGTCGTCGGGCAGGGGCCGGCCGGGCACGGCGACCGCGCGGAAGGACGCGTCGATGGCGCCGGACCGAATGGCGGCGACCGCGGTCTCGACGTCGAAGAGCATCATCACGTCGAGCTCGATGTCGGGGTGCGCACGGTGGAAGCCGCGCATCAGGCCCGACTGCGCACTGCGGGAGGCGAGCACGTCGACGCGCAGCGGACGGCGGCCGGTGCACACGGACGCGACCGCACGCTCGGCGACGCGCAGCAGCTCGCGCGCATGGGGCAGGAACGCCTGTCCGTCGATGGTGAGCCCGGCGCCCCGCGGGGTGCGGGTGAACAGTCGCACGCCGAGATCGCGCTCCAGCGCGGCGATGCGCTTGGAGACGGCCTGCTGGGTGACCGCGAGTTCGGCGGCGGCCTCCTGGAACTGCCCCGCGTCGGCGGCGGCGACGAACGTGCGCACGGTGTCGAGGTCCATGGCCGACACCCTACGGACACAACTGTCGGTTGTGGGCGATGGCCCGAAGGTTGTTTGCCTCGCAGGTGGGACGCTCGCTTTGATGCTTCCGATCACGGATCGGTTGTGCAGGGCGAGGGCCAGGGGGCGTACATGCGGAGCAGATACCGGCTGGGACGGCGGTTCGGGTGGCTCTGGGGAGCGTATGGGACAAGCGCCCTCGGCACCTGGCTCGCCTTCGGCGCGTTCCCACTGATCGCCATCCAGGTGCTGCACGCCGGTCCGGCCGAGGTCGCCGCGCTCTCCTCGGTGGGGGCCGCGGTGGGCGCGGTCGTGGCGGTGCCGCTCGGCCCGTGGGTGGAGTTCCGCCGAAAGCGGCCGGTGCTGATCGGCATGGACCTGGTGCGGTGCGCGGCGCTGCTGACGATCCCGGCCGCGTTCGCGTTCGGCGTGCTCACCTTCCTCCAGCTCCTGCTGGTCTCCGTCGTCGTCGCGGCGGCCGACATCACCTTCCGTGCCGCGTCCGGCGCGTACCTGAAGTCCCTGCTGCCGGCCGAGCACCTGCTCGTCGCGGGCGCCCGGTTGGAGTCCACAACCTGGACGACGACGATCGTGGGACCACCGCTGGGCGGCTTGGCGATCGGGCTCCTCGGCCCGGTGGCGACGGTGCTGGCGGACGCGATGAGCTACCTGCTCTCGGCCCTGGGCATCCGCGGGGCGGGCGGACACGAATCGCCGCCCGAGCGCCGGGCGGACACGCGCGTGCGGGCCGGGGACCTGCTCGACGGCTGGCGGTACATCCTCGCCGACACCACCCTGCGACCGCTGTTCTTCAACACCGCCCTCTTCAACGGTTTGGTGATGGCAGCGCAGCCGCTGCTGGCCGTCCTGATGCTCGGCCGGCTCGGGTTCACCCCGTGGCAGTACGGCCTCGCCTTCGCCGCGCCCTCGATCGGCGGGCTGCTCGGTTCGCGGCTGGCCCGGCCACTCGTCACCCGGTTCGGCGGGCACCGGATCCTGGTCGCGTCCGGGGCGGTTCGCGCGCTCTGGCCGGTCGGCCTGGCCTTCGTGGGGCCGGGCGCCGGTGGGCTGCTGCTGGTCGTCGGCGTCGAATTCGGGCTCATCTTCTGCTGCGGGGTCTTCAACCCCGTCTACGCCACGTGCCGGCTCGAGCGCACCGCGACCGACCGGGTCACCCGTACGCTGTCCGCCTGGGCGGTGACGACGAAGGCCTCCACTGCTCTCCTGACGGCCCTCTGGGGCGTGCTCGGCGCCCTTCTCGGCCCGCGTACCGCCATCGGTCTGGCCGGCGTGCTCCTGCTGGCGACCCCTTGGCTGCTCCCCCGGCGCGCCGGTGTGCTGCCGTCCGAACCGAAGCCGGAGACGGAGCCGGAGTCGGCACCGAGCGGTGGGTGACCGGCGGCGCCCGGGCCGGCCGGCCCGCCCGCCGGGCCGCCACCCCCGGGTCCGTGGTGTGCCGGTGACCTTCGTGGCTTCCTGTGCCGCCGCAGGCGGCCCGTCCGGCCGCCCGCGGCGGCACAGGTCCGCGTCACTGCGGTCCGTCGCCCCCGGCCAGAGCCTCGGGTTCGTCGGACTCCTCTTCCACGAGCCTGGCCGGTCGCCGCACCACGAGGCCCTGCACCTCGTACGTCATCTCCTTGACCTGCGCAGCCGGCGCCGGGTGATAGCGGCCTGCGCAGACCGACAGGTTGACGATGAGGTAGGCGTGCCAGGTGCGTCCCACGCCACGGCGGTCGGCGAACACCTTGCTGCCGTTCACCCACCAGACCACGGACCGGGAGCCGAACTCGACGCGCAGGTCGATCCACGCACCGGGGCGGACGGCGGGGTCCCGGTAGTAGAGGTTGCCGCCGCGAACGTGGTTGGTCAGTTCCAGGAGATCGGGGTTGTCGGGGTGGTACTCGAAGACGTCGATCTCCTGGCCGCCGTCCCGCCAGGTCCAGATGGCCGGCCAGGCGCCGACCTCGCGCGGCAGCCTGACCCGCGCCTCGAGCACGTCCCCCGTGCGGACGGTGAAGTCCTCCTCGCTCCCCTCCGTGGTGAGCAGGCCGGTTTTCCAGAAGCCGTCCGCGCGGCGGGTGGCACGGAAGGTGCCCGAGCGGCTGTAGGAGGGATCAGCGGTGAGGTGATCGAGTTTGTTGTCACCGGGGTTGACCGGTCCGCCGTTCGGATACGCCCACGAACGCCCCGCCACCCATTGACTGGTGGAGGTGAAGTCCGCCGTGAAGACGATCTCGGGTCCGGACCGGATCCCCTCTGCCGACGGCGTTCCGTCGCATGCAGGATTGTCCATGCGCGGAGGCTGCACCGCATATGACGTCGGCATGCAGATGGCGAGGAATCCGGCAGGAAGGACAACTCGCACGAGTGAACAACTCGGTTGAACCTCGGATTTCCGTCCCCCCGGGCGATCCCTCCGTCGGCGTAGGAGACCCGCCCGCCGCCCCGCCGCCGTTCGTCGACCGACGCATGGTCAGGACGGCACCGCGGTCGTCCCGGTGGGGTGTCACCGGCCCGGCGACTCCTGGGCACAGTCCTTCGACGATCTCGTTGCCGGGGCCCGCACGGTGACCACGGGCGGTTGAGTTCCGCTCGTCCCGGCCTCGTCGGTCGGACGGGTCTCGCGAGCCTGCCCGTCCGGCAGCCGTCGGCGGTTTCCCGCACCCCTGCCGGCCCAGTGGGAGCGCCCCGCTTCGACCATGGAGTTCCAGGATCTGTTCCGCTTGAAAGGCAGTTCGAACAGCCGGGAGAAGAGCCATGCCGCGAGCAGTGACACCGGGAGGGCCAGGACGAGGGTGAACCAGAAGGTGGACAGGCCCGGCGCCACGTAATGCGGGGCCACGCGCCGGATGACGGCCAGGACGATCGGCAGATGGATCAGGTAGAGGCTGTAGGAGAACTCGCCGAGACTCCGCACGGGGCGCGCGGTCAGCAGTCGTACGAGAACGGCTGGTCTGCCGGTGGCCACGGCGACGATCAGCATCGTCATGGCGGGGGCGACGGCGAGATCCACCCAGAAGTAGTGCGTCAGCGTCCACACGGAACCCTTGATGACGCCGAGCGCGAGAACGGGCACGGCGGCCAGGACGGCGAACCATCCCCACGGCAGGCGTCGAACCCTCTCCGACGCGACGACGACTGCGGCGCCCACCATGCCGGCGACGAACACGGGCGCGAGATGCGGAGTGAGCCAGTTGTCACCCTCCACCGGAGTGCCGCCGGGCGCCGTCAGGCCACGGACCACCACCGGAAGTGTCACCAGGACGACCAGCACCGCCGCGCTCGCCCGGCGCCGCACGAACAGGAGAAGCGGGAAGACGACGTAGAGTTCCGCCTCCACCGCGATCGACCAGAACGCGCCGTTCGGCGTCGGCGCGGTGAAGACGTCCTGACCGAGGAGACCGTAGACCGCCATCGACCATCCGGTGGGCGGTCCGGAATGCGAAGCCGGTACCACGAACCAGGCGATGACCAGACTCATGCACAGCGCCGCCCAGTACGGGGGCAGGATCCGCCAGGCACGCCGACGCAGGTATTCGGCGACGCCCTCCGACCGCCAACCGTGACGCGCCGGGGAGATCGCCAGGGAGAATCCGGACAGCACCAGGAAGAAGACGACCGCCAGGCGGCCGTACATCAGGCCGTCCAGCCATCGGGGGGCCGAGCTGTCGGGATAGCCGGGGAAGGTGTACAACCAGCAGTGGAACAGCACCACATAGAGGGCGGCCAGACCCCGGAGACCGTCGAGGCCCTGCACCTGCCGGCCGACGGGCGCCCCGCTCACCTTGTTCTCCTGCCCCGGCGGGACGGCTGGAGCGAGAGCGCCACGGACCGCACGGCTCGAATCCACTGAAATCCTTCAACTCTTTCCTCGGACACCGCATTGTCGCGCGCCGGCACGCCCCCGCCGTCGCCGCGTACCGCAGCCGGCGCGACGGGCGGACGTCCCATCGACCCGCTCTTCCCGTGCACGGGGCGACGCAGCGCCCCCGCAGTGGACTGGTACGCGGGGTCCCGCCCAGCCGTTCAACGGGCGAGTCGGCGAAGCATTCAGATGGGCTCATCATCGGGATGTTCAAGGTATCGTCGTTCTCCGACGGCGACGCCGACGGCAACGGGAAAGGGAGGGGTGGCGGATGGTCCGGTTGTCCCGGGCTCAGCGGCAGGAGCGCACGCGTGCGACCGTGCTGGCCGCGGCGAGGGCGGAGTTCACCGAGCGCGGGTACGCGGCTGCGAAGGTCGACGAGATCGCCGAACGGGCCGAGTTGACCCGTGGCGCGGTGTACTCGAACTTCCCGAGCAAACGCGCGCTCTATCTGGCGGTGCTGCTCGACACGGCCGACACGGCCGGGTCCGGCGTCACCGGGGAGGGTCCGCCGGCGGTGCCGTCCTCTCCCCCGTCCCTGGCCGAGGCGCTCGGCGCGTTCGCCCGCGCCCGCCTGCAACGACTCCCCCTGGTCGACGACGCCCCCGCCCTCGGTCAGGTGCGGCTGCGCTCCCTGGCCGGCGTGCTCGACGACGAACCCATCCGCACCGCGTTCGCGCAGCTGACCCGGCTGGAGGCGCTGTTGCTGGCGCTCGCGCTGGAATCGCGGACACCGGCCGGGCGACCGTGCTCCGTCCGCCAGGTGAGGCGGGCGGAACTGGTGCTGAGGCTGCTGGACGGGCCGGGCGCGTCGGTCGATCCGGGGCTCGTGTCCGGCGATCCCTTCGACCTCGCCCAGGCCTGCGCGCATCTGGGCGACCTCGCACTCGCCGACACCTGGGATCCCCCGCACCTGCCCTACATCCGGCCGGCGCAGACCTGCCTGGAGCCGTGGACCCCGCCGGGCGAGCTGCGGGATCTGATCACCGGCCGCCCGGTCGGGTTCGACGAGGACGGCGTGGTCGTGGTCCTCGGCAGCCACCGCCTGGAGGCCGTCGAGGAGAGCGTCCGTGCCGCACGGGCCGGCGACCGCGTCACGGTGGCCGTGGCGACGGCCGACCCGGCCGAGACCGGACGCCTCGTAACGCTGCGGATCGACGACTTCGCCCGTTGCCTGCGAGGGGTGTTCGCCCAGGACGGATGGCCGCGCCTGCGTGTCGTCCTGGACGACGGCGGTCTGCTGGCGTCCGCCATCGGTGTCGCCGACGCCGACGACACCGCCGAACACGCGGTGCGTGTACAGCAGGGCACGCTCGTCGCCCGGGCCCACGGCCGGGGCGCGGGACACGCCGCCGCCGGCGCACCCTCCCCCGAGCTCTCACCCGCACCCGCAGGCCACGCACGCACGCACCTCTCCGACGCCTCACCCGATGGGACCGCACCGTGACGCAGCATGTTTCGTCCCACCCGTCCGGCACCGACCTCCTGGTGCTCCACGCCCTTCGCTGCGCCGGGTTCTCGGGCCGGGCGGGCCTCGCCGCGGTGACCGGGCTCAGTGAGTCCGACGTGGAGTCGGAGCTGATCGACCTCGCCGTCGCGGGGCTCGTCACCCATACCGCGGGCGACTTCGGCGGATGGGGCCTCACGGAGGCCGGCCGGGCCGCTGACGCGGAGCGGATCTCCGACGAGCTGGCGTCGGCCGGCGCCAGGGCCACGGTGACCGCGGCCTTCGAGCGGTTCCTCGTCCTCAATCCCGAGCTGCTCGACCTCTGCACGGCATGGCAGATGCGTACCGCCGACGGCGCCATGACGATGAACGACCACACCGATGCCGCCTACGACGCGCGGGTCCTGGACCGGTTCACGGACTTCCACCGGCGTGCCGAGCCCGTCTGCGCGGAGCTGTCGGCGGTGTTGCTGCGGTTCCAGCGATACCCCGTCCGGCTCGCCGAGGCGCTCGCGCGCGCGAAGGGCGGGGCGCTCGAGTACGTGGCGGACGGCACGACCTCCTATCACAGCGTCTGGTTCCAGCTCCACGAGGACCTGCTGGCCACGCTCGGCCTCCCCCGCCACTGACCCCCCGTGGACCCGAACCCGACCGTGGACCCGAACCCGACCGTGGACCCGGACCAGCGCCCCAGCCACAACGACACGAAGACGACGACATGACGACGTGGATTCACCCGCTGTCACCAGAGGTCGAGGAACCGGCGGAGGTGCTGGGCGGCAAGGCACACGGCCTGGTCGTCCTCAGGCGTCTCGGGCTGCCCGTCCCTTTGGGGTTCGTCATCAGCACACGGGCGTGCCGCGCCTTCTTCCGGGACGGGCGGCTCCCCAACGGCCTCGACGCCGAACTGGCGGCCGCCGTCGCCCGCCTCGAGGCCACGACGCACCGCAGACTCGGCGGGGCCGAACGGCCGTTGGCGGTGTCCGTCCGCTCCGGCGGCAGCGAGTCGATGCCCGGCATGATGAGCACCGTCCTCAACCTCGGACTGACCGCCGAGGCCACCGCGGCACTGGCCCACGAGACGGGCGACCTGCGCTTCGCGCTCGACTCCCGCCTGCGGTTTCTTTCCTGCTTCGCCACCGAGGTCCTCGGCGTCGGCCGGGAAAGCCTGGCCGCCGTCGACCGTGCGATCGTCGGACGGAGCACGGACACAGACCGGATCGCCGAGGCGATCCGGGACGTCGAGCAGCTCATCCGGGAGCACGGCGGCGCGCCCCTGCCCGGCGAGGCGACACGGCAGCTGGAACTCGCGATCGCCGCCGTCTTCTCTTCGTGGCACACACCGCGTGCGAAGACCTACCGCGCACTGCACGGCATTCCGGACGACCTCGGCACGGCTGTGACCGTGCAGGCGATGGTGTACGGAAACCGGGACCGGCACAGTGGAACGGGTGTCGCGTTCAGTCGCGATCCCAACACCGGTGAGGACGTTCCGTTCGGTGAGGTCCTGTTCCGGCGCCAGGGCGAGGACGTGGTCGCGGGACGGTCGCTGACCCGACCCCTGCACGAACTGGCCGACCGGGAACCCACCGTGTGGGAGGGGCTGCTGAACGCCCTGGACCGGGTCGAGGAGCACTACCGCGACGCGTGCTACGTGGAGTTCACCTTCGAGGAGGGCGAGCTGTGGGTCCTCCAGGTGCGCCCCGGTCGGTTCGTGGGACGCGCGGGGGTCCGGGTGGCGGTCGACCTCGCCGACGCCGGCGTGATCGGGCGCGACGAGGCGATCCTGCGGGTGTCCCCCCGGCATCTCCGGCACGTACGCACGCCGCGGATCGCAATCGACGACGCGCTGGACGTCCTCACGCGCGGACTGGGAGCGTGCCCCGGCGTCGCGGTCGGCAGGGTGGCGACGACGGCCGACAACGCGGTGCGGCTGGCCGCGCAAGGCCCGGTCGTCCTGGTACGCCCCGAGACCTCACCGCTCGACATGCACGGACTCGCCGCCGCCGCGGGAGTCGTGACCGCTCGAGGCGGGCCGACGAGCCATGCGGCCGTCGTGGCGCGGGCGTTGGGGAAACCGGCCGTCGTGGGCGCCGCGAGCCTCATCGTCGAGGACGGGATCGGCGTTCGGGCGGGGAGTCGCACCCTGCCCGAAGGCGCCCTCATCGCCGTCGACGGCACCGGCGGCGAGGTCGTCGTCGGTGACCCTGCCGTCGTCTCGGACGCGACCGACCCGCGACTGCACCGCCTGCTCACCTGGGCCGACGAGATCGCGGGCCGTGCCCCGGACGGCGACGAAGCAGGGCGTCTCACGTCGGCGCGGACCGTGCTTCTGCGGCGCCAGGGGGTCTCTGAGCCTGAGGGAGAGAGCGCCTGAAGCTCTGGTCGCAGACGGGCCGGTGGTTCTCCTGGTCCTGCGGTGGGCGCGTTCCTGCGGCAGCCGGCCACCCGGCGGGCAGGCAGCCAGTCGATCAGTCAGCGGGCAGGCCGAACCAGCGGAGGAGTACGGGTCGCGCGTCGTCCGGCGCGTCCTCGGGCCCGCGGGCATAGCGTGCGAGCAAGGCCAGATAGTCGTCATGGAACGCGTCCAGCTCACCCTTCGTGAGATGGGTCAGACTGCGTGAACCCCGCATCCAACCCTGGGACTCCGCCTGCCCGGCGGTGAACTGCCGGGCGAGTTCGACGTCCTCCTCCATCCTCAGCCGGTCCAGCTCGGCCGCCATGGCACGCTCGACCTCCGTCAGCTCACCCTGCGGCGGTCTGCGGATGTCGAGGCCGCGCACCCCGCGCCACCAGCGCTCACGCCCGGTGGACCGCTCGGGGATGTCCTCGATGAGGCCGCTGCGCTCCAGCATGCGCAGGTGGTAGCTGAGGGTTCCGGTGTTCTCGCCGAGGGCGGCGGCCAGCGTGGTCGAGGTGGCCGGACCCGATGTTCCGAGGTGGCGCAGGATCCGCAGGCGCAGGGGGTGCGAGAGGGCCTTGAGCACCTCCGGGCTGTCGACCGTGCGGCGCCCGGCGGCTTGTGCTCTGTGCTCTTCCGTCATGGCGGCATTCTATCCACACGACAGAGATTTCTCTGCAGACCTTTCTCTGCAGAGAAATCTCTGCAATGCTGGGGTCATGACGCCGAACCGAGTGACCTTGAATCGCGCAGCCCGTCGCTTCACCAGTGCCGTCGCGGGGGCGCTGCTTGCCGGTCTCGCCCTGGGCGGCGCCCCCGCACACGCTGCCGAAGGGGCTGCGGCCCTGCCCGAGTTCGACTTCTCCGCCTGCCCGACCGTCGACGAACTGCCCGCAGGCGCGGACCCGGGCACCTGGCGCTGCGAGGTCATGCACGCCACGGGACATCTCCGCATGGGCGCCGTCGACGAGCCGATCGCCGAACCCCTGAAGATCACCTTCGCCGAGGGTCGTGTGAACGGTGAATTCCGCCAGGTCTTCGGGGAGATGACCGCAGCGCCCGTCCGGGTCCGAGGCACCGCGTTGGCCCTGACTCCGCAGTACGGCGGCTACTCGGACTTCCTGTCCGACAGCACCCGGCGCGGCGAGTTCGACATCAGATTCGCCGTGGGCCCGGCGCACGGACGGCCGGTCCTGCCGGCGTCGGGCTGCTCGGTGGGCGGCGGCCAGGGCGCGGTCCATCTGATACTCAAGGACACCGAGCCCACCCGGGTGGTGTCCAAGGATCCCCTGATCGTCTCCTTCGGCACCCGGGACGCGGAGTTCGCCGCGCCGCGCACCAGCGGGTGCGGCCCCCTGAGCCGCGTGCTCGACCGGGTCCTGGGACTGCCGTCCCCGGCGGGAGCGAACGCCTTCGACATGGCGGTCACGGTGGCCATCCGGCCCTACCTCTAGGCCGGCGGCCCGCACCCGCCGAGGGGTGCGGGCCGACTGTCAGTGCCCGGCTCCGTGCCGACCGCCCAGTTGGTCGCGGTGCCGCGGATCGCCCAGGTGCGTGGCTTCGTCGAAGACGGGCGCCGACTTGGCCTGCGCCTTCGTCCTCGACAACTGCACGATGCGGGCGTCGTGGTCCACGCCCATGACGGCGTCCGAGGGGAGCACCACGTCCTTGCCGAGAACCCACGGGCCGGTGTGCACCACGAGGAACCGCGGGCCCAGGTCCCTGGAGTACTTGCTGACCTTGCCGAGGTGACCGTCCGTGGCGTCCACCTGGTATCCGGTCAGGTCGTCGTCCGCGGTGTGGCCTGCGGTCGGCACGCGGTGTGCGCCGTGTTCGCTCACGATGTCCTCCCTGTCGTCCTGGCCTTTCGGGTGCCCACCGAGACGCACCGCAGACGTGCGGGGCCGTACCGACGGGTGCGAGACCCCCGAGACGCCCACCGACAACCTCAAGCCACCCGTCCTCCCCCACCCCGTCTCCCGTCCACCGACTCCCGACCGCCCGTCTCCTGTCCGGCCGGCGTCGACGCCGGGTGGCGGGAGGGTGGTTCGGGGTGCAGGCGGTCGTCGTCGGCGGGGCCTGCTAGCCTCCGGGCTCACCCCAAGCCCCGCCGCCGGACCAGCGGCCGGTGGCCATCGGCCCACTCTCGAAGGACCACGTCACCGACATGCTCGACGGCACGCGCTCGACGACCGCGCCCAGCGACTGGACCGACCGTCTGCGCCGGTTCGGGTATGCGGCACGTCCCCGGAGCGACGTCCGTGAGCGTCTGGTTGCGCCGTTCCCGGAGCCGGGCACGCGCGTCTGGGAGCGCCTGGGTCTCGGCCCCGCACGGGCGTACCGTGCCGCGAAGGCGATGGGCTGGGTGGGGCCCGTGCTCGTCGCGCTCCTCGCCGGGGCGATCCGCTTCTGGCGCCTCGGCCGGCCGCACGATCTCGTCTTCGACGAGACCTACTACGCCAAGGACGCGTGGGCCATGCTCCGGCTCGGCTACGAGGGCACCTGGCCGGACCGCAAGATCGCCGACCCTCAGATCCTGGCCGACCCGCAGACGATCCCCCTCGGCGACGGGGGCGCGTTCGTCGCGCATCCGCCGACGGGCAAGTGGGTGATCGCCCTCGGCGAGGGGGCGTTCGGTCTCGATCCGTTCGGCTGGCGCTTCATGACGGCGGTACTGGGCACGCTGTCGGTGCTGATGCTGTGCCGCGCGGGACGGCGTCTGTTCCGTTCGACGGTGCTGGGATGCCTGGCCGGCGTCCTGATGGCGCTGGACGGCCTGCACTTCGTGATGAGCCGTGTCGCTCTGCTCGACCTCATCGTCATGTTCTTCGTGCTGGCGGCCTTCGCGAGCCTGCTCATCGACCGGGACCGGGCACGGGCGCGGCTCGCGGCAGCCCTGCCGATGGGGCCTGACGGCCGTACCGGACCGGACCAGGACGCCGCTGCCGGGGCCGGGACGGGCCTGCGTCCGTGGCGCCTGGCAGCCGGCCTCTTCCTGGGACTGGCGGCCTCGACGAAGTGGAACGGCCTGTACTTCCTCGTCTTCTTCGTCGCCCTGACCGTGTTGTGGGACGTCGGCGCCCGCCGTACGGCGGGGGCCCGGCGCCCCTACCGCGCGGTGCTGCGCAAGGATCTGGGCTGGTCGCTGCTGTCCCTCGTTCCCGTCGCCGTGGCGACCTATCTGGTGACCTGGACCGGCTGGTTCTTGTCCGACGACGGCTACGGACGGCACTGGGCGGACGGCCGCGGCGGCACGTGGTCGTGGATACCCGCCCCCCTGCGCAGCCTCTGGCACTACGAGCATGCCGTCTACCGGTTCAACGTGGGACTGGACACCTTCCACAAGTACGAGTCCAATCCGTGGAGTTGGCTGGTCCTCGGCCGTCCCGTGCTGTTCTCCTACCAGTCGCCGAAGGCCGGCCGGGACGGTTGCCCAACGGCGTCCGACTGCTCGCAGGCGGTTCTCGCTCTGGGCACCCCGCTCCTGTGGTGGTCGGCCTGCTGCGCGCTGGTGTATCTCCTCTTCCGGTGGGCGCTGCGCCGCGACTGGAGGGCGGGTGCCGTCCTGTGCGCGGTGGGGGCCGGTTACCTTCCGTGGTTCCTCTACCAGGACCGGACGGTCTTCGCCTTCTACGCCGTCGTGTTCGTGCCGTACCTGTGCCTGGCCGTGGCGATGACGGCGGGCGCGCTGATGGGTGCGCCGGGCGCCGACGAAAGGCGGCGCACGTGGGGCGCGGTCGCCGCAGGCGTGCTGGTGCTGCTCATCGCCTGGAACTTCATCTACTTCTTCCCGGTCTACACGGGTCTGACGATTCCGTACGCCGACTGGCACGCCCGTATGTGGCTCGACACCTGGATTTGAGCGCCGTACCGATCCGGGCCGGGCGCCCGGCCGTTAATCGGCTTGACCTGGCGATGGGTGGAGGCTGCACTGTGGCGGGACGCCATGGTTCGTGGTGTCGACGTCACGGGGAGGCTGCGGCTGCGATGGAGATCCGTCCTACGAACGACCAGGACCTCGACGTCTTCGTCGACACGCTCCATGCCGCGTTCGGGCGTTTCCCGGAGACCCCGGCCGAGGGCCGCGGTGTCTGGTGGTCGGCGCTGGAGTTGGACCGCAGCCTTCTCGCCGTGACAGCGGACGGGCGGCCGGTCGGCACCGCCGCGGCGTACTCCTTCGAGCTCACCCTGCCCGGTGAGATCCTCGTGCCGGCCGCCGGAATCACCGCCGTCGGGGTCCTGCCCTCGCACCGACGCCAGGGCGTGCTCAGCGCCATGATGCGCCATCAGCTCACCGAGCTGCGGGGCCGAGGGGAGTTCCTCTCCGTACTGCTGGCCTCCGAGGCCCTGATCTACCGCAGGTTCGGCTACGGGCCCGCGACCTACACGCAGCGGTTGACCGTGCCGCGTCACCGGGGCGCGCTCGCCCTCCCGCGGGCGCGTGCAACGGCCGACGGTCCGGTGACCGGCGCACCGGCCGGTCCGGACACCGGCTCGCTCGAGGTGCTGCGAAGTGCCGAGTGCCGCGAGATCCTGGAAGAGGTGTACGACCGGTACCGCCGCGGGCAGCCCGGCGCGCTGTCCCGGCCGCACCGGTGGTGGGCCCTGGGTGCGGGGCAGCCCCCGATCGCTCCGGCGGCGCGCCATGTCGCCGTCCACCGGGACGCCGACGGCGTCCCGGACGGGTACGCGAGCTATGCGGTCGACGACTCCCAGACCCTGACGGTCGACGAGATCATCGCCGTGGACGACGCGGTCTTCACGGACCTGGCCCGGTTCGCGCTCGGACACGACCTGGTCTCCGAGGTGGTGTTCAAGCACTTCCCGCCCGGGCACCCGCTGCGCTGGCAGTTCTCGGACTTCCGCGCGGGCCGGGTCAGCGACGACACCGACTGGCTCTGGGTGCGGCTGCTGGACGTCCCGCGTGCGCTGACCGCGCGCGGCTGGTTCATGGACGGCGAGCTCGTGCTGGACGTCGACGACCCCTTCCTCGGCGAGCGCGGCCGCTACCTGCTGACCGTAGAGAACGGCAAGGCCGACTGCGTCCCCACGGACCGGGAGCCCGACCTGTCCCTGGACGTGAGCGACCTGGGCTCCGTCTACCTCGGCGGCACCGCCCCGAGCACGCTGGTGCGTGCCGGGCACATCCGGGCCCGCACGTCGGGCGTGGCCGCCCTCGCCGACGCCCTGTTCCGCGCCGACCGCTCCCCGCACTGCCTGCACTGGTTCTGACGGCGCGCCCGTCTCCGGGAGGGTCTCCGGGAGGATCAGCGCCGGCCGGCCGTCTCCCGGCCGACGCGGTACAGCTCCTGCGAGGTGGCGATGAGTTCGCGGCGTTCCTTCTTGGATCCCACCATGGGCTGGGAGCCGTGCAGGGACACCTGGGCGCTCTCGGGCAGGAAGCGCACCGTGATCAGCCCGATGACGCCGGCCGCCATGAGGTAGAAGGCGGGCATCATGTCGTTTCCGGTGAGGCTCACCAGCGCCTCGGTGACCAGCGGGGTGGTGCCGCCGAACGCCGCGACCGCGAAGTTGAAGCCGATGCCCATCGCGGCGTAGCGGACGGCCGTCGGGAACAGCGCGGGCAGCGTCGCGGCGCTCGGCGCGGCGAAGCACGCCAGCAGGGTGGAGAGGATCAGCACCCCGAAGACCGGCGGCCAGGTCCCGTCCATCTTGATCAGCAGGAAGGAGGGAACGGCGAGGACGATCATGCCCGCCGCCGCGTAGCCGTACAGGGGGCGTCGGCCGACGTGGTCGCTGAGCCGGCCGAGGAAGGTGATCAGCAGCACGATCCAGACCATGCCGGTCAGTACGAGGACGTCCGCGGACGTGCTGGAGCGGCCGAGGGTCTCCGTCTGGTAGGTGGGCAGGAAGCCCGTGACCATGTAGTTGGTGACGTTGTAGAGCAGTACCAGGCCCGTGCAGATGAGCAGGCCGCGCCAGTGGTCCTTGACGATGGTCTTGAACTCGGTGCCCGCCGACTCCTTGGCGAGGCTCTGCTCGTGTTCGTCGAGTTGCTGCTGGAAGGCGGGCGACTCCTCCAGCTTGAGCCGCATGTAGAGACCGATCACCCCGAGCGGGCCCGCGATCAGGAAGGGGATGCGCCAGCCCCAGGAGAGCATCTGCGCGTCGCTGAGGGCGAGGTTCAGTGCGGTGACCAGAGCGGAACCGAGCGCGTAGCCGACGAAGGTGCCGAAGTCGAGCCAGCTGGAGAGGAAGCCTCGACGGCGGTCGGGCGAGTACTCGGCGACGAAGGTGGTCGCGCCCCCGTACTCGCCGCCGGTGGAGAACCCCTGCAGCATGCGGGCGAGCAGCAGCAGGACGGGCGCGGCGATGCCGATCGTGGCGTAGCTGGGGATGAGGCCGATGGCGAACGTGCCGACCGCCATCATGATCATGGTGGTGGCGAGCACCTTCTGCCGGCCGAGGCGGTCTCCGAGCGGGCCGAAGACCAGGCCGCCCAGGGGGCGTACGACGAACGCCGCCGCGAAGGTGGCGAAGGACGATATGACCTGCGCCGCGGGCGACGCCCCGGGGAAGAAGACCTTGCCGATGGTGGCCGCGAGGTAGCTGTAGACGCCGAAGTCGAACCACTCCATGCAGTTGCCGAGCGCCGAGGCGCCCACCGCTCGCCGCAGCAGGGGGGGTTCGACGACCTGCACGTCCTCGTCGCGGAAGGGACGCTTGTTCCGCTTCAGCCTGCGCGTCAGGTCCTGGCGGACCTGGGCGGGCAGACCTGCCGTATGGAGTTCCCCGGACCTTGATGGTTCGCGCTGCCCGTCGGTCTGTACGTCAGCCACTGCAGTTCCTTACCCGTCGTGCGTGAGCGACCCGTGCGCAGCGTTGGGCACTGGGTGACTTCTGTGCGTATAGAGGCTGCTGCCCCCTTTCACACAGCTCATGCGGTGACCGCGGCCACATCACCGCGTCCGAGTGACGCCCGAGGCTCAGGTGGCGGTCGGCCAGGTCCGCAGCAGCGCGGCGATCCTTCCGGCGGTGCAGGCGGGGTCGAGGAGCAGGTCCTTGAGGGCGACGGCGTCCTCGCGGGCGGGTTTGACGGGGATGCCGGCGGCCTCGAGGTACATGACGCCGGTGGCGGCGGCCACCGCCATGTTGGAGCGCTCCAGCCAGCGGCACCGGCCCAGCGTGTGCACCAGCGCGGCGGCCTTGGCGTAATGGCCGTCGTAGAGGGGTCGTTCGAACAGTTCGGCCCGGTGCCGGGCCACCGCGGAGACGGGGACGCCGTAGTCGTCGGGGGCCGGATCGTCCGCGCCGGCGGCCTCGGCGACCTGCAGAATCCACGGAACGTCGATGTGCAGGTCCATCAGGCGGCGCGCGCTCCGGGAGACGGACGCCGGGCCGCGTGCTCGGCGTCCTCGGCGTCGTCGAAGACCGACTGGTGCTCGGCCAGGAAGCGGGCAGCCGCGTCCACCGCACGGGCCCGCAGACCGCTGGCGTCGTCCTGGACGAGCCGGGCGAGGTAGTCCCCCACGCTCAGCCCCAGATCAGCGGCGCGCTTCCTCGCGAGTTCCGCCACGTCCTCGTCCACGCGCGCACCCAGCTGCGTCTTCGCCATACACGCATGGTAACACTCGTTACCACCCCTGTCCGACCCTGCCGGCGAGGGTCGCCGCCCCTTCGGCCCGGCCCCCGGCGGCGGACGCATAACGACCGGTCGGTAGCGTGCCGGGCATGACTACTGCCACCCTCGAACCGCGAGCCGGCCGCCGCTGCCAGTCACCGCTCAACTCGCTGCACGCGGCACACTACTTCTCGCCCGAACTCGGACGGGAGTTGGGCGCTCTCGGCATCACGCATCCCCGGGCCGTGAACTTCGCCGCGCGCGCGGCCGCGCTCGGGCCCGTCGGGGCCGGTGCGGTGACGGCGGCCTTCTACAACTACAAGCACGAAGTCGTGGCCCGTCACGTGCCGGCGGTGTGGTCGGTCGCCGCCCCCGCGGAGATCCTCGCGGCTCGCCTGCGTGCCGTCGACGCGATGCTGCGGCGGCTGCTGGGCGAGGAGGCCCTGGGGTCCGCGGAGATGGCGGAGGCCGCGCGGCTCGCGCTGCGCGCGGCCGAGGCCGGAGGGCGTGGCGCCCGGCCGCTGTACTCGGCGCACGCCGACCTTCCCGTTCCCGACGAGCCGCACCTCGCGTACTGGCACGCGGCGACACTGCTGCGCGAGCACCGCGGCGACGGGCACCTGGCGGTCCTGATGTCCGCCGGTCTGGACGGCCTGGAGGCCACGGTCACCCACACCGCCACGGGCAGGGGCATGACCCCGACGTGGGTGTCGAACAGCCGCGGCTGGAGCCCGGACGACTGGAGCGCGGCGGCCGACCGACTGCGGGCCCGCGGGATCCTGGACCGCGACGGGGAGCTCACCGAGCGCGGCGTCGCCCTCCGCGAGGACATCGAGCAGGAGACGGACCGCCTGGACCAGGCCCCGTACGAGCATCTCGGTGCGGAGGGCGTGGCACGGCTGACGGTGCTCGGCACGGCTTTCGCCCGGGCCGCGCTGGCGGCGGGGGCGTTCCCGGCGGACCTGATCGGCAAGGGGTGACACGCCGGCACGCGTGACCCACACCCGGATCAGGCTCGCGGGGGTGAGTGCAGCGGAGAGGGGCGAACAGGAGTCGACGCCGCAGGAAGGCGAGTCAGCAGGGCGCGGCGTGAGCGCCTTGCCGGTCCCGGTGAAGCGGAGCGGGGGATTCACCCGGCTGTGGGATCATGCGCCCGTGAACGCACCCTCCACCCCCGCTCCGGGCGGATCATCCGCCGAGCGCGAGCCCAAGTCATCCGGTTTCGCTGCCGAGTTCAAGGACGCCGTCACCCTGCGGGCCTTCGGCCTCGTGCTCGGCGGCCTGCTCGTCCAGCTCGCCTTCGTCGTGTCCTACGTCGGCGCCTTCCACTCCCCCACGCCGCACCGGATACCCGTGGCGGTCGCCGCCCCGCAGCAGGCGTCCGCGAAGATCGTCGCCCAGCTCAACGCGCTCGCCGGCGACCCGGTCGAGGCGACCGCGGCCCCGAGCACCGCCGCCGCCCGGCAGTGGGTCCTCACCAGGAAGGCCGACGCCGCCTTCCTCTTCGACCCGACCGGCACCGAGGACACCCTCCTGGTCGCCTCGGCGGGCGGGCCGTCGGTGTCGCAGACCGCCACCCAGATCGCCCAGAAGATCGAGGCCGGGCAGAAGCGGCAGATCACCGTCACCGACATACGGCCCCCCAACACCGGGGACGGGCGCGGGATGACGTCCTTCTACCTCGTGCTCGGCTGGGTGATCGGCGGCTATCTGACCGCGACGATCATGGGCATGGCGGCGGGCGCACGCCCTGCCAACCGACAGCGCACCCTGATCCGACTCGCCGTGCTCATGCTGTACGCGGTCACGTCGGGGATTGCCGGAGCGGTCGTCGTGGGGCCCGTCTTCGACGCGCTCGGGGGCCACTTCTGGGCTCTGAGCGGCATCGGCACGCTGGTCGTCCTCGCCTCGGCGGCGACCGCGCTCGCACTGCAGACCCTGCTGGGTCTCGCGGGCACCGGCCTGGTCATCCTGCTCTTCGTCGTGCTGGGCAACCCGAGTTCCGGCGGCGTCTACCCTGCGCCGCTGCTCCCCGCGTTCTGGAGCGCGATCGGCCAGATCCTGCCTCCGGGAGCCGGCACCACCCTGGTCCGCAACACGGTGTACTTCTCGGGACACGCCGTCACCACGGCGGTGTGGGTGCTCTGCGCCTATGCGGTGGGCGGCGCGGTGCTCGCCTGGGCGGCGTCCTGGCGGAACGAGAAACGGCCCGTCGAGGCCTCCGCCACCGAGGCCGAGACCCCGACCCCGCCCCAGGCCTCGCCCGCCGTCTGACACGACGTCCGGCCGTGCCCGCTCCGGCGCCGGCGCACGGAACCCCGCCGGCACCACGGCCGTCAGGGCCCGGGAGCCTGCCGTCGTCGCGCGGCCGTCAGGCAGTCGGCCGCGTGACGACGGGCATCACCGTTCCACGGCGGCAGGGCTTCACGGCTGCGGGGCGGCGGCGCTGCGGGGCTTCGGGGCCGCGGTCAGGGGGACCGCTCCCGGCCCGGCCGGTCAGGCCGCGCAGGTTCCCGAGTACGCGTACCCGGGCAGCAACCGCCGCCATCGTCCGCGGTCGACCGGGCCCACCACACGGCACAGGGCCGCCACGCGGTCGGTGATGCCGAGGTCCCACAGCCGGACGGTGCCGTCGTTGCCTGCGCTGGCGACCCTCCTGCCGTCCGGGGCGTAGGCGACGCTCCACACCGCGCGGGTGTGCCCGGTCAGGGTCGCGACGAGCCGTCGCCGCGCGGGGTCCCACAGCCGTACCGTGCGGTCGTTGCCGCTGCTGGCGAGCGAGCGCCCGTCGGGGCTGAACGCCAGCCCGCGCACCGAGCCGACGTGCTCGCCGAGCAGCCCCGTCACCCGGGCCCCGGCCACGTCCCACATCCGGATGACGCCGTCGTTGCCCGAGCTGGCGAGGGAGCGCCCGCCGGGGGCGAACGCCACGGCGCGCACCGAGCCGCCCTTCGCGGTGAGGACGGTGGTGAGACTGCCGCGCGAGACGTTCCAGAGCCGCAGGGTGAGGTCGTCGCTGCCGCTCACGAGAGTGGCGCTGTCGGCGCTGAAGGCCAGGCAGTTCACGAAGTCGGTGTGCCCGGTGAGCACCGTGGCCCGCGTCCCCGCCGGACCGCCCGTGGACGACATCCTCCACAGCCGTAGGGTGCGGTCGGCCGAGGCGGAGGCGAGCCATCGGCCGTCCGGACTGAACGCCACGTCGAACACGGCACGGGTGTGACCGCCGAGCACGATCGGGGCGCCCCCGTCGGCGGCGACGGGCCACAGCCGCACGGTGTGGTCGGCGCCGGCCGAGGCGAGCCATCGGCCGTCCGGACTGAACGCCACGGCGTAGGCCGCGCCGCTGTGGCCGGTCAGGGTCCGGACGAGGGTGCGGCGCGCCACGTCCCAGAGCCGCAGGGCGCCGTCCGTCGCCGCGGAGGCGAGCATCCGGCCGTCGGGGCTGAAGGCGGCCTTCCACAGTTCGCCGACCGGGTAGGCGCTGAGTGTGTGGCCGGTGAGATCCCACAGGGCCACGGTTCCGTCGAAGCCGGCGGTGGCCAGCAGGTCGCCCTTCTCCGCGACGGCGACGGCCATCACGTAGTCCGTGTGCCCCGAGAAGGAGTCGACCGCGCGGCGGGTGTGGACGTCCCAGCGGACGATCGTGCCGTCGCCCCCCGCGGAGACCACCGTGTGGCCGCCGGGGCCGAAGGCGAGGCCGTTCACGTCGTCGTCGTGCCCCGCGAGAAGGCCCGTCTGCCGGTGGGTGGCGGGGTCCCACAGCCGTACGGTGCGGTCGGCGCCGCCGGTGGCGAGCACCCGGCCGTCGGGGCTGAACGCCACGGCGAGGACATCGCCGCTGTGACCGCTCAGGACGCCGACGTCGCGGAGGGTGTGCGGATTCCACAGCCGTACGGTGCGGTCGGAGCCCGCGCTCGCCAGGCGGGAGCCGTCGGGAGCGTACGCCAGCGCGAGCACGTCGCCCGAGTGCCCGGGAAGCCGCCCGGTCTCACGGTGGGTCCGGGTGTCCCACAGGCGCACGGTGCCGTCCTGGCCGGCGGAGGCCACCGTGCGGCCGTCGGGTGAGAAGCTCACGGCGCGGACGGGGCCGCGGTGCCCCGTCAGGACGGCGATCTGGCGCCGGTCGGAGACCGACCAGAGCCGGATCGTCGCGTCCGAACTGGCCGAGGCCAGGGTGCGCCCGTCCGGCGAGAAGGACACGGACCGCACGGGCCCGTGATGACCGGCGAGCTCCCCCACGGCCCGTCGGGCGGCGACGTCCCACAGCCGCACGGTGCCGTCGGAACTCGCCGAGGCCAGCAGCCGCCGGCCGGGGCCGAAGACGACGCTGTTCACCGCTCCGTGATGGCCGGTGAGCCGGCCCGCGAAGGCGTTGGCCTGCGTGCTGAGCAGGGCACTGCGCGCCTCCGTGGTCCGCGAGGTGCGATAGGCGGACTCCGCCAGCAGCATCGAGGCCTCCGGCCGCCCGAACGCGAGTTGGGCGGAACTGGCCGCCATGGCCTGTGACAGCGCCGTCCTGCGCTGTTCGTCCGCGGAGGTGCGCTGCTCGAAGACCGTCGCGCCGGCCAGGAGGGCCAGGGCGAGCAGGACGGTCAGCACGACGACCCCCGTCCGTTGCTGGCGCACCCGGCGTCGCGCCAGGCGGCGGCGCAGGTCCTCCTCGTGGTCGGAGGCGCGCAGGAAGTCGGCCTCCACGGGCGTCGGCACGCTGTCCCGGCCGCTGGGACCGGCTGCCCATTCCCGGGCGGCCGTCAGCCGGGCGCCGCGGTAGAGCAGACTCGGGTCGCGGTTCTCGCGGTCCCATTCGCGGGCGGCTGCGCCCAGTTGCTGGTGCAGGAGCAGATCGGCGCGCGTCGTCCTGACCCAGGTGCGCAGTCTGGGCCACGCCCGCAGCAGGGCCTCGTGCACGATCTCGACGCGGTCGGCGTCCACCGTCAGCAGACGGGCCGTCACCAGTGCGTCGAGCGTGGCGCGCGCGGCGGCCGGGTCCCGCAGCCCGTCGAGCAGTTCGGACGTGGTGCGCGGCCGCCGGGAGGCCTCGTTGTCCTCGCCGACGCGCACCAGCCGCAGCAGCAGCCGGCGGGCGACGTCCTGCCGGACCGGTGACAGGGCGGCGAAGAGGTCCTCGGCCGCGGTGGCGACGGAGCCGTGGATCCCGCCCGTCGCCAGGTAACCGGCCACGGTCATGGTGGAGTCGGTGCGCCGCTGCCAGGTCTCCCGCAGGGCGTGTCCGAGCAACGGGAGGGCGCCGGGCCGCCCGATCGGGACGGCCGGGTCCGGGCCGCTGCCCCCGGGGTCCGGAGTGTCGGCCGCGCCCAGGTCGCGCAGCAGCAGTTCGACGAGTCCCGGCTCCAGGGAGGTGCCCGTCGCGATGGCCGGACGGACGATGCACTCCCGCAGTTCGTCGGTGGTCATCGCGCCCAGCGCGAACAGCCCGTCGCTGACGACCGGGACCAGCGGCGGGTACTCGAGGCAGCGTCCGGTGACGTCGGCGCGCACACCCAGAACCACGGTGAACGCCGGTCCGCCCGCATCGGGTCCGTCGTCGCCGCCGCCGGCGAGTGCGGCGAGCGCCGCGACGTAGGCTCCGCGTTCCGTCTCGTCGTCGCAGAGGGTGAAGACCTCCTCGAACTGGTCGACGATGACGACACAGCCTCGGGGTCGCCGCGCGGCGACGGCCCAGGAACGCAGGGCCGCGACGAGCCGGTCGGCCCGTTCGCCGGGCGGGCCGTCGTCGTACAGGTGGTCGAGCACTCCGGCGGGCAGTGCGGCGCGCAGCGCGTGCAGGAGAGCGGGCAGCGGACGTGCCGTGGGGGTGCACATGACGATCGGGGCGTCCGCCACGGCGCCGGCACCGGCGGCTGCGGCGGCTGCGACTGCGCCGTCTGCGGGTGCGGAGGCGTGCGGCACGCGGTCTGCGTCGACGTCTACGGGGAGCGGCCCGTCGGGACCGGCGCCGAGCCCGCCGTCCGCGAGAGCGGGGACGAGGCCCGCACCCAGCAACGAGGACTTGCCCGACCCGGAGAGCGCGACGACGGCCACGGGCCCCTTGCCGAACCGCTGGGCGAGGCGCTGGAGGAGCGCGACGACCGCCTGTTCCCGGCCGAAGAACCGCCCGGCGTCCCGCGGACCGAAGGCCGACAGGCCCGGGTACGGACAGCTCTCGCCGTCGCCCTGCCCCGACGGCCCCTCGCGCAGGGCCGGCGGCAGCAGGGCGAGCAGGGCGCCGTCGGCCGCCAGAGCGTCGTCGCACAATCGCGCGACATCGCCGTTGACCGGCTTCCTGCCGTTCTCGATCTTGCTCAGATAGCCCTTGCTGTAGTGCGTGATCCGCGCCAGGTCGGCCAGTGACAGGCCGCGTTCCAGGCGCAGTTCGCGGAGCGCGACGCCGAACGACGGGTGCTGCGGCCGCCGTCGAGCGGCGGTCGGCGGGTGGGCCGACCCGCCGTCCTTGTGGTCCATGAGTGGTGTGCCCCCGAGGCCAACGGCGCGCGGAGCGCCGTTTCTGACGCCGACTGGTCAGGTCGGCGACCGTGTGTCTGGGGGATGGTAAGCCCGGACGGGAACGGGGGATCTGAGGCATGACGGGAAGTGACGAGTGTCACAAAGACCGGTCGATGTGCGGCAGATGAGGATTCCGGCCGGTTCGGGAAACCGCCCCGGTACGCGGGCCCCCCGTGAGCCTGCCTACCGGGGCGGTGGATGTGGGATCAGCCGACGGGGCCGATCAACTGATGCCCGGAACAACGCAGTTCCGGACGCCGTCCAGCCATGCGTCGCCCTGCATGTAGATGTTGCTGACCCAGCCCTGGTACTCGGGCAGGTACGACCAGGTGTCGTTGGTGCATCCCCCCGATCAGGCCCCCGTGTGGCTCAGGGACGGGACAGGCCTCACGGTCGCCTCGGCGGGCGGCCGGGGCCAGGGGTTTCCCGTTGCCTCTTGGCGCGACGGCCGGGAAACCCCCGATCCGACCGGCTCCGCCTCGTGCCGGCCCGGTCAGCCGCGCCAGATCTTGACGTACGTCACCGCGTCGTTGAGCGTGTCGCCGACGTAGGACACGGAGCGGCCGAACGTGCCGTTGCCCCTCGGGCCGCTGAGGAAGGCCTTGGTGCATCCACCGTCCACGAGGAGCGACGACAGGTGCGTCGACCACCAGCTGTTCGGGCTGAAGCTGTAGCCGGCCGCGTCGCAGGGCCCGGCGTTGCCGTAGACCTTCGTGTACGCGCCGCCCCAGTCGGCGTCCTCGGCCCAGGTCATCAGCTCCGTCTGCGCCGCCGCTCGCGGTACGGCCGCCGTGGCCCGGGCAAAGGCGTCGGGACCGTTGAAGCACTGGTGCAGGCTGACGTGGGAGGTGCTCTCGCCGGCCTTCATCCCGTCGAGGACGAGGACGCAGTGGGCGGGCCCGGCGCCCTTGCCGGCGACGGGGGCAGGGGCGGCGACGGCGGGACTGCCCAGCGCCACCACGAGGGCGGCCGTCGCGAACGCGAGCACGGTGCGTGACTTGTTCATGCGCGTCTCCAGAGGGATTTCGTCGTCACGGTTCTCGGACGGAGGTCGTGCGGAGCCGCACGAGGGTGCGGGCGTGCGTGCGGACCGGGGCCGGACTACCACCACGGGTCCGTGCAGTGAATGCCTGACCGGGTCGAACCGCACGCGCGGAACTTCCAGTTGGCGTCCGAGCTGGTGCGCTGGGCCGCGCTCGTCTTGTTCTCGCCGCCCCGCGAGGTGAACGGCCCGCACTGGATCCAGGTCCGGCCACCGTCCCGGGTCCAGTCCAGCCACACCTGGTTGCCCGGCTGCACGTCACCCGCGATGAGAGCCCAACCGCGCTGGACGCCGCGGATGTTGCCGTACTGCAGGCTGATGTTGATGCCCTCGCTCCACAGCGTCACCTGGCGGGCGGTGGTGTCGTAGGCGTTGTCGGAGATGTCGATGAACCCGTTCCTGCCGCCCTCGCAGTCCGAAGCGGCGGCCTGCGCCGAGCCCGCGGGCCCGAGGAGCGTCATGCCGCCGGCGAGCAGCGCCGCGGCCGCAGCCGTGGACAGGACCCTGCCGCGGACGGACCGCCGCGCGGCGGACGAAACACGATTCCAACTGATCACTGGCCCAGTTCCCTACGTGAGTTCAGCCCCGGGGCCGACGCACCGTGCGACGGCGCTCCCTGGAGGTCGACGATGCTCACGTTGTCGTCGGGAGCCCGGGACGACCAGGCGTTTCCCGGGGTTGTCCCGTTGCCCGTGCCGTGGGAAACGCCTGGCCGGCGGCAGCCTGCGACGGCGCCGTGGGACCCCCCCGGCCACGTCGGCCCGCTCCTGCCGGACCTGAGCCGCTCGGCGTGGGCCCGCGGGACGGTGCCGCCCCGCCAAGCCGCGGGTCACCTGGACGTCGACCGCCGAGACACCGTGGCGGCCGGTCCCGCACCCCTCAGTCGTCGCGCAGCGCCTGGTGGATCCGGCTGAGCGAGCCGGTCAGTCGCGGGTAGTCCCCCGGGGGCACCGGCGTGACGAAGTAGCGCTCGACGACCTGCGCGTGCACCTCGGCCGCCCGCAGGAAGACGGAGCGACCGTGGTCGGTGACCTCGACCAGCACGCTGCGACGGTCCTCGGGGGACGGCACCCGGCGGGCCACCGCGGCCTCTTCCATGCGGTCGATCAGACGAGTGACGCCGCTGCTGGTCAGCGTCAGGTCGTCGGCCAGCACGCGCTGGGTGACCTCTTCGCCCGGCCGGCGACTGAGCCTGATGAGGACCTCGAACATCGTGTGGCTGATCCCGCACTCCCGCCTGAGGGCGCTGTCGATCCGCTGCTCCAGCCGGGTGGCGGTCTTGATCAGCAGCCCGAAGTCGTGCACCAGCGGGCTGTCGGCGGCGCGGGCGGCCTCGTCGCCCGGTCGGTCGGCCGTATCCACGTGTTGACGTCCTCTCCTGCCGAAGGCTCCTGGCGAAGATCCTCCACGCCCTCGACTTTACTGCCTGGTCACCTACCGACGTCTCAATTGCTGAGCAGTCAATTGCTGATCAGTCAGCTAAAACCTAGGATGGGCGCCACCACGCCGCAGCGGTCGCGGAAACCGAGGGAAGGGACGTGTCCATGAACCTGCAGCACTGGCTGGGCCAGGCCACCCACGCCATACAGGAGTGGGCCGACACCTACGGCCCCTACGAGCCGCACCCGTCCCTGCACGTCGACGACGAGCGCTTCGCCGCCGCCTTCGAGGAGCTCACCGGCCGGCTGACGACGGACAACTACCCCTTCTTCCACCCGCACTACGCGGGCCAGATGCTGAAGCCCCCGCACCCCGCCGCAGTCGTCGGCCACCTCACCACCATGCTGATCAACCCCAACAACCACGCCCTGGACGGCGGGCCGGCCACCGCGGCGATGGAACGCGAGGCCGTCGCGCAGCTCGCCGCCATGTTCGGATACGACACCCACCTCGGCCATCTCACCACCAGCGGCACGATCGCCAACCTCGAAGCCCTCTTCGTCGCCCGGGAACTCCACCCCGGCCGAGGAGTCGCCTACAGCGCCGAAGCCCACTACACCCACGGCCGCATGTGCCACGTCCTCGGCATGAAGGGTCACCCGGTCCCCACCGACGAAGGGGGCCGCATGGACCTCGACGCCCTGGAGGACGTCCTTCGCGGCGGCGACGTCGGCACCGTCGTCCTCACCGCGGGGACCACCGGCCTCGGCGCCGTCGACCCGATCGACCGCGCGCTCGCCCTGAGAGACCGCTACGGCGTGCGCCTCCACGTCGACGCCGCCTACGGGGGCTTCTTCACCCTGCTGGCCGGCGCCACCGGCCCCGAGGGGCTCCCGCCCGAGCCCTGGCGGGCGATCGCCCGGTGCGACTCGATCGTCGTCGACCCGCACAAGCACGGACTCCAGCCCTACGGCTGCGGGGCCGTCCTGTTCCGCGATCCCGAGGTGGGGCGCTTCTACCTCCACGACTCGCCGTACACCTACTTCACCTCCACCGAGCTCCACCTCGGCGAGATCAGCCTGGAGTGTTCCCGGGCGGGCGCAGCAGCCGCCGCGCTGTGGCTCACCTTCCGCCTCGTCCCGCCCACCCCCGCCGGTCTCGGCCGCGTGCTGGCGGCCGGCCGCCGGGCCGCACTGCGATGGGCCGACCTGATCTCGCGGTCCGACGCGCTGGAGCTCTACCAGCGCCCCGAGCTGGACATCGTCGGATACTTCCCGACCGTGGACCCGGCCACCCTGTCCGCCGTGGACGCCGCGTCCGCGCGGGTACTGACCGCCGGGATGAACGACGGCGATCCGGTCTTCCTGAGCACCCTCAAGGCCGGTCGTGAGGCGTTCACGGTCCGCCACCCCGGGATCACCGCGGACGTCGACGGTGCGCGCATCCTCCGCAGCGTCCTGATGAAGCCGGAATCCGAACAGCACGTCGAACGCCTCCACGACCGAGTGGAACAGCTCGCGCGGCCGCACTGACCGCAACCTGCGAGCGCCGCGGGTCTGCCGCGTCCGTGGCGGTGACGGCGGTGGGGGTGGCGGAGGCGGGATGCGTCGGTGAGGGCCGATCCCCGCACTCGGTGCGCCAGGCGGGTCGTCACCGGGGGCGGCGGGGCGCGGCCTCACCGCCGGGCGGGTCCGCCAGGACGATGCGGGCGATGATGCGCTTGCCGTCCGGCTGCCGCTCGACGACGAGGTCATGGGCTACGGCCTGGACGATCTCGAGGCCGTGCTGGCCGATCCGGCCGGGGTCGGCGGCCCCCACCGCCGGCACGGTGGGATCGCTGTCCCGGACCACGACCTCCACCATGGCTCCGGCGACGCGCAGCTGCATCAGCGCCGGTCCCGGCGCGTACTTGCGGACGTTGGTGACCAGCTCGCTGACCACCAGCTGGGTCAGGTCCATCGCGCGCGAGGAGACGTCCACACCGCGTTCGTCACGGGCCCGGGCGAGGAAGTCGGCGGCATCGCGGCGAGCCTGGGCGATGCACCCGTCACCTCCGGCCAGGGCGTACCCCGCCTCGATCAGGTCGGCGCCGAACCCCGTGCCGCCCTCGTCGTCGGATCGCGATTCCACCAGGCATCGTCCTTCTGCTCCCCACTCACGGGTGTGCGTGTACCCGCCACGTTGTCATGCATGTCACGGGCCGTGTTCTTCGGCACAGCCGGTCGGGAGCGGGCGGCTGACACCGTACGGCAGAATTGCTCTCACAGACGCTGCCCCCGGCAGCCTAGGTGCGATTGAGGAAACGGTGACTGACAACCAGGAAACGGGCCGATCCGACCGGCTGTCCGTCGAACACGCCAGCGTCGGCGACATCCGTGTCGTGATCCTGCGCGGCGAGATCGACCACGACGTCAAGGACGCGCTGAGCGAGGCACTGCTGTCCCGGAACGGCGATCAGGGGCACCGGATCGTGGCGGACCTCAGCGGCGTGACCTTCCTGGACTCCAGCGGCATCAACGTGTTCGTCCAGGTACACCAGCACGTGAGTGCCGCCGACGGGTGGCTGCGCCTGGCCGCCGCCCAGGAATCGGTGGCGCGGGTCGTCCAGCTCGTCGGCCTCGACGCGGTGCTCTCCTGCCACAGCAGCGTCGAACAGGCGCTCACCGCCTGATCGCCGGTCTGCCCGGCCGGCCGGCCTCGGGCCGCTCGCTGCGAGCGGGCGGCCCCGGGCGGGAAGCCGCGGATCAGGAGTCCGTCTCCGGTCCGTGGCCGGCGGCGCGGTCGGCGTCTAGTCCGGCGACCAGGCCCCGCAGGACCGGCCCGTACTCGGGGTGGGCGAGCGCGAACGCCATCTGCGCGACGAGGTAGTCGGCCGGGTTGCCGGTGTCGTACCAACGCCCCTGGATGACCTGCCCGTACACCGCGCGGGTGGCGGCGTAGGCGTTGATCGCGTCGGTCAGGTAGACCTCGCCCGTCCGGTGCTCGTACCAGCGGCGCGTCTGCTCCCGCAGTTCGTCGATGATCCCGGGGGTGACGACGTAGCCGCCGATGGCCGCGTACGACGACGGGGCGTCGGCCGGCCGGGGCTTCTCGACCAGGCCGGTGATGCGCAGAGTGCCTCCGCCGAGGTCCTCCTTGACGATGGGCACGCCGTATCGCTGCGAGTCGCCCGGGTCCATCGGCAGCAGGGCCAGGACCGGACACCCCGTCAGTTCGTAGGCGCGGATCAGCTGTTGGGCGCGGGGCACCTCCGCCACGAAGACGTCGTCGGGCCACAGCACCAGGACGGGCTCGTCGCCGAAGGCACGGGCGGCGTTGAGGACAGGGGTGCCGTTGCCGTACGGGCCTTGCTGGTCGAGGTAGGTGATGTGGCCCTGCCGGGCCAGCTCGGCGACCTCCTCCACGGCGTCCGCGTAGGCCGTCTTGCCGTCCGCGCGAAGCTGGGCGACGAGGGCGGGGTTGGGCCGGAAGTGGTCCTGGATGAGGCTCTTGCCGCCGGAGACGACGATGGTGATGTCGGTGATCCCGGAGTCCACCAGCTCGCGCACGGTGTGCTCGATGACCGGCTTGTCGCCGACCGGGAGCATCTCCTTGGGAATCGCCTTCGTCAGGGGCAGCAGACGGGAGCCCAGTCCGGCGGCGGGGATCACGGCCCTGCGGATCGTCGGGGACATGAGGTCTCTCTCGGTCGAGCGGCACACCGTACCGGCCGGCACGGCACAGGCCGACGCTACCAACGCCCGCGACCGCCGCCGCCCGGACGCCGGTCTCGCCGGCCGTTCACGACGCGATCGGCGCCGGCGGGCTCCGCGTCGCCGCCCGGCCGGTCACCGCGGAACACCCGATCGGGGTCGGCCGGCCGGCCCTGCCAC
Source organism: Streptomyces sp. NBC_00425 (assembly GCF_036030735.1). Classification (NCBI taxonomy): domain Bacteria; kingdom Bacillati; phylum Actinomycetota; class Actinomycetes; order Kitasatosporales; family Streptomycetaceae; genus Streptomyces; species Streptomyces sp. NBC_00425. The sequence goes on along the minus strand of NZ_CP107928.1, from coordinate 9,134,318 downwards.
CCGGCCGTACGGCCTTCGGGGGAACTCCGGGGCGGCCCCGCGATCCGGCAGCCGACGCGTGGTACGGGCATGAGATGTCCACACCCCCTGATCAGCCCGCTGCGCCGCCGGAGCGGCGCAGCGGCGAAGGGCCGCGCGTTCCGGGTCTGCTGCGGACCGCGGCCGCGTACGCATGGAGGATCATCGCCGTCGGCGTCGTCGTCCGCGTCGCCTTCTCCGTGCTCGGACAGTTTCACCGGATCGCCGTCGCCGTCTTCCTCGGCCTCGTCATCACCGCCGTACTCCGCCCGGTGGTCGGCCTCCTCGCCCGGCTCATGCCCCGGCCGCTCGCGGTGGCCACGGCGCTCATCGGCGGAATCGTCCTCGTCCTCGGCGTGCTGGCGCTGGTCGGCGAGACCGCGGCCGATCAGCGAAGCGGGCTGGAGAAGGAGTTCGTGGCGGGCATCGACCGGATCGAGCGGCAGCTGGAGGACGCTCCCTTCCGGCTTCCCCCGAACGCGTTCGACGATCTCCAGTCCCGGATCGGCGATCTCCTGTCGAGTCACCGCTCCACCCTCATCAGTACGGCGCTCAGCGGGGCGAGCCGCCTGGTCGAGGTGCTGACCGTGCTCGCCCTGGCCCTGTTCTGCGCGGTCTTCTTCACACACTCCGGCGACCGGCAGTGGCAGTGGGTGTGCGACCAGCTGCCCGACGACGCACGGCGGCGGTTCACCGTCACGGGCCACGCCGCCTGGCGGACGTTCACCGGCTACACCCACGGCATCCTGCTGGTGGCCGTGATCAACGCGGTCCTCGTGGGCATCGCGCTGTTCGCCCTCGGTGTGCCGCTGGCCCTCCCGTTGGCCTTGCTGGAGTTCCTGGCCGCGTTCATTCCGCTGATCGGCTCGCCGATCGCCCTTGCGGTCGCGGCCGTCGTCGCCCTGGCGGCGAAGGGGCCCCTCATCGCGCTGCTGGTCGTGGCCCTGATCGTGGTCATCGGTCAGATCGAGGGCCATCTGCTGCATCCCATCGTGATGAGCTGGGCCGTCCGGCTGCATCCGGTGGTGGTCGCACTGGCGGTCGTCGGCGGAGCGGTCGCGGCGGGGGTCATCGGCGCCGTGGTCGCCGTACCGCTGGTGGCCGTCGTGTGGTCGGTGTACCAGGCGCTGCGCGATGCTCCCGAGGCCCCGAGTTAGATCCGGCCCGTGCCGTGGCCGGGACGGTCAGGGCGAGGCCGCCTCGGGTCTGTGTCCCCACGCGGTCAGCATGCCGGCCGACAGAGCGGCGCATTCCTCGGAGCCCAGGTACCGCACCGCCGCGTCGATGCCCGCGTCGTCGACCAGGCCGGTGGCCAGCATCGTCGCCCTGCTCCGCTCCCACGTGTCCGCCCAGAAGCTGCTGAGCGGACCGCCCGGCAGCAGCGGCGGCACATGGACCTCGGCGGCGACGGACACGAGCCCCGCGTCGCGCAACAGGTGCGGGTAGGACGGCACCCAGGAGACATCGGTGCCGATGGTGGCCCGCAGCCCCTCCCACATCGCCCGCATCGCCGCGCTGTACGGGGTGGCGGGCGTCCGCTCGTTCGTCAGGTCGACCGCGTCACTGAGCACCAGCACGCCGCCGGGTGCGACGAGTTCGGCCAGCGCACAGATCAGTCGCTCGTGCTCGGGCAGATGCATCAGCACGAACCGGGCATGGACGAGCCGGAACCGGCCGGGCGCGGAAACCGGGGCGGTGACGTCGGCCTCCAGCACACGGAGTCCGGGAATGCGACGCGCCTCGAGGAAGCGCACGTCCCGGTCCACCGCGAGCACGCTCGCCACCCCGGCCTCCTCCAGCAGCCGGCGGGAGACCGTGCCCGTGCCGGCGCCCACGTCGAGGCAGTCCCACCCCGGGCCGACGCCGAGCGCCCGCAGCCGCGCCATGGTGATGTCGTCGTAGGCGAGCGCGCCGAAGTCGATGCGCTCGTCCTCGCCGGCCTGTTCGGGGCGGAAGACGCTCTCGCCGTAGCGTCCGCCGTGCGGCGTGTCCCCGCTCTCGGCGGCGCTCACGTCGCGATCGGTGTGACGCCGGGGGCGCAGGCCCTGTCGAGTCTCGGAGCCCGGCCGGCGAGGGGCCGAAGCGGCGGGAAGTCGAACGGTTTCATGGCCGGGCCTCTTTACGCGCGATGGGCGGTGCCGGGCGGCGGCCCGTCCCGGGGCCGCCGCTTCACCGATCCTGCACGGACACCCACGCGTGTGGACGAGGCGCGCCGCGTCTGGGCCGATCGGCCCAGGGACGCCGACGGGGCGAGTGAAAGACCCTCACGAGGAATCCGCACAGAGACGTTTGTTCGGGCGCGGACGGTGCACACGAGAAGCTAACACTGTCCTTATACGAGGAAGCGGAGACGCATCATGGGCATCATCGCGTGGATTGTCATCGGCCTGCTCGCCGGCGCCATAGCCAAGGCCTTGATGCCGGGCAAGGACCCCGGCGGCATCATCGTCACCATGCTCATCGGCATCGTCGGCGGACTGCTGGGCGGCTGGCTCGGCAAGGTGATCTTCGGCGTCGACTCCATCGACGGGTTCTTCGACCTCTCCACCTGGATCGCCGCGATCGTCGGCTCCTTCATCCTGCTCGCCCTCTACCGCCTCGTCACCGGCAACCGTCACTCGCATCGCCACGCATGACCTGCCGATGACGTACGCGCCCCTGGCGCGTGACCGGCTCCCCCCTGCTCGCGGGGTGGGAGCCGTCGGCGTACCCGGCGCCGCCCCTCCCGCAGTCGCGCGGATCACGGACGCCCATGACGCAAAGGCGAAGGGGCCCGGCGGTGAGCCGGGCCCCTTCTTCTCGTAGCGGGGACAGGATTTGAACCTGCGACCTCTGGGTTATGAGCCCAGCGAGCTACCGAGCTGCTCCACCCCGCGTCGGTGATGCCACTCTACACGGTGGCGACGGCGGGGCGGTGCGGGGCCGTGCCGCGGTGTCAGCCGCGGACGATGTTCTCGGCCTGAGGTCCCTTCTGGCCCTGGGTCACGTCGAACGTGACCGGCTCTCCCTCCACCAGTTCCCGGTAGCCGTTGCCGGAGATGTTGGAGTAGTGGGCGAAGACATCCGGTCCGCCGCCGTCCTGGGCGATGAATCCGAAGCCCTTCTCGGAGTTGAACCACTTCACGGTGCCGCTGGCCATGCTGCTTGTCCTTCAGTTCTCGCCGGGGGTCCCGGCTGGTCCGTGTACGGGGCCTGCCCGTGAGCGGGAGGCACCCGGCTCCGTTCTACCCCGCCGACGCCGGGGTTATCCGACTATTGCGCCGGTCGCGGCGCGTCGTGTACCCGAGCAGGTGACGAGGGTGGCTGTCGCACGGCCCGTCCGAGGGTGTGGGCCCGGTCGGCCACTCGTGCGGGCGGGCCTTCGTTCTTCGTTGATCCACACCGACGTGGGGTAGACGCGATGACATGACGCAAGCAGTGCAGGCAGGACTGTGGGGACTCGTGGCGGGCTCGGCGCTGCTGCTGGGGGCGGCGCTGGGGTACGGGCTTCGGGTGCCGCAGAAGGTGATCGCCACCGTGATGGCCTTCGGCGCCGGAGTGCTGATCTCGGCGGTCTCCTTCGAACTGGTCGGGGAGGCCTACGACGAGGCGGGGCTCGCTCCCACCGTCCTCGGCACACTCATCGGGGCCATGGCCTACACCGGAGGCAACGTGTGGCTGGCCCGCCGGGGCGCCCGGCACCGCAAGCGCTCGGGCGCCGAGCGGACCAAGGCGCAGCCGTCGGAGGCGGAGCAGGGCGGTTCCGGGGCGGCGCTCGCGTTGGGCGCGCTGCTCGACGGGGTGCCGGAGTCCGCGGTCATCGGTGTCAGTCTGCTCGACGGCGGCGCGGTGAGCCTGGTGACCGTGGCGGCGGTGTTCATCAGCAACGTACCGGAGGGGCTGTCGAGTTCGGCGGGAATGAAGCAGGCCGGACGGGGCGCCGCGTACGTCTTCGGCGTGTGGGGAGCCATCGCCGCCGCGAGCACGGTGTCGGCCGTCCTCGGCTACACGGTCGTCGGAGCCTTCTCCCCCGCGGTGATCGCCGCTGTGACGGCCGTGGCCGCGGGGGCCATTCTCGCCATGATCGCGGACACGATGATCCCCGAGGCCTTCGAGGACGCCCATCTGGCCATCGGCCTGATCACCGTGAGCGGCTTCCTCGTGTCCTTCGCCCTGTCCCACGTATGACCCCCGTGAGCACAGCACCGGTCCGCCTGGACGCGCCGGAGTCGACCCGCGGCGCGGGCCACGGTCCGCGAGGCGGGTGACGGTCCGCGAGCCGGATCGTCGCCCGGATCGGGACGTCAGGTGAAGTACACAGCCGCCTTGTCCAGGGCATGGCGGCTGAACATCCCGCCGTACATGACCCTGCCCCGGTACATGGTGACCCGGCTGACCCCCGAGCCCGCGGTCTCCACCGTGAGGGGCCGGCCGATCACGGACGTCCCGAGGATCCGGGCGTCCGCCGCGACCCAGGTCCGCGCGGCCGGCTGGACGGCGCCGCTGACCATGGCGGGCAGGACCATCGCGGCGTTGCGGGCGCCGGCCAGGCCGCTGCGGATGCTCTTCGCGTAGTCCATGGCCCACCCCGTGAACTGGGCCATCGACGCTTCGTCCACCGCGGGGGCGGCGGCGGCGAAGACGAACAGTTCCACCTTGGTGCCGAACCATCGCGCCTTGCGGTCCGACCGGGTGCCGATCACCACGGGGCAGTCACGCCAGACGGATGCGGTCACCTCGCATCCGTCTGACGCCAGCCGTCCGCGGAGCGCCTCCAGATAGGCGCCGGCCGGGTCGGTCGGTCGCGCCCCATCGGTTCGCTGCTGAGTCATACGCGAGCCCTCCCCCGTCGCTGTCACAGGCCGTCCGACCGGCCTGGGCCGGGTCGGACGTCAGCCCATGATCGCGCCTGAGGGAGGCCGCGTAAATACTTCCCCGCTGTCACACCGTCACGAGCGGACGATGCGGCGCACGTTGTCCACGTCGCCGCAGCCTGCCTTCAGCTGCCGCTCCCTCTCCTCCAGGAACGCGTCGCCGAGTTCCTCGCGGCGTTCCATGGCGGCGTTCTCCCGGGCCCCGTTGAGGATCGTGCGCTCCTCCTCGTCGGCGTGGTGAGTGACAGCCTGCACGAGCTCTTCGAGCTTCTCGTCCCACTCCTCGGAGCCGACCTCGTCGACTTCCAGGAGCTCGAGGAGCGCCTTGTTGCCCTCCTCGTGCTCCTCCTCGCCGTGCTCCACCTCTTCGTCGTCGATCTTCTTGTAGCGCTTGAGGGCGGGGTACACCTTCGCCTCCTCGGCGAGGGCGTGGGCGATCAGCAGGTCGGCGAACTCCCGCAGCGCGGCTGCCCGGTCGGCTTCGACGCTGCGCATCAGACGAAAGAGATCTTCCATTCTTCTGTGGTCCTGGAGAATGAGTTCTACGACGTCTCGTGTCTCGGCCATGGAACAGGTTTCACTTTCGTACGAGGGAACCTTGCCGGATCCGACTACCCCCGCCCACCGTCTTCAACAGTCGGAACTCAGACGTCCGCGAGCCGGAGGGCCCGCTTCGGCCCGGCACGACGTCAGCCGGCGGTGAGTGGCCGTTCCGGTACGACGGTGCCACCATGAAATGAGCGGGGTGTGCGGCCCCCCATCTCTGCTGCGGCGTCGGAGAGTACGCGCCCGGGGAGACTCGCCGCGGCATCGAGACGTTTCGCGCCCCGACGGGCGGTGCGGCCATGCTCGCGCATGAGGTACGGCCCGGACGCTCCCCTTTCAGGAGGGACCCCATGGCCAAGCGTCTGATCGTCTGCTGTGACGGCACATGGAACTTCGCGGACCAGCCCAGCAGGACGAACGTCACCAAGGTCGCCCTGTCCGTCCGCCCACAGGACGGGGACATCACGCAACGCGTCTACTACCACAGCGGTGTCGGCACGAACCGACGGGAGCGGTTGCGCGGCGGCGCGTTCGGCGTGGGACTGTCCCGCAACATCGTCGACGCCTACCGATTCCTGGTCGACAACTACGAGCCCGAGGACCAGCTGTACCTCTTCGGGTTCAGCCGGGGCGCGTTCACCGCCCGCAGCCTGGCCGGTCTGGTGCGCAACTCCGGCATCCTGCGCCGGGAGTACAGGGATCGGGTCGGCGAGGCCTGGACCCTCTACCGCAACCGAACGGAGAAGCCGACGGGTACGGCGTCCACGTTGTTCCGGCGTTCCTACGCGCACGAGACGGGCATCCGGTTCATCGGGGTGTGGGACACCGTCGGAGCTCTGGGCATCCCGATGCCGGCGTCGCCCCGGCTCGCGGCCGGCGTGAACCACTTCAACCGCCGCTGGGCGTTCCACGACACCACGTTGAGCAGTTGGGTGCAGGGTGCGTTCCATGCGCTGGCCGTCGACGAGCAGCGCTCGCCTTTCCCGCCCACGTTGTGGAGCCAACGGACCGACAGGGACAACGAGGAAGCACTGCGTCGGCGCGGCGGCAACCCCCAGGAACTCAAGCAGGTGTGGTTCACGGGGGTGCACTGCGACATCGGCGGCGGCTACGCGGAGCCGGCTCTGTCCGACATCCCCCTGCTCTGGATGGTGGGGGAGGCGACCCGCTGCGGCCTGAAGTTCGAGGACACGGCGTTCAAGTGGCCCCAGCCGGGCGCGGCACCGTCCGACGACTCCACGGACATCACGGTCGAGCCCGACGTGATGGGCACTCTGCACGACTCGCGGACCGGGTTGTACCGGTGGGTCCCCCCGGTCCCGCGGCCCATCGGCGAGGCCGTCGGCGGCCTCGAATTCGTCTCCGACACCGTCCTGCGACGCCATGACGCCGACCCGGCCTACCAGCCGACGAAGCTCACCGACTACCTCAAGGCCTCGGACCCGAAGGTCGAGACGATACGCCCGCGGATCCCGGGCGCGGACCGGTAGTCGTCCGCCACGGATCGATCGCCTCGCCTCGCCTCGCACCAGATTCTCGGTGGTGCACGGAGTGCGCCCGTTCGTCGCTCACGCACCGTCGTCGGCGCGCACCGTTCGGTGCGGTCTCCCGCTGTTTCCGCGTTCGGGCGGGCGTCGCGGACACTGGACGGCAGGAGAGGGGAGGCCGACCGTGCTGACCACCGTCCGTGAACACCTCGGGCAGGCCCTGTTCCGCCGCGTCGCCGGCCCCGACGGGCCCACGACCCGCGCCCTCATCCACGACACCCCCGGACCTCGCTGGTTCGCCCCTGAGCGCCCGATCCGCATCGTCCACGGCGACGCCTCCATGTTCATCGGCGGGCTGAGCGCACTGCTGCTTCAGTCCCTGCATCCCCTCGCCATGGCCGCGGTGGCCGGGCACTCCGGCTACCGCGGCGACCCGTGGGGCCGGCTCCAGCGCACCAGCACCTTCCTCGCCGTGACGACCTACGGCACCGCCTCGGACGCCCAGCGGGCGGTGGACCACGTCCGCGGCATCCACCAGCGCATCCACGGGACGACGTCCGACGGCGTGCCGTACCACGCGGCCGATCCGCATCTGCTCGGCTGGGTGCACGCCGCCGAGACGGACAGTTTCCTGCGCGCGCACGAACGCTACGGCGCCGATCCGCTGGACGCGGCCGGCTATGACGCGTACGTCGCCAACACCGCGCGCGTCGCCGAAGCCCTCGGTGTGAGCGACCCGCCACGCGACCGCCGGGCGCTGTCCGAACGCCTGGCCGCCTACCGGCCGGAGCTCACGGCGACGCCCGAGGCCAGGGCCGCCGCCCGTTTCCTGCTGTTCCAGCCTCCCCTGCCCCTCGCGGTCCGACCGCTCTACGGGGGACTGGCCGCGAACGCCGTCGCGCTGCTGCCGGACTGGGCCCGCGGCATGCTGTGGCTGCCCCGCGTCCCGGTCGTCGAGCAGTTCGCCGTACAGCCCGCCGGACAGATCCTGACCCGCACCATCCGCTGGGTCATGACGCCACCGCGCCGGCCCCGGCCGGCGTGAGCGTGCCGTCGGCCGCCCGTCGCCACGAACCTCGGCCGCCCGTCGCCGCGGCCCTCACCGAGCCCGGCGGACCGGCACGTTCCAGGACCCCTCGAGTGGGCGCGGTCCTGCTGTGACACCGACGCCGGCCGCGGGCGCGCCCTGGTCAGGCGGTGGACTTCTGCTGTGGCGCCCCGTGCTGGTTGCGCAGTTCCTCGTTCATGCGCTGCGCTTCCTCGAGTTGGTCTTCCAGGATGACGATGCGGCAGGCGGCCTCGACAGGGGTGCCCTGGTCGACGAGTTCGCGGGCACGCGCAGCGACGCGCAGTTGGTAGCGGGAGTAGCGGCGGTGACCGCCTTCGGAGCGCAAAGGGGTGATCAGACGGTGTTCGCCGAGGGCGCGGAGGAAGGCGGGGGTGGCGCCGAGCATCTCGGCGGCCCGGCCCATGGTGTAGGCGGGGTAGTCGTCGTCGTCCAGAGGGGCGACCGGGCGGGTACTGCGTGGGGGCATAGACCTCTTCTTCCGGGGGACGCGTCGGGGGGCCCGGGTGCCGTACCGGCACCCGGGCCCCGAGCTGTCAACACCATCTGCCGGCCGACTGCTCCGGCACCTTGTTCCGCAGAGTCCGCCCGGAGGGGCGGGGCTGCGGGGATCGCTGCTGCGTGACCGGGGACCACCTTCCAATCCGGGGTCTGCGGTACCCGGGCGGACTTCCTCCGCGCCCGGGCGATCCGATGGCGTCTGCTCCTTACTTTCGGCTACACGGTTGCACTGCTCACTGCTGGATACCGCGGGTACTGCTCGCGACCCGGTGGGCCGCGTCCTTCTTGGACCGCATGTGCGGCAGTTCGTGTCTGCCGCACCCTCTCGACTTCTTGAGTACGAGAGAAACAGTAACCCAGCAACCGATCCATGTCTACCGTCGCCAGCATAGATTTTCTCGATCATCGTCACTCGGTCTTCTGACCAGGCCACATCCGGAAGACTGCCGTCGCACAGTCGGAACCGGACCCCATGGACCCGGACCTCCGTGGAACCGGACTTCCGTGGACCCGGACCACCGTGGACCCGGACGCGCCATCGGCGGCGACCAGGCCCCCGGCCGTTTCGGTGCGGGACGGGCGCCTCCGGACCCGGGCCGTGGTCGCGCCCGCCGATCACACCCCACGGGCCCTGCACCTGATGGATACTGACGCTCCCTGACCGGCGGAACGAGGAGCAACGGCAAGTGACCCGCGACGATCGCACCGGCCCACCCAGCTTCGGCACCGAACGAGACATGCTGCGGGCCTTCCTCGACTACCACCGCGCAACGCTCGCCATGAAGTGCGAGGGTCTGACCGACGAGGAGCTGCGGCAGCAGTCGATGCCTCCGTCCACACTCTCCCTCCTCGGCCTGGTGCGGCACATGGCGGAGGTCGAACGCGCCTGGTTCCGGCGGGTGTTCGAGGACAACGACGCCCCCATGGTCTGGTCGGACAAGATCGACTTCCAGGCCGCCTACGACGCGAGCGCGTCGACCAGAGAAGAGGCGTTCGGCGCCTGGCAGGCGGAGGTGGAGAACTCGCGCCGGGTCGAGCGGGCCGCCGAGTCCCTGGATCAGGCCGGCTACCAGCCGAGGTGGGAGGAGGATGTGTCGCTGCGGATGGTGATGGTGCACGTGCTCCTGGAGTACGGCCGTCACAACGGACATGCGGACTTCCTGCGCGAAGGCGTCGACGGAACCGTGGGCGCCTGAGCCGACGGAAGAGGTCACCCGAGAAACAACGTCCGCACTCTCGACAGACCTGGGGTAACCGGCGGTAACTTCTGGCGTGTTGTCATCACAACCGCTTTCCCTCCCCAGGAGGCACTCCCCCATGCGCAGACTTCTCGCCTGCCTGACGGCCGCGGCCGCCGCCATCGGCGCGCTCACCGCGGCCGCGCCTTCGGCGGCGGCCGCCGACTCGGGCGCCTTCAGCGTCCTGTCCTACAACGTGGCGGGCCTGCCCGCGATCATCTCCAGCGCCTCCACACCGCGCGACACCAGCACCACGGCCATCGGCCAACGGATCGCGCCGTACGACATCGTCCACGCGCAGGAGGACTTCAACTACCACGCCTACCTCTACGCCGCCGACACCGCGCACGCCTACCGCACCCCCACCAGCGGCGGCGCCGCCATCGGCAGCGGCCTCAACACCCTCTCGAAACTCCCCTACGACGAGGACGACTTCGAGCGGGTGCGCTGGAACACCTGCACCTACGGATCGGGTGACTGCCTGACCCCCAAGGGCTTCACGTTCATCCGCGAACGGCTCGCCGAGGGCGTCTACGTCGACTTCTACAACCTGCACGCCAACGCCGGCACCAACGACGACGACCTCGCCGCGCGCGCCGCCAACCTCGCCCAGCTCACCGCGTTCATCGCCACCCACTCCGCCGGCAACGCCGTCGTCGTCATGGGCGACACCAACACCCGCTACACCCGCTCCGGCGACACCATCGCCGAGTTCGCCGCCGCGGGCGGACTCACCGACGCCTGGGTCAAGTTGGTCCGTGGCGGCACCCCGCCCGCCAAGGGCAGCGACGCCTTGGTCTGCGACCAGACCGGCCCCACCGTGCCCAACACCTGCGAGGTCGTCGACAAGGTCCTCTACCGCGGCAGCGCACTGGTCACGCTCAACGCCACCTCCTACAACAACGAGCACGCGAGGTTCCTCACCGCCGACGGGCGCATGCTCTCCGACCACGACCCCATCGGCGTCGGCTTCTCCTGGTCGCGCAACCCCGCCTACCAGCTCAGCGACCAGTTCGGCGGACCGCACGGCGACTACTACAACGACATCACCCGGGTCCCGGCCGGGGCCCGCGCCACCACCGTCGCCCTGCGCACCGGCGCCCGCGTCGACCAGGTGAGCCTCACGCTCGCGGGCGGCACCACCCTCACCCACGGCGGCAGCGGCGGCACCGCCGCCTCCCTGACGCTGGGCGGCGACGAGTACCTCACCACCGCCTACCTGTGCCAGGCCCAGAAGGACGGCCACACCCGGATCTTCTACGCCAGGTTCACCACCAACCTCGGCCGCACGCTGGCCGGCGGGACCACGACCTCCACGTGCGTCACCCGCACCGCGCCCACCGGCTGGCAGATCGCCGGGTTCCACGGACGGTCCGGCGACGCGGTCGACAAGATCGGATTCGTCTACACCCGGCGTTGAGCCGGCCCTCGACGAACCGCCCCGGGCCGGGGCTCGACGCCGAATGGACAGCCCGCTCCGCTGGCCGGACTCGGCTCATGACCCCTGGCGCCCGCCCCCTCAAGGAGCCCGCCGCCCCGCCTCGGCGCAGTGACGCCGAGCGCAACCGGGCGAGGCTCATCGCGGCCGGGCGCACCGTGCTCGGCCGCGACGGCCTGAACGCCTCGATGGCCTCGGTCGCCCGCGAGGCGGGGGTCGGCATCGCCACCATCCTGCGTCACTTCCCGGCGAAGGAAGACCTGGTCGCCGCCGTCTTCTCCGACCGCGTGGACGCCCATGCCGACGCGGTGGCGGTCGCCCTCGACGACCCCGACCCCTGGCGCGGCTGCGTCGGCCACCTCGAGGCCGCGTGCGCGATGCAGGCCGCCGACCACGGGTTCGCCGACGTGCTGACGACGACCTTCCCCTCCGCCAAGGAGATGGAGAAGCGCCGCGGCGAGGCGTACGAGGCGATGGTGCGGCTCATCGACCGCGCCAAGGCGACAGGCCGCCTCCGCGAGGACTTCGACCCCTCGGACCTGGTCCTGATCCACATGGCGAACGCCGGCGTCGTCAACGCCACCGGGGAGGCCGCGCCCGACGCCTGGCGACGCGTCGTCGCCCTGTTCGTCCAGTCCCTCGAAGCCCCGGCCCGCGGTCCCCTGCCGGCCTCCCCCGAACACGACGCCCTGTACCGTGCCATGCTCCGGGCCGGTCCGCAGGGCGCGACCTCACCGAAGCCGCGGGAAGGCGACTGACGTCCCGCCTCGGTGCCGGGCCCGTCACCTCCCCTTCGGAGCGGTCGATACGACGCCGACCGTGCGGGTCACCGTAGACGGCGCCCGTCACGATCCCGGCCTCAGCCAAGTCGGGCGAGTCGGCGCAGCAGCGCGCCGCGGCCCCGGTCCGGCACGGTCCACAGGGTCTGGCCGCTGACGCCCCAGCGTTCCAGCAGCGCGTTGGCGGCGAGGAAGCCGCTCGTGGCGGCGCGTTCCATGAGCGCCACCGGCAGTTCCGTGCGCACGAGGTCGCCGGCCACCACCAGGCCCGGGTCGCAGGTGCGCACGGTGGGCCGGTCCTCGTAGCCGCCGACCGGGAAGAGGGGGCAGTCGGACCGCCACTCGTGCCGTTCGTCGACCACCCTCGCCGCTCGCGTCTCCGGATACACCCGGTGCAGTTGCTCCACCAGCCGCTTCTGCTCCACGTCATGGGCCGGGCGGTCGGGCAGCGCGTAGGCGTGCAGTTCGACGACCGAGCCACCGGTGCGGGAGGACCAGCGCGCGGCCTCGCCCTCCCAGCGTTCCAGCACGCTGACGTTGTCGAGGCTCCCGTAGCCGCTGGTCCCGAGGAATCCCGGGCGGTCGGCGGCGACCGGGCGGTCCAGCCACAGGCGTGAGACGAGGAAGGGCGGCGCGGTGCGCAGCCTGGTCGTCCGCTCACGCCAGGCGGCGTCCGCCAGCTGTGGGGAACGGGCGACGAGGGACCGCAGGCCCGCCGCGTCCAGGGCCAGCACGGTGGCGTCGTAGCGCCGCTGCGCGGCGTCGGCGGCGACGAGGAAGCCTCCGTCCGGGGTCGCTTCGACCGCCTCGACGGGGGTGCCGGTGCGCAGGTCGACTCCGTGGCCGCGCAGATAGCCGGCGAGAGGATCCCAGAGAGCCGCGGGGAAGGGCTCGTCCGGCACGTCGAACAGCAGCCCCTCCGACGAGCCGAGGAAGTAGATGTGGAACATCAGCACCATCTCCGCCGCCGAGAGATGGCGAGGGTCGGCGAAGAAGCTCCGGGAGAAGACCTCGAACGCGAGGTGGTGGGCGGCCTCGGGGAAGCCGATCGACCGGAGGAAGTCGTGGGCGCTGACGTCGTCGAGCCGCGCGTAGACCTCGGGGACGCGCACGTCCAGGAGGGGCAGTGCCGCGACGGGGTTCATGCGGGCCAGATCGCGCAGTCCGAAGGTCGGGCTGAGGGCCACGAATCCGAGAGCGCTCCAGGGCGGGGTGCGCGGGACGTGCCGGAAGCTGTCGTGCATGCCGTCGCCGTGCCGCAGGGGGTAGTCGGGCAGCCCGCGCAGACGTCGCAGCCCCGGATCGGTGCGGCGCAGCAGTCCGCGCAGGTTGTAGTACTGCCGGAAGAAGGCGTGGAAGCCCCGGCTCATGGTGACTTCGCTGCCGTCGGCGAGGACGGTGGGCCGGCCGGCGAGGCGTCCTCCCAGGGCGTCCTCGCGTTCGTAGAGCGTGACGCGCACTCCCCGTTCGGCCAGGGCCGTCGCCGCGGCCAGTCCGGCGATGCCGCCGCCCACGACCGCGGCCGTCGGACGACGGTCGCCGGTCAGGCGGGGCGCGCCCGGCGCGGGGAGCAGGGTGCGGGCGCGGCGGTCCCTGCCGCGTCGGGGCGCGGTCGGCCGCGGGGAGCGGGTCATCGGGCGTTCTCCGCGGCGAGGTGGGGGCGGCGGGCGACGACGGTGTGGGTGACGCCGGTCTGCCAGCCCGGCAGGGGCAGTACCCGCACGTCGCGCAGGCCCGCCGCGCCGACCCGGGCGGCGAAGCGGTCCGCGGTGTCGAACTCCACGACACTGCGCCACAGATGGCGGTAGAGGCCGCCGTCGCCGAGCACGGTGGCGACGGGCAGGACGAGGCCGCGGCACACGCCCGTCCACACCGCGCGGTGAACGGTCCGGCCGCTCAGCGTGTACTCGTGGACCGCGAGCCGGCCCCCTGGCGCGAGCACGTCGTGCACCGACGAGAGCACGGCGTCGGGGTCGGTGACGTTGCGGAAGAGATAGGCGGCGAAGACCGCGTCGAAGGGGCCGTGCACGCCTGCCTCGGCCAGGCGCTCTGCGGGGGCCCGCACGAACGTCACCCCGCTCCGCCACGGTTTCCCGGCGGCGCGCTCCAGCATGCCGGCCGACGCGTCCACGGCGGTGATCTCGGCGTCGGGCAGGACGGCGGCCAGGGCGGCCGTCGAGGCGCCCGTGCCGCAGCCGAGGTCCAGTACGCGAAGGCCGGCGCCGCCGTCGGGCAGGCCGAGACGGCGTGCCGAGCGGCGCAGGTGCCCGTGGTAGCCGGGGTTGGCGGCGACCAGGGCGTCGTAGCTGCGGGAAGCGTGGTCGAACGCGGCGGCCAGGTCCTCGTCGCGCAGCAGGGTCATACGGTCTCCTCGGTAGGGGTGCGCGGAACTGCTTGCGAGCCCGGGGGTCACGGTCCGTGACGGGGCCTGCGGGGAAGCCAGGGGAGCTCGGCCGCGCTGCGGAGCATCGGCAGGACGGGGGTGCGGATGCCGACGGAGAGGTCCTCGTGCAGACGGGTCTCGCCGTCGAGGAAGCGCAGCAGCCGTCGCATCGGCACCTGGGCGAAGAGCCGGGCGAAGAACGCGGCGCCGTCGACGCGGCCGCTGTCCAGGGCCCGCAGCATCACCGCGTCCATGGCACGCGAGCGGGCCGAGTGGGCGGGCGGGGGCAGCGGGTCGCGGCCCGCGCGCAGGGCTTCGGCGACGGCCCGCGTCTGGCGCTGGACGGCGGAGAACGTGTACCCCGTGGACGGCCGGGTGGCGCCGCCCGCCGCGCCGATGCGGAAGACCGACGGCGCCGTCCGGCGGGGGAAGCGGGCGTCGGTCATGGGGATGACGCCGGTCTCGGTCGCGGTGACCTCGAAGCGGCCGAGGCGCAGCACGTCGCCGGTGTAGCGGCGCAGCGCCTCCTCGTAGGCGTGTCGTGGGAGGACGGCGCGGGAGAACTCGGTGTACTCCACGAGTGCCCGGTGGCGGTCGGTGGGCAGCAGGTAGCCGAAGGCGAGTCCCTGCGGGGGCTGCGGCACCCGGAAGTCCATGAGCAGCGCCGTGCCGGGGTCGAACGCCGGGCGGTCGGTGCGCACGAACCAGCCGCGGAAGTGCTGCAGCAGGGTGGTGCGGGCCGCCGGGAGGCGGGCGAGCGGCCGGGAGTCGAACACCCAGCGGGCGTGCACGGTGACGGGGCGGCCGTCGTCGGTGCGCGCGAGGATCTCGGCGCCGCCGGCGTCGCCGCGCACCGTCTCGACGGCCGCCTCCAGCCGTCGCACGTCGTCGCTGTGGGCCAGGGCGTGGCCGACGTGGCGTTCGAAGTCGTCGGAGCGCAGCATCTTGTAGCGGAGCGGGGCGATGTCGTCCTCGGACGACCGGCCGGCGGGGTCGTGTACGCGCAACCGCCGCCATTCGGCGGTCACGGCGTCGTCGTAGCGCCCGTCCCCCGCTTCCCAGTAGCACCAGGTGCGCCGCGGTGGCCGGAGGGGGCCCGGCGGGGGGTCCAGCAGCACCGTGGACACCCGCCGGCCTTGCCGGGCGGGGTGCGAGAGGCGGTGGGCGAGGGAGAGTCCGGCTGCTCCCGCGCCCAGGATGGCCACCTCTGCGTGCAGCACGAGCCGCTCCCTCCGTCCGGCGCTCCCCACCGGCGGCGCGTCCACGGCCGGTGATCTGTCAGAAGCATTCACCCGGGGAGGCCTCGGCGGATGCAGGCTCCGCCGGGTTGTCGGCCGTGTGGGTCCCACCTGCCCGATCCGAAGGGGGACGGGACGCGGGGGCGGGGGGCAGTACGGCGGAGGGGGCGGCCCGGGGCGGGGCGCGGTGGAGGGCGGCTCAGGGGCTCGGCTTGCGCCGCCGGCCCGGCGGGAGTCGGGTGAGGCGCAGGAGCGCGGCCTTCGTCGCGTCGAAGGAGCACTGCCACACCTGTCGGCAGACGCGCCGGAGGGAGCGGACACGCGACGGCGGGAGCAGGGGTGGAGGCGGCCGCAGCGGCGGGCCCGGCCGTCGGCGGTCGGCGTCCAGGTGGGCCCGCACGGTCGCCCACACCCGGGCGGGGGGCGGGTGCAGCGTCTCGCCCGGACGGTGGAGGCGTCCGGCGGCGGCAGCGCGTTCGTAGGCGGTGAGCCGTTCGCGGCAGATGTGACACAGGCTCAGGTGCCGTGCGGCGCCGGCGCCCCAGGCGGCACGCTCGCCGTCCAGGGCGTGAGCGGCCAGTTCGGCGGAGGGAATGTGGGGCAGCGCCCGCCACTCGGCCACGCCGGCGCCTCCTTCCTGCGGCCGCGCTCCGGTCGCCTCGTCACCTCTACCGGGGGACGGGGGACGGCGGATGCATCGCGGATACCTGCTCGGCGCGGTGGCCGGCCGGGCCGACCGGTCGTGAGGGTGACCCGCAGGTAGTGCGGAGGCCGCCCGGACAGTCGCGTCGCTTGTGCGTCGGATCACCCGGCGCGGTCGTGGGCGCCGCCCTCCTGGAGGCAGCGGCCGAGCCGGTGCAGACCGCGCCTGGCGTGGCTCTTGACCGTGCCCAGGGGCCAGCCGGTGAGTGCGGCGATCTGCGGCTGCGTCAGGTCGTCGTAGAAGGCGAGCGTGAGCACACGTCGCTGGGCGGCTGGCAGTCTGGCGAGCTCGCTGCCGACGAGGACCCGGTCGAGCACGGCCTCGGGCTGTGCGTCGTGGTCCACGGACCCGACCGACATGCGTGCCCCGGCCGCCGCCACCAGCTCGGCGCGTCGTGTGCGGGCCGACAGGGCGTCGGCGATCTTGCGGCGGGTGATCCCGACGAGCCACGCCCCCAGCGCACCCCGCTCCGGAGCGAACCCGGCACGTCCCCGCCAGGCGGCCAGGAACACCGTCTGGGTGACGTCCTCCGCTTCCCGGGCGTCCGCGAGGGAGCGCAGCGCGAGCGTGTGCACCAGTGCACCCCACCGGTGGTAGACGGCGGCCAGACACGCCTCGTCACCGGCGACGAAGCCCGCCGCGAGTTCCTCGTCGGCCAGGGAGTCCTCCGTCGGGGCCCGCAGCGGGGCACTGCCGGCGGTCTGCTCGGTGACTGGGCGTGCAGTCATGACGCTGCTCCTCGTGCGGGCGGTGACCATGCCGTCTCGGGCGGATGCGCCGGGGAGGTTCCCGTGCGGGGGCTCCCCTGCCGACGCGTCGGTCGCGGACGGCGGTCGCGGCTCCCTCACCATGCGAAGCGCGCGCGAGGCGCGACAACTCGCGTCGTCTGTGCATCGGTTTGGAGCCCGCTCCGGGTGCGGAGTCGTCGCTCGATCGCCCTTTCGGGCGAGAACCGACCGCACGTTCTCCCCCGATGGCGCATCCGTG
The DNA here is from genome assembly GCF_036030735.1 of Streptomyces sp. NBC_00425. NCBI lineage: Bacteria > Bacillati > Actinomycetota > Actinomycetes > Kitasatosporales > Streptomycetaceae > Streptomyces > Streptomyces sp. NBC_00425. The sequence continues at coordinate 9,117,081 of NZ_CP107928.1, read as the reverse complement.
GCGGCCTCGGCTGCGGAAGGCATTACGTCAGACCCGAAGCGACCGTGGCGAGAGGAACCGGGATGCGTCCCACCGAGGCGAAGGATCTTCCCGTGCCCGAGAAGGCACCCGATCCTCGGACCGAGCGCCCGCCGAGCGCCCGCCCCCGCCCTGCGGACGGCCGCTGCTCCCCAGGCGGCCGCACTCAGCCCCCGCCGGTCCCGCACGACCGGCCGGACGCGAGCCGCCCCGACGCCGTCGAAGCCGTCGAAGCCGTCGAAGCCGTCGAAGCCGTCGAAGCCGATGTGCCCGCGGCCGTGGGGCGCGTCCTCGACGCCCTCCTGGCCGAACGGGTGGAGCACGCCGCCGCCCTCGACCCGGTGTTCGGCCGTGACCTCGCCGAACGCGTCGCGCGGTGCACCGTGGAGGGCGGCAAGCGCATGCGCTCCCAGCTCGTCTGGTGGGCGCTGCGCGCCTGCGGCGGCGGAGCCGGGGAGGCGGAGGCCGCCCTGCGCGTCGGGGCCGCCCTCGAACTGATCCAGACCTGCGCCCTCGTCCACGACGACGTCATGGACGGCTCCCGGCTGCGCCGCGGACGGCTCGCCCTGCACGCGGACGTCACCGCCCAGTACGCCGACGCCGTGCCCGCCGACCGCGCCCGGCGCTTCGGCGAAGCCGCGGCGATCCTCGCCGGGGACCTGGCCCTGGCCTGGGCCGACGACACCGTCGCGGCCGTCGAGGCGCCCCGGGAGACGGTCCGCGCCGTGCGCGACCTGTGGAGCACGATGCGCACGGAGATGGTGGCCGGGCAGTACCTGGACATCCAGGGCCAGGCGACCTCCTCGGCGTCCCTGGCCCGGGCCGTCCGCGCCGCCTGCCTCAAGAGCGCGCTGTACTCGGTCGAACGCCCGCTGGCGCTCGGCGCCGCCCTGGCGGGAGCGGACGCCGCGCGGAGCGCGGCCCTGTGCTCGGCGGGCCGATGCGTCGGCATCGCGTTCCAGCTGCGCGACGACCTCGCCGACGCCTTCGGCGACCCTCTGCGCACCGGCAAACCCGCGGGCGGTGACATCCGGGCGGGCAAGCCCACCTACCTGGTGGCGGTGGCGCAGGCCCGTGCCGAGTCGACGGGCGACCGCCGCGGCGGCGCCGTCCTGCGGCGTTCCCTCGGCCGCGCCGACCTCTCCGAGAGCGGTCTCGCCGAGGTCCGTGACGTGCTGGTGTCCACCGGCGCCCGTGATCTCGTCGAGGCGAAGATCGACCGGCTGGTCGCCCAGGGGATGCGCCACCTGGACTCCGTCGTCCTGGAGCCGCAGGGCCGAGAGCGCCTGCGACGGCTGCTGCACGCCTCGGCCGGCACGACCCCCGCACCCGCACCCCAACCCCACCCCGCATCCGGAGCGTGCGGAGCGGAGGATGGCGGCCTGCCGCTCTCCCTCCTCCTCTCCGCCGGCGCCGACGGAGTCCTGCGATGACCAGAACCGTTCCCGGACCCACGGATCACGTCGTGGTGATCGGCGCCGGGCTCTCCGGCCTCGCGGCCACGCTGCACCTGCTCGGCGCGGGGCGCCGGGTCACCCTGCTCGAACGCGACACGCTGCCCGGAGGCCGCGCCGGACGCCTGGAGCGTGCCGGCTACCGCATCGACACCGGGCCCACCGTGCTGACCATGCCCGACCTCGCCGACGAGGCGTTCGCGGCGGTCGGCGAGAACCTTCGCGACCGCGTCGACCTCATTCCCCTGCACCCCGCCTACCGGGCGCAGTTCGCCGACGGCAGCGGCCTCGACGTGCACACCGATCCGCAGGCGATGGAGGCGGAGGTCGAGCGCTTCGCGGGCGTCGCGGAAGCCGCGGGGTACCGACGGCTGCGCGCGTGGCTGGAGCGGTTGTACCGGGCGCAGATGCGGCGCTTCATCGACGCCAACTTCGACTCCCCCTTCCAGTTGCTGACCCCGGACCTGGCCCGGCTCGCCGCCCTCGGCGGATTCGGACGGCTGGACGCGAGGATCGGCCGTCATCTGCGCGACGAACGGCTGCGCCGCGTCTTCTCCTTCCAGGCGCTGTACGCCGGAGTCACGCCGGCGCGGGCCCTGGCCGCGTACGCCGTCATCGCCTACATGGACACCGTCGCCGGCGTGTACTTCCCCCGCGGAGGCATGCACGCCCTGCCGCGGGCCATGGCGGACGCCGCCGCGAAGGCCGGCGCCGATCTGCGGTTCGGCCAGGACGTCGCCCGGCTGGAACGCTCCGCCGGCCGGGTCACCGCCGTCGTCACCGGCCAGGACCGCATCGCCTGCGACGCCGTCGTCCTGACCCCGGATCTGCCCGTCTCCTACGCGCTCCTCGGCCGCACACCGCACCGCCCCCTGGGCATCCGGCACGCGCCGTCGGCCGTCGTCCTGCACGCCGGAACCGACCGCACCTGGCCCGGACTCGCCCACCACACCCTGTCGTTCGGAGCGCGGTGGCACCGAACCTTCGACGAACTCACCCGCGAGGGGCGCCTGATGAGCGACCCGTCGCTGCTCATCACCCGTCCCACCGCCACCGACCCGACGCTCGCCCCGCCCGGCCGCCACCTCCACTACATCCTGGCCCCCTGCCCGAACACCGACATCGGGCCGGACGCCGCCGCCTGGAGCGACCTCGCGCCGCGGTACCGCGACAGCGTCCTGCGGGAACTCGAACGGCGCGGACTCCACGGCATCGCCGACGCCGTGGAGGAGGAGGTCCTCGTCACTCCCGCCGACTGGACGGCCCAGGGGCACGCGGCCGGCACGCCGTTCTCGGCCGCCCACACCTTCGCCCAGACCGGCCCCTTCCGGCCGCGCAACCTCGTCCGCGGCACCGACAACGCCGTGCTGGCGGGCTGCGGCACCACACCCGGGGTCGGCGTACCCACCGTGCTGCTGTCCGGCAAGCTCGCCGCGGCACGGATCACCGGCCGGCACGCACCCCCCGGACCGCGGCGCGGGCGCACCCCCTCCACGACGGCGGTCGCGCCGGCCGTGTCGCCCCTGCAGGAAGGAGCGCGCCCATGACCGCCCGGGAACTGGACGCGGCCCGCATCACCGAACCGGCGCTGCGCGCGGCCTACGCACAGTGCCGTCGGCTCAACGCCCGGCACGGCAGGACGTACTTCCTCGCCACCCGGCTGCTCCCCGTGGAACGCCGTCCCGCCGTCCACGCTCTCTACGGCTTCGCCCGCTGGGCCGACGACATCGTCGACTCACTGGAACCCGGCGTCCCCGTCCATCGCCGCGCGGCCGACCTCACCCGCCTCCAGGAGCGCCTGCACCGCGGGCTCCGGGACGGCCGCAGCACCGAGCCGGTGGTCCTCGCGCTCGCCGACACGGCGCGGCGTTACGCCATCGACCACCGGCACTTCCACGACTTCATGGCGTCCATGCGCAGCGACCTGGAGGTCACCGACTACCCGACCTACGCCGACCTGCGCGCCTACATGCACGGCTCGGCCGCGGTGATCGGGCTGCAGATGCTGCCGATCCTGGGCACCGTGGTCCCCCGCGAGGAAGCGGCCCCGCACGCCGCGGCCCTGGGGGTCGCCTTCCAGCTGAGCAACTTCCTGCGCGACGCGGGCGAGGACCTCGACCGCGGGCGCGTCTACCTGCCCGCCGACCTGCTGTCCGCGCACGGCGTGGACCGCGAGCTGCTGCACTGGAGCCGGAGCACCGGCCGCCGCGACCCGCGGATCCGCGCGGCCCTGGAAGCCTTCGCGCACCTGACCCGCGGCGTCTACCGCGAGGCGGCGCCGGGGATCGCCATGCTCGACCCGGTGTCCCGTCCCTGCATCCGCACCGCGTTCGTGCTGTACGGCGGCATCCTGGACGCCGTCGCCGACGACGGATACACGGTGTTGCACCGCCGGGCCGTGGTCCCGCGGCGACGGCGGGCCGCGGTGGCCGCCGACGGGCTGGTGCGTCTGCTCGCCGCCCGCGCCGCCGCCCGCCCCGGCCGCCGGACGGTGCTTCCCCCCTTGTCCGCGTCCGCCGGACGACGGCCCACGGCGTCCGGGAGCGCCGCGGAGACCCTTCAAGAGGAGGTCGTGTGAGCCCTGACCGTCACCCGCGCCGCGGACGTCTTCCGCTGTCGCTGCGCAGGCGTCCGGTCGCCTGGGAGCGACAGCGTCCGACCTGGCGCGAGGCCCGTCCGGCGGTGATCGCCCGGGCGCTCAAACGTGCGCAGGCCCGTCCGTCGGGCAACTGGTACGTGGTGGGCGCGAGCCGGGACGTCGGCGACGACCGACCCCTGGCCCGCACGATCGCCGGACGGGAGATCGTCGTCTGGCGCGACGCCTCGGGCCGGCTCGTCGCCGGGCCGGGAATCTGCCCGCACCTGGGGGCGCCGCTGCGCGACAGCCCCGTGCGGTGCGGCGCCTTGGTCTGCCACTGGCACGGACTCGCCCTGCGCGGCGGGCCGTTCGCGGGCTGGGACCCCCTGCCCGCGCACGACGACGGCGTGCTGGTGTGGGTGCGCCTGGACGACGTGGGCGGCGAGCCTCCTCTCGAAGCGCCGGTGGTGCCGGCCAGGCCCGCACTGGCGGGCGCGGTGTCCGCGGTCTACGTGGGCGTCGGCACGTGTGAGCCGGAGGACGTCGTGGCCAACCGGCTGGATCCGTGGCACGGCGCCTGGTTCCACCCCTACTCCTTCGTCGACCTGACCGTCGTCGACGCTCCCGCGACGCAGGCGCGGAGCACGGCGGAGGCACGGGGGACGAAGGAGGCGCACGGGACGACGGAGGCGAACGCCACACAGGCGCACGACGCGGAGGGGCAGGACGGAGAGGGGCAGGACGCCTTCACCGTCGACGTCTCGTTCAAGCTCGCCGGCCGGCTGGTGGTGCCGGTCCGTGCGGTGTTCACCGCTCCCGAGCCGCGCACGGTCGTCATGCGCATCACCGAGGGCGAGGGCCTGGGCTCGGTGGTGGAGACGCACGCGACGCCGCTCGGGAGCGACGACCGGGGCAGGCCGCGTACCGCGGTGGTGGAGGCCGTGGTGGCAGCGTCGGACCGCCCCGGCTTCGGCGTGGCGCGCGCGTTGTCGCCGCTGCTTCGTCCGCTCGTTCGTGCCGCCGCCGGACGACTGTGGCGTGACGACCTGGCCTACGCGGAGAGGCGCTGGCAACTGCGCTCGACGGGACGTTTCCCCGGCTGAGCAGAACCCGTCCCGGTCCTCACCGCCGTTCCCGGTGGGCGGGCGTCGCGGGCAGGGCGTCGAGGGCCGTGCGGAGGAACGTGAGCGCGCGGGGGAAGTCGTGGAGCCGCTCGGCCAGGACGCCCAGCCCGAGACGCAGGCTGTGGGCGGGCACCCCGCGGGCGGTGAGGATGCCGGCGCTCCACGTGGTGAACGTCGTGAACAGGTCGGCGTCGTCGACGTAGAGGGCGGTGGCCAGGAAGTCGACGATGTGGGCGAGGTCTTCCGCGGTGCGTTCACGCTGGGCGGGCGTGTAGGAGCGCATGGCGGGCAAGCGCTCGTCCAGGTCCGACAGGCAACTCCGGACCAGGGTGGTCCGGCTGCCCTTGACGAGGGTGTACTCCTGGTCGGCGAGGTGCGAAAGGTCATGGATCCCATGGCGCCGGTCCGTCCGTGGCGGGGTGACTCCCCGGGCCAGGCGGTCCGCGGCGGTGCGGGCGTCGGGGGCCCAGCCGTCGGCCTGGACGAGGCGGGCGTAGCGCCCGTCCGGGCCGAACGCGGCGCCGCCGACCATGACGGGGACGCCGAGGGACTGCACGGCGGTCACCGCCTTGTGCGCGGCGGGCAGATGGGTGGGGATCGAGGCCGACAGCAGCACGGCGACGGGGTTGGCCCGGTGCACGTGCGCGACGAGATGCGGGGTGGGGGTGTGGGCGCCGAGGAAGTCCACCCGCCAGCCCCGCCGGACGAGCACCTCGGCGAGCAGCCGGGCGGGGAGGAAGTGCCACTCGCCGTCGACGCAGGCCACCGTGATCCGCCCCCGCTCGTGCGGCCCGGACGGTACGGGACGGCGGTGGGCGAGAGCCGCGACGATCCGGTCGGTGATCGCGCTGGCGGCGTGCTCCTCGGCCACGCTGATCCGGTCGGCGGCCCACTCCGCTCCCACGCGTTGCTGCACACCGGCGACGACGTCCAGCAACAGCGCCTCCTCGTCCGCTCCCGCGTCGGCCGCCGCGGTCACCATCCGTACGGCGGCCGACTCGTCCCTGCCGATCACGGCGGCCCACAGCCGGGCCGACAGCGCCGTCGGGTCCGTGCCGGTCCCGGCGCCCGCCGTCACCGCCGTGCTCGGCGCGCAGGTCGGTCCCGGTGCCCGTCGACGACGCGGCCCGGGCCGTCCCCGACGGCGGAGTTGGTGATCGCGAGGGTGGCGAGGTCGTCGTGACTGCCGTCGCCCAGCCACTGCGCGGCCAGCATCTGCACCCGTTCCACCACCGCCCCGGCGGGCATCCGCGCGCACTCCCGCAGGGCCGCCTGCAGCCGGGCCTCGCCGTAGAGCTGGTCGCCGAGCGGGCCGCCGCGGGCCTCGGTGACGCCGTCCGTGTACAGCAGGCACGTCTCCCCCGGCGCCAGGACCACGTCGGCGCTGCGTGCGGTGATCTCGGGCAGTGCGCCCACCAGGGTTCCGCCGGTGTCGGCCTCCTCGACCCGGCCGTCGCCGCGAATGATCAGCGGCGGCAGATGCCCGGCGCTGGTCAGCCGCAGTTCCACCTGATCCGCCCGGCGGCGCACGGAGGCCAGCACCAGCGTCGCGAACCGCGTGTGGTGGGAGTCGAGGAGCGCGTTGTTCAGGAGGGTGAGGACCTGCCGGTGGTCGCCGGACAGCGGCAGGAGCGCATGCAGCACGCTGCGGATCTTCCCGGTCAGCACGGCGGCCTCCAGCCCCTTGCCGGCCACGTCGCCGAGGACGACGAACGTCTCCTTCGTCGGGTCCGCGCCGGGGTGGACGTCGTAGAAGTCACCGCCGACGAGTTCGTGGTCCTGCGACGCCCGGAAGGCGCCCGCGTACTCCACGCCGTGGACCCGTTCCAGCCGCGGGGGCAGCAACTCCCGCAGCAGTGTGGCCGTGATGGTCGCCTGCTCCGCGTACAGACGCGCCGCGGACAGGGCCGCGCCGGCCCGCGCGGCGAAGAGCCCGGCGAAGACCTCCTCGCCGTCTGTGAAGGCACGGCGGGTGCCGGCGCGCAGCAGTATCAGCACTCCGGCCGGGACCCCGTGCCCGGGCAGCGGCGTGATGATCACCGATCCGATCGGGCCGTCGAAACCGGGCGGGAGGGCCCACTCCGGCAGGCCGTCAGGGTCGATCCAGCGGGTGGGGACGGGCGGGAAGCCCTGCAACGCCTCCGCGAGTCCGGGCACCGCCGCCGCATCGACCTGCGCAACCGTCCGGGAGAGCGCGCCGCCCGCCCGCGCGTACGTCAGCGAATGTCGGCGTCCTCGGGCCGGGGCGACGATGACCGCCGCGTCGGCCAGATGATCGGCGGCCATCCTCGCCGTCACCTCCGTGCAGCGGTCCACGTTCAGTGACGACAGCAGCGCGCCGGAGATGTCGGCGAGCAGTGCCGTGCGTTCGCGTTCGCCGAGCAGCGCCTGCTGGACCGAGCGGAGATCGGTGTCCTCCACCAGCCACCACACCACGCTCCCGCCCTCACCGGGCGAGGGATGTGCCGCGAAGGTGCGGCCCGCGACCGCGCCGGAGGCGGCAGCGGCCGACGGTGTTCCGGTCGCTCGCAGGCTGCCGTGCGCCGTCGCGAGCCAGTGCGGCAGGCCGCCCTCGGCGAAGTCGTTTCCGGACTGGTGGGAGAACAGGCTGTGGGCCGCGGGGTTCGCTTCGACGAGGGTCCCGCCGGCGTCGACGACGAGCACGGGGCAGGGGGCGCTCCACGCGGCGCCCATGGCGACGCCATGTGGAATGTCGGAGACATCCGGAGAAGCAGTCACGAGCGGGGGAGCGCGGCGCGCACCCCACCGCCTCTCCGCCGGTCAGAAAAGGTTGCCATCCGGCAACCATCCCCCATCGTCCGGTCCCGTGCAACGTCCGGGGTGATTCCTCACGACTTCACCACCTCGACGTGACGCCGTCCCGCGCGGCCACGAGCCCGCGGGCGACGGCGTCCGGACGCCCGCCGTCAGGCGGCCGACCACTGGTGGGGCCTGCCGTCCCGCCATTCGACCCATCGTGCGTCGTCGAGCACGCCGTCCGGGTCGGCGACGCCGGCAGCTTCGAGGAACACGGTCAGATCGTGGTCCGAGTAGGCCGTGCCGAGGATCTCGTCCCGCCCGCCGGTGTGCACGGTCACCCGCCGGCCGCCCGACGGGGACGGCCGGTGGACGACGATCGGAGCACCGGCCACCCCTCCAGCGTGCCTCCCGGCCGCCGCCGGAGCCAGTCCGCGGCGGCCGGGGTCCGACGCGACGGTGACCGCGGCGGTCGGGCCCGCGACGGGGGGTCCGTTCAACCGTTCGGTTGACGCCGGGTTCCGTCTTTCGCCGCCCCGGTCGATACGGACGGAGGACGCGAGGCGGCGTCGCGCCCGCCCACACTGGCAGGGCCCAGGCGCCGGGCCCCTACGCCACCCCCTCAGAGAGGCCTGTTCAGCGTGTCCAGTTTTCTCAGCAGACGACATGTCCTCGCCACCGGCGCCGGCGCCGCTCTCGGCCTCGGCACGGCAGGCGCGAACGCGGCCCCGGCGGCCGCCGCCCCCACCTCCGCCCGACGCGCGGCCGGAGCCGGGGCCGAGGAGAAAAGGACGCTCGACGAGCTGTACCGGGCCGCCGTCGCGGAAGGCGGCCGGCTCGTGGTCTACGCCGGCGGGGACACCCCCACCCAGCAGGACTTCACGAAGGCCGCGTTCCGCAGCCGCTTCCCGGACATCGACCTGACGCTCATCGTCGACTACAGCAAGTACCACGACGTCCGCCTCGACAACCAGTTCGCGACCGGCAGCGTGGTGCCGGACGTCATGCAGCTCCAGACCCTCCAGGACTTCACGCGCTGGAAGGACCAGGGCCGTCTGCTGCACTACCGGCCCGCCGGGTTCTCCCAGGTGCACGACGGCTTCAAGGACCCCGAGGGCGCGTGGGTGGCCGTCTCCGCCCTCGCCTTCAGCTTCATGTACGGCCCGGCGGCGGCCGGCGCCCACCCGCCGCGCACCCCGCTCGACCTCGTCGACCCCCGGTGGAAGGGGCGGATCGCCTCCTCGTACCCGCACGACGACGACGCGGTGCTGTACCTGTACTCCCTGTACGTGCGCAAGTACGGGTGGCAGTGGGCGGCGAAGCTCGCCGCCCAGGACGTGCGCTTCGCCCGGGGCAGCCACTCGCCCGGGGCGGCCGTGGTCGCCGGCGAGAAGGCGATCGGCATCGGCGGCGCGGGCACGCTGACCGCGCCGTCGTCCTCACCGGTCCGCTTCGTCGTCGCCGACGGCCACCCGTTCATGTCGTGGGGGCAGCGCGCGGCGATCCTCAAGCAGGCCGCCCATCCCACGGCCGCCAAGCTGTTCCTCAACTGGCAGCTGTCTTTGGATGTGCAGAACGGCTCCTTCAACGGCTGGTCCGTGCGCACCGACGTCACCCCGCCCAGCGGTCTGAAGCGGATCTGGGAGTACCCGAACGGCAACCTGGACGGCTTCCCCCGCTTCATGGCGGACCGGGCGCAGGTCGAGCGCTGGAAGCAGACCTTCGCCCTGTACTTCGGCGAGGTCCAGGGCGAGCCGACGCCCGGCCGGCTGGGGCTGCACCCGGGGGCGTAGCCCGCGCGGATCAGTCCGCGCGGCGGGGGCCGCCGGCGCGCCGGAGAGACGACCGGCGGCCGGCGGTCCTGGCCGGACACGGCCCGCAGCGGCGGTGGATAGACTCGGGCGCCTGTCCGAGTGGATCATCCGCCCAGGGAGTTCGCCGTGACCGACCACGTCTCCGTCCGCACCCTGTCGTCGGCCCGCCGCGGCGCCCTGTCGACGCTGGACCGCGTCCCGCATCTCGTCTTCTTCTCCGTCGTCGGCGCCGCGTCGGTCCGCCTCGTCCGTGAGCCGAACGAGCTGTGCACGGAGATCGTGGCCGTCAGCGGACTGCTCGCAGTGGTCTATGCGGCGGGCCTCATGATGTGGAGCAGTTTCGGCCGGCCGGCCCGCCGTCTGTGGGTGAGCACCCTGCTGCTGCTCTGGACCGCGCTCATGGTTCTCAACCCGCCGCCCCTGGCCGCCGCCTACGCCTGGTGCGGTGTGCCGCTGGCCTGCCTGGTCCTGCGCGCCCTCGGCCGGCGCGGCGCGACGGTCGCGCTGGCCGGCATCACCGCGGTGCTGTTCGGCCGGCTGAGCCACCAGGCGGGGGGATTCGACGCCGAGCTGGTCCTGATCCCGGTGGCGGCCGTATGGGGGACCGTGACGTTGTACCGCACGATGCAGCGGGACGCGGCGGAGCGTCAGCGGCTGCTGGCGGAGCTGCGCGGGACGCGGCGCGTCCTGGCGGCCGAGCAGCGCAGGGCGGGCGCGCTGGCGGAGCGTGAGCGGATCGCCAGGGATCTGCACGACACTCTCGCGCAGGAGCTCGCCGGCCATCTGATGCTGCTGCACGCCGCGGAACGGGATCTGACGGAACGTCCGGACGCCGCGCGCGACCGGGTCCGCGCGGCCGTCGACGGTCTGGACGCGGGCCTCGCGGAGACCCGGCGGATCATTCACGACCTCACGCCGTCCGCCGTGGTCGAGTCCGGCCTCGAGGACTCGTTGAGACTTCTGTGCGGCCGCGCACAGCAGGAGGGGACGGCCCGGTGCGTGACGTTCCGTTCGGTGGGGGCTCGCCCCGCGGAGGTGAGCGTGGAATCGGCGGCCACGCTCTTCCGGATCGCCCAGAGCTCGCTCGCCAACGTCAGGGAGCACGCGCGCGCCGGGAACGTGCTGGTGACGCTTCGTCAGCGGCAGGGCACCCTCGAGCTGGAACTGCTGGACGACGGCATCGGTTTCGTCCCCGACGCCGCCGTCGCTGCCGCGGCACGGGGCCGGGGCCTCGGTCTGCCGGCGGCTCGGGCCCGGCTGCGCGAGCTGGACGGTGACCTGCACGTCGACAGCGCTCCTGGTCGGGGCACGCGGATACGGGCCGTGGTCGCGTCCCGACGCAGGTCGGGCCGTGCGCTGCCCGCGGCCACGGCCGTGAACCGGTGACGGTGACCGGAGTGCGGCTGCTGATCGCCGACGACCATGTGGTCGTCCGCGCGGGCCTGCGGGCGCTGCTGGAGGGCGAGCCCGGCATCGAGGTGGTCGGGGAGGCCGGCAGCGGCGAGGAGGCCGTGCGTCTGGCGCGGGAGGTCACGCCCGACGTCGTCCTGATGGATCTGCGGTTCGCGGGCGCCGGCCGCGGCATGGACGGCGTCGAGGCGGTCCGGCGGCTGACGGCCGAGTCGCCGGGCCTGCCGGTGGTCATGCTGACCAGTTACGCGGGTCGGGCGGACGTCGTGCGCGCGCTGGAGGCCGGTGCACGCGGGTACGTGTTGAAGGCCGGGCCGCCCGAGGAGCTCTTCCGTGCCGTGCGCGGCGTGGCCGCCGGCGGCATGGGTCTGACGTCGGAGATCGTCGAGGGTCTCGTCGGCCGGGTGATCGGCGACCGGACCGATCTGACGCAACGTGAGCTGGACGTCGTCCGGCTGATGGCGGAGGGGCACGGCAACCGCTCCATCGCGGAGGCTCTCTTCCTGAGCGAGGCGACGGTCAAGACGCATCTGGTGCGCGTCTATCGCAAACTCGGGGTCGACAACCGGGCGGCAGCCGTCTCGGAGGCGGCTCGCAGGGGCCTGATCGACCTCTCGCCCTGAGCCCCCCGGTCGCCGGGCGGCTCCCTGATCGCGGCATGATCGGTACGGTGGAGCAGGGCGACGAGAGGGGCTGCGGGACTGTGAGCGAGCACCCGGCGATCACGACGGCCAAGGAAGCCGCGGATGACGAGCTGATCCTGGCGTTCGGGCGTCTGCAGGGCGCGGCCAACCGGCTCGAGTACATCCTCGGACGGGCCCTCGAGGTGGAGTGCGGGATCAGCCACCTGATGTTCGAGGTGCTGCTGATCCTGGGGCGGGCGGGCACGCCGGGTCTGTCGATGAGGGCCGTCGCCCAGGAGCAGGTGCTCACCACGGGGGGCGCGACCCGGTTGGTGGACCGTATGGAGGCGGCGGGTCTGGTGGCGCGGGTGGAATCCCCCGCGGACCGGCGGGGGAAGCTCGTCAGTCTCACCGCGCTGGGCGAGGAGACGGTCGTCCGGGCTGCCCGAGTGCACGCCGAGAACATCCGCCGCCACTTCGTGGAGCCGCTTCCGGCGGACCACCGCGCGCAGTTCGCCGAGGATCTGCGCGTCCTGAGCCACGCGGCTCGGGACACGCTGCCACGGCTGCCCTGACCTCTGCCGGGCCGGTCACCGGGGCGCCGGGAACCGGCCCGGCTCCTGTCCGAGGGGCGTCGACGGCCCTTCCCGCGTCCTTCCCCCCCGCCCTTCCCGTCGTGCCGCACGAACCGACGAATCTGGTCCGAACGCTTGACGTCAGGCTCAACTGACCCTGCAGAACTCGGCCACCGGCGGCTCGCAGGACCGGGAGCTCGTCCAGTAACACCCCCTCATCCCCTCACCCCGCCGCCCCGGCCGGGTGGTCCTGGCTCCGGACCGCGCCCGCCGGAGTCCGGTCCCGCCCGGCCGGAGCGCGGGCCGTCAGCGCCTCCAGCAGCAGGTCCACCGCCTCCTCGCGCGGGTCAGGTCCAGGAGGCGGGTCCGTCGGGCGAGATGCCCGTGTGGGATTCCAGGGTCTGCAGGAGGCGCGCCTGGAACCCTTCGTCCCGCGACGCGGGATGCGGGGTCTGCGTCCGGCGGTGGTGCCAGTAGCCGCCGGTGCGCGGAGTCACGTCGGGGTGCGTGGCCAGCCAGGTCTGGGTCCGGTGCCCGGCGGTCAGGTCGTCCGGCGCACCGGCGCCGCCCATCCGGGTGGGCACCCAGCCGGGGTCGACCGCGTGGCTGGAGGTGCCGGCCCAGCGCGACGCGAAGGCGAGCGCGAGCGTCGTGACCCACAGCTTGCTGTCGTCGTAGGAGGCGGTCCCGGCCGACAGCCGCGCCAGATCGGTGGAGCCGGTCCGGTGGAGGGAACTGCTCAGGTAGACGAGCCGGGCGGGTCTGTCCATCAGCGCCGTCAGCACATAGGGCGCGACCGTGTTGACGGTGCTCACGTCGGGAGAGTGCAGGACGCCCGCGTTGTGGACGACGACGTCGAAACGGCCGAACGCCCGGGCCTGCCGGGCGACGGCGCGGATCTCGTCGAGGACGGCGAGATCGCCTGCGACGACGCCCTTCCACCGGGCGGCGTTCCCGTCCGAGAGGCGGGCGGGGTCGCGGACGTGGACGACCACGTCATGCCCTTCGTCGGCCAACGCGTCCGCCGTGTGGCGTCCGAGGCCGCTGGACGCGCCGGTCACGAGGATCATCGCCATGTCGGTCGTCTCTCGTCGGTGGGGTGACGGGCCGGGTGAACGGAAGTGGTCACTGCGGCGGCCCGGCCGGGGAACGCGGAGTGGAGTCGGCGGGGCCCTGGGTGGCGGCCCAGGAGGACAGCAGGCGCAGGCCTGCTTCGGACGACGAGCCGGGCTCCGCGGTGTAGACGGTGACGTTGAGCCCGGGTTCGGCACTCATCGCCAGGGACTCCCAGGCCAGGGTGAGTTCGCCGACGACGGGATGCCGGAAGCGCTTGACGCCTGTGCCGTGACGGGTGACGTTGTGGGCGCCCCAGCGCGTGCGGAACGCGTCGCTGCGGGTGGACAGTTCGCCCACCAGGTCGTGCAGGTCCCTGTCGTGGGGGTTGCGGCCCGCCTCGGTGCGCAGCAGGTCCACGGTCATGTCGGCCGCGAGGTCCCAGTCCCGGTAGAAGCGGCGGGCCGCGGGGTCGAGGAACTGGTAGCGGGCCAGGTTCGGCGCAGGCCCGCCGTCGGCGTGGCCGTCGTAGACGTCGCTGTAGAAGGCGCGGGCGAGCAGGTTGGCCGCGAGCAGGTCCAGGCGCCCGTTGACGACGATCGCGGCTCCTGCGGTGACGGCGTCCAGGGTCCACTGCAGACTGGGGTGCAGGGTCCGCTGCCTGCCGGAGCGCGCCCGGGGACGGGCGAGTCCGTCGGAACCCTCCTGGGCCTGGGCGAGGTGCAGCAGGTGGGCACGCTCCGCGTCGTCGAGTTGCAGCGCGCGGGCGACGGCCTCGAGCACGGCGGGCGAGACGCCGGCGAGGTTGCCGCGCTCCAGTTTCGCGTAGTACTCGACGCTGACGTCCGCCAGCGCCGCGACCTCGCTGCGACGCAGACCCGGCACCCGACGCCGGGTGCCGGCCGGCAGCCCCGCCCGCTCGGGGGTGATCTTGGCTCGCCGCGAGGTGAGGAACTCGCGGACTTCGTCACGATGGTCCACGCCTTCGACCGTACGCCGGGTGCTCGGCCGGAGGGATGCACTGCCGGTACACCCCTCGTCGGTGCCTCGCTCCCCGCACGCGAGGAGGGTTACCTGGGTGACGTCGGCATCGGAAGCCGACCGCGTCGGCAGCGCCCGCACAGCGCGCAGGCGCGGGAACGCTGCGGATCGCCGCCCGGTCGGGCGCCTCGGGCGCCACCCCCACGAAGCGAGGAGACACAGACATGCGTGGCGTAGTCATGTACAAGGCCGGTGACGTCCGGGTGGAGGAGCGGGACGACCCGGAGATCGTGGAGCCCACCGACGCGATCGTCCGGCTGACCGCGACCTGTATCTGCGGATCGGACCTGTGGCCCTACCGCGGGATCGAGCCCGCCGATCACACGGCCATGGGCCACGAGTACGTGGGCGTGGTCGAGGAGATCGGCTCCGCCGTCAGGACCGTCGAGGTGGGCGACTTCGTCGTCGGGTCGTTCGTCATCTCCGACAACACCTGCGAGATCTGCCGCTCGGGCTACCAGTCCGGGTGCGTGCACCGGGAGTTCGTGGCGCAGACGGTCGGCACCCAGGCGGAGAGAGCACGCATCCCCCACGCGGACGGCACCCTCGTGCGCACTCCGGGACAGCCGGACCCGGAGCTGATCCCCTCGCTGCTGGCCGCCTCCGACGTGCTGGGCACCGGCTGGTACGGCGCGGTCGCCGCCGAGGCCGGACCCGGCAAGACGGTCGCGGTCGTCGGCGACGGCGCGGTCGGCCTGATGGCCGTCCTCGCCGCCGGACAGCTGGGCGCGGAGCGGATCATCGCGATGTCCCGCCACCCCGAGCGGCAGGAACTGGCACGGTTCTACGGCGCGACCGACATCGTGGAGGAGCGCGGCGACGCGGGTGTGGCGAAGATCAGGGAACTCACCGGCGGGCTCGGCGCGCACTCGGTGGTCGAGGCCGTGGGGACCCGTGAATCGACCATGCAGGCGATCGGCGCCACCCGGCCCGGCGGGCACATGGGCTTCGTCGGCGTCAACTACGACGTCTCGATCCCCGGCTTCGACCTGTTCCTGGCCGGCATCCATCTGGAGGGCGGGCCCGCCCCGGTGCGCCGGTTCCTGCCGGACCTGATCCAGCTGATCTGGGACCGCGTGATTGACCCCGGCAAGGTCTTCGACCTGACCCTGCCGCTGGAGGAGGCCGCGGAGGGCTACCGGGCCATGGACGAGCGGCGCGCCACCAAGGTGCTGCTCACCTTCTGACCCCCGTGCGGACAGTGACCGACGGCGGCTGCGGCGCCGCGTCCGGTCGTGAGGACGACGGCGGGCGGACGGGGGCCGGATCGCCGTCGGGCGGCCGCCCTCACGGACGCGGTTCCACCGTGATGTGCGGCGACAGCGCACGAAGGAAGTCCGGCGCGTCGAAGACCTCACCCGCGGAGACGACGCCGACCGCCTCGGTACGTCCCGTGAGAACGCGGCCGACGGCCTCGACCACCAGGGGCGCGGTGACGGCGTAGATGTCCCGGCCGCGGGCCACGGCCCGCCGTTCGGCGTCGCCGGAGCGCACGACGACGTCGACGAGAAACGTCTGGTCGGAGCGCCCCTGCTCGTCGGCGGCGGCCGGCACCGGGGTGTCGGGGGCCGCGATGTCGCGGGCCGCCTCGACGGTCATGTAGGTCCGCACGTCGGGGATGGACAGGTGGCTCGGCACGGTCACGACGTCGGCCATCGTGAACTCCCCGATGACGGAGCGCTTCCCCAGCGGCTCGGGGAAGGACCACTCCAGGATCGGCGAGGCGTCGTCGCGGTACTCCAGCCGCCCCCCGGCGTAGCGCACGCGCCGGCCGTCGCGCCGCTGCCGGGAGACCGCGCCCGCCGTGCGCGTCCCGGCGGTGGGATGCCAGCTGCTCAGCCCGTACGCGATGTGGGCCTCGTCGGCCGTCGCCCAGTCCTGCGCCACTGCGGTGACCAGCAGGTCGCCGAGGCCGCCGAAGAAGGCCATCGCGGGGACGACCAGCGTTCCCGCCTCCCGTGCCCGGTCGGCGAAGCGCGCGAAGGTGTCGACGTTGGCCTCGATCTCGGCCGCCACGTCGAGGTACGGGATGCGGGCCCGCAGCGCCGCCTCGATCACGGGGGCGGCCGTCGTGGCGAAGGGCCCGGCGCAGTTGATCACCGCCGCGGCTCCGGCCAGCGCCCGGTCGAGGGCGGCCGGGTCGTCGACGGACGCCGGGCGGGCCTCCCAGCCCGTCTCGTGTGCCAGCGCCTTCAGTCGGACGGCGTCGCGGCCGGAGAGGACCGGAAGGAACCCCCGCTCGCCGAGCTCCGTCACCACGAACCGCCCGGTGTGTCCGTAAGCCCCGAACACCGCCACCCGCTGTCCCGTTCCCATGGTCTCTCCTCCGCACTGGATCGTTCGGTTGAGCGCTCTCGGTCCGCCGCGCTCCGTCATGAACATCGTCGCGGAGTTCCGCTCCCGGCCGCGACGGTCCGGAACGCCATGCCTCGTACACTTCCGGACATGACCACCGTCGCGCTGGCCGTCACCGACGGCATGCTGCACTTCGAACTGTCCCTGGCCTGCGAGGTGTTCGGCTCCGATCTGACCGGCGTGGCGGACCCCTGGTACCGCTTCTCGCTCTGCGGACCGACCGCCGTGCGGGTGGGCCACTTCCGGCTGGAGCCCGACCACCGACTCGACCGGCTCGAGCACGCCGACACCGTGATCGTGCCGGGCTGGGCCGACATCGACCGCGATCCGCCGGCCGAGCTGGTGGAGGCGGTGCGCGCGGCCCACGAGGCGGGCGCCCGCGTGGCCTCGCTCTGCACGGGCGCCTTCGTGCTGGCCGCCGCCGGTCTGCTGGACGGCCGGCGCGCGACCACGCACTGGGCGCACGCCGAGGAGCTGGCCGCGCGGCACCCGCAAGTGACGGTCGACCCGGACGTCCTCTACGTCGACGACGGTCGCGTGCTCACCTCCGCCGGCAAGGCCGCCGCCATGGACCTGTGCCTGCATCTCGTCCGCCTCGACCACGGATCGTCGGTCGCCAACACGCTCGCCCGCCGTCTGGTCGTGCCGCCGCACCGGGACGGCGGCCAGGCGCAGTTCGTGCGGACGCCGGTTCCCGCACCGGGCAACCACCCGCTCGCCGAACTGTTCCCCTGGGTGCTGCGCCGGCTGGACCGTCCGCTCACCGTGGAGGACCTGGCCCGCCGGGCGCGGATGAGTTCGCGGCATCTGGGCCGTCACTTCAGGTCGGTCACCGGCACCACCCCGCTGCAGTGGCTGCTCACTCAGCGGATCCGCCGTGCGCAGGAACTGCTGGAGACCACCGACGACACCGTCGACGCCATCGCGACGGTCACCGGCATGGGCACCGCCACGACGCTGCGACGACACTTCAACCGGACGGTCGGGGTGCCTCCGGACGCCTATCGCCGCACCTTCCGCTCCCGCAGCCTCCCCCTGGCGCACAGGCGACAGCCGCCGACGGTCCGCCCGTCGTGACGCAGCGTGTCGACATGCCTTCGGTTCACCCCCGGCCGGGCGACCCAGTCCGTACCCCTCCCAAGTGTGGGCAACTATGAAAAAATCGCACATGAGGCAGAAGGAGGTCCTTGTGAGCGATCCTGCCGACAAGCTCGGCTACGGGAGCATGAAGCTCGACCGCGCGGGTCAGGCCGAGGCCTTCGACGCCATCGGCGACCACTACGACGAGGCCTTCCCCCACAAGGAGGGACAGGTCGCGTCCGCCGAGTGGCTCATCGCCTCCCTGCCGGCCGGCTCCCGGGTCCTGGACCTGGGATGCGGTACCGGGGTCCCGACCGCCCGCCGACTGGCGGAGGCGGGGCTGCAGGTGGTCGGCGTCGACCTGGCGGACCGGATGGTCGCGCTCGCCCGCGGGAACGTGCCCACCGGAGTGTTCCACCAGGCCGACATCGCTGACCTGCGGCCCGGAGGCCCACGCGACCTCGGCCGCTTCGACGCGGTGACGGCGTTCTTCGCGCTGCTCATGCTGCCGCGCGCGGAGATCCCCCTCGCCCTGCGGACCGTCCACCACCTGGTGCTCCCGCACGGACTGTTCGCGCTGTCGATGGTCGAGGCAGATGTGGACGACTTCTCCATCCCGTTCATCGGCAGGACGATCCGGGTGTCCGGCTACCTCCGGGAGGAGCTGCGCGAGATCGTCGAGGCGACCGGCTTCGAGGTCGTCGAGGAGACCTCGTACACGTACGCTCCGGCGACCGCGGACGTCCAGCCCGAGGTGCAGATCTTCCTGCGGTGCAGGCGGCGCGCCTGACAATCCGGATCCACCCTCCCCGGCGGGCCCGCAGGGCAGGAAGGACGCGCGTGACGAACCACCTCGGAGCCGACGCAGGCTCCGGCGACCAGACGGCCGGGGTGCACGATCCCGCTGCTCGCAGGCACGGACGGGAGCGTCCCGCTGCGTCCCCGGGGGCCGCAGAGCGCGCCCAGGGAGCACCCGTACGGCCCGACGACCCTCCCTGTCGCCGGGGCGGCGGCCGAGCGGTGCGCCTGCCGGCCGCGGAGGCGCCCGCGGAACGGACGAGGGACGCCGGGCGCGACGCCGCCGAGCCGCAGACCGACCGGTTGCGGTACCTCGACGCGGCGACCCGGGAGATCGCCCGCGGCATGAACCTCGACGAGACGCTGCGGGAACTGTGCCGGGCGGCCGTACCGGCCTTCGCCGACCTGGCATTCGTCCACCTGTACGCGCCGCTTCCGGTCGGTGACGAGATCGCCTCCTCTCCCGGTGTCCTGCGACTGCACGCGACGGACCGCGCCCCCGGGGTCAGGGCGACCCCGAAAGGGCCGCGCCCGACGCCGTCGGCCGCCGACACCGTCCGGGCGGCGGAGGTCGTACGGAGCGCCCCCACCGGTCGGCTCGCCCGGCTGCTGCGGGCCGGGCGGCCGGTGTTCGGGGACCTGCCGGGCGTGCGCTCGGTGGTCGCCGAACTGCTGGGGGCGACTGACGCTCCCGGCGTGGTGCCGCCCGGGCGGCGGCTGATCCTCGCCCCCCTGCACGGCCGCAGCCGCGCCATGGGCAGCGTCGTCCTCGTCCGCGGGCCGGGCCGGGCGGACTTCACCGGCGACGACCTGCTCGTCGCCTCCCAACTCGCCACGCACACCGCTCTCGGAATCCACAAGGCCGTGCTCTACGCCCGCGAGGCGTCCGTCGCGGACACGCTCCAGCGCACGATGCTTCCGCAGTCGCTGCCGGACCCGGCCGGAGTCACGCTGGCCGGCCGCTATCTGCCGGCCTCGCGGACCGCACAGGTCGGCGGCGACTGGTACGACGCGATCCCGCTGCCCGGCAACCGCGTCGCGCTGGTCATCGGCGACGTGATGGGCCACTCCATGACCTCGGCCGCGATCATGGGGCAGCTGCGCACCATCGTGCAGACGCTGGCCGGGCTCGACCTGCCGCCGGACGAGATCCTGCACCACCTCGACGAACAGGCGGAGCGTCTGGGCAGCGAGCACACGGCGACGTGTCTGTACGCCATGTACGACCCCGTGCTGCACCGGCTGCTGGTGTCCAACGCCGGCCATCTGCCTCCGGTGCTCCTCCACCCCGACGGCAGGACGGAGGTGCTGCCGGCCCCGCCCGGGGCGCCGATCGGTGTGGGCGCCGGCGGCTTCGAGTCCACCGAGATGCACGCCCCGGCCGGAGCGACCCTGCTGTTGTACACCGACGGCCTGGTCGAGTCCCGCGACTCGGACGTGCTGACCGGGGTGGACCGGCTGCGCGCCCGACTGCGGACGGCCGCCTCGGGATCCGCGCCCCCGGCGCTGGAAGAGCTGTGCGATCTGGCGCTCGGACCGCTCGGGTCGGGAGGCCGGGACGACGACATCGCGCTGCTCGCGGCCCGTTTCGAGGGCATCCCGCCGGAGACCGTCGCGTACTGGTACATGGCCCCGCGTCCGCAGACCGCGCGGCAGGCCCGCCGACTGACCCGCAGGACCCTGCACCTCTGGGGCCTCGACTCCCTGGTGGAGTCCACCGAGCTCCTGGTCAGCGAGGTCGTGGCGAACGCCGTGCGCTTCGCCTCCCGTCCGATCGTCCTGCGGCTGCTCCGCACGGACGTGCTGCGCTGCGAGGTGGAGGACGACTCACCCCTGGTGCCCCGGATGCGGCACGCCCGGCTGAGCGACGAGGGCGGGCGCGGACTCTTCCTGGTGGATCAGCTGGCCGGGCGCTGGGGGGCGACGCGGATCAGCGTGGGAAAGGTCGTCTGGTTCGAGCAGTCGCTGTCCTACGGCCAGGACCCCGGCTGACGGAAACGGGCGGTGCGGGAAACGGGCCGTCCGCAGCCCGGCCGGGGCACGCTCGCCCCGGCCGGAGGGGTCACGGTCGATCACGGTGGAGGGGCGGCTGCGGGGAGATGGGAGCACGCCCCCGCAGCCGCCCGGCCTGTCGGCCGGGGTCGTCAGAGCGCGGTGAAGGTCCACAGCAGGTTGGTGCTGGAGCCGTAGGTCCACTGCTTGGTGAGGGCGCCCGAGGCGACGCTGCCGCCCCCGTCGAGCACCAGCCCCGTGGTGCGGTTGGCGATCGAGTAGCGGTCACCGCCGCGCGGCGTGATCGTCCACTGCTGGTTGGGGCTGCCGTTCCAGGCGGCCTGTCGGGCCGGCGAGCCGTCGACGGTGACGCCCCAGCCGTCGGCGACCATGCCGTTGGTGCGGTTGACCAGCTTGTAGAAGCCGCCTCCGACGTCCACCGCCTGCCACTGCAGGTTGGGGCTGCCGTCCCACGACCACTGCTTGAGGTTGGAGCCGGAGGCGACGTTGCCGCCGCTGTCCAGGGCCAGGCCGTCGGTGACGTTGGTGATCCGCAGGTACGTCGCCGGGTTGAACTGGACCTTCAGGGAGGCGATCTGGTCGTTGTTGCCGGTGGCCCGCAGGTCGGGGTTGTCGGCGGTGAAGGTCCACGAGGTGCCGGTGAAGTTGTCTCCGGAGTAGCCGATCAGCTGGTAGCCGGGGGACGGCCGGAGGGAGGAGATCGTGCGAAGGGCCAGGCCCGACGAGGCCAGATCGGCCGCGCTGTGGTCGCCGAGGGCGAGCACGGCGGACACGCCGGAGTAGCCGGTGTCCGCGAAGGCGATCACCCCGGCTTGCGGCCGCAGTTCCGGGATCGTGCCGGAGAAGGCGAGCTTGAGCACGTAAGCGTTGGCGCTGTAGGGAGCCGAGGAGGGCAGGGCGACCGTGAGGCCGGACGCGCTCTGCGTCGGCGTGGCCAGGTTGATGTAGGTGCCGGCGGTGGAGTCGAGGAGCTTCACCGAGGTCAGTGAGGAGAGGTTGATCCGGTCCGAGCCGAGCGTCTTGATCGTCAGGGAGCTGCCCGGCCAGCCGAGGACGGTGGCGTACAGGACGTTGTTGGCCTTGTTGCGGGTGAAGCGGATGTCCTGTGCGGTGCCGGCCGTCGGATTGGTGAACGCGCCGCCTCCCATCTTCGTCGGGCCTTCGCCGTACACCGTCCAGGCGCGGGTCGAGTAGATCGACTCGCCGAAGCGCTTCAGGTAGTCACCCATGCCGAGCAGGATGTCCTTCTGTCCCTGCGGGATGGTGCCGTCGGCCATCGGCGCGATGTTCAACAGCACGTTGCCGTTCTTGCTGACCCGGTCGATGAACGAGTGCAGCATCTGCTTGGCGCTGTAGTAGCCGATGCCCTGGGTGTAGCACCAGCTGCTGTTGGAGATGCTGTCGTCGGTCAGCCAGTACGGGGTGGTGAGGTCCGCGGGGCCGCCGCGCTCGTAGTCGAAGACCTCGCCCTTGCCGTTGAACCCGTCCTTGTAGGTGGCGACGACCTCTCGGCCCCAGGCGTTGGCCCGGTTGTAGTAGTAGGACAGGAAGTTCAGGCGCTGCTGCTCGTCGACCGCGTCCAGATTGAAGTCCTGCCACAGGATGTCGGGCTGGGAGCGGTCGACGACCTCCTTGAGCTTGTCGTACCAGAGCTGGTTCTCCGCGGTCGAACCCAGTTGCCCGTAGAGCTTCTTGAGGCTCGGGTCGGACTGTGCGGGGGCGTTCTCGTAGAAGCCGGTGAAGTTGTACGCGTGGTGCATGGCCACCAGCAGCTTGAGGTTCTTGGCGCGGATGGCCGTGGTGAACAGCTGCAGCAGGTCGAGGTGCGGGCCCTTGGCGACCGAGTTCCACTCGTTGACCTGGCTGTCCCACATCGAGAAGCCGTCGTGGTGCTCCGCGACCGGGCCGGCGTACTTGGCGCCCGCGTCGGCGAACAGCTGCGCCCACTCGTCGGGGTCGAAGTTCCCGCCCGCCGACTTCAGCTTCGGGGCGAACTGGACGTTGTTGCCCGCCAGGTCCTTCGCGCCGTTGATGAAGTTGTGGTAAGGCCAGGCGGAGGGCTGACCGTAGGTCGCGATGTGGTGCTGGTTGGCCTTGCTGCCGCTCGCGTACATGTTGCGCGGATACCACTCGTTGTCGTACGCGGGAACGCTGAAGACACCCCAGTGGAAGTAGATGCCGAACTTGGCGTCCTGGAACCACTCCGGGGCCGGCGGGTGCTGGTCCACCGAGTTCCAGTCCGGCGTGTACGTGCTGGGGGCGGCCTGCGCGCCGCCCGCGCCGAACAAGCCGCCGGCGACCGTCGCCGCGGCCACGAAGGTGGCTCCCGCCAAGAACTGGCGTCTGTTGATCGAACTCGGCATGACACATCCCTGGTACGAAGGGGGTGGCGGAGGAGGGTGGCGCCCGGCGTGGTCCCTGTGCCGGGTCGCTTCGTTACGCATGAAGGTCGACCATGCGTCCTTCCCGTGTCAACGGGCGTGCAGGGATGAAACCCGGTTATCGAGCAGGCTCTTTGCCGCCTATAGCCCATTTTCTCCGCTTTCGTCACGCCGCAGACATGGCATGTTTCGCAAGTGAATCGCGGTGAAGACACATCACGGATGAGCCACGATTGATGGGATGGATCGGTAATCAATCCAGCTCCCCCAAGGTTCGAGCACCGCAGGCCAGCCGGAGATACGCAGCAAATCGCACCAAGGGCTAGACACGCCGCCAATCGGCCACCTATAAACATCCCATCTCTCCTGGACGGCGTCACACGGTCGTCGCCCATGCGAAACATCTCCCGCTACGGGACCAGCGCGAGGAAGTACCCATGAGACTCAGAACCGCCCTCTGTTCCGCTGCCTCCATCCTCTCGGCGATGACCCTGCTCAGCGCGTGCGGCGGCTCCGGCGCCACGGCCGGCGCCGACGGCAAGCCGCTGGTCGGCGTCGACTACCCGCGGTCCGACACCGACTTCTGGAACTCGTACATCAAGTACACGCCGGAGTACGCCAAGGAGCTCGGCCTCTCGCTCAAGACCACCAACTCGCAGAACGACGTCGCCAAGCTGACCGCCAACGCGCAGACTTTCATCAGCCAGGGCGTCAAGGGCCTCGCGATGGCCCCGCAGGACACCGCCGCCATCGCGCCGACACTGGCGCAGCTGGAGGCGAAGAAGATCCCCGTCGTCACGGTCGACACCCGCCCTGACAGCGGCAAGGTGTTCATGGTGGTGCGCGCCGACAACCGCGCGTACGGCGAGAAGGCCTGCCAGTACCTGGGCACCAAGCTCGGCGGCAAGGGCAAGGTCGTGATGCTGGAGGGCGGCCTGGACTCCATCAACGGCCGTGACCGCACCGAGGCGTTCAACGACTGCATGAAGAAGAACTTCCCGGACATCAAGGTGTTCGGTGAGGCCACCAACTGGGACGGCGCCGTCGCCGCGCAGAAGCTGCAGACCGACCTGACCGCCAACCCGGACATCAAGGGCGTCTACATGGAGTCCAGCTTCGCACTGGCCGGCACGCTCCAGGTCCTCAAGCAGAAGGGCCTCCTGGTCGGTCCCGAGGACAAGAAGCACGTCTTCATCGTCTCCAACGACGGTATTCCGGAGGAGCTGAAGTCCATCGCCGCCGGAAAGATCGACGCCACCGTCTCCCAGCCGGCCGACCTCTACGCCAAGTACGCCCTGTACTACCTCAAGGCCGCCATCGACGGGAAGACGTTCAAGCCCGGCAAGACGGACCACGACAGCAACATCATCCAGGTCCGCGACGGCGTCCTCGAGGACCAGCTCTCCGCTCCGCTCGTCACCGCCGACGGCGGCACCTACGGCGGCGTGCCCAGCCTCAAGAGCGACGACAAGTCCCTGTGGGGCAACAACCTCGGCTGACGAATCGCCAGGACTTCAGGCCAACGAACACAAGGCGGTTGAGATGAGCGACGGGGAGCGAGCAGTCACCCCCGCCCCCGCCCCGGCGGACGACGGACGGGCCCAGACCGGCCCGCCCGTCGTCGAGGCGACGGGCATTGTCAAACGATTCGGTCAGACGGTCGCGCTGAACGGCGCCCAAATCACCATCAGGCCCGGCGAGACCCACGCTCTCGTCGGCCGCAACGGAGCCGGCAAATCGACGCTGGTCTCCGTCCTCACCGGACTTCAGTCCCCGGACGAGGGCTCGGTCACCTTCGGCGGCGCCGCCGCTCCCCGGCTCGCCGACCGCGACGCCTGGCGGCAACGGGTCGCCTGTGTCTACCAGAAGTCGACGATCATCCCCACGCTGACCGTCGCCGAGAACCTCTTCCTGAACCGGCACGAGCACGGCCGCGGCGGGCTCATCACCTGGCCGGGGGTCCGACGCCGGGCGCAAGAGCTGTTGACGACCTACTCGGTGGACGTGGACCCGCAGACCCCCGCCGGTGAACTGAACGTGGAGCAGCGTCAGTTCGTCGAGATCGCCCGAGCGCTGTCCTTCGGCGCCCGGTTCATCATTCTCGACGAGCCGACTGCCCAACTCGACGGCGCAGCGATCAACCGGCTCTTCGACCGCATCCGCGATCTGCAGCGGCAGGGCGTCACCTTCCTGTTCATCAGTCACCACCTCCAGGAGATCTACGAGATCTGCGACATGGTGACGGTGTTCCGGGACGCCCGGCACATCCTGACCGCGCCGGTCGCCGAACTCCCCCACGCCGACCTCGTCGCCGCCATGACGGGCGAGGCGGCGGCCGACAGCACGGATGCGCGGGCGAGTTCGCTGGACTCCGCCGCCACCGCGGCCCTGAACATCAGCGGCCTGCACGGCGAGACCTACCAGGACGTCAGTTTCACGGTGGGCGCCGGGGAGATCGTCGGGCTCGCGGGGGCGGCCGGCAGCGGTCGTACGGAGGTCGCCGAGACCGTCGTAGGACTGCGGGCGCCGGCTGCGGGCGAGGTGCGGATCGCCGGAACGCGCCCCCGGTCGGGCAGCGTCCCGGCGGCGCTCAAGGCGGGCGCCGGGTTCGTGCCCCAGGACCGCCACCACCAGGGCTTCGTCCCCGACATGTCGATCGCGGACAACGCCACCCTGTCGGTGCCCCACCGGCTCGGCAGGAACGGCTTCGTCAGCAGCCGCACCCGGGACGGGCTCGCCGAGGACATGATCGAGAACCTGGCGATCAAGACGCCTGGTCCCGAGCTGCCCGTGTCGGCGCTGTCCGGCGGAAACCAGCAGAAGGTCGTCATGGCACGCGCGCTGGCCGACGACCCCAAGCTGCTGGTGCTGATCAACCCGACCGCGGGTGTGGACGTGCGCTCCAAGGAGTTCCTCCTCGGCAAGGTCGAGGAGACCGCGGACACCGGCACCGGAGTGCTCATCGCCTCCGACGAGCTCGACGACCTGCGTATGTGCGACCGGATCCTGGTGATGTTCCAGGGCCGTGTGACCTCAGAGATAAGCCGCGGCTGGCACGACCACGACCTCGTGGCCGCGATGGAAGGAGTGGACCTCGATGCCTGAAACCGTCGTCGCGGAAACGCCCGCGCCGAAGGCCGCCGAGGCACGGGCCGAGCGAACCGCGCTGTTCGGCGGCAAGATCCCGCTGGCGAAGCTGCGTGACCTCGCGCTCGTCCCCGCGATCGTGGTGATCGCGATCATCGGGCAGATCGTCAGCCCGATCTTCCTGCAGCCCGACAACCTGATCAACGTGCTGCAGCAGATGGCCGAGATCGCGGTGCTGGTCCTCGCCCAGACGATGATCCTCATCGTCAAGAAGATGGACCTCTCGCTGGAGTCGACCATGGGCCTCGCGCCCGGTGTCGCGGCCTGGCTGGTGGTACCGACGGGTGCGACACACGGCCTCGGGCTTCTTCCGGGCGCCTGGGCGGTCCCGGTCACCCTCGCCGTGGGCGCGCTGATCGGTGTGATCAACTCCCTGCTGATCATTCGCTTCGGCCTCAACGGCTTCATCGTCACCCTCGGCATGCTGATCGTCGTGCGCGGTATCCTCACGGGCATCTCGGGCGGCCAGACCTTCTTCCAGCTCCCGGAGTCGATGCTCTACCTGGGCACGGCGGAGTGGTTCGGGATGCCCGCCTCCATCTGGCTCTGCCTGCTGCTGTTCGCCGTGGCCGTCGTGGTCCTCGGCTGGACCAGCTTCGGCCGCTCCCTGTACGCGATCGGCGGCAACGTCGACGCGGCGAAGGCGGCCGGCATCCGCACCGACCGGGTGCTGTGGATCGTCCTGGTCACCGGCAGCGTGCTCGCCGCCCTCGCCGGCCTGATGCTGTCGGGCCGCCTGGCCTCGGTGGCCTCCGCTCAGGGCAACGGCTACATCTTCACCGTCTTCGCCGCCGCCGTCATCGGTGGAATCAGCCTCAACGGCGGCAAGGGCACCATGTTCGGGGCCTTCTGCGGCATCCTGCTGCTCTTCATGATCCAGAACGTGCTGACGCTGGGCGGTGTCCCCGCGCAGTGGATCGGCGCCCTCAACGGCCTGATCATCCTCGTCGCCCTGATGATCTCCCGCATCACGGGCGGCAAGGTCCAGGAGTGATCCCGGGCGGCCGTGACGGGTCCCCCCGGACCGCGCGGCCGCCGGACTCCGCCTCGTTCCCCCATCTCGTCGCAGGGCCGTCACCCCCTGCTCCTTCAGGAGTTGCCCCATGTCCTCCGCTGCGTCCGCCGCACCGGCCTCCGCCCGCATCACCGCTCTCGATGTACTGGACGTGCGTTTCCCGACGTCCGAGCACCTCGACGGATCCGACGCCATGAACCCCGAGCCCGACTACTCGGCCGCCTACGTCGTCCTGCACACCGACGCCGGGGACGGCCTGGAGGGCCACGCCCTGGCCTTCACCACCGGCCGCGGCAACGACGTCCAGGCCGCCGCCATCGCGGCACTCGCCCCCTACGTGGTGGGCCGCTCGGTCGACGAGGTGTGCGGGGATCTCGGCGCGTTCTCCCGCTCGCTCGTCCACGACCCCCAACTGCGCTGGCTGGGACCGGAGAAGGGCGCCATCCACATGGCGACCGGCGCCGTCGTCAACGCGGCCTGGGACCTGGCGGCCAAGCGCGTGGACAAGCCGGTCTGGCGCTTCCTCGGCGAGATGTCGCCCGAGGAGCTGGTCGCGCAGGTCGACTTCCGCTGGCTCAGCGACGCCCTCACGCCCGACGAGGCCCTCGAGATCCTGCGCCGCGCCGAACCGGGCCGCGCCGAGCGCATCGCCGGCCTGCTGGAGCGCGGCTACCCCGCCTACACCACCACGCCCGGCTGGCTCGGCTACTCCGACGAGAAGCTGGCCCGCCTCGCCCGCGAGGCCGTCGCCGACGGCTTCACCCAGATCAAGCTGAAGGTCGGCGCCGACCTGGAGGACGACGTACGGCGCATGCGCACCGCCCGCGAGACCGTCGGCGACGGCATCCGCATCGCCGTGGACGCCAACCAGAGATGGGACGTCCAGCCCGCCATCGACTGGATGCGCGAACTGGCCCCCTACCAGCCGTACTGGATCGAGGAGCCCACCTCCCCGGACGACATCCTCGGGCACGCCGCGGTCCGTAGGGCACTGAGCCCGATCAAGGTCGCCACCGGTGAGCACATCGCCAACAGGGTCGTCTTCAAGCAGCTGCTCCAGGCCGGTGCGGTGGACATCGTGCAGATCGACTCCGCCCGGGTCGGCGGAGTCAACGAGAACCTCGCCATCCTGCTCCTGGCCGCCAAGTTCGGCGTGCCGGTCTGCCCGCACGCCGGCGGTGTCGGCCTGTGCGAGATGGTGCAGCACCTGTCGATGTTCGACTACGTCGCCGTCTCCGGCACCCTCGAGGACCGGGTCATCGAGTACGTCGACCACCTCCACGAGCACTTCGTCGACCCGGTGCGCATCGCCGACGGCCACTACCTCGCCCCCACCCGTGCGGGACTGAGCGCGGAGATGCACCAGGAGTCACTGAAGGAGTACACGTACCCCGACGGCCCCGTCTGGTCCGTCCGTGTCTGAGGACCGTCCGCCGACCGGGCCCGGGGAGCTGGTGGACGCCCACCACCATCTGTGGGACCTGGACCGCCGGCCCCAGCCCTGGCTGGACGAGCCCGGCCTCGAGACCATCCGCCGCACCTTCGGTGTGGACGACCTGCGATCGGCCGCGACGCGACCGACAGCGGGTCGGGGGCTGGCGAGCACCGTGGTCGTCCAGTGTGTGACCTCCGTGCCGGAGACACGGGAGCTGCTCGCCCTCGCCGGCGCCGAACCGCTGATCGGCGCGGTCGTCGGCTGGGTCGACCTCACCTCCCCGTCGGTCGCGGACGTGCTCGACGAACTGCTCGCCGGCCCGGGCGGCGGGTACCTCCGCGCCCTGCGGCATCTCGTCCAGGGCGAGCCGGACCCGCAGTGGCTGCAACAACCGTCCGTGGAGCGGGGGTTGCGGACGGTCGGGCAGCTCGGACTGGCCTACGACCTGTTGATCCGCGACCACCAGTTCGACCAGGCCGTGCGGCTCGCCGAACGTCTCCCCGACCTGCCGCTCGTGCTCGACCACGCGGGCAAACCACCCGTGGCCCGGGGCGAGCTGGGCGACTGGGAACGCGACGTACGACGCCTGGCCGCCCACCCGCAGGTGCGCTGCAAGGTCTCGGGCCTGGTCACGGAGGCCGACCACCGGAAGTGGACGATCGACGACATCCGCCCCGTGTGGGACGTCCTGCTCTCCGCCTTCGGACCCCAGCGGCTGATGTTCGGCTCCGACTGGCCGGTCTGCCTCCTCGCGGGCGGCTGGAACAAGTGGGCCGCGACCGTAGAGGAACTCCTCCTCGGCTGCTCCGCCGCCGAGACCGAGGCCGTCCTCGCGGGCACCGCGACCGGCTTCTACCGCCTCGACCCGGCGAACCCGAAGGCACCTGAAAGCAAGAAGGGAACACCGTGCTCCTGACCGACCTGCTGCACCCCGGAATCCTCGAAGCCCTGGCCGGCGCCGGTCACGGCGCCCGCGTACTGCTCGCCGACGGCCACTACCCCGCGAGCACCGCCACCGGCGACCGCGCCCGCATCGTCCATCTGAACCTGGCGCCGGGCCTGTTGGACGTCACCACCGTGCTCGACGTCCTGACCACCGCCCTGCCCCTCGAGTCGGCCCACGTGATGGTGCCGCCCGAGGGGGCGCCCGAGCCGCCCGCCATCGGCGAGTACCGCGCCCGGCTGACGCCCGTCCCCGTCGAGACGCTCGGCCGCTTCGAGTTCTACGACGCCGCCCGCTCGCCCGACCTGGCGCTGGCCATCGTCACCGCCGACGTCCGTACCTACGCCAACCTGCTGCTGACCATCGGCGTCCGCGCTGAAGGGACCCTGACGACACGATGACCACCCTCGCCGTCCGCTACACCGCTGCCCGCACCCTGGACACCGCGCCCGCCGAGACCTCCCCGCCGGGTCCGGGCGAGGTGGAACTGGCCCCCGCCTTCGTCGGGATCTGCGGCACCGACCTGCACATCTTCCACGGGGACATGGACACCCGGGTCCGCACGCCCGCCGTCCTCGGACACGAGATGTCCGGCCGCATCGTCCGCGTCGGCCCCGACGTCGACGACTGGCAGCCCGGAGACGCCGTCACCGTCATGCCCCTGCGCTGGGACGACACCTGCCCCGCCTGCCGAGCCGGCCACCAGCACATCTGCCAGCACCTCGACTTCATCGGCATCGACTCCCCCGGCGCCATGCAACAACGCTGGACCGTCCCCGCCACCACCCTCGTCCGCCTGCCCGACTCCCTCCCCCTCGACCACGCCGCGCTCGTCGAACCCACCGCCGTCGCCGTCCACGACGTCGCCCGCGCCGCGGTACGCGAGGGCGAGAAGACCGTCGTCGTCGGCGGCGGACCCGTCGGCGTCCTCATCGCCCTCGTCGCCCGAGCCGCCGGCGCCGACGTCCGCGTGATCGAACTCAGCGCCCACCGACGCGCCCTCGCCGAACAGTCCGGACTCACCGCCTGGGACCCCACCGCCGCGAACGTGCCCGAACTCGTCCGGGCATGGACCCAGGACGCCGGCGCGGACGTCGCCTTCGAGGTCTCCGGCGCCGCCGCCGGCGTCGACACCGCCGTCGACGTCCTCGGCGTACGCGGCCGCCTCTGCCTGGTCGCCATCCACCCCAAGCCCCGCGAGATCAACCTCCACCGCTTCTTCTGGCGCGAACTCACCCTCGTCGGAGCCCGGTTGTACGACCGCGGCGACTTCGAGAAGGCCGTCGCCCTCGTCGCCGACGGCACCGTCCCCGCCGACCTCCTCATCAGCAAAATCGTGCCCCTCACCGAAGCACCCGCCGCGTTCGAGGCACTCGAAGGCGGCGGCGACGTCATGAAGATCCTCGTCGACTGCACCACCCGGACCACCCACGCAGACACAGACGCCACCCGGGGAGCCGCCGTATGAACGCCTTCGACCTCACCGGCAGGCTCGCCGTGGTCACCGGCGCACGCCGCGGCATCGGTCGGGCCATGGCCCGCGCACTCGCCCAGGCCGGCGCGGACGTCATCGGCGTCAGCGCCACCCTCGAGGAGACCGGCAGCGACGTCGAGAAGGACGTCACCGCCGCCGGCCGCACCTTCGAGGCGATCCGCGCCGACTTCGCCGACCCCCAGGCCGTCCACGCCCTCGGCGCCGACCTCGCCGCACGCGAACGGCCCGTGGACATCCTCGTCAACAACGCGGGCACGATCCGCCGCGCACCCGCCGCCCAGCACACCGACACCGACTGGGACACCGTCCTCCAGGTCAACCTCACCGCCCAGTTCGCCCTGACCCGAGCCGTCGGCGCCGCGATGGCGGCCCGCGGCCACGGCAAGATCGTCTTCACCGCCTCACTGCTCAGCTACCAAGGCGGCATCACCGTGCCCGGCTACACCGCCGCCAAGCACGGCATCGCCGGACTGACCAAAGCCCTCGCCAACGAATGGGCCCCGCACGGCGTCAACGTCAACGCCCTCGCCCCCGGCTACATCGCCACCGACAACACCCAGGCCCTGCGCGACGACCCCGCCCGCAGCAAAGCCATTCTCGACCGCATCCCCGCCGCACGCTGGGGCAACGCCGACGACCTCGCCGGCGCCACCGTCTTCCTCGCCTCCGACGCCGCCGCCTACATCCACGGCACCGTCCTCCCCGTCGACGGCGGATGGCTCGGTCGATGAACACCACTCACCCCACCACCGATCCGGCCTCCGTCCTGGCCGGTGCGCGGGTGATGCCCGTGCTGACCATTGCGTCCGCGACGACGGCCGGCCCGCTGGCCGAGGCACTCGTGGCCGGCGGCGCCCGGTGTGCCGAGGTCACCTTCCGCACCCCGGACGCCGAGCAGGCACTCGAGGCGATGGCCGCCCACGGCGGACTCACCGTCGGCGCCGGCACGGTTCTCACCCCCGGACAGGTGGACCGGGCCGTGGCGGCGGGCGCCCGCTTCGTCGTCTCACCCGGCTTCGACGAACAAGTCGTCGCCAGATGCCGGGAGTCGGGCGTCCCCGTGATACCCGGTGTCGCCACCGCCACCGAGCTGATGCGCGCCCTTCGCGCGGGCCTGGACACCGTGAAGCTGTTCCCCGCCGAACAGCTCGGCGGCCTCGCCACGCTCCGGGCGCTCGCCGCGCCGTTCCCCGGGACGCGCTTCATCCCGACGGGCGGCATCCGCGCCGCCCACCTGGCCGCCTACCTCGCCGAACCGTCGGTCCTCGCGGTAGGCGGCACCTGGCTCGCGCCTCCCGGTCATCTCGAGCGGGGCGACTACGGGGAGATCCGCCGGCTCACCGCCGAGGCCGTGGCGAGGAGCACGTCATGACCGACGTGGTGGCCCTCGGCGAGGTGATGCTGCGCTTCGACCCGGGTGAGGGACGCATCCGCACCGGCCGGACCTTCCAGGTGTGGGAGGGCGGCGGCGAGTACAACGTCGTACGGGGTCTGCGGCGCTGCTTCGGACTCCGTACCGCCGTCGTGACCGCTCTCGTCGACAACGCGGTGGGCCGGCTCGTCGAGGACCTGATCCTCCAGGGCGGTGTGGACACCTCCCTCATCCGGTGGACACGGGACGACGGGATCGGCCGCACCGCCCGCAACGGACTCAACTTCGTCGAACGCGGCTACGGCATCCGCGGCGCCCTGGGTGTCAGCGACCGCGCCCACACCGCCGTCTCCCAGCTGCGCAAGGGCGACGTCGACTGGGACGCCGTGTTCTCGGCCGACGTCCGCTGGTTCCACACCGGCGGCGTCTTCGCGGGCCTGTCCGACACCACCGTCGACGTCGCCGACGAGGCGATGGCGGCCGCCCGCCGCCACGGTGTCACCGTCTCCTACGATCCCAACTACCGCCCGAGCCTGTGGACCGGCCGGGGCGGCCCGGACCGGGCACGCGAGGTGGACCTGCGCCTCGCCCGCCACGCGGACGTCGTGGTGGGCGCGCTGGGGCTGGCCGGCCCGCGCCCCGGCGCCGTACGCGTTCCGGCCGGTGAGGTACCGGACGCGCTCGCGGGAGTGGCGGGACTGGTCCCTTCGGCCAGGGTGCTGGCGACGACGCTGCGGGAGGTGCCCTCGGCCGGGGTCAACGATTGGTCCTCGGCCGCCTGGTCCGCCGAAACCGGTGTCGTCACCGGCCCCCTGATGCCCGGACTGCACGTCCTGGACCGCATCGGTTCCGGCGACGGGTTCGCCGCCGGCCTGATCCACGGCCTGCTGAGCGGTGACGACCCCTGGCCCGGCCCGTTGACCGCGGCCGGTCTGGAGCGGGCCCTGGCGTACGGCACCGCTCACGGCGCGCTCACGATGACCACCCCCGGGGACGTCTCCATGGCCTCGCTCGCCGAGGTCCATGCGCTGATGGAGGGCGGCTCGGCCGCCGTCAGACGCTGACCGGGCGCCGGACGGCCCCGCCCCACCCGTACTCGCGAGGAGCACAGTTGACACACCAGAGCATCGGACGCCGGACCATCGCGAACACCCCCGTCGAGCTCACCGGGCTCGGCTTCGGGGCGTCCGTCATCGGCAACCTCTACCGGGTCACTCCGGCCGACGACGCGGCCGCCGCCGTCGAGGCCGCCTGGGAGGCCGGCATCCGCTACTTCGACACGGCGCCGCACTACGGGCTGGGCCTCTCCGAACAGCGCCTGGGTGCGGCCCTGCGGCACCGCCCCCGCGCCGAGTACACCGTCTCCTCCAAGGTCGGGCGGCTGCTCGTGCCCAACGAGCGCCCCCGGGGCGTGGACAGCGAGGGCTTCGTCGTGCGGGACGACCTGCGCCGCGAGTGGGACTTCAGCCGTGACGGCGTCCTGCGGTCCATCGAGGACACCCTCCACCGCACCGGACTGGACCGCCTCGACATCGTCTACCTGCACGACCCCGACGACCACTGGCGGCAGGCCGCGGACGAAGCCCTCCCCACCCTCGCCGACCTGCGCGACCAGGGAGTCATCGGTGCGATCGGCGCCGGCATGAACCAGTCGGCCATGCTGGCCCGCTTCCTGCGCGAGACCGCCGCCGACGTCGTCATGCTCGCCGGCCGCTACACCCTCCTCGACCAGTCCGCCCTCGACGACGTGCTGCCCGCCGCGCAGGAACACGGCAAAAGCGTCGTCGCGGTCGGCGTCTTCAACTCCGGCCTGCTCTCCCGCGACCGGCCCGCCGACGGCATGAAGTACGACTACCAGGACGCCCCGCCCGACCTCGTCGCCCGCGCCCGCACCATCGCCGACGTCTGCACCGCGCACGGCACCACCCTCCCCGCCGCCGCAATCGCCTTCCCCCGCACCCACCCCGCCGTCGTGAACGTCACCCTCGGCATGCGCAGCCCCGACCAGGTCGCACGCAACGCCGAACTCCACCGGCGACACGTCCCCGAAGCCCTGTGGGACGACCTCCGCGCCCAGGGCCTGATCAGGTCCGAGGAGCCCGGGGTCACCGGCCGTGCGGGGAGTGCGCGATGTCCCTGACGGACAAGGCCATCGAGCAGATCCGTGAGCTGATCCGCACCGGGGCCCTGCCCCCGGGGTCGAGGCTGCCCCCGGAACCGGACCTGGCGGCGCAGCTGGGGCTGTCCCGCAACCTCGCCCGCGAAGCGGTCAAGGCCCTGTCGGTCGCGCGGGTCCTCGAGATCCGCAGGGGCGACGGCACCTACGTCACCAGTCTGCAGCCCAGTCTGCTGCTGGAGGGGCTCGGCGGGGCGGTGGAACTCCTCCAGAGCGACGCAGCGGCGCTCCAGGATCTGATGGAGGTACGGCGGCTCCTCGAACCCATGGCCACCGCGCTCGCGGCCACCCGGATCACCGATGCCCAACTGGCGCAGCTCGAAGCCCATTTGGAGGCGATGCGCGAGGCCCGCGACGACGTAGAGCGACTCAACGCGCACGACGCCGCCTTCCACCGGGCCGTCGTCGCCGCCACCGGCAACGAGACCCTGCTCGCCCTGCTGGAGAGCGTCTCCGGCCGCACCCTGCGCGCCCGCATCTGGCGTGGCCGGACGGACGCCCGGTCCGCGGGCCGCACCCTGGCCGAGCACGAGGCGATCCACCGGGCGCTGTGCACCCGCGACGCCGCCCTCAGTCAGGCCGCCGCGCTGCTGCACGTGAGCACCACCGAGCGGTGGCTCAAGGAGCACCTGCGCGCCAACGGGCCGCTGGTCACCGCGGCGCCCGCCCAGCGCCCGCGCAGCGGCACGGCGGACGCCGCCCCCGGTCGGCGCGGCCCGGGACGGCGGGGAACCGGGCCCGGATGACGGGCCCCGGCCCGGTACCGGTGGTCACGGCCGTCGGGCGAGGCGGGCGGGAACGGCCGGATTCCGTAGGCGGTCCGCCGGGCGGCGGCAGCGCGGCGGCCGACGGTGGCGGTCACCTCGCCGTACTCGTCGGTGAGGTCGGTGCCGGGAGCGCCTCCCGTCCGACGTGCGGCGCATGGCCGACAGTGATCCGGGGGACTCCGGGGTGACGGTGTCCCCCGCCGGTGCGGCCGGGCCGGCGCCACGTGAACGACAACGACGAGAACAACGAGCACAAGGAGCAGTCGTGAACGCTTCCGAGCCCCTCGCCCTGCAGCGGGAGATCGCCAGGGAACTCCAGGTCGCCGAGAGCTTCGAGGCCGGGGCGGAGATCGAGCGCCGGGTGGCCTTCCTCGCGGAACGGCTGACCTCGACCGGGCTGTCCTCCCTCGTGCTCGGCATCAGCGGCGGCGTCGACTCCACGACCGCCGGCCGGCTCTGCCAGCTCGCGGTCGAGCGGGCCCGGGACGCCGGGCACGACGCCCGGTTCTACACCATGCGGTTGCCCTACGGAGTCCAGGCCGACGAGCACGACGCCCAGCTGGCCCTCTCCTTCATCAACCCCGACCGGGTGCTGACGGTGGACGTCAAACCCGCCAGCGACGCGGCTCTCGAAGCTCTGCGCGCCACCGACGTCGCCTTCCGGGACGCCGGCCACGAGGACTTCGTGCACGGCAACATCAAGGCCCGGCAGCGCATGATCGCCCAGTACGCGGTGGCCGGCGCCCACCACGGCATGGTCGTCGGCACCGATCACGCCGCCGAAGCGGTCTCCGGCTTCTTCACCAAGTTCGGCGACGGCGCGGCCGACCTCATCCCCCTGTCCGGTCTGACCAAACGCCGGGTGCGGGCCGTGGCGGACGCCTTGGGAGCGCCCGCCGAGCTGGTCCGGAAGGTTCCCACGGCCGACCTGGAGACCCTCGACCCCGGCAAGGCGGACGAGGATGCGCTGGGCGTCGCGTACGACGAGATCGACGACTTCCTGGAGGGCAGACCCGTCACGGAGCACGCCTTCGAGACGATCGTCCGGCGCTATCACCTCACGGACCACAAGCGGCGCCTGCCCATCGCCCCGTAGCCCGACGAGGGACGCCCCGCCGTGGGGCCACCGGCGCGGTCGGCCGCGGTGGCGTGAGCTTCGTGCCCCTCGCAGCTCAGGCCGAGGAGGAAGGGCGAAGGCGGAGGGCGTGTCGCGGTTCCGTGAAACCGGCCGGCCCGTGCGACACGTCCCGGTCCGGGGCGGGCCGGGGAATGTGGCCGGCCCAGTCCAGGATCTGCACGGCGGCTCCCGCGGCCTCCAGTCCCCGGCAGTGGGCGTGGTGCCGGCGGGCGATGCCGTCCAGGTCGAGGTGGGCGCCGAAGGCGGGATCGGCGGCGAGACGGCGCGCATAGGCCCACAGGTGCGGATGCCCGGCGATGCGGTGGACGGCGGCGGCGTCCAGGTGCAGGCGGTGAACGGTGTCGAGCTGCACCAGGGTGACCCACAGTTGCACATCGGCGGCCGTGACGGCGTCGCCGAGGACGAACTGCCGGTCGGCGAGCCGACATTCGAGGGAACCGAGGACGCGCAGCAAGGAGCCGAGCGCGCTCTGCCGTTCCGCCGCGTCACCGCCGGCCTGGCCCGCCCGCTGGGCGGCTTCGTTGATGTGCCGCTCGCAGAGGCGGGCGACGGCTTCGATCTCCTCCTCCGCGCCGCGGGGGTGAAGGGCGGGCCGGGCCAGTCCGTCGCCGTCGAAGTGGCCTACGAGGTCACGGAGGATGTCCGGAGCGTGGGTGCTGACGATCCGTCCGCTCCAGTCGTCGCTCAGGACGGGCGCGGCGGCCGGCCCGGGGTGCCGGTGTGAACTGGCCTCGTACAGCGGGCGCAGCGCGGAGTGTCCGCCGTCGGGGCTGTCGGGCACGGCGGGGAGCAGGACCACCGGGAGCGTCCGCTCCAGTCCGAGGAGGCTGTGCGTCACGGCGATCTGCAGACAGTGCGGACAGGACGGCGAGAGGTGGAGGCGGTAGCGGCGTGGCGCCGCGTAGTAGCCGCTGCCGTCATGGCAGCCGATCCTGCCCCGCAGCGGCGGGGCGGAGGCGAGGGACGGCGCGGTGGGCAGGGGTGCGGCGGGCATGGGTCTCCCTGGGTCCGGGGCCGGCTTCTGGTTCTCAGAAGTGCGACGGGGCAGCGCACATGGGCTGAGGGGCGCGCGGCGGCGTCGGCGCGCGCCCGTTCTCGACGGGAGTGGGGCGCTGGTGAGCGCCGGCGGTTCAGCGCGGCGGGCTTGTCGCGCTGCAGACCCGCAGGAGGTCGATGTGGCGACGGGAGGTCAGCAGGAGCGGCGGTCGGTCCGCGCATTCGGCGCGGTCGGCGGGTGACTCCGCACGACGCTCCATCTGTTTCCTACCCATTCACTAGGAATCTCTCCTCCGGAGTTTCGGGGCGGCCGCCGCGCCCCGTCAAGAGGGCCGCACACCGTCTCACCCGGCGTCTCACATCGTGAGAGCATGCGGTTCCGGCCGCTCAACTCGTCGCCGCGCTCTTCCGCGGTCGCCCGGCGCCGGACCGGTGACAGGCGGAGGCAGGGGCGGCGGTGCTCATCCGGCGGCCGCCAGGAGGGCGGTGCGGCCGCCGAGGGCGTGGGAGAACTGGTCGACGACCTGGGCCAGGCTCTCCCCCGTGCCCGGCGTGACGGTCAGGGTCCCGTCGTCGGCCACGGTGATGTCCTTGTCCAGCGTGAACCAGCCCTGGACGATGTGGGCGGCGCCCATGGAACTGAGCACCGGGCGCAGGGCGTAGTCGATCGCCAGGACGTGGGCCGTGCTCCCGCCCGTCGCGAGGGGCAGGACGGTCTTCCCGGCCAGGGCGTACTGCGGCAGCAGATCCAGCAGGGACTTGAGCAGTCCGGAGTAGGCAGCCTTGTAGACGGGCGTGCCGATCACGACACCGTCGACGCGGTCGAACAACTCGGTCGCCTCGACGATCGCCGGATGCCGGAAGTCGGCGCCGAGGAGCGCCTCGGCGGGGATGGTGCGGACGTCCAGGGGGATCACGTCATGCCCCTGGGCGGTGAGCCGCCGGTCCAGGTGACGCAGCAGGCGGGCGGTGCGGGAGGCGGGGGACGGACTTCCGGAGACGGACAGAACGGTGGCCATGGCGGACCCTTCGCGAACAGGAGGCGGGCGTGCATCGTGGTGGAGCGTGGGCGTGAAGCGTGGTGGGCGTGAAGCGTGGTGAGGGTGGGGTGTGGTGGCGGGGGCGCGTGCGGCGGCGTGTCGTGAGGCGCGGCGGCACCCTCCGGGAGCGGCGCGGTGCGGGGTGCGGCAGGTCGTCAGACAGAGGGAGGGCGACTCGGTTTGGCGGGGGCCGGTGGTCATGCGGATCCGCCTGCAGTCGCGGGCGGCCGCCGCGCGCTCGGGTTCGGCGACGACGCATCGGGCTGGACCGCGCCGCCGGTGCGCCGCCGGTGCGCGTCAGGTCTCGCGGGCCGATCGGTGCGCGGATGCGGGGCGTTGTGCCGGCGCCTGCGTACGACGGGACCACGCGGCGAGGCACTCGGCCCGTGACGGGGTCACCGAGAGGGGGAAGGGCCGGTCAGACGGCCCGCTGCCGGGTCAGGCGCAACACGCCGCGGACCACACGCGACCGAAGTCGATGTGGTCGCGGGTGACCAGGCGCTGCTCGGCGTTCATGCGATCACTTGAGCAGGACATCCCGCATCTCGTCAACTACCGCCCGAATGCCGGACCTGCGCCTCGCCGTGGCGTTCACGGCGCCCGTCCGGCAAGCTTCCCTATATTTCCTATCGGATAACTAGGAAAGCATTGACGGCCCGCCCGCCGGATGCGCAGGATGATGCACATGCCACCCATGCACGACGTGAGCCGCGCGCCCTGTACGGCTCCGCTCCGCGCATGTCCCGGACACCCCCGCACCGCCACGCGCACGTGATGCCCGCCCCCTGTTCGCCGCATCCACCGCATCCACGCCGACCCCGAGGAGACCGCCGTCATGGGCGTTGCCACCGCGCCGTCCGCACCCGCCTCGCCGCACCACCGGACCGCGCCGGACCGTGCGCACTGGCTGCGCGCGGCCCGCGAGACGGCGGACGACCTGGCCACGGACGCGGTGACCAGGGAGCAGGCGGGCAAGGTCCCGTTCGACGAGGTGTCGCGACTGCGTGAGGCGGGGCTGCTGGCGCTCCTGGTCCCGGCCGGGCAGGGAGGCGGCGGCGCGGACTGGAGCACGGCCTACGCGGTGGTCCGGGAGATCGCCGCCGCGGACGGCGCGATCGCCCAACTCCTCGGATGTCACTACTTCCTGGGGTGGGCCACCCGGTCGCTCACCGAGCCCGGTCGCGCCGCACTGGTCGAGCGGCAGTCCGTGGCGGAGGGCTGGTGCTGGGGCGGCGGCCTCGCCCGCCGGGAACCGTGTCCGACGCTGACCAGGACGGCCCAGGGGTTCGTACTGGACGGCCGTCAGAGCTACGCGTCGGGGATTCTGGTCGCCGACCGCATCGCCGTGCGCGCGGTGCGGTCGGACACCGGCGAACCGCTCGCCGTCGTCGTCGACCCGACCGACCACCGGGTGCGGACCGACGGCGACGCCGGGGCCTTCGGCCAGCGGCTCGCGGCCGGCGGCGCCGTGGAGTTCGACGCCGTGCCCGTCGCCCCCCATGACGTGCTCGGCTCCCTGTCCGCCGACGAGGACGTCCTGTCTCCCGCGCTCGCGCTGACCTCGCCCGTCGGACGCCTCCTCTCCGTCCAGCTCCTGCTCGGCATGACCGAGGGAGTGCTCGCCGAGGCCCGGGAGTACCGCAGCGCGGGCCACGCTCCCTGGCATCCCGCCTGGCCGACGGGCTCCTCCCAGGACCCGCACGTGCTGACCGCGTACGGAGAACTGACCGTCCTCGCCCGCTCCGCCTCCGCGCTCGCCGGGCAGGCGCTCTCGGCCGTGGAGGGCGCACTGGCGCGCGGCGCGGACCTGTCCTACGACGAGTGCGCGGAGGCGTCCGTCCTGGTGGCCGTGGCCGAAGCCGCCGCCACCAGGGCCGCGCAGGAGTCCACCACCCGCGCCCTCGACATCATCGGCGCCCGCTCCGCGTCCTCGCGTCTGGGCTTCGACCGCTTCTGGCGCAACGCACGGGCCCACACGCTGTACGAGCCCGCGTCCCACCGTCTGCGCGACGTAGGCGACTACTTCCTCAACGGCGCCCACCCTCCGTTCGTACTGCCCGCCTGACCTGCGGACTCAGGCCCGGACCCAGGCAGGCCAGACCCCGCCCGGAAGCCACCGTCTCACTGGGTGAGATAAGGCTGTCCATCATACGAACACCCTCTTGGGGGAAGCGCGCGCTTCTGCCACGATCCCTATCAGCCAGGTAGGAAAACTAGGGATCAGGGGGTGGCCATGAGATCGTTCGACCGCACCAGCCGGGCACTGCCCCTGCTGACCTCGCGCCGTCACATCGACCTCGGCCGTACCTCCAGCGCCTTCTGTCGGCCTTTCTGACGCCACAGCAGCTGCACTTCTCCGCATCAGCGCTGACTTCCCGTCCGGCCGCCGCACTCGGCGCGCCGGACACCCCGGCTCGCCGCTCCCCCCACTCCCCCGCGCTCCGTCGCCCCGCCCGCCACGGCTCCTCTGCCACCGGCGGCCGAGGCGCGGTGTGCCGGTGCACGCGGAAGGCCGTCGTCCCGACCGCCCGTAACGCCCCGCTCTCTCCGCTTCCCTGAAAGGACACTGCCGTGTCTGCCGCAAGACCGCTCGCCACACTGCGCGCCATCGCCGCCCTCGCCGCCCTGCCTCTCCTGCTCACCGCCTGCGGCTACGGTTCCGAGGCCACCGACGACGACGGCGGCAAGCAGACCGCGGTGGCGGCGGACGCCAAGAAGCTGTCCGCCGACGAGGTCAGCATCGGCTACTTCCCCAACCTCACGCACGCCACCGCGCTGGTGGGCGTCCAGGAGGGCCTGTTCCAGAAGGAGCTCGGCGGCACCAAGATCAAGGCGTCCACCTTCAACGCCGGCCCCTCCGAGATCGAGGCGCTGAACGCCGGCTCCATCGACATCGGCTGGATCGGCCCCTCCCCCTCGATCAACGGCTACACCAAGTCCAAGGGCAAGAACCTGCGCATCATCGGCGGTTCGGCGTCCGGCGGCGTGAAGCTGGTGGTCAACCCCGACAAGATCAAGACCCTGGACGACCTCAAGGGCAAGAAGATCGCCACGCCGCAGCTCGGCAACACCCAGGACGTCGCGTTCCTCAACTGGATCGCGGAGAAGGGCTGGAAGGTCGACGCGCAGAGCGGCAAGGGCGACGTCTCGGTCGTCCGCACGGACAACAAGATCACCCCGGACGCCTACAAGTCCGGCTCCATCGACGGCGCCTGGGTGCCGGAGCCGACCGCGTCCAAGCTGGTCGCCGAGGGCGCCAAGGTGCTGCTGGACGAGTCGACGCTGTGGCCGAAGAACCAGTTCGTGATCACGAACATCATCGTGTCGCAGAAGTTCCTCAAGGAGCACCCGGACGTCGTCGAGGCCGTGCTGCGCGGCTCGGTGAAGACCAACGAGTGGATCAACGCCAACCCCGACAAGGCGAAGGCGTCCGCCAACACGGCGCTGGAGAAGCTGTCGGGCAAGGCGCTGCCCGCCGAGGTCCTCGACCCGGCCTGGAAGTCCGTCACCTTCCTCGACGACCCGCTGGCCGCCACGCTCGACACCGAGGCTCAGCACGCCGTCAAGGCCGGTCTGCTGGACAAGCCCGACCTCAAGGGGATCTACGACCTCGCGCCGCTGAACAAGGTTCTCAAGGCCGCGGGCAAGCCCGAGGTCAGTGACGCCGGCCTCGGCGCCGAGTAGCGGCAATCCCCCACAACCGAACAGCTCCCAGGAGGTGACGACCATGGCCACCACGATCGCCCAGGCTGCCGAGACCGCCACGGCGGCGACCCACGCCGCCCGCATCGCGCACGTCTCGAAGTCCTTTCCCGCCCCGGGCGCTCCCGGCGGACATCAGCTCGTGCTGGACGACATCACCCTCGATGTCGCACCCGGCGAGTTCGTCACCCTCCTGGGGGCCTCCGGCTGCGGCAAGTCCACGCTGCTCAACCTGGTCGCGGGACTGGACCGGCCGTCCGCCGGCTCGATCGCCACGGACGGCCGGCCCGCCCTGATGTTCCAGGAACACGCCCTGTTCCCGTGGCTGACCGCGGGCAAGAACATCGAACTCGCCCTCAAGCTGCGGGGGGTCGCCGCTCCCGAACGCCGCCAGGAGGCGGAACGGCTCCTGGACCTCGTCCGGCTGCGGGGCGCGCACGGCAAGCGCGTGCACGAACTCTCCGGCGGGATGCGCCAGCGCGTGGCCCTGGCCCGTGCGCTGGCCCAGGACAGCCGACTGCTGCTGATGGACGAGCCGTTCGCGGCCCTCGACGCCATCACCCGTGACGTGCTGCACGACGAACTGACCCGGATCTGGCGCGAGACGGGACTGTCGGTCCTCTTCGTCACGCACAACGTGCGGGAGGCCGTGCGCCTCGCCCAGCGGGTGGTGCTCCTGTCCTCACGGCCGGGGCGCATCGCCCGCGAGTGGACGATCGGCATTCCGCAGCCGCGCCGCATCGAGGACAGCGCGGTCGCCGAGCTGTCCGTCG
This sequence comes from Streptomyces sp. NBC_00425, assembly GCF_036030735.1. Classification (NCBI taxonomy): domain Bacteria; kingdom Bacillati; phylum Actinomycetota; class Actinomycetes; order Kitasatosporales; family Streptomycetaceae; genus Streptomyces; species Streptomyces sp. NBC_00425. Next base: position 9,074,008 of record NZ_CP107928.1, on the reverse strand, counting down.
AGATCACCGAAGAACTGCGTAGGGAGATCCGCCGACATGGCCAGCACTGACACCGGCGTCACCGTCGACGGGGACGGTCACCCGGAAGCCGGACGCCCCGGGGACCCGCACGACCTGACGGGGCTCGAGGCCGGACTCGACGCGCTGGACGCGGTGCAGACCGGCCGTACGCCGCTGCGCGAGACCCTGCTGCGCAAGGTGCTGCCGCCCGTCACCGCCGTCGTCCTGGTCCTCGCGGTCTGGCAGTTGCTGGTGTGGTTCGAGGTCGCCCCCGACTACAAGCTGCCCTCGCCGGCCGACGTGGGGAGCGAGATCCGCGACGCCTGGGTGCAGGGCACCCTGCTCGACTACATCTGGACCAGCGTGTCGCGCGGGCTGCTCGGCTTCCTCCTGGCACTCGTCATCGGCACGCCGCTCGGCCTGCTGGTCGCTCGGGTGCGGTTCGTCCGGGCCGCGATCGGCCCCATCCTGTCGGGACTGCAGTCGCTGCCGTCGGTGGCCTGGGTGCCGCCCGCCGTGATCTGGCTCGGGCTGGACGACTCGATGATGTACGCCGTGATCCTGCTCGGCGCGGTGCCGTCCATCGCCAACGGCCTCGTGGCGGGCGTCGACCAGATCCCGCCGCTGTTCCTGCGGGCCGGGCGCACCCTGGGCGCGACCGGGCTGCGCGAGGCCTGGCACATCGTGATGCCGGCGGCGCTCCCCGGCTATCTGGCGGGTCTGAAGCAGGGCTGGGCGTTCGCCTGGCGGTCCCTGATGGCTGCCGAGATCATCGCCTCCTCGCCCGACCTGGGCGTCGGTCTCGGCCAGCTGCTGGAGAACGGCCGCAGCAACTCGAGCATGTCGCAGGTGTTCCTGGCCATCTTCCTGATCCTGCTCGTCGGCATCGCCATCGACCTGCTGATCTTCAGCCCGCTGGAACGACGGGTGCTGCGCGGCCGGGGTCTGCTGGTGACCCACTGAGGCGACGGCGGGAGCCGCGGCCTCAGTTCGGGCCGGCGCAGAGCTTGTCGCGGGGAACGGGGGAACTTCCCAGCTTCTGCTGTACCTGGTCGAGATCCGCGAGGAACCGGCCGGGGTCCCTCGTCCCGGCGGTTGCGTAGTCGAGGACGGCCCGGTAGAACGCGGCCGACACGTCCGGCGTCATCGCGTCGGCGGCGCCGAAGCACAAGGTGTAGCCGGAGTGCGGGCGGAGCATCCGGGCTATCCGCCGCTGCACCGAGGTGGCGTAGCGGGTGACGTGGCTGTCGGCGGAGAAGGCCGCGCCCGCCTCCTGGTCCACCCACAGCTGCTGGGCGCTCGTCCCCGCGAGGAAGGCGATGAACGCCTCGGCGCCCGGGTTGTCGTCGGTGAACATGCCGACGAAGTCCGCCGAGACCTCCAGCCGGCGCGTCGGGGAGGAGGTCACGAAGTCGTGCTCGTGCCCCTTGTCGAATCCCATGGCGGACAGCGCGCCGTGCGCGAGGGAACACCTGGGGGGCTCCGTGGTCATTCCCGCGGCCGCCTCGCCGAAGTTACGGACGGCCGCGCCCCGCACGCCGGCGCCCATCAGGGCGCGCCAGGTGGTCCAGGCCTCGTCGAGCTGGGGCGAGCTCCACTTCTCGCCGCCGGTCAGCCATTTCGTGTAGAAGTCGGCGCCGGACCGGGCCAGGAGGATGTCCGCGATCCAGTCCGCGCCCGGCCAGCCGGAGGTGGGACCGGACTCCAGTCCCAGGCACCAGACCCCCGGCGTGCCGAGGTCTGGCGGCGCGGACCGCCCGGTCGCCGGCTTCGCGAACCAGGCGAGGCTCTTGACGTCCGCCTTGACGGGCACCGCGTAGACCTTGCCCCGCACCGTGGCCAGCCCGCGGAACGGCTCCAGGTAGGCGCCGGTGGGCACGTCGAGCGGCTGCAGTCCCCGCTCCTTCCCGGTCCCCCTCTGTGCGTAGCCGTGGACGGCTCCCACGCTCGGCAGCATGGCGAGGTCGGGCGGCGCCCCGGCCGTCACGGCGGCGTCGAGCTGCTGGGTCAGGGCGCGGGTGACCTGGACGTCCACCTGGATGCCGGTCTTCTTCTCGAACGCCGTCAGAACCGAGTAGAAGGCCTGGAACTCGTCACCGGACCAGGGGATCATGATCGTCACACGGTCGGGCCCGGACCCGCCGCCGCAGCCGGCCGCGGCCAGCAGCAGGCCGAGGACCAGGACACAGCGCGTGAGCCGCGCCGTCAGCGTCTTCCTCATGGGCGCGGGAACCTGTACTCGGAGAGACGGGGGCGGTAGCCGAGGTAGGCGAGCACCGCGGCGACCGCGAGGAGGCCCAGCGTGAGCGTGGTGGTCAGCCAGTGCCCGAGCAGCGGGGTCTGGTGCAGGGCCAGGGTGTCGCGTCGGCTCAGCCGGACGGCGGTGATCCCGACCGCCGCGGTGGCGGCCAGGGCGACGACCAGGGGCAGGCCGACGAAGCGCCGGAAGCGCCGGGCGACGACGTGAGCGGTCGCGAGGACGCACACGAGCATGACGGCCGTCGGCCCGACGAGCAGGGAGCGGACGTACACGGGGTTCAGCCAGCGCGACCCCTTCTGCGCGTCGAGGGCTTCGTTCTGCAGATCCTCGAGGTCGGTGAGGGAGGCCGTGAGACCGCCCGTGCCCGGAATCCATTCCCCCGTCCGCGGGTCCTTCGCCCGTGGCGCGGTCAGGGCCAGCCGGGCGGAGTCGAGGATGCCGGGACCGCTGCGGGCGTAGTCGCGCACCGCGGTGTTGGCCAGTTGCAGACAGGTCGTCAACTGGCTCTGGACGTACTCGAACTGGGTGCGGCCCCGGTTGCCCGCCTCGTTGCCCGCGGCCGCCGAGGTGACGAGGGTGTTCACCCGCGCGGTGTCGTTGGCGAACTCCGTGCCCGTGCCGATCAGTGTGACCTGCCGGGTGGCGGCGACCTTCGCGAGCGCCGCCTCCGCCGCCACTGCCGTACCGCGCGCCTGCTCGATGTCCTCGACCGCGGCCTCGGTGCGCCGGGCGGCGGCCATCTGTTCTCCGGCCTGGGCCGACACCAGCAGGTAGAGCAGCGCTGTGGCCGCCACCATGGCGAGGACGCCCGCCCTGAGCCAGCGCAGCACTCTGACGGGGTGGACCGCACGCGCCCGCCGGCGCCCGTCGGCGGCTCGCTCGCGCAAGGACCGCCGGGTCCGGCCGGTCGTCGCGCTCACGGGGCGTCCACCGGCCCGCCGTCCGGCTCGTCGACCGTCGTGTCGAGGCGGTGGCCGCACTCCTCGCAGAACGTCGCCGAGTGCGCCGACGGCGGCGTGCCGCACCGGGGACAGCGGCGGACGGCGGCGTCGCCCGAGGGCGGTGGGCGCACCGCGTCGACGGGCGGGGCCGCGGTCTTGGTCGAGTCGAGTCCCAGTCGTTGCACCTGTCCGCGGGAGACGTCGCGGCGCAGGTGCGGCAGGTCGTCGGGGCCGGTGACCGACACCGAGCGCAGCAGCCGCAGGCGCGCGGCGTCGCGCAGTTCCGCGGCGAGCCGTGTCGCGATGCGCAGTTCCCGGTCGGCGCGTTCGTGCTGCCCTTTCTGCCAGGCGTCGGCGCAGGCCCGCATCGCCATGCCCAGCTCGTGCTCGTTCTCCACGCGGGTGAGGTCGGCGGACGGCGGGATGCCGAACCCGGGTGACCCGCGCCGCCGTACGACCATGGCCCGGGGCTCGCTGCACGGCACGCGTGTCCCGTCCATCTGCTCGGCGTGCAGCGTGACGCGGACGGCGCGCAGGTCCTCCCCGACGGTCAGCGCGTCGGGGTCGAAGCGCAGGGACACCTGGTACTGGCGGGTTTCCGGCGGCCACGAGCCGAGGGGTACGTGGATCTCGTCGCCGTGCCGCCGACGGGCCGTCAGCTCCGCCTCCACCGGGCGGGTCTGACGGACGAAGCCCAGCCGGAACCGGCTGTTGAGGCGCAGGCCGAGGTAGACCCGGGGCACCACGACGCGCTGGGCCTGCCGCATGGTCCGGGTGAAGTCCTGTGCGAGGTCGGAGGCGTTGACGACGGCTTCCGCGCTTCCGTGCAGTGCCTGGGTGATCCGCAGCAGCTCCGCGTAGTTCCAGTCCTCGCCCAGCCCCCGCGCGTCGCAGACGAACCGGTCGGTGCACGTCTCCAGGACGCCGTCCAGTTCTTCGGGTGTCTCGTGCTCGTCCTTGCCGTCCGTGTAGAGCACCGCGTGGCGGACGACGCCGGGCGAGGGCACCGACGCGAAGAGGCGGTCCGCGCAGGCCAGCCACCGTCCGATCGCCGTGCCGCCCTCGGCCGGCTGGCCGATGATCCGGCTCTTGGCCTCCTGCCGGGTGTCGGCGTCGACCGATGCGAGGCCGCCGGTGGCGGGGAAGACGACCTCGGCCTCGTGATGGCCCGCGACGACGCCCAGGAGGGTCCCGTCCCGCAGGGCGTCGACGGCAGCGCACATGGCGCGTTTGGCCTCGTCCAGCTTGCCGTGGCCGGCCATCGACAGCGACCTGTCCATGATGAGGACTTCGGCGCTCTGCGTCGGCGTCGCGGGCCCGGCGGCCGGACGGGCCCGGACCGTGACGAGGGCGTCGGCGCGCGTCTCGTCGTGTGCCAGGTCGGCTGGTGCGTCCACGTCCACTTCGAAGCTGAGCCCTGTCAACGGCGGCCTGTCCCCCACCGGCACCACCCGACTGTGTCCCGTGTGTCCCGTGTGTCCCCTGGATGCCTGCGCATCTCCGTATGCCCGTGCGTAGCGACTCAGGAGCTTAGCGTGTCGGGTCCCGCTTCGACATGGGAACGACCGGTTCGCCGGCGCAGCGCCGGCCACCGCCAGTCCAGCGGCGGGCGAAGCCGGTTCGCCAGGTCCACGAGGGCCACGTAGGCGCGCTCGGTGGGAGCGTGCGCGCCCAGCCCGCGGACCGCTTCGGACAACCTCAGCCGGTCGTGGATGCGCAGGAACTCGGCGTACTGGATCTCCGCCTCGAGAGCGGCGGCCGCGGCGTCGTCCACATGGAGACCGTCCAGCGCCGCACGGGCGCCGGCCAGGTCGTCGTGCGTCGGCGGGGCGGGCGGGGTCTGCCGGACGGGGACGGTGACCAACAGTCGGATGACCGCGACGCGCGCCTCGCGCTCGTAGCGGAACTCCTGGGTGAGCCGTTCCGCGGTGGCCACCGCCTCCGCGCGCCGGCCGGACAGCAGGTGCACCCTGGCCAGCCCGAAGCCGGCCCCGCCGAGCGCGGGCGTGGTGTCGAAGACGGTGCCGTAGTGCGAGCGGGCGACCTGGTGGTCGTCGCGGAACTCGGCGCACAGGCCGAGCGCGAGCTGGGGGATCAGCTCACCCGGGAGGGCCCGCCGCACCTCGGTGAAGTGTCCGGCGGCTCTGGGCACGTCCTCCCGGGCCAGCGCGATCAGGCCGGAGTACCAGGCGTGCAGCCAGTGCCAGTCGGGCAGTCCCGCGTGCGCGAGCGCCTGTGCGGCCCGGGTGACGTCACTGCGGCGCAGCGCCAGCCGGCTCTCGGCCAGCGCGTTTCCGGCCGCGTCACCGATGCGCGGATCGTCGGGGTCGGACAGGGGTGTGGGGAGCGCGCCCGCGATGTCGCGGGGGCCCGGGCAGGAGAACGGCTCGGGCATGGTCAGCAGGGCGTCCCCGGTCGCGGTCGCCCGGACCCAGTGGTCGAGGGGACGCGCCGTGCCCAGCCCGCCGTGCAGGGGCTCGGTCATCGAGCCGAAGAGCGCCGACGGCCGGGCCACCTGCCGGCCGGCCGGCGGCGCCGCCACGATCTGCCGGACCACTCCGCTGAGCTGCTCGCCGAACTGCCGTGCCGAAACGAATCTCCGCTCGGGCACGACGACGTCCGTGGCACGGTCCAGCAGCAGCATCAGCGAGTCCACCCCCGGCGCCGCCCGGTCGGCGCCGTGCGAGCGGCACACCTCCCGCAGGGTCATGCCGAGGCCGTACAGGTCGAATCCGGGCGTGGGCCTCACATGCTCGGGATCGCCCTCGGGCGGCGCGTACGCCTTGGTGTAGGCGACGATCGGCCCTGCCTCCTCCTGCGAGCGCACCGCGCCGAAGTCGATGAGGCGCACCCGGTCCAGCGGCGCGGCGGAGCCGGCGGAGCCCTCCTCCCGGAACCGGATGACGTTCAGGGGTTTGACGTCGCAGTGCAGCAGCCCCCTGGCGTGCAGGTAGTCGAGCGCCTGGAGGATGCGCACGCCGTGCGCGAGGAGCGTCTCGAGCCGGTCTCCGTCGCGCGCCGACAGGGCGACGCCCGGCACGTACTCGAGCACGAGGTGGGGTCCCTCGGGTTCGTAGCCGAGGATGCGGACGATGCTGTCGTGCCGGAGCCCGACCAGCACGTCCCGCTCGTGCTCGGCCGTTCTGGCAACCGACCGGTTCAGCGCCTTGAGGACGACCTGCGTCTCGAGGTTGCGGTCGTGTGCGAGATACGCGGCGCCGTAGGCCCCCGAGCCGAGGACCCGCTCGACGTCGTAGCGTCCGGCGATGGTGAGGCCGTGCGGCTGGGCGAAGTCGAAGCGGGTTCCGCAGTCGGCGCAGAAGCCCGCGGTGCGGCCGGGCTCCCCGCCGTGCCCTCGGCCCACCGGCTGCCCGCAGACGGGGTTCGCGCAGAACCGGTGTTCCTCGGCGACCGGGCCGACCACGGGAGGCGGCGGCTCGGGGAGGTCGGCAGCGGGGCCGGAATCGATCAGGCCGAGGCCGTACCAGGGGTCCGGACGCACCTGCGCCACGCCGACGCTGACGCCCCGTGGCGATCCGACACGCTGTTCCCGGGCCACGGCGGCGGACGGGGCGGCGCGTTCCGGCGGCAGCGGGCGGCGGTCGCACACCGCGCAGAACCCCTCGTCGTCGATCTCGCCCAGGCCGCAGTCGGGACGGTTGCACCTCGGCAAGACGTCACCTTTCGTCGATCCGTCGGTTGACCTCGGCGGTGTGCAGCCGGACCAGCCTGCGGGCGGCCGCGAGGTCGATCGGCACGGTCTGCAGGGCGCGGGCCGCCGGGGCGTGCAGCTCGGCGAGCCGCCGGTCCTCCTCCCCGAAGAACCGCGCCGCGCGAACCCGGTGCAGTTCGAGGCTCGTGGCGAGGTCGGCGTGGTCCTCGGCCAGCCGCCGCAGCGCCCGGTCGAAGGCGGCGACCTCGGCGCGGGCCTCGAGGGCGCGGTCACGGACCGCGGTCAGCTCGGGGTCGGGCTCGGTGGTCCGGGCGACGGCCAGCCGGATCCGCAGGCGGGGCGCGGCGCTGCGCGGCGGGCGGGGCGCGCCGAAGAACTTCCCGCCCCACCGCGCCCACAGCCGTGCCGCCGCCTCCTCCTCGGCGGCGAGCTGTCCGACCGCCGACTGCGCCTGGGCGGAGGTCACGCTCGCGGAGGCCGGTCCGACGACGGGCGCCGGGTCGAGGGACACGTCATGGGGGAGGTCCTCCGGGGGCTGGTCCTCGAAGCCCAGGACCAGCCGCAGACCGCTCGAGCGGGCCCGGCGTGCCAGCGGCCCCAGCAGATCGCGTACGAGTGCCTCCGGGTCCGCGGCCCGGTCGACGCGGGCCACCACCAGGCACGCGGGAGGCCGGCGACGCGCCAGCCGGCGCACCACGTCCCGGTCGTCCTCCGCGCGCAGCCCGAACCGGCCCGTCAGGTACCGGCGCACCTCGGCGACGGACCTGCCGCAGGCGTCGTAGGCCGCGTCGATGGAGCCGAGTCCGAGGACGGTGTCCCCGGGGGCCCCGGTCAGCTCGGCGTCGGACACGGTCGCGCGGGCCGCCGGGTCGGCCGTGCGCACCAGACGCACCAGCCACGAGGAGCCCGCGCCGACCGAGGCGTCGGTGCCGACGGCCACGGTGCCCGACCAGTCGCCGTCGAGCAGCCGGGTGAGCTCCTGGGTGAGCGCGAGGCGCAGCGGGTCGTGCAGCACGTCCTGCGGCAACTCGCCGCCGGACGGGCTGAGTTCGTCGGTCCGGTGGCCGCCGGTGAACTCCTTGATGGCCGGCAGGTACGTCAGCAGCGTCTCGGTCGGCAGCATCCAGGCCGCCCGGGCGTCGCCGTTGACGTAGTCGGCGACCACGATGCCGATGACGCTGCCCTTGAACTCGCCGTCCAGCGCGATGACTCCGGCGCCGGAGTAGCCCGCCTCGATCCACGGGTCGCCGACGCGGATCTGCCGCAGCAGACCCCACTCGCCCTCCCGGCCGCCGGAACCCGCCAATTCGGCGTCCGTCCCTATGCCGTAGGGCTCGGCCTGCGGAAAGCCGTACACCCGTACCCTGCCGCCGGAGATCGGCACCTTCCACAGGGTGGTCCTGGTCGCGCAGTCGACCGGCTCGTCGAGTGCGAGCAGTGCCACGTCGCCGCGCCGTGTGCCGTGCTCGTGCACCCACGATCCGGGGGCCACGCGCGCGGTGCGCGTCCACTCCGGACTGCACGCCACACTCCTGATCCGCACGCAGGACGCCGTGCCCTGCGGCTGCGCTCCCGCATACCGGACGACATGGGCGCAGGTCAGCACGTGCCGGTCGTCGAGCAGCACCCCGGCACCGCAGGGAGCCCCACGCTCGTCGTCCACCCTCACCCGCCACGCGTTCTCGCTGTGGTGATGCAGCGCCATCCCTCAACAGTAGGACAACTCCCGCCCCAGGGGCCCGAGATGACTCGAACGCGGTGTCACCCGGCGTGGGCCCGGGCGTACTGCAACCGGCGCCGGATAAGAAACAGATAAGGATTCAGGCATGCAGGGCGTGGAGCGGGGCACACGGCGTGACGGAGGTTGATAACCATGGTTCCCTTGCTGCTGGTTCTTCTGCTCGCCCTGATCCTCTTCGGCGCCGGGTTCGCCCTCAAGGCGCTGTGGTGGATCGCCGTGATCGTCCTCGTGGTCTGGCTGGTCGGCTTCTTCGCCCGCTCGACCGGAGCAGGCGGGACACGGGGCCGCTGGTACCGCTGGTAGAGCGGGCCGGCACACGTCGGCAGGCACGACGTGACATGTGGGTGGGGCGCACCGGACACCGGTGCGCCCCACCCACATGTGCGCAGCAACCTCACCCGACGCACACACGCCTGCTCGTATCGTCGGCCTGCCCGTGGGTAGGTGGTTGGTCAGCTCGGGGCCGGCGCCTGTGCCGGCAGGGAACCCCGGCGCCTCCAGCAGGCGCCGGCCCCGAGTCGGTCGTCGTGCGGTGGTTCAGGCGTTGGCGTGCCCGCGCCATGCCGTCCTGCGCGGCGCGGCATGGTGCACCGGCTCGCTCGTCCGGGAGAGCCGCTGCCGGCCCAGCCACAGGGACGTCACGGACAACAGCCCCGTGAAGACGAGGAGGAAGAGCACCGACACCCACATCTGGCGGCTCCCCGGGTCCTCCCATCCCGTCCAGCCCGCCGACGCGGCCCACAGGACGGCACCGCCCGCGTAGACGGGGCGGATGCGCCGCAGCTGCCGCACGGCACGCACGGATTCAGCGTGATCGATTTTCGATGCCATGTCGGCCCAGGTACCCCGATCCGCGCCCTCCACCGGAATGACGCGGACTACTTTCCGGGGACTACGTGTTCGGGCCGGGCTACAGGGGGTGCTTGTGGGCGAGGGCGGTGACCCGGGCCTTGAGGGTGTGGGTGTCGGAGGCGGGTTTGTGGGTCTGGGCGATGACGTCGGCGACCTCGGCGAAGTCCTCGGCGGTGAAGCCGCGGGTGGCCAGGGCGGGGGCGCCGATGCGCAGCCCGGAGGTGACCATCGGCGGGCGAGGGTCGTCGGGGACGGCGTTGCGGTCGACGGTGATGCCGACCTCGTGGAGGCGGTCCTCGGCCTGTCGCCCGTCGAGGGCGCAGGCGCGCAGGCGCGCAGGTCGACGAGACCAGGCACGACGACAGCCCGGAAAAGGGGAATGCCCGGCGGGCGGTGCGCACAGTTGCGCACCGCCCGCCGGGCATGTCAGGCCGGCACCCGCGTCAGGCGTCCGGCGTCACTTGATCCAGGCGTCCACCTTGGCGCGGTTGGCGTCGACCCACTTCTTCGCCGCGGCCTCGGGGGTCATCTTGTCGACCGCGATGTACTTGGCCACGACGTTCTGGTCGTCGTTCGTCCAGTTGAACTTCTTCACCAGGTCGTAGGCCGGGCTGCCGGACTTGGCGAACTCGGCGCTGACGACCTTGTCGAGGTCGTACACCGGGTAGTCGCACGCGATCTTCTCCGCGTCGGCGTCGCAACCCGTCTTGTAGGCGGGCAGGTTCACCTTGACCAGCGGCACCTCGGAGAGGAACCACTGCGGCTCGTAGAAGTAGCCGATCACCCATTCCTTGTTCTTCTCGGCCTTGCGGTAGGCCTGGATGAGCGCGGTCTCGCTGCCGGCGTACACCACCTTGAAGTCCAGCTTCAGGTTCTTCACCAGCGCCTCGTCGTTGGTGACGTACGACGGGTCGCCGTCGAGGAGCTGGCCCTTGCCTCCCGACTCCGAGGTCTTGAAGTTCGCGGCGTACTTGTTGAGGTTGTTCCAGTCGGTGATGTCCGGATGCGCCTTCGCCAGCCACGGCGGCACGTACCAGCCGATGATGCCCTTGTTCCCGGTCGAGCCGGCCTCCACGGCCGTCTTCTGCTGGGTGATGTACTTCTTCTTCAGGTCGTCATGGCCCCAGTTCTCCAGGACGGCGTCCACCTCGCCCGTCCCGAAGCCCTGCCAGGCGATCTCCTCCTTCAGATCCTTCTTGGTGACCTTGCAGTGCAGGTCGTTCTCCGCGACGTACGCGACGACCGCGGCGTCCGCCTCGTAGCCCACCCACGGGTTGACCGCGAGGTTGAAGGCCCCGCACTTGCCCGCGCCGCCCGCGCTGCTGCCGGACTCCGAGGAGCTGTCGCCGACCTTCGCACCGCCGCAGGCGGTGAGGGTGAGCCCGAGAACCGCCACGCCCACCGCGCCGGCTCTCCAGTGTTTCGCTTGCCTTGCCATGGCCAGTAGCTCCTTACGCGCTGGTTCGCCGCGCCGCGGCCTGAGTGATGCGGTCGAACATGACTCCGAGAAGGACGATGGCGAGCCCTGCGGCGAGCCCCTTCCCGAACAGTTGGCCCTGCGAGAATCCGGCCACGACGTCGTAGCCGAGGGCGCCCGCGCCTACCAGGCCGCCCACCACAACCATCGACAGCACGTAGATCAGGCCCTGGTTCGTGGCGAGGGTCAGGGCGCTGCGTGCCATCGGCAGCTGGACCTTGGTGATGATCTGCCAGGTGTCGCACCCGGCGGCGGTGGCCGCCTCCACGGTGGTCGTGGGCACGTTCCGCACCCCGTCCGCGATGATCTTGATGGCGACGGGGGCCGCGTAGACGACGGCGGCGACGATGGCCGTGAAGCGGGTCGCGCCGAACAGCGCGAGGAACGGCACCAGATAGACGAACGGCGGCATGACCTGCGCCGCGTCCAGGCTCGGCCGCAGCATGCGGTCCACCAGCCGGTTGCGGCCCATCCACACGCCGAACACGACGCCCAGCAGCATCACGAGAAGGGTGGCGACCACGGTCGAGGCCAGCGTCGTCATGCTGTCCGACCACATCCCGGTGGCGACCAGCAGCCCCACGCACACCGCCGTGGTGATTCCGGCCCGGCGGCCGCCGAGCACGACGCCGAGCGCGATCAGCACGGCGCCGACGAGCCACCACGGCGAGTCGGTGAGCAGCGACTGGAAGGGGTTGAGCAGTGCGTTGGTGATGAGGTCGCGGACAGTGTTGGTGAGGCCCGACAGGTTGTCCTGGACCCAAGTCGTCGTGGTGTCCGCCGCCCTCGCGATGGAACTGCCGACGCCGCCGTCACCGGGGAACTCGGCCGCCCACAGATAGGTGTGCGACATGAAGACCAGGACGGCCGTGACGGCCGCGCCCGCGGCGAGCAGCGGGCGGCGCCAGGCGAGGAACCGGTTCTTGGAGCGCCGGGCTTCCTCCTCGCGCACGCTGGCCGCGGTGGTGACCCGGTCGAGGACGATCGCCAGGACGACGATGGACAGACCCGCGTTGAAGGCCGTGCCCACGTCGAGCGACTGCAGCGCCTGGACGACGGTCTTGCCGAGGCCCGGGGCGTCGATCAGGGCGGCGATGGTGACCATGGCCAGGGCGGCCATGATGGTCTGGTTGACGCCCATCACCACGGTCCGTTTGGACATCGGCAGCAGGACCTTCACCAGCGCCTGCCGCCGGGTCGCCCCGAGCGAGTCGGCCGCCTCCACCGTCGTCTCCGGCACGGTCCGGATGGCGTGCGCGGTGATGCGGATCGCCGGCGGGGCCGCGTAGATCACCGTGGCGATGCTGGCGGAGGCTCCGCCGATGAGGAAGAACAGCGTCAGCGGGGCGAGGTAGACGAACGTCGGCATCGTCTGCATGAAGTCCAGGAAGGGCGTCATGATCCGGTGGAAGCGGTCGGACAGCCCCGCCCACACGCCGAGCGGGATCGCGAACAGCAGCGCCACGAAGACCGCGGACAGGGTCAGCGCCAGGGTGTCCATGCTCTCCTGCCACAGGCCCTGCAGCCCGAGGAAGGTGAACCCGGCCACCGCCAACAGCGCCACCCGCCAGTTGCCGAAGGCCCAGGAGACATAGCCCGCGATGCCGACGACGCCGAGCCAGCCGATCTGCGGGACGGGCCGGGCGCCGGACGGCTGCGAGATCAGCTCCTGCACGAACGTCACCAGGTTGTCGATGACCAGGCGGATCTCGTTGAAGAAGTAGAGGAAGAGCGGGTTGGAGTCGCGGTTCGCGCCGATCGAGTCGTTGACGTCGTTGAACCACCGGTGCAGATCCGTGAGGTCGGCCGCCGCCAGCGACAGCGTCTGCCTGCCGCGCAGCACGGCGAACAGCGCCAGCCACAGGACCAGGATCGCGGCGATCAGCAGCGGCCGGCTGACGGTGCGCGCGCTCCTGACGGGGGCGAGGGGCTCCACCGTCCCGGTCTTCTCCGGTTTCTCCACGACTACGGTCATCGCAGGTCGCCTTCCTGTCCGGCGACCACGGCGAGGATCTCCTCGTCGCCGACGATGCCGAGCAGCTTGCCGTTCTCGACGACCTTGACGGGCTTGTCCGCCGCGAGCACCGCCCGGGTCGCCTCGCGCACCACGACGTCCGGGCCCAGCTCGGGGCCGTCCAGGGCGTCGCCGTCGGCCGGCGGGCGCATGATCCAGCGCAGGGTGAGCACGTCGGCGCGGGGCACGTCCTTGACGAACTCGCGCACGTAGTCGTCGGCCGGGGCGCCCACGAGCTCGTCGCCGGTACCGCACTGGACCGTCTTGCCGTCACGCATGATCAGGATCCGGTCGCCCAGCTTGAGCGCCTCGGACAGGTCGTGGGTGATGAACACCATCGTCTTGCCGACCTCGTGGTGCAGACGGATGACCTCGTTCTGCATGTCGCGGCGGATCAGCGGGTCGAGCGCCGAGAACGGCTCGTCGAAGAAGAGCACGTCCGGGTCGCCGGCCAGCGCCCGGGCCAGGCCGACACGCTGCTGCATGCCGCCGGAGAGCTGGTCGGGATAGGAGTTCTCGTAGCCGGCGAGGCCGACCAGCTCGACGACCTCCAGGGCCCGCTTGACGCGCTCGGCCCTGCCCATGCCGCGGATCTCCAGGCCGAAGGACACGTTGTCGACCACCCGGCGGTGCGGCAGCAGACCGAAGTGCTGGAAGACCATGGAGAACTTGCGGCGGCGCAGGTCGCGCAGACGCCTGTCGTCGGCCTGACGGATGTCCTCGCCCTCGAAGACGATCTCGCCCGCGGTGGGCTCGATCAGCCGGGTGAGACATCGCACCAGGGTGGACTTCCCGGAGCCGGACAGCCCCATGACGACGAACACCTCGCCGGGCGCCACCTCGAAGTCGATGTCGCGCACGGCGGCGGTGCAGCCGGTGCGGTCCATCAGCTCACGGCGGGTGAGACCGCACAGCTCCTCGGACTCCGGCACCCGGTCGGCCTTCGGCCCGAACACCTTCCACAGATTGCGCACGGAGATGACCGCGGTGCCGTCCGAGTCCGGGAGCGAGCCACGCCGCTGTGGCGCCTCGGTCTGTGTGGGGGTCACGATCGACCTCATTTCGGCGTTCAGCCGCTGAACCAGCGCTGCGGCCGGGGTTGGATGTTCTGCCAGATGTGCTTGGGCTCTCGGTACTCGCTCAGGCCGGTCGGTCCCAGCTCCCGGCCCACGCCCGAATGCCCGAAACCGCCCCATTCCGCTTGCGGCACATAGGGGTGGTAGTCGTTGATCCACACAGTGCCGTGCCGCAGCCGCCGGGCGACCCGCTGGGCCTTGCCGGCGTCCTGCGTCCACACGGCTCCGGCGAGTCCGTACTCGGTGTCGTTGGCGATGCGCACGGCATCGTCCTCGTCGGCGAAGCGCTCCACGGTGAGCACCGGACCGAAGGACTCCTCGTGCACCACGCGCATGTCCTGCCGGCACTCGTCGAGCACAGTGGGCAGGTAGTAGTGGCCGCCCGCCAGCGCGGGGTCGCCGGGGCGTTCCCCGCCGCAGCGCAGGACGGCGCCTTCGGCGAGGCCCGCCGCGACGTACTCCTCGACCTTGGCCAGGTGCTGTGCGGAGATCAGCGCCCCGGTCTCGGCCTCGGGGTCGAAGGGACCGCCGAGGCGGATCAGCCGGGCCCGGCGGACGACCTCGTCGACGAAACGGTCGTGCAGGCAGTCCTCGACGATCAGCCGGGCCCCGGCCGAGCACACCTGGCCCGAGTGCAGGAAGACCGCGGTGAGGGCGAAGTCCACGGCCGTCTCAAAGTCGGCGTCGGCGAAGACGACGTTGGGGTTCTTGCCGCCCAGTTCCAGCGCCACCTTCTTCACGGTCGAGGCGGCGGTGGCCATGACGCCCCTGCCGGTGGCCAGGCCGCCGGTGAAGGACACCATGTCGACCGCCGGGTCCTCGCAGAGCGGTGCGCCGACCTCGGAACCGGCGCCGAGCACGAGGTTGGCGGCGCCGGCCGGGAGGCCGGCCTCCTCGAGCGCCTTCATCAGCAGGATCGAGGTCGAGGGGGTCAGCTCGCTGGGCTTCAGGACGATCGTGTTCCCGGCGGCCAGGGCCGGGGCGACCTTCCAACTCGCCTGCAGCAGCGGATAGTTCCACGGGGTGATCAACGCGCACACCCCGATCGGCTCGTAGACGACCCGGCTGACGGCGTCGTCGCGGCCGGTGTCGATCACGCGGCCCGCGTCGGTTCCGGCGATCCCGCCGTAGTATCGGAAGCACGAGACGACGTCGGCGATGTCGTACTCGCTCTCCACGAGCCGCTTGCCGGTGTCGAGCGACTCCGCGCGGGCGAAGGTCTTGATGTCGCGCTCGATGATGTCGGCAGTGCGCAGCAGCAGTGCGCCGCGCTCCCGCTCGGGGGTGTGCGGCCAGAGGCCGGCGTCGAAAGCCTCCCGGGCCGCGGCGATCGCCGCCTCGGCGTCGGGACGCGTCCCTTCCGAGACGGTCGCCGTGAGCGTGCCGTCAGCGGGACATCGGATCTCCCGGCACCCGCCGGCCAGCGGGTCCCGCCATTCGCCAGCCACATACAGGTCTGCCACGCCCCGAGCCTTTCAAGAGAACTTCGTTGCGCATTGTGCACCCAATTGCTTGTGATGGAACACCTTTGCGAATGTCCAGACGCACGTCAAGGGGTTGACAGATGACGATTTCGCTCGGCGAGCAGTCGGGGGGCCACCCTCGGCCGGAGCGGGCGCCGGGAGCGCCTCCCGGTGGGCCCCGGCGGGCGGGTCGGCGTCGCCCGCCGGAACGAAGACGTCGTCCACGCCCGCCTCCCGCAGCCGGTTCGCAACGCCCTTCAGGTGCGCGTCGTCGCGCAGCAGCCGCGCCGGCACGTGCGGGACGACGCGGTAGCCGTGGCCCGCGAGCCGGACGGCGAAGTCGACGGTCGGCTCCAGTCCCCTGACCGGCGAGGCCGTCACGGTGACGGCTGATCCCGCGCGGGACGTGCGCCAGGACCTTGTCCTCGGTCGACCTCGCGGGCAGCACCTCGTAGCGGACGCCGTCCAGCAGCGCCGCGAGCCCTGGGCCGCCCAACCCCTACTCCGCCCGCAGCCGCGCGTCGCGGTGACGGTAGTAGGCCGCCGCCGACGGCGCGGCCGGCTTCCTGCCGAGGATGAGGTCGGCGGCCTTCTCGGCGATCATCATGACGGGGGCGTAGATGTTGCCGTTGGTGACGTAGGGCATGACGGAGGCGTCCACCACCCGCAGTCCGTCCACGCCGTGCACGCGCATGCTGGTGGGGTCGACGACCGCCATCTCGTCGGTGCCCATCTTGCAGGTGCAGGACGGGTGCAGGGCCGTCTCGCCGTCCTTGGCGACCCAGGCGAGGATCTCCTCGTCCGACTCGACGGACGGTCCGGGGGAGATCTCCCCGCCGTTGTAAGGGGCGAGCGCGGGCTGGTTGAGGAGCTTGCGGGCCACCCTGATCGCCTCGACCCACTCGCGGCGGTCCTGCTCGGTGGAGAGGTAGTTGAAGCGCAGTGCCGGGTGTTCGCGGGGGTCCTTGCTCTTGATCTTCACCGAGCCGATGGCGTCGGAGTACATCGGACCCACGTGCACCTGGTAGCCGTGGCCGCCGGCCGGCACGGAGCCGTCGTAGCGGACCGCGATGGGCAGGAAGTGGAACATCAGGTTGGGGTAGTCCACGTCCTCGTTGCTGCGGGCGAACCCGCCGGCCTCGAAGTGGTTGGTGGCGGCCGGGCCCTTGCGGAACAGCCACTGGAGCCCGATGAAGGGCGCCCGCCACTTCGCCAGGTACGGCTGCATGGAGACGGGCTGCTTGCAGGCGTACTGGATGTAGACCTCCAGGTGGTCCTGCATGTTCTCGCCGACGCCCGGGAGGTCGTGGACGACGTCGATGCCGAGGGCGCGCAGTTCCTCCGCGTTGCCGACGCCGGAGAGCTGGAGCAGCTGCGGGGAGTTGATCGCGCCGCCGCAGAGGATGACCTCCTTGGCGCGGACCTGCTGCGGGGCGCCCTTGCCGCGCCGGTACTCGACGCCGACGGCCTTCTTGCCCTCGAAGAGGACGCGGGTGACGAGGGCGCGGGTGGTGACGGTGAGGTTGGGCCGCTTGCGGACGGGCTTGAGGTAGGCCTTCGATGCCGACAGCCGGCGACCGCGGTGGACGTTGCGGTCGAACGCGGCGAAGCCCTCCTGCCGGTAGCCGTTGACGTCGTCGGTGGGGGCGTATCCCGCCTCCTCGGTGGCCTTGAGGAAGGCCCCGAAGAGCGGGTTGGAGGCCGGCCCGCGTTCCAGGACGAGGGGGCCGTCGTGGCCGCGGAACTCGTCGTCGGGGTCGGCCGCGAGGCAGTTCTCCATCCGCCGGAAATAGGGCAGGCAGTGCGCGTAGTCCCAGGTCTCCATCCCGGGATCGGCGGCCCAGCGCTCGTAGTCCATGGGGTTGCCGCGCTGGAAGATCATGCCGTTGATGCTGCTGGAGCCGCCCAGCACCTTGCCCCGCGCGTGATAGACGCGCCGCCCGCCCATGTGCGGTTCCGGCTCGGACTCGTACTTCCAGTCGTAGAACCGGCTGCCGATCGGATAGGTCAGCGCCGCCGGCATGTGGATGAAGACGTCCCACGGGAAGTCCGACCGGCCCGCCTCCAGGACCAGAACCCGGTTCGCCGGGTCCGCGGAGAGTCTGTTCGCCAATGCGCTGCCGGCCGACCCGCCGCCGACGATGACGAAGTCGTACTGCGTAGCCATGGTGCCTCGTCTCGCTCGCGCCGTAGATACGGGACGCATGCTAGTACCAGTCCCGCCATGCGCACCAGGTTGCGCGCCACGCAACTTCCGATGTCCCGGTTCCCGGCGCCGACACTTGCAATCGCGTTGTTTACTGCGCGTATAGTTTCGCTGTGAGCAACTACAGCCTTGGCGCAGAAACATCCACTCCCCAGGCCGGCGGCGTGCAGTCGGTCGACCGCGCCGTCAGCGTCCTGGAGATCCTGGCCCAGCGCGGCGAGGCGGGCGTCAGCGAGGTCGCGGCCGAGATCGATGTTCACAAGTCCACCGCGTTCCGCCTGCTCGGCGCCCTGGAAGCGCGCGGACTGGTGGAACAGGCCGGCGACCGCGGCAAGTACCGCCTCGGCTTCGGGATCGTACGTCTGGCCGGCGCGGTCACCGGGCGGATCGACCTCACCCAGCAGGGCCGCCCGGTGTGCGAGGAACTGGCGGAGGAGATCGGCGAGACGGTCAACATCGCCGTGCTCCAGGAGCACTACGCGGTCAACCTCTACCAGGTGCGCGGCCCCGGCGCCGTCACCGCGCAGAACTGGGTCGGCCAGCTGACCCCGCTGCACGCCACCTCGAGCGGCAAGGTCCTGCTGGCCCACCTGCCGGCCAAGCAGCGCACCGCACTGCTCGCCGAGGCCGGCCTGAAGAAGGTCACCCCGCACACCATCACGGCGAAGACGAAGCTCGAGCTCAACCTCGCCGAGGCCCGGGAGCGCGGTTACGCCTGGGCCCGGGAGGAGCTGGAGATCGGCCTGCACGCCATGGCCGCGCCGATCCGCAACCGGGAGGGCGACGTGATCGCCGCCGTGAGCGCTTCCGGGCCCTCCTACCGGTTCACCGAGGAACGTCTGCACGAACTGGCTCCGGTACTGCTGAAGGGCGCGGAGGAGATCAGTCACCGCATGGGCTACCTGGGCTGAGCCACCCGGCTGCCGCCGTCACGCCCGCCGGGTGCCGAGGCGCTCGTTCACCCA
Source organism: Streptomyces sp. NBC_00425 (assembly GCF_036030735.1). NCBI lineage: Bacteria > Bacillati > Actinomycetota > Actinomycetes > Kitasatosporales > Streptomycetaceae > Streptomyces > Streptomyces sp. NBC_00425. Next base: position 9,055,340 of record NZ_CP107928.1, on the reverse strand, counting down.
GTCGTGGAAGGCGCCTATGTGGTGCTCGCTGGGCACCAGCACGCCCCCCCTTGGCGTACATCCGCGAGCTCATCCCCGGCTGGGTGCGCTCACAGGCGTCGAAGTCCTGCCGGTTGACCCGGTCGAAGAGCTCCACGGACCGGCTGACGTCCTTCCCGCTCTCGACGACGTGCGGCAGATACAGCCAGTCGCACTCCACGATCGTGCGGTCGACCGCCACCGGATACATCCGGTGGAAGATCACATGGTCCGGCACGAGGTTGATGAACACCTGCGGCCGCACGGTGATCGCGTAGTAACGACGGCCCTGCTCCTCCGCGACGCCCGGGATACGGTCCAGACCCTCCGAGCCGTCGACCGTGAACCCCCGCACCTCCTCACCGAACTCAGCGCCGTGGCCCACGTAGTACTGCGCGGCGTACCCGTCCGCGAACTCCGGCAGCACCTCGGTCAGTTCCGGATGGATCGTCGCGCAGTGATAGCACTCCATGAAGTTCTCGATGATGAGCTTCCAGTTCGCCTTCACGTCATAGACGATCCGCCGGCCGACCGACAGATTGTCGATGTCGTACCGCTCGATCGACTCCACGTCGCCCAGCCGGGCGACGACCTCACCGATGACGTCCTCCTCGAAGGGCGGCGGATCCTCCGCCAGACACACCCACACATAGCCGAGCCACTCCCGCACGGCCACGCTCACCAGGCCGAACTCGGTACGGCCCACATCAGGCATCTTGGTCAGGTTCGGCGCCGCGACGAGCTTGCCGTTCAGGTCGTACGTCCAGGCGTGGTACGGACACTGGAAGGCCCGCTTCACCTCGCCCGACCCCTCGGTGCACAGCTTGGCCCCACGGTGCCGGCAGACGTTGAAGTACGCGCGGACCGAGTGGTCCCGGGCCCGGGTGACCAGAATGCTCTCGCGGCCCACGTCGACGGTGCGGAAGGCGCCCGGCTTCGCCAGCTCGGAGGCCCGCGCGACGCAGAACCACATCGTCTCGAAGATGCGCTCCTGCTCCTGGGCGAAGACCACCGGATCGGTGTACGAAGAGCCGGGAAGAGTGGCGATCAGGCTGTCGGGCAGGCCGGTCGAGGTCACGGGTCACTCCTCGGTGAACGTCGCGGAGGGGTCAATCGGACGCCGGGAACAGCGACTCCGGACGGCGTTGGGTGTGGAGCTGGCGCCGCGGGCCGGTGGGCCGACGGCGCGGTACGGCTCGCGTGCGGTGTCAGGCCGGCACTGCCGCGAGCTGCTTGCGCCAGCGGGTGAACAGCCGCGGCTGGTTCATCCCGAGGACGGCGACCGGCCGGCCGGCCCGCCGGTAGACGGCCAGGACGTTGCGATCGCCCGGGGCGCCCTCCTCGATGCCCACGCTGTCGGCGCGGGCCGAGTGACCGGCGAACTGGATCTTCACGCGGTACTGGTCGGACCAGAAGTACGGCGGCTTCGGCAGGCCCGGTTCCGTCTCGCCCCAGGACAGCAGGGCCGCGACGGCGGCGTCCGGCCGCTCCCGCGCACCCGTCCAGTGCTCGACCCGGCGGTGCGCGCCGGTACGGGGGTCGTACCAGTTGGCGCAGTCGCCGACGGCCACCACACCGCCCAGTCCGGTCCGGCCGTCGGCGCCGCACTTGACGCCGTTGTCGAGCTCGACGCCGGATCCCTCCAGCCACTCGACGCACGGGCGGGCGCCCACCCCGACCACGACGATGTCGGCGGGCACGGTGCTGCCGTCCTCGAGCAGGACGGCGTTGACGCGCCGCTCCCCGCTGAGCCCCTTCACGCCCACGCCGCACTGCAGGCGTACGCCGTGGTCCGCGTGGAGCCCGGACACGACGGCGCCCATGGTCTCGCCGAGCGCCGCGGCGAGCGGTGTCGCGGCCGCCTCGATCACCGTCACGTCGAGTCCGAGGGCGCAGGCGGTGGAGGCGACCTCGGCGCCGATGAAGCCGCCGCCGATCACCGCCAGCCGCCCGCCGGCCGCCAGCTCGTCCCGCAGGGCCCGGGCGTCGTCCAGGGTGCGCAGGACGTGGACGCCGGCCAGCCCTTCGGCGCCGGGCAGGGTGCGCGCGGCAGCGCCGGTCGCGATGACGAAACCGTCGGCGCGGACCTGCCGGCCGTCGGCGAGCCGGACGGCGCGCTCGCGGCGGTCGAGCCCGACGGCACGGGCGCCCAGCAGCCATTCGGCCCCCAGGTCCTCGTCGTCCGTCTCCAGGGCGAGGTCGGCCTCGGTGAGGGCGCCGGCGAGGAACTCCTTGGACAACGGGGGCCGGTCGTAGGGGCGGTGGAGTTCGTCGCCGATGACGACGAGCCGCCCGTCGTAGCCCTGTCTGCGCAGCGAGCGCGCCGCCGACAGGCCGGCGAGCGAGGCGCCCACCACGGCCACGGTTCTCACGCGGGGCCCGTGGCAAGCCGCGCCGCGATGCAGGGCGGCAGGTTGGGGGCGTCCATGGACAGCCGGACGTGGATCATGCCGTCCTCGACGACGACCTCGTGCGTCCGCACGGGCAGCTTGGCCGGCGGTGAGTCCACCGCGCCGGTCCTGAGGTCGAACTTCGAGGCGTGCAGGGGGCACTCCACCTCGCAGCCCTCCAGCCAGCCGTCGGCGAGCGAGGCGTCCTGGTGGGTGCAGGTGTCGTCGATGGCGAAGAGCTCGCCGTCGTCGGTGTGGAACACCGAGACCGGCGGGTCGACGTCGAGCCGGTAGGCCTCGCCTCGCGGGAGATCGGCGAGACGGCACGCGGGAACCATCATGACACCTCGGTGCGTATAACGAAACGGATTGCGGTAAGCGCAACATCAGTCTGAGGTCGCCCAGAATGCTTGTCAAGGCATCCAAGGGCCTGGACGGGTGGCGAATTCGCGTTGCATATCACGGAACCCCAAGCGTGATAGGCAACAACGCGCCTTCTCCGCGGACGCGCCGACACCGAGGGCCGGCGAGAGTTCGGGCACCCTTGCCCCGCGCGACGACGGCACAGGCCTGGTGCGTCACGGCCACTCCTCGGCTGATACGAGAACAACGACAACCACGGGAACCACAGGAACCACAGGAACCCATGAGCATCTGCGAGAGCATTCGTTGATGTTGCTCATTACGGCACACACCTCATGAATCGCAACAAGCATCGTGGAGGGTCGACCGGCGGTCAAGGAGTCGGCACGCCGCAGAGTCGCCCGGGAGCGCCCACGGACAGGAAAGGGCGCCGCCCGCTCGGTGAGCGTGGCGGCGCCCGGGGCGTCGTCGGGGTTACTTCCGGCCGCGCCGCAGGAAGAGGAAGGCGAGGGCGGCCGCCGCGGCGAGGCCGATGACCGCCTTGCGGTGATCACGGACCGGCTCGGGCGCCTTGTCCTGCCACAGCTGTTCGGCCTGCTCCGCCCTGGTCCTGACCTGCCCCGCGGCCGCGACCGCCTTGTCCTTCACCGGAGCGGGGACCTTCTCCTCCAGGGCGTGGGCCGCCTCGGCCGCCTTCGACCTGGCCTGTTCCGACAGGTGCGTCGCCTTGGCGCCCGCCTGTTGCTTCAGCTCGGCGGCCTTCTCCTGGGCGCGGGCCTTCACATCCGTCTTCGCGGCCAGCGACTCGACCGTCGCGCCGAGTTCATGGCGCGTCCGCTCGACCTGGTGGCGCAGCTCGTCGGGGCCCGCGGGCTCGTTCTGGGAGGGCTGGGTCATCGTCGTGCACTCTCCTTGATCTCCGACACATCGGCTTTCACGCTTTCCACGGCCCGCTGGGGCACCGGAGGGGCGGCCCGGCCGACCTGCTTCCTGCCGGTCAGCGCCAGCACGGCGGTGATCACCGCCAGCACGCCGGTGACGATCAGGGCGGCGGCCCACACCGGGAGCGGCACCGCCAGCCCGGCGATCGCGGCGGCGATCAGCGCCTGCAGGGTGAGGACGCCGAAGAGACCCGCCCCGCCGAACAGTCCGCCGCCCTTGCCGTACCGCTTCCCCTTCTCCACCATCTCCGCCTGCGCGAGGCGCATTTCGCCACGCACCAACTCGCTCAGCTGTTGCGAGGCGCGTTGCACCAGTGCGCCGACCGACTCCCCGCCGTCCCCGGCGCCGCGGTCGCCGGACATGCCGTACCGGCCCGTCTCATCCATCGTCATCACCCCTTTTCAGCGTGCGGTGCCGACCGAGTACCCGCCGCCCGGCGAGAAAGGCATACGGACCGGACATACGGACCGGACGACGGGGCCGCGCCGTGACGGCCGGGCCGGGCGGCCATGTCAGGGGGCAGCGACCACACAGGTGCGCACTCCGGTGACGTAGTTCAGTTGCGGCCCGTATCCGGCGAAGGTCGCCCGGTCGCCCGGTGCGATACGGCGGCAGGGCGCCGGCTGCCCGTCGAGGTACTCCACGGTGACGTCCTGGGAGGCTGCGCAGTCGTTGACGACGGTGGTGTAACGCCAGTCGGAGCTGTGGTGCACGCAGTCGGGCGCGGGCTCCGGGGCGCTTTCCGCCGCCCGGCCGGCACCGGCGACGGGGAGGAGCCAGGCGAGTGCGGCCACGGCGAGTACGCCGGCGCGTATCGGAGGACGAGTCATGGCATGCCCCTTTGGGGGTCGGGGGGAGGCGGACGGGCGTCATCCTCACCAGCTCGACGGTTCTTGCGCAAAAGAATGCAAGGGATTTCAGCCGTGCTCCAGGGCTCAACCACCGGGGCTGTGGTCCAGAGCTGAACCACCCGGCGCCGCCTCGGGCGCCGCAGGCCGCGGTTCGGCGGCTCTCGGCACGATCCACCGACCCCCGAACGGCGGAACCCGGGTATGACGACCGTCCGCGGCCGGGCGGGTGCACCCGGTTGGCCCCTCGCCCCGCGCGGTGGCACCGGTCGTTGCCTAGCGTCGAGGCGAAGGCCACCTCGGCCGGGAGGAGACGCCCATGCCACGCCGTGCCACCGTCGCAGGCATAGCCGCCGCGGTCCTGACCGTCGCTCTGCTGAGCGGCGTCGCCCACGCCCAGGACCTGAACTGCAGCGACTTCACCTACCAGGAAGACGCCCAGGCCGTCTTCGACCAGGACCCCAGCGACCCCAACCGGCTCGACGAGGACCGGGGGCCGGACGACGGCATCGCCTGTGAGGCCCTTCCCCACCGGTCGCTGCCCACGCTGGTCCCCGCGACGAGCATCCCCGCACCACGGCCGACCGGCCCCGCACCGGCCGTCACCGGTTCCGCGTCCGCCTCGAGCAGCCCGGCGCCGCTGCCCACCCTCGGCGTCCGGGGCGGCGTCGGCGGCGCCGTCACCGCCGGCCCGTCCGGCTGGGACGTCGGCATCGGCGCGACCCTCACCACGGCGGGCCTGCTGGCCGCGGCCGGCTGTCTGCGACGTCGCCGGCGCCGCCTCTAGGGCGAAACACGCCCGAGTGCCGTGACCCGCCCTTCGCGATCAGGGCTCCCCGTCCGGATCAGGCCGTGCCGCCGGGATGCCGTCCGGGACCCTCGGTCTGCGGGGTGAGCGGAGTCGGCGAGAGGACGGTGTCCTCCTCGCCGGGCTCCAGGAGGGTGGCCGCGGCGCCGACGATGAGCGGGTCCGGACGGCCGACCGCGCCCGGGTCCTTGGCCGCGTACTCGACGCGGTGCAGGAGACTGCGCATGGCTTCGAGCCGGCCCCGTCGTTTGTCGTTGCTCTTGACGACGGTCCAGGGCGCGTGGTCGGTGTCGGTGGCGCGGAACATCTCGACCTTGGCGGTGGTGTACTCGTCCCAGCGGTCGAGGGAAGCGAGATCGGTGGGCGACAGCTTCCACTGGCGCACCGGGTCCACCTGGCGGATCGCGAACCGCGTCCGCTGCTCGGCCCGGGACACCGAGAACCAGAACTTCACCAGGATGATGCCGTCCTCGACCAGCATGTCCTCGAAGAGCGGGCACTGCTTGAGGAACAGTCCGTGTTCACGCGGCGTGCAGAACCCCATGACCCGCTCGACCCCGGCCCGGTTGTACCAGGAGCGGTCGAAGAAGACGATCTCACCCGGTCCGGGGAGGTGGTCGACGTACCGCTGGAAGTACCACTGCCCCTTCTCGCGCTCCGTGGGCTGGGACAGCGCCACGATGCGGGCGCCGCGGGGGTTGAGCCGTTCGGTGAAGCGCTGGATGGTGCCGCCCTTGCCCGCCGCGTCCCGCCCCTCGCAGATCACGACCAGCCGACCGCCGGTGTCCTTGATCCAGCGCTGCAGTTTCAGCATCTCGATCTGCAGGACGCGCTTGGCGCGCTCGTACTCCTGGCGCCCGACCTTCCGGCCGTAGGGATAGTTCTCGCGCCACGTCGTGATGGGCCGGCCGGCCTCGTCGAGCAGCACCGGCTGTTCCGGCCGGCGGTCGTCCACTGTCAGCCCGTCGAGCAGCCGGGCCTCGGCCTCGTCACGATCCATGCGGTCCGCGCCTCCCTGGTGTGCGTCGTGGTCCACCGTCGACTTCCCCGGTGTCCCGGCGACATGTGGGTTCCGTGCCGGCGTCGGCCCGAAACACGCAGGCCGTGCAAGCTCCCGCGCCCGCCCGATGCGCCGGTGGCTGCAGCCGGGGTACGCGGAACGGACCATGCAGACCTTCCTGCCGTATCCGGACTTCACCGCATCGGCCGCCGCCCTGGATCCGCGGCGGCTGGGCAAACAGCGCGTGGAGGCGCTGCAGGTGCTGCGCGGCCTGACCGTCGCGGGCTACGGGTGGCGCCACCATCCGGCGGTGCGCATGTGGACCGGCTACGAGGAGGCCCTGGTGCGCTACGGCCTCGAGATCTGCGGCGTCTGGACGGCGACCGGTCGCGCGGACACCTGCGCCGCCTCGCTGCTGGCCGGCTTCGACGGCAGACGGCCCGGCGTGCGCACCCAGGAGGAGCTCGCCGAGGCCCGCGAACTGCCGCCGTGGCTGGGCGACGACCCGTTCCACCGCAGTCACCGGTCGGCGCTCGTGCGCAAGGACCCGACGTTCTACACGGCGCGGTTCCCGGACGTGCCCGACGATCTGCCGTACGTCTGGCCCGCCTCCGACCGGGGCGGCGGTCGTCTCGAGCGTGGGCGGGCTTGAGGCCGCCCGGGCGCACGTCGCCGGCATCGCCCGACCGCCACCCATGTCCGATATGTGGCAAATCTGCGCATAGCCCGTGGGAGGGCGGATACCCGAGCGGCATGATGCGGACACTGAAGCGCCACGGACGGCACAACGGGCACGCCACGGCCGCCCCCGAGGCGGAGAACGGCCGGGCCCCCGCCGCGGGACCGGACGGCCAGGCGCAGGAGCAGGCTCCCACCGCGGGGCCGGACGAGCAGGCACAGGACGCCCACACCGCGGGGCCGGACGCACAGGTGGAGGAGCGGGCCCCGGACAGTCCGTCGGAACTGCCCGGACACTCCTGGAAAGCGGTGCTCAAAGGCACGCTCAGGGAGTTCAAGAAGGACGAGCTGACCGACCGGGCGGCGGCCCTCACCTACTACGGGATCCTGGCGCTGTTCCCGGCGCTCCTCGCACTCGTGTCCCTGCTGGGCATCATCGGGCAGTCGGCGACGCAGCAGGTGCTGGACAACATCCAGAAGCTCGCCCCCGGGCCCGCACAGGACATCCTGCGCAACGCCGTGCGGCAGATGCAGAGCGGCAGCGGGCTGGGCTCGGTCATGGCGATCGTGGGTCTGGTGCTCGCGGTGTGGTCGGCGTCCGGCTATGTAGCCGCGTTCATCCGCAGCGCGAACGCGGTCTACGACGTCCCCGAGGGCCGGCCGGTCTGGAAGGTGCTGCCGGTCCGGGTCGGCGTCACCGTGGCCCTCATGGTGATGGCCGTGATCAGCGCGCTGATCGTGGTGTTCACCGGCGGACTCGCACGTCAGGCGGGCACCGCCCTTGGAGTGGGTGACGCAGGACTGACCGCGTGGTCGATCGCCAAATGGCCGGTACTGGTCGTTCTGGTCACGATGATGATCGCGCTGCTGTACTGGGCGACCCCGAACGCGAAGGTCCGCGGCTTCCGCTGGATCACGCCGGGAAGCTTCCTCGCGCTGCTGATCTGGATGATCGCCTCCGCCGGGTTCGCGCTCTACGTGGCGAACTTCGGGTCGTACAACAAGACGTACGGCACGCTCGCGGGCGTGATCGTCTTCCTGGTGTGGCTGTGGATCACCAACCTGGCGATTCTGCTGGGCCTGGAGTTCGACGCGGAGCTGGTGCGCCAGCGCGCCGTCGTCGGAGGCCACCCGGTCGACGAGGAGCCGTACGTCCAGCCGCGCGACACCCGCACGTGGGACGAGGGGGACCATCGCCGCCTCGGCTCCTGACGTGCGGGCGTAGGCGACAGGCCGTTCGCCGACCGGGACGGGACAGGGCGGCGGACGTGGCTACGCTTGGCAGGATTCGCTCATCACGGGATAAAATCTGACAAAAATTCCCTAAGGAACCGAAGATGGGTCCTCGTGTCAGCCTTCCGGCCGGGAAGGGCCGGTCCCTCGTCCGTGCGTTCATGGCGCTCACGGTCGCCGCCGTCCTGGCCCTGTCCGGGGCCTGCGCCGGGGACGACGGTGGCAGCGGAGGGAAGGACAACCCCACGGTCGGCCTGCTGCTCCCGGGCGGCGGGGCCTCCCGCTTCGGACAGTTCGACCGGCCCCTGATCGTGAACAAGCTGAAGGAACTGTGCCCGCGCTGCCCGGTCACCGTCGCCGCCACGCCCGACCCGGCGGTCCAGCGACAGCAGCTGGAATCCATGATCACGCGAGGGGTGGACGTGCTGATCGTCGCCGCCGTCGACCCGGAGCTGCTGCGCCCCTCGGTCGAGGCCGCGCACCGGGCCGACATTCCGGTCGTCGCCTACGACCGTCTCGCACAGGGCCCGATCTCCGGATACGTCACCTTCGACGGCGCACAGGTCGGCAGGCTCCAGGGCGAGGGGCTCCTGACGGGCATGGGGGCGAAGGCGGACGGCGGACAGATCGTCATGATGAACGGCGCCACGACCGACCCCAATGCCGCCTGGTTCAAGCGGGGAGCCCTCTCCGTCCTCCAGGGCAAGGTGAAGGTCGGCAAGTCGTACGACGTCGTCGGCTGGCGTCCGGAGAACGCCTTCGTCGACATGCGGAGCGCCATCGCCGCGCTGGGCGGGGACCAGATCGACGGTGTCCTCGCCGCCAACGACAGCCTCGCCGGCGCCGTGATCTCCGCCCTTCGGGCAGCCGAGGTGCGTCCGCTGCCGCCGATCACCGGCCAGGACGCCGACCTCGTGGCCGTCCGCCGCATCGTCAGGGGCGAGCAGTACATGACCGTCTACAAGCCGTTCAAGCCGGCCGCCGACGCGACGGTCGAGATGGCCGTCGCCGTGGGACGCGGCGAGTCGGTCGGATCGATCGCCACCGGCACCGTCGACAACACCACCACGAAGGACATCCCCGCGGTCCTGCTCCCCGCCGTCTCCGTCACCGTCGGCACCATCAAGGAGACTCTGGTAAAGGATGGTATGTACTCCATTGCTCAGATATGTCCCCCGAGTCTCCGGGCCGCCTGCGCCGAAGCCGGACTCATCTGACGGGCATTGCCGGAAACCGACAGGAGGTGGCCCGTGGCGGTTCAGCCCTTGCTGGCGCTGCGCGGCGTCTCCAAGCGGTTCGCCGCCGTCCAGGCACTGGTGGACGTGGAGCTGGAGATCAGGGGCGGAGAAGTGGTCGCCCTCGTGGGCGACAACGCCGCGGGCAAGTCCACGCTCGTCAAGGTGATCTCTGGCGTCGGGCCCGCCGACCGGGGCGTCATCGAGTGGCGCGGCGCACCCATACAGATCAAGCGACCCCAGGACGCCCAGCTGCTGGGCATCGCGACCGTCTACCAGGACCTCGCGATGTGCGACAACCTCGATGTCGTCGGCAATCTGTTCCTCGGCCGGGAGATCCACCGGCTCGGCGTCCTCGACGAGGTCGAAATGGAGCGCCGCACCCGCGATCTGCTGCACACCCTGTCCATCCGCATCCCCGACGTGCGGGTGCCCGTCGCCGCCCTGTCCGGCGGGCAGCGGCAGGTCGTCGCGATCACCCGTTCGCTCCTCGGCGAGCCCCGACTCCTCCTGCTGGACGAGCCCACCGCCTCGCTGGGCGTCGAGCAGACGAGTCAGCTCCTCGACCTCATCGAGCAGCTGCGCGACCGGGGTCTCGGGGTTCTGCTCATCAGCCACAACATGGGCGACATCAAGGCCGTCGCCGACCGGATCGCCGTCCTGCGCCTCGGACGCAACAACGGTGTGTTCGACGTGAACACGGCCTCCCAGGAGCAGATCATCGCCTCCATCACCGGCGCGTCGGACAACGCCGTCGGCCACCGCTCGACCCGGGCCGAGGAGACCTGGCCGTGACGGGGAGGGAGAGCGGGGCGCGCGCCGACGCGGACGCGCCCGGCGCCGGGCGGCTGCGCGACGGGCCACGGCGCGGCGTCGCAGGCTTCCGGGCGTGCGCCGACGCGGTGGCCCGCCGGCTGCACGCACACGACCTCGGCCCGGTCCCCGTCCTGCTCGCTCTCGTGGTGACCTGGACGATCTTCCAGATCCTGGACCCCAACTTCCTTTCGCCGCGCAACCTGTCCGTGCTCAGCGTGGACATCGTCGGCACCGGCATGATCGCCGTGGGGATCGTCTTCGTGCTGCTGATCGGCGAGATCGACCTGTCGGTGGGCTCGCTCGCCGGCCTCGCGGGCGCCGTGTTCGCGGCGCTCAACGTGAACCTCGGAATGCCGGAATGGCTCGCGGTGATCATCGCCGTGCTCTGCGGTGCGGCCGCCGGGGCGGTGCACGGGTTCTCCTTCGCCCGGATCGGCGTTCCCGCGTTCGTCGTCACCCTCGCCGGCCTGCTCGCCTGGAACGGCGTGATGCTCTACCTGCTGGGGACGGAGACCGCCATCAACTTCAGCGAGACCGGTCTGGTCGCCACGCTGACCAGCCGCTACTTCAGCGCCCCCGCCGTCACCTACGGCCTCGCCACGCTCGCCCCGGTCGCTTGCCTCCTGGCCTCCCTGCGTGAGCGCAGACGCCGCGAAGCCGCCGGGATGCCCTGCCGGCCGGTGGGCGGGATCTGGGCGCGCGCGGTCCTGCTCGCGATCGTCGCGTTCGCCGCCGTCCTGGTCCTGAACCGGTTCGAGGGACTGCCCCTCGCCCTGCTGATCTTCCTCGCGGTCGTCGTCGCCTCCGACCTCTTTCTGCGCCGCACACCGTACGGCCGGCAGATCCTCGCCCTCGGCGGCGGCGTGGAGGCGGCCCGGCGGTCCGGCGTGGACGTGACGCGCGTACGGACCGCGGTGTTCGTGGTGTCGGGAACGCTGGCGGCGGTCGGCGGTCTGTTCGTCGCGTCACGGCTCACCTCGGCGAGCCAGGTGCCGGGCTCCGGCATGCTGCTGATCAACGCCATCGCGGCGGCCGTCGTCGGCGGCACCAGCCTGTTCGGCGGGCGCGGCTCGCCCTGGTCGGCGCTGTTGGGCGTGCTCATGATCCAGTCGATCGCCTCCGGCATGGCACTGCTGGGAGTCGAGCCCCCGGTGCAGTTCATGGTCACCGGCGGGGTGCTGTACGCCGCGGTGGTCCTCGACTCGCTGGCACGCCGCGCCGCGCGCGCCCGGGGAGGCCCCTGACGGCGCGGCTCGCCCCGGCGGCCGGAAACCCCTGTGCACCCCTCGCACACCACTGCGATCATCCCCGAACGGACGACGGTCTCGTATCGCTGGTCATCCGGCACAGGTACGCACTCGGGCGATGTCACCGAGGCGCCCGACGGGGACTCGGAGTTCATCGACCTGCCCCTGGACCAGGTGCGCAGCGCGTTCATCGTCCCGCAGGTCAACATCTACACCGGCGAGGGCTTCGACGAGGTCGAGGAGTCGTGCTTCGGTTTCATGGTGCGCGACGGCGAGCAGAAGGGCCGGCCGTTCGAGCCGCGCACGGTGCGGATGAAGTCGGAGCTGCGCGGGGTGGGCCGGGTGGCGCTGCCGCTGGTGTTCCGGCGCGAGGACGACGGCCGGTGGCGGGCGAAGGGGCTCCACCTGTACCTCCGGGGCATCTCGTCGGCCAACCGGGTCGAGGACAACCAGGCGTCGGTGTCCACGGTGGTGCGCGCCCTCGTGGAACGCGAGCTGCTGACGGTGCGGTATCTGATCGGGCTGATGTCCGACGGCGCCACCGCCGTGGATTTGTGGGCCGGCGGCCCGGTGCCGGACGAGCCCGTCACGTACATCGGCCTGGAACGGCCCGAGTGCCTGCACCCCGGCTCCCGGGTCGTCACGCTCGAGAACCTGCGCGACCTGATCCCGGGCTGAGTGCCGGCGTTGGCCGCGGCGAGGCCGGGCCGGTCTGATCCACTCCGTGCAGGGCAAGTCGGGGGGTTACGCCCTCACCCGGCCCCCTGAGATGATCTCCGTCCTCGATGTGGTGGACGCAGTGGACGGGACCGGCCCCCTCTTCGTGTGCACGGAGATCCGCCGGCGCGGCCCGATGGCCACCCCCGCCGAGGGCTGCACGACGCCTTGCGCGATCTCGCGCGCCATGGCGGCGGCCGAGGCCGCGCGCCGTGAGGCCCTGCAGGCCGTCAGCGTGGCCGACCTCGCGGCGGAGGTCGAGTCGGACTACGGCGCGGGCGCGCTGAACGGCATCGCCGCCTGGCTGGGCACGCCGGGGGCTGACGAAGCGACCCGCGGGCGCCGGACCACCGCGCGGTCCGGAACTTCACCGGTGCGGAGCCCGCGGTGAGCGCGGCCTGCCCGGGTCCCCGCCGGCTGCGAGGCCGACCCGGGCCCGCTGCATGCGCCGGGACGACGCACGGCGCGGTCGTCGGGGCTCAGGCGTCGAGCACTGCGGCGACGGCCTCGATCTCGACGAGCTGGTCCTTGTAGCCGAGCACGGTGACACCCATCAGGGTGCTCGGGACGTCATGGTCGGCGAACGCGTCCCGGACCACCTCCCAGGCCGTCACGAGGTCCTGCTGCCGGGCCGACGCCACGAGCACCCGGGTGCTGATGACGTCGTGGAGCGACGCGCCGGAGGCGGCGAGCGCCGTCCGCATGTTCTCGACGGCCTTGCGAGCCTGGCCGGCGTAGTCCCCGACAGCCGCCGTGGAGCCGTCCTCGTTCAGGGGGCACGCGCCGGCGAGGAAGATCAGGCGTGACTCCGCGGGCGCCGTGGCCGCGTACGCGTACTCGGCGACGTCGGACAGGGCGGCGGAGCGGATCAGGGTGACGGCACGGGGCACGGTCTGCGGGTCCTTTCCCGGGGGACGAGGAGCCCGGACATCCTGTCAAAGGCTCCAGGCCGGCCGCCTCTCCTTTTCCGACGGCGTCACCGGGGACCGCGGTTCAGTCTTCCCGGACGTCGTCACCGGTGACCGGTGTCAGCCGACGCGAGGCGCGAGGCCGAGACCGGTGAGCGCAGCCTCGCCCGCGGTCGCGTGCGTGTCCCCGGCGAGCAGCAGGGTCCGGGCCGCCTGATAGCGGCAGCCCGCCGCCTCGAACGCCGCCGCGACGGTGAGCAGTCGCGCCCGGTCGCCGTCCAACAGTGCTTCGGAACGGTCCAGTTGGGCGGTGGCGACGGGGTTTCCGGCGACCAGGCCGCGGGCGTCCCCGATCCGCTCGCGGGCGTCCGGGTGTCCGGCCAGCGCCGACGCCTCCGCCCGCACCGTCGCATACCAGTGCAGCCAGACCCAGGTGACCCACTTCCACACCCGCTCCGGCGGCGGCGCCACCCGCTCCAGGGCCGCGTCGGCTTCCCCGTGGTGGAGCGACACCGTCGCGTCGAAGACCGCGCCGTAGCCGTGGCGGTGCTCGGACTCGTGACCGGCCTCCTGGACGATCGCGAGCCACGCCGCCCTGGCCTCGTGATCGCCGCGCAGCCCGTGGACCATCGCGACGGACGCGGCGGCCGGGCCGAGCGAGAACGACCGCGGCCGGCCGCCGCGCTCCCACGCGTCGAGGAAGCGCGCACCGCCCGCGAGCACGTCGGCGGCGGCGCCCGCGTAGGCGTCCGCGACCAGCAGCCAGGAGACGGCGTGATGGCCGGCCTCGGCCAGCAGCGGGTGCCCGGCGAGCTGCCTGCCCCACCGCCGGGCCTGTTCCAGCTCGCCCACCCCGAGTGCGGTCGCGGACGCCATGGCGAGGGCGTCCATGCGCTCGTGCGCGGCGGCGGGCGTGCGCGGCGCCGCGCTCAGAACGTCGATGCGGCGGCGGGCGGCGTCCGCCGCCCCGAACGGCCGGCCCGCCCAGCTGTGGGCGCCGGAGAGCGCGTCGAGGGCCGCGGACTCGGCCACCGCGTCCTTCGCACGCCGGGCCAGTTCCACGGCCCGCTCGGCGTATCCGACCGTCTCGTGCGCGGTGTTGTCCGTGTCGCCCTGGACCGCGCCGAAGGCGTCCGCCACCACCGCGGCCTCGGCCAGCGCCACCGCGGCCCCGGCCGCCGGGCCCGCGTCGCGGGACAGTTCGCGCGCCTGCGCGAGCAGGCCGGCCGCCTCCTGCGCGGTGGGGACCCGTGCGAACGTGCTGGAGAAGCGGTACGCGACGGTGGCGGCGGCCGCGAGGTCACGGCCGGCCTCCGTCGTGTCGCCGGCCCGGCGGGCCGCGTCCGCGGCGGCACGGTGCAGACGGAACATGTCGTCGCCGAGCCGACGGCAGCCGGCCACCCCGGCAGCCCGGCGCAGCGCGGCGGCGGCGCCGGCCGGGTCGCCCGCGGCGTCGGCGAGCGCGGCCGCCTGCTCGAAGCGCTGCTGGGCCTCGCCGACCAGGGTGCGGGCGAAGGCCAGGCCCGCCAGGGACAGTGCGAGACGACGGGCGTCCTCGCGCCGCCGCGGACCGTCGGCCGCCCAGGCCAGGGCGGTCCGCAGGTCGTCGGCCGTGCCGTCGAACCGTGCCCAGCGGCCATCGTCAACGAACTCCGCCGACGCATCGGCCCGTTGGGCGTCCTCCAGGGCGGACGCGGCGGCGAGGCACCAGCCGAGGTGGCGTGAGCGGACGTCCGCCCACTCGCCGGCGTCGGCCAGCCGCCGGGTCCCGTACTGGCGGACGGTCTCCAGGGCCCGGTACCGGACCCCTGCCGAAGTCGGCGTCGCGGTCAGCAGACTCTGCTCGGCGAGTCTGCCGAGGCCGTCGGCGACCGCGGCCGGGTCCAGCGGCGCGAAGGCGGCCACCGCGCCCGCCGCCTCGGCCGTGAAGGGCGCCGCGAACACCGAGATCCGGCGCAGCAGCGCCCGGTCCCGCGGCTCCAGCAGGTCGTGGCTCCAGTCCAGCACCGCCCCCACCGAGCGGTGTCGGTGGTGCGCACGCGGCCCTCCGGCGAGCATGCGCACCTGGTCGGTGAGGCCGGCCGTGAGTCCCTCCAGCCCCAGGGCGGGATACCGCGCGGCCGCCAGTTCGATGGCCAGCGCCATCCCGTCGAGGCCGGCGCAGAGGGCCGCGACGCCCTCGCGCGCCGCCGCGTCCGGAGCGCGGCCGGCCGCCGACGCCCGCTCGACGAACAGCGCCACGGCCTCCGACTCCGCCCCGTCCGCCCAGGACAGCGGCGGCACCTCGAAGGCCCACTCGAACGGCACCAGCATCCGGGCGCGGCTCGTCGCGAGCACCTGCACTCCCGGGCAGGCCGTCAGCAGCCGCTCCACGAACGGGGCCACGCCCTCGACGATCTGCTCGCAGTTGTCCAGCACCAGCAGGGCCCGATGGCCGGCCAGCGCGGCGAGCACCGTCTCGTCGACGCCCCGCGCCGGCTGCTCGCCCGTGCCCATCGTCGCCGCGACCGCCGCGCCCACCCGTCCCGGATCGGTGACCGGGGCCAGATCCACGAACCACACCCCGTCGGGGAAGTCGCCGGCCGTCTGCGCCGCGACCGCCAGCGCGAGCCGGGTCTTGCCCACCCCGCCCGGCCCGACCGCGGTCACCAGCCGGCGCGTCTTCACGGCTTCGGCGAGGTCGGCGCGCTCGCGCGTCCGGCCCACGAACGCCGTCAGGGGTGCCGGCAGGGCCGGTGCCGGGCGCGTCGTCTGCCCGGCGCGGGCGAGGTCGGCCGCACGCCGGGACAGGGCGCGCCGGTCCGGAGCCCCGAGCTTGCGCAGCAGCGCGGAGACGTGGGACTCCACCGTGCGTACCGAGATGAACAACCGCGCGGAGATCTCCGCGTTGCTGAGGTGCTCGCCGAGCAGCTCGAGCACTTCCGCTTCCCGGGCCGAGATCACTGGAGTGGACACCGGGACATTATCCGCGGCGACCGCTCCGCGGCCCCGGGCGGTGCGGGCCCTCCCCGTGGTCCGGTCCGCGGTGCGTTCCGTGGCCCTCCCCGTGGTGCTCCCCGTGGTGCGTTCCGTGCTGCTTTCCGTGGTGAGCACGGACGCGGCGGCCACAGCGCTCGGGAGAGTCTGTGACCACGGCGTTCGAGCCCCGGCAGGGACACCACGGCGCCGCTCGTGACCACACCACCGACCGCAGGAGCGACCATGACCGGATCGTCCGCACCGGCGTCCGACACCACGGATCCGCTGCCCGGGCCCACGGGGGCCGGCCCCCGCCCCCGCGCCGTGCGCCGCCGCGACACCGAGCACCGGCTCGCCCACGACGTCGACGTCTGGGTGGCCAGCGCCTCTCCCGACGGCACACCCCACCTCGTGCCGCTCTCCTTCGACTGGGACGGCCGCACGCTGCTCATGGCGACCTTGGCGGACAGCCCGACCGGCCGGAACCTGGCAGCCTCCCGGACCGCCCGGCTGGCCCTCGGACTCACCCGTGACGTCTGCATGATCGAGGGCGAGGCCGAGGTCCTCGGCATCGACGCCCTGCCGCCGCGGCAGGGCGACCGGTTCGCCGACCGCACGGGCTTCGACCCGCGCACCCTCACCACGCCCTACCGCTGGTTCCGCGTCACCCCCCGCCGCATCCAGAGCTGGCGCGAGGCGGACGAGCTGGCCGGCCGCGAACTCATGCGCGACGGCCGCTGGCTGGCCTGACCGCCCCCGTGCCACCGTTCAGCCGCCCCGAAGTACCCGTCTGTACATACGATCTGATGGACCGTCGACAAAGGAGATCCTCGATGACGAACACCCAGCAGCCCGCCGCCGGCAGCGCCGCCCCCGAGAAGTTCGACGGGTTCACGGCCGAGGAGCGCGCCGCGATGAAGGAACACGCCCGGGACCTCAAGACGACCGCGCGCCGCAGCCCGCGCACCGCGAAGGCGGACGGCGAGAAGGACGTGCTGGCGAAGATCGCCGACATGGCGGACGCCGACCGCGTCCTCGCCGAAGCACTGCACCGGATCGTCACGGCGGCCGCCCCGGACCTGGCGCCCAAGCTCTGGTACGGCATGCCCGCCTACGCCAGGAACGGCAAGGTGGTGTGCTTCTTCCAGAGCGCGCAGAAGTTCAAGACCCGGTACGCCACCCTCGGCTTCAGCGACCAGGCGTACCTCGACGACGACGCCATGTGGCCCACGACGTACGCCCTGACGAAGCTGGACGCCGCCACCGAGAGCCGCATCACCGAGCTCGTCGCGAGGGCGGCGGGCTGAGGCGGCCGGCTGAACCGCCGGCGCGCCGGTGGTTCAGCCCCCTTCGCGTTCCACGGGAAGCCACAGCTCGGCCTCGGCCTCGGTTCCGTCCGGCGACAGACGGGTGCGCAGGATCTCGGGGCCGGGGCGGCCGCGGTAGGGGTTGGCGGGGAACCACTCGGTGAACACGTCCCGCCACAGGACCTGGATGGCCTCCGGCACCGGTCCTGAAGTGGTGAACACCGCCCACGTACCGGCCGGGACATCCAGCGGGGCGGTCCCCTCGGGCGCTTCCGCGGACGTGATCACCCCGTGGTAGTAGTCGAGTTCGGTGCCCTCCGCGCGGCTCGGGTCCAGGTCGTCGCAGACCGCGACGACACCGTGCGGCTCCTGGTCCGAGAGGGTCCGCAGGCCCTCCAGAGCTTCCGGGTCGATCCCGCGCACGAGGTCGATGATCGCCTGGTTGGGCCCCAAGTGCACCAGTGGCACCCGGGCCTTGAATCCGACGACGGTGAAGTCCGTCCTGTCCACCACGCGATAGCGCATGCTGCTGCTCCCTTCGACGGTGAGACGGAAGGTCAGCCGGGGCTGGGAGACGAGCGCGGCGCCGGTGCGCCGGGCCTCGCCCGGGCCGACGCCGTGCACGGCGCGGAACGCCCGCGCGAACGCCTCGCCCGAGCCGTAGCCGTAGCGGACCGCGATCTCCAGCAGCGGCTCGCGCCCCGCGAGCACGTCGGCGCCCGCGACCGTCAGCCGCCGACGCCGGACGTACTCCGACAGCGGCATGCCCGCCAGCGCGGAGAACATCCGGCGCAGGTGGTACTCCGAGGTGGCCGCGGTGCGCGCCAGCACCGCCACGTCGACGACCTGGTCGAGATGGCTCTCGATGTGGTCCATGGCCTGGTTGAGCCGCTCCAGCACGCCAGGTCCCCTTCCTTTTCGTGATCACCACGCTAGGCGTGCCGCACCCCGGCCGACCCGACATCCTGTGCCCGATCGGATCGGGCGCACGGGACGCGTGAGAGGTGGATCACATTTCGGCGGCCGATGTCACACCCGGGCCCCCTCACGCCCTCTCAGTTCGCAATGCACCCGCGACGGAAGGCCCGAGAATGCACGACCCCCTGCCCGGCTCGCCGGTGCGCCCCGAGCCGGTGGACCCCGAGCCGGTGGCGCCCGGTGTGACGCAGGTCTTCCACGACCACCGTGAGCTGCTGTTCTCCCTCGTCTACAACATGCTCGGCAGTGTCGCCGACACCGAGGACGTACTGCAGGAGACCTGGCTGTCCTGGGCGGCCAGGAACCGGGCGCCTGACGCGGAGCGGATCGACCATCCGCGCGCCTACCTGGTGCGGATCGCCGTGAACGCGGCGCTCGCGCACCGGGACGCCGTCGACCGCCGTCGCGAGACCTACGTCGGCCCCTGGCTCCCCGAACCGCTCGTCGGCCCCCTCTCCGGGACTGCCGCGCCTGACGACGCCGCCGACGCGGCGCTGCGCGCCGAGTCGGTGTCGATGGCCGTGCTGGTGGTCCTGGAGACGCTGACCCCGCTGGAACGCGGGGTGTTCGTGCTGCACGAGGTGTTCGGCTACGCCCACACCGAGATCGCGGAGATCCTCGGCCGCAGCCCCGCGGCGATCCGTCAGCTCGCCCATCGGGCCCGCGAGCACGTGCACGCCCGCCGGCCCCGCTACGAACCCGACGCGCGCCTGCGGCAGCAGGTGACCGAGCGGTTCCTGGCCGCCGCGCTCGGCGGTGACCTCGATGCGCTGCTGCGGATGCTTGCGCCGGACGTCACCCTGTGGGGCGACGGCGGCGGCCGGGGGGTGGGGGGTCTGCGACCGCTGCACGGACGGGAGAAGGTCGCCCGGCTGTTCGCCGCCGTCGCGCCCCGCTCGGGCCGGGGACTTCACATCGCCTATCGCAGCCTCAACGGCGACCCGTCCGCGGTGCTGTTCCTCGGCGACACCCCGTACGCCGTCCTCGTCCTCGACCTCACTCCCGACGGCGACCAGGTGTGCGGCATCTACGCGGTCGCCAACCCGGACAAGCTCTCACACGTCGACTGACGCCCGGCGGCGTCGACCGAACCACGAGGAATCCACGTGATGCGAAGAATGGTGTCCTGGCCCGGCGGCAGGACGGCGAAATGGGTCGTCCTCGCCGTCTGGGCGCTCGTCCTGATCCCGGCCCTCCTGCTGGCCGGGCGACTCGGTGACGTCGAGGAGAACGACAACGCGGCCTGGCTGCCCGGCGACGCAGAGTCGACCGCGGTCGTCGCCCGGGCCGAGCGGTTCGAGCTCGCCGACACCCTGCCCGCGATCGTGCTCTACGACCGCCCGGAGGGCGTCTCGGCCGCCGACATGGCGAAGGCCCGGGCCGACGCCGAGGCCTTCGCGGGTGTCGCGAACGTCGTCGGGCGGCCGCAGGGCCCCGTGAAGGCACGGGACGGCAAGGCCATCCGGACCGTGGTCCAGGTGCACAAGGACAGAACGGGCTGGGAAGGCATCGGCAGGGTCGTGGACGCGCTCACCGAGGTGGGCGAGACCGACGCGGACGGGCTCGGTTTCCACGTCACCGGGTCGGCCGGTCAGGCCTCCGACTCGATCAGGGCGTTCGGCGGCGGGGGCGGTCTGACGACGATCACCGCCGCGGTGGTCGTCGTCATCCTGCTGCTCACCTACCGCAGTCCGGTGCTGCCCCTGCTGCCGCTGCTGACCGCGGGCGGTGCCCTGGTCACCTCGGAGGCGGTGATCTACCTGCTGGCGAGGGACGCCGGACTCACCGTCAACAAGCAGACCGGCTTCATCCTGACGGTGCTGGTCTTCGGGGCCGCCACCGACTACGGCCTGCTGCTGATCTCGCGGTACCGGGAGGAGCTGCTGCGGCACGAGGACCACCACGAGGCGATGTCCGAGGCGCTGCGCCGGTCGGTCCCCGCGATCGTGGCGAGCGCCGGCACCGTCGCGGTGAGCCTGCTGCTGCTGATGCTGGCCACCCTCAACTCCACGCAGGGTCTCGGTCCGGCCTGCGCCGTCGGCGTCCTCGTCGGACTGGTCGCCATGATCACCCTCATGCCCGCCCTGCTGGTCGTCTGCGGCCGGTGGATCTTCTGGCCGGTCCGGCCGTCGCGGGGGCCCGGCACGGCGGCCGGACCGGGTGTGTGGGACCGGGTCGGCGCCGCCGTCGCGGGCCGGCCGCGGACCGTGTGGATCGGCACCGCGCTCGTCCTCGGCGTCATGGCGATGGGGATGCTCGGGCTGAGGGCCGACGGGCTGTCCGGCACGGACCAGTTCACCGGCCGGCCGCAGTCGGTCGCCGGCGAGGAGATCATGTCCGCGCACTTCCCCGCCGGATCGGGCGACCCGCTCCTCGTCGTGGCCGACGCGGCCTCGGCTGAGCGGGTGAGATCCGCGCTGGCCGCGGTCCCGGGAGTCGCCGGCGTCTCGGCGCCGACGGTCGAGGACACGACGGCGATGGTGCTCGCGGAGCTCGAGGACGACCCCAGCAGCACGGCCGCGACGCGTACCGTCGAACGTGCCCGGGCGGCCGTCCACCCCATCGAGGGTGCGCGGGCCCAGGTGGGAGGCAACACCGCGATCCTGCTCGACACGCAGAAAGCCGCCGCCCGCGACTCCGAGGTGATCATCCCCGTCGTGCTGCTCGCGGTGTTCCTCGTCCTGATGCTGCTGCTGCGGTCGGTCGTCGCGCCGCTGCTGCTGATGGCGACGGTGGTGCTGTCGTTCGCGGCCGCCCTCGGCGTCAGCGGCCTGGTGTTCCGGCACGTGTTCGGCTTCGCCGGTACGGAGGCGTCCTTCCCGCTGCTGACGTTCGTGTTCCTGGTCGCGCTGGGCATCGACTACAACATCTTCCTCGTCACCCGGGTGCGCGAGGTGGTGCTGCTGCACGGCACCCGGCAGGGCGCGCTGACCGGGCTGTCCGCGACCGGCGGTGTGATCACGTCGGCCGGGCTCGTGCTGGCCGGCACGTTCGCGGCGATGGCCTCGCTGCCGTTGGTGTTCGCGGCGGAGCTGGGGTTCGCGGTGGCGTTCGGCGTGCTGCTGGACACGCTCGTCGTCCGTTCGGTGCTGGTCACCGCGCTGACGCTGGACGTGGGCCGGTGGATGTGGTGGCCCGGGCGCCTGTTCCGGCGTCAGGACCCGCCGCAGCCGCCGTCGTCGAAGGGCGCGCCCTCGCGCGAGCCGATGCTCCGGGGCATGTGAGGGCGGCGCCGAGGGCGCTCGGTGCGGGACTGCTTCCTCTGAGGCTGCTCAAGTGGCTTGGCAGGAGCGGCACTCGGCGGCCACGATGATCGACATGACGGGACTCACGGGACTCAGCAGGAAACACGACGCCGTACTGATCGTCCGGGACTCGGACGTGATCGCGGCCGCCCTCCGCCAGGCGCTCGCCGAGGCCTCGCCCGAGGAGCGTCCCGGACTGGAACGCGCCGCCGCCCTCGTCGAGTCCACCGCCGCCGCCACCGACGGTCGGATGCGAGCCCGTTGGGTCCGCTCCCGGCTCGCCTCGGCCGGCTTCACCGGCGACCTCGCCTCGGTCTCGGCGGTGAAGGCGCTGCGCAAGGCGGAACCGGACCTGAGCCTGCTGGCGGCCGTGCGTCTGCAGAAGGACGCGGTGGCCTTCCCGGAGTGACACGGACGCGTCCGGGCGCCGCGCCCGCGACCTGCCGCCCACCGCTCGCCGCTCGCCGCTCGCCGCTCGCCGGAAGGGTCAGCGGGGTGTCCGCCAGGTCATGATCTCGGTGGCCGGCAGGCGTTCGGCGAAGCGGCCGTCGGACGCCTCCTGCCGCAGCAGGGCGCGCAGATCCCGCTCGAAGTCGCCCAGCCGGTCGCCGAACAGATGGGGCGCGGAGTCGGAGCGGGAGAACGCCCACGCCACGATGTCATCCGCGGTGCGCTCTACCGCTGCTCCCCCGGCGGGCACGACATGTCGCCGGAAGTCCACGAACCCGGCCCGGGCCAGGACGAGGTCCTCCCGATTGGGCGTGCCGTTCAGGAGAACTCCGCGTCCGGCGCGGCGCACCGGACCGAGATATCGGCGCACGAGGGCGGCGATCCGGTCGTACGGGGGCGCGGGCGACGGCAGCGGGCTCGGATCGGGGGGCACGTTCTTGTGGTCGCTGACGTGGACGAAGAACCCTCCCGGCTCCAGCATCCGCAGCACCGTGGCGGCGACGCGGTCCCGGTCGGTCCAGTGGAAGGACTGGGCGAACACCACCGCCCGGAACTCCCCGAGGCCCGCCGGCAGCTCCTCGGCACGGGCGGCCACCCAGCGGGCGGTGACGCCGTGCCGGCCAGCTTGGCGTTCGGCCTCGGCCAGCATGTCCTCGTCCGGGTCGACGCCCACCGCCTCGGTGAAGCGGTGCGCGAGGGCGAGCAGGACGGTCCCCGGGCCGCAGCCCACGTCGAGGAGTCTGCCCCGGCCGTCCAGACCGAGGGCGTCGGCGACGGTCTCGGCGAAGCCCGCAGCGTAGGGGAGTCGGCCGCGCTCGTAGTGGGCCGCGCTGCCCCGGAACAGAGAACTGTCCCACTCCCACCCGTCAGGCATCCCGTCCTCCGACCGCCCGGCCCGCGGGCTTCGGCGTCACCGGCCGGCCCCGTCCGCCGCGGCGGGCTTGGCGCGCTCGCTCGGTCCGTACGTCACCATCGGCAAGCTGTCCGATGTGCCCCGCCACGGACACCGCGTTCCCGCCGACTCGGCTGTCCCCTCGGACCCTTCTCGGACCCTTCGCCGGTCCACACGTCAAGTTCCCTTCCTCCCTTCGCGCTCCCGACACGGCTGCCTCGCGCCCGTGCGGACGCCTCACCGCACGGCCTCGGCCGGCCGGGGCACCACCACGCGCGCCAGCCGCAGGACGCCACAGAGGAGGACGAGCGCGCCGATCGCCTGGGGAACCAGCCACCAGCCGGTGCGGATCCGTTCGCCGAACAGGGCGACGCCCAGCAGGAGGCTCACCGAGGCGTCGCCGATGGTCAGCGCCGGCTGGGAGGCGGTGAGGGGGCCTGCCTGGAGCGCGTTCTCCAGGAGGAGGACGGAGGCGATGCCGGTGAGGGCGAAGCCGTAGGTCTGCCAGGCGCCGAGAAAGGCGGGCAGGCCGTCGTCGGCGAGGCGGTCCGTCGCCGACTTCAGCAGGGCCGCGGTCAGCGCGTTGCCGACCGCGGCGGCCGAGGCCAGCGCGGCGGCCCGGAACAGCCGGGACGACGAGGAGCGGGCGAGCAGGACCGCGCCGGCCATCACTCCCAGGGTGATCACCAGGACCGGGACCCACCGGGCCATGGCCGCCTGCGCACGCGTGCCCGAAGGAGCCGCCGCGGCCAGGAGGAGGGCGAGTCCGCCCACCACCGCGCCGACCGCCGTCCAGCCGTCGGCCGACAGCCGCCGGTGCAGCAGGGGCGCCGCCACCAGCAGAGCGAACGGGAGTTCTAGGATGAACACGGGCTGGACGAGTGCCATGGGCCCGTTGACGAGCGCCAGTGCCTGGAACAGCGCCGCGCCGGCCACACCGGCGATCCCGATCGCCCAGGCCGGCCGCCGTACGAGGGCCAGCATGAGTCGCATCCCGCCGCCCTGGTCCACGGTGGAGGCGGCCTTGCGCTGGAACGCCGTGCCCACCGCGTTGCTGGCGGCCCCGAGGACGGCGAAGAGCACGGCGAGCTCGATCATGACTCCACCATGCCCTGCGTGCGCGCTCCCTTCAGCGCGACGCGAGCCCCACCGGCCGCGACGCACGCCCTCAGCCGCTCCGAAGCGCTACGCGGCGGGCGGCGGGCGGTCGCGTCCCGGCCTACGGCGGGCGGCTGGCAGCGGGCGGCGCGCGGAGTGACGTCGTCCGGCGCGGCCGTGAGGAGGCGTCAGCGGCGGGTGCGCAGCCGGGCGAGGAGGCCGCGCGCCTGGGCGCGGCGCCGCGGGTCGGCCGCGGCACGCCGTGCCTGCTCGATCGTGCGCTGCCCCTGAGGGCTGCGGGCGAACGTCTTGATGCGCTGGATGAGGCTCATCGCTCTGCTCCCGTTGGGGTCCGTCGACGTCGTTCGTCTTCTCGGCTCAGTCCTACCCCCGAACGGGTCGAACAGGCCGGTCGGTCGCCGGTTCACGCACACCGTGCCGCCGGCGCGACGCCGAGGCCGCGCGTCATCTGGCCGACCGTGGTGCGAACGGGTACGGACGTGGTCCGGGCGGCCGCGGGCGCGGTGCGGGCCGGCCGGACCCGGTAGGTCGTCTTCGCCGGATCCGCGACGGGCTCGCCGAGCGTGATGCGTCCGGCCCCGTGCAGCGCGTCGCACTCGGCGCGGGACAGGGCGACGTAGCAGCCTCCCCGGCCGCTTCCCGCGTCCAGCGGCCGCCAGTAGCCGTAGGTGCGCCGGCCGTTCGCGTGCTCGGTGACGAAGACGGGGGTTCGCGGATCGGAGACGATGCGCAGGATGTCGGCTCCGGCACGGCTCAGCGGTTCCGCGGGGCGGGAGGGAGCCTTCCGCACGACGGTCCCTGCACCGCGCTCGTCCGGGAGGGGCAGACGTCGTGCCGCGGCTGGCCGGCGATTGGCGGTGGTCGGCATCATCGGTGACCTTTCCTGGGCGGGGACTGGAGACCGCCTACCCGGCGAGCCGGAGTTGATCTCTCTCCGGAGGCATCCTTCATCACACCACTGACAACGGGCCGTCCCTCAAGCACCGTCGCCCTTGCGGCGTCTGACGGATCCTCACGGCGTCAGGAGAAGAACCCCCGGGGCGCGGGCAGGCCCGGCGTGAAAGAGGACGGCGCGCTCATGACACGGTCCAGTTCGCGGCGGATGCGTTCGGCCTCGCCACGCACCTGCGCGGGCACATCACCTCGTTCGCTGACGAGGCGGTGGTAGATCGGGGTGTCGTCGAAGACGGGGGTCACCGAGGAGACTCTTCTTTCGGGTCGAACCGGCGCTTACGGGCAGTCGCCTGACGGCCCGGCAGCGGAACCGCCGAACGGCGACATCATCGTATTGTCCCCGATGCGCCGCGGTGCGCGTGACGCGGGGCTCCGTGGAGGGCCGTGCGGCGCCGGGCGCCGCGCGTGTCCGGCGTCACCAGAGCAGGGGGTTCTCCGCCGCGCAGGCGCGTCCGGCCAGGCCTTCGAGGGCGCCGGACGCCGGCTGTGCCCGCAGCAGCTGCGCGACGACCGCCGTCGTGGCACGGTGCCAGTCGGCGCCGCGCCGGAGCATCGCGTGGTCGCCCCCGCGGACGAGGACGAGACCGGCCTGCGCGCCCGCCTGCCGGGCCCGCCGCACGTACTCCGCGGACGCCCCGGGGTCGGTGACCCGGTCGCGGTCGCCGTGCAGGACGACGACCCGCGTCCCGGCGAGGTGGGCGACGGGTTCGCCGGGCGGACACCACGGCGCCAGCGCCAGCACAGCGCGCACCGCCGGGTCGGCGGCCGCGCGCAGCGCGGCCCGGCCGCCCATCGAATGGCCGACCAGGGTCACGGGCACGTCACCGGCGAGGCGCCGTAGCTCGTCGAGGGCCCTTGCCGCGTCGTCCACCGGGTCCTCGGTGGCGTTCCAGCCCTGGTAGCGGTAGCGCACCTCGGCGACGAGGACGTCCCGGCGGTCCGTCGACGCGGCCGCGGCCCGCAGGACGGGACGCATGCGCAGGGCGGCCGGATGCCAGGCCCTCGACGCCCTGCGGCTGTGCTCCCGGCCGCCGTGCAGCATCAGGACGGCGGCCCCGGCCCGCGTCGTCGGCCGGCGCCGCACCACCAGCGCGGCAGCGCCCGCCACGGCCGTTCCCTTCTCGCCCGCTCCTCTTACGCCGGCTCCCTTTTCGCCCACTGCCCCGCCGCCTCCCGCAGCTCGCCCCGGACCGCCACGGGCGACCCGGACGCCTGTCGGCCAGGTCCGGCGGACACGGCCGAGGATGTCAGAGACGGCCCCGGTCCGCAGGGGTGAGGGCTCACCCCCGGCCGACGGAGGGCTGCTCGGCCGCGCGTTCGTCGGCCCCGCCGAGGGCGCCGGCGGCCCTGGCCCGCTCCCGGGTGCGGACCACCACGGCGCGCATCACGGGGCGGATCTCGTCGGGCAGGCGGCCGCACTCCACCCAGCGCAGCACGAGTTGCGCGACCTCGCGCAGCTTGATGTTGGTGTGCTGGGAGACCTGCTTCAGCACGTCCCAGCTGTCCTGCGGCGGAAGGCGGCACACCGCCGCGACCACACCGATCGCCTGGTCGATGACGGCGTGCGAGGTCAGGGCATGCCGGAGTTGCTCCACCTCCTGCTCGAGCGCGGCCACTCTCCGGACGAGTTCGTCGTTTTCCGACATACGAGGTCGCTCTTCCTCCTCAGCCCCTGACAGCCGCCTGTCCGCAGACGAGTGGCCTGCGTCATCGTGACGTCCGCGTCCGCGAGCGTGACGTCGTCACCAGCCTGGGCGCCCGGACCGCCCCCGCGCGATCCCGTAAACGAACGACATCGGGGACGACAGTCCGCGCAACGAAAAAACACACCCTCCACGCGTCCCCCACAGGCATCCGGAGCCGTACGCGGGGCAGATGTGGTCCGAGAGGGGCAGATCGCTCCGTGGCGAGGAGATCCGGGCGCATGCACACGCTCACGTTCGACAGTGACGACCTCGAACTGACCGAGGACTTCCTCAGTCGTGCCTACGCCACCATGCGCATCGGCAGCAGCACCCCGGAGACCAGCAGGGCGCGGATCAGCCGCGGGGACCTCGGCCCGGTCACCGTCGACGAGCTCGACCTCGACTTCGACATGAGCTACGCCGTCACACCGCTGGGCCGGATCTGTCTGTGCGTGGTCCACGAGGGCACGATCCGCGACCACGTCTACCCGGGGGTGGAGGACTCCTTCGGCCCCGGGGACGTGGTCTCCTTCGCGCCGCCGACGCAGTCCTACGCGGGTCGCGTCTGCCGTGCCCGCTACAACATCACCATGCTGGACACCGATCTGCTGACCCAGGTGGCCTCCAGCGGGGGAACAGCGGTCACCGAGCCCGTCCGGCTGACCGGGCACCGGCCGCACTCCCCCGAGGCGGGCAGACGCCTGCGGGACACGATCTCCTACGTGCGCGACCACATCCTGGCCGACCCGGCGCTCGCCGAGCAGCCGCTGATCGCGTCGACGGCGTCCCAGCACCTGGCCGCGAGCGTGCTCGCCGCGTTCCCCAACACGGCGCTGACCGACCCCACGGCCGCCGACCGGCGCGACGCGCATCCGGACATGCTGCGCCGCGCGCTGGCGTACATCGACGACCACGCCGACCAGCCGATCACCGTCGCCGACATCGCCGCGGCGGCGCACGTCACCGTCCGCGCGCTCCAGTACGCCTTCCGGCGCCACCTGGACAGCACCCCGCTGGCGTATGTGCGGGGCGTTCGGCTGTCCCACGCCCACCGGGACCTGCTGGCCGCCGCCCCGCAGGAAGGGACGACGGTCACCGGCATCGCGGCCCGCTGGGGCTTCCACCACCCGGGGCGCTTCGCCGCGCTCTACCGCGAGACCTACCTGCGCAGCCCCGGCCAGACCCTCCAGGGCGGCTGACCGGGACCGGACCGGCGCTCGGCCCGGGCCCGGTCCGGCCGTCGCGGGTCAGCGGGCGGCGAGGAGTTCGAGGGTGTCGATCACGCGGTTCGAGAACCCCCACTCGTTGTCGTACCAGGCGACCACCTTGACGTGGCGGCCGTCGACGCGGGTGAGGGCCGAGTCGAAGATCGACGAGGCCGGGTTGCCGGTGATGTCGGACGACACCAGCGCGTCCTCCGAGTACTCGAGGACGCCGGCGAGCGGACCCTCGGCCGCGGTGCGGTAGGCCGCCAGCACCTCGTCGCGTGTCACCTCACGGGCGACGGTCGTGTTCAGCTCGACGATCGACCCCACCGGGACCGGCACCCGGATCGAGTCGCCGGACAGCTTCCCGTCGAGGTCCGGCAGCACGAGCCCGATCGCCTTGGCGGCGCCCGTAGTGGTCGGGACGATGTTCACTCCGGCGGCACGGGCACGGCGCGGGTCGCGGTGCGGGCCGTCCTGGAGGTTCTGCTCCTGCGTGTACGCGTGCACGGTCGTCATGAAGCCGTGCTCGATGCCCGCGAGACCGTGGAGGACGGCGGCCAGCGGGGCGAGCGCGTTCGTGGTGCAGGACGCGTTCGACACGATCGTGTGCAGCTCGGGGTCGTAGGCGTCGGTGTTGACGCCGTAGGCGAGGGTGACGTCGGCGCCGTCCGAGGGCGCGCTGACGAGCACCTTGCGCGCGCCCGCGTCGAGATGGGCGCGGGCGGCCTTGGCGGAGGTGAAGCGGCCGGTCGCCTCCAGCACGATGTCGACGTCGAGTTCGGCCCACGGCAGCTGCGCCGGCTCGCGCTCGGCGAGCACCTTGATGCGGCGGCCGTCGACGACGAGTGCGCCGTCCTCGACGGTGACCGGTCGGCCGAGCCGGCCCGACGTGGAGTCGAAGGCCAGCAGCCGCGCGAGGGCGGTGGGCTCGGTGAGGTCGTTGACGGCGACGATCTCGAGGTCGCTGTCGCGTTCGAGGAGCGCACGCAGCACGTTGCGTCCGATGCGGCCGAATCCGTTGACGGCGATGCGAGTCATGAGTGGTGTCCCTTCGGTTCGCCACCAGCCTCGCGCGGGGCGGGCGGCGCCGGCCACGGCGTGAGCGCCATGGTTCGAAAGGATCCCGCCAGCCGCGCGGAGGGCCCGGCCCGCCGCTACTCGCCGCGGGTGAAGGTACGCCGGTATTCGCTCGGCGTGGTGCCCAGGATCTGCTGGAAGTGCGTCCGCAGGTTCGCGCCCGTGCCGAGACCGACGTCGTTCGCGATCTGCTCGACCCCGCGCTCGGAGCGCTCGAGCAGCTCACGGGCCGCGTCGATACGGGCACGCATGATCCACTGCATCGGCGTGTACCCGGTGTCCTCGACGAAGCGCCGGGAGAAGGTGCGCTCGGAGACCGCCGCGTGGCGGGCCATCGCCTCCAGGGTCAGCGGCTCGTCGAGGCGGTGCAGCGCCCATTCGCGGGTGGCCGCGAACCGCTCGCCCAGCGGCTCCGGCACACTGCGGGGCACGTACTGAGCCTGGCCGCCGCTGCGGTAGGGGGCGGCGACCAGCCGCCGGGCCGCGTGGTTGGAGGCCGCCACGCCGAGGTCGCGGCGCAGGACGTGCAGGCAGAGGTCGATGCCGGAGGCGGCGCCGGCCGAGGTGAGGACACTGCCCTCGTCGACGAAGAGGACGTTCTCGTCGACCCTGACGCGCGGGTGCTTCGCCGCGAGGGCCCGGGCGTAGTGCCAGTGCGTCGTGGCGCGGCGGCCGTCGAGCAGACCGGTGGCGGCGAGCGCGAAGGCGCCGGTCGAGATGGCGGCGAGTCGCGCGCCACGGGCGTGGGCGGCGATCAGTGCGCGGACCACGGCCTGCGGCGGGTCGTCACGGTCCGGGAAACGGTAGCCGGGGATGAAGACGACGTCGGCCCATTCGAGCGCCTCCAGGCCGTGGGCGACGTGGTACGACAGTCCGTCGCCGCCGCTCACCGGGCCGGGCGCCGCACCGCAGACCCGGACCTCGTACGGCATGCTCGCGCGGGTCGTGAAGACCTGCGCCGGGATGCCGACGTCGAGGGGCTTCGCTCCGTCGAGCACGAGGACGGCGACGCGCCGGAGGCGGGAGGACGACATTCGCCACAGCGTACGGGGCGGGTCCCGGGGAGCCTCCGCCGCGCCGCCCGGGGTGTCGGAGGACGTCGCAGGGGCTTCCTGGGGCGGGCCGGGCGCTGAACACGCCCGCGGCCGCACGCGTATGGCTCTGCGACGGTTCATCGAAAGGCGCGGTGCTCACGTGACAGCTCACTCTCCCCACTCCGGTCACCGCAGGCGTCAGAACCGCACCCCTCTGATCGCCGCCGCCGCGGCCGGCGTCCTCGCGGTCACGCTGGCGGCGCAGGCCGCCCTCGCGAGCGGCGAACCGGGGACGGCCGCCGAACCGGCCGGCGCCCACGTCCTCGCCGTACCGCGGGCCTCGGGCGAGCAGCGGCTGACCGCGACCCGGCGGATCACCGGGGTCGTGGACGGCGCGTGGACCCGGTTCACCGGAGCGGGCGCCCTGGGCGGGGACGGTCGGGGGAAGGGCCAAAAACCGCTGTTCGAGCTGGCGGACGGCGCCGTCCTGAAGAACGTCATCCTGGGCGCCTCCGCCGCCGGCGGCGTGCGCTGCCTGGGCAGTTGCACCCTGCAGAACGTGTACTGGGAGGACGTCGGCGAGAACGCGGCCGCCTTCCTCGGCACGTCCGCGGACGCGGCGTACACCGTCAGCGGCGGCGGTGCCGCCGACGCCGCGGGCACGGTGTTCCGGTTCGACGGGGCGGGCACGTTGTCGGTGCGCGACTTCGCCGTGGCCGGTTTCGGGGAACTGGTGCGCTCCTGCGGCGACTGCGGTGAGCAGTTCCGCCGGGACGTGGTGCTGCAGGACGTCACGGCCACCGCTCCCGGCGGCGAACTGGTCGGCGTCAACCGCAACTTCGGTGACACCGCCCGGCTGAGCGGTGTCACCGTGGTCGGCGACCCGGGCCGGGACGTCGTGCCCTGCCAGAGGTTCGAGGGGGTGACCTCCGGCGAGCCGGCGAAGCTCGACGCCGGACCCGACGGAGTGACCTGTCTCTACGAGGAGTCCGACGTCGCCTTCCGGTGAGCCCGCGACCGCGGCCCGCCGGTCACGCGGTCACCCCGTCGTCGGAGCAACCGGCCGCCCGGTCACAGCTTGGCGCCGAAGTTCTGCGTCCACCACGGGCCGCCGGCGCCAT
The DNA here is from genome assembly GCF_036030735.1 of Streptomyces sp. NBC_00425. Classification (NCBI taxonomy): domain Bacteria; kingdom Bacillati; phylum Actinomycetota; class Actinomycetes; order Kitasatosporales; family Streptomycetaceae; genus Streptomyces; species Streptomyces sp. NBC_00425. Next base: position 9,024,109 of record NZ_CP107928.1, on the reverse strand, counting down.
CGTGGATGCCCACGCCGATGTTCTTGAAGTCGCAGTTGAGGATGTTGGCGCGGTGGCCGGGGCTGTTCATCCAGGACGTCATCACCGACTGCGCCGTCTGCTGACCCTTGGCTATGTTCTCGCCGTACGTGGACCAGCGGTAGCCGGTGGCGGTGATGCGCGCTCCGGGGTCGGCGCCGTCGGGGTTGGTGTGGTCGAAGAAGTCGCGCGCGGCCATGTTGTCCGAGTGGCCCTGGGCGGACTTGTGCAGCAGCGGGTCTGCGGTGAGGGGGCCGCAGCCCGCGGCCGCCCGTTCCTCGTTGACCAGGGCGATCACCTGACTCTCGCGGTCGGACGAAGCGGACTGCGCGAACGGCGTCCTGGACGTGGACCGCTGCGTGCCGGCGGCCGGCTTCGCCGGTGTCTTCGCCGGGGCGCTGCGGGAGGCGCGGGCGCTCGGCGTGGCGGTCGCGGCCGGCGACTTCGACGCCGAGGGCGAGGCGGTGACCGACGGGGACGGCGAGGGCGGCGAACTCACGCGGCCGGCGTCCGGGGAGGGCCGCTCGGAGACGAGGGCGTCGTTCGCCGGCTGCACCGCGGTGCTCTGGCCGGACCCCGTGTCCGGCTGCGTCCCGAAGTAGTACAGGCCGCCGCCCGCCACGCACGCGGCCACCACGGCTCCGCCGACCGCCCGCCGCCGTGTGCGCCGCCTGCGTCGGGCCGCGGTGCGCGAGACGCCGTGATCGCCCGCGGCGCGGCGCCCCGTCCGCACGATCACGGTGGGATCACCGTCCGCGGTCGGCGGGACGGCCGAGGCGGCCAGGGCGACGGTGTCGGCGACGCCGGGAGTCTTCGCGAGGAGCGCGGACGACACCGCGACCAGCGCCAGCCCGGCCAGCAGCCCCTCCGCGGGCAGCAGTCCGCTCCACAGGCCCGAGCACCGGGCGCAGCCGCGTGCGTGGCGGGCTATGCGCTTGCGCCACAACGCCGAGGGCCGCCCGTCGAACCCCGCGAGGGCGTCCCGCAGTTCCGCGCACGGCGGCTGCGCGTCCAGCGCCCGCACCACCACCCGCGCCGCTTCCAACTGCGCCTTCATCCGCTGCACGCGCACAGCCGTGTGCTGCGGTGTCAGCGTCAGGGCGTCGGCGATCTCGGCGCGGGTCAGCTCGCCCGCGCACTCCAGCCACCACAGGGACAGCAGGCCGCGGTCCTCGGGCTCCAGCCAGCGGGTGGCGCGCGCGGTCTCCTGCCGCTGGCCGGACAACTGCAGCTGCACGATGGTCAGGTCGACGAAGTCGGCGCCCGGATCGGCCACCTCGTCGGCCTCCTCCATGCCGCCCTGCGCGGGCTGGAGGCGGTTGAAGTGCGCGCGTACCTGGTTCATCGCGATGGCGACCAGCCAGGAGCGGAAGCTCTCGGGCGACCTCAGCGTGCTCAGCGAGTCGAGGGCGCGCAGCATGGTGTCCTGCACGACGTCGTCCACGTCCACCGAACCGTTCAACGCCCGGCCCACGATGTTGTAGACCAGCGGGAGGTAGGCGCCGACGAGCGCGTCCTGAGCCGCCTGGTCGCCCGCCCGGGCAGCCCTCACCAGCTCCGCCGCGTCCACCGTGTGCCGTTCACTCATTGCTGCTTCCCTGTCCTCGACTCCGAACGATGCTGTCCCTCAATTCGGGGATCGCCGCGGGAGCACCGGATAACGGTTCTTCGGAAAAACGTGCGAGGAGAGAGTGGCCGCTGTGACGTCGCCGGCGCAATGGAGGGGGTCACATTGCCGCGGGCGGACCGCCGGCGGAGGGCGCCGCGGCGGAGCTCGCGACGCGACGGACGCGTGATCGACCGGCGAGGAGTGCTGGCACCGATCGGCAAATGAAGTTAGGCTAACCTAAGTTCATCGAGGCAACGTCAAGTGCCTTGCGTCATCGGTCCGGAGGGACACATGAGGAAGGCGGATCCGCCCGGCCGGAGAGTCCTGCGCGTGGGCCGGTGAACGCGCCTCGCTGACCACCGCTCACCGGCTCAGGGCCGAACTCGTGGCCCGCGTCCTCGCCCCCGAGGGAGGCGCGGAGGAGGGCCGGCTCCCGGGCGAGCTGGCCACCATCGCGACGGAGGACGCCAAACGGGTGGGCGCCGTCATGATGGCGCTGATCGTCGCCGTCGCGTCCGCGACCGGTCTGGCCGTCGGCGCCGTCGTCCTGCTCGGGGTGTCCCTCCCCCTCGGGCTGCTCGCCCTGACGGGCGCCCCGCTGCTCCTGTGGCTCGCCCATCTGCTGAGCAGGCCGCTGGAGCGGCGCAGCGAGACCGAACAGGAACAGGCGGCGCGGGCCTCGGGCGTCGCGGCGGACCTGGTGGCGGGGCTGCGGATCCTCAAGGGCATCGGCGCCGAGCGCACAGTCGTCTCCCGCTACCGGCGGATCAGCCAGGAGTCCCTGACCGCCACCCTGCGCGCCGCCCGCGCCGAGGCCTGGCAGAACGCGGTGGTGACCGTCCTGACGGGCGTGTTCCTCGCACTGGTCGCGCTGGTCGGAGGGCAGCTCGCGGCACGCGGGGACATCGGGGTCGGCGAACTCGTCTCGTCCGTCGCCCTCGCCCTGTTCCTCATCGGCCCCCTTTCCGAATTCTCCTGGGTGTACGCGGAGTTGGCCCAGGGCCGCGCCTCCGCCGGCCGGATCGCGGGCGTCCTCGACGCGGAACAGGCCGTGTCCCCCGCTCCGGCGCCCGGCCGGATCCCCGTGCCGCGCGCCGGCGGCGGACCGGGGCTGCCGCTGCGGCTGCGCGGTCTGGCCCACGGCCCGCTGCGCGACCTGCACCTCGACGTGGCTCGTCCGTCCTCGGCTCCGACTACAGGATCACCCTCACGGCCCTGCGGTCGACCGCGGACGGGTACGCCGCGTCCGTGCGACTGCAGGTCTACACGCAGATCAACGGCCCCTGGAAGGAGTCGGACCGGGTCACCGTGGGCGACGTGGACGGCTGGTTCTGGTACCCGCTCACCGGCAGGGAAGCGGTCTGTCAGCTGTCCACCGCCTCCACCGAACCCGCCCCGCTCACCGTGAGCCTGCTGCGCACGCCGTCGCTGGGCTGCTCGGCACCGGCGCGGTACCTCGTCAAGCACGGCCGCGTGTACGCCGGCTGACACCGTGACGGCCGGCCCGGAGGCCGACCGCGCCGACGCGCGCCGGTCGGTCGCCGGGGCGGCGCACGGGGTTACTGTCGCCCGCATGGACCGTGAACGCCGAGGCCGGCTCCGGTGTCTGCTCGCCGGCGCCGTGTTCGCCGTGTGCATGGCCGGCACCACGCTGCCCACCCCTCTCTACGGCCTCTACCAGGAGAAGTTCGGCTTCTCCGAACTGACGGTCACCGTCGTGTACGCCGTGTACGCCTTCGGCGTCATCGGGATTCTGCTGCTGGCGGGCAATGCCTCGGACACCGTCGGCCGACGTCCGGTGCTGCTGTGGGGCCTGGGCTTCGCGGCCGCGAGCGCGGTCTGCTTCCTGTGCGCGACCGGGCTGGGCTGGCTGTACGCGGGGCGGCTGCTGTCGGGGTTCTCCGCCGGCCTGTGCACCGGGGCCGCCACGGCGTACGTGATGGACCTCGCCCCGCCGGGCGGCGCCGCCCGGGCCACCCTCGTGGCCACGGCCGCCAACATGGGCGGCCTCGGCTGCGGTCCGCTGCTGGCCGGGGTGCTCGCGCAGTACGCGGACCGGCCGTTGTACCTGCCCTTCGCCGTGCACCTCGTCCTGATCGCCGGCTCGGCCGCCGTCCTCGCGCGCCTTCCGGAGACCGTGGCGGAGCGGGGACCGGTCGGCGCGGTGCGTCCACAGCGGCCCGGTCTGCCGTCGCAGGTGCGGACGGTGTTCGGGCCGGCGGCCGCCGCCTCGTTCGCCGGGTTCGCGCTGTTCGGCGTGTTCACCTCGGTCAGCCCGGCGTTCCTCGCCCGGTCACTGGACGTCGGCAACCACGCCGTGAGCGGACTCGTCGTCGCGCTGGCCTTCTTCGCCTCCATCACCGGGCAGACGGCCGTCGGCCGCGTCGGCGTCGCACGGTCGCTGCCGCTGGGGTGCGCCGTGCTCCTCGCCGGTCTGGCGCTGCTCGCCGGCGCGCTGCGCTGGGACCTGCTCACCCTGGTCGTGCTCAGCGCGGTCGTCGGCGGCGCGGGGCAGGGGATGACCTTCCGCGGGGCGCTGTCCGCGGTGGCCGCGGCGTCCCCGGCGGAGCAGCGCGCGGCGGTGATCTCGACGCTCTTCGTGGTGGCCTACACGGGCATCTCGGTGCCGGTGATCGGTGTGGGTGTGCTGGTCGGTCCCCTCGGACTGGAGGGCGCCGGGCTGGTGTTCATCGGGTGCATGGCCGTACTCGTGTCGCTTTCGGCGGCCTACCTGCTGCGGCGACCGGTGCCGGCGAAGAGCTGACCGCAGGGGCGGGCCGACGGCCGGCCGCGCGCCGCGTGCACGCCTGGCCGCGTCCGTACGGGTGGGTTCGGCCCTCGGGCGAAGCGCCACGAGGCAGTTCCGCGTTGTGCAGACCCCATCCGTCATCACGTCATCACGGGAAAGGCCCTTCGATGCGACGTACCGCTCTGCTCGCCGTCTGCGCCCTGGTCAGCGCCGCGGCCACGGGATTCTTCACCACCAGCGCCCTGCGCAGCCGCTGACGGCGCGGCCGGGGCGGCCCCCACGGGCTCCCCGGCCCGGTCCGTGCGGTCCGGGCACACCGCCGCCCACCACGCGTGGACCCGCCGCCCGCCGCCTCTCCCCCGGCGATTCAGCGCCCTCCGTTCGCGCCCTCGCGCGCGCCAGCCCCCTTCCGCCGGCGTTCTCAACGCCGCGCGAGCGGCTCCTGCGGCGCCTTCTCGGGATGTGCCGCGCCGCCGGGATGCCGGCCGGCGCACAGGAAGCCGACGCCCAGCGCGATGGCCATCCCGTAGAACACCCACTGGTTGGCCTGGGCGAAGTCCATGCGGATCGCGGACATCGACTCCCGCACCGTGGTCGCGACCGGCCCGTCCCCGCTGGGCTGCCGGTTGTCGGCGTTGCCCGTCACCGCTTCCGCAACCCCCCGCGCCGCGTCGCCAGCGGTGCCGGACGGCACCCCGCGCGACTCGAGCGTGTTCCGCACGTTGTCGGTCATGGCGTGGGTCAGCAACGTGCTGAAGAGTGCCAGGCCGACGCTGGCCGCGTAGTTGCGGATCGTCTGCGTGATGCCCGTGACCTCGCCGTACGAGGCGTCGATCGCCCGGTTGACGGCGTCCGTGGAGGCGGGAGCGAGGATGAAGCCGATCCCGGCGCCCGCGAGTGCCGCGTAGGGCCACTGGTCGTGCATGGACAGATCGGTCAGCTTCCCCGCCCACAGGGCGAACCCGACGGCCCCGACGACGCAGCCGATCCTCAGGGCGGGCCGCGCGCCGCGTCTGTCGAGGATCCGCCCGCCCCACTGCGAGGCGAGCGCGAAGCCCGCGAAGAAGTACAGCAGGTACAGCGCCGCCTGGTTGGGCGAGGCGCTCAGGGACACCTGGGCGTAGACGGACGCGAAGAAGAACAGCGGGACGAACGCGAGCATGGCGAAGAACAGCACGACCGAGTCGACGACGAAGGCCCGGTCCCGGAAGACCGCGAGCCTGACCAACGGACTGGCCGTGCGCAGTTCGTAGCGGCAGAACAGCCACAGCACGGCGAGACCGCCCACGATGCAGACCCAGGTGAGCACGCTGTCCCAGCCCCACGCCGAGGCCTGCTGGAAGCCGAGCACGCTCGCGCCCATGCCGAGGGCGATCAGCGCCGCGCCCGGCACGTCCAGCTTCTCGTCGCGGCGACGGTCGGACACACGGGCGAGCGCCGTCAGGATCAGCGCGACGACGGCCACGGGCACGTTGACCCAGAAGATGGCGCGCCAGGTCCAGTCCGTGAGCCAGCCGCCGAGCAGCGGCCCCAGCGCCGTCAGCGCCCCGGTGACGCCGAAGAACAGGGCCAGCGCACGACCGCGTCGCTCCACCGGGAACACCGCCACGACCACGGCCAGGGCCGCGGGGAAGAGCAGGGCGGCGCCGAGCCCCTGGGTCGAGCGGAAGACGACGAGCCAGGTCAGGGCGAAGTCGCCGCGAGGGACACAGCCGCACAGGATCGACGAGATCACGAACACCAGGGTGCCGATCACGACGATGCGACGGGGACCGAACAGGTCCGCCAGACGTCCTCCGAGGGCGAAGAAGGCTGCCAGCGCCAGGAGGTAGGCGTTGACCACCCACTGCATGCCGGAGGCGGAGAGGCCCAGCTCGTCGACGATGTCCGGCGTCGCGATCGCCACGATGGTCTGGTCGATGAACGTCATCGCGACCGCGAACATCATGGCCGCGAGGGCCACCGACGGCGACGGCGCACCCCGGCCCGCCGGCGCGTTCCCCGCCCGATGCTTGGTGTACATGCCAGTCATCACCTCAGTCTGCGCCCGGCCGACCGGTGACGCATGTGCTGAGCCGGACGGCCCGGGCCCGGTGACCGGGGCCGCCCGTACCCGTGCCGGACGGCGACGACGCCTGCCCGCGGCGATGTCCGCGACGCCCGGAACGCCGCGTTCTCCGTCCGCCGCCCACCAGGGATCCGGCGGGCTCCGTCCCGCGCCCGTCTCAGCGGCCGGCGGGAAGCACCAGGTCACGCACCCCTTGTCGGCTTCGTGTCCCGCGGTGACGCGTTGCGCTGTCCCGTCTCGGCCGGCCCGTGAGAGCGTCGGTCCCGCGGAACGGCGTGCGGGCGCAGCGGGTTTGGGCGCGGCGCACGGCTCGGGCGGCCGGGCTCCCTCGGGGGAGGGCCCGGCGTGGGCCACCGCGCGCCGTGCCGCCGCGACGGGCCACGTCCACCACGTCGCGACGCGGCACCCGGGACACGCACCCGAGCACACGACAGGCACCCCGGAACACGGGCACGGGACGCAGACCACGGACGGCAGGCCACCGGCCGGATGGCCCAGGCCGCATGAACGACAGATCCAGGACCCCGGCCACATGACCGAGGCCCCAGGACCCAGGACCCAGGACCCAGGACAAGGAATCCCATGACCAGATCGGATCGGCATCCGGCTCGCCGCCCGGCCCCGTTCCTCTCCACGATGCTGCTGGCGGCCGCCGTCGCACTCGCCGGGGCGGCCCGGAGCGACGCCGCGGACCGCAGCGGCCCGGCCTCACGACCGGCTGCCGCGGCGGCGGCCGACGCGGCCGGGCCCGGCGTCGCGGCCGCGACCGCGGTGTGCGGTCACACCGACGAACAGCCGCCGCTGGCACAGGGATCGGCGGGTCTCGCGACGCGCGAGGCGCAGTGCGAGCTGAACCTGGCCACCAAGACCGGGCACCACACGCCGATCGCGGCGGACGGATCCTTCGGCGCCGGCACCGCGGAACGGGTCCGGACGTTCCAGCGGTGCGCGGGACTCACCGCCGACGGGGCGATCGGGCCCGGCACCTGGGCCGCGCTCAACGCCCGGGCCGCGCATCCACAGCCCTGCACGCCCGACGGCACGCCGAGCGCCCCGCAGGCCTCCGTGTGCGGACACACCGACACACGTCCCACACTGCGCCGGGGCGCGAAGGGCGTCGAGGTCGAAGAGCTGCAGTGCCGTCTCAACCTGGCGATGGAGCCGGGCCACTACCCACCGCTCACGATCGACGGCGACTTCGGCGGCGGCACCGAGAACCGGGTCGTGGAGTTCCAGATGTGCGCCGACCTGGGCACGGACGGCGTCGTCGGCCCCAACACCTGGGCCAGGCTGACCGATTGGTCGAGCCGCGACGCGTACTGCACGCCGCCTCGGCCGGCCGGGTATCCGATCGACGGTCTGGACACCGCCAAGTACCAGCATCCGGGCGGCGCTCCGATCGACTGGGCCGCGGTGCGGGCGGCGGGCGTGGAGTTCGCGACCGTCAAGGCCACCCGGGGGCTCGACGTGACGGACGAGTACCTCGCCTCCGACATGGACGCCGCCCGGGCGGTGGGGCTCGCGGTCGCGCCGTACCACTTCTACACCGGCACCGCCGTCGGCACCGGCGCCGCGCAGGCCGACCGGTTCATCACCGCGGTGCGCGCGGCCGGCTACACCGGACAGCGCCCCGGAGACCTGCCGCCGGTCCTCGACCTGGAGCGCATGGACGACGGCAGCGGACGCTGCCCGACCCATCTCACGGTCGCCGACGCCACCGCCTGGCTCGACACGGTGGAGGCCGCCTTCGGCCGCAGGCCCGTCGTCTACACCCAGAAGTCGTTCCTCGACGACTGCCTGGGGTCGACTCCGGCCTTCGCCGCCTATCCGCTGCAGCTCGCGGACTACCGTCGGTCGATCACCGCGCCGCCCCTGCCGAACGGCTCCGGCACCTGGATCATGTGGCAGTACACCGAGTCCGCGCTCTTCGACGGCATCCGGGCCCCGGCCACCGGGGACGTCTTCAACGGCACCCAGGAGGATCTCGACCGGCTGGCCAACCGCTGACCCGGCCCGTCGGGGTGCGCGGCCGCCCGACCGGGGGGAAGCTGACGATCATGGCAGGCAAGCGGGTGGGACCGGGCGGGGAGACCGGCGTGGAGCAGGTGCTCGACGAGCTCTACGCCACGCCGCCGTCCGACTTCGTCGCCCGGCGGGAGCAGGAGGCCCTGGCGGCCCGGTCCGCCGGGCGTGTGGCCGACGCCCGCCGGATCCGGGCCGCCCGCCGCCCGACACAGGCCGCCTGGGCGGCGAACCTGCTGCTGCGCGCCCGGCCTCAGGAGAGCCGCCGGTTCCTCGAGCTGGGGCAGGCGCTGCGCGAGGCCTACCGCACGCTGGACGCCGACGGCGTCAGGGAACTGTCCGAGCAGCGCCGCAGCATCGTCTCGGCGCTGTCCCGGCAGGCGGCCGAGCTGGCTCGCGAGGCCGGGCACCGGCTGTCGGACGCGACCCGGCAGGACGTCGACTCCACCCTGCGCGCGGTCCTCGCCGACCAGGACGCGGCGGAGCGCTGGTCGGCCGGCCGCCTGGAGAGCGCCCTCACCCCGCCGGCCGACTTCCCGGCCGGCTCGGCCGGCTCGGCCGGCTCGGCGGCGGGCGAGCGGTCCGGGCGCGCCCGGACCGAGCGCGCCCGAGTGGAGGCGCCGCGGCCGTCACCGCGGTCACGGGAACAGGACGAGCTCGCCGAGCGGCGCCGTCGGCGTCAGGAGCAGTTCGAAGCGGCCCGGCAGGCGGCCGAGGAGGCCGCACGCGCGCTGCGCGACCTGCGCACCGCCCGGGCGGACGCCGCGTCGGCCCTCCAGCAGGCCCGCGACCGCCACGACCTCGCCGAACAGCGCCGTGCCGCGGCCGAGGAGGAGCTGCGCACGGCGGGCGAGGAGCTGACGAGGGCCGGACGGGAACGGCAGGACGCCGAGGACCGGCTGCGGGCGGCCGGCGACGCGGTGAAACGGGCCGAACGGACGGCACGGGACGCCGAGAAGCAGGCGGCACGCCTGGCCGGACCGGCCGGCTGGGTGTATTGATCACGAGCGTCGACAACGCTCGTGATCAATACACCCAGGGCGCGGCGCGGGAACGGGTGCGGCCGGGGTGGCCCCGATGTCGCCTGGTGAGGGTCGTCCGGCAGTGCGACGCTGGAGGCGAGAGGCGTCCGAGAAGGGACGCGCCGGGAGGGCCGATGGGACGCGACGTCCCGGCGCTGGTCTTCACCCGCGAGGACCGCCGCCGGTACCGGATCAAGATGCAGGAGTGCCTCGAGGTGTTCGCGCAGATGCTGCGCGAGTCGCGGTTCGAGTCCGAGCGGCCCCAGGTGGGCCTGGAGATCGAGCTGAACCTGGTCGACGCCGAGGCCGAACCGGCGATGCGCAACACCGACGTCCTCGAGGCGATCGCGGACCCCGCCTGGTCCACCGAGCTGGGCCGTTTCAACCTCGAGATCAACGTTCCGCCCCGCCGGCTGACGCAGGGCGGCCCCGACGCCTGGGAATCCGAGATCCGGGCCGCGCTCAACCACGCCGAGGAGCGCGCCGGCTCGGTCGGCACCCGACTGATCATGATCGGCATTCTGCCCACCCTGCGGCAGGAGAACGTCGGAGCCTCCTCGCTGTCGGAGAACGCCCGGTACCGGCTGCTCAACGACCAGGTGTTCGCGGCGCGCGGTGAGGACCTGCACATCGAGTTGGACGGCGTCGACCGGCTGCGCACCTACGCGGACACGATCACCCCGGAGGCCGCCTGCACCAGCACCCAGTTCCATCTACAGGTCTCCCCCGACGAGTTCGCCGCGTACTGGAACGCGGCCCAGGCGATCGCGGGCGTCCAGGTGGCGCTCGCGGCCAACTCGCCGTTCCTGTTCGGCAAGGAGTTGTGGCACGAGACCCGCATCCCGCTGTTCGAGCAGACCACCGACACCCGTCCGCAGGAGATCAAGGCGCAGGGCGTGCGCCCCCGGGTGTGGTTCGGGGAGCGGTGGATCACCAGCGTGTTCGACCTGTTCGAGGAGAACCTGCGCTACTTCCCGGCGCTGCTGCCGCTGTGCGACGAACAGGACCCGCGCGAGACCCTGGCGGGAGGGGACGTCCCCGAGCTCGGCGAGCTGACCCTGCACAACGGCACCATCTACCGCTGGAACCGTCCGGTCTACGCCGTCGCCCACGACCGGCCGCACGTCCGGGTGGAGAACCGCTGCCTTCCGGCCGGGCCGACAGTGGCGGACACCCTCGCCAACGGCGCGTTCTACTACGGACTGACCCGCGCCCTGGTGGAGGAGGAGCGGCCGGTGTGGTCGCGGATGTCCTTCCGCACCGCCGAGGACAACCTGCACGCCGCCGCCCGGCACGGCATCGAGGCCCGGCTGTACTGGCCCGGCATGGGCGAGGTCACGGCGCCGGAACTCGTCCTGCGGCGACTGCTGCCGCTGGCCCACCGCGGGCTGGAGCTGTCCGGGATGGACGCGGACTGGCGGGAGCCGCTGCTCGGCGTCATCGAGCAGCGGTGCGTCACCGGCCGCAACGGGGCCGTCTGGCAGAAGGAGATGTTCCACCGCATCACCGCCTCGTCCCACGCGGGCCGGCACGAGGCACTGCGGCGGATGACGCAGCTCTACATCGACTACATGCATCTCAACGCACCCGCCCACACCTGGCCGGTCGACTGACCGGCCGCGACCGGGCGCGGCGGTCGCGGCACCGGGCGCGGCCGGGCGTCTTTCCCGCTGGCGTGCCACCCTGGAACACGCGCTACGCAAACCGGACACAAGAGACAACACGGCACCCGCAGTGCGACAGCACTCGCCGGAGCGTGCAGGATGGTCCTATGACGATCAAGGTTTACTTCGACATCACCATCAACGACGAGCCCGCCGGGCGGATCAACTTCAACCTGTTCGACGACGTCGTGCCCAGGACCGCGGAGAACTTCCGCGCGCTCGCCACCGGCGAGAAGGGATTCGGCTACGCCGGCTCCTCCTTCCACCGGGTCATCCCCGCCTTCATGCTCCAGGGCGGCGACTTCACGCGCGGCAACGGGACCGGCGGCAAGAGCATCTACGGCGAGAAGTTCGCCGACGAGAACTTCACGCTCAAGCACGACCGTCCCGGTCTGCTGTCCATGGCGAACGCGGGCCCGAACAGCAACGGCTCGCAGTTCTTCGTCACCACCATCGTGACGGACTGGCTCGACGGCAAGCACGTCGTGTTCGGCGAGGTCGCGGACGACGACAGCATGGCCCTCGTCAAGAAGATCGAGGCGCTCGGCTCCCGCAGCGGCTCGACCTCGGCGAAGATCACCATCGCGGCCTCCGGCCAGCTCTGAGTCGGACCTCCGCAGCACCCGCCCGGCCGGGGGGCCGCCTCGGCCGGGCGCCGTGACGCGTCATCGCCGGCCGACCGGGCCGGGTGCGCACCGGGCCGGGCTGCGGTAGGCGCGGGGTCGGCCGACACTGAGGTGGAAGGGCACCTGCCCGGCCCGCCCGGCACGCCTCGGCGGCCTCGGCCCGAGAGGAACCTGGCTATGCGCGCTGCGTTCTCCCCGGCCGCGCGCACCGGCGCCTTCGTCGCGGTCTCGCTGGCGCTGTTCTGCATCCAGCTCGACTTCTTCGCGCTGAACCTGGCGGTCCCGGGGATCGCCGAGGAGTTCGGCGTCACCGCCTCGGCCGCCCAGTGGACTCTCTCCGCCTACATGCTCGCCGTCGGCTGCTGCTTCATCGTCGGCGGCCGGGTGGGCGACGTCTTCGGCCGCAGGGGCACCCTGCTCGCCGGGACCGCGCTGTTCACCGCCGGGTCCGTCGGCTGCGCGCTCGCGCCGGACCTGTGGCCGCTGGTGGGGGCACGGATCGTGCAGGGCGTCGGCGCGGGCTTCGTCTTCCCGGTCGCGGTCTCCGTGATCACCAACGTGTTCCCGGAGACGACCCGCACACGCGCACTGGGGGCGGCCTTCGGGATCGCCAACGTCGGCACGGCCCTCGGTCCGTTCGTCGGAGGCGGCTTCACCGAGGGGCCCGGCTGGCGCTGGATCTTCTGGCTGCTCGTCCCCTTGAGCGCGCTCTCCCTGGTGGTGGCGTACGGGTGCGTGCCCGACTCCTTCGACCCCGGCGCTCCGCGTCAGCTCGACCTGGCCGGCGCGCTCGCCCTGGTGTGCGCCCTGGCGGCGCTCACTCTGGCCGTGGAACGGGGCAGCGCCTGGGGCTGGGACCACGCCCGCACCCTGACCCTGCTGAGCGTCGCCGCGGCCGCGGGCGTGCTGTTCGCGCTGCGGGAGCGGACGGCCCGGCATCCGCTGGTCGACTCCCGGCTCTTCCGCAACGTTCCGTACGTCCTGGTGACGGGCATGGGCTCGGTCGGCAACATGGGGTACGCCGTCACGGTCTTCGTCTCCACGCTGTATCTGCAGCAGGTGCGGGGGCTGACGCCGATCCAGGCCGGCGTGGTGTTCCTGGCGCCCGCGGTGCTCGTCGCGTGCAGCGGACCGCTCGGCGCACGACTGTCCGGGCGGCTGCCGCCGACGGTGGTGATGGCGCTCGCCGGGGCCGCCGCCGGCACGGGCATGATCATGCTGAGCATGGTGACCGCCTGGTGGCTGTACGTCGTGGTGTTCGCCTGGTGCGGCCTGGGGCTCGGGCTCGGCTGGACCTTCGCCGGCGTCGCCACCCAGCGGGTCGTGGCCCCCGAACGGGCCGGCGAGGCCTCGGGCGTCCTGCTCACGTTCCTGGTCACGCTGGGCGGTGTCGCGCTCGCGGCGGCCGCGGCCGCGATCACCGCCATGACACCGCAGCGGACGCCGGAGGCGGCCTACGACGCGATCCTGCGTCTGGGCGGAGCGGTGATTCTGGCCGCTTCCGCCGTCGTCACGGTCGCGCGCCGGCGGCCTGCGGTCCAAAGCGGGGACCGGGACGGGGACCCCGGCGGGGACCGGGACCGCCTTCCGGCAGCGGGCTCGCGCACGACGCACGGCCGGGGGACGCGGTGACGGCCGACGGCGCAAGGGCCGAGGTCCTGCGCCGCTCGGTGCGGGTGACGGCGGCCGCCGCCACCGGTTTCTACGTCTTCCTGTACGGGCTCGACGAGCCGGTGCCGGCGCTGTACGCGCTGTTCGCGCCCATCTCTCTCGGGCTGCTGTCCTCGATCCCGGGGTCCGGACGGCAGCGGGCCGCCGTGATGCTCGAGGCGCTGCCCGCGGGTCTGGCGCTCGTGACGCTGGGCACCGTGCTGGCGGTGCACACCTGGACGGCCGTGCTGGGCATGCTCCTCGTCGGCTTCGTCCTCGCCTTCGCCGCCGTCGCGGGGCCCCGGCCGGCCGGGGCGGCGCCGGGCCTGCAGCTCTTCTACATCCTGGCCTGCTTCCCGCCCTACGCACCGCAGACCCTGGGACAGCGCCTGACCGGGCTCGCGGTCGGCGTGGTGCTGCTCGCGCTCTGCGAGAGGTTCCTGCTGCCGCGGCCCGCCGGCGAGTCGTACCGGTCGATTCTCGCGAGGGCCGTGGCGATCTCGGGCGACACCCTCGCCGGCCGCGCCGGTCCCCCAGCCGACGTCCTGCGTTCCGCCGGCGCCCGGCTGCGGCTCTCGCAGATCCCGCCCGCGGAACGCCCCGCGGGCGCGAGCCGTGCGGACCGCGGCCTGTCCCAGGCGGGCTCCGCCGCGCGCCGGCTGCTGGAGCAGCTGGCTCATCTCACCGAGACGGGCCGGCTGCGCGACCTGCTCGGCGACGGAGGTCCGGCGGACCAGGGCGCCGACGGCTCACCGGGCGACGCGGCGTGCGCGTGGCTGCTGCCCCGGCTGGTGACCCGGTGCGACGACACTTCCGCGGAGCTGCGCGCGGGCCGGGCCGATCCGGGACCGGAACGCATGGACGCGGCGATCAGGGCCTTCCAGCAGCTGCGCGGACGGCAGGGCCCGCAGCCCTCCGGGACGCGCCCGTCCGCATCCCCGCCGGCGTCGACGGCCTCGGCGGTTGCGACCCCGACGCCGGCGGAGTCGAGGTCACCGGCCTCGCGGTGGGCGCCGGTGCGGCGCCAGGCGGCGCTGCTGGGCGTCGCCGAATCGGTGCGGGTGCTGGAGATCGCCGTACGGGTCGGTCTCGACGGGCGGCGCACCGGGCCGATCGAGCCGCGGGAGCTGTTCTGGTACACGGAGGCGGTCGCGCCCCGGCTGTGGCTGCGCCGGATCGTCGGCAACATGACGCTCCGCTCGGTGCAGTTCCACAACGCCGTCCGGATCGCGGCGGCCCTCGGCGCGGCCCGCCTGGTCGCCGGTTCGCTGGAGCTCACCCACGGGTTCTGGGTGCTGCTGGCGGTGCTCACGCTGAGCCGGACCACCGCCGGGGAGACCTGGGCGGCCATCCGCAAGGCGGTGGCGGGCAACCTCGTGGGCGCCGTCGCCGCGGGCGCGCTGCTCATCGGCGTCGGGCCGCACACCGACGCCTACGCCGCGATCCTCGCGCCGGGCATGCTGCTCGCCTTCGCGCTCGGGCCACTGCTGGGGATCGCCTGGGCCCAGGGGCTGTTCACCCTCGTGGTGGCCACCGCGTTCGCCCAGATCGCTCCGGCCTCCTGGCAGTTGGCCGAGGCCCGGATCGTGGACGTGGTCACCGGCAGCGCCATCGGTCTGGTGTGCGCGATGCTCGCCTGGCCGACCGGCGCCCGGCGGGAGGTGCGCCGGACCATGGCCGGTCTGCTGCGCGAGTGCGGGCCGCTGATCGACGGCACCCTCGCGGTGCTGACGGCGGTGCCGCCGGGCTCCGCACCCCTTCCGCCGACGCTGCCCGCCCTGCACCGGATGCGGCTGGCCGAGTCCGCCTACGCCCAGTTCCGCAGCGAACCCGGCGCCGGCGCCTCGGTCGGCGCCGACTGGCACAGCGTGCTCATCGCCACCCATCAGGTCCTGCTCGGCGCCCACTGGCTGCCCCGCTTCGACCTGCCCGCCGACCCGCTGCCGCCGGCCGCCGCGGCGCGGGCGCGTACCGATGCCCGGGCGGCGGTGACCGCCATCGGCCGGCTGGCCGCCCTGTGCGCCGGGGAACCGCCGTCGGCGACCGGTGGGCAACCGTCGGCGGGGGGACCGAACGCACCGCGGGGCGGAGCCGAGCCCGCACCCGGTCGTCGGCCCGCGCCGCCGTTGCCGGCACTGGTCGACTTCGAGGTCTGGCTGACCAGCCTCACGGCCCAACTCGCCCACGCCGAAAGAGGCCTGTCCGGCATGCCCCGCCGCCGCACCGCCGGGGGTCGGCGAGGCGACCGCTGACGCACGGGGAGGGACCCGGAGGCGGAGGAACGGGGACGAGGAGGGGCCCGCACAAGCCGCATGAGCCGCACACACCCCAGGCGCACCACCGGCGCACCGCGTCCTCGGGCGCACCCCACATAAGGCACGGGACAGCGCAACCTTTCGGTCATTCAGGTTGTCTCAGTTGATGTCCGACACGCGACTCCTTCGGGGGAGATCATGGTGCGAAACAGAACCGTCTGGGCCACCGCGGCCCTCATGACCGCCACCCTGGCCGTTGCCGTGGCTCCGGCCGAAGCCGCCCCGGCGACCGCCGCCCGGGCCGCCGCCGCCTGCCCCACCGGCTGGGGCAGCCTGGCCGAAAGCTATGTCACCAGCACGGCGACCCCCGTGACCGACGTCCGGACCGGCCGCCACGACTGCTACGACCGGTTCGTCGTCGACGTTCCCGGTGCGAGCGCCTCCCGACTCGGCTTCTCCGTCGCCTACGTCGACCAGCTCTACCAGGACGGGTCGGGCCGGCCCATCCCCGTCGGCGGCGGCGCGATCCTGGAGGTGCGGGTCAACGCCCCGGCCTACAACCCGCAGACCGGCACGCCCACCTACCCGGGACGGCCCGCTCAGCCCCTCCCGGGCGTGAACCTCGCCGGATACAGCACCTTCCGGGACACCCGGTACGGCGGGAGCTTCGAAGGCGTGACGCAGTTCGGGCTCGGCGTGCGCGCCCGTCTGCCCTTCCGGGTGCAGCGCCTGACCGACCACCTCGTGGTGGACGTCGCCCACACCTGGTGACACCGACCACCGAGTGGCGTCGGGCGTCGGCTCGTTCCGGAGCCGGCGCCCGGCGCCGCACAGGTGCGCCCTCACGCCGACCGCCGTCGCCGCGCCGACGGCCATCGGCGTGCCCCGTCGGGTCGCCCGGCCGTACTTCCGTTCCGCGCGCGGACGTTCGCGCGTCGCCGAACGCCCGCAGAACTGTCCGTGATCTGTAACAGCGGGATCCCCCGGCCGCCTTTCTCCGTCCTGTCATCTGCAGGGGCTCCACCGGGACGAAGGACAGGGCAGACATGGCGCGGCATGGCGGGCGGGGTTGGTACGGCCGGGTAATCGCGGCGGCGGTAGGGGTCACGGCGATGGCCGCGGTCACCTCGGTGTGGACCGCGCAGGCCGACGGCAGCGGGGCGGAATCGGGGGCGGAGGCGTCCGCGCGTCCCTCCGCGGCGGCGTCCGCCCCGGCGCGGGTCGCCGTGGACATCGCCCACGCCTCCGACCGCGGCCCCCGGGGCGTCAACATCACCATCGACGACGGCCCCGACCCCGTCTGGACGCCCCAAGTCCTCGACGTGCTGCGGGAGAACGGGGTGAAGGCGACCTTCTGCATGGTGGGCGCCCAGGCCCAGGCGCACCCGGACCTGGTCAAGGCCGTGGTGGCGGCGGGCCACCGGCTGTGCGACCACAGCGTCTCGCACGACACGTCCATGGACGCCAAGCCGCAGGCCTACCAGTCGCAGCAGATCCTGGACGCGGAGCGCATGATCACCGAGGCGTCCGGAGGCGTCCGCCCGCTGTACTACCGGGCGCCGGGCGGCGCGTTCACCCCCTACAGCCGGGATCTCGCCGCCTCCCGCGGGATGCGCCCGCTGGGCTGGAACGTCGACACCAAGGACTTCGAGCGGCCGGGCGCCGCCGCCATCGTCGCCAACGTCAAGAGCGAGGTGGGCAACGGTCCGACCATCCTCTTCCACGACGCGGGCGGCGACCGCTCCCAGACCGTGACCGCGCTGCGCGAGGTCCTGCCCTGGCTGAAGCAGCAGGGATACTCCTTCGGCTTCCCGGTGCGCTGAACCGTCCGGCCCCCGCCCCGCGTCGGCGTGCGTCACTCCGCCCGGCGCTTGTCCTCCTCGCTCCACGCACGGGTGTCGCGCGGCTCGACGTAGGGTTCCTCGCCCTCCGCCAGGCCGCCCGCGACGGCACGCTGACGGGCCAGCTCCGCGTCGAACTCCAGGCCCAGCAGGATCGCGATGTTGCTGATCCACAGCCACACCAGGAAGACGATCACGCCGGCGAGCGTGCCGTACGTCTTGTTGTACGAGGCGAAGTTGGCGACGTAGAACGCGAAGCCGGCGGAGGCGATCAGCCACAGCAGCAGCGCGAGCACACTGCCCGGCGTGATCCACTTCAGGCCCCGGCCCCGCACGTTGGGCGTCGCCCAGTACAGCAGGGCGATCATGACGGTGACGAGGACGATCAGCACCGGCCACTTCGCGATGGACCAGACGGTCAGGGCCGTGTCCCCGATGCCCAGCGCGGCGCCGGCCTGACGGGCCAGTCCGCCGGTGAACACCACGATGAGCGCGCTGACCACGGCGAGCACGAGCAGCACCACCGTGACACCGACGCGCACCGGCAGCACCTTCCACACCGGCCGCCCCTCGGGCATGTCGTACACGGCGTTGGCGCTGCGGATGAAGGCCGCGGTGTAGCCGGAGGCCGACCAGATGGCGAGGACGAGGCCGACCAGCGCCATGACCGAGCCGACGCCGCCCCGGCCCTGCAACTCCGCGACCGCGTCGCTGATGACGTCCCGGGCCGAACCCGGCGCCACCTTGCGCAGGTTGTCCAGCACCTCGTCGGTCGCCGACTTGCCGGCCAGCCCCAGGAGCGATACCAGCACCAGCAGGGCGGGGAACATCGACAGAACGCCGTAGTACGTCAGCGCGGCGGCCCGGTCCGTGAGTTCGTCGTCCTGGAACTCGCGCACGGTGCCTTTCAGCACGGCCCACCACGACCGTTTCGGCAACTGCCCCGGCTCCCCCGGCTCCCCCGGCTCCTGCCGCTCCACCTGCTTCTCCGGCTCCGCCGTGTTCCGACCGGGCACCGACGCCATGGCGTGGTCGTGGTCGGAGTTCGATGTCGCTGCCATGGCAAGGGGGTAACCGCGTCCGACGGTTTCATGCGCCGGGAGGCGCGCTCGTCGGCCGGTCCGCTCACCGCCGTCCGGCCGCGGAAGCCTGCGCGAGGCGGGAGGCCTGCGCGTGGCGGTTGGGGGCGGGGGGTGACCCGCGCCGTCGTCCACGCGGCATGGACGGGACGGGAGGCGCGGTGGCTGCACAACCCGGGGGCTGGAGCGATGAGACGGCTCACGCCACGGCCCCGGCCCCCGGTGCGCGGGCACCGGGGGCCGCCTGGCACTGCCCTGGTCGCAGCCACGGCTGCGCAAGGTCAGATCCGGCCGCCGGTGAGCCGGGTGAGGGGGCCGTGCGCGTGGCGGGCCGAACGGCGGCCGACGGCGTACGAGGCGGCCGTCAGCGCCGACAGCCCCGCGCCCACGCCCGCCGCGATCAGCTTGCGGTGCGCGACGACCGTCCAGGCCGTCTTCGCGGTCGCGGCCACCTGGCCCGAGGTCGCGACGATCGCCTGACGGCTCGCCTCGACGCCCCGTGCGGCGCTGTGCGCCGCGCTCTGCACCGCGCCGGTCGTCACCTCGGCCGTGCGCTGGACACCGGTCTTCGCGGCCGCGGCGGCGTCGTCCGTCTTCGTCGCGGCGTCACGCGCGGCGCGTGCGGCCGGAGCCGTCGCCTCGGCGGTGGTGTGGCGGGCCTTGGCCGCGGTCGCCCGCTTCGCCGCGGACCCGTCGCCCGCGTCCGCCTTCGTAGAGGGGTTCGTATGGGTGCTCGTCTTCTTGTTCGGTTCACTCATGGACATCGCGTTGCCCCTCACTCCGACGGCAAACCCGTCCGCTCACGCCGGGTGAGGGCCGCGCTCGCTCGGTCGGCGTTCCCTGGCGCTCCGTGACGGCCGGATCGTCCTGGTGGGCGCGTGGGCGCCTCCCACTCCGTCCGGGCGTCACCCGCCGCCGCCTCGGCGGGGAACCCTCAGACTCCGCCCGGGACCGTGCCGCCCTTGAGGCGTTCCAGGTCCGACGGACGGACCTGGATGACCAGCACCGCGATCAGAGCGGCGAGAACCGTGAAGATCGCCGCCATGACGAAGGCAGCCGAGACGCCTGCGGTGAGCACCTCGTCCCCCCAGGGGTCGGGGAGCACTCCGGTCTGCCGGAAACGCAGGCGTTCGGCGGGTGTCGCCTGCGCGAGGAAGTCGGAGACCTGCTGGTCGGCCTCGTTCCGGCTGGCCGTGCCGTACATGGTGACCAGGATGGACAGGCCGAGCGAACCGCCCACCTGCTGGGTGGCGTTGAGCAGGCCCGAGGCCGCCCCGGTCTCCTGTGGGGTGACGTTGGAGAGCGCCATGAGGGTCAGGGAGACGAACTCCATGCCCATGCCGAGGCTGAAGACGAGCATCGGCCCGAGGACGCTGCCCGCGTACGTGGAGTGCACGTCCGTCAGCGTCAGCCAGGACAGGCCGACGGCGGCGAGGACCGCGCCCACCACCATGAACGGCTTGGGGCCGTATTTCGGCAGGAACCGTGAGGCCAGTCCGGCACCGACCGCGATGACCGCGCTCACCGGCAGGAAGGCGAACCCGGCCGCGAGCGGGCTGAAGCCGAGCACGTTCTGCACGAAGAGCGTGAGGAAGAAGAACATGCCGAAGATCGCCGCGGCGAGGCACAGCATGATGCCGTACGTGCCCGCCCGGTTGCGGTCGGCGAACATGTGCAGCGGCGTGATGGGCTGCCGGGAGCGCCGCTCGATCAGGACGAACACGGCGAGGACGACGACGGCCGCGGCGAACGAGAGCAGCGTGATGGTGTCCCGCCACCCTTCCTGGGCGGCTCTGATGAACCCGTACACCAGCAGGACCATGCCGACGGTGGACGTCAGTGCCCCGGCGATGTCGAAGCGGCCGGGATGGCGCTCGGACTCCTTGATGTAGCGGGGCGTGGCCAGTGCGATGAGCAGCCCGATGGGGACGTTGACGAAGAGCACCCACCGCCAGTTCAGCCACTCGACGAGCATGCCGCCGGCGAGCAGTCCGATCGCGCCGCCGCCGGCCGAGACCGCGGCGAAGACCCCGAACGCCCGGTTGCGCTCCGGGCCTTCACGGAACGTCGTGCTGACGAGGGAGAGCGCGGTCGGGGACGCGATGGCCCCGCCGACGCCCTGCAGGGCGCGCGCGGCGAGGAGTTGCGGTTCGTTCTGGGCGAGACCGCCCAGCAGCGAGGCGAGGACGAAGAGCAGCACGCCGAAGACGAACACGCGCCGACGGCCGAGGATGTCGCCGGCGCGCCCGCCGAGCAGCAGCAGTCCGCCGAAGGTGAGGGTGTAGGCGTTGACCACCCAGGCCAGGCTCGTCGTGGAGAAGTCCAGGGAGCGCTGGATGTCCGGCAGTGCGATGTTCACGATGGTGATGTCGAGGACCACCATCAGCTGACACGAGGCGATGACCAGCAGCGCCATGGCGTTGCCGCCGCCGTCCTTGCGGGCGGCGGTCCGGGCTGCTGAGGTCGGTTGGGGAATGCTGCTCATGACGCCTCGTCCGCTCGGGAAGCGGGCCCTGAGGAAGAGGTCGGTGGACGGATGCGTCCACCGCCGGGTCCACCGTTCGACCGTACGCCGGTGGCAGGACCCTCACCACTCGGGCCGTGCCAGGACTCCCCTGTGATCCTGGCACGGCTTCCGCAGGTCGCGGGCGGTGCCGCGGGTGACCATGATGCAGGAGGAACGCCCGGTGTGTCGTTGGCGGAGGGTCCACATCCGCTTGGCACAGCGTCCACGGCTGACGGGTCCCGGACCTGGTCCGGCGGCCGGGAGGGTCAGCCCTCGGTGAGCGCCCGTTCGCGCACCTCGCTGGGCGGAACGCCGTAGGCGACGCGGAACGCCCGGGTGAACTCGGCGGCGCGGAGGAAACCCCAGCGCGCTGCGACGGCGTGGACGGGCAGGGAGTGCAGCCGGGGGTCGGCGAGGTCGCGGCGGGCGTGTTCGAGGCGCTGGTCGCGGATGTAGGAGGCGACGGTGAGACCTTCGGCCTGGAAGAGGCGGTACAGGTAGCTGCGGGAGATGTGGTGCGCCGCGGCGATACCGGCGGGGGTCAGGTCCGGGTCGCCCAGGCGCCGGTTGATGAACGACTTAATCTGGAGGGCGAGGGTGCGGCCGCGGCTTTCCGGCGCGAACCTGAGGTCGGCGTCCGCGACGTGTGCGAAGACCGCCGTGACCAGGTCGGCGGCGACCGCGCCCAACCGGGGCGCGTCCGAGGGCTGATAGGCCGAGGTGTCCGACACCAGGTGCAGGAGGAACTGCGCGAGCAGTGCGCCGACGCCTTCGCGGCCCGATATGTGGCGTCCGATGACCTGGTCGGCGCGGTGCCCCGGCAGGGCCACCAGCGACTGCGGGATCTCGACGCCGACCATGGTGACGGGCTCGGGGCCGGTGTGGATGTCGTAGCTGCGGGAGGAGGAGTTGGTGTGGAACTCGTTGACGTGGTAGGCCGCCTGCCGTCGCCCCCAGTCGGCGGCGGCCTCGCCTTGCAGCAGGAGGGAGAGGTGATAGACCTCGGGATCGGACTGGCGGACGAGTTTCGGGGTGCGCCGGAAGACCAGATGGTCGAAGGTGGCCGGCCACACGGTCACGTCGCCCAAGGAGATGACGCGTTGGCGGCCCCGGTAGTCCGCCGTGCGGTCGCTGGTGAGCTGCATGGGCGCGTGGGTACGGCCCATGCGCTCCGCCCACGCCTCGAACCGGGCGTCCACCGGCAGGTCCGTGGTGCGGAAGACCGACTCGTGCAACACGGGCGTAGTCAACCACACCGCCCATACGGGCCGTTCGGCGGCGCCGGGGTCACTTCAGGTGGGCCGTGTCCACGGTGACGGAGTCGTTGTCGTGGGCGGTGACGGAGATGTAGCCGGGGTCTCCGTTGCGGTCGAGGTAGCACATCACGTAGGCGACGCCGACCGCGGTCCGGCGCACGGGGTGCTCGGCGACGGCCTTGCGGCATCCCTCCGCCGTGGGCGGCTCGGACGTTCCCCACTCGGCCAGTTTGCCGGCGGTGGACAACAGGTATCCGCCCTGCGCGTAGACGGCGTCCGTGCCGGCGTCGGCCACCGCGGGCGGGGAGTGCGTGAAGTCGTAACCCGTGGGCGCCGTCTGGCCGTCCGCCGCCTTCATGACGAAGCCGCGGACCACCGCGGTCGACGGCGTGGGCGTCGAATCGGGCAGGGCGGCCGAGACCGCCGCGCCGCCGCCCCCGACGACCGCCACGGCCGTGAGGCCGGCGATCACGGGATGGGCGAAGGCCATGCTGAGCAAGGGCCCGACGACCGGGACGGAGAACTTCATCTGGGTGTTCTTCTGCGTGATCCTGGCGTTGTCGCCGGCGGTCACCGTCTGTGTCGGGGAGTGGTGGGCGCCGGGCGGTGGCGGGACGTCGGTGTCGTCCTGCGGGGCGGGGACGCCGGGTCGCGCGCCGCGCATACGGTCGGTGTTCATGGCTCGGGACGCTAGCGACGCGGCGTCCCGCGATCCTGTTTTGTCAGAGATTGTCGCCAACAGGCCACTTGTGAACGCCCCGAGGGATGAGCCTGACCGGCGCGACGAAGAGTTCGGACATGCTACCGGGCAGTCATATTACCGAACCGTAACCTACCGACCGCTACCCGAGGTAACAGGGCCCTCGCTACGGTCCTGACAGTTCGTCTAAGAGCGGAACGGGGCAGCGGAGGCGACCGCGGCTCCGGGCCGCTCGGTCGTCACGGCCCGCACCCCACCGGGCCGTCCTCCGTCCGAGCCGCAGACGAAGGCTCGGCCTCCCACTTCCCGGAGGTCCGCCATGCCCGCCCCCACCCGCCTGCTGGCCGCGGCCGTCACCGCTGCCGCCTGCCTCGGCGTCACCGCAGTACCGGCCGACGCCGCTTCCGAGCCCGAGGCCGTGGTCTCCCGCGGCGTCACGATCCCCGCCTTCTACACCCCGCCCGCCGCGCTTCCGGCGGCCGACGGCGCACTGATCCGCTCCGAACCGCTCCCCCTGGCGCTGAGCCTGCCGGGGATCGACGGACCGCTGCCGGGCGCCGCGACCCGCCTCATGTACAAGTCCACCGACTCCGCCGGCCGGCCCACGGCGGTCACCGGCGCCTACATCGAGCCGTCCGCCCGCTGGAAGGGCGAGGGACCACGACCGCTGGTCGCGGTGGCCCCCGGCACCATGGGCCAGGGCGACCAGTGCGCCGCGTCGCTCGGCCTCGAACGCCCGCTCCTGGTCAACGGGCAGACGCTGTCCGTCGGTTACGAGAACCTGGCGATATACCGCCTCCTCGCCCGCGGCATCGCCGTAGTCGTCACCGACTACACCGGCCTCGGCGCCACGGACCGGCTGCACACGTACGTCAACCGGGTCGACGAGGCACACGCCGTCCTCGACGCCGTCCGCGCCGCCCGCGCGCTCCCCGGCGCCTCGCCGGCGGCCGGCTCCCGGGTGGCGCTGTACGGCTACAGCCAGGGCGGCGGGGCCACGGCCGCCGCCGCCGAACTCCAGCCGTCCTACGCCCCGGACGTCACCCTCGCCGGAACCTACAGCGGCGCGCCGCCCGCCGATCTGGTCGCCGTCACCAAGGCCATCGACGGCAGTGACCTGGCCGGCGCGCTGGGCTGGTCGGTCAACGGCTTCCTGCAGTCCGACCCCGAGCTCGAGCCGATCGCCCGGGCGCACCTGAACGACGCGGGCCGGGCCGCGCTCAAGGACCTGTCGACGATGTGCGTCGGCGACGCCCTGCTCGCCTACAACTCGGCGCGCAGCAACGCCTGGACCACCGACGGGCGTTCCCTCAGCGCCGTCGTCGAGTCGGAGCCGAGGCTCCGGGCGTTCCTGGCCGACCAGCGCATCGGCGCCCGCACACCGGCGTCCCCGGTGCGGGTGGCTACCGGCACCGCCGACGACCTGGTGCCGCACGCGCAGGCACGCGCCCTCGCCGTGGCCTGGTGCGCCAAGGGCGCCTCTGTCACCTACAAGCCGGTGATCCTGCCGGGTCTCGGCCGCGCACTGATCAACCACTTCACGCCGTTGCTCGTCGACCAGGGCGAGGCGATCTCCTGGCTGACGGACCGGCTCGACGGCAAGCCCGCCACGTCCGACTGCGCCACGCTCCCGCTGCGCCCCTGACCCCGCCCGCTGCGGCCGCGGCCGGTGCGCACCCTCACGGACGCACCGGCCGTCGCCGTGCCCACCATGTCCCTCCACCGTGTCCGCCCGCCGCGGCCGTCGGCGCCGCCGGGCCTAGGCTGGGCCCATGAAGGAGGTCGAGGTGGTGGACGTCGAGGTGATGCAGGCCGAGGTGGTGCAGGTCGAGGTGGTGGAGCTGCTGGTGTCCGCCTCGCACCGGTTGGCGGGGCGTCCGGCCGACGGGCCTTCAATGGGTCCGGCCGACGAGCGGGTGCCGCAGGTCGAGGTGCGCCGCGGCCTGGGCCTGGTCGGCGACCGCTACTTCGGCCGCCCGGCCCACCGGGACGCGTCGGTGACCGTCATGTCCGCCGAGAACCTCCCCCGGCACATCGCCCCGGCCGTCGGTCTGCTGCAGACCCGCCGGAACATCCTCCTGCGCGGCGTGGACGTCGACTCGTGCGTCGGCTCGACGATCGTGCTGGACGGGGCGACCGGACCCCTCGCCTTCGCCGTGAACCGGCCGGCGCGGCCCTGCGCGTGGATGGACGTCACCGTCGGCCCCGGCGCCCAGCGTGCGCTGCGCGGCAAGGGCGGCGTGCGCTGCACCCCGCTGACCGACGGGGTCCTGGCCCTGGGCCGCACGGGGTTCCGCGTGGTGGACGTGTGGTCGCCGCCCGGCTGAGAACAGTCCGGACGGCGACCGTCGGGGCACGAGTGCGCCCACCCCGCGTCACGGCCGGGTACCGCCCGGCGCCCGACCGTGACGCGGCGACCGTCGGCGTCACCGACGGGTCGTGGTGACGCGGTCCGGGTCAGCCGAGGTGGTAGCTGTCGCCGTACACCTTCCAGTCCAGGGGCGGCTCGAGGTCGAGGTTGCCCTTGCGGAGGAAGACGCGCTGAGCGGTGTCGACGCGGCTGGTGTCGCTGTGCGCCTCCTCCTGTTTCATGGCCCAGACACGGGCGTCGAGGAAGGCGTTGAGGTACGTCGTCTCGTCGCCGCCCTGGGCCGGCGGCTTCGCCTTGCTCAGCGCACGCTTGCGGATGTTGCGGAAGCTGGTGGAATCGCCGCCGTCGCCGTGCATGACGATGGCGTCGTAGTAGGCGAACTGGCCGAGGGCACGCAGGCCGTCCGTTCTGCCCTGGCGGACGGCCGGGTCGAAGTAGACCCGGTCTCGTTCGTCGTTCTGGGCCTGCTGGAAGGCGGCGTCCTGTGCGGCCTTGCGCCAGTCCTTCGGGTAGTTCGGGTCGAGCCCGGCGTGCGAGTCGGTGCCGTTCACGGTGCGCAGGGCCGGCAGGTACTTCGCGAGGACGTTGCCGGGTTTGCGGGCGGCGTAGAGCTCCACGAGGTCGAGCATGTCGCCGGTGCCGGAGCAGAACCCGATGATGCCGGCGGTGTAGCCGCGGCCGTCGCCGATGTCCTCGATGTACTTGTACTGGGCCTTCCAGTCGAGCGAGGAGTTCTCCGCGCTCGACACCAGCTTCATGGCGATCTCCTTCTTCGCCGGGTCGTCGAGGCCCCGGGCCGCGGGGGCCGCCGCCGCGCCTCGGGCGTCGAGGAGGGGGGCGGCCGCCAACGCTCCGGCGAGCGCGAGGAAGAAGCGGCGGGAGGTGGGGGCGAGGCCGTCGAGAGGCCGCGATAGGTGCACCACAGTGGCTCCAGGTGAGGAGTGGGGGGTGGGGTGACTCGGCGTTGCAACTGACAGGAAAGTTTCCTATCAAGCGCAGGTCGCAGAAGTAACCCCATCGAAGCCATGTTCGTACGATCGAACAAAAAACCTGTCAGCCGATCGCGGACAGGCCCCCCGGAACCTGCCTCAGAACCACCACTGGACGAACAGGGAGCTCAGGAAGCCCGTGAGGCCGATATGGAACAGGACCATCCAGATCCACTGCGACACGCGCATCCGCCAGGCGGTGGACTTGAGGATCTCCCACTCGCTGACCGCGTAGGCGGCCAGGCCGAGCGCCAGCACCTCCCACACCACGAGCCACCAGCCCGACGGAGTCTCCCCGGTCGTCGCGGCCATCGCGGTCGGGACACGGGCGACGCGCCCCAGGACGATGAGGGCGATGAAGAGCTTGTGCCAGCCATGACGGACCGCCGGCGGTGCGGCGGTGACGTGAGGGGCGGAAGTGGAACCTGTGGACATTCGCACATTTGATCACCCTCCCGCGACGGAAGCCATCCCTCCTCTCGTCCGGGCCGCGAGGACCGTCGAGGACCGACCGACGAGAACCTGTCGACGCGGCGGGAGGATCGACCGCAGGCCCCGTCGGCGCGCTCCGCTCAGTCGGCGGCCGGGGCGTCGCCCCGCCAGTCGAAACGGCGACCGTCTGCGCCGCGCCGCCCGTACAGGGCACGGCCACCCGGTCCGTAGCGCCCGATCTCCGTGGTGAGCGCCACCTCGCGCAGGTCATGATCGGGCCGGTCCGTGACGTCCAGCAGCAGCCCGTCCAGAGGACCGCCCACCAGCTGTGCGTAGGCGCGGCCCGGGCGGGGGCCCGCGTCGTCGTGGTCGGCGCCGTACACCCGGCCCCGCAAGAACTCAGCCTCGTCCATGACCGACAGCCTGGCATCCACCACTGACAACGCCCCACCGGACGGGCGCGGCGAAGCCGGGCGGCCGGCCACGGTCCCCCCGCCTGACGCACTTCGGCCAAGGAGCTGGCGGAAAAGCGGCGTACGGGCGCAATTGCCGACGAGAGGGGTATGCAGCATCTACACAGAGCCGTGCGGGGGTGGGGGGCCGACCCTGATGGCACACAGGTGGGAGCGAGCCGGGGCCGGCGAGTCCGCGCGCACCCGGCGCCGTCGGACGGTGCGCGAACTCCGCGCGTCGGGACGCTACGGGCCTCGACTGCGCGAGGTACTGCCCGTTCTCGCCGTCGCGGTCGCCGTCCCCTGCGCCTGTCTCACCGGACTCGCGCTGCTCTCCCGCGCTTTCGGCTGGGCGGTCAGCGCAACGGCGCTCCTGCCGCTCGCGGCGGCGGCCGTCGCCGTACACCGCCGCTCCCGCCGGCCGGCCCGGCGGCGGAACGGTTACTACACCGCGCAGGAACTGGCGGAGCTGGACATGCCGGCGCTGGTGCTGGCCGTGGCCCGGATGCTGCGCCGCGACGGCTGGCGGGTACTGCCGCCGCCACGCCATGACACTCCTCATCTCGCCGCCCGCGACGGCCGGGGGCGGCTGCTCGACGTGGCGTTCCGACCCGTCGCCGAGCCGTTGCCCGACGAGGAGACGGCCTGCTCCTGTCGCGTGCGGCTGCGCCGGCGCGGTGCGTCCGGTCCCCCGCTGCGGCTCGTGGTGCACCGGGGGGCCTTCACCCACCGGGACGAGGTGTGGGCCTCACGTGACGGGCGCACCTGCCTCATCGACGGCCCCCGTCTCCTGTTGTGGGCTCGCGGCACACCGCTGGCCCACGTCGCGGGCGGCATCGTCCCGCCGCCCGGGCGGGGGTGAGACCGCGCTCACGCGGGCTCAACAGGACGCGTTCCAGGGCCTGCCGGGACGCGGCGGGCAGATCACGACGCCGATCCGCCCGGATGCCGCACGGACGGCGGACACGTCCGCGACGTGAAGGAGTCGTGGATGTGAAAGGGGCAACCCGTGCGGAGGGTCCGGTCGTCTCTCCGTACGCTGGAGCCGCTCCGGAGACCGCACAGGACGGCGTACGCGAAAAGGGTGGGGTATGTCCCGATGGAAGGCGCTGCCCGAGGGGCTAGACCCGCAGGTCCGGCGACTCGTCGTGCAGTTACGCCAGGTGAAGGACCACAGCGGGCTGAGCCTGGCCGCGCTGGCGAGCAGGACGTCGTACAGCAGGTCGTCCTGGGAGCGCTATCTCAACGGCAAGGCGACCCCGCCCCGGCATGCCGTCGAGAAGATGGCCCAGGTGTGCGGCGGCGACCTGATCGGCCTGACGGCGCTCTGGGAAGTGGCCTCATCCGCACCCGCCGGGCCGCAAGCTCCACAGGCGCAGGCACTGGGACAGCCCCAGTCGGCATCGGCATCGGCATCGGCATCGGCATCGGACCAAACGGCCTCCACGCACGGGCCGTTGCGTACACGCCGTGGTCTGCGCGGACGCAGACCGATGGTGGCGGCCGTCGTCGTGGTGGCGGCCGGAATCCTGTGCGCCGCCTGGTCCTGGACGTCGTCGGCCCAGCCGGAGTCCCGGGAGGCCGAGGCCGCGGTCACGCACGTGCCGACCTCCTCGTACTCCGCCAAGACCTTCCCCTGTCACTTCACGGTGCTCGACGGTCGTCTCTACGCCGGTCACAGCACCACGCTCACCGACCAGTACGGCGTCGGCGCCACGGTCGAGGCGGTGGCCGAGGTGCAGTGCCTGGTCCGGCGGCACGGCTTCGACCCGAAGGGGATCGACGGGTCGTTCGGCCCCAACACCCGGGCGGCGGTGCAGGGGTTCCAGCGGTCCCGCGGACTAGACGCCGACGGGATCGTGGGTCCGATGACCTGGCGCGAGCTCAGGAAGCCGGGTGGCTGAGGGCGCCCGGCCACGTCCGGACGGCTCGTCACGAGCGTCCGCGCCCGAGGTCCGTCACCTTGTCGAACGGCTGCGGGAGGCCAGGGAGAGCACCGGGCTGAGCTTTGCCACACTCGCGGCGCGGACGGCCTACAGCAAGTCGTCCTGGGAGCGCTATCTCAACGGCAAGACCCTGCCGCCCCGGGACGCGGTGGAGGCGCTGGCGAAACTGAGCGGCGCCGATCCGGCTCGGCTGCTGGCGCTGTGGCTGCTCGCCGACCGTGCCTGGAGCGGACGCGACGCACACGACGTACGCGGTGCCGGGAACCCGGGCGCCGGGGCGGCGGACACCCCGGGCAGGGAGCAGGGGGACGCGGCGCCCCGCCGGCCCGCCGGGCCGTTCGGGCCGGCCCGGCGCAGAAGGGCCGCCGTGCTCGCCGCGGCGGTGGCCGCGCTGGCCGGCGCGCTGGGCGTGGGGGCGTGGACGGCCTGGACGTACGGCGTCGGACACCGGAGCGAGGCGGCGTCGCCCAGCACCGGGCCGTGCAGCGGCGAGGCCTGCACGAACCGTGACCCCGAACAGCAGGACACCGACTGCTGGACCGACGCGGGAACCCGGGCGCAGCGGGAAGTCGCCGGGCGTACGGTCGAGTTGCGCGTCAGTCCGGCCTGCCGGGCGGCCTGGGGCCGCATCGTGGGTCCGCGCGACGGAGACCGGATCCGGGTCGTCACCGCCGACGGACGGCGGCAGTCGCGGCAGGTCGCCGTGCCGGGCCACTACCAGTACACCCTCATGACCGGTATCGACCGGGCGTCCGAGGCGCGGGTCTGTTTCGAGCTCGTCGACGGCCCGTCGGGCTGCACCGCCTGGGGGCGCTGAGGAATCGGACGTGGTTCTCACCGGCGCGGGGTCCGGTGCCGCGGGGTCCGGTGCCCCGGCGAATGCAGGTGGGGGTCGAAGAGCTGGGCGGCCAGGCCCGCGAGGACCAGTCCGGCGGCGAGCAGGAGGCCGTGGGGCGGGGCGACGCCGACGGCGAGGGCGGCCGCCGCGGCCAGGAGCCACCGCCATGCCCGCGCGTGGCGGTACTCGCGCGGCCTCGGCGGCCGCCCCTCCCCCAGGGACCGCGCGAACCATGGGTCTTTCTCGGTAGGGCAGGGGTGGATGGGCAACTCTCCTTCGGGCGTGGGCGGACGGGCCGGGGCGTTGCTCGGCTCGCTCCGGCGGCCCCGGATCACCGGGCCTTCTCCACGATCACGTGTCCCCGGTGGTCCGCGCCATCGGGGTCAACACCCATTTGTCCCCGACGGGATGATCCGGACGCACCGCCGCCCGGGTCTCGGAAGACCCGGGCGGCGGTGTGGGACGGTCGGTCGGTGTCAGGGGGTGAGCTGCCAGCGCTGGATGTATCCGACGTCGATCGACGCACGGTCCTGGACGCGCAGCTTCCAGGTTCCGTTCAGGGGCTGCCCGGAGGCGTTGACGGTGAAGGTCTGGTCGACGTTGTCGGCGGAGCCGCCGCTGCGGTTGAGGAGGGAGTAGACGGTGCCGTTGGGGCCGACGAGGTCGACGGTCAGGTCACCGCGGTACGTGTGGACGATGTTGACGTAGACCGAGGTCGTGGCCGAGGCGTTGCCGTCGCGGCCCGTGATGGTGACCGGGGACTCCACGGCGGCGCCGTTGTCGGGGATGTCCACCCGGTCGGCGTTGGCGTAGATGTACGCGATCCGCCAGGTGAAGTCGTCCGAGACGGAGGCGCCGGTGCTGTCCGTGACCTTGACGGTGACGTCGCTGCTGCCCAGGGTGGTGGGCGTCCCGGTGATGAGGCCGCTCGGGCTGATGCTCAGACCGTCGGGCAGACCGGTCGCCTCGTAGGTGAGACCCGCACCGGAGTTGGTGGTGTAGGCGTCCACCTGGAGGCTGACCGCCTGGCCGACGCCGCTGGTCTGGTCGGCGAGCGGGGCGACGTTGACGCCGAGGGCTATCCGGCTGCCGACGTTGATGGCGGCCCAGGAGTCGGCCACGGCGAGGTAGGCCGGGCTGTAGGCGCCGAACAGATCGCTCGCGGCCTGGAGGGTGGCGGTACGGGCGCCGGCGTAGTTCGTCGACGAGGTCATGTACGTCGTCAGAGCCCGGTACCAGACGGCGGCGGCGTTGTCGATGCCGATGCCGGTGACGGGACGGCCGTCGGCGGTCGGGCTGTTGTAGGAGACGCCGTTGACGGTCTTCGCGCCGCTGCCCTCGGAGAGCAGGTAGAAGAAGTGGTTCGCGGGGCCCGAGGAATAGTGGACGTCGACGCCGCCGAGGGCGGAGCTCCAGTTGTCGTGGGAGGAGCCGTCCTTGGAGGGTTTGTCCATGTAACGCAGCGGCGTGCCGTCGCCGTTGATGTCGATCTTCTCGCCGACGAGGTAGTCGCCGGGGTCGGCGGCGAGACCGGCGTGGAACTCGACGGCCGCGGCGAAGATGTCGGAGGTCGCCTCGTTGAGGCCGCCGGACTCGCCCGAGTAGGTGAGGTTGGCGGTGGCTGCGGTGACGCCGTGGCTCATCTCGTGGGCGGCCACGTCGAGGGCGGTCAGCGGGTGCGTGTTGCCCGACCCGTCGCCGTAGGTCATGCAGAAGCAGCTGTCCTGCCAGAAGGCGTTGACGTAGTTGCTGCCGTAGTGGGCGCGGCTGTAGGCGGCGACTCCGTCGTTGCGGATGCCGTTGCGGCCGAACACGTCCTTGTAGTAGTCCCAGGTCGCGGCGGCGCCGAAGGCCACGTCGACGCCGGCCGTCTGCCGGTTGGACGGCAGACCGTTGCCCCAGACATCGTTGTCGTCCGTGAAGAGCGTTCCGGTGCCGGACGTGCCCTGGTTCAGGTCGTACGTCTTGTGTCCCGCGCGTCCGCCGTCGACGAGCTGGTACGTCGATCCCGACAGCGTGGTGCCGAGCGGGACCGTGCCGCTGAACTGGCCGGTGCCGGTGCCGGTGTGGACCTTCTCGGCGGCGAGGATCTGCTTGCCCGTGGTGGCGTCGGTCACGACCTGGAGTTCGCTGGGGGTGCCGTCCTGCTGCACGCCCTCGACGACCGTCTCCCAGGCGAGGACGGGCTTCGCGGTACCGGCCCACACGACCAGGCGTGGCGCGCGTTCCGCCCCGGCGCCCTTGACCTCGGCGTTCCTCGCGGCCGCGAGAGCCTTGCCGGCGGCCTGGGAGGCGGCGAGCTTCGGGGTGAGGGAGGGCAGGGTGAGCGTCGCCCCGCTCGCCCTGGTCACGGTGGTCCGGCCGCTCCCGAGGTGCACGACCAGGTCGCCGCCGAGGACGGGAAGTCCGGCGTAGGTGCGCTCGTAGCGGGTGTGGGTGGTGCCGTCGGCGTCTCGGACGACGTCCTTGACGAGCAGCTTCTCCTGGGCTCCGAGCGCGAGCCGTCGGGCCTCGACGCCGGCCGCGGCCTGCGCGGTCCTGATCAGCGAGGCTCGGCCGGCCGGCGACAGGGGCGTCGCCGCTGCGCCCGCGCGGGGCGTCGCGGTGATGCCGGCCGCGCCGGGCCCGGCGGGCGCGGCGACTCCGGTGCCCGTCTGGACCCCGAGGGTCAGCAGGGTGGCGGCGGTGGAGAGGGCGAGGGCGGTGGCGCGTCTGCGCCCGAGGATGGGGAGGTGTCGCCGGGGCAACGGGTTCTCCTTCAGTGCGACGGTCGGCCGGTGAGGGTGACCGAGGTGGGGCGGACCGGCGGGAGGGGGCCGATCCGGAGCGCTGCACAGTTGGGGGGTGGAAGGAGGTGGGGGGTGGGTGACAGGTGCTCCGCGTGATGCGGACGTGAAGGAATGGTGAACTTCGGCAGCAGCGTGGCACTGAGTGCACAGTTTTGTCATGGGAATGCCAAGACAACGGCTTGAAATGACCATGAGCGGCTGGGGATTCGGCCTGCTCGGCGCACATTTTCAGCCGCCGGCACAGGCATCCCGTCCCCGAAAGGATGAATGCGGGCAGGGTGACGGCGTGTCGCGGCACGGCGGGCCCCACCTTGCGAGTTCAGGTGTCGACGGAGTCGTCGGCGGGTGGGGTCACAGTTGGTGGGCTTGGAAGGGCAGCGGCGGCCTCGGGCTTCGCCGAAGGTCACGGACCCGGCTGCGGAGCGCCGGGGACGACGTCGTCGTGATCGTGACGGAGGGCCGCAGCGCAGACCGCGGAAGCGGAACGGCCCGTACGACGGAAGTCCACGGCGCGACGCCGGCGGACGTCCCCTGGACCGCCCCCGTGCGCCGCGCCCCGTCGGCTCGCCGGACGCGTCCTGGCCGGCCGGTCCCGCCGCGACGCATCCGGGTGCGCCGAGGCGACCGCTGCGCCGTTCGAGTGGCCCTCCTCCGCTTCCCGTCGTAGCGTCGACAGCGCACCTCGCCGGGGCGCGGCACACAGCCGGGCCCCGGTTCGGGCGGCTGGGAGCCACGATGCGACACACGACGAGAACAACGGTCACGCTCTGTGCGGCGCTGGGCCTCACGGCGGCCGTCGGGTCGGCCGCGGCGACGCCGGCCGCCTCACCGCCCGCGGCCCGCGCGGCCTCGGTCCGCCAGGCCGCCGCACCGGTCCTCGTCGACTGCTTCTGGCACGCCCGGGTACGGCCAGGCAGCTTCGTCCTCGCGTGCGGCGACGGCAACAGCCGACTGGTCTCGCTGCACTGGAAGAGCTGGGGCGCCGGCTCGGCCCGGGCCACCGGGGTGAACGTCGTCAACGACTGCGACCCGTACTGCGCGGCGGGCGCCTTCCACCGGTACGCCGTCAGGGTCAAACTGGACCGGCCGCAGCCGTGGAAGAAGGACCCCCGGGTTCAGCACTACAGCCGGATCACCCTGACCTACCCGGGCGACCGGCCGGAGCAGTTCGGACGCGTCGTCACCTACCCCCTGTGGAACTGACCGCGCGCTCGCCCCGGCCACCCTGCCGCCCGGCCTGCCGTGGGCGCCTGCCATCATCCGTGAATGACACGGACAGGGACTCGGCGCCGCGTCGGCGCTCCGTTTCTCCTCGCTCTGCTCTTCCTCACGGCCGCGTGCGCCGATCCCTCGGCCGATCCCCGGGCGGCCGGTCCGGCCACGGCGGCCTCGCCCTCGGCCTCACGCTCGCCGAAGGGTTTCTGCCCGCCGCCGCAGGACACGCGGGCCGCCCCGTCGCCGTGCATCTCCGCCGACTGGGACAAGCGGGTCGCGGAGAACCACGCCTACCGTCAGCAGCAGCCGATCACCGCCGAGCAGGAGCGCGAGGCCCGACCCCCGGCGACGGCCCTCGCCACGGTCCTGCAGAGCCTCGCGGCCTCGGGCACCACCGCGGACGCTCTGCGGACCGCCGCCGCCACGGCGCTCGGCCTGAAGCCGGACGAGATCGAGATCCAGGGCGAGGTCCTGAAGCCGTTGCACGATGTGCTCGTGGGCGGCGGCGAGGGCCGGGTGTGCGTCAACGGAACCGTGGACGGCAGCGGTCACGCCACCGCCGAGGTCGTCGGCCGCACCCTCGACGGGGCCTGCCTGCCCGGGCAGGGCGGTCACTGACGCACGACGCCGGCGCGGCCGGTCACGCCATCAGACCGGCGGCCACCGTCGCGCCCAGTTCCCAGCAGGCCGCCATCTCCGCCTTGTCCGGTTCGCCGGTGACGGTGACCGGATCGGCCGCCCTTCGCCAGCCCAGCCCCGTGGTGACGGCCTCGATGCCGCGCACCGCGCCCGTCACGTCGTTGCCGCCGTGCACGTAGTAGCCGAAGGGACGGCCCCGGGTGGCGTCGAGGCACGGGTAGTAGATCTGGTCGAAGAAGTGCTTGAGCGCCCCCGACATGTAGCCGAGGTTGGCCGGGGTGCCCAGCAGGAAGGCGTCGGCGGCCAGGACGTCGGAGGCGGTCGCGGCGAGGGCCGCCCGCCGTTCGACGCGGACGCCCTCGATCTCGGGCGCCGTCGCACCCGCGACCACCGCCTCGAACAGCGCCTGGCAGTGGGGCGAGGGAGTGTGATGAACGATCAGCAAGGTGGGCACGGCACATGACCCTGCCCGCTCCCTCGGCCCCGCCGCAAGCCGGGCCGGGCCGATCCGGGCCGGACCGACCCGAAGCCGCGCCGCCGGGCCGGGCCGCGCGCCTCGTCCGCCCTCCCGCCTTCCGGCTCCCGCGCGTGAAGTCCCCGTACGGGGTGCGCCGGTTACGTTCGACGCCCTCCGGGCACTCTGTTACGACGACTGTCCGACTGTCGGGACGCGGGGGTGCAGGGTGCTCGCTCGGAGTGCGGCGATGATGTGCGCGGCCGGCGTGCTGGTCCTGGTCGGCTGCTCGCCCGGGGACGACGGGCGCAACGCGGAGCCGGCGCACACGGCCTCCGTCACGGCGACCGCCTCCCCCGCCTCGTCGTCCGCCCCGCCCTCCCCGTCCGCTCCTGCTCCGTCGGCCTCCCCTTCCCCCTCCCCTTCCGCGACCGCCTCCGCGTCTGCGCGTCCCTCGCCGGTGCCCGTCACCGGCCCGGACCAGAAACTGGTGGTCATGACCGTCAGTGGTGGCTTCGCCGGGGTGAACCAGGAGGTCACGGTCCGGGGTGACGGAACCGTCCGTACCACCGACAAGGGCCGCTCCGCGGTGCGCCGCACCACCGCGGAGCAGTTCACGCACCTGCGCACGCTGCTCGGCGACCCCGCGCTCGACGACGTCCCCGCGTTCACGACGGACCTGGGTTCCGCGGACAAGTTCCAGTACGCCCTCCAGTTCGACGGCCGCACGATCATGACGGACCGCTCCGCCGACGAGCCCGCGCTCGACCGTCTCATCGGCGCCCTGGAGAAATGGCTGCCGTAGGACCGCTGCCGTGGAACCGAGGCTCGCCCGGCGTACGCGTGGGTCCCGGCGCGCACCTGGGTGGACCTCGTCGCCGGTCAGCGCCCCGGGTCTGGCATCATCGGTTCGCATCCAAGGCCACAGGGGGACACCATGCAGCGGGCGACGGGACGAGGCGCAGCCTCCGCGACGCCGCGGAGCGTCGACGTGGCCCGCCTCGCCGGCGTCTCCCAGAAGACGGTCTCGCGGGTTTTCAACGACGAGCAGTACGTCTCCGCGGAGGTGCGCCGACGCGTCCTCCAGGCCGCCGAAGAACTCGGCTACCGGCGCAACAACGCCGCCCGGGCGCTGGCCTCGGGACGGACCCGGGCCATCGGCGTGGTGACGCTGGGCACCGCCCTCTACGGTCCCGCCTCCCTGCTCATGGGCGTCGAGCGGGCCGTCAGGGACACCGGGTACGCGCTCCGCGTGGTCAACACGGTGGAAGGCGATCCCGCGGGCGTCGCGGGGGCGGTCGGCTCGCTCCTCGACCAGGGCGTCGACGGCATCGTCATCTCCGAACCGATCGACGAGCGGGACGGTGAGGACACGCAGGACGACTGGCAGGACCGGCCGGAGCAGCCGGCCGCGGTGGACGAGCGGCGCCGGCAGGAGGCCGACGGCGACGGCCGCCTCCACGTCGACGTGCCCGTGCTGGTGCTCAGCGCACCCTCGCCCGTCGTCGCCCCCGGGGTGCTGACCGCGGGCCACGGCGCCGACCGGATGGCCCGGATCGCCACCGAACACCTGCTGGGACTGGGGCATGTGACGGTCCATCACCTGGCTGGGCCGCAACGCTGGTACGCCGCGCGGGACCGGCTGGAGGGCTGGCGGACGGCACTGACGGCGCACGGCAGAACGGTGCCGCCGGTGGTCGAGGGTGACTGGTCCGCCGCGTCCGGGTACGCGGCGGGCCGCGCCCTCGCCGCGGACGGTGACGTCACCGCGGTGTTCGCGGCCAACGACGACATGGCGATCGGCCTGATCCGCGCACTGGCGGAAGCCGGCGTCCGGGTGCCCGAGGACATCAGCGTCGTCGGCTTCGACGACATCCCGGTCGCCGCGTTCGTGACGCCTCCCCTCACCACGGTGCCGCAGCCGTTCGACGCCGTGGCGCAGGACGGCCTCAAACGTCTCGTGCACGTCATCGAGAACCCGGACGCTCCGCCCCTGCCGGCGAGCGACCCGCCGGTCGACCTGGTCGTCCGCGCCTCCACCGCGGCGCCGTCCGCCCGGCGGAGCCCCGCCCGCTGACCGGTCCGACGCTCATCTCGGCGGCCGGACGAGCCGCAGTCGCGTCAACCGGCGGCCAGTGCCGAGCGCAGCGTGGCGGCCATCAGCGCGATGGCCTCCTTCGCCGCCGGCACGGGCCCGGTGTGGGTGAAGTAGTGGTCGACGTCCGCGAACACGCGGTGGGTGACGGGCACGCCAGCGGCCTCCAGAGCCCTGGCGTAGGCGTCGCCCTCGTCGCGGAGGCGGTCGTTCTCCGCGACGACGACCAGGGCGGGCGGCAGTCCGGCGAGGTCGTCGGCAAGGCCCGGCGAGACGAGCGGGTGGGCGCGATCGGCGGGATCGGGCACGTAGGCGCCGGTGAATGCCCGCATGAGCCACGGGGTGAGCAGCGGCTTGGCCGTACGGGCCGTCTTGGCCGCCGGGTCGGTGACCATGTCGAGCGGCGCGGAGTCGATGATCTGCAGGCGCGGTGAGAAGGCGCCGCGGTCCCGGGCCGTGCGGCACACCGCGGCGGTCAGGTTGGCGCCGGCGCTGTGGCCGCCGACGGCCAGCCGGGATCCGTCCCAGCCGTGCGCCTCGCCGTTCTCGGCCACCCACGCGGTCACGTCGTAGGCCTGGGTGACGGCGGCGGGGTACGGCCGCTGCGGGGCGACGGCGTAGTCCACGTTGATCACGACGCAGCCCGCCGTGGAGGCTATGCAGCGGCACAGATGGTCGTCCTGCTCCGCACGCGCCACGACGAAGCCGCCGCCGTGGAAGTTGACGTAGACGGGGGCCGGCGGGTCGGCGACGACCGGTGGCCGGTAGACGGTGCAGGCCACCGGACCGGCACCGGTCTCCACCCGGAGCGTCTGCGTGTTCCTGGGCACGTCCGAGAAGCGCAGATCCTGGTGCACGCGGGACATCACCCCGCCGAGCAGCAGTTGGACGGCCCTGGCCTGGATGC
This sequence comes from Streptomyces sp. NBC_00425, assembly GCF_036030735.1. NCBI lineage: Bacteria > Bacillati > Actinomycetota > Actinomycetes > Kitasatosporales > Streptomycetaceae > Streptomyces > Streptomyces sp. NBC_00425. Next base: position 8,985,917 of record NZ_CP107928.1, on the reverse strand, counting down.
GGGGGCTGAGCGGCATGGTCGGTCCCGTTCTCGCGGTGAGGAATCGCCGATCGGCGTCGCTCGATCGACAGGATTCCTGTCAATGAAGGTACATCCTGCACCCGGGCGGGCGAGCGCGCCACCCTCCGGGCGCAGCAGAAGGAGCACCGAGCCCGGCGGCCGTCGTGACCGGCCTTCGATCAGCGTCGAGCCCGCGTTCCCACCGCCCACCGCGTATCCGTTCAATTGCCTCGTTCTCGCGGTCAATTGCGTGCAGAGACCTTCGCGTTGCGAAGCCACTTGAGCCAGTCCCGGAGCACATCACCCGGTAGGAGGACGCCCTTCGTACGGTCGGTGCATCAGGGGAGCCGGAGGAGCCCGGCCCGCGCAACCGGCAGGAGAAGCGTCATGGCGAACGTGGAGATCTCGATGAAGGAGACGATGACGGCGATCGAGGGGGCATTGGGGGTCGCCGTCGTGGACTACACCAGCGGCATGGCACTCGGCACGCTCGGCGGAGGCAAGGATCTCGACCTGACCGTCGCCGCGGCCGGCAACACCGACGTGATCCGCGCCAAGGTGCGCACCATGGATCACCTGGGGCTCAAGGGCGAGATCGAGGATGTCCTGATCACCCTCGCGAACCAGTACCACCTCATCCGACTGCTCAAGGGCCGTGGCGGAAGTGGCTTGTTCATGTACCTGGTGCTGGACCGCGAACGGTCCAACCTGGCGATGGCCCGCCACCAGCTCAAGCGGATCGAGGCCGAGCTCGAGGTCTAGTCGGCCGGACGCCCGGACCTCACGGGCGGACGGCCGCCGGCTTCGCACACCCTCGAATTGAAGATGTCTTCATCTCGACACATCCAGATCAGCGCATCACACGGGTGTGCGGAGCCCGCAACCATCAGGATCGAGGCGCGGCACGTCGCGCGCGGCGGCGCACGGACAGCCGGGCGGCCGCCGCGCCCTCGAGATCCACCCCACCGAACACGGCAGGGAGCGAGCGACCATGCAGGTTCCCCTCTACCAGGCGAAGGCCGAGTTCTTCCGCATGCTCGGACACCCCGTGCGGATCAGGGTCCTCGAACTGCTGCAGAACGGGCCCGTCGCCGTGCGGGACCTGCTCGCCGAGATCGAGATCGAGCCCTCCAGCCTCTCCCAGCAGCTGGCGGTGCTGCGCCGGTCGGGGATCGTCGTGTCGATCCGGGAGGGCTCGACCGTCAGCTACGCGCTGGCGGGCGGCGACGTGGCCGAACTGCTGCGGGCCGCCCGCCGCATCCTCACCGAACTCCTCGCCGGGCAGAACGAGTTGCTGGCCGAGCTGCGCCAGTCCGAGCAGCCGCTGCCGGTGCCCCACGGCCGTGCGGGGCTGCCCGTGCCGCAGGGCGGCGCCGGACGGGCGTGACAGCCGCAAGCCCCGAGCCGAACAGCGGCGCGGGGCTCGAACGAAACACACCGAAACGCCACGGTCCGCCACCCCTTCCGCCACGTAGAAATATCTACAAGCATGCATATGCCGGGCGGCATGCGGTCGCCGGTGGAGTCACACGGAGCCGACATGAGCGATGCGATGCCGACATGATCGATGCGATGTGGATGCGCGGCGTGGAGTGGCTCGCCGCCGCCGCGACGGATCCGCGGTCGTGCAAGCGGGAGTGGGACCAGGGCGACGGGATCACGCTGCTGGAAGCGGGGCGTTACTGGGACGTGCTGAGCGTCCCCGACCGGCTGGGGCTGCTCACCCTGGACCTGCTGTGGCAGGCCTCGCGCCCCACACCGGGTCCCACGCTCGTGGACACCGCCGCCCACCGCGTCGGCTTCTTCCTGCCCCCCGACCCCGGCAGCCGCTGGATCGGGTCCGGACTGCGGTACGCCGGCCGGGGCTCCTGGGTCGCGGTGCCCCCGCCCTACCGGGCCGCCCGGTTCCTGGAGTGGCTGGTCCCACCGGACGGCAGCGGCGCGCTGCACGCGCCGGCCACCCTGGAACTGGCACTGCGTCAGGCCAACGGCACACTGGCCGTCCTGAGGCCGGTGTGCGGGCCCTGATGCGTCAGGTGCGCGGCGTCCCGGCTAGTCCCGTCGCGGACGACGCGCGATGAAGGATGAGGGATGCAGGATACGGGCGGGCCGGGGCCACCCACCGCGCGCCGGGACCGGCGGGCACGGTGCGGCCCCGCGCGCTCACCGGAGCCGGTGAGCGCGGCCCCCGTCCGGCGGCGCGGACGGCGGCGGGCCCGCGTCCCGGCCGCACCCGGCCCGCGGCAGCACTGCGGTACCGCCGCAGAACCGCGGACATGCGGCCAACTCCAGCGCCGCGCACGGCAATTCCGACAGTCGACGCACAAGCGAACAGATGCCGGGCGCTTTGGCGCGAAGTCTCGCCCGACGGTGCGGGATCGATCAACGACGGTGTGTACTGTGCTGCGAGTGCCCGTTCGGGCACCGAACGCACGCCTGCCCCGCAACCGACGACGCCCGACCCCCTGGACCCAATCGATGATCGAATTGCCGGACCTGGCGGCCGGCGGCCTCACCGCCGGCACGCTGTCCGCGCTCGCCCTGGCCGGCGGGCTGCTGCGCGCGCGGCGGCGGCAGGCCCGGCAGCGAGCGGAGATCGCCGCGCTGCGCACCCGACTCGACGGCTCCCTCAAGGCGGTCACGGCGGAGGTGGAGCACCTGGCGACCCGGCGCGTGCCCGCCGCCGCCCGTCGCGTCGCCCATCCGCACGTCACCGTGCCGGGCCCGCTCCAGCCGCTCACCGCCGGCACCCCGCTGGGCATCGCCCTGGAGAACGTGGTGCTGGCGCTGCAGGCCGAGACAGCCGCCCAGCGCACGTCCGTCGACGCCGCGGCGCAGGCCGGGATGCGCGGCGCCGTCCGGGAGATCCAGGCGGCCCTGTACCGCCTGCAGGACGCGCTGCGCGGACTGCAACAGCGCTACGACGAACCGGAGTTGGCACAGACCCTGTTCCGACTCGACCACGAGAACGAGCAGTCGCTGCGGCGCGCGCAGGTCACCGCCGTGGTGTGCGGGGCCTGGGTCGGGCTGGCCCGCGAGGAGTCCCACCTGGTGGACGCGGTGACCGGCGGTCAGGCCCGGCTCGCCGGCTATCACCGGGTCCAGGTCCACAACCACCTCGAGCCCGGCACCGCCCTGGTCTCGCACGCCGTCGAACCGGTCGCCATCATCGTCGCCGAGCTGCTCGACAACGCCCTCCGGCACTCCGCTCCGGACACCGACGTCGTGGTCAGTCTGCAGCACGTGCACCACGGTGTGTGCGTCACCGTCGACGACGCGGGCCTCGGCATGACCCGGGACGAACGCGAGCGCGCCCAGCGGCTGGTGGCAGGCGACGAGCCCATCCTGCTGACCGACCTCGGCGACCCGCCCCGCATGGGACTGGCCGCGATCGGCCGGCTGACCCGCCAGTTCGACCTCGGCGTGGACGTCTCCTCGGCCTCCCCGTACGGCGGTGTGCGGGCGGTGCTGCGGGTCGACACCCACCTCCTCAGCCACCTCGACCCGGCCGAGCGGCCGCCGGCCGCGAGCGCCCCGCGCACGACACGCACCGCGCGCCAGGCCCTCCCCGACCCTCCCGGCCCCTCCCACGCGTACGGCGCCGAGACCGGTGCACCGGAACGGGAGCCGGCGCCGGGACACCACGCGCCGCAGGACGAGGACGACGGCCTGCCGCAGCGCAGACGCCGCACCCGGTCCGCGGCGCCGGCACCGACGCCGGAGCGGACGCCGGAGCGGACGCCTCAGCGTCGTCCGGCGCGCAGCCCGGAGGAGGCCGCCGCGGCGCTCGGCGCACTGCAGTCCGGCACGGCGGCGGCCCGCGCCGCCACGGGGAACACCGGGGCGGGCGGCACGGGGGACGCGCCCGCCGACCAGACCGACCAGACCGACGACGAAGGGGGAGCGGCCCGATGACCAGCCGCAACACGGGTGACACGGCATGGGTGCTGGAACCGGTCCTGCAGGTGCCGCACGTGGTGGCCGCCGTCATGCTGACCCGGGACGGGCTCGTGACCGGATACACCGACGCCCTCTCCCAGCCGTCGGCCGAGCGGGTGGCCGCCATCACCAGCACCGTGCAGGGCGCCTGCCGGACGGCGGCGGCCGCGTTCGCCGACCATGAGACGGCCGACGTCCGGCAGATCGTCATCGAGTCGGACCACGGGTACGTGCTGATCGTTCCGACCGACCACGGCACCTGTGTGGCCGCCTACGGCGACGGCGAGGTGCGGCTGGACCTGCTGGCGCACCGGGTGCACTCCCAGGTGGCCCGACTGGGCGAGAAGGCGATGGCAGCCCCGTCCCGAGGAGCCGACGACAACCCGCCGGCATGACCGGACGCCCGGCCGGCCGTCCTCTGGTTCCCGCGTATCTGTCGACCGGCGGTGTGGCCCGGCCCAGCCGCCCCCACCTGGAGCGGCTGTCGGTGCTCGCCCGCACCGACGCACCGCTGCCCGCCGGGCTCTCCGCCGCCGAACTCGCCCTGCTGGAAACCCTGGAGGACGGTTCCCTGGCGGTGGTGGAGGCGGCGGCGCTGCTCAGACTGCCGTTCTCCGCGGTGCGGGTGCTGGCGGCCGGTCTCGTCGACCGGGACCTGGTCCTCGCCCGTGCGCCGATCCCGCCCGCCGAACGGTTCGACCCCGACCTGCTGAAGAGAGTGGCCGATGGCCTCCGCGCCCTCAAACACCGCGCCTAGCGCCGGCGGACCCGGCGCCGTCCACCTGCCCGACGCCGCCCGCGACCTGGTGAAGATCCTGGTGGCGGGGCCGTTCGGAGTGGGCAAGACGACGCTGATCGACTCGGTCTCCGAGATCCGCCCGCTGCACACCGAGGAGCCCCTCTCCGAGGCGTCGGCGCAGGTGGACGACCTGGACGGGGTGCGGGACAAGGCGACGACCACCGTCGCCATCGACTTCGGCCGGATCAGCCTGCCCGGCGACGTCGTGCTGTACCTGTTCGGCACGCCCGGTCAGGAACGCTTCCGGAGCCTGTGGGACGACATCGCCTACGGCGCGCTGGGGGCGCTCGTGCTCGTCGACAGCCGCCGCCTCGACGCCTCGTTCGACGTGTTGGGGCTGGTGGAGGAGAGCGGGCTGCCGTACGCGGTCGCCTTCAACGCCTTTCCCGACGCCCCCCGTCACCACAGCGAGGAGCGGCTGCGCCGGGCGCTGGACCTGGAGCCCACGACACCGCTGGTCACCTGCGACGCCCGGGACGCCGGCTCCTCGATCGACGCGCTGCTCGCGCTCGTGGACCATCTGATCGGCCGTGACCCCGTGGAGGCCCGGTGACCGCCCGTACCCCGGACCGGATCGACTTCGCCCGCTCCGCGCCCGTGCGGCTGTGGGAGGACGGCTTCGCGCCGGATCCGCAGCGCTACTACGCCGCGCTCCGCGCCCAAGGCCCCGTGGGCTGGGCAGAGTTGGCGCCGGGGATTCCGGCGTACGTGGTCACCGACCGGCGGGCGGCGCTGGACGTCCTGCACGACCAGGAGACCTTCTCGCACGACCCGCGGGCGTGGGAGGCGACCGTCCCCGACGACGCGCCGGTGCTGGGCATGATGCGGTGGCGGCCCAACGCCCTGTTCTCCGACGGACCCGCGCACCTGCGCTACCGGACCACTCTCATCGACGTCTTCGACCTGGTGGAACCGCACGACCTGCGCGGGCGGGTGCACCGGGCGGTGCGGCTGCTGGCCGAGCGCATGGGCCCGCGCGGCGAGGCCGACCTCGTCGCGGACTTCGCGCGCCCGCTGCTGGCTCTGGTGCTCAACGACCTGTTCGGGCTGCCGGACAGCCAGGGCGATCGGCTCAACGAGGGTCTGGGCAAGATGATGGAGGGCGGCGCGCAGGCCGCCGAGGGCGAGGCGCAGTTCGCCCGGTACGTGCTGGAGCTCATCGCCGCCAAGGCCGAGAAACCCGGCGACGACCTGCCCAGCCGGCTGCTGGAACACCCGGCGGGACTGACCCGTGAGGAAGTCACCTGGCAGGTGTTCCTCACCCTCGGGGCGGGGTACGAGCCGACCGCGAACCTGCTCTCCAACACGCTGTCCCGGGTGCTCGGCAACCCGGCGTACTACTCCACGCTCACCAGCGGCGCCCGGCCGGTGATGGACGCGGTGGTGGAGGTGCTGCACCACGAGACGCCGCTGGCGAACTACGGCATCTACTACGCGCGCAGGCCGGTGGCCTTCCACGGGGTGTGGCTGCGCGACGCCGTGCCGGTGGTGGTGTCGTACGGGGCGCTGGGACTCGCCCACGGCACGGACGGCGCCCCGGTCGGCGGGCGGACGGCGTCCGGCGGGCGCCATCCGCGCGACGCCTCGCACCTGTCGTGGGGAGCCGGACCGCACGCCTGCCCGGTCAGACAGCACACCCTGCTGCTCGTCACCGAGGCGATCGAGCGCCTCACCCAGTGGCTGCCGGACCTCGATCCCGTCGTGCCCCGTGACCGGCTCGCCTGGCGGCCGGGGCCGTTCCACCGGTCGCTGACGGCGCTTCCCGTGCGTTTCAGCCCCCGCTCCCCCGCTTCCGACCCCTCAGGAGTCCGTTCGTGACCGTGACCGACCGCATCGTCCTCGACCCGTTCGGCGCCGACGTGCACGCCGAGAGCGCCCGGCTGCGCGCCCTCGGCCCGATCGTGCCCGTCGAACTGCCCGGCGGCATCCCCGCGTGGGCGCCCACGGAGTACGACACCCTCAAGGCGCTGATCCTGGACCCGCAGGTCAGCAAGGACCCGCGGCGGCACTGGCGCCAGTGGCCGGAACTGGGAGAGCACCCGTCGTGGGGCTGGATCCTCGGCTGGGTCGGCGTCGTCAACATGCTCTCCACTTACGGCGCCGACCACGCCCGGCTGCGCAAGCTGGTGGCGCCGAGCTTCACCCACCGGCGCACCGAGTCGCTGCGGGAACGGGTGGAGGCGATCACCGCGGAGCTGCTCGACACACTGGAACAGCGCGCCGAGAACGGCGCCGTCGTCGATCTGAGGGCCGAGTTCGCGCATCCGCTGCCGATGCGGATCATCTGCGAACTCTTCGGCGTCCCCGAGGAGTTGCGGGAGGCCACCGGACGGCTCATCGCGGCGATCATGGACACCTCCGATCCCAGTCCGGAGCACGCCGCGTTCGTTCAGGAGCAGATCGGCACGGTGTTGGGCTCGCTCATCGCCCACAAGAGCGAGCACCCCGGCGACGACATGACGACCGAGCTGATCCGGGTGCGCGACGAGGGCGGCGACCGGCTCAGCGACGAGGAACTGCTGTACACGCTGCTCCTCGTCATCGGCGCCGGTTTCGAGACGACGGTGAACCTCATCGGCAACGCGGTGGTGGCGCTGCTGCGCCGGCCCGAGCAGCTGGCGGCGGTGCGGCGGGGCGAGATCGGCTGGGACGGCGTGGTGGACGAGACGCTGCGGCTGTACCCGTCGATCGCGACGCTGCCGCTGCGGTTCGCCGTGAGCGACCTGAAGGTGGGCGACGTGACGATCCCGGCCGGGGACGCCATCGTCACGACGTACGCGGCGGCCAACGTGGACCCGGTCCGGTACGGGCCGGACGCGGAGGCGTTCGACGCGGCGCGCGCGGCGGACGACCATCTGGCCTTCGGCATCGGGGTGCACCGCTGCATCGGCTCGCCGCTGGCCCGGATGGAGGCGCTGACGGCGCTGCCCGCGCTCTTCGACCGGTTCCCCGGGCTGCGGCTGCACAAGGCGGACGGGGAGCTCAGGCAGGTGCCGTCGTTCATCGCGAGCGGCTGGCAGGAGATCCCGGTCCGGCTACGGGACTGACAGCGCCGCGGGGTGCGACCGGACCCCCGTTCCGGTCGTACCCCCACGGCTGCTGAGAACCTACGGGGCGGTGCGCGGCCAGGGAATCGTCTCGGTGCCCGCTCTCGGGGCCGGAGGACTCACCTGTGCACAGATGAGTCCGGATGGCCCGATTCCGCCGGGTGGCCGCTTCCGTGCAGGTCGGGCTGATCGAGGTCGCCGGCCGCGACATGGGCGAGAACGACCTCGTAGAGGTCGCTGCCCGTGGCGAGCAGCTGGCGCTCGAGGACGGGCTCGGCGCTGCGGACGTGCTCGCGGACGGTCTGCGCGTGGACACCCAGCAGGTGGGAGGCCCGCTCGGCGTTGCCGCCGGCCGCGATCCAGGACCGCAGGGTGCCTCGCAGATCCCGGCCGTCGGTGTCGAGGCGGGCCAGCAGCTCCTGCGCCCAGGAGCGCAGCGCGGGCCCGGTGAGGAGTTCGCCGAGCTGCGCCGGGGTCGCCGGGGCGCCCGCCGGGTCCTCGGCGATGCCGAACTGGTGGTGGAGGGCGAGATGGACGACGGCCCGGACGGTGAGGTCGGAGAAGTCGGCGCGCAGCAGGTGCTCGACGCGCTCCATGCGCGCGCGGACCGTGTTGCGGCTGACGCCGAGCACCTTCGCCGCGTTGACGGCCGTGAACTCCAGGCCCAGCCGGGTGGTGGCGAGGAGTTCCGCGCGGGTGTGGTGCGGCAGGGTGTCCAGGGGGCGCAGCAGGCGGGTCGTCCAGGTGCGCAGCGCGTCGGGGTCCATGAGGCGCTCGGGGCGGGTGCGCTCGGCGTAGAAGGCGGTCCTGCCGGGGCGGAAGCGGGCCACGGCCAGGGCGCTGACGGCCTGTCCGTAGGCAGTGGCGGTGCGGGCGAGGCTCTGCCGGGCGCTGCCGCCGAGGTACGCCCCGGGGCGGCCGGCGCACAGCGCGCGCAGCTCGGGCCCGGCGGCGTCGTCCGGGACGACGACGATGACATGCCCGTCCATGGCGGGGCAGCGTACGACGAGGGCCTCCTCGTGGGTCGCCGCGAGACAGGCCGCGGCGAGGCCGTCGCGCTCCTCGGGCGTGCTCTCGACGACGTACACGCAGGCGGTGTCGGCGTCGAGGAGGCGGGGCCACAGACCGGCGGCGACCCGGCGGGCGGCGACGACGTCCTCGACCATGAGCAGCTGCAGGATGGCCAGCCGGAGGTCGGCGGTGGCGCGGGCCAGCCGGTGTCCGGTCGCCGCGGTCTCCTGCGTCCGCAGGAGGACTTCGAGGACGCTCACGGTGTGCGTGACGATGTCGGAGGCGCGTCGGTCGAAGGGACTCGTCCGGCTCACCGTGAGCACTCCGACGGCGGCGGGCCCCGGGAGTTCGACCCGGATCAGGCGTACGTGGCGGCCCTCGCCCTCCCATGCGGCGGAGGCGAGGCGGCCGTCGGCGATGTCGGCCGCCAGTGCCTCGTCGACGGGGGTGCGCGGCCCGACGACCAGGACGCCGTCGCCGTCGCGCAGGGAGACGGACGCCTCGACGGTCCCCGACAGCCACTCGACGAGCCTTTGGACGTCGCGTCCGGTGGGGCGCAGATGGTCGAGGAGTTCCCGGGCCCACCCCGGTCCGGCGTCGTCCGGCGCGCCCGAGCGGAGGTTGTCGTGGTCCCGGCCGACCATGTCGGCGCTCTCCTCGTCCTTCACGGCCCGCGCGGGCCGAACCAGTCATATCGGTCGGGACGTTACCTCAACCGCGCCGGACGGGCGGTGCGGGAGAGGGACCCGCGCGGATCCGGGCGTTCCGCGTCCGCCGCGGCGTCCCCGGTTCCCGGGCGGCCGCGGCGGTCGGGCGGGGCGGGGCGGCGTCTGCGGGGACCGGCCCTGCGCGGGCCCTCGGCGCGTGGACGGCATAAGCTCGGCCAATGGCGAAGTACTACGACGTGCACCCCGACAACCCCCAGCCGCGCACCATCTCCCAGGTCGCGGCCGCCATCCGGTCGGACGCGCTGATCGCGTACCCGACGGATTCCTGCTACGCGCTGGGATGCCGGCTGGGCAGCAAGGACGGCATCGACCGGATCCGGGCCATCCGCGACCTGGACGACCGGCACCACTTCACCCTCGTGTGCCAGGACTTCGCGCAGCTCGGCCAGTTCGTGCGGGTGGACAAGGACGTGTTCCGGGCGATCAAGGCGTCGACACCCGGCAGCTACACCTTCATCCTCCCGGCGACGAAGGAGGTGCCGCGCATGCTCCAGCACCCGAAGAAGAAGACGGTGGGCGTGCGCATCCCGGACCACGTGGTCACCCAGGCGCTGCTCGCCGAGCTCGGTGACCCGCTGCTGTCCAGCACCCTGCTGCTGCCCGGCGAGGACGAGCCGATGACCCAGGGCTGGGAGATCAAGGACCGGCTCGATCACGTGGTGGACGGCGTGCTCGACTCCGGCGAGTGCGGCACCGAGCCCACGACCGTGATCGACTTCTCCGACGGCGAGGCCCAGATCGTCCGGTACGGGGCGGGCGACGCGTCCCGGTTCGAGTAGCGGTTCCGCGCCGGGGTCCCTCGAGGGCGGATGGATGGCGCGTGCAACGATGGGCGCTGCCCGGCCCCCACCGGGCCGAACGCACGCTCGTCGCCGTGCATCGCGCTGAGGAGCCCCCATGACCTCCGTACAGGGAACAGCACTGGACATCCCCACCGAGGACGGCGTGGCCGACGCCTATCTGGCGTGTCCGGACGACGGCGTGCCCCGCCCGGGCGTCCTGCTCTACCAGGACGCGTTCGGCCTGCGTCCGCAACTGCGGGCGATGGCCGACCGGCTGGCCGAAGCCGGCTACGCGGTGCTGGTGCCCAACCTGTTCTACCGTCACGGACACGCTCCCGTCATGGAGTTGCCCGCGTTCATCGACCCCGCCGCGCGGCCGGAGATATTCGAGACGCTGTACCCGCTCGTGCTGGCCCTCACTCCCGAGCTGATCGTCCGGGACGCCGACGCGTACCTGCGGTGGATGGAGCAGAGCGCGCTGGTCGCCGAGGGCCCGGTCGCGGTGACCGGATACTGCATGGGCGCCCGGCTCGTCCTGGCGACCGCCGACGCGCATCCGGACCGGGTCGCGGCGGCGGCGGGTTTCCACGGCAGCCGTCTCGTGACCGACGCGCCGGACAGCCCTCACCTGGCCGTCGGGCGCATCACGGCCGAGGTCTACTTCGGCCACGCCGACGACGACCCGGGTCTGCCGCCCGAGCAGATCGAGCGCTTCGAGGAGGCCCTCACCGCGGCCGGGGTCCGGCACACCTGCGAGGTCTACGCCGGGGCCCCGCACGGTTACACGCAGGCCGACACGTCGGCGTACGACGAGGAGGCCTCGGAGCGGCACTGGGCCGCGCTGCTGGATCTGCTGAAGCGGACCCTCTGACGCTTTGCCGATCGACCGGGACGCCCGTGGCCGGGGCAGGCCGCGGGCGTCCTCTTTTGCGGAAATCGTTGACATGGGCACAACCCGGTGCAACGTTGAGAGCGCTCTCAACATGGTACGGACCAACCCCACAGGCCTACCCGCACGGAGGTGGAGAGTGCTCACAAGGACCGCCCTCGGACTGGTGGCAGCCGTCGCTCTCGTCGGCGCGCTGCTCACCCTCGGCCCACCGGCCGGGGCCGCCGTCCCCGACACCGTCCCCCTGAAGATCACCAACAACTCGGGCCGCTCCGAACGGCTCTACGTCTACAACCTCGGCACCCTCCTCGCCAGCGGGCGGCAGGGCTGGGCGGACGCCGGCGGCGGCTTCCACGCGTGGCCCGCCGGAGGCACGCCCCCCACCCCGGCCCCCGACGCCTCGATCGCCGGTCCCGCGGCCGGCCAGTCCGCCACGATCCGCATCCCCAGGTTCTCCGGCCGGATCTACTTCTCCTACGGTCAGAAGCTCGACTTCCGACTCACCACCGGCGGGCTCGTCCAGCCGGCCGTGCAGAACCCCTCCGACCCCAACCGGAACATCCTGTTCAACTGGTCGGAGTACACGCTCGACGACTCCGGTCTCTGGCTGAACAGCACGCAGGTCGACATGTTCTCCGCCCCGTACGCGGTCGGTGTGCAGCGGGCCGACGGCAGCACGCTCAGCACCGGGCATCTCAAGGCGGGCGGCTACAGCGGGTTCTTCAACGCCCTGCGCGGGCAGCCCGGCGGCTGGGCGAACCTCGTCCAGACCCGCTCCGACGGCACGGTCCTGCGCGCCCTCTCCCCGCTGTACGGAGTGGAGACCGGGGCCCTCCCCGCGAACGTCATGGCGGACTACGTCAACCGCGTCTGGCAGAAGTACGCCACGACGACGCTGACCGTCACCCCGTTCGCCGACCGGCCGGGCACGAGGTACTACGGCCGGGTCTCGGGCGGGGTGCTGAACTTCACCGACTCCTCCGGAGCGGTCGTGACCGCCTTCCAGAAGCCGGACGCGGCCAGCGTCTTCGGCTGCCACCGCCTGCTCGACGCCCCCAACGACGCCGTGCGCGGACCGATCTCCCGCACCCTGTGCGCGGGCTTCAACCGCTCCACCCTGCTGGTGAACCCCGACCAGCCGGACACCACGACGACCGCCTTCTACCAGGACGCGGTGACCAACCACTACGCCCGCAAGATCCATGCGCAGATGGCCGACGGGAAGGCGTACGCGTTCGCCTTCGACGACGTCGGGCGGCAGGAGTCCCTCGTCCACGACGGATCGCCGCGCCAGGCCTACCTGACGCTCGACCCGTTGAGCTGAGCGGACACGCCGACGTCCCGCACACGGAGGGAGCCCGTGTGCGGGACGTCGTCAGCGGGGCGGATCAGCCGGTGGTGACGGCGGTGTCGTCCACCACGAAGCTGGTCTGCAGCGAGGAGTCCTCGACGCCGGAGAACTTCAGCGCGACGGTGGTGCCCGCGAAGGCGCCGAGGCTGAAGGACTTCTGCACGTAGCCGGAGGCCGCGTTGAGGTTGGAGTACGTGGCCAGCGTGGTGGACCCGGCGGTGACCGTCAGCTTGTCGTACTGGGAGCTGGTGGTGGTCTCGGCCGTGTCGACGTGCAGGTAGAAGGTGAACGTGGTGTTGGTGCAGCCGCTCGGGATCGTCACCGACTGCGAGAGCGTGTCGGTGTGGGTCGAGCCGTAGCCGTCGAGCCAGGCCTTGTAGGAACCCGTGCGGGCCGCCTGGCTGCTGGAGTTGGTGATGACACCGCTGGACGCCGTCCAGGTGGTGTTGCCCGACTCGAAGCCCGCGTTGCCCAGCAGTTGCGTGGCGGTGCAGCCGCCGCCGGTGGCGCTGACCGTCCAGGTGAAGGACGCGGTGCCGGTGGCGCCGGTCGAGTCGGTCACCGTGACGGTGGTGCTCGAGGAGCCGGCCGTGGTCGGCGTGCCGGAGATCAGACCGGTCGAGCTGTTGATCGACAGGCCGGCGGGCAGACCGGTCGCCGCGTACGTCAGGGAGCCGCTGTTGGTGCTGCTCGCGGAGATCTGCAGGCTCACCGCGGTGCCGACCGTGGCGCTGCGGCTGCCCGGGTTGGTGACGGTGACGCCCGTCGACGGGACCGTGATGTGGCTGCCGACGTTGATGCCCGCGAACGCGTTGCCCACCCCGGCGTACTGGGTGGAGCTCGCACCGTACAGCGCGGCCGCCGCGTTGAGGGCGGCGGTGCGGGCGCCCGCGTAGGTGGTGCCGGACGTCATGTACGTCGTCAGCGCCTTGTACCAGATCTGCAGTGCGGCGGCCCGGCCGATGCCCGCGACGGCGACGCCGTCGGAGGTCGAGCTGTTGTAGGTCACGCCGTTGATCGTCTTGCTGCCGCTGCCCTCGGAGAGCAGGTAGAACATGTGGTTCGCCGGACCCGACGAGTAGTGCACGTCGAGGTTGCCGACGCCGGAGTACCAACTGTCGGCGGAGCCGCCGTCCTTGCTGGGTTTGTCCATGTAACGCAGCGGCGTGCCGTCGCCGTTGATGTCGATCTTCTCGCCGATGAGGTAGTCGCCCACGTCGGAGGAGTTGTTGGCGTAGAACTCGACGCCGGTGCCGAAGATGTCGGAGGTGGCCTCGTTGAGGCCGCCGGACTCGCCGGAGTAGTCCAGTCCGGCCGTGTTCGAGGTGACGCCGTGGCTCATCTCGTGGCCGGCCACGTCCAGCGACGTCAGCGCGTGGGTGCTGCCGGTGCCGTCGCCGTACGTCATGCAGAAGCAGTCGTCGTCCCAGAAGGCGTTGACGTACGCCGTGCTGTAGTGGACGCGGGAGTAGGCGGCGACGCCGTCGTTCTTGATGCCGCTGCGCCCGAAGGTGTTCTTGTAGAAGTCCCACGTCACCTGGGCGCCGTAGTGCGCGTCCACACCGGCGGTCTGGGTGTTGGAACCGGAGCCCGTGCCCCAGGTGTCGTCGGCGTCCGTCATCAGCGTGCCGGTGCCGGACGTGCCGTTGTTGAGGCTGTACGTCTTGTGCGTGCCGCGCGTGGTGTCGTTCAGCTGGTACGTCGAACCGGACAGCGTGGTCCCGATGGAGACGGTGCCGCTGTACTGGCTGTTGCCGGTGCCGGTCTCGACGCCCTCGAACTGGGCGAGCTTCGCGCCGGTGGCGGCGTCGGTGACGACGTGCAGCTTGCTCGGGGTGCCGTCGTCCTGGAGGCCGCTGACCACGGTCTCCCAGGCGAGCTTCGGCGTGCCCTCGCCGGCCCAGACCACCTTGCGGGCGCTCTGCGCAGCCGGCGCCTTCGCGTCGAGCGCCTTGGCCGCCGTCAGGGCCTTGGCCTGCGCGGCAGCCTTGCTGTACGTCGCGGTGGTGGAGCTGACGGAGACGGTGCGGCGGTTGTTGTTGAAGGTCGTGCTGACCGTGCCGACGGCCAGTGAGGCCGGGGGCGTGTGCACGACGAGGTCGCCGCCGAGGACGGGCAGGCCGGCAAAAGTGCGCTCGTAACGCGTGTGCACGGTGCCGTCGTTGTCCTTGACGACGTCCTTGACGACCAGTTTCTCCTGGGCGCCGAGGCCGAGCGTCTCGGCTGTCTGCGTCGTCCTCGCCTCGGCCCCCCTGATCAGCGTGGCGCGCTGGGCGGGCGTCAGGTCGGCCGGCAGGCCGCCGGTGCGCACGGGGCTGGGGTGGGGGGCTGCGGGCTTCGCGGCTGCCGGGACCGTCGAGACGCCGACGGCCAGGAGGGCGGCGGTGGAGAGCAGGGCCGCTCCGACCGCGGTCCGCTTGCGGGGGTTGGGTCTCACTCGTTCTCCTACTGCTGCGGCCGTGGGGAACGGCCGGTGACAGACCGGGCAGACGGGTGTGCTGTCCGGGACGAGCTGCCAGAGCTGAACCGTGCGGGACCGTGCACCGATGAAGGCAACGTTTCGCCGGTGTACGGCGGTTGGCCAGGAGAATGACAGGCTTGTCAGTGGCATGTCAGCCATAACGAGACGCTTCGAGGGTTATCCCTCGGTACCCGAGCCGCCCAGGGCCTCCCGACCCCGAGGAACTGTGAACGACCTGTGCGTTTCCCGGGAAGACGCGCTCACACTCGGGGCCGGAGCGGCGCGGCGGGCTCGCGGACCGTCGAGGCGACCGCCCTCCGCCCGACGGGGCACGAAACCGACTTGCCGGAAACGCTTGCGTTCACCGCCGCCCTACCCGTAGACATTCCTCCACGAACGTCCGTCACTCTGGGGGGAGTTGGCGATGGAAGGCACCATCGACGGATTCCGGTACGGGGCGGTGACGCCGGCGGCCGCCTTTGTGATGGCCTGCCTGGGCGGAGCCCTGGGGCTGCGCTGCATCGTGCGGACACTGCTCAACCCCGCGTCCTTCAAGCCCGGATGGCTGGCGCTGGGCGCCGCGTCGATCGGCTGCGGCATCTGGACGATGCACTTCATCGCCATGATCGGCTTTCAGGTGGCGGAGACCCGGGTCGGCTACGACGTCGGCCTGACGGTCCTCAGCCTCGCCGTCGCGGTCGTGGTGGTCGGCGTCGGCGTGTTCATCGTCGGCTACCGCGGCGCCGGCCGCGCGGCGCTGTCACTCGCGGGCGCCGTCACCGGCCTCGGGGTCGCCGCCATGCACTATCTGGGCATGGCGGCCATGCAGCTCAACGGGGCGGTGTCGTACGCCCCGTTCACCGTGGCGCTCTCGGTGGTGATCGCGGTGGTCGCCGCGACCGCCGCCCTGTGGGCCGCCGTCACGATCCGCGGGTTCCTGACCAGCCTCGGCGCCAGTCTGGTGATGGGCCTGGCCGTGTCGGGCATGCACTACACGGCCATGGCCGCGGTCAGCGTCCACGTGCACGACACGACGGCGTCCTGGACCGGCGACACCGCGACCTCACTGCTGCTGCCGATGCTCATCGGTCCGGTGATCTTCCTGCTGCTGGCCGGCGTGGTGGTGATGTTCGATCCGCTGCTCGTGCTGGGCGACGGCGAGTGGAACCGGCCCGCCCGGTCGGGCCGGACCGGGACGCCTTCAGAACCGGCCGAACGCCCGGCGACCGTCCGGTCGTGGAGCCGTGAGTGAACGACCGCCCGCGCCCGCCGCGCACGACGTCGTCGCCGGTCGCCCGACTGCCGCCGCACTGTGGATCATTGCTACGGTGCACCGGTGTCTGACTCCTCACGCGATACCGCCGAAGGCGCCGGCTGGGGCGGAGCCGACCACGGCGCGTACCGCCAGCTCATGCCGGGACGGGTCGAGAAGATCTCGTGGCTGAACCCCAGGCTCCTGTGGGCCGCCCGCAACGGGGTGCTCGCCTCCTGGTTCGGCGATCCCACCGGCCGTACCCGCAGCCGTCTGGTGGCGCAGCGCACGGCGGCCGGCGCACCCGCCGACAAGGTGATCCGGCGTGCGGACGCGGACCGCTTCTCCTTCATGGTCATCGGCGACACGGGTGAGGGCGACGATCCCCAGTACGCCGTGGTGCCGGGCTTCCTGAGGGCGAGTCAGGGCACCTCCTTCGCCGTCCTGGCCAGCGACGTCATCTACCCGGTCGGCAGCGCCGACGACTACGGCCCCAAGTTCTTCCGCCCCTACCGCGACTACCAGGCCCCCATTTACGCGATACCGGGCAACCACGACTGGTACGAGGACCTCGGCGCGTTCATGCGGGTCTTCTGCGGCGACGCCCCGGCCCTGCCGGCCGAGCCCGCCGCACGTCCCCTGACCCGTGCGTGGCTGCGCTCCCTGCTGTGGCACCGGCCGCGCGCGCACGACGGCCGACGGCTCGACGAGGCCCGCGCGCTGCGGTCCGGGGCGGGCCGGCAGGCCGTGCAGCCCGGGCCGTACTGGGCGATCGACACGGGGCCCGTGCGGATCATCGGCATCGACACCGGGCTCCTCGGCGTCCTCGACGCCGAACAGGGCGCGTGGCTGCGCGAGGTGTCCCGGGGGCCTCGGCCGAAGATCCTCGTCACGGGATCGCCCCTGTACGTCGACGGCGAGCACCACCCGTGCCCCGTCGAAGGGGGCGGCACCGTCGACGACATCGTGAGCGCGCCGGAGCACCGCTACGTGGCCGCGATAGGCGGTGACATCCACAACTACCAGCGGTATCCGGTGCGTCTGGCGGACGGCCGGACCCTGCAGTACGTCGTCGCCGGCGGCGGGGGCGCCTTCATGCACGCCACGCACACCATCCCGCGGGTTTCCGTCGCCGGCGTCACCGAGCAGGACTTCCGCTGCTATCCGCTGCGCGGCGACTCCCTTGCCTTCTACAGCAGGCTCTACGGGCGGCGGCTGCGGCTGCGGCGCTTCTTCGCCCTGACCGAGGAGGAGGCGCAGGCGGTCGTCGCGGAACGCCTGGGCATCCCGCCGACACGCACACCGGGTCCGCAGGTCCGGGTGACTCCCCGGATCCGGCTGCTGGCCGGCCTGCTGGGGACGGGGAGCCGACCGGAACGCCGCAAGCGGTTCCGGCTGCCGGTACGCAAGATCTACACGCAGTTGTTCTCGCCGAGCTCGGTGACGTACAGCCCACCGTTCTTCAAGTGCTTCCTGCGGCTGGACGTCACACCGGAGTCGGTGCGACTGCGCTGTTTCGCGGCCACCGGCAACCTCGCCCAGGAACTGAACCCGCCGGTCGAGGACGAGGTCACGATCCCGCTGGTCTGAAGCCGCCTGCGACAATCGGCGCCACACCGCTGAACGGCCGTGCACGCCGTCGGACCATGGAGGAGCCCCATGTCGTCGACCCCTCGCCCCTTGCGCAAGCTGGGCTTCCTGACCATCGGACTGTTCGACGGGGACGACCCGGGCCGGGGCCACGAGACCACGCTCGAGATCATCGAACTCGGCGAGCGCCTCGGATTCGACAGCGCGTGGGTGCGTCACCGGCACCTGCAGTACGGCATCTCCTCCCCCGTCGCCGTCCTCGCAGCCGCGTCGCAGCGCACCCGGCGCATCGAGCTCGGCACCGCGGTCATCCCGCTGGGCTGGGAGAACCCGCTGCGCCTCGCGGAGGACCTGGCCACCGTCGACGTCCTGTCCGCGGGCCGTCTGAACCCGGGTGTGAGCGTCGGGCCGCCGATGCACTACGAGCAGGTCAGGGAGGCCCTGTACCCCGACACCTCGGACGCGGAGGACTTCGGCTACGAGCGGGTGCGACGGCTGCTGGACTTCGTGCGCGGCAAACCGGCCACCGACTTCAGCGGGGCGGAGGGCTTCGAGGTGTTCTCGGACCGGGTGCAGCCGCAGTCCCCCGGTCTGGGCCGTCGCCTGTGGTACGGCGGCGGCAGCCTCGGATCGGCGCGGTGGGCCGGGGAACACGGCATGAACTTCCTCACCAGCAGCGTGGTGAAGGCCGAAGGGCCCGACGACGCACGGGACTTCGCCGAGATTCAGCTCTCCCACGTCCAGGCCTTCCGAGCGGCCCACCCCGACGGCGCGGCGGCGCGTGTCTCGCAGGGGCTCGTGGTCGTCCCCACCGACTCCGCCTCACCTCGGCAGCGAGAGAAGTACGAGGAGTTCGCGGCGAAGCGGCTCCCCCGTACGACCTCCCCACAGGGCCCGGCCTGCCTGCTCTTCGCCCCGGACCTGGTCGGCGCCTCGGACGAGATCGCCGAACGCCTGCACGCCCACGCCGCGTTCCGCGAGATCGACGAGGTGGCTTTCGCCCTGCCGTTCGCCTTCGAGCACGAGGACTACGTGCAGATCCTGACCGACATGGCGACGAAGCTCGGTCCGGCGCTCGGATGGCGGCCCGGCGCCGGAGTCTGAACAGCCTCACCAGCGGCCCGGCTCGGTTCCCGTCACCGCCTCGGACGGCCGGCCGTCCACGCCGACGGGGACCTCGCCGGTGAGCATCACCCGGTGCATGGTCCGCGGGAAGCGCAGATGCGCGTTGTCGCTCGGCGCGAGGTGGATGGTGGCGCGGTTGTCCCAGAAGGCCACGCTGCCCGGCTCCCAGCGGAAGCGGACCGTGTACTCGGGACGGGTCGCCTCCTCCAGCAGCATGTCCAGGATCGCCCGGCTCTCCGCGCGGGAGAGGTCGGTGATCTGCTCGAGGTAATAGCCGTTGACGTACAGAACGCGCTCGCCGGTCTCCGGGTGAACGCGTACCAGGGGGTGCACGGAGGCGACCTGGTGGTCGAGGAGGTGGCGGACGTAGGCGTCGTCGCCGGGGCGGGGCTGGTAGCCGACGCCGAGCCGGTGCTCGGCGCGCAGCCCGGCCACGAACTCCCGTACCGGCGCGGAGAGTCCGGCGTAGGCCGCCGCCAGGTTGGACCAGGTCGTGTCGCCGCCGTAGGGCGGCACCCTCTCGGCGCGCAGGATCGTCGCCGCCGGCGGATCGATACGGGCCCCGTGGTCGCAGTGCCAGCCACGCAGCAGCGTGTGGCGGCGGCGGCGGAGCCACTCCTCGTGCTCCATGCCGAACCTGCCGCCCAGTTCGAGCCGGTCGGCGGTCGTCTCGATCTCCGGGAAGTCCGGCGGTGAGGCGCTGCCGCGCCGGCCCGGCACGACGGGTTCGCCGAACCGTCGGGCGAACGCGACATGCGCCGTGTGGTCGAGGCGCTGCCCGCGGAAGAACACCACCTTCCAGCGCAGCATCGCCGCCAGGATCACGGCGACCTGGGCGTCGTCGAGGCCTGCGGACAGGTCGACGCCCTCGATCTCGGCGCCGATGTGCCCGGCGACCGGTCGCACCTGCACACCGGCCGCCCGCGCGGCCTCGTCGTCCGTCCGGCTGTCGAAGTCCGTCGTCATGCCCGCTCCGCTCGTCGTCGGATACCGCTCCGGGGAAGATCGTGACAGCGAAACGGCGGCGTGGCGACAGTGCCCCGGGCCGGGGCGGGCCGAGGCGGGCCAGGCCGGGGCGGGGCGGCTCCGGTCGATCGACCCGACCCCTGTCCGTGAGGCCGGGGGCACGCCCGCACCGCACGGTCGGGGGGAAGGCTCCATCGTGATCGACATCCCGGAGTACGCGCTCGACGCCGGCACGACCGGCCCGGAGCGTCGGCGTGCCGATCTCGACGTCTTCGGCTTCGGGCTCAGCCCCGCGCAGACGGCGGCCGTGGCGGGTCGGACCCGCCGGGGGCCCCGGCAGGGACCTCGAGGTGCACGAGGAGTTCTGAGCGCGGACGTCCGGCCGCCGCCGCTGCGCCGGACTCCGCGCCCTGGCAGCCTGCGCGCGGCCGACTCGCGCGTCGGCAAGCGCGGCACGGGGTCCGGCCACGTGCGACGAGCAGCTCATGGGTCGGACCGAACCAGATCAGACCGGACCAGACCGGACGGGCTGACGGCTAGGTCGGGGGCACCGGCCGGCGGGGCCGGCCCGGACCCGCCCCGGCCCCGGCCCCGCCCGATTCGACCGAGTGGAGCCTCGCGCCGGTGACCGCCGGTGACCGCCGGTGACCGCCGGTGACCGCCGGTGACCGTCGGGAGCGGTCGGCGGTCGGCCGCGTCACTCCGGGTCGAGCGACTGCTCCGCCCAGATCGTCTTGCCCCGGTCGGTCTGCCGGCTGCCCCAGCGCTGGGTGAGCTGTGCGACGAGCAACAGGCCGCGTCCGCCCTCGTCGAAGGCGTGGGCGCGGCGTAGATGGGGCGAGGTGGAGCTGCCGTCGGAGACCTCGCAGATGAGGCTGCGATCGCGGATCAGGCGGAGCCTGATGGGCGGCGCGCCGTAGCGGATGGCGTTGGTGACGAGTTCGCTGACCACGAGTTCGGTGACGAAGGCGGCCTCCTCCAGGCCCCAGGCTGCCAGTTGCTCGGTGGCCGCCTGCCGGGCCTCGGCCACGTGGGCCGGGTCGGGGGCGACGTCCCAGGTCGCGACCCGGTCCGCGCCGAGGGCGCGGGTGCGGGCTAGCAGGAGGGCAACGTCGTCGCCGGGCTCCTCCGGCAGGACCGCCTTGAGCACGCTGTCGCAGAGCGCGTCGAGCGAGGCGGTGGGCGCGGTGAGGGCGCTGCACAGTTCGCCGGTGGCACGGTCGACGTCACGGTCGCGGTCCTCGATCAGGCCGTCCGTGTAGAGGGCGACGACCGAGCCCTCGGGCAGTTCCAGCTCGACGGCCTCGAAGGGCAGGCCGCCCACGCCGAGCGGAGGGCCGGGCGTCATACGGACCAGTTGCGCGCTGCCGTCGGGCAGTACGACGGCGGGCGCGGGGTGGCCCGCGGCGGCGACGGCGAGGCGGCGGCTGACGGGGTCGTAGACGGCGTAGAGACAGGTGGCGCCGAGTTCGGCGACGTCGTCGCCGCCTTCGTCGTAGGCCGCCAGATGGGTGACGAGGTCGTCGAGGTGCGTGAGCAGTTCGTCGGGCGGCAGGTCCACGTCGGCCAGGGTGCGCACGGCCATGCAGAGCCGTCCCATGGTCGCCGAGGACGGGATGCCGTGTCCGACGACATCCCCCACGACCAGGGCGACGCGGCTGCCGGACAGCGGGATGACGTCGAACCAGTCGCCGCCGATGCCCGCCGTGGACCCGCTGGGCAGATAGCGATGGGCCACCTCGACGGCGGCCTGACCGGGCAGACCGCGGGGCAGCAGGCTGTGCTGGAGAGCGAGGGCGGTGGTGCGCTCGCGGGCGAACCGGCGGGCGTTGTCGATGCAGACCGCGGCCCGGCTGGCGAGTTCCTCGGCGAAGACGGCGTCGTCGTCCTCGTAGTCGTCGGAATGTGCGATACGGACGCCGACCAGGACGCCCAGCGTGGTGCCGCGGGCCTGCAGGGGCACCGAGATCACCGAGTGGACCCCGCTGCGGAAGCGGCGGCCCTCGGGGGCGCGCGCGTTGCGTTCGACGAGCCAGAGCATGAAATCGGGCTCGCCGGCCTGGATGCGCACCGCCCGCCCCTCCCGCAGGGCCCGGGCGGGCGGGCTGAAGGGCGGATGGACGTCGGTCTCGCCGAGGCGGACGGCCGCTTCGGGGGTGCCCTCGTGGGCGGAGCCGTGGGCGACCCGGCGCAGCACGACCTCGCCGGTCGGAACGGGTGGCGGCTCGTCGGCGCCGAGCACCCAGTCCAGGAGGTCGACGCTGACGAAGTCGGCGAACCGGGGGACCAGGAGCTCGACCACCTCCTCGGTGGTGCGGACCACGTCCAGGGTGGTGCCGATGGAGGCCGCGGCCTCGTTCAGCAGGGTCAGCCGCTGGCGGGCCAGGTACTGCTCGGTGCTGTCGAACGCGGCCAGGGCGACCCCGGCGACCGCGCCGGAGGTGTCCCGCACGGGCCACATCTCGGTGGTCCAGGCGTGCTCGCGATTGAGGGAGGGGGCTGCGGTGAAGCTCTCGTAGCGGAGCGGGCGGCCGGTCTCGACGACCTGGCGAAGGTGCCGGTTGAAGCCCCGGTGCGGCTCGACGTCGGCGACGGTGTCCGGGAAGTGGCGGCCGAGCAGGACGTCCTCCGAGACGCCCATGACCTTGCAGGCGACCTCGTTCAGCCGCAGGTAGTGCTGCTGGGGGTCGAAGACGGACATCGACATGGAGGCCTGCTGGAAGGCCCGACCGGCCAGGGTCGGCTCGGGGGCCGCGGGGCGCTCGGCGCTGAGCGTGTAGCCGGTGTGCCGGCCGTCGGGGCCGGTCACCGGGCAGGCCGTGACAGTGAGGGTGACGGGGTGGCCGTCGTGGTGGCGCACGACGACCGGGCCGGTCCACTGGCCGTCCGCACGCCGCGGCAGGTCCTCGGCGAGCAGGTCGACCGCCGTCCGGCCCACGGCCTCCTCGGCCGGATGGCCCGTCAGCAGACGGGCGCCCTCGCTCCAGGCCGTCACGATGCCGTCGGCATCGATGACCGCCGCAGCGACGACTTGCTCCATGTCGTCCAGAATGGTCCCTTTGGCCCGGCGCATCAACCGCGACGGGCCAGTGGGGCGTGACGACTCCGGCGGCCTTCCGCCCGGGCCCCGGCGCCCCCGCGCCCCCGTGCCGCCCTCGGTGCGACGGCGGCCCCGCGGGCCCGGTCCGTCGGCCTCGTCAGGCCCGACGGGCGCGCAGCGCGTCGAGGGCGCGGTCTGCGTGGGTGTTCATGCGCAGTTCGCTGCGCACGACCTCCAGGACGGTGCGGTCCTGCCCGATGACGTAGGTGACCCGCTTGTTCGGAGCCAGCGAGAAGCCGCGCTTCACGCCGAACCGCTCCCGGACCGTCCCGTCCTCGTCGGACAGCAGCGGCATGCCGAGGGTGTGCCGGTCGGCGAACTCCTGCTGGCGGTCGACGGAGTCCCCGCTGATGCCGACGGGCTGCGCCCCGACGGCTGCGAACTCCGCCGCGAGGTCGCGGAAGTGGCACGCCTCGGCGGTGCAGCCCGGGGTCAGGGCGGCGGGATAGAAGAAGAGGACCACCGGCCCGTCGGCGAGCAGTTCGGTCAGACTGCGCGGGGTGCCGGTCTCGTCCTTCAGGGCGAAGTCCTCGACGAGGTCGCCCGTCTGCGGAGCCTTGCTCATGCCCGTCCCTCCGTTCCGTTCGCGACGCTGCGGGCCCACATGACGAGCGGGGCCTGCAGGGGCAGGCGACCGACGGCGGCGGCCTTGACCGCGGCGGGACGGTGCCGCCAGTCCCACGCCATCTTGACGTTGGCGGGGAAGACCCCGACGAAGAACGCGGCCGTGGCCAGCGCCGCCGCCTTCCGGGTCCGCGGCAGGGCCACTCCCGCCGCCAGCGCCAGTTCGGCGACGCCGCTCGCGTACGTCCAGGCCCTGGGCGAGCCGGGCAGCGCGCGCGGGACGGTCGCGTCGAAGGAGCGCGGCGCGGCGAAATGCGCGACACCTGCGGTGGCCAGCAGGCCCGCCAGCAGCAGGGGTGAGCGTTCGGACCTGGACACGGGGTTCCTCCTCAGATGACCTTGCGGTCGACACTACTGGACGGTAGACCGGGTTCCGGCGGCGGGGTCGTCACAGCGCACCGCCCCAACTGGCCCCGGTGGCACCGATGTTGCAGGCACCGGGCCGGGCGCCGCCCCCGAGGTGGGCCGGGGCAGCCCGTCGGCACGCCGCCCGGCCGGCTCCGGCTCCCTCCGCGCCGCCGGGTCGGCTCGAGGGGCGGGCGTCAGGCGCCCGGGGCCGTGCCGGACCGCTCGCTCTCCTCGTCGGCGGCGTGGGAGAGGAAGTCGTCGGCCATCCGGTGGAAGAGTGCGGCGAGGCGGCCCAGGTCCTCCCGGCCCCAGTCGCTCAGCGCCAGCTGCATCCCCCGGGCGCCTGCGTCGCGGATCCGGTCGACGGCGTCGCGACCGGCCTCGGTGAGCTGGATCCGCTGGGCGCGGCGGTCGTCAGGGTCGGGCGCCCGGGTGACGTATCCGGTCCTCTGGAGCTGCTGCACGGTGCGGGTCACGTGGGAGGCCTCGACGCCCAGGCGCTGGGCCAGCTCCCCCGGCCGCTGCGGCTCCGAGTCGGCGACCTGCCGCAGCAGGGCCACGGCCGCGCGGTCCAGGGAGATGCCCGCGATCGCCATGAGCCGGTCGTGCATGCGGGCCCGGGTGCTCAGGTAGGTGACGCGAGTGAGCGCGCGCTCGATCTCGATCACCTCCGGCGACGCGACGGAGGGCAGCGGGAGCGGTTCGGTGGGCATGGAACGCATTTTACCATCTTATTGCGTAACTCAAGTAACTGCCTGTGGACGTCGCGGTCCGCTCCGTACGGGGACCCCGCGCGGTCGTCCCACGGTCGATCCCGGGCGCCGCCCACGGCTCCCACGGCTGCCGCACGGCCGGTGAAGCGCAGGCCCACGGGCCGGCGGCGGCGCACAGCCGTTCAGGCGAAACCGGCGCGGCTTTCGCGTGCGGCGGTCCGTCCGCGTCCACACCTCACCCGTGACCCTTCCTCGCATCGCCCCCATGCTCGCCACCCCGGGCCGGCTGCCGCCCGCCGCCCAGGACGCCCGGTGGGCCTACGAGACCAAACAGGACGGCCAGCGGGCCGTGGCGTACCTCGCCGGCGACGGAAGCGTCGTCCTGCGGGCCCGTTCGGGCGAGGACATCACCGGGGCGTATCCGGAGCTGTGGCCGCTGGGCGAGGCGCTCGGCCGCACGCCGGCCGTGCTGGACGGGGAGGTGCTCGCCCTCGACGAAGAGGGCCGCGCCGACTTCCAGTTGCTGCAGTCCCGCATGGGGCTGGTGCAGGCGCCGGGAAAGGCCGCGCGGCTCGCCGCGACGGCGCCCGTGCACCTGGTCCTGTTCGACGTTCTGCATCTCGGCGGGCGCTCGCTGCTGTCCCTGCCCTACACCCGGCGCCGAGCCCGGCTCGAGGCGCTCGCGCTGGACGGGGCCCGCTGGTCGACGCCGGCCGCACTGGTCGGCCACGGGCGTGAGGCCCTGGAGGCGACCCGGGCGCACGGTCTCGAGGGACTGGTCTGCAAACGGCTGGACTCCCCGTACGAGCCCGGGGTGCGCTCCCGGTCCTGGATCAAGATCCGGAACATGCGCGTCGCGGACGTCCTGGTGGGCGGCTGGCTCCCCGGCAAGGGCCGGCTGACCGGACTGCCCGGCGCCCTCCTCGTCGGGCAGCGCGCCACGACGGGACTGCGCTACGTGGGCGGGGTGGGCACCGGCTGGAGCGAGGCCGAGCGCACCGAACTCGCCGCGCTGCTGCGGGCCGCTTCGACCGACGCCTGCCCGTTCGACGCCGTGCCGCGGGCGCCGGGCGCGCACTGGGTCGTGCCCCGGCTGGTCGGCGAGGTCCGCTACAGCACCCGTACCCGGGCCGGGCTGCTGCGCCAGCCGTCCTGGCTGCGGCTGCGACCGGACCTGACGCCGCAGGAGTCGGCGGCCGACCTTCCGGACACTTCCGCCTGACCCAGCACCGGATCCCCGGCCGCGGGACGTCCTGCGCCACGAACCCCCTGCGGACCTCTTGGCGCGGCACCCGAAAACGAGGAAGCTGAACTCCCTTTCCCCCCACAGCCGTTCGGCTGCGCCCGCAAACCGAGGGAGAACTCCGTGTCCGCACGCAGGTTCAAGGCCCACCGCAGGAGATGGCTCACCGGGCTCGCCGGTGCCGCCGCACTCGTCCTCGCCGTCCCCGCCACCGCCTTCGCCGCCCCTCCCCCGGCGCTGCCGCAGAACGCCGAGGCCGACGAACTGGCGTACCAGCCCGCCTTCGACTACGACACGGACGGGTGTTACTCCACGGCCGCGATCGGCCCGGACGGCACGATCAACGGCGGGCTGAAGCCGACGGGCGCGCTCAACGGCAACTGCCGCGACGCCTCCGACCTCGCCTCCACCAACACCTACTCGCGCTACAA
The DNA here is from genome assembly GCF_036030735.1 of Streptomyces sp. NBC_00425. NCBI lineage: Bacteria > Bacillati > Actinomycetota > Actinomycetes > Kitasatosporales > Streptomycetaceae > Streptomyces > Streptomyces sp. NBC_00425. Next base: position 8,959,518 of record NZ_CP107928.1, on the reverse strand, counting down.
GTGCAACAACGGCTGGTGCGCCTACCTCTACGGGCTGTACTTCGAGAAGGACCAGGCGCTCCCGGGCGTCAGCCTCGGCGGGCACCGGCACGACTGGGAGCACGTCGTGGTCTGGGTGCAGGACGGCCGGGTCCAGTACGTATCGACGTCCAACCACGGCTCGTTCACCGTGCACACGGCGTCCTCGGTCCGCTTCGAGGGCACCCACGCGAAGGTCGTCTACCACAAGGACGGCATCAGCACGCATTGCTTCCGGACCGCGGGCCCGGGCGACGAACCGCCGGAGAACCACCGGGGCGTCTGGCAGTACCCCCCGCTCGTCGGCTGGAACGGCTATCCGGCGGGCCTGCGCGACAAGCTCGTCTCCTACGACTTCGGCAGCGCCCACTTCGGCCTGCGGGACGACAGCTTCGCCGGCCACCTGTCGAAGGCCCTGCCCTCCGGGGTCGCCTTCGACCCCAACGCATAGCCGCACCCGCAGGGTTCGGCCCCGGATATGGCGTCCGGGGCCGTCCTGGCGGGCATGATGACCGGATGGATCTTCATGAGGGACTCCCGACGGCGACGTCCGCGCAGGCGCCGCACTCCCCCGCCCGGCCTCCGATGAGGGCGGACACGGTAGAGGGGACGGTCAGGTGATCGCCGCCCGGGTACGGCACGCCGAACGGGCCGATCTGCCGCGGGTCGCCGAACTGACCGCCCAGCACGCCGAGTACGAGCGCGCCGACCACCCGCCCGTGCCCGACCTCGCCCAGCGGCTGGCGGGACTCCTCTTCGACGCGGCGGCGCCCCGCCTGTGCTGCCTGGTCGCCGAGCTCCCCGACGGCGCCATCGTCGGCTACGCCACCTGCGCGCCCGAACTCTCCACCTGGGAGGCGCGCGAGTACCTGCACATGGACTGCCTCTTCCTGGCGCCCGACCATCGGGGGCTGGGCATCGGCGCCCTGCTGATGGACGCGGTCGCGGCCGAGGCCCGGAGCAGAGGGCTGGCCGAGGTGGTGTGGCAGACCCCCGTCTGGAACGAGGGGGCGATCCGCTTCTACGCCCGGCGCGGGGCCCTCGGCGCGGACAAGCGACGCTTCACTCTGAAGGTCAACCCCTGACGCCCGCCGCAGACGTCCACGGAAAGCGGGAGTTTAGCGAGGCATGAGCCGCGAGGGTCTATCGTGTCCCGCATGTCCGTTCCGGAACTGATCCGCATCGTCTCCCGCGACTCGCCCATGGCACTGGCCCAAGTGGAGCGGGTGCGCGCGGAGTTGACCACCCTGTACCCCGGTGTGCGCACCGAGGTCGTGCCCGTGAGGACGACCGGCGACAAGTGGATGGGAGACCTCTCCCAGGTCGAGGGGAAGGGCGCGTTCACCAAGGAGGTCGACGCCGCGCTGCTGGCGGGCGAGGCGGACCTCGCGGTGCACTGCGTCAAGGACGTCCCCGCCGACCGACCGCTGCCCGTGGGCACCGTGTTCGCCGCGTTCCTGCGGCGCGACGACATCCGTGACGCCCTGATCCACCCCGGCGGCCTCACTCTGGACGAGCTGCCGGACGGGACGCGCGTCGGCACCTCGTCGGTGCGCCGGATCGCCCAGCTCGCCGCAACCCACCCGCAGCTGGAGTGCGTGCCGTTCCGCGGCAACGCCAACCGGCGGCTGGAGAAGCTCGCCGCGGGCGAGGCGGACGCGCTGCTGCTCGCGGTGTCCGGCCTGGAGCGCATCGGCCGGCACGACGTGATCAGCGAGGTGCTGTCGACGGAGACGATGATGCCGCCGATCGGCGCGGGCATCCTCGCCCTGCAGTGCCGCGAGGGCGACACGGACCTCATCGACGCGGTCAGCGCCCTGGGCGACCCGGCGACCCACCGCGAGGCCACGGCGGAGCGCATGTTCCTGCACGTGCTCCAGGGCCACTGCAACAGTCCGATCGCGGGCTTCGCGCGGGTGGACCGCAGCGGTGAACTGTCCCTGCGGGCCTGCGTGTTCACTCCGGACGGCAAGACCCGGCTGAACGCCCACGAGTGGGCGGGCCGTCTCGACCCGGCGACCCTCGGCACGTCCGTGGCGGTGGCGCTGCTGCGTCAGGGCGCCCGCGAGATCATCGACGGCATCCCGCACTGACCGCACCGCCGCCGATCAGCGCGCGGCGGCGACCGGCACGGAGGGCGGCCGCCGTCAGGCGGTGCCCTCTTCGGCCTGGTCGCGCAGGAAGTTGCTGACCTGGCGGGCCAGGCTCTCGCGTCCCGCACCGGTCGCGGCGCCGCCGGAGCCCTCCTGCAGTCCGATGCCGCCGCTCCACAGCCGGCGGTCGGCCCAGTCGTCGTCCACCCGCAGCTGGATCTGGACGTCGACCTGCTTCAGGGACGCCTCGGCTCCCGCCGCGTACAGCACGGCGGTGGCCCGGCGCAGCGGGTAGACGTCGAAGCCCTCGATGAACTGCGAGTTGCGCCAGTCGATGAACGCGCTCTCGCCGTCCGGGCCGAGCCGGACGTCGATCTGGCCGTCCTCGAGGTGGATCGTGGAGTGGCCGTCGCCGCGGTTCTCGACCGTCACCCGCAGACAGAAGTACGTCAGCCCCTCGGCTGCGTCGTCGCGCCCCCGCGGCGGCTCGCTCTGCTCCAGGCGGTGGACGCGGACCCGCAGACCGGCATGCTCGTCGTACTCCTGCCAGTCCCCGACCACGTTCGGCTCGTACACGGTGCACCTCTCGACTTCTACCGGCTGCTTCCTATCCGTGCGCCGATCGCACTGTCAAATGAGCGGAATGCGCTGTGGCCAGGGGCTTCGCCCCCTTTGATCGCTGATCAAGCCGTGCGCAGGCACTATCCGCCGACGAAGTCCGCAGCGGCTTGCCGAGGGCGTGCCGCACATCACGTCGCGGACAAGATCAGCGAGCCGGCCGGGCATGACGTCCACCGGGTACAGGGCGTTGGATCCGAAGAAGAGCGGCATCGTGATCGCCTGGGGATGCCGCCGCTGGGGATCGCCTCGAGGCGGGTGAAGGTCTGACCGAAGATCAGCAGCCACAGGGCCGAAGACCTCGCCTTCCCGGACGGTCAGGTCGAGCCCGTCGACGGCGGGGGTGTTCCCGAAGGCGTGCGTGAGCCCTGTGCAGGCGACGGCGTCCGCTGCGCTGCCGTCGGCCGTCATGAGTCCTCGGCCTCCTCGTGCAGATCGACGGCGAGCGCGCGCAGGGCGGGCAGCGCCGCGCGCAGGGCCGCCCGGTCGGCGGCGTCCAGACGGGCGACATGCCGTTCCACGAGAGCGGACCGCCGCTCCCGCCAGGCCCGCAGCCGGACCTCGGCGGCCTCGGTGAGCTGCAGCCGGGCGGCGCGCCGGTCCGCCGGGTCGGTCTCCCGCAGCAGGTGTCCGTCCCTGACCAGCCGGTTGACGAGCGTGGAGACGGAGTTTCCCGCGAGGTACAGCTCCTTCGCCGCGTCCGAGACGCCGACGCCGGGGCGCGTCTCGACCAGGCGCAGCAGCTCGACCTCGGCGCCGCGCAGCCGCGGCACGGTCAGACCGGCTCGCAGCCGCCGTCTGAGCAGCCGCTGGACGCCGACGAGCGCGTCGGCGAGCTCCTCCGGGAACGTCTTCTCCTCCACCCGACCGACGTTACCTCTGTGTCAGAGGTAATCCTTCCAAGACGGGGCCAAGGGCCAGGAGGGTGATAGACAAAGCGACAAAGAGGACAAATCTGTTTCAAGGGGCCCGAACGAGGGAAACTACAGGTAAGTGCTTCGGACAGGAGGCACGTCCGTGGGACCGCCGCAACGGCCGGCCCCGGGTGTCCTGGATCCGTCCGAGTACGCGATTCCCACGGTGTCCGCCTTTTCACCGGCATCCTCCCTGAGGGAGGTGCGCGTGATGCGTGCCACCGTCCGAACCAAGCAGCATCCCCATGACGACGCCCCGGACACGGGCGAGTCCTTCGCACGGTTCGCCGGACTGCCCGACGGGCCCGAGCGCCGGGCGCTCAGAGACGAACTGGTCGCACTCTGGCTCCCCATGGCCGAGCGGATCGCCGTCCGCTTCCGCGGCCGCGGCGAGGCCCTCGAGGACCTCTACCAGGTCGCGGCGCTGGGGCTGGTCAAGGCCGTCGACCACTACGACCCGGACCGCGGGCGCGCCTTCGAGGCGTACGCGGTGCCCACGATCACCGGCGAGATCAAGCGGCACTTCCGTGACCACATGTGGACGCTGCACGTGCCGCGCCGGGTCCAGGACCTGCGCAACCGGGTGCGGCACGCCGGCAAGGAACTGTCGCAGACCATCCCCGGCCGCCCGCCGACGATCGCCGAGATCGCCGCGTACGCCCAGCTGACCGAGGACGAGGTGCGCACCGGCGCCGAGGCCCTGGAGTGCTTCTCCGCGCTGTCGCTGGAGGCCGAACTGCCCGGCACCGACGGCTACGCCCTCGAGGACGCGCTCGGCGACCCCGACCCCGGCTACGACACCGTCGTCGACCGGGTGGCCGCGGCGCCCTGTCTGCGGGCCCTGCCGGAACGCGAACGGACGATCCTGTACCTGCGGTTCTTCGCGGGGATGACGCAGAGCCGCATCGCGGAGCAGCTGGGCATCTCCCAGATGCACGTCTCCCGCCTGCTGAGCGGCTGCTTCGAGCGGCTGCGCGAGGAGATCGGCGCCGAGGAGGGCGGCTGACCCGTGGGCGGGCCCCCTACTCCAGCGGGGGCGCGCCCGGGACCTGCGTGGGGCCGTGCCGGTCCAGGACGTCCTCCAGTTCGGCCCGGATGTCCGGGGGCAGCTCCCCCCGGCGCCCCCACAGGAGGATCAGCTCGGCGACGCTGCGCAGCTTGACGTTGGTGTGCTGGGAGACCTCTTTCAGCACGGCCCAGCCCTCGTCGGGCGTCATCCGCCCCAGCGCCACGACCACTCCGATGGCCTGGTCGACCACCGCGTGGGAGGCGACGGCCGCCTTCAGCTGCTCGACCTCCTCCTGAAGCGCGAAGATCCGGGCCGTTTCGTCACGGGATGTGCGCGGTACTCGTCCCATCACCCCATCGTGCCATCGGGCCGCTCGGCAGGCGGCCCGGGCCGGGTCGGCCGGACACTGGTGGCATATCCCGCCCGCCGGGAGACCCGCCCGCCGAGAGACCAGGAACGCGAGCGCCATGAACCGTCGTCCGACATCCTCCCCCGGTGCCCGGGGAGCCCTCTCCACGCACTCCGTGTTCGGCGCGCCCTGCTGGGTGAGCCTGACCAGCCGTGACCTCGAGGCCACCCAGGAGTTCTACAGCGCGGTGCTGGGCTGGAAGTGGCTCCGGGGCACGCTGGGCGACCACTTCCGCACCGCCCTGGTCGGCGGCGTGCCGGTCGCGGGGATCGCGGCGGTCGCCTCGATGTGGCAGATGGCGGTCGCGTGGACGCCGTACTTCGCGGTGCCCAGCGCGGACGAAGCCGCCTCCCGGGCCCGTGAGCGGGGCGGCACGGTGGCCGTGGGGCCCATCTCGCTCCCGCCGGGCCGGGCGGCGCTGCTGGCCGACCGGGACGGCGCCACCTTCGGCATCTGGGAGGGCGAGCTGATCGGCAACTGGGAGGCGTGGCGGCAGGCGGCGCCCGCCTTCATCAGGCTGCACACGCGCGACGCCTTCGACTCCGCCATCTTCTACGGCGAGATCCTCGACTGGGCCACCGACCGCCCCGGCGCCTGCGAGGTCCACTACGAGTCCGGCGAGGTCTGGCTGCGCAACCGCGGCGACGTCGTCGCCCGGATCGAGTCCGGCGCCCTGGAGGCGGCGCCGGACCCGACGATCCGCCCGCACTGGCAGGTCCACTTCGCCGTGGCGGACGTGCCGGCCTGCGCGCGCGCCGCGGAGAAGCACGGCGGCTCGGTCCTGCTCGAGAACGCCGACGAAGCGGTGTTGCGGGACCCGGACGGGGCCCAGTTCACGGTCACTTCGCGCCGCGAACGCTGAGCCCCACCCGTCCCGAGGGGGCCCGCTACGGGCGTCGCGGGGGCCGGGCCAGCACGAGGAGACTGCGGGCCTCCAGCGTGACCTCCGCGCCCGCCTTGTACTCCGTCTCGTCCGGACCGCCGTCCGGTTCCGCGGTGTCGACGCACACCGTCCAGCGTTCGCCGTAGGCGGCGTCGGGCAGCCGGAAGGCGACCGGCTCCCAGTAGCTGTTGAACAGCAGCAGGAACGAGTCGTCCACGACGGGCCCCCCGCGCGGACCGGGTTCGGCGATGGCGTCGCCGTTGAGGAAGACGCCGACGCTGTGCGCGTCGGGGCGCAGCCAGTCGCGGTCCGTCATCTCGCCCGCGTCGGGCCGAAGCCAGACCAGGTCGGGCAGCGGCTGCCCCGCGTGCGTGACCGTCTCGCCGCGGAAGAAGCGCCGCCGCCGCAAGCCGGGGTGACCGGCGCGCAGGGCGATCAGACGCCGGCAGAAGCCGGTCAGGGCCTGCTGCTCGCCGGACAACCGCCAGTCGATCCAGGACACTTCGCCGTCCTGGCAGTAGGCGTTGTTGTTGCCGCCCTGGGTGCGGCCGAGCTCGTCGCCGTGGGAGAGCATCGGAATGCCCTGCGACAGCAGCAGCGTGGCGAGCAGGTTGCGCTGCTGCCGGGCCCGCAGGGCGAGGACCCCGGGGCGCTCCGTGGGCCCCTCGACGCCGCAGTTCCAGGAGCGGTTGTCGCTCTCGCCGTCGCGGTTGTCCTCGCCGTTGGCCTCGTTGTGCTTGTCGTTGTACGAGACCAGGTCGCGCAGGGTGAAACCGTCGTGCGCGGTGACGAAGTTGACGCTGGCGCGGGGGCGGCGCCTGCTGTGGGCGTAGAGGTCGGAGGAGCCGGTCAGGCGGGAGGCGAACTCGCCCAGCGAGCCCGGCTCGGCGCGCCAGAAGTCGCGGACGGCGTCACGGTAGCGGCCGTTCCACTCCGACCACAGGGGCGGGAAGTTGCCCACCTGGTAGCCGCCCTCGCCGACGTCCCACGGCTCGGCGATGAGCTTGACGCGACTGATCACCGGGTCCTGCTGGATGAGGTCGAAGAACGCCGAGAGCCGGTCCACCTCGTGGAACTGCCGGGCCAGCGTGGCCGCGAGGTCGAAGCGGAAGCCGTCGACGTGCATCTCCGTGACCCAGTAGCGCAGCGAGTCCATGATCAGTTGGAGCACGTGCGGGTGTCGCATGAGCAGGCTGTTGCCGGTGCCGGTGGTGTCGTAGTAGTGCGCCCAGTCGCTGTCCACGAGCCGGTAGTAGGAGGCGTTGTCGATGCCGCGGAAGGAGAGCGTGGGGCCCTGCTCGTTGCCCTCGGCCGTGTGGTTGTAGACCACGTCGAGGATCACCTCGAGCCCCGCGGCGTGCAGCGCCTTGACCATGGACTTGAACTCGTCGACCTGCCGGCCGCGGGCGCCGTGAGCGGCGTAGTCGTTGTGCGGGGCGAAGAAGCCGATGGTGTTGTAACCCCAGTAGTTGGACACGCCCCGGTCCCGCAGCACGCCGTCCTGCACGTACTGGTGCACGGGCATCAGCTCGATCGCCGTCACGCCGAGCGAGGTCAGGTGTCCGGTCACGGCGGGGTGGGCGAGTCCGGCATAGGTGCCGCGCAGTGCGGGCGGGACGTCGGGGTGGGTCCGGGTCAGACCGCGCACGTGGGCCTCGTAGATCACGGTGTCGGCGTACGGACGGCGCGGCGGCGCGTCGTCGCCCCAGTCGAACGCGGGATCGGTGACCACGCCCAGCAGCGTGTGACCGGAGCTGTCCGCCGGGTCGGGACGGTCGCCGGCCCGTTCGAACAGCGAGGCGTCGTTGTCGATCTGGCCGTCGACGGCCCGCGCGTAGGGGTCGAGGAGCAGCTTCGCCGGGTTGCACCGGTGGCCGCAGGAGGGGTTCCACGGCCCGTGCACCCGGTAGCCGTATCGCTGCCCGGGGCCGACGCCGGGCAGGTACGCGTGCCAGACGAAGCCGTCGACCTCGGTCAGCGGGACCTCGCGGGCGGTGCCGTCGTCGTCCACGAGAACGAGGTCGACGCGGTCGGCGACCTCGCTGAAGAGTGCGAAGTTGGTCCCCTGGCCGTCGAAGTCGGCGCCCAGCGGGTAAGGGTGCCCGCTCCAGGCGGGCACCCCTGCACGGCGATCCGTCCGACGGCGCCGTGACGTCATCGGGCCCCCACCAGAACGCGCGCTTCCTCGGCGGCCGGGGCGGCCACGACGGCCACCGGCAGCGCGCGGGGCACCGTGCGCCCTTCGCGCAGGTTCGGCGCCGGCGCGGTCGGCACCAGCGGCTTGCGCTCGCCCGAGCGGGCCCGCTGGGAGAACCAGATGACCTTGCTGCCGGTGCCGGTGGAGCAGCAGCCCCAGCCGTCGCTCATCGCGGCGATGCGCTCCAGACAGGCCCGCAGGTGCTGATCGGGGCGCAGATGACGGTCGTCGCCCCCGAGGGCCGTGATCAGATGCTGGCCGTTCCACCACATCTCGATCGACGTGTGCTTGTCCGTGGCGTGCTCGTCGATGGCCTCGAGCAGCATCCCTGCGCCGCGGCAGACGGGCTCGACGAGCGTCTGGAGGTCCCAGTGGTTCAGGTGTGCGGCCAGGATGCGCCTGACCTGTCCTACGCGTTCCGGGCTGACGTCCACATCGAGGTGGTAGTAGCAGGGGACTGCGGTCTTCATCTCGTTCGCTCCTCACCGGCGAGGCTCCGCTTCTGCCGGCCCGACGGGCGGGCCACCGACACGAAGCGTGAGCGGTAATCGCTTCAGAGTCACAACCACAGTGGGACTGCTACGCCATTCGTGCAACACGAGCACACCACAATCAAGATCCAACAGGACGTTGGGTGATGCGCCGTGCACCATAAGTGAAGGCCTCGGGAGGTTGGACGTTTTCGCACCTCTGCGGAAAGGGCCGACCCGCTCGTCTCGAGCGGCGTACCTCGTGAACTCCCGGAAGGTGAACAGCGCGATGCTGCAACCAGCGAAGACCGAAGTCGCCAGAACCCTGCGCAGTTTCCGGTCCTGGGAGCGGGCCATGCTCGCGCATCCCGAGGACCGCACGGCGCGGGCCGCCTTCGAGGACTGCGGGTACACGCTGTGCGTGCTGATGGGCAAGCGGTGCGCCCGGGAGGCCGCGGACGCCGCGGAGCAGTACCTGCGCGCCGGCACGGCCGCCCGCCACCGCGAGCGCCGGGGCGCGAACCTGAGGAACGGCGCCGCACGGCTCACCGTGACGCGTCCCCTCCCCTGCCTGCCCGCGGAGACGTAGCCGCCCGCGGCGGTGCAGGTCCCTCGCCCAACACCGGGCGGGCAAAGCCATTTTCAGTCAGCGGAGGTACAGAGGTGAAGTCCACCAGGGCGATCGGCCGGATCCCGGTGCGGGACGTCGAACCGCGTGTGGAGTGCGGCAGACGGCCGGCGAAAGCCGTGGTCGGTGAGACGGTGCGGATCTCCGCGACGGTGTTCCGCGAGGGTCACGACGCCATCGGCGCCAACGTGGTCCTCAAGAGCCCGGAGGGCGGTCGTGGGTCCTGGACTCCGATGCGGGAGCTCGCCCCCGGCAGCGACCGCTGGGGCGCGGACGTGACCCTGGAGGCGATGGGCCGCTGGACCTTCACCGTCGAGGCCTGGAGCGACCCGATCACCACCTGGCGCCGCGCCGCCGAGATCAAGATCCCGGCGGGGATCGACCCGGGGCTGGTCCTGGAGGAGGGCGGCCTGCTCCACGAGAAGGCGGCCGCCCGGGCCCCGCGCGGTCCGCAGCGCACCCTGCTGCGGGAGACGGCGAAGAAGCTGCTCGACGACTCGGCCTCGGTGGCCGAGCGCCATGCCGCGGCGTTGACGCCGGAGGTGGACGCCGTGCTGGCGCGGTTTCCGCTGCGGGAGCTGGTGACCGCGTCGGAAGCGCTGCCCCTGCTGGTGGAACGCGAACGGGCCCTGTACGGCTCCTGGTACGAGTTCTTCCCCCGCTCCGAGGGCACCCCGCAGCAGCCGCACGGCACCTTCCGCACCGCCGCCCGCAGACTCCCCGCGATCGCCGCGATGGGCTTCGACGTCGTCTACCTCCCCCCGATCCACCCCATCGGCGCCACCTTCCGCAAAGGCCGCAACAACACCCTCGACCCACGGCCCGACGACGTCGGCGTGCCCTGGGCGATCGGCTCCCCCGAAGGCGGCCACGACGCCGTCCACCCCGCACTGGGCACCCTGGAGGACTTCACCTGGTTCGTGGAGCGGGCCCGCTCCCTCGGCCTGGAGATCGCCCTCGACTTCGCCCTGCAGTGCTCCCCCGACCACCCCTGGGTCCACAAACACCCCGAGTGGTTCCACCACCGCCCCGACGGCACCATCGCCCACGCCGAGAACCCGCCGAAGAAGTACCAGGACATCTACCCCGTCGCCTTCGACGCCGACATGAAGGGCCTCATCGCCGAGACCGTGCGCCTGCTGCGGCACTGGACCGGCCACGGCGTGCGGATCTTCCGCGTCGACAACCCCCACACCAAACCCGTGGTGTTCTGGGAACGCGTCATCGCCGAGGTCAACCGCACCGACCCCGACGTGATCTTCCTGGCCGAGGCGTTCACCCGGCCCGCGATGATGCACACCCTCGCCCAGATCGGCTTCCAGCAGTCCTACACCTACTTCACCTGGCGTACCACCAAGGACGAGCTGACCGACTACCTCACCGAGCTGTCCGGGCAGGCCGCCTCGTACATGCGGCCCAACTTCTTCGCCAACACCCCCGACATCCTGCCCGCCCACCTCCAGCACGGCGGCCGGGCCGCCTTCGAGGCCCGCGCCGTCCTCGCCGCCACCCTCTCGCCCACCTGGGGCATCTACAGCGGCTACGAACTCTGCGAGAACACCCCCCTGCGCGAGGGCGGCGAGGAATACCTCGACTCCGAGAAATACCAGCTCACCCCCCGCGACTGGGACACCGCCGAACGCGAGGGCCGCACCATCGCCCCCCTCATCACCCGCCTCAACGACATCCGACGCGCCAACCCCGCCCTGCACCGACTGCGCAACCTCCGGTTCCACGGCACGGACAACCCCTCCGTGATCGCCTACAGCAAGCGCGAGGGATCGAACACGGTTCTGGTGGTCGTCAACCTCGACCCCCACCACACCCAGGAGGCCACGGTCTCGTTGGACATGCCGCAACTCGGCGTGGAACACGACGCGGCCCTGACCGTACGCGACGAACTGACCGGTGACACCTACGCCTGGGGCAGGACGAACTACGTGCGCCTGGAGCCCGGTCGGACCCCTGCCCACGTGTTCCACGTCCGGTGACCCACCCCGCCGATCGGAGGCCCCAGACCGCCATGACCGTCAACTCTCCCGTTCCGGACACCTTCGAGGACACGCCCGCCAAGGACCGCGATCCCGAGTGGTTCAAACGCGCCGTGTTCTACGAGGTCCTCGTCCGCTCCTTCCAGGACAGCAACGGCGACGGCATCGGCGACCTCAAAGGCATCACCGCCAAACTCGACTACCTGCAATGGCTCGGCGTCGACTGCCTCTGGCTCCCGCCCTTCTTCAAATCCCCCCTGCGCGACGGCGGATACGACGTCTCCGACTACACCGCCGTCCTCCCCGAATTCGGCGACCTCGCCGACTTCGTCGAATTCGTCGACGCCGCCCACCAACGCGGCATGCGCGTCATCATCGACTTCGTCATGAACCACACCAGCGACCAGCACCCGTGGTTCCAGGAGTCCAGGAACAACCCCGACGGACCCTACGGCGACTACTACATGTGGGCCGACGACGACAAGCAGTACGCCGACGCCCGCATCATCTTCGTCGACACCGAAGTCTCCAACTGGACCTTCGACCCCGTCCGCAAGCAGTACTTCTTCCACCGCTTCTTCGCCCACCAGCCCGACCTCAACTACGAGAACCCCGCCGTCCAGGAAGAGATCCTGGCCGCCCTGCGGTTCTGGCTGGACCTGGGCATCGACGGCTTCCGCCTCGACGCCGTGCCCTATCTCTACGCGGCCGACGGCACCAACTGCGAGAACCTGCCCGCGACCCACCAATTCCTCAAGCGGGTGCGCCGTGACATCGACGCGCACTATCCGGACACGGTGATCCTGGCCGAGGCCAACCAATGGCCCGAGGACGTCGTCGACTACTTCGGCGACTACGCCTCAGGCGGCGACGAATGCCACATGGCGTTCCACTTCCCCGTCATGCCCCGCATCTTCATGGCCGTCCGCCGGGAATCCCGCTACCCCGTCTCCGAGATCCTCGCCAAGACCCCCGCCATCCCCGCCAGCTGCCAATGGGGCATCTTCCTGCGCAACCACGACGAGCTCACCCTCGAAATGGTCACCGACGAAGAACGCGACTACATGTACGCCGAATACGCGAAAGACCCGCGTATGCGCGCCAACATCGGCATCCGCCGCCGCCTCGCACCCCTCCTCGACAACGACCGCAACCAGATCGAGCTCTTCACCGCCCTCCTGCTCTCCCTCCCCGGCTCCCCGATCCTCTACTACGGCGACGAGATCGGCATGGGCGACAACATCTGGCTCGGCGACCGCGACGCCGTCCGCACCCCCATGCAGTGGACCCCCGACCGCAACGCCGGATTCTCCTCCTGCGACCCCGGCCGCCTCTCCCTGCCCACCATCATGGACCCCGTCTACGGCTACCAGGTCACCAACGTCGAGGCGTCCATGTCGTCGCCCTCCTCGCTCCTGCACTGGACCCGCCGCATGATCGAGATCCGCAAACAGAACCCCGCCTTCGGCCTCGGCACCTACACCGAACTCCCCTCCTCCAACCCCGCCGTCCTCGCCTTCCTGCGCGAACACGAGGACGACCTCGTCCTGTGCGTCCACAACTTCTCCCGCTTCGCCCAGCCCACCGAACTCGACCTCAGCCGCTTCCACGGCCGCTACCCCGTCGAACTCTTCGGCGGCGTCCGCTTCCCACCCGTCGGCGAACTCCCCTACCTCCTCACCCTCGCCGGCCACGGCTTCTACTGGTTCCGGCTCACCAGAGCCGCGTCCCGGACCGGCCGCCGCCCGTGAGCGTGCGCCGACGAAAGGATGGGTCACCGTGACGAAGACCGCGAAGACCGCAACCCTGCGCCCGGACACCGCGAGCGGCACCCGTTCCGCGGGGCCGCTCGGCGCGCTGCTGCACGAGTGGCTGCCCCGGCAGCGCTGGTTCGCCGGCAAGGACCGCCCGCTCACCGACCTGCGCATGCTGTCCATGACCGAGCTGTACCCGGGCTGTCTGCATCTGCTCGTGCACGCCGGCCAGTCGGGCGTCCCCACCCCCGGGGGCACCCCCCCGGCCGGCGACTGCTACCAGCTGCTCCTCGGCATCCAGGAGCATCTGTCGCCGCGGCTGGGACGGGCGCTGATCGGCAGGGTGGAGGAGGGGCCGCTGGCCGGGCTGACCGTCCATGACGCGCTCCAGGACCCGCGGTCGGCGCATCTTCTCCTGGAGCGGATGCGGCATCCCGGCACTCTCGGCCCGTTGTCGTTCGAGTCGGACCCGTCCGTGTCGCTTCCCCCGGGGCTCGCGCCGCGCCTGCTTGAGGCCGAGCAGTCCAACACCTCCCTGGTGTACGGGGACGCGTTCATCCTGAAGATCTTCCGGCGCATCCAGCCCGGGGTGAACCCCGATCTGGAGGTGCCGGTCGCGCTGGCCGGACAGGGGTGCGGGCGGGTGCCCGCCCCCGTGGCCTGGTTCCGGACGACCCATCCGCAGGAGGCGACGCTCGGCGTGCTGCAGCCGTTCCTGCCCGACGCCTCGGACGGCTGGACGCTGGCGCTGCGCGCGCTCTCCCGCGGCGAGGACTTCACGGCGGAGGCCGAGGAGCTGGGGCGGGCCACGGCGGACGTCCATCTGGCGCTCGCCGCGGCCCTTCCGGCCGGTCCGGACGCAGAGGACGGGCGCACGGCGGCCGCGATGACCGAGCGGCTGGAGGCGGCCGCGCACCATGTGCCGGCGCTGCGGCCGTTCGTGCCGGGTCTCATCACCGCGTTCGGCGCCCTCTCGGCGTGCGACGCGGGGCCGCCCGCCCAGCGCATCCACGGCGACCTGCACCTCGGACAGGTCCTGCGCGCCGGACGCGACTGGTTCGTCATCGACTTCGAGGGCGAGCCGTCCCGTCCGCTGGCCGAGCGGCGCAGCGCCCACTCGCCGGTCCGGGACATCGCCGGAATGCTGCGCTCCTTCGACTACGCCGCCCGCCAGCGCCGCCCGTGGCGGCCGGAGTGGGCCCGGCGTTGCCGGGAGGCCTACTGCGCGGGCTATGCGGCCCGCGCGGGCTGGGACCCCCGTAAGAAACATGCCCTGCTGCGTGCCTACGAGACGGACCGAGCCGTGTACGAAGTGCTGTACGAGGCCCGTAACCGTCCCGACTGGCTGCCCGTACCCATGGCGGCGATCGAACGACTCGCCGTCCGAGGAGGCTGACCCCTGTGGCCCTGCGTGACACCTCTCCGCCCGAGTCGGCCGGTCCCCGCCCGCGTACGGCGCCCGCGCTCGACGCGGGCGACCGCGGACGGCTGCTCTGTGGCGCTCACCACGATCCGCACGCGCTGCTCGGCGCGCGCCAGGTGCCGGGCGGGGTCCTGTTCCGGGCGCTGCGGCCCTTCGCCGACGCCGTGAGCGTGGTGATCGACGGTGATCCCACCCCGCTGGTCTCGGAGGGCGACGGCCTCTTCGCGGTCGTGCTGCCGCTCGACGCCGTGCCCGCGTACACGCTGCTGGTGTCGTACGAGGGCGCCGAGCACAAGGTGGACGATCCGTACCGGTTCCTGCCGGCCCTGGGCGATCTCGATCTGCATCTGATCCGGGAGGGGCGGCACGAGGAGCTGTGGAAGGCGCTCGGCGCCGAGCCGATGGCCCACGAGGGTGTGCTCGGGACCCGGTTCACCGTATGGGCGCCCAACGCGCAGGGGGTGCGGATCGCCGGGGACTTCTGCTTCTGGGACGGGACGGCCTTCCCCATGCGGTCCCTCGGCTCGTCCGGGGTGTGGGAGCTGTTCCTGCCGGGGATCGGTGAGGGCGCCCGGTACAAGTTCGAGATCACCTCGCGCCACGGCGACCGGTTCCTCAAGGCGGACCCGATGGCCCGGCGTGCCGAGGTGCCGCCGGACACCGCGTCGATCGTGCACACCTCGCACTACGAGTGGTCGGACGAGGAGTGGATGGCGCACCGGGGCGACGTTCCCGTGCACGTCGCCCCGTTCTCCGTGTACGAGGTCCATCTGCCGTCCTGGCGGCCGGGCCTGACGTACCGGGAGCTGGCGCGGGAGCTGCCCGCGTATGTCCGCGACCTGGGCTTCACGCATGTGGAGCTGATGCCCGTCGCGCAGCATCCGTTCTCGGGTTCCTGGGGTTACCAGGTCACCGGCTTCTACGCGCCGACCGCCCGGCTCGGCACGCCGGACGACTTCAAGTACCTGGTGGACGCGCTGCACCGGGCCGGCATCGGCGTGATCGTGGACTGGGTGCCCGCGCACTTCCCCAAGGACGACTGGGCGCTCGGCCGCTTCGACGGGGAGCCGCTGTACGAGCCCGGCGACTCCCGTCGGGCCGAGCATCCGGACTGGGGGACTTACGAGTTCGACTTCGGCCGGACCGAGGTGCGCAACTTCCTGGTGGCGAACGCCACCTACTGGTGCGAGGAGTTCCACGTCGACGGCCTGCGGGTGGACGCCGTCGCCTCCATGCTCTACCTGGACTACTCGCGCGACTCCGGACAGTGGACGCCGAACGTGTTCGGCGGCCGCGAGGACCTGGCCGCCATGGCGTTCCTGCAGGAGATGAACGCGACGGTGTACCGCCGCAACCCGGGCGTCGTGACGATCGCCGAGGAGTCCACCGCCTGGGACGGCGTGACCCGGCCGACGGACAGCGCAGGCCTGGGCTTCGGGCTGAAGTGGAACATGGGCTGGATGCACGACTCGCTGCAGTACATCGGCAAGGAGCCGGTGCACCGCAAGTACCACCACAACGAGATGACCTTCTCGATGGTGTACGCCTACAGCGAGAACTACGTGCTGCCCATCTCGCACGACGAGGTGGTGCACGGCAAGCAGGCACTGGTCTCCAAGATGCCGGGCGACTGGTGGCAGCGGCGCGCCAACCACCGTGCCTACCTGGGCTTCATGTGGGCGCATCCGGGCAAGCAACTCCTCTTCATGGGGCAGGAGTTCGCGCAGGGCGCCGAGTGGTCCGAGGCGCACGGCCCCGAGTGGTGGCTGCTCGACGCCGGGTACGCGTCGGCGGGCGACCACCGGGGCGTGCAGGACCTGGTCCGCGACCTCAACTCCGTGTACCGGGCCACTCCCGCCCTCTGGGAGCGCGACACCGACCCCGCCGGCTTCCGGTGGGTGCTGGGGGACGCCGCGGAGGACAACGTCTTCGCGTTCCTGCGGCACGACGCGCACGGTGCGCCGCTCCTGGCCGTCAGCAACTTCTCCCCGGTGGTGCGCCACGACTACCGTCTCGTGGTCCCCGCCGGCGTCCCGGCCTGGCGTGAGGTGCTCAACACCGACGCCGAGCGCTACGGCGGCAGCGGCGTCGTCGGCCTGCCCGGTGCCGTCGCCGTGCGCGACGGAGAGCTCAGGCTGACGTTGCCCCCGCTCGCGACGGTCTGGATGGCTCCGTCGTCCGTGTGAAGGGGGCCGGACGGGGCAGTCGGGTGCGTACCACCCACCAGAGAAGGGCTGACGTCGCGTGCGCACCGTGGGAGTGGAGGAGGAACTCCTCCTGGTCGACCCGGAGACCGGCGAACCGCAGGCACTGTCCGCCGCCGTCCTCGCCCGCGCCGCGCGGTGCGAGGACGGCAAGGACGACGTCTTCGAGAAGGAACTGCACAACCAGATGCTCGAGTTCGCCACCCATCCCCAGTCGGGGATGGACGAGCTCGGCGCGGAGATCGTGCGGATACGGGGGGAGGCGGCCCGGCACGCCCGGGCGGCCGGCTGCGCGGTGGCGGCGCTGGCCACGTCACCGCTGCCGGTGCGCCCTTCCATCAGCATGAACGAGCGCTACCAGTGGATGGCGGAGCAGTTCGGCATCGCCACGCAGGAGCAGATGGTGTGCGGTTGCCACGTCCATGTGTCCGTCGGCTCGGACGAGGAGGGCGTCGCGGTCGTCGACCGCATCCGCCCCTGGCTGTCGGTGCTGATGGCACTGAGCGCCAACTCGCCCTTCTGGCAGGGCCGGGAGACGGGATACAGCAGCTATCGCAGCCGGGTGTGGCAGCGCTGGCCGTCGGCCGGCCCGACCGAGCTGTTCGGTTCGGCGGAGCGCTACCACCGGCGGGTGGCGGACATGGTGGCCACGGGCACGATCCTCGACGAGGGCATGGTCTATTTCGACGCCCGGCTGTCGGCGCGTTATCCGACGGTGGAGGTGCGCGTGTCGGACGTCTGTCTGCACGCGGACACCGCGGTGCTGATCGCCACGCTGGTGCGCGGGCTCGTCGAGACGGCCGCCCGGGACCTGGAGGCCGGCCGGGGGCCGGTGGACCACAGTGTGAGCCTGCTGCGGATGGCCGGCTGGCGGGCGGCCCGCTCGGGGCTGACGGGCGACCTCCTGCATCCGGCGACCATGCGGCGCGCTCCCGCCGAGACGGTCGTCGGGGCCCTGCTGGAACACGTGGAGGACGCGCTGGCGGACGCCGGGGACCTGGAGCGGGCCCGCGCTTCGTGCGCCGGGCTGCTGCGGCGGGGCAACGGCGCGCACGTCCAGCGCGAGGTGTGGGAGCGCACGGGCAGTCTGCGCGAGGTGGTCGCCGCCTGCGTGCGCCACACCCAGGCCTGAGGGCGTCCGAGAGCGCAACCGGACGGTGCGGCTCCGGCGGCCGGTGCGGACCGGCGCTCCGCGCACCGACAGGTCGAGATCATCAACGCGGATTACTTATTCGTTCCAGGCCACAAGCGGTCTCACCTGGGCTAGATTCGACCACCGTCGATAACAGTTCCCGTCGGCGGAGTCACAGCCCGTACACGTCAGGAGCAGCGCATGCGCGACTTCGCTCTCGCTCCCCCAGCCGCCCCGCCCCTGACCGGGGGCCTCGCCGACACCGTCTTCGACACCGCCGCCCGTACTCCGACACTCGCGGTGCTCTCCCGCCGTGCGGACCCGGCCCTCGACGCCTGGGAGGAGGTCACCGCCGTCGAGCTGCGGGACGAGGTGGTGGATCTCGCGAAGGGGTTCGTGGCGTCCGGCATCTCCCCCGGGCACCGCGTCGCGATCATGGCGCGCACCCGGTACGAGTGGACCGTGCTGTGCCACGCCCTGTGGGCGGTGGGCGCCGAGGTCGTCCCCGTCTATCCGACGTCCTCGCGCGAGCAGGTCGAGTGGATCCTGCGGGACGCCGACTGCGTCGGCGTGGTCGTCGAGGACGAACAGAGCGTGATGACCGTCGGATCGGTGTGCGCGGCCCTGCCGGCGTTGCGGCACGTGTGGCAGTTGGACGCCGGAGCCCTCGACGAGCTCACCCGGCGCGGCGAGCGGGTGTCCATCACCACGGTGAACTCGCTGCGCAGGATCGTGCTGCCCGACTCGACCGCGGTGATCGCCTACACCTCCGGCACCTCGGGCCGGGCGCTGGGCTGCGCGCTGAGCCACCGCAGCCTGGCCAGCCCCTGTGACACCCTGCTGGACGGCTGGGGGCACACCGCCGCGCCCGCGGGCCGGCAGGCCAGCGTGCTCGCCTTCCTGCCGTTCTCCCACGTGTACGGGCTGATGATCCAGGGGCTGTGCCTGCGCGGCGGCATCGTGATGGGCCACCAGCCCGACATAGGCGCGGACGCGCTCGCGGAGTCGCTGCGCACCTTCAGGCCGACGTATCTGTACGCCGTCCCCTCGGTGTTCGAGAAGATCTACAAGAACTTCCTGCGGGCGGCCCAGGAGGCGGGGCGCGGCGCCCTGTTCGAACGGGCGGCGGAGACGGCCCGCGACTTCGCGGCCGCCGTCGAACGGCAGCGGCTGGGCCGCGGCTCCGGGCCCGGCCTCGACCTGCGGCTCCAGCACGCCCTGTTCGAACGGACGGTGTACCGCAGACTCCGGGCCGCGCTCGGCGGCCGGGTCCACCGCGGCACGTCGGGCGGCTCCCCGCTGCACCGGGACCTGTCCCTGTTCTACGAGGGCATCGGCATCTATGTGCACGACGGGTACGGCCTGACGGAGACCGCCGGCGGGATCACCATGCAGCCGCTCGGCCGGGAGAAGTCGGGCACCGTCGGACAGCCCCTGCCGGGCGTCGACATCCGGGTGGCGAACGACGGGGAGATCCTGGTGCGCGGCCCGTCGGTGTTCCAGGGCTACGTCAACGACGACGCCGCGACGCGGGCCGCCCTGGCGGGCGGCTGGCTGGCCACCGGCGACCTCGGTTTCCTGGACTCCGACGGCTACCTCACGATCACCGGCCGCAAGAAGGACGTCATCATCACCAGCAGCGGCAAAAGCGTGGCGCCGACGGCGCTCGAGCAGCGGCTGCGCATGCATCCCCTGGTCCACCAGGCCGTGGTGGTGGGCGACAACCGGCCCTGCGTGGGCGCACTGATCACGCTGGACCCGGATTTCCTGGCGCACTGGCGGGGAAGTCTGGCGCTGCACGGCGACCCGCAGAGCCGGGAGGCGCGCGAGGAGAACGCCCTGCGCGAGGAGATCGGACGGGCCGTGGCGGCCGCCAACAGCTCGGTGTCGCGCTCGGAGTCGATCCGGGCGTTCCGCATACTGCCGCAGGCGTTCGACCAGGCCAACGGGCTGCTGACGCCCTCGATGAAACTGCGCCGCGACTCGATCGTGGCGCACTACGCGGCGGAGATCGAGGCGATGTACCAGGCGCGGGCCCGGCTGCCCCGGCAGAGCCCGCAGGAGGAGGTCCTGAGCTGGGACGACGCGGACGACGTCTTCCGGTGAGCCGGGCCGGGCGGCCACGCCGCGCGGCCGCAGGGCCGCGCCGCTCGTACCGTGCCCGGGGCCGTATGCCGCCGGCATCCGAGCGCGTAACCTGCGAGTCCTCGGGAACCCAGAGAGGGCGACGCCAGAGAACCGTACGAGAAAGGACGACGGCCCCCGGACGCTGCGGGGCCGTACTGACGACATGGCAGCCGAACCGCGGGGTAATGACGCATTGTCCTCCTGGGCGATTCCGGGCCGTACGGCCCGCTTCACGGGTGAACCGCAGGACGTGACGGGTGCGCGTCTGGCCACGGAGGAGTTCCTCCGGGAGCTGGCGCGGGCCTCGCCGCCCACGGCGTCGGAGTGCTGGCACGACATCGTGCTGATCGTCACGGAGCTGGCGGCCAACGCGGTCCAGTACGCGCCGGGTCCCTTCGAGCTGCATCTGCGGCGCACGTTCGACGGGGTGCACGTCACGGTGCACGACACCAGCAGCACGCCGCCGACCCCGCGGCCCTTTCATCCCGACACCGGCGGCGGGGGCATCGGCTGGTATCTGGTGGACACGCTCTGCAGTCAGGTCAGCGTGGTGCCGAACGAGGCGGGTCGGGGCGAGGGCAAGGACGTCCACGTCTTCCTGCCCTGGTGAGGCGGTCTCCCCTGCGGTTCCCGCGGGCCGTCAGATCGGCTTGTCGCCCGTGCGGACCGGTACGAACACCCTGATCGTCTTGCCGCCCCCGGGCTCCTTCTCGATGTCGATCCCGCGGGCCAGCCGGAGCACCAGCGGCCAGCCGTAGCCGCCGGCGGCCCCACCGGCCGGCGGCGGGGCGGGACCGCCCACGCCGGACGGGACCTCGTCGCTGTGATCGCGCACGGCCAGCCGGATCCCGTCGGGGACGGGCACAGCCTCGAACCCGGCCAGTCCGCCGCCGTGCCGCAGGGCGTTGGTCACCAGCTCCGAGACGACCAGCAGCAGGTCGATCACGTCCGTCTCGTGCGCCGGTCCCGTCGAGGCGTCCCAGCAGGCCTCCACCACCGCCCGGGCGTGCGCCCGGGCAGCGGCAGCGGTCGCCACCGGCGTCTGCGTCTGCGTCTGCGCAGGCGCGAACGTCGGCCGTGCGGGCGCGAGTTCGTCCTCCCTCACGCCGGCGTCGTTCCCCGCGGGGCCTGCCGCCGGTAGTGCTCGCCCACGGCGGTGAGGTATCCGGGATCGGCCGTCTCGCTGTCGGTGTGGAAGCGCGGCGCCTCCTTCACCTCGTCCCCCGTGCAGGCCAGGGAGACCTGGCCGGCCTCGGTGTCGACCCCGCTCACCACGCCGACCGGGACGACGGCGCTCCTGCCGAACACCCATACTCCCGTGTCGACGACCAGGTGCCGCATGCCGTGCGGGTCCGCCTCGCGTTCCACGTGCCCGAGAGTGCCGTCGGCCGTCGTGACGGCGTAGCCGGTCAGATCCTGTCCCTCGACATGCCCACTGCCCGGCGTGTACGACCAGATTGCGTCGGTGGTCACGCTGCTCCCTTCTCGCGTTCCAGAGCAGCGGCTACCCTGCCGTCGCGGCCGCATTCGGGGCGTGGCGGCCCGTTGCCGACCGGGCCCGGCGGACGGCGCCGGCCGCCCGGGCGGCTGTGCGGAACGTCTCGGCATACCCCGCGGAATCGGGGGCAGACGCATCCCGTCATCGACCACCCCCACGAACGGAGTGAACGGCATGGACGCCGTGACGGTAGAGGCAGCGACGGCCACGGCAGAGCGTGCGGGCGCAGACGACCCGTGCGCGGCGGTTCCGTTCATCGACATGCCGGCCCAGGTGAGCCCGCGCGACGCGCGGGAGCTCTCGCGCCGCTTCTTCGACCGGCTGGCGGTCGTGGAGGAAGGCACCCACGAGTACCAGTACGTGCGCAACACCCTGATCGAGATGAACCTGTCGCTCGTGCGGTACGCGGCCTCCCGCTTCCGGGGCCGCGGCGACGCGATGGAGGACATCGTCCAGGTCGGCACGATCGGGCTGATCAAGGCCATCGACCGGTTCGAGCTGACCCGTGAGGTCGAGTTCACGTCCTTCGCCGTTCCGTACATCGTCGGTGAGATCAAGCGCTTCTTCCGCGACACGAGCTGGGCGGTGCACGTGCCGCGCCGCCTCCAGGAGGCCCGGGTCGAACTGGCGAAGGCGACGGAGGAGTTGCAGACGCGGCTGGGCCGGATGCCCACCACGCGCGAGCTGTCCCAGCTGATGTCGCTGTCCGAGGAGGAGGTCATCGAGGCGCGCAAGGCCTCCAACTGCTACACGTCCGCCTCCCTGGACGCGGCCCTGACCTTCGACGGCGGCGTGGACGGCGAGTCGGTGCTGGCCGACTTCATCGGCACGGAGGAGCCGGCCCTGGAACTGGTGGAGGACTTCCACTCACTGGCGCCGCTCATCGCCGAGCTGGACGACAGGGAACGGCGGATCATCCATCTGCGGTTCGTCGAGGAGCGCACGCAGGCGGAGATCGGCCGGGAGCTCGGCATCTCGCAGATGCACGTGTCCCGGTTGATCAGCCGCATGATGCAGAGGCTGCGGACCGGGCTGCTGGGGGCCGAGGTCGCCTGAGGCGGGCCCGGGGAACCGGGTCCTGGACACTCCGGGATCGCCCGGGACGGCGAAGGCGCCGTCCCGGGCGAAACTGTGTCGGGTACCCGCCTTTCCGCCATGTATGCATGGTGTGCGACATCGGGAATTCCTGTGTGCACGACGTGACGCGAGGCTTTGTTTCCGCCCGCTTCCGTGGGTTAGCCTGCGGCGGATTTCTCTCATCGCACACTTCCGTGAACTGCGGAAACACAGGCGCGACATGCGGGGCCGCTCACCCGGGCGGCCCGGTTCCGAGTCCCCGCCCGGGGGCTCCTGGGGAGCGGAACGAGGGTACGCATGACCAGCAACGCGACCGAGTCGTCGGACACGGTTCCGGGCGACCACGAGCTTCGCCAGCTCCTGGCCGGCCTGACGGCCGTACGGGACGGGGACTTCGGCACCCGGTTGCCCACCGACGGCGACGGTCTGATGGGCGACATCGCCACCGTCTTCAACGGCATGGTCGACCAGTTGTCCGTCTTCACCTCCGAGGTGACCCGGGTGGCCCGCGAGGTCGGCACCGAGGGCACCCTCGGCGGTCAGGCGGAGGTGCCCGGGGTGTCCGGGACGTGGGCCGATCTGACGGACTCCGTGAACGCCATGGCGGGCAACCTCACCACCCAGGTGCGGGACATCGCCCAGGTGGCGACGGCGGTCGCGAAGGGCGATCTCTCCCAGAAGATCGACGTGCCGGCCCGGGGCGAGATCCTGCAGCTGAAGGAGACCGTCAACACGATGGTCGACCAGCTGTCCGCGTTCGCCGACGAGGTCACCCGCGTCGCCCGCGAGGTCGGCACCGAAGGGCGCCTCGGCGGCCAGGCCCAGGTGCCCGGGGTGGCCGGGGTCTGGCGGGACCTCACCGATTCGGTCAACTTCATGGCCGGAAACCTCACCAACCAGGTCCGCAACGTCGCCCAGGTGACGACGGCGGTCGCCAAGGGCGACCTCTCCCAGAAGATCACCGTCGACGCCCGCGGCGAGATCCTCGAGCTGAAGAACACGATCAACACCATGGTCGACCAGCTCTCCGCGTTCGCCGACGAGGTCACCCGCGTCGCCCGCGAGGTCGGCACCGAAGGACGCCTCGGCGGCCAGGCCGACGTCAAGGGGGTCAAGGGCACCTGGCGGGACCTCACCGACTCGGTCAACTTCATGGCCGGAAACCTCACCAACCAGGTCCGCAACGTCGCCCAGGTGGCGACCGCGGTCGCCAAGGGCGACCTCTCCCAGAAGATCACCGTCGACGCCCGCGGCGAGATCCTGGAACTCAAGAACACCATCAACACCATGGTCGACCAGCTCTCCGCCTTCGCCGACGAGGTCACCCGCGTCGCCCGCGAGGTCGGCACGGCGGGCAACCTGGGCGGCCAGGCGACGGTCCGCGGGGTGTCCGGCACCTGGAAGGACCTCACCGACAACGTCAACGTGATGGCGTCGAACCTGACGGGCCAGGTGCGCTCCATCGCCCAGGTCGCCACCGCCGTGGCCCGCGGCGACCTGTCGCAGAAGATCACCGTCGAGGCCAAGGGCGAGGTCGCGGCCCTCGCGGACGTCATCAACACCATGGTGGACACGCTGTCCGCGTTCGCCGACGAGGTCACCCGCGTCGCCCGCGAGGTCGGCACCGAAGGACGCCTCGGCGGCCAGGCCCAGGTGCCCAACGTGGCCGGCACCTGGAAGGACCTGACCGACAACGTCAACTCGATGGCCAACAACCTCACCGGCCAGGTCCGCAACATCGCGCTGGTGACCACGGCGGTGGCCCGCGGCGACCTGTCGAAGAAGATCGACGTCGACGCCCGCGGCGAGATCCTCGAGCTCAAGACGACCATCAACACCATGGTCGACCAGCTCTCCGCGTTCGCCGACGAGGTCACCCGCGTCGCCCGCGAGGTCGGCACCGAAGGACGCCTCGGCGGCCAGGCCGAGGTGGAGGGCGTGTCGGGCACCTGGAAGCGCCTCACGGAGAACGTCAACGAACTGGCCGGCAACCTGACCCGCCAGGTCCGCGCGATCGCCGAGGTCACCAGCGCCGTCGCCGAGGGCGATCTGACCCGGTCGATCACCGTGGTGGCCTCCGGCGAGGTCGCCGACCTCAAGGACAACATCAACTCGATGGTGGAGTCCCTGCGCGAGACCACCCGCGCCAACCAGGAACAGGACTGGCTCAAGACCAACCTGGCGCGCATCTCCGGCCTGATGCAGGGCCACCGCGACCTGCCGGTGGTCGCCGAGCTGATCATGGACGAGCTGGTGCCGCTGGTGTCCGCCCAGTTCGGCGCCTTCCACCTGGCCGAGGAGGGCCCCGAAGGGCCCGAGCTGCGGCTCGTGGGCGCCTACGGCTACCCCGCCGACGACACCCGGCCCACCCGCATCCCCTTCGGCCGCTCGCTGGTGGGGCAGGCCGCCCGCAGTCGCCGCACCATCACCGTGGACGAGCTGCCGCCCGGCTACGTCACCGTCTCCTCGGGCCTCGGCGAGACCGAGCCCAGCGCCCTGCTCCTGCTGCCCATCGTCTTCGAGGGGCAGGTGCTCGGCGTCATCGAACTGGCGTCGGTCTCCGCCTTCACGCAGACGCACGTGGACTTCCTGGAGCAGCTGCGGGTGACCATCGGCGTCAACGTCAACACCATCGTGGCGAACGCCCGTACCGACGAGCTGCTCGACGAGTCGCAGCGGCTCACCGCCGAACTGCAGGCCCGTTCCGCCGAGTTGCAGTCCCAGCAGGAGGAGCTGCAGCACTCCAACGCCGAACTGGAGGAGAAGGCCTCCCTGCTGGTGGCGCAGAACCGCGACATCGAGGCGAAGAACCTGCAGATCGAGCAGGCCCGGCAGGAGCTGGAGGCGCGGGCGCAGCAGCTGTCGCTGGCCTCGAAGTACAAGTCGGAGTTCCTGGCGAACATGAGCCACGAGCTGCGCACCCCGCTCAACAGCCTCCTCATCCTGGCCCAGTTGCTGGCCCAGAACCCCTCGCGCAACCTCACTCCGAAGCAGGTCGAGTACGCGGGCATCATCCACTCGGCCGGATCGGACCTGCTGCAGCTGATCAACGACATCCTGGACCTGTCGAAGGTCGAGGCCGGCAAGATGGACGTCTCGCCGGAGCGGGTCTCGCTGCGGCAGCTCATCGAGTACGTAGAGGCCACGTTCCGGCCGATGACGTCGCAGAAGAGCCTCGAGTTCACCATCGACACGGCCGCCGGCGCCCCGGCCGACCTGCTGACCGACGACTCGCGGCTGCGGCAGGTGCTGCGCAACCTGCTGTCCAACGCGGTGAAGTTCACCGAGGAGGGCGGTGTGGAGCTGCGCATCGAGCCGGCCTCCGACGACGAGGTGCCGAGCGGGGTGGTGCGGGGCGGCACGGTAGTGGCGTTCCGGGTGAAGGACACCGGCATCGGCATCCCGGAGCAGCAGCTGGAGACCATCTTCGGCGCCTTCCAGCAGGCGGACGGCACCACCAGCCGCAAGTACGGCGGCACGGGCCTGGGTCTGTCCATCACCCGGGAGATCGCCCATCTGCTCGGCGGTGCGGTCACGGTCGACAGCACGCCGGGGCGCGGCAGCACGTTCACGCTCTATCTGCCGGTGGCTCGACGGGACTTCAAGGAGGTCATCGACGGCGGCCGGCCGGTGGAGCGGGTCCTCGGGGAGTCGCCCGCGGCGATCCCGGTCGACGCCCCGGGCGTGCCGGTGGCGCTCGGTCCTCCCGGGCGGCGTCCGCGCCGGCTGCTGGTGGTGGAGGAGCGGCCCCGCGGTCTGCTGACGCTGGTGGCCGAGTCCGTCGTCGCGGACATGGTGCGCGGCCGGGACGACGGCACGCCGGCGGCCCCCGTGGACATCGTCACCGCGGTCGGGGCGCACGAGGCGGCGGGCGCGCTGGCGGCGGAGCCCTGCCACTGCGTCGTCCTGGAACTGGGCATGCCCGACGCGGAGGCGTCCCGGTTCCTGGAGGCCCTGCACGACGACTCGGCGCTGACCGGTGTGCCGGTGCTCGTGCACAGCGGGCACCGCGCGGACCTCGCCCAGGAGCGGAGCCTGCAGTCCCGTGCGGCGGGCAAGCCGATGGAGTTCCTGTCCAGCCTGGACGAGCTGCGCGAGCGCATCACCCTGCATCTCTCCGCCGAGCAGCCGGGGGACGTGCTGGCCCTGGTCCGCCCGGACGACCCGCAGCCCGAGGGGCCGCCGCCGGTCGACGACGCCGTCGTGGGCCGCACGGTCCTCGTCGTCGACGACGACGCGCGCAACCTGTTCGCGCTCAGCGGGATCCTGGAGCTGCACGGGGTCCGGGTGCTGCACGCCGAGAACGGCCGTGAGGGGATCGAGACACTGCGCAACAACCCGGAGATCGCGCTGGTGCTGATGGACGTGATGATGCCGGAGATGGACGGGTACACGGCCACGGCCGAGATCCGCCGCATGCCCGAGTACGCTGAGCTGCCGATCGTCGCGGTGACCGCCAAGGCGATGCCGGGAGACCGGGAGAAGAGCCTCGCCTCAGGGGCCAGCGACTACGTCACCAAGCCCGTCGACACGCATGACCTCATGGCCTGCGTCCGACGCTGGCTGACCGTCTGAGGACGTCCTGCCCCACCCGCGCCCAGGCGTTCCCAGCCGAGGAGTCCGCACACCGTGACCATTCCCGCCCAGCCGACAGAACCCGACGACGCCCGGTCCCTGCCCGTACCGGCCGCCGCGCCGGGGAGCCCCGCCCCGCAGGCCGGGAACCGGCTCGTGTCCGGGGAGGACGCGGGCCCGCCGGAGGCGGACGCGCGGGCGGAGGGCGCCACGCCCTCGCCGGTGGGCCGGCTCGCCGCCACCGTGGACCGGCTGCGGCGGGAGGTGCGGGCGGCGCAGGCCGAGGCGGACGGACGGGCGCTGGTCGAACTCGCCAAGGGCATCCTGGTGGAGCGCCTCGGCTGTGGACCGGCCGAGGCGGCGCAGCAGCTGTCCGATCTCGCCGAACAGGCCGGGACGACTGCCCTGGAGTTCGCGGTGGACGTCATCAACCAGGCGGCCAAGGACCGGGTGTCCGAGGTCACCGAGGCCTTCCTGGCCACCGTCGCGGGAACGGAGGATCCGGCGGAGCGGTCGGCCGCCGTGCGGCTGCGGGCCGCGGAGAGCGGAGCACTGGCGGCGGCCCACGACACCCAGGCGGTCGCCGACTCCCTGCTCCAGCACGCGCTGGGGCCGCTGGGCGCGGTGGCGGTGGCGATCTGGGCGGTGAGCTCCGACGGTTCGCTGACGCTGGCGGGCAGCGCGGGGTTCTCCCCCGGCGAGGCCGAGCGCTGGCGGTATGTGCCGCCGGACGTGGCGACCGTGGCCCGGCACGCCCTCGCCGAGGGGTCGACCCAGTGGATCGGGTCGCTCGGCGGGACGGGACTGCCCACCGTGGGGCGTCAGCTGCACCCGGGCGGAGGGCGGGTCGCGGTGCCCGCCGCGACCGCGGGACGCGTGCACGGGATTCTGGAGATCGCCTGGCCGGCCCCGCTCCCCCCGCAGCCGCCCCAGGTGATGCGCCAGGTGGAGGCGCTGGCGGAGCTGTGCGCACACACGCTCCAGTCGTACGTGCACGTGGGCGGGCCCGGCCGGCAGCCGGTCGTGCTGCCGGACGCGTCGGAGCTGATGGACCTGACGGACGGCCTGCACGACCCCGCCCTGGTCCTGGTGCCGCACGTCGACGCCGGGGGCAAGCTCCTCGACTTCCGCATCCAGCACGTCAACGACCGCTTCCTCGACCCGGCGGGCCGGCCCCGGGCCGTGATCAACGGCGCGCTGCTGCTTGAGGCCTATCCGATGGCCGCCGGTGGCGGTGACCTCTTCCAGCGCATCGAGCGCGTGCACGCCACGGGCGAGCCGTTCCGGGCCCGCCGGATGAGTCTGACGGCACTGGTCGGCGAGGTGCCGCTGGCGGCCGTGGCGGACCTCAGCATCAGCCGGCACGGCGCGTGCGTGCTGCTGATCTGGCGGATCGAGGACGAGGCGGCGCGGTTGGCGAGCCTGCTGCAGAACGCCCAGCGCCTCGGCCGCATCGGCGGTTTCGAGGAGGACCTGCTCACCGGCGAGACCACCTGGAACGGGCAGCTGTTCGCCCTGTACGGGCGGCCGCTGTCGAGTCCTCCGGTACGGCTGGAGGACCTGTCGGCGCACACGCACCCCGACGACGCGGTGATCGTGGGCCGTCTGCTGCGCACGCTGCTGCACCGCCGCCGTCCGGCCTCCGCCGCGTTCCGGCTGCAACGGCCGGACGGGGTGACCCGGCACATGCGGATCGTCGCCGAGCCGGTGCTGGACACCGACGGTCGGCTGGTCGCCGTCCGCGGGGCCTACCAGGACATCTCGTCGCAGCACTGGACGGAGGTGGCGCTGGCAGCCACCCGCGACCAGTTGGCGCAGACCGAGCAGCACGCGAGCGAGCGCAGTCGGCTGGCGCTGCAGTTGCAGCACGCCATCATGCCGCCCACCCGGGCCCCGCTGGAGGCTCCCGGCCTCCAGGTGGCCGTCCGCTACCGGCCGGCCGAGGAGGAGCACCTGGTGGGGGGCGACTGGTACGACGCCGTCGTGCTGCCCTCCGGCCTGGTGATGCTGTGCGTGGGCGACGTGGCCGGGCACGGCATCGAGGCGGCCACCAGCATGGTGGTGCTGCGCAACGCGCTGCGCGGGCTGGCGGTGACCGGGGCGGGGCCGGGGCAGCTGCTGTCGTGGCTCAACATCGTCGCGCACCATCTGACGGGCTCGATCACGGCCACGGCGGTGTGCGGTCTGTACGACCCCGCCCGGCACACCCTGCGCTGGGCCAGGGCGGGTCATCTGCCGCCGGTGCTGGTGCGGGAGGCCCAGGCGGCTCCGCTGCCCCTGCTGAGGGGGATGCTGCTGGGTGCCGTGCCGGAGACGGTGTACGAGGAGGAGGAGGTCCAGCTGGCCGCGGACGACACCCTGCTGATGTACACGGACGGGCTCATCGAGCGGCGCGACCGGTCCGTGGAGGAGTCGCTGACGCAGTTGCTGGTCCAGGCCCGCACCGTGCCGCCGACGCTGGACCAGCAGCTGGACCGGCTGCTCACCTACAGCAGGTCCGACACCGACGACGACACCTGCATCGTGGGCATCCGTCTGCGGTAGGACCCCCGCGGTGACGGTGTGCGGGGGCGATGCATGAGGTGGCGATCAGGGGGTATCCGGCTGTGCGCACCGACAGGCCGGGGATCCGCAGGTGGAAAGGGGCAGGACAGGACGATGGGGAACTTTCCCGTGCCGCGCCCGCCCGTCCCCGCCCGCCGCCTCGGCGCATCGAAGTCGCCCGCCGGGGTAGACGCCCCGACCGCCAGCTTTCGGAGGAACACGTGTCCATCGCCCAGAACCCCCTGTCCGTCGAGGTCACGCTGCCTCGTGAGGACGTCGCTCTGGTCACGGTCGAGGGCCACCTGGATCTCGACACCGCGACCGAGTTCCAGGCCCATCTGGCCAACCAGCTCCATCACGGACGACGGCACTTCCTGATCGACCTCTCCGGGGTCCCGTTCATGGACTCGTCCGGGATGAACATCATCCTGCGGGTCTACCAGGAGGCCCGGAACCTGCCGGGCAGCGTCCACGTGATCAATCCGAGGCCGGCCGTGCGCCGGGTGCTGGAGCTGACCGGGGTCAGCATCACGGTGCCGATATCGGAGAAGGCGGACGAGGCCCTGGAGCTCATCGACCGGCAGCAGGGGCCGCAGACCTCGGCCGGCTGACGGCCGCCGTCCGCGGGCCGCGCAGGGCCCGCCGTCTCCCGGAGAAAAGCGCAGGTGTGGACGACTGCCGCCCGACAGTTGTCATTTGACAACTGTCCACACGAGGCAACAGAGTGAGCAGGACAGATGCGGAAGGGATCACCGATGTGCCTGTGGGCGAACCCGAGCACGCGGGGACACCGTCAGGCGGTACGGGCGTCAGCGGCGTCGGAGTCGTGGATCTGCGAGGCCGCGGCCGCGCAGAACGCCTCCAGCCCCCTCAGCAGGGCGCTGCGCTGCACCGCCGGCATCTGCTCCAGCACGTCCTCCAGCGCCGCCTCCCGGCGGGACCTGAGGTCGGCCAGGAACGCGCGCCCGCGACGGCTCAGGAACAGTTCCAGCTCCCGGCGGCTGCCGGCGGCGGTCCGGCGTTCGACGAAGCCGACGGCCTGGAGCCGGTCGCAGAGACGGCTGGTGGACGGCGGTGTGGACCCGAGGGAGTCGGCGAGCGTGCGCAGGTTGATGCCCTCGTGGTGCTCCAGGATGAACAGCACGCGCAGCTGGGACGCGGAGACCGGCGCCGTGGAGGCGCGACCCCACAGGACTTCCAGCAGCTCGGACGCCTGTGAGGTCACACGCGCCACCTGGTCGGGCTGCGGACGCGAGGAGGAGGACATCACGGTGACACTCTCGCAGGGATCGAGGCGACTGTCAGCCCGCACCCGGCGTGGGGCGACGACGGGACCGGCCGCGTGAACAGACTCGTCGCCGCGGGACGCGCGCTGCGCGCCGCGGCACCGCACCGGCTGCCCGACGCGCTGCGCGAGGTGCTGCGCGCCCACTACGCGGCACAAGCGGTCGAACTCCGGCTCGCCGACTACGGACTGACGGTGCTGCTGCCCGTGCCGTTCGGCGGCGCGCCGGGCACGAGCGTCCCGGCGCCGGCCGCCGTGCACGGCAGCGCGCCCGGCCGGGCCTTCGGCGCCCAGGAACCGCATGTCGAGGAGCTCGGCGACGGGATCGTCCTCGCGCACCTGCCGGTGACCGTGCGCGGCGACCGCCTGGGCGTCCTGTCGGTCACGCTGCCCGGGACGCAGGCCCGGGAGCGGCTCACCGAGCTCACCGAGCTGGCGCAGCTGCTGGGCCACGAGATCCTCGTCGCCGAGCGCGACACCGACGCGTACCGGTGTGCGCGCCGCACGGACCGGCTGACACTGGCGGCCGAGATCCAGTGGCAGCTGCTCCCGGCCCGGTCCTGTGCCCGGGACGAGTACGCGCTGGGCGCCCAACTGCAGCCCGCCTACGCCGTGTTCGGCGACAACTTCGACTGGGCGGCCGACGACGACCGTCTGACGGTGTGCGTCACCGACGGGATGGGCGAGGGCATCGAGGCGTCGCTGCTGACCAGTCTGGGCATCAACGCGCTGCGCAACGCGCGCCGGGCCGGCGTCCCGATCGCGGACCAGGCGGCCCTGGCGGACCAGGCCATCCACGCCCACTACGGGGGCGAGGCCCACCTGTCGGTGCTCCTGGTGGACATCGAGCTGTCCACCGGGCGCCTGCGGGTCGTCGACGCGGGCTCGCCGCACCTGCTGCTGGTGCGCGACCGCGCGCTCACCCGGGTGGACCTGGACGCGCAGCTCCCGCTGGGCATGTTCGAGGAGACCGACTACGTGGCCCAGGAGCTCACCCTGCTGCCCGGCGACCGGCTGCTGTTCGTCAGCGACGGGGTGCACGCGGTCGTGGCGCCGGGCGGCGAGGCGTACGGCGAGCACGCCCTCGCCCGGGCGGTGGCGTCGGCGGCCCTGCTGCCGGCGGCGGACGTGCCTGGCGCGGTGCTGCGCGCGCTGACCGACCACCGGGGCAGACCCGAGCCGGACGACGACGCGCTGGTCGTGTGTCTCGACTGGTTCGGACAGCCGTCCCCGTCGCCGTCCGGCCACCCCGGCTCACAGCCGTCGCCCGGCGAGGTGCACGGCCCGGTCCCGCCGTCACCGTCGGGACCGCAGCGGCACGACGCGGACGAGGAGTGAAAGAGATGCCGGAGGACGAGACGGCGACGGAGCCGGCCGAGTGGACGGCGCCCGCGGAGGAGGTGGGGGCATTCCTGGGCCGTCGCCGCGAGCAGATCGCCCAGCGCTGGGCCGACGAGCCCCTGTTCCGCGTGGTGTTCACGGTCTCGCGGGACGAGGCGGTGGAGGCGGGCCGGGGCGTCGTCGACGCGATCGCCCAGGTGGCCCTCTCCGGGCGGATGGAGGACACCGACAACGCCGGATTCACGCTGGTGCGTGAGCAGTTGGCCCGGATGGCGGCCGCCCGGGCGCGCGCCGGTCTCAGCAACGCACAGATCTCCCGCGAGGTGGACGCCCTGCGCACGCCCGTGGTGAATCTCCTCGTCACCGACCTGCCGGAGGCGTCCGCCGAGCATGTCAGGGAATGCGCGACGACCCTGACCGCGCTGATGGGCACCCTGCGGCTGGTGGTCATGGAGACCTCGCTGACCGAGGGCCAGGCCCTCATCGACCGCCAGCAGCTGCAGCTGACGGAGGTCGCCACGCCGGTCATCCGGCTGTGGGACGGCATCGTCGCCGTCCCCCTGATCGGGACGCTCGACAGCGCGCGCAGCCAGGTCGTGATGGAGACGCTGCTGGAGTCCGTCGTCGACCAGCAGGCGCGGTTCGCGATCCTGGACATCACCGGGGTGCCGACCGTCGACTCGCTGGTCGCGCAGCACCTGATGAAGACCGTCGCCGCCGTGCGGCTGATGGGCGCGGAGTGCGTCGTCTCGGGCATCCGGCCCGCCATCGCGCAGACGATCGTGCACCTCGGCCTGGACCTGCCCGTGGTCACCCGGTCGAGCCTCGCCGACGCCCTGGCGTACGCCCTCGACCGGCTGGGCGCCGGCATCGTGCCCGCAGCGTCCGGCGGTGCGGGTCCCCGGTGAACCACGACCTCTCGCGCGCGGGCACCGCCCATGTGCCGGTGCTGCGGCTCGGCGACGTCCTGCTGATCACCCTTCAGGGGGACCTGCACGACGGAGCGGCGGAACAGCTCCAGCAGGACGTCGCGGAGTCGATCGTCCGCAGCCGGGTGACCGGCGTGGTCATCGACATCTCCGGCGTGGAGATCGTCGACTCCTTCCTGGGGCGGGTGCTGGCCGAGATCGCGGCGAGCGCACGGCTGCTCGCCGCCCGGACCGTGGTGGCCGGCATGCGTCCCGCGGTGGCGATCACGCTGGTGGAGCTGGGGCTGACGCTGCCCGGACTGCGGACGGCGCTGAGCACCGAGGCCGCCATGGACCTGCTCGCCGCGTCGCCGGACGACCCGCTCCGGGAGCCTCGGTGAGCGAGACGTCCGCGGGCGTCGACGCCCGCCTGCCGATCCGCTCGGACCTGGACCTGGTGTGGGTGCGCCAGCATGTGCGCCAGGCGGCGGCGACGCTCGGTTTCGGGCTGGTGGAGCAGACCAAGCTGGTCACCGCGGCCAGCGAACTGGCCCGCAACACGCTGGTCTACGGCGGTGGCGGCGAGATGGCGGCCCAGGAGGCGTCGGACGGACGCGCGGCGCGCGGGCTGCGGCTGACGTTCACCGACGCCGGGCCCGGCATCGCCGACCTGGACCAGGCCCTGAGCGACGGCTTCACCTCGGGCGAGGGGCTGGGGATGGGCCTGGGCGGCGCGCGCCGGCTGGTGCACGACTTCGCCATCGACAGCGCGCCCGGGGCCGGCACCACGGTCACCGTGACGTCCTGGGCGGTCCGGCCGCCCCGCCCGCGTGAGGAGCAGCCCCGATGACCCGCGTGTGGGACGTTCCGGTGCACGACTCGACGCGGGTGCGCGACGCCCGGGTGGCCGCGGAGGACGCGGCGGCGCTGGCGGGACTGGACGGGCCGCGCACCGCCGACGCGGCGCTGGTCGCCACCGAACTGGCGACGAACCTGCTCAAGCACGCGCGGGGCGGCCAGTTGCTCGTGGAGCCGGTCGCCGCGCCGGGCGCACGCTCCGAAGCCCTGATGGTGCAGATCGTCGCCGTGGACCACGGACCGGGCATGTCCGACGTCCCCGCCGCACTCGGCGACGGGTTCTCCACCGCGGGCTCGCTGGGAGCGGGGCTGGGCACCTGCCGACGGCTGTCGGACGACTTCGACCTGCACAGCGTCCCGGGCCGCGGGACGGTCGCGCTGGCCCGCATCGGCGGCGGCGCGGCGGCCTCCTCCGGCCGCCGGGAGGCGGCCGACGTACCGTCCCCGCGCTCCCCCGCCGCCGTGCGGGCCGGCGGGGTCAACATCCCCTTCCGGGGCGCCGAGTGCTCCGGGGACGCCTGGACCTGCGTGCGGGACGGCGACCTGGTGACACTGATGATGGCCGACGGCCTGGGACACGGCCCCGAGGCGGCCCGCGCCTCGACCGCGGCGGTGGCGGAGGTGCGGCGCAGCGCGCACCTCCCGCCGGCCGAGCTGCTGCGCCGCCTGGACGCCGCACTGCGCGACACGCGGGGCGCGGCCGTCGGGGTGGCCCGGCTCGACCTGCGCGCCGGACGGCTGCTCTTCGCCGGCATCGGCAATATCGGGGCGCGACTGCGCGAGGGCGACTCCTGGCGGCATCTGATCTCCCGGCCGGGCATAGTCGGCGTGCACCGGCCCACCACCCTGCCGCAGACGGGGGCCGACTGGGCCGCGGACCGGCTGCTCGTGCTGCACAGCGACGGGCTGCCCAGCCGCTGGGCGCCGCCCGCCGACCCCCGTCTGCTGTCCGCGGACCCCGCGCTCACGGCCGCCGTGACGGTGCGCGACGCCGGCAGTTCCGCCCGCCCCGTCCGGGACGACACCGCCGTCGCCGTCCTGTCCCCGAGCCCGTCGGATCGTCCATGAAGCGCAGCTGGCGGATCGGCGCCGTCGACGACGCGGCACGCGCGCGTATCGCCGTGGCCCGGGCGGCCGCCGCGTACGGCGTCACACCGCTGGAGCGCACCCGGTTGTCGGCCGCGCTCAGCGCGCGGCTGCGCCGGTGTCTGACCGAGGGCGGCGTCTGGCGGCTCGAGCTGACCGTCGCCGGGGGGTCGATGCGCGTCGAGGTCGCCGCCTCCCCCGACGGCGACGAACCGCCGTGGCGGTTCGCCGCGCCCTGCCCGGAGCCGGTCGCGGCCCCCGTCAGCGATCCGGTGGCGGGTGACGTCACCGCCTTGTCGGAGGCGCTGCTCGGCGCGGACGAGGACACCGCGCTCGTGCTGGACAGACTCACCGAGCAGGAGGAGCTCGTCGCCTTCCACCGGGAGGAGCTGCACCAGACCAACCAGGGCGTCCTGGCGCTGCACGCCGACCTCGACGCCGCCGGGCGGGCCGAGCGCGAGGCCTTCGCGGCGGAACGCGCGGCCCGCCGGGAGGCGGAGAGCGCCCGCCGCAGGCTGACCTTCCTGGCCGACGCCAGCGCCGCGCTCACGGCATCCCTCAACCACGAGGAGATCGTGCGGCGGCTGCCCGAGCTGCTGGTGCCCGAGTATGCCCGCACGGTCGACGTGTGGCTGTTCGACGCCGAGGACGAGCGGGGGGCGTCCGCTCCGCGCCCCGCGGCCGCGGTGATCGCGGCCCGCACCGGCAGACCCCAGTACGCGGCCGCCCGCCCGGGCGGTCTGCCCGGGGTGGACGACCAGCCAGCCTCGGCGCTGCATCCGACCCGGCCCCTGCTGTGCGTGCCGTTGCCGACGCGCCGGGCGCCGCTGGGCGTGCTGACGCTCACCCCGCCCGGCGAGCGCTGGGACCCCGACGACGCCGTCATGCTCGTGGAGCTCACCCGGCGGGCGGGCGGTGCGCTCGACAACGCCCGCCGCTTCGAGCACAACCGGGACATCGCCGAGACCCTGCAGCGCGCCCTGCTGACGGAGCTGCCCGCCCCCTCGGGGCTGCGGCTGGCGGCCCGCTATCTGCCGGCCACGTACGGGCTGAACATCGGCGGCGACTGGTACGACGCGTTCCGGCAGCCCGACGGCAGCCTGATCACCGTCATCGGCGACGTGACCGGGCACGGGCTGCACGCTGCGGTGATGATGAGCCAGCTGCGCACCGCGCTGCGCGCCTACGCCGTCGACGGGGGCAGCCCCGGCGAGTTGCTGACCCGGCTGCACACCTTTCTGCACCACCTCCAGCCCGACCTGTACGCGACCGCCGTGATCGCCCGCTTCACACCCGGCGAACCCGTGCTGACGTGGGCGGCCGCGGGTCATCCGCCGCCTGTGCTGCGCGGCCCGGACGGGCGGGTGCGCACGCTGGACGCCAAGCCGGGGGCGATGCTCGGCATCCCCTTGCACCAGGAGATCGCCGACCACACGGTGCCGCTGGAGCCCGGCTCCACGCTGGCGCTCTACACCGACGGCCTGGTCGAGCGGCGGGCGCAGGGCATAGACCCGGGGATCGACCGGCTGGCGGCGGCGCTCGGCGGGTTCCGCGCCGAGGAGCTGGACGCGGACCTGGACGGGGCGGCCGAGCGCATCCTGGAGCCGATGCTGAGCGACTCCGAACGTGACGACGACGTCTGTCTGCTGCTGTGCCACATCGACAGTCACATCGACAGCCGGGCCGACGGCCGTGCGGGCGGCGGTGCCGGCGGCCACACCGCCGGCCGCGTCGGCAGCCGGGCCGGTGGCGTGCGCGGCGGGGCCTGAGCGGGGCGGTCAGCAGTCGCCACCGGCGGGCCCCTGGCCGCAAGCCGGTGGCCCTGTCGCCGTGCGGGCCTGGTGGAAGGCGAACAGTCCGTGCTCCAGAGCGGCCCGCTGGGCCGGCGTCATGGCCTCGAACACCGAGGTGAGCCGCCGGACCCGGCGCTCGGCCACGTCCGCGAGGACGCGGTGGCCGTAGGCGGTCAGCACGAGCTGCACCTCACGCCGGTTGTGCGGCTGCACGGTCCGCTCGATGAGCCCCGCGACCTCCAGCCGGTCGCAGAGGCGGCTCGCGGTGGGCAGGCCGACGCCGAGGTGCTCGGCCAGCGCCGTCAGGTTCAGCTCCGGGCGGCCCCGGACCGTGCGCAGGGCGTGCAGCTGCCGGGCGGGCAGCCGGGGAGAGGCCTCCTCCGCCGCCGAGAGCCAGCAGGCGACCAGGCTCTCCACGGCGTCGGCGACCTGCCGTGCCTGCGTCCCGTTGTTCGTCCACCGTCCGTCGTCGGAGCCGTCCGCGTACCGCGCTGTCACTGCTCTCGGACCACCGGATTTGTCATGTACGTCGGCCTACCCTAAGCACCGGGGCGTACACAGGTCCATCGGGGGGTACGACGCTGACCTCAGGAGAAACGTTCGTCTGCATGCCTCGCCCGACTGGCGGAACCGGTCCGGGCGCGGTGGTATCGATGAGGTGCGAACGGCCCGGGGCGGGGCACGCGCATGACGTCGGGGCAGACCGCCTGGAGCCGCAGAAAGGGATGGACATCGTGACACGACCCAGGATCCTGGTGGTGGGCGCGGGCTTCGCGGGGGTGGGGTGCGTTCGGCGACTGGAACGCGAACTCTCCGCCGCGGAGGCCGACGTCACTCTGGTGACACCGTTCGCCTACCAGCTCTATCTGCCGCTGCTGCCGCAGGTCGCCTCCGGCGTGCTGACACCCCAGTCGATCGCCGTATCGCTGCGCCGCAGCAAGAAGTACCGCACCCGCATCATCCCGGGCGGCGCCATCGGCGTGGACCTCGCATCGAAGGTCTGCGTCATCCGCACCATCACGGACGAGATCGTGAACGAGCCGTACGACTACATCGTGCTGGCTCCCGGCAGCGTCACCCGCACCTTCGACATCCCCGGGCTGACCGACCACGCGTTCGGGATGAAGACCCTCGCGGAGGCCGCGTACATCCGCGACCACGTCATCACCCAGCTGGACCTCGCCGACGCCAGCAACGACCCCGCCGAGCGGGCCTCGCGGCTGCAGTTCGTGGTCGTCGGCGGCGGCTACGCCGGCACCGAGACGGCCGCCTGTCTGCAACTGCTCACCCACAACGCGGTCAAACGCTATCCGCGGCTGGACCCGAGCCTGATCAAGTGGCATCTCATCGACATCGCCCCGAAGCTGATGCCGGAACTCGGCGACAAACTGGGCCGCAGCGCCCAGGAGGTGCTGCGCAAGCGCGGCATCGACATCTCGCTCGGCGTCTCGATCGCCAAGGCGGGCCCGGAGGAGGTCACCTTCACCGACGGGAGGGTGATCCCGACGCGGACGCTCATCTGGACGGCGGGGGTCGTGGCGAGCCCGCTGATCGCGACGCTCGGCGCGGAGACGCAGCGCGGGCGGCTCGTGGTCGGGGCCGAGATGAACCTGCCCGGGAACGACGGGGTGTTCGCGCTCGGGGACGCCGCCGCCGTGCCCGACCGGGCCAAGGGCGAGGAGGGCGCGGTCTGCCCGCCCACCGCGCAGCACGCGATGCGGCAGGGCAAGGTGGTCGCCGACAACGTCATCGCCACGCTGCGCGGCCGTCCGATGCGGCCGTACGTGCACAGGGACCTCGGTCTGGTCGTCGACCTCGGCGGCACCGACGCCGTCTCCAAGCCGCTCGGCATCGAACTGCGGGGGCTGCCCGCGCAGGCCGTGGCGCGCGGTTACCACTGGTCGGCGCTGCGCACCGGCGTCGCCAAGGCGCGGGTCCTGACCAACTGGACGCTCAACGCGATCGCGGGGGACGATTTCGTGCGGACCGGATTCCAGGCGCGCCGGACCGCGAAACTGAAGGACTTCGAGTACACCGACAGTTATCTGACGCCCGAGCAGGTACGGGCGCGGGTCGAGGGGACCGGCCCGGAGAGCGCCTGACATCCGCACGGCAGGAGAGTACGACGGCGTGAGGGCTGCGGCACGGGCGTTCGGCGCACGGTGGCGGGATCGCGTCGCCGCGTCCGATCCCGGGCTGCTGCGTCTGGCGGCGGGGCTGCGGACGGTCGGCGCGATCGCCCTCGCGCTGGCCGTGCTCTCCGTGCTGGGCGCGGACGTCTCGCATCTGGTGGCGGGCGCCATCGCCTCGATGGTCGCCACCTTCGCCGTCCGGGAGAAGCAGCGCGGCCGGCAGGCCGTCACCCTGGTGCTGGGTCTGCCCGTGGCGCTCGCCTCGGTGTCGCTCGCGGCGCTGCTCAGCTCCCGGACGGTGGCCGGCGACTTCTTCTTCATCGCCCTGATCTTCTGCGCCGTCTACGGCCGCCGGTTCGGCGACCGGGGGACCGCGCTCGGCCTGATCGGCTTCCAGGTCTACTTCATGGCCCTGTTCGTCGGGGTCGGGATCTCGTCCCTGCCCGGCTATCTGGGGGTCGTTGCGCTGGCCTTCGCCTGCAGCGCGACGGCCCGGTTCCTGCTCGTGCCGCAGACCCCGTCCGGCATTCTGGAACGACTGCGGCAGGCCTTCCGGGCGCGGCTCGCCCAGCTCCTGGACGCCCAGCTGGACCTGCTGGACGCCGGCCAGGACGACGCGGAGAAGGCTCTCGGCCAGGTGCGCGAGGGCACCGCCCGGCTCCACGAGACGGCCATGATGATCCAGGGCCGGCTGGCGGAGGGCACGCCCGACGAGACGGTCGCCCGCCTGGTGCAGCGCCGGATCGCCGACGCCGAGATCGCCGCCGAGCGGCTGGGGCTGCTCCTGCTCACCGCCCGCAGCGCCGAGCGGGCCGACACCCTGACCCTGCACCTGCCCGGCGCGCCGCTCCCCGAGGCCACCCGGCTCCCGGTGCGGGACGAGGCTCTCGACACCCTCCGTCACGATCTGCGGGCGCTGCGGCTGCTGGTGCGGCATCCCGTCGAGGCGAGGTCGGGCACCGTGCTGTCGCAGATGCGCAACCGGCTGCTCGGCTACCGGGAGGAGGAGAACCTGCCGCAGGCGCCGCCTCCCGTGCAGGACGTCTTCCGGGGCCTCGGCGAGGCGGCGCGCGCGGTGCTGGGCCTGCGGATAGCGCTCGACGGGCCGCAGGACGAGTCCGGCGACAGCCCCGAGACGGCCCGCTCCCGCGAGGAGCTGGACGCGGAGGACGCGGCGATCGGCGGCGCCGAGGAGGACGAGGCCCCGGCGACCGAGGACACCGGGCTGCGGCGGCCGACCACCCGGGCCGCCGTGCAGGTCGCCGTCGGGTCCTCGCTGGCCATCCTCGGCGGCGAGCTGCTCTCCGCGCACCGCTGGTACTGGGCGGTGCTGACCTGCTGGATCGTGTTCATCAACACGTCCTCCACCGGGGAGATCCTGGTCAAGGGCTACCGGCGGCTGCTGGGCACCGTGCTCGGCGTGGTGGCCGGCATCGTGCTGGCGGGCCTGGTCGGCCACCACACGTGGACGGCGTTCGCGGTGGTGCTGCTGTGCGTGTTCGCGATGTTCTACACGGCGCCGCTGTCGTACACGCTGATGTCGTTCTTCGTGACCGCCGCGCTCGGTGTGCTCTACACGCTGCTGCACACCTACAGCCTGTCCGTCCTGGTGCTGCGGGTGGAGGAGACGGCGCTGGGCGCGGCCTGCGGGATCGTCGCGGCGGCGCTGGTGCTGCCGGTGCGCACGGACCGGCGGACCAACGAACTGCTGGCGACCGTGCTGGAACGGCTCAGGGGGGTCACCGAGGCCGCCGTGGAGCAGCTGAGCGGCGCTCCCCCGGTCGATCTGCTGGAGCAGGCCCGGGACCTGGACCAGGCGCTGGCCGACCTGCGGGCCGCCACCCAGCCCCTGACCC
The DNA here is from genome assembly GCF_036030735.1 of Streptomyces sp. NBC_00425. Taxonomy (NCBI): domain Bacteria; kingdom Bacillati; phylum Actinomycetota; class Actinomycetes; order Kitasatosporales; family Streptomycetaceae; genus Streptomyces; species Streptomyces sp. NBC_00425. The sequence goes on along the minus strand of NZ_CP107928.1, from coordinate 8,918,695 downwards.
ACCCGGTCACCCCGCTGCGGTCGCGGCGGGACACCGCCCGTTACGTCGTCGCGCTGCTGGAGACCTGTGCCTACCACGCCCGGTCCCTGGCGGCCACGGCGGAACTGCTGCCCACCCATCCGTCGATAGCGGCGGACCCGCGGCTGCGCCGGGCCGGTGCGCGCATCCTGCACAACATCGGCGCGATCGACGCGCGCGTCGCGGACGAGCGGAGCACGGCGGAGGTGCTGGCCGGGCCGAGCGTCGCCGCGCTGCTGAAGCCGGGCGTCCCGGGGACACCGCGCTACGGGCGGGTGACCGACCGGGTGCTGCGGCATCTCCAGCGCCTGGACGAGGCGGTGGTGGGCCTCGCCCGCCCGCTCGGGGCGCCGGTGGCGGAGCCGAAATGAGAGCGGGCCGCAGCGGACCCGGAGGCCGGAGGCGGCCGGGGCTTTCCGCGGGCGGCGGGGCCGCCCGGCGGGGCTCAGAAGTCGGTGGACATTCCGCTGGCCGCCGCGATGCCCCGCAGGGCCTCGGTGTCCTTCTGACGCTGCTGTATGCAGCCGGCGATCTCGGCGAGACGGGACGGGTCGGACGCGGTGACCGCGTCGGTGACCACCCGGACCGGGCCGGTTCCGTCCACCTGGATCTCCACCAGCTGGTTGTCCAGGCGGCCGGTGACCGCGGTGGCGATGACCAGAGCGGCCTCGTCGCGGATCTCCTGCGGCAGGTCCTGTGTCTCCTGCGGGTCGAGGGCGAAGTCGATGCTTTCGGGTCGCTGTTCGTCGAGGGCGCGCAGCGCCGGGGCGACGACCTCCAGCAGCAGCTGGTAGTCGTCGCTGTCCATGCGGACGCGCAGCAGGTCGAGATACATGTCCACGGGCCGTCCGTCGCGCGGGAACTCTGCTTCGTTCATTTGGTCCGTGTTCCCCGCCAGGCGGCCGTCAGACCTTGCGCCAGCGAGCCATGCAGAAAGAGAAGAGTCCGAAGAGGACGAGCCCGGCGGCGACGCAGGCCAGCAGGGCCGGCCCCGCGGGCGTGCCGGCGAAGGAGCGCAGGGTGTCGTCGAGCCCCTTGGCCTTGTCGGGCCGGTAGTCCACGGCGGCCCGGACGGCGAACGCCCCGGCGGCCGCGAACACCAGCCCGCGGGTCGCACCGCCGCCCACTCCGGTGACGTCCACCATGCGCCGTGCACCCGGGGACATCTCCCCCAGCCGCAGCTGCTTGTGGTAGGAGCGCATGACGGCGCGGGCCCCGATCCACAGGCCGGCGCCGACGATCCCGACGCCGGCCGCGCCGACGATCCACTGACCGCCGGGCAGGTCGAGCACCCGGGCGGTGACGTCGCGGGACTGTTCATCGCTGGAACCGCCCCCGTCGCCCGAACCGGCGGCGAACTCCAGCACGGAGTAGGCGACGAAGGAGTAGAAGGCGCACCGAACGAGCGCGGTCAGCCGCTTCTTGGCGCTGCGCCCGTCCTCGCCGGCCCCGCCGAAGACGGCCTCGGACAGCCGCCACAACGCCATGCCCACCAGTCCGACGCCCAATGCCCACAGCAGGACGGCACCGAAGGGCTTCTCCGCTATCTCGGCGAGGGCGCCGCGGCGGTCGGCCTCCTGTCCGCTCTCGCCGAAGGCGATCTGCAGGGCGATCACGCCCACCAGCAGATAGATCACACCGCGCGCGGCGAGTCCGGCCCGGGCCGCCCCCTTGGTCAGCGAACCCCGCGCCGCCCGCTCCGCCTCGACGCGCCCGTTGCGCGCCCACGCACTCGCATTCATCCCGGTCCTCCCCTGATCCTCCCCGAACTTCGCGAGATCCGACTGCCCCGGCTCGGGCCGTACACACCCGCCGGGCCGGCAGGGCCCCGGCTGCCCCGCAGCGGGACGGATGCACACACGGAAGGGCGCACAGACGGACGGCGCGCCGAAGAGCGGGCGCACAGAAGGGGCGCACACACAGACAGGCGCACCGCGGCCCCTGCCGTGGTGCGCCTGCCCGTCCCGGCCGCTCAGGCGTACACGCGTGGGCCGTCGTCGGTGTGGCGTCCGGCGGCGTCGGTGTGGCGTCCGGCGGCGTCGGTGTGGCGTCCGGCGGCGTCGGCGGCCGAGGCCGCGTCGAGCCACTGGCGCGCCGTCTCCAGTGCGTGGCGCGCGTCCCGGGTGCCGGTGGACACGCACAGGGTGTAGGCGAGGTCGCGGGCCTGCGGATGCCGGTCGCCCGCGCCGGACTCCCTCAACGCCTCGTACTCGTCGACGAGTTTGCGCAGAACGGCAGGATGGGGCATCAGCATGGGTCTCTTCTCTCCTTCGGTGGGGACCCGGCGGTGAAGGGGTGGACGTCGTACGGTGTCGTCAACTCAACGCAGCGCCTCCTGGCGCACCCGCTCGCAGCTGCGGCTGATGAGGCGGGAGACGTGCATCTGGGAGATGCCCAGCTGGTCGGCGATCCTGCTCTGCGTCATGTCCTCGAAGAAGCGCATGTAGAGGATGGCGCGTTCGCGTTCCGGCAGCCGCCGCAGACCCTCCTTGGCGGACTCGCGGTCCACCACGGTGTCGAAGGAGGAGTCGGCGGCGCCGAGCGTGTCGGCGAGGCTGTACCCGTCGTCGCCGGCCGGGAGCTCGGCGTCCAGCGAGAGCGTGCTGAAGCTCTCCAGGGCCTCCAGACCGGCCGCGACCTCGTCCTCGGTGAGGCCGGTGTGCGCGGCGATGTCGGCGACCGAGGGCTCGGGGGCGCCCGGAGCCTGGGCCAGTTCCCGGCGGGCGACGCGCACCTTGTTGCGCAGCTCCTGCACCCGGCGGGGCACGCGCAGCGCCCACATACGGTCACGGAAGTGGCGCTTGATCTCGCCGGTGATGGTGGGCACGGCGTAGCTCTCGAAGGCGCCGCGCTCGGGGTCGAAGCGGTCGACGGCCTTCACCAGGCCGAGGGCCGCCACCTGACGCAGATCCTCGGTCGCCTCCCCGCGGTCGCGGAACCGGCCCGCGATGCGGTGGGCCATGGGCAGCCACGCGGTGACGAGCTCGTCGCGCAGGGCGTCCCGTTCCGGCCCGTCCGCCAGTGCGGCGAGCCTGGCGAACCGGCTCGCCGTGTCGGGCGCGTCGTCGTGGGTGCGGCGCAGCTGGGCAGTGGTCTGCGCGGTGGGTCGGGAACTGGGCTGAGCAGGGGTGGAAGCCGTGACGTCGTGACGGCTTGTCGACATGTCGATAGGCATGCGGATTCGCTCCTGAACGGTCATTTCAGGGACAGACGACGAGAGGGCTCCTGCCACCCGGAGCGCACGGGGCGCCCCGGGGCGGACGTACCGCTCCCGACGGCGCGCCTCCGGTCCGAAGCACGAACCTCCGTCTGCCCTACCCCTGGGGGCGCAAACTCCGCTTGCCCGAAACCCGCTCACGGAAATTTCGGGGCATGCCCGGAAGGGCCGCCGCCCGGGTCAGAACACGGGCACGACGGCGGTGACGCGCTTGCCGCCGGAGGGGAGACCGGCCACCCGGACGTCGCGCGCCAGCCGGCAGACGATCGGCCAGCCACGTCCGCCCGCACGGTGCCGTCCCCGTTCGTCGTACGGATCGACGGCGACGGGCAGTCGGTCGCTGCGATCGCTGACGGAGACCCGCACGGCCCGGCCGTCCACGTCGACGTCGAATCCCGTCATGCCGCCCCCGTGGAGGATGGCGTTAGTGGAGAGCTCCGAGGCGACGAGCAGCGCGTCGGAGAGGCCCTCCTCGTCGTACGGGCGCCCGGTGGCCCCGCATCGGCCGGCCACCGCCCGCCGTACCGCGTTGCGGACGTCGGCAGGTCGGCACCGCTCGTGCTCCCCGCACCGGAACGGGTCGCCCGGCGTGTCCACGAAATCGGTGGAGTCGTTCGTACGCATCCCTTCGCTCCCCTGGCTGTTGCCGAGTGGTGGTGGTCGATGAGTGAGTTGTCGCGCCGGCTGCTCCGCCGACCCGTGGTCGTCGTGACGGCCGTCGGGCGCACGCCGTCGTCCTCGGCGCCGACTCGGCGGCCTCGCGGGCCGTGGAGCTCGCACGGTCGACGCCGGCCTCGCTCACGGCCCGGGCGGCCCGGGACCGTGCACCGCGGCCCGGCGTCTGCGGGCGACGGGCGACGCGCCGACGGTCCGGGTCCTGGAACGCCGGGTCCAGCCTGGGCCGGACCGCATCGCACGGTCGCCTTCTCTTCGGCTGGCCGCCCCGCCCGCGGCCAAACCTCCCGGACGGGGAGCAATCGTCTGCCCCGGCCGGGGTAGACGGCGTACATGATGGATGTCGTGGACTCGGACGAACTGCTGCGCCGCATCCAGCGGGCCAGGACCTGCGCACAGGAGGAGGTGCGGGCCTGGCGGGCCCGCGACGCGGATCTCACGGACGCCGACGCCGACGCGGCGCGCGACGCCCGCACACGGGGGATCGCCTACGAGGCCGTGCTCAGGGTGCTGGACGAAATCGTGACCCCGGGTCGTTCGGCCGAGGGTCGCTGACCCGGCCGGCGACGACCGGGCCGGCGCCCGGACTACGTCAAGTGAGGTCGCCCGGACGGCAGATGAGGTGAACAGGTCACGCAACCGGGTTTTTGGTGTGCCAAATACCCGGGAATGGTTTACGGTTCATACATACGTGGTGGTCGGGGTCGACTCACTTCTCCTCCGCACCCCACACCTGTACTGCCCTGGCTGGCTTCCCCCGTCCAGCCAGGGCTTTTCTCTGCCCGCACGCGGAAAGTCCCGTCCGCCGAGGTGCCCCGCGCGTCCCGAGCGGCTGAAATGGGATAAGGCAAGCACCCCAGTCGATCGCCGGCGAGAGGCCCGCGCCATGACCAGAGCGACCAAGCTGCTGACCGCCCTCCCCCCGCCCCAGCGCCAGCGCCTGATGACCCTCGCCCGCGAGGTCTCCTTCCCCGAGGACGCCCGGATCTTCGAGGCGGGGGGCACGGCCGACCGCTTCTGGATCCTGCGCTCCGGCGCGGTCTCGCTCGTCCAGCAGGTGACGTCGCTGCGCCGGGTGACCGTGGCCGGCCTCGGCTCCGGCGACCTGCTGGGATGGTCGTGGCTGTTTCCGCCGTACCGGTGGGACTTCGGCGCGGAGGCCTTCAGCCCCGTGCGCGCCTACGAGTTCGAGGCGCAGCCGGTGCTCAAGCTGTGCGAGGAGGACCCGGCGCTCGGCATGACGCTGGTGCGCATCGTGGCCGAGATCCTCGCGCACCGGCTGGAGATGACCCGGGGCAAGCTCATGGAACAGTACGGGACACACCGGCGCGGAGTGCTGTAACGCGTCCGGCCCTCAACCGGCGTCGCCGCGCCCTCGCCCGACCCACGCCCGGGCCTCCGGCGTCCGCCGCGCCCTCGCCCGACCCACGCCCGGGCCCCGGGGTCAGATGCGGTAGCGGCGCAGTGCGGGGACCGCGGCCGCCAGGCCCAGCATCGAAACGACGACCAGCAGTCCGCCGCCCGTCACGGCCGCGCGGGGCCCGAAGGCGGCCCCCGCCGTGCCGTGCAGGACGTCCGCCAGGCGCGGGCCGCCCGCCACCACCACCGTGAACACGCCCTGCATACGGCCGCGCATCTCGTCGGTGGCCGCCGACAGCAGGATCGCCCCGCGGAACACCATGGAGACCATGTCGGCGACACCGGCACAGGCCAGGAACAGCACGGCGAGCCACAGACTGCCGCTGAGCCCGAAGCCGGCGATCGCCGCTCCCCACGCGACCACCGCCCCGACGACCATCCAGCCGTGCCGTCGCGCACGGGAGAACGTGCCGGACAGCAGTCCGCCCGCCACCGCTCCGATGGGGATCGCCGCGAACAGCAGGCCGAGGGCGAGGCCCTCGCCGTAGGGGGCGAAGGTCTCGGCGGCGAGCTGCGGGAACAGGGCGCGGGGCATGCCGAAGACCATGGCGATGACGTCGGCGAGGAAGGACAGCAACAGCACCTTGTGCCGGGCGATGTAGCGGAAACCCTCCGCGATCTCCCGGATCCCCGCGCGCCGGACCGTCGCGGTCGCCGTCGGCGGCAGCGCGGGCAGGCGGACCACGGCCCACAGGGTGAAGCAGAGCGCGACGGCGTCGAGGAGGTACAGCTCCGGCAGGCCGATGACGGGGATCAGGGCACCGGCGAGCAGCGGGCCCGCGACCAGACCGGTCTGCATGACGGTCGAGCCGAGGGCGTTGGCGGCGGCCAGTTCGCCGGCCGGGACCAGCCGGGCGATGGAGGCGTTGCGAGCCGGCGCGTTCAGACCGAAGAACGCCTGCTGGGCGGCGAGCAGCACCATCAGCACGGCCACCGACCCGAGTCCCGCCGCCGCCTGGAGCCAGAACAGCACCGACGTGACGGCGATGCCGCTGTTGGTGACCAGCAGCAGCTTGCGCCGGTCGACGGTGTCGGCGACCGCACCGCCCCACAGGGCGAACAGCACCATCGGCGCCAGTCCGGCCAGGCTCGCGTAACCGACCCAGGCGGAGGAGCCGGTGAGGTCGTAGATCTGCTTGGGGACGGCGACGGCGGTGAGCTGACTGCCCACCGCCGTGACGATGGTGGAGGACCACAGCCGCCGGTAGGCCGGGCGGCGCAGCGGCCGCGTGTCCATCGCCCAGCGTCGCCAGCCGCGCCGGGGACGCCCCGGTGGGCTCGGGTCGGCCTCCTCTGCCTCGGGTGCGGTGCTGCTGTCGCTCGTGTCCACTCGAATCCTGGTTGCTCGATACATCTTTCTGGTCCGGGGCCACTATCCCAGTACGCGCCGGAGTCCCGCCGCCCTTTGGACGGACGATCTCAGCAAGCGGACGCCGCTCCTCGCCCGCCGCCCACGATCCGCGCCCCTCGGCCGGCCGGCGCGGGACCGCCCGGGCCCGGGTTCCGCACGACTCAGGCCCCCACGACGAGCGTCACGCCGAGGACGATCATCGTGGCGGCGACCAGGCCGTCCAGGACGCGCCAGGCCGAGGGCCGGGACAGGAAACGGCCGAGCAGCCGGGCCCCGAAGCCCAGCGCGGCGAACCAGCACACGCTGGCGAGCGCGGCGCCGAGGCCGAAGGTCCAGCGCAGCGGCCCGCGGTCGGCGGCGACGGAACCGAGCAGGAACACGGTGTCGAGGTAGACGTGCGGGTTGAGCCAGGTCATCGCGAGACAGGTGAGGACCGCACGCCGGCGGGAGCCCACCGGGTCGCCCCCGGTCACCAGCGCGCCCGACGGCCGGAACACCCGCCGGGCCGCCAGCGCCCCGTACCCGAGCAGGAACAGGCCGCCGATCCAGGCGACCGCGGTGAGCGCGCCCGGCCAGGCCGTCACCAGCGCGCCCACCCCGCCCACGCCGAGCGCGATGAGCAGGGCGTCCGAGAGGGCGCAGATCCCGACGACGGCGAGGACCGCCTCCCGTCGGATCCCCTGGCGCAGGACGAAGGCGTTCTGGGCGCCGATGGCGACGATGAGCGAGAGACCGGTGCCGAACCCGGCGGTCGCGGCGGCGAGGGCGTGGGACATGCCGTCCACGCTAGGGAAGCGATCACCGCGCGTACAGCTAAAGATTCTTACGTATCATTAGCCCTCGTGATGACGACGTGATGACGGACCTGCCCCTCGACCAGGTACGGACGCTGCTCGCCGTGGTGGACGAGGGCACCTTCGACGCGGCCGCCGCCGCGCTGCACGTGACGCCGTCGGCGGTCAGTCAGCGGGTGAAGGCCCTGGAGCAGCGCACGGGCCGGGTGCTGCTGCTGCGCACCAAGCCGGTGCGGGCGACGGAGTCCGGGGAGATCGTCGTGCGGTTCGCCCGCCAGCTGGCCCGGCTTGAGCGCGACACGCGGTCCGAGCTGGGCATGAGCGCAGAGGGCGAGCCCACCCGGGTGACGGTCGCGGTGAACGCCGACTCCCTCGCCACCTGGTTCCTGCCCGCCCTGGCCCGGGTGCCGCAGGAACCGCCGCTCTGTTTCGAACTGCACCGCGAGGACGAGACGCGGACGGCGGAACTGCTGCGCGAGGGGCTGGTGATGGCGGCGGTGACCTCGTCGCCCGACGCGGTGACGGGCTGCTCCGTGCGCGCGCTGGGCACGATGCGCTACCTGGCCGCCGCGAGCCCCGAGTTCGCGGCCCGTCATCTCGCCGACGGCCCGCTGCGCGAGACCCTCCCCCGGGCGCCCGTGATGACGCTGGACCGCAGCGACGACCTCCAGGACGCCTTCGTACGCGGCCTGCGCCGCGGGGCGGGCGGCGCGAGCACCCTGCGCCACGCCGTGCCGACCTCGGAGGGCTTCGTGAGCTCGGTCGTCGCGGGCTTCGGCTGGGGCATGGTCCCCGAGGCGCAGGCGCAAGCGCCGCTGCGGGCCGGCCGGCTGCTCTCCCTCGCCCCGCGCCGGCCCCTGGACGTCCCCCTGTACTGGCAGCAGTGGCGGCTCGACTCGCCCGCGCTGGCCGCGGTCGCGGACGCGGTGGCGGCGACGGCGGCCGAGGCCCTGCACCCTCCACGCCGGGACGCACCGCAGCGCCAGGACCTCCCCGCGGCGGATGATGCGGAGACCTGCGACCCGACCTGATCGGGCCTTCAGGGTGCGGGGGGACGGTTCTCGCGCAGGGCCGCCAGTCGGGTCTGCGCGCTGTCCAGCAGCATCTCCAGTGCCGTCGGGTAGGCGCTCGTCACCATGCGGGTCGACAGCAACGCGGCCGCCTCGGCGATCCGCGGGTGGGTCTCGGCGGGCAGACGGGCGTAGGTCGAGCGCCACATGCCGTCGTCGGCGCGCTGCGCGGCCCGCGGCAGCGCCAGGGCCGCGGCGTCCAGGGCGGCGAAGGCCAGGGTCTGGTCGATGAAGGCGTGGTAGATCCGCACGGTCTCCGGCAGCGGGAAGCCGGCCGTGCGCAGCACGTCCAACACGGCCTCGTCGGCGGCGAGTTCGTTGGGCCGGCCGGTCACCCGGCCGGCGGTGAGCTGGGCGGCCTGCGGATGCGCGACATAGGCCGCGTGGATGCGCACGCCGACGGCGTGCAGGTCGGCCCGCCACTTTCCCGTCGGCCGCCAGCCGCGCAGCGCCTCGCCGATGAGGGCGTCGCCGATGGCCAGGGTGAGTTCGTCCATGCCCCGGAAGTAGCGGTAGAGGGTGCTGGGGTCGCAGTCGAGGGCGAGGCCGAGTCGGCGGGCGGTGAGTCCGGCGCTGCCGTGCTCGCGCAGCAGCCGCAGCGCCGCCTCGACGATCAGCCGCTCGGACAGCACGGTGCCGCTCCTGGTGGGCCGGCGCCTGCGTCGCTTCTCCTCGGGCACGACCTGCTTGGCCATACGTCCCGCACGCTCCCTCCGGCCTGTCGCCGTCGTGCCCTCGAGTCCGGGCCCCATCCTTATGCCAACGCCATTGACCTTACGCGAGCCCCGGGCGTTGTATCGGTGCCGGGCCCCGCTTCGCACACGTCGTTGTCAGGTTGAGCCGAGGGAGTTCTTCTCATGCGTGTCCTGCTCGTTGGCGCCGGCGGTGTGGGCACCGCCGTCACCCGCATCGCCGCCCGCCGTCCGTTCTTCGAGGTGATGGTGGTCGCCGACTACGACCCCGCCCGCGCCGCGGCCGCCGTCGCCGCTCTGGACGGCGACGCGCGGTTCGTCGCCGAGCGGATCGACGCCGCCGACGAGGCGGCCGTGGCCGCCCTGCTCGCCCGTCACCGCTGCGACGTCCTGCTGAACGCCACGGACCCGCGGTTCGTGATGCCGCTCTTCGGCGCGGCGCGCACGGCCGGCGCCACCTATGTCGACATGGCGATGTCGCTGTCCCGCCCGCACCCGGAACGGCCGCACCAGGAGTGCGGCGTCAAGCTCGGCGACGCGCAGTTCGCCGAGGCCGACGACTGGGCCGCCGCCGGCGCCCTGGCGCTGGTCGGCATGGGCGTCGAGCCGGGCCTCTCGGACGTCTTCGCCCGGTACGCGGCCGACGAGCTCTTCGACGAGATCGAGGAGATCGGCATCCGCGACGGCGCGAACCTCACCGTCGACGGTTACGACTTCGCCCCCTCCTTCAGCATCTGGACCACGATCGAGGAGTGCCTGAACCCGCCGGTCGTCTACGAGGCCGACCGCGGCTGGTTCACCACCGCGCCCTTCAGCGAGCCCGAGGTGTTCGACTTCCCCGAGGGCATCGGGCCGGTGGAGTGCGTCAACGTGGAGCATGAGGAGGTGCTGCTCGTACCGCGCTGGGTGAAGGCGGACCGGGTCACCTTCAAGTACGGCCTCGGCGCGGAGTTCGTCGAGACGCTCAGGACGCTGCACCGCCTGGGACTGGACGGCACCACGCCGGTGACGGTGCCGAGCGCGCAGGGACCGGTTCGCGTCTCGCCCCGGGACGTGGTCGCCGCCTGTCTGCCCGATCCGGCGACGCTGGGCGAGCGCATGCACGGCAAGACCTGCGCGGGCACCTGGGTGCGCGGCGTCAAGGACGGGGCGCCCCGCGAGGTGTACCTGTACCACGTGGTCGACAACCAGTGGTCGATGGCGGAGTACGGCAGCCAGGCCGTGGTGTGGCAGACGGCGGTCAACCCGGTCGTCGCCCTCGAACTGCTCGCGACGGGCGCCTGGTCGGGGGCGGGCGTCCTCGGACCCGAGGCGTTCCCGGCCCGCCCGTTCCTCGACCTGCTGACGGAGTACGGCTCGCCCTGGGGGCTGCGGGAACAGTGAACGCCTTTCGGGGCGCGGCCTGTTTCACTTCCGTCTCGCCGGTGACCCGAACGTGAGCAACCCATCCGGCAGAACACAGACGACGAGATCGCAGGTGACTTCGATGGACGACTGGCGACAGCACGCCGCGTGCCGCCGCGAGGACCCGGACCTCTTCTTCCCGATCGGCACCTCGGGCCCGGCACTGATGCAGGAGGAGCAGGCGAAGGCGGTCTGCCGGCGCTGCCCCGTGCAGGAGGCGTGCCTGGAGTGGGCCATGGAGACCGATCAGACGCTCGGGGTGTGGGGCGGCACGAGCGAGACGGAACGCCGCGCCCTCAAGCGGCGCATCAAGGCACGGCGCAGTTCGTGACCGTGAACGCGGTCCGGGCGGCCGGGCCTTGACGCCTCAGCCGTCTCCCGGCGGCGGCGCGGCGGGCAGCCGCAGGGTGAAGACGCTGCCCTCGCCGGGAGTGCTGGCCGCTTCGACCGTGCCCCCGTGGGCGTCCGTCAGCTGGCGGACGATCGGCAGACCCAGCCCGCTGCCGCCGGTGCGCCGGCTCCGCGACTTCTCCGCCCGCCAGAACCGCTCGAAGACGTGCGGCAGATCCCCGGGGGCGATGCCCGTGCCGGTGTCGGCGACCTTCAGCACGACCCGGTCGCCGTCCCCGCGGGCGGTCAGAGTGACCGTGCCGTCCGCCGGGGTGTGGCGCACGGCGTTGGCCACGAGGTTGCCGAGGACCTGCCGCAGCCGCACCGGGTCGGCGTCCAGCCAGACGGCGTCCTCGGTGTCGGTACGCAGAGTCACCCCGGCGGTGTCGGCGGCCACCCGGTGCGCGGCGGCGACCTGGGCGAGCAGATCGTCGGCGGCCACCGGTTCACGGTGCAGCAGAAGGGTGCCGGCGTCGGCGGCGGCGAGGTCGCGCAGGTCGTCGATGACCCGCTGCAGGACCAGCGCCTCCTCGTGCAGCGCACCGAGCAGCTCGGCGTCGGGTTCGACGAGACCGTCGCGGGTGACCTCCAGCCAGCCCCGGATGTTGGTGAGCGGGCTGCGCAGTTCGTGGGCGACGTCCGCGACGAAGGCCTTGCGCTGCGCCTCCAGCCGTTGCCTGCGTTCGGTCAGGTCGTTGAACGCCTCCGCGAGGATGCCGGTCTCGTCCCGCGTCGTGACGGGAACCCTGGCGTGCCGGTCCGGGGGCTGCTGCGCGGCCTCCGTCAGGGCCCGCAGGGGGCGGACGAGACGGGTGGCGACGAGGGCGCTCACCGCGACGGTGACGGCCAGCACCAGCCCGGCCACGCCGACGACCTTCGCCTTGTTGGCCCGTGACATGTCCCAGCGGGGCTGCGCGCCGGTGTTCCCGCCGCCCAAGAACAGTTCGGCGACCGGGGCCACGTACGGGTCGAGCTGAACCCGGCGGCCTTCCTCGATGCAGGTCTGCGCCGCCCGCATCGCCTTGGCGCCGCGCGCCTTGCCGAACACGGGCCCGGGGGTCGCGTCCCGGCCGAGGGCGCCGGGCCCGCCGAGGCCGAGGAACAACGGCGTCCCGGGATCGAGGCCCGCGCGGGTCAGGCAGCCGGCCGCGAGCCCCTGGAGCGCGGTCAGCGCCTTCTCCTCGGTGGGCATCGGGGTGTTGAGCCGCCCGTCCGCGCATTCGTCGGGCACATAGCCGGACGAGGTCGTGCCGTCCGCGTCCTCGACCACCGGGCGGCCGCTCGGGGTCCGGGTCACGGTCGTCTCCATGCCGTACCGGGCGAAGCACGCCTGCCGGTCGTGGGCGGCCGAGTCGAGCTCGTGGCGTTCCCCGGGGGTGAGCCGATAGGGGCCCACCACCCGCGGATCGGTGCCGCTGAGCTGGGCGCCGCGCTCGGTGTACGTGTCGGTGCGCAGCGGGTCGACGGTGGCGGCGGCGCGCGGCGGCAGCGACGTGCCCCGCGGCGCCGAGTCGGCGAGGGGGGTGCGGTCGGTCGTGGTGAGGGCGATGCGTCTGCCGGTGACCGCGGACAGCTCACGCACCGCGTCCTGGACGCCGGTCCACTCGGGGTGCGTGGCCGCGTAGCCGCTGAGCCGGGCGAGGATGTCCATGTCGTCGGCGAGCGCCTGGCCCTGTTCCTCCCGCAGCGCGCGGGTGGTGGTGGTCACCGCCAGCCAGGCGGTCGCGGCCACCGAGCACACGGCGATGAGGACGGATGCGCTCAGCAGCCGGACGAGCAGCCGTTTGCGCAGCGGTATCCGGGCGCGGTTCACGGCCGGCCGCCGCTCAGCTTGTAGCCGACGCCGAACACGGTGAGCAGCCGCACGGGCTTGCGCGGGTCGGCCTCGATCTTGCGGCGCAGGTTCATGATGTGCACGTCGACGGCCCGTTCGGTGGAGGAGCGGTCGAAGCCGCGGGTGCACTGGAGCAACTGCCTCCGGGAGAAGACACGTTCGGGTTCGGAGGCCATCGCCAGCAGGATCTGGAACTCGGCCGGTGTGCAGTCCACCGGCTCGCCCTCGCAGCGCACCTCGTGCCGCTCCGGGTCGACGGCGAGCCCCGCGGCCCGCACGACGGGCCCGTCCCGCCGGTCGGCGCCGGCCCGGCCGCTGCGCCGCAGGACGGTGCGGATGCGGGCCATCAGCTCGCGTGGGCTGTACGGCTTGGTCATGTAGTCGTCGGCGCCGAGTTCGAGGCCGAGCAGGAGGTCGTCCTCGGCGGCGCGGGCGGTCAGCATCAGCACCGGGATGTCGTCGTCGCCCTGCCGCAGCACCCGGCACACCCCGAACCCGTCGACGAGCGGCAGCATGAGGTCGAGGACGACGAGGTCCGGCCGGTCCCGCCGCACCGCCTCCAGCGCGGCGGAGCCGTCGTGCACGACGGTGGCGGTGTGGCCCTCGGCGAGCAGCGAGCGGCGGATGAGCTCGGCCTGCATCGTGTCGTCCTCGGCCACCAGTACATGAGCGCACACGCGACTGCTCCCTCGTCCTCAGCGGGCCAGAGAGGCATGGTCGCCCATGACGGTCACGGGGTGCAGGGCGGGGTCGAGGGCGCGCAGCAGTTCCTTCATGTGGCGCTCGGCGACGCTCACGCATCCGTGGGTGGGGCCGCCGTGGTCGACGTGGAGCCAGATCCCGCCGCCGCGGCCCGCGCCGAGCGGGCGGGTCCAGTCGAGCGGGGAGACGCCGGGCGTGCGGTTGTAGTCGATGGCGACCACGTAGTCGAACGAGCCCTCCAGCGACTCGCCCTCGAATCCGGTGCCCGGCGAGCGAAAACCCCTCCCGTGGTCGTAGGGGAGTTTCGTGCCCGGGTCGGGCAGCAGGCCGCCGGCGTCGGTGAGGCCGTAGACGCCGATGGGCGAGCGCAGGTCGCCACCCGTGTGGTGGTCGCTCCAGCCGCGCAGGGCGTTGTGCGCGGGCCAGCGCTCGCCGGCCTGCCAGCCGGTCGCGGTGCGCCGGTAGAGGACGACGGTGGAGAGCGGGGAGTTCTTCCCGGCGCCGGTCACCACGACCGCCTGCCGTGCGTCGCCCGGCACCTGGGACCAGGTCCTCGGCCCCAGGCCCGGTATCCGCTGCGGCACGGTCGGGGCGGCGGACGCGGGTGCGGGGGCGCCCGGCGCGGCGCTCACCGCGGCGGGGGCGGCGGGCGCGCCGTGGGCCCCGGCTCCGTCGGAGGACGCGGTGCCGCCGCATCCCGTGAGCAGCAGGGACGCGGCGAGCAGCACGGCACGGGGGCGGGGCAGGGGCCGACGGCGCGGGATGGCGATCATGGGTCGACTCTCGCCGACAGGTGTGTGGAACTCGTCAGGTTGCGGGTCCTGTTCGCCGGCTACGGCCTTGCGGGCTTGCCGTCGCCGTACAGCCAGGTCCGGAACAGAGGGCCGAGTTTTCTGCCGGACGTCCGTTCCGCGAGGCGTTCGAACTGGGCGGTGGTGCCGTTGCCGTTGCGGTGTGCGGCCGCCCAGGCACGCAGGATGCGGAAGAAGGCACGGTCTCCGACCGTGCTGCGCAGCACGTGCAGGGTCATGGCGCCGCGGGCGTAGACCGGGGTGCCGAAGATGTTCGCGCCACTGCCGGGGTCGCCGGGCGGGAACGCCCACAGTCCGTCGGTCGCCGGGAGGGCGTACAGGTCGTCGAAGGCCTTCTGGGCGCTGTCGCCGCCGTGCTGCTCGGCGTAGAGCCACTCGGCGTAGGTGGCGAAGCCCTCGTTGAGCCAGATGTCCTTCCAGGAGGTGAGGGAGACGGAGTCGCCGTACCACTGGTGGGCGCTCTCGTGGACGAGGGTGCTCAGGGAGGGCGCCCGGTCGTACACCGGCCGGGTCTGGGTCTCCAGGGCGTAGCCGACGTTCGGGGCGTGGTCGACGATCGCCCCGGCGGCGCGGAACGGGTAGGGCCCGAACAGCCGGCTCTCCCACTCCAGCACGGAGGGCAGTTTCTTCAGCACCGGCGCGGCGGCCGCGGCCTCGCGCGGGTCGACGGCGTTGTAGACCTCGAGTCCGTCGCGGGTGGTGTACTGCTCGACCTGGAACTTCCCGACGGTCGCGGTGGCGAGGTAGGCGGCCATGGGCTCCTTCTGCCGCCAGCGGTAGGTGGTCGTGCCGTGCGTGGTGCGCCGGCCGACCAGGACGCCGTTGGCGACGGCGGCGCGGCCGGCGGGGACGGTGATGGCGAAGTCGTAGGAGGACTTGTCGAGAGGGTGGTTGTTCGCCGGGAACCAGGTCATGGCGCCCTGCGGCTCGCCGGCGACGAAGGCGCCGTCGTCGGTGGGGATCCAGCCGTCCAGGGACCCGTCGGGGTCGGTGACCGGGCCGGGGGTGCCTTTGTAGGTGACGGTGATCTGGAAGCGCTCGCCCTTGCGCAGCGCGCGCTTGGGGGTGACGACGAGTTCCTGGCCCCGGCGCCGGTGAGCGGCCTTGACGTGCTCGACCGTCAGGCCGGTGACGTTCAGCCCCTGGAAGTCGAGGTCGAAGCGGGTCAGGCGCTGGGTGGCGCGGGCGGTGAGGACCGCCTTGCCGTCGAGGTGGCGGCTGCCGGGGTCGTAACGGAGGGTCAGGTCGTAGTGGGCCACGTGATAGCCGCCGTTGCCGGCGAGCGGGAAGTAGGGGTCGCCGACGCCGGCCGTGCCCGTCGGGCCGGCCGCCGCGGCGGGGCCGGCCGCCGCGAGCAGCGCGGCCACGGCGACGGGGACGGTGGCGGCGACGGCTTCGCGGCGCAGCAGGGCGGTGGTGCGTCTGCGGGGGTGTGTCACGTGCGCTCCTGGGGGGTGGCCTGTGATCAAACGTCCTCAGACTAGGACCGGACGCCGCGGTGTTCCCCCTCATTCAGGTCAAGCCGAGCGGCGCCCCAGGACGCCCCGGGCCTACGATCGACACGATCCGCCGACCCGAGGACGGCCGCCATGAAGGTCCGCGTACGTCGCGTCTACGACCCGCCCGAGCCGCAGGACGGTGTGCGGGTGCTGGTCGACCGGTTGTGGCCGCGCGGGGTGTCCAAGGAGGCGGCGCGCGTCGACGAGTGGCCCAAGGGCCTCACGCCGTCCACGGAACTGCGCCGCTGGTACCACGCGGGCGAGGGCTCCCACGAGGAGTTCGCCCGCCGGTACGAGGCGGAGCTCACCGCGCCCGAGGCGTCTGAACTCCTCGATCATGTACGCGAGTTGGCGACGAAGGGGCCGGTGACGCTGCTGACCTCCGCGAAATCCCCCGAGCAGAGCCACACGGCGGTGCTGGTCCGCCTGCTGACGGCGGACCAGCCCTGAGGTCAGCCGGTCTGCTTCGCCGCCGCCCGCCCGGCCGCCCGCCCGGAGAAGAGGCAGCCGCCGAGGAAGGTGCCTTCGAGAGCGTTGTAGCCGTGGACGCCGCCGCCGCCGAAGCCGGCCACCTCCCCCGCCGCGTAGAGGCCCTCGACCGGCTGACCGTCGGCGCCCAGGGCGCGTGAGTCGAGGTCGGTCTGGATGCCGCCGAGCGTCTTGCGGGTGAGGACGTGCAGCTTGACGGCGATCAGCGGCCCGGCCTCGGGGTCGAGGACGCGGTGCGGGGTGGCGACGCGGCCGAGCCGGTCGCCGATGTAGCGGCGGGCGTTGCGGATGCCCTGGACCTGGGCGTCCTTGCTGTACGGGTTGGCCATCTGCAGGTCACGCGCCTCGATCTGCCGGCGCAGTCCGTCCACGTCGAGCAGCGGCTTCCCGGTGAGGGCGTTCATCTTGCCGACGAGCTCGTCGAGGGTGTCGGCGATCACGAAGTCCGCGCCGTGGTCGAGGAACGCCTGCACCGGCGCCGGGGCGCCCTTGCCGAGCAGCCGGTCGCGCAGCACGGCCCGGCGGTCCTTGGCGGTGATGTCGGGGTTCTGCTCGGAGCCCGACAGCGCGAACTCCTTCTCGACGATCCTGCGGGTGAGGATGAACCAGGAGTGGTCGTGGCCGGCGATGTCCTCGGTCGTGCGCAGGTACTTGAGCGTGCCGAGGGTGTCGTAGCCGGGCAGGCACGGGTCGGGCAGCCGACGGCCGAGGGCGTCGAACCACAGGGAGGACGGACCGGGCAGGATGCGGATGCCGTGGCCGGGCCAGATGGGGTCCCAGTTCTGGATGCCCTCGGTGTAGTGCCACATGCGGTCGCGGTTGACCAGCCGGACGCCGGCCTCGGCGCTGATGTCGAGCATCCGGCCGTCGACGTAGGCGGGCACGCCGGTCACCATCTCGGCGGGGGGCGTGCCGAGCCGCTCGGGCCAGTAGCGCCGCACGATGTCGTGGTCGGCGCCGATGCCACCGCTGGTGACGACCACGGCCCGGGCGGTCAGCTCGAAGTCGCCGATCGGGTCGCGGCCGGAGGCGACTCCGCGCGCGGAGTCGTCGGGGGCGAGGACCGTGCCGCGTACGCCGCGGGCGGCGCCGTCCTCCATGACCAGTTCGTCCACGCGGTGACGGTGGTGGAAGGTCAGCAGTCCGTCCCGGGCGGCCTGCTTGGCATGGCGGACGAACGGATCGACGACGCCGGTGCCGGTCCCCCACGCGACGTGGAAGCGGGGCACGGAGTTGCCGTGCCCGTCGGCCCGCAGATCGCCGCGTTCGGCCCAGCCGACGGTCGGCACGAAGGAGATCCCGTGCCCGGCGAGCCAGCTGCGCTTCTCCCCCGCCGCCCACTCCACGTAGGCGCGCGCCCAGCGCACCGCCCAGGAGTCCTCGTCCTCGGTCCGGTCGAACTGCGCGCTGCCCTGCCAGTCGCTCCAGGCCAGGTCGAAGGAGTCCTTGATGCCGAGGCGGCGCTGTTCCGGAGAGTCGACGAGGAAGAGCCCGCCGAAGGACCAGAACGCCTGGCCGCCGAGGTTGGCGGCGTTCTCCTGGTCGACCAGGGCGACCCGCCGGCCTCTGCTGGTGAGTTCGTGCGCCGCGACCAGGCCGGCGAGGCCCGCTCCGACGACGATGACGTCCGCGTCCATGGCGACCGTTTGCCCTTCTGTCCGAGTCTCTCTGAGACTGTCTGAGATCGTCTTGGTCTGTCTGAGGTGGGTGCGCGTGGGTGTCAGGCGTGTTGTCCGCTGCCGTCGGTCAGCAGCGCGGTGAGCAGTTGCTTGAGCCAGGCGCGGGCGCTGTTCACATCCTTGTCCAGCAGCAGTTGGGTGGTGACGCCGTCGTAGGCGGCGACCACCGCGCGGGCGGCGCAGTCGGCGTCGCCGAGCACGACGGGCAGGGGCGTGTGGCCGCGGGCCCGGGACAGCCGGTCGGCGATCGCGCGGCGCAGTCGGGCCCGGTGTTCGAGCAGGGTCTGCGCGACGGCCGGGTCGCGGGCGGCGTGCACCAGGAAGTCCGTCTTCACCAGCAGCCAGTCCAGGTCGAGGAGGAGCACCTCGGTGACGCGGTCCACGGAGGCCGGCACGTCGAGGTCGGGCCCGTCGCCGGCGAGGGCGTCGGCGACCTGCCGGGCGATGACGTCCGCACGCTCCTGGTAGAGGGCGAAGAACAGTTCGTCGAGGCTGCCGAAGTTGGAGTAGAAGGCACCCCTGCTGTAGCCGGCGGCCTCGCAGACCTCCTCGATCGAGACCCGGCCGTAGCCCTTGGCGGCGAACACGGCGAAGGCGGCGTCGAGCAGGTTGGCGCGGGTGCGGACGCGGCGCCGGGTGACGCGTCCCGTCGTCTGCTGCACTGCCATGCCCGCACCTCCGTTCGATACGCGAATGTATCCGATACATCGATGCATCGAAAGGGCCGCCGACGGACGGCTCCGCCTCCACACCCCCCGAGGCCCGCCCACAGCGAACATATTTTCGATTCAGGCGTACGCTGGAACCATGACCGCGCACCACCTCCAGGGCTCCCTCTTCGACCAGACCGACGAGCTGCACCTCGGCCCCCTCCACGGGCTGCGCCGCACCGTGCTCGGCGCGGGCGCCTGGATCGACGTGCTCCCGGGCTGGCTCACCGGCTCGGACGTCCTGTTCGAACACCTCGCGGCCGAGGTCCCCTGGCGGGCCGAACAGCGCAGGATGTACGACAACGTCGTCGCCGTGCCGCGCCTGCTGGCGTTCTACGGGGAGCATGAGGCGCTGCCCCACCCGGTGCTCGACGACGCCCGCCGTGCGCTGTCCGCGCACTACGCCGGGGAACTGGGCGAGCCGTTCGTCACCGCCGGCCTCTGCCACTACCGCGACGGCCGGGACAGCGTCGCGTGGCACGGCGACCGGACCGGCCGCGGCGCCGACCAGGACACGATGGTCGCGATCCTCTCCGTGGGCTCGCCGCGCGACCTGCTGCTGCGTCCCGCGCGCGGAGGCGAGACCGTGCGGCGCCCGCTCGGCCACGGCGACCTGATCGTGATGGGCGGCTCCTGCCAGCGGACCTGGGAGCACTGCGTCCCGAAGTCCGGCCGCGCCGCGGGGCCGCGCATCAGCGTCCAGTTCCGCCCGCGCGGGGTGCGATGACGCCGGGCGCGGAGCAGCGACCGCGGGCGGGGCGGGCGCCCCGCGCGTGCGACCGGCTCGGAACCCCGGCGTCCGCATCCGTCCGCTGATCTGCTTTGCTGTCCCCCGTCGAGCACGAACCTCCAGGACACGGGGACGGCCATGCGGGCAGACGTACGGCAAGTGGCGGACGGCGCCTACCTGGTGCACGGCTCGCACACCAACTGGGTGATCCTCTCCGAGGGGGACGCCTTCACCCTGATCGACACCGGCTACCCGGGCGACCGTGAGCAGGTCCTCGACTCCCTGGCGTCGGTGGGCGGTTCACCCGAGGCGCTCACCGCCGTGCTCATCACCCACGCCCACAACGACCACCTGGGCTCCGCCGAGCACCTGCGCTCGGCGTACGGCGTCCCGGTCTATCTGCACGAGGCCGAAGTCCCGCACGCCCGCCGGGATTTCCTCCAGCAGGTGAGCGTCGGGGCGATCCTGCGCAACGCCTGGCGGCCCGGCGTCGTGCCGTGGCTGGTGCACGTGGTGCGCTCCGGCGGGGCCGAACAGCACCCGGTCGGCGCGCCCGAGGCGTTCCCGGTCGCCGACGGCCCGCTCGACCTGCCCGGCCGGCCGGTGCCTGTGCACACCCCGGGTCACACCGACGGCCACACGGTGTACCACCTGCCGCAGGCGGGGATCGTCGTCTCCGGCGACGCGCTGGTCAGCGGCCACGCGACCTCACGGGTGAAGGGGCCGCAGCTCCTGCCGGACATGTTCCACCACGAGCGGGCTCGCGCGCTCGCGTCGCTGGACGTGATCGGCGGCCTTGCGGCCGACCGGCTGCTGCCCGGGCACGGCCCGCTGCACCAGGGGTCCGTACGGGCTGCGGCCGAGCTCGCCCGCGAACGCGCCGTCTAAGGTCAGGCCATGGCTTTGCAGATCAGCGCCACCAACCCGGAGCACCCGGCACTCCTGCTGGAGCTGCCCTGGCACCTGCCCCTGGAGGAGTGGCCGGAGGAGGTCCTCGTCCCGCTGCCGCGCGGCATCTCGCGCCACGTGGTGCGCTACGCCCGGGCCGGCGACGAGGTCATCGCCGTCAAGGAGCTCGCCGAACGGCCCGCGCTGCGCGAGTACGAGCTGCTGCGCGACCTGGACCGGCTCGGCATCCCCTCCGTCGACCCGCTGGCCGTGGTCACCGGCCGCACCGACCCGGGCGGCGCCTCCCTGGAACCGGTGCTGGTCACCCGCCATCTCGGCGGTTCGCTCCCGTACCGCTCGATGTTCGAGACGACGATGCGCCCGGCGACCATGCACCGGCTGATGGACGCCCTCGCCGTGCTGCTGGTGCGGCTCCACCTGGCCGGTTTCGCGTGGGGCGACTGCTCGCTGTCCAACACGCTGTTCCGGCGGGACGCGGGCGCCTACGCCGCCTACCTCGTGGACGCCGAGACCGGCGACCTGCACCCGCAGCTCAGCCCCGGCCAGCGCGACTACGACCTCGACCTCGCCCGCGTCAACATCAGCGGCGAGCTGCTCGACCTGGAGGCCTCGGGGGCGCTGCACCCGTCCGTGGACCCGATCGAGTTCGGCACCGAGATCTGCGGCCGCTACGGGGCGCTGTGGGACGAGCTGACCCGCACCTCGGTGTACCCGGCGGGCAAGTACCACTACATCGAGCGCCGCATCCGCCGGCTCAACGAGCTCGGCTTCGACGTCGCCGAGATGCAGATCGAGCACTCCTCCAACGGCGACTCGGTGGCCTTCGTGCCGAAGGTCGTGGACGCCGGCCACCACCAGCGCCAGCTGCTGCGCCTGACCGGCCTGGACACCGAGGAGAACCAGGCCCGGCGACTGCTCAGCGACCTCGAGAGCTGGATGGCCACCCAGGACGACTACGCCCCGGGCGACCCCCTCGCCGCCCGCCCGGAGGTGCTGGCGCACCGCTGGGTGCGGGACGTGTTCCGGCCCACCGTGCGCGAGGTCCCCCTCGAACTGCGCGGCTCCATGGACTCGGCGGAGATCTACCACGAGCTCCTGGAGCACCGCTGGTACCTCTCGGAGCGCGCGCAGCACGACATCGGGCTCGACACCGTGGTCGCCGACTACATCAGGAACATCCTGCCCAAGGCACGCGAGACCCTGGAACCGACGCTCCCGGAGTGAGTCAGCCCTGCGGCACGACGGCGACCGGGCAGTCCGCGTGGTGCAGTACGCCGTGCGCCACCGAGCCGATCCGGGCGCCCACGGCCGTGCGGTGGGCGCGCCTGCCGACCACCATCAGCTGCGCCCGGCCGGACACCGAGAGCAGCACCTGCCCGGCGCTGCCCATCTCCACGTGCTCCACCACGGGCACGTCAGGGAAGCGCTCCCGCCACGGCTCCAGGGCCGCGGCCAGCGCCTTCTTCTCGTACGGCTCCAGACCGCCGGCTTCGTCGGCGAGCCGGAGCGAGCCGGGGCTGTAGGCGAACACGGGCGGCAGCGTCCAGGCACGCACGGCGCGCACGGCCGCGCCCCGGGCCGCGGCCGTCTCGAACGCGAAACGCAGCGCGGCGGCGCTGTCCTCGGGGTCGCCCTGCTGACCGACGACGATCTCCTGCCCCCCGGCCTCGGCCAAGGCGCGGTCGCCCGCCCGCACCAGCACCACCGGGCGCGGCGCCTCGGCGATCACCTGCTGGCCCACCGAGCCCAGCAGGAACCCGACGACCGGGCCGTGCCCGCGGGAGCCGAGCACCAGCAGCTCCGCCTCGGCCGCCGCGGCGACCAGCGTCTCGACCGGGCCGCCCTCACGCACGTCGGTGACGACGGCCAGTCCGGGGTGCCGCTCGGCGATCTCCGCGACGGCCCGCTCGGCCGCGTCGCGCACCCAGCGTTCCTGCGCGTCCCGGTCGGCCACGTCCTGCGCCGCGTTCGGCTGGAACCGCCAGGCGTGCACCACCCGCAGCTCCAGGTCGCGCCGGACGGCCTCGCGGGCCGCCCAGGCGAGCGCCGCCACGCTCTCGTCCGTCCCGTCGACCCCTGCCGTGATCGGGCCCGTCATCCCGCCGCCTCCTCGTGTCGTGATCACATCCGTCGGGCCCCAGTCTTCCCTAAGCTGCGAGCATGGCTTTGGAGTGGGAGCAAGTGATCGTCGACGCGGCCGACCCGGTGGCGCTCGGGCGCTGGTGGGCGGCGGCCCTCGGATGGGTCGTGGTCGACGAGTCGTCCGACGAGTACGAGATCCGACCGGAGCCCGACCGGCTGCCGGGCCTGCTGTTCGGCCGGACGCCGGATGCGAAGACGGTCAAGAACCGGCTCCACCTGGACTTCCGGCCGGACGACCGGGACGCCGAGGTCGCCCGTCTGGTCTCGCTGGGCGCCCGGCACGTGGACATCGGCCAGGGCGAGCAGCCGTGGGTGGTGCTGGCCGACCCGGAGGGCAACGAGTTCTGCGTGCTGGGAGCGCGGCGGACGCCTTGACCGTGCGCGCCCGGCACTGTGCCGGCAGTGCACGGCCCGCCGACAACTCCGAGCGAACCCCGGCGATCGAACATACGATGGGCGAAGCCGGCGCGGGCTTCGCCGTGCCGCGACGACCGACGACCCTTCTCGGGGTGGGAGACGCATGGCACAGGCCGCCGATTCGGCGCGGACCGTCATCCTGACCGTGGACGACGACCCGGGGGTATCCCGTGCCGTCGCCCGTGACCTGAGGCGCCGCTACGGCGCCTCGTACCGGATCGTGCGCGCCGAGTCCGGGGAGTCCGCGCTGGAGGCGCTGCGCGAGCTGAAGCTGCGCGGCGACCTGGTGGCGGTGATCCTGGCCGACTACCGGATGCCGCAGATGAACGGCATCGAGTTCCTCGAACAGGCGCTGGACGTGTATCCGGGCGCCCGGCGGGTGCTGCTGACCGCCTACGCGGACACGAGCGCGGCGATCGACGCGATCAACGTCGTCGACCTCGACCACTACCTGCTGAAGCCGTGGGACCCGCCGGAGGAGAAGCTCTACCCCGTCCTGGACGATCTGCTGGACGCCTGGCGCGCCAGCGACTACCGGCCCGTGCCCGCCACGAAGGTCGTCGGGCACCGCTGGTCGGCACGGTCCTCGCAGGTGCGGGAGTTCCTGGCCCGCAACCAGGTGCCCTACCGCTGGTACTCCGCCGACGAGCCCGAGGGGCAGCGGCTGCTGGCCGCGGCCGGCGTGGACGAGCGGCGGCTGCCGCTGGTGGTCACCGCGGAGGGCACGCCCCTGGTCGAGCCGGACGTGCCCGAGCTGGCCGCCCAGGTGGGCCTGGCGACCACGCCGACGGCCGAGTTCTACGACCTCGTGGTGATCGGCGGCGGGCCGGCCGGACTCGGCGCGGCCGTGTACGGGGCCTCCGAGGGGCTGCGCACGGTGCTCGTGGAGCGGTCGGCGACCGGCGGACAGGCCGGGCAGAGCTCCCGCATCGAGAACTACCTGGGCTTCCCGGACGGGGTCTCCGGAGGACAGCTCACCGAGCGGGCGCGCCGTCAGGCCGCCAAGTTCGGCGCGGAGATCCTCACCGCCCGCGAGGTGACCGGGCTCGAGGTCAACGGGTCCGCCCGGGTGGTGCGCTTCTCGGACGGCTCCGCGGTGGCCGCGCACAGCGTGATCCTCGCGACGGGCGTGTCCTACCGGCAGCTGGCCGCCCCGGGCTGCGACGACCTGACCGGCTGCGGGGTGTTCTACGGGTCGGCGCTCACCGAGGCGGCCTCCTGTCAGGGGCACGACGTGTACATCGTGGGCGGCGCCAACTCGGCCGGGCAGGCGGCGATGTACCTGTCGCGGGGCGCCAAGTCCGTGACGCTGCTGGTGCGCGGGGAGTCCCTGGCGGCGTCGATGTCGCACTACCTGATCCAGCAGATCGAGGAGGCGCCCAACATCTCGGTGCGCGCCGGGACGGTCGTCGAGAGCGCGCACGGGGAGGGGCACCTGGAGCAGCTGACGCTGCGGGACGTGGCCACCGGGCAGAGCGAACTCGTCGACGCGCAGTGGCTGTTCGTGTTCATCGGCGCGGCCCCGCTGACGGGCTGGCTGGACGGCGCGGTGCTGCGCGACGAGCGCGGGTTCATCCTCGCCGGACCCGACCTCACACCGGACGGGCGGCCGCCGGCGGACTGGGAGCTGGACCGGCCGCCGTACCACCTGGAGACCAACATCCCCGGCGTGTTCGTGGCGGGCGACGCGCGCGCCGAGTCCGCGAAACGCGTCGCGTCCGCCGTCGGAGAGGGAGCCATGGCCGTGATGCTCGTCCACCGTTACCTGGAGCAGTCGTGAGCGGGCGGCTGATGCCGTGCAGCCCGGCCGAGATCAGTTCGCTGTTCCTGTTCGAGAAGCTCTCCCCCGACCAGCTGGGGCGGCTGTGCGGCGAGGGGCGGGTGGAGAAGTTCGAGC
Source organism: Streptomyces sp. NBC_00425 (assembly GCF_036030735.1). Taxonomy (NCBI): domain Bacteria; kingdom Bacillati; phylum Actinomycetota; class Actinomycetes; order Kitasatosporales; family Streptomycetaceae; genus Streptomyces; species Streptomyces sp. NBC_00425. The sequence continues at coordinate 8,893,845 of NZ_CP107928.1, read as the reverse complement.
CCGGCCCGGTCTACACCGAGGGCGATCCGGCGACCTGCTTCTACGTGATGCTCGAGGGCTCGGTCGTGATGTACCGCCGGGTCGGCGGGGACGACATCGAGGTCAGCCGCACCTCCCAGCGCGGGGTGTACGCCGGGGCCATGCAGGCCTACCTCGGCGACCGGGTGCCGCAGGTCTACCAGAACTCCATGCGGGTGACGGAGCCGACGCGGTTCTTCGTGCTGCCCGCCGAGTCCTTCTCGGCGGTCATGCAGGAGTGGTTCCCGATGGCGGCCCACCTGCTGGAGGGGCTGTTCTTCGGTTCGAAGAACACCCAGCGGGCCATCGGTCAGCGCGAACGGCTGCTGGCGCTGGGCTCGCTGTCGGCCGGTCTCACGCACGAGCTGAACAACCCGGCTGCGGCTGCCGTGCGGGCCACCGCCACGCTGCGCGAACGGGTGGCGAAGATGCGGCACAAGCTGGCCGTGATCGCCTCCGGCGGCTACGAGCCGGCGGCGCTGACCCGGCTGATCGAGATCCAGGAGCGCACGGCCGAACTGGTCGCCAAGGCACCGACGTTGAGTCCGCTGGAGGCCTCCGACCGGGAGGACGCGCTCACCGACTGGCTCGACGACCACGGCCTCCCCGAGGGCTGGCGCATCGCGCCGACCTTCGTGCAGGCCGGCCTCGACGTGGACTGGCTGGAGCAGGTGGCCGCCGCGGTCGACGAGGACATCCTGCCGAGCGCGATCGGGTGGCTCAGCTACACCGTCGAGACCGAGCTGTTGATGGACGAGATCGACGACTCGACCAACCGCATCTCCCATCTCGTCGACGCCGCCAAGCAGTACTCCCAGCTCGACCGTGCTCCCTACCGGGTCGTCGACGTGCACGAACTCCTCGACAGCACCCTGCTGATGCTCGGGGGCAAGATCGGCCGGCGCATCCAGGTCGTCAAGGACTACGACCGCAGCCTGCCGAAGATCCCCGCCTACCCGGCCGAGCTCAACCAGGTGTGGACGAACCTCGTCGACAACGCCGTGTTCGCCGTCGACAGCGCCGGAGGCGACGGCACGCTGACGGTGCGGACCGCGCGGGAGGGCGACCGGCTGCTGGTGGAGTTCCGCGACACCGGCCCCGGCATCCCGCCGGACATCCGGGGCCGGATCTTCGACCCGTTCTTCACCACCAAGCCGGTGGGCGAGGGCACCGGTCTGGGCCTGGACATCTCGTGGCGGATCGTCGTCAACAAGCACCACGGCAGCCTGCACGTCGAGTCCGCGCCGGGCGACACCCGCTTCCAGGTCCTGCTGCCGCTGACCGCCACCGATCCCGGCGCCGACGGCGACCAGGACCTCGACAACCCCGAGACTCTTGAGGAGCCCGTATGACCGACGTGGACGGCATCGACCCGAGCGTCCCGCCCAGCGGGGACGGCTGCGTCGACTGCGACGCCGCGGGCGGCTGGTGGTTCCACCTGCGGCGCTGCGCGAGCTGCGGGCACGTCGGCTGCTGCGACTCCTCCCCCGCCCAGCACGCCACCGCCCACTACAAGACCACCGGGCATCCCCTGGTCCGAAGCTTCGAGCCGGGCGAGGAGTGGTTCTGGGACTACTCGTCCGACGAGCTCTACGAGTCGGGGCCGGAACTGGCCCCGCCGGTCAGCCACCCCGCGGACCAGCCGACGCCGGGGCCGGCCGGGCGGGTGCCGCAGGACTGGGCGCGCTCACTGCACCGCTGACGCCGCCGGGTCCCCGTTCGCGGCCCTCCGTCCCTGGTCGCGGCCCGCGTCATCGGCGCCGCGTGCCAGGATGGAGGCGTGTCGCAGACCGTGTTCAGCACTCCGTTCATCGGCCGGGAAGCGGAACTCGCCCGGCTCCTCGGCGTGCTGGAGCGCGCCCGCGACGGCGAGGCGCGCGCCGTGCTGCTCGCCGGGGACGCGGGCGTCGGCAAGACGCGCGTGCTCGGCGAGGTCGCCGTGCGGGCCGCGGAATCCGGCCTGACCGTGCTGACCGGCCACTGCGTCGACCTCGGCGACGTGGGGCTGCCCTATCTGCCGTTCACCGAGATCCTGGGCGCGCTGGCGGCCGACGAGCGGTTCGCCGCCGTCCTCTGCGCGCATCCGCTGGTCGACCGGCTGCTGGGCGCGGGCTCCGGCGCGGCTCCGGGCGACGGGGACCCCGCCCGCGCGGCCGGCGGAGAGGGCCGGCTGCGGCTGTTCGAGGGGATGGCGGCACTGCTCGCCGACCTGTCGCAGGTCGCTCCGCTGCTGCTCGTCCTGGAGGACCTGCACTGGGCCGACCAGTCGTCCCGGGACCTGCTGCGCTTCCTGCTCAGCCGCGGGTTCCTGCAACGCCCGGCGGGCGACGGGCGGGGCCACCGGATGGCGGTGCTGGCCTCCTACCGTGCGGACGACCTGCACCGCAGGCACCCGCTGCGCCCGCTGCTGGCGGAGCTGGTACGGCTGCCGGCCGTGGACCGGCTGGAATTGCGGCCGCTGGCGGACGCGGAGGTGACCCGCCTGGTGCGGGCCCTGGAGGAGCGCCCGCTGCCGGACGCCACGGTGCGCGGGATCGTGGCACGGGCGGAGGGCAACGCCTTCTACGCGGAAGAGCTGTCCGCCGCCGCGTGCGGGGAGGCCGGCGGGATGCCGAGCGGGCTGGCCGATCTCCTGCTCATCCGCGTCGAGCAACTCCCCGACGCCGCGCAGCAGGTGCTGCGGACGGCCGCCGTCGCCGGCCGTCGGGTGGAGCACGCCCTGCTGCGGGACGCGATGGGCCTGCCGGACGACGAGCTGGAGTCGGCGCTGCGCGAGGCCGTCGGCCGCCGGCTGCTGGCCGCGGGCGACGACGGCACGTACGCCTTCCGGCACGCGCTCGCACGCGAGGCGGTGTACGCCGACCTGCTGCCGGGCGAACGGGCCCGGCTGCACGGCGCGTTCGCCCGGCTGCTGGACGGCCGGGGCCGGCGGGCCGAGACGGCGGCCGAGCGGGCGCACCATTACCGCGAGAGCCACGACCTGCTCGAGGCCCTCACCGCCTCGCTGGAGGCCGCCGACCACGCCCAGCGCGTCGGGGCGCCCGCCGAGGAGCTGCGGCATCTGGAATCCGTCCTCGACCTGTGGGAGTCCGTGCCCACCGAAGCCCTGCCGGCGGGTGAGGGCGGCGACCGGGTCACGCTGACGCTGCGCGCCTCGGCGGCCGCCGCGCACGCCGGGGAGGCGCACCGCGCGGTCTCCCTGACCCGGGCCGCGCTGGCGGGCGTCGGCCAGGACACCGACTCCGAACTGGCGGCCCGGGTGCGGTACACGCTCGCGGGCACCCTGATGAACGTGGACAGCCTGACGGCGGCCTTCGCCTACAGCAGCGAGGCGCTGGCGATGATCCCCGCCGAACCGCCGTCGCCCACGTGGGTGTGGGCGGCCGCCACGCATGTTCTGGCCGCGCGTCAGGTCGGCGACTTCGGCACCGCCCTCAGGGTCGCCCGGCAGGCCCTCGGGGTCGCCGAGCGGCTGGACCTGACGGACGCCCGGGCCGATCTGCTGGTCTCGCTGGCCAACCTGGAGGGCGACGGCCGCCGCTCCCCCGAGGGCCGGGCCCGCCTCAAGGAGGCGCGAGAGCTCGCCCGGCGGGGCGGCAACGCCTCCGTGGAGATGCGCGCCCTGTTCACCCTGGCCATCGGCGCCTACGAGGCCGGGGAGCCGCAGGAGTGCCTGCCCTGGCTGGCCGAGGGCCTGGACCGGGCCCGCCGCGCGGGGCTGCTGTCCTCTCCGTACCCGCTGGAGATGCGCTATCTGCAGCTGCTGGTGCTCTACACCCTGGGCCGCTGGGACGAGTGTCTGCGCACGGCGGCCGCCGATCTCGCGGTGCTGCCCGCCTCGGGCGGCTTCGCGGTCGGTCCCGCGTTGTACGTGGATCTCGCGCGCGGCGAACGCACCGCCGTCGAACGGGCCCGGGGCCTGCTCGAGGGGGGCTTCGACTGGATGGCGACGCTCGTCGCGGGCATCGTGCTGACGGACGCGGCGGCGTCGGACGGCGACCCGGAGGCGGTGGTGGCGCGGCTGCGGTCCTCGGTGGAGTCCCTCACGGACGATGCGGGGACGCGCCCCGACGTCACCGTGCGGCTCACCGCGCTCGCCCTCCCGGCCGTCGCGGACGCGGCCGCCGAGGCACGGCACGCCGGTGACGAGGCGACGGCTCGGCGCTGGGCGGCCGTGGCCGCCGAACTCCTGGAGCCCGCGCGGGCGGTGGCCCTGCGCGGCGGGACCGGCGTGCCGCAGGGGCCGGAGGGGCGCGCCTGGCTGGCCCGCGCCGAGGCCGAATGCGCCTGGGCCGCCACGGGGCCGGACACGGCGCTCTGGGAGCGGGCGGTGGCGGCGTTCGGCCAGGGCGACGTGTACGAGCTCGCGCGGTGCCGGCTCCGGTACGCGCAGGCCCTGCTCACGGACGGCCGTCGTGAGGAGGCCGCCGTCGAGGCGGGCGCGGCCCGGGAGACGGCCGTCAGGCTGGGCGCCGGCCCGCTGCGGGAGCGGGCGGACGCCCTGATCCGGCGCGGCCGGCTCGCCGACGGACCGGCGGGCGCCCGGGACCGTCCGGCGTCGCTGACGGCCCGGGAGCAGGAGGTGCTGCGGCTGCTCGGGCTCGGCCGCAGCAACCGGCAGATCGGCGAGGAGCTGTTCATCAGCGGCAAGACGGCGAGCGTGCACGTCTCCAACATCCTCGCCAAGCTCGGCGCGGCGAGCCGCACGGAGGCCGTGGCGATCGCCTACCGCGAGCGGCTGCTGGAACCGGAGGCCGGGGTGTCGGGCTGAGCCCCGCGCGGACACCCGGCGAGTTGACCTGCACGGCGGCGCCGGGTGAGGGTGCGAGGACACTACGAGCCAAGGCGCGGTCCCGTCGTCTCCCGCCGCCCGCGCCGGAAGGGTGACCGCCTTGATCGGCATCTCGGACATCGAAGCCGCCGCCGTACGGATCGCCGGACATGTCGTCCGCACCCCGACCGTGCCGAGCCCCGGGCTGTCGGGCCAGCTCGGCGTCCCCGTGACCGTGAAACTCGAACTCCTCCAGCGCACCGGCTCGTTCAAGGCGCGGGGCGCGACGGCGAAGCTGCTGTCGTTGGGCGAGGCCGAGCGGGCCGCCGGAGTGGTGGCCGTGAGCGGCGGGAACCACGGCGTCGCGCTCGCGGTGATGGCCGCCGCCCTGGACGTGAAGGCCACGGTCGTGATGCCGCGCTCGGCGCCCGCGCGTTCCGTGGAGACCGCGGAGGCGGCCGGCGCCTCGGTGCGGCTGACCGACGGCATGGACGCCGCGTTCGCGCTGGTGGAGCGGTTGCGCGACGAAGGCCTCACGCTGGTGCACCCGTTCGACGATCCGCTGGTCGTCGCCGGACAGGGCACCGTCGGTCTGGAGCTCGCCGCCGACGCCGACGAGCTCACGGACGTGCTGGTCAGCATCGGCGGCGGCGGGCTGATCGCGGGTGTCGCGGCGGCCCTGCGGGCGCGGCGGCCGGGTGTGCGGATCTGGGGCGTGGAGACGGAGGGCGCACAGGCGATGTCGCAGGCGCTGGCGGCGGGCGGGCCGGTGCCGGTGGCGCTGTCGTCGATCGTCACCACCCTCAGCGCGCCCAGCGTCTCGCGGTTGACGTACGACCACGTCCGCGCGCTCGTCACCGAGGTGCTGGTGGTCTCCGACCGGGAGGCCGTGCGGGGGTCCGTGGAGTTCGCCGAGCACGCGAAGGTGTGGACCGAGCCGGCCGCCGGCTGTCTGCTGCCCGCGGCCCGCCGGGTCGTCGAGCGGGTCGGCGACGGGGCACGGCTGGGACTGGTGGTCTGCGGGGGCAACGCGACGGCTGCCGACATGAGGGCTTGGACGGACCGGTTCGAGGTGCGCTGAGTCGATTCGCCGGGAAGAGGGAAATCCCGGCCGAGGCGTCGCCGAACGGAATGGACCGCGGCCGGGAAGGTCGTTTTCCGGACGCCCGAGGAGACCCCCACGTCCTGTTTACCGCGGGTTACACCCGCAGGACGGGACGGGTGCGGCCCGTACCGAAGCCCGTCAATTCCCTTTTCTCGCACACTTACTCGACCCGCGGCGAAGTCTCTTTCTTGAATGAAGGACAGGAATCGGGCCGAGTTGCCGTCTCGTTGAACGCACCCCCTCGCGCCGGTCGTACCACTGGGAAAGGTGACAGCGGTTTCGACGAGGGATGACCATGGTCAAGACGCACGTCTCCACGCACGAGTGGGTCGCCGGGAGGTACCGGCTGCTCGACGTCGTCCACCGGGAGACGAACCGCGTCAGCTGGTACGGCGAGTACGTCGAGGAGACCGGGGCGGCCCGGCCCTGCCTGGTCACCAGGATCGGTCTGCCCGCCGACCAGGGCGAGGAGAAGGCACGCCAGGCCGCCGACCGGGTGCTGCGCATGTCGGAGACGATGGCCCGGCTGTGCCCGGGCCGGATCGCCTCGGTCGTCGACGCCCTGGAGGAGGAGGGGTCCCTGTGGACCGTCACCGAATGGATCGACGGCCTCCCGCTGGGCCAGCTCATCACGCAGAAGGGCGCGTTCAGCCCGGGACGGGCCGCGGCGATCGGGCTGCAGCTGCTCGACGTGCTCGAGGTCGCGCACGGTGAGGGCATCACCCACGGCGAGCTGAGCCCCGGCCAGATCTTCGTGCGGAGCCAGGGTCCCCTCGTCCTCACCGGGTTCGGGCTGGCCGGCGCGACCCTGGCCCCGCGCGTGGCGGCCCCGTCGTACGCCTCGCCCGAACAGGCCCGCGACGAACGGATCGGCCCGGCCGCGGACCTGTGGACGCTGGGCGCGCTCCTCTACACGATGGTCGAGGGACGGCCGCCGTACCGGGACCGGGACCGACCCGAGGCCACCCTGAAGGGCGTGGACAAGCTGCCCCTGCGCACTCCGCTGCGCGCCGGTCCCCTCACCCCGGTCGTGCAGGGGCTGCTGCGCAAGGACTCCCGGGAGCGGCTGACCCGCACGGTCGTGCGCCAGTCCCTGACCCGACTGCTGGACGACGACCCGCACGCCGCCGTGCCCGCTCCCCGGCTGCGCCGCGTCCGCGCCGCCGCACGGCACATGGGCCCGCAGTGGAGCGGCCGGGCGATGGCGACCGGGACCGCGATGGCCGTCGTCACCGTGGCGCTCGCCGCGCTCGCCGTGGCCCAGGGCCTGCCCGACGGCGACGACACGGCGGCGGGCGACGCGCAGGCCCGACCGTCCGCCACCGCCACGGGGCCCGGTGAGGACGCCGGGGACAGAGTCTCCGGCACGCCGGACCCGGCCCCGACGCCGACTCCCGCACCCAGCAGGCCGGCCAGTCCCTCCCCGAGCACACCCCCGCGGACCTCGCCGCCCGCCACCGCCGACGCCCTCCCGGACGGCTTCCGGGTCTACCACGCCGACGAGGGCTTCTCGGTGGCCCTGCCCAAGGGCTGGCAGCGGCTGAACACCGCCCGCGCCTCCGACGGGGCCTATCGCGTCACCTTCGGCGCCAAGGGCGACCCGCGCACCCTGGCGGTCACCTTCAGCAAGGACGCCGGACCCGACCCGGTCGCCGTCTGGCGCGACGACGTCGAACCCAACCTGAGGCGGACCGCGGGTTTCCGGCGGATCGGCCAGATCAGGGCCACGACGTACCTCGGCTACAAGGGCGCCGACATGGAATGGCTCTCCGACGGCGCCGACGGGCAGGAGCGCACGTTCGGCCGCGGATTCCTGCTCGGCGGGCAGCGCAGCTTCTCGCTCCGCTGGACGACGCCCGCCGCGGACTGGAACACACGCGCCAACCGGCAGGCCCTCGACACGTTCTTCAAGACCTTCCGGCCCGGTTCGACCGCCTGAGCCCGGCGACCGGGGGGCGCAGAGGCCCGCGGGAAGGCGCCGCCGCCCTTCCCGATCGCCGCGCCCTTTCCGGTCGCCGGCGCCCCTTCCCGGTCACCGGCGGTCTGTTTCCACCCGCGGCGGCCGGGGACTCGGGGCCCATGGTGCAAATCGGATACACGATGATGACCGAGCAGGCCGGCCCTCGTGACCTGGTCGACCACGTGGTGCGGGCCGAGGAGGCGGGCTTCGACTTCTCGGTGACGTCGGACCACTCCTTCCCGTGGCTGCGCTCGCAGGGACACGCTCCGTACGCCTGGAGCGTGCTCGGAGCGGCGGCCCAGGCCACCTCGCGCATTCCGCTGATGACGTACGTGACGTGTCCGACCTTCCGCTACCACCCGGCGGTGGTGGCGCAGAAGGCGGCCACGATGCAGTTGCTGTCCGAAGGCCGCTTCCGGCTGGGGCTCGGCTCGGGCGAGAACCTCAACGAGCACGTGGTGGGCGGCGGGTGGCCGTCGGTGGACGTCCGGCACGAGATGCTCGAGGAGGCCGTGGAGATCATCCGGGCCCTGTTCGAGGGCCGGCACGTCACCCGGCACGGCACTCACTTCGACGTGGACTCGGCGCGGTTGTGGGACCTTCCCGACGAGCCGCCGCCGATCGGGATCGCCGTCTCCGGCGACCGCTCGTGCGCGCTCGCGGGCAGGCTGGCAGACCTGGTGATCGCCACCGAGCCCGAGCCGGGACTGCTCGAGGCGTTCGACCGGCACGGCGGCGCGGGCAAGCCGCGCGTGGGCCAGCTCCCCGTGTCGCACGACGCCGACCGGGACACGGCCGTGCAGCGGGCGCACGCGCAGTTCCGCTGGTTCGGCAACGGCTGGAAGGTGAACTCCGAACTGCCGCACCCGGATTCCTTCGAGGCGGCGACCCGGTTCGTGACGCCCGACGACGTCGCCGCCTCGATACCCTGCGGCGACGACCCGGAGGACTTCGTCGAGGCCGTACGCCCCTACGTCGAGGCCGGGTTCACGGAGGTCGCCCTGGTGCAGATCGGCGGCGACGCCCAACCGGCCTACCTCGACTGGTCGGAGAAGACCCTGCTGCCCGCGCTGCGCAGCGCCTTCGGGTGACCGGCCGGCCGGCCCCGCGCGCGGGTCTGCCCGGGGCCGGCCGCGAAGCGCGTATAGGCTGCCGTTCCGGACGTCCGCGGCGCCCATCCCGCGGTCGCCAGCCTGTAGAGGAGAGCCACCCGTGACCCTGGCGATCGACCTGCCCGAGACGGCCGTCGAGGCTTCCGCCGAGACGTCCCCCGCGCCCCTGTCCGACCTCGTGGCGCGCGACGCCCGTGAGTTCGGCGTCTACGCGCGGACCGGCGGATGGGCCTTCGGCCTGCTGGTGGCGCGCAGCGTCCGGCCGGGCGGGCAGAGCGCGCAGGAGACGCCGAAGGTGTCGGCGAAGGAGTTCGCCGGGCTGGCCGGCTGCTCCCCGGAGCGCGTCCTGCGGTTCTACAAGGCGTGGGACCGGGCCGCGGACGACGGCCTCGTCCCGCACTTCGAGGAGCTGGCTCCCGGCCAGGAGGTCGAGCTGCCGGACGCCGAGGTCTGGCTGACCTACTACGTCTCGCGCTCCAGCGCGACGTCCGAGCGCGGCGCCGCGATCGCGGAGGCCGCCGAGGCCGAGGGAATCCGGCCGACGAAGGCGCTGGAGGTGGCGGAGAACCCCACCGCCCTGCGGGCCGCGATCCTCGCCGATCCCTCGACCGCCCGTGCGGCCCGCGCCGCCCTCCTGGACCGCATCAAGGAGGACCCGGAACTGCAGCACGAGCTGGCCCGTGACGTCGTGCGCACCGACGACCTCAAGAAGGCCGTGGCCTCCGAGAGCCGCTCCGCCGACCGCATCGGCTATGTGCGCCAGATCGCCGAGTCCGGCCAGATCAGGACGCCCGCCGGGCAGACCCTCGACGCACCCGCCGAGCTGCGTCAGGAAGCCGAGCGGCACCTCTCCCTGCTCGACGAGCTGGACGACGGCGAGGACTCCGGCGAGTGGGCGAACGACGCCTACGACACCATGAAGAACCTGGTCGTGGAGACCGTCGAGGCCGACCCCGAACTGCGCGTGCAGGAGCGGCGCACGAAGTTCTACAGCAGCCTGCAGCGGGCGACCAGGGTCTTCGAGGAGCTGACCTTCGACGACGTCGACGCGCAGGAGATCTACGAGGACGACATGGTCCAGCAGCTGGAGGAACTCCAGCAGGCGATCGGCAGCTGCATCACCGCGCTGCGCGGCGCACGGGGCGCGGCCCCCGAGGCGGGTGGCCCGGCTCAGTCCGTCGTGTAGTGGTTCCGGGTCCACAGGGGCAGCACGAACCAGCACAGCCCGTACCACGCGACCACGCCCGCGACCAGCCACGGCACGAACGCGTCATGGGTGGCCACCCTCAGGATGAGCAGCAGCGAGGAGGTCATGGTGGCGAGCAGCAGGAGCAGGCCGACGAGGGTCAGCCTGGACGCCACCCGCACCGCCTGCGGCTTGACCCGCCGCCCGGAGACCAGCCGATGCAGGGACACCGGGCCTATGAGGGCGCCGGTCGCGCAGGCGCCGAGGACCACGGTCACGATGTAGATGACCTGGTCGACGACCTGCAGATCCACGTAGCGCGGGGTGAACACGACGGTCAGGAGGAAGCCGAAGAGGATCTGCACACCCGTCTGGGCGACGCGGATCTCCTGGATGAGCTCCCCCCACATCCGGTCGGCTCTCTCCTCCTCGGTCTCGTCGCGCCCCGTGCGCCTCTCGGCACTCGTCGCCGTGTCGGTCACCTCTGCCGTCCTCCCGGTTCGCGGGGTCCCTCGACCCTCTCCTCACCGCGAGTACCCCGCGAGCGGCGGTTCTTGCCGCCCGGCGCCGGGATCTTCTACCAGCGGCCCTCGACCTGCTCCTTGATCCGCCGGTCGTAGAGGTCGCGGACGGCCGCGAGGGTGGCCTCGGAGAGCTCCGGCAGCCGGGCGGCGGCCGCGTTGGCGCGGGCCTGCTCGGGCGAGCGGGCGCCTGGGATCACGGTGGTCACGCCGGGCTGCTGGACGATCCAGCGCAGCGCCAGCTGGGCCGGGGTGTACCCCTCGGGGGCGAGGGCCGCGAACTCGACGGCGGCCTCGACGCCGCTGGCGTAGTCGACGCCGGAGAAGGTCTCGCCCTGGTCGAAGGCCTCGCCGTGCCGGTTGTAGGCGCGGTGGTCGTTCTCCGGGAAGACGGTGTCCCTGGTGTACTTCCCGGACAGCAGCCCGGAGGCGAGCGGAACCCGGGCGATGATGCCGACGCCGGCCTCGCGGGCCGCGGGGAGCACCTCGATCAGGGGCTTGAGCCGGAACGGGTTGAGGATGATCTGCACACTCGCCACGCCCGGCCGGGCGATCGCGGTGAGGGCTTCGGCGCAGGTCTCCACGCTGACCCCGTAGTGCGCGATGCGCTCCTCCTCGACGAGGGTGTCGAGGGCGTCGAACACCTCGTCGCTGGAGTAGACGGGAGTCGGCGGACAGTGCAGCTGCACGAGGTCGACGCGGTCGACTCCGAGGTTGCGGCGGGAGCGGTCGTTCCAGGCGCGGAAGTTGTCCAGGACGTAGTTCTCGGGGATCTGGTCGACGCGGCGGCCCATCTTCGTGGCGACCAGCACATGCAGGTCGGGCCGGCCGCTCAGGAAGGCGGCGATGGTCTGCTCGCTGCGTCCGTCGCCGTACACGTCGGCGGTGTCGAAGAAGGTGACTCCCGACTCGGCCGCCGCTTCCAGCACGGTCAGGGCTTCCTTGTCGTCGACGTCGCCCCAGTCGGCCCCCAGCTGCCAGGTGCCGAGACCGACGACGGACGCGTGCTGACCGGACCTGCCGAATTCGCGCTCTTCCATGCCGTCAGTGTGTCATCCGCCGTGGGCGCCCGCGGCACCTGGCCCGCCGTCGCCCGGCCCGCCGTCGAGGTGGGTCTGGATCGTCGGCCCGTACCGGTCGGCGACGTCGTCGACCGGCGCCGCCCGCAGTTCGCTCCCGCGGGCGATGCCGAACATGACGCCGAGGCCGAGCAGGGCGGCGACGGCGAGTTCGGCGCGGACACCGCGGTCGGCGCCGGTGAGGCGGGCGGCGAGACGTTCGGTGACCTGGGTGCGGAAGTTGGCGCGCAGGACGTCGCCGTGGTCGCCGTGCAGGGGCGCGAACGCGATGCGCAGCAGGGGGTCGGCGCCCCGCTCGCGCTGACTGACCAGCACATGCCGGACCATGTGCCGGCCGAGTCGCTCCAGTGGGGCGTCCAGCAGGGCGTCGGCGTCCTCCTGGAAGGACATCACCCGGGCGAACAGGGCGTCCTTGTTGCCGAAGTACTTCAGGACCAGGGGTGCGCTCACTCCGGCTCGCTCCGCGACGGCCTTGAGTGTGATGTCGGCGTGGGCCTGGCGGGCGAGGAGGTACCGGGCCGCGCGCAGGATGGCGGCCCTGGTCGCCTCGGCGTCGCGGCGGGCGGGAGCCGGGGGGCCGGTCGGGACCGAGGCGTCGGGTGGGGTGCTCACGGGTTCATGCTCCCTCCCTCGCCCCGTCGCGCACCGGCCGGGTGCGGCCCCGGGGCATCGGCGTGTCGTCGGACCGGGCGTCGCCGGGGATGGCGAGCGCCACCGCGCACGCGCCGAGCGCCACCGCGCCCGCTACCCCGAAGGCCAGCAGGTAGCCGTGCAGCGTGGGCACCCGGGCTCCGCCGAGGAGGCTGGTGTGATGCACGAGGACGGCGGCGACGGCGGCGCTGGAGACGGCCTGTCCGATGGTGCGCATCAGGACGTTGACGCCGTTCGCCGACGCGGTCTGCCCGGGCGGGACGGCGCGCAGGATCAGCGCGGGCAGCGCGGAGTAGGCGAGGGTCGTGCCGGTGGCCACGATCGTCGCTCCCACCATGATCATCCACAGTTCACGGCTGTCGGCGACGCGCACGCCGTACCCGGCGGCGATGACGGCGGCGCCGAGGGCGAGGGTGATCCGGGGGCCGCGCGTCTCGGAGATGCGGGCGGAGAGCGGTGAGAACAGCAGCATGGTGATGCCGCCGGGCAGCAGGCACAGACCCGTCTGGACGATGGACAGCCCGAGCCCGTATCCGCTCGCCTCGGGAGCCTGCACCAGCTGGGCGGTCACGAGCGAGTTGGCGTAGAAGGCGAAGCCGGTCAGCAGTGCGGCCACGTGGGCGAGGCCCACTGCCGGGCGGGACACCAGCCGCAGGTCGACCAGCGGCTCCGCGGAGCGCAGCTGTCGGCGCCACCACAGGCCGAGCACGGCGACGGCGCCGAGGAAGAGACCGACGATCCGGGGACCGCCCCAGCCCCACTGGCCGCCCTGGGACACGGCGAGCAGGAGACAGACCAGTCCGGCGGCGAGGCCGAGCGCGCCGCTCACGTCGAACCGGCCCGGCTCGCGCACCGGCGACTCGGGCACCGCCCAGCGGATGAGCGCGACGCCGGTCACGCCCAGGGCGGCGGTCACCCAGAACATCACGTGCCAGTTCGCGTACTGCACCACCACGGCCGCGGCGGGCAGTCCCAGCGCGGCGCCGACGCCGACGGTGGAACTCATCAGCGCGATGGCGGATCCCCGGCGCTGCGGGGGCAGTTCGTCGCGCAGGATGCTGATGGACAGCGGGACGACGCAGGACGCGGCGCCCTGCAGGGCGCGGGCCGCGATCAGCACACCGATGTCGGAGGTGAGGGCGCAGATCACGGAGCCGGCGGCCATCAGGGAGAACGACAGGAGCAGGACCCGTCGCTTGCCGTACATGTCGCCGGCGCGGCCGAGGACCGGGGTGAGGACGGCGCCGGAGAGCAGTGCGGCGGTCACCGTCCAGGAGACGGCGCCCGGCGAGGCGCCGGTCAGCCGGGGCAGGTCGGGCAGCAGCGGGACGACGACCGTCTGCATGACCGCCATGAGAATTCCGCAGTACGCGAGGACCGGAATGGTGAGCCGGGTCCGTCGGGCGGGGTTCCCGCTGGTCGGAGCGGGTATCGGAGCGGGCGACGCCATGGGCACTCCAACGGCCGGAACAGCACGCGAAAAAGAGGTGAATGACCATTCACCCTAGCAGTGAATGGCCATTCACCCAAGGATCGCCCGGAGCGAAGGGGCCCGCCCGGAACTGCCGGAACTACTTGCCGGAGGTCAGCGTGCGGGCGTGCGCGCCGCGCGCCAGCTTCGGACCCAGCCAGCGCTTGAGGCGGCGCAGCGCCTCCAGGCGTCCCGCCGCCCGGTCGAGGCGGTAGTACAGCTGGGGCGGGACATAGGGCAACAGGGGCGAGTGACGCTGCCCGAGCAGGGCGAACATCTGCTCCGGGGGGAGGTGGATGTAGCGGGTGAGGTTCTCGTACCACTGGGCGCTGTAGCGGGCGGCGCTCTGCTGGGACAGCAGGGCGGACTTGCGTACGCGTTCGTAGCGGTCGAGGGCCTGGGGAAGGTCCGCGCACTCGCGCAGCGCCGCGGCGAGGGCGATGGCGTCCTCCAGGGCGAGGGTGGTGCCGGCGCCGATCGAGTAGTGGGTGGTGTGGGCGGCGTCGCCCAGGAGGACGAGGTTGCCGCGGCGCCAGGTGCGGTTGACCAGGGTGCGGAAGGTGAGCCACTGGGCGCTGCCGCCGGCGGAGGAGGCGCGGCCGACGAGGGAGTGGCCGTCGAGGATGTGCGCGAAGTACTTCTCCAGGTCGGCGAGGCCGTCGGCCTCGCTCGCCCGGTCGAGGCCGAGCCCGGCCAGGGTCTCGGGGGCGCACTCGATCACACAGGTGCTCTGCTCGTCGCTGAAGGGGTAGCCGTAGCACCAGATCCAGCCGTGCGCGGTCTCCACGAAGGCGAAGGTGAAGGAGTCGAAGACCTTGGTCGTGCCGAGCCAGACGTAGGAGTTACGGCCCTCGGTGAGCTGCGCGCCGAAGTCGTCCGCGTGGTGGGTGCGCAGCGCGCTGCGGACGCCGTCGCCTGCCACCACCAGATCGGCGTCCGGCAGGTTCTCGGCGGTGATCTCGCTCTCGAACTCCAGCCGCACGCCGAGCGCGCGGGCCCGGTCCGCGAGGATCTCCAGCAGTCGGTGGCGGCCGATGCCGTGCCCCTTGTCGCCGGGCTGACGGGTCGCCAGGTCCCGTACGTGCGCGACGCCCTCGTTCCAGCGGACGGAGCTCTCCTCGATCGCGCGCGCCGACTCGGGGTCGTGGAAGCGGAGTTCGTCGAGAAGACCCTGCCAGTACGTGACGCCCCAGCCGTAGGTCGAGCCTTCCGGGTTGCGCTCGTGGACGGTGATGTCGTGGGACGGGTCCTGCCGCTTGAGCAGGATCGAGAGATACAGGCCGGCGGGCCCGCCGCCGACACAGGCGACCTTCACGCGCACCCCTTGGAGTTACCAGACGTGATTGATTGACGACGCAGGGTAGCAGGGAGTGGGGGTGCCCCGTCGACGCCCCACCTGCCCGATCGCGCCACTTTTCGCACGTGAGCCACACCACCGACGTCGCCGCGACCCGAGAAAGATCACCGGAAGCGGTGTCCCGGCGGAAAGGAATTGCCCGTTCCGCCCCACAGCGGCCGCGTCCACGGCCAAGATCATCTTGGTTCAAGATTGCACGACATGTAAGCGAATGTCCGGATCGGGGCCAACCGCTCCCGGGAGATTTCCCGGCCCCGCAGCCCCACCGATAGGCATGCGGAGTCGTCAACCCTTCGCCCTCCGGGAGATCCCGCATGCCGCAACTCAGCCGTCGTCGCGCACTCACCGCGGCCGCCGTCGCCGTCGGCGCCACGCTCGCCGCCGTCCCCGCCGCCCGCGCCGCCCGCGGCGCCGACGGCGGGCACCATGCGCACGGCGCCCCCGAGGCCTTCGACGAGGTCTACCGGGGCCGCCGGATACAGGGCCGGAGCCAGGGCGGCGGCGGCCATCACCACGGCGGCGGCTACGCCGTGTACGTCGACGGGGTCGAGCTGCATGTGATGCGCAACGCCGACGGCTCCTGGATCAGCGTGGTCAGTCACTACGACCCGGTGGCCACACCGCGGGCCGCGGCCCGCGCCGCGGTCGACGAGCTGCAGGGCGCCCGGCTCGTCCCGTTCCCGGCCGGCTGACCCGCCGACCGCCCTGCCCTTCCGCACCCTTGGAGCACCGCACATGACCGTCCGCAAGAACCAGGCCGCCCTGACCGCCGACGAGAAGCGGCGGTTCGTCGCCGCCGTCCTCGAACTCAAGCGCACCGGCCGCTACGACACCTTCGTCACCACGCACAACGCGTTCATCCTCGGCGACACCGACGACGGCGAGCGCACCGGCCACCGTTCACCCTCCTTCCTGCCGTGGCACCGCAGATTCCTGCTGGAGTTCGAGCGGGCGCTGCAGTCGGTGGACGCCTCGGTGGCGCTGCCGTACTGGGACTGGTCCGCCGACCGTTCGCCCCGTTCCTCGCTGTGGGCTCCGGACTTCCTCGGCGGCAGCGGGCGCAGCCGGGACGGCCAGGTGATGGACGGTCCGTTCGCCGCGGCGGCGGGCGGCTGGCCGATCAACGTCCGGGTGGACGGCCGCACCTACCTGCGTCGCTCACTGGGCACGGGCGTCCGCGAGCTGCCGACCCGGGCCGAGGTCGAGTCGGTGCTCGCGATGGCGACGTACGACATGGCCCCCTGGAACAGTGCCTCGGACGGCTTCCGCAATCACCTGGAGGGCTGGCGCGGCGTCAACCTGCACAACCGGGTCCATGTATGGGTCGGGGGGCAGATGTCGACCGGGGTCTCCCCCAACGACCCGGTGTTCTGGCTGCACCACGCCTACATCGACAAGCTGTGGGCCCGGTGGCAGCGCCGGCACCCGGGGTCCGGGTACGTCCCCGGTGGCGGCACCCCGGACGTCGTCGACCTGCACGAGACGATGCGGCCCTGGAACGACACCACCCCGGCGGACCTGCTCGACCACACCGCCCACTACACCTTCGACGTCGACTGACCGAACCGGCCTGTTTGCCGCCGCGGTGACGGGTACCCGCCACGGGCAACACCGACAGGATGAACCCGACAACGCAGGAGGAGACGACCGTGTCGCAGGTCGAGGAATCCATCGAGGTCGACGTGCCCGTGCACACGGCCTACAACCAGTGGACGCAGTTCGAGAGCTTCCCCGAGTTCATGGGCGGCGTGCAGCGCGTCGAGCAGCGGACCGACACGCTCACGCACTGGGTGACCAGTGTCAACGGGGTGCACCGGGAGTTCGACGCGGAGATCACCGAGCAGATCCCGGACGAACGGGTCGCCTGGACCACGGTCTCGGGCGAGGCCCGGCAGGCCGGGGTGGTGACCTTCCACCGGCTGGACGACGCCCACACCAAGGTGATGCTCCAGATGGAGTTCCAGCCGGAAGGCGTCGCCGAGAACGTCGGCGACAAGCTGGGCTTCGTGAAGCGCCAGACCAAGGGGGACCTCGAGCGCTTCAAGACGTTCATCGAGAAGCGCGGCCTGGAGACCGGGGGCTGGCGCGGCGCGGTGGTGTGACCGCCGTCGCCGGGCCCCGCACCGCCGGTCAGCCCCCGTCGGCGGCCGCCGTCCGGCACTCCGGGTGTCCCCAGCCCTGGTCGTTCTTGGCGATCTGCTCGCCGGCCGCGTAGGGACGGCCGCACAGACAGCGGCCGGGGAACTTGGCGCTGATCGTGCGGGTCGACGAACCGCCGCTCCGCCGGGGCGACTTGCCCCCGGCGGAGCGGCCCGGCTTCGAGGCGGGCCGCGCCTTCGGGGTGTCCGGCGAGGCCGGCGGCTCGGGCGAGCCCTGAGCGCTGCCGGCCGGCTGCTGGACGACCGCCGCCTGGCTGGCCGCACGGTCCGCGAAGTCGTTGAGCGGGTCGCCGTCCACCTGGTGCGCGGGCACGTAGCGGAAGTCGACGGAGCGGCCCGAGAGCAGCTCGTCGATGCGGACGACCAGCTCCTGGTTGGCCACCGGCTTTCCGGCGGACGTCTTCCAGCCGTTGCGCTTCCAGCCGGGCAGCCATGTGGTCACGGCCTTCATCGCGTACTGCGAGTCCATCCGGACCTCGAGCGGGACGGCCGGATCGGTGGCCGCCAACAGACGTTCCAGCGCGGTGAGTTCGGCGACGTTGTTGGTGGCCTTGCCGAGCGGGCCCGCCTCCCAGCGGGTCGGCGTCTCCGTGTCGTCCGCGACCACCCACGCCCAGGCCGCGGGTCCCGGGTTCCCCTTCGAAGCCCCGTCGCACGCGGCCACCAGTCGTTCACGCATGCGCCCGATCATGCCATGACCCGCCCGGAGCCTCGCCCCGCTCCTCGGCCGCGGAGGGCCGCACACGGATCTCGGCGGGACCGGGTCAGACGTCCGTGGTCCGCGGCATCTCGCCCGCCGTGGTCGTCACGTCGATCACCGAGAAGTTCGCGCCCTGCGGGTCGCTGATCGCCGCGAACCGTCCGAACGGGGTGTCCATCGGGCCGAAGCGCAGGATGCCGCCGTTCTTGGTCGCGCGCGCCACGGCGTCGTCGCAGTTGTCCACGGTGAAGTAGACGTTGACGTAGGAGGGCACCTCGGGCGGGAACTCCTCCGTCATCCGCATACGGCCCAGCACGGTGTCGCCGCCGATCTCGAACATCCGGAAGTCGACCGCGTCGTCCTGCATCTGCTTCGCCGTGTACGGGAAGACGGCCGGAAGGAAGGCGTCCGTCCGCTCCGGTTCGCGGGTGAAGACCTCGGCCCAGCAGTACGCTCCGGGCTGCTCGGGCGGAGCCTCGAAGCCCTCGTGGACGCCTGCCTGCCACACGCCGAACACCGCGCCGCCCGGCTCGCGCCCCAGGCACATCGTGCCGAAGTCGCCCACCTGCATGGGTTCCATCAGCACCTCGCCGCCGTTCTCACGGATCCGGGCGGCGGTCGCGGCGGCGTCCGCGGAGGCCAGGTACAGGCACCACTGCGACTGGCCCTCCTGGCCGGACATCGGCGGGACGACCGCGGCGACCGCCTTGCCGTCGACGTAGGCCTGCGTGTAGTTCCCGTACTCCGACGACGCGTCGCCGAAGGTCCAGCCGAGGACCTCGCCGTAGAAGTGCTTGGCGGCGTCCACATCGCTGAACATCGCGTCGGCCCAGCACGGGGTTCCCTCTGGTCGTACGGCCATGACGGCGGCCCTCCCGATGAGATGGATTGTCCGGTTCCTCACGCTAGCCACCCCGCCGCCGCATCGCGCGCCGAACACCCCTGGTCGGGGAACCGGACGCGCCCGCGACCGGTGGCTACGCGCCGTCGTAGGCCTTCTTCAGGGCCGCGACGTCGAGCTTGCCCATGGCGTACATGGCCTTGGTGGTGCGGGTGGACTTCTCCGGGTCGGGGTCGCTGATCATCTCGATCAGTCCGTCGGGGATGACCTGCCAGGACACGCCGTACTTGTCCTTGAGCCACCCGCAGGGGCCGGGCTCACCGCCGTTCTCGGTGAGCCTGGTCCAGTAGTGGTCGACCTCGTCCTGGTCCGCGCAGTAGATCTGGAAGGAGATCGCCTCGCTGAAGGTGAACTGCGGGCCGCCGTTGATGCCGACGAACTTCTGCCCGTTGGCGGTGAATTCCACCGCGAGCACGGATCCGGCCGGACCGGGACCGGCCTCGTTGTAGCGTCCGATGGAGCCGATGCCGGAGTTCTTGAAGACCGAGACGTAGAAATGGGCGGCTTCCTCGGCCTGGCCGTCGAACCAGAGACACGTGGTGAATCCGTCGGTGGTCATGAGCACCTCCTGGGTGGGAACGCGGTCGTCTGTATCGACTCCCGCCCGTCCGAAAACTCATCGGCCGGCCGGTGCCTTTCGCTCTGCCCTCAGCGGATCTGCCACGGGCAGAGAACCGGCGTGCGGGCGTCCGCCGAGGTCAAGAGTGGAGTCGACGGCATCACGCCACGACGAGGAGACCCGATGACTCCACTCACCATGCTCGCTCCCCGCGCCGCGGACGGCGACACCCAGCCCTCCCGCTTCGACGACCAGCTCGCCGCCCAACTGCTCGGTCAGCGCATCGTGCTGCTGGGCACCCAGGTCGACGAGGTGTCCGCGAACCGGGTCTGCGCGCAGCTGCTGATCCTGTCGGCGGAGGACTCCCGCACCGACATCGGCCTGTACATCAACAGCCCCGGCGGCTCCGTGCACGCCGGGCTCGCCATCTACGACACCATGCGGCTGATCCCCAACGACGTGTCGACCCTCGCGATGGGATTCGCGGCCAGCATGGGCCAGTTCCTGCTCAGCGTGGGCGCGGCGGGCAAGCGGTACGCGCTGCCGAACGCGCGCGTCATGATGCACCAGCCGTCGGCCGGGATCGGCGGCACCACGGCGGACATCGAGATCCAGGCGGAGAACCTGGAGCACACCAAGCGGACCATCGAGCGGATCACCGCCGAGCACACCGGGCAGTCGCCGCAGACCATCTCGCGCGACGGCGACCGCGACCGCTGGTTCACGGCCGAGGAGGCCAGGGAGTACGGGATGGTGGACCGGGTCGTGGAGTCCCTCGCGGACGTCCGCCCGGCCGCGCAGAAGCGACGGATGGGGCTGTGACATGGGGACCTACACGATTCCGAACGTGGTCGAGCGGACCCCGCAGGGCGAGCGGTCCTACGACGTGTTCAGCCGGCTGCTGTCCGAGCGGATCATCTTCCTCGGCACCGAGATCGACGACGGCGTCGCCAACGTCGTGATCGCGCAGCTCCTGCATCTGGAGGCGGCGTCCCCGGAGAGCGAGATCTCGATCTACCTCAACTCCCCCGGCGGCTCGTTCACCTCGCTGATGGCGATCTACGACACGATGACGTTCGTCCGGGCGCCCATCTCCACGCTCTGCGTCGGACAGGCGGCCTCGACGGCGGCCGTGCTGCTGGCGGGCGGCGATCCCGGCCGACGGCTCGTGCTGGAGCACGCGCGCGTGCTGCTGGGGCAGCCGGCCAGCGGCGGCCGGCAGGGCACGGTCTCGGATCTCGCGCTGCAGGCCAAGGAGATGGTCCGTATCCGCGCCCAGGTGGAGGAGGTGCTGGCCCGTCACTCCGGCCACGACATCGCGACGCTGCGCGCGGACATGGACCGCGACAAGGTGTTCACCGCACAGGAGGCGGTCGCGTACGGCCTGGCCGACGAGGTGCTGAGCCGGCGTCCCCTGACGGTGTGAGACGCCGGCCCGCGCGGCTCGTCAGGCGGCCAGGCAGAGCCCGTCGTACGCCGACGCGGTCGTCGTCCGGCTTCGCACGGGGCGCCGGGCGGCGTGCCGGACCAGCTCCCCCTGAGCCCGGGACAGCAGGTCCGCGAGGCTGAGGCCGAGGGCCTGGGCGGCGGCCGCGAGCACCTCCGAGGAGGCCTCCTTGCGGCCCCGCTCCACCTCCGAGAGGTAGGGCATGGAGATGCGCGCCTCGTCGGCGACGTCCTTGAGCGTGCGCTCCTGTGCCCGCCGTTCACGGCGCAGGACGTCTCCGACGAGGTCGCGCAACAGGGGTTCGCGGGGCGTCGGTCGGGGGGCGGCCCCGGGCGCCGCGGCGGGCGCGGGGACTGCGGGGGCGGTGTCCGGGCGCTCGGCAGGCGGGCGCAGCGGGATCACGCGGGCTCGGTTCGGCGTCTGGTGGCTCACCTTCCCAGCCTAGGAGAGCGGGCCGCACCGGGAAGAGCGGGGCGTTGCGCCCTGGGTGGAATCGACGGGCCGTGGTGGAAGCAGGCGACGCGGAGCGCGCCACGACCGGTCCCGGTGGGCATGGGTCGTCCGAAAGCGGGTACCCGCACCGTCCAGGGGTGCCGCACGCGGGTGCCCGCTCACGGAACGAGCACGACGCACGCCGAACCGTGACGGCGCGGGCACGGTGACCGAGTACCGCGACTTTCGAGGGAGAGGCCATGCAGACCGCAACTGTCCGGTCGGAGGCCGAGATCGCCGAGAACGCCGCCGGGACCGGACCGCACGACGCGCCGCTGCCCGACATCGCGGCGCCGCGGCGCGTGGCTCCGCGCGACGCGCGCGAGCTGTCCCGCCAGTTCTTCCGGCGGCTGAGCGTTCTCGAGGAGGGCACGCCCGACTACCAGTACGCGCGCAACACCCTCATCGAGATGAACATGTCCCTGGTGCGTTTCGCGGCGGGCCGGTTCCGCGGCCGCGGGGACGACATGGAGGACATCGTCCAGACCGGGATGATCGGTCTGATCAAGGCCATCGACCGGTTCGAGGTCGCGCGCGAGGTCGAGTTCACGTCGTTCGCGGTGCCGTACATCGTCGGTGAGATCAAGCGGTTCTTCCGGGACACGACGTGGGCGGTGCACGTCCCGCGGCGGCTCCAGGAACTGCGCGTGGAGCTGGCGAAGGCGCGCGACGAGCTCTCCAGCCGGCTGGACCGGGAGCCGACGGTGGCGGAGCTGGCCACGCTGATGAACCTCTCGCCGGAGCAGGTGGTCGAGGCGCAGATCGCCTCCAACGGCTACAACTCCTCCTCGCTCGACGCGGCGCTCACCGGCGACGGACCCGAGCAGGGCGAGTCGGTCCTGGCGGACTTCATCGGCGTCGAGGAGGACCGGCTGGGACTCGTCGACGACTTCCACTCGCTGGCCCCGCTCATGGCGCGGCTCAGCGAGCGCGACCGGCGGATCATCCATCTGCGGTTCGTGGAGGAGGCCACCCAGGCGGAGATCGGCGAGCGGCTCGGGTGCTCCCAGATGCACGTGTCCCGCCTGATCAAGCGGATCATCGGCCGGCTGCGCCACGGCATGCTGGGCGAGCTGGGCTGCGCCTGACCCGTCCGGCCCGGCCCGCGGTCCACCGGGCCGGCGGTCAGAAGCTGAGCACGGCGCGCACCCGCTTGCCGACCGGCACGCGCTCGGCGGTGACCTGCGCCGCCACCGCGTGCACGATCTCCAGTCCGTGCCGGCCGACCCGCTCGGGGTCCTTGGGGTACCGCATGGGCAGGGCGTCGCTGCTGTCGTAGACGCTCACGGTGACCGAGGCCGCGGTGCCCTCCAGCTCGAGGATGTACGGCCCGTTGCTGTGCCGGTCGGCGTTGGTGACCAGTTCGCTGACCACCAGCATCACGTCACCGCACACGCGGGCGCCCACCGTGGCGCACCACTCGGTCCTGAGCTGGTCGACGAAATGCGCGGCGAAGGCACGGGCCTCGGCTATGCAGCCGGGGTCGCCCGTGTAGTGCGCCGCGCGCCGTAGCGGTTCCACTGGTACGTCGAAACCAGTCGGTATCACTGCCCCGTCCAGATGCTCGATCATGCAGTTCTCTCTTGGAGGCCGGACTGGCCGGACGCTGCTGTGCACCAGTGCTCGTACCCCGTGCCGCGCCGTGCAGTCCCCGTCATTCCTGACCTGTTCAGGCTACGGCCATGCTGTACCTCACACTGCGGGCGGCCCCGGCTGCAACCGGCCGTGAGCGAGGTGAACGACTCGTCGCGGCCGGCGCACCCGTCTACTGGGGCAGCGAGGAGAGCGAGCTGCCGGGCGCGCTCGACAGCTCGGACAGCGAGCTCGACGACGAGGGCGGCGCCGGCGCTTCGGACGAGGGCGGCTTCGAGGACGGCGGCTCGGAACTCGGCGGCTCGGAGGACGGCGGCTTCGAGCTCGGGGGTTCGGAGGACGGCGGCTTCGAGGACGGCGCCTCGGTGGAGGAGCCGGACGACGGCGGCAGGACGCATCCCGGCCGGCTGGCGCCGGTCGCGTCACCGGTCGACGGCGACACGCACGGCGGGGACGCGGGGCTGGTCAGGGAGCTCGGCGGGGCGACGATGATGGACGGCGTCGTGTGCGCCGGCGGGTGCGTGGGCCGGTCCTTGCGACCGTCGTCGCCCGGCCGGCGGGCGAACCAGTGGTGGGAGTGGTCGGGGTCGTAGAGGACGAAGACCTTGATCACGGTCGTCGAGGGCATGACCGTGACGGTGGTCGCGGGGCTGTACGCCGGCCACGACCGGCCCGTCCGCCGGTACCCGCTCTGCTGCGCGACGGGCGGGGTCAGCGGGTTGCCGCAGGCGCAGCGGACCCGGGGCACGCCGTGCCGGTCGACCAGGACGGCCGTGCCGGCCTGCAGAACCGCCTGGTAGGCGGTGGCCCCGCCGTCGCGGTATCCGTGGTTGGTGACGCGGGTGTCCAGGCGCAGCTGCACCGAGGTGAGCGAACGCAGGTAGGCGGGGACGCCGGCCGGGTCGATCCCGGCCACCGAGGCGAACGCCTCGTTCTTGTCGGGCGCCTGTTGGAGGGCCCTGATCTGCTGCTCCACGTCGCAGCTGGCGACGTTGCGGGTGCCGCCGTACAGGCCGGGGTCGCCGCCGCGGACGGCGGGCACGGTGTTCCCGGCCGGGGCGGAGCCCGACGGGGCGACCGTGGCGGGCGGGACGGACGTCTTGGTCGTGGAGGTCGTGGTCACGGGGTCCGGGCCGACGTCACCCGCCGGCTGCATGAACACCTCGCCCGCCTGGTCGGACGTGCCGCCGCCGGGCAGCGTCAGCACGAGGGCGAGAGCCGTGGCGGCCACGACGGCGATGGCGATCAGCGCGATCCGGGGCGCGGACTTCCACCACGGCCGACGCGGCGGCCCGCCGCCCGCTCCGGAGTCGCCGCCGCCCCGCGGCGGGGAAGGCGGCCCCTGGGGCGGCTGCGAGGAACCCGCGGACAGCGGACCGGAGGGCGGGCCGGTCGGCCGCCCGGACGGTTCGGTGGGCGGTTCCGAGGGACGGCCGGACGACGGCGGTTCGATGCTCACGAGCACTCCCGACGTGGGGTTTCCCGCGGCACGGTGTCCGGCGGAGCCGAGGCGATCGGCGGTGACGGCAGGACCGCGCGGCTGCGGGACGTGCGACCGGCGCAGACCGAAACAACCCGATGTGCGCCGCTTTTTCCACAATGACCATTGTGTGCTCCGGTCGGGCGTCGCCCGCAAGCCGGGCCCGGACGGTCCCTCCCGACGGGCGCGCTCCCCCGGCGCTGCTTAGCGTGGCAGGGTGAGTGCGCACACCCCCCACGACCAGGCAGGATCCCGACCGCACGGCTGGGGCCGTGCGGTCGTCACGGCGTTGGCCGGACTGATCGCCATGGGCGTGACAGCCGCACTGGGACTGTGGGCGGCCGGAGCCGCTGACCTGCCCGAGGGCGCCTTCCCCCGGGTGGTCGCGGCGACCGTCGTCACGGCCGTCGGCGGCACGGTCGAACTCGTCGGCGACGCGGGCGGCCTCGCCGAGAGCGACGCCGGCCTGACGGTGACCCCGCTCTCCGTGGCCCTCGTCGGGGCGCTCGTCGTCGGCGCCGGATTCCTGCGGCCGCTGCGGCACCGGGCGGTCGCGGGCGTCGCCGAGCTGGCCGGCTGGGCGGCCCGGATCGCCGTCGTGTGGCTGCTCGGTCTGCTCGGCCTGTCGTTCGCCGCCCGTCAGACCTTCAAGGTCTCCCTCGGCGACGGCACACTGAGCGATCTGGGTGACCTGTTCGACGTCGGCCCCGAGGTCGGCTTCCGGACGGACGTGGCGCTGACGGTGGTGGTCGGGCTGCTGTGGCTGGCCGGTGTGCTGGTGCTGGCCCTGCTGGTCGCGCGCGGGGCGCCGTTGCCGGCCCGGTTGCTGCGCTTCCAGGAGCCGGTGCGACCGGCCGCGCACGCGATGACCGTGCTGCTGCTGGTCTGCGTCGCCCTCGGAGTCCTCGTCGCGCTCGTCGTCGCGGCGACCCGTGGACAGGCCGCCGAGACCCTCGCGGTGATCCTGCTCGGTCTGCCCAACCTGGTGTGGCTGGCGTTCACCGTCGGACTGGGCGCCACCTGGGACGGCCGGGTGGAAGGCCCCTTCGGGCTGCCGATGCCGCATGTGCTGGACGAGGTGCTGCGCGGCAAGGACACCGCGCGGCTCGACCTCGGGACCCTCGCCGCGTACGACGGCCGGGTCTGGTGGCTCGTCGTGGTGGACGCCGTCCTGCTGCTGGGGGCGGGGTTCCTGATGGCGGCGCACTCACCGCCGGACATGCCGGCCTGGCGGCACGCCCTGCACATGGCCGTCGCGCTGGTGCTCACGGTGCTGATGATCTGCCTGGCCGGCCGGGTGTCCGCGCACTACGGCCTGTCCGTGCTCGGGCTCGGCGACCTCGGCGGCAATCTGTCCGGCCGGCTGTTCCTGCGGCCCCGCCTGTGGTCGGCGCTGGGCCTCGCCGCGTTGTGGGGCCTGGTCACCGGGTTCCTCGGCGGCCTCCTGGCGGGCCTCGTCCGCCGCCGGGCAGCGCCGCCCCCGCTGCGTTGACGCCGCCGCCCGGGTCACCTGGGGACCTCCGCCGCCCGGGTCACCTGGGACCTCGGGGCCGACGGGGTCAGGACCGACGGCCGCCGAACACCGGGCGCGCCCAGAGCGGAGGCTCCGGCGCCGGCGGCAGGGCGTCGACCCGTTCCGTGGGCGGATGAGCCGCCCGGTGCGCACCGCCCCCCGTCGACCGCAGCTCGGCGACGAACGCGCCGCAGGTGTCCTGCCGGTCGTCCGGGCTCTTCGCGAGAGCCCGGCCGAACACCCCGTCGACGTGCGGTGACAGGTCGGGCCGGGTCTGCGTCAGTGCCGGCGGATCGGCGTTCTGGTGGGCCCACAGCAGCGCCATGTCGTCGTCGCGGAGGAAGGGCGGACGGCCCGCGAGGCATTCGTAGACGACACAGGCGAAGCCGTACACGTCGCAGCGACCGTCGACGGGGCGGCCGGAGATCTGCTCGGGTGAGACGTAGTCGAGCGTGCCGACGAACTGGCCGACCGTGGTGAACCCGGTCAGGGACAGCGACTTCTTCGTCAGCCCGAAGTCGGTGAGATAGGCGTGTTCGGGGTGGTCGGTGTCGGTGCCCCGGGCCACCAGGATGTTGCCGGGCTTGACGTCCCGGTGCACGAGCCCGTGCTCATGGGCGGCGTCCAGCGCCGAGGCGACCTGCGCGGCGATGCGGACGGCCTTCGCCAGCGGCAGCGGCCCCTGTCGGTCGAGCAGATGCCGCAGGTCGCTGCCCTCGACGTACCGCATCGCGATGTACAGGACGCCGTCGGTCTCGTCGGCCTCGAAGACGGGCACGATGTGCGGGTGGTCGATCGCCGCGGCCGCCCGCGACTCGTGGGTGAACCGCTTGCGGAAGACGTCGTTGCGGGCCAGCTCCGGGGCGAGCAGCTTGAGCGCGACCGTCCGGTCCAGGCGCAGGTCGTGGGCGCGGTAGACGACGGCCATGCCGCCGCGGCCGATCTCGCGCTCGATGCGGTAGCCGGCCACCTGCCGCCCGACCAGTTCGGAGGGCCGGCCGGAGAACGGACTGGTCGTGTGCGCCATCAAGGGCTCCCGTCCCGGTTCACGATCCGGGTGACGGTGTGGTCGAGGTCCTCAGGCCGTCCCTGCTCCTCGGTCCCGGCGCGGTCACGGCCCCGGTCCCGGTCCCCGCCGCGATCCCGGTCCAGGCGCTCCGCCGGGTCCGGCGGCGGGTCGCCCGCCGCGTGCGGGGCACGGTCCGTCGCGTACGTGCTGAGGCGGGCCCCGTCGCCGTACACCCAGCGTCTGCCGACGGAGTCGTACATCCAGACGTCCTCGCCGTCGACGACCACGCCGAGCCGCAGCCCCTGGGTGCGGCGGCGGAAGGCCTCGCCGTCGAGGTCGCCGTCCGCGAGTTCCTCCATCGCCGCCCGGTACCGCGCCAGCGCCTGTTCGGCGCGGTCGAGGAGGGGGCGGGGGTCGGCCGCGCTCGTGTGCGGACCGTCGGAGCGGGGCGGGTCCTTGGGGACGGCGACCAGACAGCGGCCGTCCACCCAGGCCGACCAGCCGTTGGAGCACAGCACGCGTCCCCAGTCGCCGCGCCGCTCCAGGAGCCTGACCGGCAGCAACGGGTCGAGCGGCATGGTGGGGCGGGCCGGATCGGGTTCCTCCCAGGCGGGCATGCCGTGCTGGGGGACGACGTGCGTGGGACTGAATCCGGGAGTCGTCATGCGCCGCCCTACTTCCGCATCACCGCGGGCTCGTGCCGGCGCAGCAGCCGGGAGACGACGAATCCGAAGGCCGCCGAGAGCACGACCAGCATGCCCACGTCGAGCAGCCACACCCCGGCCGAGTGCTCGAACAGCGGGTCGCCGGTGAGGTCGCCGGGCACGATCCGGGACAGCCCGATGGTGCCGGCCATCGCGCCGAGCGCCCACCGTGAGGGCACCAGCCACGACAGCTGGTCCAGTCCGGGCACACCGCTCAGCTGCAGCAGCGCCCCGCAGAAGACCACCTGGACGATGGCGAGCAGCACCAGCAACGGCATCGTCACCTCCTCCTTGCGCACCAGCGCGGACACCAGGAGCCCGAGCATCATCGCGGTGAAGGACAGCAGCGCGACGGCGACGGTGATCTCCACGAGGGGCGGCATCAGCACGCCCTTGCCGCCGGGCGCGTGCAGGTCGACGCCGAGCAGGGCGACCAGCGTGAGGACCACCGCCTGCACGACGGTCACCGCGCCCAGCACGACGACCTTGGACATCAGGTACGCCGATCTGGACAGGCCCACCGCGCGTTCCCGCTGGTAGATCACGCGTTCCTTGACGAGTTCGCGCACCGCGTTGGCCGCTCCGGTCAGGACTCCGCCCACGCACAGGATGAGCAGCGCGTTCATCGCGGTGTCCCGGGTGAGTTCGCCGCCGGCGAGGGCCCGGGCCATGACGCCCATGACGAACGGCAGGGCGATCATGATCGCGAGGAAGGTGCGGTCGGCGGCGAGGGCCGCGGTGTAGCGGCGCACCAGGGTGCCGACCTGGGCGCTCCGGCTGCGGGGCCGCGGCGGCGGCAGCATGATCACCGGCCCGGAGCGCGGCAGCCGGGGCTGTTCGCTGTCGTCGAGGACGTAGCGCCGGCGCGACGGCGAGTCGCGGTACTCCCCCGCCCAGTCCCGGTCCTGGTCGCGTTCGAAGGCCTCGAAGGCCTCGGGCCACTGTTCGAAGCCGAAGAAGGCGAGCGCGTCCTCGGGCGGCCCGTAGTAGGCGACCTTGCCGCCGGGCGCGAGCACCAGCAGCCGGTCGCAGACGTCGAGGCTGAGGACGCTGTGCGTGACGACGATGACGGTGCGGCCGTCGTCGGCGAGGCCGCGCAGCATGTGCATCACCGAGCGGTCCATGCCGGGGTCGAGGCCGGACGTCGGCTCGTCGAGGAAGAGCAGCGAGGGCTTGGTGAGCAGTTCCAGAGCGACGCTGACGCGTTTGCGCTGTCCACCGGAGAGGCTGTGCACGGGCTGGTCGGCGCGCTCCTGGAGGCCGAGTTCCCGGATGACCTCCTCGACCCGCGCGCGGCGCTCCGCCTTGGCGGTGTCCTGCGGGAAGCGGAGTTCGGCGGCGTAGGCGAGGGCGCTGCGCACGGTCAGCTGGGCGTGCAGGATGTCGTCCTGCGGGACGAGGCCGATGCGCTGGCGCAGTTCGGCGTAGTCGCGGTAGAGGTCGCGGCCGTCGTAGACCACCGTGCCGTGGCCCGCGGGACGCTGGCCGGTGAGGGCGCCGAGCAGCGTGGACTTGCCCGCGCCGCTGGGGCCGACGACGGCGAGCAGGCACTTCTCCCCCACCGGGAACGACACGTGGTCGAGGAGCACCTTGCGGCCGCGGTCGACGGTGACCGTCAGGTCCTGCACGTCGAGGGAGATCTCACCGGTGTCGACGTACTCCTGGAGCTGGTCGCCGACCAGGCAGAACGCGGAGTGGCCGATGCCGACGATGTCGCCGGCGCCGACCGGGGCGCGGTCGACGGGCAGCCCGTTGAGGTAGGTGCCGTTGTGGCTGCCGAGGTCGACGATCTCGTGGCCGCCGTCGGGCAGCGCGCGCAGTTCGGCGTGCCGGCGTGAGACGACGAGGTCGTCGACGACGAGGTCGTTGTCGGCGGCCCGGCCGATGCGCACGGTGCGCGGGGACAGCGGCCGGACGTTGGTGGGCTGCCGGAAAGTGCCGGTCAGGGCGGGCATGGAGACGGCCGACGGTCGCTCGGGCGGCGCCGGCGCCAGGCCGGACAGGACGACACAGGGGCCGTCGGACGGGCTGCCGAAGCGGATCACGCTGCCGGGGCCGACGCCCCATTCGTGGACCTGACGGCCGTCGGCGTAGGTGCCGTTGGTGCTGTGGTCGTCCTCGAGGGTCCAGTGGTCGCCGTCGGGGCGCAGCACGGCGTGGTGCCAGGAGACGCGGGTGTCGTCGATGACGATGTCGCTCTGCGGGTCCCGCCCGAGACGGTAGTCGTGGCCCGGGAACAGCAGAGTGGAGCCCGTCTCGGTCTCCAGCACGAGTTCGGGCGCAGTCGAGGAGACCGGCCGCTCCGTCATGCCTGAATTCTATCGATGTGCACCCTTATGCGCCCGACGGGGAGGACGGCGGGAGAGGACGGTCGGCCCGGGCGGCGGGCGTGGGCGGCGACCCGTCAGCCGACCGGGAGGACGAGGGCCGGGACGGTGCGCTGCATGCGCAGTGCGTCGACGGACTCCGCGAGGAGCTCGTACTCGGTGGTGTCGTCGCTGACCGCGATCCGCACCAGCCTGCCCCCCGCGAGCTCGTCGGCCACCAGCTCCTGCCGGCCCGTGTCGGCGCACCAGGCCCGCAGCAGCCCGGGCACGTCCTGCACGGTGGCGGCGACGGGGACGAGCGCCCCCGGCGGGAAGTACTCGCTCTCGGGCAGCGGATCCAGTCGCTCAGCCATCCAGGACGCCCGGTCCCGCAGCCACCACAGGGCGAGCGCCAGCGTCGGCGCGCGATAGGTGCCCAGCGGTACGCCGATACGCCGGCCGCCGCAGACGCCGTACGCGGTGACATGGCACAGGAATTCGTCGTGCACGTCTCTCTCCCCCGGTGCTCGCTTGCCGGTCGCGCCTCGCTTTCCGTGCAACTCCTGTGGGGAAACTGCCCCCGACGTTCGAGTATGTTCACTGCTAAAACACTGTCACCATGTCTTTTTAGCCAGTCTCCTGGCATATTCCCTGCGGTTCATGGCCGAAATGCGGCGAGCTTTGCCGGAGACCGTCATTACCTGGCGGGTAATCGACCGGGGCGGCGGCCGCGGGCAAGGTGGTCACACCGGATCGGCGAAGGCCGGAATCCCGGACCTGACCAGTGTCGACGACCTTCTTGGAGGCTGATTTCCCATGTCCGCGAACACCGATCGCTACGAGACCGCCGTCGCCCGCTACTTCGAGGCCTGGAACGCCCGGGAGCCCGAGGCGCTGGCGAAGGCCGTCGCCGCCGCATGGGCCGAGCGGGGCGGATACACCGACCCGCTCGCCGACGTCCGCGGCCACGAGGAGATCGCGGCCCTGGTCGCGGCGGCGCACGCGCAGTTCCCGGGCTTCGTCTTCCGGCTCTCCGGCGCGGTCGACGGCCACCACGACACCGCCCGGTTCTCCTGGGAGCTGGTGAGCGAGGCCTCAGGCGCCGCCCCGGTGGCCGGATCCGACGTCATCACCCTGGACGCGCAGGACCGGATCACGTCCGTCCTCGGATTCCTGGACCGCGTGCCGGCCGGAAGCTGAGTCCGGCGGCTGTGAATTCCCCCCGCCCGCGGCGGTCCGAACGGTGAGAGATCGCCGTACGGCCGCTGCGAGCGGAGGACGTCATGAGCACGGACGACGGCCGGGTATAAACGGAATACTCGATGCCGGACATCCTTTTCGGAGTTCGCTCACGGCCGTCGGAATACCGGAGGGCGACCCGCTGTCCGGTCGGCCGGCGGAGCGGTTCAGCCGTTGATCACCGCGTCGATACGGGCCAGCTCCTCGTCCTCGAAGTCCAGGCGCGCCAGGGCGCCGACGCTGTCCTCGATCTGGCGGGCGCTGCTCGCGCCGACCAGTGCGGAGGTCACCCGGCCGCCGCGCAGCACCCAGGCGAGCGCGAGCTGGGCGAGGGACTGGCCGCGGGACTTCGCGATGCCGTCGAGGTCGCGCAGCTTGCCGACGAGTTCCTCGGTGACCGCCTCGGACTTCAGGAACGGGCTGTCGCTCGCCGCCCGCGAGTCTTCCGGGATGCCGTTCAGATAGCGGCCGGTCAGCAGTCCCTGCTCCAGCGGCGAGAACACGATCGACCCGACCTGGAGCTCGTCCAGGGCGTCCAGCAGGCCCTCGCTCTCCGGGCGGCGGTCGAGCATGGAGTAGCGCGGCTGGTGGATGAGGAGCGGGGTGCCCAGTTCACCGAGGATCCGGGCCGCCTCCCGGGTCTGCTCCGCCGAGTAGTTGGAGACGCCGACGTACAGCGCCTTGCCCTGCTGGACGGCCGAGTGCAGGGCGCCCATCGTCTCCTCCAGCGGAGTCTCCGGGTCCGGGCGGTGCGAGTAGAAGACGTCCACGTAGTCCAGGCCCATCCGCTTCAGGCTCTGGTCCAGCGACGACAGCACGTACTTGCGCGAGCCCCACTCGCCGTACGGGCCGGGCCACATCAGGTAGCCGGCCTTGGTGGAGACGACCAGCTCGTCGCGGTACGGCGCGAAGTCGGTCCGGAGGAACTCACCGAGGGCGGACTCGGCCGCGCCGGGCGGCGGGCCGTAGTTGTTGGCCAGGTCGAAGTGGGTGATGCCGAGGTCGAAGGCGCGGCGCAGGATGGCCCGCTGCGTCTCGACCGGGCGGTCCGGACCGAAGTTGTGCCACAGGCCGAGCGACAGCGCGGGGAGCTTCAGGCCGCTGCGTCCGGTGCGCCGGTAGGGCATGTCCGCGTAACGGTCGGGGTGTGCGGTGTACAACGCGACTCCAGAAGGGGTTGACACGACGATCGGGTTCGGGAGGCCCAGGCCTCGGGGAGGCCGGGTCCGGGCAGGACGGGTCCGGAAAGATCCGTTCCGGGAACCGTGACCCACTCTGACCCCGCCCGCGGGCAGTGGTCCAACAGAAGAATCCGATGAGATTCAGCGGATACGCTTCTCAATCATGGAACTGCGCCACCTCCAGCACTTCGTAGCCGTCGCCGAGGACCAGCATTTCACCCGGGCCGCCGAACGCCTGATGGTCTCCCAGTCCGGCCTGTCGGCGTCGATCCGGGCCCTGGAGCGGGAGCTGCGCGCCCCCCTCTTCGTCCGGACCACCCGGCGGGTGACGCTGACGGAGGCGGGCCGGGCGCTGCTCGGCGAGGCGGAGCGCGTCCTGGCGCAGGTACGGGCGGCCCACGAGGCGGTCGCGGCCGTACAGGGCGTGGTCCGCGGCACCCTCTCCGTGGGCACCGAGCAGTGCATCGCCGGGGTGCATGTGGCGGGGCTGCTGGCGGCGTTCCGGCGGCGCCACCCCGACGTGGA
This sequence comes from Streptomyces sp. NBC_00425, assembly GCF_036030735.1. Taxonomy (NCBI): domain Bacteria; kingdom Bacillati; phylum Actinomycetota; class Actinomycetes; order Kitasatosporales; family Streptomycetaceae; genus Streptomyces; species Streptomyces sp. NBC_00425. The sequence continues at coordinate 8,860,806 of NZ_CP107928.1, read as the reverse complement.
GATCCGGCTGCGGCAGACCGGCTCGGGCGCGCTCGGCGAGGAGGTGGCGGCCGGCCGGCTCGACCTGGCCTTCGCCTACCGCACCCAGAGCGACACCGACCAGCTGCGCTGCGTGCCGCTGGCGGCGGAGCCGATGTACGTGCTGTGCCACCCCGACCACCGCCTCGCCGGAGCGTCGACGGCCCTGACGCCGCAGGAGCTGGCCGGCGAGGTGTTCGTCGACTTCCACCCGGACTGGGGGCCGCGCAGCGCCACCGACGCCGCGTTCGCCGGGGCGGGGGTGCACCGCACGGTCGCGCTGGAGGTCAACGACGTGCACAGTCTGCTGGACCTGGTGGACGAGAACCTCGGCGTCGCCGTGGTGCCACGCCATTTCCGGCACAAGCGCGAGGCCCTCACCGCCCTCGCGCTGAAGGGCACCGGCGAGGCGGCCTACGAGACGGTGGCCCTGCTGCCGCCGGCCCGGGCGACCAGCCCGGCGGCCCGGGCGCTCATGGGACTGCTGGAAACAGGGGGCGCGTGAGCGCCTGCTGGGCGATGGTGGTCCCATGCATGCGAAGGACATCCTCATCGACGGGTACGGCCGCATCCAGGAAGAGGTCCGCGCCGCCGTCGAGGGCCTCGACCCCGAAGCGCTCGACAGCCGGCCCGCGGCCGGGGCCAACTCGATCGCCTGGCTGGTCTGGCACCTCACCCGGGTCCAGGACGACCACCTGGCCGACGCCTTCGGGCTCGACCAGGTGTGGCTGTCCCAGGACTGGGAGAAACGGTTCGGCCTCGACCTGCCGCGCGAGGACACCGGGTACGGGCACAGCGCCGCGCAGGTCGCGAAGGTGCGGGTCCGTGACGCCGGCCTGCTGACCGGCTACCACGACGCCGTGCACGCGCAGAGCGTCCAGGCCCTGCGCACGCTGACCGCCGCCGACCTGGAGCGCGTGGTGGACGAGCGCTGGGATCCGCCGGTCACGCTGGGCGTACGGCTGGTCAGCGTCCTGTCCGACGACCTGCAGCACGTCGGACAGGCCGCCTACCTGCGGGGGCTGCTTCAGAGCGCGGCGGCGTAGCCGGGCAGGACGACGTCCTCCACGAGGGCGGTGCGCTCGTCGAACGGGATGAACGCGCTCTTGAGGGCGTTCACCGTGACCGTGCGCAGATCCTCGACGCCCCAGCCCGCGTGCTCGACGAGCAGCGACATCTCGCGGGTCATCGTGGTGCCGGAGACCAGACGGTTGTCCGTGTTGAGCGTGACGCGGAAGCCGAGGTCCTTCAACGCGGTGATCGGGTGCTCGGCGATCGAGACGGCCGCGCCGGTCTGGAGGTTGGACGTCGGACACATCTCCAGGGCGATCCGGCGGTCGCGCACCCAGCCGGCGAGGCGGCCGAGCTTGCCGTCCACGATGTCGTCGGTGATGCGCACACCGTGCCCGATGCGCTGGGCGCCGCACACCTGGAGCGCCTGGTGGATGCTGGGCAGGCCGTGGGCCTCGCCGGCGTGGATGGTGAAGGGCACGTTCTCGCGGCGCAGGTGCTCGAAGGCGTCGAGGTGGTCGGCGGGCGGGAAGCCGTCCTCGGCGCCGGCGATGTCGAAGCCGACGACGCCGGCGTCCCGGAAGGCGACCGCGAGGTCGGCGGTCTCCCGGGTGCGGTCGAACATGCGCATGCCGCACAGCAGGGTGCCGACCCGGACGGGCGTACCCGCGGCGGCGGCCTTGGCCATGCCGGCGGCGAGGCCCTCCTGGACCGTCTCGACGACCTCGGGAAGCGTCAGCCCGCCGTTCAGCATCAGCTCGGGGGCGTACCGGACCTCGCCGTAGACGACGCCGTCCGCCGCCAGGTCGAGGACGTACTCCTCGGCGGTGCGCAGCAGGCCCTCGCGGGTCTGCATGACGGCGAGGGTGTGCTCGAAGGTGGCTATGTAGCGCACCAGGTCGCCCGAGTTGGCGGCCTCGAAGTACCAGGCGGCGAGCTCGTCGGCGTCGGTGGTGGGCAGCGTGTGGCCGGCCTCCGCCGCCAGCTCGACGACGGTGGCGGGGCGCAGGCCGCCGTCGAGGTGGTCGTGCAGGACGGCCTTGGGGAGCCGGCGGAGGGTGTCGATGTCGATGCGGGGCGCGGTCATGTGCGTGAAGTCTTTCTCGGGTCAGTCGGTGGCGGCGGGCTGGAGCAGGTCCCAGCGGTTTCCGTACAGGTCCTGGAAGACGGCGACGGATCCGTACGGTTCGTGACGGGGCTCCTCCAGGAAGGTCACCCCCGCGGCGAGCATCCGGGCGTGGTCGCCGGCGAAGTCGTCGGTGTGCAGGAAGAAGCCCACCCTGCCGCCGGTCTGGTCCCCGACGCGGGCGCGCTGCTGCTCGCCCTTGGCCCGGGCGAGCAGCAGCCCTGCAGCGTCCTGGCCGTCCCCGGGCCGGACGACGACCCAGCGGGCTCCGCCGGGCCGCGGCTCGTCCTCGACGAGCCGGAATCCGAGCGCCTCGGTGTAGAAGCGGATCGCCTCGTCGTAGTCGTCGACGACAAGGGTGACCAGGGCGATACGACTCATCGGGGCCTTTCGGGAGAGCGCCGGGGCACGGACGGCAACGCCGGCGGGACGCTTGCCGGAGGTGCGACTGACCGGTGAGGTTATACGTAAAACCTCACCCACGCCAAGTCGTCCCCTTGAGCACCGGAGGGCGACCGGCGGGGACGGAGGCGGCGAGGAAGGCGCAGGCGGAGGCGGGTCGCCGCCCGGGCAGCGGACGGCGACGGGGCAGTGGACGTCCCGCGGGGGCGGACGCGGAGGCGGGTCGCGGGCGGGGGAGCGGGCGGGGGTCAGTCGGTGGGCGTTCCGCCGGCCCTGCGGTGGGCCGCGTTCAGGCGGTCCAGCTGATCCGGGGTGAGGCGCAGCGCCCCCGCGGCCACGTTCTCGGCGAGGTGGCCGGGGTCGCCCGTGCCCGGGATGGCGAGGACGTGCGGGCCACGGCTGAGGGTCCAGGCGAGCCGGACCTGCGCGGGCGTCACACCGTGCGCCCGGGCGACTGCGAGCACCTCGTCGTCGTGGGCGGCGGTCGCGCCACCGGGGCCCGCGTCGCCCGCGATGGCGAAGAACGGGACGAAGGCGATGCCCTGTTCGCCGCAGAGCCGCATGAGCTCCTCGTTCTCGGGATCGTGGTCACCGAGCCCGAACCGGTTCTGCACGCTCACCACCGGGGCGACGGCCTGGGCCTCGGCGAGGTGGCTGGGCCGGACCGCGGACAGGCCGAGGTGACGGATCAGACCGGCCTCGCGCAACTCGGCCAGGGCGCCGAAGTGTTCGGCGATCGACTCCTGCCCCGTCCGGCGCAGGTAGACGAGGTCGAGGTGGTCGCGGCCCAGTTGACGCAGGTTCTCCTCGACGTGGGCGCGCAGGTCCTCGGGCCGGGCCGACGTGCCCCACTCGCCCCGGTAGTCCCGGAACGGGCCGACCTTCGTGGCGATGAGCAGCCCCTCGGGGTAGGGGGAGAGCGCGCTGTTGATGAGCTCGTTGGCCGAGCGCAGGGCGGAGAAGTAGAAGGCCGCGGTGTCGATGTGGTCGACACCGAGCTCGATCGCCCTGCGCAGCACGGCGATCGACCGTGCGCGGTCGCTCGGTGCGCCGAGGTGGAAGGCGGCACTGCCGGTCAGCCGCATCGCGCCGAATCCGACGCGGCGGACCGGGATGCCGCCCATGTTCCAACTGCCCGTGGCTTCCGCGGTGATCGCTCCGATGGTCATCCGGGCAGTCTCGCACGCCCGGCGGGACGCTGGGCGGCGCTGACCTGGCCGGCGGCCAGGCCGTCTTTCGGCAACGGGGCCCGGCCCGTCGTCCGCCGACGGGCCTCGCCGCCCCTCGCCGCCGGGTGTCGGGCGGCCGGGCCGGTTCGGCCACGCCCGCGGCCGGTGACGGCCGGTCCGTCGCGGGCCCGGCGGAGGAGGAGAACCCCCTCCGCCGTCATCGACCTGCCGGCGCTCGGTGCAGGGGCTTCTCCAGCACGGCCTTGCGGTGGCTGAACGTCTCGATGGAGTAGCGCCCGTGGTAGCTGCCCATACCGCTCGCGCCCACCCCGCCGAACGGCAGGTCGGAGACGGTGAGATGGGCCAGCGGCAGACCGTGGCCGAGGCCGCCGGAGGAGGTCTCGGCGGCGATCCGGCCGCGGGTGTCCTCGGAGTCGGTGAAGACGTACAGGGCGAGGGGCTTGTCGCGGTCGTTGATGAAGCCGATCGCCGCGTCCAGCCCGTCGACGGTGACGATCGGCAGGATCGGGCCGAAGATCTCCTCCTGCATGACGGGCGACTTCGGGTCGACGTCGGCGAGCACGGTCGGCGCGAGGTACTTGTCGGCGCGGTCCTTGCCGCCGCCGACCACGACACGGCCGGAGTCCAGCAGTCCGGCGAGCCGGTCGAAGTGGCGTTCGTTGACGATGCGGCCGTACTCGGCGGAGGTCTGCGGGTCGGCGCCGTAGACGGTCTCGACCGCCCGCGCCAGCAGCGGCTCCAGGGCGGCGGCCGTCTCCGGGTCGGTGAGGACGTAGTCGGGGGCGACGCAGGTCTGGCCGGCGTTGAGGAACTTGCCGCGGGCCAGGCGGTCGGCGACGACGGCGAGATCGGCGTCACGGTCGACGAACGCCGGTGACTTGCCGCCGAGTTCGAGGGTGACCGGGGTGAGGTGCTCGGCGGCGGCGCGCAGCACGACGCGGCCGACGGCGCCGTTGCCGGTGTAGAAGATGTGGTCGAACCGCTCGGCCAGCAGGGCGGTGGTCTCCGGGACGCCGCCTTCGACGACGGCGACCGCCTCGGTGTCCAGGTGCGCCGGCAGCAGTCGGGCCAGGGCGGCGGAGGTGGCGGGGGCGAGCTCGCTGGGCTTGACGACCACCGCGTTGCCGGCGGCGAGGGCGCCGACCAGCGGGGCGAGCAGGAGCTGGGCGGGGTAGTTCCACGGGGCGATGACGAGGACGACGCCGAGCGGGTCGTACTGCGTCCAGGCGCGCGCGTCGGCGCCCAGGTGGGCGGGGACCGGGGCCGGCTCGGGGCGCAGCCAGCCGTCGAGGTGCTCGAGGGTGTGGTCGATCTCCCGGACCGTGAAGTCGATCTCGGTGCGGTAGGCCTCGGCGGAGCTCTTGCCCAGGTCGGCGTGGAGGGCGGCGGCAAGCTCCGCGCCCTGGTCCGTGAGCAGCCGGCGCAGGCGGCGCAGCTGGTCCGTGCGCCACGCGACCGGCTTGGTCCGGCCGGTGCGGAAGGCGGCGCGCAGCCGGGCCACGACGTCGGCGGGCTGCTCGGGGGTGGCGGCGGTGGTCATCGTGCCTCGCTGGGGTGCGCGGGCCTTGCGGCCCTGGGTCGTCGGACGAGCGGTCAGCTCGATGTATATGCCAACCATTCCGGAACCAAAATACATTCCCGCGGACGACGACCTCGCGCACGGCGTTCTGGGCGAGCCCCGGAACGACGTGCCGGACCGCATCAGTGGGGGAGCTCGCGCAGCCGCCGTTCGAGGAAGGCGCGCTCCGCCGGGCTCTCGCTCAGCGCGAGGGCCGCCCGGTAGGCCCGCCCGGCCTCGGCCGTGCGGTCCAGCCGACGCAGCAGGTCGGCGCGGACGGCGTGCCAGACGCGGTAGCCGTGGAGGTCCAGCGCGTCCACGAGGTCGAGGGCCGGACGCGGGCCCTGTGTCTCGGCCACGGCGACCGCCCGGTTCAGGGCCACGACCGGACTCGGGGCGAGGGCCGTCAACCGGTCGTACAGGCGCAGGATCTGCCCCCAGTCGGTGGCGTCGGCGGCCGGCGCGTCGCTGTGGACGGCCTGGACGGCGGCCTGGATCTGGTACGGCCCGGGCCGGTCGCGGCGCAGGCAGCGGCGGACCAGCGCCTGGCCTTCGGCGATCAGTGCGCGGTCCCACCGGTCGCGGTCCTGCTCGGGCAGCGGCACGAGGGTGCCGTCGGCGTCCACGCGTGCGGCCCGGCGGGACTCGACCAGCAGCATCAGCGCCAGCAGGCCGACGGCCTCCGGTTCGTCCGGCATCAGCTCGACGAGGAGCCTGCCGAGCCGCACCGCCTCCGCGCACAGGCCCGCCTCGCCCTCGTATCCCTGGTTGAAGACCAGGTAGAGGACGGCGAGGACGCCCCTCAGCCGGTCGGGCAGATCCGCGTCGCGCGGCACCCGGTACGGGATGTGCGCGTCCCGGATCTTCGCCTTGGCGCGGACCAGGCGCTGGGCCATGGTCGGTTCGGGGACGAGGAAGGCACGGGCGATCTGGGCGGTGGTGAGCCCGCCGAGCAGCCGCAGGGTCAGGGCGACCTGTGCCTGCGGGGCCAGCGCGGGATGGCAGCAGGTGAAGATCAGCCGGAGCCGGTCGTCGCGCACGGGGCCCTCCTCCACGGGCGGGTCGGCGGTGTGCAGCAGGGCGGCCTCGGCCTGACGGGCGTCCCGGGTGGACTCCCGGCGCAGCCGGTCGACGGCCCTGTTGCGGGCGGTGGTGATGATCCAGCCGGCCGGGGCGGGCGGCACCCCGGTCTGCGGCCAGCGGTGCACGGCCGTGGCGAAGGCGTCCTGGACCGCCTCCTCGGCGAGGTCGATGTCGCCCAGGAAGCGGACGAGGACGGCGACGGCCCGGCCGTACTCCGCGCGGAACACGGCCTCGACGTCCGTGGCGTCCGGCATCGGTCAGTGACTGTCCACGAACGGGCGGACCTCGATCGGCAGCGTGGTGGCGAGCGCGGCCTTGCGGCCCCACTCCAGGGCCTCGTCCAGGTCGGCGGCCGTGATCAGGCAGAGCCCGCCGAGGTACTCCTTGCCTTCGGCGTACGGCCCGTCGGTGATGAGCACGTCACCGTTCTCGGGCCGCAGCACGGTGGCCGTCTCCGGGCCGTGCAGACCTCCGGCGAAGACCCAGGCCCCGGCGGCGCGCAGTTCGTCGTTGTAGGCCTGCACCCGGCTCATGATCTCGGCCAGCTCGTCGGCGGCGGGCGGCTCACCGCCGGCCGGCTGGACCACGCTGAGCAGATAGTGCTTCATGACGTCCTCCTTGGCGTCGTGGCGTTGTCTCACCTCCTACACGAACGACCCTCCCCCGGATCGACACCCCGCGCCGCGATCCGCGAAAGAATTCCGCCCATGAACGCACCGCACCCGCTCGTCGCCCGCGCCCGCCGCCTCGCCGAAGACCTGCTGGCCCCGCACGCCGAGCGGGTCGACCAGGGCGAGGTGCCGAGGAGCCACCTCACGGAGATCGGCCGCGCGGGCCTGCTCGGCGTGAACGCGCCGAGCGGGTACGGCGGTGCCGGGGCGCCGGCGTCGGTGGTGCGGGAGACGACGGAGATCCTGGCCGGGGCCTGCTGCTCGACCTGGTTCGTGCAGGCCCAGCACCACACGCCGGTGCTGGCGCTGGCCGGGAGCGACGGTCCGCAGCGCGAGCGTCTGCTGCCCCGGCTGGCCACGGGCGAGCTGCTGGCCGGCGTGGCGTACGCCCAACTGCGGGCGTACCCGCGCACGCCGGTGCGGGCCGCCCGGGAACGCGGCGGCTGGCGCTTCGACGGGACGGTGCCCTGGTACACGGGCTGGGGCCTGAACGACGTCATGCTGCTGGCCGGGGTGACGGAGGCCGGCGAGGCCCTGTTCGCGTTCACCGAGGCGCGCGAACAGCCCGGCCTGCGGGCCTCGGCCCCGCTGCGGCTCGCCGCCCTGACGGCCGCCCGCACGGTCTCGCTGGAGCTGGACGGCCTGTGGGTCCCCGCCGAGGCGGTCGTCGTGCGCACCCCGCACGAACTCTGGTCGGCGACCGACCGCCGCAGGACGGTCAACCCCAATCCCGCGGTCTTCGGCGTCACACGGGCGGCCCTGGCACTGCTGGACGAGGAGACGGCGGCCCCGCTGCGCAGCCGTCTCGAGGAGACCCGCCGTCAGGCCTACGCCCTCGCCGACGGCGCGGCGCCCGACGAGTGCCTCGGGGACCGTCTGGCCCTGCGGACGCAGGCCTTCACGGTGCTGCAGACGGCGACCACGGCGGCCGTCGTCGCGGGCGGCGGCCGCTCCATGCTGCTGGCGAACCGCGCCCAACGCCTCGCGCGCGAGGCCCTGTTCCTCATGGTGCAGGCCCAGACCCTGGAGTCGCGCCGGGCCCAGCTGGCCGCCCTGACGGCCTGAAGCGCCCGTGCGCGCGGCACGCGGTCCGCCGCCGCGTCCGGCCGGTCAGTCCTCGTCCGAGCCCGGGACCACGACGAGGAACGCGTCCGACTTCAGATCCATGACCACGGTCGCGGGCTCGCCCTCGGCCCGTCGGCGGGCCGCGTACTCCTCCGCGGGCCACGATCCGCGCGGCGCTCCCGCGGGGAACCTCTCCAACACCTTCGCGCGCATAGCGGCAGACACCTCCACTGCGAGAACGGACACCGCCGGGACCGACGACCCGTGCAGGGATCGGCTTCCCGCGATCCGGGCGGGCATGTTCACACGCGCGCGAGACGGTCCTCCTCGACGGGCTTGCAGGTGCGGCTGAGCCGGCCCGGCCACCAGGCCCGGGCCCCGATGTCCCGGACGAGCGCGGGGACCAGCAGCGACCTGACCACGAGGGTGTCGAGAAGGACCCCGAAGGCCACGATGAAGGCGATCTGGACCAGGAAGGCCAGCGGGATCACCCGAGGGCCCGGGAGCGTCTCGCCCTGGCGGAACGCCCGCTGGGCGGCGATCACCTCGGTCGACTCGGCGCTGCGCGGCAGGAAAGCGGCCCGGTCGTTGGTGGCGACCTCGCCGAGCCGTCCGGCGAAGGGGCCGAGGACGCCCCCGACGCCGAGCCAGACGGCGACGAGCAGCAGGGGGACGAACCATCGGGTGCGTCGAAGCGTGGCGGGCATCGCGCTCCTGATTCCGGGACCGCGTCAGTGGCGGCCACATGTGTCTCGATGATGAACAATCTCAATCATCGAGTCAGTTGCCGCGGGCGATCGTAGACGGCACCTGTACTTCCGTCGCGGCCGGGTGTGCGGATGCGGTGCGGGCGGACGTACGTCCGCGCAGTCCTCTACGTAGATCCACCGATGTGCCGGCACGGCCGCCCGGGCGAGGATGCGAGCCCGCGCACTTCCTCGGCCGGAGCGAAAGGACGTCGCACGCGGTGCTCCCCTGGATCATGTTCTCGGTCATCCTCCTCGCCCCGTTCGTCGTGGGCGGAACACTCGCCGCCCGTACCGCCCGCCGGGCGAACAAGGCGGACCGGGCTATGCGCGTCCTCGCCCAACGCCCCGGCTGGAGCCGTCTCTCGAGCGACGGGCAAGGGCCGCCCACGACCGGCTACGCGGGACACTTCCCCTGGTTGCTGCGCACCCACCACGGCACCGGCGTGACCGGCCCGCTCGGCGATCTGCGAGTCGGCGTCACCAGAGTCTGGGAGCCGGTCGGGCGCCGGGACGTGCGGCACTGGCTCGTCGTGTCCTTCGACCTGCCCGTCGACGGGCTCTTCCTCCGGCTGGAGCGCGACTGGAGCGCGGCGGAACTCAACCTGCGCTGCGAGGGCCTTCCGTACCTGCCGATGAGCCAGGACCAGGCGGGGACGGTCGAGCGGTTCTACTCCTCCGATCTGCCCGAGCGCCTGATGAGGTTCGCCGCACCGGCGGTCTCGCTGTACAAAGACGGGGTGTGCTTCGTCTACCCGATGCCCGACGTGGTGGCCATGGGCACCCTGCTGAAGGAACTGGCGGCACTGCTCCCGGACCTCACCGCGCTCGCCCGGGCCGCCGGCCCGAAGGAACCGCGGGAGCCGGCGGAACCGCAGGACACTCCCTAGCCACGGCTGCCGTCGCCTCCGCAGCCCCGAGCGGTGCGGAGCTGCGCGGACGCTGCCGCCGGGCCGGTCAGCGCGCCGAGGGCGGCCCGGTCCCGGAGAGCTCCTCGTTGAGGGCCGCGAGGAAGCGCACCACGACCGACAGCTCGTCCGCCGTGAAGCGGGCCCGGGCGGCCTCGGTGGCCTCGGCCAGCGGACGGAAGTAGGTGCGGGCCGCCGACCGGGCGTCGGAGGCGTAGTACAGGTGGACCACCCGGCGGTCGGCGCTCTCCCGGACGCGCCGGATGTGTCCGGCCCGCTCGAGCCGGTCCACGCACGCCGTGACCGCGCCCGAGGTCAGTCCCAGGAGCTCGCGCAGCCGCTTCGGCGTCATCGGCTCCTCGGCGTCCAGGATCGCCGCGAGCGCCTGGACGTCGGTGGCGTGCAGGGCGTGCTCGCCCGCGAACCCGTGCACCAGCCGGTTGATCCCGCCGTTCATCCGCCGCAGCTGGACGGCGAAGGCGTGCAGGTCGGCTGGGTGCGGGAGCGCCTCGGACTCCCGTGCCGCCGCCGGGCGTTCCCGGTCGTTCGCTGTGGCCACGCGATCAGCGTAGTCGGCCGCAGTCGGCCGCCGTCTCACTCGATCGTGCGCACAAACCGGCGTCCCCGCATCCATGACGGCACTCGGCGTGGAAGCGATCAACGGGGGACCGTCGAGGCGGAGGACCGAGGACTCATGAGCGCAACTGTCGACCGCACGGGGCCGCTGAGCCTGGTGACCGGCGCGACCGGATACATCGGCGGCCGGCTCGTACCGGAGCTGCTCGCGGCCGGGCACCGGGTGCGCTGTCTGGCCCGCTCCCCCGACCGGCTGCGCGACCACGCGTGGGCGGGCGACGCCGAGACCGTGCGCGGCGACGTCACGGACGCCGCGTCGGTCGCGACGGCGATGCGGGGCGTGGACGTCGCCTACTACCTGGTCCACGCCCTGGGCACCGGCGACGACTTCGAGGAGACCGACCGCCGGGCGGCGCGGATCTTCGGCGAACAGGCCCGGGCCGCCGGGGTCCGTCGCGTCGTCTACCTCGGCGGACTCACCCCGGCCGGCGTGCCCGAGCGCGAGCTCTCGCCGCATCTGCGCTCGCGTGCCGAGGTGGGCCGCATCCTGCTGGCCTCGGGGACGCCGACGACGGTCCTGCGGGCGGCGGTCGTCATCGGCTCCGGCTCGGCCTCCTTCGAGATGCTGCGCTATCTGACGGAGCGCCTGCCGGTGATGGTCACCCCGAGCTGGGTGCACACCCGCATCCAGCCCGTCGCGGTGCGCGACGTGCTGCGCGCGCTCGTCGGCAGCGCCGCCATGCCGGGCGACGTCAGCCGGGCCTTCGACATCGGCGGCCCGGACGTGCTGACGTACCGCGAGATGATGCTCCGCTACGCCGCGGTCGCCGAACTGCCGCGTCGCATCATCCTGTCCGTCCCGATGCTCACCCCCGGCCTGTCCAGTCACTGGGTCGGCCTGGTGACGCCGGTGCCCGCGTCGATCGCCCGGCCGCTCACCGAGTCGCTGCGGCACGAGGTGGTCTGCCACGAGCACGACATCGCCCGGTACGTGCCCGACCCGCCGGGGCATCCGGTCGGGTTCGACGAGGCGGTCCGGCTCGCGCTGCGCAAGGTCCGCGACGCGCAGGTCGCCACCCGCTGGTCGTCCGCGTCGGTGCCGGGGGCCCCGAGCGATCCGCTGCCGACCGACCCCGGCTGGGCCGGCGGCAGCCTGTACACCGACGACCGGGAACTCGCCGTCGACGCACCGCGCGCCGCCCTGTGGCGGGTGATCGAGGGCATCGGCGGCGAGAACGGCTGGTACTCGTTCCCGCTCGCCTGGGCGGTCCGCGGCGGGCTCGACCGGCTGGTCGGCGGGGTGGGGCTGCGCCGCGGCCGCCGGGACGCCGTCCGGCTCCGGGTGGGCGACTCGCTGGACTTCTGGCGGGTCGAGGAGATCGAGCCCGGACGGCTGCTGCGCCTGCGGGCGGAGATGCGGCTGCCGGGCCGGGCCTGGCTGGAGCTGTACGCGCGGACGGACCCCGAGGGCCGCACCCGGTTCCGCCAGCGCGCCCTGTTCCATCCGCACGGGCTCCTCGGCCACGCCTACTGGTGGAGCGTGGCGCCCTTCCACACGGTCGTCTTCGGCGGCATGGCCCGCAACGTCGCCCGGGCGGCCGAGGCGCAGGCGCGCACCCCGAAGCCCACGCCCGTGCGCTGACCCGGCGTGCGCGCTCCCGCGCGATCTCCCCGCGGGGCGGTGCATCCCCCCGCGCCCCGCCGTCCGCAAGCAGTTCCTCGTCCGCCCTTTCGCCCCGGAGCCCGATCATGAACGTCTCGGTCGTCCTGTTCACCGCCGACCTGCGCCTGCACGACCATCCGCCGCTGCGCGCGGCCCTCGACGGGTCGCGGCAGGTGGTGCCCCTGTTCGTGCGTGACCGGGCCGTGGACGCCGCGGGGTTCGCGGCGCCGAACCGGCTGGCCTTCCTCGCGGACAGCCTGCGCGACCTCGACGCCGGGCTGCGCGAACGGGGCGGCCGGCTCGTCCTACGCTCCGGCGACCTGGTGGACGAGGTGTGCAAGGCGGCCGGGGAGGCGGACGCCGACGAGGTCCATCTGGCCGCCGACGTGAGCGCGCACGCACGACGCCGCGAGGAACGGCTGCGGGCCGCGCTGGAGACACAGGGCGTACGACTGCACGTGCACGACGCGGTGACGGCGGCGGTCGATCCCGGAGCGGTGGTGCCGTCCTCCTCGGACCACTTCGCGGTCTTCACGCCGTACTTCCGGCACTGGTCGCAGCGGCGGCTGCGGACCCCCCTGCGCGCGCCCGGCCGGGTACGGGTGCCGGACGGCGTCGGCTCGCAGGAGCTGCCCTTGCGAGGAGACCTGCCGGGACTGTCGCCGGCGCTGGCCGAGGGCGGCGAGACGCAGGGACGCCGGCGGTTCGCCGCCTGGCTGCGGTCCGGCATCGCCGCCTACGAGGACCGGCACGACGACCTGGCCGGCGACGCCACGTCACGGCTCTCCCCCCATCTGCACTTCGGCACGCTGTCCCCGGTGGAGCTCGTGCACCGTGCGCGCCGGGCCGGCGGCCCGGGCGCCGAGGCCTTCGTACGGCAGCTCGCCTGGCGCGACTTCCACCGTCAGGTGCTGGCCGCCCGGCCCCGCGCGGCGCACGCCGACTACCGCACCAAACACGACCGCTGGCGCTCGGAGCGCACCGCGCGCGAGGACGTCGAGGCGTGGCGGGCGGGCCGCACCGGCTACCCGATCGTCGACGCGGCGATGCGGCAGCTGCGGCACGAGGGATGGATGCACAACCGAGGAAGGCTGCTGACCGCGAGCTTCCTCGCCAAGACCCTCTACGTGGACTGGCGCGTCGGCGCCCGGCACTTCCTGGAGCTGCTGGTCGACGGGGACGTGGCCAACAACCAGCTCAACTGGCAGTGGATGGCGGGCACCGGCACCGACTCCCGCCCCAACCGGGTCCTCAACCCGGTCACCCAGGCGAAGCGGTACGACCCCGACGGCGCGTACGTGCGGCGCTGGCTGCCGGAACTGCGGGACGTGGCGGTCCCCGGGATCCACGAGCCGTGGAAGCTGCCCGGCCCGGTCCGGGCGGCGCTCGACTACCCGGACCCGATCGTCGAGCTCTCCGCGGGCCTCGACCGCTTCCGGCGAGCCCGGGAACGCCGCTGAACGAGGCCGTGCCGCGACGGTCGGGCTCAGGCGGCGTCGTACAACCCGGCCAGCATCGTCAGGGCCTCGGCCAGTCCGGTCGGCCGGTGCAGGCCCGGCGCGGGGCGGCCGGCCCAGCCGGGGCCGCCGAGCACCACCACGGGAGCGCGCCGGGCGCCGGCGACGCCCCACCGGGTGTCCGCGATGTGCCGGGCCAGCGGCAGATTCGCGGTGGAGCGCGCCTGGGCCCACAGCACGACGGCGACCGGACCGAGCCGCCGGACGGCCGAGTCCAGCGCCTCGGCGGGCACGGCCGCCCCGAACATGCGGGTGGGCACCCCCCGTCGGCCGAGCGCGGCGTCGAGCGCCTCCAGCGGCAGGCTGTGCTGTTCGCCGGGCACGCAGGCCAGCAGCGCGGGCCCCGGCCCGCCCGCCGCCTCCCGCGACGCCGCGGCCCGCGCGGCGCGGCGCAGCACGCTGGAGACGTGCCAGGACAGCAGGTGCTCCACCTCGACGTACCGGTCGCCGGAGGAGACCCATTTACGTCCCACGGCGTGCAGCGTCGGGACCATCACCTCCTGCCAGGCGACGACCAGTCCGTGCCGCTCGACGGCCGCGTCCAGCAGCTCCGCGACGCCCGGCGCGTCGAGCCGTACGGCGGCGCGGGCCAGCCCCCGGCACTCCTGGCGTACGTCGACGGCGAGCTGGAGGACGTCGTCCGGCCGCGCCGGTCCCGGGCCGTCGCCCGCCGGACCGTCCCGGCCCACGGCGCTCCCGCCCGTCGGACGCGTGTCCGCCCCGCCCCTGTCTCCCCGGCCCGGGTCCGCCGGCTTCGCGTGTGCCGGAGCCGCGCCCGCGTCCGGACCCGCCGGAGCCGTCGCCGCCGGGTCCGCGAGGGTCCGGCGGATCGCCTCCTTCGCCGCCCGGGCCGCTTCGGCCGGGGGCACCCCTGACGCGGTGAGCCGGCACATCGCCTCCAGTACGGCCACGTCACCCGGCCGCCAGCGCCGGTGCCGCCCGTCGTCGCGGACGACGGGCCCGATGCCGTACCGCCGGTCCCAGGAGCGCAGGGTGGTGGGCGCCACGCCCAGCCGGCGGGCCAGCGCCCCGGTCGTCAGTCCGGCTTCGTCCGGGCTCGGGATCTCGCTCATGGACCGACGATACGAGAACCGCCGTTCCGCCCCTCCCACCTCTACACATAAGGAGTAAATAAGAGCAGAATGAACATGCGCGGCACTTACCGCACACCGCAGCGAAGCGGTCAGGCCGGAAAGTCGAAGGAGACGAACCATGGCCAACGTCTCGCCCACCAGAGGTGACATGTCGACGCACCCCGACGTTTCCGAGATGCAGGCGCGGTACGCGCGCATGCTCGGTGGTCGCGATGTGGCACTCGTGGACGGACCGGTGTTCCTGCTCGGTCTGTACTGCGCCGTGTCCCCGTGGATCCTCCACTACACCGTCAGTCAGCCCGCTCTCATGACCCACAACCTGATCGTGGGCATCGCGATCGCTCTGCTGGGCCTCGGCTTCACCGCGGCTCCCGCCCGTATGTACGGCCTGAGCTGGGCCATGTGCGCGGCCGGCATCTGGATGATCATCGCGCCGTGGGTCGTCGGCGACAGCCCGGACGCCGGTGTCGCGGTCAACAACATCATCATCGGCGCCCTGGCGCTGGTCCTGGGGCTGCTGTGCACCGCCACGGCGGCGAAGAGCACGCCCAAGCCGTAGGGCACGCCCAAGCCGTAGGGACGGCCGGACGCCCGGAAGACGGCCGGGCCGGTCCGCAGGGGGCCGACCGGCCCGGCCGCGTCACGGCGCGTACACGTACGGCGTCGTCGTGCTGAGCGCCGTGAAGCCGAGGCGTTCGAGGATGGGACGGCTCTGGTCGGAGGCGTCGACCTGGAGGTAGCGGTAGCCGCGTTCGGCGGCGATCCGGGCGCGGTGGGCGATCAGGGCGCGGTAGACGCCGCGGCCACGCCAGCCCTCGACCGTGCCGCCGCCCCACAGCCCGGCGAACGCGGCCCCCTCGACCAGCTCCATCCGCGCCGAGCTCACCGGCGTCTCCCCGGCCAGGGCGACGACGGCGACGAGGGTGTCCGGGTCGGTCGCGAGGCGGGCCAGCAGCATGTCCCGCAGCCGGGAGCCGTCCCGGCCGAAGGCCTTCTCGTGGGTCTCGACCATGAGCTCGACGCCCGCCCGGTCGGTGACCGGCACGATACGGACGCCTTCGGGGGGCCGTGTGTCGTCGAGCTGATCGCCCGTCTCGGAGATCAGCAGGGTCTCCTCCGGCTCGGGCGTGAACCCGGCCGACCTGAGCCGCCGCCCGAGATCGGCCGGGCGGTCGTGCCCGTACAGCTTCCACTCGAACTCGCGGCCGAGCCCGGCGAAGAAGGCGACCTGCTCCGCGATGGCCGCGTCGGCGCCGGCGGGGTCCAGGTCCGACCAGAGAACGCCGTTCCAGCCGCCGTCCCCGCCGAGGTGACGGACGACGTTCCCGGCCCGTTCGACCCGTGCGCCGGAGCTGTCGGGACGTGCGCGTTCACGCATGTCCCGGTCGTACAGGGCGAGTACCGCGGCATGATCCATGCGCCCACCCCAACACCCCGGGTCGCCGCGCACAACGCAATTACGGCCGCGCGGGCAGCCGACGCGCGCATCCGGGAGGGCCGGGCGCGGCCGCGCCGGTCGGTGGGCCGCGGGCCCCGGCTCACCGGGGCCCGCGGTCCCCGCCCGCAGGCCCCGCTCAGCGCTCCGCGCCGGGGCGGAACCTGCGGTACAGCAGCACTCCGCCGAGCAGCATCGCCGTACTGCCCGCCAGCGCGGTCCGCGTGGCGTCGGCGCCCGTGTGGGCCAGCGACGACAGCGCCTCGGGACCCCTGCTCCCGGACTCGACGGCCGGCACCGAGGGGTTGGCCTTCGGCCCCGGGTGCTGGGGCTGCTCGGGCGGGGTGTGCCGGGTCGGCGGCCGGTGCACGGGCTGCTCGGGCTTCTCGCCGGAGATGTTCACCGACTCGTTGCCGAACGCCGGATCGCCGATGCCGACGACGTTGACGCTGTTCCCGCTGACGTTCACCGGGAGCTGCACCGGCAGCTGAAGGCCGTTGCCGGAGACGACGCCCGGGGAGTTCTCCATGTCGCCCTGCGCGGTGGCGCCGCCGCCGGACGACGCCCCGGACCCGCCGCGCCCGCCGTGCTCACCGTGCTCACCCTGCTCGCCATGCCCGCCGCGCCCGCCATGCCCGCTGTGCGCACCCTGCCCGCCGCGCCCGCCGGAGGCGTCGGCGCCGCCCTTGTTGGCACAGGTGTTGCCCGCGGCGGGGTTCAGCACCCCCACCACGTCGACCGTGTTCCCGCACAGGTTCACCGGGAGGTGTACCGGCAGCTGCACCCCGTTGCCGGAGATCAGCCCCGGCGAGCCGGCCGCGACGCCGTTCGCCGCGGAGTCGGCGTGTGCGGGCAGTGTCACAGCCATCGCGCCGGAGACCACCGCGACGGCCATCACACCGGTTCGGGTAACCCGCTTCATGGGTCCCTGCCTTCCAGACTTGAATCGCGGGCACTCGCCCGCACCCGATAGAACGTCGGCGAAGCGTCCGAGTTATGCCTGAACGTCCTTTCACTCCATCGGGTGTCACCCGCGCGGAACGGACGGCGGGCTGCGCTGCGGGGCCCGCCCTGCCGCCCGGAGGCGGCGTGTGCACCTGCCGCTTATCGTGATCGAGGGCGCCGTTCCCGGACCGCTGCGGGCGTCCTTGGAGGCACTGATGCTGGCCCATCTGTCGACGCGGCCCGGGCTGCGGAGCTGTGCGCTCGCCGCGACCGCCGCACTGACCCTGCTCGGCGGCGCGGGTCTGCCGACGGTCGCCGCGAACCGCGCGGGCGACGGGGACGACCGTCCCGACCTGTCCCGGTTCTCCGGTCAGAAGGTCACCTGGTCGGCGTGCAAGGGCGAGGGCATGCCCAAGGACCTGCAGTGCGCCAAGCTGACCGTGCCGCTCGACTACTCCCGTCCCCGGGCGGGCACGCTCGACCTCGCGCTCGCCCGATACCGGGCCACCGGGGACAGGCGCGGTTCGGTGGTGCTCAACTTCGGCGGTCCCGGCGGCGCGGGCGTCCCCGAACTCGCCTACGGCGGCAAGGAGTTCATGGATCTGACGGACGGCTACGACGTGGTCACCCTCGATCCGCGCGGCGTCGGCCGCTCCTCCCCCGTCAGCTGCGGGGACGGCGAGGAGAGCGGGCTGGCCCCGCTGAACGACGACACCGCCGTCGCCGATCCGCCGGAGCTGCTCAGCCGGCTGAAGCAGGCGGCCGCCGACTGCGCGGAGCACTCCGGACCGGTCCTGCCGCACATCGGCACCGTCGACGCGGCCCAGGACCTCGACGTCATGCGCCAGGCGCTCGGTGACAGGAAGCTCAACTATCTCGGCTTCTCCTACGGCAGCCGGCTGGGCGCGGTCTACGCGGCCCGGTTCCCCGACAAGGTGGGGCGGATGGTCCTCGACGGGGTCGACACCCTCACCGAGCCGCTCACCGAGCAGGGCATGGCGGGCGCCCGGGGCCAGCAGATCGCGCTCGACGACTTCGTCAACTGGTGCGTGAAGGACATCGCCTGCCCCTTCGGGCAGGATCCGCGGGTGGCACGCCAGGAGGTCGTGCGGCTCGTCCGCTCGCTCGACGAGGATCCCCTGCCGACCGACTTCGGCGACGACTTCACCGGGCAGGACCTCGTCGGCGCCCTCGGGCAGGGCCTGTACAGCAGGGAACTGTGGCCCCTGCTGGAGAGGTCGCTGGCCCAGCTGATCGAGAACGGCGACCCCAGCGGGGTCCTCGGGTTCACGACCGGCGGCTTCGCCCGTCCGCTGCCGTTCCCCGTGCCGCTGCCGCCGCGGTCCGCGGGCCGCACCGACCCCTCCCCCGGCGCCCTGGTCGACGCGGAGGACGTCCCCCTCGACAACCTGCCCGCGGCGCTGATGGCGATCAACTGCGCGGACGACCCGGACCGGCCCACCGCCGCCCGGATCACCGCGGACCTCGAACGGCTGCGGGCCGCCTACGACAAGGCGTCGCCGGTCTTCGGCCGGTACCGGCTCAACGAGGTCCTGCTGTGCTACGGCCGCCCCAAGGGCACCGACTTCATCCGGGACGAGGTGAAAGACCTCCGCTCGCCGAAGATCCTCCTGGTCGGCACGCGTGGCGACCCGGCGACGCCGTACCGCTGGACCGTGGAGACGGCGAAGCGCCTCGGATCGCCGGCCGTGGTGCTCGACAACAAGGGCGAGGGCCACACCGGGTACGGATCGTCGAAGTGCGTGCACCGCAAGGTCGACGACTTCCTGCTGTACGGTTCGCTCCCGCCCAGCGGCAGCTCGTGCGGGCCGGACGAGGACGCCGGCTGAGTGCGCCGGTTCCTGCCGCTGCTGCTCGTCGCCCTGGGCGCGGCCGTGGCGACGCTCGCGGCGGCCGGCCTGTCCGCCCGGTGGTGGATCGCGGCCGGACCGCTGCTGGCTGCGGCCTGCCTCGGCGTCCGGGATCTGGTGCAGCGCGGCCGCTCCGTACCGCGCAACTACCCGCTGGTCGGACGTCTGCGGTACCCGACGGCGCGGGCGCTGCCCGAGAGGGCCGGCCGGAAGGACCCGGCCGAAGCCGCCGGCGAGCCGGACGAGCACGAGTACCTGGTGCCCTCACTGCGTCCCGTCGAGGCGGCCGAGGAGCCGCCGGTGGTGCGGGTGGGCGGGCCCGACTGCTCCCAGCCGTACGACATGGCCCTGCTGAACGTGTCCGCGATGAGCTTCGGCGCGCTGTCCTCGCGTGCGGTCCTCGCCCTCAACCGGGGTGCCGCACTGGGGCGTTTCGCCCAGGACACCGGCGAGGGCGGGTTGTCGGAGCACCATCTGCGCGGCGGGGGCGACCTCGTGTGGGAGATCGGGACGGGGTACTTCGGCTGTCGTACCGCCGACGGCGGGTTCGACGAGCGGGAGTTCGCGGACAAGGCGGCGCTGCCCGAGGTGAAGTGCGTGTCGCTGAAGCTGTCGCAGGGCGCGTCGCCGGGCAGCGGCGCGGTGCTCCCCGGCGTGAAGGTCGGCGTCGAGATCGCCCGGGAGCGGAAGGTACCGGTGGGTGAACCCGTGGTGTCGCCGCCCGTCCACCGGACGTTCTCGACGCCGCGCGAACTGGTGCTGTTCGTGGCCCGGTTGCGGGAACTCGCGGGCGGCAAGCCGACCGGGTTCAAGCTGTGCGTGGGCTCGCGGCGGGAGTTCCTCGCGGTCTGCCGGGCGATGGCGGCGGAGGGCGTGACGCCCGACTTCGTGGTGGTGGACGGGTCGGAGGGCGGCACGGGCGCGGCGCCGGCGGAGTTCTCCGGGCGGCTGGGCATGCCGCTCACCCAGGGGCTGATCACGGTGCACAACGCCCTCGCCGGCGTCGGCCTCCGGGACCGGGTGCGGATCGGGGCGAGCGGTCGGGTGGCGTCGGGCTCGGACATCGTCCGACGGCTCGTGCAGGGCGCCGACTACACCAACGCGGCCCGCGCCATGATGCTCGCCGTCGGCTGCGTGCGGGCCGGGCGCTGCCACACCGGCGCCTGTCCGGCCGGCGTGGCGACGCAGGACCCGTTGCGGGTCCGCGCGCTGCATGTGGCCGACAAGGCCCGCCAGGTCCGGCGCTACCAGCGCGAGACGGTCCGTGACGCGGTGCGGATCATGGCCGCCATGGGCGTGCGCGAACCGGGCGGGCTCACCCCCGCCCTGCTGGTCCGGCGGACCGGGCCCGGCTCCGAGCGCTCGTACGCGGAGCTGTACGAGTGGCTCGCGCCGGGCGAACTGCTCGCCGGACCGCCCGAGTCGTGGGAGGCGGACTGGAAGGCGGCGGACCCGGACAGCTTCGGGTGACGTCGCGAGGACTACACGGACCCGACGGACCCGACGGACCCGACGGTCACGAAGGCGTCGATCGCCGCGGTCAGCTCGGCCGGCTTCTCCACCGGGAGTTCGTGACCGGCGTCGATGATGCGCACGGTGGCGTCCGGGTATGCCTTGGCCATCCGCAGCATCTGCCCCACCGGGAGCTGGATGTCGTGGTAGCCGTGGATCATCAGCGTCGGGGCCTGGATCTCGCCGACCCGGTCGAGGACGTCGAAGGCCCGCATGGCGCCGTACAGGGTCATGACGACCTCGCGAGGGGTGTCCGCCGAGGACTTGACGTACGCGCGGATCTCGTCACGCGGGTAGCCGGGGGCGAAGGCGCGCTGGATGTTGGCGGCGACGAACCACTTGAAGGGGACGAGGGTGGAGACGCCCATCAGCAGGCCCCGGCCCCGGCTGTAGGTCATGCGGCCGATGGAGTTCACCAGCACCATGCGCTCCACCCGCTCGGGGTGGGAGAGGGCCACGGTCTGCGAGATCATCCCGCCCATCGAGTGGCCGACCAGCACGAACCGCTCGATCTCCAGGTGGTCGAGGAGGGCGAGGAGGTCCCGGGCCAGCTCCTCGACCGTCTTCACGCCCGCCCCGCTGCTCTCGCCGTGCCCGCGCAGGTCGAACCGGATGACACGGCGCTTCGCGGCGAAGTGCGCCATCTGGTGGTCCCAGCGGTGCCGGTTGGCCGTCCAGCCGTGCACGAACACCAGGGGCACGCCGTCGCCGTCGCGCGGGCCCTCGTCGTCGTACGTCAGTGCTGCGCCGTCGACTTCGAGCTGCGGCATGGATGCCTCCTGCGGTGCGGTCCCGGTTACTGACGCGTACGGTAACCGGCCGCGGGGGTCGCCGTCACCGGCGGCCACCGGGGAGACCGAAGTGTGACCACGCACGCCTCCTCCGCGCCCGCCTTGCCCCGAATGCCCGCTACGCGATTCGGACCTATCGTGCTCGTATGGAGCACGCACTCAGCCCCGCCACCCTCTCCGAACTGCGCCGCCCACGGCCCTATCCGGCGGTGTCCGTGCTGACGCCGACGCACCGCCGCGAACCCGGCAACGCCCAGGACCGGGTCCGGCTCCGCAACGTCGTGGCGGAGGCGAAGAGACAGCTGGAGCACGATCCGGCGATCACCCGCGAGCGGCGCGCCGACGTCGCGGGACACCTGGATCGCGCGCTGGCCGAGGTCGACCTGACGCACAGCGAGGACGGCCTGGTCATCTACGCGGCGCCGGGCGAGCACCAGGTGTGGTCGCTGGCCCGCCCCGTGCCCGAACGCGTGGTGCTCTCCGACACCTTCCTGACCCGCAACCTGGTCTCCGCGCAGGCCGCCGAACGGCCCTTCTGGGTGCTCTCGGTCTCCGCGGACCGCGTCACGCTGTGGAACGGCGGCGCCGACCGGGTCACCGAGGAGCACACCGGCGGCTTCCCCCTGGTCAGGAGCCGGCCGAACTTCGACGCCGAGCGCATGCAGCGGACCGGCGACCTGCCCAGCACGTTCCGCGACGAGGGCACGCGCCACTTCCTGCGCGACGCCGACACCGCCGTCGGCGGACTGCTGCGCTCGCACCCGCGCCCACTGTTCGTCACCGGCGAGCAGGCGGCGCTGTCGCTCCTCGACGAGCTGGGCGGCGTCACCCGCGACGCCCTGCACATCGCGCACGGCGGACTCTCGCACGGCCCGCCCGAGGCCGTGTGGCAGGCGGTGCGCCCGCTGCTCGACGCGGAGTCCCGCCGGGACCTGGCGTCGATCGCCCGGGTCTTCGACTCGGCGCGCGGGCACCGCATGTTCGCGGCCGGCGTCGACGAGGTGTGGCAGAACGCGCGGGAGGGCCGGGTCCGGCTGCTGGCCGTCGAGGAGAACTACCGGATCACGGTCCGCGACCACGGGGACCACCTCGTCCCGGCCGCGAGCGGCGATCTGGACGCCCGCGAGGACATCGTCGACGAGATCGTCGAGCAGTGTCTGGAGACGGGCGCCGCGGTGCGCTTCGTGCCGGACGGCACCCTGGGCGAGATGGACGGCATCGCGGGGGTGCTGCGCTACTGACCGCGAGCTCGCCACGGCCCTGTTCAGCTGCTTTCCCCGGCGGCGTACGCTACGGCGTGATCGTCGAGGGGGAGGGGGCGGGCGCGTGGGCGACCTGCTGGGCGTGGCCGTACTGGGCGCCGGACACATGGGCGCCGACCACGTACGCCGCCTGGATCGTGTGGTGAGCGGCGCCAGGGTGGCCGCTGTGGCCGACCCCGACGCGGCGCGCGCCGAGGAGGCCGCGGCCGGCCTCGACGCGGTGACGGTCCACACGGAGGCGGAGGCCGCGCTCGACGCGCCCGGCGTCGCGGCCGTGCTGATCGCCTCGCCCGGCCCCGCCCACCAGGAGGCGTTGCTCGCGGCCTTCGCCCGCGGCCTTCCGGTCCTCTGCGAGAAACCCATGGTTCCGGACCCGGCGGGGGCGCTGCGGGTGCTGGAGGCGGAGGCCCGGCTCGGACGGCGGCTGGCGCAGATCGGGTTCATGCGGCGGTACGACGCCGAGTACCGCCGCCTGAAGGCGCTGCTGGACGACGGGCGGCTGGGACGGCCGCTGATGCTGCACTGCGTGCACCGCAACGTGTCCTCGCCGCCGGGCTTCACGAGCGCGATGCTGGTCGACAGTTCGGTGTCGCACGAGATCGACGCGGCCCGCTGGCTGCTCGGCCAGGAGCTGACCTCGGTCTCCGTGCTGCGGCCGCGCCCCTCGCCCGGCGCCCCGCAGGGCCTGCTGGACCCCCAGTTCGTGCTCTTCGAGACCTCGGGCGGCGCCCTGGTCGACGTGGAGGTCTTCGTCAACTGCGGCTTCGGGTACCAGGTGCGCTGCGAGGCCGTGTGCGAGGCGGGCAGCGCGCGCGTCGGCGACGACCACGGCCCGCTCGTCACCGCGCGGGGCTCCGCCGGCGTGGAGGTGCCGCAGGACTACCTCGTGCGGTTCGCCGACGCCTACGACCGCGAGGTGCAGACCTGGGTCGACGCCACGCGGCGGGGCCGGGTCACCGGACCGTCCGTGTGGGACGGCTACGCGGCCTCGGCCGTCGCCGAGGCCGGGGTCCGGGCCCTGGAGACCGGGGCGCGCGTCGGCGTCGAACTCGCCCCGCGCCCCGGGCTGTACGCCGCCGGCGACCGCTGAGCGGGAGCGGTCTCAGACGTTGCCGAGCAGGGCCTGCAGACCCCGGTCGAGCGCGCCGTCGACGTCCTCGCCGCCACGGGCCACGACCGCGTAGCTGCGCAGCAGGAAACGGCGCAGGGCCCCGGTGTCGAACTGGAGCAGGGCCATCCCGAGCGGGGAGTGGAACTCCACCACCGTACGGACCCGCCCGCAGGGCCAGATGTGCACGTCGCCGCTCCCGGCCGGACCGTCCACGCCCTCCTCCAGCAACCCGCGGCCGAAGGTCCAGGTCACCGGCTCGCCCGCGAGGGAGACCTCGGACGGGAAGTCCACGTGCACGGCGAACGGGTCGGCGCCGTCGTAGCGGAGCGTGGCGGGCACGGGCAGCGCCTGGTCCTCCGCGGTGACCAACCAGGCGCGGACGGGTTGTTCCAGAGTGGTGTCCATGCACATAGGACCTCGCGGGGGCCGATCGCATTACGCCTTGCCCGCCACCAATTGATGTGACCTGCATCACACCCCCGGAAGCGTAGAACATATGCCCGTCGAACACCCGGATGACACTCACCCCAGCCCCCTCACCAGTCCCTCAAGTCACGTACTCTGTCTACGACTTGAAGCCTGCTCGAGGCGTCCGCGCCGCACCCCCGCACCCCTTCGTGAAGACACTGGCATATGCCGGAAGCACCACCGAATCGTGTGTTGCCAAATCCCTTACACCGCGTCGCGGGCTGTGCCACAGTCGTAACGGCCCTCGCGTCAGCCTTCGTCGTACCGTCCCGCATCGGAGAGCCTCATGCCGCCCCACGTCTCTGCGGATCACCCCGCCGCCCAGCCGCCGGCGCGCGGCTCGGTGGACGCGCTGATCTCGCAGACCAGACGGCTCAAGGGCGACATCGACGCCGTACGGCAGGACGCCCAGGGCGACGCGACGGACCCCGAGGGACGCTGGCAACGCGCCCTCTGCGATCTGGCACGGCACCAACTCGACGACCTCGACGCGCACTTGGCCCAGTTACGGGACGGCCCCCGGCTCGCGCCGCCCGCCGGCCCCCCGCCCGCAGCCGCGGCTCCCCGCCAGGGGTCCCTGGTCAGCCGGGTCGGCAGCGCGGAGTGGAACCTGCTGACGGACGAAGCCGTGTGGTCCGAGGAGCTCTTCCGCATCCTCGGCCGCGACCCCGCCACTCCCCCGCTCACCCTCGACGAACTCCCCTGTCTCGTCCTCGAGGAGGACCGGCCCAAACTGACCTCGATGGTCACGGACTGCCTGGTCGACGCCCGGCCCATCGACGGCGAGTTCCGCCTCCTGCGCCCGACGGGCACCCCGCGCACCGTGCACATGATGGGCGAACCCGTGCTCGACTCCGACGGCGCCACCGCCGCCATGTGGGCCGTGCTGCGGGACGTCAGCGAACTGCGCCGCACCCAGCGCGCGGTGCGCGAGAGCCACGACTCGCTGCAGGCCAGGCGTCAGGCGCAGACCGAGCACCGGCGGGCGGTCGAACTGCAGGAGGCGGTCCTGCCCCCGCACCGCGTCCCCCTGCGCCTGCCGCACGAGGGACCGAGCACGCTCGACGTCGCCGCCCGTTACCTGCCCGCCGCCAGCACCTCCCTGATCGGCGGCGACTGGTACGACGCGCTCGAACTCCCCGACGACGAGACGCTGCTCAGCGTCGGCGACCTCACCGGACACGGCCCGGCCGTCACCTCGAACACGGCGATGCTGCTGGGCGCCCTGCGCGGCATGGCCATGGCGGGCGCCCAGCCGGCCCGGCTGCTGTCCTGGCTGAACCAGTTGCTCGACGCCACCGTCCGACCGGTCCTCGGCAGCGCCCTGTGCTGCCGCTACCGGCCGCGGACCCGCACCCTGGTGTGGGCGCAGGCCGGTCACCCCGCCCCGCTGCTGTTCCGCGACGGGACGGGACGCCGACTGCGGGCGCCGGAGGGCTTCCTGCTCGGAGCCGCCCCGCGCACCGCATACGAGCAGGCCGAGGAGCCCCTCCGTGAGGGCGACCTGATCCTGCTGCACACCGACGCCCTGGCAGCCCCTGACCGTCTCCTCGCGCTGGCCCCGCTCCTGGACGGAGCACGCAGCGCCCAGGAGTGCGTCGAAACGGCCGTGCGGGAGTGCGGCGAGGCCGAACGCACCGACGACGCCTGTGTGCTCGTCGCCCGGGTGACCCGGTAGCAGGCCGGGCGACCCGGTGACGGGTGACGGCGGAGAGGCCGACTCGCTCACGCCCGGGCGCTGTTGCCCCCTTTCGCACCCTTCTGCTTCGGCAGCGCCAGCCTGATCTCCTCGCGCAGCTCGCTGATCCTCGGGTAGCCGGCGTACTGCGCGGTGAGCCGGTACATCTGGCTCAGCCGGTCCCAGGTGCGCCGGGAGGAGTTCGACCCCATCGACATCAGGGCCAACCGTGCGAACCGGTCCGCCTGTTCGGGGTCGTCCGCGATGAAGCAGGCGGACGCCATGGACAGATGGTCGAAGATCTTCGACCGCTCGCGCCCGTCGACGCGCAGCGCCAGCGCCTTCTCCGCGTAGTACTGGGCGTGGGCGGCCGCCTGCGGCTCGAACTCGGCCAGCGTGCGGTAGGCGAGCGCCTGCATCCCGTACAGGTCCTCGTCCTTGAAGGTCTGCATCCAGGACGGCGGGACGATGTCGCCCTTGTCGGAGACGAAGAGGTCCTCCGCACGGCCGAGAGTGCGCCGCATCGCCTGCCCCTTGCCCATCGCCGCCTGCGCCCAGGCCTCGATGGTGTGGAACATCGCCCGGGTACGCGGCAGTACCTCCTCGCCGGAGCCGGACTGGGCCAGTTCCATGAGGTCGAGGGCGTCGTCGGGGCGTCCGAGGTGCACCATCTGCCGGGCGGCCCGGGACAGCGCCTCACCGGCCCGCGGCCGGTCGCCGCCCTCCCGTGCGGCATGGGCGGCGATGACGAAGTACTTCTGGGCGGTGGGTTCGAGGCCGACGTCGTGCGACATCCAGCCGGCGAGGACGGCGAGGTTGGCCGCGACGCCCCACAGGCGTCGCTGGAGATGGGCGGGGTGACGGTAGGCCAGGATGCCGCCCACCTCGTTGAGCTGGCCCACCACCGCCTTGCGTTGCAGCCCGCCTCCGCGGGCCGCGTCCCAGGCTCGGAACACCTCGACCGAGCGCTCCAGTTCGTCGACCTCCTCCGCCCCGATGGGAGCGGCCTCGTAGCGGTCGAACCCGGCGGGATCGGCGTGATGGACGAGCGGATGGTCGACGGTGGGAGCGTCGGCGGAGAGAGTGGGGTCGGTGTGCAGCCAGTCGTGCATGGCGCTGCTGAGAGCTGATCCCGCGGCGAGCGCGGCACCCGCGCCCACCAGACCGCGTCGGTTGAGCATGAGGTCCATTCCCGTGAATTCGGTGAGGACCGCAGCAGTCCGTTCGGGCGCCCACGGCACGCCGTCGGGGTGTTCAGCACTCCCGCCGCCGGGCCGTTTACCTGTACGCCCGTGCCGGACCAGACCGAGGTCCTCTATGGTCACGACACGGCCGAGACGCTCGGTGAACAGGGCTGCCAGCACCCGCGGCACCGGATCGCGCGGGATCTCTCCCGTGTCGATCCACCGCCGCACCCGCGAGGTGTCGGTCGACAGCTGGGGGTGGCCCATGGCCGCCGCCTGCCGGTTGACCAGCCTCGCGAGTTCGCCCTTGGACCAGCCGGCCAGGCCGAACAGATCCGAGAGACGGGTGTTGGGTTGTCCGCTCACGTCAAGCCCCCAGGTTCTCGGCTGAGTTGACAGTAGCCCCGGGAAAGTTGCCGGGCGACTATTCGCCAGGGTTCGCCAGGGTTCGCCAGATGGTGTGCCACTGGGCGACGGGTGTCAGGTAGGAATGCGCCACCCCGACCCGGTCGCCGAGGGACATTCCCCAGGGTGCACCCGAAAGGGCCGGTCGGGGCAGCGCTCTGACGTCCGGCACACGAAGGGATCTGTTTCCCCCATGTACGCAGCATCGTCCTCCGTGTCCGCCCCGCCCCGGTCGCTGCACACCCGCCCGGGCGGTGGCGGCCCCTACCTGGCCCCCGCGCGAACGGCGGCCCCCGCGCTCGGCGCGGGCGGCGTGCGCCGTCCCGCGGGGCTCGGCACGCAACCGCTCAGCGGAAGGCTCGACCTGTCCGGCCCCCAGGGCGCCCAGCTGCGCACGGCGATCGCCTCGGTGCACCGCATCTGCCCGGAGTTCGCGCCGGTCCAGGTGCTGCGCCGCAGCGGACGTTCCGTGCTCCTGGTCGGCACGACGGGACGCAGCACGGCCGTCGCCAAGTGCTTACTGGACCACTCCCCGGTATGGGCCGAGCGGATCCGGCACGAAATAGCGGCATACCGCACGTTCGTCCGGCAGCGCCCCCCGGTGCGGGTGCCGAGACTGATCGCGGCGGACCCGGACAACTGCACGCTGGTGATCGAGCGGATGCCGGGGCGGGCGGCAGCCCTGCAGCGGCACCCCACGGAAGCGCCGCCGCGGGCGGACATCAGGGCCGCGCTCGGCGCGATCTGCCGGCTCAACGCCTGGCGGCCGCCGGCCGGCTCGTTCGACGCGCCGCTGGACTACGCCGCCCGTATCTCCCGCTACCACGAGCTGGGTCTGCTCACCGACCGGGACCTGGGCGACCTGCAGAAGCTGCTGCACGGCATCGCGGCCACCGCGGGCCGGCAGGGCATGGGCCAGTTCTGCCACGGCGACGCCCTCCTGTCGAACATCCTCCTCTCGCCGGCCGGTCCCGTGCTGGTGGACTGGGAGCACGCCGGCTGGTACCTGCCGGGCTACGACCTGGCGACGCTGTGGTCGGCGCTGGGCGACGCGCCGGTGGCACGCCGTCAGATCAGCCAGATCGCCCAGTCGGCGGGCCCGGCCTCCCGAGACGCCTTCCTGGTGAACCTGATGCTGGTCCTGACCCGCGAGATCCGCACCTACGAGACGGCCGTGCAGCGCTCGATGCACGACACGAGCCCGACGGCCCCGGGGGCGGCCCACGCGGGAGGCGCGCCGTCCGGCGAGGAACAGCGTCTGCTGCTGCGGCGGCTGCACGACGACTGCCAGCTGGCCCGTCGGGCCGTACGCGCGGCGGTCGGCACGCGCTGAGAGAGTCGGTCCCGGTGCGCCTGAACGGCGGCGCACCGGGGCTGACGTATGCGGTGTCTTGACGAGGGAATTCATCCCGCTATGGGCATGATTGACGGGTCGTCGGCCCGGCCGACCAGCTGACCGTGGCCGGCCCGCACGCCCCGCTCTCTCGTCCCAGGAGGCCCCGTTGCGCAGACCCGCCACTCCCCCCGGACCGCACAGACATATGCGCAGAGCCGCAGGCGCCCTCGCGTCGGCGGCTCTCGTGCTGCCGCTCCTCGGCGCCGCCCGCCCGGCCGACGCCGCACCCCGGCCCGCGAACAGCCTCCAGCGGGCCTTCGCGGCCGCGGCAGCCGAGTACCACGTACCGCAGAGCGTCCTGCTGGGCGTGTCCTACCTCCAGTCCCGCTGGGACGCGCATGCCGGAGCGCCGAGTGTGACCGGCGGCTACGGCCCGATGCATCTCACCGACGTCCGGGCGGCCCTCGCCGCGGCCCCGCGCCACGGCGCCGGCCCGGCGAACCCGCGCGGCGACTCCGCACGGACGGCGCGGACGGCCCGGCCCCCGGCCACCGCCCCACGCGTCCGGACGCCGTCGAACGGGCGGATCCCGGCCCGTCTGAAGACCCTGCCGAGGGCCGCGAAGCTCACCGGTCTCGCCGCCGAGGTCCTGCGCACCGACCCCGCGGCCAACATCGCGGGCGGCGCCGCCCTGCTCGCCGACGTCCAGCGCCGCCTGGGCGAGCCCCTGAGCGCCGACCCGGCCGACTGGTACGGCGCGGTGGCGCGTTTCTCGGGGGCGGACGACACCGCGACCGCCGCCGCCTACGCGAACGACGTGTTCGGCGTGCTGCGCACCGGCGAACGGCGCACCACGGACGCCGGCCAGAGGGTGGCCCTCGCCGCACAGCCGGGCCTCGCGCCGCGGACCGCCCAGCTGCGCGGGACCGGCCTGCGCCACGTCTCCGCGGCGGGCGTCGAATGCCCGTCCACGGTGTCCTGCGAATGGATCCCCGCGCCCTACGAGCAGTTCGGCGACAACGACTACGGCAACCACGACGTCGCCGACCGGCCCGCCTCGCCCGACATCGACTACCTCGTCGTCCACGACACCGAGGGCGGCTGGGACGGGGTGCTGACCATGGTCCAGGACCCGACCTACGTTTCCTGGAACTACTCGCTGCGCGCCACCGACGGGCATGTCGCCCAGCATGTGAAGGCCAAGGACGTGGCCTGGCACTCGGGCAACTGGTACGTCAACTCCAAGTCGATCGGCCTGGAGCACGAGGGATTCCTCGCCGCCCCGGACTCCTGGTACACGGAGGCCATGTACCGCTCGTCCGCCCGGCTGGTGAAGTACCTGGCCGACCGGTACGACATCCCGCTCGACCGGCAGCACGTCCTCGGCCATGACAACGTGCCCGGCCCGACGGCGGCGAGCATCTCGGGGATGCACACCGATCCCGGCCCCTTCTGGGACTGGGGGCACTACTTCGAGCTGCTGGACGCCCCCTTCACGGCGACCGCCGACGGCGGCGGCGGTCTGGTGACGATCCGGCCCGACTACGCCGCGAACCGGCCGGTGTACACGAACTGCGCCGCCCGGCGTGAGACCTGCGCCGCGCACGGCTCCAGCGCGGTGCGGCTGTACGCCGACCACGACGAGAAGTCCGCGCTGATCAACGACGCCGGGCAGGGCTCGGGCCCGACCAAGGACCTCGACGACACCTCGTCACGGGTGTCCACCGGGCAGCAGTACGCGGTCGCCGACCGGTGGGGCGACTGGACGGCGATCTGGTACCTCGGCCAGAAGGCGTGGTTCGAGAACCCCGCCGCGCGGCCGACGGCCGTTCCCGCGGCGGGCCAGGTGGTCACGCCGAGGGACGGCGTCGCGAGCGTTCCGCTCTACGGCCGCGCCTACCCCGAGGCGTCGGCCTATCCGGCGGGCGTCCCGGTGCAGCCGCTCTCCGCGCTGCCGTACAGGCTGCCCGAGGGGCAGCGGTACGTGGTCGGCGGCAAGGTGCCGGGCGAGTACTACTACGCGGCGACCTTCGCCACCGGTTCGCACCGGCTCGTCGTCGGCCGCGAGCAGTACTACGAGATCCAGTACGGCCACCGGGTGGCGTTCGTACGGGCCGCGGACGTGAAGGTGCTGCCGTCGGGTTCCTAGGCTCCTCGGGCTCCCGGGCGGACCCAGGCGTGCCTCAGCCCTGCTGGAACAGCTCCGCCGGGAGCGGCTTCAGCAGGGCGTACAGGTCGTCGGTGATGGGGCGGTCCCAGGCGGCGATGGTCACCAGGACGTTGTCGCTGCGGTCGAACTGCACGCAGGAGATGCGCCCCTCGGACAGCTTCAGACGGCGCACGATCAGCAGGTTGTCGCCCTGCATCACCGGCATGTCCTCGACGCCGACGACGGTCACCTCCTCGTCGTTCTCCAGCGCGAGCAGCAGCTGGGCCACCTCGAAGGGGATCTCCCCCTCCTCCACCTCACGGGCCGGGGAGCCCTCGGGCAGATTGCCGATGATCATCGCGGGGCCGCGGTCGCCGAAGAGGTCGTAGCGCAGGAAGACGCCCTGGCAGCTGCCGTCGGGGGCGGGCAGCAGCCCGGCGCCCAGATTGCCGGGCCAGTCGCCCGGGTCCATGGCCAGAACGTCGAATTCGGGCCCGGCGGGCGTGGCGCTGCGGCGGCGGAGGAACGACATGCGGCCATGGTACGTGGCCGCGGCCGTTCGGCGGCGGCTGGGAGGGTCCCGGACCGTCGTTTCGCAGCGGCCCGGGGACGGCCGCTCCCGCCGGTCCGAAGGCTCCTTCGGCCGGGCCCGCTCGCCGTGCGCGAGGGCGGGGTCCGTCCGACTGCCGGGACCCGTCGCCCGCGCCGGCTCCGACGGGGTCACGGCGGCCGGGAAAACCCCCGGCCGCGCTCGTCCTCGAGGGGCCGCAGCGGCGGTCGGCGGACCGGCCGGCTCCGGGGGCGACCGGTCTCAGGTCAGGTCGAACTCCCCTTCTCGCGCCCCCGACACGAACGCTCCCCACTCCGCGGGGGTGAAGATCAGAGAAGGGCTCTGGGGGCTGCCGCTGTTGCGCATCGCGATGAACCCCTCGACGAAGGCGATCTGGACATCCCCCCGCCCCCGGCTGCTGGACTGCCACTCGGCGTTGCTGAGGTCCAGCTCCGGCTTGTCCCAGCCCGTGAGCGGCGGCTGCTGGATGGTGCTCTCGGCCACGTCCGTGCTCCTCCCGGTTCGTCGTCCGCGGGCCAGCCTAGCGACCGGGTCCGGACGCCGACAGGGCACGTGGGAAGGACCTTTCAGGACTCCGGCGGTCGCGCTCCCACGAGCCACATGGAGAAGAACTGCGAGCCGCCCCCGTACGCGTGCCCGAGGACTCTGCGGGCCCGCTCCACCTGGTGTTCGCCGGCCTGTCCGCGCACCTGGAGCGCCGCCTCCGCGAAGCGGATCATGCCGGAGGCGCCGATCGGGTTGGTGGACAGGACGCCGCCCGACATGTTGACCGGCAGGTCGCCGTCGAGTTCGGTGACGCCGGCCTCGGTGAGCTTCCAGCCCTCGCCCTCGTCGGCGAAGCCGAGGTTCTCCAGCCACATGGGCTCGTACCAGGAGAACGGCACGTACATCTCGACGGCGTCGATGTCCCGGCGCGGGTCGCCGATCCCGGCCTGGCGGTAGACGTCCGCCGCGCAGTCCTTGCCTGCCTGCGGCGAGACGGCGTCCTTGCCTGCGAAGAGGGTTGGTTCGCTGCGCATCGCCCCGCCGAGCATCCAGGCGGGCGGGCGGGGGGCGCGGGCGGCGCCGGCCCGGTCGGTGAGGACCATCGCACAGGCGCCGTCGGAGGAGGGGCAGGTCTCCGAGTAGCGGATCGGGTCCCACAGCATCGGCGAGGCCTGGACCTTCTCCAGGGTGATGTCGTGCTCGTGGAGGTGGGCGTAGGGGTTCTTCAGCGCGTTGCGGCGGTCCTTGTACGCCACGAGGGAGCCGACGGTGTCGGGCGCGCCGCTGCGGCGCATGTAGGCGCGTACGTGCGGGGCGAAGAACCCGCCCGCCCCGGCGAGCAGGGGCTGCTGGAAGGGGACGGGCAGGGACAGCCCCCACATGGCGTTGGATTCGGACTGCTTCTCGAAGGCGAGGGTGAGGACGGTGCCGTGGACGCGGGCGGCGACGAGGCCGGCGGCGACCAGTGCCGTCGAGCCGCCGACGGAGCCGGCCGTGTGCACGCGCAGCATGGGCTTGCCGACCGCGCCGAGGGCGTCGGCGAGGTACAGCTCGGGCATCATGACGCCCTCGAAGAAGTCGGGGGCCTTGCCGATGACGACGGCGTCGACGTCTGCCCAGGTCAGCTCGGCGTCGTCGAGGGCGCGCCGGGCCGCCTCCCGGACCAGCCCGGCGATCGAGACGTCCCGCCGGGCGGCGACGTGCTTGGTCTGGCCGATCCCGACGACGGCCACGGGCTCCTTGCTCATCGCGCATCCCCTTCGAGTACGGCGACCAGGTTCTGTTGCAGACAGGGGCCGGACGTGGCGTGGGCGAGGGCCCGGTCGGACTCGCCCCGGTGGATGCGGGCGGCGGCCTCGCCCATGCGGATGAGGCCGGCGGCCATCATCGGGTTGGCGGCGAGGGCGCCGCCGGACAGGTTCACCCGCACGCTGTCGTCCAGCCGCAGCGCCTTGCGCAGGACGATCTCCTGCGCGCTGAACGGGGCGTGCAGTTCGGCGGTGTCGACGGGCCGTTCGAAGACGCCGGCCCGCTCGGCGGCGAGGCGGGTGGAGGGCGAGTCGGTGAGGTCGCGCACGCCGAGCGAGTGGGCCTCGATGCGGTGGTCGATGCCCCGGATCCACGCGGGCCGGGAGCACAGCTCACGGGCGCGCTCCCCCGCCGCGAGGATCACGGCGGCGGCCCCGTCGCCGACGGGCGGGCAGTCGCCGGTGCGCAGCGGCCGTACCGCGTAGTCGCCCTGGGGGACCGTGCCGCGCAGCTGGGCGTGGGAGTTGAGGGTCGCCACCCGTCGGCTGCGGGTGCCGATCGTGGCGAGTGCGCTCTCGTCGGCCTCGCCCGCGTCGATGAGTGCCTGGGCCTGGAGCGCGGCGAGCGCGACGGAGTCGGGCCACAGGGGGGCGACGTAGTACGGGTCGAGCTGGCGGGTGAGGACATCGCGCAGGGAGCCGGGCGAGGACTTGCCGTAGGAGTAGACGAGCGCGGTGTCGGCGTCGCCGGTGAGGAGCTTGGTCCACGCCTCGTACAGCGCCCAGGCGCCGTCCATCTCGACGTGCGACTCGGAGATGGGCGGCCAGGCGCCGACGCCGTCCAGGGCGAGGGTGAAGGAGAAGGCGCGGCCGGCGAGGTAGTCGCTGGAGCCGGAGCAGGTGAAGCCGATGTCGGCGGTCTTCAGGCCGGTCCGGTCGAGGACGCTGTGCAGGACCGGCATGAGCATCTCGACCTCGGAGAGCTCGTCGGTGGTGCGCAGGACGTCGGTCTGCGCGAAGGCCACGATCGCGATGTCGCGGACGCCCGGGGTTTCCTCACGGGTCACAGCAGCTCCTTGTAGGCGTCGTAGTCCGCGTCGGGTTCGCCGGTCGGCCGGTAGTGGTCGGGGTAGCGGGCGCCGTCCGTCCACACGGGTTCGACGCGCAGGCCCATGCGCACCTGGTCGTAGGGGATGCCGCCGATGCGGCCGTGCAGGGCGAGGCCCGCGCCGTCGAGAGCGATGTGGGCGTAGACGTAGGGGACCTCGATGTCGAGGTTCTTCGCCTTGATGTTCACGATGCAGAAGGTGGTGACGGTCCCGCGCGGTCCGACCTCGACCTGCTCGGCGGTCGGGACGCCGCACGTGGGGCAGGCTCCGCGCGGCGGGACGTACACCTTGCGGCAGGACGGGCAGCGTTCGCCGACGGTGCGCCGGGTGGAGAGCGCCTCGATGTAGGCGGACTGGGCGCGGCCGGGCGAGTAGGTGTAGTCGAGGCGGGCGGGGGCGACGATGCCGGTGACGCGTTCGCCGTCGGACTCCTGTCGTTCGCCGCCCGGTCGGCCGGGTTCGCCGTCGTGGGGCTCGAAGCAGGCGATGTCCGTGATGGCGCCGGTGCGGTTCTCCGCCCAGCGGATCCGGACCCGCATGCCGGTGTGGACGGCGTCGGGGCCGGGGGCGTCGAGGGCGTGCAGGAGGGCGGTGCCGGCGCCGTCGAGGCGGACCAGGACCCAGGCGAACGGGGTGGCGAGGGGCTGGCCGCGCCGGGGGGCGTGGTTCCAGGCCCAGGTGGTGACCGTGCCGGTGGCGGCGACCTCGACGAGCTCGTGGAGCTCCTCGGCGGTGACGGGGTCGTACTCGACGGGCGGGACCAGGGTGCGGCCGTCTGCGGTGCGCACGCCGAGGACGAGGCGTTCGCGCAGGCCGGTGAGGAAGGCACTCTGGACGGGGCCGAGGGACCGGGTGAACGGGAACTCGACGACGAGCGGAGCTTTGAGCACTTCGGGCATCGGAGCTGCCTCCCTGGGAAGCCGACGTCAGCGGGAGCGCCCCGAAAGGGGCGCGGGGAACTGCGCGACCAGCCACAACGGACCCGCAGTATGGCGAACTGCTCTTACCGCCCACTCGCCCGGCGGAGCGTCACGCGCGTCGGTAGACCGGCGGCCGTTTCTCCGCGAAGGCGCGGGCGCCTTCCTTCGCGTCGTCCGTGTCGAACACCGGCCAGCCCCGTGCCAGTTCGGCGGCCAGCCCGTCGGCCTCGGTCAACTCGGCGGCCTCGTACACGGACGCCTTCACGGCCTCCACGGCGAGCGGGGCACAGGCGTTGACGCGTTCGGCGATCTCCAGGGCCCGGTCCAGGGCGGTCCCGGTGGGCACGACGTGCCCGATCAGGCCGATGCCGGCGGCCTCGCGGGCGCTGTAGGGCCGTCCGGTGAGCAGCATCTCCAGGGCGTGGGTGCGCGGGATCTGCCGTGGCAGGCGGACCGTGGAACCGCCGATCGGGAACAGGCCGCGCCTGACCTCGAAGAGGCCGAAGGTGGCGGACTCCCCCGCGACGCGGATGTCGGTGCCCTGGAGCATCTCGGTCCCGCCCGCCACGCAGTGGCCCTCGACGGCGGCGATCACCGGTTTGCGGGGGCGATGGTGGCGCAGCATCGCCTTCCAGTGCAGGTCCGGGTCGGCCTTGAGCCGGTCGCGGTGCTGCTCGCCCTCCATGCCCTGGCCGGCGAGCGCCTTGAGGTCCATGCCGGCGCAGAAGGAGCCGCCGGCGCCGGTGAGGACGACCGATCGGACCGAGTCGTCCGCGTCGGCCTCGAGCCAGCCGTCGTACAGGCCGACGAGCATGGCGATCGAGAGCGCGTTCCTGGCCTCCGGCCTGTTGAGCGTGAGCACCAGTGTGGCGCCCTCGCGCCGCACGGTGAGGTGTTCGGTACCGCCCATCGCAGATCTCCCCTCGGAAAGAACGAGAACAGGTTGCAGGAGGCGTGATGGCAGTTCAAGGGTTTTCTGACAGACAGTCAGATTTCTTCGCCGGAGGCCTTCCCACTTGCCGTGCCCTTTGCTCTGATGACCGGCGAACCGTCTGGGAGCCAGGCCGTCGTGAGGTCAGGAGGAACGGTGGAGTACAACCTTGCCGACCTGTTCGAGTCGGTCGTCGACGTGGCGGCGGACCGCGAGGCGCTCGTCCACGTGGACCACCCGGGCTCGGGCGCGGAACGCCGTCTGACGTACGCGGAGCTGGACGCCGCGGCCAACCGCATCGGCCACCACCTCCTCGACAGCGGGATCCGCCCCGGCGAGCATCTCGGCCTGCACCTGTACAACGGCGTCGAGTACCTGCAGACGGTGCTGGGCTGCCTCAAGGCCCGGATCGTGCCGGTCAACGTCAACTACCGGTACGTCGAGGAGGAGCTGGTCTACCTCTACCGGGACGCCGACCTGGCCGCCCTCGTCTTCGAGGCGGAGTTCACCGACCGGGTGACGGCCGCGCTGCCGCAGACTTCGGCGCTGCGGCACCTGATACGGGTCGGCCCGGCGGGCGAGGAGGTCGCTCCCCTCGCGGACGTCGTCTCCTTCGCGGACGCCGAGGCGGGCGGCTCCCCGGAGCGCGGCTTCCCGGCCCGCTCGGGGGACGACCAGTTCATCATCTACACGGGCGGCACGACCGGTATGCCCAAGGGCGTGATGTGGCGTCAGGAGGACCTGTTCTTCGCCGGCCTGGGGGGCGGGGCGCCGACCGGGGAGCCGGTGAAGAAGCCGGAGGAGCTCGCCGAGCGGGTCGCCGCCGGCGGCTCCGGGATCACCTTCTTCCCCACGCCCCCGCTGATGCACGGCACGTCGACCCTCACCGCGTTCATCGGCTTCAACTTCGGCCAACGGGTCGTGCTGCACCGCAAGTTCGTGCCCGAGGAGGTGTTGCGGACCATCGCCAGGGAGAAGGTCAACGCCATCTCCCTGGTGGGTGACGCGATGCTGCGGCCGCTGATCGACGCGCTCGAGGGCCCGATGCGGGGAACGGACTGCTCGTCCGTGTTCAGCGTCTCCTCGTCCGGGGCCATCATGTCGGACACGGTCCGCCGGCAGTTCCGGGAGCTGATGCCGAACGCGATGCTGCTCAACAACTTCGGCTCCTCGGAGTCCGGGTTCAACGGCACGGCAACGGACGACTCGGGCCCCGAGCGCGGCTTCCGCGTCCGGGTCAACTCCCGCACCCGGGTGGTCGATCCGGCCACCAAGGAGGCGACCGCGCCGGGCGAGGTCGGCCGGGTCGCCCAGTGCGGCCATGTCCCCCTCGGCTACTACAACGACCCGGCGAAGACCGCCGAGACCTTCTTCGAGAAGGACGGCGAGCGCTGGGTTCTGCTCGGCGACATGGCCACCGTCGACGAGGACGGCGTGGTCGTCGTCCTCGGGCGCGGCTCGCAGTGCATCAACACCGGCGGCGAGAAGGTGTACCCCGAGGAGGTCGAACAGGCGCTGAAGGCGCATCCGGACGTGTACGACGCCCTGGTGGCGGGGGTGCCGAACGCGAGGTGGGGCGCCCACGTGGCGGCGGTGGTCCAGGTGCGCCGGGGCGCCCCGCCGCTCTCCCTGGAGGAGATCCAGAGTCACTGCCGCACCCGGCTGGCCGGCTACAAGATCCCGCGCCAACTGGTGCTCACCGAGTCCATCCGCCGCTCCCCGAGCGGGAAGGCCGACTACCGGTGGGCGCGGGAGGCGGCGGTGGCGGAGAACTCCTGATCGCGATCTCCGGGCAGAACCGGTAGCCGAACCCTTGCCTGACGGCCTCGGGCCTGGATTACTGATCCCGAGGAAGATCGACCGAATGATCGGTCGGCAGCATCGGCACGATTCGGGTGAGGGAGAACCTCGATGGCGGACACGAGGAACGCGCTGGACGAGGGCGAGCGCCTCACCGAGGACGCCCTGCGCGCACGACAGCTGGAGCGTCTGCGTGCCTCACTGCGTCACGCGTACGCCGGCGTGCCCTTCTACCGCGAGGCCTTCGACAAGGCCGGCGTCCACCCCGACGACTGCCGCGACCTCGGCGACCTGGCCCGCTTCCCCTTCACCGGCAAGGCCGACCTGCGCGCGCACTACCCCTACGGCATGTTCGCCGTCCCCAGGGAGCGCATCCGCCGCATCCACGCCTCCAGCGGCACCACGGGCCGCCCGACGGTCGTCGGCTACACGGACGCCGACCTGTCCCTGTGGGCGGACCTGGTGGCCCGTTCGATCCGCGCGGCGGGCGGCAGGCCGGGCGACACGGTCCATGTGGCCTACGGCTACGGCCTGTTCACCGGTGGCCTCGGCGCGCACTACGGCGCCGAACGCCTCGGCTGCACGGTGATCCCGGCGTCCGGCGGAATGACGTCCCGTCAGGTCCAGCTGATCCAGGACCTCGAGCCCCGGGTCATCATGGTGACCCCGTCCTACATGCTGACCCTGCTGGACGAGTTCGAGCGGCAGGGCGTCGATCCTCGCTCCACCTCGCTGCGGGTGGGGATCTTCGGCGCCGAGCCGTGGACCGAGCGGATGCGGCAGGAGATCGAGGAGCGGTTCGCGATCGACGCGGTCGACATCTACGGGCTGTCGGAGGTGATCGGTCCGGGGGTGGCGCAGGAGTGCGTGGAGACGAAGGACGGGCTGCACATCTGGGAGGACCACTTCTACCCCGAGGTCGTCGACCCGGTCACCGGCGAGGTCCTGCCGGACGGCGAGGAGGGCGAGCTGGTGTTCACCTCGCTCACCAAGGAGGCCATGCCGATCGTCCGCTACCGCACCCGGGACCTGACCCGGCTGCTGCCGGGGACGGCCCGCGTCTTCCGCCGCATGGCGAAGGTGACCGGCCGCAGCGACGACATGGTCATCCTGCGCGGCGTGAACCTCTTCCCCACCCAGATCGAGGAGATCGTGCTGCGCACCGAGGCCGTGGCGCCCCACTTCCAGCTCCGGCTGACCCGGGAGGGCCGGCTCGACGCCCTCACGGTCCGCGCGGAGGCCCGACGCGACGCCACGCCCGCCGACCGCGACACGGCCGCCCGGGCCATCGCGGCGGCGGTGAAGGAAGGCATCGGCGTGTCCGCCGCCGTGGAGATCGTCGACCCCGAGACGCTGGAGCGGTCGGTCGGCAAGATCAGGCGGATCGTGGACCTGCGGCCCCGGGAGTGACGGGGCGCGCGCGGGTCACGAGCCGAACCGCTCGCGCAGTTCCCTCTTGAGGACCTTCCCGCTGGCGTTGCGCGGGAGTCCGTCGACGAAGAAGACGCGCTTGGGGGCCTTGAACGCCGGCAGCCTCTCCCGGGCGTGCGCGATGAGCTCCTCCTCGGTGACCTCGTCGCGCGCGACGACCACCGCGGTCACCGCCTCGATCCACTTCTCGTCGGGCAGCCCGATCACCGCGGCGTCCGCGACTGCGTCGTGGGCGTACAGCGCGTCCTCGACCTGGCGTGAGGCGACCAGTACGCCACCGGTGTTGATGACGTCCTTCACCCGGTCGACGATCGTGAAGTAGCCGTGGGCGTCACGC
Organism: Streptomyces sp. NBC_00425; assembly: GCF_036030735.1. NCBI lineage: Bacteria > Bacillati > Actinomycetota > Actinomycetes > Kitasatosporales > Streptomycetaceae > Streptomyces > Streptomyces sp. NBC_00425. Next base: position 8,821,199 of record NZ_CP107928.1, on the reverse strand, counting down.
ACGGCGAGGTCCCCGGAGCGGAACCAGCCGTCACGGAAGGCCGCGGCGGTCTCCTCGGGCTTGTCCCAGTAGCCCTCGCACAGCTGCGGGGAGCGGTAGACGATCTCGCCGGGCGTGCCGTCGGGGACGTCCGCGCCGTCCTCGTCGACGACCCGGGCGTCCACGAACAGCACCGTGCGCCCGCAGGAGTCCAGGCGTCCCTTGTGCTCGTCGGGCGCGAGGACGGTCGCGAGCGGACCGATCTCGCTCTGCCCGAAGCAGTTGTAGAAGCCGAGCTTCGGCAGGCGTGCGCGCAGCCGCTCCAGCACGGGCACCGGCATGACCGACGCGCCGTAGTACGCCTTGCGCAGCCCGCTCAGGTCACGCTCGTCGAAGTCGGGGCGGCCCGCCAGGGCGACCCACACGGTCGGCGGGGCGAACAGGCTGTCGACGCGGTCCGCCTCGATCAGTTCGAGGAGACGGTCGCCGTCCGGGGCGTCCAGCACGAGGTTCGTCGCGCCGACCGCGAGATAGGGCAGCAGGAAGACGTGCATCTGCGCCGAGTGGTACAGCGGCAGGGAGTGCGCGGGACGGTCGCCGGCGCTGAGGTCGAGGGCGGCGATGGCGCTCAGGTACTCGTGCACCAGGGCGCGGTGCGTCATCATCGCGCCCTTCGGCAGGGCGGTCGTGCCCGAGGTGTACAGCAGCTGCACCAGGTCCTCGGGGCGCGGCTCGGGGCCGTCGTACGGGTCGGCCGCGGGCAGCAGGGCCAGCAGCGAGTCGTCGGCGTCGCGCAGGGCCGACGTGCGCACGCCCTCGGGGAGCCGGGACGCGAGAGGGGGGTCGGCGAGGACCAGCGCGCTGCCCGACTGGCGGACCACGTACGCCAGGTCGTCGCCGGTGAGGTTCTGGTTCACGGGCACATGGACCAGGCCGGCGCGGGCGCAGGCGAGGAACGCGATGACGTAGGCGTCGGAGTTGTGGCCGTAGGCGCCGACCCGGTCGCCCGGGGCGAGGCCGGCGCCGAGCAGGACGCTCGCCGCACGCGAGACGGCCTCGTCGAGTTCCTCGTAGGTCCAGGTGCGGTCGCGGTATTCGATCGCGACGCGCGCCGGGGTGCGGCGGGCGCTGCGCCGCAGCACCCCGTCGACCGTGCTGCCGTGTCCGGGCGTCATGACCCATGATCCTCGGGCGAGGGCGGGGGCAGGTCAAGTCGCCGTGAGGGGACGACGGCGCGGGCGGACCCGGAACACCGGCGGCGCGCGGCGGATCCGCCCCGGCGCCGAAGAGGCCTGCGGCCGCCGTCCTCGCCGACCGGGCGGAGCCGTCCTGCCGCCGAACGGCCGTGGCCGGCCTTCGCCCAGGGGGCGGAGCCGGCGACTCCGCCGAACGACCCGACCCGGCCCACGCCGCGATGCGGCACCGAGACCCGCCGCGCACGGCCCCGGGCCCGTCGCCGACGGACCGGGGCCGCCCGCCCAGGGGCCGAGGCCGCCCGACCGCCGGGCGGGCGGGCTCACGCCGCACGGTCGGGGGCGGCCTTCCGCCGAGGGGCGGCCGCCGTGCCGTCGGCCGGGCACGCTCACACCGGACGCGTCCGGCCCTCCCAGTACGGCTCCCGCAGCCGCCGCTTGTACAGCTTGCCGTTGGGATCGCGGGGCATCTCGGCGAGGAAGTCGACGCTCCTGGGCCGCTTGTAGCCGGCCAGCCGGTCGGCGCAGTGGTCGAGGAGAGCCGCGGCGAGGGCGGGCCCCGGCTCGTGGCCCGGCGCCGGTTCGACGACGGCCTTCACCTGCTCGCCCCAGTCGTCGTGCGGGATGCCGAAGACGGCCGCGTCGGCGACGGCCGGGTGGGCGAGCAGCGCGGACTCGATCTCGGCGGGGTAGATGTTGACGCCGCCGGATATGATCATGTCGATCTTGCGGTCGCGGAGGAACAGGTAGCCGTCCTCGTCGAGCACGCCGAGGTCGCCGACGGTGAAGAAGTCGCCGATGCGGTTCTTGCGGGTCTTGTCCTCGTCCTTGTGGTAGGCGAAGCCGCCGGTCGTCATCTTCATGTACACCGTGCCGAGTTCACCGGCCGGCAGCCGTTCGCCGTCGTCGTCGAAGACCGCCAGCTCGCTGATGGGCCACGCCTTCCCGACGGTGCCGGGCTTCTTCAGCCAGTCCTCCGCCGTGGCGAACGCGCCGCCGCCCTCGCTGGCCGCGTAGTACTCCTCGACGCAGTTCCCCCACCAGTCGATCATCGCCCGTTTCACATGGTCGGGGCAGGGCGCGGCGCCGTGGATGGCGTGCCGCATGGACGACACGTCGTAGCGCGCCCGCACCTCGTCGGGGAGGGCGAGCAGCCGGTGGAACTGGGTGGGGACCATGTGGGTGTGGGTGCAGCGGCCGCTGTCGATGAGCCGCAGCATCTCCTCGGGCGTCCACTTGTCCATCACGACCAGCCGGTGGCCGATGTGCAGGGACGCGCCCGCGAACTGGAGCACCGCCGTGTGGTAGAGCGGCGAGCAGACGAGATGCACGTTGTCGTCGAAGGGCTTGATGCCGAAGATGCCGAGGAAGCCGCCGAGGTACGCCTCCTCGGGCGGTTTGCCGGGCAGCGGCCGCCGGATGCCGCGCGGGCGGCCCGTCGTGCCCGACGTGTAGTTCATGACCCACCCGAGGGTGCGGTCGGCGGGCGGCGACTCGGGTTGTCCGGCGAGGAGTTCGGCGTACGGCCGGAACCCGTCGATCGCACCGACGGCGTACCGCTGACCGGCGGGCAGCGACGCCTCGTCGGCGGCGCGGCGGGCCTGGTCGGCGAACCGCTCGTGGGCCAGCAGCACCTTGGCGCCGGAGTCGGAGACGATCCAGGCGATCTCGGGGCCCATCAGGTGGTGGTTGACGGGGACCAGGTAGAAGCCTGCCTGGCTGGCGGCGAGATGGGCGGTGAAGAACTCGGCCGAGTTGGGCAGGACGACGGCGAAGGCGTCGCCGCGTTCCAGTCCGGCGGCGCGCAGACCGTGCACGAGCCGGTTGGCGGCGGCGTGCAGGCGTCCTGCCGTCCACTCCTCGCCGTCGGGGGCGATGAGGACGACGCGGTCGGGGTCCTGGGTCGCCTGGGCCCAGAATCCCGCGGGGGGTGTGCTGGTCACTGGCCGCTCCTTCCGGCGATGCGGTCGACGCGGTCGACGGCTTGTTCGAAACCGCGGGTGAGGTCGTCGAAGACCTCCTGCACGCTGCGGACTTCGTTCATCCGGCCGACGATCTGGCCGACCGGCGTACCGAGCAGGGGGTCGACCTCGTACTTCTGGATGCGGGAGACCGCTTCGGCGACGAGCAGGCCCTGCAGGGGCATCGGGAGGGTGCCGGGCCCGTCGAGGGCGTCCCAGGCGTCGGTCCACTCGGTGCGCAGCTGGCGGGCGGGTTTGCCGGTCAGCGCGCGGGAGCGGACCGTGTCGCCGGAGCCCGCCGCGAGAAGCTTGCGGGTGAGGGCGGGCGAGTGCAGGTCGGCCTCGGCGGTCGTCAGCCAGAGCGACCCGAGCCAGACGCCCTGGGCGCCCAGCGCGAGGGCCGCGGCGATCTGCCGCCCGCTGCCGATGCCGCCGGCGGCGAGGACCGGCAGCGGGGCGACGGCGTCGACGGCTTCCGGGGTGAGCACCATGGAGGCGATCTCGCCGGTGTGGCCGCCGGCCTCGTACCCCTGGGCGACGACGATGTCGATGCCGGCGTCCTTGTGCTTGCGGGCGTGCCGGGCGCTGCCGGCGAGCGCGGCCACGAGGACGCCCCGCTCGTGGGCCCGGGCGACGACGTCGGCCGGCGGTGAGCCGAGGGCGTTGGCCAGCAGCCGGATCGGGTAGTCGAAGGCGACGTCGAGTTGACTGCGGGCGACCTGCTCCATCCAGCCGGTGATCCGCCACCCGGAGGCCTCGCCCTCGGCCAGTTCGGGCACCTCGTAGGCGGCGAGGGTGTCGCGCACGAACTGCCGGTGCCCCTCGGGGATCATCGCCTCGACGTCGGCTTCGGTCACCCCTTCGACCTTCTTGGCGGGCATGACGACGTCGAGCCCGTACGGCCGGCCGTCGACGTGCGCCTCGATCCAGTCGAGGTCGCGTTTGAGGTCGTCGGGGTCGGTGTAGCGGACCGCGCCGAGCACGCCGAAGCCGCCCGCGCGACTGATGGCCGCGGCGACCGCGGGGAACGGCGTGAAGCCGAAGACGGCGTGCTCGACTCCCAGTTGTGTGCTCAGCTCCGTCTGCATGGGCGCAGGATGCCGCAGCGACGCGGACGACGGAAGAGCTTTTCTGATAGACCGTCAGATTCTTGCCGTCCGATGCCCGACCGGATGCGCGATCGGGCGCCTGAACGGATGCGCGATCGGATGCGCGATCGGGTGCGCGATCGGGTGCCTGAACGGACGCCTGACCGGATGCCCGTCGTCAGGCTCCGGTGTGCTCTTCGAGCACCGCCATGGCGGCGTTGTGTCCCGGCACGCCGCTCACTCCGCCGCCGCGCACCGCGCCGGCCCCGCACAGCAGCACGTTGGCGTGCGGGGTCGACACGCCCCAGCGCCCTGCCCCCTCCTGGACGTGGGGCCAGCTCAGGTCGCGGTGGAAGATGTTGCCGCCGGGCAGCCCGAGGTCGCGCTCCAGGTCGAGCGGGGTCCTCGCCTCGATGCACGGGCGGCCGTCGGCGTCCGTGGCCAGGCAGTCCGCCAGGGGCTCGGCGAGGTGGGCGTCCAGCTGGGCGAGGGTCGACCGCAGCAGCTCCTCGCGCACGGCGTCGTTGTCCCGGGCGAACAGCCGGGCGGGCGTGTGCAGGCCGAACAGCGTCAGCGTCTGGTACCCCCGCTCGACGAGGTCGCGGCCGAGGATGCTCGGGTCGGTCAGGGAGTGGCAGTAGATCTCGGAGGGCGGGGCGGCGGGCAGCTCGCCGACGGCGGCCTGGGCGTGGGCGGCGGCCAGCTGACGGTAGCCCTCGGCGATGTGGAAGGTGCCGGCGAACGCCTCGCGCGGGTCGACGGAGCTGTCCCGCAGCCTCGGCAGCCGCTCGAGCAGCATGTTCACCTTGAGCTGGGCGCCCTCGGCGGGGGCCGGCGGTGTCTCGCCGGTGAGGGCCGCGAGCGCCTGCGGCGAGGCGTTCACCAGGACGTGCCGGGCCACGGCGACTCCCTCGCCGTCGGCCGTGCGGTAGGCGACCTCCGCGGTGCGGCCGTCCGTGTCGATCCGCACGGCCTCGTGGCCGGTGGCGAGGACCGCGCCCGCGTCGCGGGCGGCGGCGGCCAGGGCGTCGGTGAGGGCGCCCATGCCGCCGACGGGGACGTCCCAGGCGCCGGTCCCGCCGCCGATCACGTGGTAGAGGAAGCAGCGGTTCTGCCGGAGCGAGGGGTCGTGGGCGTCGGCGAAGGTGCCGATGAGGGCGTCCGTCAGGACCACGCCGCGCACCAGGTCGTCCGCGAAGCGCTCCTCGACGGCGACGCCGATCGGCTCCTCGAACAGGGTCCGCCAGGCCTCCTCGTCGTCGACGCGCCGGCGCAGCTCCTCGCGGGTCGGCAACGGCTCGGTGAGCGTGGGGAACACCCGCTGGGCGACCCGCCCGGTCATGTCGTAGAAACGCTCCCAGGCCGCGTACTCGCGCTCGCCGCCGGTCAGTCGCGCGAACGCCTCCCGTGTGCGCCGGGCGCCGCCGCCCACCAGCAGCCCGGTGGCCCGTCCGTCGCGTTCCACCGGGGTGTATGAGGAGATCGTGCGGCCCTGGACGCGGAAACTGAGCCCCAGATCCCGCACGATCTTCTGCGGCAGCAGGCTGACCAGGTAGGAGTAGCGCGAGAGCCGGGCGTCGACCCCGGCGAACGGCCGGGTGGAGACGGCGGCTCCCCCGGTGTGGTCCAGCCGCTCCAGCACCAGCACGGACCGTCCGGCCCGGGCCAGGTAGGCGGCGGCGACCAGGCCGTTGTGCCCGCCGCCGACGACGACGGCGTCGTAGACGCGGCGGCCCAGGTGATCCCGCTGATCCCGATCGCCCTGGTGCCGCTCTCGTCCGTGGTGTCCCTCGTGTGCAGCCATGGTTCTTCGTAACACGAGCCGATCAAGGTCGGCCAGAGGGGGCTGCGCCGGGCCGCTCGGGGCCTGCGGAGCCGCAATCCGAAGCGCGGGCCGGTGCGGTCCGGGCTCCCCTACGATCGTCACGACCTCAAGTGCGTTGAAGCGCAAGCCCGTTGGATTCAGGGGGAGCCCATGACCGCCCGGACGCCCGCCATGCCCGCAGCCGAGTCCCGCAACTGCGCCGCCCTGCTGGTCAACCGGCGCGGCCAGTACCTCCTGCATCTGCGGGACGCGCACAAACCGATCTGTGACGCCGGCCTCTGGTCGCTGCCCGGCGGCGCGTGCGAGGGGGACGAGACGCCCGAGGAGGCCGTCGCCCGCGAGCTGCTGGAGGAGACGGGACTGGTCCTCGAGGGGCTGGCCCGGTACGCGGTCGTCGACGGCATCCAGATCTTCCTGGGCGGCTGGGACGGCGATCCCTCACGGCTGCCGGTCACCGAGGGCATCATGTTCGCGTTCTTCGACGCGGCGACCACCGCGCACCTGACGATGGCGCCGGGCGCCGCGCAGGTCGTCGCCCTGCACCAGGCGGCCCCCGTCGCCCCGACGCCGCAGCCGACCGTGCGGGAGACCGTCCTCAACGCCGTCGGCGTCCACCTCTACCTGGAACGCGACGGCGAGATCCTGCTCGGGCTGCGCCATCCGGACTCGCCGTTCGCGCCCCTGAACCACCACTTCCTGGCCGGCCACTGCGAGCGGGAGTCCGCGGTGGCGTGTCTCGTCCGCGAGGCCGGGGAAGAGGCCGGACTGGAGATCGCGGCAGGAGACGTCGAGCTCGTGCACGTGGTGCACGTCGTCGACTCGCCCGCCGTCCGGCCGCGCCTGCAGCTCGTCTTCCGGGCCCGCCGCTGGGGCGGCGAGCCGCGGCTGCTGGAGCCGGACAAGTGTCTGAGCTGGGGCTGGTGGCCGCTGGACGCGCTGCCGGAGCCGATGGTCCCCTACGCGCGCACGGCCGTCGCCGGGATCCGCGCCGGGCGGCCGTACTCGGAGCTGGGTTGGGAGCGGCAACAGCGCTGCTGATCGGCCCGGGCGTGACGGCGGGCAGCGGCCGGCAGGCCGGCGCGCGCCCTGCGGCCCCGGCGCCTCCCCCGTCTCGGCGCGTGCGGCCGGGCCGTGCGGTTCGAGGCCGTCCGTGTCGTCGTGCGGCGCGCGCCGGCGGACACCGCTCGACCGGGGTTCACGGGGCCTGCGCACCGTCCGGGGTCGGTACCGCCACGAGGGTCGCCCGGGGTATCCACTCGTCGGTCAGGGCCGCCCCGGTGTCCGGGCCCGCGGCCCGCGGTCCGGCGCCGACGGCCGGGTGGCCGACGGTCATGCCCCGGGTCCAGGAAGGCAGTCGGGGGCCGGCGCCGGCGGCCGCGTGGCGCTCGGACGGCCGCGGCCCGGGCCGCTGCGGCACGGGCGCGGTCAGGCGGCCCGGTGCGCCGGGGGCGGCGTCGGCGAGGCGCTGGACGATGTCCCGGGCGTCCTGGGGGCGCTGGGCGGGCTGCTTGGCGAGCAGGTCGAGGATGACCCGGTCGAGGTGGGCCGGCAGGTCGGCGCGGTGCTCGCGCGGCGGCCGGGGCGGGGTGTCCCGGTGTCCGACGAGGATCGCCCAGGGGTCGTCCAGGTCGAACGGCGGACGGCCGGTGGCGATCTCGTAGAGCACGCATCCCAGCGAGTACAGGTCGCTGCGCCGGTCGACCTCCTCGCCCGCGATCTGCTCGGGCGACATGTAGTGCGGGGTGCCCATGGCGATGCCGGTGCCGGTTAGCCGGGAGGTGAAGCCCACGTCGTGGCTGAGGCGGGCGATGCCGAAGTCGCAGATCTTCACGGTGCCGTCGCCGAGGCGCACGATGTTCGCCGGCTTCAGGTCGCGGTGCACGACGCCCTGCCGGTGGGTGTAGGCGAGGGCCGCGGCCACCTGGTCGGCGATGTCGAGGACCTGCGGCACCGGCAGCGGCCGGCGTTCGCCGTCGTCCAGCAGCTGGCACAGGTTGCGGCCGTCCAGGAGTTCCATGACGAGGAAGAGGACGCCTTCGTGGTCGCCGAAGTCGTGGACGACCGTCACCCCGCGGTGCTGGAGCGCGGCGGCCACCCGGCCCTCGCGCCGGAACCTCTCACGCAGGACGCGTCCCGAGGACGGGTCGTGGTGCGGGCCGGCCGGTTTGAGGCACTTCACGGCGACCTGCCGGCCGAGGGACTCGTCGCGGGCCCGCCACACCTCGCCCATGCCACCGCGTCCGATCCGGTCCAGCAGCCGGTACCGGCCCTGGATCAGTCTGCTCTCCGCCATGGTGTGCCGCCCCCGTCGCCTTCCAGCCCTCCCCCAGAGGGTTCAGTATGGCGGCCTATCGTCGCACCTTGTACGGTGCCGGACGGCTTTCGGGGCCCAGTCTCGCCATCGCCCGCAGGACGTGTTTGGGCGGGAGCAGCCATCGCAGACGTGCGGGAACACAGCGCAGCGCCGCGCCCGTGGCGCGCAGCCGGCGGGTGACGACGTCGGGTTCGGGGGCCGGTCTGCCGTACAGCGCGTGGGCGTACGGGGGCAGCGAGGCGTACGCCAGATCCGCCACGCGCCGCCACAGCACCGCGCGCGCCGGAACGAGCAGCGGGTGGACGGGCGGACGGCGCAGGAAGTCGTCGACCTCGCGGGCCTCCGCTCCCGCGGCGAGCTCGGGGAGGGTCCGGTCGAAGTACGCCGCCATCTGCGCCCGGTCGGCGGGCACCGACTCCGGGTCGAGACCGACCAGACGGGCGCTGACGCGGTGTTCGGCGAGGTAGCGGTCGGCGGCGGCGTCGGTGAGCGGGTAGCCGGAGCGGCGCAGCACGTGCAGATAGGAGTCGATCTCGGCGCAGTGCACCCACAGCAGCAGTGCGGGCTCGTCGACGCCGTACCGCTCCCCCGTCTCCGGGTCGGTCGCGGACAGCTTGCGGTGGATCCGGCGGACGCGGGCGCCCGCCTTCTCGGCCGCCTCGGCCGTGCCGTACGCCGTGGTGCCGACGAATTCGGCGGTCCGCATCAGCCGGCCCCAGGCGTCACGCCGGAAGTCGGAGTTCTGCGTGACGCCGCGTACGGCTCGCGGGTGCAGCGCCTGGAGGTAGAGCGCGCGGATCCCGGCGACCCACATCATCGGGTCGTCGTGCATCTGCCAGGTCACGCTGCGCGGAGTGAACAAGCCCGGGTCGCCCGTCATAGCGGCAGTCTGCCAGGGACGGCCGGACGGCACTACGGGCTTCGGTTCCCCCGTTCCCGAGGCCGACGGGTCCCCGCCGGGGCCGGGTCCGTGCCTGCGGTCCACATGCGCCGCGGAGGGAACTGGGGTCTCCTCGAAGGGAGAGGAACGCCCCACGCCCGGCATGCCGACGATGTCGCACCAGTCCCTGCCACCGCACTCGCTCACCGTCGCATCCGGCTTCGTACGAGACGGAGGCCGCTGCCATGCAACCGGTCGTCACCGTGGGCCTCGACGGCTCACCCGCCAGCCTCGCCGCCGCCCGCTGGGCCGCCGACGAGGCCGAGAAGCGCAAGCTGACCCTGCGGCTGCTGCATGCCTGGCCCCTTCTGGCGCCGGAACCCGCGCGGCTGCCCTCCGAGATCGACCAGAACTACTGGGCGAAGCGTCTGGTCCACACCGCGCAGGCGGAACTGCAGACACGCCACCCGGGTCTGACCGTCGTAGGGAGCCTGGTCGCCGAGGACGCCCACGAGGCCCTGCTCCAGGCGGCCTCGGAGGCCGAGATGCTGGTGCTCGGCTCGCGGGGGATGGAGGCCGTCGAGAGCTACTTCATGGGCGAGGTCAGCCTGCCGGTCGTGGCCCGGGCGGAGCGGCCCGTGGTCCTCGTCCGCGCGGAGCCGGCGGACGAGGACCGCGCCCCCGCCCCGCCGGCCCGGGTGGTCGTGGCGCTGAAACTGCACACCGCCGGTGACGGACTGCTCGACTTCGCCTTCCACACCGCCGCCGCCCGGGGTGCTCCCCTCGTGGCCGTCCACGGCCGCAGCGTGCCGCTCCACGCACGCATGCCGTGGGGCGCCGACCACGCCGTCACCGAGGAGATGACGAAGGACGCGCGCAAGGCGCTGGGCGATGCGCTTCGCCCCTGGCAGGAGAAGTACCCGCAGGTGGAGGTCGCCGAGAGCATCCGGCTCGCGAGTCCGGCCAAGGCCGTCGTGCGGGCCGCCGAGGGCGCGGCGCTGCTGGTCGTGGGCAGACGCGCGCACCGGCGCGGCACGGGACACCACCTGGGACCGATCGCCCAGGCCGCCATCCATCACGGCCGCTGCCCCGTCGCCGTCGTCCCCCACGACTGAGAGCCGCCCGGGCGGTGTGCGACCGCCGCGCGCGGATCTGTGTGCGGGACCCGCACGGCGACACGGCGCGTGAATGTTCCACGACGACGGCTTTCGCGGACTCGACCGGCAGGAGTGCCTGCGCCTGCTCGCGCGCGTCCCGGTCGGCCGTGTCGTCCACACCCGGCATGCGCGGCCGGCGGTGCTTCCGGTCGGCTTCTCCCTGGACGCGGACGCCTCCGTGCTGCTGTGCACCGCGCGGGGCTCGGACCTGGTACGCGCCGTCGACGGCGTCGGTCGCGTTCGAGGCCGACGGCGCCGCCGCTGCGTCCCCTGCCCGCCGGAGCACGGCGTGGACGCGCGGCGCGCCGTGAGCTCCCCGCGCTCCGGCTGCGTGCCCGCCCGGACGGTGTGTCAGACCACGGCGAGCCGGTCCACCAGCAGCTCCACCCGCTGCACGGCGTCCTCCGGCAGCAGCCGCCCCGCCCGGGTCAGGGTCGCGAGGCCGTGCAGGGACGCCCAGAACACCTCGGTGAACAGCCCCGGGGGGACGCCGTCCCCGGCGACCTCGCCCAGGCTCTCCAGCAGCGCGGCGAATGCGTCCTTGAGAGGTTCCGGGGTGTCCTCCCGTGCGTACGCCAGGCCGCCGTCGAGCTGGAACAGGGCGTCGTAGACCGCCACGTTGCGTGCGGCGAAGTCGAGGTAGGTGCGCGCGAGCGCGAGGACCCGCTCGCGCGGGCCGTCCGCGGCGCCGGTCGCGGCACGCACCGCCACGGCCAGCTCGGCGGCGCCCTCCAGGGCGACGGCGCCGATGATCTCGCGCTTGCCGCGGAAGTGGCTGTAGAGCACGGGCTGGCTGTACTCGATGCGCTCGGCGAGCCGACGGGTGGTGACCGCGTCCCAGCCCTGCTGCTCGGCGAGTTCGCGGGCCGTCGCCACGATGAGGCGCTCGCGCTCCGCCCGTTCACGCTGCTTGCGTTCCTGTACCGACATACCTCGACCCTAGCACCGCTAGACAGACGAGCGGCAGTAGTACTAGCGTTGCCTCATCCGCTAGCAACACTAGATCCGTGGAGGGTCATCATGCTCAACGCACTCGAGGTGGTCACGACCGTGTCCTTCGGCGTGATGGTGGGGGTGGAGTTCTCCGTCGCCTTCGTCATGAACCCGATCTTCAACGCCCTCCCGGAGGACAGCGGCCAACTCGGCCGCGCCCACGGGGGCCGGATGCTCGGCGCCGTGATGCCCGTCTGGTACCTCACCTCGCTCGCCCTCGTCGCGGTCTGGGCCGTCGCCGGACGGCACCACACCGGCGCCGGCCTCGTCGTCACCGCCGGCGCGCTGCTGATCCTCAGCGTGATCATGTCGCTGCTGCTGCTCGTCCCGATCAACAACAGGAACAAGACGTGGACCCCGGAGAACCGGCCCGCCGACTGGAAGGAGCAGACGGACCGCTGGAACCGTTACCACTACGTCCGCGTAGCCATCCTCATCGCGGCCTTCGCCCTGCTCGTCGCCGCACTCACCTGATCCCGCGGGCACACCCGCGGACCGAGAAGCTCCACGACGCTCACCGAGCAGCTCACCCAGCTGACGAGACCCGCAGGGAGAACCATGTCACCGAAGAGGATCAACACCGCTCTGACCGCCGCCTTCGTCGTCTTCATCCTCTGGTTCGGGACGGAGTTCATCCTGAGCCCGGAGACGGCGGCCGCGGGCTTCGGCCTGCCGAACCGGCCGTCCGGCGACGGCGGCGGCTTCCTGGTCGTCAAGGGAATCCGCGACGTCGTCCTGGCCCTGGTCCTGGGCGTCCTGCTGGTGACGGGCCACCGCCGGGCGCTGGGCTGGGTTCTGCTGGTGGAAGCCCTCGCCGCGTACGGCGACATGGCCACCGTGCTGACCCACCACGGTTCCGTCGCCACCGCGCTCGGCGTCCACGGCCTGACGGCGACGCTGATGGCGGTCAACGGACTGCTGATGCTGCGCGAGACCCGCAAGGTCGCCGCCGCTCCGGCAACGCCCGCCCCACAGCCCGCCTGACACCACCTCGGCGGCGCCCCGGTCCGTCGCTCCGGGACGGCGCAACGCGCCCCCCGCCCCACCCGCCGGACTCCGGCACGCGCCGACGCGGTCGGCGATCACATCCACTGTGACCGGGCTCGCAGTAGTACAGAATTCCTGATCAAGCTGTTCTGCATGCCACCCCATCCCGTCTGCGCAGTGGCGGGATGTGCCGAGATACCGCCGGCCACCCACTTGCATCCGGTCGGGCAGGCATTGAACACGAAGCACGGTTTCGGTCGGCTATTCCGTGGTCGGTGGGGTTCAGAGGAAGGCCGGCGGGACGTCCTTCTCGATGCAGAGCCGCAGGACGCTCGCCAGTTGGCGGGCGTCCTCCATGTGCTGCTGGAGGAACTGGTCGCTGCCTTCCGTGCCCACTGGTCGGTGATCGCCTCCAGCCTGGGATGATCTCGGGGTGGCTGGTGTGATCACGGCGTCGGAGCCGTCCTGGACAGCCCCGTTGCAGGACCCAGGGTCGCGATTCCCTTCCAGGAACGCCGGTTGGGCGCGGTCGAGGCCGGTCATGGACCACTCGCGCCGTTTCGGTCAAGCTGTCGCATCCGGCGCCCGCTGGTCCGGGTCGGCAGTCCACGACGCGAGGAAGCGCAGTCCGTCATGGGATGAGGTCCCGGGCTCCGCGGTCAGGACCACAAGCTGCTGCACGGGGTCGGCCGTGCAGGTCAGGCTGTCCCAGTCGAGGGTGAGGTCACCGGCGATCGGATGCCGCAGCCTCTTCGTGCCGACCCGCAGGCCGGGCATCTGGCGGCCTGCCCACCACTGCCGGAAGTCGGCGTCGGTCACCGACAGCTCTCCGACCAGTGCGGTGAACTCGCGATCGCCGGGGCACTTGGCGGCCTCCATGCGTAGCTGGGTGACGCAGATCCGGGCGATCGTCCTCCAGTCGAGGTGGAGCTCCCGGAAGGCGGGGTCAGTGAAGAGCAGCCGGGCGTAGTTGCGCTTCTTGTCCGGAACCCGTTCGAAGTCGGTGAGGAGAGCCGCTGCCATCGCGTTCCAGGCCAAGACGTCCGTGCGACGACCCAGGACGAGCGCGGGGGTCGCGCTCAGTTCGTCCAGGAGACGCCTGAGTTGGGGCTGGACCTTCTGCGCCGGTCTGCGGCGCGGCGGGCGCTCGTCCTTCGCGGCCAGCGCGAACAGGTGGTCACGCTGGTCGTCGTCGAGGTGCAGAACACGGACGAGAGCGGCGAGCACCGACTTCGGCGCAGGGGCACGCCCCTGCTCCAACCGCGCGTAGGAGTAGCTGCTGATCCCCGCGAGATGGGCGACCTCCTCACGGCGCAGCCCCGTCACTCGTCGGGGCGCTCCGAACTCGGGCAGGCCCACCGTTCGCGGACTGAGTCGGGCCCGGCACGCAATGAGGAATTCTCCCAGTTCAGGCAAATATTCATTCATGCGCATGGCATTCAGTGTCGCGGTATTCACCTGCAAAATCAGGGCGAGAGTTTTCTCCCAGGTCTGGTCGACATCTCGTTCTTCCCAAGTCAGCGAGGCCGGATCAGACCGTCAGGCCAGTCGACCTGATCGGCTGCGGGCCCGCCGAGCCGACCTGATGCCCCTGAGGCGAGGGCGCGTAGCCCGTCGTACGAGGGCGTGCCGCGTTCCGCCGTCCAGACGACGAGTTCCTGATCGGGATCGCTGCCGCAGGTGAAGGTGTCCCGGTCGAGGACGAGTTCGCCGACGAGGGGGTGGTGGAACCGCTTCATGCCCCGCCCGCGCGACGCCACGTGACTGCTCCCCCACCACCGCCCGAAGTCCTTGTCCTGCACGGAGAGTTCGCCGACCAGGCCGGTCAGCCGCGGGTCGTCCGGGGATGCGGCGGCCGTCATACGCAGGTGCGACACGCAGCCACGGGCGGCGGCCCGCCAGTCCGCGCAGAGCGTCCGCATGGAGGGCTCGATGAAGAGGATGCGGACGCAGTTGCGCTTGTCTTCCGGCACCTTCTCGAAATCGGTCAGCAGGGCGGATGCGAGCGGATTCCACGCCAGGATGTCCATACGGCGGCCGATGACCACGCCGGGACTCACGGTGAGATCGTCGAGGAGGCGACGCAACTGCGCATGCACCTTCGGTGCGGCCCGGCGGCGAGGTCGGGCCGACCGTCGGCCGACCAGCTCGAACAGGTGGTCGCGCTGGTCGTCGGCCAGACGCAGGACCTGGGCGAGTGCGGCCAGCACTGACACGGACGGCTGGATGCGGCCCTGCTCCAGCCGGGTGTAGTAGTCGGTGCTGATGGAGGCGAGAAGGGCGACTTCCTCCCTGCGCAGGCCAGGCACCCGCCGGCCACCGGTGTCGGGCAGGCCGACCGTGCGCGGGCTCAACTCGGCTCTCCGCAGCTTGAGGAATTGTCCCAGCTCGTTCAGATGCGCGTCGCTGGTCATGCCAGCCAGTGTCACACCGCTCGGTCCGCACAAGGGGGGTAAGAATCCCTCCCCTGGATAACTGCTCCCCAGGGTGGAATTCTCCCCTTTGCGGATTCCCGTGGAGGTGGCAGGGTCAATGGCGTGTTCGGCGATCAGAGGCGACCTACGCAGAGCATCCACCCGAACAAGCGGGACGGCCCACCCCCGGGTCAGAATTGCTTTCACACGTCACCGATATCGCGTATTTCCATACTGCAGGCAGAGGAGGCGAGTGAGAACAGTGCGGACGGATGTCACCTTCGTCAGCAATGGCCTGACGCCGACCGGTCACCTGCACACTCCCGACTCCCGCGCCGGACATCCGCTGCCCGCGATCGTGGTCGTAGAGCCGTGGGGTTCAGGAGCAGACCGCCGGACTCCACGCCCGGCGTCCGACCGTGGCGGGCTTCGCCGCCCTCGCCTTCGACGCCGCTCACCAGGCGCGAGTGAAGGCGAACGCCGTTATTTCCTGGAGCACCCCGTCCGGCGAGGCGAGGACGTCAAGAGCGCCGTCAGCTACCTCAGCACCCGGAAGGGCGTCCCTCCCGAGCGCCTCGGCGTGCTGGGCATCTCCAGCAGCGGCCACGCGGTGTACGCCGCCATGAGCGACCGTCGCATCAGGGCGGTCGGCACGGTCAGCGCCGCCTGCCTCGGCGGCCTGCTGCGCGTCCGGCTCGGTGGCGGTCAGGACCCGGTCGTCTTCCGCGATCCAGTCGCCTGCGCCGGGGTGCCGACGGAGTTGTTCTGGATCGACGGTACGTCCCGCTTCGACCCACACGGCGAGGACGAATACGTCTGACCGCCCTCGCCGAGTCACCTCGTTCTTCGGTGAGCACCCCTCCCGCCACCCGGCTCAAGACCGAGCGGCGTGAATCCCCCCGCACACAGGCTAGGAGCACCACCTCATGTCAGAACGGAAGAAGTTCGCGCCGCCGGCGATCCAGGAGTTCGCCCCCAAGCTCGCGGAGGTGACCGACACCGTCCTGTTCGGCGACATCTGGGAGCGGCCGGGTCTGTCCCCGCGCGACCGCAGCCTCGTCACCGTCACCGCTCTCGCCGCCCTGTACCGAGCCGACCAGCTCAGCTTCCACCTCGGCAAGGCGCTGGAGAACGGCGTGACCAAGGACGAGCTGGTCGAGGCCATCACCCATCTGGCCTTCTACGCCGGATGGCCCAACGCCATGACTGCGATGACCCAGCTCAAGGAGATCGTGGAGAAGTCCGACCAGTCCGGCTGATACTCCTCCGCCCAGGCACACCCCCACGTCCCGGGCTCCCCCCACCTCGCCGCCGCATGGTCCGGCGGCAGCACCACACCGGAGGAACGACACACCATGGAACTGCTGAAGCGGCCTCCCACCATGAAGCTCCCGGCCGAGTGGTTCACCGGCGACGCCTACGCCGACGTGATCCACCGCGGTGAGCACCCCTCGCGGATGCGGGCCAACCTGGTCCGATTCACTCCCGGCGCCCGCACCGCGTGGCACTCCCACGCCCTGGGCCAGACCCTCTACATCGTCGAGGGCGTCGCGCTGGTGCAGTCCCGTGGCGGCGACGTCACCGAGGCCCATCCCGGCGACGTCATCCACACACCCCCGGGTGAGGAGCACTGGCACGGTGCCGCTCCCGACCAGTTCATGGTCCATCTCGCGCTGTGGGAGACGGACGACACCACCTGGCTCGAACACGTCCCGGACGACGACTACAACGCCCCGCGCGTCAGCACCCGTACCCGCCCCTGACGCCACGACAGACCGAAAGGAACCGGGAAGCCATCATGCGAGCAACCATCATTCACGCGCCTGGGGACATCCGGGTGGAGAACGCCCCCGAGCCGAAGATCGTGGCGCCCACGGACGCGGTCATCCGCACCGTCGCCACCTGCGTGTGCGGCTCCGACCTGTGGAGCTACCGCGGCATCAACCCGGTCAACGAGCCGCAGCCGATCGGCCACGAGTACGTCGGCATCGTCGAAGAGATCGGCAGCGACGTCTCGGCTGTGAAGCCCGGCCAGTTCGTCATCGGCTCCTTCATCGCCTCCGACAACACCTGCCCGATCTGTCGGGCCGGGTATCACACCTCCTGTCTGCACCGGGACTTCCCGAACGGCTGCCAGGCCGAGTACGTCCGCGTCCCCCTCGCCGACGGCACCCTGGTCGCCACCCCGGAGCAGCCGGCCGAGGAGCTGATCCCCAGCCTGCTGGCGCTCTCCGACGTCATGGGCACAGGCTGGTACGCCGCCAAGGCCGCCGAGGTCAAACCCGGTTCGACGGCCGTGGTCGTCGGTGACGGGGCGGTGGGCCTGTGTGGGGTCATCGCCGCCAAGGAACTGGGCGCCGAGCGCATCATCGCCATGAGCCGGCACGAGTCCCGGCAGAAACTGGCCCTGGAATTCGGCGCGACCGACATCGTCGCCGAACGCGGCGAGGATGGCGTGGCCCGCGTCAAGGAACTGACCGACGGCATCGGCGCCGAGTCCGTCCTCGAATGCGTAGGCACCCAGCAGTCCATGCACCAGGCCCTGCAGTCCACCCGCCCCGGCGGCAATGTCGGCTTCGTCGGCATGCCGCACGACGTGCAGATCGACGGCCAGGAACTCTTCTTCTCCCACGTCGGTCTGCGCGGTGGTCCCGCCCCCGTGCGCGCCTACCTTCCCGACCTGATCGAGCGCGTCGTCGGCGGCCGTATCAACCCGGGCAAGGTCTTCGACCTCACTCTGCCCCTGGACGAGGTCGCAGAAGGTTACAAGGCCATGGACGAGCGCCGCGCCGTCAAGGCATTGCTGCGCCCGTGACCTGAAGCCCGGGCGGTGGTGAGCGCCGGTCGACGGCTCCCAGGACCGCCGGCCCCGTCGGGCGGCGGCTCGGCCGCCTGCCCGTCGCGGCCGCCAGACAGAACGGACCTACAGCCATGACCAGCGAGGCGATCGCCACCGTCGAGGCGTACTTCGATGCCTTCGGCACGCGTGACATGGAGCGCGTGCTCTCCCACTTCACCCCTGAGGCGACCTGGACGATCCCGGGCGATCCAGCGCTCACCCCGTGGGCCGGGAGCCGCACCGGGCCGGTGGAGATCCGGCAGTCCCTCACCGCGTTCTTCGCCGCCGTCGAGCCGCTCGCGTTCGAGCTGGGCACCATGGTGGAGGTCGACGGACGGGTTTGGGCGCCGGGCTGGTACTCCTCCCGGTTCCACCCCTCGGGACAGGTACTCGAGAGCGAGATGATCCTGCGTTTCACCGTCGCCGACGGACTGATCGACGACTATCGCGTTTTCGAGGACTCACTCGGAATCACCCGTACCCACCTCGGTGACCCGCTCACCAGCACTCCCAGCTGACCACGAGTCCTCCGGCACCCTTCACCACAGCGGCGCGCCGCCCCTCAGGAGTTCCCGCTCGTCCGCCCCGCCCGCCGCCTCCTCGACCGGAGAACACCGATGACGAAATGGACGAACGACGAGCTCGACCGCATCGCCGCGGCCGACGAGTTGGAGATGGCGCCGCGCCGCGACGACGGCACTCTGCGGGGTCCGGTGCCGGTCTGGGTCGTCCGCGACGGCGACGATCTGTACGTCCGCTCCTTCCGCGGTACGGACGGCGGCTGGTGGCGCACGGCCCGCTCCGGCCACGAGGGGCACATCCGCTCCGGAGGCGTCGACAAGGACGTCACGTTCGTTCAGGTGGCGGACTCCGAGGTCGACGACCGCGTCGACACCGCGTACCGCACCAAGTACGGCCGCTTCGGCGGCGCGTACGTCAACCCCTTGGTCGCGGCGCGCTCCACGACACTGCGACTGGTGCCCCGATGACCGAGGCGATCCCGGTGGAAGCCGCCGCCGTTGGGCCAACGCCGACAGCCAGTCCCCCACAGGAGTAAGCACCATGCTCGGTCTCGAACTCGTTGTCGTCCTGGGTGCGGCCGTGCTGGTGGGCAACGTTCTGGGGCAGCGCTTCCACGTCGCGCCGCCCGTCGTGCTGCTCGTCGTGGGCGCGCTCATCGGCCTCGTCCCGGCCGTCCGCCAGACCCAACTCCCTCCCGAAGTAGTGTTGTTGCTCTTCCTTCCCGTACTGCTCTACTGGGAGAGCCTCACCACCTCGATGCGGGAGATCCGTACGAACCTGCGCGGCATCGTCCTGCTGAGCACGGTCCTGGTGATCCTCACCGCAGGTGCTGTGGCGGTCGCCGGGCATGCGCTCGGGCTGCCGTGGGGACCGGCGTGGGCCCTGGGCGCGGCCGTCGCTCCCACCGACGCCACCGCAGTGAGCGCCCTGGCGGGCTCCCTGCCGCGCCGTCAGATCACTGTGCTGCGTGCGGAAAGCCTCGTCAACGACGGCACCGCACTGGTCGTCTACGGCCTGGCGGTCGGTATCACCGTAGGCGAGGAACACCTGACACTGCCGCACGTCGGAGCGCTGTTCCTGCTGGCCTACGGCGGAGGGGCCGCGGTCGGAGTGGCGGTCGCCTGGGTCAACATGAACCTGCGGCGCCGGCTGGACGATCCCCTGCTCGGCAATCTCGTCATGATCCTGGCGCCGTTCACGGCATATCTGCTGGCCGAACAGATTCACGCCTCTGGTGTCCTCGCGGTCGTCGTGAGCGGTCTGATCATGGCCCAGGTCGCTCCGAGCCTCATCCGCGCCGATCACCGCCGTCAGGCACTGGCCTTCTGGCCGCTGGCCACGTTCATCATCAACGGCGCCCTGTTCGTCCTGGTCGGAGTGGAACTGCAGTACGCGCTGCGCCACTTGAGCCGATCCGACCTCAGGGACGCCCTCATCGCGATCGGGGCAGTCAGCGTGGTCCTGGTCGCGGTCCGGTTCGCGTTCCTGTTCTCCTCCGCCTACCTGATCCGCGCGATCGACCGGCGTCCCGAGCAGCGGCTGCGGAGAATGAGCGACCGGGCACGAGTGGTCAGCGGCTTGGCGGGCTTCCGGGGCGCTGTGTCGCTGGCCGTGGCGCTCTCCGTGCCGGAGAACCTCGACTCGGGCGAGCCGTTCCCCGGACGGGCGTTCATCGTCTTCGTCACCTCCGGCGTCATCGTGGTGACCCTCGTGGTGCAGGGACTGCTGCTGCCGGGCGTGGTGCGCTGGGCCCGGCTGCCGCGCGACACGTCCGTCGACGAGGAGCAGGTCCTCGCCGAGACGGCGGCGACCGAGGAAGCCATCAAGGCGCTGCCCCGGCTCGCCGCCGAACAGGGGACCACTCCGAAAGTCGTGGAGTGGCTGCGCCAGGAGTACGAGGCCAACCTGGCGACCGTACGGGCAAGGGGCGCAGGCACCGACGACGATCCGGCCCTGCTCCACAACCACCACTACACCGAGCTCCGCCTCGCCCTCATCGCCACGAAGCGTGCGACCGTCGTCCGCCTGCGCGACGAGTCGCAGATCGACGACACCGTGCTCCGCCGTCTCCAGGCGGCCCTGGACAACGAAGAGGTCCGGTTGGCCGGAGGCGAGCAGGTGGAGTAGGCCGCTTGCGGTGCGTGCCCTGACGACGCGAGCCCCACGAGAAGGAATCCCGCTGCCATGTCCTCCAGCCTCATCGATGTCCACGCCCACATGCTTCCCGACTTCTACGTCCAGCACGCGACGGCCGCAGGCCACGCCCACCCCGACGGCATGGGCGGCTGGCCGTCCTGGTCCCTGCAAGCCCATCTCGATCTGATGGACCGCAACGGCATCGAGACCGCGATGCTCTCCATGTCCTCCCCCGGTGTGCACTTCGGCGACGACAAGGCGGCCCGCCTCCTAGCCCGGCGCGTCAACGAGTACACCGCCGAACTGACCCGGGACCACCCGGGCCGTTTCGGCAACTTCGTGTCACTTCCGCTGCCGGACGTCGACGGCGCGGTCGAGGAGATCGCCTTCTCCTTCGACGAACTCGGCGCCGACGGCGTGGCGTTGCTGACCCACACCCACGGGGTGTACCTGGGCGACCAGCGCCTCGACCCGGTCTTCGCGGAGCTCGACCGGCGGCGGGCGGTGGTCTTCCTGCACCCCACCTCGCCCGTCTGCTGGGAGCAGTCGGCGCTCGGCAGACCGCGTCCGATGGTCGAGTACATCTTCGACACGGCCCGGACCGTCACGGACCTGGTGATGGAGGGCGTCCTGACGCGTCATCCGAACATGCGGGTGATCGTCCCGCACTGCGGCGGCGCGATTCCCGTCCTGGCCGACCGCATCAACGAGTTCATGAGCCTGTTCCTGCATGCGCGGCAACCGCCCGGCCCCGACGCGGTGCAGCAACTCCGCGGTCTGTACTACGACATGGCGAGCACAGCCTTCCCTCGCCAGGTCCCCGCACTGCTGAAGCTCGTCGACCCTGACCGCGTGCTCTTCGGCAGCGACTACTGCTGGACGCCCGCGCCGCTGGCCGACGCCCACATCGCGGCGATCGACGCGGCCGAACCACCGGCGCGGGACACGACATGGCGATCGCTCACGACGGCGAACGCCCAGCGCCTGTTTCCGCGGACAGCGCGGTGAACCACGTACGCGGGCCCTCAGCGCGATCACCCGAATGAAAAGCAGTCTGCGACAACACCGGATGCGGCGGCGGCCTGCCAATGGCCTGAAGCCCACCCACCGGCATTGACAGCAACGAGTCGGCAGCAACGAGGAGGAACAATGCACACCCGAACGCTCGGACGCGACCTGCATGTCTCCGCCATCGGTCTCGGCGTCATGGGAATGTCCCAGAGCTACGGCCCCAATCCCGGCGATCGCACCGACATGATCGCCGTACTGCGTGGCGCCGTCGACCGCGGAGTCACGTTCTTCGACACCGCGGAGGTGTACGGCCCCTACGTCAACGAAGAGCTCCTGGGAGAAGCCCTCGCCCCGGTGCGAGACCAGACGGTGATCGCCACCAAGTTCGGATTCCGCATCGAGAACGGCGCCCCCGCCGGACTCAACAGCCGGCCCGAGCAGATCCGAGCCGTCGCCACGGCCTCCCTCAAACGGCTCGGGGTCGAAACGCTCGACCTTTTCTACCAGCACCGCGTCGATCCGGACGTGCCCATCGAAGACGTCGCCGGAGCCGTGGGGGAGCTCGTACAGGAAGGCAAGGTGCGCTGCTTCGGGCTTTCCGAGGCCAGTGCGCAGACCATCCGCCGCGCCCACGCGGTCCACCCGGTGACGGCAGTACAGAGCGAGTACTCGCTGTGGACCCGGGACCCCGAACATGAGGTTCTGCCGACCTGCTCGGAACTCGGCATCGGATTCGTACCCTTCAGCCCGCTCGGCAAGGGGTTCCTGACCGGGACGGTGGACGCCACGACGCCGTTCACCGCCGACGACGTCCGCACGAACATCCCACGGTTCACAGCCGAGAACCGGGCAGCGAACCAAGCGCTCGTCGACCACGTCACCCTGCTCGCGCAGGCCAAGGACGCCACACCGGGCCAGGTCGCGCTCGCCTGGCTGCTCGCACGGCATCCGTCGGTCGTTCCGATCCCCGGAACCCGGCGCACCGCACGCATCGAGGAGAACATCGGCGCCACCCGACTGCCCCTCTCCGCCGACGAACTCGCCGACCTCGACGGACTCGTCGGCCGCGTCGGGGTACAGGGAAACCGCTACAACGAGCACCACATGTCCCTGGTCGACAAGTAGCTCGGCGTATCCATTTCGCCCAGCGGTCTTTCCTGCACCGCTGGAATCCGCTCCCACCTCCCACCTCCCACTCCCCTCCTTCCCCTTTCCCCCTTCCCCCTTCGCTCGACGATTGAGGAACTCCGTCATGCGGATCGACACGCACGCTCACGTCTACCCCAGCGACTACCTGGACTTCCTGGCCGACTCGGGCGTCACGACCACCGGCGGCCAGCGCGGGCTCGGGGCCGACGACACCGACAAGGAGCTCGAGGCCCGCTTCTCCCTGATGGAACGGGCCGGTGTGGACCGACAGGTGATCTCGGCCTCACCCATGACGGGCGCTCTGCCGGATCCGGAGCAGGCCGCCGCAGCCGCACACATGATCAACGACCGGTACGTCGCCCTGGTGGACCGCCACCCCGACCGCTTCCTGGCCTTCGTCGTGCTTCCTCTGCCGCACGTCGACGCGGCTCTGACCGAACTCGACCGCGTCCTCGAGGCGCCGGGGGTGGTGGGCGTGGCCCTGACCACCTCTGCCGCGGGCCGGGCGCTGACCGACCCTGCCTTCGCACCGGTATGGCAGGAACTCGACCGCCGCGGCACCGTGATGTACCTCCACCCCGCCGGCGACGGCGTCGCCTCCCCGCAGATCACCGACCACCACCTCACCTGGATGGTCGGCGCGCCCGTGGAGGACACCGTCGTAGCGGCCCAGCTCATCACCCGTGGGTTCGTGACGCGCTACCCCCGTGTACGCATCCTCAACTCCCACTTCGGCGGCGCGTTGCCCATGCTGCTGGAGCGGTGGGACAACCTCGCCCACTTCGAGGCACCTGACGCCCCCCTTCCGCCGAGCCAGGCGGCGCGCCGGATGTGGTACGACACCGTCGCCCACAGTTCCCAGGCGGCACTGCAGGCCGCGGTCCAGGCGGTCGGCGCGGACCGGCTCGTCCTCGGCAGCGACTTCCCGTACCAGGGCGGCGAGCACTACCTCGACACCGTCGCCTACATCGAACGGGCCGGGCTCGACGCAGCGGACACCCAGGGCATCCTGGCCGGCAACGCCGAAGCACTTCTGGGACTGGCCTGATCCTCGGGGCCTGTCGAAACCATCCGGGGCCGGCAGTACAGCCGTGCTCGCCGATGCGATCCGGGCGTCGCCGGCCGGGGTTCCTGCGGGACGCCGGCCGTGTCGCGCGCCGCGGCAGCCGCACTGTCTCCGGAGCCGGCGACGCTCACCGGGCGCACGGCTCGGCGTCTTCGCGACCGCGACCTGCTCATCACCGCCGTTCCGGGCTGGGTCGTTGGAGTCAGCGGGAGACCGGAGGCATGCCGGCCCCGGGGACGTGTTCCTGCGGTAGGCGAAGGGTGAACGTTGCGCCCTTGCCCGGTCCAGCGGATTCCGCGGTGATGTCTCCGCCGTGGGCTCGGGCGATGCCCCGGGCGATGGTCAGGCCGATGCCACTGCCACCGGCAGCAGCAGGTCGACCGAGACGCTCGAGGCGTTCGAAGCGGCGGAAGACGCGTTCGAGGTTGTGTGCGGCGATGCCGATGCCGTCGTCCGTGACGCGGACGGTGACGTGGCGTACGGGAGCAGGTTCGGTGTGCACGGACAGCACCACATGCCCGTGCGGATCGCATGCGGCCAGTGCGTTGCCCAGCAGGTTCACCAGGATCTGAGTGATCCGGTCCGGGTCGCAGAACGTGCCGACGGGTGTGCCTGCGTCCACGGTCAGGACTACCGTCTGGTCGTCGTACTGGGGGCGCAGCCGCTCGGCCGTGGCCCGGGCCAACGTGGCCACGTCGGTGGGCTCGTGGTGAAGATCGAAGGCCGCCTCCTCCGACCGGGACAGGCTGGACAGGTCGCCCGCCAAGCGCTCCAGCCGGTGAAGGTCGTCGGCGAGGGAGGCGAACATCGCCTCATCGGGGACGAAGATGCCGTCGGCCACACCCTCGATCTGGCCGCGGAGGATGGTGATGGGGGTGCGCATCTCGTGGGCGACCTCGGAGATGAGCCGGGCGCGGCGGCGTTGGGTGTCATCGAGGGCTGCCGCCAGCGTGTTGACGTCTTGGACCAGCGCGGCCAGGCCCGGCTCGCTGGGGAGTTCGAGGACGTCGTCGTAGTGTCCCTCGGCGAGCCGACGCGTGGCGGCGCGCACCCTGTCGAGGGGACGCAGCAGAAACCGGCTCAGGGCGAGGGACGCCGGGAAAGCCGCGGCCCCTCCGAACAAGAGGCCGATCTGCAGGACCACGTCGCCTTCGATGTCGTCAAAGCCGAGCCACACCTCGATCAGCGCGCTGATCGCCGCCATGGCCGCCAGCGCCAGGAGGAGGACCATGAGGTGTGAGAGCACCAGCCGGTCACGCAGCGACATCCGCTGCTGGATTCGGCGCAGCCGCGCACGAGATCGGCGGTAGGCCGGGAAGCCGGAGAACGGCATCGATAGGTGTCCTTCCTGGCCGCCGGCTAGGCGGGGCGCCCGACGAACCGGTAGCCGATGGTGCGGACGGTGCCTACGAACCGAGGTGCGCTCGCCTCGTCGCCCAGCGCACGCCGCAGAGTACGGATGTGCACGTCCACGACGCGCTCGTCGCCGAAGAAGTCCTCGCCCCACACCTGGGCCAACAGGCCGCGCCGAGTGAAGACCCGCCCGGGGACACGGGCCATCGCGAACAACAGATCGAAGTCGAGAGCGGACAGCTCCACCGTCCGGTCGGCATCTACCTGCACGGTCCGCGTCACGCGATCGACAGTCAGTCCGTCGAAGCGCAGCACGCCGTCCTCGTGATCCGCCTCGGACCGGCTGTCGGTGCGCCGCAGGATGGCCCGCACCCGTAGTGCCAGTTCGCGAGGGCTGAACGGCTTGGTGACGTAGTCGTCGCTGCCGGTGGTGAAGCCGATCAGCCGGTCGACCTCCTCGTCGCGGGCGGTGAGCATGATCACCGGGATCTGGCTCGCCTCCCGGATGCGGCGCAGGACCTCGAAACCGTCCAGGCCCGGAAGCATCACGTCGAGTACCACGAGGTCCGGTCGGTCATGGGTGAGCGCCTTCAGGGCGGACGGTCCGTCCGCGGCTTCGGCGACGTGGAAACCGTCCGCCTCCAGGTAGCCGCGCACGGTCATGCGGATCTTGGGCTCGTCATCGACGACCAGAACGCGCTGCGTACTCATCGTGCTCGCTTTCCATCGCCGAGACAGGAAGAGGGAGGGGGACGGCAGTCATGGCCGCGGGACACCGGCGGCATGGAGGCAGAGGGCCTCGAACGCAGCCAGCGTACGGTGTCTGTCCCGCGCCCCTTGCCTGGGGAGCGGGCGGTAGGCCGGGCCTGCGTACGGTCGCGGGTCAGCGAGAGCCGGAGCGGCGTATACGCGCCTTCAGCTTCGGGAACTGCTCGAGGGCGTTGTCCCGCTCGAGAGCGATCCGCCGGCGCCGGCTGTAGATCTCGTCGACGTTCGGTTCGGGGTCGCCTGCCTTGAGATTCGGCAGGCTGCCCTTGAGGAAGGGCATCGTCTCGACGTTGTCGGCCGCGTAGAGATGGCGGGTCGCCGGCCAGTCGCTGCCGAACATGATGTGGCTGTCGGGTACCAGCGACGACAGCGGCTGCAACTGCGCGGCGGTGAATGCCTGTGCGTTGTCGAAGTACATCCGCTTCATGTACGTGAGGGGGCCTTCGGGCAGCACCTCGTTGAACGGTGGGAAGGCCGAGTGCCGGGTCGCGAGCCGGAAGGCCAGGAACGGCAGTGCCCCGCCGCTGTGGGTGAAGTGCCAGCGGATGTTCGGGTAGTCCCGCAGGACACCGTTGTAGATCAGGCTCGTCATCGCGCGGGTCGCGTCGAAGTTGTACTCGAAGACGTTGTTCCCGGCCGGGATGTCGGGGCCGAAGCACAACTTGGGAGCCGGGTTGTTCTCCGGCCCCGTCGGGTGGACGTACACGTAGGCACCGCGGTCGTTGAGGATCTCGTACAGAGGCGCGAACGAAGGGTCCCCCAGGTAGGTGCCCTTGTAGTTGGTGAGCAGGCAGATGCCGTCGAGATCCAGTTCGCCGAGCGCGCGGTCCACCTCGGCCACCGAGCCCTCGATGTCGGGCATCGGGGTGACCGCGAAGATCCCGAATCGGTCACCACGGGTCTGCACGAGGTCGCGGGCGTAGTCGTTGACCGCGCGGGCGGTGGCGCGCCGGTCGTCCACCGGGCCGACGGTGATCTGAAGGTCGCCGAACGACAGGACGCTGGCCTGGATCCGGTACTGGTCCATGAAGGCCACGTGCCGCTCGACCGACCAGGGACCGTAGGCCCCGGTAATGGCGCCGAGGAGGCCATAGCGCTTGAGGTAGTCGTTGTACACGTCGGGCGAGTAGTGCGCGTGGGTGTCGATACGCCAGTTGCCTTTCGGCAGTCCCGGGCCGGACGATGCCGTCTCCGGACTGGCCATGGCAGCAGGCATGGTGGCCGCAGCAGCCGTGACGAGTGCCGCGGCCGATGCTCCTTCAATCATCCTTCGACGCGAGATGTTCCGTCGCAGGTTCATTTCCAGTTCCCCATTCCTTCTGTGTGCGAGTCAGTTCGTGTGTGCGTGGGTCACGGCGCCGTCGCCGGGCCGGCAGGGCCCGCGCGGGAAGGGCGATGGTCCCCGCGATGGTGGAGACCGCTCCCTCCCCGGGCCGGCGTGCACGCGGTCCGGCCGACCGGGGAGCGTGAGCGGCCAAGTCGCTCTTTGAACTGGGCGGTTGCCGCCGACAGACCGGTCCGGCGCTCAGACGTGGGAACCCACAGCACCGACGTGGCCGCGTAGGCCGCCGTTCACCGGTCGGCTAGTGGAGCGGACCCGCGAGCAACGCCGTCGCTGCCCCACCGAGGTGAACAGGCGGGCGGTTCCTTCATGCCCTGCGTCATCGCCTAGCTCCGGCAGCGAGGCGCCGACCGCGGAAGGCCGGTGCCGCACAGCAGGCTGGCCGATGTCGCCCACCGGCGGGACGAGGAGTACGTGCATGACCGCCAGACAACAGCCGCCTCATAAAGCACGTACCACTCAGCACATGAAGCCTCCATGAAGCCGATCGCCGGAGCGACGCCCATGCCTTCGAGAGCTTCGCACCGGCGCAGAGCACCGCTCGGTTCATTGGTCGACCACACCGGCTCGGCCGGCCAAGGGTCGGCGAGCACGTCCCGGAGCACCTGACGGCGCTCCACATGCGGACACGGACAGGTGACCGGCGGCCATGCCGGTGTGCCGTAGTGCTCAGCAGCCGTAGTGCCCAGCAGCGGACGGCGAGGCTCACTCGACAGAGGCGGCGGTGACGGGTTGCCAGGAGCCCGGGCCAGCTGCCTGAACGCGGTTGTTCCCCTCCGTCAGGAGCTTTCGGCGACTACTACCGGAGATCCTGCGGTGCGTCGGCGGGCTCCAGCGTGGTGAGCCATTGGGCGACCACGGCGTCGATGAAGGCGTCGGTGACCTGACCGCGGTCGAGGAAGAGGCGGGCGAGGACGGGCCCGTAGAGCAGGGTGAACTCGTCGTCGCTGATCTGGATGCCCGAAGGCTCCAGCAGCTTGTTGAAGCCGACGTAGCGGTCTTCGCCGATGCGGACGAGCGCCCGGGCGCTGTCGGGGTCGTGGTCGGCCTGGGCGGTGACGGCCAGGGCCGCGGCTCGCACGGCCGGCACGCTGACGCCGGCACGCAGGCTCTTCAGCCAGGCGGTGGCCACGGCGCGTACGTCGCTGCCCGGTTCGGGGTAGGTGCCGAGGTCGGGGCCTTCGAGGACGAGGTCGAAGAGCAGCGCGGCCCTGGTGGGCCAGTGCCGGTAGAGGGTCTGGCGGGTCACCTCCGACCGCTCGGCGAGCAGGGCGTAGGTCAGTCCGGCCGGTCCGACCTCAGGCAGCAGCTCCCGCGCGACCGCCAGCACGCGATTGCGGGTGCGCTGTACGCGTGGGTTGCCCGGTGTCGGCTGACGGCGGTGGAGGGGCTGCTTCATGCCGCCACCCTACCCCCACATCATACGAAGTGTGTGATTGACGTCACAGGCGGCAATCATACGCACCGTGTGATAGACCTGAGGAAGTAATCACACGCACTGGATGATTCTCGCGTGTCGACGATTCGAAAGGCAGACGCTCATGTCACCCCGCAACCTCACCGCACCCGCCTTCGCCCGCACCCGCCTCGGCTCCGGCCCCGGCCTGCTCCTCGCCCACGGCGCCGGCAGCAGCCTGGCCGGCACTTACGGCCCCGTCCTGGAAGCCCTCGCCGCCCGCCACACCGTCGTCGGCATCGACTACCCCGGCAGCGGCGACACCCCCCGCTCCACCACCCCGCTGTCCGTCGACGACCTCGCCGACCAGCTCGTCGCCGCCGCCGACGCGGAGGGCGTCGACCGCTTCGCCGTGTCCGGCTACTCCCTCGGCGGCCCGGTCGCCATCCGCGCCGCCACCCGCCACCCCGAGCGCGTCACCGCACTCGTCCTGACCGCCGCCTTCCCGCACCGCGACAACCGGCTCTCTCTCGCCTCCTCGATCCAGAGCAAGATCGCCGCGTCCGGCGACCGCGAGCTGCTCGCCGAGTTCCAGCTCATGGTGGCCCTCGGCACCCAGGCGCTGGAGTCGATGCCGGCCGAGCAACTGCGGCAGACCCTCGGCTACGTCGCCGCCAGTACGGTCGACGGCAGCTCCGAGCAGACCGACCTCGTCGGCCGGGTCGATGTCCGGGACGACCTCGCCGGCATCACGGTCCCCACTCTGGTCGTCTCGACCACCGACGACCGCCTCGTCTCCAGCGCCCTGCACCGCCGGCTCGCAGAGACCATCCCCGGCGCCCAACTCGCCGAGATCGCCACCGGCCACCTGCCGATGCTGGAGCGGACCGAGGAGTGGCTGCAGCTCATCACCGACTTCCTCGACAAGCACCACGCCTGAACGCACACCACGGGCGGTGCCCCAGGGGCCAGGCCCCTCACCCGGACCGCCCCTCGATCACAACTCACCACACGCGCGTACATGGAGGAACCATGCTGAGTTTCGGCCGACTCGACGAGTCCGCCCACTTCCACGACCAGCAGAAGGAGGAGGCCGGCCCGGTCACCATCATCAACACCTTTGTCGCCCCGGAGGGCAAGGAGGACGAGGTGGTGGCCGCCTGGAAGGACGACGCGGAGTACATGAAGAGGTCGGGGAGCCTTCTCTCGGTGCAACTGTACCGGGGGATAGCCGGCAGCCGGCTCTTCACCAACGTCGCGGTCTGGAAGTCCACGGAGCACCTCCGTGCAGCGCTCGGCACACCGGAGTTCGCCTCGCATCTGGCGAACTACCCTGCCGGAACCGTGGCCTACCCGCACCTCTACCAGAAGTTCGCCGTAGAGGGCGTCTGCGACGGGGAATGACGACCGTCACCCGATTCCGGGCCGTCGTTCGCCACGCGCACGACGTGGCAGCGACGTTCGGTTCCGGGTCAGCCGCGGGCTCGTGCCGACGACGCCGATCCGTGTCCTTTGACCGACCGACCGGTGCTCGAAGTACTCGGCCTGGGCCGCACGGAGAAAGACTCGGCGGCAGGACGTGCGAGGCGTACGAGAGGACGCGTGTCGCTGGTCACCGGGACGGTGTACATCCCGCTGCCGGTCCGACGATCGGGGCACGGGTCGACGGCGACGGCGGTACCTGGAGCCGTTTCCCAGGTACCGCCGGATGGCCGGCGACGCCGATCGACTCCCTCCGGGAAAGCGGAAGCATCACGCAACGCCGCCGGACCCTTCGCCGCCGCGGCGAGCGCCGTCACACCGCCTCGACGGAGTCCGCCGTGCCACGGACGACCTCCCGCAGGCGTTTCTTGTCGATCTTGCCGACCTTTGTCAGCGGCAACTCCTCCACGACCATGAGGTCTTCGGGGAGCTTGTAGCGGGCCACCTGCATGGCGGTGAGGGCGGCACGCACCGATTCGAGGCTCAGGTGGGTCCCCGGCTCGACGACCACGACGGCGCACACCCGCTCCCCCAGGTCAGGATCGGCCTTCGCGACGGCCGCGACGCGGGCGACACCGGGCAGGCGGTAGATCAGGTTCTCGACCTCCTCGGCGGAGATCTTCTCGCCGCCCCGGTTGATGAGGTCCTTGTCCCGTCCTTCGACGACGAGATTGCCCGACGGGTGCAGCCGTACGACGTCACCCGTGCGGTACCAGCCGTCAGGGGTGAACGCTCGGGCGTTGTGATCGGCTGCCCGGTAGTAGCCGCGTGGGGTGTACGGGCCGCGGGTGAGCAGCGCGCCCATCTCGCCGGGCCGGACCGGCTCGTCGGAGG
Organism: Streptomyces sp. NBC_00425; assembly: GCF_036030735.1. Taxonomy (NCBI): domain Bacteria; kingdom Bacillati; phylum Actinomycetota; class Actinomycetes; order Kitasatosporales; family Streptomycetaceae; genus Streptomyces; species Streptomyces sp. NBC_00425. The sequence goes on along the minus strand of NZ_CP107928.1, from coordinate 8,790,510 downwards.
CGTCGACGACGAGGATCTCGTCGTCCGGGCACATGGGGCGGCCCTGCGTCTCGATCTTGATCTCGTCTGGGTCGTCGGGGCGCGTGTAGTTCAGCAGCCCTTCCGCCATGCCGAACACCTGCTGGAGTGTGCCGCCGAGCACGGGTTCGGCGCGGCGGGCGACCTCCGGCGCGAGGCGGGCGCCCCCCACCTGCAACAGCCGTAGGGCCGGCGGGGCGGGGTGGCGGCCCGAGGCCACCGCGTCGATCCAGCGCTGGACGACGGCCGGTACGGCGGCGGTGACCGTCACGCCCTCGGCGGCCATCAGCGGCAGCACCTTGCCGGGTTCCGGGGTGCGGGCCAGGACGACCCGGCCGCCGTTCATGAGGGTGCCCAGGATGCCGGGGCAGGCCAGGGGGAAGTTGTGTCCGGCGGGCAGCGCCACCAGGTAGACGGAGTCGGCGTCGAGGCCGCAGACCTCGGCGCTGCGCCGTGCGTTGTACTCGTAGTCGTCATGGGTGCGGGTGATGAGCTTCGGCAGTCCGGTCGTGCCGCCGGAGAGCAGGAAGACGGCGATGTCTCCGCTGTCCGGAGAGATGTCGTCGAGCCGGGCCCGTGCGCCGGCCGGGTCGTCGGCCGGTTCGGCCAGGGCGCGCAGGTCCGTGACGTCGGTACCGGCAGTGCCACCGGCGACGAGCAACAACCGTACGCTCGGGGTGTCTTCGGCGACCTCCCGGCCCAGGGCCCGGTGGTCGAAGTCGCCGAGTCGGTCCGGTACGGCGATCGCGGTGACCTCTGCATGGGCGGCCAGGTAGCGCAGTTCGTGACCGCGGTGCGCGGGCATCGCCATCACGGGAGCGATGCCGGCCCGCAGACAGGCGAGGGTGAGTGTGACGAACTCCCAGCCGTTGGGCAGCTGGAGGAGCATCGCGTCACCGGGGTTAAGGCCCCTGTCCAGCAGGCGGCACGCCAGTCCGTCAGCCCTGTCGACGAGTTGACGGTATGTCAGGCGCGTGTCGCCATCCACAACGGCCACTGTGCCGCCGTAGGTCTCCGCCCACTCGTGCAGGTACGAGCCGAGCGGCCTGCCACGCCAGTACCCGGCCTCGCGGTAGCGGTCGGCCGCCTCCTTGGGCCAGGGTACGAATCCCTCACGCGTCATCGGATCCTCCTTGATCCCGGGGGTCACGCAGCAGCAGTACGGCGTCGAGCGCGACGACGTCGCCGTCGGGCAGGACGCGCAAAGGGTTGATCTCGCACTCGGCCACGGCATCGTCGGCGGCAAGGGAGGCCAGGGCGAGCAGCACGTGGGTGAGTCGCGCACGGTCGACCGGGGTGGCACCGCGCGCGCCGAGGAACAGCTGGCTGGTCGCTAGCTCGTCGAGCATCCCATGGGCCTCGTTCGCGGACAGGGGCGCGAGGCGCAGGGAGACGTCGCCGAGGATTTCGGCGGCCGTTCCCCCGGCGCCCAGAGCCAGCACGGGGCCGAAGACCGGGTCCCGGCGTACGCCGACGATGAGTTCGGGACCCGCGGGGGCCATCTGCTCCACCAGCAGCGCGGGGCTCGCGGGCATGCGGACAAGGGCTTCGTCGAGCTCGTCGTGCGTGCGGATGCCGACCTGGACCCCGCCCACTTCCGTCTTGTGCAGGATGTCCGCGTCGAGGATCTTCACGACGACCGAGCCGCCGAGCTCGTCGAGAGCCGCGTGCGCTTCGGCGGGGTCGGCGCACACGCGCCGTACGGGTGTGTGGATGCCCAAGTCCGCCAGGACGCCCTTGGCCGTGTGCTCGTCGACCGGCCCCGGTGGGGGCAGGACGGGGGCATCGGAGGCGGTGAGGACGGCCTCCAGTCGAGTGCGCGCAGCCGCGTCCTCGACGAGCGCGCGCACCATCGCCGATCCGGAGGCAGGCGTGGCCGCGCAGGGAATGCCGGCTTCACCGAGTTCACGGCGGGCCCGCCGCGCCTGTTCCACGGGTCCGCCGACGACGGCGACGAGCGGGGTGGCCGTACGTGCGGCGGCCAGCGCGGCCGGGAGGTCCACGGTGGTGGGTTCCAACAGCCCGTAGACGGCGGTGACGTCGATACCGGGGTCCTCCGAGACCCGCTCCACCACCTGCGTGAGCACGGGCGAAGGGCGGCCGGTGTCGACGGGGTTGTTCAGATAGGTGAGGGCCGGGAGCAGCTCACGCAGCTCCTTCGCGGTCCGTTCGACCAGCGGCGGAACCTGGATGCCGTGGGAGCGCAGGTCGTCCGTGAGCAGCAGACCGGGTCCGGCCTGGGCGGTGACCAGGCCGATGCCTGGGCGTGGGTTGGCGGGTAGGCGTACGCGGCTGAGCGCGGTGACGGCGTCGACGAGGTCGCGTTCGTCGTCGACGAGGACGGCTCCGGCCTGGCGCAGGGCCGTCCGGGTCACGCGCCAGGAGGTGGCCAGGGCACCGGTGTGGGAGCGGGCGAAGTCTCCGATGTCGCTGCGGCCCACGACCAGGGCCACCACGGGGACACTATCGGTCAGACGCCGCACCGCCTCGGTGAGGCGGCGGCCTTCCGCGGCGGTCTCCACGTGCAGGGCGACGGCCCTTACGCCGTCGTCCTCGGCGAGGTGGCGCAGGACGTCGCCCTGGGTGACGTCCAGGCTGTTGCCGAGGCCGACCCCGAGGCGCAGGCCGACGCCGGCCTCGGCCAGGGCGAACGCCAGCGCGTGGTTCACGCCGCCGCTCGCGGCCACGACCGCCACCGGACCCGGTTCCAGGTCGGGCGCGCCCGGGACGAAACTGGCCGTGAGCCGTCGGTGGGGGACGAGGAAGCCCGAGGTGTTCGGTCCGAGGACCCGGATGCCGGTGTCCCGCACCACCTCGGTCAACGCCTGCTGGTGCAGCGCACCGTCACCCCCGGCTTCCGCGAAACCGCCGGCGCACACGAGTGCGGCGCGGGCGCCGACGGCGGCCGCCTCGCGCAGGGCGTCGGCGGTCACGGCGGCCGGGATGCAGGAGACGACCAGGTCGGGTGTGATGCCGTGACTTGCGGCGGCCTCGCCGACGGTGGGGAAGAAGCCCCGATCGGGGTCCGGACGGCCGGAGTTGACCTTCATCACCGGCCCCGGGAAGGAATCCAGGGAGTCGGCCATCGCCGCGCCGAGCTTCCCGGGCGTGGCCGATGCGCCGAGCACGGCGATGGCTCGGGGGGCGAACAGCGGTTCCAGGGTGGTCACTTGGTGCCTCCGACGAGGTCGGCCCGGCCGGAGAGGACGAGCGTGGTCGCGGTGTCGTCGTCGTACGCGCCGACGATCGCGGCGGGCAGGCTGTGCACGAGCCGGGCCTCCTCCGCGACCAGTACGCGGGTCAGCGCCGTACCGCCGCGTACACCGACGAGCAGGGCGCCCGCCTCTGCCGTCCCACGCACCTGATCAAGGGCGAGCGGCAGGCCCTCCTCGGTGTCCGGGGCGTCGATCCATACGCCCACCCCCGACGACCGACCGCTGAAGGGGACCATCGGGATGCCGGTGCCGTCGGTTCCGGTCAGGAGGTCGTCGTCGACCGTCACCCGCCGCGTGGGAAGGCGGTGCGGCCCGCCCTGGAATGGCGTCTGCAGGGGCTCCGCCTCGTGACGGCCCCGCCACCATCCGTCGACGCGGTCCACGTACAACGCGTCGCGCACGGCGAGTTTGCCCCGCGGGATGCTGCGGGTGAGGAAGTGGAAGGCGAACTGCGTCGGGTCGTCGAGCGTACGGACGTAGCGGCCGAAGTGCTCCCACCAGGACAGGCTGGGCCGCGCCGAGTTCTGGATCTTCTCCACCTTGGGGCGGCGGCGCTCCTCGTAGATCTCCAGTGCCTCCGGCACGCTGTGAGACGCCTCCCCCAGGGCCTCGGCCAGCGCGACCGCGTCCTCCATGGCCATCTTGGTTCCGGACCCGACGGAGAAGTGCGCGGTGTGCGCGGCGTCGCCCAGCAGCACCCACTTGCCCCGTCGCCACGAACGGGCCCTGCGGGTGGCGAAGTTGGCCCAGCGGGAGTTGTTGCCGACCAGCGGGTGCCCGTCGATCTGCTCACGGAACAGGTTTTCCAGGTAGCCCTTGGTCTTCTCGTCGCTCAGGCCCGGCGGAGTCGAGGGATCGAAGGCGTCCAGACCGGCCCTGGCCCATGAGTCCGCGTCGGTCTCGACGATGAAGGTGCTCAGCGAGTCACTGATCGGATAGGCGTGGGCGGCGAAGACACCGTGGGGGCCGTCCTGGTGGACGAAAGTGAGCCCGTCGAACGCGTAGGTCGTGCCGAACCAGATGAACTTCGCGCTCGCCACCTCGGCGGTCGGTCCGAAGTCGTCGGCGAACAGGGTGCGCAAACGGCTGTTGGCGCCGTCGCACACCACTACGAGGTCGAAGTCGTCCAGCTCGGAGGCGTCGCGGACCTCGTGCTGGAAGCGCATCCGCACGCCCTCGGCGCGGGCCCGTTCCTGCAGCAGGCTCAGCAGCGTCTTGCGGACCACAGCCGCCATGCCCATACCGCCCACGCGCTCCCGTGCCCCGTGCACGCGGACCTCGATGTCGTCCCAGTGCCGACCGTGCTTCTCCAGCGCCTCGCTGAGGACAGGGTCGGCGGCGTCAATGGCGTCGAGTGTGGCGTCCGAGAAGACCACTCCGAAGCCGAACGTGTCGTCCGGGCGGTTGCGTTCGAAGACCACGACCTCGGCGTCGGGCCGGCTGCGCTTGAGCAGTGTGGCGAAGAACAGTCCTCCGGGACCTGCGCCGATGCAGGCAACTTTCATCGTCTTTCCTTCGTGCTCACAGCCACGCGGGCAGCTTCGGCAGGAATCCCCCGCCGGTCGGGTACAAGGGACCGGGCACGGGGCGCCCGGTCACGTAGGCGGCCAGGCTGGGCAGACCACCACTGACCACGACCGGCTCGACGTCGACCGAGTCGCCCAGCAGCCAGGTGTGAGCGCCGTCCTCGGACTGCAGCCGGACGGAGGGGCAGTCCGGTCGACCCTGGAAGGATGCGGCCACGTCGTCGACCAGGGCCACGCACACATCGTGCGGGACATCGTCGAAGCTGGCGCCCATGTCCATGTCGACGGTGTGGACCCATACCTCCCGCACCCGCATCCAGGGCACCTGAGAGGCGGGCACCTCACGGCCTCGCGCGGTGCGCACGGTCGCCGCCCAGCACTCGTCGGGCAGGGCGGCGAGCTCCCCGGCGAGACGGCCGTCGGCCGCGAGCAGCTCGGCACGCAGCTTTTCGGCCGGCTGCCGGGCACCCTCCTCTATCTCCCGCGCACGCTGGTCGCCGCTTGCGTACATGGGCGTCTCGACACCGGTACGCGCCCAGGTCAGCAGGTTGACGAGTGCATCGGCGTTACGGGCGACGTGGGCGACCACGTGGGCGCGGCTCCAGCCCGGCAGATACGAAGGCCTGGTGAATCCTGGGTCGGTCAGCCGGTGCACGGCGGCTTCGAAGGCCGCCGTGCCCTTGGTCACTCGCCCCAGCATCGCGGCCGGGCGTTCGCTCACCGCGTCTCCCGACGGCAGGTGTTGCGGGTCTCGCCGATTCCCTCGATCCGGGTGACGAGGAGTGTTCCGTCCTGCAGATAGCGGGCGGGCTTGCGGGCGTGGCCGACCCCGCCCGGAGTGCCGGTGGCGATCACGTCGCCGGGCACGAGGGTGACGATCTCGGACAGGTACGCGATCAGTGCGGCCGGGTCGAAGACGAGGTCACCGGTGTCGGCCTTCTGGACCGTGTCGCCGTCGACCTCACACGTCAGGTTCAGGCCCTGTGCGGAGACCGTGGGGTCGTCGGCGGTCACCAGCCACGGTCCGATGGGTGTGGTGGCCTCGAAGTTCTTGCCCTGGTCCCACTGGGTGGTGCGGTACTGCCAATCGCGGGCGGTGACATCGTTGAGCACGGTGTACCCGGCGATCGCGGCCCGCGCCTGCTCCGTGTCGGCGTGCCGGACCTCGGCACCGATGACGACGCCGAGCTCGGCCTCCCAGTCCATCTGCGTGGACGCGGCGGGCAGGGTCACGTCGTCGTACGCGCCGACCAGCACCCGCGCGAACTTGGAGAACAGCGTGGGGTGCGAGGGGAGTTCGCGGCCCATCTCCAGAATGTGGGTGCGGTAGTTGAGACCGACGCACACGACCTTCTCCGGGGCGACGACCACGGGGGCGTAGTCCAGTGGGCCTTCGTACGTCTCACCGTCGGCGTCCGCGGCACGCGTCGCCCAGTCACCGTGGCGCAGGAAGACCGCCAGGTCGCTGTCGCCCAGGTCCACCGCCTTGTCTTCATCGATGCGGACGGCGCGCGTGGTGCCGTTGACGCGGATGGTGGCGAGCTTCACTTGTGTTCTCCTCGGGAGGTACGGGCGAGACCGAGGGCCTCGTAGACGGGCTCGTCGCTGAAGCGGAAGAGGTCGACCTGGGTGCGGGCGGACAGCGAGACCTCGCACCAGGAGGGGACGACGAACAGGTCGCCCTTGGCGATCTCGAAGACCTTGTCGCCGACCTGGGCGACCGCCTCGCCCTCGAACACCTGCCAGACCGCGGAGCCGGTTGTGCGCACCGGGGTGGTCCGGGCGCCGGCCCTCAGACGGCGCATCTCGGTGCGCATCGTGACCAGGGCGTCCTTGCCGGTGGTGGGGTTCGAGAAGCGGACTCCGGCGTGCCCGGGCTCGAGCACGCCGGGGACGCCCTCGTCCTCCAGTTCCAGCTGGGCGGTCAGAGCGGCATCGGTGTGCTCCCAGCGGTACGCGTTCAGCGGGGAGTTGGGCTGGTCAGGCCGGCTGATCGGGCGCAGTCCGGGGTGGCCCCACAGTCGCTGGCCGCGCGAGCGCTCGGGGGTTTCACGGGTGGAGAGCTCGTCGGGGCCGAATTCGAAGAAGCCGGCGTCCAGCTCGGAGACGAGCGGGATGTCCAGGCCGTCGAGCCAGGCCATCGGCTCATCGGTGACGTTCTGGTGCTCGTGGAAGGCCCAGCTCGGCGTGAGCAGCAGGTCACCCCGTCGCATCGCCACCGCGTCCCCGTCGACGTTGGTCCACACGCCCTCGCCTTCGACCACGAACCGGAAGGCGCCCTGGCTGTGCCGGTGCGAGGGCGCGACCTCGCGCGGTCCCAGGTACTGGATCGCGGTCCACAGCGTCGGGGTGGCGTAAGGCAGGCCCGGAAGACCGGGGTTGGACAGGGCCATGGCGCGGCGCTCGCCGCCACGCCCCACCGGCACGAGCTCTCCGGAGCGCTGTGCGATGGGCAGCAGCTCCGCCCACCGCCACAGGTGCGGCACCGCGGCTGGCTGCGGCACCATCGGCATGAGGCCGTCCACCTGGGTCCACAGCGGGATCAGGCCCGCGTCCTCGAAATCCGCGTAGAGCTCGTCGAGCAGCTTGCGCTCGGTCTGTTCGCTGGTGGTGTCGGTCATGGAAAACCTCCACGTTCGTGTCGTACGGCGACCGCCGGAAGAAGCGCGCATCGTTCTGCGCCGTCCCTGACGCTACGCCGCGATTTCCCCTCACCGGAATCTATGAGGGGTAGAATTCCTCTATGGAGAATTCAAGCAGCCCCTCGCCGAGCCCCTCGTATCCGGTGAGCGCCGCCGGCAACGCCCTGCGCGTCGTCCGGCTGCTGCACGAGCTCGACGAGCTTCGGGTGATGGACGTCGCCGACCGGCTCGGCGTCGCGCGCTCGACCGCGCACCGGATCCTCGCGATGCTCGTCTTCGAGGGATTCGCCGTGCAGGACCGCCACAAGGTGTACCGGCCGGGGCCGGCTCTGCAGGCGATCAGGGGAAGCCAGGCGCCCCCTCCTCCGGACCTGATCACCATCGCCCATCCCCACCTGCAACGGCTGGCGGACGCCGTCCGGGAGACGACCCACCTGATGGTGCTCGAGGGCAACGGCAGCCGCTTCCTCGACGGCGTGGAAGGCTCACAGGCGCTGCGCGTCAGCTACCGCACCGGCACACTCCTGCCCGCCCACGTGACCTCGGGCGGCAAGGCCCTGCTCGCCGCACTGCCGACTGACCGGCTCCGGGCTCTCTACCCCAACGGGCTCCCCGAGGACCGGGCCAGAGCTCCCAAGGACTTCGAGAGCCTGATGAAGGAGCTGGTGTCCGTGCGCCGCCACGGCTACGCCCTCAATTTTCAGGAGAGCGAGCGCGGAGTGCACGCCGTCGGCGCGTGCGTGCGCGACCGTACGGGCGTCGCCGTAGCAGCCGTGGTCGTGGCGGCTCCGTCCGTCCGCTGCACCCGCGCACGGCTCGCCGAACTGTCCGAACCCCTGCTCGCGACAGCGCGGGAGATCGGTCAGGGTCTGTGAACGGCGGCGGCGCACGCCACCGTCAAACCGCATGGTGGCGTGCGCCGTAGCGTCTTCGAGGCATGCCGTACGACCTCTGCGAAGGGCACCCGGTGAAGGCGGCAGCTGTAGTCGTTCTCCAGAGCGGCCCCAGCCCGCGCCGCCGACCCACCGGCTGGGCGCGAACGTCGTTCATCAGCGGGGGCGAGAGTTCGTCAACGCTTGAGCATCGTGGCTCGTCACAGTCCCAGAACGCGCTCGGCGTTGCCGTGCGCGATGCTCGCGAGGTCGGCCGGCGCGTACGGTGCGGAGCGCAGGAATTCCACCGCCGCAGCACTGGACTCGAACGGGTAGTCGATGGAGAACAGGACCCGGTCGACACCCACGGCATGGACGGCTCCCAGCAGCGCGGCGTGCGACATGACTCCGCTGGTGGTGACGTACACGTTGTTCCGCAGGTAGTACGAGGGCAGGTGTTGCACCCTGCGCTCGGGGGGCACCTGGCCGTAGCGGCTGTCGAGCCTGGCCATCTGGAACGGCAGCAGCTCGCCCATGTGGCCCAACATCACCGACGCGCGCGGGAACTCGTCGAACACACCGCCGTAGATCAACCGGAGCGCATGGGCACCCGTCGTCGCGGTCCACCCCCACGACGGCCCGACCAGCACGGGGTACCCGTCGAAGACGCGCCAGTTGTCGGCCGGGACAACGGCCGGATGCAGATACAGCGTCACACCGAGGCGCTCCAGTTCAGCCCATACCGGCCTGAACTGCGGCTCGTCCAGGTAGTGCCCCCGCACATGGTCGTTGTACAGCACGCCTTTGAGCCCGAGTTCCTTCACCGCTCGGCGCAGCTCCACGACCGCGGCCTTGGGGTCCTGCAGCGGAAGGACCGCGAAGCCCGCGAACCGTTTCGGATGTGCGGCGACCGCCTTGGCAAGATGGTCGTTGACCCGCCGCGCGACGGCCACCGCCTCCGCCGGGTCCTCGATCACTTCCAAGCCCGGCGTGGCGTACGAGAGGACCTGGACATCGACGCCGTTGGCATCCATGTCCGCCAGGCGCAGGTCGGTCAGATCGTCCAGGCGACGGAACCACTCCTGCTTGATCGCCTCTGGCGCCTCCAAGCGCTGACGGATCGCTCCCTCCTGCCGGATGGCTCCAGGAATGGAGAACGCCTCTTCCACGGCCACGATGCGCATCTTCTTCTCCTTTGTTTCGGCATGCCGATGTCCCTTTGAGCCGGCCCCCGCCGTGGAGGCACGACTGCCGGACACCGCCTCGGCGGCGAGCGCGGGTTGCCCCCCGGCCAGACCGCCGACCATGGCGGCTCCTCCGGCAGCGGCAGTAGCGGCGATGAATCTTCGCCGGGTGGACTCGGCAGGAGGCTCGGTACGGGGCTCAGCGGGCGGATTCATGGCTTGGAAGGAACGGTCGTCGGGCATGTCCACTCTCCCTCTGGGGCGCGCGGGTGATTGCCAGGGTCCTGCCAATGGCTGTTGCGCTCCGCGAGGGTGCGCGTCGTTCGCGATCAGGCCGATGACCCTTGGAGCCGCAGCCGTCGAAGGCATGGCGGCAGGCAGGGAGTGGGCTGGTCGTGACCGGCTCGCAGAGTTGACGGGCCGCGTCCGGCGACCGGGTCGCGCTCCAGAGCGCTCCTGGGTGACGTGGGCTGCTACCCACTCCCTCTCTTGAACTGGAGCCAAGCTAGTTCTAGGATATTTTCCAGTCAAGACCAGTAACGTAGCCGGACATGCTCGGCCGCATCTCATGACTCGCAGTCAAGAACCTGGGCGGTCTGTCAACCTGTACCGACCGCCACGGCCAGGCCACGCAAACGGGCTACCCCGGATCGTCAGACTGGTCAGTTCTCTGGTCCGCCCCGGATGAGCCGCATGGTCGGGGTCTGCTCGCGCAGGGTCTTCCCGGGGCGGGTGAGGTGCCGGCGGCCGTGCCGGGCCTGCGATGAACCGCGTAACGATCTGAAGGAACGTGAGAGTGGAACAGACCATGATGGCGGTCCGCCTGTTCGAACATGGCGGGCCCGAGGTGCTCAAGTACATCGAGGCACCGATCCCCGACATCGGCCCCGACGACGTCTTGTTGCGCGTGCACGCCACGGCCGTCAACAGCTGGGACCTGCGCTACCGCTCGGGCAACCTGCCGCAGCCTCTCCCGGGACGGCCGGCCTGGCCCCTGCCGTTCCAGCTCGGCCGTGACGCGGCCGGTGAGATCGTCGCCACCGGCGAGAACGTCACCCGCTGGCGCACCGGCGACAGGGCGGTCCAGCTTCCGCACCCGCCATGCCGCAACTGCGCCCTGTGCGTACGCGGACTCGAAAACCTGTGTGTCGACACCGCCTATCCCGGACACCAGGTCTTCGGCGGATACGCCCAGTACGTCGCGCGTCGCCAGGACGCCGTCCTGCCCATCCCCGACGGCGTCGACTACGAGACGGCCGCGGCCACCATGTGGACCTACACCACCCCGCTCAACTGCGCCCGGCAAGCGCCCGTCGGCCCCGGCGACACGGTGGTCATCACCGGCGCCAGCGGCGGAATGGCGATCGCCTGCGCACAACTGGCCAAGCTGAGCGGGGCCACCGTCATCGGCACCACAACGAAGCCGGACCGCGACGAAGCACTCGGCAGGCTCGGCTACGACCACATCGTGCACTCCACCGACCCCCGGATGCCGGCACAGATACGCGAGCTGACCCACGGCCTGGGCGCCGACGCCGTCTGGGACTGCGTCGGCGGCAACGACTTCTTCCAGCTCTCCCTTGCCTGCACACGCCTCGGCGGCACGGTCATCGTCCTTGGCACACCGACCGACCAGGGATCCCGCCTCGAACTGGACGCACTCGCCCTCATCGGCCAACAGGTCAAGATCGCCAGCGTGCGCGGTGCCACTCTGCGCGACCAACAACTGTGCCTGGAACTGCTGGCAGACAAGAAGATCACCCCGATCATCGACCGCGCCTACCCCCTCGAAGAAGCAGCCGAAGCCCACACCTACCTCGAAAGCCAACGACAGACCGGCAAAGTCATCCTCCTGCCCTGACGCCCGGCCAACTGCCACAGGGGTACGGGTGGAGCCCTGGGGGGTGGCCTTCACGGGCCCCGCCGCTGTTCGCTGCGTGACCCCACCCGTGCCGTGCCGCCTGGTCCACCCGGGCCCGGGCCGCCGCCACGCGGCCATCGCCGTGCGGGTGGGTGACGCCGTTCGTTGTCCTGCGTGCCGGCGCTTCGCGCGCACCGCGCGCAGCCGGGCCTGAGCGGGACACGGGTCTTCAGGCGCAGGTGGGTGCTGCTCCGCGGGCGGCGTGACCGCGCGGACGTGCGACGTTCACCGGTGCGCTGCGAGTGAAAGGACGGAGAGCCATGCGCCGTCGTACGGTTCCACCCACGGTCGTCCCCGCAGCAAGGCCGTGGAACAGGCGATTCTGGAAGCGCTGACGGAACTGTGCGAGGACGGTGTTCCGTTGGCCGATCTCTCCGTCGAACGCGCCGCCCGCACCGCCGGCGTCGACAAGGCGGCCATCTACCGCCGCCGGAGCGGCAAGGAGGACCTGTCCTTCGACGTCATCCGCGCCGCTGAGCCCGGCCGCCCCGACCACCGCGAACGGGCGGTTCCTGGCTGCGTACGGCTTCTGATTCGGACACTTCCTGGCCTCCTCCCGCTGTTGTGAGGCGGCTCCTCGGAGCCGTGACGGTGCTCGTGCGTCGGGTCAGGGGTTGATCACGGTCATCCACATCGGGTCGTCGGCACGTTGCTCTATGGCGTCCATGGCCTTGAGCGCTTCGGTGAGCGGGAACCGATGGGTGATGAGCTCGTCGGCGGTGAGGGTGCCCGTCTCGAGCAGCCGAAGGACATCCGTCGTGTCCTGGCGGGTGCACGCACGAGTGGCGACGAAGCGCCAGCAGTGCATCATCAGGGCGATAGGGGGCAGCGACAGCGGGGTGGAGTTGCCGCCCATGTGCACGAGTGTGCCGCCGGTGGCCATGCCGGCCATGGTCTGGCCGAGGGCGGGACCGTCCGGGATGAAGTCGATGACGGCGTGGGCTCCGGCCGGTGCCAGCCGGCGCAGCCTGCGGGTGAGAGTGCCGTCGGTCGACCAGTCCTCAGGGAGTTCGTCGAGTGCGACGATGCCGGCCGGTATGCCGCCGGCGAGCCCCGCGACGCGCTGGAGGCGCTCTGTGTCACGGCCTACGAGGACAAGACGGGCGACTCCGAAGTGCTCCGCGAGTTTGACCGTCGCGGTTCCCATGGTGCCGGTCGCGGCGGTGACCACGAGAGTGGCCCGTTCCGGAAGGTCGGCGCACTTGAGTGCGCGCACGGCGTTGGCCAGATCCTGGACCTTGGCCGCGACGTCGAAGCTGACGGAGTCCGGCAGGGAATCGATCAGCCAGTGCGGAACACGGACGTATTCCGCGAGTCCGCCGTCGTGGTACTGCTCGTACAGGGGCATCGGAGCAGCGCCGAAGGCGGCATGGCCGAGCATGGCCTGCTGGGCGCACATCATGTCCCGGCCGGTACGGCAGTAGTCGCACTCACGGCAGTTCAGCAGGGGGTGGACCCGCACCCGGTCGCCGACCGCGTGGCCCGTGACATCGCGGCCGACGGCGGAGACGACTCCTGCGGCCTCGTGGCCGAGGGTGGTGGGCAGGTGCTTCAGCGCTCCCATCCGCAGCAGGCGCATGATCCCCGGGGCCAGGCCGGCGGAGGCGACTTTCACGACCACGTCGAGCGGACCAGGCTCGGGGACGGGCAGCTCGTCCAGGACGAGCGCTTCGGCGCCCTGGTGCGCTCGCAGGGCAAGCATCGTGGCCATCAGCGGACCTCCATGGTGAGGCTCGAAAGCCGTTCGGGGGTACAGGCATCCGCCGTACGCGCGGTCTCGGCGACCTGGGGCAGTTCCTGGTGCGAGAGAAGACTGACGTAGTCACCGGGCTCGGTCACGACGCTGGCGTGGGAGATCCCGAGCGGGATGCGGACGAAGTCGCCCGGCTGAAGGTCGACGATGCCCCGCTGGGTGATCAGCGTGCGGTGGCCATGGGCCTGGTACTGGATTTCGTCGGCGTCGAGGGTGCGCCGGTAGCGGCGCTGTCCGCCCGGGGTGGTGGTGACCATGCCGAGGCGGATGCGATCGGTCGTGTACAGCCAGGTGACGTCCTGACTGGGATCGGCCCGGAGCACCGCCATCCGCTGCTCCTCCTGGTGCACCTGCTCGAGCAGGAGCTTTTCGTCGACCCCGAAGACGGTGATGTCGTGGCCGAGCGCGGCCATGCATTGAGTGATCGCCTCGTTGGCCTTGCCGGGCTGCCAGCCGGGGAACGGCGGGAACGTGGCCCGGGACTCCCGCTGGGCCGGTGCCAGCTCGGTGACCGGTGCGGGGATGTAGAACAGCAGGTGGCTGTCCTCGCGACCGTAGTTGTCGTGGGCGACGCCGCGCGGGATACGGGAGAAATCGCCGGGCTGGAACTCGATCACGCCGAGTTCGGACATCAGCGTCCGCCCGCCGCCGATCTGGTAGGAGATCTCGTCGACGTCGCAGTTGCGATGGTAGAACGGCTGCCGGCCGTCCATTTTCTGCCACTCGACGCGGATCTCGTCGTTCTCGTAGACACCGCGCGGAGGGGCGAATGCCTCCGGCTCGTACTGCTGCGGGTAGTGCACCACGGTCAGCGGCGGGTGCTCCTGCCACAGTTTGACGGGCACCTTCGGGGGATGCGGCGGCGAGAGCAGCAAGCCCTCGTCGCGGACGATACTGCGCAGCGGATGGTCGGAGCCCAGGACCATGACGTCTTCAACGACACCCACGGGGACCTCCTTGTCCTTCGGTGAACGGCTGGATCAACTTGGGTGACGGGGAGGGAGTGTGTGCCGCCGCCTGCTGGCCGAAGCCCGTGGCAGTGGTCACCTCTTTCGGCCCCAGTACATCTCGATGCCCTTCCACTCCATCAGCTGAGGGCTGTCGACCTTGTCCCCGAACGCCTCGCGGATCTGCTCTCCGGAGTAGTAGGGGATGTCGTCCACGGGGACGTGCCCGAAGAGTTTGTCGAACCACTGCCGCAGGTGGACGTCGGAGTCGACACGGGAGAAGAACGTCGCTCCCTTCAAGACCGCTTCGGCCAGCACGATGCGCCGGCCGGGCTTCATCACCCGCAGCAGGTCCGCAGCCGTCTCAGGCCAGTCGTCACAGTGCTGTGTCGCCTGCAGCACGGCGACGCAATCGTATGCCTCGTCGCCCACCGAGTCCGTGTACGACCAGCGCCAGCAGCCAACCTGGCCGTTCCGCCCGGGAACCTTGCCCAGGACGGCGTTTCGTCCGTCCTTGATGATCTCCACGGTGTCGATGACGCCCTCCGGTCCCACCAAGGCCCGCATGTCCTCGACCCACCCGGCGGGGGCGATGCCCTCACCGATGAGCAGAACCCGGTCTCCCCGACGGAGTTCGAGGAGACCGTAGACGATCTCGGAGATCGGCCGGGCCAGCTCCTGCCAGATGTACGGCAGGCCACCGGCGATGGCCATGGCCATCTCCCATTTCGCCCGCAGCTTCACATCGTGGATCTCCGGGCCGAAGCGCTCCTCGTCCCACTGCTGGATGTACTTCCACGGGTCTCCGCCGCCGAAGCTGTCCTTGGCTTCCGTACTCATGTCGTCGTGTCCTCCGTTGGCTGCCGGAATCGTGTGGTGAGGGCGACATTTCTCCGGCTGGAACGCCGCCGCCGCGCCCTGACCAGGGCGCCGATGCGTTCGACCTCGAATCGCACCTCGGTGCCCCCGTCAATCGGTGAGGCGCGACGGCACCATCGGGCTGCCGCATATGGGCAGTTACGCGGATGGTCTGCCGTCTGCCAACTGGTCGATCCCGGCAGCGGGCCGGCCCAGAGCCAGGCAGTGGCTCCCGGTATCGCTGTGATCAGCGGGAGGCGTCATGACGCCCCTCTCTCTTGAACCCAAGACGAGCGTAGCACCGCACACGATCGGTCAAAAGTCTTGTGTTTTTCCAGGTCTTCCATACAGCGACATGCGCGTGTAATTCTGACCCGGGTTCAAGAGATGGGACCATGAGTGGTCCGACCCTTGCTCAGGAAGGCAGATCTTCAATGTCTGACCAGCACGAAGGAGCCGCATCCCGGCGCGTCCTGATCGTGGGAGCAGGGCCTGTGGGCCTCGCCCTCGCGACCGAGTTGGGGTGGCGTGGTGTACCGGTCACCGTGATCGATCAGGGTGACGGCCATGTGCCCTTTCCAGCAGGTGAAGCGATCTTTTCGCGCACCATGGAACATCTGCGCCGCTGGGGGTGCGCGGAAGAGGCACGCACGGAGTCGGCACCGCCCCCGGACTACCCGCACCGTACGGTGTTCGCCACCTCCGCCACGGGGCGCGTCCTCACCGACTTCGACTACGGGGTCACCAACCGGTCTCCGGGCGTGTACACCCCGCTGACGCCGGAGGGCCCCGCGTTCCTGTCCAAGTTCTCCTTCGTGCCGCTGCTCGCGCGCACCGCCGGCGAACTGCCGGGAGTCGAGATCAGGTACGGCACCCGCCTGGAGACGATGGAGCAGGACTTGGAGGGTGTCCTGGCCGTGGTGCGCGACGTGGCGAGCGGTGTCACCGAGACGCTGGCCGGCGCGTACCTGGTGGCCTGCGACGGAGGCCGCAGCGGCATCCGTCGGGCGCTCGGCATCGAGTTCGAGGGCATGTTCGCCCAGGGTCACAACTTCGCCGTGCACTTCCGTGCGCCACAGCTACTGGACCTGCTGCGGGAACGGCTGGGCGGCCCCGCGGTCCAGATCCACACCCTGTCGTCGGCACGCAGGCCGTACATCACGGTCGTCAACGGCGTGGACGAGTGGCGGCTCTCGGTCTACCTGGACGAGGAGCCCGACCCCGACGACGCGGTCGCCTGGATACGCGAGGCCGCCGGTGCGCCGATCGACGTGGAGATCCTCGCGGCGCAGCCCTGGAGCGGACACTGCGTCGTGGCCCGCACCTACCGTGCGGGGCGGGTGTTCCTCGCGGGCGACGCGGCGCATCTGCTGTGGCCCAAGGGGGGCTTCGGAGCCAACACCGGGATCGGTGACGCCGTGGACCTCGGCTGGAAGCTCGCCGCGACACTCCACGGATGGGGAGGCCCGGCGCTCCTGGACAGCTACGAGCAGGAGCGGCGGCCGATCGCCGTCCGCAACGTCACCGAAGCCTCCAGCAACTGGAGGGCCGACGCGCAGCTCGTGCCCGATCCGGCGCTCGACCGCATGGACGCGGAAGGCGAACGGCTGCGCCGTGAGCTGGGCGAGGAGATCCGCCGGTCCCGGGCCAAGGAGTTCCGCTGCACGGGCGTCCAGCTCGGATACCGCTACAGCGGCTCCCCGATCTGCGTGCCGGACGGCAGTCCGGAGCCGCCCGACGAGCCGGACGAGTACGTGCCGTCGACGTGGCCCGGTTGCCGCGCACCGCACGTCTGGCTGCCCGACGGCAGTTCGGTGCTCGACCACTTCGGGCGCGGGTTCACGCTCGTGGTCTCGGGTTCCGCGGACCCGACGCCTGTGGTGCAGGCCGCGCGCGGGTGTGGTGTGCCGTTGACGGTGCTGCGCCTAGCCGACCGGGCCGCCGTGGAGCTGTACGAGCGGCCGCTGGTGCTCGTCCGCCCGGACGGTCACGTCGGCTGGCGGGGCCGGCAGGCTCCCGCGGATCCCACCGCCGTGCTCGACGTGCTGCGCGGGGCGACGCTTCCGCCCCGGGACGCGGAAGCGGAAGCGGTCGGTGCGGGGCGGGCGGTGTCAGCGGGAGTCGGGCCTCACCTCGTCTGAGGCACCGCGTTCAGCGCTTGCGCCCCTTGGCCGCCGCACTCCTGGCCACGACGGACTCCAACAGGAACCGGATCATCTCGTGGGCCGGTCTGTTCCAGTCGTTGGGCACGTGCGCCCCTTCGAAGACGGCGACCGCGACATCGCGGACGAGCTCTGCATCGATACCGGAGGAGTCGTCGAGGCCGCGCTCGGCCATGAACTCGTCGACCAGTCCGACGATCCAGTTCAGGAAGGTGTTGTGGGCCTCGCGAACTGCCTCCGAATGGGGAAGCCGGTCGTGCATGGCCTGGTGCAGCGGCCGGGAGTAGCGCATGTCGGACAGCCCGCGCACCAGGCGGCTCAGTGGGTCGGCACCGGCCTGCTCCTCGTTCAGGATGCGGATCTCGCGACTGAGCATGCGGTTGATGACGGCGGCGAAGATGTGGTCCTTCGAGTCGAAGTACCAATAGACGTTGCCCCGGGCCACGCCTGCGGCGGCACTGATGTCCGCCATCGTCGTCTTGTCGTAGCCCTTCGCCAGAAAGAGCTCGGTGGCCGCGGCTAGCAGATCACCCGTGCGCTCCTCCCGCGGGATCTGCTGGCGGTTGCGCGGCATCCCGACTCCTCCCGTGAGTTCACCCCGTCTCCCGTGAGTGTAGACACCTGGCAGGCCGCCCCCTGCGCAGGAGGAAGGAGTGCCGCGCCCACCGGGCCCCGGCGAGGAGTCCCTGGAATCCTTCGCCGCGGAAGTGGCGGCGCGTTCCACGCACGGCGATGGCGGACATCCGCGCGGCAGCCAGGGTCGCCCGAGGCGATGTCCACGGGTACTACTCGTCGCGGTGATGGACTCGCCGCATCGGGCGTCGTACGAGCGACTCGGCCACTCGTCGGCCGTACGGGAGGCCGAGCCGGATCCTGCACCGGATGTGGTCGAGTTCGGTGGCGACGCGGCCCTTGACCAAACCCAACGCGGCCGTTCGACGCTTGTGCAGGGGCCTGCCGGGGGCACCCTCCTCCGCCTGAGAACTCCGCACTCGGACCTGCTCGTCGGCGCTCGGGTCCCGGGCCGACGGCGTTCCTGCAGGCCGCCGCTCGTCGGTTCAGTCCGCGGTGGGCCGGGCGAGGCCGTGGTCGTAGGCGAAGATCACGGCCTGGATGCGGTCGCGGGCTCCGATCTTGGCCAGGACACGGCCGACATGCGTCTTGACCGTGGACTCGGACAGCACGAACCGCGTGGCGATCTCCCCGTTGGTCCAGCCTTTGCCGACGGCCACGAGGATCTCGCGTTCACGGTCGGTCAGGGAGGTGAGCCTCGGGTCCTCGGCCGGGTCGGTTCTGTGGGAGGGGACGTACTGGGCGTACTCCTCAAGGAGGCGGCGGGTGAGAGCGGGCGCGATGACCGCGTCGCCGACGGCGACCGCGCGGATCCCGGCGAGGAGCTCCTCGGGACGCGCGTCCTTGAGCAGGAACCCGCTCGCGCCGGCCCGCAGGGCGGCGTGGACGTACTCGTCGAGGTCGAACGTCGTGAGCACGAGGACGTGCGAGCGGCCGCCGGCGGCGACGATGCGGCGGGTGGCCTCGATGCCGTCCATGCCGGGCATGCGGACGTCCATCAGGACGACGTCCGGACGCAGTTCGGCCGTCTTGCGGACGGCCTCGGCGCCGTGGGCGGCCTCACCGACGACATCGGTCTCGGGGACGGAGCCCAGGAGCAGGTGGAAGCCGTAGCGTTGCAGCGGCTGGTCGTCCACGATGAGCACGGTGGTCATCGGTCACCGCCGCTTCCCGGCGTGAGGTCGAGGACGGCCTCGACGCTCCATCCTCCGCCCGCCGTCGGTCCCGCGCTGACGGTGCCGCCGTACAAGGCCGCTCTCTCCCGCATGCCCACCAGGCCATGTCCTTCCTCGTTCGGCGGTCCGGGCGATGTGTCCGGGCCGGTGTCCTGGACCCTGATGGTCAGCCGACTGTCCTCGGCGAGGATCGCCAGGTGTACCCGGGTGTCGGGTGCGGCGTGCTTCAGGGTGTTGGTGAGGGCTTCCTGGACGATGCGGTACACCGTCAGCTGCACCCCGCTGTCCAGGGCGTCGACGTCGCCGGAGGTCCGATAGACGACCTCCAGTCCTGCGGCGCGCACCGTGGCGCACAGGGCGCCGAGGTCCAGGATGCCGGGCTGCGGGCTGAGCTCGGGTCCACCGGTTGGACCGCCACCGGCCTCGCGCAGCACCCCGAGCACCCGCCGCAGTTCGCCGAGGGCCTGTCGGCCGGTGTCGCCGATGAGCAGCAGGGCCTCCTTGCCTCGCGCGGGTTGGATGTCCGCGGCGTAGGCGCCGGCGTCGGCGAGCGTGATGATGACGGACAGGTTGTGGCCGACGATGTCGTGCATCTCGCGGGCGACACGGGTGCGTTCGGTGGCCGTGGCCAGCCTGCTGCGCTGGTCGCGCTCGATCTCCAGCCGGGCTGCCCTCTCGCGCAGTCCGGCGAGCTGGGCGCGGCGGATCCGGACCATCATGCCGAGCGCGAGGGCCGCGGTCGCCGTGCTCAGCAGGAAGAACAGCGCGTCCCCGACGGACACGGCCGAGGACGCGCGGACCGCGACCAGCGTCATGGCGCCCGCCATGGCCGCACAGGCCCACGGCAGCTGCCGCAGCCGCCCGTGCAGGGCCAGGCTGTACAGCCCGACGAAGAGGGCGATGTCCGCGCGCAGCGCGGCGCCCAGGGACCACTGCAGGACGAACACCGCGGCGATGACGCCGAAGGCCACCGCGGGCTTGCGCCGCCGCCACAGCAGCGGCAGTACCAGGCCGGCCTGCAGGGCCAGCATTCCCGCTACGGGAAGATGGGTGAAGGCGACCCGGAACCGGCGCGGGCTGTCGCCGTCGTCCACACCGCCGTGGATCAGATCGGGCAGGCAGAACATCAGGAAGACCAGGACGACGATGGCGGTGTCCAGCATCCAGGGATGTGTCCGGTCGGCCTGCCGCAGCCGCTGGCCGCCCCGGGAGAGCCGGGCGACCAGCGGTCCCATGCCGCTGATGTCATCGGTGGTCACGGACGTCACCTGCCCATGATGCGGGCGTCAGACGTCACTGCGTACGAGCCGGTACGCCGCGCCGCCCAGCGCCAGCACCGTCCAGCAGAGGAAGACCAGCAGTCCCGCGCCCGGCGAGAGGGTCGTGGAGTCGTGAGTCAGGGCGAACATCGCCTCACCCGCGTTCGACGGCAGGTAGGGGCTGATGTCGTTCTGCCAGGAGCTGGGCAGCAGGGAGATGAGCCCCGGGATCAGCATGAACGTGGCGACCAGGACCGAGATCCCGCCGGCCACCGACCGCAGCAGTGCGCCGAGGGCTGCGCCGATCACCCCGACCAGGCCGAGGTACAGCCCTGCGCCCAGCAGACTCCGCAGGACACCCGCGTGGGAGAAGCTCATGTCCGCGGGCGTGCCCGAGACGATGCCGCTCCCGATCAGGAAGGTGACGAACGCACCCAGCGTCCCCACCGCCAGGGCGACCAGCCCGAACACGGTCGCCTTGGACCACAGCACGGGCAGTCGGCGGGGCACCGCCGCGAGCGTCGAGCGGATCATGCCGGTCGAGTACTCGCCCGCCGTGACCAGCACGCCGAGCACACCCAGGGCCAGCTGGGCGAAGTTCGTACCGAACAGGGACAGGCTGACGGTCGTCGAGTCGGCGAAGTCCGAGTCCATGTTGCCGGAGTCGATTCCCGACTTGTAGCGGCTCGCGGCGATGAGACCGAAGGCGACCAGGAAGAGCAGGCCGAGGCCCAGGGTGATCCAGGTCGAGCGCAGGGACCACAGTTTGGCCCATTCGGAGGAGAGCACGCGTCGTCCGGTTACCCGGTAGACGGGTCGGGCGGGGGTGGTGCGCGGTTTCTCGGCGGTTGCGGTGAGGGTGCTCACGCGGGCCTCCCGGCGGCCTCGAGGGTCTCGATGGTCTCGATCCCGGTCGTCGTGCCGTGGTACTCCACGGCATCCCTGGTCAGGTCCATGAACGCCTCCTCCAGCGACACCGTCCGCGCGCTCAGCTCGAACAGCGCGATCCCGTGTTCGGCGGCCTTCAGTCCGATCTCGCGGGCGGTCAGCCCGGTCACCTGGAGTTCCTCGGAGCCGATCCGGCCGGTGACGTCGACGCCCGGCCCGGCCAGCACGTCCCGCAGACGCGCCGGGTCCTGGGCCGCGACGTTCACCATGTCGCCGCCCGCCTTGCGGATGAGTTCCGCCACGGTCGTGTCGGCCAGCAGCCGGCCGCGTCCCACGATGATCAGGTGGTCCGCCACCAGGGCCATCTCGCTCATCAGGTGCGAGGACACGAACACCGTCCGGCCCTCGTCGGCGAGCCCCTTGAGCAGGTTGCGGATCCAGAGCACGCCCTCCGGGTCCAGCCCGTTGACCGGCTCGTCCAACATCACCGTCTGCGGGTCGCCCAGCAGCGCTGCGGCGATGCCGAGCCGCTGGCCCATTCCGAGAGAAAAGGCGCCGGCCCGTTTCTTCGCCACACTGCCCAGTCCGGCGAGGCCGATGACCTCGTCGACCCGACTGCCCGGAATGCCGTGAGTCAGCGCGAGTGCCTTGAGGTGGTTGTACGCCGAGCGGCCCGGGTGGATCGACTTCGCCTCCAGGAGAGCGCCGACCTCCTGCAACGGCGCCTGGTGCCGGGCGTAGTGGTGGCCGTTGACGGTGACGGAGCCGCTCGTCGGGGCGTCCAGGCCGACGATCATGCGCATGGTCGTGGACTTGCCCGCGCCGTTGGGCCCCAGGAAGCCGGTCACCGTGCCCGGCTTCACGACGAAGTCCAGCCCGTCGACAGCCGTCTTCTCGCCGTATTTCTTGGTCAACTGCCGTGCGTCGATCATGCGCGTTCTTTCTCTCGGGCTCCGGCGTCCGTCACTTCGACGCCGCACCGGCAACGCTAGGTGCCCAATCACCCCGGTCCGGTGGTACCAGGAGGCTGACCTGCGCCGTACTCGTGGTACCGCGGTACTACGCACCCACCTGCGGTGCTTTCCGTGTTCGTGTTCGTGTTCGTGGACTCCGCCGTGGTCGCGGCAGGCATCCGGCCACCGCGGAGCGCGACCCGCCCACGCCGCACCGGCGAGGCGGTCACGGTGCCTCGAAGGCCGGGTTGTTCATTCGTCGTGTCCGGTCACCTCGAGGGACGGCGCCCAGCGAGGGATCTGGCCCCTCCCGGAGACCAGGCGGATGTTCTTGCTGTAGCCGTACTCGCGCAGGGTTTCCGCCGCGGTCTCCCGGCCGAAGCCGCTCGCACCGACACCGCCGAACGGCGCGCCCGTGAAATTCCGGTTGTAGTTGTTCACGAAGACGAATTCTGCTGTGGGGTGACGACTCGCTCGCCGGATGCGGCAGCCGTCGCTCGGCGATGGCCCCCAGAGCCTGAGAAACGACCTGGCCGTTCGTGTCTCGGCGTTCCAGCGCTCGGAGGCCCTCTCGGAATCCGCCGAGCCGGCGGAGACCTTTGCCGGGGATCTTCAGCTCCCCGGCGGCGATCCGCTCGTCGTCGCCCCCACCGCGCGGACCGGCTACTCCCTCTGCCCGGTGATGGCGGACAACGGCGCCGGCGATCCCGTGGCACCTCGCCGCTGAATGCCGCGGCACGAACGCCCTTGCCGACGCCCGCTCCGCAGGTCAGCCGGATCGCCCGAGCCGGGCAAGCCGTGCGTGGTGGGACTCGCTCGCCAGAGCGATGACGGTGGCCCCGGCGTGCGGAGCGAGTTGTACGGCGAGAGAACCCACTCCGCCGGCGGGCCCCGGAGACGGCGACTGTCCCGCCTCCACGGTCGGCTGATCAGTCGGTCTACTGGCCGCCCTCGGCCAGGATCCTGTTGCGAACGCCGGCGAGGGCTCCCGCCATCGCGCCCGCGGGCCTGCCGAAGGTGGTCGCCGAGAACTGGGCGGGGCCGGTCTTGGCCGTGAAGGAGTGCGGGTAGGCGAACTCCCGGAGTCCTTCCTCACCTTGCTTGCGCCCGTAGCCGCTGTCGCCGCGACCTCCGAAGGGCACGGCGGGGTTGATGGAGAACACCAGGGCGTCGTTGATGCTGGTCATTCCCACGCGGAGTTGACGGGCGATGGCTTCGCCGCGGTCGCGGCTGAAGACGGCGCTGCCCAGTCCGTACCGCCCTGCGTTGATGTGTGCGACGGCCTCCTGCGTGTCGGTGACCTTGACGACGGCCAGCGTGGGCCCGAACGTCTCCTCCGTCACCGCCAGGGCGTCGGGGCTCACGCCGACGAGGATGGTGGGAGTGACATAGCGTTCCCCCACCGCCTCGATGCCACCGACAGTGGCTGTCGCGCCGCGATCGAGCGCGTCCTGGATGTGCTCCCTGATGGTCGGGATCTGGGTGGGCAGGGGAACCGGCCCGATCTCCGCGTCCTCGTCGCTGCCGACGCGTACCTGCTTGGCGAGCTCGCTGATCTTCTCGACGAACTCGTCGTGAACCGACTCGGCGACGTAGGCCACTTCGAGGCTGATGCAGCCGTGGCCGGTGTTCTGCATGGCGCCCCACACGACGTGCCTGGCGGCTTCGTCCAGGTCGGCGTCCTCAGCCACGATGACGCCGTCCTTGCCCCCGAGTTCCAGCAGTACGGGGGTCAGGGTCTGCGCGCACTGGGCGGCCACCGTCTTGCCCGTGGTGACGCTGCCGGTGAACGCTAGCTTGTTCAGGCCGGCCTCGATGAGCGCTCCGCCGGTGGCCCCGAACCCGTTGAGGCACTGGAGGACGTCCGGGAAGTCGGGGACCGCACGCTGCCAGGTCCGGACGATCCACTCCCCGACGCCGGGAGTGATCTGGCTGGGCTTGAGGATGGCGGCGTTTCCGGCCGCGATCGCCTCGATCAGGATGGCCCCCGGCGTCAGGAGCGGGAAGTTCCACGGGCCGATGACACCGACGACGCCGTAGGGCTGGTATTCGACCCACGCTCGCTGGTTGGGCACGGTGGGGCTGGCGGGGACCTCCCGGCGTCCCAGCACGCGCTCGGCGTTCTCGATGGCGTACTGCACGTGCTCCAGAATCCCGAGCACCTCGACGCGGGCGTCGTCGAGGGGCTTGCCGTTTTCGGTGTGGATGAGGGCGGCCCCCTCCTCGCCGCCTACGGCTATCTCCCGCCGCCACGCGCGCAGTCGCTCCGCGCGGCCCTCGAATCCGAGGTCCCACCAGGGCCCGGCGGACGAGCGTGCGGCAGCGACAGCCGCGACCGCCTCTTCCTTGCCGGCCACGGGGTACCGGGCGAACTCCGCCCCGGTGGCCTGATCGACGGTGACCACCTGGTTCCCGTCCTGCCCGATGGCTCCGTCACGCGTGATCGTCGGGGTGTTGTTGGTCATGAACTTTCCCACTTTCTCGGGACCGCCGGCATCCGAGCAGCACCCTGCGGGTGGCGGCAGATGGGGGACACGCTCTTCGGCGCGATGAAGGGCCGCCGCGCGAGGGCGGGGGCGCGCCGACATCAATGACTTCAGCGAAGGCTCGCGAGCCTGACAAGCATCAGAATATCAACCGGCTGCATGGTGTCAAGCATTTGATATCTGTCAAGATTCTTGCGACCCGATGAGCGCCCCAGAAACGTCACGACGCCGCTGCCCTCATCGAGGCCGCAGCGGCGACAGCCACCCTCACGCGACCCGAACCGGCCGAGCGGCGAGCGGGCGGACAGGGCCTCGGGAACTGCCACCAGGTGCGCACATCACGTCGGCCGCCCCGCGCGGGGAAGGCAGCCGACCGGCGGGCAGACGGCTGGTGACACTCACCTACCCGCCGACTGTCACTGCCCTAATCTCGCGGCTCCGTGTAGCGAACCGCGGGTGTCGGCTGGTTGCCGCCCGCGACAAAGGCGGCCTCCGCACCGAGCAAGGCAGCAAGGGCCGAGTCCTGGCCCTCCAGGCCAGGGGCACAGACGGTCTCACCGAGGCGCAGCCCGGCCAGGCTGGCCGCTGCGACGTCCTCGGGCGACATCGCCCAGGGGATGCTGCGGCCGGCGCCACTGTTCCACTCTGTTGCCACAACGCCGGGGCACACCACCTGGACGCGGACCGGGGTGTCGGCGAGCTCACCGGCGAGGGTGCGCGTGAAGCCCAAGACGGCGGCCTTCGCGGCGACGTACAAGGTGCGCCGGGGGGCTCGCGAGTCAGCAAGGCCCGCACTGAAGGCGAGGAGCGAGGCGACGGTGACGATCACACCTTCGCCCGCTGCGAGCATTCCGGGGAGTGCGGCGTGGACCAGCCGGACGGGGGCGACGGCGTTGAGGGTGAGCAGGCGGTCGATGTCGGCAGGGTCGACGTCGACGAGCGGGGCGTAGCCGCCGGCGCCGGCATTGCTGATCAGCATGCGCACGTCCCCGGCGGCCAGCCGGTCGGTGACAGCGGCGATGCCGTCATGGGCCATGAGGTCGGCGGGCAGCACCTCGACGGCTGCTCCACGGGCGCGGAGTTCCTGGGCAAGATCGGCGAGCCGGTCGGCGCGTCGCGCGACCAGCACCAGGTCGTGATCGTCCGCCAGGAGACGGGCATAGGCGGCGCCGATGCCGGAGGAGGCGCCAGTGATCAAAGCGATGGGGCGAGTCATGGAACCAGGGTTCATCAACCTCTAGGCACATGTCAAACATTTGATTCCACTGAAGTGTCGTATCCTTCTCGCGTGATACGCAATGATGAGGAGCCGGTCGGGCTCGGCGCGCTCGACCGGGTGACCTGGGCGTTGCGCCGCGCGGAGCTGGCGGTGCAGAGCCTCAAGGAGCAGCGACTGCGTCCGCTGGGCATGGCGGCGGCGCACTACACGCTCCTGATCTCCGTGCACGACGAGCCGGGGCTGACCGGCGCCGAACTTGCCCGCCGCCTCAACGTGACCCCCCAGGCCGTCGCCTCACTGGTGGCGCGCCTGGAGGGCCGCGGCCAGCTGGAGAGACGTGAGCATTCGCGCCACCGGCACATCCAGGAGCTGCACCTGACCGACGCCGGTCGGGAGGCGTTGCGCGCGGCCGACGCAGTGATCGCCGACATCGAGCGGCAGGTCACCGATGGTCTCGGCTCGGAGTCAGCACAACTGCGAGCGCTGCTCGACCGAGTGGCCGAGGCGGTTCGCGAGGTCTCGATTCACGGTCCCGTCGACTGAGCGCCCCCAGGCAGTGGCCTCCCAGCTGGCCCGTGGGGAGGACCGACGCCACGTGGCCCGCTCGGCCAGATCAAGAGAGATTCACGTACTTGAGGGCAATCAAGCACTTGACAAGCGGCAGGTGCCGTATTCTCGCCGGGTGACAAAGGATGATGAACGGTCGATCCCTGCCGAGCACCTGACCCGGGTGACCTGGGCCCTGCGTCGGGCGGAGTGGGCCGTGCAGGCCCGGAAAGAGCAACGGCTACGACCGCTGGGCATCGCGGCCGCGCAGTACACCCTGCTGATCTCCGTCCACACCGATCCCGGCCTGACCGGCGCGGAACTGGCCCGCCGCCTGAACGTCACCCCGCAAGCAGTGGCCTCCCAGGTGGCCCGCCTGGAGGAGCGGGGTCAACTGGAACGCCGACCGCACCCGCGCCACCGTCACGTGCAGGAGTTGCACCTCACCGACGCCGGCCGCGACTCCCTGCGGGATGCCGAGGCCGTGATCGTGGACATCGAACAGCGGATCGCCGAGAAGCTCGGTCCGAAGAAGGCCGCACAGCTGAGGGCACTGCTGGACGAGGTGGCCGACGTGGTCCGGGAGGCGTGAGACGGCGCGCTTGCGGCTGCCGAAGGCGCTTGTGCGGGGATCACGGCGCCGTCACCAGGCCGGGCAGAGGCTGCGCGGGAACGTGTATGGGGCCGGTGCTGTGTGAAAGCGGCCTTCCCGTGCCGCGGTTGGTGTGAGCGATGATCTCGGAAGTGATGGAGATCGCTGTCTCCTCGGGAGTAAGGGCTCCGATGTCCAGGCCGATCGGTGAGTGCAGACGCGCCAGTTGGTCCTGGGAGACGCCGGCTTCCCGCAGCAGGTCGACGCGACGCTCGTGGGTGCGTCGCGAGCCCATGGCGCCGACGTAGCCGACGGGGAGGGTCAGTGCCAGACACAGCAGGGGGATGTCGAACTTGGCGTCGTGGGTGAGGACGCAGACGACGGTGCGGGCATCGGTCTCGGTGGCCGCGAGGTAGCGGTGGGGCCAGTCGGTGACGACCTCGTCGGCGTGCGGGAGGCGGGCCGGGGTGGCGAAGACCGGACGGGCGTCGCAGACGGTCACCCGGTAGCCGAGGAAGCTCCCCGCCCGGCTGAGAGCGGCGGCGAAGTCGACGGCACCGAAGATCAGCATACGGGGGCGGGACGCGTGCACGTGGACGAGGACGGTGAGCTTGCGCGGGCAAGTGCCGACGTCCGGGTTCTCTGCTTCTCCCCAACCGCCGCCGACCTCGATCGAGGCGGTACGACCCGCCCGCAGCAGCGCACGTGCGTGCGCCACGACCGCCCGGTCCTCGCTCTCGACCCCGAGTGTGCCGTCGTGAGTGCCCTCGGCGGGGATGTGGAGCATACGGCCGACAAGTTCACCGGGACCGTCGACGACGTGGGCGACGGCCGACGGACGCCCCGCGGTCACGGCATCGAGGGCGACGGCGAGCTGGGGTTGGCCGCCGGGCTCCACGCGCTGTACCAGGACACCGATCTCTCCGCCGCAGGTCAGGCCGGCGGCGAAGGCATCGGAATCGGAGTACCCGAAGGCAACACGTGCGGGGGCAGCGCGGTCTGCCAGCACTTGGCGGGCCAGTTCGTACACCGCTGCTTCGACGCAGCCGCCGGAGACGCCACCGACCGCGTTGCCGTCGGCGTCCACGGCCAGCGCGGTGCCGACCGGCAGGGGTGCACTGCCTCTGACCTCGATGACGGTGGCGAGGGCGAACGGCCGGCCCTCGTGGCACCAGGCGTGCAGTGTGTCCGTGATGTTCAGCATGGGGGGCTTTCCGTGAGGTGGGGTCAACGGGCCGTCGCCGCGCTCTAGGGGAGGAAACCGCGACGACGGCCCTGGTACCCGGGTAGCCGCGTGTTGTGGGGTACACCGGCCGCCCGGGGGCTCAGAGCAGTGCTTCCGCGGTGACGGGCAGTTCGCGGATGCGGCGGCCGGTGGCGTTGAACACCGCGTTGGCGATGGCGGGCGCCACTCCGACGATGACGACCTCACCGAGTCCTTTGACGCCGATGGGGTCGGCTTCGTAGTCCTGCCCGTCGATGAAGATCGCCTTCAGGTCGGGCATGTCGGCGTGGGTCGGCACGAGGTAGTCGGCGAAGTTCGCGTTGACGATCCGGCCGTCGCGGTGATCGGTGACCGTGTGCTCGAGGAGTGCCTGGCCGATCCCGCCTGTCATGGCTCCGATGGCCTGGCTGTCGGCGAGCCTCGGGTTGACGATCCGGGCGGCGTCGTACACGCCGCGCATGCGCCGGACCCGGACCAGGCCGAGGCGGGCGTCGACGGCCACCTCGGCGAAGATCGCGGAGTAGGCGTAGAGAGAGAACCTCTCAGGTTCCGGCGCCCCGGCGTACGAACCGAGCACTTCGAGATGGGTCCGGTCGTTGCGGGCCAGGAGCCGCTGGTAGGTCTCCCCGCGTGCGGGGTCGTCCTTCACGTACAACCGACCACCTCGTACGACGATGTCGGCGGCGTCGGCGCCGTACAGCGGTGATCTCTCGTCGTCGACCGCGAGCGTGATCGCCTGCCTGCGCAGCTTGTCGCAGCCGTCCTGGACGGCGGATCCGACACTGGCCATGGTCATCGAGCCGGCGTGGACGGGGGCCGGAGGCATGAGGGAGTCTCCGAGCCGGAAGGTCACCTGGCGCATCGTCAGGCCGAGGGCGTCGGCGGCGACCTGACTCATGGACGTGGCCGTGCCAGGGCCCATGTCGCTGGTCGAGGACTGCACCAGGGCGGTGCCGTCGGCGTCGAGCCTGACCGAGGCCTGGGCCCGGCTGCGCGCGGTGTCGTAGACACCGGCGGCCATGCCCATGCCGATGAGCCAGTCACCGTCACGCGTCGAGCGAGGCTTGGGGTTGCGCCGGTGCCAGCCGAACTCACGGGCACCCGTGAGGTAGCACTCGCGCAGGCGGCGGGTGGAGAACGGCAGGCCGCTCGACTCGTCGTCGGCCGGTTCGTTGCGCACGCGCAGCTCGATCGGGTCCACACCCAGTTCGTGCGCGAGTTCGTCCATGGCCGACTCGACGGGGTAAGCGCCGCTGGCGTAGCCGGGGCCGCGCATGAACCACGGTGTGCTCACATCGAGCGGAACGTGGTCGTAGGCCTGGCGGACGTTGGGCGTGCTGTAGAGCATGCGGCCTGGGACGAGAACGCTTTCGCTGTAGGTCTCGTAGCGGGAGGACTCGGCGCGGACGTCGTGCGTCGACGCGGTCAGGCGGCCCCCTCGGTCGGCGCCCAGTCGCAGTGCGTACTCGTATGCGGGCCGGAATCCCACGGTGAAGTACATCTGCCTGCGGGTGAGGACGAGTTTCACGGGGCGTTTCACTTCGCGTGCGGCCATGGCCGCGATGACGGAGTGCACCCAGGTGCGGGCGGCGTTGCCGAAGGCTCCGCCGACGAACGGCGAGATGACGCGGATGTGGTCCGGCGGGATGCCGAACTCGCCGGACAAGGTGAACACGGCCCCCTGCACGTACTGGGTCTTCTCCCAGACGGTCAGCCGGTCGCCGTCCCAGTGGGCGACGATGCCGGCCGGTTCCATCGGGTTGTGGTGGTTGCGGGCCGTCCGGTACGTCGTCTCCAGCCGGACGGGGGCGGCGTCCAGGGCCCGGGCGGCGTCGCCCCGTGCATAGGTCTGGGTTTCGCCGTCGGCGTCGGCGACGCTGATGTCGGTCGAGGAGGTCTCGGCATCGTAGGAGACCTTCACCAGGCTCGCGGCGTGCTGTGCGATCTCCAGCGTGGTCGCCACCGCGACCGCGACCGGCTGTCCGAAGAACTGGACCCGGTCGTCCTGGAAAGCGCGCAACGGTTTGCCCGGCGGGAACCGCCCTTCGACGGGCGGCAGTTTGGGCGCGTTGAGGTGGCTGATCACCTTCAGGACGCCGGTCTGGGCTTCGGCCGCGCGGGTGTCGATGCCGGTGACCCTGCCCCGGCCGACGCTGCTTTCCACGATGACCGCGTGCACGACCCCGTCGGGGCTGTTGTCGGCGGCGTACTTGGCTCCCCCGGTCACCCTCAGCCGTGCGTCGACCCGGGGCAGCCCCGCACCGACTGCTGCCTGCGGCTGGCTCACTTGGCGCCTCCAACGGTGCGCAGCTGGCGTTCGACGGTGCGTTTGAGCAGCTCGGCCTTGAAGCCGTTGTGCGTGAGGGGGCGCGCCCCGTCGGCCGCGTGCTCGGCGGCCTCGGCCCACAGCCGGTCGGAGGGGCGTTCGCCGATGAGGTGGCGCTCGACGACGGGCAGTTTCCAGGGCACGGTGCCCACGCCGCCGGCGGCGACCTTCGCCTCTCGGATGACGCCGCCACGGATGTGCAGCGCGACCGCGGCCGACGTGAGCGCGAACTCGTAGGACTGGCGGTCGCGCACTTTCAGGTAGCCGGACTTCAGTGGGCGCGGAAGGGCGGGGATCTCCACGGCGGTGATCAACTCACCCTTGTACAGGGCCTGTTCACGGTTCGGGGTGCTGCCTGGCCGCAGTAGGAAGTCGGCGAAGGCAATACGCCGTTCCCCGTCCTGGCCCAGTACGTGCACCGTCGCCTCGAGTGCCGCGAAGGCCACGGCGACGTCGGAGGGATGGGTTGCTACGCAGTGGTCGGAGGTGCCGAGGATGGCATGGCTGCGGTTGTAGCCGTGCAGGGCGGCGCACCCGGAGCCGGGCTCACGCTTGTTGCAGGCGGCGGTCACGTCCCGGAAGTACGTGCACCGGGTGCGCTGCATGATGTTGCCACCGATGGTCGCCATGTTCCGCAGCTGGGCCGACGCGCTCAGTTCCAGCGCCTCGGAGACGACGGGGTGCAGGACACGCACCTTCGGGTGGGCGGCGGCCTCGGCCATGCGGACCAGGGCCCCGATGCGCAGGCCCCCGCGTTCGGTGACGGTGACCTCGCGCAGCGGCAGGGTGCTGATGTCCACGAGCGAGCCGGGGCGTTCGACGGTCTCCCGCATCAGGTCGACGAGCGTGGTGCCGCCTGCGATGTAACGCCCGCCGCGCCAACCGGCGCTGAGGGCCTCACGCATGTCCGCGGCCTTGGTGAAGGTGAAGGGATACACAGGGATCAGCCCTTCCGGTCGGCGGCGGCCCGCTCGACCGCGCGCTCGATCTTCACGTAGCAGCCGCAGCGGCAGAGGTTGCCGCTCATCCACTCCCGGATCTCCGCCCTGGAGCCGGTGTGACCCTCCTGGATGCATCCCACGCCCGACACGATCTGGCCCGACGTGCAGAAGCCGCACTGGAAGGCGTCCTGATCGATGAACGCCTGCTGCAGTGGGTGAAGTCGGTCGCCCTTCGCCAGGCCCTCGATCGTGATGACCTCGGCGCCCTCCAGCCGCACCGCCAGCGTCAGACAGGAGTTGACCCGGCGTCCGTCGACCAGGACCGTACAGGCCCCGCAGGCACCGGCGTTGCAGCCCTTCTTCGAGCCGGTCAGGTCGAGATGCTCGCGCAGGAGGTCCAGCAGCGAGGTGCGGTTGTCGATCGTCACGGTGTGCCGGACGCCGTTGACCGTCAAGGAGAGGCGGCTGCCTGGCGGACCCTCGGCAGCCACCGCTCCCTCGGCGGCGAGCGCGGGCGGCGCCGCGATCAGACCGCCTGCCACAGCGGCTCCTCCGACAACGGTGGTCGCGACGATGACGGTACGCCGGGTGGGTGGTGGTGTGGGGGACGCGCCAGGGGGAGTCACGGCTTGGGGGGAACGTTCGGTGGACATGTCCACTCTCCCTCGGTGGGGGGTGCGGGTGGTGGTCAGGGGCGTATCGATGGCCGAGCCGCATCGCGAAGGCGCGTGCGGACTGCTGATCCCGCCGGCGTGATGGCAGGAGATGGGTGGTGGCGCCGGGCAGCAGGGCGGATTCGGCGCCCCGGTGGGTGTTGAGCGCGAAACCCTTGTCTTCCAGGCCCGGTACGTACACCCATTCCTCCGGGCGCGGCCCGGCAAGGTCTGCGGAGCGGCGCGAAGCCGCCCACTTCGGCGAGGCCATCCCACAGCCGGACGTCGTCGGCGGTCAGCAGGTCCGCCGCCGCTGTGTGGGCCCGGCGTCGCTTGATGGCCGGGCCGTTCGGCCGGGCCGCCGGGAGGGCGGCGCAGCCGTCGGCCAAGGGCACGGCACAAGCGTGACCGCCGGCCGAGGAGCCGTCGGTGATCAGGGCCAGCGTTCGATGCACCTGCCCAGCATTAACCTCTTGATTCACATCAAGCAAGCCTAATTGCATCAAGCACCTTTACACTCACTCCTCTGATGGCTCGACGCCCGTGTCCACACCAGGGACCGCCGGCGAGGAGGACTGTCGACCGCGCGCTGCACGCTGCCGCGTCCGCACTCAGGACGACATCGCGTTCGGCCGTAGGACCGATCCTGGGTAAACGGCCGGGCGAAGTCCCACAGGGGGCCAAGGAGGGCGGACCGGCCAGGGCGGACCGGCCAGGGCGGACCGGCCAGGGCGGACCGGCCAGGGCGGACCGGCCAGGGCGGACCGGCCAGGGCGGACCGGGCTGGAAGCACCTCAGCCCTTTCGGTCCGGCGCGGAGGATTCACTGGACAAGCTGGTCAACGGCCACGGGACGCGCCGCTGCCCCCTTCTCATGACGGGACGCAGCCGCACGGCGCACGTGACAGGGCCGTGCGCCGCGCCCCCGGGCCCCGCTCCCCCGGCTGTGGAGGCGCGCCGCGGCGCTCAGCCCGGCGGTGGGAGCGACATGGCCGGCGGACGCCATGGCCAGGCTCGTCGGGAAGATCGCCGCGGCCGGCGACACCGTAGAAGTAACTCCTGCCATCCTCTATGGACCTGTTCGTTGGACGAACAGGCCACCGCTCGTCGACAGCCACGATGCACCCCGTCAACAAACCGTGTACACCGTGAAAACCGCACGTCAGCTGGCTTGGTGTGCGTAGGTACCGGGCATCTCGGCCAGGTCCGGGACGGCCGCGCATCGCAAGCATCACCACTCAGCCGGAGGCTTTCCGGCATTGCGCACCGAAGTCGCGGGCCGACAGGCGATCTGGGGAGTGCTCCCGATGTTCGGCCTGCCCTTGCCGCCTCGCGTCGTCGCACCCCGCATCCGGTCGTGCGCGTCCGCCCCGTTTCAGGCGGCTGGCGTCAGGGAACGGGCGATGGGCACGATGCTCCACCAGGTGACGCTGCGCAGGCACCACTCCAGAGGCCCATAGCGCATCCGGCACAGCCACCAGCGGCTGAGGAAGGCCTGTACCACGAGGATCCCCGCGGCCAGCAGCATGGCGATGTCCCAACGCGCGGAGCCCCTGAGCCCTAGCAGCGGGGTGGCGGCGGTCACGGCGAGCGTGGCGGTGATGTAGTTGGTCAGTGCCATCCGGCCGAGCGGTTCCAGCACCGCCGACAACGATCGGCCGAGCCGTGTGTGCAACAGGAGCAGCAGGGCGGTGGCGTAGGCGAGGGCACCGAGCAGCCCGGCGCCGGCGGCGATGCGGGTGGCGAACGGCCCGGCCGGCGCATAGGTGTACTGCCACCGCACCGCCGCAGCTGCCGCCGGAGCCGCCAGGGTGAGAACGGCGGCCAGTTGGCCGGTGCGCCGGTCCAGGGTGTGGACGACGCCGAGGCGGGCAACCCCCAGGCCGAGCAGGAACAGACCCGGGATGCTGGCAATGCCGGCACTGACCAGAGTGACCGAAGCGACGGTGCCCACCAGACCGGCGATCAGCACCAGCCGGGTCGGCAGGCAGGTGGCAGGCAGCAGGATGACGAGTCCGATGACCGCGTACGGAGCCAGCGCCTCACCGGGCTGGAGGAGTTGGTGGGCGGCGCCGAGCAGGCCCAGAGCTGTCAGTCGACGCACCAGGAGGAACCGGGGATGGGGAGCCAGTGGAAGGTGCTGGAAATCCGTTCCATGGGGGTGATCTGGTCGATGTTCACCAGGAGGATGCCGCAGAGCGCGAACCCGCGCAGGGCGGGAAGTGAGAGCTTCACGATGTGCTGGCCATCGACGCTTGCGGTGGCGAAAGATGCATCGGCAAGCTCAGTGCAGCTGCTGGGTGCCGGTGCTGTCGTGGACGAAGATGGACCGGGTGTCGGTGGAGGGGTAGCTCTCCTTCAGGGTGAAGGCATGGGGGGTCCCGCCCGCGGGAGCATCCGGGGCTTCGAAGTACAGGACGTACGTCTTCGAGGTGGCCGTCTCGCTCTCCAGTTGCAGCCAGCCCACGACGCCAACGGCCGGAAAAGCGCCGGTCGCGGTGATGGTGGTCTTCGTGGTGTCCTGTTGGAAGGCGAAGGTGGCTGTGCCGAGGTCCAGGCGCTTGCGGGCGCCGTCCTTCCAGCGTTGGAAGAGCGTGATCCACTCCTCCGGCCACAGCCCGCCGGTCGCTGTGGGCGGCATGTCGCTCTGCAGCCGCGCCAGGATGGCGTCGGCATTCGCGACGACATCGTCGTAGTCCCACAGGTCGACCGCAAAGTCCATGTGTGCCTTGTCGGTAGCGCGGAACATCGGCCGGATGTGGAGCTCGAACACGGGCGTGCGCATGCTAGCCGTACACCTCCTTCAGAACGTTCTTCAGCGTGATCCCCCCGATGAGCTCGGGTGGGCTGTTGCGGCTCACCCAGGCGTGAGGGAGGGCGTCAGCATTGTGCTCCTCGGCTTCGGGCGTGGCAGCGAGCACGGCTGTCACGTCGAAGCGCGCGGTGACCACATGTCGATCGCATGGATGTAGTTGCTCAGCTCGTTCGGGCTGAACAAATTCATATCCCGTCGGCTTCTCACCATCACTCCACCTCCGGTCCGGCTCTCCTATACATACCAGCGGGAGCGTTGTGGCGCGCGTCACCACTGTGGGGTGTCCGTGTGAAGAGGTGCCCGGGGGCCGGAGTCAGGATGGGCTCGGCCGCCTGCACCAGCCGTCTCGCCGCACACGGACCCGGAAGCTGACGGACCGCCCCTCTGGACGTGCCCCGGCATCGCCCCCGCGTCGTCCGACGAGTTCCTCGCCGAGCTGCTCGGCGCAGAGGCTTCGGTCATCCCTTGCGCCACGGTCTCGCTGCGTCGCCGCCGAGGACGACTCGCGTGACCGCGGGCTTCGAGGCGGCATGCGTCGATCGGGTGAACCGCCAGAGGGCGCGCCTGCCCCTCACTCGCCTGGCCTGCTGAATGAATAGGGTTTTCATGCTGTCTACATTCAGACGAGAAGGGTGTGTGGCATGACCGCGGTCCTTGAGTATGAGAGCAACGCCATCGTCGAGCTGATGGGAGTCCTCCCCGCGGACCGCGATGGGGAGTGGCTGAAGAACTCCCTGCAGCAGGCGATCATGGTGGAGATCGCGACCATTGGTCCGTACGCGAGCGCCCTGTGGTCGATCAAGGAGCCGAACGGGGCAGTCGCCAAGGCCATCCGGGAGATCATCTTCGACGAGATGACCCACATGGGACTGGTGTGCAACATGCTCACCACCATCGGAGGGACGCCGGTCCTCGCCGATCCGAAGGTGGTACCGAAGTACGAGCACGCGCTGCCGGGCGGCGTGCGGCCCGAACTCATCGTCTTCCTGGAGGGGCTGACCAAGGACTCGGTCGAGATGTTCTCCGAGATCGAGAGCCCGGAGCACCCGGTCGCTCTGTTCGACACCTTCGCCACCATCGGGGCCTTCTACACCGCGATCGAGGAAACCTTCGAGACGCACCAGCACTTGATCGGCGGCGACCGGCAGATCGACTTCTCCCTTGAGAGCCACGGTCAGGGCAACAGGATCCTTCCGCTCGACACCATCGAGAAGGTGCGAGCCGCCATCGAGGTCATCAAGGAGCAGGGTGAGGGCACCTCCGCCTCGCCCGAGAACCCCTTCCCCGGCAAGCCCGGGGAACTGGCGCACTTCTACGTGTTCCGGGAGATGTTCCGTGGCAAGAAGCTGATCAAGGTGTCGGAGGATCCGGTCGTCTGGGACTTCAAGGGCGACGACGTCCCGTTGCCCCCGGCCTTCCCGATGGGGAGGGTGCCCGAGGGCGGTTGGGCCAACGGCGGGCTGAATGCGCCCACGCCCGAGGTTCAGCAGGTGCTCGGCGCGTTCAACACGCATTTCAGCGCAATGCTGCGGGCGCTGGAGACAGCCTGGCAGACGGGTGACTCGGACGCACTGTTGCCGGCGATCAGCCACATGCGCGGGATGCGCACCGAGGCGCGGAAGCTTGTCCAGCTGAAGCTGCCCGACGGCAGCGGAAAGACCTACGGGCCGGAGTTCCTGTACGTCGAGGAGTGAGACGTCCCGTTCGATGCAGGCACTCGCCGTCTTGCATCAGGCGCGGCTGGTCCTTGTCCGGGTGGTGTTCTTCGTGCTCATCACGCTGCCCCTTCGCCCGTGCTCAGCCCGCCGTCGATGACGCCGAAGATCCGGTCGTAGGTGTCCGGCAACCGCTCCTCGACCTCCGTCACGTCCACCGGCGCCGCTTTCGTGCCGGCTGCGGCCTTGCGGGGGGGCCGCGGCAGCCGCCGCATGGTCCGGATCGGTGATGGTCTGGTGGCGGGCCCAGCCGCGTGCATGGCGGGCGACCTCGACGCCGTCGCAGGTCACCAGGACCTGGTCCAGTTTGGCGGCGACCTCGATGCGGCGGCCGACGGCCAGCGGATGCACCGAGTAGTCGCAGGTGTCCAGGCGGACATAGTGATCCCTCAGCAGCCGCAGCGATGCCTTCCACCAGCCCGGCGGCGCGACCGGCGGCAGGGCCCGCATCCGAGAGCGGTCGGCCTCCAGCCGGTCCGACGGGCGGACCTGCAAGGTCCGGTGGATGCGCCGGTTGGCCTTGGTCGGTCAGTCGGCGAGCTGAATGGTGAAGTCGGACGGCGAGGTGAACACCCGCCCGGGCAGGAACGACGTCTCCAGATAGCCGTTGGCCCGCTCGACCAGACCCTTGGCTTCTGGATCCCCGGGCTTACATAGCAGGAACTTGATGCCCAGCAGCCCGGCGAACGCGGCGAATTCATCGGTAAGTTGAGGACCGCCCAGCCGCCAGGAGCCGACGGCTCCCTCGTTGTTCCAGACCAGCACCCGGGGAACGGCGCTCAACTCGGTCAGCAGCCGCCAGTGCCCTGCGATCAGATCCGCCGCAGACCTGGACGGCAGCATCCGCGCGATGATCCACCGCGAAGAGCCCGCGACCATGACCAGCACCGGCGGCCGCTCGACCTGTCCGAAGCCGAGCGGGATGTCCGCGGGCGGGAACCACAGGTCGCACTGGCCGATCTCGCCCGGCTCATAGACCGTCCGCGAGGCCGGGTCCGCGGGCCGATAGGTCGGCCGCAGGTCCCCTGACGTCAATCAGCCCCTGC
The DNA here is from genome assembly GCF_036030735.1 of Streptomyces sp. NBC_00425. Classification (NCBI taxonomy): domain Bacteria; kingdom Bacillati; phylum Actinomycetota; class Actinomycetes; order Kitasatosporales; family Streptomycetaceae; genus Streptomyces; species Streptomyces sp. NBC_00425. The sequence continues at coordinate 8,753,001 of NZ_CP107928.1, read as the reverse complement.
ACCAGCACCACACCGGGAACGACGAGGGCACAGGTCGCCTCTCACCCACCACCGGGCTCAAGGACCTCTTCCACGCGCGACCACCAAGTACCGTCTCCAGCTCGCCGAACTCGCCGTCCCCACCGCCGCGACCGCCGTCACCGCCAACTACACACTGGAGAACGGCGGCTGGGGGCAAGACCCGGCATCGCCAGTCCGGGCCGTGACGGCGCCCGAGGGCGCTTTGCCCCCGCCCTGGCCCCGCAGCGTCCGCGACCGTGACCCCCGGCAATCGCACTAAGCCATCCCATCCAGGCCCCGGGCAGCCGCCCGACGTGCAGAACAAGCGCAGGTCAGTAGGGACGACTATCAAGATGGTCGACAAACGACTATCTGGCGGCTATCTGGAGCCACCACGCGGCAGCGAAAGCAGGTCGCCCGATGGTTTCGGCTTTGTCCTTGTCGCGGAGTTCCTTGAGCCGTACGACCTGTTTGCGGAGCCGGGTCTCGGTGTCCGTGGGTTGTCCGCGCTCTTTGACCTTGGCGTAGAGCTCGTTCTTCAGATCGAGGTGGCGCTGGGTGAGGGCGTTGCGGGGGACGCTGGCCTCGATGGCGAGGGCCACGATGGTCAGGGCTCCATTGGAGCGCTCGGGTCGGCCGGTCAGGATGCGGTCCATGGCTATGCGGATGCGGTCGCGCTCGTCTGCTGCTCCGCTCACGGTGTGGGGTCCTTCAGGGTGATCCGGGCGCGGTCGTGGGCGTCTGCGATGCCCCGCAGACGTTCGGCGTGGTCACGTAGCCGTTCACCTGGTTTACGGCACCAGGACGATTTTTCCGCTCGTGTGACCTGTCATGATCTCGCGATGGGCGGCAGCGGCCTCGCTGAGCGGGTAGCTGCCGGCGATCAGGACTCGCAGTCGCCCGGCCTCCGCAGCCTCGGTGAGCTGCAGGCGGGCGGCGGCACGGATGTCCGTGCCCGGATCCGCGCCGGGACTGCCGCCGAGAAGCTTGATGCCGGCCTGGGCCCCGCGCACGATGCCCGCGATCGTGGCGATGCGGGAACGGTCCGCCACCAGTTCCACGGAGACGTCCACCGCCTCGTCGGTGCCCACAAGGTCTGCCGCCGCATGGACGCCCTCCGATGCTGCCGCGCGTACCCGGTCGGCCAGACCGGGCCCGTACGCGACCGGCACCGCCCCCAGCTCGCGCAACATGTCATGCTTGGCCGGGCTCGCAGTTCCCAGGACAGTGGCGCCGCGCGCGACCGCCAGCTGCACGGCCATCAGACCGACTCCGCCGGCAGCGCCATGGATCAACACCGACTCGCCCTTGCGCAGGCCGATCGCCTCGAGAGCGTGCACGGCTGTAACGCCGGCGAGCATCAGCCCGCCGGCCTGCTCCCAGGACAGGTTGGCGGGCTTCGGCACCACCGAGGAGGCCGGGACAACGAGTTCGGCGGCATAAGCGCCGGGCGCACGGTAGGCGATCACCTCGTCGCCGACCTCGACCGGACCTGCGGGGCCGGTCGCATGGTCGCCCGCCGCGGTCACCACTCCTGCCGCCTCGAGACCGAGCCGTAGGGGCAAGTTCCCCGGATCGGTGCCGAAGGCGCCGCTGTACACCTTCTGATCGAAGGGGTTGACGCCGGCGGCGCGGACCGCAATGCGCACCTGGCCCGGCCCGGGCTCGGGTACGGCTTCGTCGATCACCGACAGCACCTCAGGACCGCCGTACGCGCTCGCCACCACTACCCGGGCTTCGCTCAAGTCAGAGGCCGACTCTGTATCGGAGGGGTTCATCCTGCTCACTGGTGGTCACTTCCTATCCGTGCCGCGCTGTGCGTCGTGTGCGTTGGGTCATCGGTGTTGGACACCGGTTCGGGCCAGCGGGGCGAGCGTCGCCGGACAACTCCACGCCGGTGGCGGCATTGACCGGGACGGCTTGTCCCATGCTCTGGTGAAACTCGGTGGCCACCGGGCCGGAGCGGAGCACCTGGGTGCGTATCCCAGTGAAGGCAACCGTGGCGGCCTGGCCGCGATGTACAGGGTGCTGCGGGGCCCGTCCGGCGCCGGCAGCGGGCAACGAGGCGATGGCGCCGTCTTCGGCGGCGAGCATGCCGGGGAGTGCGACGCCGGCGAGTTGTCTCTGCGCCTCAGCGTTGAGAGTGAACGGGCCATCGGCCTCGGTCGAATCGACGTCGATGAGCGGAGCGGAACGGAGCCGCCGACACCGACGTTGTCGATCAGGAGACGGACAGCCCCAGCGCTCGAACGGTCCCTCACCGTGACGATGTCCTCACGAGTGGAAAGGTCCGCAGGAAGAGCTTCCACTGCGGCACAGGCCTTACGGAGTTCGTCAGCCAGGTCCTGCAACCGGTAGACACGGCGGGCCATCAGGACGACATCCGAGGCGTCCGCCAGGAGGCAGGCGCACGCGGCGCCAATGCCGGAGGAAGGGCCCGTTGTCAGAGCAAGGGTCCGAGTCATAGCTTCAAAGTACTTCAGGTGACTGTATCTAATCAAGCATTTGATATCCATGAAGAGGCCTTATTCTCGGACCTGGGAGCGGAGCAGATCCAAGCCCTGCCGATCCGGATCTGCAGCGCACCCAGTCTCACGGGCAGTACCGGCCCGAGGCCCGAACGTCACGTCCGGCAATGGCACCCCTTATGACGAGGCTGGACATCTAGGAAACGGATGCGCCATAACACGGCCGCCCACGAAACTCTGGTGGAACCGGTCGAAATAGTGGCTTACCGCGATCCAGACCCGACCGGGGTGGCGGCCATCCACGGCGACCAGCTTTAAAAGGGCGAAAGAGTTGGCCGTTACCGAAGGTGCGACTCATATCGCCATCCAGGACGTACCGAATACATGCATCTGGCGATTACCAAGAGGGTGGCGCTCTTCGCCGTTCCCTGATGTCCTAAGACACCTCATCCGAGTATGCACAGAAACCGAGTCTCCGACGAGCGGCGAACCCGAACTGCAACTGCCGTATCGCGCGAGTGCGGGACGCCCCACTCTGCAAGATCCGGCCGTCGGACCGGATGCGCATACCGGGAGAGCGGTAGGCAGGGGAAAATTTCTTCCCCCTCACAGCGTGCTCTTGCGATGCAATGCTCGGCCGTACACCGGACGAAGACTTTCGAGGAGCCCGATCATCATGCCCCCTTCCGGCCGCACCACGATCGCCGTCGGCTCTCATTCGGGCTACGGCGACACGGCCGCCGTCGCCGAGATCGTGGCGTGTGGCACGGCGGGAGCCGGCGCGGACGTGGTCGTGATCTCCGTGGACACCATCACGGATGAGCGGTGGGCGCAGTGGGACGACGCTGACGCGATCACCTTCGGTGCCGCCACGGACACGGATACCGCCTCCGCGCCTTTCCACACGGCGGACCTCACCGCCGCGGAACATCCGGGCGCCCGCGTCGCACATCAGGCCGCGATCTTCCATGCCGGACGGGCGACCCTCACGGCCTGATCACCAGGCCCTTCCCTCCATCCGTCTCCATTTCCCCCGCACAAGGAGCAAACCCATGTCCGAATCCCCGAATCTCGCTCTCATCCGGCGGGTCTACGAATCCCGGATGGCGCCCGAGGTCACCAAGGAGGTCATGGCTCCGGACCTCGTCTGGGACATCACCCCCGGCTTCCCGAACAGCGGCGTCTACCACGGCTGGGACAGCGTGGCAAAGGACTTCTTCGGCACGCCGATGCCGAACATCGTGTCCCTCGGCGCGGTGCCCGAGAACTTCTACGCGGACGACGAAGGCCACGTCTTCGTGGCCGGGCACTACCACGCCGAGACGAAGTCCGGCAGCACTGCCGACGTCCGGTTCATCCACCTGTGGACCGTCCGTGACGGCCAGGCCGTCAGTATGCGGCAGGCCGCCGACAGCCACGTCCTGCAGGAAGCCATCAAAGGCTGAGACGACCCCCTCAAGGAGATCCACCCATGGCGAAGATCCTCTTCGTGATCACCGCGTCCGACCACTGGACGCTGGCCGACGGAACCCGGCAGCCGGCCGGTTTCTGGGCCGAGGAAGCGATCGGCCCCTACCAGGTCTTCAAGGAGGCCGGATTCGAGATCGCGGCGGCGACGCCCGGCGGTGTGCCGCCCACGGCGGACGCGCTCAGCCTCACCGCGGACTTCAACGGCGGCGAGGAAGGCGCCGAGCGCATGCGGACCGCCCTGCGTGAGGCGACCGAGCTGGCGCACCCGATCCGCATCGAGGACGTCGACATCGACGACTACGTGGCCGTGTTCTATCCCGGCGGCTGGGGCCCGATGGAGGACCTGCCCGACGACGCCGCCTCCGGCAAGCTGCTCACCGAGTGGCTCGCCTCGGGCAAGCCTGTGTCGCTGGTCTGCCACGGGCCCGCAGCGCTGCTGGCCACCATCGGCCCGGACGGAACGTCCCCGTTCGCCGGCTACCGTCTGACAGGCCTCTCCAACGCCGAGGAGAAGCTGAACGGTCTCGCGGACCGCGCGAAGTGGCTGCTGCAGGACCGCCTCGTCGACGAACTCGGCGCGGACTACCGAGAGACCGAGCCGTTCGCCCCGCACGTCGAGACGGACCGCACCCTGTACACCGGCCAGAACCCGGGCTCTGCGGTACCCCTCGCCCAGGAACTGCTCAAGGCACTGTGAGCTGACACCTGAGCCATGTGTTCGCTCGGCGGCCTGGTACGCACCCTGGGCCGCCGAGCCTTCTTCCACTTGTCGTAGCGCAGGTCGGAGCTAACATCATTCTCATATATGAGTAAAGCCCAACATGGACAGGATCACCCACCCTCACAGCTCCGGGTTCCTGTGCGAGGCTGCAAATCATGAACCGCGACCCTCATCTGAACGAGCTGGGTGAGTTCCTCAAAGCCCGCCGAGCCGAACTCAGTCCTTCCGAGGTTGGACTCCGCGCCGGGGAACGGCGGCGCGTGAGCGGTCTGCGCCGTGAGGAAGTGGCCCTTCTCGCCGCGATCAGCACCGAGTACTACACGCGCATCGAGCAGGGCCGTCTCCAGGCATCGGCTCCCCTGCTCGACGAACTCGCCAAGACACTCCGCCTCAACGACGACCAGCGCGCCTACCTCTTCGACCTCGCGGCGAAAGAGAGGGTGCGCCCCTCCGCGTCACGCGAGCGCCAGCAGGTGGACACACAGCTACAGCGCATGCTGGACGATCTCACCGCCTCCCCGGCCTTCGTCATCGGCCGACGCACCGACATCCTGGGCTGGAACCAGCTCGCCGCCGCCCTGTGGACCGATTTCGGGCGCTACCCGGAACAGGAGCGCGTGTTCGTCCGGCTGCTGTTCACCGAACCCTGGATGCGCACGCTGTACGCCGACTGGGACGAGGTCACCCGGCTGGCCATCGCCCAACTGCGCATGGAAAGCGCCCGCTATCCCGACGACCAGCGCCTCGCCGCTCTGGTCGAGGAACTCTCCGCCCGCGACACACAGTTCCGGCAGTGGTGGACCGAACACGACGTCGCGATGCGGGGCAAGGGCGTCAAGAAGCTTCATCACCCGGTGGTGGGAGAGCTGACCCTCGACTGGAACACACTCACCTGCGGCACGGACCCCGACCAGCACATCATCGTGTGGAACGCCGAACCCGCCACCCCGTCCCACGACGGGCTGCGCCTCCTGGCCTCCTGGGCCGCGGACCAGAAACGGACAACGTCCGACACCGCCACCTGAGCCCTCTCGCCCTTACGGGCGGCCAGCGGGCCGTGACCGTTGTCGGCTCGGTCGTCAGTTACTGTCGTCAGCTGCTTCGATCCCACCGTCTGGGCGGCGCGCGGACGCCGGGCCCGCTCGTTCCGCCTCTGGAGGTCCTGCCTCAGACTGCTCCGCGTGCCTGCTCTCATCGGCGTACCGGAGCACCACCGCGAGGAGCATCGCATTCTCTCGTCGGCACCGGTGGCATGGGGGGAGAGACTCGTCCCCCCTACGGCCGTATCCCAGCCTAGAACCCTCCCCTTTTCCGGGCGCACGCGAGACGGAAGGGTCGGACACCTCAACGACCGCATGCCAGGCAATGAGGTGCTTCGAATGAAGGCAGTGGGTTATACGGAATTCGGTGGACCAGAGGTGCTTCAGATTCTTGAGCTGCCCGCGCCAGAGGCAGGTCCGGGCGAGGTGCGCATCCGGGTGCACGCTGCGACCGTCAACGCTGTCGACGCCCTCCAGCGCAGCGGCCCCGCCCGCTCGCCGGACGCCCGGCCGCCGTTCGTCCGCGGCATGGAGGCCGCAGGCGTCGTGGACCAGATAGGCACGGGCACGGACACGGATCTGAGCGTCGGCGACCGCGTGATGGCGATCGTGCTCGCCGACGGCTCACGTGGTGCGTACGCCGAACAGGTCGTGGTCCCGGCGGAGTCGGTCGTCCGCGCTCCCCACGGCGTGAGCGACGTGCAGGCCTCCTCCCTCCCGATGAACGGACTGACCGCGCGCCTGGCCCTGGACACCCTCGGCCTGGAACCCGGCCAGACCGTCGCGATCACGGGAGCGGCCGGCGCGGTGGGCGGATACGCCGTCCAGCTGGCCAAGGCGGACGGGCTCCGTGTGGTCGCCGACGCCTCGGAGCAGGACGAGGCCCTGATCAAGGAACTCGGCGCCGACGTCGTACTCCGTCGCGGCGCGGAGTACCCGGACCGGGTACGCGCAGAGGTCCCGGAGGGCGTCGACGGCCTCCTGGACGGCGCGTCGCTCGGCGCTCTCACCGCACGAGCGGTCCGCGACGGCGGCCGGGTGGTGACACTGCGCGGCTATGACGCCCCCGGCGAACGGGACATCGTCTTCGAGCCGATCGTCGTGTTCTCGTACATCCGGGAGCACGCCAAACTCGACAGACTCAGGCAGCAGGTGGAGGACGGCCTCATCACTCTCCGGGTCGCCAAGTCGCTCCCGGCCGAACAGGCCGCCGAAGCGCACCGACTCCTCGCCGCAGGCGGCGTTCGGGGCCGACTGGTCCTGACGTTCTGAGCAGAATCCAGTGCTTCAGCGCCACCGCACGGCTGTGGCCGGACGTCGAACAACCTCCGGCCGTACTAGGGGCGTGTATCGAAAGCAGACCTTGGGATCGTCGAGTGGCAGCTGAAGGGGCTCGGTTACTGGTCAGGGGGCGGTAGACGTCGTCGATGGCCGTCGCGTCTGCGATCACCGCGTCCCGGGTAGCGCCGTGGCCCAGGTTCCTCTGCAGGCTGTCGATCATGAGGAAACCGGGGGGTGGGCGGCCGATGTTTCGACGGCCGTAGTCACGGCTGACGCCAGCAAGGCGCAGGCACCGGATCCGGACGGCTATGTCGAGCGGAAGCTCCGTGCCTTGGTCGCAGGTTGCATCACATGTGTCGCGTACGGGTTCAGACGTCGACAGCGGCGGAACGGGCGGTCACGGCGGAGGTGAGCTTCGTGCTGCGCACTTGTACGGGAGGTGAGGGTTCGGGTTCAGGGGAGCGGCGTCGGACGTTGGACACCTGAGACATCAATGTGGCAGGAGTAGCGGCGATCTCGCGTCGGAGCCCCGGAGGTAACGGCCATCCGTGCCTCGAACACTGCAGCCTCGCCCCGACATAACAGCAGTTCGAAGCCCAGTCAGCAGCATCACTGACGGATCTGCACCACCGCCGCCGAACGTTGAGCTCAGCGCCAACTGTCCCCCTTTGTGCCAACTAAAAGGCCTCGTCACAACAACCCTCAGCGTCGCACGCGGGGCATTCCGAGGCCGATCCACGAGATGATCTCCCGCTGGATCTCGTTGTTGCCGCCGCCGAAGGTGAAGATCACGGCAGAGCGATAGCCGCGCTCCAGTTCGCCGCGGAGCACCGCGCCCGCGGAGCCCTCCTGGAGCGCACCGGGCACCGCGACGACCTCCAGCAGCCACGAGTAGGCGTCGCGCCGGGCCTCGGAGCCGTAGACCTTGACGGCGGAGGCGTCCTGCGGGGTGAGGGTGCCGTTCTGCAGGGCCCCGACCATCTGCCAGTTGAGGAGCTTGAGGGCGTCGAGCTTCACATGGGTCTGGGCCAGCCGGCGGCGCACCCAGGCCAGGTCGATGACGCGGCGGCCGTCGGCGAGCTTGGTCTCGGTCGCCCAGCGCTGCACGTCGTGCAGGGCGCGGATGGCCATGGTGCCGTGCGCGGCGAGGGTGACGCGCTCGTGGTTGAGCTGGTTGGTGATCAGCCGCCAGCCCTGGTTCTCCGCGCCGACGCGCCGGGAAACGGGGACGCGGATGTTCTCGTAGTAGCTGGCGGTGGTGTCGTGGGAGGCGAGCGTGCGGATGACGGTGCAGGAGTAGCCGGGATCGGTGGTCGGCACGAGGAGCATGGAGATGCCCTTGTGCGGCGGGGCCTCGGGGTCGGTGCGCACGGCGAGCCACACCCAGTCGGCGGTGTCGCCGTTGGTCGTCCAGATCTTCTGCCCGTTGACGACGTAGGCGTCGCCGTCGCGCACCGCGCGCGTCCTGAGGGCCGCCAGGTCGGTGCCCGCGTCGGGTTCGCTGTAGCCGATGGCGAAGTCGATCTCCCCGGCGAGGATCTTCGGCAGGAAGTACGCCTTCTGTTCGTCGGTGCCGTACCGCATGATCGTCGGCCCGACGGTGTTCAGCGCCATCAGGGGCAGCGGTACGCCGGCCTGGGCGGCCTCGTCGAAGAAGACGAACTGCTCGATCGGGGTCAGGCCGCGACCGCCGTATTCCTCGGGCCAGCCGACGCCGAGCCAGCCGTCGGCGCCGAGGCGGCGGATGGTGGCGCGGTAGAAGGCCTTCGCGCCGACCGGATCGGAGTGCCGGGCGTAGGCGTTGTCCGGCACCAACTCGGCGAAGTAGGCGCGCAGTTCCGTGCGCAGCCGCAGTTGCTCGGGCGTGTGGTCGAGGTGCACGGCGCCTCCTGGCTCCCCAAGGCCGGTGTCCTGACGGCGCACACCGTAGAACGTGTTCCAGAAATTGGGAATGCACAGGGGCGGCGTAAAGCGATGGCGCTCCGGTTCGTCGGCGCGGCATGCCCCCCCGGTCGGCGCTGCCCCTCCGGTCGGCGCGGTCTCCGTTCGCGCGGTCGCCAAGTGGCGCTGTCGCCGTTCGCCGGAACGGCTCGGTTCAGCGGCGTGGCCGGCTCAGTTCAACGTCCGGATGAAGTCCGTGCAGGCCTGCGCGCACGCCCGGCAGGCCGCCGCGCTCTCCTCGGCGCCGGGGTACCCGTCGAAGGCGTGCGCGCACTCCAGGCAGACGGTGCGGCACCACTCCAACTGGGCGCGGATGCCGTCCTCGTCCATCCGGTTCTCCTCGGACAGCACGCGGCAGGTCGCGTCGCAGACCTCCGCGCACATGATGCCCTTGCGGCGCACCAGCGCCTTCCGGTCGGTTCCGTCCGGGTCCACGAGGCTCGCGCGCAGCGCACACGCCTGCGCACACTCGGTGCACGCCTGCGCACAGGCGAAGCGGTCCTCCAGGAACCGGAAGAGCTCCTGCTGGGATGTCGTCGAAGTCACGTGTGAGCGGGTAGCCGGTGCGCGCCGAGCCAAACCGTCCGCCGAGCCAAACCGTCCGCCGCCGACCCGCGGACGGCACGGCATGAATTCAGGAGCGCCCGGGATGTCGGCGGGCCGGAACCGGAACCGGAATGTTCGGTTTGTAGTCCTTTTCGTGGGTATTTTCCTGATATGACTACCGCAAGCCAGCAGCTGGCCGCCACGAGCGGCCTGCTCAGCCTCGGGCTGTTCATGGTCCCCGTGCTCCTCGTGATCGTTCTGGGCGGGAGCTTCTGGCTGGGCGCGCGTATCAAGTCGCGCGAGTCGGACCGGCCGCGCCCCGAGGAACAGCCGCAGCTCCCGCCCGGCGGGGCGGTGCGCGAGATCCGCGAGCACCGGGAACCCGAGGAGGTGCCCCGGATGCCGGACGGCGGACGCCCCCTCACCCCCTACGAGCTGACCAACATGCAGACCAAGGCGAGCACCGACCAGAAACGGCCGCGCTGGAGCCGCGGCAGCAGCGGGTCGTTCGGCGGCGGCGGACTCGGCGCGCACTGACGTGACCCCCTGCTGACGCCGGGTGGTCGGCTCGCCCGGGCCGCGGCGTGCGGAACGGCACGCCGCGGCCTCGGACTGTCGGGCCGGCGCGTCGAGACGCCCCCGCGCCGGCCCGGGGGCGTCAGGCGCCGACGTAGTCCGCCAGGTGCTCGCCGGTGAGGGTGGAGCGGGCGGCGACGAGGTCGGCGGGGGTGCCCTCGAAGACGATGCGGCCGCCGTCGTGGCCGGCGCCGGGCCCGAGGTCGATGATCCAGTCGGCGTGCGCCATCACCGCCGGGTGGTGCTCGACCACGACGACGGACTTCCCGGCGTCGACCAGCCGGTCGAGCAGGCCGAGCAACTGCTCGACGTCGGCGAGATGGAGGCCGGTGGTCGGCTCGTCGAGGACGTAGACGCCGCCCTTGTCGGCCATGTGCGTGGCCAGCTTGAGCCGCTGGCGCTCGCCGCCGGAGAGCGTGGTGAGCGGCTGACCGAGGCTGACGTAGCCGAGACCGACGTCGGCGAGCCTCCCGAGGACGCGGTGCGCGGCCGGCGTGGCCGCCTCGCCCGCGGCGAAGAACTCCTCGGCCTCGGTCACCGACATCGCCAGCACCTCGCTGATGTCACGGCCGCCGAGTCGGTACTCCAGCACCGACGCCTGGAACCGCTTCCCCTCGCACTCCTCGCAGGTCGTGGCGACGCCCGCCATCATCGCCAGGTCGGTGTAGACGACGCCTGCGCCGTTGCACGTGGGACAGGCCCCCTCGGAGTTGGCACTGAACAGCGCAGGCTTCACGCCATTCACCTTCGCGAACGCCTTGCGGATGGGGTCGAGCAGCCCCGTGTACGTGGCGGGGTTGCTGCGCCGGGAACCGCGGATCGCCCCCTGGTCGACCGCCACCACGCCTTCTCCGGGCGGGATCGACCCGTGTACGAGCGAGCTCTTTCCGGAGCCGGCCACGCCGGTCACCACGACCAGCACCCCGAGCGGGATGTCGACGTCGACGCCTTGCAGGTTGTGCTCCGACGCGCCCCGGACCTCCAGCGCGCCGGTGGGCTTGCGCACCGTCTCCTTGACCGCGGCCCGGTCGTCGAGGTGACGGCCGGTGATGGTGTCGCCGGCCCGCAGTCCCTCCACCGTGCCCTCGAAGCAGACGCTGCCGCCCGCCGTGCCCGCGCCGGGGCCGAGGTCGACGACATGGTCGGCGATGGCGATGGTCTGCGGCTTGTGCTCCACGACGAGCACCGTGTTGCCCTTGTCCCGCAGACGCAGCAGCAGGTTGTTCATCCGGCTGATGTCGTGCGGGTGCAGACCCGTGGTGGGCTCGTCGAAGACGTAGGTGACGTCGGTCAGCGAGGAGCCGAGATGGCGGATCATCTTGACACGCTGCGCCTCGCCGCCCGAGAGCGTGCCCGAGGGCCGCTCGAGCGAGAGGTAGCCGAGGCCGATCTCCGCGAACGAGTCCAGCGTGTGCTGCAGTGCGGTGAGCAGCGGCGCCACCGACGGCTCGTGGACGCCGCGGACCCACTCGGCCAGGTCGCTGATCTGCATCGCGCAGGCGTCGGCGATGCTCACCCCGTCGATCTTCGACGCCCGGGCGCCCTCACTCAGTCGCGTGCCGTCGCACTCGGGGCAGACGGTGAACGTCATCGCCCGCTCCACGAAGGCCCGGATGTGCGGCTGCAACGCATCGATGTCCTTGGACAGCATCGACTTCTGGATCTTGGGGATCAGGCCCTCGTAGGTGAGGTTGATCCCGTCGACCTTGATCTTGGTCGGTTCCTTGTGGAGGAGGTCGTGCAGCTCCCTCTTGGTGAACCTGCGGATCGGCTTGTCCGGGTCGAAGAAGCCGCAGCCGCCGAAGATGCGGCCGTACCAGCCGTCCATGCTGTAGCCGGGGATCGTCAGCGCGCCCTCGTTGAGCGACTTGCTGTCGTCGTAGAGCTGGGTGAGGTCGATGTCGGAGACCGTGCCGCGGCCTTCGCAGCGGGGGCACATGCCGCCGGTGCGGGAGTAGGTCGCCTTGACGGCCTTCTTGGCGCCGCGCTCCACGGTGATCGCACCGCTCGCCCGGACGGAGGCGGTGTTGAAGGAGTAGGCACTGGGCGGGCCGATGTGCGGCTCGCCCAGTCTGCTGAAGAGGATGCGCAGCATGGCGTTGGCGTCGGTGGCGGTGCCCACGGTGGAGCGGGGATCGGCCCCCAGCCGCTGCTGGTCGACGATGATCGCGGTCGTGAGCCCGTCGAGCACGTCCACCTCGGGCCGCGACAGGTTCGGCATGAAGCCCTGCACGAAGGCGCTGTAGGTCTCGTTGATCAGCCGCTGCGACTCCGCGGCGATGGTGTCGAAGACGAGGGAGCTCTTCCCCGAGCCGGAGACGCCGGTGAACACCGTCAGCCGGCGCTTGGGGATCTCGATGCTCACGTCCTTGAGGTTGTTCTCGCGCGCGCCGTGCACCCTGATCAGGTCGTGGCTGTCCGCGACATGGGACGCCGACGACTGCGCGTCCGTCCTCCTGGCCATGCTCATCGTTTCTCCCTCGACTCGCCCGGGAGCACCTGCGCGCTCCCCCCGTTGTCCGACCCGGTCCACCCGGCAGTCCAACCGTCCGGCAGTCCAACCGTCCGGCAGTCCGGCCGTCCGACGCCACGCTATCCACGGGCCGGGTCAGCCGCTTCTCGAATACTGACGGGTTCGGTGGCGTTCAGGTTCGAACAGGGGACGGACAGTAAACGACAACCACAGCGGGGCCGGGCCGGAGGCGCTGAGATGGCCTGATTCGTCGTGCAGGATGAGGTGGGAAATGGCCGGCGTGATGCGGGCGGAACCGGCGCGGCGCGCGAAGGCGGGGGCGGGCGCTGCGAAGCAAGGCGGGAAGCAGGACGCGAAGAAGGACACGAAGGGCGCGCAGCAGGGCGTCCGACAGGTGGGTGAGCAGAAAAAACGGTGCGCCTGTCAGAAGGCGGAGGACGCGGTCGGCGGGGCGGAGGAGCGGTTCCGGGGTTTGCTCGAGGCGGCGCCGGACGCCATGGTCATCGTCGACGACACGGGTGCCATCCGGCTCGTCAACGCCCAGACCGAGGCCCTGTTCGGGCACGGCCGTGAGGAACTGCTGGGCCGTCCGGTCGAGTTGCTGATCCCGCACCGGTTCCACGGCCAGCACACCGCGCACCGGAGCGGGTACACGACCAATCGGCAGGTGCGCCCGATGGGCGCCGGTCTCGAACTGCACGGGCTCCGCAAGGACGGCACGGAGTTCCCCGTCGAGATCAGCCTGAGCCCGCTGGAGACCCCGGACGGCCTGCTGGTGTCGGCGGCCGTGCGCGACGTCAGCGACCGCAAGCGCGCGGAGGCCGAGCTCACCGCTCTCTACGAGCAGCAGCGGCACATCGCGCTGACGCTGCAGCGCAGTCTGATGGGGACACCGCCCGCGCTGCCGGGGCTGGCCACCGCGAGCCGCTACCGGCCGGCGACCCAGGGCGCCGGGGTGGGCGGCGACTGGTTCGACCTGATTCCGCTGGGCGCCGACCGGGTCGGTGTGCTGATAGGCGACGTCATGGGACGCGGCCTTGAAGCGGCCGCCGTGATGGGTCAGTTGAGGTCGGCGGCGCACGCGCTGGCGAAGACCGGCATGCAACCGCGGCAGCTGATGCGGGCGCTGGACACCTGTGTCGCCGACCTGGACGTGCCCGACCAGCTCGTCACCTGCTGCTATCTGGTGATCGCCCCGGACGCGGGCACGGTGACGGTCTGCTCGGCGGGGCATCTGCCCGTCCTGGTGGCCGGGGCGGGCGACGGGATCAGCGCGCTGCCCTGTCCGGTCAACGCCCCGCTCGGTGTGGGCGACGTCCTGTACGAGCAGTCCAGTTCGGAGATACCTCCGGGCGCGACGCTGGTGCTCTACACCGACGGCCTGATCGAGACGCCGGGCTGCGACATCGAGGTGCGCATCGGCGAACTGAGCGTGCTGCTGGACGATCTGTTCGTCGGGACGCCGTGTCTGGAGGCCGCCGCGGACCATGTCCTCGCGGGTCTGCTGCTGGACGCCGACAGCCACAACGACGACGTCACCCTGCTGCTGGCGCAACTCCCGGCCGCGCCACTGGCCACCCTCACCACCCACTTCCCGGCTGTCCCGGCCTCCGTGCCGGAGGGGCGTGCCTTTCTGCACAAGGCGCTGACCTCGTGGAACTGCGCGGACAGCGCCGCCGACGCCCTTCTGCTGCTGTCGGAGACGCTGACCAACGCCGTCCAGCACGCCTCGGGGCCGGTCGGCCTGCACCTGCACCGGACGGAGACCGACCTCACGGTGGAGGTGAGCGACGGCAGCGCGCAGCTCCCCCAGCCGCGCTCGGCGATCGAGGACGAGGAGTCGGGCCGCGGTCTGATCCTGGTCCGCGCCCTCGCCGCCAGCTGGGGCGTGCGGCCGACGGACGAGGGCAAGACGACATGGTTCACGCTGAGGCTGTGAGCCCCCGGGGCGGCCCGCCGCAGCTCCAGGCGAGGGCGTCGAGGTGCGCCTGGACGTAGGGCACCGCCACCGCGTGCAGTTCGCGCTCCCCGTCGACGAAGGCCGGCTGGACGTTGACCTCGAAGACGACTCCGCCGTTCTCCACGGCCAGGTCGACGCCGGCGAAGGGCAGCCCGACCGAGGCGGTGGCGGCGACGGCGAGCTCGGCCAGCCGGGGGTCCAGGTCCGGCGGGGCGATGTGGACGGCGGTCGCGCCCTGGCAGGTGTTGCAGGGGGTGTCGGTCTCGGGCTGGAGGTGCTCGCGGGCGTGCACGACGCGGTCGCCGAGGACGAAGACGCGGAACTGGTGGCGCCGGCCGTCGGCGGTCACGTTGCCGGCGTCGCGGGAGAGCAGCCAGTCGGTGCCGCGCTCGGCGTAGTAGGCGGCGGCGTCCTCCAGCTGGGCGGAGGTGGTGACATGGAAGGTGTCGTTGCCGCCGGTGCCGACGACGGGCCTGGCCCAGGTGTCCCCGCCGAGCCGGTCGAACGCGTCGGCCGCCTCCTGCGGGGCTGGGCGGGACAGCACGGCGGTCTCCATCTGGGCGACGCCGTCCCGGCGGAAGCGTTCGACGGTGAGGTTCTTCTCGGTCGCCGTCCGCCAGGCGTCGGGACCTGCGGCCAGGGTGACCACGCCGTGGGCTTCCAGGAGCTGCTGGAATCCGGCGAGGCCCCGGCGGCGGTGCGGCGGGATCTCGTAGAGCAGAACGACGTCGGGCGCGACGTCGAGCCGCTCCTCGGGGACCCGTAGCCGTAACCGGTCCCCGTGGCGGGTCGCCTGCCCTGTTCCGCCGGTCGCGAAGTGCCGGGAGTCGACCCGGACGGGCGGTGCGCCGGTGAGCAGTTCCACGGCGTCGGCGAGGTACTCACGGCACCCCTCGGGAGAGGTGGGGTCGGCGATCAGGGCGATGCACGGTCGGGACACAGCGGCCTCCTGGGGCTCTCGACGCGCGCTCGTACCGCGGACGGCCCTCGCACGGCCCGAGCGGTGTCACGGGATGGTGCCTGTCGCGCGGGTGGTCGCGCACCCGTCGCCGCGGAAGCCGCGCCGGTGTGCGGGCCGTCGCCGGTCCCGGACGGGCGCCGGGCCGGTCGGCCGGTGACCAGGGGTGTGGGGCGGGCCCCGGGGATCCGTGTGCGGGACCGGCCGACCACTGTAGGCACCGGACGCGGCGTCGTGCCAGGGCGCACGACGGCCCGGTGTCTGCCCCTTCCCCTGCGCCGTCCGCCCCGGCCCGTGCGCCCTGATCGGACGCCCCGGGGGCGGCGTCCTTGCCGTCGCCTCAGCCGTCCCAGGCCCAGTCCGCCACCTCGGGAAGGTCGGTGCCGTGGGCGCGGATCCAGTCGTGGTGGCGCAGCCGCGCGTCCTCCATCCGCTGACGCACCGCCGCGGCGCGCACGGCGAGGCCGGGGACGCGGTCGATGACGTCCATGACGAGCCGGTAGCGGTCGAGGTCGTTGCTGACGACCATGTCGAACGGCGTGGTCGTGGTGCCGATCTCCTTGTAGCCGCGCACGTGCAGGTTCCGGTGTCCGGTGCGGCGGTAGGCGAGACGGTGGATCAGCCACGGGTAGCCGTGGTAGGCGAAGATCACCGGTTTGTCTGCGGTGAACAGCCCGTCGTACTCGAAGTCGCCCATGCCGTGCGGGTGTTCGCCGCTCGGCAGCAGCCGGGCGATGTCCACGACGTTGACCACGCGGACCGCCAGCTCCGGCAGATGGCGGCGCAGCAACTGGGCCGCGGCCAGCACCTCCTGGGTGGGCACGTCCCCCGCGCAGGCGAGGACCACGTCGGGTTCGCGGGCGCCGTTCTCGGTGCCGGCCCACTCCCACACGCCGGCCCCGCGCGCGCAGTGCGCGCGGGCCTGGTCCATCGTCAGCCAGTCGTAGCAGGGCTGTTTTCCCGCCACGACGACGTTGACGTAGTCGCGGCTGCGCAGCACGTGGTCCGCCACGGCCAGCAGGGTGTTGGCGTCCGGCGGCAGATAGACCCGCACGACCTCGGGACTCTTGTTGAGGACGTGGTCCACGAACCCGGGGTCCTGGTGCGAGAACCCGTTGTGGTCCTGGCGCCAGACGTGCGAGGTCAGCAGGTAGTTGAGGGAGGCGACGGGCGCACGCCAGGGCAGCCTGCGGGTCACGCGCAGCCACTTGATGTGCTGGTTGACCATCGAGTCGACGATGTGCGCGAACGCCTCGTAGCAGGAGAACAGGCCATGACGGCCCGTCAGCAGATAGCCCTCCAGCCAGCCCTGACAGGTGTGTTCGGACAGGATCTCCATCACCCGGCCGTGCCGGTCGAGGTTCTCGTCCACCTGGAGGGTCTGCGCCTGCCAGGCCTTGCCGGTGGCGCCGTAGACGGCCTGGAGCCGGTTGGAGGCGGTCTCGTCCGGGCCGACGAGCCGGAAGTCACGCCGGTCGGCGGTGGAGCGCATCAGGTCCTCGAGCAACTCGCCGAGCACGGACGTCGGTTCGTGCAGCGCGGCGCCCGGCTTGTCCACGGGGACGGCGTACGCGTCCAGGTCGCGCAGCGGGAGTTCGCGCAGCAGCAGCCCGCCGTTGGCGTGCGGGGTGGCGCCGAGCCGGCGGTCCCCTTCGGGAATCCACGCCTGCACGTCGAGGCGGGGCGCGCCGCGTTCGTCGAAGAGCTCCTCCGGCCGGTAGGAGCGCAGCCACGCTTCCAGCTGCCGCAGGTGTTCGGGGTTGTCGCGGACGGCGGACAGCGGCACCTGGTGGGCGCGCCAGGTCCCCTCGACCGGCACGCGGTCGACGTGGGCCGGACCGGTCCAGCCCTTCGGGGTGCGCAGCACGATCAGCGGCCAGCGGGGGCGTTCGCCGGAGCCCTCCTCGCGGGCGGCGTGCTGGAGAGCGGCGATGCGGTCCAGGGCGGTGTCCATGGCCTGCGCCATCGCGCGGTGGACGGCGTTCGGCTCGTCGCCGGTGACATGGATCGGGTCGTGGCCGTAGCCGCGCAGCAGGTCGTCGAGCTCGGGCTCGGGGATGCGGGCGAGCACCGTCGGGTTGGCGATCTTGTAGCCGTTGAGGTGCAGGATCGGCAGGACGGCGCCGTCGTGGACCGGGTCGAGGAACTTGTCGGAGTGCCAGGAGGCGGCCAGCGGCCCGGTCTCCGCCTCGCCGTCGCCGATCACGCAGGCGACCAGCAGGTCGGGGTTGTCGAAGGCGGCGCCGTAGGCGTGGGAGAGCGAGTAGCCGAGTTCGCCGCCCTCGTGGATGGAGCCGGGGGTCTCCGGGGCGACGTGGCTGGGGATGCCGCCGGGGAAGGAGAACTGCCTGAACAGCCGGGCCATGCCGGCCGCGTCCTGGGTGACGTCCGGATAGGTCTCGGAGTAGGAGCCCTCCAGCCAGGAGTTCGCCACCACCGCCGGCCCGCCGTGACCGGGCCCCCAGATGCACAGGGCGTGCAGGTCACGGGTGCGGATGACGCGGTTGAGGTGCGTGTACACGAGGTTCAACCCGGGCGAGGTGCCCCAGTGGCCCAGCAGCCGCGGCTTGACGTGCTCCGGCCGCAGCGGCTCGGTGAGCAGCGGGTTGGCCATGAGGTAGATCTGGCCGACTGCCAGATAGTTCGCGGCGCGCCAGTGGGCGTGCAGCGTCCTGAGTTCGTCGTCGGTGAGCCGGGCGGACGTCGCTTGCGGGTCGACGGGCATCTCGGGTTCCCTTCCCGATCGGGTTCGCTCGGAGGTGCGTGCCGGTCCGTACCTGACCTCCCTCCCCGTCGGCCGGGTACCCCACACGGCCGAGCGACCCATACGGAGCAGCGAAACCGCGAAGCCGTCCGTATGGGGGCGCAGATCCTACGGTCCCGAGTGCGCCCCGCCCACGCCGAAGGCGTCGGGGGCGGGGGCGGGGGCGGAGACCGGGCGGGAGACGTCCGACGCGCCCGGCCCGTGTGAAGCACCCGCCGCGCGGGGCGCACCTGACGCACCTGCCGTGCGTCGCGCACCTGACGCGTCGAGTGCGGCGACGTGCGCGAGGTTCTGCCGGTCCTCGGCGTCGTGGCCGGCCTCGGCCGCGAACCACGCGTCCAGGATCTCCTTGAGCAGCGGCTCGGAGGTCAGACGCAGGCTGAGCGCGAGGACGTTGGCGTCGTTCCAGCGCCGGGCGCCCTCGGCCGTGCACGCGTCCGTGCACAGGGCGGCCCGGACGCCGGCGACCTTGTTCGCGGCGATGGACGCGCCCGTGCCGGTCCAGCAGCACACGACCGCCTGCTCGGAGGTCCCGTCGGCCACGTCACGCGCCGCCGCCGCGGAGCAGATCGCCCACCGGGGGTCGTCGCCGGAGCGCAGCGCGCCGTGCGGCACCACGTCGTGCCCGCGGCCGCGCAGCTCCGCGACGAGGGCGCGGGCGACTGGTTCGTCCATGTCCGAGGAGACGGAGATCCGCATGCCGCGAGCCTACTGACGGCAGGCCCGCGCTGTCGCCCCGAACGCTTCGACGAAGCGGGGCCGGCGGGACATCGCCCCGCCGACGGGGGCGCGCACACCGCCCGCTCACGCGCCGCCACCGCAGGCGCCGCCCGGCCCCACCGCGGGTGCCTCGCGCCCCTCATGCGCCTCACGCCCCTGATGCCCGGCCGTCCGCGTCGGCCGGACAGTCACCTCGCGGCAGCGGGCCGCCCGCTCGGCTCCCCGCTGGGCGACCCGTCCATGACGCCGCCGTCGAACGCGCCCGTGAGGCCGGCCGGATTGCCGCCCGGGACGATCCCCGAGTCCAGGACGGTGCGGGCGAGCGGCTCGAGCAGATGGGCGAGGCGGGCGGTGGCGGCGGACCCCAGGGTCGTCCACGGCGTGACGGCGGCCGCGTCCGTGTCGGCCTCCACCCCGGCCCGGGCGGCCGCTCCGGCTTCGGTGAGACGTGCGTCCTCGTCGAGCCAGCCACGCTCGCGGAGTTCCCTCTGCGCCGCATGCCAGGCCGCCATGTCCCACCTGCGGGTCTGCCGCTGGAACTCCGCGTCCGCCTCACCCGTCGCACACTTGAGCACCATGGCCCCGACCGGCCCCAGACGGCGGGCGACGAGAGCCGCGACATGGCCGTCGCCGCGGTGTTCGCGCAGGGTGGTCAGCGCCTGCCACAGCCTGACGTGCGGCTGTTCCGGGCGGGGCAGCGCCTGGTTGGCCGCCCCGAGCACGCGCCCCGCGGTGTCCGCCGCCCGCGCCGCCTCCCAGGCGAGTTCCGCGGCCTCGGCCATCTCGGGCGAGCCCACGACCGCCGGCCCGTAGAGGGCCGTCATGGCGGCGTCCACCGCCCGCTCACGCGCCGTCAGCACGTCCTGGGACGTCGCCGCATGCCAGGCGTCCGGCAGGGCGCGCGCCACGCGGTCGGGGTGAAACACGTAGAAACAGCTGGTGACGACGGCCGCGGGGGCGGGCCCGAGGGGCGCCGCACGGAGGGCGAAGTAGCCCATCCAGTAGCCCCTCATCCCGAGGCCGTCTGCGGCGGCGCGCACCTCGGGCGCGAAGTACACCAACTGATGGACCGGTTCGAACCTCTCCCACATCGCCCGTGCGACGGTGTCGTTCACCCAGTCCTCCCGACCGGTCGGCGGCTGCATCTTCATCCGCGTCTGTATCTGCATCTGCATCTCGACTTGCGCCTCCGGCCCCCCGCTCCGGCCCCCGGCTCCGGCTTCCTGCTCCTGCTCCGGGCTCCAGCTCCGGCTTCCGGCTTCCGGCTTCCGGCCCCAATGTCCCGGCCGTTCCGCTTCGGCGTGAGCCCGCGTCGCGCGGCGGGTCGGCCCGCTCGGGCACAGACACGGACGCCGCGCCGGGCACAGACACGGACGCCGCGCCGGGCACGGACCCGGACGCCGACCGGGACGCGGCTCCGGGCACTGACCCGGACGCCGAGAGGCAGCATCCGTCATGACGGCGGTCATAACAACCCCGCCCGCCCGAAGCCGGCCACGCGCGGACCCCACCGTCGGCCCGCGCCGCACGGATATGGACGTCGGCGTCCGCGCTGGCTTAGAGTGCCGGGGAAAGCGCTTTCTAGCATGGTCATGCCAGTGTCTAGTCGGGAGCGTCGATGTCGCACACCGCACCACAGGACACCTCGCAGCCATGGAGCCGAAAGGCGTTTCTGCGGGGCTTGACGGCCGTCGGAGTGGCCCCGCTGCTGCCGGCGACGTCCCCCTCGGCCGCCCGGGCCGCCGAGGGCGCTCCGGCCTCCGCCCGGCCCGACTTCGACCTGGTGCGGAACGGTGTCGCCGTCGACGTGTTCGTGGACGCGGGCGCGGACCCCGCCGTGCTGCGCGCGGCCGGCGACCTGCAGGCCGACGTGGAACGGGTCACCGGGGTCCGGCCCGCCCTGCGGCGCACCCTGCCGGAACGGGCCACGGCACTGATCGTGGTCGGCACGCTCGACTCGAGCCCGGTCCTGGACCGTCTCGTCGCGCACGAGCGGCTCGGCGTGCGGCGGGTGACGGGACGCCGGGAGGCGTCCGTGACCCAGGTGGTCGAGCGTCCCGCGCCCGGGGTGGACCGCGCCCTGGTGATCGCCGGCAGCGACCCGCGCGGCACGGTCTACGGGATCTACGACACCTCGGAGCGCATCGGGGTCTCGCCCTGGTACTGGTGGGCCGACGTGCCCGTCGAGCGGCGGGACGCGGTCGCCGTGCCCGCGGGGCCCTTCGTGCGCCCCGAACCGTCGGTCCGCTACCGGGGCGTCTTCATCAACGACGAGCAGAACCTGACCACTTGGTCGCACCGCACGCAGGAGCCGGACAAGAACATCGGTCCGCGGACGTACGAGCGCCTCTTCGAGCTGCTGCTCCGACTGAAGGCCAACTACCTCTGGCCGGCCATGCATCCGTACTCCGACTTCTTCAACAAGTACCGGGAGAACCCCGAACTGGCCGACCGGTACGGCATCGTGGTCGGCTCCAGCCATCCGGAGGCCCTGCTGCGCAACGGCGTCCACGAGTGGGCCCCGTGGGCCGAGGACCACCGGGGCGCGGACGGCACACCGCCGGTCTACGACTACACGGTGAACCCGGCGGTGATCTCCGACTACTGGCGGGCGCGGGCCCGGGAGAACGCGGCCTACGAGAGCAGCTGGACGCTCGGCATGCGCGGGCTGCACGACAGCGCGCTGGAGACGAAGAACGCCACCACGATCCCGGAGAAGGTGGCGGTGATGAACGACATCATCGCCGACCAGCGCCGGATCCTCGCGGAGGAGGTCGGAACGGCGGCCGAGCCGCAGATCTTCATCCCGTACAAGGAGGTGCTGGACCTGTACAACGCGGGCGTCCGGGTGCCCGACGACGTCACGCTGATCTGGCCGGACGACAACCACGGCAACATGCGCCAGCTGCCGACCGAGGCGGAGCGCGCCCGTCCGGGCGGCAACGGCATCTACTACCACCTCTCCTACTGGGGCCGTCCGCGCAGCTATCTCTGGCTGGACACGACGCAACTGGCCAAGGTGTGGCAGGAGTTGCGCAGGGTGTACGAGCACCGGGCCGACCGGATGTGGATCTTCAACGTCGGCGACCTGAAGTCGATCGAGACGGGCCTGTCCTTCTCCATGGACATGGCCTGGGACGTGGACCGGTGGACGGCCGAGGACGTCGAGGGCTTCCTCGCGGAGTGGTACGGGCGGCAGTTCGGGCTGCGGTACGGCCGGGAGATCACCTCGATCCGCACCGAGTACTACCGGCTCGCGGCGGAGCGGCGCCCGGAGTTCATCGACCGCGGCGTCTTCTCCGTGGTCCACCACGGCGACGAGGCGGGACGCCGCATGGCCGCCTACGACCGTCTGCTGCGACGGACCGCGGCGCTCGGGGACGAACTCCCCGCGGCCCTGCGGGACGCCTTCTTCGAACTCGTCCACTATCCGGTGCACGGCGCGTACCTGATGAACCTGAAGTACTACTGGGCGGACCGCAACGCCCTGGCGGCACGGCAGGGGCGCGGCGCCGGGACCAACCGCTTCGCGGACCTCGCCGAGGCGGCGCACGCCCAGGAGGCGGCGCTGACCCAGCGGTACAACACCGAGGTGGCGGGCGGGAAGTGGAACGGCTACATCAATCCGTACCCCTCCCAGATCCCGAAGGCGCCGGGCCGTCCGGCGGTCACCCGGGTCGTCCGGCGGGAGACGTCCGGGCTGGGGATCGCCGCCGAGGGGAACGAGGTCGGCGCCGCACGGCCGCTGCCGTTCTCCTCCGTGACCCGGGACCGGCGTTTCGTGGACGTTTTCAACACCGGTTTCCTCCCGCTTTCCTGGGTGGCCGAGGCGGACCGGCCCTGGGTCCGGTTGAGCACGGCGGGCGGCTCGCTCACCGAGCAGACCCGGGTGTGGATCGAGATCGACTGGCCCGCCGCGCCGGAGGGCACACACGCCGTCACGGTCGCGTTCGCCAGCGGTGACGAGCGTTTCGAGGTGCCGCTGACGGTCGTCCACGACGGTCAGCGGGCGCGTCTGCGGGCGCGCGGGTTCGTCGAGGCGAACGGCTGGGTGTCGATCGACGCCGTGCACACCGAGCGCCGGGTGGCGCGCGGCGGGGCTCGCTGGCGAACGGTGCGCGGGCTCGGCCGTGGCGCGGCCGCGGTGGAGGCCGCGCCGTCGACGGCGGCCCCGGTGACCGCCGACCTCGCCACCCGTGCGCCGGAGCTGCGCTACCGGGTGCGCTTCACCAGCACCGGGACGTTCCCGGTCACCGTCTTCCGGCTGCCCTCGCTGGACGAGCGGGGCGCGCGGCGGCTCGCCGTCGCCCTGGACGACCAGCCGCCCGCGCTCCTGTCGGGGCAGTCCGTGGCCACCGGCAACCGCGGTGACGCCTGGGCGCGCAACGTCGAGGAAGGAGTGGAGAAGCTGACCGCGTCGGTGACCGTCGCCGAGCCCGGCGAGCACGTCCTGCGGGTCTTCATGGTCGACCCGGGGATCGCCGTGGACCAGATCGTCGTCGACACCGGCGGCCTGCCCGCCGCGTACCTCGCGCCGCCGGAGAGCTACCACCCGGTGTTCAACCCGGACCCGGACACGTCGCCGGGACTGGACGCGCCGAGCCGTTAGGGCGTCGCCTTCCCGGGCCGCGCCCGTCGGCCGGTGGCCGCGGCCGTCGACCGGTGGCGCCGGGCGGGACGGGCCAAGGACCGGCCACGACGCTCCCGCCGGGTCACGCGGTGGTGAAGTCGGCGGCGTGGTCGGCCGCCCAGACGGTGAAGGGGCGGGCGGGGTGGCCGGTGAGTTCCTCGACGGCGGAGGTGAGGGCGACGGGCTTGCCGTCGTTCGACTCCCACCAGTTCAGGAGGGCGTCGGCGTACACGCCGGGAACGTAGTCGGCCATCTCCCGCTTCCACTCCTCCCGGGTGACCCGCTGGGTCGCGACGGGACGGCCGATGACGGTCGCGAGCTGGTCGATCTGCTCGGTGAAGGTCAGCGACCGGGGGCCGCTGAGGGTGAAGCGGCCCCCGTGGTGGCGGGGGTCGACGAGGACGGCGTGGGCGGCTTCGGCGAGGTCCGCCTCGTGCACGGGGTCGGTGTGGGCGTCGGGGAAGGGCAGGCTGATCGGCCGGCCGGCCTTCACGGGCCAGGCCCAGGCCGAGGCGTTGGAGGCGAAGGAGCCCGGTCGCAGGATCGTGGTGGTGATCGGCGAGGCGAGCAGGGCGTTCTCGACGTCGAGGTGGGACCTGGCGAGGGGGTCGTTCCCGGCGTCGGGTCCGAGCACGCCGGCGGAGGACAGCAGCACGACGTGTTCGACCCCGGCCGCGTGGGCGTGGTGGACGAAGTCCGTGATGCGGTCCGAACTGGCGTAGAGGAACACGGACGTCACGCCGGCCAGTGCGGCCGGGAAACAGTCCGGGTCGGTGAGGTCCAGTCGGACGGTGGGCACGCCCGCGGGGGGTGAGAGCTCGTCGGGGCGGGCGGAGCCGAGCCTGACCGACAGGCCGGCGTCGTGCAGCAGCGTGGTGAGGCGGGCGGCGACCGCTCCGCGGCCGCCGGTGATCAGAATCATGGTGACGTAGGTCTTTCTGCTGGTCAGAGGTGTGATGTGCGGAGCGCCCGCGGCAGGCCGGAAGCAGCCCGAATCGCATCATGTTCGTGACGAACACCGTTCGGCGACGCTCTTCCACCGTAGGGAGCGAACACCGTTCGTGTCAAACATCGTTCGTTCCAAACATCGTTCGCCCAGGGCTACGCTCTCCCCCATGAGCTCGCAGCCGATCAGCCGCCGCGCGCGGCCCGCCAAGGCCCCCCTCAGCCGTGACGCCGTCGTGCGGACCGGTCTGCGGATCCTCGATCGCGACGGACTGGACGCGCTGACCATGCGTCGCGTCGCCAAGGAGCTGGACACCGGCCCCGCCTCGCTCTACGTCTACGTGGCCAACCGCGACGACCTCATGGCCGCCATGCTCGACGCGGCCCTCGCCCAGGTGCCCCTCCCCCCGGACGACGCCGACGACGGTTCCTGGCAGGAAGGGCTCCAAGCCCTGGCCGGCGCCGCGATCGAGGCCATGAGCCGTCACGAGGGCCTGGCCGCCGTCGCCCTCGGGGCCATCCCCACCGGCGAGCACGCCCTGCTGGTCCTGGACCGCATGCTCGCGCTGCTCAAGCAGGGCGGCCTCGACGACATCACCGCCGCCTGGGCGGTCGACCTGCTCTATCTGCACATCGCCGCGGCCGCCGCCGAGCAGAGCGTCCGCAACCGCCAGGCGACGGGTGAGGAGAACGTCGTCGCCGCGGCCGACCGCCGTTACGCCTCCCTGCCCGCGGACCGCTACCCGATGGTCACCTCACTGCGCGAGGCACTGCTCTCGCCCGGCGACCGGGACGCCTGGGGCCTGAACGTCCTCATCAACGGCCTTCTCCACACTCCCGCCGGCTGACACCGGACCGCCCCGCACAAGGGCCCCCGAACAGGGCCCCGGCGAGGTTCCTCCCCCGCCTCGGGCGGGTCGGCGCTCGCGGTCAGCCGTGGTGCGCGGCGTTTCCGTCCTGCGGGTGGTTTGCCGCCGTACGGCCGTACCCGTGTCCCGGACGGCTCGGAGACTGGCCGGGCGCGGCATGCCGCCGCCGGGAGGGAGAAACCGCATGGCGGACAGCAGGGTTCTGGTGGCGGTACCGGAGCGTCCGCGCGACGAGGGCGCCGGCGCCGAGCAGTTGGTGCGCATCCGCGACGCGATCGAGGCGCGGGGGTTCGAGGTCCGCTGGGCGGTCGACGCCCGCGACGCGGAGGCGGTCCTGCGGACGGAGGCGGGGCTGACCGCGGCGCTGGTCGCCTGGGAGCTTCCGGGGCGGACGGCCGCCGCCGGGAGCGAGTCCGGCGGCGCCGGCGTGCTGCGGGCGATCGGCCGGCGGTTCCGGGACCTGCCGGTCTTCCTCGTCATGAGCGACGACGGCGTACGGGACCTGCCGCTGTGGGTGTCCGAGTCGGTCGTGGGCTACGTGTGGCCGCTGGAGGACACCCCCGGGTTCATCGCGGGCCGGATCACCACCGCGGCGGTCGCCTACCGGGAAGCCGTCCTGCCGCCCTTCTTCCGAGCGCTGCGCCGCTTCGACGACGCGCACGAGTACTCCTGGCACACCCCGGCCCACTCCGGCGGCGTCGCTCTGCTGAAGTCGCCCGCGGGGCGGGCCTTCCACGACTACTTCGGGGAACGGCTGCTGCGCAGCGACCTGTCGATCTCGGTCGGCGAACTCGGCTCGCTGTTCGAGCACACCGGTCCGATCGGCGAGGCGGAGCGCAACGCCGCCCGCGTCTTCGGCTCCGACCTCACCTACTTCGTGCTGCACGGGGACAGCACCTGCAACCGGGTGGTCGGCCACTTCAGCGTCACCCGGGACGAGATCGCGCTGGTGGACCGCAACTGCCACAAGTCGGTACTGCACGGCCTGGTCGTCTCCGGCGCACGCCCCGTCTACCTCGTCCCCACCCGCAACGGCTACGGGCTGGCCGGGCCGCTTCCCCCGGCCGAGCTCACGGCGGACTCCGTCGCGGCCCGCATCGCGGCGAACCCGCTGACCGGCGACGCCCTTTCGCCGGACGCCCGCTACGCGGTCTTCACCAACTCCACCTACGACGGCCTGTGTTACGACGCCTCGGCGGCGGCCCGGGCGCTCGCCGCGAGCACGCCCCGGCTGCACTTCGACGAGGCGTGGTTCGCCTACGCGCGGTTCCATCCGCTCTACGCGGGCCGCTACGGCATGTCGGTGGACGAGGAGGCGTTCCCCGGCCCGGACCGGCCGACGGTCTTCTCGACGCAGTCCACGCACAAACTGCTGGCGGCGCTCTCGCAGAGCGCCATGGTGCACGTGCGGTCCGCGCCCCGGGCGCCCGTCGAACACGACCGGTTCAACGAGGCGTTGATGATGCACGGCACCACCTCCCCCCTCTACCCGATGATCGCCTCCCTGGACGTGGCGACGGCGATGATGGACGGGCCGCAGGGTCGCTGGCTGATCGACGAGGCGGTGGCGGAGGCGGTCCGGTTCCGTCAGGAGACGGTCCGCCTCCGGCGCCGCATCGAGGAGGCCGACGACCGGCCGCCGTGGTTCTTCGGGGTGTGGCAGCCCGAGACGGTCACCGATCCGGCCACCGGCGTCCGTCTGCCGTTCGAGGAGGCGTCGCCCGACCTGCTGCGCACCGAGCCGTCGTGCTGGCATCTGGAGCCCGGCGCCGACTGGCACGGGTTCCCCGGGCTGACGGACGGCTACTGCATGCTCGACCCGATCAAGGTCACCCTGACCTGCCCGGGCGTCGACGCGACCGGGGAGACTGCCGACCGGGGCATCCCGGCACGGGTGCTCACCGCCTACCTCTCCGCACGGAACATCGTGGTGGAGAAGACCGACAGCTACACCACGCTGGTGCTGTTCTCCATGGGCATCACGAAGGGCAAGTGGGGCACGCTCCTCGACGCCCTGATGGACTTCAAGGCCCTCTACGACCAGGACGCCCCGCTCGACGGGGTGCTGCCCGCGCTGGTCGCCGAGCACCCCCGGCGGTACGCCGGCCTGACCCTGCGCGACCTGTGCCAGGAGATGCACGACCACCTGCGCACGGCCCGCCTCGTCGACCTGCTGGACACGGCGTTCCAGGAGCTGCCGGAGCCGGTCGCGCCCCCGCAGCTGTGCTACCAGCGGCTGGTGCGCGGCGGCACCCACCGCGTCAGGTTGGCCGACGCGGCCGGCCAGGTGGCCGCCGCCATGGTCACCGTCACGCCGCCGGGCATCCCCGTCCTGATGCCCGGCGAGAGCGTCGGCGATCCCGACGGCCCGCTGCTGCGCTATCTCGGCGCCCTGGAGTCCTTCGACCGCCGTTTCCCCGGCTTCCGCAGCGAGACCCACGGCGTGACCCTCGACCCCGACACCGGCGACTACCTCATCGAGTGCCTGCGCCCCACGGCCGACGACGCGACGGCCCCGGCCGCACCCGGGAGACAGGCCGCGGCGCCCGCCCAGCGCGGTCCGGCCGAGGAGGGCCGGCTGCTCCCGGACCGAAATCCGCCGACGGGCCGGCGCCGTTCGCCATGACATCGGCTCGACGCCGGTCGGACCGGCAGAATGGAAGCAGGGACTCACCTGCTAGCCCACCTGGAGGTATCCATGAGGATGCTGATCAACGTTGCGGAGAACGTGGTCGCGGACGCGCTGCGCGGTATGGCGGCCGCCCATCCCGAGCTGACGGTCGACGTCGAGAACCGGGTGATCGTGCGGCGGGACGCGCCGGTGGCCGGGAAGGTCGCGCTGGTGTCGGGCGGTGGTTCCGGGCACGAGCCGCTGCACGGCGGGTTCGTCGGACCCGGGATGCTCTCGGCGGCCTGCCCGGGCGAGGTGTTCACCTCGCCGGTTCCCGATCAGATGCTGCGCGCGGCGGCGGCCGTGGACAGCGGGGCCGGCGTGCTGTTCATCGTGAAGAACTACACCGGCGACGTGCTGAACTTCGACATGGCCGCCGAGCTCGCCGAGGACGAGGGCATCCGGATCGCGAAGGTGCTGATCAACGACGACGTGGCGGTGACCGACAGTCTCTACACGGCGGGGCGGCGCGGCACCGGCGCGACGCTCTTCGTGGAGAAGATCGCGGGCGCCGCCGCCGAGGAGGGCCGGCCGCTGGAGCAGGTCGAGGCGCTCGCCCGGCAGGTCAACGAGAACTCGCGCAGCTTCGGCGTGGCGCTCAGCGCCTGCACGACGCCGGCCAAGGGCAGCCCGACCTTCGAGCTGCCGCCCGGCGAGCTGGAGCTGGGCGTCGGCATCCACGGCGAGCCGGGCCGGGAGCGGCGGGCGATGATGACGTCCGGTGAGATCGCGGACTTCGCCGTCCAGGCGATCCTGGACGACTTCACGCCCCGTAACCCCGTCCTGCTGCTGGTCAACGGCATGGGCGCGACACCGCTGCTGGAGCTGTACGGCTTCAACGCCGAGGTGCAGCGCGTGCTGTCCCAGCGCGGGGTGCCGGTCGCCCGTACGCTCGTCGGCAACTATGTGACGTCCCTCGACATGGCGGGCGCCTCGGTCACCCTGTGCCAGGTCGACGAGGAACTGCTGCAGCTGTGGGACGCCCCGGTCAGGACCCCGGGGCTGCGCTGGGGCGTGTGAGGCGGAGACAGCAGTCCGGCAGACACCGACCACGCAAGGAGATCCTGTGCTCGACGCCGACTTCTTCCGCCGTTGGATGACGGCGACCGCCGCGTCCGTCGACCGCGAGGCGGACCGGCTCACCGCCCTCGACTCGCCGATCGGGGACGCCGACCACGGCAGCAACCTGCGGCGCGGCTTCACCGCCGTGACCGCGGCGCTGGAGAAGGAGGCGCCCCAGACACCGGGCGCCGTCCTGATCCTGGCGGGACGGCAGCTGATCTCGACGGTCGGCGGCGCCTCCGGGCCCCTCTACGGCACCTTGCTGCGCCGTACCGGCAAGGCTCTCGGGGACACCGCCGAGGTCGACGAACAACAGTTCGCCGAGGCGTTGCGCGCGGGCGTCGACGCCGTCATGGCACTCGGCGGCGCCGCGCCCGGCGACAAGACCATGATCGACGCGCTGGTGCCGGCCGTCGACGCTCTCACCGAGGGCTTCGACGCCGCCCGGGCGGCCGCCGGGCAGGGGGCCGAGGCGACGACGCCGCTGCAGGCGCGCAAGGGCCGGGCCAGCTATCTGGGCGAGCGAAGCATCGGCCATCAGGATCCGGGGGCCACCTCGGCGGCGCTGCTCGTCGCCGCCCTCTGCACGGCCGGCGGGGAGTGAGGCGACGATGAGCGACGACAAGACGGTGGGCGTCGTACTGGTCTCGCACAGCGCGGAGGTGGCCGCGGCCGTGGCCGAGCTGGCGCGAGGGCTCACGGGCGGCGGCGCGGCCGTCCCGGTCGCCGCGGCGGGCGGCACGGAGGGCGGAGGGCTGGGCACCAGCGCCGAGCTGATCTGCGCCGCCGCCGCGTCGGTCGACCGGGGCGCCGGGGTCGCCGTCCTCGCCGATCTGGGCAGCGCCGTCCTCACGGTCAAGGCACTGCTCGCCGAGGGCGACGAACTGCCGGACACGGCGCGCCTGGTGGACGCCCCGTTCGTCGAGGGCGCGGTGGCCGCGGTCGTCACGGCGGCGGCGGGCGGCGACCTCGACGCGGTGGAGGCGGCGGCCGCGGACGCGTACACGTACCGGAAGGTGTGACACCGGCGAGTCGAGCGGGGCGGGCCGTGCCGACGGCCCGCCCCCCGGCCGCTCACTCCCCCGACCGGCCCTCCTCGTCCCCCTTGCCGGCGCCGTGCTCCTCGTCCCGCTTGCCGGTCCCGCCCTTCCCGTCCCCCTCGGCGTCGTCGGACGGGCCCCAGTCCTCCTCCCAGCCCGGCGGCCGGACGGACGTCGTGCCGTCCGCGCCCTCCTCGCCGTCCCGCTCCGGGAGCAGCGGCGATCCGTCCGGGCTCGCGTCCGCCGCCTGCGCGAACTGCCGGGCGAGCCGCTCCCCGACCGCCACGGCGGACGCGTGGCTCTCGATGGGGGTCGCCCTGGAGTTCTTGAACACGATGTACGTGACGCCGGACGGCGCGCCGCCCCCACGCGGGTCGGGGCGGATGCCGAGCGCCTCGGCGGCGGCGTACGAGGCCTCGCCGATGATCTCGCGCGGTCCGGTGTCGCCGACCACCGCGTACGCCACCCGGTCCCGGTAGACGACGGCGGCGACGGATCCGCCGC
Source organism: Streptomyces sp. NBC_00425 (assembly GCF_036030735.1). NCBI lineage: Bacteria > Bacillati > Actinomycetota > Actinomycetes > Kitasatosporales > Streptomycetaceae > Streptomyces > Streptomyces sp. NBC_00425. Next base: position 8,722,362 of record NZ_CP107928.1, on the reverse strand, counting down.
GCACCCCGTGGTCGCGGTGGTCCCAGACCTCGCTCGCGCCCGGTACCACGATGTAGGGCAGGGACTCGGCGCTGAGATAGCGGCCGTCGGACTGCTGGAAGGCCGTGGCGGCGGAGAACAGCGGATCGGTGCGGCTGTTGCACTGCGGGCCCGGACGGCCGTCGCAGTCGATGTCCATGTCGGCGGTCCAGAAGACCGCCTCGTCGGTGCCGCAGACCGGGATCGTGGCGGGTGTGCCGTCGTCCGTGCGGTAGCGGCCTCGGGAGACGGGCGTGCAGTCGCGGACCCGGGACAGCAGGTCGGCAGCGCGGACCGAGCCCTCCTGGTGCGCCGCCGGGGCCCCGGGGGCGCCCGCGGACGGCCGCACGGCGGCGGGCGGGGTGGTCGGGGCCAGCAGGGCGAGGCCTGCCACGGCCAGTGTCAGCGACTGGACGCGCACGGTTCGGAACCCTCTCGTGGGGGCGTGGACGGACGCACTTTGACGGGCACTCGGAACAATCTGGTGTCCGCCGGAGCGCGCGGCCACTCCGAGAGGGCCGTACGGGGACCGCTGCTGACGGACCGACAGCGCAACGGGAGGGGCCAGGGGCCCCCGCGCCGTGCTGCGGTTCCGGACCCCGGGCCACCGCGCCGGTGCGGGGACGGCGACGGCGACGGGCCGCGCCGCCGAGGTGAACTCGTCCGGTCTCAGGGAGAGTTCGGCCGGCACGGGCCTCGGCGGACGCACCGCACGCGAGCGGACGTTCCGAGCGGCGGCGGACGGCCGCCCGCCCCGCCCTCTTGATGTGCTCGCACGCCCTCTTGATGTGCTCGCACCACCGCGCCATATTGGTCCGGACCATTGCCGCCGTGCCGGGCCGGGAGGCGACGCCGTGCGACGTGTTGTGCTGTGGGTGACCGGATGCGCGCTGGTGTCGGCCCTGTCGGGCGGCTGCGCCGTCGGCGCGGCCGACGACGACGGCCGGGCGCCCGGCGCTCCGACGGGAGTGACGGCCGCGGCCGGCAGCGCGACGAGCGTCCACGTCATGTGGAACGCGGTCGCGGCGGAGGCCGGAATCAGCGCGTACGAGGTGTACCTGGGCGCGGAGAAGGCCGGGGAGGCGCCCGGCTCGGCGCACATGCTGGACGTCGTCCGCCTCGCCCCGTCCACCGCATACGTCTTCACCGTGCGGGCCCGTGACGCGCGGGGCCGGCTCGGACCGCCCGGCCGGGAGGTACGGGCCACCACTCCGGCGGCCGGCGCGGCGGACCGCTCGGCGCCGACCGCGCCGGGCGGGGTGACCGGCCGGGCCGCCGGGAGCCGGGCCGTCCAGCTGTCCTGGTCGCCCTCCACGGACGACCGGAAGGTGGTCTCGTACGAGGTCTACCGGGGCGACGCGAAGATCCACAGTGTCGGAGCGGCGCAGACGGCGACCGTCGTCACGGGGCTGCGGCCGGGCACGAGTTACGCGTTGACGGTGCGGGCCCGGGACGCGGCCGACAACCTCTCGCCCGCGGGACCGGCGGTGCGGATCACCACGGCGAAGGGGGACGACGAGGGGACGGACACGGCGCCCGTCGACTTCCGGGCGACCGGTCACCGGGGCGCCGACGGCGGCTACTACATCGACCTGTCCTGGACGCCGCCCCGCGTGGACGGCGTGGTCACGGAGTACCGGATCCAGCTCGACGGGCAGCCCGCCACCTCGCTGGTGTGGGGCGGGACCCCGCCGCGGGGGACGGCGGCGTACAGCTTCTACGCCGGCGGGAGGGCCGGGGTCGCGCACCGGGTGCGGCTGCGGGCCCGACTGCCGGACGGAAGCTGGGGCGCGTTCTCGGCGGAGCGGACGGTGACGACGGGCCCCGGGTCGTGAGACACCCCGGGCCGTGCCGTCGTTGGCCCGTCCGAAGGAGTCCCTCACCTGCTCGGCGGCGGTCCGCGTGCGGGGCGGCGCGGGGCGGCGTTGGCTGCCTCTGAGGCAGCACGGACGAACCCGATCCTCGGCGGCGCAAGGGATGTACCGCCAACCGTGCCGCCGCCGGAGGACATCCCATGCGCATTTCCCGTCTGTTCGTCAGCTCAGGACTGGGCGTGGCGGTCGCCGCCGCGCTGCCGCTCGCCCTGGCCGCCGGTCCCGCCGCCGCCCGGGCGTCGGGCATCTCGGTCAGCACCACCGGCTCCACGGTGTCGGTGGTGACCAGCGCCTGCACCCAGATCAACGGCAGCTGGGGCACCGCGGCGCTGCTCACCAGCGGCCAGGGGAGCTTCGCCCAGGGGCGTCAGGTGGCCCTGTCCGGGACGGCCGCGAGCCAGTCGGCCGCGTGGTCGGCGGTCTCCCCGGGCACCTACACCGTTGTGGTCATGTGCTCCAACGGCAGCACCGCGGGCACCCAGTCCGTGATCGTCTCGACGCCGTCCACGCCGGCGCCCACCCCGACGACCTCGCCCTCGCGCGGCGTCATGGGCGGCCTCGGCGGTGCGGCCCGTGACTACGGCCCCGTCACCATGGCGGTGGGCGGGGCGCTGGTGGGGGCCGGCGTCATCGGAGCGGCCTGGTTCCTGCGCCGGCGCTCGAAGCCCTACCGGCTGTAGTCCCGGGCCTTCTGCGAAACGGGACTCAGCCGGGCTCGCCCTCCACGACGGGCAGGTTCGCCAGAGCCTCGGTGAGCCACTGCGTCCAGAAGGTCTCCAGCTCGATGCCCGCGCGCAGGACCAGGTGCTGCAGCCTGGCCTGCGCGCTGTCGTCGCCGGCCGGGAAGTCACGCTGCTCGATCTCCCGGTACTCGGCCAGCTGCCGCCGGTGCAGGTCGAGATGCCGGCGCAGGTCGGCGTCGAGACCGGCGGTGCCGACGACGGCCGCGGCCCGCAGCCGCAGCAACAGGGCGTCGCGGTGCGGCTTCGGGTCCTGCGCGGCGGCCGTCCACCGGGCGAGTTCGGCACGACCGGCGGGCAGGACCTCGTAGGCCTTCTTCTGCCCGCGGGCCGGCTGCTCCGCGGGCAGGGCCCGGATGTGCCCCTCGGCCTCCAGCCGTCCCAGCTCGCGATAGATCTGCTGGTGCGTGGCCGACCAGAAGTAGCCGATCGACTTGTCGAACCGGCGGGTCAGATCCAGCCCCGACGAGGAGGGCCGCTCGAGGAGGGCGGTGAGGATCGCGTGCGGCAGTGACATGCAGTCATCCTAGGGACGGTCCCGGACGGCTCCGCGTGGCCGGCCTACAGCGCCGCCGCCAGCTCGGTGCCCTGCTGGACGGCGCGCTTGGCGTCCAGCTCGGCGGCCACGTCCGCGCCGCCGATGAGGTGCACGCTGCGGCCTGCGGCGACCAGCGCGTGGTAGAGGTCGCGGCGCGGGTCCTGGCCGGTGCACAGGACGACGGTGTCGACCTCCAGGACCGTGCTCTGCCCGCCCACGGTGACGTGCAGCCCGGCGTCGTCGATCCGGTCGTAGCGCACGCCCGGGACCATGGTGACGCCCCGGTGCTTGAGCTCGGTGCGGTGGATCCAGCCGGTGGTCTTGCCGAGGCCCGCGCCGACCTTGCTGGTCTTGCGCTGCAGGAGGTGGACGGTGCGCGGCGGGACGGCCCGCTCGGGGGCGGCGAGACCGCCGGGCCCCTGGTAGTCCATGTCCACACCCCACTGACGGAAGTAGGCCGCGGGGTCCTCGCTCGTCTTGCCGCCGCCGTCGGTGAGGAACTCGGCGACGTCGAAGCCGATGCCGCCCGCCCCGAGGATCGCGACGCGGTCGCCGACGGGCGCGCCGTCGCGCAGCACGTCGAGGTAGCCGACGACGCTCGGGTGGTCGGCCCCGGGGATGTCGGGGGTGCGGGGGCTTACGCCGGTGGCGACGACGACCTCGTCGTAACCGGCGACGTCCTCGGCGGCGACGAACGTGTCCAGTCGCACGTCGACGCCGTGGGCGTCGAGCTGGTGGCGGAAGTAGCGCAGCGTCTCGTCGAACTCCTGCTTGCCGGGGACCCTGCGGGCCACGTTGAGCTGGCCGCCGATCTCGCTCGCGGCGTCGAAGAGCGTGACGTCGTGGCCGCGTTCGGCCGCGCTCACCGCGCATGCCAGACCGGCCGGGCCCGCGCCCACCACGGCGACCCGCTTGCGCAGCCGGGTCGGGGCGAGGACCAGCTCGGTCTCGTGACAGGCGCGCGGGTTGACCAGACAGGAGGTGATCCTGCCGCTGAAGGTGTGGTCCAGGCAGGCCTGGTTGCAGCCGATGCAGGTGTTGATCGCCTCGGGCGTGCCCGCCGCGGCCTTGTTGACGAAGTCGGGGTCGGCGAGCATCGGGCGGGCCATCGACACCATGTCCGCGCAGCCGTCGGCGAGCAACTGCTCGGCCACTTCGGGGGTGTTGATGCGGTTGGTGGTGACGAGGGGCACGGAGACCGCGCCCATCAGCTTCTTCGTCACCCAGGTGTAGGCGCCGCGCGGCACCGAGGTGGCGATGGTGGGGATACGCGCCTCGTGCCATCCGATGCCGGTGTTGATGATGGTCGCGCCGGCGGCCTCGACGGCCCTGGCGAGGGTGACGACCTCGTCGAGGGTCGATCCGCCGGGCACCAGGTCCAGCATGGACAGCCGGTAGACGACGATGAAGTCCTCGCCGACCGCCTCGCGCACCCGTCGGACGATCTCGACCGGGAACCGCATCCGGTTCTCGTAAGCGCCGCCCCAGCGGTCGGTGCGGTGGTTGGTCTGCGCCGCGATGAACTCGTTGACGAGGTAGCCCTCGGAGCCCATGATCTCGACGCCGTCGTAGCCGGCCTGCCGGGCCAGACGGGCGGTGCGGGCGTAGTCGTCGATGGTTCGCTCGATGTCGGCGTCGGTCAGCTCGCGGGGCACGAAGGGGCTGATGGGCGCCTGGAGCGGGCTGGGGGCGACCAGGTCCCGGTGGTAGGCGTAGCGGCCGAAGTGCAGGATCTGCATCGCGATCCGGCCGCCCTCGCCGTGCACGGCGTCGGTGACGATCCGGTGCTGTTCGGCCTCCGCCTCGGTGGTGAGCTTGGCGCCGCCCTCGCCCGGCCGGCCTTCGTCGTTGGGGGCGATGCCGCCCGTGACGATGAGGCCGACTCCCCCGCGTGCCCGGGCCGCGTAGAACGCGGCCATGCGCGCGAACCCGTTCTCGGCCTCTTCCAGGCCGACGTGCATCGAGCCCATGAGGACCCGGTTGGGCAGTGTGGTGAAGCCCAGGTCGAGGGGGCTCAGCAGGTGGGGGTATCGGCTCATGGCAGGCCTCCGTGCGCGGCGGTAGTCCCTCAGTTCTAGAGGACCGCGCACGGGTTGTGCAACTAGTTGCACAATCAGGCCGGGGTGATGTGCCGCAGGTCACCGGCGACGCCGTCCCGGCGGACCTGCGGCGGACTCCGCCTCAGCGGCTCTCGAGCAAGACGTGCAGCTCGCGCTCCTGGTCCCCGGAGGCCGAGGAGAGGTCGCGCACCGAGAACACCGAGTCCAGCGTGGAGCGCAGCCGTTCGATCGCCCAGTAGCTGCCCTGCGCGTCGGCCTCGACCGAGGACGAGAGCCGGGCCGGCTCGGCGCAGTCGCGCGCCTCGGTGACCTCGAAGGTGCCCAGCCAGACCATCGGCCGGCTCTCGTGCAGCTGCTGCGGATCCTCGCCGCTGCCACGGTCCGACTCGAAACAGGCGTTCAGCGTGTCGAACACGATCCGGGCGTCCTCCTTGCTGCATCCGCTGATCTCGACGGAGACGGATTCCTCGTGCGATCGCTCGCGATCCATCGTGATCGCTCCTCTCATGGCGGTGGCGCGGCTGTGCGGGTTCCCCGCGAACCGCGCCACATCCCCAGAAAAGCATCACTTTCCGAGCGGGACCAGCGACGGAGCGGTCGCCGTCCCCGTCCTCAGCCGCGGGTGAAGCGGTAGGTCTTGCTGTCGGTGAGCACGCAGAAGCCCGGCGAGACGACGATCACCCGCAGGGTGCCGGTCCTGCGGTCGTAGTCGACCCCCTCGGCCTCGAAGGACCCGGAGCACGAGCTGCGCAGCGGCAGCTGACGCAGGGCCGTGACATGACCGGTGACGTCCGAGGAACCGTTGGGGGCGGCGGACAGATCGATCTGCAGGAGGGGCTTGGTGATGCCGAAGAGCGTCCCCGCGGGGTCGTCGGAGGCACACAGCAAGGTGGTGGGGCCGGTGAAGTCGCACCCCTGGACGTCCCGGACGGCGTGGTCGAGACGGACCGTCGAGGCCTGCGGCAGGTTGGCGGAGGGCGAGGTGGCGGCGTTGGCGCCGGGGGTCGGGAAGACGAGGAAGCGGGTCATGGTGCCCCACTCGCCCGACAGCATCCACTGGCTGTCCGGGGTGATCGCCACCCAGGAGTTGTTCAGCGCCTCGCCCGGGCCGAGCGTGTGGACGTACTCCGACCACGCGCCGCCCGGCGCCTGCACGCGGTACATCTTCGAGCCGGACGAATCGCTCTGGTACGGCTCGACGTAGTAGCCGCCGTAGGTGGCGTCGGGGTCGCCGACGTGGTTCCAGCCCCGCACGGACAGGCCGATGGGGATGGTGCCGATGCCGGTGTAGCGGTTGGCGCTGTTCGCCGGCACCTCGACGGAGGCCAGCCCCTGGCTCTCGGTCAGCGGATCGGCGCGGTCGGAGCCGACCTCGGTCCAGGTGTCGGCGGCGGCGGCGGGCGGGGCCGCCGAGAGGGCGGCGACCGCGGCGACGGACAGCGCGAGAACTGCGGCGCGGACGGTGCGGGCGGCGCCGGCCAGGGGGGTGCGGCGGCGGGCAGGGCGCAGGGGCATGGGTCTCCTCGTCGAGGGGGGTGGGCGCGCTCGGCGGACAGTCTGGCCCGGCCGCGATGGGCATGTACAGACCAAATTCATGGACGGGTTCGGGCCCTGAGGAGAACAGCGCGCGAAGGCGTACTGGAGGAGCATGGAGAAGGGCCGCCGAAGGCGTGGGAGAAATGGGTTGAGCACGGTAGAACAGGGGGAGTCGGCACGGGGGACGGCGTGCCGCATCGACGTGCGGAGGCGGTGCGTGGCATGAGCGAAGCCGGATCGTCCGCAGCCGACGGCGTCCCGAGCGGGCCCAGCGGACTGCTGGACATCCTCAACGTGGCCTCGGTGGTCCTCGACACCGAGGGCCGCATCGCGCTCTGGAGCCCTCAGGCGGAGGAGCTGTTCGGCTACTCGGCGCAGGAGGCGCTCGGGCGCTTCGCGGCCCGCGTGATGGTCCACGAACGGCACGTCGACCTGGTCGTGAAACTGTTCGCGGACGTGATGGCCACCGGCCAGAGCTGGGCGGGAGCGTTCCCCATCCGGCGCAAGGACGGCACCACCCGCCTCGTCGAGTTCCGCAACATGCGGCTGATGGACGACCGGGGCCGGGTCTACGCCCTGGGCCTCGCCGCCGACCAGACGACGGTGCGGCGGCTGGAGCGGGACGTCGCCATGGCCACCCGCATGGTCGCGCAGTCCCCCAACGGTCTCGCCGTCCTGGACACCGACCTGCGGTACGTCTCCGTCAACCCGGCCCTGGAGCGCATCGACGGGCTGCCGGCCGAGGAGCACATCGGCCGCACCGTCCGCGAGGTCCTGCCCCGGCTGGACGCGGACGCCCTGGAGGCCGCGGCGCGCCAGGTGCTGGAGACGGGGGAGCCGCTCCTCGACCGATCCGCGACGGGCCGCACCCCCGCGGACCCGGACCAGGAGCACGCCTGGTCGCTCTCGCTGTACCGGCTGGAGGACGCCCGCGGCACGGTGCTGGGCGTTGCCGTCTCGGTCAGAGACGTCACCGACCGGCACCGGGCCGCCGTGGAGGCCGAGGCGGCACGCCGACGGCTGGCCCTGATCGCCGACGCCTCCACCCGCATCGGCACCACCCTGGATCTGGAGCGCACGGCGCGCGAGCTGGCCGACGTGGCCGTGCCGGAGCTGGCGGACGTGGCCGCCGTGGATCTGCTCGACGCCGTGGTGGCGGGCCGGCGCACCAGCCTCGGGCCCGCCGAGTCGGCGGTGATCCGCGCCCTCGCGGTGCGGGCCGTCGACGAGCCGGACGCGCTGCTGGCGGCCGATCAGCCCGGGCAGGTGGCCGGTTACGCGCCCGACCGCCTCGTCACCGAGTGCGTGCGCTCCGGCCGGCCGGTCATGGTGGCGCACGTCAAGGACGACGACCTCGGGCGCATCGCCCGCTCCCCGGACGCGGTGGGCCTGCTGGCCCGGGCCGGCGTGCACTCCTACCTCGCCGTGCCGCTCATCGCGCGGGGCGAGGTGCTGGGCGCCCTCGACCTCAAACGCACCCGCAACCCGCTGCCCTTCAGCCGCGACGACCTGCTGCTCGCCCGCGAGCTCGCCGCCCGCGCGGCCGTCCAGATCGACAACGCCCGCTGGTACCAGAACGCGCGGACCACCGCGCTCACCCTCCAGCGCAGCCTGCTGCCGAGCCATCCGCCCGTCACCGGCGGCCTCGAGGTCGCCTCCCGCTACCAGCCCGCGGACGCCACCACCGAGGTCGGCGGCGACTGGTTCGACGTCATCCCGCTGCCGGACGGCAAGACCGCGCTGGTCGTCGGCGACGTCATGGGCAGCGGCATCGACGCCGCCGCCGCGATGGGCCGGCTGCGCACCGCGACGACGACGCTGGCCTCCCTCGCCCTCGACCCAGCGGTGCTCCTGGAACACCTGGACCGGATCACCCAGGGCCTGGACCACTCCATCGCCACGTGCGTGTACGCCGTGCACGACCCCCTGCTGGGGAGGTGCCGGATCGCCAACGCCGGGCATCTGCCGCCGGTGCGGGTGCGCCCGGGACGTCCGCCGGAGCTGCTCGACCTGCCGACCGGCGCGCCGCTGGGCGTGGGCGGCGTGGCGTTCTCCACCACCGACGTCGACTTCGCACCCGGCGACCAGCTCGTGCTGTACACCGACGGCCTCGTGGAGACCCGCACGCATTCCCTGGACGAGCGCCTCGAGGCGCTGTTGGCGCTGCTCGACGATCCCGCGCGACCGCTGGAGGAGGTCTGCGACCAGCTGCTCAGCGCGCTCCACCACCCCGACAACCACGACGACGTGGCCCTGCTGGTGGCGCGGGCACTGCCTCGGCGGTAACGGCCGGCGGCGGCCGCGCGGCGGAATCCGGGCACTCCGCAGGGCCGCCGCCGTGCCCGATTCACAGCTCTTTGTTACCGGCTCCTTACTCGTCCCCGCGGACAATCACAGGGAGACGTGTCCGTGACGCCGCCGTCGTGGCCGAGGAGCGTGAGCCGTGATGCAGCAGCCCGACAAGCCGGACCCCGCCGAGGTGCTCCCGGGGCCGGCGAACGCCGAGGAACGCAACCACTGCGGCCCGCCCACGTCGTGGCGTCGCCGGTCGCCCCGCGGGCGGGCGGTGATCGCGGCGACGGCCGTCGCGGTCCTGGCGCTCGGCGGCACCGTCGCGTACGCGGCCGCCTCCGACGGCTCCGGCGGTGCGCCGTCCGCATCGCCGTCCGCGTCCTCCTCGCACGGGCCCGGGGAGCGGCACGGCCACGGCGGCCCGTGGTTCGGCTTCAGCGGCGACGCGGCCCACGGCGAGGCGACCGTGAAGGACCCCGACACCGGCGACTGGGTGGTCCGCGTCTGGCAGCGGGGCACGGTGCAGAAGGCGGACGACGGCCGGATCACCGTCCGGAGCGAGGACGGCGTCTCGTGGACCTGGAAACTCGGTCCCGACGCCACCGCGTCCGCCCACGGCTCCTCCGGAGCCGACGCGCCGAAGAAGGGCGACACGGTGACCGTCGCCGGGTCCCGCTCCGGCGACGCGTACACGGCCGACCGCGTCCTGTCCGGCTCCCCCGACGGACATCGCCGGGACGACCGGCACGGCGGCTTCCCCGGGCACGGCCCGTGGGGTCGCGGGGGCGACGACCGCTCCCCGGGCCCCGCGGACAGCGGAGCGGCTACCTGACCCGGGTCCCGACGACGACGTGGGCGTACAGCTCCTCGTCCCGCGCCACCCGTACCGTCAGACCGCCGCGCGCGAACGCCTCGACCGCGGCCGGCGCCTGACGCTCACTGGTCTCCACCAGCAGGCAGCCGCCGGGGGCCAGCCAGCATCGCGCCTCGGCGGCGACCCGGCGCAGCACGTCCAGTCCGTCGCCGCCGCCGTCGAGAGCGACGAGCGGTTCGTGCTCGCGGGCCTCGGCCGGGAGCAGCGGCACCTCGGCGCTGGGAACGTACGGCACATTGGCGGCCAGGATGTCGACCCGGCCGCGCAGCCGGTCCGGCAGCGCCGTGAACAGGTCCCCGGTGTGCACGTGCCCGCGGGCGGCGGCGATGTTCCCCCGGGCGCAGCGCACCGCCGCCGGGTCGATGTCCGCGGCGTGCAGCTCGACCTGCCCGAGTGACGCGGCGAGCGCGGCGCCGACCGCGCCGGAGCCGCAGCACAGGTCGACGAGGACGGACGCGTGGGGCGCGGCGGCGAGCGCCTGGTCGACGAGGAACTCGGTGCGACGGCGAGGCACGAAGACGCCCGGCTCGACGCGGACGCGCAGACCGTGGAACTCGGCCCAGCCCACGACGTGTTCCAGGGGCAGGCCGGCCGCGCGCCGCCGTGCCATGGCGGCGGCCTCGGACGGGGTCCGGGCGGCGGCGAGGATCAACTCGGCCTCCTCCTCGGCGAAGACGCAGCCGCCGGCCCGCAGAACGGCGACGAGGGTGTCACGGGAGAGGCCGGGAGAGGAAGGGGAACGCGGCGCGGAAGCCGCGTCGGGCGGGAAGGGCGAAGACATGGGAGGCATGGAGCCTGGGAGCCTTTCGGGATCCGAAGGGCGCTCCCTCGACCGCCTACGAACGGCGGCTGACGCCGTCGCGAGAGGAGAGCACCCGACCTGACACTGCGGTAATGGGTCTCACCCCCTCGGCCTCGCGCGACTGGGGACCTCCGCAGCCGGACGGCCACCCTACCCCAACGACGAGCCGCTCCCCGGAGCGCCGTGCCCGCCCCGAGTGTCCGTCAGGTCACCCCGGCCTTGGATCGTGCATGCCCGGTCCGCCTACAGCCACCCCTGCCCGGTCCTGGACCCGTCGACCGCGCTTGGCCGGTCTCCAGGGTGCGGTGCCGATCGCGGGTGGAGCCGGACGAGGTGCTGCGATCCGCGACGAGACGCAGCCGCAGGAGGCCAGGGATCCGCTCGTTCGCTGGTCCGTCCGTGGGCGACTACCTCGCGGCCACACTCGCGAAAATCTATGCTGGCTGGAGTAGACATTGGATTGCGGGCCGGTTATGGTTTCTGTCGTAGACGAGATCACGAAGGGCCCGGCAGAAATGAACTGCCGGGCAGCAGTACGCAGGACGGTGCGGCGGTGGAGTTCCGAAGCCAGGGTTGTCGCAGGACGGCGACGGGACTGACGGCCGGACCGGGCGGCCCGCAGTGATCAGGGGCTGCCATGAGCAGGACCGCAGCACGACCGCAGTATCCGCAGTGTGTCTTCCAGTGGTTCCCCGGTAAAGGCGTCTGGCTGCGGGCGCGCGTACCGGGAAGTTCGGCAGTGGGGTTCCAAGCCAGAGCAGATGCAGGACGGGCGACGGGGCTGGCTGCCGGAGAGTGGCGCTTGTGCCAGGCCATCAGCAGTACCGCAGTACCGGTTTCGCAAGTGATCGATCAGAGGGAAGAACGGAGGAGCCCGCGCCATCAGGATCGCCCGGACGAACAGTAGGTCCGGGTACCGCAGGACATCGACAGTGAGGTGGTCTCCGGTCACGCATCCGCGATCCCCGCATCCCCGGCAGCGCTCAGGCCGGGCGCGCGGTAACAGAAGGCCGGCGCATCACTGGGGCCGGCAGATGGTGTAGTAGTTCCCTCGGGGCCCTGGTGCGATATGGCACCAGGGCCCCTCCACGTGTTCCACAGAGAGGTGCAATGACAGCAGACGATTCCTTCGGGCGTCTGGATGACGACGACTACCCCGCCTACACCATGGGCCGGGCCGCCGAGATGCTCGGCACCACCCAGGGCTTCCTCCGCGCCGTCGGCGAAGCCCGCCTCATCACCCCGCTGCGCTCCGCAGGCGGACACCGCCGCTACTCCCGCTACCAACTGCGCATCGCCGCCCGCGCCCGCGAACTCGTCGACCACGGCACCCCCATCGAGGCCGCCTGCCGCATCATCATCCTCGAAGACCAACTCGAGGAAGCCCAGCGCATCAACGCCGAACACCGCCGCGCAGCCGAAGCGTCCAAACCACCCGCGGCCTGAGGCAGAGCGCGGTCATTGCCTCAGCTGACAGGGTGTACGGGCGTGCAGCGCCTGCGTCAGCCGTCATGGTCCGGAAGTTTCCCTTCGCCCACGTCTTCGGCGTGGGCGATCTGCTGCGCTGCTGGAACCAGGCGGTCCGCCGCGCCCGCCGGCTGAGGGCTACGGGCCGTCAGAAGTCGTGCCCATCGGCCCGGACATGGTCGAGGCGCTCTTGCGGACGGGTCCTACGCTGGAGGCATGGCCACAGATCCCTTACTGAGACAAGGTCCCGACTCGACGGATCTGGTCCTGCGCGCCGGCCCGGCCGGGCCGGCGTGGAACGCGCTGACCTCGGCGGGGCCGGCGCTGTTCACTCCGCTCGCCCTGGGCGTGCCGACCCTGCTCGTCGCCTTCTGGATGGCGCTGGCCGGGGCGCGGGCGTCGACCGTGTTCGTGGTGGTGGGGGTGATCGCCGGGCTGGAGTACCTGATCGGCTGGCCGGCGCTGGCCTTTTCCCGGGCCCGGGACATCCTGCGGGTGGAGTTCGCGCCGGCCGGGGTGCCCGCGTCCCTGCGGTTGGTCCGAGCCGCCGGGCCGGACGACTGGCTGCCCGTCGAGACCCTGCGCGAGGTGCGGCTGACGCACAAGGTGGTGGAGCCGTACCAGGGGGACTACAAGCCGGCCGTCTCCACGCTCACGCTGGAACTCGTCCTGCGCGGCGTCCGGGAGCGGCTCGCGCTCCCGTTCGGCGGCGACCCGCAGCGGCTCGCCGACGCGCTGGAGGCTTTGCTCGGCCCGGCTGGGGTCGTGGTGGAGCTGCGCACCGAGCGCAGCACGCGCAATCGGCCGCAGCCCAACTCCAGCTGGACCTCCGGCGGTTCGGCCTCGGCCGGCTCGGCCGGCGGCTGACCCCGGGCTGCCCGTGGCGCTCCCCGGCCGGGGAGCGCCCGTCGACGCAGCCGGCGGCAGGCGGTGCGGGGCAGCCTGCCGCCGCTGGGGCGCGTTGAGCCGCCCGGTCGGCTCGGCCGCAGCCGGGGTCCTCCGGCCACGGGTGGCGGGGGTAGCGGCCGCGGAACTCAGCCCGCCCGGCGCGGCAGCCCTCGCGCCGCGCGCCGACGCCGACCAGCCGGCGTTCGCGATCCGGCTCACCGCAGCCGGCCCCGAGGCCACCGGCGCCGACCTCGCCGAGGCCTCGCCCCCGTCAAGAACGGGACCGACCGCTGCAGGGCGTCGAACGCTGGGCCGCATGGCGCGGTCCCACGCCGCCGACAGCTTGGTGCGACACCGCGACGCCGCTCGGCAAGGCGAGTACGACCAAGCCCGGAGGAGGGCTGCGCCGAGTTCTTGGTCAGTCCCAGGTGCAGTCACCGCCAGGCTTCACCTGGATCGGCGATACCGCCATGTCTGTTGCACTTGCTAGCCTCACCCAGACGCGGGAGCGCAGGGAGTGGCCATGCAGGAAGCCGAGGCGGTGGAGACCATCCAGCGCGAGATGACGGTCTTCGCGCGACGGGCGCGGGCCTCGGCGGGCCGGCTGCACCCCGAACTGTCGCTGGTGTCGTACACACTGCTCGGTCATCTCGAGGAGAGCGGCGGCTGCCGGGCGACCGACCTCGCCGCGCACTACGCGCTGGACAAGTCCACGGTCAGCCGCCAGGTCACCGCCCTGGAGCGGGCCGACCTGATCGAACGGCGCCAGGACCCCGAGGACCACCGCGTCCACGTCCTCCATCTCACCGACGCCGGCCGCCGCATCCTCGCCCGGGTCACCGAGAGCCGCCGCACGGCCTTCCGCCGACGGCTCGCCGAGTGGCCGCCGGAGGACCTGGAACGGTTCGCGGAATACCTGGAGCGGTACAACGCCTGGACCGCCCCCTAGTCAGCGCGCCATGGGGCGGCCCGGCGCCGGACCGCACGCCCCCGCGTGGGCCCGTGCGGGTGGCGTGCCGTCGGCGAGCCGTCGTGAACGATGCGTGAAACCATGTACTCCAGACGGGGTAGACCCCCCATGGGGGCACTCGTCCGCGTGACGGCGAGGAGGTCGACATGCGAACCCGGGTGCGTGGCTGGCGCTGGCGGCACAATCCGCTGCGACGCCGTTCGGACGTCGTGGAGGCGTGGGCGACGCTCGTCGTCGCCGTGCTGCTGCTGGTCGCCGCGCCCCTGGCCGGAGCACTGGCCGGCCAGTGGGCCCACGACGACGCTCGGACGGTCGCGGCGCGGCTGCAGGCCGACCGCCACCGGGTGCGGGCCGAGGTCGTCGGCCGCATGCCGCCGGCGCTGCCGTCGGCGGAGGGCGGCCGGCAGCAGACGGTCCGGGCGACCGTGCGCTGGACGCCGCCGGGCGAGCCGGCCCGCACGGCCCCCGCCCGGGTGCCGGCGGGCACACGCCAGGGGCAGACGGTGGACGTGTGGTTCGACGCGCGCGGCCACAACGTCGCGCCGCCGCCGAACAGCACGATGGTGTGGCAGCAGACCCTCACCATGGGGGTGTGCGTGGCCGGGGGCACGGCCGCCACGGTTCTGCTCGGGCACGCCCTGGTCCGGCGGCTGGCGATGCGCCGCCGACTGGGCGAATGGGAGCGGGAATGGGCGCGCACGGAACCGCAGTGGAGCCGGCGCAGGCCCGCCTGAGGCTGCCGGCCGGGGGCTGGCGAGCCTTCCCGCCGTCCCCGTACGGTGTGATCATTCGTACGGGCACTTAACAAAAGGCGGTCCTTCATGCCCCTGTTCGACCTGTCGCTCGAAGAGCTCCGCACGTACCGCAGCGCCTCCACCGAGCCGGAGGATTTCGACGCGTTCTGGTCCAAGACCCTCCAGGAAGCCCGCGAGCACGACCTGGACGCCCACTTCGAGCCGGTCGACACGGGCCTGACCACGGTGCAGGTGTACGACGTCACGTTCGCCGGGTTCGGCGGCCACCCGGTCAAGGGCTGGCTGACGCTGCCCACCGGAGCGACGCAACCGCTGCCGCTGGTCGTGGAGTTCGTCGGCTACGGCGGGGGGCGCGGTCTGCCGCACGAGCATCTTCTGTGGGCGTCGACGGGCCGCGCGCACTTCGTCATGGACACCCGCGGTCAGGGCAGCGCCTGGGGCGGCGGGGGCGGCACGGCGGACCCGGTGGGCGGCGGGCCCTCGTACCCCGGATTCATGACGCGGGGCATCGACGACCCGGAGAGCTACTACTACCGCCGGGTGTTCACGGACGCGGTGCGCGCGATCGAGGCGGCCCGCTCGCACCCGCTGACCGACGCCTCGCGGACCGTGGCGGTCGGCGGGAGCCAGGGCGGCGGCATCGCGACAGCCGTGGGCGGTCTGGTGTCCGACCTGGCGGGCGTCGCGCCGGACGTGCCGTTCCTCTGCGACTTCCCGCGGGCCGCTACTCTGACGGACCGTCACCCCTACCGCGAGATAGGCCTGTTCCTCAAGACGCACCGCGGCCGCACGCAGGACGCGCTGCGCACCCTGTCGTACTTCGACGGCGTGCACTTCGCCGCCCGCGGCGCGGCGCCCGCGCTGTTCTCGGCGGCCCTCGAGGACCAGACCTGCCCTCCCTCGACGGTGTTCGCCGCCTTCAACGCGTGGGCGCACGACGACAAGGCGATCGAGGTGTACGACTTCAACGACCACGAGGGCGGCGGCCCCTTCCAGCAGGCGGCCAAGCTGCGCTGGCTGCGCGCATACGCCTGATCGGCCCGGTCCGGGTCCGCGCCGGCCCGCCCGGGCCGGCGCGGACCCGGACCGGCGACGGGCGCCGATCCCTCCGGAGATCCTCCCCGACCCGCTTCCCTCCAGTCCGACCAGTCGGTACGTTCGGTGGGTCCGGGCCGCACCGTCGCGGTCCGGGGTTCCGGCGGACCACGGAGGACCCATGTCCGAGCACACGCCACAGGTTCACGGCCACTGCGACCAGCGGTTCGCGGCGCTGCGCACCGCCTTCGAGGAGAACTTCCGCGAGCGCGGCGAACTGGGCGCCGCGGTCAGCGTCACGGTCGACGGGGTGACGGTGGCCGACCTGTGGGGCGGCTGGGCGGACGCCGCCCGCACCCGCGCCTGGGAACGGGACACCCTGGTCAACGTCTGGTCCACCTCGAAGGGGCCGACGGCGCTGTGCGCGCACATCCTCGCCGACCGGGGTCTCCTCGACTTCGACGCGCCGGTGGCCGCCTACTGGCCGGAGTTCGCCGCCGCCGGCAAGGAGCGGGTCCTGGTGCGGCATCTGCTGTCCCACCGCGCGGGCCTCTCGGGGCTGCGCGAACCGCACTCGCTCGACCAGCTCTACGACTGGGAGCTGACCACCGGGCGTCTCGCCGCCACGGAGCCCTGGTGGGAGCCGGGCACCCGGTCCGGCTATCACGCGCTCACCTACGGATTCCTGGTCGGAGAGGTCGTGCGGCGGGTGTCGGGGCTGCTGCCGGGGGCCTTCCTGGAGCGTGAGGTGACCGGCCCGCTGGGCGTCGACTTCACGATCGGTCTGCCCGAGAAGGAGTCCGCCCGGGCCGCCGAACTGGTGCACCCGGCGGCCGTCTCGTCCAGTGAACAGGCGGCCGTCTTCAGCCAGTTGTCCCCCGCAGCCATCGCCGCGCTGACCAACCCGCTCGCGGGCGCGGCCGAGGCCAACTCGGCCGCGTGGCGAGCCGCGGAGATCCCGGCCGCCAACGGCCACGGCACCGCACGCGCGGTCGCCGCGCTCTACGGGATCCTCGCCTGCCGGGGCACGTACGGCGGCCGGCGCGTCCTGTCCCCCGGGGCCGCCGAGCGGGTGCGCGAGGGCCAGGGCAGCTGCCGGGACCTGGTGCTGGGGGCCGGTTTCGCGCACGAGACGGAGATCGGGCTGGGGCTCTGGCTCAGCGGCCCGAACGGCTCCTACGGACCCAACCCGCGCGCTTTCGGACACGACGGCTTCGGCGGCTCCTGCGGGCTCGCGGACCCCGAGGCCGGCGTCTCGCTCGGATACGTCATGAACCGCATGGGTCCGCACATCGCCGACGACCCGCGCAAGACGGCGCTGGTGGACGCCCTCTACGGCGCACTGTGAGCGGCGGCCCGACCACGCCGCGCCACGGTCGCCCGGCAGCGGGGCGCGGCGCGGTCGGGCGGGGCGCGGCGCACGGCGCCGGAGCGCGACGGCGAGGGAGGCGGGGCGGTTCGGTTTCGGCCGATCACGCCTTCCGCCCTTCCCTGCTGGTTTAGACCAATGCTAGATCTGGTGGCGCACCGATTCCGTCCGACTACGGCACGTCACTCACAGGAGGCGCGCGGCATGGCCCGCACCACCCCCCTTGTCCCCCCGTCCGCCGGCGACCGTCCCCTGTACCGGCGGATCGCGGCGGAGTTGCTCGGCGCGTCGGGCGACATCGTCGTGCCCGGCGAACGGCTGCCGAGCGAACGCCGGCTGGCCGGGCGCTTCGGCGTCAGCAGAGAGACCGTGCGGCAGGCGCTGGAGGTGCTGCGCCGCGACGGTCTGGTCGAGACCGACCGGCGGGGCAGCCGCGTCGCCCCACGGGAGATCTCGCCGAGCGGCCCGCCGCCGGGAGCGACCGCGGCCGGCTCCCCGGCGTTCCTCGCCTTCCCGGTGGGCGCGCCGTCCGCGGGCGAAGCCCCGGCGACGGCGCGGACGGCGGTCAGCTGGGAGCCGCCGCCGCCCGAACACGCCGAGGCCCTCGGACTCGCCCCGGACCGGCCGACGCTGGTCCACCGTTACGAGTCCGCCGACGCCGACGGCGGCGGTCTGCGCACGGCGGTCACGTCCTTCTCCGCGGTGGCCGTGGCGGAGGTGGCGGAGCTCGCCCGCTGCCGCGACCGCGCCGGCGCGAGCGGCGCCGCGCAGCTCGGGCGCGCCTACGACTGGATGCGCCGGGCGGGCCTGACCCTGCACCACCGGGACTGCATCACGCATCTCGAGGACGCGCCGTCGATGCGGGTGACCCGGCGGGTGCACGACCAGTACGCACGCCCGCTGGAGATCACCGACCTGGTGGTGGACACCCGGCGGGAGGCGCTGGTCTACGCGTTCACGCTCCCGGCGGCCGGGTGACCCCGTCCGGGCCGTCGCCGCACGGGTCCGCCCGTCGCGCCTCGACCAAACGGACCCGGGGGCTGCCGTCGCCCCGGGCCCCGAACCCGGGCAGGGCGCGCAGCTCCACCCGGAATCCGGCCCGCGTCAGTTCGCGCCGCACCTCGCCGAGCCGGAAGGCCCGGTAGTACATCACGAACGGCGGCCGCCACAGGGCGTTGCGCACCCGCATCGCGGCGTCGAAGCCGAGGAGCGCCCAGTACAGCGGGGAGGACGGCGGGGGCGGGGCGAGGACCGGGAACGCGAAGCGGCCGCCCGGCCGCAGCGCGGTGTGCACCTGGGCGAACAGGCCCGGCAGCTCCCGGGGCAGGAAGTGGCCGAACGCGCCGAAGCTGACGACGAGGTCGAAGCGGGCCGTGAACGGCAGGGCGCGGGCGTCCGCGCGCACCCAGGACACCCTCGGGCCCGCAGTCGGCGCCCGCCGGCGCGCCTCGTCGAGCATGCCGGCGCTGAAGTCGACGCCGGTCACGCTGGACCGGCACACCGCCGCCAGGACGTCCACGCCGGCGCCCGTGCCGCAGCACAGGTCGAGGCCGTCCTCGTAGGGGCCGGTCTCCTTCAGCGCCGCGGCGACCGCGTCGAGGACGGAGTCCGGGGTGCGGAACGGCGTGTGGTCGAACTTCGGCGCGAGGA
Source organism: Streptomyces sp. NBC_00425 (assembly GCF_036030735.1). Taxonomy (NCBI): domain Bacteria; kingdom Bacillati; phylum Actinomycetota; class Actinomycetes; order Kitasatosporales; family Streptomycetaceae; genus Streptomyces; species Streptomyces sp. NBC_00425. The sequence continues at coordinate 8,703,494 of NZ_CP107928.1, read as the reverse complement.
GGTCGTATCCGTGCTCGACGGACGACAGGGCCTGGACGGCGAGTTCGCGCAGCGTGGGGCCTTCGGGGCTGAACATCGACGTCAGCCTACGACCGTCCGGCGCTTCAGGAGCAAGAGCGCCCGTTCGCACCAGCGCACGTTCGTCTCCTCGAAGGCACTCGAGGGACATGTGGACACGGTAACAGCAGGTGATTATTCTCAGTCGCACCTAATCAACAAATTGACTATCGATGTGAACGAGGAGATACGATGCGCGCATTCCGCGAGGCCGTCGAGGCCGGCGATCTCGACGCCGTCGAGGCGCTGCTGTCCGAGGACGTGGTCTTCACCAGCCCGGTCGTCTTCAAGCCCTACCCGGGCAAGGCGATCACGGCGGCGATCCTGCGCGCGGTGTCGCAGGTCTTCGAGGACTTCCGGTACGAACAGGAGCTGGAGGGCGGCGAGGGGCGCGACCACGCCCTGGTCTTCACGGCACGGGTGGGGGAACGCCGGCTCAGCGGCTGCGACTTCATCCACCTCGACGAGAACGGCCTCATCGACGAACTGACGGTCATGGTCCGCCCGTTGTCCGGCGCACAGGCCCTGGCGGCGGCCATGGGCGCGCGGTTCGACGACATCGCGAAGGAGGCGGAGGCACGGGCGGCCTCCGCCTCCTGAGGCGCGTCAGTCCTTGAGCTCGGCGAGCGTGGCCCGGGAGTCGGTCTTCAGCCAGCCCGAGACCTCGGCGAGCGTCGGCGGGTCCTTGTCGTTGCTGTACGAGGAGTAGTAGGCGCTGTAGCTCATCGTGTAGGTCACCCAGCCGTCGCGCACGGCGAGGGTGGCGTACAGCGAGCCGCTCGACGAGGAGGACGTGGTGTCGTCACTGACGAGATAGGCCTCGTCGCCGATGCCCGTCACCGCTTCCACGTCGTAACCCGAGTGGCTCTCCGAGTAGTTCTTCCAGGTGGCGGTGAACTCCGGTCCCGGATCGGTCTTCTTGTGCAGGTCCAGCTGGACGTACAGGTACGCGTCCGCGTAGCTCGACCCCGTCTTCTTCAGGCTGAGGTTGCACAGCACCTCGTCGAGGGCGTCGTCCCCGAGGCTGTTGTGGGTCGGGGTGCTGTCGTTCGCCGCGTACTCCGTCCGGAAGGACGAGTAGTCGGTGGAGTTGCACAGGTTGACCGGCGCCGAGTAGCCGCGCAGGTCGACGTCGGACCCGGCGGGGACCAGGAAGACGGCTGCCGCCCACGCGGCGGACGCCACCACCGCGCCGACGACGGCCCACAGGACCGCCCGCCCCGCGCCGCCTCCACCCGTGGGCGGTGGCGGCGCGACGGCCGGGTACGGGCCGGGCTGGGCATAGGGGTTGCCCGGCTGCGGCTGCGGCTGCGGCTGCGGCACCAGGGGGCCGACCAGGGTCGGCTGGGCGTAGACGCTCGCTTGCGCGGACGGGGCGGCGGGCGCCGCCGGGGGGAACCCCAACGGCCCGCCGGGGGCTGGTGACTGCGGATTCGGATAGGGGTACGCGCTCGGCTGGGCCGGCGCCCCGGACGGCGGCTCCGGCTGCTGCGGAGGCTGAGACGGCGTGGACATGACGTGAAGATAATGCACACATAGCAGTCAAGTCCGGTGTCGTCACGGATCGTTACCCGCTGAGGACATCTGCGGCAAACCACGGAAGATTCCATGCGCGCCCGATCGGCGTGCTAGAGTTCAAATGGCACTTGTGTACGCCCCTTCCGAGGCGCCGGTGCCGATTCCTTCTCTGTCCGCCGAGTCACCCGCCGTTCCCGGCCGGTGCAGCGGCCTTTCCGCACCACCTCGTCGACGGAACAGCTCCGTCGTGACCAGGTGTCGTTCCCGCCGCCCGAGGCGCCTCTCGCGCCCGTTTCCCGCGGCCGCTCCCACCCTCTCGCACGTCCCGTGCCTCCGTCCGTGAAAGGACACACCACCATGACCGCCCCCACACTCGAACAGCCCCCCGTCCACCAGCAGCCCCCGGTCCGGATCGCCGTCGGCGTCCTCGACGTCGACGCGGGCGGGAAGGGCCGCCTGCGCCCGCTCGACTGCCTGCCCACCCCGGACGACGTCCAGGTCCCCGCGGCGCTGATCCGCCGTCACGGTCTGCGCAGCGGTGACCTCGTCGAAGGGGTGCGCGGAGCCCAGCGCACCCTGACCGAGGTGGCCCGCGTCGGCGGCCGCGCGCCCGGCGAACTGCGCGGCCGCCGCCACTTCCGCGACCTCACCCCGATCCACCCGCACCGCCGGCTGCGCCTGGAACACCCCGCGGCCGGCCTCGCCGGGCGGGTCACCGATCTCCTCGCGCCCGTCGGCAAGGGCCAGCGCGGGCTGATCGTCGCCCCGCCCAAGACCGGCAAGACCGTGCTGCTCCAGCAGATCGCCGCCGCGGTCGCCGGCAACCACCCCGAGGCCCGGCTGATGGTCCTGCTCCTCGACGAGCGGCCCGAGGAGGTCACCGACATGCGGCGCTCCGTGCGCGGCGAGGTGTACGCCTCGACCTTCGACCGGGCGCCCCGGCAGCACATCGCCCTCGCCGACCTGGTGGTCGAGCGGGCCAAGCGGCTCGTGGAGGCCGGCGAGGACGTCGTGATCCTCCTCGACTCGCTGACCCGGCTGTGCCGGGCCCACAACAACGCGGCCGCCGCCGGGGGCCGCACCCTCAGCGGCGGCGTAGACGCGACCGCGCTGATCGGCCCGAAGCGGTTCTTCGGCGCGGCACGCGCGGCGGAGGAGGGCGGGTCACTCACGATCCTCGCCACCGCCCTGGTCGAAACGGGTTCCCGCGCCGACGACTTCTACTTCGAGGAGCTGAAGAGCACCGGCAACATGGAACTGCGCCTGGACCGCGAACCGGCCTCCCGGCGGGTGTTCCCCGCGGTCGACGTCAACGGCTCCGGCACCCGCCGTGAGGAACTGCTGCTGTCCCCGGCCGAGTCGGCCGCCGTGCGCGGGCTGCGCCGGGCGCTGCAGACCGTGCACGGCCAGGCGAACCTGGAGACGCTCCTGGAGCGGCTGCGGCAGACCCCCGACAACGCCGCCTTCCTGCGGCTGATCCAGCCGACCCTGCCGACCGGCTGAGGGGAGGTACCCCATTGGGGTGCTCACCGGCCCGCCTTCGGCACGGGCGGGACGGGGAAGAAGGCGATCGTTCCTAGGTTGATCGTATGACGATCGGATTCTCCTCCCGGGTCGCTCTCTCGGCCGGCGTGTTCTGTGCGGCAGGCGCCCTGGCGCTCGGTCCCGTCGCCGCCGTCGCCCCGGCCACGGCGGCCCCCGGCCCGCCCGGCTCCCCCGGCCCGGCCCCCGCAGCCGCCGGCGCCCCCGGCGGCGCCGGCGCCGCCGGGCTCCCCGCCGCACGCGCGCAGGCGTCGCGGACGGCGGTGCTGTACCGCTCCGGCGTCCAGGTGAGGCCGCGCGACGGCGTGCCCGACGTGCCGGACGTCTCCGCGCTGTCCTGGCTGGTCGCGGACGCCGACACCGGCGAGGTGCTCGCCGCGTCCCACGCCCACCGCAGGCTGCCGCCCGCCAGCACGCTCAAGACGCTGTTCGCCCTCACGGTGCTGCCGACGCTGCCCGCCGGCCTGCGGCACCGGGTCTCCGAGGAGGAACTCGCGGGCATCGGGCCGGGGAGCAGCCTGGTCGGGGTCGCCGAGGGGCAGACGTACACCGTCGCCGACCTGTGGCGCGGGGTGTTCCTCAACTCGGGCAACGACGCCGTGCACGTGCTGGCGTCCCTCAACGGCGGCTGGAGCGCGACCACCGCCCGCATGCAGGAGAAGGCCCGCTCCCTCGGCGCACTGGACACCCACGTCCGCTCGCCCGACGGATACGACACACCCGGCCAGGTGTCCTCCGCGTACGACCTGGCGGTGTTCGGCCGGGCCGGGCTGCGCAACGCCGACTTCGCCCGCTACTGCGGCACGGCGGAGGCCGCGTTCCCCGGCGGCGAAGGATGGTCGTACGGCATCGCCAACACCAACCGGCTGCTCACCGGACACGACGGCGTCGAACCGTACCCCGGGCTGATCGGGATCAAGAACGGCTACACCAGCAACGCCGGCAACACCCTGGTGGCCGCCGCCCGCCGGGACGGGCGCACCCTCGTGGTGACGGTGATGAACCCTCAGGCGGGCGGCGGGCACGCCGTCTACGAGGAGGCCCGGGACCTGCTCGACTGGGGGTTCGAGGCGGCCGGCCGTGTCGAGCCGGTCGGCTCGCTCGACGCACTGCGCCCCCCGGCGTCTCCCGTCGCGGGACCGCAGGCGGCGTCCACCCGGACTCCCACCCGCACTCCGCCGCGGACCTCCACGGCGAATCCGGGCCCCCCGTCGGCACGGACGTCCACGCCGTCCCCGGCGGGGACACGGACGGCGACGGCAGCCTCGGTCGCCGCCGCCGATCCGCCACGGCGTCCCGGATGGCCGACGGCGGCCGCGGAGATCGCCGGCGCGGCCGTCCTCGGCGGTGCGGCGGTGGCGCTGGTGCTGCGGGTCGCGCGCCGCCGGTTCACCCGCGACTGACCCCCGACGGGCCGCGCCGCGGTCCCGCGCGCAGACGCGCAGACGCCCAGGCGGGGGCCGACGACCGTCCTGGACCGACCGCGCGCCTGCTCACGCCACGCGGGGTGGGACGACCGGGACGGGAACGACGCGGGGTCAGAACACGGACAGTCCCGTGAGCGTCGTGAACCGGTCGAGCGCGGCCACTCCCGCCACCGAGTTGCCGTGCTCGTCCAGGCCCGGACTCCACACACACAGCGTGCAGCGGCCCGGCACGACGGCGATGATGCCGCCGCCGACGCCGCTCTTGCCGGGCAGGCCGACCCGGTAGGCGAACTCACCGGCGGCGTCGTACGTCCCGCAGGTCAGCATCACCGCGTTGACCTGTTTGGCCTGGCTCCGGGTGAGCAGCCGGGCGCCGTCGGCACGCACGCCGTGCCGGGCGAGGAAGCCGGTCGCCAGGGCGAGGTCGGCGCAGGAGGCGGTGAGGGAGCACTGCCGGAAGTACTGGTCGAGCAGGACCGGCACCTCGTTGTCGATGTTGCCGTACGACGCCATGAAGTGGGCGAGGGCGGCGTTGCGGTGGCCGTGCGCGGCCTCGGAGGCGGCGATCTCCTCGTCGAAGTCGAGCCCGGGGTTGCCGCTCTCGACGCGCAGGAACTCCAGCAGCTCTTGGGACGCGTCTCCGCTGCGGGTGTGCAGGCGGTCGGTGACGACCAGCGCGCCCGCGTTGATGAACGGGTTGCGCGGGATGCCTCCCTCGTACTCCAGTTGCACCAGGGAGTTGAAGGGGTTGCCCGAGGGCTCCCGGCCCACGTGCTCCCAGAGTTCGTCGCCCTCCCGGGCGAGACCGAGCGCGAGCGTGAAGACCTTGGTGAGGGACTGCGTGGAGAACGGCTCCCGCCAGTCCCCCACGCCGTACACCGTGCCGTCCGGCTCCGCCACGGCCATGCCGAAGCGGCGCGGGTCGCAGGCGGCGAGCGCCGGGATGTAGTCGGCGGGCCGGCCCCGGCCGGGGGTGCGCTCTATCTCCTCGGCGATGCGCTCCAGAACCGGCTGGAAGGCGAGGGACGACGTCGTTGTCATGATCACCATTGTGCCTCCGCGCCGGTCCTGGCGCGTTCGTCGCAGGTCGTAAGGGGTCGGCCGGGTCAGGCCAGCGCGTGCCCGCTGCCCGCCAGCACCTCGGGGCGCAGCAGACCGGCCAGGCGTTCTGCGGGCAGCAGTCCCTTCTCCAGGACGAGTTCGGCGACGCCGCGGCCGGTGACGAGGGCCTCCTTGGCGATCTCGGTGGCCGCCGTGTAGCCGATGTGCGGGTTGAGGGCGGTCACCAGGCCGATGGAGTTCTCCACGCTCGCGCGCAGCGCCTCGGTGTTGGCGGTGATGCCGTCGACACAGCGCTCGGCGAGGGTGAGGCAGGCGGCGCGCAGGTGGGTGATGCTCTCCGACAGGGAGTGCAGGATGATCGGCTCGAAGGCGTTGAGCTGGAGCTGTCCCGCCTCGGCGGCCATGGTGATGGTGACGTCGTTGCCGATCACCTCGAAGGCGACCTGGTTGACGACCTCCGGGATCACCGGGTTGACCTTGCCGGGCATGATCGACGAACCCGCCTGCACCGGCGGCAGGTTGATCTCCCCGAGGCCCGCGCGCGGCCCGGAGGACAGCAGCCGCAGGTCGTTGCAGCTCTTCGAGAGCTTGACGGCGATCCGCTTCAGGACGCCGGACATCTGTACGAACGCGCCGCAGTCCTGGGTGGCCTCGACCAGGTTCGCGGCGGTCACCAGCGGCAGCCCCGTGATCTTCGCGAGGTGGCTGCGGGCCGACTCCGCGTAGCCGGCGGGCGCGTTGAGGCCGGTGCCGATCGCGGTCGCGCCCAGGTTGATCTCGTGGATCAGCTCGACGGCCTCGGCGAGACGGCTGCGGTCCTCGTCCGTCATGACGGCGTACGCGGAGAACTCCTGGCCGAGCGTCATCGGCACCGCGTCCTGCAGCTGGGTCCGGCCCATTTTGAGCACGTCGCGGAACTCGACGGCCTTGCGGGCGTAGGAGTCCTGCAGCACGGCCATCGCGTCGAGCAGTCCGCGCACCGCGAACACCGTCGCCACCTTGACGGCGGTCGGGTACACGTCGTTGGTGGACTGGCCGAGGTTGACGTGCTCGTTGGGGTGCAGGAACCGGTACTCCCCCTTCGCGTGGCCCAGCAGCTCCAGTGCCCGGTTGGCGATCACCTCGTTGGCGTTCATGTTGGTCGAGGTGCCCGCGCCGCCCTGGACGACGTCCACGACGAACTGGTCGTGCAGCCGGCCCGTGCGGATCTCGCGGCAGGCGGCGACGATGGCGGCCGCCTTCTCCGGCTCCAGCAGACCCAGCTCCTCGTTCGCGAGGGCGGCGGCCTCCTTGACGGCGGCGAGGGCGTCGACGAGATGCGGGTGGGCCGAGATCGGCGTGCCGGTGATGGGGAAGTTCTCGATGGCGCGCAGGGTGTGCACGCCCCAGTAGACCTCGGCGGGGACGTCCCGGTCTCCGAGCAGGTCGTGTTCGCTGCGGGTGACGGCGGTGGTCATGAGGGTGCGACCTCTTTCTGAGGCTGGCGCTGAGGGTGGAGGTACGGAGGAGGTGGTGTCCGGTGACGGCCGGCTCGGGCGGTGCGGGGTGACGTCCGCCCGAGCCGGTCGGGTGCCGTCCGGTGGTGACCGGACCGGCGGTTCGGCGGCCGGGCGCGGGGCCCGGCCGGGTCTGCGGTGGCGGGAATCGCCGGGGGCCGGCGGTCCGCCGCCGGTGGCCACCGCGCACACCCGGTGGCCACCGGAGCCGTCAGGCGCAGGCCCGCACGGTGACCGGGTCCAGCGCCCGGACGGGTCGCAGGCCGCCCACAGGCCGGCCGCCGCCGAGGAGGGGCTCGCCCGCGAACTCCGTGAGCAGGCGCGGGTCGACGCCGGCCCGGACGAGGGCCGCCGCGGTGACGGGGACGCGGGCGCGGTTCGCGCCGTCGGAGATCTTGACGGCGACGGCGCGGCCGTCGGGAAGCGCGGCGACCTCGACGCCCTCGAAGCCGTCCTTGGCGAGCAGCCCGGGCACGGCGTGCATCAGGGCCGCGACGTCCCGGCCGGCGCCGGAGGCCATCTCGGCGTGGGCGCGCATCGCGTCGGCCACGCGCGCCTCGGGGGTGCCGGGTGCGGAGGCGGTGACGCGGGAGACGGCCCGGGCGAGGCCGTGCAGGGAGACGGAGAACAGGGGGGCGCCGCATCCGTCGACGGTGACCCGGGCGATGCGCTGCCCGGTGAGGTCCTCGACGATCTCGGCGATCGCCTGCTGGAGCGGGTGCGCCGGGTCGAGGTAGCCGTCGAGGGACCAGCCGTTGAGCTTGCAGGTGTAGAGCATGGCCGCGTGCTTGCCGGAGCAGTTCTGGGCCAGGCGGGAGGGCTCGCGGCCCTCGCGTATCCAGTCGTCGCGGACTGCCGGGGCGTACGGCAGGTCCTCGACGTTGCGCAGGTCGTCCTCCGTGACGCCCGCGAGTTCGAGGATGCGCCGGGTCCCGGCGAGGTGGCGTTCCTCGCCGGAGTGGCTGGCCGCCGCGAGCGAGAGGAGCTCGCCGTCGAGCGGCAGCCCGGCCCGGACCATGGCGACGGCCTGGACGGGTTTGAGCGCCGAGCGCGGGTAGAAGGCGGCCTCGACGTCGCCGAGCTGGAGCTCGACGGCGCCGTCCGCGCCGAGGACGACGACGGAGCCGTAGTGGACGCCCTCGGTCACCCCGCCGCGGACCAGGTGGGCGACGGGCGCGTGGAGGGGTTCGCGGATCACGGGTGCGTCGGCGAGGGAACTGCTGTACATCACTGCCTGCATCACTGGTGGGTGGTCGGCGGCCGGCGACGGGGTCACGCGTCGGCCTCGGACGAGGTGCGGGCGAGGTTGCGGCGGATGGCGTACCACCCGGCGACCAGGGCCGCGGCGATCAGCGGCAGGCACAGCACGGTGGTGCGTCCGGCGCCGCCGTCGGCGTACATGAGGACCAGGACCGAGGCGAGGAAGAACAGCGTCACGAGTTCGGTCCAGGGGGAGCCCGGCAGCCGGTAGCCGGGGCGGGTCAGCTCGCCCTTCTGGGTCTTCTGCCAGAAGAGGAGGTGACAGATCATGATCATGCCCCAGGTGGCGAGGATGCCGATCGCCGCGAAGTTGAGGACGATCTCGAAGGCGTCCGCCGGGACGACGAAGTTCAGGCCCACACCGAGGACGCAGATGCCGCTGGTGAGGAGAATGCCGCCGTAGGGGACCTGGCTGCGGCTCATGACCGAGGTGAACTTCGGCGCGGAGCCCGATATCGCCATGGAGCGCAGGATGCGGCCGGTGGAGTACAGGCCGGAGTTGAGCGAGGACATGGCCGCGGTGAGGACGACGAGGTTCATGACCCCGCCCGCCGCCGGGATGCCGACGTTGGACAGGACCGTCACGAAGGGGCTCTCGCCGGAGGTGTACTTGTTCCACGGCAGCAGCATCGACAGCAGGACCACCGAGCCGACGTAGAACAGACCCACCCGCCACATGATCGAGTTGATCGCCTTCGGCACGATCTTCTCGGGGTTCTCGGTCTCGCCGGCGGCGACGCCGACCAGTTCGACGGAGGCGTAGGCGAAGACGACGCCCTGAATGATCAGCAGCATGGGCAGCAGGCCGCTGGGAAAGAGGCCGCCGTTGTCGCTGATGAGCGAGGGGCCGGGGGTGGCGCCGTCCACCGGGTGCTGGGTGACCAGCAGGAAGATCCCGATGCACATGAAGATCACCAGGGCGCTGACCTTGACGATGGCGAACCAGAACTCCAGTTCGCCGAAGATCTTCACGGAGATCAGGTTCACGGTGAGGACCACGGCCAGGGCGATGAGCGCGATCACCCACTGGGGTATGTCGGAGAACATGCCCCAGTAGTGGGTGTAGGTGGCGACCGCGGTGATGTCGGCGATGCCGGTGGTGGCCCAGTTCAGGAAGTACATCCAGCCGGCCGTGTATGCGCCCTTCTCACCCATGAACTCACGGGCGTAGGACACGAAGGCGCCGGACGAGGGGCGGTACAGGACGAGTTCGCCCAGGGCGCGCACGACGAGGAAGGCGAAGATCCCGCAGACCGCGTAGGCGATGAAGAGGGAGGGTCCGGCGTCGGCGAGCCGGCCGCCGGCGCCGAGGAACAGGCCGGTGCCGATGGCCCCGCCGATGGCGATCATGTTGACGTGGCGGGACTTCAGCGACTTGCTGTAGCCCTCGTCTCCGGCGTCGACGTGAGGGGTGGAGGGTCGCGTCTCGTCTTTGAGGTGCTGGTCGCTCACGCCTCGGGTCCGCCTTCCAGGGGGGCGTCCGTGCCGGCGGCGCGGACGATGTCGGTGAGGGTGGTCTCGACGCGGTCGAGGTGGTGGCTCATGGCCTCCACGGCGTCGGTCTCGGAACCGTCGATCAGCGCTTCGACGATCGCCCGGTGCTCGCGGTTGGACTGTTCGCGCCGGCCGCCCAGTTCGTTGAGGAAGGCCGACTGACGCGCCAGTGCGTCCCGGATCTCCTCGATGACCCGGCGGAAGACCGGGTTCTGGGCGGCTTCGGCGACGGCCAGGTGGAAGAGGGTGTCCATCGCGACCCACGCGGTGGTGTCCGTCTCCCGCTCCATGCGCTCGAGCAGATGGGCGAGGTGGTCCAGGTTCTCCGCGGTGCGACGCCGGGCCGCGTACCCGGCGACCGGGATCTCGACGTGGCGGCGCACCTCGAGCAGGTCGCTGGCCGCGTAGTCGCCGAAGGTGGGGTCCTCGACGGTGTTGGCGACCACGAACGTGCCCTTGCCGGTCTTGGCGACCGTCAGGCCCATGGTCTGCAGGGCGCGCAGGGCCTCCCGCAGCACGGGCCGGGACACCTCGAGGGTGCGGCAGAGCTCCGCCTCGGAGGGGAGCTTGTCGCCGATGGCGTACTCGCCGCGTTCGATGGCGCCGCGGAGGTGGACGAGCACCGCTTCCATGGCACTGACGCGCCGCGGCATCCCGCCACCTGTCTGGCTGTCTGACAGGTTCACGGGACAGATACTCCGGGTGGCCCGAGGGCCCTGTCAAGACGACTGAAGACAAAAATTCCGGGGCGGGCGGCCTGAAAGGCAACGTCCCGCCCCGGAACGGGGACCGGCGGCTCAGCTGTCGAGGACTCCGGAGGCCAGCAGCCCGAACAGGGCGAGTCCGACGACGATCCGGTAGACGACGAACGCGTTGAAGGAGTGCTTGGCGACGAACTTCAGCAGCCAGGCGATGGAGGCGTAGGCGACCACGAAGGACACCGCCGTGCCGACGGCGAGGGGCGCCGCGCCCGCGCCCGTGCCCAGGGCGTCCTTCAGCTCGTAGATGCCGGCGCCGGTGAGGGCGGGGATGCCGAGGAAGAACGACAGACGGGTGGCGGCGACCCGGTCCAGGTCCAGGATGAGCGCGGTGGACATGGTGGCGCCGGAGCGGGAGAAGCCGGGGAAGAGCAGCGCGAGGATCTGGGAGCTGCCGACGAGCATCGCGTCCTTGAACGAGGTGTCGTCCTCGCCGCGCTTGTGCCGGCCCATCTGGTCGGCCGCCCACATCACGCCGCTGCCGGCGATGAGCGAGCCCGCCACCACCCACAGCGAGGCCAGCGGTCCCTCGATGAGCGGCTTGGCGGCGAGGCCGACCACGACGATCGGGATCGTCGCGTAGATCACCCACCAGGCGAACTTGTAGTCGTGGTGGTGGCGCTCCTCACGGTCGCGCAGCCCGCGGAACCACGCCGACACGATCCGCACGATGTCCTTGCGGAAGTAGACGAGCACCGCGGCGATCGCCCCGACCTGGATGACGGCGGAGAACCCGACGACGGCGTCGTCGTCGACCGGGATGTGCATCAGCCCTTCGGTGATCTTCAGATGACCGGTGGAGGAGACGGGGAGGAACTCGGTCACTCCCTCGACGGCTCCGAGGACGACGGCTTGGCCGACGGAGATGGCGCTCATGGAATCCAGTTCTGAGGAGACGGGTCGGTCGACGGCGTGGTGGACGCCCCGGTGTCGGAGACAGTCCTACCAGGCCCGACGCCTGGCGGACGTCTTCACGGCCACGCCCACTGTCCCAGGGCGACCCCCGCGAACGCGGCCCCCAGCCCCACGGCCACGCTCCCGACGGCATTGGCGGCGGCCTGCAGTCCGGCGCCGCTCTCGGTCAGCCGCAGCGTCTCGTACGAGAAGGTGGAGTACGTGGTCAGCGCCCCGCAGAGCCCCGTCCCCAGGAACAACCGCAGGTCGGGGCCGACGGTCGCGGCGCCGGTCAGCGCACCGAGGATCAGGCAGCCGACGACGTTGACGACGAAGGTGCCCCAGGGGAAGACGGAGTCGTGCCGGGACTGCACCGCGCGGTCGGTCAGGTAGCGCAGCGGCGCGCCGATCATGCCGCCGGCGACGACCACCAGCCAGTTCACAACGAGTTCTTACCCTTCATGTCCGAATCGTCCCGCCGGTCGCCGCCGCCTCCGACTCCGCTTCCGCCCCTGTTTCCGTCCCCGTCCCCGTCGCCGTCCGCGCCTCCGCCCCGGCCCGCGAATCTGAGGACACGGCATTCGTCGAGAACCACCAGCCCGTCCGTGACCAGCTCGTCGAGCTGCGGCAGGAAGGCCTCCACCCGTTCCGGCGTGTCGACGATCACGACGGCGACCGGCAGGTCCTCGCTGAGCGAGAGAAGCCGAGAGGTGTGGATCAGCGAGGAGGCGCCGAAGCCCTCGACGCCGCGGAAGACGCTGGCCCCCGCGAGACCGGCCGCGTGGGCGCGGTGCACGATCTCCGAGTACAGGGGTCTGTGCCGCCAGGTGTCGTTCTCGCCGACGAAGACGGTCAGCCGCAGGGCGCCGCCGGAGAGCCGGGTCATCGCCGCCCCCTCGCAAGGACGCGGCGGGTCGCCGTGGCCGCGAGCCACACCGCGGCGAGCGCCCCGGCCAGGGTCGCGGCGAGGTAGGCCAGGGCGGTGCCGGTGCGACCCGCGTCGATCAGCCTCTGGATGTCGACGGCGTACGTCGAGAAGGTGGTGAAGCCGCCGAGCACCCCGGTGCCGAAGAACGGCCGCACCAGCCGGTGAACCGTCACGACCTCGGTGATCACCACCAGGAAGACGCCGATCACGGCGCATCCGACCACGTTCACCCAGAACGTCGTCCAGGGGAAGCCGCCGGCCCCGACGGGCCACCGGAGCGCGGCGGCGTAGCGGGCGGCGGCGCCGACGCCACCGCCGAGGGCCACGACGGCGACCACCGGAAGCTGACCCGAGCGGGCGGTCCTGCGCGGGGCCCCGGCGCGCAGGCCCTGGGCCTGTGGGGCTGTCATGTCGTCATGTCTCCTGCCCGTCCGCCCGCCCCGCCGGATCCCGAGTGATCACAGCCGGGCACCAGCGTAGCTCCGTCGCACCAGCGCCTTCCGGCACATCACGCCGGCGCAGGACGGGTCGCGGGGGGGCGCCGCGGCAGGCGCTAGACCACCGGTGCCTCGCAGATCGCGATACCCCGCTCCCACAGGCTGCCCAGGACCAGCCTGCCGCCGGTCTCGCAGACGCTGGTGACCATGCGGAAGCCGGATCCGCGCCGGGTGAGCCGCTGCAGGACCCGGCCGTCGTCGTCGATCGCGAGCACGCCCGTCGTGGCGGAGGGGCGGTAGGGGACGTGCAGGGCGAGACGGGCGGCGCGACGGCGTACGGCGGGGGCCGCGCGGTGCAGAAGGCCGAGCGGGGGGACCCGCGGACCGGCCAGCGCCACCCAGACCGGGCCGTCCGGCGCGCCGCGCCACATGTTGTCCGGGAAGCCGGGCAGGTTCCCGGCGAGCGGTTCGGCCTGTCCGGCCCGGGGGCCGGTGAGCCGGAAGCGGGTGAGGCGGCGGGCGCCGGTCTCGGCGACGATCAGACACGAGTCGTCGCCGCCGCGCACCAGGCCGTTGGCGAACTGCAGCCCCTCCAGCACGACGTCGGCCTCGCGGGCGCCGGGCGCCAGACGCAGCAGGCGTCCGGTGCCGCTGTGCTCGACGATGTCGCCCATCCAGTCCCGCAGGGGGTGGACCCGGCTGGACACGGTGAAGTAGACCGTCCCGTCGGGCAGGGCGACGACATTGCTGCAGAAGCGCAGCCGCTCCCCCGCCGCCGTCTCGGTCACCACCTGGACCCGACCGGCGCCGCCGAGGTCGACGCGCAACAGCGCTCCGTCGGCCGAGCACACCAACAGGTCGCCGTCCGGGAGGAGTTCGAGGCCGAGCGGGCGGCCGGCGATCTCGGCGAGGCATTCGACCCGGGCGGCGGACGGATCGTCCAGTCCGTCGACGCGCAGGATCCGTCCGTCCGCCACCCCGGTCAGGATCCGCCCTTCGGAGTCGGCGACGACGTCCTCGGGGCCGTGCCCGGGGAGCGCGACGTACCGGAGCGGGACGAGGGCCGTCCGTCGGTCCATGAGATCCATCCTTCGTTGGGGAAGACTGCCGGTCTCGCAGGTGGCGCGTCCGGGCCGACGGGCCGTCACCGGGTTTCTCGCCGGGGCCTTTGCGCGCGGCGCTCCCAGCGGCCTCTCCCCCGCACCCGCTACCAGCCCTTCTCGAACATGCGGGCCACTTCGGCTATGCGCATCTCGTCGCGCCGGTAGTAGGTGCGGCGTCCTATCCGCCTGGCGCGCAGCAGGCCGATGCCGGCGAGCAGGGCGAGGTGGGTGTCGGCCACCCGGCGGCGCACGCCGAGTTTCGCCGCGACGACGTCCGCGGTGACGCCGTCCTGGACGAGGTCGCCGTGTCGTGGCCGCGGAAAGTGCCGGGCCGGCTCCTTCAGCCACTCCAGGATCTCGAGTCGCCGCTCACTTGCGGGAGTCCTCAGCATCGTCGTCCCCTCCGTCCGAGCCTCCTCGTACCGCGTCGTCCCACTCTTCCGCAGTCGGGGCCGTCGTGTCCCGAACTCCGCGAGCCTCGTCCCGGATCGAACGCCCCTGACTCACAGGGCCGTTGGGGCAGGACCGGGACGGGCGGGGAGGACTGCGGGCAGGACGGGCGGGGGCCCGGCCGCGGGAGTGCGGCCGGGCCCCCGCTGTGCGAGGCCGGTGGGTCAGCGGTGGCCGAACCAGGACATCGAGGACAGCGCCCTGTCGTCGTAGCCGAACAGGGCCTGGTTCTCCCAGCCGTTGCCGGAGGAGGCGTCGGTCGGGTCCCAGCCGTTGCCGCCGACGGCCGTCCAGGTGGACTCCCAGTAGAAGACGCCGAGCCCGCGGCCGTTCGGGACGGCCTCCACGATGCTCGCCACGTCGTTCATCCACCGCGTCTGGCCGGAGACGGAGGCCGGGTATCCGGACACCAGCTCGCTCGGCAGGTCGATGATGTTCTCGTGCGGGTCCTCACTGTCCAGCCGGAAGGGGTAGGCCGTCTCGGCGACGTAGACCGGCTTGGCGTAGCGGGCGGCCGCGTCGTCGAGGGTGGTCTGGAAGTCGGCGAGCGTGCCGTGCCAGTAGCCGTAGTACGACAGGCCGATGACGTCGAACTTCACGCCGTGGGAGACGGCGTTGTCGAACCACCAGCGGGTGCCGGCCAGGTCCCCGCCCTTGGCGAGGTGGAGCGCCACGGGCGTGGCGGAGCCGACCGCCTTGACCGCGGAATAGCCGGAGTTGAGCAGTCCGGCCAGCTGTGACCAGTTGTCGGTGGAGCCCGCCGACCACAGCATGCCGCCGTTGATCTCGTTGCCGACCTGCACCATGTCGGCGGCGGTGCCCTGTGCCTTGAGGGCGTTGAGCACGTCGTAGGTGTGCTGGTAGACGTCCGTCTTCAGCTGGCTGTAGGAGTGTCCGGCCCAGGCGGAGGGCACGGTCTGCGCTCCCGGGTCGGCCCAGGTGTCCGAGTAGTGGAAGTCCACCAGCAGCTTCATGCCCCGGGCCTTGACGCGCTTGGCCGCCGTGAGGACCCGGGCCTTGTTGTTGTATCCGTCGGCCGGGTTCACCCAGACCTTCAGCCGGGCGTAGTTCTGCCCGGCGTTCCGCAGCACGGCGAGCGCGTCCTGGGCGGTGCCGGAGCTGTTCCGGTAGACGCCGCCGAGGGCTTCGCTCTTCACGAGCGACGACACGTCCGAGCCCTTGACGGCGAGGCCCGTGGAACCCGGCGCGAAGGTCAGGTCGTCGACGTTGATCCAGTTTCCGGCGTTGGCGTCGGAGGTGACGCTGACGGTGCACTGGTTGTTCGTCACCGCGACGGAGGTGACGATCCGGATCCATCCGCCGGCGGAGACCGGGATGTCGGTGCGCTGCTCGGCGCCGCCGCAGTTCTTCAACGCGATGTACGCGGACTTCTGGCCGCCGCCGGAGCGCACCCAGGCGGTGAGTGTGTAGGCGCCGTTGGCGAGCCCGGAGAGGTACTGGTACGTCTCGACCTTGTACGCGGCCGCCGAGTAGTGCGAGAGGCGGTGACTGCCGCCGTGGCCGCCGGACTCGGTGAAGGAGGCGGAGTTCTGCCCGGCCGCCGAGTACGTCGACCAGCCGGCCGGTGTGGCGGTGCCGGTGCCGTCCGTCTCGAAGCCGCCGTTGGTCAGCGTGGCCGCCGCCTGCGCGGTCTGCGCGGGCAGGGCGGTGAGGGCGAGGCCCGCGGCGAGCGGCAGCAGCAGGGCCCTGAGCGTGCGTCTGGGATGGAACATCGTCGTCCGTCGTCCCTTCGACGTGATGGGTGGGGTTCCCTCGTGGGGTGAGGGCCCCCTCCGCCCGCGGCTCGCGGCTCCACGGGCGAAGGGGGAGTCGGCTCAGCCGTCGAGTCGCACGACCCGTACGGCTCCCGCCGGGACCGCGAGGCGGCCGGCGGCACGCTCGCCCGTCAGCAGTTCGGTGCCGGGGGTCTCCAGCGGCACCTTGACGTCGGCGGCGGTGTGGTTGATCGCGAAGAGGTAGCTGCCCGTCTCGCCGGAGCGGCGCACCACTTCGACGTCCCTGGGCAGTTCGGCGCGCGGGGCGAGCGCCGCGTCCTCGGCCGCGCAGCCGATCAGCGCGTCGAGGCCGTCGGGGCCGAGGCGGGTGGAGACGTACCAGGCGGTCCCCTCGCCGAGGCGGTGCCGGGTGACGGCGGGGCGGCCGGCGGCGAGGCCGTCGGCGTACGTCCACACGGTCTCGGCGCCGTGCGGAGTGACGAACTCCGTCCACACGTCGCCTTCGAGCTCGGAGCCGTCGAGGCCGGCGACGTGCACGCGCTCGCCGGGCAGCAGCGGCGAGAACTCCTCGACGGTCAGGCCGAGGACGTCGCGCAACGGTCCGGGGTGGGCGCCCTCGTGCACGGCGTCGTGCTCGTCGACGATGCCGGAGAAGTAGGACACGACGAGGGTGCCGCCGTTCTCCACGTACTCCGTGAGGTTGTGGCCGGCCTCCTCCGTCATCAGGTACAGGGCGGGCACCACGACCAGCGGGTACCGCGACAGGTCGGCCTCAGGGTGGGCGAAGTCGACGGTGAGGTGCCGGTCGTGGAGGGCCTCGTAGTAGGCGTCGGCGCGCTCGCGCGGGTCGGCGTCCTCGCTGGGCCGCCAGTCGAGGTTCTGCGCCCACCAGGAGTGCCAGTCCCACAGCACGGCCGCGTCGGCGACGGTGCGGGTGCCGCGGATCGCGGCCAGGGAGTCGAGGGCCGCGCCGAGCTCGACGACCTCGCGCCACACCCGCGTGTCGGTGCCGCCGTGCGGGACCATCGCCGAGTGGAACTTCTCGGCGCCGCGCCGGGACTGGCGCCACTGGAAGAACATGGCGCCCTCGGAACCGCGCGCCACGTGCGACAGCGAGTTGCGCGCCATCTGGCCGGGGGCCTTCGCGGGGTTGCGCGGCTGCCAGTTGATGCCCGAGGTGGAGTGTTCGAGCAGGATCCAGGGGGCTCCGCCCGCGACGGACCGGGTGAGGTCGGCGGCCATGGCGAGGTTGACGTGGGTACGGCGGCCGTCGGTGATCAGGTAGTGGTCGTTGGTGACGATGTCGACCTCGCGGCCCCAGGCCCAGTAGTCGACGGAGTCGCACTGGCTGAGGGCGGTCATGAAGTTGGTCGTGACCGGGACGCCGGGTGCCAGGCGGTGAAGGATGTCCCGCTCCGCGCGGAAGTTCTCGCGCATCGTCGCGTCGGCGAACCGCTTGTAGTCGAGGGCCTGGCCCGGGTTGCCGACCGTCGGGGTGGCGCGCGGCGGGTTGACGTCCTCGAAGCTCGCGTACCGCTGGCCCCAGAAGGCGGTGCCCCAGGCCTCGTTGACGGCGTCGACCGTGCCGTACGTCGTCCCCAGCCAGCGGCGGAAGTGGGCGGCGCAGGAGTCGCAGTAGCAGGCGGAGACGGGGACGCCGTACTCGTTGTGCACGTGCCACATGGCCAGCGCCGGGTGGCCGCCGTAGCGCTCGGCGAGGCGCGTGGTGATGGTCGCCGCGGCCGCGCGGTAGTCCGCGTTGCTGTGGCAGATCGCGCCACGGGAGCCGAACTCGTAGCGCACGCCCTCGGCGGTGACCGGCAGGGCGTCGGGATGGCGGCGGTAGAACCAGACCGGCGGCGACACGGTCGGGGTGCCGAGGTCGACGCGGATGCCGTGCTCGTGCAGCAGATCGATCACCCGGTCGAGCCAGCCGAAGTCGTACTCCCCCGGCGAGGGTTCGAGGAGGGCCCAGGAGAAGATCCCGACGCTGACCATGGTGACGCCGGCCTCCCGCATCAGCCGGACGTCGTCCTGCCAGACGGATTCCGGCCACTGCTCGGGGTTGTAGTCCCCACCGAAGGCGAGCCCGGTGAGGCCCTTGGGGGTGGTCGCCGGCATGGATCTCTCCCGTTTTATCGATCATTTGGGAACGTGCACACACGTCATCAGCAGTGCGAGCCCAACATAACCGCACAGCAACAACCATTGACAAGTGTCCGGGATGTTTCTCTACTGTGAACGCTCACAGACACAGAACCCAGGTCAGGGAGAGATCCATGTCCATCACGAAGCGCCGACGCCTCGTGGCAACTGCTGTTGCCGTCGCTCTGGGCAGCACCGCCCTCGCCGCCTGCGGCTCGTCCGACGAGGACGGCGGCGCCGAGTCCGGTCCGGTCTCGCTCACGTACTGGACGTGGACGCCCGGCATGGACAAGGTCGTCGACCTGTGGAACAAGGGCCAGGGCAAGAAGGACCGGATCACGGTCACGGTGAAGAAGCAGGCCTCCGGCGACACGCTGATCACCAAGATCCTCACCGCGCACAAGGCCGGCAAGGCCCCGGACCTGGTCCAGGCCGAGTACCAGGCGCTGCCGACGCTGGTCAGCAACGACGCGCTGGCGGACATAGGCAAGGACGTCGGCGACGCGAAGAGCAAGTTCGCGGACGGCGTCTGGCAGCAGACCACCCTCGGCACGGACGCCGTCTACGCGGTGCCGCAGGACATCGGGCCGATGATGTTCTACTACCGCGCCGACCTCTTCAAGAAGTACGGGCTCACCGTCCCCACGACCTGGGAGCAGTTCGCCGAGACCGCCCGCGCGCTGAAGAAGAAGTCCCCGGACACGGACCTCACCACGTTCTCCGCCAACGACTCCGGCCTCTTCGCGGGCCTCGCCCAGCAGGCCGGCGCCAAGTGGTGGACCACCGCCGGCGACAAGTGGAAGGTCGGCATCGACGACGCGGCCACCAAGAAGGTCGCCGACTTCTGGGGCGGCCTGGTCAAGGAGGGCGCCGTCGACAACCAGCCGATGTACACCCCGGCCTGGAACAAGGCGCTCAACACCGGCAAGCAGATCGCCTGGGTCTCCGCCGTGTGGGCGCCGGGCACGCTGACCACCGCCGCGCCCGACACCAAGGGCAAGTGGGCGATGGCCCCGCTCCCCCAGTGGTCCGCCGGCGAGAACGTCACCGGCAGCTGGGGCGGCTCCTCCACGGCCGTGACGACGGACTCGAAGCACAAGTCGGCCGCCGCGAAGTTCGCCGCCTGGCTGAACACCGACGGCGACGCCCTCAACGCGCTGGCCAAGGAGGGCGGCATCTACCCGGCCTCCACATCCGCGCAGCTCAGCGGCGCCTTCATCACCCCGCCGGACTACTTCTCGAACCAGGCGGACTTCTACACCACCGCCGCCGAGATCGCGAAGACCACGGCGCCCTCGGCCTGGGGCCCGAACGTGAACGTGGCCTACACGAGCTTCAAGGACGCGTTCGGCGCCGCCGCCAAGAACAAGTCGGACTTCTCCGCCGCCCTCGCCACGATGCAGTCGGACACGGTCGCCGACATGAAGAAGCAGGGCTTCGAGGTCTCCGAGTGACCACCGCACGCCGCACGTCGTACGGGGTCAAGGGCGCCCCGTACGCGTTCCTCATCCCCGCGACGATCCTCTTCGCGCTGTTCTTCGCGCTGCCCATCGGGTACGCGGTCTGGCTCAGCTTCCACAAGGTGCGCGTCTCGGGCCTCGGCCTGGGTTCGGGCGCCCGCAGGGAGGTCTGGGCCGGCGTGGAGAACTACACCGACGCCCTCACCGACGGCGAACTGCTCGACGGTGCGCTGCGCGTCCTCGGGTACGGCTGCATCGTCGTCCCCGTGATGCTGGGCCTGGCGCTGCTGTTCGCGCTGATGCTCGACTCCGAGAAGGTGCGGCTCGCGCCGTTCACCCGGCTCGCGATCTTCCTCCCGTACGCCATCCCCGGCGTCGTGGCGGCGCTGCTGTGGGGCTTCCTCTACCTGCCGGACGTCAGCCCGTTCTCCTACGTCCTCGAGAAGCTGGGGCTGCCGCAGCCCGACCTGCTCGACGGCGGGCCGTTGTACCTCGCCCTGTCGAACATCGCGGTCTGGGGCGGCACCGGGTTCAACATGATCGTCATCTACACCTCGCTGCGGGCCATCCCGGCCGAGGTGCACGAGGCGGCGAAGCTGGACGGCGCCACCCCGCTGCAGACCGCGCTGCGGATCAAGATCCCGATGGTGGCGCCCTCGCTGGTGCTGACCTTCTTCTTCTCGATCATCGCCACGCTCCAGGTGTTCAACGAGCCGACCACCCTCAAGCCGCTCACCAACTCCGTGTCCACGACCTGGAGTCCGCTGATGAAGGTGTACCGGGACGCGTTCGGCACGGGTGACGTCTACCAGGCGGCCGCCGAGGCCGTGATCATCGCCCTGGCCACGCTGGTGCTGTCCTTCGGCTTCCTGCGGGCCGCGAACCGCCGTAACAGGCAGGAAGCGGCGTCATGAGTTCCCTCGCCGTCCACAAGGCCCCCTCCACCGCCGGCGCGACCGGCGCCGCACGCGGGCGTCCGCCGTCGCGCGGCCGGATCGCCCTGATCCCCACGGTCACCCTGCTGCTGGGCGCGGTCTACTGCCTCCTGCCGGTCGCCTGGGTGGTCATCGCGTCCACCAAGTCCGGCCGGGAGCTGTTCTCCACGTTCACCTTCCTGCCGGGCACGGGCTTCGCCGACAACCTCCAGGACCTCGACTCCTACCGCGACGGCGTGTACTGGACGTGGATGGGCAACTCGGCGCTGTACGCGGGTCTCGGCGCGCTGCTGTCGACGTGCGTGTCGGCGTTCAGCGGCTACGCGCTCGCCGTCTACCGCTTCCGCGGCCGGGAGTCGATCTTCAACATCCTGCTCGCGGGTGTGCTGATGCCGCCGATCATCCTGGCCGTGCCGCAGTACCTGCTGCTGGCCCAGGCCGACCTCACGGACTCGTACTGGTCCGTGCTGCTGCCGCAGATCCTCTCCCCCTACGGCGTCTACCTCGCGCGTATCTACGCGGCCGCGGCCGTGCCCGGCGACGTGGTGGAGGCCGGGCGGATGGACGGGGCGAGCGAGTGGCGGATCTTCAGCCGGATCGCCCTGCCGATGATGGTCCCCGGGCTGGTGACGGTGTTCCTGTTCCAGTTCGTGGCGGTGTGGAACAACTTCCTGCTGCCGTACATCATGCTCAGCGACGACGAGAAGTTCCCGATCACCCTCGGCCTGTTCACATTGCTGGAGCAGGGGTCCAACCAGCCCGCGCTGTACACGCTGGTGATCACCGGCGCGTTCCTCGCGGTGATCCCGCTGGTGGCGCTGTTCCTGGTGGTCCAGCGGTTCTGGAGCCTGGATCTGCTGTCCGGAGCCGTAAAGTCATGACCATGAACAATGGTGCGGGGGGCCGGCGCAGACCGCCGACCATCCACGACGTGGCGCGCGAGGCGGGGGTCTCCCGGGGCACCGTCTCGCGGGTTCTCAACGGCGGGCACTACGTCAGCCCGGCGGCCGCGGAGGCGGTCAACGCCGCCATCCGCAGGACGGGTTACGTCGTGAACCGGCACGCCCGTTCGCTGATCACCGGCAGGTCCGACTCCGTCGGCTTCCTGCTCACGGAGCCGCAGGAGCGGTTCTTCGAGGATCCCAACTTCAACGTCCTGCTGCGCGGCTGCACCCAGGCGCTGGCCGCGCACGACGTGCCCCTCCTGCTGATGCTGGCCGGCACCGAGGACGAACGCCGGCGCATCATCCGGTACATCACCGCCGGGCACGTCGACGGGGTGCTGCTGGTCTCCAGCCACTCCGGGGACCCGATCGCCACCGAGCTGCGGGAGGCGGGGGTGCCGCTGGTCGCCTGCGGCAAGCCGATCGGGATCGGCTCCAAGGTGAGCTATGTGGCCGCCGACGACCGCGACGGCGCCCGGGACATGGTGCGGCATCTGCTGGCGCAGGGCCGTCGGAGGGTCGGCGTGGTCACCGGCCCGCTGGACACCCCGGGCGGTGTGGAGCGGCTCGCCGGGTACCGGGAGGTGCTCGCCGAGGCGGACGTCCCCTACGACGAACGGCTGGTCGTGTCCGGCGACTACAGCCGGGCCAGCGGCGAGGCCGGCGCGGAGCTGCTGCTGACCCAGGCGCCGGAGCTGGACGCGGTGTTCGTCGCGTCCGACCTGATGGCACAGGGCGTGCTGACGGCGCTGCACCGGGCGGGGCGGCGGGTGCCGCAGGACGTGGCGGTCGGCGGCTTCGACGACTCCCCGGCGGCGACCGCGGCCAGTCCCTCCCTCACCACCATCCGCCAGCCCTGGGACCGGATCAGCAGCGAGATGGTCCGGGTGCTCCTCGCACAGATCGGCGGCGAGGACCCGGCTGCGGTGATCCTGCCGACGGAACTGGTCCGGCGGGAGTCCGCCTGACCTCGGGGTCCGCCGTCCGACCTCGGATCCGCCCGGCACTGAGGCCGCCGGTCCGGAGGCCGCCGGGCATCGGATTCGCCGATCCGGAGTCCCCCGGGCGTCGGATCGCGATCCTGAGCCTGCCGGGCATCGAGGTCCCTGATCCGGAGCCCTCAAGGGTCAAGGCATCTGGTTCTCCGATCCGGAGACTGCCGGCCGTCGGGTCCGGCCGGCCTCGCCCGGACGGCGGATACGGCCGGCGCCTCCTCCTCGGCGCCCGTGACAGACGTCGCGAGCGCCGCGCCCGACGCCTTCCGTCGAGGCCGGAGGCCGGGGCGGCTGGCCCCTGACGGCGGCCCGCCCCGGGCTCATGCCGACGTGCGGCCTGCGCGCGGGCCTTCGCGTGTCCGGCGGGCGGGCCTGCCGACGGGCCGTCGGGGGTACGGCGGCACCAGGCCCGGCAGGGCCCAGGACACAGACCGGGAGGCCCGGGAGGCCTGGGAGGCCGGGAGGCCTGGGAGGCCGGGAGGCCGGGAGGCCGGGAGGCCGGGAGGCCGGGAGGCCGGGAGGCCGGGAGGCCGGGAGGCCGGGAGGCCGGGAGGCCGGGAGGCCGGGAGGCCGGGAGGCCGGGAGGCCGGGAGGCCGGGAGGCCGGGAGGCCGGGAGGCCGGGAGGCCGGGAGGCCGGGAGGCCGGGAGGCCGGGAGGCCGGGAGGCCGGGAGGCCGGGAGGCCGGGAGGCCGGGAGGCCGGGAGGCCGGGAGGCCGGGAGGCCGGGAGGCCGGGAGGCCGGGAGGCCGGGAGGCCGGGAGGCCGGGAGGCCGGGAGGCCGGGAGGCCGGGAGGCCGGGAGGCCGGGAGGCCGGGAGGCCGGGAGGCCGGGAGGCCGGGAGGCCGGGAGGCCGGGAGGCCGGGAGGCCGGGAGGCCGGGAGGCCGGGAGGCCGGGAGGCCGGGAGGCCGGGAGGCCGGGAGGCCGGGAGGCCGGGAGGCCGGGAGGCCGGGAGGCCGGGAGGCCGGGAGGCCGGGAGGCCGGGAGGCCGGGAGGCCGGGAGGCCGGGAGGCCGGGAGGCCGGGAGGCCGGGAGGCCGGGAGGCCGGGAGGCCGGGAGGCCGGGAGGCCGGGAGGCCGGGAGGCCGGGAGGCCGGGAGGCCGGGAGGCCGGGAGGCCGGGAGGCCGGGAGGCCGGGAGGCCGGGAGGCCGGGAGGCCGGGAGGCCGGGAGGCCGGCCGGAGAGCGGCAACCGGTCAGGATCGGAGAAGCCGTCCGCCCCGCCCTCGTCCTAGCGTGGGACCACGGGAACACGGAGGTGCTCCCGGGTACCGCATCACTTCACCGAGGAGAGCGTCATGGCCGCCGGACTGCAGACGATCATCTACCCCGTCAAGGACGTCGACCGGGCGAAGGCCCTGTTCACCGCGCTGCTGGGGGTCGAGCCGTACGCCGACGAGCCGTACTACGTCGGGTACAAGGCCGCCGGCCAGGACGTCGGCCTGAACCCGAACGGGCACGCACAGGGGCTCACCGGACCGGTCCCCTACTGGCACGTCACCGACATCCAGGACCGTCTCGCGGCCCTGCTGGCGGCGGGAGCGGAGGTGCTCCAGGACGTCCAGGACGTCGGCAACGGCCGGCTCGTCGCCTCCGTCAAGGACGCGGACGGGAACCTGGTCGGGCTCCTCCAGGACCCCGCCTGAGCGCCGGACCTGTCGAGCCACTGCATGCACCCGCACTAATTGCGTCGTCAATAAATAACCGGGACGGCGTTACCATGCGGGTATGGCAGCGAAAACGGCCGGGACGGGCCTTGAGGAGCGGTGGCGGGACATCCTGTCGGTGCACGCCCGCACGATGTGCGAGATCGACCGCGAGCTGCACCCGCACGGTCTGGGAGCCAGTGACTTCGAGGTGCTCGACATCCTCGCCGCCGAGGCCCCCCGGGCGGGCGACCAGTGCCGGGTGCAGAACCTCGTCGGACGCGTACACCTCAGCCAGAGCGCGCTGTCCCGGCTCATCGGCCGCCTGGAGAAGGAAGGCCTGGTGGAGCGCTCGATCTGTGCGGAGGACCGGCGCGGGGTCTGGGTCGCCCTGACCGCCAAGGGCCGCGACCTGCACACCGAGGTCCTGCCCCTGCAGCGGGCGGTGCTGGAACGGATGCTGGCCGGATCCTAGATCCAGGGCCGGAGCGGACCCGGCCGGCGCCGCTCAGCGGACGAGCAGGGTGCGCACCCCCTCGGAGGTGAGCGTCAGCGGATGGTCGCCGGCCGCGTCGATGGACAGGGACAGCTCACCGGTCGGCCACTGCGCGGCGAGCGCGCCGAGCGGCACCAGCCGGTAGCGGTCGACCTCGGGCAGCAGGTCGGCCATCTCCGGCTCGGAGGTGAACACCGGCACCACGGCCGCTCCCCCGGGCTGCTCGAGAACGGGCAGGGCGACGGTGGCCGGATTGGTGATGTCCTCGTCGAGGGCGTCATCGGGTACCGGCACGAGCACGTCGCAGTGCGCGAGCGTGTCCAGTGCCGTGGTGTCCTCGGTGTCCCGGGCCAGCGCGTCCAGCGCCAGTGCGGCCGGGTTGTGGTGGCGGTCGTGTGCGGGCGTCTCCATGGTGTCTCCCCTGGTAGCGGCGGTCCGGCTCGCGTACCCGAGCGGGCGGGGCTCAATCCCCCGGGCGGTGGACGAGGGGCGTCCGGCGGTCGCGCACGGGAGGCCGGCGCGCGGCGGGGGCCGACCGGGAGACTGCCGACGCCGAGTCGGCGACCGACTGCTTCGTCACGCTCGACCACCCGCCGACGACGGTCCGCGGGCGAGCCCGGCCGCGGGAGCCGGGCCGGCGGGTCACGGCACTAGGACGTGTGTCTGCGGGCCGACTCGTTCTCCTGGGCCAGACGCCTGAGCGCCATCAGCGCGGGCTCCAGCAGGACGGTCAGCAGCAGGGCGCGCTCGGCGGCCTCCAACGGGTCCTCCAGAGACTCGAGTTGGTCGAGATCGAGGACGGCGGTGCGCTCGGCGAGTCGCGCATAGGGCAGCAGGGTCCGCCGGTCGAGCGGGACGCCGAGGTCACGCAGGGAGCCCAGGGTCTCGGCGAGGGCGGCGCGGGCGGGCGCCGCCTGGTGCACGTCCCAGGCCAGCTCCTCGACGAGTTCGTCCACCTCGGCCGTCTCCGGTCCGTTCCCGGCGGGCTTCTCGCCCACCCGGACGGATCCCAGCGCGAGGCCCAGCAGCCGGTGGGTGTCGCCCGTGTGCTCGGCCAGGGCGTCGAGCACCTCGCGGGTGGTGCTGACCGACAGGCCGCGCACACCGGTCAGCGCGCGGATCAGACGCAGCCGGCGCAGGTGCTGCTCGTCGTACTCGGCCTGGGTGGCGGCCGTCTGACGGCCCGGCGGGAGGAGCCCCTCGCGGAGGTAGTACTTGATCGTCGTCACGGAGACGCCGCTGCGGCGGCTCAGTTCGGAGATGCGCATGCGATCGGCTCCGGTTCGGTGGTCGGTCTTGCCCGAGCAACTGGATACCCCTACTGTCTAACATAGATAGTGGAGGTATCCAATATTCCCTCGCACTGCCGGAGAGAAGGCATCAGCCATGCCCACCCTGCCCTGGACCACCGTCAGCACCCCCGCCCCCGACGCGGAGGCGTTCGTCATGGCGTCCCGGTTCGAGGTCCGCTCGTTCAAGGACGTCCCGCGCTTCTTCCTCAAGTCGCTGGCCGCATGGAAGCAGGTGTCCGGCGCACCGGGCGCCTACGGCGCGTCGCTGATCGCCCAGCCGCTGAAGCGCACCTTCTGGACCCTGTCGGCCTGGGAGGACAAGGACGCGCTCTACACGTACGCGCGAACCGAACCGCACAAATCGATCATGACCGGGCTGCGGTCCACGACGAAGGACTCGGTCTTCACCTTCTGGCAGGTCCCGGCGGCCGACCTGCCCGTCGACTGGACGGACGCCCGCCGCCGCCTCGCCGAGCAGTCCCGCACCGGTGCCTGAGACCCCTCGCCCAGGAGAGACCCACGCCATGACGCTGTCCGAAGAGAGCCCCGTTCTCGACGATCCGGCCGCCACCGCCCCGCCGGCCGGGCGCCGCCGCACACCCCTGTGGCTCGCGATCGTCGCCGCCAGTGTGCCCATGTTCATGGTCGCGCTCGACAACCTCGTCGTCTCCACGGCCCTGCACACGCTGGCCGTCGACCTGAAGGCGGACACGCAGCAACTGCAGTGGTTCGTCAACGCGTACGTGCTGAGCTTCGCCTGTCTGCTCATGACCGGCGCCGCGCTCGGCGACCGGTTCGGGCGGCGGCGGGTCTTCGTCGCCGGTATCGCCCTGTTCACGCTGGCGTCCATCGGCTGCGGCCTGGCCGACACCAGCGCCCAGCTGATCACCTTCCGCGCGGTCCAGGGCTTCGGGGCGGCGGCCGTCATGCCGCTGTCGCTGACCCTGCTGTCCCAGGCGGTGCCGGACCGGCTGCGCGGCATGGCGCTCGGCGTGTGGTCCGGGGTCAGCGGGCTGGCCGTCGCGATGGGCCCGGTGGTGGGCGGCGCGGTGGTGGAGGGCCTGGACTGGCGGTGGATCTTCTGGATCAACGTGCCGGTGTGCCTGATCGCGATTCCGCTGGTGCTCCTCGCCCTCCGGGAGAGCTCGCTGCCCGGCGCGCGTCTCGACCTGGTCGGCATGGCGCTTGCGGCGGCCGGGCTGTGCGCGGTGGTCTGGGCGATCGTGCACGGCGAGCCGGACGGCTGGACGTCGATGAAGGTGCTCGGCGTGTTCACGGCGGGCGCGATCCTGTTGGCCGGGTTCGTCGGCTGGGAGTCCCGGGTGCCGGAGCCGATGCTGCCGCTGTCGTTCTACCGGGTCCGGTCCTTCACGCTCACCAACGTCGTCTCGGCGACGATGTACTTCGGCGTCTTCGGCTCTTTGTTCCTGCTGGCGCAGTACCTCCAGATCGTGCCGGCGCGCACTCCCCTGGAGGCCGGCGTGCGCACCCTGGCCTGGACGCTGATGCCGATGTTCGTCGCCCCCGTGGCGGGCCTGCTCACGGACCGGGTGGGCGGTGGCCGGCTGATGGCCCTCGGCCTCTTCCTCCAGGGCGTCGGCCTGGGCTGGATCAACCTGGTCGCGGACGTCGACACGGCGTACACGTCCCTGGTCGGACCGATGATCGTGGCCGGCGTCGGCATGGGCTTCGTGTTCGCGCCGACGGCGGCGGTGGTGCTCGGGTCGGTCGCCAAGGAGCACGCGGGCAAGGCGTCCGGCGCCAACACCACGGTCCGCGAGATCGGCGGCGCCCTCGGCATCGCCGTGCTGAGCACGGTCTTCGTGGCCCACGGCAGCACGGGGGGCCCGCAGCAGTTCGTGGACGGGCTGCATCCCGCGGTCTGGACCGGCGTGGCTGTCGTCTTCGCCGGCGCCGTGTGCGCGCTCGGCATCCCGCGCCGGCAGCAGCCCTCCGGGCAGGCCTGACGTCGCCCGACCGGGCGGCCGGGGCGGACGCCTTCACGTTCCCCCGCCGAGGCTCCCGCCCCGGCCGCCCCCGCGACGCCCGCACCCTGCACCCCTGAGCACCTGCACCCTCGAGCACCTGCACACCTGCACACCTGCACACCTGAGCGCGGACCCGCTTGAATGATCGCAAAACCGTAGGGTTAGCATATGAGCGCCACCTAGCTCGAAAGATAGGCCCGTGACGCTCAACGACGATTCGTTCACTGACTGGAAGAACCGCGAGGAGATCGCGGAGTCGATGATCCCGATGATCGGGAAGCTGCACCGCGAGCGGGACGTGACGGTCCTGCTGCACAGCCGCTCCCTGGTGAACAAGTCGGTGGTCAGCATCCTCAAGACCCACCGGTTCGCCCGGCAGATCGCGGGCGAGGAGCTCTCGGTCACCGAGACGCTGCCGTACCTGGAGGCCCTCACCTCCCTCGACCTCGGCCCGTCCCAGATCGACCTCGGCATCCTCGCCGAGAGCCACCGGGCCGACGACCGCGCTCTGTCGGTACGGGACTTCACCGCCGAGGCCGTCGCCGGCGCCACCGGAGCGAACAAGATCGACCGCCGCGAACCCCGCGACGTCGTGCTGTACGGGTTCGGCCGCATCGGCCGCCTCGTGGCCCGGCTGCTCATCGAGAAGTCGGGCTCCGGCAACGGGCTGCGGCTGCGCGCCATCGTGGTCCGCGGCGGCGGCGAGCAGGATCTCGTCAAGCGGGCCTCCCTGCTGCGCCGCGACTCCGTGCACGGCCAGTTCCAGGGCACGATCACGGTCGACGAGACCAACAACAAGATCATCGCCAACGGCAACGAGATCACGGTCATCTACGCCGACGACCCGTCCGAGGTCGACTACACGGCGTACGGCATCGACAACGCCATCCTGATCGACAACACCGGCAAATGGCGCGACCGCGAGGGCCTGTCCAAGCACCTGCGTCCCGGCGTCGACAAGGTGGTCCTGACCGCTCCCGGCAAGGGCGACGTCCCGAACATCGTGCACGGCGTCAACCACGACACCGTCAAGCCGGACGAGCGGATCCTGTCCTGCGCGTCCTGCACCACCAACGCGATCGTCCCGCCGCTCAAGGCGATGGCCGACGAGTACGGCGTGCTGCGCGGCCACGTGGAGACCGTCCACTCGTTCACCAACGACCAGAACCTGCTGGACAACTACCACAAGGCCGACCGTCGCGGCCGTTCGGCGCCGCTGAACATGGTCATCACCGAGACCGGCGCCGCGTCCGCGGTCGCCAAGGCGCTGCCCGACCTCGACGCGCCGATCACCGGCAGCTCGATCCGGGTCCCGGTGCCGGACGTCTCGATCGCCATCCTGAGCCTGCGGCTCGGCCGGGAGACGGACCGCGAGGAGGTCCTCGAGTACCTGCGCGGCGTCTCCCTGACCTCGCCGCTGCGCCGCCAGATCGACTTCACCACGGCGCCGGACGCGGTCTCCATGGACTTCATCGGCTCGCGCCACGCCTCGATCGTCGACGCCGGCGCCACCAAGGTCGACGGGGACAACGCGATCCTCTACCTCTGGTACGACAACGAGTTCGGCTACTCCTGCCAGGTCGTCCGCGTCGTCCAGCACGTCTCGGGCGTGGAGTACCCGACGTTCCCGGCGACGAGCGCCTGACCGGCGGCCGCCGGAACAGTCCACCGGGCCGGGAACGGCCGGAGCGGGGCACCCGTCGGGTGCCCCGCTCCGGCCGTTCCCGGGATCCGTCAGGCGGACGTCTCCGGGCGGCCCGGCTCGGCCCAGTGGGTGTGGAAGGCCCCCGGCCGGTCGGTGCGCCCGTAGGTGTGGGCGCCGAAGTAGTCGCGCTGCCCCTGGAGCAGGGCCGCCGGCAGCCGCTCCGCGCGCAGGGTGTCGTAGTGGGCGAGCGCGGCGGAGAACGCCGGCACCGGGATGCCGCGGCGGGCGGCGGAGGCCACGGTCTCCCGCCAGGGCACCTGCGCGTCGGTGATCTCCATGGCGAACTCCATCTCGCCGAGCAGGCTGACCAGGTCCGGGTCGGCCGCGTAGGCGGCGCGGATGCGGTCCAGGAACGAGGCGCGGATGATGCAGCCGCCGCGCCAGATCCGGGCGACCGCGCCCAGGTCGATCTTCCAGCCGAACTCGCCGGCCGCGTCCTGGATCATCTTCCAGCCCTGGTCGTAGGCGATGACCTTCGAGGCGTACAGGGCGTGCTCGACCTGCGAGGTGAAGCGGGTGGCCTCGGTGCGGCTGAGCGGCGGCGTCGTGCCGCCGGGCAGGCCCGCGTAGGCGGCGCGCAGTTCGCGCTGCCCGGAGGCCGCCCGGGCGAACGTGGCCTGGGCGATGGCGGTCACCGGAGAGCCGAGGTCCAGGGCGGTCTGCACGGTCCAGCGACCGGTGCCCTTCTGCCCGGCGGCGTCGGCGACGATGTCGACGAACGCCCGGCCGGTGGCGGCGTCGGAGTGGGCGAGCACCTCGGCCGTGATCTCGATGAGGTACGAGCCGAGCCGGCCCTCGTTCCAGGTCCGGAAGATGCCGGCGATCTCGGCGGGGGTGTAGCCGGCGACCTGGCGCAGCAGGTCGTACGCCTCGGCGATGAGCTGCATGTCGGCGTACTCGATGCCGTTGTGCACCATCTTGACGAAGTGCCCGGCGCCGTCGGTGCCGATGTGCGTGGCACAGGGCTCCCCGTCGACCTTGGCGCTGATGGACTCGAACATGGGGCCGAGCACGTCGTACGACTCGCTGGAGCCGCCGACCATCACGGCCGGCCCGTTCAGCGCGCCCTCCTCGCCGCCGGAGACGCCGGCGCCGACGAAGTGGAGCCCGCGCTCGCGCAGGGACTCCTCGCGGCGGCGGGTGTCGGCGTAGTGGGCGTTGCCACCGTCGATGATCATGTCGCCGGGCTCCAGGAGCGGGGCGAACTCCTCGATGACCGCGTCGGTGACGGCGCCCGCCTGCACCATGATCATCAGGCGGCGGGGGCGTTCCAGCGCCGCCACGAAGTCCGCGGCCGACTCGGCGGGCACGAACGCGCCCTCGTGCCCGAACTCCTCGACGAGCGCGCGGGTGCGTCCGGCGGTGCGGTTGTGGACGGCGACGGTGTAGCCGTTGCGGGCGAAGTTGCGCGCGAGGTTGCGGCCCATCACGCCGAGGCCGGTGACGCCGATGGCGGCGGTTGCGTTCACGAGGTGTCCCTAGGATCGGTGGCGTGGCCGGAGGGCGGGCGCCGCCCCCGGTACCCCCAGGTACGGACCGTCGGCCGGTTCTTCTCGATTCCCCGCCGAACAAGCCTGAACAGCCGATCGCCGGCGCCGCCGCACCCCGATCCGCCGGCCGGGTCTACCGGCGCCGCCAGGGCAGCGCCGCGGGGTCGGCCTCGGTGCTCTCGGCCCGGTGCAGGGCCTCGCTGATCGCCTCGCCGATCTCCGCGAACTGCCGCACCTGCTCGGGGGTGAGCGCGTCGAACACCGCCCGGCGCACGGCCTCGACATGGCCGGGGGCCACCTCCTCCAACAGGGCCCTGCCCGCATCGGTGAGGAAGGCGAGCTGGCCGCGGCCGTCGGCAGGGTCCTCCCGGCGGTCCACGAGGCCGACGTCGCGCAGCCTGCTCACCGCGTGGGTGAGCCGGCTGCGGGTGATCTTCAGCCGCTGTGCGAGGTCGGACATGCCGAGCGTGTTCTCCGGAGCCATGGAGAGGTAGGTCAGCAGGCTGTAGTCGGCGTGCGTCATGCCCGCGTCGCGCCTCAGCTGCCGGTTCAGGTGGTCGGACAGCAGGGTGGAGAACTCGATGTAGGCCAGCCAGGCTCGTCGTTCGTCGGCGTTGAGCCACCGGGGCGTCGTGGGCATGCGCACACAGTACGGGGTGCTTTCCGGCGGTCGGTCCGCTCGCGGCGGGCGGTGGAACCACGGGCCGGCCGAGCCCGTCGGGCGTGGCGGGTGCGACGAAGCGCCGGACGAGCGCCCGCCTCCCCGGGGCCGCGCCGTGCGCGCCGGCGGCGGCTCCCACGGGAGCGCGGGAGCCGCCGCCCGCACCGACGCCCGCCCCGGTGAACGGGCGCAAGCGTCGGTGACGTGACGTCAGGAGGTGGCGCATGCGCTGCCGTTGAGAGCGAACGCGGTCGGCGCGGTGTTGGCCGCACCCTTGCTGCCGATGAAGCCGACCGTGACCGAGCCGCCGGCGGGGACGGTGGAGGTGTAGGCGGCGGGCGTGACGCTCACCGTGCCGCCGCTCTGGGCCGCGGTGCCGCCCCACATGTTGGCGACGGTCTGGCCGTCGGCGAAGGAGAAGACCAGCTTCCAGCCGCTGATCGGCGTGGTGCCGGTGTTGCGCAGGGTGATGTCCCCCTGGAAGCCGCCCGGCCACTGACCCACCACCCGGTAGGCGACGGAACAGGCCACGGCGGGCGCACTGCCCGTGCTGACGTTCACCGTCGCCGAGCGGGCGGAGCGGTTCCCGGCGGCGTCACGGGCGTACACGGCGAAGGTGTACGCGGTGCTCGCCGTGAGCCCGGTGAGGGTGGCGGTGGGGCCGGTGGACGCCCCCACCTTGGTCTCGGCGGTGCCGCTGACCCGCACCACGTCGTAGCCGGCGACACCGACGTCGTCGGTCGCGGCGGGCCAGGAGAGGGTCGCGGAGGTCGCCGTCACCGCCGAGGCCGTCGGGGTGCCCGGGGTCGTCGGCGCCTGGGTGTCACCCGGCGTGCCGCCGCCGAAGACGGTGGCCTCCTTCGCGGTCTGCGCGATGCCGTTGACGCCGTTGAAGATGCGCTTGCCCCACGAACTGAGCCGGGCGGGATCGAAGTCGAGCGTCAGGTCGAGGATCGGGTCGGTGTTGCCGCTCCACGACCAGGCCAGGTAACCGAGCTTGAGCTGCTCGGCGGCGGCCATCATGGTGTCCTCGTCGGGGTCACCGTACTGGTCGGCGGGCCCACCGAACTCCCCGATCAGAAGAGGCAGTTCGGCGTTGACGAAAGTGTTCAGGTAGTCGGTGACCTCCGCCGACGTGTCGAAGACGCTGTACATGTGGATCGAGAAGATCAGGTTGCCGGTGGGGTCGGCGGAGTACACCGACCGGGCGTTGGCCTTCATGACGCCCTGCCAGTCCTGGCCCCAGTTGGGCGCGTCCACCATGATCGTGTGCTGGAGTCCGGCGGCGCGCAGCTTCTTGACCGCGGCGATCGTGGGCGCCGTCCAGCCCGCCGGATCGGTGTTGCCCCACGGCTCGTTGCCGACGTTGACGATGATGTAGTCCTCCTGGCCGGCCAGGACGTCCTTCAGGCCGATCCAGTAGTCCGCCGCCTGGTCCAGCGTCCCAGCCGCCGCGTCCTCGCCGTAACCGGTGGTGTCGTGCACCTCCAGCACGCAGATGAGGCGGTTGGCCTTGCACTGGGCGATCACGCCCGCGACGTCGGCGGGACTGTTGGCGCTCCACCGGTGGCCGTCCGCGAGGACGACGCGCACGGCGTTGGCGCCCATCGCCTTGATGTCGGCGAGCGACTGCTGCGTCCTGCCCGGGTACCAGGTGTGGGCGTGGTTGACGCCGCGCATGACGAAGTCGTTCCCGTTGCCCTCGACGAGACGGCCGTCGCTGATGTGCAGGCCGGTCGCGAGGGCGGCGGTCGACTGCGGCTGCGGCTGCGCCTGCGCGGCCGCCGGGCACAGGGCGCCCAGCAGGACCATGCCGAGGAGGGCCGCGAGCCTGGTCAGCAACCCGGCTGAGGACAAGGTGCGTGGGGTGGGGGCAGCGCTCACTGCGACTCCTGGGGTGAGGCCGGGGAACTCGGCCGGCGGGAGGGCGGGGAGGAACACGGAGCAGGTCGGGAGGGTGTGGGGGGCCACTGAAGCATGGGAGCGCTCCCATGAAGCCACTATGCCAAGTACACGTCAAGACGTCGCGCACAGACTCCGCCCGGCCCGCACACCGTCGCGCGCCTCCGTCGTCCTGCGGCTGAGCCCCGCTCACCGCCCGCCGCCCGGGCCGTCCGCCACACGTCTTCCGGCCTCCAGGCCCTTTCTCGCCGCCCCGGAACCCGTGCTCGCCCGCTCGGCACCCGTCCTTGCCCCTGGGCCCGTCCTTGCCCCCTCGGCCCCCGGCCTTGGCCTCGCGGGGTCTCGGGGCCGGGTTCAGGCCTTGGGAGCCTTCGGGGTCTTCGGGCGGCGGCCGCTGCGGCGCGGCGCCGGCCGGGCGCCGTCGAGGAGGTCGGCGCGCCGCCCCTCGCCCTCCTCCTCGACCTGCCGCACCACGCGGCGCAGCCCGTCCGCGACGGTCCGGCACTCCTCGTCGCTGAGCCGGCCCGCCACGAACGCCTCCTCCTCGTTGAAGGCCGGGAACAGCCGCCGCATGAGCGCCTCCCCCTCGTCGGTGAGGCTGAGCAGCACCAGCCTGCCGTCGGCGGGATGCCCGGCCCGTCGGACCAGCCCGCGGCCCTCCAGCGTGCGCGCCACCCCGGTCAGCGTCCCCTTGGAGATCCCGGCCTCCTCGGCGACGTGCCGGGTCTCCGACTCGCCCCACACCCACACCACCCACAGCACGACGAACGCCGTCCAGGTGAGGTCCGAGCCGCGCA
The DNA here is from genome assembly GCF_036030735.1 of Streptomyces sp. NBC_00425. NCBI lineage: Bacteria > Bacillati > Actinomycetota > Actinomycetes > Kitasatosporales > Streptomycetaceae > Streptomyces > Streptomyces sp. NBC_00425. The sequence goes on along the minus strand of NZ_CP107928.1, from coordinate 8,668,880 downwards.
GCACGGAGTTCTCCAGGTGCTGCCGTACCGCCGAGGCGGCGCGGTAGATGTTGGCGACGACGGCCATCTGCTCGCGTCGCAGCGGGATGCCGCCGAGTTTGGCCTCGGCGAGCTTCTCGGCTTCGGCGATGGATCGCTGGCCGGGCATCGGCACACTCCTTCGGCCACGTGGTGCGTGGGTCGGTGGATCGTCGTGTTGTTCGGGCTCAAATTGTACGAAACGACAGGCCCGCCGGGAGCGGGGGCGAGAAACGGGGCGAACGGGGTGAACGGGGCGAACGGGAGCACGCGGGCTCAGCGGGTGAACGCCTCGACGCGGCGCATCACCTCACGGCAGAAGGCGCCGACCCCGGCCGGGTCGTCGGTGAACTGGTTCGGTTTGACACAGAACGTGGTGAAACCCTGCTCCAGTTGTTCCGGTATCCCGGCGAGCGCGGCGCCGAGGTCGGCGGTGGAGCGGTCGTCGGGGAAGGCTCCCTGCGCGCCGCCGATCATCTCCAGGTCGGCGAGGTCCCGGCCGGCGGCGGTCATGGCCTCCTCGAGCGTTCGCAGGTCCTGCGGCGTCGGCCGCCCGAGGGGGTGGAAGCCGTGGCCGTGCCGCACGAGCCGGCGCAGCACCGGCCCGGCCAGGCGTTGTCCGCCGAACCAGAGCCGGGGCCCTTCGGGACGGAACGCCTTGGGCTCGAAGTAGACGTCCCGGAACGGGTAGTGCGCGCTCTCGTGCGAGATCGGCGACGGTCCCCACGCCTTGGCCCAGACGTCGAGATGCTCGTCCAGCAGCCGGCCGCGGCGGTCGAAGGGCACCCCCAGCGCGTCGTACTCGTCCCGGCTCCAGCTCACCGTCGGCTGTACTAGCAGCCGCCCCTCGCTGATCAGGTCGAGGGTGCCCAGCTCCCGGGCCATCAACAGCGGATGGCGCAGGGGCGCGAGGACCGCGGCGGCGGCCAGCCGCAGCCGCTCGGTGACCGAGGCGATGGCGGCCAGCAGGAGCAGGGAGTGGGGCCAGGGGGCGTAGGGGTCCTGGTTGCCCGGCAGGGCGTAGTCGCGGGGGTTGCCCATGACGCCGCCTGCGGCCGCGTCCGGGCCGAGCACGATGTGCTCGCTGACCATGACGGAGTCGAAGCCGGCGTCCTCGGCCTCGCGTGCCCAGCGGATCGCGGTGGGCAGGTCGGCCCGGCCGCCGGTGAGCGTCCAGTTCTCGCTGAGGACGAGCAGCATGCGGGGTGGGGTGGTCATGTCGTCTCCTTCCCTGCTCCTTCCTCCCCTCAGCGCTCGTGGACGATGCGGCCGTCGAACACCGTCAGGTCCACCTCGGCTTCGGTGACGGTGTGCGGGTCCCGGTCCAGCAACGGGCGGTCCAGGACGCACAGGTCGGCGACCTTGCCGACCTCGATCGAGCCCTTCCACTCCTCGGCGAAGTCCTGACGGGCGGGGTGGGCTGTGTAGGCGCGCAGGGCCTCGGCGAGCGGCACGCACTGCTCGGGTCCGCTCGGGCGGCCGCTGGCCTTGGACTCCCGCAGCAGCATCGCGCTCACCCCCTGCCGCCAGTCGGGCTCGGTGATCGGGGCGTCGGAGCTTGCGCACACCCGCACCCCGGCTTCGACGGCGGACCGCACGGGCCACTGGTAGGCGGAGCGCTCGGGGCCGACGACCTCGTCCATCAGGTCGGAGATGGTCCACTTGATGGCCGGGTTCATGTTGACGCCGTAGCCGTGGGCGGCCAGCCTGGCGAGGCTGCGCGCGCCGACGAAGTCGCCGTGGATGACGTAGTGCCGGGCGTCGGGCCGCGGTACGGCGGCGTTCGCGGCGACGAACGCGTCGACGACCTCGTCGATGGCCCGGTCGCCGGTGACGTGCACGCCGAGCTGGAAGCCGGCCTCGTGGGCGACGCGGATCATCTCGCGCAGTTCGCCGCTGCGCAGCGCGGGCGTGTCGCCGTGCACGCAGAGCGCGCCGTGGCCGCCGCCGGAGTACGGCTCGTTCATCCAGGCGGTGCGGTTGGGGGGCACGCCGTCGGCGAAGATCTTGACGCCGACGGCGTTCAGCAGGCGCGGGTCCGCGGACTCGGGGCGGCGCAGCTCGGCCAGTCCCTTGCGGACGTCGTCGGCCGAGCCGCCCATCGGCGCGGGCAGCAGCAGAACGCTGACACGGGCCTCGAGTTCGCCGCTCGACGCGAGATCGGCGTAGGCCGTCCAGTTGTCGGTGCTCAGCCCACCGAAGAAGGAGCCCGCTCCGCCGGGGCCGAGGCCCGGTTCGGTGTAGCTGGTGATGCCGCGGGAGTGGAGTTCGCGCACCACGCCCTGGATCGCCCGGCGGCGCTGGTCGACGGTGGGCCTGGGCAGACCGACGTTGACGAGTTCCTGGGCGGCTTCGCGCAGGATGCCGGCGGGACGGCCGTCGGGGTCGGCGTCGATGACGCCGCCGGGCGGCGGCACGCTGTCCGCGTCGACGCCGCAGCGGCGCAGCGCGGCGCTGTTGACCCAGACGAGGTGCGAGGAGAAGTGGGTCAGGCAGACCGGGTTGTCCGGTGCGACGGCGTCCAGGTCACGGCGGTGCGGGAAGCGCCGGGGGTCGGCGAGGCACTCCGCCAGGTAGCCGGCGTCCCAGCCCAGTCCGACGATCCAGTCGCCGGGCCGCGCGGCGCGGGCCGCCCGGCCGACCGCGTCGGCGATGTCGGCGATCGATCCGACCGCCGGGTGGCCGACGTCGAGGGCGAACGGCGGCTTGGTCATGCCGTAGGCGGCTCCGTGGAGATGGGAGTCGTTGATGCCGGGCAGCACGGTCCGGCCGCCGAGTTCGACGAGCAGGGTGCCGGGTCCGGCCAGGGCGCGCATCTCCGCGTCACTGCCGACGGCGACGATGTCCCGGCCGCGCACGGCCAGACCCTCCGTCACGGTGAAGTCGTCGTCGACGGTCAGGACCTGGCCGCCGGTCAGGACGAGGGAGGGGGCGCTGTCGTTCACGTGAGTCCTCTCGGAGCGGGGGTGGAGCGGGTGTACCGGGGGAGGTGGTGCGCGGGCGGATCGGGAGTCGCGGGATGGTCGGCGGCGGGACGGACGGGGTTCACCGGTTCAGCCGGGGCCCGAAGAAGGCGAGCGCCGCGCCGGCGACCAGTGCGGCGCCCTGGGCCATCTGCTGCCAGAACGTCGGCACGCTCAGCAGTGTCAGCCCGTTCTGCAGACAGCCGAGGAACAGCACGCCGAGCAGGACGCCGAGAACGGAGCCGGACCCGCCGGTCAGCGCGACCCCGCCGAGGAGCACCGCGGTGAGCACCGTCAGTTCGAACCCCGCGCCGGAGGTGCCGGCGACGACGCTGTCCAGCACCGAGGCCTTGATCGCGCCGGCGAGCGCGGCCGCGACCCCCGTCACGACGAACAGCGCGAACGGGGTGCGGCGAACGCCGATGCCGGAGAGGTAGGCCGCCTCTCGGTTGACGCCGATCGCGAAGACATGCCGGCCGGCCGGGGTGAGCGCCAGGAACAGCGCGCCCGCCACGAGGACGAGGGCGGCGATCACGACCGGTGCGTCGATCCCGGCGATCCGGGCTCCGCCGAGCCAGGCGAAATCGGAGCCGAAACCGCTCAGCGGCAGCGGGAAGAGCTGCTGGGCGAAGCCGCGCACCGCCGTCAGCATGCCGAGGGTCACGATGAACGCGGACAGTCCCAGGTAGCAGCAGAGCACACCGTTGACGGCGCCGACCACCGCGCCCGCCGCCAGCGCGCCGAGCACGGCGACGGCCGGCGACTGGTGCTGCTCCCCGGCGAGCCAGCCGGCCACCAGGCCGCCGAGGGCGAGCGTGGAGCCTACGGAGAGGTCGAGGTAGCCGCTGATGACCAGCAGGGCCAGCGGCACGGCCACGATGGCGACCGCGGCGGCGTCGGTGGCGATCCCGCGCAGGTTGCCGGAGTCCAGGAAGCTGCCGGTCGTCGTCTCGAAGACGACCACCATGACGGCGAGGACGGGCAGCAGCGGCTGCCGCCGAACGGCTTGGAGCGCGGTGAGCGCCGGCGTGCGCGGGGCGGGCAGCAGACGGTCGGCCGAGGGGGCGTTGGTCGCGGTGGTCATGCCGCTCCGTTCGAGGTCGCGGTGGGTGTCGAGGTCGTGGTGAGTGTCGGTGTCGTGGCGGGTGTCGAGGCCAGTGACGGTGGCGGCTCGGGGGCAGGGGTCGCCGGTCGGGCGGCTTCGTGGACGGCCGAGAGCAGGGCGGTTTCGGTGAGTTCGGCGCCGGAGAGCTCGCCGGTCACCCGGCCGCCGGAGACGATCAGACAGCGGTGGGCGAGCGCGACGACCTCCTCGGGGTCGCTGGAGGCGCACAGCACGGCCGTGCCGCGCTGCGCGGCCAGCGAGGACACCACCTGGTAGATCTCCTGGCGGGCGCCGACGTCGACGCCCTGCGTCGGGTCGTCCAGGAGCAGGACGTCGACGTCGTGCGCCTCGTTGATCCACCGGCCGAGGACGAGCTTTTGCTGGTTGCCTCCGGAGAAGGCGGCCGCCGGCAGCCGGGGGTCGGCCGGTCGCAGCCCCACAGCGCCGGACAGCCCGGCGAACACCCGCCGTTCCGCGCGCAGCGCCCGCACCCCACGCCGGGCCAGGCCGCGCACCGACGGGAGCAGGGCGTTGTCCTGTGCGCTCAGCGCAGGGAACAGGCCCTGCCGGCGCCGGTCTCCGGGGACCAGGGCGATTCCCGCGGCGAGCGCGTCCGCGGGCCGGGCGACCGTGACGGTCCGCTCCCCGACGCGGACGGTTCCTCCCGCGGCGGGGCGTCTTCCGAAAAGGGTCTCGAGGATGCGGGTGCGTCCTGCGCCGATGAGGCCGTACAGCGCCACGATCTCGCCCTCGGCGACGTCCAGGTCCACGGGGCCGAAGCCCGGTCCTCGCAGGTCCGTCACCGTGAGACGGGCCGAGCGGGGGCGTCCCGGGCTCGGAAGCGGTGGCGGGAGCGGGAGCGGGAGCGGGGTGGCGTCGGACGCGTGCGCGGTCGTCCCGGGCCGGTCCCCCTGTTCGCAGGGTCCCTCGGACCGCTGTCCCCGGCCGTGCTCGACGCGGGCCCCTCCGGCGATGGCCTCGACCAGCTCCTGCCGGGTCCGTCCCGCCACCGTGGAGCGATGGGTGACACGGCCGTCCCGCAGCACCGTCACCGCGTCCGCGAGGCGTTCCACCTCGGCGAGCAGGTGGGTGACGTAGACGATGGCCAGGCCCTGGGCGCGCAGGTGCTCCACCCGTGCGGCGAGGGCGTCGGTCTCGGCCCCGGACAGGGCGGCGGTGGGCTCGTCCAGGACCAGTACCGAGGCGCTGCGGCTGAGCGCCTTGGCGATCTCGACCAACTGCCGCTGCCCCATGGGCAGTTCGCCGAGCCGGTCACGCGGTGAGCAGGTGGCGGCGACCCGTTCCAGCAGGCCCGCCGCCACCTCCTCCTGGGCGCGCCGGTGGACGGTCCCGTACCGGGTCCACTCCTGGCCCAGGAAGATGTTCTCGGCGACCGTGAGGGAGTCGACGACGCTGAGCGTCTGGAAGATGATCGCCACCCCGGCGGCGATGGACTCGCGCGGGCTCAGCCGCGTGTGGACGGTCCCGTCGACCTCCATGGTGCCGGTGTCCGGCGGGTAGGCGCCGCCGAGGCACTTGATCAGGGTCGACTTGCCGGCGCCGTTGTGCCCGAGGAGCGCGTGCACCTGTCCCGCCGGGACGGTGAGGTCCACGCCGTCCAGGGCACGGACGCCGCCGAACGTCTTGCCGAGGCCGCGGATGCGGAGGGTGGGCTCGGTCATGACGGCCGCGCCTAGGCGTTCTGGGCGAGCAGGGCGTCGATGCGCGCGGTGTCGCCCGGCCCGACGAGGGTGATCGGCACCTGGACGCTCGGGTTCGCCTTCCCTGCGGCGACGGCGACGGGCACGTCGACGACGGCGTCGGCGATGTCCTGCGGCGCGAGGGCGGCCGACGCGCGGTAGAAGGTGCCCTGTTTGATCGCCAGCAGGGAGGGGGCGGCGCCGTCCTGGCCGCCGACGAAGGTCCTGGCGTCGGTCGTGGCGCGGCCCGTCTGCTGCAGCGCCTTGTACGCGCCGTACGCGGCGGCGTCCGTGACCCCGAGGACGAGGTTGAGGTCGGGATGCTTGGCGAGCACCGCCCGGGCCTTCGACAGACCGGTGTCGGGGTCGATGGCCTGCTCCCGGGCGACGACGTCGACGCCCGGCGCGGCCTTGGTGAAGGCGTCGATCATGCCCTTGGTGCGCTCGCGGCCCAGCTGGATCGTGTCGTCGGTGAGGAAGGCGATCTTCCCCTTGCCGCCGAGCTGCTCCTGGGCCCACTTGGCGGCGGCCTCGCCGAGGAGGGTGCCGCCCTTGAGGAAGTTGAACTGGATGTCGGCGCTCTGGTGTTCCAGGGACCCTCCGTAGGTGACCCAGATCAGGCCGGCGTCCGTCGCGGCCTTCGCGATCGACTCGGTCGCCTCGAAGACCATGGGGAACGACACGATGGCGGGGATCTTCTGGGCGACCCAGGTGCGCAGGTTGCCGGCCTGGGCGTCGGCGCTCGCGGCGTCGTTGGTGGTCACCAGGGAGACGCCGCGCTTCTTCCCCGCGGCGGTGGAGAGCTTGACCAGCGCCGAGTAGAGCGGGATCTGCGTGAACGGGTAGTCCAGACCGATCTTCGTGAGGGTCTTCGCTCCGGCGCCCGACGCTCCCGCGGCCTGTGCGGAGCTCGCGCCCCCGCCCGGCGCCGAGCAGCCCGCGGCGCCCAGCAGGGCGGCGGCGACGGTCCCGCCGGAAAGACCGAGGAACTGCCGGCGCGAGGAGGGGGGCGGGGACGGGAATCTGTTCATGGCGGCGCTCTCCGAGGGTCGCGGCCCGGCCTCGCTGGCATCGGGCGTCGGGCTGTGCCGAACAGGAAAGTCCCGGGCGGCGCGTCCCGCCATCCGTACAAATACCGACCGGCCCCGGCGGCGGGGGGTCGTCGGCGCACTTCGGTCACGAAACGGCGAACGGCTTGTCGGACCGCCCGACGGGTCATACCGTTAGGGACCAAACGACACTCCTGGTCGTGGGTTTCCGGAGGCCCGCCATGATCAGCCACCAGCAGCTCGCGGCGGCCGCCCGCATCGGCATGCTCACCCGCGAACGGGACACCGCCTCGGCCTGCGCCCAGGCCCTGGACGAACTCGGCCGGGCCCTGCCCCTCGACGCGGCGACCCTGCTGGCGATCGACCCGCGCACCGGAACGCACGTGCAGCTCGCGGGCATCGGCTATCCGGCCGGGACGTCCGAGTCGCTGGCCGCCGAGTTCGCCTCGACCCCCTGGTACGCCAATGTCGTCCGGCAGGAGCTGCCCCCGTCCATCACCGAGGACGTGGAGGACACGACGTCCGGCGGACAGCGGTTCCGCAACGGCTGGTTCTACGCCGAGCGGGTCCGCCCGGCCGGCTTCCGGGACGCGCTGACCGGGGCTCTGCGCCATCACGGGCGCCTGGTCGGCCTGATCAACCTGTCCGTCGAGGGTCCCGGCGCGTACGACACGGACGCGCGGCGGCTGCTCTCCACGGTGCTGCCCGCCCTGGGGGCCCTCGCCGACCCGGTCGCGCACACCAGCGACGTGCACGACCTGCCGCCCGGAGCGGGCGCGAGCCTGGTCACGGCGGCGGGCGTCATCGACCTCCCCGGCCGTGAGCCCGCCGAGGTGCTGGCGGACGACGCGTTCGCCCGTCTGGTCACAGCGTTCACGGCCGCCGGCGGCCTGCGCCTGCGGGCGCTGTGGCCGGTGGGCCGCGCATGGCGGCGCGTGGTGCTGAGCCGGTCCACCGCGGGGTCGCCGCTGGCCCGGGACGCCGTCCTGGTGACCGAGACGCCCACCGAACTGCCGTACGGCCTGAGCCCGCGCGAGCTGGAGGTCCTCACCCGGGCCGCCCGCGGCCAGACCAATCAGGCCATCGCCCAGGCGCTGTTCCTGTCCCCGCGGACCGTGCACAGTCACGTCGAGCACCTGCTCCGCAAGACCGGCAGCGCCTCACGCGCCGAGGCCACGGCGCTCGCCCTGCGCGACGGCCTGCTGCGACCCACGGCGGAGGACCTGGAGCACTTCGTCGAACGCAGGCCGGCCCGCTGACGCCCCTCCCCCCGCACCGCGGCGCCGTCACGGGCGACGCAGGGACGCTCGCGTGACGGAAGTGTTGACCGAGGCAGGTGCAGAACCTATCTTTTGGCCGAGTTCACGAACGTCGTTCGACATATCGACAACGGCTAAGGGGTGGCATCTCCGCACCCCCGCACCCCCGCACCCCCGCACCCCCGCACCCCCGCACCCCCGCACCCCCGCACCAGAGGGAGTACTCCGTGACACCTGAGCTCACCCGTCGAACGGTCCTCGGCATGATCGCCGGATCGGCCGCGGCCGCCGTCACCGGCGTCTCGGCCGGTACCGCTCACGCCGCCGTGCCCGCGTCACCCGGTGCGACCTACACGAACACCATCGCCGAGCAGCGGGCCGACCCGCACATCTACAAGCACACCGACGGCTTCTACTACTTCACCGCCACGGTGCCGGCGTACGACCGCATCGTGCTGCGCCGCGCCACCACGATCCAGGGGCTCACCGCGGCCCCCGAGACGACCATCTGGACCAAGCACGCCAGCGGTGCGATGGGCGCACACATCTGGGCCCCGGAGATCCACGTCATCAACGGCACGTGGTACATCTACTTCGCCGCCGGGGACGCCGACAACATCTGGAACATCCGGCCCTACGTCCTGGAGTGCGCCGCCGCGAACCCGATCACGGGGACCTGGACGGAGAAGGGGCGTATCGTCCTGCCGCTCAGTTCCTTCTCCCTGGACGCGACGACCTTCGCCGTCAACGGCACCCGCTACCTCGCCTGGGCGCAGAACGACCCGGCCGTCGGCCCCGGCACCAACATCTACCTGGCGCAGATGTCCAGCCCGTGGACCATCACCGGCACCCCGGTCATGATCAGCCGGCCGACCGCCTCGTGGGAGACCGCCGGAGGGGAGACGGTCAACGAGGGTCCGGCCGTGATCCAGCGGGGCGGCAAGGTCTTCATGACGTTCTCGGCCAGCGCCACCGACGCCAACTACTGCATGGGCATGCTGACCGCGTCCGCCTCGGCCGACCTGCTCAGCGCCTCGTCCTGGGCCAAGTCCACGGGCCCGGTCTTCGCCGGGAACGCCGCCACCAGCCAGTACGGCCCGGGGCACAACCAGTTCACGGTCTCCGAGGACGGCAAGTCCGACATCCTCGTCTACCACGACCGCAGCTACAAGGACATCAGCGGTTCCCCGCTCAACGACCCCAACCGCCGCACCCGCGTCCAGAAGATCTACTGGAAGGCCGACGGCACGCCCGACTTCGGCATCCCGGTCGCCGACGGCCTCACCCCGATCCGGCTGTCCTCGTACAACTTCCCCGACCGGTTCATCCGGCACTGGGACTACCGCGCCAAGATCGAGGCGAACGTCGCCCCACTCGCCGACTCGCAGTTCCGCGTCGTCACCGGACTCACGGGCACCGGCACCGTCTCCCTGGAGTCGGCGAACTTCCCCGGCTACTACCTGCGCCACAAGAACGGCGAGGTGTGGGTGGAGAAGAACGACGGGACGTCGCTGTTCGCCGGCGACGCCTCCTTCACCGCCCGGCCCGGCCTCGCGGACTCCGCCGGAGTCTCCTACGAGTCGTTCGCCCTCCCGGGCCGCTACATCCGCCACTACAACTACCTGCTGTACGTCCAGGCTCCCAGCACGGCGACCGACCGGGCCGACGCCACCTTCTACACCCAGTAAGCCACGACCGCGGTCCGTCACCGCACTTCCCGACCAGGATCCACCACGCGCACACCGGCCCTCGTGGCCTGTGAAGTCAGGTGGACCCCTTCTCGTTCGGTGACGGCCGTGTGTGGATGTCGTGACCCCCCGGTCGGCGATGGACGTCTATGAACCCTTCGGTACTGATTCGGACGGCCGCCGCCCGGGGCGCGGGCTTGCAGCCCCTGTCGGCCGTGCAGTAACCACGTGAATCATGAACCTGTTCACCCGCAGCGCGTCCCCTCGGCGTTCGGCGCCCTCCGCCGCTCCCCGACGGCCCGCCGGCCCGGCCGCGTTCACCCCCGCCGACGCCGACGGCCGGCCGGACCCAGCGCTGGCCGCACTGACCGGCGAGTGGATGATCGACCCCGCGCACAGCCGTGTCGGCTTCTCGGTCCGGCACGCCCTGGTGACCACGGTGCGCGGAGCCTTCACCCGCTACGAGAGCCGCCTCTACTTCGACGGCCGGGACCCGGCCCGCTCGCGCGCGGAGATCGTGCTGGCCACCGCCAGCGTCGACACCGGCGTGGAACAACGCGACGCCCATCTGACCGGCCGCGACTTCCTGGACGCGGCGGCCTATCCGCGGATGCGCTTCGCCAGCACCGCCGTGCAGCTCGCGGGCTCCGACGTCTATCGCATGACCGGCGACCTCACCATCAGGAACGTGACACGGCCCGTCGTCCTCGAGCTCACCTACCTCGGCCACGTCGTCGACCCGTTCGGTTACGAGCGGGCGGGCTTCGACGGCACCACCACCATCGACCGTTCCGACTGGGGTCTGACGTACAACGCGCGTCTGGCGGAGGGCGGCGCGATGGTGAGCGAGAAGGTGCGTCTGCAGTTCGACATCGCCGCGATCCGGACCCCCGACGCGGGCTGACCCCGGACGGGCTCCTCGGCGGAGCCCCGCATCACCCGAGCTCACCCGGGCTCACCACGGCCGTCGGCGCCGCGCTCCCGCCCAGGTCGTCCGGTGAAAGCCCCGTCCGCCCGGCAGGCGGACGACGCCACTTCGCGACGACGCCCCTTCCGAACACGCCCGCGGGCGGGCCCGGCTCACCTCTCCGGTGCGCCGGTCGTCGCGCGGGGGCATCCGCCGTGCTGCGCCTCCGGCAGATAGCGCCCCGCCCACTCCTGCAGCTCGGCCAGGGCCGGCCCGAGGGCCACACCGGCCTCGGTGAGCCGGTAGGCGACGCGCAGCGGCGGCCCCGCGTCCACCTCGCGCACCACCAGACCGGCGGCGCCCAGCTCGCTCAGCCGGTCCGACAGCATGCGCTCACTGATGCCCGGAATGGCGCGGCACAGGTCGGAGAAGTGCACCGGGCGCTCCATCAGCACGGCCACGATCAGGCCGGTCCAGCGCTTGCCGAGCAACACGAAGACGCGCGTGAGCCCGCCGTCCACCGGTTTGCAGGACTCCCTGGCCGCTTCCTCCATGCCGGAAGTGTACGACAACAGGCCAAGGAGCTGAGAAAAAGTAAGCGACTGTGCTATCAATAGTTCCACACGGAACGGCAGCTCCTTACCGACGTCCAGTCATGCCGTCCCTTCACTTCGGAGACTTCTCATGGCCACGCTGCTGCACCTCGACTCGTCGCTCTTCCCCGAGTCCGCCTCCACCTCGCGTTCGGTCACGGCGGCCTTCCGCCGGGCATGGGAGGACCAGCACCCCGACGGCACGGTGATCCACCGGGACCTGGCGACCGACCCCGTGCCACACCTGGACGCCCTCACCGCGTCCGCCGGGTTCGCCGCGCCGGCCGACCACACCGCCGAACAGGCCGCGGCCTTCGCCCCACGGCTCGAGCTGATCGAACAGCTGGAGAACGCGGACGCCGTTCTGATCGGCGCGCCGATGCTCAACTTCACGATCCCCTCGACGCTGAAGGCCTGGCTCGACCAGGTGATCCTCATGGGCCGCACCGCGCCGGCCGAGGCATCGTCGGTCCGGGGCACCCCGGTCTACGTGGTGGCCAGCCGGGGCGGCTCCTACGCCCCGGGCTCTCCGCGCGAGGGCTACGAGTACGTACAGAACTACCTGCAGGCGGTCCTGGGCGACATGCTCGGCATGACGGTCGAGTTCATCGTCCCCGAGCTCACCTCCGCCCACTCCAACCCGGCCATGGCCGAGCTGATCCCGCTGGCCGAGGCCTCGAAGGCCAGGGCTCACGAGGAGGCCGTCACCAAGGGCAAGGCAGCCGCCGCAAAGGCCGCCGCCTAGGAAAGGGCCCGGCCGATCACGCTCGAAGCCGGACAGTGAGTGCTGCGTGCCGCAGCGGGTGCCCGGGCTGGTGAGCATCGCGTTGCTGCCGTAGTCCTCGACGAGCAACCCATGGTGCCGGTGAGGGTGTCGTCGTCGGGGGCGCAGACGGCCAAGGTGTCCTTGCGGCGTGGGTGCGCGTGGGGCTGGGCCAGGGCCTGGGCGAACGCGTCGTGGGCCCGGCCGGAGTCCATGCGGTCGATGCCGAGGTAGCGGGTGAGCAGACGGTGGGTCAGGATCCGCGTGAAGGTTCGTGATCGTCGGCGCGCAGTTCCCGCAGGCGCAGGTGCTCGCCGTGCAGTTCGGGCACCCGGTTCACCGGCCGTCCCCCGGGACGATGGTGAGCAGGAAACGGATGCTCTCCTCGCGGTCCAGGTGCCGGACGTCGTCGGCGCCCACCGAATGCGGCCCCCGCCACTGCCGCTGATCCGCGGACAGAGCTGGGACCCGCCTCGGACGTCCGCCCCGGGGGAGGCTCGTGGCGGTGGGTCACGACCGGTCCGTCGGACGGCCGCCGCTCCCCCAGTCAAGGCGGTCGGCCAGCCCGGCGGCGGCGAAGGCGCGCTGCAGCTCCTCGCGGCCCTCGGTGAAATGAGCCCAGCTGTCGTAGTGGACCGGGACCACGCGGCGGGCGCCGAGGATCCGCGCGGCCTCGGCCGCCTGGGCGCTGTCCAGGACGAGGGCTGCTCCGTCGTAGAGGCCGGCGATGCGGGGCGCGCCGGCGAAGAGGACCGCGGTGTCCACCGGCCCGAATCGGGCGGCCGTCTCCCGGACCGCGTCCAGGGAGGCGTTGTCACCGCTGACGTACACGGTGGGCAGTCCGTCGCCGGTCAGCACGAAGCCGACGACCTGTCCGGAGACCGGCTCGATCTCCTCCCGCGGACCGGGGCCGTGCACGGCGGGAACACCGGTCACGGTGACAGTGCCGCCGCCGGGCCGGTCCAGTGCGACGGACTCCCAGTCGGCCAGCCCCCTGGCACGGTCGCCGAGGCGCTCGCCGCCGCCCGGGGTCGTGAGGGTGAGCGGCACCTCGGCGAGAAGGGCGCGGCCGGAGCGGTCGAGGTTGTCGGCGTGCTCGTCGTGCGAGAGCAGGACCACGTCGACGGGGCCGAGGTCGGCGGGGCCGCCGGCGGCGGGCGCGGTCTTGGTGAGCGACGGCCCGCCCGGCGCCGGGTAGTCGCCGGGGTCGTCGAAGGTGGGGTCGGTGAGGAGGCGCAGGCCGCCGTACTCGAACAGGGCGGTCGGGCCGCCGAAGACGCGGACGGGGAACGGCTCGACGGTTTCGACAGAAGACGTCACGAAGAACACCTCACGGATGAGAAGACTTTATCCGTGAGGAACCGTAGTCGCTTCTCACGGATACAGGCAAGCCGTACCATGAGAGTCATGGATGCGTCCGCGACCACCGAACCCGCCGCACCGCCTGCGCCGGGCGAGGAACAGCACCCGGCCCTGGCCCTCGTCAACAGCACCGTCGCGCTGACCGGCGGCCGGTTCGCCGACTACCTCGGCACGCCCTCCGGGGCCGACCGGTGGCTCGCGGCTCACGACCTCGCACCGGCGGACGCCGGACTGCAGGAGTTCTGCGCCGGGCGACTGCGCTCCCTGCGGGAGCAGGTCCGCACCCTGTTCGCCTCGCGCGTCGCCGCGCTCCCGGCCCCGCCCACCGCCCTGACCGCCGTCAACGACGCCCTGACCGGGGCGCCGGCCGCCCCGCTCCTGCGGTGGGACGAGCGCAGCGGCTTCCACCGCGCGACCCCGCACCCCACGGACCGGATCGTCGACCACGCCCTCGCGGCCCTCGCCGCCGACGCCGCAGATCTGCTCACCGGAGCCGACGCCGAGCGCCTCACCGCCTGCGGCTCCACCCCCTGCACCCGCTACCTGCTGCGCCACGGCCGCCGCCACTGGTGTTCGACCCGATGCGGCGACCGCGCCCGCGCGGCCCGCGCCTACGCACGCCGCACCCGGCCGGAGAGCACCGGCTGAGCGACCGGGTGCGCCGCCCGTCGCCGTCGACGCCCCGGCCACCCACCGGACGGCGCCGTTCGAGAGAGCGGTCCCGGCTGCGGAGCCACGGCACGGGCCCGCGCCCGGCCGCGCCCCCGCCCCCAAGGCCAACCGCCCGCCCGCCCGCACAGCCGACCGCCCTCCCGCTCGGCCACCCGCGCCGCGACCTGCCGCCCGCTCGGCCTCAGCCTCGGACGAGGTGGATCCGGTAGGTGCGGGTCTGCGATCCGTCCTCGCCGGTCACGGTGACGATCGCCGATCGTCCGCCGGGCTCGTCGCGGTACGCGACGGCGACCTTCGCGTAGGGGTCGCGGGCCGTCGCCGTGACAAGGCTGCGGCCCGGTGCGCCGGTGACGACCCGGTAGGCGGTGGTCTCCGGGTCGAACGACGCGACCGGCTTGCCGGACACCTCGACGGATGCGGCGGCGGCGTCCGCGGCGACTCCCGGGACCTTGGCGAACACCTCGATCTCGCTCGCGGTGAGGTAGCCGCCCGGGCGCGCGGTCATGACGACCCGCACCGCGGACGCCGCCTTCGCCGTCACGGGGACGTCGACCACCGGCGCGCCCTCGCCACCGACCGCGACCGGGCCGCTCGCGTCCGCCCATGCCCCGGTGGCGGCCGGCCGGACCTGCACCTTCAGCGTCTCGGGGAACGAGGCGCTGCTCCCGTCCCGGTAGAAGTGCGTGACGATCCGGCTCAGGTCGCGCGCCCCGGGAAGGGTGAAGGTGATCGTGTCGGAGGGGTTCTTGGCGGTCCCCGGTTTCCAGTTGGACCAGGCCTTCTCGGACAGGTCCCCGTTGCGCAGGCGCTCCGCGGAGTACCCGCTCTCGGTGAACGTGGCCGCGACGGACACGCCGTCGTCCGCGGCGATGTTGGTCTGCACGGGTTCCGTGACCTGCACGCGCGCCGTCGCGTCGATCGTGCCGCCGCCCACGATGCGGGCGACGCCGCGCAGGGCGACGACTCCGGTCCCGTCGAACGACCCCTCGGGCGCCGGGTCCCACGTCACCGGAAGGTCGACCCGGCCGCCGTGGCGGCCGACGCCGACGACGGTGGCCGGGAGGTCCGGCGTACCGCCGACGTAGGTCTTCGCGCGGCCCACGAGGGTCGAGGCGATCGTGTCGACGGTGACGACCGCGACCGCCGGGAGCCTCCGCCCGAGGGGGTCGGTCGCCTCCCCCCTGACCCGCACCGTCCCGGGAGCGCGCCACGTCCGGTCGGACGGAAGCCTCCACACCACGGGGAGCGCGCCACGGGCGCCGTCGCGGAACACCGGCGTCACCGTCTTCGGCAGTTCGGGCCGCAGACCCGGGACGGTGAACGCGTCGGCGGGCTCGGTGCGCAGGACCGTCTCGTCGATCACGGACCAGCGCTGGTTCGCCGCGGAGGTCGGTGTGTAGGTGGACACCTTGGCCCCGTCCGCGGTCGACTGCCCGGCGACGTCGAGCAGCCGGCCGGTGGCGGCGTTGACGAACGTCCATGTGCCGTCGCCGGTCGTCGACATGATCCACTGTGCGGCTTCGGCGACCCCGTCCTTCTGCGGCTGCTCCAGAACGGCCTGGCCGTCGCGCACGGTGAGCAGTTCGCCGGTCCCGGTGCGGGCAAGGGCGTAGCGCTCACGGTTGTCGATGCCGCGCGTCAACTTGCGTACGAACCAGAGCTGTTGTGCACTGCCGGCGTCGTCGGTGCGCAGTACGACGCCGCTGCCGGCGTCCGAGGGCGCGAGCGACTTGCCGCTCTGGGCCCCCTGGAGTCGGTAGACGTGCCCGGGCTGGACGAGCGCGGCGTTCCGCGCCACGCCGCCGACCCCGTCGACGAGGAACGTCGTGACCGACTTGGCGGGGACGACGAGCGTGGCCGACCGGTCGGCCACGCGGACCGGCGTGCCGCGTACGAGGGCGCCGTCGGCGCTCGTCACCACGGGCGTGACGGAGGCCCCTCTGGCGACCCTGCCGAAGCGGGAGAGGTCGAGGGTGACCGAGCGCGCGGAGGTGCCGCCGTTGACGTGCACGACGGTGGCCGTACGGCCGGAGCTCTGCACCGCGGCGACGCTCGACGGTTCGTCGGCCTTCACGAAGTGATCGCCCGGACGGATGTAGTGGGTGAAGTTTCGGATGGTGTGGAACTTGGAGTTGGTGCGGATCGGGCAGGTCTGCAGGGTGTCCTCGGCCGTGCAGTTGAACGGCACGTGGATGCTGCCCCAGTTCTTGCCCGCCGCGGCCTGAGGGATCGCGTCCTCGATCGGCTGCCAGAACACCCAGGCCGAGGGCTCCAGTTCACGCATGTCCTCGACCATCCGGGTGGCCATGCCGAGCCCCGGCTCCATGCCGGTGAAGTCGGTGCCGGTGCCCCAGGTGCCCTCGACCTCGCTCATCCACAGTTTCTTGTCCGCGCCCTTGGCGATGTCGCGTGCGCTGGTGCGCATGCCCGTGCCGTAGGTGTGCACGTTGAGCTGGTCGACGGCGGCGCGGGCGGGCGCACCGTAGGCGTTCCAGTTCTGGGTGAACAGGGTGGGGTTGGTCTCGTCCATCGCGGAGATCCGCGCGTTCGTCTTCGCGCCCCGGAGTGCCTTGTCGAGCGCGAGGACCACTTTCTGCTGAAGCTCCGGTCCGGCGTGGGCGCCCTCCTGGCGTCCGCCCGTGGGCCGTCCGTCCGCGCCGATCTGGGTCCCCCAGTAAGGGGTGTTGGGCTCGTTGAGGGGGTCGATGGTGTCGAACTCGATCCCGTGCGCCTGCTCCAGACGCTCGGTCACCTCGGTGAGGTACGTGGCGAAGTCGTCGACGCGGTCGGCGCGGATCTGGTCGGCGCTCGCGTCGAAGCCTCCGGAGACGTATCCGCTGACGGTCTGGAACCAGGGCGGCGAGTTGCTGAAGGCCTCCCACCGGCTGACCTTGTCCTTGATCTGATCCACCCACCAGCGCTGGCCGGCGTCGGCGTCCGGGTTCCAGTGGTCTGGGTCGTTCGGGTCCCACCAGTCGACGTCCTGCCGCGTGGTGCCGTCGGGAGCCTTCCAGAAGCCCTCCATGGTGGCGCCCGGCTTCATGTAGTCCGTGCGGACGTCCGGAGCGTTGCCGCCGCCGATGTTGTACCGGGCGATGGTGAGGCCGAGGCCGTCCCACCGAACAGCATGTCCACCAGGCGTCGTCGGATGGGGTCGGGGTAGCGGCCCGTGGCGTTGGCGAACCAGACGAGGCTGGTGCCCCAGCCCTCGAACTCCTGCTGCCGGTAGGAGGGGTCGATGTGTACGGTGACCGCGCTCCGCGGCGTCGGATCAGCGCTCGCCGCGGGCGCGGCGACCACGAGACTCGCGCCGAGCGCCAGGGGAACCGCGGACGCCAGCGCCCGGACGATGCGATGCCGAGGGGACACAGCACTCCCTTTCACAACACAGAGCCGAACAGAACCGAACAGAAGGAATCGCGCTCTGGGCATGCTTGAGGATGGCCATGAACTCGTCAAGACGGCGGACGAGTCGGAACGCGGGGGCCGGCCTCCCGGCGTCCGATACATCCGCAAAGCGCTTGCATCCGTGTGCCGCGGGCGACGAAACCCGTCGACAGCACCCTGCGGCGCCCGGCAGAGTGACGGCCCATGACGAGCAGCGAACTGTGGACGCGAGCGACCGCCGACCGCTACGACGCCGAGGAGACCACGATGTCCTCGGCCGCCGTGCTCGGGCCCACGCTCGCCTTCCTCGCCGAGCTCGCCGGTGAGGGCCGGGCGCTGGAGTTCGCCATCGGGACGGGACGGGTCGGCGTCCCGCTCCGGGAACGCGGCGTGCCGGTCGCGGGCATCGAACTGTCCGAGCACATGACGGCACGGCTACGGCGCAAGATCGACGAGGAAGCCCTCCCGGTGACCGTCGGGGACATGGCCACCACCGTCGTCGACGGCGCGTTCACCCTGGTCTATCTCGTCTACAACACCATCACGAACCTGCTCACACAGGACGAGCAGGTCGAGTGCTTCCGCAACGCCGCACGTCATCTGGCGCCCGGCGGCCGATTCGTCGTCGAGCTGAACGTACCGCCGCTGCGGTTCCTGCCGCCCGGCCAGGTCGCGGTGCCGTTCGACGTGTCCGAGCGGCATCTCGGCTTCGACACCTTCGACCTCGTCGAGCAGGTCCTCGTCTCCCACCACCTCACCCGCGACGGCGACGACGACGGCCGCTACCGCCGCGACGCCTCCCGGCACCGGTACGCCTGGCCGGCCGAGCTCGACCTGATGGCACGGATCGCCGGGCTCGAGCCGGAACGCCGCGTCGCCGACTGGGACGGGTCACCGTTCACCCAGGACTCCACGAAGCACATCTCGGTGTGGCGCAAGCCGCTCTGAGGCCGGCCGCCGGGCCGTCGGCGGGCGCACGGGCCGCTCGCCCGCGGCGCCGCCTCACCCTCCGTGTCCGTCACGCGATCCGCTGGTGTGGGCGAAGCGACGCCCGGTGTTATTCAATGAGGTGTGCGGTCAGGGATCTCGGGGCCCCGTCGCACGGGTCCGAGTAACGCACCCGGCGCTGGGCCGGGGAATGCCGAGAGAGCAGCATGGACTCCACGCCGTCGCCCTCGTCCTCATCCCCGTTCGACCTGCTCAGCAGCGCCCTGGGACGCTACTCCTCGCGCGGTGGCCCGGCAGCGGCCGCAGGATCGGCCGGCGCGCAGGGCGGCCATGCCCCCCGCCCGCAGCCGCCGGACGACCCGGCAGCCGACCGCCAGGACCAGATCCTCGGCGTGGTGAGCCTGGACGGGGATCTGCGGATCACCCGCTGCAATCTCGAAGCCGCCGTGTTCACGGGTCTGGACGCCGCGGTCGGACGCCCGTTCGCGGATCTCCTGCCCCCGGGGGACGTGCCCACGGTCACCCGGCGGTTGCGGCAGGTCCTGGACATAGGTGAGGCGCACGTCGCCCGCATCCAGCGTCTGCGGCGCCACGACGGGTCGGAGCTGGTGGTCTCCATGAGCATCCTCCCCGCGGCGGCGCCCCAGCACGGGCTGACCGTCTCCTTGATCGCCATGGCCAGGCGGCTGCACCTGTACGCCGCCGAGACCGCGATCGGCACCTCGCTCGACATCGGCGAGACCGCGCAGTCACTGGCGGAGTCCCTGCTGGCGTGGGGAGACGTGGCCGCCGTCGACCTCGACTTCGCCGTGTGGACGGGCGAGGGGGTCACCGAGCACGCACAGGGGCGCATCCGGCTGCGGCGGGCGGCCCTGGTGCCGGACCGGGTGTGGCCCGCGGGGTACACGACTCCCGGCGACGATCTTCCGAACGACGCGAGCCGCCTCCTGGCGCAGGCGGTGCGACGGGACGACGCGCCGCAGGCCATCGTCATACCGGACCGGGAGGCGGTGGAGCGGCTGCTCGGCAGTCCCCGGGTGATCCGGGCCCTGGTGCCGGGCGACCGCTCGGCGAGTGTGGCGTGCATACCGCTGGTCCTGGACGGCAGGCCGCCCGTCGTGCTGGGCGTGGCGGAGGTCTGGCGGCGGGCGGACTGCCCCTTCCGCGACAGCGAGCTGTTCGACCTGCAGGAACTCGTGGCCAGGACCGCCCATCACGTCGACCTGGCCCGTCAGCACCACCGCGAGCACACCCAGGTGCTGGCGCTGCAGCGCAGGCTGTTGCCCCGGACGAGCGGCCACACCATGGAGATCGCCAGCGTCTACCAGCCCGCCACCCCCGACAGCGCGGGCGTCGGCGGCGACTGGGTGAACAGCTTTCCGCTGCCCGACGGGCGTACCGCGCTGGTGGTCGGAGACGTCGTCGGGCACGGCCTGGGGGCCGCGGCGACCATGGGCCAGCTGAGCATGGAGGCACGCGCCCTGCTGTCCGCAGGGCTGGCGCCCGACGAGGTGCTGGAGCACCTGGACGAGACCGTGACCTTGCTGGACGACGCGGATTCCGGGCTCGCGGCCGGCTACAGCGCCCTCGGCTCCACCTGCTGCATCGCCCTCTACGACCCGGTCGGCCACCACGTGACGCTCTCCAGCGCCGGCCATCTCCCGCCGGTCCTGGTGCTCCCGAACGGCCGGGCGGGCCCGCTCGCGGTCACCCCTCACCCCGGCCTCGGCGCCGAGTTCGCGCTGCGGGAGCCGTTCGACGTCCACACGTTCGACGCACCCCCGGGTTCCCTGCTCGCCCTCTACACCGACGGCCTGGTGGAGGACCCGGCCCTGTCGATCGACGAGGGGATCGGCAGGCTGGCCGACACCATGTCCGCGGTGCATCCGTGGGACGCCCTGCAACAGGCCGCCCGGCACCTCGTCGCCACGCTGGCGCCCGTGCGCAGGCGCGACGACGTGACGCTGCTGCTCGTGCGCACGATCGGCTACCGCAAGGAGGACACCGCGACCTGGCGGCTGCCCGCCCGCGACGACGCGCCCGCCCGGGCCCGCGCGCACGTCGACACGCTGCTGCGGCGATGGCACACCAGGGACGACATCCGGGACGACGTGACACTGCTCGTCGGCGAGCTGGTGACGAACGCCGTGCGGTTCGCCACGGGCCCCGTCACGGTACGCCTGATCAGGGCCGGTGACGGCCTGCTGTGCGAGGTGGGCGACACCGGCAACGGCAGGCCGCGTCTGAGCCGGGGCGGTCTCCTCGACGACGGCGGGCGCGGACTGCACATCGTGCACCGGCTCACCACCCGGTGGGGGGTGCGGTGGACGGACACCGGCAAGGTGGTCTGGGCGGAAGTCGCGAGGTGAGACGGCAGCCGGGCAGGCCGGGGCGGTACGGCGACCAGGCGCGGGCGCGCCCTACAGCCACTCCCCTTCCAGGGCGGTGGCGGTGAGTCCCGGCGCCGCCGCGTACAGGACGGCGCGATCGCCCGACTTCTGGCCGGCGTCGTGCGCCCGCCTCAGGATGTCGAAGACGGCGGCGCCTCCGCGGTTGCCGCTGGTGTAACTCTCCCGGCTGTGGTCCAGCAGACCCGACGGCCAGGTGTCGGGCATCGTCTGCTCCATGTACTCCAGCACCCGGGTCCCGCCGGGGTGCGCCAGCAGCACGTCGGGGTGCCAGGCGTCGGGGGCGTCCTCGTAGCGGACGCGCAGCCACTCCCACATCGCGGTGACCGTCTCCTGCACGGCGCGCGGCCCGCGGCGGTCCATCACGAAGTGGGCGCCGTCGGCCCGCGTCTCCAGGCGGTGCAGGTCCTGGGTGCCGGGCAGGGTGTGATGCCAGGCGGCGTCGAGCCTCAGCACCGACTCGTGCCTCGGGCGGCCCGTGACCACCGCAGCTACCGCGGTGTCCGCGAACAGCAGCCGGACGATCAGGGACTCCAGGGTGTCGTCCGCGGGCTGGTAGGTCGTGCTCAGCGCCTCCGAGATCACGACCAGGACCACGCGGTCGGGGTCCGCGGCCACGAGGTCCGCCGCCAGCGCCAGGGAGCGGGTCCCCGCGACACAGGCCCACTGCGTGGCCGGCAGCAGCATCGTGTCGTTGCGGAGCCCGAGCCTGTTGGACAGGGCGAGATCCAGACCCGGCAGCGCCGGGGTGGTGGAGTGACTGGTGATCAGGCAGTCGACGTCCGCGGCGTCCAGGCCGGCGATCTGCAGGGCCCCGCGGGCCGCGCGCTCCCCGTAGGACTGCACGGCCTCCCAGGCCGGCGCGGTGCGCTCCTGGACGGTCTGCGGCGCGGGTATCGCTTCGAGGGCTGCGATCACGCGGTCCACGTCCTGCGGGCTGAACCCGTCGCGTGCCAGCGCCTCTTGGGCGGGTCCGACACCGCAGGTCCGCAGGCCGCCGCCGTCGCCGGGCGCGACGGCGGTCTCCAGCGGCAGCATCCAGCCACGGGTCTCTATGCCCGTGCTTGCGGCGATGCCGTCGATCCGCGGGGCCCACGGCGCGTGCGGGTGCCGGTCGCGGACCTCCGCCACGATCTGGCTGGTCCGCACAGTGTGCTCGCCGTGGATCACGGCAGGGGGACAGAGGTAAGCGGCCATGATGGTGCACCCTTTCGAGGGGAACGAGGAGGAACGTCACGAGGACGGCGTCATGGGCCACTTCGGAACTTCGCGCCCATGCCGAGGGGCTCCGCTTCGGGAGTCGCTGTGTGCGTGTCGAGCATGGACGCCAAAGGGACATTTCCGCTGTGACTCACACAACTTGGGCGACCCTTGAAGTGCGTGATACCGCACACATCGCGACAACGGGGACTTTCGGCGCGACTCCGCATCCGCGACCTGACCTGCCGTCAGCCTCCGCCCCGACGGTGCCCTCACCCGGCTCGCGAGCACCTCCCCACACGCGGCGCCGCCCCCGGGGCGACGGAGGTGGCGCGGTCAGCCGATCTTGATCACGCGGTGACCACGACTCTCCGGACGAGGCCCCGACCCACCCCCGCGGGGGGGAGCGGACGTCCTCCCGGCGGCCGCCGTGTCCGCGCGACCGGATCAGCCTCGTTCGGGGGACCTGCCGGGCGTCGCGCAGTTTCCCCCAGCAGACGCCGGAGACACCTTTCAACGGACTTCCCACGCGCTGTCACCTTGACGTTCGCACCGAGCCACTCGGGTGCGCGACCTGGTGGGACACCCTTGGACCTGTGGCTTTCCACGATCCCGGCCGCCGAAGTCAGCACGGAACCAGCCGGGCGGCGGCCGCCTCGAGCTACGTCGGCGGCTACAGACGTACCGGCACGGACTCGGCAGCCGTCGGCAACCGGACGAAGAAGACCAGGCCCGCCGGGACCGGTGCCCGTCCTATATCCCGGTGACGGACGCGCCGCCCGGTTCCGACGATCAGGCGCATGTCAGCCGCCCCGGTGCCCATGCGCCACCGCCCGTTCCGTCACCTCTTCATCGGTACGACGGCCAATCTGCTCGGCAACGGAGCGGCGCCGATCGCCCTGGCTTTCGCCGTGCTCGACGCCACCGGCTCGGTCGGCTCGCTCGGGTTGGTGGTCGGCGCCCACTCCCTCACCGGCATCGTCTTCCTGCTGTACGGCGGGGTGTTGGCGGACCTGCTGCCGCGCGGCCGGCTGCTGGTCGGCAGCAGCGTGGTCAGCGCCGCGAGCCAGGCGGTGGTCGCTGCCCTGGTCCTCACCCACCACGCCGCCATCCCTTGCTGATGGCGCTCGCCGCGGTCAACGGGGCGTCGAGTTCCTGCTACCAACCCGCCGCCCAGGCCCTGCTGCCCCAGACCGTGCCGGCCGAGGCCCGCCGCGCCGCCCTCGCGCTCTCCCGGATCGCGGGCAGCAGCGCGGCGATCGTCGGCGCCTCGCTGGGCGGCCTCCTGGTCGTCGCGGTCGGCCCCGGCTGGGGCCTGACCGTCGACGCCCTCAGCTTCGCGCTCGCCGCCGTGCCCTTCGCGCTGGTCCGCGTGAAGGCCGCGCCGCCCTCGCCCAGGGCCGGCATCGTGCACGAACTGCGCGTCGGCTGGCGTGAGTTCACCTCGCGCACCTGGGTGTGCGTGATCGTGGTGGCCTTCTGCTTCCTCAACGCCGGCGTCACCGCCTCGTTCACCGTGCTGGGCCCGGCCGTCGCCGACACCACCGGAATCGGCCGCACCGGCTGGGGCCTGGCCGTCGCCGCGTCCTCGCTCGGGGCGGTCGCCGGCGGCGTGCTGTCGCTGAGCTGGCGGCCCCGGCGGGCGATCCTGGTCGGCTGCGCGCTGATGGGCCTGATGGCGAGGCCCCCGCTGCTGCTCGCGCTCGCCCCGCACACCTGGCTGCTGGTGATCGCGAACTTCGTGGCGGGCCTGGGCGCCGTGGCAGCCGCTCCCGCTTTCCTCTGGCGATGAATCCGGCAACGGGGCGTACCGGCGAAGGGCACCCCGCTCACCTTGCCCGGGCCCACGGTCGCCACCGGCCACCGGCTTCCGGCTGCGCGGCTGTCGGTGCGACGGTCCGCATGTCTCCCCGCTGCGCCATGACGGGCCCGTGGACTTCGAGCCGTACCGGGGTGAACTGCTGGTCTGCTGCTACCGGATGCTGGGCTCGTTCCACGAGGCCGAAGACCTGGTGCAGGAGACGATGCTGCGCGCCTGGAAGGCCCACGACCGGTACGACCGCACACGCGCGTCCGTGCGGACCTGGCTGTACCGGATCGCGACCAACGCCTGCATGACCGCGCTGGAGGGCCGGGCGCGGCGGCCGTTGCCGTCCGGGCTGGGCACGCCGAGCGAGGATCCCGGGGCGGCGCTCACCCCTGCCCTCGACATCCGGCGTGACACCACGGCTTCGTCAGGAAGCTCATGGGCGAGTCTCCCCACGCTGTCTACCGGAGGCTCCGGTGGAACTACGCAATCGAATACGCAGGTTCTCCGGTTCTCCGGTCGGGGCGCGCCGAAGCTCTTCGATACGGCCCATGAAACGTGCAGGTCATAGCCTTCGTGGATCGTGGACGACGGCTTGTGGGCGCTGATCGAACCGTTCTTCCTGCACGAGGACGGCACCTGCACCGGGGGGCGGCCACTTCAGCGTCACCCGTGACGAGTTCGCCTTGGCGGACCGCACCGCAACTGTCATAAGTCGGTGCTGCACGGCCAACTCAGGCACCGCCTCAGCTGGTTCGTACCGCCTGCGTCAAGGCGGTGAGAATGCGGCGAGTCTTGTTCTCCGAATTCTCGGAGAGGGTCACCCCGCGCTCGCGCACCGCGTCCTCCAGCTTCCGCTGTTTACGCTCCGCCCTGGCGGTCAGCTTCTCGGCGTCGTCCTCGTCCTTGGGCTTCACTCGCAAGGACACCTCCAGGAACTCGAGATCGACGGCCGACCACGTCTCCAGGTCCACCTCGAGGTCGTCGAGCGGAACGTCGTCGGCCTTCGCCGAGAGGACAGGGCCCAGCGCGACCAGCCCGTCGAGCGGAACCGCGGGCCCGCAGGTGGACAGGAACTGCTTCTGCAGGGCGTCGATCGCACGGGTGGGATCTGCTCCGGGTTCCACCGCGTCCGACAGAGTCCCCGGGGAACACGTACGCACCGCGGAGGCCGCGAGCACCCGGCCCGCCGCCGACCAGTCCTCCTCGATCTTGTAGGTGAAAGGTTCCTCCTTGAAGGCCTCGGAGAACCGGCCGATCAGTTGTGCAACAGTGCACGGGCGCAGCTTGACGGTCAGGTCGTCCGAAGCGGCACCGATTCTGAACCGTATGATCCCGCCGCTGTCCAGAAGCGGAAGCCGCCCCTCGGCCACGCCTTTCGCCTCTTCGGCGAACCAGATGAGACGCGTCGCCATCGCGTCCTGGGTCCCCCCGAGGGCCGACAGCGCCGCGGAGACGTCGCCCTCTACGTTGACCTTGATCTCGACCGGGTGCAGGTTCATGGCTTGGCTCCAGTTCGCCTCGGTGGCTTGTGCGTCTCCACTCGTGGACGGGGCGCCTTCTCCCCGTCACGGGCAGCTGGTTGTGTCGAGACAGACAGGCCGCCTCCTCGCCCACTGCCGGCATTCAGGTATGCGGTCGATTGCTCCGACCTGTTTTCGCCCCGCAACACTGGGCCGTCCCGGAAGCGGAGGATGCGTGACCAGGATCGAAGGCAAGGTGAACTCGTCTTTCCAGTGTGTGCCCTGGAGCGCGCCTTCGCAGTGCATGGCCGGGTCGAAGGGACCGGCGCAGTAACCTGCACAGCCGAAAATCGCTCCGAAGAGGCGCGGCAGACACCGCATATGCAGGCGGGACCCGCACGTCGGACGGGGCGACGCGGTGGATCTCGCCCTCGTTCCCTCGGGCGCCGGCCGGGCCGTGACCTCCCCAACTCAGCAAACCGTCAACCGTGCGCTGTTCGCGGCCCCTCACGGCCAGTAGAGAAGCTCGACCCTCGACGCGACACCCGCCTCCACCCAAAGAATCGGGGCGAATGCGGGGAGTTATGTGAAATCGAAAAAGTCAACACCCTTTCTGCAACTGGGCGGTGAAATGTGGCACCGCACCCGGAACCCTGCAATGCTGATATTGGGAGAAAACCCACAACGTGACACATGCGAAGTGGCCGACGGTCAGGCTGCTTTGATCGGCCACGTCTCACAGCCCAGCCCATCTGGACGCTCCGGCAAGGCCAATAAGCATCTCACCCTGGGCGGTCCCGGCGGGCGGCAATCGGAGAATCATCAACAACCCTTAGGCTTAGGATCACGGAGCCCCCCATGACCAGCGAACGTCGAGTGAACTGCGCGATTCCCCCGTATATCCTCGAGGACCTTCTGGAAAGCGATGATCCTGAGGTGCGGAAGGCAGCTCTGAACACCCTGCTCACCACTGCCCGCCTGAGGGGCGCGCGGACGGTTCTGGCAGCCTTCCCCGGCGCCGCCACGCCCGGGAACGGGCGCAGGACAGTCTTCGACTGCCGAAACGGCACGGATTTCGCCTTCGCGGTACTGGCCCGGTCCGAGGACGGGCCGCCGTCATCGGACGGCGCCGCCAACCGGGCGTTCGACGCCCTCGGCAGGACTCGAGAATTCTTCCAGCAAGTGTTCGCCCGGAACTCCATCGATGGCCAAGGGATGCGGCTGGACGGCTACATTCACTACGACGAGAAGTACAACAACGCCTTCTGGGACGGGCGGGAAATGTGCTTCGGCGACGGTGACGGAATCATCTTCTCAGATCTCACGGGCTCGATTTCCGTGATCGCCCACGAATTGGCGCACGGAGTGACCGAGCACACCGCGGGACTCGTGTATCGCGACCAGTCCGGGGCTCTGAACGAGTCCATTTCCGACGTGTTCGGGACGCTGGTCGAGCAATGGACGCTGAATCAGACGGCCGATCAGGCGGACTGGCTGATCGGCCGCGAGGTCTTCACACCCATGGTCCAGATGGACGCTCTGCGATCATTGAAGGCCCCTGGGCACGCCTGGGAACGGGACCCTCAGCCTGACCACATGTCGAACTACGTCCACACGTCGAGCGACCACGGTGGGGTGCACACCAACTCCGGAATCCCGAACAAAGCCTTCTACCTGACGGCGGCAGCCATCGGCGGACCTGCGTGGAAGGCTCCGGGAATGATCTGGTACGAATCACTCAAGGCGTCCAACAGCGAGACGCGGTTCCAGGAATTCGCCGATACCACCTACCAGAAGGCAGGGGATCTCTACGAAGTCGGCGGCCTCCAGCAACAGGCCGTACTGGGCGCGTGGCAGCAGGTGGGCATCACCGTCACCGGGGTGCCGGCCGGGATCGCGAAGGAACAGGGCCGCCTGGTCGACGAGAGCAGTGACGCGGGCCAGCAGGATTCCGTGGCGGCAGTGGCCAGGCGGGTTCAGGCTCTTGCAGGCCAGGTCCAGGAACTGAGCAACGACGTGGCCACGCTGAAGGGACGTGTGACCAGCGCCCGTTGATCACCGCGCCCTCCGCCGGAACGGCGGAGGGCGCTGGACGCCCGTGAGGTGCCATGAAAATCACCTTGGTGACAGACGGAGGGCTCGCTGCCACAGTTCTCGCCGACCTTCCGCCGCAGGTCCTGGACACGGACACCCTGCCCGACGGAGCCGCTGCCGAGATGCACCGATTGGTGTCCGCAGCCGCCCGGTCGGTGGCGGAAGGTACCGAGGAACCCTCCAGCCTCGCGCGGGACGCCATGAGCTACTCCATCACGGTTGAGGAGGGCGGCCACGCGTCCGTCCTGGTGCAGTCGGATACGACCATGTCCGCCGAGTTCGCGGCGTTGCTGCGACGGCTCAGGCAACATACCGCCCGGCAGTGAGGGCCGACGCTGCAAAGGCGGCGTGCCTGTGGCTCGCTTCGTCGCCCGTGGAACAGCACCCCGGACCACGTGTCGCGGTCCGGGCCCTGCCCCGTGCGGTGCCGCCTGCGGTGGCGGTGCGTCAGCTCTGTGCGGTGTTGTCGCCCGTCTGCCCGGCACCCTCGGCTGCGCCCGCCTTCTCGCGCATCTTGCGCACCAGCTCCGCCTTCTGGTCGGCGGCACCCTGGCGGTCGAGGTTGCGGTGCGGACCGTTGTTCTGCCGTTCGGCGCGGGACAGCTTCTTGCGCTGGCCGCCGCCCATGCCCACGGGGTTGTTGATGTTCTTGCTCACGGGTTCTCCCGGAATGTCGTGAAGTGATCTACGGATTCACCGGTGGGGGACGGGCACGGCGACCTCGAAGGACGTCAGCAGGGGCCCGTCACGCTCTCACTCGTGAATCGGCGTCTGGAAGAACATGAGGACACGTTACCCGGCCCCGTCGGCTCCGCACACCAGGTTTTTCGCTGTCCCGGCGTCGACCGGGCCTTCGGTGAGCGCCCGGGCGCAGCCGTTCCCCGCCAGAGCCGGCCGGGCTCTGCAGCCCCGTTCCTCGGAAGTCGCTCCGCGAAGATCCTGGGAGGGCAAGTGGTCATCGGCTCGAACGGCGGCGTCCTGGCCTACATGTGAGCCTCCACCCCGTCACCGTGAGACCAGGCACGCTGGACCCACGGTGACCGCATCGCGGTTCATCAGGGCCGGCAGGACGGCCGGACGCCGAGCAGCTCGGTCCGCAGCACGGGTATGCCGTCGACAGGGGCCGGGTCCTGCGTAGTTGGCTCGATACCACCGGCAGCGATCTTGTCGAGCGTCTTCAGGCCGGCGGCACCGACGGTACCGAACACCGTGTAGTTGGGTCGCAGTGCGGAGTCGCCGTAGACGACGAAGAACTGCGAACCGTTCGTGTTCGGCCCGGCGTTGGCCATCGCCAGCACACCGCGCCCGTAGAGGCGACGGACGCCGGTCGGATCGCTCGGTGCCGGCGGCAGGTCCACCGGCAGCTCATCCTTGTACTGGTACCCCGGCCCACCCTCGCCAGTGCCGGTCGGGTCGCCACACTGCAGGACCTTCAGCGTCGGATACGCCGTCAGCCGATGGCACACCGTACGGTCGTAGAACCGGTGCCGCGCCAGGTGCACGAAGCTCTGGACCGTGCACGGCGCCTTCGCCCGGTCCAGACGCAGCGGGAGCGGGCCCTGGCTGGTCGGGACAGCCATGTCGACCGTGCCGTGACGGGGAGTGTGCCGCGGGTCGGGCGGCAGGGGAACCGGCCGCGCCGCCGGCTCGTCCGGGGTCTGGGTGTACTGGCAAGGACCGTGCGTGGTTCGCGGCGGGGCATCGGAAGCGGAGGCGGTGGCGCTACCCCCGGACACGACCAACGCTGCCGCCGCCGATACAGCCATGAGAGCTCGGTTCATCCTGCACACCCTCCAAAAGATCGTCAGATTTCGGAGCGGTCGCAGTCTAGAGCCCGGCCCGGCGGGCGAGTACCCGTCCGCAAGCCACGTCCGCCTCCCAGCCTTCGGCCCGCGGACGCGGGTACCAGCTGTGTCCGTTCGCCGAGCTGCACGATCCTGAGTGCTTCGGCCCCACGCCCTGAGCATGCCGATGGCGGCCCGGCGGCTGCCGGCGGCTCACAGCCCAGGATGTACCGGGGTTGCGGGCAGTCCGGTCGGAGGCACTGCGCCGGCGGCGACGCGAAGGCCGAGGAGCTGTTGCGTGTGCCTGGGCACGTGGTCCTGTGCGAGGCCGTCGATGAGGCCGGCCAGGGGAACCGGCTGGTCCAGTACCAGTTCGTCATGAGACACGAGGAGCGACGGCACCAGGATCGAGGCGGCCTCCTCACTGAGCCGATCGGCGACGTCGCACAGGACGCCGGCCTGGTCGCGGACGTGCTCGATCAGGTCCGCCCGGTCCGCGCGCTCGGCGATGATCCGGTTCAGGTTCCACGGGTCGAGGCAGATCCGGTTGTCGAAGGTCGGCCGCGCGCCGGCGACCACGCCCAGGGCCACCGCCGCGATCGAGGCGTCGACGCTGAGGAGGTGGGCCAGCACCTGGTCGGCGTTCCACCCTCCGTCGGCCGCCTCGCCGAGGTCGGGTCCGGCCGCCACTTCGAGCAGTCTGTCGTAGGCCTCGCGCAAAGGTGCCGTGTCCATGCCGCGCTTCCCTTCAGTCGGATTGAGTCGGATCCGCATCGCGCTCCGCTGCTTCGGCGACGCGTTTGATGTGGGCCAGCCGCCGGTCCCACTCCGTCGCGAGCGAGGCCATCCACCGTGCCGTCGTGTCCAGCGCCGCGGGCCGGACCGCGTACCGCACCTCCCGTCCGACGCGAGCGCCGGACACCAGCCCGGCCGCGTCCAGGACGGCGAGGTGCTTGACCACCGCCTGCCGCGAGACGGGAAGTCGTTCGGCGAGCGTCGTGGCGGTGGCCTCGCCCTGTGCGGCGAGAAGGTCGAGCAGCCGGCGTCGCGTCGGGTCGGCCAGCGCACCGATGACGCTGTCGACGACGTCGGCGGCGCCGGAGCCTTCCTCCGTCACGTGGCCGGCTGCTCGGCACGCGTCTTGAGCGCGCCGAGCTCCAGGGGCCAGCCTTCGCTGTGGTCCTTCCGGTTCTGGCTGCGCAGTTCCGCGGGCCCGGCCAGCGCCGCGAAGCCGCTCTCGACGACACGGAGCCGCGTCCGGTCGCCTTCCTGGGTCAGCGTGAACTCCACCAGCGTGCTGTTGTTCTCGCGCAGTTCCTCACCGGGGAACGCGCTGGTCCAGCGGTAGGCCAGATACGTCGGCGGCTCGACCTTCTCCACGCGCACCGGGAAGTCGCCGTGCTCGGCGTTCTTCGCCACCATCGACTCGCCCTCCCTCGCCACGGTGCCGGGAAGGCTCGCCTTGTCGGCAACCCAGAACCCCGGCTGGGCCACCAGCGACCAGACCCGCTCCAAGGGCGCTGCGATCAGGGTCTCGCGTTCGATCCGGTCCTCGCTCATGAGGTACTCCTTCATCGTCTCCGGCTTCGCCTCCTGCAACTCCACAGTTGCACATGGAATGGCCACACGCAACCCGAGGGTTGCACTTTGCGGGCGGCAAACAGGTTTCGGTCGCCTGAGAAGCTCGCCCGCGGCGGTCGGCGCTGCGGCCGTTACGCCACATCCGACGCCGTCACGACCAGACAGGTCGCACGCGCCAAGATCCGCAAACCATCCGTCGGGTGCTTGACCGTGTCGAGGTGAGGAGCCCCTTCATGGCGAAGGTCGCTCAGTCGGCGAAGGGCGGCGCCGACGGGCTGCCTGCCGACCTCCTCAGCGGGTCTGGGCCACCGAACCGAACGCGCGGGGGCATCAACCAGTTGTCCGGCTGATGCCTCCGGGCGTGCAACTGCACCTCATGCACGGCGCCGTCGTCCGTCCATCCCTTGCCAGCGATCACGACGCCGCCTGACAAGGCGCGCATGCCCCACTCGGCCTCAGGCAGATGGCACTACCCGAGTCGCAGGTGAACGGCCTCCGCCGGCCGCGGTGGCTGCGGTTGCGCTCCGGTTCGTCTGCGGGGGCAGGCCCGTGGGATGCGGTGCCTGCCCCCGGTGTGTCAGTTCTCCAGGCGCCAGTGCTGGTTCGCGCCGCCCGAGCAACTCCACAGCTGGATCTTCGTCCCGTTGGCGGTACCCTGGCCGCCGGCGTCCAGGCAGAGCCCCGACTGCGCCGCGGTGATCGTGCCGTCGGGGCTGATGTTCCATTGCTGGTCGGCCTGGCCGTTGCAGTCCCAGATCGCCGCCGGGGTGCCGTTGCCGGCTGCCTGGCCCACGCCGAGGCACTTGTTGCCGTACACCACCAGCTGCTTTCCGGTGGTGTGGGTCCACCGCTGGTTGGAGCCGCCGTTGCAGTCCCACAGTTGCGCCTGCGTGCCGTTGGCCGTGGTGGAGTTGTTGATGTCGAGGCAGCGCCCCGACTGCTGGCCGACGATCTTCTGGTTGCCGGAGGGCTCTGGCGGCGTCGGCGTGTTCGAGCCGAACTGTGTGAAGAACTGCCACACCGCCGCCGACGTCCAGGTGCGCCAGCCGCTGCCGGTGGAACCCTCCACGGGACCGGGGTCATGGCCGCCGTCGAACGCGGCCCAGACGACCGGGTAGCCGGACCGGCACCCGGAGTACGTGGTGATGATGTGCGTCAGGCTTCCGCCCGCCGGCTCGGGCGGGTTCTGCCGGGTGCAGCCGTTGTTCCGGACGAAGGTGTCGCGCAGTTCCCGTCCCAGCGAGATGGGCAGCACGTTGTCCCTGATGCCGTGCAGACCCATGTAGGCGATGGGCTGCGTGCCGCCGTTGCACCCACTGAGGTTGGCGCCGGAGTAGACCGCGACCGCGCGGAAGACCGTCGCCCGGGAGCAGGCGATGGCGTACGACATCCCGCCGCCATAGCTGAAGCCGCCGGCGAACAACTGGGTGGTGTCGACGCACAGGCCGGCTTCGATCTGGTTGACCATGGCGTCGACGAAGGCCAGGTCCTGGCCTCCAGGGTTGGCCCAGCCGTTTCCGTTGCCCTGTGGTGCGACGAAGATCGTGCCGTTGTTCGCGTTGTCCGCCAGGCGCCTGAGGCCGTAGTAGGACCAGTTGTACCCGTCCGTTCCGCCCGAGTCGACGTCGTTCGCGGTGCCGCCCCGCCAGTGGAAGCCGAAGATCAGCCGGTAGGGGCGGTTGCTGTCGTAGCCGGCGGGGACCCGCAGGATGTAACCGCGGTTCTGGCCGCCGCTCTGAATCGTGTGGTTGCCACTGGTCAGCGCCGGGGGCTTGCCACAGCCGGTGCTGGCCGCGGCGGTCTTCGTCACCGACGTGGGTACGCCGAGACCACTGCTGAACGAGGTGCCCGCGGTTGCCAGAACGAGAAGCAGCGCGGCCACCAGGGACGACAAGAGCGGTTTGCGTTTCATGCTCTCCTTCTTCCGTGGTCGAGGGAGGGACAGGGGGTTCGCCGGTGCTCAGACGGCGGTGATGGTCCATTGGTTGTTGGTGCTGGAGTTCGGCGTCCACAGCACCGTGGTCGAGCCGGCCGTGGTGCTGCCGCTGCCGTCGAGGGCGGTGCCGGTGGCGCGGTTGACGATCTGGTAGCGGTTGTTGCCGAGGCCGGCCAGCGACCACTGCTGGTTGTTGCCGCCGTTCCACGCCTGCTGGCGGGCGGGAGCGCCGTTGGCGGTGTTGCCGTAACTGTCGGCGACCATGCCGTTGGTGCGGTTCACGATGCGGTGGTAGCCGTTGCCGAGGTCGATCAGCTGCCACTGCAGGTTGGTGCTGCCGTCGGAGTTCCACTGCTTGAGGTTGGAGCCGGAGGCGACGGTGCCGCCGCTGTCGAGGAGAAGCCCACTGGTCACGTTCGCGATCCTCACCCAGGTGGTGGAGCCGCCCGGCGCGCCCAGGGTGGGGATCTCTCCGGAGAAGGTGAGCTTGACCGTGTACGCCAGGGCGCTGAACGGCGGGTTGGACGAGGGCATGGCGAGGTGCAGGCCGGAGGCGTCCTGGGTGGGTGCGGGCAGGTCGATGTAGGTGCCGGCGGTGTTGTCCAGCAGCTTGGCGCCGGTCAGACTGCTGAGGTTGATCTGGTGGGAGTTGAGCGTCGCGATGGTCATGGTGCCGCCCTGCCAGCCCAGGGCGGTGGCGTAGAGGACCTTGTTGTCCTTGCTGCGGGTGAACCGGACGTCCTGCGGTTTGCCGGCCACCGGTCCGCTGAACGAACCTCCGCCCATCTTGGTGGGGCCCTCGCCGTAACTGGCCCAGGAGCGGGTGGAGTAGACCGCCTCTCCGAAGCGGCCGAGCCAGTCGCCCATGGCGAGCAGGATGGACTGCTGCCCGGAGGGGATGGTGCCGTCGGCCATCGGGGCGATGTTCAGCAGCATGCTCCCGCCCTTGCTGACCCGGTCGATCAGCGAGTGGAGCAGGGCCTGCGTGGAGTAGTAGCCGATGCCGACCGTGTAGCACCAACTGGAGGAGGAGATGCTGTCGTCGGTCAGCCAGTAGGGGGTGAGCAGTCCTGCCGGGCCGCCGCGCTCGAAGTCGAAGACCTCGCCCTTGTTGTTGAAGCCGTCCTTGTAGGTCGCGGCCACGTCCTTGTTCCACGTGACCGCCTGGTTGTAGTAGTGCGCGAGGAACTGGAGCCGATAGGACTCCTGCACCTGGTTCAGGGCGAAGTCCTGCCAGACCAGGTCCGGTTGGTAACCGTCGACGACCTCGGCCAGCTTGTCGTACCAGAGCTTGTTCTCCGCCGCCGAGCCCAGCTGGCCGTAGAGGGTGCGCAGCGTGGGGTCCGACTGGGACGGCACGTGGTCGTAGTAGCCGTTGAAGTTGTAGGCGTGGTGCAGCGAGGCCATGAACTTCAGTCCCTGCCCCCGGATGGCCTGCGCGTGCAGCCCCACGAGGTCGAGCCGGGGGCCGTGCTGGACCGAGCTCCACGGGTTGGAGCGGCTGTTCCACATGGAGAAGCCGTCGTGGTGTTCGGCGACCGGGCCGGCGAACCTGGCGCCCGCGGCCTTGAACAGCCGCGCCCAGGCGTCAGGGTCGAACCTGCCGCCCTGAGAGGCGAGTCTGGGGGCGAACTGCACGAAGTTGCCGGCCTTGTCACGGGCGCCGTCGATGAAGTTGTGGTAAGGCCACGCCGAGGGGTCGCCGTAGGTGGCGATGTGGTGCCGGTTCTCGGCCGAACCGCCGATGTACATGTTGCGCGGATACCACTCGTTGCCGAACGCCGGAACGCTGAATGCGCCCCAGTGGTAGTAGATGCCGAACTTGGCGTCCTGGAACCAGGCCGGGGCCGGAGGGTGCTGGTCCACGGAGGACCAGCTCGGGGAGTAGCTCTGGGGGCCCTCGGTCGCGGCGGCGTCGGGTGCGAACCGCAGCAGGCCGACGGCTGTCGCAGCGCCGGCCGCGGCCAGCAGACGGCGCCGGCTGAGCGGCAGGGAGGAGGAAGACATGGATGGGGCCTCTCGGGGGACTGTCGGAGCGGGAACCTCGGAGGAGGTGCGGGAGTCGGGGAGCGTCGAACCGGCACCGGCTCAGTCGCGCGTCCACTTCTGACTGCTGCTGCCGTTGCAGGTCCACAGCTGCAGCGGGGTGCCGTTGGCCGTTCCGGCGCCGGTCGCGTCCAGGCAGAGACCGGACTGGACACCGGTGATGGTGCCGTCGGCGTGGAGCGTCCACTTCTGGTTGGCGCCGCCGCTGCAGCCCCAGATGTCCACCTTGGTGCCGGGGCTGGTGCCCTGGCCGGCCGCGTCCAGGCAGTCGCTCCCGTAGACCCGCAGCTCACCGGCCGAGGTGTCCGTCCACTGCTGGTTGCTGCCGCCGTTGCAGTCCCACAGCGCCACCTGGGTGCCGGCGGTGTGCGACTGGTTCGGCACGTCCACGCACCGGCCGGACGCGGACCCGACGATCGCGCCGGTCGTACCGCCGCCGCTCCCGCCGCTGCCGGGGGTGATGGACAGGTCGTCGAACTGAGCCGTCTCGCCCTGGCTGGTCCCGTAGCCGATCTGCCCGGTCGCCCAGGTGCCGTCGTTCGCGGAACCGGCCGTGGCACCGTCGACGACCGCGGTGATCGTGGCGCCGGAGAAGGTGAGGCCCAGGGTGTGCCACCGGTTGGTGCCCAGCGCGGCGGTCGTGCCGCGGGCCAGCGTGGAGACGGTGCCGTTGGTGTTCGAGTTCAGGATCGACCAGGCGCCCGAGTCGCTCACCCTGAGGCGGTAGGCGTTCTGCCCTCCAGTGCGGTCGTAGTCGTGCCCGCCCGCACGGCCGATCAGTTCGACGTATCCGGGCTGTTCGAGCATCACGTCCGACGAGACCGTGTAGTTGCCCCAGCTCACGTCGCCGAGCAGGGCGTGCGGATCGGTGAGCGTGTCCCAGGTGATCGGCTTCTGCGGGCTCATCTGGCGCACGCACATACCGCTACGGCCGCCGCCGCAGCCCACCGCCTCGAAGGCGCCCTGCCAGTCCATGAGGTACTTCCCCTCGGTACCGGTGGCATTGCCGTCGAACGAGTCGCTGTACGGCAGCTTCAGCGGGGCCTTGGCCGAGCCGGTGGCGGTGCCCTTGCCCTGTCCGGTCGTGGTGGTCAGGGTGTACATGTGCCCGGGCTGCACGGTCAGGCTGAAGGTGCCGCCGGACGGGGTGATGTCCGTGGCGTGCACGAAGTGGTCGGCCGTGTTGCCGGACCTGACGTCGGTGGACCAGACGTGGACGGTCCTGGTGGACAGCCCCCCGGTGACGTTGAAGTTCAGCGTCTGGGCGCTGCCGGCGTCCATCGTCTCGATGACCGTCGAGTAGTCGGAGTCGTTGGGGGACTTGAGCGACACGTAGCTTCCGTTGGCGCGGTTGCCGCCGATGTAGCCGCTGGAGGAGTCGAGGTACCGCCACCCCGGGGCGGTGAACTGGCTGGTGTGTGCCATCACCCAGGTGTTCTTGCCGATCGAGTAGGCGCCGGACCAGGGCTGCGAGGCCAGGGCGAGGCCCATCGTGGGGTACGGCAGGTTGGGGGTGAGCGCTGCGACCACCGGCCAGTTGAGGTACGCGGTCATCCTTCCGTCGATGTAACCGCGGTTGATGCCACGGGCCACGGCCTGCGCTCCCCCGTTGTAGTCGTCCGAGCCGTTCTCGCTCGCCCACAAGGGTTTGCCGGACGCCAGGGCGGCCGATGGAACCGAGCAGTTGGACTGGGACGACCGGTAGCCGCAGGGATAGTGCGTGCCGATGGCGCTCACCGCGGAGGCGAACGCCGGGTTGGAGTTGATGTCGTTCGCCACGGACCAGTCCGAGTCGGCCGCGACGAGCTTGACGCTGCCGTAGCCGTTGCTGTTGAGAGCGGTGCGCAGCTGCTGGTACCAGGAGACGTTGTAGCCCCGCTCGTTCCACCCGCCGAGGTAGTCGATGCTCAGCCCGTGCTTCTTCGCGCAACCGAGCCAGGAGAGCGCGTAGTTGACCATGTCGGTGGACCAGAAGTTCCCGCCGCCGATCCAGCCGGGCGCTCCCCAGGCGAGCCCGTACAGCTTGAGGGCGGGGTTGCGCGCCTTGGCCTGCTCCATCAGCCACCACTCGTAGCCCCGGCCGCAGTTCAGGTCGGCACGGGTGTGCTGGTGGCTCGGCTCGGCCCCCGAGGTGGAGTTGGTGTCGCCGCCGATCTCCGCCTTGAGAATCTGCAGGGAGGCGCCGTAGCCGGGCCGGAACAGGTAGTCGAGGACCTGGCCGCGCTGGGGCTCGGGATAGTCGATCAGGAGCCTGCTGTTGCCGCCCCCGCCGCTGATCGCGCCGACGCCGTCGAAGGTCCGGCCGCCGGACGCTCCGTTGATCGTGACGGAGGTGGCGGCCTGGGCCGGCGCGGCGGCCGTGCCGACGATGCCGCCGGCGGTCAGGAGGAGGCCCGCGAGCACGGCCGCTCCGGCGCGCAGGCGCCGTAACGGCCGTCCGAATGCTGACACGGTGGGTTCCTTTCGCAGGTGGGGTTGTCCGTGGCCGGTGGTGGCGGGTCCGGCCGCAGGGTCCGATGGCTGTACGGTCAGCGGACGAAGAAGTCCTGGTCGGCGCCCGGCGCGTTCTCGCACTGCCACTGGTCCAGTTGCTGGCCCAGGTCGCCGCCGGCGCCGTGGACGTCCAGGCACAAGCTGTCGTGCGCCACCACGAGTCGGTGGTAGCCGTCCGGGAAGCCCCCGTCGCCGGACGAGGCGGGGGTGAGACAAACGGCGAAGGCGTCGTGCGCGCCCTGGAATGCGAACGGCACGGTGATCGAGCCACCCGCGGTGCTCACGTCCTGGTCGTGCACGGTCTGGGGGCCGCGAGTGGCGCCTGGTCCGGGATGCGGTGCACGGTGACGTGCACACTGCCGTCGTTCGCCGGCCACGGCACCGACGACAGCCCGTTGAAGGTCACGGACGCGGCGCCCGTGTACCCGTTGGAGTCGCCGACGACCGCGACCGCTCGCCTGGCGGAGGCGTCCACGGCGGCCGAGATCGCCGTCGAGCCGACCTGGCCGCAGGCATCGACGGGGGTCCCGGTCATGTCGGCGTAGTCCCGGAGCGCCCACCGGTTGCCGGTGGGCTGCCGGCTGCCCCCGCTCCGGGTGAGGACGCCGGTCAGGCTCGGGGTGACGCAGCACACCCAGTTGCCGCGCATCGCGTTGGTGTACCGGGACTGCGCGAACCGGGCGAGGTACCAGGCCGTCACCCCGGCGGTCTGCCGGTCGGCGGGCTGGTACTCGTTCGAGGACAGCGGCAGCGGCTCGATGCCCGCCGAGGTCAGGGCAGCCGTACGCGTTCCAGTCGTTGAAACCCATCTGCGGGGTCAGCGCGAGCCCGTTGCCCGGCGCGGCGGCGGGCTGCGCCCTGCCCAGACCGAGGAGGGGGGCGGCTACGACGAGCCGCACGACCGAGAAGGTGAGTGCCAGGGTTCTGCGCGGGGACGCCGGCGTCGGCAGCGGCGCGGGACGCCTGGCTCTGGCCATGGTCGTGGGCATAGGTCATCGACTCCTCGGCCGGGTGGGGGGAGCAGAGGGGGTCAGCGGTAGCCGGCCGCGGTGATGTCGGCCTGTACGGCGTCGTCGGTCGCGTCGGAGGGGTAGCCGGCGACGATGGCTCCTTCATAGAAGGTGCCGGCGCTCAGGTTGGCGCCGCCGCCGGGCTTGCAGCAGTCGCCGCCGCTCCCCAGGACGATGGCCCCTTGCTTCTTCATGGGGCCGTATCCGCCGGGAAGTCTGCCGTCCCACAGCGTGGTCAGGCCACCGGACTGCGCGTTGCCGCCCTTGAGGGCGAACCTCGACGTGCCGTTGTTCTTCAGCATCGCCGTCACGAACTTGCCGGGAAACGCCCGCTGGTCGGGGTTCCAGGACTGGCTGCCGCCGGGGTACAGGCCCCACTCGAGATCGGCCTGCACCCAGGGGCCGCTGCCGGCGCACCCGCCGAACCAGCACTGGGTACCGAAGTTGATCGCGTCCATCGCCCCGGCGGCGTCGGCCTTCCGGCTCGTCTCGCTGTTGCCGTAGTCGAAGCAGCAGCCACTGTTGACGTGGGTGCCGCTGGTCACCATGTACGCCCCTTCGGGTGCGGCACCGGTCGGCACGCCCGTCAGGTGGCCGTCCCGCCAGTAGCTGTTCCCGGGGTTGACGTACAGCGAGTAGGCCTTGGCGCCCCCGGCCGTGAGCGACTCGGAGGTCGCCTTCGCGGGGCTGCTCTGACTCGAGCCGGGCACCTGGGCCGATCCCTGGTACCACAGGTCGTTGCCGTGTCCGGACTGGTCGCGTACGACGGTGATCACGCACGAGGTGCCGGCGCAGAACGAGTCCTGCGCCGCCGCGTCGGCGAAGCCGCCGGGCGCCAGCAGGCCGATGTCCCTGGTGGCGTTGTCCGAGGAGCGCCTGACCTGGTACAGGGGGCCGTTGTACGAACGCTGCAGTGCCCGCACCGTGCTGTGCGCGGCCACGCACGGCGTGCCGCCCGCGGCGTAGATGTCGCAGGGGCCGGACCCGCCGGGCGGAGGCGGAGGCGCCGGGGTGCCCCACTTCTGGTTCCTCTGGCCGTTGCAGGTCCACAGGATGACCGCGGTGCCGTTGGCCGTTCCGTCTCCGCTGACGTCCAGGCAGAAGCCGGATGCCGCACCGGTGACGGACCCATCGGAGTTCCGTCGCCACACCTGGGCCGGCCGGCCGTCGCATGCCCGGATGACCACCGGGGCTCCGGGAGTCGTCCGGTTGTCGTAGGCGTCCACGCACCGGGTGCCGCCCATCGTCCTCAGCTCACCCGCCGACGTGAACTCGAAGGACTGATCGGCCTGGTCGTTGCAGTCCCAGATGTCCAGCGCCGTTCCCGGCGTGTCGACGTTGCCCTTGACATCCAGGCACCGTCCCGACGCCGAGCTCACCAGGGTCGCCGCCGACGCCGCCGACGGCCAGGACGGCGCAGTCGCGAGCAGGACGGCCAGCAGTGCCATGACGCATACGGTGGCGGCCGCCGGTAAGCGTCGTCCGAGAGCCGCGGGGCTCCGGGGCGGAACGAATGAAGGCTGCATTCTGTTCCTTGGATATGTGGGGGAAGCGGACAGCGAGTGCCGTGCCTGTCCGAAGGGGCCAGGACGCTCTGGAGCATCCACAGGGGATCCTCAGACATCCCATGTCGATAGTGATTCCATACGCCTCTCGCGCTGTCAATAGACGTGTCGCCCTACGTCAGAACCTCATCCATCCCATGTATACGTGGGACTGAGCCGCTGTCAGGGCATGGTGAAACCCGCGTCCGGCGACGGCCGCCGTGCCGGGCGCGGGTGTTCCTCACCTCATCTGAGGTTCACCGGGTCAGGAGACCGGCAGAGCCGTCCACTGCTGGTTGGCGCCGCCGTTGCAGTCCCACAGGACCAGTTGCGTTCCGTCGGCGGCGGACGCGCCGGGGAGGTCGAGGCAGCGGCCGGAGACCGGGTTGCGGTAACCGCCGTTGTACGCCTGCCACTGTTGGTTGGTGCCACCGTTGCAGTCCCAGACAGCGATTTTCGTGCCGTTGGCGGTACCGCGGCCGGTGGCGTCGAGGCACTTCCCGAGGGCCAGCAGGGTGCCGCCGGAGCGAGCGGACCAGAGCTGGGCGTCGGAGCCGTTGCAGGACCAGATGTCCACCGCGGTCCCGTTGGCGCTGTTGCCACCGTTGACGTCCAGGCACTTCCCCGCGATCCCCGAGCGCACCTCGCCGCCCGCGGAAGCCGGCGGCTTGATCCAGCCGGCCGCGTCCGCTGCCTGGATTCCGGCGGTGAAGGCGTCCGCCATCTTGCGGTAGCCGGTGTCGTTGGGGTGCAGGGCGTCGGCCAGGTCCGCTCTGGTCAGGGCGCTCATGTCCACCAGGCGTACGTGCTTGCCGGCGGCCTGCGCGGCCTGGACGATCCCGGGGATCTTGGCGTTGAACGCGGGCCGGTTGGCCTCCTCCGTGCCACTGGTGGAGATGATCACGGTGCCGACCAGGACGGTCGCGTCGGGGGCGGCGCTGGTGATCCGGTCGATGAGCGCGCGGAGCCGGTCGGGGGCGGTCGGGATCTGGTAGTTGCCGTTCAGGTCGTTGGTGCCGATCTCCAGAGTGACCACGTTCGGGCGGTAACGGGCCAGCACGGAGTCCGCGATGCCGGTGATCTGGTCGATCCGCCAGCCGGAGTGGCCTTCGTTGTCCGGGTCGGACATGGTGCCGTTTCGACCCGAGCCGACGAAGTCCAGTGCGTGTCCCTCGGCCGCCAGCTGGTTCCGCAGGAAGCCGCGGTAGCCGTTCCCCGACGAGCTGCCGACGCCCCAGGTGATGGAGTTCCCCAACGGCATCAACCGCAGGGCGGTGGGCACGGCGGCCCGTACGGCGGAGGGCGGCGACTCGGTGCCGGTGGCGGCCGCCGCGGGCAGGGCGGCGCCCAGACCGAGCGCGGTCGCCAGCGCCGCGCCCCAGGGTGCCAGGTACTTCTTCATAAGCGTTCCTCACTGGTGCGGGTCAGTGGGTGGGGTGAACGAGCACGCGGGCCGGTCAACGGGGCGTGAAGTCCTGGTTGCTGCCGGCTGAGTTCTTGCAGGGCCATTGGTCGAGCTGCTGGCCGAGGTTGCTGCCGCCGCCGTAGACGTCGAGGCAGAGGCCGCTGTTCTTGTTCTGGAAGGAGTAGGAGCCGTCGGGCTGCTGTACCGGCAGCCACAGACTGCCGGCCGCTCCGTTCGGGGCCTGCTGCACGATGTCGGGCGTACCGGCTGTCGTGGAGCCGCCCGACACCGCCACGACGTGTCCGGAGTGCTGCGCCCTCAGCTGCCCGTAGCCGCCTGAGACCTGCACGAACTCGAACTGCTGGTTGCCCTGTCCGTTGCAGGTCCACTGGTCGATCGCGGCGCCCGCGACGGTGGAGTTGCCGTACACGTCCAGGCACAGACCTGTGCTGCCGACCACCAGCTGGTGGTAGCCGGTGGGGAAGCCGCCGCCGGTCGGCCGGACGCCGGCCTGCTGGATGACCTGCCTGGCGCCCTGCGGCCAGTCGGCGCCGCCGACCAGGACGTTGCCGGTGAGGACGTTGTTGTGCGGCGGACCGGTGGCCACGTAGGTGTTGCCGCCGTTGTACCAGTTGCCGGAGAAGGTGCTGTCGTCGGTGTGGTTGTTCGCGTTGGCGTTGGTGAGCGCCCAGTTGCCGGCGTCCTGCACCACGTTGTCGGACACCCTCAGGTACCGGGAGCCCTCGTCGAGGTACAGCGCGGTGGTGCGGTTGTTGTCGTACATGTAGTTCTCGGAGATCACCGAGCCGGGCATGGCGGACAGACTGTAGATGCTGCCGCCGTCGTGCATCGCGTTCTTGGTGTCGAAGACCAGGTTGCGGGAGACGGTGTTGTTCTTCAGCGTCGTGGGAGTGCTGTAGACGGGCTGGTAGTTGTACGTGCCCCGGTCTGCGTAGTCCTGGCTGCCGCCGGGGTCGTTCGTCCCCCAGCCCCAGCCGATGTCGATCCCGTCGTAGGGCAGGTGGTCGCACTGGTTGTGGGTGATCGTCGCGTTGGTGACGTAGGTGGACAAAATTCCCGCGGTCTCCTTGTAGTCGGTGCCCACCCCGCTGACCCTGTTGTTGCTGATGGTGATGTTCTGGTTGGTCATCTGCGGGTTGCCGGGGTGGTGCGCGTCCGGCCGGATCCCGCCGACCTGGATCCCGCTGCCCGCGATGTCGGTGAACGTGTTGCGGGTGACGGTGACGCCGTTGGCGCCGAGTCCGACGCCGGACGCCGTGGCGACGCCGTCGTTGCCCACGCCCAGTCCGGCCTGCCCGAGTTCGGAGAAGGTGTTTTCGGAGAGCGTGATGTCGGTGGCGGCGGAGACTTGTACGGCCGCGGGCATCTGCACCCAGTGGTTGCGGGTGGCCTCGAACTGGGTGCACCCCGACTTGCAGGTGCTCAGCCAGTTGGCGGGCATCGCGAAGGCACCGGTGATGTGCGCGCCGCTCTGCTGGTCCGCGTAGCCGTCGGGTCCGCTCGGGCCGAGCCAGGAGGTTCCCGTGAACCGGATGCCGGTGAACTTCAGGCCGGTCGCCGGTGAGCCGTAGCTGCCGCTGATGCCGAGCAGGCTCTGCAGCCGGGGCAGCTCGACGTCGAGACTGTTCGGGTCCTGCCCCGGCTGGGCCCGGTAGTACAGGTCGCCCGTGGACGAGTCGAGGTACCACTGTCCGGCCTGCTTCAGGAACGCGTAGTTGTTCTCCAGGTACATGGTCCCGCCGGCGAACGGCGCGTTGACGGTGTCGTAGCCCCAGGAGTTGTTGTTCCATGCGGGCTGCTGCATGGTGATCGTTCTGCCGCTGATCGACTTGACCGGCGCATAGCGGTCGGTGAAGGAGTTGAGGCTCTCGACTTCCATGTGGCTCTGGTCCGAGAGGCCGGCCAGGTAGTCGAGGGAGGAGTCGGTGACGGTCAGGCCGGTCTGGGTGAAGGTGAAGCTGGAGCGGGGCACCTGGATCGCCGCCCGCGGCGCCTGCCTGCCGTTCAAGTACAGCTGACGCGTGTTCACACCCGTACCGACATGGACCGACCAGATATTGCTGTTCTGATCATGCACCTGCCAACCTGACACGCGCTGGGCGCCGCTCAGGACCGGCTGCTGCCCGGCCATGGCCTGATAGGCGATGGTGTGGCCGTTCTGGCCGCCGTCGCCGGATCCGAACGTCAGCGGCTTGGACAACCGGTAGGTGCCACCGGCCAGGTGGACCACGACGTCCGTATCGGCCGAGAGCCGGTGCGCGGGCTGCCGCGCCTGCTCGATCGTCGCGAACGGCTGCTCGGCGGTGCCGCTCCCGCCGGGGGCCGCACCCGGATCCACGTACAGGGCGGCGGCAGGCGCCTGGCGCTCGGCCGGTACGGCGAACGCGTCCGGGGCCGTGGCCGTGGCCAGGCTCCCGACCAGTAAGGCGAGCAGAGCTACCGGGGCGGCCCACCGGCAGCCGAGCACTTCGGCTCTCGACATGGTCATCCTTCAGTGATGGCGCGTGAGGGCCCCGCCGCACGGTTCTCATCTGATCTCCTACCGTGTCGGCGCAACCCGGTCGGGTCGTGCGGTGACGCTGGGGGCGCGAGATTGCAGAGAGGTTTCGGGGGGAGACGGTGCTCCCGGCTCCGCGAGCTGTCAAGGTCGCGGGACGGCCTGTCGCGAACCTTGTCGCGGAATCGATTCGACGGCTGATTCTGCGGGTCGGAAGCGATCGGCAGCTCGAAAGGTTTCGCGTGAACGCACATCGGTTCGCGTCCCGCCGATCCGGTGTCCGAAAGAGGGCAACGCGCACCCGTGCCCGGCTGCGGACCGGTCGCCGCGGGCTATCCTGTCGGCCTCCGGGCGGGTTCTTGGGGGCTGCATGAACATCGGGGAGATCGCTCGGCGCGCCGGCGTGTCACGCAGCACGGTGTCGTACGCGCTCAGCGGCAAGCGACCCGTCGCGAGCAGCACCCGCAGACGGGTCCAGGACGTGATCAACGAGTTGGGATATCGCCCCAACGCGACCGCGCGGGCCCTCAAGGAGGGCCGGACCCGGACGATCGGTCTCGTCATCCCGCCGGCCGGAAACAGGCTCACACACATGCAACTCGACTTCGTGGCCAGCGTGGTCGACGCCGCAGCCCGGGTCGACCTGGACGTGCTCCTGTCCCCCTCCGGCGCGGACCACGACCGCTCCTTCGAGCGGTTGGTGTCGGAGAGCCGGGTGGACGGCGTCATCCTGATGGAGATCCGCCTGGAGGACCCTCGCGTGGGTCGCCTGCAGGTTGCCGGACTGCCCTTCGTCGGCATCGGGCACACCGCCGGCGACCAGCAGATGTCCTGGATCGACGTCGACTACGCCGGCCTGGTCCGGCACTGCGTGCGGCACCTCGCCGATCTGGGGCACCGCCGAGTGGCTCTGATCACGCGTTCCGCCGAACTCGTCGCGGCGGGTTACGGCCCGGCGCGCAGGGCCAGAGAGGGTTTCGAGGCCGCCGTGACCGAACGCGACCTCGACGGCATCGAAGTGCCGTGCGGAGACGACGCCCGCTCAGGTCAGGAATGCGTCGAGGCACTGCTGCGCAGATGTCCGGGCCTCACCGCCGTGACCACCATCAACGAGGCCGCCCTGCCCGGCATCCAGCGCGCG
Source organism: Streptomyces sp. NBC_00425 (assembly GCF_036030735.1). Lineage (NCBI taxonomy): Bacteria > Bacillati > Actinomycetota > Actinomycetes > Kitasatosporales > Streptomycetaceae > Streptomyces > Streptomyces sp. NBC_00425. Next base: position 8,624,036 of record NZ_CP107928.1, on the reverse strand, counting down.
CTGGCGGACACCGGCCTCGACGTGCCGTACGACTTCTCCATCACCGGAGTGGCGGCCAGGACCTGGGCCGAGGACTTCCGCCCGCCGCTTACGGCGGCAGACGTACCGGCCCTGGAAATGGGTGAGAAGGCCGTTGCCCTTCTGGTGGAACGCATCACCGCGCCGGACGCCCCGCCTCGGCACATCCTGTTGACCCCACCGATCTCGCTGCGCTCCAGCACAGCCGCCGCGCGCACCGGCCGGCAGGCGTCACCCGACCGCGGGGCGCGCTGAGCCGTGCGGGTACGGCGACCCCGTCCGCAGGACGCCCCCTACGCCGACCGTTCCACATGCCGAGTCCTGCCGGCCGAGCACCTCCGCCCGGAGACCGGCCGTTGTCGCCCCTCCCGGTCCAGCCGGGCAGAAGGCCGGCCGCGGCGTGCAGGGCGGCTGGCGACGGCCACCCCACACCCGAGCGCGAGAGGGCACGGCAGGCGGACCCCTCTTGGGCTTCGCTCCCCTCGTGACGCCGGGCGGCCGGCCAGTCCGAGGGACCGCATCGGTCGGAGCCGGACCGTTCTCGGGCCGGCGATGCCGCCGAAGCGGAGAGCGGCGGCAACGCGCTGGTCAACGACGCGTCGGCGCTGTTCCACCAGCAGACGATGACTCTGCTGGAAGCATCGCTTCCTGGAACGCCACGTCTTCATCACTAAGTACCGGGACCAGGTCGTGGTCTGGACCTGCACCCCCTGGGAGCCCGTCCGCCCAGGCATCCGCCGACGGCTGTTCGCTGTTGCCGCATGCGCCTTCGCCGTGGGTGCGGCATGCGGAGTCATCGGCGCCATCGCCTTCCAGGGGCACCCCTCCAGCGGCGTCGATCTCATGCCGCGGATATCCCCCAACCCCACCACCCTCGACGCCGGGGAGGGCGGTGTGGCACACCTGGTCGTCAACGCGCCACGGCCGGGGCGCTACCTCGCGCTCACCGTCTCACTCGACAACCTGCAGGGCGCCACCAGCAACTGCCTCTCCGGTGCGCAACTGACCGCCCAGCCCGAAGCGGCCGACACCCGCCGGAACCACCGAGGCCGAGGCCCGCGCCGATCTCCCCCATGGAGTGACACTGGCCCTGGCACCGAGCTTCTCCAACTGCGTCCGGAAGGTCCTCCGGCGAGAAACCGACGCCGTGTTCACCGACACGGTTCTCCTCTACGGATACGCAGCCCAGAACGACGAGCTCCAGGTCCTCCCAGACATCAACATCGGAGATCCCACCTACTACGGAATCGGCCTCCCTAAGGGCCACCTGGCTGAATGCGAAAGAATCCGCAAAGCGCTCGTCAAGTACGCGAGAACCCAGTGGACCACTGACTTCAAGAACAATCTTTCAGCAGCAGTGGCCGCAGACAGCGCGTACATCAACCACTACCGCCCGGACAACGACAAGATGAATGAGGATTCATGCCGGTCCGATTAGCGACCCTCATGACAGTGCGGAGCTTGCGGACGCCAAGCGTTGACGAGCCTGGCGCACCCGCGGTGCGGACACACCTTTGCCCTGTTCGCGGCCGGTTTCGGCATCGGCGTGGCCGCCGCCCACCGCTATGTCCCCGAGGCTACCGAGGTACTGGCCGCACTCGCCCCCACTCTCGAGCAGGCGATCCTGGACAGCACTCGTTTCGCCCCTCTTCGAACCCCTGAACCGGCATGGTGGTTGTACGCACAGCTGCCCCCTCAACTATGGTGTCCCGCCAAATGTGCGCCTGAACTGCCTGTTTCTACGGTGTGCCGACACATACCCGTCCCCACCGCACATGAGGAAGTGGCGTCATGACCTCCGCACACCCCGCTCCCCCAGCCCCCGCCAGCCTCAAGCGCATCGTCGCCGCCTCGCTCATCGGCACCATGAGCGGGCGATTCGGCCGCACACCAAGTTTCGACGGAATCCTTGACGTTGCCCCGGCGTCTTCCTACGCTCCGTGGGAGCGTTCCCATGCCCGTCCGAGTGAATGACCCTTCCCGCCCCCGGTGGCACCGGTTCACTCGGCACCCCCACGCATCGGAGGCCACCGTGATCGCCGCAACCCTCGGCACCCCACCGGCACCGCGAAGAGCGACGATACGGTTCGCCGTGACCGACTGCTCGACGGCATCACCTCCCTCGCGCTGACCGGCACACGCGCATCACCTCGCAGCACCGGGCACCCAGTGCCGCGCCCGACGCGGCAGAACACCGCCTACGACCGGCCCCACCCCCTGGGCACTTCTTCGGAAATCCCGCCTCGCCCTGGTATCTGCGCTGCCTGCATCCCACGCCTGACGAGTGGTGGACCCGAGCCAGGCCTGTCGCCGTTGTGGCGGCTGCGCGGCGGCGAGACAACTGGTCACCGAAGCCCACCTCTGAATGCGCTCCCGGCTCGCACAGGAAAGGGACTGACATGCGCGGCAACCCACCATTACCGTTCTTCCGGATCCTGCCGATTCTGCTTCCGCTGACCCTGGGTCCGACCCAACTGGTCCTCGCGCCCGTGGGCGCCGCTGCCCCCGTGGCCGCTCCCGTACGCATCATGCCGTTGGGTGACTCGATCACCGGCTCGCCCGGCTGCTGGCGAGCGGTGCTGTGGAACCATCTGCGCAGTTCCGGCCACTCGAACATCGATTTCGTCGGGACCCTCAGCCAGCAGGGCTGTCCCCAAGCGTTCGACGGCGACAACGAGGGCCACGGCGGTGAGCTCGTCACCAACGCGGCGAACCAGAACCTGCTTCCCGCCCGCCTCTCGGCCACTCGTCCCGACATCGTTGTCATGCACTTCGGCACGAACGACGTCTGGAGCAGCATCGCGCCCGACCGCATCCTGGCCGCCTATACCAAGCTGGTGACACAGATGCGGGCGTCGAACCCGAACATGAGGATCCTGGTCGCACAGATCATTCCGATGAACCCCGCCAACTGCACCGGCTGTACCGGGCGCGTGGCCGACCTGAACGCGCGGATCCCCGGCTGGGCCCGGGCGACGAGCACAAGCCGCTCCCCGGTGACCGTGGTCGACCAGTGGACGGGCTTCAACACCTCGGGCGACACCTACGACGGGGTGCACCCGTCCGCCTCGGGAAACACGAAGATCGCCGCCCGCTGGTATCCCGCCCTCGCCGCTCTCCTGTGAACGATGTGCCGAGCGGGCCGGACTCCGGTGGTCCGCCTTCCTGGCCGTCGTCGGGCCTCCTCCGCCTGGAGGGGCGGCCGCCAGGGCGAGAGGACGATGAGCAGGACGTCCGCGTTCCACGTCACGGCCGGCACCCGCACCGCCGCCGGCAGCTCTCACGGCACACACCGCCTCCTCCTGAGTGCACGGTCCTCTTCTCCTGGAGCCGCCATGAGATTCCGCACGCCAACCGCCCCACGAGCGGCCGCCGTCCTGGCAGCTCTCCTGGGTCTCCTCGTCCCCCTGCTCGGTTTCGCCGCGCCGGCGCAGGCCGCGCCCACCGGCTTCCGCGTCCAGAACGGCCGCCTGCTGGAAGCGTCCGGCAACGACTTCGTGATGCGGGGCGTCAACCACGCCCACACCTGGTATCCGAGCCGGATCAGCGCCCTCTCCCACATCAAGGCCAAGGGCGCCAACACCGTCCGAGTCGTCCTCGCCGGCGGTGACCGCTGGGCTCGCAACACCGCCGCCGACGTGGCGAACGTCGTCGCCCAGTGCAAACAGAACCGGCTCATCTGCGTCCTGGAAGTCCACGACACCACGGGCTACGGCGACCAGAGCGGCGCGGCCACCCTGTCCCGCGCCGCCGACTACTGGATCAGCGTGAGGAATGTCCTGGCCGGCCAGGAGAAGTACGTCATCGTCAACATCGGCAACGAGCCGTATGGAAACAGCGACTACGCGAGGTGGACGGCCGACACCAAGGCCGCCGTCCAGAAGCTGCGGAGCGCCGGGTTCCACCACACGCTGATGGTGGACGCGCCCAACTGGGGCCAGGACTGGGCGTTCACGATGCGCGACAACGCCGCGTCGGTGTTCGCCGCCGACCCGGACCGCAACACGGTGTTCTCGGTCCACATGTACGGCGTCTTCAACACGGCTACGAAGGTCGACGACTACCTGAACCGTTTCGTGGCCGCGAAACTCCCCATCATGGTCGGAGAGTTCGGCCACAACCACTCGGACGGCAATCCCGACGAGGACGCCATACTGGCCGCCGCGCAGCGGCTCCGTCTCGGTTACCTGGGCTGGTCATGGAGCGGCAACAGCAGCGATGTGCAATACCTGGACCTGGTCACCGGCTTCGACCCCAACCAGCTCACCGGTTGGGGTCGACGCCTCTTCGACGGAGCGAACGGCATCGCCGCCACCGCCAAGGAGGCAGCGGTCTTCTCCGCCGGCGTCACGGACACCAACCCCCCGGCCGTTCCCCGGCTCCACCACTGACGCCACTCGCCCCCTACCTGTCATGCGCGTCAATCTGTCATGCGCACGTCATATGTAGCCGTCGCCCGTTCGGCGCGACTCCCGTAGACACCACAAAGGCATGGAGGAACAAGACGATGCACTTGAGAATCACCGACGTCCCGGCGTCCGTCGACGCCCCCACCCGCCCGACGAGATCCGGCAGGAGGAGCAGGACGCTCACGTTGAAGGCGGCCGTGGTGGCGGCCGTGACCGGCCTGATCACCGCGCTGGTGGCGATCCAGCCCGCATCGGCGCAGTCGCCCTCGGCCGCGGCCAACCCGTACGAGCGCGGCCCGGCTCCCACAGTGAGCAGCGTCGCCGCCCAGCGGGGCACGTTCGCGACCGCGGAACTGACCGTCCCGCCCGGCAACGGCTTCAACGGCGGGAAGATCTACTACCCGACGGACACCTCTCAGGGCACGTGGGGTGCGGTCGCCGCCGTGCCCGGCTACACCGCCCGGTGGTCCGCCGAAGGCGCGTGGATGGGGCCGTGGCTCGCGTCCTTCGGGTTCGTCGTCATCGGCATCGACACCAACAGCCCCAACGACTACGACACAGCCCGCGGCACCCAGCTGCTCGCCGCGCTGGACTACCTCACTCAGAAGAGCTCGGTGCGCGACCGCGTCGACCCCAACCGGCTCGGCGTACTCGGCCACTCCATGGGCGGTGGCGGCGCCATCAGCGCGGCCGAACGCCGGCCGTCGCTGAAGGCAGCCCTGCCTCTCGCTCCCTTCTCCCCCTCGCAGAACCTGTCCAGCCTGCGCGTGCCCACGATGGTCATGGGCGCACGGGACGACGGCACGGTCACGCCCTCCTACCTCAACGGGCTCTACGGCAGCATGCCGACCGCCACCCAGAGTGCCTACATCGAGCTCACCAGCGGCGGTCATGGCTTCCCCACCTGGGGCAACTCCAGCGTGACGCGCCGTACGATCCCCTGGCTCAAGATCTTCCTCGACAACGACGCCCGCTACACCCAGTTCCTGTGCCCGTCGCTCGCGGACAGCAGTGGGATCTCCCGGTCCCAGACCAAGTGCCCGTACGTGCCGCCCGGCGGCACGACCACTCCCCCGCCGAGCGGCGGACAGATCGTCCAAGCCGGCTCCGGCCGCTGTCTGGACGTACCGAACGCGTCGCAGACCAACGGCGTCCAGGTCCAGCTGTGGGACTGCTCGGGCAACGTCAACCAGAAGTGGGCGCGCACCGACGCCGGGGAACTGCGGGTGTACGGCGGCAAGTGCCTGGACGCCGAGGGGGCGGGAACCTCTCCCGGCACACGGGTCATCGTCTGGGACTGCCACGGCGGGCAGAACCAGCGCTGGAACGTCAACGGCAACGGCACCATCACCAGCGCGGGATCCGGTCTGTGCCTCGACACGGCCAGCGGCGGCACCGGGAACGGCGCCCAAAGCATCCTGGCCGACTGCAACAGCGCGTCCACCCAGCGCTGGACCCTCCGATAACGAGGACTGACTCCGACCCGAGGCAGAAGGGCACCGAAGTGCTGTGTGGAAAAAGGCACTTCGGACATGCCGTCACTGCGGCCCGGACACCCGGCGGGCCGGAGGGGGACGGCTGCTACGGCATCGCCGTACTCAGGCTGGCCGGCGCTGCCCTGGGTGCGGTCGTCGCACACCGGCACACCACGGGATCGGGCTCATGCCAGACGCCCTTGGACACGCACGACCGATCAAGGAGAAACCATGTTCAGACTCATTCGCGCGGTGCTGTCCGCGGCAGTGGTCGCCGCCGCGGTACCTCTCGCTCTCCTGTCCGCCCCCCAGGCCCTGGCGCTCGACAACGGCCTTGCCCGTACCCCGCAGTTGGGCTGGAACGACTGGAACAGCTTCGGTTGCAACACAAGTGACCGTCTGATCCGGCAGACCGCCGACGCCATGGTGTCCAGCGGCATGGCCGCGGCCGGTTACCAGTACGTCAACATCGACGACTGCTGGTCGACACGGAATCGTGACGCCGGCGGCAACCTGGTCGCGGACCCCGTGAAGTTCCCCAACGGAATGAAGGCAGTCGCCGACTATGTGCACGGCAAGGGGCTGAAGCTCGGCATCTACTCGTCGGCCGGCCTGACCACCTGCGCCGGGTACCCCGCCAGCCTCGGCAACGAGCAGCGGGACGCCAACCTGTGGGCGTCCTGGGGCATCGACTATCTCAAGTACGACAACTGCGGCGACCATCAGGGCCGCAGCGGCCAGGAACGCTACACCGCCATGCGCGACGCCCTCGCAAGGACAGGCCGCCCCATCCTCTTCGCCCTCTGCAACTGGGGCAACGACCAGGTCGGCACCTGGGGCCCCGCCACCGGCAACTCCTGGCGCAACACCGGCGACATCCAGGCCAACTGGAACTCCGTGATGGGAATCCTGGACGCCCAGCCCGGCTGGGCCGGCTTCTCGCGCCCCGGCGCCTGGAACGACCCGGACATGCTGGAGGTGGGCAACGGTCTGTCCGACACCGAGTCCCGAGCCCACTTCAGCCTCTGGGCGCTGCTGAACGCGCCTCTGATCGCGGGCAACGACCTGCGCACCATGAGCGCCGCCACCAAGTCGATCCTGACCAACACCGAGGTCATCGGGGTCAACCAGGACTGGGGCGGCCGCCAAGGCAACCGTCTCGTCGACAACGGCAACACCGAGGTGTGGACCAAGCCGATGGCAGGCGGCTCGGTCGCGGTGGTCCTCCTCAACCGCGGCAGCGGCACGGCCACCGTATCCACCTCCGCTGCGCAGATCGGCCTCGGCTCGGCGTCCAGTTACTCGGTACGCGATCTGTGGGCGCACACCACCAGCACGACCAGCGGCTCTGTCAGCGCCTCCGTCCCCGCCCACGGCGCCGCGATGTACGTGGTCTCCGGCGGCGGCACACCGCCCGGCAGCAGCACCTACTCGCTCAAGGGCCAGGGCTCCGGCCGCTGCCTGGACATCACCGGCGGCTCCCAGGCCAACGGAACACTTGCTGGGATCTGGGACTGCAACGGCGCCGCCAACCAACGGTTCACCAGCACCAGCGCGGGCGAACTGCGGGTCTACGGCAGCGCCAAGTGCCTGGACGTCGTCGGCGCCGCTGGCTCCAACGGCACCGCCGTGAACATCTGGGACTGCAACGGCCAGTCCAACCAGCAGTTCCGCCTCAACACCGACGGCACGATCACCGCCATCGGCTCCGGCAAGTGCCTCGACGTCAGCGGTGGCGCGACCGCCAACGGCACAAAGGTCCAGATCTGGGACTGCGGAGGCGCAGCCAACCAGAAGTGGACCCGCGTCTGACCGATTGCCTGTGCCCGACACCGTCCGGGCCGAAACCCGCGGGTCCGGCCCGGACGGCACCTTCTGATCCTCGCAACGGCGGAAGGGTTTCCGAGCGCCCACGGCATGAGAAGGCCGGCATCGCCTCGGCGGTGCAAGTCCCACTGTGGGCTCAGCCCACCGGCGGTGGCCCGCTGGTCCCCCGCACCACCAGCTTCGGGTCCAGCACCGCCTCCCGCGGCTCCCGTTCGGGATCCTCCAGCCGCTCCACGGCGAACCGCACCGCATGCTCGGCCATGAGCACGGCGTCCTGGCGCACGGTGGTCAGGCCGACGGGCATCAGATGGGAGAGGTGGCTGTCGTCGTATCCGACGACGGACAGGTCGCGCGGCACCTCGACACCGGCTCGGGTCAGGGACATCAACAGCCCCATGGCGCTGCGGTCGTTGCCCGCGAGGACCGCTGTCGGCAACGGTCGCCCCTGGTCCCGTTCCGCCACGAGGAGGATGCCGGTCTCGATGCCCGACTCCTCGGTGTGCTCGCCCGGGACGACCCGGGCCTCGGACTCCAGTCCATGGCGCCGCATCGCCGCCCGGTAGGCGCGCCGCCGCTCGGCCGAGCCGGGGCCGCGGCCGCCGTCGATGTGCGCGATCCGGCGATGTCCCAGCTCGACGAGATGATCCATCGCCTGCCGTACACCCTTGCCCTCGGCGGAGTGCACGAAGTCCACGTGCGCCTGCGGCACTCGGCGGCTGACGGAGACGGCGACCGTGCGGCGGCCCAGCTGGTCGAGGAACGCGGGCTCCGCGAAGGATCCGAGCAGGATCACCGCCTCGCAGCGGTGGCTGAGCAGCGCCTCGACGGCCTTCTCCTCGCTGCGACCGGCGGTGGCGCCGGACAGCAGGACCTCGTAGCCGAGTCGCTCGGCCTCAGGGTAGATGGCCTCGATGAGGTTGGTGTGGAAGGTTTGCTGCACGGTGAACATCACGCCGAGCGTGCGACTGCGGCCGCGCGCCAGCAGCCTGGCGGCACTGTCGGGCCGATAGCCGATCTCATCGGCGACCCGCAACACCCTTTCCCGGGTTTCCTCGCTCGCGCCCGGTTGATTGCGGAACACGATCGAGACGAGCGCCCGCGAGACGCCGGCCTTCGCGGCGACGTCCGCCATCGTGGGCCGCTGCTTGCCCGATCCATCCACCTGTGAACCACCCTCCGACGCCGCCCACCATAGAGCCTGCCCGGCGGCGCTCTGGAAATCTCCCGGCACCGAGCTATTGACATGACATTTGGACCGGGGACATCGTACTGCACTAGAGCGCGCTAGTAGAGCGCTGCAGAGGATCTTCCGAGACAGCTCCTCGGAGTCTCCGGAGCGAAGGGAAACCAAGCGTGATGCCGTTCGACGTGCTGACCATGGGCCGCGTGGGGGTGGACGTGTATCCGCTCCAGACCGGGGTGGGGCTGGCGGAGGTCACTTCGTTCGGCAAGTACCTGGGCGGCAGTCCGACCAATGTCGCCGTCGCGGCCGCCCGATACGGGCACTCCTCGGCCGTGATCACCAAGGCCGGGCGGGACCCGTTCGGCGACTTCGTCCGCGCGGCCCTGGAGGAGTACGGCGTCGACAGCCGCTTCGTGGGCACGTCCGACATCGCGCCGACCCCGGTGACGTTCTGCGAGATATTCCCGCCCGACGACTTCCCGCTCTACTTCTATCGGCTGCCGAAGGCTCCCGACCTGGACATCGATCCGGGTGAGCTGGACCTGGGCGCGGTGCGGGACGCCCGGATCTTCTGGGTGACCGGGACCGGACTGAGCGAAGAGCCGAGCCGCTCGGCCACCCTCGCCGCCCTCGCGCACCGGTCGAAGACCGGCCCGACGGTCTTCGACCTGGACTGGCGGCCGATGTTCTGGTCCGACCCGGCCAGGGCACGCGCCTTCTACGCGGAAGCCCTGCGCCACACGACCGTGGCGGTCGGCAACCTCGACGAGTGCGAGGTGGCGACCGGGGAGCGCGAACCGTACGCGGCCGCGAAGGCTCTGCTGGCCGCCGGCGTCGAACTGGCGGTCGTCAAGCAGGGCCCCAAGGGCGTGCTCGCGATGGGCCGTGACGGGTCGGCCGCCGAGATCCCGCCCGTCCCGGTGGACGTGGTCAACGGCCTCGGCGCCGGGGACGCCTTCGGCGGGGCGCTGTGCCACGGGCTGCTGTCCGGCTGGAACACCCGCCGCACGGTCGTCTTCGCCAACGCCGCCGGCGCGATCGTCGCAGGCCGGCTGTCCTGCTCCGACGCGATGCCGACCGAAGCCGAGGTCGACACCCAGCTGCGTGAGGCCCGCCTCGTCTCCGCCTCCACCTCCACCTCCACCTCCACCGAACGAAAGGCGTGACGCCGTGCTGTCCGACAACGTGAGCCGGATCGTGGCTGTCCGGGTGACCGACCCCGGCGCCGTCGCGACCGCCGCCGCACGCCGGGTCAAGGCCCCCTCGCTCACCGGTGAGCACGGCAAGGCGATGATCATCGCCGCCGACCATCCCGCGCGTGGCGCCAACGGCGTCGGCGGCGACCCGAGCGCCATGGCCGACCGCGCCCGGCTCCTGGACCGCCTCTGTGTCGCCCTGGAACGCCCCGGCGTGACCGGCGTCCTGGCCACCGCCGACATCCTCGAAGACCTGCTCCTGCTCGGCGTCCTGGACGGCAAGAGCGTCTTCGGATCCATGAACCGCGCCGGGCTCGCGGGTTCGGTGTTCGAGATCGACGACCGGTTCACGGGCTACGACGCCGAGACGATCGCCGCAATGGGCTTCGACGGCGGCAAGATGCTCACCCGCATCGCCCTCGACGACCCGGCCACCCCCGCCATCCTGGAGAACACCGCCCGCACGGTCAACGAGCTGAACGACCGGCGGCTCATCGCCATGGTCGAGCCGTTCCTCTCCGCCTGGCAGGACGGCCGCGTGCGCAACGACCTCTCCACCGACGCCGTCATCAAGTCGATCACCATCGCCTCCGGCCTGGGCCGCCGCACGACCTACACCTGGCTGAAGCTGCCGGTCGTGGACGACATGGAACGCGTCCTCGGCGCCTCCACCCTGCCGGCGCTCCTGCTGGGCGGCGAGGTCGCCGACCCCGAAGCGGCCTTCACCTCCTGGGGCAAGGCGCTCAAGCAGCCGACCGCACAGGGCCTGGTCGTCGGCCGCTCCCTCCTCTACCCGTCGAACGGCGACGTGGCGGGTGCGGTGGACAAGGCGGTGAGCCTGCTGTGAACGGCGCGAGCAAGTACCACCTCCCGAAGGGAACTTCGGCCGACGGCCCGTACGACCTCCTGATATCACCGGAGTCGGCCGGCTGGGGATACTCCGGTCTCAGGATCCTGAGCCTGGGACCGGGTGAGGCGCACTCCCTGTCCACCGGCGGCTCCGAGTTCCTGGTCCTGCCGCTGACGGGCTCCTGCATCGTCACCACGGACGGCACGGCCTTCGCACTCGAAGGCCGGACAGGCGTCTTCGCCTCGGTCACCGACTTCGCCTACCTGCCGCGCGAGTCGCAGGCCCTGATCAGCAGCGCGCAGGGAGGTCTGTTCGCGCTGCCCTCCGCCCGTACCGAGCAGAGCCCCCTGCCGGCCCGGTACGGGCCCAAGGAGGACGTGCCGGTGGAGCTGCGCGGCGCGGGAGCGTGCTCACGACAGGTCAACAACTACTGCCTGCCCGGCACCTTCGACGCCGAGCAGCTTCTGGTGTGCGAGGTCCTCACACCCGGCGGCAACTGGTCCTCCTACCCGCCGCACAAGCACGACGAGGTCCGACCCGGCCAGGAATCCGAGCTGGAGGAGATCTACTACTTCCAGGTCTCGGGCGAGGGCGGCTTCGGATACCAGCGCGTGTACGGCGTCCCCGGGCGGCCCATCGACGTCCTCGCCGAGGTCCGCTCCGGCGACAGCGTGCTGATCCCGCACGGCTGGCACGGGCCGTCGATCGCCGCCCCCGGTTACGACCTCTACTACCTGAACGTCATGGCCGGCCCCGGCCAGGACCGGGCCTGGCTGATCTGCGACGACCCCGCGCACGCCTGGGTGCGCGGCACATGGGACGCGCAGGACATCGATGACCGACTGCCGTTCGGTGCCGAGGAGAACGACTGATGGACACGATCAGGCTCACCACCGCCCAGGCCCTCGTGCGCTTCCTCGCCGCCCAGTACAGCGAGCGGGACGGCCAGGAGCAGCGTCTGATCCCCGGCGTGTGGGGCATCTTCGGCCACGGCAACGTGGCCGGCATCGGACAAGCCCTGCTGCAGGCCGCCACCACCGGCGAGGCCGCCCTGCCCTACTATCTCGCCCGCAATGAGCAGGGCATGGTCCACGCCTCCGTCGCCTACGCCAAGATGTGTGACCGCCTGGCCACCTTCGCCTGCACCGCCTCCACCGGCCCCGGCTCCACCAACATGATCACCGGCGCGGCCCTGGCCACCACCAACCGGCTGCCGGTGTTGTTGCTGCCCAGCGACATGTTCGCCACCCGCGCCGCCGACCCCGTCCTGCAACAGCTGGAAGACGCCCGCGGCGGCGACGTCACTGTCAACGATGCCTTCCGCGCCGTCTCCAAGTACTTCGACCGCATCTCCCGCCCCGAGCAGCTCATCCCCGCCGCGCTGGCCGCGATGCGGGTGCTCACCGACCCCGTCGAGACCGGCGCTGTCACCCTGGCCCTGCCCCAGGACGTGCAGGCCGAAGCCCACGACTGGCCGCTCGCCTTCTTCCGGCGCCGGGTGTGGCACGTGGGCCGGCCGGTGCCGGAGCCGGCCGCCGTCGTGCGGGCCGCGCGCCTGCTGCGCGGTGCGAGGAAGCCGCTGATCGTCGCGGGCGGCGGGGTCGTGTACTCAGGTGCGGAGACCGCGTTGCGGTCGTTCGCCGAGGGCACCGGCATCCCGGTCGCGGACACCCACGCCGGCAAGGGCGCGGTGGCGTGGGACCATCCCTGTGCCGTCGGCGGCATCGGCTCCACCGGCTCCTACGCCGCCGCCGAGCTCGCGCGTGAGGCCGACGTCGTGCTCGGCGTCGGCACCCGTTATTCCGACTTCACCACCGCCAGCCACACCGTTTTCGGCAACCCGGACGTCGCCTTCGTCAACCTCAACGTGGCTCGCCTGGACGCCGTCAAACACTCCGCCCACCCGCTGGTCGCCGATGCCCGCCTCGGCATCCGGGCCCTCGCGGGAGAACTCACGGGCTGGGAGGTCGACCCCGCCTACCGGACTCGCACCCGCGAACTGATCGCCCGGACACGGGAGATCGAGGCAGAGTGCTTCGCGCCCGCCCGCGGCAGCGGCGATCTGCCCGCCCAGACCCAGATCCTCGGCGCGCTCAACGATGTGCTCGACGACCGGGCCGTGGTCATCAACGCGGCCGGGTCGATGCCCGGCGACCTGCAACAGCTGTGGCGAGCCCGGGATCCGAAGGCCTACCACGTCGAGTACGCCTATTCCTGCATGGGCTACGAGATAGCCGCCGGTGTCGGCGCCAAGATGGCCGACCCCTCCCGCGAGGTCGTCGTCCTCGTCGGCGACGGCTCCTACCTGATGATGGCCCAGGAGATCGTCACCATGGTCTCCGAGGGCCTGAAGGTCATCGTCGTCCTCGTCCAGAACCACGGCTTCGCCTCCATCGGCGCCCTGTCCGAGTCGCTCGGCTCGCAGCGCTTCGGCACCAAGTACCGCTACCGGGACGGCGATTCGGGCCTCCTGGAGGGCGACAGGCTGCCGGTGGATCTGGCTGCGAACGCATCCAGCCTGGGCGCGGACGTCCTGCACGCCACCAGCGTCGAGGAGTTCCGTTCGGCGATGGAGAAGGCCAGGGCCGCGAGCCGCACCACCGTCGTCCACGTCGAGACCGATCTCTACGGGCCCAACCCGCCCGGCCACGGCTGGTGGGACGTTCCGGTCAGCCAGACCTCCGCCCTGGAGTCCACCCGCACCGCCTACGACGCCTACGCCGCCCACAAACAGGCCCAGCGGCACTACCTGTAAGCCCCCGTCCCCGCAAAGGAAACCCGCACCGTGAAGACCATCGAGCACTGGATCAACGGCTCACTCACCGCCGGCGCGAGCTCGCAGAGCGCGCCCGTGTTCAACCCGGCGACCGGCCAGGAGCAGGCACGGGTCGCCCTGGGCTCGGCGGCCGACGTGGACACCGCCGTCACCGCGGCATCGACCGCCTTCGAGACCTGGTCGGATTCCTCCCTCACGCAGCGCACCCAGGTCATGTTCGCCTTCCGCCGGCTCCTCGTCGACCACGAGGAGGAACTCGGCCGGATCATCTCCGCCGAACACGGCAAGACCGTCGACGACGCCCGCGGCGAGATCACCCGCGGCCGCGAGGTCGTCGAATTCGCCTGCGGGCTCGGCGACGTCCTCAAGGGCTCCTTCTCCGACCAGGTCTCCCGCGGCATCGACGTCCACGACTTCCGCCAGCCGCTCGGCGTCGTGGCGGGCATCACCCCCTTCAACTTCCCCGCGATGGTGCCGCTGTGGATGCACCCGATCGCCATCGCGACCGGCAACACCTTCATCCTCAAGCCCAGCGAACGTGACCCGTCGGCCGCCAACTTCGTCGCCGAGCTGTACCGGAAGGCCGGCCTGCCCGACGGCGTCTTCAACGTCGTGCACGGCGGCAAGGAAGCGGTCGACGCCATCCTCACCCACCCCGGCATCGAAGCCGTCTCCTTCGTCGGCTCGACCCCGATCGCCAAGTACGTCCATGAGACGGCCACCGCCCACGGCAAGCGCGTCCAGGCCCTCGGCGGCGCCAAGAACCACGCCGTCGTCCTGCCGGACGCCGACATCGAGTTCGCCGCCAACCACATCGCCGCCGGCGCCTACGGTTCCGCGGGCGAGCGCTGCATGGCCCTCTCCGTCGCCGTCGCCGTCGCAGACGCCGCCGACGCACTTGTCGAGGTGCTGGAACGCAAGACCCGCGAAGTCAAGGTCGGCCCCGGCAACGCCCCCGGCACCGAGATGGGCCCGCTGGTGACCAGGGCCGCGCAGGAGCGCGTCGAGGGCGCCGTCGCCACTGCCCACGCCCAGGGCGCCACCGTCGTCGTCGACGGCCGCGGACTCAAGATCGACGGCCACGAGGAGGGCTTCTTCACCGGGCCCTCCCTCCTCGACCACGTCACCACCCGTATGGACGCCTACAAGGAGGAGCTCTTCGGCCCCGTGCTCGCCATCGTCCGCGCCGATTCCCTCGACCAGGCCATCGGACTCATCAACGCCAACCCCTACGGCAACGGCACCGCCCTGTTCACCGGCTCCGGCGAGGCCGCGCGCCGCTTCCAGCGCAACGTCAAGATCGGCATGATCGGCATCAACGTCCCTGTGCCGGTCCCGATGTCCTACTACTCCTTCGGCGGCTGGAAGGACTCCCTCATCGGCGACTCACCCGTCCACGGCCCCGAAGGCATCCGCTTCTACACCCGCCCCAAGGTCGTCACCACCCGCTGGCCTCAGCCCACACAGCAGCTCAGCGTCGGCTTCGACTTCCCCACCTCCAGCTAACCCCCCGCCCTCCCACGAAGGACAAACCATGGCGACGGCGTCATCCTCCCTCCGCATCACCGCAGGCAACCTGTGCCTGGGCTCCGCCCCCGACTCCTGGGGCGTCTGGTTCCCCGAGGACGAGCACCAGGTGCCCTACACCCGATTCCTCGACGAGCTGGCCGAGGCGGGTTACCAGTGGCTCGAACTGGGCCCATACGGCTACCTCCCCACCGATCCGCAGCGGCTGAGGGACGAGCTGGCCTCCCGTGGGCTCCAGGTCAGCGGCGGCACCGCGTTCGGCGCGCTGCACCGGCCGGAGGCCTGGGACGAAATGCTCGCCCACGTCAGGCAGGTGGCCGCACTGACGGCTGCCGCGGGCGCCCGTCATCTGGTCCTCATCCCGCCCATGTACCGCGACGAGAAGAGCGGCGCGTTCACCGAGTCTCCCAAGCTGACCGCCGAGCAGTGGGCCGGCTTCGGCCGCAACGCCGACCGACTGGGCAAGCTGCTCCTGGACGACTACGACGTACGGCTCGTCATCCATCCCCACGCCGACAGCCACATCCAGACCCAGCCGGAGATCGAGCGGCTGCTCAACGAGTCCGACAGCCGGTACACCAACCTGTGCCTGGACACCGGTCACGTCGCGTACGGCGGCGGCGACAACCTCGACCTGATCCGTCGCTTCGGCGAGCGGGTCGGCTACGTCCACATCAAGCAGATGGACCCCGAGATCCTCGCCCAGGTCGCCGCCGAGGACCTCTCATTCGGTGAGGCCGTCAAGCGCGGTGTGTGCGTCTCGCCTCCCGCCGGCGTGCCGAACCCGGCCGACGTGGTGGCCGAACTCGCCTTTCTCAGCGCCGAGTTGTTCGTGATCGTCGAACAGGATCTGTACCCGTGCGCTCCCGAGGTGCCGCTGCCCATAGCGGTCAGCACCCGTGAGCACCTGATCGGCTGCGGGCTGACGGGCACCCGCCGCCCTACCCTCGACCGCTAGGGGGCGCCCATGGACGTCAGGAACGGCGACCCGGCACCGACCCGCGGTACGTCGGCGGCCGACGACACCCCGTCGGCCGTCTCGCGGCGGTTGCGGCTCATCACCGTCATCGCCACCTTCGGCGGGCTCCTCTTCGGCTATGACACCGGAGTCATCAACGGCGCCCTGCCGTACATGACCGACGATCTGGGCCTGACTCCCTTCACCGAGGGCATGGTCACCAGCTCGCTGCTGCTCGGCGCGGCCCTGGGCGCGGTGACCGGTGGCCGGCTGTCGGACGCGCGCGGACGGCGCCGTACGATCCTCGTCCTCGCCGTGGTGTTCTTCGTCGGCGCGCTGGGCTGCACGCTCGCCCCCGACACCGCCGTCATGGTCGTAGCCCGGTTCGTACTCGGCCTGGCGGTGGGCGGTGCTTCGGTGACCGTGCCGGTCTATCTCGCCGAGGTCTCCCCTGCCGAACGGCGCGGAGCGCTGGTCACCCGAAACGAACTCATGGTCGTCAGCGGTCAGTTGTTGGCCTTCACCTCCAACGCGATCATCGCCCGGGTCGGCGGCGAGTCCGGCGGAGTGTGGCGCTGGATGCTCGTCCTGGCCACCGTCCCGGCCGTCGTGCTCTGGTTCGGCATGCTGGTGATGCCGGAGAGCCCACGCTGGCTGGCCTCGAAGACCCGCTTCGGCGAGGCACTGGACGTGCTGAAACAGGTGCGGTCCCGGCAGCGCGCCGAGGCCGAACTCGCCGAGGTGTCCGCGCTCGCCCTCGCCAAGGACCAGGCCAGGCTCGGCGGCCGGCAGGACATGAGGTCCACGCCGTGGCTGCGCCGGCTGATGTTCGTCGGCTTCGGCATCGCGATCGTGCAGCAGATCACCGGCGTCAACACGATCATGTACTACGGCACTCAGATCCTCACCGACGCCGGTTTCACCGCCGACAGCGCCCTGACCGCCAACATCGCCAACGGCGTGATCTCTGTGCTGTCCACCTTCGTCGGCATCTGGCTGCTGGGGCGGATCAACCGGCGCCCGATGCTGATGACCGGTCAGATCGGCACGGCCGCCGCACTGCTGATGATCGGTGTCTTCTCCCTGGTGCTGCCCTCGGGTGACGGCCGCGCATATGCCGTGCTCGCCATGACAGTGACGTTCCTCGCCTTCCAGCAAGGGGCGATCTCGCCGGTGACCTGGCTGATGCTGTCGGAGATCTTCCCGATGCGGATGCGTGGCTTCGGCATGGGCGTCGCGGCAGTGGTGCTGTGGCTGACCAACTTCGCGATCGGGCTGGTCTTCCCGTCGCTGGTCGACGCAATCGGGATTTCCAACACCTTCTTCCTGTTCGTGGTGGCGGGCGTCCTCTCCCTCACCTTCGTCAAGTTCTACGTCCCCGAGACCAGGGGCCGCACGCTCGAAACCCTTGAGGCCGAACTCCGTGCCCGCTTCTCCTGACCTTCCCGCAGTAAGGACTCGACCATGACCGTACGTGTAGGTGTCATCGGCGCCGGAATGATCGGCCAGGACCACATGCGACGACTCACCGAGGTCGTCACGGGGGCCGCCGTGACAGCGGTGACCGACATCGACGCCGCCCGCGCCGCCGAGGTCGCCGCCCGCTTCGGCGCGACCGCGCTGCCCACGGGCGCCGATCTGGTCACCTCCTCCGACGTGGACGCCGTCCTCGTCACGTCCTGGGGCCCCACCCACGCCGAGCACGTGCTCGCTGCCATAGCCGCCGGGAAACCGGTGTTCTGCGAGAAGCCCCTCGCCACCACTTCCGAGGACTGCCTTCGCATAGTCGACGCCGAACGCGCCCACGGCAACCGTCTCGTCCAGGTCGGCTTCATGCGCCGCTTCGACCCCGGTTACCGCCAGATGAAGGAGGTCATCGACACCGGCGTGATCGGCACCCCGCTGATCGTGCACTGCGCGCACCGCAACCCGGCCGTGCCGGACGCCTACACCTCCCCGATGGCTGCCCAGGACACCGCCGTGCACGAGATCGACGTCCTGCGCTGGCTGCTCGACGACGAGATCGTCTCCGCCCAGGTGGTCACCCCGCGCGCCACGGGCAAGCGGTTCGCGCACCTCAAGGACCCGCAGATCATGTACTTCGAGACGACGACCGGCGTCCGCATCGACCTCGAGGTCTTCGTCAACTGCCAGTACGGCTACGACATCCAGTGCGAGACCGTCGGCGAGGAAGGCCTGGTGCGGCTGCCCGATCCGGCGGCCGTCGGCGTCCGCGCCTCCGGCCGGCACGGTACCGCCCTTGTGCAGGACTGGAAGGTCCGTTTCGCCGACGCCTTCGACACCGAGTTCCGCGAATGGATCGCCTCCGTGGCGGCCGGGGCTGCACCCACCGGTCCCTCCGCCTGGGACGGCTACGCCGCCACCGTCATCACCGACGCAGCCGTCCGCTCCCTGGAGTCCGACGGCACGGTCGTCACCGTCGACATCAAGCCCCGACCCGCTCTCTACGGAGGCACCGCGTGAAGATCGCCCTCGACCCGTACATGTTCCGCGCGCTGCCGATCGATGACATGGTGCGTACCGTTGCCGAACTCGGCTATGGATACATCGAGTTGTCGCCGCGCGACGATTTCATGCCGTTCTTCCTGCACCCGCGCGCCGACGACGATCGGATCGCCGAACTGAAGCACTCCCTGCGCACGCACGGCGTCCAACTGTCCTCCGTGCTGCCGCTGTACAAGTGGTCCTCACCGGACGAGACCGAGCGGCAGGCCGCCGTCCGCTACTGGAAGCGGATGATCGAGATCACCGCCGACCTCGGATGCCCGCTGATGAACTCGGAGTTCAACGGCCGCCCCGAGCGCGCCGCAGAGAGCGAGGCCGCGTTCTGGCGCTCCCTGGAGGAACTGCTCCCCCTCTTCGAACGGGAGGGCATCGCCCTCAACCTGGAGGCCCACCCGGACGACTTCTGCGAGGAGAACACCCCCGCCGTCGACCTCGTCCGCGCGATCAACAAGCCCTGGGTGAACTACCTCTACTGCGCTCCGCACTCCTTCCACCTCTCCGGCGTCGGTCCGGCAGCCGACGTCGCGGCCATGATGCGCTACGCCGGCGACAAGCTGAAGCACGTGCACATCGCCGACTCCTTCAATCACAAGGGCTCCTCAGGCCTGCGCTACATCCTCAACCCGCCCGGCACCGCCGCCCGCATCCACCAGCACCTGGACATCGGCCAGGGCGAGGTCGACTGGGACGGGTTCTTCGGCACACTGCGCGAGCTGGACTTCGACGGCGTCGCCACGGCCTGTGTCTTCGCCTGGGAGGAACGGGCCCGGGAATCATCCGCGTTCATGCTCGAGCGCATCACCAAGGAACTGGTCGTTCAAGGCCATCCCTGCGCCTCTCCTGCGCAGCGGTAGACGCGATCTGCACCTGAGCCCCGTCCACGGACCGTCCGATGTCGAGTCGGCTCACCGCCACGACGACGGTCCGGGGCAGGCGCACCGGCGACGGCAGGACCGGGCGGGGGAACACCGTACGCGCTCCATGAGGGCGTACGCCTCGCACAGGTCTGCGGTCGTCACGGCCATGCCCGCCGACAGCATGGCGGAGGAGCTGCGAGCGTCGCCGTACGGCTCCACACAACAAAAGGCGAACCATGTCGATACATCCTGACAAGGTTGTTGACATCACCGATGGCTCAATCCATAGTACGAGTCACTAGAGCGCGCTAATAAAGCGCTCTAGTGACAAAGTCAGGTGCTCCGCACAAAGACCGTCGGGCACCATGCTCCGCCACTGGACGAGGGCACCCGCGCTTCCGCTCGCCGGCCTCAAGGATCGAGGGCACGCCCCTCGGCCTGGTCGCGGACCCACCTGCTCAGGTTGCGTCGCGGGCCCTCCCCGCCGTCAGCCCGCGTCCCCCACCCTCCGGCCGCGGCAACCGGCTCATCCACACCTGAAGCCGTTTCACCCCATCCAGCACAAACCATCCTGACCAGCACAGTGAGGTGCGAGGGACATGCACAGACACCACAGAGCCGCCACCCTGGCCGTCGTCATCACCGGAGCACTTCTCGCCACGGGATGCTCCAGCAGCTCCGGCGGGAAGAAGTCGGAGGACGGCGGTGCCGCCGCATCCGCGGGCAAGGCGGGTACTCCCCGCATGACCGTGGCGATGGTCACCCACGCCGCCCCCGGAGACACCTTCTGGGACCTCATCCGCAAGGGCGCACAGGCCGCCGCGGACAAGGACAACATCAAGCTCGTCTATTCCAGCGACCCCAGCGCCGGCAACCAGGCCAACCTCGTGCAGAACGCGATCGACCAGAAGGTCGACGGCATCGCGCTCACCGCCGCAAAGCCCGACGCCATGAAGGACGTCGTCGCCAAGGCCACGGCGGCCGGCATCCCGGTCGTCGGATTCAACTCCGGCGTGAGCGACTGGAAGAAGCTCGGCATGCTCGAGTACTTCGGCCAGGACGAGAGCATCGCCGGCCAGGCCTTCGGCGAACGCCTCAACCAGCTCGGCGCCAAGCACGCCCTGTGCGTCATCCAGGAGCAGGGGCAGGTCGCCCTGGAGGCCCGCTGCGCCGGCCTGAAGAAGGGCTTCAGCGGCAAGACCGACATCCTCTACGTCAACGGCACCGACATGCCGTCCGTGAAGTCGACGATCACCGCAAAGCTCAAGCAGGACTCCTCCATCGACCAGGTGGTCACCCTCGGCGCCCCCATCGCGCTGACGGCGGTGCAGTCACTGTCCGACGCAGGTGCCAAGGCCAAGCTCGCGACCTTCGACCTGAACAAGGAGCTGGTGAAGGCCGTCCAGGACGGCACGATCGAGTTCGCCGTCGACCAGCAGCCCTACCTCCAGGGTTACCTCGCCGTCGACTCGCTGTGGCTCTACAAGACCAACGGCAACTTCAGCGGCGGCGGCACCGCGCCCGTGCTCACCGGTCCGGCCTTCATCACCAAGGAGAACGCCGACACCGTCGCCGCGTTCGCCGCGAAGGGCACCCGGTGATGAGCGGGACCCGGCATGCCGAGCCGGCGGTGACCACACCGCCGGTCTCCGGCCCGCAGCAGAGCGACGGCCGGACCGCCAGGCGTCCGCTGGCGCTGCGGCTGCTGGCCCGCCCCGAGGTGGGGGTGTTCCTGGGCGCTGTCGCCGTGTACGTGTTCTTCCTGATCACGGCCCCGCCGGTGCGCGAGGGCAGCGCGATGGCGAACGTCCTCTACCAGTCGTCGACCATCGGGATCATGGCGCTGCCGGTGGCGCTGCTGATGATCGGCGGCGAGTTCGACCTGTCGTCCGGCGTCGCGGTGATCACCTCGGCGCTCACCGCGAGCATGCTCAGCTACCAGCTCACCATGAACGTGTGGGTCGGTGTCGTGGTGGCGCTGACGGTGTCGCTGGGCATCGGGTTCCTCAACGGCTGGATGGTGGTGAAGACCGGCCTGCCGAGCTTCCTGATCACGCTGGGCACCTTCCTGATCCTGCAGGGCGTGAACCTGGCGGTGACCAAGCTGGTCACCACCAACGTGGCGACCGACGACATCAGCGACATGGACGGCTTCGGCCAGGCCAGGAAGGTCTTCGCGTCGTCGTTCCACATCGGCGACGTCCAGGTGAAGATCACCATCGTGTACTGGCTGGTGTTCGCGGCGCTGGCGACCTGGGTGCTGCTGCGCACCCGGTACGGCAACTGGATCTTCGCGGTGGGCGGCAACAAGGAGTCGGCGCGGGCGGTCGGCGTGCCGGTGACGTTCACGAAGATCTCGCTGTTCATGCTGGTCGGCTTCGGCGCCTGGTTCGTGGGGATGCATCAGCTGTTCACGTTCAACACCGTGCAGTCGGGTGAGGGCGTGGGCCAGGAGCTGATCTACATCTCCGCGGCCGTGATCGGCGGCTGTCTGCTGACCGGCGGCGCCGGCTCGGCGATCGGCCCGGTCTTCGGCGCGTTCATGTTCGGCATGGTGCAGCAGGGCATCGTCTACGCCGGCTGGAATCCCGACTGGTTCAAGGCATTCCTCGGCGTGATGCTCCTCGGCGCCGTCCTGATCAATCTGTGGGTCAGCCGCACGGCGACCCGGAGGTGACCCACCCCATGACATCCACCGACAAGAGCGCTGCCCACGGGGCCGTCATCGCGGACACCGTCCCCGAGCCGGGGGACGGCCCGATCGTCGAACTGCGCGGCGCGGGCAAGTCCTACGGCAACATCCGTGCCCTGCACGGTGTGAGCCTCGCCGTCCACCCCGGGCGGGTGACCTGCGTGCTCGGCGACAACGGCGCCGGCAAGTCCACCCTCATCAAGATCGTCTCCGGGCTGCACCAGCACACCGAGGGCGAGTTCCTCGTCGACGGCCGGCCGGTGCGCTTCACCACGCCCCGCGAGGCCCTCGACCGCGGTATCGCCACCGTCTACCAGGACCTCGCCACCGTCCCGCTGATGCCGGTCTGGCGCAACTTCTTCCTCGGCTCCGAGATGACGAAGGGCCCCTGGCCCGTGCGCCGTCTCGACATCGACGCCATGAAGAAGACCGCCGACCGCGAACTGCGCAACATGGGCATCGTCCTGGACGACATGGAGCAGCCCATCGGCACGCTCTCCGGCGGTCAGCGCCAGTGCGTCGCCATCGCCCGCGCCGTCTACTTCGGCGCCCGGGTGCTGATCCTGGACGAGCCCACCGCCGCCCTCGGCGTCAAGCAGTCCGGCGTGGTCCTGAAGTACATCGCCGCCGCCCGCGACCGCGGCCTCGGCGTCATCTTCATCACCCACAACCCGCACCACGCCTACATGGTCGGCGACCACTTCAGCGTCCTGCGTCTCGGCACCATGGAACTCACCGCCTCCCGCGACCAGGTCAGCCTCGAAGAACTCACCAACCACATGGCCGGCGGCGCCGAACTCGCGGCCCTCAAGCACGAGTTGTCCCAGGTGCGCGGCGTCGACGTCGACGAGCTCCCGGAGGCGAACGACCTCACCGCACCCGTGGCGGCCACCGCAACAGACGACGCGTGAGATCGACGCGTGAGATCCGTGACGGCAGGTGATTCCGGTACCCGGCGGGACAACTCCGACGACCGTCCACAAGGCGATCGAGGCCGCCACCGCGGTCACCGGTCGCGAACGCGCCCTCGCCTTCGGCGCGTGGGGCACCGGACCTCGCTGGGACAAGGCGCCTGCCACGTCATCCTGTGGCGCACGAGCACCGACATCATCCGACCAACCCGCCGGCACCGGCACCGGCACCGCCGCAGAATCGTGACGCGCAACCGGCGAGGGCGCCGACAGCTCTCGCCGGTCGACACACGACGCCTTCAGCGCCGTGCGCCGACAGCTCACTGTTCATCGTTCGACACCGGAGACAACGTCGTCCCTCACCCCGCGGCGACGCCCTGCGGACAGCACTGCCCGCCACCGGATCCGGCTCGCCGCCTCCCGTGATGCCTCCGTTCACCGGGTCGCACCCGAGTCACTCCTGCCTGGGAATCGCGCTGCGCCCGCTGTCGAGACCGAGACGACGCCCCTGTCCGTCGTCAGCTTCGCACCCACGCCGGTCTGGACAGCACCGCCTGACCCGGCAGGCCCTGAGCCTGCCGGGTCTGCTGCGGAGGGTGGCCAAAACGTTGCGCCGGCTCCTGCCGGCCTTCCTGTCCCGGCGCCCCGGGGCGAACCCGGTGTCGGAAGCGACGGTGCTGCGGCCCTGCAACGCCGAGTCGCCGCCAGGGCCAGCCATCCTCGTCGAACGAGGCGAGTGTTCAGTTCGCCCGTGAGCAGCGCCGCGAGCGTCATATGGCAGCACGGCGTGCCGACGGTGATCGAGCGGAGCTGAGCTCCGGTGCGTCGGTTTCGAAGAGTTTCGGGTGTGTGCGCGGAGCATTGACGCACACGGGATTTTGATCCTACGTTCCGCCCGATGACGCGACCGCTGTTCGGTATCGCGGACAGCGAGCCCCCCACTGAAGGAGCGTCCGCATGAGCCGCATGTCACGCACGCGCACCTCACGCACCTCCCGACGGGTCGCCCTGCTCGCGGTCCCAGCCGCGATCCTCCTGGCCCTGACCCCCTCCGCCGCCTCCACGTACCCCAACCCCGGCGGCGTCACCGGAGCCACGGTCGTGCACGACCCGACGATGATCCGGACCTCCGGCGGCCGCTACCTCCTCTACGCCACGGGAGGCGGCCTGTCCTACCGCACCTCCACCGACCGCGTCGCCTTCGGCGCGGGCGGCGACGCCTTCCCGGCCAGGCCGGGCTGGTGGTCGTCATACGGCACCAACGAGGCCTGGGCACCCGACATCTCGTACCAGGGCGGCAAGTACTCGATGTACTACGCCGTCTCCACCTTCGGGTCCAACCAGTCGGCGATCGGCCTGGCCACTTCGACCTCGGGCCTGCCCGGCTCCTGGACCGACCGCGGGACCGTCTACACCTCCACCACCTCCAGCGACTACAACGCCATCGACCCCAACCTCTTCGTGGACGACGACGGCAAGTGGTGGCTGTCATTCGGGAGCTGGTGGACGGGGATCAAGATGATCCGGATCGACCCCTCGACCGGCAAACAGCTCTCCTCCGACAGCGGCCGGCGCACGATCGCCGCCCGCCCCACCGGGACCAAGGCGGTCGAGGCGCCCTACGTCGTGAAGCGCAACGGCTACTACTACCTCTTCGCCTCGTACGACACCTGCTGCGCCGGCACCGGCTCCACCTACAAGGTGAAGGTCGGGCGCGCCACCGCCGTCACCGGGCCGTACTACGACAGGAACGGCGTGGCGATGACGAACAACGGCGGCACGCCGGTCCTCGAGTCGCACGGGCGCTACATCGGGCCGGGCGGCCAGTCGATCATGCACGACGCCGACGCCGACCTGATCGTCTACCACTACTACGACGGCAACGACAACGGCAGGCCCAAGCTGGGTCTCAACCTGCTGAACTGGAGCAGCGGATGGCCCGTTGCCCAGTGACAGTGATGACGTCGGCGGTGACGCAGCAGGTGAACTGACTCGCCTTCGACAAGCAGCCGCCCCACAGCGGGCCGACTGCGGGCGAGTCTCGAAAGAACCGCACCTGAGGCGTGATCGAGTCATGGCCAACCCCGCCCTGAGCACCCCGCCCATCCGGGTCCTGATCGCCGACGACCAGGCGATGGTCCGCACCGGTTTCCGGTTCTTTCTGGACGCCCGGCCGGACATCACGGTCGTGACCGAGGCCGTCGACGGGGAGGAGGCGGTGGCTCTGGCCCGTCGCCTGCGGCCGGACGTGTGTCTGCTGGACATCCGATGCCGAGGCTGGACGGTCCGGCGGCGACCCGGCTGCCGGCCGGACCCGACGTGGCCGACCCGCTGCGGGTCGTCGTGGTCACCACCTTCGACCCGGACGAGTACGTGTACGGGGCGCTGCGCGGCGGAGACTGCGGTTTCCTCCTGAACGAAGGACTCCGGGCCGACCCTTCTCGCCAAGGCGGTCCGCGCCGCGGCGAGAGGCGGCTCCCTGGTCTCGCCCTCGGTCACGGTCCGACTGCTGAGGCACCTGACCGCGCCGGAGCGCAGAGCCTCCGCCGAGCCATTGACGGTGGAACGCCAAGACTCCGTCGAGCCGTAGGCCACCCTGACCGAACGCGAACTGGATGTCGTGCGGCTGATCGCGGTCGGCCGGACCAACGCCGAGATCGCCGCCGAACTGTACGTCTCCCTGTCCACCGTCAAGACGCATCTTTCCAGCGGCCAGGTCAAGTTGGGCGTCCGAAACCGCAGAGAGTCGCCGCCTGGGCGTGGCAGAACGGGCAGCTTCGGCCGGAACCCCGGAGCTGACATGGGCAGCCGGCGCCGGCGGAGCGGGTGCGCCGGCCGGCCAGGGTGCCCGTCTCCTCCGGTGTCGCCGCCGCTGCTCATCCCACCGGGACGCCATCGCCAGCAGTACCGGGGATGACGGCGATGCGAGCGGCATGAAGCCCGTGCGCACCAGGGTGGCAATGACCCCAGGGACCAAGGAGCCGGCGGCTTCCTCTGCAGGGCTGACCTGGGGGCTCCCTCGCGGCATGGCAGCCTTGCGGTCAACCGCCTAGGCGACCACGGCGACGCCAGGTCCACGTCGAAGGGCATGCGACCGTCGGGGCGGAGTCAGTCAGCCGTCTGTGCCGGGGCCGCCGTCGCCTTCCGCAGCAGCGGCCTGCTGCCGGCGATCGCGGCGAACATGCCGAGAGCGCCGACGACGTCGACCCGGCGGAGCTCGCGGCGATCCTGCGCGAGCTGAGCGAGGACACCGACCCGCCCGGCGGGTTCATGGCGTCCGTCGCGCAGCAGCTCACCGCCGCCGCGAAGCGAGCCGAACGCATCGGGCATGACCGCGACGGCGGCGGCCTCGTGCCCGCTGCATGAGGCCGCCGCCCTGATCACCGACAACGCCTGGCTGTGCCTGATCTGGGCTGCCAGCGACTTCACCCCCAAGGAGACCCCGAATGGCCTCGATGCTGTACCCGTAGTTCAACGTGTCGAGTAAGCAGATTCCATCCTGAAGTCGCAGGTCACGGGCCTTGTGTGAGTGTCGGCCGGCGAGCTCGGGCTGGTCGAGGGGGAGATCGATAGCGCGTGATCGTCCGTCACGGGCACGGTCCGCCGTTCCAGGGCGGCCCCGGCAGCCGGCCGCGTATCGCTGGGCGGTGCCCAGATGGTGGCGGACCGGTCGTCAGGCAGGGTTCAACGTGCCGGTGACGACGTCCACCGCGTGGCGGCGGTGGGCGGCGAAGAGAGGGAGGGCGGCCTGAGGGTCGCGGGCGCGCAGGGCGGCGGCCAGCGCATGGTGCTCCTGGGGGATGCAGCCGAGGTAGCCCTCGGTGCTGAGGCCGATGCGGGTCAGCAGGAACAGGTGGACCTGGCAGCGGATGGCCTCCCAGGCCGCGACGAGACGCTGGTGGCCGGTGGCGGCGAACACGGCGTCGTGGAAGGCGATGTCCAGGCGGACCATGTCGTGCGGGTCCGTCGTGCGGTCCATCACGCCGGCCGCCTTCTCGATGACCGCGAGACTCTCGTCCGAGGCGTGCGCGATGACCTGCTGGACGGCGAGATCCTCCAGCGCGCCGCGCAGGCTGTCGAGCTCGGCGACATCGTCGGCGGACAGTGTCGTGACCACGGTGCCCCGATGCCAGGCGCAGTGCACCAGCCCCTCGCGTTCCAAAACGCGCAGAGCCTCACGCACCGGACCCCTGCTGACCTGCAGCACGCCGGAGAGTTCGACCTCTCGCAGCGGTGCTCCGGGGGCGTACGCACCGCTGAAGATCGCCTCCCGGATCCGGTCGGCGACCTCGTCGGCCAGTCCGCGACGGCGGACGGGGGTCACCGCGCGATCTCCCGTGAGTTGCGTTTTCTCCATGTCGTGATGTTAACATTTCACAGTTGTCGTAATGTCAACATTGCGACAACTGGAGGGACCGGTCGTCCGGCCAGGAGAGAGGTGTTGTCCATGAAGGTGTTCCAGATTGGTGCCGCCGGAGGTGTCGGCAGGAGGCTCGCCGGCCTGCTGTCCGCGCGCGGTGACGACGTGACCGGCATGCACCGCGGCCCGGCCCAGGTCGGGACGATTCGCGCGACCGGTGCGACGCCGGTGACCGGCGACCTGATCGCCGACTCTGTGGAAGAGCTCGCGGGCAAGCTCGCCGGGCACGACGCAGTGGTGTTCTCGGCCGGCGCCCACGGGACCGGCATGGACAAGACCACGCTCATCGACGGCAAAGGCCTGGAGAAGGCAGCCGCTGCGGCAGAGGCCGCCGGAGTCGCGCGCTTCGTCCTCGTCTCCGTGTTCCCCGACGCCTTGCGCGGCGAGGGAGCGTCCGAAGGCTTCGAGCACTACGTCAAGGTCAAGAAGAGTGCCGACGTCCATCTCACCCGCACCGGCCTCAATTGGTTGATCATCCGCCCGGGCACGCTGCTGGACGGACCGGGCACCGGGCGGGTCACCGCCGGGCCCGCTGTCGAGTACGGCGACGTGCACCGTGACGATGTCGCCGCGTTCATCGACGCCGCTCTGCACGAGCCCGCCCTCAGGCGCGTCATCGTCGAGCTGACCTCCGGCGACACTCCCGTCGCGGACGCGGTCGCCCGCCTCGCCTGAGCTCGGCGCTCCTGCCCGCCCCTGCATCCCCCACCAGAGAAGGACAGCCACCTTGACTGCGATCGATTCCTACAGCCACGGCGTCTCGGGCGAGCGCGAGTTCGGCTTCGCCCAGGCCATCAAGGTCGACCACACGATCTATGTCTCGGGCCAGCTCTCCCACGACGAAGAGGGCAACTTCCTCTACGCGGACGACTTCGAGGCGCAGAGCGAGCAGGTCTTCGCCAACTTCGAGAAGGTCCTCGCCCACTACGGCGCCACCCGTAACCAGGTCGTCTCCGAGACCCAGTTCATCGTGGACCTGCCGAAGTACAACAACGCGATGGCGGCCGCCAACCTGGCCTACTTCGAAGACCACCGCCCCACCAGCAGCACCATCGGCGTGGCCCACCTGTTCTTCCCCGGCCAGCTCATCGAGACCAGCTTCGTCATCGACACCCGTCTGCCCGCCTGATGGCACAGGCGTACTGGAGCTCAGTCTTCACCAGCTCCGCAGACGAGACCTGGGCGGTCGTCCGGCGGTTCAACGGCCTGCCCGACTGGCACCCGGGCATCCGGGCGAGCGAGATCATCGAGGGCGGGGGCGGCGACGGGCTCATCCCCGGTGCGGTCCGCCTTCTCACCGGGGTGGACGGCAGCATCTACCGGGAACGGCTCGTGGGCCTGGACGACGCCGGCCGGAAGCTGAGTTACGAGATCGTCGAGGCACCGCTGCCGGTCTGTGGCCACCGCTCGACGCTGCACGTCCAGCCCGTCGCCGACACCGGCGGCGCCTTCCTCAGCCGGCACGCCACCTTCGACCCGGCCGAGGGCACCACCGCCGGGGAAGCCGCCACGTTCCTCGAAGCGGCCTACGCCCCCGCCCTCGCAGGCCTCCACACGCTCCTCGCCTGACACCGGACGACAGCCGCCCCGGCCGACGACACCGATCACGAAAGAAGCACCCCTCATGAGTTCCCTATTCACCCCCCTCACCCTGCGATCCGTGTCGATACCCAACCGAGTGTGGATGTCCCCGATGTGCATGTACTCCGCGGCCTCCGAAGGCCCGGACACTGGTGCGCCGACCGATTTCCACCTCGCCCACCTGGCCTCCCGCGCCGCCGGCGGTGCGGGCTTGGTGATGGCCGAGGCCACCGGTGTCCGGCCCGACGGGCGCATCAGCCCCTGGGACCTGGGCCTGTGGAACGACCGCCAGCAGGACGCGTTCACCCGCATCACCGCGGCCATCAAGGCGCACGGCGCCGTCCCGGCCATCCAGCTCGCGCACGCCGGCCGCAAGGCGTCGGTGGACAAGCCCTGGCTGTCCGACCGCTACCTGCCCGAAGCCGAGGGCGGCTGGCAGCCCGTCGCCCCCAGCGCGATCGCCTACGACGGACTCGCTCTCCCGCACGAGCTGGCCGTGGACGAGATCCAGCAGCTCGTACGTGACTTCGCGGATTCCGCGCGGCGCGCGCTGGCCGCCGGCTTCCAGGTGGTCGAGGTGCACGGCGCCCACGGCTACCTGATCAACTCCTTCCTCTCCCCGGCGTCCAACCACCGCACCGACGCCTACGGCGGCAGTTTCGAGAACCGGATCCGTTTCGCCCTGGAGGTCGTCGACGCCGTCCGCGCGGTGTGGACCGAGGACCTGCCTGTCTTCTTCCGCACCTCGGCCACCGACTGGCTGACCGAGAATCCCGAGGACCAGCGCGAGGGCTGGACCGGGGACGACACCGTCCGCCTGGCCAAGGAACTCCAGGCCCGCGGCGTCGACCTGCTGGACGTGTCCACCGGCGGTATGGTCCGCGACGCCAAGATCGTCGCCGGACCCGACTACCAGGTCCCCTTCGCCGCCCAGGCCCGCCAGGCCACCGGCATCCCCACGGCAGCCGTCGGCATCATCACCGAACCGCAGCAGGCCGAGGACATCCTCACCAGCCGGCAGGCCGACGCGGTCTTCCTCGGCCGCGAACTGCTCCGCAACCCCTACTGGCCACAGCACGCCGCGCTCGCGCTCGACTCCGAGCCGACCTGGCCGGACCAGTACGCCTACGTCGTCAACCGCCGCAAGCGCTGACCCTCGCCCCTCTACGGCCTTCGCCGCGATCCCCTCACCACGGGGGCGCGCTGTACCACCGCACCGGGAGGTCCTCATGAACCACCTTCAGGACAAGGTTGTCGTCATCACCGGCGCCTCCTCCGGCATCGGCGCCGTCAGCGCCAAGGCTCTCGCCGCCCACGGTGCCACAATCGTCGCCGCTGCCCGCGGCCAGGAAGACCTCGACCCGCTGGTCGCCGACATCAACAAGGCCGGCGGCACCGCCGCCGCCCGGCTCACCGACGTCACCGACGCCGCCGACATGCAGGCACTGGCCGACTTCACCGTCGCCACCGGCTGGGCCGACAAGGTCACCGACCCCGCCGGCCGAAGGGCCGCCCAAGAGCTCAACAGCATCGCCATCAGCGCGCAAAGCGTCGCCGACGCCGTCGTCTACGCCCTCGACCAGCCCGCCGGCGTCACCGTCAACGACCTGATCATTTCCCCCACCCGTCAGAACTGGTGAGCGCCATGCGCTCCACGCCGCACGAAAGGAACCCCAGTCCCATGTCCGGTCTCGTCTCCCCCATCCCCCGCTTCCACCTGGCTGTCCCGGTCGACGACCTGGACGCCGCCCGGCGTTTCTACGGCGAAACGCTCGGCCTGGAACAGGGCCGTAGCGCAGGCACCTGGGTGGACTGGAACCTGCACGGCCACCAGTTCGTCACCCACCTCGCCCCGGCCCGCACCGAACAGATACACAACCCCGTCGACGGCCACGACGTCCCCGTACCGCACTTCGGGCTGATCCTGACCATCGACGCCTTCCACAAGCTCGCCGACCGCCTGCGCGCCGCTGACACCGACTTCGTCATCGAGCCCTACGTGCGCTTCGCAGGCGAAACCGGCGAGCAGTGGACGATGTTCCTGCTCGACCCGGCCGGCAACGCCCTGGAGTTCAAGGCGTTCGCCGACGACTCGCAGGTGTTCGCGAAGCCATGACGCGAGGACCCTGCGGCGCGCCCCGGCCGTGAACTGGCAGGTACCCCAGCTATTACAGGTACCCCAGGCATTAATGGGCTGGTGGCTCACCTACCCGGACAGGCGTAGCGCAGGTCTCGGTCACCTGGCGCCGACGCAACCTGACCCACGTCCCAACCCTCTCGGCGCACGTGCGCCGCAACATCAGACTGGAGACACAACATGTCGAAACCGACCTATGTCGCTGACCATATCGCCATCACCGAAGTGCTGGAAAAGTACAATCAGGGCGTCGCCAAGGCCGACAGCTCGATCATGAAGCCGGCGTTCGCAGAAGAGGCGACGATTTTCGGCGTGGAGAACGGCAAGGTCTCCGGCGGTGCGATCACGGGCCTGTACCAGGGGATCGACAGGGATTTCCGCCCCTCGCCGGAAGGCCGCGCCGTGATCGCCTACATCAACGTGACCGGCACCGCAGCCAATGCCCGTGTCGATACCAACGATGTCTCCAGCCTGTGCTTCACCGACTACTTCAACCTGCTGAAAGTCGATGGCACGTGGACCATCGTCAGCAAGATCTACCACACCAACGACGCACCGAAATCGTAGATGTGAACATGGCCCGGCGTCCGGTCGCAGATAAGTCCGGGCGAGGCGGGCCCCTGACCTGAGATTCCCGGACTTGAGTGAGACGGGTTTCGCAAGGCCATCTCGCTCAAGTCCGGGAAAACGGCCTTCTTGGCCAAATGAGGAGTACGGGCTGGAATTCGGTCCAACGCAGTTCTGCGGGCAGGTGCCGCATGTTGTGGAACAGCGGCGCCCTCGCGCGGACCGGACGGCAGTAGGAGGCGCCGATGGCCCCCATCATCAGCGCCCGACCAGCACACTTCCCTTTTTGTCCATATGAGACTTTAAAGTGCATACTGTTGCATTTGGCGTGTTTCTTCTATGGTCGGAAGTGACAAGACCTCCACTGAACGACAGGGATAATCTTTCGTGTCCGCACACCTTTTTGACCCGCTCACGATCCGCGACGTCACCTTCCGGAATCGGATCGCCATGTCCCCGATGTGCATGCACTCCGCGGACGCCCAGGGGCGCGCCACCGACTTCCACACGGTGCACTACGGCGCGCGTGCACTGGGCGGTGCCGGCCTCGTGATGCTGGAGACGGCGGCGGTGCTGCCCAACGGGCAGATCGGCCCGGGCGACCTTGGCATCTGGAGCGACGACCACGTTGCAGGCCTGTCGGGCATCGCCGAGGTGATCCATCGCTTCGGCGCCAAGGCCGGCGCCCAGATCGGCCACGCGGGGCGGCAGCTCGGCGTGGAGTCCGAGATCGCGGTGGCCCCCTCACCCATTCCCTTCAGTGACGGTTCACGCGTTCCCCAGGAGCTTGGCGTCGGGGACATCAAGGAGGTCATCGAGGCGTTCCGGACTGCGGCGGCACGGGCGAAGGCCGCCGGATTCGACGTGCTCGAGGTGCACACCGCGCACGGCTTCCTGCTCAACGAGTTCCTCTCACCCCTGGCCAACCACCGCACGGATGAGTACGGAGGCAGCCGGGAGAACCGCTACAGGATCGTGCGGGAGACCATCGACGCGGTGCGCGGCGAGTGGGACGGCCCGCTATTCGTCCGCATCTCCTCGACCGACTATGCGGAGGGCGGGAACGTTCCGGAGGACTTCGTCACCTACGGCAGGTGGATGAAGGAGCAGGGCGTCGACCTGATCGACGCCTCATCCGGCGGCATCGCCCCGGTGAAGGTGCAGTCCTACCCGAACTACCAGGTTCCCGCGGCGGACCTGATTCGCAGGGAGGTGGGAATCAAGACCGGTGCTGTCGGCCTGATCGAGAGCGGCCGCCAGGCCGAGGAGATCCTGCAAAACGACCGCGCAGACATCGTGCTGGTCGGCCGGGAGATGCTGAAGGACCCCTTCTGGGCCCGGACAGCCGCGGACGAGCTCCGCGCCGCCATCGAGGTCCCGCTGCAGTACACCCGCTACGGGTCGGCCTGGCAGCGCTCGCAGCCCCCGCTGCCCGCCGCGCCGATGGACGCCACGGTCTCCTAACCGTCTCTGCCCTGGACCCGCAACCACCCCGGGGCAAAGGCACCGAACTCGTTGCGGCCACCCGGCGCCCGGGGCGGCCGAAGAGCTCCCGGCACCGGGCGGCGGACCGGCCTTGTGCCCGGAGGGGATGCCCCTCCGGGCACGAGAAACTCGACAAGGCAGCACGACTCGGAGGTGCCCCATGCCGCGAACACGACCGTTTGACGACCTGCCAGGCTGCGCGATGGAAGCAACAGTCAAGATTATCGGCGGGAAGTGGAAAGGCGTGATCCTTTTCCATCTGCTTGAGGGGACCGTGCGGTTCAACGAGCTGCACCGCCAGGTGCCCGGCATCGCTCCGCGCCTGCTGACCAAGCAACTGCGTGAGCTGGAGGAGGACGGGCTGGTGCAGCGAACTGTCTACCCGGTCGTCCCGCCCAAGGTGGAGTACGCCTTGACCGAGGAAGCACGCTCGATGGAGCCGCTGCTGATCGGACTCAGCAACTGGGGTGAGCAGTGGTTGGCCCGACGTGGCATCGTCCTGCCGGCCGCCAAGGACGCGCAGGAGAAGCCCTCCTCCGCCACGCCGCCAGCGCCGTCCGAGGCTTAGTGGTCGGCTCCGTAAGTCCTTCGGGGGTTGACGTCGGAGGCAGTTCTGTGTCCGGCGTCTGCTCAGATGTCGGGGGCAGCGAGGTGGAGATGGCAGGCACAGTCGAGTGCGT
Organism: Streptomyces sp. NBC_00425; assembly: GCF_036030735.1. NCBI lineage: Bacteria > Bacillati > Actinomycetota > Actinomycetes > Kitasatosporales > Streptomycetaceae > Streptomyces > Streptomyces sp. NBC_00425. Next base: position 8,589,961 of record NZ_CP107928.1, on the reverse strand, counting down.
CTGTCCGGGCTGCCGGGGCCGCCGGTTCCGGAGCGAGGTCCTCGCGGTGCGCCACGAACGGGTACGACATCGCGGAGGTGCTGGCCGCGACGGTGGACGAGGCGCTGACCGTCTTCCGGGGCGTACGGCAGATCGCGGCCCGGCTGCAACGGCTCTCGGACGTGGGCCTCGGCTATCTCCCGCTCGGCCGGCCCGCCACCACCATCTCCGGCGGCGAGGCCCAACGCCTCAAGTTGGCAAAGGAGTTGGGCCGCCGCGCGACCGGCCGCACCCTCTACCTCCTCGACGAACCGACCACCGGCCTGCACGCCGCCGACACCGCCCGCCTGCTCGACGTACTCCAACGCCTCGTGGACGCGGGCCACTCGATCGTCACGATCGAGCACCACGTCGACGCCATGCGCGCCTCCGACTGGATCATCGACCTCGGGCCGATGGGCGGCGCCGGGGAGGGCAGGTGGTGGCCGAGGGGACACCTGAGCAGGTCGCGCGGGCGGCGGCAGAGGAGGACGGGGGCGGTTCCCGGACGGGTGGGTCTCTGCGCGAGTCCGAGCCCCATGTCTGAGCCCCATGTCTGAGCCCCATGTCCGAGGCCGATGTCCGAGGCCGATGTCCGAGGCCGATGTCTGAGGCCACACTGCTTCGATTCGGCGGGACAATAAATGCCCGAAAGCCAGGGCCTGTTGCGGTCACAATGCTCCTGTGAAGCATGCCGATGTCCTGAGCGGGCTTGCCGCCAACGCCTCCCTTCCGCCCGAACTCGTCGACCGGCTGATCGAACTCGCGGTCGCCGACACCGACGCCGACTTCACCGATGACCTCGCCGACCGCCCCGACCTCACCCACGCGCAGGCGCTCGCGCTGTACACACGCGTCCCGGAGAGCGGCCCACAGCTCGCGTGCGAGGGCCGGCTGACCGTCGCCGACGTCGATCCGGCAGCCGATCCGGACACCGCTCTCGCTCTGCTCGGCGAGGGGCGCGGCGATCCGGTGTGGGGCCGGGTCCTCGTGGCGGACCCGGATTCCTGGCGTCGGCAGCGGCTGGCCCGGTGTGTGGGCCTGCCGCCCGATGTCGTCGAGACGCTCGCCGCCGGTCCGGATGCGCGGGTGGTGAGGGAACTCGCCCTGTGGACGACGGATCGGGCGCTGGCCACGAGGCTCGCGGGGCATCCGAACGCCGAGGTCCGCAAGTACGCGGCCTGGAACGAGGCAACGCCACCGGCCGTACTGGCGGCACTCCTCGACGACAAGGGACTGCCTCCCGTACAGCGGTGCTCGGTCTGCAGCGTCGAGGAGACCTTCTGCGAGGTGCTGCCGTCCGATGTCTGTGACGGCACGCACGAGACCGCCGTGCACGACGTACGGCACGGGGCCCTGAGCAACCCCGCCACCCCCATCGAGGCCGCGATCCCCTTCGCCGACCACCCGTCGGAGAACCTGCGCTTGGCCCTCGCCGAACACCCCGACCTGCCCCCGGAGGTGAGCCGACGGCTCGCCACGGACCCCGACGTGCGCATCCGGGCCTGCCTCGCCGAGAAGCCGGCCGGCGACGACGCCCTGATGCGCGTACTGGCCGAGGACGAATGCCAGGACGTACGGCGCCGACTCGCGCACAACCCCAACGTGCCCCTCGACGTCCTCGTTCGCCTCATCGCCACCACGAAAATCGGCCCCACCCTGCTACCCCGCGTCGAGGCCGCGTCCCCGGCCGAGGTCGGGAAACTGGCCCACTCGACCGATTCGACCGTACGGATGCTCGTGGCCCTGCGCCGCGACCTGCCCGCCGAGATACGCGACGCCCTCGCCACCGACCCCTACGCGAAGGTGCTCAAGAACATCGCCCCGCACCCCGGCCTCTCCGAGGCGCGACTGCGGGCCATGGTCGACCGGCACGGAGTCCAGGTCCTGGCGGCGGTGGCGGCCAACCCGGACGCGTCCGGGGCACTCCTGGAACACCTCGCCCACCACCGTCCGTCGGTGCACAAGGCGTTCTGCGAAATCGCCGCCCACCCCCACGCGACCCCGCGGGCCCTGCTCGTCTGCCTGACGGACGGCCAGGCGAGGCCCATTGCCGCGGGCCATCCGGCCCTCCCGCCCCAGGTGATCGCGGAGTTGCTCGCCGACGATGACGGTCATGTGGCGAAGGCGGCGGCGGGCAATGCTTCGCTGCCGGGTGCGGTGATGCGAAATCTGGTGCCTTAGCGGTCGGCTCCGTAAGTCCTTCGGGGGTTGATCATGTAGCTGGCTCGGCGGAGGATTCTTCGTGGTGATCGGTGGTGTGCCGGTCGCCCCTGGCCAGCAGATCGTCCAGGTCGTGGGTGGTGACCTTCCACTGGAACGGCTGTGCTGTGGCGTTGTAGCGGTCTTCGAAGGCCCCAAGCCGGTCGGCGACCTGGGCGAGGTCGGTGAAGTCGTTGGGTGAGACGACCTTGCGCTGTACGACGGAGAAGTAGATCTCCACCTGGTTCAACCACGAAGTATGCACGGGGTGTGGACCATCACCGCGTTGGGGAAGGCGGCGGCCAGGCGGTCGGCGGCCTTCTTGCCGCGGTGGGAGGAGCCGTTGTCCACGATCCAGAACACGCGCTTCGCGCTGGCGCAGGGCTCGGTGCTCATGACCTGGGCGACCAGGTTCATGAACGGGTCGATGCCGGTGCGCGGCTCGGTGCGGCCGGACACTTTCGCGGCGTGGACGTCGTAGGCGGCGAGGTAGGCCAGGGCGCCGCCGCGTCCGTAGGTGTGGTTGACGCGCATCGCGCGGGCCTGGCCGGGGGCGAGGGTGGGGTGGCCGCGGCAGCGGGCCTGGATGGAGGTCTTCTCGTCCGCTCTGATGACGTACTCGTCCTCGCCGAGCCGGACGCCTCGCCAGGTGCGGGCGTACAAGCCGAGCACCCGCTCGGCCTTGGTCCGGAAGCCGGGGTCAGTGATGAAGATCCAGGACTGGTGCTGCCAGGGCTTGAGCGCGTCGTCGGTGAGCCAGCGGCGCACGGTGGAGGCGCAGACCGAGCAGGCGATCGCCTGGGCGACGACCTCACGGGCCAGTTCCGGGCACGACCAGCGCGCCAGCGGCACGCCGCTCTCGGCTGGCAGCCGGCAGGCCAGGGCCTTTACCTGGGCCACCTGCAACGCGGTGAACGACGGAGGCCGCCCTGACCGCTCGCGGTCGGACAGACCGGCCGGACCGTGCTCGACGAACCGGCCGCGCCAGCAGCGGACCGTGTCCAGATGCAGCCCCGTCTCACGGGCGATGCGCGCGTTGGAGCGTTCGCGTGCGGCGTGCAGTACCACCTGCGCGCGCATCCGCAGCCGGTGCTCGGTCTTGTGGCCGTAGGCCATCTTCTTCAGTCGCTCGCGCTCGGCGGCGCGCAGGACTATCGGGCGGGCGGCGGTAACGGGCAAGGCAGGCAGGCCGATCGACAGAAGTGGATCATGACAGGCCGAAGCCTGCCGCAACCGGCCCCTCGGGCAGGATGACCGACATGCCCACGCCTTCGGAACACACCCGGCTCTCGGTGGAGGCGCGCCTCGGTGAGCGCGCCCGCACCGCCTGGCCGCAGCTGGAGCGGCTACACATCCGCCACCGGGGAGCCTTCGCCTATGTGGAGGCCGAACTGGCCGACGGCGAACGGGTCAAACTGATGCGACTGCGCTACACCGGCGCGGTCGACAGGTTAGCCAGCACCGAACCAGCACGGGAGTCAGCACCGCACCGTCAAGTCACCCTGAACCACGCGTCCCGGACGGACCCGCTTCGACCACCATCGATCCCCTGAACCGCCTTTCCACGAGCCGGCATGGTGGCCGCGCGCATAGCCGACCCTCGAACTATGTTGTCCCGCCACATGTGCCCCTGACCTGCGGATTCCTACGGTATGGCGACACGAACACGTCCCCGTCAACCGCTTGGAAGTGGTGCCGATGTCCTCCCCCGCGACCGCTCCCCCACCCCCCGCAAGCCTCAAGCGCATCGTCGCCGCCAGCCTCATCGGCACCACCATCGAGTGGTACGACTTCTTCCTCTACGGTTCAGCCGCCGCGCTCGTCTTCAACAAGTTGTTCTTCCCGGACTCCGATCCGCTCGTCGGCACGCTCCTGTCGTTCCTCACCTACGCCGTCGGGTTCGCCGCCCGCCCGCTGGGAGCTCTGGTCTTCGGGCACTACGGCGACCGGCTCGGACGCAAGAAGCTTCTGGTCCTGAGCCTGTTGCTGATGGGCGGGGCGACCTTCGCGATCGGGCTGCTGCCCACGCACGCGACGGTCGGCACCGCCGCGCCCGTCCTGCTGACGGTGCTGCGACTGGTCCAGGGCTTCGCGCTCGGGGGTGAGTGGGGTGGCGCCGTGCTGCTGGTGTCCGAGCACGGGGACGCGCGGCGCCGCGGCTTCTGGGCGTCGTGGCCGCAAACGGGCGCACCCGCCGGGCAGTTGCTCGCGACCGGCGTGCTGTCCCTGCTCACGGCGGTGCTCTCGGACGAGGCCTTCGCCTCCTGGGGCTGGCGGATCCCGTTCCTGCTCTCGGGCGTGCTGGTGCTCGTCGGACTGTGGATCCGACTGTCGGTCGACGAATCCCCCGTCTTCCGGCAGGCGTTGGCACGCGCCGAGGCCCGCAAGGCGGCGCGCACGGCGGACGCCGAGCCGCTGCCGCTGGTGTCGGTGCTGCGGCACCACTGGCGTGACGTGCTGATCGCGATGGGCGCGCGCATGGCGGAGAACATCTCCTACTACGTCATCACCGCGTTCATCCTGGTGTACGCGACCACCTCGGCCGGCGTCTCCAAGCAGACCGCGCTCAACGCCGTCCTCGTCGCGTCCGCCGTGCACTTCGCGGTGATCCCCGCATGGGGCGCGCTGTCCGACCGCGTCGGGCGACGTCCCGTGTACCTGGTGGGCGCGGTCGGCATCGGCCTGTGGATGTTCCCGTTCTTCGCCCTCGTCGACACCGGCGACTTCGGCGGCCTCCTGCCCGCGGTGACCGTCGGCCTGGTGCTGCACGGGGCGATGTACGCGCCGCAGGCCGCCTTCTTCTCCGAGATGTTCGCGACCCGGATGCGCTACTCCGGGGCGTCGATCGGCGCCCAGTTCGCCTCCGTCGCCGCGGGCGCCCCCGCCCCGCTCATCGCCACGGCGCTGCTGGCCGACTACGACAGCTCCACTCCGATCGCCCTGTACGTGATCGCCGCGGCCCTGCTGACGGTCCTGGCGGTGGGGGTCGCCAAGGAGACCCGCCACCGCGACCTCGCCGACGTCGAGCCCTCCGCGGACTCCGAGCCGGCCGGGAAGTCCGGGCTCGCCGTGGAGGCCGGGGCCGACAAGGCCGGGAAGACCTCCAGGGCAGCGGACACACAGACCCTCCCGGCCGACCGCTGATCACACCGACCGACTCCTGATCCGGCTCCGGATCCAAATCCGGCTCCCTCCGAATCCGACTCCGGCTCCCGCTCCGATCTTTCCGGGCAGCGCCGTCCGGGCGGCTCGTTCCGTCGGCGGCGACCCGCTGTACCGACCGCCGTGTGCCGCTCGCGCACACGGCGGTCGGCAGTGCACGGCGGTCAGCGGTACACAGCGGGTCAGCCGCGCACGCGGTCCGCACCGCCCTCAGCGGCGCACGCCATCAGCGACCGGGGGCGGCCAACCGGTGCAGACGCAGGGCCAGGTGGATCTCCAGGGCGCGGGCGGGACTCTGCCAGTCGTCGCCCAGGAGGCGGCCCACACGTTCCAGACGCTGGGCCACCGTGTTGACGTGCACGTGCAGTTCGTCCTTCGTACGGGTCGGGCTCATGCCCGCGGCGAAATAGGCGTCGAGGGTGCGCAGCAGGTCGGTTCCGCGCCGTTCGTCGTAGGCGACGACCCGGCCGATGGTCCGGTCCACGAACCCCCCGACGTCCCGGTCGCCGGCGAGGAGCAGCCCGAGGAAGCCGAAGTCCTCCGCCGCCGCACCGTCGCCCGTGCGGCCGAGCAGCTTGAGGGCGTCGAGACAGCGCCGGCCCTCCTCGTAGGCGGCCACCACCGCGTGCGGTCCGGCGGTGAGGTCGCGGACCGGGGCGGAAGCGCCGACGGTGACCGCCTCGTGGACCGCGGCGCCCAGATGCTGCGCGGTACGGCGGGCCAGCTCCGTGGCGGTGTCGCCGGGCTCCAGGGGCAGCAACAGCACGGTCCCGCCGTCGCGGGCGGCGGCCAGGCCCTTCCGGGTCGCGGCGAGGTGGAAGGCGGCGGACCACAGCCTGCGCCGGGCGGCCGCCTCCTGGTCGGCGTCGGGCGCGGCGGTGCCGAGGCGGGCCGCGAGGACGACGTGGGTCGCGTCGAGGTCGGCGTGCAGCCGGGCCGCCCGCTCGCGCAGCAGGCGGGGATCGCGGTCGCGGGTCTCGAGCAGGTCGTCGAGGAGTTCGCCGCGCACGCGCTGTTCGGCCTCGGCGGCCGAGCGCCTCGCCAGCAGCAGCAGGGACGTCACCATGGCGGCCCGCTCCAGCGTGCGCTGGTCGACCGGGTCGAGGCCCGGGTGGCACCTCAGCACGAGCGCTCCGAACAGCTCCTCGCCGGCCGCCACCGCCGCGATCCAGTCGTCCCGGTGTCGTACGGCGCGGCCTTCCGCCCGGGACGCCTCCAGCGCGCCGGCCGTCGCCGTCTCCGCGAACTCAACGGTCTTGTCGAGCACTTGGGACACCGCGGCGGCCACGTCGTGGACGCCGCCGCCGCGCAGCACGAGTTCGGCCAGCCGGTCGTGGACGTCGGAGGCGCGCTCGATGACGGCACTGCGGTCCCGGATGATCTCGTTGGCGTGTTCCAGACCGGCCAGCGCGGAGCGGGTCTCGGTGAGCAGGTTGGCGGTGTCGATGGCGGCCGCGGCGAGCGCGGCGAAGGAGCCGAGCAGCGCGATCTGCTCCCGTTCGAAGACCCGGGCGCGCCGGTCGGCGGCGAACAGGACGCCGATGACGTTCGGTCCCAGCGTCAGGGGAACCCCGAGGATCGCCACCAGCCCCTCGTCGCGCACGCCCGAGTCGATGGCGTTCGTGTGCCGGAAGCGCTCGTCCTGGAAGTAGTCGTCGGTCACGTACGGTCGCGCCGTCTGGGCGACGAGACCGCCGAGCCCCTCCCCCATGCCGAGGCGGAGCTGCTGGAAGCGGGCGGCCACGGAGCCCTCGGTGACCCGCATGTAGGTGTCGCCCTCGGCCGGGTCGTTCAGGCTGAGGTAGGCGACGTCGGTGCCGAGAAGCGAGCGGGCCCGCTGCACGATCGCGCGCAGGACGGCGTCGAGGTCGCGCAGGCCGGCGAGGTCGTGGGCGGTCTCGAAGAGGGCCGACAGCTCGGCCTCCCTGCGCCGTCGGCCCTCCAGTTCCGCGCGCACCCGCAGGGCGACCCGCTTGGCGTGCTCGAGCGCCGCGATCCGCTCGCCGGAACCTCCTTCGGCGCGCGCCTCCAGCACGGGCCGGTCGTACGCCTCGGCGGCCGCGCCCCGGGCGAGCAGCTCGAGGAACGGCGCGTCGGCGTCGTGGGCGGTGGTGAGGGCCGCGGCGCCCTCCACGTGGTCGCGGGACATGGTCACAGGATTCCTCATCGCCGGGCAGCCCGGTCAGCCCTGTGGAAAACTGCGCCGAGACCGCCTGCCGGGGCCTTGCCCAGGGCGTTCCCCGGGCCTTCCGGACCGCTCGGCGGGCTCAGTGTGCGGTCCAGCCCCCGTCGAGGACCAGCGACGTGCCCGTCACGAACGAGGCCTGCGGGCCGCAGAGGTAGGCGACCGCCTCGGCGACCTCCGCCGGCTCGATGAGCCGCTTGACCGCGCTGTCGCGCAGCAGCACCTCGGCCAGGACCCGCTCCTCGGGGACGCCGTGTGTCCGGGCCTGGTCGGCGAGCTGCCGCTCGACGAGGGGCGTGCGCACATAGCCGGGGTTGACGCAGTTGGAGGTCACCCCGTGGGGTGCGCCTTCGAGGGCGGCGGTCTTGGACAGCCCTTCGAGTCCGTGCTTGGCGGCGACATAGGCCGCCTTGTAGGGCGAGGCACGCAGCCCGTGCACCGAGGACACGTTGACGATGCGGCCCCAGCCCTGCCCGTACATGTGCGGCAGCGCGCCGCGGATGAGACGGAAGGGCGCCTCCAGCATCACGGTGAGCACCGTGTGGAAGACGTCAGGCGGGAACTCCTGGAGCGGAGCCACCCGCTGCAGTCCCGCGTTGTTGACGAGTACGTCGGTCCCGGCGGCGGCGAGTTCGGCGGCGTCCAGATCGGTGAGGTCCAGCACGTGGGGTTCCAGCGAGCCGGGCAGACCGGCCGCGCTGTCGGCGAGCCTCTCCAGACCGCTCGCGTCGCGGTCGACGGCCCGGACCTTGGCCCCGGCGGCAGCGAGCCGTAGCGCGCAGGCCCGTCCGATGCCGCCGGCGGCGCCGGTGACGAGGGCGGTGCGACCACCGAGGTCGAGCGAGGGCGCGGCGGGTCCGGCAGCGACGGCCTGGGGCGAAGTCATGTCTCGACCCTAGGCAGAGCCCCGCGCCGGACCCATGTGGTCAGCACCCATACTTCGTTACGGCGTCGTGGTCTCGAACCATGTGGGTTCGTCGGAGAGTGCCTGCTTGATGCGGAACAGCTGCCGGTCGCGCAACGGCGGCAGGGCGTCCAGCGCGAACCAGCCCACGTCGACGGACTCGTCGTCGTTGACCCGCGCGGCCCCGCTCACGGCCCGGCAGCGGAAGGTGATGTCCATGAACTGGCAGGTGTCGCCGTTGGGGTACTCCACCTGCTTCCCGGCGCGTACGACGACGACGCGCTCGGGAACGCAAGTCACCCCGGCCTCCTCGTAGACCTCGCGCACGGCGCAGTCCGCGGGCTGTTCCCCGGGGTCCGGGATGCCGCTGATCACGGTCCACTGACGGTTGTCCGCACGCTGGCCCAGCAGCACCCGCCCCTCGTCGTCGAAGACGACGGCGCTGACGCCTGGGAGCCAGAGAAGCTGGTGTCCCGCGGAGGCCCGGATCTCGGTGATGAACTCTGGAGTAGGCATGGGCCGACCCTATCCGGGCGTCCGGCCTCGTCCCGGGCCTCCCGCCGCCTCCCGGTCAGCCCGGCGCCTCCCGGTCGGCCCGGCTCCTCCCGGTCGGCCCGCCTCGCCCCGGTCTTCCCGGTCAGGACGCCTCCCCGTCAGCCCGCCGTGCTCCGGCGGGTCCGCAGGCCGGCGCCGATCGCCCATCCGAGGCCGCCCGCGGCGACGAGCACCAGGGCCAACTCGGGGAGGATGCCGAGCTTCGTCGCCGGAGTCTCCGAGGAGCGCAGGGGCACCTTCTGCACCAGGGAGTCCGCCACGAACATGCCGGTCTTCTGGGTGATCTTCCCGTCCGGCATGATGATCGCGCTGACACCGCTGGTCACGGGCACCGTGACGGTCCTGCTGTGCTCCACCGCGCGGACCCGGGACATGGCGAGCTGCTGGTAGGTCATCTCGCTGCGGTCGAAGGTGGCGTTGTTGCTGGGCACGGAGATCAGCTGGGCGCCGTCGGTGACCTCGGAGCGCACGGCCCAGTCGAACGCGGCCTCGTAGCACGTGACCAGGCCGACCTTGGCGTCGTCCATGTCGAACACGCCCGGCTTCGTGCCGCGGCTGAAGTCCTTGCGGACCATCGACGTCCAGTCGCTGTTGATCGCCCCGATGAGCGAGCGCAGCGGAAGGTACTCGCCGAACGGCTGGACCTGTCGCTTGTCGTACGTCTGGGTGGGGCCCTTCACCGGGTCCCAGAGGATCTGCTCGTTGTAGAGCTTGCCGTCCCGCTCGACGACGCCGCCGACCGAGATCGGCGCGCCGATCGCCTTGGCGGCCTTGTCGATGACGGCGGCGGCGTCGGCGTTGGCGAAGGGGTCGACGTCGGAGGAGTTCTCGGGCCACAGCACGAAGTCGGGCCGGGCGACCTTGCCCGCCTCGACCTCGGCGGCCAGCCGCTCCGTCTCGCGCGCGTGGTAGTCGAGCACGGCCCGGCGCTGGGAGTTGAAGTCCAGGCCGAGGCGCGGCACGTTGCCCTGGATGACGGCGACGGTGGCGGTGCCGGCCTGCGCCTTGTCGCTGACCAGCGTGCGGGCCGCCAGCGCGCCGACGACCGGGACGGCCACGCTGAGCAGGGCCACCGCGGCGGCCGACCGCCGCACCTCGCCCGAGCGCCGCCGCTCGAGCACCAGGCGCACGATCTCGTACAGGCCGAAGCCGCACAGGACGACGCCGAAGCTGAGCACGGGGGTGCCGCCGACCGCGGCGAGGGGCAGGAAGACGCCGTCCGCCTGACCGAAGGCGATCTTGCCCCACGGGAAGCCGCGGAAGGGCACACGCGCGCGTGCCGCCTCACCGGCGATCCAGAGCGCGGCCGCCCACAGCGGCCAGGCCGGCAGCTTGGACACGACGGCGACGCCCACGCCGACCAGTGCGACGAAGATCGCCTCGATGGCCACCAGGGCGAGCCAGGGGCCGGGTCCGACCTCGACGCCGGTCCACACCAGGAGCGGCAGCAGGAAGCCCAGCCCGAAGAGGTAACCGAGACCGAATGCGGCCTTCCGGCTGCGCCCCCGCAGCACCCAGCCGAAGACGGCGAAGGCCGGCAGTGCCAGCCACCACACGGTGCGCGGCGGGAAGCTGACGTAGAGCAGCACTCCGGAGAGCGCCGCGGTGGCGGCCGGGACGAGGCGGCGCAGGAGCCGCGCGCCGCGCGAAGCCGGCGCGGCCGAGGGCTCCAGCCGGTCCGGCCGGCCTACGGAAGTTGCGGTGACGGTCACTCCGGGAGTGTACGGCGAGTCACCATTTGGCCGACAGCTCGGTCCGCGGGGGCCGATGACCTGGCCGGCCGGGGCCCCGCGCCCGGCGCACAACCCGGCGCAACTCATCCACAAACGGCCGATCGGCGGTTACGGTGTGGCAGAGCTCCGGTCGTGTGCGGCCGGGGTCCGTCGCGGTTCAGGTCCGTCACGGTCGGGGGGCGACCGGGTTCGGGGGGCGGGGTGGGTTCCACCGGGATGTCGTCCGCGGTCTGCGAGGCCGCGGACAGAGACAGCCGAAACGTTTCGGACGCGCTCGGCGTGACCGTGCTCGGGGCCTGCGCCGTCTGGCCCCTGGTCACCGCCGCGATGCACGGCGGGCGCCCCGAGGGCGTTCTGCTCGCCGTGCTGGCGCTGGCCGCCGGCTATGCGGCGGGGCGGATCACCGGCGTGCTGCTGCCGGTGGCCGCGCCCTGCGCCGGAGCACTGGCCGGGCTGGTGCTGACGGTGACCGTGCGGCTCGGCCCGGGGCCGGAGATCGCCCCGCACCTCGGGCACGCCGGCGCCACCGCCGCGGTGCTGACCCTGTCGGCCGGCGCCGCGTGCTGCGCCGCCTGGGCGACTCCGGTGCCCGCGCAGCGGCTCGCGCTGTGGCTGCTCGCCGTGGGCGTGACGGCCGCCGCGGCCCTCCTGGACTCGACGACGGGTGTGGTGACCTGCTGCGCCGTGCTGTGGTGCGCCCTGACCGCCGGGCGGGTGCGCCACCGGGGTCCGGCGCTCGCCGCGTCGGCCGTGACGGCCGCCCTGGTGACCGGCCTGACCTGGGCCGTCGCCGGGAACGCACTGCCCGGCAAACTCGCCGACCCCCTGACGGACCGGCTGACACCGCACCGCGTCGACCTGTGGCGCGACGCCCTCGGCATGGTGCGGCGCCAGGGCGTCCTCGGTGTGGGCCCGGGGCGCTTCGGCGAGCTGAGCACGACGGCGGCGCAGTCGACACTGTCCGACGGCAAGCCGCACTCGGCGCCGCTGCAGACGGCGGCTGAGCAGGGCGTCGTAGGACTGCTGCTGCTGTCGGCGGTCTTCTGCTGGGTGCTGTTCGCGCTCTGGCGGTCACAGCGCCCGACACCCGTCGTCCTCACCACGGGGGCCACACTGACGGCGCTCACCGCGATCGCCGCGATCGGCAACGCGCTGAGCTTCACCACGGTGTCGGTGGGCGCGGGACTGCTGGCCGGCCTGGCCACCGCTCGACCGCTCGCCGAGGAGCCCGCGCCGCCCGGCGCCCCGTCGACGTCCGGGCGGGACCCGCGACGCGGCGACCGGCCGGCGGCCTGACGCGGCCAGGGCGTGTCGGTCAGCGCGCCGGGCCCGGGGCTCCGGTGCGCAGCCGCTCCCGGATGACGCGGACCGCCGACTCGGCGTCGTCCACGGTGATCGTGAACGTGTGGCCGTCCCACAGCCGCAGCACCACGCCCTCGCCCTTGCGGACGACGACCGCGGTGCCCTTCTCCGGCCGCCAGCGGTAGCCCCAGCCGCCCCAGTGACGAGGGGTGACGTGCGGTTCGAAGTCGGCGCCGGCGACATGCGCCAGCGGGATACGGCGGCGCGGCAGCCCGATGTGGCCGCACCGCACCTCGAGGGACTCCTTGTCGAGCTTGAGGTCGACGTGGACGAAGGCGAGGGTGCCGAAGAGCACCAGCAGCCCCGCGGCGATGCAGCCGACGACGGACATCACGAGCGGGGCGACGCCGGACGTCCAGGCCGACTCGACGGCGAGTTCCACGCCGAGCGCCAGACAGGCGGCCCCGACCAGCGCGAGCAGCCACTGGAAGCGGTTGGTGGCGCGCCCCGTCCAGACGTCGGCATGCGGGGCGGCGGAATGCAGGGCGTCGCGATGCGGGACGTCGGGAAGCGGGATGCTCTCGTCGCGGGGTTGGTCCCTCATATTCATGAGGTTACTCAGGTTTCGCTGCGCCGGTAGTCCGTGGCGCAGGGTGACTGCTCCGCCCGGGGACCCCGCGGCGGGGGTCGGTGCCGGACGGTCACGGAGCGGGGCTGACGGCCTGGAGCAGGCGACCTTCCGCGTAGGCCAGCGCGGGCGCCGGCAGAGCGCCCGGGCGGCCGCTGAGCAGAACCGTCACTGCACCGAGCGCCGCGGCCTCCGGCCCGGGGCGGGCGCCGATCCTGCGCAGCGCCTGCGCGACGACCGCGCCGGCCGATCCGTGCAGGGCGAGCGGCGGCCGGCCGGGACGCTGCACGGCGGCACGGATGCGGTCGGCGACGAGCTCGTAGTGGGTGCAGCCGAGGACGACGGTCGTGACGTCCTCGGGGGTGAGGGCGGCCGCCGCGGCGACCGCGGCGTCGATCGCGGTCTGGTCCGCGTGCTCCACGGCCTCGGCCAGCCCCCAGCAGGGGACCTCGGCGACCGTGACGCCGCCGGCGAAGTCCTCGATCAGGCCCCGCTGATAGGGGCTTCCGGTGGTGGCGGGCGTGGCCCAGATCGCGACCGGGCCGCCGCCGGCCGCGGCCGGCTTGATCGCCGGAACGGTGCCGATCACCGGGATGCCGGGTTCGAGGCTCGCCCGCAGCGCGGGCAGGGCGTGCACGGTCGCCGTGTTGCAGCCCACGATGAGTGCCTCGGGCCGGTGCGCCGCGGCGGCCTCGGCGACCGCCAGCGCCCGCGCGGTGAGGTCCTGCGGGGTGCGCGGCCCCCAGGGCATGCCGTCGGGGTCGAGGGAGAGCACGAGATCGGCGTCCGGCCGCAGGCGCCGTACCGCGGCGGTGGCCGCCAGCAGGCCGATTCCGGAGTCCATGAGCGCGATCTTCACCCGGCCACCATAGACGATGTGCGCCTGCCGCCCCTTCGGGTGGGGAAGACTGCGCACGTGAGCGCCATCGTGTGGATCGCCGCCCTGTCCCTGGCCGCCTGGCTGTGGCTGCTGCTCTGTCAGGGGTTCTTCTGGCGCACGGACATCAGGCTGCCGGACCGGACGGCGCCGCGGGAATGGCCGTCGGTCTGCGTCGTCGTCCCCGCGCGCGACGAGGCGGCGGTGCTGCCCGCGAGCCTGCCCTCGCTCCTCGCCCAGGACTATCCGGGACCGGCCGAGGTCTTCCTCGTCGACGACGGCAGCCGCGACGGCACGGGAGACCTGGCGCGCGCCCTCGCCGCGCGGCACGGCGGGCTCCCGCTGACCGTGGACTCTCCCGGTGAACCGCCCGCGGGCTGGACCGGGAAGCTGTGGGCGGTGCGGCACGGGATCAGCCTGGCACGCGCGCGTGAGCCCGAGTACCTCCTCCTCACGGACGCGGACATCGCGCACGCGCCCGACAGTCTGCGGGAGCTGGTGGCGGCGGCCCGCACCGGCGGCTTCGACGCCGTCTCCCAGATGGCTCGGCTGCGGGTGGAGAGTCCGTGGGAGCGACTGGTGGTGCCGGCGTTCGTCTACTTCTTCGCCCAGCTGTACCCGTTCCGCCGGATCGGCAGGCGCGGTGCGCGCACGGCGGCCGCGGCGGGCGGCTGCGTCCTGCTGCGCGCCGAGACGGCCGAGCGGGCGCGGATCCCTGACGCCATCCGGCAGGCGGTCATCGACGACGTGGCGCTCGCACGGGCCGTGAAGGGCGCGGGCGGGCACATCTGGCTGGGGCTGGCCGACCGGGTGGACAGCGTGCGGCCGTACCCGACGCTGCACGACCTGTGGCGGATGGTGTCGCGCAGCGCGTACGCGCAACTGCGCCACAGCCCGGCCCTGCTGCTCGGCACGGTGCTCGGCCTGGCGCTGGTGTACCTGGTCCCGCCGCTCGCCGTCCTCTTCGGGCTCGCGGCCGGCAGCGCGCCGACGGCGGTGTGCGGCGCGCTGGCGTGGCTGGTCATGGCGGGGACGTACATCCCGATGCTGCGCCACTACCGGCAGCCGCTGTGGCTCGCCCCCCTGCTGCCGTTCACCGCGTTCCTCTATCTGCTGATGACGGTCGACTCCGCCGTGCAGCACTACCGGGGGCGCGGTGCGGCCTGGAAGGGCCGCACCTACGCACGTCCGGACGCCGTCGCCGACGAGGGCTGAACCGCCCCGGGACCCCGCCGGGGCCCTATTTGCGGCCCGGCGTCCAGTTCATGCCCCAGCCGTAGGCGTGGTCGACGGTCCGCTGCGGGCTCACGCCGCGCTCGGGCACCAGGTAGCGGGCCTCGCGCTGGACGACGAGGTCACCGCCCTGGTTGGTGATGAGCGCCAGCGCGCAGACGGTCGACGGGACGGTGCACTCGTCCAGGGAGAAGTCGACCGGAGCGCCGAACTGGGGCTGCAGCGTGACCGTGGCGTGCAGGTCGGCGAACGAGCGAGCCCCCTCGTAGATGGTCACGAAGACCAGGATGCGCCGGAAGTCGTTCTTGCGGTCGAGATTGACCGTGAGGTTCTCGCCGCTCGACACGGCGCCCGTGCGGTCGTCACCGTCGAGGTGGATGTACGGCGGCTGGTGCAGCGACCCGAAGGCGTTGCCGAGCGCCTGGACCACGCCCTTGCGGCCGTCGGCGAGTTCGAACAGGGCGCACAGGTCGAGGTCGAGGTCGTTGTGCATCGCGACCGCCCGCCCGCGCTTGCTGCCCCACCCGGAGAACTGCTTGCGCACCTCCCAGTTGAGGTTGACGCGCAGGGCGCCCGACGTGCCGCCCTGTTTGGTCAGGGACACCGACGGGGCGGCCTTGGTGAGCGTCACCTTGGTCAGCCTGACCGGCGCGCCCGGCACCGCGGGCGGGGCGGGCGGGGGCGGCGGCGGGGCCTGGTGGACGGGCGGTGGCACGGTGACGGGGAAGGCGGGCATGGTCGGCTGCTGGGGCGGCGGCGTCGGGGTCACGGGGGCGGGCGCCGGCGGAACGGGGGCCGCGGTGTGCTGGGGCTCGTCCACGGTGATGCCGAAGTCCGTGGCCAGACCCTCGAGACCGCTGCCGTAGCCCTGGCCGACGGCGCGGAACTTCCAGGCGCCCTGACGTCGGTAGAACTCGCCCAGCACGAAAGCGGTTTCGACCGTGGCGCCCGTGCTGTCGAACCGCGCAACCACCGCGCCCTGCGCCGCGTCCCGCACCTCGATGTAGAGGTCGGGGACCTGGCCGAAGGAGCCGCCGTCCGACGAGGCGGCGAGGACGACGGTCTCGATCGAGGGCTCCACGCGCGCGAGGTCGACGAGGATGCCGTCCGTCACCCGGCCCCCGGCATCGCGTTTGCCCTCGTGGCGGACGGCGCCGGAGGAGTGCGCGGGCTGGTTGTAGAAGACGAAGTCGGCGTCGGAACGGACCTTTCCGCCCAGCAGCAGAAGCGCCGACGCGTCCGCGTCGGGAACGCCCGGGCCGGAGCGCCAGCCCAGCTCCACGCGCAGCGCCGTGGTCGGCACCGGGACATTGGACCCCTTCGACATTGACATGTACGCCCCCCTCGCGTGTCGGTGCACCGGGCCGTAGGTCCCGGCGCCCCTCGGGTTGTCTACCGGCCAACCTATTCCGAGGGACGGCGGACGCCCATCGGGAGCGCACGATCAGCCCTGACCAACCCCCGGTAACCCACCCGGAACTCGGCCTTTACACGATCTACGCGCCGTTTGCCGTCCCTTTTTCCCACGTTCGCTCGCATTGGGGATCCGAGGCTCCTACCGACACGGAAATCAACCCTCTTATCGGTCTCCCCAACCAGCACATCGTGGGCTTACCTTATGTGCCATGACCTCCCCCCGCTCCACCTACGGAGGCGGCTACTACTCCGCCTTCCCGGACACTCCGATCTACGACTCGCTCGTGGCCGAGCGGGGCACCCCGCAGATCGCTCCGATCCGGGTCCCCGCCGCGTACGACATGGGCGGCAACAACCTGCCCGCGTTGCCGTCGGCGCTGCCCGCCCTTCCGGCAGGCCCGTCCCAGCAGTCCTACGGCTACCCGCAGGCGCAGCAGCCCGCGCCGCTGCAGCAGGCCCCGGCGGCCTACATCCCGCCGCAGGCCGTCGCGCCGCGCGGCTACCCCGGCCCCCAGATGCAGCAGCAGCCGCGTCCCGCGGGTCCCGGGATGAACTACGAGGCGATGCGCCCGGCCGCGCCTCGGCCCGCCGCGCCCCAGTACCAGGATCCGTACAACCAGCAGCAGTACCGCGGTTACTGAGCCGATCGGGGTCACCGGCGCCACCTGGCAAAATGGCCCCATGCCTCTCGCGGAACTGCTGTCGATCCACGTCCACCCGGTCAAGGCGTTGCGGGGCCAGGCGCCCCGTGAGGCCGTCGTGGAGCCCTGGGGCCTTGCCGGGGACCGGCGCTGGGCACTGATCGACGACGGGGGAAAGGTCGTCACCCAACGCCAGCAGCCGCGCCTCGCACTGGCCGCCGCCGAGCTCATGCCCGGCGGCGGCGTGCGTCTGTCCGCGCCCGGTCGGCCATCGCTGACGGTCCCCGTGCCCGATCCCGCGGCCACGGTGTCGATGGAGATCTTCCGCGACAAGGTGGAGGGGGTCCTCGCCGACACCGCCGCGCACGCCTGGTGCAGTGCCTACCTCGACGCGGACGTACGGCTGGTGCACATGGACGATCCCGCCACCCGCAGGCCCGTCGACCCGGCGTACGCGCTGCCCGGCGAGACCGTCGCGTTCGCCGACGGATATCCGCTGCTGGTCACCACCACCGCGTCCCTCGACGCCCTCAACTCACTCGTCGCGAACGGCGAGCACGCCGCCGAGGGGCCGTTGCCGATGAACCGTTTCCGGCCGAACCTGGTCGTGTCGGGCACCGAGGCGTGGTCCGAGGACGGCTGGTCACGTCTGGCGGTCGGCGAGGTGGAGTTCCGGGTCGCCAAACCGTGCGGACGGTGCGTGGTCACCACCACCGACCAGGACACCGCGGCGCGCGGCAAGGAGCCGCTGCACGCCCTCGGACGACACCGGCGCATCGGCAGCGCGCTGGTCTTCGGCCAGAACCTGGTGCCCCTGTCCCGCGGCACGATCAGGATCGGCGATCCGGTGCGCGTCACCGGCTGAGGTCCGTAGTGGTCCGGCCCGCTCCCCCCGGTCACGGCCGGGACGACCGGCGGGAACCCCTGCCCGGCTCCGGGGCGTTGGAAGGGCGTGAGCGGTTCATGAGGGCTCCTCGGCCCTGGTGATTTCGCTCTCTCTTTCACGGGACGCGCGTGCGAACGGCTCCGACGGGGGGTTGTCTCGGAGCGGGAAGGGGGTGCGGTCGATGCGAGCGATCGGCGGAATCTGGCGATGGCGGCACAACCCGCTGTGCCGCGGAACGGATCTGGTGGAGGCGTGGGTGGCCCTGTCGGCGCTGCTCCTGATCCTCCTCGTCGCGCCCGTGGCGGGCTCCGTCGTCGGCGCCCTGGCACAGGACGCTCTGCAACAGTCGGTCCGTGCGCAGCACGCGTCGCGCCACGAGGTCACGGCCACCGTGGTGCGCAGGGCGACCGGTTCACCGCTGGACGTGGATCCGGAGACGACCACCGGCCGGGAGACGCGGACCCGGGTCGTCGCCGACTGGACCGCGCCGGACGGCGCCGCACAGCACGGCACGGTCCTCGCGGGTCTCCGAACCCCGCACCCCGGCGACCGCTTCGCGATATGGACGGACGGACACGGCCGCCTCGTGGCCCGTCCCCTGGACTCCGCCACCGCCACGACGCACGCCGTGCTCGCCGGCTTCGGCGCGGCCCTGTTCACCGCGGGCGCCGTGGAGGGCAGCCGACGGCTGGTCGTCTGGCGCATGGTCCGCCGCCGGCACGCCCGTTGGGACCGGGCCTGGGAGCGCGCGGGCCCGGACTGGGGGCGCACCGGCGCCGGCAGCTGACGGCCTTTCGCCTCTGGTCAACCCACTGCCCGCGCGCACGCTACGGTGGTCCGGCCGAAGCTTTCGGCATCAACCCGCGTACCACGAGGTGGGGGCACAGCAACGCCATGGCACAGGGCACGGTCCAGGTGACGCACACCGGCACATCGCGGTGGCGGCGCCGCACGGGTGAGTACGCATCGCTCGCCGCAGCCCTGGAGGCCGCGGCGGAGGGCGACGTCCTCACCATCGCTCCCGGTACGTACCGGGAGAACCTGGTCGTGGAGCGGTCGGTGACCCTGCGCGGTCCCGAGGGCTCCCCCGGCTCCGTGCGGCTGGCTCCGGTGGACGGGGTGCCGCTGACGGTCCGGGCCTCGGCCGTGGTGCAGGACCTGCACGTGGAGGGCCAGGACGCGGCCGCGCCCGCGGTGCTGGTCGAGGAGGGCACGCCGGAGCTGCTGGACCTGCGGATCGTCACCCGGTCCGCGGCGGGCATCGAGGTGCGCGGCAGCGCCCGCCCCACGGTGCGGCGGTGCACCGTCGACAACCCGGCGGGCATCGGCATCGCCGTGGTCGACGGCGGCGGAGGCGTGTTCGAGGAGTGTGAGGTCCTCGCGGCCGGCCAGGCCGGCGTCGCGGTCCGCGGCGGCGCGCGTCCCCGGCTCGAGCGCTGCCGTGTGCACCACACCGCGGGCGCGGGACTGAGCGCGACCGGCGACCACACCGCGCTCGAGGCCGTGGGCTGCGAGGTGTACGAGGTCAGGGGCAGCGGCGTCCAGGTCAGCGCGCGGGCCACGGCCCATCTCACCGACTGCGATGTGCACCGCACCACCGCCGACGGCGTCACCCTCGACACCGACGCCGTGCTCACCCTGGCCGACTGCCGCATCCACGACATCCCGGAGAACGCGGTCGACCTGCGCTCCCGTTCCGTCCTGACGCTGACCCGCACGACGGTGCGTCAGTTCGGGCGCAACGGGCTGTCGGTCTGGGACCCTGGCACGCGCGTGGACGCCAACCAGTGCGAGATCTTCGACAGCACCGGCGACTACCCGGCCGTCTGGGTCAGCGACGGCGCCACCGCGGTGCTGGACTCCTGCCGGGTGCACGACGTGCCGGACGCGCTGTTCGTCCTCGACCGCGGCTCCCGTGCGGACGTCGTCGACAGCGACCTCTCCCAGGTGCGCAACACCGCGGTGTCGGTGAGCGACGGTGCGACGGCCCAGCTCGACGACTGCCGGATCCGGGACGCGGCCACCGGCGCCTGGTTCCGCGACCACGGCAGCGGCGGCACCCTCGACAACTGCACCATCGACGGCACGCAGACGGGCGTGATCGTCACCAAGGGCGCCGACCCGACCGTCGAGCGCTGCACGGTCGACTCCCCCGCCGAGGCCGGGTTCTACGTGTCGGCCGGCGGTCGCGGAAGCTTCCTGAACTGCCGGGTGACCAACAGCGGGGGCTATGGCTTCCACGTGATAGACGGCAGCCGCACGACGCTGCGCAAGTGCCGGACCGAGCGCTGTGCGCGCGGCGGCTACGAGTTCGCCGACGCCGGTACGGAATCCGCGTCCGGTTCCGCGCCCGTGGTCGAGGACTGCAGCAGCGACGAGAGTGCGGGAGTGCGCACGCCGGGGGCCCCGACGGCCCTGGAGACCGTCGTCCAGACGACCGTCCAGGCCCCGGGCCTGCTCGGAGTGCTGCCCGAACAGCGCGTCGCCGTGCCGGAACCGCAGCCGGCCGCGCCGGATCCGCAGACGTCGGCGCGGACCTCTCAGGACGTGCTCGGCGAGTTGGACACCCTGGTCGGTCTGGACAGCGTCAAGCGCGAGGTGCGGGCCCTCATCGACATGATCGAGGTGGGCCGGCGCCGTCAGCAGGCGGGGCTCAAGGCGGCGTCCGTCAAGCGCCACCTGGTCTTCACCGGCTCTCCCGGCACCGGCAAGACGACGGTCGCGCGCCTGTACGGCGAGATCCTCGCCGCTCTCGCCGTGCTGGAGAAGGGCCATCTCGTCGAGGTGTCCCGGGTGGACCTGGTCGGCGAGCACATCGGTTCGACGGCGATCCGCACCCAGGAGGCGTTCCAGCGGGCGCACGGCGGCGTGCTGTTCATCGACGAGGCGTACGCGCTGTCGCCGGAGGACGCCGGCCGGGACTTCGGCAAGGAGGCCATCGACACCCTGGTGAAGCTGATGGAGGACCACCGCGACTCCGTCGTCGTGATCGTCGCGGGTTACACGGCGGAGATGGAGCGGTTCCTGTCGGTCAACCCCGGTGTGGCGTCCCGTTTCTCACGGACCATCACCTTCGGCGACTACGGCCCGGACGAGCTGCTGCGGATCGTGCAGCAGCAGGCCGAGGAGCACGAGTACCGGCTCGGTCCGGGTGCCGCGGACGCCCTGCTGAAGTACTTCACGGAACTCCCGAAGGGTCCCGCCTTCGGCAACGGCCGCACCGCCCGCCAGACGTTCGAGGCGATGGTGGAGCGGCATGCGAGCCGCGTCGCGCAGGTGGCGGAGCCCAGCACGGACGACCTCACCCTGCTGTACGCGGAGGATCTGCCGGAACTGCCCTGACGGTTCACGACCGCTGTACCGGCACCTCGCCGGCGGGCGTCCCGGGCCGCAGCCGCCCCAGCAGCAGTTCGCGCTCCTCGGCGAACGCCGGGTCGGCCTGGTAGTCGGAATGCCCGAGGACGGGCGTGGGCAGCGGATGGTCCTCGCTGCGGCCGTACGCCAGGGGGTCGGCGAGCGGCTCACGGTCCACCCGGGGGCCGCAGCCGTCGCCGGACAGCCGCACGGGCCCGCCGATGGGATCGGTCCGCCGGTACAGGTTGCGCCAGCAGTCGATGTCCTCGTGCAGGGCGGCCAGCGCGGCCGGTCCGAAGTGGGCGGGAAACCAGCGGCCGTAGAGGCGCTCGATCGGGGAGCCGTAGGTGAGCAGGGCGACGCGGGCGCGGTCGGAGGGTTTCAGCTGCCAGGCCGCCGCGGCCGCGAGGACGCTGCCCTGGGAGTGGCCGGAGATGACCAGCCGTCCGCCCGTGGCACGCGTCCAGGTGGCCATGCGCCAGGTCAGGTCGGGCACCGCGCGCTCCGCGTAGCAGGGCGGGGCGAAGGGGTGCGCGGCGCGCGGCCAGAACGTGCCGACGTCCCAGAGGATGCCGATCGTGCGCCGCGCGGAGACGTCCTTGTAGGCGCGCCGGCCCCAGGTCACGAAGAGGAGGAAGCCGAGTCCGATCAGCCAGGAGCCCACCGCCTGGGCGGTCTGGGCGGCGCCCTGCACGAAGGGCTGAGCCGTCTGCGCGGCGCGGGCCGGGGTCCGTCCGGTGCCGAAGGCGCCGACGAGCGCGCCCGCGCCGAGGAGCAGGGTCGCGGTGGCGACGACGGCGACGAGGAGCGGGCCGCGGTCGGTGAGGGCGGCCGTCGCACGGGCCCGGGCGATGAGCCGGGTGCGCGCCGCGTCGCCCGGGCGCACCCCGTACGTCCGGAGCACCTCCTTCTCCTCGGCCCGGATCAGCAGCAGGGTGCGCCGGGCGAGCAGCGCGCACAGCGCCAGCACCACCGCGAGCAGCACCGGGATGACGGCCGCCTGCCAGGTCAGCAGCACCGGCGGGCCGTCGAGGGAGGTCCCGGCGCCGTCGAGCCAGTCCGACACCCGCTGCGACACCCCGCCGGACATGACGCCGCCCAGCGCGCAGGCCAGCATCGCGACGGCGGGACCGCCGAGGCCGTGCAGCGCGCAGCGCTCCGTCGGCGCGCCGGGCCCGCGCCTTCGCGGACAGTGGTGCAGGCCGCGGGCGACGACGGCGAGGGCGATCACCAGGGCGCCCTGGGCGAGGGCCAGTGCGCCGAAGGTCGCGTCGCCCGGCAGCCGGCCCTCGGAACTCCAGCCCGGGCGGTCCCATCCGGCGTACACGAGGGTGAGGGCGAGCAGCACGAGGGCGGCCGACGGCAGCGCGCGTACGAGGTGCGCATCGACGCGCCGGTCGAGTCGGCGCTCGCTGCGGCCCCGGCGGCACACCACCCACACCGTGGCCACCGCGCCCACGGCCAGGGACGCCTCCAGGGCGCGGCCCAGCAGGTCGAGATGGGCGGGGCCGCCGGGCCTGCGGTCCTCGCGCACGGCCGCCGTGCCCACCGCTGCGGCGACCGTCAGCAGGCCGGCCGCGGTGTGCGCGGCGCGGAGCCGGGCGACCAGGCGTCGTCCGTACCAGAAGCCGGGCCGGCCGAGCGCGGTGTGCGCGGGGCCGGTCTCGGGCTCGGGCGCGCGGTCCAGGGGTTCCTGGGACTCGTACGCCCGCCAGGTGCGGTGGGAGAGGTACCACAGGAGCGCGGTGAGCGCGGTGGGCAGCAGGGCGGCGAGGGCGAGACGGCGGCCCGGCAGGCTCCACCAGCCGCCGTCCGAGACGGTCGGCGACAGGAAGCCCAGCCAGGTGTGGCGTTCGGCGCAGGCGGTCGTGCCCGCGCACTGCCAGGCCGTCAGGTCGAGGGCGACCTCGCAGGCCGCGGCCACCAGCAGCACCGTCAGGCTCAGCGCCGCGAGCCGCACCAGCAGGCCGTACAGCCGCACCGCGCGCGTGCGCTCCCGTGCGGCGGGGCGCATCCAGTGGGCGAGGTTGACGACCATGAACGGCAACAGCAGCAGCCACAGGGCGCGGGTGCCGTTGCCGGACGTGAGGTTGGACCACACGTACGCCTCGGGGACCGGTACGCCGCGGCCGCGGTCGACGCCGGGTCCGGTGTCGGCGGCGACGTCGTCGGCGCGCCGGTAGACGGCCGCCGTCCCGTCGCCGGTGATCCGCACGGTGCGCGGATCGTTCAGCATCTTCTCGGGCGTGGCCCCGCCCACGCCGTGGACCAGGAGTTCCAGGGCGGCTCCGCCCGAAGAGGCAGGTTTCACGATGCGCACTTCCCCCATGACACGCCTTCGGATGTGTCCGTGCGGGCATAAGGATCGCCACTTCGGACGCGTGATACACCTCCGGTCACGGAATCTCCTCGTGGTGTGCGACGGACACGCGCCCCACCGAACTGGCATGCACGCGTCGGGGTGGTGGTACAGCTGTGACCCCGCCGTGCGAGGATGGGACGCCCGCACACCGGCGTCGGGGGCGAATCTCCTCGTCGCCGCAGGTGAGCGGGCCCGTCGGACGGCTTGAGGGAAAGGACCGGAGCGTACGTGAGTGAGAATCAGAACCTCCTCGCGGAGCAGCGGCGCTCCCTGATCCTGGACGAGGTGCGACGCCGCGGCGGCGTCCGCGTCAACGAGCTCACCCGCAAGCTCGGCGTGTCGGACATGACGGTGCGGCGTGATCTGGACGCGCTGGCCCGGCAGGGCGTGCTGGAGAAGGTGCACGGCGGCGCGGTGCCGGTCGTCGAGGCGAGCACCCACGAGCCGGGCTTCGAGGCGAAGTCGGGTCTGGAGCTGACCGCCAAGGAGGACATCGCCAAGGCCGCGGCGGAAATGGTGGCCCCGGGCAGCGCGATCGCGTTGTCGGGCGGTACGACGACCTACGCGCTGGCCCATCACCTGGTGGACGTGCCGGACCTGACCGTGGTGACGAACTCGGTGCGCGTCGCGGACGTCTTCCACGTGGCGCAGCGCACCGCGGGCCCCCGGCAGGGCGCGGCCACGGTCGTGCTGACCGGCGGGGTGCGCACACCGTCGGACTCACTGGTGGGACCGGTCGCCGACCAGGCCATCGCGGCACTCCACTTCGACGTGCTGTTCCTCGGCGTGCACGGCATATCGGCCGAGGCCGGGCTGTCGACGCCGAACCTCGCGGAGGCCGAGACCAATCGGCGGCTGGTGCAGTCGGCGCGCCGGGTGGTGGTGGTCGCCGACCACACCAAGTGGGGTGTGGTGGGGCTGAGTTCGTTCGCCGCACTGGATCAGGTCGACACGCTCGTGACGGACGCCGGTCTGCCGGGGGCGGCGCGCGCGGAGATCTCCGAGCACCTGCGCCGGCTGACGGTCGCGGGCGAGCCCGACGAGGGTGCAGACATCTGAGAGGGCTGCGGCTAGGGTGGCGCACCCGTCTCCCCGCCATGAGGAGGTCGCGCGTATGCCTCGCCGGTTGCGTCCCGAAGGGCTCGACTTCGTCCGGACCGCTCCCGTGCGGCTGGTCTTCGCGACGGACATGTCCGCGCCCCCCGAGCGGGTCTTCCGCGCGCTCGCAGAGGACGTGCCCGGGTGGGCGCGGTGGTTTCCGGCCGTGACGTCCGCGGAGCCGCTGGAGGGTGGGGCGGCGCGCGAGGTGCGCCTGCGGGGCGGCACGCGTTTTCGTGAGACGGTCCTCGCGGCCGAGGAGCCGGAGGTGTACGCCTACCGCGTCGACACCACCAACGCTCCGGGCGTCGGGGCACTGGTCGAGGAATGGCGGCTGGCGGCGGCCGGGGCGGGGACGCGCGTGCAGTGGACGTTCGCCGCGGACGGGAGCGGGGCCTTCCGCACGGTGCTGCGGCTGGCCCGGCCGGGGCTCGGGCAGTCCTTCCGCGGGGCCGTGAAGCGGCTGGACCGACGGCTCTCCGGCTGAGCGCCGCCGGTGGGAGCTGGAGTGCTCCGGTTCAGCCCTGCCACACTCCGGTGGCCAGCAGCGTCTCGATCGCCGCGGTGTAGGGGGCGATGTCCAGTCCCTGCTCGGCGAGCCAGTCGTCGGAGTAGTACTTGTCCAGGTAGCGGTCGCCCGGGTCGCACAGCAGGGTGACGACGCTGCCGCGGCGGCCGTCGGCCACCATCTCGGCGACGATCTTGAGCGCGCTCCACAGCCCGGTGCCCGTCGAGCCGCCCGCCTTGCGGCCGATGGCCCGTTCCAGGGCGCGCACCCCGGCGACGCTGGCGGCGTCCGGGACCTTCATCATGCGGTCGACGGCGCCGGCGACGAAGCTGGGCTCCATCCGGGGCCGGCCGATGCCCTCGATGCGTGAACCGCAGTCGCAGGTGACGTCCGGATCGCCGCTCGTCCAGCCCTCGAAGAAGCACGAGTTCTCCGGGTCGGCGACGCAGATGCGGGTGTCGCGCTGGGTGTAGTGGACGAAACGCGCGAGGGTCGCGGAGGTGCCGCCGGTGCCGGCCGTGGCGACGATCCAGGCGGGCTCCGGGAACCGCTCCAGTTCCAGTTGCCGGAAGATGGATTCGGCGATGTTGTTGTTCCCGCGCCAGTCCGTGGCCCGCTCCGCGTAGGTGAACTGGTCCATGTAATGGCCCTCGAGGTCCCTCGCGAGACGTGCCGACTCCTCGTACATCGTGCGCGAGTCGTCGACGAAGTGACATCGGCCGCCGTGGAACTCGATCAGTCGGATCTTCTCGGCGCTCGTCGTACGCGGCATGACGGCGATGAAGGGCACGCCGATCAGCTTGGCGAAGTACGCCTCGGACACCGCCGTCGAGCCGCTGGACGCCTCGATCACCGGGCGGTCCGGCCTGATCCAGCCGTTGCACAGGCCGTAGAGGAAGAGCGAGCGGGCGAGCCGGTGCTTCAGGCTGCCGGTGGGGTGGGTCGACTCGTCCTTGAGGTACAGGTCGATGCCCCACGCCTCCGGGAGCGGGAAGCGCAGCAGATGGGTGTCGGCCGAGCGGTTGGCGTCCGCCTGGACCTTGCGGACGGCTTCTTTCAGCCAGTCGCGGTAGGCGGCGTCGCTGTGGTCGACGTCGAGGGTGGCACCGGTCCTGAGGGGCGGGGAGGCGGTCACGGCGGGGCTCCTTCGGGCTGCGCGCCGACGGTGGTCCGCGCGGCCGGCACACTCCGATCATAGACACCTTCCACACGCTTCTCACCTGCATAAACACACCTTTGGGGCCCTCAAAGGCGGCCCTGGGGGCGGGCGCGGACGCCGAGGGGGCGCATTCACACGAATGCTCCGGACGGCCCCTTGCGGACCTGCGAACGCACTGGTGCTCGAGGACGGGCGCGGGCAGACTGCACCGGGTCGGGGCGGGCGCCGGACGGGGGCGCGCCCCGGATCACCGGACGAGTTCGAACGCGAGGGGGCGGGACGGCATGGCGGAGCCGGAGTTCACGGCTACGGGCGTGCGTATCGGGAAGCGGCTGCGCTCGCTCACCCGGGCCGGGCAGGTCCGGATCAGCGACGGCAGGCTGGAGTTGCTGACCAGCTACGGCAGCGAGATCGACAGCGCGCCCGTGCAGGCGGTCCGCGCCTCGAAACCCTGGTTCGCCCCGGAGGACCGGGCGCTGGCCGACCTCAACGGCAACCGGTACCTGCTGACGCTCGGCGAGCACGACCCGGCGCCGGGGGAACCCGGACCGCCCGCGGCACGCCGCTTCATCGAGGCCGTGCGCAGGGCGGCGGGGCGCGGCGGCTGAGCCGCAGGGGGCGAGAGACCGGCACGGGTGGCCGAATCACCGCGAGTTGCGCTACCGCATCCGCTGCGCCACTCTGGTCTCACGTCACTCTGGGTTTACCGGCGATAACGCTGCGAACCAGCCCGCCGGCCAAGACAGCAGGCGGCCGCCTTGCGCAGACGCCCTGCTCGATCCGAACTCCGTGTTCTTCCGGACCTCAGTCGGGGAGTCGCAGCCGTGATCAGCAACCCAAGCAGGCACTGCATGGTGGAGCTTCAGGCCCTGCCGTCGCGGATCGGTCAGGTCCGCAGAATCGTATCGGCGCAGTTGCGCTACTGGCATATGGACCCGCTGATAGACCGGGCTGCGCTCGGTGTGACGGAGCTGTTGACCAACGTCCACCTGCACGCCCAGCCCGACAAGACCTGCGTCGTGGAGATGGAGCTGCTGCTGGACCGGCTGACCGTCTCCGTGCGCGACCACGATCCGCGGCTGCCGGTCGTCAAGACCGCCGAGACGCTCGCCACCTGCGGACGCGGGCTGGCCATGGTGGCCGCGGTCAGCGAGAGCTGGGGCGCCCGGCCGGACGGCGAGTCCGGCAAGGTCGTGTGGTTCACGCTGCCGGCGCCCGTCGCCGCACGGGAGCTCGCGGCGCGTCCGCCGCGCCGCACGCCGCGGGAGCAGGCCGCGCCCCGGTTCACGGAGGTCGTGTCCGTCGACGATCTGCGGCCCGCGCATGCCCCCGCCCGGTCGGCCGTCGTCGGCTGACCGGGCGGTGACGTCCCGTACGGCGAGGCGCCCCCGTGCCCGGTGTGCGGCCCCCACCGAGGGTCGGCACACCGGGCGCAGGCGTTCCCGGAGGCCGGCGGCTGACACCGGCGCCACGGTGCCGCGCCGCCGGCCGCAGGAGAGCGGGGAGGCCGACGGTTTCGCCGGCACACCGCACGCCTTCACGGCGTAGACGCCCCGTACCCCGTCCCGTGTCAGGGCGGGGCGGTCACCGCGCTCACGCCGTGCCGCCCCTGCCCACGCGGCCGAACTGCTCGTCCAGGACGGACAGTCGGCGCCAGTACTCGTCTTCGTCGATCTCGCCGGAGGCGAAGCGGCGGCCGAGGACGGCGAGGGGTGAGTCCCCGGTGGGTCGGGGGTCGCGCGTCGCGCCCCAGGGACCGGGGCGGCCGCGCCACACGGTACGGCGCACCAGCGTGAGCGCGCCGATCACCACGGCCGCCCAGATCAGCGGGAGGAACAGGATCCACGGGCCGGGGCCGCCGCCGTGCCAGTCAGCCAGGGTGTTCATCTCAGGTCATCTCCTCGGGGATCTGCAGTGGGTCTGCAACGGGTTCTGCTCGACGTCTCGAGAGTCCCGCGGGGCGGGGGCCGGCGTCGTCGCACGGCCGGCGTCAGTGCGCGTACCTCGCAGGGAGTACGCGAGCGTGCCACGGGTGCTCCCTGAGCCCTCGACTTCTGTACCTACTGGTATGTACAGTCGCTTCATGAGCACGTCGGAACGACTGATCGAGTCCACTCGGGAACTGCTCTGGGAGCGCGGTTACGTGGGGACGAGCCCCCGGGCGATCCTGGAGCGGGCGGGCGCGGGACAGGGCAGCATGTACCACCACTTCAAGGGCAAGCCCGATCTCGCACTGGCGGCGATCCGGCGGACGGCCGAGGAGATGCGCGCCTCCGTCGAGGAAGTGCTGAACGGTCCGGGCACGCCCTATGAACGCATCGAGGCGTACCTCACGCGCGAGCGCGACGTGTTGCGCGGCTGCCCCCTCGGACGCCTGACGATGGACCCGGACGTCATCGCGGACGAGGCGCTGCGCGAACCCGTGGACGAGACGATCGACGGGATCCGCGAACTGATCGCCCACATCGTCGAAGAGGGCAAGGAACAGGGGCAGTTCGGCCCGGAACTGGACGGTGAGGCGATCGCCGCCACCGTCGTCGCGACGGTCCAGGGCGGATACGTGCTGGCCCGCGCGGCCGGTTCGCCGGCCGCCTTCGACGCGGGCGTCCGCGGACTGCTCTGCCTGCTCACCCCCCGCCCGGCCGTCCAGGAGGCCCCGTGCACGCCATGCAGTACGAGCTGACCCTGCCCGCCGACTACGACACGGGCGTCATCCGCGCGCGCGTGGCCCGTGTCGGGCATCTGCTGGACGACTGGGCGGGCCTCGGTCTCAAGGCGTATCTGCTGCGCGAGCGCGGGGTGCACGGCTCACCGGTCAGCCAGTACGCGCCGTTCTACCTCTGGAACACCGTGGAGGGCATGAACTCCTTCCTGTGGGGCGCCGGATTCCAGGGCCTGAGCGACGACTTCGGGCGCCCGGCGGTCCGCCAGTGGACGGGTCTGACCTACGAGGAGGGGGCCTACGGCGCGGCCCCCGCCCGGTTCGCCGTACGGCGGCGCCGACCCCTTCCGGACGGCGGCCCGGTCTCCGCCGGCGTGCAGGAGGCGGTGGACGAGGCACGACGGCTGGCGCGGGAGGACGGGGCGGTGCTCGCGGCTGCCGCCGTCGACACGAGCCGGTGGGAGACCGTTCAGCTGTCCCTCTGGGAGCACGACGCGCCGAAGGCCGAGGGCGAGCTGTTCCAGGTGCTGCACCTGTCCACGCCGGGGCGGGCCGCGCTCCCCACGGGCCGCCAGTGGTGAGGTGAGCCCTGGGCGCACGAGCGGTCGGCGCGGGCTACGGGCGCCGGCGGTGGCCGCAGGGGGCTGCGGGCGGCGGGCGCTGCGGGCGGCTGGCTCCGGAGGCCCGATCCTGCGGATGTGTGGCCCGCCGAGCGGCCGACGGACGCCCGCGTCCGGCGGACCATGGAGGGCGACACACGAACCCCCTGACGAGGAGCACCTGGCACGATGGCCCTGGAGATGCGCGACCCCTGCGAACGCTGCACCACCGCCGCCCTGCCGCCCGACGGGCCGGCCCGGATCTGCTCCTACGAGTGCACGTTCTGCGTCCCGTGCGGGGAGGCCATGGGCGAGGTCTGCCCCAACTGCGGCGGGGAGCTGGTCCCCCGGCCGCGCCGCCGAGCCCCCGCCGGCTGACGACGGCGGGGGGTGAGCCGGGGTCTCCTGGGTCTCCTGGGTCTCCGCCGGGTTCCTCAGGGGGCGCTGTCGAAGCTGGCGAAGTAGGCGGCGGCCATGTCCTCGTCGCCGTGGCCCTGTGCGGCGGCCCGCTCCAGACGCTCGGCGCTCGCGGCCGCCACGTCCAGGCGGACGCCGTTCCCGCGCCCGGCCTCGACGATCAGCCGGGCGTCCTTCGCTGCCGTCGCGACCGCGAACTGGGCCGGCGTGAGCCGTTCCTCGAGGATCAGGGCCGCCTTCGCCTTCAGGTACCCCATGTCGAGCGGACCGCCCTCGATCAGTGCGAAGAACGCGTTCGGGTCGACGCCCAGGGACCGCGCCAGGGCGAGGACCTCACCGGTGGCGGCGGTCGCCGCGATCACCCAGCTGTTGGCCACCAGTTTGAGCCGGGTGGCGCTGCCCGCGCCGCCGTCCTCGCCGGTCCACACGATCCGTGCGCCCACGGCGTCCAGGACGGGAGCCACCGCGGCCCGGCTCGCGGACGGACCCGCCGCGAGGACGGTCAGCTGGCCTGCCTCGGCCGGCTGCCGGGTGCCCAGGACGGGGGCGTCGAAGAACGCGAGACCATGTGCACGGGCAAAGTCCGCCAGGTCGGTCACGGCCTCGATCCCGGCGGTCGTCGACTGCACCCAGGCCGTCCCGGCGCGCAGGGCCGGAGCGGCCTCGCGCATCACCTCCAGGGTGGCGGGGCCGTCGTAGAGCATGGTCAGCACGACGTCCGCGCCCTCGACGGCCTCCGCGGGCGTGGCGGCGACGTGCACGCGGTCCGCGGCGAGCGGCTCGGCCTTGGCACGGGTGCGGTTCCAGACGCGGACGGTGTGGCCGGCCCGAGCGATGCTGCGGGCCATCGCGGCGCCCATGATGCCGGTGCCCAGGACGCTGACGGTCAGGTGGTCTGTCATGGCGTCAACCTACGTCGGCACACGGGCGCCCGGCGCCTTTCCCCTGGCACGGCGGTATCCGTGTGCGGCTTCCCTCGGCCGACCGGCTGACGGCCCGTCACGAGCGCGCCGGGACGGCCGCGTCGTACACACACGGTCCTGCGGGCACAGTCGTACACGCACGGTTCCTGCGGGCACAGTCGTACAGGCACCGTCGTACAGGTACGGCCGTACAGGCGCCGTCGTGCAGGTACACCGGCGGCAGGGCTGCCGGGAGGGCGGGCGCGCCGGGTCTCACGCCGCGGTGAGCGCCCCCAGCGGGTCGTCCAGGACCGGCTGCCAGGCCAACTCGGCCGCTCCGACCAGGCTGTTGTGGTCGAGGGAGCAGCCGAGGATCGGCACCCCGCCGTTGTGGCCCCAGAGGCTGCGGTCGGTGACGACCGCGCGGAGCCGGTCGGGGTCGGCCGCGAGGAGGGTGCGGTGCAGTCCGCCGAGGATGATGCGGTCGGGATTGAGGATGTTCACCAGGCCCGCCAGGCCCAGCCCCAGCCGGTCGATCAGCGCGTCGACGGCCATGCGGACGACCGGGTCGCCGTACTCCTCGCGGATCAGTTCGTTGGCCTGCTGCAGCAGGGAGCCTTCGGGGCCGGGCTGCCGGCCGGCGGTGTTCAGCAGGGCGAGCGGATCGGCCTCCACGTCGAGACAGCCGCGGCTGCCGCAGTAGCAGGCACGTCCCTCGGGATTGACGGTGAGGTGCCCGACCTCCAGGGCCAGTCCCGAACTGCCCGTGTGCAGACGGCCGTCCAGCACGAGCGCGCCGCCGACGCCCCGATGCCCGGTGGCCACGCACAGCAGGTCACGGGCGCCGCGCCCGGCCCCGTGCCGGTGTTCGGCCAGGGCGGCGAGGTTGACGTCGTTCGCCGCGAACGCGGGTCCGGTGACGCCGGCGGCGCGGATCCGCTCGGCGAAGATCTCTCGCACGGGCGCGCCCGCGGGCCAGGCCAGGTGCAGGGGGTTGAGCGCCAGCCCTTCGGGTTCGGTGATCGCGGAGGGCACGGCGAGCCCGGCGCCCACACAGCGCCGGCCGGTGCGCCGCAGCAGCTCCGCGCCCGCGTCCACGGCGGCCCCGAGCACTTTCGCGGGGTCGGCGTCGACGGCCTCACAGCTGGGCGTGGTGGCGACGATGCGGCCGCCGAGACCGACCAGCGCGGCCCGGAAACCGTCGGCGTGGACCTGTGCCGCCAGAACGACCGGGCCGTCCTGCGCGACCTCGAGCCGGTGGGAGGGGCGGCCCTGCGAACCGGCTGCGGCGCCGGGCCGCGCGTCCACCCGGATCAGGCCCAGGGCGACGAGTTCGGCGGCGACCGCGCCGGCCGTCGCGCGGGTGACGCCGAGCTCGGCCGTGAGCACCGCCCGGGTGGGCGCCCGTCCGGTGTGCACGAGCTCCAGCGCGGGCCCGAGCGCACCGCGCCCCCGGTCCAGCCGCGCCCTCGAGGTGGTCCCTTCCCCCGCCGGCCGGGGGTCCGCCTTGCCGCTCATGGGGGCGAGTCTCCCATGATCCGTTGTTCAGGCGGCGTCGGGGAAGCCGCTCACCCGCAACGTGATGTTCAGCCGTCCCGTGAGGCCCAGCGCGGGCGGAGAGGTGCCCGGCAGCACGCGGGGCACTCCGTGGTACGCAAGCCGGGAGGGGCCTGCGAACACGAAGAGGTCGCCGCTGCGCAGCTCGACGTCGGTGTAGGGCCGCGTCCGGGTCCGCGGGTTCCCGAAGCGGAAGACGCACGAGTCGCCCAGGCTGAGGGAGACCACGGGTGCGTCGGATCTCTCGTCGGCGTCCCGGTGCATGCCCATCCGGGCGTCGCCGTCATAGAAGTTGATCAGCGCGATGTCGTACGCAGCCGACGGGGACTCCTGCGGCCCGAGCGCGTCGGCCACCGCGCGCCGGCCCAGCTCGCCCAGCCAGTCGGGGAACGGCTTGACGGCCGTGCCGTCGCCGTCGGTGACCGTGCGGGCGTATGCATACGGGCGCCAGTGCCAGCCGAGACAGACCTGGCGGGCGGACATCGTGCCGCCGCCGGGCGTGCGGACCGTGCGCAGCCCGGCCGGCGGTCGGGCCCACTCCCGGCACGACCTCAGCAGCTCGCGTTGGCGGGCCGCGTCCAGCCAGTCGGGCAGGTGCACCGCCCCCGGCGCGACCTCCGTACGCCCACGGGGGAACAACTCCGTGTCCATGGACCCATCCTCCCGCATGTCCGTGGTGCCGCGGCCGACGGTGACACCGCGTCTGAGCTGCGGCTCGGCTAGCCTGACCACGATGAACGACCGTATGACGACGCCGTGGGGCGAGGTCGAGCTGGCCCGCCACCCCGAGGACCCTCGCGATCAGCTGCGCGCCTGGGACGCTTCCGACGCCTACCTGCTCAGACACCTCGCGGCGCAGGACGTCCCACTGACCGGCACGGTGGTGGTGCTCGGCGACCGCTGGGGCGCGCTGGTCACGGCGTTGGCGGCGCACCGGCCGACGCAGATCACCGACTCCTGGCTGGGGCAGGAGGCGACCCGGGCCAATCTGGCGCGGGCCGGGGCCGAGACCGGTTCCGTGCGGCTGCTCACCACCCAGGACCCGGCGCCGGAGCGGATCGACGTCCTGCTGGTCCGCATCCCCAAGAGTCTGGCGTTGCTGGAGGACCAGTTGCTGCGGCTGGCGCCCGCCGTGCACGCGGGGACGGTCGTCGTCGGCGCGGGCATGGTGAAGGAGATCCACACCTCGACTCTGAAGCTGTTCGAGCGGATCCTCGGGCCGACCAGGACCTCCCTCGCCGAGCAGAAGGCCCGGCTGGTCTTCTGCACCCCCGATCCGTCGCTGAAGCCTCCGGCCACCCCGTGGCCCTACTCGTACGACCTGCCCGGCGACCTCGGCCCCACCCTCTCCGGCCGTCCGGTCGTCAACCACGCGGGGGTCTTCTGCGCCGACCGCCTCGACGTCGGCACCCGGTTCTTCCTCCGGCATCTGCCGAGCGCCGGGGGCGGCCGCCGGGTCGTCGACCTGGGCTGCGGCAACGGGATCGTCGGCACGGCGGTGGCGCTGTCCGACCCGCGGGCGGAGGTGCTGTTCACCGACGAGTCGTTCCAGGCGGTGGCGTCGGCGGAGGCGACCTACCGGGCGAACGGGGTGCCTGGGCACGCCGAGTTCCGGGTCGGGGACGGGCTGGCGGGCGTCGCGGACGAGAGTGTCGACGTCGTGCTCAACAACCCGCCGTTCCACTCCCACCAGGCCACCACCGACGCGACGGCGTGGCGCATGTTCACGGGGGCCCGGCGTGCGCTGCGGCCGGGCGGCGAGCTGTGGGTGGTGGGCAACCGGCACCTGGGCTACCACGTGAAGCTCAAGCGGCTGTTCGGCAACAGTGAACTGGTCGCCGGCGACCGGAAGTTCGTGGTGCTGAAAGCGGTCAGGCGAGCGTGAGTCCCGTCCCGGCGACGACCTGTTCCAGCAGGCCTTGTCGTCGGCGAGGTGGCTCTCCTCGGTGAGGCTGCCGCGGGACGTCCGGCGTTCTTCGCCTGCCGGGTCGGCCGGAAGTTTCCGCACCCGCGAGGGCGAGGGCGAGGGCGAGACCGGGCGGCTTGCCCGTGTCGGCCGAGTACACCACGCTGAGCCCCGAGCACGTGGACCACCGGCGAGCCCGGATCGCGCGCCGATGAGTTTCCCGCGGCGCGCCGGTCTCTACGCCGGACACCCACGGACGGAAGGCTGGACATGCGGAAGCTGATCTACGGCATGAACCTGACCCTGGACGGCTACATCGCCGCGGCCGGCGACGACATCGGCTGGGGGGGACCGCCGAGCCCCGAGCTGTTCCAGTGGTGGCTCGACCAGGAGCAGGCGAGCGGCCTGACGCTGTACGGGCGCAAGCTGTGGGAGACGATGAGCTCCTACTGGCCGACCGGCGACCAGCTGCCCGACGCCACCCCGGCGGAGATCGAGTTCGCGCGGAACTGGCGGGACACGCCGAAGGTGGTGTTCTCCTCGACGATCGACGAGGTCGACTGGAACACCCGCCTGGTCACCGGAGACGCGATCGCCGAGATCACCCGCCTCAAGGCCGAGGACGGCGGCCCGATGAGCATCGGCGGCGCGACGCTCGCCGGGGCGGCCCTGCGTGCCGGGCTGATCGACGAGTACGTGATCGCCACCCATCCGGTCCTGGTGGGCGGCGGCACGCCGTTCTTCACCGCGTTGGACAGCTGGGTGCACCTGAACCTGCTGGAGACTCGGACGCTTCCCGGCGGTGTGGTGCTGACCAGGTACGAGACAAGGCGCTGAGCGGCAGCACCCCGCGCGCCAGGACTGCCCGGAGCACTCAGCCGCGAGACCCTGCGTCAGGGATCACCACTGCGGACAGGCCCTGGTCGCCCGCGTGGGCGAGTTCGATGTCGTGGTCGTCCTCGTCGGCGCCGCCGACGCTGATGTGATCGGCCCGGGGCGGGTAGCCGGCCGCCACGACCGTGTACGGGCCGTCGTCCAGGTCGGTGAAGGCGTACGCCCCGTCGCCGCCGGTCGTGGCGGTCGCCACGACGTTGCCCGCGGCGTCCACCAGGGTCACCCGGGCGTCGCGCAGGGGAACGCCCGCGCCGCGTACCGTGCCGCGCACCTGTGCGCCGGGCCGCAGCTCGAGGTCGACCCGGGTGACACCGGCGGCGCCGATCTCGACGGATTGTGCCTGCGGCCGGTGC
This sequence comes from Streptomyces sp. NBC_00425, assembly GCF_036030735.1. Lineage (NCBI taxonomy): Bacteria > Bacillati > Actinomycetota > Actinomycetes > Kitasatosporales > Streptomycetaceae > Streptomyces > Streptomyces sp. NBC_00425. Next base: position 8,554,448 of record NZ_CP107928.1, on the reverse strand, counting down.
TCCGGAGAGCTGACCGTGAGGACGACGGCCCCCGGCACCAGGTCGGCGACGGTGAACTCGCCCTTGCCGTCGGTCCGCGCGGTGGCCAGCACGTCGCCGCGCACGTCCATGACGACGACCACCGCCTCCGCGACCGGCGCTCCGTCGGCCGTGGACCGCACGGCACCGGTCAGACCGCTGGCGCCGCTGAGCAGCACGTCGTGCGTGACGGGCGTCGTCCCGACCACGACGGTGGCGGCCTGCGGCTGATGGCCGTCGGCCGAGGCGATGAGCACGTAGGCGCGCTCACCGGGCGTCAGGAGCTCGTAGGAACCGTCGAGGGCGGTGACCGCACGGCCCACCTGCCGCCCGCCCAGCGAGATCAGCGTGACAGCGGCGCCGCCCACCGGTATGCCCTCGGCGCCCCGCACCCGCCCGCGCACCGCTCGGCCACCGCCCGCCGGACCGCCGTCGGACAGTCCGGGAACGGTGGCGACGAGCTCCGCGACGGCCCGTGCCAGCGGCACCGCCACCGCCGCGCCCGACGCCCCCTCCCCGGCCGTGCCGGCGCCCGGCTGCTCCGGGTGCGGTCCGATCGGAGTCGGTTGGTTCAGAGCCGGCTCGACCGGAGTCGTTGGGATCACGCCCGGTGCGGTCGAGGCCTGCTCGCCGGGGGACGGAGCGGCCTGCGCACCGGCGGACGGCGTGGCCGGCGCTCCGGTGGCCGCGGTCGGCCGCCCCGGGAGGAACACGGCGACGGCCAGGGCGAGGACCGCCGCGCCGACTCCCGCGACCGTGACCAGCTCGAAGCCGGTCCCCGAGGTGGGTGGGCCGCCGCCGACGTCGGTGGTCGTCCAGGCCAGGATCACGCCGGCCACGGCGACGAAGGCCGGCACCGCCACGGCGACACCGGCCCGGGGCGGCGCGGCCCCCTTCTCGATCCGCACGGATCGGGTCTGCGCAGGGGACATGGGCCGGGCCTCCGTGGGGGGTGCGGTGCTGCACGACTGCACAGCATCCTAGGCCCGCTTGATTGACTCAAGCAACTAGCATGTTCGGTGTGCGGACTGTGAAGGTTCCGGGCAGGGAAACCCTGCCCGGAACCCTTTTCCCGCCCGTTACAACGAGCGCTCCAGGCTGTCCGCCACCAGCTTCACGAACCGGCCGGGCTCCTTCGGCCGCCCGCCTTCGGCGAGCACCGCCAGGCCGTGCAGCAGCTCCGCGGTCTCGGCGAGGCCGGAGCGGTCCTCGCGCTCCTGGTAGGCCTTGTTCAGGCCCTTGACGAGCGCGTGCCCGGGGTTGAGCTCGAGGATCCGCCGGGCCCGCGGCACCTCCTGCCCCATCGCCCGGTACATGTTCTCCAGCGCCGGGGTGAGGTCGTTCGCGTCGGAGACGATGCAGGCCGGCGAGACCGTGAGACGGGACGACAGCCGCACGTCCTTGACGTCCTCGTCCAGGTGCTCGTTCATCCAGGCGAGCAGGCCCGCGTACTCCTCGCTCTGCTTCTCGCGCTCGCCTTCGGCCTGCTCGCCGCTCTCCCCGTCGAGATCGACCTCGCCCTTGGCGACCGACCGCAGCGGTTTGCCGTCGAACTCGCCGACCACGTCGGCCCACACCTCGTCCACCGGGTCGGTGAGCAGCAGGACCTCCACGCCCTTGGCCCGGAACGCCTCCATGTGCGGGGAGTTCTCGATGCTCTGCCGGGACTCGCCGGTCAGGTAGTAGACGGCGTCCTGGCCGTCCTTCATCCGCTCGACGTAGGCCCGCAGGGTGGTCGGCTCGTCCTCGCTGTGCGTGGTCGCGAAGGAGGAGACCGCGAGAAGCGCGTCGCGGTTGTCGGAGTCGGACAGCAGCCCTTCCTTGAGGACGGCGCCGAACTCCCGCCAGAACGTGGCGTAGCGGTCGGGCGCCGCGGTCATCATGTCCTTGACCGTGGACACGACTTTCTTGGTGAGCCGGCGCTGCATCATCCGGATGTGCCGGTCCTGCTGGAGGATCTCGCGGGACACGTTCAGCGACAGGTCGGCGGCGTCGACCACGCCCTTGACGAAGCGCAGGTACGGCGGAAGCAGCGCCTCGCAGTCGTCCATGATGAAGACGCGCTTCACATACAGCTGCACACCGCGCTTGTAGCCCTGGTTGTACAGGTCGTGCGGGGCGTGCGAGGGCACGAACAGCAGCGCCTGGTACTCGAAGGTGCCCTCCGCCTGCAGCCGGACGGTCTCCAGCGGTTCGCGCCAGTCGTGGCTGATGTGCTTGTACAGCTCGTGGTACTCGTCGTCGGACACCTCGTCGCGCGAACGCGCCCACAGGGCCTTCATCGAGTTCAGCGTCTCGGCAGCGGGCGCGGCGTCGTCGCCCTCGCCCCGCTTCGGGGTCATCCTGATCGGCCAGGTGATGAAGTCCGAGTAGCGCTTGACGATCTCCCGGATCGTCCACTCCGAGGTGTAGTCGTGCAGCTTGTCCTCGTCGTCCGCCGGCTTGAGGTGGAGGGTGACGGAGGTGCCCTGCGGTGCGTCGTCGACGCCCTCCAGGGTGTACGTCCCCTCACCGCGCGACGACCAGCGGGTGCCCTGCGCCTCCCCTGCACGCCGGGTCACCAGGGTCATCTCGTCCGCCACCATGAAACCGGAGTAGAAGCCGACGCCGAACTGCCCGATCAGCCCCTCGGCGCTGCCCGTGTCCTGCGCCTCACGCAGTTCCCTGACGAACTGGGCCGTGCCCGAGTTGGCGATCGTGCCGATCAGCCGCCCGACCTCGTCGTACGACATCCCGATCCCGTTGTCCCGCACGGTGAGGGTACGGGCCTCGGGGTCGGTCTCGATCTCGATGTGCAGGTCGGAGACGTCGGCGTCGGACGCGTCCTCGCGCAGCGCGGCGAGGCGCAGCTTGTCCAGCGCGTCGGAGGCGTTGGAGACGAGTTCGCGCAGAAAGACGTCCTTGTTCGAGTAGACCGAGTGGATCATCAGCTGCAGCAGCTGACGGGCCTCTACCTGGAACTCAAACGTTTCGGTCGACATGGTTGGCGTGTTCCTCACAGGTTCCGAAAGAGTCTCCTGAACTGGCGGAAGCCACTTTAGGACACCTTCTCGGGCTGCGTGGGCCGGTGGCTCATGCTTCCCGCGAAACGCGTGGCGGGTCGTCAGCGCATGAGCGCGGCGCGCAGGGTGAGGCCGTAGCCGACGCGGAGCCGGCGCAGTTCCCACAGGGCGACCGCGGTGACCGACAGCGGTGCGCCCAGCAGAAGCAGGATCCGCACCGGGCCCGGAACGCCCTCGTACGCGCCGGTGAACACGTCGATCACCGCCATCTCCCACACGAGCACCAGCGCCAGCAGCGGCGGGACCGTCTCATGGATGTCCGCGGTGCGGAACACGTGCACGAGGGACATCCCGACGCCGTAGACGACGAACGGCAGAACCCACACGATCATGAACAGCGCGACGACGACGGTGATCACGGTCGTTGCGGGACCGGTTGCGAAACGTCCGTCGAGGAGACCGGTCAGCACGGCCGCGGGGAACAGGGCGACTGCGGCGATGATCGCCACGATCGAGCCGAGCGGCCTGGCCGCCCGGCGCAGCAGTTCGCGACGGGCCGGCGGGCGCGCCGCGCAGATCAGCGCGCCGACGACGAGAGGGAGGGTCACCGCCAGGACGAGGACGTTGTTCCAGGTCTGGTCCACCCGGTCGTCGGCGAAGTCCCCGACGGACGCGACGAGTTTGTAGGAGATCATCACCCACACCACGGCGGCCAGTCCGACGGCGGTGCGGATCCGTTGCATGCGGGTGACCGCCGGATCGTCGACCCTGCCGGGCCGGGACGGCCGGAACACCGTACGGCCCACCGCGATCGGGCCGACGGCCCGCCACAACCTCCCGAACAGGCCCACGCGGGGAACCGGTTGCGGCAACGGCTGCGGCCCGTAGGGGCCGTAGGGAGGGTGGTACGGGTCGTGCGGCGGCTGTCCGCCCTGCTGGTTCCAGGCGTTCATGATGTCGGCCCCCCGAGGCGCTGCGCTGATGACGGATGCGCGCGGAAGCCTAGCGACCGCGTCGCCCCGGCATCGGGGCCGTGCGTGGATCAGCGCGGAATCTCCTCCACCTGTGCGAAGCCTCCCGTCGCGTTCCAGTCCAGCCGGGTCAGCGTCTCGGTGGAGTTCCTGGTGAAGCGCAGCCGGCGCGCGTCACCGTCGCCCTGCGCGGCGACCTTCGTCCAGCCGTCGAAGTCCTTGGTGAGCTTGGTGTCCCAGTGTCCGAGGCCGGCCGTGCCGACCGCGGCGATCGACTCGGTCGGCGGTTCGCCGTCGTAGCAGTAGTCACCCCAGTCCGCGATGACGGCGACCGTGTCCCCGAACGCCTTGAGCGTGAGGCTGTGACAGCGGTCCGTCGCAGTCGCGTACACCAGGCGGGGCGGGCTCCAGGCGCCCGTCGCCGCCTCCCGGTGCCGCTCCACCAGTCCCCGTCCGGCCGCGTACGAGAAGCCCACGCGCCGGCCGTCGGCCAGGTGGATCTCCCCGTCGAAGCGCGGGTCCGGGGACGGCGTCGACGAGGCCTCGATGACGGGCCTCGTCGGCGTCGCGGCCGCCCCGGTCTCCGCGTCCGTGGCTCCCGCGCCGGTCGCCCCGGTGCCCGCCGTCCCGCCGCAGGCCACCGCGAGGCCCGTCACCGTCATCGTCGCAGCCAGGGCCCGCAGCCGGTCTCCGCTCATGCGCATCCCCCCATGGTGCCCTCTCCGCCACGCGCGAAGACGACGCGTGACACGGCCGGCCGCCTCCGGCCGGACGCGCCGCCCCTCCCCGGCTCCGCACTCCGTCCGGCAGACTCCCCACATGGAGACTGCCGAATTCATAGAGATCCTCGACCACGAAGGCCGGGCCCTGGCCGACGCCGCGGCGGACGCGGGCCCCGACGCCAAGGTCGTGACCTGCCCGGGCTGGCAGGTGCGGGACCTGTTGCGGCACACGGGCGCGGTGCACCGCTGGGCCACGTCGTTCGTCGCCGAGGGCCACACCGGGTTCCGCCCCATCGAGGAGCCGCCGGAGCTGGACGACGAGGCGCTGCGGGACTGGTTCCGCGCCGGACACCGGCGGCTCGTCGACACCCTGTCCACCGCTTCGCCGGATGTGCGGTGCTGGCACTTCCTGCCCGGGCCGACACCGCTCGCGTTCTGGGCCAGGCGGCAGGCGCACGAGACGGCCGTGCACCGCATGGACGCCGAGTCGGCCCGCGGCCGCGACCTCGAGGAGACGGGGCGGGAGTTCACCGCCGAGTTCGCCGCGGACGGCGTCGACGAGTTGCTGCGCGGTTTCCACGCGCGCGACAGGAGCAGGGTGCGCAGCGAGGAGCCCCGGGCACTGAGGGTGCGGGCGACGGACACGGCCGACGCGGTGTGGTCGGTACGCCTGTCGTCGGAACCGCCGGTGACCCGGCGCGGCGCCGACGGGCCCGCCGACTGCGAGGTGTCCGGGCCCGCCGCCCTGCTCTACCTGTCGCTGTGGAACCGGCTGCCGCTGCCCGCCGTGACCGGTGACGCCGCGCTCGCGACGCTGTGGCGGGAGACGTCCGGGGTGGGCTGAGCGGCGGTCCCGGTCCGTCCACCGCGCGGCCGTCGGTCCGTCAGTCCGTCAGTCCGTCAGTCCGTCAGCATTCTGGTCAACACCGCGCGCTGCAAAGGCCGTACGTCGCCGTGCAGCGCGCGTCCCTTCCCGGTGAGCGCCACGCGGACGCCTCTGCGGTCCTCCGCGCACAGGCCTCGTTCGACGAGACCGTCCTTCTCCAGACGGGCGATGAGCCGCGACAGCGCGCTCTGGCTGAGATGGACGCGTTCGGCGATCTCCTGGACGCGGAAGCCGCACGAGACGTCCTGCGCGGCCGACTCGGCGAGGACGTCGAGCACCTCGAAGTCGCTGGCGCACAGGCCGTGCCGGTGCAGTGCCCGGTCGAGTTCGCACTGGGTGCGTGCGTGCAGGGCCAGCATGTCGCGCCACTGCTCCACGAGCGCCTGCTCGGCCTCGGCCCCGCCCTTCTCCACCGCCATGGGGCGCACCGTAGCAGAGCACTGAATTTGTTGCACCTGAATTAAATGCATTTGCATTCGATGCATGCGCATGTACTCTCCTGGGCATGACCTCTCCGCTCCCCTCCCCCGCGGTCACCCTCCCCGAGGGCCGCTGGACCTCCCGGCTCTGGGGCACGCTCCTGGTGCTGTGCGCCGCGATGTTCCTGGACGCGCTCGACGTGTCCATGGTCGGCGTCGCCCTGCCTTCCATCGGCTCCGACCTCGGACTCTCCACCTCCACGCTGCAGTGGATCGTCAGCGGCTACATCCTGGGCTACGGCGGACTGCTCCTCCTCGGCGGCCGTGCGGCCGACCTGCTGGGCCGCCGACAGGTGTTCCTGGTCGCGCTCGGCGTCTTCGCGCTGGCCTCGCTCCTCGGCGGTCTCGTCGACTCGGGTCCGCTGCTGATCGCCAGCCGGTTCGTCAAGGGCCTCAGCGCCGCCTTCACCGCCCCGGCGGGCCTGTCGATCATCACCACGACGTTCCCGGAGGGCCCGCTGCGCAACCGCGCGCTCTCCATCTACACCACCTGCGCAGCGACCGGCTTCTCGATGGGTCTGGTCCTCTCCGGCCTGCTCACCGAGGCCAGTTGGCGCCTGACCATGCTGCTCCCCGCCCCGATCGCGCTGGTCGCGCTGGCGGTCGGCCTGAAGCTCCTGCCGCGCAGCGAACGGGAGAAGAACCACAACGGCTACGACGTCCCGGGCGCGGTCCTCGGCACCGCGTCGATGCTGCTGCTGGTCTTCACCGTGGTGCAGGCCCCCGAGGCCGGCTGGACGTCCGCCCGGACACTGCTGTCCTTCCTGGCCGTGGCCGTCATGCTGACCGTCTTCGTCCGCGTCGAGCGGCGCTCCGCCGGTCCGCTGATCCGGCTCGGCGTGCTGCGTTCGGGCAGTCAGATCCGCGCCCAGCTCGGGGCGATGGCCTTCTTCGGCTCCTATGTCGGCTTCCAGTTCCTGGCCACCCTGTACATGCAGACGCTGCTCGGCTGGTCGGCGCTGCACACGGCGCTCGCCTTCCTGCCGGCCGGCGCGCTGGTGGCGGTGTCCTCGACCAAGGTGGGCTCCGTCGTGGACCGCTTCGGCACCCCACGGCTGATCGCGGCGGGCTTCGCCCTCATGGTCGCCGGGTACGCGCTCTTCCTCCGCGTCGATCTGGACCCGGTCTACGCCGCCGTCATCCTGCCGTCGATGCTGCTGATCGGCGCTGCCTGCGCGCTGGTCTTCCCATCGCTCAACATCCAGGCCACCAACGGCGTGGCGGACCACGAGCAGGGCATGGTCTCGGGTCTGCTCAACACCTCGGTGCAGGTGGGCGGCGCGATCTTCCTCGCCGTCGTGACGGCGGTGGTGACCGCGGGCGCACCCGCCGACCCCACCGCACAGGCCGTCCTCGACAGCTACCGGCCCGGACTGGCCGTGGTGACGATCGTCGCCGCCGCGGGTCTGCTCATCACCCTCCCCGGCTTGCGCACCCGGCACGCCCGCAGCTCCGTCGTCGTCGCCAAGTCCCCCTCCGCAAAGGCTGAGTTCGAGGCGGAGACGGAGCCGGTGGGGGTCCGCGACTGACCCGGAGCGCCCGGAGCGCCCTCCGCACCGGACGCCCGGCGGGGCCGATTGCCCCGCCGGGCGTCCGGCTGTGACACTCACTCCCATGGACGGTCACGGGGGACGGCGCACACAGGCCGAGCGGGATGCGATCACCGTCGAGATCGGGTACGCGCTCGTCAGCGCAGCGTTCGCCTCGGCGGTGGTCTTCGGCGCGGTCGCGGGCCCGGCGCTGCTGTTCGACCTGCCCGGCCTGGCGGAGACCTGGCTGGTGCGGGCGGCCCTGGTGCTCGCCCCGGTGCTGTTCGCGACCCGCGTGCTCTCCGTGCTGGTCCGCTTCCGGCCGGGCGCTCAGCCCAGCCAGCCCGGCCGGACCAGCCCCGACTCGTAGGCGAGCACGACCAGTTGGGCCCGGTCACGGACGCCCAGCTTCACCATCGTGCGGCTGACGTGCGTCTTGGCGGTGAGCGGGCTGACGACCAGCCGGCGGGCGATCTCCTCGTTGGACAGACCGATGCCCACGAGCGCCATCACCTCCCGCTCCCGCTCGGTGAGCCGGCTCAGCGCGTCGTCCGAGGCGGGGGCCTTGGAGCGGGCGGCGAACTCGGCGATGAGCCGGCGCGTCACTCCCGGCGAGAGCAGCGCGTCGCCGGCGACCACCGCCCGTACGGCACGCAGCAGTTCGTCCGGCTCGGTGTCCTTGACCAGGAAGCCGGAGGCACCGGAGCGGATCGCCTCGAACACGTACTCGTCGAGTTCGAAGGTGGTGAGCATGACCACCCTGACCTGGGCGAGGGTCTCGTCGTCGGTGATCCGGCGGGTGGCGGCCAGGCCGTCCAGGAGGGGCATCCGGATGTCCATCAGGACGACGTCGGGCCGCAGTTGCCGCACGGCGCGCACGGCCTCCTGCCCGTCCGCGGCTTCCCCGGCGACCTCGATGTCGGGCTGCGCGTCGAGCAGCGCCCGGAATCCCGCCCGGACCAGCGCCTGGTCGTCGGCGAGCAGTACGCGGATCACCGGTCCTCCCTCGCTCCCTGGTCCTCCCCGGACGTCGCGGGCAGCACGGCCAGCACCCGGAAACCTCCCCCGGGCCGTGGCCCCGCCTCGATCGTGCCACCCAGCGCCGCGGCCCGCTCCCGCATTCCGGCGAGACCGTTGCCGCTGCCGCCCGCGTCGGCGCCGGTCGCCGGTCCGTCGTCGTCGATCCACAGCCGCAGCGTCGTGCCGCTCACGTCGAGCCGCACGCGCGCGTGACGCGAGCCGGAGTGGCGTACGACGTTGGTCAGGGCCTCCTGGACGATGCGGAAGGCGGCGAGGTCCGTGTGCGGCGACAGCCGCGGCGGCCGTCCGCTCACGTCGACCGCGAGGCCGGCACGCGCGGCCTGTTCCACCAGTTCGGGCAGCCGGTCCAGGCCGGGTGCGGGGGCTCGCGGCGCGTCCCCCGGCGCACGGAGGGTGTCCAGCACCTGGCGCACCTCCCCCAGCGCCTCCTTGCTGGCGGACTTGATGGCGCCGAGCGCGGTGCGCGCCTGCTCGGGGTCGGAGTCCAGGAGCGCGAGGCCCACGCCCGCCTGCACGTTGATCACCGAGAGGCTGTGCGCGAGGACGTCGTGCAGTTCGCGCGCGATGCGCAGCCGCTCCTCCCCGGCGCGCCGCCGGGCCGCCTGGGCGCGTTCGGCCCGGTCACGGGCCCACTGCTCACGCCGGCTGCGGACCAGCTCCGCGAGCGCCACGACGGCCAGGACCCATCCGGCGACGACGAGCTCCTGCCCGAACGGCGCCGGATCGTCGCCGGCGGGCGGCAGCCACCGGTACCACCAGTGCGCGACCAGCAGATGGACGGCCCACAGCAGGCCCAGGGCCGTCCAGGCAGCCCGGCGGTGCCCGCGGACGACGGCGGCGAAGCAGGCCACCGCCACGGTCAGGAACACCGGGCCGTAGGGGTAGCCCGCGCCGAGATAGAGCGCGGCGACCGCCGAGGCGCCGAACACGACGACCACGGGGTGCCGCAGGCGCCACAGCAGGAGCCCCGAGGCGACCACCAGCAGCACACGCGCGAAGACGTCGAGGGAGGCCCGCTCCCCTTCCTGCGCGTGGGCCGCGAAGGTCGAGCCCACGAGCACGACCACGGTGATCAGCACAGTCGAAGTCCACGGCAGGCCGGCGGGGCCGGGCTCCGTGTCGCCCGGTCGCCCGGCCCACCGCTCCCTCCAGCGGCGCAGCCACGGTGACAGCACACGCGAGCGCCCGCCCCGTCGCTGCGGGCCGACGCGCCCGCCCACCTGCTCTGCGTCCATGCCCGCCACGCTAGACGCGACCGCGCTCGCCCGACGTCCGCCGGGCGAGGTGACCGGCCGTACTCCCCCGGAAGTACGGCTGGGCGACGGTTGCGGACAGGAGGCGAGGGGCGGCGGCGGGAGACGAGGGGGAGGCGGGCGGCACGCACACCGTGGCGGTTCCGACACCGAAGCGCCCGGGCGTCCGCGGGGCGGGCGGGCCGGGCCGGGCGGGCCGGGCCGGGCCGGGCCGGGGCATCGAAGCCGTCGAAGCCGTGAGAGCTGAGCCACCGGAGACTGACCGGTCGGCGGGGTCGGCGGGATCGGTCTAGCGCAGGCCCACCTCGCGGGCCAGGCGGGCCACCGCGTACCGGAAGAACGGCTCGCGTTCCTCCACGACGCGGTGGAACTGCCCGAAGAGCTCGAACCCGACCAGCCCGTACAGCTGGGCCCAGGACGCGACGAGGGCGGTGACCGCTCCCGGCGGGAGGTCGGGCGCGAGGTCCGTCGCCATCCGGACCGCCTCGGGGACCAGGTCGTCCGTCAGGAGCGGTACGTCCAGCCGGTCCTCGCGGCGCGCGTCGCGCACGATGCCGATGAGGAGGCGGCCGACCCGGGCGGCAGCGGGGACGGTGCTCTGCGGGGCGCTGTAGCCGGGCACGGGCGAGCCGTAGATCAGCGCGTACTCGTGCGGATGCGCCAGCGCCCAGGCGCGCACCGCTTCGCCGACCGCGATCCAGCGCTCCAGGGGCTCGGCACCCGCGACGGCCGTGTGCGCGGCCTCCGCGCTCTCGCCCAGGGAGTCGTAGGCGTCGATGATGAGCGCGGTGAGCAGATCGTCGCGGCTCGGGAAGTACCGGTAGAGCGCCGAGGAGACCATGCCGAGTTCACGGGCCACAGCGCGAAGCGAGAGCTTGGCCGCGCCCTCGGACGCCAGCTGTCTGCGGGCCTCCTCCTTGATGGCGGCCGTGACTTCGATCCTGGCCCGGGCCCGTGCGCCTCGAACGGTGTTGCTGCTCATGTCTGCAGTGTCCCACGGAACCGGAGCGGTGCACACAGCCGTGAGCGGCGCACAAAAAAGAGAACACCGCTCTTGCCACGGCGCACCGCTCTCCGGCACACTCTTCTCGAGCGAGAGCAGTGCTCACACTTTCCGCCTCAGGAGGCAGCAGCCATGTCGACCCACGTGCAGAAGCCCGGCTGGTTCACCGTCAACGTCTTCAACCGTGCGGTGGCCTGGCTGACCCGTCGCGGTCTCAGCGTGTGGGGGTCCAGGGTGCTGGCGGTCCGCGGCCGCAAGAGCGGCGCCTGGCGGACCACCCCGGTGAACCTGCTGACCGTGGACGGACAGCAATACCTCGTCGCCCCGCGCGGCCACGTCCAGTGGACGCACAACATGCGCGCGGCGGGCGGCGGCGAGCTCCACCTCGGCAGAGCAGTGGAGGAGTTCACGGCCGCCGAGGTCGCCGACGACGACAAGTCACCGCTGCTGCGCGCCTACCTCAAGCGCTGGAAGGCCGAGGTCGGCGTCTTCTTCAACGGGGTGGGTCCGGACTCCTCCGAGGCCGAACTGCGACGTATCGCTCCCGACCACCCGGTGTTCCGGATCACCGTCACCGGCCGGCGCTGAACGGGAACCGTCAGGAACCGCTCTCCTCGGCAGCGGGCGCCGGCTCCGCGGTGGCCGCGATCCGGCGGTCCATCGCGGTCAGAGCCCGCTGGGCCATCGGGTGGGACCGGACGAGTTCACCGAGCGTCGTCCGGCCACGCGTGATGTCGGTGAACGCCCGCCAGGCCGGACGGAAACCGGTGAGCGCCGCGTGGAAGAGCCCGGGACGGCGCTCGAACGCGGCGAGCATCCGCTTGCCGACGCTCATCTCCACGCCGAGACCCGCCTTGACCGCGAAGGCGTAGTTCAGCGCCTGGCGGCGGGCGTCGACCGCGTCGTGCGCCTCGGCGATCCGGACCGCCCACTCGCCCGCGAGCCGACCGGAGCGCAGGGCGAAGGAGATGCCCTCACGCGTCCACGGTTCGAGCAGCCCCGCCGCGTCCCCGCAGACCAGCACCCGTCCGCGCGAAAGCGGCGAGTCGTCCGCCCGGCAGCGGGTCAGATGACCGGAGGAGATGCTCGGCTCGAACCCGGCGAGGCCGAGCCGCCCCACGAAGTCCTCCAGATACCGCTTGGTGGCCGCGCCTTCGCCGCGCGCCGAGATCACGCCGACGGTCAGCGTGTCCCCCTTGGGGAACACCCAGCCGTAGCTGCCCGGCATCGGGCCCCAGTCGATGAGGACCCGGCCCTTCCAGTCCTCGGCGACCGTGTCCGGCACCGGGATCTCCGCCTCCAGGCCGAGGTCGACCTGGTCGAGCTTGACCCCGACGTGTGCTCCTATCCGGCTCGCACTGCCGTCCGCCCCGACCACCGCGCGCGCCAGCAGCGTCTCGCCGCCCTGCAGGACGACGGCGACGGAGCGCCGGTCCGGCACCGCCGAGCCGTGCTGCTCCACGCGCTGCACGGTCACGCCGGTGCGCAGCTCGGCGCCCGCCTTCTGGGCGTGCTCGACCAGCTGCTGGTCGAACTCGGGCCGGTTGATCAGCCCGAACAGCATCTGCCGGGAGCGGCGCGTCCGGGTGAAGCGCCCGTTGTTCGAGAACGTCACCGCGTGCACGCGGTCGCGGAAGGGCAACTCGAACCCGGGCGGCAGCGCGTCCCGGGAGGGGCCGATGATGCCGCCGCCGCACGTCTTGTAGCGGGGCAGTTCCGCCTTCTCCAGCAACAGCACGCGCCGTCCCGTGACCGCGGCCGCGTAGGCGGCCGAGGCCCCCGCGGGTCCCGCGCCCACGACCACGACGTCCCACACCTGCCGGGCGTCGTCCGCCGAAGAGTTCTCGTCGTCCGCCGAAGAGTTCTGGCTGCTCACGATGGTCTACTGCTCCCGATCAAGCCGCTTGCCGCACCTGTCTCCCCGCATCCTACGGCGGAGATCGTCACGGTCCGATGACGGTCCGCTGTGGCAGGATCGGCGGCGTGCGCGCCCCCACCCGGCAGGCGCGTACGCTCGCACGGTCCCTCGGACGGACCAGTGCCACCCTGTACAACGTCGCACCCACAAGGAGCGTGCCCATGTCGTCGAATCCGGTCGCCGAAACCGTCGCCTCGCTGATGCCCAGGGCGCGGGCGGAGCTCACCGAACTGGTGGCCTTCGCGTCGGTGGCGGACTTCGACCAGTTCCCGAGGAGCGAGAGCGAGGCCGCCGTGGACTGGATCTCGGCGGCCCTGCGGGCCGAGGGCTTCGAGGACGTGGCCGTCCTCGACACTCCCGACGGCACCCAGTCGGTCTACGGCTGCCTGCCCGGCCCGGCCGGCGCCAGGACCGTCCTTCTGTACGCCCACTACGACGTGCAGCCGCCGCTGGACGAGGCCGCCTGGACCAGCCCGCCCTTCGAGCTGACCGAACGCGACGGCCGCTGGTACGGCCGCGGCAGCGCCGACTGCAAGGGCGGCGTGATCATGCACCTGCTCGCGCTGCGCGCTCTGAAGGCGAACGGCGGCGTGCCGGTCACCGTCAAGGTGATCGTCGAGGGCTCCGAGGAGCAGGGCACCGGCGGCCTGGAGCGGTACGCGGAGGAGCACCCCGACCTGCTGACGGCCGACGCGATCGTCATCGGCGACGCGGGCAACTTCCGCGTCGGCCTGCCGACGGTCACCTCCACCCTGCGCGGCATGACCATGCTGCGGGTGCGGGTCGACACCCTCGAGGGCAATCTGCACTCCGGTCAGTTCGGCGGCGCGGCCCCCGACGCGCTGGGCGCGCTGATCCGCGTCCTGGACTCGCTGCGCGCCGAGGACGGCTCGACGACGGTCGACGGCCTCACCGACGACTCTCGGTGGGAGGGCCTGCAGTACGACGAGGCGCAGTTCCGCCAGGACGCCAAGGTGCTGGACGGCGTCGGCCTGATCGGTTCCGGCACGGTCGCCGACCGCATCTGGGCCCGTCCCGCCGTGACGGTCCTCGGCATCGACTGCCCGCCGGTCGTCGGGGCCACCCCGTCCGTCCAGGCCAGCGCCCGCGCGCTGATCAGCCTGCGCGTGCCGCCGGGCGTGGACGCCGCCGAGGCCACGAAGCTGCTCCAGGCCCACCTGGAGGCGCACACCCCGTGGGGCGCGCGGGTGAGCACCGAACAGATCGGCCAGGGCCAGGCGTTCAGCGCCGACACCACCAGCCCGGCGTACGCGGCGATGGCCGAGGCGATGGCCGTCGCCTACCCGGGCCAGGAGATGCAGTACGCGGGCCAGGGCGGCTCCATTCCGCTGTGCAACACCCTCGCGGGTCTCTATCCGCGGGCGGAGATCCTGCTCATCGGCCTGAGTGAGCCCGAGGCGCAGATCCACGCGGTCGACGAGAGCGTGTCCCCGCAGGAGCTGGAGCGGCTGTCGGTGGCGGAGGCCCTGTTCCTGCGCCACTACGCGGCCGGCTGAGCCGCGCCGGGTACGCAAACCCACGGGGGGCGTGGGAAGCCCGCGATCTGCCTGCGGAGGCGTGCGGGTCGGTGCCCGACCGGAGGCCGGAAGGCCGTTTCTCGCGGAGGTTCGCCTCGGGCAGCCCACGTGACGGGAAGGCCGTTTCGGGCGGAGGCCAGGTCCCTTCGGCCGGGAGGGCACGTCGCGCGGGAGGCCGGGAGGCCACATCGGGCGGGAGGGTCGGGTGGTCACGCCGGGCGGGGGGGGCGGGTGGTTGTTCCTGTTGGGGGCCGTGCGGCGCGTCGTTGCCCGACCGCCGTGCTCACCCCTGCGGAACGCCGGCTTCGAGGTAGAGCGCGGCCCCGCGCTCACGGGCCCGCAGCGCCCAGCGCAGCCGCTCGTAGCGGACCGGCGGCAGCAGGTCGGCCGCCTCCTCCTCCGTCACGAAGCGCCAGGCCCGCAGCTCGGGGCCGGGCAGCAACAGCCCTTCGACTGCGGCGGCGTCGAGTCGGCCGCCGTCGAAGAGGAGACGCAGGCCCCCGTAGCGCGGCGGTGCGGGCCGCTCCCAGTCGACGACGAGCAGCCGGGGCACGTCCGCCAGGCGGATCCCGGTCTCCTCCTCGACCTCGCGGATGCCCGCGCGCGCGGGCGCCTCGCCGGGTTCCACCACACCGCCGGGAAACTCCCAGCCGGGCTTGTAGGTCGGGTCGACGAGCAGCACCCGGTCCTGATCGTCGAAGAGGAGCACCCCTGCCGCCAACGTCTCGGCGGTGGGCTCGGGGGTCTGCACGATGTCGCACGCGGACGCCGCGCCGCTGCCGACGGCCTCGGCGATCCGGACGGCGGTCTCGTTCGGGGTGAGAGCGCCGTTGTCCACGAGGTGGGCGTCGGCGGTGAGCCAGGACGCGAGGGCGGCGCGGTAGGGCTCGATGTGGTCGTACGACCACTGCCGGACCCGTATCTCGCCGTCGGGGAGGTCCACCGGGATCTCCCGGCCGGCTATGCGCTCGCGCAGGATCGTTTCCGCCGGAGCGAGGAGCACGTGCCGGACGGCGATGCGGCGGGCCGCGAGTCCGCCGAAGATCTCGTCGCGGTACTCCTGCCGCAGCAACGTCATGGGGACGACGAGGGTGCCGCCCAGGTCGGCGAGGAGCGCGGCCGCCGTGTCGATCACGAGTCGTCGCCAGACCGGCAGGTCCTGAAAGTCGCCGACCTCGGCGAGGCGCTTGGGCGGCAGCAGGTGCGGGAGCGCCGCGCCGACGACCTCGGGGTCGAAGAGCGTGCTGTTCGGGATCAGGTCGATCAGTTCCCGTGCGGTGGTCGTCTTTCCCGCACCGAACGCGCCGTTGATCCAGACGACGGTCACGGTTCCCCCTCTTCTGTTGGCCCCCTGTGGCTTGCCCGCTCCACCCTGCCACGGAAACCAGTTCGCGTTGAGAGCGCGCGAACGCGCCGACGCCGGCGCCCCTCGCGGTGGGACGCCGGCGTCGTGGCCTCGGGGGCGGTCCGTCAGTCGGCCTGGCCGAGGGCGTTGTCGTCCACGGCGAAGCTGTCGCTGGAGACGGTCTGGTCGAGCGTGCTGAGCGTGTCTTTGACGTTCAGTCCGTCGAGGTCGTCGGCGGCCAGGCCGTGCGAGGGGCTGATCGCCGCGACGACGAAGCCGGTGGCGAGGGAGGCGATGGCGAGCATGCTGCGCTTCTTCATGCGCGGATCAACTGCGGGCGCGGGCCCGGAGTCACGCACGGTCCGGCAATCCGTTGGCGCGGCCCACCCGCCGGCGGTGAGAATGCCGTGGTCGCCGACCTCACCGAGGAGTTGTGTCATGAGTGGTCCGCCCCACGCCCACGCCGGCCTGGACGGGCTCGTGACGGGAGACGCGTTCGGCGACGCCTGGTTCACCCGCTCCGACGAGCCCGCGGAGGAGCTGTGGGCGGCTCGCGAGCCGCGTCCCGCACCCTGGCTGTGGACGGACGACTCGGCGATGGCCTTCGTGCTGTTCGCCCACCTGACGGCCAACGGAGAGGTCCGGCCGGGCGACCTGGCGAGCGAGTTCGCCGCCGAGTACGGCCGTGACCCGGGCCGCAAGTACGGCCCGTCCATGCACGGCGTGCTGCGGCGCGTCGCCGAGGGCGAGGACTGGCGCGCGGTGACCACCGGCCAGTTCGGCGGACAGGGTTCGCACGGCAACGGCGCCGCCATGCGGGTGGCCCCCCTCGGCGCCTGGTTCCGGGACGACCCGGGCACGGCCCGCGAGCAGGCCCGGCTGTCCGCGCTCGCGACCCACGCCCATCCGGAGGCGGTGGCGGGCGCGGTGGCCGTGGCGGTCGCCGCCGCGCTGGCCGCCGGCCTCGAGGGTCAGGACGTTCCGCCGCGCGCCGCGTTCCTTCGGGAGGTGGCCGGCCATCTGACGGACTGCGACGTCCGCTCCGGGCTGCTGGTGGCCGCCGGCCTGCCCGGGCACACCTCGGTGCGCCACGCGGCGTCCGTGCTGGGCTCGGGGCGGCTGATCTCCGCTCCGGACACCGTGCCGTTCGCCCTCTGGTGCGCCGCGGGCCACCTGGACGACCTGCCCGAGGCCCTGTGGGAGACGGTGGGCGGATGGGGTGACCGCGACACCACCTGCGCGATCGTGGGAGGAGTCGTCGCGGCCCGCATCGGCACCGCGGGCGTTCCGGCCGCCTGGCGCGCGGCGCGCGAGGACATCCCCGCCCGGAGCGGCTGGGACCCGCTCGTCGCGGCAGAGGTGGGCGTGGGCTGAGGCCTGCCCCCCCCCCCGCGGCGGGGACCGACGTCGCCCCGACGGAGGACGACACGGACCCCACACCCCGACGGCACGTACCCCACACCACCAGCACCAGCACCACGGCAGGCGCAGGGCCGTGCGCCGGAACGTTCCTTCTTCGTCCCGTCAGACCGCCGCCGCCGTGGTGCCGGCCCCCGCTCCGGTCGCCGCCAGGGCGGCCGCCGCCGCTCCCACCAGTCCCGCGTCGGTGCCCATCTGCGCGGGCGTCACCGTCAGGCGGCGGACGAAGGAGAGGGTCGCGTAGTCACGCAGGGCCCGGCGCAACGGGGCGAAGAGCACTTCCCCCGCCTTGCCGACGCCGCCGCCGATCACCGCGATGTCGATCTCGACCAGGGTCGCGGTGGCCGCGATGCCGGCGGCGAGGGCCTGGGCGGCCCGTTCGAAGGACGCCACGGCGACCGGGTCGCCCGCGCGGGCGGCGGCGGCAACCGAGGCCGCGGAGACGTCGCCGTCGGGGCCGGGCAGCCAGCCGTTCTCCAGCGCCCGTCGGGCGATGTTGGGGCCGCTGGCGATGCGTTCCACGCAGCCGCGCCCTCCGCACGGGCACGCGTCGCCGTCGAGTTCGACGCTGATGTGGCCGATGTGCCCCGCGTTGCCGGTGGGCCCCGGGTGCAGCCGGCCGCCGAGGACCAGGCCGCCGCCGACGCCGGTGGAGACCACCATGCACAGCGCGTTGTCATGGCCGCGCGCGGCGCCCTGCCAGTGCTCCGCCGCCGTGATCGCGACACCGTCGCCGATCAGCTCGACCGGCAGCCCTCCGGTCGCCGTCCGGACCCGCTCGACCAGCGGGTAGTCCCGCCAGCCCGGCACGTTCACCGGACTGACCGTGCCCGCGGAGGCGTCCACCGGGCCGGCGCTGCCGATGCCCACCGCGTGGACGCGCTCCCAACGGGGGGACGCGGTCAGCTCACCCAGCACCTGCTCGACGGCCCGCATCACGGCGTCGCCGTCCTCCTGTGCCGGCGTGGGTCGCTGGGAGCGGGCCAGGATCGTTCCGTCGCCGTCCACCAGCGCTCCGGCGATCTTGGTGCCGCCGATGTCCAGCGCGGCCACGAGGTCGGTCTGCATCAGTCTGGGTTCTCCCCGTCCACCATGGAAAAGAGCTGCCGGTCCAGCGGTGTGGGGGACGCGGGCCGGAGATTGCGACGGACAGTGTCCCCCGCAGCTGACAACGTTGTCCAGGCTCTATGCTCGACGCCACATCCTCATACAAACCCAGGGGCCACGCACCCCCGTGCGCAACATTCTGTGGAAGGTGTGCGTGACCGCCCCCGTGGACGACAGGACAGGACACACCATCGTGCCCGAAACGCAGCGCCGGCCCGAGAATCGTTACGGCAACCGTCCCACCATGAAGGACGTGGCGGCTCGGGCCGGGGTCGGCCTCAAGACCGTGTCGCGCGTGGTGAACGGCGAGCCCGGGGTCACGCCCGAGACGGAACGGCGTGTCCAGGAGGCCATCGACGCCCTCGGCTTCCGGCGCAACGACAGCGCGCGGGTGCTGCGCAAGGGCCGCACGGCCAGTATCGGGCTGGTCCTGGAGGACCTGGCCGACCCGTTCTACGGACAGCTCAGCCGCGCGGTGGAGGAGGTGGCCCGGGCACACGGGGCGCTGCTCATCAACGGCTCCAGCGCCGAGGACCCGGACCGCGAGCAGGAACTGGCGCTCGCGCTCTGTGCGCGACGGGTGGACGGGCTGGTGGTGATCCCGGCCGGGGACGACCACCGCTATCTGGAGCCCGAGATCAAGGCGGGGGTGGCCACGGTGTTCGTCGACCGGCCCGCCGGGCAGATCGACGCCGACTGCGTCCTGTCGGACAACTTCGGAGGAGCCCGGGAGGGCGTGGCCCATCTGCTGGCGCACGGGCACCGCCGGATCGGCTTCATCGGCGACATGCCGCGCATCCACACCGCCGCCGAGCGTCTGCGCGGCTACCGCGCCGCGATGGAGGACGCCGGGATACCGGTCGAGGACGCCTGGATGTCCCTGGGGGCGACCGATCCGGCGCGGGTGCGGCGGGCGGCCGAGGAGATGCTGGCCGGGCCCGCGCCGGTGACGGCGATCTTCTCGGGCAACAACCGGGTGACGGTCACGGTGATCCGGGTGCTCGCCGAGCGGCCCCGCAGAACCGCGCTGGTGGCCTTCGACGACCTGGAGCTCGCCGACCTGCTGCAGCCCGGTGTCACCGTGGTCGCCCAGGACGCGGCCACGCTCGGCCGGACCGCCGCGGAACGCCTGTTCCGTCAACTGGACGGCACCCTGCTCGTGCCCGAGCGGATCGAACTGCCCACCCGGCTCGTCGCGCGCGGCTCGGGCGAGCTGCCGCCGGCGGACTGAGGCGAGCGTGGACGCCCGCGGCGCGCGCCGCACCCTGGAGGCGCTGGGGCTGGCCGAGGCGCCGCGCGACCGTCCGCTGAGCTATCCGGGAGTGTGGCCGGCCGGGTCCGGCCTGCTCGACGGCGACGAGTGGCTGCCGCTGGACCGGCTGACGCATCCGGGCCGGACCCCGGTGGTGGCCGTCGGCTCCAACGCCAGCCCCGCCCAACTGCGGCACAAGCTGGGCGCGTTCGACGTCTCCGCGGCCGTCCCGATGACGAGGGCACGGGTCACCGGCGTGGAGGTGGGGGTGTCCGCGCACATCAGCCGGGCCGGATACGTGTCCGCGTCTCCCGTCCACGCCCCCGCCGTCACCCGGGAGTTGTTCGTCATCTGGCTGGACGCGGGGCAGCTCGACGTCCTCGACGCGACCGAGCCGAACTACGACCGGGTCCTGCTGCCGGCGCCCGGGTTCCGGGTCGAGCTGGAGGACGGCGAGGCGCTCCTCGACGCGTTCGCCTACGTGAATCACCATGGAGTGCTGCACGACGGGTCCGGCGTTCCGCGCAGCCATCCAGGACAGCGCGCCCTGCTCACGGAACTCCTGGCGGATTCAGCGGAGTTGCGGCGGTTGTTCGGCACCACGCCCGAGGAGTTCTGCGCCCGGGCCCGGGCCGACGCACAGCGTTGCGAGCAGGGCACTCGCCTGTTCGCACAGGAGAAGAGAGTGACCGCGTCCGGCCTGGAACATCTGCGCGTCCGTTAGGGTGATCGAACGGCGTCGCGTGTCGGTCACCGGCCGGGTGAGGCATGGAGGCGCCCGTGAGTCTGCCTTACGGAGGCATTCACACATGTCAGTCGAGTTGAACCACACCATCGTCCATTCCCGTGACAACCGGGAGTCCGCCGAGTTCCTGGCCCACATCCTGGGACTGGAAGTCGGGGCCGAGTGGGGCCCGTTCGTCCCGGTGGCCACCAGCAACGGGGTCACCCTGGACTTCGCCGCGATCCCGGCGGAGTCGATCGTCATGCAGCACTACGCGTTCCTCGTCTCCGACGAGGAGTTCGACGCCGCCTTCGACCGGATCGAGCGGGCGGGAATCGCGTATTTCGCCGATCCGCACGGCAGGCAGCCCGGTGAGATCAACCGTCACCACGGCGGCCGGGGCGTGTACTTCAGGGATCCCGCGGGGCACGGGATGGAGATCATCACGACCCCGTACACCTTTCCCGCGCAGTAGCCGCGTTTGAGGCGGGGGCCGACGGACGGGGCACGTCCCCGCCCGGCCGGCCCCCGTCGGCGCGACGGTGCGCGCGGCGGCCGACGCCCTACTGCGCGGAGGCCGTCAGGTCGCCCCGCCGGGGCGCCGCGAATCCCTCCAGCGCCGGCCGGGTCAGCCCGGTCGCCTCGCTCACCTCCGCCGGATCGAGCGCGCCGCAGTCCAGACCGCGCAGCAGATAGCCGCTGAGGGCCTTGGCGGTCGCCGGCTCGTCCATCACGTCCCCGCCGGCCCGGCCGGCGTACCGGGACAGCCGCTCGGCCGCCTGGACGAAGCCCTCGCGGTAGAAGGCGAAGACGGCCGCGTACCGGGTGGGCAGGTGGCCCGGGTGCATGTCCCAGCCCTGGTAGTAGGCGCGGGCCAGAGCGCGGCGGGTGAGGCCGTAGTGCAGCCGCCAGGCGTCGTGGACCTGTGCCGTCGGGCCGACCGGCAGGACGTTCGTGGAGCCGTCCGAGACGCGGACGCCGGTGCCCGCGGCGGCGACCTGCATGACCGCCTTGGCGTGGTCGGCGGCGGGGTGGTCGCTCGCCTGGTGGGCGGCGGAGACGCCGAGGCAGGCGCTGTAGTCGAAGGTGCCGTAGTGCAGGCCGGTGGCCCGGCCCTCGGCCGCCTGGATCATGCGGGCGACCGCGGCGGTGCCGTCGGCGGCGAGGATGGACTGGCTGGTCTCGATCTGGATCTCGAAGCCGAGCCGCCCGGGGGTCAGGCCGCGCGCCTCCTCGAAGGCCTCCAGAAGCCGGACCATGGCGGTGACCTGCTCCGGGTACGTCACCTTCGGCAGGGTGAGGACCAGGCCGCCCGGCAGTGGGCCGGCGTCCGTCAGGCCGGTGAGGAAGACGTCGAGGGTGCGGATGCCCCGGTCGCGCACGGCGGCCTCCATGCACTTCATGCGGATGCCCATGTAGGGGGCCGCGGCGCCTTCGGCGTACGCCCGTGCGATCAGCCGGGCCGCCCTTGCGGCCGCCTCGTCCTCCTCCGCGTCCGGGCGGGGTCCGTAGCCGTCCTCGAAGTCGACCCTCAGGTCTTCGACGGGCTCGCGTTCCAGCTTGGCCCGCACGCGTGCGTACACGGGCTCCGCGAGGTCGTCGGACAGGCCGAGACAGGCGGCGAAGGAGGCCGCGTCGGGGGCGTGCGCGTCGAGGGCCGCGAGGGCCTGGTCGCCCCAGGATCGGATCGTGTCGCCGTCGAAGACGTCGCCGGGCACATAGACGGTGTGGACGGGCTGTCGGGTGCCGGGGTCGCCGGGATAACAGCGGTCCAGTTCGGCGTCGACCGGGGCCAGGGAAGCGCTGATCTTCTCGCTGACGGCGCCCGCGAGGCTCGTCGCCACCGTCTCCTGCTGGCCCTGACCCATTCCACATCCTCCAGTTTTCCGCTGTACGGAATCAACAATCCGTAGAACGAAGCTATCGGGGCGTCTCGCGGCGGGTCAACACCCTGTCCACGGCGTGGTCCCGCGCACCTCTCGCCGCACCCACGCCCTCTTCCGCACAACAGTTCACCCCTTCATCCTGTCTCACGGGGAGCGCGCGGGACCGGAGACGAGGGGGACGCATGACGAGGAGCGGCAGGCCGACCCGGCGGGCGGGGCTGAGGACCGTGGTGGCGGCCCTGGCCGCCGTCCCCCTGATCGGCACGGCGGGGGCGTCCGCCGCCCGGCAGGAGAGCCGCTCGCGCGAGCTGCTGAGGCCCGTGCCCTTCCCGCCCCTCGAGGTCATGACGTTCAACCTCCGCTTCGCCTCCGCCGAGAAGCCGCACAGCTGGGCCGTCCGCCGCCCCGTGATGCGGACACTGCTGCACCGGGCGGCCCCGCACGTCATCGGCACCCAGGAGGGCCGCCCGCAGCAGTTGCTGGACATCGGGGCCGACCTCGGACCGCACTACGCCTGGATCGGGACCAGCAGGGGCGTGGGCGCCGACGAGGCGGTGGCCGTCTTCTACGACACGCGCCGGCTCGCCCCTGCCGGGTACGAGCACTTCTGGCTCTCCGACACCCCGCGGGTGCGGGGCTCCAACACCTGGGGCGGTGGCCATCCCCGCATGGTCACCTGGGTCCGCTTCCGCGATCTGCTGGCCGCGGGGCGGCAGTTCTGTGTGCTCAACACCCATCTCGACAACGCGAGCCAGTACGCGCGCGAACGGTCCGCCGCGCTCATCGCCGCGCGGATCTCCCGGTTCGACCCCGCGCTGCCGTTGCTGCTGACCGGCGACTTCAACACCGTCGCGCACGAGAACCCGGTGTACGACAGGCTGCTCGCCGCCGGGCTGGTCGACACCTGGGACACGGCACGCACGCGGGGCGACGCGTACGCCACGTACCACGGGTACAAGGCGCTGACCCCGAACGGAGGCCGCATCGACTGGATCCTCGCGACGCCCGGCGTGCGGGTCCAACGGGAGTGGACCGACACCTTCAGCGAGAACGGTCAGTACCCGAGCGACCATCTGCCGGTGCAGGCCTCGCTGACCCTGGGATGAGCGAAGCCCCCGCGACCGGGAGGTCACGGGGGCCCGGTGCGGTCCTGGGACCGCGAGGTGATCAGCCCTTGCGGGTCTTGACCTCTTCGGTGAGCTGCGGGACGACGTCGAACAGGTCGCCGACGACGCCGTAGTCGACGAGGTCGAAGATCGGGGCCTCGGCGTCCTTGTTGACGGCGACGATGGTCTTCGAGGTCTGCATGCCGGCGCGGTGCTGGATCGCGCCGGAGATGCCGTTGGCGATGTAGAGCTGCGGCGAGACCGACTTGCCGGTCTGGCCGACCTGGTTGGTGTGCGGGTACCAGCCGGCGTCCACCGCGGCGCGGGAGGCGCCGACGGCCGCGCCGAGCGAGTCGGCGAGGGCCTCGATGAGTCCGAAGTTCTCCGCGCCGTTGACGCCGCGGCCGCCGGAGACGACGATCGCGGCCTCGGTCAGCTCCGGGCGACCGGTCGACTCGCGCGGGGTGCGGCCGGTGACCTTGGTGCCGGTGGCCTGCGCCGAGAAGGTGACGGCGAGGGCCTCGACCGCGCCCGCGGCGGGAGCGGCCTCGACCGCGGCCGAGTTCGGCTTCACGGTGATGACCGGGGTGCCCTTGGAGACGCGGGACTTGGTCGAGAAGGACGCGGCGAACACCGACTGGGTGGCCACCGGGCCCTCGTCGCCGGCCTCGAGGTCGACGGCGTCGGTGATGATGCCGGAGCCGATGCGCAGCGCCAGACGGGCGGCGATCTCCTTGCCCTCGGCGGAGGACGGGACGAGGACGGCGGCCGGGGAGACGGCGGCGACGGCGGCCTGCAGCGCGTCCACCTTCGGCACGACGAGGTAGTCGGCGTACTCGGCGGCGTCGTGGGTGAGGACCCGGGTGGCGCCGTGCTCGGCCAGCGCGGCGGCGGTGCTCTCGGCACCTGCGCCCAGCGCGACGGCGACGGGCTCGCCGATGCGGCGGGCCAGCGTCAGCAGCTCCAGGGTGGGCTTGCGGACGGCGCCGTCCACGTGGTCGACGTAGACGAGGACTTCAGCCATGGGATTTGCTCTCCTGCGAAACGAAGTTGAGGGGCGGTCGCGGCGAGGGGCCTTTAGATGAACTTCTGGCCCGCGAGGAACTCGGCGAGCTGCTTGCCGCCCTCGCCCTCGTCCTTGACGATCGTGCCCGCGGTGCGGGCGGGGCGCTGGGTCGCGGAGTCGACCGCGGTCCACGCGCCCTCGAGACCGACTTCCCCGGCCTCCAGGTCCAGGTCCGACAGGTCCCAGGACTGAACCGGCTTCTTCTTCGCCGCCATGATGCCCTTGAAGGACGGGTAACGCGCTTCACCCGACTGGTCGGTGACCGACACGACGGCCGGCAGGGACGCCTCGAGCTGCTCGGAGGCGGCGTCGCCGTCGCGGCGGCCCTTGACCGTGCCGTCCTCCACCGAGACCTCGGAGAGCAGGGTGACCTGCGGGACGCCCAGGCGCTCGGCCAGCAGGGCCGGGACGACGCCCATGGTGCCGTCGGTGGAGGCCAGACCGGAGATGACCAGGTCGTAGCCGGCCTTCTCGATCGCCTTGGCCAGCACCAGGGAGGTGCCGATGACGTCGGTGCCGTGCAGGTCGTCGTCCTCGACGTGGATCGCCTTGTCGGCGCCCATCGACAGCGCCTTGCGCAGCGCGTCCTTGGCGTCCTCCGGACCCACCGTCAGGACGGTGATCTCCACGTCGTCGTCGGAGTTCTCGGAGATCTGCAGCGCCTGCTCGACCGCGTACTCGTCGAGCTCGGAGAGCAGACCGTCCACGTCGTCCCGGTCGACGGTCAGGTCATCGGCGAAGTGCCGGTCGCCAGTGGCGTCGGGCACGTACTTCACAGTGACAACGATCCTCAAGCTCACGCCGGCTCTCCTACTGCATCGTCAGTTACGGCTGCCTTCTTCCAGGCAGCATAGGCGTCACAAGCGGCCGATCCCGGTTGGGGCGGCCTGCGCTCCCGACCGAAATATTACTCGTCAGTACACCCAGTTCGTTCCCGCTAAGCAAGCGCTTTGAACTGTGACCTTTGCAACGCAGCGTAACCGGAACCCGACGACCTCGCAGGGGACCGCGGCCGTGATCAATCCCGCAGCGCCGTGAACCGCCCCTGGTGGTACAGCAGCGGACGGCCCGCTCCCTCCGGATCCCCCAGCACCACCTCGGCCAGCACGATCCGGTGGTCGCCGGCGGGCACGCGCGTGACGACGCGGCACACCAGCCACGCGAGCACGCCGTCGAGGACGGGGACGCCCTCCGGCCCCTCGTGCCACGCGGTCGGCGGGCCGAAACGGTCCGCGCCGCTGCGGGCGAAGGTGGCGGCGAGCTCCTGCTGGTGCTCGCCGAGTATGTGGACGCCGACATGCCGCGCGCGGGAGACCGCCGGCCAGCTGGAGGCGCCCGTGCCGATGCCGAAGGAGAGCATCGGGGGCTCGGCGGAGACCGAGCTGAGGGAGGTGGCGGTGAAGCCCACCGGACCGTTCGGCGCGGCCGCGGTGATCACGGCGACTCCGGCCGCGTGCCGCCGGAAGACGGAGCGCAGGAGATCGGGCGAGGCGAGCTGGGGGGCGCGGAGGCCGGGCAGGGCCGTCATGGAGTTGTCCTTCTGCGGGGAGGGGTGTCGGGGTCCGTGGATGCTCAACGGGCCGGACAGCACGCGCTCGCGGTACGGCCCAGGTCGACGTGGGCCCGTCCGTGGAGAAGGAGTTCCTCAGGCATGGGGCCAGGCTGACGAGGGGCGGCGGCCGCAGTCAAGTGCGTCCCGGCATCTGGGAGATGCCTCACCGTCCCCCACGAAGCGGTCACACCGCTTCCCCCAGCGCCGCGACGACGTCGGCCTTGCGGGGCTGACCGGCGGCGCGCCGGACGATCCGGCCCTCGGCGTCGAGCACCAGGACCGTCGGCGTCTTGAGGATGTCGAGCTCGCGCACGAGGTCGAGGTGCGCCTCGGCGTCGATCTCGATGTGGGCCACCCCCGGGACCACCGCCGCCACCTCTCCCAGGACCCGGCGGGTGGCCCGGCAGGGGGCGCAGAACGCGCTGGAGAACTGTACGAGCGTGGCGCGTTCGCCGAGTTCCGCGCCGAGGCGGTCCGCTCCGATCCTTCTGCCGTCGTCGCGCCCGCGCACCCGTACCCTCCCGCTCCGCCGCCGCTGCAGCACTCCGAAGGCGCTCGCCGCCGCGAGCACCGCCACACACACCACCAGTCCGGTCATCTGCCGCTCCAGCGTTCATGAGACTGCAAAGATTCCCGAGCCCAGGAATCGTCTCCGATGCGGAATGCTTGATTCATGGACATCGACGCGAGGGGCCCGCGCTTCGGGGCCGCCGTGACGACCGTAGTGCTTGCGGTCGTTCTGATCACCGGGAACGTCTGGCTGCTGGCCTGGCAGACGCTGGCGTTCGCGCTCGGCGCGGCGGGCGGGCCGGGGCGTTCGCCCTACGGCTGGGTGTTCCGCACGGCCGTTGGCCCCCGGATCGGGCCGGCCACGGAGTTCGAGGCGCCGCAACCGCCGCGGTTCGCGCAGGCGGTGGGGCTCGCGTTCGCCTGCGTCGGTCTGGTCGGATTCGCCCTGGGTCCGCAGTGGCTCGGTCTCGCCGCGACCGGCGCGGCTCTGGCGGCCGCGTTCCTCAATGCCGCTTTCGGGTACTGCCTCGGATGCGAGATGTACCTGCTCGGACGGCGGGTCGCGGTGCGAGCGGAGTAAAGACGATCTAAAAGCCCGAGGTGGATCAAAGGGGTTGACGTGACGAGGATCTCGCCGTTCCGGGGCACCAGGGCTGGCTCCCCGGCCGTTCTTGGGGCACGATCTGCGAGATGCCGCAAACCTACGGCAGCGTAACTTTGCCGTCGGAAGTCTCCTCGGCAGAGAGAAGGAAGGGTCCGCCTCACCCATGGCAGAGCTCGTCTACCGCCCCGTCGTCGGCCTCGCCCAGACGTTGTTCAAGGTCTGGGACCTCAAGATCGACTGCAAGGGGTCGGAGAACATCCCGCGTTCGGGTGGAGCCGTGCTGGTGAGCAATCACATCAGCTACCTCGACTTCATCTTCGACGGTCTGGCCGCCCTCCCGCAGAAGCGGCTCGTGCGCTTCATGGCGAAGGAGTCCGTCTTCCGCCACAAGATCTCCGGTCCGCTGATGCGCGGCATGAAGCACATCCCGGTCGACCGCAACCAGGGCGAGACGGCGTACCAGCACGCGCTGGACTCGCTGCGCTCCGGTGAGATCGTCGGCGTCTTCCCCGAGGCGACCATCTCCCAGTCCTTCACGCTGAAGAGCTTCAAGTCCGGCGCGGCCCGGATGGCCCAGGAGGCGGGCGTCCCGCTGATCCCGGTGGCCCTGTGGGGTACGCAGCGGCTGTGGACCAAGGGCCACCCGCGCAACTTCAAGCGCAGCCACACCCCGATCACCATCCGCGTCGGCGAGGCCGTCGAGGCCTCCCGCGACAAGTACGCGGGCGCCCTCACCCGTCAGCTGCGCGAGCGCGTCCAGGAGCTGCTGGAGGCCGCTCAGCGCGCCTATCCTGTGCGCCCCAAGGACGCGAACGACACCTGGTGGATGCCGGCCCACCTGGGCGGCACCGCGCCCACTGCCGAGCAGGTGCGGGCGGCCGAGGCGAGCTGACCCCCGCCCCTTCAGCAACGTTCAGGCCCTCTCCCCGGAGAGGGCCTGAACGTTTTCCCGGGCAGCGGACGCGGTGCGCGGTGGCGGGCGCCGACAGGGCTCACAGCGTGGCGGGGAGGCCCTCCCACAGCCCCGGCCGGTCGGAAGCGGTGCGCAGCGCTTCGAGGACGCCCGGATGCGGCGAGGCGTAGAGGCCGGGGCAGTCCCACTCGCCCGCCTCGGCGTCGGCGCGGAAGGCCAGCCGTTCGCCGTCCAGGGAGAACCGCGCGTCCACGCCCGGCTTGTTGCCGCGCGGGTCCTGGCGGTGCCATGCCCCGTGGAAGCGCACCGCGACGAGTCCGTGCAGGACGTGTCCGCCGCCCTCGTCGCGCGCCAGCCGCTGGTAGCACAGCGCGGTCGGGATGTCCTGCGCCCGCAGCAGCGCGGCCAGCGCGTGGGCCTTGGCGTAGCAGATGCCCGTCCGCTGCTCGATGACGTCCGAGGCGCGCCAGGTCACCCGCGGGTCTTCGGCGTCCTGCGAGTGGGAAATGGCGTCGCGCACGAACTCGAAGGCCATTCGCGCATAGGCATACGAGTCTTCGGCGTTCCGCGCGAGGCGTGCGGCGGTGGCCCGCACCGTCGGGTGGCCATGGTCGATGACCTCGTCGGCAGCCAGATAGGCGGACAGGTCGGGGTTCTCCTGGATCAGCTCCATGGCGGGAGAGCATAGGAAAACGATCACCTGAGAGTCAATGACTTTTCAGGTGATCGCATACCTATGCAGTGATCGCCCATGCCCTGCCGCTCGACGGCAGGCCCTACCGGGCCATCTCCTCCTTCAGGGCGGCGACGAACGCGTCCACGTCCTCCTCGGTCGTGTCGAACGCGCACATCCACCGCACGACTCCGGCCGCCTCGTCCCAGAAGTAGAACCGGAACTTCTTCTGCAGCCGCTCGCTCACGTCGTGCGGGAGCCGTGCGAAGACGCCGTTGGACTGCACCGGGTAAAGGATCTCCACGCCGTGCACGGCCCGCACGCCCTCCGCGAGGCGCTGCGCCATCTCGTTGGCGTGGCGTGCGTTGCGCAGCCACAGGTCCTTGGCGAGCAGGGCCTCCAGCTGCACCGACACGAAGCGCATCTTGGAGGCGAGCTGCATGGACAGCTTGCGCAGGTGCTTCATCCGGCGCACGGCGCCCTGGTCGATGACCACGACGGCCTCGCCGAACAGCGCGCCGTTCTTGGTGCCGCCCAGGGACAGGATGTCGACGCCGACCGCGTTGGTGAACGTCCGCATCGGGACGTCCAGGGAGGCGGCCGCGTTGGCTATCCGGGAACCGTCGAGGTGGACCTTCATGCCGTGCGCGTGGGCGTGGTCGCAGATCGCGCGGATCTCCTCGGGCGTGTAGAGCGTCCCGAGTTCCGTGCTCTGGGTGATCGAGACGACCTGCGGCATCGCGCGGTGCTCGTCCTCCCAGCCCCAGGCCTGCCGGTCGATCAGCTCGGGCGTGAGCTTGCCGTCGGGCGTGGGGACGGTGAGCAGCTTGAGACCGCCCATGCGCTCGGGTGCGCCGCCCTCGTCCACGTTGATGTGGGCGCTCTCGGCGCAGATCACCGCACCCCAGCGGTCGGTGACCGCCTGGAGCGCCACGACGTTGGCCCCGGTTCCGTTGAAGACCGGGAAGGCCTCGGCCGTGGCCCCGAAGTGGCTGCGGACGATCTGCTGGAGGTTGTCCGTGTAGTCGTCCTCGCCGTACGCCACCTGATGGCCGCCGTTGGCCAGGGCCAGGGCGGCCATCACCTCCGGGTGGGCCCCGGCGTAGTTGTCGCTGGCGAAACCGCGGACCCCGGGGTCATGACGGCGACGGGCGTCGGTCTTCGCCGGGTTCACGGCTTCTCGGTGAGCCACAGACGCTGTCCGTTCACTTCCTGGGCGGACTTCTCCCAGACGCCGGTGATGGCCTCGGCCAGGTCCTTGACGTCCGTGAAGCCCGCGAACTTCGCGTTGGGGCGGTCGGCGCGCATCGCGTCGTGCACCAGCGCCTTCACCACCAGGATCGCAGCCGCGGAGGTCGGGCCCTCGGCGCCCCCGGCCTTGCGGAAGGCGTCGGCGAGCGCGAGGGTCCAGGCCTCGGCGGCGGCCTTGGCGGCGGCGTACGCGGCGTTGCCCGCGGTGGGCTTCGTGGCCCCGGAGGCGCTGATCAGCACGTACCGACCGAGCTCGCTGCGCTGGAGGGCCTCGAAGAAGGCGAGCGAGGTGTGCTGCACGGTCTTGACGAGCAGCAGCTCGAGGAAGTCCCAGTCGTCCAGGCTGGTCTTGATGAACGTCTCGCTGCCCCGCCAGCCGCCGACGAGGTGGACCACGCCGTCGATCCGGCCGAAGTCCTTCTCGACGCGCTGCGCCCAGTCCCGGGTCGAGTCCAGGTCGAGCAGGTCGACCGGCTCGCCGGTGACGGCGGCGCCGCCGGCGCCGTAGCGGGCCGCGTCGACGGCCTCCGCCAGGCGCTCGGGGTCGTTGTCCGCGCCGACGACGGTCGCGCCGGCCTCGGCGAGCCTGAGCAGCGCCGCCCGGCCGGCGGGTCCGCCCGCACCGGCCACCACGACCACCGCACCGCTGAGAGCCCCGTTCCCCATGGTCTTCGCCTCCTGAGCAGTGTTCCGCTCCGCAGTGTCCCGCGGAGCGGTGTTCTCGGTTCGCAGGTCGCTCACGCGGCGATCCGCTCGGCGCTGGCCGCCGTGATGCCCTTGGTGGAGGCGATCACGTTCTTCAGCTTCTTGGACAGTGCCTCATAGAACATGCTCAGCGGAAACTCGTCGGGAAGCACGTCATCGACGAGCCTGCGCGGCGGCTGGGTCAGGTCGAGGGCGTCGGGACCCTTGGCCCACTTGGAGCCCGGGTGCGGGGCGAGATAGGTGGAGACCAGCTCGTAGCCGGCGAACCAGTGCACCAGCTTGGGGCGGTCGATGCCGTCGCGGTACAGCGTCTCGATCTCGGCGCACAGCTGGTTGGTGACCTGCGGGGCGCGCTCCCAGTCGATCTGCAGCCGGTTGTCGGTCCAGCGGAGGACGTCGTGCTTGTGCAGGTACGCGAAGAGCAGCTGACCGCCGAGGCCGTCGTAGTTGCGCACGCGCTCGCCGGTGACCGGGAAGCGGAACATGCGGTCGAAGAGCACCGCGTACTGCACGTCACGGGCCTGCGGGACGCCGTCGGCCTGCAGCTTCACCGCCTCCTTGAAGGCGGTGAGGTCGCAGCGCAGCTCCTCGAGGCCGTACATCCAGAACGGCTGGCGCTGCTTGATCATGAACGGGTCGAAGGGCAGGTCCCCGTGGCTGTGGGTGCGGTCGTGGACCATGTCCCACAGCACGAAGGCCTCTTCGCAGCGCTTCTGGTCGTGCACCATGTCGGCGACGTCCTCGGGCAGCTCCAGGCCCAGGATGTCGACGGCGGCGTCCGTCACGCGGCGGAAGCGCGCGGCCTCGCGGTCACAGAAGATGCCACCCCAGGAGAAACGTTCCGGCGCTTCCCGGACGGCGATGGTCTCCGGGAAGAGGACGGCCGAGTTGGTGTCGTACCCGGACGTGAAGTCCTCGAAGGTGATGCCGCAGAACAGCGGGTTGTCGTAGCGGGTGCGCTCCAGCTCCGCCAGCCACTGCGGCCAGACCATCCGGAGAACGACCGCCTCCAGGTTGCGGTCCGGGTTGCCGTTCTGCGTGTACATCGCGAAGACGACCAGGTGCTGGAGCCCGTCCGCGCGGCTCGCGGCGGGCTGGAAGGCCAGCAGCGAGTCGAGGAAGTCCGGCACCTCGAAACCGCCGTCGGCCCACACCCGCAGGTCCTTGACCAGCGCGTGGTGGTAGTCGGCGTCATGCGGGAGCAGCGGGGAGAGCTCCTCGACGGCCTCGATCACCCGCTGCACGGCCTGTTCGGCCTCGCCGCGCGCCGGGGCGCCCTCGGCCGAGAAGTCGATCGACCCGTCCTTCGACTGCCAGGGCCGGACCTGCTCCACGGCATCCTTGAGCACGCGCCACGCCGGGTGCTCCACCACCCTGGACGCCGGAGGAACCTGCTCCCCCGATGCTGCCTGCACAAGAATTTCCGTCATGTCCCATCCTCCGCTGAAGAACCTTGCGTCACCACACCGTAGACATATGGGGTTTCCTTCAGCAAGTGGCCTCTCGGGAAATTATCCTGCGTTACCGCTCCTTCACCGCACTTTTTCCTGCCGGGCATCGGAGGAGTGTCCGCTTCCGGTGGAGCAGGGCGGGTAGGGAACACGTCGGTGCGCACACATCCGTCCTCACCCCGCCCGGGGCCGCCACGCGGCCTGCCCCTCCGCTGCCCCTCCAGCCCCCGTCGTCGGAAGCGAGTCGCGTCTTGAACTTCCTCACCATCGGTCACCGTGGCGTCATGGGCGTCGAGCCCGAGAACACCCTGCGCTCGTTCGTCGCCGCCGAGCAGGCCGGCCTCGACGCCATCGAACTCGACCTGCACCTGAGCAAGGACGGCGCCCTCGTGGTCATGCACGATCCCGAGGTGGACCGCACGACCGACGGCGCCGGCCCCATCGCCGACCACACCCTCGCGGAACTGCGCGCACTCGACGCCGGCCGCGGGGAACGCGTCCCACGGTTCGAGGAGGTGCTCGACGTCGTACAGGCGCCGCTCCAGGCCGAGATCAAGGACGTGCAGGCGGCGCGGGCGCTGGCCGAGGTGATCCTCGAACGGGACCTCGTACGGCGGGTGGAGGTGTCCTCCTTCCACGACGAGGCCGTCGCGGAGGTCGCACGACTGGTGCCCGGGGTGCGCACCGCGCTCATCGGCAGCCGCTACGGCCTCGACATCGTGGACCGGGCCGTCGCGGCCGGCGCCGCGACGGTCTGCCTCAACCTGCGGCGGCTCACCCTGGAGATCGTCGAGGAGGCACGCAAGCGTGACCTGCGGATCATCGGCTGGGTGGTCAACACGCAGGAACAGCTGCGGCTGGTGCGCGCCCTGGAGCTGGACGGAGCGACCACCGACTACCCCGACATCAGGCGCACCGGCCGGTTCACCGCCTGAGCGGAGCCCGGCCGGCCCTGCAGCGTCGCGCGGCCCCGGACTGCGGCCGTGCTCAGGCCGACGGCTCGGCCAGCGGCTTGACCAGCAGCTCGAACTGCAGGTCGTCGCGCCGCGGAATGCCGAAACGCTCGTCGCCGTACGGGAACGGGGTCATACGTCCCGTACGGCGGTAGCCGCGCCGCTCGTACCAGGCGATGAGGTCCTCGCGCACGGAGATCACCGTCATCTGCATCTCGCCGACGCCCCAGTCCTCGCGGGCCTGCCGCTCGGCCTCCGCCATGACCGTCCTGCCGAGGCCGGCGCCCTGCGCCGTGGGGCTCACCGCGAACATGCCGAAGTAGGCGTGGTCACCGCGGTGGGCAAGCTGGCAGCAGGCGACCAGACGGCCGTCCTGCTCCACGGTGAGCAGCCGGCTGTCCGGCGCCTCGACGACCGCGCGCACGCCCTCGGGATCGGTGCGCTGCCCCTCGAGGATGTCCGCCTCCGTCGTCCACCCGGCCCGGCTCGAGTCTCCGCGGTACGCGGACTCGACGAGCGCGACCAGCTCGTCCACGTCGGCGTCGGTGGCGGTACGGAAGACGAGGTCGGTGGCTGCGGTGTCCATGCGGGCGGTCTCCGGTCTCTGACACGGTCTGGGGCTCGCCCGAGCGTAACCCCCTCCGGCTAGGCTCCCGCCGCATGGTGCACGTACTGAGCAGCAGGACCCTGCTTCGACCGGCCGATCCCGAACGTTCCCGCGTCTTCTACGGGGAGCAGCTGGGTCTGGCCGTCTCCCGTGAGTTCGGCACCGGCCCGGACCGCGGAACCGTCTACTTCCTCGGCGGCGGCCACCTGGAGCTCTCGGGACGCGCCGAGAACCCGCCGACGCCGACCGAGCGCGCGGCCGCTCCCGTGCGTCTGTGGCTCCAGGTGGCGGACGCCGCGGCGGCACACGACGAGCTGCGGGCGAAAGGCGTCGAGATCACGCGACCGCCGGTGAGGGAGCCCTGGGGTCTGATCGAGATGTGGATCGCGGACCCGGACGGAATCCCGATCGTGCTCGTGGAGGTGCCGGCGGACCACCCGATGCGGTACCGGCCGGGCATCTGAGAGGCCCTGCGGGACTGCGGACCGGCTTCCCCGGTCGCCGCGGGCAGCACCGCGCGCGACGACGGACGTCCGGCCGGGCGCCGGGGGTCCGAGCGGCGCCCGGGCCGGAGACCTCCGGGGCCGTCGGGGCTGGTCGACGGCGGCGGCGAGGGCGAGGCGGTCAGCGGATGCCGGGCGGCCGGGCGGGGCATAGCGTGCTGAGGGGGTGACCTTTCGGAGGAACGTCATGAAGCTCGACGCGCCCGTGCCGGGCGGGCCCTGCTGGGCCGAGCTGGGGACCGGCGACCTGGAAGCGGCGAAACGGTTCTACGCGGAGCTGTTCGGCTGGCGGGCGGAGACGGACCCGCGGCAGGAGGCCGGCGGTTACTCGGTCGCGCACCTCGGCGACGCGGCCGTCGCCGCACTCAGCCCCCGGCACCAGGAGGCGCAGCCCTGCGCCTGGAGCGTGTCGTTCGCCGTGACCGACGCGGACGTCAGCGCCCGGCTGGCCACGGAGGCCGGCGGCACGGTCCTGGTCGGACCTGTGGACGTCTTCGACGTGGGCCGCTTCGTGGTCGTCCTCGACCCTTCCGGGGCCGCGTTCCAGTTGTGGCAGGCGCGGTCATTCTCCGGCGCGGGCCTGTTCAACGCACCCGGCTCGCTCGGCTGGGTCGAGCTGCTGACCCGTGATCCCGACCGGGCGGAGACCTTCTACACCACCGTCTTCGGCTGGACCGTCCGCTCGTCGGAGAACTACCTGCAGTGGGGCGTCGGCGGCGCGGACTTCGGCGGCATGATCAGGATGGACGACAAGTTCCCGCGGGAGGTGCCCGCGCACTGGCTGCCGTACTTCGCGGTCGCCGACGTGGACGACGCCACGCGAACCGCCGTCGGGGCGGGCGGCGCCGCGCTCATGGAGCCGGCCACGATGCCGGACGGCCCGCGGATCGCCGTGCTGCGCGACCCCCAGGGTGCGGTGTTCGGGGTGTACCGCGCCGATCACGGCAGATGAACGCCTGAGCGCCACCGCCCGACCCGAGCCGGACGACCCGAACCCGGCCCGCGCCCGCGCCTTTACAGACGGGCTCCCGACGGTCCGGCACCGCTGCGGGGACCGGGGCCCGGGCCGAGGGGCCGAGGGACCGGGCCCGGTGCCGTGCGCCGGGGGTCGGGGGCCGGGGGCCGCGGCCCGGAGGTCGGGCCGGGGGCCGGGCCCGGGGGCCAGGGGTCGCCGTCGGCGGGCGTCCTCCTGTCGCGGTCACACGCCCAAGGACCGCATCTGTCCCTCCAGGCGGCTGAGCAACTCCCCCAGCAGGTCGGCCAGTTCACCCTGTCGCCCGTCGTCCATGGCGGACAGCGCCGCGCTCTCGTAGGCGAGCTGCTCGGGCATGACGCCGTCGACGAGGTCACGGCCGGCGTCGGTGAGCCGGAGGTGCGCGACACGGCGGTCGCGGGTGTCGCCCCGGCGCTCCACCAGGCCGCGTTCGGTGAGCTGCTTGAGGCGTTTGGTGACGGCCGCGCCGGACGAGAAGGTCTCGCGGGCGAGTTCGCCGGGTGTCAGTTCGTGGCCCTTGCGGCGCAGTGCGCCCAGCAGGTCGAACTCGGGGCGGCTGAGTCCGACCCGCCGCAGGGGCGCGTCCTCGGCCTGCTGGAGGAGGGCGGCGCAGCGGTTGACGCGGCCGATGATCTCCATGGGCCCGGTGTCCAGGTCCGGCCGGACGGCCTGCCACTGCTGCACGACGGCCGACACCGTGTCGTTCCTCGCCGAGCCTCGATCCCCGTCTCCGTCCTCTTCGGCGGTTCCGACCCCGTTCCCCTTCCCGGGCGGTCCGGCGCCCCCGTCCCCGCTCTCGCTCCCGGACGACCCGTCGTCCCCGTGCCCGTTCCGGGTTCCGGCACCGCCGCCCTGCCGACCCGAACGGTCACCGCCGGTCGACCGGTCGCCGTCGCCCGGTCTCGCCTCGGGCGTGGTCGGGGCGCCGGCTGCGGGGTTCCGTCGCGACGCTTCCCCGGTCGCGGGCCCTTCCGGTGTTCCGTCCCCGGCCGCTGCACGCCCCTGCTTCCCCGTCATCCCCGTACGTCCTCCGCTCTCGCCTTCGCGTCCCGGTCCAGGAGAAGTCCCCGGCGCCGTACCGTCGCCGCGAGCGTACGGTGTCCGGACTGCTCGGCCGTCACGACCCGCTCCTCGGGCAGCGCTCGCTGCCACCACTCGCCGGACGCGGCGTCCGCGGTGGCCCGCAGTTCGACCAGTGCGCCGGCGAGCGCGCGCCGCGCGGATTCCAGGGCGCCGGGGGCCGGCTGCCGGTCCGCCAGCAGGCGGGCGGTGTGCTCGCCGGCCCGTTCGACGGCGGTCAGGGCGTCTTCGAGACGGTCGCCTGCTCGGCGGTTGGTGACCGCGATCGCGGCGGCGAAGCCGACCACGGCGCCGACGGCGGTGTCCGCCAGTCGTTCGGTGACCAGCCGGGCCGGGTCCTGGGCCTGCGCGAACTCGGTGATGAGCAGAGCCATCGGCGTCACGCAGACGCTGCCCAGCCAGTAGTTGCGGCCGATGAGCGCCTCGGCGCCGAAGTTGAGGGCGAGGCAGACCAGGACGAGGGCCGCCGGCGCGAGGTGGGCGAGCGGGACGAGTGCGGCGAAGGCGAGGACGCCGACGATGTTGCCCACGACGCGCTGGACTCCACGGTTCCAGGTGAGGGTGACGTTCGCCTGGTAGAGGGACGCGGCGGTGACGAGCGCCCAGTAGGGGCGGCCGACACCGAGGGCGAGGGAGGCGTATCCGGCGAGGCCGCACCCGATCGCCGTGCGCGCCGCGATCGGGGCGAGCGGGCCGAGACGGCACCGCAACGACGTCCGGGTGACGGCGAGTTCGACATCGATGCCGAGGAGTTCGTCGTCGTCCACGAGATCGTCCGGGGAGGGGACCGGACCTGTGCCGCGCAGCTCGCGGGCCCAGTCGCGCAGGCGCGCCGGGTCGGCGTCGGCGGGCGCGGCGAGGGCGGTCTCGGCTCGGACGACGAGCCGTTCCAGGTCGCGGCGCGACGCGCCGGGGCGGGTCGACAGGAGGGTCTGCCAGGCGGCGTGCACGGCGGCGGCCGCAGCGGCGCGCGTTCGGTCGCGACCGGCGCAGTCGGCCCTGACGGCGTCGGCGTCGGCGTCGGCGTCGGCGGCAGCGGCAGCAGCAGCGGCAGCTGTGGTCAGGGCATGGGCGGTGGCCCGGCGCTCGGGGCCGTGCGGGCGCAGCAGCCCGGGGGCCATGCCGATCAGCCAGGCCCAGGTTCCGGCGGCCAGGGCCAGTCCCAGGTGGCCGGGCAGCTGCCCGGGCGTCTGCGGTGCGAACAGCGCGGCGGAGCTGATGAACGTGAGGACGACGTTGCCGGGCGGGCCGAGACGGGTCGCGTCGCAGAGGACCTTCTGCGCGGCCGCGAGCAGCGCACCGACGGTCACCAGCACGACGGCGTCGTCGGTGAGCGCGGCCGTGAGCAGCGCGAGGGCGAGACCGCCGGTCATGCCGAGCACCACCCCGGCCAGGACGCGGGCCCGAGCCGCGTAGGGGCGGTTGTGGGCGTACAGCGCGCACAGGGATCCCGCCATGGTGTACAGGGCCAGGTCCAGCCGCCCGAGCGCGAGCAGGGCGAGGTTGGGCGGGGCGACGGCCGCGACGACGCTGAGGGCGGGCTTGAACCAGATGTCGGAGGGCCTGCCGAGGCGCAGCACACCGGCCAGCGGGAGCCCGCGTCCCGGGCGGGAGCGGGGACGCCGCCCGGTCGGTCGTCCAGGGCGGGAGTCGGGCCGGGGTGCGGGCCGGGACTCGGACCCGGAGGACCCGGGTTCGCGCCGCGAGGGCCCGGGTTCGGGCCGGGGTTCGGGCCTCGAAGGCCCGGGTTCGGGCCGGGGTCGCTGAGGAGTCGTGCTGCTCATCTCATGAATTTAGCATGTGTTTTACTCGTAAACGATTTATCGCGCTCCGCCGGCGCTCCCCGTGTACCTCCTTGCGCCCGCGTGCGCGCTGCGCTGCCTGGGCATCGCATCCGGTGATTGGCGACGTCGAGCGGGGAGGTGCGCGTGCACGGTCCGGCTTCGCCCGGCTGGCTGCTGGTGGCGCTGTGTGCGGCGACCGGGGCCTACTGCCTGCTGCGGATGCGCAGCAGCGTCGAGGAACAGCGCCGGGCCGCGGGCGGCGAGGCGCTGATGGGCTTCGGGATGGCCGCGATGGCCGTGCCCCCTGCCGCGTTCACCCCCCCGGCCTGGGCCTGGCCCGCGTACGCCGTGGTCTTCGGCACGGCGGCCGTGCGGGCGCTGTGGGCGGCCCGCGCCGGCGCCTGCCATCTGCATCACCTGGTCGGCGCCGGGGCCATGGTCTACATGGCCGCCGCGATGGCCGCCTCCCCCGCCCCGGCACACGAGCACGAGCACGGCGTCGCAGGGGTGCCGCTGTTGACGGGCGTGCTGCTGCTGTACTTCGCCGGCTACGTCCTCGTTTCGGGGGTCAGGCTGCTGCCCGCGGCCGGGACGGGCACGTCCGCCGTCGCCTGGAGCGACCGACCCGAAGTCGTCCGCGCGTGCCGGCTGTCCATGGGGATCGGCATGCTGGCGATGCTGCTGGCGATGTGATCCACGCGACGACGGAGACGGCCTGCGTCACTTGGCCGCGAGCAGCCGCACTCCGGGCGGTGCTGCGCTCATAGGGTGCTGTTCATGACGGCCACCGCGATCCTGCCGCTGGGCGCGCTGACCGCCGTGGTCGCCCCCGGCTGGTCGCCCGGGCCGACCGGCCCGACCGCGAACCGGTGGTCGCCCTGTGGGCGTGGCAGTGCGTGGCGGCCGCGATCGTGCTGTGCTGTGCGCTGTCCATGACGCCGAGTGCGGCGTCCGCCCGGCAGGCGGTGCGCGGACAGGTCTTCGCGTCGGCTCCGCAGGCGGTCGTGGAGGCGTACACGCCGGGCGGGTCCGGGTCCGGCTCATGTCCCGGAACGCGTGAGCCGGTTGCTGGAGCCGCCCGACCGGCTCACCGCGGCCCGCCGGCTCGCGCTGACGGCCGCCGCCACGCTGCTGCCGGTGCTCCCGGTCGCCGTGACCCTCGTGCCGGGCCTTCGGGCGCCGGCCTGATCGCCGGCGACGCGTGAGCGGCATCGGGCCGGGTGTCCGCCGACGCGCGGACGCCGTCGAGCCGACTGTCCTCGGCCGACGCACGAACCGCATGTGGCCGAGTGCCCGCGCGGCCCGACGCACGAACCGCATGGGGCCGAGTGCCCGCGCGGCCCGACGCACGAACCGCATGGGGCCGAGTGCCCGCGCGGCCCGACGCACGAACCGCGTGGGGCCGAGTGCCCGCGCGGCCCGACGCACGAACCGCGTGGGGCCGAGTGCCCGCGCGGCCCGACGCACGAACCGCGTGGGGCCGAGTGCCCGCGCGGCCCGACGCGCGAACGGCATCGGCTCCCCCCTCCCGGATCAGGCTCCCGACCCCGTGTCGGCCGCCCCGCATGTGTTTCCGGTCCCATGGGTCGGCGAGGATCTGTTTATGCACCATGCGCCCCTCGGCTCCCCACCCCGTCCCGCGGCCCTGCACACGTTCCCCCGCGTCGCGGCGGCCCTGGGGCTGTGCTCCGTGCTGCTGCTCGTGCTGGTCGCGGTCGAGTGGCGTCCCCTGATCTCCGCCGACGGCGACGTCTCCCGCACCACACATCGCTGGGCCGTGGCCGATCCCGACGTCACGCAGGCGTGCCGCATCCTCACCGACTGGGTCTGGGATCCGGTGACGATGAGGCTGCTGGGGGCTGCGGTGGCGGTGTGGCTGGTGTGGCGGCGTGCGGACTGGTGGACCGCCGGATGGCTGGTCGCCACGGCCGCCCTGGGCACGCTGCTCCAGCAAGGACTCAAGGCCGCGGTGGGCCGCGCCCGACCGGTCTGGCCCGACCCCGTCGACTCCGCCCACTACGCGGCGTATCCCTCGGGGCACGCCCTGACCGCCACCGTCGTGCTCGGGCTGCTGCTGTGGCTGCTGTACCGGCGGGGCGTCGGCCGCGCGCTGTGGCGGGCGGCGCTGGCGGCGACGGCGCTGTCCGTCGTGGGCGTGGGGCTCACCCGGATCTGGCTGGGCGTGCACTGGCCCTCCGACGTCCTGGGCGGCTGGCTGCTCGGGGCGATGCTGGTGGCGCTGGCGATCGCGGTACAGCTGCGGTGGCGGCCGTGACGGCGCCGGGACGGCGGTACTCCTACGTGGGTCCGCCGGAGCTGCGCCGGGCGGTCGTCGACGGGTGCGGCGGCCGGGTGGTCCGCAGCGCCGCGGACCTGGACGGCGGGACGGGACGGGACGGCGGCTCGGCCGCGGAGGACGGCGGGGAGCCGTTCACCTATGTCGTCGGACTCGACGGGCTGCTGCGGCTCGCGCCCCGCCGCAGTGAGCACGTGGCCTGCGCCGAAGGTCAGGACGTGCTCGGCGCGGGCGAGATCTCCTTCCGCCGAACCCCGGGCGGGCCGCAGGTGCACGAGGTCAGCAACCAGTCCACCGGCTACTGCCCCGACCCCGACTCCTGGCCGGCCGTGGCCGCCGCGCTGGACCGGGCCGGCATCGCCCGCCCCGACGGCTTCACGCACGCCCTGGTGTTCCGGCGCTGCGAGGAATGCGGGGAGCACAACGTGGTGCGCGAGGGGGTCTTCGTCTGCGTCTTCTGCGACGAGGATCTCCCGTCGGCCTGGAACATGGCCGCTTCCTGAGCAGCCGCCTCTCGCACGGGCTTCCTAGGATCTCCGCATGACCACCGTGCTGTTCGACTTCTCCGGGACCCTCTTCCGCATCGAGTCCACCGAACGGTGGCTCCGCTCGGTGCTCGACGCCGCGGGCATCGAGCTCGCCGAACCGGAACTCGCCGCGAAGGCGCGGGAGCTGGAGGCGGCGGGCGCCCTGCCGGGCGGAGCCGCCCCGGTCCGCCTGCCCGAGGAGATGGCCGGGGTGTGGCAGGTCAGGGATCAGAGCGCCGAGCTGCACCGGGCCGCGTACACGGGCCTGTCCCGTCAGGTGACGCTGCCCGACCCGGCGCTGCACGACGCCCTGTACGACCGGCACAGGACGCCGGCGGCCTGGTCGCCGTATCCCGACGCCCACGAGGTGCTGAAGGGGTTGCGCGAGCGCGGGTCCCGGGTCGGCGTCGTCAGCAACATCGGCTGGGATCTGCGCCCGGTGTTCCGCGCGCACGGTCTGGACCGGTACGTCGACGCGTACGTGCTGTCGTACGAACACGGTGTGCAGAAACCGGACCCGCGACTGTTCACGGTCGCGTGCGAGGCGCTGGACGCCGATCCGCGCAGCACGCTGATGGTGGGCGACGACCGCCGGGCGGACGGCGGCGCCGCGGCGCTGGGCTGCGCGGTGCACTTCGTGGATCATCTGCCGGCGGCCGAGCGTCCGGACGGGCTGCGCCCGGTGCTGGACCTCCTGGGCTGACCGCCGCGCGGCGGCGTCCCGCCGGCGACCGCCGACGGGCTCGGCGGT
This sequence comes from Streptomyces sp. NBC_00425, assembly GCF_036030735.1. NCBI lineage: Bacteria > Bacillati > Actinomycetota > Actinomycetes > Kitasatosporales > Streptomycetaceae > Streptomyces > Streptomyces sp. NBC_00425. Next base: position 8,513,029 of record NZ_CP107928.1, on the reverse strand, counting down.
ACGGCCCGCACGGTGCCACGGTGCTGTGGCCTGCGCGGTGGTGTGCGGCTGCACGGTGGCGTGCCGCCAGCGGCAGCGGCCTCAAAGCGCCCTCACACGAAAAGCGCGCCTGCTCTGGACGATCCCCCGCGTCGCCCAGAGCAGGCGCCGACCCGGTGCGCTCCGCCGGAGCGACCGGGACGTCCTGAGTATAGTTGGCTGGCAGCCAGTCAACACAGGAGTTACAGGATGTCCCCGCGCAGCGCCTCGGTCAATGAAGAATTGCGGCGTCGTTCCCGGGAGCGACTGCTGCAGGCGGCTGTGGAGCTGGTGGGCGAGCGCGGCTACGAGGCGACCACGCTCGGCGACATCGCGGACCGGGCCGGCTCGGCGCGCGGTCTGGTCTCGTACTACTTCCCCGGCAAGCGGCAGCTGGTGCAGTCGGCGGTGCACCGGCTGATGCACCGCACGCTGGAGGAGGCGCTGGAACGCGAGCCGCGCACGGAGGACGGCCGGGAGCGGATGGCGCGGGCCATCGACGCGATCATGGGGCTGGCCCAGGACCGTACCGTGCTGATGCGCCAGCACATGGCGGGGCTGCTGCAGGCCGAGGGCTTCGTGCAGTGCCCGGAGCAGCAGCGGCTGGCCGAGCTGCTGCGGGAGACCGCGGCCCGGCACGGGGCGCAGGACCTCGACCACGACTATCCGATGCTGCGCTCCCAGTTGATGGGCGCGGTCTACGCGATGGTCCTGCCCAACGTGCCGTTGCCTCTGACGACACTGCGCGCCGAGCTCTTCGCGCGCTACCGGCTCGACTGGGAGCTGGGTGTCCCGCCGGACGCCGAGGCGCCCGGCGGGGGGTGCGGCGCCGATCTGTCGCGGTTCTTCGCGACCGGCCCGCCGTCCGGCGATCAGTCGAAGTAGTCCGGCTGCGTCTGGACGTTGAGCTCACGCAGATGGATCCGCCCGGCCGGATCCGTGCGCCGGTCGCTGAGCTTGAGCACGTCGAAGCCCTTGGCGATGTCGTTCGAGTAGATGTAGCCGTTGTAGTAGTACGCCGACCACGCACCGCCGGTCTGCAGGGTCGTGGTGCTCAGCGGACCGCGCTCGAAGTAGGCGATCTCCCTGGGCTTCGCCGAGTCGGTGAAGTCCCAGACGGAGACACCGCCTTGGTACCAGGCCTGGACCATCAGATCCTTGCCCTTGACCGGGATCAGCGAGCCGTTGTGGGCGACGCAGTTCTCGGTGGCCGCCTGGTAGCGCGGGATCTTGTAGTAGCTGCGGAAGACGAGCTTCCGTTTGTCGCCCTTGCCGGTGATGTCGTAGATGCCGTCGGCGCCGCGGGTGGGGCCGGTCGCCGCGTCGCAGGTGGCCGCGCCGCCGCCACCCAGCTCATCGGTGAAGACGACCTTGTTCGCCTTCTGGTTGAAGGTGGCCGAGTGCCAGAAGGCGAAGTTGACGTTGTCCTGCACCCGGTCGATGACCTTCGGGTGCTCCGGGTCTCTGATGGAGAACAGGATGCCGTCGCCCATGCAGGCGCCGGCCGCCAGGTCCTTCTCCGGCAGCACGGTGATGTCGTGGCAGCCGGTCGTTTTGGAGACTCCGGGGTTGGTCGGACCGCCCGGGTTGCCGCCGCCGTCCGGTCCCTCGCCGGGGAACAGCACGGGGAAGCCGACGACCGCCGCCTTCTCGGGCGCGTTGCGCGGCACCTTGATGACGGAGATGCCGTCGTGCGGGGGCTGGCAGTCGGGGTAGGCGGCGTTGGGCGAGTACGAGGAGACGTAGACGTAGACGTTCTTGCCCTCGGGCACCAGGGTGTGGGTGTGCGAACCGCATGCGGTCTCGACTGCGGCGACGTACTTCGGGTTGCTCTTGTCGCTGATGTCGAAGACCTTCATGCCCTCCCACGAGGACTTCTCGGTGACCGGCTGGGTGGTGCTGTTGCAACTGCTGTCGCTGCGCGAGGAGTCGGTCGACAGGAAGAGCAGGTTGCCGGAGACCGAGACGTCGTTCTGCGAGCCGGGGCAGAGCACCTGGGCCACGGTCTTCGGCGCCTTCGGGTTGCCGATGTCGAAGATGCGGAAGCCGTCGTAGTTGCCGGCGAAGGCGTACCGGCCCTGGAAGGCCAGGTCCGAATTGGTGCCCGGCAGGGCGTCCTTGGGGATGTTCGTCAGGTGCTGGATGTTGTCGGAGTGGACGATCTCGTCCTGCCCGGGTATCTCGCCGGCGGCGATCGCGGCGCTCGCCTGGGTCCGGGCGTCGCGGGTCACCTCCCGCTCGGCGGCGGGGCCGTCCCCCGGGTCGGGGGTCGCGGCCGCCGGGACCGCTGTCAGCAGCGCGGCAAGGAGCCCGGTGCAGGCGGCGGCATTCCACCGTCTGCGTCGTGTTCGAGGATCGTTCGACAGGGTCACTGCATCCTCCCTAGTCACCGTTCGCGCGGGAACGGTTCACGGTGCTCCGAAGTATCGTCTTCATCATGCACATATCAAGGGTCGGCAATGCACTCGTCATCAATGAATCGGTTCGGCGGTGCTGTCGGCGGTGCATGAATTCGGACGAGGGCGGGCCCGCCCTCGACTCGCCTACCCCAGGAGGTCGTTGTGCTCGTCCGCCGCGTGCCCCTCGCGTCAGCCTCGCTGCTCCTCGCCCTGGCTCTCGCCGGCTGTGACTCGGGGACGGACACCGGGTCGGGCACGGTGAGCGGCCCTTCGGTGATCGCGCCGGGCAAGCCGGGCGAGGCGAACCGCACCCTCTCGGCACAGGACGCGGCCGAGCAGCGCGCCGACGACGACACGCCCAACTCCGCCGACGTGTCTTACGCGCGGAAGATGATCGAACACCACGCCCAGGCACTGGAGATGACCGCGCTCGTACCGGACCGCGCCGCATCGGGGGACGTCAAGCGCCTCGCCCGGCGCATCTCCGCGGCACAGGGGCCGGAGATCAAGGCGATGGAGGGCTGGCTCACCACTCATGGCCAAAAGACGACGGGCGGCGGGCACACGCACATGGCGATGCCCGGCATGGCGACCCCGGACCAGCTGACCGCGTTGCGGGCGGCCCGCGGCAAGGCGTTCGACACGCTCTTCCTCACCCTGATGATCACCCACCACGAGGGGGCGCTCACGATGGCCGCGGACGTCAAGGCGCAGGGCAACAACGTCCGGGTCGAGGAGATGGCGGACGACGTGATCGCGCAGCAGACGAGCGAGATCACGCGGATGAACGGTATGCGCTGACGCCTTCCGCCACCCCTACACCCCTACGCCCCTACGCCCCGACGCCCTGACGCCCCGCGAGTGGCCATCACCGCATCGGAAGGGAGCGGAGCGCCCGGACCCGGCGCCGTGCGTGATGTTCGGCGCCGGGGCGGGACGTTCGGCTACCGGCGGGACGTTCGACGGCGGGCATGACGTTCAGCGTCGGGCGTGACGCGGCGTCAGGTATCCGGCGTCCCGTGCCCGGGCGATCAGCCGCAACGATCGGCGCCTGCTGTGGCCCGTCGCGCACATGACCGCGAGGACGGGATCCGCCCCCTCTTCCTGTGCCGCGCGGTACTCCTGGGCCGCCAGCCATCGCCCTTCGAGGCCGCGCGGCCAGACCGGGCGGCCCCGCCGGAGCCCGAAGAGCTCCTCGGCGCAGCGCCCGGCCTCCGTAGGGCGGTCCGCGCCCTCCCCGGTCCCCACGCGGTCCACGGCCTCCATGCCGTCCATGCCGTCCATGCTCGGCGCCGCGTCCGACACGGGTTCGCCGTCGTCTTCGTCGGGCCCGTCGAAGAGAGGCCCCTCGATCCAGTCCGCGAGCAGCGTCAGGTCGACGAGGGAGAGGGCGGGCCGGGCGCGGATGTCCTCGATGGAGACCCGGCCCCCGCTGACGACGGCAAGCAGATCGACTCGTGCTCCGTCGGCGAACGACAGCCGGACATGGGACCAGGAAGTGGCGCCTCCCGCCTCCTGGACCTCCCACGCCGGCCACACGGACACCGTGCCGTCCTCGGCGGAACGATCAGAAAGATTAAGAAACGATGCTTCTAGCACATACGCAACGTAACCGCATGATCACTTTCCATACGAACGGACACGCGTGCGGCGCGACCGCACGCACCCTGTCAGCGGAGCCGTGACGGTGCGATGCTGGAGGCACCAGCGAATCTCCTCCGACCTCCGGGATAAGGAGTTCCGCCGTGCTCCGTGTCGCCGTCGTCGGCTCCGGGCCGAGTGGTGTCTACACCGCCCAGAGTCTCGTCCAGCTGGACCAGGACGTGCTCGTCGACGTCCTGGACCGCCTGCCCTGCCCGTACGGGCTGGTGCGGTACGGCGTCGCCCCGGACCACGAGAAGATCAAGTCCCTGCAGCAGAACCTGCGTGCCGTGCTCGAGCACGAACGGGTCCGTTTCCTCGGCGGCGTCCCGGTGGGAGCGGACGGAGTTGCGGCGGCCCGGCTGCGCGAGCTGTACCACGCGGTCGTGTACTGCGTCGGCGCCGCGACCGACCGGCACCTCGGCATCCCCGGTGAGGAGCTGCCCGGCAGCTGGTCGGCGACGGAGTTCGTCTCCTGGTACAGCGCCCACCCGGACGCCGTGCCCGCACGGTTCCTGCACGGCGTCGACTCGGCCGTGGTGGTGGGGGTCGGGAACGTCGCGGTCGACGTCACCCGGATCCTGGCGCGGGGCGCCGCCGAACTGAGCCCCACCGACATGCCCCAGGCGGCGCTGGCAGCGCTCGCGGCGAGCGAGGTGAGCGAGATCCACATGGTCGGACGGCGCGGCCCGTCGCAGGCCCGGTTCACCACCAAGGAGCTGCGGGAGCTGGGCGCCCTGCCGGACGCCGAGGTCGTCGTCGACGAGGCGGAGCTGGCGCTCGATCCGGCGTACGGGGACCCTTCCGGGCTTCCGGCGGCGCAGCGCCGCAACGTGGAGGTGCTGCGCGGCTGGGCGTCGTCGCCGGCACGCGGCGCCCGACGGCGCATCCGGCTGCGGTTCTTCCTGCGGCCCGTGGAACTGCGCGCCGTCGGTGGCCGGTTGGGCCTGGTGCGGTTCGAGCGGACGGCGCCGGACGGACACGGCGGGGTGACCGGCACCGGCCGGTACGAGGACGTCCCCTCGCAGTTGGCCCTGCGGTCGGTGGGCTATCGGGGCACCCCGCTGGAGGGCCTGCCGTTCGACGCCGGGCACGGCACCGTGCCGCATCTGGCGGGGCGGGTGGTGCGTGACGGTGAGCCGGCGCCGGGCGAGTACGTGGCGGGCTGGATCAAGCGTGGCCCGACCGGTGTCATCGGCACCAACCGGCCGTGCGCGAAGGAGACGGCGACCTCCCTGCTGGCGGACGCCCCCGCCCTCCTGCGACGGGAGCTGCCCGGCGACCCGCTCGCGCTGCTGCGGGCCGCCGGGGCCGAGCCCGTCGAGTGGGCGGGCTGGCTGGCGATCGAAAGGGCCGAGGCCGACCTCGGGGCCTCGCTGGGCCGCGGGGTCGTCAAGCTGCCGGACTGGGCGTCGCTGCGGGCCGCGGCGGCCCCGGCCGCCGTCGGCGTCCAGGACCCGCCGCCCCTGCGGTGAGCGGCCCGCGGTGAGCGTCTCGGGTCACGTCCCCGCGGTGAGCACCTCGGGTCGCGCCCAAGGGGTGGCCGCCCCGGTCACGGCCCGCTCGTCATCGTGTGCGACGGCAGAGCGTGTCAGGAGCTCGTGAGGACGACCAGTCGCTGGGTGGCCCGGGTCATCGCGACATAACGGTCGACCGCTCCCTCGACGCCCGCTCCGAAGGTCTGCGGATCGATCAGGACGACCAGATCGAACTCGAGCCCCTTCGACAGCTCCGGCGTCAGCGACCGCACCCGCGAGGTCGGCCGGAACGTCGGGTCGCCGATGACGCAGGCGATCCCGTCGTCGTGCTCCGCGAGCCAGGTCTGAAGGACCGCTTCCAGCTCCGACACGTCCGCGTGGACGACGGGGACGCCGCTGCTGCGGATGGAGGTCGGGACGTTGGCGTCCGGAAGCGCGGCCCGGATGACCGGTTCGGCCTCCGCCATCACTTCCTCCGGCGTCCGGTAGTTGACGGTCAGGGACGCCACGGTGATCCGGTCGAGCCCGATGCGCTCGAGCCGTTCCTGCCAGGACTCCGTGAACCCGTGCCGGGCCTGGGCACGGTCCCCGACGATGGTGAAACTCCGGGACGGGCAGCGCAGCAGCAGCATCTGCCACTCCGCGTCGGTCAGCTCCTGCGCCTCGTCCACCACGATGTGGGCGAACGGGCCGGCCAGCAGGTCCGGGTCGGCGGTGGCCAGTTCGCTCTCGTCGACCAGGCTGACCTGGGCGTCCTCGCCGCGCAGCATGGTCACCAGGCCTTCGCCGTCGTCACCGTCCGCCCCGGAGTCGGCCACGGCCGCGATCAGGTTGTCGACGACCTGTGTCATGCGCTCGCGCTGGGCGGCGAGGACGGCCTTGTGCCGGACCTTGCGCCGGGCCTCCTTCGGGTCGCCGAGCCGCTGGCGTGCCGCGTCCAGGAGCGGCAGGTCGGACACCGTCCAGGCCTGCGGGTCCGCCCGCTGCAGGCCGCGCACCTCTTCGGGGGTGAGCCAGGGGGCACACATCCGCAGGTAGGCCGGCACCGACCACAGGTCACCGACCAGGTCGGCCGCTTCCAGCAGCGGCCACGCCCGGTTGAGGGCGCCGACCAGTTCGCGGTCGTGCCGCAGCGCCTTGCGGAACAGCTCCGGCGCGACGTCGCCGCCGTGCTTGTCCAGCAGGATCGTGACCAGTTCCTCCCAGATCAGGTCGCGCGCCTCGTTGTGCGGGGTGCCCGGCGACGGCGCGTCGAACGCCTCGGCCCAGTCGTCGGCGCTGAGCCATACGTCGGCATCGGAGACGGTGACCGTCATCCCCTCCGTCGGCGGCGACTCGTAGAAACGGACGGCCGTCTCGATCGCCTTCACCATGTCCGCGGACGACTTCAGCCGGGCCGCCGTGGGGTCGGCCTCGACCGCGGCATCGGCCCCCTCGGTGACGAGGTCGCGCAGGACGCAGGTCTGCACGCCCTCCTCGCCGAGGCTCGGCAGGACGTCGGCCACATAGGCCAGGTAGGGACGGTGCGGGCCGACGAACAGCACTCCGCCCCGACGGTGCCCGAGGCGGGGGTCGGAGTAGAGGAGGTAGGCCGAGCGGTGCAGGGCCACGACGGTCTTCCCGGTGCCCGGACCTCCGTCGACGACGAGCGCCCCCCGCGACCCGGCGCGGATGACGGCGTCCTGGTCGGCCTGGATGGTGGCGAGCACGTCGCGCATCCGGCCCGACCGCCGGCCGCCCAGACTGGCGATGAAGGCGGACTGATCGTCGAGCGCAGCGTGCCCTTCGAGCCCGTCGGCGGTGAACACCTCGTCCCAGTAGTCACTGATCCGACCGCGGGTCCAGCGGTAGCGGCGGCGGCTCACCAGACCCATGGGATCGGCGTGCGTGGCCGCGAAGAACGGCGCGGCCGCCGGGGAACGCCAGTCGATCAGCAGCCGGCGGCCCGTGCTGTCGGTGAGGCCGATGCGTCCGACGTACAGGGGCTCGGGGTCGTCGGCACCGACCATGTGTCCAAGACACAGGTCCAGGCCGAAGCGGTTCAGGGAGCGCAGCCGGCCCGTCAGCCGGTGGATCTCCTGGTCGCGGTCCATCGCCTCCCGGCCGAGGCCGCCGGGGTTGCGGCGCTCGGCGTCGAGACGGGCGGAGAGTTCGGCGATCGTCTGCTCGAGGCTCTCCGCGATCGCCGCGAAGTGCTGCTCGTCGCGGGCGATCAGCTTCGGGTCGGCTTTGGCGGACAGCCGGTCGGGAAGGTCGAACGCGCCGGCGGTCGAGGGGGTCATGTGGTCGACATGCACTTCGTAGATCACTCATTTCCGCAGGTTCGGGCCTCGGCCTGCGATTCTGCGGGACGACGGGGGCCTTGCCGCAAGCCCCCGGGTGCGCTATACGTTGAGAGTGGCAAGGAGTGCCGTTCCTCCGTTGCCCTTCTTTTTTCGCCCATCGTGGTCGGGCGGTTTCTCCGGACTTCTGAGATCGTACGCGTGCCCCGGAGGCGGCCGGACGCACCGGCCGCCCTGGAGACGTCAACTCCGCGCGCAGGAAGCCCCGTTGAGCGTGAAGGAACCCGGTGCGGCACTGTTTCCGGTGTGGTCCGCCTGGTAACCGATCGTGACGCTCGCACCGGCGGCGAGGGTGCCGTTGTAAGCCGCGTTCGTGGCGGTGACCGCTCCGGAGACCGGCGCGTACGTGGCGCCCCAGCCGTTGGTGATGGTCTGGCCGGAGGGCAGCGTGAAGCCGAGCCGCCAGCCGTCGATCGCGCTCGACCCGGTGTTGGTGAGGGTCACGGAGGCGGTCAGACCGGTGCTCCAGGCGCTGGTCGTCGCGGTCACCGCGCAGCCCGTTGGCTGCGGTTGCGGGGTGGGTCCGGCGGTGTCCAGGCCGAAGAAGGTCAGCACGCGGGCGGCCATGCCCCAGGCGTACAGGTTGTGCCCGACCCCCTGCAGACTGACGGCCTCGACCGGGGCCTGGTCACCGGTGCCGCCGTAGCGGGTACGGGTCCAGCCGGAGGCGGGCGAGTCCGTGGCGGCCGGGGTCTGGCTCACGCCCCGGACGTTGGTCCACTGCTTGATCTCCTCGCCGAAGTCGGGGTAGCGCAGCACGTCGTCCGCGGTGCCGTGCCACACCTGCATGCGCGGCCGCGTTCCGGTGTAGCCGGGATAGGCCCCCCGGACGAGGTCGCCCCACTCCTGCGCGGTGTGCACGACGGTGCCGCCGGAGCAGGCGCTGTTCCACTCGGAGCCGTCGGTCGTGGCGAAGCAGCCGAAGGGGACGCCGGAGAAGGCGGACCCGGCGGCGAACACGTCGGGATAGTCGCCGAGCAGGACGTTGGTCATCATCGCCCCGGAGGAGATGCCGGTGGCGTAGACGCGGGCGGTGTCGGCCGCGTACGCGGCGGTCACCCAGTCGATCATCGACTTGATGCCGACGGGGTCGCTGCCGCCGCCGCGCCTGAGCGCCTGCGGCGACGAGACGTCGAAACACTTGCTGCTGCGGGTGACGGACGGGTACACGATCACGAACCCGTACCGGTCCGCCAGTTGGGCGTACTCGGTGCCGGAGTGCATCGCGGGTCCGGATCCTCCGCACCAGTGGACCGCGACGAGTACGGCCGGGTGCGCGGTGACGCCGGCCGGCGCGTAGACGTACATCTGGAGGTTGCTGGGGTTGGCGCCGAACCCGGTGACCTCGGTCAGCGTGGCGGCGGGCACCGGCGCGGCGAGCGGAGGCGCGGCGGAGGCGGCGGGAGCGGTGAGTACGGTGGCCGTGAGCAGGAGCAGGAGGGCGCCTAACAGGGGGCTCAGCGCCCTGCCGAGGGAGTTGACCCGATCGCTCATGTGGCTGTCCCTTTCTGGTAGCGGCTCGGGGACGTCGTGCGGGGTGCTCGACAGGCGAACGGCGAACGGCGAAGGGCGGACAGCGGCAGAAGGCAACGGCAGGCCCGCCGGGACAGGTCGGCCCGGGTCGACAAATCCGGCTGCCGTCCGGAGCGTCGAAGGCCGCGTTCGCCTCGCATAGTGGCACGCGCATGGTCGTCATGGAAGCGCTCCCACCCCACGACCCGCGCACCCTCCGGAGTTGACCGGGGAGCACCCCGACGGCCGGAACGCGTTCTGCGCAAGACATTGACTAGAAAGCGCTTGCCCCCTACGTTCCGTTCAGCAGTGTGACCGAGCCGCTCAGCTGGACCCCACAACGGGCGCACTGTTCGATCAAGTCGTTCAGATGAACGTAAGTCATTCACATACTTGATCCCTCACCGCTTGGAAGAAGGCATCGGGACATGACTTCACCGACAACTTCCGCACCACTTCGCGCCCGAGGGCGCGCACTCACCGGAGGGCTGGCCGCCATCGGCCTCACGGTTGGCATGATCATGACTAGCGGGGCGCTCACCCCCGCGAGCGCAGCCACCTGGCCCACCCCCACCAGCAGCAAGGCGGTGACCGCCACCATTTCGGTCTCCGGCACCAAGGACTACGGGATGCAGCGCCTCTACGGCAGCGGCGACCTCGGCAGCGGCGGGCAGAACGAGGACCAGGACCCGATCCTCGAGCTCAAGCCCGGCGCCGTCCTGAAGAACGTCATCATCGGCGCGCCCGCCGCCGACGGCATCCACTGCCTCGGCAGCTGCACCCTGCAGAACGTCTGGTGGGAGGACGTCGGCGAGGACGCGGCGACCTTCCTCGGCTCCTCGTCGTCCAACGTCTACACCGTCTCCGGCGGCGGGGCGAAGGAGGCCAGCGACAAGGTGTTCCAGTTCAACGGCGCCGGAACGCTGAACGTCTCCAACTTCGCCGTGAAGAACTTCGGGACCTTCGTGCGCAGCTGCGGCAACTGCAAGAGCGGCCAGTACAAGCGCACGATCAATCTGAACACCATCGAGGCGACGTACAAGGGCAACAAGCTCGTCGGCATCAACACCAACTACGGCGACAGCGCCACGCTCAGGAAGATCACCATCGTCGGGGACAGCAGCAAGAAGATCACTCCCTGCCAGAAGTACATCGGCAACAACACCGGCAAGGAGCCGACCACCAACGGCAGCGACGCGGACGGCACGTACTGCAAGTACTCGTCGTCCGACATCACCTACCGGTAGGCCCGTCAGGCCCACGGTTCCCCCACGACCCCCCACGGTGAGACGGCGGCCGTACGGAGCATCCCCGCACGACGCTCCGCACGGCCGCCCCACCTATCGGCCCGGCCCGGACGCCGTGGCGACGATCTCGCGCCGGTACCGCTCGTACGCGGTGCGCAGAACCGGACCCGGCCAGTCGGCGGGCAGCAGATCGGCGGGCAGCACCGGGTCGGCCAGCAGATGCCGCACCACCGCCGCGAGCGCCGTGAACCGGTCGGCGGGCCTTCGCGACCGCTCGACGTGGGCCAGCAGCCCCCGGGCCGTCCGCGCCCACGCACCGAGCGGCCACAGGCTCACGACCAGGTCACGGGCCGGCGTCGAAGGCCGCGTGACGAAGTGCTGCAGAACGGCGTCGGGCTCCGCCGGCCAGGACCGGCTCAGATTCGCCGGCCGCAGCCAGACGCCCTCGCGGAGCTCGGCGAGACGCAGAGCGCTCAGCCGGTTGCGCAGTTCGGCGCGCTCGGCCGGGCCGCGACCGGTCGCGGTGATCACGGCCATCTCCCAGTCGCCGTCCCACGCACGCGTGTGCGGGTGCAGGGCGTCGTCCTGGCGTCGTTGACGCTCCAGCAGCCGCTCGCTCAGACGGTAGACCCCGTCCGTCCGGCGCAGATCGCCGGCCGCGACCATCCGGCTCAGCGCCGCCCGCACCGTCGAGCCGCCGACGCCGAACGGCTCCACCCCGCGCACCAGGTCCTTCGCGGCCAGTTCGGGCGGGTGTGAACCCAGCAGCAGGCTCAGGACCACCGACCGCGCGGACAACGGGGGCAGGTCGACCTCGACCTCACCGGACTGCGCCGACACGTTGCTCCGCATAGGGCCGTACTGTACGTGCGCTCCGGATATTGCACTATTGCTGCGACTGTCGAGGAAGTGCAACATGGTCCGCATGTCCCAGACACTCGCCCAGAGCCAGAGCCAGAGCCAGAGCCACAGAGACGATCGGACGCAGGCGGAGTCGCAGTCGCAGTCGCAGTCGGCGCCTCCGTCGCCCGTCTTGTCCCAGGTGACGCACGAGGTGACGAATCAGCCGCCGCCGCTCGCCCCGTACGACGCCTCCGAGGACGCCGCCCTGCTGGAGGGGCTGCGCCGGGAGGGCGCGGGGTGGGCGGAGGCGGACGTGCGCCGGATCGGTCTGCTGGCCGGCGGCGTCGAGGCGCAGGAGTGGGGCGAGCTGGCCAACCGGCACGAACCCGTGCTGCGCACGCACGACCGGTACGGCCATCGCGTCGACGAGGTCGACTTCCATCCCAGCTGGCACGAGCTGATGCGGGTCGCGGTCGCCGAAGGGCTGGCCGGGGCTCCGTGGGCCGACGACCGGCCCGGCGCCCACGTGGCGCGCACGGCGGGAGGTCTGGCGTGGGGGCACACGGACGCCGGGCACGGCTGCCCCACGTCGATGACGTACGCGGCCGTCCCCGCCCTGCGACGTCGGCCGGATCTCGCCGCCGTGTACGAGCCGCTGCTCACCGGCCGGACGTACGACCCGGGGCTGCGACCGCCTGCCGAGAAGCGCGGGCTGCTCGCCGGCATGGGGATGACCGAGAAGCAGGGCGGCTCCGACGTCCGCACGAACACGACCGCTGCCACCCCGACTGCGGAGCCCGGGCTGTACACCCTGCGCGGGCACAAGTGGTTCACGTCGGCCCCGATGTGCGATCTGTTCCTGGTCCTGGCCCAGGCGCCCGGCGGCCTGTCCTGCTTCCTCGTGCCGCGCGTGCTGCCCGACGGCACGCGCAACGCGTTCCGCGTCCAGCGCCTCAAGGAGAAACTCGGCAACCGCTCCAACGCCTCCTCCGAGCCGGAGTTCGACGGGACCGTGGCCTGGCTGGTCGGGCCGGAGGGACAGGGCGTCAAGACCATCATCGAGATGGTCAACTGCACACGGCTGGACTGCGTGATGATGTCGGCGACGCTGATGCGCAAGACGCTCGTCGAGGCGGGACACCATGTGCGCCACCGCAGCGCGTTCGGGGCACGGCTGCTCGACCAGCCGCTGATGCGCAACGTCCTGGCCGATCTGGCGCTGGAGTCGGAGGCCGCCACCACGCTCACGCTGCGGCTCGCGGGCGCGGCCGACCGCGCGGTGCGCGGAGACGCCGGTGAGCAGGCCTTCCGGCGGATCGCGACCGCCGTCGGCAAGTACTGGGTGACCAAGCGGGGGCCGGCCTTCACCGCGGAGGCCCTGGAATGTCTCGGCGGCAACGGCTACGTGGAGGACTCGGGCATGCCCCGGCACTACCGCGAAGCGCCCCTGCTGTCGATCTGGGAGGGTTCGGGCAATGTCAACGCCCTCGATGTGCTGCGGGCGTTGACCCGTGAGCCGGCGACCGCGGAGGCCCTGTTCGGCGAACTCGCCCTGGCACACGGGGCGGACGCCCGTCTCGACGCGGCCGTGGCACGGCTGCGCACGCGGCTGGGCGAGGCGACGCCGGTCGGCGCCCGCCGGCTGGTCGAGTACATGGCACTCGCCCTGCAGGGCTCCCTCCTCGTCCGGTACGCCCCGCCGGCCGTCGCCGACGCCTTCTGCGCGACCCGGCTGGACGGCGACTGGGGGCACGCCTTCGGCACCCTGCCGGACGGCGCCGATCTCGACGGAATCCTCGAGCGGAGCCTTCCGGCCGGTTCCTGCCGCCTGTGAGTCATCGCTCGATTCCGCTTCGTTGTCGGTGAAGTGGTGCAGACTCGTGATCAGTTGGCACTTATGGCACTTCGTCCGGGGGAGGACAACGTGTTCACGGGGATCGACGAGGTCGACTGGGCCTCACTGCGTCACGCGCACGGCAGTGCCCGGGACGTGCCGGGACTGCTCCGCGGCCTCACCTCCGCGGAGCCGGTCGCGAGGGCGGCCGCCCTGGACCGCATGTACGGCGCGGTGCACCGGGAGGGGCGGGTGTACGACTCGACGCTCGCCTGCGTTCCGTTTCTACTCGCGCTGGCCGCGGACGAGCAGGTACCGGAACGGGGCCTTCTGCTCGACCTGTTGGTGAGCATCGGGGAGGGCACGCCCGCCGAGCCGGCGGTCGCGGCGGCCGATCCGGCCGCCCGGGCGGCCGCGCGCGCGGAAGCGGCCGTCCGGGCTGGGGCGGAGTCGGCGGGCGAGCCGACCCTGAGCGCGGAAGCGGCAGGCGAGGCAGACGCCGGCGCGGAAGCAACCGCCCAAGCGGACGCGGGCGCAGAGGCGGCCGTCCGGGCGGGCACGGGTGCGGAAGCCGTCCAGGCGGGCGCGGGCGCGGAGGCGGCCGTTCGGGCGGGGGCGGAGGTCTTCGTCCGGCTGGCCGCGGACGTCGACCCGAGGGTCCGTCGGGCGGCTGCCACGGCCGTGGTGCGGTTCCTCGACGATCCCCCGCGCGTCCTGGGGCTGTTACGCGAGCGCCTCGCGCTCGAGCGGGACGAGCGGCTGGTCGTCGCCCTGGTCGAGTGCCTGGGTCACTTCGCGCGACGGCATCCGGACAGGGCGGCAGAGGCCCTGGACCTCCTCGTCGCGCGGAGCGGCCCCGACCACGGGCCGGGACCGCGGCTCGCCGCGCTGGGCCAACTCGCCGTCTGCGCGCCCGAACGGCTCCCGGCGGATCTGGTGCCCATGGTTCTGCGCCTGCTCGACGAACGCTCCGCCGACCGACCGTGCCGCCCGGGAGCGGCGGGCGCGGCCGCCGTGCACTCCCTCGTCGACCGGATACGGCGGCTGCGTCCCTCCGACGAGGAGGGGAACCGCCTGCTGCGCACCCTGCACACGGCGCTCGACGACCGGCCGGCCGACCGGATCGCGCTGCTGCACGGCCAGTTGACGGGTGCGGGCCCCGTCGACCGGTGCAACGCCGTGCTGCTGGCCGCCGCGCTGGTGCGTGAGTGGCGCGGCGACCACAGCCGCACGGTGGCCCTGCTCGGCGAGCAGCTGTCGACCCGGGAAGCCGAGGAGGAGCAGGGGCGGCTGCGCGACACGACCGTGGCCGTCCTCGCCGAGCTCTTCGCGCTGGCCGCGCCGGCCGCCGACCGACTCCACGCGCTGGCCGTCGCGCGCCCCGACCGCTGGGTACAGCGATGGCCCCGCGAGGCTCCCCTGCTCGGCCGAGCGCTCCACGCCCTGACCCTGACCGGAGACCCGCGGGCCGTGCCCCTGCTCGCCAAGGTGGTGGCGGGTCCGGTCGTCCCCCGGGACCTCGGAGCGGCGGTCGCCGCGCTCGGCGCCCGGGCGGCTCCTCTCGCGCCGGCCGTGCGGCAGGCGCTCGCCGCCGTGCCCCTGGAGGCGCCCGGCCCGGCGACGCCCCTGCTGTCCACGCTGCGGGCACTGCGCGACACGGAGTCCCTGCCTTCGGTGCTGCGCCTGTTGAACGGCGCCCGTACCGCCGCCGGGGAACGCCTCGTACCGGCCGCGCTCGCCGCCGTGGCCGCGTTCGGCGCGGCCGCCCGCGAGGCCGCCCCCGCGCTGCGCGCCCTGCTGGACGGTGAGCACGCACTCGCGGCGGCGGACGCCCTGTGGGCCGTCGAGGGCGACCCGGCCGCCGTCCTGCCGGTGTTCCTGCGGGAGTTGGCGAGAGGGGACGCCCCGCACCGGGCACACGCCGCACACTCGCTGTCCCTGCTCGGCCCCGGCGCCCGCACGGCGCTGCGTGCACTGCGCCGCACGGTCGAGACGGACGACGGCAGGGCGGGCACGGCCGCCGCGTGCGCCGTCTGCGAGATCACCGGAGAGGCGGACGCCACGGTCGTCACCGCGCTGCGACTCGCCTGGACGGAGCATCCCCGTTCCCGCCCGGCCGTCGCCGCCTGCCTCACGTCCCTCGGCTCCCGAGCCGCCCCCCTGCGGGACCTGGCCGCGACGGAACTCGCCGCTCCCCGCCGTCACACCGTCCGCCCCGGCGGGCACGGCAGCCACGACATCCCCACGGACGAGGAACTGCTGCGACTGTGCCGCGGGGTGGTGGAGAGAACGTAGGAGGGACGGCGGAGCGGCCCGTGCCGCTTCCCTGCGAGGGCGGGGGCGGCGGGCGGGGGGGGCGGGGGAACCGCACGCGCCTTCCCGCCCGCCTCCCCGCCGCGTCGGGCGGTCAGCTCGCCGGACGCCCCCGCAGCGCGTCGAAGCGGGCCCAGTCGACGTCCCACTGGGCGACTCTGCGGCGTTCCATGCGACCGCGCAGGACACGGCCGCCCGCGAAGGGCAGCGTCGCCACGCCGAGGCCGGCCACACCGCCGACGAGGGACGCGCGCAGCCGGGCCTGGGCGGCGCCGACGGGTTCGGTCACCATGCGGCCCCGGGTATCCGTCCAGACCGTCACGGGCGTACCGGCGGCACTGCCCGGGCCGACCCGCACCTGGCCGGTGTGCGCGGAGCCGTCCGGGCCCGTCCAGCCCGCCTTCGCCCACACCCGGTCGCCGCTCGCGGACCCGCTCGCGGCGGGCTTGCCGGGGGCCCGGTCGGTCAGACGGCCCATCAGAGGCCGCCACTCGACGCGCTCGCGCGCGAGGCCGTCCTCGACGGACCCCGCCGTCGCCCACCCCGCAAGGACGCCGGCGAGCACGGTCAGCGCCCACACGCCGAGCACGACCCAGGACTCCACCATGTCGGCGCGGCGCTTGAGCGGGTTGCGCCGCCAGCGCCACAGCCACACCTTCGGACCACGGAACGCCATCGAAGGCATCCTCCTCATGAGCACATGTACATCCCAGCCGCCCTCCCATACGGGGCGGGCGGGCCCGATGCTCAGGGCGAATCCGCATGCCGGCCGTCCCACGGCTTCCGCTCTGCCCGCGGGTGTCCGGGCGGAGGTGGCCGAAAGTCAGCGGCACAGGACCGTCAGGGCCGCAGTGACCTGCGACGACGAGGTTTCCGGAGGTGACTGTCAGTGGCGGGGTGCAGACTGGCCGGTGTCTGGGACGAAGGCGTCGAAGACGCAGCGGAGGTGATCGGCATGACCGAGGTACTGCTCGCCGTGGGCACACGCAAAGGCCTGTTCGTCGGGCGTCGGCGCGGTGGCGCGTGGGAGTTCGACGAAGCCCCCTACTTCAACGCACAGGCGATCTACTCGGTCGCCCTCGACACCCGCGGCGACCGCCCGCGGCTGCTCGCCGGCGGCGACAGTGCGCACTGGGGCCCGTCGGTGTTCCACTCCGACGACCTCGGCCGGACGTGGACGGAACCGGCCGCGCCGGCCGTCAAGTTCCCCCAGGACACCGGGGCCTCGCTGGAACGGGTGTGGCAGCTGCACCCGGCCGCGGCCGAACCGGACGTGGTCTACGCGGGCACCGAGCCGGCGGCGCTCTACCGCTCGGAGGACCGCGGCGAGAGCTTCGAACTGGTCCGCCCGCTGTGGGAACACCCGACGCGCTCCCGGTGGGTGCCGGGCGGTGGCGGGGAAGGCCTGCACACGATCCTCACCGACCGGCGCGACGCGCGATCGGTGACCGTGGCCGTGTCGACGGCCGGCGTGTTCCGCACAGCCGACGCCGGGGCGAACTGGGCCCCCGCCAACTCGGGTGTCTCCGCGGTGTTCCTGCCCGATCCGAACCCGGAGTTCGGCCAGTGCGTGCACAAGGTGGCGAGGGACGCGGCGGACCCGGACCGTCTCTACCTCCAGAACCACTGGGGCGTGTACCGGAGCGACGACGCGGGCGGGCAGTGGACCGACATCGGCCCGGGCCTGCCCTCGACGTTCGGCTTCGCCGTCGCCGCGCACCCCACCCTCGGGGACACGGCGTACGTGTTCCCGATCAACGCCGACGCGGACCGGGTCCCGGCCGACCGCCGCTGCCGGGTCTTCCGCACCGCGGACGCGGGCAGGAGCTGGGAGCCGCTCTCCGCGGGCCTGCCTCAGGGGGACCACTACGGAACCGTCCTGCGGGACGCGCTGTGCACCGACGACGTCGCGGAACGGGCCGGCGTGTACTTCGGCAACCGCAACGGCGAGGTGTTCGCGTCGGCGGACGACGGGGACAGCTGGCAGCAGGTGGCCTCCCACCTGCCTGACGTGCTGTGCGTACGCGCCGCGGTGATCGGATGAGAAGGAGACGATCGCGCCGGTCGTAGACCCCCGTCGTGCAGGGAGTGACGTCCGCGTGGACGGCGACCCGGGCGGCCTCGCAGGCGCCGGGGACGGCGCGGACGGCCATCTCGGCGCCGTAGCCGGTGCCGGCGCCGGTGCAGGCACCCCTGACCAGTGCGGTCCGGCCTTCGCGGTATCACCGTGCCCGCGCCGGACGCTGAGCCGGTTGGGCAAACCCGGGCCCGGTCAGCCCCGGAGGTCGGTGAGGAAGTTCAGGAGCGCCGCGTTCACCTCCGCCGGCCGCTCCTGCTGCGTCCAGTGTCCGCATCCCTCCAGCCTCACCGGCTCGCGCCGCAGATTCGGCATCAAGTCCGGCAGCGCCGCGATGAGTTCGGGCGTCCCCGGGAACGCGGGCACCAGATCCCGGTCCCCGTACACATACAGCGCGGGCACGTTCACGACCGCCCCGTGCCAGGCAGCCGTCAGCTCCCAGTTCCGGTCGAGGTTGCGGTACCAGTTCAGCGCGCCGGTGAAGCCCTTGGAGAAGCTGTCGGTGAGCACGTCCAGGTCGGTTTCGGTGAACCACTCCGGCAGGATCTCGGGATCGGGCATCGTCTCCAGCCATCCCCGCCCAGGCTCGATCAGCGGCTGCTTCCCCTCGCCGGCACCGGGGGCGTCGCCGGAGGCCATGAAGAAGAACTTCCGCAGCGTCGTGCGCGGGTCCTTCGCGAACTCCGCATCCGCAACGCCGGGCTGGTTGAAGTAGTTCCAGTAGAACCTGCCGTCGAACATCCTCTCCATGGCGGCGAGCGGCGGCTCCGTCCCTCGGAACGGCGGCGGCACACTGAGCCCCGCCACCCCCTGAACCACGTCCGGCCTCAGCAGCGCGGTGTGCCAGGCGACCGGTGCGCCCCAGTCGTGGCCGACGACGTACGCCTTCTCCTCACCCAGCGCACGGATCAGCCCGACCACGTCCCCGACCAGGTGGAGGATGCTGTACGCGGTCACGTCGTCGGGGTGGTCACTGCGACCGTATCCACGCTGGTCGGGGGCGACCACACGAAAGCCTGCGGCGCTCAGGGGACCGAACTGGTGATGCCAGGAGTGCCATGACTCCGGGAAGCCGTGCAGGAGGACCACCAGGGGGCCTTCTCCCTCTTCCGCGATGTGCAGCCGGATCCCGTTCACGTCGATCATTCGGTGCTCAACCATGTGCAGCAGCATACGTTCGCCGATTTCGGGGCGGCCGGCGTCCCACGGGGGGACGGGGTGCACAAGGACGACGTGCGGCCGCCCCCGGTGCGGGGGCGGCCGCCGGGCCCGGCCCTTCAACGAGGCCGGGCCCGGCAGACGTTCACCGCGTCAGAGGGTCAAGGGTCAGGGGTCAGGGGTCAGGGGTCAGGGGTCAGGGGTCAGGGATCAGGGATCAGGGGTCAGGGGTCAGGGGTCAGGGGTTACGGCAGCGGCGGGTAGGCGTTCTGCATCAGCTGCCGGAACTGGGCGGAGAACCAGTGGCCGGCCAGCGGCGAGTTCGGCAGCGCCCCCGTGGGGTTGTTGCCGTTGCGGGCGTTACCGCCGTAGGTCGGGTCGCACATGCGGTCGAAGCCCTTGCCCTCGTCGTTGGGGACGGCCGCGCTGTTGCCGTCGGACTCCCCCGGCGGCTTCACCCACACGTAGGCGTCGACGCCTGCTGCCGGAGCCGCGGTGGGCCGCTGCCCGAGTCCCGCGCCGCTCTGGTTGCACCAGTTGCCGGCGTGGAGGCGCCGGTCGATCCGGCTGCCGTTGACGAAGTCGTCCACCGAGGTCGTCGGGCCCGGGCCGGCGGGCCGGGCGGCGCCGCCCCAGCCGTTGCGGGAGGTGTCGATCAGCATGCCGAGGCCGGAGTCGAACCCGGCGGCGACCAGCTTGTCCCGCAGTCCCAGCGCAAACGACTGCTCGTCCACGTACTGGTTCCAGTCGACCCACTTCGACTGGCGCACGGTCTGACCGTTCACCGTGTCGGTGACCTTGAGGTTGGGCTCCTTGACCGGGCTGTAGTTGGCGGTGTTGACGATGAACCCGGCCACGTCGTGCACGCTCGCGCCGTTGGTCGTGGCGACCTTGGCGAACTCCTGCACCGACGGGGCGAGGTTGCTGTCCCAGCCGAGCCAGCCGTGATGGCCGGCGTCGATGTAGTTGTAGACGTTCGCGAGGGCGCCGAGCTTGTCGAGGGCGTAGGAGACGCCCTTCTCGTAGTTGCCGTTGCCCTTCATGGTCACGCAGGCGTCGGTGGTGGTGGGGGTACCGCCGGCGTTGGTGACCAGGTTGGGCAGCGAGTCGGGTTCGATGACCGTGGCGATCCGCAGGCCCGCGTACTTCGGGTCGGCCAGAATCGCGGCGATCGGGTCGATGTACTGACTCTTGTACGTGGCGAGGTCGTTCGGTCCGAGTTCGCCGTTGGAGGCGAGAGCGGCGCAGTCACGGCCCGGCAGGTCGTAGATGACCAGCTGGACGACGATTTCGCCGGAGCCCTTCTGCTTCAACGCCTCGTCCAGGTGGGCGCGCAGGCCCATGCCGCCGGCGACACCGTTGATCGCGGCCATGCGGTCGAGCCAGACGGCGGTGGGCTGGTCGGCGATGCGGCTGCCGCCCGGCTCGGCGGCGGCCTTGGCCGACCACTCGGGATTCACATAGCCCTTGGCCCCGACATAGGGGTTCGCGACGCGGCCGTCCGTGCCACCGCCGTCGTTGCCTCCGGTGCCTCCGCCGGTGTCGCCGCCTCCGGTACCGCCGCCCGTGCCTCCGCCCGTGTCGCCTCCGGTGCCCCCACCCGATCCGCTTCCGTCGTCGACGTTGCAGGTCACGCCGTCGAGACTGAAGGTGGCCGGGATGGCGTTGGTGCCGCTGTAGGCGGCCTGGAAGCCGAAGCTGACGGAACCGCCGGAGCCGAGCGCTCCGTTGTAACTCTCGTTGGCGGCGGTGACGGCGGTCCCGCTTTGGGTGACCTTCGCGTTCCAGCCGTTGCTGATCCTCTGGTTGCCGGCATACGACCACTTCACCGACCAACTCGACTTGGCGGCACCGTTGTTGGTGATTGTCACTGCGGCGGTGAAGCCGGTGTCCCACTGGTTCTGCACCTTGTAGTCCACCGTGCAGGGCACGGAGGCGGCGGCCCCGGCCGGCGCCGTGAGGAGCGCAGCCCCTGAGGCTCCGGTCAACAGCGCCAGCGCGGCGAGCAACGAGATGTTGGTGCGACTCATGAGAATGGGTTCCTTCTGCTTCGGGGATCTCTCCACTGGATGAGCGCGCGCAGGTGATCGCGCGGCTTCGTGCCCCACGACGTAGGCGCAGCGTCGTGGGCGGAGACCGGGAACGGGTCATGGAGCGTCCGGTGTCTCGGTGCCGGCCCGGACGGGGCCGGTCGCGGTCGTCGACGACACGTCGGGACCTGGTCCGCCGAGTGTTCCGCTCAGCAGAGCGGTTGGCGTTGCGCGCGTCCTCGGCAGCCGTTGGCTCCCTGACCGGCGACGATGCGCTCCACCGCACAAGGGCGTGTGGTTCCCTGCGGCGGAGTCATCGGGACGGCCGGCATGACGACGAGCGCGTCTGCGCCTGCGGCGGGTGAGTGCCGTGATGGTGGGGCGTGTCGCATGAGCGACTCCTCTCAGCTCGACGCGCCGTGATCGGCACGTGACTGTGTGGAACCGCTCCCACTGGTGCGATGGAAGTTAGCGCCGAGTGGCGCGGTTGCAACAGGGGGACGTTCAACTTTCTTTGAACGAAGCCGTTTTGTGCATTCACTTCTTCAAGCTTCTTGACCTCCACTACCCGCATCCCCATTATGGGAGCGCTCCCACTGAACAGGACTCAGCCCTTCCCCGAGCCGCACGCCGCCGCAAGCCGCAAGCCGCAAGCCGCAAGCCGCAAGCCGCAAGCCGCAAGCCGCAAGGAGGAACCAGTTCATGGATCCCGGACATAAACCGAGGACCGCCCAGCGGGGTGTGGCCCGCAGCGGTGACCGCAGCACAACGAGAACGTCGGCGCGACCGCCGCGTACCCCGCTCGCACGGAGCCCCTGACGTACGCGCTGCGCAGCACGTCACCTGGACCGCTCGGTGACCTTCGCCCCCACATCGCCCGAGACACCCCCACCCCACCACTTGTCAGGGGCATGATCCTCTCCTACAGTCCCAGCGGAGAACGGATGGGAGCGCTCCCAATCGGTGGGGCACTCCTGGCGCCTGGCCCCCACACCCGTCGCGGAGGACCCTCATGCAACCGTCACCTCTCCAAGCCCGCAGGGTGCGCGCCCTGTTCGGTGCGCTGCTCACCTCACTCGCCGCGCTGGCCGCACTCCTCACCGGCGCTTCGGCGTCCCACGCCGACACGACGATCTGCGAGACGTTCGGCTCCACCACGATCAAGGGCCGTTACGTCGTACAGAACAACCGCTGGGGCACGAGTGCGCCGCAGTGCATCACCGTCACGGACTCGGGCTTCAGGATCGCCCAGGCCGACGGCTCCGTCCCCACGAACGGCGCTCCGAAGTCCTACCCGTCCGTGTACAACGGCTGCCACTACACCAACTGTTCGCCCGGCACGAACCTCCCCGCCCGGCTCAACACCGTCTCCGACGCCCCCACGAGCATCTCCTACAGCTACGTGAGCGGTGCGGCCTATGACGCCGCCTACGACATCTGGCTGGACCCGACACCCCGCACCGACGGCGTGAACCGTACCGAGATCATGATCTGGTTCAACCGCGTGGGGGCGGTGCAGCCGGTGGGATCTCCGGTGGGGTCCGCCACGGTCGCCGGACGCCAGTGGCAGGTGTGGTCCGGCAACAACGGCACCAACGACGTCCTGTCCTTCGTGGCTCCGTCGGCGATCGACAGCTGGAGCTTCGACGTGATGGACTTCGCCCGGAACGCCGTCTCCCGCGGACTCGCCCAGAACGACTGGTATCTGACGAGCATTCAGGCCGGCTTCGAGCCTTGGCAGAACGGCGCGGGTCTGGCGGTGACGTCGTTCTCCTCGGCCGTGAACCTCGGCGGCAGCACCCCCGGCGGCCCGGGCGGCCCCAGCGGTCCCGCGGCGTGCAGGGTGGCCTACAACACGAGTGTGTGGCAGGGCGGCTTCACCGCCGACGTCACGGTGGCCAACACGGGTTCCTCCCCGGTGAACGGCTGGAATCTCGCCTTCACGCTGCCCTCCGGACAACAGGTCACCAACGCGTGGAACGCCGGCATCTCGCCGTCCTCGGGAGCGGTGACGGCCACCAACGCGGCGCACAATGCGAGCATCGCACCGGGCGGCCAGGTGTCGTTCGGGTTCCAGGCCTCCTACGGCGGCGGCTTCGTCAAGCCGGCCGCATTCAGCCTCAACGGCACTGCCTGCACCACCGCCTGACGCCTGCGGAACGCCTAACCCGACCTCAGACACCGTCCGGCCCATCGCCCATCGCCCATCGCCCGCCGCCCACCGACCGCCGACCGCCGACCACGCACCGGACCCGAGGCATGACGTCTCTGTCCGCCCACCCGGGACCCGCCCGTCAGGCCTCCGTGCCGACGGTGCGGGTCCCGCTCGCTCTCCCCCGGACGTCGGACGCCGGACGTCGGACGCTGGCCGCCGGACGCCGGACGCTGGCCGCCGGACCTCCGGCCGGTACGCAAGGCCCGAGCCGGCGACAAGCCCGCAACGCAATCACTGATGAACCACACGAACCAGACGCCGTCATGGCCGACAATGCACGGGGCATACGCGGAAGCCGTGTGCCCGGTTCCGTCGGCCCGTAAGATCGGTGATCTCTTGGGGGAGGTGGTCATGGGCAGGCGACGGCCCGACACGCCGACGCTGGAAGAGGTGGCCGCTCACGCCGGAGTGGGGCGGGGCACGGTCTCCCGCGTCATCAACAACGCGGCCGGCGTCAAGGACTCGACGCGCCGATCCGTACAGCAGGCCATCGCGGAACTGGGGTACGTCCCCAATCTCGCGGCCCGCTCCCTGGCCGGGCGGCGAACCGACGCCGTCGCTCTCGTGCTGACGGAGCCCGACTGGCGGGTGTTCGCGGAGCCCTTCTTCTCGGAGATCGTCCGTTCGCTCGGCGACGCGCTGACGGACACTGGCATGCAGCTGATGCTGACCCTGGTCCGATCGGACGACGAGCGGCAGCGGTTCCTGGAGTACGCGCGCGGCGGCCGGGTCGACGGAGTCCTGCTGATGTCCGTGCACGCGGGGGACCGGCTGCCCGACATGCTCGCCGAGGCGCGGCTGCCGACCGTGATGCTGGGGCGCCGCTCGGGCGACGAGTACGTCAGCTACGTGGACGCGGACAATGTGGGCGGTGCCCGCAGTGCCGTCTCCCACCTGCTGTCACAGGGCCGCACGGCGATCGCCACCGTGACGGGGCCGCTGGACATGTACGTCGCCCGGTGCCGACTGCGCGGTTACCAGGATGCTCTGGCACTGGCCGGCCTGGACAGCGACCCTTCCCTGGTCGCCGAGAGCGACTTCACGGAGGACAGCGGGCGTCGCGCCATGGCCCGCCTGATCGAGCAGCACCCGGAGATCGACGGCGTCCTTGCCGCGTCGGACACCACGGCCGCCGGCGCGCTGAGAGCGCTCCGAGACGCGGGGCGGCGTGTACCGGAGGACGTCGCGGTGATCGGTTTCGACGACTTTCCGCTGGCTGAGCGCACCACGCCACGCCTGACCACGGTGCGTCAGCCGCTGGAGGAGATGGGCCGGGCCATGATCCGGCTCCTGCTGGAGGACTTGGAGGAGCCGTCGGTGGCCTACCGCCATGTCATCCTGCGGACGGACCTGGTGGTCCGTGAATCAGCCTGACGAGACCCCAAGCCACCGCCCGCCGACGGCGTGCGGCCTGCAAGCCCGGGTCCCTGCGCATGCCTTCGCGCCCTGGCGCCCTGGCGCGGGGTGACCGACGGCCACACCGGGGCGGCGGCGATTCGGGAGCGCTCCCAATCGGTGCTCGCCCCGGTGTCCGGCGGCCTACGGCAGTCGCCAGTCCACGGGCTCGGCGCCCTGCCGCAGCAGCAGTTCGTTGGCCCTGCTGAACGGTCGCGAGCCGAAGAAGCCGCGGTCCGCGGACATCGGGGAGGGGTGCGCGGACTCGATCGCCGGAAGATCGCCCAGCAGTGGTCGCAGATTGCGGGCGTCACGCCCCCACAGGATGGACACCAGCGGCTTGCCGCGCCCGGCCAACGCCCTGATCGCCTGCTCGGTGACCTCTTCCCAGCCCTTGCCGCGGTGCGCGGCCGGTTTGCGAGGAGCTGTCGTCAACGCCCGGTTGAGCAGCAGCACGCCCTGCTCGGTCCAGGGCGTCAGATCGCCGTTCGACGGCCTGGGCAGTTCGAGGTCGGTGTGCAGTTCCCGGAAGATGTTCTCCAGACTCCCCGGCAACGACCGCACTTCCGGCGAGACCGCGAAGCTGAGCCCGATCGCCATGCCCGGCGTCGGGTAGGGATCCTGGCCGACGATCAGAACGCGGACGTCGTCGAAAGGCTGCTGGAAGGCCCGCAGAACGTTCGCCCCGGACGGCAGATAGGTACGCCCGGCCGCTATCTCGGCCCGCAGGAAGTCCCCCATGGCCGCGATGCGTTCGGCCGCGGGTTCCAGAGCCTTCGCCCAGCCCGCTTCAACAAGTTCATGCAGAGGTCGTGGTGCCACGATGCGTCACCCTACTGGCACACAACCCGCCCCCGCACAGACACAGAACCCCTCGCCCGCGGACGCCGCCCCCGGCGCTGGTCATCCTCCTCGCCGAGGCCGTCCGGCCACTGAGGCGGATCGCGCGGCCGCTCTCCGGGAAGGAGCACCGACATCGAACGGGAGCATGCCGACCAGCGCGCCGGTCCGGCCGGGGGGTCAGCCCTCGGTCCGGCGTCCGCCGTGACCTACGGCGCCGGGCCGAGCGCGGACTTCCACGCCGACGCCGGTACGGGCATCCTCGCCGACGCCGGTACGGGCATCCTCGCCGTGGATTCCGGCGGTTCTGGACTGCGGGTCGCTCTGGGGTCCGCGGGCCGGGGTGCGCTGGGCCGGCGTTCGTCCCCGGTGCCCGTGCGCACCGGGGCCCGGGGCATCGACCCGGCGCATCTGATGGATCAACTGGTGCCGCTGGTCAGGGTGTTGGCGGCCGAGACCGGCGCCCCGCCGCCGACCACCGCGGTCGTCGGCGCGGCGGGCCTCGCCGGCCTGGGCGACGCGTTGCGCGCCGAACTCCCCTCCGCCCTGGCGCGGGAGTTCGGCGTCCGTACGACCGCGCTGGCCGCCGACGCCGTCACCGCCTACGCCGGGGCGCTCGGGGCACACCCGGGAGCGGTGGTGGCCGCGGGCACCGGTCTGATCGCGGTCGGCATGGATCTGACGGCCTGGCGGCGGGCGGACGGCTGGGGACATCTGCTGGGCGACTGCGGGGGCGGCGCCTGGATCGGCCGGGCCGGGCTGGAGGCCGCGCTGCGGGCCCACGACGGACGCCCCGGTGGATCCGCGGCGCTGTTGGCGCGCGCCGAGGAGCGGTTCGGCCCGATGGCCGGGCTGCCCGGACAGCTGTACCCGCGCACCGACCGGCCCGCCGTCCTCGCCTCGTTCGCGCCGTCGGTGGCCGGGTGCGCGCAGGACGACCCGGTGGCGGGGGGCATCCTGCACACGGCGGCCGGGCACATCGCGGAATCGGCCGCCGCCGTCTGCCCGTCGGGGGGCGAGCCCCGGATCGCGCTCACCGGGGGCCTGTTCGCCCTGGGCGACCCCCTCCTCGTCCCCCTGGAGGACGAACTGGCGAGACGGCTGCCGCATGCCCTGCGGACGCCGGCCGAGGGCGACCCGCTGGACGGCGCCGTGCGCATCGCCGTCGACCTGGCGACGGGTGCCGCGGGGTTGCCGCATGAAGAGACACTGCTGTCGGTGCTGTCGTCCGTGTAATGCATTGCGCGTAGGGAACGTACGTCATGCCCCAAAAGGGGGATTACCCCCTTCGAGGGCAAGTCGCCTGGAAAACACGCTGATCACTTCTGATCCGTACGTAACTCATCAGACAAAACCGGACGGATACCGCTCACGTGCACCCTCCCCGAACAGGGGAGCCCAGGAAGCCAGTAACATGCGTCGCCATGAGCTCCCCCACTGGGCCCGCGTCCGGCCTGCCAGTACGAATGCCGCGACCTCGCCAGCCCGGGCGGCACCGCCGACCCGAGCCGCTGGCGGCTCCCGAGGGCGCGCCCGCGCTCGTCCTCGCGGTGCCGGGCACGCCGAGCGTCGCCACCCGCGGTCTCGCCGAGGAGGTCGTGAGCATCGCCCGCTCCGAGCTCCCCGGCCTCGACGCGCGCATCGGCTACCTCGACGGGGACGACGCCGAGTTCCCCACCCTGCAGTCCGTGCTGACGTACGCGGCCGAGGAGCGCACCGCGCGCTTCGAGCAGGCCCGCGCCGCCGGTCTGGACGTCAAGGAGCCCGACGGCCCGGTCGCGGTGGTCGTGCCGCTGCTGGCCGGTCCGGACAGCGCCCTGCTGCGCCAGGTCCGCCAGGCAGTCATGGAGAGCCGGATCGCGGCCGAGCTGACCGATGTGCTCGGCCCGCACCCGCTGCTCGCCGAGGCGCTGCACGTGCGGCTGTCCGAGGCCGGTCTGGCCCGCGCCGACCGCGCCCGGCTGTTCACCGTGGCGACGGCCGCGGACGGCATCATCCTCGCCTCTGTGGGGGGCGAGGAGGCCGTGCAGGCCGCCGGCATCACCGGCATGCTGCTCGCCGCGCGTCTCGCCGTTCCGGTGATGGCCGCCGCGCTCGACCAGGAGGGTTCCATCGCCTCCGTCGCCGAGCAGCTGCGCTCCTCCGGCTCCCAGCAGCTGGCGCTGGCGCCGTACCTGATCGGCCCGGAGATCGACGGCACGCTGATCGAGGAGGCGGCCAAGGAGGCGGGCTGCCCCGCCGCCGACGCGCTCGGCCCCTACCCGGCCATCGGCAAGCTCGCGCTCGCCAAGTACACGACGGCTCTCGGCATCGCACAGCCGCAGCAGCAGGGTGCGCCCGTCCGCTGAACCGACCGGCACCACCGCAGGACGCCGACGAGAGGCTCTCTCCCATCCGGGAGGGGGCCTTTCTCGCGTCACGCTCCGCGGGCGGACCGGACGACCGGCCCCGGGCGGTGGGTGCATACCCGCCGCTCGCGCAGGAACCCCGAGGCAGCTCACCGACTCCCCTGCCGAAACGGCCCCGTCGGCATGCGGGCCGAGGCGGAGACGGGTGAGCCGAGGACCGGGGCGGCGCACGACGAGGCAGCGCGCCGAACGAGACAGCGCGGGGCCGGTGCGGCGCGGGACCGGGGCGGCCGAGGACCGGTCAGCCGAGGACGACGCAGGACGCGGCGGGGACCGCGACGGAGCCCGCGCGGCGAGGCAGGCCGGTCGTCGGGTCCAGGGTGAACCAGGTGACGTCGCCGGAGCGCTCGTTGGCGACGTACAGGAAGTCTCCGGCGTCGGCGAGGGCGACGGCCCGCGGCCACCGCCCGTGACAGGGCACCGTCCCGACCAGGCGCAGCACCTCGCCCTCGGCTTCGACGGCGAACACCGAGAGCACGTCCTCGCCACGGGTGGCGACCCACACGAAGCGGCCGTCGGGCGAGACGACGAGGCCCGAGGGGTAGGCGTCCCCGGTCGGCGCGCCGGGCAGCACGGCGGCCTCGGCCAGCGGCTTGAGGGAGCCCTCCGCCGCGTCCCAGCGGCAGACGGTGACGGTCGGCGTGAGTTCGTTGACGACGTAGGCGTGCCGGCCCGCCGGGTGGAAGGCCAGGTGGCGCGGCCCCGACCCGGGGCGCAGGGCGTGCTCCCGGTGCAGGACGGGTGCGCCGTCACGCAGCGCGCAGACCCGCACCGAGTCGGTGCCGAGGTCCACGCTGACCGCCCACCGGCCGCTCGGGTCGGGCTGCACATGATGGGCGTGCGGGGCCTGCTGGCGCCGCGTGTGCGGGCCCGAGCCGGTGTGGCGCAGGATGCCGGAGGCGACGCGGGCGAGAGTGCCGTCGGCCCTGACCGGGACGGCGGTGACGCTCCCGGAGCCGTAGTTGGCGGTCAGGACGTGGCCGTCGAACACGCTGAGGTGGGTGGGTCCGCTGCCGCCGACCGGCACCGGTGGCCCGGCCTGTTCGGGCACGTCGCCCGTCACCCGGTACGCGGCCACCGCGCCGTCCGTCGTCTCGCTCACCGCGTACAGCGTCCCGCCGGTGGGCGACAGGGCCAGGTAGGAGGGGTCCGGGACGCCGTTCACGCTGCTCACGAGGGTCAGGGCGCCACTGGCCCGGTCCACGTCGGCGACCACGATGCCGGGCCCTCCCGCCGCCGTGAACGAGCCGATGAACGCCCGCCGTCGTCTTCCGCCGAGGTCTGCCACCGCTGTCGCCTCCCGGGTCGCCGCTGTCGCTGCTGACGCTGCCGCTCGGGGGTGACGGTAGCAGTCGATCACCAGCGGTCTAGACCAGGCGTGCTGAGCGCAGCCCGCGATGCCGCCCTCGCGGGGCCCGTCGCAGCCTCCGGCGCCGCGCCGGCCCGCACCCGCCGCCGGCCGTGAGCTCGCGCGTGTCAGGCGCCGGCCGGAACGTGGCCGGTGCGGCGCAGGGGGACGGCGAGTTCGAGGAGCGCGCGTTCCAGGGCGTGCAGGTGGGCCAGGACCGGCTCGGCCGGCGCGGCGGACGGGGCGACGCCGTTCGCCGTGGGGCGACTCCCGGCAGCCGCCGGGACGGTGAGCGCCTCGACCGCGGCCTCCACCCGCCGGCACGCGGCGACGAGCCGGGCGTCGTGCGAGGCCTGCGGGTCCGCGGCGACCGCGGCGAGGCCGCGCACCTCGCGGGCGCAGTCGTCGAGGAGCGCGAGCACGTTCCGGGCCCGGTCCTTGCGGGCGCGCAGGGGGCTGAGCGGATGCACGAGCGGGGCCAGCGACATCCGGACGCGGGCCAGGATCTGTTCGAGTTCGGCCACGCGCCGGGACGGGTCCGCGGTCGCCGCGCCCGCGAGCCGCGCGGCCGCCTCGGCCGTGCAGGCGTGCACGCAGCGCAGCGCGCGTTCGACCCACGCGTCGGTGACGGAGTGCGTCGTCACCGGGAGCACCAGCAGCACCGCCAGGACGGCGCCCAGCGCGCCCACCGCCGTCTCGGCCGCCCGCAGGGCGAGCAGCGCCGGGTCGAGCAGGCCCAGCAGCCCGTACAGGGCACTGGCCATGACCGTGACGGAGAGCATCATCCACGTGTAGGAGACGGCGGCCGTGTAGAAGATCCCGAAGACGCCGACGCCGACGACCGCGGCGGACGCCACGGGCTCTCCGTGCAGCGGTACGGCGACCACGAGTCCCAGCGCGATCCCGAGGACGGTCCCGAGGAACCGCCGGAACCCGCGCACCAGCGTCTCCCCGCGCGAGGCGGTGTTCACGAACACCCACCAGGTCGCGCCCACGGCCCAGTACCACCGCTGGTCGGAGAGCGACTGCCCGACGAACAGGGCGAGCGCGGCGCCCACGGTCGCCTGGACGGCCTGCCGGGTCGTGACGCGCGCGAGCCCGCGGCCGCCGGCCGGCGGAGCGACGGCCGGCGGAGCGGGCGAGCGCCGCTCGTAGCACCACGCCCCGAACCGCACCGCGGACGAGGCGGCCAGCGACAGCAGCACGGCCGCGCAGAGCTCCGGCAGCCGGGCGGGGACCGTGTGGAGGAACTGCGCGGCGAAGTAGGTCATGAAGGCGAACACCCCGAGCGCGTGTCCGCGCGGGCCCCACCGACGCGCGTAGGCCCCGGCGCCCACGACGGCGAGGAAGGCCAGGTCACGGGCGAGGGGGAGGTCGTGCAGGACAGCCGCGAGGGTGAGCACCGGCAGCCCGACGACGGGCAGCAGCGCCGTCGTCACGGCCTGACCGCGCACGGTCGGGTCGGTCACCGTGAACAGGGCCAGCAGCGCGGCCAGCCCTCCCGTGACGGCAGCCGTCAGGGTGTGCCCGGCCGCTCCGCACAGGGCGACGGCGAGCCCGACGCCGAGCACGGCCCGGGAGGCGAACCGCAGCCGTACCCGCCCCGGATCCGGCGCCACGAAAGCCCTCTTCAGCAAGCTGCCCCGCCCTTTCCCCACCCGAATGCGCCGACGCCGACGACACGGAAAAGGCGCCGCGGAGTCCGCAGCGCCATCGACGGGGTCATCTCAACATCAGAGGGGCGAATGGTTCAACCGGCGTCCGGAACACTGCGCCAATGGCACAGTCGTGCCGGGTCCGCCGAGGCCGCGGGCCGGCCAACGGTCCACTCGTTCGGCCACGCGGTCCCGCCTCCCGTCCCGGCCGCCGGGTGCGGCAGGGTCGTCGCGAGCCGCCGGGTCGCGGTCCGCCGGGCCGTTGGTACTGTCGTCGCTGATCCGTGTGTGCACGAAGGGACCGGGCGACCACATGGCCGTGGACGAGCTGGACACCCGCATCCTGCGGCTGCTCATCGAACAGCCGCGGACCAGCGTGCGCGAGTACGCCCGCCTGCTCGGCGTCGCCCGCGGCACGCTGCAGGCGCGCCTCGACCGGCTGGAGCGGGACGGCGTGATCACCGGCACGGGACCCACTCTCTCCGCCGCCGCGCTGGGGCACCCGGTCCTCGCCTTCGTGCACATCGAGGTCACCCAGGGCCACCTCGACGACGTGGGCGACGCGCTGGCCGCCGTGCCCGAGATCGTCGAGGCCTTCTCGATCACCGGCGGCGGCGACCTGATCACCCGGGTCGTCGCCCGGGACAACGCGCACCTCGAGGACGTGATCCAGAAGTTGATCAGCCTGCCCGGGGTGGTCCGCACCCGCACCGAGGTGGCTCTGCGCGAACGCGTGCCGCACCGGCTCCTGCCGCTGGTGCAGTCGATCGGGCGGACGGCCGCGAGGTAGCCGTCTGCGCCGTGCCCGTGCGGTCACCGTCGCGTCCCGCACGCGTCCCTGCTCGGCCGCGCCGACGGGACACGGCGATCCGCACGGGGCGTTACGCGACCCCGGTGTGCGGCCGGGCCCGGGCGCTCTAGGAGCGGCGGCGGGGCTTGCCGCCGCCGGTGCCGCGCCGGCCGGCGCCGCCCTTCGTGCCGCCGCCGCTCCTGCCGCCGCCTGCGCCCTTCGCGCCGCCGCTGCGGCCACGGGCACCGCCGGCTCCCCCGCCGGACTTGCGGGGTGCGCCCCCCGGCTGCGGCTTGCGCGGCTGACGCTCCTTCGCCGGGGTCGGCTGGGCTCGCCCGCGCGTGCTGTTGACCGTGCGGCCACGGACGATCCCGATGAAGTCCTCGACCAGGTCGGTGGTCGCGTCCTCGGGCCAGGCGAGCGCGACCTCCGACCCGGGGGCGTCGACGACCGTGCGGTAGGTCAGGTCGCGGCGGTGATGCAGGCGGGCCAGGGACTGCGGCACGACCAGGACGCCGATGTCCGCCGCGACCAGCTCGATCGCGTCCTCGGTGGTCGCGGGGCGTTCGAACGCAGCCTCGCCGGGCGGCCGGTCCCAGCCGAGGACGTCGTCGAGGGGATGCACGACCACCTCGTCGGCGAGGTCGTCCAGGGTGATCTCCTCGGCGGCGGTGATCACGTGGTCCTTGGGGACCACGACGACGGTCGTCTCCGTGTAGAGAGGGATCGCGCTGAGCACCGTCCGGTCGACGGGAAGGCGCACCAGGGCCGCGTCGGCGACACCCTCGCGCAGGGCGTCGCCGGCCTCGGCGGCGGTGACCTGGAGAAGGGTGAGGGGGACGTCGGGCAGGCGCTCCTGCCAGATCCGCACCCACTTGGCGGGCGTCACTCCGGGGACGTACGCGAGCCGGAACGAGGGGGAGTCCGCCGAGTCGGTCATCCCGCCAGGTTACCGGCTGTGGTCACCGCCCGTGGTCGGCGTCCTCGTCGGCGGCCGATACCCTGGACCGCATGAAGTCGCAAGCGAGCACCCAGACGATGAAGGCCGCCACCGCGGCGAAGAAACTGGGTGTGTACCTCCCCGCCACGCCCGCCGAGTTCCAGGAGGGCGACGTCTCGCGCACCGAGCTGAACGAGCTGCAGGCGAACCCGCCCGAGTGGCTGGTGAAGCTGCGCGAGAACGGTCCGCACCCGCGTCCGGTGGTCGCGGCCAAGCTGGGCGTGTCCATCGCGGGCCTGGCCCGGGGCGGGGTGACGGAAGCGCTGACCTCCGAGCAGATCGACGCGCTGAAGGAAGCGAAGCCGCAGTGGCTGGAGAAGGAGCGCGCCACGCAGGCCGACGTCCGCAAGGAGACCGCGCGCCTCAAGAAGCGGGACGCCGAGCGGGCCGAGGACTGACGCCCCACTTCTCGTCACCGAGCCTCGCCCCCGCGCCGTCGCTGTGACTACCATCTGGGCAGGTTCACCGACGTGGGTGTTTCGATGTTGCTGGGGGTTGGGATGGTTGCTGGTCGTGTGGTGCGCTTCGACAGTCAGCGGGGTTACGGGTTCATCGCTCCCGACGACGGCGGGGAGGATGTCTTCCTGCACGTCAACGACATGTTGATGCCCGAGTCCCAGGTGCGCCGGGGCATCGTGGTGGAGTTCGAGATCGAGGACGGCGACCGCGGCCCCAAGGCGTCCGGGGTGCGGCTCGCGCGGGGCGAGGACGGCAAGCCGCTCGCCGCCGACGACGACGTCCTGTGCGACGTCCTCAGCACGGACGAGTTCGTGCGGGACGTGACCGAGGCCCTGCTGACGGCGGCGCCCTCGCTCACCGGCGAGCAGATCGTGCAGGTCCGCACCGGGCTGGCGCAGTTCGCCAAGAACCACGGCTGGGTCGAGGGCTGACCCGACTGCCCGCAAGCCCCCTCTCGGGCTCTTTCCCCAGGTTGCCGCCCGTACGGGCCCGTTGTCAGTGGCCTCCTCTACAGTTCCCGTCACTTGATCACTGCGGGTGCGGGAGGCACGCATGGGGTGGGTGTCGGCCGGCGACTACGAAGTCGCCCTCGAGGACGGCAAGGTGGTGTGCCGCAACGCGGCCGGACGCCGCTTGAAGTCCGTGCCGCCGAAGATCGCCGACGATTCGGCGGTGGTGGGGCTGCGCCAGCTCACCGAGTGGCTGGAACGGCACGAACGCCGGTGCCTGGCCGACGTCGAGCGCTGGATGGTGCGTTCGCTTCCGGTTCCGTTCGCGGTCGTCGCGCGGGTGTGGCCCGACCCGGCGTGGCGGTCCGCCCTGCGTGACCTGGTCGTCACCGGGGCCGACGGCGAGGTCGCCGGGTTCCTGCGGGACGCCGACCTGGAGCGCGGCCTCGGTCTGGTCGACCTCGACGGCGACACCGTGCGCCTCCTCCCCGACCTGGTCCGGCTCCCGCACCCCGTGCTCCTCGACGACCTCGAGGAGCTGCGGGAGTTCGCCGTCGAACTCGGCGTCGAGCAGCGCGCCCAGCAGCTCTTCCGCGAGGTGTGGAAGCGGCCCGCCGCGCTCGACGCGCAGGACACGGCCGTCGAGGAGTACGCGGGCGGCGCCTTCAAGGAGCAGCGGTTCCTGCACGGCCGGGTCACCCAGCTCGGCTACCGCGTGCGCGGCGGTCACGCCGTCTGTTCCGTGCTGGAGGACGGCCGGACCGTCGAAGCCCGGGTGTGGGTCGGCGACTACGAGGGCTACGAGGAGGCGGAGACCGGCCCCCTCGTGTTCACCGACTCCGCAGGCCGGGTGCTCAAACTCGGTCAGGTCGGGCCGGTGGCCTGGTCGGAGGGCATGCGGATGGCGGCCGCGCTGTACGCGGGCCGCGACGTCGAGGACGAGGAGCGGGCGGCATGACGACCTACGACGAGGCCACCGCGGCCGCACTCCTCGACGCCGGCGCCGTCCTGCCCCCGGGCACCACGAGCCGGGAGGACGCCGACACCCTCACGGTCCGCTCGTACACCCATCCCGCCCTGGGTGACCGGCCGGTCGTACGGCTCGTGCCGGACACCCTCGGCGACGCCGAGGACCTGGCTCTGGACTTCCTCGGGCTGACCCGCCGGGCGGAGACGCCCGGGGTCGGTCAGGTGCGCCGGGAGACGCTCGGCTTCCCCGCCTGGGCGCTGGTCAACGACCCGGCGAACGGGCACCACGCACTGGCGCTGGTCAAGGACGTCGAGCGGCTCGCCCGGCAGGCCAAGTCCCGTCCCGGCACCGCCAAGGACGGCTTCGAGGAGCTCGGCGCCCGGCTCGGCCGGGCCGTGCCGCACTTCCTGCCCACTTTCTACGAGCAGGCGGCCCGCGTCTTCCTGCAGTACGAGAACACGACGTACGCCTCCGCGTTCTTCGGCAAGGCCCGCGAGGCGGAGCGGGTGCACGCGCTGGCGGTCGACGAGGAGCGGCAGCGGGCCGTGTTCCTGGAGTTCGCCTTCGCGGGGGCGCTGACCGTCAAGGCGCTGAAGGAGCACGTCAAGGCGCTCGCCGCACGGCTCGATCCGGCCGCGGCCTGGGCGCAGTTCCGGCAGTTGACCGTGGAGCGCTGCGCGGCCGGCATGCCGCCCTACGCCTCACTGCCGCAGGACGCGCGCCAACTGATCAAGGCCGCCGGTCTCGACCGGGTGGGCGAGGAATGCGCCCTGGTCGCCGACCTGCTCGCGTCGCCCGCGGCGGTCCGTGCCCCCGCGTCCTTCTGGAACGCCTACCGGCCGACGCTCGCCGCCCTCGCCGGGCAGCGGCCCGAGGTACGCGGGCGCCTGCTGGAGATCATGCCGGCCGGCCTGGGCCGCTCGGTCGAGGACGACGAGTTCTGGCTGGCGCTGCTCGTGGAGTGCGGGGCCGACCGGCTCCTCACCGGCGAGGAGGCGGCCGGGGTCGACGCAGCGGACTGGCTCGGCCGGTGGGCGCTGCACCGCAAGCACGGCGGGAACGTCGGCGACCGCTCCCCGGCGACCCTCGCCCTCGTCGAGCGGATGGCGCCGCACCTGCGTGAGCAGGGCCGTCCCGTGGACCTGTGCACGGGTCGCTGGCGGTCCGGCGCCGACGTGGACCTGCTGGACCTGTGCGCGGCGCAGGGCGTGCCGCTGACGCTGCCCGGCCCGGACGAGGTCGTCTTCCTCTCCCTGGACGGCTGGATCGGCAGGCCCGGTCCCGGGCGGCGCGACCTGACGGCGATGGCGGCCGACCCGCGCCTGCGGCGGCTGCTGTACGCCGACATCGGCACCGTCAAGGACCACCGGCTCGCCGACGGGGTGCTGGACGGTCTGGCCGCGCACCCCGTCCTCGGTGACGTCCTGCGCGAGTGGCTGGAGGACGCGGCCGGGGAACTGACGGCGGCGGTCGGCCTGCCCGCCGCGCGGGCCGCCCTGGAACGCCTGCGCCCCTTCCGGGCGGTGGCCGCCCGGGTGAGCCCGGCGGCGGTGGCCGCGGTCGCCGCCCACGAGGTCGCCCCCCTGCTCGGCCACACGCTGCGCGCCGGCATCCTCGACGAACTGGGCTGGCCCGCGCTCGACGAGGCGCTGCGCCGGCTCGACGCCGAGACCAGGTCCGGCCGCGACCACGACAACCCGATGACCGTCCACGAGGCGTGGCCCGCGCTGATCGTCTCCCGCGAGCACAAGGTGTTCGTCGTCGGCCCGCAGGAGATCCTGCTCGAGCACGACCTGCGGCTGCCCGTCGAGCCGGACCGCTGGCAGCGCCCGGCGTTCCGCTACACGGACGGCGAACTGCTGGTGATGTGGCGGCAGGACGGCAAGCAGTTCGGGTACTGGTCCGCCCGCCCGGCCGACGTGTTCCCGCTCGGCGGCGAGCAGATCCCCCACTACTGGTACGGCGGCTCCGACGCGGGCGCCCCCTCGATCCCGCTGCCGGGCGGCGGCCGGGCCACCGGCGGGCGCACCCTGCACGCCGGCGACACCGTCCTGCCGGCGGGCCGGCGTGTCCTCTGCGACGGCGTCTCCCTGTGGCGCCAGGGCAGGGAGGGCCGCCGGCAGGTGTGGCTCGAGTACGACCCGGCGAGCGGCACGCACGGGCGTGCCTCGCTGCCCGCGTTCCTGCAGTCCGGCATCCGGGAGGACGCGACGCTGCGCCAGGAGCAGTGCCAGGTGCTGCCGCTCCGACCGGGCCTGGAGCAGAGCCCGTTCGGCACGGACGGCACGGTGCTCGGGCGCTGGGTGCGCACCGAGGGCGAGGGCACCGAGGCACGCACGGTCGCCGGCACGCCGGACGGCCGGACGGTGGCCCTTGCCCGGGCCGACGGCCGGGCGCCCGGCGAACTGCTCGGCGCGCTGCGCCTGCCGGGCGGCGCCGAGCCGGTGGCCGTCGGCCTGCACCGGCAGATCGCCCTGTACGCGGGTGACGATCCGTCGGCGGCGGGCGAACTCGGCCGGGTGACGCCGATGGAGCGCGGCGGCGAGTTCGCCGCCGGCACCCGGTTCGTCCCGCCGGTCGACTTCTGGCACGCGCTGCGTCCACGCGACGAGGCCGCGTCGGCCGTGCTGCGCGCGCTGACCGACGAGCAGGCGGCCGGCCTGGTACGGGCCGCGACCGAGGCGCTGGCGCGACGGCGGGAGACGCTGGCGGCGGCCGGGGCGGTCGACGGAACCACGGACGCCCGGGCCGTCGTCCCGTCCGCCGACGAGGTCCTCCGGCAGGTCGTGTCCGCCGGCCTGCCCTCGCTCGACGACCCCGGGATCGTCACGGGCGTCGCCGCGCTGGTACGCGCGGTGCTGCGACTCGCGGAGTCGACCGCCTCCTTCGTGACGCCGCCGGCCGACCGGCCGAAGGCGCAGAGCCGACGCGTCCTCGGCATGTACGCCGACCTCGCGCCCGAGCACGGGGACGACCACACACTGCGCGAGGCCACGGCCGGGCTCGCCCACACGCACGGCTGGTGGGGCGGCGAGGTGCGCTGGAGCGCACTGCGACAGATCCGCTCCCTCAACCACGTGCTGTCCGGGAACCCCGCCGACGGCACACCGCTGGGCGAGTCCTGCCGGTCCACCGGCGCCGCCGACGGGTGGCGCAGCGACGAGTTCACCGTTCCCGGCATCGGCCTGATGTGGACGCCGTTGCTGGACGTGCTGCGACCGCTCGCCTACCGCGCCGCCTCGCCGACGGTGACCGAGCCGCACCGCGAGGCGCTGCTCCTGCTGTGCGAGGCGGTGGCGGACGGGCCGCTCGCCGCCACCGGCGGCGCCCTGCGCGAGGTCGTGCTGAGCGAACCGCACGAGAAACAGGAGCGGGTGGGGCAGGTGCTGCGCCGCGACGGCCGCACCGTCGTCGTGCTCGGCTGTCAGAGCGTCGACCGGCAGGCCGGACGGGTGTACTGGCTCGCCCTGGACCACGACCCGGCCGGCGTCTTCGGCGCGATCGCCCACTTCACCCTGACGCAGGAGACCGCGCACCCGGCGGTGTTCCCCGCCGGGGCGTTGAGCGCGGTCACCGCACTCGTCCGGGACAAGGGCCCGGCGCCCTGGCAGCCCGGGGCGCCCGACGCGCTCGCCGACGCGACGGGCGGGGGGCTCGGAGCGATGCAGGCGGCTCTGCTGATCGCAGGCCGGCCTGCGCAGCTCACGGCGGAGGTGATCGCCGCTACCTGCCTGAAGCCACGTCAGAAGGAGCTCGGGGATGCCCTGTTGTCCTCGATCGGGGCGGCCGACCGGCTGGCTCTGGTCGGCGCGCTGCTGCCGGTGAACCCCGGCGACCTGTGGACGGCCGGACCGGACACGGAGGCGGCCGGCCGGGAGTGGGCCGAGCGGCTCGGCGGAGTCGTCCGGCTGCCGGAGGACCTCGCCGGGGAGCTCTCGCTCGCCGGGCTGCCCACCGCCTCCGTGGAGGAGGTCCTCAACCCGGGGCGCACCCCCTGGATCAGCCGCACCACCGTCCAGCGGCCGGACAAGGACGGCAACCTCGTGGCGGAGGACCCGGCGGCGCTGCCAGGCCGCAGCGAGCTGACCCGCGCCGTGGCCGCGCTGGCCGGCCTCGCCTACTCCCTGCCGTACGGGCACCCGCTGCGGATGCTCCTGCCGGAGGCGCTCGCCGCGCTGCGCCGCCGCTTCGCCGATCCGGAGCTGCTGCTCGACCTGGACGTCGCATGGACGGACACCGGCGCCTCGGCCGCGGCCGAACTGCGCAAGGCGTACGGGCTGCCCGCCGTGGGGGGCGCCGACGCGCACGGTCTCACGCACGCGGGCGAAGCGCTGGTGCTGCGCCCGTGGTACGGCGAACGGGAGACCGTGCTGGTCAGGTCGGGCGCGCTGCGCACCCCCGACGACCCGGTGTTCGGCCTGATGGAAGGACTCGTCGGCGAGGGCCGCGGGCATGGCATGCGGGCG
Source organism: Streptomyces sp. NBC_00425 (assembly GCF_036030735.1). Lineage (NCBI taxonomy): Bacteria > Bacillati > Actinomycetota > Actinomycetes > Kitasatosporales > Streptomycetaceae > Streptomyces > Streptomyces sp. NBC_00425. Next base: position 8,474,142 of record NZ_CP107928.1, on the reverse strand, counting down.
CTGCGGACGCTCCTCGACGAGGAGCTCACCCGCGCGGTCACGGCCGGCGCCGACCCCGCGGGGGCTGCCGGGTACGCCCAGGATCCGCTCCTCGTCGTGCCCGAGCTGGTCGCCGAGGTCACGGCACACCACGGGCTGGGCGAGGACGCGGCGGCGCTCTACCTCCAACTGCTGGCACTGCCGGACCCCACGGACCGCAACTGCGTCCGCTGGACCGGATGGAAACCGGCCCGGACGAAGCGGGCCCGCGCCGAACTCGCGGCGAGCGGTCTGGTCGTCGAGGCCAAGCGGGCGCGCGCCGGGCGCACGTTGTTCCTGCCCTGCGGCTGGCTGGACCTCAAGTCCCCGGCACTGCCGGTGGAGTCGTGGAAGAAGGGGCTCTTCCCGATTCCCGCCTACGGGCGCGCCGTGCCGCTGGTGCCGGTGCCCGAGCTGTTCGCACGCGCGTGGGAACGCGTCCGCTCCGGTGACGCCCCGGCCTACGAGGAGCTCACCACCCGCGCCACCCGCAAGGGCCGCCGCCGATGACCACCGTCCCGTCCCCCCTGGAAGAGCGCGAGCCGATGACCGTCACCGCCCCGTCCTCCCCCGCCCCGTCCGCCGACCCGGTCCGCCAGATCGTCCCGCCCGAGGACCGGTACGCCGCCGAGCTGGCCTTCCTCGCCGCGTACGACGACGGGCCGCGGCCGCCCGCCTGGCGGCTCACCCCGCGTGCGGTGGTCACGTTCGTCATGGGCAGCGCGGGGCGTGCCCTGAAGCTCCCGGACGACGCGGAGACCCCCGAAGGGGTGCCGCGCCGGATGACGGTGGAGGGCAAGTTCGTCGGCGACCGCGCGCTGGTCGAACGGTGCGTGGTGACGCTCGCCGGCGAGCGCGGGCTGCTGCTCGTCGGTGAGCCGGGCACCGCCAAGTCGATGCTGTCCGAGCTGCTGTCCACCGCCGTGTGCGGCACCAGCGGCCTGGTCGTGCAGGGCACCGCGGGCACCACGGAGGACCAGCTCAAGTACGGCTGGAATTACGCCCTGTTGCTGGCGCAGGGACCGAGCAGGCAGGCGCTGGTGCCGTCGCCGGTGCTGACCGCCATGTCCCGGGGAGCCATCGCGCGCGTCGAGGAGGTCACGCGGTGTCTGCCCGAGGTGCAGGACTCGCTGGTCTCCCTGTTGTCCGAGCGGCGCATGGCCGTTCCCGAACTGGCGGGCACCGACGGCGCGTTGGCGCACGCCGCGCCCGGCTTCAACCTCATCGCCACGGCCAACCTGCGGGACAAGGGCGTGTCGGAGATGTCGGCGGCCCTCAAGCGCCGCTTCAACTTCGAGACGGTCGGCCCGATCCCGGACCTCGACGCGGAGACCGCGCTGGTGCGCAGCCAGGCGCGAGCCTCGGTGGAGCGGGCGGGCGCGCCCTTCCAGGTCGACGACGCGGTGCTGGAGGCGCTGGTCACCGCCTTCCGCGACCTGCGGGAGGGGCGGTCGGCGGAGGGCTGGGAGGTGGAGCGGCCGTCCACCGTGATGAGCACCGCCGAGGCGGTGTCCGTCGCGGGCGCGCTGGCCCTCGCCGCGGCCTACTTCCCCGGGGACCGCGACGTGCTGGGCCTGCTGCCGGGCCATCTGCTGGGCGTGGTGCGCAAGGACGACCCGGCCGACGCGGCCCGGCTGCGGGGCTACTGGGACGGGCCCGTCCGACGCCGGGCCGAGCAGGGGTCCGCCACCTGGCGCACCCTGTGGGACCTGCGCACGGTCCTGGAGGGCTGACGACCGTGTCCCTCCACCCCACCACGGACCTCCCGGAGCCCTCAGACCTGCCGGACTCCCCCGGCTCCCTCAGTCACCTCACTCCCACCAGTCCTCTCAGCCCCACCAGTCCTCTCAGTCCTCTCGGCGGTCTCGCCACCCCCGACGAGGCTCTCGCCGTCCTCACCGACTCCGCCGGGCCCTGTCTCATCGGCGTCCGGCACCACGCGCCCTCGCTGGCCGCCGCCGTGCCCGCACTGCTGGACGAGGCCCGGCCGGACGTGGTGCTCGTCGAACTGCCCGCGGAGATGCAGGAGTGGCTGGGCTGGCTGGGGCACGAGGAGACGCGGGCCCCCGTCGCGCTCGCCGCCGCACCCGGCGACGGACGGGGCGGCGCGGGCCCGGCGTTCTACCCGTTCGCCGACTTCTCGCCGGAGCTGGCCGCCGTGCGCTGGGCCGCCCGGCACGGCGTCCCCCTGATCGCCTGCGATCTGCCGCTCGCGGACCGGGCGTGGGGCGCGGGGCGCGGCGGCGCGGCGCAGGGCGAGGCCCTCGGGCTGACCGGCGCGCTGCGGGCCGGACTCACCGGCCGCCCCGGGGACGATCTGTGGGACCGGCTCGTCGAGGCGGCCGCGCCGGGCTCGCCGCCGGAGGCGCTGCGCCGGGCGGCCCTGCTGACGGGGTGGGCGCTGCGCGAGGAGGCCGCCGCCGGCGGCGGGGTTCCGGAGCTGGACCTGCGGCGGGAGCGGTGGATGCGCTCGCGGATCTCCGAGGCCACCGTGCACGGCGAGCGGGCCGCAGTGGTCGTCGGCGCCTTCCACGCGCCGGCGTTGACCGGAGTAGCCCTCGCCGACGCGGGCGGGGACACGGACGGGCCGACGCAGCAGCGGGGGGCCGGGGCCGGGCGGGGCGACGCGTCCCCTTCCACGGACGGCGGCCGCGGCGGCGACACGGCCGGGCGGGCGGGCGCCTGGATCACCTCGCTCATCCCGTACGCCTACGCCCTCCTCGACGAACGGTCCGGGTACCCGGCGGGAATCCGGGATCCGCAGTGGCAGGAGACGGTGCTGCGGGCTGCGGGCGATCCGGCGGCGCTGGAGGAGGCGCTGGTCCGGGTCGCGGTGAGGATCTGCGCGGAGCTGCGCGGTCTCGGACATCCGTCGGGGCCGGCGGACGCGCGCGAGATCAGCCGGCTGGCCTCGGACCTCGCCCGGCTGCGCGGGCTGCCCGCGCCGGGCCGGGGCGAGCTGGTCGAGGCGGTGCAGACGGTCCTCGCGCAGGGCGAGCCCTATGGACGCGGGCGGGCCGTCGCACGGGCGATGGAACGCGTGCTCGTCGGGTCGCGCACCGGCCGGCCCGCACCGGACGCGCCGCGCTGCGGACTGGCCCCGGCGGTCGAGGCCGAGACGGCAGCGCTGGGCCTGCCGGGCCCGCAGGACAGCGCCGACCCGGCCAGGGATCTGCGGCTCGACCCGCTGCGGTCCGACCTCGACCGGCGCCGGGAACTGCTGTTGCGCCGGCTCACGGTGTGCGGGGTGCCGTACGGGGAGGCGAAGGAGGTGGTCGGCGCGGGCGGCGCGCAGGCCCTCACCTCGCGCTGGGACGTGCGCTGGACGCCGGCGACGGCGGCCATGCTGACGGCGGCCGGCGTACGGGGCGTCACCGCGGCCCAGGCCGCCGAGGGCGTGCTCCGGGAGCGCCTGCGCACGGAACGGGAGGAGGGCGGGTCGACGGCCGCCCAGGTCCTTCGGGGGCTCGAGGAGGCCGCGGAGTGCGGGTTGCCGGTGCTCGCGGACGAGCGGCTGGACGCCATCGCCGAGGTGCTGCCGCAGGCCGGCACCCTTCCCGAGCTCCTCGCCGGTCTCGCCCTGTCGGACCGCCTGCACGCCGGTCACGTGCCGGGGCTCGGCGCCGACGAGGGGCGGACGGCGCGGGCGGCCGCCGTGGCCGGGCTGCTCACCTCGGCGGCGGTCCGTCAGGTGGACGGGCTGACCGGGTCCGAGGATCCGGCCGACGCCCACGCGCTGCTGGAACTCGCGCACCGGGCCGACCTGTCGGGCGGGGTCCGGCTCACCGACGCGCTGGCCCGGTTGGCCGCCGACGGCTCGCCCCTGATGCGCGGCGCCGCGGGAGCCGTCCGGGTGCTGCTCGGACAGGAGGACCCGCGCGCCTTCGGCGACCGGGTCGCGTCCTGGGTGGACGGAGCCGTCGATCCCGGCTCCCGGGCGGCCCTGACCGCCCGGCTGAGCGGGCTGCTGACCGCCGCGGGCCCCCTGCTGGAGGCCGCGGAACCGGCTCTGACGCCGTTGCTCGACCGGGTCGCCGCGTTGCCCGACCGGGAGTTCCTGGACCGGCTTCCGGCGTTGCGGGGCGGTTTCGAGACCCTGAGCCCCGCGGCCCGCGACCGGCTCCTCGCCGCCGTCGAGGAGCGCCTCGGCACCCGGCACATCGGGGACACACGGGGCGTCGACCCGGCCGCGCTCGCCGTCTGGGCCGAGGCGGACCTGGTCGCGCGCGACGCCCTGCGCACGCTGGGCCTGCTGCCGGCGCGGGACGCCGACGTCCGGACGTCGCCCGCCGCGGAGCCCGCCGCAGCGCCGGCCGCGGCTGTCGTCCCTGACGCCGTCTCCGCCGGAAACGGACTCCGGTCGGCCGGGGGCGACGAGGACACGGCCCCCGACGAGAACATGTCCCCCGACCAGAACGCGTCCCCCGAGGAGGACCGTCGCCTCGCCGCCGACGACCGGTGGCGGCTCGTACTGGGGCGGCGCGCCGACCGACTGCCCGCGTCCGCCCGCTCGTTGGCGACGGCCCTGGACGAGCTGTACGGCAGCGGACGCGGCGAGGGCAGCAGAGGGGATCTGACGGGCCCGGGGACCGGCGGCGGGCGGGAGGCGCCGTATCCCGGTGCACGGGAGTGGTCGCAGGAGCTGGCCGCGCTGTTCGGACCGGGCATCCGGGAGGAGGTGCTGGCGGCGGCCGCGGCGTCGGGCCGCAAGGACGTCCTCGCGGAGCTGGACGCGGACAGCGTGCGCCCGTCCGTGGAACTGCTGCACACGGTGCTGCGGCACGCCGGCGGGCTTCCCGAGGCCCGGCTGGCCGCGCTGCGCCCGCTCGTGCGACGGCTCGTCGAGGAGCTGACGCGGGAACTGGCGACCCGGCTGCGTCCCGCCCTGCACGGCACGACGCTGCCGCGCCCGAGCCGGCGGCCCGGCGGCGGCCTCGACCTGCCGCGCACCCTGCGCGCCAACCTGACGACCGCGCGGCGCGGCCCGGACGGCGTCGTACGGGTCGTCCCCGAGCGCCCGGTGTTCCGCAGCCGGGCGCGGCGGGCCGCGGACTGGCGGCTGATCCTGGTGACGGACGTCTCCGGGTCCATGGAGGCGTCCACGGTGTGGGCCGCGCTGACGGCCTCGGTGCTGGCCGGCGTGCCGACCCTGTCGACGCACTTCCTGGCGTTCTCCACGGAGGTCATCGACCTCACGGGCCACGTCGAGGACCCGCTGTCGCTGCTGCTGGAGGTCAGTGTGGGCGGCGGCACGCACATCGCGGCGGGTCTGCGGCAGGCCCGCGAGCTCGTCACGGTGCCGTCCCGGACCCTCGTCGTGGTCGTCAGCGACTTCGAGGAGGGCTGTCCTCTCGGCGGGCTGCTCGCCGAGGTGCGGGCGCTCGTCGGGTCGGGCTGCCATGTGCTGGGCTGCGCGAGTCTCGACGACACGGGCCGGCCGCGCTACTCGACGGGCGTCGCCGGGCAGCTCGTCGCCGCGGGCATGCCCGTCGCCGCCCTCAGTCCGCTCGAACTCGCCCGCTGGGTAGGGGAGAAGATCGCATGAGCCCGGACCTGTTGCCTCCGGTCGCCCCGTCTGTCACCGCCGACCTGGTCGAGGCGCTGTCGCCGAGGCTGCGCAAGCGTCTGGACGCGGGCATCGCCAAGCTGACGGCTCGTCCGCTGGTCCGCGACGGGGACACCGTGCGGATCGCCGTCGACGACGACACCGACCTCGAACTGCACGCCCCGAACGGCATGGTGACCACCTCCGACGCCATCCGCTGCGGTTGCCTGCTGGCGCCGGACTGTCTGCACCGCGCGGCGGCGGCCTGCGCCGCGCCGGTGGCGCAGGACGCCCCGGCCGCCGTGGCGACGGCCCCGGCCGGGCAGGAGCCCCGGCCGGCACAGGAGGGCGCTCCCGGAGAAGGGCGGTCACCGCGGCCGGACGCGACGGCCGGGGCCGCCGCCCCCGACGCGCCCCGCACCGACGACCCGCCCGCGCCCGCCGCCGGGCCGCCCGACGCCGATCTGCCGTCGCCCGCTCAACTCATGGCCGCACAAGGTGTGTTCGACGCGGCGGCCGCCGTGCTCGACGCCGGGACGGACGGGTCCGGGGCGGTGCTCCAGGCGGCGTTGCTGCGTGCCGCGCACACCGCTCGACTCGCGGGACTGCCCCGAGCCGCGGCGGCAGCGGTCTCCGTGGTCACCGGGGTGCGCGCGGCCCGTTCCGCCGACCCGGCCTACCGGCTGCCCGAACTGGCGGACGCGCTGCGGGACGTCCTCGCCGTGGCACACCGTCTGCCGTCCGCGAGCGGCCCGGCGCTGGCCGAACTGCGGGGAACGGTACGACAGCCGTACACGCCGGACGGTTCGCTGCGCCTGTACGGCGTCTTCTCCGAGCCCGTCCTGACGGCGACCGGACACGCGGGCGCGGTCACCTGGACCGCCGACGCCGGGGGCCGCCTGTACACGGTCTCCGACGTGGCCCCCGGCGGGCCCGGCCGGGCGATCGGGGCCGCCGACCGGACCGTGCGGATCGGTGACACCGCTCTGACCCACCGTGAGCTGGCGCGCGCCGGCCTCGCGGTGTCCGGGGCGACCGTCTCCCCGACCGGCCGGCTCGGCGCGGGGGCCCGGGTGCGGGCGGTGCGTGCCTCGGGCGCCGACTGGAGTGCGCAACCGCTCGACCGGCTGTGGCGGGTCCCGGTCGCCGAGCAGGTCGCGGGCGCCCTGGCCGGTGGCCGTGACCTGCTGTTCCTCACGGTGACCCTCGCGGGCGCGGTCCGGGAGGCGACGGGCGACTGTCTGCTGGCCGACTGCGAGGGGCGTGCACTGCGGCTCGTCGCGGCGCACGACCACCCGGCCCTGCCATGTCGCGACAACCTCCGTCTGCTGGCCGCCGCCCGCGGCAGCCGCCTGCGGGTCGTCGTCCGGCTCACCCCGGGACCTCTCCCCCGCGCGCTGCTGCTCGCCGCCGAACACCCGAGCCGGTCCGACGCCCGGGTGGACCTGGGCCTGGACCGTCTCCGCCACGCCGACCTGCCCGCCGTGACGGTCTTCCCCGCACCCGCCTCGGCGCCTGCGGTGGACGAGGCTCCGCTGCACCTGCTGCGCCGGCGCGTGCAGCAGACCGTGTCCGGGGGCCGCCGAGTGCTGGCCTTCCCGGGCGGCGGGACCGGTGACGGCTCCCGGCTGCGCGGTGCGGGTCTCGGCACCGCGGGCGATCTGCTGGACGAACTGGGGGCCGCCGCCGCGGACCGCTCCCGCGACGCCTTCGGCCGACTGCTCCACGCCGACACGGGCCGTTTCGCCCGCGCGTGGCTGGCCTCGGCCCTCTACACCGGCGAGGTCGAACGAGCACTGTGCGCGGCTGCGTGGGGTACCGGCAGGGAGGTGGACGCCCCGGCGTTTTAGGTCAGGATCTGACCTCAATCGCTCCTACTGTGGTCCTCGACCGCGGAACACGATCGACCGAGGACAGAACTATGAGCGACTCCCCCACCCTCACCCCGTCCCTCACCGGTGAGCGCGCCGACCTGCTGGCGGCGCTGACCAAGAGCCGGCACTTCCTGCGCTTCACCACACGTGACCTCACCGACGAGCAGGTCGGACAGCGGACCACGGTGAGCGAGCTGTGTCTCGGGGGCCTGATCAAGCACCTCGCCGCCGTCGAGCGGAACTGGGTCGGCTTCATCCTCGAAGGCCCGTCGGCGATGCCGGACTTCACCAAGATGACGCAGGACGACTGGGCCGCGCGGGCCGCCGAGTTCCGGATGCTGCCCGGCGAGACGCTGACCGGCGTGCTGAAGGAGTACGCGGAGGCGGCCTACCGCACGGACGAACTGGTCGCCACGTTGCCCGACCTCGACGCGGAGCAGCCGCTGCCGCCGGCTCCCTGGTTCGAGCCGGGCGCGCGACAGACCGCTCGCCGCGTCCTGCTGCACATCGTCGCCGAGACCGCCCAGCACGCCGGGCACGCGGACATCATCCGCGAGGCCATCGACGGGGCGAAGAGCATGGGCTGAGGCCGGCCGTCCTCAGCGGAGTAGGCCCGCCGGACCGCCGGGGGAGGGCGGGGTGGCTCTCCGCGCCGGCGGGACGGCTGAAGGGCCGCTCCGCCGGGCGGCCACCCGCCCCCCGCTCCACCCGCCGCCCTCGCCGCCGGTGGCCCGCCGTCGGCTCAGCGGCCCACGCCGATGAGGCCCGTCAAGTAGCGCCAGAGCGACGAGCGTTGCCGGATCGCCGGGTCCACCAGCGTCGGGTCCGGCAGCGTCGGGTCCACCGCGGTCGGCTCGGACGGCTCCGGGTCCGCGACCGGGCTCACTTGCGTCCCCGGCGTCGCGGCGAGTTCGTACCGTACCGGCAGCGAGCGCAGGCCCCGCATGAACGGCGAGGAACGCCAAGGCAGTTGGTCGACGGGCAAGGCGAGCTCCAGGTGGGAGAACCGCTCGAAGAGCCGGCCCACGCCGACCGCCGCGACCGTCGAGGCGAGTTCGCGCGCCGGGCACTGACGGCGGCCCGCGCCCCACGCGAGATGCGCCCGCGTGCTGACCGTGGTGCCGGGCTCCACATGACCGGCGAACAGCGGGTCGGCGTGGGCCGCCGCGGACGAGACCCACACCGGGTCGCCCGCCCGGATGACCTGGTTGCCCAGCGGAGTGTCCTCGGCCGCGAAGCGCGGCACGAAGTTGACCAGTGGCGGCTTGCGCATGACCACCCGGTTCATGCTCTCCCGGACCATTCCCGCCGACAGGCTGGCCCGCGCACCGCCGCCCTCGCCGGAGATGACCTCGACCACGGTGTTGGAGATGAGGATGCCGACGTGGTCGGAGGTCATCCCCAGCAGCATGAACAGCTCACGGGCCAGCTCGTCCAGCGACAGGTCGGGGTGCGCCGCCAGCAGGTACGAGGGGAAGTCCTCCCCCGGCGTCTTCAACTTCACCGCCGCCAGTTCCGCGAGCGCCGCCAACAGGCGGTCCAGCGCCGGTTCGGCGTCCGGGCCCGCGTCCAGCACCCGCCACATGTCCATCAGCGCGTCGTCGCCCTGGGACCCGGGGAACCCGAGCAGACGGCTCGCGACCATCAGCGGCAGCGGGCGGGCGAACTGGGCGGACAGATCCGCCAGGCCCGTGCCGCCGGCCTGTCCCACCAGACCGATCAGCTCGTCGGCGTAGGCGGTGACGGCCGTCTTCAGGCGCTTGGCCTGGGGGTGCCGCGGGTCCTGGAACGGCTTGAGCGCCGCGTCCCACGCCGTGCGCAACGCCGGGTAGCCGGGGCCGCCCTGGATCAGCACGTGGTTGACCTCGAGGGACGGTCCGAGCGGCCAGTCGGTCGGCACCCTGCCCTCCGAGCGGGCCCGCCAGTTCTCCAGCCCCTTCGGCCACGCGGCGTCGTCCTGGAGCACCTCGAGCGACTCGCGGTAGCCGAGGACCAGCCAGGCGGGCACGCCCAGCAGGTCGACCGGCGCGACCGGGCCGTGGCGTTGGCGCAGCCGCTCGTACACGAGGGAGGGACGCGTCTCGTAGTCCCGGGTCAGAAGCGGTTCGAGAGACATCGTCTCCAACCGCGCGCCGTCGAGGTCCACGGATCCGCCGTCGTCCACCTGCGATTCCACTGATCTGCCGCCCCCTTGACACTCCCCATGCCGGCGCGTCGTCGATCGGCAGCCGGAACCGGAGGGACCCTATCCCAGGCCCCGGCCGCGGGGAACGGCCGGGGCGCGGCCGGACGCATGCCGGGGAGCGCCCGGCCCACGGGCGCCGGGAGCGCCCCGGTCGGCGATTGCTAGTCACGGCAGGACGAATCCGCGTCCGCCGGGACTCATCTCACGCAAACGGAACGGCGATCGCTGGGGACCGCCGCGGGGTCGCTGCCATATTCGGGATCCACTTTCGGAGGTGGCTGTGACGCGAGAGGCGACAACGCCCCAGGCGACCATGACCGGTTCGGCGGACGGCACCACAGCACGCATCGCGGACCTGGCGCACCGTCAGGAGCGCGCGACGGTGGCGGTCCCGCCGCGCAGACGCGGGGCGCTCGGCGCGCGGGAGCGGATCGAACGGCTCGTGGACCAGGGCTCCTTCACCGAGACCGGGCTGTTCGTCCGGGCCCGGTCGACGGGGGACGGCGCCCGCCGGCCGGCCGGCGACGGCGTGGTCACCGGGTACGGCACGGTCGACGGCCGCCCCGTCTGTGTGTTCGCGCAGGACTCGACGGTCTTCGGCGGCAGCATGGGCGAGGCCTTCGGCGAGAAGACGGTGGCCCTGATGGATCTCGCGCTGAAGACCGGTTGTCCGGTCGTCGGGCTCAACGACTCCGGCGGCGCCCGCATCCAGGAGGGGGTCGCCTCGCTCGCCCTCTACGCCGAACTGGTGCGCCGCAACGTGAAGGCGTCGGGGGTCGTCCCGCAGATCTCGGTCGTCCTCGGGCCCTGCGCCGGCGGGGCCGCGTACTCTCCGGCGATCACCGACTTCACCGTGATGGTGGACGGCGTCTCGCACATGTTCGTCACCGGCCCCGACGTCATCGAGGCGGTCACCGGCGAGCGCACCACCGCGGAGGAGCTGGGCGGCGCCCGGGCCAGCAACTCCGTCAACGGCAACGCCCACTTCCTCGCCGAGGACGACGAGGACGCCCTCGACATCGTCCGCGACCTGCTGTCGTACCTGCCGTCCAACAACCTGGCGCGGCCCCCGGAGTACGCCCCGGGGGCCGCTCCCGGCGGCGCGGCGCTGGACGAGGCGGTGCCCGACCGGACCGGGCAGGCCTACGACATGCGCGACATCCTGCGGGCCGTCGTGGACGACGGCGAACTGCTCGAGGTGCACGAGCTGTTCGCGCCGAACATCGTCTGCGCGCTGGCGCGGCTCGAGGGCGCCAGCGTCGGCGTCGTCGCCAACCAGCCGCTGCACGCCGCCGGCGTCCTCGACATCGACGCCTCCGAGAAGGCGGCCCGGTTCGTACGGTTCTGCGACGCGTTCGGCATCCCGCTGGTGACCTTCGCCGACGTCCCCGGCTATCTCTCCGGCGTCCACCAGGAGCGGGCAGGCATCATCCGGCGCGGCGCCAAGCTGCTGTACGCGTACGCCGAGGCGACGGTGCCGAAGGTCACGGTCGTCGTGCGCAAGGCGTACGGCGGCGGGTACGCGGTGATGGGCTCCAAGCACCTGGGCGCCGATCTCAACCTGGCCTGGCCCACGGCGCGGATCGCCGTCATGGGCGCGGAAGGCGCCGTCGGCGTGCTGCACCGGCGTGAACTGGCCGCCGCCGACGACCCCGAGGCGCTGCGGGCCCGTCTCGTCGCCGCGTACGAGTCCGTCCACGGCACCCCGTACCCCGCCGCCGAGCGCGGATACGTCGACGCCGTCATCGCCCCCCGGGACACGCGTGCGCAACTGTGCCGCGCGCTGCGTGCGCTGCGCGGCAAACGCGCCCCCATGCCGGAGCGCCGGCACGGGAACATCCCGCTCTGATCCGCCCGATCCGCCCGACCCGCCCGACCCGCCCGAACCGCCGGCCGAACCGTGTCGTGAGGAGCCACGCCCCATGGACAGCCGCCGCCCCCCGCTCGTACCCGCGTACCGGACCCTGCCCGAGTACGTGCGGCACTGGGCCGAAACCACCCCCGACCGCCGGGCGTTCACCTTCGTCGACCACCCCGACGCCCGCTCGCGCGGCGTGCACCGCACCCTGACCTGGCAGGGCCTGGACCGGCGGGTGCGCGCGCTCGCGGCCCGGCTCGCCGACCGGGCCGAGCCGGGGTCCCGGGTGGCGCTGCTGTGCCCGCAGGGAACGGACTACGTCACCGCGTTCCTCGCGGCGCTGAGCGCGGAGATGGTCGCCGTTCCGCTGTATCCGCCCGGCCTGGCCGGGCACGCGGACCGGCTCATCGGCGTCCTGGCCGACGCGCACCCCGAGGTCGTGGTGACCTCGGGCCGCGTCCTGGCGGAGGTGGAGGCCTTCTGCGGGCCGTCGCGGGCGCAGGTGATCGCCGCGGACCCGGTGACCGGTGGCTCCACGACGACTGCGCCGCCCCTGGCGCGGGACACCGGGGCGACCGCCTATCTGCAGTACACCTCCGGCTCCACCCGCGCGCCGGCGGGGGTGGAGATCACCCACGCCAACGTGGTCGCCAACGCCCGTCAGGCGCTCACCGCCTACGGCGCCGACGCACACCCGGTGACGTGCGTGGGCTGGCTGCCGCTCTACCACGACATGGGGCTCGTGCTGAGCGTCGCGGCGCCGGTCGTCGGAGGTCATCTGTCGGTGCTCATGGACCCGGCCGCGTTCCTGCACGAACCGGCCCGCTGGCTGCGGCTGCTCGCCGCGCATCCGCGCACGGTGAGCGCCGCGCCGAACTTCGCCTACGAGTACTGCTCGACCGCCGTCACCGACGCGCAGAAGGCGGACCTCCGGCTGGACGGCGTCGCCGCGCTGGTCAACGGCAGCGAACCGGTGCGGCCCGGCACCGTCGACCGCTTCCACGCCGCGTTCGCCGCCCAGGGGCTCGCCGCCGACGTCCACTGTCCGTCGTACGGGCTCGCCGAGGCCACCGTCTTCGTCAGCGCGTCCGCCCCCGGCGAGCCGTTGCGCCGGTTCGCCCTCGACCGGGACGCCCTCGCCGCCGGGAAGGCCCTGCCCGCCCGGCCGGACGACGCCGACGCCGTGCTGCTGACCGGCTGCGGCGCTCCGGTGGACCAGCAGGTCCGCATCGTCGATCCCGTCTCCCGCACGGCCCTGCCCGACGGGGAGGTCGGGGAGATCTGGGTGCAGGGCCCCAACGTGGGGCGCGGCTACTGGAACAACGAGCCGCAGAGCCGGCGGGTCTTCGGCGCCGGGCTCGCCGGCGTCCCGGGCCGCTGGCTGCGCACCGGCGACCTGGGGACCCTGCTGGAGGGGCAGTTGACGGTCACCGGACGGCTGAAGGACCTCATCGTCGTCGACGGGCGCAACCACTACCCGCAGGACGTGGAGGGAACCGCCCAGGACGCGCACCCGGCCGTGCGGCGCGACCGGCTCGCCGCCTTCGGCGTCCCGGGCGTCCGGCGCGGCGAGGGCGAGCGGGTGGTGGTCGTCGCCGAGCACGCGCGGACCTCGCGTCTCGACGAGATCGACGTGCCGGCTCTGGCGCGGGCCGTGCGCGCGGCCGTCTCCGCCCGGCACGGGCTGCGCCTCGCCGACGTCGTCCTCGTCGCCCCGGGCGCAGTGCCCCGCACGTCCAGCGGCAAGGTGTCGCGGGCGCTGACCCGGACCCGCTACCTGGAGGGCGCCTACGCGCCGCGGAGCGCGGGATGAGGGCCGCCGACGAGGAGGCGCTGCGCCGGCTGATCACGGACCGGGTGACCGCCTGGCAGGGCGGCTCCGCGGACACCGTGCCGACCGTGCCGACGCCGACGGACGCGCCGGCGAAGGTGACGACGGACGTGCCGCTGGACGTGCCGCTGGCGGACCTCGGGATGTCGTCGCGGGACGCGGTCGTGCTGGCCGGGGAGCTGTCCCGGCTGACGGGCCGTGAGCTGCCGGCGACACTGCTCTGGGAGGCGCCCACCGCCCAGGCGCTGGTGACGCACCTGTGCGCCACGGCCGCGCAGGACACCACGGGGCAGACCACCGCAGGACAGGACACCGCGGGGCATACCACCGCAGGGCAGGACATCGCGGGGCAGGCCGCCTCAGGGCGAGACACCGCCGCAGAGCATGCTCCCGTGGCGCCCGCGTCCCTTGCCCCGACGGGGCTCGGCGAGCCCGTCGCGGTCATCGGGGTGGGGTGCCGGCTGCCGGGCGGGGTGCGCGGGCCGGCCGACTACTGGCGGCTGCTGTGCGACGGCGTCGACGCGATCGGGCGGGTCCCGGCGGACCGCTGGCGCGACTTCACGGCGTTCCCGCCGAAGGACGCACCGACGCACGGCGGCTACCTCGACGACGTCGCCGGGTTCGACGCCGACTTCTTCCGCATCACCCCGCGCGAGGCCGCGGTGATGGACCCGCAGCAGCGGATCCTTCTGGAGGTCGTCCGCGAGACGCTCGACCACGCCGCGGTGCCGGCCGCCGCCCTGGCGGGCACGGCCACCGGCGTCTTCGTCGGCGTCAGCGCCGCCGAGTACGGACAACTGACCGGCGCCGACGCGACGGCCGTCGATCCCTGGGCGCCCGCCGGGGCGGCGCTCAGTGTGACGGCGGGACGGCTGGCCTACACGCTCGACACCCGCGGGCCGAGCATGGCGGTCGACACGGCCTGCTCGTCCTCCCTGGTCGCGCTGCACCACGCCTGCGTCAGTCTGCGCTCCGGCGAGAGCGACACGGCGATCGCCGCCGGGGTCAACCTGCTCCTGTCCCCCGCCGTCGGCGTCGCGTTCGGGCAGGCCGGCGCCCTCGCAGCGGACGGACGCTGCAAGCCGTTCTCCGCGGCGGCCGACGGCATCGGCCGCGGCGAGGGCTGCGCCGCCGTGCTCCTGAAGCGGCTCTCCGACGCCGAGCGGGACGGCGACCGCGTCCTCGCCGTCGTGCGGGCCACCGCCGTCAACTCCGACGGCCGCTCCAACGGGCTGCTGGCCCCCAACCCCGCCGCACAGCAAGCCCTGTTGGCGACCGCGTACAGGCGGGCCGGGCTGGTCGCGGGGCAGGTCGACTACGTCGAGGCGCACGGCACGGGCACCCCGCTCGGCGACCCGATCGAGGCGGGCGCGCTGGACGCGGTGCTGGGTCCGGGGCGCGACCTCGAACAGCCGCTGCTGCTCGGCTCGGTCAAGGGCAACCTCGGCCATCTGGAGGCCGCGGCGGGGCTCGCCGGGCTGGTGAAGACGGTCCTCGCCCTCCACCACGACCTCATCCCGCCGTCCCTGCACTGCGCGCACGGAAGCGCCGTGGGCGAGGCGCGGCTGCGGGTGGTGACCGAGTCCGAGCCGTGGCCCCGTTACGGCGGCACGGCCGTCGCCGGCGTCTCGGGTTTCGGCTTCAGCGGCGCCAACGCCCATGCGGTGCTGGAGGAATGGCGGACCGACGCCCTCCCGCGGCCGGTCGAGGAGCCGGCCGCCCGGCTGCATCTGCTGTCCGACGTCGACTCCGAGCGGGTCCGGGACACCGCGGGCCGGCTGGCCGCCTGGCTCCGCACGCCCGAGGGGAGGGCGGTCCACCCGGCTGACGTGGCGCGTACGCTCGCCGGACGCACCGGTCGCGGACCCGTGCGCGCCGCGGTGGTCGCCCATGACACGGACGAACTGGCCGATGCCATGGACGCGTTGGCACACCACCGCCCGCACACGCACACGCACACGCACACGGTGACCGGTGACCGTGATCTCGTGGGGCGGGGCCCGGTGTGGGTGTTCTCCGGCTACGGCAGCCAGTGGCCCGGCATGGGACGCCGGCTCCTGGCCGAGGAACCGGCGTTCGCCGCGGCCGTGGAGAAACTCGACGCGCAGCTCGTCGGCGCCTGCGGATTCTCGCTGCACGACCGGCTGACGTCCGAAGACCCCCTGGACCGCCTGGAGATCGCCCAGCCCGTGCTGTTCGGGGTGCAGGTGGCGCTCGCCGAGTCGTGGCGCTCGTACGGGGTGGAACCGGCCGCGGTGATCGGCCACTCGATGGGCGAGGTGGCCGCCGCCGTCTGCGCGGGCGCGCTGGAAGTGCCGGAGGCCGCCCTGGTCATCGCCGTGCGGGCCCGGCTGCTGAGCGGGCTGCGGGGCGGCGCGATGGCCGTGGTCGAGGTGGACGACACCGAACTCGTCGTCCTGCAGAGGGACTTCCCCGGCGTTCAGATCGCCGTCCACTCCTCGCCCCGGCAGAAGGTGGTCACCGGGGACGAGCCGGCGGTCGCCGGGCTGGTGCGCCGACTGGAGGAGGAGGGACGCGTCGCACGGTTCATGCAGGTGACCGGCGCCGGGCACTCGTCCCGGGTCGATCCGCTGCTGCCGGAGCTGACCGACGCCCTGGCCGAGGTCCGGGGGCGGCGCCCGCGGGTGCCGGTCTACTCCACCGTCCTCGACGACCCGCGCGGCGACTGCGCGTTCGACGCCGTCCACTGGGCCGCCAACCTGCGCCGGCCGGTGCGTCTGGACCGGGCCCTCGCGGCGGCTGCGGCCGACGGCCACACCGCGTTCGTCGAGATCTCACCGCATCCGGTCCTGACGGGGCCCATCGCCGACACCGTGCCCGGCGCCCTCGCCGTGGGCTCCCTGCGTCGCGGTGCGGACGGCGGCGCCGCGTTCCTCACCCAGGTGGGCTCGCTGTACGCCGCCGGGCTGCCCCTGCCGCCGCCGACGGACGGTCGCGTCGTCGACGTGCCCGCGCCGCGCTGGCGGCACACCCGGCACTGGTGGACGGACGGCCGGCCCCGGGCCTCGGGGCAGGCGGCGAGCCGCCCGGCGTGGCACACCGGACCGGCCCATGGGCCCACGGGCGCCGGGTGGGCCGCTCCCGTCGAGCGGACCGACCCTCCGGCGCGGGCCGCAGCCGCCCCTGCCGCTGCGGCTCCTGCATCCGCTGCCCCTGCCTCTGCCTCTGCCGCTACCGCGGCCGCTCCCGGGGAGGCTGAACCGGCCGGGCACGCGGATGCGATCGGGGAGACGGCAGAGGTCACGGGGACAGGCGACGCCGCCTCCGTCGCCGCGCGTCTCGGGCGTCACATCGCGGACGTCACGGGGCATCCGACGGCCCGGATCACGCCCGCCACCGTACTGGCCGACCTGGGTCTGGACTCGCTGATGGCGGTCCGCATCCGCACCGCCGTGGAGCGCGAGTTCGGGATCACGCTGCCGCTGCGCGACCTGCTCGGCGCCGCCACCGTCGCCGAGGCGGCCGAACGCGTCCGGCAAGGCGGCGCCGCGTCAAAGGACGGGCGAACCCTGCCCGCGTCAGAGGACAGCTCCTCGCCGCAGCGGCTCCCGCACCTCCCGCACCCTTTACAGCCCTTGCAGCTCTTCCAGCTCTTCCAGCTCTTCCAGCCCTTGCAGCCCTTGCGCCCCGGCGGCCCACGCCCGCCGCTTTTCCTGTTCCACGCGGCCGGGGGTTCCTCCGACGTCTACCGCACCCTCGCCCAACGGCTGGGGGACGTCCGCCCCGTGCTGGGCGTGAACCGGCTGGAGGAGGCCGGCACCGTGCCGGAGAAAGCCCGCCGCTACGCCGAGGCGATCACCGCCGCCCACCCCACGGGGCCCGTGCTGCTGGGCGGCTGGTCCTTCGGCGGCTTCCTCGCCCAGGAGACGGCACGGCTGCTCACGGACGCCGGACGGGCCGTGCCCCTGGTCGTGCTCATCGACTCGGTGCGCCCGCTTCTCCCCCCTCCCGGTCCCGCTCGGGCCGACCGCGTCCGCGCGCACTTCGCGGGGTTCGCCCGA
Source organism: Streptomyces sp. NBC_00425 (assembly GCF_036030735.1). Taxonomy (NCBI): domain Bacteria; kingdom Bacillati; phylum Actinomycetota; class Actinomycetes; order Kitasatosporales; family Streptomycetaceae; genus Streptomyces; species Streptomyces sp. NBC_00425. The sequence goes on along the minus strand of NZ_CP107928.1, from coordinate 8,456,809 downwards.
CATGTCGCAGACGTCTACGGGGTCCGTCTGCGGCTGCCCCACGACGAGCTGGCGGCGACGGACGACGACCGCGAGCGCATCGACCTCGTCCTGCGGACCCTGCGCGCCGCAGCCGACGTGCCGTCCGCCGCGCTGGAGCACCAGCGGGCCTCCTACCTGGACCTGAGGATCGGCGAGGCCCACCGCCCGAGCCGTTATGCCGGTCGCGTGGTGCTGTACCGGGCCACCGAGCCGGCTCCGCACACCGTGCGCGACCCGGCCTACGAACGCGACGACGAGGCCCTCGGCTGGGACGCCGTGTGCCCCGATCTGACAGTGGTGCCGGTCCCGGGGCACCACCTGTCGCTGCTCGACCCCCCGCACGTCGACGAGATCGCCGCCCACCTGGGGCAGCTGCTCGCCGCGCCGGGCGGAACCGCCGAACCTCACTGAGGAGCCGCCATGCCGCACCGCACCGCCGGAACGTCCCGACGCGCCGTCACCAAAGCCGCGGCGGCCACAGGACTGGCCGCCCTGTTCGGCGCCCACGCCACGGCGACGGCCCACGCCACCACCACGGCCCACGCCACCGACACGGTCACCGCGGCGGGCCGGGCCGCGACCCTGCCGGGGCCACGGACCGTCGACGTCTCCGTCTCCTCCCCGGCGCTGGGCCGCCGGGCTCCGCTGCGGCTGATCCTGCCCACCGGCTTCGACAACCGGCCCGAGCGGACCTACCCCGTGCTGTATCTGCTGCACGGCGCTCACGACGACTACACGTCCTGGACCCGGGAGACGGACATCGAGGCCTTCACCGAGGGCCGCGACCTGATCGTGGCCATGCCCGACGCGGGACCCACCGGCATCCCGTCCGCGTGGCGGGGCGGCCCCGACTACGAGACGTTCCAGGTGCGGGAGGTCCCGGCGCTGCTCGCCCGCGACTACCGGGCCTCCGGCGTGCGGGTCGTCGCCGGGGTCTCCACCGGGGGCTACGGGGCGATGGCGCACGCGGCACGCCACCCCGGCGCGTTCGCCGCCGCGGCCTCCTACAGCGGCGTCCTCGACACCACGGCCCCCGGGGTGCCGACCCTCGTGGACGCCATCGTGGCCCGCGAGAACCTGCTTCCGCCGTCCCTGTGGGGCAACCCGATCCTCAACGCCCCGACCTGGCGCGACTTCAATCCGCGGGCGCGCGCGGCCGGGCTGCGGGGCACGCCCCTGTACGTGTCGAGCGGCAGCGGGGTGGTCGGCGGCGCCGGCGACTGGCTGCCCGAGGCACTGGAGAGCACGCTGTGGCCCTCGGCGCACGGCTTCACCGGCGCGCTCGCACTCCTCGGCATCTCCGTCACCACCCACTTCTACCCGGGAGGAGGACACAGCTGGACCTACTGGCGGCGGGAGTTCACCGCCTCCTGGCCGATGCTCGCCGGTGCGCTGGGGGTGCCGGAATGATGTCGGTGCCGCCGGGGCACGGAACGGAGCGCAGAGGTCGTCCGTCCAACACGGGACGACCCTCTCGTCCCACGGGCACCGGTGCGTGGGCGAACCGTCTCCGGGTGAAAGGAGCGTCCGTCGTGGCTGTCCCCGCTCCCCGCGGCGAACCCGTCGGCCCCCGAACCGCTCCGGTCCCGCCGGACCTCGCCGAGCTGCTGCGCTCCGATCTCGAAGGCGTGGCCGACGAAGTGGAGGAAGAGGTCCGCAGACAGGTTCCCGAATACTCGGGGCCGGCCGCCGGGGTCCAGGGTCGCCACATCAGAGCCGGCGTGGTCCAGGCGCTCACCCTGTTCGTCGACCACATCGCCGACCCGCGGGGCCAGGACGCCGCCATCGCCGCGACGTACTACGAACTCGGCCGCGGTGAAGCCATCGAGGGACGCAGTCTGGACGCGCTGCAGTCCGCGTTGCGCGTGGGCGGGCTGCACGCCTGGCGGCGGCTGAGCCGCACGGCGGAGGAGGTCGGGCTGGACTCGACGGCCGTGGCCGCCCTCGGCGAACTGGCGTTCAGGACCGTGCACGAGGTCGCGGAGGCGGCCGCCGCCGGATACGCCGAGGCACGGTGCCACAGCGCGGGAGAGCTGGAGCGGCGGCGTCGGCGCCTGCTCGGCCAGCTGCTGGGCGAGGGGCCGGTGTCCCCCGAGGCGGTGCAGGAGCTGGCGCACGCCGCACGCTGGCGGGTGCCCTCGCAGGTCGCGGTCGTCGTGCTCGCGACCAGCGCCGACCAGTACGCACAGGATCCTCCGCCGGCGGCGCCCGGAGCGCTGGTCGACATGGAGTCACGTCCGCCGAGGGTGCTGGTCCCGGACCCGGAGGGCGCAGGCCGCTTCGGCGGCCGGTCGTTCGTCCTCGGTCTGCGGGGACGTCCGGCGGCGATCGGTCCGACGGTCCCGGTCGCCGAGGCCGCGCACTCGCTGCGCTGGGCGACGCGGGCGCTGGGGCTGATGGGCCGCGGCGTGCTGCCCCGGCAGGGCGTGGTGCGCTGCGCCGACCATCTGTCGACGCTGCTCCTGCACAGCGACGAGCCGCTGCTCGGCCACCTGGCGGCACGAGCCCTCGCTCCCCTCGACGCCGTGTCCGAGGGACAGCGGACCAGGCTGGCAGAGACGCTGCTGGTCTGGCTGCTGACCGGCAGCAACGTGCCCGACGTGGCCGCCCGGCTGCACATCCACCCGCAGACGGTCCGCTACCGGCTGCGCCAACTGGAGAAGCTGTTCGGCGACGCCCTGCACGACCCCGGCGCCCGGCTGGACCTGATCCTCGCCCTGCGCTCCACGGCGGCGCACGGCGACGCGGCGCGGACACTAACTTCGGAACAATAAGACGCGGGATTTCTGAATTCCCGTCCATAACACCCCTCAGGGAAACGCGAATACCTTCGGGACTGTCCTTTTCCGTAGGCGCGCACAACGCGCCGCACCCCCAAGGATCCCCATGCGTATTCGCCTGTGCCTTGCCGCGCTCTCCCTCGCCGGAGGGGTCGGACTGACCGCCGCCTCGGCCCCTTCGGCATCCGCGGCCGCCTGCTCGGACATCGACGTCGTGGCAGCTCGCGGCACCTTCGAGCCGGGCACGCTCGGCCTGATCGTCGGCGACCCGGTCTATTCGGCCCTGCAGAAGAAACTGACGGGAAAGAAACTCTCCAGCTATGCGGTGAACTATCCCGCGGACCTTTCCCTCACCTCCGCCGCGCAGGGAAACGCCGATCTCGTGAACCACGTCAAGGCGCAGGCCGCGGCCTGTCCCGCTCAGCGCTTCCTCCTGGTCGGCTATTCGCAGGGCGCGAACGTGGTCGACAACTCACTCGGCATCAGCAGCGCCGGCGCGGTGGTGGGCAGTCCCATCGTGGCGACCCTCCCCGCGGCCGTCGAGCCGAAGGTCGCCGCCGTCCTGCTGTTCGGCAACCCGATCCGGGCGCTCGGCAAGAGCGTCACCGGCGTCTACCAGAGCCGCACCATCGACTTCTGCGCCGACGGCGACCCCATCTGCGAGAACGGCGGGGACGACGTGCTGGCGCACCTCGGCTACACCTCCGACGCCGGCGCGGCGGTCACGTTCGCCGCCGGCCGGGTCTGACCCGCCGGAACGCGGGCGCACGGACGGGTCCGGGAGGTTCTCCTCCCGGACCCGTCCGTGCGTGCGTGCGGGGTGGCGGTGGCTGCCGCCCGGACGCGCCGTGCGTTCGAGGGACGATGGCTGCCGCCCGGGCCCCTCGTGTGTGCGAGGGGCTTCGCGGGGCGACGGCTGCCGCCCGGGCCCCTCGTGTGTGCGAGGGCCGGTGGCCGACGCCAGAGCCCTGACCCGCGCCGGCGTCAGCCTCCTGCACCCCCGCCGACCGCTATCGCGGAGCGCGGGCGAACGCGGCGAGGCTGCTCGACACCGGCTCGGGCCTGCCGTCGCTCTGCACCGGCGCCGCGGTCAGCACGTCGAGATGCTGGTAGCCGGCGGCCACCACGGGATGCAGGTCGGCCGGGATGCGGCCGGCGAGCAGTCCGTCGCCCGCGAGCACGGTGAGCGTCGGGTTGGCCGTCAGCCCGCCGGGATGGACGACGAGCCTCTTCACCTGTGGCGAGGTGGCCGACTGGATGTCGGAGACCAGCTTGGTCGGGAAGTACTGCTCGGTGAAGTCCAGCGGCTGCTCCGCCAGGCTGCGGGCCAGTTCCCGGATGTCGGTCACCTCCTTGCCCGCTCCGGTGAACGGTGTGCCGTCGGCCGACCGGTACCCGGGATCGTCGGCGTCACCGACGCGGTCGTAGTTCCGCCAGGTGTACAGCGGCCCGTGCGGCCGCGCGGGGATGGCCTTGTACTCGACGCCGAACAGCTGCGTCGGCTGCGCACTGCCGTTGGCTGCGGGGAAGTCCTTGTCCACGACCGGGCCGCCGTCGAAGAAGCCCACGCTGCTCTGCAGGAACGCCAGCGGCACGGACTGATCGTCCATCAGCGCCCCGAGCACGGCGGCGTTGGTGAGCCGGAAGTCCCTCACGGCCGGGGAGCCGGTGAGGAAGGCCGCGGCGTCCTTCGAGAACAGGAACCGGTTGGTGGCCTCGATGTTGAGGCCGGAGGGGAGGTAGGCGGGCAGGTCCGCCTCGGCGTCGGGGTCGTGCAGGGTTCCCAGGCCGGCGATGGCGAGCAGGGTCATGGTCTCCGGGTTGAGCAGGACCGGCGCGGACAGCGAGCGTGGGAGCACTCCGCTGTCGAGTCCCGCCTGCACCGCGGCGTAACCGAGCCCGACGTCCGGAACACCGGCGTCGTCGGGGATGCTGCCGCTCAGGTCGTCCAGGGAGATGGAGACCGTCGTGTCCAGGGCGAAGTAGCCGGCGCACTGGTTCTGTCCGGCGTCCGCCGTGGTCGCGGGGTCGCCGTCGAAGTCCGCGGCGGCGAAGTACCCGGTGATCACGCCGCCCAGCGAGTGTCCGCCGCACAGCACCTTGCTCCTGCGCAGGCCGCGGTCGGGCAACTCGGCGACGAGCAGGTCGTACTGGTCCCGCACGGTCTGCTCGATGCCGAGCTTCGCCAGCCACCCGAGGTCGGCGTTGCCGGCGAACCCGTCGAAGGTCCGACCGCCGACCGCCCGGCCGCGGTAGTAGTAGTCGACGGCCGCGTGCTGGTCGCCGGAGGCGATGCCGGTGCGGTCCTCCAGGCAGTTGGAGCGCCGGTCCAGCGCCCAGAACTCGATGTGCCGCCCCTGCGCGACGGCCTTGGCCACGGTGCCGCGGGCGACGCTGTCGAATGCTCCGCCGCCTTCCAGGATGCCCGGCTGGGCCACGAGGATGCGGTCGGCGTCGGCCGACGCGGCCGGCCCGTCCGCGGAGCGGTAGCGCAGATAGGACAGCCAGTCGCAGGCCGCCGGACGTCTGCCGAAGGCCGGCGGCAACGGCGCCTTCACCCGCACCCTCGACTCGGTCACGCCGTCGGCCGGGTGCGTCGACGCCACGGGCGTCTCGACGCGCGTGCCGACCCCCTGGGCGTTCGGGACGGCTCCGGTGAGGGCCCCGGCGGTCAGCAGCGCCGCCAGTGCGGCACCGCGCCATGTCCTGCCTCTGCCGGAGCTCGTCTTCACGGTCTGCAGCGACGTCAGGGACGTCATGGCCTTCAGGGACGTCATGGACTTCATGGGCGGACCGTAGGGCGGCGGGAAGCGCCCTGTCGGGGAGTGCTCACAACAACGCAGCGTCCGACGGCGTCCTTGTCACCCGCCCGCAGTCACCCGCCCGCAGTCGCCGGTCGCGGCCTTTCACCCGGTCGCCCCGACCGGAGCCGCCCCCCGCCGTGGCCCGTGACGCCGACCGGTGATTGGCTGGTGCCGTTCCGGCAGCCAGTCCATCCGCAGGAAGGCCCCCGCCATGAGCAACCCGCACGCACTCGAGTACAAGGTCGTCACCTTCCGGGAGTCGCTGATCGGCGACGCACTGGACAGCGACAAGCTGGAGAAGGTCCTCAACAAGCACGCCGAGGACGGCTGGGCCCTGAAGGCGATCACCTCCGCCGACGTCAAGGGCCGCATCGGGCCCGGCGCGGTGGAGGGTCTGCTCCTCACCCTGGAGCGTCCGCGCCGCTGACGACCGTGGGCCGGCCCGTCGTGGTGAACGTCGGGCCGGCCGGACCTCCGCGCCGCGAAGAGCGAGCCGACCGGGTTCCCGCCCCCGCGAGGGGCGGGCCGGCCGGACTTCCGCTTCGGCGAGGAGGACCGAAGGCGGCCGGGCCGGGCCCTGACCGGTCTGTGCGGGCTAGGCGCCGCGTCGGATCCGGGCGGCCTTGCGGGCCTCGGCGATCTGCCGTGCCTCGGCGGACCTGCGGGAGTCTCCGCCTGCCCTCCCGGGGCGGGCACCCATGCCACGGAAGGGCGCCCCGCCGCGCTTCGGACGCTCCGTGGACGTTCCGCTGCCGGGGAGCGGGACACCGGAGGGAGCCTGGGCGCCGGTGATGCGGCTCAGCTCGGCCTCGCCGGAACGGACCTGCGTGATCTGCGGCCTGATGCCCGCGTCGGACATGAGGCGGACCATGTCCCGGCGCTGGTTGGGCAGCACCAGAGTGACCACGCTGCCCGACTCGCCTGCGCGGGCGGTACGTCCGCCGCGGTGCAGGTAGTCCTTGTGGTCGGCGGGCGGGTCCACGTTGACGACGAGGTCGAGGTCGTCGATGTGGATGCCCCGGGCCGCGACGTTGGTGGCCACCAGCACGGTCACATGACCGGTCTTGAACTGGGCCAGGGTGCGGGTGCGCTGGGGCTGGGACTTGCCGCCGTGCAGCGCGGCGGCCTTCACGCCGCTCCCCAGCAGGTGCCTGGTGAACTGGTCCACCGCGTGCTTGGTGTCCAGGAACATCAGCACACGTCCGTCACGCGCGGCGATCTCGGTGGCGGCGGCGAACTTGTCGGCGCCGTGCACGTGCAGCACGTGGTGCTCCATCGTGGTGACCGTGCCCGCCGAGGGGTCGACCGAGTGCACGACCGGGTCATGGAGGTACTGACGGACCAGGAGGTCGATGTTGCGATCCAGGGTGGCCGAGAACAGCAGGCGCTGGCCGTCGGGGCGCACCTGGTCCAGGAGTTCGGTGACCTGGGGCATGAACCCCATGTCGGCCATCTGGTCGGCCTCGTCGAGGACGGTGATGCCGACCCGGTCCAGGCGGCAGTCCTTGCGCTCCACGAGGTCCGCGAGGCGGCCCGGCGTCGCGACGACGACCTCGGCCCCGGCACGCAGCGCACCGGCCTGCCGGCCGATCGACATCCCGCCGACCACCGTGGCGAGCCTCAGCTTCAGCAACCGGGCGTACGGCGTGAGCGCGTCGGTGACCTGCTGGGCCAGTTCGCGCGTGGGGACGAGGATCAGGGCCAGCGGCTTGCGCGCCTCGGCACGCTGTCCCGCCGTGCGCGCCAGAAGCGCCAGGCCGAAGGCGAGCGTCTTGCCGGATCCGGTACGCCCACGGCCCAGGACGTCGCGGCCCGCGAGGGAGTTCGGCAAGGTGGCGGCCTGGATCGGGAACGGCTCGTGCACACCGAGTTCGGTGAGCGTGTTCAGCAATTCGGCGGGCAGGTCCAGTTCGCCGAAGGTCGCGACGGCGGGAAGCGCCGGGGTGACGGTGTCCGGCGGCGCGAACTCCCCCTGCGGTGCGACGGGGCGGCGTCCGCCGCCACCCGGAGCGGCGCCGGGGCGGCCCCGGCCCTGCGGCCGGAAACGGTCGTTCGTGCGAGCTGAACGGCTCACGGAGAACCTTCCTCGAGGGGCACGCATCGAGGAATTCCCGACAGGCATGAGCCGGATGAATTGCAAGTACGAGCCGAATACAAGAATGACAGCGTTCCGACGGAACGCAGAAAGCAGGAAGCTGGGGCCCCACCGAACGGTGGGACCCCAGCTATCGCGCGCGCTTCGGCATCAGGCGGGGGTGATGTTCTCCGCCTGCGGGCCCTTCTGGCCCTGCGTGACGTCGAAGTTCACCTTCTGGCCCTCCTGGAGCTCACGGAAGCCCTGGGTGGCGATGTTCGAGTAGTGGGCGAAGACGTCGGGGCCGCCGCCGTCCTGCTCGATGAAGCCGAAGCCCTTTTCCGAGTTGAACCACTTGACGGTGCCAGTAGCCATGTCACATCTCCTTCGGGGCAGTGCCCAGAGATTCACACCGTGTGAACCTCTTGTGTTGCCACAAATGAACCCCGTCCGGATAAGCACCGGAGATACAAAAAACGCCCCACGGCTACGGCCGTAGAGGCACTTGAAGATTCGGGAACCACAACTGCAACTAGGTCCAGACTACCACGGCCTGCACAAACGCACTACCTTTCACCGCGTGCGCCGCGTGCGCCGCGTGCGTCGCGCGTGCCGCGCGTGCCCCGTTGGCCGCAGAGGTCGCGGCTGGCCGCAGAGGTCGCGCGGATCGCGGGGGTCGCGCTGATTACCAGGGCCGCACGGATCGCAAGGGCCGCGCGAGCCGTCGGGGCGCCGCGGCCCGTCAGCACCGGGCGGCCGCTCCGCTCGGGTGGCCGTGCACGGGGACGGCTCAGTGCCCCAGGAAGCTCAGACGCACCTGGCGGTCGGCGTTGTCGCGGTTCGTGTCCACGAGGCACACGGACTGCCAGGTGCCGAGTTCCAGCCTCCCGTCCACGACCGGCAGGGTCGCGTGAGGGGGGACCAGGGCCGGCAGCACGTGGTCGCGGCCGTGGCCGGGACTTCCGTGCCGGTGCTGCCAGCGGTCGTCGGCCGGCAGCAGCGTGTGCAGGGCGGTCAGCAGGTCGTCGTCGCTGCCGGCGCCCGTCTCCATGATCGCGACGCCGGCCGTGGCGTGCGGCACGAAGACGTTCAGGAGGCCGTCGCGGCCGTCGGCCGCCTCGCGCAGGAACGCCTCACAGTCTCCGGTGAGGTCGACGACCCTCTCCCGGGAGCCGGAGGACACATGGAGGACTCGGGTGGTGAACGCGTCTGACATGCTCTCCATCCTGACGCATGAGCCGGATACGCATGAGCCGGCTGCACACGCGCCTGCCGGAGGCCGCCGGCGCTCCGGGAAGATCCACGCCTGTCGCGCCGTTGGTAGAAGCGTGAACGATGTGCGTGAGGTCGAGGTGGTCGTCATCGGGGCGGGTCAGGCCGGTCTGGCCGGGGCCTATCACCTGCGGCGCAGCGGTTTCGAGCCGGAGCGCGACTTCGTGGTCCTCGACCACGCCCCCGCGCCGGGCGGCGCCTGGCAGTTCCGCTGGCCGTCGCTGACCTACGGCAAGGTGCACGGAATGCACGCACTGCCGGGGATGGAACTGACGGGCGCTGATCCGTCCCGGCCGTCCTCGGAGGTGGTCGCCGAGTACTTCGACGCCTATGAGCGCGCGTTCGACCTGCGCGTGCGGCGACCGGTCGACGTGAAGGCCGTGCGGGAAGGCGTCGACGGGCGCCTGCTGGTCGAGACCTCCGACGGCACGTGGTCCACGCGGGCGCTGATCAACGCGACCGGCACCTGGGACCGGCCGTTCTGGCCGCGCTATCCGGGTCAGGAGACCTTCCGCGGACGGCAGCTCCACACCGCGCGGTACCCGGGTCCCGAGGCGTTCGCCGGACAGCGGGTGGTCGTGGTGGGCGGCGGCGCGTCCGGCACCCAGCACCTGCTGGAGATCGCGCCGTACGCGGACGCGACCACGTGGGTGACGCGGCGGCCGCCGGTCTTCCGCGAGGGACCGTTCGACGAGGGCGCGGGCCGTGCCGCCGTCGCGCTCGTGGAGGAGCGGGTGCGGCAGGGGCTGCCGCCGAAGAGCGTGGTCTCGGTGACCGGGCTGCCGCTGAACGACGCGATCCGCCAGGGGCTGGCCGACGGGGTGCTGGACCGGCTGCCCATGTTCGACCGGATCACCCCGGACGGTGTGGCGTGGGACGACGGCCGGCAGGTCGCAGCCGACGTGATCCTCTGGGCGACCGGTTTCCGGGCGGCGGTCGACCATCTCGCGCCGTTGCGGCTGCGGGAGCCGGGCGGCGGGATCCGGGTCGAGGGCACGCGCGCGGTCGCCGATCCACGCGTCCACCTCGTCGGCTACGGACCGTCGGCCAGCACCATCGGCGCCAACCGGGCCGGGCGCGCCGCCGTACGGGACATCCGGCGGCTGCTGGCTCAGGAGCCGGTCGCCGCCTGATGCCCGCCGCTTTCGCCCTGCGCGGCCTCCGGTCAGCTCATCGCGCCGCCGCCGAAGTGCTCCCCGGGGTCTTCGCAGGGCTCTCCTGCGGCGTCGCACGAGGGCTCTGGCGGCGGTTGAACTCGGCGACGTTGCGCTGGTGCTCCGCGAAGCTCGAAGTGAAGCGCGTGTCGCCGGGCCTGACCGTGACGAAGTACAGCCAGTCGCCCGGGGTCGGGCTGATGGCGGCGCGCATCGCCTCCTCGCCGGGGTTGTCGATCGGCGTCGGCGGCAGACCCATGCGCTGGTAGGAGTTGTAGGGGCTCTCGATGCGGGTGTCGCTCTCGGTCGTCTTGAGGGTGGAACGGTTCAGCGCGTAGTTGATCGTCGAGTCCATCTGCAACGGCATCCCGCGCTCGAGGCGGTTGTACACGACCCGGGCCACCTTGCCCATGTCCGCCTTGGTGGCGGCCTCGGCCTGGACGAGGCTCGCGACGGTGACCGCCTGATAGACGTTCAGGGCGTTGCGCTGGGCGCCGGCCGCGACGGGCGCTCCGTTGAACCTCTTGTTCGCGGTGTCGACCATGTACGTGAGCAGCGTCCGCGGCGTCGACTTCTTGTCCAGTGGATAGGTCGCCGGGAAGAGATAGCCCTCGGGGTTGCCCGCGGCGTCGTTCGGCAGCTTCAGACCGGCCCCCGGCAGCGCCCTGCCGGTGGTGCCGGGGGCCAGGGCGAGCGCCTTGTCCACGGCCTCGTAGACCTGGCTCGCCCGCCAGCCCTCGGGGATCACCAGGGTCGGCGGCGCCTTGGCCGCCTTCTGCTGCGGCGTCTCGACGCTCAGCAGCGGCACCGCCACGGCGGTGCCGGCCACGACGGCTCCGGTCGCGATGAGGACGAGACGGCCCCGGCGCGTCAGTCGAATCGTGCTCCGTGGCGGAGTGTTCATCTGCATGCGGGCACGGTAACCCCGATAGCGTCACAAACCTCGCATAACCGGGCATATTTTCATCTTGTCGGCTCCAGTCGGGCGTCTCGGCGCAGCAGGGCCGCGTACCGGCCGTCCTGCTCCGACAGCTCCTCGTGCGTGCCCCGTTCGGCCACCTGACCGGAGTCGAGGACGACGATCTGGTCGGCGCCCCGAATGGTGGACAGACGGTGGGCGATGGTCAGGGTGGTGCGGTTGGCCGAGAGCGCGTCGATGGCCTTCTGGACCGCATGCTCCGTGCGGGTGTCCAGAGCGCTGGTCGCCTCGTCGAGGATCAGCACCGGCGGGTCGCGCAGGATCGTGCGGGCGATCGCCAGGCGCTGCTTCTCGCCGCCGGAGAACCGGTGACCGCGTTCGCCGACGACCGTGTCGTACCCGTCGGGCAGTGCCGCGATGTGGTCGTGGATCTGCGCCGCTCGCGCCGCCGCGTACAGCTCCTCGTCGGTGGCGTCCGGCTTGGCGAAGCGCAGGTTGTCGCCGACCGTCGCGTGGAAGAGGTACGTCTCCTGCGAGACGACGCCGACCGCGCGGGCGAGCGTGTCGAAGTCGAGGTCGCGCACGTCGACGCCGTCGAGGGTGACCCGGCCTCCGGTCACGTCGTACAGACGCGGCACCAGATAGCCGAGCGTGGACTTGCCGGCGCCGGTCGGACCGACGACGGCGAGGCTTCCGCCGGCCGGCACCGTGACGTCGACGCCGTCGAGGACGGGCTCACCCTTGCCCTCGTACCGGAAGGTGACGTCCTCGAAGCGGATCTCGCCCTTGACGTGGTCGAGATGGACCGGCTCCTCGCGCTCGGTGATGTCCACGGGCAGGTCCAGGTACTCGAAGATGCGCTGGAAGAGCGCCAGGGAGGTCTGGATCTGCACGCCGGTCGACAACAGGCTGACCGCGGGACGGAACAGGCCCTGCTGGAGGGAGACGAAGGCGACGACGGTGCCCAGCGACACGTCGGGGCCGCCGACCTGGAGCGTCATGCCGGCCGTCCAGTAGATGACGGCCGGCATGGCGGACATGACGATCCCGATCACGGCCATGCGCCAGCGGCCGGCCATGTTCGACCTCACCTCGAGGTCGACGAGCTGCTCCGACTCCGCCGCGAAGGACCGGGTGAGCGAGTCGGCGCGGCCCATGGTGCGACCCAGCAGGATGCCGCTCACCGACAGCGACTCGGTGACCGTGGCGGCCATCGCGGCCATCTGCTTCTGACGTTGGGTGGTGATCTTCTTGCGTTCGTTGCCGACGCGGCGGCTGATCCACACGAAGACGGGCAGCAGGACCAGCGAGACGACCGTCAACCGCCAGTCGAGCGCGACCATCGCGATGATCGTGGCGACCACGCTGGTGAAGTTGGAGACCAGGGACGTGGCGGTCGAGGTGACGGTGGCCTGCATGCCGCCGATGTCGTTGGCGATGCGGGACTGCACCTCGCCGGTACGCGTACGCGTGAAGAAGGCGAGGGACATGCGCTGCAGCCGCCCGTAGACGGCGGTGCGCAGGTCGTGCATGACGCGCTGGCCCACCGTGGTGGAGATCAGCGTCTGCAGGACGCCGAAGACTCCGCTGAGGAGGGCGCTGAAGATCATGCCGAGGGCGAGCAGGCTCAGCAGGCCGGTGCGCCCCTCGGGGATGGCGACGTCGAGCGTCTCCTTCAGCAGGAACGGGGTGGCCACGGCGACCAGCGACGAGGCGGCGACCAGAAGGCCGACCACCGCGAGGCGGGCGCGGTAGGGCTTGAAGAGTCTGAGGATGCGGCGCACCTGCCGGGGCTGATCGGGCGCGGCGCCGGGCGAGGGGGTCCAGTCGATGTGGTCGCGGGGCATGGCTCCTACGGAGGGTGAGACGGCGAGGACTGACGGAGCATAGCTCATTGTTACCTATACTCACAATGAACGGCGTCCTGATATTGTTCCCTCATGACCACCCCCGATTCCGACGGCCTGCTCGCCGAGCAGCTGCTGCGGCTCACGCGTCGGGTGCACCGCATCCAGAAGCGCCATCTGCAGCAGAGCGGGCTCGGCGTCACCCCGGCCCAGTCCCGGCTGCTGCGCACCCTGGCGCACTGTGACGCGCCGCCGCGCATGGCCGACCTCGCCGCGCGGCTGGAGGTGGTGCCCCGGGCCGTCACGACACTGGTCGACGGGCTGGAGGCGAGCGGCAAGGTGCGGCGGGCGCCCGACCCCACCAACCGCCGGGTCATCAGGATCGAGCTCACCGACGACGGCCGCACGGCCCTTCGGGAGTTGCAGGGCGCGAAGAGATCCGCCGCGGAGGAGATCCTGGATCCGCTGACGGACCTCGAGCGCCAGGTCCTGAGCGGGCTGCTGGACGCTCTGGTGGGCGTGGGCGACCCCGCGGAACCGGCACACGGGGCGCCCCCCACGGGGCAAACCCCGGGTCACCCCTGCTGAACGACGCGCGAACGGGCCGCGGCCGCTCCTCCGTCAGTGCCGGAGGAGCGGCCGCGGCCCGTGGCGGAGCCGCCGTGCGTCAACTGTTCTCGGAGGCGGGCTCCTTGCCGAGCCGCGGCGGGACGACCGCGACCGGTACGCCGCCGGCCGCCTCCGGACTCACGGAACCCGACCGGCTCGCCGATGGCGCCGGGCTCACCGGGTCTGCCGGGCTCGCGGCGCCCTCCGTCGCTTCCGGCTCCGCCGACTCCTCCTCGGCCCCGACGACGGCCTCGCCGTCCAGGACCTTCTTCGCCAGCTCCACGTCCAGCGCGCCCTCCCAGCGGGAGACGGCGAAGACCGCCACACAGTTGCCGAGGAGGTTGGTCACGACACGCATCGAGTCCATGATGCGGTCGACCCCCAGCAGCAGGGCCACGGCGCCGGCGGGGATGGCCCCCAGCGAGGAGGCGGTCGCGGACAGGGCGAGGAAGGCCGACCCGGGGATGCCGGCCATGCCCTTGCTGGTGAGCATCAGGACCAGGATCACGGTGACCTGCTGGCTCAGACTGAGGTCCACGCCGACGGCCTGCGCGATGAACAGCGTGCCGATGGACAGGTACAGCGACGCGCCGTCGAGGTTGAAGGAGTACCCCGTCGGCAGCACCAGGCCCACGGCGTCCTCGCGGGCGCCCGCCCTGCGCAGCTTCTGCATCACGCGCGGCATGACGGACTCGGTGGAGGCCGTGCCGAGCGCGAGCAGCAGTTCCTCGCGGATGTAGCGCAGGAACTTCCACAGGCTCAGCCCCGTGACCAGGCGCAGGGCGACCGCCAGCAGCGTGACGAACAGCGCCGCGGCCGCGTAGCACAGGATGATCAGCTTGCCGTAGGTCTCGATCACGCCGAGGCCGTAGTTGCCGATCAGGACGGCCATCGCACCGAACACGGCGATCGGCGCGAGCCGCATGACGAAGCCGACGATCGCGAAGATGATCTCCTGCGCCTGCTCGATGGCCGGCAGCACCTTGGGCACCTTGGTGTGGCCGAGATGCAGCAGCGCGGCACCCACCAGACAGGCCAGGACGAGCACCTGGAGCAGGGAGTTCTCCGCGAAGGCGCCGACGAAGCTGGTGGGCAGCGAGTGCACGACGAACTCGGTGGTCGTGGGCAGCGAGCCGCCGCCCGTCTTGGCGTCCACCGCCGAGGCGTCGAGCGTGGCCGGGTCGACGTTCATCCCCGAGCCCGGCCGGACGACGTTGGCGGCCAGCAGCCCGATCAGCAGGGCGAGCGTGCTCGCGACCTCGAACCAGATCAGGGCCTTGAGCCCGATGCGGCCGAACGCCTTGAGGTCACCGGCCTTGGCGATGCCGACGACGACCACGCAGAACACCAGGGGCGAGATGATCGTCTTGATCAGCCGCGTGAAGCCGTCGCCGAGCGGCTGCAGGTCCGTGGCCACACCGGGCCAGAGTTTCCCGACGACGACGCCGAGCACGAGTGCGCAGGCGACCTGCGCGAAGAGTGAGGTACGCAGTATGCGTGCGACGCGTCGCGACGGGGACGGGACGGGCGGCGGCACGGGCACTCCTAAGGGCGCGACGGCATGCAGAAGCAGGGACGGAGACTTCTGCGATACGGAAAGCGGATTCCGTAGCGATCACTTTGGAGGCCATGCCGACAGCGCACAAGACCCCCGTGTTGCCAATGTGTAAATCCCGACGCCCGTGACACATCGCACGCCCCGCCGTCCAGGGGCCCCGGCAATCCCCCTCAACACCCCCCTGCCGCGCCGCCGTTCGACGGTCGTGGCAGCTCGTGGAGCCCTGCGGCCGCTCCGCCACCAGAGGCGCTACGCCCTCAACGCGGCCCTGTCACCCATGACCACCACGGGACGCCGGTCCGGGTCGAGTGTGCGCAACAGGTACTCCATGGCGGCCCTGGACAGGCTGACGCAGGCCGACGTCCCGCTTCCGTGGTCCATGTGCAGCCAGATGCCGCCGCCCTTCTCCTCACCCTCGGGCCGCGTCGGATCGTCCGGCGGGGCGCCCTTGACACGGTTGTAGTCGATGGCGATGACGTAGTCGAAGTCGTGCCAGTGCGAACGCGCCCACCAGCGCGGCGCGGCGAAAGCGGCGGACCGCGTGTACGGGAGCCTGCTCCCCGGGTCGGCCAGGACGCCGCCCGCGTCGGTGAGGGTGAACACGCCGACCGGGCTGCGGTTGTCGCCGGCCCGGTGCCTGAGGGTCCACCCCTTCTTGCCGTTGTGCCCCGGCCAGCTTCGGACGCGCACCCAGTTCGGGCCATGCTCGGCATAGAGGACGACGGTGGAGTCGGCGGAGTCCCTCCCGTCGCCGTAGACCGCCACGACCTGACGCGCACCCGTGGGAATCCGCCCCCGCAACCGGCTCCCGACGCCTGGGATCCGGGGTGCCGCGACCACCTTCGGCGGGACGTCGCCACCGCCGCCGCTCCCGTCGCCCCCGGCCCCACCGGTCGGGTGGCCGACGCTCGGATCGCCGCACGCGGCCAGCGCCGCGAGCAGGAGAGCGCAGAGCGCCGAGACGGTTCCCGTACGTCGCACTTCGCCATGTCGCATCGGGCCATGCTCGCATCGCTTTCCGGACTTTCGGGGAAGGTTACGGACATCATGACCCCATCGGACGGCTGCCGGATTCCGCCGCCGCCATGGAAAACCGGTTGATTCTGACCACCGCGCGCCGTCAACCTTGCACGGTTTGCTGCCGCTCCCCGCAAACCCGTCCGCCGCCTTCTCCCGTTCCCCCTCCCCCCTCCCCCGCCCCTCCCTCCCCTTCCCCCCTCTGACTCGAGCCACTGGGACGTCATGCAGATCCAAGACCTTCCGTATCCCGACCCGGGTGTGCCGGACGTGCGCTCGGGCCCCCGCTTCCTGTGGTGGCTCGGCCGCAACCAGCTGGGCGGCCAGCTCAAGGCCCTGGCCTGGGGCCTGCTGCACTTCGTCGCCGTCTCCGCGCAGCCGTTCTGCGTCGGCTTCGCCATCGAGGCCGTCGTCGACCGCTCCGGGACCCGACTGGCCCTCACCGGCGGGGTGATGGCCCTGTGCGGCGCCGCGACCGCGATCGGCGACACCTTCCTGCACCGCGCCGCCGTCACCAACTGGATCACCGCCGCCGCACGGGTCCAGCAGCTGCTCGCCCACAAGGCCTCTCACCTCGGCTCCGCGCTGACCCGGCGCGTCGCGGCCGGAGAGGTCGTGGCGGTCTCCACGGGCGACGTCGAGAAGATCGGCTGGTTCGTGGAGGCCGTGTCCCGCTTCACCGCCGCGGCGATCACGGTGCTGCTGGTCTGTGTCGGCCTGGTCGTCTACCAGCCCGTGCTCGGCATCGTGGTCGCCGTGGGCCTGCCCGCTCTGGCCCTTGCGGTCCTGCCCCTGCTGCCCAGGGCGACGCAACGGGCGGACTTCCAGCGCGAGAAGGCCGGACGGGCCACCGAACTCGCCTCGGACACCGTGGCCGGCCTGCGGGTGCTGCGCGGCATCGGCGGCGAGGAACTGTTCCTGGACCGCTACCGCAGCGCGTCGCAGGAGGTCCGGCACGCGGCCGTGCGCAGCGCACGCATGTGGTCGCTGATCAGCGCCATCCAGGTGCTGATGCCGGGCCTGCTGCTGATCGCGGTCGTCTGCTACGGCGTGCACCTGGCCCACGAGGGCCGCATCTCCGTCGGCGAACTCGTCACCGTGTACAGCTCCGTGATGGTCCTGACCTACCCGCTCAGGCACTTCGAGGAGATCGCGATGGCCTACTCGTTCTCCCGTCCGTCGGCGACCCGGGCCGCGCGCGTGCTGTCCCTGGAGCGGGCCAAGGACATCGGCGGGTCGCGGCCGGACGAGGCCCCCAGGGGCGACCTGTACGACCCGGCCACCGGTCTCCTCGCCCCGGCCTCACAGCTGACCGCCGTGGTGTGCGGCGACCCGGACGCCGCCGGACGACTGGCGGAACGCCTCGGCGGACACCCCCCGGAGGACGGCCCGTCGGTGCTGCTCGGCGGTGTCCCGCTGGACGAACTGCCGCTGGACTCCGCGCGTTCGGCCGTCCTCGTCCAGGACAAGGACCCCGTGCTGCTCTCCGGTTCACTGCGCGACCTGCTCGACGTGCCCGCCTCCGGCGCCGTCGAGGCGCAGGCCGCGCTGGCCGCCGCCCAGTGCGGAGACGTCCTCGATGCGCTCGTCCAGGGCTCGTTCGACGCCGGCGACCCGATGGACGCCCGCATCACCGAACGCGGCCGGTCGCTTTCCGGCGGCCAGCGCCAACGCCTCGCGCTGGCCCGCTCGTTGTACACGGACCCCGAGGTCCTCGTCCTCGACGAACCGACCTCCGCCGTCGACTCGCACACCGAGGCCCGGATCGCCGAGAGCGTGCGCGACCTGCGGGAGGGGCGCACGACCGTCGTGTTCACCTCCTCTCCGCTGCTGCTGGACCGCGCCGACCGGGTCGTGCTCGTGCACGAGGGCGAGGCCGTCGCGATCGGTGCGCACCGCGAACTGCTGCTCTCCGAGCCCCGGTACCGGGCCGTGGTGACCCGGGAGACCGAGGAGGAGGCGGCCGGGGGAACGGGCCCCGTCTCCGTGGCAGGCAGAGCTCCGAACACGGAGAAGGCCGCCCTGAGCGACGTGTTGAAGGACCTGGAAGCCGACGAGCTCGCCTGCGACGAGCTCGAAGAGATCGAGGAGACGGCATGATCGGCGTGGCGCCGCCCGCCTACGACCCGGCAGCACCGACGACGGCGAACACCCTGCCCGTCGGGGCACCCGCGACCGTACGCGCCTACGTGGCCGAACTCCTGCGCCGGCACCGGCGCGCCTTCCTGCTCCTCCTGCTCGTCAACACGGTCGCGACGGTCGCCTCCATGGTGGGTCCCTGGCTGCTCGGCGACACCGTGCAGCGGTTGTCCGACGGAGCACGGGAACTGCACCTCGGGCTCACCGCGACGCTGTTCGTGCTCGCCCTGGCCGTTCAGGCCGCCTTCGTACGGCAGGTACGGCTGCGCGGCGCGATGCTCGGCGAACGGATGCTGGCCGACCTGCGCGAGGACTTCCTCGTCCGGTCGGTCCGGCTGCCGCCCGGCGTGCTGGAGCGGGCCGGGACGGGCGATCTGCTGTCCCGCATCACCACGGACATCGACCGGCTGGCCAACGCGATGCGGGAGGCCGTTCCCCAGCTGACGATCGGCGTGATGTGGGCCCTGCTGCTGCTCGGCGGACTCGTGGTCACCTCGCCGCCGCTGGCGCCGGCGGTGCTGATCGCGGTGCCGCTGCTGGTTGCCGGATGCCGCTGGTACTTCAAGCGGGCGCCGGCCGGTTACCGCTCCGAGGCCGCCGGGTACGCGTCGGTGGCCTCCGCCCTCGCCGAGACCGTGGACGCGGGCCGCACCGTCGAGGCCCACCGTCTCGGCGAGCGCCGCATCGCTCTTTCGGAGCAGCGGATCCAGCAGTGGACGGCCTGGGAGCGCTACACGCTGTGGCTGCGGTCCGTGCTTTTCCCGGTGATCAACTTGGTGCACGTCACCGTGCTCGGCTCGGTCCTCATGCTCGGCGGGGCGTTCGTGCTGCAGGGCTGGATCGATGTCGGTCAGTTGACGACAGGCGCGCTGCTGGCGCAGATGCTCGTCGACCCCGTGAACCTCATCCTGCGCTGGTACGACGAGCTCCAGGTGGCTCAGGTGTCGCTGGCGCGCCTCGTCGGCGTCCGCGACATCGAGCCGGACGCCGGGGACACCGGGGTGGCGCCGGACGGGCGCGACGTGCTCGCCCACCAGGTCCACTTCGGCTACCGGGAGGGCGTCGACGTGCTGCGCAAGGTGTCCCTCGAGGTCTCCCCCGGCACCCGGCTGGCCCTGGTCGGCCCGTCCGGCGCGGGCAAGTCCACCCTGGGCCGGCTGCTCGCGGGGATCTACGCGCCCCGCGACGGCCGGATCACCCTGGGCGGGGCCGAGCTGTCGCGGATGACCGCCGAACGCGTCCGCTCGCACGTGGCGCTCGTCAACCAGGAGCACCACGTCTTCGTAGGCTCCCTGCGCGACAACCTCCGGCTCGCCCGTACCGGCGCCGAGGACGCCGAACTGTGGGCGGCGCTGGGCGCCGTCGACGCGGACGGCTGGGCGCAGGCCCTGGACGACGGTCTCGACACCGAGGTCGGCTCCGGCGGCGTGCTGCTGACACCGGCGCAGGCCCAGCAGATCGCGCTGGCCCGGCTGGTGCTGGCGGACCCGCACACGTTGGTCCTGGACGAGGCGACCTCGCTGCTCGACCCCCGCGCCGCACGCCACCTCGAGCGGTCCCTGGCCCGCGTCCTGGAGGGCCGCACCGTGGTCGCCATCGCCCACCGTCTGCACACCGCGCACGACGCCGACGTCATCGCCGTAGTCGAGAACGGCCGGATCAGCGAGCTCGGCAGCCATACGGAGCTCGTCGCGGCGGACGGGGCCTACGCGGCGCTGTGGCGTTCGTGGCACGGGTGACGGGGCACGCGCCGCGCCGGGGCGACCGCAGCCGCGGTACGGGGACCGGCAGGCGCCCGTGGTACCCCCGGAGCGGCCGCCGTCGGTAGCGGTTCCGTCCTCACCGAGGGCGCCGGGCTCCGCGCGAGCACTCGCTGGTCGCGGGCCCGGCGCGCCTGCCGATTCGCCGCGGGGACGGTGGCGCGGCGAGCGCTCTGGCGTTGCGGGGAACCGATCAGGGGTGGAACGCTGGATACCGGCACCCGTGCGGGCGACCGTCGGGATCCATCCGGAAAGACACGACGAGACCGGCCGGTGCCCCGTGCGGCGGCAGCCCGTCGCCGACCGCGGTGAGAACGGGCCCGTCACCCCCTGGAGGTAGCCGTGACCAGCGCCGACGGATGGGGAGACGATGTCTACCAGCCCGACTCCTCCGACATCCAGGACGACGCGGGGCTGCTCGACGCGGAGGACACCCTGGAGGACGACGGTGTCGACGACCCGCTCGACCGCGGCTGGTCCCCTCCGGACCGGCCCTGGGCCGTGGAGCACGACGGGGTGACCGCCGCGGAGCGCCGCCGGGGGGAGACCCTGGACCAGCGGCTCGCGGAGGAGCGCCCCGACCTCGGCGTACCCGACGGCGACGGTCTGGGGGACTGCGACGGCACCGACGGGGAACTCCTCGACAACGAGGTCGGAGCCGCCCGCTCCGGCCGGCTCGTGGCGCCCGACGAAGGAGCGCACGAGGACGAGGAGAGCGCGCTGGTCGCCACGGACGTGGGCATCGACGGGGCGGCCGCGTCGGCGGAGGAGGCCGCGATGCACATCGTCGACGAGGACGCCCTGTCCGGCTGACCCCCGCAAGGTCGGCCCGGCCGTTTCCCGCAGGTCGCCGCCACCGCTACCGCACGAGGAGCACTCATGCAGCAGGACCAGCAGCCCGACTACCACCCGGTCGTCTTCCGCGACCGCACCGCCGGCTACGCCTTCCTGACCCGGTCCACGGCGACCAGCGAGCAGACGATCGAGTGGGACGACGGCGAGACCTACCCGGTGGTGGACGTGGAGATCTCCTCGGAGAGCCATCCCTTCTACACCGGCAAGTCGCGCACCGTGGACACCGAGGGGCGCGTCGCCCGCTTCGAGCGCCGCTACGGCGACGGCGGGGAGATGACCTGAGCGGACGCGGCCGGCACCGGGTCCACGGCCGGGTCCACGACAGGTGCCGCGGCCGGCAGTCCCGGCGCGGCTGCGGGTCAGATGTAGTTGAGGGCGGCTGCCCCGCCCACTCCCCCGAGCACCATGAACACGGGCATCAGCACCTTCAGCTCGACCCAGCTGCCCGCCCGGAACCGCATCGCCTTGGGCGGGCCGATCGGGTACCAGCGCTTGCGCCCGATCGGGATGGGCCACAGCACCGGACAGCCCGATACGGTCAAGGCGTCCCCGATGTCGTGGACCAGGGCGCCGAGCACGATGGGCAGCCCCAGCCACAGGTACTCCTGGCCGGGCTGGGTGAACAGCCAGTCCGCGCCGTTTCCGGGCTTGTCCAGGACACCGGCCAGGATCCACGCGCTGGTCGCGGCGAGCAGCCACACCAGGACGTCGCTGCTGGAGCCCCGGGCGGCCCGCCACAGCAGGCCCTCGATCGCCAGCACCATGTGCACGAAGAGCAGCCCCAGCACCGCCCAGCGGCCACCGGTGATCGCCAGGGCCGAGGCGCCCGCGCCGATCATGACCGCCCACAGCCAGGTGTGCGTGAGGGTGCGGTGCCCACCGGAGCGGCGCGGGTCGCCCTGCTTCCTCGTGGACTTGTAGACGGCGTAGGAGAGCTTGTCGACGATCTCGCACAGCCAGCGTGAGACGGGACCGAAGGACCGGGAGATCGTGGCGGCCTTGTGGTCGAGATCCGGCGCGAGCGCGGCGCCGGCGCAGATCAGCGCACCGGCGAGCAGGACCGGCCAGGGCATCGTGTGTCCGGCCGCGGCCGCGGCCGCACCGACGCCGAGCCAGGCGGCGGCGCCCGACAGTGAGTGTGCTGGTCCCATCATGGCCCTTGCCCGCCCTATCCCTCATGTGCCGCTGTCCAGTTGACCGGGTGCGATGACGCTCCGTCGGCGACACAGCGTAGCTGCCATGATCTTCGGGTCGGCATCCGATTCCCCTCTCAGGACCGGGGGCAGGCAAGATGGGGTCGTGACCCTCATCGATCAGCTGCCGCCGACCGCAGATCCCGACGCCCTTTACGAAGCCTTCGAGTCCTGGGCGCAGGAGCGCGGTCTGGCGCTCTACCCCCATCAGGAGGAGGCGCTGATCGAGGTGGTCTCCGGGGCGAACGTGATCGTCTCGACGCCCACCGGCTCCGGCAAGAGCATGATCGCCGCGGCTGCGCACTTCGCGGCCCTCGCCCGCGACGAGGTCACCTTCTACACGGCTCCGATCAAGGCGCTGGTGTCGGAGAAGTTCTTCGAGCTGTGCAAGATCTTCGGCACGGAGAACGTCGGCATGCTCACCGGCGACGCGTCCGTGAACTCCGACGCCCCGGTCATCTGCTGCACCGCCGAGGTGCTCGCCTCGATCGCGCTGCGCGACGGCAAGCAGGCGGACGTCGGCCAGGTCGTCATGGACGAGTTCCACTTCTACGCCGAGGGCGACCGCGGCTGGGCCTGGCAGATCCCCATCCTGGAACTGCCGCAGGCGCAGTTCGTGCTCATGTCGGCGACACTGGGCGACGTGTCCTTCTTCGAGAAGGACCTCGCCCGGCGCACCGGCCGCCCCACGGCGGTGGTCCGCTCGGCGGTCCGGCCCGTACCGCTGTCCTACGAGTACCGGTACACCCCGATGACGGAGACGCTCACCGACCTGCTGGACACCCGGCAGGCGCCCGTCTACATCGTGCACTTCACCCAGGCGCAGGCGGTGGAGCGGGCCCAGGCGCTGATGAGCATCAACATGTGCTCGCGTGAGGAGAAGGAACGGATCGCCGACCTGATCGGCAACTTCCGCTTCAGCACCAAGTTCGGCCAGAACCTCTCGCGTTACGTGCGGCACGGCATCGGCGTCCACCATGCCGGCATGCTGCCGAAGTACCGGCGGCTGGTGGAGAAGCTCGCCCAAGCCGGTCTGCTGAAGGTCATCTGCGGTACGGACACGCTCGGCGTCGGCGTCAACGTGCCCATCCGGACGGTGCTGTTCACCGCGCTGACCAAGTACGACGGCAACCGGGTGCGGACGCTGCGGGCCCGTGAGTTCCACCAGATCGCGGGCCGGGCCGGCCGCGCCGGGTTCGACACGGCGGGGCTGGTGGTGGCACAGGCGCCGGAGCACGTCATCGAGAACGAGAAGGCCCTCAGCAAGGCCGGCGACGACCCGAAGAAGCGCCGCAAGGTGGTCCGCAAGAAGGCGCCGGAAGGATTCGTGGGCTGGACGGAGAACACCTTCGACAAGCTCATCGAGTCCGATCCGGAGCCGCTGACGTCCCGCTTCCGGGTCACGCACACGATGCTGCTGTCCGTGATCGCCCGCCCCGGGAACGCCTTCGCGGCGATGCGGCACCTGCTGGAGGACAACCACGAGCCGCGCAGGCAGCAACTGCGGCACATCCGGCGCGCCATCGCGATCTACCGGTCGCTGCTGGACGGCGGCATCGTGGAGAAGCTCGACGAGCCGGACGCCTCCGGCCGTGTCGTGCGCCTCACCGTGGATCTGCAGCAGGACTTCGCACTGAACCAGCCGCTGTCCACCTTCGCGCTGGCCGCGTTCGAGCTGCTGGACCCCGAGTCGCCCTCCTACGCCCTCGACATGGTCTCCGTCGTGGAGTCCACGCTGGACGACCCGCGCCAGATCCTCGCCGCCCAGCAGAACAAGGCGCGCGGCGAGGCGGTGGCCGAGATGAAGGCGGACGGCGTCGAGTACGAGGAGCGCATGGAGCGCCTCCAGGACGTCTCGTACCCGAAACCGCTGGAGGAGCTGCTCTTCCACGCGTACGACACGTACCGCAAGAGCCACCCGTGGGTGGGCGACCATCCGCTGTCGCCGAAGTCCGTCATCCGTGACATGTACGAGCGGGCGATGTCGTTCACCGAGCTGGTCTCGCACTACGAGCTGGCCCGCACCGAGGGCATCGTGCTGCGGTACCTGGCCGGCGCCTACAAGGCACTCGACCACACCGTCCCGGACGATCTGAAGTCCGAGGACCTGCAGGATCTGATCGCGTGGCTGGGCGAGATGGTGCGCCAGGTGGACTCGAGCCTGCTGGACGAGTGGGAGCAGCTGGCCAACCCGGAGGAGATGACCGCCGAGGAGGCGCAGGAGAAGGCCGACGAGGTCAAGCCGGTCACGGCGAACGCACGTGCCTTCCGGGTCCTGGTCCGCAACGCGATGTTCCGCCGTGTCGAGCTCGCCGCACTCGACCACGTCGCCGAACTCGGCGAGCTGGACGCGGAGGCCGGCTGGGACGCCGACGCCTGGGGCGAGGCGATGGACAAGTACTGGGACGAGTACGACGACCTCGGCACCGGCCCCGACGCGCGGGGCCCCAAACTGCTCGTCATCCAGGAAGAGCCGCAGAACGCGCTGTGGCGCGTCCGTCAGATCTTCGACGACCCGAACGACGACCACGACTGGGGCATCAGCGCGGAGGTCGATCTCACGGCCTCCGACGCCGAGGGCCGCGCGGTCGTCCGCGTCACGTCCGTCGGCCAGTTGTGAGAGCGGAAGCGGCCGCAGCCGCGGGAACCGGACCAGGCACAGCAGAGGGCACAGGAGAAGCGCACCGATGACGAATCCGGCCGAGAGACTCGTCGACCTGCTCGACCTGGAGCAGATCGAGGTCAACATCTTCCGGGGCCGCAGCCCGCACGAGTCCCTCCAGCGGGTCTTCGGCGGCCAGGTGGCCGGCCAGGCGCTGGTCGCGGCCGGCCGGACCACCGAGGGCGAGAGGCCCGTGCACTCGCTGCACGCGTACTTCCTGCGCCCGGGCCGGCCGGGCGTTCCCATCGTGTACCAGGTGGAACGGGTGCGCGACGGCCGGTCGTTCACGACCCGCCGGGTCACCGCCGTGCAGCAAGGGCGGACGATCTTCAATCTCACCGCCTCCTTTCATCAGCCTGAGGAAGGTCCCTTCGAGCACCAGCTGCCGCCGGCGCGTGAGGTGCCGGACCCGGAGTCCCTGCCGACCGTGACGGAGGAGGTCCGGGCGCATCTGGGGTCACTGCCCGAGCAGTTGGAGCGGATGGCACGTCGTCAGCCCTTCGACATCCGGTACGCGGACCGGCTGCGCTGGACCGCCGACGACGTCAAGGGGGCCGAGCCGCGCAGTGCGGTGTGGATGCGTGCCGTCGGGCCGCTCGGCGACGATCCGCTCGTCCACACCTGCGCGCTGACCTACGCCAGCGACATGACGCTTCTGGACGCGGTCCGCCTCCCGGTGGAGCCGCTGTGGGGTCCTCGGAACTTCGACATGGCGTCGCTGGACCACGCGATGTGGTTCCACCGGCCGTTCCGCGCGGACGAGTGGTTCCTGTACGACCAGGAGTCGCCGATCGCCACGGGCGGGCGTGGGCTGGCCCGGGGCCGTATCTACGACCTGGACGGGCGACTGCTGGTGTCCGTCGTCCAGGAGGGTCTCTTCCGCGCGCTGTAGGCCGTAGGTCAGCCGCTGCGGCGGCGCAGCCAGCCGAACAGGCCACGCGTCGACGGG
The DNA here is from genome assembly GCF_036030735.1 of Streptomyces sp. NBC_00425. Lineage (NCBI taxonomy): Bacteria > Bacillati > Actinomycetota > Actinomycetes > Kitasatosporales > Streptomycetaceae > Streptomyces > Streptomyces sp. NBC_00425. Next base: position 8,431,196 of record NZ_CP107928.1, on the reverse strand, counting down.
CTCGGCCCGTCGTATGCGTCCGGCTCGTCGTACGCATACGACTCGTCCTGCGCCTCCGGTGCGTCAGATCGTCCGTACCGCGGTGACGGACGCTGCCGGACGGGTTTCGGGAAGAGGCGTGGCGCGGGCCTTCCGGCACGGGCCTCGGCCAGGGTGTTCGCCAGGTCGGAGCTCAGCCAGTCGATCTCGTCGCGGTCCTGCGCGGTCATGATCTTCTCGATGAGCTGGGCGGCGGGGGAGCCAGGGGCTCCGTGCGCCGGCGGTCCCGGCCGGAACCTGTTCAGGTGCGCGCGTTCGTAGGGATCGTCGACGATCTCCGCGACGTGGGGCGGGCCGAGGAAGGCCGCCAGCACTCCGGCACGCTGCCAGGGATCTTCCGTCTGTCGGAGCAGGAAGCCCAGGTGGCGTCCCCGCCAGTTTCGGGGCCGCAGGTCGACGCCTGCGGCCAGCTGGCTGCGCAACACCTCGGGCGTCCGGCCCGTGAGCAGGAACGCGTTCGTCCGGTCGGCCGCGAACTGCCGCAGCTCTTCGGCGAGATACAGCCATACGACGGCCCGGTACCGGTTGAGGTAGAACTTGACGGGCACCACCAGTCCCACCCGGGCGAGACGGGTGAACCGGGTGGGCGGCACCTCCAGGATCGCCGCGCCCTCGCCGGTGCCCACGGCGTGCACCTGCCCGCGCAGAATCTCGGGGAAGCCGGGTTCCGCGCGCAGGCGGTCGATCTCGGCGCGGGCCACCCGAGGGCCCCCTCCCCCTTCGTCGGGTGTCGTCCTGATCCGCCCGAGGTGTACGCCGAGGTCGAACTCGCTGCGTTTCAGGCTCAGTTCCCGCGCCGCCCGACCGGGCGCGACGGATGTGGCGTACAGGCGTGTGACGGTGTTTCCGGACATGGCCGATCTCCCCCGTGGAGTGAGTGGAGTGAAGCAGGCCCGCGCCCTCGGCGGTGGCCCCGGAAAAAACCGTACCCGCGGACGCCGATCTCGTGGCGGCCTGTGGATAACTCCGGAGGGGAGGATGGAACTGCAGGTCAGAGGTCTGACAGTGGGGGGCGGTCAGGGTGCCGGGAGTCCACGGTGAGGTGTTCGCCGACCCGGTCCACGAGCAGGGTCATCTCGTAGGCGATCCGTCCCATGTCGGCGTCCACCCCGCTGAGCACGCACAGACAGCTGCCCGCACCGGCCGCGGTGACGAACAGCACCGCGTCGTCGAACTCGATCATCGTCTGACGCACCCGGCCCGCCCCGAAGTGACGTCCCGAGCCCTTGGCCAGGCTGTGGAGGCCGGACGCGACGGCGGCGAGGTGTTCGGCGTCCTCCCGGCGCATTCCGGTGCTCGCGGCCGCCACCAGCCCGTCGTCGGACAGGACGAGTGCGTGTCGTACGTGGTCGACACGCTCGGCCAGATCGTCCAGCAGCCGGCCCGTTCCCTGGTTGCCCGTCATGTCCCGCTCCCCCGTGTGACGTTCCCCGTCAGCCGTCCCCGTGCGCCCCCTGGCTCACCGGAGGACCGCACATCACCCTTGCCCAGGGACGGCCGCCGGAGCAAGGAGCACGGCGGCATGGCGCGGAAGTCGGCTTCCTCCACCGCGTGACCCGGCGGGATTCCCACGGCTCGTGGCGCCGCAGGACATCGCGAGCTGACGCCGCGGCCGACGGTGAGCTCAGCTGACCGAGTCGAGCAACCGGGCGGTGTGCATCCGCCCGGCGTACTCGACCAGCCGGATCAGCACCTCCTTCCCCGAGTCACGGTCGCGGGCGTCGCACAGGACGACCGGGGTGCCGGGGTCGAGGTCGAGCGCGCGCGACACGTCCCGGGCGCCGTATGTCCGTGTGCCCGTGAAGCAGTTGACGGCCACCACGAACGGAATGTGCCGGTGCTCGAAGTAGTCGACCGCGGGGAAGCAGTCCTCGAGCCGTCGGGTGTCGGCCAGAACCACCGCGCCCAGTGCGCCCTGGGACAGTTCGTCCCACAGGAACCAGAAGCGGTCCTGCCCCGGAGTGCCGAACAGATAGAGGGAGAGACCGGAACGGATGGTGATCCGGCCGAAGTCCATCGCGACGGTGGTCGTGACCTTCTGGTCCACGCCGTCGGTGTCGTCCACCGACTGCCCTGCCTGGCTGAGCAGTTCCTCGGTGCGCAGCGGTTTGATCTCGCTGACCGCCCCCACCATCGTGGTCTTGCCCACGCCGAAGCCGCCGGCGACCAGAATCTTCAACGCCATGGGGGCCGACTCGCCGTCGGCGGCGTCGGAGTGCTCGGAGACCATGGATCACTTCTCTCGGGATCGGGATCGGCATCGGGTTCGGGTTCGAGTTCGGGGGCGTCGGCCTTGTTCGTCGCCTACAGGGCGCGCAGCCCTGCGATCACCTCGCGCAGGATCCGTTCGTCGGGCAGCTGCGCGGGCGGGACCGGGCGGCTGACGGTGACGCAGCCCAGTTCCAGCAGATCGCCGAGGAGCACCCGGACCACGCCCACGGGCAGGTCGGCTCCGGCCGCGAGTTCCGCGACCGACTGGGTCTCCTCGCGGCAGAGACCGAGGAGGGTACGGTGCTCCGGCCCGATCGCCATGCCTTCCGTGGCGGGCGCGCCCGGATCCAGGGTGACCAGGGCGATCAGGTCGAAGCGCACCCCCGTAGGACCGGGTGTCGTCCGTCCGCCCGTCATGGCGTACGGGCGGACGAGCGGGCCGGCCTCGGTGTCGAACCACTGGCTGCCCGGTTCGTGCGGGGCGCCGGTCATGTCCTCGGTCATCGGCGCGGACTCTCGCCTCATCCGACGACGGGCGGCCGCGCGGCGAGGCGCGGGGGCGTGTAGAGGTGCTCGCCGACGCGCTTGACCAACCGTGCCATCTCGTACGCGACCAGACCGATGTCGGCGGTCACGGCGGTGAGCACGGCCAGGCAGGAGCCGTCGCCTGCGGCGGCCACGAACAGGAAGCCCTCGTCCATCTCCACCATGGTCTGGCGCACGCCGCCGGCGCCGAAATGGCGGCCCGCGCCCTTGGCGAGGCTGTGGAAGCCGGAGGCGACGGCGGCGAGGTGCTCGGCGTCCTCGCGTCTGAGGTCGGTGGAGGCGCCGACGGCGAGGCCGTCGTTGGACAGCACCACCGCGTGCCGTACCTCGCTCACACGCATCACCAGGTCGTCCAGCAGCCAGTCGAGTTCGCCGGACCGCTGGGCCGACCTCATGCTCGGGTCCTGGATCATGCGTGGTCTCCTTCAGTGCTTTCGCTGCCCGGTGCGGAATGCGGGGCGGCGCCGCGGCCGGGTTGCCTTCCGCCGCCTCGGGCCCAGCCCTCCCGATACGCGGCCATGCGGTTCCGTGCGAGCTCGGGCGTGCGTCCTTCGTCGCCGCGCGGGGTGGGCGTCCGGGCCGGTTCCCCCGGGCGCGAGCGGCGCAGTTGCGGAGCGAGACTGGCCTGCCGGACCCGGCGTGGAAGGTCGTCCGTGTCTTCGCCGTGTCCGGTGTCTTCGCCGTATCGGGTGTCTCCCTGTGCGGTGTCTTCGTGTCCGGCGTCATCGCCGTCCACGACGTCTTCGTCGTCCGGGGGACGGTGCAGGCGCAAGGCGGTCACTCCGGGGGGCGGTGGACCGGCCGCGGCCGGCTCGGCGGTGTCCTGCGCCGGGGCCGCGAGCGCGGGACGTTCGACGGGCGCGGGGACGGACTCGCGGCGTCGGCCGGAAGAGCCGACGTCGACCGCCTGCCGGTGGTCGCGCGGCCGCTCGGGCACATCGTGCGGTCCGAAGGCGTGCACGTCGGCGGTACGGGCGTCGGACGCGTGGACTTCGGACGCGTGCCTGTCGCCCACCGCCACGCGCGCGTAGGCACGTTCCGCCGACTGTCCCGCCGCCGCCTCGCGGGCGGCAGCGTCCGGCGTGCCACTGTGCAGCAGAGCCGTCGGCAACAGGACGACCGCCGTGGTGCCGCCGTAGGGCGAGGTCCGCAGATGCACCTTGACGCCGTGCCGGGCGGCGAGCCTGCTCACCACGAACAGGCCTAGCCGGTCGCTGTCGAACAGGTCGAGGGCCTCGGACTGGGCGATGCGCCGGTTGGCCTCGTCGAGGGTCTCCCTGCCCATGCCCAGGCCCCGGTCCTCGACCTCCACGGCGTAGCCGTTGCCGACGGGTTCGCCGGTGACGCGCACACGCGTGTGCGGGGGCGAGAACTGCGCCGCGTTCTCGACCAGCTCGGCGAGCAGGTGGGTGAGGTCGGCCACGGCCGTGCCGATGACGGCGGCCTCGGGGAGTTGCCGTACCTCCACGCGCGCGTAGTCCTCGACCTCGGAGACGGCGGCGCGGACGACGTTGGTGAGGGAGACCGGCATCCGCCAGGCCCGGCCGGGCGCCGCGCCGGAGAGGATGATCAGGCTTTCCGCGTGGCGTCGCATCCGGGTGGTGAGGTGGTCGAGCCGGAAGAGGTCGCTGAGCTCGTTCGGGTCGTCGGAGCGGCGCTCCATGCTGTCCAGGAGGCTCAGCTGGCGGTGGACGAGGACCTGGCTGCGGCGGGCCAGGTTGACGAACACCCCGGAGATGCCGCTGGCGAGTTCGGCGCGCTCCACGGCGGCGTGCAGAGCGGCCCGGTGCACGGTGTTCAGGGCTTCGGCGACCTGTCCGGTCTCGTCCTCGGAGGGAGGACCGGGCGGAGCTTCCGCGTGGACGTCGATCTGCTCCCCGGCGCGCAGTTTCCCCATAGCCTCCGGGAGTTTGCGCCGGGCGATCTCCAGAGCGCTGTTGCGCAGGCCGACCAGTTCGACGACGAGCCCGCGACCGATGCGCACGGAGATGACGAGCGAGGCGACGACGGCGCCGAGGCCCAGCAGAACCGCGGCTCCTGGTGCGGTCAGCAGACCGCGGGTGAGCGGGTCGGCGCGGCCGGCGACGTCGCTGCCGGCGTCCGCCTCGATGGTCCGCATCCCGTCCTGCACGCGGGCGTGTGCCGAGTCCCAGGTGCTCGCGGGAGCGGCCGCGAGCGCCTTCGCTCCCGGTCGTTCGGCGAGCACGCCGTCCTCGGAGGCCCTCAGGACCGCGTAGGCGCTGTCGGCGGCGAGACGGCGCCAGGCGGTGTGCTCGGGTCCGCGCAGGTCCGTGGTGGCCGATCCGGTGAGGGCGCGACGTGTGTCGACGGCGCCGGTGAACAGTCGCAGGCGGGTTCCCTCGAGGCGCCCGTTCAGGCGGGCGCCGGCGAGCACGGCGTCCTCCTGGGCCAGTGCCTCTCCCGCGCGGGAGAACTCGAGCAGCACGCGTGCGTCGGAGCCGAGTTCGGCGTCCTGGATGCCCGAGAGGGCGCCGCCGACCGCGAAGGCCGACGAGATGGCGCCGGTGTACCGGCTGTAGGCCGTCTCCCAGCCGGCGCTGCCGTCGAGCACGGCGGCCCGCAGCGAGGTCAGCCGTTCGGCGTCGGAGACGAACGCCTCGAGACGTCGAGCGACGTCCGCGGGCAGGTCCTGGCCGTCGGCGACGGTGCTGTCGTCGCCGAGCCGCAGGGCGGACACCGCCTTGTCGGTGCGTGCGGCGAGCGTCCTCAGGTCGGCGTCCTGCCCGGGTGCGGGACGGGTCGCGTACCGGACGGCAGCCGTGCGTTCGGCCTGGAGGGCGGTCACGGCGGCGGCGACGGGGGCTCGGACCTGGGAGTCGACGCGCTGCAACTGGCGCAGCCGGGAGACGTCCTGTGCGGTGCTGACCGTGGCGTAGGCCCACAGGGCGAGCAGGGAGACGACGGGCACCATCAGCAGGCAGACGATCTTGGCTCGTACGGTGCGCGGTCGAAGACGCCAGCCCTCCGCGCGCGGGAGCGGCGCGTCCAGGGACGGGTCCGTCGAGGGATCCGTCCGCTCGTCCGGCCCTTCGTCGGCCGGGGGTCCGGCGTGGGCGCGCCGCCCGCGCGCGGGGGGCGGCGCGTCGGCGCCGGCCGTCGGGGTCCTGCGGGGTGTGCGCATGGCCTCCTCGCTCGGAAGGGGGGACTGAGACGGGTGTGGCGGCCGGTCAGACGGTCCGGGCCTGTTGTCGCCCCGGACCGCCCTGGGCGATCTCCACCGCCTGCTGTGCCGAGGCGGAGGCCGCGCGTTCCCCCGTGGTGGGCGACAGCGCGACGAATGCCGAGGTCAGGAAGAGGTAGGACCCGAGACCGACGGCGAGGGGGAAGATGAACTGCATCGCCGTGGCCCCGGGCAGCGCCTCGCCCGAGGGCGTGACGTGCACCCGCACCGCGAACATGCCGGTGTAGTGCATGCTGCTCACCGCCACGCCCATGACGAGGGAGGCGAGGGTGACGGCGATCGGTGACTTGATGTTGAGCGCGGCCCAGAGTGCCGCGGTCGCCGCGACGACGGCGATCACGACGGAGAGTCCCACTCGTACCGCGTCGTAGGTGACGTCGCCGTGCAGCCGGACCGCCGCCATGCCCAGGTAGTGCATGCTCGCCACGCCCAGACCGGTGGTGAGCCCGCCGATCAGCAACGCGCGCGTGCGGTCGCCGCTGTAGCCGACGGCGAAGACACCGGCGCAGACCACGACCATGGCCACGAGAAGGCTGAGCACGGTCAGGGGGACGTCGTAACGGATGTCGGTGCCGCTGACGCCGAATCCGAGCATGGCCACGAAGTGCATGGTCCAGATGCCGGTGCCGATCGCCGACGCGGCGGTGATCAGCCAGTTGCGGCGTGAGCGCCCGGAGGCGCCGAGCGCGCGCATGGTGCAGCGCAGCCCTAGGGCGGCGCCGATGCAGGCCATCGCGTACGACAGCACGGGGGTCAGCCAGCCGAAGGCGGCGTGGTCCAGGTGTCCCATGGCCACGGGACGGTAGCCGGGCCATGGAGGCACAGGGGCGGCGCATTTCGAAAGCTGTTGGAATATGACTCAGAGGTGCGCCTGAACGATCGGGTCACGCTCGAACATGTGCGCCGAGGCGTCCTCCGGGCCGGTGAGGGATCATGCGGAGAATGAGCGACCGTCACACACATGTTCAGGAGTTCTTCGGGGCCCGTGCTGCCGGGTGGGACGACCGGTTCCCGGACGACGGTCCCGCCTACGCGGCCGCGGTCGGCGGCCTCGGGCTGCACGAGGGGGACCGTGTGCTGGACGCGGGCTGCGGCACCGGGCGGGCTCTGCCGCCGCTGCGTGCCGCCGTGGGGCGTTCGGGAGTGGTCGTCGGGGTCGATCTGACCCCGGCCATGCTGGAGGCCGCGGCAAGGGCCGGACGCGACCGGGACGGGCGGCTGGTGCTCGCGGACGTCACCGCGCTCCCGCTGCGTTCCGGGGCCCTGGACGCCGTCTTCGGTGCGGGCCTCGTCGCCCATCTGCCCCGGCCGGCGGAGAACCTGAGCGAGTTGGCGCGCGTGGTGCGCCCCGGCGGCACACTGGCTCTCTTCCACCCCATCGGCCGGGCGGCGCTCGCGGCCCGCCAGGGCCGTCGGATCACGCCGGAGGATCTGCGCGCGGAGGCCAACCTGCGTCCCCTGCTGGCGGGGTCGGGGTGGCGTATGACGTCGTACGTCGACGAGGACGCACGGTTCCTCGCAGTGGCGGTACGCGAGAGCTGAGGGGTCACTCGCCTGCGCCGACCGCCCGCACGAACGCGTCCGGGTTGTCGAACATGACGTTGTGGCCGGCGCCCGGCACCGTGACCACGCGCACCCCCGCGGCCTCCAACGCGTCCGCTCCGTCGAGCGGGCCGGTGAGCTCACCCTGCAGGTAGACGCGTTCCACCGAGTGCAGCCCGGTCAGGATCTCGCGCATGACCGGATCGGATCCGCGCCGCAGACCGACGGCGCTGCGATGCAGTGCGCGCGGGTCGGCGAGCCGCATGGTCGCGGCCCACAGAGGTCCGACCTCGTCGAGCACGCGCGCGTACCCGAAGGCGACGAAATCGTCCTCCGCGTACGAGGCGATGCCGCTGCTGCCCGGGGCGGGCGGCGGGCAGGCGTCTAGGTCGGCCTCCGTCAGCACCAGCCGAGCGACCAGGTCGGGCCGGCGGTGGGCCAGGACGACGGCCACGGAGCCGCCCATGCTGTGGGCGATCAGTTCGGCGCCGGTCACCTTTGCCGCGTCCAGCACGGCCGCCAGGGCGTCGGCGTGTTCCTCGAGCGTGTAGCCGAAGTCCGCAGGGCGGTCGCTGATGCCGTGCCCCGGCAGGTCGACGAACATGCTCCGCCGGCCTGCCAGTTCCGGCCGCGCCGCCACGTGCGCGTGGTACACGGTCGAGGCCGCGCCCAGCCCGTGCACGTACACCCGCGCGGGGCCGCCGCCCCAGGTCTCCGTCCAGCGCACTCGGCTGCCCCTGTCGTCGAACTCGGTCTGCTGCATCGCTTCCCCTCGGATCACCGTCGTCGTCCGTCAGGATCGATCACCATCAGGATCGCGACGACCATACATCGGTTACGAGGTATTGTGTCAACGGCGTATCTGCTGCACGGGGTACCCAGTCGGCGAGGTACGCCTGCTCTGCGGCAGAATGCGGGCATGCTGGAGCTCGCCGTCCTCGGCTTCCTTTTCGACGCCCCGCTGCACGGCTACGAGCTGCGCAAGCGCATCACCGCACTCACCGGGCACGTGCGCCCCGTGGCCGAGAGCACCCTGTACCCGGCCATCAAGCGCCTGGAGAAGGCGGGCTTCCTGGTGCGCGCCACGGAACCCGGCGCCGTAGCCGCTCCGCGGCACGTCCTGAGCCTGACCGCCGACGGCCGCGACGAACTGCGCAGGCGGCTCGCCGAACCCGACCGGCGCGACATCACCGACGAGAACCGCTGGTTCACGGTGCTCGCCTTCCTGCGGCATCTGGACGACTCCGCCGCCCAGGCCGCGGTGCTGCGCCGCCGGCTGGCCTTCCTCGAGGAACCGGCGAGCTTCTTCTACGACGGCGACCGTCCGGTGCGGGCCGAGGAGCTGACGGACCCCTTCCGGCGCGGCGTCCTGGCCATCGCCCGGGCCACCTCACGGGCCGAGCTCGCCTGGCTGCACGACACGCTCGACTCGCTCGACGGCTGATCCGTGACCGCAACCCCGTTCCCTTCCGCCTTCTGCCGGGCAACTCCAGGGTGAGCAGCGGGAGATGGACGGCCCGTCGGCGCATTGAGGCACTGGGAAGGCGGTCGGCATGTTCGGTGCGATACGCAAGGCCTGCGGAAGACTCGTCGACGCGTGGCGCGCGCGGTCCGGTCCGGGCAGCGCGGGGAGTCGGGACGAACCCGCGCGCACGGGTGGAAAGCGCACGCACAATCTGTTCGAGGCAGCCGCCGTGTACGTGTCAGCCTGCGCGGAGGACGATCAGGACAGAATCGACGAGGCGGCGGACTGGGTGTCGCCGGAGGCGTTGTCCTTCGGCGTCAACGAACTGGCCTGTCGCGCTGTCATCGCCCTGGCACGGGAACGCGACGAATCGCCGCAGACCGTGGCTCGCGAACTCCTCGGACTGCCGGCGGCGTGACGCATCCGGCGGCCGCCCGTGGTCGATTCGCCCCGTCCGGCCGGAAACCTGCAGCTCCGGGTGTCGGCCAGTCGTGACAAGCGCCTTCTCGCCGCACTAGGGTGCGCGCGGTTGGACGAAATGGGGAGGCTGGGATGGCCGGGACGGACGAGGACACCGTCGCCGCCGCGGACGATGCGCTCTATGTGCTCACGGCGGTGCTTTTGACGCCGGCGAAGTTCCCGAGCGCGCTGGGCGACGACTACCCGGAGGCCTGCGCGGCGCTCGGCATGCCGCCGCTCGCCGACGGGTACGGCCTGGTGCTGGGCCAGGACGGCGAAGGGGCACGGTGGACCGTCGTCATCGACGACGTGTCCTTGGTGGCCGTCGCCATCGCGTCGTGGGACTGCGGCATGGAATACGACCTGTCGCCCGACGAGCGGACGGTCGTCGCCGCGCTGCCCGGCTGGCCGCTGGCGGTCGCCGTCGCGGCTCCCGGCGTGCCGGATCCGCACGACCCCGCCCCGGACGTCGCGGACGGGCCCGCACTGACGCCTCCGGACACCAGCACCTGGGGTCCGGCGCAGCGCCGGCTGGGCGCCGACGAGATCGCGCTGCAGTGGGCCCGGTGGCGGGAGCAGATCGACGACACGGAGTTCGCGTCGTCGCGGGAGCACGCGGAGGCAGCCGCGGGGGCCGCAAGCGACGCGCGGGCCGCAGGCGACGGCCAGGCTGACGCGGCACCTGCCGGGTCCGACGTGCCCGGGTCCGACGCGACCGGCAAGGCGTCGCCGGGCGGGCACAGCGGAATCCGGCGGGTCCTGGCCGAGGTGCGCGCCTACGTGGACAGCCCGCCTCCGCTCGGGCGGGTGCGGTCCTCCTTCGCCCCCGGTGACGCGCGGACGCTGCGCGCCGACGGCCCCGGGTGGTCGCTCGTCGCCAGGACCGACGACATCGCGTTCGTGCTGCTCGACGACGAGCCCGGCGAGGTGCTGCCGGTCGGCCGCGGCCCCGAACTGCCCGGGCTGCTGGAGGCGCTCGACAAAATGGCCGTACGACCCCTGTGAGGCCGGTCGGGCCTTCCCGGGCGGACGACGGGGACCGCCACGCGGTCCCCGTCGCTCAGCGGCCGAGCTCCTTGCGCGTGACACGGCGCAGCCTGCGCCGTTGTGAGGGATCCAGCGTGAGGTAGGCCGCCGCCGGAACCCCCACCACGATCAGCAGGGCGGCCCACCAGGGCAGCCAGATCAGCAGGAGGAGCCCTACCGCCACACCCCCTGCGGCGATCTTCGCGTTTCTCGACATGTGCGTCGCCTCCTTCGCGGCCGTGTGCCGCTCTCTGCCATGAAAACGGGTCCGCGCCGCCCGCGGTTCCGGAAGCGACCCTGAGACGTCCCTGAACTACGCCCCCGAGACGCCCCCGAGGCGCCCGCGGCGCCCGAGAATCCCTGGGGTGCAGGCCGTACCCGCCGGACGTTCGGAAGGGATCGCCCACGACCGGCCCGCCGAAACGTCGGCCGAAACACCGTGCACGTTCCCCTCCCCAGTGCTGTACCCTCGGCGACTCCCCCTGGTAGTCAAACTTGAGGAGTAGGCCCATCACCGTGCAGAGGGTTCCCACGGAAGTATCCTCCGAGACCTCCGAACTGGTCCGCTGCTGCGCCCTGTTCGTACCCGGCACCCCGGCCCGCACCGGCAGCGTCGCCTTCTGGCGACCCGACGACGAGGCCCTTCCCGTGACGTGGCCGCGGGGCCGGCCGGAGCCGTCCGCGAGTCTGTCCGTCGTCCGGCCGACCGACGCGGGCGTGACTGTCACGCGCGTGCCCGTCCTACTGGTGCCGGTGCTGGACGCCCTTCCCGTCCTCGTGCACGCGCGTGCCGCCCCGGACGCCCACCGCTCCACCGCGTTCTGGGGTGCGGCCGCCCTGCTGTCCCTGCGGTTCACGGCGCGCGGCCTGTTGCTGCCCGGCCTGTCCGCACAGGACCACGACGCCTGGCGGGCCGGCCCGCTGGGCCCCGACGACATCGAGCAGGTGCGTCGGCTGGCCGCCTCCATGCCTCCCGAGGCACACGCCGTACCCGTGGACGACGCCCCGCCACTGCGGCTCCCCGCCCCCGAGCGGCTGCTGCGCGCGTTTCTGGACGCCCTCGCGGACGCACTGCCCCGCACGCCCGCCGCGGAGCTGGTGACCGGCGGGCCCGCGTACGCGGCGCGAGAGCCGCGAGCGGTGCCGGAGCTGCGCGGCTGGGCGGCCGACGTGGCCGCAGGCCACGACGCCGGCGTACGGATCTCACTGCGGGTCGAGGTGTCGGGCATCGGAATCCCGGAATCCGCCGGACAGGAACCGCCGGTCGGCGGACCGGCCGTCGGCGAAAGCGACACCGCCGGGTCCGGGACCGGCTTCCACGAAGCCGGCGCGATCGCCTCCCCCTCCCCCTCCCCCGCCCCCAGCCCCGGCCCCGGCCCCGGCCTCGACCTCGACCTCGACCTCGACCTCGACCTCGACCTCGACCTCGACGGAGTGATGCCCGGATTCCGGGCCGTGCCGCAGGTGCACAGCGTCAGCGATCCCGCGCTCGTCGCCGACGCCGCCGCGATCTGGGGCGGCCCCGAGGTGACGCGTGAGGCGTTCGGACCCCGCGCGCGGACAGACACCCTGCTCGCCCTGCGCCGTGCCGCGCGGGCCTGGCCCGCGCTCACTCCGCTGTTGTCGGCCGCGGTCCCCGAGGCCGTCGATCTCGTCGACGAGGAGGTGATCGAACTCCTGGGGGACGCTTCTCGAGCGCTGGCGAAGGCAGGCGTCGACGTGCACTGGCCCCGGGAGCTGGTCCGCACGTTGACCGCCCGCGCGGTCGTGGGCCCCCCGGAGGAGGACTCGGGATCGCTACGCGCGGGGTCGCCGCGCACGGGGTCGGGCACGCCGTCGTTCCTGTCTGCGGACGCCCTCCTGACGTTCACGTGGCGGTTCGGGCTGGGCGGACGACAGCTCACGCGCGAGGAGCTGGACCGCCTGGCCGAGGCGAAGCGGCCGCTGGTGCGGCTGCACGACCGGTGGGTTCTGATCGACCCCGGGGAGCTGCGCCGTGCCGGTGCCCGGCAGGACCGCGAGCTGACTCCGGTGGACGCCCTGAGCGCGGCTCTGACGGGCTCCACGGAGGTGGACGGCCACCGGGTCGACGTGGAGCCCACCGGGTGGCTGGCGGCCCTGCGAGAGCGGCTGACGCGTCCCGAGGGCCACGAGCCGGTGGCACAGCCCGCCGCACTCGAAGCCACCCTGCGCGACTACCAGCGGCGCGGGCTGGACTGGCTGGTCCGGAACACGGCCCTCGGCCTGGGCTGCTGTCTGGCGGACGACATGGGGCTGGGCAAGACCGTCACGCTGATCGCCCTGCACCTGCACCGCCAGACGGACGCCACGTCCGCGGGTCCCACCCTCGTGGTGTGTCCCACGTCCCTGATGGGCAACTGGCAGCGGGAGATCGAGAGGTTCGCCCCGGGCGCCGCCGTACGCCGCTTCCACGGCCCGCGCCGGGATCTCGCGGCGCCGGCCGACGGGGAATTCGTGCTCACGACCTACGGCACGCTCAGGATGGACGCGCAGCGGCTCGGCACGGTCCCGTGGGGCCTGGTCGTGGCGGACGAGGCCCAGCATGTGAAGAACCCGTATTCGGCGACCGCGCGGGCGCTGCGCACCATCGGCACACGCGCGAGGGTGGCCCTCACGGGCACTCCGGTGGAGAACGATCTGTCGGAGCTGTGGGCGATCCTGGACTGGACGACGCCGGGCCTTCTGGGCCGACTCGGCCACTTCCGCTCGCACCACGCGCGCGCCGTGGAGAGCGGCGGGGATACGGCGGCGGCGGAGCGGCTCGCCCGGCTGGTCGGACCGTTCCTGCTGCGCCGGCGCAAGTCGGACCCGGGCATCGCGCCGGAGCTGCCGCCCAAGACCGAGACCGACCGGCCCGTCTCCCTCACCGACGAGCAGGCGGGCCTGTACGAGGCCGTGGTGCGCGAGACCCTGGCGGCGATCGCCGAGGCCGACGACATGGCGCGGCGCGGCCTGATCGTGAAACTGCTGACCGCTCTCAAGCAGATCTGCAACCATCCCGCGCAGTACCTCAAGGAGGACCGCCCGAGGACCGCCGGACGCTCCGGGAAGCTGGAGCTCCTGGACGAGCTGCTCGACGTTCTCCTCGCCGAGGGGGCGAGCGTGCTGGTCTTCACGCAGTACGTGCGCCTGGCGCGACTGCTGGAACGGCATCTTGCCGCGCGGGGCGTCCCCACCCTTTTTCTGCACGGCGGCACGCCGGTCGCCGAACGCGAGGCCATGGTCCGGCGCTTCCAGGACGGCGAGGTGCCGGTGTTCCTGCTGTCCCTGCGGGCCGCGGGCACCGGGCTCAACCTCACGCGCGCGGAGCACGTCGTGCACTACGACCGCTGGTGGAATCCAGCCGTCGAGGCGCAGGCCACCGACCGCGCGTACCGCATCGGCCAGACCCGGCCCGTGCAGGTGCACCGGCTGATCGCCGAAGGAACGATCGAGGACCGCATCGCCGACATGCTGCGACGCAAGCAGGCCGTGGCGGACGCCGTCCTCGAGGCAGGAGAGGCGGCGCTGACGGAGCTGACGGACGCCGAGTTGGCCGATCTGGTGGAGCTGCGAGGGGGCACGCGATGAATGGTTACGACAGCGCCGGGCGGCGCGGCGAGGGACGCGTCGTGCGAAACGAGGGACACGAGGGACACGAGGAGCGCACGTTCGCGGCGCTGCCTCCCGCACACGGGAAGGGATTCGCGCAGACCTGGTGGGGCAGGGCGTGGCTCACGGCGCTGGAGGACGGCGCCATGGACGCGGAGCAGGTGAGGGCGGGCCGGCGACTCGCGCGCGCGGGCTCCGTGGGCGCGGTGACCGTGCGGCCGGGGCGCGTCACGGCCGTCGTCCGCGGTCGTGACCGCACGCCGCACCGGGCCGACGTGCTGCTCGACACCCTTTCGGACGCGCAGTGGGACCGCTTCCTTGACCTGACGGTCGAACGGGCCGGCCACATGGCGGCACTGCTCGACCGGGAGATGCCGCCCCATCTGGTCGAGGACGCCGACGCAGCGGGTGTCCACCTGCTGCCGGGGCTCGGCGACCTCGAGGCGGAGTGCGACTGCGGCGCCTGGGACCACTGCGGTCACACGGCGGCCGTCTGCTACCAGGTGGCAAGGCTGCTCGACCAGGATCCGTTCGTCCTGCTGCTGCTCCGAGGCCGCGCCGAAGGGGTCCTGCTGGACGCCCTCCAGGCACGCGGCGCCGACACGCCGGGGGCATCCGCGTCGGCGGCGCCCCGAGCCGAAGGGGTCGACGCGGCGGAGGCGTACGCGGCCGGGGACATCCTGCCCGCGTTGCCCGGCGCGCCCGCTCTCCCTCCGGAGCCGGGCGTTCCGCCCGCGTTGGACACGGACACCCCGCCCCCGCCCGCAGTGGAGCCCGCCGCTCTGGAGTTCCTGGCCGCCCGGACAGCGGCCGCGGCGCACCTGTCGCTCGCGGAGGCGCTGCGCGAGCCTGCGGGACGGAGTGCGGGCGCTGAGCCGTTGTCGGTCGGCCAGGACGCCGTGAGGCTCGCGGCCGGTGACGTGGGCAGCCGTCCGGGCGCGCACGGGCTCACCGCCGCGGCGGGACGGCTGGCCGCGGGCTCCGGCCGCAGCCGTGAGCAACTGGCCTCCGCCGTACGGGCCTGGCGGCTCGGCGGGCCGGCCGCCCTGTCGGTCTTGGAGGAGGAGTGGGCCGTCGACAGCAATGTGCTCGCCCGCGCGCGGGCCGCGTTGGAAGCCGCCTGGGAGGACGACGAGCGGCCGGCTCTGCGCGCGCGTGCCAACCGGTGGACGGTCGTCGACGAGGCCTGCCAACTCCGGCTGGGCCGGGACGGTCGCTGGTGGCCGTACCGCAAGGAGGGCGGTCGCTGGATGCCGGCCGGGGACGCCGCCGACGACCCGGCGACGGCCCTGGCGACGGCTCGCCCCGAAGGCGGGGAGGAGCCGTCCCCCACAGAGGCGTCGTCGTAGGCGGAAGCACCCTCCCCTACGGAGGCGCCGTCTCCTCTCCGACGGACGTGCCGTCCCCGACGAACGTGGCTTCCGCCGTCACGCCGTGGGCACGCAGGGCGGCGGGCCTCACGTACGTCGGCCGCGGGGCCGGTGACTCCGGCTACGGCGCGAGTTCCCCCACCGAGGGCAGCAGCGACTCCAGCCCACTGGGCAGCTCGGTCGGCAGTGTGCTCGGCAGCTCGGTGGGCAGTGCGGTGGGCAGATCCGTCGGCAGCGTGCTCGGCAGCGCACTGGGAAGGTCGCTGGGGAAGCCGCTGGGCAGGGCCGACGGAAGGAGGTCCGACGGTTCGGGAGAGCTCGTGGCGCTGCCCCCTGTCGTCGGTTTGTCGTCCGGCGAGTCGCCGCTTCCCGAGGCCATCAGCACGACGGCGACGACGGCCGCGGCCAGGACCAGCAGGGCGAACACCACGAAGAGCGGGTTCCTGCGGCGTCGGCCGGGGCCGCCGGGATCACCGGCCGCGCCGGTTCCATAGGGGGCGGTGGGCGGTCCGAAGCCGCCCGGCGGCGGCATGTCACCAGGCGGTCCGGGCGGCTGAGGCGGTACGGGCGGCAGGGCCATACCGTCCAGCGTGACCGTGCACCGGTTCAGGAGGCGACCCCCGCACGCGACTTGATACCGGTTCATGGCATGGAGGGCATGATTCCGGCGTATTGCGGACGGAGAGCGGCCGGAGGCGGAACGCGTCCGGCGCCACGCGCGCGTGTGTGGCCCCTTCGGCTCGACACACACACGCACGCGTGCGTGTGCTCAGCTCCGGGCGCCCAGCAGGTGGTCCATCGCGAGCTGGTCGAGCTGCTCGAAGGCCATGCCACGGGCGGCGGCCGCCTCGGGGTCGAAGTCCTCGAAGGCGGCGCGGTCGGCGAGCAGGCTCTCCAGGCCGTCGGCGGCGGTGGCCTGCGCCAGCTCGTCGAGGCGGGAGGCACGCAGGGCCTCCTGGACCTCCGGGTCGCCGCGGAACGCGGCCGCGCGCTCCTTGAGGATCAGGTAGTTGCGCATGCAGCCGGCCGCCGACGCCCACACGCCGTCGAGGTCCTCGGTGCGCGGCGGCTTGAAGTCGAAGTGCTTCGGGCCCGCGTAACCGGCGCTCTCCAGCAGGTCGACCAGCCAGAACGCGGCACGCAGGTCACCGGCGCCGAAACGCAGGTCCTGGTCGTACTTGATGCCGGACTGGCCGTTGAGGTCGATGTGGAAGAGTTTGCCGGCCCACAGCGCCTGCGCGATGCCGTGCGGGAAGTTCAGCCCGGCCATCTGCTCGTGGCCGACCTCCGGGTTGACGCCGTACAGCTCCGGACGCTCCAGGCGCTCGATGAACGCCAGGGCGTGGCCGACGGTGGGCAGCAGGATGTCGCCGCGCGGCTCGTTCGGCTTGGGCTCGATGGCGAACTTCAGGTCGTAGCCCTGCGAGGTCACGTACTCGCCGAGGAGGTCGAAGGCCTCCTTCATCCGGTCGAGCGCCACGCGGACGTCCTTGGCGGCGCCGGACTCCGCGCCCTCACGGCCGCCCCAGGCCACGTACGTCTTCGCGCCGAGTTCAGCGGCGAGGTCGATGTTGCGGATCGTCTTGCGCAGGGCGTACCGGCGCACGTCGCGGTCGTTCGCGGTGAACGCGCCGTCCTTGAAGACGGGGTGCGTGAAGAGGTTGGTGGTGGCCATCGGCACGGTCATGCCGGTGGTGTCCAGAGCCTGCCGGAAGCGCTTGATGTGCTCCTCGC
Source organism: Streptomyces sp. NBC_00425 (assembly GCF_036030735.1). Lineage (NCBI taxonomy): Bacteria > Bacillati > Actinomycetota > Actinomycetes > Kitasatosporales > Streptomycetaceae > Streptomyces > Streptomyces sp. NBC_00425. The sequence goes on along the minus strand of NZ_CP107928.1, from coordinate 8,413,990 downwards.
GCTCACTGTCGGAGGATCCGAACGGGATGAGGTCGTCGTCGTGGAAGGTCACGCCGTAGGCGCCCAGGTCGGCCAGGCGCGTCACCGTCTCGACCGGGTCGAGGGCACGCCGCGTGGCGTCGCCGAACGGGTCCCTTCCCTGCCAGCCGACGGTCCACAGGCCGAAGGTGAACCTGTCGTCGGGGGTGGGCTGGTAGCTCATGCCGGGCTCCTTGCTTGAAGTCTGTCGTGCGGGGCGGTGGCGAACTATTTCGTCATGGCCGTTTACAAATTAGTATGCGGACGCATCTCTGGGAAGACAGATCCCGCAGAGCCGCGGAAAAACTTGAGGGAGAACGCGATGTCAGCAGCCGAGGGTCCGCTCGTCGTCGGCGTGGACACGTCCACCCAGTCCACGAAGGTCCTGGTCGTCGACGCCGCCACCGGGGCCGTCGTCGCAAGCGGCCAGGCTCCGCACACCGTGTCCGCCGGGGTCGGCCGCGAGAGCGACCCGCGCCAGTGGTGGGACGCCCTGCGTGAGGCGCTGCACCAGTGCGGCGACGCGGCACGCGAAGCCGCTGCCGTGTCGATCGGCGGCCAGCAGCACGGACTCGTCACGCTGGACGAGCACGGCGAGCCGGTGCGCCCGGCACTGCTGTGGAACGACGTCCGTTCGGCTCCGCAGGCGCGCCGGCTGACCGAGGAGCTGGGCGGTGCGAAGTTCTGGGCGGAGCGCACCGGATCCGTGCCGGCGGCCTCCTTCACGGTGACCAAGTGGGCGTGGCTGGCGGAGAACGAACCGGAGTCCCTGCGCGCCACCAAGGCCGTGCGTCTCCCCCACGACTACCTCACCGAGCGTCTGACGGGCGAGGGGACCACCGACCGCGGCGACGCCTCGGGCACCGGCTGGTGGGCTTCGGGGACCGAGTCCTACGACGCGGAGATCCTCGCCCATGTGGGGCTCGACCCGGCCCTGCTGCCCCGCGTGGTGCGGCCCGGCGAGGTGGCGGGCACCGTGCGTGACAGCCACGACCTGCCGTTCGCCAAGGGAACCCTGGTCGCTCCGGGCACCGGGGACAACGCCGCGGCGGCGCTCGGCCTCGGACTGCGTCCCGGCACGCCCGTGCTGAGCCTCGGCACCTCTGGCACGGTGTACGCGGTGGCCAGGCGCCGCCCCACAGACCCCACCGGCACCGTGGCCGGCTTCGCCGACGCCCACGGCGACTGGCTGCCCCTGGCCTGCACCCTGAACTGCACGCTCGCCGTCGACCGCGTCGCGGCTCTGCTCAGTCTGGACCGCGAGGCCGTGGAGCCCACCGCGCACGTCACGCTCCTGCCCTACCTCGACGGGGAGCGCACCCCGAACCTGCCGAACGCGTCGGGCGTGCTGCACGGCCTGCGACACGACACGACCGCCGGCCAGCTGCTCCAAGCCGCCTACGACGGGGCCGTGCACTCCCTGCTCGGTGCGCTCGACCTCGTCCTCGACGAGGACGCGGACCGCTCGGCCCCCCTGCTGCTGATCGGCGGCGGCGCCCGGGGCACGGCCTGGCAGCAGACCGTGCGCCGACTGTCGGGGCGTCCGGTCCAGGTTCCCGAGGCGAAGGAACTCGTCGCGCTGGGGGCCGCCGCGCAGGCGGCGGGGCTGCTGACCGGCGAGGACCCGGCCGCCGTCGCCCGTCGCTGGAACACCGCCCGGGGCCCGGTCCTGGACGCCGTCGAGCGGGACGAAGCGGCGCTGACGAGAATCGCCGGGGTACTCTCCGACGCGTCCCCGCTGCTGGAGCGGCGCACGAACGCCCACTGACCATCGAAGAAGCCGGCCCACCCGACCACCCGGCATCGACGAGACGACGAATCGACGAATCGACGGAGGCATGACCGCACCGCTGCACGAGGCCCGGCCGGGCGGCCGGGGGCGCGCGACTCCCGACACCCAGCAGGGCATGCGCCGCCGCAACCTGGCCCGCGTGATGCACGCCGTCCGTGCGGAGGGCTCGCTCTCGCGGGCCGCGGTCGCCTCACGGATCGGTCTGACCCGGGCAGCGGTGTCGACCCTCGTCGACGAGCTCATACGCGCCGGACTGCTCGAGGAACTCGGCCCGGAACGCCCCGGCCGGGTGGGTCGACCCGGCTCGGCGCTCGCGGTCAGCGGGCACGGTCCGGCGGGCATAGGCGCCGAGATCGGGGTCGACCACCTCGCGGTCTGCGCCGTCGACCTGCGCGGCGAGGTACGGGCGCGGGCCGTGCGGCACGGCACGAACCGCGGCCGCTCCCCCGGGCCGGTCGTCGAGGAGCTGACCGAGCTGCTGCATCAGGTCGTCACGGCCGCGGAACGCGAGGGTCTGTGGCCGGCCGGGCTCTCCGTCGCCGTTCCGGGTCTCGTGGCCCGGGACGCCAGGACGGTGGTGCGCGCGCCGAACCTCGACTGGCAGGACGTCGATCTCGGCGCCCTGCTGCCCGGGGAGTACCCGCTGACCGTGGACAACGAGGCCAATTTCGGCGGACTGGCCGAACTCTGGCTCGGCACGGACACTCCGCGGGACTTCCTGCACGTGTCGGCCGAGATCGGCATCGGCGCCGCGCTCGTCGTGGACGGCGCCCTGCTGCGCGGCACGCGCGGTTTCGCGGGCGAGCTCGGCCACGTTCCGGTGCACCCCGACGGGCCGGCGTGCGTGTGCGGCGGCCGCGGATGTCTGGAGCAGTACGCCGGCGAGGAGGCGGTGCTGCGGGCAGCCGGGCTGGAGCCGGGCGAGGACCGCGTCGGTCTCCTCGCCGGACGGGCCGCGGCCGGCGATCCTGACGTACGGCGTGCTCTGCGGGACGCCGGGACATCGCTCGGAATCGCCCTGACCGGGGCGCTCAACCTGCTGGACCCGGAAGGCGTGGTGCTCGGCGGCGCACTGGCCGGCCTCGCGCCCTGGCTCCTCCCGTCGCTCGAGACCGAACTCTCGCGTCGCACCGCGGGCCCCGCCCGCCCTGTCTCCGTCTCACGCCTGGGCCCCGAAGGGCCGCTGCTCGGCGCCGCGCACTCGGTGGTACGGGCGGTACTGGACGACCCGGCGGCGGTGGCGGAGCGGGTCCGAGCGGGCTGACGGCCGAGCGGGTCCGAGCGGCTCGGAACGCGGCCGTTGCCCGCGCCGGCCGTCCTCGCGAACCGATCGACGCCGAACACGCCGAACACGCCGGACCTGCCCGGTCTGCCGGGCCTGCCGGGCCTGCCGAGGACGCCGTACGCGTCGGCTCCGTGGACACCCCGGGCCGTGCGGTACGCGTGGGACAAGAGGAACTACCCGTTCGTGTGAGGGAGTTGTCCACATACGCCGGGTCCTCCACGGATTCCGGACGCGGGGCACACGGCTGCGCGTCATGGAACACCATGAGGTGTCGGGGCGCCGACCGCCCCGATCCCGATCCCGGTCCGGACCGGCACCGGGTCACTCCGTGCGGCTCGTCGGCCGCGTCCGCACCAGACGGGATTGCCGGGCAGGAGCGGGACCTGCCGGGCCGGGACCGGAGGAATCGGTTTCGGTGAGGGTCGTCCGGACGGTTGTCGGCCCGCGCACCCGGAGTGACGATGTCTCCAGCCGTAACGCCTTCCAGGAGGACGAGTTGACCGATCCCTGGGTGGCCCTCGAACCGGGGGCCGACCCCACCGAGCGGGTACGGGTTCTGCGCCGGGCCCACGAGACGTTCACCGAGGCGGGCACCGTGCCGCGACCGGTGCGCGCCGTCGTGGCCGACTCGTGGCGGCGTTCGGCGCGGGCCGGCGTCGGCCCAGACGGCACGGCGGACGTGGAACTGACCGACGGCGACCTCGGAACCTATCGGTCGGAGCATCCGCTGGCCCGGGTGATGCCGCTGTTCCGGGAGCTGATGGGCACGTTCGCCGCGGACGGCGAGCATCTGCTGGCGGTGTGCGACGCGCACGGCAGGCTGCTGTGGGTCGAGGGTCACGCGGCGACACGGCGGCACGCGGGGCGGATGAACTTCGTGCCCGGCGCACGGTGGGCGGAGAACGCGGTCGGGACGAACGCCCCGGGCACGGCGGTCGCCCTGGACCGGCCGGTGCAGGTGTTCGCGGCCGAGCACTTCATACGGCGGGTGCAACCGTGGACGTGCGCGGCCGCACCGGTGCACGACCCCCGAACGGGTCGGGTGCTGGGCGCCGTGGACATCACGGGCGGCAACGGACTGGCCCATCCGCACAGCCTGGGTTTCGTCCAGGCCGTCGCCCGGGCCGCCGAGGCCCATCTGGCCCTGCTCGCCCCGGCGCAGCACGGCGCCGACACCCCCCGACTGAGTGTGCTGGGCCGGGACGAGGCGCGACTGGTCGCCGGTGACCGGCAGTTGCGGCTGAGTCGTCGGCACAGCGAGATCCTGCTGCTCCTGGCCCGGCACCCCGAAGGCATGACCGGCGACGAACTGCTGTGCGCGCTGTACGAGGACGAGTCGGTGACTCCGGTGACCCTGCGGGCCGAACTCGCCCGGCTCCGTGGAATCCTCGGCCCCGGCCTGCTGGCATCGCGCCCCTACCGGCTCACGGTCGCCTGCGAGTCGGACCTGGCCGTCGTCGAGAGACGGCTGGCGACCGGGGCGGTGACGGCGGCGACGACGGCGTACGCCGGACCTCCGCTGCCGGGATCGCAGGCGCCGGCGGTGGTACGGCTCAGACGCCGGCTCACCGAAGGTCTGCGCGCCGCGCTGATCGCCTGCGGCGACCCCGATCTGCTGGCGGACTGGGCCCACGCACCGTGGGGCGAGGACGACGTCGACGTGTGGCGGGCGCTGGCGACGGCCCGTCCGACGGCGGCGACGCGGACGCGCCTCGCGTCGCTGGAGGCCGAGCTGACGACCCCGCCGGGATGGCCGCACCCCTAGCGGCCACGACCCGGCCCACAGCCGTCGACGTCGATGCCGACGGCTCGACAGGCACTGGGCCGTCGGCGCCGGGCCGCGGGGACTGTTCCTGCGCGCGCTCTGCCCACACGCAACGTGGTTGCAACGTCCGTTTCCCTAGCCTCTCGCGAAGAGCTGTCCAACGGCGGGCAGCGCTGCTGAAGGAGGCAGAGCAGGATGACCCGTTACGCGGCGCCCGGCACCGAAGGCGCGATCGTCTCCTACCAGACGCGCTACGACCACTTCATCGGCGGCGAGTACGTCCCCCCGGCGCTCGGGCGGTACTTCGAGAACCCGTCGCCGGTCAACGGGGAGACCTTCACGGAGGTGGCGCGCGGTACGGCGGAGGACGTGGAGCGGGCGCTGGACGCGGCGCACGCCGCCGCTCCGGGCTGGGGGCGCACCTCGGCAACCGAGCGCTCCGACATCCTGCTGAAGATCGCCGACCGGATGGAGGCCTACCTGGAGCCTCTCGCCGTCGCGGAGAGCTGGGAGAACGGCAAGCCGGTCCGGGAGACGCTGGCGGCGGACATCCCCCTGGCCATCGACCACTTCCGCTACTTCGCCGGCGCGGTCCGCGCCCAGGAGGGCTCGCTCAGCGAGGTCGACGACGACACGGTGGCGTACCACTTCCACGAGCCGCTCGGCGTCGTCGCGCAGATCATCCCGTGGAACTTTCCCATCCTGATGGCCACATGGAAGCTCGCGCCCGCCCTCGCCGCGGGCAACGCGGTGGTCATCAAGCCCGCCGAGCAGACCCCGGTGTCCTTGCACTACTGGATGAGTCTGGTCGCGGACCTGCTGCCGCCGGGCGTGGTCAACATCGTCAACGGGTTCGGACCGGAGGCGGGTAAACCGCTCGCGTCCAGTCCGCGGGTGGCGAAGGTCGCCTTCACCGGTGAGACGTCCACGGGCCGGCTGATCATGCAGTACGCGGCGGAGCACCTCAAACCGGTCACCCTGGAACTCGGCGGCAAGTCGCCGAACATCTTCTTCGACGACGTCTGGGACAAGGACGACGACCTCCGGGACAAGGCCCTCGAAGGGTTCACCATGTTCGCGCTGAACCAGGGCGAGGTCTGCACCTGCCCTTCGCGCGGCCTCATACAGCGCGGCAACTACGGCGACTTCCTCCAGGCGGCCGTCGCCCGCACCGAGCTCATCAAGCCCGGCCACCCCCTCGACACCGACACGATGATCGGCGCGCAGGCCTCCGGCGACCAGCTGGCGAAGATCCTCTCCTACATCGACATCGGCCGGAACGAAGGCGCCAGGATTCTCACCGGCGGTGAACGCGCTGAGTACGACGGGGAATTGAAGGGCGGATACTACGTCCAGCCGACGATCTTCGAGGGCGACAACCGCATGCGGATCTTCCAGGAGGAGATTTTCGGCCCGGTCGTCTCGGTGGCCTCGTTCGACGACTTCGACGACGCCATCAAGATCGCCAACGACACGTCGTACGGCCTCGGCGCGGGGGTGTGGACGCGCGACATCAACACGGCGTACCGCGCAGGTCGAGCGATCCAGGCCGGGCGCGTGTGGACCAACTGCTACCACGCGTACCCTGCGCACGCCGCCTTCGGGGGCTACAAGCAGTCCGGGATCGGACGTGAGACGCACAAGATGATGCTGGAGCACTACCAGCAGACGAAGAACCTTCTTGTTTCATACAGCCCGAAGAAGCTTGGGTTCTTCTAGAGCTGCAAGTCGGTTGTCTGGAGGGAGGTTTTCCCTCCAGACAACCCAGCTCCTCAGCCACTGTACGCAGTCACCCCAAGACGCTCCGGCGCGAACCGTTGCAAATCCGCGCGGTCCCCGGACCAGCCACGGACCAGTTGGAGCTCCACCATGTTCCGCGCTCTACGCCGCGTCTGCAGCTCTAGGCGTGATCCACACCGGTCCGTCACCTGACTTGGCCCGAGCGTGGGCCCCATCCGCTCTGCACCGTCCGGACCGCGTTCTGGGCATCGAGCGGGCCCGTCTTGCCGCGTCGGCAACGAGCGGTACGGTGCGGCCAGTTCTCACCGAACAGTCCCACCCCCTGGACCAAACACATAGCGAGACAGCGACGCCCCAAAGGAGCCCGTCGCCTCAGCCCCGGCCCGCCCAGCGCGCCCAACTTCCTGGCCCAATCGGGCAGATCGCCCGGGCCCTACGGCCTGCGTGAACCGGCCAGCGTCATCAGACCCTCGGCGTTGAAAATCAACCAGGAACGACATCAAGAGGTCAGGCCTCTCGTGAACGAGGCGTACCGCTGCTACACGACAGGTTCTGCGCGCGCGTCCACCGTCCTGACTTGGACGGCAGTGTGCACGGACCTCATCCTAAGCTTTATCAGCTCGCCGAGGACGGGGAGGGCGATGCCGCGCTGGTGGTGAAGAGGATCGACGACGCCCGGGGCAGGCCTGACCGTGAAGCGGTCCGCACGATGCTCGACGTGGAGAACACGATCCTCGATGTTGCCGAGAAGCTCGATCTCATCGACTTCGTGCAGAAGCGCGAGCTGGAACGGCTGAAAGAAGACCGCAACCTGCCCCCCCCCCGTCGCTACGCCGCCTCGGTGAACTGTCCAGCCCCGCCACCGAGTACGGCGGCTGCGGCCCTCATCGCGCAGGCAGCGCGTCACCAGTGGCGCGCTGCCTCGGACGACCTCGGGGCAGTGGGTCAGCCAGTCTTCTCCCACAGCATGCCCGGCACGAGGTCGCCGAAGGGCTCGTAGGCGACCTCGAACTGCTGGCCGTCCCGCGCGAGGGTGAGGGTGATCTCCTTGGCGGGTTTCGAGGGCAGGCTGTGGGGGGCCGGCGCCTGCACGATCTGGTCGCCGTCACGAATGCCGACCCGGTCCGCGTTGCCTCCCTGCACTACGCCGCTGACGGTCTGCGTCCTGAAGCTGCTGTAGTCGAAGCCGACGTCCAACTGGCGGATCTGCTCCTCGCGGCCCGTGAAGCGCGGGCTCAGACAGTCGGCGGAGGGCAGCACCCACTGGCCGGCCATCATCGCCTCGTACTCCTTGCGGCCGTCCTGGCCGAGTTCGGCGGTGATCAGCTCGATCCAGGCGTCGACGCCTGTTTCCTGTCCTGCCCGCTTGCGGTCAAGAAGTTCCCAGATGATGTCGTCCAGGCTTCGCCGGCCCTCACTGGCTTGTCGGATCTTGTGGTCGACGTCGAGCAGGTAGAACTGGCCGCGGCCATAGGGCACACGCTGAGCCCGCCAGTCCGTCCAGTAGATCCGGGCAGCCTCCGCGCTGCTGAGGGTCTGCACCGGATTCCCGTAGTAGCCGTGGGCCCTCTCATTGAGCAGGGACACGAAGCTGTCCTCGTCGATGACGCCGGACCGCAAGGTGAGGAGCAGGGAGTAGTACTCCGCGGTGCCTTCGTTGTACCAGCTGACTTCGGCGGGATCGCCGTCCAGCAACGTCCAATTGTGGACCGTCTCGTGCTCGAGCAGTCGCTTCAGTGCGGCCGTCGTCTGGGTTTTCTCGTCGCTCCAGCCGAACATGAACCCGCGGGAGCCGGGCAGCGCGCTGCCGCCGTTGCCAACGAAGGGGTGTTTGCGCACGAATACCCGGTAGCCCGGATCCGGGTCCCGGAAGAACGCGCACATCTGCTGGTACAGCAGTTCCACGTGGCGTCCCACCTCGTTGGCGTCGAACTTGGTTTCTGACAGCCAGTACATGCCGAAGGTGTCTCCGGGGACCTGTGGGTGGGAGCTCACAGGTCCTGCCATGAAGAAGGTGTAGGTCAGCTGTTCTGCGGTGGCCGTGCGGTGGACGGTGCCTTCGCCGTGGCTGCTGACGCCGCGGGCGCCCGTGGGCAGATGGGAGAGGTCCCAGGCGACCTGGGCGGTGAGCTCCTCTTCGCGGTCCGGCAGGGCGAGGAAGGACACCCCGGCGGCGCTGACGCCTGGCCCCTCGGCGCGCAGGTCGTACAGGGGGCCGTTGGTGGTGGCCGCGGTGACCACGCGCACGGGTGCGAAGTATTCCACGCGGACCGTGCCCTGGGTGGTCCTCCGGGGCTTCCAGCGACGGAAGGTCCAGGTGGGTGTGGGGTCGTCGACTGCATGGCCCAGGGGTATCGTTCCCGCGTCGTCGGTGGCGGTGACGCCGTCGTCGGTGACCGCTGCTCCGGCGACGCCGACGAGAATCTGCGGAAGACGACAGAGGGTGTCTTCTTCGGTCAGGACCAGGCCTCGCAGTTCGAAGCTGACACGGATGCCGGTGGCCGCGCCGTCCGCCACTTCCGGTGTGAGGGTGATCTCGATACTGGGTGAAGCCATGGAATGGGTGCCTTTCGGTGCAAGACGGGAATCAGGCGGTGAGCGGCCGGGCCGGAGGGACCGCTGACCTCGGGTTCAGGGCCGGGCGGCCTGGTTCTGCGGTGTCAGCCAGGCGAAGGCGGCCGCGACCAGTGCTTGAACCCCTGTCGTCAGGGTCGGCTCGATGACCGGCGCGAAGTAGGGGGAATGGTTGGTCGGCAGCAATTCCGGCCGGCCCTGCGTCATGGCCGCTGTGAACTCGTCGGGGTCCAGGCCGCCCAGGAACCAGAAGACCGTTGGGGCGCCGCACTCCCGTCCGAACACGCCGACGTCCTCGCTCGCAGTGACGGGCGGCTGCACCACCACGTGGCGCGAGCCGAACTGGGCGGTGAGGGCGGTGACGGTCCGAGCGGTGGCCTCGGGGTCGTTGACGGTCGGCGGCGCGGCGCTGCTCCACTCGATCTCGGGGGGTTCTGGTGCTGCGCTCGCTTCGGCCTCTGCGTGCAGGACGCGTTCGATGGCGCTGCGGATCAAGCTGCGGGTCTGCTCGGTGTAGCTGCGGACGTTGATGCCGAGTTCGGCCCGGTCGGGAATGATGTTGTCCTTGGTTCCCGCCTGGAGCCGTCCGACGGTGAGGACGGCGGCTTCGGATGCCGCTATCTCGCGGGGGATGATTCCTTGCAGCCGGGTGATCACGTGTGCGGCCATCAGGACCGGGTCGATGGTGCTTTCCGGGCGTGAGCCGTGTCCGCCCCGGCCGTGCAGGACGACGTTGGCGGTGTCGGTGGCCGCCATGATGGGTCCCGACCCGTAGGCGATGGTTCCGGCGGGCAGCGGTGCGACGTGCTGGCCGAGGACGACGTCAGGAACCGGGAAGCGTTCGAAGAGGCCGTCGTCGACCATGTCCTGAGCACCGCGTGCGAGTTCCTCCGCCGGCTGGAAGACCGCCAGCAGCGTTCCCGACCAGGTGCCGGCCGATTCAGCGAGCAAGGTGGCAGCTCCGAGCAGGCAGGTTATGTGCATATCGTGACCGCAGGCGTGCATCACGGGCACCTCCTGCCCGTCAGCGCCCGTTGCGCGGACGGTGCTGGCGTACGCAAGGCCGGTGTCCTCGCGTACCGGGAGGGCGTCGAGGTCGGAGCGCAGCATGACCACGGGGCCGTCGCCGTTGCGGAGCAGGCCGACCACGCCGGTGCCGCCCACGTTCTCGGTGACCTCAAAGCCCAACGGGCGCAGGAACTCGGCGACCTGACGCGCTGTGCGGTGCTCCTGGAGACGCGTGGCCTTGGCCGCACGCCGTTTCAGCGAATGGACTTCGTAGGCGCCACCGTCATCGGTCCACTCCTTGCCGGCGGTCACCACACCGCCTTTGAGATTCAGCAGACCCCAGCCGCTCGCCGGCAGACGGCACTGGGCCTTCTTCGGGTGGATGACCTCCCCCGGGCGCAAGGACGCGTAATACTGCAGTCGAAGAAGGCCTAGAGATGGGGGCCACGGCCGGGCAAGGCCCTGACGGCCGCGAGCAGCCGTGCGACCTGGGCCGGGTTCGGCACGCAGTCGGGGTCGACCTCGTCAGCGACCTCCGGCGCCGACCAGCGAAGACCGTTCAGCGGATGGTGCGAGAAGTATCCGCGTTCAACGGCCGTCCCGAAGACCTCGTTGACTGCGCGGCTGCGTCGAATCGCCATGCCCAGCGGATCGTCCGCGATCCTGTAGCGGACGTCCGGTTCGCCGACGAAGTACTCGTAGGTCACGATCCACTTGCCCGTCGGTCGTCGGGGCCAGCGTCGTCATGCCCGGGCGTTTGCCGCCGATCCGTGTCTCGCCGTTGGCCCGGCTGACCGTGGCACCTGCCATGTCGACGACCGGCTGGCTCCAGGACGTGCTGCGGCCCGTCCCAGACCTTGTGCGCGAGGATCTGGCCGTCCGAGTCCGGCGCGGTGTCGTTGTCCGGGTCGAGGACCGGTATGCCAGTAGTGGTGTCGTAGCTGAGATAGTCGTTCTCGTCGGAGTAGTAGGCGACGAGTTTGCCGTTGCGGGCGATCAGGTACGGCTCCCAGACCGGGTCCTGTTATTGCGCTCCGTTGTCACTGTGGAAGATCGCCCCGTCGAGACTGCCGCCCCGGGTGTGGGCGGCGGCTTCGAGCGCGTCTGTGACCAGCTCGGTGCGCACGTGGTCGGCGATCGACCAGCCCGCGAGTCGCCTGGAATGCAGGTCCAACACCGTTGCCAGATAGAGGAATTGGCCATCTCCGATGGGCAGACAAGTGATGTCGCCGACGTACTTGGTGTTCGGCTCGCTCGCGGTGAAGTCCCGCTTTGCCGGTCACTGAGCACCGCACGAAGCAGGTTGGGACGCTTGAGCGGAGCGGCCTGCGCCGGCTCGAATCATCCGTCGGGGATCGGCCGGCCCATGACGATTCTGACTGCTCCTGAGCAGACCGGATGTCGAATCCGACGGCATACAGCGCCTCCGCTGATGGCGACGTCCCTGTGGGCAAGGTAGTCACGCCCTTCCCGCGAAGTCTCGTCATCCGATCCGGCCGACCTCGCTCGCTCGCTCGCGGCATGATGCGGACAGAACCCTGCGTGTCCTGCGCCAGGAACCAGTCGGCCGAGTCGCGATGGTCGCCGACGTCCAAATCGACGCACTCTTCCTGGAGATCAGTGACCAACTGCACAACGAGGGCGGACTGCTGGACGGCCCCATCGCCCGGCTGCGTCACCACGATCGAGAACACGGAACCACGATGGCGGCAACCGTGGCCCTATGGCTCGACCAACTCGGCAACACCCTGAACGCGTCTGCGGCTATGGATGTACACCCCAACACATGCAGATACCCCCTTCGTCGGGCGGCAGAAGTCGCACAACTGAACCTGAACGATCCCAACGAACGCTTTGCGGCGATGCTCGAGTTCCGGCTCACTCGGCAACGACCGTCCGCGGAAAGCGGCTGACCCACCGGCGCGAGCGCGATCGCCGTACCGGCGGAGCCGATGAGGGTCGGCGCTCACCGGACGTCACCGTGCACCGGGCATCCGGCCTGTACGTTGACTCAATCAGCCGGGCGAATGTGGGTGTCTGGTCAGAGCGGCAGACCGCCAGGAGCTGGGCGGTCGGGTCGGAGCCGTCGCGGGGCGGGGAGAGCGCGGAGACCACCGCGTCATGGCCGGCGGCGGCCTCGGCCACCTTGCCGGGCACGGAGGCGTCGAGGACCAGTGGGGTCAGGGCCGGGTGCTCGGGCAGGGCCGCGGCCGAGCCGGAGCGGGTCTCGGCTGTCACCTCATGGCCGCGGCTCAGCGCCTCCGCGACGAGGCGGGAGCCGATCACGCCCGTGGCCGCCGATCAAAAGGATCTCCACAGGGGTAATCCTGTTCGTTGCGCGGCCCGGCGGTCGTCGGGGTGGGGGTGGCGGGCGAGCAGCCCGGCCTCCTCCATGCGTGCGATCAGACGGGTCAGCCCACCCGTCACGCTCGCGCGGGGCCCTGCACCGTGCCGCGCGCGGAGTGGGCCAGCAGCTTGGTCACGAGCTCGCGCAGGATCAGCCGCTCGACCGGGGTGACTCCACCTGGAACGCTGCACCCCGACCGCCCGCGAATCCCACCCCGCGGCCAACGGCGGCTTTCGCGTCCGCGTCACCGGCTTTAAGTCTCTTCGGCGGTGCACGGCGGCCCGCGGTCAGGGCCTCGCGGCAGGCGCGGACGTGCCCAGCAGTGCCTGTGTCGCCGCGTGCTGTGGGGCGGTGAAGACGTCGGCCGTGTGGCCCGACTCGACGACGCGGCCCGCTTCCAGGACGGTGACGGTGTCCGTGCGGTCGGCGATGAGGGGCAGGTCGTGGCTGATGAGGACGAGGGTCGTGCCGCGACGTTCGCGCAGGCCAGTGAGGAGGTCCATGATCGCGTGGCCTGTGTCGGGGTCGAGTGCGGAGGTGATCTCGTCGCAGATCAGTACCTCCGGCTCGGCGGCCAGTGCTCGCGCGATGGCGACGCGCTGGCGCTGCCCTCCGGACAACTCGTGCGGGTAACGGGCGGCGAAGGCGGGCGGCAGTCCGACCTGTTCCAGGAGTTCGGCCACTCGTTCGCCGACGTCCCTGGATGCGCAGCGGCGGTGCAGCCGCAGCGGGCGGCCCAAGGTGGCGCCGACGGTGTGGCTCGGGTTCAGCGCGCCGAGCGGGTTCTGTGTGACGAGTTGCAGTCGACGCCGCTGTGTACGGGTGCGTCCGCGCAGGCCGGTGCTCAGGGGCGTGCCGGACAGGTGGATCGTGCCGGAGGTGCTGCGCTGGAGTCCTACGGCGGTGCGGACGAGCGTGGTCTTGCCTGAGCCGGAGACGCCGACGATGCCGGCCGCGGAGCCGGCGGTGACGGTGAGTCCGACGCCGGTGAGGGCGGGCGTTCCACGGAAACTCACGTGCAGGTCCCGTACTTCGAGGGCGGGTGCGCCCCTCCCCTCAGCCGTCAGGGCGGCCGAGGGCCGTGCGGCGGGCGTGCGCATCGGCGGGGGCAGGTGGACACCCAGTTGTACGGCCTCGTCGGCGAACTGCTCGACCACAGCGGGGTCGTGGCAGGCGAACACGATGGCGAGGTGGTGTTCGCGGGCGAGGTGTTGCAGCAACTGGCCGATCTCGTCGCGCAGTTCGGGATGGAGGCCGGCGGTTGGCTCGTCCAGGAGGAGGATGTCGGGGCGGCGGGCCAGGGCGCGGGCGAGAGCGACGCGGCGCTGCTGTCCGCCGGAGAGGGCGCCGGGGCGGCGTGCGGCGAGGTGGCCGTCGTCGTCGGGGAGTCGGACCTCGGTGAGGAGTGCTGCGACTGCCTCCGCGCTGCGGTCCGCGGCGAGTTCGCGGACGAGGCTGCGGACCCGCATACGGGGGTTGAGGCCGGAGCCGGGGTCCTGGCCGACGTAGGCGAGTCGGGTGCCGCGCAGGGCGCGCAGTTGCGGGTCGGAGAGGGCGAAGACGTCGTGGCCGAGGACGTCGACGTGGCCGGCGGTGCGTGTCGTTCCGGGGGGCAGGAGGCCGGTGAGCGCGCGCAGCAGGGTCGTCTTGCCGGCGCCCGAGGGGCCGGTCAGGGCGACCAGTCGGCCGGGGTGTGCGGTCAGGGACGCGTCGCGCAGCAGGAGGCGGCCGTCGGGTGCGGTCACCGTCAGGCCGGTGACCTGGACGGCGGGTGTGCCGCTCGGCGGGTTCTCGGGCTTGGCGTACCGGTCGGGCGTGTGGCTCACAGGACGGTCATCGCCTTCCGGCCGGTCTGGGGGGCGAGGGCGGCGGTCGCGAGGTTGACGCTGAGGGCGAGGAGGGCGACGGCGATGCTCGGGGCGACCACGGACCAGGGGTTGAGGAGGATGCCGGGGGAGTTCTCGCGGATCATCAACGCCCAGTCGGCGGCCGGGGGTTGTGGGCCGACCTGGAGGAAGCCGGCTGTGGCGACGAGGTACACGGCGGCGACGAAGCGCAGCCCGAACAGGGCGAGCAGGGTGGCGCGCAGGTTGGGCAGGATCTCCCGGAGGACGAGGTACCAGAGGCGTTCGCCGCCCGCTGCCGCCGCCTCGACGTACCCGGTCTCGGCGATGGGGGCCGCCGCACTGGCCGCGAGGCGGACCGCGTAGGGCACACCGAGCACGACGGCGGCGGCGATGACGGCGAGCCGGCCGCCGTCGGGCCAGGACGACGTGACGAGGAGGATGCCGAGGACGGCCGGGAGCAGCATCATCAGGTCGGCGGTCCGTTCCACGAGCCGTCCGATGAGGGGACGTACGGCGCCGATCGCTCCGAGGAGCGCGGCTGTGCCCGTGACCAGGGCCGCGACGAGCAGGGAGGACAGGACGAGGTCGCGTCCGCCGGCCAGCAGCCGGCTCAGCACGTCCCGGCCCAGCTGGTCGCCGCCGAGCAGGGTTCCGTCCGCGCCGGGTTCCGCGTAGGGCGCGGTCACCGGGGTGTCGATGGCGTGCGGGGCGATCCAGGGGCCGATCAGGGCGAGGCCGGTCAGGAGGATTGCCGGCAGGACGCGCAGGGCGATCCTCGTGCGGGATGTCTTCGTCGTCGGCCTCCCCTCGCTGCGGGAGGGTTTCAGCGTCGGCTCGGCGTCGCTGCCGGGCGTCGTCATCGTCGTCCTCCTGTCACCACGGTGCGTACCAGGTCGGCCAGGAGCAGTACCGCGGTGATGACGGCGCCGGACAGTGCCGTGACGCCTGCGATGACGGGGCTGTCCCGGTCGGTGACCGCCGAGGCGAGCACTGATCCGATGCCGGGGTAGTTGAAGATGGTTTCGACGACGACCGCGCCGCCGAGCAGCATGCCGGTGGAGGTGGCGAGGCCCGCGGCGATGGCGGGCAGGGCTCCGGGCAGTACGTGGTGGGTGAGGACGCGGTGGGGCGGCAGTCCGTCGAGCACGGCGGTCTCCACGTGGGGGGCGCGGGTCTCGTCGGCGAGGGCGGCGCGCACGATCATGGTGTTCCAGCCGACCTGGGGGATGGTCAGGGCGAGGGCGGGCAGCACCAGCATGTCCCAGGAGGCGGGGGATCCGTCGGCGCCGGTGAGGGTGACCGCGGGCAGCCAGCCGGTCCACAGGGACAGCACCAGGACCAGGGCGACGGCTACGACGAACTCCGGCAGGGCGAGGACCGCGGTCGCCGAGCCCGACACGGCCCGGTCCAGGCGTCCGCTGGGCCTCAGGGCGGCCCAGCAGCCCAGGGCGAGGGACAGGACCGCGGTGAGCAGCAGGGCGACACCGCCCAGGAGCAGGGTGTTGGGGAAGGCTGCGGAGACCAGGTCGGTGACCTTCTCGCCGCGCGCGGAGATGCCGAGGTCGCCGGTGGGCAGGCCGGTCATCCAGTCCCAGAAGCGTTCCAGGACAGGGCGGTTGAGGCCCAGCAGTTCACGGCGCGCCGCGAGGTCGGCCGCGCTCTCACCGCGTTCGGAGGTCGCGTCGGCGGCGTCGCCCGGGAGCAGTGCGACGGCGGCGAAGACCAGCGCGAGCAGGAGAGCCAGCAGAGCCGTCCGCTTCAGCAGCGCACTCCCCGCCCGCGCCAGGAACAGGAGGGACGCGCGGGCCGGCCGCTTCCCCGGGGCGGGCGGGGCAGCGGCCGGTGCGACGGGCTCGGAGGTCAACTGGCCAGCCATGCGCCTTCGAGCTGCACCCTTCCGTATCCGGGCAGCTTCGGCAGGCCGCGCACCTTGGCCCCGGCGAGGTCGATGCCGTCGGCCATGCCCCACAGGAGGTAGCCGGAGCTGTCGTACTCGATCTGCTGGAGCTGCCCCAGGAGTTGGGTGCGCTGGGCGGCGTCGGCAGTGCCGATGGCCTTCTGGTAGGCCGTGTCGAACTCGGTGGACTTCCAGCCGGCCTCGTTCTGGCCGCTGTCCGAGACCATGGTCTTGCTGGCGAAGAAGACCACGGAGTCGTTCGTGCCCCAGTAGGTGGTGTAGAGGTCACCCTTGAGCCAGGTCTTGTCCCAGAAGACGGCCGACTCCTGCTTGACGACCTTCACCTTGACGCCGGCCTCGCGGACCTGGGTGGCGAAGAGGGTGGCCGACTCGGCGAGGCCGGCTATGTCCTCGGTGGTGAGCAGTTCGTAGGTCTTGGAGGTGTCGAACTTCGCCTCCTTCAGCAGCTCCTTGGCCTTGGCGAGGTCGCGGGCGCGCTGCGGGATGCTCTTGTCGTAGGCGGGGTCGCCGGTGCCGAGGATGTCGTTGGCGATGGTGCCGTAGCCGGACAGGACCTGCTTGACCATGGCCTCGCGGTCTACGGCGAGGCGCAGTGCCTCGCGCACCTTGGGGTCGGCGAAGGGGCCGTCGGCGGTGCGCATGACGATCGGCATCGCCATGTCATTGGGGCGGCGCACGGTCTGGACGTCCTTGCGGGACTCGGCGGTCCGGGCGGCGACGGCGCCGACGTTGGAGGCGAGGTCGATCTGCCCGGCCAGCAGGGCGTTGGCCATGGCCTGTGGGCTCTCGAAGATCTTCACCTCGATGGCGTCGAGGTACACGTCGCCGCCGTACCAGTCGTCGTTGCGGACCAGGCGGGCGTTGCCGGTGCGGAACCAGCCGAGTTTGAAGGGGCCGGTGCCGGGCGCCTTCGCGATGTCCTTGTCGGTGGTGCCGTCGGGGACGACGAAGGTGGTCAGGCGGGTGAGCAGCGGCAGTTCGGCGTTGGCGTAGTCGGAGACCAGGACGACGGTGTCGGTGCCCTCGGCCGTGATGTTCTTCGCCTGGATGCCGGGCAGCCGGGAGGCGCCGGCGGGGGTGGCGCGCAGACGCTTGAGGGAGTAGACGACGTCCTTGGCGGTGACCGGGGACCCGTCGTGGAACGTCGCCCCTTGGGCGATCTTGAACTTCCAGGTCTTGAGGTCCTCGGACGGCGTCCAGCTCGCGGCCAGCCGGGGCTCGGTGTTCGGCTTCGTACCGGGCACGGTGAGCGTGTCGTAGACGAGGCTGATGATCAGGTAGTCGCTCTCGTTGGCCTGGGAGCCGTGCGGGTCGCGGGTGATGGCCGCGGCCCGGCCCAGGGCGCCGACACGGAGGGTGCCGCCCTTGCGGGGCTTGGCGGAGCCGGTGGCGGACCCGGTCGGTTCGGCGTCATCGCCGCCGCCGCAGGCGGCCAGCAGGGCGATCGCGCCGACGGCGCCACCGGCCCACAGGAGTTGACGTCTGTTCAGGTCCACTTTGTCCTCGATTTCACGCGCGACTCGAATGCTTAGGTTTGCCTATCCTGATTTACAGTGATCACACAAGAGGGCACCCGCTGTGATCCTGATCAACTTAGGTAAGCCTTGCCTGCCTGTTGTGGTTTGGCTATGTTTCCGTTCGGTCAACGCGGCCTCTTCATCGACAGAGGCCCACCGCCCGCCCCTCACCCGCACCGGAACGGACGGTTCACCCATGCCGACGGCAGCCACGCCTGTACGTCAGCTCCACCCCCACGCCGTGACCGAACTGCTCACCACGGCCCACGCCCTGCTCGACGCCTTCGACGGCGTTTCCACCCACCCCGGACTGCTCGCCCAAGTCCCCGATGCCGCCGCCGAATTGAGCGACGACATCCGGCACGCCTGCCGCCCGGTCGACACCGCCGACGGACTGTTCGTACTGCGCGGCCTCCCGGTCGACGACGAGGCGATCGGCCTCACCCCGGGCCACTGGTCGACCGCCGGGAACGCCGGCGCGCTGCACGACGTGGTCCTGCTCCTCCTCTCCACGGTGATGGGCACGCCGCTGGCCTGGGAGGGCCAGCAGGACGGCCGGTTCGTGCACAACATCGTCCCCTCGCCGGGGCACGAGGCCGAACAGACCGGAGCCAGCAGCCGTGTGCTGCTCAGCCCGCACACCGAGGACGCCTTCCACCCCGGCCGCGCCCATCTGCTGGTACTTGGCTGCCTGCGCAACCCGGACTCCGTCGCGACCACGGCCGCCAGCATCCGCCGGGTCGAACTGGACGCACAGGACCATGAGTTGCTCAGCCTGCCGGTACTGCCGATCCTGCCCGACGACGCCTACGCCGAGGCACAGGGCTACGACGGCACCCCGCCACCCGTGCCGACGGTGTGGCAGTCGCCGGACGGGCCGACCCTGCGTTTCGACCCCGCCTACACCCCCCTGGACGAGGCGCCCGAGGAACACCGCGCGGCCTACGGCCGGCTGGAGGCCGAGCTCTCCCGGGTCTCCGTGGCGGTGGCCCTGACGCCGGGAGACGTCCTGGTCGTCGACAACGACCTCGTCGTGCACGGCCGGGTCCCCTTCAAGGCGCGCTACGACGGCACCGACCGCTGGCTGAAACGTTCCTCCGTGCGGGTGCCGGGCCGTCGTACCCGTCCGCAGGCCGAGCGGTTCGAGCACGGCTACGGCCAGGCGGCCGTCGAGGCGTTCGCATGACCGACATCGGCACCGGCACAGACACAGACACCGACATCGCGGAGACGGGGAGCACCATGGCGTCCGACGACACGACCCTGCGGATCCTCAGCACCAGTGACGTGGCCGGCATCGACATCACCCTGTCCGACGTCGTCTCCGTCGTCGAGCAGGCGTACCGCACGCTGGCCGACGGCAGGTCCGACAACCCGCGCAAGCTCACCGTCAAGCCGGAGGACGGCCACTCGGTGGCGTACGCGATGCTCGGCCGCGACGGCGAGCGGGGCGTGGTCGCGGTGAAGACGTCGTACAAGTACGGCCTGCACGAGGACCGCGACAAGCAGCACTACTACACGACGCTGACCCTGTACGACGACGAGACCGGGCTGCCGGTCGCGATGCTGGACTGCGGCCGGGTCGGCGCGCTGCGCACCCCGGCGGTCTCGGCGCTGCTGGCCCGCGAACTGGCCGTGCCCGGCGCCCGCAACGCCCTGGTCATCGGCACCGGCACACAGGGACGGCTCGCCCTGCCGTTCCTGCTGACCACGCTGCCGGACCTGGAGCGGCTGATGCTCTTCGGCACGCATCCGGACGGCATCCGGGCGGTGCGCGAGCAGTTGCACGCGTACTTCCCCGACCGGGAGCTGGAGATCGTCACCGATCTGCGCGCGGCGACCGGCGACGCGGACATCGTGCTCGCCACGGCGGGCCCCAATACCCCGGCGTCCGTGGACGCGGAGTGGCTCAGGCCCGCCGCCCTGTCCGTCCTCATCGGCTACGGCATCGGGCCCTCGACGCTGCACCGGGCCGACCGGGTGATCGCCACCAGCGCGGCGCAGATGCGCGTCACGGGCGTGGACATGGCCGATGCGGACGGGCAACTCCGTGACGTGGACGCCGAGTTCCCCGAGGTCCTCGCGGGCCGCGCCGAGGGCCGCACGGACCCGGATCAGCGGATCTTCGCGTACAACAGCGGGCTCGTCGTCACCGACATCGCCCTGGGCCACCGGTTCGCCCAACTGGCCCTCGCCCAGGGGTTCGGCACGGCGGTGCCGCTGTGGAGGTGACCACGGCACTCCCCTCGCACACGACACCCGAGGTACGGACCCTGCTGGCCGGCCTCTTGCTGGACGAGCTGAGCCATGGCCTCGACGGCCCGTACCACGTACTGCTCCCCGAACGCTTCGACGCGAACGCCGCGGCGTTCCGGAACGTGTTCGCCGAGGCGGGAGTGGACGGCCGCGTGTACTACGCGAAGAAGGCCAACAAGGCGGCCGTCTACGCCGAACGAGCTGCCGTGGCCGGCCTGGGCGTGGACGTGGCGAGCCACGGGGAGCTGCGCGAGGCCCTGGCGGCCGGGGTGCGCAGTGAGGACCTGGTGGTGACCGGTCCGGCCAAGGCGGACGGGCTGCTGCGGGTCGCCGTGCTCCAGGGCGCGCTGATCGCGGTGGACGCGCTGGACGAACTGGACCGGCTGATCGCCCTGGCCGATGAACTCGGCCGTACGGCACGGGTGTTGCTGCGCCGCCTG
The DNA here is from genome assembly GCF_036030735.1 of Streptomyces sp. NBC_00425. NCBI lineage: Bacteria > Bacillati > Actinomycetota > Actinomycetes > Kitasatosporales > Streptomycetaceae > Streptomyces > Streptomyces sp. NBC_00425. Next base: position 8,393,483 of record NZ_CP107928.1, on the reverse strand, counting down.
CCTCCGGAGCAGTCGCACAGCCGCTTCGGTCTGAACGACGGCGAACTGGAGACAGCCCTGCGGCGATGCGTCGACGGGCCCGTCGGCATGGAGGGGTTCAGCTTCCATCTCTCCGGCTACGACGTCCGCCAACGCACCGACCTCGCCGCGGAGTTGGTCACCCTGTGCACCCGCGCCCGGGCTCTCGGACTGCCCGCCGACCGGATCAGCGTCGGCGGCGGCCTCGCCGTGGACTACGTGGCGGCGGAGGACTGGCGGCGGTTCGAGGAGAGCCGGCGCCCCGAACACTTCCACGCGGAGAAGTCCTTCGGGGGTTTCTATCCGTACCACTCCCCCGTCGCCGGCGCCGACGCTCTGCGTACGATCCTGACGGCCACCCCGACAGGCCAAGTCCTCCCACTGGCCGAGCTGTTGCGTACGGCCGGGGTCGCCCTTCTCGTCGAACCGGGCCGGGCGCTGCTGGACCAGGCCGGGTTCACGGTGTTCCGCGTGCAGGGCGTGAAGGAGCGCGACGGATACGCGATCCTGACCGTGGACGGCAGCAGCCTCAGCCTGTCGGAGCAGTGGTTCGACAGCGAGTTCCTGCCGGACCCGGTGCTCGTGCCCGCAGCTGCCCGTCCGGTCGCCGACGCGGGGCCGTACCCGGCGTGCGTGGGGGCGGCGACCTGCCTGGAGTCGGACATGCTGACCTGGCGCAAGATCCCCTTCCCGGTGCGGCCGGCCGTCGGTGACCTGCTCGTGTACCTGAACACGGCGGGCTACCAGATGGACTCCAACGAGTCGCCGTTCCACGACCTTCCGCTGCCCCCGAAGGTCGTCGTCGAGCTCTCGGGATCCCGTTTCCGCTGGCGCCTCGACCGCCATCCCCGCTGAAGACCGATCGACGACCGAATCGACGACCGACCAAAGACCGCTTGACGACCACAGGAGCCTCCATGGACGACCCCCTGTACCGGCCGCCCATCGTGCGGCAGGTCTCCGAACTCATCGGCGCCACCCCGCTGTTCGAGCTGGCCCGTACGGAGAGCGACGCCCGGCTGCTGCTGAAGCTGGAGCAGTTCAACCCGACCGGCACCGCCAAGATACGGATGGCCCGGCAGATGGTCGTCGACGCCGAGGAACGCGGCCTGCTGCGCCCCGGCGGCCGGATCATCGAGTCGACCTCCGGCAACACCGGGCTCGGCCTCGCCGTCGTGGCCGCCGAGCGCGGCTACACCTTCACCGCCGTCGTCGACCACCACGCCGCCGTCGACAAGCTGCGCGCGATGAAGGCGCTCGGCGCGGAGCTGGTGTACGTCGCCGACGACGGGGACGAGGAACTGGCCACCGCCGCCCGCGAGGAGTTCGCGGAGAAGATGGCCGCCGAGTCGGACAACGCCTACTTCACCGAGCAGCACAACAACATGGCGAACGGAGTGGGCTACCACCCGGTGGCCCGCGAACTCCACGCCGCGCTGGACGGCCGTATCGACATCCTCATCGGCGCGGTCGGCACCGGAGGCGGACTGTTCGGGACCGGGGGTCCGCTGCGGGAGACGGTACCCGGGGTGCGGATCGTCGGCGTGGAGCCGAAGGGCTCGATCGCGTTCGGGCCGCCCGCGCACGACTACCACCAATCGGGAACCGGCACGCCCGAGGGCGCGACGATCGGGGCGATGGTCGACTACTCGCTGCTGGACGAGGGCGTCAAGGTCGGCGACGTCGAGGCGTTCGCCACCGCGCGGGCCGTCGCCCGGCGCACCGGACTGCTCCTCGGCGGCTCGGCGGGCGGCGTCGTGTACGAGGCCCTGGCCCGGCTTTCCGCGCTGCCACCCGGCACGACTATGGTCGCGTTGATCAACGACGGCGGAGAGAAGTACATGGACACCGTCTTCGACGACGACTGGATGGCCGCCCGTGCTCTCCTCTCCCCCCAGGTGGAGCGCGAAGTCGACGAGTTGCTGACCAAACTCCGCTGACTCCCCACCCCGCCGCACTCCTCGCCGGACCCCTCGCAGGAACAGGACTGATGCAGCCCGCCCTCGCCCGCCTCCTCACCGACGGCCGTGCCCTCGCCACGCTCGCCGTGCCGCTCGCGCTCACCCAGCTCGCCCAGGTCGCGCTCACCACCACCGACACGATCATGATGGGCCTGCTCGGCACCGAGGCCCTGGCGGCCGGCGGCCTCGCCATGGTGATCTTCAACCAGTTGCGCACCATGGGCGTCGGCCTCGTCACTGCCGTCGGCAACCAGGTCGCCGCGGCGGACGCGCGCGCCGAGACGCGGGATACGGAGGCCGAGGGCGCCGAGGCGGAGGCCACTCGCGAGGAGGTCCGGGACCTCGTCCGGGCGAGCCTGCTGCTGTCCACGCTCGCGGGTCTCGCGGGCGCGCTGCTGATGGTGCTGATCGGGCATGCCGTGGTGTTCCTCGGCCAGGACGCGGACGTGGTCGCCGCGGCGAAGCCGGTGCTGTACACGATGGCGCCCGGCCTGGTGCCCTGCCTGTGGTTCCAGGCGATACGCCAGTTCACGGTGGGCATGCGCCGCCCCCAGGCCCTCCTGCGCATCACGATCGCCTCGATCGCCGTCAACGCGGGGCTCAACTGGGTCTTCATCCATGGAACCTGGGGCCTGCCGAAGCTGGGCCTGCCGGGCATCGGGCTCGCGACGAGCTCGGTGTACGCACTGTCCTTCCTCGCCCTGTACCTCTCCGCCCGCCGCGATCCACGGCTGGCGCCGGTGCTGTCGCTGAGCATCTGGAAGACCCGTCCGGCCACCCTGCGCCGGCTGACGGCACTCGGTACGCCGATCGCCGCCACCTACGGTTCCGAGGCGGGCTTCTTCTCCGTCGTCGCCCTGCTGGTGGGCAGCTTCGGCACGGCCGCGCTGGCCGCGCACACCGCCGTCAACCAACTCGTCTACATCGTCTTCCAGATCGCCGTCGGCCTCTCCCACGCCGCATCCCTCGGCGTCAGCCGTGAACTCGCCCTCGGCAACACCGGGGCCGCCCAACGATTGAAGGCGACGGCGCTCGCGTGCGCCGCCGCGGTCATGGCGGTCGTGGCGGTCGTCTACGTCGCTCTCCCGCGCCTGGTGCTGGCGCCGTTCTTCGAGGGCGGAAGCCGGACGGCCACCGACCTCGCCACGAACCTCCTGCTGATCGCCGCGGTGATGCAGTTCTTCGACTGCGCCCAGAACATCGGCGTCGGCCTGCTGCGCGGCCTCGACGACACCAAGGGCGGCTTCCGCGTCACCCTCGTCGGCTACTGGCTCGTCGGCCTGCCCGCCGCCGCACTTCTCGGCTTCGCCACCGGCTGGGACACCGTCGGCATCTGGCTGGGCCTGCTCGCCGGCCTGGCCACGACCGCGCTGCTCCTGTTGCGTCGGTTCAACCAGGGTGTAGAGCGCCTGCACGGGGTCGCGACGGCCCGGCCCTGAGCCCCTGCTGCAAACCGCGACGCGCATGCCTCCTGAACGCCTCCCGAGCCGTGCAGGCCGTCTACCGAACGACGCGCCCGGGGTCCACGACGTCCTTGCGCGTCACCGCCAGGTACACCACCAGACCGAGGACGACCGTGAGGAACAGCGCGCTGGTGACGACGGTGCCGAGGCCGAGGCCGCCGTCGCCGGTCGGCTGGGAGAGGTAGTCGCCGATCGACGCGCCCAGCGGGCGGGTGAGGACGTAGGCGATCCAGAAGCTCCACACCGAGTCCAGACCCAACGCGAAGTGCGCGACCGCGACGGCGCCGATGGCCAGGGCGAACAGGACGGCCGCGAACCAGTAGCCGAGGTCCATGCGCTCGGAGACCAGGTCACCGGCCGCCGTGCCGAGGGCGAACGTGAACAGTACGGCCAGCCAGTAGAACGACTCACGGCCGGTGGTGTCGATGCTGTGGATGGACAGGGTCCGCTCACGCCGGTACCAGACACCGAAGACGACCGCGAGGAGGAGCGCGAAGACCGTGGTGGTCGTCTCCAGCGGCACGCCCATGTTGTCGGTGAGGTTGTCACTGATCAGCGTGCCGACCACGCTGATCAGGGCGACAGCGAGCCAGTAGACGCCCGCGCGGTAGGCGGTCGTACGGAACTGCACGACAAGGACGACCGCGAGCAGCGCGCTCATCAGGACCGACACACCGGTCAGGCCCAGACCCGCCTTCTCGTTGAGCAGGTCCGCCGCGGTCTCGCCGACGGTCGTGCACAGCACCTTGATGATCCAGAAGTAGGCGGTGACCTCGGGGACCTTGTTCCAGCGCAGGCGGTGGGAAGGGCGGACGGAGGCACTCGTGCCCGGTTCGGCCTCAGGAGTTTCGGAGAGTTCGTAGGTCATGGGGCGGGACACTGCCAGCGGTTGCCTGAACGCATCCTGACTGCCGCGCGGCTTTCCCGGCCCGCCGGGTCCGCCCTGATGACGATGGGCCGATGCACACCCGCGCCGCGTCCTGGCTGCGGCACCGGCTCGGCCGTGCCGTATTTCTCGCCCATCTCCTCGCCCAGCCCGCCACCAGCCGCTCCACGACGAGGACATCGAGCCGGGTCCCAGAAAGTTCGGACGCCACCGACGCCACCGACGCCACCGGCGTCCTGCTCCGGCTGCTGCAGGTCCTCGCCCGAGGCTGATCACTCGGCGTGCAGCCTGAACCCCAGGCAGTGGGCCACCGGAACCGAACCGGTCAGGGGCTTGCCTCGCCCTGGGCGATCTCGACCTCGTGGTGGAAGTCGACGACGCCGGCTGTTCCGGCGGCGACGGACAAGACCGTGCAGGCCACGAGAAGCAACGCGGTAAGGCGCATGGTGCGCGAACCTGCCGGGGACGGCTCGAGAAGGGCGGCGACGCGTTGGGGAACCGGGCCGGTCGTCGCCGCGGGTGCGAAGTCCGGTCGGGTGGAGGGGGAGGCGTGGCTGGCGAGGGCGGCGCGGGCGATGGCCGTGGCGATCAGGCGTCGGTCGCCGACGGCGGTGGCGGCGGTCTCGTCGGCGGCCCGTTCGGCGGCGAGCCGGATGGTGTCGCGAAGGGCGCGCAGGGCGGGGTGGCAGTGGGCGGCGAGTTCGGCGGCGGCCAGGAAGTAGTGGTGGCCGGCCCGGTTGTGGGCGCGTTCGTGGGCGAAGAGTGCCTCGCGCTCGGCGGGGCCGAGGCTGCGCAGCATCGCGGTGGTGACGACGATGCGGTGGGGCCGTCCGGGCAGGGCGTACGCGTCCGGGTGGGGCGAGTCGACGACGCACAGGTCACCGGCGGCGGGACGGCGGTCGGCCTGCGTGCGGGCCGTACGAAATGCGCGGGCCTGCCGGAAGGCCGAGCGGGCGAGGGTCAGTGTGCTCAGGGCTAGCACTCCGGTGGCCGCGACGGCCACGGGGAGGACGGGACAGTCCGCCGGGGTGCGCAGGGGGTGGATGAGTTCGCCGAGGGCTGCGAGGGCGGGCAGCTTGAGGAGTCCGGTCAGGACCAGGGCGCCGAGTGCAGCGACGCAGGCTCCGGCCAGCGCCAGGGCCGATGCGGTGAGGATCCACAGGGCGGTGGCGGGGGCCAGGCGGCCGAGGGTTCGGCGGGCCGGCATCGGCGCGAGGAAGGGCAGGATCAGCGGTACGAGCAGGAGGGCGGTCATAGCTCGTCGCCCTCCAGGAGCCGGCGCAGGAGCTGCTCGTCGCCGGGGTTGAGCTGGGCGACGAAGCGGGCCAGGACCGTCTCGCGGTCGGTGTCCCGGTCGAGTTCGCTGTGCATGCGCCGGGCGGTCAGGCCGGGAGCGTCCTGCACGGGAACGTAGGCGTAGCCGCGGCCCTGCCGCTCACGGCTGACGACGCCCTTCTCGTGCAGCCGGGTCAGGATCGTCGTCACGGTCGTCCTGGCGAGGCCGGAGCCGAGCTCGGTCTGCACGCGTCCTGCGCTGAGCGGAACCCCGGCCGCCCACAGCGCGGCCATGACAGCGGCTTCGAGCTCGCCGGCCGGCCGCCTCTCGTCCTTCGCGTCGGTCATGGAACCTTCCTCGCCCCACTATCGTCTACAGTTCAGTAGACCGTCTACAGAATTGTAGTCAGTCGTCGGGTGTGCCGTTGCGCCGCATCCGACGGTCCGTACGAACGAATCCGCACAAAGGAATCCGTACGAAGGATGAAGGGCTCCCGACGATGACCACAGCCGTGCACCTATCGTCGCAGCTCGCCGTCAATGTGCTGGATGCCCGGTCCCTGCTGTCCGCGTTCGGCGTGCTGGGCGTGGGTGTGGTGCTGTTCGCCGAGACCGGGCTGCTGATCGGCTTCTTCCTCCCGGGCGACTCGTTGCTCTTCACGGCCGGGCTGCTGTGCACGGGCGCCGCCGACCGCGGCCTGAAGCTGTCGCTCGTCCCGCTCCTGGTCGCCGCTGCGGCGGGGGCTCTGGCGGGCTCGCAGTGCGGATATCTCCTGGGCCGAAGAGCGGGCGGCGCCCTGCTCGCCCGGAGCTGTTCGGCCCGCCTGCACGAGGGCGCGAGACGTGCGGAGGAACTGCTGGTGCGGTACGGGTACGCGAAGGCGATCGTGCTGGCCCGCTTCGTTCCGGTGGTGCGCACGGTCCTGAACCCGATGGCGGGCGCGCTGGGGGTGCCGGCGCGGACGTTCACCCTCTGGCAGGTGACCGGCGGGCTGGTGTGGAGCCTGGGGCTCACCCTGGCGGGATACACGCTGGGCTCCTCCGTACCGAACGTGGACCGGTACCTGCTGCCGATCGTCGCGGTCATCGTGGCCCTGTCACTGATCCCGGTGGCCGGCGAGGTGCTGCGCTCGCACCGGGACGCAAAGGCCAAGGCGAAGGCACCGGAGGCACCGGAGGCACGCGGATGATCCTCGCCCTCGACGGTTCGTCGGTCGACGGCCCGGCCTACACCGACATGGTGAACCTGGCCCGGCACGCTCCCGCGTGGCTGAACGACACGGTGACTGCGTGGTCGACGTACGGACTCGCGCTGTTCGCGGTACTCATGGCCGTCGGCTGGTGGCAGGCCCGGCGGGAAGGTGCCGCCGCGTCGGTGACGGCCCTCGCCGCACCGCTCGTCGTGGTCGTCGCCTACGGGGTGGATGCGGCGCTGAAGCTGCTGGTGCGCGAGGACCGGCCCTGCCAGAGCCTGCGGGTGGCCACGCTGGAGGCATGTCCGTCGTACGGCGACTGGTCGTTCCCCAGCAACCACGCGGCCGTCGCCGCCGCGGCGGCCGTCGCCCTGCTGTTCGTCTCCCGCCGACTCGGCACGGTCGCCGCGGTGGCCGCCGGTGCGATGGCGGTCTCGCGGGTCTGGGTCGGCGCGCACTACCCCCACGATGTGGTGGCGGGCGTCACAGTGGGCGCCCTGGCCGCGCTGCTCGCCATGTCGGCACTGCGCAGGCGGGCGGAGGCCCTGGCCCTGCGGCTCACGGACACCCGGCTGCGTCCGCTGCTGGTGGTGGCGTCATGAAGCGCGGCAACGTAGCGGACCTGGCCGGCAGTTGCGGCCTCGGCGCGTGGACCGCTCTCGGTGTCCTGACCATGATCGTGGTGGGCCACGACGGCATACCGCTGTTCGCGGACGGCGACCTCCTCTCGTGGTCCGCCGCCCACCGGCCGGACGTGGCCCTGGCGTTCGCCCGCGGGCTGACCGCCACCGGAACGGGCGTCGTCCCGTTCGCGCTGGCCGCGCTGGCCGGAATCATCACTGGACGCACTCTCCGGCAGCGGGCACTCGCCGTCGCCCTCTGCCTGGCCTGTCTCGGGACGGGCCAGGGGCTGCGGTACGCGGTGATGGCGCTCGTCGCCCGGCCGCGGCCACCCCTGGCGGACTGGGAGACACACGCCTCGGGATGGGCGTTCCCGTCCGGCCACACCACCACGGCGGCCCTCACCGCAGGGCTGCTGATCATCGCCGTCCACGTGCGCGGCCCGCGTGGCAGGACACCGCTCACCCTGGTCATCGGCGGCTGGGGCGCGCTGGTCGGACTGACCCGCGTCTACCTCGGAGTGCACTGGTTCACCGACGTCGTCGGCGGCTGGCTGTTCGCCCTCGGCTGGCTGGGCGTGTGTCTGTGCGCCGTGGCCAGCCGCCTGCCCGAGGGATGGACCCCTGGTACGACGGACACGGACACGTCACGCGATGCGACGGGGCTGACGGGCACAGCAGGAGGACGAACGGACAGGGCACGAGAACAGAGGGAGAACCATGCGGCAGACGATCCTGGTCGTCGAGGACGATCACGCCCTGCGTGATGTGCTGATGCGCGGGCTGCGCGACGAGGACTTCGATACCATGCCCGCGCCGGACGGCGCCACCGCCCTGCGGCTGGCCACCGGTGAGATCTCCGCCGCCGTCCTCGACATCGGGCTGCCCGACGCCGACGGGCGGGACGTGTGCCAGGCGATGCGCGCGAACGGGTTCCTCTCCCCCGTCATCTTCCTGACCGCCCATCACCGGCTGGCCGACCGGCTGTCCGGGTTCTCCGCCGGAGGCGACGACTACCTGCCCAAGCCGTTCCACCTCGCCGAACTCGCCGCCCGCCTGCGGGCAGCCCTCAAACGGGCCGCCCCGCCGCCCGTCACCACGGCGGGAGACCTGGTCCTGGACGCCGTCCGGCACCTGGTCAGTGTCCGGGGCATCCGGGTCGATCTGACGCCGACCGAGTTCCGTCTCCTGGCCGCGCTCATGGCGGCTTCCGGCGGTGTCGTGCGCCGGCGCGAGCTGGTCCGGGCGGGCTGGCACGAGGGCGCCCAGGTACACGACAACACCCTCGACCAGTACCTGACCCGCCTGCGCCGCAAGCTGCGCGAGGCAGGCAGCGACCGGACGATCGGCACGGCCCGAGGGATCGGGCACCGCCTGTCATGAACGGTGTCCGCCACCGGCCGCGGCCCACCGTGACCGCCGTCCTCCACCGTCTGGCGCCCCGCACTCTGCGCGGCCGGCTCTCACTCGTGGCCCTCACCACGGCCGCGCTGCTGATGCTGGTCCTCACCGTCGCCTTCAACGCCGTGGCCCAGCGCCGCCTCCAGCACCAGGCGGACGACGAACTGCGCACTCGCGCCGCCGCCGTCGCGACGACCATCGACACCACCGGCACAACGGTGCGCGTCCTGGCGACCTCCCACGACGACCTCCTCGACACCAACGTGTGGATCCACGCCGGCCGGCGTCTGCTGGAACAGCCGCCGAACGCCGGCCCGCTGACCCACGTCGCCGACGCACTCGCCGAACGCGGCGGACGGCGGTGCGTCACCGCCGACGTCCATGGCTCCCTCCGGCTGTGCTCCCAACCGGTGCCCGGCGAAAGAAGCGAGGCCACGGTGGTCACCGCGCTCGACCTCTCTCCCTACCGGAGCTCGGCCGACACACTGCTGCTGGGATCACTCGCCCTGGACGCCGTGATGCTCGCCTGCACCTACGCCCTGACCCGGCTCGCGGTCGGCCGCGCGCTGCGCCCCGTCCGCGCGATGACCGACCAGGCCATTGAGTGGAGCGCCGTAGCCTCCAAGGAACGCTTCGGCAGCACGGGACACCCGGCGGAACTCGCGCGCCTCGGCGCGTCGCTGGACGCCATGCTGGACCGCATCCGCACCCTGCTGCGCCACGAACGGCAGCTCACCGGGGAACTCTCGCACGAGCTGCGTACGCCCCTGAGCCGGATCATCGCCGAACTCGACTGGTGGCAGACCCGCCCCCGCACGGACGACCAAACCCGTACCACCCACAAGGTCATCGCCGATGCCGCCGAGTCCATGCGCACCATCTGCGACACCCTCCTGGACGATGCCCGGGGCGCCACCCTCACCGCTCCGGGCACCACCGAAGTCATGCCAACACTGAGCCACCTCGCCGAACTCATCGACGTACCAGGCCACTTGACGCTCACCACCGATGGCCCGCACCTGCAGGCCGGCGTCCCGCCGGCCCTTCTCGAACGCATCGTCAGCCCACTCCTGGCCAACGCCTGCCGCTATGCCCACTCCCGCGTCACCGTCCGCACGTACCGCACACCCGACGGCGTACGCATCGACGTCACCGACGACGGACCCGGCGTACCACGCCCGTTCACCTCACGGCTCTTCGAACCCGGGCAACGTGCGGATCCCGGCGACGGACACCACGGTGCGGGCCTCGGGCTGCCGCTGGCGCGACGCCTGGCCCGCTCCGCCGGTGGCGAGGTGACGTACGACCACGGGCACACGCCCGGAACGCGGTTCGTCGTCAGCCTGCCCGCCGGTTGAGAGCCGTGCCACGCGCCGGCGCCGGCGTATCACGGCCCGTCAGGACCAGTCACGGCATGACTTCGTGCCGGATGTCCTTACGAGAGCCGGCCAGATAGCCGACGAAACCGAGAATGGCCACCGTCCACGACAGCGTGACCGGCCCCAGACCCAGATCCAGCCCGCCCCGGCCGTGGCCGACGGCCATCCAGTCGGCGACGGACGCACCGAGCGGGCGGGTGATGACGTACGCCGCCCAGAACGCGGCGACCGTGTTCAGGCCGCCCCAGCGGTGGGCGACGGCCGGAACGGCGATCACGGCGGCGTACAGGACGGCGGAACCCAGGTAACCGAAGCCGATCGTGGCGGTGAGGTCCCCCGCAGCGGTGCCCAGCGCGAACGTGGCCAGCACGGCGGCCCAGTAGAAGATCTCGCGGCGCCGGGTGTGGATGCTGTGGATCGACATGGTGCCTTCGCTGCGATACCAGAGGGCGAAGACGGCAGCCAGCGCGGCCATGAAGAACGGCGTCGACAGCGTGTACGGCGCTCCGAGGCCGACGTGCAGGACATCGGCTGCCATCGTGCCGAACACGCTGACCATGACGATCGCCGTCCAGTAGATCCAGGCCACGTACCGCCGGACGGTGAACTGCACCGCGAGGGCGGCCGCGAGAGCGATGCCGCCGAGGCCGACCGCGGGGATCGGGCCGAGCAGGTGAGCCAGCCAGTCCGAGGCCGTCTCGCCCATGCCGGTCGTCAGCACCTTGATGATCCAGAAGTAGACGGTCACCTCCGGCACCTTGCTCGCCGCGTGACGGATGTAGCCCGCGGGCCGGTTGTGAGTGAGGTGATCAGTCGACATGACAGGCACGATGACATGGTGCTTAGCCCTCGCCCCAGACCTCTTTGCCGGAGTTTTTGCGCTTCCGGTACGGGAGTTGGCCGAGGCCCGGCCGGACCTGAACGCGACCTGAACACAGCGGCCGACACAGTGGTCAGCAGCGCGCGGCAGGTGTTATTGGTGCTCTGCCAACATCGGTCCGGCGACTGCGAAGCAGGAATTTGAGAACGCCCGTCATGAAATGGGTCCTGTACGAGGGACGAGCTCGGACCGGCCGTCGTCATTTCCGCTACTCGTTGCGTGCCGTTTCGGGTCCCGTGATCCGCCTCAGCAGAGGCATCGTGGAGGCGATGCCCCCAGCGAAGTTACGAGCCTGGCGAGCACGATCGCGCAGTACTGGATCCCCGGCGTCCGGATCGAGTGACTGAACTGTGCCTGTACGAACAGCCGGGCAGCCAGGAAACCCACCCCGATCGCCACCACCGCGACCACCGCGACCGGGACCGTGCTCTCCAGAAGCACCACCCGCCGCAGCACCCCGAGCTGCGTGCCGGTCAGCAGACTGAAAGGCCGCTTGCGGTCGCGCAGGACCCCGGCCACGCTGCAGCCGGCGATGAAGAAACTGACCAGGATGATCACTAGCCTCGAAGTTTCGTGACGGTCCGCCGACGGAGTCGGTGGACCGTTTTTGTGCCGTGGGTTGAGGCTGTGCAGGCCGAGGGCCCGGGTGTCGCCTCGGGGTGGCGCCGGATTCCACTGCTCCGGGTGTTGAGGTTCTGTCGAAGGGACGGGGAATCCGCTGGTCAGCCAGTGTCGGGCAGTTGGGTGAGCCGGTCGAGGGCGGCGGTGATGTGGCCGGTCCAGGGCCAGTGCCGGGCCAGGCGGAGGATTCGCCGACGGCCGGTGGTCACGAGTTGTCCGGCCGCGGTGAACAGGCGGAGCCGTAGTCGGCGGGGTTCCCAGAGCCTGGCCTTGCCGGTCAGGGCGAGCATCGGCATCCAGGCCAGCAGGTCGAGAGCGATCTGCACGATCTCCAGCCAGATCCGGTTCTGGGCCGTGCGGTGCAGGGGCAGGTTGCGCAGGCCGGTGGCCCGGGCGGCGCGGATGCGGTCCTCGGCCCGGGCCCGCAGGCGGTGACGGCGCTCGAGCTCGGCGATCGGCCGGCCCAAGGTGTTGGTGGCGAAACAGGTCAGCCGCATGCCGTCCGCATCCGTGAGCCGCAACTGGGCCCCGGGGTGCGGTCGTTCCTTCCTGACGATCAGCCGCATGCCCTTGGGCCAGGCGTCCAGGACGTCGCCGGTGAGTTCAGCGACCCAGGCGCCGTCGCGGATCTCGCCGCCCGCCTCGACGGCCGCCGTCCAGGCCGATGCCGGAACCTTCAGCACATGCTGGTGGACCTGCTCGGTGATCACCATGCCGACCGAGTAGGACAGCCACCGTCCCCGCCGGGCGAGCCAGGCGACGAAGTCGTGGGTGCCGCCCGCAGAGTCGGTGCGGATCAGGGTCCGGCGCCCGCGCCGGTATTTCTTCGGCAGCTGGGCCAGGGCCAGTTGGGCGGCGGTGATGTGGTCGGTGGCCGTGTTCGATCCCGCGTTGCCCGGTCTGAGCAGGGCCGCGACCGGTTCACCCGTGCCGCCCGGTCCGTGGTCGACAAACCCCATCAGCGGGTGGTGGCCGTAGGTTCGCTTCCACGTGGGCGCGGCGTCTTCCTTGTCCGAGTGCGCGATCACCAGCACCCCGTCGAGGTCCACGGTCACCGTCCCGCCCGCATCAGGCGCTTCTCGGCCGGCCAACCGCCAGACATGTTCGCGGACTTCAGCCCGCGCGGCACGGATGGCCCGCAGGGCTTTCTCCCCGGAGGCTGCGAGGGTGTCGATCAGGCGGGAGACCGTCGGGTCGGAGGCCACCGGCCCGAACACGGCCGGCTCGGCCCGCAGCATGGCGACATCCGCGAGGCAGTCCCCGCCCAGCGCGACCGCCAGGGCCAGGTCCAGCAGGATCTTGCCCGGGTCGTGCACCGCCCGAGCCTTCCGCCACGGCGTCAGCGCCGCCGATATCGCGGTGTCCAAGCCGGCCTTGCGGACGGTCTCGACCAGCAGCACGCCCCCGGCCTGCGAGACCACCGCCCTGCCGCCGCCCTCGGTGCGGACACGCGGGTACGACCCGATACGCTTCTTCACCTGGAGAGTGCTTCTTTCCGTGCAGCCAACAGGACCCTAGACAAGTCCCATCGTTGCAGGTCAGGAGCACTCTCCGCTTATTTGATCAAGCCTCGGACACCCCACCTCGTGAAAGCGCGAGGCTAGGGGGGTGAGTCACTCAAGCCGCAGCCGCGTCATCGACCCTGGTTCGCGGGCCGACGCAAGCCACGCCGTGGCCGCGGAGGTGACGGGAAGGCCGATCAGCGTGAGCGCGTGTGACACATAGGGCACGTGGCCAAGCCGACTGAGGTCGTCGGCGAAGACGGCTAGCAGGATGGCGTACGCCCCGGCCGTCCCGAGCAGAACCCCGGCCAGGGCCAGGAACCCGGCGGTGGCGACGGTCAGCCCGCGTCGGATGGTGGTGGTCGCACCGGTTGCGGTGAGTGTGCGCAGTTCATCGGAATCACGTCAGGGGGAGCGAGGGGAAACGCCGGGCCAGAACGGATGCATCGGCCCACTCAGAGTCCTGTCGAGCGCCCAGAGCGTCCAGGGCAGACCAGGTTCGATGGGCCTGTCGCAGGACAGCCAGACACCCGTCAACGGTCGGGGCCGACGGGGTCCTTCCCGAAAACGCTGGAAGATTCGCTGACGGCCGGTCAGGGAATCACGCAAGGGCAGGTCAGAGGCGTAGCAGACGCATCCTCGCCAAGCGCCCTCCAAGCGCTTGGCCGCAGGTTCGAGGCCTGACGGGACGTGCCCCCAGCCTTCGGGATGGTTGCTGGTGAACGCCGGGTCGGTCAAGGGCCGCCTGCCATGAGTTGGTTGGTCATGTACGGCAGCACAGTGCGAGGGACGCGGTTGGGTGATACGAGGGTGTCTGACGGCACGTCGGACCGGCGTCGGCCGCACCCGTGAGTGATCAAGCTCAACCACTGATCCTTCACTCATCGGCGTTGGCACAGAGTTCACAGTTGGTTGACGGAGAGTCCACAGCCCTCACCACCAGCTTGCTGGAGCCATGGGGTGAAGGAAAGATCGCCGATAGCCGAACCGGATTCGCGTCTCTGCACCGTTTCGGCAACTGTCGGATGAGGCTGGGGACAAGCCCCTTTTGCCTCTGAAGACTGATCTAGGGTCTTGTCAACCGCGAGGCGTGGGGGACACGTGTCATCCAGGGGTCTTAAATCTGGATCGTTCTTGCGGCTCCGTGCACGCGTGCTCAGCCGAGGGGGAAGTCGTGCGGGTCGGCACCATCGTTCGGAGCAGTCGCTGCCGTGCCGTGAGCTCCGCGCATGCGCGGAGTCCGAACGGTTGGGAGATGGAGAAGGTCGCCGATGGCGGCGGGACCATCTGGACGCGCCCCGTTCCCGGCACCCCTCTTGAGGGCGTGGCCGTCAGGATCGGCGAGGTCGAGTCGCTGTTGGTTGATTCATGATCCAGCGGTTCCACTACGACATCGATCGCTCCGCAAGGGCGATGTGGTGGGCTGGTTGAGACCGGGAAGGATGCGCAGGGGACTGGCCGAGGGAAATCAGGCGTCCGGCACTGCTGTACGGATCCGCCCCGACCATTGTCCGTCGGGTGTACGGGGCGGATTCTTTCCGCAACAGGGACGCGCGGCCGGCTACCGCGACCAAGAGGCTCAGTCGCTTGCAGGACACCCCGGGCAAGGGCGCCGGCAGTCCGGTCGACGTGCTCTCGCCCCGGCGGCGTGAGGTCGCCGAAGCGCTCGAGCATCGCCAGCGCGATGCGGCGGTCTGACCGAATGCAAACCAAGTTCGTCGCCGCTCACGGGCACTTTTTGGCGACGTACAGCCGTACTGCCGCTGATGAGTCGTATGCCGTTCCCGCTTTCGGTTCCTGAGCGCACACAAGCCAACTCGCCAATGACTTCGGAGCAGTAACTTGCGAGTCAGGAGATTCGACCTTGAAAACCTTCACATGATCCGGATAGTACCCCGCTATCAGGGCAGCCGACAGAGATGCATCGACTTTCCGTCCGACGAGGCTCGAGAACTTTGAAGCCGGCACCTTCATGCCGAGCCTTTCCGGACAATTCTCTGATTTGGGTACGGCGTAGATATCTACGGCCTGAAGTTTGGGCACCTCGTTCCGGAAGCATGCGGTATATTCGCTGACCTGACCGTGGTAGACGTATCTCCCAAGACTCGTGGCGTCCTTCAAGGCGAACCCTTTGCCGGAATCGGCGACGTCTTTCATGGCGGTGAGCAGATTTTCCCTTGAAGGTTCCTTCCGTAGCCCCTGATTGGCGCTTACGGTGCCGTCGGCAGTATTCGGATCGGCAGTACCGTCCTGTTCGCATCCGACAAGCAACATCGAAATCGCGAGCAGGAGGACGGCAGGGATTGAATTGCCCAGTCTCTTCATGTCAACCTTCATCAGAGGGATGTCATTTGCCTGTCATTCTAAGTTCCCGGAAAGAGCAGCATAGTGCCCTACCGCCTCTGACGCAAAGGGCTCATAATGCGGGAACCCAGCCCTGATCGTCGAACCAGCTACATAAAAGAAGTTGCTCAACCAGAGAAAGCAGGATTCGCCATGAGATCACTGACACGTATTGCTGTGGTCGGCGCCATCGCGGCAGCCGTCGCGACAGCCACTACCACCGCCGCCGTCGCCGAGGACGCGACTGTCTACAGCGCCGGCCTGGGCGCCAAGGTGCAATGGGTCGCCTACGGGGATGATATGTACATCACCGACACCGAAGCTGACGGGCACTCGGCCGTCGGCACGTACCAGTGGGGGGCCACCCAGTACTTCTACTGGAACAGGGGGGGCAAGGGGACCACACGCAAGGTGAACCTCAACCTCACGGAACACCAGCTGTTCGCGGTCGGTGCCATGCTGGGTGACTGGCAAGGCACCCCCACAGGCGGTCTCATCTGGCGCACCCTCAGCACGACGACCGTCAACACCACCTGAGGTTGCGATAGCCGCAACCCGTATTCATTCGAGCGGGATATATCGAAAAGGTTTCTACGGCCTCTTCCGGAGCACGCTCCGCACGTAGATCCCCCGACTTTTCGACCGTCTGAGCATACGTGAGGGAGCGCCCGACTCATCGGGTGCTCCCTCACTGATTAGCCTCGATCTTTTGCGATGGTCCGCCGAGGGAGTCGGTGGACCTTTTCGCTTTCTGGGGCTGATGGTGGGCAGGCCGGCGGCCCGGCTGTCGCGTCGGGTGGGCCCCGGGTCAACATGGCGGACTACGACACGCACGCGAACAAGGCCGCAGACCAGGGGCGCGGTCCGCGAGGAGTTCGGCGGCCTGGCCGTCCGTGAGCGGGCCCAGGGTGACGCAGGTGCGTTCGTCGGAGTCCAGACGCGATCGGTAGCCCTCGCGTGCGGCTCCCACGATGACCACCGGTTCCGTCCCGACCCTGCGCGCCACGAAGGCCAGGACGCCGGCGGTGGCGTCGTCGAGCCACTGGACGTCGTCGACCAGGAGAAGCAGCGGGGCGACCGCAGCCGCGTCTGCCAGGAGGTTGAGAACTGCCAGGCCGACGAGGAAGACGTCGGGGACACCGGCCTCGGCGTGCCCGAGAGCGGTGTCCAGGGCTTGCCGGTGCGGGACGGCGAGGTCGGCGGCTCCTGCGGCCAACGGGCGCAGGACGAGCTGAAGACCGGCATAGGGGATGTCGCTCTCGGCCTCGACACCGCTGGTGCGCAGGCCCCGGTAGCCGAGTCACTCGGCGAGAGCGGCGGTCCGGGCGAGCAACGCCGTCTTCCCGATGCCGGGCGTCCCGCGAACCAGAACCGCGCTCCCGTGGCTCCGCGGCTCGGCCGGCAGGCGGCGTAACGGCTCCAGTTGATCGTCCGGCCGATGAGCTCCATGTTTCTCCCATCAGCCGGGTCCCCGGACTCGGTCTGTCTGCAGGGCGAGAATGCTGCGCCGCGGACGACGGCCCCCGGAACGGGTCACAATGAGCGGCGTAGATCTTGCCGTGCCGCGACGAAGAGCACGGCGGACAAGGAGACGTCCTCATGTCGATGATCCGGCTGACCGTCGCGTCGGGTTCCCTCACCCCGCAGGGCCGCACGACCGTTCAGCGCGACCTGGCCGATGCGCTGCTGCGCTGCGAAGGCGCACCCGACGCGGCCTTCTTCCGGGCCCAGTTGTGGAGCTACCTCGTCGAACTTCCGGAAGGGGCGCAGGTCACCGCCGCGGACGACACCCCGCGTTTCCTCGTCGAGGTCACGGTCCCGCAGGCCGTGCTCTCCGAGGAGGGCAAGGCCCGCCTCGTGGCGGAGGCTACCGGGATCGTGCTGTCCGCCGCCGGACTCGCCCAGGCCGATGCGCCACGCGTCTGGGTGCTGGTGCACGAGCAGCCCGACGGAACGTGGGGTGCGGGAGGCTCGATCGTCCGCCACGCCGATCTCGTGGCCCTCGCCCGCAAGCAGCGCGCCGCGGAGTGACACCGGCCTTCGCCGCCACCCCGGACGCCGGGTCCGAGACCGTCCCGCGGAGCGTCTTTCGCACCACCGGGCCGTCCCCCGTGAACGCCCGTCCGGCCGTGCCGAGGACGACCGGATACCCTGCGCGAGACAGCAGCCCGGTCGGAGAGGGGAAGCGTGACCGACACCAGCGACACCCGGCCCACCGAGGGTGAAGCGCAGACGCCGCGGCAGAGCCGACTGCAGCGTCTGATGCGCTACCTCCCCTTGATCGCCCCCGTCCTGCTGTGGACCGTGCCCTGCGGGGTGCTGCTCTACTCCGGCCAGCACTGGCCGCTGTCCGGCACGCTGGTCGGCACCGCCCTGTTCGTCCTCGGTCTCGTCGGCATGCCGCTCGCGATGGTGCGCGGCCACGGCCGGCGCCAGCAGGACCGGGCGGCGATCGTCGGTGACACCCTGCTGGGCGCCGGCTGGGTTCTGTTCACCTGGTCCGTTCTGCTCGGCGTCCTCCTGCGGCTCGCCCTCACCCTGGCCGGCGTCGGCGAGAGCCAGGACCGGGCCCGTACCGTCACCTGGGCCGTCCTCGGCACCACCGCCGTACTGCTCGCCTGGGGCTACGCCGAAGCCCGCCGTGTACCCCGCGTGCGCCGACTCGACGTGCAACTGCCGCGACTGGGCGCCGGGTTGGACGGCACCCGCGTCGCCCTCATCACCGACACCCACTACGGCCCCCTTGATCGCGCCCGCTGGTCGGCACGGGTGTGCGAGACGGTCAACGCCCTGGAAGCCGACCTGGTCTGCCACACCGGCGACATCGCGGACGGCACCGCCGAACACCGCCGCGCCCAGGCCGCCCCGCTCGGCACCGTGCGGGCCACCAGGGCCCGGGTCTACGTCACCGGCAACCACGAGTACTACAGCGAGGCCCAGGGCTGGGTCGACCTGATGGACGAGTTGGGCTGGGAGCCGCTGCGCAACCGCCACCTGCTGCTCGAACGCGGAGGCGACACCCTCGTGGTGGCCGGCGTGGACGACGTCACCGCCGAGTCCTCGGGCCTTGCAGGCCACCGTGCCCACCTCGCCGGAGCCCTGAACGGCGCCGACCCCGACCTGCCCGTGCTGCTCCTGGCCCACCAGCCCAAGTTCGTCGACCGGGCGGCGGCAGCCGGTATCGACCTCCAGCTCTCCGGCCACACCCACGGTGGCCAGATCTGGCCCTTCCACCACCTGGTCCGCCTCGACCAGCCTGCCCTCGCCGGCCTCAGCCGCCACGGCGCCCGCACGCTCCTCTACACCAGCCGCGGCACCGGTTTCTGGGGCCCGCCGTTCCGCGTCTTCGCCCCCAGTGAGATCACGCTCCTCGTGCTCCGCTCCCCGCACCTGCCCAGCTCGCCGTAGCACCCGGCGGGCCGACACACCCCCACGGCCGTCGTGAGCGGCGATCGGTTCGACGCCCGGCGCCACGGTGTGAACGTCGGTCCGGGACAGCCGTCGGCGGGGTGCAGCCAGGATGTTCCCGGCTCCACCCCGTCGTGCGGGTCTGTCACTGGAACTGTGCGAAGAACCTCCAGATCTCTGCCTTGGTCCAGGTGGTGACGCCGCTCTCACCGGAGGAGCCGTCGACCGGGCCGGGTATGTGGCCTCCGTCGAACGCGGCCCATTGGACCGGGTAACCGGCGCGGCAGCCCGAGTAGACGGTGGTGATGTGCGTCCGGCTGCCCGGCGCGGGCTCACGCGGGCTCTGGGGAGTGCAACCGTTGTTGCCGACGAATCTGTCGCGCAGGGACCGTCCTTGCCCGATGTCGAGGACGGAGTCGCTGACGCCGTGGATTCCGAAGTAGGCGATGGGCTGGCCGCCGCCGCTGCACCCGCTGATCTGGGCGCCGGACATGACCGCGACGGCCCTGAAGACGTTCGCCCGGCTGCATGCGAGTGCGTAACTCATACCGCCGCCCCAGCTGAATCCCGTGGCGAAACGCTGGGCCGGGTTGACACAGAGCCCGCCTTCGATGCGCCGGATCATGTCGTCGACGAAGGTGACGTCCTCACCGCCCGCATTGGCCCAGCCGTTGCCGAGGCCCTGGGGAGCGACGAGGATCGCGGAGTTGTTCGACTGTTCCTGCTGGCCGTAGTAGGACCAGGCGTTCCCGCTCGTGCCTCCCGAGGAGACGTCGCCGGCGGTCCCGCCCCTCCAGTGGAACGCGAAGATCAGCCGATAGGGGTGGCTGTTGTCGTAGTTGGCGGGAACCCTGAGGATGAAGCTGCGGCTCTTACCGCCGCTCTGCATCGTGTACGTACCGCTCGCCAGGGTCGGGGCGATGCCACAGCCTCCGCCGCCGCCTCCGCCACCGCCGCCGCCGGACGACAGCTTGATCATCTGCCATTGCTGATTGGCGCCGCCCCAGTCGGAGTACTGGACGACGTTGGCTCCGTCGGCGGTGGAGGCGCCCTGGACCTCCACCGCCTTGCTGCTGGTGCGGTTGATCAGCCGGACGTTGCCCGCGTCGGAGTCGGCCAGCCGGAACTGCTGGTTGGCCCCGTTGTGGTCGGCCCACTGCTGGATCGCGGCCCCGTCTGCGTTGGAGGCCCCGGCCACGTCGAGCACCTTGCCCGAATGCCGGGCCTTGAGCCGGTAGAAGCCGCCGCCGGAGTCCACGAACTGCCACTGCTGGTTGGCTCCGTCGTTGCGCGTCCACTGACTGATCCGTGCGCCGTCGGCGGTGGCCGTGCCAGAGACGTCCAACGCCTTGCCGCTGTTGCGGTTGACCAGGACGTACCAGGCATCGGTGTCCACCGTCGCCGCCTCGGCGGGCGCCGGATGCACCACGGCGAGCATGCCGATCGCGAGGGCCGCGGCCACCACGGCGGCGACCCGGGACCACCAGCGTTGTCGTTCGGGAGGGGCGGGAGAAGCCGCACCGTAGGCCTTCATCGGCTCACCCTTTCGTCGGTGGCAGGTCCCATCAGGAGCGGGTCCAGCGCTGGCTGCTGCCGTTCGAGCAGGAGGAGAGCTGGATCAGGGTTCCGTTGGCGGTGCCTCCCGCGACGGTGTCGAGGCAGAGGCCGGACTGGACGCCGACGATGGTTCCGTCGGAGTTGAGACGCCATTTCTGGTTGTCGCCGCCCCAGCAGCCGTAGATCTGGACCTTGGTGCCGCTGGCGGTACCGGCGGCGTCCAGGCACTTGTTGCCGTAGACCCTGAGCTCGCCGGCGGCGGTGCCGGCCCACTGCTGATTGGTGCCGTTGTGGCAGTCCCACAGGTGGAGCTGGGTGCCGTCCGTCGTACTGGTGCCTGGCACGTCCAGGCAGCGGCCCGAAGCGACGCCCTTGATCGTTCCGGAACCCGCAGGGGGCGTGGAGGTACCGCCGTTGAGTGCGTTGAGGACGGCCGGATACGCGGCCTTCTTGCTGCCGTCACCGTTGAACAGCAGCGGCGTGTCCTGCGATCGCCAGGAGTCGCTGTCGCGCACACCCCAGACGGTGATGCCGAGGCAGCGCGGGACGGCCAGGCAGTCGTTGGTCACGTTGGCGTAGGTCGAGGCCGAGGCGCCCTGGATGTCGAGTTCGGTGACGGCCACGTCGACACCGAGGGCGGCGAAGCTCTGCAGGGTGGTGCGGAAGTTGCTGTTGTAGGGGCTGCCGCTGTTGAAGTGCGACTGGAAGCCGACGCAGTCGATCGGCACGCCGCGCTGCTTGAAGTCCCGGACCATGGAGTACACGGCCTGGGTCTTCGCCCAGGTCCAGTTCTCGACGTTGTAGTCGTTGTAGCAGAGCTTGGCCGCCGGGTCGGCGGCGCGCGCGGTGCGGAAGGCGACCTCGATCCAGTCGTTGCCGGTGCGCTGCAGGTTGGAGTCGCGCCGCGCTCCCGAACTGCCGTCGGCGAAGGCCTCGTTCACGACGTCCCACTGGGCGATCTTGCCCTTGTAGTGGGCCATCACGCCGTTGATGTGGCCGATCATCGCTTGCCGCAGCGTGCTGCCGCTGAGGCTCTGCATCCAGCCGGGCTGCTGGGAGTGCCAGGCCAGGGTGTGACCGCGCACCTGCTTGCCGTTCTGCACCGCCCAGTTGTAGACGCGGTCACCGGCGCTGAAGTTGAACTGGCCCCGCTGTGGTTCGGTGGCGTCGATCTTCATCTCGTTCTCCGCCGTCACCGAGTTGAACTCACGGCCCGCGATCGACGTGTACGCCGAGTCGCCCAGCCTGCCCGAGGCGATGGCGGTGCCGAAGTAGCGGCCGCTCTGCGCCGCGGCGGCGCCGAGCGTGTTCTCGGCGGCGTGTGCGGTCGGCGGCACCGCCAGCGCGGCGACCACGCCGAGGGCGCCGGCGACCAGCGCCGGCAGCAGGCCGCGGGGCTTCCGGCGGCCGACGGATCCGGGAAGGGCATACGAGCCCATGACTGTGCCTCCAGGGTAGGAATCACGGAAGGACTGAAGCGCGGGGGGGGGGGGGACGCGTCGTCCGCTCCCCCTCGGCAGGCAGGGGACCGGAGCCCGGGCAGCGCGCAATCACCGGACACCGCGGTCATGGGACCGGGACGATCTCGCCCGGCACGGACGGCACCCGGCCGGTCGTCGGGTGACGTACGGCGGGCGGAACGCGACGGGTGGTGCGGCTCTGGTGCGGCTCTGGTGCGGCTCTGTGGTGCGGCTCTGGTGCGGCTCTGTGGTGCGGCTCTGGTGCGGCTCTGTGGTGCGGCTCTGCGTGGATCTGCCGTGCAGCACAGCAGTGGTTCGACATCTCGGACGTCAATCGATCCTCAGGCACGGATGATTGAGGCATTGACGATGACTCGTCAATACTCCCCGCAGAAAGTTTCTGAATTTCGCGCGAAACTTCCGGAATCCCGGCGGGTCGACCGGCGAAACCCCGGAGCCGCCGTCGACGGATGCCGCAGGGGCGGGGCGGGAACGAGTGCCTCCGGCCGGCGCGACAGCCGGTCACACCCGATGAGGGGGTGCTGTTTGTAGACAGATCGGCGACAGGCCTTGACCGGAGAGCCCCGGATTCCTAGCTTGTGGCGTCAAAGCTTCCGGGAATTCCTCGAAACATTTCGAGATTCCCTCACGCCCGGCACGCCCGCTCCGTGGCTCATCGGGGTCCCCTCACCCCCTGCCCCCAAAGGAGGCCCTCCCCATGTGGTTTCACCGCCCGTCCCTGGTCCACCTGAGACGCTTACTCGTCGTCCTCGCACCGCTGCTGCTCGTGGCCACCTTCCTCGGCGCCCAGCCGGCCGGCGCGGCGACCGTGGACCCCAACGCCTCGTACGTGCTGGTCAACCGCAACAGTGGCAAGGCCCTGGACGTCTACAACATGGCGACCGACGACGGCGCCCGCATCACCCAGTGGACCAGGAACGATCAGAGCCAGCAGCAGTGGCGGTTCGTCGATTCCGGGGGCGGCTACTACCGCATCGTGTCCCGCCTCTCGGGCAGGGTCCTGGACGTCCACAACTGGTCCACCGCGAACGGCGGCTCGATCGTGCAGTGGGCCGACCTGAACGCCGCCAACCAGCAGTGGCGGCTCGCCGACAGCTCGGACGGCTACGTGCGGTTCATCTCACGCCACAGCAACAAGGCCCTCGAAGTGCAGGGCGCCTCCACCGCCGACAGCGCGAACGTCGTCCAGTACGACGACTGGGGCGGCACCAACCAGCAGTGGCAGCTCGTCAAGGTCGGCGCGGAGGGTCCCGGCTCGTGCGATCTCCCGTCGGCATACCGCTGGACGTCGACGGGCGCGCTGGCGCAGCCCAAGTCCGGGTGGGTCTCGCTCAAGGACTTCACCGTCGTCCCCTACAACGGCAGGCAACTCGTCTACGCGACCACGCACGACACGGGGACGCGCTGGGGTTCGATGAACTTCGGCCTGTTCACCAACTGGCCCGAGATGGCCTCGGCCGGCCAGAACACGATGTCGAACTCCACCGTGGCACCCACGCTCTTCTACTTCGCGCCGAAGAACATCTGGGTGCTCGCCTACCAGTGGGGCGGGACCGCCTTCTCCTACCGGACGTCGAGCGACCCCACCAACCCGAACGGCTGGTCGTCCCCGCAGGTGCTCTTCTCCGGAAGCATCTCCGGCTCCGGAACGGGACCCATCGACCAGACGCTCATCGGTGACGGGACGAACATGTACCTGTTCTTCGCCGGTGACAACGGCAAGATCTACCGGGCCTCCATGCCGATCGGGAACTTCCCGGGCAGCTTCGGCGCGAGCTCGACAGTGGTCATGAGCGATACGACGAACAACCTGTTCGAAGCCCCGCAGGTCTACAAGCTGCAGGGCCAGAACCGCTACCTCATGATCGTCGAGGCGATCGGCGCGCAGGGGCGCTACTTCCGCTCGTTCACGGCCACCAGCCTGAACGGCTCGTGGACACCCCAGGCCGCGACCGAGAGCAACCCCTTCGCCGGTAAGGCCAACAGCGGCGCCACGTGGACCAACGACATCAGCCATGGCGAACTGATCCGCACCGGCCCCGACCAGACCATGACCGTCGATCCCTGCCACCTGCAGTTGCTCTACCAGGGGCGCAACCCCAACTCCGGCGGCGACTACGGTCTCCTGCCCTACCGTCCGGGTCTGCTGACACTGCAGCGCTGACGGCGTGACACCAGCCCGGTTCCGACGGGAACCGGCACGGCGGGCTCGGCGCAATGCCGAGCCCGCCACACGTCACTCGCACTGACGCCCGGAAGGGACCACCGCAGTCCCGCCCGGCCGAGCGACCGGAGCCGGTCGGCCGGAGTCGGTCTGCCGGAGTCGGTCTGCCGGAGTCGGTCGGCCGGAGTCGGTCTGCCGGAGCCGCCGGTCGGCCGGTCCTCGTCCATTCGCGTGCGCCCTGCCGCGTTAATTCGCGTGCGCCCTCCTGCCGCACCGGCTAGCGTGCCTGCTCGACGCCTTCCGATGCGCTGTGCCCCGGTTACTTCATATCTGACGCGCAACACCCACCCGGTGCCACTACTGATCTCGGAAGGCGTCTCTCCTTCTTTCCGGAACGTCTCCCAAGGGACCTTCTGCATGCCCCATTTCAACCGTCAGCGGGCCAAGTCCGAAGCCAGGAACGAGATCCAGGCGGAAATACCGGGCCTGACCGCAGGCGGAGCGACGTCGCCGCTCTCCACCCACGGCCGGTGGCTGCTCCCGCCGTCCGACCCCACACGAACCCCGCGGCACCCGGCCGTCCTCCGGACCCACCGGGGCGGCGTCGGCCACGCCCGCACCCCGAAGGCGGAACTCTTCCTGCTGGCCATGTCCCACATGGTCGGCCACCACAGCTTCTACGAAGACGCCTTCGCCCGCGACGCGCGCTACGAGCAGCTGGTGCGCACGCTCGCCGTCAGCGACCCCGAGTGGACCCTCGGGCTGCTGGGGTGGCTGCGCACCGAGGCCCACATGCGCACCGCCTCCCTCGTCGGCGCGGCCGAGTTCGTCCGGGCCAGACTGGACGCGGGGGCCGTCGGTCACTCACGGCAGGCCGTGGCCGCCGTCCTCCAACGGGCCGACGAGCCAGGCGAGTTGATCGCGTACTGGACCTCCCGGCACGGGCGGCGACTCCCGCAGCCGCTCAAGCGCGGAATCGCCGACGCCGTACGGCGTCTCTACACCGGACGCGCGCTCCTCAAGTACGACACGACCTCGCGCGCCTACCGCTTCGGTGACGTCATCGAACTCACCCACCCCGCTCCCGACCCCCGACGTCCCTGGCAGGGCGACCTGTTCAGGTACGCGATCGACCGCCGCCACCACGCCGACCGCGCCCTGACCCCGCCCGGCGAGACGCTGCTCGCCGCACACCGGGAGCTGATGGCCGTGCCGGTCGCGGATCGGCGTGCCCTCGTGACCGCCCCGGACGGCGCGGAGCGGCTCAACGCGGCCGGGATGACCTGGGAGTCGGTGGCGGGCTGGCTGCAGGGGCCGCTCGACGCGGCGGTGTGGGAGGCCCTGGTCCCCTCGATGGGGGCGATGGCCCTCGTGCGCAACCTGCGCAACCTCGACCTGGCCGGCGTGAGCGACGAGGTCGCCGCCGAAGTGGCCTCGCGGATCTCCGACCCGGACGAGGTGCGCCGCTCTCGCCAGTTCCCGTTCCGCTACCTGGCCGCCCACCGCAACACGCCGTCACCCCGCTGGGAGAAGGCGCTGGAGGCGGCCCTCGGGCATTCCCTCGCCAACGTCCCCGGACTGGCCGGCCGCACGCTGGTCCTGGTGGACCGGTCGGGCTCGATGTTCGACCGGCCCAGCGAGCACACCCAGCTCAACCGGGCCGACACGGCTGCCGTTTTCGGTACGGCGGTGGCGCTGCGGGCCGAGCAGGCCGACCTGGTGGAGTTCGGTTCCCACAGCCGTCGCGTCGAACTCACCCCCGGTGAGCCCGTGCTGAGCGTCCTGGACCGCTTTCACGACCTCGGCGGCACCAACACGGCCGCGGCGCTCCAGCAGCACTACGACCGTCATGACCGGGTGGTCCTGGTGACCGACGAACAGACCGGGGCGAGTCCGTGGTCGAACCCGTTGCGCACCGTCCCCTTCCGCATCCCCGTCTACACCTGGAACCTGGCCGGGTACGCCTCGGCCCACGCCCCGGCCGGCCCGCACCACCACACCTTCGGCGGTCTGAGCGACGCCGCGTTCCGGCTGATCCCGCTCATCGAAGCCGGCCGGGACGCGCAGTGGCCGTGGGAGGGCGCTGCCTCCTGAGCGCCCTCCCACGTGGCACATCCGGTGGCAGCGACGATCAACCGTCGGACACCGGTCGTCCACGGACGAGGTCACCGTCGTCGCCCATCGCGCACACGCGACCCCGCACGTCGGCGACGCGTTCCTCAAGGCAGACGCCGATCAGGCGCACATCGGTGTGGAGGTCGTGATGTCTCCGGTGCCCGTCCAGGCCCCGGAGTACCAATGGCGCGAGCCGCCCGTGGGCCGCGGCGGGCGCCGCACCTCACAAGGCGCACGGCACGCCGTCGCCGCCCTGGCCCGACCGGAACCGCCCAAGGCCCGATGCGTCGGCGGCGGATCTCGACGGCGAGTGCGAGCGGCTCGTGACGAGCGGCGTCCTCCCGGCCCAACTGGACGACCGCAACGGGTCGGGTTCACCTCGGTGCGGTCGCGGTGGCGCCGGGGGCGAACCGCCACCAGTCCATGTTGAGCAGATAGCCGCTGCCGCCGGTGAACCGCAGATAGAGATCCTGCGTTCCCGTCGCCCCGCTCACCGGGCAGGTCACCGTCGTCCATTTCTGCCAGCCGCCTGTGCCCGGCACACCGCATCTGCCCACGACTGTGCCGCTCGTGGAGCCCAGGCGCAGTTCGACGGTGCCGCCGCCGTTGCCCGACGCCACGCGTGCGCTGAACGAGGACGCACCCGCCCCGAAGCCCACGCCCTTGACCTTGATGTAGTCACCGTTGTCGATCCAGCCGACGTTCATCCCGCCTTCGGCGGCCGGTTCGGTCTCGATCCCCGCCCCCCAGGCGATCGTCTCGGCCTCCTGGCGCGTATACGGATCGAGCGTGCCGGCCTGGGGCGCACCGGTGTTCGTCATGTTGATCAACGGGATGGTGCCGTCGGCGTTGTAGGCGAACCTCTCCACCGCGACCGAGCGGGTGTAGCCGCCCCCGCCCGGCAGTGCGCCGTTGTGGTAGAAGAAGTACGAGTTGCCCTTGAAGTCGGCGATCCCGGGGTGGTTGGTGAAACTGCCGCCCTGGGTGGGCATGATCGTCCCGCGATAGGTCCACGGTCCGGTCGGGCCGGGTGCCGTGGAGTAGGCGATGAACTCCGAGCAGCATTTGGCCGCGAACACCAGGTAGTACAGACCGTTGCGCTTGTAGACCCAGGGGCCCTCCTCGTACAGCGTGGGACGGTTGGCGTCGCCGGTGCGGGTGCCGAACCCCGCGGTGGTGAGCGGGATCCGGGTGGCGCTGCCCGCATAGGAGGTCATGTCGGCGTTCAGCCGCACGTACCACAGGTTGGGGTTGCCCCAGTACAGATAGGCCTGACCGTCGTCGTCGACGAAGACGGTCGGGTCGATCTCGCCGTTCTCCACGAGCGGACGGCCGAGGGCGTCCCGGAAGGGACCGGTGGGGCTGTCCGACACCGCAACGCCGATGGCCATCCTGCCGGTCGCCCGGCTTTTGACCGGCACGTACCAGTAGAACCGGCCGTTGCGGTTGACCACCTGACCCGCCCACGCGTCGGCGGACGCCCAGCTGAAGGTCGTCAGGCCGAGCGGTGAGCCGTGGTCGGTCCAGTTGACCATGTCGGCGGAGGACCACACCCGCCAGTCCTTCATGGTGAAGTAGGTGGAGCCGTCCTCGTCGTGTCCCGTGTAGAGGTAGACCCGCCCGTTGTGGACCAGCGGGGCCGGGTCGGCGGTGTAGACGTGCTGCACGATCGGGTTGTCGGCCCTTGCCGCGGTGGGCTGGACGGCGGCGGGCACCACGGCGAACGCGAGCACGAGAGCCACGATCCAGGCGGCCGCCCGCGTGAGCCCCGTGCCTGCCGGCCCGGTTCGGGGCGTGGCCGTCGTCCCGGGAGGGCGAGGGCCGACAGATGACCGAGGGCGGCCGGGCGACGGACGTTGCTCCCTCATGTCCGGCTCCATTTCTGGCCGGCCCGGCCGTCGCAGGTCCACAGGACCAGCGGGGTGCCGTTCGCGGTGCCGGCCCGGTCGACGTCGAGGCACAGTCCGGACAGGGTGTTGCGGACCGACCCGTCGGAGCCGACGGTCCACTTCTGGTTGCTCTGGCCGTTGCAGGGCCAGGTGACCACCCGGGTGCCGTTGGTGGTGCCCTGGTTGTAGGCGTCCAGGCACTTGTCGCCGAAGACGCGGATCTCGCCGCCGGCCCATGTGGTCCACGCCTGGTTGGCTGCCGTGTGGCAGTCCCACAGCAGGACGGTGGCGCCGGCCGCGGTGGAGCCGTTGTCCACGTCCACGCAGCGGCCGGAGCCGTTGCCGCGCAGCCGCGAGGTGGCGGCGGCGAGCGGGGTGCCGCCGGACACCCGGTACACGGCGACGCCGTGCGCGGGGACACTCGCCGCGATCGCGCCGGACGTGCTCGACGTGCCGCCGGTCCACAGGTCCGTCAGGGTGAAGGAGCCGCCGGAGAGCCCGACCTGAGCCGCCGTGGTGCTGATCGTGGCGGTGCCGCCGCCCCGGTTGAACAGGCCCACCGCGACCGATCCGTCGGACAGGGGCTTGGCGAACACCTCGGTGCTGCCGTCGTCGCGCACACGGCGTCCGCCCGCGCCCAGCCGGTCCTGGTTCACCGCCAGCAGCCGCGGGTTGCGCAGGATCGCGCTCACGTCGGCGGACATGGTGCGGATGTCGTTGCCGGCCATGAGCGGTGCCGCCAGCAGCGACCAGAGGGCGAAGTGCGAGCGGGACTCGGTCAGCGACAGACCGGGACGGCCGACGACCAGCATGTCGGGGTCGTTCCAGTGTCCCGGGCCGGACTGGGCCGCCAGCGGCGCGGTGACGTCGAGCACGTTGCCGACGCCCATCGGGTAGCTGTTGGTGTTCCCGTTCTGCCAGATGTCGAGCAGGTCCTCGGTGGTCCGCCACAGGTCGGCGACCTCACCCCAGTTGTAGCCGGCGCCGGTGATGGCGTGAAAACTGTTGGGGTTGATGCTGTAGACGATCGGACGGCCGGTGGCGCGCAGGGCGTCGCGCATGAGCGTGAAGCGCGCGACCTGCTCGTCACGGGTGCCGCTGGAGGAGCACCAGTCGTACTTGAGGTAGTCGACCCCCCACGAGGCGAACGCGGCGGCGTCCTGGGCCTCGTGCCCCCTGCTTCCCGTGGACCCCGGATAGGCGCCGCTGGTCTGCGCGCAGGTGCGCTCGCCGGGCACCTGGTAGATGCCGAACTTCAGGCCCTTGCCGTGGATGTAGTCCCCCAGTGCCTTCATGCCGCTCGGGAACTTGGTCGGACTGGCCCGCAGGTTGCCGGCCGCGTCGCGCTGCGGGTCGAACCAGCAGTCGTCGACCACCACGTATCGGTAACCGGCGTCCCGCATGCCGGAGGACGCCATCGCGTCGGCGGCCTGGCGGACCTGCGCCTCGGTGATTCCGCAGCCGAAGCTGTTCCAGCTGTTCCAGCCCAGGGGCGGGGTGAGTGCGGGGCTGCCGGGGGCGGCCGAGGCGGTGGTGTGGGCGGAAGCCGTCGCGAACGCGGTGACCGTCAACGCGGCCGCCGCGAGAAGGCGGAGGAGGCGTCCGCCTGATCGTCTGGGCACCGAGGGATCCTTTCCCGAGGAGCGTCACGGGCGGTGACGCGAAGTGACTGTCAGGTGCATGTCATTGCGGAGAGCGGGGGGAGGCGGTTCGAAAGTTCGCATGTCATTCGGAAAACGCGGGCCTCACGGATACTAGAGAGACGGGCAAACATGTCAACACCTGCCGCCACTTCACTCCGGGATCCTGCCGTTCAGGTGGGTAGAAAGCGGCGTATACGCATCATCCGGACACGCATCCGGCGACAACATGGGATGGATCTCTCCGAATGTTTCGAAGCTCGAAACGATTCATGCGAGAAGGATTGACGGCACCCGGGGTCTCCCTATCATCCTGAATGCTCACCAAGTCGACCTGGGTTCGAAATTTCGAACGACCGGCAGTCGCTCCACGGGATTCAGCAGGGCGCCGCCGGACACTCCAGCCGCCCGGGACCACAGAGGGAGTACGCCACGATGGATATGTCATGGACCCGTCACTCCTGGTCCCGTCGCCGCGCGCTGGGCCGCGGCTGCCTTCACCAACCCGGTGATCTGGCAGGACGTCGCGGACATCGACGTCTCCCGTACCGGTTCGCCCTAGCCCTCGTCGACCACGCCACCCAGGCACTCGGCGGGGCGATCCGCGTCCTGCGGTTCGAGCTGTCCTCGCCCTGACCGCGCCCATCGACCGCACCATCCAACCCCCCCGCCAACGGTAAGAGGAGACACATGAACCCGCTCAAACGGCTCGGCCGCCGCCGAGCCACGGTGTTATCCCTGCTGGCCGTGACCGCCCTGGTCACGCCAGTGGCCGCGACCGCCGCACCCGACGCCGTCCAGGCCTCCACGCTCGGCGCCCAAGCCGCACAGTCGGGACGGTACTTCGGGACCGCGGTGGCCGCCGGACGGCTCGGCGACGGCGCGTACACCTCGATCCTGGACCGCGAGTTCAACCAGGTCACACCCGAGAACGAGATGAAGTGGGACACCGTCGAGCGGTCCCGCGGCTCGTTCAACTTCGGCCCCGGCGACCAGATCGCGGGCCGCGCGGCCTCGAAGGGCCAGCGTCTGCGCGGCCACACGTTGGTGTGGCACAGCCAACTGCCCGACTGGGTCAGCTCCATCAGGGACGCCAACACGCTGCGCAGCGTGATGAACAACCACATCACCACCGTGGCCAACCACTACAAGGGCCGCGTCTACGCCTGGGACGTGGTCAACGAGGCCTTCGCCGACGGCGGCAGCGGCCAGCACCGCCCCTCGGTGTTCCAGAACCTCCTGGGCGACGGCTTCATCGAGCAGGCCTTCCGCACCGCCCGGTCGGCCGACCCTGCGGCCAAGCTCTGCTACAACGACTACAGCATCGAGGACTGGAACTCCGCGAAGACCCAGGGCGTCTACCGCATGGTCCGCGACTTCAAGGCACGCGGTGTGCCCATCGACTGCGTCGGCCTCCAGTCCCACTTCGGCGCCGGCGGGCCTCCCGGCAGCTTCCAGACGACGCTGTCGAACTTCGCCGCGCTCGGCGTCGACGTGCAGATCACCGAACTGGACATCGCCCAGGCGCCGTCAGGCGCCTACGCCAACACGGTGCGCGCCTGTCTGAACGTCGCGCGCTGCAAGGGCATCACCGTCTGGGGCATCCGCGACAGCGACTCCTGGCGCTCAGGCGAGAACCCGCTGCTGTTCGACCGCAGCGGCAACAAGAAGGCCGCCTACCGGTCGGCGCTGACCGCGATGGGCGGCACGCCCGCCGCCCGCACCACGGTCGCGCCCCGGTCCGCCGCCGCCCTGCCCTCCAGCTTCTCGTGGAGCTCCAGCGGCCCCCTGATCGCGCCGAAACCGGACTCGACCCACAACATCGCGGGCATCAAGGACCCGACGGTCGTCTACTACAACGGCAAGTACCACGTGTTCGCGAGCACCGCCAGGGCCGCCGGGTACAGCCTCGTGTACCTGAGCTTCTCCGACTGGTCGCAGGCCGGTTCGGCCACCCACCACTACCTGGACCGCACGGCCATCGGCACCGGGTACCGGGCCGCGCCGCAGGTCTTCTACAACACGCAGCAGCGCCTGTGGTACCTCGTCTACCAGACCGGCAACGCGTCCTACTCCACCAACCCCGACATCAACAACCCCAACGGGTGGAGCGCGCCGCGCAACTTCTACGCGTCGATGCCGGACATCATCAGGCGCAACATCGGCAACGGCTTCTGGGTCGACATGTGGGTGATCTGCGACAGCGCCAACTGCTACCTGTTCTCCTCCGACGACAACGGGCACCTGTACCGCTCGCAGACGACCCTCGGCCAGTTCCCGAACGGGTTCACCAACACGGTCATCGCGGCACAGGACAGCAGGAACAACCTGTTCGAGGCGAGCAACGTGTACAAGGTGCAGGGCTCCAACCAGTACCTCCTGATCGTCGAGGCGATCGGACTGGACGGCAGGCGCTACTTCCGCTCCTGGACGTCGAGCAGCCTCGCCGGCTCCTGGTCGCCCCTCGCCGCGTCCGAGGGGAACCCCTTCGCACGGGCGAACAAGGTGTCCTTCCCCTCCGGAGCGTGGACCAAGGACATCAGTCACGGTGAGATGATCCGCGCCGGATACGACCAGACGCTGACGATTCCCAACTGCCGTCTGCAGTACCTGTACCAGGGCCTCAACCCCAACGCGAGCGGCGACTACAACAGCCTGCCGTGGCGGCTCGGGCTCCTGACCCAGACCAACGCGACCTGCTGACCGACCGGGTCGAGGGGGGTGCTTCCGACGGGGGCGCCCCCCGTTCGCCCCTGCTCGACCTCACCCACCGGCCCCGTTCTTCGACCCCGACGGTCGTGCCGGTGGACTCGGCGCGCGTCGGCCGGCTGACCGACGCGAGCGGCTGCCTCACGAACGACTGCGCACTGCGACGTTCGCGGCGACCGTCGTACGCGGCCGGAAGGCGAGGGCTCTTCCGGCCGCACAGCGGTCACGGAGCGCCGTTCCGCCGACCCGCCGCGCGCCGTGTGGACCGGCGAGGCATCAGCACCGGTTCCACGAGCCGGCGCCTGTTCACACCGCTGCGGGAGTTGATGACAGAGATCAGCAGGTCGACCGCTTCGGTGCCCACGCGGTCCGGTCGGAGTCCGAGGGTGGTGACGGGGGGTGCCGTGCTCGCGTACTCCGGGTCCTCGCTGACGCACGCCACCAGCAGGTCCCGCGGCACCCGAAGACCGTGGTGGCGAGCGGCGGCGAGAATGTTGTGACCGGAGTCGGAGTAGACGCCGATGACGGCGTCCGGTCGCGGATCGCGGTCGAGCAGCCGGCCGACGGCCTCCTGTTCGGCCGTGAAGTAGTCGGGCAGCACGGCGTACTCCTCCACGAGGGGGGCGCTGCGGTGTTCGTCGCACCAGCGCCGGTAGGCGTGCGCGACCAGGTGCGGGTACGCGTCGTCGTGGCGGGGCAGGGAGAGTCCGATCCGCCGGGCACCGGACTCCGCCAGGTGGTCGAGCAGGAGGCGGAGGCCGGACTCGTGGTCGGAGTCCACCCATGCGTCGCACGGACGCGGCCGCGGCGGCCGGCCTTCGCTGACCATCGGTATGCCGCGCTCCCGCAGGATTGCGCCCACCGGGTCGTCGGCGCGCGGTTCGACGTGGATGACGCCGTCCATCGGGGTGTTGAGCCACATCCACGGTGACATCGAGCTCGGCATGGTCAGGAGCAGATAGCCGCGCTCGTGCGCGGCCGCCATGGCACTCAGCGTCAGGGTGGCGTAGTACGGGATCTCGGTGTACGAAACGGGGAGGTCGCCGTAGGTGGTCATGGTCAGGCCGAGCACGCCGGTGCTGCCGCGGGCCAGGGCACGGGCCGTGCTCGCCGGGGCGTAGCCGAGTTCGCGCGCCGTGGCCAGCACGCGCTGCCTGGTCGTCTCGGAGAGCCGTCCGGTGCCGTTGAGCGCGTTCGACACCGTGGCGGTGGACACGCCGGCCCGGGCCGCCACGGCGTCGAGTGTCGGACGCCGCCAGACGCGTGAGCTCTCCATGGGCACCCCCACCGCCGTGTGACCGTTCGTGGTGAAGAACTGTCAGTCGACCCGCCGGGCGACGGCGGCCGGACGGTCGCCGGGCTGCGGAGTGCTCGGATGCCGGATGTCTTCGACGGCATCCTAGGGCGTGTGCCGGGAGTCCTGCGGTGCGCGGCCGGTGCGGGACCAGGGACGACCGGTCCAGGCGCTCCGGTGTCCGGTCGCTGAGGGTCTGCGGAGTGGGGCGGCGGACGGTCGGATCA
This sequence comes from Streptomyces sp. NBC_00425, assembly GCF_036030735.1. Lineage (NCBI taxonomy): Bacteria > Bacillati > Actinomycetota > Actinomycetes > Kitasatosporales > Streptomycetaceae > Streptomyces > Streptomyces sp. NBC_00425. The sequence continues at coordinate 8,359,457 of NZ_CP107928.1, read as the reverse complement.
CCGGGGAAGCATCGCCCGGAAGCCGGTGAGCAGGGCGCGCAGACCGGTGTCGAAGGCGAGCTCGGCCCGGCGGTGGTCGGTGGGGGTGTCGTCGAGTGCGGCGCTGAGGTGGGGGGCCGCCTCACGGGTCACGTCGGAGACCATCACCGGCGGCGCGACGAGGTCGAGGGCCGAGCCGAGGATGAAGTTCTCCAGCGCGTTGATCAGGGGCATGACCTGGCCGGCGCCGAAGCCGGCGGTCAACAGGAGTCCGGCGACCCGCTCGTACATCGCGTGCATGAAGGGTTCGGCCAGCGGGGCCGTCGCGAGCAGGGGCACCGCCCCGGGGTGGGACGCGAAGGCCGTGCGATAGGAGCGGGCCCACGCCTCCAGGGACTGCTCCCACGGCTGTGTCGGGTCCCAGTCGTCAGGTCCGGTCTCCCGGGCCAGCTCCTCCCTCATGAGCGAGATGATCTCCTCGCGCCCGGACACATGGTGGTAGAGCGCGGAGGGAGCGACCCCGAGCTCGCGGGCCAGGGCGGGAATGCTGAGGGCGCCCTGCTCGTCGGCGATTCTCAGCGCTCCCGCGCCGATGCGCCGGCGGTCAAGCAACGGGGTGCGCGGCCTTGGCACGGGGGCTCCTCCTCCTGGGTCTCCCGGGCGGCGGTGTCGCCGTCCGGGGTTCGTCATCCGAACTTTACCGAATGACTTTCAGTAAAACTCTTCCCGACCGTTCGGACGCCGCCTACATTACCGAAACCGAATCGGTTTCAGTTCGGTTGTGAGCGACGGGAAGGGCACCACCGCCATGCAGGCCGACATCGTGTTCACCCGAGGGACGATCAGGACCGGGGCCGCCGACGGCCCGGCGCCCGACGCCCTCGCCGTCACGGACGGCAGGATCAGCGCCCTCGGGGCGCGGGCGCTCGACGCCCGCGGCCGAGGCACCGTCGTGGTCGATCTGCAGGGAGGCGCCCTGCTGCCCGCGTTCGGCGACGGGCACGCGCACCCCGTGATGGGCGGCTTGGGACTGCTCGGCGCACCCGTCCGCGAGTGCACCTCCGTGGAGGAGATCGTCGAGGCGGTACGGGACTGGGCCGACCGGCGCCCCGAGGCCGAGTGGATCACCGGTGACGGATTCGACGCCTGGCTGGCCCCCGACGGCCGGTTCGACGCCCACTGGCTGGACAGGGCCGTCCCCGACCGGCCCGTGGTGCTGCGCACGATGGACCACCACACCGCCTGGGTGAACAGCGAGGCGCTGCGCCGGGCCGGATTCTCGGCCGGGACGCCCGACCCGGTCGGCGGGGAGATCGTGCGCCGCAAGGACTCGGCCGAACCCCTGGGCACCCTGCGCGAGTTCGCCGCCGTGCTGCCCGTCCTCGACCTCGTCCCGCAGCCGTCCCACGACACGCAGGTGGACGCGCTGCGCGCGACCGCCGCCCGGTTCGCCGCCTCCGGGGTGACCTGGGTGCAGGACGCCTGGGTGGAACCGCACCACGCCGACGTCTGGATCACCGCGGCGACCAGCGGTCCCGGGCTGCCGATCCGCGCCGACCTCGGTTTCTTCCTGGGCCCTGAGCACTGGCGCGAGCGGGTCGGCCGGCTCGCCGCCGAGCGTGAGCGTGTGGAGGGCGCCGCCCCCGGACTGCTCACCGCGCACACCGTGAAGTTCTTCGCCGACGGGGTGATCGAGTCCGGCACGGCCGCTCTGCTGGAGCCGTACACCGACTGCCCGCACTCCCACGGCATCGCCAACTGGACTCCGGCGGAACTCGCGGACGCCGTCACCGCGATCGACGCCCTCGGTTTCCAGCCGCACATCCACGCCCTCGGCGACGGCGGTGTCCGGGTCGCCCTGGACGCCGTCGAGGCCGCGGCCGCCGCCAACGGGCCCCGCGACCGACGCCCGGTCATCGCCCACGCCCAGCTGATCCACCCCGCCGACCTGCCACGCTTCGCCGAACTCGGGGTGATCGCCAATCTGCAGCCGCTGTGGGCCCAGCCCGACCGGCTGATGACCGACCTCATCCTGCCGAAGATCGGCCCGAAGCGCGGCGCGCGCCAGTACCAGATCGCCGCCCTGCTCGCGTCCGGCGCGCACATCGCGTTCGGCAGCGACTGGCCGGTCACCGATCACGAGCCCCTGCGGGGCATCGCCACCGCAGTGACCCGCCAGACACCCGAGGGATTCCCCGACGGCGGCTGGCTTCCCCAGGAGCGGATCGACACCGCGACCGCCCTGGCCGCCTACTCCGCCGGATGCGCCTACCAGGCGTTCGAGGAGGAGAAATGGGGCGTTCTGCGCCCCGGTATGCGCGCCGATCTGGTGCATCTCGCCGCCGACCCGGTCGAGACCGCTCCCCGCGACCTGGCCCGCCTGCCCGTCCTGGGGACCTGGCTCGCCGGCCGGCGCACACACGACTCCGGCACGCCCGAGACCGTGTCCGCCACGAGGCGATAGCCTCTCGGCGTCGTCACGGCCGGGCACGCGTGCCAGGGACAGTCACCTCCCCCGTCGACCTCACGCATCACGCGGAGACCTCCATGACCGAGCCCCGCACCTCCCTCACTCCCCAGCAGCCCCCGGTGGCCGCCGGGACGGATCCGACCGGCCGTCTGCCGCGCGCCGCCCTGGGCGTCAGCGACATCGTCTTCTTCGTCGTGGCAGCCGCCGCGCCGCTCACCGTCATGGCCGGCATCGCCCCGCTCGCGATCCTCTTCGGCGGCATCGGCGCCCCCGTCGCCTATCTGGCGGTCGGCGTCGTGCTGTGTCTGTTCGCGGTCGGCTTCACCGCCATGACGCCTTACATCCGCAACGCGGGCGCCTTCTACTCGTACATCGCCCGGGGGCTGGGCCGCCCGGCCGGGCTGGGCGCCGCCCTGCTCGCCGTATTCTCCTACAACGCCCTGCAGATCGGCACCTACGGGGCGTTCGGCTTCTTCGCGGCCGCCACCGCCGACGACCTCCTGGGCGTCGACCTGCCCTGGCCGGTCTACGCCTTCACCGGGATCGCCGTGGTGTGGCTCCTAGGCTTCCGGTCGATCCACGTCGGCGCCAAGGTGCTCGCCGCCCTGCTGGTGGCGGAGACCGCCGTCCTCGCCCTGCTCGCCGGCGCGATCCTCGTCAAGGGCGGCGCGAACGGGCTGAGCCTCGCCTCCTTCGCCCCCTCCCACGTCTTCACCTCGCAGATGAGCGCACCGCTGGGCCTCGCCGTGGCCGCCTTCATCGGGTTCGAGGCCACCGCCCTCTACCGTGAGGAGGCCCGTGACCCCAACCGCACCGTGCCCCGCGCCACCTACCTGGCCGTGGGATTCCTCGGCCTGTTCTACACGTTCGTCGTCTGGGTCATCGTCCAGGCCTTCGGGGACGACAGAGCCGTCGGCGCCGCGGCGCAGAACCCCGCCGAGATGTTCTTCACCGCCATGACCCGCTATGTGGGCGGCTGGGCCACGGACCTGCAGCGCGTGCTGATCGTCAGCAGCCTGCTGGCCTCCCTCCTCGCCTTCCACAACGCCATCACCCGGTACGGGTACGCGCTGTCCGCCGAGGGCGTCGCCCCCGCCGCCCTGGGTCGCATCCACCCCCGGCACGGCTCGCCCTGGGTCTCCGGCATCGCGCAGACCGCACTGGCGGTCGTCGTCACGGCCGTGTTCGCCGCGATCGGCGTGCACCCGTACAACGAGTTCCTGCTGTGGGTGAACACCCCCGGCGTGGTCGGCATCCTCGCGCTGCAGACGCTCGCGGCCTGCGCAGTGGCCGCCTTCTTCCGTCGCAGCCCCGGCGCCCACGCGGTGGGACGCCTGCGCACGGTCGTCGCGCCGGTGGCCGCCGCCGTCCTCCTCGCCGTGATCACCGGACTGGTCTGCACGCGCCTCAATCTCTTCACCGGCGCCGCACCGCCCGTCAACTGGACGCTGATCGCGCTCACCCCGCTCGTGTTCATGACCGGGGTGGTCCTCGCCCTGCGGATCCGCCGCAACCGGCCCGACGTCTACGCCGGGCTCGCCACCACCGACGTCGACAGCGTCTGACCCGGGGCACGAGACGCCGCCGCGGGACGTGACGTCGCCGCGGCGGCCGTCGCGGCCCGCGCGGACACGGCACCGCGATGCGCCGGTCCTGACGGCCGGCCTGACCGCGCCGAGGTCGTCGTCCCCGGCCACGGGTCCGTCGGCCACGGTGACGACCGGAGCCGCATGCGGGCGCCCGGCGCTCCGCATGCGGCTCGGTGATCGTGAACGGCGGTGCAACGGCCCGCTGTGGACCGGCGGCCGGGCACCGCCCCGGACGGCGCTCAGGCCAGGCCGAACCGCTCGGCGTGCACCTGCCGCCGGGGAACCCGCAGGTCGCGCAGGGCGCCGAGCACGGCCGCGGTCATCGCCGGCGGGCCGCACACGTACACGTCGCGCTCGCCGATGTCGGGAACCATGGCCCGGAGGTTCTCCGGCTCGAACGGCGGGCTGCCCTCCCCCGTGCGGCCGGTGAGCAGGTGCAGCCGCCCACCGCGGTCCGCGACCAGCGCTCGTACCTCGTCGACGAGCACGGCGTCGTCCTCGCTGCGTACCCGGTAGAGCACCACGACGTCGCCCGCCGGCTCCTCCTCGAGCAGGGCTCGAACCGGTGTGATCCCCACCCCTCCGGCGATCAGCAGGGAGCCGGGGCGTCCTCGGTGCAGCGACGTGAACGCGCCGTAGGGTCCTTCGACGAACGCGCGGGTGCCGACCGGGAGATGGCGCAGTCCGGCGCTCGCGCTGCCGGCCGCCTTGGCCGTCAGCCGCAGCGTACGGCCGTCGGGCGCCGCCGACAGCGAGAACGGGTTCGCCAGCCACCAGTGGTGGTGTTCGGGGAACCGCCAGATGCAGAACTGCCCGGCCCGGGCCGGCAGCTTGTCGAGGTGGCGGCCGGTGACATGCACCGACACCACGTCGTCCGACTCCACCACCACCTCCGCGACCCGGAACCGGTGGTAGGAGTTGCGCCACACGGGCAGCGCGATCCGGCCCACGACCAGGGCGCCGAACGCGAACAGCCACAGGGCCCACCAGTAGAGCTTCGCGGCCGGGGAGGAGCTGAAGGTCGTGGTCTCCTGCAGCTGATGGACGAACGCCAGCCCCAACGCCACGTACAGCAGCAGGTGCAGTCCGTGCCAGGTCTCGTACCGCAGCCGCCGCCGCACGTACCGGGCGGAGACCGCGGCGACCACGACGAGGACCGCCGCGGCGCACATCCCGAGCAGGGAGGCCGGCACTCCGGCCAGCGAGAAGAACGTCTTCGTCATCGACGTGCCGCTGAGCCTCGCATAGCCCAGGACCACCAGGACGGCGTGCGTGAGGACGGTCCACAGCAGGGTGAAGCCGACCCACCGGTGCCACACCGTCAACCGGTCCATGCCGATACGGCGGTCGAGCCACGGCAGTCGTGCCACCAGAAGCAGCTGGAACAGCATCAGCACGGCGGCGTGCAGCCCGAAGAACTTGGCGACGGTGAGCACCCCGTTCTTGCCGGTCCCGGAGGTGAGGAACAAGGCCTCCACGATCACCGAGTTGATGATGACAAACGTCCACAGCGCCCACCGCGCCGCAACGACCGGAGGTATGGTGCCTTGCCGCACCCGTGAAATCGTCGCCTCCACCGCTTCCCCTCTTGTTTCATGTGACGTACGTGGCCGACGGCGGCACCGCGACGGCCGATGCTCTGCAGGCCGAGCTCCGGCTCACCTGCCGCGGACCCGCCGCCGTCGCTGGGTACGCTGGGTGATTAAGCCCTTAACCACAAGCTGTCGCAGGGTTGTTGGGACATCCGTGACCTGCCACTGCGGCGCGCGCCTGCGCGACGCCCACGCGGACGACGGTCGCCTCGCCGCACCACGCGCACACGGACCACGACGCGGCCCGGGCGCTCCCGGAGAACGGCTCCTCAGCGCTCGTCGTCACGCTCCGGGATGTCGTCGAGTCCGCGGAGGACGCCGGTGTGGTGCCGGCGGCGTTCAGCGAGAAGCGCCGTGACGTCGTCGTCGGTCGCGACTGCGAGTTTCTCGAGGTGCCCCAGCAGGTTGTCCTGCTGTTCGTGGCCGGAGCCGCGGACGTAGGCGATCGTCCGGGTGGTTCCTCCTGCGGCGAGCAGCAGTCGGTGGGGCAGGCCGTACCAGGTGTCGAAGCCCGCGAGGACCGCGCGCCACAGGTGCCAGACGTCGTCGGGCCGGCGGTGTTCGGCGAGCAGGAGCGCCGCGACCTCGATCGTGTGGCTGAAGCCCCAGGAGTGACGGTGCAACCGCGTCTCCTGGTCCAGCAGGAATCGGGCGAAGTCGTGGTCGACCGGCCCCGGGGTGAGGATGAGCGTGTCCAGGACGTCTCTGCGGTCCTGCCACCACCGGTCGACGGGCAGGCCGGACGCGTCGTGGGCTGCTTCGAACCGCAGGAGGTCCCAGCGCTCGGGGTCCGCCGTCCACCAGGCCGGTTCGAGGGCGGCGCTTTTGTGCCGGCGGGCGGCCGTTCCGTCAGGAACGGCGGTCTCCCTCGCGGCCGGGTGCGCGGAACACGGCCGGTGAGCGGTGCCGTCGGACCGGGCGGGGCCGCCGGCGGGCGGCGAACCCGGGCTGCTTCCCCCTGGGTCGCGCGGACGGCACGCGTCTCGCGCGGCCGACGCGTCGCTCATGCCCGGAGCGTACGGCAGGCCGGCGTCCGCCGTACAGATCACCGGACGCCCACGCCGCCGGCGTCCGCGCCGAGGCGCACCTCTCAGCCCGGGCAGTCCGCCGTCGAAGCGCTTCGACGACGTCGCTCTCCCGCCCCGGCTGTCGACCGAGCAGCAAGGGGCGGGATCCAGAGGGGAAGGGCACTCTTGATATGCGCGAAACCCGTCCGTTAGCTTACGGGAGTGTGTGAAGCGCTTCGACAGCCGCTTCACCACCGGACGGCCTCCGCCTCCGCGGCGTCCGCCGTCGGGCTCCGCATCGGCCCCCACGGACCCGTTGCTCCCCCGGCCGGCCCAGCCCGCAGCACGTACCGACGAGACACCGACGAGAGGACCTCTCAGGTGCCCCCTCCGCGCCAGCCCGACGGACCCGTCGCCAACCCCGTGATCCCCGGCTTCCACCCCGACCCCAGCGTCTGCCGCGTCGGCGACGACTACTACCTGGCCTGCTCCAGCTTCGAGTACTTCCCCGGGGTGCCCCTCTTCCACAGCCGTGACCTGGTGCACTGGACGCAGATCGGCAACGTCCTGGACCGGCCGGAGCAACTGCGTCTGCCCGCCTCCATGCCGTCCTCCGGCGGTATCTACGCCCCCACCCTGCGCCACCACGACGGCCGCTTCTGGCTGATCGTCACCAACTGCAGCGAGGGCGGCGGCAACCTGATCGTCACGGCCACCGACCCGGCCGGACCCTGGTCGGACCCCATCCGGGCACCGGGTGTCCCCGGCATCGATCCCGACCTGGTCTGGGAGGAGGACGGCACCTGCTGGTGCACGGTCGCCGGGGTCTCGCAGGTCCGTATCGACCCGTCGACCGGGCAGACGTACGGGACACCCCACAGGCTCTGGTCCGGCGGTCCCGGCGCCAAGGCCCCGGAGGCGCCGCACCTGTACCGGATCGGCGACCACTGGTACCTGCTCATCGCCGAGGGCGGCACCGAGCGCTGCCACGGTGTCTCCATCGCCCGCGGCCGTACGCCCGCCGGCCCGTTCGAGCCGTGCCCGGCCAACCCGATCCTCACCCACCGGGGCACCGACCGTCCCGTGCAGAACACCGGGCACGCCGACCTCGTCCAGGGTCCCGACGGCTCCTGGTGGATGGTGCTGCTCGGTGTCCGGCCGGGCGGCGGCACGCCGGGCTGGCACGTGCTCGGCCGGGAGACCTTCCTGGCACCCGTGACCTGGGTGGACGACTGGCCGGTCGTCGGCGAGGTCACGCTGGCCCTGCCCGAGTTGCCGTGGCCGCTCTCCCCCGGCCCCGTCGAGGAGCACCGGGACGACTTCGAGCTCGCCGAGCTGCGACCGCCCTGGATCTCCCTGCGCGACCGGCCCGCCGAGCTCTGCACCACCAAGGAGCGCCCCGGCTGGCTGACGCTCCGCGCGCGGGGCGGTTCCCTGGACGAGCCCGACGTGGTGTTCACGGGCCGGCGCCAGCGGCATCCCTCCTGCCGGGCGCGCACACTGGTCGACGCCGCGGAGGGAAGCGGTGGCCTCGCCGTCCGGCTCGACGAGCGACATCACTACGCGATCGAGGCGTCCGGCACGCGGGTGCGGGTGATCGCGCGCGTCGGGTCCCTGCGCACGGTAATGGCCGAGGAGTCCGTGCCGGCCGGGCCGGTGGTCCTCGCCGCCACGATCACGGAACCGCCGTCTCCGCACGGACCGTGCACAGGACCCGACGTCGTCTCCCTCGGCGTCGAAGGGCCGGACGGCACGGTGACCGACCTCGCGACCCTCGACGGCCGCTATCTGTCGACCGAGGTCGCCGGCGGCTTCACGGGTCGGGTCATCGGCATGTACGCCGCGACGGGCGCCGTCCACTTCGACTGGTTCGACTACGAGTCCCTCGACGACTGAGCCGCGCGCCCCCGCGCCGGACCCGCCTCGAGCAGGACTTCGGGCGGGACAGCCCACGGTCACCGGCCACCTGCTCGGTGGCGTACGCCGGGCAGCCCTGCAGGGGCCGGCGGCAGGCGGTGACCGGACCCCGTTGCGCGGATCCGCCGGCGGACGCGAGCGCCACGGCGGCCGGTCCGTCTCCGCCGGATGCCCACCCGGCGGAGACGGCGGCTTCTCACCCGGCCGGCGGGCAGCCGCTCTCGTCGCCGGATTCCGCGGCGTAGTCCGAGGTCAGCCGGTACACGCCCGCCCCGGGCACGGTCAGCCGGGTCCACGGGCCGTCCGCGCTGACACACGCGCCCTCGGCCCGCAGCCACGGCGAGTACGCGATCCGCACGGTGCTCGTCCCGGGGCCGGGCATGCTCAGCGTCAGATCCGCCTCCCCCGCGCGCAGCAGCTCGGCCGGGGCGGAGACCAGCGGCAGCGTGTCGCGGACCCGGTAGATCTTCCAGTACTGGTCCTGCCAGACGGGCTCCAGCCAGCGTTGCCCCTCCTGGATGAGAGCCGTCTCGCGCTCCGCGGACCGGTCGGGCTTACCGTCGTGGAGGACGACGAAACCCACCGCCCAGTGGCGCAGCCAGGCGTAGTAACGCGGCCCGTCGAGGTGGCCCTCGTAGAACAGGCGTCCGCGTTCGACGTCCAACTGCTGGTTCCAGCCGCGCATCAGCTCGAAGTGGGGGCCGAGGAGGGTGGCCCCGCGATGGTCGTCGTCCGTCGGCAGCTCGACCCGGCCGCGGTCGGCGCCCAGCCGGTCGAGCGCGGCGATCACGCCGTCGGTGTGCGTGACCCAGCCCGGAACGGGGTCCGGGCGCCGCAGATGCGTCAGCGACGACGCACAGAGGTAGGAGACGGAGAGAGCGGTCACCAGCGCCATCGCCCGCATGCGGGTTCGCCGGCCGCCGTGGCGGAAGGCTCCGGAGCGGCGGTGCAGCGCGGCCGCGAGCAACACCGCGGGCGCGAAGAGCAGCGCGAGGCGCTCGACGTTGTTGCCGACCGGCGAGGGGACCACCCAGGTCAGGACGACCCCGACGGCGTACACGACACTGCTCGCCCGCACCACCCGCCACTCCCGCGGAGACGCCCACACCACGGCGGCGGACAGCAGCAGGGGCAGGATCATGCGGCCCGCGGCCATGGGCTGCTCGCCCTGGAAGGGGAACAGCACGGTCGTCACACCGACTACGGCGACGGGCGGGAGCGACAGGGCGAGACACTTGCCGTACTGCCGGTCGACCAGATATCCGGCGCCCGCCACCAGCAGGAAGAGCCCGGCCACCGGGCTGCCCATGGTCGCGAACAGCGCCCCGAGGGCCGCGGCGGCGAGCCGGGCGGGCCGGGGCGCGCGGTCGGCGACGGCGAGCAGGCCCGCGAGAGCGAACGCCAGGCCGAGGGCGAACGTGGTGCGGCCGAGCACGACGTTGTACCAGAGGCCCAGCGCACCGACGAGCGCGGGCCACATCGACACGCGCGGAAGGGTGCGCTCCAGCAGTGTGGCCAGCACCCAGGTGGCGCTGATCCCGGACAGCACGGAGACGGCGCGGACGCCGCACAGAGCCATCAAGTGCGGTGATATGACGCTGTAGTTGACGGTGTGGACGCCGCCGAACCAGAACAGTCCGTACGGCGTGGCCGGGTGTCTGCCCACGAACCCCGCCCACGCGTACTGCGCGGCGAGGTCACCGCCGTCCGTCGCGAGGACGGCGTCCCACCCCCAGTACAGGGGGAGGAAGGCGGCGATGGCGAGGAGCGGGACGCGGTACTTCGCCGACCTGGGCCACCGGCGTTCCCGGCGCAGTACCGGGAACGGTGGTCGCAGTGAGGAGGGGACCGAGAGGGTCGAGGTCTGTGGGGGCATGGTGGCTTTCCCGGTGCGGTACGGACGCCGTACAGGCCCGCCGGGGAGTTCGTGGCCCCGAGGGCTCATGGAACTCGCGGACCTGTGCGGGCGTCACGGCCGGGCCTCTCCCGTCCGTCGCGCCCACGCGCCTGTCGCGCGCGACGTCGGCGCCGGGAGCGGCACCACTCGGCCCGCACCCGGCGGCCGGTCGTCCGGCCCGTGGTGGTCGCTCAGCGGGCCCCCGTCGGCGAGTCTCCCGTCCGCTGCGACAACGTGGGCGTCGGACCACGCCGCGCGGAGTGCGCAACTCGCCGACGGCGCCAGCACCAGGAGGCCGACTTCATGCACTGAACTGCTCCGGAATCGGTGGAGGGCCCGGACTCGGGCCTCCTGCCCGGGCAGGCCACGGACGACAGCCGGTTCGCGCCTGTGACCATGATGTTGTGGACCATTTCCCGGGCCGGCAACCCCCACCGGCTTGACCAGAGGCTATTTCCACAGGTCAACCACACGCAAGGCGCGTGCCGCGCGGAGGAAGAACCCGCTGGTCTCGCCCGGTGTCGCAGGCGTCGGCGCAGTCTCGCGACCTGTACGGCGGTGCGCGAACCGGTGGTCGCGCGCGATCCGCGTCGGCCGTCGGGGAGATGTCTGAAGGGGGCGCGGAGGACGTCGAGAGCGGGGCCCCGGGACCACCTCCCCGTATCACTCGGCGCCAGGCCCGCCGGTGTCGGCCGGGCCGTCGCGGAGTACGCCGCGCACCTGGTCCAGCGACATCGTCTCCGGCGTGAACTCCGCCAGCCACCATGTGGCGCCCACGGCGGCGTAGGGCGCCGGATCGGTCCCGGGCGGGAGGGCGACGGCGATGTCGTACGGGCCCGGCCTCCCCTCGCGCAGGGCGGCGAGGGCTGCGACGGCGTCGGCGAGCTGGTCCGGGTGTTCGAGGTTCACCGGGAAGAAGCCGTCGTGCCGGGCGGCGCGGCGCAGCGGTCTGACGTTGCCGGGCAACCCCGCGGCCCACACGGGCACGCCGGGGCGCTGAACCGGCCGGGGCAGGAAGGAGACGCCGTCGACCGTGTAGTGCGGGCCGTGATGGTGCACCGGTGCGCCGGACCACGCGGCGGTGAGGATCTCCAGGGACTCGTCGAGCATGCGGCCGCGCCGCCGGTCGTCGAGTTCCTCGCCCGTCGCACTCCACTCGCCGGCGAAGCGGTCGCTGCCGAGACCGACGCCGAGGGTGAGGCGGCCGCCGCCGAGCCGGTCCAGCGTCGCGGTCTCCCTGGCGACCTTCGCCGGCCGCCGGCGGGCGAGGGGGGTGACCATGGGGCCGAACCGCAGGCGTCGGGTGGCGGTGGCGATCGCGGTCAGCGTGATCCAGGGGTCGGCCGCCTGCCGGACGGGTTCGCGCCAGCGCAGATGGTCCCAGACGAACACGCCGTGCCAGCCTGCCTCCTCCGCGTCGGCGGCCAGACGGGCGACCACCGCCGGGTCGGCGAGTTCGTCGAAGATCGGCAGCCAGAGCGCCGACCGCAACCGGGTCATGGCCGGCCGCCTGCGGTGTGCACGCCTGCCGTCTGCCCGCCTGCCGTCCGCCCGCCTGCCGTCTGCCCGCCTGCCGTCTGCCCGCCTGCCGTGTGCCGGAGCAGGGCCGGCACGAACACGTCCCACAGCGGCTTCGGCAGGTCGTGTCCGGCGCCTTCCAGGACCAGCAGCTCCGCACCGGGAATCGCCTCGCGCAGCGCGCGCCCGTGGGGGAGCGGAAGCACCGGGTCGTGGTCGCCGTGCACCACCAGGGTCGGCGCCCGGACGGAGGCGAAGTCGCGGGACGACCCGTCGAAGGACATCGCGTAGTGGTTGACGAGGGTGGCGGCGATGTCGCGGGCACGGGCCACGTCCCGCTGCACGAGCGTGCGCGTGGCGGTCTCGTCGAAGTAGGGCGAGCCGCCCGAGCACGCCTGTGCCGAGGCGACGACGTGGTCCACCACCGCGTCCGGGTCGGCGGGGTCCGGGTCGGCGGGAATGCCGGCGGCGAGCTCGTCCGACGACGGCGGGAGTCCGTCCTCGCCGGTGGAGGTGGAGACGAACGTCAGGGACGCCACCCGGTCGGGATGGTCCACCCCGACGAGGAGGCCGATTCCGCCGGCCATCGACCGGCAGACGATGTGGGCGCGTTCGACGTTCAGGGCGTCCAGGAGGCCGAGCGCGTCCCCGGCCAGGTCGGTGTACGCGTAGCCGGGCCGCCCCGGCGGGTAGCTGGTGGATCTGCCGGTGTCCCGGTTGTCGTAGCGGATCACGTACCGGTCGCCGCGCGCGATCCGGGCGCACAGCTCGGTCTCCCACCACAGCATCGAGGCGGCGGCGCCGTCGATGAGGAGGATCGCCGGGTCCGCGGGGTTTCCGAAGGTCTCGAAGCACAGCTCGACGTCGTCGATCCGGACGAGCTTCTCGCCGTGTGAAAGGTGATCGGTCATGAATGTCACGCTAGACCCGGCGGTCCATCGTAAAAAGCGATAGTTTCCGATCAAGTCGATCGCAATCAACGATTGTTGCCCAGAGGGACGAGCTCATGTCCGACGTGGAACTGCGCCATCTCGCCACGATGGCCGCCGTGGCCGACGAGGGCTCGTTCGGCCGGGCGGCGACGCGGCTCGGATACACCCAGTCGACGGTGAGTCAACAGATCGCGGCTCTGGAGAAGGCCGTCGGCGGCGCCGTGTTCGACCGGCCCGGCGGCCCGAGACCGGTGCGGATCACGCCGCTCGGCGCGGTGGTGCTGGCCCACGGACGCGCACTGCTCGCCGGATCCCGGGCGATGACGGCCGCCGTCGACCGGTTCAAGGCCGGTGACGGCCGGGTCGACATCGGCACCTTCCAGAGCGTGTCCAACGTGATCCTGCCGCTGGTCGTGCGCAGGCTCCGGGACGAACACCCCGGCTGCGACATCCGGCTGTTCGAGGAGGAGACCGACCGGCCCCAGGTCGACGAGCTGGACCTGATGTTCTTCGACGGCCGCGTCGACGGCGACGTCGAACACCGCAAGCTGCTCGACGATCCCTACGTTCTGGTGGCCCGCCGTGGCGCCTTCGCCGACGGTCCGGTGCGCCCGGAGCTTCTCGACGGCGCGCCGATGGTGGCGCACCCGCCGATCTGTGACCAGGCCCGGCTCGAGCAGGCGCTGGCCCGGCGCGGTGTCCGCCCGCAGATCGTGTGCCGTACCGCGGGCAACGAGACCGTGCTGTCGATGGTGCGCGCCGGCATGGGCTCGGCGGTCCTGCCGCGGCTCGCCGTCCACGGCGCCGACCTCGGCTCCGACGCGTCCGTGTCCGTCCACGAACTCGAGCCGGGACTCCCGCCGCGCGAGATCTTCCTGCTGTGGCAGGCCCGTCGCACGCACTCACCCCTCGCGGCACGGGCGATCGAGATCGCCGTGGACGTCACACGCGAGATCGCCGAACGCGCCTGAGCGGCCGCCTGCTCCCGCCGCCGCTGGAGGGCCGACCCTTTCACGGGCCGTCGGACGGTTCCCCGGGGGGCCGGGTGCTGTCAGTGGCGGGTGACAGCATCGTGAGCATGACGGACACCACGGCATTCGACTGGCGGCCCTTCCTGCAGAGGTGGAGCGGGGAGTGGGCGGACTCCCTGCCGGACGGCGAGACGCGGGGCGAGGACGACGAGGTCGCGCGCCGGGCCCGGTGGCTGGGGCTCCCGCCCGCGTCGGAGGAGCGGATCGCGGCCATGGAGGAGCGTCTCGGCCGTCGCATGCCCCCGTCGTACCGGCGGTTCCTCGAGGTCAGTGACGGCTGGCGGCACGCGGGCGGATTCGTGTGGCTGCTGGCGGGGACCGCGGACGCGCACTGGCACGACGACGAGTCGGGGCTCGCGGAGATGTTCGAGGAGGATCTGGACGACGACGCGAGCCCCGAGGAGCGACGGGAGGCGGACCTCTGGCGGCGCGGGCTGCAGCTCGACGTGGAGTCCGACATCACGCACGTCCTCCTGGATCCCGATGACGTCGACGAGGACGGCGAGTGGGCCGTGTACACGTGGGCGAGCTGGCGGGCCGAGCCGCCCGAGCGGCACGCGAACTTCCTGGCCTTCATGCTGGCGATGCACCGGGAGTTCCACAGCCTGCAGGCGCGCCGCAGTGACACGGAGCCGGTGTTCGCCAACGACACGACGCGAGAGCTGGACGCCGGGATGGAGGAGGCCCGGCTGGAGGCGCTGCGCGGCGGCTGGGAACGGGCCGGGACACTGCTGGACGAGGCGAAGGCGTACGGCAGGCCGAGGGCCGCCGGGCTGGGCGACCAGATACGCCGCCTGCTCGGACAGACGTACATGGTGTACTTCGACGGCCTGGTGACCGACCCTCGGTACGCTCCCGAGTTGTTGCCGCCGCTGGTCGCCGAGCACGCGGCGAACGGGTACCGGGACGACTCCACGCTGACGTTCCATCTGCGGGGCGCCGACGAAGCCGTCGTGTCGCTGGCTTTCGAGACCCTGCGCCAGGTGCGCGACGGCACGTACCGGTACACGGCGGCCGGGCCCTTCGGGGAGGCGGTCGAGCGGGCACGGGAGCTGGCGCGGTGGGGCGACACCGACGGGGCATGGCGGATTTTGCTGGAAGCCCTGCCCCGGTGGGAGCCGCTGGGGCCGGACCACCTGGCACCGCTCGGGTGGGTGGCCGACCCCCTGCTCGGGCCGCTGCTGACCCCGGAGCGGGGCCGCGAACTGCTGTCCGCTCCACGGGGCGGGCAGGCGGGTCGGGCTCCGGCGCCGGCGGGCGTGCTCGACCCGGGCGGCCTCGCGTGGCTCGTGGAGCCGGACCCGGGCAGCAACCGCACGTCCTACCGGTTCGTGCTGGTGGAGGGAGTGGGGCCGGAGGAGCTGCCCGCACGTCTCGCGGACTCGCACGATGCCCGGGGCGACGACAGGGGCCGAGGCGACGAGGACGGCGGCGACGGGGACGGGGACGAGGGCGACCGCGTCGTGCTGAGCGAGCCCATGAGCTTCCGGGAGGCGCGCCGCAGGGCGCTGGAGGGCCGCAGGGAGTTCTCGTCCTACGACGACCGGGCTCTCGTGGCGGTCGGCCGGGCCGGTGCCGGCTGGAGCTTCGCCTTCGACGGCGATCCCGCCTCGTTCGCGGGGCGGCGGTTCGTCTCCCCGGCGGCGGCCGCGAGCGCGGGGACCCGCGCGGTGGTGGTGTGGTGCGGTCTGAGGGCCCGGCACGGGAACCCGTTCTTCCACCTCTCGGTCGCGCGCGACGGCGTGGAGCAGTACGCCTTCACCTACGCGGACGGTGAGGTCCGGCGCAGCGGAGGGATACCACGGGCGCTGGACCCGGACCGCTTCTTCTGCGACCTGGGGGACGCGGCCGGGACGGAACGGTCGCTGCTGGAAGCGGTGACCGCGGAGTTCGGCGCCGGCCTGCCGCGGCACGCGATCGTGCAGGGGCGGCTGCACACGTTCACCACCCGTTCCTGGACGCGCCCCCCGGAGGCCGGGGAGACGTATGCGGTGATCCGGCTGCACGCGGGAGCCGCGCCCCCGGCGGACGGCGGGCGGGGCACGGACGACGGGGCGCACAGCGGGTAGCGGGCAGCGGGCAGGACCCGGGGCCGTGCGCGCCTCATGACCGAGCGGGACCCGAGCGCTGTCGACTCCGGACGTGTTCCCGTAGTCCCGTGGTACCGGTCGCCGACCGCCGATGCACCTCCCCGGTACCGGGTGTGACGGGCGATCAGCTCCTATCGTGGTACCGGCCTGAAGGAATCAGCGGCCCGGCCCGGTGTCGCCGGCGAGGCCGCGCACGGGGCCGCACACGTCCGCACGGCGGCCCCGAACCTCTGAACAGAAAGACACGGATGTCCCCCACGAAGCGCATTCTCATCATCGTCACCAGCACCGGCGAGTACGAGAAGGTCGGTTACCGCACCGGTCTCTGGCTGGGCGAGCTGACCCACTTCTACGACGTCGCCGAACAGGCGGGTTTCGAGCTCACCGTCGCGAGCATCGAGGGCGGCCCCGTGCCGCTCGATCCGGAGAGCCTCGCCCACAACGTCCTCAGCGACCTCGGTACCGACAAGCGGTACGCCGACCGCGCGTTCATGGACACGCTGCGGGATGTCGTCGCCGTGCGCGAGGTCGACGTCGACGACTACGACGCCATCTACCTGACCGGCGGTCACGGCGTGATGTTCGACTTCCACCAGAGCCAGGCCCTGGAGACGCTGATCGCCCGCTTCCACGAGAGCGGCCGGATCGTGTCGGCGGTCTGCCACGGCCCGTGCGGTCTGCTCGACGTCACCCTGAGCGACGGCGAACCCCTGGTGAAGGGCAGGAACGTCACGGGATTCTCGTGGCGGGAGGAGGAACTCGCCCAGCGCGCCGACGCCGTCCCCTACAGCCTCGAGGACCGCCTGAAGGAGCTCGGCGCGCGGTACAGCATCGCGGCGAAGCCGTTCGACACCCACGTCGTCGAGGACGACCGCCTGATCACCGGGCAGAACCCGGGCAGCGCCAGGGCGGTCGCCGAGGCGGTGGTCCGCCGACTCGGCTGAGCGGCGCTCGGACGAATGGGGGCCGCCCGCCCGGCGGGCCGGCTCCCCGCACCGTCCGAGGCGCCCGTGCTCACCGCAGTCGCCGCGGCCGACGGCACGAACCCGCTCAGGGTGATCCGGTTGACGGCCAGCCGGCGGGCGGTGGGCAGAGCCGCGAGGTCGCCCGCCGTGTGCAGGGTGGCCGGCGGCCCGGACCCGCTCCAGCAGGGTGTCGAGGTCGGCTGTTCCGGGCTGGGACTCGTCCGGTGCATGGCACCCCTGCCCGAGACGCGCGAGCTGCTGGCCCTGGCCGCGCGAGACCCGCTGATCGGCGGCGTCGTCGGCTGGGTGGATCTGACCTCTCTCGCCATCGGCGACATCGTCGACACGGCCGGTCTGCGGCCTCGCCGGCGGATGGAACGCCTGGGCGGCCACCGTCGAGGAGCTGCTGCACGACTGCTCCGTGACCGAGACCCGGGCGATCCTCGCCGGCACCGCGACCGAGTTCTACGTGCTGCGGCCCCGATGACCGCGCCGCACGGGGCGGGACGAGCCCACCAGGACGCCCCGTCCGCACCTCGTCCGCCGGGGGCGAACGGCCGGGCCGGGCCGCCGCCGCGGTCGCGCGCCGCTGCGCCCGCCCCGGTATCGTCGCCGTCGCCCCCGGCACGCCGAATCCGGACCAGGCCGTACGCAAGGGCGGGCCGCTCGGCCGTCACGTCCTCGAGGTATCCGGGACGATCCTCGGGCCCAGGGCCCAGGGCCCAGGGCCCAGGGCCCACGGCCCGACCGGACCGGGCGCACCCAGGCGGCGCATACAAGGAGAGGGGTCGCGTTGTCCCTGACGGACAAGGCCATCGAGCAGATCCGTGAGCTGATCCGGACGGGCGCGCTGCCCCCGGGCTCAAAACTGCCTCCGGAAGCGGAGCTGGCAGCTCAGCTGGGGCTCTCCCGCAATCTGGCGCGCGAGGCGGTCAAGGCCCTGGCGGTCGCCCGTGTACTGGAGGTGAAACGGGGCGACGGCACGTACGTCGGCAGCCTCCAGGCGAGTGTGCTGCTGGAGAGCGTCGGCGGCGCCGTGGAACTGCTGCAGGGCGACTCGGCCGCACTGCTGGACCTGATGGAGGTGCGGCGGCTGCTCGAACCCGCCGCCACCGCGCTGGCCGCCCTGCGTATCTCGGACGAGCAACTGGCCCTGGTGAAACAGCACTTGGACGCCATGCGCGAGGCCCAGGACGACGTGGAGCGGCTCAACGCGCACGACGCGGCGTTCCATCGCGCGGTCGTCGCGGCCACCGGAAACGAGTCCCTGCTGGCTCTGCTGGAGGGCGTCTCCGGCCGCACGCTGCGCGCCCGCGTCTGGCGGGGTCTGGTCGACACCCGGGCCGCCGGCCGGACGCTCACCGAGCACGAGGCGATCTACGAGGCGCTGGCCTGCCGCGACGCCGCGCTCAGCCAGGCGGCGGCGCTGCTGCACGTGACCAGTACCGAACGATGGCTGCGCCGACACCTCGAGTCCGGCGACTCAGTCGCCCACGCTCCTGCGACCCCCGGTCGATCGATCGTCGGCCCGGCGTGACGGACGGTCGGAGCAGCGGTGGCCGGAGTGCCGGTATCCGAAGTGAGGTGAAGCACGCGCGGTCGAAGTACCGGTGGCCGGAGTGCCGGCGGTCGGCGTACGGGCCGTCGAAGTCCCGGTGGGCGAGTACCGGCGGCCGGACTACGAGCGGTCGTTGCACGGAAGTCGAGCCGTCGGGGCGCGGGCGGGCGGTGACCCGTGCAGGCGGGCGGATAACAGGCCCGCTTCCGCTGATGTCGTCCCGTCCCCCGGCGCTCCCGGCGCGTGACCGCCCGGCTCGGCGACGTTCCCGCGGCGGCGGTCGGCGTGTGGCCTACGGCAGGGCGGGTTCCGGTTCGGCGGTCGGCGCGTAACCGCACGGCCCGGCGGAGTCCCGGTTCGACGGTCGGCGTGTGGCCTACGGCAGGGCCGGTTCGACGGTCGGCGTGTGCCTTACGGCACGGCGGGTTCCGGTTCGGTGGCCGGCGCGTTCGCGGTCGGCCCACGTCCCCCGGCCGCCCGCAGGGTCACCGTGGCCGCGGCGCCCGCCGTCAGTCCCCAGACGAGGGCTGCCGGGACTCCGTCGCCGATGCCCGAGGACAGATACATCAGGTCCCATTTCAAGGTCGACCCGTCCAGCGCCACCCGCAGCAACTGACTCGCCAGGAGTCCGAGCACGGTCACGCACACCGTGCCCACCGCCATCGCCGGGACCGTCACGCGCGTGAGCATTCCGGGCAGCCGCCGCAGCGCCGTCCACACCAGCGCGAGCAGCAGGACGTCCGTGGCCCGGTACAGGAGCCAGTCCCCGAACGACACTCCCGCCGGAGCCGACCAGGCGCCGAGAAGCAGCCACTGGCGGAGCAGGTCACCCGGTTCGGAGAACCGCCCGCTGCCCGAGAAGGACGTCTGCAGCTCGGCGGCGACCGACTCGTACGAGAGGACCACCAGGGACAGGGCGATGACCGCGGTCCCGACGGTTGCGGCAAGTCGGGCCGCACGCACCGGAACGGCCTCGCGCGGCAGCGGACCCTGACTCCTGGCGACCACCCGCGCGGCGAACACCGTCGCCAGGGACGCGAGCAGCGCGGTCACCACCAGCATCTGCCGTCCGGAGGAGATGACGCCCGCCAGTTGCGGGAGGAAGCGGTAACTGCCGCGTCCCTGCGAGGCGATCAGCCACGGCGCGGAGACGGTCACCGCCAGGGTTCCGGCCACCACGCCCCAACCCCACAGGGCGAGCAGCGCGGCCGGCAGCCGGCCGTCGACCGGCGGCAGCCTGCGGACCAGGAGCACCGCCCCCAGCACGAAGAAGACGAAGACCGCGGCGAACCGGATCTGCAACGCCGTCTCGTACAGCGAGAGATAGCGGGTGGCGTCGCCGCCGGCCGGATCCCCGATCTCGCCGAGCACGCCGGAACCGAACCGGACCGACGTCGGAGGGTCGTACGACCAGGGCGTGAGCCACTGCTGGAGTTCGGCGACGACCCGGCCGCCGAGCGCGTCGGTGGCGCCCTGCAGGTGCAGCGCCTCGGTGCTCGCCCCGGCCCACCACAGCAGCGCCGTGAGCAGTACCCCGCCGATCAGTGCCGGTATCGCCGCACCCCGATGTGTCATGTGTGTCCCCCCGTACTGGTCGAGCGCCCGGTGAGTCGAGTCCCCCGGTCGGCTGGAGACTACGCGGCACTGATCACACAACGATCACGTTCGGGCGTTGAGTGGTTGACGGCGCCGGATGACGGTGCGGCGGCGGGAGCCTTGACGGCCTTGTGCCGGGCTGGAATCGCGGGCGGTGCGCTGTGAGGTCGCGCACGGTAGGTGCGTAGCGGGCCTGGTGTGGCACTTGAGTGCCATGGAGTGCACTCAGGGGACGACACGAACGACACGGCCGCGATGGCCGCGATGGCCGGCATGGCCGGCTCGACTGGTGAGAGCGGTCCGGCTGAGCGGCGGGAACGTGGTGCGGACCGCCCGCCGGGCGTGGGCCGAGCCGGGCCGTGAACGGGATCTCGTGGCGCAGGCCGGCAAGGCCGCGCTGGCCGCCTGGGTGGCCTGGGCGGTGGCGGGCTGGTGGCTCGCGGCCCCGATGGCGTTCGTGGCGCCGTGGGTGGCGGTCGTGCTGGTGGAGGCGACGGTGTACCGCTCGGTGGCGCACGGTCTGCAGCAGCTCGCGGCGATCGCGGCGGGCACCGTGGTGGCCACGGCGGTGGCGTTGCTGCTGGACAGCACGATGGTCACGATGGCCCTGGTCCTGCCGGCGGTGCTGCTCCTCGGGCAGTGGCACCGGCTGGGCAGTCAGGGCGTGTACGCGGCCACCGGCGCGCTCTTCGTGCTGACCAGCGGCCAGGTCACGATCGCCTCGTCGGCGGCCCGGGTCGCGGAGGCGGTCTTCGGCGCGGCGGTCGGCGTCGCGGTCAACGCGCTGGTCCGTCCGCCGCTCTATCTGCGCGACACCCGCTCCGCGCTGGAGGACGCGGTCCGCGAGGCGCAGGAGATCCTCGACGCGGTGGCCGACGGGCTGGCCGACGGCGAAGGGGACGGCCGGGCGGCCGCCGAGTGGCATGCGCGCGCCCTGCGTCTGGACCGCCTGGTCGACCAGGCGCGGTCGGCGATCGGCCGCAGCAAGGAAGCCATGCGGGGCAACCCGCGCGGCCGGCGTGTGTACGCCGCGGCGCAACCCGACAAGACGTACGCCGACGCCGTGGTCGTGCTCGACTACATCGCCGTGCACACCGCCGGCGTGACCCGGACGGTGTGGGAGGCCGTGGACCACGGCAGCAAGGCCGCTCAGCCGGCCGCGGAGATCGCCCGTCCGTACGCGGACTTCCTGCACCGCACCGCCCACGCCATCCGGCTCTACGGCAGCGCGCGCTTCACACCGGCCGGCCATGACGACGACGCCGCCGACGAGCTCCGCGAGGCCGTCGAGGAGCTGCACCAGAGGCTCGACGCGTTCCGCCGACGGCTTCCGGGGGCCGTGCGGGACGACCCCGACGCGCTGTTGACGTACGGGGCGCTGCTGGCCCAGGCCCACCGGCTGGCCGATCAGCTCGTCCAGGACTGACCGGCGCACCGGCCCACAGGCCGCGCTCTCGCCAAGCCGCGCTCTCGCTCCGTGCGGGGCCGGGTACCCGGGAGCCGCGGCGGACGGCGGCGCCCGCGCGCGCCGCCGGGTGGGTCTGTCAACCACCCGGCGTGTGTGGCCAACTCTTGTCCGACGCTTTCTCCTCGCCACCGCTCCCCACCCCACCCCACCCCTCCCCCCCCCTCCCGTCCCCTCCCGGCCGTCGGGCGGGCTC
This sequence comes from Streptomyces sp. NBC_00425, assembly GCF_036030735.1. Classification (NCBI taxonomy): domain Bacteria; kingdom Bacillati; phylum Actinomycetota; class Actinomycetes; order Kitasatosporales; family Streptomycetaceae; genus Streptomyces; species Streptomyces sp. NBC_00425. Next base: position 8,337,655 of record NZ_CP107928.1, on the reverse strand, counting down.
CGTCGCGCTCGCCGTCGGGTCAGGGGATCTCCTGCTCCGCCCAGATGACCTTTCCGTCGGCCGTGTACCGGGTGCCCCAGCGGTGGGCGAGCTGGGCCACCAGGAAGAGGCCGCGCCCGCCCTCGTCCGTGATCCGGGCGTGCTTGAGCCGTGGGGCCGTACTGCTGGCGTCGGTGACCTCGCAGGTCAGGCGGGCGTCACGGAGAAGCCGCAGCCGGATGGGCGGGGTCGCGTAGCGCACGGCGTTCGTGACCAGCTCGCTCACGATCAGCTCGGACGTCATGGCCAGGTCCGTCAGGCCCCAGTCCGCCACCTGGCGGGTGGCCCGGGCGCGGACCTCGGAGACGGCGGCCGGGTCGGCGGGCACGTCCCAGGAGGCGACGTGCTCGGCTTCCAGGGCGTGGGTGCGCGCCAGCAGCAGGGCGACGTCGTCGGACTGCGGCACCGGCACCAGCCGGCGGACCGCCGACGTGCAGAGCGCGTCCAGGTCGGCGTCGGGCCGGGCCAGCACCTCGCCGAGCCGGAACATGCCCAGTTCCATGTCGTGCTCGGCTCCCTGGACGAGGCCGTCGGTGTAGAGACCGATCAGGCTGTTCTCGGCGAGGGTGATCTCGGCGGCCTCGAACGCCATCCCGCCGAGTCCCAGCGGAGGCCCGGCCGGCGGCTCCGGGAAGGACACCCGGCCTTCGGGCGTGACGACGACGGGCGGCGGATGCCCGGCCCGGGCCATGGTGAACCGCCGGGTGACCGGGTCGTAGACGGCGTACAGACAGGTCGCGCCGAGGAAGGCGGTGGTGCCCTGCTGGGCCGCGGGGTCGTCGGTGCGTTCCGTGCTCAGCCGGAGCACGAGGTCGTCGAGGTGGGCGAGCAGCTCGTCCGGCGGCATCTCCATGTCGGCGAGGGTCTGCACGGCGGTCCGCAGCCGGCCCATGGCCGCCGCGGCCGCGATGCCGTGGCCCACCACGTCGCCGACCACCAGCCCCACCCGCGCCCCGGACAGCGGGATCACGTCGAACCAGTCGCCGCCCACGCCGTCCGTGGGGTCCGCCGGCTGATAGCAGGAGGCAACCTCGAGCGCTGTTCCGCCCGCCAGGGCGTGCGGCAGCAGACTGCGCTGGAGGGTGACGGCCGCCGTGTGCTCGCGCGTGTAACGGCGGGCGTTGTCGACGCACAGCGCCGCCCGGGCCACCAGCTCCCGGGCCAGCAGGACGTCGTCGGGGCCGAACGAGACGGGGTTGAGCGACCGGACGAACGTGGCGAGGCCGAGTGCGGTGTCGCGCGCCCGCATCGGCACGGAGATGAGGGAGTGCAGCCCGAACCTGCGGATCGTCGCCGTCCTCTCGGGCTGCTCGGCGAGCCACAGTTCGTCGGTGGGGTCCAGGACGGGAAGCAGGATCGGCTCGCCGTCGATGAGCAGCTTCGTGTCGTGCGGCGGGGGCAGGAAGTCCACCCGTTCGCCCACCCGGGCCACGGCCTCGGGGCAGCCCTCGCGCACGGAGCTGAGCCCGGCCCGGCGCATCACCGGCCTGGCCGGGGCGGGCCCGGCGTCGGTGAGCCACGTGCCGTGTCCCTCGGTGCTGAGGACCGGCTCCAGCAGGTCGACGATGACGAAGTCCGCGAACCGCGGGACGGCGAAGTCGGCGAGCTCCTGGGCGGTGCGCATGACGTCGAGGGTCGTGCCGACGCTCGCCCAGGCCTCGTTGACCAGCGACAGCAGCCGGCGGGCGGCCCACCGCTCGGTGACGTCCTGCACCATGTAGCAGACCCCGGTGACCGAGTCGTCGGAGCCGACCAACGGGAAGAAGGACGTGGAGTAGGCGCGCCGGCGGTGCGGATCGGCCCAGCTCCACCCGAGGTACTCGTACTCGTTGACCGGGGTTCCGGACTTCAGGACCTTGCGCATGAGGCCCTCGATGGCGTCGGCCTGGAGGCCGGGCAGCAGCTCGCTCAGCCGTCGCCCGAGGCGCTGTTCGCGGGGCACCCCGCCGAGGCGTTCCAGCGTGTCGTTCAGCCACACGTACCGCAGTTCCAGGTCCAGCACCGCCATCCCGACCGGGGAGCGGACGAGGAACCCGTCGAGGACGGACTGCCCCACCGTCCACTGCCGGCTCTGCTCGCGTGCCGAGAGCAGAAAGCACTCGTCCACGCCGATCCGGAAGGACGCGGAGACCCGCAGGGCCACGTCGACGGAACGGCCGTCGCGGTGCCGTGCCGTGAGCTGGCCGCTCCACCCCCTGCCCGCGCGGCACCGGGCCGCGACCGCCGCCACCCGCGCCGGGTCCCGCGGCATCGCCACCAGCCGGCCGGCGAAACCCCCGACGACGTCGGACGCCGGGTGGCCGAGCAGTGCCTGCGCGCCTCGCGTCCAGCCGAGCACGACGCCGTCCGCGGTCACGATCGCCGCCGCGTCGGTGGACGCGTCGAGGAGATCGCGTGGTCCCGCGGGCGTCGGGGCCTCGGAGACTTCTCGCGCTGGATCCATGGGTGCCGTCCTCTACAGGACCATGGTGCTGCCTGTCCGCCCGATGCGCACGGCGTCGCCGTGCCCCGGCGACAACCCACCGCACCGCCCTCCTCACCCCGGCGACAACCCACCGCACCGCCCTCGTCTCTCCGGCGACAGCCCACCGCGCGACGGTGGCTCCGCAGCGCGCGCCCCTCGCCGGACCACCGGGCCGGGGGCGCGCGCCGGGCCCCGCTACCGGGCGCGCCGGATGAGGCGCAGCATGGAGGTGCGGGAGGAGGCTCCGCGATGACAGCCGAACCCATCCGGTCCGACGGGACCGCGTACGCCCGGGAGGCGCCGCCGCCGACCGGTCTGCTGGACGTGCTGAGCGTCTCCGCGATGGTCGTCGACGCCGAGGGACGCATCGTGTTCTGGACGCCGCAGGCGGAGGAATTGTTCGGCTACACCGCGCAGGAGGCCCTCGGCAAGTACGCGGCGCGGCTGTTCATCCACCCCGAGCACCTGCAGTCCGTGGTGCGGCTGTTCACGGAGGTGCTGGAGACCGGCCGGAGCTGGGCCGGCGCCTTCCCCATCCGGCACAAGGACGGCAGCAGCCGTCTCATGGAGTTCCGCAACATGCGGCTCCAGGACGATCTCGGAGACGTCTACGCCCTCGGCATCGCCGCCGACCACGAGTTGCTGCAGCGCGTCGAGACCGACCTGGCCCTGTGCGAGCGGCTGATCAACCAGTCCCCCATCGGGCTGGCGCTGCTCGACCCGGATCTGCGCTATCTCCTGGTCAACCCGGCGCTCGAGCGCATCGACGGCATCCCCGCCGAGGACCACGTGGGCCGGCGTCTGCGGGAGACCCTGCCGCTGCCCGACGTCGACACCATCGAGTCCGCGCTGCGCCAGGTGCTGACGACCGGCACGCCGCTGCTCGACCAGTACCACGTGGGACGGCCGCGGACCGACCCCGATCACGAGCACGCCTGGTCGCTGTCGTTCTACCGGCTGGAGGACCCCGGCGGGCGGGTGCTGGGCGCGGCCGCCTCGGTCGTCGACGTCACCGAACGGCACCGGGTGGCCGCGGAGGCCGACCGGGCCCGCCGTCGCCTCGCCCTCATCGCCGAGGCCTCCACGCGGGTCGGCACCACTTTGGAGGTGGAGCAGACCGCCCGTGAGCTGGCCGAGGTGGCGGTGCCCCAGCTCGCCGACGTGGTCGCGGTGGACGTCCTGGACTCGGCGCTGGCCTGCCGGCGCGCCCGTCGGCCGGACGACGGTCCTGAGCTCTTCCGCGCACTCGCGCTCAAGGCGGCGCATCCCACCGTGGCGCTGCGTGCCGCCGACCCGCCGGGCGACGTGGCCGCGTACCAGGGCGACCAGCTGGTCACCCTGTGCGTGCACACCGGCCGGCCGGTCCTGGTGAGCCACGTCGGCGACCAGGACCTGGCGCGCATCGCCCGGGACGCGGAGGCCGGCTCCCTGCTGGCCCGCGCCGGGGTGCACTCGTATCTCGCCGTACCGTTGATCGCCCACGGGGAGGTGCTCGGCGCCCTCGACCTCAAGCGCACCCGCAACCCGCTCCCGTTCGACGAGGACGACGTCCTCCTCGCCGTCGAGCTGGCCGGCCGGGCGGCCGTGGCCATCGACAACGCCCGCTGGTTCGAGAGCGTGCGCAACACCGCCCTCACCCTGCAGCGGAGCCTGCTGCCGGAGCACCCGCCCCACCACTCCGGCCTCGACCTCGCCTCCCGCTACCAGCCCGCCCAGGCCACCAGCGAGGTCGGCGGCGACTGGTACGACGTCATCCCGCTGGCCGACGACAAGACCGCGCTGGTCGTCGGGGACGTCATGGGCAACGGCATCGACGCGGCCGCCACCATGGGCCGGCTGCGCACCGCGACCTGCGCCTACGCGGACCTCGACCTCGAACCGGGCGCCGTGCTCCAGCACCTGGACAAGATCACCTGCGATCTGGAGCACTACATCGTCACCTGCCTCTACGCCGTGTACGACCCCCGCACCGGGCAGTGCCGGATCGCCAACGCGGGGCACATGCCGCCGGCGCTGGCCGGGCCCGGCCGACCGGCGACGCTGCTCGAACTGCCGTCCGGCGCCCCGCTCGGCGTCGGCGGCGTCCCCTTCGAGACCACCACGACCACGCTGGGCTCCGGCGACCTCCTGGTCCTCTACACGGACGGCCTCGTCGAGACCCGGCAGCACCCGATCGACGACCGTCTGGCGGTCCTCGTCGGCTTCCTGGACGAGCCGCACCGGCCGCTCGAGGAGATCTGCGACCTCCTGCTCTACGGCCTGCGCCATCCTGACGACCACGACGACGTGGCCCTGCTGGTGGCACGGGCCCGGTAGCCGCCGACCGTGCTGCTTGCGCCGGCCCGGGAGCGCTACGGCCGCTCGCCGGACGACCGGACCGGGGACGTGCCCGGTTGCCGGACGTCGGCCGTGACCAGTCCCGCGACGTGGGCCGTGACGGTGTCAAGGATGTCGGACCAGGCCGCTTCGTCGCCGAGCACGAGGTAGTTGAGGGTCAGTCCGTCGGTCATGGCGGCGAGATAGCGGGCCAGGACGGGGACGGGCACGCCGAGCCGCAGCCCCATGCTGCGGCACAGGTCCCCTATGAGCTCGGCGTAGGCCTCGCCGTACAGCTCGTACTGACGGCGGGCCAGGTGCTCGAACCCGGGTTGGCGCAGGGCGTATTGAGTGAGCTCGTAGGTCAGCATGTGCGTGTCGGGGTGGGCCCGGACGTGGTCCCAGTACGCCGCGAACCCCGCGCGGACGGTCTCCTCGAGCGTGGCCCGGGGGCGGATCGCCTCCCGCACGACGCTCACCGACTGGGCGGTGAGCGTCGTGATGACGGACTCGACGAGGGCCTGCTTGGAGTCGAAGCAGTAGTGGAAGACGCTCAGGGAGACGCCCGCCTCGGCGGCGATGGACCGGGTCGTCGTCCTGGGGACGCCGTCCCGGGCCATCGCTCTGATCGCGGCATCCGTCAACTGTCGTCGTCGCTCCGCCGACGGCATGCGCGCCATCCGTGTCCCCCCAGTGTCGCCTTCGCGGCTAGGCGCTGTGGACGCCCACCTCGTAGAGGGAGTATCCCCAGTCCGTGCCGCGGCCCAGACAGTGCACCCGGACGTAGCGGGCCGGGGCGCCGGCGAACTTCGCCGTGTCCAGGCCTCCGTCGCCGGACGTGGTCGACCAGGCGGTCGTCCAGTTCACGCCGTCGGTGGACAGTTCGACGCGGTACGACTTCCCGTACGCGCGCTCCCAGTCGAGGGTGACGCGGGAGACCCGGTTGGTGGCGCCGAGGTCGACCTGCCAGTACTGGTCGTCACTCCAGTCACTGGCCCAGCGGGTGCCGTCGTCGCCGTCGACGGCCCGGCCGGGCTGGTAGCTGGTGAACGGGTTGGACTCGGACGAACTGGCGGTGGCGGTGCGGCCCTCGGCGAGGTCGACCGAGGCCTGGTGCTGCTCGGTCGAGCCCCAGGTGCCGAGGTAGGACTCGGCGCCGCGGAAGAGGTCGTCCACCACGTCCTGGCCGCCGACGCGCCGGATGTCCTCGATCCAGTCGGGGATCATGCCGACGTGGGCGGCGCCGTCGGTGTTGAGGTCGAAGGTGCGCGAGCCGGTCGTCTGACGGTCGATGACGGAGCCGCCGTCGACGCTCTTGAACGGGTAGGTGACCTTGTTCGCGGCGTCGGCGCCGCGGGGGGCCGGGTGGTCGCCTATGCCGTTGAAGTCGGTGCCGAAGCCGTACCCGACGTGGTACTGGTCGCGCAGCGCGTTCGTGCGCTTCGCCTCCGCGGCGAACCCTTCCGAGCCGTGCATGTACTGGGCGACGAAGCCGCCGAGGGAGTAGACCCGCTCGGTCCAGTTGAGGTCCATCCAGCTGTGCGAGGACAGCACGCCGGGGTAGTTCGCGGCCTCGAAGATGTCGAGCGCCTGGCCGGTCGCCTTGACGCTCATGTGGTCGACCTCGAGCATCATCTTGCGTTTCATCATGCCGCGCACGGCGTACTCGCCGAGTGCGGTGAGACCGCGGGTGTTGCACTGCGCGTCGGCCTTGTACGACGGGACGTCGGTGCCCGCCGGGAGGTCCGCCTCCGCCTTCGAGGCGGCGGTGCCGATGGGGTTGTCGTGCTGCGGTCCGGTGCACTTCTCGGTCTGCCAGAAGGTGCCGGTCGACAGGAACTGCCCGACGTTGATGGCCGTTCCCAGACCGCCCTCGTCGAAGCGGACGCCGCAGAGCGCGTTGTCGAACTTGTGGCACAGGAACATGCTGCGCACGCCCAGCCCGTACAGCTCGTCGAGTCCCTTGTCGACGTCGGACTTGCTGCACTGCGCGATGTCGAGGATCTGCTTGCAGCCGAACGGCTCGGAGGTCTCGACGCCGAGGACGACCGCCAGCTTGCCCTGCTTGACGACCTCACGGGCCTGCGCGCTGTCGAGGACGATCCGGAACCAGCCCTTGCCGGGGCCGCCGTACATCTTGTCGATTTGGGCCTGGAGGTCGTACGTCAGCTTGGCCTGCAGCCGGATCGAGGTCATCTCGTCACAACTGCGGTCCTTGAACGGGTAGATGGAGCAGATCATGCCGTTGGTGACGAGGTCGTTGACCAGCACCCGCTGTCCGCCGCGCCAGGCCCGCTCGACCCAGGCGTAGTAGTTCGCCTGGTGGGTCATGGAGTCGTAGGCGGGCCAGTCCTTGAAGGTGGGCCAGCCGGTCGGGTCGTGCTTGCCGTCACCGCCGTGGGTGATGTAGTCGAAGATCGCGAGAGTCCCGTCGGGGTAGTGCTCGGGACAGTCCTTCAGCGCGTCGGCGACGCCGGCCTCGGAGAACACCTTGCCGCAGATCAGCCGTCCGCCGAAGGCCTCGCCCGAGAACAGGTGGTTGTGCGCGTCGACGAACCCGCGGACCTCGCCCGCCGCGTTCGTGCCGGTGAACGGTTCGCCCGTGACACCGATCTGGGAGTCGGGGGCCGGCCGGGCCGTCGGCGTCCACCAGTCCGCGCCGGCCGCCGAGCTCGGCGTGGGCCCGAGGACGGCGGCGAGCACGAGGAGGAGGAGCGAGACGACGGTGGCGTCTCGGCGTCTGCGGTACGGGCGTCCGGTCATGGTCACAGCACACGTCCCTCGGTCGGCGGGGATCGCGCGGTCGACGAGGGCTCTTTGGATGCCCTTGAGCTTGTCATGACCGGCGCAAGATAGTGGGTCGAGGATCGCGACTGACTCCGTTGAGAGTCAATAGTCCGGGACGCTTGACCTGATGAGCCGGCACGGCAGGAACGACGCAAACCCCCTGCATCCGCCCGCCTGTTGCGCCGGAGTCGGGGAGCGGGCGGTGTCGGAGTCGGGGCGCGGGCGGCGCCTGAGGCGATCCGGCGCGTACGAGCGAGGCGGATGCCACCCGATCGGATCACGACCGCGCGCCACATTTTGAACACGTTCAAAATATGGGTAGGGTCTTCTTCGAGAGAGAAGGGGACCCTGCCCATGAAGATCGTGCTGCCCGGCGGGACCGGACAGGTGGGAACGGTCCTGCGCCGCGCGCTGACCGCGGCCGGACATCGGGTCGTGGTGCTGAGCAGGCGGCCGGCGGGCCGGGACGAGGTCGCGTGGGACGGCCGTACGCTCGGCCCCTGGACCGAGGAGATCGACGGCAGCGACGTCGTCGTCAACCTGGCCGGCCGCAGCGTCAGCTGCCGCTACACCCCCGCCAACCTCGAGGCGATGATGAGCTCCCGGGTGGAGTCGACGCGGATCGTGGGCGAGGCGATCACCGCGGCGGCCCGGCCGCCGCGGCTCTGGCTGCAGATGAGCACCGCCACCGTCTACGCCCACCGCTTCGACGCCGCCAACGACGAGGCCACCGGTCTGATCGGCGGATCCGAGCCGGACGTCCCGGACTACTGGGGCTACAGCGTCGACATCGCGACCGCGTGGGAGGAGGAGCAGGAGAAGGCCTGCACCCCGGACACCCGCAAGGTGGCCCTGCGGTCCGCGATGGTGATGAGCCCCGACCGGGGCGGGGTGTTCGACGTCCTGCTGCGGCTGGCCCGGCTCGGCCTCGGCGGCCCGGTCGCGGGAGGCGCGCAGTACGTGTCGTGGATCCACGACCGCGACTTCGTCCGCGCGGTCCAGTTCCTCGTCGCACGGGACGACCTCGCCGGTCCGGTGAACCTGGCCGCGCCCGCTCCGCTCCCCCAGCGCGCGTTCATGCGCGCGCTGCGCGGCGCGTGGGGCGTCCCGGTGGGCCTGCCGGCGACGCGGTGGATGGCCGAACTGGGCGCCTTCGCCCTGCGGTCGGACACCGAACTGCTGCTCAAGAGCCGCCGCGTGGTCCCCGGCCGGCTGCTGGAGGCTGGCTTCGTCTTCGACCACCCGCAGTGGCCGCAGGCCGCCGCCGACCTCGTGCGCCGGGTGCGAAGCCGCTGACGGGCGACGCCGGTGTGCCCGTCATCGACCGCGCCCCGGCCGGTCGGGTGCGGGGGTCTCAGGGCGCCGGCGGGCCGGTGGTGGCGGGCCGGTGGTGGCGGGCCGGGCGGGCGCGCACCCGGGTGGGGGTGCGCGCCCGCGCGACTGACCCGTCCCCGTGTCAGCTGGTCGCGCGCACCGCGTCGAGGATCAGGTCCGCGACCGCCTTCGGCTGCGACACGGCCACCGCGTGCGAGGCGCCCTCGAGTTCGACGATCGTCGCCCCCGCCCGCTTGGCGCCGAAGCGCTCGACGTCGGGGTTGATCGCCTCGTCCGCGGCGGCGATCAGCGCCCAGGACGGCTTCGTCTTCCAGGCGGCCGCCGAGGCCGTCTCCCCGAACGCGGCGGCGGCCAGCGGGCGCTGGGCCGCGGCGAGGATCCTGGTGACGTCGGCGGGCACGTCCGCGGCGAACACCGACGGGAAGGCGTCCTCGGCGATGGTCACCTCGACGGCCGGGTCGCCGCCCGGCACCGGGTACGTCCACTCCTTGAGGTTGCTGACCAGCGGCGAGAGCGGGAAGCGGCCCTGCAGCTCGCCGAGGCTCTCGCCCTCCTCCGGGACGTAGGCCGCGACGTAGACGAGGCCGACGACGTTCTCCGCCGCGCCGGCCACCGTGATGAGGGCGCCGCCGTACGAGTGGCCGACGAGGATCACGGGGCCGTCGATCTGCGCGGCGACGGACGCGACGTACGCGGCGTCGGAGGCGAGGCCGCGCAGCGGGTTCGGCGGGGCGATCACCGGGACGCCCTGGCCCTGGAGCTCGGAGATGACGCCGGACCAGCCGGCCGCGTCGGCGAACGCGCCGTGGATCAGGACGACGGTGGGGGTGGTGGTCATGGGTGTGCTCCTTGTGGTGGTCAGACGTGCAGGGCGTCGCGCAGGGTGCCGACCGCGAGGTTGATCGCGGCTTCGGCGGCGTATGTCGGACGCAGGGCGTTCAGCATCACGAAGTCGTGGATGACGCCCTGGAAGCGGACGGCGGTGACCGGGACGCCTGCCTCGCGCAGCTTGTTGCCGTACGCCTCGCCCTCGTCGCGCAGCACGTCGGCCTCACCGGTGATCACCAGGGCCGGCGGGAGGTCCTTCAGCTGCTCGGGCGTCGCCCGCAGCGGCGACGCGGTGATCTGCGCGCGCTCGGACTGGTCGGTCGTGTACTGGTCCCAGAACCACTGCATCGCGTCGCGGCGCAGGAAGTAGCCCTCCGCGAACTGGTGGTACGAGCCGGTGTCGAAGGCCGCGTCGGTCACCGGGTAGAACAGCACCTGCTGCACCAGCGGAACACCGCCGCGCTCCTTGGCCATCAGCGTCAGCGCGGCGGCCATGTTCCCGCCCACCGAGTCACCCGCGACGGCGATGCGCGCCCCGTCCAGGTCCTTCGACGCGCCCTGCTCCACGACCCACCGGGCCACGGCGAAGTTCTGCTCGATCGCCACCGGGTACCGCGCCTCGGGCGAGAGGTCGTACTCCGGGAACACGACCGCGGCCCCGGCCCCCACCGCCAGCTCACGCACGAGCCGGTCATGCGTGTGCGCGTTGCCGAACACCCAGCCCGCGCCGTGGATGTACAACACCACCGGGAGCACGCCGTCGACGCCGGCGGGCCGCACGATCCGTACGCGTACGGACCCCGTCGGACCGCCCGCGACCGTCAGCCACTCCTCGTCGACGGCGGGCTTGGCGATCTCACCCGACTGCACCTCGTCGACCGCCTTTCGACCCTCCACCGGACCGAGGTCGAAGAGGTACGGCGGGTTGGCGGTGGCCTCGGCGAACGCCGCCGCCTGGGGTTCGAGCACCGGCGTGACCGGCTCGACGAGGTCGGACATGGAAACTCCTGCTGTTCTCGTGGTGCGTTGTCTCGAGTAACCAAGCTAGAACGCGCGTACGCCCGGGAGTTGGCCGTCCGCGCACCGTCGCTGTTCCCCCAGTGCACCACCCGGGAGGCCGGCCGGACCGGATCCGGCCGCGCGGCGCGGCGCGGCGCGGCGCATTCAACGGGGCTCGCCCGGCGGGGCCGGTACGCGGGGCTCGTACGCGAGTGCCGGACGGCGGCCCGTCGCAAGAGAAAATCGGACGCGCCCCTCAACCTGGTTGCACTAGCCTAAAACCTAGAGCCTCTAGCTATCGCTATCGCAGCCCGACAGGAGCAAGCGTTGAACGCGACCCGTACCGGCACGCTCAAGGTGCCCGGCGCCACCCTCCACTACGAGACGGCCGGCAGCGGGCCGGTCCTCCTCCTCATCCCCGGCGGAGCCGGCGACGCCGGACTGTACGCGGGCATGACGCCACGGTTGGCCGCTCACCACACGGTGGTCACCTACGATCCGCGCGGCCTGTCCCGCAGCCCGCTCGACGGCCCCGCCGGTGCCCCGCCCGCCGACGAGCAGGTCCGGGTGTGGAGCGACGACGCCCACCGGCTGCTCGAACTGCTCGCCCCCGACGAGGAGGCGGCCGTGCTCGGTTGCAGCTCCGGCGCGGTCGTGGCGCTCGATCTGCTGGCCCGACGGCCGCAGCGGCTGCGCAGGGTGGTCACGCACGAGCCGCCGCTGGTGGAACTCCTCGAGGACCCCGCTCCGCACCGGGCGCTCTTCGCCCGGGTGCGCGAGACCTTCCGGCGGGCAGGGGCCGAAGCCGCCATGGCCCGGCTCGGCGAGGGCCTGTCGGACGGGACCGGGCGGCAGGCGCCCGAGCAGCCGACGGAACTGCCGCCCGGCGTCCGGGAGATGGCCGGACGGATGCACGCCAACCTGCCGGTCTTCCTCGGCCGCGTCCTGGTCCCGTTCTCCTCGACCCTGCCCGACCTCGCGGCGCTGCGCCCGGTCGCCGACCGGCTGACGCCGGCCGCCGGGCAGGACTCCCGCGGGCAGGCGGCGCTGTACGGGCCGGCCGTGCGGCTCGCGGAGCTCCTCGGATCCACGTTCGTGGAGTTCCCCGGCGGCCACCTCGGAGCCGTCGAGAATCCCTCGGAGTTCGCCGAACGACTGCTGACCGTACTGAAGTGAACGACCCCGCTCGCCCTCGTCAACCCGGGCCGTCCCCACCCGCACCCGCACCGGGAGCGTCTTCACCGAGGAGGCGGCCGAGCTCGCGGAGGCGGTGGGCGTCCTGCGTCGGCGAAAGCGCGGCTGGGCTCCCGCGGTCGTGTCCCACCCCGCGACGGCCCGCCCCTGCGGCCGGGGCGGACCGTCCGGAACTCCTGCGCCGACTCGCCGTGCGGGACCGGGAGTTCGCCCGCTGGACGGACGAGGCCGGGCCCCGCGGCCTGCGGCGGGCGGCGGGCGGCATGGGGGCTTCTCCCCGCCTCCCCCGACCTGCTCGAGACGGCGCTGCGCGAGAGGCTCGACGGCAGCGCCGGCCTCCTCCGGGCGAAGAGCGGCGCCTTCGCGCAGGGCGCGGTCCGGTACCTCGGCGAGGTCGTCCGCCGCGCCGGGAACGGCGTGGTGTGGCAGTACCGGAACCGCACCCGCTTCGACGAGCCCCTCACGACGGCGATGTTCCACGCCGCGGACGGGATCTGCCCCGAACACTCCGACGTCCTGGACGACTTCGCGTGAGTGCCCGTCACCACGGGCTCAGCATGTGCTCAGTGCGGGTCCATCGCGGACGTCAGCACAGACGGCCGACGTAGTAGGCGCCCTGGATCTTGCCGGCCGGCCCCAGCCAGGTCGTGCCCGGGCCGACACAGCGCTCGTAGTCCGGCGCCAGGGCGACCTCGACCTTGACGACCACCCGGGAGCCGTCCGACGTGCAGTGGTTGTAGTAGGCGTCAGAACTGGTCTTGTAGAAGCCGCACGGGTCCGCGGCCGCGGGGCTCACGGTGGCAGCGGTCACCGCGCCCAGCGAGGCGACCACGAGAGCGACGGAACCGATGGTGCTGAGCACCGTACGACGAAAGCGCACGACAGAACTCCTTGACGGATCGGGAGAGCGGGACGGGGCGGGTCGACCGGACGGCCGGCCGAGGATCGCCTGCCTCAGGATCGGGGCGCGCAGCCGGGGACGGCCGCGTCTCGCGTCCCGTTCACCCCGGGAATCGTTTCGCCGGTCCGCCGTTGGAGTGGATCTTCCTCGGGGGACGACTCACCGGTGCGGATCCGGGGCAGGGCGGGCCGATTTCACCCGGCTGACCGCCTCGAGTGGTGGACCGGCGTGCGCTGACTGACGGTGGATCACGTCAGGCCGGGTCAGGTGAGCTGACGAGGTGTCGGCTGCCCGGTCGGGACGGAAGGACCATCAGATGCGCTCTGCTCGAATGATCCTGGCCACCGCGGCGGCCTCGGCCGCCCTGGCGATCGGCGCCCCGGGCGCCTTCGCCACCGACGGGGACTGGGACCACGACAGCTCCTCCTACAGCAAGGAGGACAGCTCCTCCGCCAAGGAGGACGGCTCCTGGTCCGGCAAGGAGCACGGCAAGGAGGACCACGGGAAGGAAGAGCACAGCAAGGGCGAACACGGCAAGGGCGAGCACGACGGACCGCACGGTGGGATGCACACCGGCGGAGGCGCCCTGACCGCGGTGGACCAGGACGGCGACCGCGGCGCGGCGAAGGACCCCCGGTTCGACCCGGAGACCTACAAGGACAAGGACAAGGACAAGGACTGGGAGGCCGCCGACACCAACAAGGAGGAGCACGGCTCGGGCTCCTGGGAGGGCGGCAAGGAGGAGTCCGGCGGCTGGAGCGGTAAGCACGACAAGCCCAGCGGCGGCATGCACACCGGTGGCGGCGCCCTCGCCGGCCCGTCGACGACGGCGGCCGGACTCGGCGTCCTCGCCGTCGCCGGCACCGGCGTCTACGCCCTGCGCCGCAGGAAGACGGCGGGAGGTGTGGCCTGACCATGCCTGACGCGATAGCAGCCGCGGCCGCCACGCTCGCCCCGCGTGGCGGTCCGGCCGGCTGCCGGTCACGGCCGGCGGCACCCGGCGCCGACGTCCTCGTCGGCGCCGGCCCCGTACGCTTCGCCGCCGATCCCCCTGTCGGCAGCCCCGCTGCGCCCGTACACTGACAAATCGCAGATGTGCGGGCGCAGTTCAGCGGGGGGAGCCGCCATGTCGGGGGACCAGTACGGCAGATACGACCACACCTTCAACGTTCCACCCATGCCGTCGGCGCCGCCGCCGGCCCCGGCCGACGGAGTGCGGGCCGTCGCGGTCGCGGTGCTCAACCTCAGCGGACTGGGGCTGGGGTACGCGCTGACGCGGCGCTGGGTGCTGACGGCGCTGTGCTGGGCGGCCACCGCCGCCCTGCTGCTCGTGGCGCTGCCGGCCGACCCGGACGGCGTCCCGGGTCTCGCGCTCGTCCTGTACGGCGTGTTCCTCGTCGCCGTGGCGGCGCACGGGGCGCGTGTGGGCCTGCGCACACCGCTGGCGGGACTGCGCAACGCGCCCCTCGCGCTCGGGCTGGGGCTGCTCCTGCTGGTGGCCCCGGCCGGTGGGGCGGTGCTGTACGACGGGGCGCGGGACGAAGCGATCCAGCAGATGCTCCTCGACCGGCTCGACGAGGCGAACCGCCTGGTGGAGGCGGCCGGTGACCGGCCCTTCGACTCGGCGCAGGCCGACTACCGCAAGGCTCTCGCCTCCTACGCCGCACTGCAGGCCGATCACCCCGGCTCCCGGGCCGCCGAGCGGGTGCCTGCGCAGATGAAGACCTTCTACCGGACGGTCGGCGCCTCCTACGAACAGGGCGACCACTGTGCGGCCACCGCGCCGCTGAAGTTCCTGCGCACCGTGCCGAAGAGCCTGCCCGCGACGGATCTCGGTGAGCTGAAGACCTGGCCCGACGACCGGCTGGCCACCTCGCTGTACGAGTGCGCGTCCACGTCTCTCACGGCGGGCGAGGCGGGCTGGACGGGACAGTTCGGGGAACTGCTGACCACCTTCCCCGCCTCGGCGCAGGCCGCGAAGGTGGAGCCGGCCGTGGCCGCGGCCGTCGTGCGGACGGAGAAGGACCTGGGCGGAGCCGAACCCTGCTCGGCGGTCGAGCGGCTGTCCACGCTGAGCTCGCAGATCGACGGGCTGCCCGCCGAGCGGACGACGTTCTCCGGCGCCCTCGACAAGGACGCCGCCCGGGCCACGGCGAGCGCCGACACGGGTAAGTACACCTGCGGTGTGGACCAGTACCGGGACGGCGACTTCAAGTCGGCGCAGACGACCATGACCGACTACGCCTCCGGCCACAAGAACGCCGGGAACGCTGCACTGGCGAAGAAGTTCGCGATAGCGGCGGAGATCGCCCAGACCGTGCCGGCCGCGGGAAAGAAGCTGCCGACGACGCGTTCCGGCGGAAGCATCTCGGTGACGGTGCAGAACGACAGTCCCGACCAGATCACGGTTCTGTACACGGGTCCGGTCACCGGCAGTTTCACCCTCAAAGGATGCGGCAGCTGTAAGGCGTACTCCCTCGGCAGCACCCTCACTCCGGGTTTCGAGCCCTGCAGCAACAGCAGTAAGAAGTATCCGGAGCGGACCATCAGCCTGCCGGTCGGCACCACGTTCTTCCTGCACAAGCCGATGAACGACAGCCTCGACACGCCCGCTTCGGACACGGCGAAGCTCGAATCCGGCTACATCTACACCGAGTGCGCCTATACGACGCAGCGCCTGGGGTCGCTCTCCTGAACGTGGGGGAAACGGGCGGGGAATTCCGTTCGCTGAATTTCCGTCAGTTTCTCAATTCATCACCTATGGGTCACATGTGACAGGTGATAAGGTGCGCCGGAATTCCCTTGCGCAGGCCCCCCACGAAAGCCCTGAGAAACCCCCATGGACGACATAATGCCGGACTCCCCCACCACCTCCTTCGCGCCGGGCGGCCGGCGCAGACACCGCAAGGCCCGGCACAACGGCGCAGGCCTGCGCCGGGCGCTCGTGCTCGCGCTGGCCGTGCCCGTCACGTCCGCCGCCCTGGCCGGCCCTTCGGCGTTCGCCGCGGACAAGGGCGTCGGCACGACGGCCAAGGACACCTCGCCGTCCAAGGGCCCCGACGCGGACGACCAGCAGATGGCCGCCAATCTCGCGACCCGGGTCCTGGACCGGCGACTGGGCTCCGACGTCAGCGGCGTGGTCCTCGACGCCGACTCGGGCGCCTCGCTCTGGGACCACAACGGGGCGACGGCGCTGATGCCGGCGTCCAACGTCAAGCTCGCCACCTCGACCGCCGCGCTCACCGTGCTCGGCCCCGACCACCGGTTCACCACCAAGGTCGTCTACGGCGGCGGCACCCTCACTCTCGTCGGGGGCGGCGACCGCACGCTCACGGGAGCGGACCTCGGCGAGCTGGCGAGCAGCGCGGTGGCCGGCCTCAAGGCGGCCGGGCTGACGTCGGTGAAGGTCGCCGTCGACGACAGTCTCTTCCCCGAACCCACCCTGGCCAACGGCTGGAACACCGGCTACTACCCCGACTCCGTGGCGCCGGTGCGCGCTCTCGTCGTCGACGGGCACGGCGTGCAGGACACCTCCCTGGACGCCGGGCAGGCGTTCGCGCGGCAGCTGACCGCGGCCGGGGTCACCGTGGACGGCGCCGTCACCCGGGCCACCGCGAAGGCGACGGACTTCCCGGTCGCCCGGCATCAGTCGGCGCCGCTGTCGGACATCGTCCACACGATGCTCAAGACCAGCGACAACAACATCGCCGAGACCCTGCTGCGGATGACCGCCCTGGGCGCGGGCCGTCCGGCGACCTTCGAGGGCGGCACGCAGGTCGTGCGCCAGGTGCTGAGCGAGCGGTACGGGGTGTCGCTCGACCACTTCGAGATGTACGACGGCAGCGGCCTGTCCCGGGCGGACCGCATCCCGGCCGCCACCCTCGCGGACATCCTCGAGCTGGTGACGAAGCCGCAGCACGCCCGCGTCCTCGGCTCCATCCTGGACGGGCTGCCCGTCTCCGGCGAGGCCGGCAGCACCCTCGGACCGGAGTGGGGCCGCTTCGACGACGCGAACTCCAAGTGCGCGGTCGGCAAGGTGCACGCGAAGACCGGCACCCTCACCGGGGCCATCGCGCTGAGCGGCCTCACCCAGGGCAAGGACGGCAAGTGGAAGGTGTTCTCCTTCGTCGAGAACGGCTCCACCGCCAACCCGAACGACATCAAGGACGCGATGGACGGTCTCGCCGCGACCGTGAACGGCTGCTGGGCCTGACCCGTCGCCGGGCAGGACACGGGAGGGCCGGCCGCCGGAAGGCGCCGGCCCTCCCGCCTTGCGCGATCAGCTGTGACGCACACCACAAGGGAACGATGCCGTTTCGATGACCCGGAGGACTATTCTGGCCAACAAGTGAACGAAACAGTTTCGTTCCTAAGAGGCGTTCGCCCCCACCGCATGGAGTTCGCCCCCACCGCATGGAGAACGACAGCCATGGCCTCCGTACTCATCGTCGACGATCAGTCCCTCCAACGCGTCGGCCTGCGCATGCTGCTGGCCGGGGTACCCGACCTCACCGTCGTGGGCGACACGGCGAGCGGCACGGAAGCGGTGCGCATGAGCGCCGCGCTCCGTCCCGACGTCGTCCTGATGGACGGCCGCCGTCCGCTCGCGGACGACATCGAGACCATCCGCCGCATCGCCCGCCCCGCACCCCTCGCCGCGGTCGGCGAGACGGCCCGGCCGCCCGGCCCCCGGCCGCGGGTGCTGGTCCTGACCTCCGGCAGCGACGCCGCCCACGCCTACGCCGCACTGCGCGCGGGCGCCGGCGGCTTCCTGCTCAAGGACGCCACCCCCGACGAACTGACCGCGGCCGTCCGGGCGGTGGCGGCGGGGGACGCCGTCATCACGCCCGAACTGACCCGTGCGCTCATCGACACCGTCCGCCACGAGCGCGCCGCGCTCCCCCGCGGCGGGGCGGCCGGACCGGACGCCCTCACCGAACGCGAGCGCGACGTGCTCGTCGCGGTCGCCTCCGGCTGGTCCAACGCGGAGATCGCCGCGCGGCTGTCCATCGCCCCGACCACCGTCAAGTCGCACGTCAGCCACATTCTCGCCAAGATCGGCGCCCGCGCCCGCGTCCAGGCGGTCGCCTTCGCCTACGAGTACGGCCTGGTGCACCCGGCGGCCTGACGCGGCCTCGGACCGCCCTAGCGCCGGGCGCGCTGGCGCACGTGGGCCAGGAGGAGGTTGGGGTCCTTCTGGCTGAAGTACGCCGCGCTGGTGACGTAGGCGGTCCTGCCGCGTACGGCCACGGCCGTCGGGTTGGACAGTCCGGCCTGGCGGTCGAGGACGACCTGGTGGGTGCCGTCCGGGCGGACCAGGGCGACCTCGCTGCCGCCGGTCAGCGCGACGAGGGCGGTGTCGCGGTGCCGCTCGACGAACCCGAAGTCGTCGAGCGCGTAGAGGCCCGTCGCCCGGGTCTGGATCGCGCAGGCCGAGCCGTCCTGTCCGACCGGGATGCGCAGCAGGGTTCCGGCGTTGGTGTTGGACACCCACACGGCGTCGCGGTGCAGGCGCAGACCGTTGGCTCCGACCTTGGCCGCGGGCCGCGGGTTGCGCGGCTCGAGTGCGGCTCCCTCGGCCCACGCGGTGGGCTTGCCGCCCGCGCGCGGGACGCGCCAGACGGTGCCGAGCACCGAGTCGGCGACGTAGAACACGCCTCGGCGCTCGTCGAGGGCGAGACCGTTGGGGAACCCCGTCGCCGGCAGCTGGGCGATCTGGCGGGGCTTTCCGCCGCCGGCGGGGACGCGCCAGATGCCGGTGGCGCGGGTGCCGGTGGCGTAGGTGACGTACAGCGTGCCGTCCTGCGCGCGGACGATGCCGAGGACGACGGCCCTGCCGACGACGGGCGTGGACGCGTCCGGCACGGCGGGCAGCGTCGCGAGGAGCCGCTCTCGGCCCTCGCGGGTGACGTTGACGACCTGCCGTGCGGTCGAGAACGTCAGGTCGGCCGAGCCGTCGGGTTCGAGCGCGAGGTTCTCCGGCGACCCGCCCTTCGCGAGGTCGAAGTGGGCGACGACGCGCGGCGCGGACACCGTCGGCTCGTCGCCGGCGGCGGGAGCCGTGGCGAGCAGCCCTAGGGCGAGTGCGGCGGCGGTGACACCCGCCGAACGAGGAAGTCGGGGCATGGGACCTCTTCTCGGAGGAAGCTGAACCGCCGTGGTGCGGCGGCCAGACGACCATGGCGGCGTCCCGGCGGCGACCGCCGCCGTCGCGGCCGGGAGATCGCCCGCGTGGCCCAGGGCATCGACCCGGCTGCCGCTCACCCGGGTGATCCCGCGATGCAGCAGACTGTGCGGTGCTACAGCCGTCCCGAAGGACACCCGGGCGGACACCCGCCCGGACGGACACCCACCCCAGAAGGAAGCACGACGTGATCATCTTCGGCACCAAGGGATACCTCTACCAGCTGGCGATACTGACGCTGGTGTGCGGCCGCTGCGGCAACCCCGCCGCGCACACGCTCAGGAAGCGGGTCACGAAGTTCACCCTGTTCTTCGTGCCGTTGTTCCCGATCTCCTCGAAGTACGCGACCCAGTGCACCTTCTGCGGCGCGGAGCAGAAGGTGGCCAAGGAGCAGGCCGAGCAGCTGCAGGCGCAGGCCGCGGGCCACGTCGGCGGTCAGGCGTACGGGCAGCCGCAGCAGCAGCCGTACCAGCACTGACGTCCGACCGGGTTCACGGGGTGAGTCCGACCCGGTCGCAGGCCGCGCGCAGTCGCGGGGTGCAGATCTGGGCGACGGTGTAGACGCCGCTCCCGACGAGGACCGGCTCGACGTCCTCGGCCGTCACGGCGGTCGGGGTGAGCAGGACCGACGGGATGTCCTCGGTGGTGGGGCTGTCCACGGTCGTGGTGGCCCTGTCGCGGGGATCGTCGCCCCGCCCGACGGCGACGGCCATGGCGGCGACCGCGGACGCCTCGTCCTTGAACGGCTTGTACACCGTCATGTACTGCTCGCCCTTGACGATCCGCTGCACAGCGTCGAGGTCGGCGTCCTGGCCGGTGACGGGCGGGAGGTCGGTGACGCCGGCGCTCTTCAGCGAGGAGATCACGCCCGAGGCGATGGCGTCGTTGGCGGCCAGCACACCGTCGATGCGGTCCGGGCCGAGGGCCGCGACGGCGGCGGACATGTTGGCGTGGGCGTTCTGCGCGCTCCAGTCCAGCGTGTTGTAGGACCTGGCGATCGTCACCCGGCCGGCGAGGACGGACAGCGCGCCCTTGCGGTACAGGGCCGCGTTGGGGCTGGTGGGGTCGCCGTTGACCATGACGACGTCGGCGTCCTCGGCCCGCTTGCCCAGGGCGTCGAGGAGCGCCTGGCCCTGGAGCCTGCCGACCTCGTGCCCGTCGAAGCCGACGTAGCCGGTGACGGGGCCCTCGGCGAGGCGGTCGTAGGCGACGACGGGGACGCCCGCCCGGCGCGCCTCCTGGATGGAGGAGCGCAGCGCCCGGGTGTCGGCGGCGTCGAGGATCAGGACCTTCGCGCCCTTGGTGACCATGGACACCATCTGCTGGCGCTGTCTGGTCACGTCGTTCTCGGCGTTGGCGTATTCCACCGTGCAGGCCGGGCACAGTTTCTTCACCTGCGCCTCGATGAGCGGCCGGTCCGAGTGCTCCCAGCGCGGCACGGCCCGGCTGGGGAGCAGCAGGCCGACGGTGAAGCCCTCGCCGGAGCCGCTCTGCCCTCCGCCGTCGCAGGCGGCCAGGGGCAGGGTCAGAAGGGCCGCGCCGACCACCGCGGCTGCGTATCTGCGTCGGGTGCTCACGGCACTGCCTCCGGTACGACGATCTCGCTCCACACTTGTTTGCCGCCGGCCACCGGGACCGAGCCGAACGCGTCGGACATCGCCTCGACCAGCAGCAGGCCGCGGCCTCCGGTGGACTCCCAGTCGACGATCACCGGTTTGGCGGGGGCGCGCGGCGAGGAGTCGCTCACGCAGACGCGCACGCGGTCGCCGCGCAGGATCAGGTCGAGCCGGACCGGGCCCTGTGTGTGCACGAGGGCGTTGGTGACGAGCTCGGAGACGACCAGCAGCACGGCGTCGGCGGCCTCCTGGACCTGCCAGCGGCGCAGGGTGCGCGCGGTGAAGCGGCGGGCGTGCATCACGGCGTCGGGCAGCCGCCACACCATCCAGCCGGCCCGGATGGGGCGGGTCTTCATGCCGTCGTAGCGCAGCAGCAGCAGCGCCACGTCGTCCTCGCGGCGGCCGGCGTCGCCGAGCAGCAGGTCGGCCGTGCGGCCGAGGTCCGCGGGGTCGGCCGCGGCGAGCGCGGCGCGGGTGCGCCGCATGCCCTCGTCGAGCGGGAGGTCGGCTGCCTCGACCAGACCGTCGGTGACCAGGGCGAGGACCGTGCCGGGGGTCAGTTCGACGGCCGTCATGGGGAAGTCGGCCTCGGCGAGGATGCCCAGCGGGGGGCCGCCCGCGACCTCGACCTCCTCGGTCTCGCCGTCGGGCCTGCGCAGCAGGGGCGCCAGATGGCCGGCCCGCACGAACAGGGTGTTGCCCTCCTCCATGTCCAGTTCGGCGTAGCAGCAGGTGGCGAACAGGTCGGTCTCCATGCCGACGAGGAGCCGGTTGGCGTGCGAGACGACCACGTCGGGCGGGTGACCCTCCATCGCGTAGGCCCGGACCGCGGTCCGCATCTGGCCCATGATCGTCGCGGCTCCGGCACTGTGGCCCTGCACGTCTCCGATGACCAGCGCCACCCGGTCCTGGGAGAGGGCGATGACGTCGTACCAGTCGCCGCCCACCTGGAGGCCGCGCCGGGCCGGCAGATAGCGGGCGACGGCGGTCCCGCCGGGGAGTTCGGGCAGGCGCCGGGGCAGCAGGCTGCGCTGGAGCATCGTGGCGAGTTCCTGCTCGGCGTCGTGCGCGTGGGCCCGTTTGAGGGCCTGTCCGACGAGGGCGGCGGTCGCGGTGAGCAGCGACCGTTCCTCGGGGACGAACTCGTGCGGCCGGTCCCAGCCGACCAGGCACACGCCGGCGACGCTGCCCTTGGCGGGCAGCGGCAGGACGGCCAGTCCGCCGGGGCCGATGCCGGACAGTCCGGGTTCGAGGTCGGCGTCGGTGGGCCACAGGTCCATCCGGCCGTCGCGCAGCGCGTCCCGCAGGGTGGGCAGGGCGCGCAGCGGGGCGTCGGGCCATTCGGTGCGCCATTCCGAGCGCCAGGCCTCGGGCCAGGCCGTGGGCTGGGGCGGGTCGAGGACGGTGACCATGAGCCGGTCGTCCTGCAGTGCGGCGAGGGCGACGCGGTCGGCGGCCAGCGGCTCCCGCAGGGCGGCGACCACCACGCGGCCGACGTCGCGGACGGTGGCGGCGTCGTCGAGGGCGGCGGTCAGCCACTGGATGCGGGAGACGTCGTCGGCTCCGCCGCGCAGCACCGGGGTGGCCGTCACCAGGCCGAGCACGCCGTCCGGCCGGCCTTCGGCGGCCGGCGCGGTCCGGCAGCTCAGGCTCAGCCAGCGCATCTCGCCCTTCGGGCCGCGGACCCGGAACTCCAGGTCGCGCCGGCCGGACTCCAGGTCCGCGGGCTCCAGGACCGTCATCAAAGCGTGCATGTCCTCCGGCAGGGCGTGGGCGAGCAGGGTGTCGACCTTGCCGTCGAAGTCGTCGGGGGTGATGCCGACCAGCTCGAGCAGGGTCTCGTCGGCCTCGATCAGGCCGGTGTCGGGGAAGAGGACGAACGAGCCGACGCGCAGGCTGTGCAGGGCGGGCGCCAGCAGGGACGCCGTTCCCGGCGGGTCGGGGGCCGGTTCGAGCAGCACGGCGACGGCGTCGGCGTACCGCTCCAGGAACCGGCGCTGTTCGTTCTCGAAGCCGTCCGCGGAGGAGCCGAGGACGAGGAGGCAGCCCAGTCGCCGGCCGTCCGCGTCCAGGGGAAGCGCGCCGAGCGGTCCGGGTGGGGTGTCGGCGGGCAGCCAGAGGGGGCGGTCGGTGCGGAAGGCGAGGACCGCGGGCGAGTCACCGGACAGCGGCAGGCGCTCCGGCGGCCGCTGTCCGGAAGGGGTTCCTCCGGACGTGTCCACCAGCCGGAGTTCTCCCTCGGCGGCGCCGGGCGCGTAGACCGCCGCCAGCGTCGCTCCGGCGAAGGTCAGGGCCCGGTCGAGGCATGTCCGCAACGTACCTCCCGTCCTGCCGCAGGTGCCGACAGGTTGAGATCGGGGCACCCACCCACCAGAATCGCATATAAGGATCAGCCGAACATATCCACCCTATTGTCGTCTACGGCAGGTATCGCATATGAAGGCCTGCATTCGGGACACGGTGATGGCCCTGACCGTGCTCTGCACGGCGGCGGTCCTGGCCGCCTGCGGGGCGGACGCCGACAGCGAGCCCCGCGACGGCGGGAGCGGACCGCGCATCGGCCTGTTGCTGCCGGACGCCACCACGCCCCGCTGGGAGGGCCAGGACAGGCCGCTGCTGGAGAAACGGATCGCCCGGCTGTGCGACGACTGCGAGGTCGAACACGCCAACGCCAAGGGCGATGTGGCACTCCAGCAGGAACAGATGGATTCGATGATCACCAAGGGGGTGGACGCCATCGTGCTGGTGGCCGTGGACGCGCGCTCGCTCGGACCCGCGGTCACCAAGGCCCACGAGGCCGGCATCCCCGTCATCGCCTACGACCGGCTCGCCGAGGGCCCCGTCTCGGGCTACGTCTCCTTCGACGGCGTGGAGGTCGGCAGGCTCCAGGGCAGGGCCCTGCTGCGGGCGATGGGCGACAAGGTGCCCGGCGCCCAGATCGTCATGATGAACGGCGACCCGAGCGACCCCAACGCCCGGGCGTTCCAGCGGGGCGCGCTGTCCGTGCTCGCCGGGAAGGTGCGGATCGGCAAGGCGTACGACACCCCGCAGTGGCGGCCGGAGACCGCGCACATGAACATGTCCGGGGCGCTCGCGGCGCTCGGCCCCGAGTCGATCGACGGGGTCTACGCGGCCAACGACGGTCTCGCCGGAGGCAGCATCTCCGCCCTCAAGGCGAACAAGGTCACCCCGCTGCCGCCGGTCACCGGGCAGGACGCAGAACTCCCCGCGCTGCGCCGCATCGTCGGCGGCGACCAGTACATGACCGTCTTCAAGCCGTTCGGGCCCGAGGCGGCGGCCGGCGGCTCCATGGCCGTGGCGGCGGCGCGCGGCGAGAGCCTCGAACCCGTCGCCACCGGCGAGGTGCCGACGCGCGGCGGGGAGGCCGTCGCGTCCGTGCTGCTCACGCCGGTGTCCGTGACGGTCGACAACATCGGGACCACGGTCGTCAAGGACGGCCTGCACACCGTCCAGCAGATCTGCACGCCGCAACTCCGGGCCGCCTGCGACAGGGCCGGACTCACCTGACGCCGCGTCCCCCGCTCCCGGGAAGAAGGTGGTTTGCGTGCCGGATCCCCCCTTGCTGGCGCTGCGCGGGGTGTGCAAGCGCTTCGGCGTCGTCAAGGTCCTCGACGACATCGAACTGGAGATCCACGCCGGCCAGGTCGTCGCCCTGCTCGGCGACAACGGGGCCGGCAAGTCCACCCTGGTCAAGGTGATCTCCGGAGTGACCCCCGCGGAGAAGGGCGTCATCGAGTGGCGGGGCGCTCCGGTGCACATCCGGCGTCCGCACGACGCCCGCGACCTCGGCATCGCCACCGTCTACCAGGACCTGGCGCTGTGCGGGAACCTCGACGTCGTCGGGAACCTGTTCCTCGGCCGGGAGATCCGCCGGTTCGGGTTCCTCGACGAGGTGGAGATGGAACGCCGTACCCGGCAGCTGCTGGAACGCCTGACCCGGGGCATGCCCGATCTGCGCGGCCCCGTCGTCTCGCTCTCCGGCGGTCAGCGGCAGACGGTGGCCATCGCCCGCTCGCTCCTGGGCGACCCGAGGATCCTGCTCCTGGACGAGCCGACCGCGTCCCTCGGGTTCGAGCAGAGCGCCGAGGTCCTCGACCTGGTGGACCGGTTGCGCGACCGCGGGCTGGGCGTGCTGCTCATCAGTCACAACATGGGCGACGTGAAGGCGCTCGCCGACCGGGCCGTCGTGCTGCGCCTGGGCCGCAACAACGGCTTCTTCGACGTGAACACCGCGTCGCAGGAACAGATCGTCTCGTCCATCACCGGCGCCACGGAGAACGTGCCGCGCCGGCCGGCCGGCCGGGAGGCGGGGTGGTGAAGAGCCTGCGGGCCGTCGCCCGCGCGATGGAGAGCGGGGTGACGGCGTTCCGGCGCAAGCTGAGCGCCGGCGAACTGGGTTCGCTACCCGTCGTCCTCGTCCTGGCCGTCGTCTGGATCACCTTCCAGTCCCTCAACGAGAACTTCCTCTCGCCCCGCAACCTGTCCAACCTCAGCGTGGACATCGTGGGAACGGGGCTGATCGCCGTCGGCATCGTCTTCGTGCTGCTGCTCGGTGAACTCGACCTCTCCGTCGGCTCGATCAGCGGCCTGGCCGCGGCCGTCTTCGCGGTGCTGAACGTGAACCACGGGGCGCCGGAATGGCTCGCGCTGATCGTGGCGGTACTGGCGGGCACGGTCGCGGGAACCGTGCAGGGCTACTCCATCGCCCGGACCCGGGTGCCGGCCTTCGTGGTCACCCTGGCCGGCCTGCTCACCTGGAACGGCCTCATGCTCGCCGTCCTCGGCGACAGCGGCACCGTCAACCTGGACGAGGACGGCCTGATCGCCAAGCTGACCAGCTACTACTTCACGCAGGACGCGGTCGCCTACGGCCTCGCGGCGCTCGCCGCGGGCGCCTACTTCCTCGCCTGCGACCGGGACCGGCGCCGCCGCCGGGCCGTCGACATGCCGCACCGCTCGCTGCGCGGCACCGTGGTGCGCACCGCCGGGCTCGCTGCGGTCGCCTTCGGCGTCGCCTA
Organism: Streptomyces sp. NBC_00425; assembly: GCF_036030735.1. NCBI lineage: Bacteria > Bacillati > Actinomycetota > Actinomycetes > Kitasatosporales > Streptomycetaceae > Streptomyces > Streptomyces sp. NBC_00425. The sequence continues at coordinate 8,311,953 of NZ_CP107928.1, read as the reverse complement.
CCTGCTGAACCGCTTCCAGGGGCTGCCGCTGGCCCTGCTGGTCTTCCTGGTGGTGGTGGCCGGCCTCGACGTCATGCTGCGCCGCACGCACTACGGACGGCAGGTATACGCCCTGGGCGGGAGCGTCGAGGCGTCCCGCCGGGCCAGTCTCAGCGTGACCTGGGTGCAGACGGCGGTGCTCGCGGTCTCGGGCACGATGGCCGCGATCGGCGGCCTGTTCCTGGCCTCGCGCATCACCTCGGTGAGCCAGAGCTCGGGGTCGGGCGTCCTGCTGGTGAACGCCATCGCGGCGGCGGTCATCGGCGGCACCAGCCTGTTCGGCGGACGTGGCACCACATGGTCGGCGGTGCTGGGCATGCTGGTGATCCAGTCGATCGCGTCCGGCATGGCGATCACGGACACACCGCCGGCCGTCCAGTTCATCATCACCGGCGGAGTGCTGTTCGCCGCGGTGGTCATCGACGCCCTGTCGCGCCGCTCGCAGGAGTCCCACGGCCGCGCGTGACCCTGTGCGCCCGGGCACGCCACGGTCGAAGTCGTGTGCAAAGTCATGCGGTCCACGGTGGCGAACGGGACGCGAACGGCACTAGTTTGGTGAAAGTTGCACCACTTCTGAACGCAGTGCCGCGTACCCGCCGTAGTGAGGGGTACCGGCGCATCCCGCGCGGGGCGTTCCACAGGCGATGAGGACAGCGTGCCGAACAACTCACCCACAGCGGAGGGACGGAGATCCCTCACCCGCAACTGGCCCGTGGGCAGACGGCTGCGCGCCGTTCTCCTCATCCCGGTGCTCGTGGCCCTCGTGTTCGGCGGCATCCGGGTGAAACGTTCGGTGGACACCTGGCAGGACGCCGACGACGCAGTCAGCGTGGCCGAACTCGTCCAGGCCGCCAACAAGTACGCGAGCGACGCGATCAACGAGCGCGACGTGTCGGTGATCCCGCTCGTCGCGGAGAAGAAGGAGTCGGCCGCCGTCGTCCAGGCCCGGAAGATCACCGACGCGGACGCGAAGGCGTTCGACGCGGCGGTCGCCCGGATGCCGCAGACCAGCGGCCTCCTGCGGCGCGTGCAGCTGGTGCGCGAGGGCGAGAAGCAGCTCACCGCCGTTCGGACCAACGCGTTCACCTCACGGATGACCGGCGTGCAGACGGAGGAGAGCTACCACACCGTCCAGCACCCCCTGATGGAGATCTCCAACGAACTCGGCTTCGGCAGCGACAACCAGGCCAGCTTCGGCCGGACGCTCTACGCCGTGTCCCTGACGCAGGCCGCCGAGTCCCTGATCCGGGCGATCGGCACGCATCTGCTGGTGGACGACCGCGACGCCCTCGCTCCGGGCGAACTGGAGACCCAGCTCGCCTCCTTCCGCTCGTACGCCTACCTCGAACAGGTGGGTCTGCAGGAGTTCGCGGGCGCCGCCACCACCGCGGACATGGCGCGGCTGCAGAAGGCGCTGACCGACGCCGGGGCCCGCGGCAAGCAGCAGACCGCCGCGGCCGCCGCCGAGGCCGAGGCGGCGGGGAAGAGGTACGTCGCCCCGCCTTCCATGGACGCGATGATCGCCGCGATCGCCACCGGGAAGCCCGCCGGGGAGCTCGCCGAGCAGGGCATCACCCCGGAATCCTTCTTCGCCGCGTCCACCCTGGGCTTCGACGCCTACCGCGGCGTCCAGGTGTATCTCACCGACGCCGCCCTCGCCAGCGCCCAGGACATCGCCGACCAGGCGCGCGGAGACGCGATGACCAACGCCGCGCTGGTGCTCGCGGCGGTGCTCGTCGCGTTCCTGCTCGCCACCTGGGTGGCCCGCACGATGGTCACCGGCATGCGCCGGCTGAGCGCCTCCGCCATCGAGATCGCCGGGCAGCGACTGCCGGCCCTGATCGACCAGCTGTCGCAGACCGACCCCGGCAAGGTGGACACCCGGGTCACTCCCATCGCCATCGACACCACCGACGAGATCGGCGAGGTCGCCCGGGCCTTCGACCACGTCCACCGCGAGGCCATCCGGCTCGCGACCGAGCAGGCGCTGCTGCGCGGCAACATCAACGCGATCTTCACCAACCTCTCGCGCCGCAGCCAATCCCTGATCGAGCGGCAACTAGCCATGATCACCAGCCTGGAGGACAACGAGACGGACCCGGACCAGCTGGAGAACCTCTTCAAACTGGACCACCTCGCCACACGGGTGCGCCGCAACGGCGAGAACCTCCTCGTGCTCGGCGGGGAGAGGCCCGCCCAGCAGTGGGACGGCCCGCTGCCGCTCGTCGACATCGTCCGCGCGGCCTCCTCGGAGGTGGAGCAGTACGAGCGCATCCGGTTCGCCGGTCTGCCGGAGGCGCAGGTCCAGGGCCAGGCCGTGACCGATCTCGTGCACCTGCTCGCCGAACTGCTGGAGAACGCCACGGCGTTCTCCTCCCCGCACTCGCTGGTGCGGGTGACCGGCTCGCGGCTTCCCGACGGCCGGATCATGGTCGAGATCCACGACGAGGGCATCGGCCTCGAGGCGGACGACTTCGCGGTGATCAACCACAAGCTGGCCAACCCGCCGACCGTCGACGTCGACATCGCCCAGCACATGGGGCTGTTCGTGGTCGGCCGGCTGGCCGAACGCCACGGTATCCGCGTCCAGTTGCGCCCGTCCGCCGAGAAGTCCGGCACCACGTGCCTCGTCATGCTGCCCGACACGGTGGCCCAGCGCCCGGCGGACGCGATGCCCGACTCCGACACCCTGGCCCTCGCCATGATCAGGGACCTCCCGACCGCTCGGAGCGCGGGCGGCACGGGGCTCTTCGGCGGCTCGGACTCCGGCGACGCCTTCACCGACTACGAGGCCTGGCAGGACGACGCGGGCAGGGCGGGCCCTGCGCAGGAGGCGCCCGCCGACGTCCGTCCGCGACGGCTCCCCCGCCGCACGCCGCCCGGAGGCAACCGGCGGGGCCGGGGCGACGGGCGCTGAGGGCGCCGCCCCCGTAGCCGCCCCCGCGGCCCGCCCGCAGGGGGCGGCGACGGGGGCGGACACGCCGGACACGCCCTTGGATGGCCCATCCCGCCGGTTAACCCGGCATCGGGTCATAGCGTGCGCGATATGAAGAAATGCCATATCGCGTACCTGGCGTGCACAGCGACCCTCCTCGGGACGGGGCTCGGCGCCGCCTCCCCCACCGCCGGGCACACGGCGCACCAGGTGCACCTCGTGCATCCGGGACAATCGATCCAGCAGGCCGTGGACGCCGCGGCGCCGGGCGACACCGTTCTGGTGGCCTTCGGCACCTACCGCGAGAGCGTCACCGTGAAGACGCCCGGGCTGACCCTGCGCGGCATGGGCCGCGGCACGGTCATCCGGCCGGCCGCCGTCTCCGGCGCCGCCGCGGCGGGCACCGCGGGCACCGCCACCGGTGCGGGCGCCGCCAAGCCCGCGACGAAGCCCGCCGCGAAGCCGGCGGCCAAGCCCGGTGCGAAGCCGGCGGCCAAGCCCGCCGTCAAGGCCGCCGAGGGCTGCGCCGAGAGCGGCAACGGCGTCTGCGTGCTCGGCACGAAGGAACAGCACGTCGAGGACGTCACCGTCGCGAACCTGACCGTCACGGGCTTCACCCGGTCCGGCGTCTACGCCATGGCCGCCGACAACCTGACGGTGCGCAACGTCACCGCCGAGAAGAACGGTGTGTGGGGCATCGCCCAGGAGGGCTCCCTGCACGGCGTGTTCCGGGGCAACACCGCACGGGACAACGGCGACGCGGGCCTGTTCCTCGCCAACTCCGTCAAGGAGGAGATGGGCGCCGTCGACACCGAGGGAACGGTCGTCGAGCGCAACCGGCTCGAGGGCAACCGGATCGGCGTCACCGTCCGCCGGCTGCGCAACCTCACCCTCGCGTCCAACCGCCTCACCGGCAACTGCGCGGCGGTGTTCGTCGTCGGCGACGAGAACAAGCCGCGGGCCGGCCTGGTGACGGTGACGGAGAACCGTATCGAGCGCAACAACAAGTCGTGCCCGAAGACCGCCCGGCTGGACGCCCTCCAGGGCTCCGGCATCGTGCTGACCGGCGCCGAGGACAGCCTGATCACCCGCAACGTCATCAGGGACAACGTCGGCGCGTCCCCCCTCTCCGGCGGCATCGTGCTGTTCAAGAGCTTCGTCGGCACCCCCAGCGAGCGGAACCGGATCAGCGACAACACGCTCGAGGGCAACGCCCCGGCGGACCTGGTCAACGCGGACACCGCAGGCAAGGGCAACACCTTCGAGGGCAACGCCTGCGCGGCGTCGAAGCCCGCGGGCCTGTGCCTCCCGGCCGACCGCACCCGTCGCTGACCGACGGCGCCGCAAGGCCCCGAAGCACTTCGAGCACTTCGAGCACCTGAAGCACGACGAACTCCTGGCATCCGAGAACGAAGGAAGGCGGCACATGACGACCGTTCAGTCCCCCAAGCTGTCGGACCCGCCCGAGCAGGACCCACCCCCCGCCCCGCCGCCCTCCATGCGGATGCGGGAGCTCGCGTTCGGGGCCGCGTGCGCCGCCGCCCTGCGCGCGGCCGCCCGGCTGGGCGTCGCCGACGCCCTCGGCGACAGCCCGCTGCCCGTGGAGGACCTCGCGGCCGCGGTGAAGGCCGAACCCCGGCAGCTGCGGCGGCTGCTGCGGGCCCTGTCCTGCTACGGCGTCTTCGCCGAGCGGCCGGACGGCACGTTCGCGCACACCGACGTCTCACGGCTGCTGCGCGAGGACGACCCGAACAGCATGCGCGCCATCACTCTGTGGTGCACCGAGCCCTGGACCTGGGACGCCTGGCCGCTCCTGGACGAGGCGGTGCGCACCGGGCACAACGTCGTGGAGGGCCTGTACGGGAAGGAGTTCTTCACCTACCTCAACGAGGACGCGCCGGAGTCCGCCGACGTCTTCAACCGCGCGATGACCACGTCCAGCGTGCAGTCGGCGCGGGACGTCGCGGCGTTCCTCGACCTGTCGGAGTGTGCGTCGGTAGCCGACCTCGGCGGCGGCCAGGGGCACGTGGTGGCGAGCCTGCTCGACAAGTACCCGGCGATGCGGGGCGCGCTGCTCGACCTGCCCCGGGTGGTGGAGAACGCGGTGCCGAGGCTGCTCGCGGGCGGCGACCTCGCCGACCGGGCCCGGATCGTGCCCGGCGACGTGCGCGAGGCCGTCCCGGTCGAGGCCGACGTCTACGTCATCAAGAACATCCTCGAGTGGGACGACGAGAGCACCGCCCGCACGCTGCGCAACGTCCGTGAGGCGGGCGGCCCGGGCACCCGGGTCGTGGTCATCGAGAACCTCGTCGACGACACGCCGTCGATGCGGTTCAGCACCGCGATGGACCTGATGCTGCTGCTCAACGTCGGCGGGGCGAAGCACACCACCGAGAGCATGGTCGCCCGGCTGACCGCCGCCGGACTGGTCATCGACGACATCAGCCCGGTCAACCCCTACCTGCACGCGTTCGACTGCCACGTCCCGGGCTGACCCGGTCGCGCCCGTCGCACCCGTTCCCCCACAGACCACCGGTCGCCGGGCCCGCAGCGTCGCGGGCCCGGCGACCGGTGTGGTCCGGCGACCGGTGTGGTCCGGCACGGCTCAGCGGGCCGGCTCGCGCTCCCAGAGGTAGAAGCGCTGCGCCATGGCGTCCTTCGGGGACCGCCAGGTCTCGGGGTCGTACGCGCTGACGTACGAGGACAGCCGCTCGCTGACGTCCCGGAACTCCGGATGCCCGGTGATCCTGGCGATGGCGGGCCCGGGGTCGCGCTCGGACTCGATCAGATGCATGTAGACGTCGCCGAACTGGAAGAGGCTGCGCCGGACGACGCCGACGAGCTGGGGAAGCTCTCCGCGGTCGGACTCCTCGAACACCTTGGCGATGTCGGGCGCCGATCCCGGGGCCATCCGGGCGACGATCAGTGCTTGGTGCATGGGGCCGTCCTCCGAACGGGTCAGTCGGTCAGACCGGGCGTGGCGCCGCGCTCCGCGGCCGCCTTCTCGATGCGGTCCCGGATCAGGGCCATCTGGACCTTGGAGTTCCGGTTGATGTTGTCGGTCATCCACTCGTCGTCGACCGGAGCCTGCGGTTTCATCGCGAAGTCCTGCGTCCAGACCATCCGCGTGCCCGCCGGCACCTCTTCGTACCGCCAGTGGATGTCCATGTGGTCGAAGGGCCCGGTCTCGACCCGGCGGGCCTTGACCGTGCGGGTGTCCCGGTCCGGCTCCCGTTCCGAGACCCAGCTCCACACGGTGCCGTTCTCGTCCGGGTGCATGGTCAGCCGGAAGGTGGTCCTGCGGCCCTCGCGGGAGAGGATCTCGACGGAGGCGTACTCGCTGAACAGCCGAGGCCAGTTCTCCAGGTCGTTGGTGATCTCCCAGACCAGTTCCAGGGGCGCCGCGATGGTGATCTCGTTCTGCGTGTGTCCGGACATCTCACGCTCCTGTCATGAGTGCGCTGTTGACGAGGTCGAGGAACTGCCGGGGCGTCTTGGAGCGCTCGGCGTCCGGGGGCATCGGCGTGCCGTACCGGTTCTCCAGCTCGCCCACGATGCCCAGCAGCCCGAGCGAGTCCACGCCCAGGGTCGCGAAGGCGGTGTCCTGCTGCCGGAGCTCGTCCGGCGCGACGGTGACGCCGGCGGACTTCTTCATGAGTTCGGCCAGCTCTTCCACGGTGATGCGGTCGGTCATGGGGTTCCTCTCCTCTGCTGCTTCCCTGCTGCGCGACGCCCCGCTACGAGGCGTCGGCGACGCCGTGCCGCAGCACCAGCGCCGAGTTGGAGCCCATGAGCCCCCGGCTCAGGACCAGGGCGGTGCGCACCTCTGCGGTGCGGGCGCGGCCGGTCACGAGGTCGAGGTCATGGCAGATGTCGAAGACGTTGGGGGTGGGTGGGATCAGGCCGTGCTCCATGGCGAGCACCGCCGCCGCGGTGTCCATCAGCGGCGCCGCGCAGTAGCCGCGGCCGATACCGGTCTTGGGCGCGGTGACGGGCACCCGGGCGCCGCGCGGGCCGAGCGCGTCGACGATGGCCAGGGCCTCGGCGCGGTCCGCGGCCGGGACGCCGAGCGCGTCGGCGAAGACCACGTCGATCTCCTCCGGGGCGCAGTCCGCCTCCTCCAGCGCTCCCCGGATCGCCTCGGCGAGGCCCTGCCGGGACTCCTCCCAGTGGGAGGCGCCGGTGAAGGTGGCCGCGTGCCCGGCGAGGAAGGCCCGCACCCGGGCGCCGCGCGCCCGGGCCGACTCCGCCGCCTCCACCACGACCATGGCGCCGCCCTCGGCCGGTACGAACCCGCAGGCCGCCGACGTGAACGGGCGGTAGGCACGGGCCGGGTCGTCGACCGTGCTGAGTTCCTCGTAGCCGAGCTGGCAGACCATCGAGTACGGCGCGATCGGCGCCTCGGTCGCCCCGGCCACGATCACGTCGGTGCCGCGCCGCACGGCACGCGCCGCGTGGGCGAGGGCGTCGAGGCCGCCGGCCTCGTCGGCGGCGACGACCGAGCAGGGGCCCTTGAACCCGCGACGGATGGAGATCTGGCCGGTGCTGGCGGCGTAGAACCAGGCGATGGACTGGTACGGGCCGACATAACGGCTGCCCTTGCTCCACAGCTGCTGGAGCTCGCGCTGGCCGAACTCGCCGCCGCCGGAGCCGGCCGCGGTGACCACGCCGACGGAGTACGGCGCGGCGTCGGTCTCCGGCCGGCCGAGTCCGGCGTCGTCCAGCGCGAGGTCCGCGGCGGCCATCGCGAAGTGCGTGAACCGGTCGGTCTGGACGAGGTAGCGCTCCTCGATCGCCGCCGACGGGTCGAAGTCGCGGACCTGGCCGGCCACCCGCAGCGGGAGGTGCTCACAGCCCTCGCGGGTGACCCGCTCCAGGACGCTGATGCCCTCCTTCGAGGACTTCCAGAAGGTCTCGGTGCTGGCTCCATTGGGCGCGACCACGCCGATTCCCGTGACGGCCGCGCGCCGTGGAAGGGGTTCGCTCATCGTGTCTTCTCCCTCGGCCGGTTCATGACCACCGCGGACTGGAATCCGCCGAACCCGCTGCCCACCGAGAGCACGCTGGAGAGCTTGCGCTCACGCGCCACGCGCGGGACGTAGTCCAGGTCGCACTCGGGGTCGGGCGTCTCGTAGTTCGCGGTCGGCGGTACCACCTGGTGGGCCAACGCCAGGACGCAGGCGACGAGTTCGATCGCTCCGATGGCGCCCAGGGAGTGGCCCACCATCGACTTGATGGAACTCATGGGGGTGTCGTAGGCGTGCCGGCCCAGGACCCGCTTCACCGCGGCGGTCTCGTGGCGGTCGTTCTGCTTGGTGCCCGAGCCGTGCGCGTTGACGTAGTCGACCGCGCCGGCGTCGGTCCGCGCGTGGTCGAGGGCGTCCTCGATGGCCCGGGCCATCTCCAGGCCCTCGCTGGTCAGGCCGGTCATGTGGTACGCGTTGCCGAAGGTGGCGTACCCGCCGAGCTCGCAGTACACGTGCGCGCCGCGGGCCCGCGCGTGCTCCAGCTCCTCCAGGACGAGCACCGCGCCGCCCTCCCCCATGACGAACCCGTCGCGGTCGGCGTCGAAGGGACGCGAGGCGTGGGCGGGGTCGTCGTTGTGGGAGGAGGTGGCCTTGATCGCGTCGAAGCAGGCCATGGTGATCGGGGAGATCGGCGAGTCCGAGGCGCCGGCGATGCAGATGTCGGCCCGGCCCTCCTCCACCGTGTGGAAGGCGTACCCGACCGCGTCGAGGCCGGAGGTGCAGCCCGTGGAGACGGTCTGCACCGGCCCCCGCGCGCCGAACCGCTCGGCCACCGTCGAGGCGAGGGTGCTGGGGGTGAACGCGCGGTGCAGCTGCGGGGCGGCCTGGCGGTGGTCGACGTCCCAGCGCTGTCCGTGATGGCTGACCAGCACGTAGTCGTTCTCCAGCCGGGTGGTCCCGCCGACCGCCGTGCCCAGGGAGACGCCCACCCGCCAGGGGTTCTCCGCCGCGAGGTCGAGACCCGCGTCCCGGACCGCCTCGTCTCCGGCGACCATGGCGAACTGGATGTAGCGGTCGCAGCGTTCGACGTCCCCGGCGTCCAGTCCGTGCGCCGCCGGGTCGAAGTCGCACTCGGCGGCGATCCGGGACCGCAGACCGGCCGGGTCGAAGAACGTGATGCCCCGCGTCGCCGTGCGGCCCTCGACGAGGAGGTTCCAGAACGCGGGGACGCCTATGCCGCCGGGGGCGACGATGCCTATGCCGGTGACCGCCACCCGTCTCGTCATGACCGGACCTGACGTCGGCCGGCGACCTCGGCGCCGATCACCACGGCCTCGGCGTCGGTCCCCTCGGTGTCGACGTGGCCGAGCGGCGGGCTCGGGGCCAGCGGGCCGAGGTGGAAGACCATCCGGGCCTCCACCTTGCCGACGTTGCGGAAGCGGTGGCGCATGCCGAGCGGGATCAGCAGCCCCTGCTCGGGCTGCAGCGCCTGGGCCTCGCCGTCGAGGTCCACTTCCAGCTGGCCGCACACGACGTACACGAACTCCTCGGAGTACGGGTGGTAGTGCTCGCCGATGCGGTCGCCGGGCTTGATGATGGCCAGGCCCATGAACCCGCTGGTCGAGCCGACGGTGGCCGGGGTGAGCATGGCGCGCAGGTCGCCGCCGCGGCGGGTGTTGGGCTCGACCTCGCTGAGATCCACGACTCTGGGACGGGATGTGATCACGACGTTCCTCCGATGGTGTACTGCACCGAGGTGGGGGGGCGGGTCGCCGCCCCGGCCCACGTGATGACGGATCAGGCGTCGGGCGACCGACGGTCGGTGACGAGGTCCATGCGCGCGCGCTCGATGAACCGCGCGAGCAGGGCGTCCTTCGCGCCGGCCGGGGCCGCGTCGGCGATGCCTTCCGCGAGCGTCGTCAGCTCGGCGGCCTGCGCGGGGTCGGACAGGCCGAGGGCCTGGCCGGGGTCGGCGCCGTCGAGTCCGCCGCGCACGTCGATCAGCCGTACGACGACGTCGTCGCGCTGGAAGATCGTGCTGCGCAGCACCGGGTTGCGCGGGTCGTCGGCCGCCGCCTCGTCCTGCCGGGCGAGCAGCTCGGCCAGCTTCATGCCGCGGTCCGGCCGGGCCGGGTAGTACAGGGCGTACCGCTCGGCCTGGGGGTCCTGCCGGTCCGCCGTCACATGGTGGACGGCGGGCAGCGCGGCCCGGGTGAAGAAGACCCGGGCGGACTCGGGGTCGTTGAGGTCCCGGTCCTGCTCCAGATAGGGGTTGATGGCCTCCTCGACGGCCCGCACCTCGGGCTGGCGGGAGACGTGGCGCAGCGCCGACAGCAGGTCGCCCCGCACCTCGATGGCCCGCACCACACGGTTGCCGTGCATGAACAGCGAGGTGCGGCACAGCCGGGTGGTGTCGTCGACCTGCGGCTCGGGCGAGGCGTAGTCGGCGAGGATCTTGGCAACGATGTCCTCGCTGCCCGGCTTGACGGTGAAGGTGAGAGCGTGCCGGATCACGCCGTCGCCGATCCTGGGCGAGGTCTGCAGCCTGCGGCGGTTCGCCTGCGCGTCCGCCGCGGGTCCGCCGGTCTCGCGGACCACGTGGAAGCGCAGCGACCTGGTGTCGCGGACGCAGCTGTGCAGCGGCTCCACCATCCGCACGTGTTCCTCGCTGTTCACCCAGGCGAGGAACGGCGGCGCGCTCTCCCACTCGCTGGTGATGAGCCACTGCGAGGGGTTCTCGATGGACTGGCACAGCTGGTCGCTCACGTGCCCGGGGACGGAGGCGACCTGGTTGCAGAGCTGCTCGTAGGCCTCCAGGAACTGCTGCTGGGCGCCGTCGTAGACGTCGACCAGCAGGACGACCCGGAGCCGGGAGCCGTCGAACACGGACTGGGAGACACGTTGCGACGCCTGTCGCGCCCGCGAACCTGCAACACGTTCGGACGTGGTGGTCATCCTGCGCACATCTCCTTCGCGGAGGGGGAAGGGAACGTCGGCCGCGTGATGCGACGTCAGCGTTCCTCGATCGTGTGCCCGTCCCCGTGAGCGCGCGACCGGGGATGAACTACGTGGGTGACTGGGCGGGCCGACGTCACAGCAGATGCGCGAAGACGACCAGGTTGTCCGTGTAGTCCTTGACCCGGCGGTCGTACTCCCCCGCGCAGGTGATGAGCCGCACCTGCGCCTCGGAGGTGTCGCCGTACACGCGTTCGTCGGGGAAGTCGGCCTTCTCGAAGGTCTCGACGCTGTCCACCCGGAAGGACGGCTTGCTGCCGTCGGCCCGCAGGACCTGGAAGACGTCGCCCTCGGTCAGTGCGCTGAGCCCGGCGAAGACGGCGGGCGACGTCTTGGTGTCGACGTGGCCGGCGATGATCGCGGTGCCCGCCTCGCCGGGAGAGGCGCCCTTGGCATGCCAGCCGACCAGGTTGACGTCGTCCGCCGGGGGCGGGTCCAGCCGGCCGCTGCGGCCGATGGCGAGGTCGGTGAAAGGGGCGTTCACCGAGATCTTCGGGATGAGCAGGCGCACCGGTCTCGATCGGCGCAGATGCCTGCCCGACGGCTCCGCGTCACGGGCGTTCGACGAGGACGGGGCCGGCGGGGCGGCGGCACGGGTGGCCTGACCGGAGGCGCCCGGCGGGGCGTGCGGGGGGCGTCCGTCGGACGACGGGTCGTGGCCGCCGCACAGGCTGATCGCGAGGAAGACGGCGGCGGTGGCGCAGAGCATCATCACGCCGGTGCGGGAGCCCCCCTCCGACGGGGACCCGGAGGACCCGGACGACCCGGAGGCGCCGGAGGACGACGGAGGGGAGGAAGCGGGAGGGGAGGACGGTGAAGGGGGGACTGCCATCGGTGGAACACCTCATTCGGGCGCGGCAGCGGGGCGGACGGACGCGGGGAGCGGGCCGGGCCGCCGCACGGGTGCACGGGCGGCGGCCGCGGCTTCGCTATCGCGGCCGGCATGGTCAGGCCGAGCCGACGGCGGTCCGGCGACGCAGGGCGTAGAGGCCCGCGCCGGCGACGGCGAGGACGCCGAGTCCGGCCGCCGTCGTCGACGGGCCGGCGAGGGCGCCGCCACCGGTGTGCATGCCGCCGCTGGGCTTCTCGTGCTCACCGCCGCTCCAGCCGCCGGACTCCTCCTTGCCGCCCTCCCGGGAGCCCGAGCCGTGCTCGCCGGCGTCGCCGCCCTCGGTCAGGGCGCCGCCGCCGGTGTGCATCCCGCCGTGCGGTCCGTCGTGCTCCCCCTTGCCGTGCTCCTCCTTGCCGTGCTCCCCCTTGCCGTGCTCCCCCTTGCCGTGCTCCCCCTTGCCGTGCTCCTCCTTGCCGGACCAGGATCCGTCCTCCTTGCTGACGGAGGAGGCGTGGTCCGTGTCCACGTCGGCCGCGTGGGCTCCCGGGGCGCCGAGGGCGAGGGCGGCCGAGGCCGCCGCGGTGGCCAGGATCATCCGGGCAGTGCGCATCTGATGGCCTTTCCGTCACGGCCGGGCAACCGACACCTCGTCAGCTCGTCCGACCCGACCGGGACGTGATCCACCGTCAGCCGACGGCCGCCGCGGCACCACTCGGGGCGTTCACTCGGGTGAAGGGCACCGGTTCAGCCCAGCCCCAGACCGGTCTGCAGGACGCGGCGCAGTGTGGACTCGGCGTCCGGGTCCGGGCCCGGCGACCGCCAGGCGACGAACCCGTCGGGCCGTACGAGCACGGCGCCCCCGCGGGACGTGCCGTGGCGCTCCGCCCAGTCGGCGTCGCCCTCCGGCGTCAGGTCGGCATCGGGGCCGTCGCCCACCCGGTACGACCTCAGCGGCAGCGACAGCTCCTGGGCGAGGCGGCAGGCGGCCTCGTGCCAGCCGCTCGGCCGGGCGGCGTCGCTGAGCAGCACGAGGGACCGCTCGTAGAGGTCCAGGGTGGAGAGCCGTTCGTCCCCGCGCCGCACCCACAGGTGGGGAGCCCGGCTGCCGGGTGCGCCGCTCAGATCGAGGCCTTCCGGGACGACCGGGACCGTGTCGTCGGCGCCGACGACGGCGCCCTGCGGGTAGCGGTAGCCGAGGGCCACGTTCAGGATGCCGCGCTGCGGGCCGCCCGCGGAGCCGGGGGGCGGGGCGAAGCCCGGGTGGCTGTGCTCGGCGGACCGGGCGGCGGCCCGGGCGCTGGTGGCCTCCGCGACGGGACGGCGCTCGGCGTCGTAGGTGTCGAGCAGCTCGTCTCCCGCCCAGCCGTCGAGCACGGCGGCCAGCTTCCAGGCGAGGTTGTGCGCGTCCTGGATGCCGGTGTTGGAGCCGAACGCCCCGGTCGGCGACATCTCGTGCGCCGAGTCGCCGGCCAGGAACACCCGGCCCGAACGGTAGCTGCGGGCGACGCGCTGGGCGGCGTGCCAGGGCGCCTTGCCGGTGATCTCCACGTCGAGGTCGGCGACCCCGACCGCGCGGCGGATGTGCTCGACGCACCGCTCGTCGGTGAACTCCTCGAGCGTCTCGCCGTGTTCGGGGTGCCAGGGGGCGTGGAAGACCCAGTTCTCGCGGTTGTCCACGGGCAGCAGGGCGCCGTCGGCGTCCGGACTCGTCAGGTAGCAGACGATGAACCGTCGGTCGCCCACGACATCGGCCAGAGCGCGGGAGCGGAAGGTGAGGCTGACGTTGTGGAACAGGTCTCCGGGGCCGCTCTGCCCGATGCCGAGCTGCTCCCGGACGGGGCTGCGCGGGCCGTCGGCGGCGACGAGGTAGTCCGCGCGGATGGCGAGGTGCTCACCGGTCTCACGGCTCTTGGCCACCGCGCCGACGCCGTGGGCGTCGGCCTCGAACGACATGAGCTCGGTGGAGAACCGCAGATCGCCGCCGAGTCGTCGGGCGTGGTCGAGCAGCACCGGCTCCAGGTCGTTCTGGCTGCACAGGCACCAGGAGCTGGGGCTGAAGCGGGCCAGGCCGCCACCCGGGTCGATGTCCCGGAACAGCCATTCGCCGGCGTCGCCGACGAGGGTGGGCGCCTGCAGGATGCCGTGGTTGTCGGCCAGCGTGGCCGCCGCGTCCTGGATCCCCCGCTCCACGCCCGCCACCCGGAACAGCTCCATCGTGCGGACGTTGTTGCCACGTCCGCGCGGATGGATGGAGGTGCCGGCGTGGCGCTCCACCAGCAGGTGCGGTACCCCCAGCCGTCCGAGGAACAGCGAGGTCGCCAGGCCCACCAGGGAGCCGCCGACGATGAGGACCGGGACCCTGAGGGTGGGGGGACCGGCCTGTCCGGCTCGTTCGTTCATCACTCTCGCCTCCAGCGCGTCGTGTCCGCCGACCCGGCCGGATACGGCGGAGACCACATGCATGCCCCGTGGAGCTGACGGCGCTTCAGGCTTCACCCGGCTGCGTCGCGGCACGGAAGGGCCCGCCGCGGTCGTCGCAGCGGGCCCGGGGGGGGCGGCGGAGCGGACGCGCCCTCAGCGACCCACGCGGCCGACGCCGTCGACGCGACCGACGGGGTCGGCACCGCCGGGACGGCCGACGCGGTCGAGGTAGAAGCGGACGGTCGTCCCGTCGTCGGCGGTGTGCACCCGCACCAGGTCGGCCACGTAGTGCACGAGCAACAGGCCCCGGCCGCCGATCTGACCGTGCTCGGGCGGCCTGCGGCCGGCCAGCGGGTCGATCATCCGGCCCGCGTCCCGGACCTCGCACACGACCTGTCCCCCGTCCGCCCAGACCGCGAGCGTTCCGCGGCCTCCGCCGTGCACCACGCTGTTGGTCGTCAGCTCCGCCACCGCCAGCTCGGCGTCGGTCAGCCGCTGCCCCGCCAGGCCCAGTCGTCCGGCGCGGTCGACCGCGAAGGCGCGGGCCGCGGCGAGCTCCTGCGCGCCGAAGGCGAACTCCGCGGCGTCCGGCGCGGGCGGCAGCGGCCGGTTGTAGCGGGCGACGACGGAACGCCAGTCGTAGGCGTCGCTCGCCGCCTCCGCGTCGCCGCTCAGCACGGTCGGGTGGGTGATCCGCGCGTCGGCCAGCACCTCCTCGTCCAGGCCGGTCTCGTCGTACGGGCACAGGACGGTCACCGCGCGGCCCGCGAAGGCCGGGTTGATCAGCGCCTCGTGCTGGGCGCACGCGGGGTACTCCAGGGCGCTGCGGCCCGGCCAGATCGGCTCGCCGATGATCCGCACCCGGCCGTTCCGGTGGCCGTCGGCGAATCCGCGGAGCACCTTGGAAATGATCCGGCCCGGGTTGCGGCCCGCCTCGGTCATGTCCAGCAGGAGGACGGCTCGCGCGTCCGCGCCGAGGGCCTCCCTGATCAGCTCGAGGTTGGGTCCGGGCACGGCCACCGCCACCGGCTCTCCGACGTCCAGGCCCTCCTGGACGAACGACACCGTCCGGTCCACGTACTCCCGCGCGGAGCGGTAGAACAGCGCGGGGTGCTCGAACGACTCGTGGATCGCGACCGTGCTCATCGCGGCGACACCTCGATCCGGTGCAGGCCCGGCCAGAACAGGCTCAGCACCCTCGAAACCTGCGGCGGCGGATGCTCGACGACCACCCGGCCCCCCGGCAGGCCCAGGGCCGTGACAGCCAGCGCCGCGACTCCGGCCACGTCCACGAACCCGACCTCCGACAGCTCCACGTACGACACGTCGGCGTGCCGCCGGGCCAGGCCCGCCAGGGCCTCTTCCCACGGCGTGCGGGTGACCGAGCTGATCTCGCCCCGGGCCCGGATGCCGGGCCGGCCGGGCAGCGAGGTCACTTCCAGCACTGCGGTCCCGCCGTGCGGCAGCCCGAATCCTCCGGCTGTCTGCGGGGCGTTCACCACCCGCGGCCTCCTTCGCTGTGCGCCGGCGTGTCCCCGGCGACCGTGCGGCACGCCGGACGCCGCCTTCTCCCGAACGGCCCCCACCGCAGCCCCTACCCGTCCCCGGCAGCCTAACGCCGCTCCTGCGGGTGCGTTGCCGGAACCGGACGTAGCGTGGCATGCACGGAGCAACGGAGGCGGACGACGGTCGAACCCCTGGGGACGCGATGTGCTGGAGTGCGACGGCCGATCTGGTGGCGGGGGCTGGACTGCTCGCCCTCGGAGGGGTCGCCGTGGCCCGGGTTCGCCGCCGCCGGGACCTTCCGCTGGCCGCGTTGCCCCTGCTCCTCGGGGCGCACCAGATCGTGGAGGCCTTCGTCTGGGACGCGGGCGGGGGAAGCGGAGCCGCCACCGTCGCCTGGACCGTGATCGCGCTGCCGCTGCTGGCGGTGTGGGTGCCCGCGGGGGTGTGGTGCGCGGCCCCGCCGTCCGCCCGGCGCGGCGTCGCGTTCACGCTGGCCGTCGGCGTGGCGACCGCCGTGCCGCTCGCTCACGGCATCGCCGCAGGTCCGGTGACCGCCGAGATCCGCGACCACCGGGTCGGCTACCTCGTCGACCTGCCGTACCAGCCCGTCCTGATCGCGGGCTATCTGGTGGCCACGGTCGGTGCGCTGCTCCTGTCGGGCGACCGCCGGCTGCGGGCCCTCGGGGCGGTGGTCGCCGTGGGCGCGGCGGGGTGCTTCGCGCTGTGGCGGCTGGAGTTCGTGTCCACCTGGTGCGCCTTTGCCGCGGTCTGCTCGACGATGCTGCTCGGCTGGGCCCGTGCGCCGCGTCCGCGCCGCGTCGTGAGGTGAGTCACATCTTCCGCCGATCGCAACTTTAGTTGAAAGTTCTGGCATCTAGGGTCAGACAGCCAGCCCTCCGCGGAGCCTTCCGCCCCTCGCCCGGCAACTGGAGCGTTCCTCCATGACCGACAGGTCTCCCACGGTGCCCGCCCCGCCCTCCGCCGCCACCGGCGCCACCACCGACGCCGCCGCTGCCGCCACCGCCGAGTACGCGCGCGTCTACGCCGAGCAGCAGCCGCGGCTCGTCGCGTACGCCCGCTCGCTCACCAGGAACACCTGGACCGCCGAGGACCTCGTCGCCGAGGCCCACTTCCGCGTGTGGCGCCGGCTGGCCGCGGGGCACGAGATCGACAATGTGCCGGCCTACCTGAGGACGACGGTGCGGCATCTCGCGATCGCGTCCGGGAGCACGGCGCGCGAGACCCCGAGCGACCCACAGGCGCAGGCCCAGGACCGGGCCGAGACGGGCACGCACGGGGAGGATCCGGCCGAGCGGGTGGCCGGCGTGGACCTGGTGGTCCGGGTGCTCGGCCAGTTGCCCGAGCGCTGGGTGAAGGCGCTGTGGCTGGCGGAGGCCGAGGGGCAGCCGCTGGCGGCGATCGGGCCGCAGCTCGGCACGAAGGACGGCGCGACGGCCGTCCTCCTGCACCGGGCGCGGGAAGGCATGCGCCAGGCCTTCCTGCGGGCGCAGACCGGCGCTCCGGACGACCCCGCGTGCCAGGTCCACTGGGCCAGGATGCCGGCGTACGTGCGTGGCGCCGCGACCGCGCGCCAGAGCGAGCGGCTGCTCGGGCACGTGGACACCTGCGACGCGTGCCGTGCGTCGCTCGCCGCGCTGATGCGCGCCAACGACCGGCTGCCCGCTGTCGTCGGCCCGGCCCTGCTCGTCCTCGCCCTGGGCGGCACCGCCAGGTTCCTGCCGGTCTTCACCGCGGCATCGGCCGGCGTGACGGGCGCGGTCGGCGGCCACGGTGCGGGCCTGCTGCACGGGATGCGTCATGCCGTGTCCACCGGCGCCAGGACGCCCACGGCGGCGACGGCGGGCGCGCTCGTGGTGGGCGCCGCCGTGGTGTGTCTCGTCCTCGGCTGGACGGACTCCGCGCCGGCGCCCCACCCGTCGGCGAGCGGGGCACCGGTGGCCGAAGCTCCGGTCGACGAGGGCCCGGTGACGGGGACGGCGGTGTCGTCGCCTCCGCCGTCACCGACCGCGGCGCGGGCCGAGAGCCCCGGCACGTCGGTGCGGGAGGCCGATGTGCCGGTAGCCGGCCCGCCCGGGCCGGTGGCCGTCGCCGCACCGCGCGGCGGCGCCGACGCGGCCGAACCGGCCGCGCGGCGGCCCGCGTCCGCCGCGGACCCCACGGCACTCCCCACGCCCGCTCCGGCGGACGAGCCCTCGACGGAAGCCCCGCAGGAGTCACCGCCGCCGGACGATGACCCGGACGGCACGCCGGAACCCACCCCACCTGTAAAGGACCCCGAACCCGAAGACCCCGAACCCACCGGTGACGACGGCCACAAGGGTCACGAGGGTCACGGCGAACACGGCGGACACGGGAGTGGCTCAGGGCACGGCGGCTGCCCGACCGACCCCCCGCTCACCCGAGCCGGAAACCCGAAAGACCGGCCACCGCATCCGCGTTCGCATTCGCAGGCCGGGACGGCCCCGGACCGCGAAGCCGGCCACCCGGGCGTCCCACACACCGCACACCCCCACTGAAGCTCGACACGAAACGCCGGAACGCCAGAACGGCGGAACGCCCGGACACGGCACGCCCTGACGCCCCGACACCGGTACGCCGAACGCCCGACGCCGGAACGGCGAACGCGGGACGCCCGGACGCCGGGGCGGGTTACGCGGAACGTCGAACGCCGGGGTGGCGGCCGGGGGTCAGGTGAGGGCCGCCGCCGTCAGCGCGGCGGCCTTGGCCACCAGGGGGTTGTCCGTGGGCCCCGCAGGATCGTGCTTGGTCGACAGGACCGCCAGGACGAGGGCCGGCCGCCCGGGAGGCCAGACCACGCCCACGTCGTTGGCGACCCCGTACGCCTGCCCGCCCCCCGTCTTGTCGGCGAGCGTCCAGTCGTCGGGCAGGCCGGCCCGGAAGCGTTCGGTGTTGGTGGTGTTGGCGATCAGCCATCCGGTCAGCCGCCGTCGGTCCGCGGACTCCAGAGCCCGGCCGAGCACGAGACGCGCGTAGGTCAGCCCGATCGCGCGTGGCCGCGTGGTGTCGGTGCGCCGCCACGGCTCCGCCGAGTTCAGCGCGGGCTCGTACCGGTCGAGCCGGGTCGTCCGGTCCCCGAGCGAGCGGCAGAAGCGGGTGATCGCGGTCGGCCCGCCCAGCTCGCGCAGCACAAGGTTCGCCGCCCCGTTGTCGCTCTCGGACACGGCGGCTGCGCACAGTTCCTCGACGGTCAGACCGCCCGCGATGTTCTCGGCCAGGCCGGTGACCGGCGCGTACCCGGCGTCCGTGACGTCCTTTTCGGTGTAGTGGATCCGCCGGGCGAGGTACGCGCCGTCGTGGTCGAGGTCGCGCAGGACCGCCGCCGCGGCGAGCGTCTTGAACACCGAGCACAGGGGGAAGCGCTCGTCCGCGCGGTACTCCGCGGTACGCCCCGTGGCGGTGTCGAGGGCGAAGACGCCGAGCCGCGCGGAGTACCGCCGCTCCAGGTCGCGCAACCGCCGCGACAACGCGGGACCGCCGGGCGCCGGACCCCGTGCGGGCGGCGTCGCGGCGTGCGCGGAGGCCGACGGCACGGTCGCCAGCGCGGCCCCCGCGCCCGCGCCGAGGGCCAGCACCGCACGCCTGCCCGGTCGTGACTCCGGACGGGCCGCCGCTTCGGCCCGGTCCGTCTCCTTCGTCTCGTGCATACCGTTCTCCTCATGCATTCCGTACGTTCCCGAGGTCGTGATCTCTGTTCCGCTACCCCGTGCGGGACGACGGCAGGCCGGGTCCGGGCCGCTCAACGCCGTCCGACGGCCGTGCCGGTGGCTCGACTCGGCGTTCCTGTGCGGCGAGTGCGGCAACCTGCCGTTCACCGTCCGAGGGACCGCGGGAAACACGCCGTTCCTAGCATCCGGTCGAACACGCAAAGGCACCGTCCCGCTCGTCCACCGCCTCCGCAGTCCGGGGATTCCCGCCCCGGCTCTCGAAGGGCTGATCATGACGACCACCGAGTCATCCCCCACCGCGGCCCGGCCGACGTCCCCCACGAGTCAGGCGACGAAGGAGACCCTGGAGGACTACACCCTCCGTTTCGCGCCCCGCAGTTACCGCCGCTGGACCCCCATGGTCGTCGCGACGACCGCCCTCGGCGGCATCGCCTACATGGCCGACTTCTCCATCGGCGCCGGCATCGGACTCGCCCACGGCACCGGCAACGCGCTCGTCGCGATCGCCGTCGCGGCGGTCGTCATCTTCGTCACCGGTTTCCCGCTCGCCTACTACGGCGCCCGCTACAACATCGATCTGGACCTGATCACCCGCGGCTCCGGATTCGGCTACTACGGCTCGGTGTTGACCAGCGTCATCTTCGCGAGCTTCACCTTCATCTTCTTCGCCCTCGAGGGCTCGATCATGGCCCAGGGCCTGAAACTGGGACTCGGACTCCCCCTGTGGCTGGGCTACCTGGTCTCCACGCTGATGGTGATACCGCTGGTGATCTACGGCATGAAGGCGCTCAGCAAACTCCAGGTGTGGACGACGCCGGTCTGGCTGCTGCTGATGGTCGGCCCGCTGGTCTACCTGGTCGCCACCGACCCCGGCACCGTCGACCGCTTCCTCGCCTACGCCGGCACCGACGGCGAGGGCGGGGTCGACACCGCGTCCGTGCTGCTGGGCGCGGGCGTGTGCCTCTCGCTCATCGCGCAGATCGGCGAGCAGATCGACTACCTGCGCTTCATGCCGCCCAAGACCGACGCGAACAAGCGCAGTTGGTGGACCGCAGTCATCATGGCCGGACCCGGCTGGGTGATCCTCGGCGCGCTCAAGCAGGCCATCGGCGTCTTCCTCGCCGTGTACGTCATCGCCCGGGTCGGCGCGGACGCCGCTCCCGAGCCGATCCAGCAGTTCAAGGGCGCGTTCGACGCGATGATGCCGTCCTGGCTCGTGGTGCCGCTGGCCGTGGCACTCGTCGTGATCAGCCAGATCAAGATCAACGTGACCAACGCGTACTCCGGCTCGCTGGCCTGGACCAACTCCTTCACCCGCGTCACCCGGCACTACCCCGGCCGTATGGTCTTCGTCCTGGTCAACCTCGGTTTCGCGCTGGCCCTGATGGAAGCCGACATGTTCAGCTTCCTCAACGACATCCTCGGCTTCTACTCGAACTGCGCCATCGCCTGGGTGGTCACCGTCGCCACCGACATCGGCGTGAACAAGTACCTGTTGAAACTCTCGCCTCTGCAGCCGGAGTTCCGGCGCGGCATGCTGCACGCCGTGAACCCGGTGGGCGTCGTCGCCTTCGTCGCCGCGTCCGGTCTTTCCATCGCGATGTACTTCCACGCCCTCGGCGACACGCTCCAGCCGTACTCCCCCGTCGCCGCGGCCGTCATCGCGTTCGTCCTCACGCCGTTCATGGCCGCCGTCACCAAGGGCAGGTACTACCTTCGCCGTACGGAGGACGGCATCGACGAGGCCTTGCTCGACGCCGACGGCAACCCGGCGGCGACGACGTACGACTGCCACGTCTGCCGGCAGCCCTACGAGCGCCCCGACGTGGCCGCCTGCCGGACCCACGACGCGGTCGTCTGCTCCCTGTGCCTGAGCACGGACAAGACCGGCGGCCACGTGCTGCCCGAGGAGGCTCCGGCGGTCTGATCCGTCGCCGGCAGTGACGAGGGGCCGCCCCGGTCCGTGATCGCGGGCGGCCCCTCGTCGGCCGGGTGCGGGTGGGTGCGGGGCGTCAGGGCCGGGCGACCGGGCGGAAGCTCCGGGCCGCCGCGCCCGGTGCGCCGCGTGCCGCGCTGCCGTCCGGGCGCCTCGTGGTCATCGGGTCACCGTCCACTTCTGCTGGGCGGCGCCTGTGCAGGTCCAGATCTGCAGCCGGGTGCCGTTGGCGGAGGCTCCGCCCGCGGCGTCCAGGCATTTGTTCGCCTGCGGGTTGACGACGTCCCGCGCGGCGGGGAGGGCCCACTGCTGGGCGGCGGTGCCGTTGCACTCCCAGAGCCGGACGGGGGTGCCGTCCGCCGTGCCGCCCGAGGCGACGTCCAGACACTTGCCGAGCGCGCGGATCGTGCCGTCGGCTCCCACCGACCACTGCTGGGCGGCGGTGCCGTTGCAGTCGTACAGCTGCACGGCCGTGCCGTCGGCGGGGTCGGCCCCGGCCACGTCCACGCACTTGCCGCCGATCCCGGTGATCCGGCCGGCGGCCGGCTGGGCGGTGTCGGTGCTGACGCGGACGTAGTCGACGAGGAGC
Source organism: Streptomyces sp. NBC_00425 (assembly GCF_036030735.1). Taxonomy (NCBI): domain Bacteria; kingdom Bacillati; phylum Actinomycetota; class Actinomycetes; order Kitasatosporales; family Streptomycetaceae; genus Streptomyces; species Streptomyces sp. NBC_00425. The sequence continues at coordinate 8,290,006 of NZ_CP107928.1, read as the reverse complement.
TGCTGCGGGAACACCGTGCCGCCGTCGGGGTCGCCGGGCCAGTAGCCGCCGACCGCGAGGTTGAGGATCAGGAAGAAGGGCTTGTCGAAGACCCATCGACGTCCGCCCAGGTCGGCGGGGGTGCGCCGCTGGTAGACGGCGCCGTCGACGGACCAGGTGATCGCGTTCGGGCTCCAGTCGACGGCGAAGGTGTGGAAGGCGTCGGCGAACGCCTGCCCCCCGGGCAGGGCGTACCCGGCGCCGATGCCGCCGGAGCCCGAGTAGCCCGGGCCGTGCAGCGTCCCGTGCACCGTGGACGGCTCGAAGCCCACGTTCTCCATGACGTCGATCTCGCCCGAGTCGGGCCAGCCGACCCGGCCGATGTCGTCGCCGAGCATCCAGAACGCGGGCCACATGCCCTGGCCGCGTGGGATCTTCATCCGGGCCTCGACGCGGCCGTACGTCGTGGTGAACCGGCCGGCCGTGTTCAGGCGGGCGGAGGTGTACTCGCACCGCCCGTACCAGCAGGCGTAGTTGCCGGGATTCTCCCGCCGCGCGGTGACCACCAGGTGGCCCTGTCCGTCGAGGGCGGCGTTGCGGTTGCCCGCGGTGTAGTACTGCCGCTCGTGGTTGTTGACGTTGTCACCGGTCTCGGTCTGCCATTTCGCCCCGTCCACGGCCGCGCCCGCCGGCCCGTCGAAGTCGTCGGAGAACGTGACGGCCGCCGCCGCCCGGGACGCGGGGGCCCCGACGGAGCGTCCAGCGGATTCCGCCGCGGGCGGAGACGCGCCGTGCGCCGGCAGGGCGGACAGCGCGGCGAAGGCCATGAGCGAGGCGAGGGAGACCAGCAGGCGCCGGGTCGGGCGCGGAGAGTTCATGACTCTCCCTTCATGAGGCAGAAGGGGGCGGCACGGCGTGCGCATGACAGACAATCGCGAGCCACGGGGGCCGCGAAGGGAACGCGAGGGAGCAGCGGGCGCCGAAAGCCGTGCCGACCGGGTGGGGGTATGCGAACCGGCCCTGACGAGGGCTTAGTTCACTACGTGATTTAAGAAGTGAGCAATGCGCGTGTCAAGGGTCTGGTACGGACCGGTCGTGCCGAAGTCCGGGCCGGCCGCGCACGACGACCGCGGTGCGACCAAGATGGTCGACCATGACTGGACGGATCTTCATCGACAAGCAGAGCCCCAAGGCCTACCACGCGCTGGTCCAGACGTCCGAGGCGGTGCGGGCGACCGCCGCCGAGGCCGGCCTGGAGCGCACCGTCGTGGAACTCGTCAACCTGCGCGTCTCCCAGCTCAACGGCTGCGCCTACTGCCTCGACGTGCACACCAGGGCGGCGCTGCGCGCGGGCGAGGACACCCGGCGGCTGGGCGTCCTCGCCGCCTGGCGGGACACCGGCCTCTTCACTCCCCTGGAACGGGCCGCCCTGGCGCTGGCGGAGGCGACCACCCGGCCGGCCGACGCCGCCGCACAGGAGGCCGCGTACGCCGACGCCCGCGCGGCGCTCACCGACGACCAGATATCGGCGGTGATCTGGGTGGCCGTCACCATCAACGCCTTCAACCGCGTGTCCGTCCTCAGCAAGCATCCCGTGCACTGAGCCGCCCCGGGGCCGGGGTTGGCCGTCGGAGCGTCCGGTAAGAATCGTGGGGTCCGGTGATCGTCGTCCGCCTCAGGAGGTCCCGTCCATGCCCCACTCCGACGCCCGCGGCGCACGGGACTTCGTGGACCCGGACTCGGAAGGGCCGCCGTTCGAACGGGAGTTGCCCGCCCGGGAACCCGCCGAGGCGTTCCTGGGCGAGCTGACGGGGCGGCGCGTGCTGGATCTCGGGTGCGGAACGGCCCGTCGCGCCGCCCGGCTCGTGCGGGAGCACGGCGCCGTCGTCGACGCCGTCGACCCGGCGGCGGACGCGATCGGGCGGGCCCGCGCCGCCTACGGGTCCCTGCCCGGGCTGCGGCTCTTCCACGCCACCCTCGACGCACATCTGCGGACGGCCGAGCCCTACGACGTGATCTACTCCGCGGGCGGCGTCCCGTCCGGCGAACTGCGCCTGCTGGCACCCTCGCTGGCGACCGCGCTCGCACCCGGAGGAGTCCTGTGCCTCTCCGTACCGGACGACGGCCCGCCGACGGTCCCGACGACGGCTTCGACGACGGCTCGGCCGGCGACGCCCGCGCCCGGCACATGGGAGACGCTGCTCGCCGAACACGGGCTGCGCGTCGAGGAGACGGCCACCCTGCGCACGTCCGGCCCCGCGAACCCGCCCGGCCCCGCGAACCCGCCCGGCCCCGCGGGCCGGACCGGCTACCGCCTGGTGCGGGCACGGCGCCCCCCGCGCGTCTGCGCCCGCCCCCGCGGCGGCGGGCCGCCCGCAGCGCACGCCGCGATCGGCGTCGGCGCCATCGTGCACGGCCCCCGCGGGCTGCTCCTCGGCCGCCACCGCCGGGGCACGTGGGAGTTGCCCGGCGGCACGGTGGAGCCCGGCGAGTCCCTGCGGGACACGGTCGTCAGGGAGTTGCGCGAGGAGACCGGGCTGCGGGCCGCCCCGTCGGACGTCCGGCTGCTGGGCACGCTGCTCGACGAGGCCGGCGGCATCGTGCGGATGACGGTGGGCGCCGTGGTGACCCGCTGGGAGGGCGAGCCGGCCGACCAACCGGACGAGAGCGTCGGCGACTGGCGCTGGTACTCCCTCGACCGTCTGCCGCCGTCCCTGTTCGAGTGCAGCGCCCAGTCCCTCACCGTGTGGCGTCCGGACCTGCCGATCGACCACGCCCCGACCCACTTCACGCCCTACGGCTCCTGACCGGACGGGGCTGCGCGTCAGACGCCGGGCCCGGCGCCGTGCCGGGAGGTCGGGCGGGACCGGTGAGGGCGGGGCGGGTGAGGGCCGGGCGGGTGAGGGCCGGGCGAGGCGGGTGGGCGGGACAGGGGCGATAGCACAAAGGCTTCCGCGGCGCGGCCGGACCACGGATCGAGCCACTCGGAATCGTGCCTTTCCTCACCCGTTCTCGTGGACTCCCCGCTCACCTCCCGCGGGTCGTTCCCGCAGGTCGTGGGAGAGTGACGGCCGGAATCAGACAGGGGGGCCTGTGACGCGTCGACAAAAACGTTCCAGGGCGGCCGGAACGCCTCCGCGCCGGAAGTGTCCGGCGCTGTTCGTCGCCCTGGCCGTCGTGGCCGGTGCGACGCTCGCGGGAACGGCCCCGGCCGACGCCGCGACCTGGACCGGCGTGGCACCGGGCGTGACGTACCGTCAGTACGACCTGGTCGCGGCCGCCGGCACGGCGCGTGCACATGTGCTCGGCGTCGACCTCGCCGACTCCCGCGTGCGCCTCGGTCTGTTGTACCCGGGGGCGATGGCCGCCCGCGCGACCGTCTCCTCGCTGGCCGGCCGGCAGAAGGCGGTCGCCGGCGTCAACGGCGACTTCTTCGACATCACCGAGGCGCAGCACCCGGGGGTGGCGGCGACCGGGGCGAGCGTCGGTCCGGCGGTCGCCGGCGGAAGGGCGTTGAAGGGCGCGGTCCCGGACGCGCAGCGGTTCGGCCCCGCGCCGCCGCGGGGCACGGACACCAGGGCCGTGGTCGGCGTCGGCGCCGACGGCAGGGCGAGGCTGGACAGTCTGACCCTCGACGGCTGGTACACCGCCGCGGGCCGGCGCATGCCGCTGGGCGGCGTCAACCAGTATGCGCTGCCGGAGAACTCGGTCGGCGCGTACACCGCGGACTGGGGCAGCGTCTCGCGCCGCCGGGCCGCCTGCGGCTCGGACACCGCGCGGGCCGCGCCCTGCAGCACCGGCGCCTACGAGGTCACCGTGCGCAGGGGCCGGGTCGTGTCGGCCTCGGTCACGCCGGGCAGCGGCGCGATCGCCGCCGGCAGCACGGTCCTCGTCGGACGGGAGGCGGGCGCCCAGCGGCTGCGGAGGCTGATCGTGGGGCAACGGGTGGCGGTGCGCTACGCGCTGAGGTCCGCGTCGGGGTCGGCCTACGGCTTCGCCGTGGGCGGCATTCCGGTCCTGTCGGGCGGCCGGCCGCTCGCCGGTCTCGACACGTCGGTCTCCGCGGTGCGCACGGCCGTCGGCATCGGCGACGGGGGACGGCGGGTCTTCCTGTTCGCGCTGGACGGCGCCGCCCGGTACCGCAGGGGCCTGACGATCGCCGAGGTCGCCGCCGCTCTCAGGGGCCTCGGGGCGACGGAGGGCTTCGGTCTGGACGGCGGCGGGTCCTCGACCCTGGTGGCCCGTCCGCCGGGCGCGGCCGCCCGCGTCACGGTCCGCAACCATCCCTCCGACGGGGCGGAGCGGCCCGTGGCGAACGGCGTCGGGGTCTTCGTCAGCTGACCCGGGATCACCGGGATCACCGGACGCACCCGGTGATCCCGGCGCCACGGAGCCTCACGGCCGGAGGCCTCCGACGATGTCGGCCGTCGCCGTGAGGCCGCCGGCGATGGTGGGGGCCATGCTGGTGCCGGCCAGGAGGAATCCGAGCAGCAGGCAGACCAGGGCGTGCGAGACCTTCAGTCCGCCGTTGCGCATGAAGATCACCGCCAGAACGAGCAGCAACAGCACCACCGAAATCGAAACGGCCACCGCCGACCTCCTCCACGTCCGTTTTCACAGCGTTCGGCCGTAAGTGTGGCGTAAGGAAGGTTTCGTCTGGGTGGCTTGCCCGTCCGCCGAAGGAGTGGTGTCACGCAGAAGCCCGCCCCTGGAGTGCCCCTGGGGCGGGCTTTCACCGGGTGACGGCCGGGGTCAGGGGGCCCGCAGGTCGACGAGTTCGGCGACGGCGGCCCGGTGGGCGCCCGCGGTGCCGTACGCGATCGAGTCGGCCTTGGCCCGCTTGAGGCACAGGTGGACGGGGTGCTCCCAGGTCATGCCGATGCCGGCGTGCAGTTGCAGAGCCTCCTCGGCGGCGCGCACGGCGACCGCCGCCGCGTAGGCCTGCGCGACGGCCGTCGCGAGGTCGGCGTCCTCGCCGTTCGCCAGCGCGTCGGCCGCGGCGCGGGCGGCGGCCCGGAGGTTGACGACCTCCAGCCACAGCTGCGCCAGACGGTGCTTGAGGGCCTGGAAGCCGCCGACGGACCGGTTGAACTGCTTGCGCTCCTTCAGGTAGCGCACGGTCTCGGTCAACGCCCATTCGGCCAGCCCGAGTTGCTCGGAGGCGAGGAGTCCCGCCCCGGCCCGCAGGGCCCGCCGCACGGCGGGTGCGGCGTCGCCGCGCCGACGCCCGGCCGCGACCCCGGAGAGCGTGACGGTCGCGAGGGGCCGGGTGAGGTCGAACGACACCTGCGGGGTGACCGTCGCGGCCGAGGCATCGACCGCGTACAGGCCGCCGTCGTCCGCGGGCACCAGCAGCAGGTCGGCGGCCACGGCGTCGGCGATGCCGGTCAGCTCGCCGGACAGCAGCCCGTTCTCGAGTCGTACGGCCGGGAAGGCGGCGCCGGGCGCGCTGTGCAGCCCCACGGCGAGCGCTGCGACCGTGGTCGCCGACGCCAGCCCCGCGAGCAGGTCGTCGGCGCCGCACTCCAGCAGGGCCTCGGTGGCCACCACCGCGCTCGTCAGATAGGGCACGGGCGCGACCGCCCGCCCCAGTTCCTCGAGGACGACGGCGGCCTCCCGGTGGGTGGCGCCCTGTCCGTCCAGCTCCTCCGGGATCAGCAGCCCGGCGAGGCCCATGTCGCCGGTGAGCGTCTTCCACAGGGAGACGTCGTGCGGGGCGTCCGACTCGGTCCGCGCGATGACGCCCGCCGGGTCGAGCCGGTCGGTCAGCAGGTCCCGGACCGCCGACCGCAGCGCCTCTTCCTCTTCGGTGTAGAGAAGATCCGGCTGTGTGCTCATCGGGCGAGGTCCTTCCAGGCGACGTCCTTGTCGGTGCGCGGCTCGGACGGCAGGCCCAGGACGCGCTCGGCGACGATGTTCAGCAGGACCTCGCTGGTCCCGCCCTCGATGCTGTTGCCCTTGGAGCGCAGGTAGCGGTACCCGGCGTCGCGGCCGGTGAAGTCCACGAGCTCGGGGCGGCGCATCGTCCAGTCGTCGTACAGCAGGCCTTCCTCGCCGCGCAGTTCCACCTCCAGGCCGCTGATCTCCTGGTTCAGACGGGCGAAGGCGAGCTTCATGCCGGCGCCCTCGGGGCCGGGCTGGCCCGACGCGAGCTGCTGGCGCAGGCGTTCGCCGGTGAGGCGGGCCACCTCGGCCTCGACCCACAGCTTCAACAGCCGCTGGTGCAGGTCGTGGGTGCGCAGTTCGGGCCGTTCGCGCCACGTCCTGGCGACCGGGCCGATCATGCCGCCCTCGCGGGGCAGTCGCATGCCGCCGATGGCGACGCGTTCGTTGTTCAGCGTGGTCTGCGCGACCCGCCAGCCCTCGCCGACCTCGCCGAGGCGGCGCGCGTCGGGAATGCGCACCTCGGTGAGGAAGACCTCGTTGAACTCGGCCTCGCCGGTGATCTGGCGCAGCGGGCGCACCTCGACACCCGGGTCGGTCATGTCGCAGAGGAAGTAGGTGATGCCCGCGTGCTTGGGCACGTCCGGGTCGGTGCGGGCGATGAGGATGGCCCAGCGGGCGACGTGCGCGCTGGAGGTCCACACCTTCTGCCCGTTGACGACCCAGTCACCGTCGTCCGCGCGGACGGCGCGCGTGCCGAGCGCGGCCAGGTCGGAGCCGGCGCCGGGCTCGCTGAACAGCTGGCACCAGACCTCTTCGCCCGTCCACAGCGGCCGCAGGAACCGCCGCTTCTGCTCGTCGGTGCCGTACTTCAGGATCGTCGGAGCGGCCATGCCGAGGCCGATGCCGATGCGCCGGGGGTCGTTGTCGGGGGCGCCGGCGGCCTCCAGTGCGGCGTCGACGACGGCCTGGAGGGAGCGGGGGGCGCCGAGGCCGCCGAGGCCCTCGGGGTAGTGCACCCAGGCGAGCCCCGCGTCGAAGCGGGCCTCGAGGAACTCCGTCCGGCCGGTCGTGGCGGGCGGGTGGTCGGCCAGCAACTGCGCTGTGCGGCGCTGGAGTTCGGCTGCGTCGGTCATACGGCGGCTCCGTTCTGCGGTACGACGGCGACCCGGCCGGTGGTCACGCCGTCGGCGACCCGCTGCACGGCGGCGGCGGCTCCGTCGAGCGGTGTGCGCTCGCTGATCAGCGGCTTGATCGCGCCCCGGGCGGCCAGGTCGGTGAGCTGCTCGTGGCAGTGCTGGACCAGCTTCGGGTTCTTCGTGTTGTACAGGCCCCAGTGCAGGCCGAGGATCGCGTAGTTCTTCACCAGCGCGTGGTTCAGCGCGGGGTTCGGGATGGTCCCGCTCGCGAAGCCCACGACCACGATCCGGCCCTCGAAGGCGACGGTCTTCGCGGACTGCGTGTAGGCCTCGCCGCCGACCGGGTCGTAGATCACGTCGGCGCCCCGGCCGCCGGTGGCCTCCTTCACGGCGGCGACGACGTCCTCGGCCCGCCGGTCGATCACCGTGTCGCAGCCGAGCTCCCGGGCGACGGCCGCCTTCTCGGCGCCGCCCACGACGCCGATGACGGTCGCGCCCGCCGCCTTCCCGAGCTGCACGGCCGCGCTGCCGACGCCTCCGGCGGCGGCGTGGACGAGGAGCGTCTCGCCCGCTTCGATGCGCGCCCTTCGGTGCAGGCCGAACCAGCCGGTCTGGTAGCCGATGTGCAGGGCGGCGGCCTCGGCGTCGTCCAGCGACTCGGGGGCGGGCAGCAGGGCGGCGGCGTCCGCGACGGCGTACTCGGCGAAGCCGCCGTGCGGCAGGGCCGGGTTGGCGATCACGCGACGGCCGTCCTCGGTCTCGCCGCAGATCTCCACGCCCGGGGTGAACGGCAGCGGCGGCCGGACCTGGTAGTGCCCCCGGCACATCAGCACGTCCGGGAAGTTGATGTTCGCGGCGCGCACCCGGAGCAGGACCTGGCCGTCGCCGGGCGTGGGCCGCTCCACGTCCGCGAGCCGCATCACCTCGCTCGGCTCGCCGTTCTCGTGCACCTGCCATGCCTGCATGCGGAGCCTCCACGGGACTGCGTCGTCGGACCCTGGTCCCGTGCATACTAAGCGGTCGCTTGCCCTCCGGGGAACCGTTGCGTGCGTCACCTCTGCGACGGCCGCGCCCGCACGTGCATCCGCTCGCCCTGCGGGCCGAAAAGGCTGAGGAACTCGGCGGGACCCTCGCCCGTCGATCCGAACCAGTGCGGCACGCGCGTGTCGAACTCGGCCGCCTCCCCCGCCGTCATCACCACGTCGTGCTCCGCGAGCACCACCCGCAACCGCCCGGACATCACATAGAGCCATTCGTAGCCCTCGTGGGTGCGCAGCTCCGGCTCCTCCTCGCGCTGCGGCACCAAGACCTTGAACGCCTGCAGTCCGCCGGGCTGCCGGGACAGCGGCCAGAAGGTGCGCCCGTGCCGCACCAGGGGCTTGGCCCGCACCCGGGGGTCGCCGACCGGGGGCGCACCGACCAGCTCGTCCAACGGCACCTGGTGGGCCTGCGCGATCGGCAGCAGCAGCTCCAGGCTGGGCTTGCGCAGCCCGGACTCCAGCCGCGAGAGGGTGCTGACGGAGATGCCGGTCGCGCCGGACAGCGCCGCGAGCGTCACCTCCCGCTCCTTGCGGATGCGGCGCAGCCTGGGCCCGACCTCCGCGAGAACGCCATCGGTAGTCATGTCTCCATTTTGCAGAATCGGCAAAGACGTTTGTCAATGGCGTCGGCCGGCGGCGACGGTGGCGGCGGAGGTGGTCACGGTGACCGAGAAGTTCGAAGTGATCGTCGTCGGCGGCGGCGCCGCCGGGCTGTCGGCTGCGCTCGTCCTGGGACGGTCCCGGCGCGGCACGCTGGTGATCGACGCGGGCGAGCCGCGCAACGCGCCCGCCGCGCACATGCACGGCTATCTGTCCCGGGACGGCATGTCCCCCGCCGAGTTCCTGGCCGTCGGCCGTGAGGAGATCGCGCGGTACGGCGTGCGGCTGGTGCGCGACCGCGCGGTGGACGCGACCCGGGTCGACGGCGGCGAGGGCTTCGCCGTCCGGCTGGCGGGCGGGCGGACGGTGCACGCCCGGCAGCTCGTGGTGGCGACCGGCCTGAAGGACGAACTGCCGCCCGTCGCGGGGCTCGCCGAACGCTTCGGCCGGGACGTGCTCCACTGCCCCTACTGCCACGGCTGGGAGGTCCGCGACCGGGCGTTCGGCGTGCTCGCCACGACCTCGATGAGCGTCCACCAGGCGCTGGTCGTCTCCCAGTGGTCGAAGGACGTGGTCCTGTTCCTGCACACGGTGCCCGAGGAGGAGCTGACCGGCGAGGACCGGCGCCGACTGGCCGCGGCCGGAGTGGACGTCGTCGCCGGCGAGGTGGCCGCCCTGGTGGTGGAGGACGACCGGCTCACCGGCGTGCGGCTCGCCGCGGGCGGCCCCGGGGAGGGCGAGGCCCACGACCGCGAGGTCCTGTTCGTCGCGCCCCGGGCGGTGCCGCAGACGGATCTGCCGGCCCGGCTCGGCGCCGAGATGACGCAGACCCCGTTCGGCGCCTACCCCGTGGTCGACGCGCGCGGTCTGACCACGGTGCCCGGCCTGTGGGCGGCCGGCAACGCGTCGGGCTTCGCCGAGCAGGTCGTGAACGCGGCCAGCCGGGGCTACCGGGCCGGCGCCGCGATCAACGGGGAGCTGCTGATGGCGGACCTCGACGCGGCCGCCGCGACAGCCGGGCCGGCCACGACCACCGGGTCCACCGGGACAGCCGGAGCAGCCGGGGTGTAGTCACCGGCTCCCCGTTGCACCATGGCTGCATGTTGCTGACCCGGCTCGCCGACGTGTCCCGGGAGGTCGCCGCCGTCCCGGCGCGCTCCCGCAAGATCGCCCTGCTCGCCGAACTCTTCCGGGAGACGGACGCGGAGGACGTCCCCGTCGTCATCCCGTACCTGGCCGGGCGGCTCCCCCAGGGCCGCCTGGGCGTCGGCTGGAAGGTGCTGAGCCGCCCGGTCGCCCCGGCCGACGAGCCGACCCTCTCGGTGCGGGAGGCGGACGCCCTGCTCACCGAGCTCGGCACGGTCTCGGGCCCCGGATCGCAGGCCGAACGGGCGCGTCTGGTGGGCGAGTTGATGAGCGCGGCCACCGCCGACGAACAGCGGTTCCTGCTCGGCCTGATCACCGGCGAGGTCCGCCAGGGCGCGCTGGACGCCGTCGCCGTGGAGGGCCTGGCGCAGGCGACCGGCGCGCCCCCGGGAGACGTACGGCGGGCGGTGATGCTCGCCGGGTCGCTGCAGTCGGTGGCGCGGGCGCTGCTCGCGGACGGCCCCGCGGCGCTGGAGTCGTTCCGGCTCACCGTGGGCCGCCCGGTGCAGCCGATGCTCGCGCACACCGCGTCGTCCGTCACCGAGGCGGTCGGCAGGCTCGGCGCATGCGCGGTGGAGGAGAAGCTGGACGGCATCCGCGTGCAGGTGCACCGCGACGGCGACGACGTGCGGCTGTACACCCGCACCCTGGACGACATCACCGACCGCCTGCCCGAGGTGACCCGTGCGGCCCGGGAGCTCGCGGGTTCGCGGTTCATCCTGGACGGCGAGGTCATCGCCTTCGACGGGGCGGGCCGCCCCCGTTCGTTCCAGGAGACCGCCGGACGGGTCGGCTCCCGGGTGGACGTGGCGACGGCCGCGGAGGCGGTGCCCGTGTCCCCCGTCTTCTTCGACGCGTTGTCCGTGGACGGCCGGGACCTGCTCGACCTGCCCTTCACCGAACGGCACGCGGAACTGGCCCGGCTGACGCCCGAACCCCTGCGGGTGCGCCGCACGCTGGTGTCCGGCCCGGACGACGTCGAGGCCGCGGAGGAGTTCTCCCGGCAGACGCTGCTCCGTGGCCACGAGGGCGTCGTCGTCAAGGCGCTGGACGCGCCCTACAGCGCCGGCCGACGGGGTGCGTCCTGGCTGAAGGTCAAGCCCGTGCACACCCTCGACCTGGTGGTGCTGGCCGCCGAATGGGGCCACGGGAGGCGCACCGGCAAGCTCTCCAACCTGCACCTCGGCGCCCGTACGCGGGACGGCGGGTTCGTGATGCTCGGCAAGACCTTCAAGGGCATGACCGACGCGATGCTGGCCTGGCAGACGGAACACCTGCGGGGGCTGGCCGTCGAGGAGAACGGGTACGCGGTGACCGTCCGGCCCGAACTCGTCGTCGAGATCGCCTACGACGGGCTGCAGCGCTCCTCCCGCTACCCGGCCGGCGTCACCCTGCGCTTCGCCCGTGTGCTGCGCTACCGCGAGGACAAGCGACCCGAGGAGGCGGACACGGTGGAGACCCTGCTCGCCGCCCACCCGCAGGTGCGCCCGTGACCGCGCGCCGAAGTGCCGGCCTGCTGCTGTTCCGGCACACCGGAGCGGGCCTGGAGGTGCTGTTGGGTCATATGGGCGGCCCCTATTTCGCGAAGAAGGACGCCGGCGCGTGGACCGTCCCCAAGGGCGAGTACGAGTCCGACGAGCCCGCCTGGGAGGCGGCCCGGCGCGAGTTCCGCGAGGAGCTGGGGCTGGCCCCGCCCGACGGCGAGCCGATCGCGCTCGGCGAGGTGCGGCAGACCGGCGGCAAGACCGTCACGGTGTGGGCCGTCGAGGCGGATCTCGACCCGGCCGCCGTCGAGCCGGGCACGTTCACCATGGAGTGGCCGCCCCGTTCGGGGCGCACCCGGGAGTTCCCTGAACTGGACCGGGTGGCCTGGTACGGCCTGGAACGCGCGCGCGAGCTGATCGTCACGGCGCAGGCCGCGTTTCTGGACCGGCTGGCGGAGCACTCGTCACCGAGCGCCTGAGCGGACGCGTACGCGTTGCGGTGTCCGGTGCGGCGCGCGAAGGTCGGAACACAGCCAGCTCCCCAGGAGGTCGGTCATGCCCATCGCGACGGTGAACCCGGCGAACGGCGAGACGCTCGAGACGTACGCGGCCATGGACGGGGAGGAGCTGGAACGTCGGCTCCAGCTCGCCGAGGCCACCTTCCGCACGTACCGGACGACGACGTATCCCGAACGCGCACGAATGCTGAACCGGGCCGCCGACCTGCTCGACGAGGACCAGCGGGACATCGGCCGGACCATGACCCTCGAGATGGGCAAACCGGTCGGGCAGGCGCGGGCCGAGGCGGCGAAGTGCGCCCGGGCGATGCGCTGGTACGCCGAGCACGCGCAGGAGCTGCTCGCCGACGAGGAGCCGGCCGCCGCCGACGTGAAGGACTCCGGCGGCTCGCGCGCGGTGGTCCGGTACCGGCCGCTGGGTCCGGTGCTCGCGGTGATGCCGTGGAACTTCCCGCTGTGGCAGGTCGTGCGGTTCGCCGCGCCGGCGCTGATGGCGGGCAACGTGGGGCTGCTCAAGCACGCCTCGAACGTCCCGCGGACCGCGCTGTACCTGGAGGAGCTGTTCCACCGGGCGGGCTTCCCCACGGGCTGCTTCCAGACCCTGCTGGTCGGTTCGGGCGCGGTGGACGCCGTCCTGCGCGACGAACGGGTCAAGGCGGCGACCCTGACCGGCAGCGAGCCGGCCGGACGGGCCGTCGCCGCCACCGCCGGCGAGATGATCAAGAAGACCGTGCTGGAGCTGGGCGGCAGCGACCCGTACGTGGTGATGCCGTCGGCGGACGTCGACCGAGCGGCCGAGGTCGCGGTGACCGCGCGTGTGCAGAACAACGGGCAGTCGTGCATCGCCGCCAAGCGGTTCATCGTTCACACGGACGTGTACGACGCGTTCGTCGAGCGGTTCGTCGCGGGCATGGCGGCACTGAAGGTCGGGGATCCGCTGGAGGAGGACACGGATGTCGGCCCGCTGGCGAGCGAACAGGGGCGGTCGGACCTGGAGGAACTGGTGGACGACGCGCGGCGCTTCGGAGCCGAGGTGCTGTGCGGGGGCGAACGGCCCGAAGGGCCCGGCTGGTACTACCCGCCGACCGTCCTGGCCGGTGTCACGCGGGAGATGCGCATCCACCGCGAGGAGGCGTTCGGGCCGGTGGCGACCGTGTACCGGGCGGCCGACCTGGACGCGGCGGTCCTCATCGCCAACGACTCGCCGTTCGGGCTGAGTTCCAACGTCTGGACGCGCGACGAGGCCGAGGTCGACCGGTTCGTCCGGGATCTGGAGGCCGGCGGGGTGTTCGTCAACGGGATGACCGCGTCCCATCCGGGGTTCCCGTTCGGCGGGGTGAAGCGGTCCGGATACGGCCGTGAGCTGTCCGGGCACGGAATCCGGGAGTTCTGCAACATCACCACGGTTTGGCACGGTGCGTGACCGCCGCGCGGCTACGATCCCGGATGTGAACCGCGAAGTGACCCTGCCCCTGATCGTCGACGACCGCGGGACCCTGCAGGTGGCCGCGGCGGACGTGAGCAAGCTGCTCCGCACGCTCGGGGGCCGGTGGCTGCATCTCGTCGAGGCCGGGGCGGAGGGTCTCGACGAGGACACCGTCGCCGCGCTGACGATCGAACTCGCCAAGCTCGCCGACCGGATCGACGTGGCCTGCATCGCGCACAGCAGCGGAGGCGCGCCCTAGGGCGGCGCACGGTCGTGCCCGCGGCGACGGAGGCAGTGACGGACGCCGGATCGGCGAGCCGTCCGCAACGCGATCCGGCTCCCGGGGAGTGCTTCCCCGGGAGCCGGATCGCGTCGTCGTCCCGCGCGTCAGCGGATCGGCATTCCCGACAGCGTGCGGGCGATCACCAGCCGCTGGATCTCGCTCGTGCCCTCGAAAATGGTGTAGATGGCCGCGTCGCGGTGCATGCGCTCCACCGGGTACTCACGGGTGTAGCCGTTGCCGCCGAGGATCTGGATGGCCTGCCCGGTGACCTTCTTCGCGGTCTCGCTGGCGTACAGCTTGGACATCGAGCCCTCGGCGGCGGTGAACGGCTTTCCGTTGACCGCCATCCAGGAGGCGCGCCACACCAGCAGCCGCGCGGCGTCGATCTGGGTGCGCATGTCCGCGAGCTGGAAGGCGACGCCCTGGTTGTCGATGATCGGGCGGCCGAACTGCTCACGCGTCTTGGCGTAGTCGAGGGCGACCTCGTAGGCGGCGCGGGCCGTGCCGACGGCCATCGCGCCGACGGCGGGGCGCGAGGCCTCGAACGTGGCCATCGCCGCGTTCTTCACGCGCTCGCCGCCCGTCTTCGCCCGCTCGCGGGCCCGCGCCAGCCGCTCGTCCAGCTTCTCCTTGCCGCCGAGCAGGCAGGAAGCGGGGACCCGCACGTTGTCGAGGACGACCTCGGCGGTGTGCGAGGCGCGGATGCCGTGCTTCTTGAACTTCTGGCCCTGGGCGAGCCCCGGGGTGCCCGGCGGGACGATGAAGGAGGCGTGCCCCTTGGAGCCGAGCTCGGGGTCCACCGCCGCGACGACCACGTGCACGTTGGCGATGCCGCCGTTGGTCGCCCAGGTCTTGGTGCCGTTGAGCACCCACTCGTCCTTGGCCTCGTCGTACACGGCCCGCGTGCGCAGCGAGGCCACGTCGGAGCCGGCGTCGGGCTCGGAGGAGCAGAAGGCGGCCACCTTGACGTCGTTCGCGTCGCCGTACATCTGCGGGATCCAGGTGCCGATCTGCTCCTCGGTCCCGTTGGCGAGGACGCCCACGGCGGCCAGGCCGGTGCCCACGATGGACAGGGCGATGCCCGCGTCGCCCCAGAACAGCTCCTCCATGGCCATCGGGATGCCGAGGCCGGTGGGGTCGAAGTACTGCTGCGCGTAGAAGTCGAGGGAGTAGATGCCGACCTTCGCGGCCTCCTGGATGACCGGCCAGGGAGTCTCCTCACGCTCGTCCCATTCGGCTGCCGCGGGGCGGACGACGTCGGCGGCGAAGCCGTGCAGCCAGTCCCGGACCTCCTTCTGTTCGTCGTTGAGCTCCATGGTGAACTCGGCCATGTCCCCTCCAGCGGCGGTGCGTGTTACTAGCGGTAACGCGAGTCTGTTACCGGTCGGTAGGAAAAGTCAACTCCTGATGACGGCGCAGGAGCGCTTCCACCCGTTCGATGTCAGGCTGCTGTCAGGTGTTAGTTTGCGCAGGCGTCAGCGAAACAGCACGGGTGGGGAGAGCACATGGACACCACGCAGCGGACCGAGCAGCAGCGGTCCGCCGACCGCCGACGGCGCGAGTTGCTGGAGGCCGCCGACCGGGTGGTGCTGCGCGACGGCCCACAGGCGTCCATGAACGCCATCGCGGCGGAGGCCGGCATCACCAAGCCGATCCTGTACCGCCACTTCGGCGACAAGGGCGGACTCTACGCCGCTCTCGCCACCCGGCACACGGACGCCCTGCTGTACTCGCTGCGCGCCGCGCTGGACGCTCCCGCCGAACGGCGCGAGCGGGTCGAGGCGACCCTCGACACCTACCTCGCCGCCATCGAGGCCCGGCCGCAGGTGTACCGGTTCCTGATGCACCCCTCCGACACCGGCGCGGGCCCGGACCAGGGATTCGACGTCGGCAAACACAGCGCGCCCCTGCTGCGCCGGATGGGCGAGGAGCTGGCCCAGGTGATCGAGGAGCGGCTGGATCTCGGTCCCGCCGGCCAGCAGCTCGCCCGGGTCTGGGGGCACGGGATCGTCGGGATGATGCACGCCGCGGGCGACTGGTGGCTGGGCGAGCGGCCCTGCTCCCGCGCCGAGCTGGTGCGGAGTCTGGCCGACCTGCTGTGGGGTCGCCTCGCGGCGGCCGGCGACAAGGTCGGCGGCCCCGGCTTCTGACCCCGGACCGCCGCATGGGCACGGGTGCGGGCCCGCAGGGCCCCGCCCCGTCCGCGGCCGCGGACCGGCGCCGCCCGCGTCCCTAGGGCGCGTTGTGCCAGGAGGCCCGGCGCACCTGGCGGGCCAGCCGTCTGCCGCGCCAGCCCGACACCCGGTCCGCGTACACCTTGCCCTCCAGGTGGTCGCACTCGTGCTGCAAGCATCTGGCAAAGAATCCCGTGCCGTGGACCCGCAGCCGCTCCCCCGTCATCGTGCGGCCCTCGACCACGGCGTGGTCGTGACGCTCGGTGCCCGCCTCCAGCCCCGGCAGGGACAGACACCCCTCCGGTCCGCGCAGGACCAGGCCGTCGGCCTCGACCAGCCGCGGGTTCACCACATGGCCCACATGACGGACGTCCTCGTCGTCGGGGCAGTCGTAGACGAACACCCGCAGCGCCTCGCCGACCTGGTTGGCCGCCAGGCCGACCCCCTGGGCGGCGTACATCGTCGCGAACATGTCCTCGACGAGACGAGCGAGTTGGGGACCGAAGTCGGTGACGTCCTCGCAACGGGCGTGCAGGACGGGGTCGCCGAGCAGGGTGAGAGGCCGGACGCGCCCGCGGGCGCCCGGGATGGAGCCGTGTCGCATGGCGGCAAGGGTACGGTCCTTTCTGACACGCGCATGCCGCGCGCGACGTGAAGCGGTGCCGGGATTCGGGAGTGCGAATGGATCTCGATAGGCTGACCGCCTACCACGTTGCCGTACGGCAGAGGCGCGGCGCGTACGCAAGGAGGATCGAGAACTGATGGCAGGCAACTCGGACCCGCTCACGCCGCGGGCCAAGATCGCCGTGACCGCGGGCAAGGCGGTCGCGGCGGCGTCGCGCGCCGCGGGGCGCGGCAGCGGTTCGGTGATCGGCGGCCGGGTGGCGCTCAAACTCGACCCCGACCTCCTCGCCCGGCTCGCCCAGAACCTGGACGTGGTCCTCGTCTCGGCGACCAACGGCAAGACCACCACCACCCGGCTGATCGCCGAGGCGCTGCGCGCCGCCGGCCCGGTCGTGTCCAACGCGCTCGGCGCCAACATGCCGGCCGGCATCACCTCGGCCCTCGCGGGCGGCTCCGAGGCCCGCTACGGCGTCATCGAGGTCGACGAGAAGTACCTCGCGGGCGTCGCCCGGGACACCGCGCCCAAGTGCATCGCGCTGCTCAACCTCTCCCGCGACCAGCTGGACCGCGCCGCCGAGACCCGGATGCTCGCGGAGAACTGGCGTGAGGGGCTCGCCGGCTCCAAGGCCGTCGTGGTCGCCAACGCCGACGACCCGCTGGTGGTCTGGGCGGCCTCCTCCTCCCCCAACGTCGTCTGGGTCGCCGCCGGCCAGATGTGGAAGGACGACGCCTGGTCGTGCCCGTCCTGCGGCGGCGTCATGCAGCGGCCCGGCGACGACTGGTTCTGCGGCGAGTGCGGCTTCCGCCGTCCGACGCCGAGCTGGGCGCTCTCCGGCGACCACGTCATCGACCCGCACGGATCGGCCTGGCCGATCCACCTCCAGCTGCCGGGCCGCGCCAACAAGGCCAACGCCGCCTCCTCGGCCGCCGTGGCCGCCGTCTTCGGCGTGCCTCCGCAGGTGGCGCTGGAGCGGATGTACGCGGTGCAGGCCGTCGCCGGGCGCTACGACGTCGTCCAGTTCCAGGGCCGCGACCTGCGGCTGCTGCTGGCGAAGAACCCGGCCGGCTGGCTCGAGACGTTCAGCCTGATCGACCCGCCGCCGACCCCCGTCATCCTCTCGGTGAACGCGCGCGGCGCCGACGGAACCGACACCTCCTGGCTGTGGGACGTCGACTACACGCGGCTGACCGGCCACCCGATCTTCGTCGTCGGCGACCGGAAGCTGGACCTCGCGGTGCGCCTCGAAGTCGCCAACCAGCACTTCCAGGTCTGCGAGAACCTCGACCAGGCCGTGCAGCAGGCGCCGCCCGGCCGGATCGAGGTCATCGCGAACTACACCGCGTTCCAGGACCTCCGCCGCCGCGTCGGCAACTGACCCGAAGGACGATCCCATTCCCATGAGCGACAACCAACTGCGGCTGGTGTGGATCTACCCGGACCTGCTGAGCACCTACGGGGACCAGGGCAACGCCCTCGTCGTGGAGCGCCGCGCGCGCCAGCGCGGCCTCGACGTGGCGCGGCTCGACGTGCGCAGCGACCAGCCGATCCCGACCTCCGGCGACATCTACCTCATCGGCGGCGGCGAGGACCGGCCGCAGCGGCTCGCGGCGGAGCGGCTGCGGCGGGACGCGCACCTGTACCAGGCGGTGAACAACGGCGCGATCGTGTTCGCGGTCTGCGCCGGCTACCAGATCCTCGGCCACGAGTTCGTCAACGACCTCGGCCAGCGCGAGCCCGGCCTCGGGCTGCTGGACGTGACGACGACGCGCGGCGAGGGCGAGCGGTGCGTCGGCGACGTGCTCGGCGACATCGACCCGCGGCTCGGCCTGCCCCAGCTGACCGGCTTCGAGAACCACCAGGGCGTCACCCACCTCGGCCCGACCGCCCGTCCGCTGGCCCGCGTCCAGCTCGGCAAGGGCAACGGCACCGGCGACGGCACCGAGGGCGCGTACAACGACACCGTGTTCGGCACGTACATGCACGGTCCGGTGCTCGCGCGCAACCCGCTGATCGCGGACCTGCTGCTGAAGCTGGCGCTCGACGTGAACGCGCTGCCGCCGATCGACGACCGCTGGTACGAGGCGCTGCGCAGCGAGCGCATCGCCGCCGCTCAGCAGCCCGCGTGACCTGACAGCCCGCGCGACCTGTGTGTTCACCTGATCTTCAGGGCGCCGTCAGCAGCCCGTCTGACGGCGCGTCCGCACAGGTGAGCAGATGCGTCCAGCAGGCGGACGCATGCTTCGGCCCCGCCCCCTCCTGCCGCTAGGGTGGCGGGGATTCGAGCCGGACAGTGTGGTCCGGACCAGGCCCACGTGGAGAAGGTTGTTTCGGGCTATGCGCATTGGTGTCCTCACGTCCGGCGGCGACTGCCCCGGCCTGAACGCCGTCATCCGGTCCGTCGTGCACCGCGCCGTCGTCGACCACGGCGACGAGGTCATCGGCTTCCGGGACGGCTGGAAGGGCCTCCTGGAGTGCGACTACCTCAAGCTCGACCTCGACGCGGTGGGCGGCATCCTCGCCCGCGGCGGCACCATCCTCGGCTCCTCACGGGTCCAGCCCTCGCATCTGCGGGACGGCGTGGAGCGGGCCAAGGGGCACGTCCAGGACCTCGGTCTCGACGCGATCATCCCGATCGGCGGTGAGGGCACCCTCAAGGCGGCCCGGCTGATGTCCGACAGCGGACTGCCCGTCGTCGGCGTGCCGAAGACCATCGACAACGACATCGCCGTCACCGACGTGACCTTCGGCTTCGACACGGCCGTCGGCGTCGCGACCGACGCGCTGGACCGGCTGAAGACCACCGCCGAGTCGCACCAGCGGGTGCTGGTGGTCGAGGTCATGGGGCGGCACACCGGCTGGATAGCGCTGCACTCCGGTATGGCGGCCGGCGCGCACGCCATCGTCGTGCCGGAACGGCCCTTCGACATCGAGGAGCTGGCCCGCCGGGTCGGCGAGCGGTTCGAGGCGGGCAAGCGGTTCGCGATCGTGGTCGCGGCGGAGGGCGCCAAGCCGGCGCCCGGCGGCATGGCCTTCGACGAGGGCGCCAAGGACGTCTACGGGCACGAGCGGTTCGCCGGCATCGCCCGGCAGCTCTCCATCGAGCTGGAGTCCCGGCTCGGCAAGGAGGCCCGGCCGGTGATCCTGGGCCATGTGCAGCGCGGCGGCACGCCCACCGCGTACGACCGGGTGCTGGCCACGCGGTTCGGCTGGCACGCGGTGGAGGCCGTGCACCGCGGCGAGTTCGGCCACATGACGGCCCTGCGCGGCACGGACATCGTGATGGTGCCGCTGGCGGAGGCCGTGGAGACGCTGAAGACGGTCCCCGAGGAGCGGTACGCCGAGGCGGAGACCGTCCTGTAGGAGGGTCACGGCTGCGGCTGCCCCCGGTGACGGTGATCACCGGGGGCGGTTCTACTCTTGGGGCGGCAGGAAACGTACAACCCCCCACGAATCAGGAGCCGGCGCAATGGACCACGGCGGGCACGGCATGACGATGGATCTGCCGCCGTTCACGCTGGGACGGGGCCTTCAGTGGTCGGCGGACCCGTTCTTCCTCGTCGCCTGTCTCCTGGCGCTCGGACTCTACGGATGGGGCGTGCTGCGGCTGCGCCGGCGCGGGGACGCCTGGCCCGTCGGACGGACGGTGTCGTTCGCCGTCGGCGTGCTGACCGTCATGCTGGTGATGTGCACCGGGCTGAACGACTACGGCATGGTCATGTTCAGCGTGCACATGGTGCAGCACATGGTGATCAGCATGCTGTCGCCGATCCTGCTGCTGCTCGGCGCTCCCATGACCCTCGCGCTGCGCGCGCTGCCGGCCGCCGGCAAGGGGCGCAAGGGACCGCGCGAGCTGCTGCTGATGCTCCTGCACAGTCGCTACATGCGGATCATCACCCACCCCGCGTTCACCATCCCGCTGTTCATCGCGAGCCTCTACGCCCTGTACTTCACCCCGCTGTTCGACTTCCTGATGGGCTCGAGGACGGGGCACCTCGCGATGATGGTGCACTTCCTCGCCGTCGGCGTGGTGTTCTTCTGGCCGATCATCGGCGTGGATCCGGGCCCGAACCGGCCGGGCTATCTGATGCGGATGCTGGAACTCTTCGCGGGCATGCCGTTCCACGCGTTCTTCGGCATCGCGCTGATGATGGCCTCGCAGCCGATGGTGAAGACGTTCGAGAACCCGCCGGCCTCCCTCGGCATCGACGCCCTCACCGACCAGAACGCGGCCGGCGGCATCGCCTGGGCGTTCAGCGAGATCCCGTCCGTGCTGGTGCTGATCGCGCTGCTCTTCCAGTGGTACGGCTCCGAGCAGCGCCAGGCCCGGCGCAAGGACCGGGCCGCCGACCGCGACGGGGACCAGGAGCTGGAGGCCTACAACGCCTATCTTGCGTCACTCGACGCACGCGGGCGCTGATCCCGGGGCACCATGGAGGGGGACCCGCCCGGCGGAGGGCGGCCCTGAGGAGGGTGTCGCGATGGCCGGTACCACGGACAGTTCCACGAAGACCATGGGGGTGCTCACCGTCGGCGGCCTCGTCGCGGTGACCGCCTACACGGTGGCGCTCGGCAGCAACGGCTGGCTGTGGTTCGGCTGGGTGGTGCTCGGGCTGATCACCCTCGCCCTGGTCGTGATGCGGACCACCTGATCACCCGGGGCCGAGCCGGGCCGCCGAGTGCACGCCCGGCTGGTACTTCGGCAGCCGGGCGGTGATCTTCATACCCGCCCCGAGGGCCGTCTCGATGACCAGGCCGTGGTCGTCGCCGTAGACCTGCCGCAGCCGGTCGTCCACGTTGGACAGGCCGATCCCGCCGGAGGGACCGACCTCGCCGGCCAGGATGCGGCGCAGCGCCACCGGGTCCATGCCGGCGCCGTCGTCCTCGATGACGACGAGGGCCTCGGCGCCGGCGTCCTGCGCGGTGATCTGGATGTGGCAGGTGCCGGCCTTCCCCTCCAGACCGTGTTTGACGGCGTTCTCCACCAGCGGCTGGAGGCAGAGGAAGGGCAGCGCGACCGGGAGCACCTCGGGGGCGATCTGCAGGGTGACGGCGAGCCGGTCGCCGAAGCGGGCCCGCACCAGCGCGAGGTAGTGGTCGATGGCGTGCAGCTCGTCGGCGAGGGTGGTGAAGTCGCCGTGCCTGCGGAACGAGTAGCGGGTGAAGTCGGCGAACTCCAGCAGCAGTTCGCGGGCGCGCTCGGGGTCGGTGCGGACGAACGAGGCGATCACGGCGAGGGAGTTGAAGATGAAGTGCGGGGAGATCTGGGCGCGCAGGGCCTTGATCTCCGCCTCGATCAGTCGGGTGCGCGACTGGTCGAGGTCGGCCAGTTCCAGCTGCACGCTCACCCAGCGGGCCACCTCGCCGGCCGCCCGGACCAGCACGGCGGACTCGCGGGGTGCGCAGGCGACGAGCGCGCCGTGCACCCGGTCGTCGACGGTGAGCGGGGCGACCACGGCCCAGCGGACGGGGCAGTCGGCGTGCTCGCAGGCCAGCCGGAAGGCCTCGCCGCGGCCGCTCTCCAGCGGACCGGCCAGCCGTTCCATGATCTCGGCGCGGTGATGGGACCCCACTCCGTCCCAGACCAGCACCTGCTCCTCGTCGGTCAGGCACAGGGCGTCCGTGCCGAGCAGGGTGCGCAGCCTGCGGGCCGATCTGCGGGCGGTCTCCTCGGTGAGTCCGGCCCTCAGCGGGGGCGCGGCGAGGGACGCGGTGTGCAGGGTCTGGAACGTGGCGTGCTCGACGGGGGTGCCGAGGCCCCCGAGGCGTTCCGGCCGTCCGGTCCGCCGCCCGAGCCAGAAGCCGGCGGCGAGGAACGGCAGGATGGCGATGCAGACGCCCGCGAGGAAGCCGCTCACGGCTTCGTCTCCGCCGCCTGTGCGGTGCGGAGTTCCTCCGGCAGGTGGAAACGGGCCAGGATGGCGGAGGTGCCGGACGGGACGCGGTTCGGGGTGGCCAGGGACACCAGGATCATGGTGAGGAAGCCGAGTGGCACGGACCACAGGGCGGGCCAGGCGAGCAGGGCGTGGGCCGGGCCCGCGCCGGGGAGGCCGGCCATGGTCGCGGCGACCGCGACGAACGCCGATCCGCCGCCGACCAGCATTCCGGCGGCCGCGCCGGGCGGCGTCAGCCGGCGCCACCAGATGCCGAGCACCAGCAGCGGGCAGAACGAGGACGCCGACACCGCGAAGGCCAGCCCCACGGCGTCGGCCACCGGCAGTCCGCCCACCAGCAGGCTGGCGGCCAGCGGGACGGCCATGGCGAGCCCGGTGCCGAGCCGGAAGTGCCGGACGCCGCGGGTCGGCAGGACGTCCTGGGCGAGCACCCCCGCCACCGCCATCGTCAGTCCGGACGCCGTGGACAGGAACGCGGCGAACGCGCCGCCGGCGACCAGCGCGCCGAGCAGCTCGCCGCCGAGGCCGCCGATCATCCGGTCGGGCAGCAGCAGCACGGCGGCGTCCGCGTCGCCGGTGAGGGCGAGCTCGGGCGTGTAGAGACGGCCGAGGGCGCCGTAGACGGGCGGCAGGAGGTAGAACGCGCCGATCAGGGCGAGGACGGCGACCGTGGTGCGGCGGGCGGCGACGCCGTGCGGGCTGGTGTAGAAGCGCACGACGACGTGCGGCAGGCCCATGGTGCCGAGGAACGTGGCGAGGATCAGCCCGTAGGTGGCGTACAGGGGCCGCTCCTCACGGCTCGCGGCGAGCGAGGTGGACATGCCGCCGCTGGTTCCGCGTTCCGCGGCGGGGACCGCGGCCCCCTCGGTGAAGGTGAGGCGGGCGCCCCGCTCGATGCGGTGGGTGCCGGCGGACAGCCGGAGCACCGCGTCCTCGTGCGGGCGGCCGTCGACCGTGCCGTCCACGGTCACGGTCAGGGGGCGGTCCAGCTTCAGGTCCAGGGTGTCGCCGACCCGGACCACCCGCTGGTCGCGGAAGGCCGCCGGCTCCTCGAAGACGTCGCGGGGCGCGCCGTCGCTCTGCCAGGCGAGGACCAGGAAGAGGACGGGGACGAGGAGGGCGGTGAGTTTGAGCCAGTACTGGAAGGCCTGCACGAAGGTGATGCTGCGCATGCCGCCCGCGGCGACGGTGGCCGTGACGACCAGGGCGACGATCAGCCCGCCGAGGGAGTCCGGAGCGCCGGTGAGCACCGTCAACGTCAGCCCTGCGCCCTGAAGTTGGGGCAGCAGGTACAGCCAGCCCACGCCGACGACGAACGCGCCCGCGAGCCGTCTCACGGCCTGCGAGGCGAGCCTCGCCTCGGCGAAGTCGGGGAGGGTGTAGGCGCCGGAGCGGCGCAGCGGAGCCGCGACGAAGAGCAGCAGGACGAGGTAGCCGGCGGTGTAGCCGACCGGGTACCAGAGCATGTCGGGGCCCTGGACGAGGACGAGGCCCGCGATGCCGAGGAAGGACGCGGCGGAGAGGTACTCGCCGCTGATGGCGGCCGCGTTGAGGCGGGGGCCGACGGTTCGGGAGGCCACGTAGAAGTCGGAGGTGGTGCGGGAGATGCGCAGGCCGAAGGCGCCGACGAGCACGGTCGCGACGACCACCAGGGCGACGGCGGGGACGGCGAAGGTCGAGTTCATCGCCTCGTCGCCCTCACCGGTCCTCGACCAGCCGGACGAAGTCCCGTTCGTTGCGCTCGGCGCGGCGCACGTACCACCGGGCGAGCAGGACGAGCGGGGCGTACAGGCAGAAGCCGAGGACCGCCCATTCGAGGCGGTGGGCGTCGGGCATCGCCGCGAAGAGCAGCGGCAGCGGGCCGACGAGGAGCGCGAGGACGGCGAACACCGTGAGGGCGGCGCGCAGTTGGGACCGCATCAGGGAGCGGACGTAGGTGTCGCCCAGGGTCGTCTGCTCGTCGATCTCGGTGCGCGGGCGGTAGTAGCCGGAGGTGTGCGGGTAACGCCCGCGCGAGCGGAGCCGGGCGTGGGGAAGGGCGCGGCGGCCGGGGCGGGTGACGACGACACGTCGTTCGACGGGGTCCTGATGGGGCACGGTCAGGGCCTCCTCATCAGCAGGTCCCGCAGTTCGCGGGCGTGCCGACGGCTGACCTGGAGTTCCTCGCCGCCGACGAGGACGCTCACCGTGCCCGCGTCGAGCCGGAGTTCGCCTATGTGGCGCAGGGCGACGAGATGGCGGCGGTGGATGCGGACGAAGCCGCGGGCGCTCCAGCGGTCCTCCAGGGTGGACAGCGGGATGCGGACGAGGTGGCTGCCGCGGTCGGTGTGCAGCCGGGCGTAGTCGCCCTGCGCCTCGACGTGGGTGATGTCGTCGACGGCGACGAAGCGGGTCACGCCGCCGAGTTCGACGGGTATGTGGTCGGGGTCGGGTTCGTGGACCGGGATGCGGGGTGCGGCGCCGCGCAGTTCGGCGGCGCGGCGGACGGCCTCCGCGAGGCGTTCCTTGCGGACCGGTTTGAGGACGTAGTCGACGGCCTTGAGGTCGAAGGCCTGGACGGCGAAGTCCTCGTGGGCGGTGACGAAGACGACCAGCGGCGGCCGGGCGAAGCCGGTGAGCAGGCGGGCCAGGTCGAGGCCGTCGAGGCCGGGCATCTGGATGTCGAGGAAGACGACGTCGACGGCCTCGGGGCCGTCGGGTCCGGACTCCAGGGCCCGGTTGATGCGGCGCAGCGCCTCGGTCGCGTCGCCGGCGCCCTCCACGCTGCCGATGCGGGGGTCGGCGGAGAGCAGGTAGAGCAGCTCCTCCAGCGAGGGGCGTTCGTCGTCGACGGCGAGGGCGCGCAGCATGAAGGTGGAGTGTAGGGGCGATCGGCGCGGCGGGACACGTACGGGGCCTGGACGTTCGTGCTGGATACAGTGCGGGCATGAACGACGGCGGCGCCCTTTTCGACGATCTCGACCGGAAGATCATCACCGCGTTGATGGCGAACGCCAGGACGAGCTTCGCCGAGATCGGCACGGCCGTCGGGCTGTCCTCGACGGCCGTCAAGCGCCGGGTGGACCGGTTGCGGGACACCGGGGTGATCACGGGGTTCACGGCCACCGTGCAGCCGGCGGCGCTGGGCTGGAGCACGGAGGCCTACGTCGAGGTGTACTGCGAGGGCGCCGCCCCGCCGAGGCGGCTGGCGGAGGTGGTGCGCAACCATCCGGAGATCACCGCGGCGATGACGGTGACGGGCGGCGCGGACGCGCTGCTGCACGTGCGGGCGCGGGACGTGGAGCACTTCGAGGAGGTGCTGGAGCGGATCAGGGTCGAGCCGTTCATCCGGAAGACGATCAGCGTGATGGTGCTGTCGCATCTGCTGCCGGAGAGCCCGGAGGCGGGCGCGACGCAGCCCGCTCCCGAATAAACCTGCGAACAGACCTGCGCAGACGCAGCGAACCTGCGTCGACGGGGTGAATCACGCAGCGTTCGTGCGTGAACACGCAATGCTCGTTGCTTGTCGGGCCTCCCCGTCAGTTCCTACCGTGGTGTCAACCCTCAGTCGACTCCGCAGGAAGGTCGACACCGCAGGAAAACGGAGGAACCCCTCTGTGTCCGAAAGCCGTGTGCGGCGCCCCCGGCGCTTCCTCGTCTGCGAACCCAGACACTTCGCGGTGCAGTACGCGATCAATCCCTGGATGCATCCCGACACCCCCGTCGACGTCGATCTCGCCCAGGCGCAGTGGCAGGGGCTGATCAGCGCCTACCGCAGCCACGGCCACA
The DNA here is from genome assembly GCF_036030735.1 of Streptomyces sp. NBC_00425. Taxonomy (NCBI): domain Bacteria; kingdom Bacillati; phylum Actinomycetota; class Actinomycetes; order Kitasatosporales; family Streptomycetaceae; genus Streptomyces; species Streptomyces sp. NBC_00425. Next base: position 8,264,050 of record NZ_CP107928.1, on the reverse strand, counting down.
CCGTGGACACCGTGGAGCCGGCTCCCGGCCTGCCGGACATGGTCTTCGCCGCGAACTCGGCGGTCGTCGTCGCCGGCCGTGTCTTCGGCTCCCTGTTCCACGCGCCCGAGCGGCGTCCCGAGTCCGTCCACTACGACACCTGGTTCAAGGCGGCGGGCTACGAGGTCCACCGGCCGGAGTCCGTCTGCGAGGGCGAGGGCGACCTGGTGTGGACGGGCCGGTACGTGCTGGCCGGCACCGGGTTCCGCACGACCCGGGAGGCGCACCGGGAGGTGCAGGAGTTCTTCGGCCACCCGGTGATCAGCCTGACCCTGGTGGATCCGCACTTCTACCACCTGGACACGGCGCTGTTCGTCCTGGACGGCGGGCACGACGGAAACATCGCGTACTACCCGGAGGCGTTCTCGCAGGGCAGCCGCGAGGTGCTCGCCCGGCTGTACCCGGACGCGGTGCTCGCCACCCGCGACGACGCCATGGCGTTCGGCCTGAACTCGGTGTCCGACGGCCGTCACGTGTTCATCGCGCCCCGGGCCGAGGCCCTCGCCGCCCGGCTCGGCGAGCGCGGCTATGTCCCCGTCCCCGTCGACCTCTCGGAGTTCCAGAAGGCCGGCGGCGGCATCAAGTGCTGCACTCAGGAGATCCGTTCATGACCGCACCCGTCGTCCCGACGCGTTCCTCCGCCGATCTGATCCGCGCCGAGGAGCCGGTCCTCGCGCACAACTACCATCCGCTGCCCGTGGTCGTCGCGAGCGCCGAGGGCGCGTGGGTGCAGGACGTCGAGGGCCGCCGCTACCTCGACATGCTGGCCGGCTACTCGGCCCTCAACTTCGGCCACCGGCACCCGGCGCTGATCGAGGCGGCCCACCGCCAGCTGGACCGTCTCACGCTCACCTCCCGCGCCTTCCACAACGACCGCCTGGCCGAGTTCGCCGAGCGGCTCGCGGAGCTGACCGGTCTGGACATGGTCCTGCCGATGAACACGGGCGCGGAGGCGGTCGAGAGCGGCGTCAAGGTGGCCCGCAAGTGGGCGTACGAGGTGAAGGGCGTCCCCGCCGACCGGGCGACCATCGTGGTCGCCGCCGACAACTTCCACGGCCGCACGACGACGATCGTGAGCTTCTCGACGGACGAGACGGCCCGGGCGGGCTTCGGCCCGTTCACGCCGGGTTTCCGGATCGTGCCGTACAACGACCTGGCTGCGCTGGAGGCGGCGGTCGACGAGACGACGGCGGCGGTGTTGATCGAGCCTATCCAGGGCGAGGCCGGCGTCGTCGTCCCCGACGACGGCTATCTGGCCGGGGTGCGGGAGCTGACCCGCCGGACGAACTGCCTGTTCGTCGCGGACGAGATCCAGTCCGGGCTCGGGCGGACCGGGCGCACGCTGGCCGTGGAGCACGAGGGGGTCGTGCCCGACGTGCTGCTCCTCGGCAAGGCGCTGGGCGGCGGCATCGTGCCGGTGTCGGCGGTGGTGGCCCGGCGGGAGGTGCTGTCGGTGCTGCGGCCCGGCGAGCACGGGTCGACGTTCGGCGGCAATCCGCTGGCCGCCGCGGTCGGCACGGCCGTGGTGGAGCTGCTGGAGACGGGTGAATTCCAGCGCCGGGCGGCCGAACTGGGCGTCGTGCTGCGCGAGGGGCTGACCTCGCTGATCGGCAAGGGCGTCGTCGGCTTCCGCTCGCGCGGGCTGTGGGCGGGGGTCGACGTGGACCCGGCCCTCGGCACGGGCCGCGAGGTGAGCGAGCGCCTCATGCGGGAGGGCGTCCTGGTCAAGGACACCCATGGCTCGACCATCCGGCTGGCGCCGCCGCTGACCATCACCGGCGAGGAACTGGCCGCGGCGCTGGGCGCGTTGGAGCGGGTGCTGACGCGGGGCGCCTGACGGGTCCGCCGTCCCCCCGGGGCCGGTGCGGGTGGGTCCCGCGTCGCCCCGGGTGGCCCGGCCGCACTTGTGCAGGCAGGGTGAAGATTGGGTCGGGAGGTGGTAGACCACTCTCAGCGACAGAGAGGCCGGCCGTGGGCATTGAGGACGAGGACGACACTGCCCGCCGGCGGTTCGACGTGGCGGACACCGCGCCCCTGCTGCTCGACGAGCGGGGCGTGGTGACGAGCTGGACCAGGGACGCCGAGCGGCTGCTGGGGTATCCGGCGGCCGAGGCCGTGGGCAGCGACCTGGCCGCACTGCTCACCCGCGCCGACGCCGGACGGGTGCCGGACGTCCTCGCGCGGTGCCGCGAGGACGGCGGCTGGGCGGGGCTGCTGTCGGCTCGCCGCAGGGACGGGCGCCCGGTGCCGGTCATGGTGCGTCTGACCTCCGCCCACGAGCCCGGCGGTCCCGCGCGCTGGCTGGCCCTGCTGAACGAGATGTCCGACGCCCCGGGCTGGAACATGAGCCGCTCGGTGCTGGAGCAGATGGTCGGCGACTCCCCGATCGGCATAGCCATCGTCAACACCGATCTGCGTTTCGTGTGGTCCAACGCGGCCCTGGCGCGATTCGGCGGCGGGCCTCCGGAGCGCCGGCTGGGGCTGCGGCTCGCGGATGTGCAGCCGGGCCTGGACTCCGCGTCGATCGAGGCGCAGATGCGCCGGGTGCTGGAGTCCGGGGAGCCCGTCATCGGCTACGAGCTGTTGGGCAGGGTGCAGGCGGCTCCGCACCGGGAGACGGCGCACATGCTGTCCTTCACCCGGCTGGAGGACGAGCGGGGCGGCCCGATGGGCGTCTACTACACGGTCGTGGACATGACCGAGCGGCACCGCGCCCGGCAGCGGCTCGCCCTGCTCGACCGGGCCGGCCGGCGCATCGGCCGCAGCCTCGACATCACCCGGACGGCACAGGAACTGGCGGACGTGGCGGTGCCGGACTTCGCCGACGTCGTCACCGTGGACCTGCTCGAGCCGGTGCTGCGGGGCGCGGAGCCCGCGCCGGCCCGGCCGGCGGGCGGCCCCGACGACGCCGTGACGCTGCGCAGGGCAGGGCGGCGGCGGGCCGGGGACGCCGAGACGACCCCCGACGCCGATGGTCCGGCCGGGGCAGCCGGGGCCACCGCGGTCGTCTACCCCGCGGGTTCGCCGCCGGTGCGCGCTCTGGCCGACGGACGGCCCTGGCGGGTGGACCGGCTCGAGCCGGTCGGCCCGCGGGAAGCGTGGCGCCCGGGCGGCCCGCAGGACCTGGGCGCCCCGCAGGACGCGGGCCGCCCGCGCGCCGAGCGCGCCGAGGAATGGGCCGCCGTGCTGCCCGCCCGGTCGGGCCCGCCCAGCGCCCTGATCGTGCCCGTACGGGCGCGGGGCACCGTCCTGGGCGTCACCACGTTCCTGCGCGGCGACCGGCGCGAGCCCTTCGACGACGACGACCTGGCGCTCGCCGAGGACCTCGTCTCGCGCGCGGCCGTCTGCGTGGACAACGCCCGGCGCTACACCCGTGAACGGGACGCGGCCCTGGTCCTCCAGCGCAACCTGCTCCCTCGCCGGCTGCCCGAGCAGGACGCCGTCGAGGTGGCCGCCTGCTACCGGCCGGCCGACGAGCTGACCGGCCTCGGCGGGGACTGGTACGACCTGATCCCGCTGTCGGGGGCCCGGGTGGCACTCGTCGTCGGCGAGGTGCCCGGGCACGGCATCGACGCCGCGGCCGCCATGGGACGGGTGCGGACGGCGGTGCGCACCTTGGCCGCGCTGGACCTGCCGCCCGCGGAGATCCTCGCGCACCTCGACGACCTGGTCACCCGCATGGACGAGGAGGAGGACGACACCGGCGACGAGGAGCGCGTCTCGGCGGACGTCCGGTCCGGGACCGACGGCAGGCAAGCGGCGGGGTCGGCGTGCGTGTACGTCGTGTACGACCCGGTCGACGGGAGTTGCGTGATGGCCGCCGCCGGGCACCCCGCGCCGGCCGTCGTGCTGCCCGACGGGACCGTCGACTTCGTCGATCTGCCCCAGGGGCCCGCGCTCGGTGTGGGCGGGCCGCCGTTCGAGTCGGCCGAGCTGCTCCTGCCGGAGGGCAGCACGCTCGCGCTGCACACGGACGGTCTGCTGGGCGACGGCGAGCGGTGGGAGCCGGCCACCGACCGGGAGCGGCTGCGGCAGGCCCTGGAGCGGCCGGCCGACGCCCTCGACCTGCGCTGCCGGACGGTGATCGACGCCCTCGTCCCGGCCCGTCCGTACGACGACGTGGCCCTGCTGATGGCCCGTACCCGCCGCCTGCCGGCCGGCCAGGTGGCCGACTGGGAGCTGCCCGCGGACCCGGCGGCCGTCGCCGAGGCCCGAAAGACCGCGAGCCGCCGGCTGGCGGAGTGGGGGCTCCCGGAGCTCTCGTTCACCACCGAGCTCGTCGTCAGCGAGCTGGTCACCAACGCCATCCGGTACGCCACGGGGCCGATCCGGCTCCGGCTGATCCGGGGGCGGACCCTGTTCTGCGGGGTCTTCGACGGCGGCGCCACCGCGCCCCATCTGCGCCATCCGAGGGCCACCGACGAGGGCGGGCGGGGGCTGCTGCTGGTCTCCCAGGTCACCCAGCGGTGGGGCACCCGCTTCCTCCCCGAGGGCAAGGTCATCTGGGCGGAGCAGTCCCTCACGGACCCCGGCGTGTGATCGACGAGACGCATTCGTCGCATCACGTGAGAAACTGGCGCAAATACCGGCAGATGGGGCGCGAGCCATGAACGACACGTCGATCGACTACGCGGCGGTGTTCCAGGCCCTGCCGGGCATGGTGGCGCTGCTGACGCCCGGGCTGGTGTACGCGGACGCCAACGAGGAGTTCCTGCGGGTGGCCGGCCGCAAGCGCGAGCAGATGGTCGGCCGGCACCTCTTCGACGTCTTCCCCGACAACCCCGAGGACCCCGGCTCGAGCGGCATGCGCAACCTGGAGGCGTCGCTGCAGCGGGTACTGGCCACCGGCGAGCGGGACACCATGGCGCTGCAGCGCTACGACGTCGAGTCGGCCGAACGGCCCGGTGAGTGGGAGGAGCGCTACTGGAGTCCGGTCAACGCCCCCGTGTTCGGTCCGGACGGGTCGGTGGTGCTGCTGGTGCATCGCGTCGAGGAGGTCACCGAGCTGATCCGGGCCCGCGGCGGGCGCGGGTCGGCAGCCGACGGCGCACGGGAGGACAGCCGGGGCAGGGTGCTGGAGGCCGAGCTGTACACGCGCGCCCGTGAGCTGCAGGAGCTCAACGAGCGGCTGCGGCTGGCCCACGCCCGCGAGCGCGAGGTGGCCCTCGCCCTCCAGGAGGCGATGCTGCCGGCCCGCATGCAGGTCGGGCACCACCGGGCCGCGGTGCGCTACCGGCCGGCGGTCGGCGCGCTCAACGTGTGCGGGGACTGGTACGACCTGGTCGACCTGGTCGGCGGCAACCGCATCGGGGTGTCGGTCGGCGACGTCGTCGGACACGGACTGGACGCGGCAGGGGTGATGGGCCAGCTGCGCAGCGCCCTCAGCGCGACCTCCAGGGTGGCCCGGGGACCCGGCGAGGCGCTGAACGTCCTCGGGCGGTACGCGCACGTCGTGAAGGGGGCCGAGTCGGCCACCGCGGTCACCACGTTCATCGACTTCGACCATCACACCATCACCTACAGCAGCGCCGGGCACCCGCCGCCCGTCCTCGTCCACGCCGACGGGCGGGTGGAGTTCCTCGACCGGGCGACCGACCCCCCGCTGGACGCCCGGCCCGACCCGGCCCCGCGGCCCGAGGCGCGCACCACGTACAGCGACGGCGCCACCCTGGCCCTGTACACGGACGGTCTGATCGAGCGACGGCGGGAGGACATCTACACGGGGCTGAACCGGCTCGCGGACGCGCTGGCCCGGCATCGGGACGCCGACCCCGAGAGCCTCGCCGACGCGGTGCTGTGGGAGCTCCTGCCGCCGGGCGGCGCGACCGACGACACCGCCCTGGTCGTCGTACGGCTGTGACGGGCGAGGGGGACGGGGCTTGAACGGCACGGTTCCGACGGTTGCCGCCTGCCCCTACACTGACACCCCACACCATGTCGGTTGACCTGCTGGAACACGGCCTCGAGCCGATCCGCCGGACACGAGGAGCGACACCCTTTGTTCTACTACCTCCTGAAGTACGTGGTGTTGGGGCCGCTGCTGAGACTGCTCTTCCGCCCCCGAATAGAGGGTCTGGAGCATGTGCCGGACTCGGGAGCCGCCATCATCGCGGGCAATCACCTGTCGTTCTCGGACCACTTCCTGATGCCCGCCATCCTCAAACGGCGCATCACGTTCCTCGCGAAGGCCGAGTACTTCACGGGTCCCGGCCTCAAGGGCCGGCTGACCGCGGCCTTCTTCCGCAGTGCGGGCCAGATCCCGGTGGACCGCTCCGGCAAGGAGGCCGGCCAGGCCGCGATCCGCGAAGGTCTGGGGGTGCTGAGCAAGGACGAACTGCTCGGCATCTATCCGGAGGGCACCCGCTCCCACGACGGGCGCCTCTACAAGGGCAAGGTCGGCGTCGCCGTGATGGCCCTGCGGGCGCAGGTGCCGGTGATCCCCTGCGCGATGATCGGCACCTTCGAGGCGCAGCCGCCGGGCAAGATCGTCCCGACCCTGCACCCGGTCGTGATCCGCTTCGGCAAGCCCCTCGACTTCTCCCGCTACCTCGGCATGGAGCACGAGAAGGCGGTACTGCGCGCGATCACCGACGAGATCATGTACGCCATCCTCTCGCTGTCCGAGCAGGAGTACGTCGACCAGTACGCGGCCGTCGCCAAGGCGGAGGAGGCCGCGGCGAAAGCGGAGGCGGAGAAGTCGGGGAAGGGGCGCAGGTTCCCCCGGCTGCCGTCGAAGTGACGACACGTCGGCGCGGAGCACGACACCAGTGAGGGGCGGCCGGATCGATCCGGCCGCCCCTTGTCGCCCTATGGGCGGTGCCCTACGGGCGCCGCCCTACCGCTCGACGGCTACGGCTTGGGCGTGGCGTGCGGTGCGCAGGTCACGTCCGACCGGTCCAGCTTGCCGGTGAGGAGGTAGGCGTCGACCCGGCTGTTGATGCAGGTGTTCACCAGGCTGGTGACACCGTGGGAGCCCGCGCCCTTCTCGGTGATCAGGCGGGAGCCCTGGAAACGCTTGTGCAGCTCCACGGCGCCCTCGTACGGGGTGGCCGCGTCGTTCGTGGACTGCACGATCAGCACCTGCGGCAGACCCTTGTGCGTGGTGACGTGCACCGGAGTCTGCTGCTTGACCGGCCAGGTGGCGCAGGGCAGGTTCATCCAGGCGTTGGCCCACGTCATGAACGGGTGGTTCTTGTGCAGCGCCGTGTTGTCGCGGTCCCACTTCTTCCAGCTGGTGGGCCACTTGGCGTCGGTGCACTCGACGGCCGTGTAGACGGCGTTGCCGTTCTCCGAGGAGATGTTGCCGGCGGTGTCCGTCAGGTCGGGAGACGCCGCGTCGACGAGCGCCTTGGTGTCCCCGGCGAAGTACGCGCTGAAGACCGTGGCGACCGGCACCCACGAGGAGTCGTAGTACGGGGCGCTCTGGAAGAAGGAGATGAGCTCGGCCGGGCCGACGACGCCGCCGATGGGGCTCTTCTTCGCGGTGGCCCGCAGCTGGAGCCACTTCGCCTGGACGGCGGCGCGGGTCGCGCCGAGGTGGAAGGTCGCGTCGTTGGCGGCGACCCAGTCCTGCCAGTCCTTCCAGCGGCCCTCGAAGGCCACGTCCTGGTCGAGGTTGGCCTCGTACCAGACCTTCTCGCGGGAGGGGTTGACCACGCTGTCGACGACCATGCGGCGCAGGTGGCCCGGGAACATGGTGCCGTACACGGCGCCGAGGTAGGTGCCGTAGGAGACGCCGAGGAAATTGAGCTTCCGCTCGCCGAGGGCGGCGCGGATGACGTCCAGGTCGCGCACGGTGTTCGGCGTGGTCATCTGCTGGAGCATGGCCTTGCCGGTGCGCTCGGCGCAGCCCTGCGCGTACTCGCGGGCGAGCTTGCGCTGGGCGTACTTGTCGGCGGTGGTGTCCGGGACCGGGTCGGCCTTGGGCGCCTTGACGAACTCCTGCGGGTCCATGCAGGAGATGGGCGCGGAGTGGCCCACGCCGCGCGGGTCGAAGCCGACGAAGTCGTAGGCCTTGGCCACGTTGGCCCAGACGGGCGCCTTGGTGGTGACGCGGCGCGGGAAGCGCAGACCGGAGCCGCCGGGGCCGCCGGGGTTGTAGACGAGCGCCCCTTGACGCTCCTGAGCCGTGCCCGTGTTGCCGATGCGGTCGACGGCGAGCTTGATCTGCTTGCCGTTCGGCCTGGCGTAGTCGACCGGAACGGTGACCCAGCCGCACTTGATCGGCTTCTCCAGACCCCAGCCGTCCGGGCAGTCCTGCCAGTCGATGCCTGCCTTCGCGGCGCGCTCGGCGGCGATCGCCGCGCCCCGCGCCTCACGGTCCTGTCCCGGACGACTGCTGGTCGCGCTCGCCGTGGGCGCGGTGACGGCGCCGGCGAGCAGAGTCGCGGTGACGAGTATGCCCGCCGAGCCCAGCGCTGCAACGCGCTTGTTCGGTCGTATGTCCTTCAAGTGGGAACTCCCCCTACCTGGTTATGGCGGCAGGGTGGATCCTCGCTGCTGTGAGGCGTCTGAGAAAAGGTGTCGTTGACCTTCTTTGCCAATCCGATAACCGGAGAGGAAGGTACCGTTCACCGGATGCACAGGTCGGCGAGGGCTTCGTCCAGTACGCGGCGCAGCCGGAGTCCGTCGGGCGCGAGGGCCGTGACGAGCGCGGCGGGGCCGGCCAACGGCATCACGCAGGCCTGTTCGCCGACCGTCCGGGCCGCCGCCGGCTGCACCGCGAACTCCGGGCGGACGACGACGAGTTGTCCGACCGCGCGGTGTCCCGCGAGAACGGCGGGACCGTCCCAGCCGCCGGGCGCGCCCGGACCGCAGGCCAGTTCCTGATCGAGGACGGTCCGCCCGGCGACCTTCACGACCAGCCGGCTGGTCAACCGGCCCGGCTCCTCCCCCACCCGCCCGAGCACCTGCTCCTCGCGCAGCACCAGGCGGCCGCCGGCGCCGAGGTCGGCACGCGTGGTGACGTACAGGTCACTGCCGGCGGCGGAGATCAACTGCTCGGGCATCCAGTGCAGTTCGCCTCCGTCGGCGACGGTGAGCCGCACGTCGTAACGCGCCTCGCCCTTGGCCTGACCGGGCAGGGCGATGGTGGCGGCGGCCGAGCCGACCCGCAGCCGGGCCCCCCTGCCGACGTCCGCCTCCACGGCGAACCGGTCACCGCCGAGGGGGCCGCTCATCGCCCCGACGAGCAGGACGCGCGCCTCGTCGCCGACGGCCCGGGTGCGCCGCAGGGCGAGCGGTCCGTCGCTTTCCAGCACGGGCAGGGAGGTGCCCCCGCGCCCGTCGGCGCTCGCCCTGATCCGTGCGGTGGCGCACACCCCGCTCATGTCACGCCGTCCAGGCGGCGAGCAGCGAACGCACCCACGCGGCGACGTCCGCGACGCCGCCGTCGCCGCGCAGGGACTGGAAGACGACGGGCAGTTCGGCCCGCCCCGCCTTCGCGTCGGCGGCCATGCGGGCGAGGTCGGAGCCCACGTACGGCGCGAGGTCGGTCTTGTTGACGACGAGCAGATCGGCGGTGGTGACGCCCGGGCCGCCCTTGCGCGGGATGTCGTCCCCGCCCGCCACGTCGATGACGAAGATCTGGGCGTCCACGAGCCCCTTGGAGAAGGTGGCGGTGAGGTTGTCGCCTCCCGACTCGACCAGGATGAGGTCCAGCGGCCCCACGGCGTCCTCGAGGTCCTCCACTGCTTCGAGGTTGGCGGAGATGTCGTCCCGGATCGCGGTGTGCGGGCAGGCGCCCGTCTCGACGGCCGTGATCCGCTCGGGCGGCAGCACGGCCTCCCGCAGCAGGAACTCGGCGTCCTCCCGGGTGTAGATGTCGTTGGTGACGACGGCCAGGGACAGTTCGTCCCGCAGTGCCCGGCACAGCGCCGCGACGGTGGCGGTCTTGCCGGACCCGACGGGTCCGCCGAGCCCGATGCGCAGCGCGCGCCGCGAGCCGTCGGGCCGCCGGGCGTCGGCGCTCACGGCGGCGGGACCCTGATGGGTGTGATCAAGATGCACGACGGCTCCTATCGGCCGGGCAGGTTGAGCCCGTCCGGCGTGTGAGGACAAGGCCCGTTCAGGGCCGAAGCGGGGGCACGGGGGCGGCGGCCCCCGGGTCAGAACGGGAAGGGGCGGCGGGGGCGGGGAAACTCAGGAGGCGAACAGCCGCATGGGCCAGGCCGCATGCACCTCCGCCCCGATCTCCAGCAGCGGAGCGGACGCGGAGGGCAGCACGTCGACGCCCTCCGTCGGCGCCGCCGTCCCGCAGGCCGCGGCCCGGTCGACGACCATGTCCAGCTCCGGCGCCAGCCTGGCCAGCACGGCGGTCGCCTGGAAGGGGTCGAGGCTCAGCAACCGGACGACGGCGGTGGCCGGTCCGCTCACACTCTCGTAGACCGCGCAGTACGCCGCGTCCGTCGCCCCCAGTCCGGCCGCCCGCGCCGTCAGCCCCCACACAACCGGCTGATGCGCGCCCTTGGGGAACTCCTGGGCCAGCGCGTCCAGTTCGGCGCTCGGCCAGGCCGTCCGGGCGGCCCGCAGCAGCTGCCGGCCGAGTCTGCGCGCGACCAGCCGCAGCGCCGGGGAGGGCGTGCGGGCGTCCGCCGCGGCGTCCAGCCGCGCGGGGTCCGCCCCGGCGGCGGCCGCCGCGGCCAGCGCCGCCGCCACGAGTCCGGCCGTGTGCAGCCTCCCGCGGCAGAACGCCTCGAGGCTCGCCGCGCCGGTGATCCGTCCCGCCTTGACGGCCTCCTCCGCCCCGCCGGAGTGCGCGTGCCCTCCGGCGGGGAAACGGCCGTCGGCGAGGACCAGCAGTGCCGCTCTGGTCACGGTGACCGTCCTCCGTCTCAGAACAGGAAGTAGCGCTGCGCCATGGGCAGTTCGGCGGCCGGAGCCGCGTCGACGAGCTCTCCGTCGATGTGCACGGCGAAACTGTCGGGGTCGACCCGGACGCGCGGCCGGGCGTCGTTCTCCCGCATGTCGGCCTTGGTGACACCGCGCGTCGACTCGATGGCGACGAACTTCTTGCCCAGCTGCAGACGCTCGGGCAGTCCGTCCTCGATCGCGAGCGGCGCCACGAAGTTGAAGGAGTTCGAGGCGGGCGCCCGGCCGATCGCGCCGTACATCGGACGCGGCAGGATCGGCTGCGGCGTCGGGATCGAGGCGTTGGCGTCGCCCATCTGGGCGTACGCGATCTGCCCGCCCTTGATGACGAGGTGCGGCTTGACGCCGAAGAACGCCGGCTCCCACAGCACCAGGTCGGCGAGCTTGCCGCTCTCCACGGACCCGATCTCGCGGGCCAGTCCCTGTGCGAGGGCCGGGTTGATCGTGTACTTGGCGACGTACCGGCGGACGCGGTGGTTGTCCGCCCGCCCGTCCCCGGGGAGCGCGCCGCGCCGTCGCTTCATCACGTGCGCGGTCTGCCAGGTCCGCAGGATCACCTCGCCGACGCGGCCCATGGCCTGCGCGTCGGAGGAGATGATCGAGATCGCTCCGAGGTCGTGCAGGACGTCCTCGGCGCCGATCGTCGACGGCCGGATCCGCGACTCGGCGAACGCCAGGTCCTCCGGGACGGCCGGGTTGAGGTGGTGGCACACCATCAGCATGTCGAGGTGTTCCTCGGCCGTGTTCACCGTGTACGGCCGCGTCGGGTTGGTCGAGCTCGGCAGCACGTGCGGCTCGGAGACGACGGTCATGATGTCCGGCGCGTGCCCGCCGCCCGCGCCCTCGGTGTGGTAGGCGTGGATGCCGCGTCCGGCGATCGCGGCCAGTGTGTCGCCCACGAACCCGGCCTCGTTGAGCGTGTCGGTGTGGATCGCGACCTGGATGCCGGTGCGGTCGGCGACGGTCAGCGAGGCGTCGATGACGGCCGGGGTCGAGCCCCAGTCCTCGTGCAGCTTCAGTCCCAGCGCCCCGCCGCGGATCTGCGAGAGCATCGCGTCCTGCGAGACGGTGTTGCCCTTGCCGAGGAAGCCGATGTTCAGCGGGTACTGCTCCATCGCCTCCAGCATCCGCGCGAGATGCCACGGGCCGGGCGTCACGGTGGTCGCCTTGGAGCCCTCCGCCGGTCCCGTTCCGCCGCCGACCAGCGTGGTGACGCCCGACGCGAGGGCCTCGTCGGCGATCTGCGGGCAGATGAAGTGGACGTGCGCGTCGACCGCGCCGGCCGTCAGGATCCGTCCGTTGCCGGCGATCACCTCGGTCTCCGGGCCGATGACCAGCTCCGGGTGGACGCCGTCCATCGTGTCGGGATTGCCGGCCTTGCCGATGCCGGTGATCCGCCCGTCCCGGATGCCGACGTCGGCCTTCACCACACCCCAGTGGTCCACGATGACCGCGCCCGTGACGACCGTGTCGGGGGTGCCCTCGGCGCGGGTGGCCCGCGACTGCCCCATGGACTCACGGATGACCTTGCCGCCGCCGAAGACCGCCTCGTCACCGGCGAGTCCGGGGCCGCCGCAGCGGTCCTCCTCGATCTCGATCAGCAGATCGGTGTCGGCGAGACGGATGCGGTCGCCGGTCGTCGGACCGAACAGGTCGGCGTACGCGGCACGTGAGATCTCAGGCATCGAGGGCACCTCCGGTCTCCCCGCGCAGTCCGGGCACGATCCGGTCGCCCGCCAGGGGCACGAGTTCGACCTCGACGGGAATCCCCGGCTCGAAGCGCACAGCGGTGCCGGCGGCGACGTTCAACCGCCTGCCGTGCGCGGCGGCGCGGTCGAAGTCGAGGCCCGGGTTGGCCTCGGCGAAGTGGTAGTGGGAGCCGACCTGGACGGGCCGGTCGGCGGCGTTGAGCACGGTGAGCCGGGTGACCGCACGGCCCTCGTTGTACACGACCGGCTCGTCGGCGAAGAGGATCTCTCCGGGAATCATGGTGGCCTCTCCCGTCAGACGATCGGGTCGTGGACGGTGACGAGCTTGGTGCCGTCGGGGAAGGTGGCCTCGACCTGGACGTCGTGGATCATCTCGGGGATGCCCTCCATGACGTCGTCGCGGGTGAGCAGTTTGCGGCCGGAGGACATGAGCTCGGCGACCGTACGACCGTCCCGCGCGCCCTCGAGAATGTGCGAGGTGATGAGGGCCACCGCCTCGGGGTGGTTGAGCTTCAGCCCGCGGGCCCGGCGCCGCTCGGCGACGTCTGCCGCCACATGGATCAGCAGCCTCTCCTGCTCGTGCGGGGTCAGTTGCACGTCCCACCTCACATCCTCGCTCCGGACCGTGCGGGGCCCGGTTGCCGCGGCCACGGGGGAATGCCCCTGGTGGCATGGATCGGCAGGCTAGTTGGACCGCATTTCGAGCAAGTTAACCAAGCTGTGATCATTCAGGCCGGCGGCGGCCGACCGACACGTTCATCAACGCGCGCAGCCCGTCACCGAGCACCTCGACGGGCCGCGGGGCCGAACAGCGACTGCTGGGCGACGAAAGCCATGACACTGGCGATCAACGTGCGGGCCACGTGGGCCGGGGGGACGTCGGACCGCATCATCCCCGCGTCCTGGCGGGCGACGACGATCCGGGCCCAGGCCTCGCGCACGCCGCCGTACCCCTCGCGCAGGAGGACCGACAGCTCCTCGTCGCGCAGCGTCTCCGCCCCCACCTGGAGGACCAGGCGGAGAGAGGCCGGACGGCCGTCGACGGTCAGGGACTCCCGGGCGGCGAGGGTCCGGCCTCGCCTGGCCCGCGGCCGTACCGGCCCCCCTGCCCCGCGACCTGCCGCTCCAGGTGGCCGGTCCGGCCGCCGCCACGGCCCAGCTGGAACAGCGGCTCGCACGGCACGGGGACGCCTTCGGGACAGACCGTTACGCCGACGAGGCGGCGGCCCGTGACGCGATCGCGGACCGGACCGTATACGGCGCGGTCGTCGTCACCGCCGACGGGCCCGAGCCGCTGACGGCGTCGGCGGCGAGCCCGGTCGTGGCGCAGCTGCAGCAGCAGGCCGTGGCGCAGCGGGCGGCCGCCGACGGCAGTCGGGTGAAGACGGTGGACGTGGGGTTCCCGCCCCGGCGGCCGACCCGCGCGGCGCGGCCCTCACGGCGAGCGTGCTGCCGCTTGCGCCGGCGCTCGAGAGGATCATGGCGGGTGCCGCGGCGACCGGTCCGGCTCTCCCGCTGTCCTGCTGTGCCGTCCTGGGACTCGGGGCCGTCCTGCCGGGCGCCGGGCTGCGGTCCCGGCGGGCACGGACGGGCGCGGCCCCCGTCGGGGAACGCGAGCCGGCGCCCGTCGACTGAACGGCGGCCCGGCACCCCCGCCGCGACGGACCACGGGGCCGGTCCGGCCGCGCGCGTCGTCGGCCCTTCGCACGCCCTGACGCGCCCACCCTTCCGGCCGCACTTTCGCCGGCCTTGCGCAGGCCCTACGACGGGCCGGCCCCCCGGTGCTCCGCGGCGATCCCGAACCGCTGCTGTTCACGGGGAGCGGAGGCGACCTCGCGCACGGCGGAGACGGAGCGGATCACCGGTTCCTCCGCCGGACGGTCCAGCTCGTCCAGTCGCTCCAGGTCGGCGGCGGAGACGAGGGCGACGAGGGGTTTGCCGTGCCGGGTCACGACGACGCGCTCACCGCCGTACACCACGCGGTTGATCAGCTCGGCGAGTTCAGCCCTGGCTTGCGTCACCGGAATCTCGTAGGCCATGAACCCATTCTAACGTCACGTACGTCCTGTACATTTCTTACAGACGTGCCAGACCTAGAAGGAGGGGGCACCCATGCAGCGACCGTCCGCCCGCCATGTCCTGCCCGAGTTCACCGAACGGACGAGCTCGGGGCACCGCACGATGGATCCGTACGCGAAGCTGCTGGAGGAGCGGATCGTCTTCCTGGGCACCCCGGTCGACGACGTCTCGGCGAACGACGTCATGGCCCAGTTCATGTACCTCGAGCACAAGGACCCGGACCGGGACATCGCGCTGTACATCAACTCCCCCGGCGGCTCGTTCAGTGCGATGACGGCCCTGTACGACACGATCCGGTACATCACCTGTGACGTGTCGACGACCTGTCTGGGGCAGGCGGGCACGTCGGCTGCGGTCCTGCTGGCCGCGGGCACGCCGGGCAAGCGGTTCACCCTGCCGGGGGCGCGGATGACGATCCGCCAGCCCTCGCTGCCCGAGCCCGCCGAGGGGCAGGTCGGTGACCTGGTCATCCAGGCCGAGGAACTGGCGCGCACCCGTGCGGCCCTGGAGGAGATGCTCGTGCGCCACACCGGGCGGACGCCGGAGCAGGTGACCGCGGACATCGAGCGGGACACGTTCCTCTCCGCCCCGCAGGCGGTGGAGTACGGCCTGGTGGACGGCATCGTCCCGAGCCGCAGGGCTTCCTCCGGGGCACAGGGCGGGAGGTGAGCCGGCGATGGTGCCCGAACTGCCGCCGCTGCCCGCGCTGACCCGCGCGGAGGCCGAGCTGATCGACGGATACCTCGACGTGGTCGACATGCTCGGCCGCATCAATCCCGCCCACCACGGGGACACCTACCGCGGACTGCGCGCGGCACAGGCCCTGGTGAGCAAGGCGACCGCGCTGCGCGACGCGCTGACGCTGATGCACCAGCGGGGTGAGAGCGAGCTGCACGCGGCGACGCTCGCGCGGGCGCTGCGCGTCCTGGACGGGGAGCGCCGCACCGCGCGCGTCATGCTGCCGCCGCTCTCCGAGAGTTGACCCGGGGCGGCTCCGGTCCGGACGGCTCGCGGCTCGCACGTGACGTCCGGACCGGAGTCGAAACGACCCAGAAGGCGTACCCCCGTTCGGCAGAACGTCTACTGTTCCCCCGGACGCCCAGAACTTGCGCGGAAGGGCGCTCTTCGAGCGGAACGGGGGGCGTCTCCGCTGGTGAGAGCGCCTGAGGCGACACGGCACCTGATCACCCGTCAGAGTGTTCACCCGAACGGGTGAGTGGTGAGTAACCCCACAAATCCCCGGTTCCGTTGGGATTTTCGGACATCCGTGAGCCAAGATCCCTGTCTGACGACAAGCCCCCGCCACAAGCGGCGGGGCGATCCGGGTGGACGCCGAGTCCTGCCGCCTCCCGGATGACCGGTCGACAGGAGTGCATCGGCAGGAGTGGAGGACCCAAGCACGACGGGTCGCCGGAACGGTCACGCCATGACCGGGCCGAGCAGCCCTTGGGGTGAAGCCGCTGACGCGGCCGGGCAACTTCGCCAGCCCGAATCCGACAGGTCATCCTTCACAGGCGGCTGACGAAGGGTTGCGCATGACTGCGCTCAATCGTGTCCCGTCGCTCATGGCCCGGGCCGGTACGGCCTCGGCGTTCGCCATCGCCGCCGTGGGCGGCACGGTCGTGGTCCCGGGGCTCGCTCCGGACGCCGCGGCCGCCACACCGGCGACGAAGGCGCTTCAGGTCGCGGCCTCCAAGAAGGGTGCACCGTACAAGTACGGGGCCACCGGGCCGAAGAGGTTCGACTGCTCGGGGCTCACGCTGTACTCGTTCAAGAAGGCGGGCAAGAGCCTGCCGCGGACGGCGGCCCAGCAGTACAACAAGACGAAGCACATTTCGGCGTCCAGCCGCAAGGCGGGCGACCTGGTGTTCTTCCACTCGGGGTCGAACGTGTACCACGTCGGGATCTACGCGGGCAAGGGCAAGATCTGGCACTCGCCGAAGACCGGGGACGTGGTGAAGCTGCAGAAGATCTGGACCAAGAGCGTCTGGTACGGCCGGGTCCGCTAGCGCCCGGACGCTGATCCGCCCGGCCCTGCGGGGCCCGGGCGCCGATCTGCCGGGTCCGCCGAGCTGCCGGACCCACTGGCCTCCCGGGGCCGTGCAGGGCGTCCTGACACGCCTTCATCGCCCCGGGAGCTCGCCGTCCGCCGGGACCGCCAGGACTCCGGCAGCCGGCTCAGCCGCCGGGACGGTCCACGGGAGCTCGACGATGACCGTCTTGCCGCCCTCCCGGGTGGGCCGCACTCTGAGTCTGCCGCCGGCCTCCGCGGTCAGCCAGCGAATGATCACCATGCCTCGGCCGTTGTCCTGCTGGACGGCGGCCGGCAGTCGTTGCGGGAAGCGCGGGTGACTGTCGGTGACGCCGATGCTCAGACGTTCGTCGCGGTCGAGGACGAGGTCCACCGTGAACGTGGGTGACTGGCCGAAGGTGTGCTGCACGGCGTTGGTGGCGAGTTCCGAGACGATCAGGCGGACGGTGTCGGCCGCCTCGGCGTCCGCCGGCAGGCCCCATTCGCCGAGGGCGCCGGCCACGAAGGCACGGGCCGTGGAGACCGAGGCGGGATCGCTCGGCAGAGTGACGGATGCTTCCAGGTGATCTGCCATGGCGACGTCGTACCTTTCCCACGGGACCGGAGCCCGACACGGCGCGGATGGATTCGAGTACGGTCCCGGACTGGTGCTTCTTCGCCAGACTGCCATCACCACACCGGTCACGGGTGGCGATCCACCAAGATGTGCATATATCTGTCGCCCGATGCGGTGAACTCTACGACGACAGAGCGTATTTGGCCGACCTGTCAGGAGTAAGGAAGAGCCCATGCAACACGGACCGGCGGTGCGCCGCCGCAAGCTGGGCGCCGAACTGCGCACTTTACGCGCCCAGGCGGGCCTCACCAGCGGTGAGGCGGCCCGGCTCGTGGGGTGGCACCAGTCCAAGGTGAGCCGTATCGAGACCGGTACCAGTGGATCGAAACCGGCCGATGTGCGGTTACTCCTCGACGCGTACGGTGTGGCCGATCCGCAACTGCGCGAGCTGATGCTGGCGTTGGCCGGCGACGACGCGGGCGACGGTCGGGACCACTGGTGGCACGCCTACCGCGGGGTGCTGCCGCCCGCCTACCGGGACTTCATCAGCCTGGAGTCCCAGGCCAGCGCGATGCGCACCCTGGAGACGACCGTGGTGCCGGGCCTGCTGCAGACGCCCGAGTACGCGCGCGCCGTGACCTGCGCGGCCGTCGAGGGCCTCGACGAGGAGCAGTTGGACGCCTTGGTGGAGGTGCGGCTGGCCCGCCAGGACGTGCTGCGTGCGCAGCCGCCGCTGGAGCTGAGCGCGGTGCTGGACGAGGCGGTGCTGCGCCGCGAGGTGGGCGGCCCCGAGGTGATGGCGCGCCAGCTGCGACGGCTGGCGGAGGCCTCCCGCACGCCGCAAGTGAGCCTTCAGGTACTGCCGTTTACCGCGGGTGCGCATATCGGAGTAACCGGCCCTTTCGTTATCTTTTCATTTGCGCGCACTTCTGATCTGGATGTGGTTGTTCTCGACCATTTGACGAGTAGCCTCTATCTCGAACGGAAAGAAGACCTCCAGGCCTACGCCCAGGCCTTCAACGCCCTTCGGGCACACGCCCTTTCGCCCGGGGAAACATCGGAATACCTCGCCGCTGTCGCCGGCGGCGCGTAAGGAGGCACCATGTCCGCAGTACCGCGGAACGTACCTTCCCGTACCGATCCCGACCGGCTCCCGCAGATGCGGTGGCGGCGCAGCAGCTACAGCACCGGAGCCAACAACTGCGTCGAGACCGCCCGGCCGGACCACGGCCCCTGGGCCGGTCTGCTCGCCGTACGCGACTCCAAGGACCCGGCCGGCCCCGCCCTGCTCTTCTCCCCCGAGAGCTGGACGGGCTTCACCGCCGCGCTGCGCCGACCACGCCGCACCTGACGGCGCCTCGGGGCACCCCGGTCGGACCCCGTCAGATCCCCGTCAGATCCCCCGTCACAGGCGACCCACGGCCCTGTCCCGCCGACTCACGGTCGCGTCTCGCCGATCACCCGCACAGCGCGTTCCAGCTCGGCCCCGGAGAGGTCCGCACGGGCGGTGAGCCTCAGGCGTGAGATTCCGTCGGGCACGGAAGGAGGACGGAAGCAGCCCACGGCCAGGCCTGCCGTCCGGCAGTCCGCCGCCCACTGCAGAGCCTCCTCCGGGGACGGCGCACGCACCGAGACGACCGCCGCGTCGGGACGCACCGCTTCCAGGCCCGCGGCCGTCAGCCGGGCGTGGAGTTCCCCCGCCACCGCACGCGCGCGTGCCGCGCGCCCGGGCTCCCGGCGCAGCAGCCGCAGGGCCGCCAGCGCGGCGCCCGCCGCCGCCGGGGCCAGGCCCGTGTCGAAGATGAACGTGCGGGCCGCGTTCACGAGATGCTCGATGACCCGCGCGGGCCCCAGCACGGCTCCCCCCTGGCTGCCGAGCGACTTGGACAGCGTGAGCGTCACGACGACGTCGGGGGCGCCGGCGAGACCGGCCGCGTGCGCGGTCCCCCGGCCGCCGTCGCCGAGCACGCCCAGTCCGTGGGCGTCGTCGACGACGAGTCCGGCGCCGTGCTCCCGGCAGGCGGCGGCGAGGCCGGCCAGCGGGGCCGCGTCGCCGTCGACCGAGAAGACCGCGTCGGAGACGGCGACGGCCGGGCCCTCGTGGGCGTCGAGCGCCTTGCGCACGGCCTCCGGGTCGGCGTGGCCGACGACCTGGACGGCCCCGCGGGCCAGCCGGCAGCCGTCGATGAGCGAGGCGTGGTTGCCCGCGTCGGAGACGATCAGCGAGCCGTGCGGGGCCAGCGCGGTGACGGCGGCGAGGTTCGCCGCGTAACCGGAGGAGAAGACCAGGGCCGCCTCGAAGCCGCAGAAGTCCGCCAGCTCCCGCTCCAGGTCGCCGTGCAGCTCGGTGGTGCCGGTGACGAGGCGGGAGCCGGTGGCGCCGCCGCCCCAGGTGCGGGCGGCGGCCGCGGCGCCCTCGACGACCTCAAGATGGCGGGCCAGACCCAGGTAGTCGTTGCTCGCGAGGTCGAGCAGCGGCGAGTCGGCCGGACGCGGCCGCAGGGTCCGTACGAGTCCGGCCCGGCGGCGCAGCTCCGCCTGCTCGTCGATCCAGCCGAACGCCATGGGTCCTCCGGGGCTTTTGTAGGTAGCGGACAGACACTAGCGGCAGGGCCGCCCACCCACGGTGTGGCAATACCCACACGTCGAACCGGGTGTGTTGTGTGATCCCTACCTTGGCCCGGAGCGGGTGCGTAGGACAGGATCGGCTCTCATGGACCTGCTGAACACGCTGGTGGACAAGGGGCTTCGGCGCGAGCTGCCGACCCGCGAGGAGGCTCTGGCCGTCCTCGCCACTTCCGACGACGACGTGATGGACGTGGTGGCCGCGGCCGGGAAGGTGCGCCGGCACTGGTTCGGACGACGGGTGAAGCTCAACTACCTCGTCAACCTCAAGTCGGGCCTGTGCCCCGAGGACTGTTCGTACTGCTCCCAGCGGCTGGGCTCGACGGCCGGCATCCTGAAGTACACCTGGCTCAAGCCCGACGAGGCCTCGCAGGCCGCCGCCGCCGGTCTGGCGGGCGGCGCCAAGCGGGTCTGCCTGGTGGCGTCCGGGCGCGGGCCGACGGACCGGGACGTCGACCGGGTCTCCGACACCATCAAGGCGATCAAGGAACAGAACGAGGGCGTCGAGGTGTGCGCCTGTCTGGGTCTGCTCTCCGACGGCCAGGCCGAGCGGCTGCGCGAGGCGGGCGCCGACGCCTACAACCACAACCTCAACACGTCGGAGTCCACGTACGGGGACATCACGACCACGCACACCTACGCCGACCGGGTGGACACCGTCACCAAGGCGCACGCGGCGGGCCTGTCGGCCTGCTCGGGTCTGATCGCCGGCATGGGCGAGACGGACGAGGACCTGGTGGACGTCGTCTACTCGCTGCGCGAGCTGGACCCGGACTCGGTGCCGGTCAACTTCCTCATCCCGGTCGAGGGCACCCCGCTGGCCAAGGAGTGGAACCTCACCCCGCAGCGCTGCCTGCGGATCCTGGCCATGGTGCGGTTCGTCTGCCCGGACGTCGAGGTGCGCATCGCGGGCGGGCGCGAGGTCCATCTGCGCACGATGCAGCCGCTCGCGCTGCACCTGGCCAACTCGATCTTCCTCGGCGACTACCTCACGACCGAGGGCCAGGCGGGCAAGGCCGACCTGGAGATGATCGCGGACGCCGGGTTCGAGGTGGAGGGCGCGGAGCAGGTCACCCTGCCCGAACACCGGGCGACTGCGGGCGGCGGCTGCGGGTCCCACGAGAGCGGCGGCTGCGGCTCCGAGGGGTCCGCGGGGTGCGGCTCGCACGAGGGCTCCGGGTGCGGCTCGCACGAGGGCGGCGGCGTCTGCGGCTCCGTCCCCGCGGCGACTGCCGCCTCCGCTGCCCCCGCCGCCGCGGCGTCGGCCGGGGAGGCCCGCACCGACCTGGTCGCCGTGCGCCGCCGCGGCGCCGGCACCGATCTCGCCCCCAATGCCTGAGCCGTCCCCGCTCGCGGTGCCGGAGCTGCTGGAGCTCGACCGGCGGCATGTGTGGCATCCCTACGGTCCGATGCCCGGCCGGGCCGAACCGCTCGTCGTGGAGTCGGCGAGCGGGGTCCGGCTGCGGATGGCGGACGGCTCGGGCGAGCTGGTCGACGGCATGTCGTCCTGGTGGTCCGCCATCCACGGCTACAACCACCCGGTGCTCAACGACGCCGTGCGCGAGCAGCTGGGACGGATGAGCCACGTCATGTTCGGCGGGCTCACCCACGAGCCCGCCGTTCGGCTGGCGAAACTCCTTGTCGACATGTCGCCCGACGGTCTCGAGCATGTGTTCCTCGCCGACTCGGGTTCGGTGTCGGTCGAGGTCGCCGTGAAGATGTGCCTGCAGTACTGGCGTTCGTCGGGCCGTCCGGCGAAGAGCCGCCTGCTGACCTGGCGCGGCGGCTACCACGGCGACACCTGGCAGCCCATGTCGGTCTGCGACCCCGACGGCGGGATGCACGACCTGTGGACCGGGGTGCTGCCCCGGCAGGTCTTCGTGGACGAGCCCCCCGCGGAGTACGACGAGGCGTACGCCGATCAGCTGCGCGCCGCCGTCGAACGGCACGCCGACGAGCTGGCCGCGGTCATCGTGGAGCCGGTGGTGCAGGGCGCGGGCGGGATGCGGTTCCACTCCCCCGGGTATCTGCGGGTGCTGCGCGAGGCGTGCGACGCGCACGACGTGCTGCTGGTGTTCGACGAGATCGCGACCGGATTCGGCCGTACGGGCGCGCTGTTCGCGGCGGAGCACGCCGCGGTCACCCCGGATGTGATGTGCGTCGGCAAGGCTCTGACCGGCGGCTATCTGACGATGGCGGCGACACTGTGCACCTCCCGGGTGGCCGACGGGATCTCGCGGGGCGAGGTACCGGTGCTGGCCCACGGCCCGACGTTCATGGGCAACCCCCTCGCCGCGGCCGTCGCCTGCGCCTCGATCGAGCTGCTGCTCGGACAGGACTGGCTCGCGGAGGTCAAGCGGATCGAGTCGGGGCTGCGGGAGGGCCTCGCGCCGGCCTCGCGGCTCCCGGGCGTGCGGGACGTGCGGGTTCTCGGCGCCGTCGGCGTGGTCCAGCTCGACCACGAGGTGGACATGCGGGCCGCCACCGCGGCGGCCGTGCGCGAGGGCGTCTGGCTGCGTCCGTTCCGCGATCTCGTCTACACGATGCCGCCGTACGTCACCGCGGACGCGGACGTGGCACGGATCGCGCGCGCGGTGTGCGCCGCGGCGCGGGAGGGATGAGCATGCCGATCCTGGTGATCACGGGGACGGGCACGGAGGTCGGCAAGACGGTCACGACGGCGGCGGTCGCCGCGGCGGCGCTGGCGGCGGGCCGGTCGGTGGCCGTGCTGAAGGCGGCGCAGACCGGCGTGGCGCCGGACGAGCCGGGGGACGCCGAGGAGGTCGCGCGGCTGGCGGGCGCGCTCACCGCGGTCGAAGTCGCCCGCTTCCCCGAGCCGTTGGCTCCCGCGACGGCGGCGCGGCGGGCGGGCCTCGCGCCCGTACGCCCGAACGACGTGGCGGAGGCCGCGCGGAAACTGGCGGCAGAGCACGACCTGGTGCTCGTCGAGGGGGCGGGCGGGCTGCTCGTGCGGTTCGACGAGGCGGGCGGAACGCTGGCCGACGCCGCTCGGCTGCTGCGGGCGCCGGTGCTGGTGGTGTCCTCGGCGGGGCTGGGCACGCTGAACACGACGGAGCTCACGGCTCGCGAACTGCGTTCGCGTGGGCTGGAGTTGCTGGGCGTGGTCATCGGCGACTGGCCGGACTCGCCCGACCTGGCGATGCGTTGCAACGTCACCGACCTGCCGGAGGTCGCCGGGGCCCCGCTGCTGGGGGCGCTGCCGACGGGTGTGGGGGCGCTGGCGCCCGCCGACTTCCGCGCGTCGGCCCCGGGTTGGCTGGCTCCCCGTCTCGACGGGGCGTGGGACGCCGACGCGTTCCGCGTACGGGCTGCGGACTGAGTCAGGCCCGCGAGGCGCCACAGGCCCCGTCCGCCGCGCGAGACCCGCGGAGTGACGGGGCCTTCGCGTGAGCGTCGTCGGAACGGGCGGGCCGGCGCTCGCGCCCGGGCACGGGCGGGGCGGACGTCTGGGACCGGTGGGACTTCATGGACCCGAGGGGCGGACGTCGTCCGGGACGCCTCGGTCCTGCGGTGGACCGGACGACGCCCCCGTCCCCTGGGCGTCGGCCTGGGCGATCAGCCGGACGAGTTCGATGCGGGAGCGGATGCCCAGCCGGTTGAAGACGCCGCGCAGATGGTGGTCGATCGTGCGATGGCTGAGGGCGAGACGGACGGCGATCTCCCGGTTCGTCGCGCCCTCGGCGGCCATCCTGGCGATCAGGAACTGCTGGGCCGTCAGCAGGACGGCCGGACTGTCCGCCCCACGGGCCGCGGTCGCGGGGGCGCCGAGGGCGCGGAGTTCGGCCCGGGCCGCTTCGGCGCAGTGCGGTGCGCCGAAGGATTCGAACGCCTCCCGGGCGCTGTGCAGCCGGTCGCGGGCCTCCGCACGGTGGCGGAGTCGGCGCAGTGCGCTGCCGAACAGCAGCTCCGTGCGGGCGTGTTCGAAGGGGCGGGCGCCCTCGGCGTGCAGTTCGAGCGCGGTGCGGTAGTGGTCCAGGGCGTCGGCTCCCGGGGTCAGCAGGGCGCGGCAGCGTGCGCTGAGGGCCAGTTCGTCGGGGCTGCGGACGGCTCGGGCCCACCGGTCGTAGTCGGCGTGCGCGGCGCGGGCGACGCGCGTGTCGCCGGTGCGCACGGCGGCCTCGACATAGTGCGGGGTCGCCGAGTGGCGGACTGCGCGGTGGCCGTGTCCGGGTCCGAGGGCGGCGAGGGCGCGCAGCCGGGCCGCGGCGGGTCCGTAGCGCCCGGTGCCGAGGTCGAGGAAGGCGAGCGCCCATTGGGCGAGCGCGGCGGGCAGGCCCAGGCCGTGGGCGAGGGCGTGGGAACGGGCCGCCGCGGCGCGCCTGCGGCACAGGTCGCCGTCTCCGGTGAGCGCGGCGAACATGGCGAGGGCGGCCTGCAGATGACAGGCGCCGTTGTCCTGCCCGGTGGCGTGGGCCTGCCGTAACGCGTCCAGGGCGGCGGCTTCGGCGGCGCGCGGTCGACCGGTCCAGAAGTCGGCGTAGGCGCGGAACTCCAGCGCCTGCGGGACGAGAGAGGTGAGCCCGCGCGTCCGGGCGGCGGCCGCCGCCCGGACGGTGGCGGTGGCGGCCCGGGGGTGGTCGCCGAGCATCAGGGCGGCGACGCCGGCGTGCAGCAGATCGGTGGGGTCTCCGCCGGGGCCGCATCTGCCCGCGGTCGCCTCCAGCAGGTCGCGGGCGTCCTCGTAGCGTCCGTCGACGGCGGCGGCGATCCCGCCCAGCACCCCCGGTGGCGCGACGCCGAGCCGCCGGGCCGCCGCCACCGCCTCCCGGCAGCGCCGCAGGTCGCCGGTGTAGACGGCGGCTTCGGTGGCACGGGCCAGCAGGGGCGCCGGGTCGGCGCCGGCAGCGGTGCCCGTCAGCAGCGCGTCGAACGCCTCGGCGGCGTGGCCGGTGCGCAGGGCGAGGATGCCGGTGAGGGCGTCGGCGTCGGTGCGGGCGGCCAGGGCGCGGGAGCGGTCGGCGTCGCCGGCGTTCCAGGCGTCGGTCGCCGCGTGGGCGAGCAGGCGGGAGCGTTCCCGGGGGGCCGGGCAGAGGACGGCGGCGCGTTCCGCGAGGGCGGCGGCCAGGGCGGGGTCGGCGGCAGTGCGGGCCCGGTCGGCCGCGGTGGCCAGCTCCACGGCGAGCCGTCCGGAGGGACCCAGCGCGGCGGCGCCCCGGTGCCAGGAGCGGCGGGGCAGTTCGGCGGCGTCGTGCAGGACGCGGGCCAGCAGCCGGTGGACGTCACGCCGGTCGTCCGGGGCCGCCGTCTCGTAGGCGGCGATGCGGGTCCAGGCGTCGCGGAAGCCGACGCCGCCCGCCGTGGCGTACGCCAGTCCGGCCGTCTCGGCGGCCTCCAGCGGCCGGGTGTCGAGCCGGGCGGCGGCGACGGCGCGCAGGAAGGCGTGGGTGGCCACCGGGTACTGGTCGGCGGCGGCGAGCAGGAGCAGCAGCCGGGTGTCGTCGGGCAGGGCGCGGACCTCCCGGCGGTGGGCGCGCAGGACGTCCGGGGCCTGCTCGGCCGGGTCGGTGGGCAGGGGGTCGAGGCCGGCCGCCTGCCGTTCGGTGAGCCGGGCCGCGAGTTCGGCGGCGGCGCGCGGGTCGCCGTGCACGAGACGCAGGGCGCGCACCCGGACGCCTTCGGGCAGCGCGGCGACCGGGCGCGGACCCGCGTCCGGGGGCCTCGGTGGCGAAGTGCGGTCCAGAGGTGGGGGGTTCACCGGAGTCACCACACACATGACGTTACTGGCGGGTTACTTGAACAGTAAAGACCGGCGATATCACCGATGCGGCGCGCGTAGACCCGACCGGACACTCCTGGCAACCCCACCCGTTTCAGGAGGCATCATGCAGCGCCGCAAGCGTCGCATCGCCGCGGTCCTCTCGGCCGCGGCCACTTCGCTCCTTCTGTCACTGTCCCTCTCCGCCCCCACCGCCCACGCGGCGACCCACGACCCGATCGTCTTCGTGCACGGCATCAGCAGCTCGTCGAGCAGCTGGGACGACTGGGTCGCCTTCTTCAAGGCCGACGGCTACACGTCCGCCGAGCTCGACGCGTGGACGTACAGCTGGTCCCAGTCGAACGTCACCACGGCCGCGCAGCTGGCCACGGAGATCAAGAACGTGCGCGCGCGGACCGGCGCGAGCAAGGTCGACGTGGTCGTCCACTCCATGGGCGCGCTCAGCTCCCGCTACTACCTCAAGAACCTCGGCGGGACGGCCTTCGTGGACGACTTCGTCTCCGTCGCCGGCACCAACCACGGCACGTCGGTCGCCTCGCTGTGCAGCTGGCTGTACAAGTCCTGCGCCGAGATGGTCACCGGCAGCTCGTTCGTGACCGCCCTCAACTCCGGTGACGAGACGCCGGGCAGCGTCAACTACGCCGCCTACTGGTCGAACTGCGACGCGGCCGTGGACCCGGACTCCTCGGCGCTGCTGAGCGGGGCGACCAACGTGGGCGTCGGCTGCATCTCGCACGACGACATGAACAACGACCACGGTGTCTACGCACAGGTGCGCGCCTTCGTCGAGTGAGCGGCGCGGGCGGCACGGCGTGGGTGCGGCGGACCGGTACGGGGAAGGATCCGGGTACGCCCGTTCTGCCCGGGAGGTCGCCATGCCGATACGGTCCACGGGTTCCGGCAAGGTGTCCGGTGACCCCGTCCACCACCCGCTGTTCGCCCGCTGGTATCCCGCGGTCAGCTCGGCCGCGGAGACCCGTGGCGGCCTGGCGGCGGTCCGTGAGCGGCTGCTGGCCGGGCTGTCCGGCCGGGTCGTCGAGATCGGCGCGGGCAACGGGCTGAACTTCGCCCACTATCCGCGCACCGTAGCCGAGGTCGTCGCGATCGAGCCGGAGCGCCGCATGCGGACGCTGGCGCTGGAGGAGGCGCTGCGCGCCGGCACGCCCGTCGACGTGGTCCCGGGGGCGGCGGAGGCGCTGCCGGTCAAGAGCGAGGCGTTCGACGCGGCGGTGCTGTCGCTGGTGCTGTGCAGCGTGCGGGACGTGCCGCGGGCCCTGGCCGAGCTGCGGCGGGTGCTGCGGCCCGGCGGCGAGGTGCGGTTCCTCGAGCACGGGCCGGGCGGCGGCCAGGTCATGCGGTTCACGCAGCACGCGCTGGACCGCACCGTGTGGCCGCACCTGGCCGGCGGCTGCCACCTCACCCGGGACACGGTCGGCGCGCTGCGGGAGGCCGGCTTCGAGCTGGGCCCCTACCGGCGGGTGCGGCTGCCGGAGAACGGGACCCCGCTGCCGTTCTCCTACTGTGTGACGGGGACCGCGTGGCGGCCCGGAGCACCCGGCTGAAGCCCCGCCCGCGCGATGCCCGTGCGTCCGGGTCCGGATCACCCGCGCGGTCGCCCGGTGCTTCACGGGCCCGATCACCCGCGCGATCGCCGGCGGGTGACCGGTTGCGTCACCCGCTCCACTCCCGCAGCTCCCGTGCGATGTCGGCGACGGACGCCTCCCCGTTCTTCACCAGCCGGGCCAGGTCACGGACCTGCTCGGGCGAGGTGACGACCTTCAGACCACTGGCCACCAGATAGGCGTAGGCGACCGCGCACGCGAAGAGCGCGTTGGAGCGTTCCAGGGCCGGGACGTGGATGAGGAGCTGCAGCAGTGCGGCGGCGCGGGCCTGCGGGTCGTCGTAGACGGGGACGTCGAATATCTCCGCCTGATGGCGTGCCACGGCCGCGACCAGCGCACCCCAGTCGGTGACCTGCGGGTCCCCCGGGGTCTTCTGTTCGGCGAGCATGAGGAGCCAGGCGAGGTCGATGCGGAGGTCGCTCAAGGGTTCAGCGGCGACCTTCGCGCGTGCCGCCCTCGCGATCGGCGCCGAACTCCTCGGCGAAGAGCGCCTCGTACTGCTTCATGAAGTCACCGGCGGCCTCGACGAAGGTGTGGCCGATCTCCCCGGCGTCCTGTCTGACCAGCTCTTCTATGTAGCGGTTGACGCTCATGCCGCGGGCGGTGGCGCGCTCGCGGGCGACCTGGGCCGTGCCTTCGTCGACGCGCACGTTCAGCTGGGTCTTCGCCATACCTCGAAGCTAGCGCCGATGTGCTAGCAACGGCAAGGGCGGGCCGGAATCGAAAAGTGATACCAGCTGTGCGGCGCATCACACTACGCTCGGCCGGGCGGTTCACCGACGAGCACGATCACCGAGCGAGGAGGCAGCCTTGTCCACCCCTGCTGCGCAGCACGCCCCCGGTCCGGCCTCGGCCGACGGGGTCGCGGCCCGCGCCCGAGGTCTGACCAAGGCGTACGGCTCCGGCGAGACGGCGGTGATCGCCCTCGACTCGGTCGACGTGGACATCGCGAGCGGCCGCTTCACCGCCGTGATGGGACCGTCCGGCTCCGGGAAGTCCACCCTCATGCACTGTCTGGCCGGCCTCGACACCGTCTCGGCCGGCCAGGTGTGGCTCGGCGGGACCGAGATCACCGGGCTGAAGGAACGGGAGCTCACCCGGCTCAGGCGGGACCGGATCGGGTTCATGTTCCAGTCGTTCAACCTGATCCCGACGCTGAACGCGGTCGAGAACATCACCCTGCCCATGGACATCGCGGGCCACAAGCCCGACCAGAAGTGGCTGGACCAGGTGATCGACACGCTCGGCCTGCGGAACCGGCTCAAGCACCGGCCCGCCCAGCTCTCCGGCGGACAGCAGCAGCGGGTGGCCTGCGCCCGGGCGCTCGCCTCCCGTCCCGAGCTGATCTTCGCGGACGAGCCCACCGGCAACCTCGACTCCCGGGCCGGGCTGGAGGTCCTCGCGTTCCTGCGGCAGGCCGTCGACGACCTCGGCCAGACAGTCGTCATGGTGACCCACGACCCGGGCGCCGCCGCCCACTCCGACCTGGTGCTCTTCCTCGCGGACGGCCGGCTGGTCGACCGGATGGAACAGCCCTCGGCGGAAGCCGTGCTGGAACGCATGAAGCGCTTCGACGTGGGCCGCGCCCCACGGGCCGGCGGCCCCCTCGACGGCACCGCGGACGATCCACCCGAGGGCAGGACCGACGGCCTGCCCGACAGCGCCCCCGAGGAGGACTGACCCGGTGCTGAAGGCGACCCTCAGAAGTTTCCTGGCGCACAAGGGGCGGCTGCTGCTGTCCGCGCTCGCCGTCGTCCTGTCGGTGGCGTTCGTGGCCGGCAGCCTGATCTTCTCCGACACGGTGACGCGCACCTTCGACCGGCTCTTCGCGTCCACGTCGGCGGACGTGACGGTGGAACCCGCCGACGACCTGAACTCCTCCGTGCCGACCGGCGCGGTCCAGACCCTCCCCGGGGCTCTCGCCGGCCGGCTGGCCCGGGTCGAGGGGGTCGCGTCCGCGCATGCGGACGTGAGCGTCCAGAACATCACCGTCGTCGACGCCGACAACGAGTCGGTCGGGCCGACCACCGGCGCGCCCACCGTCGCCACCGACTGGTACGTCACCGACCGCAGCCCGGTGAAGCTGACCTCCGGCCACGCCCCGCGCGGCGCCGGCGAGGCCATGCTCGACGCCGACACCGCCGACAAGAAGCACGTGCGGATCGGCGACACCCTGACGGTGATGGCCCAGCCGGGCTCGTTCAAGGTGAAGGTCGTCGGCATCGCCACCTTCACCACCACCAACCCCGGCGCGGCCCTGGTCTACCTCGACCCCGGCACCGCCGCCGCCCAGCTCCTCGGATCGGCGGACAAGGCGACCGGCATCTCCGTCGACGCGGCGCCGGGGGTGAGCGACGCGGTGCTCGAACGGCGTGTCGTCGCCGCGCTCGGCGACGGGCGGTACGAGGTGCAGACCGCCGAGGAACGGGCCGAGTCGTCGGCCGCGTCGCTGGGCGGGTTCCTCGACGTCATCAAGTACGTGATGCTCGGCTTCGCCGGGATCGCCGTCCTGGTCGGCGTGTTCCTCATCGTCAACACGTTCTCGATGCTGATCGCCCAGCGCACCCGTGAGCTGGGCCTGCTGCGCGCCCTGGGCGCCGACCGCCGCCAGGTACGGCGTTCGGTGCTCACCGAGGCGGTGCTGCTCGGGCTGGTCGGCTCCACGCTCGGACTGGCAGCCGGCATCGGCCTCGCGGCCGGGCTGATCAAGCTCATGGGCACGTTCGGCATGAACCTCAAGACCACCGAGATGGTCGTCGGCTGGGCGACTCCGGTGTCGGCGTACGTCGTGGGCGTCGGCGTCACCTTCGTCGCCGCGTACCTTCCGGCCCGCCGTGCGGCCGGCGTCTCCCCGATGGCGGCCCTCGCGGACGCGGACATCGCGGGGGTGGGCCGCCCGCTGAAGACGCGCGCCGTGGTCGGCACGGTCGTCGGTGCGCTGGGCGTGGCCGCGCTCGCCGGCTGCGCGGCCTCGTCGACGACGTCGTCCGCGGCGTCCCTGCTGGGCCTGGGCGTCGTCCTCACCCTGGTCGCCACCGTCATCGCGGGCCCGCTCCTGGTCCGTCCGGTGATCCGGGTCCTCGGCGGCGCCTTCCCCGCGCTGTTCGGCTCCGTCGGCCGCATGAGCCAGCGCAACGCGCTGCGCAACCCGCGCCGCACCGGAGCCACCGCCGCCGCGCTGATGGTGGGCCTCGCACTGGTGGGCGGCATGTCCGTGGCGAGCGCCTCGATGTCCAAGTCCTTCGACCAGCAGATCGACAAGACGCTCGGCGCCGACTTCGTCGTCCAGAACGCCAACTTCACGCCGTTCCCCCAGGAGGTCACGGACGCGGTGCGCGACACCGAGGGCGTCGGCCTCGTGGTGCGGCAGCGGTTCGCCCCGCTCGCCGTGCGGCTGCCCGACGGCAAGCGCGTCGAGACGACCGCCGCCGGCTACGACGACCGGGTCGACGACGTGGCGCACATCCCCTACGCCGAGGGGAACACGGCGGCCGCGCTGGCTGACGGCGCACTCGGCATGGACGTCGACTTCGCGAAGGAGCACGGCGTGCGGCTCGGCAGCGTGCTGCCTGTGGAGTTCCCCGGCGGCCGGACGACGTCGCTGAAGGTCGGCGCGCTCACCGACCAGGAGACGGGTGACGGCTTCGGCATGCAGGGCGGGCTGTTCCTCGGCATCGCCGCCGTCGAGAAGTACGTGCCCGGCGGGCAGGACTCCGCCCTGTACGTGAACGCCGGCTCCGGCACGAGCGGCGAGCAGCTGCGCCCCCGGCTGGAGAAGACGCTGGACGCGTACCCGCAGGTCCAGGCCCGCGACCAGGCCGACTACAAGAAGCTGGTGCACGACCAGATCGCGGTGCTGCTGTACCTGGTCTACGCGCTGCTCGGGCTGGCGATCGTCATCGCGGTGCTCGGCGTGGTCAACACTCTGGCGCTGTCGGTGGTGGAGCGGACCCGGGAGATCGGGCTGCTGCGCGCCATCGGGCTGGGCCGGCGGCAGCTGCGCCGGATGATCCGGCTGGAGTCGGTGGTGATCGCGGTGTTCGGCGCGGTGCTGGGGCTCGCGCTCGGACTGGTCTGGGGCGTCTGCATCCAGCAGGTGCTGGCGTTGCAGGGGATGAAGGCCTTCGCCGTTCCGTGGGGCACGATCGTCGCGGTGGTCGTCGGCTCGGCGGTCGTCGGCGTCGTGGCGGCGATGCTGCCGGCCCTGCGGGCGTCCCGGATGAACGTGCTGGCGGCGATCGCGCACGAGTGACGCCGCCGGCCGCCCGGCAGCGCGTCCGGATCCTGGAATTCCGGGTCCGGGCGCGTCGCCCGTGATGGGATCGCCGTATGTCTGATCTGCGTATACGGGCGGCGACGCCCGAGGACCTGGATGCCGTGCTGGCCTTCTGGAAGGCCGCCGCCGAGGGCACGAGCATCAGCGACGACCGCGGCGGGGTGGAGCGGCTGATCGCCCGCGATCCCGAGGCGCTGATCCTCGCCGAGCAGAGCGTCGAGGGGGCCGGGCAAGGCTCGGAACGGGGCGGCGCGCAGGGCGTCGAGCTCGTCGGCACGGTGATCGCGGGATTCGACGGGTGGCGGTGTCATCTGTACCGGCTGGCGGTGCATCCGGAGCGCCGCCGTCAGGGCGTCGGCACGGCGCTGCTCGCCGCCGCGGAGGAGCGGTTCGTGCGGCTCGGCGGGCGGCGCGGGGACGCGATGGTGCTCACCCGCAACGAGACGGCGCATCATGCCTGGCGCGCCGCGGGGTACGCGCCCGAGGAGAAGTGGCGGCGCTGGGTCAAGCCGCTCGCCGGCTGACCCGGAGCCCGACCGGACCGCTTTACCGATCCTTTACCCTTGGGGGATCGTGCGGATCGCCCGCACGGTCCCCCGACGACCTCATGAAAGGTGTGAGCGTCCGCCCATGGGCGAGCCTCCCCGCACACGTTCCCGTGCCCGCTCCGAAACCCGCACGCGTTCCCGCACCCGTTGTCGCGCGCTCCGTCCCGCCCTGCCCGATCCTGGGACGGAGGAGACCCGATGACCGAAGTGCTGCTGCTCCTGGTGGCGATCCTGCTGTCGTTCGCGTGCGGCGCGTTCGTAGCCGCCGAGTTCTCGTTGACCACGGTCGAGCGCAGCGAGCTGGAGCGGGCGGTGGAGCGCGGCGAACGCGGCGCGGCCGGTGCGCTCAAGGCGGTGCGCAACCTCACCTTC
Source organism: Streptomyces sp. NBC_00425 (assembly GCF_036030735.1). NCBI lineage: Bacteria > Bacillati > Actinomycetota > Actinomycetes > Kitasatosporales > Streptomycetaceae > Streptomyces > Streptomyces sp. NBC_00425. The sequence continues at coordinate 8,231,586 of NZ_CP107928.1, read as the reverse complement.
CAGCTCTCCGGCGCCCAGCTCGGCATCACCGTCACCAACCTGGTGGTCGGCATGCTGTCCGAGCCGTCGATCGCCAAGCTGATCGCAGGGCCACTGGAATCGCTCGGTCTGTCCGGCTCCACGTCCAGCTCCGTCGCGTTGGTGCTGGGCACGGCCCTGTCGACCGTGTTCCTGATGGTCGTCGGCGAGCTCGTGCCGAAGAACTGGGCGATCTCCTCCCCGCTCGCGGTGGCCAAGAGCGTGGGCAACGCGCAGCGCTGGTTCAGCGCCGCCTTCCGGCCCTTCATCAGCCATCTCAACGAGACCGCGAACCGCATCGTGCGCCGCTTCGGCGTGGAGCCCACCGAGGAGCTCGTCGCCGCCCGAGGTCCCCAGGAGCTCGCGGCCCTGGCCCGGCACTCCGCGCGGGAGGGCGCCCTGGAGGCGGACACCGCGGAGCTGTTCGTGCGCACGCTGAACCTGGCCGACCTCATGGCGGAGAACGTGATGACCCCGCGCGTGCAGGTCGTCGCCCTGGACGCGACGGCGACCTGCGAGGACGTGGCCAACGCGACCCGGGCGACGGGCCTGTCCCGCTTCCCCGTCTACCGCGGGAACCTCGACGCGGTGGTGGGGACCGCGCACATCAAGGACGCGTTGGCGGTGCCCGCCGGGCGACGCGCGCGCGTGCCCGTCGCCGAGATCATGCGCGACCCCCTCCTCGTCCCCGAGTCGCTCACCGTGGACCGGCTGCTGGACCGGCTGTCCGGCAAGCGGACGATGGCCGTCGTCATCGACGAGTACGGCGGGACCGCGGGCGTGGCGACGCTGGAGGACATCGTCGAGGAGGTCGTCGGCGAGGTCCGCGACGAACACGACCCGCACGAGACGTCCGAACTGGCGCTCGCGGGCACCGACGACGACGGCCGCACCCTGTACTCGGCCGACGGCGCCGCCCGCACCGACCAGCTCGCGCGCGTCGGCCTGCACGCGCCCGAGGGACCGTACGAGACGCTGGCCGGGCTGGTGGCCACCGAGCTGGGCCGGATACCGGCCGTCGGCGACACCGTCGAGATCGCCGGCTGGCGGATGGACGTGGTGGACGCCTCCGGCCGCCGGGCCGCGCGCGTGCTGCTGCACGCCCCGCTCGCCGACACCCACGTGGAAGGGACCGGGCAGTGACCGCCGTCCAGTTGCTCATCGGGCTGGCGACCCTCGTCGTCAACGCGTTCTTCGTCGGCGCCGAGTTCGCGCTGATCTCGGTCCGCCGTTCCCAGATCGAGCCGTACGCCGAACAGGGCGACCGGCGCGGGCGCAGCGTGCTGTGGGGGCTGGAGCACGTGTCCGCGCTGATGGCCGCGGCACAGCTCGGCATCACGCTGTGCACGCTGATCCTCGGCGTGGTCGCCGAGCCGGCCATCGCGCATCTGCTGGAGCCGGTGTTCCACGCTGTCGGCGTGCCCGAGGGCGCCGGACACGCGGTGTCCTTCGTGATCGCGCTGACGGCCGCCACCTATCTGCACATGCTGCTCGGCGAGATGGTGCCGAAGAACATCGCGCTCGCCGAGCCGGTGCGCAGCGCCCTGCTGCTGGGCCCGCCGCTGGTCACCCTCGCCCGGGCGCTGCGGCCGGTCATCTTCGCGATCAACGCCTTCGCGAACGGTCTGCTGAAGCTGCTGCGGATCGAGACGAAGAACGAGGTCACCGCGACCTTCTCGGACGCGGAGCTGGCGCAGATCGTCCGGGACGCCGGCGAGGCGGGCCTCATCGACGACCGCGCCCAGGAGCGCCTGCACGACGCCCTGGAACTGGGCCGCCGCCCGGTGCGCGACGTCGTCCTGCCGCTGGAACGCGTCGTCTACGCGCGCGTGGGCGTCACTCCGGAAGGACTGGAGGAGCTGGCGGCGGAGTCCGGGTTCTCCCGTTTCCCGGTGGTGGACGAGGGACGCCGGATCGTCGGCTACCTCCATGTGAAGGACGCGCTGGACGCCTCGCCGCGGGACCAGGCGTTCCGGCTGCGGGACATGCGGGCCATCGCACGGGTGCGGGAGACGACCCCGCTGGACGACGTCCTCACCGCGATGCGGGGCAGCCGGACGCATCTGGCGGCCGTGCTCGGCTCCGACGGCAGGCTGGCCGGCCTGGTCACCATGGAGGACGTGCTCCAGGAGCTGTTCGGACAGCGGACGTAGGCCCGGCGGTCGGTCGGATGGGCTGGGCGGTCCTACCGACCGGCGGGTATGAGACTCGGGCTACCATCGGTGTCGCCATGCAGACGAACACCATTCCCCCGTACTCCAGCCTGGTCGCCCTCGGCGACTCCTTCACCGAGGGCATGTCGGACCTGCTGCCCGACGGCTCCTACCGAGGCTGGGCCGACCTCCTCGCCGCGCGGATGGCCGTCCGCACCCCCGGCTTCCGGTACGCCAACCTCGCGGTGCGGGGCAAGCTGATCGGGCAGATCGTCGAGGAGCAGGTGCCGGTGGCCGCCGCGATGGGCGCCGACGTGATCACCCTGGTCGGCGGCCTCAACGACACCCTGCGCCCCAAGTGCGACATGGTCCGGGTGAAGGACCTGCTGACCGAGGCGGTGGAGCGGCTGGCCCCGGCCTGCAAGCAGCTCGTGCTGATGCGCAGCCCGGGGCGGCAGGGGCCCGTCCTCGAGCGGTTCCGGCCGCGTATGGAGGAGCTGTTCGTGTGCGTCGAGGAGCTTGCGGAGCGGCACGGCGCGCTCGTCGCCGACCTGTACGGCGCTCCTTCGCTCAGCGACCCCCGCATGTGGGACGTCGACCGGCTGCACCTGACGCCGGAGGGCCACCGCCGGGTCGCCGAGGCGGTCTGGCAGACCCTCGGACACGAGGCCGAGGACGCCGACTGGCATCGGCCGATGCCGGCCACCCTGCCCCCGGGCTGGGCCGCCCGGCGAGTCGCGGACGCACGGTTCGCCCGGCAGTACCTGCTGCCGTGGATAGGCCGCCGGCTGACGGGCCGGTCCTCCGGGGACGGCCTGCCGCCCAAGCGTCCCGACCTCGCGCCGTACGAGAGCCAGGCGTAGGCGGACGACACCGGTCCGCGCGCGGCCGTGACGCCTGCCCGCGCGCGGGGGTGACGCCCCCGTCCGCGCGGGGGTGACGCCGGTCTCGTAGGTTCCGCTGAACCGGACCGCTGCGCCGACCTGCACGAAGCGCCAGTAGAATCCCTCCACGTGACTTCCGCTGCCGCCGCCAAGCCCCGCATCCCCAACGTCCTCGCCGGACGCTACGCCTCCGCCGAGCTCGCCACGCTCTGGTCGCCCGAGCACAAGGTGAGGCTGGAGCGTCAGCTCTGGCTCGCCGTGCTGAAGGCCCAGAAGGACCTCGGGATCGAGGTGCCGGACACGGCGATCACCGACTACGAGCGTGTCCTCGACACCGTCGACCTCGCCTCGATCGCCGAACGCGAGAAGGTCACGCGCCACGACGTGAAGGCCCGCATCGAGGAGTTCAACGACCTCGCCGGGCACGAGCAGGTCCACAAGGGCATGACGTCCCGCGACCTCACGGAGAACGTCGAGCAGCTGCAGATCCGCCTGTCGCTGGAGCTGGTCCGCGACCGCGCCGTGGCCGTCCTCGCGAGGCTGGGCAAGCTGGCCGGCGAGTACGGCGAGCTGGTCGTCGCCGGCCGCTCCCACAACGTGGCCGCGCAGGCCACCACCCTCGGCAAACGGTTCGCGACCGCCGCCGACGAGCTGCTCGTGGCCTACGGCCGGGTCGAGGAGCTGCTGGAGCGCTACCCGCTGCGCGGCATCAAGGGCCCGGTCGGCACCGCGCAGGACATGCTGGACCTGCTGGGCGGCGACGCCGCGAAGCTGGCCGAGCTGGAGGACCGGATCGCCGGTCACCTGGGCTTCTCGCAGGCCTTCACCTCCGTCGGCCAGGTCTACCCGCGCTCGCTGGACTACGAGGTCGTGACGGCGCTGGTGCAGCTCGCGGCGGCTCCCTCCTCGCTGGCGAAGACGATCCGGCTGATGGCCGGACACGAGCTGGTGACCGAGGGCTTCAAGCCCGGCCAGGTCGGCTCCTCCGCCATGCCGCACAAGATGAACACCCGCTCCTGCGAGCGCGTCAACGGCCTGATGGTCATCCTGCGCGGCTACGCGTCGATGACCGGCGAGCTGGCGGGCGACCAGTGGAACGAGGGCGACGTGTCCTGCTCGGTGGTGCGCCGCGTCGCGCTTCCGGACGCGTTCTTCGCGCTGGACGGCCTGCTGGAGACCTTCCTGACGGTGCTCGACGAGTTCGGCGCGTTCCCGGCCGTCGTCGCGCGGGAGCTCGACCGCTACCTGCCGTTCCTCGCCACCACGAAGGTGCTGATGGGCGCCGTGCGCGGGGGTGTCGGCCGTGAGGTGGCGCACGAGGCGATCAAGGAGAACGCGGTGGCCTCGGCGCTGGCGATGCGGGAGCAGGGCACCGAGCGCAACGAGCTGCTGGACAAGCTGGCCGCCGACGAGCGCCTGCCGCTGGACCGCGCCCAGCTGGACGCGCTCATGGCCGACAAGCTGTCGTTCACGGGCGCGGCGGCAGCCCAGGTGGCCACGATCGTGGGCCGTGTCGAGGAGATCGTGAAGCAGCGCCCGGAGGCGGCCGGATACACGCCCGGAGCGATCCTCTGACGCGCTTCACCCAGGCCGAGCTGGAGGCCGCCCGCGACCGTCTCGTACCGGACGTCGTCGCGGACGGTCTCCGCGTGCTGTTCTGCGGTATCAATCCGGGCCTGATGACGGCGGCCACCGGCCACCACTTCGCCCGCCCGGGCAACCGCTTCTGGCCGGTGCTGCACCTGTCCGGCTTCACTCCGCGGCTGCTGAAGCCCGCTGAGCAGGAGGAGCTGCTCGCCCTCGGACTGGGCATCACCAACGTGGTGGCGCGCGCGACCGCACGGGCCGACGAGCTCACGGCACAGGAGTACCGGGACGGCGGGCGGCTGCTCGCGGAAAAGGTGGCACGGCGGGAACCCCGGTGGCTGGCCGTGGTGGGCGTGACCGCGTACCGGGCGGCGTTCGACGACCGCAGGGCCGTAGTGGGCCCGCAGGAGCGGCGCATCGGCGACACCCGTGTGTGGGTGCTGCCCAACCCCAGCGGGCTGAACGCGCATTGGACGGCCGCGACGATGGCCGAGGAGTTCGCGCGGCTGCGGCTGGCGGCGGACGAGGACTGACGGCGGGGATTGGCGGCCTGCCACGGCCGGGCCGCTGCGCACGGGGGGACTGACGGCGGAGCACCGACAGCGGTCAGGGCGGGTCGGTCTCCGTGACGACGAGGAGGAGCTGTATCTCGTCGTCGGGGTCGAGATCGGCCACGCCCAGGGCCGCCCACCGCCCCTCCTCCTCGATCCGCCACAGATAGACGTCGCCCACGCGCAGGCTCAGCCCGGCCCAGGGCTCGGGTATCTCCTCCGCCCCGGTCCGCAGCCGGACCGTCTGCAGGCCGACATAATGCGGCACGCCCCAGCGCCGGGTGAGTCGCCCGGCGAGGATCTCCCGCTCCGCACGGAACCGCTCCGCCTCCGCGAGACGCACCGCGGCGTCCGCCGTCACGAGGCCGTGACTGGTCGCTAAGGCCGCCGTGCGCCCCCCGGGCCCGAGATACCCGTCGATGTCCATGCGATCCAGTAAACCGGCCGCCACTGACAATTGGCGGCCCGTCAGCCCCCGCTCCGCCGCGGAGACCCCCTACCCCACCCCAGACGCCCCCTCCCCGACACCCACCGCAGGCAGCCCGCCTCCCGCGTCACGCCTCAAGCCCCGCGTCTCAGGCATCCCGCCGCCGCACCGCTCGCGCCCCGGCCGCGACTGCGGCCGTCGTCCACAGGGCGGTCACCGCGAGCCCCTGCCACGGGCCCAGGGCGCCGTCCCCAGTGCCGTGCAGCACGGCTTGACCGGCCCGGTCCGGCAGGAAGTCGGCGACGGTCCCGGACACACCGCCGATGACGAAGGACACGATCAGCAGAGAGGGGACGAGTAGCGCGAGCGACACCGTTCCGCTGCGCAGGACGGCTGTCAGACCGGCGGCGAACAGTGCCATCAGCGCGAGGTAGACGGCGCAGCCGAGCACACCTCGCAGGCATGCGGCCCGACTCAGCCCGCCGGCCCTCTCCCCCAGCATCGCGCTGCCCACCGCCAGGGTGAGGAGGCCGGTGACCAGGCCTACGGCGAGGACCGGCAGCGCGATCGCGGTCAGTTTGGCGGCGAACCAGCGGCCCCGGTGCGGAACGGCGGCCAGCGGTCCTCCGAAGATCGTCGTGGTGACGACGTTCGAGAACGACGAGTACGTCTACGAGGCGCTGAGGGCGGGCGCCGACGGCTTCCTTCTCAAGCGGGCCCGGCCCGCCGAGATCGTGCACGCGGTGCGGCTCGTCGCCGCGGGCGAAACGCTGCTGTTCCCTGCCTCCCTGCGGCGACTCGCCGCCGCGTACGGCGGCGGGGGTGGGAACCGAGCCGCCCGGAGCGCACTGGAACGGGCCCGGCTGACCGACCGGGAAGCGGACGTGCTGCGGCTGATGGCCCGGGGCCTGTCGAACGCGGAGATCGCGGCACGGCTCGTCGTCGGCTCGGAGACCGTCAAGTCTCATGTCAGCGCCCTGCTGGCGAAGCTCGGGGTGCGGGACCGGACGGCGGCGGTGATCACGGCGTACGAGTCGGGGTTCGTGGAGCCGGGCTGAGGGGCCGCGGGGTCGTCGGTGCCGGCCGGGCACTCGCCGGGGTGCGCCGGGCCGAGTACGATCCGCCCAACACGCGCACGAGCTGGGAGGACGGACGTTGGGGCAGCTGACCGGCGGGGACCCCTCGCTGCTGCGAAGGATCAATTCCGCGGTGGTGCTGCACGCGCTGCGCGCCACGGACTGCGCGACGCTCACGGAGATCACCCGCGTCACCGGGCTGTCCCGGCCGACGGTGGAGGGGGTCGTCGAGGATCTGATCGCGGCGGGGCTCGTCGTCGAGAAGGCGGCGGACGAGAGCGTCGCCCGCCGGCAGGGGCGGCCCGCGCGACGGTTCCGGTTCCGGGCGGAGGCGGGGCATCTGCTGGGCCTGGAGATCGGGTCCCATCGGGTGGCCGCGCTGCTGTCCGACCTGGACGGCCGTGTGCTGGGCGCCCAGGCCAGGGAAGTCGACGAGGCGGCCCCGGCCGACGAGCGGCTGGAACGGCTGCGCGCGGCCGTCGCCGAGCTGCTGCGCCGGGCGGGCGTCCCGCGCAGCTCGCTGCGGGCGGTCGGGGTCGGCACGCCAGGGATCGTGGAGGCGGACGGCACGGTGCGGCTGGGCACCGCGCTGCCCGAGTGGACGGGGCTGCGCCTCGGCGAGCGACTGAGCCGTTCCTTCAAGTGCCCGGTACTGGTCGAGAACGACGCCAACGCCGCCGCCGTGGCCGAACACTGGAAGGGGTCGGCCACCGAGTCCGACGACGTCGTGTTCGTGCTGGCCGGGCTGAGCCCCGGGGCCGGCGCACTGATCGGGGGGCGGCTGCACCGCGGGTACGGCGGCGCGGCCGGAGAGATCGGCGCACTGCACCTGCTGGGCCGTGAGGCGACGCCGGAGACGCTGCTGTCCACGACGGACGAGCCGCTGCACCCGCTGGACGAGCAGGCCGTCGCGAAGGTGTTCGCGCAGGCCAGGGGTGGCGACCTGCGGGCCCGGGCGGCAGTGGACCGCTTCATCCAGCGGCTGGTGCACGACGTGGCCGCGCTGGTGCTGGCGCTCGACCCGGAGCTGGTCGTGGTCGGCGGCTGGGCGGCCGGCCTGGACGGCGTACTGGAGCCGCTGCGCGCGGAGTTGGCGCGCTACTGTCTGCGGCCGCCGAGCGTGGCCCTGTCGATGCTCGGGGAGGCGGCGGTGGCGACGGGGGCGCTGCGGCTGGCCCTCGATCACGTGGAGGAGCAGTTGTTCGCGGTGGAGGGGACGGTCACGGCGCGGCGGTGAGCCTCGGCTCGGCGGGCCTTCACTCGGCGCGGGGGTGGGTTTTCACTCGGCGGGCCGTCCGTCACGGGTCGAACGCCGAGCGCCCCGGAGGAGGTCCGGGCCGCCGGGCTTCGCGGCTGCGCGGCCGCCGAGTCGCTTTCGCAGCCGGTCGGTGGCTTTCACAGGGCGACCTGTCGCTCTTGCGGGCGGCCGGTGGCTTTCGCGGGTGGTCCGGGCGGACCCGCCGCAGGCTGTTCAGGGAGCCTGCGGCAGGCGGGCCCGCTGCGCACGCCGCGTTCAGGAGGCCTGCTGCTCCGGACCGTGGTGTATCTCCACGCCGCCGGACGCGCCGAACGTCAGCCGGCACGTGTCCGCGCGGTACGTGGCCACGGAGAGCGCGGCGGTACGGCCCTCGGCGAAGTAGCGCGTCGTGACGACGAGGACGGGCGCGCCGGGGAGCCGGTCGAGTTCCCGCGCGTCGTCCGCGCGCGCCGAGCCCAGTTCCACGGCGCTGTCCTGGCCCTGCAGTTCGAGGCGGTGCAGCTCGCGCAGGACCGCACGCGCGCGTGCCGCCTCGGACGGGCCGTCGATCGCGCTGAGGTCGGGCACCGACGTCTGCGGGACGTACAGGAGCTCGGCGGCGACGGGCTGACCGTGCGACACCCGTGAGCGGCGCACCACGTGCACGCTCTGCTCGCGCGGGGTCTCCAGGGCGGCGGCGACGGCCGCGGGCGGCACCGCGAGCGTGCAGCCGACGGCCTGCCAGGCGTCCTCCCCCACGCCCGGCCAGACCCGCTGCTCGGTGCCGACGGCGACACCCATCCGGGGCGGCGCGACGGTGGTGCCGACACCTCGGCGGCGCTGCAGCCGGCCCTCCAGCTCGAGCTGCTCCAGGGCCTGACGGAGCGTCGCACGGGCGACGCCGAAGCGGGCGGCCAGCTCACGCTCGTTCGGCAGGATCTCGCCCACGGCGAACTCGGAGTCGAGCGCTTCGCTGAGCACGGTCTTGAGATGCCAGTATTTCGGTTCAGGCACCGATTCCAGTTGCGTGGTCCCCACCCTGTCCTCCGCAATCGCCGTGGTCCTGCGGCGTTTTCGCGCCCTTGTTTATTAAAGGTTGTTGTACTTCTCTCGCGACCATAGGACGGGCCCCACCCTTGGTCAATACCAATCCTCCAACCCTGTGGCGGCCAAGGGGAAAGCGCTCGCTACACGTCCGGAATGACAGGATTCGCTCGAAGGGCTACCCGCCGGTAGTAATTGCTGACAAGCTGTCTACGGCGTCCGACGTCCCGTTGCCAGAACGAGGAGCTCCCATGCCCGCCACCGTCTCCTTCACGGTCCCCTCCCCCGAGGGCCCGCTGCCCGTCACGGTCTCCTACGCGCGCGTGGGCCGCGGCGAGCCGCTCCTCCTGCTGCACGGCATCGGGCATCACCGGCAGGCCTGGGACCCGGTCGTGGACATCCTGGCCGCCGAGCGCGATGTGATCGCCGTGGACCTGCCCGGCTTCGGCGTCTCCCCCGCCCTGCCGGACGGCCTCGCCTACGACCTGCCCACCACGGCCGCCGTGTTCGGCGCCTTCTGCGAGGCGCTGGAACTGGACCGCCCCCATGTGGCGGGGAACTCGCTCGGCGGTCTGCTCGCCCTGGAACTCGGCCGCGAGAAACTCGTACGGTCCGTCACGGCGCTGTCCCCGGCCGGGTTCTGGTCGGAGGCCGAGCGCCGCTACGCCTTCGGCGTGCTGGTCACGATGCGGCAGATCTCCCGTCGGCTGCCGCTGCCCCTCGTCGAGCGCCTGGCGCGCACCGCGGCCGGCCGCACAGCCCTCACCAGCACCATCTATGCCCGCCCCGGCCGCCGCTCACCCGAGGCCGTGGTCGCCGAGACGCTGGCCCTGGCCCAGGCCACCGGGTTCGACCAGACCCTGCGCGCCGGCACCACCGTCCGGTTCACCGACGACCTGCCCGGCATCCCGGTCACCGTCGGCTGGGGCGCCCGCGACTGGCTGCTCGTGCGCCGGCAGGGCGTCCGCGCCAAGCAGGTCATCCCGGCCGCCCGCCTCGTGCGGCTGCCCGGCTGCGGCCACTGCCCGATGAACGACGACCCGGCGCTCGTCGCGCGCGTGATCCTCGACGGCAGCCGCTGAACCCCCGCGGGCGCGCGACAGGGCGCCCGCGCCCACCGTGACACCGGCCCCGACCAGGGCACTCCCCACAGCCTGGACGGGGCCGTACGAGCCGGTTCCCACGAGGGGTGCGGTACAGGCGGCCGCCACGGGGATGAGACCCGAGAAGAGCGTGGCGCGCTCCGCGCCGATCCGTTGCATGCCCATGTACCAGCACACGAAGCCGACGACGGTGACGACCGCCGACTGCCACAGCAGCGCGGCGGCCTCCCCGCCGTCCGGCCGCCGCAGCCACCGGCCGCCGTCGAGCACCAGGCCGACCGCCGCCGACTCGACCGTGGCGAGCCCGCACACCGTGGCGGACAACAGCCGTGGCCCCAGCGGCCGCAGAACGGGCACGGCGAGCACCGCGAAGCCGACCTCCCCGGCCAGCGCGCACACCGACCAGCCGAGACCCGCGGCGTCCGTCCGGCCCCAGCCCTGCACCGTGAACGCGCCGACGGCGACCAGCGTCGCCCCGTACAGCACCTCGCGCCGGGGCCGCCGTCCTTCCACCACCGGCACGACGACGGCCACCACGATCGGCGCGCAGCCCACGAGGACGCCGGGCACGGCGGGTTCCGCGGAGCGTTCGGCGGCCAGCACGGCGAGGTTGAAGCCGACCATCCCGACGGCCGCGAGCAGCGCGAGCCGCACCCACAGACGCGGGGCGAGCGCGCGCAGCCGGGCTCCCGCGCCCGCCCCGGCGAGGGGCACGAGCAGCAGACAGGCGAGGCCGTAGCGCAGAGCCTGGCCGCCCGCGTACGGGTAGGCGCCGAGGACGCTGTTGGCGGTGAAGGATCCTCCGACGAGGACGCAGGCGAGCGCCGCGAGCAGCGACCCGCGCAGAGCGGTGACGTTCATGCAAACCGACGCTAGGAGCGGGGGCGGCACCGTTTAAGGTCCACTTCCATGACGTCATCGGGGACCAATCCCGAAGGGCCCTCGCCGTCGGCTGCCTGGGAGGTACTGCTGCCGGCCGCTTCCGCGCCGGCACGCGCGCGTGGCCGCGCCCTCCGGGCCGCGCTGCGGGACGCGGTGCGCTCCGGACTGCTCGCGCAGGGCGCCCGCATGCCGTCCAGCCGGGACCTGGCCGCCGACCTCGGGGTCTCGCGCGGGCTCATCACGGAGGCGTACGAGCAGCTGACCGCCGAGGGATACCTGCGCAGCGGGCGCGGCGCGGGCACCTGGGTGGGCGGCGCCGTACGGGCGGCCCGGCCGCGCGCGCGTGACCTCGCTCCGCGCCCACCGGGCGCGCGGGCCGACTTCGTGCCGGGGACGCCGGACCTGTCGCTGTTCCCGCGCGCCGCGTGGGGCGCCGCACACCGGGCCGTCCTGGCCGACCTGCCGCACCACGAGCTGGGCTATCCGGACCCGCGCGGGCTGCCCCGGCTGCGCCTCGCCCTCGCCGAACTCCTCGCCCGCCGCCGGGGCGTGGTCGCCGACCCCGAGCGCCTCGTGATCGTCTCCGGCGTCGCGCAGGCGAGCGCGCTGCTCGGCCTCGCCCTGCACGCGCGTGGGACGGCAGCCGTCGGCGTGGAGGACCCCGGCAGTCCCCAGCACAGCGCCCTGTACGCGGGGGCCGGCGTCACGGCCGTCCCCCTGCCGCTGGACGACGAGGGCCTGGCCATGGCCCCGCTCCGGTCGTCGGGCGTACGGGCCGTGGTGACGACGCCGGCGCACCAGTTCCCCACCGGGATCGCGTACTCAGCGCGGCGGCGCGCCGAGTTGCTGGACTGGGCGAGGTCGGTGGACGGCTTCGTCCTCGAGGACGACTACGACGGCGACTTCCGCTACGACCGCGCCCCCGTGGGCGCCCTGCAGGGCCTGGACCCCGAGCGCGTGGCCTACGCCGGGTCGGTCAGCAAGTCCCTCGCACCGGGACTGCGCCTCGGCTGGCTGCTCGTGCCCGAGGCGCTGACCGAGGCGGTCGTCGAGCGCAAGCGCACGACGGACCTCGGCCATCCCGCGCTGGACCAGGCGCTGTTCGCCCGGTTCGTGGAGCGCGGCGACTACGACCGCCAGCTGCGCCGCTGCCAACGCGCCTACCGCGAGCGGCGGGACGCCGTCGTGAACGCGCTCCGTGAGCACTTCCCCGGGACACGGGTGTCGGGCGTCGCGGCGGGGCTGCACGCCATCGCCGAACTCCCGCAGCGCTACGGACCGCAGGAGCGGTTCCTCGCGCGGACGGCCGCCGCGGGCGTGGACGTCCGCGCCCTGGACCAGTACGCCCACGCGCGCGTGCCGCACGACGGGTCCGTACGCCTCGTGCTGGGCTACGCGCACCTGTCGCCCCCGCGCATCCTGGACGGCGTACGCCTCATGGCGCAGGCCGTCGCGAGCGGGTGACGCGCGGGAGCGCGGACCGCGGCCTTGTGTGCGCGTTCCGTTGTTCATCCGCGGTTTCCGTGTGCGCTGCGGCGCCCGCGTAGGTGTGTCGGTGCACACCGGCCGGTTCCCGTCCCAGGAGGCCCTTCATGTCACACCGTCCATTTCCGGGGCGCCGCAGCGTCCTGCGCGGTTCGCTCGCCGCGTCCGCGGCCCTGACCCTGCCCGCCGCTGTCGGCACGGCTCCCGCACTCGCGTTGTCCGGGCGGCCCAGGGCGGCCTGGGGCGTGCAGAGCGGGGATGTGACGTCCCACTCCGGGCTGGTGTGGGTGCGGTCCGACCGTCCGGCGCGGATGATCGTCGAGACCGCGGCCACCGATTCGTTCCGCGGCGCCCGCCGCCTGCACGGTCCGCTGCTCGGCGCCGGCACGGACTTCACCGGCACCGTCCGGCTGCACGGGCTGCCGGCCGGCGAGCAGATCCACTACCGCGTGCTGCTCGCCGACCCGGACGACCCGCGCCGCACCGGGGAGCCGGTGGCCGGGGCCTTCCGCACGGTGCCCGAGCGGCGCCGGCGCGGGGTGCGCTTCCTGTGGTCAGGGGACCTCGCCGGCCAGGGCTGGGGCATCAACCCCGACCTCGGCGGCTACCGCATCTACGACGCGATGGCACGGCTCGACCCCGACTTCTTCCTGTGCAGCGGCGACAACATCTACGCCGACGGCCCGCTGACGGCGACCCAGGCGCTGCCCGACGGCAGTATGTGGCGCAACGTCACCACCGAGGAGAAGTCGAAGGTCGCCGAGACCCTCGCCGAGTTCCGCGGGAACTTCCGCTACAACCTGCTCGACGAGAACCTGCGCCGCTTCAACGCCCAGGTGCCGTCCATCATCCAGTGGGACGACCACGAGGTCCGCAACAACTGGTACCCGGGCGAGGTCGTCGCCGACTCCGACCCCCGCTACACGGAGAAGAGCGTCGACGTGCTCGCCGGGCGCGCGCGGCGGGCGTTCAGCGAGTACTTCCCGATCTCGACGCTGCGTCCGGGCGCCCGGGAGGGCCGGGTCCATCGGGTCGTGCGCCACGGCCCCCTCCTCGACGTGTTCGTGCTGGACATGCGGACGTACCGCAACGCCAACTCGCCCGACAACCAGGCCACGGACCCGCAGGGCATCCTGGGCGCCGAACAACTGGCTTGGCTCAAGCGCGAGTTGTCGCGGTCGCGCGCGGTGTGGAAGGTGATCGCCGCCGACATGCCGCTCGGCCTCGTCGTGCCGGACACCACCGAGGGCCGGCCGAACATCGAGGCCGTGGCGCAGGGCGACCCGGGCGCGCCGCTGGGCCGTGAGCTGCAGATCGCCGAACTGCTCAGGTACGTCAAGCACCGGCGGATCACCGGGACGGTGTGGCTGACGGCCGACGTGCACCACACCTCGGCGCAGCACTACCAGCCGTCGCGGGCCGCGTTCACCGACTTCGAGCCGTTCTGGGAGTTCGTCTCCGGGCCCCTCAACGCGGGCGCCTTCCCCGCCAGCGCGCTGGACGGCACGTTCGGACCGGAACGGGTGTTCGTGAAGGCGCCGACCGCGGCGAACGTCTCGCCCGCGGGCGGGTACCAGTTCTTCGGCGAGGTCGACATCGACGGCGACAGCGGGGAGTTGACGGTGCGGCTTCGCGAGCAGGACGGCACCGTGCTGTTCACGAAGGCGCTGCGGCCGGGGCTTGTCGGGCAGTAGCCCGCCGTCCCGTAGCCTCGGACCTGTGCCGCGCATCGGCGTCATCCCCCGGTGCGCGGTCCCCTCGTCGCGGCCGGAGTGCGGCGGATCGCTCGCACCGGAGTGATGGAAGGCTCAACAAAACGGGCATTAGTATCCTTTACCCGTCAGTCACACATCGTTCGTGATCACGCAACACAGTTCCTCCACAGTGGCTGCATGACTCGAGACCTGACTGATGTGACGCGCGCGCGGCGCGGACGCCCCGTGCACCACTGGCGGCGGGACGTGGTGGAACTCGCCGCGCTCTTCACCGCCGTCGCGGTGGCCGACGGAGTGGCGAACATGGTGGGCCACGGTCCGGACGGCCCGGTGCTGCTGGCGGTGTCGGCGGCCGCGCTCGTCGCCACGGCCGGGTTCCACACCTGGTGGGCACGCCGCCACGGTCATGCGCCGCCCGCCGGCGATACCGGCGCCCGGCCGCGCTCCGAGGAGCCGCAGGCCGGGCCGTCCGCGCTCCCCTCGCCGGCCGACGAGGGGAGCACCCTGTGGCGGATGCGGACGACGGTGCAGGACGCCCCGGGGTCACTGGCCGCGCTCTGCGCGGCGCTCGCGGGGCGCCGGGTGGACATTCTGAGCCTGCAGACGCACCCGCTGGGCGAGGACACCGTGGACGAGTTCCTGCTGCGGGCCCCCGGCGGCCTCGCGGCGGGCGAGATCGGCCGGGCCGTGGCGCTGGGGGGCGGCCGCGACACCTGGATCGAGCGGGCCGACGCCCACGATCTGGTGGACGCGCCGACCCGGGTCCTCGGGCTGGCCACCCGTACCGCCCTCGACGCCGCGGAACTGCCCCTTGCGCTGCGGCAGTTGCTCGGCCGCTGCACGATCCGCTCGCTGCCCGCGGCGGCCGGCGGCGCGGGGGCGTCCGACGTGCCGCTGGAAGGCGCGCTGGAGGACACCGTGATGCGTCTGCCCACGACGGACGGCGGTGTGATCACGGTGGAGCGACCGTATCTGCCGTTCACCCCGACCGAGTTCGCGCGCGCGCGTGCCCTGGTGGAGCTGGACGCCCGGCTCGGCCCGCGGGTCCCGCACGGCCAGGACGTCCTGACGCTGTCCGAGGGCGAGGACATCACCGTGCGCCGGGCCGACACCGGTGACGTCGCGGCGGCGAAGGAGATGCACGAGCGGTGCTCGGCGCGCACGCTCGCAATGCGCTACCACGGGCCGGTCGGCGACGCGGACCGCTACCTCAACCATCTGCTCAGCCCGCGCTTCGGCCGCACCCTCGCCGTGCAGACGCGGTCGGGCCGCATCGTCGGCCTCGGCCACCTGCTGTGGGACGGTGACGAGACGGAGGTCGCGCTGCTCGTCGAGGACGGCTGGCAGCGTCGCGGCATCGGCGCCGAACTGCTCGGCCGGCTGGTGGCGATGGCCGGGGAGGCCGGCTGCGCGAGCGTGTACGCCGTGACGCAGGCCTCCAACACCGGCATGGTCGCGGCGATGCGCGGCCTCGGACTGCCCCTCGACTACCAGATCGAGGAGGGCACCCTGGTCATCACCGCCCGCCTGGAGAAGGCCGCAGCGGCACGGGGGACGTCCGAGCAGCGCTACGAGGAACGCGTCCGACGCGACTGAACCTCCGCCCGGGAGCGACGAACGACGGGGCCCGGCGCCGGATGCGGACGGCGTGACCGGACTCCGGACGCGGACGGCGTAAGCGGACTCCGGTCACGACAGGGCGGACTCCGGTCACGACAGGGCGGCACGTACGACGAGCGGCCCGGCGGTGCAGTACCGCCGGGCCGCTCGCACACCCTCACACCCTCACACCGTCACACCGCGGCCCTGCCCCGCAGGGATCGGGGAGCCGGCTCCCCCAGCCGTTCGCCCCGGCCCTCCGCTTGCCCCTCAGGACCCGGACCGGCCCCGTCGAGCGCCCGGTCCAGGTCGCCCCACAGGTCCTCGACGTCCTCAAGACCGACCGACAGCCGCAGCAGCCGGTCACTCACGCCCGCGCCCCGGCGTTCCGCCGCGTCCACGATCCGGTGGCTGATCGACGCCGGGTGCTGGATGAGCGTGTCCACGCTGCCGAGGCTCACCGCCGGGGTGATCAGACGGACCCCGGCGATCACCGCGTGCGGGTCGCCGTCGACCTCGAAGGCGACCATCGCGCCGCCGATCCGCGGATAGCGCACGCGGGCGACGCGAGGGTCCGCGGCCAGCCGGCGGGCCAGCTCGGCGGCGGTCCCGGAGGCGGCCCGCACCCGCACCGGCAGCGTCGCCAGACCGCGCAGCAGCAGATAGCCGGCCAGCGGATGCAGCACGCCGCCGGTGGCGAAACGTATCTGCCGCAGCTGACCCGCGAACTCCTCGTCGCAGGCGACGACGCCGCCGAGCACGTCCCCGTGGCCGCCGAGGTACTTGGTGGCACTGTGCAGGACCAGTCGCGCGCCCTGCTCCACCGGCCGCTGGAGCACCGGCGTGGCGAAGGTGTTGTCGGCGAGCAGCGGCACCGAGCCGCAGGCGTGGGCGACCGCCCGCAGATCGACCTCGGCGAGCGTCGGGTTGGCGGGCGACTCGACCATGACCAGCCCGGTGTCGGGGCGCAGCGCGTCCGCGATCCCCGCGGGGTCGGTCCAGGTGACCTCCGAGCCGAGCAGCCCCGCCGTCAGCAGATGGTCGCTGCACCCGTAGAGCGGGCGCACGGCCACGACGTGCCGCAGTCCGGCCGAGGCGCGCGCGAGCAGCACCGCGGTCAGCGCCGCCATCCCGCTGGCGAAGGCCACCGCGCTCTCGGCGCCTTCGAGCCGTGCCAGCGCCGTCTCGAACCGGGCCACCGTCGGGTTGCCCAGCCGTCCGTAGACGGGCGGGCCGTCCGGCTCCGCCCCGGTCGCGGCGAACGCGTCGATGCGGGCGGCCTCGGCGCGGCTGTCGTAGGAGGGGTAGGTGGTGGACAGGTCGATCGGCGGGGCGTGCAGGCCCTGCCCGGCCAGGTCGTCCCGTCCGGCGTGCACGGCCTCGGTGGCCAGTGCCCGGGCGCGTGCGC
The DNA here is from genome assembly GCF_036030735.1 of Streptomyces sp. NBC_00425. NCBI lineage: Bacteria > Bacillati > Actinomycetota > Actinomycetes > Kitasatosporales > Streptomycetaceae > Streptomyces > Streptomyces sp. NBC_00425. The sequence continues at coordinate 8,214,417 of NZ_CP107928.1, read as the reverse complement.
GGGGCGCTCCGTCCGTGCGTACTCCGTCGTACGCGTGCGTGCTCGCAGCGGTTGAGTCCATGGACGGCAGAGTGAACATCGGACGGGTGATCGGATCCGGACTCCGTGCTACGTTCGGCCGATGGCCGAATCCGTCGTACTGGACCCGGTCGATCTCCAGCTGCTGCGGCTGCTGCAGAACGACGCCCGGACCACCTACCGCGACCTCGCCACGCAGGTCGGCGTCGCGCCGTCGACGTGTCTGGACCGGGTGACGCGGCTGCGCCGCTCGGGCGTGATCCTCGGGCATCAGCTGCGGCTCGATCCGGCCAAGTTGGGGCGTGGCCTGCAGGCGCTGCTGTCGGTGCAGGTCCGCCCGCATCGGCGGGAGCTGGTCGGACCGTTCGTGGAACGGATCCGGGCGATGCCGGAGGCGTTGACCGTCTTCCACCTCACCGGGCCCGACGACTATCTCGTCCATGTGGCCGTCGCGGACATGGCGGATCTGCAGCGCCTCGTGCTCGACGAGTTCACGTCGCGGCGCGAGGTGGCCCGTGTCGAGACGCGGCTGATCTTCCAGCAGTGGGAGTGCGGACCGCTGCTGCCGCCGACGGGTTCGGGACAGATGCCGTGACGCGCGCCGCCCCGTCGTACGAGGATGGAGCGCATGTCACACACCACCAACCCGCTTCCCCGCGAGATCGCCGACGCCTATGTCGACGACCTCATCGCCCTCGACCCGGTGACCGGCACCTACCTCGGCGTGCAGGAGAGTTCGAGCCGGCTGCCCGACTTCTCGCCCGCGGGCCAGGAGGCGCTCGCGCGGCTGTCGCGCGAGACCCTGGCGAAGCTCGACGAGGCGGAGCGCAGGCCCGGCGCGGACAGTGACATCGAGCGCCGGTGCGCACGCCTGCTGCGTGAGCGGCTGACCGCACAGCTCGCCGTGCACGACGCCGACGAGGCGCTCCGTACCGTCGGCAACATGGCCACGCCCGCACACCATGTGCGCGAGGTGTTCACCGTCACGCCCAGCCGCACAGACGAGGACTGGACGGCGATCGCCGAGCGGCTGCGCGCCGTGCCGACGGCACTCGCGGGCTACCGCGAGTCGCTCACGCTGGGCCTGGAACGCAAGCTCTACGCCGCTCCGCGGCCGACCGCCACCTTCGTCGAGCAGCTCACACAGTGGTCGGACGCGGACGGCGAGGGCCCCGGCTGGTTCGAGGAGTTCGTGTCCGCCGGCGCCGAGTCGCGGCCCGACGCCCTGCGCGCCGAGCTGGACGAGGCGGCGCGCGCGGCCACCGCGGCGGTCGTGCAGCTGCGCGACTGGGTCCGCGACGTGTACGCGCCGACGATCGAGGGCGTGCCGAACACCGTCGGCCGGGAGCGCTACGCCCGCTGGTCGCGCTACTACAACGGCACCGACCTGGATCTCGACGAGGCCTACGCGTACGGCTGGGCGGAGTACCACCGGCTGCTCGCCGAGATGAAGAAGGAGGCCGAGAAGATCCTTCCGGGCGCTGGGACGCCCTGGGTCGCGCTGGCCCACCTCGACGAGCACGGCCGGCACATCGAAGGCGTGGACGAGGTCCGCGACTGGCTCCAGGGCCTGATGGACCAGGCGATCGAAGCCCTGGACGGCACCCACTTCGAACTCGCCGAGCGGGTGCGGAAGGTGGAGTCGCGGATCGCCCCGGCGGGGAGCGCCGCCGCCCCCTACTACACGCCTCCCTCCGAGGACTTCTCACGGCCGGGCCGCACCTGGCTGCCCACCATGGGACAGACCCGCTTCCCGGCCTACGACCTCGTCTCCACCTGGTACCACGAGGGCGTTCCCGGCCACCACCTCCAGCTCGCGCAGTGGGCCCACGTCGCCGGGGACCTCTCCCGCTACCAGGCGTCCGTCGGGATCGTCAGCGCCAACGCCGAGGGCTGGGCGCTGTACGCGGAGCGGCTGATGGACGAGCTGGGCTTCCTCACGGACGCGGAGCAGCGGCTCGGCTACCTGGACGCGCAGATGATGCGGGCGGTGCGGGTCATCGTCGACATCGGCATGCACCTGGAGCTGTCGATCCCGGCCGACTCGCCCTTCCACCCGGGCGAGCGCTGGACGCCGGAGCTGGCGCAGGAGTTCTTCGGCGCGCACAGCAGCCGCCCCGCGGACTTCGTCGAGAGCGAGCTCACCCGCTATCTGACGATCCCCGGCCAGGCCATCGGCTACAAGCTGGGCGAGCGGGCCTGGCTGCTCGGGCGGGAGAAGGCCCGCGAGCGCCGCGGCGACACCTTCGACCTCAAGTCCTGGCACATGGCGGCCCTTTCGCAGGGCTCGCTGGGCCTCGACGACCTGGTCGACGAGCTGGCGCAACTCTGACGCTCCGCGTCACGGCCCGCTCCGACCCCGGACACGGCCGACTCCCGGCCCCCGACCCGAACCAGGGCCGGGGGCCGGGTGGCCGGGGGCCCGGGGGGCGCCGTACCAGGGCCCGGACGAGGACCGGGGATCGTGGACCGTGGACCGGCGCGAGGGGCCGCATGAGGCCCCGGTGCAGGCATCAGCGCCCTGTGGCCCGGGTCAGGGACTCGGGCCGGGGACAGGGGGCGGGTTGCCGGGGCCGAGGTCAGGGGTGGGGTCGCCATGGGGCCGGGGGCGGGCGAAATTCGGTGTCCTCAGGGGCGCCGGTGGGCCACCCTCGTCGCATGACCGGCACTCGCACCCTGTTCCTCTCCCCTCGCGTCACCGCCACCGGCCACGCCCTCGCGGACGCGGCACGGCGGCGCGGGATGCACGTCGAGACGTTGCGGGAGTGGCGGGTGCCCGCACCGTGCCGTCGGGCCGCGGGCGCCTCCCTGTACGCCGGACCGCTGTTCGCGGACGCGGTGGCGCGGGAGCTGGGTGTCGGGCTGCTCGAGGCGCCGGCGGACTGGCTGGCCCGGCTGCCTCGTGAACTCACCTCGCGGGATGTCGGGTTCGCCACGATCGCGGAGGCGCGGCGGCTGCGGCGTCCGGCGTTCGTGAAGCCGCCGAACGACAAGAGCTTCCCGGCCCGGGTCTACCCGGACGGCAGCGGGCTGCCGGGCGCGGATGCCGTCGACGGCACGGAGCCCGTGCTGATCAGCGACATCGTCACGTTCACCGTCGAGTACCGGCTGTTCCTGCGGGACGGCGAGGTGCGCACCGGCAGCCGGTACGCGACCCGGGGCGACCTCGATGTGGCGCCGCTGGCGCGGGACCCGCGCCGCGGCGAGGTGCTGGAGTTCGCCGGACGCCTCGCCGGGACGGGGCTGCCGAGCGCGGTCGTGGTCGACGTCGGCCTGGTCGACGGCTGTGGATGGGCCGTGGTGGAGGCCAATGCCGCCTGGGCCAGCGGGCATTACGCATGCGACGCGGACGCCGCACTCGGCGTCGTGCTGCACGCGGCCCGGCCCGAGGGCGAGTTCGCGGCGGCGGACCGTCGCTTCCTGCGCCCGTCGCCGGAGATCGTCCGGGACTGAAGGCGCGGGACCGAACGGGCGGGACCGAACGAGCGGCCCAGGACGGACGGCCGCGGATAAGCGGCTTGAACGGGCGGCCGCGGATGGGCGGCCCAGGACGGGCGCTTCCGAACCGGCCCTGCCTCGCGGGCGGTTCACGCTGTCACGGAAGGAGGGGGCCATCGCATCCGCGTGCGGTCAGCAGCCGCAGTTCGGCGCGTCGACCGGCGCGGTGAGCGGGTCGGCGGCGCGCTGCCCGCCGCCCTCCCAGGTCTCGTACGCGAAGCCCTCCCGCACCCAGTACTCGAATCCGCCGAGCATCTCCTTCACGCGGTAGCCGAGTTCGGCGAGCGCGAGGGCGGCCCGGGTGGCCCCGTTGCAGCCGGGACCCCAGCAGTACGTCACCACCGGCACGTCCCGGTCGAGGAGCCGCTCGGCCTGTTCCGCGATGAGCCCGGTGGGCAGGTGGACGGCGCCCGGGATGTGACCCTGGTCCCAGGACGCGGTGGAGCGGGAGTCCAGCACGACGAAGCCGGGTTCGTCGGCGGCGAGGGCGGCGGCCACGTCGGAGACGTCGGCGTGAAAGGCGAGGCTCGCCCGGAAGTGGGCGGCGGCCTCGGCCGGTGCGGCGGGGGCGACGCGCAGTACCGGGTCGAGGGGGGTCGTGGCAGTCACTGTTGGGGCCTTTCCGCAGGGTGCCGACGGGTTCGCTACGACCGAAAACCTACGGCGGCGATCACCCGGACTGAAGGGGCGTTCCACGGCGTCCGCCTTGCTTCGCCGGGGATTTCCCTGCAGTCTTCCGCTCATGACCGCGTATTCCCCGGACGCCACCGACTGGCGCATCCTCGAGGTCCTCCAGCGGGACGGCCGGGCCAGTTTCGCCGACCTGGCACGTGCGGTGGCGATGTCGGCGAGCGCCGTCACCGAGCGCGTGCGCAGGCTGGAGGAGGCGGGCGTCATCCAGGGCTACGCCGCCGTGGTGGACCCGGAGCGGCTGGGCCTGGGCATCCTGGCGTTCGTGCGGCTGCGCTACCCCAACGGCAACTACCGGCCGTTCCACGATCTGGTGTCCGTCACGCCCGAGATCCTCGAAGCGCACCACGTGACGGGCGACGACTGCTTCGTGATCAAGGTCGCCGCCCGTTCGATGCGTCATCTGGAGGAGGTGTCGGGGAAGATCGGCGCGCTCGGGTCGGTCACGACGAGCGTCGTCTACTCCTCACCGCTCCCCCGGCGCCCGCTCGGCAGATGACCCCGCTGCCGCACCACCGAACCCGACCTGCCCTTCACCACCTCCAGCTGGGCGTGGACACGTCGTCGCAGGTCGGCGACGTGGCTGACGATGCCGACGCTCCGATCGCGTTCGCGCAGTGAGTCGAGGACGTCGAGGACCTCGTCGAGCGTCTGGTCGTCGAGGCTGCCGAACCCCTCGTCGATGAAGAGGGTGTCGAGCCGGACGCCGCCCGCCTCGTCGGTGACGACGTCGGCGAGGCCGAGCGCCAGGGCGAGCGAGGCGAAGAAGGTCTCGCCGCCGGACAGCGTGGACGTGTCGCGTTCGCGCCCGGTCCAGGCGTCGACCACGTGCAGCCCGAGCCCGCTGCGACCGCGGCCCGCCCGGTCGTCGGAGTGCACGAGGGTGTAGCGGCCGGACGACATCCGCTGCAGCCGTACGGTCGCGGCGGCCGCCACCTGTTCGAGGCGGGCCGCCAGCACGTACGCCTCCAGCCGCATCTTGCGTTCGTTGTCGGCCGAGGTGCCCGCGGTGAGGCCGGCCAGGCGGGCCACCCGGTCGTACTCCTCCCGCACCGGTGCGAGCCGGCGCACGCCGGTGACCGCGCGCGCGGAGAGCTGGTCGAGCTCGGCGCAGCGGCGGGCCGCGGCGTCCTGCGCGGAGGAGGCGGCGCGGAGGCGTTCCGCTGCGGCCTGCGCAGCGGCCTGCGCGGCCGCGGGGTCGGCGGGCGGCTGCCCGGCCGCGGCGACGGTGTCGGGCTCGGCGAGCACGGCCCGGACGGCGGCCTCCTCGACCTGCCGGACGTCCAGCACGCGTTGCAGTTCCCGGTGTTCGGCCGCGTCGAGCAGGGCGTCGGCTGCGGCCCGCGGGGTGTCGAAGCCGGCCCGGAAGGCGGCCTCCTCGAGGCGGCCGTCGGCCGCCTTGACGCGGGCGGCGCTCTCCTCCACGGCTCGCGCGGCCTCGGCCGCCTCGGTGAACCGGGCCGTGTGCCGCTCCAGCTGGGCGGCCCGCGCGGCGACGCTCTCCGCCGCGCCCCGGGCCAGCGTCAGCTCCGCCTCCAGGGTGACGCGCTCCCGCTCCAGACGGTCCCGGTGGCCCACCCGGGACGCGGCTCGCACCGCGGCCTCGCGCTGGGCCGCCGTGCGGCGTTCGTGTTCCTGCTCGGCCTGCCGCAGTTCCTCGCGCGCGGGGTGCAGCGCCGAGGCCTCCCGGCGGGCCAGGGCGTAGGCCTGCTCCACCTCCTGCGCCTCGGCGAGGAGCCGGTCCGTGGGCGCGTCGCCGGCCTCGGCGGTCGCGCCGGCGAGCGCCTCGCGCACCTGGCCGAGACGGCGTTCGTCCGCGGCGTGGTCCTCCTCGGCGACCCGGCACGCGGCGAGCGCCTGCTCCTCCGCCTCGCGGTCGACGTGACCGGCGACCTTGCGGGCGGGAGCGGGGTGTTCGGTGGCGCCGCACACGGCGCACGGAGCGCCCTCGGCGAGGGTGGCGGCCAGCTCGGCGGCGATGCCGTCGAGGCGCTGCTCCTTGAGGGCGAGCCAGTGCGCGCGGGCGGCCTGCGCCTGCTCCCCGGAGGCGAGGGACGTGCGCCGGCCGGCCTCCAGGTCACGGGTCAGCTCGTCGCGCCGGCGGGCCGCTTCGAGGCGGCGGCGCGCGGGCTCCCGCCGGCCGTCGAGCTGTTCGGCGCGGGTGGCGGCCTCCTGGGCGGATTCGACGGCGGCCCGCAGTCCGTCGCGGACGGCGTCCCACCCGGCGAGCCAGGTCTCGGTCTCCGCCAGGACCTCGTCGTCGTCCCGCTCCCGCCGGTCCAGTTCGGTCCGCTCGGCGACGAGGTCGGCCAGTCGGCGTTCGCCCCGGCGGGCGGACTCCAGCCCGCCCAGCTCCTCGGCGGCCCGGCGGGCGGCGGCAGCCAGTCCCGCGGCGCCGAGCTCCGCGAACCCCTCGGGGAGCAGGGCACGCGTGCGTACGGCACGGGCGGACGCGTCGCCGTGCTCGGCGTCGGCGGACTCCCGCAGCTCCAGTGCCGGCGCGACCGTCTCCGCCTTGCGCGCCCGTTCCATCCGCGCCTGCGCCTCCCGGTGGGCGCCGGCCCGTTCCTCGAGGGCGGCGGCGCGCTCGCGCGCGTCGGCGAACCGCTGCTGCAGCCGGGCCCGTTCGCGCACCTCCGCCAGGGTGCGTTCGGCGGCGGCCTGGGCGGACTCGGCGGCGAGCCGGCCGCAGTGGGCGACGGTCAGCCGCTCGCGTGCGGTGCTGCGGGCGACGGCGGCGGCGGCCAGCACCGCCTCGGCGAGACCGGGTTCGCCCGGGGCCGCCTCGGGCAGCTCCATGGCGTCACCCGCCACCTGCTGCATCCGGTGGGCGTCGGCGAGCAACGCGGAGTCGCCCTCGCGCACGCGTGCCTCGGTGACGCGGCGGCGCTCGGCGAGCCGTTTCTCGACCTCGGCGAAGCGCCGGGTGTCGAAGAGGCGGCCCAGCAGCCGCCCCCGCGCCTCGGCGTCGGCGCGCAGGAACCGCGCGAAGTCGCCCTGGGGCAACAGCACGACCTGGCAGAACTGCTCGCGGCTCATGCCGAGCAGCTGGGTGATCTCCTCGCCGATCTCCTGGTGGGAGCGGCTGAGATCCTTCCAGGCGCCGGCGGCCGCGTCGTGCTCGCGCAGCCCGCTCTGCGCCTTCTCCACCGTCGTGCCGACGCCGCGCTTCTTGGGCCGCTCCCAGGGCGGCTGCCGGGTGATCTCCAGCCGGCGTCCGGCGACGGTGAGTTCGAGGGTGACCTCGGTGCGGGTGCCGGCGGCCGCGTGGTCGCTGCGCAGGGTCAGACCCTGGCCGCTCTGGCGGGCGCCGGGCACAGAGCCGTACAGTGCGTAGCAGACGGCGTCCAGGATCGAGGTCTTGCCGGCGCCGGTCGGCCCGTGCAGCAGGAAGAGCCCGGCGGCGGACAGCTCGTCGAAGTCGACGCTCTGGGTGCCGCCGAAGGGGCCGAAGGCGGTCAGGACGAGCCGGTGCAGCCTCATCGGGCCACCTCCCGTGCCGTGTCGTCCGCGCGCACCGCGTCGAAGGCGTCCCGCAGCACGCCCTGTTCGCGGGCGTCGGGCCCCGCGCCGCGCACATGCGCCACGAAGTCCTCGGCGATCTCCTGGTCGCTGCGGTCGGCCAGTCGCCGCGCGTACGACACGTCCGGGTCGTCGGGGGCGCGCTCGGGGGCGAAGACGAGGCTCAGGGCATGCGGGAAGCGGTCGGTGAGCCGGGCCATGGGGTCGGCCGGGCGGACGGCGTCGGTGAGCGTCGCCTCGACCCAGGCGTCCTCGTGGCGGGCGAGCGCGGGGTCGGCCAGCAGGTCCTCCAGGGGGCCGTGGAGGCGGGCCAGCGGGCGCGGGACCGGACAGTCGATCCTTTCGGCCGCGATCTCGCCCTCGGGGCCGAGGTCGACGAGCCACATGGTCTTGCGGTGCTCGGCCTCGGAGAAGGAGTACGGCAGCGGGGAGCCCGAGTAGCGCACGCGCTCGGTGAGGGTCTGGCTGCCGTGCAGATGGCCGAGGGCGGTGTAGTCGACGCCGTCGAAGACGCCGGCGGGCACCGACGCGACCCCGCCGACGGTGATGTCGCGCTCGCTGTCGCTGGGCTCGCCGCCGGTGACGAAGGCGTGGGCGAGGACGACGGAGCGGGTGCCTCGGGCGCGTGCGGCGAGGTCGGCACGGACCCGCTCCATGGCGGCGGCGAGCACGGCCTCGTGGCTCGCCTTCTCCACGCCGAACTCCTCTTTCACCAGGGCGGGTTCGAGGTAGGGCAGGCCGTAGAAGGCGACGTCCCCGTGGGCGTCCTGGAGGACGACCGGGGTGGCGGCCGCCGTCGGGTCCGTGCGCAGGTGGATGCCGGCGCGGCCGATGAGTCCGGCGCCGACGCCGAGCCGGCGGGCCGAGTCGTGGTTGCCGGAGATCATCACCGTGGGCACGCCGGCGTCGGCGAGCCGGTGCAGTGCGTCGTCGAACAGCTCGACCGCGGCGAGCGGGGGCACCGCACGGTCGTACACGTCCCCCGACACGACCACCGCGTCGACCGCGCGTTCGCGCACGGTGGCGACCAGGTGACCGATGAACTCGGACTGGGCGCCGAGCATGTTCACCCGGTGGAACGCCCGGCCGAGGTGCCAGTCGGAAGTGTGCAGGAGCCTCATGATCCCCGAGACTAACGGCCGGGTCCGACAGCACGGGCGGTTACTCCCGTATCGCACCGTCACGACAGGTGACGAATAGGCATGTTGCGGACATCGCGCCCGTGCGTGTGTCCGACTCGTCACGCGTCCCCGTACGACTCCCCGCCCAGCTCGAACCCGGCCGTGCCCGCCGTGGCGTCGGCCAGCCAGGCCCGGAAGGCGTCCACCTCGGCCTCCGGAAGACCGATCTCGATGGTGACGGCCTCGCCGTAGGTGACCTCGCGCACGTCGCGTCCGGTCGAGTGGAGGTCGTTGTGGACCTTGCCGGCCCGCTGGTGGTCGACGGTCACCGTGGCCAGGCGGAACCGGCGACGGGTGCGCACGGGAAGGACGTCCAGCGCCTCGCCGACCGCGCCGCCGTACGCCCGGATGAGACCGCCCGCGCCGAGCTTGACGCCGCCGTAGTAGCGGGTCACGACGGCGGCGACATACCGCATCTCGCGCCGCAGCAGCATCTGGAGCATCGGCACGCCCGCGGTGCCGCCGGGCTCGCCGTCGTCGCTCGCCTTCTGCACGCCGGCGTCGGCGCCGATGACGTACGCCCAGCAGTTGTGGGTGGCGTCGGCGTGCTCCTTGCGCACGGACGCGATGAAGTCCTGGGCCTCCTGCTCGGTTGCCGCGGGGGCCAGGGCGCACAGGAAGCGGGAGCGGTTGACCTCGGTCTCGTGCACGCCCGCGCGGGCGACGGTGCGGTACTCCTCCTGCATCCGGCCAGCCTATGCGGTGCGCTCCCGGTCGCCGTCGGCGCGGGCACGGCGCGGGCGCCGATGTGCCCGGCGGCCTGCTGCACCGCCGTGATCACGCCCGACCGCAGGGGGCCGGGCGGGGCGGCTACGGCGTGCGGTCGCCTCTGGGCACGGTCGCCGACGCCAGCAGGGCCGCGCCGGGGACCAGGGACCGCCAGTCGGTTCCGCGCCAGGTCAGGACGGCCAGGGCCGAGGTGGGGAACTTCAGCCGCACCGCGTCCAGGGCGGCGGGCTCCCCGCCCCCGGCCACGTCGAGCACCAGTTCCTCCAGGCCGGGGTTGTGCCCGACCAGCAGCAGCGTTCCGATCCCGGCGGGCGTCTCGCGCACGATGTCCAGCAGCTCGGGCACGTCGGCCCCGTACAGCCGGGGGTCGAGGCGGACCGGCGAGGGTGCGTCCCACTGCGCGGACGCCAGCTCCCAGGTCCCGCGGGCGCGCACGGCGGTGGAGCACAGCGCGAGGTCGGGGACGCAGCCGGCCTCGGCGATCGCCCGGCCCGCCGCCGGGGCGTCCCTCCGGCCGCGCGGGGCGAGCGGCCGCTCATGGTCGGGGACCCCGGCCGGCCAGGCCGACTTGGCGTGCCGCAGTACGACCAGACGACGCGGTGCGAGGCCGTCCGGCCCGCTCATTCCGGGGCTCCCACGTCGCGGGTGAGTTCCAGGCCGAGGAGACGGTCCGCGTAGGCGTAGGTCTCGAAGCGGGCGCCGTCCGGCAGCTCCGGCCCGGCGTCCTGCGTCCAGCGCAGCACTCGCAATACCTCGGGCACGTTCAGATCGTCCTCCCACGCGGCGCGCAGCCGCCGGCGCACCTCGTCGGGGACCGGCCGTGAGGGCTGTCGCGCCCATTCGGCGACGGCTCGCCGCCAGCGCGCGAGGGCGTCGCGGGCCTCCTCCAGTGCGGCCGCGTCGAGCCGGAGGGGTTCGCTGCGCTCCACCGCGAGCAGGGCGAGGCGCAGGACGGCGGGGTCGAGGTCCGGTGCCGCGCCGCCCGCGGCCGGTTCGCCGCGGGCTCCGGCCGTCCCCCGCCAGTCGGGCACGGCCCCCTCCGCCGGAGCGACGGCGACCCGTACGCCGTCCGTGGCCGGGCCCTGCGCCCCGACCACGTGCAACACCTGCGCCGCGCCCGTTCCCGCGGTGGCGTCGTGGCCGTCCTCGAAGGGGTGCATGCCCAGGGCTGCGGCGCCGGCGCGCAGTTCCGCGCGGTCGCTCGTCCGGTCGCTCAGCAGGGCCCACGCGGGCGTGCCGCCCATCTCCAGGGCGCGGACGAGCAGGTCCGCGACGAGCAGGACGCGCAGCGACGCCGCGCCGTACCCGCAGGCATGCGCCTCGACCCGGGTCGGGCCCCGCCGGACGGAGGCGGCGGCGACGGGCTCGCCGGTTCGGGCGTCGATGATGCTCAGCACAGGGCGAGCCTAGGCGGGCGGAGCGCGATGCGCAGGCAGGAGCCGGAATCAAGGTGCGCCGTGCGGTGTTGCAGCGGGGGCCAGGCTGTGGACGACCCTGACCCAGAGGAGGCCGACGGTGTACGGCGACGAGGCGACGATCCGCAAGATCCTGACCGGGCTCGGTGACACCTGGGCCGTGGTCGGCCTGTCGACGAACCGCAGCCGCGCGGCCTACGGGGTCGCCGAGGTGCTGCAACGCTTCGGCAAGCGGGTGGTGCCCGTCCATCCGAAGGCGGAGACCGTGCACGGGGAGCAGGGGTACGCGTCCCTCGCGGACATCCCCTTCGACGTGGACGTCGTCGACGTCTTCGTCAACAGCGAGCTCGCGGGGGCCGTCGCCGACGAGGCGGTGGCCGAGGGCGCGAGGGCGGTGTGGTTCCAGCTCGGCGTCGTCGACGAGGCGGCCTACGAGCGCACGCGGGCGGCCGGGCTGGACATGGTCATGGACCGCTGCCCGGCCATCGAGATCCCCCGTCTCGGCTGACTCCGCGCGGGCCCGCCCCGGCACATAATGTGCGGGTGACCACCAACTCCCCTCTCTCGCAACGGACGCGGGTAGTCGTCGTCGGCGCGGGCCCCGCGGGGCTGACCGTCGGGAACATCCTTCGTGCCGCGGGTGTCGACTGCGTCGTCCTCGAGTCGGAGAGCCGTGCGTCCATCGAGGCGCGGCCGCGGGCCGGGGTGATCGAGGAATGGGCGGTGCGGGCGCTGGAGCGACGGGGGCTCGCCGACAACCTGTTGGCGCGGGCCCAGCGCCACACCGTGTGCGAGTTCCGCTTCGCCGGTGAGCGGTACCGCTTCCCCTACGGCGATCTGACCGGGCGTCACCACTGGGTCTACCCGCAGCCGTTGCTGGTGGCGGACCTCGTCCGCCACTACGTCGACATCCGGGGCGGGGACGCCCGCTTCTCCGTGCGGGACGTCGAGCTGCACGACCTGGAGTCCGCCCGGCCGTCGGTGTCGTACACCTGCCCGCACACGGCTGCGCGGCAGGTGCTGACGTGCGACTTCGTCGTCGGCGCGGACGGGGCGCGGGGGATCAGCCGGGCCGCGCTGCCGGTGGGGCACGCACGGGTGGCCCGGCACGACTACGGCGTCGGCTGGCTGGCGTTGCTCGCCGAGGCGCCGCCGTCCTCGGACTGCGTGCTGTTCGGCATCCACCCGAACGGCTTCGCCGGGCACATGGCCCGCAGCCCCGAGGTGACCCGCTACTACCTCCAGTGCCACCCTGGCGACGACCCGGACGACTGGTCCGACGAGCGAATCTGGTCCGAGCTGCGCCTGCGGCTCGCGGGCGGCGCGGACGCCGTACCGCTCACCGAGGGGCCGCTGATCGAGAAACGCGTGTTGGACATGCACGACTACGTGGTCGAGCCGATGGCGTACGGGCGGCTGTTCCTGGCCGGTGACGCGGCCCACCTGGTCGCGCCGATCGCCGCGAAGGGCATGAACCTGGCGCTGCACGACGCGTTCCTGCTCGGTGACGCGCTGGTCGCCCACCTCGACGGCGGCGACGGCAGCGGCCTGGACGGCTACTCACAGGCGTGTCTGCGGCGGGTGTGGGACTACCAGGAGTTCTCGCAGTGGCTGTCCGAGGTCTACCACGGCACCGCGGCCGGCGACCCGTTCCGCGCGGGCACGGCCCTCGCCCGGCTGCGCCGCCTGCTCACCTCGCCCACCGCGGCCGCCGCCTTCGCCGAACAGTATCTGGGGACGGCGGAGCACTGCTGACGGCGGGCTGTCTGTTCGGCTCACGGCGGCGCGGGCCCTGGGAAGTCTGGTTGTTCACCTTGATCTTGGCGTCCGGGCGCCGTAGCCGCTGGCACCGGGCGAAGCGGCCCCCTAGTCTTCCGGCGGCCGGTCTGAGCTGCTCGCCTCCCGGTGCCGCCTGCCGGACGTCGTACTGAGAGGAGAGTGGCACTCCATGGTGACCGCGAATCCGTCCCGCGAGGGCGAGTCCGGAGCCTCGGGAATCCGACGAGCGCGGATCCTGGCGGTTGTGGCCGGCGCCGTGGCGGCCCTGGTCGTCTGGTTGGTGGGTGCGCAGCTGGCGGGCGTCCACCTGGACGTCCACAGCGGTTCGGACCGCCACGAACAGTCCGTCGGCGCCGCGGCGGTCCTGACTGCGTCGGTGGCGGCGGGCCTCGCCGCGTGGGGTTCGCTCGCCGCCCTGGAGCGGTGGGCGCCGGCGAGGGCGCATCGCACCTGGACGGTCCTCGCCCTCACGGTCCTGGTCCTGTCCTTGGCCGGCCCGTTCGGCCTCGGTGTCACGGCGGGCGCCAAGGCGGTGCTCGTGTGCCTGCATCTGGTCCCGGGCTCGGTCCTCGTCATCGCACTGCGGCGGACCGCTGCAAGAGCGTAGGGACCCGGGATCCCGGGAGGCGCCCTGCGTTCCGTGCCGGCCCCCGGCCCCCGCCCCGTCGTGATCACCGGCAGGGGAAAGGCCAACCCGGCGATCGCCCTGGGGGAAGTGTCCAGGGCGATCCAGCGCGTCCTGCACCACCCGCTGCTCGACGGGGATTTCGACCCGGGCCGGTGCGGGCAGGAACTCCCCGAGGTGTCGAACCGCTGCGCGCAACCATGTGATCACCCGCGCCGGCCCCCGGGCCGCCCCACGCCAGGAGCCCTGCGCCGTGACTCCCCCCACACCGTCCGAACAGCCGACGACCGCCCCTGCCGACGGCGAGAGCGCCACTCCCCAGGCCGAAGCGTCCTCGGCCGGCAGGGGTCTCGCGGTGACCATCGCCTTCGACGTGGTCATCCCCACCTCCCTCTACTACGTCCTGCGCGGCGCCGGGCTGAGCGAGATCCCCTCACTGCTGCTGAGCGGCGCCGCCCCCGCCGTGCACACGCTTCACTCCGCCGTACGGCACCGAAAGCTCGACGCCATAGGCGTGTTCGTCATCGCTCTCCTGATCGGGGGCACGGCCGCCTCGCTCATCACCGCGAATCCGCGCGTCGTCCTGGCCCGCAGTGGTCTGGTCACCGCGTGCGCCGGGATCTGGCTGCTCGTCACCCTCGCGACGGCCCAGCCCTTCACGTTCCGCGCGCTCAAGTCGCTGCTGCCGGGCCGGACTGCGCTCCTGGACCGGCTGTGGGAGACGGACCCTGGGTTCCGGCGCGTCTGGCACGGCATGACCTGGCTCTGGGGTCTGGGGCTGATGGCGGACGCGCTGGTGCGCGTCTTCATGGCGTTCGCGTTGCCCGTCGACGCGGTTCCGGCACTGGACGGTGTGCTGTACGCGGCGACCTGGCTGGTGCTCCAGGTCATCACCCAGATCACGCTGTTCCGCACCGGGACTCTGGCCAAGATGTTCCCCCACGGTGGCCGGGCCGCGCCCCCGGGCGTTGCCGGACCCGAGAACAGCTAGCAACTCCCCGTCTCGTGCCTGGGCGACCCGTAGCGCAAAGTTGCGGCCCACCATGAGCTGCTACGACGTGGGCAGAACGCATCGGGCGCCTTCGGTGCCGGCCTCCGCGAAGAGATCCGGCTGTCCGCGAGGGCTGCTGTCGCCTCCTCGACCACCCGGTCGACATCGAGTCCATGGGAGAACTCATCGCCATGGCCGGCGACCCCGACGCCCGGGTCAGGATCGCCGCATTCCACGCCCTGGCGGGCGACCGGTGCAAGGGAGACAGCTGTGCGCCGGGCCCAGACCAGGTGCGCGAACCCCCGTTACGCCACCTGGCTTCAGACCCGGACGCGCACGTCCGGGCAAGGGCTGCCGAGCTCGCCGGCACATTCACCCACTCGGATGCACGCGCCGCTGCCGCCTTGACGGCGTCCCACGCCAAGGACCCGAGCACTGCCGTGCGGGAGAAGGCGGGCTGGTTCACACCTGGCGGGCCCGTCTACGAACGGACCGCCCCGCCCCGCCCGCCCCCTGATGACGGGACACCCCTCAGGGGTGTTTACCCGGGGCGATGACCACGGCCTGGCGGTAGAGTTCCGGCCAAAGTTGTGACCAGGGCTTCTTCGGGTCGCCGCACAGCCAGATGGGCATGCCTTGGTTGAGGTTGTTCACCCCGAGGCGGTTGTCCACCCTGCCCTTTTTGGATACCGAACCGAAGAACTTGTCGAGGTACTCACGGTCGGCCCCGACGAAGATGACGTGGCGGCTCGTGTCGGCAGGTCGTCCGAAGTACCAGTAGGAGCGGTGGCCGCTGTACACGGGAGGCAGTCCTCGGGACGGCCCGTAGCGATCGAGCGCGGCTGCCTGCTCGTAGCGGTCGGTCAGGATTACCGTGGCCCCGCGGTCCGCGGAGGGCATCGCCTGATACACCTCGGCCACGGAATCTGCCATTTCCGGCCAGCCCACCGTCGCCATCGATGCCTTGTCCGGCGAATTCGCCAATTCACTCTTGGGGTAGACCGGCAACATCACGAAAATCGTGGCAAGGGACAAGAGCAGGAGCGGAGTGACGATCCACCAGCGCCTCTTCAGGAATTTTGGTCTGTCCTGGAGATCGACCACAGCTGCGGCCCAGGGGAGCATGAGATAAGAGCCGGCGTAGTAACCCCGGCCGCCGGTGACCGCGTACACAACGACAATGATGACGAAGGACCAGCCGAGGAATCGGTACGTGCGGAGACGTGATGATCCGAGCAGCCGAACCAGTCCGTGAGGCAGCAGCAGCAGCCCGAGGAAACCCCCGCAGGAAAACAGGGTGGACAGCATGTGGACTCCACCCTGTCCCGCTCGGGCGACTTCGTCGGCGACCGCCTTGGAGACGGCGATCTGCGGCCAGCCGTGCTGGGCCTGCCAGATCAGTGAGGGGGTCGTGACGGCGACGACCAGCAGCGTACCGATCCAGAGTTTCGGCCGGCGCAGGAGCTCACGCGGCCCGAAGACCAGCGCGGCCGCGAACAGCGCGCCCCAGAAGGTGACCGCGAGGTACTTGACCTGCAGTTCGATGGCCACCACCGCACCCAGGACCAGCAGGAGACGGTCGTCGCGCAGCCTGATCCACCGCACCAGCAGCCAGCAGGAGACGCCTGCGAGGAAGGTGTCGACAGGGGTGGTGATGAGGGCATGTCCGGACTGGAGGGTGATCGGCGCCAGGGCGCAGGTGGTCGCGGTCAGGATCTGGGCGCCGCGTCGGCCGCCCAGCTCACGCGATGTGAGCGCCGCGACCACTACGCTGCCCGCGGCCATGAGGGCTGGTGGCGTCCGCAGCGCGACCAGTGATCCGCCGAAGAGGACGTCCATGACATGAGTCAGCACGGGCACGAGCGGGGGTTGATCGGGGTAACCCCAATCCAGATGGCGGCCCGCAACGAGAAAATACAGTTCGTCGTTGGAAAATCCGAAACGGTTGCTGATCGATATCAGTAGAAGCGCTACGGCACCAGCGATGATCAGGACCGGCCTGCGGGCCAGGGGAGGAACGTGAGGCGAGGCTTGCCAATCCGTCGGCACCGAGTTGCCATATCTCTGACGCCTGGAAATTAATGTCATTCTGGAGCTCCTGGAACCGGGGGGAGGAGATGAGGCGGACCCTCGCTCGACCGCACCGAGGATCCGCCTCCAGGTACCGCCGACAGCGCCTCCGGCCGCCGGCCGAGGTCGGCCGGAGCGGAGATCGTGTCGTCGCGCACACGGCCAAGATCGTGCAGGGCGGCGAAAAACGTTGGATCAACGCGGGATATACGCCGTACGCCGGGGCTTGCGGCCACTCTCAAACACACCGAATCGACCAGGAGCACTCAGATCGATGAGAACGAATGCAAAAGCCGCGGTCCTTATTCGTGCAGCGGCTTGTCGCCGAGTCTGTGGTCGGCGACGTTCAGCGCCTCGTCCAGCAGGCGGGGCAGATGGCCGTCGGAGAGAGAGTAGATCACCCGGCGGCCCTCCTTGCGGGTGTGCACGAGCCCGGCCAGCCGCAGCCTTGCCAGGTGCTGGCTGACCGCGGGCCGGGCCGCCCCACAGACCTCCGTCAGGGTCGTCACGTCGGCCTCCGACGAGGTCAGGGCGTGCAGCAGGGCGAGCCGGGTGCGGTCGCCGAGCAGGGCGAGCAGCTCGGCGGCGAGCGCGAACTGCTCCTCGCCCGGGGTGCGCGGGTGCGCATGATGCGCAGGTGACAGGTGCATGCGTGCGCTCATACGCACATAATGGCGGTGCGGGCACATCCGCGTCCACCCGCCGCGGGCGAACGGAAGGGACCGACGTGAGCGAGCACCACGGGCACGAGCACCACCACGGCCACGCGCACGAGCATCCGCACCACCACGCTCCCGCAGCCCCGGGCCTGCGCCACCGCCTGGGCCACCTCCTCACCCCCCACTCGCACGAGAGCGCGGACAAGCTGGACTCCGCGCTGGAGTCCTCGGCCCGGGGCATGCGCGCGCTGTGGGCCTCACTGGCGGTGCTGGGCGTGACGGCCGTCGCCCAGGCGGTCGTCGTGGCGCTGTCCGGGTCGGTGGCGCTGCTCGGCGACACCGTGCACAACGCCGCGGACGCCCTGACCGCGGTACCGCTCGGGATCGCCTTCGTGCTGGGCCGTCGGGCGGCCACCCGCCGCTTCACCTACGGCTACGGGCGGGCGGAGGACCTGGCGGGCATCGCCATCGTGCTGACCATCGCCGCGTCGGCGGCCTTCGCCGGGTGGACCGCCGTCGAGCGGTTGCTCGATCCCCGGCCGGTCGAGCACGTCGGGGCGGTCGCGGTGGCCGCGCTGGCCGGCTTCGCGGGCAACGAGTGGGTGGCCCGGTACCGCATCCGCGTCGGCCGCGCGATCGGCTCGGCGGCGCTCGTCGCCGACGGGCTGCACGCGCGCACCGACGGCTTCACCTCGCTCGCGGTGCTGCTGGGTGCGGCCGGTTCGGCTCTCGGCTGGCAACTGGCCGACCCGCTCGTGGGGTTGGCGATCACCGCGGCGATCGCGCTGGTGCTGCGGGACGCGGCGCGGGAGGTGTTCCGGCGGGTGCTGGACGCGGTCGACCCGGCGCTGGTCGACCGGGCCGAGCGTGCCCTGCGGGAGGTCGAAGGGGTGCGCGGGGTGGGCGAGTTGCGGCTGCGCTGGATCGGGCACCGGCTGCGCGCGGAGGTCGCGGTCGTGGTGGACGGCGAGGTGACGGTACGCCGGGCGCACGCGATCGCCGTGGACGCCGAACACGCCCTGCTGCACGCCGTACCGCGGCTGACGGCCGCGCTCGTGCACGCCGATCCCGCGGCGGCGCCGGGCGAGGAGGATCCGCATCGCGCCCTCGCCCACCACGCCGCCGCGAGCAGGCCTTAGGCCACGGGCAGTCCCAGCCCCTCGAGAACCACCGCGCCCGGCAGTTCGGCCAAGGCCTTGCCCGGCACCAGGAGCTTCCCGCGCCGACGTCCGCTGCCCACCAGCACATAGGGCAGGTCGACGACCGCGGCGTCCACCAGCACCGGCCAGGAGGAGGGGAGGCCGATCGGTGTGATCCCGCCGTACTCCATGCCGGTCTCGCCCACCGCCAGGTCCATCGGGGCGAACGAGGCCTTGCGCGCCCCGAGTCGGCGGCGCACGACACCGTTGACGTCGACCCGCGTGGCGGACAGGACCACGCACGCGGCGAGCGTCGTCCCGCCGCCCCGTTTGCCGGCCACCACGACGCAGTTCGCGGACTGTTCCAGCAGCTCGCGGCCATAGTGCTCCCCGAAGACGGCGGTGTCCGCCCACGCGGGATCGGTGTCGACGTGCACGATCCGGCCGGCGGGCACGCTGCCGCTCCAGTGACGGACGGCGTCGGCGACCGGGCCGGCCAGCTCGTCGAGGCGGTCGGGGGCCGGGGCGGCGGTGTCGAAGTGTCCGATGGGTGCGCGCATGGCCGCACGCTAACAGCCCGTTCCGGGCCGTTCGGCCGCCGGCTCAGTGCGCGGGCGCGGGCACCGACACGGTCAGCACCATCTCCGTCGGCGTCTCGCCGCGGTTGGCGTAGGAGTGCGCGGCGTTGGCCTCGAACGTGACGCTCGCCCCCGCCTCGACGCGGTACTCGGCGCCGTCGACGGTCAACGTCAGCTCGCCGGCCGTGACGTGGGCGATCTCGACCGTGCCGGCCGGGTGCGGGTCGGAGCCGCTGCTCTCGCCGGGCATGAGTCGCCAGTCCCACATCTCCAGCGGACCCGGCGCCTCCGCGCCCGCGAGGAGGCGGCTGTAGCTGCCCGCGTCGGTGTGCCACAGCCGCACCGCCTGGTCGGCCGGGACGATGCGGACCTTCGGGCCCCGTTCGTAGTCCAGCAGCGTGGTGACGCTGATCCCGAGGGCGTCGCCGATCTTGACGACCGTGCCGATGCTGGGGTTGGTGCGGGCCTGTTCGATCTGGATCAGCATGCCGCGGCTGACGCCGGCGCGGGCCGCGAGCGCGTCGAGGGTGAATCCGCGCTCGGTGCGCCATCGCTTGACGTTGCGCGCCAGGGACTGGGTCAGCAGGTCGAGGTCCGACACATTCCATCCAGAAGACGAGGGCAATATGTTGAATGACAGGGTGCACTCCACTGCACTACGGTGTGGTGTACCCGATCGTCCACCGAACTGTACTGCGAGGGACCCGTGACAGCACTCTTCGCCCTCGCCACCAGCCTGCTGTGGGGGCTGGCCGACTTCGGCGGCGGCCTGCTGACCCGGCGCACCCCGGCGCTGACGGTGGTCGTCGTCTCGCAGGCGATCGCGGCGGCGGTCCTCGGCGCGATCGTGGTCGTCACCGGCGGCTGGAGCGAGGCCGGTCCCCTGTTGTGGTTCGCGGCCGCCGCCGGGACGGTGGGCCCGGTGGCGCTGCTCTGCTTCTACAAGGCGCTGGCGCTCGGCCCCATGGGGATGGTCTCCCCGCTCGGCACGGTGGGCGTGGCCGTCCCCGTCGGCGTGGGCCTGTTCCTCGGCGAGCGGCCCGGACTGCTGCAGATCGCGGGGATCGCGGTCGCCGTCCTCGGGGTCGTCCTCGCGGGCGGACCGCAGCTGCGGGGCGCGCCCGTGCAACGGCGGGCCATCCTGCTCACGCTCGTCGCGGCCTTCGGCTTCGGCACGGTGTTCGCCCTGATCGCGGAGGCGTCGACCACGGTGACGGGCCTGTTCCTCGCCCTCTTCGTCCAGCGCGCGGTCAGCGTGGCCGTCGGCGGTCTCGCACTGTACGTCTCCGCGCGGCGAGGCGCCGCCGCCCTCCCGGACGGCGGTTTCCCGTGGCGCTCGCTGCCGGCCCTGGCCTTCGTCGGCCTCGCCGACGTCGCGGCGAACGGCACCTACGTCGTCGCCGCCCAGCACGGGCCGGTCACCGTGGCCGCCGTGCTCGCCTCCCTCTACCCCGTCGTCACGGCCCTCGCCGCGCGCGGCCTGCTGCGCGAACGGCTCCGCGGGCTCCAGGCGGCCGGCGCGGGACTGGCCCTGGTGGGCACGCTGCTGCTGGCGACCGGCTGAGCCGCCCGCCCCGGCCGGCCCCCGCACTCCGGTTCAGCTCTCGGGCTCCAGCTGGGCCAGGCGTTCCACCGTCTCCTCGTCCAGCTCCGACAGCGCGACCAGCTGGTCCGGGGTCACGTCGTCCGGTATCGGCACCGGGGGCGGGGTGCGCAGCGGCGGCTGCCAGCCGTCGGCGGGCGTCCAGCGCCGTACGACCCGGGCGGGCGCACCCGCGACCACCGAGTGGTCGGGAACCGGGCCGCGCACCACCGCCCCGGCCGCCACCACGACGTTGCGGCCGATCCGCGCACCCGGCAGGATCACCGCGCCCGTGCCGATCCAGCAGCCGGGGCCGATCTCCACGGGCTCCATCCGCGGCCACTGCTTGCCGATCGGCTCGTGCGGGTCGTCGTAGGAGTGGTTCGTGGACGTGACGTACACGTACGGGCCGAAGTAGCAGTCGCTGCCGATGGTGACGGTGGTGTCGGCGATGACGTGACTGCCCCGGCCGAGGACCACGCCGTCGCCGAGACGCAGGATCGGATCGGGTCCGAGATCGAGGTCGGGCATCAGACCGGCGGTCAGGGTGACCTGCTCGCCGACGATGCAGTGCGCCCCCAGGTGAATCCACGGCTCACCGAACACCGTGCCGAGCGGGAAGGCGAGCCGGGTGCCCGCGCCCATCGAGCCGAAGCGGAAGCGTCCGGGGCGCTCGGCGGTGACGGAGCCCGTGCGCTGCACCCAGGCCCAGCCCGCGTGGACGGCACGCTGCACGAGGCGGCGCCGCCATGATGAGAACGTGTTCTTGCGCTTCGGCACCCGCTCACCGTACTCAGCGGGCGCCGGGGCCACGGAACCGCAGCCCTGTGATCTTCGCCCCACCGGGTGGCGTACGGTGCGCGGAGACGACGGACGCGAGGAGACGGTGATGACGCACAGGGCGCTGATCGTGGGCATCGGCGGCAGGGAACCCCAGGTCGACCCGGAGGCGTTCGTGGCGCCGACGGCCTCGGTGATCGGCGACGTGACGCTGGAGGCGGGCGCGAGCGTCTGGTACGGGGCGGTGGTGCGCGGCGACGTCGAGCGGATCACCGTGCGCCGGGACGCGAACGTCCAGGACAATGTGACGCTGCACGCCGACCCCGGATTTCCCGTGACCATCGGCGAGCGGGTCTCGGTAGGCCACAACGCCGTCGTGCACGGGGCGACCGTCGGGGACGACTGCCTCGTCGGGATGGGCGCCACGGTGCTCAACGGGGCCGTGATCGGGGCGGGTTCGCTGATCGCCGCGCAGGCGCTGGTGCCGCAGGGAATGCAGGTCCCGCCGGGTTCGCTGGTGGCGGGCGTGCCGGCCAAGGTGAAGCGGGAGTTGACGGAAGAGGAGCGTCAAGGGGTCACGCTGAACGGCACGTTGTACGCGGACCTGGCCAAGGCGCACGACGCGATCCACGAGTAGTCCGCGGGCCCGGCGCCCCGCGCCCCGGGGCTCGTGCGAGAGGGGCCGTCACTCCCCGGCGGTCACCGGCTCCGGCTCGGACGCGGACTCGGGCCGCGCCGCCTGCATCTTCCTGGCCTTGCGCTTGAGCACCAGCATCGAGGTCAGGCCGATCAGCACCGCGAGCACCAGCCCCAGCCAGGAGAACCGCTTCAGCCAGGACTCCGCGACGACGCCCACGTAGTAGATGACCGCGGTCGTGCCGCCCGCCCACGCGATGCCGCCGAGGACGTTGGCGACGAGGAACTTCCAGTACGGCATGTGCAGGACGCCGGCGAGCGGTCCGGCGAAGATGCGCAGCAGGGCGACGAAGCGGCCGAAGAAGACCGCCCACATGCCCCACTTCTCGAAGGACCGCTCGGCGGTTGCGATGTGCCCCTCGCTGAAGTGCCGGGGGAACTTGTCGCCGAGCCAGGCCAGCAGCGGACGTCCGCCCTTGCGGCCGATCGCGTAGCCGATGGAGTCGCCGATGACGGCCCCGGCGGTGGCGCACGCGCCGAGCACGACGGGGTTGATGCCGCCGTGCTGGGAGGACAGCAGCGCGGCCGAGACCAGGATGATCTCGCCGGGCAGCGGGATGCCGAGACTCTCGAGGCCGATGACCAGGCCCACCATCGCGTAGACGGCGATCGCGGGCACCGAGTCGAGCCATTCCTGCACGTGCACCGCGAGTTCCTCCCGTTCGACGTCCCTGGGCTTGCGCGTCCCCGGGAAGCCTACCGGGTCGGCCGGGTCCGGAGCCGTCCGGTGCTGCGCCGCGGCGCCTCCCCCGTATCCGGGACGCGGAAGGCGGTCGACAGGCCTGCCCGGGCGGACGAGGACGGCGGTCGAGGACGGTCACCCGCGGCCGTGCGGGCGACCGGCCCGACTCCGCCGCGACCGGCCCGACTCCCCCGCGATCGACGCTGCGGAGTCCGGCGCTGCGGATCGGTCTGCTCCCCGCTCGCCGCTCCCCGCAGCCCGGCCCGCGGCCGGCTCCCGTCCCTCTCGGTCCTCGCGTCCGCCTCCGCTCAGTGGCCCACGGCCCTCGCCACGACGGAGACGGCGACGGCGGCGCCCGGCACCCGCTTCGCGCCGTGCGGGACGGGAAGAGCCTTGAGCGGCACGGCGTGGGCCGGCCGGCCGCTGGGGCCGTCCGGGGCACCCGGGGCACCCGGGGCACCCGGGGTGCCAGGGATGCCAGGGATGCCAGGGATGCCCGGGGCGTCCGAACCGTTCGCGGCATCCGAGGCGCCTGGGTCGCCCGGGTCGCCGGTCGAGTCGCAGCAGTCCACCTGGACGATCTTCGTATGGAACTGCGGGGCCGACGGGGTCGGTTCGGCTGGTGTCGGAGCTCCGTCGGGGGCGACGGGTGCGGCGTCGCGCGGGGCGGGCGCGGCCGGCGGCGCCACGGTCTTCGGGTCGGGCGGCTCCGCCGAGCCGCGGGCCTGCGGGCCGGGCTGCCCCGCCGTCGGGGCGGCCGTGTCGAACAGCCAGCGCTGTCCCGCGGAACCGTCCCGTGGGGCGACGGCCAGGGTCCGGCCCGAGCCGTCGGCGTCGCGGGCGACCACGAGAGCGTCGTTCCTGCGCAGCAGGAGCTCGCCGCGGACGGTCAGGTCGAAGAACGTCTCGCCGGAGTGCACCAGACAGCCGGCCAGGGCGGTCGTGCGGCGGTGCGGGTCGGCGGTCAGGCAGAGCGTCGGGTCGGCCGAGCTGCGCAGCAGACCGTCCTCCTCGTACGACCACCGCTGGGTCGCGGCCGGTGAGCACGACGTGAGGACGATCGCCGCTCCGGGCGCCGCCCGGCCGCCCTGGACGTCGAGGCAGAGTTCGGTGTCCGGGCTGCGCAGCCTGCCGCGGGCGATCTCGGTGGACCGGGAGGCGGACGCGGCCGACGGAAAGGCGGAGGACGAGCGGCTGCCCGAACCCTTCGATCCGCCCTGCGCGACGGTCCCCGGGGCGCTGATGCCACCGGCCGGTGCGCCCCAGGTGGCCCCGGGGGCGGGCACGCCGGTGTCGTCCGTCCAGCCCTTGGCCACGAACACGGTCGCGACCAGCACGAGAGCGGTGAGCCCGGCGCCCACGAGCGCGGCCGTGGGCCGCCTGCCCGGCAGGGCCAGCAGGCCGGCCGAGGTGGTGCGGTGGCGACCGGCGCCGGCGTGGGGACGCACGGGGGCGGGCCGGGGAGCGGCGCCGGCGGCGGCCGCACGGGCGGGGCGCGACTCGAGGTAGCGCAGCGCGCCCCAGCCGAGCACGGTCTCGGCGAGCAGGACGTCCAGTCCGCCGTCGAAGTGGCTGAGCTGCTCGGCGGCGTGCCGGCAGAAACGGCAGTGCGCGAGATGCCGGCGGACATCCGGCAGCAGGGTTCCGCCGCGGCGCAGGGGAACGTCGAGGAGACGGTTGTGGAAGCGGCATTCGCTGGTCGGCGCGAGTTCCCGGTGGGCGCGTACGCAGGCCGCCCGGAATTGTTCCCGCGCCTGTTCCAGGACGGCCGCCGCGGTCACGGCATCCATGCCCGACAGACCAGCCGGTACGGTTATGGGATCCGACTCCACCTCCGTGTGCCACAACAGGCATTGGGAGGCTGACGGGAGCAACTGGAAAGCGCGTTCGGCGAGTTGCCGCCTTTCCGCGGTCACCGGTCGCGCGGCCCGCAGTCCACGGCCGCCGACGGTCTTCCGCAGCTCCGGCAGAACGGCCGAAACCCCCTCGGCGCCGGCCCATTCCCTGACCGTCTCCCGGACGGCGACGAGGAGCTGCGGACGCAGGGCGCCTCCGGTGCTCCCGCCCGCGAGGCGGCCGAGGACCTCGTGGAACGCGGCGGCCGCCACCAGGCGCGCCGTGTCCTCGGTGCCGGCCAGACAGACGGTCGCGTAGTCGTGGGCCGCCCGCCAGTGACGGGCGAACAGCAGGGCGATCGCGCGGTGCCGTCCCTCGTCGCCGCCGGCCAGTCGGGCGACGAGCTGGGGGTCGGAATCCCCGGGGGTCCAGCCGGGTCGGGGCGGGTGGGGCGGGCGTGGGGGGTTGGGGGATTGCACGGAACCAATTCCTTCCAAGCCGACGAACGGCACGGAATAGGACGTCGCCGGAAAGCAGGTGCCTGATTGGTGCGTACCTTTGGCCTGACCAGGCACGTTGGCCGGATCCGACCCTTCCGTAAGGGGAGGCTCACCTTCGCACACGCGCCTCACAGGAAACAAGGAGTTCGGGTGACCCAAGTTCAAAGCGTGGGAATTTCAGATAAGTTACCGGCGGTATCCGCACCCGTTTTCGAAACCGCACCGGACGGCCGGGCTCAACTTGCGCCCGCGAAAAGCAGGATGGCGCACGAAATCTTCGGCCCCGGGCCCCTCGCGGCGGCCCTGCGCTTCGCCCGGGCAGCCGGCGCGGCCGGTCCACAGGAATCTCCGAGGCGGCTCTCGGCGTACTCCCATCACCGTCGGTCAGCATGATCGGCATGAGCACCCCCCGCCCCGCACCCAGCGTCCGCAAAGCGGTCGTCCCCGCCGCCGGTCTCGGTACCCGGTTCCTTCCCGCCACCAAGGCGACCCCGAAGGAGATGCTCCCGGTCGTCGACAAGCCGGCCATCCAGTACGTCGTCGAGGAGGCGGCCGCCGCCGGTCTGGACGACGTGCTGATGGTCACGGGACGGCACAAGCGGGCCATCGAGGACCACTTCGACCACGCCTTCGAACTGGAGCAGGCGCTCGCCGCGAAGGGCGACACCGTGCGCCTGGACGCCGTGCGCGACCCGGCCCGGCTCGCCGACATCCACCACATCCGGCAGGGCGACCCGCTGGGCCTGGGCCACGCGGTGCTCTGCGCCCGCAACCACGTGGGCGACCAGCCCTTCGCCGTGCTGCTCGGCGACGACCTCATCGACCCGCGCGAGACCCTGCTCAGCAGGATGCTCGAGGTCCGCGACCGGTACGCCGGCAGCGTGGTCGCCCTCATGGAGGTCCCGCCGGAGCAGGTCCACCTCTACGGCTGCGCGGCAGTGGAGCCCTCCGGCGAGGACGGGGTCGTACGCGTCACCGGGCTGGTGGAGAAACCCGCACGCGAGGACGCGCCGAGCCGGTACGCGGTGATCGGGCGGTATGTCCTCGACCCGGCCGTGTTCGAGGTCCTGGAGCGCACCGGACCGGGCCGCGGCGGTGAGATCCAGCTGACCGACGCCCTCCAGGAACTCGCGGCGGGCGGCACGGTGCACGGCGTGGTCTTCTCGGGCCGCCGTTACGACACCGGAGACAAGGCCGACTATCTGCGCACGGTGGTCCGCCTCGCCTGCGACCGGCCCGACCTGGGACCGGAGTTCACGGCCTGGCTCAGGGAGTTCGTGGCGGCCCTGGACTCCGGTGACACCGCACGGGAGCAGGAACAACAGCGGCCACAGGGACCGGAGCAGGTGCGGGCACAGGTGCAGGGGCAGGAACGCGGACAGGAGCGGGAACGGGGACAGGAGCGGGAGCCGGCGCGGCCGGACGCGGCGCAGCGGTCGGCGGCTTGACGTCGTCGCCCATGACGCCGCGCCCGCAGGACGCGGCGCCGACGGCCGCCGCCGGCAGGAGAAGCCGGCTCAGCCGTTGGGACGCAGGGTCCAGATCACGGTCATCTCGCCGGTGACGGCCCCGTCGGCACGGCGGATCTCGATGGCGACCGGGAACTCGGGACGCTCCCCGGCGTCGAGTTCCGCGACCACCTCGGCGGCCGGACGGCCCAGCGTGGCGGTGGCGGTGACCGGGCCCATGGCGAGCTTGCGGTAGGCGATCTCGGCGCCGACGGCGAGCGGCACCGCACGGGAGAGCTGGTCGCCGAACGCGGCCAGGACGATCGCGCCGCTGGCGGACTCGCCGAGCGTGAACATCGCCCCGGCGTGCGGGCCGCCCACGTGGTTGTGGAACTCGCCCTGGTCCGGAAGGGCGACCACGGCCTTCTCCGGACCGGTCTCCAGGAACTCGAGGTGGAGGGTCCGGGCCATCGGCACGGTGGCGGCGAGCATCTCGCCGACGGACATCTGGTCTGCGCTCATACCTGGAGGTTACCTGTGAGTAGCTTCGGCTGGCCAGACCGGTGTGACGAGCCCCGCACCCCGATCCCCGGTGATGTGGACGACATCCGCGCACGGCCGGGACGCGAGCGGCCGTCGCCGCAATCCGGGAGGTCACGGACACTGTCCGCGTGTTCCGGCCGGCGGCGCCCCGATTCGGTACGTCCCTGACAAGGGGCGGTGACCGAATCGTGTCCTGCACGGCACTAGGGTTTCTGGCCATGTGGCCAGGACAGCAGCCCCCCGGGGGAGAGCAGAACCCGCAGGCGCAGAACAACCCGTACCAGCAGCCGGGATACCAGCAGCCGAATCCGTATCAGCAGCCCGGCTACCAGCAGCAGCCCAACCCCTATGCCCAGCAGCCGCAGTGGGGCGCTCCGGCGCCGACGGTGGTGTCCCCGCCGCCCGGCGGCAGCGGCGGGACCGGGGGCGGGGGCAACCGGACGAAGCTGGTCGCCATCGTCGCGGCCTCCGCCGTCGTCGTGGCCGCCGGAGTCACCGGCTTCCTCGTGCTGGGCGGCGGCGACGACGAGAAGACCGACGCGAGCAAGGACAGCCCGAGCCCCAAGGCCTCCGTCTCCGCCTCGGCCTCCGACTCGTCCGGCACGGACGACAACCCGCGGGGCAACGAGACCGAGAAGCCGACCGTCGCCGGCTGGAAGGTCGTCGTGAACCCCAAGTGGGGCCTCGCCTACGACGTGCCGGCGGACTGGGAGGTCCAGTCGCCGGGCCTGAGCCAGGGCTTCGAGTGGGAGGACAAGAAGAAGTCCGACGGCTACGACCGGATCCTTCAGGGGGGCACGGCCGAGCTCAAGTCGAAGTGGTGCTCCACGGACTCCGACAAGGACGGCAAGACCGAGGACACCGCGCTGGCCGTGGTCGGCTCCAAGGGCGCCGAGGGCGCCAAGACCACCGACGAGATCGCGATCAACACGCCCGCCTGGTGGGTGTTCGGCGGCTACACCGAGCCGGACAAGAAGAGCCTCACCTTCGACAAGAAGGCCACCGCCTTCACCACCGCCTCGGGCATCAAGGGCAGTTACGCCTGGGCCCGGTCGACGAACACGCCCCAGAAGGGGAAGTGCGACAGCGACGGCAAGGCGATCACGTTCGGCTTCAAGAACTCCACCGGCGACTTCGTGTCAGTGAACCTCTACGGGGCCAAGGGCGTGAAGGACGAGCTCCCGACGGCCACGATCATGCAGATCCTCAGCACCGTACGCCTCCACGGAACACCCACGCACAATTAGGCACGCACAACCAGTGGCGGCCACGGCCGTGGACGGTGAGGGCGCGGGTGGCGGGCGGGGTCGGGCGAGGGGCGCCGGTCAGCCGATGCCGAACGCGCCCTCGGGCGGCTCGGGCGAGGGGACGGCGTCCTCGTCCCGCACCGGGTGCGCGTCCCCGATGAAGCGGCGCAGGCCGAAGCCGTGCTCGACCCTGGCCGGGAACGCGTCGGAGGCCGTGCGGCGGGCCAGGGCGGTCACGTCGAGGGGTCGGTGCGCGGCGGCGAGCACCGCGTTGCCGAACCGGCGGCCGCGCAGCACGGCCGGCTCCGCGATGAGCACCAGCTCCTCGAACACCGCCGCCAGGTTGGCGAGCTGGGAGCGCAGAAAGCCGAACGGCGCCGAGTCCGCGAGGTTCGCGAGGTAGACGCCGTCACCGCGCAGGACCCGTCCGGCCTGCCGGGCGTAGGCGAGGGACGTGAGTGCGGCGGGGACCCGTGAGCCGCCGAAGACGTCGGCCACGAGTACGTCGGCGGAGTCGTCGGGCGCCGCCTCCAGCCAGGCCCGCGCGTCCTCGGCGTGCAGGGCGATGCCCGCCCCCACAGGCAGGGGCAGGCACTCGGCGACCAGGTCCAGCAGGCCGTGGTCGAACTCGACGACGTCCTGCCGGGAGCCCGGCCGGGTGGCGGCCAGGTACCGGGGCAGAGTGAGCGCGCCGCCGCCGAGATGCAGCGCGTCCAGCGGCCGCCCCGGCTCGGCGACGGTGTCCAGGACGTGGCCGAGCCGGCGCGCGTACTCGAACTCCAGGTGGGCCGGCTCGTCGAGGTCGACGTACGACTGCGGGGCGCCGTCGACCGTCAGCAGCCAGGCCCGGTCCCGGTCGACGTCGGGCATCAGCTTGGCGACGCCGTGGTCGACGGCTCGGGACACGGGTACGGGGTCGTCGTTCGCCTGCCGGCTCACCTGGTCGTTCACGTTCTCATTGTGCCGGGGGACCGCGGCGCGCGTCCGCGGTCCCCCCACCCACCGTGCCCGCCGGACAGCGGCGCGCGTCCGCGGCTCGCCCACGAGGCGGCGCGCGACGGCTCACAGGACGGCTGTCACCGTGCCCGCCGCGACCGTCCGACCGCCCTCGCGGACGGCGAAGCCGAGCCCCGGCTCCAGCGGGACCTCCCGGCCCAGTTCGACGGTCATGGCGACCCGCTCACCGGGCCGCGCCACGGCGGTCTCCCCCAGGTCCACGTCCCCGACGACGTCCGCCGTGCGGATGTAGAACTGCGGCCGGTAGCCGGTCGAGACGGGCGTGGCACGGCCGCCCTCCCGCGTCGACAGCACGTACACCTCGGCGGAGAACCTGCGTCGGGGCGTCACACTGCCGGGGGCGGCCACCACATGACCGCGGCGCACCGCGTCGCGCGGCACACCGCGCAGCAGCAACGCGACGCTGTCGCCGGCCTGCGCCTCGTCCATGGGCTTGCCGAACGTCTCCAGACCCGTCACCACGCTGTCGACGCCCGCGCCGAGTACCTCGACCCGGTCGCC
This sequence comes from Streptomyces sp. NBC_00425, assembly GCF_036030735.1. Taxonomy (NCBI): domain Bacteria; kingdom Bacillati; phylum Actinomycetota; class Actinomycetes; order Kitasatosporales; family Streptomycetaceae; genus Streptomyces; species Streptomyces sp. NBC_00425. The sequence continues at coordinate 8,184,691 of NZ_CP107928.1, read as the reverse complement.
CACCCGCACCGTGCCCCGCTCCACCGCTCCGGTGACGACGGTCCCGCGGCCGGTGATGGTGAGCACGTTCTCCACGGGCAGCAGGAACGGCGCGTCGAGATACCGCTCGGGCAGCGGCACGTAGGTGTCCACCGCGTCGAGCAGCGCGTCGACCGACGCCGTCCACCGCGGGTCGCCCGCCAGCGCCTTCAGCCCCGACACCCGGACGACGGGCGCGGCGTCGCCGCCGTAGCCGTGCTCGGTGAGCAGGTCGCGGACCTCGAGTTCGACGAGGTCGATGAGCTCCTCGTCCCCGGCGTCGGCCTTGTTGAGCGCGACCACGATGTGGTCGACCCCCACCTGCCGGGCCAGCAGGACGTGTTCGGCGGTCTGCGGCATGATGCCGTCGAGCGCGGAGACGACGAGGATCGCCCCGTCCAGCTGCGCGGCCCCGGTGACCATGTTCTTGACGTAGTCGGCGTGGCCCGGCATGTCGACGTGCGCGTAGTGCCGGGTGTCGGTCTCGTACTCGACGTGCGCGATGTTGATGGTGATGCCGCGCGCGGCCTCCTCCGGGGCGCGGTCGATGCGGTCGAACGGCACGAAGGCGCCGGTCCCGCGGTCGGCGAGGACCTTGGTGATGGCCGCGGTCAGGGTGGTCTTGCCGTGGTCGACGTGACCCATGGTGCCGATGTTGAGGTGCGGCTTGGTGCGCACGTAGGCGGTCTTGGGCATGGCTGTACCTCGAAGCGTGTCCGTAGGAGTTCCAGAGGAACGCGGGCCCCGTGTCACTGCCCGACCCTCCCCCTGCGGGGTCCGCCGGACGATCCGGAGAGGGTCAGCTTCGGGCGCCGTCGACAGCGGCCGGGAGAGGCGGGACGGCAGCCTTCGGGGCATCCGCGGCTGCGGATGCGGCGAGGAGGAAGGCGTACCGGAACATGTCGTCGATCATCGCGCCCCGTTCGTCCGGTGTCGAAGGGTTTTCCGCGACCCGGCAGGCAGCCCGCCGCCGGTGTCGCTCCGCCCGTCGTCCGGGCCTCACCAGACCCTCACCAGGCCTCACCCGGCCTGGAGGCCGCCGATGTTCTTCAGGGCCTCGCGCACGCTGAGCGGCGCGAACCTGCCCCGCTCGCGGGCGAGGAAGGCGCGCACGGCCTCCGGGTCGGTCTTGGCGTACTCGCGCAGGCTCCAGCCGATGGCCTTGCGCACGAAGAAGTCGGGGTGTCCGGACTGGCGCAGGCAGTACGCGAACAGACGGTCCGCGTCCGTGCGGTCCTTGTAGGTCAGTTGGTGGAGCAGCGCGGTGCGGGCGACCCACAGGTCCTCGTCGACGATCCAGGCGTCCATGTCGGCGGCCAGCCGGGGATCGGCCGCGACGAGGGCGCCGACCACATGGGCGGCGAGCAGGTCCACCGTGTCCCACCAGGACGTCGTGGCGACGAGTCGGCGGGCCGTCGGCAGGAAGGCGGAGGACAGACGTCCGGCGTACCTGCGCAGGTAGTCGACGGCGAAGTAGTGGTACTCGCGCTGCGGCAACGCCCAGCAGCGCAGCGCGATCGCCGTGCAGTCGTCCTCGCCGGGGCGCGGGGCGCCCGCCAGGACCGTGCGGGAAAGGGCCCGGCGGTCGGGTGTGGGCAGGCCCAGGAACGGGGCGACGTCCTTCATGTACGCGCGCATCGCCGCCGCCCGGCCGGGATCGGCCGCGGCCCCGTACACGGTCGTCAGCCGCTCCAGCACGGTGTCGGCGAGAACACTGTCCGGCGCGCCGGGAGCGCCCGCACTTGTGACGGTCATGAGACGCACCATACGGCGATCACACATCTTCTTCGGTTACTGTCGCTGGATGCTCGATGCCACCACCCGCTCTGGCGGCACCGCCACGGCCCCTCCCCGGGCCATCGCCACGGAGCTCGCCGTCCTCCCGCTCGTCACGGGCGTCGTCATGCCCGCCGTGCCACCCGTCGTCGCCCGCGTCACGGCTCCGGTCCCCGCGCCCGGCGGTCTCGCCGCGCGATGCACCGCGGTGCTGCAGTCGCCCTGGTCCCGCCTGGCTCTGCTGGTCGCGCTGCTCGTCGCCGCCGCCACGACCGTGCTGCTCTTCGAGCCGCAGAAGCTGCTCGCGGACGGCTGGCCGCCGCAGTTGGCCGGACCTTCGGCGGCCGTGGTCTTCGCCGTGGCGTACGGGCTGTGCACGGTGGCGTTCGTGCCGAGACCCCTGCTGAACCTGGCCGCGGGCGCGCTGTTCGGCTCGCAGTGGGGCATCGCGGCGGCGCTGGCGGGCACGGTGCTGGGGGCCGGCACGGCCTTCGGGCTGGGCCGTCTCCTGGGTCAGGACGCCCTGCGGCCGCTGCTGCGCGGACGGCTGCTGACGGCGGCGGACGGGCAGCTCAGCCGGCACGGTCTGCGCTCGATGCTCGCCGCGCGGCTGTTTCCCGGCGTTCCGTTCGCGGCCGCCAACTACTGCGCCGCCGTCTCGCGGATGAGCTGGCCTTCCTTCCTGATCGCGACCGCGCTCGGCTCGGTCCCGAACACGGCCGCGTACGTCGTCGCCGGGGCCCGCGCCTCCTCCCCCACCTCGCCGGCCTTCCTGATCGCCCTCGGCTGCATCGCCCTGCCGGCGCTCGGCGGCGCGGCGGTCGCCTGGCGCAAACGCCACCACCTGCGCCGCGCGTGACGCGGTGACCGGCCCGGACGCGTCCTACGCCCGGTACACGTCCAGCCGGCCGCACATCCCGAACCTCCCGTACACCGACGGCTCCTCGGCGCGGACGACCGCCTCGGCGAGGTGGGAGACGTCCCCGTCCGCGAGCCGGTCCAACTGCTCCGCCGTGGTCTGCGCCGCCGCCCGCGCACCGCGGAGCCAGCGCTCACGCCATGCGTCGAGCCGCGGCCGGACGAGCTCGGCGGCGGCCCGGTGGAAGGCGGCCAGGGCTGCCGCCTGGTCCGGCGCCTCGCGCAACGCCCGGTAGCCCTCCAGCGCGAGGTCCCGCCGGGCCCGGGCGATCCGGGCCTGCTCCGCCTCCGGGGCGTCGGCCGGGATCGCCGTCGCGGCGGCGTACGTCTGCGGGTCGGCGAGGTACCGCGGGGGCAGGGTGAGCACGGCGTCACCGGCTTCGGGCAGCCCGCTGTTCTGCATCAGCACCGTGATGCGCAGGTCGCCCTCGTCGACCAGCCGGTGGATCGTGCCGGGCGTGAACCAGGCGACCGTGCCGGGCGTGAGGGGCGTGACCCGACGGCCGGCCGCCGTCAGGGTCTGCACCGCCCCGCGGCCGCCCGTGACGACGTACCCCTCCGTGCAGGCCAGGTGCATGTGCGGGGTTCCGCCGCGCAACCCGTCGGACGCGGGCCAGTCGTACACGCGCAGCTGCGACACCGCGACACCGCCGGGCAGCCCCGCGTACCCGCTCACCAGGGATGCTCCTCGAGGTACTTGGCGATCTCCGGCCGCTCCCAGGCGCCGTCGGCCACCACGACGCGATAGCGGCGCGTGAGCGTCTCGCCGGGGGCGAGCTCCAGTTCGTCGAAGAACGCCCAGGACGGGGCGATGCCCGCGAAGGGCTCGTTGCGGACGAACCAGTGGGCGGGGTGCGCGCCCCGGGCGCCGTCATGGTCGTTCTCGGGGGCGTGCGCGAACACGACGGTGGCGTGGCCGTCGACGCCGTCGTGTTCGCCGGACAGGGCGAGCCAGGGGCTCTGCGACGCCATCAGCCCCGGTCCCTCCCCGTCCGGGCCGATGATCCGGCCCTCCCGGAAGGCCCGCGGGCCGCGCCAGAACAGGCCCGTGTAGCCGGCCATCTCCCGCCCGGCGGTGGTCGGGCTGCCGAAACGCAGCGGCTCCTCACGGCGGTTGACGACGGCGCTGGTCCAGGTCAGCGCCCAGGAACCGGAGGCGTGGTCGACGTCGTGCACTTCGATCCGGCGTGACTCCCGCGCCCACAGCTCCCCGCTGTGCGGCCGCCAGTCCAGCCGCTCGGCGATGACGGCCCGGCCGTCCTGTGCGGCGACCTCGTCGAAGCCGGCGTGCGCCATGGAGCCGACCCGCTCGGGCAGCTCGAGATAGCCGTCGCCGTGGACGTAGGAGTTGCCGCCCCACAGGTTGGCCCCCGAGAGGTGGGAGGCGGTCAGCGACAGTCCCTTGTGCCAGCGGTGGTCGTTCGGGCGGTAGTCGGTGACGACGTCGCCGGCCAGGGTCCGCATCGGGTGGATGTACGGCTTCGGCGCCTCCCACGCGGCCTCCGGCCGGTAGACGTAGGCGAGCAGCTCCACGCCGGTGGCCGGGTCGCTCACCGTGACGCGGTCGCCGTGGGCGTGTACGAGCCGCAGCTCCCCGGTCACGCCGGCACCTCCGCCTGCCCGGGGTTCGGGACGACGCCGGTGCGCGTGGCTGTGCCGGGGGCCCAGCCCGGGGCGCCGCCGTGCAGCGCCGTGTAGTAGGGGTCGCCGGGCCCTGTCTCGCCCCGCCGCACCGTGGTGTCGGTGAACGCCGACTTGTACAGCGCGGTGACCAGTTCCAGGCTGGTGCGTCCGTCGGCGCCGCTGCTGCGCGGCCTGCGGCCGGCCCGCATGCTCGCGACCAGCTCCCGCAGCTGCGCGAGGTGCGAACTGGGGACGTCCGCGCCGAAGTCCCGCCAGCCCGCCGCCTCGTCCGCCGGCACACCGGGGGCGGGGGTGACGCGCCAGTCGGCGTTGGAGTGGCCGTAAAGATGGGTGAGCTCGACGGTGGCGCGCTCGCAGTCGATGCGGATGCGGCTGACCTCGTCGGGGCTCAGGACGCTGTTGACGACCGTGGCCAGGGCGCCGCTCTCGAAGCGGACCAGCGCGGTGGACACGTCCTCCGTCTCCACGTCGTGCACGAGCCGGCCGGCCATCGCGCGCACCTCGCTCCACGGGCCGAGGAGGTCGAGCATGAGGTCCATCTGGTGGATGCCGTGACCCATGGCCGGGCCGCCGCCCTCGGTCTGCCAGCGGCCGCGCCAGGGCACGGCGTAATACGCGGTGTCGCGGTACCAGGTGGTCTGGCAGTGCGCGACGAGGGGTCGTCCGAGGGCCTGCTCGGCGAGCAGCCGCCGTACGTGCCGTGTCCCCGAGCCGAAGCGGTGCTGGAAGACGATCGACGAGTACGGGCCGCCCTGCGGGCCCTCCTCCGCCTCCACGGCCGCGTAGTCGGCGAGGGTCGGCACGGGCGGCTTCTCGCACCACACCCAGGCGCCCGCCCGCAGCGCGGCCACGCTCTGCTCGCGGTGCAGGGTCGGCGGGGTGCAGATGGTCACGAGGTCGGGCCGCTGCTCCGCCAGCATCCGCTCCAGATCGGTGTAGGCGTGCGGGACGCCGCCGTCCGCGCAGAACTCCCGGACGGCGGTGGCATCGATGTCAACGGCCGCCACGACCTCGGTCTCGCCCTCGGCGGCGAGCTGCTGGAGAGCGGGCAGATGGGAACCGCGGCCGATGGCGCCGGCGCCGATGACGGCGGCCCGGATGCGGCGGCCGTCGAGCGGGATCCGGGGCGGAGTGGAGGGGGACATGGACGTGATCAGCACTCCTGTGACGTGCGGCCGTTCAGCCGGGCGGTCCAGCGACGAGCGGGAAGCGTGCAGCACATGCGCACAGCAAGCGCTTTCCCATCGGCAGCAACGTATGCGGCGGCCGTGCGGCCGGTCAACCATGCGTGCCCGCTCCGCCGCCCTGCGGCGGGTCGCGCGCGGCCGGGCCGGGAAGGGGGCGGGGAGGAGGCTGGGAGGGAGGCTGGGAGGGCCAGGGAAGGGGGAGAGTGGAGGCGGGACGGCCCGAGGTCCCGGACCGGGGGCTCATCGGCGGTGAACGGGCCGCACACCGGCCGCGCACACCGGCCGCATACCGGCCACGCAGCGGCCGTGCCCCGGCTCTCCCCGGCTCTGCACCGGCCGCACATCGGCCGTGCCTCCGCGGTCGAGCGGGGACGCCTGCCGGGCTCCGGCCGCGGCGTCCCCGAAACCCCTGTGAACGAGGCGGCACACGAGACCGCTACGCTTCCTTTGCACAGTCTTGAACCAACGGTCGCGGCGGCCCGCCGTCGCCCCTCTCCGATCGGCACTTGGACTCCGTAACCTCATGTCTTGGTTTGAATCCCTCATCCTCGGACTCGTCCAGGGGCTGACCGAGTTCCTCCCCGTCTCCTCCAGCGCCCACCTGCGGCTGACCGCTGCGTTCTCCGGATGGGAGGACCCCGGCGCCGCGTTCACGGCGATCACGCAGATCGGCACGGAGGCCGCGGTCCTCATCTACTTCCGCAAGGACATCGGCCGGATCATCGCGGCCTGGAGCCGGTCGCTGTTCGACAAGACGATGCGCAAGGACCACGACGCCCAGATGGGCTGGCTGGTGATCGTCGGCTCGATCCCGATCGGCCTGCTGGGCGTGACCCTGAAAGACCAGATCGAGGGACCGTTCCGCGATCTGCGGATCACCGCCACCATGCTCGTCGTCGTCGGCATCGTGATCGGCGTCGCCGACCGTCTCGCGGCCCGCGACGAGACGGGCGGGAAGCACCGCGCGCCCAAGCAGCGCAAGACGCTGGAGAATCTGGGCGTCAAGGACGGCCTGATCTTCGGCCTCTGCCAGGCCTGCGCGCTGATCCCCGGCGTCTCGCGTTCCGGCGCCACCATCAGCGGCGGCCTGTTCATGGGCTACAAGCGCGAGGCCGCGGCGCGCTACTCGTTCCTGCTGGCCATCCCGGCCGTGCTGGCCTCCGGGGTCTTCGAGACGAAGGACGCGCTGGAGGGCGGCCATGTGGCGTGGGGGCCGACGCTGTTCGCGACGGCGATCGCCTTCGCGTCGGGCTACGCGGTCATCGCGTGGTTCATGAAATTCATCTCCACCAAATCCTTCATGCCGTTCGTCTACTACCGCGTGATCCTCGGTGTGGTGGTGATTGTGCTGGTCAGCATGGGTGCGCTGAGCCCGCACGCGGGCGAATCCGGCGGCTGAACCAGGGCCGCGCAGGTAGCGCTATCTAGCATTTCCTAGCGCCTGATTGCAGCACCACGCCATGATCATCTCCCACTTGTCTCCCACTCATCTCCCACCGGGGAGGCGGGATACGCCCCACCAGGGCGTGTACATCCGCAAAAGTAGGGGATGACGCGGAAGGGCCCGCACGTCCGTGTGGGCCCTTCCGTACGGAGGGTGGAGCGGGTCAGCTGGGGTTCATGTCCGGCCTAGGCCGCGACCCTCGCCACGAGGAAACGCAGCCGCTCATCCACCGTGTCCCAGGCATCGCCGGTGAGGGCGTCCAGTGCGGCGGCGGCTGTGAGGATGAGTCGGCCGAGGCGGGCCGGTGCCCAGCGCGCCGTACACGGCGGTGGCGATGGCGCCCATGTCGCCACTGATCGCGAGGACCTGGAGGCGCCGGATGCCCCCGGCCGCCGTGGTCTCCTCCTCCACGCGGCCCTGGAGCTGCTGCTCCACCACGGTTGCGCCATCCCCGCTCACGCTGTCCAGGGCGACCGCGGCCGTCACGGCCGTTTTCGCGTAGATTCCCACGGGGTGATCGAGCCGATGGCCTACCCGTCCGGCGCCGGTCCGCCGGCAGCCCAGGCTTGCGCGGCCGCGAGGTACCGGCAGGTGGCGATGCGCGGCCGGCCGGGACGCGGCATCCGCGTCCCGGGTGCGGACTGCCGTTCCAGGCGCGCGAGCCGCAGGGCTTGCCTGTCCCCTTTCAGCCGCGGGGCCGGGGCCATTTCTCCCGCAGCCACGCCAGGTCGGTCTCGGCGCGGACGCGGGCCGCTTGCTCACGGGTGAACACCGCGTTCGTCTTGGTCAGGACCAGGGTGTAGGGGCGTCCCTGACGCCGGGTGGTGTGGGACACGGGCAGGCCGGCCAGATCGATACGGCTGTGGATGTGGCGGCGCCGGTCCTTCGCGAGCGGCCAATCCATGACCCGACAGGTGCGGGAGGTGAGGAAGGCGTCGAGGTCGGGGCAGAGGCCGCAGCCGGACCGGCAGGTACCGGCCGGGGTGAGTGACCAGTCGTCCGCCGCGCGTACGGGGCGAGTGACGGCCGCGGTGAGCCGGGCCTCGCAGTGGTCGGCGAGCGTCTGGAAGGCCTGGGCCGCGGGTGCCCCGTCTCGTACGGTCGTCGGTCGGTGGGCCGCGGTGCGCAGGGCCGGGAGCAGGCATTCCAGGGCGGTGTCCGGCAGGCCGCGCAGCGCGGTGACGATCGTGTCGGCGGTTTTCGGGTCGCACGCCTGCAGGATGCGGGCCAAGGGAGCTCCCAGCCGTTCCATGCCCGCGCGGCGCTCCCCCTCGCGGCCCACGTCCAGCCAGCCGGTGAGCTGCTGCTCGGCCGCTTGCCACACGCCCTCCACCAGCGGTGCCGCCACCGCGTCTCCGTCACCGTCAGCGGCCCGCAGCGCGGCACAGAGGCCGGGCAGAGACTCGAGCCACGCTGCGCGATCCGCCCCGGTGTACGCGGCGACCGGGCCGAACCAGCTGCCGACGGCCCCGCGCGACCACGTCCGCCCGTACCGTGCGGCCGCCTCCGCGAGATCGGGGACGTGTCGCTCGCCCAGGGTCTCCACCCCGAAGGGCGCAAGGAGCATCGCGGCGGTGTCCGCTTCCTCCAGTCCCACCGCGACGTGCAGGGCGGCAGTGAAGAGTGGAGCGGCCGCTTCGCCCGAACCGCGATGCTTCCAGATCGGGGCGAGCGACCGGGCGCGCGTACGCGCCAGCTCCAACTCCCCGGTGTCCAGGTGGCCCTGGAGTTCTCGCAGGGCTCCCTCGGAGCCGGCCTCGGCGCGTGCCGCGAACGAGCGTTGCCGGGGCCAGAGCACCACTGCGGCCCGCCGGTACCAGCGGTCCAGGGTGTTGCCGTAGTTGCCCATGTAGCCCTCGTACTCGGACTGGTAGGGCGTGAGGTCCTTGTTCTCGGTGGTGGCGCACACCTCGGCGTAAGAGACGGGCAGGGAGATCTGCTCACCGTCGGCGCCGTCGGGGCGGGTCCACCAGTCGAGGGTGATCTCGTCGTCGATCAGGTCGCCCAGCTCGTAGTCGGAGAAGTCGCCACTGCGGCGGCGCTCGGCCCCGGGCTCCCCGTCGGGGTCGAGGAGGCACTCACCCTCGCACTCCTCGTCCTCGCAGCCGTCGAAGTGCTCGACATCGCCGTAGTAGTCGTAGCGGTCGTAGGGCGGTACGGCGTCCCAAGTCTCCTTCACCTCGGCCAATGCGAGGACCGCCTCGCAGCCTGCCTGCCCGGCGGCCTGGCGGAGCCGGGTGGCACGCGTGGCGTCGGCACCCTTGAGGCGGTCCCAGTCCAGGCCACGCTGGGTGTACTCGTGGTCGAGAAGGTACACGAGGCGGTTCGGGGGCGCCGTTTTCTGGCGGCCGTAGGCGTAGCGCTCTTCGGCCGGCTCGGTGAAGTGTTCGGTCAGGCAGTGGGCCAGGTCGGCGGCCGGGCCACCGCCGTCCTCGCCGGCCGGGCGGGTGCGTTCGGCGAGGAGGTTCATGGTGAGGGTGACGCGGTAGCCGGACTTGACGGGCTTGACCTCGTGCAGGCAGTCCGCGTAGAAGGCAGCGAAGGTCAGCTTCTCCCGAGACGCCTGGTGGACGACGCTCCGGCCGGCGTGGGAGACGACGAGTTCGCCGCCGGTGTGGTGCGAGGGCAGCGAGACCACCAGGGTGCCCACCATGGAGTCGTCCTTCTCGGAGTCCTGGTGCGGCAGGAAGAACTGGCCCTTGCCGTAGACGAGCAGCGCGTGCGGTTCGGCCCGCAGGACGGTGGTGGGCGGCAGACCGAGCGCGGTACGGACGCCGTCGAGGACGCCGCTCAGGGTGCGGTCCCAGTCGGGGCCGCCCAGGGTGATCCGGTCCGGGGTGATCTCCCAGGTATCGCGCACGCTGGTGTCGGCCAGGGTCTGCTCACCGCGGCCGAAGCGGGCCTGCCGGGCCTGCGCGATCAGCTTCTTGGTGACCGGAGCGCGCAACGGCAGGGGCAGCGCCCCGACGCCGTCGACCTCGATCCGCAGCGCGCGGGCGGACATCTCGATGCGGGTGCTGAAGTCCCCGCATCGCTCCGAGGCATCGAGCAGCTTCGCCAGTTGCTTGCGTGCTCCGTGTCCCATGGTGTTTCGTTCCCCTGGTCGGCAGCGTGCCATTTCCTCTGTCCCGGAAACCCTAGCGCTGCTGGAAGTCCCTGTTCTCAGATGGCAGAACGGCCTTGACATTCGGGGCACCCGCGCAGGTTCAGGGAAGGCCCGGGACCGGTGGGGCGTTCAGCGGGGTGATCAAGGGGGCGGTTCCGTTCCCTGTGGAGATCGACCTCAGCCGGATCTTAGGCGGTACCCCATCCCGGTGCCTATGCGCGGGAATGTCGTGCGGCGAACTCTCTGAGCGGCCGCGCCGACGAACAGCCCGGCTTGCGGCGGCGGGAATCCCGGATCGCCAAGGACGACTGACGGGCGCCAGCGCCACCAGTCGTGCGAGCCGCACCTCTGGCCGGCTGCTCACGTCATCGTCCGTCGCGCCGTTCCGGTCCGTCGGGCCTCCATCCCTTGAGGTATGGCTTCAGTTCCGCCGGCGTGGGCTCACGCGTGTGCGGCATTCCTGGAAGCCGGGTCGATGAGCACTGTGCATCGTGAAGTTGCTGGTCACGGGCCTGGTGTGCGTAGGGTTTCGGGATGCTCGTGCTGGTGGCGGACGGATGACTTCGGCGAAGATCGTCGGTCAGCGGGCGACTTCCCGGTTCGTCAGCACCAGCAGGGCCCGCACGAGGAACGCGCCGCCGGGGGAGCGTGAGTGTAGGGCTTTTCGCAAGGCTCGTGCCTCATACCGGGGACATTTCACTGCAGGAAGGCTACGACGGGCGCGGGGAGAAGATCCCGCAGATCGGTGATCTGAACGTGGGCGGCATGGGTCGCGGTGAACTGGGCGACGGACATGCTCGGCGGGCCGAAGACCGTGGTGAAGGTCCGCAGTGACCCTGGGGTGCGGTCCAGGGCCCAGGCCGCGGTTGAAGTGCTGGTGGTCAGGAAGCGGCGGGGCTCGGGGCCGATCACGAACAGCTCTGCCCGGCGGCCGGAGGTGTCGGCGGCGAGCATCACGAGGTCCTTGAAGGTCTGGCGCTTGCGCATGGCGTCCGCGCCGCGCCAACGAGCGAGCTTGAACTCCGCGATGCGCTGGTCTGTCTCCACGTCGTACGGGCGGCTCGGGTCATTGCCGGCGCCGAGGGAGGGGCGGACGGTGATGTGCTCTCCTTCCCCGAGGATGTGGGGCAGGACGAGGAGGATGCCGCAGGCGTGGATCAAGTCGTTGATCCGGCCCAGGCTCTCGCGGACCGTGAGCGCTGAGGCAAGCAGCTCCGGCACGACGTGGCCGTCCTCCGCGACCCGCATGACATCTATCCCGTCGGCGCCCTTCAATCGGTGCTCCAGCGAGGCCAGGGTCTGAGTGAGCGGCTGGCGGCTCAGGAAGTCAGCGAGGACCCCCACGGCGGTGCTCAGCCGCTCTGCTTCTTCACGGTCCGGGTGTCCTGAGGAGGTGTCCATGACGGACAGTCTGGTGCTCCTCTCGCAGAAGCATGAGGCCTGCCCCGAGTCACAGTGCACGGGGGTCCCGCTTGTTGCCTTGGACGCGGACCATGATCACGGTTCATGAGCGGGGCGGCGGGGCCCAACGTGCCCGATGTGGGCAAGAACAGGGGAAGCCCTCGTTCTCCGTCAACCCCGCCATGATTACCTCCGCACGCGCCCAACGACTGCTTCGGGAGATCCCGCCCGATCGTGTACTCCTGGAAACCGACGGCCCTTTCACCCGCCACCACGGCAGGCCGAGCCGCCCGTCCGACCTCCCCGCTCTCCTGCCACGGCTGGCCGCCTTGTGGTCCTTGGACGAGGACGGGGCCCGGCGCCAGCTGAACACCAATCAAGCGGTCTTCTTTCCGCCGCCAACCCCGTCCTGAAGGGGGCCGGGCCGACTCGTCGTTGATGCCGACGGCCGCGTCGACGGCTTGGTCGAACAAGTTCTCGCCGAGCTCGGGGTGGAGGGTGCCCGCGATGCCGGCGCTCCGGCCAGGAGCTCCAGGCGGTCCGCGGCGTCGTATCCGTCGTCGCGGGCGGACGTAGCGGACGTGCGGGCCGCCGAAGGAGCCGCGGACGTGTGCGGCCGATGTCGGTGTCCACGGAAGAAGCGGCGGGTCTCGGCAGCGAGTTCGACCTGGTCGCGGCCCGCTCCTGGCACCCCTGCGGCATCCTCTGGGTCGTCACCGAGATCGACCGCGGAGCTGGAGCTGCCACCCGCCCTTGAACGCAACCCCATATATCGAGCATCCGGTCGCTCGAAGAACATTCATGTGTGACTGATAGTGCATTGTCAGTGACGTGCTGTATACCGATCGGCTGTGAGTACTACTCAGGAAGCCGCCAGATTCGCTGGCCATGCACCCACTCAGTCCGCCGCACCGGAGTCGCCAGGCGACTGTCCATCGGCGGAGGGGACAGTGGAGTCACCAGACGTCGTGCTCGCCAGCGGAACGGGCCTGCGGAGCTCAGCGGACGACTACGTGACGGTGGAGTTGCTGTGTGCTGCCTTGGCGAGAATCCGGCTCGGTCGGCAGCAGGCGGATGCCGGGCACTTCGGGTCTGCTGAAGCACACAGTCCATTGCCTCGCGCCTGGCGTGACGCCCGGGGGCGGTTGTGGTGGAAGGCGCAGGTGCTGGGGTCGGACTGGCCTGGCAACGACCTTGAGCTGTTCGAGTGGTGCCGTCGCCCGCTGGGGTCCTGGCCCGTTCCGCTCTCCCTCGCCGACGGTGATCTCGAAGCCGTCCTGCTGGACCAGGATGAGCTGTCAGAGTTCGCCGAGCAGGCAGCCGATCTGGTCCGGCACGCAGACGTCGAGGCGGAGTTGGTTCAAAACCAGACCTTCGCGGCGCTGATGTCGTGCGCTCGGATGAACGGTGACGACGAGGAGGCTGTCCAGCGAATCTACTGCCGCCTGCGGCGCCTGCTGATCGATCGCCCCGTGCTGAGCGACCGCGACGTCCACGCATTGACTCGAGAGCTGCCGAAGGCGGACGCCGACAGCGACTCGTACCTCGCGAAGTTCGTGCGCACCGCGTACATCCTCCATCCGGTCGAGAGTCCGGGGAAGGTCCGGCTGAGTCGCTGTCGGGAGTGCCGCAACCCGGTCGACGACGGGACGAGCGGCTGCGGCACTCCAGGGTGCGACGGAAGGCCAGAGCGGTTCGAGGTGGCGTGTCTGGGCGGGTACTGGACCCAGCACAGGGCGACCCGTCAGTTCTTCCACGACCCTGGACTGCTCGAAGGGCGGCTGCTGGACCGGCTCGCCGAACTGCCGGCGGACCGGGTTCGGGCTGAGCCGTGGCCGTGTCTGGACGCCTGGGACGCGGCGTTGATCTTCGAACCGGTGAGCGCCGTCGGGGGGAGGGAATGCTGGGCGATCGACGCGAAGGACTGTGCGAGCCCCACCCTCCTCGCCAGGGGGTTCCGCAGCGATCCCCGTGTGCCGGCGCGTCGGCGCATCATCGTCGTCCCGATGCACCGCCTCCAGGCACCTGGCTACCTCACGGATCTGGAACGCGAGCTCCAGGGCCGGGCCGCCGGAGTCGAAGTCCTCGATGAGAAGGCCTTCCTGCGGCAAGTCCGCATCCGCGCGATTAAGGTGGGAGGCGCACGATGAGGGACACCCGTTCCTGGAGCACCTCGCTGGTGAAGGAGCTGGACGACGAGTGCGTCCGGCCGATGCTCGGCCCGCTCAAGCCGTGGGAGCTGTGTGCCCTCGAACTGGGGCTGTCGTTCCTGGCCGATCACATGCCGGGGCGGGGCATCGGCGCTCTGTGGCCCGTGCTCGCCGGGTACATGCGGTTGGACCCGGTGCTCGACCCGCAGATCCGGACTCTGCGTGAGCTGATGGGCCCGGTCGCCAAGACCGGGACGATGCGGGAGAAGCTCGACCACTACGTAAAGCTCCCCGCCCAGGTGCGCGGGTTCGAGCCAGGCGACATGGCGGGGCACAAGGCTGAACTGTCGACGGTGTTCAGCTGGCGCCCTTCCCCGTATGCCGCGGCACGCCATGACGTCTACCGGCAGAAGCTTCAGGAAGCCGCCCCCTACAAGGCGGGGAACGGCTATCGGCCGGCGCCGCCTGGTTCGACGTGCTCTTTCGAGCGAACTGACGGCAGCTGGGAAAAGATCCGTATCCCTGAGACGTTCGTCCCTGCGCCGGCCCCGCCCGAGCTGGCGGCGACGGCCTTCCGAACACGGGAGCCGATTCCTCTCGCCATGGAGGATTTCAAGCGGGCTGCCGCCGAGATGGACGAGCTCCTGGTCGCTCACCCGGAGATCGAGAACCGGAACTTCGTCAAGCGGCTGAAGCAGATGGAGGCCCTGCTGGCCGACCATGCGGGAGGGCGCCTCCTGGAGCAGCCACAGGAGATGGTCATCGACGGTCTGTGGCACGTGGTGGGCCTGATGAACAGCGGAAAGTCCACACTGCTGGACATGATTGCCTACATCGTTGCCCAGCGCGGGGGCAAGGTGGGCTTCGTGCTCGCCTCGGGTAGCGACATGTACGCCAAGGTCACCTTCCTGCAGGCGCTCGGCATCAACACTGTCCCCATCTTCGGACGGACCCGGGAGGGAGTCCACAAGGACCGCTACTGGCGCTCCCTCCTCCACGACGGCGCTACCACCTTTCCCACCGGGGCCGATGCTGGAGCAGCGTTCGCCGACGACCAGTGCTACGTGGAGGAGCTGCGCCTGACCAGCAGGAGCGACCGGGCTCCGCTCCCGAGGGAGGAGCGGCCGTGCAGGGGCAAGCTCTTCGTGGACGGCCAGCGCGGGCGCCGGGACTGCCCGATCCTTTCGCGATGCCCTGCCCACGCAGCGGCTCGCCATGTGGCCGATGCCCAGGTGTGGGTGACCACTGCTGCCGGCCTGGCTTCCACGATGATGCCGCAGTCCCAGATCGAGGTCCGCGTCGCCGAAGCGGCCCAGCATCACCTGGCCGTTCTCCTGCTGGACGAGGCCGACACCGTGCAGCAGCAGTTCGACGACCGGTTCCTGCTGCACGAGATTCTCTCCCAACCCGGCCGGGGCTGGAGCCATCGCGTGGGGGATCGGATCGGACAGCACTTGGAGCACTCGTGGTTCCTCGTCCTGCGGGACCCCGAGGTGACGGCGGGCGAAAAGCACTTCCGGCGCCACGACCAGGCGCTGACGGAGCTCTACCGGCTGATGATCGACCCGGGAGCCGACCACCTGCGCGCGATCATCGCCGAGGGACCGTTCACCGGGTACAGCCTCCTGCGGCGCCTGTCCCGAAGCCTCCATGGCCTCGGCGAGCGCAACGACTTCGCCCGCAAGGCGGAACTGGAGGAAGCCGCCGACCGGTACTTCGAAGAGAACTTCGAGCCGCTGGTCACCGCCCCCTTCCAGGTGCCCGCAGAGAACTGGGCCGAGCTGATCGAGGCCATGACAGCGGCCCACGACACTCCCCTGTCGGCGCAGGAGGCCGCCGAGGCGTGGATCGCGGCCCATCTGCCGGTACTCGACGGCATCACGGCCCGGGGCACGGCGGCGGAACTCGCGCAGCTGCTGCAGGGCGGCTTGTGGGCCGCGCGCATCACCACATCGTTCTTCGAGGTCGCCCAGCGTCTGCCGGCCATCAGCCCGTCGCAGATCGGTGACGGCGACGACTTCTGGAGCCGCCAGCCGCCCCGCGACCTGATGTCCTTCGTGCCCGAACAGGCCGCGGGCAATCTGATGGCACTGCAGTGGCAGCCCAACCCCGCCGGCGACAGCGGGTCCTTCAGCATCCTGTGGTTGCGTGGTGTGGGCCGGTGGCTGCTGTATCACCTCCATGACCTCCTGGAGGCCGAAGGGATCCAGGGGCCTAACGTCGTCCTGGCCTCCGCCACCAGCTGGATGCCCGCCTCGCCCCGCTTCCACCTCGACGTCACCCCGAACCTGGTCCTGCGCGAACCCGAGAAGGCCAGGGCGGCGCTGCTGGAAAGCAAGATGTTCTTCCGTCCGCCGCGCTACCGCGACGGCCGCCCGGTCTTCACCTCGGGCACCGGAGGTAACCCGACCCTCCACGCGCACGCCCTGTGCGCGTCCGCCGAGTGGATCTGCAATCCCGCCCCCGGTGCGCGGGAGTCGCTGCTCCAGCAGGCCCGTCAGCGTCTTGCCTCCGACCGTCAGCAGGTCCTGTTCACCGTGCAGAGCACGCGGGACGCTCAAACCGTCGCCGACTACATCAACCAGAAGACCCCGTACACGGCCCTCCATGTCATCCGCGACGACGATCCGCCCACCCGCCACAGCATCCCCCGGCGGCGTCTTGCCACCTTCGCCGCCTCCGGTGCCGACATCCTCGTGGCAGCCGAAGGCGCTGTTCAACGCGGCCACAACATCCTCAACGCCCGCCGCGTCGCGGCCCTCGGCGCCGTGTTCTACCTGGCCCGGATCCATCCGCCCGCCGACGACGCGACCTTCCCGCTCTCGCTCCTCAGCCGCGAGGCGATGCGCCGTCTTCGAAATCCTGTCGACATCACTCTTGACCACGCCGATCCGGTTGACCTCGCGCGCAAGCTCCGCGGCAGCGAGCGTCGCCGCTGGCAGCGACGGGTGGGCGAGCCCGTCCTGTTCACCCGGCTCACCGACCCCATCGAGCACGCCGCGTTCGTCGGCAACTTTCTCGTTCCCCTCCACCAGACCCTCGGCCGTGGCATCCGCGGCAACGAGCCCGTGCTGGTCTACCTCTGCGACGCGGCCTTCGCCCCCCGCACCGCGAACCTCGACGAAACCGCCCCGGACACCGCCCGTACCAGCGTGATCGTCGCCGCGCAGCAGCTCCTGCACGGTTGGCTCACCGACCCCGGCCCTGCGGCCACGGCCTCCGAGCGGCTCGAGCACGAACTCGCCAAGGCCTGTTGGGGCCTGGCTTCCCATCTTCTCGACAACATCGACTGGGGTCACCGCTGATGCCCGCCTACCGCAGCACCCAAGCCACCGTCCTCACCTTCACATCGGAAGCCACCTGGCCCGTCACCGGCTATCGAACGACCTGCCCGCCGGGGATGCTCGCCCTCCTGGAGAAGGCGTGGGATACCCGGCCCGGCCGTCGCCCCCGCGGCGGGCCCGACTACCTGCCCACCCGCTCGCTGAGGGACCTGCTCACCCTCATCGACCCCGACATCACCTCCGTACAGACGAATCCCCGCGATCCCGCATGGCTCCGGGCCCGGACCGAGGTCGACCCGGACCTCCTTCTGATCGCTCTGTCGGCATGGGCCTCGGCCCGCGTGGCACCCCACATGCCCGACACCGACTGGTACAGCCAACTCGAAGGCGCCGGCCAACTGGAGTGGATCCCCGAGGAACTCGACCTCGCCCGCCACGACCTTCATGCCAACGGCACCGCCAACCCCCCGAGCCACGTCTTCAACCTCCTGCCCAGCCTCGTCGCCGAGCACCTCACCAGCAACGGGCTCCAACTTCTAGGACACCACCGCGACCTGCGGCTCGGTCCCACGCGCGCAGACGGCCGCCGTACCCTGCACCTCGGCGCACCCGAGACCCTCACCGACACAGACGGCTCGGCCGGAGCCAGTGTGGACGTCCTGACCTTCCACCTCGAGACAGTGCCCGGCGTCCCCGAAGTCCACCTCCACGTAGACCTGAACATGACACGCCTCGCGACGCGCCCAGTCGAGTACATCCCCCGCCGCGGATTCAGCGACCCGACCGCCAGCGTCCTCCTGTCCGCCAAGGAAGGATTCGTCCACCGCCGCGAGCGGCCCATGCTCCTGCAGAGCGGAGTCACCATCCAGCGGCGCGGGGAGAGCAGCACCTGGACCTGGGAGCCGGGCGTCGCCGAGATCCTCGCTCGCCTCACCCACCACCAGCCACCCAGCCTCGACCAACTGCGCACCGCGCCCGGCGACGCGGCAGCCCAGCCCTTCGCCGCCCACCTCGTCCACAGCACCGGCATGACCTACCGCTGCCCCGACAAGGACGGCGCCCCGCCGGTGCGCTCGGTCCACGACCACCCCGTCGGCCACGGTTACCAGCCCCGCGACCACATGGAGGTCCTCACCCGGGTCGCCCACCAGCTGGAGGAGAAGGGGCTGGCTCCGCTCGCGCCCACGCACAAGGCCCGGACCCGCGCCAAGGCGCTCCTGCCTCTGGAGCTGCCCGACGCCCCTACCTACGAAATCGAGGTATGGGTGTCCTCCGACCGGACCTGGCAGGGCCTGCAAGTCGCTGCCGCCGCGAAGCTCGGCCTGACCCCCGGCCGATCCACAGCGACTTCCGCCGGCTTCACGGGGCCGATCAACGTCACGCTCCACCGCTGCGACCCCGGGGACCTGACCGCCGGCCTTCCCCGTTCCACCAACCCCGACAAGGCCGTGCGACGCGCCGAGTACGAAAGGAGCGAGACCGAGCGCGCCACGAGGATCGCCGAAGCCTTCCCCCGCCTCGCCGAACCCATCGCCTGCATCGTGGAGATGGAAGGAGCCGCCTACTTCTCACGAACGCGCCAAGGCGATCCAAAGAAGCTCTTCAAGAAGACCCTCCCGGCTCTCCGCCGGAACGTCCAGTGCCTTCGCCCGATCGCCCCGGCCAACCCCAATCCCGGCAAAGCCGCCCTCGCCAAGCGCTTCGCCGACACCGACTTCGCCACGAGCGACATCGAACGCGCCGCCGCCGCCCTCAACGACGCGCTCCGCCAGGCCGGCCACCTGCCCAAGATCGCCGTACCCCAGGGCATCGACGGCGCCTTCGAACTGATCACGGTCTGGCTCGTCCCGGCGGGCGAACGGATGATCGTGCCCATCCTCATCCGGCAGCACACCCACGAAGAGCCCACCGCACAGCTCATGCCCACGCCCGGCAGCCCGACCGAGCACCCCATGCCGCTGACCGCACTTCCCGAGGCGCTGACCGCCGGCCGCGGACGCGTAGCCACCCGCACCTCACGCGCGGCCCTCGCCGAGTTCATCACCGGCGCCCTGGCCCTCGACTCCACAGCCGACCGGCTCCTGCTCGTACGCCGCGCGCGGACGAGCGATCGGGAGATCTGGCCGTGGCTGCAGGACAGCCGGATCGCCTTCGACCAGCTGGTCCTGCCAGGGGTCGGCATGACCGACCCCGCTGTGACTCCGGCGATCCGAAAGCCCGGCGACCAGCCCGGCCTGCGAATCATCCGGCTCCGGGAACGAAGCGACCGCGACGCGGTCCCCCGGTCCTTCGGAGTCACCGAGGAGCTGGTCAGGACCGGCGAGGAATCGGAAGAGCTGGTTCCTGTGACGAGGTACGGGCGGTTCTCCGGGGTCGTCCAGGTCGGAGAACGCGCGTTCTGGGGCATCAACCCCCGCTCGGCCCAGAACCAGACCGCGCTCGGCGTCACCAAGCTCGACCCGGCCGAACCGGGCAACCGAACCAAGACCTGCTCCAACCCGACTTCCCTGGAGATCGTGCCCGCGTTCCTCCAAGACGGAGACAACCCCGCCGACTGGGCAATGTATGTCCACGCCCAGCGACGTCTCCACGCCCACACGACGATCGCCACCACCTGGCCAGCCATCGCCCACCTCGCCGAACTGATGGAGGAGTACATCCTGTAATCAGCGCGGCGCACATGACGGCGCTCGGGCAGCTCCCACACGGCCGGGCTGAGAGGGCGTCAGCCCGGCTGGAGCCCCTGTAGGACCTGCTCCGCCAGTCTCCGTGCGGGAACCCGACGCGGGTCCGCGGGATCGGCGTAGGGGCCGAGGGTTCACGGTGACGAACAACGTCATCAGCTTGCCGATCTTCTCGCGCGCCGCCATTCGGCCCGTTCCCGTCCAAGTCGTTCGGGACGGCCACGCACGGTGCGCTCGATCCGCGCTCTCATCCTGTGTCTGGCGAGGGAGAATCCTGGGTGGGGGTATCGGCGCATCCACGGTGAGCTGCTCGTCCTGGGCGTGCAGGTGGCCGCCTCCACCGTGTGGGAGATCTTGAAGGATGGCGGGATCGACCCGGCACCCGAACGCGGCGTAACGACCTGGGCCGGCTTCCTGCGCTCCCAGGCCGATGCCCTGCTGGCCTGCGACTTCTTCGAGACCATCACTCTGTCCGGGACGCGGCTGTACGTGTTCGCGGTGATCGGGCACGTCGGCCGACGCATCCGCGTCCTGGGCGCGACGGCGCACCCGACCGCCTCCTGGGCGGCGCAGGCGCCCGACCACTGCACGCTCTGCCCCCACCGATCACCGCTTCGGAGCAGCTCACCCACCTCGACATACGCCGGCGTGACCGCCTCGGCGGCATCCACGAGTACCGACATGCAGCCTGACCTGCACGGACGAGATCCTCGGCAGGGACAGGGAGCAGTTCACCGAACGCGACCGCACCGGGCAGCGGGCACGGAGCGCGAACTGCGTGAGGATCAGGCGGCCTTGAGGCGCGCCGCGATCGTCAGTGCGCGCTGCGCCCGGCCAGCGGTCATAACCCAGTCCAGGTCGCCCGCCGTCGTGGGCGGGGGCCAAGAAAGTCACGAGGGTTGGCGTACGCCTGGCCGTGGTTCCGGGGACGAGGTAACGGGCGCTCTGCCGCCTCATAGCTGGTCGAGAGACGCGACCCCGGCTGCCATGGCCTTCTGGGCACCGGAGGCCAGGCTACCTGGGGCGCCGATGCGGCCCAGGGCGTCCCACTGCTCGGGGGTGACCAGAACATCGATCTTGGCCCGGCCGTAGGTAGCACCGGTAAGGTCGTCCAGCGCGGCGACGGCCGTGGAAGCCGACGGGTTCGCGGATTCCTGAGGCCCTGTCGCGCCGAACTCGGAGGTGTCGGAGCTCTTCAGGGCGAAGAGACCAACGGGTTCCCGTTTTCAAGATGGAGACATACCAGCTGATCCACTCGTTGCCAGACGGGCTTCGCGCAACGGGAAAAGTCCGATGCATCAGGCGATTGGGCGACCTAGCATCGCGGGCATGGCAACACCCCTTCCGCTGATGGTCTATCTCGACCTGAACCACTGGTATGCCCTCGGAGACGCACTCGCGGGCAACCCGCAGAACCCCGACCACGTCATGGCTCTGAAGCAGTTCCAGGGCCATGTCGAGCGGGGAGAGGTCATATTTCCCCTCTCGACCGTGCACTACATGGAGTTGACCGAGAATCCCCGCGACGCTCACCGCGAGCGGGCGGCGGACGCGATGGCCTTGTTGTCCAGGTTCGTGACCATGGCACCCGGGTCTAAGATCCTCGATGAGGAACTGGCGCTGGAGCTCAACCGCTGGCTCGGCCGCCCCGCCTTCCCCAAGAAGGTGACGAAATTCGGTATCGGCGTAGGGTTCGCGTTCGGCGAGGCCAAGCGGATGGTGCTGAACGGAATCACGGAGGAGAACCGCCAAGAGCTGGAGACCCGCCTGGGAATGTCAGTGTCGGAGTTCGAGGCCTCGGCGAACGCGACCACCGAGTACTGGGTCCTGAGGGGGCCACCCGGGACTCTTCGGTCCGCGATCCCGGATTATGACCCCTATGCAGCCCGGCGCGTCGCGGACGATCAGCTCGCCAGTTTCAGCGTCATGATCAACACACTGCGCACCGTCCCGGAAATCGCTAAGCGATCGATGGACGCCATCGTCGCCCGCCAGCTCAGCTTCGACATCATCGACAACTACACCCGCGCGCTCATGAGCGCCGGCTTCGTGAAGCAGGGTCCGTTTCACAGCCGGGACGATCTCACGAGTTTCCTGATGGCGCTTCCGTCCCGCAAGGTCGTCACGATGATGCACTTCCACTATCTCAAGGACGTGCACCGGAACTGGACGATCAACGATCTGCGCGACATAGCCGCGCTGTCGATCGCGATTCCGTACTGCGACGTGGTCGTCACGGATAAGAAGGCGTGGGACACCGCGGTCAACCGTTCCCATCTCGACAAGGAGTTCAACACTCCGATCTTCAGCAGCCTCACCGACCTCGCGAAGCACCTGACAGTCTGATCGTCCTGTGTTCTCCGGCGGCATGCCGCCGGAGACCAGCGCTGGTCAGGCCTGTGTTGGGTCCTGTTTAAAGCGGTGCGGATGATGAGCCGCTTGGAGATACTTCATTGCGGTTGCATCGCCGAAGCCCCGCGCAAGACACCGATGAGATGCGTCAATGCACCAGCCGGGACACGCATCGGCCTCCACCAAGACCCTTGACGGCCTCACACGAGTACGCCCAGTCCCCGACGCGGAACAGCGGCGCGGGAGCGGTCAGCCGGTTCGCCATCAGTACCTCGATCACCTGGCCGTGCGTCAGGTCCGCCCGCGAATCCGGTGGCCGCAGCCCGTCGACGATCCCCGCGACGTCCAGCCGACGCAGAAACTCGGCAGCGACAGGCAGAGCGCCCAGGCGCTTGGTCACCACGGACTCCATCACGACCTCCACGCGAGGGCGTTCCGTCCGCCCGGACGACACTCCGGGCCGTCTACGAGACGGTCCTCAAACCAAGCGGTTGGCTGCGGCGACTGCGGGTCGGGCAAGGGCGGCAGAGCTCGACCTGATTCCTCGGCGACGGCAGCCAACCCCAAAGCCCCTGCTCCCGCTCTCCCGACTCAGGGCGGCGTCAACCTGGAAGACCGCAGCGAACTTCCGGGCTTCCTGCCCCTCAGGAGCGGACAGGCCGTTCTCAGACCTCCCGGGGATCTTGCTGGTCGAGCGCGGCCAGCACGCGAGCCGGATCGTCGATCAGATCGAACAGGCCGCTGGTCCGTCGCGCCCACTGCTCTGGATCCTCTCCCTCCGCGAACGCCGCGGCCGACGCGAACTGGTCCTGGAGGTTGACCGGCAGTCTGCCAGCCAGGGACGCACCGAGCTCTCGGCCCAGGACGGCTCGCGACGATGGCGGCCGCATGAAGCGGGCCAGCTTGCCGGTCGCCGGGACGGCGGTGCCGTTCGCGCCCTCGAGGGCCGCGACGGCATCGCGCACCCAGCCGCCATCCCAGGTGTCGGGGAGAGGAACAGCGATCCGCTGAACGCTGGCGATCGCGTCCCTCCCCAGCGCGAGCGAGAGCCCTCCCGGATCCTCGTGGTAGTTCAGGTAGCGGGCGACGTCGACGCCTGGCGGGCAAACCTCGTAGAGCACGACGTCGCCGACGAAGTTGCTGGGGTCGACGAGCCACCCCTCCCGCACCACGACGAATGGCTTCAGACGGACCCGATACAGATAGAACTGGCTGCGCTGGTCGGCCTGGTCCCGGATCCGACGCAGCATGTTGTGGACAGCGGCCTCGTACGTACCGACGTGGAGGGCCTTCGCCCGCTGGCGCGCGGCCCACGCGGAAACCCGCTGCTCTCCGCCCATCATCCTGCGGGTCTCGGGAGCCAAGACGGCTGCCGGGTCGAAGTCCCGCGTCGGCCAGTCCGGCTGCGTGCTCGTGTGGTACCAGGAGAACTGCGCGACCCTCTCGTCGTCGAGCGCCGGGTCGCCGGAGTCGAGCGTCACCCGAGGCGAGTCCTCGTGCCCGCAAGCCGTGCCGCAGCCGGGGCAGGTCTCCTTCACCTGCTCCCACCGATTGATCCAGTCCAGATCGACGACGAAGCGACGGCCGCAGCCGCCGCACAGCATCTGCCGGTCGCGCGAGAAGTCGATTTGCCGTTCCACGGCACCATTCTCCGGGAGCGTCCGACGGAGAACCAGCCTCAGCCGAGGTCTCGAAGCTGCCGGAACTCCGCTTCCGCGGTATCTGCTTCGTCGCGGAGCAGGCAGACGATCTGCTCCGCGGACCTGCCGGGATCCTCGGAGCGCAGCTCAGCAGCGCAGCGAACGCCGTACCACTTGCCCGCGAAGGCCATCTCGTCGTGAAGCAGGGACTCGGACATGGCACCGAGATAACCGCTCATGCTTTGACTCTACGGGTGGATGGATCTGATGCGACGAGACGCCGGCAGATTCGTCGGGGCCTCGTCGCGCTCCGAGGAGCGGTTCCCTACGAGACGTTCGGCGTCTTGAGGCTCGTGTTGCTGACCGGCACGTCGATCCGGTCCCGAGCGACGACGACCCCGTCCTTGACGACGTAGCACTCGACGACGTGCTCGCCCTTGAAGTCCGAGTGCTCGATGCGGGCTCCCCGCTTGCTCGAGTTGACGATCTGGCCGCGGATCATGTCCCGCCGCTCGGCCTCCGGACCACGATTGAGCACCTTCCACTTCAGCGTGTAGGGCTCCCCGACCGAGCAACTGGTGACCACGAACCTCAAACTCTTGTCGGCCTTGAGCAGGATCCCGCCGCGACGCATCGTGCGGAGCCAGGTCGGACGCCATCCGGCCTGCGTGACCTCGCAGTCGATGGACACGGTCTCGGACACGTCGACCGGGAACTCGTCCTCGATGAACTCCTCGGTGTCCTTGAACGACCGGGACGACTCGCTCGCGCTCTTCGCCAACGGCACCGACGTGCCGAAGACCTCGCGCCACTTCTTGTTGGCGGACGTCTTGCCTTCGTCCGCGATCGCCTCGAGGCATCGGTTGTACGCCTTCTTCGCCTTCGGCTGGAACTTCGCCTTGACGTGGACCCGCTGCTGGCTGCCCAGCGCCAGGTAGTACTCCTGCTCTGGCTGATCTTTGAGGAATGCGAAGAAGTCGCGGGCCATGAGGTCGAACGAGCCTGTGCCCGCTGCGTCGTAGTCGTTGGTCTGGTCGAAGAAGTTGTAGACGAGGGTGTCGATGAGCAGGCCGCCCATGTTCACGCCGTTCGCGTTCTTCCATGCCCGTGCCATCCGGGCGAGGTGGCGCATGTTCGTCGAGGTGCGGTCTTTGCACTCCTTGGTCGCGGCGATCTCCTCGCGCGGCTTGGTGACCTTCCAGCCCTCAGCCTTCGTGTCCGGGTAGTCGAAGCTGCCGTCGGCGTTCTCGAATGCCGGCTGGACCTCGAACTTGAAGGCGTTGGACGTGAACCGCACTCGGACGACACACTGGTCGACGCGGATCTCCGTGTTCTTGTACCGCGCCTTGAGGTCGTCCCGAACCCTCTCGAGAATCGTCCGCGGGCCGGTGTCCCCGTCGTAGCTCGACCGGATCCCGGGCGGGAGGATGAAGATCATGTCGAGGTCGGACACGCCCTTGATCGCGGTGTGCCGGCCGAACGATCCGACCATCAGCTTGTAGTCGGTGCAGCCGTCCTTGTCGCGGAAGTCCTTGTTGAGCGCCTTCGTGATCTCGTCCCGGCGTGAGGCGACCGTCGTGGCCGTCTCTCCGACCTTCAGGTTCTTGAGCAGCGTTTCGAAGATCTCTGAGGTCTTCATCGTGATGCCTCGCCTTCGCCGAGCCGGAGCGCCTCCGGGAGGAAGAGGTCGATCTCGCGCGAGGTGAACGTCATCTCCTCGTTGTTCTGCAACCCGCCCTGGGCGCGCGCGAACGCCCTGCTGCTCGTCCTGGGCGCGTCGGCGTACGCGTCGCGTGCGGCCTGCTGCAGCTCGTCCCGCCGCTCTCGGCCCTCCGCGCCGGAGACGGTGCCGGACATCAGGTCGGCGATGAGGGAGATGTAGGACTCCCGAACGTCCCACAGCCGAGAGGCGATGCCGCGGTGGGCCTCGGACTCCTCCTCGAACTTGAAGGTCTTCGTCCCAAGGCTCATCCAGCTGACCAGGAGCGCGATAGAAGACGTCGCGAGGCTCGTCAGCACTGCGTTGCCGAGCAGGCCGACCACCGCGGCGAGGAAGGTGCCCGAGCCGATCGCGGTGAGAGCAATGAGGACGCCCTGCTGCCACCGGTGCTTGGTGAAGCAGATGTCCGCCTGCTTCTCATGGGTCTTGTGGCTGTAGACCACGCGACCGAAGGCCTCACGCATCTGCGCCAGAAGGTACGGGTCGCGGTCGGGCACCGCGTCGCTCTCGGGTGTCAATTCGTTCCTACTCGGTCGAGAACTCCTGGACATGCGCCTGAAAGTCAGTTGCACGTCTTCTGAGTATGGCGGCGACCACTGACACTCCGACCGACTCGAGCTACCTCCCGTTCAGACCGCGCTCGATCCGGCCCGCCCTGCGGTCCTTTCCTGCTTCGCACGAGTAGCGGAGAGCGGTGGACACGATGCCGCGGAGCCGCTCGCCCTCATTCTCCGCGGCGGCCCCGCGAAGCTACTGGCTCCAGGCCCGGGCGAGAGCGAGGCTCAGAGCAACTGGTGTTGATCCGTGCGGACTGGGGCCGGACCTGCTTGTCGGTGAGTTGCCTGCCTCACGCGAACCCTTGACGCTGAACCGTTTCATTGCTTCTCTCGAAAGGCTGCTTCTGGGAGCGCTCCCACCTCACGCCGAAAGGGACCCCTGTGCAGACCACCCCCCACGCCACCCCCCATATCACCTCCTTACGCCACCTCGCCCGTACCCTCCCTGCGCTCGTCACGGCCGTTCTCGTCGCCTGCCTGCTGTCCTGGACGGGGAGCTCCCCCGCCCAGGCCGCGCCAGGTGACGGCTCGGTCTCCGACCCCAACATCGTCTACGTCGGGCGCTGGGACACCAGCGCCGGCACGGCGGCGGTGCCCTCCTGGACCGGTGCCTACCTGCAGACGGCCTTCACCGGCACCACGGTGAAGGTCAAGGCGAGAGACGCGGTCAACCTGTACGCCAGCATCGACGGCGGCCCCGACGTCTTCCACCCCGGCGTGCGCGGCACGGTGGACCTCACTCCCCAGCCGTTGTCCGCCGGTACCCACACCCTGCGCATTTCGTACCGTTCCGGCGACACCGTCTTCCAGGGCCTGGTGCTGGACCCCGGTGCGCGCACGGTCGCGCCGAACGCCCCGTCCCGGCTCGTCGAGTTCGTCGGCGACTCCATCACCGCCGGCGCGCTCACGGACCGGCTCGCACTGGACTCGTACGCCTGGAAGACCGGCGAGCAACTGGGGGCGCGCCACACCCAGATCGCCCGGTCCGGCTACTGCCTCGTCGCCCAGTCCGGATGCACGGGCCTGAGCACGCAGTTCTTCAGGACGGCGAGCACGGGCGACCAGAACTGGGACTTCTCCCGCTACCGGGCGGACGCCGTCGTCATCAATCTGGGGACCAACGACATCGGCCACGGAGTGACCGGCGCCTCTTTCCAGTCGGCCTACACCAAGCTCCTCGCCGACCTGCGCGCCACCTACCCGAACGCGCAGCTCTTCGCCGTGCAGACGCTCAAGAAGCGCTACGTCACCGAGACCAGGGCAGCCGTCACCTCCCGCACCAACGCCGGTGACAGCAGGGTGCACTACGTCGACACCACGGGCTGGCTGACCGACGGCACCGACTACGAGGACGGCAACGGGCATCCCAACGAGGCCGGCCACACCAAGTTCGCGAACCGCCTCGCCCCCGTCATCGCCGCCCGACTCGGCAGCCCCACATCCACCCTGGCGGCCGCTCCCGGCCAACCCGGCGACCCCAACATCAAGTTCGTGGGCCGCTGGGACACCAAGACCTCCACCGCCTACACCCCGTACTGGGCGGGCGCCTACTACAGGGTCGGCTTCACCGGCCGGACCGTCCAGCTCAAGCAGCGCGGAACGATCGACTTCTGGGCGAGGATCGACAACGGCCCGGTGAAGTTCTACGACGACGTCAAGGGAACCGTGAACCTGACCCCCTCCCCGCTGTCCGCCGGCAACCACACCCTCCAGGTCAACTACCAGGTGGTCGCCGGTTCCTACCGGGGTGACGCCGTCTTTCAGGGACTGGTCCTCGACAGTGGCGCCACCACGTTCGCACCGCAGGCGCCCGGCAAGCTGATCGAGTTCGTCGGCGACTCGATCACGGTGGGGACGACGTCGTCGCAGAACGCCCGCACCGCGTACGGCTGGCTGATCGGGGAACGGCTCGGCACCGAGCACACCCAGATCGCCCAAGGCGGCGCCTGTCTGGTCGCCGCGGCGGACGGATGCGTCGGCCTGGAGCGGCAGTTCACCAAGCTCAACCCGAACGCGGCCACCCCCGACTGGGACTTCTCCCGCTACCAGGCGAACGCGGTCGTCATCAACCTCGGCACCAACGACGTGGGCCACGCGGTCAGCTCCGCGCAGTTCCAGACGGCGTACACCAGCCTGCTGCGGGAGGTCCGCGCCGCGTACCCACAGGCGTGGATCTTCGCGTTGCAGACCTTCCGCGGCCGGTACGTCCCGCAGACCCAGGCGGCGGTCAAGGCGGCCGTCGACGGTGGCGACTCCCGGGTCTCCTTCGTCGACACCACCGGCTGGCTGGGTTCGGGCGACCTGACGGACTCGGTCCACCCCAACGACCAGGGGCACCGCGTCATCGCGGACCGGCTGGCACCGGTCATCGCGGCGCGGATCGGTATGTGAGGGAGGGCCGGGGCCGCCGGACCGCGACGCGCAGGCGGGCGCCTCCGCTGCCCTGCGCGGGCGCCCGACCCCGGCCCAGGCTCGACGGCGAGATCGCCGCACTTCCCTCCCTTCCTCCTGACCGCGTCGAGCACAACGCTCGATTCGCCGTCCAACCACATCGCGGGTGGATGCCGATCGTCCTGCTCGACGGGTCACCTCGCTTGCCGGGAATGCGCGGGATCGCCCCGAACATGAGGCACCAGCCAGCCTCCTGCCAGGTGTGCTCGGGCAGCGGCACCTTGCGCCCGTACTCGGTGCCGACCAGGTCGGGGGCAGGCTCGCGAGCCGCTGTGGATCTCCTACTCGTGCTGGTAGCGAGCGGTTGTCCGACCTCAAGATCATCCGCCGGCGGGCCACCTCGGTGTCCGGTGAGTACGAGCGGCGCCATCAGCAGCCCGGTCGCCCACCGCGCCGACAGCCGCAGCCCTTTGAAGATTCGAGTCTTCAGGCGGGAACCGAACCCCCGCCCGGCGGGAAATGCTCAGGCAACCGTGACCTTGATCGTGTGCCGGCCGGTCGCCCCGTCGGGCGAAGGCTTGTGCACCTGTCCTGTCTGCACCTGGCCGGTGTTGTCGGTGGCGCGTACTTGCAGCCGATGCTCGCCGGGCGTCGCCTGCCACGGCCAGCTCCACTGCCGCCACGTGTCCGCCGACGGCACGGCCGCGAGCTGTGCCTGCTGCCACGGGCCGTCATCCACGCGGACCTCTACCGCGGACACCCCACGATGTTGCGCCCACGCCACCCCGGCCACCATCACCAGACCCTGTTTCAGACGCTTGCCCGCAGCCGGTGTGTCGATCCGCGACTGTGTCTTCACCGGAGCCAGCGCCGCGTAATCCCGCCGTACCCAATAAGCGCTGAAGTCCGAGAAACGACTCAGTTCCAGCTCCGTCAGCCACTTCGTCGCCGATACGTATCCGTACAGCCCGGGCACCACCATCCGGACCGGAAATCCGTGCTCGACCGGCAGTGGCTCCCCGTTCATCCCGACCGCCAGCAACGCGTCGCGTCCGTCGCGCAACGCCGCCGTCGGTGTACCGGCCGTGTAGCCGTCCACGGAACGGCTCACCACCTGATCCGCCCGGTCATCCGGCTCGACTTCATCCAGCAGATCTTTGATCGGTACCCCCAACCACCGCGCGTTGCCGACCAACTCGCCACCGACCTCATTGGACACGCACGCCAGCGTGATGTAGCGCTCCACCAACGGCCGTGTCAGCAATTGCTCGTACGTCAGCGTCAGCGGCCGTTTCACCCGGCCATGAATCCTCAGCCGCCAGTCCTTGGGTTCCATCTGTGGCACCGTCAAAGCGGTGTCGATCCGGTAAAAGTTGGAGGTACTGGTCACGAACGGCTCCACTCCGGGCACGCCGACGGAGACCTTGGCGGGCAATGGCGCTGCCGGGCTCGACGGCGACGGAAGAACCACCGCGGCCCGGGCCGCGGCCACACGCTGTGCCCACAGCCGACGTCCGCCCGGTACGGCCACCGCGGCCGCGCCGATCGCCCCGACCGCCAGCGCGAGAAACCGTCGTCGGCCCGGCGGTCGTCCCGCGCCGT
Source organism: Streptomyces sp. NBC_00425 (assembly GCF_036030735.1). Classification (NCBI taxonomy): domain Bacteria; kingdom Bacillati; phylum Actinomycetota; class Actinomycetes; order Kitasatosporales; family Streptomycetaceae; genus Streptomyces; species Streptomyces sp. NBC_00425. The sequence continues at coordinate 8,154,817 of NZ_CP107928.1, read as the reverse complement.
CCACCTCCGAGATGCCGGTGTCCGACGACCGTGAACTGGCCCCCTGCAGGGGGGTGTGGGTTCCCGGTGCCGCCACGTCCGTATCTGGGCCGGTGTCGTCCCCCAGGTCCTGCGCCGATACCGCGGCACGGCGCGGCAGGGTGCGGCGCAACAGCACCAAGAGGCCGGCAGCGGCCAGTGCACCGGCCACTGTCGGCAGCGGGTACGCCCACGTGGCGCTGGGCCGGGTGGCTGACGCGAGTACGCCGATCATCCCGAACACAGCGACGCCGGCCAGCCCGTACCAGAGCCGGCGCATGGCCAGCACACCGATGAACGCGGCGAACACCGCCAAGACCAGCACGATTCCCGCCTGCAGCGCCAGCTTGTCGTACGTGTAGAACACCGCGACGGCGAACTCCTTGACCGGGGTCGGCGCGGCGTCCACGGCGACGCCACCCACCGCCACGAGGGGTGCTGAGGGCCCGCCCGTCGCGGCTGCCACCAGCTCACCGAGGCCCAGGGCGAGTGCGGTGGCCGCGACGCCGGCAAGCTCGCCGTACCACTGCTTGGGCGGTCTTCCCGGTGTCGGCCGATCTGTCATCTGAGTCTTTATATCGATACCGGACATCTGATCTGCGCTTATCGGCTCACCCGGCGTAGCCGGGCGAAGCCGACACCCAGCACGACGAGACCGACGATCGCCACGATCGGCCCGACGACCGCCCACAACGTCACGCCGCTCATCGCCGAGCCCTTCATGACGTCGAGTCCCTGCAACGTCCAGCCCACGCCGATAAAGGCCAGCAGTGCGCCCAGGCCGAGGACGAACCAGTTCTTCTTCATGGGGTACCTCCAGGTGTGGAGCCGAAGTTCTCGACAACGAGCGTGACGGTTCTGAGGCGCGGCGGCGACAACGCTTGGTTGGACCCCGTTGTCAACCGATCGACGTACGCACGGCTCCACTGGTGCGTGGACGTTCCTCGGCGCCGAGTCGGCCACTGTGGACGTGGGCGCCCGTAAACTGGCGGCCAATCTCCGTGGGCGAAGGTGGGCAGGGCGTGGCAGTGCGCAGCACCGTCGACTTCGGCTACCGCTACCGCGTCGGATGGCATGTCCTCGTCGGCGCCGTCGCGATACCTCTTGCCGTCGCCATAGCGGCCGACGTCTCCGTGGCGCTCGGACAACGCCTGCTGGCCCTCGGTACGCTCGCTGTCATCGTCGCCTGCTACGCCTTGGTCGCTCCGCGGGCCATGGAAAACCGCGACGAGCGTTGGGGTGCGGCCTATTTCGCCGTCCTGGCGGTCGCGTTCCCGCTTCTGCTCGCCATCGCCCCGATCGCTGGCGCATTGCTGTTCGCGCTCTGCCCACAGCTGTTCGTGATGGTCGCGAGGTGGCGGGTACGCCTACCGTTGTTGTTGGTTCTCTACGCCGAGCTCGCCTGGGCCATGGTGGCGCGGGTCGGAGTCAGCCGCTACACGCTGGCGATGGTCGGCGTGACCGTTCTGGTACCCATGACCGTGACGATCCTCGTGGGCGCCTATCTGACCGGCATCCGCGAGCAGAACCGCAAGCGGGCCGCGCTGATCGAGGAACTGACCCTGACGCGGGCCGCATTGGAACGCGCGGGCCACGAGGCAGGCGTCCATGCCGAACGTGAACGCCTGGCTGCCGAGATCCACGACACCCTGGCGCAGGGCTTCACCAGCATCCTCATGCTCGCTCAGGTCGCACGGACGACCCTGCTCCGTGATCCGACGGCCGCCGACGGCCAGCTCGACATCCTGGAGAAGACCGCCCGCGAGAACCTCGCGGAGGCACGCTCGCTGATCGCCGCTTCGGCCCCGGTCGACCTGACCGGGCGCGGGCTCGCGGATGCGCTGGACCGGCTCGCCGCCCGGCATACTCGCGACACGGGTACGCGCGTCGAGGTCTCGATCGTCGGCGAGCGGTCCGGCACATCCACCGGCACCGACATCGCCCTGCTGCGCACCGCGCAGGAGGCCCTGGCCAACGTCGGCAAGCACGCCGCCGCCACGACGGTGCGGATCGAGCTACGCCACGATTCCGGCCTCATGGCGCTGGCCGTGACCGATGACGGCCAGGGCTTCGACCCGGCCACCGTCCGGGGTGGATACGGCCTGCTGGGCATGCGCACCCGCGCCTCCAGCTTCGGCGGAACCTGCACGGTGCGATCGGCTCCCGGCCAGGGCACCACGGTGCGGGTCGAGCTGCCGCCGGCCCCGGCCGCGCAGACGGCGCGTAGCCTGCAGCCTGTACTTGATTTCAGCTCCACACCCGACAACTGAGCGGGCGGAACCGGCTCGATGACTGTCCACATCCTGATTGTCGATGACCATCCCGTCGTACGCTTCGGCCTCCGCGGCATGCTCGAGGCCTACGAGGACCTGCGGGTCGTCGGCGAGGCCGGCTCCGGCGACGAGGCGATCGTCCTTGCCTCCACGACGCGCCCGGATGTCGTCCTGATGGACCTGCGGATGCCGGGTACCGATGGCGCCACCGCAACGGCGCGCATCCGTCAGGAGCACCCCGGCATTCGCGTGCTCGTGCTGACCACCTACGAAGGTGACGCCGACATCCTGCCGGCGATCGAGGCCGGCGCCACCGGATACCTGCTCAAGGACACCCCGATCGGTACTCTGACCGACGCGATCCGGGCGGCAGCCCGCGGTGAAACCGTCCTCGCCCCGCCGGTGGCCGCACGGCTGGTGACTCGCCTTCAGGCGCCGGCCGGGGAGCAGCTGACCCCACGCGAGGTTCAGGTACTCGGCCTCGTCGCGCGGGGTCTGTCCAACAGCGAGATCGGTCGGCAGCTGTACATCGGCGAAGCGACGGTGAAGACGCACCTGCTGCGAACGTTCGTCAAACTGGGTGTCAACGACCGCACCGCAGCCGTCACCGTCGCTCTCTCGCGCGGCGTCCTCACCTCACCACACCGGTGATCTTCGCCTGCGGGACTGTAGAACGAACGGCTCTGGCCCGTAGTCGGTGGTGACACCGGGTAGTCACCCTTGGCCGGTGATCTTGTGATGAATGTCAACTCCCTTGTCAGCAGGGTATGTTCCGGGCCGTACCGATCAGGCCGCGCCGGTGTCCCGTTCGATGGCCTGGAGGCGGTTGTTGAGCTGTTGGCTGCTGCCATTGATGGAGGCGAGCCGGAAGCGGTGCAGGGTGCGGTCGAGAATCGCTGTGGGCGGAACACCCTCACCGAGGACCCCGGCTCGCCAGAGGTCTGACTCGAGGGCCGGTGGCTCACCGGTCGAGAGCGCGAGGATGCTGGCGCGCCCGGCACACGGCGCCCGTGCCGCCGCTCTGCCTCGTCACCGATGGGGCACTAGGAAGGGCTCACTGATGAGTGATCCGTCGGGGCCCGGGAAAAAACCGGTTGGTGACGCGCTGATAGCGGATGTAGTCGGGGCGTCGTTGCCGGCTGAAATACTCCGCAGGAACGGCACCGGTGTAGTGCACGAGCATGTTGTAGGTGGTCCAGGAGATCCAGGCCAGGGCGAGGGCTGTGAGCAGGCCGAAGACGATGTGATGGTGTGGCCAGCGGTCGATCAGCACTGGCAGCGACAACAGGATGAGACTGCTCCACTGCATCCACTGACCGAAGTAGTTGGGGTGACGGCTGTAGCGCCACAGCCCGACGTCGCAGGTGCGGCGCGCACCGTCTCGTCGGGTGCGGTCGGCGAAACGGGCCTTCTGCAGGTCCGCCACCGATTCGAAGACCCAGAACACCGCCCACAGCGCGATCGCCGCGACACTCACGACATCGAGGCCGGCCGGGCGCACGGTGGCGAGCGCGGCCGGAACCGCGAGCACGGCGATGTTGGCGCCGCACTGGACCATGATCTCGACTTGGAGCGACACCTTCTCGTTGCGGAACCCGTCTCGCTCCCAGCGGCGCCGCTGATACTGGTACCGCGGCAACTCTCCGGGCAACCGCTTGAACACCATGAACCGCAGCGCCCAGGCGCCCATACGCATGCCCATCAGCAGGTAGATCGCCGCAGTCGCGACAGCCACAGGCGAATCCAGGCCGCCGAACGCCAGGACCTGCACCCCGACCAGGGCGAGGCCCCACGGCCAGGCCACATCCACGTAGGACATGAACCCGGTGCGGTGGGCCGGCAGACACGCACCCACGACGAAGACGGCCAGTTGCACAAGCAGGTTGCAGACCATGAACCCCGTGAGGTCGCTCTGAAGTGCAAGGGCCGCGAATATCACGACATAGATCGCGAACGGCATTGTCCGCCTCACTGTGGCCACGGCAACTCCCCAAAAGTGAGACACCGATACGCATGTGTCTCGTCAGATAAAGTGAGACACTAGGACAGTGATGTCTCAAGCGCAAGAGGTTCCGCCTCCGCTGCCCCCGGACGAGCCGGTGCTGCGTGCTGCGGTCGCGATGTTCCTGCGGGACGGCTGGATCGACGCACGGGCGCTGGCTGCCGAGGCCGGCATCGGCCGCGCCACCCTGTATCGGCGTTACGGCGATCGCGACCGCCTGATCGGCGAGGCGATCTGGGCGATCGCCACAACCGAGTTCGCCCAGATCTACCCACGGAGCCGCGGGCAAGGCGCCGACAAGGTCGCCGACCTCGTTCACGCCATGCTGACCACCAGCGCACAACTGCCGGCCATGCGTCGGTTCGTCGCCGACCACCCCGACACCGCACTACGGGTGATGACCTCGCGTGACGGCGTCATCCAGGACCGCATAGTCGAGACCGTCAGCCGGCTCATCCAGTCCGAGATCGGCGAACCCGACGACATCGACGCCCCGACCCTCGCCTACGCCGTCGTCCGGGTCGCCGAGTCCTTCTATTACCGCGAGCTCCTCACCGGGCAGCCCACCGACATCAGCGCCGCCACCACCATCATCCGCAGACTCCTGCGCTGACCGGCCGGCCTGACGCTCGACCACGTGTGCGCTGTCGAGGCCAGGCCGGATACGGACGGACCGAAGTGCCCTCCATCTGTCGGCTCGGTGGCAGGTCCACGAAGCCATGGACCGTCCACTCCCCCCGTACCCGATACACGCAGCTCAAGCAGCGATGGTCACCGCTGGTACGGGCCGGGCCGGCGAACCTTTCCAGCCAGAGCAGCAGCAACTACTCAAACCGGCTCCACGCGGCGGCCGCCATTCGGCGTCGGCCGTGGCTCGGCGGTGTGTTTTGCCGATGCAGCACAAAGCCCCACCCTCATTTGGGCGGACAGGAGATCGTAGGCCGACCGGCCTCCATCATCTCGGCGACCCGGGCCATCGTCTCCCGCAGCCACATGTGCGCCGCGTCGTGCATGTGGACCGGATGCCACCACAAGGCCTGCTGGATCGGCACGGCGTCATAGGGCGGTTCCATGATGCGGACGTGTGCGAGCCCGACCAGCTCGTCGGCGAGACGCCTCTGAAGGAGAGCTACCCGGCGGGTGCCCGCCACCAGGAGTGGCATCAGCTGGAAACTGTCGACGGAGACCGCCACGCGCGGCTCGATGCCGAGCATGGCGATCTGGCGGGCGGCGGGGGCGTCGTAGGCCCGCTGGTACATCACCCACGGCAGTCGGGCCAGGTCGTCGAGGGTGAGCTGCTCACCGACCTCGGAGTTGTCGTCCGCGACGAGGAAGACCCAGCTGTCCTGGTAGAGCTCGACCACTGGGAAGCCGCGAATGATGCCGTGGGGCAGCAGTAGCCCGTCCACAGTGCTGAGCAGCGACCCGGTGTCGTCGATGATTTCGTTCGGTACCTGTTTGAACCTGAGCCGGATACCCGGTGCCTCGGCCTGGATGGTGCGGGCGAGTTCGGTGCCGAAGACGGCCACCGCGTAATCCGAGGCGATCAGCGTGAACTCGTGTTCCTCGCGGGAGGGGTCGAATTCCGCCTGACTGGCGAAGACGCGCTCCAACAGGTCGCACGCGGTGGTGGTCCGGTCGAGGAGGGCCCGCCCGAGGGCGGTCAGTTCGTACCCTCCGCCCACCCGCGCGAGCAGGTCGTCGTCGAAGTGGCGGCGCAGCCGGGCCAGGGCCGCGCTCATCGCGGGTTGACTGAGCCCGATGCGCTGGCCGGCCCTGGTGACGTTGCGCTCCTGCAGGAGGGCGCGCAGGGCAACGACGAGGTTGAGGTCCAGGCTGGCCAAGTTCACGAAGCATCCCAATTCCGGAGCCGGGCCCATCGGTATTCACCGGCTGGATTCTCGTATACAGGAAATCGATTTCCCTGATTGCAATCTACCGGGCCAGATTAGTGGCACCGCAATCGGGAGGAAATCTCCGTGACATCCGCAGCCCCGTCGGCACCCTTCACCCCCTTCTCCGGGCCGTTCGCCATTGGCACCCTCTCGGCACCAGGCGGGACCAGGTTCCCGAGCCTCGTGTCGCCAGAGGGCCGAGCGCTCGATCTGCGCACGGCACTGGACGCACCCGCGTTGACCACGCTCACGCTCCTGGAGCGCTGGGACGAGGAGCTGCCGCGGCTGCACACTCTCGCCGGGGACCCGACGCGCGACTGGCGGCCGCTGGCGGAGATGACGGTGCACGCGCCCGTCGAGCCCCGGCAGATCTTCCAGTCCGGCGCCAACTACCGGCAGCACGTGATCGACCTGGCGGTCGCACACCGTGCCCCGGACGCCCCGGGCACCGTCGAGGAGGCTCGCGCCGCGGTCGCGGCGGTCATGGACAAGCGGGCCGCCGAGGACCTCCCGTACGTCTTCATCGGCCTGCCGACCACGATCAGCGGCCCCTACGACGACGTGGTGCTGCCCGCCTGGGCCGAGAAGCCCGACTGGGAGCTGGAACTGGCCGCCGTGATCTCCCGCCCCGCCTACCGGGTCACCGTGGAGGAGGCGCTGGAGTACGTCGCGGGCTACACCATCGCCAACGACCTGACCGACCGAGCGAGTGTCTTCCGCCGGGACATGCCCCCGATCGGCACCGACTGGCTGCGCAGCAAGAACGCCCCCGGTTTCACCCCGCTCGGCCCGTGGATCGTGCCGGCCGGCTCCATCGCCGACCCGTCCGACCTGCAGGTCACCCTGAAACTCAACGGCGAGACCATGCAGGACGAGTCCACCAAGGACATGATCTTCGGTGTCGCACGGTTGGTCTCATACATCTCCCAGACCGCCCGACTGCTCCCCGGCGACCTGGTTCTGACCGGCAGTCCGGCCGGCAACGGCATCCACTGGGGCCGGCTGCTGCGCGACGGCGACGTGATGGACGGGTCGGTCACCGGGCTCGGCGCCCAGCGCACCCGCTGTGTCGCGGAGGAGGCCCGATGAGCGCCGACCGTGTCGACGGCATCGACCGTACGGATCCCGAGGCGGCGATCGCCGAGGCCGCGAAGGCGTACTCGAACTGGGGCCGCTGGGGCGAGGACGACGTGCTCGGCACGCTCAACTTCCTCGACGAGGCCAAGCGCCGCGAGGGCGCGGCCCTGATCCGCGACGGTGTCAGCTTCTCCTTGTCACAGGCCTTCGACATGGACGGCCCGCAGAAGGGCTGGCGGCGGCGTACCAATCCGGTGCACACCATGCTCGCCACCGGCACCGACGCAGCCCTGGGCGGCCAGGGCTTCCCGCACGGTTTCGGTGGCGCCGACGACGTGATCGCCATGCCCCTGCAGTGCTCCACCCAATGGGACGGGCTCGGGCACATCTTCGATCACGGCAAGGCGTGGAACGGCCGCCGGGCGGAGAAGGTCGTCACCTGCGAAGGCGACCTGGTCACCGGCATCGAGCACATGGCTCCGCACGTCGCCGGGCGGGGCGTCCTCCTCGACGTGGGCCTGGTCATCGGCCAGGACGGCGAACTGCCCGACGGCTTCGCCATCACCGAGGACCACCTGACCGCGACAGCCGAGGCGCACGGCGTGACCGTCGGCCGTGGCGACCTGGCCCTCGTGCGCACCGGGCGGCTGGCCCGCGCCCGTCGCGAAGGCTGGGGCGACTATGCGGGCGGACCGGCTCCGGGGCTGAGCTTCAGTACGGCCGGCTGGCTGCACCGGAGCGAGATCGCCGGGATCGCCACCGACACCTGGGGCTTCGAGGTGCGGCCCAACGAGTTCGACCACGCCTTCCAGCCGCTGCACCAGGTGTGCATCCCCCACATCGGTCTGCTCATCGGTGAGATGTGGGACCTCGACGCCCTCGCCGCACACTGCGCGGCCGACGGCCGGTACGCGTTCTGGCTCACCGCCGCGCCCCTGCCCATCACCGGGTCCGTCGGCTCACCGGTGAATCCCATCGCCGTCAAGTAACGCCCTGGACGGCCGGGCGGGCCGCGCCCGGACGGCTACGCCCCCCTCGACCGCCCGGCCGGCAACACCCCCCTCGCCGCTCGAAGTCGCGCGGCACCCATCTCAGGGAGAACCCATGAACGACCCCCGTTCCCGCACCGTCCTGGTCATAGGCGGAGGCGTGTCCGGCAACGCCGTGACCGTGCTGCTGCGGCGGGCGGGCATCGCCGTGGAACTGATCGAGGCCAAGCCCGACTGGAACGTGCTCGGCTCCGGCATCACCCTCCAGGGCAACGCGCTGCGCGTGCTGCGTGAAGTCGGCGTATGGGACGAGGTCCGGGAGAGCGGTTACGCCGTCGACGCCGTCGGCATGGCCGCGCCAGACGGGACCGTGTTCCACCTCCAGCAGGACTTCCGCACCGGTGGGGACGACCTGCCCTCGATCTTCGGCATGCAGCGGCCGCGGCTGCAGGAGATTCTGTGTGAGGCCGTTCGCGAGAGCGGCGCGGCGATACGCCTCGGCGCCACCGCCGAGGAACTGGTCCAGGACGCGTCCGGCGTCACCGCCCGGTTCAGCGACGGCACCGAGGGCCGCTACGACCTCGTCATCGCCGCCGACGGCGTCGGCTCCCGCACGCGCGCGATGATCGGCATCAGCGACAAGCCCGAACCGACCGGCATGGCCATCTGGCGCGTCCCCGTGCCCCGCCCCGAGAGCGTGGAGCGCATGACCCTGGCCTACGGCGGACCGTGCTACATCGCCGGCTACTGCCCCACCAGCAAGAACACCATCTACGCCTACCTCGCCGAGGCCAACCGCGACCGCGCCTCCATCGACCCGGCCTCGTACGCGGACGAGATGCGGCGGCTGGCCGCGCCCTACGGGGGTGCGTGGCCGGAGATCGCAGCGAGCATCACCGACCCCGCCCAGGTCAACTACACCTGGTTCGAGCGGCTGCTCGTCGAGGGCTCCTGGCACCGCGGCCGGGTCGTCCTGATCGGTGACGCGGCCCACGTCTGTCCTCCCACGCTCGCCCAGGGCGCGGCCATGTCCCTTGAGGACGCCTCCGTACTGGCCGAGATGCTGACCGCAGAGCAGGACTGGGGTTCCCTGGACGCCCTCCTGACCGGCTTCTACGAACGCCGGATCGGCCGTGTCCGCATGGTGGTCGAAGCATCCGTGCAACTCGGTCAGTGGCAGCTGGACGGCGTCCGTGACGCCGACGCACCCGGTCTGATGAGCCGCACGATGTCCGCCCTCCAGGAGACCCCGTGAATCCCGTGAGTCCCCAGAGCAGCGCACCCACGATCGACGTCCACGCGCACGTCCTGCTCCCGCCAGTCGAGGACGCTGTCGCCGGACACCCCGGGCTGGCCGCGGCCCGCGATCTCGACGCCCGCCGCAACGGCCCCGAGGCCATCGCCGTCAGCGGGCCGATGTTCCGGGACCGCTTCCCGAGGCTGACCGACGTCAAGGCCCGGCTCGCCGCGATGGACGCCTCCGGAGTCGACGTCCAACTGGTCTCGCCGTCTCCGTCGCACTACCACTACTGGGCCGACGAGGACCTGGCCCGTACGGTGTGCGAACTGGCCAACGAAGGCACCGCCGCGCACGTCGCCCAGGCACCGGAACGGCTGCACGGCCTCGGCCTCGTCCCGCTCCAGCACCCGGGGCTCGCCGTCGAAGCCCTCGATCACGCCCTCGGTCTGGGCCTGCGCGGTGTCGAGATCTCGAGCCACGCGCCGGGACGCGAACTGTCGGACCCCGCGTACGAGCCGTTCTGGACACGGGCCGAGGAAACCGGCGCGATCCTCTTCCTGCACCCCTTCGGCTGCACGCTCGACGAGCGCCTCAACCGCTGGTACCTGTCCAACACCGTCGGCCAACCGACCGAGAACGCGGTTGCCCTGTCCCATCTGATCTTCTCCGGCGTCCTGGACCGGCACCCGGGGCTGCGCATCGTCGCCGCCCACGGAGGCGGCTATCTGCCCACCCACATCGGCCGCTCCGACCACGCCTGGCTCGCCCGCACCGACACCCGCGGCTGCGCGCACCCGCCCAGCAGCTACCTCAGGCAGCTGTACTTCGACTCCCTCGTTCACGACCCGGACGTCCTGCGCGAGCTGATCCGGGTGGCCGGCCCAGACCGGGTCCTGCTCGGCTCCGACTTCCCCTTCGACATGGGCACCGACGACCCGCTCGGCGCGCTGCGCGACGTCACAGACCTGCCCGCCTCCCACTTCCACGCCGTACGCGGCAGCAACGCGGCAGCGCTGCTCCGCCTTGTCCGAACCGTCTGAACCGCGCCTCAACCGCCTGACCGCACAGAGGAGAACCCCCACCATGAGCACACGTCTGCTCACCCACCTGCGCCACGTCGACCTGGCCGTGCCGGACTACGACAAGCAGCTCGACTTCTACGCCGGCGTCTGGGGCCTGACCAAGGTCGCCGAGGACTCCGGCATCTCCTTCCTGGCCGCCGAGGGCTCCCCCGAGCAGTACATCGTCCGGCTGCGCAAGGCCGAGGAGAAGCGCCTCGACCTCATCTCCTACGGCGCCGCGAACCCCGCCGACGTGGACACCCTCGCCGAGCAACTCCTCGCGGGTGGCGTGCAGTTGATCTGCCAACCGGGCAAGGTCGACACCCCCGGCGGCGGCTACGGCTTCCGCTTCTTCGACATCGACGGCCGCACCATCGAGGTCTCGGCCGACGTCGAGGCGCGCCGGCACCGTCGTATCGAGGAGAAGGAGTCCATCCCGGTCCGCCTCTCGCACGTCGTCCTGAACTCCCCCGACATCAACGCCACCCGCGCCTGGTACGAGCAGCACCTCGACTTCCGGCTGTCCGACACGATGGCCTTGCCGCACATGGGCGACGTCATGCACTTCATGCGGATCAGCAACCAGCACCACTCCATGGCCATCGCCAGCGGTCCGCACGCCTCCCTGCAGCACCTCTCCTTCGAGATGCGCGGCATCGACGAGTACATGCGCGGCTCCGGCCGCGTGATGCGCTCCGGCGCCCGCAAAATCTGGGGCCCCGGGCGGCACATGGCGGGCGACAACACCTTCACCTACTTCCTCGACCCGCACGGCAACACCGTCGAGTACACCACCGAACTCGAAAAGCTGGACGAGGACACCTGGCACCCGCACATCTACGACCTGACAAAGCCCGAGAACGCCGACCAGTGGGGCACGTCCAACCCGATGAACGAGATGGTCGCCAAGGAGATGCTCAACGACGTCGACCGCGGCGTCTTCGTCGCTCCGCCGGTCTGACCCCCCTGACTCCGGGGGCCCGGCGCACTCCCCCGTTTGCCATGCCGCCGGGCCCCCGGCCTGAGCCAACCCACCCAGACCCCTAGGAAGCCATGCGTTTCGCCACGTACGAACAGCACGGCCGCAGCCGTCTCGCCACCGTCGAGGACGACGGTGTCCTCCACCCCTGCCCCGGCCGAGCCTCGCTTCTCGATCTGGTCCAGGCCGGTCCCGAGGCGCTGCTCGAGGCGGGCAACACAAGCCTGGACGTGCCGCGCGGGCCGCACGTCTCCGAGGTGCGACTGCTGCCGCCGCTCCAACCGCCGTCCGTACGCGACTTCGTCACCTTCGAGGAACACGTCGAGGGTGTACGGCGAAGCATCGACGGAGTCCCGGGCGCCCCGGACGCCTGGTACGACGCGCCCACCTTCTACTTCACCAACCCCTACGCCGTCATCGGCGCTCACGACGACGTCCCCGTGCCGCCCGGCAGCCAGGTGCTGGACTTCGAGCTCGAAGTCGCCGCCGTCATCGGCCGCGAGGGCCGCGACCTCGCCCCCGAGCAGACCCGCCACCACATCATCGGCTACACCATCTACAACGACTGGTCCGCCCGCGACCTCCAGTCCCGCGAGATGCAGGTCCGCCTCGGCCCCTGCAAGGGCAAGGACACCGCCACCACCCTCGGCCCCTACCTCGTCACCGCGGACGAACTGGAGCCCTACCGCGACAGCGACGGATTCCTGCGGCTGGCGCTGACCGCCGAGATCAACGGCGAGGTCGTCGGCCAGGACCTGCTGTCCAACATGAGCTGGACCTTCGAGGAGATGACCGCCTACGCCTCCCGCGGCACCTGGGTACGCCCCGGCGACGTACTCGGCTCCGGCACCTGCGGCAACGGCGGTTGCCTCGCCGAACTCTGGGGGGTACGCGGCCGCCAGGACCCGCCGCCGCTCAAGCCCGGCGACACCGTCACCCTCACCGTCGAGGGCATCGGCACCGTCTCCAACACCGTGGTACCCGGGGCTGAACCGGTGGCCGTCCCTCGCGCCCGTACGCGCCCGCGAACGCGCCCGTGAACCGCGCGGCGGAGAGCAGGCCGGCCGACAAGGTCGTCGCCAGCGGGGCCGCGCGGGCAGGGCACGGTCGAGGCGCCGACCCGGGCGGGAGCGACCGTGACCGCCCCCGACGTCACCCACCACGACATCACCGCCGCCACCGCCGCGAAACTGCCCACCGCCGCTTGAGGCAGGTCAACGACGACCAAAGCTGAGGAACCCACCATGACGAGACTTCCCGCCAAACGCGGCCGCGTCGCCGTGATCGGTGCCGGACCCGGTGGCATGGCCGCCGCACTGTCCATCCATCAGGCCGGCCACGACGTCGTACTGTTCGAGCGCTACCCGCAGGCCAGACCCGCCGGCAACATCCTCAACCTGTGGCCGCCCCCCATCAAGGCACTCGGGCTGCTCGGAGTGAACACCGAGGACCTGGGTGCGCCCTGCACGTCCGAGTTCCGCAACGCCCGCGGCCGCCGCCGGGTCCGCGCGACCCTTCCGGAACAGGTTGTCCGCGACTACGGCGGCGGCTTCGTCGGCCTGCTGCGCCCCGAGTTGTACGAGCGGCTGCTCGACGCGCTCCCCAAGGGAGTCCTGCGGGTCAACCACACAGTGGAGAGCGTCGAGCAGGACGAGAGCGGTGTTCGACTGCACCTCGCGGACGGACGAGTCCACGAGGCGGACCTCGTGATCGGCGCGGACGGCATCGATTCCCTGGTCCGCCGCACCCTGTGGGGCGACAGCCCCAAGCGCGAGCACAACCTGCACATCTTCGGCGGCTACACCTTCGACGACAGCGTCGAGACCGAGCCCGGGATGTGCGTCCTCTCCCACACCCGCACGGTGCAGGGCAGTTGGACCTCCATCCGCGACAAGGGACGTGACGGCCACCAGTGGTGGGTTCTCGAAGCCTTCGACGCAAGCCGGGAATTCACCGGTGACCTGCATTCGACCGCGACCGGCCTCGGTCAGGCCTTCGCCCACCCGCTCCCTCAGCTGATCGCCGCGACCGACACCGCACACGTTCAGCGCTGGGTGATCCGCGACCGCAAGCCGCTGAAGCAGTGGTCCAAGGGCCGCGCCACCCTTGTCGGCGACGCCGCTCATCCCACCTCCCCGTACGCCGGGTACGGCGCCGGTATGGCCACCGAGGACGGTTATTTCATCGGCCGACACCTGGCAGGGGTGGACCTGAGCGACTACGTCGCCGTCCGCCAGGCACTCGACGCCTTCGAGGCCCCCCGCAAGCCGCACACCGCCCGGCAGTCCCAGCACGCCTACGCCCTCGGGCAGGTCTTCCATCACGCGCCGCGCGCTCTGCAACCGATCCGGGACGTGATCCTGGACCGCACGCCACTGATGCAGAAGGTGGTCGGCGATTCCACCCCCGTATCGATCCTCACTCAGCTCGGTGAGATCGACCGGGCCGAAGCCCGCTTCACCGCGCTCCTCGGCGGCGGCGGCGAGGCACATGACACCGACACCGCTTCCTGAACCACGTGGTCAACGCATCGCCGGGGTCGGCTCGGAGGTGGCCGAGCGCGGCGCAGTGGCTCCAGGAGGCCGGGGACCTGGTGAAACTATTCCGTCAGCGTGTCCATCGCGCGGTCGAGCAGTACGGCCAGGGGCACGGCGCCCTCGCAGGCCACCCAGCCCGTCGCGGCCGCATCCAGACAGGCGAGCGCGGCCCCGGAAAGCGAGTTCGGCCCGACCTCCTCCGGCTGGTCGGCGCTGACGCCGAGCCGCCGGGCGATCTCCGGCTCCAGCATCGCCTGCCAGCTCAGCTGCTTCTCGAAGTGCCGGGCGCGCAGTGACGGAGTCTCCTGGAGCATGCGCAGGTAGGCGAGTGTCTGCTCGGGGGCCTGCTCGTTCGCCTGCGTCAGGACGTCGAACGCCCTGCGCAGCGCCTCCCAGGGACGCTCGGTGTCGGGGCGGGCGGCGAACGCCTCCGCGATCTGCAGGCCAGTCTCCTCCAAGCCCTGCAAGACCATGTCTTCTTTGGTGCCGAAGTACCGGAATAGGCTGGCACGCGACAGCCCGACCTCACCGGCGATCTGGTCGACGGTCGTCCCGTCGAATCCCTGCTCGATGAAGAGCCGGAGCGCGACCTCGACGACTTCCTTCCGGACCGTCGCACGCATACGCTCCCGCAGGCCGGGCGGCTTGGTCGCGGACTGGGCGGAGGCGCGGGCGGAGTCGGTCATGAGTAAAGAATACAACAGCGGCTCAATCTGATACTGAGCATCAGAAGCATGGGATCCCGGCAGCTGCACCGCGGTTTGCGCTGGAGACGTCAGCTTCAGGGTGGCCACGGCCTGTTCGCCGACGGCGCGGATGCGCGCGTGGGCGACATTGACGGCCTGGTGACCGACGGAAAGGTCGCGGTGTCTGCCGCGGAAGGGCACGCGTAGACGTCGATGACGCCGTGGGTGCGGGCCGCGTTGATGTCGCGTACGACACCGGGCAGGGCGGCGGAGGCCCACGGCCTCGCGGATGCAGCGGTAGACCGTGGCGGCCACGCCTGTGCCGAAGGAGGCCGCGAGCCGGTGCAGGTGTCACCGCAGCGCGAGTGTCAGCTGGACAGGTCGATCGCGGACGAGTAGGCAAACACGACGACGCCCTTGGTCAAGCGAGTGTTCTCTGGCGCCGGCTGCGATGAGGTGGGCTGCACCCGGATGAGCAGGTATCGATCAATCGCCGTTGGGCCGCCACAGCCAGCGCAGCGCGTCCGGCAGCAGGACGCCGCCGTGGTTGGGGCTGTGTCCGCCGTCTCCCAGGACCAGTCGGAAGTCGTAGCCCGCTTCGGCGAGAGCGGCTGCCACGCGCAGGTTTTCGGCGAGCCAGTTCCACTGTGGCTCGTTCCACTGCAGGTCGCGGTGGCCGCCTTGCATGAAGATGCGCAGCGGCTTGCGGGGCACGCGGGAGATGAGGTCCGGGTAGGGGTTGCCGTCCGGCATCTGCGCGAAGCTGGACAGGTACCCGATGACGCGGCGGAACTTGTCCGGCCGCAGCCACGCGGCGGTAAAGGCGCAGTTGCCGCCGCTGCTCCCGCCGCAGATGCCCCACCTTTCGGGTGACTGGGCGATGGTATAGCGCTCCTCAACCTGCGGGATGATCTCGGTGAGGAGGAAGGTGACGTACCGGTCGTCGAAGGCGTCGTACTCGTTGTTGCGGTTCTTCGGGTTCTCCGCATCGGTGAAGACGCCGGGATCGACGAACACGCCGATGGTGACGGGGATGTCGCCGCGGTGAACGAGGTTGTCCAGGACGATCGCGCCGCGTACCTCCCCGGCGGGGTCCAGATACCACCATCCGTCCTGGAACACCATCAAGGATGCCGATTCCGCCGGGTCGTACTGTGCAGGCACATGGACCCAGAACTTCCGGACGGTTCCCGGGTAGACCTCGCTGCCCCTCCACTCGAACTCGACCGTCTCACCAGCGGGCACACCCGGCTGTGGTGCGGAATCGGGTCCGTGGAGGTAGCGCACGTCGGACTGGTCGATCGGAAGTGGCCGGTAGGGCATCTCCATGGTCACGGGAGCAACCGTAGAGCGATCACCTCCCTTGGTCGCAAGGGATTTCCGCTCAGACGCTCCACCTCGCAGCGCGTCAGCGACGCGAGGTGAGGTGAGGTCCACTTGCCCCGGAAGACCTGCTCGGCCGCACCCAGTCCGTCCTCGCGGACGGCAGCGCTTACGAAGAGGTCGCCGGCGACGCCGGCACCTGCCCCGAAAGGTTGACCCTTCTCGTACGCACGGTCTGAGGCGCTGGTTCGCTCCTGCAGTGCTCCGCAGGCAAGAAGCACGCGCCCGTGAAGTCGTGACCGACATCCCCGACGAACAGGCCACTCCCGATGCCCTTCGGCGGCGGCATCCACAGCCACCTCGGCGCACCACTGACCCGGTTGGAGTCCCGCCTCGTTCTGGAACAGCTGCTGGGGCGCTTCCCCGAACCGCGGCCCGCGCGCGGCTATCGCTCTGAGCCCGCTCCGGACCGGGTCATGGTCCGCCGCCCCGGCTCGGCTCGACGTCGTGCTCTGGTCTGAGCGGGACTTCTCCGATGACTGCGCCGTGCTCATCGGCTACGGCGCGCCCGGGAGGCCGGACGACCGTCACCGGCCACGAGGGCGTCGGTCAGGTCGCGGAGCAGCTCAGGGCCGGACAGCCGACGCTCACCGCGCGAGAAGCCGGCACGGTCATCGAGGGGGTGTGCTCGCCCGCAGAACGACGTTCGTGGCGACCGGTACGATCCGCGGGGCGTCGTCGTCGGAGAGCGCGAGCTCCATCGCACGGAGCCCGACCTGCTGCAGAGGAACGGTCACGGACGTCAGCTCCGGGACGACGTCCACCGCCGGGCCGATGTCGTCGAAGCCGGCGACGGCGATGTCCCGGCCAGGGACAAGCCCCGCGTCACGGAATGCGGTCATGACACCGATCGCCATGACGTCGCTGACCGCGAAGACGAGTTCCGTACCGTGCAGTCCCCGCCGGACGAGCTCCCGGGCCGCCTCACACCCCCCTCGCCGACTGAGCTCGGCATCGACCACCAGCCGCTCGTCGACGTCGATGCCGAACTCGCGCAGGCCCTCCACGAAACCGCTGCACCGGTCACGGGAGGTCCTGAGGTGGGTCCCCGCCCGGACCACCGCGAACCGGCGGTAGCCGAGCCCGACCAGCGCGCGGGCAAGCTGCCGCGCTCCACCGTAGTTGTCGATGCTGACGGTGTGGAACGGCAGGTCGTGCTGGCTGATCAGGACTACGCTGCCGCCCGCTTCCCGGTAGGCCTGGAGCTCCTCGACGAGTGCGTCGCGGGCATCGGCGCCGTCGACGCGGCTGCCGGTCAGGATGATGACGCGGGGGCGCATGCCGCGCAGCGTCCCGACGATCTGGAGTTCCCGCTCCGGCGAGCGGTCCGCGACCGCCATGGTCACGATGAGTCCGGCGGCCTCGGCCGCCTGCGTCACGCCGGCCGCGATGGAGGAGAAGTACGGGTCGTCGACACCGCTGACGACCAGCGCGGCGATGTTCGTCGAACCCCGCGCGATCGCCTGGGCGGACAGGTGCGGTGCGTAGTCCAGTTCCGCGGCCGCGGTGAGCACACGGTCGACGTTCTCCTGCCGGACGTTGCGGACGCTGCCGTTGAGCACGCGCGACGCCGTCGCCTGTGAGACGCCCGCTGTCCGCGCCACATCATGGAGGGTCACCTGACGCCCCTCGGATACGGCCTCCCCGCGACGCCCCGCAGGCGCTGCCGCTCCATCTTCCATGCCGCACATTGTGCACCGAGCCGCCCAGCGCGCAAGGCGTGTGCGACGCAGCAGCGCACCGGCCTGGGGAGTGACCGTCGGGACGGAATCCAACCGGGCCGACGTGACCACCTACCAGCCAGGCGACCGTATCCCGAGTCGGTCCGGCCGACCATGCCCCCCTCGGTCCGGCCGACCGTATCCCGTGTCGCTCACCGGCACTTTCGTCCACACCTCCGCCGCCTGGCCGGGGACATCCTCGGGTAGCGTCGGCGGCGGCTCGTTTTCGTGGTGCGGGAGGGACGCGCGATGCCCCATTCAGCCAGGCCGACCGTCACCCTGCGTGACGTGGCGGCGGCCGCCGGTGTGTCGGTCTCGACCGCGTCGCGAGTGCTGGGCGGCAGTTCCCGGACGGTCGCGGAGGAGTACCGGCAGCGGGTCGTCTCCGCCGCGGCCGCGTTGCGCTACACCGCGGACGCCGCGGCCCGGGCGATGCGGCGCGCGAACGACTCGATCGCGGTCGTCGGCGACGATCTCACGACTCCGTCGATGGGGATGGTCGCCGCGGCGATGGAACGGCGAGCGCGCGACGCGGGTGCGTTCGTGACCGTCTCGTCGACCCACGGCACCGCCGAGCGCCAGCTCGAAACCGTCCGGTTGCAGCGTGCTCTGCGGCCGCGTGCGCTCATTCTGACTTCGAGCCGCCTCGACACGAAGGCCCTCGGCGGGCGCCTGCTCGACGAGTTGCTGGGCTACGAACGCGAGGGCGGCCGGGTGGTGATCGTCGGTGACACCGACATGCCGTTCGACTCCATCAGCTTCGACAATCACGGCCCTGCGAAGGAGTTGGCCACCTACGTCGCCGGGGCGGGGCACCGGCATGTGACGATCCTCGCCGGCGCGCGCGGGCAGGGAAACGTCTCGGCCCGTACCGCGGGCTTCATCGCGGGTCTCCGCGACGGCGGCGTCGAGGAGCGGCACATCCGGGTCTCGCACTGCACGGTGAGCCGCCAGGGAGGGTTCGACGCGGCGCGCCGGTTGGTCGCCGAGGGGCTGGAGCCGGCCCACGCGGTCCTCGCCGCCAACGACACCATCGCCATCGGCGCGATGTCCGCCTTCCGTACTGCCGGGGTGGCGGTGCCGGACGAGGTCTCGGTGACCGGTTTCGACGACATCGAGCTCGCGACCGATGTGACACCGCGGCTGACGACCGTGTCGTTGCCGCTGGCGCAGGCAGGTGCCGAGGCGGTCCGCCTCGCACTCGCGGACCGTACGGAAGCAGAGCATCTGATGATGCGCGGGCAGGTCGTGGTGCGCGACAGCACCGCGATCCGCGTCGTCTGAACAGCCCCGAGCCGGTCACTCCCGCCGACGCGCACACCGCCTTCGGGCACCAGAACCTGCCACGTCAAAGCCGCATTTTTTACCCGCTGACCGACGCTTGACGCCTTCGAGCACGGACGGGCACACTGCGCGGAATACGATTTCCCACTGAGAAGAGACGCCTCCACCGGGCGGGCCCCCTCTGCGATCCACGCGACAGGCCCCGCACCGAGTCTCAGTGCAAGCCGCACCCACACCCGCACTCCCTCCCAGGAGGATCTTCCGTGCACCACGTCATAGGGCTGCCTGACAGGCACATCAGACGGTTGGCGGCCCTGGCCGCCCTGCTCATGGGACTGGCCCTGCTGACCGGCCGAGCACTGTCGCCCGCGTACGCCGCCACCAACACGGCGATCACCGTCGACGGAGCCAGCGCAGGGCGCACCTTCGACGGCGTCGGCGCGATCAGCGGCGGCGGTGGCAACACCCGCCTCCTGGTCGACTACCCGGCCACCCAGCGCAACCAGATCCTGGACTACCTGTTCAAGCCCGGTTACGGCGCCGCCCTGCAGATCCTCAAGGTCGAAGTCGGCGGCGACGTCAATTCCACCGACGGCTCCGAGATCAGCTTCGAGCACACAAAAGGCGACATCGACTGCGACGCCGGCTACGAGTGGTGGGTGATGGAGCAGGCCAAGGCCCGCAACCCCGGCATCAAGCTCTTCGCCCTGGCCTGGGGCGCCCCCGGCTGGATCGGCAACGGCAACTTCTACACGCAGGACGGCATCGACTACATGATCGACTGGCTGGGCTGCGCCAAGCAGCACGGCCTGTCCATCGACTACATCGGCGGCCTGAACGAGAAGACGTACAGCGCCTGGTTCTACCAGAACCTGAAGTCGGCCATGGCGGCGAACGGCTACGCCTCGACCAAGCTGGTCGGCGGCGACGAGACCGTCTGGAACATCGCCACCGGCATGAAGAACAGCAGCGCCCTGTACAACGCCGTGGACATCGCAGGCGCGCACTATCCCTGCACGTACCAGTCCGCGATGACCACCTGTTCCTCCTCCGCCGACGCCCAGTCGCTGGGCAAGCCGATCTGGGCCAGCGAGAACGGCTCGGAGAACGCCGAGACCGGGGCGGCCCCGGTTGCCCGCGCCATCAACCGCGGCTACCTCGACGCCAAGATGAGCGCGTACATCAACTGGCCCATGGTGGCCGCCGACTACCAGAACCTCTTCTTCCACGACCAGGGCCTGATCACCGCGAACCAGCCCTGGTCCGGCGCCTACAGCGTGTCCCGCACCGCCTGGTCCATCGCCCAGACCACACAGTTCACCTCACCCGGCTGGAAGTACCTCGACACCGCCTCCGGATACCTCGGCGGCGACCGCGCCAACGGCAGCTACGTCAGCTACGCCGCGCCCGACAAGAGCGCCTGGAGCACCGTCTACGAGACCCTGGACGCCACCGCGTCCCAGACGGTCACCTTCGACGTCGCTGGCGGCCTGCCCGGCGGAGCCCTGCACGTGTGGTCCACCGACCTGTCGCAGCCCGGCGGCGCCACCCCGCGCATGGTGCGGAACAGCGACCTGACCGCCTCCGGCGGCACGTACACGCTCACCCTGGACCCCGGTCGCGTCTACACCGTGACCACCACCACCGGTCAGGGTGCCGGAACGACCACCACGCCCACCCGCAACCGGCTCTCGATGCCGTACTCGGACTCCTTCGCCGGCTACAGCACCGGGCAGGAGGCGAAGTACTTCGCCTCCATGAACGGTGCATTCCAGGCCGCCCCCTGCACCGGGGGCCGCAGCGGCCA
This sequence comes from Streptomyces sp. NBC_00425, assembly GCF_036030735.1. NCBI lineage: Bacteria > Bacillati > Actinomycetota > Actinomycetes > Kitasatosporales > Streptomycetaceae > Streptomyces > Streptomyces sp. NBC_00425. The sequence goes on along the minus strand of NZ_CP107928.1, from coordinate 8,133,865 downwards.
GTGCCTGCGTCAGACCGCACCGACGAAGCCGATCCTCTGGTGGGCGCCGGCCTCGAACGACGTCCAGCCCTACACCCTCATGGGCGACATCGGCTGGAGCAACTACACGGTCAGCTCCGACGTACTGCTGGAGAAGAGCGGCAGCTCCGCGGAGATTCTCGGCCGCGTGGGCACTCAGTCGAAGTTCAGCACCGGGCTGAACGCCTACCACCTGCGCCTGTCCGACACCGGAGCCTGGTCGCTGCTGAAGACCGGCACCACCGGCACCAACTCGTGGAACTGGACCACCCTGGCCAGTGGTTCGGTCAGCGCGCCCGGCACGGGCACCTGGCACAAGCTGGCCCTGACCTTCCAGGACAGCACGATCACCGCCAAGATCGACGGGACCACCGTCGGCACGGTCACCGACACGAGCTACGGCGCGGGTCTGGTCGGCCTGGGCACGGCCGGCTACTACCCCGTCGAGTACTCCAACCTGTCCGTCACCCACGAAACCGTCCCGGACCTCTCCGGCACCTACAAGATCATCAGCGTCGGCAGCGGCAAGGCGCTCACCGCCTCCAACGGTGGAACCAGCGACGGCACGCCCATCGTCCAGAAGACCGACCAGAACAGCGGTAACCAGCAGTGGAAGCTGGCCTACACCAGCGGCGGCTACCTCACCGTCACAGGTGTCACCAGCGGCAAGGCCCTCGACATCAACGCGGCTTCCACCTGGCCCGGCACCCAGTTGCAGCTGGGGACTTCCAGCGGGAGCGTCAGCCAGCAATGGCTCATCGCGCCGGCCGGCAGCGGCACCTACACCATCGAGTCCCGATCGAACGGGTACAAGGCCGACGTGTACAAGGCGCAGACCACCGACGGCACACCGATCGACCAGTGGTTCACCAACGGCAGCACCAACCAGCGATGGAGGCTGGTCAAGGTCTCGTGACGGACTGAGCACCCGGCCGATCCCATGGGCGGGGCAGGCCCCCATCGCCGGCCTCCCCGCCCATGCGCCAAGAAGCCTGACTTCGGCCTGCGCTCCCGCGCCCATCGGGCGACGGATACTCGAGCGGCCAGTGCCGTCGGCTTCCGGCAGGCCCCCACAGCGCTGCCGCGTTCATCTGCTCGAAACCTTGACTCACTCGAGGTCCGCTGGGCACACTGCGCGGAATGCGTTTTCCCAGTACGTCCGCAAGGACAAGCACGAGGCTTCCAGACGGCCGGCTTCACATCCGGGAGGGCACTGTGACACCGCTATCAAGACGCCTGGAGCCGCCGGCGATCTCTGCTCCCGACAGGGCACGTCCGGCCGGCCCGGTTCCCGTGGCGTCAAGCATCCGCGGGTGTGTCCGCCGCACGGTCCCGAACCGCCCCCGCCCCGGGTCGTTAAGCGACGCCTCGACCGGAGGCGCCACGACAGGAGCCAGTACCTCACCACCGCGGACGACAAGAAGAGGACCATGACCGTCAATCGAAGACTTGTGTCACAAGCAACAGCCGCCGCACTCTGCGCGCTGGCAGTCGTGCTCGCGTCGATCGTGCTCATACCCGCGCAGCGGGCCTTCGCCGCGGGCACCACGTACTTCGTGAGCGCGAACGGCAGCGACAGCAACGCCGGAACCAGCAGCAGCGCGCCCTGGCGCTCGCTGAGCAAGGTGAACGCGACGACATTCCAGCCCGGCGACACGATTCGCTTCGAGGCCGGTGACAGCTGGACCGGCCAGCTCTGGCCGAAGGGGTCCGGCGCCGACGGCGCCCCGATCGCCATCGACAGCTACGGAACGGGCGCCAAGCCGAAGATCGCGGGCCAGGGCACAGTCGGCGACGCGGTGCGGCTGAACAACCAGCAGTACTGGGAGATCCGCAACCTCGACGTGTCGAACGCGGTACCCACCGGAACGACGGACGGTTCGAAGCTCGGCGACCTCCGCGGCATCGGCGTGCACGGTGACAACGGCCAGACCCTGCACCACTTCGTGATCGACTCGGTCGACGTGCACGACGTCACCGGCGAGGTCAAGTGGGTCGGCGGCAGCACCGCCGACAACAAGCCGGGCATCACCTTCGCGCAGGGCTGGGACCGCTCGAAGGACACCGGCGGCATCGCCTTCCTCACCGGCGTCCAGGACATCACCGCGCCCGGCGCCCCCACGGTCCTCGACGGCATCACCGTCGAGAACTCCACCATCAAGAACACCTCGTTCAGCGGGATCGTCACCAAGCAGTACGCCGGTGACGCGCCCGGGGCCGTCTTCACCGGCTGGGGCAAGCGCGCCACGGCCACCGACCCCGCCTACACGCCGTACACCGACGTCACGTTCCGCGGCAACTACATCACGCAGGCCAACACCCCCTTCGGCTGCAACGGCATCTACCTCACCGGCGTCCGGGGCGGACTCGTCGAGGGCAACGTGATCGACCGGGTCGGTGTCTCCGGCGTCGAGACCAACATGGCCGACACCGTCACGGTCCAGCACAACGAGATCATGGGCACCCACCTCTCCTCGGGCGGTGCCGACCAGAACGCCCTGGACCCCGACATCGGCACCACCAACCAGGTGTTCCAGTACAACTACCTCCACGACAACGGCGACGGCATGCTGCTGTGCGCGTGCAACTCCGCGGTCAAGTTCGGCAGTGTGGTGATCCGCTACAACGTCATCACCGGCAGCACGCGGTGGAACATCCACATGTCGCAGCAGAGCGGCACGGTGGCGAACCTCTACAACAACACCATCGCCAACACCAATTCGCAGAACATGGTGACCGGCGGTGTCTCCGGCAAGGCGACGTTCACCAACAACCTGTTCGTCTCCAGTCAGTCCGCCCCCCAGTTCATACAACCGTCGAGCATCACGTACAACAACAACGGATACTCGTCCAACCTGACGACTCGGCCGGCGTCGGACGCGAACGCCGTGGTCGGCGCTCCGCAGTTCGTGAATGCCTCCGTCACGGGGCCGTACGGCGACGAGAACGGCCCGAGGCTCGGCACGGCGGCGAACTTCGCGCTCCAGTCGGGATCGGTGTTCGTAGACGCCGGAGCCACAGTCACCGGCAACGGCGGCCTCGACTACGCCGGGGCGACCGTGCCGATCGGGAACGGTCCGGAGATCGGTGCCTTCGAACGCGGCGCGCCCGACATCGCGTTCACGGACACGTTCGACGGCCTGGCGACCGGCGCACTCGCCAACGGGACCAACGGATGGCGGGTCATCTCGACCAACAACGACGTCTCCGTGGTGGAGACGCCGTCCGCCACCGACAAGAGCGTCCGGCTGACCCGCACCATCGAAGGCGGCGGGACCGACGGGACCAACCTCGCCCGCCTCTTCAGCACCCCGCTCCAGGGCGTGGTGACCATCGACACGCAGGTGATGCGCAACGACACGCAGGCCGGCTGGTTCGGGCTGCCCTACCTGTACAACGCCAGCGGTGCCCCAGCCGTCAGCGTCGCCTTCGCGCGCGGCCAGATCCACGCGTACAAGGGCACCACGGACACGGTGCTCGGTACGTACACCAATGGCAAGTGGTACCGGGTCACGCTCACCGTGGACACCGTGAACCAGCGCTTCGACCTGGACATCGACGGTCATCGCGTGCTGAACGACGCGGCATTCCGCACCTCGATGCCGGGGATCGCGAAGGTCGCGTGGTACTCGAACGGGGGCGAGCGCGGGGCAGTACACGTGGACGACGCCCGGATCTCGCGCGGCACCGGATTCGGCCAGTGAAATCCAGGGCCAGTCTGGTGGCGTGAGCATTCGGTAGGTGTGCCGAACCAGTAAGCGCTTCCGCGTCCCCCATGATGTTCAGCTCAGAGTGACGTCAAGAAAATGAGGAATCGGATCTGCCTGGCCGATATCGGTCAGGCAGATCCGATTGCCGACTGATCAACGTGATGAAATCTGCTGCAGCGTGGCGCTCACCACCGGCACATAGAAAGTGGTAATACCTGCCTCGTTGGGATGTGTTCCCGACCCCTCTGTGCCAGGGAAACCGTCAACCAGGTCGTCGAATGTGTATTTCGCACGCTGAGTGTCATCGCGCGTGTCGAACGTCGTTTCTCCGAAGACGTCGGCAACGGCGACGTCCCGCTTGCGGCAGGTTTCCAGGGTCGCCTCGCGCAACGCCACCTGAGTGTCCCAGTCGCGCGAACCGAGCCTGTGGGCGGCGACGTACACGATGCGGGCGGTCGGCCACTTCCGCTCCATGGCGTGCAGCGTCTTCTCCAGCTCTTCGGCATAGGCGCCGAGCGTGTACGCGCGGTCCCGGAAGATGGACTGCGCATCGTTGGTGCCTCCGTCGAAGACGACGAAGTCCGGCGCGATGTCGGTCGCTTCCTCGACCTGCGTGAGTATCTGCCCTCCGGAAGCGTGGGGATCGACGCCTATGGTCGCGCCGTTCCGGGCGAACTTGGTGAGGGTCATGCCCTCACGCTCTGCGACTACGTCCACGAAACTGTGCGGGTACACGTGTCCGTACACAATGCTGTCGCCGAAGGCATAGACACTCTTGCCTGCCAACGCATTTTTCACATCGTCCTCCTCGCGACTTCACCATTCGGGTTTGAGTTTAGACAGAACATTGACCGGTTGGGCGATCGGTGCGTAAATTGAGAGAGATAGAAAGCGCTTACTGAGTACACCTGGAAAGTTGACACACGCATGAACACAACCAACACCGGACTGCCCGGGGGCGTCGCCATCTCGCATCTGTCGGTGTACGACTGGCCTGCCGCCGACGGAGCGTGCGGCGGCACGCCTCACATGCACCTGGCGTGTTCAGAGGCTTACGTCGTCACCGGCGGACGCGGGGCCGTGCAGACGCTGACCTCTTCCGGGTACGAGGTCACTCCGCTCCACGCCGGCACGGTCGCCTGGTTCACGCCGGGCACCATCCACCGGCTGGTCAACGAGGGTGATCTGCGGATCACCGTTCTCATGCAGAACAGCGGGCTGCCGGAGGCGGGGGACGCGGTCCTCACGCTGCCCCCGGAGTACCTGAAGGATCCGGAGACGTACGCCCGCGCCACCGCCATCCCGGCCGACGCGCCCGAGGAGGAGCAGGAGCGCGTCGCCCGGGCCCGGCGGGACCTCGCTCTGGAGGGCTACCGGGCACTTCGGGAGGCCGAGGGTCCACAGGCCCTGGCCGCGTTCCACCGTGCCGCCGCCGCACTGGTAAGGCCCCGCATCGCCGATTGGCGCGAGCGGTGGCGACAAGGTGCCGAGGCCTCCGCCGCGGCCACTGCGGCGCAGCTCGACTGGCTGGAGCGGGGGGAGTCCCCCCATCTCGCAGATGCCGCCGTGAGCTCCGAACAGCCTTCCGCTTGTGGGAAGTTCGGCATGTGCGGTCGGCTTGACGTCTACGCGAACTGAGGGCGATACGCACCTGAGGACGCGTGGCGTGCGCGGCCGGTTCGGCCCGCACCCAAGGCCGGGTCGGGTGGGCGGTGCAGGCTCAGGGGACGTCCGCCTGCTCCGCGCCCACCCCGGCGGCGGCACTGGTCACCGCCCGCGGCTGAGACGCCCTGCCGCATGCGGCTCGGCCGTCGACTCCCGCCAGATGATCCGGAACAGGGAGCCCTCCGTCGCCTCGGGCGCACTGCCCCCCAGACCCGCGATCAGCTTGGCCATGGCCGTACTGCCCAGTTGTTCGAGCTCCACGTCGACAGTCGTCAGGGACGGGGTCATGAACTGCCCGACCCCGGCGTTGTCCCAACCTGTCACGCTGAGGTCGCCGGGCACGTCCCAGCCGCGCTCCCGGGCGCCCCGGACGACACCGGCGGCGACGAGGTCATTGGCCGCGATCACCGCGGTCGGCCGCGTATGGCTCGGGAGCGACCGTATCGCCTCGATGCCGGACTCTCCCGACCAGTCTCCGTCGAAAACACCGACGGACTCGACGCCAAGGCGTTCGACGGTCTCCAGATAGCTCTGCTTGCGCGCCCTCGCGGAGGCGAACTGCACGTCGCCGGCCACATGGAGGAACCGGGAGTGACCGAGCGCCGCCAGGTGCTCGATCATCCGCACCAGGGGCGTGGCGTCGGCCAGTTGCCCGATGCCGCGCATCTCGTCGTCGAAGTCGGCCGAGATCACCACGGCCGTCCTCTGGTGCAGTTTGCTCTCCACGTCGGGAAGCACGGGAGCGAGGGAGAGGAGGCCCTCGTACTGTCCCGAATCGGCGAGCTCCAGCAGGCGGTCGCTCCTTGCGGCTACGCCGCCCCCGGCGCTCACGACATCGACGAAGAACCCTGCGTCCTGCGCCGTCGCACCGGCACCCGCCAGCATGCGCGAGGGGTTGAAGGCCATGGCGGGCATGAGGATCGCCAGGCGGCCGGTCTTCCGTGTGCGCATCGACCGCGCCACCAGGTTGGGACGGTAGTCCAGCTCCCGTATGGCCTTCTCCACGCGTTCCAGGGTCGCCGGCTTCAGTCCGCCGTTGAACCGCAGATACCGCGACACCGTCTGGGGTGACACACCGGCGAGCCGCGCCACATCGGTGATCGTAGGCCGTCGTCGCGCCGTGTCAGCGCCATCCATCCGCTTCCCCCACCTTTCCGCCAACGTTCGGTGAAGTCAGAGACTACACACTCTTGACGTAAAAAGTGATCGTTCACTATGGTCCTCGCAACCCACAAAGTGAACGATCACTTTTCGGGGTGACGCGAGGCCCGGGACGGGCTCGCACCACTGTCTGCAGATGCCGCCGCTCAAGGGAGCAGTGCCGTGAGCTCCATCAACGAACTACGCCGGCTGCGCGGGTCCCAACGGGGCGCGCGCCAGCAGAACAAGGCGGCGTTCTTCTTCCTACTGCCATGGTTCGTCGGGCTCTTCGGGATCACTCTCGGCCCGATGCTGGCCTCGCTCTACCTCAGCTTCACCAAGTACAACCTGTTGCAGCCGCCGCAGTTCAACGGAGTCGAGAACTGGACGCGCATGCTCGACGACGAGCGTCTGCACAAGTCGCTCGAAGTGACGTTCAGCTACGTCCTCGTCTCCGTCCCGCTGCAGCTGGCGATGGCCCTCGGGCTCGCCCTGGTGCTGGACAAGGGAGTACGGGGTCTGGCCTTCTACCGCTCCGTCTTCTATCTGCCGTCACTGATCGGTGGCAGCGTGGCGATCGCCGTGCTGTGGCGCGCGATGTTCGGGACCAACGGCCTTGTCAACGAGGCTCTGTCCCTTGTCGGTATCCAGGGGCAGGGCTGGATCTCGGAGCCGGGAACGGCGCTGTCGACCCTCGTCGTCCTCAACGTCTGGACCTTCGGCTCACCCATGGTGATCTTCCTCGCCGGGCTGCGGCAGATTCCGACCTCCCTCTACGAGGCGGCCTCCGTCGACGGCGCGAAGCGCTGGCGCCAGTTCCGCAGCATCACCATTCCGCTGCTGACACCCATCATCTTCTTCAACCTGGTGCTGCAGATCATCCACGCCTTCCAGACCTTCACCCAGGCCTTCGTGGTCTCCGGCGGTACCGGAGGGCCCGCCGACTCCACCCTCTTCTTCTCGCTGTACCTGTACCAGCGCGGGTTCGGCCACTTCGACATGGGATACGCGTCCGCGCTCGCGTGGGTCCTGCTCCTCATCGTCGCGGCCTTCACCGCCGTCAACTTCTGGGCCTCAAAGTACTGGGTGTTCTACGATGACTGACCGCACCGCAGCCGTACCCCCCTCGCTGCCAGCCCCCCGCCCTCACGCGATACGCCGGATCAGACGCGCCGTGCGCGCCCCTCTCAAGCACTGCCTGTTGGCCCTCTGCGCCCTGACGATGCTGTACCCCGTCCTGTGGATGGTGGTCAGCTCACTGCGTCCCAACAGTGAGATCTTCCGCAGTGCGGGACTCGCCCTGACGCACCCGCGCTTCGAGAACTACAGCAACGGCTGGAACGCCTTCTCCCAACCGTTCAGTCACTACATGATCAACTCGGCGATCGTCGTCACCGGCGCGATCCTCGGGAACCTCCTCGCCTGCTCCCTGGCCGCGTACGCCTTCGCCAGGCTGGAATTCAGGGCGAAGCGCGTGCTGTTCGCCATCATGCTCGTCACGATCATGCTGCCGATCCACGTGATCATCGTGCCCCAGTACGTCCTCTACTCGGAGCTCGGCTGGGTCAATACGTTCCTGCCCCTGATCGTGCCGAAGTTCCTGGCGACCGACGCCTTCTTCATCTTCCTCATGGTGCAGTTCATCCGTGGCATCCCGCGCGAGATCGACGAGGCGGCGCGGATCGACGGCGCCGGGCACGCGCGGATCTTCTTCCACGTCATCCTGCCGCTGATGGTCCCGGCTCTGGCGACCACCGCGATCTTCACCTTCATCTGGACCTGGAACGACTTCTACACCCAGCTGATCTACCTGACCGACCCGGACATGTACACCACGCCTCTCGCGCTGCGCACCTTCGTCGACCAGCAGAGCGCGACGGACTGGGGCTCGGTGTTCGCCATGAGCGTCGTGTCGCTCGTTCCCGTCTTCCTCGTCTTCCTCGCCGGGCAGCGCTTCCTGCTGCGAGGCATCGCGACCACCGGCGGCAAGTAACCGCGGGGGCTACTGCCGGACACGCGGAGGCGACCGAGTCATGGCCGTTCGGGCGCACCGCAGCCACCGATCCGACCCACGTATCAGCCACAGGAGAACCACATGAACCCCAGCCCCTTCAGACGCGTCGCGATCGGGGCGGTCGCCTCACTCTCGCTCGTACTGACCGCTTGCAGCGGCGGCAGCAGCGGCTCCGCTCCCAAGCTCGGCGACAAGCCGGTCACCATCCGCGCCACCTGGTGGGGAGCGGACGCCCGCGCCCAGCTCACCGACGAGGTCATCAAGGCGTTCGAGAAGAAGTACCCCAACATCAAGGTCAAGGGCCAGTACAAGGACTGGAACGGCTACTGGGACGCGCTCGCCACGACGACCGCGGCGAAGGATTCTCCCGACGTCGTCCAGATGGACGAGCTGTACCTCGCCTCGTACGCCGACCGCGGAGCGCTGTACGACCTCGGCAAGGCCAAGAAGCTCCTCAGCACGTCACAGTTCGACGACCAGGCCCTGGCCACCGGACAGATCGACGGAACGCAGTACGCGCTTCCCGTCGGCGTCGGCGTCATGTCCATCCTCGTGAACACCGACATGTTCAAGAAGTACGGCGTGAAGGTTCCCGACGACAAGACGTGGACGTGGGACGACTACGCCAAGACCGCCAAGGAGCTGACGGACAAGAGCGGCGGCAAGATCCACGGTGCGGCCGGCGCGCCCGGCTTCTCCGCCGGCGACGTCAAGTACTGGGCTCGTCAGCACGGTGAGAACCTCTTCGACAAGGACGGCAACGTCTCCCTGAAGCCCGAGACGCTCGCCGGCATGTGGAAGTACGGCCTGGACCTGCTCTCCTCCGGCGCCAGCGTCAACACGTCGACGATGGTCGAGGACCTGACCGCGGGTGTCACCGCCGGCAGCTTCGCCACCGGCAAGGCGGCAATGATGGGCGCGTACAACACCCAGATCACCGCCATCCAGCAGGCCGCGGGCGCCCATGTGCAACTGCTGCAGATGCCTCGTGTCGGCGACACCAAGGCGAACTTCTTCAAGCCCTCCATGTACTGGGCGGTCTCGAGCCAGAGCGCGCACCCGGCCGAAGCGGCCGCGTTCATCAACTTCATGCTCAACGACCCCAAGGCCGCCGACATCCTCAAGACGGAGCGCGGCATCCCCGCCAACAAGGCGATGCTGAAGCACCTCCAGCCGACTCTGGCCGGGACCGACAAGGCGGCGGCCGACTACATGAACGCCGTGACCCCGGGTGAGTCGCCGGTCGTGACCCCCAACGGCGGAAGCGGCATCGAACCGGAGCTGCAGCGCTACAGCCAGGAGGTCTACTTCAAGAAGACCTCGCCGGAAGCCGCCGCGAAGGCCTTCATCAAGGAGCTCCAGGGCGAGATCGACGCGGCCAAGTGACCTCCTTCCGGAGGCCGTCGCCGCTGCCCACGGCCCCCGGTAGCCCCACGAGACGTGGGTCAGGAACCAAGAGAGAGAAAACACCCATGCCCAGCCCCCGGCCGCCGTACCGCGTGGCCATCATCGGCACCGGCGGTATCGCCCACGCTCATGCCGAAGCCCTCACCGAACTCTCCGAACGTGCCCGGCTGGTCGCCGTCGCCGACCTCGACCCCACCCGTGCCGCCGAGTTCGCCGACCGATTCTCCGTGCCGCACGTCTTCGACGACCCGCAGGCTCTGCTGGACAGCGAAGACCTCGATCTCGTACACATCTGTACGCCCCCGCAGACTCATGTACCGCTGGCATCCATGGTGATGCGGGCCGGCGTCACCGCCCTGGTGGAGAAGCCGACGGCGCTGAGCCTGCGCGAGATGGACCAACTGGCCGCGGTGCAGGAGCAGACCGGCTCCAAGGTGCTGACCGTCTTCCAGCACCGCTACGGCGCGGCGGCGGTACGCCTGCGCCGGCTGGCCGACTCCGGCGCACTGGGCCGGCCACTGGTCGCCACCTGCGAGACCCTCTGGTACCGGCCCGACGCGTACTTCGAGGTGCCGTGGCGGGGACGCTGGGACGTCGAGGGCGGCGGCCCCACGATGGGACACGGCATCCACCAGTTCGACCTCATGCTGTCGGTCCTCGGCCCCTGGTCCCAGATCGCCGCACTCGCCGAGCGCCAGGCCCGGCCCACGGACACCGAGGACGTCTCGATCGCCGCCGTCCGGTTCGACAACGGAGCCCTCGCCACAGTGGTCAACTCCCTGCTGTCCCCCCGGGAGACCTCGCGCCTGCGCTTCGACTTCGAGTACGCCACGGTCGAACTCGAACACCTCTACGGCTACCGCGAGGAACACTGGCGGTTCACCCCGGCCCCCGGCCACGAGGGTCTCTCGGACCTCTGGACCGACGGTGCCGAGCCGGACATCACGAGCGGACACAGGCTCCAGATCGAGGCCGTGTTCGACGCCTGGGAGAGCGGACAGGAACCCGGCGTCTGCCTGCAAGAGGCGCGTCGCACGCTGGAGTTCGCGGCGGCGACGTACGCCTCGGCCTTCCGCGGTGTCCGCGTCAGCGCGGGCGATCTGACCGACGACGACCCGTTCGCGCTCAGCATGGACGGCGGCGCCGTGCCGTGGGAGCCGGTCAAGGAGGCCCTCGTATGAACGCTCTTGAGATCCGCCACGACCTGGGTACCTCGGTCAGGGTCCGCGACGGCGGCACCGAGTTGTTCCGCTACGTGTACCGGCCGGACACCGTCCAACTGGAATCGCCCAAGCCCTACATCCACCCCCTGCGCACCCGGGCCGGCAAGGTCGTCAGCCTGTTCCGGCCCCACGACCATGTGTGGCACAAGGGCATCGCCTGGTCCCTGCCCCACGTGGGCGAGGAGAACTTCTGGGGCGGTCCCACGTACATCCACGGACGCTTCTACGTGCAGCTGGAGAACAACGGAACCCAGGCCCACCGCCGGGTCGTCGACCTGGACAGGGCCGATGGCACGGCGACGTTCGCCCACGACCTGGACTGGACCACCCAGTCCGGCGCGCTGTTCTTCACCGAGCGCAGGACGCTGCGGGCGAGCCTGATCTCCCCGCACGCCTGGGCGTTGACGTTCGAGACGCAGATGACCAACGTCTCCGGAACGGACGTCTCCATGGGGTCCCCGACCACCAAGGGCCGGGAGAACGCCGGCTACGGCGGCCTGTTCTGGCGTGGCCCCCGGTCGTTCACCGGCGGACAGTTCGTGACCGAGGAAGGCCTGGGCGGCGACGAGGTCCGCGGGCGGCGCATGGAGTGGATGGGCTTCGCGGGCCGCCATGACGAGACGGACGCGCAGTCGCTCGTGCTCATGGTCGACGACGCGGCCAACCCGAGTCACCCGCCGCAGTGGTTCGCCCGGACCGAGGAGTTCGCCTGCCTCAACCCGGCACCGTTCTTCAGCGAGGAGGTGACCGTCGAGGACGGCGCGACCGTGCGGTTCCGCTACGGCGTCGGGATCGCCGATGCCGACGCGGACGCGGCTCCCGCACTCGCCGACGAGGTACGCCGGGTGCTCGCACGGTCGGACACGCCGTCCGCTCATGTCACAGAGTCCTCTTCAGGACGCTTCGCGACGGAGTGATAGGACCCCGCTCGCTGTGCTGCCCCAGCGGCGTGCACTCCCCGCTCACCAGGGAGTGCACGCCTTCCTCGCGACCCCGGACATCGCAACGGCCCGGCGCCTCTCGACGAACCGTGAGACGGCGGGCGTCCCGACGCTGCTCCGTTCCTAATCTGCTGGAACCGGACGAGGTGGCCGTGGATGAGTTCGCGCGGAGCTGTGCGGTCCGCTGCTCAGTTCCCGGGGGCCCGCACCGGCCGTAGCTCTTCCAGACGTGACGTGTCCGCCTCCGCGGCCTGGGCACACAGTTCGTGACGCGGCCCAGGTCGCCGGGTCGGGCCCGAGTGGGTGGCACTCACGAGCCTGCTGAAAGGCCGATTTCCCGGGTGGACTCGTCCCCGCCCGCGTCCGCCGTGACTTCCGGCACATTCGCTGGAAGACCGTCCACCCGGCCCGAGCATCTCCCCGGCCCGGACTTTCCCCCCTGACCGCCCACTTGGCCTTTCGGCCGGCGAGGGGGCTCGGGCTGCCAGGAGTTTCGCTGAGAATAGTGTGTTGCGGGTGTAAAAGGTGATGCTTGGCATGGACGCCACGGATGCGGTGCTTGATTGTGCTGGTCTGGGGGCTGAACCTGATCGGCAGTGCACATGGGAGAGGGCACGGGGCGTGGAATTGCTGGACGAGTCTGATCCGGGGACCGTTGGGGGATATCCCCTGCTGGCGCGGCTCGGTGAGGGTGGCATGGGGCGGGTGTATCTGTCCCGAACGGTGTCGGGGCGTCCCCTGGCACTGAAGACGGTGCGCGCCGAGTTCGGACGGGAGCCGGGGTTCGAGGAGCGGTTCGCGCGGGAAATCCGAAACAGCGACCAAGTGCGCTCTCCTTGGACACCCGCGGTGGTGGACTACAGCCCGGTGGGGCAGCGCCCGCAGTGGCTCGCCACCGAGTACGTGGCCGCGCCGTCCCTGGCGGAGTGGGTACGGCAGTACGGCCCGCTGCCCGAGCAGAGCGTACTGGCACTGGCGGCCGAGCTTTTCGGGGCGCTGGGAGCGGTACACGGGGCCGGGCTGGCCCACCGGGATGTCAAGCCGTCCAATGTGCTGCTGGGCCGCCGCAGTCCGTTGCTCATCGACTTCGGGATCGCACGCGCGAGGGAGGACACGCGGCACACGAGGACTGGCGGTGTGATCGGTACCCCCGGCTATCTGGCACCGGAGCAGGCGAGCGCCGGGGAATCGGGTGCGCCCGGTGATGTGTTCTCGCTGGCTGCGGTGCTGGTGTACGCGGCAACGGGCCGGGGCCCGTTCTCCCGCCCCGCCGAGGAGTTCTCGCCTGCGGTGCTGCTCTACCGCATCGTGCATCAGGAGCCGAACCTCGACGGCGTTCCGGCGGCCCTGATCCCGTTCTTGCGGTCCTGTCTGGCCAAGCACCCCGAGCAGCGGCCCACGCCCGCCGATGTGAGCGTTCTGCTGGAACGCCTGGGCGGCCGGTGCGGTACCTGGACGCAGTTGCTGCCCGAGGCGCTGGAAAAGGATCTCGCCGTGCGCGAGGAGGAGGCGGACGCGTTGGTCTCCACGACAGTGCGATCGCCATCTGTGCCGGCTGTGTCACGTGGGCCCGAAGACGGCCCGGCCCCGGCCGCCGCGGGGACGGCCGTCCTGCCGCCTTCCGACGCTGTGCGACGGTGGCTGTCAAGCCGTACCGGCCGGGTGGTCGCCGGGACCACGGTCGCGGCCTTGATGGCCACGGCGGGCACGTTCGTCGTGCAGCCCTTCTCCGACGATGACGCGTCCGGCGGGACGCCTTCGTCGTCCGCGCCTACATCGCTTCCCGCGGCCTGGGCAGGTACATGGGTCGGTACCGGGCCGGGCAATCCCACCCCTGAAAGTTTCAGTCTGCCCCGGACCAATCGGTTCTCCGTCACTTTGACTCTCCACCCGGCACAACGGGGTGAGCTGGCGGGCAAGCAGGTCAGCCACGTGACCGAGGTGAACACCGGCCTTGAGCTGGGATGCACCGAGACACTGCAATTGCGGGAGGTACGCAAGGACTCGATGGTCCTCAAGGCTGTCACCAGCCAACCCACCGACCCGTCGGCCGAAGTCGGCTGCCCCAGCGGCAATGTCTACGTCGTCACGATGACCGACCGAGACACCCTGAGCCTGAGCGACGAGGGTGACCAGTCCGCCGGGGCGCCGTCCACCCTCACCCGGCGCTGACGGATGCGCCCGCCGACCATGCGATGCCACGCCCTTCCCATCCATCGCCGGCTTCGCTGAGGCCGTAGCGCTCCGTCCCCTCCCTCCGGACGCACTCCCGGCCGCGAGGTGCGAAAGCAGTGCGCGGGCGGCGCGGGAGCGCGAGGCGCAGCGGGAGGCAGGAGTGCCGAGCCCGCGGGGCACTGCCCGGGCACCTGCGCTTCACCGGTGCGCGGAGGTACCGCCGGGTGGGCCGATCCCGGCGGAGCTCCACCCGACGATCTCCCAGCCGTTAAAGTGGTGCCGATCCTGTCCACCGCGTCGGAGCCGACCTTGCCGAACCTGTCCCACCTCGAGGAGATCTTCTCCGACGAGGGTGACGGCGCCGCCGGCCCCGTACGGTCGCCCGGCTGGCAGAGCACCGTCTCGCCACAGGGCCTCGCGGTGACGTTGATCGCCGACTACACGTTCCCCGTCCGGTCCTGGCTGCCGTCAGCGGCAATCGTGGCGCTGCTCGGCGAGTTCCATGTGACCCCGGGCGCCGCCCGTACGACGATCAGCAGACTGATGCGCCGTGGGGTGCTGGAGGGCAGCCGGCAAGGGCGGTACAGCTCCTACCGGCTGACGTCTCAGGCCGCCGTCGATCTGTGGAGCGGCGCCAGCTCGATCGCCACCTTCACCACTCAGCCCGACTCGTGGGACGGGCGGTGGACACTGATCGCCTTCTCCGTTCCGGAACAGGAGAGCACGCGGCGGCGGGCGTTGCGCACCGCGCTGCGTTGGCGCGGGTTCGCGCCGCTGTACGACGCGCTCTGGGTGTCGCCGCACCCCCTGACCCCCAAGGGGCGGATCGAGGTGGCCGACCTGGCGCGAGGAGCGGTGACCGTGTTCCGCGCGCGGCAGGAGGAACTGGACACGGCGGTCGACCGCAACCCGGTCGAGGCGTGGGACCTCACCGGCATCGCCGAGCACTATCACGCGTTCATCAGTCGCTGGAGCGGCTTGCTCCCGCACATCAGCGCCGACGGCGTCACCGGTGCCGACGCGGTGCGCGCACGGACCGAGGTCATGCACGCTTACCGGCACTTCCCCATTTTGGACCCGTTGCTCCCCATCGGGCTGCTGCCGTCCGACTGGCCCCGGTCACGGGCGCGGGAAGTCTGCGTCGCGGTGTACGACGGGCTCCTCCAGCCCGCCCAGGACCATGTCCGCGCCGTGGTGACCCGATTCTCGGAGGGACCGCACCTCGACATCAGGGCCCATACGATCGCCGGCATGAGTGCCGGTATCGGTCACGGCTGACGAGGGACCGTCGCGAGCGTGACGGGGCGATGCACGGAGACGCGATACCGCGCCGCCCGCCCCTCGATCTGTCGAATGCGCGTCGAAGACAACAGAGTTGGGCGCCAATGATTGACAGACCGGCACCCGATCGGGACTCTGACTGTTGCAACCCGATGTGGGAACGCTCCCAGAGGCGCGGCACAGGTGGTCACCGGCTCGCCGTCACCGTGTCTCTGCCCGCAGGGCAACGCCCCATCGAGCACCACCACGGTCGCTGCCACAGGCAGGACCGGAACGTCCTCCACCGTTCCTGATACGCCCACCTGACCACCCCCACGGCCATGCCCCCCACCACCTCGGTCAGTGCGACCGCCCCGGCATCACCGATGCCTCCTCCCGGCACCTGACCGAGCAGCGCTCCGCACCCCCCCACACCAGGAGTCTTCATGACCATGCAACGGCGCAGTTTCCTGACCCTGAGCGCAGCCGGAGCTGCGGGCGCAGGCCTGTCACTGCTCGGCACAGGGCAAGCAGGCGCCGTCGCAAGCGCCGGAGCTCCGACCCAGCGGTTCGCGGTCGGCGTGCGGCCATATGCCTGGAGCCGCGGCAGCCGCCGGTGGACCACCTACGTCTACTACCCCGCCACCGGCACTCCCGGTGGCTCCCCGGTCACCAACGCACCCGTGGCCCAAGGCGTCTTCCCGGTCTGTGAGTTCATGCACGGCTTCAGCAGCAGCCCGCAGAATTCCCTGGCGATCATCCGACCTCTGGCCGAGGCCGGCTTCGTGGTCCCCGCCCCCCACTTCGCCAACCTCAGTGGCCAGGACGTCTACAACGGCAACCAGTCCAAGGACGTTTCCGAGGTCATCACCCGGACCCTCGCCCTGAACACGGCCGGAGACCCGCTGGCCGGCCACCTCGACACAGCGGTCGGAGTCGGTGTCTCCGGCCACTCGATGGGCGGCATGACCACCCACGGCCTGCTCACGGCCTGGCCGGACGCGCGGATCACCGCCGCGATCCCCATGTCCTGTGTGGACATGGGCAACCCGAGCCCGTCGGTCCGCGCCAAGGTCCTGTTCACGCACGGCGACCGGGACGGAACGTGCCCGATCTCCTCCGCCCGTCAGGCATACCGCGAACTGCCCGCCGCCAAGGCGTTCCTCACCTTCCGCGGCGCCGGCCACAGCAACTACTTCGGCGACTCCCGCACTGTCAACACCTTCGTGGACTGGATGCGGTGGAGTCTGTACGGCGACATCGCGGCCCGCGACCGCCTGCGCTCCGACGCCACCTCCGGCACGACCACTTGGGAATCAGCCCTGAGCTGAGGAGCCACCACGCACGGCCCCGGACGCGCGCGGTCGCCGTGACCGCGGCGCACCCGAGCCGTGCGGGATGCGCGACCGTTCACGGATGCGCAACAGCGGACGCCCGGGCCAACTGTGTACGGACCCAGGCCCGAGGCCTCCAGAAATCACACCCCCGAACAGCCGGGCGGCTCCTGCCGCTCGCACTCGGGCAGAAAGGTCCACTTGGGGGATCCGACACCCCCCCCAAGTCCGCAAGAGAGGAAAGCCCATGGCTTCACTAGCAGGGAAGATCAGAGTCGTTCTCCTTGCCGTCATGTTGGCGGTTGCCGCATCTGTGTACGGCACGGCCCATCAGGCGTCGGCCGATACCGTGGCACAGTCGAGCGCCTCGCAGATCGTGGCCGACATGGGCGCGGGATGGAATCTGGGGAACCAGCTCGAAGCCACCACCAACGGATACCCCAGCGAAACGGCATGGGGCCAGCCGACCGTGACACAGGCCCTCATCGACAAGGTGAGAGCGGCAGGGTTCAAGACGATCCGGATCCCGGTCTCCTACCTGGGATACATAGGCCCCGGCCCGAACTACACCATCAACGCCGCCTGGCTGAACAGGGTCCAGGAGGTCGTCAACTACGCCTACAACAGGGGCCTGCATGTGATGATCAACATGCACGGCGACGGCTACAAGAACGTCAGCGGCTCCTGGTTGATCTGCGATTCCTCCTCCCAGACGACGATCAAGGCCAAGTACGAGAAGGCCTGGCAGCAGATCGCGAACAGGTTCAAGAACTACGACCAGCGCCTGATCCTCGAGGCCATGAACGAGGAGTTCGACGGGCAGTACGGCCGTCCGACCCAACCGTGCTACTCGAACATCAACAGTTACAACCAGATCTTCGTGGACACCGTACGGAAGACGGGTGGCAACAACAGTTCGAGGTGGCTGCTCGTGGCCGGCTGGAACACGAACATCGACTACACCGCGGGGAATTACGGCTTCAAGCTTCCCTCCGACCAGTACCGCTCCCCCTCCATTCCCGCCGGTGAACGGCGGATCATGATCTCCGTCCACCACTACGCTCCGTGGGACTTCGCCGGAGAGGAAAGCGGCACCATCACGCAGTGGGGACGAGCGGCGACCAATCCATCGAGGAAGTCGACCTGGGGACAGGAAGACTATCTGGACGCCCAGCTCAAGACGATGCACGACGTGTTCGTCACGAAGGGGTATCCGGTGGTCGTCGGCGAGTACGGCGCGATCGACAAGTCGTCGTTCGATTCATCGAACAACAGGTATCGCGCGGACTTTGCGCGGGCCGTCGCGGCCACCGCCAAGAAGTACGGGGCGGCCAGCGTCTACTGGGACAACGGTGCAACCGGCCGGTACGGGTTCGGGCTGTTCGACCGGCGCTCCCTCGCGGTGACCCAGCAAGGCATCATCAACGGCATCATGAGCGGCGTCAACAGCAGCGTTGCCGGCTCCGCCCTTCCGGCCGGCACGTAACAGGACCCGAGTCTCGGCGACGGGTACGTACCTCCGCATCCTCGTGGGCGCGCAGTTGGGCCGGGTGGCGATGCCACCCGGTGTGCGACCTGGTCAACTGCGCGCCTACCGGCCGGAGAAGCCGCGCTGCTCCGCGCCTGGGAGCACGTTCGACAAACGGAGGACAGCGATGTCTGCACATGTAGCGACCGACGACGTAGTGTCTGCCGGACTGACCGGCGTGCCAAGCTCAAGGAGTTTCTGCGGTCTCTCAGAGCTACGCACACCTGGACCAGGGCTACGGCGTAAGCATGTCGGCTGAGGTGGCGGACGCCCTGGCCCACGCAGAGCGCCCGACCGAGAAGGAACGGGACCATCTGTTCCGGCCGGCCCAGGCCGACCGGAACAGCACACCGCGGTCGGCGCCCCTGCCGCAGCTGCTTCAGCCCACCGCCCAGCACCTCCGCGGCACGCTCGGCGTGCCCGCCTTCTTCGTCAGCCGACGCCTGGACATCCTCGGATGGAACCGGCTCACCACCATTGTCTTCGGGGACTGTGCCCGACTGCCGCGCGGGGAGCGGAGCATGGCCCGGTGGATGTTCCTCTCGCCGGCAGCCTGGGATCGGTCCGCCGAACCGGCCCGCATGGCTGCGACAGTCGCTGGCGTTCTGCGGATGAGTGTCGGCAGGAGCCCGGGACGATGTGCAACTCTCCTCGCTGATTCGCGAGTTGCCGTTGAAGCGCGAGGAGTTTCGGCGGTTGCGGGCATGGCATGAGGTGAGTTGCGCGGGATGGTCGGTGAGGTTGCAGGCATGCGGCTGAACCTCTGTCACGCAGAACCGGGCTCCGGTCGGAGAAACTCTCGCGGATGCCGGCCCGTTGAGAGAAAGAGCCGTAGGACTGAGACGTTTTCACGGCCAGGGTGACTACACTCCGCGCCGCCCCGCTCCTCATGAGCGTCCTCAGCGCCTTTCGATTCTCGTGGCTTGTCAGCGAGCGAGCGGCGGCTTCGCGGCCACCGGGACGGAGCCGCGGATCGGGTCGGGGACGCGAGACAAGGACAGACCGGCGCCTGTGCTGCGGTGGGCGATGATCTCGGCGGAAATGGTACGCGGCAGCAATCCTCTGACGGTCTCGGCGGCAACAACCATGAGGCCAGAAGAAGGCGGTACCGGGTCCCCGGACTTCAGCCCAGTCCGTGCGACCGCCATCTCCGACAGGTGCAGTACCCCAAGAACAACCATCAGCGCGATACGTGCACCAATGCCAGTGCTGCGTTACCCGTGCCAGGTTCTACTCGTTCGACGAACACCCCTTCCCTCATGCCTGAACTCGCTCAAGCATCAGGGAAGACGGCTGTCCGGCTCAGAGGCTGTTCGGCAGCGCGACGGTGGGGCGGGGTGGCGTGGGCATGTTGGCGCCGATGAAGAAGCTGGGGTGCGGGGGCTGGTTGTAGGCGGTGTTCTGCCAGGCCAGGGCCGTGCGGTACTGGGTGTCGTGGAGGAGGGTCGTGATCCGCGTAGTGGTCTGGTACGGCGTGGAGTAGATCCGCAGGGCCGTGTTGTTGGACGTCGGCCAGATGACCTCCTCGCGCCAGTCGCCGAGGATGTCGCCGGAGAGGGACGGCGTCGACTTGGTGCCGTTGTTGGAGTGGACCCCGGAGCCGGTCAGCAGGCGGGTGTCGCCGGAGGTGCCGTACTTGTCGATGTGGGTGCCGTCGAGGAGTTCGCGGACCGTGTCGCCGTCCCACCACGCCAGGAAGTTGCTGGACCCGGGCTTACGGCTGGCGACCACCGCGCCCTTGGGGTTGCGGACGCCGCTCACGAGCGACGACCACGACTCGGCGCCCGCGCTGCCGGACCAGATGTCACCGGACACGCCCCGGCCGTTGTCACCGCCGGCGGGGGTGGACCAGAGGATCTGGCCGGTCCTCGCATCCGCCATCCAGGAGGACGGCTTGGAACCGTCCTCGTCGACCTTGAACTCCTCCAGACCCGGCCGGGACGGGTCGAGGTCGCCCACGTGCATCGCGTCCCCGTGGCCGTTCCGTGTCGTCCACAGGCCGTCGCCGTTGTCGTCGACGGCCATCGCGCCGTAGACGATCTCGTCCTTGCCGTCGCCGTCGACGTCCGCGACCGACAGTTGGTGGTTGCCCTGGCCGGCGTAGCCGCTGTTGGCGTTGGAGTCGAAGGTCCACCGGCGGGTGAACTGCCCGTTCCGCCAGTCCCATGCCGCGATCACCGCGCGGGTGTAGTAGCCACGAGCCATGATCACCGAAGGGCGGGAGCCGTCCAGATACGCCGTGCCCGCCAGGAAACGGTCCACGCGGTTGCCGTAGGAGTCCCCCCAGGACGACACCGTGCCACGGCCTGGGACGTAGTCGACGGACTGCATCGCCTTGCCCTTCTGCCCGTTGAACATCGTCAGATACTCGGGGCCGGACAGGACGTAGCCGCTGGAGTTGCGGTGATCGGCCGACGAACTGCCTATGACCGCGCCGGTTCCGTCCTTCGTGCCGTCGGCGGTCTTCATGGCGACCTCGGCCTTGCCGTCGCCGTCGTAGTCGTACACCTGGAACTGCGTGTAGTGCGCGCCGGAGCGTATGTTGCGGCCCAGGTCGACACGCCACAGGCGAGTGCCGTCGAGCTTGATGCCGTCGACGATCGTGTTGCCGGTGTAGCCGGACTGGGAGTTGTCCTTGGCGTTCGTCGGCTGCCACTTCAGAACGATGTCCAGGGTGCCGTCGCCGTCGAGGTCGCCGACGGAGGCGTCGTTGGCCTCGTAGGTGTACGGCGAGTTGCCCGGTGACGTGCCTCCGGGCGGCGGGGAGATCGGCACGTCCTTGTACCCGGTGCGGAACTGGAGCGCGTGCTCGGACGGCGCCTGCTCGACGCCGTTCACCACCGCGCGCACCGTGTAGTCCGCCGAGTCCGGGGCGCCGGCGTCCAGATAGTTCGTCGAGGTGGTCAGGGGCGAGGAGTTGAGCCTGGTGGCGCCGCGGTAGACGTTGAAGGCCACGTCGTTGGGGTCAGTGGCCAGCCACCGCCACGACACCAGGTTCCCGCTGCCGGTGTGGACGCTGGTCAGGCCCCGATCCAGGCGTTCCACCTGCCGCGCGGTCGCGGCGTGCGCGGTCTGCGGCAGTCCGGTGAGTGCGGCGAGGGCCAGGGCGGTGGCGGCCGTCAGGCCGCGGAACAGCCGCTTGCTCGACCGGCGTTGGAATCGCCTTGGGGGCGATGCGGTGCGCGGATACCGGTGCGGGTCGGTCACGATGACCTCCGATGTGTGGGGGGCTATGTGAAGATCGCGGAGACGGCGGTCTGCCCATAGCGTGGGAACGCTCCCATTCGCTGCGAGGGTAGGAATCCACTGATAGCCCGTCAAGCATTCTGTTGGCTTTCCCTGTTCGAGTGTGTTCGAGTGTGAGCCGACGAGATGCCCGCGCACAGCCTCGTCCCCGTCGCCGCATTCCTTCTGAAAGGGCACTTGAACTGGGATGACTCCAACCGGTTCAGACGACCCGCAGTCGAGGCACGGCGAACACCCGCCCACAGGATCGCACTGCTTCTTCCATTGGATCGGTGAGCAATGGTTGACAGCTTCGTGCCCGATCGGGAAGCTGCGTGATGCACCTCCGGTTCGTTGTGATGCGATTGCGCACTTTCGTCGCAACACTTCTGTGATCGCTCACAGCTCCGACCTGGAGGAGCGTCCCTGGCATGCCAAGGCCGCTCTCTCCGACACGCGCCACTCGCAACAGTCCTGCCTCAGTTGTCGCCACACCGAGGGAGGCAGCATCGGCTGGATCGCACGCGCTACACCAACTCCCTGACCCTGAGCGCCAGTTGCCCCCATCACCCGCCTCGCTCCTGGAAGTCTCTTTCTCACTGATCCGCTCTCCGCCGACCGCGACGTCTCACCCACGGCCGACGGAAGGAAAGGACCTACCATGTCCCCGCAACCCCCCACACCAGCTGCCGGGCGCATCAGCCGGCGAACCCTGCTCAGGGCCACCACCGCGACCGCCGGGGCGCTCGCCACGGCCGCCGCGTTCGCCGAACTCGAGACGCCTGCCGAGGCCGCCGCGAGCTTCGTCAAGGGCGTCGACATCAGCTGGGCGCCTCAGATGGAGGCGCGCGGCTACTCCTGGAAGAACGCGAGCGGGCAGACCCAGGACCTGCTGACGATCCTCAAGGGCTACGGCATCACCGCCGTACGCCTGCGCACCTTCGTCAACCCGTCCAACGACCCGGCCAACGGGCACTGCGGCATCCACGAGGTCGCCGCCTTCGCCAAGCGGGTCAAGGCCGCCGGCATGTCGATCATGCTCGACTACATGTTCGGCGACACCTGGAACTCCGTCGGCGTGCAGAACCCGCCCGCGGCCTGGCGGAACATGAACTACAGCCAGATGCGCACCGCGATGGGCACGTACGTGAACCAGACCATGACGGTCATGAGGAGCAACGACGTGCTCCCCACCTGGGTCCAGATCGGCAACGAGATCAACAGCGGGATCTGCCGCCCCGTCGGCAGCGTCTCCAACGGGGCGCAGATGACCGGTCTGCTCAACGCCGCATACGACCAGGTCAAGGCGGTGTCGCCGAACTCGACGGTGTGCATCCACCTGGCCCAGCCGCAGAAGTGCGACGTGATGACGACGTTCTTCAGCCGCTTCGCGGCGAGCGGCGGCAAGTGGGACATGTCGGTGTTCTCGTCCTACGGCAGTGCCGACCTCGCCCCCGGGATCGTGGCGAACATGAAGAAGATCTCCGCCGCCTACGGCAAACCGTTCCTGCAGAGCGAGTTCGGTGGCCGGGTGGACCGGGTCTCCGCCACCCAGGCCTCGCTGGTCGCCTACATCAAGGCCCTCAAGGCCAACGGCGGGCAGGGGATCTTCTACTGGGAGCCGGAGTGCATGTCCCCGTTCACCGGCTACAACATGGGCGCCTGGGACTCCTCCAGCAAACGGCCCACAGCGATCATGAACGGCTTCACCCAGGCCTGAGCGACGGGCCATGGACCTCAACCCGGGCAACTCTCCGGTCAAGGATGGGGATTGGTGATTGCAATGGACATGGCATCGGGTCTCGAAGGGCACGGGGTCAGGCTGGGAGTGGTGGGCCTGCTGACTCTTGCGACGCTGGTCGGCACCGGTGCGGCGCATGCCGATGTCGCCACGCGGGCGCTGCCAGCCGGTTGTTCCGGCACTGCGCCGATCAAGTGTCACTACGCGGTCTCTCCCGGCAACTACGACGTGACGGTCTCCATCGGCGGTGTCACTGCCGCCGAGACCGACATGTGGGTGGAGGCGCGACGCCTGATGCTTCCGGCGACGAAAACGGCGGCCGGTGCCAACGCCACGTACTCGTTCACGGTCAACGTACGGCAGCCGGAGGGGCAGCCGACCGGCCAGGGCGGCACCGGAAACCCCGGGCTGGACATCCGGTTCGCGGGCACCAACCCGCAGGTGAAGGCCGTCTCCGTGAAACCGGCGACTCAGCCGCTGGTCGCCTACCTCGCCGGTGACTCGACCGTGTGCGACCAGCCCGTGGCCCCGTACACGGGCTGGGGCCAGATGATCACGCCGGCGGTGCGCCCAGGAGCGTCCGTCGCCAACTACGCGGACTCGGGGGAGAGTTCGGGCAGCTTCCTGAGGAACTCGGCGCTCTTCCCGGCGCTGTTGTCGAAGGTCAAGGCAAACGACGCGGTGTTCATCCAGTTCGGGCACAACGACAAGCAGACCAGCGCGTCGGCCTTCCGGAGCAACCTCACCTCCATGATCACGCAGGTCCGTGCGAAGGGCGGCGTCCCGGTCCTGGTGACCCCGCCGGTCCGCCGACAGTTCAACGGCAGCCGGCTCACGCCCACAGCACTGCACGTCAACGGCCTCCAAGTGAACCTGCCCGCCGAGATGCGCTCGGTCGGCACGGCGCAGAACGTGCCAGTGATCGATCTGACCACCAAGAGCAAGACGCTGGTCGAGTCTCTCGGCCCGTCCGCCTCCGCACAGCTCTTCCTGCGCTCATCCGTCGACGGTGTCACGGACAACACCCACTTCTCTCAATACGGCGCGAGCCAGATGGGCGGGCTGGTGCTCCAAAGCATCCGCGAGCAGCGCCTGCCCCTGGCCGCGTACCTGCGCTGACCGACGCCCGGCGCCAGTCCCAAGGAGGGACCCGTTGAGGAACTTACGGATTCTCATCACGACCGCGCTCGTGATCGCCTTGTCGAGCCTCGGTGTCAGCGCCGCGTCCGCGGCGGACCGTGTCGCCACGAACTGCACCAGTGCCTCCCACGCCCAGACCTCGGCCGCACCGGCGGCCGCCGCGCCGGTCACCGTGTGGCTGGCCGGCGACTCCACCATGGCCAACCCGAGCTCCGGCCGGTGCCCGGTCGGCTGGGGCAGCCAGTTCGACGCCCTGTTCAACAGCGACGTGACCGTCAAGAACCAAGCCGTGGGAGGCCGCAGCATCCAGACCTGGCTGTACGAGGGGAACGTGAGCAGCACCAAGGGCTCGGACGGTGAGTGCCGCCTCACCTCCAGCACGTACTCGTCCCGCTGGCAGGCGATGCTGAACTCGACCACCGGAATGAAGGCCGGTGACTACCTGTTCATCCAGTTCGGCATCAACGACTCCTCCTCGACCTGCCCCCGGCACGTCG
Organism: Streptomyces sp. NBC_00425; assembly: GCF_036030735.1. Lineage (NCBI taxonomy): Bacteria > Bacillati > Actinomycetota > Actinomycetes > Kitasatosporales > Streptomycetaceae > Streptomyces > Streptomyces sp. NBC_00425. The sequence goes on along the minus strand of NZ_CP107928.1, from coordinate 8,108,847 downwards.
GCCCGGCCCGGTACCAACAGCTGATGACCATGATGGCGCAGGCCGCCCTGGCCCGGGGCGCGCACCCGGTGCTGCTCACCCCGGTCGCCGCCATCACCTGCTCCGGCAGCACAGCGACCAAGAACCGCGGCTTCGTCAACGAGACCTTCGCCGCCGGCTCCGCCACCAGGGCGCCCGTCATCGACCTGCAGACACTCAGTGTCTCGCTCTACAACAGTCTCCACTTCTGCCCGAACAACGGCGACTACGGAGGCAGCGGTCCCCTGGGCACCTTCTTCTGCAACGACCACACCCACTTCGACACCTACGGCGCCCAGCGGATCGCCGGGCTCGTCGCCGGTGACGTGCGCCGCCAGAACCTCCCGCTCGCCGCGTATCTCAGGTAACACGCGGCGGTGGGCGCGAACCGGGGCCGGTCGGTTCGCGGGCGGCCTCGAGGACGGCACGTGCCGCGAGCGGCTCCGACCGGGCCGCGGCGTGCGACGAAGGCGGAGGCGGAGGCGGAGGCGGAGGCGGAGGCGGAGGCGGAGGCGGAGGCGGAGGCGGAGGCGGAGGCGGAGGCGGAGGCGGAGGCCGGGCGAGAGTACGACCGCAAGGCGATCTCCGCATCGGTGGTGACAGGAGGCCTCTCCATGGGTGAGTCACGGCTGGCGGTTCGGACACGACGTATCCGCAGTACTTCAGCGGCCGCGTTCGCGTGGGTCACCGAAGTCAACAGCAGGGGCATGCCGGAGGTCGGCCGCCCGGGCTTACGGACACGAAGGTGCGCGGCCACTTCGTCCTGTGGGCCATGAGGTCCGCACCGCCGCTCATGGGCGGCGATGTGTGCAGCGTGCCGGCGGCGTGCTGAGCCTCCTCAAGCACGCCGCCCCCGTTCAACCAGAACGGCCGTTCGCGATGTCTGTTCGGCAACCGCCCGAGAGTTCAGGGGCTGGGCCGCTCGCTCGGAAGGTGGTGCACGTGTCCATGGCAGTGTCACGAAGACGGTTTCTGGCGCTGGGCGCCGGAGCGGCCGCCGGAGGCTTCGGGCCGGCCGGCTGCGGGTCGCAGCGCTCGCTAGGCGACCCGGATGAGATCACGCTGTGGACCTGGGACCGGTCGGTGAGCGACGAGCTGGTCACCCGGGCGGAGACGAAGGGCATTCCCGGGGCTCAGGGCTTGAGACTCAGCCGCACCAACATCGGCGGCCATTTCAACACCAAGGTGCGTACCGCGCTCGCCGGCAAGTCCCTGGTGCCGGACATCATCGGCATCAACTCCGACGTGGCCACCTACTTCCCCAACCAGGACGTCTTCGTCGACCTCAACGACTTCGGCGCGGCCGAGCTGAAGGACCGGTACCTGGACTGGAAGTGGAACGAGTGCGTCACGCCCGAGGGCCGGATGATCGCGTTCCCCATGGACACCGGCCCCACCGGGCTGTTCTACCGCGCCGACCTGCTTCAGGAAGCCGGGATCACCACCGACCCGAAGGAGCTCGCCGCCCGCGCCCCGGACTGGGACGGCTTCATCACCCTGGGCAAGGAACTGCGGAAGTTCCAGGAGCGCGCGGTGATCTGCCCCAACATCCGCCACGTCTGGAGCATCCGCCTGGGCCAGCTGGGCAGCAAGTTCATGACTGAGGACGGCCGGTACATCGGTGACCGGGACGAACTGCGCGAGGCGTTCGAACTGGCCTACCGGATCGGCAGGGACGGCCTGTCGGCCGGCGCCCCGGAAGGCTCCCCCGACTTGTACGGAGTGATCACCAGCGGCCGCCAGCCGGTCGGTATCGGCGCGGTGTGGTGGGGCCTCGCCTTCCCGGAGTCGGCCGCGCCGAAGACCAAGGGCACGTGGCGGGTGGCCGACCCGCCCGGTGGCTCCGGCAACGTCGGGGGGTCCTTCCTGGCGGTCACCAAGTACTCCAAGAACCCCGAAGCGGCCTACAAGTTCATCACCTGGCTGCAGTCTCCTGAGAACCAGGTCAAGGCGTTCACGGAGATGTCGCTGTTCCCGTCGTCCCCGCACTCCTTCACGAGCCCGGAGATGCGTGAGCCCCGGCCCTTCTACGGCGGACAGCGCACCATCGAGGTGTTCGGGCCGTCGGCGCGGCAGGTCAGGACCGTCTACAAGAGTCCGTACGACCGGGTGATGGACCCCGTCTTCGCCGCCGAGCTCGCCAACGTGGAGTCCGGCAAGAACGTCGACACGGCATGGAGGGACACCCAGAACACCATCGAGCGTGAACTCACCCGCGAGGGGGCGATCTGAATGGGCCTCGCCGATGTCCCTGCGCGCGGGAAGACAGTCGAGCGGCGCGGGAGGACCGCCGAGCCACCGCCGGACGGGTCCAGGCCGCTGCCCGGCTGGCGCCGCTACTGGCCGATGTACACGGCGGTCTCCCCGTTCTTCATCCTCTTCGCCGTGTTCGGCGTCTTCCCGGTCGGCTTCTCCGTCTACCTGTCGTTCATGTCGTGGGACGGCATCGGGGAGACGCGGTCGGTCGGCTGGGACAACTTCGCGTACCTGGTGACCGACTCCGACTTCTGGCAGTCGATCGGCAACACGCTGATCATCTGGATCCTGTCCACCGTCCCGATGGTCTTTCTGGCCTTGGTCATCGCCTACGCGCTGCACACCACGGTGCGGTTCAAGGCGTTCTACCGGGTGGCCTACTTCGTCCCGAACATCACCTCGATCGTGGCGATGACCCTGGTGCTCGGCTCGGTCTTCAGCGACAGCTCCGGGCTGCTCAACAGCGCGCTGCGGGCGATCAGTTCCGGCGAGGTCGGCTGGCTGTCCGACCCATGGGCGATGAAGGTGTCCGTGGCGGCGATCACCGTCTGGCGGTGGGTCGGCTACAACGCCATCATCTGCCTGGCCGGCCTGCAGGCCATCTCCAGCGACGTGTTCGAGGCGGCCAAGGTCGACGGCGCCGACGACCGCCAGACCTTCTTCCGGATCACCGTCCCGATGCTCCGTCCGGTGATCCTGTTCGTCGCGGTCACCTCCACCATCGGCGGGCTGCAACTGTTCACCGAGCCGCAGGTGCTGTTCCCGGTGGACGACAACGGCAACGTCGGTGGGCCCGGCGGCGAGGCCACCACCATCGTGCTCTACCTGTACCAGCAGGCGTTCGTCTTCAACCGGTTCGGCTACGGCGCTGCCGTCGGCTGGGCGCTGTTCCTTCTGATCGCGGTGTTCTCCGTCATCAACTGGCGGCTGATCGGCGGCGGGGACGAGGACGTGCCGGGCACCGGCAAGCGGAAGGGGAAGTCAAGTGCGCGCTGAGACCGCCGCCCGGTCGCGGACCGTCGTGGGCCACGCCGTGCTCCTTCTGGGCGTGCTGATCACGATCTTCCCGTTCTACTGGATGTTCGTGATGGCCTCGAACACCACCGGGGACATCTTCGCCTACCCGCCCAAGCTCATTCCCGGCCCCCACCTGTGGGAGAACATGGACAAGGTGTTCGACGGGATCGACTTCTGGGGGTCGATGGGCATCACCGTCGTGGCCGCCACAAGCGTGACGTTCCTGGTGCTGCTCTTCGACTCGCTGGCCGCCTTCGCCTTCGCCAAATACGCCTTCCCCGGGCGGAGGGTGCTGTTCTGGATCGTGCTGGCCACCTTCATGATCCCGATGCAGCTGGCGCTGGTGCCGCAGTTCGTCACCCTGGCCTGGCTCGGCTGGGTCGGCTCGCTCAAGGCTCTGATCATCCCCGGTGCGGCCAACGCGTTCGGAATCTTCTGGATGCGCCAGTACGCGCAGGGGGCGATCGCCGACGAGCTGATCCAGGCCTCGAGGGTCGACGGGGCCGGGTTCTTCCGCCAGTGGTGGGCGGTGGGGCTGCCGGTGCTGCGCCCGGGGCTGGCGTTCCTGGGGATCTTCACCTTCTTCCACATCTGGAACGACTACCTGTGGCCACTGATCGTGATGACCGACCCGGGCAAGGTGACACTGCAAGTGGCCGTGCAGCAGCTGAACGGGGTCTACACCACCGACCAGTCGATGGTCATCGCCGGAGCGCTCATGTCGGTGATCCCGCTGATAGGGGTCTTCCTGATCGGCTCGCGCCACTTCATCGCCAACCTGGCCGCCGGCGCCATGAAGTTCTGAAGAAGCACGCGCGTGGTCCCACCCTTCGAAAAGCAGCTTTCGCACCTGCGCTGAGTTCTGCAGGCAGGCACGAGCCCTACTGCCGCACGGGAAGACACATGACTCGGGAGATGACGCTGTGAGAACCGCGAAGTTCGGCACCCCCGCCCTCCTGCTCTCGGTGGTCACGGCGAGTTCCGTCGCCATGGTCCCCGGCTCGGCGTCCGCGAGTGCAGCGGCGGCCGGAAACACCTACTACGTCGCCCCGAACGGGAATGACGGCGCAGCAGGCACGCAGGCCGCTCCGTGGGCATCGATCGCCCGCGCACAGGCCGTCGCCACGGCGGGCGACACGGTCTACTTCCGGGGCGGCACCTACGCCTACACCCGCGCGAACAGCGCCTGTTCGAGCCAGACCGCCAAGGTCGACGCGATCACCCTCAACAAGAGCGGCAGCTCGGGCAACCCGATCCGGTACTGGGCCCAGCCGGGCGAGAGACCGGTCTTCGACTTCTCGCAGATGACGGACAACTGCCGTATCAAGGGCTTCGACGTCACCGGCAGCTGGATCCACCTCAAGGGACTGGAAGTCAAGGGCGTTCCCCAGAACAACAACCGCAACGCCGAGTCCTGGGGGATCTGGGTGTCCGGCAGCAACGACGTCTTCGAGCAGATCGACACCCACCACCACATGGGTACCGGCCTGTTCATCAGCGGCGGGGGCGGCAACCTCGTCCTCAACTCGGACGCGCACGACAACTACGACCCGCGCAGCAGCGACGGACCCGGCGAGAACGCCGACGGCTTCGGTGCGCACTACACGCCGGCCGGCCGGTCCGCGAACGTGTTCCGGGGGTGCCGCTCGTGGTGGAACGCCGATGACGGTTTCGACCTCATCTCCACGTATGCGCCGGTGACCATCGAGAACTCGTGGGCCTGGCGCAACGGGTACGTGCCGGGGACGACGACGTCCGCCGGCAACGGGGCCGGCTTCAAGTCCGGCGGCTACGGGGGTGACTACGAGGCCAACGCACCGAAGCACACCGTCCGTTTCTCAGTGGCGTTCCTCAACAAGGGGGCCGGTTTCTACGCCAACCACCACCCGGTCGCCAACGACTTCTTCAACAACACCGGATACGGAAACCGCCCCAACTTCAACATGCTGGGAATCGACTCGCGCGGTGCCGCCGTCGGACGGGGCAACCTGCGCAACAACATCGCCTACACCGGAACGGCGACGTCGAACATGAGCGGCACGAACGCGGCGTACAACTCCTGGAACCTCGGCGTCCCCCTGTCGGACTCCCAGTTCCGCAGTGTGTCCACGTCCGGCTGGGACGCGCCCCGTCAGAGCGACGGAAGCCTGCCCGTGCTGTCCCACCTCCGTCTCGCGGCGAACAGTGCGCTGATCGACAAGGGCACCGCCGTGGGACTGCCCTTCAGCGGAAGTGCGCCGGATCTCGGCGCCTTTGAGAACGACGGAAGGTGATCCTCTTGAGGCAAAGACCTCGTGTCGTCTCCAAGTACTGGAAACTGGCCGCCGCCACCGTCTTGTCCGTGGCGCTGGCGGCGCCGCTCTCGGCGAGCACCGCCGCGGCGGAGACACCTGCGACGCAGAGACAGACAACGGACCTCCGTGACCAGGGGGCGGCTGCTGGACCGGTGGTGGATCGCGGCCTCGAATACCTGGTGTCCGACTACCAGACGCGCACTCCGACGAAGTACACGGCTGACTCCTGGAAGCCCTTCGCCAAGGCGTTGACCGCCGCGGCCGAGGTCGCCGACGACTCCTCGGCCACCACGTCGGACGTCGCCGACGCGAAGACGGCACTGATGACCGCCGCCGCCGATCTGAAGGCCGCGGACGAGGGCACGTTCCAGACCATCACGAACAACACCTTCTGGAACGACACCAGCGGCAACCCCATTTATTCGCAGGGCGGTGGGGTCTTCAAGTTCGGTGACACCTACTACTGGTACGGCGTGCACTACACCGGCGCCGAGCTCTACCGGGCCAATCCGACGAAGAAGTACGACGGCAACGTCAGCTTCGTCTCGGTCCCCGTGTACTCCTCGAAGGACCTGGTGAACTGGAAGTTCGAGAACAACGTCGCGACGCGCTCGACCAGGATCCAGAACGGCGCCACCCTCGGCCAGGCAGGGTGGGTCGGGCGTCTCGGGGTCTCGTACAACGAGAACACCGGAAAGTACGTCCTCGCCACCCAGGCCTACGTCGGAGGCGGGCACGGGGTCCTGATCCTCCAGGGTGACTCCCCCACCGACACCTTCGACTACGGCTACTTCCAGACCCAGATCACCAACTCGCCCACGACCGGCACCGGGGATCAGACCGTCTTCACCGACGACGACGGCAAGGACTACCTGATCTTCTCCAACCGCGAAGGACGGTCGCGCGGCTTCGTGGCCAAGTTCCGGGAGTCCGACTCGCTGCGGATCGAGCCAGCCGTGCAGATCCGCAGCGGCGCCGGTCGCGAGGGCAACGCCATGTTCAAGCTCGACGGCAAGTACTACCACGCGGCGTCGGACCTGCACGGCTGGAACACCTCCGTCAACTACGTCAATGAGTCGACCAGCAGCAACGTCCAGGGCTCCTACAGCAGCGAGTACGTCCTCGCCGGCACCGAGATGGACTACAGCCACGTGACCCAGACCGGGTTCTTCGTGACGGTCAAGGGCACCAAGCAGAACACGGTGCTCTACGCCGGCGACCGCTGGGCCGACTTCGCCTGGAACGGCATCGGGTACAACCAGTGGGTGCCGATCACCAAGACCGGCGCACGGCCGCAGTTCCACTCGGTGAGCCAGTGGCAGTTCAACGCCACGACCGGGGAGTGGCGCGTCGGGCCGGCGAACAACTACATCCTCAACCCCGACATCCAGGCCGACCGCGTCATCGTCTCCAGCGTACGGGGATGGCGGAACCTCGGTGGTTCGGTGACCAACGTCAACGGTGGGGTGAACGGGTCTCGCTTCGCCCTCCAGGTGAGCAACAGCGGCGGCGTCGAGCAGCGGGTCGAGTCGGTGCCCGCAGGCACCTACACCCTGTCCCTGCACGCTCGGGGCAGTGCCGGACAGGTCGTGATCACCGGCGCCGACGGCAGCCAACGCACCCTCGGCATCCCGTCGTCGAGCGACTGGGGCAAACGCGAGCTCACTGGCATCGAGCTGCCCGGCGGGGCCGCCACGGTCACCGTGCGGGCGTCGGGTTCGGGCGGCGTCATCGTCGACCAGCTCTCACTCGTCAAGACCTCGGCCGGCACACCAGCACCTCCGGGGCGTTACGAGGCGGAGACCGCTCCGGCGCAGTGCCGGGGCACGATCGACTCCAATCAAGCCGGCTATTCCGGCAGCGGGTTCTGCAACGGCGACCCCACTGTGGGGGCCTTCGCGGAGTTCACCGTGAACTCCGAGACCGCCCGTACGGCCACGCTGGGGATCCGGTTCGCCAATGGCGCCACCACCGGTGCGAGGCCCGCGAACCTCGCCGTCAACGGAGCCACGGCGGGGGCGCTTTCGTTCGAGTCCACCGGTGCGTGGACGACGTGGACGACCAAGACCGTGACCGTCTCGCTGAACGCCGGCAGCAACACCATCCGGTGGGATCCGACCACGGCAGCCGGACTGCCCAACGTCGACTACCTCGATGTCGGCTGACTGACATTCCGTGCTCTGCCGGTCCTTGCGACCGGCAGAGCGTACGGAACAGCCCATGCCGCCCGTGCGTGACATCGTCAGGAGAAGGACATGAGCAGAACGCGTCTCCCCCGCGCCATCGCGGTCACGACGACGTTGGTCACCATGGCGTCCGCGAATCTACTCATGGTGCCCGAGTCGGCCCACGCGACCTTCGGAACCGCGGACATCAAGCCGATCGAAAGCAATATCGCCGCCAAGCCCTGGGCCTCGGCGACGGCCGCCACCGGCTCGTCCAACGCCCGTCTGGCCATCGACGGCGACCCGGCGACGTCCTGGCAACCCGGTAGTGCCGGCGCCCGTCAGTGGCTCACCGTCGACCTCGGCGGAACCTACGACAACCTGCGCAAGGTCAAGGTGTTCTTCTCGGACCGTGGCGTGGCCCACCGTTACGTCGTCGAGGCCTCGTCCGACGGTCGCCGGTGGAAGACCATCGCCGACAGGTCCCACAACCGATCCGTGTCGCGAGGGGAAGTGCACCTGTTCACCCGGCCGGGAACGCGCTTCGTCCGGCTGACCTTCACCGGTGGCCCGGGCAAGGCCCGGGCCGGGGTCAGCGAGCTCCAGGTCCTCAACTACCTGCGGGACGACCTCACCCTCGGCGCCGATCTGTCCTGGATGGACGACGTCCAGGACCGGCAGTACTGGGTCGACCCCCTGGCCGCAGACCGCGGCGCCGGGCCACACCTGCTCGACGTGGCCAAGGACCGTGGCATCGAGTACAGCCGGCTGCGGATATTCAACGAGCCACGCAGCGAGAGCACCGGCCAACCGACGCCGATACCCCGCCAGGGCCCGGAGCGCTCACTGGTCTCGGCGCAGCGGATCAAGCAGCGCGGCATGGGTCTGGGGATCGACTTCCACTACGCGGACTCCTGGGCGGACCCGAGCAAGCAACCAAAGCCACGCGCCTGGGCCGAGTTGGAGTTCGCGGACCTGTCCAAGGCCGTGTACGGCTTCACCGCCGACTATCTCAAGCGGTTGATCCGGCAGGGCACCACGCCGGAGAAGGTGGCGGTCGGCAACGAGATCATCAATGGCTTCATGTACGGCAGTGAGGCGGCAGACATCGGCACGACGAATCCGCCGTATTTCGTCGACCAGGCCGACATCTACCAGTCCCAGCCCGGCGGTGGCCTGCTGTGGAAGTACTGGCGGTCGACCGACCCGGTGGAGCGGCAGCTCTACGACCAGTCGTGGGACCGGTTCACCACCCTGGCCGCGGCCGGGATCAAGGCCGTCCGCGACGCGTCACCGACGTCCAAGGTCGAGATACACGTGATCGTGGACAAGGACAAGCTCGACAAGACCATGGAGTTCTGGCACCAGTTCCTCACACGTGTGAAGGCAAAAGGTCAGAAACCCGATGTGCTGGCCATCTCGTACTACCCGGAGTGGCACGGTACGCCCGAGGCGCTGGAGCGCAACCTGAACACCATGGCCACCACCCATCCCGGCTACGAGATCGACATCGCCGAAACCGCCTATCCCGCCTCGGGCGGCGACGGCTCGCCGCTGCCCAACTCGCCCTACCAGCGCACGATTCAGGGCCAGGCGGACGCCATCCGGAGGGTGTTCCAGGCCGCCAACGACGTGGTCGACAACCGAGGTTCAGGGGCACTGGTATGGGAGCCGGCCGGATATCAGCCCATGTTCCGGGCCGTGCCCGGACTGGCGAACACGTGGGAGCCGCACGCGTCCATCAACGTCTTCAACGCCAGCCGCGCCAAGCACATCCTCCAGGACACCGTCTACACCAGCACCATGGTGGGGGCCTCCCCGACGCTGCCCTCCGCCCTCCGCATGCTCACCACCGTCAACAACAAGATCACCAATGTCCCCGTCCGCTGGCAGCCGTTGCCACCCGGGTCGACCGACAGGCCCGGTGAGGTGACAGTCACCGGGACGACCGCCGCAGGACCGGTCACGGCGGTCATCGACGTCATGCCCGGACACGGCGAACACGACGTGACCACCTCATAGCCAGCCTGGGAGAACCAGGCCGTGTTCGAGGGAACGGCCACGCTCGCCCCGACATCCGGGGCGCTCGACCCACCGCACACCGCTCGCGCCACCCCTCGCGGGTGGCAGGAGCACCCACACCCGCTGTCGCGCCGTGCGCCCCGTCGCCCTGTCGGCTTCTGCCGCCGACGGGACGCACCCGGCATCGGGACCAGCCGAACGCCGAACCCCCCACCCATTCCCGCACCCAAGGAGTCACCATGACCCTGCGACGACGGACCTTCCTCACCATGAGCGCGGCCGGAGCGACCGGCGTGGGCCTGTCCCTGCTGGGGGCAGGACAGGCACCGGCCGCCGCCGGGCCGCTGGACACCGCGCCGACCACACCGTTCGCGGTCGGCGTGCGCCGGTACAACTGGACCCGCGGCGGCCGCCCCTGCACCACCTACGTCTACTACCCGGCCACCGGCACGGCCGGCGGCAGCCCGGTGACGGACGCCCCGGTCGCAAGTGGGGTCTTCCCCGTCTACAACTTCACCCACGGCTACGGGAGCAGCCCGCAGAACTCCCTGTTCATCATCCGGGCCCTGGCTTCAGCGGGCTTCGTCGTCCCCGCCCCGCACTTCAACCACAACTTCACCGACGTCAACAACGGCAACACCTCGAAGGACGTCTCGCAGATCCTCACCAACACCCTCGCGCTCAACGCGAGCGGACCGCTGGCCGGGCACCTCAACACCGGCATCGGCGTCGGCGTCTCGGGCCACTCCCTGGGCGGCATGGTCACCCACGGTCTGCTGACGTCCTGGCCCGACAGCCGGATCGTCTCCGCCAACCCGCAGTCCTGCGTGGACATGGGAAACCCCGCCGCCTCGGTCTCGGCCAAGGTCCTGTTCGTCCACGGTGACCGGGACTCGACCACGTCGTACTCCTCGGCCCGGCAGGCGTACTCGGAGATGACCTGGCCAAAGGCCTTCCTCACCTTCGTCGGTGGCAGCCACACCAGTTTCTGGAGCGACCAGCGCTTCCCGAGGACCGTCGTCGACTGGGCCCGCTGGACGATTTACGGCGACACCGCCGCACGGGACCGCCTCCCCGCTGACGCGTCCGGGTCCAACACCAGGTGGGAAGCCCAGCTGGGCGACTCCCCCGGCGGCCCGGGCCTCTACACCCTGCTGGCCCAGCACAGCGGCAAGGCCGCCGAGATCAACGGAGCCTCCACCGCCGCCGGCGCACAACTCGTCCAGCGCACCAGCAACACTCGCCCCAACCAGCAGTTCGAGTTCATCGACGCCGGCAACGGGCACGTCCGCGTCAAGGCACAGCACAGTGGCCTGTACCTTCAACCCACGGGCAGCGCGACCGGCGCGGACGTCGTCCAGCAGGCCGACACCAACGCCACCAGCCAGCACTGGCGCGTGGTCGATCACGGTGGTGGCGTGATCAGCCTCGTCAACCGGGAGTCCGGCCTGGCCATGGATGTCTGGGAATACTCCACCGCCGACGGCGCCCGCATTGCCCAGTACACCTACAGCGGCAACCCCAACCAGCGCTTCACCCGCCGCCGCGTCTGACCGGAACGGGTCGGGGCACCGCTCGGACGACAGGGCGGGCGGTGCTCCTCAGCGCTGCGGGCAACCGGACGAGGGCCCGCTCCCGAGGCGACCTGCGTCGACCTGGCGCGTGGTGGCGGCAGGCCACCGGCCGAAGCACGGGTGATCGTACCCGGCGAGGACGGTGGCGCCGCCGGCCGTGACCCCACGACCCGTCTCGTGGCCGCGGCCGTCCCGTCGCGCCATCTCGTCACGGCGTCGTGCCGACGCCGTCGCCGAGGACGTCCGCTCGCCGGCCGCGCAGGGAGCTGACCCCAGGATGGCCACACCGATCCGCCTGCTGTGCTCGCGCGGCAATGAGTGTGTTGGCCAGGAGCATGGCGATGGTCATCGGGCCCACGCCGCCGGGGACGGGAGTGACGAAGGCCGCGGTGCCGACGACGGCGTCGGTGTCCACGTCCCCGCGCAGACCCGCCGTGGAGCGGTGGATGCCGACGTCGATCACGGTGGCGCCGGGCTTGACAGCGTCGATGCCGATGAGACCCGGGATGCCGGCCGCCACCACCAGGACGTCGGCGCGGCGGCACACGGCGGCCAGGTCGCGGGTGCGGGAGTGGCAGATCGTGACGGTCGCGTTCCTCTCCAGGAGCAGCTGGCCCATCGGCTTCCCGACCAAGGTGCTGCGGCCGACGACGACGGCTTCGGCCCCCTCGAGAGGAATCCGGTGGGCGTCGAGCAGGGCCATCACCCCAGAGGGAGTGCAGGGTCGCAGGCCGGGGCTGCCCTGGGCGAGCAATCCGGCGTTCACGGTGGTCAGGCCGTCGACGTCCTTGTGCGCCGGGATGCGCGCGAGCAGGGCGGCGGCGTCCAGGTGGGCCGGTGTGGGCAGCTGCAGGAGGATCCCTGAGACCGCAGGGTCGGCCGCCAGTTCGTCGATGAGCGCGGCAGCGTCATCCTGAGTTGTCTCGGCTGGAAGATGCCGGTGCAGGTCGGTCATGCCGGCCGCGGTGCAGGCGCGGCGCTTGTTCCGGACATACACCTCGCTCGCCGGGTCGTCGCCTATGAGGACGGTGGCCAGGCCGGGCGCGTTCCCCCCGGCGTCCACGAGTGCGGCGACGCCGGAGGCGACGTCGGAACGGACCTGCCGGGCAACGGTGGTGCCGTCGATGAGCTGCGCGGTCACGAGAATCCCTTGGAAGACGATTCAGAAGACGATGGTGGAGTTGCCGTGGATGGCGAGCCGGTCCTCCAGGTGCGCGCGCACGGCGCGCGAGAGAACGGCGCGCTCGACATCGGCGCCGAGGCGTACGAGGTCGGCGGTGGTGTGCCGGTGGTCGACCCGGACGACGTCCTGGTCGATGATCGGGCCCTCGTCCAGATCGGCGGTGACGTAGTGGGCGGTCGCACCGACCAGCTTCACGCCGCGGTCCTTGGCCTTCTGGTACGGGCCGGCCCCGATGAAGGCGGGCAGGAAGCTGTGGTGGATGTTGATCAGCGGACAGCCGACCGCTTCGAGGAAGGAGGGCGTGATGATCTGCATGTACCGCGCCAGCACGACGAGGTCGACGTTGCCGCGCAGCAGGTCGAGGATGCGGCTCTCGGCCTCGGCGCGGTTGTCCCGGGTGGCGGGGACGTGGATGTAGGGCACCCCGAAGGGCCGGACCTCGTCGGCGAGGTCGGGGTGGTTGGACACCACCATGACCACATTCATGTCCAGTTGGCCGCGACGGTGACGCCAGAGCAGGTCGAGCACGCAGTGGTCGGTCTTGGACACCATGATGGCCACCCGTTTGGGCCGGGCGGCCTCGGTGAGGCGGTGAGTCATGCCCCAGCGCTGAGCGACGCCGGTTTCGAATGCACGGTCCAATTCGTCCCGGGCTGCGGACAGGCCGGGCAGGTGGAACCCGGTGCGTTGGAAAAAGGTGCCGCCGACGGCAGTCGTCGAGAACTGGTCCAGGCTCGTGATGTTCGCACCGGCCTCGGCCAGGAACGTGCTCACTGCCGAGACCACGCCCGGCCGGTCGGGGCACTGGATCAGCAGACGCCCGTGGTCGGCTCGGTCCTCAGGGATCCCGCCCTCACGCGAAGTGCTCCCTTGGGGCGTGGTGGGCGCGGACGCGGTTCGTGCGGACGTGGTGGGTGCGGACATGGCGACTCCGGTTTGATGGGCGGGGCGGGTACGCGTCGGCGCGGTGCTGGTCGCGGCGCCGGTCATGTCAGGTCCGAGAGAAGACGCCGGCGCCACGCCTCGGTCGGCGCGAGATCGTTGAAGGTGAAGACGTGGAACCCGGCGACGGCGTCGGCCTCCCCGAGGTGGGGCGCGAGCCCCGAGAGCAAGGCGTCCGGCCGATAGCCGCCGGGGAGGAAGAAGCGCCGGAGCAGGGTCTGCTGCTTCTTCAGGAACTTCGCCGACTCCCCGAGGCCCAGTCCGCCTGCGACGCGCAACAACTTCTGCCGGTGGACGGCACCGGGGAGGCCGACGTGGATTGGCAGGTTGATGTCGTAGGCGCGGACCCGGTGGATCCACGCCAGGATGGCTCTGGGATCGAAGACGATCTGCGTCGTGATGTGCGTGGCGAGCGGCGCCTTGTCCGCCAGCGCCTGCATCAGCACCAGCTCCGATACGTCCGGATGGCCCTCGGGATGACCGCCGATCCCGATGTCGGTGAAGCCGTGGTCCAGTTCGTGCACCGCCCGTAGCAGTGCCAGAGCGTCGGCGAACGCTGTCGTCGTGGCGGTACGGTCGCCTCCGACCACGAACACGCCGGTGATACCGGCGTCGCGGCACCTGCCGACGAGACCGGCGAGGTGCTGGTGGTCCCTCACTTGTTGGGCCGACAGGTGCGGTGACACGGCATAACCGTGGCCCGCGAGCGCTACCGCCAGGTCGATGGTCGCGTCCTGTCCCTTGGCCGGTGAGGCGGTCACGGTGAGCGGGACGTCGGTCGGGACGTGGTCGCGGACGGCCTGCTCGGTCTTGGCGAACGGGATGACCTCGTAGCCGAGCCCCCTCACGGCCCGGACAAGGTCAGCGCGCACGATCACATCGTGCCGGGAGTGGAGTCGGTTCACGGTCGGCCTCTCGGATGGGCGGGTGGAGGGGTCCGGCACGTCAGTGCTGAGCCGGCGGCCGGGTCCGTACCGTGGCCCGGATGGTGGTCTGCACGTGGTGGGGTTCGCTGAGCGGCCGCCCGGCTCCGCCGTCGGGCTCGCCCCACAGGACCTCGACGCGGTCGCCGTCGGTCAAGGACTCGTCGAGGATGGCGATGGTCACCACGCGCCCGACGTTGACGGTGTATCCACCCCACGTGGACAGGCCCACGAGGCGATCGCCCTGCAGCACGCTGTCCAGGTAGATCGTGGCGGGGTTCAGGTTGGGCAGGCTGAGCAGCTTGGGTCGGGGACCGTCTCCGAAGAAGCCGGCCCGGACCACCTCCATGACGTCGTCGGTGTCCCACTCCAGCCAACGCTTGAGGCGCTTGGGTCCCTGGGCCGCCTGCTCGAGGGCTGTGCGGCCGATGAAGTCGTGGTCGAGCTTGACGATGGAGCCGTAGCCCAGCTCCCAGGGGTAGAAGTAGTAGTCCTGGATGTCGTCCGAGACGTAACTACCCTCAATGGTGATCATGCCCTCCATCCCGAAACCGGGCAGGTGCTGCCGGTAGGCGGCCGTCTCCGGGGAGCTGTAGACGGCGGACGGGACGGCGGGGATCCACCCGGACTCGACGGTCGAGGACAGGTAGGAGACGGCCCCGCCCTGGCGCAGGCCGCTCTGCGCGCCGGCGTGCAACAGGGTCTCCAGGACGCTGGGGCCGTGCTCCACCGGGCCGAAGAGCTCCAGGCCGGTGTACTCCTCGCCCGGCACGCCCGCCATCGTGTGGTTCAGGGCGCGAACCGGGGTCCCCGCGATCGCGAAGGAGCCCATGCGGAAGAACGGGATGCGGTCGATCGGGGCGCCGACGGCGCGTTCGAGGATCTCCTGAGTGCGAGGGCCGTTGAGCTGGTACCGGTAGTGCTGTCGGCGGCCCAGCGGGTTGTGGACCGACGCCGGATCCACGCTGAACTCGACGTCGTAGTCGCCCTGTTGAGCTTGGAACTGCACCCAGTTGGCCGCCTGGGGGACACCGACCAGGCTCAGGTGGTCCTCCTCGAGGCCGAACAGGATGCAGTCGCCGATGTAGCGGCCGTCCGGCCCGACGGCGACGAACTGCTTGGCACGGTCGCGGCCGAGGGTCGCCGGGCTGTTGACGCCGGTGTCGCTGATCAGGCGCTTCACGTCGGGCCCGGTGATGTGCACCTCGGTCATGTGGTGGGACTGGTCGAACAGGACACAGGCGTTCTTCCAGGCCCACTGCTCGTTGTGCCAGGTCGTGTACTCCTGGGCGTAGGTGAACGGGTAGTGCGTGGCGGGATTGGTCCGCAGCATCGCCAGCGGGCCCCCGCTGCGGTCGATGCGCTGCTGCAGGGTCTCGAGGTGCGGTTGGTCGGTCACGGGGTGCCTCCTGGGTGGGTGGTGGTCGGCGAGGCGCCGGGGTCGCTGCGACGAGATGCCGGGCAGTGCGTCGCCCTGGAGCGCGCGGAGGGGGCGCCGCCCGGGCCTGGCGTGCTCGGGGCGACTCCGTTTCACGGGTCACCGGCCGCGGAGGCCCTCGTTCACGCAGCGGTTGCGCTGACGGCCGGGGCCGATGACGGAGCTGCCGGCGATGTCGCCGGCAGAGAAGAAGCGGCCGCCGTGGTGGGCACCGGTTCCCGGCCTGAGACCCTCAAGTACGAGGTCCTGCAGCCGCCCCCGCTCGTGGGAGTAGGCGACCAGCCGGGCGAAGTGGAGGAACGTCTCGTCGGCGGCCAGTCCTGCAACACCTCGCCGCTGACCTGTAGGACGATCCGTACGGCGTCGCGGTCGGCCAAGGGCGCCGGCACGACGAATGGCCCGGACGGCTCGGCGCGGCATGTAATGGTTTCAGGCACCGGTCCGTCGCCGAACTGAGCGGCGAACAGCGACGTACATGCTGTTTCCGGCGACGAAGCCGAGCGGCAGCGTCAGCCCCATCGGCGGCATCGGCGACCTGCTCCGCCCCCCTGGGGAACTGGGCTGGTCCCGTGGCGTCGACCTGCACGGCCGCGGCTTCCTCCGCCGCGACGCGCTTCTCACCCAGGCGGCTGACGGCGGTCCGCGCCGGTTCGCCGGGGCGGTCGGGAACACCGAGGAGCCGCATCCCGTGCTCGGCACAGGCGGCCGTCGGGGCGGCCCGGACGGTTGACGTCGCAGCTGTCGCCCCAAGTCCGGTACAGGATTCCCTCCGCGGGTGGACCGAAGGTTGCCAGGCGGTCCAGATCCCAGCGGCCGTCCCGGCGGGCCGGCTGCGCGGCCGTTGTGACCCGCTCGCGTCAGCGGCGACCTGCGCGGGAGGCACAGGGGCCCCTTCGGATACCACCATCGTCGTCTTCTCCTGGGGCGGGCTGCCGTCCGACTCTCGGCCGGGCGGCAGGAGGTGGGGTGGGGCCGCCGACGACGCGCGGGGCTTTCGGTGCCTGCTCGTCCCGCCGACGTCGTTGATAGTGACAACAGCCGCACCGATGCGGAATGGTCGAACTGGTATGCCACCAATCCACAGGACGTATGGCGAGCCACCGATGTCCACCTATTGAGCCGCCTATCGGACCCCAGCCAGCGGACCAGCTCCAAGCCTCGGTCCATGTGCGCGTGAGGCGCCGACCCGGTTGCGGCGGCGCTTCGGTGAGGACCTGCGCCCGCGTCGACCGCGCCTACGAGCTCACGTCGTTCGCCGCCACTCTGCTGGTCCGGCTGTGGACGCGGTCAACGTCAAGGCTCTGATCCGGCCCGACGACGCGAGCACCCTGCCGCGGGAGGCCGTCCGCGACTGTCCCGGCGAGCCCCCGGTCCAGGTCCACTGAGTCCGCGTGGTGGCAGAGTCCGACGACAGCGTGGACAACGAGTTGCCGACCGCCGACCTGTCCCCTCGTCACCACCTACAGGGGGCACGCCCCGCTCCCCTACGCGCCCCTACGCGGGATACACCCGATTCAGCCGCTTGATGACGATGGCGGCGCGGCGCCTCCAGGATCGTGAACACCGGATGGAGTTGAACCGGCCACGCCGGGTTTCCGGCCCCGGGCAGGTGGGAGTGCCGGAGTTGTTCACGGCGGTCTGATGCTGCGTCAGCACGACGCGGCCCTCCAACTCGGCGGCCCACCGATCGGCGCTGCGTGAAGTCGACGGCGCCGCCCGAGGTTCACACGTCGCGCCACCGGGCCGTGGCCGCGCCGGCCACCGACGCGAGCGTGCCACCCCCGGTTCCTCGTGTTCGACGTGGGCCGCTCTGCCCAGCTCGCCGTACCGCTGGTGCACGCGGGGCGGCCGCCTCCGCCTGGCACGCCCGCCGGTGCCCTGCCTGTCGAAGTGTGGCGTCGAGCCGTCGGGAAAGCAGGTGGCCGCCGGGCCCGTCAACGCGTTTCCAGACTCTCTCTGCCACCGTGAAAAGTGCTGCTACGCCGCCGAGCGCACGCGCAGTCCTCGACGACAGAGCGCCGAACGGCAGGTCACCAAGGAGACCGCCACCGCATTCGTCGGGCCGCGCGACGAGTGCCGCCCACCGGCGCGCGCCGTCCTGGCCGACTCATGCAGAGGCCTCACCGGAGCTCCGGTGGGGCCTCTGTGGCAGCCGCGCTCTCACCTGCCTCTGCTCGGTGGCTCTCCGCCGTCCTCGCCACTCTTACCCTCCTCAACAGTTTCGATCCCACGACTCGACTTGATACTCAGTATCAGTTCGATGTACAGTCTTCTCATAAGACTTCAGCTCGAAGAGAAGAGCTTTCCCATGAGCAAGATCTGGTTCATCACTGGCTCGTCGCGTGGCTTCGGCCGTCAGTTCGCCCAGGCGGCCCTGGAGCGTGGCGACAAGGTCGCGGCCACCGCCCGCAACACCGACTCCCTGGCGGATCTGGTGGCCGCCCACGGTGAGGCGGTCCTGCCGCTGAAGCTGGACGTCACCGACAAGGCCGCCGCGTTCGAGGCCGTCCAGCGGGCGCACGAGCACTTCGGCCGCCTGGACGTGATCGTCAACAACGCCGGGCACGGACTGTTCGGCGCGGTCGAGGAGCTGACGGAACAGCAGGTCCGCGGTCAGATGGAGACCAACTTCTACGGCGCCCTGTGGGTCACCCAGGCCGCCCTGCCCCTCCTGCGCGCCCAGAACAGCGGCCACATCGTGCAGATCTCCACGGTCGGCGGCGTCACCTCCTTCCCCAACCTGGGCGGCTACAACGCCTCCAAGTGGGCCCTGGAAGGCCTGACCGAGGCCCTCGCCCAGGAGGTCGCCGGCTTCGGCATCAAGGTCACCCTCGTCGAGCCCGGCGGCTTCGAAACCGACTGGGCCGGCTCCTCCGCCACCTTTGCCACACAGCTGCCGGCCTACGACGACCTGCGCACCGCCGTCGCCGCCGCCTGGAGTGACGTCGAGTCCGGCGACCCCGCCGCAACCGGCCCCGCCCTGCTGAAGATCGTCGACGCCGACAACCCGCCCCTGCGCGTCTTCTTCGGCACCGCCCCCCTCCACCTCGTCCCCCAGGTCTACGCCGAGCGCCTGAAGACCTGGCAGGAATGGGCCGACATCTCCACCCAAGCGCAGGGCAACGCCGCGTAACCCGTGCGACGGCCGCGCCGGTCACGCCCGCTGACCCTCCCATGGCCATGGGAGGGTCAGCGGGCGTGTGCACTTCCCCAGCGAGCAGCCGCAGGCTCGCCAGTCGAGCTTCTGTGAAGTAGCCACCTGTCCTCCGGCTTGGCAGCTCTCAACCGATGGGCAGGCAAGGGACGGTCGGCAATGCTCCGCTCCGACCAGACCTCGACGCCGGCTGAGCCCGAGCGGCGGCCTGCCCGAGAACGAGACCATGCCCTCGTGCACCCCGCGCTGCGGGACGGACGGGTTACCTCAGGGCAGCGGCTTCAGGTTCCCGTCACTGATGCCGTCGAAGGACAAACTTCTGGATCTTTCCCATGGCGTTGGCAGGAATGGCGTCGGCCAGGTACCAGTGGCGTGGTGCCTTGTACGGGGCCAGATCCGTGTGCAGGTGGTCGTGGAGTCCGGCTGCGGTGGGCGGGTCGGCCGGATCGGTGGCGTTGATCACGGCGGCGACCTGCTCGCCCCACGCCGGGTCGGAGAGGCCGAGCACGGCGGCCTGCCGCACCTTGGGGTGGGTGCTGAGCGCCGCCTCGACCTCGGCGGGGTAGATGTTCTCCCCGCCTCAGATGATCATGTCCTTCAGGCGGCCGCTGACGGTGACGTAGCCGCGCTCGTCCATCACGCCCAGGTCGCCGGTGTGCAGCCATCCGTCGCGGTCGACGGTCTGCGCGGTGGCCTCAGGGAGGTCGTGGTAGCCGAGCATGACCTGGTATCCACGGGCGCAGATCTCACCCGGCTCGCCCACGGGCAGCGGATCGGCGTCGGCGGGGCCGACGATTTTGACCTCAACCTGCCACAGGGGCCGGCCGACGGTGTGCAGCTTGTCGTGGGCGCTGTCGTCGGGGCTGGTCTGGGTGACGGCGGGGCTGAGTTCGGTCTGCCCGTACAGGGTGGAGAAGCGCGCCGAAGCGGCGCTCGGTCTCCTCAACGAGTTCTGGAGGCACCCGGTCACCGCCGGACAGGACGGCAGAGCAGGCGCTGAGGTCATAGGGGTCGAACGAGGGGTGGTTCAGCAGGGCGGAGAGCATCACCGGGACTCCGGCGAAGAAGCTGACCCGCCACTTCTGCAGCGCCTCCAGAACCAGGGCGGGCTGGAAGGCCTGGACGAGCACGAGGGTGCCGTTGGCGGTGGCCACGCCGAGCACCGTCAGATCGCAGCCGGCGGTGTGGAACAGCGGCAGTGCGCTGCCCCAGACCCCGTTCCGGGTGAACCGGCGCGGGCGGCCACGAAGGCGGCGTTGGTGACGAGGCCACGATGGTGTAGGACGGCGCCCTTGGGGGTGCCGGTCGTCCCGGAGGTGTACTGGATCTGTGCCGCCGCACCGGGGCCCACCCGCGGCAGAGGCCTGAGGGCGGTGCCGCGGACCTCGGCGAGCCAACCGGTGAAGGAGACCCGCTCGCGCAGTCGAGGGAGACGCGGCCGTGTCCGTTCCACCGCCGCCGCCATGTCCGTCTCACGGAAGGAGTCGGTGAGCAGCAGTCCCACGGCGCCGGACTGGGAGAGCACGTGCTCGAGTTCGGCGCCGCGCAGTGCGGGGTTGACGGTTGCCAGGACCAGCCCGGCCAGTGCGGCGCCGTACTGCAGGACGACCCACTCGGGGATGTTGGGGGCCCAGACGGCGATGTACTCGCCCGGGGCGAACCGTGCGGCCAGCCAGGACGCGGCGTGCTCGGCGTCGTCCAGGAGCTGGGCGTAGGTCCAGGTACGGTCGGTGCGGTCGGTGCGGGACAGGGCGGTGCCGGGCGGGGCGATCTCGACCAGCGCCAGGCGGTCCGGTGCGGTCGACGCGGCGTTGCGGAGCACGTCCCCGATGGTGAGGTCAAGGACGGGCCGGGAGGCGTCGGCAGGCAGGTACGAGCGGGTCAGCGGTTCTTGCATCGTCACTCCTCCAGGTCCTGCGCGGTCGGAACCGGGCCGCCGCCGTCGGGGATCCAGCGGCCCGAGTCGCGCCACTTGACCGCCTCGTGGAAGCCGTGGGTGGCGGCGAACTGTTGGAACCAGCGCCCCTCCGGCGAGTGCCGGGTGATGCCGTCGAAGAGGGTGGCCAGGATCTGGGTGCCGTGCAGGCCCATGTTGTCGTACGCCTGGTTGATCATCAGTTTCTGCATGGCGAGCTGGCTGATGGGCACCCCCGCGATCCGGTCGGCCAGTTCCTCCACCC
This sequence comes from Streptomyces sp. NBC_00425, assembly GCF_036030735.1. Lineage (NCBI taxonomy): Bacteria > Bacillati > Actinomycetota > Actinomycetes > Kitasatosporales > Streptomycetaceae > Streptomyces > Streptomyces sp. NBC_00425. The sequence continues at coordinate 8,087,681 of NZ_CP107928.1, read as the reverse complement.
GCGCGTCCGGTTCCCGCGGCGGAGCGGCATCCAGTACCAGGCCCCAGTCGGCGGCGGTCCGGCCGTCAATGGTGTCGCCGGTCAGCAGCATCCGCTTGGCGCGCTCGGCGCCCAGCCGATACACCCACATCGCTGTGGTCGGGCAGCCCCACACCCGCGCGGGCATGTAGCCGATCCGCGCGTCCTCGGCCATGACGACCAGATCGCAGGACAGGGCGATGTCGCTGCCGCCGGCGACGGCATGGCCGTGCACTTTGGCGATGGTGGGCTTCAGCGACCGCCACAGGGTGAAGAAGTCGTCGGTGAAGCCCTTCATCCAGGCGAAGTCCTTGATGGGATCCCACACCTGGTCGCCGCCGGTGGCGCCCTGGGTGCCGTGGCCGTCCTCGGCAGAAATCTTCAGGTCGTATCCGGAGCAGAAAGCCCGGCCCGCCCCCTGCAGCACGATGACGTGCACGCCGGGGTCGTCGTTGGCGCGCCGGACGGCGGCCGCGATGTCACCGGGCATCCGGAAGTCGATCGCGTTGAGCCGGTCGGGACGGTTGCGCGGGTTGGTGCGCGCCACCGCCCACAACTCCATCTCCGCACCGAACGAGGGCCCGCACATGACGGTTCGGAGCACGCGCAACGAGCGTGACACCGGGTCACCGTCCGGCCGAGCCACGGCCAGTTCCTCGCGTACCGCCCGCTCGTTCCGGGTGACGAAAAACCATCTCACAGTCAGCACTGACTGTGAAGTAGCGACGGCCTCAATGGTTCGGCTCGGCGACCATGATCGTTCTGGGGCGCCTGGTCGAATCCGGCCGTCAGATCACGGAGACGCCGACCGCCCATCCCGAGGACAAGCAGCTCTGCCGACCGGACGTTGCCCGCGCCGTTGCTTCGTCGCGGTACACGCACTCGGCGACGTCGAGGGGGTGTACGGAGGCGTTGCCCGGGTCGCCACCGGCTGGCAGGGGCACAAAGGGCCTGTTCAATGCCGTACGCCCAAACCCCCGAGAGCCGTCTGTGGCCGGACGGCTCTGCCTACTATTGCCAGACGCACCAACGGCGGTGGCACCTGACGGAGTCGTCCCAAAGACGTCTGCTCGTTGGATCGAGCACGTGCCACACAGTGGATGTCGTGCCACACCGATCCAGGTGAGGCGGCTGCCGATCGTGTTCAATCTCTGGCCGCCGCACTCCTTCTGAGCAGCGGCGCGCCTCGTCCGCCGCGGCGTGAACCGTGTCCCGAGACGCCGACCCGATCGGCACCGCCGGGACGCGCAGACCACGACGCCACGCGGCGGGACTGCTCACCCACAGCAGTCGTCCACGCGCTGACCAAGGAGTTCCCTCCCATTGTCCCTTCGTCCCTTTTCGTTCTCGACAGTCACCGCAACAACGGGAACACCGGGTTGCTCGAGCGCCAGGCCGCCGCCCGACTTCCCGCCGACGTCGACCAGCAGTGGATCTCGCTCGCCGAGCATCTGCTCCCCCGACTTCGACGACCTGCGGCACGGCGCGGGGCACCCCACACGGCCCATGGAGGGCAACCACGCGCTGCTTCTCGAGGCCACCCTCGCCGCGACCCATATCGTGAGCACCTCCGCTGTGCACGGGTACGCGCTGGCCTCCCACACCAAGCACTACCTGGACCACTGGACGTCCTGGATGTACATCCAGGATCCCGACTTCCGGGCCGCCACGGCCGGACGCACCGTGTGGGGCGTCACCACCGTCAGGATCGTGCAGCTCGCGGATGACCGGGTACTCATGATCCGCAACGAATTCGACAGAGTCTTCCGGAGCGCCGAGCACACTCGGCCATACCTCAGGGCCCCGCGGCGGCGACACTCGGCGACGAACCCACGCACACCACCGGCTGCGGCAACGCACTCGCCGTCCGGATGCGTCCGATACCGGAATCGGCTTGGGCGGCGATTCGCTAGGCGACGCGTTCCGCCGCACGCCCCAGCGCATCACGGAACCATCGGTGGCCGGGATCGTCGCTCATGGTCGGGTGCCATCGCAGCGACAGGTTGAGAGGTCCGATATCCACCGGGCTCGGCAGGATCCGCACGGGCGCCACGGGTGCCAGGCGTCGCGCGAGTCTCTCCTGAAGGAAGGCGACGCGGTTGCTGCCGGCGAGCAGGAACGGGACCGACAGGAAGCTGTCGGTCACCACCTCCACATGCGGCTCAATGCCGTTCGACCGCAGGTGGCGCAGCGCCGGGAAGCTGACCGGGTCGGAGTGGGTGAACTGGCTCACCCACGGCAGGAGGGCGAGTTCGGCCAGGGTCGGCTCGCTGCTGATCACGGTGTTGCTCTCGGCCACGACGCACACCCAGCGGTCGCGCAGCAGGAGCCGGCCGGGATAGCCCTGCACCAGCTCGTGCGGCAGGACCACCCCGTCGGTGTGCCGGATCAGAGCGTCGGCGTCGAAGTGGGAGCTGGTGGTGAGGGGGCGAAGGTCGAGTCCGGCGCCGGGGGCCTCCTCGGCCAGAATCCGGTTGAGTTCCTCGAACAGGATGGCGACTGTGTAGTCGGAGAGCGCGAGGGAGAACTGCCGGTTGGTCGTCGCGGGGTCGAAGTCGTCGCCGAACACGCGCTCCAGCGCTTCGGTGGCCGACTCGATCCGTGACAGCAGGCTGGCGGCCAGCGGGGTGAGCTCGTAGTCCCGGCCGACCCGGATCAGCAGCTGGTCGCCGAACCGGCGACGAAGGCGGGCCAGCACCGCGCTGGTGGCGGGCTGGCTCAGGCCGAGGGACTCGCCGGCCCGGGTGACGTTGCGCTCGACCAGCAGGGCACGCAGCACGGGCAGGGTCGCCACGTCCTGGTTGCGCAGTATCCGCCCTGGCTGCTCCGGGGTGCGTCCACCTGCCGTCGGGCTTGGAGTCGAGTTGTACGTCACCGCGGTGTCCTCCCCCGGCTTCTGTTTCAGGCGCGGTCCGGCGAGCCCACCAGCACAGCAGTGCGACTCCGAGGCCTTCGCCGAACGACCCGCACCGGCCGGTCGATGCTGAGCATCCGTTCCGTCGATGGGTCGCATACAAGGCTGAGCATATCCCAGGCCTCGTGGCCCGGTTCACAATCAGATCATCCTCCGGCCGGCCCGTCCTCCGGGCTCCTTGTCGTCCGCCGGAACGGCCGGACAGACCCATGGCGAAAGGTGATCCATGACTTTCCGCCGTCCAGGTGTCGTGCGTCCCGCACGACCCAGCGTCACCGAAACGGAAACGTGACCCATGACTGAGACCGCCCCTGTCACGCGCGCTCCGGAACACCCGGTCGACCCGGCGACCGGACTGCGCGCGGGAACCTTCGCGCTCGGAACCTTCGCCGACGAGACGCGTGCCTTCTCGGCCCTCGTGACCGCCGACGGCATGGTCACCGACCTGTCCGACCGGTTCCACGACCTGCACGAGGTCTTCGCCGACTGGACGACGAACCTCCAGTTCCTCGAAGAGGTGTGGACCGACTCCTCCCGACCGACGCGGCCGTTGACGGAGCTGCGTGCGCTGCCGCCGCTCAGCCATCCCAACCTCCTGGGCGCCGGCGCCAACTACAAGACGCATTCGGCGCAGATGCTGACGAAGAACGCCTTCAACCAGCACAACCGCCGAGTGGGCGAGACCGACGAAGAGTTCTTCCAGCGCAATCTCGCGTTCATGGAGCGCCGGTCGCGAGAGGGCATTCCCTTCGCCTGGGTCGGGATGCACTCCTCGCTCGTGGGCGCGACCGACGACGTCGTGCTGCCGGCCCTGGGCGACGAGCCCGACTGGGAGCTCGAACTCGGGGTCGTCGTCGGCGGGACCGGTCGGTTCCTCACCCCGGACGAGGCAACAGGGCTGATCGCTGGCTACACGATCGTCAACGACCTAGGCACAGTCGACCAGTTCCGCCGCACCGACATCCCTTGGGGCTTCGACTGGATGGGCAAGCACCAGCCTGCGTTCAAGCCGGCGGGGCCGTTCGTCGTGCCCGCAGAGTTCTTCACGCTCGACGACACCATCCGGACCACGTTGAAGGTCAACGGCCAGGTCATGCAGGACTGGCCGACCGGCGACATGATCTTCGACCCGGCGCAGTTCGTGGCGTACGCCTCCGAGCACGTCCGGCTGACGCCCGGGGACATCATCTTCATGGGCTCTCCGCCCGGGAATGGCAAGCACCACGGTCGCTTCCTGCACGACGGAGACGTCATCGAAAGTGAGATCACCTACCTCGGACGGCAGCGCAACCGCTGCGTCGCCGAGGTCCTGCAGGGCCGCAAGCCCCACTTCGGCCGCTTCCCGACCGACTGAGCCCGGCCGACCGACTCGGCCGGCCCCACCCAGGCGTTTTCAGATCCACCGGAGAGCGAGGCGCACCATGTCGTACACCGCCGAGACGCATGTCGAACCGGACTGGTACCAGGAGGACCGAGGGGCCGTTCCCTCGGTAGTGGGATCCGCTCACCGGAGCGGTACGCCGAGTACACCCGTCTGCGCCGCGAGTGCCCGGTCGCCTTCAGCGACACCCCCGAAACGCACGCGCCCCGGGCCCGTGTCCCTGGACAGGTTGATCGGCTGGGACAACGGCTGGAATCAGCGCTCCGAGCCGGCTCGGATGGATGAGGTGGTGGCGCCGTGAGCGTGCCCACCGTCGATGTGCACGCCCATGCGGGCGTACCGGCCGTCGACGCGCTGATCGAGGGGCAGCCGGGTCTGGTACGGCAGCGGGAGATCGACGCGGCCACCCTCGGCCGGGCGTCCCTGGCGGTGAACCTGAAGCAGATCGCCGAGCTCGGGCCGAAGCTGGTCGACCTCGAGCTGCGGCTGGCCGCGATGGACGCCGCGCGTGTGCAGGTGCAGGCGGTCAGCGCAGTACCGCTGCCCCATGCGTGGGCCGACCGGGAGCTGGCCTCCCGCATCGTCGCGGTGGGCAACGAGGGCATCGCCGCGTTGTGCGCGAAGAAACCGACTCGGCTCCTTCCGATCGGAGCCGTAGCGCTGCAGCACCCCGACCTGGCGGTCGGGCAGCTCGTGACAGCGGTCCGCGACCTCGGTATGCGGGGGGTGCAGATCTCGACCTCCGCCGGGCCGGGCCGGGAACTCGACGACCCGTCGCTGGCCGACTTCTGGGCGGCCGCCGAGGAACTGGGCGCCGCCGTGCTCATCCACCCCTGGGGCTGCACCCTCGGCGAGCGGCTGAACGCCTACTACCTGTTCAACAGCGTGGGAAACCCGACCGAAACCGCTCTCGCGCTGTCCCGGATCGTGTTCTCCGGACTGCTCGAGCGGCACCCGCGGCTGAAGATCTGGTCCGCGCACGGCGGTGGCTACCTGGCCGGTTACATGGTCCGCGCCGACCACGCCTGGGCGGCCCGCTCCGACGCGCACACCACCGCCGAGCCGCCGTCCGCGCTGCTGCGCCGCACCTTCGTCGACTCGCTGGTCTACACCACCGAGCAGCTGCGGCACCTGGTCGGCTCGATGGGCGCGAGTCAGGTGACCCTCGGCAGCGACTACCCCTTCGACATGGGCGTGGTCGACCCGGTCGACCGACTGGAGGCGGCCGGCTTCGACCAGGCCACGACCGACGCCATCCGCGGTGGCAACGCCGCCCGCCTCCTGGGTCCGATCCCGACGGTGGGAACCGCGCACTCGTGACGAAGCCCCGATGCCCTTGCTGCCGATTCTTGATCGGAACTCCACGGAGGAAGACCTGTGACCACGTTCGACCGCTCCGATCCCGAAGGGGCCATCGCGGCCGCAGCCAAGCGCGTCTCCAACTGGGGCCGCTGGGGCGCCGGTGACGTCCTCGGCACGCTGAACTTCCTCGACGAGGCCAAACGGGCACAGGGCGCGCAGCTGGCCCGCCGCGGCGTGAGCTTCTCGCTGGCCCAGCGCTTCGACGCGGAAGGTCCGCAGAAGGGGTGGCGGCGGCGCACCAACCCGGTGCACAGCATGCTCTCTTCCGGCCTGGACGCAGAATTCGGCCCGGCGGAGTTCCCACACGGGCTCGGCGGCGCTGACGACGTGGTGTTCATGCCGCTGCAGGCCTCCACCCAGTGGGACGGCCTCGGCCACATCTTCGACCACGGCACCGCCTACAACGGACGCCGCGCCTCACAGGTGGTGACCAGCGAGGGAGACAGGCTCACCGGCATCGAGACCGTGGCCGACAGGATCGCCGGCCGGGGTGTGCTGCTCGACGTCGGCAGGGCGATCGGAGCCGAGGGCGAACTGCCGGACGGCTTCGCCATCACCGCCGAACACCTCGAGGCGACCATCGCCGCGCAAGGTGACACTGCCCGGGTCGGCCGCGGCGACCTGCTGCTGGTGCGCACCGGCCAGCTCACCCGGGCCCGGCGCGCCATCGCCGCGGGCGACGGCTGGGGCGACTACGCGGGCGGTCCCGCCCCCGGTCTGTCGTTCGCCACGGCCGACTGGCTGCACTCCTCCGAGATCGCCGGCATCGCCACCGACACCTGGGGCTTCGAGGTTCGCCCCAACGAGTTCGATGTCGCCTTCCAGCCGCTGCATCAGGTCGCCATCCCGCACATGGGCCTCTTCCTCGGGGAGATGTGGGACCTCGACACCCTGGCGGCCGACTGCGCCGCCGACGGCGTCTACGAGTTCTTTCTCGTGGCCGCCCCCCTGCCCGTGACCGGCGCCGTCGGCGCACCGGTCAACCCCCTCGCCGTCAAATGACGGGTAAGGAGCCCACCGTGCCCGTGGTGCACGACGTCATCGTCGACCGACGTCCGTCGAACACGCTCGCTCCGCCGCCCCTCCACCTCGCCGGTTCGGGTCGATGAAGTTCGCGACCTGGGAGTCCCAGGGCAGAACGTTTTCGGGTGTCGTCTCCGAGGCGGGGCTGCACGCCCTCCCGGAGGGGACGACGGTGCTCGACCTCGTACGTGCGGGGCTGCCGGCCGCGCTGGAGACCGGCGGCACGGCGCTGGAGACACGGGCCGTGCCGGTGGACGGCGTCCGGCTGCTGCCGCCGCTCGCCCCGCCCACCGTGCGGGACTTCGTGGCGTTCGAGGAGCACGTGGAGGGGGTGGTGCGGAGCATGACCGACGGCGGAGTGATGCCGGAGTGGTACGAGGCACCCACCTTCTACTTCACCAACCCCTACGCGCTTGTCGGTGCCCATGACGACGTCGCCGTCCCGCCCGGCTCACAGCTGCTCGACTTCGAGCTCGAGGTCGCCGCAGTCGTCGGCAGGGGCGGCGCGTCGCTGAGTCCGGCGCAGGCCCGTGATGCCGTCTTCGGCTACACGGTGCTCAACGACTGGTCCGCGCGCGACCTGCAGCGCCGGGAGATGAAGGTCGGCCTGGGCCCGGCCAAGGGCAAGGACTTCGCCGGCACTCTGGGCCCGTGGCTGGTCACCGCCGACGAACTGGAGCCGTACCGGGACGACGAGGGCTTCCTGTCCCTCGAGATGCGGGTCTCCGTGAACGGCACCGAGATCGGGCATGACCTGCTGTCCAACATGGGCTGGCCGTTCGAGGAGCTGGTCTCCTACGCATCCCGCGGCAGCGAGGTCCGCGCCGGGGACGTCCTCGGCTCGGGCACCTGCGGGAACGGCGGTTGCCTGGCCGAGCTGTGGGGCCTCCGTGGCCGCCCGGATCCGCCGCCGCTGCGGCCCGGCGACGTCGTGGAGATGACCGTCGAGGGCATCGGCACCATCCGCAACCGGATCGTCCCCGGCCTTCAGCTCCCGCCGGTCCGCGCCGCCCGGCCTCGGCCACGGGCAAGGAAGCGGCTGTCGTGAGCGGGCGGTGACGTGAGCGTGGTGCTTCGCCGGGGGTCGAAGTCCGGTGAGCACGAAGGCGCGCGTCGATGAGCGCACCGCCGGGCGCCACCCTCAGGGGCGACGCCCGGTCCGGTGGTCGTGCATCGTCATGCTCGCCGGCTCCCGTGGTTGTCGGTCCGCATGTGCCGGGCACGGGGGCTTAGCAGGGGGCTCAGTAGGGGCTGGACAGAGCCTCCATCGCCCGCCCCCGCACCTTGTTCTGGGCGGCGATCGGCTCTCCCCGCTGCTGCATGCGGTCCAGTTCGACGCTGGTCTGCACGACCAGGCGAGCCCGCTCGAAGCGCCGTGTCATGAAGCGCTTGAACACGTCCTCGAGCGGGCCGCCGGCCGCGCATTCCTGACCGAGGACCACGCCGTCCTCGACCGCCATACCCCCGCCGGCACCGAGGTGGGCAGTGGTGGCGTGCGCGGCGTCGCCGATCAGCAGGATCCGACCCCGGTACCAGGGCTCGGACACGAGCAGCCAGTCGTAGTCGTTGACGATGATCTTCGTGTCGTCCGTGAGCCGTTCCTCCAGCGCGCGCATCAGCGGTGCGGTGAAAGAGCGGAGGTTCTCCCGGACGATCTGCCGGGCCTGTGCCGCGTCGATCCGCGGGCGCTCCGGGAACTCGCGGCCGGTTGCAAGGTAGAGGCCGCCGTCCCGCTGCCGCCGGGTCACGCAGAGGTGCTCCGACTCGTAGTGCCCGATCGGGCCGACGTCCGGCACCCCGTCGGCGACCCATCGGAACATCGTGAGGCCGGAGTAGGTCGGGGTCACCTGGTCCCCCAGAATGAGCGTACGCGTCTTCGACCGGATGCCGTCCGCGCCGATGACCAGGTCGTACGACCGCTCCGAGCCGTCGGTGAGGGTGGCGGTGACGGAGTCTTCCGTCTGCCGCAGCCCGGCGAGACCCACGCCGTTCCGCACGCTCGCGCCGGCCCCCTCCGCGGCTCGCCGGAGGATGTTCGCCAGGGCAGGCCGGTAGATGAGGATGCCGTGCGGCAGAGCGGACGTCGGTGCGGGAGGCATGGGCGGCGTGGACACCGGTTTCCCCGCCGCATCGAAGTAGGCGAAGATGTCCTGCGGGGACACCGCCAGCCCCTCGTCCAGGCACTGATCCAGGACTCCCATCTCGGCGAGACCGTCGACGGCCCGGTTGAGCAGTGAGATGGCGGCCCCGGCCGGACCGTCGGCCAGGTCGACGACGTCGCAGGAGATCCCGGTACGGGACAGGGCGGTCGCGGCGGTCAGGCCGGCGATGCCCCCGCCGACGATGAGCGCGTTCTGGATGCTGGTCAAGGCAGGACTCCCGAGTGCGTCAGGGCAGGTTGAGGAGATCGGTGCAGGGCGATGAGAGACGTCCGGGCCGAATGCCAACGAGCGTCGGTGAGCACCGGGAGTCCCGGCGGCTCCGCTGCGGATGCCCTGAACTCCCGTGGTGCAGCACCATCTTGTGGGTGGCCTGGGCCACGTCCAATACGCGGTTTCATATCGCAGCCATGGACCGGATGAATACCCGGCCACACGCCGTGTCCGCCCTTCGGGGCAGCTCGCGTCACGGGCCGGCGTCAAAGGATCTGGTGTCCCCCCGGTGCTGGTGTCCCCTCCGGTGCTGGTGGCGCTGCTCCGGGGAACGGTGCGTCACACCGGCCGGCGAGGTCGTCGGGCTCATCCAGTCGGCCACCAGCAATGCCCTGGCCGGCTGCGGCCCCGCTTCGGTGACGAGCTGCTGGTGGGCATGCTCCACCGGGCGGCCTCAGCTGCCACGGACTTTCGCGCACCCTCCCACATGACGAACGTCGTCGGACCATACGCTCCGCGGATAGTGCGCATACCGGTTCCGCTATTCCACAACGACGTCGCACCGCTCACGCTGTTACCACCGAATGTGGAGATCCCCTCTGTACGGCTGGTCTGCCTGGAGGGTTCCATGCTGAAAGGTGAGCGATGGCCAGCGTCGTCCAAGTGCTGTGCACTCCCCATGACCCGCTGCTCCCCGGCGTTGCCGCCGGCGGATCGGCGGCTCCCGAGCCGCTGCGGCGATCAATAGCCCATTTCGCGGAACTGCGGACACGGCTCGCCGCCGCGCGGCCCGACGTGCTGGTGGTGGTTTCCGGTGACCACTTCAACCAGTGGTTCTACGACAACATGCCGACCTTCCTGATCGGCAAGGCGGTCCGTGCGCGTGGCCCGTTCCCGCACGAACAGGAGCTGTTCGGCATCGGGTCCTACGACACCGCCCTGGAAGGGGACATCGCGCGGCACCTACTGCGCGGTGGCTTCGAGCGCGGGATCGACTTCTCCTACAGCGATGACTTCCTGCTCGACCACGGTTTCACCGTCCCGTTGAGCTTCCTCAGGCCCGAGCAGGACCTACCGGTCGTTCCGATCTTCACCAACGTGATGGCTCCGCCGGTGGCCACCGGTCGTCGTTTCTACGACCTCGGCGCCGCCATCGTCGAGATGGTGGAGGCGCACCCCGCCGACCTGCGGGTGGCGATCATCGCCAGCGGGCACCTGTCCAACGCGATCGGCAACCCGGCCATGGCTCGGTTCCAGACCGAGCCGGAGACAGAGTGGGACAAACGGGTATGGGAGCAGATCACCGCCGGTGACACCGAGTCGCTGATCAAGGAGACCACCTACGAGTCGCTGGCAGCGATCGGCAGCGGCACCCCTGGATTCCTCGACTTCCTCTTCGCGCTCGGCGCTGTGGGCGGAGTCACCCCGGACTACGCCGAGAAGGTAGCCAGCACCTTCGCCCCGCCGACCGGTTTCCTGGCCTGGGGTGACCATGCGTCCGCCCCCGCATCGGAGGTGGTGGCCCCATGAGCCGGTACGCAACCAACCGGGTGCTGTGGGAGGTCGCCGCCGACGGCGACCTGGCGAAGCAGCTGAAGGAAGTCCCGGAGGCCGCCCTCGCCGACCGCGACCTGACCGACCAGGAGCGCGAGGCGTTGGCCAGGACCGACATCCGCGAGTTGTTCCAGCTCGGTGTCCACCCCTTCCTGCTCTACAACTTCGCCCTCCGGCTGAACGGCGGCTTCTCCATGGAATTGATGGCGTCCTACCTGGAGCAGCTGAAGGGTCTGGAAGTCGGCGACGTGACGACCTGACCGCGTGACCAGGGCGGCGTATCGACGGCCAGACCCCTCGGCCGCCGACCGGGCCAAGTAGTCGTCGCCTGCCGACGCAGCGGCACAGGCCGCGCCGTCCATCCTTCTCGTGAGTATGTCGCTCAGCGAAATGACAGCTTCCCGGCGAAATAACTCCGGGTCAGAGGTGCCGTACCACCATCACCGCCGGAGGAATTTCATGGAGCATCTGATCGACCGGCAGCGCGCCCGTTACCAGGCTTTGCTGGAACTGGCCGACCGTCCCTTCGACGTGGAGCGGCCGGCGGTGTTCAGCCCGGCGGCCGCCGCGCAGGACGAGGCGAACGTCAAGGGTCTGCTCTTCCGTTGGACGCCCGTTTTCATCCCGTACGAGTACACCAACTGGGGCGAGGAGAGCCTGGCCCATGTGCGGTCGTGCTACATCGGCGACTGGTCGGCCATCGGCAAGCTCCGCGTCCACGGGACCGAGGCCCTGACCGCGCTCACCCGCATCGGCATGAACAACCTGTCACGCTTCGAGCCCGGCCAGATCAAGCATCACGTCCAGCTGGACGAACGCGGCCACATCGCCTCCGAGGGCCTGCTGTACCGGGTGGCCGAGGAGGAGTTCGTCTACAGCGGCGGCGGCGTCGACTGGACCGCCTGGCAGATCGACCAGGGCGACTGGGACGCCAAGAGCGAGGTGATCAGCCCCGACATGTTCATCTTCGAGATCCAGGGGCCGACGTCGCTGTTCGCACTCGAGGCCGCGACCGGCGAGAGCCTGCGCGACATCGGCTTCAACCGGAGCCGCATGACCAGTATCAGCGGCATCCCCGTGCGGATTCTGCGCTCGGGGATCTCCGGGGAGCTGGGGTACGAACTGCACGGGTCCGCCGACGACGCCAACGCGGTCTGGACGGCGGTCGTCGAGGCCGGGGCCGAGCACGGCATCCGCCAACTGGGGATGCGCTCCCAACTCGTGGCCCACATCGAGGCGGGCATCGCGACCGTCGGCATCGACTACCTGCCTTCGTCGATCATCACGCCGGGGGCGCCCAGGCTCTTTCCCCGCGGGATGCCGGACGGCAGTTTCGTCCCGACCGACGTGACGGAGTTCTTCCGCCGCCCCGGTGAGCTCGGCTGGGGCCGTCGCGGAGCCCTCACCTCCCACGACTTCATCGGACGCGACGCGCTGGCCGCGGAGGCGGCCGAAGGCGGCCCGGCGCGCCACCTGGCAGGCCTGCACTGGAACAACGAGGACGTGATCGCCCTGTTCGCCTCCCAGTTCGGCGACGGCCCGGTGCCCGAACCCATGGAGATGCCGCGCAAGATCGGCGCCAGCCTCGACCAGGTGCTGGTCAACGGACGCCCGGTAGGCGTCTCGACCTCCCGCACGTACAGCACGCACCTGCGCCGCACCATCTCCCTCTGCGTCATCGATCGCGACCTGGCGGCACCGGGCACCGAGGTGACGGTGCTGTGGGGGAACCCCGGCACCGCCCAGCGCGAGCTCCGCGCCACCGTCACCTCCCTGCCCATGAAGGAGGACCGCCGTCGCACCGACGTCAGCACGCTGTGATCCTGTCGTGACGCGCGCGTACCTCCTGCGCCGTCGGTCATCGACGACATCCGCGCCCTCCTTTCATCCGTCGCACAAGAAAGGTGAACTTCGTGAAGGCAGCCGTGATACCCGCGGTCAACGGCAGGTGGGAACTGCGCGAGGTGCCCACTCCACAGCCGGGGCCCGGCGAGGTGCTGATGCGGGTGCGCGCCTCCGGCGTATGCGTCAACGACGTCCTGGCCACCACCGGGGCGATCCGGTTCCCCTCGGTCGACCCGGCGATCACCGGACACGAGCCGGCGGGCGAGGTCGTCGCGGTCGGGCCGGGGGTCACCACGCGCCGCGTCGGTGACCGGGTGGGAACCCACTGGGTCCGGGCCGCCTGCGGACGGTGCGACTACTGCCGTCTGGGCCTGCCGGTGACCGGGCAGGCCGCCTTCGCGTGCGCGGCACCCACCACGACCGGTTTCAGCGTGCAGGGCGGACATGCCGAGTACATGGTCGTGGGCGCCGACGAGACCGTACTCCTGCCCGACGGGCTCCCCTTCGAGTTGGCCGCGCCCATGCTGTGCGCGGGCTACACGGGATGGTCCGCCCTGCGCGCCGGGGAGCCTCAGCCGCACGAGCGGGTCGCCGTGCTCGGCATCGGCGCGGTGGGCCATCTGGCGGTGCAGTTCGCGCACGCCTGCGGCCTCGAGACGATCGCGATGACAAGCTCGCCGAACAAACACGACGTGGTACGGCGGCTGGGCGCGGACGAGGTCGTGGCGAACGGCGCCGAATTGCGCGCAGCGGGCGGCGCCGACGTCATCTTGGCGACCGGCACGTCCTATCCGGCCGCGGCGGAGGCGCTGCCGGGCCTGCGGCCCGGTGGGCGACTGGTCCTGTCGGGCATCGACCCCACCGCCCCCTTCACCGTCCCGCCCTCCGGCAGGGGCCTTCCGTTCATCGGCACTCGCATGCAGGTGATCGGTTCCACCCACAACGGGCCGCAGTACCTCCGGGAGGCCCTCGACCTCGCCGCCGCGGGAAAGGTCACCCCCATGGTCGAGACGTTCCCGAAGGAGGAGGTGGCCACGGTGGTCGACAAGGTCGCCAAGGGCGCCGTCCGCTTCCGTGCGGTGGTCACCTACTAGGAGGTCGTCCGGGCGGCGACCTCGCCGCCTCGCCACGCTAAAACAGAAGCACGTTGATGAATTAAGGCAGGGGCAAGGCACCGCTCTATGCTCGACCCGTGACAAAGCAGGCGAAGGCAGCGAGCAGCGGGGCCCGCGGCCCCCGGGGGTCCTATGCGAAGACCGCGGAGGTGCGGCAGAAGATCCTCGACGCCTGCGTCGAGGCATTCGGCGCCGGAGGCTTCCACGGCGCCACCATGAAGGACATCGCAGAGCGAGCCGGCATCAGCCAGACCGGCCTGCTGCACCACTTCGGCAGCAAGGCGGAACTGCTGGTCGAAGTACTCGCCGCACACGAGCGGGAGACGGCCGCGATCGTCCGGGAAGCCGATGACCTGGATGTTCTGCAGACTCAACTGCGGGTCGTACACGCCAACAAGGCCCGACCCGGACTGATCCAGCTGCACAGCATCATCTCGAGCGAGGCCACAGCCGACGGGCATCCCGCTCACGAGCTGTACCGGGCCCGCTACGACAGCCTGCGCCTGCACCTGACCCGCATCTTCGCCGAGTTGCGCGGTCGCGGACGCCTGAAGGTCGACACCAGGCCGGAGGTCCTCGCGAACCTGCTCATCGCATCCATCGACGGACTTCAGATGCAGTGGCTGTACAACCCGGGCGCGGTGGACGTGTCGACAGGCATCGAGGCCTTCCTCGCAGGGGTGGTCGACGACGAGGCCTGAGAACTTCCATGCGACTGAAACCGTGTGCTAGCGTCCACCTCAATCTCGAAATACGAATCTAATTTCGAGATTGAGGTGATCGGTTCGCCGATCGCGCACGCGCAGTCAAGGAGACCTCACATGCCTCGCTCTCGGCCATCCGAGGCTCGCACCCCGGCCGAGACATCCGCTGCATCCGCGCCGTTGGCCGACGCCGCCGCGCCCGCCCCGAGCACGGTCCACGATGTGACTTCGTCCGGTACCGGTCTGCGGCGAAGGCCCCGAGCCGGCCGCCCGGCTCTCCGCCCGCCTCGTCGGCGCGCGACCCCGACCGCACCCGGCGTGGCGGAGGCCGGCGAACACTTCCCCGGGTACGGCACATCCGAAGGCGCAGGCGACCAAGGCATCGATCGGATCGGGCATGCCTTCGTCGACGAGCACCCTGCCGACACGTATCGAAGACCCCGGCGACGCTCCCGCTGAAGGCCGCCGAGGCTCCTCCGGGCGCGGCCGACCTGTGTGCCCGCGCACCGGCGAGACCGGGATCCGGCTCCTTGTCGGCGACCAGGCGAGCCATGAGCGTGCTCGCGCCTGGTCGGCCGACCCGTCTCGAAGCGGCTTGAGCGCACGACGCCAGATGCCGCGGCGGCATCGACGGCGGCGGGTCACGGAGACGTCCCAGCGCGCGGCTACGACATCCACGGACGCCGCGCCCCCGATCATCGCCGAACACCGGGACGGCGGCACGCCGACCCCGGAGACAGCCGCCGTCCCGTGTCCCCGGGCGCCGCGAGCCCGGCACGGACAGAGAAGCGAAGCATGACTACAAGGAGACGGACCATCTTGAACGGCAGGCGCGTGAGGATCCCCGCGACACTCGCTCTGGGCGCGGTGATGGTCTTCGGATGCAGTCACCCTCCCGCCCAGACAGCCGAGGCAGCCCGGACAGCCGGGGCAGCCGCGGCAACCCGCACCGATACCGGCATCGCGCTGGTGAACAAGAAGCGACTCTCGCCGCGGCTCAGCGAGCTGACCTTCACCTCGTCCGCTCTCGACGGCACGACCGAGGTGCGCGTACTTCTCCCCCGCGGCTACGACGCGCAGAAGGGGCGCCGTTACCCCGTCCTGTACCTCTACCACGGTGGCGGGCAGAGCGCTTCGAGCTGGACACAGGACGGTGCCGCAGAGGAGATCACGGCCGGCCTGCCCACGATCGTGGTGATGCCGGACGCCGGCTCCACGGAGTGGTATGCCGACTGGTGGAACAACGGCCACCGCGGCCGGCCGATGTGGGAGACCTTCCACATCAACAGGCTCCTCCCCTGGGTGGACGAGCACTACCGCACGATCCCCGAGCGCGGGGCCCGGGCTGCCGCCGGACTGTCGATGGGCGGGTTCGGGGCCGTCTCGTACGCCGCTCGGCACCCCGACCTCTTCGGTGCCGTCGGCTCGTTCTCCGGAGACGTCGACCACCAGAACGTCCAGATGCGCACCATCATCGAGCAGCTCCACCCTTCCCTCTGGGGCCCGTGGGCGACGCAGGAAGTCCGCTGGCGCGGGGACAACCCCTGGGACCTGGCGGCCAATCTGGCCCACACGGACGTGTCCCTGTACACGGGCAACGGCCGGCCCCGGCACGACGGCGAGGCCGTGGACCCTACGGAACAAAGAATCCAGCAGGAGAACGTGTCCTTCCACGAGCGCCTGCTGGATCTCGGCATCCGGCACCGGTGGCACGACTACGGACCCGGCAGCCACACATGGCCCTACTGGCAGGCCGACCTCCGCGCCTGGATACCGCACCTGAAGGCCTACTTCGCCCGCCACTCGCGGCACCGCGCCACTCCCCGGTCGTTCACCTTCTCGTCGATTAGGCCGCAGTACAGCGCCTACGACTGGACCGTACGGATGCGGCGGGAAGTCACCGAGTTCAGCGCACTGAACGTTGCGCGCCAGCGCCGCTTCACGGTGGTCGGGAACGGCTCGGCCACCGTACGGACGCCCTCACTGGCTCGCCCGGGCACGCGGTATCGCGTCACCGTCCGCGACCACGAGGGCGCTTCAGCGCGGTCGGCCACCACCGACGCCCAGGGGCGCTTGACGCTTCCCCTCGTACTGGGCACCGGCAACCCGCACCAGCAGTACTCGCCGCACGCCGACACGTCGAGTACGGGCCCCAGCCCTGACGACATGCCGTTCCACACCAGGGGTGACAGCTCCCGCTTCAACCGGGCCGAGGTGACGATCCTCCCGCGTTGAGATCCGCTCGCCCAGCCCTCCGGGCCAGAGGCCCGGGGGACACCGAGGAAGATCAGCAGAGCCATTCATGCACATCCCGGCACCGGGCGAGGCTCCGCCGCTTGAGCGACTCGGACGGACGTCACTATCGTCTTGCCCAGAGGTGAGACACCTCTCTGCGATGAGGCATCCCGGGAGGCTCCCCCTGACGGTCAAGAACGAGGAACAGGGTGCTGGGCGCGGTATGCGCCGCGACGCGGTCCGCAACCGGCGCAAGCTCCTGGAGGCCGTGGGGGAAGCGCTCAGGACCGAGCCCGGCGCGATGACCATGGCGGTCGTCGCGGAGCGAGCCAACCTGTCGCTGGCCACGGCCTACCGGTACTTCCCGTCGGTCGAGGAGCTCCTCAAGGCCTACCTGCTCGGCGTGATCGTCCAGCTGCGCAACTACAGCCACGACTGCCCCAAGACCGGCCCGGCCCTGTTCGAGGACGTGGTGCGGGAATGGGCTCGTCTGGTCCGCAGCTACGGCCCCGCCATGGTCCAGATCCGGTCGCGCACGGGGTTCCTCACCCGCCTGCGCGGCAACGACGAGGTGATCACCCCGGTCCGGGACGCCTGGGAGCGCCCCATTCGCAGTGTGATGCGGCACCTGGACGTGCCGGATGATCATTTCGATCACGCGTTGTTCCTGTACAACGCCATGTTCGATCCACGCGAGATCCTGGACCTGATCAGCACCGGCCTCCCGGAGGAGGAAGCGATCAGCCGTCTGACGGCGGCCTACTACGGGGCTCTCCAAGGCTGGGCAGGCGCCTGAGGCGCACGATCGGCAGCCGGTGAGGGGCGGCTCCCGGCGGGGGCCGCCCCTCAGTACCAGGAACCAACCTCCCACGGCGTCTGCGGTGGGCTTCAGGCCTGCCCACCGGACCACAGCGCGCAGGCAGCGCGCCCACCGCGGACCCGCTCGGGCATGTGCAACCACCTACCTCCGGCCGATCCAGCCGCGTCCCCACCCTTGAACCGCTCATCACGATGTGAGAATGTTCTCGCACTTTACATCCATCGTGACTCCCTGGAGATCGGATGAGCGCCCTCCCCTCCCGAACGGCCACTTCCCTCCCGGAACGCATCAGAGCAGCGTCGAGGCGGCCCAAAACGCTGGGCGGTTCGGTGCCGGGCGCCATATCCCTGGCCATGGGTGAGCCGGACAGCAACACGCCGCTGCCAGTGGTGGAGGCCGCCGTCCGGGCGTTGCGCGCCGGTCGCACTCGTTACTCGCAGATCACGGGGTCTCCGGATCTCCGTCAGGAAATCGCCTCCCACCTGGCGCGTTTCCAGGGCCCGGGGGTC
The DNA here is from genome assembly GCF_036030735.1 of Streptomyces sp. NBC_00425. Classification (NCBI taxonomy): domain Bacteria; kingdom Bacillati; phylum Actinomycetota; class Actinomycetes; order Kitasatosporales; family Streptomycetaceae; genus Streptomyces; species Streptomyces sp. NBC_00425. The sequence continues at coordinate 8,069,829 of NZ_CP107928.1, read as the reverse complement.
GAACCGGCGAATGTCGTTGTCACTCACGGAGGCAGCGCCGGCCTGGCAGCCACCGTCCTCTCTCTGCTGAACCCGGGCGATCGAGTGCTGCTCCCCGAACCGACCTACTCCCTGTACGCGGACCACGCAGCCATGGCAGGGGCCGAGGTCGAGTGGATCTCCACGCGCCCTGACGGCTCGATCGACCTGCGCAAACTCGCGGCGGCGGCACCCGGTGCCCGCATGCTCATCCTGTGCAATCCCGTGAATCCCACCGGAATGGTGTTCTCCAAAGCCGATATTGAAGGAGTCGGTGCCATTCTGCGCGCTCACCCCGACCTCTACCTCCTGTCGGACGAGGCATACAGCGACATCATCTTCGACGGCATCGCGTTCACCTCGGCATCCGAACTGATCTCCGTGCAGGACCGCGTGGTGCTCTCCGGCACGTTCTCCAAGTCGTACTCGATGACCGGCTGGCGCATCGGTTTCATCTGCGCCGCCCCCGCTGTCGCCGAAAAGATCAACCTCGTCCACCGGACGATCAACGGGCCTCTGAACACCTTCGTCCAGGACGCGGCCATCGAGGCGCTACGCATTCCCGACAAGGATCTGCACGCACTCTCGGCGCCCTTCCAGCACCGCCGAGATCTGGTCATGCGGCACCTCGACGGTCTCGACGCGGTGAGCGTCGTCCGGCCTCTCGGGGCGTTCTACGCATTCCCCCGTATCGACAGCGCCCTGTCCTCCGTCGAACTTGTGCAACGGTTCGCCGACGGAGGCGTGCTCGTACGCGCCGGGTCCGAATTCGGCCCGTCGGGCGAGGGACACGTACGCCTGTCCTTCGCCACGGACGAAGCGGCACTCGAAGAGGGTCTGCGCCGCTTTACGCACGTCATCAAAGCGCTTTAGCACTGCCCTCCTCGATTTCGATCACATATCGGCCTGACCGACAACGCCCATACATTGACTCTCGGAGATCTCGAGTGCGTCACAGAGGTCCCGAACTCCGTGCTGCCCAGCAACTCTTTCAGTGAACCTCTTTCATCCTGTACTGACGGGTGAAAAGGGCTGGTCAGTGGGTGTGGTGACGAGGCAGGGCCCCTCGTCGTTGGCGTGGTGATTCCACTCAGCACACCGGCGACCGAAGGGGCCCTGTTGGTTCCGTATCCTGCCACTCTCGACGTCCCGCATGAGCTCGTTGAGCACGTTGCCTGGCTGCTGTACGAGCACCGCCGCGCGCGTAACACCCGCTGGCGGAAGCTCGGCTGCTTCGACCAGGCACTGCTCACGCTTGTCCACCTGCGCAAGAACGAGACGTTCGCCCAGCTCGGCGCCGGGTTCGCGATATCGCAGGCCACCGCCTGGCGCTACGTGGACGAGGCCCTGGAGGTGCTGGCCTCCTGGGCCCCAGGCCTCCATGAAGCCCTCACCGGCCTCGGTGAGGGCGACCACATCATCGTTGACGGCACGCTGATCCCCACCGACCGCGTCCGCGCCGATCAGCCGTACTACTCGCAGAAACACAAGAAGCACGGCATGAACGTGCAGGTCATCTCCCGCTCTGACGGCACACCACTGTGGTTCTCCCGCGCGACACCAGGCCGCACACATGACCTGACCGCGGCCCGCGCCCACGGCATCGTCCAGGCCTGTCTGACCCGGCAGATCCTCGTGCTGGCGGACCGCGCCTACCAGGGTGCCGGCGCCACATTCCGCACCCCGTACTACCACCACAGCGAACAGCCCGAGCACTACCAGCAGTTCAACCGCGACCACGCCCGACTCCGAGCCCCCGGCGAACGCGCCTTCGCCCGGCTCAAGTCCTGGCACATCATGCGCAGAGCACGCTCCTCCACCCGCCGCATCAGCCGCACCGTCCAAGCCATCCACGTACTACTGACCTGCGACTATTCAGGATGAAAGAGGTTCAGTGACGAGCCAAGCTCTTTACCAAAAGTCGACGAGGAAGCGTTGACAGGCGGCGCACCCGGCCCCATAGTCGACGCAACTGAGACTCGCTTCGCACTTCAGAGTGGGCCGCTCGGTTCGAACGCAAGCACTCCGAGCCTCGGACCCTGCTTCGCGGGGCCAGCGCATCACGTAGGCCAGACGGGCCAACAAGGGCTGGCGCACACCTCAAGTGAAACCCCAATCGCAAGCCGTTCGGCAGTGTTCGTAGGGATGAGTCCCCGATGACGGGAAGCTCACCAACGACTCCGTGCGCGACACGCCGCTCGCAGATCAACCGGCAAGCTCCGCAAGGCGGACGGCCGACGGAAGGAGTTCCCATGGCTTCACGGTGGGTGAAGGGGGCCGGGGTCATGTTGACCGTTGCCTCGCTCGTCACGCTCAGCGCCTGCAGCGGGTCCGGCGACTCGGGCGGTTCGAGCTCCGGCGGCAAGCCGGTGACGGTGGAGTTCTGGGGGGCGGCGGTCGGCCTCGACAAGTCCGTGGCGCTGTGGAACAAGTCCCACCCCGACATCAAGGTCAAGTACAGCCAGATCCCGGCGGGCAGCATCGGCGGCTACGCCAAGATGCAGAACGCGGTGAAGGCCAGCAACGCACCCTGTCTCGGTCAGGTGGGCTACGACACCCTCTCGAACTTCATCGCCACCGGCGCGCTGGAGGACATCTCCCAGTACGCCGACTCCGCCAAGGACAAGTTCGTGCCGTGGACCTGGCAGATGTCCAGCGTCGGCGACAGGGTGTTCGGCATCCCCGTCGACACCGGGCCCATGGCGATGTACTACCGCACCGACCTGTTCAAGAAGTACAAGATCTCGCCGCCGAAGACCTGGGACGATTTCGCCGCGGCCGCGCAGAAGGTACACAGCGCCAACCCCTCGGCCTACCTGACGACCACGCCGCAGGACGCCTATGACCTGGGGGCACTGACCTGGCAGGCCGGGGGCAAGTGGTTCGGTACTGCGAACGACCGGTGGCAGGTGACCATCGACAACCCTCAGACGAGCAAGGTCGCGCAGTACTGGCAGGGCCTGCTGGACAAGAAGCTGGTCACCAGTGACCCGATGCTGGACACGGCCTGGTTCAAGAAGGTGCAGGACGGGCAGCTGCTGTCGCTCGTCAGCGCCGTGTGGGCGGCTCCGCTCATCTCCAAGAACCTGCCCGAGCTGTCCGGCAAGTGGGCCGTGGCGCCCATGCCCCAGTGGTCCGCCGGGCAGGAGGCGGCCGGTAACCGCGGAGGCTCGGCGACCGTGGTGCTCAAGGGCTGCGAGCACCCGAAGGAAGCCACGGAGTTCGCGACCTGGATGAGCACCGACAACGACAGCGTCACCAGTCTGATCAAGAACACGGGTATCTACCCGGCCGCGACGAGCGGACAGCAGCTGCCTGCCGTGGACCAGCCGTCGGCGTACTTCGGCGGACAGAACATCTACGACGTGTTCAGGACAGCGGCCGCGAACACGAGCACGGGCTGGGTGTGGGGCCCGACGATGAGCCAGGTTCAGTCCGACATGAAGGACGGGCTCAAGAAGGCCGGAGCCGGGCAGGGCACCATCCCGAAGACCGTGACCTCCGTACAGGACAGCACCGTCGCGGCCATGAAGAGCCAGGGGCTGAGCGTCGGGAAGTGACGCGCGCGGTGAACGACGTCGGGCGCCCGGCGGCCTTCCTCACCTGCCGGGCGCCGGAGCCGCGGCTTTACGCCCTTGCCCTCGACACGCGAGCGTCCGTCCCTCCCTCGTGCCACCACCGCCCGCGCCCCCGCAGGGCGACGACCAGCCCGACCAGCACCCATGACCAGTCGGTCCCTCACTTCACGGGACCACTTCAGCAAGGAGCAGGCATGGCGACAAGAACGCCTGACGACGCTCTCGCCCACCCCATCGCCGGCTCGGCAGCGAAGCGAATCCCCGGCCGTGGCCACACTCGTTCCGCGGTGCTCTTCCTGGCACCGTTCGGGCTGTTGTTCACGGCGATGATGCTCGCACCGATCGGCTACGCGGTGTACCAGAGCTTCTTCAGGACGCACCGCAGCGGCCTCGGACTGGGTCCGTCGACGACTGTCTTCGCCGGGTTCGACAACTACGTGACGGCTCTGCACGACAGCCGGTTCATGTCGTCGTTCCTGCGGGTGTTCACGCTCGGCATCGTGCAGGTGCCGGTGATGCTGGGCCTGGCGCTCCTGCTGGCGCTGCTGCTGGACTCGCGTGGCGCCGTGTTCAAGAAGTTCTTCCGGCAGATCTACTTCCTGCCCTACGCGCTGCCGGGCGTGATCGCCGCGATCATGTGGTCGTTCCTGTACGCGCCGAGCGTCAGCCCGTTCACCGCCGCTCTGCGGCATGTCGGGCTCGATGTTAACTTCCTGTCCGGCGACCTCGTGCTCGCCTCGATCGGCAACATGATGACGTGGGCCTGGACCGGCTTCAACATGCTGATCATCTACTCGGCCTTGCAGGCGATCCCCGGCGAACTCACCGAAGCCGCCGTGATGGACGGCTGTTCCGGGTGGCGCGTCGCCTGGCACGTGAAGATTCCCGCGGTACGGCCGGCGCTGATCCTCACCACGGTGTTCTCCATCATCGGTACCGCACAGCTGTTCAACGAGCCCGCGGTGCTGAGCCAGGTCGCCCCGACCGTCTCCCCGACCTACACGCCGATCCTGGCGACACAGCAGTCGGCGGACATCAACAACTACAACTACGCGGCCACCCAGTCGGTCATCCTCGCCCTGCTGACCTTCGTGCTGTCGTTCGGCTTCCTCAAGTTCACCCAGCGGAAGGGCACCTTCGCATGACGACCGTCACTCCCTCCGCAACACGTGCCGCCGCCGGGCCTCCCGGCCGACTGCGTACGTCATCGCTGGCCGGCCGGGCGGGCGTGTTCGCGGTCATGGCGCTCTTCGCCCTGTACACGCTCATCCCGGTCTGGTGGCTGCTGGTCACCGCGACGAAGAACAGCGGCTACCTGTTCACCACGAACGGGCTGTGGTTCTCCCATTTCGACCTGTGGACCAACATCCGTGACGTCTTCCGGGAACAGGACGGCATCTTCGCCCGGTGGCTGCTGAACAGCGCCCTCTACAGCATCGGCGGTGCGGCGGTGAGCACGACGCTGTCCGCCATGGCCGGGTACGCGCTGGCCAAGTACCCCTTCCGCGGTCGGGACCTGACCTTCAACGTCATCCTCGGCGCCGTCCTGATCCCGGACGTCATGTTCGCGCTACCCCTGTACCTGATGTTCAGTCAGGTCCACCTCGTCAACACCTACTGGGCCGTCTTCCTGCCCAGCGTCGTCAGCCCGTTCGGGGTCTACCTGTCACGCATCTACGCCGGAGCGTCGGTACCGGACGAACTGATCGAAGCCGCGCGACTCGACGGTGCCGGCGAGGCCCGGATCTTCTGGCGGGTCGCCATGCCGATCATGTCGCCCGCGCTGGTCACCATCTTCCTGTTCCAGTTCGTCAGCATCTGGAACAACTACCTGCTGCCCCTGCTCATGCTCAACAGCGACGAACTCCAGCCGGTCACCGTCGGGCTGGCCAACTGGCGAGAAGGGGTGAACCAAGGCATCCCCTACAACATCACCATCACCGGCGCGTTCCTCTCGGTGATCCCTCTGATCGTCGCGTTTCTCGTCCTTCAGCGGTTCTGGCGCTCCGGACTGGCCGCCGGGAGCGTGAAGTAGGCCTGCCCACCCGGCAAATCCGGCCGGCCACGCGGCCGAGCGGACATCCCCCACCGCCTCCCGCCTGCGCGCGCTGCACCCGATTCCCCGCACCCCTGGAGACCTGACCTGATGACCCTGCATCCCAGCATCTCCGCCCGGCTCAGCCTGATCGAGGGTCTCCCCTCCTGGCGCGAGACACTCGCCGATCCGGCTGTGCAACCGCGCCTTCAGGAATACCGGACCTGGAAGGCGGCACCGGCACTGCCCTCCGTCGAAACCGGCGACGAGAGCATTCCCGGCCCGCACGGCCCGATAGCCGTCCGCGTCTACCGGCCGCCGTCAGCACCGCGGGGGCCTCGCCCCGGCCTGGTCTGGGTGCACGGCGGCGGATGGGTCTTCGGCGATCTCGACATGCACGAGGCCGACTGGACCGCCCGCGAGGTGTGCGCCAGGGCCGACGCCGTGGTCGTGAGCGTGGACTACCGGCTCGCGGTCGACGGCGTGACGTATCCGGTGCCGCACGACGACGTCGTGGCGGGCGTCCGATGGGTGCGCGATATCGCCGCGGAGCTCGGCATCGAACCGGCGCGGATCACCGTCGGTGGCGCGAGCGCGGGGGCGAACCTCGCCGCAGGAGCCGTACTTCGCCTGCGGGACGACGACAACTGGCTGCCCGCCACCCTGGTACTGGCCTATGCGACCATGCACTCCGTCTCCCCGCCCCTCGCGCCGGCACTGGCCGAAGCATTCGCGCCGTTGCCGCGCATGGTCCGGATCCTGCCGGAGGACGTGCCCCAGATGACGGCCAACTACCTGGGCGGCACGCCGGATCCGCACGGCTACGCCTTCCCCGCGAGCGCCGTCCTGGACGGACTCTGTCCCACCCTGCTGCTCGACGCCGAGTACGACGACCTGCGCGCCAGCAGCGAGGCATTCGCGGCCGCACTCGCGAAGTCGGGCGTACCCGTGCGGCATGTCACGGTGCCCGGCGTACTGCACGGCTTCCTCAACCTGCCCTCTTCGGTTGAACCCGTGGACCACGCGCTCGCCGTCCTGGCCGACACGGTGACAACGGCTCATGCGGGAGAACTCGCACCGGACCCGGGAGAACGCGGATGACGGAGCGCCTGCACTCAGTGCAGCTCTATACGCTGCGCAACGCCATCGAGACCGATCTCCCGGGGACGCTCGCGCGCGTTGCCGCGATGGGATTCGAGAACGTGGAGCTGTGGAGGTTCGAGCAGTACCGCGACGCGTACCGGCGTGCGCTGACCGAGACACCGCTGCGCCCGCTCAGCGCACACGCGAGCCTCGTCGATGGAAACGCTTCCGCGGCTGTCCGCATGGCAGCAGAGCTCGGAATCGGCACGCTCATCGAACCGCACATCATCGCTCGGCGCTGGACCACGCGGGCGGACATCGAAGCGGCGGCCGCGAGTCTGAACGGCGTCGCGAGGCTTGCCCGGGACGCAGGCATCACCATCGGGTACCACAACCACGACCACGAGGTCCGTCAGGACTTCGACGGCAGGACCGGCCTCGAAGTCTTCGCGGAGGCGCTGGACGAGGACGTCGTCCTGGAACTCGACACCTTCTGGGCCGAGGTCGGTGGCGCTTCCGCCGTGGAGTTGATCTCCCGGCTCGGGGCGCGCGTCAGGTTCCTGCACCTCAAGGACGGCCCGTACACCACAACCCTCCTGGAGCAACTGCCGGTCGGCCAGGGTTCGATGCCGGTGGCCGACATCCTGAAGGCCGCACCGGACGCGGTCCGCGTCGTGGAACTGGACGACTACGCGGGCGACCCGTTCGATGCCGTGCGGCAGAGCCTGCGTCACCTGGTGGAGGTCGACCGGTGAACTCCAAGCGAGTGGGTGTCGGCGTCATCGGCGGCGGCGTCATCAGCAGCCACTACCTCGAGAACCTGACCCGGTTCCCTGATCTGAACGTGGTCGCGATAGCGGACCTCGACCAGGAGCGCGCCCGTGCCCGTGCGCGGGAGTTCGGGTTGCGGCACCTGCTCGTCCACGAGCTCCTGGCCCACGACGACATCGAGATCGTGCTGAACCTCACCGTCCCCGCCGCCCACTTCGACGTGTCGGCCCGGATCCTCGCGAGCGGCAAGCACGTCTGGAGTGAGAAGCCCCTCGCCACCAGCCGCCGCGACGCACGGTTGCTGCTGGACAAGGCCGGACGGAGAGGACTTCGCGTGGCCTGCGCGCCCGACACGTTCCTCGGTGGTGCCCTTCAGACAGCACAACGAGCGGTCCTCGCGGGCCGCATCGGCGAACCGAAGAGCGCGCTGGCGATCATGCAGTCCCCGGGACCGGAAGGCACCCACCCGAATCCCGCCTTCTACTACGACCAGGGCGCCGGCCCGCTGCTGGACATGGGGCCGTACCACGTCACCGCGCTCGTGCAAACCTTGGGTGCCGTCCGGCGTGTGAGCTCGGTTTCCTCCACCGCACGAGCCGTCAGGCGCGTCCTCGTCGGGGCGGGCGCCGGGACCGAGTTCGACGTGCGCGTACCGAGTCAGCACATGGCTCTGCTGGAGTTCGCCTCCGGCGCACGGGCGACCCTCGTCACGAGCTTCGATTCGGGCATCCGCCGCGACCTTCTCGAACTGCACGGCACGGAAGCCTCACTCGAGATTCCCGACCCCAACCGCTTCGCTGGAACAGGCAGGTTCGTCCCTCTCCACGCGGAACCGGAAGACGTACCCGCTGTCGGGTCCACGTGGGGCCGGGGAGTGGGGGTGCTGGAGCTCGCTCGCTCGATACGCGACGACGTACCGGAACGCGCCTCCGGTGCACTCGCCTGCCACGTTCTCGACGTGCTCCTCGCCATCGCGGAGGCGGCACGGGCCGGGACACCGTTGACCCTCGAATCCACCGTGGCATCGCCGGCTCCCCTGGCCGAGAACTGGGACCCCACGGCCGCGACCCTCTAGAACGATCGAGCAAGGAAGTTCCAATGATCCGCATCCCGTTCAACGACGCGTGGCGCGTCGGCCCTCTCGTGTCCGTTCACGAGGCGATCGTGGTCGCCGGCGCCGGTGAGGAAGAAGTCACCCTGCCGCACGACGCCATGTTGGGGGGAGGGCGGTCCGCGGAGAACTCCGGTGGACCGCAGACGGGCTACTTCCGCGACGGAAAGTGGACCTACGAGAAGCAGTTCGACGTTCCGGAGGAATGGGCGACGAAGCGAGTCACCTTCGAGTTCGAAGGTGTCTACCGTGACGCGATGGTCTACATCAACGGTGCTCTCGCCGGTCAGTGGGCGGGCGGATACTCCCGCTTCCACGTCAGCGCGGACCCCTTCCTGCAGTACGGCCGGGCCAACACCGTCCGGGTGGACGCACAGGCACACCAGGACTCCCGCTGGTACTCGGGGGGCGGCCTCCACCGTCCCGTCAGCGTCCTCGTCGGCGACCTCGTCCACGTCACCCCGACCGGGCTGCGAGTGACCACGCCGGACATCGACGCCGATCTTGCCACCGTGGTGGCGGAGACCGAGATCGTCAACGAGGACGTCTGCACTCACGTCGTCGACGTGCTCCTCCAGATCCTGGACGCCGGGGGCGAGGTCGTGGCGTCCGACCGGGCCCGGGTCACGCTCCTGGCGGGCGAAGGGATCACCACCCATCAGCGGGCCTACGTCCAGCGGCCGTCGCTGTGGAGCGTCGACTCGCCCCACCTTTACCACGCGTCCGTGCGCCTCTTCGACGACAACCGCCCGCTCGACGAGGCTTCCACTCACTTCGGTATCCGTACCGTCACCGCCGACCCGATCCGCGGCCTGCGGATCAACGGCGAGAGCGTCAAGCTCCGCGGCGGTGCGATCCACCACGACAACGGCATCCTCGGCGCCGCCGACTTCGCCGACGCCGCCGAGCGGCGGGTGCGGACGCTGAAGGCCGCGGGCTTCAACGCGGTACGCTCCGCGCACAACCCGATGAGCATTGCCCTGCTCGACGCGTGCGACCGTCTCGGCATGCTCGTCATGGACGAGCTGTTCGACGTGTGGACGGTCGCGAAGTCCGGTGACGACTACTCGCGCAGATTCCCGCAGTGGTGGGAACGCGACGTCGACTCGCTCGTGGCGAAGGACTTCAACCACCCCAGCGTGATCATGTACTCGATCGGCAACGAGATCATCGAAGCCGGAACCCCGCACGGCACGCGGCTGGGCCGCCGCATCGCCGACCGGGTACGCGCGCAGGACCCCACCCGCCTGGTCACCCACGCGCTCCAGGGCATGTACATCGCCCGCGACAAGATCCCCGCATTGAAGGCCGAACTGGGCCAGGACGCCGCCTCTGTCCGGGGCCTGAACGACTACCTCGGCCAGGTGACGCATCTGATCGACGCCCTCATGGCCTCGCCGGTCGTCGGAGAGCGACTCGCCGAGCCCGCCTCCGTGCTCGACGTCGTGGGACTCAACTACGGCGAGAGCCGGTACGTGCTGGACAAGGAGGCCCATCCCAACCGCGTGGTCGTGGGCTCGGAGACGTTCCCGACGAAGATCGACCGGCTGTGGCAGCTCGTCACCGAGAACCCCCACGTCATCGGCGACTTCACCTGGACCGCATGGGACTTTCTCGGCGAGGTGGGAACCGGCCGGCACGTCTATCCCGAGGACCAGCAGGTGCACCGCGCCCCCTACCCGTGGCTCACCGCCGAATGCGGGGACATCGACGTCGTCGGGCAGCGTCACCCGATCTCGTACTACCGCGAGATCGTCTACGGGCTCACACAGACGCCGTACCTCGCCGTGCGACGCCCTCGCGAGGACGGCTACGTCATCAAGCCCAGGGCCTGGACCTGGACCGATGTCTCCCCCAGCTGGACCTTCGACGTTCCTGACGGCTCGCCGCTCCATGTCGAGGCCTACGCGGCGGCCGAGGAGGTCGAGTTCCGGCTCAACGGCACCACCGTCGCGACCGTGCCCGTCGGTACCGAACGGAACTTCGTCGCCGAGGCCGACGTGCCCTACGCGCCCGGTCTCCTGGAGGTCGTGGCGTACCGCGACGGAGCGGAGGTGGGACGCTCGGCGCTGCGCACCGCCGGCGAACCCACGCACCTGAGCCTGGAGACGGACCGCACCGAACTCGGCGCCGATCCACAGCGGTTGGTCCACATCGACATCACCCTGATCGACGACAGCGGTGTGCTCAACCCGAACCGGGACACAAAGATCACGATCCAGGTCGACGGTCCCGGGGTCCTCCAAGGATTCGGTACGGGAGCCCCGGCCACCGAGGAGAGCTTCCTCGACGATTCCGCCACGTCGTTCAAGGGACGTGCCCTGGCGATCGTCAGGGCCACCGGGGAAACGGGACGGATCACCGTCACAGCCCGGGCGCACGGACTCCCGGACGCCTCCCTCGAGATCGACGTCGTCCAGGCACCCATGCATCACGTGACACGGGAAGGACAGCAATGACCTACGCGCCGACATCGGCCGGCTCGCCCAACATCGAGGTCGGCCCGAAGTGGCAGCGCCCTGACGGGGAGTTGCTCGCACAGTTCCAGCGGCACTCGGTCGCCAACATCGGAGACGCACTCGGACGCCTCGGCATGCCCGACGGCGGCATCACACCCCTCTGGGACGGCTGCCGTGCCGTGGGCAGCGCCCTGACGGTCCTGACGGTCGCCGGAGACGATCTGGCCGTGATCGACGCCGTCGCGCACATCGAATCCGGCGACTTCCTCGTCATCAACGGATTCGGTTACCCGGGCCGGGCGGTGATGGGCGACATCCTCACCCAGTACTTCTCCTCGCGGGGAGCCGTGGGAGCGATCGTCGACGGAGCGGTCAGGGACCGCGACGAGATCCGGCAGCAGCACTTCCCCGTGTGGTCGCGTACGGTCACGCCGGCAGGACCGTGGAAACACGGCCCGGGAGCCGTCGGGACGCCCGTCGCCATCGGCGGTGTCGTCATCAACCCCGGTGACGTGGTCGTGGCCGACGCGGACGGCGTCGTCGCAGTGCCCCTGAGGAAGGCGCACGGCATCGCCGCCGAGCTGGCGCGGATCGCGGAATCCGAACAGGGCATGCGCACGCAGGCCAAGCAGGCGCCCACGAAATGAGCCGCATACATGAAGAGGACGCGCATGCGCAGGGACCAGCGGTTGAACAACGCCAAGCTGATCCAGGCCGCCGCAGAGCTTTTCGAGCGTTGCGAGCAGCCGATCAGCCTCGCCGACATCGCTCGGCAGGCGGACGTGTCGGTCGCGACGGCTTACCGGCACTTCGAGTCAGCGGACGACGCCCTCAGTGCCTACCGGCGGGACATCGTGAGCAAGTTCCGCGATCACAGCCTCGAGCAGCCGAGCAACGGTCTGGCCCTGCTCGAGAGTGTCTGCGGCTTCTGGGTGGACCTCGTCCTCGCCGAGGGCGCGGCGCTGGTGCACCGCCGGTCACCGGAAGGGTTCCTCGCTCGGTACAAGGCCGATGAGCCGTACCTGGAAGGCCAGGCGGAGGCCCTGGCCCGTCCTGTCCGCGAACTCGTGGCGATTCTCGGGGTGGGAGAGCTCGTCGGCGTCGAGGACGAGGCCGCCTTCCTGTGGAACGTCCTCTTCGACCCCCGGGAGATCTTCGATCTCCGTGACACGCTCGCGCTGTCGCCCGCGCAGATCACGCACCGACTGGTGTTGGCGTTCCGCGGTGCGCTGCTCGGCTGGGCGACCGCGCGGCTGACCGAGCCAGCCTGACCGCGAGAAAGCCGTCTCTCCGCACGCGCAGACGGGCGGGACCCTTAGCAGCCACAGATTGTCGTGAGGAAGAGGACGATGACTGCACCCATCACCGAGACCGGGCGGCCGGGCGGGCGACGCTTCCGTCTGGATGACCGCTACCGCCGCGAGGAAGGCGTCGTGCACCTCTCCGGGATCCAGGCTCTCGTCCGCATTCTGCTGGACCGCTCCCGGCGTGACAACACGAACGGACTGCGTACCGCGACATTCGTCTCGGGATACGAGGGATCACCACTGGCCGGCTACGACATCGAGTTGGGCCGACGCGGGGCGTTGTTGCACGAGCACGACATCGTCCACAAACCGGGGCTGAACGAGGAGCTCGCCGCGACCGCCGTCATGGGCAGCCAGCTGGCCGGCCAGGTCGGCGCTTCCCGGTGCGACGGCGTCGTGGGCATCTGGTACGGCAAGTCCCCCGGCCTCGATCGCGCCTCCGACGCTCTCCGCCACGCGAACCTGGTGGGAACCGGCCCTTCCGGCGGTGCCGTCGCGCTGGTCGGCGACGACCCGGGAGCCAAGTCGTCCAGCGTGCCGTGTGCCAGCGAGGCGACGCTCGCGGACCTGGCGATCCCAACGCTGTACCCGGCCGATGCCCAGGACGTCCTCGACTTCGGGCTCCACGCGCAGTTCCTCTCCCGGTTCAGCGGCCTGTGGGCGGGCCTGAAGATCACCACCGCCGTGGCGGACTCAGCGTCCACGGCCGTCGTGGCACGCAATCGGATCACGGGCACCGAGGGCGACGGGAGCCCCAGCCCGCACAAGCCGAGCTCCATGCTCCTGGGCGCGAACCTCATGTCCCTCGAACGCAGCCTGCACGACATCCGCCTCCCTCGTGCCGTGGCGTACGCCCGCCTCAACCGCCTCAACCGCCTGGTCCAGCGCGGGCCGTCGGACACGATCGGCATCCTGACATCCGGCAAGACCTACCTCGACGTCCGCGAGGGCCTCCGCATCATCGGCCTCACCGACACAGACCTCGCACGGTACGGCATCAGGATCCTCAAGCTCGGCATGATCTTCCCCCTCGAACGCGACGCCGTCATCGAGTTCGCGGACGGTCTCGACCAACTGGTCGTCGTCGAGGAGAAACGGCCGTTCCTCGAAACCGCCGTCAAGGAGATCCTGTACGGCCGTCCCAACGCCCCGGTCGTCCACGGCAAACAGGACCAGCACGGGCGATCGCTGTTCAGTCGCTCAGGAGAGCTCGACGTGGACAGCATCGCCGCCGGACTGTCCAGGGTGCTGGCTCCGCTCGGCATCGAAGCCGCCCACGCATGGCGTCAGCGCCCCAAAGCGCGTGCGACGTTGGCGCTGCCCCTTCTGGCCCGCAGCCCGTACTACTGCTCGGGGTGTCCGCACAACACCTCGACCACCGTCGGTGGGGACTCACTGGTCGGCGCTGGGATCGGCTGCCACTCCATGGTCGTGTTCATGGATCCCGAACAGGTCGGCCCGGTCGTCGGCATGACCCAGATGGGCGGGGAAGGTGCTCAGTGGATCGGATTGGAACCGTTCGTCGACGCCGACCACTTCGTGCAGAACATCGGTGACGGCACCTTCATGCATTCAGGCAGTCTGGCCGTCCGGGCAGCGGTCGCCGCGGGGGTGAACGTCACGTTCAAGCTGCTCTACAACGGAACGGTCGCCATGACCGGCGGCCAGGACGCCGTCGGTAACCTGCCGGTCGACCGGCTCGCCGCCATGCTGCTGCACGAAGGCGTCGCCAAAGTGATCATCACGACAGAGGACAGGGCCCGCATCCCACGGGCCCGGCTTCCGAAGTCGGTGAAGGTTCTGGACCGGGCCGAGATCGAGGGAGCGCTCGCGGAGCTTAAGGCCACTGCCGGTGTCACGGTCCTCATCCATGACCAGGAATGCGCCGCCGAGAAACGGCGCGCCCGTCGGCGCGGTAAGGCCGAGGGGCCGACGACGCGAGTGTGGATCAACGAGCGCATCTGCGAGGGCTGCGGTGACTGCGGCCGCAAGTCGAACTGTCTGTCGGTTCACCCGGTCTCGACCGAGTTCGGCCGCAAGACCAGGATCGACCAGTCCTCGTGCAACCTGGACTATTCGTGTCTCGACGGCGACTGCCCGGCGTTCATGACCATCACGCCCGCCGGCAAGCCGAAGCACGCCGACCTTCCCGCCCTGGGCCCCACCGACATCGCCGAGCCGGCCCGCACGGCCGGAGCCGGATCCTTCGGTATGCGGATCACCGGGATCGGCGGAACCGGCATCGTCACCATCTCGCAGGTGCTGGCGACCGCGGCCGTCATCGACGGCCGCCACGCCCGCAGCCTCGACCAGACCGGACTGGCCCAGAAGGGCGGCGCGGTCGTCTCCGACATCAAGATCACTGAGGATGCCGTCGAACAGGGCGCCAAGATCGCCGAGGGACAATGCGACCTCTACCTCGCGTGCGATCCGCTCGTCGCGACCGACCCGAAGTACCTCTCCGTCGCCTCCGCGGATCGCACCGTCGCCGTCATGACCACGACCGAGATACCCACCGGGCAGATGGTGGTCGACACGACCGTCGGCTTCCCGGCTCCCGATGTCGTACGTCATGCCGTCCACGACGCGATGAGCCGGCTCATCGCTCTGGACTCCGGCTCGCTGGCCACGCAGCTCTTCGACGACGAGCAGTACGCCAACATGCTCCTGGTGGGTGCCGCCTACCAGACCGGGCTGCTGCCGATGGCGGCTCCGGCCATCGAAGAGGCCATCACCCTGAACGCAATCGCCGTCGAACGCAATGTGCAGGCCTTCCGGCGAGGCCGCCAGGCGGTCGCCGACCCCGAGGCGCTGAGTGCCACGCTTGCCGACCCGACGCTCCCAGACGTGGAACCGCGGCTGCCCGCCGGGACCACCGAGCTCGTGGCGTTGGTCACCGATGATGAGGAATCGGAGCTGCATCGCCTCCTCACCGTGCGTGTGTCCGACCTCATCGACTACCAGGACAGGCGCTACGCCCGCGCCTACGTCGACTTCGTCCAGACGGTGGCGGCCACGGAGCGCGCTGCCGCCGACGGCTCGAACGAGCTGACCGAGGCTGTCGCCCGCTGTCTCCACAAGCTCATGGCATACAAGGACGAGTACGAGGTCGCACGACTCGCCATCGACCCAGCCGTGGACGACCGCATCACCGCGGCATTCGGAAGCGCGAGCCGACGCTCCTACCGCCTGCATCCACCCGTCCTGCGAGCCCTGGGCATGGAAAGGAAGGTCGCTCTAGGAAGCTGGTTCCGCCCGGTCCTCAAAATGCTGCATGGGCTGCGGCGCGTTCGAGGAACCCGCCTCGATGTGTTCGGGCTCCAGCACATGCGACGCATCGAGCGTGATCTCGTCGGCGAGTACCGGGAGTCGATCAAGACCGCGATCGCGCTCCTGACCGAGGAGAACCTTGCCGATGTTCGCCGGCTCGCGGAACTGCCCGATGCGGTCCGTGGATACGAAGGCGTCAAACTCGCGGCCATTGAGCGCTACCAGGCCGAGCAGGCGCGCATTCTCGGCGAGTTGCGGGAGAGCGCGGACCCCGTCCCGACGGAAGCCGGGCAGGGCCGTTGAACTCGCTGTGAGGCAGACCGTCTCGCGGGAGCCATCGGCTCAGGGAGTACGGCCCCGCGTCCGGACCGGAGGCTCGCCCACAGGTCCGTTGCCCCGCCCCGGACGCGCGCATGGTGAAACTGACACCATGCCGGTTCGGTACGGGACCCGGTCGGCATGATTGGCCACTCCAACGAGACGCCCAGTTGTTCGGTTCCGTGATCGCTGGCCGTGCGGCTACTTCATTCCCGTGGTAGCGATTCCCTTGACGAGGTAGCGCTGGCCGACCAAGAGGACGACGAAGAGCGGGATCAGCCTGATGACGGACATCGCGAACCGCGTTCCCAGGGCTCGGTGGCCGAGGACGGCCTCGTCGCCGGCCACCCGATGTCCCTGCTCATGAGCCGAACTGTCCCGGGTCGCTGCAGTGGTCGACACGTTGAGCCGTGCCCTGTTCCGCCCGCTCACGCGCCAGGAGCCCGCGCCGCTCCTCCCGGTGCTCGCACTGTGCGACCGGGGCGGGGACGGGCGCGGCGACCAACAACGGCCTTGGGTGTAGGGGGTGTCGGGGCGTAGCGGTCGCCTGCCCGGCGGCTCCGGTGTCAACGATCTCACCACCTCGGCTGACGCCTCAGGCCTGCTCACCACGTCTGGACCAGCGGTTTCCGCTCCGCCCACAGGGGACACCCCCATTCTTCGCCACCGCGTCTGCTGCGATCGCAGTAGGCGCAAGTGTCTGCGAACGGCCAATGACGAGAGGCCGGAGAACTGCGAGCGTGAGGGTGGGCCGTGATCACCGGCCCGGTCGCATGGCATTTTCTGGAAAGGCACGTCGATGTCCCCTCTCGCCCGCTGGTGTCACAGGCACCGGCTCGCCGTCGTCCTGGCCTGGGTGGGCCTGTTGCTCGCCCTGGGGGCCGGGGTCGGTGCCGCCGACAGCGCCTTCGGCAACAGCTCGACCTCGCAGGACACCGACTCGGCCAAGGCCACGGCCCTGCTGCAGCAGGCCTCCGACAGCGCCGCGGGCAAGAGCGGCCGGGTGGTCTGGCAGCTGGACGGCGGCGAGGTCACCGAGCCCGCCGCCGAGAAGGCGATGACCGGCACGCTCAAGGGCATCGCCGACGCACCGGGCGTCGCCGCGGTGACCAGTCCCTACACCCCCGTCGGCAAGGGACAGATCAGCAAGGACGGCAGGACCGCCTACGCGACGGTCGCGTTCGACCAGGACGTCTCGGACGCCCAGATCGACCACGTGAAGGAACTCGCCACCGAACCGGAGACGGGGAGCCTGCACATCGCCCTCAACGGGCAGGCGTTCACCGTCAACCCGGAGCCGAACGCGGTCGCCGACGCCATGGGCATCGTCCTCGCCTTCATCGTGCTGCTGTTCGTCTTCCGGGCGGTGTGGGTGGCGGCGCTGCCCATCATCACGGCCGTCATCGGAGTCGGCACCTCCGCGGTCACGGTGATGCTGCTCAGCCACCTCATCACGCTCTCCGACACCACGCTGACCCTCGGCTCGCTGATCGGCCTGGGCGTGGGCATCGACTACGCGCTGTTCATCGTCAACCGCCACCGCGCCAACCTGATGGCCGGCATGAGCGTCGCAGAGTCGGTCGCCAAGTCCCTCAACACCTCCGGCCGGGCCGTGGTCTTCGCCGGACTCACCGTCGTCGTCGCGCTGCTCGGCATGCTCACCCTGAACGTCGGCATCATCAACGGCATGGCCATCGGCGCCGCCGTCACCGTGGTGCTGACCGTCCTGGCCGCCATCACCCTGCTGCCGGCGATGCTCGGCCTGATCGGTCCGCGCGTCCTCAGCCGCAAGGAGCGCCGTGAGACGGCCGGCGGGACCCAGCCGCGTTCCTCGGGCCGCACCGGGGCGTGGGGCCGGTGGGCCGAGCGGGTGCAGGCCAGGCCCAAAGCCCTGGGTCTCGTCGCTCTCGCCGTGTTGACTGCGCTCGCGTTCCCGACGCTCTCCCTGCGCCTCGGCGCGTCCGACGACGGCAACCTGCCCACGTCCTCGACGAACCGTCAGGCGTACGACATGATCGCCGACGGCTTCGGCCCCGGCTTCAACGGCCCGCTCGTCCTGGCCGTCCAGGCACCCACCGCCGCCGACAAGGCAGCCGAGGCGAAGCTGGTCACCGCTCTCGGAAAGGTCGACGGTGTCGCCAGTGCCAACGCCGCGCCCATGAAGGACGGGCAGACCGTCGGAGTGGTCTCCGTCGTCCCGACGACCTCCCCGCAGTCCGAAGCCACCTCCGACCTGATCCACCACCTGCGTGACGACGTGATCCCGCAAGCCGAGCAGGGCACGTCGATGAAGGTCTACGTGGGCGGTGTCACCGCGAGCAACGACGACTTCGCGTCGGTCCTGATGGGCAAGCTGCCCTTCTTCGTGCTGGTGATCGCCGCGCTCGGCTTCCTCCTGCTGACCGTCGCCTTCCGCAGCCTGCTCATCCCGGCGGTCGGCGCCGTGCTCAACATCCTCAGCATCGGGGTGGCGTTCGGCGCGATCGTGGTCGTCTTCCAGTACGGCTTCGGCGCCGGACTGCTCGGACTCGGCGCCGGCGGACCGATCGAGTCGTTCGTGCCGATCCTGGTCGTCGGCATCATGTTCGGCCTGTCCATGGACTACCAGGTCTTCCTCGTCAGCCGGATGCGCGAGGAGTGGGCCCACACCGGTGACAGCCACCGCGCGGTCCGGGTCGGGCAGGCCGAGACCGGCAAGGTCATCGCCGTGGCCGCCACCATCATGGTCTGCGTCTTCGGCTCCTTCGTGTTCGGCGGCATGCGGGTGATCTCCGAGTTCGGGGTCAGCCTCGCGGTGGCGGTCGCCGCGGACGCCCTGCTGATCCGCATGATGGTCGTCCCCGCCCTCATGCACCTGTGCGGGAAGGCGAACTGGTGGCTGCCCCGCAGTCTGGACAGGGCACTGCCCAACGTGTCCGTGGAAGGCCCTGCCGACCAGCCGGCGCAGCCGCACGCGGTGCCGCAACGGACGACCGCAGACCTGGCCAACTGACGGTCGGCACAACGGACCGACTTCCCGCGCGCGGGCCGGCGGAAAACGGGGTGACCCCGGGTTCCGCCGGCCGGCGCTCCTTAGAGTGAGGGAATGGGACTGCCCATGGTGTGGCGACAGTGGCTGGCTCGTCATGACCGGATCAGAGACGCGCTGCCCGCCGTTCCGCTGATCGTGATCGCCGTGGCGGCGACCGCCGTCGGCCCGTCACACTGGCACGAGCCGCGGTGGGACGAGGTGGTGTGGACGGCGCTGTCGTGCGTGCCGCTGGCCTTCCGGAGTCGCTGGCCCCTGGGCGTCGCCCTCTTCACCCTGGCCGGCGACCTCACACTGATGGCCGTCGCCTCGCACATCTCGCCGACACCGGGGGCGAGTCTCGTCGCCCTGTACACCCTCGCCCTCCTCGGCAACCGGCGCACCGCGTGGATCGTCGGCGCCTTGGCGGCCGTGGCGATCACCGGTGTCTACGCCGCGACCCACGCGCAGTCCGTGGTGGGGGGTCCCGGCCTGCTGCGGTTCGACCTCGCGATCGCGGCCACCGCGCTCGGCCGCACCGTCCTCAACCGCCGCCAGAACCTCGCGGCGGCCAGGGAACGCGTGGAACACGCCGAACGCACGCGGGAGGAAGAGGCCCGGCGCCGGGTCACGGAGGAACGCGTGCGCATCGCGCGCGACCTGCACGACGTGGTCACCCACCACATCACCCTGGTCAACGCCCAGGCGGGGGTGGCCCACCACCTCATGCGCGCCAACCCGGAACAGGCCTACGCGGCACTGGCCCACATCAAGGACAACAGCCGCGCCGCGCTCGACGAACTGCGCGCCACCGTCGGTCTGCTGCGTCAGCCCGACGACGCGCCCGGCTCGCGTGCCCCCATCCCGCGACTGGCCGATCTCGACGCCCTCGTCGGCGGGTTCCGGGCAAGCGGCATGCCCGTGTCGCTGTCGAGCACCGGCGATCCGTCGCTCCTGGCACCCGCAACCGAGCTGACCGCCTACCGGATCATCCAGGAAGCACTCACCAACACGCACAAGCACGCCTCCGGGACCCGGGCCACGGTGGAGCTGGACCACGGGGTGCACTCGCTCCGGATCACCGTCACCGACGACGGGCGGCCGGGCGCGCCCAAAGGCGCGGGAACCGGCCACGGGCTGATCGGGATGCGTGAACGGGCCACCGCCATCGGCGGTACCGTGACCGCTGGGCCGCTACCCGAGGGAGGCTTCCAGGTCGTCGCCGAGCTGCCGCTCTCGCTCACCCCCACCACTGTCTGACCCCATGTGAGAAAAGATCACCGATGGCCATTCGCGTCCTGCTCGCCGACGACCAGGCCCTGCTCCGGGGCACGTTCCGGCTCCTCATCGACGCACAGCCGGACATGGAGGTCGTCGGGGAGGCCTCCGACGGGCGGGAGGCGGTGCGGCTGGCCCGGTCCGAGCGTGCCGACGTCGTGGTCATGGACATCCGGATGCCCGAGCTGGACGGCATCGAGGCCACACGGCTGATCGCCCAGGATGAGGACCTGGCCGGAGTCAAGGTCCTCGTCCTGACCACCTTCGAGGAGGACGACCTCGTCATCGAGGCCCTCCGGGCCGGGGCGAGCGGTTTCCTGGGCAAGGGCGTCGAACCGGCGCAGCTGCTCGATGCCGTCCGGCTCGTGGCCGCCGGCGAGGCGTTGCTCTCCCCCGCAGCCACCAGGGGCCTCATCGCCCGCGTCCTGGCCCACCCTGCCCCCGGCGACCTCGTCGACCTCCGCAGGCTGGCCACTCTGACTCCCCGGGAACAGGAAGTGCTGACCCTGGTGGGCTCCGGCCTGGCCAACGACGAGATCGCCGAACGCCTCTTCGTCACTCCGGTCACCGTCAAGACCCACGCCAACCGGGCCATGGCCAAGCTCGGCGCCCGCGACCGGGCTCAGCTGGTCGTCATCGCGTACGAGACCGGCTTGGTACGCGCGGGAGAACGACGGGGCTGAGGTGCGGGCCGGGCATGGCCGACGCCCTGCCCGCACCGCGCGCACGCAGGCCGGTCCGCCGCCAACCAGCCGCCCGCCGGCCTCACTTCTGCTGCGCGGCGGCGAGCGCCGCCTCGGCCTTCTTGCGATAGACGGCGAGTTTCTCGGCAGGGGCGACGATCTGGTGGCTACGGGACCTGACGGACACGTCGTGGTCACCCGAGGCCCTGCGCAGGGCGCCCACGGTGGCCCGTTCGCGGGGAACGTGGGCGAACGGGTCGAAGGAGTACCAGCGCATCGCGTTCTCGTGCGTCATCTTGTTGATCTCGTCGTCCGGCACGGAGTTCGCGGTCAGTACCTCGTGGAGTTGTTCGGGGGCATTGGGCCACATCGAGTCGCTGTGCGGGTAGTCGGCCTCCCAGCAGATGTTGTCGATACCGATGTCATGACGGAGCTTCACCCCGATCGGGTCGCTGATGAAGCAGGTCAGGAAGTGCTCGCGGAAGATCTTCGAGGGATGCTTCCCGCCGAAGTCCTGAAGCGTCCAGGTGGCGTGCATCTCGTAGGTGCGGTCCAGGCGGTCCAGGAAGTAGGGGATCCAGCCCGTGCCGCCCTCCGACAGCCCGATCTTGATGGTCGGGTACTCCTTGAGGACGCGGGACCACATCGGGTCTGTTTCGAAGATCGATGCAGTTGTCGAGGTGTCTGTTGTCGCTCCGTCCCCGTTCCGGTGAGCAAGTCCCATCTCTGACCGTGCAGATCGCGCGGGCGAGCAATCCGGGCGGCACGACGGCGATGTGGGTGCGGGACCGGCTGGACTGGCTGTGGCACGACGAGGACTTCGCCGGCTGGTACCCGCGCGACGGCCGTCCCGGTCTATCGCCTGCTCAGTTGGCGACCGTCTGCGTACTGCAGTTCCTGCTTGGTTTGTCAGACCGGCAGGCGGCGGAAGCGGTCCGCTGCCCTAGCTCGCTCGCCCTCGGCGGCGCCCTGGCCTGCCTGGCCATCTTCTCTCGGACGGAAATGCTGCTCGCCCTGCTGGTCGGCCTGTTCCTCCTGATCACCCTGTCCGTGGTCATCCAGGTCAGCTCGTTCAAGATGACCGGCAAGCGGGTCTTCAAGATGGCGCCACTACAGCATCACTTCGAACTCAAAGGCTGGTCCGAAGTCCTGGTCGTCGTCCGCTTCTGGACCATCCAGGGCGTGTGCGTCATCGTCGGTCTCGGCCTGTTCTATGCAGGATGGGCAGCGGGCTGAGACGGAACACTCTCTCCCGTCGGCCCGCGGGGGACAGAGAAACTCACCAGCTGCAGCAGGACCGCTCCATCGACTACATCGTCAGCCTCGGCGCCTCATACGCGCTGACCGCCGTGCAGTCCGTGTCCGAGGCGGGCAGCAAGGCCAAGATCGCCACCTTCGACCTGAACAAGGACCTCACCGGCGCGATCAGCAACGGCACGATCCAGTTCGCGGTCGACCAACAGCCCTACCTCCAGGGCTACCTGGCGATCGAATGCTGTGGCTGTACAAGACCAACGGCAACTACATGGGCGGCGGTGAGCAGCCGGTCCTGACCGGCCCTGACCGGTCCTGACCGGCCCCGCCTTCGTCTACAAGTCCAACGTCGACCAGATGGCCCAGTTCGCCGCCAAGGGCACTCGTTGACGAGCCTGGACCGGCGGTCGGCGCCGGCGGTGCCACACCGCCGCTCCCCCACCCGGCCCGCAACCAACCTGGTCGCCGGTGCCCGCGACCTGGCACGGCTGTATGCCGCTACCGTCGGACATCGACGGCGTGCGCCTGCTGGACGCCGAGAGCAGTATTGCGCTCGCCCGCACCCGCTCCATCGGGCTCGACGAGGTCCTCGGCGAACCGTCCCACTACGGTTCCGGAGTCCAAAAGCCCACAGCGCGACTTCCCCTCCTCGGCCCGGCCTCGTACGGACATGACGGACACGCCGGCTCGCTCGCGCTGGCCGATCCCCGGTTCTCCCTCGGCATGGCCTTCACCACCAACGTCAGCCCGCCCGCCGCCGGAGCAAGTGCCGCAGCCCTCACACTCGTCGCGGCAGCCAGCCACTGCCTGAACGCACCCGCCGCAACACGACCGGATGAACGGCTCAGGTGCTGTCCGCCACCGCGACCGCCCCGGCCCGGCCCGGCCCGCCGGTGTTTGCGGTCGGTGACGGCTGCCCGTCTGGCTGTGTACGTCTCAGCGAGCGTCCACGCCCTCGACCCGGACTACTTCGGGCTCGCCCCCGTGCAGGCCATCAAGCGAGCACTCGCCAAGGCGGGCAAGAGATTTGACGACCTGTCGGTCCTCGAACTGAACGAGGCCTTCGCCGCCCCGGTCCTCGACTGTGTCGCCGAGTGGCCCGAGTTCGACCCGGCGATCCTCAACCCGCAGGGCGGCGCCATCGCGCTGGGCCACCCGCTCGGCGCCTCCGGCGCCCGCCTCGCCGGCACCATCGCGCACCAGCTCGCTCGCAGGGGCAGCGGCGTCGGCGTGGCCACCCTCTGCATCGGCGTCGGCCAGGGCCTCGTCCTCGAACGCTGACCTCCGACCGCCCACTGAGCACGCGGTCCTGCTTCGGGGGTGCACATGGGGGTTTCCGCCTCGGGAAGCTCCGGGTGGCTGTTCCATCATCATCTCCCGCGCGGTCCAAGAACGTCCCGGCCCTTGCCCGGTCTCCTGCTCGAGGAGCCGGAGACACGCGGCGCAGGGTCGTGCTTGGCGCATTGGAGCGAGCTTCTCGGTGCGTACGCCCAGTGCGCCCAGGAAAGACTTTCGGGACGCTCCAACCAGCTGCGCGCGTCCCGGCCGCCGGAACTCGTGGAGTCGGCGGAGGATCTCCCCGTTGTGCTCCGGGTTCTTGGCGAAGCCGAGGCCCGGGTCGAGCGCGACGGAACTGATACGCAGCGGCTACCAGCCGATCTCCGTCTGTACCGGCAGGCTCGCGTTGATCTCGTAGCGCGCCGCCGGTGCGCCGAGGATCGGGATGTCGAGCTTGTTCGCGATCGACGTGTACAGGTCGGTCTCGACTTCCGGCGTCTCCAGCGATACCAGGAGCGCGTACCGTACGGGGCGGCCCACCCGGTCGGTGCGGTTGTGGTTCTTCCACCAGCCCCCGGAGGGGTGGACGGCCAGCACGCCGCAGTCGGCCAATTCCGCCGCTGAGCCCTGCCAGACATCGGTGTGGAGCGATCCCTGATTACGCCCCTGGGGGCCGACCAGCCAGTTTTTGTCTCCCTCGAAGGCCTTGGCGTGAGAAGGAGTATCACTTTCGGCTTCGGCCTGGGCGGTGATACGTCGTTCGAAGCCGTCCACGGATTCGCCGGGCGCCCTGATCGCGAAGCGGAGCCGGTGGGAGGCGTAGCTGTACCTGCCCCGCATACCGAGGCGCCCCGGATTCGGCTCGACGAAGTACGACAGCGTCACCCGAAGCGCGACAGTGGCGGCACCCAGTTCCCACAACTGCTCCAGTGGCCAAGGAAGTTCGTGAAACTCCAACTCTGCCAGGCTCACGCCGCCACTGCTGTTCCTCTGGAACGGGATCAGCCGGCTCTGCACGATGAGGGTGACGGCATTGGCGGCGCTGGACAGCACTCGTTCCGGGCTCGGCACGCCCCAGCCGTAGCGGCGGATGACCTGCTTCATCAACTCCTTCTTCGCCAGCCTTGGGCGCCCGGACTTCGTGTAGAGGCCGTTCCCCATCATCGCGGGCGTCCAGCGCGCCTCATGCACCAGCAGCCCCCGTACGGCCTCAGGTGACAGGCTGGGGTAGGCAGCGTGGGCCAGAGCGGCGAGACGGGCGGCTTGAGCGGTGGCGGAGCTGGTCGCGTTCGCGGAGGAGATCTTCCGAGAGGAGTCCTTGCCGGTTGTGGTCACGCTGACCACAGGATGGGAATCCAGCAGGGTCTCTCCGGGATCGACCAGGAGGTTGCCGCCCTCCATGACAATATCGGGCTTGACCACGGGCGTTCCGGTCAGGGCGACCGACGTCCGGCTGAAGGGTGAGAGCTGACCGGGCTCAGCGAGCGGCCGGAAACCCGCAAAGGACGGGTCTTCGGGTACGCCGGTCAGTTCGGTGAAGGCCCCTACGGCGAGGATGTTGTGGGCCTGCGCGGGCTCTTCGATCCGCGAGAGGTCACACATCATCAGGTGGTCCAAGCGCCCCTCTGGGGTGCGAATGTGCCGCGGCTCCAGGCCCCGGACATTGCCTGCGCTGACCACGATCAGTCGCGAGGCGTCCGGATCGGGAGCACCGATCAGCTCGATACGGTCGTCGTGGGCCACCACGTCCGTTCCCGCGGCGAGTGCGTCAAGGGCGGCGGACCATAGGGTGGGGGTCCCGTCGACACCGTTCTTGCCGTCCCGGGACTGGTCGGTGACCGCCATGGAGAACACGCGGGCACGCGGCGGGCCTGCGCTCAGAGCCTCGATCTCGGCCGTTGCCACGGCGTTCGCTGTCACCTCGGCGTAGGTACGGGGGTGCGCGGGATCGCCTGTCACGCCGTCGAGGATCTTTACGGACTCCAGTCCGTGAGTCAGCACGATCGGCTCCGAGCTCTCCAGCGGTCCGGTCAGGTCCCCGTATAGCGCGATCCCCGCCATCTCGGTGCCGTGTCCGTGTCGGTCGGCCGCGGTGAAGCGTGGCAGTGCGCTGTGCGCCCGTCCGTGCAGCGACGTCTTCAGGAGAGGGTGCTCCTGGTTCACTCCCGTATCCAGGACGCACACCGCGGGCGCATCAGGCGGGGCGGCCTCGACCCGATCGGCGAGGTTGTCCACCAGCTCGTGCTGGAGAGAACGGTCCACGGCGTGCAGTTCCTGGGCGAAGGAGGGGCGACGGATTTCCACCGGGGTGGCGTTAGTGCCCATGAGGGACTGCAGGTCATCGCCGGAGGCGTGCACATGGGCGACGAGACGCTCGCCCACTGCCAGAGCCATCTCGGTCACTGGCCACTGACGCTCCGAGGCCAGCTCCCGCAACGCCGAGACCGGATCCGATGCCACGATCTGCGGGTCGAACCAGAGTTCCCACCAGCGGCGCTCCTCCAGCGGTGGCAGCGGATCATCTTCCTGCCACAGATGCTCGAAGAGGGCTCGCTGGACCTTCTCCATGTTGGCGACCAGCACAGCTTGCTTCGGCGCACCGCCGTCGGTGTCCTCGGTGAACTGCTTGATACGGCGGGAAAGACCTCCGACCTTCTCGTACGGGACCCACACCATTGCGTCCTCGGGACGCTGGTCGGTGCCCGGATGGACGCTCATCAGCTTCAGCCCCGAGCTGTCGAGCGCCTCCAGTTTGAGGGCGTGTCCGGCCGCGGCCTCGATGCGTACAGCGAAACCATCAGCCCGGTACGGCTCGGGGATCTCGTCACGGGCGTCCACTGCCGCGTTGCGGGCCTGTTCCAGGCCACCGACCAGGCGAGACACGTGTCCCTGTCGGTCGGCGGACCGGTCCATCGGGTCTTTGTCCCTCGCCGGCCGGGGCTGCTTGGGCCGCAAAGTGCGAGCAGGCCAGGGAACGATGAGATGCGGAGCGCTGCGGAACGAGTGCGGCTCAGGCATGGTGGAGCGCGTGCCGCTCACTCAGAGCGTCCAACAACAGGCGATCGTCGATCACGTCAGCACCCCCAAGAATGGCCTGCTTGGCAGCGGACTCGGCAGCTTTCACGAGTTCCGCATGGCTCAGTCCGGCCACACGCTCAGTCACAAACGGCCACTGTACTGCGCTGGTGTCCATTCCCGCGAGCCTCCTGTGCATCACTTCCACCGCCTGCTCCGGAGTAGGCGCCTCGTAGGCGATCACCAGATCGAAGCGCCTGAACAAAGCTCGGTCCAGGATCTCGTGGTGGTTGGTGGCCGCCACCACGAGGCTCTCCGAAGGGGCCTCGTCCAAGAACAGCAGGAAGGAGTTGAGGATGCGTCGCGCCTCGCCCACGTCATTGCCGACGGCTCGCTGAGCTCCCAACGCGTCGAACTCATCGAACAGGTAGACCGCCCGTGTCTGGGCCACGGCATCGAACACCAATCGCAGCTTCGATGCCGTCTCGCCCATGAATCGGCTGATCAGCGCGTCCAAGCGGATGGTGAACAGCGGCAGGGACAACTCGCCGGCCAGCGCGGCCGCCGTCATGCTTTTCCCGGTGCCCGGCGGGCCGGAGTGCAGAATCCGGTGCACCGGGGTGAAACCGAAGCGCTCGAGCCGAGCGCGCTGCCGTTGCTCGTGCAGCACCCGGTCCAAGGAGGCGCGCAGTTCCGAGCTGAGGGTCATATCGTCGAGCCGGATGTCGGGATACCAGGCCGTCAGCAGGCTCGACAGTTCCCCTCGGGGCTGGACCACAGGCGTAGGACCGGCAGCACCGATCGTCTTCGCGCCCCGTTGCCGCATCGACTCGACAAGCTCTCGCAGCTCTACCGCGAACTTTCCGTGTCCCTGACGTGCGGACTTAGCCGCCACCTGGAGGGCGATGCTGTAGAAACGGTCGTCGTCCTCCTCGGCGTGCGCCCGCACGAGGGCTTTGAGATGTTCGGCGCTGGCAGCCATCCGCGTCACACCTCCTCGAGCAACCGGTGCGGCCACCGTAGCCGCTTCCACTGACAAGGCATCGTACGAGGATCTCGTCCCACGTACCCACCGCGTGAAACCGCCTGGGCCTTTCTATTCGGTCTCGGTGGCATCGTTGTCAGCTTGTATGGCAGGCCAGGCCTGCCGGGCCACAGCGAGTTCGTGACGCATACGACTCCTGCGCCTTCGGGGGGCTCCTCAAGCAGCAGTTGCCGTCCGAGATCGAGGTCCGGGCCGGTTACAGGCCGGGCGGGAACACCGAGCAGCAGACCGCGCAGGCACCTGTCCGACGTGCCGCTGGCCCTAGGGGCCAGGCGTTCGTGGAGGGGCGATGATCAGCTGTGGTTGCTCCCGCAAGAGCATCCGGGCATTCCGTTCGGGGCCGGCCTACGGCGTGTCCGATGGATCGCGGACCTGCGCGGGCGGGAGCGGCGGCTATATCCGCGCCGATGCAGGCGATCACCCGTGCGGTGAAGGTGGAGGCGTTGAAGCCGTGGTCGATGGTGGAGATCAGGTATCTGCCCTACGTCGTCCGACGCGCACTGGGACGGAACGCATAGCCATGCCCGGGGCATCCATGGCTGGGGCACTTGTCCGAGTTGCCATCCGGGGCGCCCAGCGACGACGTCCGCGCCCCAGCGCCCGAGTGTGCCCCGCAGGAGACACATCAGACGACACTTTCGGTGGCTGTCCGCCACTCCCCGTCCGGGTATCCGTCGGCTTGCGACCCTCTCGCACCCACTGAACACCGATATATCACGCTTATCCATCTGCCACTGGGGCGGGGCGGACAATACACGGGGTCGAATTCGCCCCGGATTCGACCCAGGAGTTTGTTTACTGGATAGACATGCGCTCTGACCTGCGGAAATAAAGAGCGGCAGACGAGTCAGGCTGCACGCTGGGTACGAACCTGCCGGCACGAGCTGCTGGACGGCACCCTGATCTGGAACCAGCACCATCTGCTCCACGCCCTGCGCGAGTTCGCGCAGCACGACAACTCCCACCGGCCCCACCGGGGCATCGCAGGCGCCCGACCACTGCACGCCTTGCCCCACCGATCACCGATTCGGAGCAGCTCACCCACCTCGGCATACGCCGACGTGACCATCTCGGCGGCACCCTCAACGAGTACCGACATGCGGCCTGAACTTCACGGACGGAGTTCTCGGCAAGGGCAGGGTCTGACAGTCCCTCTGCGGTTATCGGTGCCGCGGTCTCTGCTCCGGGCACGACGAAGCCCCGCCTCAACGGGAGACGGGGCCGCGGCGGTCAGCGGGTGCTGTACGGATTGCGCAGTGGCTTCGTGATCGTTTTCATCTTTGCCTTCACCGGGTCCATGGCGGGGCCTGCGGTGTAGAAGCGTCCGCGGGCCTGCCCATGCGAGCGTAGCCATCCCGTGCGCACCATGGCCTTCATGTCGCGCATCGCCGTGTCCGAGCTCAGGTCCGCGTCCCGCTGGTACATCGTCCGGCGCACCTTCCCTCCGGCGAGGGCGGGCATCAGGGCGAAGGCCATGCGCTCGTCAAGGCCGGATGTCTCCATCTGATCGACGAGCAGGAGCCAGGCGTCGCGGAAGAACTCGATGCGACGCTTCGCCGTCTGCGCCTGCATGTGGTGGGCGCCGAGACAGAATCTGATCCACGGCCCGGCGTCACGCTGAGGGCTCCACACCTCGCCGCCGACATCTTTGAGCATGTCGTAGTAGCGGTAGGTGTTCTGGCCGCGCCCGAGCCATTCCTCGATCGAGGAGAACTCCGAAGGCATCAGCGCCTCCCGCGAGAACACCAGCGTCGACAAGGCCCGGGAGGTTCGGCCGTTGCCGTCGGCCCATGGGTGGATCTTCACGAGGTTCAGGTGGGCCATGGAGGCGCGAACGTGCACGGGCGAGTCGAGGTCGCCCTCGTTCAGCCACGCGACCAGCTCCGCCATGAGTCCGGGGACCGTCTCGTAGTCGGGCCCCGTGTAGTCCATGACCATGGGGTCATCGGGGCTCGTGATGTAGACAGGGCCCTTGCGGAGCCGGCCGGGCCGCTTATCGGGGTGATGCTCCTGGATCATGAAGTGGAGACCGTTGAGGAGCCCCAGGTCGTAGCGGAATCCCTCCCCGGCGTCTGAGAGACCCTGGATGTAGGTCATAGCCCGCTGATAGCCCTCCACCTCCCTGCGGGTCTCGTCGCTGGCCTCCAAAGGATCCTCGCCGGACATCAGGGCCTCGACATCGTCCACCGACGCGGCGTAGCCCTCAATCGTGTTCGACCCGGCGATATTGCGTGCCGTGAGGTTCCGGCGGAGCTGCTTGGTCCAACGCACAGTGGGCCGTAGGAAGTGGCGGAGGTCTTCGCGCAGGGTCTCGATCTCAGCGAGAACCCGCTCGTCCTCGTCGGTCAGGGAGGGAGTCTGGAACAACATACAATGATGCAACCAAAAAGGTCGGATGGTCGCAAGATGGCGCGCGTCGCCAGTGCGGCCGCGGACCGAAGCCGGTGGCTCTGCCCCTCTTCCTGGCCCGCGGATATGCCCTCGTACGGCTCGATCTCCCGCCGCCCTGCGCCTGCCGAAAAACTCATCCGTCCTGGTGGAGGCTGGCGTACGGGCGGTGTCGAGCGCGGGCCCTTGGGCGGGTGCTCTGGGCGCCTGATGAGTGCCCCGGCACGATGATCTGTCGTGCTGCTGCGACTGACCTATCTCGCTGTGACGAACGCGTTCGCCCTGCTGCGCCTGCTGCTGATGAACGACCATGGCAAGGACATCGAGATCCTCGCGCTGCGTCATCAGAATCGGGGTACTGGAGCGCCAACTCGACGGCCGGAGAGTGGGGAATTGCCTGATCGTCGACACGGGCGTTCCTGGCGGCGCTGCCAGGGTCTGCCGCCCGAGGTGCTGCGTCGGATGCGGCTGCTGGTGCGGCCCGACACCGTGCTGCGTTGGCACCGCGACATAGTCGCCCGCCGCCACGCCGCCCGGTCCCGGCCGAAACGCGGGAGCCGACCGCGCACCGTGCGCTCCATCCGCGCCCTGGTCCTGCGCCTGGCCCGCGAGAACCCGACCTGGGGCTACCGGCGCCTGCACGGTGAACTGCTCATCCTCGGCGTGAAAGTGGCCGCCTCCACGGTCTGGGAGATCCTCAAGGACGCCGGGATCCCGCCGGCACCCGAGCGGACGTCCAGTACCTGGGCGGACCTCCTGCGCTCCCAGGCCGATGCCCTGCTGGCGTGTGACTTCTTCGAGACCATCACTCTGTCCGGGACGCGGCTGTACGTGTTCGCCGTGCTCGGGCACGGCAGCCGGCGCATACGGGTCCTCGCCACCGCACACCCAACCGCCTCCTGGGTGACACAGGCCGAGAAGAACGTCGTCATGGGCCACGAGGCCGTCGGCGTGGAAGGTCTCCACTCGCACGTCACCCTGACCATGGAGCAGGAGATTGCCGATTCGCTGCAAACCCGGTGGCTGCGGCTTCGCGGCCAGCGAGGGAGAGCACTGGAAAGTGCCATCTCCCACTGCTCTCGCATTCGATCTTGAAGAGTGGTGGAAAACAGCAGGTCAAGTCCGCTCGGTCAAAGTCGTCATAAGTTCGTTCATGAAGTTCATCTCGCACAAGAGCTTCATGCCGTTCGTCTACTACCGCATCGCGCTCGGTGTGGTGGTGATTGTGCTGGTCAGCATGGGTGCGCTGAGCCCGCACGCGGGCGAATCCGGCGGCTGAACCAGGGCCGCGCAGGTAGCGCTATCTAGCATTTCCTAGCGCCTGATTGCAGCACCACGCCATGATCATCTCCCACTTGTCTCCCACTCATCTCCCACCGGGGAGGCGGGATACGCCCCACTAGAGCGTGTGCGTCCGCAAAGTAGGGGATGGCGCGGAAGGGCCCGCACGGCTTGCCGTGCGGGCCCTTCCGCACAGAGGGTAGAGCGGGTCAGCTGAGCTTCATGTCCGGCCAAGGCCGCGACCCTCGCCACGCAAAAACGCAGCCGCTCATCCACCGTGTCCCAGGCATCGCCGGCGAGGGCGTCCAGCGCGGCGGCGGCCCTGAGGATAAGCCAGCTGCGGCGCGCTTCCATGTCCTCCCACGCGTGCGTCACCTCGACTGCCTCACCGTGCGGACCCGCGCCCCCATACACCGTTACGGCGACTTCCCCCATGTCCCCGTTGATCGCGAGGACCTGGGGAGCCGGATGTCCCCAGCCGCCGGTGATCTCATCCGGCGCGAGGCCCTGGAGTTGGTGCTCCACCACCGCCGCGCCGTGAAGGACCTCCGCGGCCTCGCCCAGCTCCTGACTGATCTTGAGCACGCGCACCGGCTCCGCCGCACGCCGCCCATCCTCGTACGGCCCCTCCACCAGACCGACTCACGGACGCTCCTCGCCCGCCGTTCGGCCCATGAGATCTGCACCGTCCCGCGCTACCGCGCACAACGCCGTGGGCCGAGCCACACCCGACGGTGGCCCGAGGGCCGGCACACCGGGATCTGACTGGACGACGAGGACACCCGTCTGCGCTGAGGCCTGGCCGATCCTGCACGACTCGCGGTGTACAAGGTGAACCTTCCCCTTGATCTTGGACACCTGGAGACTGGGACGTGAGTTCCAAAGGAAGTAGTGCCAGGTGGGAAGTAAGAGCAACCGCAGCAGGCGGTACACGGAGGAGTTCAAACGGGACGCAGTCGCTCTCGTGCGTTCCTCCGGGAAGACCGTCACCGAGGTGGCCCGGCAGCTCGGGGTCAGCGCCGAGGGCCTGCGGAACTGGGTCAAGCAGGATGAGCCCGACTGCGGGCACGGGGCGCCGGGAGAGCTGACGACGGCCGAGCGCGAGGAGCTGCGCCGGCTGCGGAGGCTGGCCGCCGGTCGGTGTGCATGATGCAGCCGTCCTCCAGACCACCGCATCCGGCCGCCATCCGCAGGGCGGCGACCGGCAGCTCGGCACGGTGGTGGGCGGCCATCGCCCAGCCGATCACCTCCCGTCGCGAGATCGATGCAGGTCGCCAGATACAACTTCTCTTCCAGTGTGACGAGTTCGGTCGTGTCACCGACCATCCGCATCCCGGGACGGGGCGCGGTGAAGTCCCGGCCGATCAGGTCGGCGGCGAACACCGCCCGCATGGCCTGCCTGGTCAGGCCCCGACGCCGACGGCGGGTGATCCCGACGATCCGGTACTTGCGCATCAGCCGCTCGACCCTCTTCGGGTTCACCGCCCGCCCGGCCCGCCGCAGGGCGGCGTGGATCGCGGGGCCCCGTAGGCGCCGCGCGATCCGGCGTGGAGCACTCGGATCTCGTCCACCAGGCGTTCCTCCTCGCGCCGCGTGACCCGGCGCGCTGACGCGGCCGCCCGGTGCGCATAGTAGGTAGAGCGCGGCACGCCGAGCGCACGACACAGCAACGCAACGCTGTGACCTGCTTGATTGTCGTCCGATGTCTTCTCCGCGTCGATGAAGCGGCACCGCGTGGCGGTGTCTACCTCATCTTGTCCTGCGCGAAGAACGGACCAGCGGTGGACGCTGGCACGGATCAAAACGCTGATCGGCAGGCTGTTCCATGTGAGCTACATTGTGGAGGGCACCTGGCAGCTGTTGAAGCGACACGGCTGGTCCTGGCAGCAGCCCGCCCGGCGGGCGATCGAGCGCGACGACGCGGCGGTCGAGGTCTGGAGGAAGGAGACTTGGCCGCTGGTAAGAGCGAAGCCGGCCAGTCGATGACGCCGCCGCGAGCCAGAAGCTGGGGCCGCAGGGGCTCCACGCCGGTGGTCCGGGTGCGCGGCCGGGGCTCGGGCCGGGTGTCCATGGCCGGGTTGACCTGCTACAAGTTGGGGAGTCAGTCCCGGACGTTCTACTCGGTCCGCGAGTACCGGGGCCGCAAGGGCGAGCCGAAGGGCATCGACTGGCGCGATCTGCTGGTCAGGGCCCACATCCAGCTCGGCGGCCCGATCGTCCTCGTGTGGGACAACCTGCGCATGCACCTGGTCGAACCGATGCGCCAGTTCATCGCCGACCATGCGGCCTGGCTCACACGGTGTTCCAACTTCCAAGCTACTTACCGGACTTGAACCCGCAAGAGGGTATCTGGTTGCTGGTCAGCGCGACATCGGCAACCTCGCCGCGGCCGACCTCGGCCAGATCACCCGTGCCGTCAAGCGCAGGCTCAAGCAGATCCAGTACCGCCCGGACCTGGTCGACGGCTGCCTGACCGGCACCGGCCTGATCATGGACGGCTGACCAAAGGCGGAGTTCGCTGCTGGATCACGCATCCCAGTCCGCGTAGTCCCCGATCGCCACGTCGTCGCAGAACGTCTCCCAGAACCCGTTGTCCGCGAGAGCCGTCTTGTCGATGTCAGAGACGAGATCGCGAAGCTCTACCGCCACCTCCTCGTACCTGTCCTCGTCGTCGTCCGCGTAGAACGGGAAGCGTGCGATCACCGCGGCCACGCATTGGCTGAATGAGCCGAGATCGCTGTTCACGTGACGGGCCCTCGCTGAGTCGATCGTGGGAATCTGCACCACGTGACCAGTAGCAACATCGACGGCGATGCGTCCGAACAGGCCACTCGTCGCGAAGGCGATCAGCCCTCGCTCACCGATCCCCGCGAGGAAGGCTGGCCTACCCATCGGCTGGTACTCGTATCCGATCAACCGGGCCGGGATGCCGGTCTCACCGAGATCGATAGCGATCTGGGCGGGCGCCCCGGATGGAGCCTCGACGCGGATCAAGACGAACTCGGGCTTCGGCAACTGCGGCAGAGGCTGGCTCACGGGGAGATCTTCTCCCGAAGGGCTGCCCCAGCAACACCCGGAGGCCCGCGAGACGGGCGCCTCACGTTGGGGGGCCGGGTCCCGGCATCACCCATTCAAGTTCAGTAGCAGATCACCTTCGTACATGTCCCCCTCTGCCATCGGGTTCTCCCGCAGTACATCCAGTGCCAATGGCAGGAGGTAGGGCAGGCCTATGTCCTGCCCTACCAGCAAGCGCATGTCCTCGACGGTCAGCTCGCCGATCGGCCGACGCCGCAAGGCGTGTGCAGTAGTGACAAGGCGGGTCTCGTCGGCTAACGGGGCTGGCCAGCGGGCGCGTTCAAGCTCATCAAGGGAACAGTCACGATTCAAGGGGAGCGTCACCGATCGATTGTCCTACGACCAGATCTCGAACGCGGCCTGAAACCCGGTCTGTCCGGGGAAGCGCTGAGGCGAACTCGGGGCAGTTCAGCGTGTGTTGTTCCGCACATCGCTGCAGACGGCGTAGGAACTGCAACCGGTTCACATACACTCACCTTGGTCAAATTGCGGTACACCTTCACGCGTGTATCGCAGTGGTGTGACGCGTAGGGCCTCTCCCCAGCGTCCTCAGCGGAGGTTGTGGCCCTGTTGCCCAAAGTATCGCGTCGCATTGCTATCGGAGCGCTTGGGCTGGGGACAGTCGGAGTCATGGGCGGCTTCGCCCTGCGGGGACCTGACGTTCCGCCCCGGCGCATTCTGCCTCGCCCCGCCCCCCGGACCGGGGCCAATCCCGTGGTGAGTGAGAACCAGCTCATAGGGTCAGCGGCCTGGACCTTGGCCGGCGGGGGCTGCAAGGGCGTCACCGACATGACGCGCGATATTCAGGGATACGCCTCCAAGACATCTGTCAGCCACGGAGAGTCCCTGGACTTTCACGTGTCGGTGCAGTCTGAACAGCAGTTCACCGTCTCGGTCTACCGCATCGGACACTACGCTGGCGTCGGCGCTCGTCACATACTGACCAGCAAGAAGCTCGGGGCGAGACCGCAAGGCCTGCCGCAGGCGGACCTGGAGACCGGAGCCATCACATGTGACTGGCCGGTTTCCTGGAGCGTGAAAATACCTAGCGACTGGGTCTCCGGAATATTCCTGGCCGTCTTCACTTCCGAAGATGGTCGCCGCAGCTACACGCCGTTCGTCGTGCGTGATAGTTCGCGACGCTCTGATGTGCTGGTGGTCGTCCCTTTCGCCACCTACCAGGCGTACAACCTCTGGCCGCTGGACGGACATACCGGAAAGAACCTGTACAAAGGATACCGGAGCGAAGGCGAAATAGGCGGAAACGCCGAGAGGGCGTTCAAGGTTTCCTTCGAGCGCCCCTATGCCAATCTGGGGCTGCCACGCTGGTTCGAGATGGATACCAGTTTTGCGCGCTGGGCGGAAGAAGCTGGGTATGACGTCACATACGCGACCAGCATCGACCTTCACGAAAAGCGCATTGATCCGGAAAAGTACACGGCAATGGTGTTTTCCGGGCATGACGAGTACTGGTCCCGGCAGATGCGGGACGTCACCGAAGACGCCGTGCGCGCGGGAACACACCTCGCTTTCCTGGCGTCGAACAACATCTACTTCCGGATACGGATCGAGGACTCCGCACGGGGATCTGCCAACCAGGTGGTGACCTGCTACAAGGAGGAGCCGGACCCTGAGTCGGACTCCGACGGGCGGACTGTGCGGTGGCGCCATGCCAAGAAGCGGCACCGCGCCGCCGAACAGGGTCTACTGGGCGTCCAGTACAACGGCATCCTCAACAAGCCAGCCCCCATGGTGGTCCGCGAGAGCGATCATTGGTTCTGGGCAGGGACCGGCTTGCGCGACGGTGACGAGATAGCCGACCTGATAGGTGTCGAGGCGGACGGCTTCGATCCCAAGATGCCGCAGCCCGAGAACGTGAAGCAGACACTACTGTCTGCTTCTCCGTACATCGACAGCCGGGGCGGTGGCCGCACGGTGCAGAACACCAGCCTCTGCGTGAATGAGCAGGGCACGGTCGTGTTCGTCGCCGGTACTTTCCACTGGCCATTGGCGCTTGATGATCCGGACCACATCAACAAGCACGTCCAGACCGCAACCAGAAACCTCATGACGCGACTGCTTCAGGCGCGCCAGAACGCTTGATCCGAAGAGCTCGGCTCATCAACGTCGACCTTGCGGTGCAAAACAGGTCCCCCGTGACCGGTCGACGTCCAGAAGCACTTCGGCATCCGAGGTGAACTTGGCTTCACCCGCCAAGCTCTGTCACAGCAGCTGTAGTTCTTGATCACGGTTGGTCGTGA
This sequence comes from Streptomyces sp. NBC_00425, assembly GCF_036030735.1. Taxonomy (NCBI): domain Bacteria; kingdom Bacillati; phylum Actinomycetota; class Actinomycetes; order Kitasatosporales; family Streptomycetaceae; genus Streptomyces; species Streptomyces sp. NBC_00425. The sequence goes on along the minus strand of NZ_CP107928.1, from coordinate 8,033,314 downwards.
CGGTGGTCTCGTTGCTGGTGGCAGGTGGTCGCGACGGCTTGGTGATGGCGTCGTCAGGCGGTCCAGTGCAGGACGTGCTCGCGGCCGCGGACGGGTGGCGGCAGCACGAGGGCTCGCAGGAGCCGGATGAGCTCGGGGCAGCTCAGCGGGACGAGCGCGGGCTCGTCCTCGGCGGCGTCGTGGACGGCGGTGGCCGTGAGGGCAAGGACAGCGGCGGCGATCAGGGAGAACAGTGACCAGCACATCCAGGAGTTCCAGCAGGTCACCTGGCCCTGGTCGAGTCCGGTGAAGCCCTTGGCGAGTTGGAAGGTTTCCTCGATCCGCCACCTGCGACAGATCACTTCCACCAGCGTGCCGAGCGAGACGCCGCCGGGTGCCCAGCAGCGGAAGTAGGACACCTCGCCGTTGTAGCGGTGCCGCCGCGTGACCAGCACACTCGCCCCGAGCCCCTTCTCGTTCCGGTTCTCGTCGGGAGCGTCGTCGGGGCGGACATCGAACCAGGCCCAGTCGTACTCGCGGGTGCCCTTGGTGCCGTGTCCGGTCTGCCGGCGCATCTACTGCCCAGGCCGCACCTTGTTGATCATTTTGCGGGCCTCCCACCGGCGTCCGGTCCCGTCGATGACCTGGTAGGTGGCGGCGATGCCCACCGTCTAGCCGAGCCCCAGCGCCCGTATGCCCCGGCGTAGTTCGCGCCCGCAGTACACCTCGTCGCCCGCGAACCAGTGGCCTTCAGGCCAGCGGCGAACGCGTCGGTGACCATGGCCAGCGCCTGCTGCGGCTTCGTCGCGAAGGCGATCTCCTCCGGTACTCCGGCGACCTCGCGGCGTTCCTCGTCCGCAGCCCAGTCCGCCGGGAGATACAGGGCCCGATCGATGATCACCTTCGTCGTCGCGGTGACCGCCGCCAGGTGCACCGTCACCTGGCACAGTCCGCCACCGCCGATTTCACCGGAGTATTGCCGGCCAGCGCCCACTCAGTCCGTGGACGACTTCGCCACCCCGTCTCGTCCGCCACCAACACCATGCTCTGATCGGCGGGTTCATCGATCACGAGGCTGGCGATCTCCTGCCGGGCCCGCTCATGGTCGAACCGGCGCGCGAGAGCAGGCGCTGCAGCCGGGGCGGGCCCGGATGTCCCAGAACCTGCGCGAGCGTCCAGCAGTTCCGCGTGTCCACCTCCAGCAACAGCCCCGCGACCAACTCCGCCGCCGTCGCCCGGGCTTCACGTCGCGCGAAGCAGCCCGCGACCGCCCGCATCGCCCTCCCGAACGCCTCGCCCCACGCCCGCACCCGCCCCGGCAACACGCTAAACAGCCCAGACACTGAGCATTTTCAGCGTTGCCTCTCCAGGGTGAGGACGGCTTTGGCGATGACGCTCATGCGGTTGGGGCTGACGCGGGATCTGCGGAAGATCTGCCAGGACTTCAGCCGCGCCATGCCTCGTTCGACAGGTGCCCGGGAGGCGGACAGGGCCCGGTTCTCGGTCCGCTCGGTGAGGGTGAGTTCACCGCCTGGCGGGCGACGCTTGGCAGTGGTGACCCAGTCGCCCGCACCGATGTAGGCCATGTCGGCGAGGATCGGGACGCCTTGGCGCGCGCAGATCCGGAGGATCTGGTGGGTGCGGGCGGCCGTCAGATCGTGTGTTCGGCCAGGCAATGCCGGCGACAGCCACAGAATCTCGCCGGCAGGGTTCGTGACGACCTGCACGTTCACCCCGTGCCGCTTATGTTTCGAGGAGTAGTCGGCCCTGCCGTCGCCGACGCGGTCGCACTCTGCGAGCGAGCCGTCCAGGAGGACGAAGTCCGGGTCGTGCGCGCGCAGCGTCTTCAGCAGGCCCGGCGCCTGCTCGGCGAGCAGACCCGTGACCGCGGCGACGTAGGTGTGGGCGGTGCCGACGGATATACCGAATGCCGCGGCGATCCTCGTGAGGGTGTCGTGGCGACGCAGGTACACGAGTGCGACCAGCGCACGGCGGTGCGGCGGGAGTTTGCACCGCCGGTCACCCTCATGGGTGACGATGAGCATCGTGACCCACTCGACCAAGGCGTGAGGCAGGTCGAGTGCGGCAGGATATGGAACCAACAGGGCTCCTGTGCTGCTGAGTTGAGACGTCGAACACCTCCCTCAACGGCACGGGGGCCCTGTCCGTTGCGCGCCCCGACCTCACACCGCCCCGTCACCCGTTCAGTGGCCACACTGAAAACGCTCACTGGAACTACAACTGCCGTGTCTGTCCGCATCACTCTGGCACCAGGCTCGTCGAACTCGCCGACCGCCCTCGACTTGGGACTGCGTTGCCGGACGCTCTACGCGTCGGGAACGCGCGCTTCGCTACGACACCGCCGCAGCTGTAGCGGCGACGGTCGGGATACGACGGAACGGAAACGGCGGGGTGCACGGTGAGCACCTCCGCCGTCCATGGTAGGGCCGCCGCCAGAGACGGAGCCCGTCCTGCTTCTGTCGGCCGTCTGCAGACATGAGAGTCATATCGAGCCAGCCCCGTGGCACCTTCGGGAAGACGCAGGACGGTGCGGGACCCATGCTCTACGAACGCGGTCAGCGCCTCGACAGGTAGTAGGTGTCCCGTACGTCCGGGTCGGAGGTCAGGAAGAACAGCCTCAGCCGTCCCGCCTCGTCCTTGACTACGCCGAGGTCCCAGGACGCCTCCGCCGGAGGCGGGGCCGTGCGCGTCGCTGCTGCTTCCGGAAGCGGCGACGCGCTCGTAGTCGGGGGCATGGTCAGGGCGCCAGTCGGGGACGGCGAGCCGGAGCGACCCATATCGGACGGATCAGCGGACCCACCGGATCCGGCCGTCGAAGGCTTCACCTTCACATGCACCACGGAACCGTCGCCCACGGTGTTGCCGCCCTTGTAACGTCCGGGCTCGGACAACGTCCAAGTACCGGTCCCGGTCATCCGCCATCCGTCGTCGAAGCGGAACTCCTGACCGTCCAGATCTGCCACCTCGGCGACCCCGTCCGGCCTCAGCGTGAGCGAGCTGCTGGCCCAGCCCTTCCAGGTCCCGTACAGATCCACGCCCACCGCCTTGACTGGTGGTGGCGGCGGCGCGTACCGATTGTCGACGCAGGAGGCCGTTCCGGCGACCAGTGCTGCCATGACAGCCGCAGAGGCCAGGCCGCGCCGTGATCGGGTAAACATGTGCAACCTCTTTCACAGAGTGGGTCAGGCAGGCCGAGGAGTGCTCCCCCGACCTGCCCGACAGTACTGCTGGTCGTACTCCTTGCCGCTACTCCGGTCGCTGCATGTGGATGTTCTCGGTCCATCGGACGGTGAACTGCAGATCCCTCTGACCGCTCGGGAAGATGCCCCGGATCGTTTGTGACAGGGCCATCGCTCCCGGGTCCTTGGCCCCGCTCTCGTATCCCTCCTGCGAAACTCCCCGTGTCAGCGACGCGACTGTCATCTTCTGGGTGAGCTCGAACTCGACCTTGCCGGTGCGGTTCAGCGGCTGGTAGTCGGTCACGGTCGCATGCAGGTTGAAGGATCCCAGGGTGGCGCGGGTCGCGCCCTCCTCGGTGCTCGGATCCGTCCCCCCGCCGAGGAACTGCGTGATCGCATCGGAGAGCTCGCCGGCCATCATGCCCTTCAGCGGCAGGTCGTTCATGACCGCGCCGTACTTCGTCTTGTAGTCGAGGCCGGTGATCTCCTCCCCTATCTTGGTGCCCTTGCGATGCGACAGGTACCTGCGCACCACGTCCATCCAGATGTGGTTCTGCACCCCTGCGGTGAATTTGTCGTTCTGGTCGAAGGAGTACGCGGCCGGGGTCGCGCCCATGAACCACATCGCCACCACCTGGGTGGCGTTGGGGTTCAGATGGGTCCTGGTGATTCCGGGACCACCGAAGCGGTACGCGGCGGTCGCACGCCGGCCCAGCTCCTGCTGGCGCTGGTAGTTCTGGTAGTTCTTGTGGTAGTACGCGCTGTTCCGCTCCTCCTGAGCGACGATCTGGTCGTAGTGCTTACCCTTGCCGATCACCTCACGGCCGTTGCGGCACTGGTACATGCCGCTCATGCATTCCGCCAGGGCCTCACCGGTGGGGTCGGAGAAGCTGACCGGGTTGTTGGCCGCGTAGCCGTAGCCGTTCATGGTCTGCGGCTTGTCGGCCTCCAGGATCGGATCGACCGAGACGAACCGGCCGATGGACGGGTCGTACTCGCGCGCGCCGATGTGGGTCAGCCCCGCGTCGGCGTCCTTCGTCCCGCCGATGAAACCCTTGTCACCCACCCATCCGGTGGGCTGGGTGCCACGCGCCTCGCCGAAGATCGTCGACTTGCGGCGTGTGACGGTCTGCGCGGCGTCCCCACTGACCTGCGTCGTTCCGGTGCCGTGGTGGTCACCGAAGACGAAGGTGAGCCTGGACTGGGTCCGTACGGCCACCGGCACCTCGCCCGCGAGGTAGTAGCGCGTGCCCGTGAGGGTGCCCGCCTGGTCGAGCCGAAGCTCGTTGCCGTTGGGCAGGTACAGGGTGGTGCCGGTGGAGTCCTTGCGGACCAGCCGCTGCCCCTCGGTGTCGTACAGGTACGAGCTGGTCGCGGTGCCCTGGGCGACGGACTTCAGATGACCCTCCTCGTCCCAGTCCAGGGTCTGCACTGCATCGGCACCTATCTTGTGTGTCCTGGTGTTGCCCGTCTCGTCGTAGGTGAATAGCTCCTCGTGGGCGTTGTTGCCGGTCTGGGTGACCTTGGGCAGGTCGTGGGTTCCCGTGGTCGGGTCGGCGTAGGTGCGGACGGTGTCGGCGGAAGGGCCCGAGGTGGTCGCGTGCCTGGTCTCGCTCTTGCGGTTGCCCACCGCGTCGTAGGTGTAGCTCGTCCAGTAGGCGTCCTGACCACCGACCTCGGAGGCCGACGGCGCCTGCGCGCACTGGCCGGCGGTGCGGTTGCTCCACGCCTCGGCTATGCGGCGCAGCGCATCCAGGCCGAAGCACTGGGTGTCGGTGGTGCGGGCGGCTTCCTGTCCGTAAGAGGTGGAGATGGACGTTACGTTGCCCGCAGGGTCGTATGTGTAGTGGTTGTCGTCGATGCGCTGCGGGGCCGTGTCGCGGTCGAGGTAGGTGTCGGTGAGCTGCCCGGTGTGCTCGTCGAAGGTGTTCGTCCGCAACACGCTCTGCCCGAAGGCGCCGAACTGGCGGCGGACCTCACGGCCGTAGTGGTCATACGTGGTCCCCGAAACCAAGGGATCGGTGCCTGCGCCCACGGTGTTCAGCAGACCGGACACCGGGGCGTAGGTGTTGGCAACCTTCTCCGCGGGCAGATCGCCGATGGCCGGGTGCTGGATCCACATCACCTGGCCGGTGTTGAGGTTGTAACTCGTCGTCCACTTGTAAGTACCCGCCAGCGCACCCTGGCTGTCGGGGATCGTGACCTGCGTGACGACGGGCAGGTAGAGGCTGTTGTATGTGGTGACCTCGGTCGCGTAGGCCTTGCCGCCGACGTAGCGGACGGACTTGGACAGCTGGCCCTTGGCGACGGTGTCGTACTCCCAGGCGGCGAGCGTGGTCGCACCCGACTTCAGGGCGGTCTTGCGTCCGAGGTTGTCGTAGTCGGTGTGGAGCGTGACGTTCCGCTCATCGGTGACGTCGGTGGCCCGGTCGCCTTTGTCGAACGTGGTGCGCGTGGTGCCCTTGTCGGGGTCGGACGTCTCGATGCGACGGCCGCGGACGTCGTACGTGTACGTCCAGTGGGCCCCGGACGGGTCGGAGATCCGCCCGAGGCGACCAAGCCTGTCGAACATGTACGTGGTGGACTGCGCGGTCGTGCGGGCTGCGTCCGTGTACTCCCTGACCTCCGTCGTGCGGCCGACGGCGTCCTTGATCGTGGTGGTCGTCGTGCCGCCCTTGGGCGGGATCACGGTGGTGGTGTCACCGGTGTACGAGGTAGTGGTGCGCTTGGTCTCGTCCCCGAACCGCTTCGCGATCACGGCTGTGACCCGGCCCGCGCCGTCGTACTCGGTGTCGGTGGACGCCGGCTGGTTGAGCTCCTCGCCAGTCACGAGGACCGGTTCGGCCGCGCCCGCGGCGTAGTAGGTCCCGGACGAGCGCCAGGCCAGACCACGTGTGTCGTAGAACGTCTCGCTGATCAGACGGCCGGCGCGGTCGGGAGAGGTCTCCTGGGTCTGCCGTTCACGCAGCATGCCGTCCTGGAACGAGTAGCTGGTCTCGTACTTGCTGTCGTAGGTGAGCGACTTCGACGTCACCACGATCGGACCGTCGTTGCGGACCAGATACTCGAAGACATAGTTCGGCGAGTCCGGGAAGGTCGCGGCCGACCTGGTCGGCAGCCAGACCTTGGTGACCCTGCCCAGCGGATCGTACGCAGTCGTGGTGATCTTGCCGTTGGCATCGGTGACTTGGGCGGCCTGGGCCCGCAGCGGGTCCGTGACCGTGGTCGTGGTGTGGCCCTTGGGGTTGGTGACCACCATGGAGGTCGGCGCCTCGCCGCTCACCGGCATGTACGCCGTCCTAGTCACCTCGCCGTAGGCATCCGCGCCCGCGAGCCCACGGCCATAGAGGTCGTAGCAGAGCTGATTGCCGGTCACACCGCAGATGCTGGGGACGCTGGTCTGGACGTCGTAGCCGGAACCGGCCCCGTTGATCCGCTCGGTCCTGGTGACCAGACCCTTGCTCGGCGCGGCGCCGAGCGCTCCGCCGTCGTAGTAGGTGCGGACGTCGTCGATGACGTCGGCCGGACGGGACATGGCTGTACCGCACGGCACGGCGACGGTCTCGACACGGCTGACCTTGTCGAGGATCCAGGCCGAGGTGTTCCGCGCGTACGTCGTCGTCGTGCACTTCTCGTCGCCGGTCTTCGCGGTGTCCCCGGTCTCGTAGATCGAGTCGACCATGCCGTAGCCATCGAAGTGACGGGTCTGCTCGATAGTGCGCACACCGCCGGTGACGGTGGTGCGGGTGGACTCCTTCTGCACGCCTGTCCGGTACGACTCGAGGTCCGGCAGTCCCGTGCGCGCGCGGGAGGCGAGGACCCCGGACCGCCAGGGGGTATACGAGGTCGCGGACACCGGCTTCGCGGTGTCGTCGCCGTTGTAGGTGGCGGTCTCGCGCTGTATTCCGGCGAACTGTTCGCGGTCGGTCACGGCCACGCCCGCACTGTCCTTGACCCCGGCGCCGTCGATGCCGCGGAAGTAGCGGGCCTCGGCCAGGGTCTTCGGGTCGGAGGCGGCGCCGGTGCGGGTCTGGACACGCTCGTAGCCGCGGGCGACGGAGTGAACGCGATCGGCGGCCTTGGTGAACTCGTCGGTACTCTTCGCCCAGGCGGCGCCGCCCAGGTAGGAGTAGCTGGTCACCTTGTCCGGGGACTCGACGAGGTTGTCGCCCTCGACGACCTGGGTGACGACGTAGGTGTTGAACCAGTCCTGCTTGGCGGTGTCACCCTCGTACGCCCACTTCACCGGGTAGCAGCGGGTGGTGTTGGTCCCGTCGGCAGGGGGCAGGGTGGCGGCGGTGCAGTCGGGCTGGGAATAGCTGACCCCGATCGTGCCACCGGTCTCCGTGGTGATCTGGTACAGACGCAGCCGGACGAATGGCGCGAGGCCGTCGCCGAGGGCATCGACGCGATTGGGCCTCTGCTCCCCCGCGAAGGTCACCGGCGGGAGGGAAGCGGTGCCTCCGGTCTTTCCGGTACGCCGGATGGACTTCAGCCACATGGGAGTGGAGATACCGTCACCGGCAGCGGGGAAGTCCTGCGCCAGCGTCCAGGTGTCGACGTCCTTGTAGGCCCCGCCGGTCAGCAGCTTGGTGGTGATCGCCGCGAGGCGCTTGCGGGACCAGAAGGTGGGCGAGTACTGGTCCTTGCACTCGGTGGCGCCATCCTTGCAGTACCGGTCGAAGGGGACGTCCGGCCAGTTCTTGGCGTTGGCTTCGTCGAAGGTGCCGCAGTCGGTCAGACAGCGCTCGGACACATCGAAGAGGACCTGGCCCATCGCCTTGCCCGAGTACACCGCGTTCGACCGCAGACCGTAGTCGATGTGGTCGAGGTACCCGCCTCGGACATACGGGGTAACGGTGGCCTTGCCGGTGGTCTCAGAGACGTTGCGGCCGTAGTTGTTCGACTCGGTCTTCCAGTAGTACGCCATCGCGTTGCCGGTCGGGCTGACGACGTAGTCCAGCTGCCAACGCCAGCCTTGTTGGCACCAGCCGGAAGCGAAAGAGGCGTTGTAGCACGGCTCACCGGAGTGGTTACCGAAGACCGGGGCGGTCCAGGTGGAGTTGGTGACCGGGTCGTCCGCGGCGGTGCCGTTGTCGCTCCAGCCGGGCAGACGGTTCAGACCGAAGAAGTACTGGGTGCCGTCGGTGGTCGTGACCTTCCAGTGCTCGCCCTCTCCGTCGACACCGGCCGTGCCTTTGTCGCCGTTGGTCGCACCGGTCAACTTCTCGATCTTTTCGCCCGAGTCGTTCACCGGATGCCAGCCCTTGCCCGACTCGTAGACGAGCTCGGTGGACTTGCCGCCCAGGGACAGGGTGGCGTTGTCGTTGAACCAGCACAGGTCGCCGACCTTGGTGGTGTTCGTGGCGTCCGTCTTGTCGTCGTTGCAGGATTTGTAGCGGCGCTCGATGAAGCCCGGCTCCCACGACCAGCCGTCACCGATCCAGGAGGGCTGGTTGTTGGTGACAGAAGTACGGCCGTCAACCGACTGGGAGTTATATCCGAGCGAGATCTTTGGATCCATGCCGCCGGGAACCGTCGGCACACTGATGGGGTGCGACCAGGTAAAGATACCGGTCGAGCCGCCCGCACTCCACGATCCGGAAGCCTGCAGCGAGGTCGCCTTGTAGTCACCGGTCGGGCCGGAGGCCTCGGCCGTTGCCGCAAGGACCGTGGCGGCGCTGGCCATCATGGCCTTCTTGGTGATGGTGCCGTTGCCGGCTGCGGAAGCCCCGGCCACGGACACCTGGGCCGAGAGCTTGCCGGACCGGATGTCGTTGTTCGTGGCCAGGGGCTTCTGGATACGGCACTTGGCGAGCTCGGGGTCGGTGAGCGCGCAGGCTGGCAGCTGCACGAGGCGCAGTCGCGCGGCCCAGTCACCGCCGTAGGCACCGCGGAAAGAGCTGTAGTCCACCTCAACCCTGGCCGGTATGGGATTTCTCACAACATCTGCGCGACGCATCGTCAGAAGCAGTCCGCTTACGCCGACTTGGCGGGCCTCGTCGCGGGCCGCCACGGTCACCGTCACCCTGGCCGGCGCCGCCGTCCCGCCCTTCGGCGGCGCACCCTTGGCCGGAGCGTTCTTCTTCGTCGCGAGCCCGCCCGTCGTGACCGACACCGGCAGTGAACCCGCTCTGCCTCCGGGCGCGAGCGACACCTCCGCGGTGCCGGCACCAGGCCACCTGACCTTCGGCGCCTTCTTCTTCCAGGAGTTCGCAGAGGCGGCATCAGGCCGCTTCCCGCCCCCGACGGCGACTTCCGCGACCGGTACGGCCTTGGGCTGCTTCAGCTTCGGTAGGTCTGGCCCTCCGTCCGCAGCAACCGCCATCCCCGGCAGCGCTCCGGCGAGAACCACGGCGGCCAATGTCGCTGACAGGCCGCGCATGCCGAAACGTCTCACACCCCCACCCCCTTATTCATCTGTGAAACGGACCGGGGGAGATTAACAGGCCCTCGCAAGCCACTTGAGCATTTGGTGAGCACTAAGGGCTTGAAAGGAATTCAAACGTGACCTTGGGGAGAATTCAGACTTACTGGCGAGATCATGACAAAGGTGCCGGTGGGGCGGTGCGCGCCGCTCAACCTCTCTGTAGAGTCCCGCCGGTTATCGGACATTGAGAGGTTTCATGCTGCAGATAAGACCTCGCGGGGGCGAGCCGAGAAAGAGATGGCTTTCCAGGGCGATTTCTGTCGCCTTGATAAGCGGAATTACCGCTTCAGGTGTGCTTGCCCTTCCCTCCACTGCAAGCGCGGCGGTTTCCGCCGCCACATCGACGGACCCTGTCGCCGACGGCTCGAAGAGCGAAGAGGAGTACGCGCTCGAACAGGCCGCAGCGACGGGTCAGCCCTACGAACTGGTCTCCGCCAGGACGGAGTCGACGGACACCTGGGCGCAGCCCGACGGAACCTGGTCGGTCAAGCGTTATGGCACCCCGGTGCGGCTGCTGCGAGACGGTGCATGGATGCCCACCGATCCGACTCTTACCGTCGCGAACGACGGTAGGGTCGTGCCGAAGGCTTCCACCGTGGACGTGGCGTTCTCGGGTGGCGGCGCAGGTCCGCTTCTCACAGGCGTCAAGGATGGCCGTACGCTCTCGCTGACCTGGCCCAAGGCACTGCCCGCGCCGACGCTGTCCGAGAACGTGGCTACATACGCCGAGGTTCTGCCCGGTGTGGATCTCCAGCTGAAGGCTGAGGTCGAGGGCTTCTCGCAACTGCTCGTAGTCAAGACGGCAGAGGCTGCCGCGAACCCGAAGCTGGCGTCGCTGAAGTACAAGTTGGACACCGTCGGTCTGGATGTGTCCACTGACGCGGAGACCGGCAGCGTCAGCGCTGTGAATCCGGCCGGGCAGACGGTGTTCACCAGCCCCTCGCCACTGATGTGGGATTCCTCCTCCATCTCCTCGGGCACGGCACCCGGGGCCCCTGCGGCGTTCACGGCCATGACCGCTTCGGGCAAGACGGAGGGCGGGGCGCCCGCCGATGTCTTCGATCCGCCGCCGGGCGCGCAGGACGCGCAGATGCCCACGACGGTCAGCGGCGACACGCTGGAAATCAAGCCGGATCAGGAGCTGCTCCAGGGCGCGGACACCCAGTACCCGGTGTTCATCGACCCTTCGTGGGCCTGGGGCGAGAAGCAGAACTGGACTAGGGTCTACAAGCACTACCCGAAGACTTCGTTCTGGAACACCAAGGATCCGGTCCGGGTCGGCTACGAGGCCGAGACGGGCGGCTCGGACCGGATCTCACGGTCCTTCGTCCAGCTCGACACCAGTGACACCAAGGGTGCACAGATCAAGAGCTCGGTCTTCCGGATCCGCAACATCTGGTCGTGGTCCTGTCAGGACCGGCCGGTGGAGCTATACCACACCACTGGCATCACCAAGAAGACGACCTGGAACAACCAGCCCAGCAAGAAGTCGACGCTGCCGCTGGACACGGTCGACGACTCCAAGGGCTGGAGCAAGGACTGCGCCGCCGGGAACCTGGAGTTCGACACCACCTCCGTAGCTCGGGAAGCTGCCTCCAAGCGCTGGTCGAACATCACTCTTGGCCTCTACGCCTCGAACGAGACCGACACATTCGGCTGGAAGAAGTTCGACGCCAAGACTGCGGTCCTGGAGACGAAGTACAACAACCCACCGAAGACTCCGACCGGCCTCGGCACCAACCCGCGCACGGACTGCAAGGCGGGCGGCCTGATCGGCAACACCCGCGTCAGCCTGTACGCAAAGTTCGACGACAAAGACGCCGGCAATCTCACCGCCGAGTTCCAGGTGTTCAAATCCGGCACCACAACGCCAGCCGCGAGCGTGTCGCTGCCCGCCAACAAGGGCAAGATCACAACCTGGGCAGTTCCAGAAGCAAATCTGCCGACCGGTGACTGGACCTGGAAGGTACGCGCGAAGGACCAGGACAACGCCTACTCTGCCTGGTCGGCGACGTGCAAGTTCACGATCGACCGCACCCGTCCGAGCAAACCGCCTGTGATCACCTCCGCAGACGGCATTTTTCCGCCCGGTGACGGCGGCTGGCCTGCCGCCACCGGAAAGGCCCGCGAGACCGGCAAGTTCACCTTCGCGCCCAACGGCGTGACGGATGTGGACCACTATGTCTGGTGGACCGACTACGAGCCGGACCCCAGCGACGCCAAGCCCAGTATCCCGGCTTCCGTGAAGCCCCCAGGCTACGGTCCGCACTTCCTCTATGCCTACAGCGTCGACAAGGTTGGCAACCGCTCCGACACCGCGACCTACCTGTACTACGCGGGTCGCTCCCAGCTCCGGGACGGCCCGACCGACCTTAACGGTGACGCCAACAGCGACATCTGGAGCCTCGATTCCAACGGCACCCTGCTGACGTACGCCGGGCAGGGCAACGGCGATTTTGCCGCCGCGACCAACGGCGGCAAGTTCTTCTCCGGCGCCAGCGTCGACTCCCGCGGCGACTGGGGCCAAGACGGCTACAACGACCTTGTCGCTCTGCAGTACGACGACGTCGAGAAGCGAAAGCGGCTTTGGACCTACCCGAACAACGGCAGCGGCGTCATCAGTGACGACTACACCGAGCTGACCGTCTCCTGCCCCGTGGTGAACGAGGAGCTCGGCTGCATGGGCGATGAGACCTGGACAGGTGACGACCACTGGCACAACGCCGAACAGATCATCGCAGCTGGCGACCTCAACGGCGACACCGCTCCGGATCTGCTGGTCAAGCAGGGCAAGTTCCTCTGGGCCTACTACGGAAACCGCGCCGCGTACTCCCTCGACGTGCGCGAGCCGGTGCTCGTCGGCGGCGGCGACTGGGACAAGTTCACCGTGATCGCCCCGGGCGACCTGAACGGCGACAAGATCGCCGACCTGTGGCTGCGCGAGAACGCCACCGGCGACATCTGGCGCTCGTACGGCAGTAAGGGCGCCAACGGATACGTCGATCCGACGACCTGGGGCAACACCGCAGCTCGCGTGAAGATCGCGGTCGGCTACCAAGCGTATGCCTACCCCGCCATCGGCTCGGTCGGCGACGTCACCGGCGATGGCCTGGCGGACCTGTGGGCCCGCAAGACCGACAACACGATGATCGGCTGGTACGGAAAGGTTCCGGGCGCTGACAGCAAGTCCTTCAGCTCCGCCTTCGTCATCGACGGCATCACCGGTGGTTCCCGCATCCCCTCGGGCACCACGCTGACTGGTGGTCAGTCGCTGACCTCGCGCTCAGCCAAGCTGACGATGCAGGACGACGGCAACCTCGTCATCACCTCCAACGCCGGCAAGGCGCTGTGGTCCTCTAAGACCGCAGGAAATGTGGGCGCCAAGGCTGTCATGCGCAGCGACGGCAACCTGGTGGTCTACAAGGCCGACGGCACGACCGTGGTCTGGGAGTCGAAGACGAACGCTCCCGAGGGCTACGCGTTGCTCCAGGATCGCGGTGACCTCGTGGTCTTCAACGTCAGGAGCCAGTCGCTGTGGTCCAGCGGCAGCTCGATCCGTCACGACTACAACGCCGACGGTCGCAGCGACATGGCCGACTGGTACGACTACGCCGACGGCCACGACGCCATCCACACCTTCGCCACCAACTCCGACGGCACCTTCCAGGCGCCGAAGACAGCATGGACCGTGGCGCCCGACAACTACTGGGCCGACCACATGAAGCGGCTTACCGGCGACTACAACGGCGACGGCATTGGCGACGTCGCAGCCGTTTACGGATACGACTCCGGCGCGGTCGCCCTGTTCACCTGGACAGGCAAGGGTGACGGCACGTTCAACGCACCCTTCAAGTCCTGGAACGTCACCGCGGGCAGCTGGACCTTCGACCGGATGACCCCATACAGCGGCGACTTCAACGGCGACGGACGCGACGATGTGGCCGTGTGGTACGACTACGCCGACAAGCACGACACCATCTGGACCCTCACCAGCACCGTGAAGGGTGGCTTCAACTATCCGGTCATCTACTGGACCTCCGTCAACGGCTGGGAGCAATCGCGGGCGAAGACCGTCACCGGTGACTTCAACAGCGACGGTCGCGACGACTTCGCGTCCTTCTACGGATACGCGGACGGCAGCGAGAAGCTCTGGACATTCAGCTCCACCGCCGACGGCAAGTTCGTCCCCGCATCCTCGTGGAGCTCCACCACATGGGGCGACTGGGCCCGTACCACGCTCCACGCGGGTGACTTCAACGGCGACGGACGTGACGACGCGGCCACTTGGTACGACTACGTGGACGGCCATGACGCCATCATCCTCTTTCCGAGCAATGCCAACGGAACCTTCACCTCCATGTACGAGGCGTGGAGCACACCGGCCGAGGTCATGTGGCGGAACCACATGAAGATCGTCAGCGGCGACTACAACGGCGACGGTCGCGATGAGTTCGGCGCCTTCTACGGTTACGACGACGGCAGTGTCCGGATGTTCACTTGGACGGCAAAGACCGACGGCAAGCTCAACCCGCCGGTGGGCAGCTGGTCCGCGCCCACCGGAAACTGGTCCCGCGATCGCGCCTACTTCTTGGAGCACCAGAACTGAGGCCCACGGGAGGTGAGTGACCTGTAACGCGGCCCGTCCTGCCACCAGGACGGGCCGCAGTCGTCTGAATCTTCGCGCCCTCTACGCCTGCGCGCCTACGCTGACCGGTCGGCAGGGGGCAACAGCCCGGTCGTCCCAAGGGCGGTTGGCTCTGGGGGACGCCTGGAGCCGACCGCATCCGGTCCGAACGGTTGCATCGTCCGCAGCGCGTTAGGGCCCAGCGGACGGGAGACGCTTTCTAGTGCTTTGACCGGGATGGTTCGCCGGGTTGGTGGTCGTGGCGGTTGGATGTGCGGGTGACATCCAGTCCGACCGCTGGGGGTGTGGTGACAGAGCCTGTCCGTGTGCGCCGGTTAACCGACCAGGAGGGGCAGAAGCTGCAGCAGATCGTGCACCGGGGCAGCACCAGTTCGGTGCGGTTCCGCCGGGCGATGATGCTGCTGGCCTCGGCCGGCGGGAACCGGGTCCCGGTGATCGCCCAGCTGGTGCAGGCCGACGAGGACACCGTCCGCGATGTGATCCACCGGTTCAACGAGATCGGCCTGGCCGCTCTGGACCCTCGGTGGGCGGGAGGCCGTCCCCGCCTGCTCAGTCCTGACGACGAGGACTTCGTCGTCCAGACGGCCACTACCCGCCCGACCAAGCTCGGCCAGCCTTTCACCCGCTGGTCGATCCGCAAGCTCGCCGCCTACCTGCGGAAAGTCCACGGCCGTGTCATCCGGATCGGCCGCGAGGCGTTACGCCGCCTGCTCGCCCGCCGCGGCGTCACCTTCCAGCGCACCAAGACGTGGAAGGAGTCGCCAGATTCCGACCGGGACGCCAAGCTGGACCGCATCGAGCACGTCCTGGACCGCTTCCCCGACCGTGTCTTCGCGTTCGACAAGTTCGGCCCCTCGGGATCCGCCCCGCCGGCGGCTCGGGCTGGGCTCCATCAGGTCACCCCGAGCGGCACCCCGCGACCTACCACCGCACCCACGGTGTCCGGTACTTCCACAGCCGTTACTCGATCGGCGACGACACACTGTGGGGCGTCAACCGCTGCAAGCAAGGGCGCCAACATCACGTTGGCCGCGCTCCGGTCGATCCGCGGGGCCCGCCCGAACGGCGCCCCGATCTACGTCATCCTGGACAACCTCTCCGCCCACAAGGGCCAGCAGATCCGGCGCTGGGCCAGGAAGAACCACGTCGAGCTGTGCTTCACCCCGACCTACGCGTCCTGGGCCAACCCGATCGAGGCCCACTTCGAGCCGCTGCGGCAGTTCACGATCGCGAACTCCCGCCACCGCAACCACACCTTCCAGACCAGGGCCCTGCACGCCTACCTCCGCTGGCGGAACGCGAACGCCCGCCACCCCGACGTCCTCGCCGCCCAACGCCGCGAGCGCGCCCGTGTCCGCAGCGAGAAGGGCATCCGCTGGGGCGGACGCCCACTCGACACGGCAGCCTGACGACCCGGTGAACCGTCGCGGGCAGAAGGGCAATAGCGCTATCTCAACCCAGCAGCTCCATCAGGCGGTCGGCCTGCCGCTCTGCGGTGCCGGGTGGATTCCTGGGGCTGTCTGGATCGTCGAACGACAACAGGAACAGCAAGACAAGGGCGAGGAGCCGCCGACAGTCGCGAAGCCGGGATGCCTCGGATGCGGTCAAGTCGACGTGTGCCAAGAACGAGGAAACATCGAGAGGCGGTCCGATCCAACTGGACACATGCTCGGTGATCTCCGCCAACTCGAAGGCTCGATCGCTGCGGCCGGAGTCCTCGAAGTCGACGACCCGGACCTTGTTTCCGTCCCAGAGGTAGTTGGCGAGGTTGCCGTCTCCAGGCCCGAACGCTGCGGGGACGTCAGGCTCGCCGTTCTCCAGACCCGACTGGGCCAGCCACGCCAATCCAGCGACCTTGCCGCGGGCTACGACGCTGGTGTCGTCACGACGCTCGACAGCTGACCAGGTACGCAGGTGCGTGAACAGCTCGCATTGATGTCCCGGCCTGAGCGGAACTCCCGCGAGCACCGACGGCGGGACCGCATTGTGCATTGCTGTGACGGCATCCGCGAGGGCCTTCAGCTGCCGGTGGTCGAGAGAGCTTCCCCGCAGAGGCGAGCCGCTCAGCCGGGACATCACGAGGGTCGGCTGCGGGGCAGCCAACTCCGATAGAAGCGGCTTGGCGGCCAAGCCGGGAGCATACGCGGCAAGCAGTGTCAGCGCACGCAACTCGCGCTCGCACCGCTCGCGGTCTCTCACAATGAACCGCTTGATGACACTGGTTGGTCCCATCTCGATCGCGTGAGTGCTCCATCGATCTGAACTCATGGGAGGTGATCTTGCCAGGCGTCAGCCTGTCGCAGGAGACGCTGACAACCGATCGAACCCACGATCTCGCCGACTCGCTTCGGCAGCCTGACCAACCCGGTGAACCTACACGGTCAAAGCACTAGGGTCCGTCTTCAAAGATCATCGAGTGGTGGATCATGGTGGGGTGATACGTCGCCATGAACTCACCGATCAGGAGTGGGAGTTACTCGCTCCCCTCATACCGCGGGCCGCGACAGGTCGTCCGCGCGTGGAGGATCGGCAGGTCGTCAACGGGATGGTCTACAAGATCCGAACCGGGATCTCCTGGCGCGACCTGCCGGAACGTTATGGCTCATGGCAGACGGTGTACACCCGCTTCCGCCGCTACGCCCTGGACGGTGTGTTCACCCGAGCTCTTCAGCAGATCCAGGCCCGCGCGGACGCGGCCGGCGATGTCGACTGGCTCGTGCAGATCGACTCCACCATCGTCCGCGCCCACCAGCATGCCGCTGTGACAGGGCGAAAAGGGGGATCTACCGGCCGGACGAACCGGACGATCAGGCCCTCGGTCGATCCCGAGGCGGACTGACTACCAAGATCCACCTCGCCTGCGACGGCAAGGGGCGCCCGCTCGCGATCCTGCTGACCCCGGGCCAACGCCACGACAGCATCTGCGCACGCCCCGTCCTGGAACGCATCCGCGTCCCACGCACCGGCCAGGGCCGGCCCCGCTGCAGACCCGACCAGGTCGTCGCCGATAAGGCCTACAGCTCCCGCTCTTTCCACGCCTACCTGCGACGACGCGGCATCGCGTGCACCATCCCGGAGAAGAACGACCAGCAGCGGCACCGCGGCCGCCACGGAGGCCGACCGCCGGCATTCGATCGGCAGATCTACCGCCGACGCAACGTCGTCGAACGCTGCTTCAACCAGCTCAAGGGCTTCCGTGGCATCGCCACCAGATACGACAAGACCGCCACCTCCTACGAGGCAGCGGTCAGTCTCGCGTCATTCCGGCTTTGGGCAAGATCCGACTCGAAGGATGGGCCCGCAACGGTCCCACCGCCGTGATCCACACCCTCCCCCGTCGACTGTGGGCGGGCTCCGGCGTACGGGCGGACACCTGGCAGGTCACCTCACCCCGCCCGGGCGTGCCGAACAGCGCCTGGACAGTGACGGACCAGGTACTCCCCCCGAGTGTCGCCCCGCCTCCGCCCGTTCCCATCCCCGTACTGAACCTCACCCCGACCGGCTTCTCGACCTGGGCCGCCGTGAACACCACAGTCGGGCGCCCCATGCCGGTACGCCTGTGGTCACCCCACCGGCCCCAGACACCTGCTGGCAAGCCCAGCCGCGTCTCCGTCCGGGACTTCGGCCGCGCCGCCTCGCCCGAAGCGGTGCGCCTGGCCGCGCATCTGGCGGCCATGGCTCCCGTCACCGTGCCCGTGATGCAACTCGTCCACTCCTGCCTCCACCAGCGGCAGGGGGCCGCACCGCTGGCCGAGGTCCTCCTGGGCGGACTGATGCAGCCCCTTCTGTCATCCGGGGACGCGCAGTTCACCGGCCGCCACCAGTTGTTCGACTTCACAGCCGAAGCAAAGGATTTGCTGCTCGATGCCGTCCCCACCACCGAACTCCTCGACTGCAGTCGGCGGGTGGGAGAGCGCATCGAGTCCCTGATCGGCCACTCCTCGGACTTCCCCGCGTGGCCCCTGGGCCCGGACGACCAAGTGACCGCCACACCGTTCGCCTACCTCGGGCCCGCGTTGCAGGCACGCCTGGGACTGGCGAACCCCGAAACCAACAACACTGCCTCCGACAGAGCTGTGCTGTCCCCGACCACCGGGGAACCCTCCGCCGAGCCTGCGTTCGCATGGGTGTCGAACGACGGACTGAACGAATCCCTGGACTTGCTGTCCGAAGAACTAGGCATCGCCACACTCTCCGGCGAAACGGATATTCCTCGCTGGGATTCCGTCATGAATCTGGTGGACACGGTCGCGGAGCGCCGCGGCGAGCCGCCCGCCGACGTGAGACCCCGTCTGCGTGCGCAGTATGTGGAATCGCTGCTGCACCTGTGCCCTTCGGAGGTCCAAGCCGCTTTCGCCCGAGTGGGCAGCACCCCACAGGACACGGCCCTTCTACTTCTCTACTTGCTTCTCTACGTCCACGCCCGGTCTGACGGCTCGCGAATGACGGAGACGGAGATTGCCGAGGATCTATCACATTTCCTCGACGGGCGGGGACTCCACCTAGACCCGTGAACGTCGGCTCGGCCCGGAGGACACACGTCGGTTCGACCTGCTCTGGCGCATCGACGGCCGGTACTGCCCAGTGGAGTTCAAACGGACCGGAACGCCCTCCTCTTGGAAGGCTGCTTTCACACAGACCGAGCACCATCTGGGGTTGTCGGGTGATTCCTTTGTCGCAGGTTTCGTTGTGGCCGTGGACGACGACGAGAAGCCTGCCGGGCCAGCCCCGCTCGAGGAATGCGTCATCGGCTACGCGCCGCCGTCCCATCCCAACAGGATGATCACTGGTCTGCGTTTCCAAAATGGTGCGGCGCCAGCGATCCGCAGGGTGTGTATCGCCGTCGACACCGTGGGGTTCGCGGCGATGACCGCGGCTTCGCGACAGTCATGGCACGAGAATCTTGATGGTGCTCTTCGCCATGCGATACAAGCGGCGGGGGTCGAGCCTGACGCGTGCGTCCGCCACGACCAAGGCGATGGCGTCCTCATCCTCCTGCCCCCGGGGGCAGACGAAGCAAGGGCTGTACCTGGATTCGCCGAGGGCCTCGCCCAAGCGCTTCGGCACGCCCTTGAACAGGGGCACACCATGCGCCTGAGAGTCGCGATGGACTCAGGAGCCGTCGTTACGGGGAGGTACGGTTTTGCTGGGGAGAGCGTGGAGCGTGTCAATCGGCTCGTCGGCTCAGATGCGCTGCGCGAGCCGCAATCCGAGTGCGCACTCCTCGTCTCCGAGACCCTCTATGAGGAAGTGCCAGCCTTCCACGGACGCTTCCAACGTGTGAACGTGAGAAGCAAGAACCTTCAGGCCTGGGCTTGGCTGCTGTCTAGCCTGCCCGAACGCTTCCGCCCCTCGGAACCCTTTGCCCCGTCCCGCTCGAACGCTGTCATGGCAGACGAAGCCTTGTCAGCGGGAGGCCATAACCTGGCTAAACGGGAACCGCAGAAGGGCACCTCCATGAACGCCAGTTACTACCGGAGCCAGCTGGACAGGAAGAACAAGGCTCGCGCTGACGCGGAGAAGAAGGTCGGCGAGTTCCGCAAGAAGGAAGCCGACAAGCGCGCGAAGGCCACAAAGGAGCGATCGGCCGCCGCCAAGGCGAGCAGCCAGAGCACCGTCAACAGCAAGCTGCGTGCTGCCCAGCGGTACGAGAACGAGGCCAACAAGGCGGGCCAGGATGCCAGCACGTGGAGCGCCAATGTGGGCAAGCTCTCCAAAGAGGCAGCTGACCTTTCGGCCAAGCTGGCGAAAGCGGAACAGGCCGAGCGGGCGGCCGCGGAGAAGGCTCGCCAGCGTGAACAGCAGAAGACGCAGCGGCGTGCCGCAGCTGAGCAGCAGAAGATCGAGAGCCGCCTGACGGCGACGGAGGGCGAGGTGCGCATGGTGATGAGGGAACTGCGGGCCCCGAAGCCGGAGAAACTGCGGGTGCTGCTGCTGGCGGCCGCCTCCGCCGGTGATCTGCGAGTCGGCCAGGAGCAGCAGAGGATTCGTGCGGCCGTGCAGAGTGCCACCCATCGAGACCTTGTCGACCTGGATCTCCACCCGGCCGCGACGGCGGACGTCTTCCTGGACGCGCTGACCCGGTTCCGTCCCCACGTCGTGCACTTCTCCGGTCACAGCACGCAGGACCTGATCGCATTCGAGAAAGGCGAGGACGGCTTCCACGAAGGTGCCATCGTCAGCGCCGGCGCCTTCGCCCGGGCCATCGCCGCCGTGGACGACAAGCCGCTGCTGGTCCTGCTCAACTCCTGCCACTCTGCGGCCCAGACCGGGAAGCTGGTCGACACCGTGCCCTTCGCCATCGGCATGTCCGACACCATCGGCGACGTCGACGCCATCACCTATGCCGCCCGGTTCTACGCCGCCGTCGCCGACGGCCAGTCCGTCCAGGCCGCCCACCTGCTCAGCCGGGCGGCCATCGAAATGAACGGCCTGCTCGACCGCGACCTGCCGACCCTGGCCTGTGCTGCGGACGTCGACCCCAGCGCTACGAAGCTGGTGACGCCGCCTCCGGAGTAGGACGTGGTTGAAGCACGGCATCGCGTTGCGCGGGCCCGGACCAGTTGGTCCGGGCCCGCGCAACTCCTCCAGAAACCCGGTGCGTCCCCGGACGCCATCGCCCACCTCGACATACGACGAGACGACGCGACCGCCTCGGCGGCACCTCCACGAGTACCAGCATGCGGCCTGACCTGCACGGACGAGAATCTCGGCACGGACAGGGCGGGGGCCAAGGAAGTCCCGTGACTGCCGCGGGCGTTGCCCTCGCACCTTGTCCTTGGCGTTCCCATGCCTCGCCCGCGGCGTTCAGGCTGGTGCGGGTGGCGGGAAGTGCGTGGTGCGGAACTCGGCGAGGGTTTGCTCCACACCGGCGATGGTCAGACGCCAGAAATCCCAGCCGTCGATCTTGTTGCTGCCGGTCGCGGCCCTGGCGGCGGTGATCGGGGTACGCCAGGGGCGGCCCAGGACGTTGATCTGGCCCTCGTGGTTCAGGACCGCCTGGTGGACCTTCTTCTCGTGCCGGCCGGTGAGGGTGATGCCGGCCTTCAGGTCGTCCGGGGGTGCAGGTAGGCCATCATCACCAGCTGTGCTGCCGCCTCCGGGTAGGTCGAGGCGGTGGCCAGGATCTCGCCGTTCTCCCGCCAGAACTCGGCGGAGGAGCACAGCAGCTTGTCCCCATGTCGATCCGGCCGTCCGGCAGCCGGAAGCTGCTCGGGGCGGCGACGACCTGGCCCTCCGTGTCGTTTCCCAGGACCCGGACAATGACCTCCTGGTAGATCGGATTGGCCACCCGCACCGGCGCGTCCGGAGCGACCAACCCCAGGTCGCGCACGTACGCCAGATCGTCGTCGTACGTGTCCGTCGGCAGGAGCAGCTCGCCCGCGATCACCGGCTGGATCACCCGCCGCACCCGGTCCTCACCCAACCTGGCGGCCAGCGAGTCCAAATGCGTCGCACGCGCCAGGATCAGCCGCTCCTTCGCCTCCTCCATGTGCCCGGCCGTGATCGGCGTGTCCGACACCACCCCCAACTCCTCGACGACCTCCCGGGCCAGCGCGTTGACCAGCCACGGCTGTCCCTGGGTAAAGCCGAAGGCACGCTCCAGCGCATCCACCGTGACATCCTGGCCCGTCTGCGTGGTGTGCTGCCCGTACAGCTCGGCGACCTCGGCCTCGGTGAAGTCACCCAACCGCAGCGACGCCACCTTGATGTTGAACGGACTCGACGTACCAAGGCGCCCCGGATCCCCGCCCGAGGCCGCCTTGTAGTCACGCACATCCCGCAGCCCGCACAGCACCACCGCATGCGGGAAGCCGCCACGGCTGACAGTGAAGCCGTCGCGCAACTGGCGCAGCACACTGCGCAGGCTCTCCCCCCCCCGCAGCGCGTCGATCTCGTCGAAGAACAGCACCAGCGGACGCGGACAGCTCCGCACCCACTCAGTCAGCCCCCGCGTGAGCCTGGACCCGGGCACCGCGTCGGGCCAGAAGGCGGGGGGCACCAGCTCATCAGGAAGCCCAGCGGACTCCGCGGACCGCCGAATCGCCTCCAGCACCAGCAGCTCGGCCTGGCCGTAGTCCTCCCCGGCCACCTCCGCGCTCTCGCACGAGAAGTGCAGCGCCGCGTACCGGCCCGAGGCCGTCAGTTCCAGGGCCATCGCCGCCAGCACCGTCGTCTTCCCGGTCTGCCGTGGCGCGTGCACCACGAAGTACTGGCCCTGCTCGATGTACCTGCGGGCCCTGGGCAGCCGCTCCTGGGCCGGCACCATGTAGTGACGCGTGGGGACGCACGGCCCGGCCGTATTGAAGTAGCGCATACCTCGCACGCTAGCCGACGGCACCGACATCAACCTGAGGCGACCATGCACCCGACCACCGGCTACACCGCCCCGTACGGGCACGAGTGCCACAACAGCGGTGCCCCGGTGCGGGGATCACCCGGCGGGCAGACGCAGAAACGCGGCCAGCGCCCGCTGGGGTGCGGTGACCGCTGGAGCGCCTCCGGCGCCCGCCAGGGCACGCAGGTCACCGCGGCACAGCTCTTCACGTGCCGATCAGCCCATCCGGGGCACGTTGTCGTCCTCATCGTCCCAGTCGGCCTCATGCATCCTGCCCCTTGCCGAAGATCTCATCCGGGCTGGTGAGCGACCGAGGCGCGCACCGCGGCCAGTGCCTTGTTGGACAGTTTGGCCGCGGGTCAGGGGCCGGTTCCCCGCGCCCACAAACGCCGGAAAGCGGCTGTACCTGCTTCGTCACGGCGGCAAGGAGTGGCTGGATGAAGATCGACACAGTCGCATCGCCGTGGAGACCCGCATGGGGCCACGAGGTCGCCGACATGGAAGGTCTCCACTCGCACGTTGCCCTGCCCATGGAGCAGGAGATTGCCGATTCGCTGCAAAGCAGGTGGCTGCGCCGTTCGTGGTCGGCGAGGGAGGGCACTGGAAAGGCGCCATCTCCCACTGCTCTACCATTCGATCTTGAAAAGTGATGGAAACCAGCAGGTCAAAGCCGCTCAGGACACGTCGACATAGTTTCGTTCATGAAGTTCATCAGCACCAAGTCGTTCATGCCCTTCGTCTACTACCGCGTCGTCCTCGGCATCGTCATCATCGCCCTGGTCACGACGGGCGCGCTGAGCCCACACGCGGCGGAGTCGGGTGGCTGACGCGCCCGACGGACCAGGCCGGGCTGCTCGGGCCGGGTCAGGTCGGGCCGGTCGAACTGGACCGGGTCGGACCGGGCCGAGTCTGGTGGGTCGGGGCGCGCGGCGCGGGACATGAAGCGGCGAGGTCGGGTGAACTCGCCGCGGACAGGGCCCGGTTGATCGATCAACCGTGACCAAGCCCATATCGGCGGGCGTAGCCGTCCGGTAGCGCAGTGTCAGTGCTTGCGCCTAGGCTTGGCGCATGTCCCCCACTTCTGTCTCCCCTGGTTCCGTGCGGTCCGCTGCCGAGGTGAACGAGCGGATCCGGGCGCTCTGGATGCGCGCCGGCGGGTCGCTGTCGACCCAGGAGCGGGCGGAGTACGAGCTGTTGGTGGTCGAGTGGGCCTCGGCGATCCGCGGCGAAATGGTCAAGGCGGCCTGACTCCCCTCTGCCCTCGATACCTTCGGGCGATGGCCACCGCACAGGACGGCGGCCATCTCCACGTCGACTGCTTCCCCGGCCACTACTGCCTCGCCGAGGGTTCGTTGCCCCTGGTGGTCGAGAGCCCGCACGGAGGCATGCCCGTCGGCGAGCGTCCGACAGCCGGGTTACCGTCGGCAACGGGACGGTCGTCGGCGGACCTCGCCACCGGCGGGCGACCCCGCGCACACAATCCCGCGGATGGACCGGAGCTCGCTCAGCCGGCCGGCACGGACGCTTCCCCGGGCAGCAGCGCACCCGGTCGAGCCCCCGCCCAGCGACCCTCTGAGCCGTCGCACTCGGCCCACGTCGGATCAGAGGAGGCTCTCGTCGTGCACCGTCCATCCTGCGCCCAGCTCACGCCGCAGAGCCGCCAGGGCCGCCTGCGCCTGCTGCTTGAAGAGCTCACGTTCCTCGTCCGACCACGGCGACGGATCCGACGGACAGGACCAGTCGATCGACGACTGATACCACTCGGACAGCCTGGCCAGCTCCGTCCTGAGCGCCGGGCTTACCGGCAGCCGCCGCAGGTGGACGGGGTAGCCGTACTCGCTGTGCATGTCCACCGGCCACAGCGGAGTGTCCACGCCGGCCTCGAAGAAGAACCGCAGGGAAGAGGTCACACGGCATCCTCCCTCACCCGGTGGGCGTCCTCGTCGGGCCGGGGCTCCCGGGGATCTCGTCGACGTTGCCGGTGAACGTCCACACGGCATGGCTGCCGGGACCGACGGTCAGGGTGGAGTGACCGATCCGCTCGATGTGCCGTTGCTGCACGGGCCGGTTGAGCGCCATGTCGACCTGCCGCAAGCCCGCCTGGTCACGCGGGACGGCGTCGAGCCGGATCGTGGTGCCACCCCGCTCCGCGACGACGCCACCGCCCGTCGCCGTCCGGACGGCGAACCCACCGGCCCGGAGCAGCGGCAGGGTGTCGGCGAGATCGCCCTCGGTGACCGCGATCCGTACGGAGGTCACGTCACGCATCAGGTGGGTGAGGTAGCCGTCGGAGAGATAGCGCTCCCGGCCGACGTCACCGGGAGAACTCGCCGGCTCGGTGTGGCCGCGGGGGTCGGCGAAGTACTCCGGCCGGTATTCCATCGCCCAGGCCCCGAAGGTGTCGTACTCGGTGGTCGTGAGGACGGCGTCGAACCACGGCACGGGCACACCGTCGCCGAAGTCCCGGGTCTGGAGGAAGGCGACGGGATCGGCGACCCCCTCGCTCCGCAGACGCTCGGTGACCGTCTCCAGGTCTCCCGCTCGTTCGGTCGACAGCCCGAGCCCGGCGGAGCCGAGGGTGCCGTCCTGCCCGGCGACGTCACCGACTCCGAACAGTTCCAGATAGGTCTCGCGGCCCATCAGATAGCGGCCGGTCCAGGTCTGTCCGCCGGTCCCGGTCGTGGTGCGGACCTGGAAGTCGGCGAAGTCCGCGAGATAGCCGGAGTGTTCGATGGCGTCGGCGGTCTCCCGGTCGAGGACTCCGTAGGAGTGGTTGTAGAACAACAGCTGCCGGTCGTACGAGGACCGGCTCCCCTCGGCCTGTGCCGTCCCCACGCCACCCCCGATCGCTCCGGCGAGGGTCACAGCGAGCACGACGATCATCCGTAACGTCCGACGCATCAGCATGCGAGCGATCGTAGGACGGAGAGCACCCGACCGTGGTTCCTTTTCCGACGACCCCGATACCGAACGGGCTGTGAGCAAGGCCTGACGCGCAGTCGGTCTGTGAACGCGGCTCGTTGATCCATGTCGATCGGCGTTCACAGCGCTTTCTTCGTCGGTGCGCACGGGGGTGCCGTAGCTTGGCGAAAGCGACGGTTCGAGTACTGCGCCCCGGCACGGCAGTGGTTACTCTTGAGTCACGTTGACCTGCGGGGACGGACCGAGCAGGTGACCTCCGACGAGTGGATGTGCGAGACACCGATTGCTGGATAGAGTCGTCTCGTGACAACCGGTTGCGGGGACAACCAAAGCACCTTGCGGCTGCCCCCATCCTGGGGAGGGCCTACAGCACATGAGTCGTCGCTCTACTGGTTCTGTCGGCGTCTGGGCCGAGATGCAACGGCAGCAGCAGCGCCAGCAGGAAGCCGAAGCCAGACGGCGGAGACAGCAGGAACAGCAGGAACGGGCCTACCAGCGGCGAGCGGCCCAGAGTCACCGCGAATACCGGCAGGCGGAGGCTCTACGGCGCACGGAGGAACTGGACGCGCAAGTCGGGTCGTTGCAGGGTCTTCTTGCCTCAGGCTGCCAGGCTCCGCCCTTCAGAGCCGCCTCTCTCCTACGAGCTGAGGACGTCCAGCCCTTCGCTCCAGGTCCCTTGGCACAGCCGGTTCCCATGCCGGACTTCCATCACTACCAGACGCAGAGCGGCTGGACCGCGAGTCGCAGGGCCCAGGCGCAGGCCGAAGCGCGAGCGCGTTTCGAGCGTGACTGGCAGACGGCCCAGGCCGCGGAAGTTCAGCGACAGCGACAACTGGCCTCGTATCAGCGGGAGTACCAGCAGTGGGTCGATACCCAGCTGGCTGATGTACGGCGGCACAACGCCGGCATCGGCGCGATGTCCGAAGGCGTGAGGCGCCAGGATCCCGACTCCGTGATCGAGTACTTCTCTGCCGCCCTGTACGCCTCGACGGTATGGCCGGAGGATTTCCCACGTCAGGTGGCTGCCGCCTACGACCAGACAGCCCGGCAACTGGTGCTCGATTGGGAGTTGCCCGCTTACGGCATCGTGCCGGAGGTCAAGGCCGTCCGGTACATGTCCGGGGTCGACCAGGACAAGGAGACCCCCCGCCCGGTAGGCCAGCGGCGTGCGCTGTACAGGGAGGTTCTGGCTCAGTGCATGCTGCTTGTCCTGCACGAGCTGTTCGGCGCGGATGAGCTGGGCGCGCTCGAGTCGGTGGTCCTGAACGGGTTCGTCGACGGGCATGACCCGACGACGGGCCGAGCGGGTCATATCGTCCTGGCGACCGTCATGGCCTCGCGCTCTTCGTTCCGTGACTTACATCTGGCGCAGGTCGACGCGGGCAGTTGCCTGGCCGACGCGCTGCGCGGGCAGCTCTCGGCGCGACCGGACCAACTCACACCCGTGCGGCCGAACAGACGGCCGCAGGACGTCGGGAATCGCGTCGTCGCCCACGGCGGCGACGAGGAACCTGATCTGTTCGCCATGGACCCGATCGCCTTCGAGAACCTCGTTGCCGATCTCTTCCGTGCCATGGGGATGCAGGCGGTGACCACCCAGCGCTCAGGCGATGGTGGTGTGGACGTCGACGCGCTGGATCCGGCGCCGATCCGAGGCGGCAAGATCGTCGTGCAGGTAAAGCGCTACCGCAACACGGTGCCGCCCACCGCCGTGCGTGACTTGTACGGAACCGTGCAGGACGCCGGCGCCAACAAGGGTGTCCTCGTGACGACGTCGGGGTTCGGCCCCGGCTCACACACCTTCGCCAACGGCAAGCCACTGGAACTCGTCTCGGGCCCTGAACTCGTCGACCTGCTCCATCGTCATGGGCTGCACGGGCGGCTGGGCGACCGAGACCGCCAAGTCCCATCGCAGAGATCGTCCTCGAGGCCGGACTCTCGGCTGCCCGACGATTACAACGTCCTGGGGATGTCGTGGACCGGAAGCGTCGCCCTGGACGTGTGTGCTCTCGTCTGCCGTGGCAACCGGGTTCTCAGTGACGATCACTTCGTCTTCTTCAACAACCCGCAGACGCCGGACGGCTCGGTGCGTGTTCTTCCGGCCACTGCACCTGACAAGGCCGCGATCTGTGTCTCGTTCGACGGGCTGCCCGATGAGGCTGACCGGTTCGTACTCGTGGCGGCCATCGACCCGGAGGTCAACCCGAACGCCGACCTCTCCGGTTTCACCGACGCATGCATCCGACTCCTGGACCCCGGACTGGCTGAGCTGGGACGACTCGAGGTCTCCGACGGCCGGCCGCGCGAAACCGCCTTGGTACTCGGTTCTTTCCGCCGAAGGTCGAGCGGGGACTGGGACTTCGTCCTGGGCGGGAAGGGATACACGGGCGGCCTGGAGGAACTCGTGCAGGACTTCGGCATCGACGTGGAGTAGAGACCGGCCAGGGGCAGGGGCAGGGGCAGAGCCCCCCTTGCCGGGTGAAGGCCGTGACGTGGCCCCATCATCCACAGGAAGCTGGGCTTGATCCACGTCAGGCCTCGTTCACAACCCTTTCTGTCATTTGCGCCAGAACAGGTGATGCGTCACTCCGCTCGGGCTCGGCACGACGTCCATGTGGAACCGGTCCAGCAGCTGTTCGGGCGAGTCCCAGAGGCGGAGCCCGCCGCCGAGCTTCACCGGTGCGACGGCCACATGCATGGTGTCGACGAGGCCGGCGTCGAGGAACTCCCGGACGGTGGTCACGCCGCCGCCGAGCCGGACGTCCTTGCCCTGCGCGGCCTCCCGTGCCGCAGCGAGAACGGTGACGGGGTCGCCGTCCACGAAATGGAACGTGGTGTCGGAGAGCGTGAACGATGGACGCTTGTGGTGGGTCAGGACGAACACCGGCGTGTGGAAGGGCGGCTCGTCACCCCACCAACCGCGCCACTCGTGGTCCTGCCACGGACCGCGCTGGGGTCCGAACTTGTTGCGGCCCATGATCTCGGCGCCGATGTTGTGGCTGAAGTCCCGGGCGAAGTAGTCGTCGAGGCCCCGGCTTCCTCCGGGCTCGGTGCGGTTGGGCCAGCTCGCCGTGGCGCCGGCCCAGGCGAAGAGCTTTCCCGGATCGACGTCGTGGCCGAAGGGCCGCTCCAGACTCTGGTCCTCGCCGGCGGCGACGCCGTCGCTCGAGACGGTGAAGTTCTGCACTCGCAGCAGCTGATCCATGTGCTTCCTCATCAGGTCCTGTCGCCTCCTCGTACGGCGATGCGCCCTACGTCAGGATGTCGAACGGGCCGTGGCCGAATCGACAGCGGAGCCCGAGTTCTTCCAAAACTTTCCCGCGCGACCGCTCGTCTGCGTCGTTCGGCGGCACATCGGGCTGTGAAGGGCGGGGGCGACCATGTGGGCACTTGCCAGGCCGGTACAGCCGTCAAGGCCGTCTCATGTGGCCGGCCCGAACGCTGTCAGGCGGACGCCACCACCTCGCCGGCCATGACCTGGGGAGGGTTGGGGAGCAGCGAGGCGAGGCTGTCCCGTACGAAGTCCGCGGCCCTCGAGATCGACTCGTCGGCGCCGGCCCGGTCCTGGAAGACGCTGGTCGAGACCATCACTCCGTCCCCCGCGTCGATCCAGTAGTAGGCCACGAAGCCGGAGACCTGCCGCATGAGCGGCACGAACCCCTCATTCACGAGACGTGCGGCCTCGGCCGGATCGGTCACTCCTTCGTACCGCCGGACTGCTGCGAACATCACCAAGCTCCTCACGGCGTTCTGGGCTCGCCCTCTGCTGAGGCGTCGTACCCCAGCGGTGGCTGCCCGGCTCACCGGGCGTCCGGCAATCACCTGAAGGGTCGCCCCGGGTGATCCGAACGGCGGCGGCCGGACCGGACACGCGGCCCCGCGCACGTCTGTCGGGAGAGGACGTCGGGGTGGAGTGGGGGCGGCCTCAGGCGGGTGGCTCCCGCAGCACGAAAGAGACCTCGGAGGCCGTTGCACAGACGCAACGTCAGGCAGGTCTCAGCCGACGCCTTCGGCAGACAACCGAACACGGCGGCCGTCGAGGTCGACATCGACGATCAGCACCGACACGGCCTGGCCTTCGCGGACGCTCTCTGCGAGGTCCGCGACCTCCTCGGTGAGGGGAACAAGCCCTTCCACACAGTCGGCGAGGCGTACGAAGAATCCGATCGGCGCGATCTTCGTGACGTGTCCGGTGACGACCTGGCCGACACACTCCACGAACCGGGGCAGCAGGTCCTCGTGCTCAGCCCACTCGCGAAGCATGACGCCCACCTGATGATTGTGCTCGGCGTGCCAGACCACCTCGCCGGCGACGAGCTGTCCCACGGTCGGCAGTTCCCTGCACCTGGGCATCCTGTCGACTCTGGCCAGGCCAACGGCTTCAGGGCGACCATCTATGGAGAGGAAGGCGCCGAAGGGCTGTCTGCCGATCACCTCACCGGCGATCGGCGTGCCGACGGGCAGAGAACGAACCGTCTCGGCCCAGGCCGCCTCGGCACCGGTCGCCTGGCACCAGCCGTTCTCGGAAGGCCAGGAGTACTCGCCCATCCGCTGATCATGGCACGCGACACCTGCCCTCTGGACGAGTACCGGGGCACCGGTCATGAAGAGGTCCGTCAGGACGGAGCGCGGCCGCGCACCTATCGCCGCAGGCGGGCCAGCACAGCCTCCGCCACCGGATACGGACGCTCCTCCGGCAGCAATGCGGTCGCCGCGTCCAGGTCACCGGCGCGCACATGACCGTGGATCTCCCGTGCCAGCGGCGTCACATCCTCGATGCCGACGATCCACTCGTCCGCGTACCGCACGGTCGCCTCACCCGCGAGGCCCAACTGCAGTGACCGGTGCGGCAAGGGCTGCAGTCGCAGATCCCGCTCCGGATCCCACTGAACCCGTGCCGGCGACCGCTTCAGCTCCCGCTTCCAGTCCGCCTAGTCGGCGTGCAGCTCCGGCACGTAGTGCGAGAGGCACGCATGGCGCAACGCCCACTCGAAGCCGTCCCGTCGCATCTCCACGGCCAGGACGGTCTCCTGCCCCTCCTTCAGGCCCCACCCGCAGCGGTACATCATTCACAGGAAGCTGGGCTTGATCCATGTCAAGCGTTGTTCGCAGACCTTTCCCGAGGAGGCTCGGCCCCTTCGGGTGCTCGTTCCTGACATGGCGCAGCCGGCGCACGACGATCACTCAGCAGCCCGGGTCTGCGCTTCACGGAGCTTGTCGGCTTGCGACTTCAGCATGTCCGGGTCCGGCTGCGGCATGAAGGCGCTCTTCTGCGACGCCGAGAGTTGGCTGCCGACGCTACTGTCGGCCATGACGGTAACGGTAGCGTCGCCTGTGCGCAGAGTCGTAATCAAGGAATAGGTGTCCGACTTGAACCCGTCGCGATCGAAACTCCAGTGCATCCGGAAACTCACAGAGACGTAGCCCGCCACGATCGGGTTGGCCAGTTGTTCGATCTCCGCTGTCGCGCGATCGCCGTAGGAGCTCAGGAAGGAAAGCGACGCGCAAGAATCCAGGGCTTTTTCGAGGGAAGCGAAGTAGGCGTCTGCCTGTTCGGGACCGTAGCTGGCAAAGGTCAGCCTCTCGGTCTGCAGGGCGGCATCGGAAGGGACTATCGCGACCGAAGCCCAGGCTGCCGAGGTGGCAGAGGCGCCGACGCGTGCATCCCAGAGCGGACGGCACACCTCAGGCTTTGCACCAGCGTCTGACGTGCTACCGCCGGTTCTCGACCTGGGCGCACCGGTGACCCGGTAGCCCGGCAAGGTCCCCTCTACAGGGAGCGCGGCAGCCAGTTCTGCGGCTTTCAGAGGCTGCACACGTTTCGACGATGCTCTCGGAGTGCGGGACGACTCCCCGGATCGGGCATCCGCGCCACCCGCCGGTGCCGAACATCCCCCGACAAGAACCAGCACAGCACCAGCGGCAGCCGCTGGCAGGAAGGAGCGGCCCCGTTTGAACGACATACAGACCCCCGTCACAACGCTTCTAATGCCAGGGAGTGTATGCGCCAGTCAATCCATGTCGGGCTGCTGCGGATCCCAAAGCCAAGCCATTGCGGCTCTGTTGGGCTGATCTTTGTCATTGAGTCACAGCGCACGCAACGTCCCACGGGGCACGTTACCCTGCGCTCGGCGACTGACCTCTGCCACGTCACCTTCCTCGAAGAGGATATGAGCGCGGCTTGATGATCCATGTCAAGCCGCGTTCACAACCCTTTGTGCAGCCGGTGCGCGCAGCGGACCAGGGAGTGCGCCGAAGTTCACGGCTACCCCGTTCTCGTCACTGCTGACCTGTGCAAGCCATCCCGGGGCCACGAAGAACCTTTGGCCCCGCAGGTCGGTAGAAACGGACCCAGGGCCGATTCGCCGCTCGCTGGCAGCCAGAGGTCAGGGCGGCAGGCGGATTGGCTACTCGATCAGATGCCGGTGCGTCTTGCTCCAGTCGATCCTGTCGTCGAGTTCGGTCAGGAACCCATTGGCAGCCCAGGTGGCCTGGGGCTCGTGCCCCTGCTCGGCCAGGCGGCGCACGAGGTTGGCAGTGTCTTGCTGTCTGGCAATGACGGCGTCGACGATCCCTGCGGTCGAGTCGAGGCCGTACGCGCTGCAGAAGTCCTCCAGTCGCGAACGGCGGTCGGGCGGCGTCGGATAGTGCAGCCGGCGCATGCAATCGGCATCGTCACGGAACGGGGCGACGTACTCCAAGGCGTAGGCCACGTCGTGCATGCGTGGTGCCGGGCGGGCGAAGTCCCAGTCGATGATTCCCACCGGCTGGACACCCTGCCAGATGACGTTCCAGGGACCGAAGTCCCCGTGGCAGATGACCTCGTCGTCACCCGGGTCGCCCGCGTCCGTGGACCAGCTCGCGCCCGGCGGAGGCGAAAAGCTCCTGCACGCATCGTGGTAGTCGCGCAACAGCCGGGCGAAGTTCCTCAATCCTTGGCCGTCCACGACCTTGGCCCAGCCCGCCGCACCGGAGTCACCCTCGATGTAGGTAAGGACCTCACGCCCCTGGTCGTCGATTCCCAGCGGCTGCGGCGCATAGGCGAAGCCGACCGCCGCCAGGTGCCGGAGCAGTGCATGGACGGTGGGCGTCCACGGCTGGACGGGCCTGCGGACCGTCTCACCGATCCGTACCACCCGACGGTGGGCCCCGTCCTGCATCACTTCCTCACTCGACACGCGGTGCACATTACTCAGCCATCTGAAGGCGCGGCACCTCGGAGTACGCGACTGTCCGCGCCATCGATCACGCCTGCGAAGAAGCTGGAACCTGCGCGACCGACCATCTGGCGCTTGAGCATCTGGGCGCGGACGACGGTGAAGACGGTCGGCAGGCCGACCAACACCAGCACGGACGGACCGCAGGCGAGGCATCCTCACCGCCATGATCGGCCCGGCCACGAGCACCTACCCGACGGAGGCAGGTTCATATTCGCCTGCCCCTGGGCCTCTTGTCGGTCACTGTTTCCATGCGGTCCTGGGACCGCGAACCTGGGCGGTGCGCCGAGCACGGCCGTCGCACCGACCAGACCCGCGTGCTGCGGCTGTACGTCAGCGGATCTCATCCGGCTTGACCACGAGCCAGTTCTTGTCGGCTGTGACCTGCTGGCCGAGCTCCTCCTGCCGGGCCGCGTTCGCCTTCTGCATGTCCTGGATCTGCGTAAGGTACTTGTCCTTGCGGTTGACCCAGATCCGGGTCCCGCCGTGTTCCACGTCGGTGGACTGGAAGAGCATGGGGCCGTCGCTGACCGGGGTGTCGCCCGCGACCAGAATCGGCTTGCGCCACTGGTCGATATACGTGTTTATGGCGGCGGGCTTGCCCTGGAACCAGGTCAGCGGGGCCCACAGGGTCGGGGTCAACTTGTCGTTCGCGAGCTCGCGCGGGTCGTAGCGGCCCTCGGCGATCTCCTTGCGGGCGGTGGTGAGATTCCCGGTGACCGGGTCCTTGAGCAGCATGGAGACGCCGATGACGTTCTGCGGCTTGGCGCCGTAGCCGTGTTTGGGGTCGGACAGCACGTCCCGGACCAACTCTTCACTGGCGGCGCTGACGACGTAGACCTCGATGCCGTTGTCCCGCAGGGCGTGGTACAGCTCCTGCATGCCCCGGTAGAACTGCGGTGGCTGCACCTGGGTCTTCGTCAGCTGGTCACCGACGTAGTACTCGGCCGGGATGGGCTTGCCGTATGCGAGCAGGTCGTCGACGTACCCCTTGAGCTGCTTCAGCGTGAATCCGGAGAAGATCTGGGCGACCCAGGGGTAGCAGACCTGGTCGTCGATCTCGCAGAGCCGGTTGTAGTAGCTGTAGAGACTCTCCTGATGGTTCTTCGTGTCCTTGAAGGGGATGAGCCTCAGGGACCGGTCCATCGTCGAGCGCTTGAGCTTCCCCTTCATCTCCAAGTAGGGGAGCAGCGACTCCTCGAGGTCGTACCGGTAAGTGGTGTTGTCGGCGTCGAAGACCGCGTACGCACCCTGGTTGGCGTGCTCTTCGATGACCTGGCCGAGCTTTTCGGCGACCGGAGCGGGCCAGTGCTGCAGCTGGGCCGCCACGGCCTTCCCGTCCGTGCCCGCCGCCGTCGCATCCTGGGGCGGCCACAGCCCGACGAGGCTCGCGATCAGCAGCGCTGCGAGCGCGCTCAGTACCGCCGACAGACTGAGCCGTCTTCCCCTGCGTGGTGTCATCTGGCCTCCCTTGAGGAGAGTGGAACGCCCCGTGATTGCTCCGTCCCCCCTGGAGCACGGCGGGGCGGCAACGAGGTCGAATACCGCGTCAAGCGCGGCAATCATGGCCCGGTCATTGCTTGATACGCAACAGTCTGCACAATGTGAAATCGATGGAGTTGCAGTCCCGGGAGGAGCACCGAGGCCGGGCACCTTCTTGGGCCCGTCGCGACGAGCGGCCGTCGAAAATCGGTGGCCTCCTGACCTGACCGACTCCGCGCTGTACGCCATGGAGGAACCGCACCACAGGATCCGAGCGCTTCACACGGCATCCACGATCACCGTCCACCAGGCGTACTCCCCTGAAATCGGACTGCCCGCCGTCCGCGACGGCCGTTTTCCGGACGCGTGGAAGCCTGACCGGACGACGTGGATTACGCCCAGTTTCCTGTGGATGATGTACCGCTCCAACTGGGGCACGAGCACCGGGCAGGAGACCGTCCTTGCCGTCGAGATCACTCGCGACGGCTTCGACTGGGCGCTGAGCCACGCCTGCCTGTCGAGTTACGTCCGCAGGCCTGCATCCCGATCTCGGCACCTGACAGCGTGACCTCAAGTGCGCACCGGCCCGTCTCCAGTGGGATCCCGAACGCGGCCTGCGCCTGCGTCCCCTGCCGCACCGCTCGCTGCAACTCGGGCTCTCGGGCGAGGCATCGTCGCGTTACGCGAACGAGTGGACCGCGTCCATCAGTGACGTGACCCCGCTCGCCCACGAGATCCACGCATTCGTCAGCAGCGGTGAACTGGACTCAGCGGCCCGGCTTCTCCCACAGGAACAGGAGTACCCCGCCGGTGACGAACTGCTCGCCCCGAAAGGCATGCGGGAGGCTGCGGTTGAGCGCGAGCGAGTGCACGAGCCAGTGGTCGTCGACGGCGATGATCTCGGCGATCATGTCGTCGGTGAGGTCCGGGCGCTTGGCAACGCTGCCAAGGCCGTTGCGGTGGGCGAAGAGGCGGCGGATGAGCTCGGGCGGTAGCGCGGGGTTCTTCGCGAGTCCCTCCACCACCCGGTCGAGATGAACCGGAAGCGGCGCGGCGTCCGACACTGCAAGCGACCCTTCCGGCTTGGCGAGCTGGCCGCCGAGTCTCTCATACGCGGTCGCCTCATACGCTCCGCAAAGACTGGTGAAAGACTTCAGCGAGCAGGTCTGTCCCTTCACCTAGCCCGAGGTGGGGGGATTCAAGGTTCTCGCCGCAGTTCCGTGAATCCCCAGGTCCGCGACGGGAACGCTGGAGTTGATGCGGGCAAGGGACCTGGCGACAACGGTCCACGGGAATGATCAACGTGTGTCCTGAACGGTGTCACGCAGGTCTCGCGGTGCGCCCTACTCAGCCGCGTGTCGGGCCGTGGAGAGCAGCCACCGCCAGCGTCGGCGTTCCGTCACGAGGGTGGTGACCACGAGGAGGGACACGAGGACTGCCGCATAGCCGGGCACTACCACCCACGCGGCGATCGTGGCAGCGGCGAGTTGCAGCAGCACGAGCAGGATGGTGACAGCACCGGGGACAGGAACGATCACCTGTGTCTTGTCCCCCGGAGTGGAGAAAACGGTCGGCAGGCCGACCAGTACCACCACGGCCAGGACGGCGAGCGGCCATGAGTACGTCGACAAGGCCCACGGAGTGGTGACCCAGGCGACGAGTTCAGCGGCGAAGCGCAGGACGGAGGCGATGCGGTCGTCGGGCTTCTCCATGTACGCCCCCCAGGCTGCTTCGGCCACCGGCGGGAATCCTACGACAAGTCACCCGCCGTCGAGGCACGACAGCCATCTACCGGTTTCCAGCCAGACGCCGTAGCATCGCGTGACATTCGGGATCGTCAACTCACCTTGTTGACAGGCCTGTTGGGGAACAGCAGCGCGGTGGGAGTGACGATGGCGGCTCGAAACCTGTGGGACGAGATCCCGGCGACCGTGCCGGGCACGGCGGCGCAGCGGCAGCTCGGCGCCGCCCGGTACGCCTTTCGCGCACAGACCAGTTCGGTTGCCTGGTGGGGCTCGTTCATGCTCCTGCTGGTCACGGCTTTCTGCGTGATGATGGTCTTCGTCATCAGCGGTGAGAGTGAGTGGACGAACGCGATCCTCTTCATCATCCTCGGCGGGGGCTCCTTCCTCGGGGCGATCGCCGTCCCGCTGGCCGCACGGTTCAGACCGGTTGCCTGGTGTGCCGTTTTCGACCGTGGCGTCGTCTACCAGTACGGTTCACAGCCACCGATCGCCGGAGCCTGGGACGAGATCACCGGATGTCAGCGACACGCGACGGACCTCGTACGCAACGGGGTCAAAATGTCCACCACCCATTCCGTGTACGTCCAGATGCCGGCCGGTAACTTCATGGTGTCGGGTGACACACCCGGGGCGCAGGAAATCGGCTCCCTGATCGCGAACGGTTGGGCCGCTGTCCAGAACCGGATCGCGGAAGAGGACGCCACGGCCCGACTGGCCGAACTCGCCGAGTTGTTGCAGACCGGTGCGCGCGTGGAGTTCGGACCGTTCACGGTGAGCTTGGCCGGACTCGAGCACGGGGGCACGGTCCTGGACTGGAAGAGGATCAGCGAGGTCGAACTGATGGGATCGACCATCTGCGTGGTGGTCACCGGTGAGCGCAAGCCGGTGCGGGAGCCGGTCTCCAGCATGCCGGACCCCGTGCTGTTCCTCACCGTGGCGGACGCCGTGCTGCGGGCTGCGCGGCAGGCCAGGTGAGTCAGAGGCCGCCTTCCCGACCGGTACCGGTCACCACTGAACTCGACCCGCGGACCTGTCGCCGCAGATGGTTCAGCACATCCTCGGCCACCGGATACGGCCGTTCCGCCGGCAACAGCGCGGCCGCCCGCTCCGGTTCACCCGCCCGCACATGAGCGTGAACCTCTTGGGCCAGCGGTGTCACATCCTCGATCCCGACGATCCACTCGTCCGCATACCGCACGGTCGCCTCCCCCGCGAGCCCCAGCTGAAGAGACCGGTGCGGAAGGGGGTTGAGATGCAGATCCCGCTCCGGATCCCACTGCACCCGCGCCGGCGCCCGCCGCAACTGCCGCTTCCAGTCGCCCTGGTCGCCGTGCAGCTCCGGAACGTAGTGCGACAGACACGCGTGCCGCAGCGCCCACTCGAACCCCTCCCGGCTGATCTCGATCGCCAGGACAGTCTCCTGCCCCTCCTTCAGACCCCACCCGCAGCGGTACATCATCCACAGAAAGCTGGGCTTGATCCACGTCATGCGCTCCCGGCTCCAGGCCGGCGAGAAGCGGCCGTCGCGGGCCGCCGGGACGCCGATGCCCGGGCGGTAGGCCTGGTAGACGGTGACGGTCGCCTCGGTGTGGAGCGCGCGGATGCGGAACTTCGGTTCCTGCTGCGCGGGTTGGGCATCGCGGTGGTTCCGGTCGTGCGTCTTCCTCGTTTTGATCTCTTCGTTCACGGGAGCAGACCGACCGACCGCCAGTGCGTCGGGCCACCGAATTACGCCCCGCCCGCACCGATCCCGGCACAGACCTTGGCTGAGCAGCCCGCATGCCCAACACTCGGGCCCATGACGCAGCGTGTGGAACTCGCCGCCGTGATGGACCGGCTGGCCGTCGACGGGTTGGTCACCGACTACGCGGTGGCGGTCGACGACGGGGACTGGTCGGCGTACCGCGACCTGTTCACCCCGGACGGTCGGGCGGACTACCGCTCGGCCGGGGGCATCGAGGGGGATGCCGGGAGTGTCGCCTCCTGGCTCGCGGACAATCTGCGGGTGTTCGCGATGCGGCAGCACCTCATCGTCAACCGTAGGGTGCGCTTCGGCATCCTGGAGCAGGACGCGGGCGACACCGCCCGGGTACAGGCCGACTACGTCAACCCGATGCGGTTCGCTGCCGAAGAGAACGGGGCGCCGCCCGGCGCGCCGGACTTCGTGTGCGGGGGCCGGTACTCGTTCGGTCTGCTGCGCACGCACGACGGCTGGCGGGTGCGGGAAGTGGCCGTACAGGAGAAGTGGCGCCGCATGTCCGGTTGAGCCGCGACGGGCCGAGCCGAGCTGAGCCAGACCGAGCGTCCGGTCGAAGCCGGCGAACTGCGAGCCGAGGCACACCATCGAGCCCGGACGTCGTGTCGATCCCGGGCATCCCGTCGATCCCGGAGCTCGTGTCGATCCCGGGCATCCCGTCGCTGCCGGGCGTCGTGTCGATCCCGGGCATCCCGTCGCTGCCGGGCGTCCCGTCGGTGTGGGGCGTTGTGTTCGGCCAAGTCCGGAACGTGCCCTGTCCGAGATCGTTCGCGGAGCGCACACTGGAGCTCAGCGCGGGTAGGGAGGTGCGATGAAGACGCTCGGACACTGGCTCACCTCCCCCCGGCGGCGTACGGCCTTGGCGGCCCTCGCGGGCGCGCTGCCCGTGGCGGCCTTCCCGGCGCCGGGCCTGTGGTGGTGGGCGTATCTCGCGCTCGTCCCCTGGATCCTGCTCATCCGCTCCGCGCCGACGTTCAGGCGGGCCGCGTACGACGGCTGGAGCGGCGGGTTCGGATTCATGCTGGCCATGCACCACTGGCTGCTGCCGGACCTGCATGTGTTCACGCTCGTCATCGCCGCGCTGCTGGGCGCTCTGTGGGCGCCGTGGGGCTGGCTGGTGCGCCGGTTCCTGGCGGACGACGGCGTCCCCACCCGGGGCCGTGTGCTGTGCGCGCTCCTCGTCCTGCCCTCCGGCTGGCTGGCCGTCGAGCTCGTCCGCTCCTGGCAGGCGCTCGGCGGGCCGTGGGGCATGCTCGGGGCCAGCCAGTGGCAGGTGGAGCCGGCTCTGCGGCTCGCCTCGGTCGGCGGGGTGTGGCTGCTCAGCTTCCTGGTCGTGGCGGTCAACGTGGCGGCGGCCGTGCTGATCGCGCTGCCCGCGTCCCGGGCGCCGGCCGTCGCCGGGCTCGTGGTCACCGCCGCCACCGCTTCGGCCGCCTGGGTGTGGGCGCCGCGTCCCGACGGCGAGGGGCAGGCCCGGATCGCGGTCGTGCAACCGGGGGTGATCGACGGGCCCGACCTGCGTTTCGACCGCGAGGAGCAGTTGACCCGCCGGTTGATCGGGCAGGACGTCGATCTGATCGTCTGGGGCGAGAGCAGTGTCGGGTACGACCTCGCCGAGCGGCCCGATCTCGGCGAGCGGCTCGCGACGCTGT
The DNA here is from genome assembly GCF_036030735.1 of Streptomyces sp. NBC_00425. Lineage (NCBI taxonomy): Bacteria > Bacillati > Actinomycetota > Actinomycetes > Kitasatosporales > Streptomycetaceae > Streptomyces > Streptomyces sp. NBC_00425. The sequence continues at coordinate 7,993,948 of NZ_CP107928.1, read as the reverse complement.
CCCGCGCGACCGGCGCGGACATCCTCGTCAACGTGGACGCCCGCCGCTCCGACCGGCCCGGCATCTACAAGAGCTCGATCCTCGTCGGCCCGGCCGGTCCGACCGGCGACCGGTACGACAAGATGCGGCTGGTGCCGTTCGGCGAGTACATACCGGCCCGTTCCCTGCTGGGCTGGGCCGCGTCCGTCGGCAAGGCGGCCGGTGAGGACCGGCGGCGCGGCGCCGGACAGGTCCTGATGCACGCCGGCCCCGGGCTGCGCGTGGGGCCGATGGTGTGCTTCGAGACGGCGTTCCCCGACATGAGCCGTCGCCTCGCCGAGGACGGGGCGGACGTCGTCGTCGCCCAGTCGTCGACCTCGTCGTTCCAGCACAGTTGGGCGCCCGCGCAGCACGCCTCGCTGGGCGCGCTGCGCGCCGCCGAGACGGGGCGGCCCTTCGTCCATGCGACCCTCACCGGCGTTTCGGCGGTGTACGACGCGAGCGGCTGGCGCGTCGGCTCCTGGCTGGGCACGGGGGCGAGCACGACGGCCGTCTTCGAGGTCCCGCTCGCCGACGGCGTCACCCCGTACGTGCGGTACGGGGACTGGCCGGTCCATCTGGCCCTGCTGGTGCTCGCTGCCGTGGCGCTCTCGGAGGGCGCGCGCACGGTCAGGCTCCGGCGGACCGCTGCTGCACCGCTCGGACCACCCGCTCGCACAGTTCATGAGTCGCCAGCGCGTCCCGGGCGCTGAGCACCCTGCCAGCGCGCACGGCGTCGAGGAACGCGAACACCGCCTGCTCGATGCCGCGCTGGCGGGCCACCGGGACCCAGTCGCCGCGGCGGCGCACGGTCGGCTGCCCCTTGTGGTCGACGACCTCGGCGAGATTGACGACCTGCCGCTTGGTGTCCTGTCCGGACACCTCCAGGATCTCCTCGTTCGAACCGCTGAGCCGGTTCATCACGCCCAGCGCGGTGAAGCCGTCACCCGCGAGCTGGAGGACCACGTGGTGCAGCAGTCCGTCCTCGACGCGGGCGCGCACGGTCACGTCGTCGACCGCGCCGGGCACCAGGAAGCGCAGCGTGTCGACGACGTGGATGAAGTCGTCGAGGACCATCACGCGCGGCTCCTCGGGCAGCCCGATCCGGTTCTTCTGCATGAGGATCAGCTCACGCGGATGGTCGGCGCACTGCGCGTAGCCGGGCGCGAAGCGCCGGTTGAAGCCGACGGCGAGAGACGTGCCGCGCTCCTCCGCGAGTTCCACGAGCCGTTCGGAGTCGGCGAGTTCGTAGGCGAGGGGCTTGTCGACGTAGGTCGCGACGCCGGCCTCCAGCAGCCGGGCGACGATCTCGGGGTGGGCGGCGGTCGGCGCGTGCACGAAGGCCGCGTCCAGGCCGGCGGCGAGGAGCGCGTCGAGGTCGCGGTGACGCTGCTCGTGGGGCACGCGGAGGGTGTCGGCGACCCGGTCGAGGGTGGCCGGGGTGCGGGTCTGCAGGTGGAGCTCGATCCCCGGCGCCGCGCCCAGTACCGGCAGGTACGCCTTCTGCGCGATGTCTCCGAGTCCGATGCAGCCGACCTTCACGGGAGCTCCTTCACTGCTTGCCTGCCCGGCAGCATACGACCCCGCCTTCTGAGCCGGCCCGCCGGTCCGTGACCGGGGCGACTTGGCTGACCGCGGTGAGGTGGACGACCATACGAGGATGACTACCCAGCGCACCGAACCCGCCCAGGACGCCGACGAACGCACCATGCTGGAAGGCTGGCTCGACTACCACCGGCAGACGCTGGCGTGGAAGTGCGAGGGCCTCAGCGACGCACAGCTGCGCACCGCGTCGGTGCCGCCGTCCGAACTGTCCCTCATGGGTCTGGTGCGGCACATGGCGGAAGTGGAGCGCGGCTGGTTCCGCAAGGTCCTGGTGGGCGAGGACCCCGGCCCGATCTACTACAGCGAGGCCGATCCCGACGGCGAGTTCCACCTCACCGAGCAGGACACCTGGGACCGGGCACACTCCGTCTGGCAGGCCGAGATCGAGGTGGCGCGGCAGAACGCGGCCGGCTTCGCGCTCGACGAGCTCTCCCACGGGAAGAGCAGGTCCACCGACGAGCCGTTCAGCCTGCGGTGGATCTACACGCACATGATCGAGGAGTACGCCCGGCACAACGGTCACGCCGACCTGCTCCGCGAGCGGCTCGACGGCGCCACGGGGGAATGACCGTCAGCACGGGCGGCCTGGCTCCCTCGCAAGGGGCACGAGATCACCCGTGCGGGGCAACCTGCGCCCGTCCGCTGTCGCCCGGGCCTCCGGAACCACCAGAGTTGCGCGGGTGCATCGATCGACGACGACCACCGCGACGCTTCTGGCCGCCATGGCCGCCTTCTCGGCGCTGTCCGGATGCGTGAGCGTCCAGCATCCCGCCGCGCCCGGTCCGACCGCGGCCCCGGCCCGGCCGCCCGTCCCGGAGCCGCCCGTCCCGGAGCCGGACGGCCGGGCGGGGACGCAGGTCGTGCAGGCGCCGGCCCGTGAGGCCCTGGAGATGGCCGGCCCGCCGCGCGAACCGGAGTCGTCCGCCCCGTCGGCCGCGCGGCCGCGGACCGCTGCGGGCGGACCGGCGACGGGCTCCCGTTCCCGCCCGCACGCGCGGCCGGACCGACCGGAACGTCCGCGGCACGCACAGCCGCACGTGGAGAACCCTGACGTGGCGGCTGAGGTGCGCGGGAACGCCGACGTGTGCGCACTCGGCGAGACATACGGGGGCTGGCGGGAAGACAGTCCCGAGGCGGTGATCTGCGAGCAGGCCTACGGCCGGTGACGCGGGAGGGCCGGTCACGACGGGCGGGGAAAGGCAGGCCGGTCACGGGGGCGACCGCGGTGGGCCGGTCCTCGGAGGACGGTCGTGGGGGGAAGAGGGCGGTCGGTTCCCGGAGAACGGTTGCGGACGGCGACCGAGGGACGGCCGGTCCACAACCTGCGGGTCGGGGAGGGCTGCCCCAGGACGGTGGGTCACCGAGGGCTGTGCGGTGGCCGTCGGCCTGCGAACGCCACGCCGCGAGCCCTAGCGCACTCGTCGCCCTTCACTCACCGCTCGCCGGGCACAGCTGCCCGGTGATCCGTTCCCTCGACGGCACAGTTGCCCGTCATCCGCTCCCGTCCCGGTCCCAGTCGGCCCGCTCCTCCCCCAGCCTCAGCTCCATCCTGCTGATCGCCGCCCGCACGCCGTCCCCGTAGCTGTCGTCCGCCAGGGCCACGGCCGCCCTGCGCGCCCTGCGGACATGGGTGCGGGCGGCCTCGGCCCGGCCCAGCTTGACGTAGTCCGCGGCGAGGTTGAGATGCAGCGACGGGTACAGCGCGCGGGCCCCGGCCGACCCCGCGTGCTCCTCCGCCGCCGTGAGCGCCCGCAGATCCCAGGCGAGTTCGTCCAACGGGTCGTCGTGGGTGTCGGCCAGGTAGTGGGCGAGGGTGCAGCGGTGCAGCGGATCGCCGCCCTCACCGAGCTCCGTCCACAGGTCGAGCAGCCGGCTGCGGGCCTCCTCGCGGTCTCCCCCGTGGTGCAGCATCACGACCTGCCCGATCCGCGTCAGCACGGCATCCGGCGCCGTCTGCCCCTGTCGCTCCGCCACCTCGGCCTCCTTGCGTCGTTGCGACGACGCTAACCGCAGGGTGCGGCAAACCGGGTCAGGCGGCACCGGGCCGGTCCACGCAGGAACCGGCCCGGCGGCCGGAGGGCATCCTGGCGGCCGGCGGGGCGGTCGGGCCGCGCGGGCGGTCAGGCCAGGTTCGGGATCGTCCAGTCGATCGGCTCGTGGCCCTGCTGGGCCACCGCCTCGTTGATCTGGGTGAACGGGCTGGAGCCGAAGAACTTCTTGGCCGAGAGCGGCGAGGGGTGCGCGCCCTTGACGACGATGTGCCGAGTCTCGTCGATGAGCGGGAGCTTCTTCTGCGCGTAGTTGCCCCACAGGACGAAGACGGCCGGGTCGGGCCGGTCGGCCACGGCGCGGATCACCGCATCGGTGAACTTCTCCCAGCCCTTGCCCTTGTGCGAGTTCGCCTCACCGGCGCGGACCGTGAGGACCGCGTTGAGCAGCAGGACGCCCTGCCGCGCCCACGGCATCAGATAGCCGTTGTCCGGGATCGGCGTGCCGAGCTCCTGCTGCATCTCCTTGTAGATGTTCCGCAGGGACGGCGGGGTCTTCACCCCGGGACGCACCGAGAAGCACAGGCCGTGCCCCTGGCCCTCGCCGTGGTAGGGGTCCTGACCGAGGACGAGCACCTTCACGCTGTCGTACGGCGTCGCCTCCAGCGCGGCGAACACCTCCTCGCGCGGCGGGTAGACGGGGCCGTTCGCCCGCTCCTCCTCGACGAACTCCGTCAGCTCCTTGAAGTAGGGCTGCTGCAGTTCGTCGCCCAGAACCCCGCGCCAGGACTCGGGCAGCATGGCGGTGTCGGTCACGTCAACGTCCTTCGTCGTGCGGTCATTTCCTCAGAGCACAGAACCTACAGGCGACCACTGACAACGTGACCGGGGCCGTCCCGGCGGCGCGGCCTACCAGCTGGTCTTCCGCGACAGCTCCCACACCATCATGATCGTCGACGGGTCGAGGGCCCGCTCGCCGCCCGAGACGTCCTCGGACGAGGCGATGTACTGCTTGCCCTGCCACAGCGGCAGCAGCCGGGCGTCCCTGACGAGGATCTGCTGGGCCTCCTCGAAGTCCTTCGTCACGTTGGCGCGGTCGCTCACCTCGCGGGAGCGGGGCAACAGCACCTGGGTGATCTCCCTCGCCGGATAAGGCGTGCCGAGCGCGTTCTGCTCGCCGACGAAGGGGGCGATGAAGTTGTCGGCGTCGGGGAAGTCCGGGGCCCAGCCTCGCCCGAACACCGGGTACTCGCCCTTCTGGTAGCCGAGGACGTAGCTGTTCCAGGGGCGGTTCTTCAGGGTGACCGAGAACAGGCCGGAGGCGTCCAGCTGGCTCTTGAGCTCCTTGAACTCCAGGGCGGTGTCGGAGCCGTAGCGGTCGGAGGTGTACCAGAAGGTGAGCGGGACGGTCTCGTTGATCCCCGCGTCCTTGAGGATCTGGCGCGCCTTCTTGGCGTCGGGGTCGCCGAAGGAGTCGAAGAAGCCGGTGGTGTGGCCGGTCAGACCGGCCGGGACCATGGAGTACAGCGGGTCGACGGTGTCCTTGTAGACCTTGTGGGCGATGGCGGCCCGGTCGACGACCTGGGCGATCGCGCGGCGCACGGCCAGCTTGTTCGACCACGGGTCCTTGGGGTTGAACACGAGGTAGTTGATGTTGCTGCCGGCGGCCTCGATGAGCTGCAGGCCCTCGTTGTCGTCGCCCTTGCGCCCGAGGTCGATGATGTCGTCGGCGGCGAGACCCTGGTAGGTGATGTCGATGTCCTTGGCGCGCAGGGCCTTGACCATCTTCCCGGAGTCCTGGAAGTAGCGGATGGTCACCGCGTCGTTCTTGCGCTCGGCGAAGCCCTTGTAGTTGTCGTTGCGCACCAGCACGGCCTGCTTGCCCTCTTCGTAGGACTGCAGCCGGTACGGGCCGGAGCCGACGATGCCGTCGTCCTTGCGCAGGGACTTCGCGGGGTAGTCGTCGGGGTCGACGATCGACATGCCGGGGGTGGCGAGCACGAAGGGGAAGGTGGCGTCGGCCTTGTTGAGCCGGAAGAGCACCTCGCGCTCGCCGTTCGCCTGGACGCTCTCCAGGGTGCCGAGCAGCCCGTTGGGGCCGGTGCTCGCGTTGATCGCCCTGATCCGGTCGATCGAGTACTTGACGGCCTTCGCGTCGAGCGTGTCGCCGTTGGAGAACTTGAGGCCTTCGCGCAGCTCGCACTTGTAGGTGCGGTTCGTGCTGTCCGTGAAGGCGCACTCGGCGGCGTCCGTCTGGGGCGTCGTCGCTCCCGTGGGATAGCTCAGCAGCGTCTGATAGATGTTGCGGAACAGCTCCCAGGAGCCGTCCCAGGCCGCGGCGGGGTCCAGCGTGCTGGGCGCGCTGGTCGTGCCCACGACGATCGGTCCGGCATCGTCGGAGCTCTCCTCTCCCAGGAGGCTGCACCCGGCCACCAGGGATATGGACACGATTGCCGCCATTTGCTGCACGGATCGGTTCCGGTTGAACACGCGCACGCTCCTCGATCTGCCATGCCAAGGGTTGGCAGACCATACCGCAGCGCCGGGCGGCCTGAACCCGCGGTGGTGGAGCGTTCTTGATCACTCTCGGTATGACGACGTTGTCATCCGCGTGTCTGCGATCCATATGTCCCTGAATACGACGACACGGGCGCCGTTTCCGTCAGGGAAACGGCGCCCGTGGAAGAGCTACCCGACCGGCCCGGGCCGGTCCGGCCGGCGCCGGTCTCAGCCCACGCCGGCGTTGAGGAAGATGCCCCCGTCGACGACGAGAGTCTGGCCGGTGATCCAGTCCGACTGCTCGGAGGTGAGGAACGCGGCGGTGCCGCCGATGTCGGAGGGCACTCCGAGCCGGGCCAGCGGATAGGCGGCGGCCGCCTCCTCCTCGCGGCCCTCGTAGAGGGCCTGGGCGAACTTGGTCTTCACCACGGCCGGGGCGATCGCGTTGACCCGCACGCGCGGCGCGTACTCGTGCGCCAGCTGGACGGTCAGGTTGATCATGGCGGCCTTGCTGATGCCGTAGGCGCCGATGAAGGGCGAGGCAGAGAGCCCGGCCACGGAGGCGATGTTGACGATCGCGCCGCCGTTGTCCTTCTGCCAGGCGTGCCAGGTCCGCTGGGCGAAGCCGAGCGCGGAGACCACGTTGGTCTCGAAGACCTTGCGGGCAACGTTCAGGTCGAGGTCGGCGATCGGCCCGAACACCGGGTTCGTGCCGGCGTTGTTGACCAGGAAGTCGATGCGGCCGAAGGCGGCCATGGTGCGCTCGACGGCGGCCGCCTGGTGCTCCTCGTCGTGCGCCTTGCCTGCGACGGCGATGACCCGGTCGGCGCCGAGCTGCTCGACGGCCTCCTTGAGGGCGTCCTCGCCCCGGCCGGTGATGCAGACCCGGTCGCCGCGGGCGACGAGCGCCTCGGCGACGCCGTATCCGATGCCGCGGCTGGCGCCGGTGACGAGAGCGACCTTGCCGGAGAGTGCGGGCAGTTCAGTCATGTCGGTGATCCCCAGGTATCCCTAGTGGGCTTAGTCGAGCGGTCCGCCGGCGACGTACAGCACCTGGCCGGAGACGAAGCCCGCGGCCTCGTTCGTGAAGAAGGCGATCGCGTTGGCGATGTCGTCGGGCTCGCCGACGCGCGCGACCGGGATCTGGGTGGCGGCCGCGGCCTTGAACTCCTCGAAGCCCATGCCGACGCGGGCGGCCGTCGCGGCCGTCATGTCGGTGGCGATGAAGCCGGGGGCGACGGCGTTGGCGGTGATGCCGAACTTGCCGAGCTCGATGGCGAGGGTCTTGGTGAAGCCCTGCAGACCGGCCTTGGCGGCGGAGTAGTTGGCCTGGCCGCGGTTGCCGAGCGCCGAGGACGACGACAGGTTGACGACACGGCCGAAGCCCGCGTCGACCATGTGCTTCTGGACGGCCTTCGTCATCAGGAACGACCCGCGCAGATGCACGTTCAGGACGGTGTCCCAGTCGGTGGCGCTCATCTTGAACAGCAGGTTGTCGCGGAGCACGCCCGCGTTGTTGACGAGGATCGTGGGCGCGCCGAGCTCGTCGACGATCCGCGCGATCGCCGCTTCGACCTGGGCCTCGTCGGAGACGTCGGCTCCGATCGCGACGGCCTTGCCGCCCGCCGCGGTGATCTTCTCCACGGTGTCCTTGCAGGCAGCCTCGTCGAGATCGACGACGGCGACCGCACGGCCCTCGGCGGCCAGCCGTACGGCGGTGGCGGCTCCGATGCCGCGCGCCGCGCCCGTGACCACAGCGACCCGCTGCTCAGTGGTGGACATTGCTGGTTCTCCTCGCCCTTGAGAAAGCCTGATGCGCCCGGGTGCCGGGCGCCGTATGCGCCCTGGTGGTGAGCGACCGCTTAGTACCTTCGGCAGACGTGACGCTAGAAGCCCTGGCACCCGGTGTCAACGCCACACGACGCCGGTGTGATCCATTACCTCACCAGCAGCTCCAGGAGCCGCTCCGTCTCGGCGTCCGGATCGGCCGTGAGCCCGGTGTGCACGGGGCCCGGCTGGACGATCGTCGAGCGCGGCGCGATCAGCCAGCGAAAGCGCCGCCCGGCGTCGTCGCCGGCCGCCTGCCCGGCCGACGCGCCGCCCGCACAGACGCCTTCGACGGCCCGCAGCGCGGCCCGCACGCCGGGCACGTCCGCGCCGGGGTCCAGCGCCAGCAGCCTCGCCTCGTCCAGGTGGGTGCGGGCGCCCACGTAGTCCCGGCCGCGGCAGTACACGAGCACGCCCGCGTTGATGCACTCGCCGCGCTCGACGCGCGGCACGACGCGCAGCAGCGCGTACTCGAAGACGTCCCGGTCGCCGCCCTGGCCGGGCCGGATGATGTGGCGGTCGGTCACTTGATCCCCTCGATGCGTTCATGGACGTCGGCGGCGCGCGCGAGGAGGGGCGCCGCATAGGCGCGCCGGAGCGCGTCCGGGGTGTCGAAGCCGGGCTCGTCCGTCAGCCAGACCTCCGGGATCTGCGCCGTGACCTCGGCGAGGAGGTCGGCGGTGACCAGCGGCGCGAGCTCTGCCGCCGCGGCCCGGACGTCCGGCCCGAAGGGGGCGAGGACGTGGTCGGCGGCGTCGTAGGGGCGGGCCGCGGAGGTCTCGGCGGTGGGCCAGTTGTGCTGCCAGATCATGGTGGCGCCGTGGTCGACGAGCCACAGGTCGCCGCGGTGCATCAGGAGGTTGGGGTTGCGCCACGACCGGTCGACGTTGTTCACGAGCGCGTCGAACCAGACGACGCGGCCGGCCTCCTCGGCGCTGACCGCGAAGGCGAGGGGGTCGAAGCCGAGGGCTCCGGAGAGGAAGTCCATGCCGAGGTTGGTCCCGCCGCTGGACTTCAGCAACTCCTGTACCTGCTGGTCGGGTTCGCCGAGCCCCAGCAGCACGTCGAGCTCGACCGTCACCAGGCGGGGGGCCCGCAGTCCCAGGCGGCGGGCCAGCTCCCCGCAGACGACCTCGGCGACGAGCGTCTTGCGGCCCTGGCCGGCGCCGGTGAACTTCATGACGTACAGGCCGAGGTCGTCGGCCTCGACGAGTCCCGGCAGGGAGCCGCCCTCCCGCAGGGGCGTGACATAGCGGGTCGCGGTGACTTCCTTGAGCATCGCCCCAGGTTACTGGGCCTGGCACGTTGCACGGCCGACAGCCGGCCGACAGCTCTGGCTTACGCCGTACTCATGTCGAACGGGTCAATATCTCGACACTGTCCGGACTTGGCGGGGGCGCTGAACAAGGGGCGTCCGCCGCTCGTACCTCTCGGCAGATCCACGCACCCTCTGGAAGGGACCCCCCAGCATGACCAGCGCATCGATCAAGTCCGCGTCGGGGCCTGCCCGCCGTGCCGTCGTGGCAGCCGCGGGAGCCGCGGGGCTCTCCGTCGCGCTGACCGCGTGCGGAGGCTCCGACGGCGACTCGTCGAGCACGTCGTCGTCCGGCACGTCGGGTTCCACCGGTTCCACCGGTTCCACCGGCAGCAGCGAGGCCGCGAGCACGGGCGGCACGGGCGGCGGGGACAACGCCGGGGCCGGTGCGGCGCTCGCGAAGACCGCCGACATACCCGAGGGCGGCGGGAAGGTCTTCGAGTCCGAGAAGGTGGTCGTCACCCAGCCGGCCGCGGGCACGTACAAGGCGTTCTCCGCCGTGTGCACCCACGCGGGCTGCGCGGTGAAGTCCATCTCCGACGGCGTCATCAACTGCCCCTGTCACAACAGCAACTTCTCGATCACGGACGGCAGCGTGAAGAGCGGTCCCGCGCAGAAGCCGCTGCCCGAGGTGTCGATCAGCGTCAGCGGCGACTCGATCAGCCTGGCCTGAGCCCCGGCGTCGCCGCGGGAGCCGGCCGGAGACAGGCCAGCACCTCGGCCGTGGTCGCGACCGTGGCGACCAGGGCGAGGGTGTGACGGATCATCGCGGGGGTGTAGTCGGCAGGCACCCCCGCGATGGCGTCCGACGCCACGACGGCCGTGTAGCCGCGGTTGACGGCGTCGAACACGGTGTTCGGGATCGCCACGTTGGCGGAGACCCCGGTGACGACCAGGGTGCGGCAGCCGAGGTTGCGCAGCAGTGCGTCGACGTCGGTGCCCTGCACGGGCGAGAGCCCGTGCAGCCGACGTACGACGAGGTCCTGTTCGGCGACCTCGATCTCCGGCGCGAGGCGGGTCGCGTCGGTGCCGGTGAGCTGCTGGACCGGGAGGCGTTCGGCCGCGCGGAACAGCCGGGCGTTGCGGTTGGCGCCGCGCCCGTCGGGGCGGCGCTCGGCGACGGCGTGCACGACCTGGACACCGCTCGCCCGGGCCGCCGTCACCAGCCGGGCGATGTTGTCGAGGACCCCCGACTCCCTTGCCGCACAGGCGAGTTGGGGCAGCGCGGCGGCCGGTCCGACGACGCCCTGCTGGCACTCCACCGTGATCAGGACGGTGCTCGCGGGGTCGAGGAGGTCGCTGAGCTCTTCGTGCGACGGCATGGGCTCCCCCTGGCGTCGGTGTGGGGCGGGCGACAGTAGCCGCCATTGCGTGGAGAAGGAAGAAGACCCATCCTTTTCTGACGGAGTTTCAGAAAAGGCAGAACAGGTACGCACAAGAGCAGAATGAGGGGGCCGGATGACCGTCACACAGCGCCGTGGCCGGAAGATCATGATGTCGCCGGGCGAGCTGGACGCGTTCCTCACCGTCCATCGCACCTGCCGGGTGGCGACCGTGTCCGTCGACGGCGCGCCCCATGTCAGCGCCCTGTGGTTCCTCTGGGACGGCGCCGCACTGTGGCTGTACTCGGTCGTGCGCAGCAAGCGCTGGGCGGACCTGCGCCGCGATCCCCGGGTGGCGATCGTGATCGACACCGGTGAGGAGTACGACGCACTGCGCGGCGTCGAACTGTCCGGCGCCGTCGAGTTCGTGGGCGAGATCCCGCGCACCGGCGAGCTGTGCGCCGAACTCGACGCGGTGGAGACGCTGTTCGCGCGCAAGAACTTCGGCCTGGACTCGATGCCGCACGACGGCCGGCATGCGTGGGTGCGCCTCAGGCCGGAGAAGATCGTCTCCTGGGACTTCCGCAAACTGGGCGGCGCATAGGCCGCGTCCGCGCCATTCCGCCGGCCCGCGGCGTCGCGCACGGCACAGCACGGCGCGGCCCGTGGCAACCGGGCACAGCCGTAGCAGCCCGGCGCCGCCCACAGCAGGCCGGCACCGCCCGGCGGAGCCCTGCTCTCAGCCGACGGCCTCCCCTGCGGACTTGAGGGCGCGGACCGCCGCTCTGATCGACGGGCGGCGGTCCGCGTCCGCCCGCCAGACCACGTACACATGGCGGCGCACCCGCTGCCGCAACGGGACCGTCACGACGCCCTCGGGCACGGGCCGGCGGCCGAGCACGGGGGCGATGCACACTCCCAGTCCGGCGGCCACCAGCCCGAGCTGGGTGTGCGTCTCGGCCGCCCGGTGGCCGACGATCGGCTCGATGCCCCGCGAGCGCAGGGTGAACATCAGCCACTCGTGACAGAACTCACCCTCGTTCCAGGTGATCCACTCGTCCTCGGCGAACTCCCCGAGGTCCACCTCGTCCCGGCCGGCGAGGCGGTGGTCGGCCGGCATCGCGACGTCCGCGGGATCGTCGAGGATGGGCGCCTTGACCAGGCCGTCCGGCACCGGCATCGGCTTGTTGTACCAGTCCAGGACTACGGCGAGGTCCAGGTCGCCGCGCACCACGCCGGCGACGCCGCGCTCCGGCTCCAGTTCGCTCGAGCGCAGACGCAGGGCGGGGTGCGCCTTACGCAGCTCGGCGAGCGCGACGGGGAAGAGCCCACGGGCCGCTGTCGGGAAGGCGGCCAGCCGCAACTCCCCGGCCACCTGACCGCGTTGGGCCTCCAGGTCGGACTGGGCGAGCTCCACCTGGGACAGGATCCGGGACGCGTGGTCGGCGAGCAGCCGCCCCGCGTCCGTCAGCCGCACGCCCCGTCCGTGCTTGGCGAGGAGCTGCTGACCGACCTCGCGCTCGAGTTTGGCCAGCTGCTGCGAGACGGCCGAGGTGGTGATGTGCAGGCCCGACGCGGCGCCGCTGACCGAGCCGTGCCGGGCGAGGGCGTCGAGGGTCCGCAGGCGCTCCAGGTTCAACATGTAAGCGATGCTACGAGGTATTGCTGGAAAATTCTCGATTGTGCTACGAGATGGTGTCGACGATCGTGGATGCCATGACCACCGCGCCCACCGCATCGACCCCACCGCCGGCCCCTGCACGGACCACCCCGCCACCGGCTCCCGCGGCGCCCTCTCCCGGGCTGCCCGCCGAAGGCCGCTCCCCGGCTCCCTCCTCCGCTCCGGCCCCTGGCCGCCGCGCCCTCGACTGGCGTCTGCGCTTCGGCGCGCTGTCCCTGATCTGGGGCTTCAGCTTCCTGCTGATCAAGGTGGGCACCGGGGGCTACGCGCCGTTCCAGGTCACCCTCGGCAGGCTGGCGTTCGGCACCGCGGTGCTGGCGGTCGCGATGGCGGTGAAGCGGGAACGGCTCCCTCGCGGGGCCCGCACCTGGGCGCATCTGACGGTGGCCGCGCTCCTCCTCAACGCCGTGCCCTTCTCCCTCTTCGCGTTCGCGGAACTGACCATCCCCTCCACCCTGGCCGGCATCTGCAACGCCACGTCGCCGCTGTGGGGCATGGCGCTCTCACTGGTCGCGCTGTCGGAGGACCGGCCTACCCGGCTGCGCGTCGCGGGCCTCGGCCTCGGATTCCTGGGCGTCCTCACGGTGCTGGGCGCCTGGCAGGGATTCGACGGCCTCGACGCCCGCGGCACGACCCTCGCGCTGCTGGCTTCGCTGAGCTACCCGGTCGGCTGGATCTACCTCCGCCGCACGCTGGCGCACACCGGCTCCTCGGCCCTGTCGATGACCGGCGCCCAGCTGTTCCTGGCGACCCTGCAACTGGCCGTCGTCACCCCGCTGTTCACCGATCTCCCGACCCGCTTCCCGCTCGTCCCGCTGCTCGCGACCGCGGCCCTCGGCGCGCTCGGCACCGGCCTGGCCCTCCTCATCCAGTACGGCCTCGTGACGGAGATCGGTCCGACGACGGCCCAGATGGTCACCTACTTCATCCCGGTCATCGCCACGGCGGCGGGCGTCGCACTGCTGGGCGAGACCCTGAGCTGGTCGACGCCGGTGGGCGCGGCGATCGTCCTGGCGGGCGCGGCACTGACCCAGGCACGGCGGTCCCGTTCGTAGCCGGGCGGCCGAGCGCGTCGGCGGGGCGATCGAACGCGAGCCGCGGGGAGATCGAACGGGTTGAGCTGCAGGGAGATCGATCGATCGGGCCGCGGGGCTGCGGAGGCTGCCGGGCTCCGGGCTGCCGGAGGGGCTCTTCCGACGTGCTCGCTCCCTAGACGTAGTTCCGCGTCGCGGAGGGTCCGACCGCCCCGGCGACCAGATCGGCCAGCGTCTCGATCTCCCGCGCGTCCAGCGTCGACACCGTGATGCGGATTCCGGGCGCGGACCCGATCCGGAACCGTGCCCCCGGCGCGACCGCCCACCCGGCGTGCAGCAATCGGGTGACCGCCCCCGTCTCGTCCGGCACGGGGACCCATACGTTCATCCCGCTGCGCCCGCGCGCCTCGACGCCCCGCGCGGTGAGCGCGGCGATCAGCGCGTCGCGTCGGGCGCCGTACGCGCGGGCCACCGCGCGCGCGTCCACCGCGCCGTCGGCCCACAGGCGCAGTACCGCCCGCTGCGTGATCCGGCTGACCCAGCCGGGCCCGAGCCGCTGCCGTCCGCGCACCCGGTCCAGAGTGACGTCATCTCCGGTGAGGACGGCGAACCGCAGGTCCGGGCCGTAGGCCTTGGCGGCCGAGCGCACGAGGGCCCAGTGCCGGGTGACGCCGGCCAGGGGGTACAGGGGGAGGTCGACGATCCGGTGACCGTGGTCGTCCTCGATCAGCAGGGTGTCCGGGTGGTCCCGCAACACGGCGCGCAGGGCACGCGCGCGTGCGGCGCCGATCGCCGCGCCGGTCGGGTTCTGCGCCCGGTCGGTGACGACGAGGGCGCGCGCCCCGGCTTCGAGTGCGCGGCGCACGTCGTCGGGCAGCGGTCCGTCGTCGTCGAGGCCGACCGGGACCGTGCGCAGCCCGAGCGCGGGCACGAGGTCGAGGAGGGAGCCCCAGCCGGGATCCTCGACGGCCACGCTGTCGCCCGGTCTGAGGTGCGCGGCCAGGACGCGTTCGATCGCGTCCAGCGAGCCGGAGGTCACGGCCACCGGACCGGCCGGCACGCCGTCGGCGTCGAGATCGGCGCGGGCCACCCTCGCCAGCTCGGGTTCGACCGGCGCATGCCCGTACAGGACGGGCTCCCGGTCGCCCTGCGCGGCGGCCCAGGCGAACGCCGGCGCCAGCGGCGGCAGCAGCGTCGTGTCGGGATTGCCCGCCGCCGCGTCCCGCACGCCCGCCGGCACCTCCACCCGGATGAACTCGCGGCCGGTGGTGGCGGGCTTCGACCGCACCCGGCTGCCCCGGCGGCCGTCCGTCTCGATCACCCCGCGCTCACGCAAGGTGCGGTAGGCGGCCGCGACGGTGTTCGGGTTCACTCCCAGCTCTGACGCCAACTCCCTCATCGGAGGCAGCAGTTGCCCCGGCCGGAGCTCACCGGTACTCACCGCCGCCTCGACGCTCGCGGAAATCTCGGCTGCACGCCGGCCTTTGATCGGATACTCTCCTAGCACAAACAACATTATGCACTAGTGCAATGGAGAACGCCATGCAGGGGACCCCGGAGACGACGACACCGGCCGCCGCCTACACCCCCACCGACCGCACGGTCCCCACCCGGTCCGCACAGAAGGCCTCCTACGACAAGGATCTGGTCCACGCGATACTCGACGAGGGCTACGTCTGCCATCTCGGCTTCGTCCGCGACGGCGCGCCCGTCGTGCTGCCGACGCTCTACGGCCGGGTCGGCGAGACGCTCTACGTGCACGGTTCGACGGGCTCGCGCCCCCTGCGGATGACGGGACAGGCGGACCCGGGGCTGCCGGTGTGCCTCACGGTGACGCACGTCGACGGGCTGGTCCTGGCGCGCTCCGCCTTCCACCACTCGATCAACTACCGCTCGGTCGTGGTGCACGGCGTCGCCCACGACGTGACGGACCCGGCGGAGAAGCTGGCCGCGCTCGACGCCCTCGTCGACCACGTCGTCCCGGGCCGGGCCGCCGACTCCCGCCCCGCCAACCGGAAGGAACTGGCGGCGACCGCGGTGATCCGGCTCGACCTGAACGAGGTCTCGGCCAAGACCCGCACCGGCGGGGTGAACGACGAGCCGGAGGACCTCGCCCTCCCCCACTGGGCCGGTGTGCTGCCGCTGCGCAAGGGCTACGACGCGCCCGTCCCGGAGGCCGACCTGGCGCCCGGCACCGCGTTCCCCGGCTACCTCGCGACCCTGTGATGCTCGTCCACCCCTGGGACGCGCCCCGCGACGACGCCGAATGGCAGAACTGGCTGGCGGCCCACGACTTCGGGCAGCTCGCCGTCAACGGCCCACCGGGCGAACCCCCCTTCGTGCAGCCCCTGCACTTCGCCTACGACCCGGCCGAGGGCGACGCCGTCACCCACCTCGCACGGCCCAATCCGCTGTGGCCCGCCCTGGAGGCGAACCCGACGGTGACCCTGAGCGTGGTGGACGACTACGTTTTCGTCCCCGGCCCGTGGCAGGCCCCGCCGGGCGCCCCCGCCGAGCACGGCACCCCGACGAGCTTCTACGCGGCGGTGCAACTGCGGTGCACGGCGCAGATCGTGGACGATCCCGCCGCGAAGGCGGACCTGCTCACCCGTCAGGTGGCGCACTTCCAGCCCGAGGGCGGCTCCGCCCGCCCCACCGTGGGCGAGGCCCCGTACGGCCGCCTGCTCCCGGGCATCCGCGGCATCCGGCTCCACGTCACCGACGTCCGGGCGAAGTTCAAGTACGCGGCGCATCGCCCGCCAGAGACCCAGGACCGCATCGTCGACGGCCTGACCACCCGCGACGCCCCCGGCGACGCCGCGGCCCGCGCCCACCTGCTGCGCCGCCGGGGGTGACGCCGCCGCCCCGCCCGCACCTCAGCCCCGCGCCGGACCGCCCCGCACTTCTGTCAGGGCGAGGCCGGTGACCGAGGCCAGCATCAGCAGGGTGCCGGCGAGCGTGGCGGCCGTGAGGGGTTCGCCGAGGAGCACGACGGCCAGCGCCGCCGCGCTCACCGGCTCGAGCAGCATGATCACGGAGACCGTGGCGGAGCGTACGACGGCCGCGCCCGCGAAGTAGAGGGCGTAGGCGAGCGCCGTGGGCACCGCCGCGATGTACGCCAGCAGAAGCAGCACCCCGACGGGGTCGGCGGTGTGCGGCAGCAGCCCCTCGGCCACGGCGAACGGCAACAGGCACACAGCGGTCACCGCGAACGCCCCCACGGCGCCGGCGGAGGCGTCCTCGCCGCCGCCTCGCCCCCACCGGCGGGTGAGCAGCGTCATCGCGCTGTACCCGGCCGCGGACACCAGCGCGAAGCCGACGCCGCGCGGGTCCACCGACGAGCCGCCGCCACCCGCGAACAGCACGCCGAGCCCGGCGAGCGCCCCTGTGACGGCGACCGCTCCGCCGCGGCCGAGCCGCTCCCCCAGCGTCAGCCGTCCGCCGAGCGCGATCAGGACGGGCCCCGCCCCGAGGGTGACGACGGTGGCGACGGCCAGTCCGGTGGCGGAGACGGCCGCGAAGTACGCCGTCTGGAAGACCGCGAGGCCGACCCCCGTGACCGCCGTCCGCAGGGCCTTGCGGCGCACCGGCTCCGGCATCGGCACATTGCCGCCGGGAGCCGGGGCCGCCGGGGCGGACACGAGAGCCTTGGTCGCCGGGGCGGACCGGGCGCGCCGCCGCCGCAGCAGCGGGCGGGCGACCGACAGCAGGGCCAGCCCCGCGGCGCAGCGCCAGAACGACAGGGCGACGGCGCCCAGATCGCTGCTCCGGTAGACCAGGGAGGCGGCGGCGCCGGCCGTGCCCCAGGCCACGCCCGCGACGATCAGATAGAGCAGAGCCCGTGAGACGGGCAGGGAGACGACGGCGGAGCCGCCGCAAGAGGAGAGGGAAGAAGAGACGGAAGATGACACAGAGGAAGACACACTCGAGGAGGACACGCGTTCTCTCCGCACAGAAGTTCGGGAAGGGGCCGCCGCAGGGCAGCGGACCTCGGACTTCGTCTGCGGGCAGCACCGTTCCGCCCGGCAGCGCGTGCCGGGCGTGGTTCACCGGAGGGCCCGCCTCAGCGGGTCGGAGGCGGAAGAACGCGTGCGTCGAGAGGCATGATCGAAACCCTAGGTCGCCGTCCCCCGGGCGGACAACTCCCTTTCCGGGCCGCCCGAGGCCACCGGCTCCGCGGAGCCCTTCGCGGGCGCGGACGACTGCGCGACGAACGCCCCGAGCAGCACCACCGCCCCGCCGACGATCTGCGGCGCCGAGAGGTGCTCGCCGAGCAGCACCCACGCCAGCACGGTGGCGATGACCGCCTCGAGGCAGGCCACGACCCCGGCGACCTGCGGGGAGAGCCGGCGCACCGAGACCACGCCGGTGACGTACGCGACGACGGTCGCGATGAGCACGATCCAGCCGAGCAGCAGCCAGGCGGGGACCTCGGCGCCGTTCATCCCGGCGTCCCCTCCGAGGACGGACCAGTCCATGCCCCACGGCCTGGTGACGGCGGTGAGCACGACGGCGCCGACGAGGAGTCCGTAGGCGATGACGCCCAGCGGCTCGGGGGCCTCGTCGCCCGAGTCGCCGCCCTGGTCGGACAGGACGAAGTAACCGACCTGACAGCAGGCGGCAGCGAGGGCGAGCAGCAGTCCGAGGGCGTCGAAGCCCAGACCGGACCAGACCTCGACGACGCAGGCGAGTCCGCCCGCCGCGAGGACCACCCCGAGCGCCGCGGCGCGCGTCACCGGCCGCCGCTGCACGAACCGCACCCAGCCCAGCACGAGGGCGGGCGCGAGGTACTCGACGAGCAGCGCGACGCCGACGGGGATGCGTGATATCGCGGCGAAGTAGAACGCCTGCACTCCGGCCACGCCGAGCAGTCCGAACCCGGCGAGCAGCGCGGGTCGGCTACGCAGCAGCGCCCGGTGGCGCACGGCCAGGGGCAGCATGACGAGGGCCGCGCCGGTCACCCGCAGCCACACCACGTGCAGCGGGTCGAGGCCCGCCTCGATCAACGGCTTGGCCGCCACCCCGGACCCACCGAAGGCGATGGCCGACGCGACCGCCAGACCGAGCCCGACGCCCTTTCCGCGGTCGCCCTGACTGCTCACAGAGGTACGCACCGGCCCATGATGACAGGGGATGACATGACCGTCATCCCCGATGGCACCTGTCTCAGCCGTCGGACGAGCACGGATCCGCGAGGGCGCGGACGTTCGACGAAGGAACGGTCACCGGGCGGAACGGCCACCGCGCGGAACGGCTGCCCGGCGGGCCGGTCACCGGGCGGAAAGGCTGACGGGCGGGCCGGTCACCGGGCGGAAAGGCTGACGGGCGGAACGGTTGAGGGCCGGGCCCGTCGGCGGCCGAACCGGTCAGTGGGTGGGGTCGCCGCCCCCGACGCATGTCCCGCACCCCTCGGGAGCCCGCTGCCCCGCGCCGCCCTCAGAGAGGAGACCGTGCTCGGGGAGACCGTGCTCGGGGAGACCGTGCTCGAGGAGAGCGTCCGCGATCCGCTTCCGCAGTTCGTAGGCGTCGACGCCGGCATGGGTCAGGACTTCGACGGCCCGCGCCTTCGGGTCCGCGACGATCGCCGCGAGCAGATCGACGCCGCGGGCCGGCTCGCCGTCACGCCCGGCCGCCCGCACGCGCGCGTGCTCCAGCGCGGCCGCGGCTAGCGGGGAGAAGCCGTCGGCAGCGGCGAGGTGCGGCGCCTCAGCGGAGTCCTCGACGACCGACGGGCCGGACGGCCCTCCAGGCCCGCCTGGGGCAGTGAGCACCGGGACGGCGGGCAGGGCGCCGGAGTCCTCGACGCCGCCCTGCCAGCGCAGGCCGTAGCCGATGCTGCGCTGGACGAGGTAGCCGAGCAGCCGGGCGAGCTGGGGTCCGCCGTCGAAGGCGGCCCGCACCTGGGGGTCGTGTTCCAGGAGCGAGTGCAGCAGATGAGCGGTGTCGATCTGCCGGTCTCCGTCGCGCAGGGCCCGGCGGCGAGCGGACGCCAGCGCCGCGGCGACCTCTGCATCCAGCCCGGGATCGCCGCCCGTGGCGTGCGCCGTCAGATCGCGTAGATCGCGCGAGGACTGCCGTGGGATACGGGGTTGCACACCCCTCACCCCATCAGTCCCGCCCGGGTGCCGTCATCCCCGAGAGGAACCATCTTCGTGTCCCACACAGAGCGGAGCAGAGCCGTCGGCATCTCCTCCCTACGGATGAGATCAGGCCGGCCCATTGCCGGGAGGGCGCGCCTCCTTGCCGTCCGAGGCGGACGGCGCCTGCGACGACGGGCCACCCCACTCCCCCACTTCTGACTGTTCGTCAGTATTGAATGTTGGCGGCCCTGGAGTTACGTTCCGCGCACCGCAGCCCGAGTCGCCGGCCCGAGTTGCCCGACACGAAGAGGTGGTCGCATGGCCGAAGTCAGCGCGGAGGCACGCATCCAGGCACCGGCGGAGAAGGTGTGGGCCCAGCTCACCGACTGGCCGGCGTACGGGGAGTGGAACGCGACCCACACCAACTTCCCCGAGGGCGGCCCGGCGGCTCTCGAACTGGGCGCGACCTTCCAGGAGAACATGAAGCTCATGGGCTTCCCGGCCGAGGTCGAGTGGACCGTGGCGGAACTCGAGCCGGCGCGGGTGCTCGCCATCCGCGGCAAGGGCCCGATGGCCGTGTCGGTGGCCACCCGCTACACCCTCACCCCGGACGGGGACGCGACGACGGTCCGTATCGACGGGGAGTTCACGGGCGCGGCCGTGTCGCTGATGGCGGGCAGGCTCAAGGACTCGGGGACGGCCGCCCTCAACGAGTCGCTGCGCAAGCTGGGCGGCCTGGTGACCTGACCTCCGAGGACGGGAGACACCGGCGGCCCGCACGGACGTATCCGTACGGGAAGGCCCCGCACAGGGAGCCGCACGGCGCACGAAGGCGCCCCGCGGGCGGTTCCGCGGGGCGCCTTCCCGTGCCGGGCGCCGCTCAGTCCTCGTCGGCGAGGATCAGGTACAGCTTCTTGCGGGCGTCGTTGATGACCGCGAGCGCCTTCTCACGCTGCTCCTTGCTGCCGGTCTTCCAGACCTGGCCGAAGGCCTCCATCAGCCCGAAGCCCGCCTGACGGATCTCGCCGAGGGCTTCCCAGTCGACCCCGCGCGTGGCCTCCTCCCAGGGAGCCTCCGGGCCCTCCTCGGCCGCCGTGCGGCCTTCCTCGGTGAGCGAGAACAGCTTCTTGCCGCCGTCGCTCTGGCTGCTGATCAGACCTTCGTCCTCCAGCAGCTGCAGGGTCGGGTACACCGAGCCGGGGCTGGGCTTCCACGCCCCGCCGCTGCGTTCGGCGATCTCCTGGATCATCTCGTAGCCGTGCATGGGCCGGTCCTTGAGCAGGGCCAGGATCGAGGCCCGTACGTCACCCCGCCGCGCCCGGCCCCTGGGGCCGCCCCGCCCTCGTCCGCCCCAGGGGCCGCCGAAGCCCGGCCCGAAGCCGGGACCGAAGCCCGGGCCGCCGGGGCCACCCGGACCGAAGGGCCCGAAGGCCGCCCGCTCTCCGCCGAAACCACCGCGGCCGCGCCGGGGGCCCTGACCATGTCCACGCTCGAATCCGTGGGTACGCATCGCAAACCACTCCTTCATTCCATCGTTGATCTGTCGCGATGCCTCAACGATATATCGGCATAGCTCGCCTGACAAGACCCTCCCCAGTGATCGTGCTGACCTGTGACAGTGATCGTTGATCGATTGCCAGTGAAGGATGATCAACGCTAGTTTGTGCCACCGCAGGTTGATCATTCGGCGTACAGGTGGGCGGGGGGGACGTGGTGGGGGCACCTCTTGGCGTGTTCGAAGAGGCTGCCCTCACGTCCTTTGACCTGGCCTTTTCCGTCAATGGGACGCTCGTACGTCGATCGCTTGGGTCTAGCTGGGATACGCCGTTCGAGGCTGTGGACCCGGTGCGGGAGTTCAGCTGGCACAAGGGCGGTCACGGGTTCGCCGGCTGGTACTACTCGGCGACGCTGCGGGATCACGTGGGCTACGAGTCGTGGCTGGAGCGGGACCGGCTGATCTTGCTGGACCGTGATCCGCAGGTAGTCGCGATCGCCTCGCAGCCGTTCTGGCTGCACTGGCACGACGGCACACGCAAACGCCGGCATGCCCCTGACTACTTCGTCCGGCTCTCCGACGGACGCGCCCGCGTCGTTGACGTCCGTGCTGCGGACGAGATGGACGAGGTGACGCGAGAGGCGTTCGAGGCGACCGAGCATGCCTGCAGGGCCGTGGGCTGGGAGTTCGAGTGGGTCGGGCGGCCCGAGCCGGTGTTCATGGCGAACATCCGCTGGCTGTCCCGATACCGGCGGGCCCGCTGCGGCCGACCGGTGACGGTGAGGAATGGCCTCTTGGAGGTCTTCCGCGAACCGATGGGGTTATGGGAGGGCGCCGGGCTGGTCGGAGACCGGTTGCAGGTTCTGCCGGTGCTGTTCCATCTGTTGTGGTCCGGCGCTCTGAGGACCGATCTGGCGGGAGGACTTATGGAGAGCGACAGTCTCGTCTGGACGGAGGGAATCCGATGGGCAGCTTGAAGCGGCCCCCGGCCTTGGTGGTCGGCCAGAGGGTCCGGTTCGAGGGCCAGGTGAGGGGTGTTCTCGAGGTCACCGCACGGGCGGCGGTGCTGGAGGACGCCGAGGCACCGCACCGCGTTGTCGCTCTGATCGACCTGTTCGAAACCGCGGACTTCGAGATCCTGTTCCAGCCCGAACGCATGCCTCTGCCCCAGTCCGGTCTGTTGGAGACCTTCGCACCCGAGGTGATGAAGCGGGCACTGTGGTGGGAAGGACACGTCCTTGAGGTCCTGCACGGGCTGCCGCCAGGCGCCGAACCGGGCACACCGCCGCGACCGGGCTACGGACCGGGCACATCGGTGACGTCGCGCCAGAAGGCCAAGGCGGCTGAACTCGCCGCCCTCGGCCACGAGATCAAAACCGGAGCGGTGGGCCTCCGGCGACGCCGTTACACGGAGGAAGGCCTGGTCGGCCTGGCTCGGCTGGTCGATCACCGCTCGGTCCGCAAGCGCAAGGAGTTCGGTGACGTGCCCGACGCCGTCGTCGAGGCGATGCGGCAGGCGATCAAGGAGGGCGTCGAGACCTCGACACGCAACGGGGCCTACCTGATCTGGAGGACCGGGGAGATCATTCGGGAGAATGACGGGAACCTGGCCGAGCTGCCCTCGCGACGGACTCTCTACCGACTGGTGGCGAAGCTGACGGCAGGCACACATGCGACCGGGTCGGCCGTCACACGCAGGTCGAAGGCCCATGGGGCCGCGGCCCCGTTCGGTGAGTTGACGGTGTCGGCTCCGGGTGAAGTCATGCAGATCGACTCCACACCGCTGGACGTCATGGTCCGCCTCGACAACGGAGTGGTCGGCAAGGTCGAACTCACCGGCATGATCGACGTCGCCACCAGGACACTGGCCGCGGCGGTGCTCAGGCCCACGACGAAGTCCGTCGACGCCAGCGTGCTGCTGGCCCGCACGGTCACCCCGGAGCTGATGAGACCAGGCTGGGTCGACGCGCTGAAGATGTCCCGCTCGGTGCTGCCGCATGCCCGGATGCTGACCCTCGATGAGCGTCTGGAGCACGCGGCAGCCAAGCCGGTGATCGTCCCGGAGATGATCGTCTGCGATCACGGCAAGGTGTTCGTCTCGCGCAACTTCCGGGCCTCCTGCCGGTTCCTGGAGATCGACTTCCAGCCCACGCACAAGGGCTCGCCCTTCGAAAAGGGCCACATTGAGAAGATGCTCGGCTCCGTCGCCACGATGTTCGCCCAGTTCCTCCCCGGCTACACCGGCCGCAACACCGACCACCGTGGCCGTCACCCGGAGCGCGAGAACCTGTGGGCTCTGCCCGAACTGCAGGAACTACTGGACGAGTGGATCGTCGCCCACTGGCAGAACCGCCCTCACGAGGGGCTGCGAGATCCCGACCATCCGGGTCGGCTGTTCACGCCGAACCAGAAGTACGCCGCGCTGGTCGAGGCCTGCGGCTACGTCCCAGTCGCTCTCAGCGGCCAGGACTACGTCGAACTCCTCCCAGCGGCCTGGCGGGCCGTCAACTCCTACGGAATTCGGATCAACAACCGCACCTACGACGCCCCCGAGCTGGGGCCGATGCGACGGCGCGACTCAGGGGTCACCGCCAAGCGTGGGCTCTGGGAAGTCCACCGTGACCCCTACGACGTCTCCCGCGTGTGGGTACGCAACCACCGCGGCGAAGTCGAGTGGATCCAGGCAACCTGGAAGTACTTGAACCGCGCGCCCGTTCCCTTCGGTGACCTCGCCTGGGACCACGTCAGCCACCAGCTGCCCAAGGCCACGGAGGAAGAACTCGCCGAGGCCGTCTCCGCCCTGCTGACCCGCGCCCACGCCGGCCCTGAACAGCCAGCGGCAAACAAGCGGAAGGCCAAGCGGTCCAAGGCGGACCGTCGTGTCACGGCCCGGACCAAGGCCACTACACCGGCAGCAGCCATGCCTCCGCCGCGACCGGAGACGCAACCCTCGCCGGAGCCGCCGGCGGAGGACGAGGAAACGATGGCCGAAGTGATCCCGCTGGGCATCTTCGACCCGCTTGAGGACCCCTGGAGACGTTCGTGAGCACGCCGCTGGCAGACCAGCCGGAAGACGAGTTCGGCCGCTATCTGACAGCCCTGCCCGGCTGGCGCGAGTTCATCGCGGAGGCGATCAGCGAGCCGATGGCCATGGTGACGCAGGACGAGTACGACGCTCTGACCAAAGAGGACAGGTATCAGTACGACGAGGATCGGCTCGACCACCATGCCCGCCTGCAGGTGGTCGCCACCTCAACCGTCCGGCACACCGTCACCTGCGGACGCCGCCTGGTGATCCTCAACCGCGGCGCCATCAGCGCCCGTCGGGGCCTCATCGTCACCGGCCCGGCCAACACCGGCAAGACGATCGCCCTGACCCAGCTCGGGCTGGCGCACGAGCTGCAGGACCGCCGCCGGCACCCTGGCCAGGACGAGCGCATACCGGTCATCTACATCACCGTCCCGCCCGCCGCGACACCCCGCATGATCGCAGCTGAGTTCGCCCGTTTCCTCGGCCTCCCGGTCCTGCGAAGCTCCAACATCACCGACCTCACCGAAGCCGTGGTCGGCGTCTGCACCAAGGCCCGCACCGGCCTTGTCCTGGTCGACGAGATCCACAACATCTCCCTGCACACCCGCACGGGAGCCGAGGCGTCCGACACACTCAAGTACTTCTCCGAGCGCATCCCCGCGACGTTCGCCTACGCCGGCATCGACATCGAAGGCAGCGGCCTGCTGTCCGGCACCCGCGGCGACCAGATCGCCGCCCGCTTCACCTCGGTGGCCACCCACCCCTTCCCCTACAACAAGGAGTGGAAGGGCCTGGTCGCGCAGATGGAGGCGAACCTGCTGCTGCACCAGCACACACGTGGCACCCTGACTCGCTTGGACCGCTTCCTGCACACCCGAACGGGCGGCATGATCGGCACCCTTTCCCATCAGCTCCGCGGAGCTGCCGTGGATGCCATCCTCACCGGCGCCGAGAAGATCACCAAGCCCGGCCTGCTGGCGGTCGACCTGGACATCGCCTCCCGTCGCAGGCACCCCGGCGGCCTCTCGGACGCGGATAAGTGACCCACCCCACCGCGGACAGCGAGCCGATCACCAAGCTTCCCTTCCAGGTCCGGCCGATTGCCGGTGAAGGCTGCTATCCCTTCATCGCCCGCCTCGCCCGCGCCAACTGCCTTCCGCCTGCCTACCTGCGGCGCTTCCTTGCAGGACCGCCCAGATATCACGGCCGTCCATCTTGGGCACGGATCGCCGCCGTCACCGGCCGTGACCCCGAACAGCTACGGAAGACGCTCGACACCGTCAAGTGCAAGAGGTGTGGCTCCGAATTCGCGGTTACCCGCACGTTCGGCGTCATGCCCGTTTACTGCTCGACTCGATGCCGCGTCCCCCAGAAGCATCCAGTCATGGAACCCTGCCGAATCTGCCGACAGCCGATGAAGATCCAGTTCGGTCAACGTCACCGGCTCTGTTCCTCTGCCTGCCGCAGAGTGGCCTACATCGAACGTCGTTCCCGCGATGAGGACGCCGCTGACCGGCAGCCATTCCGCGATTGCGCCGCTTGCGAAGGCCCCATGCCGCCGACCCCTCAAATCGCCAAGCGCACCTGCTCGGAGACATGCGAACTGCAGGTCTCCCGCTGGGACCGGCTGATCGAGAGGGACGGGCTTCCCCTGCCTTCCAGGACATGCGTGTTCTGCGGCATCCCGATAGAAGCGAAGTCGCTCGCCGATCCCCCTCGCCGCTGGTGCAGCCGCCGTTGCCGCACATGGTCGTCTGGGGGCGCTGACCCATCCATCTTCTTCGGGCCGGTGTCCTGCGGCCAGTGCCAGAAACCCATTGACCGCCGCAAGGACGGCTGGACTCGGCGATGGTGCTCGCGCAAGTGCTACCGGTTGTCCCGCGGCTGGCCTGAGCAGCCGAAGAAGGCTGAGCAGCCGAGCGCCTGATCATGCAGACACCCATCTGCCGACGTACACGCGATGCGACAGGCGGGCCGTTCCCGAGGCTGCGCAGGGTGGCAGGGCGGCCGCTACTGCTGTTGACGCAAGGGGTTCTCGGGTTATGTCAGTGGTAGTTGCGATCCTGTGCAGTATGGACGATAAGACCTTCTGGGCGCTCATGGACGAGCTGAGCAGTCGCTCCGGTGACCGGCATGAACGGTTGGAATGGCTGCGCGGGGAGCTGCGATGTCGGCCGGCTGCGGAGGCGGCGGAGTTTCAAGCGTCTCTGGAGGCCGCGTGCGAGGCGGTCGCCACGGATGCACTGTGGCGGGCGGCGGGCCGGATCGAGGGTGGCTTGTGCTCCGACGACGGCTTCGACTACTTCGCGCTGTGGCTGGTGGCCCAGGGGCAAGGGACGTACAAGACGGTGCTTGCTGATCCGGATGCCCTCGCTGACGTTGCTGAGGTGCGGGCCCTGGCGGGACGGCACCCGCGAGAGTGGTGTGACCACGAGTGGCCGGAATGGGAGGAGCTCGACTATGTGGCCCAGGAGGTATTCGACGAGCTGACGGGCCAGGAGGGCGACTGCGAGGAGGCGTTCTACGA
Organism: Streptomyces sp. NBC_00425; assembly: GCF_036030735.1. Classification (NCBI taxonomy): domain Bacteria; kingdom Bacillati; phylum Actinomycetota; class Actinomycetes; order Kitasatosporales; family Streptomycetaceae; genus Streptomyces; species Streptomyces sp. NBC_00425. The sequence goes on along the minus strand of NZ_CP107928.1, from coordinate 7,967,526 downwards.
GGCCCTGGAAGCCGTTCAGGAGACATGGGCGAAGCCAGAAGAAGAGATCGACACCGTAGAGGCCACGGTGAGAACTGGGACACCCCGGCTCGACGCCCTCTTCCCTGCAAGAGCCAGCTCCTAATCAGTGACGCGACGCCGGCGTCCATGACCGTGGGTGGAGAGTGAGTCTGGGATTTGACGTACCAGAGCGGCGCAGAGCTCTGCCCTACTCGTAGAGGGTGGCGGCGCGGAGGGCTCGGGCCATGAAGGTCCAATCGCCATCGGGCGGGATCTGCTCACCTGCGTTCTTGTACGCGCCCGGGGAGTCGTGCACCCATGCGGCAAGCGCTTCCAGGAAGTCGTCCAGGGTGCTGTTCTCCCACTCGTGGCCCCGGGCACGGAACTCCTTGTGCAGGTCACGCAGCAAGGCGACCAGCTCTTCACGGCTACGCGGTTCGGGAGACATGGACGACAACGTACCCCGTACGATCGCGCGGGGATCCACCCCGGTCGCAGGAGCAGCGACAGAGCCGGTTCACCCGTACAGGCCCGGTCACCGCAGTGAGATACGTCCATGCCGCCCATCCCGAGCGCACCGGGAAGTCGTTGCGTTGAGCAGCGGCTCTGCGTTGCCGCGGTCAGGTGGTCAGTCCCAGTCGGACGCCGGCTGGTCGACGTTGCCGCCCGTGTGCGGGAACTGCACGTAGCCCTCGGCTCCTTGGGGAAGGGCGTCTACACAGGTCGCCGAGCAGGCGTTGACCAGGAGGGGTAGCACATCGGTGGCTACCCTTAGGGAGATCCACACTTGGTGGAGGCCGTGCTGCTTGATCGGCCGGTTGCAGACGCTGCAGCTGCGGATGGCCGTTGTCCCCCAGCGGCTGGCATCGAGCGCTGTCAGGTCGAGGTCCGCGACAGAGTCCTGAGGCGGCCGGAGACGGGGAAAGGGGGGACGGAGCTTGTAGTTCCCGAACAGCGCGCGTGTGCTCACCGTGCTTCGGGCCAGCTTGGAGCACCTGGTGATCTCGTAGGGGAACCAGTGCAGTCGGTAGGAGGTGTACGGGGTGAACTCCTCCAGGCTGGTCATCGCCCCGATTTCGGGCGGGATCCGGACCAGGTTGCTGCCGTAGAGCACGAAACGCTTGACCGCAGTCAGCTTGGCGATGCTCGGCGGCAAGGTCACGATCTGCCGCCGTTCAACCGGGCTGAGCTCAACCAAGGGACGGAACTCCTCCCGTCCGTCGGCCGCGGCCTCGTCAACGAGCTGCAGCAGTCGTTTCCACCCAGGGGCCGAAGTGTCCTGAGATTCGGCGTGGAAGCCAACGCGCGCTCGCGAATGCGGCCTGGCCTGGTCGAAGCATCTGCACTCATCCCGATAGGACTCGCCGCCGACCGACGCCGGGTCCGATGTGTCGCCCCACCGGTTCACAAAGAGTCTCGGCTCTCCCTCATTCGCCATGGGGCCAAGATACGGATCTTCATCGGAACGACCCAGCGGTTAATCCCGGTCGAACCCGTCTGCAAGGCAGCTTTCGACGCAGGCCGATACACGGGTTCACCGGCTCACGGCTCCCGGAATCCACGAGCCTGCGCGCTTCACCATCAGCAGGGCAACACCACACGACGGTCGGCCTTTGCTGACACAGGCGGCCAAGTGGTCACTCTTCGCTGACACAAAGCAGCTTTGATCAACCATCCCTGTCAATCGATCAACGATCACTGTCACAGGTCACGTGCAGGGCGCCTGCCCCTCGTGGTCGCGTGGCGCCCGTCGGCGGAGTCGGTGTGAACGCCGGCCGCTGTCCCGTCTCGCGTGGTCCAAGTGCTCTGGTCCGAAGCTGTGGCTGTGACCTGGGGCCACCAGAAGGGCTGAGGCGACTCGGTGGCCGGAAGTCGCAATTTCGCTGGACCGTCGCGTAGTTGATCTGGTCTGCTTCCGGGGCTTCGAACGGGACCGGCGGAAGAGTCTGCGAGAGATGACCATGCACCATGATCAAGTGGACGTGACCACCGAAGTCGTCGCGGCCTTGATCCGAGAACAGTTCCCCGAGTGGAGCGACAGGGCGGTCCGACCCCTGCCGTCGACCGGCACGGTCAACGCCGTCTTCCGCATCGGCGACGACCTCTCGGCGCGTTTCCCACGGCGTCTGGCCGATGCCGCCGAGGTGCTGGCGGTTCTGGAACAGGAAGCCCTGGCGAGCGCGGAGCTGGCACAGGTGTCTCGGTTCCCCGTGCCGGAACCCGTCGCCCTGGGAAAGCCCGGAGCGGGCTACCCCATGCCGTGGTCGGTCCAGACATGGCTGCCGGGAACGGTCGCCTCCGATGCAGACCCGAGCGGGTCGGACGCGTTTGCCGAGGACCTCGCGGTCTTCGTCGCGAGCCTCCGGAACGCCGATACGCGGGGGCGGCTCTTCAGCGGCGACAATCGTGGCGGCGTCCTCGCCCACCACGACGACTGGATGGAGAGGTGCTTCGAGGAGAGCGAGGACCTGCTCGATGTGCCCCGGCTGCGCCAGGTGTGGAGCCGCTTTCGGAAGTTGCCGCGCACGGATGGCGATGTGATGAGCCACGGTGACCTGATTCCCGGCAATGTCCTGGTCGCGGGAGGCCGGCTCGGCGGCGTGCTCGACACCGGCGGCTTCGGGCCCGCCGACCCCGCGCTGGATCTCGTCAGTGCCTGGCACCTGTTGCGGTCAGGCCCGCGGGAAGTGCTCCGGCAGGCACTGGCCTGTGACGATCTGGAGTGGGAGCGCGGCAAGGCATGGGCGTTCGAACAGGCCATGGGTCTTGTCTGGTACTACGTCGAGAGCAATCCGACGATGAGCGGAACCGGACGCCGGACGCTGGACCGCATTCTGGAGTCGACGGGATGAAGCGCAGCGCAGGCGACGAACCCGATGAGGCAGGACAGGCCTCTAGGCTGCGGACATGACATCCCCGAGCAGCCCGCACGGCACCGCGTCCGCCGCCCCGCCCGCCGCCGCACCCGACGCCCCGGATGCCGCGAACGCCACCACGGACGACACCCCGCCCGGCGTCTTCGTCACCCCCGGGACATCGGACGCCTATCTGGCCGGGCTGTTCTCGCTGGACGGCCGGGTGGCCGTGGTGACCGGCGGCAGCTCGGGAATCGGGCGGGGCATCGCTGAGGCTCTGGCGCGTGCGGGGGCGCGCGTGGTGATCGTGGCGCGCAGGGAGGCGGAGCTGGCCGCGACGGTCGACGAGCTGGCGGCGGCCGGCTGCCGGGCGGCCTGGGTGAGCGGCGATCTCAGCACCCGCGACGGGGTCCGCACGGCGGCGGAGCAGGCGACGCGGGCCTTCGGGGAGCCCGACATCCTCGTCAACAGCGCCGGGATCAACCTTCGCCCGCCGATGGGCGAGCTGGACGAGGACGTCTGGGACACCACGATGGCGGTGAACCTCGAGGCCCCCTACCTCCTGGGCCGGCGGTTCGGGCCCGGGATGGCGCAGCGGGGTTTCGGGCGGATCATCCACATCACCTCGCAGCAGGCGCACCGGGCGTTCGTCCAGAGCGGCGCGTACGGGGTGTCCAAGGGAGCGCTGGAGTCCCTCGCCCGGTCGCAGGCGGAGGCCTGGTCGCCGCACGGCGTCACCTGCAACACGCTGGTGCCCGGGTTCGTGATGACCGCGCTCAACGCGCGGCTGTCGTCCGACCCGGAGCGGGTGGCGGCGCTGGCCGCGCGCACGATGGTCGGGCGCAACGGGCTGGCCGAGGACTTCGCGGGTGCGGCGGTCTTCCTCGCGAGCCGCGCCTCCGGCTACGTCACCGGGCAGTCGATCTTCGTCGACGGCGGCTTCTCCGTCCACTGAGCGGACGTCCGCCGTTGCGCGAACGTCCCCCGTCACGCGATGGTCCGCTGTCGAGCGAGCATCCTCCGTCGAGCGAACGTCCTCCGTGTGCGGCCCCGGCCCGGCCGCGTACGGAGGACGTCACCCGTCACGCCGCCAGCGGGGTGAACGGGATGATCTCGTCCTGCCCCGGCTGCACCACGCCGTAGGTGCTCTCGGGGACCTTGTTCCAGGCGCCCGGCAGATCACCCAGCGGTTCGGAGACGATCAACCGGGTCTCGTCGGAGACCTCCCGCAGGAACGCCATGTCGGGGTGGAGCGACCGGAGCGTCTCCACCCGGGTGCTGTAGAAGAGCGACCGGGAGGCTCCCTGGCTGGAGTACCGGAAGGCCCACAGCCGTTCACCGTCGGTCACGGCGACCGTCATCTGCAGCGGGTACTCCACGCCGTGCGCCTGGCCGACCCGCTCGACCAGGCCCGCCATCCGCGCCACGGCGCCCGGCGGATCCTCCTCCAGGCCGAGGGTGAGCGCCAGGAAGAACATCAGCTCCGAGTCCGTCGACCCCTCGATGTCGAGGAAGAGGCGCGGATCGACGGCGAGCGCGAGATCACGGCGGAGCCGGTGGAACTCGGCGATCGCCCCGTTGTGCATCCACATCCAGCGGCCGTGCCGGAAGGGGTGCGAGTTGGTCTGCTGCACCGCCGTGCCCGTCGAGGCCCGGATGTGGGCGAAGAACAGGGGCGAGCGGACGTGACCGGCGATCTCCCGCAGGTTGCGGTTGCTCCAGGCCGGGCCGATCTCCCGGACGACGGCAGGATTCCCGTCGTCCGCCTCGAGGCCGTACCAGCCGACGCCGAAGCCGTCGCCGTTCGTCGTCTCCACGCCCATCCGGGCGTGCAGGCTCTGGTCGATCAGCGAGTGCGCCGGCCGGTAGAGGATCGCTTCCAGCAGCACGGGGGTGCCCGAGTAGGCGAGCCAACGGCACATCGTCTACCGCCTTCCTGGAAGCGCCGCGCGGTACTCCGTCACCTCAGCGACCTGTCGGGCTTCGCCACGCACAGAGCCCAGATGACGAACGCGGAGAACGCGATCATCACGACGGACCAGACCGGGTAGTACGGCAGGGACAGGAAGTTGGCGATGACGATCAGGGCGGCGATGCCCACGCCCAGAACGCGCGCCCACGTCGCTCCCGTGAACAGTCCCAGACTGACGATCACCGCGACCGCGCCCAGCGCGAGGTGGATCCAGCCCCAGCCGGTGAGGTCGAACGCGAACACGTAGTTGCGGGTCGTCACGAAGATGTCGTCCTCCGCGATCCCCATGATGCCGCGGAAGATGTCGAGCAGTCCGGCGAGCATGAGCGTCACGGCGGCGAAGACCATCAGGCCCTCGGCCCACTGCTGCTTGGCGGTGTGCCGCTCGGCCGACGGCGTGTGGGTGGAGTGAGTCATCCCAGTGCCTCGATTCGTGTCGGAGCTGTTGGTTCGGCGGAGTACGCCGGCTCAGCGGCGGGTGCCGCTCAGTACGAGTTGCTTGGCCTTGTCGAACTCCTCGTCGGTGATGTCGCCCCGCGCACGGATCTCCGACAGGCGGGCGAGTTCGTCGACGCTGCTGGTGGGCCGGTCCGCGCCCTTGGCGGTCTCACGGATGTAGCTGTCGAAGGCCTTCTGCTGCTCCTGTGCCTGCGTGATCTCCCTGCGCCCCATGTTCTTGCCGCGGGCGACCACGTACACGAACACGCCCAGGAAGGGCAGGACGACGCAGAACACCAGCCAGCCGGCCTTCGCCCAGCCACTGAGGTCGTCGTCGCGGAAGATGTCCACGACGACCCGGAACAGCAGCACGAACCACATGATCCACAGGAAGAACACCATCATGGTCCAGAAGGCGCTCAGCAGCGGATAGTCGTACGCGAGGTAGGTGTCGCCACTCATCTGTCTCCTCCGTCCCGGGCTTTCGCCCGACACCCGGCAGGCCGTTGCGTGCCGTTCTCAGAGTGCGCGCCCGGGGGGCCGTCGTCCTCACCCGAGGCGGGTGAGGAATGACCGTCACCCGAGCCGCGCCGATCACTCAGGGATCGCCGGCCGGGCCCTGGGACGCCATGGGCGTGCGGGCCCTGCGCAGCGCCGCCCGCCAGGCGAAGGCGACGACGGCCTCGACCAGTCCGAGCAGGACCAGCCACAGGCCGAGCAGCCGGGTCAGCGCGCGGGCGGACTCGGTGGGCAGCGCGAGCACCACGATCCCCGCGACGATGGCGAACACGGCCGCGCCGATGACGACGCCCCGGTGCGGCAGGTCCTTGGCGGCGAGGGCGGTGTAGAGGGTGAGAATGCCCGACACCAGCCACAGGACGCCGACGATCAGCGAGAGCGCCGCGATCGTCTGCATCGGGTGGCGCAGGCACAGCACCCCGGCCACCACGTAGAGCATGGCCAGGAGGAGCCCGGTGACCCGTTCGCCGTGGTCGCCCCCGCCGAAGGCGGCGACGAACCGGAACACGCCGGTCACCAGCAGGTACAGGCCGATGAGCACGGCGAGGACGTGCAGGGTCTCGTCCGGCCAGACCAGGATCAGGATGCCCGGCACGAACGCCGCGATCGCCGACCCGAGGATCCACGTCCAGGACCGCCCGAGCACACCCAGGACATCGGCGGGATCGCCGCCCGCGGGCCCTCGGGCGACCCGGTCGTCGCCCCGGCGGTCGCGGCCGCCGGACAGCTGATCGGGTTCGGACGGCGGTACGGAACCGTGCGGCACGCTCATGACTTCCTCCTCGCGCCCGGCCGGGACGGCACGCCCCGGCGCCTCACTCGGGCAGTTGGCGCATCTCCATGACCCGCAGCCCCAGGGACTGGCAGCGGGCCAGCAGCCCGTACAGGTGCGCTTCGTCGATCACCCGCCCGAACAGAACCGTCTGGCCGGACATGACCACATGCTCCAGCTCCGGAAACGCCCTGGTCAGCGTGTCCGACATCTGTCCTTCCACACGGATCTCGTAGCGCATGGGCTCTCTCCCCGGGATGGCCTGGGACAGGCGAACCGCGCCCTCTACCGCGATGGTCCGCCCCGGTGAAGCCCTGGGCCTCACCCGGTGCAGGTGAGTCAGTGGTTCAGTGCGTCAGGAACAGCTTGAACGCGATGATCGCCAGGCCGAGCACGAGGTTCACCGAGGCCGCGGTGGTCACGAGACGCCAGGAGCCGCCGGCCCGGCGTGCCGCCGCCGCCGACCAGCCCACCTGCCCGGCGACGGCGACCGACAGCGCGAACCACAACGTGCCCGACAGGTCGAGGCCGAGCAGGGGGCTGAGGGCCACGGCGACGGCCGGCGGTATCGCGGCCTTGACGATCGGCCACTCGTCGCGGCAGACGTGCAGCACGACCTCGCGGTCCAGTCTCCGCTGCGCCAGCCGTGCCCCGAACAGCTGGGCGTGCACATGCCCGATCCAGAACACGAGGCCGGTGAGCAACAGCAGCAGCATGAGCTCCAGACGCGGGAACGACCCCCAGGCGCCGGCCCCGACGACGACCGAGGCGGCCAGCATGGATCCGTAGACGCCGCCGGTGTAGTCGGCGTTGGCCCGCCGCTCGGCGGCGCGGGCCCGGGCCGCCTCGCGGTGTCCCGTCTCGGTCATGACGGCCTCTCTTCGGCGATCGGACGTTGGAGGACGACTCGGGCACGTCGAGCGGTTCGGGCCGTCAACGTGTTAGGTCGACGGGACCGCTCGGCGTGCTGCCCCGTGACTTCCCGGGGCGTCCGGTCCTCGCGGTGGGCAGATGCGACGTGACCAGAAGGCTGGCGAGCGTGATTCCGCCGGCGGCGAGGATCGCCGCCTTCAACCCGTCCAGCTGCGCCGATGCGTAGGAGTCCGTGAGGGCGTCGACCTCCGCCGGCGGCAGTCCGGCGTCCTCGGCGGCGGTGCGCACCTGCTCGGTGGGGACGAAGCTGATGCCCGCCTCCAGGGCGACGCCGGCCTGCCGGCTGGTCTCCTCCGACAGCTGGGGGTGGCTCTCCACTCGGGTGGTGAAGGCCTGCGCCAGGGCTCCGACCAGCAGCGACCCGATGAGCGCGGTACCCAGCGCGGAACCCAGGTTCTGCGCCGTGAACTGCAGTCCGCCCACCTCGCTGCGCTCGTCATCGTCCACGCTCGACTGGACGACGTTGCCCAGCTGCGACGCCAGCAGACCCATGCCCACGCCGAGCAGCGCCATCGCGCCGGCGAACTGCGCGTCGTCGATGACGGGGTCGATGGTGGCCAGCAGCCATACGACGGCCCCGGCCAGGGTCAGCAGCGCGAGTCGCACCACCCGCCGCGCTCCGGCGACCCGGCCCAGCCGGGCGGCGCCCAGGGACGCGGCGAGCATGGTCACCGACACGGGGAGCAGGCGCAGGCCCGTCTCGAAGGCGTCGAAGCCCTGCACGACCTGCAGATACAGCGGGATCGTGAAGAACAGGCCGAGCAGGATGAGGTTCTGGCTCAGCAGGCACATCAGCCCCGATCTCAGCACGGGCCTGTGCAGGAGCGCGAGGTGGACGAGGGGGTCCGCGCCCTTGGCCTCCCTGCGGCGTTCCCAGTGCAGGAAGGCGGCCAGCACGACCACTCCGGCGCCGACGACGAACAGGGTCGGCGAGAAGCCGAACACGGTGAAGGGCGGGTTGCGGGGCTGCAGCCAGCCCCAGGTGCCGCTCTGCAGGACGCCGAGCACCCCGAGCGCCAGCCCCGCCGCCGACAGCGCGGCGCCGACGCCGTCCAGACGCGGTCGTGTCCCGGTTCGGGGCGCCTCCGTGACCGCCTTGCGGAAGCACAGCACGACCAGCACCACGACGACCTCTCCGACGAAGACCAGCCGCCAGGTGAGGTACGTCGTCACCCAGCCGCCCAGCAGCGGGCCGACCGCGATCCCCGCACCGGCCAGCCCGCCGATCACCCCGTAGGCGACGGCTCTGTCCCGCCCGTGGTAGGACTCGGCGACCAGCGCCGCCATCGCGGGCAGGACCATCGCGGCGCCCAGCCCCTCGATGACCGACCAGCCCAGCGTGAGAACCCACAGGGTGGGCGCGGCAGCGGTGAGGGCCGAGCCCGTGGCGTAGACGACGAGGCCGAGGAGGAAGAGCCGGCGCCGGCCGAGGATGTCGCCGAGCCGACCGCCGATGATCATGAAGGCGGCCATGACGAGTGCGTACAGGGTGATGACCGCCTGGATGGCCGTCACCTCGGTGTCGAAGTCCTCGACCAGCTGACTGATCGAGACGTTCATGACGGAGGTGTCCAGGACCATCAGGAACTGGGCGGTCCCCAGGACGATCAGAGCGCGCCAGCGGGTCATGGTGTCCACGGGTCCATCGAAGCCGGGCGGCCCCGTCGGCGCCTCACCCGCCACGGGCGAGCCTGAGCTCGAACGCTCCCGGCAACGCCGTCCGTACGGGCAACGCCGTCCGTACGGGCAACGCCGGCGGCTCCGAGGACCACGGAGTACCAGGAGCCGGTCCCGCCGCGGCATCGGCACGAACCCGCCGCGGCGTCGGCACGAACGCCCTCGCTGTCAGAGCAGGTCCAGCTCGCGTGCCCGGCGCACCGCCTCGTTGCGGCGGTTGACCGACAGCTTCCGGTACGCGCTCTTGAGGTGCGTCTTGACCGTGTTCACGGACACGTACAGGTCGGCGGCGATCTCCTCCGTCGACATCATCAGGGCCAGCCTGCGCAGCACGTCCCGTTCGCGTCCGCTCAGTTCCTCCACCAGCGGCGGCGGACCGTCGTCGGACGGCGGCGTGCCCGGAGTGAGCCAGTCCCCGGCCGTCCCCCGCAGCGACGCCGGGGCGAGGAAACGGCGGATCCAGGGCCCGGCCTCGGCGAAGGGCCGGCGCAGGCCGTCGCGGCGCGCCTCGCGCAGGGCCTGGACGACGAGTCCGTGGGCGGCGGCAGAGTCCCCCGCCTCGCTCGCGGCCTGCGCCCGCACCAGCAGGGCCCGGACGATCACCGCCGGACCGGAGCGCCCCTCCCGGCGCACTGCGTCGAGCAGGTCGATCGCCGCCGCCGGCCGTCCGGCGGCGAGCTGGGCCCGTGCGGCCGCGACCTCGCAGGCCGGCTGGGCGTCGGGGACCGCCAGGAGCACCTTGACCGCCGTCTCGGGACGGCCTTCGGCGAGATGCGCGGCGGACGCGACGAGCGCCGTCTGTCCCTCCGCCCAGGGCGAGGGCACGGCGGCCGAAACGGCCGGCTCCGCCACGGCGAGCGCCGCGCGGGAGTCGCCGCGGGCCAGGTGCAGCCGGGCGGCGGCGATGGCCCGGACCGACTCCATGACCGGGTCGCACCACGCGGAGGGCGACTCGGCGGTCTCGTCGAGGAGCGTCCGGGCGCGCGCCAGGTCGTCGCGGTCGACGGCCACGGCGGCCAGCACCAGCCGTGCCATGCCGGAGCCGGACGACTGGGGCAGGCCGTACCGCTCCGTCTCGGCCGTGGCGGCCCGCGCCCTGCGTTCGGCTCTGCCGGGCCAGCCGTCGAGGTAGTCGATCAGCGCCAGCCGGCCCAGCGCGTCCTCGCGTGCGAGAGCCGTCGCGGCCCCCGCGCCGGAGCCGGCCACGCTCGACAGGGCGGCGCACGCCTCCTCGAACCGTCCGGCCCACAGCCGCGCCGAACCCAGATGGGCCAGCAGCTGTGCGGTGAGCTCGGGATGCTTCTCCAGCAGCTGGGCGGGGACCTCGTGCCGGAGCGTGTCGGCCGCCTCGGCGGCCAGCTCGGCCCGCGCCGGCGCACCGGTCAGCCGGGCGGCCAGCGCCTCGAGCAACGCGCAGCTCAACCGTGCCGCCGCCAGGGCGGGCTGCGCCTCCACGGGATCGTCCCCGACGTGTGCGTGTTCCAGCGGCCCGCGCCCGGCCGCGTCCAGCGTCCGTTCCGCGTGACGCAGATGCGCCTGGCCGCGCTCGAGCTCGTGCAGGGACAGCTCGCGTGCCGCACGGACGAGATGGGCGGCGGGGCTCGCCGCCTCCGGCCCCATCCCGGCGAACAGCTCGGCGAGCGCGTCGACCCGCAAGCCCGTGAAGAGCCAGCCGATCGCGAGGTCGTCGACCAGCGCGCCCGCGGTGAACTCCCAGTCGCCCGCGGCCGCGCCGTGGTTCAGGGTCGCCGCGAGGGATCCCGAGCCGCGCAGCCAGTGCGCGGCCCGCCGGTGCAGTTCGGGCTCGAGACCCGGCGACCGCATCCGCAGATGGGCACGGAGGATCTCCGCGAACAGCGGATGCAGGCGGTACCAGTCCCGCTCCAGATGCTCGACGAACGCGTTCTCGCGATGCAGCCCGGCCAGGATGGACTCGGCGTCGGTGCGCCCCGTGAGCGCGTTCACCAGCCCGGGACGGAACCGGTCGAGGACGCTGACCCGCAGCAGCAGGTCCTGCGTCTCGGGAGGCTGCCGCCGCAGCACCTCCGCCAGCAGGAAGTCGGCGACCGCCGTGCGGTCGGCCTCGAACTTCTTCAGGTACGACTCCGGATCCGGGCTCTCGCGCGCGGCGAGGGCGCACAGCCGCAGGCCGGCGGCCCAGCCCCGGGTGCGCTTCACAAGCCCCTGTGCCGCGTGCGCCGGAAGCCGCAGGCCGTGCAGTTCCAGCAGCTCGGCCGCCTCCTCGCCGGTGAAGGCCAGCTCCGCTCCCCGGATCTCCGTCAGCTCACCGGCAGCCCGGTAGCGGTGCAACGGCAGCAGCGGCTCGGTGCGGGTGACGAGGATCAGGCGCAGGCCTCCGCCCGCGTGGTGCAGGACGAACTCCAGCTGCTCGGCGATCTCCGGGTCGACCACCCGGTCGTACTCGTCGAGCACGACGATCACGGGCCGGTCCCGGGTGCTCAGCCCGGCGGCCAGCCGGGCCAGCAGCGCGGCGGGCACCCGGCTCGCGTCCGCGGGGCAGCCGATATCGGCGGGCAGGCCGGTTCCGGCGGCGCGCAGTGCCTCGAGCAGGTATGCCCACAGCATGCCCGGGCCCTGGCCCGCCGCATCGGTGGTGAGCCAGGCGACGGGATGCTCGCGTGCCGAGGCCCAGTCGGCGACCAGCAGTGTCTTGCCCGCGCCCGCCGCGCCGTTGACCATGGTCAACGGCGTCTCCAGAGCACCGTCGAGGTGTCCGACCAGTCGCTCGCGCCGCAGAAACGTCACCGGACGGGCCGGGACGACGAACCGCGTGCGCAGGAACGGATCTCCTTGGGGATCGGCGTAGGGGCCCGCCGGCACGTACGGGCCCGTCCGTTGCGCGTCGCTCTCCTCGAGTCCGGCCATGGCGCTCACCGCCCCGGTCGTCAGGTCATGCGTAACGCTCCTCCCAGCATCCCAGGGTTCCGCCACCGCCGCTTCGCGAGAGCCCTGCGCACGGATGCGAAGGCCCGCTCGACGACGCGGATGACCTGCGACGACGCCGGACCGTACGACGGCCCGGGCGCCCCCGACCCCGCCCCCGCCGCGCCACACCGGCCACGGGCCACGCCGGAGGACCGGACACGACGAGCGGACCGTCACGGGGGTCGGCAGGAGGGACCGGCGGCCAGAATCGACGGGCGGGTCGGCACCTGGAACCGGCGGACGGGATCGACGAGCGGGTCGCCGCCAGGAACCGGCGGACGGGATCGACGAGCGGGGTCCGCCCGCCGACCGTCAGCCCGGCGTCTCCGCCGCCGACGCGCCGCAACCGGGCCACACACCGCGGATTGGCCTTGGCCGACGGCGCCGCCCGCCTCCTAACGTCACCCGCATGCGGATGCGAATCGTCGACGCCTTCACCGACCGCCCCTTCGCCGGCAATCCGGCCGGGGTCCTGCTCCTGGACGCCTTCCCCGAGGACCGCCGACTCCAGAACGTGGCCCTGGAGATCAACCACGCGGAGACGGCGTTCGCCCATCCCCTCCCCGAGGGCGGCGACGCGGACTGGGCCCTGCGCTGGTTCACCCCCGTCACCGAGGTCGACATGTGCGGACACGCCACGCTGGCCACGGCACATGTCCTGCACACGACGGGCGTCCACGCCGGCCCGGTGCGGTTCGCCACCCGCAGCGGGGTCCTGGTGGCCACGCCCGCCGAGGACGGCTCGATCACCCTGGACTTCCCGACCGCCCCACTGACCACGGTGGACGTCCCGGCGGCCCTCGCCGGAGCGCTGGGCGCCGAACCGCTCGCCTGCCTCGACACCGGCCCGCACATCGGCGATCTGCTGATCGAGCTGGCCGACGAGAAGACGGTGCGCGCCCTGCGGCCGGACCACAGGGCCCTCGCCGCCTGTTCCCGCCGCGGCGTCATCGCCACCGCCCGCGCCGAGGACTCCGCCCGGGGATACGACTTCGTCTCCCGCTGCTTCTTCCCGAACGTCGGCATCGACGAGGACCCGGTGACGGGCAGCGCCCACACCGCTCTCGCCCCGTACTGGTCCGAACGTCTCGGCCGCACCGCGCTGACCGGCCTCCAGGCCTCCCCGCGCTCCGGCCGCGTGCGGACCGAACTGAGCGGCGACCGCACCCTGTTGAACGGCCGCGCGGTCACCGTCATCGAGGGCGAACTGCTGGTCTGAGCTCGCGGTTCACGCCGTGGGCAGCCACCCCACCTTTCCCGCCAGCAGCGCATATCCCACGAAGGCCCCGATGTCGAGCAGCGAGTGGGCCACCACGAGGGGGCCCACCCGGCCCCAGCGCCGGTAGAGGTAGACGAACACCACGCCCATCACCATGTTGCCGATGAAGCCGCCGATGCCCTGGTAGAGGTGGTACGAGCCGCGCAGCACCGAGCTGGCCACCAGCGCGGTGCCCGGCGTCCACCCCAACTGGCCGAGCCTGCGCAGCAGATACCCGACGACGATGACCTCTTCGAGGATCGCGTTCTGCAGCGCGGACAGCACCAGCACCGGGTACTTCCACCACACGTCGGGCAGCGCCTCCGGCACCACCGTCAGGTTGAAGCCGAGTCCCCGGGCCGCCAGGTAGAAGGCGATGCCGGTGCTGCCGATCACCGCCGCGACGGCAGCCCCGCGGCCGAGGTCCGGCCAGGGGCGGGTGCGGTCGAAGCCGAGCGTGCGCAGCCCCTGACCCTCGCGCAGCAGGAAGTGCGCGACGAGCGCCACCGGGACCAACGCCGTGGCGATCCCGAACAGCTGCCAGGCAAGATCGAGCCACGGGCGGCCGGGCGCGGCCGAGGCATTGAGGGTCGCCGCCTGGTCCTTCAGACCCCCCGGCTTGGTGACCGAGCCGACAAAACTGATCAGGGCGGACACACCGCTCGCACCGAGCGAGACCCCCAGAACGAGCAGCGTCTCGTCACGGAAAATCCGTCGCGAGAACCGTTCCTGCGGAAAAGAATCAGCCAACGAACCCTGCCTCCACCTGTACACCTGCCTCCGGTTGCGTGACCCTGCTCCCACCACTGCCCCGCCAGGCTCTCGGACGAAGCTGTGAAGACCGTGCGTGGCAGGACGACGAGAGGACGGGCGCCCCGTACAGAGCGCCCCTCCGCTTCGCGGGCCGTGCGGCGGGGAGCCGCCGCCGGCCGCCATGCAGGGACGTCACCGTCGTGGGAGGTCACAGCTTGCCCGATCCGTACGGGGGAGCCGGCAGCGACCCCCGTCCTCGCACGCTCCGGCGCAGACGACGGCCGTCACGACCTCCTCCGCGCTCACCCCCACGGCGGATCACGCCAGGGGGCACCGCCCGCGTCACCGGAGCGCGCACCGGGCACGGACGCGCCGCCCGCGGACGAGAGCCGGGACACCGACCGCGAGGCCCCCCGAACCCGGTCACGCCGCCCGCAGAACTCAACCCGGCGGCCCCGGCGCTCCGGCATGATGCGCCCACCGCGCGGACAACGTGCGACCAGCCGCCCACCGCGCGGACATCAGGTGGCCGGCTGCTCGCCGATCAGACATCAGGCGCTCAGCCTCCCGCCTCTCAGGCATCAGGCACCAGGCACCAGGCACCAGGCACCAGGCACCAGGCACCAGGCGACCAGCCGCCCACCGTTCTGGCGTCACGCGGCACGCGGCACGCGGCACGCGTCAGGCGCTCGGCGCGAGCTCGGGCAGCCCCACGGGCCAGGTGTGCACCGGGTCGTCCGCGTGCATCAGCTCCGCGTACCGCCGCGTGGTCGCCGCCAGCGCGGTGTCCCGCGACATCCCGGCCTCCACCGCCCGGTGGAAGGTCGCCACTTGCCAGGACGCCCCGTTGGTCCGTCGCCGGCACCGTTCCTCGATGACCCCGAGGTACAGATCGCGGTCGGCCGGATCCACCCCCCAGGCGTCCAGCCCCGCCTCGGCCAGCGGCAGCAGCTCGTCCCGTACGAGACTCACCGCGTCCACCTCGACCAGACCCCCCAGCCGCCCGCGCCGCGGCCACAGCAGCCGGGCCTCGATCCCGTGCCGGCAGGCCGCGTCGAAGTTGGCCTCGGCCGTCTCGAACGGCAGCCGGGACCACACCGGCCGAGACTCCTCCGCCAGGGCCCGGACGACGCCGTAGTAGAAGGCCGCGTTCGCGATCACGTCGGTCACGGTCGGTCCGGCGGGCAGCACGCGGTTCTCCACCCGCAGGTGCGGGACGCCGTCGGCGATGCCGTAGACGGGCCGGTTCCAGCGGTAGACGGTGCCGTTGTGCAGGACGAGTTCGGCGAGCGAGGGCACCCCTCCCGCCTCGAGGACGTCGAGCGGGTCCTCGTCGTCGCAGATGGGCAGCAACGGCGGGAAGAAGCGCACGTTCTCCTCGAACAGCTCCTGGGCCGAGCTGATCCACTTCTCCCCGAACCACGTCCGCGGGCGGACGCCCTGCGCCTGGAGTTCCGGCGGCCGGGTGTCGGTGGCCTGCTGGAAGAGCGGGGGCCGCGACTCCCGCCACAGCTCGTGGCCGAACAGGAAGGGCGAGTTGGCGCCGACGGCGATCTGCGCGGCGGCGACGGACTGCGCCGCGTTCCACACGGCGGCGAAACGGCCCGGCGTCACCTGCAGATGAAGCTGCACGGAGGTGCAGGCCGCCTCCGGCACGATCGACTTCGACGTGCACGACAGCCGCTCCACCCCCTCGATCTCGAGGGCGAAGTCCTCGCCGCGGGCGGCCACGATCTGGTCGTTGAGGAGGGTGTAGCGATCGACGTCCGACAGGTTCGACGAGACCAGGTCGTCACGGTCGAGCGTCGGCAGAATACCGATCATCACGATTCCCGCGTCGACCTCGCCCGCCTTTCGGTGGGCATATGCCAGTGACGTACGGATTTCCTCCGCGAGTCGATCGAATACGCGGCCGCCCAATCGGTGTGGAGCTATGTTGACTTCCAGGTTGAACATGGCGAGTTCTGTTTGGAAATCGCGGCTCGCGATCCGCTCCAGCACCTCGCCATTCAACATTTTCGGCAGTCCGTCGGCACCCGCGAGATTCAGTTCGATCTCGAGACCCATGAAGTTCTTGGGTCGGTCGAAGCGCTTCTGGGCCAGGAGTCGCTCGAGCCCCGTCAGGCACTTCCGGAGCTTGTCCCGGTAGTCCCGACGATCGGACAGGTCGAACGCGCCTGCCACGACCTTCTCCCCCATCGAAGCGTCCTTCCTCGCGTGGCGGCCCGGCGGTGCGGCCGCCGGTGGTCCCGGGGTCAGGTGCAATGATGCCCAGCCCTGCCGATCGATAACGTCCCCGGCGGGAGGCATCGGCCGCTACGCTGACCCAAAGCCACCGGAAGTGACCGGTGGCACATTCACCGGGCATGGTGCCGGACGCTCATTAGGTGAAATCGGGAACTCGTGAAAAACGCCGACGAGAATGGGCCGACCGTCCGGCGTGTCACAACCCGAGGTCATCGAGGAGCGACCCGCTCGGAATCGGGATTTTTCACACGTATCGCCGACCGATAGAACCCTTGCCGAGTGTCCCGGAATCGACTAGACGAAACACAGTCTGAACACGTGTCGTATAAACTCCGCGAACAAGGCAGAGAAGGTTGGCGCCCACGGTCGAAGGAGCCTGTCGTCGAGGAGACGGCAGGCCGCTCGCGCACCCCCCGCACTCTCTCCCAGACCCGGCCCCCGCCTCTCCGACCTCGAGAGCTAGCTGACAGCGCCGTCCGCCCACGCCCTCGCGCCACCGTGCCTGTCGAATTGAGAGGCGACCCACCATGCCTTTGCATGTCCCCCCGGCTCCCGCGCCCGCACTGCGCTCGGTCCTCACGGCACTCGGTTCCCCCACCGCCGTCCACGAAGCCCGCACGCCGTCCCTGCGCACCGCCCAGCAGGACGCCGTTCCCGACCTCCCCCTGCCTCTGCACGTCCTGGACGCGATCACCCCGGAAGGCCTGGCCGAGACCCGGCTGGCCGGCTGGCGGTTCCTGATCCGCTGCGGCGACCGGGCCGTGGCCGCTGCCGAGACCCGGCTCACCCCGGACGGCTGGGCGTTCTCGCACTTCTTCGAAGGCCCTTACATCGCCTCCACGGAGCGGGCCCTGCGTCAGGCCGAGTCGGTCGCCCAGCCCTGCCAGGCACGCCTGCTGTCGGTACCGGGGCTCTACATGCTCACGCTGTGGCTGCACGGCGACAGCGCTTCGGACGGCACCACCGGTCACCCCGATCCGGCCGACCTGCTGGTTCCGCTGGCCCCGGCGCCGCCCGGGATCGCCGCCCACCGCCCGCACCGGGTCGCCGAGCTGCTCCCGGTGCTCACCCTCCGGGTCACGCCCGCGCCGCCCCCGCTGCTCGGCTCACCCGCCTGACCCTCCCGGCCCCCGTACCCCGTCGTCCCGCCCTTGGTGACGGGGTACGGCGCTGCGCGCCCGCATGCCGACCAGGACACCGGACCAGGGCGTGGCCTAGCCCTATCCGGCCACCGGGAACCACCCGAACGGACGGTGCGGTGGCGATGAACCGCCCGCGCGGGTGACGCGTCCTGAACCTGTGAGAAGCGGTGCCGCGAAATCCCTGCGGATCGGCCTCCGTGGGGCAACACTGGTTCCGACCGACTTATCACAACGGGGGGCGGCCATGAACGACGTTTCACGCCGCGGGACAGACACCACATCCATCTCACATCTCACGCCAGAGCGGAAGTTCCCATCCATGTGCCAGCACCAGCCACCGTGCCCCACAGCGACCTCAGCCGACCGGGAGTCCGCCCGCCTCGTGGCGCACCACCCGGAACAGGGCTGGAGCCTGCTGTGCAACGGCGTCCTGCTCTTCGAGGACACCGGTGAGCTCCTGCCGGACGGCCGCGTCATCGCTCCCCACCGGGTCGTGACCGCCGCCTAGGCCTCCTGCCCGGCGGCGGCCGGACGGGCGCAGTACCCACGGACGGCGCGGGACCGCCGTCCGCAGACTCGAGGGGCCGGCCGCAGCGACCACTGCGAACCGGCCCCGACGCGTGTCCGGAGCCGGTCACTCCGGGTAGCGGGTCCGTTTCCCCGCGAGACGACGCCGTGAACGTCTCCCGTGGCAGCGCTTTTTCCGGAAGACTCCTGGAAGTTTCGGCGGCGGCGTCCGGAGCGGATGGCGGCGGAGGTGGGCAGTGACGACGGACGATGCGACGGCCGCGTCCCGGGTCGAGGTCAGGGTCACGATCACCGAGATCGCCCGGCAGGCCGGCGTATCGGTGCCGACAGTGTCCCGGGTGGTCAACGGCCGCTCCGACGTGTCGCCGCGGACACGGGCCCGGGTCGAGGACCTGCTGCAGCTGCACGGCTACCGCAAGCGCCCCGCCTCGGCGCCGACCCGCGCCTCCCTGCTCGACCTGGTCTTCAACGACCTCGACAGCCCGTGGGCGGTGGAGATCATCCGCGGGGTGGAGGAGGCCGCCCACGCGGCCGGGGTCGGCACGGTGGTGTCGGCGATCCACGGACGCTCGGGCGACGCCCGCGAGTGGATGCGCAACCTGCGCTCGCGCGCCTCCGACGGCGTCGTCCTGGTCACCTCGGCCCTGGAGCCCACCCTGCACGAGCAGCTGCGCGTCCTGGGCGTCCCGCTGGTCGTCGTCGATCCGACGGGCTCACCCGCCGCCGACACGGCGACCGTCGGCGCGGCCAACTGGTCCGGCGGCCTGGCAGCCACCGAGCACCTTCTCTCGCTGGGCCACCGCAGGATCGGCCTGATCGCGGGCCCGTCCCGGCTGCTGTGCTCGCGCGCCCGCTTCGACGGCTACCGGGCCGCCCTGGAGGCGGCAGGCCTCGCCGTCGACGACGCCCTCGTCGTCCCCGGGGACTTCCACCCCGAATCGGGCTTCACCGGCTGCAACGCCCTGCTCGACCTGCCCGAACCGCCGACCGCGGTGTTCGCGGCCAGCGACCAGATGGCCCTCGGGGCGATCGAGGCGCTGCGCCGGCGCGGTCTGCGGACGCCGGAGGACATGAGCGTGGTCGGCTTCGACGACCTGCCGGAGGTCCGCTGGTCGGCCCCGCCCCTGACCACCGTCCGCCAGCCCCTGGCCGAGATGGGCAAACTGGCCGTCCGCACGGTCCTGAGCCTGGCCCGCGGCGAGCGCCCCGACTCGCCGCGGGTGGAGCTGGGCACGGAGCTGGTGGTGCGGGCCAGCACCGCGCCGCCCCGTGGCGCCAGGGCCTGACGTTCGGATCACCCCGCAAAGGCGGGAGCCGGCACCGACAGGCCCAGGCCGGTGCCCTGCGACCTGGTCCGAACGACAGAACCTAGCTGAGCGCCTCCCGGATCGCCCGGTACGCCGGCTTCGGCGCGAGCTGCTCGTCCCAGGGCAGCGCCGCGCCCTCGCCGGGGAAGAACGCCGGAATCCACGAGTACTTGTCCGTGTAGTCCCAGACGGTGATGCCGACGCACCGCCGCACCGCGAGGCACGCCTCGGTCATGTCCCGGTACCAGTCGGCCTGCTGGGCCAGCTTCTCCTCGGTCGCGGGCAGCAGCATCCGGACGTCGACCTCGGTGAGCGCGGTGTCCAGACCGAGCCGTGAGAAGCGGCGCAGGTTGTTCTCGAGGGTCGTCGGATAGCCGTACTGAAGGGCCAGGTGGGCCTGCAGGCCGATGCCGTCGAGCGGCACGCGCTGCGCCTTCAGCTGCTTGGCCAGGGCGTAGTAGGCGTCGCTCTTCGGGCCGACGGCCTCGATGTTGTAGTCGTTGAGGTAGAGCTTCGCCTTCGGGTCGGCCTGGTGCGCCCAGCGCAGGGCGTCGGCGATGTAGCCGGGACCGAGGGTCTTGTAGAAGACGGTCTCGCGGTAGGTGCCGTCCTCGTTGAACGCCTCGTTGACGACGTCCCAGGCATAGACCTTGCCCCGGTAGTGGCGCACCTCGGTCTGGATGTGCTTCTTCAGCACGGCCCGCAGTTCGTCGGCCGTCCACTCCTTGCTCGTCACCCAGCCGGGCAGCTGGCTGTGCCAGACCAGGGTGTGGGCGCGGACCTGCTGGTGGTGGGAGCGTGCGAGGTCCACGATCTCGTCGCCGGCGGTCCAGTCGAAGACGCCCTGCTGGGGCTCGGTGGCGTACCACTTCATGCCGTTGCCCGGGGTGATCATGTCGAACTCGTGGCCCAGGATCTTCGTGTAGGCGGTGTCGGTGAGTTCGGGGTTGTCGGTGGCGCTGCCGAAGTAGCGCCCGTGGCGCTGGGCGAGGTCGGCGAGGGTGGCCCGCGGCTTTCCGTGCGCGGGTTGCTCGTGGGCCTGTGCGGCCGGTCCGGTGACCACGCCGGCGGCGACCAGGACGGTGGCGAGGGCGCCGGCGAGTCTGAACCGGGTGCGGGCGGTGCTGGGCATGGTGCGACTCCTCACGGTGGGCGGGTGGGCGAGCCGTACGGGTCCGCGGGCGCGGGTCATCCCTTCGTGGCGCCGGCGGAGAGGCCGCCGACGAGCTGGCGCTCGGCGACTGAGTAGAAGGCCAGGGCGGGGA
The DNA here is from genome assembly GCF_036030735.1 of Streptomyces sp. NBC_00425. NCBI lineage: Bacteria > Bacillati > Actinomycetota > Actinomycetes > Kitasatosporales > Streptomycetaceae > Streptomyces > Streptomyces sp. NBC_00425. The sequence goes on along the minus strand of NZ_CP107928.1, from coordinate 7,946,914 downwards.
CCATGGCGAGGACGAGATAGGCGAAGACGCGCGCGTACTCGGCGGAGTACTGCCCCTGGAACTGCTGGACCCCGATCGGGATGGTCCACCAGGTGGGTTCGTTGAAGACCAGCAGCGGCAGCAGGAAGTTGTTCCAGCTGCCGACCACGGCGAGGACCGAGACCGTGCCGAGGGCGGGCCTGGCCATGGGCAGCAGGATCCGCCAGAAGAAGCCGAGCGGCCCGCAGCCGTCGAGGGTGGCCGCCTCCTCCAGTTCGGCGGGGATCTCGCGGAAGAACCCGCGCAGGATGACGATCGTCATCGGCAGTCCGAACGCGGCCTGCGGCAGGATCACGCCGAGGGGGTTGTCCAGCAGGCCGATGGAGCGCAGCAGCAGGAACAGGGGCAGCGCCGCCACCGCGAACGGGAACATCAGCCCCAGGGTGAACAGGGTGAATAGCAACTCCCGTCCCCGGAAGGCGAAGCGGGCGAAGGAGAACGCCGCGAGCGCGGACACCGCGACGACGACCACGGTCGTCCCGACCGCGATGAGGGTGCTGCTGCCGACCAGGCGCCAGAACGAGCCGGAGCCGAGGATGTCGGTGTAGTTGGAGGGGACCCACGGGTCGGGCAGGCCGATGGGGTTGCGCGAGAGCTGGTCGGTGGACTTGAAGCCGGACAGCACGGCGTACACGAGGGGCACGGCCATCATCGCGCCGACGATCCCGAGGACCAGGTGCAGCGGCAGGGTCCGGCCGGTCCGGCGCGCGCCCCGCCGCGTCCCGAGGTCCGTGCCGCGGTCGGTCTTGGCGATGCTCACGAGCCGCCTCCTCGCATGGTCGTGGTGGCGCCCTGGAGGTCGCGGCGGAGCACGAACCGCTGGTAGGCGAGGGCGAAGACGAGGCAGATGCCGAACATGACGACGCTGATCGCGCTGGCGTAGCCGACCTGGTAGCGCTTGAAGCCGTACTGGAACATGGTCACGGCCATGGTCTCGGAGTGGTGATCGGGGCCGCCCGCGGTGACGACCCACACCAGGTCGAAGAGCTGGATCGCGCCGATGACCGACAGGAAGACGCTGATCCGCAGGGTCGGCGCGAGCAGCGGCAGCGTGACGTTGCGGAAGCGCTGCCAGGGTCCGGCTCCGTCGATCAGCGCGGCCTCCGTCAACTCCGCCGGGATGGACTGGAGCCCGGCGAGGTAGAGCATCATGTGGAAGCCGAAGTACTTCCATGTCATGACCAGGAAGAGGGTGGCCATGACGGTGGAGGGATCGGAGAACCACTGGCCGCCCACCCCGTCCAGTCCGACGGCGCCCAGCACGTGGTCGGCCAGGCCGGCGTCCGGGGCGAAGATCATGCCGAACAACACGCCGGTGATCGCCTCGGAGAGGATGTACGGCGCGAAGAACAGCATCCGGTAGACGGCCCGGCCGCGGATCTTCTGGTTCAGCGCGACGGCGAGGGCCAGCGCGAACGGCAGTTGCAGCAGGAGCGAGAGGCCGACCAGGAGCAGGCAGCGCCACAGGTCGCCGAGGAACACCGGGTCCTTGAAGAGCCGGGTGAAGTTGTCGCCGCCGACGAAGTCCTCGGGCATGCCGAAGCCGCCCCAGCGGAAGAACGCGGCGTACACCGCGAACAGCATCGGCAGCAGCACGAGCGTGCCGAACAGCACCAGCGCGGGCACCTGGAAGCCGACGGCGGTGAGCCAGTGCAGGGCCCGTCGACGGGCCCGCGCACGGCCCGCGACGACGGCCGGCGGCGCGGGCTCGACGTCCGGACCGCTGCGCTTGTCCGGGAGGAAGGTGGAGGTCATCGCCGGCTACTGCTCTTCCTTCGCGACCTTGGTGATCGACTCGCTGACCTGCTGGGGCGATTTCGAACCGGCGATCAGAGCGGCGACGCTGTCGTTGACCTCCTGGCCGAGGGCGGGCGCGTACGCCTGGTCGAGGTAGAGCTGGAAGCCGGTGGCGCCCTTCAACTGTGCCTGCACGGCCTTGATGTTCGGGTCGGTCAGGGCGCTCTCGGCGGCCGGGACGACGGGCAGCACCCCGGTCTTCTTGACGAGTTCGGTGTCCGTGGCGGCGGAGGCGAAGAACTTCAGGAAGTCGACGGCCGCCTGCGGGGCGTCCTTGCGCAGCGCGTGCCCGCCGCCGCCGCCGAACACCTCGGTGATCACGCCCTTGCCGCCGTCGACCGCCGGGAACGGGAAGAAGCCGAGGTTCGCGCCGAGCCCCTTGCCGGCGTCGGCCTCCACGACCGGCGCCCACTGGCCCATGAGTTCCATCGCCGCCTTGCCGTTGCCGACGGCCGCGGCCTGGCCGGTGGGGCTGGAGTACGCGGCGCCGAGGAAGCCCTTCTGGAACGGCTGCAGATCGACGAGGTCCTGGAGGTGCTGTCCGGCCTGGACGAAACCGTCACCGGTGAAGTCCTTGTCGTCCCCGGCCTTCTTCAGGGCGTCGACGCCGGCGGTGCGCATCGCGAGGTAGGCCCAGTAGTACATGCCGGGCCATTTCTCCTTCCCGGCGAGGGCGAGCGGGGTGATCCCGGCGGCCTTCAGCTTGCGCACCGCGTCGAGGAAGCCGCTCCAGGTGGTGGGCGGCCCGCTGACGCCGGCCTGCTTGAAGAGGGCCTTGTTGTACCAGAACCCGATCATCCCGATGTCGAACGGTATGCCGTACGCCTTGTCGCCGATCAGATACGGCTGCCGGGCGACGGACAGCAGGCCCTCCCCCCAGTCCTTCGTGCGTTCCGTGAGGTTCTCCACGAGCCCCGCGTCGACCTGCTGCTTCAGGACCCCGCCGCCCCAGGTGTGAAAGATGTCGGGGAGCTTCCCGGAGGCGGTCAGCGCCGTCATCTTCGACTTGTAGGCGTCGTTCTCCAGCTGGACGATCTTGACCTTCACCTTGGGGTTCTGCGCCTCGAACTTCTTGGCCAGAGCCGCCCATACGTCCTTGGTCGGCTGGGTGGTGGAGATGTTCCACCACTCGATGGTGGTCGTCCCCGACGACGACCCCCCGTCCGAGTCGCCGCCGCAGGCGCTGAGTGCCGTCATGCCCAGACCGGCCGCGGCGGAGGCCGCCAGGAAGCCTCGGCGGGAGAGTGCCGGGTCGCCCATCATGCGCTCCTTGTGAGATCGAAAGTTTCGAACCAGATCCAGAAAGGTTCGCTGCTGCCGCACCCTAGAGACACCCTCCGACGGGTGGCAACCCCTTGAACACAGAGAATCCAGAGGCCTGTTCGCGGAGGGCCACCCGAGTAGGCTCCGATCGGGACCGAAACATTCGGATCACACGGCGAACGTTACGAAGCGGGGACCGGCGCGACATGATGGCCGAGATCAGCCTTACCTGGCACGGGTCGGTGACCGGAGGGGCCTGGCGGAAGCCGACCTCGACCGGATCGCCGCCCTGGATCACCCCCGGATCGCCGACCCGGACCGGGCCGACCGCGCGTCACTGTGACGACGGCACCGGCACCGCGCCGCTGCGGCGACCACGGCCTGCGCCCCCGCGCCGTGTCGCCCAGCACACGCCGGAGCGGCCCCGCGTCCGCCGAGCCGCCTCCCGGCCCTATCGTGACCGCATGCAGAGCTACACGATCGGCCAGGCGGCACGACTGCTCGGCGTCAGCCCCGACACCGCGCGCCGCTGGGCGGACGCGGGCCGCGTCACGACCCACCGCGACGAGACCGGACGACGCCTCGTGGACGGCAAGGCCCTCGCCGCCTTCTCCGTGGAACTCGCCCGGTCCGGCGTCACCGAGGACGACACCCCCCGCACCTCGGTCCGCAACGCCTTCCCCGGCATCGTCACCGCGATCAAGCTGGGCGACGTGGCCGCCCAGGTGGAGATCCAGGCCGGCCCGCACCGCCTGGTCTCCCTGCTGACCCGGGAGGCGGTCGAGGAACTCGGACTCGAGGTCGGCATGGAGGCGACAGCCCGCGTGAAGTCGACAAACGTACACATCGACCGGGCGTGATCGAGGGCGGCGCAAAGCGGGCATCCCCGCCATAAGCCCCTAAGAGCCGTACCGTTGACGCCCATGAGCTTGAGCATCCGCAACCAGCTACCCGGCACCGTCACGGCCGTCCAGCCCGGCCAGGTCATGGCCCTCGTGAAGATCCGCCTCGACGGCGGGCAGCACCTCACCGCGGCCATCACCCTGGAGGCCTCGGAGCAACTCGCCCTCGCGCCCGGCGCCGCCGTCCACGCCCTGGTGAAGTCGACGGAGATCTCCCTCTCCACGGGCCAGGTGGCCGGTCTCTCGATCCGCAACCGGTTGCCCGGCACGATCACCGGACTCGTCCTCGGCTCGGTCATGGCCGCGGTGAAGATCACCGTGGACGGCGGCGAACTCACCGCGGCGATCACCAGGGAGTCGGCCGTCGACCTCGGTCTGTTCGTGGGCTCCGACGTCATCGCGCTGATCAAGTCGACCGAGGTGTCCCTGGCCACGGCGTAGAACGACGTGGGGCCCCGTCCGTGACGGACGGGGCCCCACGCGCTCCGGCTCAGTCCTCGTACGCGTCCAGCGGCGGGCACGAGCAGACGAGGTTGCGGTCGCCGAAGGCCTGGTCGACACGGCGCACCGGCGGCCAGTACTTGTCGGCGGCGGACACCCCGGCGGGGAAGACCGCCTCCTCACGCGAGTACGCGTGCGCCCACTCGCCGCCGAGCGCGGCCGCGGTGTGCGGGGCGCCGACGAGCGGGTTGTCGTCGGCCGGCCACGCGCCCGCGCCGACCCTCTCGATCTCCGCGCGAATGGCGATCATCGCGTCGCAGAACCGGTCGAGCTCGATCAGGTCCTCGGACTCGGTCGGCTCGATCATCAGCGTCCCGGCCACCGGGAACGACATCGTCGGCGCGTGGAAGCCGTAGTCGATGAGCCGCTTGGCCACGTCGTCCACGGTCACACCGGTCGCCTTGGTCAACGGCCGCAGGTCGATGATGCACTCGTGCGCCACCAGCCCGCCCGGACCGTTGTAGAGCACCGGGTAGTGCGGCTCCAGCCGCTTGGCGACGTAGTTGGCGCTCAGCACGGCCACCTGCGTGGCCCGCTTGAGGCCCTCACCGCCCATGAGCCGCACGTACGCCCAGGAGATCGGCAGAATGCCCGCGGAGCCCCACGGCGCCGCCGAGATCGGCCCCACACCGGTCTCCGGCCCGGCCGCGGGCTGCAGCGGGTGGTTGGGCAGATACGGCGCCAGATGCGACCGGACGGCCACCGGCCCGACGCCCGGGCCGCCACCGCCGTGCGGGATGCAGAACGTCTTGTGCAGGTTCAGATGGGAGACGTCGCCGCCGAAGTGCCCCGGCTTGGCGAGCCCGACGAGCGCGTTGAGGTTGGCGCCGTCGACGTAGACCTGACCGCCGGCCTCGTGCACCTGGGCGCAGATGTCCGCGACGTGCTCCTCGAACACGCCGTGCGTGGAGGGGTAGGTGATCATCAGCACCGACAGCTCGTCCCGGTACTGCTCGATCTTCGCGCGCAGGTCCTCGACGTCGATCTCGCCGTCCTCGGCCGTCTTCACGACGACGACCTTCATGCCGGCCATCACGGCGCTCGCCGCGTTCGTGCCGTGCGCGGAGGACGGGATCAGGCACACGGTGCGCTGCTCGTCGCCGTTGCCGCGGTGATACCCGCGGACGGCGAGCAGACCGGCCAGCTCGCCCTGCGACCCGGCGTTCGGCTGCAGGGACACCTCGTCGTACCCGGTGACCTCCGCGAGCCGCTCCTCGAGCTCCCGGATGAGCGTCAGATAGCCCTGGGCCTGCTCGGCGGGGGCGAAGGGGTGCATCTGCCCGAACTCGGGCCAGGTGACCGGCTCCATCTCCGTGGTGGCGTTGAGCTTCATGGTGCACGAGCCCAGCGGGATCATGCCCCGGTCGAGCGCGTAGTCCCGGTCGGCCAGCCTGCGCAGGTAGCGCAGCATCGCGGTCTCGGACCGGTGCCGCTGGAAGACCGGGTGGGTCAGGATGTCGTCGGTCCGCAGCAGTCCGGCGGGCAGGGCGTCCTCGACGGCCGCGTCGAGCGACGCGATGTCGCCGTCCACCCCGAAGGCCGCCCAGACCGCGGCGACCTGGGCGCGCGCGGTGGTCTCGTCACAGGAGAGCGCCACCTGGTCGGCGTCGACGAGGTGCAGGTTGACCCCGTGGTCCCGCGCCGCGGCGACGACCTCGGCGGCCTTCGCCGGCACCCGCACGGTCAGTGTGTCGAAGTACGCCCCGTGCACCACCTCGACGCCACCGGCTTCGAGTCCCGCGGCGATGATCGTGGCGTAGCGGTGCGTGCGCCGGGCGATCGCGCGCAGCCCGTCGGGGCCGTGGTAGACCGCGTACATCCCGGCCATCACGGCCAGCAGCACCTGCGCGGTGCAGATGTTGCTCGTCGCCTTCTCGCGCCGGATGTGCTGCTCTCGCGTCTGCAGTGCGAGCCGGTAGGCCTTGTTGCCGTCCGCGTCCACGGACACGCCCACGAGGCGGCCGGGCAGGCTCCGCGCGAACTTCTCGTGCACGGCCATGTAGCCGGCGTGCGGCCCGCCGAAGCCCATGGGCACGCCGAACCGCTGGGTGGTGCCGACCGCGATGTCCGCGCCCAGCTCACCGGGCGACTTCAGCAGCGTCAGCGCGAGCAGGTCCGCGGCGACGGTGACGAGCGCGCCGAGTCCGTGCGCCTGGTCGATGAGCGCCTTCAGGTCCCGCACGGCGCCGGAGGCGCCGGGGTACTGGACGAGCACGCCGTTGATCTCGCGCTCCGCGATCTCCGCCGGGATGCCGTCGCTCAGATCGGCGACGACGACCTCGACGCCGGTCGGCTCCGCGCGCGTCTCGATCACGGCGATGGTCTGCGGCAGCGCGTCCGCGTCGATGAGGAAGAGGCCCTTCCTGTTCTTCCCCACGCGCCGGGACAGCGCCATCGCCTCAGCGGCCGCCGTGCCCTCGTCGAGCAGCGACGCACCCGAGGTCGGCAGGCCCGTCAGGTCGGCGACCATCGTCTGGAAGTTCAGCAGCGCCTCGAGCCGACCCTGGGAGATCTCCGGCTGGTACGGCGTGTAGGCGGTGTACCAGGCCGGGTTCTCCATGACGTTGCGCAGGATGACCGGCGGCGTGAAGGTGCCGTAGTAGCCGAGGCCGATCATCGGGTCGAGCACCTGGTTGCGGTCGGCCAGGGAGCGCAGCTCGGCCAGTACCTCGGCCTCGGTGCGGGCGCCCGGCAGGTCCAGCGCGTCGGCGTTCTTGATCACGTCGGGCACCGCGGCGGCGGTGAGCTCGTCGAGCGAGCCGTAGCCGACATGCGCGAGCATCTTGGCCCGCGCCTCGTGGTCGGGCCCGATGTGGCGCTGCTCGAAGGGGATTCCCTGCTCGAGCTCGGAGAGCGGAATGCGATGGGCGGTCATTACGGAGGCCTCCTGGTCTGACACGACCTTCGAGGGTCACCACGGCGGGTACCCGGACGGCCTCCCCCTCTGTCATCTCAACCTGAGAGCTTCACCGGCCGCCAGCGGACGACCGGCTTTCACCGTCGGTGAGAGCGGACACCGTCGACGCCGTCGGTACCCGCCCTGCTTTCCAGAGTGACCTCGTCCGTGCGGTACGTGAGCCTGAGAGATTCCGGGGAGGATTTGCTCCTTCGGCGCCTCCGGTGGTGGTCTCCGGAGGACTCTCCCGCACGGGGTCAGCAGCCGTTGCCAGACTACCAGCGAGGTCAATGGGCCTCTCGAGTGGCCGCTCGCCCCAATGTGCTCTTTTGTAGTCCTTACGGACGAGCTGCGACCAAGAGGAGGGCCCGTGCAGACCGACATCGATCCGCGCAACCTGATCGGCCGCAAGGCGTTCGACCGCAACGGGGCGAAGATAGGCACCGTCGACGAGGTCTACCTCGACGACGCGACCGGCGTGCCGGAGTGGGCCGCCATCCGCACGGGCCTGTTCTCCCGTGACGCCTTCGTCCCCCTGGAGCCCAGCAAACTGGTCGAGGGGACCCTGCACATCCCGTTCGACCGCGCGCTGATCAAGGACGCCCCGGACTTCGGCGTCGGCCGCCACCTCTCCCCGGAGCAGGAACTCCAGCTCTACCACCACTACGGTCTGGACGTGGCGGCCCCTCCCCCGCTGCCCGACCACGACTTCGGCCGCCTGGCCGGCACGGACGACGGCTGACTTCCGGCAGCCCGGCAGCTCCTCGCCCTGAGGAGCTTCACAGCTCTGAAGCGGCCTCACGGCCGTGGTCCGTGCGTCCTTCCGACGTCCCTTCCGGCGTCACCGACGGTTCCCGGGTCCCGCCCGCCGCCTCCTCGTCCTCGCCCGGTCTTCGCCGCACCAGCGGCAGCGGGTCCGCCGGAGCCAACTGCGGATCGTCGGTGCGGAAGGTGCGCACCCGCCCCGGCTCCGACTGCGGCGTCTCGAAGCGCACCGTGACCCGGCCCAGCCCACTGCCCTGCACCCACCCGTGTCCGAGCTCGGCATGCCGCACGTCGTGACCCGGCCGCCACTGGTGCTCGGCAGGGACCGGGACCGGGGCCGGCTCCTCGGCGGCGCGCTCCTCCGTCAGCCCCTCCGCGGGCTCGTCCGCGCGCGCCCCCGCGGCCTGCGCGAACAGGTCCTCCTGCGTGAAGTCCGCCAGACCGCTGACGCCCACCCCGAGCAGCCGCACCCCGCCCGTGGTGTCCACGGAGTCCAGCAACCGGGCCGCCGCTTCCCTGATGACCGCCGGATCGTCCGTGGGCCCGCGCAGCGTCTCGGACCGGGTGAGCGTCGAGAAGTCGTACCGCCGCACCTTCAGCACGATGGTCCGACCCGACAGACCGGCCTCCCGGAGCCTGCGCACACACCGGTCCGCGAGCCGCTGCACCTCCAGCCCCACCCGGACCCGGTCGTGGATGTCCACGTCGTACGTGTCCTCCACCGACACGGACTTGGTCTCCCGCTCGGCCACCACAGGCCGGTCGTCATGCGCCAGCGCCATGGCGTGGAGCGCATGCCCGTGCGCCTTGCCCAGCAGCCGAACCAGCTCGTCCTCACCGGCCTCCGCGATCTCGTCGACCGTGGTGATCCCGGCCCGCCGCAGATGATCCCCCGTGGCCGGGCCCACCCCCGGCAGCGTCCGCACCGGCATGGGCCCGAGCAACCGCCGCTCGGTGCCCGGCTCGATGAGCACCAGGCCGTCGGGTTTCGCCTCCTCCGAAGCGATCTTCGCGAGCATCTTGCAGGAGGCCAGTCCCACCGAACCCGTGAGACCGGTGACGGCCCGTATGTCCGCACGCAGCCGGACACCGGCCAGCCGCGCCGAATCCCTGTCCCAGGCCGCCCCGCCGGCCTCCAGGTCCACGAAGGCCTCGTCCAGGCTCAGCGGCTCCACCAGCGGCGACAGCGCCCTCAGCAGCGCCATGACCTGCTCGCTGATCGACCGGTAGAAGGCGAACCGCGGCACGAGATATGCGGCGTTCGGCGCCAGCCTGCGCGCCTGGGCCATGGGCATCGCCGAGTGGACTCCGAAGACCCGTGCCTCGTAGGAGGCCGTCGCGACCACTCCGCGAGGCCCGAGGCCTCCCACGACCACGGCCTTCCCGCGCAGACTCGGCTTGGACGCCTGCTCCGCCTGAGCGAAGAAGGCATCCATGTCGAGATGCAGGATCGTGGGCGCGTTTCTCACACGTCCGATGCTGCACCACGCCACTGACAATGACGTCGTACCGCTGCCCCGCGCCCGGGAGGACGCGTCAGACCGCCCGGTTGCGCCTGCGCGCCAGCTCGTCCGCCGGATTGGGCCCGACGAGCGTCTCGCCGGTGTCCACACGCTCGCCGTGCAGCTGCGACAGCGCGCTCTCGACGTCCCGCCACACCACGCCCACGGCGATCCCGAACACTCCCTGACCGCCCTGGAGCAATGCGTGGACCTCGTCCGGCGAGGTGCACTCGTACACCGTCGCACCGTCGCTCATCAGCGTCATGCGCTCCAGATCGCTGAAGCCGCGCTCCCGCAGATGCTGGACGGCGCTGCGGATGTTCTGCAGCGACACCCCGGTGTCGAGGAACCTCTTGACGATCTTCAGCACGACCACGTCGCGGAAGCTGTAGAGACGCTGGCTGCCGGATCCGTGAGCGGGCCGCACACTCGGCTCGACGAGCCCGGTGCGCGCCCAGTAGTCCAGTTGGCGGTAGGTGATGCCCGCCGCCGCACAGGCCGTCGGACCGCGATAGCCGATCTGCTCGGACGCCATGGACGTCGTCCCTCCGCTGCTCGGCACGGCCGCCGGTCGCTGCGGAGCGTGATCGGCCGCACTGCTCTGCTGGGGGTACCCCATGCCCGTGCGCAGCCAAGAGCCTGGGGGAGGGTACGGACCGCTTCCCCCGACACCGAGTCCGGGGGCACCCCCAGCCGTACCGTCGCCGCTGCTTCTCACGCCGACCTCCGTCCTAGACCTGCCTTCTCGACGGTAGGCAGTCGCCAGGGGTGCGTCAACGATCGCCACACTCGGCACGCCGAGTGATAATCACCCTAGGAGTGGTTTCCCGCACCTCACCGCGGGGAAAGGCTAGCCGAATGCGCTGAGAACCAGCCGTAGGACGCTCTCAGTGGCCGCCGGCATTTGCCGAAGACGGCGGGACCCTCCGCGCAGGTCGCCGCAGGTGTGCACGTCTCGCACGGGTCGCTACTGATTGCTGGTGCCGAAGTCCTCCGGCGAGATCTGGTCGAGGAACTCGCGGAACTTCTCCACCTCGTCCTCCTGCTCGTCCGGGATGGCGATCCCCGCGTCGTCGAGCACCGTGTCACTGCCGTAGATCGGCGTTCCGGTGCGCAGGGCCAGCGCTATGGCGTCGGACGGGCGCGCGCTCACCTCGACGCCGCTGGCGAAGACCAGCTCCGCGTAGAAGACGCCCTCCCGCAGATCCGTGATGCGCACTTCGGTGAGCTCCTGGCCGACGGCTTCCAGCACGTCCTTGAACAGGTCGTGGGTCAGCGGTCGCGCCGGGGCCATGCCCTGCTGGGCGAAGGCGATGGCCGTCGCCTCCCCCGGTCCGATCCAGATGGGGAGGTAGCGGTCGCCCCCCACTTCGCGCAGCAGCACGATCGGTTGGTTGGAGGGCATCTCGACCCGGACACCTACGACATCGAGCTCGTTCACACAGCAACCCTAGGCCGTGCCCGGGACGTTTGGGTAGTCGGGCCGGGAACGGGCGACCGATCCGCCCTGGGCGAAACCGCCCGCTCAGGGCAGGCGCACCCCGAGCGCGGTCTGCACCAACGCCGCGTGCAGCCGGACCGCGAGCCCGGCGAGCTCCTTCGTGCGGGCCTCCGCGTGCGCCCGGGTCTGCGGGTTGCGATGCCGCCTGAGCGGTGCGACCACCTGGTCGACGAGACCGGCTTCGCGGTCGGCCGCCGTCTTCATCACACGCAGATGCCGTGGCTCGATCCCGAACCGCCCCAGCTCGGCGACCAGCGCCGCCACCGTGGCCGCCTCGGCGTCGTAGACGCCGTCCTCGAGGGGCACGACGAGCCCGTAGGACTCCCACTCCTCGAGCTCCGACTCACCGATGCCCGCGGCCGCCAGCAGCTCGGTCCTGCCGATCCGGGCGACCGTGGGACCGTCCGAGGGCTCCAGGACGTGCTCCCCGTCCCGCTGCCGGCCGACGGTCGGCAGCGGAGCGGCCTCGCCGCGCTCCATGGCGTCCAGGTGCTCACGGATGACCTTGAGGGGCAGATAGTGGTCCCTCTGCATCCTCAGGACGTGACCGAGGCGCTCCACGTCGCGCGCACTGAACTTGCGGTAGCCCGAAGGGGTCCGCTGGGGCTCGATGAGCCCCTCGGACTCCAGGAAACGGATCTTGGAGATCGTGACGTCCGGGAACTCGTCCCTCAGAGCGGTCAGCACGGTGCCGATGCTCATCAGCACACCGTCCGCGGCGGCGGTGCCGGCTCCGGCACCGCCCCTCGGTGTTTGCAGCATGGACCTTCCCTCGGATCCCCCCGGACGGAGCCCGGGGGCGGGTCAGTAACCCCGCTGGCTCGCGTAGAAGACCAGCCGGTACTTGCCGATCTGCACCTCGTCACCGTTCGACAGCGGGATCTCGTCGATCCGCTCCCGGTTGACGTAAGTACCGTTCAGACTGCCGACGTCCGCCACCTTGAACGTGCCGTCCGGGTTGCGCCGGAACTCCACATGGCGGCGCGACACCGTCACGTCGTCGAGGAAGATGTCGCTCTGCGGATGACGGCCCGCCGTGGTCAGATCGCCGTCCAGGAGGAAGCGACTGCCCGAGTTCGGGCCGCGCCGCACCACCAGCAGCGCGGAGCCCACCGGCAGCGCGTCGACGGCGGCCTGTGCCTCGGGAGAGAGCGCCGGCAGCTGCGTCTGCCCGGTGACCTCCGAGTCATAGGCCTCGAGACCGGAAATCGAGATCGTGGAGGTCGTCTCCGACGCACGCTCGGGCGTCAGCCCGGGACGCAGCGGCGCACCACAGTTCGAGCAGAAGCGGCTGTTCTCCGCGTTGCGGTTACCGCACCTCGTACACACCAGGGCCGACATAGGGGAAAACCCTCCACCCGTACTCGAGGTTGACGGTTGGCCGAAACCTATGCCGCCGGACTGCGCAGGGTCAACAGACGCCGCGCCCTGACCTCCGGGTACGTCACCGCCCGAACCGGACACCTGGTCCCTGAACAGCGGTCGCTGACCCTCTGCATCCGGCTGTGCGCGATGACGGGCGGTCGCATTGTCGCCACCCTCACGCGGGCTCTTGCCGAACAACTTCGCAAACAACTTCACGGGCGATTCCCCTTGACCGAAACAGACCCGCCCGTGGGGCAGGACGAACCCTGACTGAATACACCGGCCGACCCGGACACCTTCACAACGTCCGTGCCCACCAGACAGTTTCCACCACGCACCACCCGATCGGTGCGTCGACCCCCCGCAACCTCATGCCCCTGCCGGACGCCCCCTATGCGCCCCCCGCTCACGGCGCCGACGACCGAGCGTAGTCAGGCCGCTTCGCCTCTCGCAAGGCGTCCACAACGATCTTGTCCGACCGCTCCACGACCACGGTGGCCTGCTCCTTTTCGAGGGTCTGCACAACACCTCCAGGAATGTTCAGCGCCGGCTCGAGGTCCTGCGGGTTGCCGATGACCTTGAAACGGTAGGGCGCGTTGATCTTGTTCCCGTCGACGCTCACGCCCCCGCCCGACTCCGTCAGGAAGGTGCCGGCGACGACCCGCACACCGTTCACCTGGATCGCCTCGGCCCCCGCCGCGCGCAGCTCCTGGATCGCGTCGAGCAGCATGTCCGCCTCGACCGCTCCCTTCGTGTCCTCGATGGTCATCGTGATGCCGGGCCCCTGAGCAGCGACCGTGCCCGCCAGAATGCCGAGTTGCCGTTCCTTCTCGACCGTCTGCTTGCGGGCCTCTTCAGCCTGGTCGGAGCTGTTCTCCAGCTCCTGCCGCTGCTTCTCGAGCCCTTGCCTCTCGTCCTCAAGACGCTGACTTCGGTCGCCGAGTTCATCGAGGATGCGCACAAGATCTTCCTGGCGCGCGCCACGCAGCGCGTTTCCGCTGTCGCTGTTGGACGCGACCTGCACGGCCAGGCCGAAGCCCAGACCGAACAGCAGCAGAGCCACAATGAGTTGGGCCCGCGTCACCCGCGGCGGCCAGAGGCCCTCCACCAGCCGCCGACGGCCGTTCGACGCGGCCTCCTCCGGCTCCCGGGCCGGTCCGTCCCCGGACGACGTCACGGGGACCTCGTCGGGCAGTTCCTTGCGCAGCCGGTTCTCGGGCGTCTCGTCCCCGTCGCTCATCGCCCTCACGCCCGGAACACGTGCCGGCGGATCGCCGCGGCATTGGAGAAGATGCGGATGCCGAGGACGACGACGACACCGGTCGACAGCTGCGATCCCACGCCCAACTCGTCTCCCAGGAAGACGATCAGCGCGGCGACCACCACGTTCGACAGGAACGACACGACGAACACCTTGTCGTCGAAGATCCCGTCCAGCATGGCCCGCAGCCCGCCGAACACGGCGTCCAGCGCCGCCACCACGGCGATCGGCAGATAGGGGACGACGGCCGCCGGAATCTCGGGCTGGACCAACAGGCCGGCCACGACTCCCACGACGAGGCCCAGTACGGCGATCACGATGTGCCCTTCTCGGTGTGCGGCTGTGCTGTGCGGACGATCACGCTCGGAGCGGCGGGCAGCCGGAGGTCGCCCACCACGGAGATGGCCGTCCGGATGCCGTAGTTCTCCTGCAGGGCGTTGAGATAGAGCCCGTCCGCGCTGTTCTGGAACCTGGTGCTGAGCTTTTTCCCGTCCCCCACCGCGAGCACGGTGTACGGGGGCACCAGCGGCTTGTTGTCGACCAGTATCGCGTCACCCGCGGCCCTGATCGCGGAGAGCGCCGTCAGGCGCTGACCGTTGATCGAGACGGCTTCGGCGCCCGACGCCCACAGCCCGTTGACCACCCGCTGCATGTCACGGTCACGGACCCGCCCGGTGTCGGAGAACCCGGAGGTCTCGCGAGGGTCGCCGTCGCCGCCCGTGGTCGCCTCCTTGGCGTCGTCCACGACGAGCTTCACGCCGGGGCCGTGCACCGCGACGGCGCCCGACAGCAGCCCGGCCAGGTCCGCCTGATCGCTGCCGCCGCTCTGCTTGAGCGCCTCCTGCTGTCGGGCGCTCACGTCGCTGCGCAGTTTGTCGACGGTGCTCTCCAGCTCCTCGGCCGCCTTCGTCTCGCGGTCGACGCGGTCGATCAGCTCCTCGCGTTCCTTGGCGACGACCGGAGCCGCGACCCGCGCCTGGGCGGCGCCCACGGTGACCACCAGGGCCGCGAGCACCAGCCCTGCGGCCAGCCCGAGCTTCGCCCGCACCGTCCTGGGCAGGCCCCCGGAGCCGTCGGCCTGCTTGCGGGCGGCGGCCTCGGCATAACCTTCGTCGAGGCTGTGGTCCATGACGTTGGTGAGCAGCGACATGGACGCGTCCGGGCGCGACGCGCGCGCGGGTGTGCTCCGAACGGGGGGCGGCTGCGGCATGCCGCACATCGTCGCACGTCGTGCCCAGTACCTCCGAATGGCCCCACCGGCGTGCCGGACAGGCCCCCTTGGGGACACTTGTCCGGCACGCACGCGTGCGCGCGGTTCAGCGCCCGGCGCTGTCCACGACCGCCGACCACTCGTCGAGCAGGGCCTGCGCGGACGCGTCGTCCGGCCCCTCCGCCCACAGATGCGTGACGGCCTCCGCGGGGTCGGGCAGGACCATCACCCAGCGACCGTCCGTCTCCACCACGCGGACACCGTCGGTGGTGTCCACGAAGCGGTCGCCGGCCGCTTCGACGACCCGCCGCATCACCAGTCCCTTGACCGCCCACGGGGTCGCCAGATCCCGCTTCAGGACGTGCGCCCGCGGAATCCGCGCGTCGATCTGGCTGAGGGTGAGCTGCGTGCGAGCCACCAGCCCGATCAGCCGTACGAACGCCGCCGTGCCGTCGAAGACACTGTTGAACTCGGGGATGATGAACCCGCCCTTGCCGTCCCCTCCGAAGATGGTCGACTCGTCCCGGCCCACCCGGGTGAGGTCGTCGGGCGACGTCGTCGTCCACTCGACCTGGGTCCCGTGGTACGCCGCCACCTGTTCGGCGATCCTCGTCGTGGTCACGGGCAGGGCCACCCGCCCACTGCGGCGCTCGGCGGCGACCAGGTCGAGCAGGACGAGGAGCGCCCGGTCGTCCTCGATGATCCGGCCCTTCTCGTCCACGAGGGAGAGCCGCTCGCCCACCGGGTCGAACCGCACACCGAACGCGGCCCGGGACGACGCCACGATCTCGCCGAGCCGCACCAGCCCGGAGCGTCGCTGATCGCCCGTCTCGGTGGGCCGTGCCTCGTTCAGACCGGGGTTGATCGTCAGCGAATCGACCCCGAGCTTCCCGAGGAGGCTCGGCAGAACCAGGCCTGCGCTGCCGTTGGAGGCGTCGACGACGACCTTCAGCCCCGCCTCGGCGATGCCGGTCGTGTCCACGTTCCGCAGCAGCGACCCGGTGTACGCGTCGAAGACGCTGGCCGGGAAGTACAGGTCCCCGATCTCTCCCGGGAAGGCCCGCCGGTACTCCTGCCGTGCGAAGACCCGGTCCAGCTTGCGCTGACTGCCCTGCGACAGGTCGGCGCCCTGCCCGTCGAAGAACATGATGTCCACCGAGTCGGGCACCCCGGGCGAGGTCCGGATCATGATTCCGCCGGCACTCCCCCGCGCGGTCTGCTGCCGCGCCACGGGCAGCGGCACGTTCTCCAGGTCCCGTACGTCGATGGCGCTGGCCTGCAGCGCGGAGATGACGGCCCGTTTCAGCGCGCGGGCGCCTCGGGAGTGGTCCCGGGCCGTGGTGACCGTGGATCCCTTCTTCAGCGTCGTGGCGTACGCGCCGGCGAGACGCACCGCGAGTTCGGGCGTGATCTCGACGTTCAGAATTCCGGACACCCCTCGGGCGCCGAACAGGTGCGCCTGCCCGCGGGACTCCCAGATCACTGACGTGTTGACGAACGCGCCGGCTTCGATGGTCTTGAAGGGATAGACCCGCACATTCCCCTGCACGATCGATTCTTCACCGATCAGGCATTCGTCGCCGATGACAGCGCCGTCCTCGATCCGGGCGGCCCGCATGATGTCGGTGTTCTTCCCGACGACGCAGCCACGCAGATTGCTGTGCTGACCGACGTAGACGTTGTCGTGCACGACGGCCTTGTGCAGAAAGGCCCCGCTCTTCACGACGACGTTCGACCCGACCACGGTGTGCTCGCGAATTTCGGCGCCGGCCTCGACCTTGGCGTAGTCCCCGATGTAGAGAGGACCGCGGAGCACGGCGTCGGGATGCACCTCGGCGCCTTCCGCCACCCAGACGCCGGGCGAGATCTCGAAACCGTCGATCTCGACGTCGACCTTGCCTTCGAGCACGTCGGCCTGGGCCTTCACGTAGCTCTCGTGCGTGCCCACGTCCTCCCAGTAGCCCTCGGCGATGAAGCCGTAGACGGGCTTGCCCTCCTTCATCAGCTGCGGGAAGACGTCACCGGACCAGTCGACGGGAACATCGGCCTCCACGTAGTCGAAGACCTCGGGCTCCATGACATAGATGCCCGTGTTCACGGTGTCCGAGAAGACCTGGCCCCAGGTCGGCTTCTCCAGGAAGCGTTCGACCTTTCCCTCTTCGTCGACGATGGTGATGCCGAATTCCAGCGGATTGGGCACGCGCGTCAGACAGACCGTGACGAGCGCACCCTTTTCCTTGTGGAAGTTGATCAGCTCGGTGAGGTCGAAGTCAGTGAGGGCGTCACCGGAAATGACGAGGAAAGCGTCGTCCTTCAACGCCTCCTCTGCGTTCTTGACGCTTCCGGCGGTACCGAGTGGCTTCTCCTCGTTGGCATAGCTGAGCTCCATTCCGAGCTCTTCACCGTCACCGAAGTAGTTCTTGACCAGCGATGCCAGGAACTGGACAGTAACGACGGTCTCATTGAGCCCATGCCTTTTGAGCAGCCTCAGCACGTGCTCCATGATCGGCCGGTTGGCCACCGGCAGGAGCGGCTTGGGCATGCTCGAGGTCATAGGGCGAAGGCGCGTGCCTTCGCCTCCGGCCATCACGACGGCCTTCATGTCGGAAGCGTCCTCCTAAAAGAGACGACGGTCTAGCCGACTTCACTCATCCAGATTGTCCCGCACTTTTCCACCGCGGGCCAACGAGCCGATGCTCGGCCAATCGGCGAGGTCAGCCGGCCAAGGTGTCCGCTCGAACCAGGCGGCGGACCTGGACCACATAGAGGACTCCTGCCCACCAATACAGCGTTGTACCCCATCCGGCGAACGCCCATCCGAAAATAGCAGCGAGTGACGCCAACCACCCGCTTCCGTCACTCAGCAGAAGCAGCGGGAAGGCGTACATCAGGTTGAAGGTGGCCGCCTTGCCCAGGAAGTTCACCTGTGGCGGCGGATAGCCGTGCCGCCGGAGGATCCCCACCATCACCAGCAGAACCAGCTCGCGCAGAAGAAGTACAGCGGTCAACCAGAGAGGCAGAATCTCCCGCCAGGTGAGACCGACCAATGTCGAGAGAATGTAGAGCCGGTCGGCCGCGGGGTCGAGGAGCCGGCCGAGGCTGCTGATCTGGTTCCAACGCCGCGCGAGCATGCCGTCCAGATAGTCGCTGACACCGCTGAAGGCGAGCACGAGAAGCGCCCAGCCGTCGCTCTGAGGACCTCCGAACTCGGGCCTCAGGATCAGCCACAGAAACAGCGGCACGCCGACCAGGCGGGCCATGCTGAGGATGTTGGGGATGGTGAGGACCCGGTCTGTCTGGACACGGGTCTCCTGGACCTCCACCCGGGGGCCTCCAGTGGGAAATGAGCCGACGATTCCCCCCGACCTTACCCCAACGCAAAAAAGCTCTGGCTCTTGGGCTGTGTGCCCAAGAGCCAGAGCTCTAAAAGGAGTTCGGCGGTGTCCTACTCTCCCACAGGGTCCCCCCTGCAGTACCATCGGCGCTGTGAGGCTTAGCTTCCGGGTTCGGAATGTAACCGGGCGTTTCCCTCACGCTATGACCACCGAAACACTATGAAACTGTTTCAGCCGCACCACACCGTGACCATGGCATGGGGCTGTTCGTGGTTTCAGAACCAACACAGTGGACGCGAGCAACTGAGGACAAGCCCTCGGCCTATTAGTACCAGTCAGCTTCACCCATTACTGGGCTTCCACATCCGGCCTATCAACCCAGTCGTCTACTGG
The DNA here is from genome assembly GCF_036030735.1 of Streptomyces sp. NBC_00425. Lineage (NCBI taxonomy): Bacteria > Bacillati > Actinomycetota > Actinomycetes > Kitasatosporales > Streptomycetaceae > Streptomyces > Streptomyces sp. NBC_00425. The sequence goes on along the minus strand of NZ_CP107928.1, from coordinate 7,928,184 downwards.
GAGCCTTACCCCATCAAGTGGGTGGGAATACTCATCTCGAAGCAGGCTTCCCGCTTAGATGCTTTCAGCGGTTATCCCTCCCGAACGTAGCCAACCAGCCATGCCCTTGGCAGAACAACTGGCACACCAGAGGTTCGTCCGTCCCGGTCCTCTCGTACTAGGGACAGCCCTTCTCAATATTCCTGCGCGCGCAGCGGATAGGGACCGAACTGTCTCACGACGTTCTAAACCCAGCTCGCGTACCGCTTTAATGGGCGAACAGCCCAACCCTTGGGACCGACTCCAGCCCCAGGATGCGACGAGCCGACATCGAGGTGCCAAACCATCCCGTCGATATGGACTCTTGGGGAAGATCAGCCTGTTATCCCCGGGGTACCTTTTATCCGTTGAGCGACGGCGCTTCCACAAGCCACCGCCGGATCACTAGTCCCGACTTTCGTCCCTGCTCGACCCGTCGGTCTCACAGTCAAGCTCCCTTGTGCACTTACACTCAACACCTGATTGCCAACCAGGCTGAGGGAACCTTTGGGCGCCTCCGTTACTCTTTAGGAGGCAACCGCCCCAGTTAAACTACCCATCAGACACTGTCCCTGATCCGGATCACGGACCCAGGTTAGACATCCAGCACGACCAGACTGGTATTTCAACGACGACTCCACCTGAACTGGCGTCCAAGCTTCACAGTCTCCCAGCTATCCTACACAAGCCGAACCGAACACCAATATCAAACTGTAGTAAAGGTCCCGGGGTCTTTCCGTCCTGCTGCGCGAAACGAGCATCTTTACTCGTAGTGCAATTTCACCGGGCCTATGGTTGAGACAGTCGAGAAGTCGTTACGCCATTCGTGCAGGTCGGAACTTACCCGACAAGGAATTTCGCTACCTTAGGATGGTTATAGTTACCACCGCCGTTTACTGGCGCTTAAGTTCTCAGCTTCGCCACACCGAAATGTGACTAACCGGTCCCCTTAACGTTCCAGCACCGGGCAGGCGTCAGTCCGTATACATCGCCTTACGGCTTCGCACGGACCTGTGTTTTTAGTAAACAGTCGCTTCTCGCTGGTCTCTGCGGCCACCCCCAGCTCATGGAGTAAATCCAATCACCAGTGATGGCCCCCTTCTCCCGAAGTTACGGGGGCATTTTGCCGAGTTCCTTAACCATAGTTCACCCGAACGCCTCGGTATTCTCTACCTGACCACCTGAGTCGGTTTAGGGTACGGGCCGCCATGAAACTCGCTAGAGGCTTTTCTCGACAGCATAGGATCATCCACTTCGCCACAATCGGCTCGGCATCAGGTCTCAGCCTTAATGTGTGACGGATTTGCCTATCACACGGCCTACACCCTTACCCCGGGACAACCACCGCCCGGGATGGACTACCTTCCTGCGTCACCCCATCACTCACCTACTACAAGTCTGGTCCGTCGGCTCCACCACTTTCCATTCCCCGAAGGGTCCGGAACGGCTTCACGGACTTAGCATCGCCTGGTTCGATGTTTGACGCTTCACAGCGGGTACCGGAATATCAACCGGTTATCCATCGACTACGCCTGTCGGCCTCGCCTTAGGTCCCGACTTACCCTGGGCAGATCAGCTTGACCCAGGAACCCTTAGTCAATCGGCGCACACGTTTCTCACGTGTGAATCGCTACTCATGCCTGCATTCTCACTCGTGAACCGTCCACAACTACCTTCCGGTGCTGCTTCACCCGGCACACGACGCTCCCCTACCCATCACGATCCCCGTTGGGGGTATATATCGCAATGACACGACTTCGGCGGTACGCTTGAGCCCCGCTACATTGTCGGCGCGGAATCACTAGACCAGTGAGCTATTACGCACTCTTTCAAGGGTGGCTGCTTCTAAGCCAACCTCCTGGTTGTCTCTGCGACTCCACATCCTTTCCCACTTAGCGTACGCTTAGGGGCCTTAGTCGATGCTCTGGGCTGTTTCCCTCTCGACCATGGAGCTTATCCCCCACAGTCTCACTGCCGCGCTCTCACTTACCGGCATTCGGAGTTTGGCTAAGGTCAGTAACCCGGTAGGGCCCATCGCCTATCCAGTGCTCTACCTCCGGCAAGAAACACACGACGCTGCACCTAAATGCATTTCGGGGAGAACCAGCTATCACGGAGTTTGATTGGCCTTTCACCCCTAACCACAGGTCATCCCCCAGGTTTTCAACCCTGGTGGGTTCGGTCCTCCACGAAGTCTTACCTCCGCTTCAACCTGCCCATGGCTAGATCACTCCGCTTCGGGTCTTGAGCGTGCTACTGAAACGCCCTGTTCGGACTCGCTTTCGCTACGGCTACCCCACTCGGGTTAACCTCGCAACACACCGCAAACTCGCAGGCTCATTCTTCAAAAGGCACGCAGTCACGAGACGCCAAGCAAGCTTGACGTCCGACGCTCCCACGGCTTGTAGGCACACGGTTTCAGGTACTATTTCACTCCGCTCCCGCGGTACTTTTCACCATTCCCTCACGGTACTATCCGCTATCGGTCACCAGGGAATATTTAGGCTTAGCGGGTGGTCCCGCCAGATTCACACGGGATTTCTCGGGCCCCGTGCTACTTGGGTGTCTCTCAAACGAGCCGTTGATGTTTCGACTACGGGGGTCTTACCCTCTACGCCGGACCTTTCGCATGTCCTTCGCCTACATCAACGGTTTCTGACTCGCCTCACAGCCGGCAGACTGTGAAAGAGAGATCCCACAACCCCGTACACGCAACCCCTGCCGGGTCTCACACGTATACGGTTTGGCCTCATCCGGTTTCGCTCGCCACTACTCCCGGAATCACGGTTGTTTTCTCTTCCTGCGGGTACTGAGATGTTTCACTTCCCCGCGTTCCCTCCACATACCCTATGTGTTCAGGTATGGGTGACAGCCCATGACGACTGCCGGGTTTCCCCATTCGGAAACCCCCGGATCAAAGCCTGGTTGACGGCTCCCCGGGGACTATCGTGGCCTCCCACGTCCTTCATCGGTTCCTGGTGCCAAGGCATCCACCGTGCGCCCTTAAAAACTTGGCCACAGATGCTCGCGTCCACTGTGCAGTTCTCAAACAACGACCAGCCACCCATCACCCCCAACCTGAGCTGGAGTTCACTGGGGCCGGCATCAGAAGGACGACCTCACGGCCATACCCTCAGACACCCAACAGCGTGCCCGACCCGATCCCGCCCGGAGATCATGCTTTCCACGCTCCGAAGAGCAGTACTCGCAAGCCTCCGACCCGGAAACCGGACCGAATAATCAACGTTCCACCCATGAGCAACCAGCATCGGACGTTCGCCGATGAACTGGCCCCTGGACAACCTTGCGGCTGCCTAGAAGTGCTCCTTAGAAAGGAGGTGATCCAGCCGCACCTTCCGGTACGGCTACCTTGTTACGACTTCGTCCCAATCGCCAGTCCCACCTTCGACAGCTCCCTCCCACAAGGGGTTGGGCCACCGGCTTCGGGTGTTACCGACTTTCGTGACGTGACGGGCGGTGTGTACAAGGCCCGGGAACGTATTCACCGCAGCAATGCTGATCTGCGATTACTAGCAACTCCGACTTCATGGGGTCGAGTTGCAGACCCCAATCCGAACTGAGACCGGCTTTTTGAGATTCGCTCCACCTCACGGTTTCGCAGCTCTTTGTACCGGCCATTGTAGCACGTGTGCAGCCCAAGACATAAGGGGCATGATGACTTGACGTCGTCCCCACCTTCCTCCGAGTTGACCCCGGCAGTCTCCTGTGAGTCCCCATCACCCCGAAGGGCATGCTGGCAACACAGAACAAGGGTTGCGCTCGTTGCGGGACTTAACCCAACATCTCACGACACGAGCTGACGACAGCCATGCACCACCTGTACACCGACCACAAGGGGGCGACCATCTCTGGCCGTTTCCGGTGTATGTCAAGCCTTGGTAAGGTTCTTCGCGTTGCGTCGAATTAAGCCACATGCTCCGCTGCTTGTGCGGGCCCCCGTCAATTCCTTTGAGTTTTAGCCTTGCGGCCGTACTCCCCAGGCGGGGAACTTAATGCGTTAGCTGCGGCACCGACGACGTGGAATGTCGCCAACACCTAGTTCCCACCGTTTACGGCGTGGACTACCAGGGTATCTAATCCTGTTCGCTCCCCACGCTTTCGCTCCTCAGCGTCAGTAATGGCCCAGAGATCCGCCTTCGCCACCGGTGTTCCTCCTGATATCTGCGCATTTCACCGCTACACCAGGAATTCCGATCTCCCCTACCACACTCTAGTCTGCCCGTATCGAATGCAGACCCGGGGTTAAGCCCCGGGCTTTCACATCCGACGTGACAGACCGCCTACGAGCTCTTTACGCCCAATAATTCCGGACAACGCTTGCGCCCTACGTATTACCGCGGCTGCTGGCACGTAGTTAGCCGGCGCTTCTTCTGCAGGTACCGTCACTTTCGCTTCTTCCCTGCTGAAAGAGGTTTACAACCCGAAGGCCGTCATCCCTCACGCGGCGTCGCTGCATCAGGCTTTCGCCCATTGTGCAATATTCCCCACTGCTGCCTCCCGTAGGAGTCTGGGCCGTGTCTCAGTCCCAGTGTGGCCGGTCGCCCTCTCAGGCCGGCTACCCGTCGTCGCCTTGGTGAGCCATTACCTCACCAACAAGCTGATAGGCCGCGGGCTCATCCTTCACCGCCGGAGCTTTCAACCCCCACCCATGCGAGTGGAAGTGATATCCGGTATTAGACCCCGTTTCCAGGGCTTGTCCCAGAGTGAAGGGCAGATTGCCCACGTGTTACTCACCCGTTCGCCACTAATCCCCACCGAAGTGGTTCATCGTTCGACTTGCATGTGTTAAGCACGCCGCCAGCGTTCGTCCTGAGCCAGGATCAAACTCTCCGTGAATGTTTTCCCGTGATCGGGATCGCACACACGAGAGCGGAACGTCGAGCGGAATAAGCCCGGCGTTCACAACGTCCTCGCTGTGTTTGTTTCAAAGGAACCTCATCCTCGGCTATCACTGCCGGGGACGGGGTATCAACATATCTGGCGTTGATTTTTGGCACGCTGTTGAGTTCTCAAGGAACGGACGCTTCCTTTGTACTCACCCTCTCGGGCTTTCCTCCGGGCAGTTTCCCTTCGGTCTTGCGTTTCCGACTCTATCAGGGTTTTTCCGACCCTCTGACCACTGTTCCGCAGGCATGCGGAAGCCGATCCAGAGAAGGAATCTGACAAGTTGGATGCTGCTCGGGAAGCGTGCTTGATCGCGTCGCTCACCCTCAGGCAGGAGTACGACTGTACACGCGGCCCCAGAGGCGCTGCAAATCGACTAGGCTAGTGGTCTAGACCACGGATCGGGATCTCTCGTGCGGAACAGGTACTTCATATGACATACCCTGCTGCAGAGTGCGCCTTCGTGGACAGGCAGTGACGGCCCATGTACATCTCCACCCCTGGGAGGCTCCCCATGACCACCGTGATGTCCCCTCTTGCAGGACGCGCCATCGGACTGGCCGCTGTGCCGGACCCGGTCTTCTCCGGGGCCATGGTCGGCCCGGGGACGGCGATCGACCCCGTGCGTGAGCCTTCCGAGGCCGTCGCCCCCGTGGACGGAGTCATCGTCTCCCTCCACCCCCACGCCTTCGTCGTCGTCGACCCCGAGGGGCACGGCGTGCTCACCCATCTCGGGATCGACACCGTGCAGCTCAACGGCGAGGGCTTCGAGGTTCTCGTGAACAAGGGCGACACCGTGACGCGCGGGCAGAGCATCGTGCGCTGGAACCCGGACGCGGTGGAGAAGGCCGGCAAGTCCCCGGTCTGCCCGGTCGTCGCGCTCGAAGCGACCGCTGACTCGCTGCGCGAGCTCCGCGAAGACGGCGACGTGAAATCCGGCGACGTCCTCTTTTCCTGGCAGTGACACCGCCGTCTCATGACGAAGGCGCGCAGGACAACCACCGCGGCGGCGGGGCCCGCCGCACTAACGGAGACGGGTGAGATGGAGACAACGCTGCGAGGCGTCGGCGTGAGTCACGGTGTGGCGATCGGCGAGGTCCGGCACATGGGTACGGCGGTGCTCGAGCCGCCGGCGAAGCAGATACCGGCGGAGGAGGCGGAGCGCGAACAGGGGCGCGCCCGCAAGGCCGTGGAAGCTGTCGCAGCCGATCTGACGGCACGGGGCAATCTGGCGGGCGGCGAAGCCCAGGCGGTGCTCGAGGCCCAGGCCTTGATGGCTCTGGACCCCGAGCTGATGGTCGATGTGGACCGGCGCATCGCCGTCGGCAGCACCGCCGAGCGTGGTGTGTACGACGCTTTCGCCGCCTATCGCGAACTGCTGGCGGGAGCCGGCGAGTACCTCGCCGGACGCGTGGCCGACCTCGATGACGTGCGGAATCGGATCGTCGCCCGTCTGCTGGGCGTCCCCATGCCGGGGGTCCCGGACAGTGACGAGCCCTACGTGCTGGTCGCGAGGGATCTGGCGCCCGCGGACACGGCGCTCCTGGACCCGACTCTGGTGCTCGGCTTCGTGACCGAGGAGGGCGGCCCGACGAGTCACAGCGCGATCCTCGCCCGTGCCCTGGGGGTGCCGGCCGTCGTGGCCCTGCCGGGCGCCGGTGAACTGGCCGAGGGCACGATGATCGCGGTCGACGGGAGCACCGGCGAGATCTTCGTGAACCCCAGCCGCGAGAAGAAGGCGGAGCTCGAGGCGGCTGCCGCAGCGCGCAGGGCCGCGCTGGCGGCTTCGACCGGACCGGGCGCCACCGCCGACGGGCACAAGGTGCCGCTGCTGGCGAACGTCGGCGGGCCGACGGACGTGGCAGCTGCCGTCGAGGCAGGGGCGGAGGGTGTGGGACTCTTCCGCACCGAGTTCCTCTTCCTCGACGACAGCAAGAACGCGCCGACGGAGGAGAAGCAGGTCGAGGCCTACCGTCAGGTGCTGGAGGCCTTCCCCGAGGGCCGCGTCGTCGTGCGCGTGCTGGACGCCGGCGCCGACAAGCCTCTGGACTTCCTGACTCCGGCCGACGAACCCAACCCTGCGCTGGGCGTGCGCGGGCTGCGGACGCTGCTGGACCACCCGGACGTCCTGCGGACCCAGCTGACGGCGCTGGCCAAGGCCGCCGAGGGGCTGCCGGTCTACCTCGAGGTGATGGCCCCGATGGTCGCGGACCGCGCCGACGCGAAGGCTTTCGCGGAGGCGTGCCGGGAAGCGGGGCTCCGCGCGAAGTTCGGCGCGATGGTCGAGATCCCGTCGGCCGCGCTGCGGGCTCGGTCCATTCTGCAGGAGGTGGAGTTCCTGTCCCTGGGCACGAACGACCTCGCGCAGTACACGTTCGCCGCCGACCGGCAGGTGGGCGCGGTGTCGCGGCTGCAGGACCCGTGGCAGCCGGCGCTGCTCGACCTCGTCGCGCTGTCCGCCGAGGCGGCCAGGGCCGAGGGCAAAAGCTGCGGTGTCTGTGGTGAGGCCGCTGCCGATCCGCTGCTGGCGTGCGTGCTGACTGGTCTGGGGGTCACCTCTCTCTCCATGGGGTCGGCGTCGATTCCCTATGTGCGGGCTGCCCTGGCGAAGTACACGATGGCGCAGTGCGAGCGCGCCGCGGCTGCCGCGCGGGCGGCGGACAGTGCAGAGGAGGCTCGCCAGGCTGCGCAGGCCGTGCTGTCCGGCGAGTAGCGTGCGAGTGGCCGGCTCTCCGCCGGGTGAGCAGGGGCGCTCCGCCTTCGGGTGGCGCGCCCCTGCCGCGTGGTGCGGTCTGCGTCAGTGGTGGTGACCTGGTGCCGGGTCTTCCGTGCCGAGGTCCGGTGGGAAGCAGTAGTCCACACCGGACTCGGGTGAGATGAGGTCGCCCGACTCGACATCGGTGCAGTAGGCGTCGAAGACCTCCCCGGCGGTCAGGGGGTCGAGCCCGTCTCCGCGCACGCGCCATCCGTAGATCTGGTCGGAGGCTCCGGGGGCGGTGGTGCGCATGACCAGGCCGCCCGGGCCCTGGGTGGCGAGGCCGAGGGCGAGGACGGTGGTGAACTCGAGCGCTTCGGCCTCGTCGAACCGTGTGACGCCGCCGGCCTCCTCGTCCACGTGGAGGACCGCCACGAGGGTCTCCGGTGCCGCCGTGACGCTGCAGACGAGGTGTCGGTCGCCGGGTGGGGCGGTGTCGACGATGCGGGCGACGAGGGCCGACGCTCGGGTGAAGGCTGCGCGACCGATGTCCTCGCCGCAGGTCGCGCAGGCTCCGAGGCGGGCCAGCAGGGTGGCCGCGTACTCCCAGGTCGCCCGCCGGACGGCTTCGTCGACGAGGGCCGGCACGAGGTCGGCGAGGGGCTGTCCCTCGTAGGGGATGGTGGGACCGGTGGTCGCGAGTTCCGCGGTGAAGCGGGTGCGGTGGGCGGGGATGTCGGGGTCGAGTCCCCTGTCGGCGCAGTACTCGGCGTATTCCTGCGGGTCGAACAGGGCCACGGTGGTGTGGGTGCCCTGCAGCGCGCGTGTCCTCAGGAGGTCCTCCACCTGCTGGAGGTAGGTGACGTGATCGTCGAAGGTGAAGGTGCGGTAGTGCCGCATGGCCCGGAAGTCGTGCTCGTCGGTGAGCAGGCCGATGGTGCCGGCGATCTCACGGCGCAGAACGCGCCGCATGGCCTGGTGGTCGGTGTGTGCCATGTTCTCCCCCGGTGTGCACGGTCGATCAATGCTCACTCACAGTAATCGAGGGCACTGACAGTGAGGGTTGCACTGAGCCGGCACCGGATGCTTCTCGAGAAAAAAATGCAGTTCACGGCGTTGGGCGGTCGACCAGTGCCTCACCGGGGATGTGGCCGAGCGTGATGGACCCGTCGGTGCGGTGCGAGGACGTCGGACGGGGCGCCGCACCGGCGGGCGTTCAGGACCGCTTGCGGGCGAGGTCCTCGTAGAAGTGGAGAAGGCCGAGGTCGTCGATGGAGCCGGGGTTGACGGCCTTCTCCAGGGGAGTGCCCTGGAGGAGCCGCTTGATCGGGACCTCGATGCGTTTGCCGGTGAGCGTGTGCGGCACACCGGGCACCTCGATGACCTCGTCCGGGACGTGGCGCGGCGAGAGCTGCTCGCGGATGGACTGCTTGATGCGGCCGAGGAGGGCCTCGTCGAGGGCGGCTCCCGGGGCGAGGTGGACGAAGAGGGGCATCCAGTAGCCGCCGTCAGGCTGCTCGATGCCGATGACCAGGGATTCCTTGATCTCGGGGAGCCGTTCGACGACCTCGTAGATGTCGGCGGAGCCCATGCGCACGCCCTGGCGGTTGAGTGTGGAGTCGGAGCGGCCGTGGATGACGACGGAGCCGCGCGAGGTGATGGTGATCCAGTCGCCGTGACGCCATACGCCGGGATAGGTGTCGAAGTAGCTGTCGTGGTATCGGCTGCCGTCGGGGTCGTTCCAGAAGCGGACCGGCATCGAGGGCATCGGGTTGGTGACGACGAGTTCGCCGACCTCGTCGATCACGGCGTGACCGTTCGCGTCCCAGGACTGCAGGTCGGTGCCGAGCCCCGGCGCCTGGAGCTCGCCGGTGTGGACGGGCAGCGTCGGCACGGCTCCGGCGAAGCAGGAGCACACGTCGGTGCCGCCGCTGACCGAGGCGATCCAGAGGTCGTCGCGCACTTCGTCGTGCAGCCACCGGAAGCCGTCGGGCGGCAGGGGGGACCCCGTGGTGGCGACGCACTGGACCTTGGAGAGGTCGAAGTCCCGGGCGGGGTGCACTTCCGCTTTGCGGCAGGCCATGACGTAGGCGGCGGAGGTGCCGTAGAGGGTGGCGCCCGTGCGTTCGGCGATGCGCCACTGGGCGCCGGTGTCGGGATAGCCGGGGCTGCCGTCGTACAGAACGATCGTCGTGCCGGTCAGGAGGCCGGACACGAGGAAGTTCCACATCATCCAGCCGGTGGAGGTGTACCAGAAGAAGCGGTCCTCGGGGCCCAGGTCGCAGTGCAGACCGAGCTGTTTGAGGTGCTCGACCAGGATGCCGCCCTGGGACTGGACGATGGCCTTGGGCAGTCCGGTCGTGCCGGACGAGTAGAGCACCCACAGGGGGTGGTCGAAGGGGACCTGTTCGAAGACGGGTTCCTCGTCGGCGGCGGTCAGGGCCGCCCAGTCCAGGGCTCCCTGGGGCGGCTCCGTGCCCAGCACGGGGATGTGGACCACCGCTCGCAGGGTGGGGAGTTCGGCGCGCAGTTCTGCGACGACGTCACGGCGGTCGTGTTCCTTGCCGCCGTAACGGTAGCCGTCGACGGTGAAGAGGACGACGGGTTCGACCTGCTGGAACCGGTCGAGGACGCTGCGGGCGCCGAAGTCGGGGGCGCAGGAGGTCCAGACACCGCCGACGGCGGCCGTCGCGAGGAGGGCCACCACGGCCTGCGGGATGTTCGGGAGGTAGCCGCTGACGCGGTCCCCGGGGCGGACGCCGAGGGCGCGGAGCTCGCCTGCCAGTGAGCCGACCTGGCGGCGCAGTTCGGACCAGGTGACGGGCGTCGGTTCGTGGGTCTCGTCGACATGCAGCAGGGCCGGTTCGGCCGGACGGGTGGCGGCCGCGCGCAGCGCGTGCTCGGCGTAGTTCAGCGTCGCTCCGGGGAACCACCGGGCGCCGGGCATGGAGCGGTCGCCGAGCACGCGCGTGTAGGGCGTCGAGAACCGTACGTCGAACCACTGGGTCACGGCCGTCCAGAACGTCTCCAGCTCGTCGACCGACCAGCGGTGCAGGGCCGGATATCCGCCGTGGGACGGGGCTCCGTACTGCTCGGCCGCCCAGGTCTGGAACTTCGTGATCTGTGCCCGGGCGATGCGCTGGGGATCGGGCCGCCACAGCGGCTCTGGGTTCACGGTCGGCATGGGGCGGCTCCCGGACTCGGCGCGTCGTGTGCGTCGCCCGCGCACGAGCTGGGGTGGTGCGCGTGACGCGGCTGACACGGACGATGCCATGTGATCGACTTCAGCACCAGGGTGGGCTCCACACAGTCCGTGTCGTGAAGATGTGGTCCGACCACGGATGAACGGAAGTTGAACGACCCGCGCGTGCGACGCGGTCAGTGACAGGGTGAACAGCATGGACGGTCGTGACCTGGTGCGTTCGATGAAGGCGGTCGGCTCCTCGGGAGCCGGCCAGGGGTTGCGCACTGTCCGGGCCGCGTGGCGCAGGAGGCGTGTCGACGCCGCCGCCCTGCCGGGGCGGGGACCCGAGCGGGCGCGGGTGCCGGGGCCGGTGCTGGAGGCGGAGCCGGGGCCCGGAGGGGGGACGCTGCGGTTCGGGCGCTCCGTGCTGAGGATCCACGTCGCCGTGAACGGGGCGGTCTTCTGGGGCTGGGACGGCGCGGAGCCGGAGCCTTCGTACGCGCTGGCCGGCCGCTGTCCGGAGCCGGACCCGCGGGCGGTGCTGGAGCCGGACAAGGACGGCGGCTGGCGCGTCGTCGCCGAACGGGTCACGGTGGTGGTCTCACGGCACGGCGCTGTCGAGGTGTGCACGCCCGGGGGCGTGCTGTTGCGCCGCGATCTGCCGCCCCGGTGGTGGGAGCCGCTGGACGGTGGCCCGGGGCGCTGGCTGCAGCGCTCGGAGGTGGCTGCGGACGCGCGTTTCTTCGGTCTCGGCGCCAGGGCCTCTGGGCCCCGGCTGCGCGACGGGTCGTACCGACTGTGGAACACCGATCCCGGTCACGCCTTCGGTCGCGGGGACGATCCGCTCCACCTCACGATGCCGGTGCACCTGGTGGTGGCCGACGCCGCCACCCATCTGGTCTTCCACGACACGTCGTGGGACGGGACGGTGACGCTTCGGGAGGGCGTGGAAGGGGCGGGGTCCGGGCACGACCGGCCCGGCGCCTGCGAGGTGCGGATGGACGGCGGTCCGCTGCGCTGCTGGGTGATCGTGGGCACCCCCGCGCGCGTACTCCTCGTCTGGGCGTCGCTGACGGGTCCGCCGGCGGTGCCGCCCGCGTGGGCGCTCGGTCACCATCACGCGCGGTGGGGGCGGGGCGGCGAACAGGAGCTGCGCGAGATCGTCGCGGGCTACCGCGAGCACGGGCTGCCGCTCGACGCCGTGCACCTGGGCATCGGCCACACGGATGAGAACCGGGTCTTCACGGTCGACCAGGACCGCTTCCCGAAACTGCCGGTGCTGGCCGAGGAGTTGCGTCAGGACGGGATACGGCTGGTGTCGGTCGTCGCTCCCGCTGTCCGGGCGGAGGCGGGCAGTGCGGTGTACGACGCCGGAGTCGCCGAGGACGCGTTCGTGCGGGAGCCGTCGGGGCGGCTCGTGGAGGGTGTCGTGGGGCCAGGGGAGTCGGTGTTCCCGGACTTCACGCACGCGCGGGTGCGTGCGTGGTGGGGAGGTCTGTACGCCGAGCGCCTGGGGCAGGGCTTCACCGGTTTCTGGCACGCCATGGACGAGCCGGCGTCGTTGACCGCGTTCGGTGAGTCGACGCTGCCCCGGTCGGCCCGGCACTCGCTGGAGGGGCGCGGCGGTGATCACCGGGAGGCTCACAACGTGTACGCGCTGTGCATGGCCCGGGCGGCCTACGAGGGGCTGCGGCAGCTGGCTCCGGACGAGCGTCCGTTCGTCCTCTCGCGGTCCGGCTGGGCGGGTCTGCAGCGGTACGCCGGCGCCTGGTCCGGTGAAGTCGCCCCGGGCTGGCCGGGGCTGCGGGCTTCCCTGTCCCTGGTGATGGGGCTCGGCCTGTGCGGGGTGCCGTACTCGGGGACGGACGTGGGCGGCCTCGGCGGCGATTCGACGCCCGAGTTGTATCTGCGGCGGCTGCAGCTGTGCGCCTATCTGCCGCTGTTCCGCACGGATGCACATCCGCGGGTGGAGCTGCGGGAGCCGTGGGAGCTCGGTCCGGAGGTGCTGGAGCACGTGCGCGTGGCGCTCGTCGGACGCCGGCGGTTGCTTCCGTACTTCGTGACGCTGGCGCATCAGGCCCGGCTGACCGGTGCTCCCTATGTGCGCCCGGTGTGGTGGGGGTCGCCCGGGAACCGGGCGTTGCGGGACAGCGAGGACGCCTTCCTGCTGGGCGAGAGCCTCCTGGTCGCGCCCGTGCTCGCGCCGGGGATCGACCGTCGGCCGGTGCAGCTGCCGAGGGGGCACTGGTACGACACGGCGACGGGGCGGGCCTACCGGGGGCCGGGGCGGGTGATGCTGGACGCTCCGCTGTCGCGCATCCCGGTGCTCGCGCGCGCGGGGGCCGTCGTGCCGGTACGCGGGGACGGCGGTGAACTGGAGCTGGAGGTGTGGGCGCCGGCCCGTGGGCGGACGGGCGGCGGCCTGGTGGTGCGGGACCCCGGCGACGGCCGGCGGGAGCCGGAGATCGAGCGGTATGTCGCCCGTTGGAAGGGTTCTCGGGTGGTCGTCGAGCGGGAGGGCGAGGACGGCGTGCACGCACCGTCCTGCCCGGTGCGCGTACGCGGGCTCGACTGACGGCGGTCCGGACGGACCTCAGATGTAGCGGCCCTCGAAGAACGCCCGTACGGCGAGCGTGTGCAGGGGGAAGGCCACCTCCTCCGCTCGGCGCAGGAGGTGCCAGCCCTCGGTCTCGTCCGTGGCGGCGGAGGCGGGCAGCCGGTCGGCGGGGCGGTCGGGGAGGAGTCCGAACAGCAGCAGATGGCCGTCGGGGGAGCTCATGGCGTCGGCGAGCCGCACGTCACGGGGCGCGGCGTCGATGCCGGTCTCTTCTCTGAGCTCGCGCGTGACGGCCTGCCGCCAGTCCTCGCGGTCGTCGATGAAACCGCCGGGCAGGGCGATGCCTCCGCGCGCGGGAGCGATGGTTCGGGTGATGACGACCAGGGCGGTGCCCTTCGTGTCGTACACGGGCTGGAGTGCGACGGCCACCGGCAGCGGGTTGCGGTAGGCCACGGCGGTGCAGGCCCGGCAGGTGCGGGGCCAGTCGGTGACGCCCTCCCCGTAGGGCGCCCCGCAGCTCGAACAGTGGGAGTCGCGCGCGGAGTTCGAAGTGGGGTGCAGAGTTTCGGACACGCGGCGGAGCGTATCCGATCTTGCGGAGAGGGGTGTACGGGGCGGTGGGGCGCTGCGGGCGCGTGAGGAGCGGGGCGGAGGGAGCCCGGACCTCTGAAGTCCACGTCCTGCCTTGTCCCTGCCCAATCACGGGTGACCGTGGCACAATCTGACGTTCCGTCAGATTCCGTGTTCGGGAGGCATTCTTGTCACGTACACGCACGCCCGTGGTCGCCGGGTGGTTCACCGGGGAGGGAGACGGGTTCAGGCTGCTCGGGACGCGCTGCGCGGCGTGCCGGTCGGTCTTCTTCCCCCGTGAGGACACGTACTGCCGTAACCCGGGCTGTCCCGGCGGTGACCTGGAAGAGATCCCGCTGTCGCGGCGCGGACGTGTCTGGTCGTACACGGACAGCCGGTACCGGCCTCCGTCACCGTACGTGACCGATCCGGAACTTCCGTGGGAGCCGTACGCGTTGATCGCTGTGGAGCTGGAGTCCGAGCGGATCGTGGTGCTGGGACAGGCGGTCCCCGGGATCACCGTCGCCGAACTGGCGGTGGGCATGGAGGTGGAGGTCGTCCCGGGTGTGCTCGACGAGGAACCGGAGACGACCTGGACGACCTGGTGGTGGCGGCCTACGGGGGTGGCGGGATGACAGCGGACGTGGCGGTGCTGGGCGCGGGGATGCATCCGTGGGGGAAGTGGGGGCGCAGCTTCGTCGAGTACGGCGTGCGGGCGGCGCGTGCGGCCCTCGCGGACGCGGAGGTGGACTGGCCGGAGATCGGCTCGATCGTGGGCGCGGACACGGTGCGGGGCGGGTATCCCGGGTACGTGGCCGGGGCCACGTTCGCCAAGGCCCTGGGGTGGCAGGGGGCCAAGGTCACCAGTGTGTACGCGGCCTGCGCATCGGGGGCCCAGGCGATCGACACCGCGCGGGCGCAGATCCTGGCCGGGATGGCGGACGTGGTGCTCGTGGTGGGCGCCGACGCCGCGCCCAAGGGGTTCTTCCGGCCCGCGGGAGGCGACCGTCGGGACGACCCGGACTGGCTGCGGTTCCGTGTGCTCGGCGCGACCAACCCGGCGTACTTCGGGCTGTACGCGCGTCGGCGGATGGCAGTGCACGGGGACACTCTGGAGGACTTCGCGCAGGTCAAGGTCAAGAACGCGGCCGTGGGGGCGTTGAATCCGAACGCGCGCTACCGCAAGCGGGTCACGGCGGAGGAGGTCGCCGCCTCCGCCGTGGTCTGCGATCCGCTGCGGTTGCTGGACATCTGCGCGACCTCGGACGGCGGAGCGGCGCTGGTGCTGTCCAGCATGGAGTTCGCCCGGCGACGGGGTGTCACCGACCCGGTGCGGATCAGAGCCGTGTCCACCGTGACGCCCAGGTACCCCCACACGGTGCTGGATCTGCCGGACATCGCGACCGACTCGGCGGCGGGGGTCGAGCCGGCCGGCGAGCCCTTCCGGGCGTCGATCGCCCGAGCCGCCTACGAGGAGGCGGGCATCGGCCCTGAGGACCTGTCGCTCGCCGAGGTCTACGACCTCTCCACCGCACTGGAGTTGCAGTGGTACGAGGATCTGGGGCTGTGCGGCGGCGGTGAGGCCGCGAAGCTGCTGCGGGAGGGCGCGACCTCGCCGGGCGGCCGCATACCCGTGAACATGAGCGGTGGGCTGGCCTCCTTCGGGGAGGCCGTGCCGGCTCAGGCCATCGCCCAGGTGTGCGAGGTGACCCGGCAGCTGCGGGGCGAGTCGGGCGATCGCCAGGTCGCGGGCGCCCGTGTCGCCCTCACCGCGAACCAGGGGCTGTTCGGCCACGGTTCGGCGGTGGTCGCGGTGCGATGAGGGACGGCCGCGCGGCGCCGGCGCCCGCGCCGGGTGACGCGCCGGGGCCGTCGCGGGAGCGCGGGCCGTCGAGGCGCCGCCACCCGGCACAGCCGTTCGGCGAGCCGGTCGGCCGGCTCTCAGGTGGTGACGGTCTGGCGGCGTTCGGCGCCGAAGTCCATGGCGTGCTGGACGACTCCCACCAGGACGTCCCGGACGGACCTGCGGTCGCGGGCGTCGCACAGCACCACCGGCACGTCGTCGTCGAGGTCGAGGGCCCCGCGCACGTCCTGCTCCGGGTATCGGGCGGCGCCCTCGAAGCAGTTGACGGCGACGAGGAAGGGGATGGAGCGCCGCTCGAAGTAGTCCACGGCGGCGAAGCACTCCCCCAGCCGGCGGGTGTCGGCGAGCACGACGGCGCCCAGCGCCCCCTCGGAGAGCTCGTCCCACATGAACCAGAAGCGCTCCTGGCCCGGTGTCCCGAACAGGTAGAGCACCAGGTCCTCGCGCAGCGTGATGCGCCCGAAGTCCATGGCCACGGTGGTGGTGTGCTTGCCCTCGACACCGGTGGTGTCGTCGACCGGGCGGCCCGCCTCGGTGAGGTACTCCTCCGTGCGCAGCGGTTTGATCTCGCTGACGGCACCGACGAGGGTGGTCTTGCCCACGCCGAAACCGCCCGCCACCAGGATCTTGAGCGTGACGGGCTCGACCGGGGGCTCGCCGCGCTCAGAACGCCCGAAGATCATCGATTGCTTCTCCTGCTCGATGGCTTGACTGGGGGGTGCTCCGCCGCAGGGGCCGGCCGATGGCGGCCAGCCGGTCACGTCGTCGTCCGCGTTTCACTTCGGTGCTGCTCACAGCGCTCGGAGGCCGTTGATCACGTCGCGCAGAATACTCTCGTCCGGCAGTTCGGCCGGAGGCACCGGCCGGTTCACATGGACGAACTCGGCGTCCACGAGGTCACCGACGAGGACCCGCACCACGCCGATGGGCAGATTGAGTTCGGCGGCCAGTTCGGCGACCGACTGCGGCGCCTGCCGGCACAGGTCCACGATGTCCACGTGCTCGGGGGACAGTGAGGAGTCCGCGTCCGGATCGTCGGCATGCGGCTCGACGACGACGAGCGCGATCAGGTCGAGGCGATGCTGGACCGCACTGGTGGTGCGGCCGCGCGTCATGGCGTACGGACGCACGACCGGTCCGGCCTCGTCGTCGAACCAGTGACTTGTTCCGTGACCGTCTGTGCTCATGCCGTCTCACTACCCGCCAGAGGGCAGATCGGTGCGCGGGGTGGTGGCCAGATGTACGCCGACCCGCTTGACCAGCAACGTCATCTCGTACGCCACAAGGCCCACGTCCGAGTCGGCGTCCGAGAGGACGGCGAGGCAGCTGCCGTCACCGGCCGCCGTGACGAACAGGAATGCCTCGTCGAGTTCGACGACGGTCTGACGGACGCTGCCGGCCTCGAAGTGGCGGCCGACGCCCTTGGCGAGGCTGTGGAATCCCGAGGCGACGGCGGCCAGGTGCTCGCCGTCCTCCCGCGACAGGTCCTTGGACACCCCCGTCGCCAGGCCGTCGCCGGAGAGGACGACCGCCTTGCGGATGCCGGCGACCCGGTCGACGAGTTCGTCGAGGAGCCAGTTCAGCTCGCCGTTGTGGGTGGTCTGGTCGGTCGCCTTCGGTGCGGTCATCGACCGTCCCCCTTTGTCGTTCCTCGTGGTGCTGTGCCGCTGTGGGCGTCGTCGCCCGCGGCGTTCTCTACGCGGCCGCGCTGCCAGCCGCGCTGGAGCGAGGCCATACGGCTGCGGACCTCGTCGGCGTCACGGTCGGCGGGATCGGCCGACTTCGGCGCCTGGGGGGCCTGGCCCTGCCGCAGCTGCGGCGCCAGGTTCGCCTGCCGCACGCGCCGGGGCAGCGCTCCCGCCCCCGCGGCGCCGGTGTCGCCCGTCGGGGCGGCGGCCGGGGCCGTGCTTCCTACGGCGCCGTCGGGGTCGCCTTGCGATGCCGATGGCTGACGGACCCGGCGGGGAAGCCCGGGCGGCTGGGAGGACTGTGCCGGGCCGCGCCCCGGATGCTCCGGCAGGGCGGGGCGCTCGGCTGCGCCGCCGCTGCGGGGGATCTGCGCCGTCGTGCCGCGGCGGCGCGACGGCAGGGGCGCCGGACCCTCGTCCGCCGGGCGGCGGGAGCCCGGCCGGACCGGGGGCTCCGGGTCGGCGTCGGCACGCAGCGGCCGCGGTTCCGGCACCGGACGGCCGTGCGAGCTGACCAGCTTGGGCGTGCGACGGCCAGGCAGCAGCGGGACCGGGCCGGCGGGGTCGTCGGCGGGCTTCGCCGGGTCACCGAGGCCGGCGGCCGGTGCGCGGGAGTGGTCGGCGACGTGGGCAGTGGGGTCGTCGTCGCGGGTGAGCGAGCGGCGGGGACGGAACAGCCCGCCGTGGTCGTCCTCGTCGTCCAGGACGGCCGGGAAGCCGCCGAGGGCGTTCAGGTCGACGGGCGACTCCAGTTCGACGGGGCCGTCGAGCATCGAGACCTGCAGGCCTGGGAGCTGCGCCCCGGCCGGGGACAGCGCGGGCCTGCGGGACTCGGCCGGCTCTGCCTCCTTCGGGGGCCGGGGGCGGTCGAGCCGGAACCCGATGCCGTTGGTGTCGGGGACGTCGTCGGTCAGCAGGGCGTCGGGGATGAAGACGACGGCGGTCGTACCGCCGTACGGCGACGGCTGCAGGGAGACACGGACGTTCTGTCGTTGGGCGAGCCGGCTGACCACGAAGAGTCCGAGGCGGTCGGTGTCGGACAGTTCGAACTCCGGCGTCTCGGCGAGCCGGAGGTTGGCCTCCAGTAGCGCTTCGGGCGCCATGCCGAGGCCACGGTCGTGGATCTCGAGCGTGAAGCCGTTGGCGACCCGGTCGCCGAACACCTGGACGGCGGTGTGCGGCGGGGAGAACACCGTGGCGTTCTCCAGGAGTTCGGCCACCAGGTGGGTGAGGTCGGCGACGGCCGGGCCGGTCGCCGCGAGGCGGGGCAGGCGGCGGACCTCGATGCGTTCGTAGTCCTCGACCTCGGCGACCGCGGCGCGCACGATGTCCATGAGCTGGACGGGCTTGCGCCACTGCCGGGAGGGGGCTGCGCCGGAGAGGATGACCAGGCCCTCGGCGTGTCGGCGCATACGCGTGGTGAGGTGGTCGAGGCGGAAGAGGTCGGCGAGCTCCTCCGTGTCCTCGGTGCGGCGCTCCATGGTGTCGAGCAGGGTGAGCTGCTTGTGCAGCAGCACCTGGCTGCGGCGGGCGAGGTTGACGAACACCTCGGAGACCCCGGAGCGCAGTTCGGCCTGCTTGACGGCCGCCTCGACGGCGGCGCGCTGCAGGGTGTTGAGGGCCTGGCCGACCTCGCCCATCTCGTTCTTGTCGTACTCCAGCCGTGGCACCTCGGTCTCCACGTCGACCTGCTCGCCCGCCGACAGACGGCGCATCACGCTGGGCAGCCGCACGCCGGACGCCTCGTGGGCGTCCAGTCGCAGCTGGCGCAGATCGCGGATGAGGCTGCGGCCGATGCGCACGGACAGGACGAGGGAGACGAGCAGGGCGATCAGCCCGAAGACGCCCGCGACGACCGCCTTGACGATGACCTCGATCGCCACCGGCCGCACGCGGTCCTGGTAGCGGTCGTTGGCCTGCTCGTCCAGGGCGCCGAGTTCGGCGAGGACGTTTCCGGCCGCGGTGTCCCAGTTCCGGGCGCTGACACCGCGGGGCAGGTCGCCGGACGTGCCGCCGATGACGGCCTGTTCGGCCGTGCGCAGGGTGGCGGTGGTGGCGTTCTTCCAGAAGGCCTCGTAGCGCTGGCTCTCCGCGGTGGGCAGTTGGGCCAGGCTGATCTCGTAGATCACCTCGCGCTGGGCCACGAGGTCGGAGACCTCACGGATCTCCTCGCGGCGGAGCCGGCCCACGACCAGGGCGGAGCCGAGCAGCGCGTCCTCCCGGGAGAGCAGTTCACGCGCGCGGGCGACGCTGACGAGGGCCCGGTACTGCTTGTCCATCTCCACGCTGTCGACCACGTCCAGCTTGGACAGCAGGGTGTAACAGGGGTCGATCAGCTGGGTGTAGAGGTTCAGCGCCTGGGTCCGTGTGACGCTGCGCTCCTCGACGCTCCGGCGCAGGGAGTCGATGCCGTCGAACCCGTCCAGCACCACGGTGAGGCCTTCGCCGTCGTCCTGGTCCAGGACGTCGCGGACGTCGGGGTCCTTCGCGTTCCTGCGGATCTCGGCGAGCGCCTCGTCGGTGGAGGTCCGGGTGCGCCGCAGCGCGGTCAGCGCGTCGGAGGCGCGGGGGTCGGCGAGGTAGACGAGGGTCTGACGGCGTTCCTGCTGGACGACGCGGACGGTGTCCTCGAGGGGGTAGCCGACCTTCTCGACGACGGCCGAGACGGTGAACAGCCGACTCGCCTCGCGACCCGTGAGTACCGTGGCGAAGCCCCAGACGGCGGTCAGGGACACCAGCGGCACGAGAAGCAGCGCCACGATCTTCCGGCGGATCGACTTCCCGCGAAAGCGCATGGCCTCCCCCAGCTCGAACCCCCACCGGTCGGGGGTACGCATGTGCGTCAACAAACGGCGAGAGCCTACTACCGACACACAGTTAACTCGAAGAGGCGTCCGGAACCTGAACTTCCGTACCGAGGGCGAGACATGGCATGTTGTCCGAAAATTACGGGAGATGACAGCCCCGAATCATGCGTCCCGGGCCCGGACGGATCCGGTCGACTCCGCGCATGAGTTGGCCAGAATTTTTCGCAACGAGGGAACAATCAGGGCACGTCGATCGTCCTACTCCATGGGAGCTGGGGGCGGAATCGGCCACACGAGCCGTGGGCCGCACCTGGGCGGCGTACATCAGCGCAAGCCGGGCAGCCACTGGGGAGCCGGGTCTTCGACCCGGAGGCGAGCGGACTGCCGGCGGTGGGGAGTGACACGGTGATGGGCACGGCGGAGCGGCGTGAGGCGTCCGAGGACGGTGCGGCGGCGGGCGGTACGGCGCTGCGGGACCCTGTGGCATCGGATGCCGCCAGTCGGAACAGGCAGGTGCGGGCGGAACAGCCGGCGCATACCGCGAGCGCGGGCGGGTCGACAGACCGGGGCGGCCCAGCGGCCACCGGTGGCGGTGGCGGTGGCGGCTCCTCCGCGCGACAAGGGCGGGTCGTCTACCGGCCGTTGTGGGTGGAGGAGCCGGCGAAGCGGCGTCGCATGCCCGACCCGGTGCGTACGGCGGCCGTGCGTGCGGTGCTCGTCATCGCCGTGACGCTGATCCAGGCGATGGTCGCCTTCCTGTGCACGCTGGCCGGGTCCTGGCTGGCGTTCCCCATGGTGATCAGCAGTGTGGTCAGCACGGTGCTGGCCACCTGGGGCGCGCTCGACGTCTGGGTGACGCGACAGGTGTGGAACCAGCGCAACGGCGTGGTGTCGACGCCGAGCAGCACCGCGCGTGCCCTGCGACGCGAGCAGCGCAGGGCCCGGCGACAGGAACGGACCGCCGAGCGGGCGCAGGAGCGGATACGCAGGCAGAGCGGCGCCGGGCAGCTGTCTCACCCCTGAGGCCGAGAGCCCTCCCCGGGCCGGGGAGGGCGTGCCCTGCGGTTCTCCTCGAGCCGTACAGCTGGTCAACCAGCGTTCGGTGCGGGCCGTTTGTACATTCGCGTCGCCGTGATCTCGCTGTGCGCCTGCACCGCGTCGCCGTCCGCCGCCGGTGCCTGCTGCGGCAGACCTGGCCGCAGATGCTCCTCGACACTGATGTACTTCAGGCCCGCCCGCAGGTCAGCGTCATTGCGCAGCCGGATGACCAGCGGGAACTCCGCGAGGGCCGTGGTGTCGAACAGGCCGGTGGTGTAGAGGAGCTGCACGCCGAGCGCGTCCGAGACCGCCCTCTGGAGTTCCAGCAGATAGGTCGCGTTGGCCCGCCCGATGGGGTTGTCGAGGAACAGCGTGCCGGCGTACCGGTGCTTGTCCCTGCCCCGGTCGTTGCTCCTCAGGGCCGCCATCGTGCAGTACAGGGCGATGGCTGCGGTGAGCAACTGGCCGCCGGAGAACACGTCGCCCATCTGTCCGACGGGGACGCGCTCGGCCCGCAGGACGGCGTCCGGCTTGAGGATCTCGACGGCGACGCCTCGGGGCTGCAGGGCCGCGCCGACCCCGCGCAACAGCAGCGACATGCCGTCACGCCGCAGGTCGGAGTTCTTCTTCACGGCCGCGCGCGTCGCCTCGTCGATGACCTCGCCGAGCCGCTCGACGAGGGTCGCCTGGTCGGGCTCCTCGAAGCGGATGCGCAGGAACTCCTGTCCGGACCACTCGCCGAGCCCTTCGGGCAGCCGGGAGAGCCGCTGGGCCGAGCGCAGAGTGGCGAGCGCGGACTCGACGAGCCCCCGCAGACGGTCCACGATCGAGTCCCGGTTGCGCTCCAGCTGCGCCAGTTCGTCCGTCAGGACGCGCAGCCGGGGAGCGAAGGCGTCCGCCCACTTCTGCGCGTGCTCCGGCAGCGCGGAGGCGGGAAGTTCGCGGATCTGCTGACGCGCGGGGGTGCGCACCTGCTCGTAACGTGTGGAGTTGGCGTGCCGGACGAGCACATCGCTCGCCTCGCGTACGGACGACTCCGCGGCGGAGAGGTCGGCGGCGCAGCCGCGCAGGGAGCGGCGGGCCTCGGCGGCCGACCTGCGCGCCTCCTCCAGGACGCCGGGGTAGGGCTCCGGCTCCTCCCGTTCTTCCTCAGGGCCGTGTTCGCGCAGCAGGTCGCGGAGCATCGCGGCGATCTCGTCGAAGCCGCCGGCCGCGTCCTCGGCGGCCCGGTGGGCGGCCAGGAGTTCGGCATGCGCCTCGCGTGACTGCTCCAAGGCCTCGGCGCGGGCGGCGAGTTCGGCGGTGGCGGTGCGCAGCAGCGCCTGGGCGTGCTCGGCGTCGCGGGGCCGGAGCTCCTCGGCCAGCTCGGTGTGCGCCTCGCCGTCCTCGGGCGCGAGCCGTTCGTGTTCGCCGCGCAGCCGCCCGAGCTGCTCGCTGGCGGTGGACATGCGGGTCTCCAGGAGCTGCACCAGCTCCTCCGCTCGTGCCGCGGCGGCCTGCCGGGAGGGTCCGTCGGAGCCGTCGGGCGACTGGAGCAAATGTTCGGCGCGGGTGCGGACCTTGTTGCTGAGCCGGTCCAGTTCGGTGCGGGCGGCGCTCTCGTCGCTCTCCGCCCGGGCCTGTTCGGCGCGCAGGTCGGCGCCGACGCCGACCTTCTCGTACAGCAGGGACGCGGCCCGGTAGGCCTCGCGCAGCGCGGGCAGGGACGCCGTGGGCTCGGCCGTCCCGTCCTGTGGGACGTCGTCGGGGGCGCCGGCGATCTCGGCGCGCTCGGCGCGCAGCGCACGCGCGGTGCGGCGGGCGTCGTCCGCGGCCCGCTGGGCGCCTCGCCGGTCCTCGTCGGCGGCCCTGGCGCGCTCGAGGCAGGACTGTGCGCGTGCCTCCGACTCGGCTGCCTCGTCGGCGAGTTCGCGCACCTTGACCTGCCAGCCGGCGCGTTCGCGCAGCCGGAAGGCGAGTCCGGCGAGGGCGTCGGCGGCCCGTCTGGCCCGCTGCGCGGCCTCCTGGTGTTCGTCGCGGGCCTGGGCGGCCTCGGCGGCGCTCTCCTCGGCCTCCGCGCGCACTCCGCGCGCCTCGGCCAGCTCGGCCTCGGACTCCTCGGCGAAGGCGCGCGCCTCCGTGGCGGCCCGGGCCAGCTCGGCGAGCCGCCCGGCCGGACAGCCGGCCCGCCAGGACGCGAGGCGCGCGGACAGTTCCCGGTCCTTGGCGAGCCGCCCCGCGAGACGGCGGATGTCCTCGTCGCGCTCGGTCGCCCGTGCGCGCAGCGCCTGCCGCTCCTCGTCGGCGGCGTGCTCGTCGTGCATGGCCGGGTTCGGCGGGACGAGGAAGACCTCGCTCAGGGGACCGCCGCCGGAGTCGACCGGCGGGGTCGGGGCGAGCAGGGCGGCGGCGGTGCCGACGGCCACGGCGGAACGGGGCAGCAGTGCGGCGGCGCCGAGCGCCTCACGCGCGCGTGCGTGGGAGCCGGGGTCGGTGATGATCACGCCGTCGACCAGTTCCGGCCGGGCGGCGAGCACACGGGCGTGGTCGGCGGGGTCGACGGCCTGGGCGAGGTAGCGCCAGCCGGGCAGGGCGGGGATGCCGTGCTCGCCGAGGAACTCGACGGTGGCGAGGACGTCCGGGCCGGGCGGCAGCAGTCCGCCGTCGCCCAGGGCGCCGAGGATGCGGGAGTCGTCGGCGGCGGCGGTCCGCAGGTCGAAGAGCTGCCGTTCCGCGGAGGAGACGGCGTCGTCGAGGAGCTCGCGCAGTTCGTCGGCGCAGCGGTCCAGGTCCTCGGGGGTCAGCGCTGAGCCGTCGTCCGGCTCGCCGTCCTGCCGGGGCTGGGGGATGCGGGGGCGAGCTCCGCGGCCGGTCAGCCCGAGCAGTTCCGCGAGGCGTTCCTCGCCGGCCAGGGATTCGGCGAGCCGCCGCTCGGCCTCGTAGGAGCGCTCCGCGCCTGTGGCCGCGTCGGCGGCCCGGGCGGCGGTGAGTTCGGCGCGGGACTCGGCCGAGGCGGCCTCGCGCGCGTGCTCGGCGGCCCGTGCCGAGGTTTCGCGGGCGGTGTCCCAGGCGGCGACGGCCGTCTTCTCGGCGTCGCTGGCGGCGAGGGCCGCGCGGGCCGGGTCGGCGTCGGGGGCGCTGTCGTCGAGCCAGCCTGCGCGTACGGCTTCGGCGGTCTCCTGTTCGACCTCGGAGAGCCGCTGGCGCAGGTGCCCCACCTCGCTGCGGGCGCGCTGGGCGTCGGTCGCGGCGGACGTGGCGTCGCGGTGGGCGGACTCGCCGACCTCCTGGAGCGCGGCCGAGCGCTCCTCCTCCTCGTTGGCGAGGGTCTCGGCGCTGTCGGCGGCGGCGTGCAGGGCACGGACGAGGTCGACGGCGGCCCGGGCACGGGCGGCGAGTGCGGGGGCGGCGTCCCGTTCTGCTTCCTGGATCGCGGCGGACACGCGCGCGACGCGGTCGGCGGCGGCCCGGTGGCGCAGTACGGCCTCGGCGGCCTGCCACGCGGAGTGCAGGGTGCGGGCGTCGGCGAGTTCGCGTTTCTGCGCGGCGGCGGACTTCTCCGCTGCGGCGAGGGCCAGCGACGCGTGCCGGAAGGCGAGTTCGGCCGCGATCAGGGCACTGCGCTCCCGTGCGCCCTCGGAGTGCGTGACGGCGTACGCGGCGGCCGTGACCCGCTGGGCGAGATCACCGGCCCGCGTCTTCTCCCGTACGCCCCGGGCGGACAGTCGGCGGGCCAGCGCGCGGGTGCGCCGCTCGGCCGCGGCGTGGACCTCGCGCGCGCGTGAGCGCGACCCGGCGGCGTCGACGATCCGCCCGAGCAGGTCCGCCGACCCGGCGGTGAAGTCCCGTTCGGCGATCAGCTCGGCGCGCCGGCCGAGCTTGTTGCCGAAGCCGCTGACCAGGTCGGCGAGTCCGTCGGTGTCGCGTGTGTCGGTGACCGCGCGCAGCAGCAGGTCGGTGAAGTCGGAGTCCTTCTTCACCGCGAAGAGGCCGGCGGCCTCGCCCTCGTCGGCATTCATCTCCCGCTGGTAGCGGAAGAGTTCCGGGTCCAGGCCCAGTTCGCCGAGGTGCTCGATCCAGCGGTCGTGGATCTCCTCCCAGTGCACCTCCAGGTGCGGATACGCCTTTCCGGCCTCGGTGATGGCGTCCCGGAAGCCCTTCATGGTGCGTCGGCGGCCCTGCGCGCCGGAGGCGCCCTCGACGGGCGGGCGGACGGCGGTGGCCTCGGCGACGGGCAGGTTGTCCAGGCTCAGCCCGGGCCCGGGCCGGAACGAGTACCAGGCCTCCGCGAACTTGCGCGGGTCGTTGGACACCTGCCGCCCGCGCCACTCGCTCGCCTTGCCGACGACCACGCACTCGCCGGTGAGCACGTGCTGCCACTCGAGAGCCACATGTCCGCAGTCGTCGGCCAGGAGGAACTTGCGCAGCACACCGGAGCTGGCGCCGCCGAGGGTGTTGCGGTGGCCTGGCAGCATCACGGAGAAGATCAGCTTGAGCAGGACGGACTTGCCGCCGCCGTTCTCCAGGAAGAGGACGCCCGCGGGGGCGGGCCGGCGCGGCGGGCCGACCGGTTCCTCCTCGAAGAACTCCGCCTGGGTGGGAGCGGGGTCGGGCACGACGTCGCCGACGCCCCGCAGGTCAAGCACGGTGTCGGCATAGCGCGCACCGGCAGGGCCGATGGAGTAGAGGCGGACCCGGGACAGCTCGTACATGGCGGACTCTCGTAAGTCTTCGGCAGAACAGGGGGGTTGAGGCGCCCTCAGGAGAGGGGCGGCGCCTCAGGAGTGGAACGGCAGCCCGGCGTCGGCCACCAGTTCCAGGTCGTCGCTCTCCTCGGCCGGCAGCAGCGTGGGGATGCCGTCGGTGACCGGGACGACTCCCAGCTCCAGCAGTTCGGCCATGGCGGCGGCGCCTGCCATGTCGCGTACCTGGAGCTGGTAGCGGGCGGTGGTCCGATACGTGCCGCCGCTGTCGTCGCCGGTCCGCTGCAGGAAGCCGGAGTCGGTGAGGAAGGCGACGGCCTTGCCGACGATGCCGGTGGTGGAACCGGCGAGTCTGCGCGCGTCCTTGGTGGCGCCGGTGGCGCTGCGTCTGGCCCAGATCCGCCAGGCGGCCTCCAGGCCGGGCGCGTCGCTCGCGGGGTCGGTGTTCTCGCCCTGCTGCTCCGCCCGTTCCTCCAGCCGGCGGCAGGCCTGGCGTACGAAGGCGTCGACGCCGTTGACGCTGACCCGCCCGATGTAGCCGTCGTCGGCCAGGTCCTCGGGTCGCGGGTAGGCCATCGCGGCGACGGCGAGGTGCGCGAGGCCGTGCAGGAAGCGGTCGCCGCCGTCGGCGGACGTACGACGCGCGTAGTCGCCCATGCGGACGGCGAAGACCGAGTCCTCGGCGGCGGTGACGGCCATCCCCGCGCGCGGGGACACCTCCAGCACGATCAGCCCCAGCCCTGCGGCGACGGCGTCGGCGAGCCGCGCGAAGGCCGGGTCCTCGCGGTGGCGCCGCAGCAGCTCGGCGTATTCCTGGTCGCGCGCGGGCTGCAGTCTGGGCTGGAGCCCGAAGGCGACGAGCCGCGCCGCGTCGGCGGCGTCGGCGGGGGTGACGGCGGTGTGCGCCGCCGGAGCGGGTGCCTCCGTGTCGCTCCACTCGACGTGCTCGGTCACGGCTTCGGCTCCTCGGTGTGCGTGTGCGTGTGCGTGTACATGGGCGTGGGCATGGGCTCGGGCATGCGGCGGCCGGTCCGGCTCATGCCGCCTCCGTGCGGTCCGCCGCCATCCCCGCGGCGTCGAGCAGCGCCATGCCCACGATCAGGTCGGCCCCGCCGAATTCGGGGTCGTCCAGCTCGGTCCCGTCGTCGACGGCGAAGAGCAGTTTCTCCTCGCCCTGCCGGTAGGCGGTGCCGACCGCGGGGCTGGCCGCGTGTACCGCCAGCAGGGCCACCAGATAGGGCAGTTCGGGGTCGGCCCGTCGCGCTTCGGCCAGCAGCCCGGACAACCGGCGCGGGGCGTCCGCGGGCAGGTCGAGCAGGTTCTTGGCGGCGGCGAGCTGCTCCTCGCTGAACCGGCTGTCGTCCGGGGTGGCGATGAGATCCGGTTCCGGCATCTCCGCGCCGAGGTGCTCGCGCTCCACCGGCGGCGTCAGCAGCAGGTCGACGAGATCGCCCATCCGCACGGCTCCCGGTGTGCGCAGACCGGTCCCCCGGGCGAAGAACGCGTCGGTGACACGGACGGCCTGCTCCAGCGGCAACGGCAGCACGGGGGTGACGAGCTGCCCGTAGAGGTCTATGCCCGACGAGGTCATGGGGGTGGCGAAGGCCTGCCGGTCCTGCTCGGCGCGGAACAGCGGGCCGGCCTCCAGCAGCCGGGACTGCAGCTGGGTGTGGCGGCGGATGCAGTCCTTGACGATGTCGACGAGCTCGGCGGCCCGCCGCTTGTTCTCGGCGTCCTCGATCTCGTCGCGGGCCTTGCGGATGTTGGTGAGGATCGCGTTCTCGTGGCGGTAGCGGTCCGCCACGTGGTCGAGGGCCTCGGCGATCATGTCGGGCACGGCGTTGAGCCAGTCCACCGCGCGCACGTTGCGCCGGGTGGCCTCCAGGGCGCGGCGCAGCGTCTCCGAGTACTGCACGGTGCGGTAGCGGGCCTGCTCGGCGGCGAGCTGGGCGTCGGCGAGACGGCCGCGGCGGATCAGTACCTCGAGCTTGACCTCGGCGGCGATCTGCGCGCTGGTGACATCGGTGTCCAGGGCCCCGACGAGGACGTTGACGGCCTCGTCGGTCGTCCGGAGGTAGACCACGCCGCCGTAGCCGGGGACCTCCTCGATCAGCTTGAAGTCGTAGTCGCGGCGCACATAGGTGCCGTCGGGCGCGAACGTGCCGTAGGCGGCGCGGAAGCCGCGGTCGACGCTGCCCACGTTGATCAGGTTCTCCAGGACCCAGCGGGCCACGCGCTCGTGCTCGGCGACGGGTCGCCGGGGCGCCTGGGCGGCGATGCGCGGCAGCAGTCGGGCCACTATCTGGTCGTGGTCGGCGCCGGTGTCGAAGTCCATGTTCAGCGTGACGAGGTCGATGGCGGCGAGGGCGATCTCCGCCATGCCGTAGACCGAGTACTCACCGGCGAGGTTGGCCTTGCGCGCGTCGAGGTCGTGGATCGGCGCGGTGCAGGCGAGCGCACGCAGCCGCCGCGCCAGCCCCTCGTCGGCTGCCGGGCCCGGTGCGGGGCGGGGCGCCGCGCTGAGCTGGGGCGGAACACGGTCCGTCGAAGCAGGCGAAGTCACGCTGCACAGACTAGGTCCTCGGTCTGACATCGACCCAAACGACGCAGAGCGACCGTCGTCACGGAGCCGCGAGAGGGCCTCGGCCGTCGTGCGGGGAGTCCTCGCCCACCCGCCGCCGGTAGACCTCGACCACCCGCTCGAGCGAGTCGGCGAGGTACACCTCGAGCAGTCTCTCCGCCTCGGACCTGTCGCCGGCCTCGAGGGCCTGCAGGATCTGGCGGTTGCGCTGGAGGTAGGGCTCGTGCAGCCGGCGCGGGTCCTCGACGAGGTGGAAGGCGAGGCGCAGCTCGGCGAAGACGCTGCGCATCAGCTCGTCGGTGCGCGCGCTCTGGGCCAGGGCCACCAGTTCCCTGTGGAAGTGGAAGTTGGCGGTGCCCAGTCCCTTCCAGTCGTTCTCGAGGGTCGCCGTCTGCCCTTCGGCGACCGCCGCCCGCAGGGCGTCCAGCGCGTACGGGGGCTCGCCCAGCCCCCGTACGACGGCGCACTCGACGAGGGCGCGGGTGCGGTAGATGTCCTCGACGTCCTGCACGGTCAGGACCCGGACGAACACCCCCCGGTTCAGCTCGTGGACGAGCAGGCGCTCATGCGTGAGCAGCCGGAACGCCTCGCGCAGCGTGTTGCGGGAGACCCCCAGCGCCCCGCCGATGCTGTCCTCCGAGAGCCGTGTGCCCGGCGGGAAGTAGCCCTCGGCGATGCGACTCCTGAGGATGTCCGACACCCGCTCGGCCGTGCTCGTGCGGCCCAGGAGGGCGCGGTCGTCGGCCAGTCCGGCCAGCTGCTCTGCCATGCCCGGAATTCAATCGCAGACAGAAGAACGAGACAACAGGGGTATTGAAGGATCGTTCAACGATCCTCTACCTTCTTTTCATGGCCCGCCCGTCCCCACCGCGGCGGCCCGCCTCACGCACGGCACGGCTCACCTCTCAGCACCGTCCGTCATCCCTCAGCGAGGTGCCCATGAGCACGACTCCTCCCTCACCGGTCCCAGCCGCCGACGCCCTCGACGCCACCGCCGAACACACCCCGGACAACGGGGCGTTCGCCTGGCTGCGGGCGCTCGGACCGCGCGGCCGGCGTGCCTTCGCCGGCGCGTTCGGCGGCTACGCCCTCGACTCCTACGACTACTTCACGCTGCCGCTGAGCATGGTGGCGCTGGCGGCGTACTTCGGTCTGGACAGCGCCCAGACGGGCCTGTTCACCACCGTCACGCTGGTCGCCTCCGCCGTCGGCGGCGCCGTGGCGGGCGTCCTGGCCGACCGGATCGGCCGGGTCAGGGCACTGATGATCACGGTGATCACCTACGCCGTCTTCACCGTCGCCTGCGGCTTCGCGCCCAGTTACGAGACGCTGCTGGTCTTCCGCTCCCTGCAGGGGCTCGGCTTCGGCGGCGAGTGGGCGGTCGGCGCGATCCTGGTCGCCGAGTACGCGAGCGCGAAGCACCGGGGCCGCACCCTCGGCGCGATCCAGAGCTCCTGGGCCGTCGGCTGGGGCCTCGCGGCGCTGGCGTACACGCTCGTCTTCTCGTTCTTCGGCGACGACATGGCCTGGCGGATCATGTTCTGGACGGGCGCGCTGCCCGCTCTGCTCGTGGTGTGGATGCGGCGCCGGGTGAAGGACGCGCCGCAGGCCGAGGCCGCCCGCGCGCGGAGCGCCGACAGGGGCTCGTTCCCGGCGATCTTCCGGGGGCCGCTGCTGCGGACGACGCTGTTCGCGGGACTGCTCTCGACCGGCGTGCAGGGCGGCTACTACACCCTGGCGACCTGGGTGCCGACCTATCTGAAGTCGGAGCGCGGCCTGTCGGTGGTCGGCACCGGCGGCTATCTGACCTTCCTGATCTCCGGCGCCTTCCTCGGCTACCTGACCGGCGGATACCTCACGGACCGGCTGGGCCGGCGCCGCAACATCTGGCTGTTCGCCCTGCTGTCGGCGGTGTGCATCCTGGCGTACGCGAACATCCCGAGCGGCGCGGACACCCTGCTGCTCGTGCTCGGCTTCCCGCTCGGGTTCTGCATGTCGGCGATCTTCAGCGGCTTCGGGTCGTATCTGAGCGAGCTGTATCCGACCGCCCTGCGCGGCACGGGTCAGGGTTTCACCTACAACACCGGCCGCGCCGTGGGCGCCGTCTTCCCCACGACGGTCGGGTTCCTGGCCGACAGCTGGGGCGTGGGCGGCGCGCTGGTCTTCGGCGCGATCGGATACGCCATCGCCGCCCTGGCACTGCTGGGGCTGCCGGAGACGCGCGGAAAGGAACTGGAATGATCCGACCGACCCTCACGCGGGAGCACCGTCCGCCGAGCAGCGCGGACCGTCCCGTCGCCCTCACCGAGGAGCACGCGCACGCGTGGAGCCCCGCCGCGGCCAGGTCCCGCTTCCGGGCGGGCCTGGCGGGTCCCACGGCCGGGGTCGCGGCCGGGCACACCCAGGCCAACCTGATCTCGGTCCCGGCGGACTGGGCGTACGACATGCTCCTGTTCTGCCAGCGCAACCCGAAGCCCTGTCCCGTCCTCGACGTCACGGACGCCGGCTCCTGGACGACCGTCCTCGCCGAGGGCGCGGACCTGCGCACCGACCTGCCCCGCTACCGGGTGTGGGAGGACGGGGAGCTCGTCGACGAGCCGACGGACGTGCGCGCGTACTGGCGCGACGACCTGGTGTCGTTCGTGATCGGCTGCAGCTTCACCTTCGAGTGGGCCCTGTCCGGGGCGGGCGTCCCGATCCGGCACGTCGAGCAGGGGCGGAACGTTCCGATGTACGTGACGAGTCGTGAGTGCCGCCCGGCGGGACGGCTGCACGGGCCCCTGGTGGTGTCCATGCGGCCGGTGCCGCCGCGACACCTGGCGACGGCGATCCGGGAGAGCAGTCTGCTCCCGGCGGTGCACGGCGGGCCCGTGCACTGCGGCGATCCTTCGGGACTGGGCATCGTCGACCTCGGCCGCCCCGACTTCGGCGACCCGGTGGACTCCGAGCCGGACGACATCCCGGTGTTCTGGGCCTGCGGCGTCACCCCGCAGGCCGCGGTGACGGCGTCGCGCCCGCCGTTCGCCCTCACCCACGCCCCGGGACAGATGTTCCTCACCGACGCCCGCGACGAGCAGTACCGCGTGGCCTGAGAAGGAGGTACGAAGGAATCATGACCGCGATGACCGCGATCGACTTGAACGCCGACCTCGGCGAGGGCTTCGGCCGCTGGCAGCTGACCGACGACGAGCAGCTCCTGTCCGTCGTCACCAGCGCCAACGTGGCCTGCGGCTTCCACGCCGGGGACGCGGTCACCATGCGGCGGGTGTGTGCACTGGCCGTCGAGCGGGGAGTCACGATCGGCGCCCAGGTGTCCTACCGGGACCTGGCCGGGTTCGGGCGGCGCGCGATGGACGTGCCGGCCGCCGAACTGGCCGCCGAGGTGGCGTACCAGATCGGCGCCCTCGAGGTGTTCGCCCGGGCGGCGGGCGCGCGCGTGGCGTACGTGAAACCGCACGGCGCGCTCTACAACCGGGTCGTGCACGACGAGGAACAGGCCGGCGCGGTGGTCGAGGGAGTGCTCCTCGCCGACGCCGCGCTGCCCGTCCTCGGGCTGCCCGGCTCCCGGCTGCTGGAGCTGGCCCGCACGGCGGGGCTGCCGGCCGTCCCGGAGGCCTTCGCCGACCGCGCGTACACCGAGCGGGGCACA
The DNA here is from genome assembly GCF_036030735.1 of Streptomyces sp. NBC_00425. Taxonomy (NCBI): domain Bacteria; kingdom Bacillati; phylum Actinomycetota; class Actinomycetes; order Kitasatosporales; family Streptomycetaceae; genus Streptomyces; species Streptomyces sp. NBC_00425. Next base: position 7,895,946 of record NZ_CP107928.1, on the reverse strand, counting down.
CTCGTGCCGCGCGGGCGGGCCGGGGCCGTGGTCACCGACCCGGACGCCGTCGTCGCGCGGTCGGTGAGCCTGGCCCGCGCCGGCCGGGTCGCCTCCGAGGCGGGGACCGAGATCGACGTCCGCGCGCGTTCCCTGTGCCTGCACGGGGACACGCCGGGTGCGGTGGACCTGGCCCGGCGGGTGCGGCGCGGGCTCGAGGAGTCGGGCGTGCGGGTGGAGGCCTTCGCATGAGCATGCGCATCCTGCCCGTCGGCGACGACGCACTGCTGGTCGAGGTGGCGTCGGGGGCGGAGGCCGAGGCCCTGCACGCCGAGCTGGTGCGTCGGCGCGCGGCGGGCCTGATCCGCGCCCGCGAGATCGTCCCTGCGGCCCGTACCGTCCTCCTCGACGGCCTGGCCGACCCCGGCCGGACGGCGACCGAGCTCGCCGCGGCGGACGTGCCTGCCGTTCCCCCGCGCGAACAGGCGGTCGTGGAGATCCCGACCCGTTACGACGGCCCGGACCTGGCCGAGGTCGCCGCCCGGTGGGGCGTTCCGGAGCGGGAGGTCGCCCGTATCCACGCGGCCGCCGAGTTCCGGGTGGCGTTCTGCGGCTTCGCGCCCGGCTTCGGGTATCTGACGGGCCTGCCCGCGCGCTACGACGTCCCCCGCAGGGCCACCCCGCGGACCGCGGTGCCGGCCGGGTCCGTGGCGCTGGCGGGGCCGTACACGGGCGTGTACCCCCGGGCGTCGCCGGGCGGCTGGCAGCTCATCGGCACCACCGAGGTGGTGCTGTGGGACCACGCGCGCGTGCCGGCCGCACTGCTGTCGCCGGGCACGCGGGTGCGTTTCGTGCCGGAGGACGGGTCATGAGCGACCGTGCGCTGTCGGTCGTCCGCGCCGGGGCGCTGACCACCGTTCAGGACCGGGGCAGGCCCGGGCATGCGCATCTCGGCGTGCCGCGTTCCGGTGCGCTCGACGCGCCCGCGGCGGCCCTGGTCAACCGGCTGGTGGGCAATCCGCCCGACGCGGCCGTCCTGGAGACCACGCTGACCGGCTGCGCCCTCGCACCGCGTTCCGACGTGACGGTCGCGGTCGGCGGGGCCCCGTGCCGGGTCACCGTGGGGGGCCGCCCGGCCGCCTGGGGCGCGCCCGTGCGGGTGCCCGCCGGTGCGGTGCTGGACGTCGGGCCGGCGATCCGCGGAGTGCGCGGCTATGTGGCGGTGGCCGGCGGCATCGTCGTCGAGGCGGTCCTCGGCAGCCGGTCGACGGACCTGCTCTCGGGCCTCGGGCCCACGCCGCTCACGGACGGCACGGTGCTGCCCTTGGGGCGCGAACGCACCCCGCACGCGCGCGTGGACGTCGCCCCGCAACCGGCGCCCCCGGCCGAACTCGTCCTGCGGGTGACGCTCGGCCCCCGCGACGACTGGTTCACCCCGGACGCGCTGCACGCCTTCACCGCCCGGACCTTCCATGTGTCCTCGGCGAGCAACCGCATCGGCCTGCGCACCGAGGGGCCCGTCCTGGAGCGGGCCCTGGACGGGGAGCTGGCCAGCGAGGGCATGGTCCTGGGCGCCGTACAGGTACCGCCCGCCGGCCGGCCGGTGGTCTTCCTGGCCGACCATCCGACGACCGGCGGCTACCCGGTGATCGGGGTCGTCCGGACGGCCGACCTCGCGGCCGCCGCCCAGGCCGCGCCGGGTACCCCTGTCCGCTTCGTGGCCGTACGGCGACGGTGACGCGGCAGGGCGCCGCGACGTCGGAGAGCCGACGAAGGAAGGTCCGTTCGGGTCGATCCTGCCGCTCGGGCGGCCCCACGACGCCGGGACGACCGCTACGGCGCGGTCGGCCTCGGCGACAGGGCGGATGCGGCGGGGTGACAGCGTCGACGGTCGTCCATCGCGCTCAGCCGCTCACGGCCCGACCACGGCCGGCTGGGCGGGCGTGCCTGCCCACGTCCTTGCGTGCCTGTGGGTGCCTGCGCGAGCACGTCCTTCGGTGATGCTGCGCGCGGATCTCGCGCCCGCCCCGGAGGAGTCGGGGCCCGGCAGACTCGCTCGCGTCCCTTGCCCGGTGGCCGCCGCCGGACGCGCATCGGGCGGCGGCCTTCCCGGCGTTCACATGGCGGACGTCGCGTCCGGGCCGATCCGGCTGCGCACGGCCGTCTGGACCTCGGCCTCCTCGGCCGGGTCGGCGGCGAGCCGGCGCAGGCGCTCCACGACCCGGGTGTCACCGGTCTCGGCGTGCCGGGCGGCGATCTCGCGGGTGCCCTCCTCGCAGTCCCACAGGCATTCGACGGCGAACCCGGTGGCGTAGGAGGGGTCGGTGGCGGCGAGTGCGCGGGCGCAGCGTCCGCGCAGATGGGACGAGGCCGTCTCGCGGTAGATGTGGCGCAGCACGGGCGCCGCGCAGGCGATGCCGAGACGTCCGGCGCCGTCGACGAGGGTCCACAGGCTCGGCGCGTCGCAGCCCTCGCCGCGAACGGCCTCGCGCAGGGCGCCCAGGACCAGGTCACGGTCCTGGACGCCGCCCCGGCAGGCCAGCATGCGGCCGGCGGCGGCGCCGAGGGCGTCGGGCCGGTGGACCCAGCCGCGGGCCCGGTCGACGGCGGCGACGCTGCGCATCCGTTCGAAGGCGTCGACGGCGGCCTCCACCACGGCGACCGGGCCGGTCGCGACGGCCTGTTCGACGAGGACCAGGGCGTCGGGATCATTGCAGTCGGCGAGGTAGCGCAGAGCTGTACATCGCGCCCCCTCGTCGCCGTCCTTGGCCGCCTGGACGATCTCGGGCCGGTCCTCGGGGCCGGCCACGGCGGAGAGGCAGCGGGCGGCGGGGACATGGAGCGCGGCTCCGCGTTCGACGCCCTGCTGGGCCCACTCGAACACGGCCTGGACACTCCAGCCGGGCCGGGGCCCGCTGGGACTCATCTGCCGTTGCCAGCGGTCGAAACAGCCGGCCTCGTGGGCGGCACGCACCCGCGTGGAGACGTACTCCCGGGGATCCTCGGCCCACAACCGCCAGGGCCGTGGCTCGAAGGCGTCCCGTACGGCCGCGGCGAGTTCGGCCTCGCCCTCGGCGTCGGTGGCGAACCGTGCCAGCACGGGCACCGCCAGGGCGCGCAGGCCGGCGTCGTCGTCCCGCAGGGCGAGTTCGTCGAGGGCCCAGGCCCAGTTGGCGCCCGAGGCGGCGTACCTGCGCAGCAGGTCGAGGGCGTCCCGTCGGCCGTAGGAGGCGAGGTGGCCGAGGACGGCCAGGGCGAGGCCCGTGCGTGACTCCTCGTCGTCGAAGACGTCCTCGACGTCGAAGAGGTGGGCCTCGATCTCGTCCAGCTCGCCGTGCAGGTCGAGGTAGAGACGGGCGTAGTAGAGGGAGCGGTTCTCCACCTGCCAGTCGTGACGGGGATCCCGCAGGACACAGTGGTTCAGCGCCGCGAGCGCCTCGGCTCGCGGAGCGGTGAGCGCGTGCAGCGTGCCGTCGCCGCGGCCTCTCTGGAGCAGGCCGAGCAGCGTACCGCTGGGCGCTATGACCGGATCGAACATGGGAAACAGCCTCACATCAAGCGTCGACGCAACCGGGGACGTGCATTACCTGGCCGCGTGACAACACGTCGGGGCGCCCGCCGTTTCCTGCTTGCTGTAGACCATTTCTCTCTGCCTCTCGTCGGTGGCCCATACGGACCGCGTCACGGCCCGCGCGGTGCGGCAACACCTGCCCGGCCATCGCGTCCGTGAATCACGACGTCATGATGACCCGGCTCTTCTACCTGCCGCGACCGAAATTTCCGGCGGCCTTGTACCGCCTCCCCCGTGGTCGTCGATTTACCTGGTCGGGAAATTCCCTCGACCTGCTCGGGACTGTCGGCTCACTGCGCGCCGAACAGGTCCAGCAGCTCCGTTCTGCCGAACATGCGGGCCGTGTCGACGGCCGACGGCGTGCCCTGGTTAGGGTCGGCGCCGGCCTCCAACAATGCCTTGATCACATGCGTCTCACCCTTGAAGGCAGCCCCCGCGAGCGGGGTCTGGCCACGGTCGTTGATCCGGTCGGCCTCGGCGCCGCGGGCCAGCAGGGCCCGGACCGCGTCGGCGTGCCCGTGGTACGCGGCGAGCATCACGAGGGAGTCGCCCCGGTCGTTGGTGAGGTTGGCCGGAACACCCGCGTCGACGTACGCCACGAGCTCCTCGGTCTGACCCTGGCGGGCCAGATCGAAGATCTTGGTCGCCAGCTCCACGACCTCGGGGTCGGGGGCTTCAGTCATCGGCCGGTCCGCCTCTCGCTACAACCGTTCAGGTGAATCGTCAGCGTACTGGCTCGTCGCAAACATGGCCGGACGCGTGGGCTGCGAAGCTCACGAACAGCCCCGTTCGACGCGATTCTCCTGCTCAGGCAGCCCTGCGTACCTTCCGCCAACCGAGGGAAAAGGACCGCTTTTCACTCAGTTGCACCTTTTGTCGTATGGATACATCCTGTGAGCCTGGAAGTACTCATGGTGACTGTCCCCCGCGAACCAGGAGAACCCAAATGATCCTGTCCATGTCAGGCGTGGTCCTGCTCGGCATCATCGTCTTCCTCTTCTTCCGAAAGGACGGACTCAAGGCGTCGCACGCCGTGGTCTCGGCCCTCTTCGGCTTCTACATGGCCAGCACGGCCATCGCCCCGAGCATCATGGCCGGCGGCGAGAGTCTGGCCAGCCTCCTCGGCGGCATCAAGTTCTGACGCCGCACGTCCCGTCCGTACGCACCACCAGGAGACAGAAGTGGCCCGGCGCCCCCTCCCCCGCATCCTGAGCACAGGCAGCGCACAGATCGCCCGGAGCAGGGAGCTGGCCCGGACGGCAGCCGACAGCGCCACCGACGTCCTCCATCCGCTGATCACGATCACCCGCGGACTGCGCCGGCTGGCCTCGGCCGGGCGGCGCAGGTGGGCCGAGACGCCCAAGGACAAACGCGGGCCGCTGCTGTTCCTGGCGGCCTCGGTGATCCTGGTCGTCGTACTCGTGCCGTACGGCCCGCTGCTCGCCGTCATCACCCTGGCGGCAGCGGCGGCCTGGCAGGGCAGGGACCGCACCACGGCTCCCGAAGGCCCCGACGAGTCGCAGATCCAGCGGCTCCAAGTGCTGTACGAGGCCCTGGTCCCGTACTTCTCGACGGCCGACGACCCCGCTCCCCTGTACGCCCACGGCGGCGACTGGGAGCAGGCCTTCCCCACACAGGAGTTCGACGACTCGGGCCGCGTCGCCCATCTCGTGATCCGCTACCCGGCGTACTTCCCGGACGGCGAACCCGGCCCGCGCGCGCGGATCGAGCAGCTGCTCGCCGCGAAGTCCGGCCGCGGCCGGGAGTACCTCTTCGTCTGGGACGAGGAGGGCAACGAACTGACGCTCAGCGTGCTGTCCCCGCTCCCCGCCGACATCTGCGCCCAGCGCTTCGTCACCGCCCCGGGTGAGACGGTTCTGGGCTTCACCGACCCCGCCGGGGTCCAGCGCACGCTGCCGCTCGCGTTCGGCGAGGACCGGCGCGACGTCCCGCCGGTGGTCTGGCGCACCGGCATCCGCTCGACCGAGCCGCATCTGCTGGCGGTGGGCCGTCCCGGCAGCGGCACGTCGACGCTGCTGCGCTCCATCGCGCTGCAGGCCCTCCAGCACGGTGACGTGCTCGTCATCGAGGGCGGCGGCACGGGTGAATACGCCTGCCTGGCCGGCCGGGACGGCGTCCTGGGCGTCGAGGTCGGGCTCTCCGGCGCCCTGGCCGGCCTGGAGTGGGCGGCGGGCGAGACGGAGCGCCGGCTCATCGCCGCCAACAGCGCCCGGCAGGTCGGCGAACCGGCGCCGGAGGACACCAAACGCCCCCTGTGGATCGTCCTCGACCGGCCCACCGTCTTCACCCATCTGGCCGAGGCCGAGGGCCACCGGGATCCGCAGTCTCTGCTGCAGCTTCCCCTCCGGCACGGCCGCGCGGCCGCCGTCACGGTCGTCGTGGCCGAACAGTTCGACGCTCTGGACTCCCTGAGCGAAGCGGTACGACAGCACACGCGCGCGCGTGTCGTCCTCGGCCCGGCGTCGAGGGAGCAGCTGGAGACGGTCCTCGGCGCTCCCCCGCACACCACTCCCGTGGACGACGTGCCGTCCGGGAGGGGCTACGCCCGGCTGGGCTCGGGGTCGGTGCACCGGCTCCAGGTCCCGGCCACACCGGACCCGTACGACGACGCGACGAGCGACGCGCACCGGAAGGCCGTGCTCGATCTGCTGCCGCCGCGCTCCGCGCCGGCCGACACCGAGCCGTCGCCGGCGCCGGTCGAGGCCTCCGTCGCGAAGGTCGTGGTCACCAAGACCGCGACCGCTCCGACCACGGACCCGCAGACCGCCGCCCCGCAGACGGCCCTCCCACAGACCGCTGTCCCGCAGACGGTTCTCCGGGACACCGCTTCGTCATCGACCGTGGCATCGGAAACCGCCGTCGCCGAAGCGGCGGTCGCCGAGTAGAGGCCGCACGCCCGGCCGCGCGCCGGGCGGGCGCACGAAGGCAGCACCCCCCGCCCTACGCCACGAACGTGCGCGGCCCCTCGCCGCCCGCCGTCCCCCCGCTCCGCACGATGCGGGCGGCGGCGGCCAGGCGGGCGGCCGCCTCGTCCGCCACCGCGCCCCCCACGGTGAACGGCAGCCGTACATACCCCTCGAAGGCGCCGTCGACGCCGAATCGGGGCCCCGACGGCACCCGCAGACCCACCCGCTCCCCCGCCTCGGCGAGCCTCGATCCGGAGAGCCCCCCGGCTCGCACCCAGAGCGTCAGCCCGCCCTTGGGCACGGTGTACTCCCAGTCCGGCAGCTCACGGCGCAGTGCTGCCACCAGGTCGTCCCGGTTCCCCCGGGCCTGGGTGCGCCGCAGCTCCACCGCCTGCTCCCAGCCTCCGGTGCTGAACAGCCAGTTCACCGCCAGCTGTTCCAGCACCGGCGTGCCCAGGTCTGCGTAGGCGCGGGCGGCGACGAGACTGCGGACGACGTCCGGGGCGGCCCGAACCCAGCCGATGCGCATCCCGGCCCAGAACGCCTTGCTCGCGGACCCGACCGTGATCACGGTCGACCCCGCGGGGTCGAAGCCGCACACCGGTCGCGGCATCTCGACGTCGTCGTCGAGCCACAGTTCGCTCATCGTCTCGTCGGCCACCAGGACCGTCCCGGCTGATCGGGCTGCCTCCACGAGCCGGCGCCGCTGGTCCTCGTCGGCGAGCGCGCCGGTCGGGTTGTGGAAGTCGGCGACGACGTACGCGATGCGCGGCGCCGCGTCCCGCAGCACCTGACGCCAGCGGTCCATGTCCCACCCGGCCAGTCCGTCCGCCATGGCGACCGGCACCAGACGGGCACCCGCCTCGCGCATCAGCTGAAGGATGTTGGCGTAGGAGGGCGACTCGACGGCGATGCGCTCCCCGCGCCCGCCGAAGAGGTGACAGATGGCGTCGATGGCCCCCATCGCACCCGTCGTGACCATGATCTGCTCGGGCATCGTGGGAATCCCGCGCGCGGTGTACCGCTCGGCGATCATGGTCCGCAGCGCGGGCAGGCCCGCCGGATAGTCGCCGTGCGTGTGGGCGTACGGCGGAAGTTCCTCCAGCGCGCCCTGCACGGCGCGGGTGAGCCACGGCTCGGGGGCGGGCAGGGCCGCGCAGCCCAGGTCGATGATCGAGCCCAGGGCCTCGGGCGGCAGCGGTTCCAGGCCGCGGGCCGGGACCGGGTTGCCCGCCGGGACGGCCGTCCAGCTGCCGGCGCCGCGCCGGGACTCCAGGAACCCCTCCGCGCGCAGCGCCTCGTAGGCGGCGGCCACGGTCGTACGGCTCACGGACAGGGCGAGGGCGAGTTCCCGTTCGGCGGGCAGGCGCGCGGCGACCGGCACGCGGCCCTCCAGCACCAGCAGCCGGACGCCGTCCGCGAGCGCCCGGTAGGCGGGGGGCCGGCGCGAGCCCGGCCCCGCCGGGCGGTCCTGCTGGGACTTGAGCAGCCGCGCGAGCTGAGCGGCCCCCACCGCCGAGGTCCACTGCGCCATGGATATCAGTCCACCTTCCCCGAATTGGCCATGGATGGCATGCACTTCCCAGCCACAGAGTGTCACGAGTCAGGCCACTAACACCACAGGGGGGCACCTCTTGGAGACCACAGGACTTCTCCGGCGTCCGACGGGGCGGCGTCCGACGCGGGGAGGACTGCCGCGACGGCTGATCCAGCTGTACGCCGGCCTCGCGCTCTACGGCGCCAGTTCGGCACTGCTCGTCAAGGCGGGTCTCGGTCTGGAGCCCTGGAACGTGCTGCACCAGGGCCTGGCCGAACTCACCGGGACGACGATCGGAGTCGTGACCACCGTGGTCGGCGCGGCGGTGCTGCTGCTGTGGATCCCGTTGCGCCAGCGCCCCGGCCTCGGCACGATCTCCAACGTCCTGGTGATCGGCGTCGCGATGGACGGCACGCTCGCTCTCGTCCCCGAGGTGCACGCCCTGACCGTGCGCGTTCCCCTCATGGCGGCGGCCATCGTGCTCAACGGGGCCGCCACCGGCCTGTACATCGCGGCCGACTTCGGCCCCGGGCCGCGCGACGGACTGATGACGGGACTGCACCGGCTCACCGGGCGCTCGATCCGTCTGATGCGCACGACGGTCGAGGTGGCGGTCGTCGCGACCGGGTTCGCGCTCGGCGGCACGATCGGCGTCGGCACCGTGCTCTACGCGGTCGCGATCGGCCCGCTCGCCCAGTTCTTCCTGCGGGCGTTCGCCGTTCCCGTGCCGGCGGCCGGCAGCACGGTCGTTGCCGCAGGGACGCCCCAGGGAGCGATACTGCGTCCGTGACCAGCTCCGGACGCCACCCGTACCTCGATCACCCGCGGCCCATCCCGATCGCCCACCGCGGCGGCGCCGCGGACGGCCTGGAGAACACCGTGGCGCAGTTCCGGCGCGCGGTCGAGGCGGGTTACCGCTATATCGAGACCGACGTGCACGCCACCCGGGACGGCAGGCTCGTCGCCTTCCACGACGCGACGCTCGAACGGGTCACCGACAGCTCGGGACTCATCGCCGACCTCCCGTGGTCGGACGTGGCCCGCGCGCGCGTGGGCGGCGAGGAACCGGTGCCGCTCTTCGAGGAACTTCTGGAGAGGTTCCCCGAGGTGCGGTGGAACATCGATCTCAAGGCGGACCCCGCCCTGCACCCCCTGCTCGATCTGCTCGACCGCACGGACGCGTGGGACCGCGTCTGCGTCGGCTCGTTCTCCGAGGCCCGCGTCGGGCGCGCCCAGCGGCTGGCGGGCCCGCGCCTCGCGACGTCGTACGGCACCCGGGGCGTGCTCAACCTGCGGCTGCGGTCCTGGGGCGTGCCCGTGCCTCTGCGCCGGTCGGCGGTCGCCGCGCAGGTGCCCGAGGTCCGGTCGGGCGTCCAGGTGGTGGACCGCCGCTTCGTCCGCGCCGCGCACGCGCGAGGGCTGCAGGTGCACGTGTGGACGATCAACGAACCGGAGCGGATGCACCGGCTCCTCGACCTGGGGGTCGATGGCATCATGACCGATCACATCGACACGTTGCGCAAGGTCATGCAGGACCGGGGCGTCTGGGTCTGACCTCGGCCCACCGCCCGCGCGCGGGTTCCGGGAGCGGGAAGCGAGGGCACGGGTGGACATCGACACCGTGCGGACGGCGGCGTCCGACGAGGCCGCCGGGCGGCGGCGCGAGCAGCGCGGCTGGTACTTCTACGACTGGGCGTGCTCGGTCTACTCGACGAGCGTGCTCACCGTGTTCCTGGGCCCGTATCTGACCTCGGTCGCGAAGAACGCCGCGGACGCCGACGGGTACGTGCATCCGCTCGGCATCCCGGTCAGCGCCGGCTCCTTCTTCGCTTACTCGGTCTCCCTTTCCGTGATCGTCGCCGTCCTCGTGATGCCCCTCGTGGGCGCCGCGGCCGACCGGTCCGGGCGCAAGAAGCCCCTGCTGGGCGCCGCCGCCTATGTGGGCGCCGCGGCCACCGCCTGCATGTTCTTCCTCGGCGGCGACCGCTATCTGCTGGGTGGCGCGCTGCTCGTCGTGGCGAACGCGGCCCAGTCGGTGGCGATGATGCTCTACAACTCCTATCTGCCGCAGATCGCCCCGCCCGGGGAACGCGACGCGGTCTCCTCGCGGGGATGGGCCTTCGGCTACGCGGCGGGCTCGCTGGTGCTGGTCGCGAACCTGGTGCTCTACCTCGCCCACGACTCCTTCGGTGTGTCCGAGTCCGCCGCCGTCCGCATCTGTCTGGCCTCGGCCGGTCTGTGGTGGGGCGCCTTCACGGTGATCCCGCTGCTGAGGCTGCGCGACCGGCCGGCCGTCGTGCGGGAGGCGACGGCTCCGGGGCTGCGCCGGCTCGCCGCGACGGTCCGCGACATGCGCCGCCACCCGCTGACGCTCGCCTTCCTGCTCGCCTATCTGGTCTACAACGACGGTATCCAGACAGTGATCTCCCAGGCCTCGGTCTACGGCTCCGAGGAACTCGGCCTCAGCCAGGCCACGCTGATCGGGGCGGTGCTGCTGGTGCAGGTGCTCGCCGTGGCGGGCGCGCTCGGCATGGGGCGGCTGGCCCGGGCGTACGGTGCGAAGCGGACGATCCTCGGATCGCTGGTGGCGTGGACGCTCACCCTGGGCGCCGGGTACTTCCTGCCGGCGGGAGCGCCGGTGGCGTTCTACCTGCTGGCCGGCGCCATCGGACTGGTCCTCGGCGGCAGCCAGGCCCTCTCCCGCTCTCTCTTCTCCCATCTCGTCCCGCCCGGCAAGGAGGCCGAGTACTTCTCGGCGTACGAGATGAGCGACCGCGGCATGAGCTGGCTCGGACCCCTGCTGTTCGGCCTCACCTACCAGCTGACCGGCAGTTACCGGGACGCGATCGTCTCCCTGGTGGCCTTCTTCGTCATCGGGTTCCTGCTGCTCGCACGGCTGCCCGTGCGGCGGGCGATCGGCGACGCGGGGAACCCGGTGCCCGAGAAGATTTAGCACTCAGGGCGAAAGGGCGGTAGTGTACGCGTTTGGCCTGCCAGGCGTACCGTTACTGCGCGTCAAAGATGCCGAAACGCTGGGTGACATCTCCTTTCAGATGTGACAAACCGGGCGCCGGTGGGTACTGCACTGGTTGACAAGGCTGCGGCTACGACGGCGACCCACGACCCGGAACGGGGCTCGGTACGGGAATCTTTACCGCCGACCGGACGTTGACCGGATGACGACGACAGCGACACCTGTCCTGTGGGCGACAAGCCCGGGAGGCACGATTCATGAGTGAGCGAGCTCTTCGCGGCACGCGCCTCGTGGTGACCAGCTACGAGACGGACCGCGGCATCGACCTGGCCCCGCGCCAGGCCGTGGAGTACGCATGCGAGAAGGGGCACCGGTTTGAGATGCCCTTCTCGGTCGAGGCGGAGATTCCGCCGGAGTGGGAGTGCAAGGTCTGCGGAGCCCCTGCACTCCTCGTGGACGGCGACGGCCCTGAGGAGAAGAAGGCCAAGCCCGCGCGTACGCATTGGGACATGCTGATGGAGCGGCGGACCCGCGAGGAACTCGAAGAGGTCCTCGAGGAGCGGCTGGCCGTTCTGCGGTCCGGGGCGATGAACCTTGCGGTACATCCCCGGGACAGCCGCAAGTCGGCATAGGCCCCGCACGGCTGAGGCCGGCTGCACAACACGCACGCCAATGACCGCGGGCGCCGTACGTGAAGTTGCGTACGGCGCCCGCGGTCTTCGTGCTGCGTTCTTGCTGCCCGTTACCGGTAGGCATGTGCCGTTGCCGGTGCGTGCAGCCGACGCCGCGCGCTTCGATTCCGAGCGGGCGAGCCCTAGCAGGCGGGCCGGAGAAGGCGGGCCCGCGGGCGTGGGCCACACGGGCAGGGGCCCGTCCCGGTCGGACGGACGGACCGAAGGTATGAGCGTCTGGCGCGGATTCTCCGTCTGCCGCGGGTTCTACCGGTCGTCCCGGACGACCTCGCCCTGGACCACCTTGCCGTCGGGGCGATGGATGCGCGCCTGCTGGAAGGCGTCCCCCAGGGTGCCCGGGGTGGCCGCCGCCGCGCGCAGCCTGCGCTCGGCGAAGGCGCCGACCGCCTTCTGGACCGGCGGGAGGAGCAGGAGCAGGCCGACCACGTCGGAGAGCAGGCCCGGGATCATCAGGAGCAGCCCCCCGAGCATCATCAGGCCGTTGCCCCCACGGCTGGGGGCGGTGCCCCGCTGCAGGGCCTCGTTGAGGTTGCGGAAGGCACGGCGGCCCGCCCGCTTGATGACCACCGCGCCGAGCACGCACCCGGCGACGAGGAGCAGGAACACCACGAGCCCCGAGGACGCGCCGGCGACCGTCGTCAGCAGCCAGATCTCCAGCACCAGCCACGCGGCGAGGCCCAGGGGCACGAACGTGCGCAGTCGCGAGCGGCGGGGCTGCGGCTGGGGACGGCCAGACCGGTCGGAGGTCGGGTAGGCGGGGGTCGGAGCTCCAGTCGTCATGCTTCCAGTGTGCCCGGACCCGGCTCAGAGCGGCGTAAGGGGACGATCAGCCTTCGCTGTGCGTCTTGGCGGGCGTCTGCGGACGCTCGGGCTGGTCGGGGGTCCGTCCGGTGATCCTGCCGACCCGCTCCCCCACACCCCAGGCCGTGACCCGCCACAGGGCCTCGACGAGGATGTCGCGGCTCATCTTGGAGTCGCCGTGCTCGCGCTCGACGAAGGTGATGGGGACCTCGACCACGTGGAAGCCGCCCTTGACCGCGCGGCGGGCCAGGTCGACCTGGAAGCAGTAGCCCTGGGAGGCGACCTCGTCCAGACCCAGCCCCTCGAGGGTCTCGCGGCGGAAGGCCCGGTAGCCGCCGGTGATGTCCCGCAGGGGCAGGTCGAGGGCCAGGCGGGAGTAGAGGCTGCCGCCGCGCGAGATGACCTCGCGGGATCTGGGCCAGTTCACGACCCGGCCGCCCGGCACCCAGCGCGAGCCGAGGACCAGGTCGGCGCCCTTGAGCGCGGTGAGCAGGCGCGGCAGTTCCTCGGGCTGGTGGGAGCCGTCGGCGTCCATCTCGATCAGCACGCCGTAGTCGTTGTCCAGGCCCCAGCGGAAGCCCGCGAGGTAGGCGGCGCCGAGGCCTTCCTTGCCCTTGCGGTGCAGCACCCGGACCTGGTCGTCCGAAGCGGCCAGCTCGTCGGCGAGCCGCCCGGTGCCGTCGGGGCTGTTGTCGTCGGCGACGAGGACGTGGGCCTCGGGAACAGCCTCCCGCACCCGGCCGACGATGCTCTTGATGTTCTCCGCCTCGTTGTAGGTCGGGATGATCACCAAGGCCGTGCCGAGCGGACCGAACGTCCTCCCCCGGTCCTGTGCCGCGAGGGTTTCGTCGCCGTCGTTCACTGCTGCCCCTTCATGTCCGTTCGCCGGAGACCACCTTAGTGGCCCCAGCCTGCGATGACGTGACCGGACGTTCGAACGGTGGTGTCGAACCACGGAAGCGGGGTAGCAATGTGCTTTTGGGCCCGTATGTACGCACCCGGCCCACCAGAGGTACGGTCCCTGCACTGCCCAGACCCCGCACGCGTGCGGGGGCGGCTGCGGATGGGGGCCCGGCGCCCTTCGGGCCGGCCCGGGACCCGCTGGCTGCGGGTCGACCGAAAGCCGTTGTCTACTGAGCACCCGGGCCCCACCCGGGTCACACCTCCCCGACCGGCCGGAACGTTCCCTCGCTGCGGCGCGGGCGCTGAGCCTGGCTGCCAGTGGACGTGCGCCGGTTCGGCACACCGTCCCTGACCCAGCGGCGCCGCGGCGAGTGCGCGGATGTTCCCCGGGCGGGGCGTCCGGTGGTGGACTCCGCCGAACCTACCGGCCCGCCGCCGTCAGCTGTCAACAGCGGTTCGACCTGCGGGTCTTCTGCCAACGCGCAGGTCAGCCGGGAGAGGGCCCGCATCGCACGGCGACGGGCGGACGGGTGATCTTTCCCGGGGCGCCCCGGGAGATCACTCGCTCGGCCGCACGAACACCGTCCGGCCGCCCACCACGGTGCGCAGACACACCGGGAGGTCGGTCCCGGGCGTCAGATCGGGCAGTCCCGGGGTCCCGGAACGGGGGTCGGTGGACCAGCGGGCGACGCGGTCGTCGGGGGCCTGGACCACCAGTTCGTCCGTGCGCCAGACCGCGTAGTCGGCGGGCGCGCCCGGGACCAGCACCCCGGCGTCGTCGCGGCCGACCGCCCGCCAGCCGCCGCGGGTGTGCGCGGTGAACGCGGCGCGCGCGGAGACGCGGTGCTCCGGGGTCCGGTGGAAGGCTGCGGCGCGCACGGTCCCCCACGGGTCGAGCGGGGTCACCGGGCTGTCGGAGCCGAAGGCGAGCGGCACGCCGGCCCGCAGCAGGGCGGCGAACGGGTTCAGGGTCCTGGCCCGGTCCGCGCCCAGCCGCTGCGCGTACATGCCCTGCTCGCCGCCCCACAGGGCGTCGAAGGCGGGCTGGACGGAGGCGGTGAGACCCAGTTCGGCGAACGCGGCGACGGTCTCGGGCGTCAGCATCTCCGCGTGCTCCACACGATGGCGGGCGGCGCGGATCCGGGCGAGGCCGACCTTCTCGGCGGCCGCGCGGACGCCCTCGACGACGCCCGTGACGGCGGCGTCGCCGATGGCGTGGAAGCCGGCCTGGAGCCCTGCTTCGGTGCAGGCCGTCACATGGGCGGCGACCTCGTCGGCGTCCAGGTACGCGACTCCGGTGTGGCCGGCGTCGGCGTACGGGGTGTGCAGACAGGCGGTGTGGGATCCGAGGGCCCCGTCGACGAACAGGTCTCCCGCGGCCCCGAGGGCGCCGAGCTCGCGGGCCTTGTCCACGTCGCGCTCCGCCCAGTAGCCGACGACGCGTGGGCCGGACGTCTCGGCCGCGAGCCGCAGCAGGTCCGTGAAGTCGTCCTCGGAGGAGATCTCCGGGCCGGCGCACTCGTGGACGGAGCCGATGCCGAGCGACGCGGCGTGGGCGAGGGCGGTCCGCTGGGCCTCGGCACGCTGGGCCGGCGTCACGGCTGCGAACGCGGCGGCGCGGACGGTGTGGTGGGCGTCGCGGGTGAGCGGCTCGTCGTCGGCGAAGCCGGCCGCGTCCCGGGCCCGGGGGGCGAGGGCCAGCAGTGCGGTGGTCACCGCGGCCGAGTGGACGTCGATCCGGCTGAGGTAGAGCGACCGGCCGCCGGCGGCCTCGTCCAGTTCCGCCCGCCGGGGCGGGCGGCCCTCCGGCCAGCGGGAGGCGTCCCACCCGTGGCCCAGCAGCACCTTGTCCCGTGGACGGGACACCGCGAACTCGCGCACCAGAGCGAGTGCGGCCGCCAGGGAGGGGGCCGCGGACAGGTCGAGTCCGGTGAGCGCGAGGCCGGTGGACGTGGTGTGCACATGGGCGTCGGTGAACGCCGGGGTGACGAGGGCGCCGTCCAGGTCGACCACCTCGTCGACGCCGCCGGCGAAGGCGTCGGCGGCGCCCTCGGAGCCCACCCAGGCGACCTGGCCGCGTTCGACGACCATCGCGGTCGCGAAAGGATCGGCGGGGCTGTGGACCTCTCCTCGGCGGAGCAGGACGGTCTTCGGCTCGGGGGCGTGCTCACTCATGGGGAACAGTCTCGCGCCTCTGGAGGGCGGCTGTTCGCCAGGGTGCTCCTCAGATGCGCGGCGGCCGGGCCTCGTAGGGAGTGGACAGGACGACCGTCGTGCGCGTCGACACGCCGGCGAGCGCCCTGAGCCGCCCCAGCAGCTCCTCCAGCTCGTGCGGGGTGGCCACGCGGACCTTGAGGATGTAGTTCTCGTCGCCGGCCACGCTGTGGCAGGCCTCGATCTCGGGAACGTCCGCAAGCCGCTCGGCGATGTCGTCGGGGGCACTGGGGTCGAAGGGCTTCACCGAGATGAAGGCGGTCAGGGGCAGCCCGACGGCCTCCGAGTCGACGACGGCCGCGTACCCACGGATGACGCCGCGCTGTTCCAGCCTGCGCACCCTCTGGTGCACGGCAGATGTGGACAGGCCCGTGGCCTTGCCCAGATCGGTGTAGCTCATCCGCCCGTCCTTGACGAGCAGCTGCACGATTTGTCGGTCCAGCTCCTCCATGACGCAAGAACTTACAGGCAGCGCGATCTCCGCGTATACCTATACAGCGCAGGTCATACCCCGTTTGTGATGTGTCCGGAGCGGCCCGCGCGCCACCCGGGCATCACCGGGGTGACGCTCACGGCGCCGCCCGGGTGGCGCTCGCGTGTGAGGCACCTGCAAGCGGCATGTGACGAAAGCCACAGCACTCGTGAACGCTTAGTGATGCCACGGCGGTTACCGCCGGGACGGGCTGGGAAGTGCTTGCTGTGGTCGAGGCCGCACTGCCGTCACGACCCAGCCCGAGGGGGAGAATCACATGCAGAGTTTCAAGCGCCCTGGTCGCACCGCGCCCAAGCGGCTCCAGTCCGTCGGCGAGCCCGAGCCGGAGGGCGTCGAACCCTTCGACGCCGACGGCTTCGAAGGTGACTCCGTCGAGCACCTCGACGCGTACGACACCTTCGAGATGTACCGGGTGATCTGCCCGGACTGCACGCAGCCCATCGCGCTGCTCGCGGACGAGGAGAGCCTGCCGGAGCACGCGCTGTGCGCCTCACCGTGGAACCCGTTCGGGCTCACGGTCTGCGCCGGCACGGGGCGCACGGCGGCCGAGGCCCGCCCTGCGGACGAGTCCGCGGAACTCCAGGAGCAGGACACCGCACTCCTGCTGACGCTCCCTCAGGGACTGGACTGGCGTACGCAGCCCTTCTCGCACGTCGGCGGCCCGGGTTCGCGCCCGATGCGCGTCCCGGTGATGCGCCGCGCGGCCGCCTGAGCGGCGCTCCCGCGCCCGCTCCCTCTGCTCCGATCCCGTAACGGGACCGCACCATGACCGGCAGGAGGGCGTGGTGCAGGTTCGGCGCGCCCTGCTCGACCGGACGGGCACCCCCGGGAGTACGTCTGCGCGGACGTCGCAGCGACCCGGGGGCACATCCCGAACTCACGCGCACCCCTGTGCGCCGGTGACTCCGTCGCGCGGACCCGCGTTGCCCTGGTATGACCCCCACCTACTCGGCTGCTCCCGGGCGTCACCGCCAGCTCTTCGCACCGACGCATCCGGAGCCCGTGCACGCAGAATCGGTTCCGCTGGCCCCGCCGCCCCCTCAGGACCCGCCCATCTACCGTGACCTGCTGCGGACCTGGGCCGACCGGGGCCGCACCCTGCCGGGGCGTCACGACCCGGAGTGGGTGCGGCTGACCGCGCCGCAGGTGCGGCGGGGACAGTTCAGCGGGCTCGCGGATCCGGTGGGCGACGGGCGATGACCCGCCGAACGGCGAGCTGAGCCAGGGCGTCAGGTGGCCCGCCGGGCAGGTCACGGCTGGGCCGGAGGGCCGGGGGCCGAAAGGGCGGGGGCCGAAAGGCCGGGGGCCGAAGGGCCGTGAGCCGGAGGGGCGTGAGCCGGAGGGGCGTGAGCTCTCACGCCTGAGCAGTCGCCCCGGCGGGTCCGCCCCGTCGGCGGGTGGGCCGCTGTGCGTGCGCCCCGCCGACGGTGCGCGCTGTGCGCCTGCCCTGCCCGTCAGCCCTCGCGGCGGGCCGGCTTCGGCGCCGGAAACGCGGGGTCGAGGTCCTCGATGGCGCGCAGGGCGCCGCCCAGGGTCTTCACCAGCAGCTCGACCATGACCTCTCGGGTGAGCTCGGGACGGTCGATCCACTCCAGCGTGACCCCCTCCACGCTGCACACCCAGGCGAGCAGGGCCATACGCGGCAACGGCGGCACGTCACTGCGGCCGTACGCGCCCTCGGCGATGGTCGCCACCATCGCCGCACGGACACCGTCCCGGATGCCGTGGACCTCGGTGTCGAAGCCGACGCCGCCGCTCACGATCGTGCGGTAGGCGGCCTGGTTGTGCTCGGCATAGCGCAGATAACCGTCGATGGTGCGCTGCACCCGGTCCACCTGGGACAGTTCCAGGCCGCTCGCCGCGAAGGTGACCAGATCGGCGACGGAATCCTGGATGATGGCCAGGTAGTAGCCGCGCTTGGACTGGAAGTAGTAATAGATCAGCCCCTTGGCGACATGCGCCTGCCGGGCGATGTCGTCCATCGAGAGCGTGTCGTACGACGTGTCGGCGAACAACTTCCGCCCGATGGAGATGAGTTCGGCGCGACGCGCCAGTGAGCGCTCGGTGCCGCGCGCCCGGGGGCGCACGACTTCGCGCTGTTCACTGATATTCAATTTCGACCCTGGTCTCGGGCAGTCGGCGGGACATCCGCAGTATGTCAGGTCAACCGTGCGTCAGATCGCACCCGTCAGAGCAGTCCGAGCTGGGTGACCAGCATCGCGAGGACCGCGACGAGTACCCAGCCCAGAGCGTGCTCCAGGATCTTCGGACCGTCGGTTTTCGGGCCGCCGGTACGGGTGCGAGTGGCAGTGGCTGTCTGAGCGGTCATGGTGTCTCGCTGAAGTCGGACGTACTGGTGGATCCCCCCACCGATCCGACCACCCTGCCACTCGCCGGGCCTTTTGTGGCAGAGATCTTGCTCACATCCGGATTCCCACCGCCGTCAGGGCCTGGCGCTGGCGGGCGCTGGGACGCGCCGGGAAGTAGAGGTAGCAGACGCCGCCCGTGCCGGAGACGACCTTTCCCGTCGCGTTGTGACGCCTGGTCCTGAGCCAGACGTTCTCGAACTCCCGCCGCGGATACACCCGGCGCACCGTCGCGTCGTCCGCCGAGAACGGGTCGTTGGCGATCACGTCGCCCCCGGCGGTGAAGCCGATCACGGTCATCAGGTGCCCGGAGGTCCCGTACCCGGCTCCGGTGAGCTCCTCCTTGAGGAAGGACTGTGACGTCATGGCCGGGATCCCCGCGCCGATGAGCGTCTCGAGGTCGGTGAGGGAGCCGAGCCGGGTGACCACGCCCTGCAGATCCTCGAAGGTGGCCGCGTAGGCGGCGTTGAACGGCCAGTTGCCGCAGCCGGCGTACTGGTGGTCATAGGTGTGCCTGGCCGCGTGGCACACCTGCGGGTCTGCGTAGGAGGGGTCGACCCACGCCAGCTGCTCGTCGGTGAGCCGCCCGCCCCAGTACTCGACGATCATCTGCGAGGAGGTGGGGCTGCACCAGGCCTCGCCGCCGTTGTCGTACTCGGGGTACTGGCCCTTGTGGACCTCCTGCGAGTAGCGGGGGACCCGCAGTTCCCGCGCGAGGCCGGGCACGGAGGCCGGCACGGTGAAGCGGTCCGGCACGTCGGAGCCCATCGCCCCCAGCCGCCACACGGTCGGCGTGACATCGGTGCCGGGGCGGCGGTACAGGGTGAGCCGGAGGCGGTAGGCGTCGAGACGCAGACCGCCCGCGGCATCGTCGATCGCGAGCGTGTCGGTCCACACGGTGCTTCTGCCGTCGCTCTGGCCGTCGACCGAGGACCGCTTGATGTCCTGGTCTCCGGAGGCCCAGCGACCCATCACGTACCAGGGCGTGTCCGTGCCGTCGGAGTACGTGCCCTCGATCTCGACCTGGATCCAGCTGCCGGCGGGTGTGCTCGCGTTCCAGGAGGCGATCACCTCGGTGGCGGGGACGGCGAGCCGGTGGAGGGGCGACGTCCAGGTCGCGTACTCCCAGGACGCGGTCGTCCTGCTGTGCGGGTCGGTGTGGTCGACGACGCCGAGCGGGGCGGCGGCGATGGCGACGCCCGGGCGGATCCCGGCCAGGGCACGGGCGCCCTCGGCGACGCCGGAGCGCCAGTCGGCGTACGTGGTCCAGCCGCGGTAGTCGACGGATCGGGCCGGCGCCGCTTCGGCGCCCGGGGCGCCGGTCGCCTCGGTACCGGTCGCCTCGGTGCCGTCCGCCTCCGTGGCGGACGCGGAGGGCGACGGTCCCCCTGCCACCGCGGCGGCGACCGCGGCAGCGAGGACCGTTCTGCGGGACGGCTGTTCGACTCGGCTCGCGGCTCGGCTCGTGGCTCGGCTCATGGGACTGCTCATGGGTGGAGACTCCCGGGGGTCTGTGCGGTCCGTACGACTCTGTACAGCCCGGTGTCGCTCTGCGGCTGTTCGGCCACTATGAGGGGAGCCGAACGCGGCTTCCAGCAGGTGGGCCCGTGCCGCGCCCACCACCATCGGTCTGGCCCACCGACGGCGGCGGCTCCCCGTAGACTCACCCGCCGTACCGAAGGATCACCGCGCCGAAAGCACCGCCCGTACCGAAGGATCACCGCGCCGAAGGACCGGCGCACCGCCCGCCGCTCCATGGGCCTCGGCCCCGCCCACCCCCCAGGATCCGTCATCCGCCAGCTCGCCTCCCGGCTCCTCCGTCTGCCGCCGTCCTGCGGACCGGTGCGTCTGATCGGCGTCGACGGGCACGCCGGCTCGGGGAAGTCCACCTTCGCCGGACGCCTGGCGCAGGCGCTGGACGGCGCCCCGGTGCTGCACCTCGACGACATCGCGTCCCACGACCAGCTGTTCTCGTGGACCGGCCGCCTGCTCTCCCAGGTGATCGAGCCCTTCCGCAGCGGCGAGAGCGCGCAGTACACGCCCTACGACTGGCATGCCCACCGGTTCGGCCCGCCCCGCACCCTGCCCGCCGCCCCCGTCGTGCTGGTCGAGGGGGTAGGCGCGGGCCGCCGCGCGCTGCGGCCGCACCTGGGGTGCCTGCTGTGGATGGAGGTGCCGCCCGAGGAGTCCTGGGCACGCGGCCGGGCGCGTGACGGAGAGGAGCAGCGCGCGTTCTGGGACGGGTGGGTTCCGGCCGAAGTCCGTCACTTCGCCGAGGACCCGTCGCGGCCGCACGCCGCCCTGCTGGTACGGCAGTTGGAGCAGGGGTACGAGGTACTGCCGGGGCCTGCGAAGGGTTCCGGTCCGGACCGCGATGTCACCCATCGTGAGGAACCGCCCGCGATGTGGTGAACTTGTGAAAACCCTTGCGTCCGAACTTCGCCAAGTACTCCGACTCTGCTTGACCGGCGGCCCGTACAGGTCTTACGTTCTCAATGCGCGGCGATCGTAGCCGCTCTCGGACGCGAAGCCCCCGGTTGTTCCCCCGTGATCGGGGGCTTCGTTCTGTCCGGACCCTGCTCCGGGGCCCCTTTTCGGACCTGACGTGACGTGATCCGCTCACCCAGGGTCACCGCGCGGTATGCGCCCCGTCTGCTTCCACCGCGTCGAACGGCCTGTGCGGCGCCCTACGGCGAGCCCCTCTCCCGCAGGTACGATGCCTTCGGTGCGACCTGGGCGACTGCTGCGCGCACCTGGCAACTCCGGTCCGCGGCACAGCGGTTCGACCAAGGCAGCCGACGGGCGACGTCCGCCGGCATACCGACGGGGGCACGGTCTGTGGGGGACGTGATGGACTTCGGCACGCAGGGCCCCGAGGCTCCCGCCGACCTCGCCTGGCTTCGAGGCGTGGACGCCTACACCATGGGCGCCTATCCGCAGGCGGAGGAGGAGTTCCGCACGGCGGTGCGGATCGATCCCGGCATGGCCGACGGCTGGCTCGGACTGCACGCACTGCGCGTCGACACGACGACCGCGCTGCTGCGGATGTTCCGCCACCGCGAACGGTTCGGGGAGCAGCGCACACGGCACCGCCGGACCCTCAACTCCTGGTACTGGCTGGGCTGGTGGGTGCAGCCGGTCCTGGAGAGCCCCCGCGATCTGCTGCTCGCCCACGCCTCGCACTGGCTCGACGGTCGCCATGTGCCCGAACTGGACCGGGCGCTCGCCGGGCTCCCGCCCGTCGACGCCGACCACCAGGTCCGCTTTCTGCACGCCTGTCGCGCTTACCTGGTCAAGGACTGGGAGCAGCTGGTCCGGTACACCGACTCGCTGCTCGACGACCCGCTGCTGTGCATCGAGGCCGGCCTGTTCGGCGGAATGGCCCGGGTGCGACTGGAGATGTACGGCCAGGCCGAGCCGCTGCTCTCGGCGGCTCTGATGCGCTGCCGCAGCGAGCAGCCGCAGCGCAAGGAACTGCGGTACTGGCTGGCCCGGGCGCACGAGGGCACCGGCCGTTCCGCGGCCGCCCTCCCCCTCTACCGGGCGGTGCACCGCGTGGACGCCGCGTTCATGGACACCTCGGCGCGGCTCGCCGCGATCGCGGAGGGCGACGGATACGACGACACGGCGGATCTGGCGGCGATCGCGCTCACCGGGCTGGGGCAGGACACGGCGGACGGGCCGGACGGATTCGATCCGCTGTTCGGCACGGAGGGCCGCGACCTGCGGCTCGAGCCCTCGGATCCGCCGCCCGTCGTGCCCATGCCCTCGGTGACCGACCCGTCGGTGCGCGAGAAGCACGTCGTCCGCTTGTCGTCACCGCTGCCGGCCGGTCCCACCGATCCCGCGTTACTGGAGGAGGCTCTCGCCGAGCTGGAGCGCATGGTGGGACTGGAACCGGTGAAACGCCAGGTCAAAGCACTCTCCGCGCAGCTCAACATGGCGCGGCTGCGGACCGGGCAGGGCCTTCCGGTCCAGCCGCCGAAGCGGCACTTCGTGTTCTCCGGCCCTTCCGGCACCGGCAAGACGACGGTCGCCCGCATCCTCGGCCGCGTCTTCTACGCCCTCGGTCTGCTGGGCGGCGACCACCTGGTGGAGGCCCAGCGGGCCGACCTGGTCGGCGAGTACCTCGGCCAGACCGCCGTGAAGGCCAACGAGCTGATCGACTCCGCCCTCGGCGGGGTGCTCTTCGTCGACGAGGCGTACTCGCTCTCGAACTCCGGCTACGGCAAGGGCGACGCGTACGGCGACGAGGCGTTGCAGGTGCTGCTGAAGCGGGCCGAGGACAACCGGGACCACCTGGTGGTGATCCTGGCCGGCTATCCGGAGGGCATGGACCGCCTTCTGGCGGCCAATCCCGGGCTGTCCTCCCGTTTCACGACCCGTGTCGACTTCCCCTCCTACCGTCCTCTCGAACTCACCTCCATCGGAGAGGTGCTGGCCGCGGAGAACGGCGACGCGTGGGACGAGGAGGCGTTGGACGAGCTGCGCTCGATCGCCGGGCACGTGGTCGACCAGGGCTGGATCGACGAGCTCGGCAACGGGCGTTTTCTGCGCACCCTGTACGAGAAGAGCTGCGCCTACCGGGACCTGCGTCTGTCGGCCTATCCGGGCGCGCTGACCCGGGACGACCTGTCGACGCTGCGGCTGCCCGACCTGATGCAGGCCTACGGAGAGGTGCTGTCGGGGCGGGGGCCGCAGGACCCGTCGGCCATCTGACGCATCCGGCGCCCTGACAAGGGCCTGCGGGCCGCCCCGGCGCGGGTCGCCGCGCCGACGCCGGCCGGGCAGCTCGCTCGTCGGCTTGTCGACTCGCCGGGCCGAGCCGCCGGGGCGGGCCGGCCCGGCGGCGGCGCATGCCGGACCGCGTCCGCCCGGCCGGCGGGTCCCGGTCAGCTCGCCAGGGCCTCCTCCGGTTCGTCGCTCGCCCTCGGCTCCGTCAGCCGCACCTCGGGAACCTCGCGGTGGGCGGGGTCCGTGACCTCGCCCACCAGCAGTTCCAGCACGTCCTCCAGGGCGACCAGGCCGAGGACCTTGCCGGAGGCGTCGGCGACCTGCGCCAGATGGGTCGCCGCCCGGCGCATCACGGTCAGCGCGTCGTCCAGCGGGAGTTCGGAGCGGAGCGTCGTCATGGGACGCCACAGCTGCTGCGGCACCGCCCGCTCGGAGTCCTCCTGGTCGAGGACGTCCTTCACATGCAGGTAGCCCATGAAGGCGCCGGTCTCCGCGGCCACGGGGAAGCGGGAGTAGCCGGTGCGGGCGGTCAGCTCGACGATCTCGCCCGGGGTGACCGCCGGACCGACCGTGACGAGGGACTCGCGTCGGAGCAGGACGTCGGTGACGGGACGGGAACCGAGCTCGAGGGCGTCCTCCAGGCGCTCTTGCTCCTCCGGGCCGAGCAGACCGGCCTGGCCGGAGTCCTCCAGCAGACGGTTCAGCTGCTCGCTGGTGACCACGGCCTCCACCTCGTCCCTGGGCTCGACGTGGAAGAGCCGCAGGATGCCCCGGGCACAGGCGCCGAGCGCGACCGTGATCGGCCGGCACAGCCGGGCGAAGGCGACCAGGCCAGGGCTGAGCCACAGCGCGGTCTTCTCCGGCGCCGCCATGGCGAGGTTCTTCGGAACCATCTCGCCGATCACGAGATGGAAGAACACCACGGCCGCGAGGGCTATGACATAGCCCAGCGGATGGATCATCCCGTGCGGGAGGTGAACCCACTCGAACAACGGCTCGAGCAGCTCGGCGACGGTCGGCTCTGCGACCGCACCCAGGGTGAGGGAGCAGACGGTGATGCCGAACTGGGCCGCCGCCATCATCTGCGGCAGGCGCTCCAGCCCGTAGAGGACCTGGCGGGCCCGCGTGGTGCCCAGCGGCTCGATCTGGCTGCGGCGGACGGAGACGAGCGCGAACTCGGCGCCGACGAAGAAGCCGTTGGCGAGCACGAGCAGCGCGGCGAAGACGAGTTGCAGGGCGCTCATCGGGCGACCTCCACGACCTGGCCGGTGCGCACCAGCCGGACCCGTTCGGCCCGGTAGTGGCCGACCCGGCGCACCGAGAGCCGCCAGCCGGGCAGCTCCGTCCGGTCGCCGACGGCGGGAATGCGTCCGAGCAGGTCGGCGACGAGTCCGGCGACCGTCTCGTACGGTCCTTCGGGGACCTCGAGGCCTATCCGCTGGAGGGTGTCGACCCGACAGCTGCCGTCCACGTCCCAGGCGGGCCTGCCCTCCTCGGGCGGGGCGGCGGCGAGTTCGGGGGAATCCTGGCCGTCGTGCTCGTCGCGGACCTCGCCGACGATCTCCTCGACGATGTCCTCGAGGGTGACCACGCCGGCCGTGCCGCCGTACTCGTCGACGACGACGGCGATGGGCTGCTCGCTGCGCAGGCGGGCCAGCAGGGGCTGCACCGGCAGCGTCTCCGGGACCAGCAGGGCCGGGCGGGCGATGCGGACGACGGGAGTGCGCAGCCGGTCGTGGACGGGGACCGCCAGGGCGTCCTTCAGATGGGCCATGCCGACGATTTCGTCGATCTTCTCTCGGTATACCGGGAACCGGGACAGACCGGTGGCCCGGGTCAGGTTCACCACGTCCTCCGCGGTGGCCGTGGACTGCAGGGCGCTGACCTTCACGCGCGGGGTCATGACGTGCTGCGCGGTCAGTTCGGCCAGCGAGAGAGTCCGTACGAAGAGGTCGGCCGTGTCCTGTTCGAGGGCGCCGGCCCGGGCCGAGTGGCGGGCCAGAGAGACGAGCTCGCCGGGGGTCCGCGCGGAGGCCAGCTCGTCGGCGGGCTCGACCCCCAGGGCCCGTACCAGGCGGTTGGCGACGGTGTTGAGGGCGGCGATCACCGGCCGGAAGAGGCGGGCGAAGACGTGCTGCGGGCCCGCGACGAAACGCGCGACCTGCAACGGCTTGGACACCGCCCAGTTCTTGGGCACGAGTTCGCCGATCACCATCTGCACGGCGGACGCCAGCAGCATGCCGACGACGACGGCGACCCCGGAGACGGCGCCCTCGGGGACGCCGATCGCCGTGAACGGGCCGCTGAGCAGCTCCGCGAGCGCCGGCTCGGCGAGCATGCCGACCACGAGGGAGGTGATGGTGATACCGAGCTGGGTGCCGGAGAGCTGGAAGGAGAGCTCCTTCAGCGACTCGACGACCGTGCCGGCTCGCCTGTCGCCCTCGGCGGCGGCCCGCTCCGCGTCCGGACGCTCGACCGTGACAAGGCCGAACTCGGCGGCGACGAAGAAGCCGTTGGCGAGGATGAGCAGGAACGCGGCTGCCAGGAGCAGCAAGGGGGTGGTCATGATGCCGCCGCCTCCGAACCAGGTCGGGTGGGGGCGGCGCAGGTACTACAGGACGAACCGTCCATCGCCGGAGGGAGTCACTCCTCGGGTAGAAGGAACCCCCGTGAGCCCGGCAGGGCACAGCAGGGGCGGGGGCGCGAGGGTGCGCCTCCGTCACCAGATTAATCAAGACAGGGGGTTCTGCGGCAGGGCAGCGGGCCCCGAGTCAGCCCTGATCTTGCTCGGGGGGCGTCTCGGGGTCGCGGATCGTGCGGGCCTCGGCGAGCGCCCGAAGCGCCCGCGCGTCGCGGATCGCCTGCTGCTTGTCGATGCCGGGCTGGATGCCGAGAGCGGGCAGGCTGGTGCCGTCGCTGAGGTTCAGGAACACCCACGGATCGCCCGGACGGAGGTTCACCTGGAGGATCTCCGCCCAGGCCAGACGCCTGGAGCTGGCGATGTTCACGACGGTGACGCCGGCGTCGTCGGCGATCACCCGCACCCGGGCGAGCTGGGCCAGCACCCAGAACACGAGGGCGCCGGTGAGGATGAAACTGAGCCGCTCCCCCGGACCGAGCTGCTCCAGGAGCATCGCGACGGCGGAGATGACGACGAGGATCGCCACTCCGGCCGTGAGCAGCACCACACGGGTGCGGCCCGGCCGGAAGACGACGGGGAGCGCAGGCAGGTCGGACATGTTCCCGGGGGAGGTCAGAGGCGGCAGGCGTGGATGGCCGTGGTCAGGATGGCGCGGGCGCCGATGTCGTACAGGTCGTCCATGATCCGCTGCGCCTCCTTGGCGGGGACCATGGCGCGGACGGCGACCCAGCCCTCGTTGTGCAGCGGGGAGACGGTCGGCGACTCCAGGCCCGGGGTCAGCGCGACGGCCTTCTCGAGCTGCTCGACGCGGCAGTCGTAGTCCATCATCACGTACGTGCGGGCCACCAGGACGCCCTGCAGGCGGCGCAGGAACTGCTGCACCTTGGGCTCCTCGGCGTCCGCGCCGGTGCGGCGGATCACGATGGCCTCGGACTTCATGATGGGTTCGCCGAAGACCTCCAGACCCGCGTTGCGCAGCGAGGTGCCGGTCTCGACGACGTCGGCGATGACCTCGGCGACGCCCAGCTCGATCGCGGTCTCGACGGCGCCGTCGAGGTGGACGACGGACGCCTCGACGCCGTGGTCGGCGAGGTGGCCGGCCACGATGCCCTCGTAGGAGGTGGCGACCGTCTTGCCCTTGAGGTCCTCCACGCCGGTCGCCGCGCCGGGCTTCCCGGCGAAGCGGAAGGTGGAGCGGGCGAAGCCGAGCGGCAGGATCTCCTCGGCGTCGGCGCCGGAGTCGATCAGCAGGTCACGGCCGGTGATGCCGATGTCGAGGCGGCCGGAGGAGACGTAGATCGCGATGTCGCGGGGACGCAGGTAGAAGAACTCCACCTCGTTGACCGGGTCGACGATCCGCAGTTCCTTGCTCTCCCGGCGCTGCTGGTAGCCGGCCTCATGCAGCATGTCCCCCGCAGGTCCGGACAGGGAACCCTTGTTGGGGACGGCGATGCGCAGCATGAGGTCGGCTTCCTTCGCGTGGAACGGGAAAAAGGGGGGCGGGCGGGGCGGGGTCGGGAATGCGGTTCTACAGGTGGGCGTAGACGTCGTCCAGCGAGATTCCGCGGGCGACCATCATCACCTGGACGTGGTAGAGCAGCTGCGAGATCTCCTCCGCGGCCGCCTCCTTGCCCTCGTACTCGGCGGCCATCCACACCTCGGCGGCCTCTTCGACGACCTTCTTGCCGATGGCATGGACGCCCTTCCCGACGAGTTCCGCGGTACGGGAAGTGGCGGGGTCGCCGCTGGCGGCCTTCTGCTGGAGCTCGGAGAAGAGCTCCTCGAACGTCTTCTTGGACATGGTGCTGCCCACCCTAGCCGTTCTCCCGGTCCGCCTACCGCCAGGGTTCGGATACTGAACGGAGGGTGGCCGCGGTCGCCACCGCCGCCGTCACCGCCTCGTGTCCCTTGTCCTCGTTGGAGCCCTCGATGCCGGCCCGGTCCAGGGCCTGCTCCTCGGTGTCGCAGGTGAGGACGCCCATGCCGACGGGCACGCCGGTCTCGACGGAGACCTGGGTGAGTCCCTGGACGACCCCTTGGCACACGTACTCGAAGTGCGGTGTGCCGCCGCGGATGACGACGCCGAGGGCGACGATCGCGTCGTAGCCCCGCCCGGCCAGCACCTTGGCCACCACCGGCAGTTCCCAGCTGCCGGGGACCCGCAGCAGGGTCGGCTCGTCGATGCCGAGGTCGTGCAGGGCGCGCAGCGCGCCGTCGACCAGACCGTCCATCACCTTCTCGTGCCACTGGGCCGCGATGACGGCGACTCTCAGGTCACCCACATTGCGTACGGACAGCTCCGGTGCGCCCTTGCCGCTCACGTTCTCGTCTCTCCTCGGTGCCGGTCGTGCTTACTGGTTGCCGCAGGGGGACACGGGGGCCGCGTCCAGCCAGGGCAGGTCGTGTCCCATCCGGTCCCGCTTGGTGCGCAGGTAGCGGATGTTGTGCTCGCCCGCCTGGACGGGCATCGGCTCGCGCTCGACGACCTCGATGCCGTGCCGGACGAGCGCCTCGCTCTTCTCGGGGTTGTTCGTCATCAGACGGACGCTGCGCACGCCGAGGTCCTCGAGGATCTGCGCTCCGGCCCCGTAGTCGCGGGCGTCGGCGGGCAGGCCCAGCTCCAGGTTGGCGTCGAGGGTGTCGTGGCCCTGTTCCTGGAGTGCGTAGGCCCTCAGCTTGGACAGCAGACCGATGCCCCGGCCCTCGTGTCCGCGCAGGTAGACCATCACGCCCCGGCCCTCGCTCTGGATGCGCTCCAGGGACGCGTCGAGCTGGGGGCCGCAGTCGCAGCGCAGGGAGGCGAAGACGTCGCCGGTGAGGCATTCGGAGTGGACGCGGACCAGGACGTCCTCGCCGTCGCCGATGTCACCGTGGACCAGGGCGACGTGCTCGACGCCGTCGACGGTGGAGCGGTAGCCGTAGGCGGTGAACGTGCCATGCACGGTGGGCAGTCGGGTCTCGGCCTCGCGGCGGACCGTCGGCTCGGCGCTGCGCCGGTAGGCGATCAGGTCCTCGATGGAGATGATCGTCAGGCCGTGCTTGCGGGCGAACGGGATCAGTTCGGGCAGGCGCAGCATCCGGCCGTCCTCGCCGGCGATCTCGACGATGGCGCCGGCCGGGCGCAGTCCCGCGAGCCGGGCGAGGTCCACGGCGGCCTCGGTGTGGCCGTTGCGGGTCAGCACGCCGCCGGGCTGGGCGCGCAGCGGGAAGACGTGGCCGGGGCGCACGAAGTCGGCCGGCCCGGCCTCGCCGCTCGCCAGCAGCCGGAGCGTGGCGGCGCGGTCGGCGGCGGAGATGCCGGTGGTGACGCCGTGGGCTGCCGAGGCGTCCACGGAGACCGTGAACGCGGTGGTCATCGACTCGGTGTTGTCGTCGACCATCTGCGGGAGCTTCAGACGCTCCAGCTCGTCGCTCTCCATGGGGGCGCAGATCAGGCCGCGGCACTCGCTCATCATGAAGGCGACGATCTCGGGCGTCACCTTCTCGGCGGCGACGACGAGGTCGCCCTCGTTCTCGCGGTCCTCGTCGTCGACGACCACGATGGGCCGGCCGGCCGCGATGTCGGCGACGGCCTGCGCCACGGGGTCGAGGCTGAGGTCTTCCAGGCCTTCGGTGCTGTACAGGATCGGTGCCGTGCTCATGCCGGCGCTCCTTCCAGAGCGGGTTGCGAGGCCTTGCGGGACCGCAGCCACCAGTCGCGCATGCCCCACAGGACGAGCGCGCCGTAAATGACGTAGACGAAGCCGGAGAAGGCGTAGCCGTTGGCGAAGTTGAGGGGGACGCCGACGACGTCGACGAGGAGCCAGGCGATCCAGAACTCGACCATGCCGCGCGCCTGGGCGTACATGGCGACGATGGTGCCGACGAAGATGTAGGCGTCCGGCCAGGGGTCCCAGGACAGGGACGGGTTGGCCTTGAAGAGGAGCGCGACGGCGACCGTGCCCGCGGCGGCGGCGCCGACCATGGCCGCGCGCTCGGGCCAGGTGGCGAAGCGGGGGGTGATCTGGCCGTCCGCGGACCGCCCCTTGCTGCGGTTCCACTGCCACCAGCCGTACAGGGCGACGACCATGACGACGACCTGTTTGCCGGCGCTGCCGGCGAGGTGGCCGTAGAAGGCGACGAAGAGGACGAGCCCGGAGAGGAACTGCACCGGCCAGGTGAGCAGCGAGCGGCGCCACCCGAGGGCGAGGGTGATCAGGCCGAGGATGTTCCCGATCATGTCCGACCAGATGATGTGCTGGTCGAACGCGACGAACGCTTCGGAGTTCAGCCAGTTCACTTGCCCGCTCCCTGCTGTGCGGTGGTCAGCAGGCGCTCGACGTACTTGGCGACGATGTCGACCTCGAGGTTGACCGGGTCGCCGGGCTGCTTGAGGCCGAGCGTGGTCAGCGCGAGGGTGGTGGGGATGAGGCTGACGGTGAAGTGGTCCCGGCCGGCCTCGACGACCGTGAGGCTGATGCCGTCGACGGTGACGGAGCCCTTCTCCACGACGTACCGGGCGAGTTCGGCGGGGAGGGAGACCTTGACGATCTCCCAGTTCTCGGACGGCCTGCGCTCCAGCACCTCGCCGGTGCCGTCGACGTGCCCCTGCACGATGTGCCCGCCGAGACGCGAGCCGACGGCGGTGGGGCGTTCGAGGTTGACCCGGGAGCCGACGGCGAGTGCGCCGAGGCTGGATCGGTTCAGGGTCTCCGCCATGACGTCGGCGGTGAACTCGTCGCCCTCGTGCTCGACGACAGTGAGACAGACCCCGTTCACGGCGATGGAGTCGCCGTGCTTCGCGCCGTCGGTGACGACGGGGCCGCGCAGCCGGAAGCGGGAGGCGTCGCCGAGATTCTCGACGGCGGTGACCTCACCCAGTTCTTCGACGATTCCGGTGAACACTTCCCGGGTCCTCCTGCCTCATAGGGCACGGACTCCGGGGCCTGTCGATGACGACAGCAGGTACGGGCAGCGACACCGGGACGACGCCGGACAGACTCGTTCAACGACGAGTACATATACGGCGACGCGCACGAATGCCCGCCCGCCGCGCACTGCCTCCCATCCGGACTTTAACCGTCGGTCCAGGAATTTCACCTGGTCAACCGGCCGCTGGAAGCGGACGGGTCGCGGACTGTAACCGCCGGTTCGGACTTTCACCGACCCCGGAGTGCGCTGCTTTTGGTACAGGGTCAGTCTGCCACGGCCGGTAGGCGTCCATACAGGTGAAGGATGTGGGCTGGCTCACAGGACGCCCCTCGCCCGCTCAACACCCCATTGGTCCATACCTATTGACGGATTGGTCTAGTCCTTTCTAGGCTCGAGCCGTGCGGCCCGGCGGCGGTGACGACGGCCCTTGCCCGCCGCCGGGCCCCCTCGCACGGCCGACCGCCCGCTCTGCCAGGGTGCGCCCATGGAGCAGGGTGAACCCAGGACGGCCGCGAGCGCCGACGAGTTCGAGGCGCACCGGTCCCGGCTGTTCGGACTGGCCTACCGGATGCTGGGCTCGGCCCACGAGGCCGAGGACGTGGTGCAGGACGCCTACCTGCGGTTCAGCGGAGCCGACCGCGCGGCCATCGGGCACCCCGCGGCCTGGCTGGCGAAGACCGTCACCCGCCTGTGCCTGAACCGGCTCACCTCGGCGCGCGCCCGGCGCGAGACGTACGTCGGCGAATGGCTGCCGGAACCGGTCCTCACCTCGGACGGCACGCTCGATCCCCTGGAGTCCGCGCAGCAGCGCGAGGCGGTGTCACTGGCGATGCTCATGCTGCTGGAGACGCTCACCCCGCAAGAGCGGGCGGTGTATGTGCTGCGGGAGGCGTTCGCCTACCCGCACCGGGAGACGGCCGAGGTCCTCGACCTGAGCGAGGCCCATTGCCGCCCGTTGCACCGGCGGACGGTGCAACGGGTGACGGCGGCGCGCCCGCGCTTCGAGGCCGCGCCCGCACGCCGGGCGGAGCTGGTCGCCTCGTTCGTGAGGGCGGCGCGGGACGGCGACCTGGGGGCGCTGGAGAAGGTGCTCGCCGCCGACGTCGAGTGGTGGAGCGACGGCGGAGGACGGGTGCGGACCGCCCTGCGGCCGATCCTGGGCCGCGAGAAGGTGCTGCGCTTCCTGGACGCCGGGTTCCGGACGTTCGCGGCCGGCTTCTCGTTGACGGTCGTCGAGCTCAACGCCGCACCGGGCGCACTGGTCCACGACGACGGCGCGCTGATCGCCACGCTCGGCTTCGAGGGCCGCGGGGACGAGATCACAGCCGTACAGGTCATGATGAACCCGGACATAAACTTTGTGGGCCGTCAGCTCGGCCGGATGTAGCACGGGGCGCCGCTCTTCCGCCGGCGCTGTCACATTCCGCGGGGGCTGAGCGGTCTGTGCTGCCGGAGGACGTTCCGGCAGGGAGCGTCCGCTGTCCGGAGGGACTGAACAGCATGAGCACGATCCTGGTGACCGGCGGGACCGGAACCCTCGGCCGGCTCGTCGTGGAGCGGCTGCGAGCGGGCGGGCACGAGGTGCGGGTGCTCAGCCGGCACGCCGAACCGTACGCCGTCGACCTGCGCGAGGGCGGACCCGGCCTGGACACGGCCGTGGCGGGCGTCGACACGGTCGTGCACTGCGCGAGCTCGCCGCGCGGCGGCGACGAGCGGGCGGCCGCGCACCTGATCGCCGCGGCGCGCCGGGCCGGGGTGGCACACCTGGTGTACATCTCGATCGTCGGCGTGGACCGAGTGCCGTACCGCTACTACCGGGCGAAGCTCGCCGTGGAGGAGCTCGTGGCGGAGTCCGGGCTCGGCTGGACGGTGCTGCGCGCGACGCAGTTCCACGATCTCCTGGTCCAGGCGTTCCAGGCACTCGCCAAGGTCCCGGTGCTGCTGCTGCCCGCGCGGGTGAGCGACCAGCCGGTGGAGGTGGCGGAGGTCGCCGACCGGCTCGCCGAACTGGCCGCCGGTGCGCCGGCCGGGCGGGTCGACGACGTGGGCGGCCCCGAGGTGCGCACGGCCGAGTCGCTGGCCCGCGCGTTCCTGAAGGCGAGCGGCAGGCGGTGCGCGGTGGTGAACGTACCGCTGTGGGGCGCGGCCTACCGGGGCTTCCGCTCCGGGGGCCATCTGGCCCCGGAGCGGGCGGTGGGCAAGGTCAGCTTCGAGGACTATCTGGCCACCCGCGTCCGGCGCTAGTCGCGCCGCGTCCGGAGTCGCGCCGCGTCCGGAAAGGTCTGCCGGGTGACCTTTCCGGTCACGGCACCAGGACCCGGGGCGCTTCGGGGCTGCCGGTCGCCGCCGTTGCGAACAGGTCCTCCTGGGCGGATTCGCGGGCCGTGAGCAGCGCCCCGCGCAGCACCGCGCCGCCGCCCAGGACGCCGGGCCGCACCTCGGTGGGCAGCGGGGCCATGTGCCGCAGCCGCCGGGCCACCCGGTCGGCCAGCACTGCCCCGCCGGCCTGGCCGACCTCACCGCCGAGCACCACACAGCCCGGGTCGAGGACGGCGACGACGGAGGCCGCGCCGAGGGCCAGCCGGTCGGCGAGGGCGTCGAGGAAACGCGCGGCGGCGACACGCCGCGCCGACGTCTCGCCCGCCTCCACGCACGCCTCGGCCGCCCCGCCCGCCGTCGTCCGGGCCGCCGTCTTCCGGGCCCCCGCCTCGCCCGCCTCCGCGGACGCCCCGCCCGCTCCGCCCGCTGCCGTCCGGGCCCCCGCCAAGCCCGCCCCGGCCGCCGTCGTCCGGACCGACGCCTCGGTCGCCATGAACGCCCCAGCCGCCGTCGTCCGGGCCCCCGCCTCACCCGCGGCGGTCCCCGCCGCCTCCTGCGTCAAGGACTCCGGTTCTCCGGCGTGCTCCCCTTCCGTGCCGCGCACCGCGGCAACCGCCTCCCGCACCAGGGCCGCGGCCACCGGTTCCTCGGTGTGCGGTCCCGGTGTCAGGCCGAACGTCTGCGCCAGGCCGGCGATCGCCGCCGAGCCGGCCAGGGAGTGGAAGCCGCCCTCGCAGTCGGTCGCCGAGGGCAGCCCGCTCGTGCCGGGGACCGGCAGGAAACCGATCTCGCCTGCGCCGCCGGAGGCGCCCCGACGCAGGGCTCCGTCCAGGACGACGGCCGCGCCGGTGCCGTGGCCCAGCCACAGCAGGACGAACGTGTCGCGGTCGTGGGCCGCGCCCTCGCGCTGCTCGGCCAGGGCGGCCAGGTTGGTCTCGTTCTCGATGTGCGCGTGGGCCTGCGGGAACCGGTGCTGGAGGGCGGCGACCAGACGGCGGTGCCACTCGGGCAGGCCGCTGGAGTCGCGCAGTTCACCGCTCGCGGGGTCGATCAGTCCGGGCGCGCCGATGCCCAGGGTGTGCAGCCGGTCGGCGCCCGCCTCCTTCACCACGCGCTCGACCAGCGCGACCGCGCGTTCCACGGCCGTTCCGGTGCCCGTGTCGCCGCCGATCGGCACCGAGGCCTCCGCGAGCACCCGGCCCACCAGGTCGGAGACCAGCACGGCGACCCCCTCCGTCCGCACGTCCAGCGCGGCCAGCTGCGCGCGGTCGGCGACGATGCCGTAGAGCTTGGCGTTGGGCCCGCGGCGCTGCTCGCCGGCCTCTCCGACCACCCGGATCAGCCCGGCGGCGGTGAGGCGTTCGACGAGGTCGGCCACGGTGGGACGGGACAGGCCGGTCAGTTGTTTCAGCTGCCCCGCCGTCAACGGGCCTTCGCGCTGCAGCAGCCGCAGGGCGAGCCGGTCGTTGATGGCCCGGGCGGTGCTCGGGGTTGCGGGCATGGCGGGAATCCTCCCACGGCCGAGGAGGACCCGGTCGGCGGACCGGCCGGAGGTCCTCTATTTATCAGGCAGGGTTCCTGATAGTTTACTTCGGCGGTGCGCGGGCGCCGTCGACGGAGCCGGGAGGGCGGGAGAATGAGCGGAGTGGGCGAAGTGGTCTGCACACCGGTGAAGGTGCGGCGCGCCCGGTACGCCGTGGCGGCCGTGTTCACCGTGCACGGCGCCGTCACCGGGTCCTTCGCCACCCGGGTGCCCTGGATCCAGGACCACGCCGACGTCTCCGCCGGCCGGCTCGGATTCGCCCTGGCCTTCACCGCGTTCGGCGCGGCCTGCGCGATGCCGCTGGCCGGCTCGGTCACCCACCGCTTCGGCAGCCGTGCGGCCCTGCGCGGACTGCTCGCGCTGTGGACGCTGTCGCTCGTCCTGCCCGCCCTCGCCCCGAACCTGCCGACGCTGTGCCTGGCGATGTTCACCTACGGCGCGGCCGCGGGCATGGCGGACGTCGCGATGAACGCCCTCGGGGTCGAGGTGGAGCGGCTGCTCGGAAAGTCGATCATGTCCGGGCTGCACGGCATGTGGAGCGCTGGTGCGCTGATCGGCTCGGCCGGCGGTACCCTCGCCGCCCACCTCGGCGTGGACGCCCGCGTGCACCACGCGCTGGCCGCGGCCGCCCTCACCGTGCTCGGGCTGCTGGTCTGTCAGTGGGTGCTGGACATCCGGCCGGCCGCGGACGAGGAGCCGCCCCCGCGGTTCGCGCTGCCGCCCCGCCCGGCGCTGCTGATCGGCGCGGTCGGCTTCTGCGCGGTGTTCGCGGAGGGCGCGAGCCTTGACTGGTCGGCGGTGTACCTGCGCGACCGGCTCGAGTCGTCGGCCGGGGTCGCGGCGGCCTGCACGACCGGCTTCATGCTCACGATGGCGGTGGCGCGGATCGCGGGAGACGCGGTGGTCGACCGGTTCGGCGCGGTGCGCACCGTGCGGGCGGGCGGCGTGCTGGCCGCGCTCGGCGGGCTGCTGATCGTCGTCGCGGGGCATCCGGCGGTGGCCATCGGCGGGTTCGCGCTGATGGGGCTCGGCATCGCGGTCGTCGTGCCGCTGTGTTTCGCCGCGGCCGGCCACAGCGGGCCCAACCCCAGTCAGGCCATCGCGGGCGTCGCGACGATCACCTACACCTCCGGGCTGATCGCCCCGAGCCTGATCGGCGGAGTCGCCCAGGCGACCAGCCTGA
Organism: Streptomyces sp. NBC_00425; assembly: GCF_036030735.1. Classification (NCBI taxonomy): domain Bacteria; kingdom Bacillati; phylum Actinomycetota; class Actinomycetes; order Kitasatosporales; family Streptomycetaceae; genus Streptomyces; species Streptomyces sp. NBC_00425. Next base: position 7,860,158 of record NZ_CP107928.1, on the reverse strand, counting down.
TGGTGTCGTTCGTCGTGGTGACCGTGCTGGCGTGCGGGCTCGTGGCCTTCGCGGGCGTGCTGCGCGGCGGGCAGCGGACGGGCGCGAAGGTCAGTCCGCGGGCCGCAGCAGTGCCCGACCCCCGGCCCTGAGGGTCTCGCTCCAGGGAGCGGGACGCATGGTCGCCGCGTCCAGCCGGACGAGGACCCGGGCGCCCCGCGCGTACGTGAGCGTCCCGTCCGTCGAACAGAAGCGGAAGCCGTAGGTCAGGCCGGTGGTGCCGAGCCGCTCCAGCCACAGGTGCACGGCGTACGCGCCGGGCCTCGTGACCGGCGCCTCGTAGCTGATGCGGAGTTCCTTGACGGCGTTGCAGGCGTCGCCGGCCGCCTCCCAGTCTCCTTCGAAGCGCACCCCGTACTCCTGCCACAGCTGGGTCCAGGCGCGCTCGACCATCAGCGGGTAGCGGGCGTTGTGCAGCAGTCCGAGCGCGTCCAGGTCGTCGAAGTGGACGGTGACCGGGACGAGGCGGCCGTACGACACGGCGGGGGCGAGCGGGGCTTCGGCGGTCACGGCGGGGCTCCTGTGCAGGTGAGGGGGACGATCCCCATCGTATGCGCTCCCTAAGCGGGCGCTCACCCTTCCCCCTGGTGATCGCCCCGGCAGCCCCTCGGCCGCGCGTCCACGGGAGATCTGGCTCAACGCCCGTGTCGATCTGCGCTCGGCACGATCGTCGTCGTCGGCTCCCACGCGCTGCGCGCGTTCGCGGCCGCCCACCTCAGGACCGGGCCGCCGCTGCCGGACGAGGGCGCCAGCAGCTACGACGACGCCAGCTCATAGGCGTACTCGGGGCTGAACTCGCCCGCCGCCCCCTTGCAGCCGTCCGACTCCCCCGGCAGCTTCACCCACAGATAGGCGTCGATCCGGGCCTGGCCGGTGTCCAGGGTGGGCGCCCTGCCGATCCTGCGGCCGGCCGGGTCGCACCACTCGTCGTCGGCCGGCGCGCCGTTGCCGTTGCGGCTCGTGTCGATGACTGCGCCCAGACCCGCCGGACCGCCCAGTGCGTCCAGCACCCGGCGCGCGTAGGCGGCCTCGTCGGCGGTGCCGCGGAAGTTGGAGACGTTGCTGAAGATCCCGTCGGAGGACGCGGCGGAGGCGGCGCCGGCCTGCTTCAGCAGCGCGGCCTGCTCGGCCGGCGGGTTCCAGTGGGAGTGGCCGGCGTCGTAGTAGACACGGGCCGCCGGGTTCGCCGCCTTCAGCACGCGCCCCGCGCGGGCCAGGGCGGCGAAGCGGCCGGCGCGCGCGCCCGCGTCGAGACAGTCGGCCTGGGCGATCGAGTCCGGCTCCAGGACGACGACCACCTCACCGGAGCCGAGCCCGGCGGCGAACCGGTCGATCCAGCCGTCGTAGGAGTCGAGGTCGGGCGCGCCGCCCTCGGAGGCGCCGCCGCAGTCCCGGTCCGGGATCGCGTACGCCACGAGGACGGGGACCCGGCCCTCGGCGGCGGCGCCCGAGGTGACCGCGCGGACCCGTGCGGCGAGCGTGCCGGGCGCGTAGTCGGCGAACCACACCGCGGCCGGCCGGTTCGCGATGCGGGACTCGATCACGGAGGTGCGCGGGTCGGCCGGATGGGCGCGGACCCAGTCGAGGACCTGGGACTCGGAGTGCCGGTACAGGCTCGTGGACGCGGCCGGCGTCCGCGGCTCGCGCGCCGCGCGGCGGACGGCCGAGGGGGTCGGCGTCGCGGTGGGCGACACGGTGGTGGGAGCCGCGGAGGCGGACGGGAGAGGCGGAGGGGAGGGGGACAGCAGCGTCGCGCCGGTCTGCGGCCGGACGCCGTCGGTGTCGCGGCCATGACCGCGCTCGTCGCCGTCGCCGAGCGCGGTCACCATCCCGGCCGCGGCGCCGAGGGCGACCACGACCGAGGCGACCAGGACCATGGCGCTGCGCCGCCCGGCCCGTCGCTCACGTACCCCTGACACCGTGCTGTTCCCCTCCCGCGCGACGGTCCCGTTCCCCCGTTCCGGGGAAGCGTCGGGCTCGTCGGCACGCGGGCCAGCCTAGAACTGCCACCCTGCCCCCATGCCGCAATCGGAACAGTTCACCCCTCCCGTCGACGCGGGGGTCCGCCCGGCCGACCCGCGCCTCGACGGCGTGCTCGCCCGGATGCGGGCCCTCGACGCGGCCCTGCCTGCGCGCGACGGGGTCGCGGTCTTCAACCGTGTCTACCTCGCCGTGACCGAGGAGGTCGGCCGGCGCGTCGACCGGGGCCGCTTCCCCGACCCGTACGCCGCGATCACGCTGGACGTACGGTTCGCCGAGCGTTACCTGGACGCGGTGGATCCGGTGCCCGGCGACCGGCGTCCGCCCGCCTGCTGGCGCCCGCTGCTGCAGTTCCGCCGTCACCCCGGCGTACGTCCGCTGCAGTTCGCGCTCGCCGGCATCAACGCGCACATCGGGCACGACCTCGCGCTCGCCGTGGTGGACGCCTGTCGTAGCCTCGGCTGCGAACCGGCCGAGCTGGAGGACGAGTTCGATCGCGTGGGCGATCTCCTCGTCTCGCTGGAGGAGCGGCTCCGCGAAGAGCTGATGCCGGGCCCCGATCTGCTGCAGATCGCCGATCCGCTCACCCATCTGCTCGGGGCCTGGAGCCTGGAACGCGCCCGGGACGCCACCTGGACGGCGGCCCGGGCGCTGTGGGCGCTGCGCCGACTCCCCGACGTGGCGGTGGAGTTCACCGACCGTCTCGACACGGCCGTCGGCTTCGCGGGACGGATGATGCTCACCCCGCTGTGAGGCGCGCCGGCAGGTGACTCAGTCCTCCGGGAGCTCCACGGGCGCGATCTCGTCGTACACGTCGCCCGGGCCCGGGTTGGTGGCGTCGGTCGCGCCGCCGAAGTGGCGCATGACGCCCCAGACGGCGTTGAGCGCGGTCTGCACGGCGCCCTCGGCCCAGCCGGCCGTCCAGGAGATGTCGTCTCCCGCGAGGAAGACGCCCCGCTTGTCCTCGGGCAGCCGGTCCTGCATGAAGTGGGTGAACAGCCGCCGCTGGTAACGGTAGTGACCGGGGAGGTTGGCCTTGAACGCGCCCATGAAGTAGGGCTCGTTCTCCCAGGACACCGTCACGGGGTTGCCGATGACGTGCTTCCTGATGTCGACGTTCGGGTAGATCTCGCCGAGCGACTTCAGCATGACCTCCATCCGCTCGTTCGCGGACAGCGGCAGCCACTTCAGGCTGTCGTCGCACCAGGTGTACGAGAGGCAGATGACGGCGGGCTTGTCGGGGCCGTCGTCGAGCAGGTACGTCCCGCGCGTCATGCGGTCGGTGAGCGTCATCGACATGACGTCCCGGCCGGTGGTCTCGTCCTTGTCGAGCCAGAACGGCCGGTCGACGGGCACGAACAGCTTGCTGGACTCCATGTAGTGGGTGCGCTCGATCGCGGTCCAGTGGTCGATCGGGAAGAGCGAGTCGTCGCAGGCGATCTTCGACAGCAGCATCCAGGACTGGGCGGTGAAGACCGCCGCCCGGTAGGTGCGGATGTCGCCGTTCGCGTCGGTCACGGTGATGCGGTCACCCGCGGTGCGGTGCAGCCGGGTCACGGCGGGTCGCGGCTCGCCGCCCTCGTGCAGGGAGCTGAGCGAGGTGCCGTACGGCCAGTGGACGATCTTCTCCGGTTCGCGCTCCCACAGGCGCAGCGGCAGCTGCTGGGAGCCGCCGACGATGCCTCGGTGGTGGTCGTCGGCCTCGGTGTAGACGACGCGCAGGATCTCCAGGATGGAGTTGGGGAAGTCGGTGTCCCAGCCTCCGGTGCCGAAGCCGACCTGACCGAAGATCTCCCGGTGGCGGAAGGATTTGAAGGCCTCGGAGTCGCAGAGGAAGCCGTAGAAGGTCTGGTTGTCGAGCTTCTCGACGAGCCCGGCCCAGATCTCGCGGATGCGCGGCACGTCCCGCTCGCGCATGGCCCGGTTCATGTCGGAGAAGTCGGCGCCCTCTTCGAGGCAGGTGTTCCAGGCGGCGGCGACGTCACGGTAGACCTGCGGCAGGTCGTCGATGTTCTCGGCGTAGTGGGACTCGCCCTTGAGGTCGACGACCGTCGAAGGGGTGGCCTCCGCGAGGGGGTTGGGGAACGGCTGGGTCTGCAGCCCCACCAGGTCGATGTAGTGCTGGAGCGCTGTCGATGACGGCGGGAAGCGCATCGCTCCCATCTCGGCGGTGAGCGAGGGGTCGCAGCCCTCGAAGCCGACGGTGCGCAGTCGTCCGCCGATGCGGTCGGCCTCGTAGACGACCGGCTTGAGCCCCATCTTCATCAGCTCGTACGCGGCCACGATGCCGGACAGCCCGCCGCCGATGACCGCGACCTCGGCGCCGTGCTCGGTCGCCGGGATCTGACCGAGGCCCGCCGGATGGGCGAGGAAGTCGTCGTAGGCGTACGGGAAGTCCGGACCGAACATGGTGATCGGCGGCTGCTGCTCGTCTGCGTGCTCGACGGCGTTGGGCACGGTGGACGTCATGGGGTGCGGACTCCTTGCGGCAAAGATGAGCTGAGGATGTGCGGCGTTCGGCGTTGCGGAGGTCAGGCCAGGGACCCGTAGAGACCGGGGCGGCGGTCCCGCAGGTAGGGGTTGGCCTCACGGGAGGCGGCGAGGGCGACCGGGTCGGCGTCGGCGAAGACCAGCTCCTCGGCGCGGCCCGCGCGCGCCCGGGCGACGCCGTCGGGTCCGGCCAGGGTGGAGAGTCCGACGAACTCGAACTCCCCTTCCCGGCCGACCCGGTTGACATAGGCGACGTACATCTGGTTCTCGAAGGCGCGCACCGGGATCATCGACTCGGCGACGAACTGGAAGGGATGCATCTGCGCGGTCGGCACCACGAGCAGGTCGGTGCCGGCGAGCGCGTGCGCCCGCACGTTCTCCGGGAACTCGACGTCGTAGCAGATCAGGAGGCCGACGGTGAGGCCGTTCAGCTCGGCCTGGACGACGGGCCGCCCGCCCTCGGCGAAGTGCTCGCGCTCGAAGCAGCCGAAGAGGTGGGTCTTGCGGTAGTTCGCGAGGCGGCCGCCGTCGGCGGAGATCAGCTGGACCGCGTTGTACACGGTCGCGCCGGAGCGCTCCGGGTAGCCGTAGGCGATCGCGATCCCGTGCCGCGCGGCGGTCTCGGCGACGGCGTCCGCGGAGTCGCCGTCGGCGGGCTCGGCGAGGCGGGCGACGTCGTCGCCGATGGCGTACCCGGTGAGGAACATCTCCGGCGTGACGAGCAGCCCGGCGCCCGTGGCGGCGGCCCGGTCCGCGGCCTCGTCGAGGACCTTGAGGTTCTCGACGACGGAGCCGGGGCGGCCGGAGCTCTGGAGCAGGGCGGTGCGCATGCGTGATCCTCACCGGACGAAAGGGTGGTTGTGGGGGCCACCTAGACGGTACGGGCGGCCGCGCGGGCCGGACAAGGAGGAGCCGTTGCGCGACGGTGAGCGGTTCGTTGCGTGCGTGACGGGTGGGACGGCGATTCGTTGCGCGCCGTCCCCGCCCTCTGCGCTCACCGGGCCCGCCGATCAAGCACTCACTGCTCTCTCCCCCGGCCTCGCGTCACCCCCTCTCTCCCCCGGCCTCGCGTCACCCCCCTCGCCCGCGTGCTCCGACGGCCCCGCGACAGTGCACTCGCCGTCTTCCCCGCCGGCCCACCGCCAGGGCCGTGACCAGGTACGGCAGCGCGCACAGGGCGAACACGACGCCGTGCGGGAACCGCGCGCCCAGGACGCCGTACGCGCCGTACACCGCGACGGTCACCAGCTCGGTGCCCAGGCCGGCGATCGAGGTGAGGGTGGCCCGTGCGCCGCCCTCGATGCGCTGCTGGAGCCGGACGTCGGCCAGGACGGTCGCCGCCTGGAAGCCGCCGAAGGCGAGGCCGACGAGGGCGATGCCGGCCTGCGCCCCCGTCAGCGCGCCGGCCGCCAGGGCGAGCGCGGCGCCCGCGAGGACCGCCGCCAGCCCGGTGCGGCCGAGGCGCTCCGCCGCACCGGCCAGCAGACTGCCCGCCGTCACCCCGGCCCAGATCGTCATGAGCAGGTACGGGACGGCAGCGTCCGCCGCCCCGGTCTCCCTGACCAGGAGCGGGGTGTACTCGTCGAGCGCGCCCCACACCGCCGTGACGGCGGGGACGAGCAGCAGGGCGCCGAGAAGGGGACGGTCCCGGCGCAGTCCGGTGAGCAGGGAGAGTGCGGTGCGCGGCGTCCGGGCCCGGTCCTCGTCGCGCTCGCCCCCGTCGGCGTCCGTGCCCCGGTCCCCGCCCGCATCGCCGCCGGCGGGCTCGTCGCCGCCGTCGCTCCCGGCGGACGCCGGGGTGCGGTGCTCCGGGAAGCAGGTCGCCGTCGCGGCGCAGAGCAGGCACGCCAGCACGCTGGCCGCGCCGACGGCCGGGTATCCGCCGGCCGCGAAGACCGGGCCGGCCAGTCCCATCGCCGCCATCACGGCCACCTGGCCGAGAGCGTGCGCGCGCCCCATGACCCCGGCGTACCGGTCGGCGGCGCCGGCCCGGTCCAGCTCCTCGTAGACCAGTGCCTCCAGCGCGCCGGAGCCCAGCGCGCCACGGGCGCCCCACAGGACGAAGCCGGCCGCGAAGGCCCAGTACGACGGGAACAGCACCCACAGCGCGAAGCCGGCCGCGCCCAGCAGGGGGCCCGTCCACAGCAGCAGCCGTCGGGAGACGGCGTCCGCCCAGGCGCCGGAGGGCACCTCGAGCAGGACGCCGGTCAGCGACCACAGCACGAAGAGGGAGGAGATCTCCCCGACGGACAGCCCGGCGTCCGCGAACAGCAGCGCGTACACCGGGTACAGGAGCACGAACTCGTCGAGGAACGCGTACGCGTAGAGCGTGGCGGTCAGTCGACGGACGTCGGAGCCGGTCGTGGATCAATGTCGCCAGGTCATGTCATCGATGGTAGGCGCTTCACGTCCCCTCGCCCACCGGTTTACCCGGGACCGCCGTGGGGGTGATCGCGAACGTGGTGACCACCGCGGCGTGGTCGGAGGGCCAGTCGTTGTCCTCGACGTCCGGCCACGGCCGGATGCCGCCGGTCACCAGGGTCCGCGAGTCGAGCACCCGCAGGCCCCGGTGGAGCACGAAGTCGATCCGGTCCTGCGGTTCCGGCCGGCCGCTGCCGTCCTCGTGCTCCGCGTGCACCGGGGACCATGTGTGACCGGGCTCCCGCACGGGGTCGGGGTGCGCCTCGCGGTAGGAGTCGGCGAAGCCCGCCTCCTCGGCGGCCCTCGTCACCGGCCATCCGGCGTCCGGCCGGTCCAGGTGGGAGGGGCAGTTGAAGTCGCCGACGAGGACGACGGGCAGGTCGGGGCCTTCTCCGATCCGGCGCAGGGCGTCCTCCAGCCGTGCGAGCCGGCCCTCCTCGTGGGCCGTCAGGGCGTCTGCGGCGAGCCCGTCGAAGGCGGCCTCGTAGGGCCCGTAGGGCGCGCAGTCCAGATGGACCGTCCACACGTCCACCTCCCCGCCGCGGACGCGGATCCGGGCGCCCGCCGCTCCGTAGAAGCCCACGTCCGGGTCGCCGAGGCCGGCCGTGATCGGGTGGCGGCTGATGATCCCCAGGTTCTCCCCGGCCCGGTGGTGGTGCCAGCCGAGGGCCTCGGCGAGCTCCTCGGCGGCGCTGCCGTACGTCTCCTGGAGCCCGACCACGTCCACACCGGCCTCGGTGAGGATCTTGAGCTGCTTGGCCCGGTGGTCGCGGACCTTGGTTCCCCCGTGCCAGAGGTTCCACGTCATGACGCGGAGCCGGTCCGGCAGCAGGGAGCGCAGCCGCTCAGGGGTGACGCCTTCGAGGCCGGCCACGACGGTCCGGCCGGGGGCCGGCGCGATCGGCGCGAGCGAGGGCACCGCCAGGACCGCGCAGCCGGCCGCCTCGGCGGAGGCCACCCCGGTCTCGGTGTCCTCGACGGCCACGCAGGCCGTGGGGTCGACGCCCAGGGCACGGCAGGCCGCGAGGTAGGGGTCGGGGGCGGGCTTGGTGTGCTCGGTGTCGTCGGCGGTGACGGTGACGGCGAACCTGCTCGCGCCGAGCGCGTCGAGCACGAGGTCGGCGACCGCCCGGGGCGACGCGGTCACCAGCGCCGTCGGCACGCGCTCCCGGGCCAGGGCGTCGAGCAGGGCGAGCGCGCCGGGGCGCGGCACTATGCCGGCGCGGACGCGGTCCGCGAACTCTCGGTGCAGCGCCTCGGCGAGGCCCGCCGCGGGCCGTCCGGTGCCGGCGGCCAGCCAGTGGGCGGTGTGCTCGACGGGGCGGCCGAGCACCTCCGGCCGGTCCGTCTCGGTCAGCGGCCGTCCGGCGACCCGTTCCACCGCCTCCCACCAGAGCCGCTCGGTGTCGACGAGCGTGCCGTCCATGTCGAACAGGGCGGCCTGGAGCGGGAGTCGGGTCACGGTTTCCTCTTTCGGCACGGGATCAGGAAGCACGTTCGGCCACGAGCACCGGGCGGTCCGGCAGCGACACGGTCACCGCGGTCCCCGCCGCGAGCCCGGCTGCCTCGTGGGCGGGCAGGTCGGCCTTCACCTCGGTGGCGTCGGCGAGCCGGACGGTGAGCCGAACGGCCGCGCCCAGGAAGGAGGTGGCGACCACGCGGGCGCTCCCGGCGTCCTCGGCCCGCACCCGCACCGCCTCCGGCCGCACCAGGACGTCCACCTCGGTGACGGCCGGCACCCGGCCGTCGACGGGCAGCCGACGCCCGAGCACCTCGACGGTGTCGCCGTCCAGGTGTCCCGGTATCCGGCTCGTCGTGCCCACGAACTCGGCGACGAAGGCCGTGGCCGGCCTGCCGTACAACTCGGCCGGGGCGGCGCACTGCTCGAGCCGTCCGGCGTGCATCACGGCGACCCGGTCCGCCATGGACAGGGCCTCCTCCTGGTCGTGGGTGACGAACAGGGTGGTGATGCCGAGCTCCTGCTGGAGCCGCCGGATCTCCTCGCGGAGGGTCAGCCGCACCTTGGCGTCGAGCGCGGAGAGCGGCTCGTCGAGGAGCAGGACCCGCGGTCGCAGGGCGAGCGCCCGGGCCAGCGCGATGCGCTGCTGCTGACCGCCCGAGAGCTGGTGCGGGAACCGCGCACCCTTGTCGGCGAGTCCCACCAGCTCCAGCAACTCCGCGGCTCGCGCCCGCCGTTCGGCGCTGCGCACCTTGCGCATCCGCAGCCCGAAGGCCACGTTGTCGAGCGCGTCGAGGTGCGGGAAGAGGCTGTAGGACTGGAAGACCATCCCGGCGTCCCGGCGGTGGGCCGGAACCCGGGTGACGTCCTCGCCGTCGACGAGCACCGCACCGGAGTCGGGGTGTTCGAATCCGGCGAGCACCCGCAGCGCGGTGGTCTTGCCGCAGCCGGAGGGGCCGAGCAGGGCGAGGAGTTCACCCGGCGGGACGGTGAGGTCGAGGCCGTCGAGGGCGACGGTCGGGCCGAACTCCCTTCGCAGTCCCCGGAACTCGACGGTCGCCGCCTGCTTCGCGGCCTTCGTCGCTGTCGTATCGAGCACGGTCATGGGTTCATCCCCGGGAAGTAGGACGGGTGCGCCCGCCGAAACCGGCGAGGACGAGAAGGAGTGCCCAGGTCACGAGCAGGCTGAGCACGGACACGGCGACGGACATCTGGGCCTGCGAGCCGCTGACGTTCACGATCCACACGGCGAAGGGCCGGAAGCCGAGCAGCTGCGCCACGGTGAACTCGCCGAGCACCAGGGCCAGCGTGAGGAAGGAGGCGTTGAGCAGCGCGCCGCGCAGGTTGGGCAGCACGGCCCTGACCAGCGCCTGGGGCCAGCCGGCGCCACAGCTGCGGGCGGCCTCGACGAGGGTGCGCACATCGACGGAGCGCAGCCCCGCGTCCAGGGCGCGGTACACGAACGGCAACGCCATCACCACGTACGCCAGCACGAGGACGACGGGGAAGCCGGGGTCCTGGATGGCCACGAACGTCTGGAAGAGGGGGGTACGCGAGAGGTGTTCGGGCCCCCATTTCAGGACCGTCCCGATGCCGGCGACGAAGGCGATGGGCGGCACCACCAGCGGCAGCGCGCACACCACCTCGACGACCGGCCGCAGCCGGGGCGAGCCGAGCCGCAGCGCCACCATGGCGGGCACCATCAGGAGCAGGACGACGGCGATGGTGGCGGCGGCCAGCTCCAGGGAGAGCAGCAGGCTGGACCCGAAGCCCGCGGTGGAGAAGATCTGTGTGTAGGCGTCGAAGGTGACGCCCTGTCCGGGCACGTCGACGGTGAAGACGACCGACGCGGCCAGCGGCACCAGGAAGTACAGTCCGGCGAGGCCGAGGACACCCCACCGCCACAGGTTCAGGCGAGCCATCGCGCGCTCCGTCGTTGCAGGGGCAGGTACACGGCCATGACCAGTCCGGCGACCAGGACCATGTCGAGGCTGAGGGCGAGCGCCACGTTCTCCTGCCCGACGAGGACGTTGCCGGAGATGGCGTCCGCGATCTGGAGGGTGACCAGCGGGATGGAGCTGCCCACCATGGCCGCGGCGGTGGCGTACGCGGCGAAGGCGCTGCCGAAGAGCAGCACGAGGCCGCCGAGGAGCGAGGGCAGCAGAACGGGCAGGGCGACGTGCCGCCAGTACTGGGCGGACGTCGCGCCGTTGTTCTGGGCCGCCTCACGCCACTGGGAGCGCAGTCCCTCCAGGGCGGGGGTGATGGTGAGCACCATCAGCGGGATCAGGAAGTACAGGTAGACGATCACCAGTCCCCAGAAGCTGTACAGGTCCCAGCCCCGGTCGGTGAGACCGAACTGCCGGGTCAGCACACCGGCGTTGCCGAGCGTGGCGACGAAGGCGAAGGCGAGCGGGACGCCGCCGAAGTTGGCCAGCACCCCGGACGCGGTGAGCACGGCCTCGCGCAGCGCGCGGAAGCGGGAGGTCACGACGGCCTGGGCGAGCGGCAGCCCGAGCAGGGCTCCCAGGAAGGCCGACACGGCGGACAGTTTCACGCTGCCGAGCAGGGCCGTCAGGTACGCGCCCCGCAGGGAGGCCGTCAGGTTGTCGACCGTGTAGGAGGTGCCGCCGGTGGCCGGGTCCTTGGCGGTGAACGCGCCGTCGAGCATGGCCACGGCGGGCAGCCCGAAGGCGAGCGCGGTGAAGGCGAGCAGCGGGACGACCGCGAGCCAGCCGAGGGCACGGCGCCGCCGCTTCACCGGAGCGGCGGCCGCCGTGTCGACCCGTACGGCGGTGGTGGTCATCCGGAGACGGCCTTGGCCCAGCCCTGCCCGAGGACCGTCTTGGCCTTGCTCTGCTGGGTCTCGGTCGGGAAGGAGGGCGCCCCGGAGACCTCGGGCAGCTTGGCGGCCGCCGTCTTGTCGAGGGTGCCGGCCTTCTCCATGGCGGTCATCAGGGCCGGACGGGCGTACCCCTTGAGCCACAGGTTCTGGCCCTCGGCGCTGTAGAGGTACTCCTGCCACAGGCGGGCCGTCGCCGGGTGCGGGGCGTCCTTGTTGATCGCCTGGGAGTAGTACTGGGAGAACTGGCCGTCGCTCGGGACGGACACCTTCCAGTCGACGCCCTTGGACGTGAACTCGTCGGCGTATCCGGCGTTGAGGTAGTCCCAGTCGATGCTGATGGGCGTCTCGCCCTTCTCGACGGTGGCCGGGGTCGACTCGACGGGAGTGTAGTTGCCGTTCTTCTTCAGCTTGGCGAAGAAGTCGAGGCCGGGCTGGATGTCGTCGAAGGAGCCGCCGCTCGCGAGGGCCGCCGCGTAGACGCCGCCGAACGCGGAGCCGGACTTGGTGGGGTTGCCGTTGAGGGCGACCTGGCCCTTGTACTGCGGCTTGAGGAGGTCCGCGAAGGTGGTGGGGCAGGTCTTGACGCGCTTGGCGTCGCAGCCGATGGAGATGTAGCCGCCGTAGTCGTTGTACCAGCGGGCCTGCGCGTCCTTCTGGCCCTCGGGGATGTCCGCGAAGGAGGCCACCTTGTAGGGGGCGAGCAGCCCCTGCTGGGCGGCGCTCAGCGCGAAGGAGCTGCCGAGGTCGAGGACGTCCGGCGCGCGGTCCTGGCCCTTGCGCGAGGTGACGGCGTTGATCTCGTCCTGGCTCGCGCCGTCCGGGTTCTCGACCGCGACCTTGATGCCGTACTTCTTCTGGAAGCCGTCTATGAGGGCGCCGTAGTTGGCCCAGTCGCGGGGCAGCGCGATGGCGTTGAGCGTGCCCTCCTTCTTGGCCGCCTTCACCAGCGCGTCGAGTCCGCCGAAGTCGGCGGCGGAGGTGGCGGTGGCGGCGTTCTTGCCGTCGGCGGTGGTGGAGGTGGTCTCGGGGGCGGCGCCACAGGCGCTCAGTGCGAGGGCGGCGAGGGCGGCGAGGACACCGCCGCGGACGGCGGTTCTCGGCAGGGGCACGGTCACGGCTTCTCCAGGGGACGCGCGAGAATGCAGGAGATGAGGCGAACTTGTCTGAACAAGTTCGCCTCAGTACGCACGCCGCTGGTGTCCCCTTCGTAAACACTGGCGAAACCCTGAGCCCCGATTTCACGCACAGTTGCGACTGCCGCCGAGCAGCCCTGCAGGTCGACTAGGCTGGTCAGGCTGTGTACAGCTGTCGACGCCGAGGGGAAGCATGGCCGCGCTGCACGAGGAGATCGCCGACGAGCTGCGCCGGGCGATCGACCGCGGAGAGTACGCGGTCGGCGCGCGGCTGCCCGCCGAAACCGACCTCGCGGCGCACTACGGCGTCTCCCGCGGCACGGTCCGCCAGGCCGTGGCGGCACTGACCGCCGAGGGGCTGATCGGCTCACGCCAGGGCGCCCGCCGCGTGGTCCTGGCCAGCCGCCGCAGCCAGAGCTTCGCCGAGCTGCGCAGCTTCGCCCAGTGGGCGCGGGCGATGGGCCGCGAGGCGAGTGGCCGGGTGGTCGCCCAGGAGTACCGCCCGGCCACCGCCGAGGACGCCGTGCATCTCCATCTGCGCGCCGGCACGCCCGTGTTGCGCGTCCTGCGGCTGCGCGGCCTGGACGGCGAGCCGGTGCTTCTGGAGCGGACCGTGTACGCGGACTGGATCTCCCCGGCCGTCGAGTCGATCGAACCGGACTGCCCCTCGGTGACCCAGCGCCTCCTCGACGACACCGGCCTGGTCTTCGCCTACGGAGAGCACGTCATCGACGCGGTGGCGGCGGGCGCCCAGGACGCCGACCTCCTCGGCATCCGCCGCACGAGCCCCCTGCTGCGGGTCCGCCGGGTCACCACGACCCGCGAAGGACGGCCGGTGGAATGGTCGGACGACCGCTACCGCCCGGACGCCGTCAGCTTCAGCGTGCACAACTCGATAGGGAACAACGCCCTCGCCCGCAAGACGGCCGAGTAGGCCGCCGCAGGCCCGCTCGGCTCGGGTCGGCTCAGGTCGGCGAGCCCGCGGAGAAGCGGCGCAGCAGCGGGGAGAGCACCAGCACGGACTTCGTCCGCTCCACGAACGGCTCGCCCGCGATGCGCTCGAGGACGCGCTCGAAGTGGCGCATGTCGGCGGCGAAGACCTGCGCCACCGCGTCCGCCTCACCGGTGACGGTGGAGGCGGCGACGACCTCCTGGTAGCGCTCCAGCCCGCGCTGGATGGTCTCCGGGGAGGTGTTGCGCCGGCAGTAGATCTCGACGAACCCCTCGGTCTCCCAGCCGAGGGCGGCAGGGTCGACCCGCACGGTGAAGCCGGTGATGGCGCCGGTGGCCCGCAGCCGGTCCACGCGCCGCTTCACGGCGGGCGCGGACAGGCCGACCAGCTGCCCGATGTCCGCGAAGGAGCGGCGGGCGTCCTCGGCGAGGGCGTGCACGATGCGTTCGTCGAGATCGTTCAACACAGTGGGTCGTTCACTTCTCAGATGGCGCGGGGGTCGCGAGTCGGGAGCGGCGGTGGCCGTAAAGGAAGTAGAACACGAGCCCGACCGCCATCCAGACACCGAACACCGCCCAGGTGACGGCCGACAGGCTGCCCATCATCCAGACGCAGAAGCCGAAGCCCAGGGCCGGCAGGACCGGGGACAGCGGAACCCGGAAGGTCCGCGGCATCTCGGGACGGGTCCGGCGCAGCACCACGACCGCGATGTTGACGAGTCCGAACGCGAACAGCGTGCCGATGCTGGTCGCGTCCGCGAGCTGCCCCAGCGGGACGGCCGCGGCCAGGACGCCGCAGAACAGCGACACGACGACCGTGTTGGCGCGGGGCGTGCCCGTCTTCGGGTGGACCTTCGAGAACACCCTCGGCACCAGGCCGTCCCGGGACATCGCGAACAGGATGCGGGTCTGCCCGTACAGCACGGTCAGCACGACGCTGGCGATGGCGATGACGGCGCAGAAGGCGAGGAGCGTCCCCCAGAAGGACTGCCCCGTCACCTCTCGCATGATCTGCGTGAGCGCGGCCTCGGAGTCGCCGAACCGCTGCCAGGGCTTTGCGCCGACGGCCACGGCGGCGACGAGGACGTACAGCGCGGTGACGATGACCAGCGAGAGCATGATGGCCCGCGGCAGGTCGCGCTGCGCGTTCTTGGCCTCCTCGCCGGCGGTGGAGGCGGCGTCGAAGCCGATGTAGGAGAAGAACAGGGTGGCTCCCGCGGCGCTGACGCCCGCCATGCCGAGCGGCATGAAGTGCGCGTAGTTGCCGGAGCGGAAACCCTGGACGCCGATGGCGCAGAACAGCACCAGGGCGGCGATCTTCACGGTCACCATGACGGTGTTGGCGCGCGCCGACTCCTTGGCCCCGCCCAGCAGGAACGCCATGGCCAGCAGGACGACGACCAGGGCGGGCAGGTTGAAGACGCCCCCGTCGCCGGGCGGCGCGCTCAGCACGTCCGGGATGGTCACGCCGATCGTCCCGTCGAGCAGTTCGTTGAGGTACTCGCCCCAGCCGACGGCGACGGCGGCGACCGAGACGCCGTACTCCAGCACCAGACACCAGCCGCAGATCCAGGCGATCAGCTCGCCCATCGTTGCGTACGCATACGAGTACGAGGACCCTGCGACGGGGATCGTGCCGGCCAGCTCGGCATAGGACAGCGCGGAGAAGAGCGCGGTGAGACCGGCGATCACGAACGAGAGGGTGACGGCCGGACCGGCCTTGGGAACGGCTTCGCCGAGGACGACGAAGATGCCGGTGCCGAGCGTGGCACCAATGCTGATCATGGTGAGCTGCCACAGTCCGAGAGTGCGCCGGAGGGCCCCTCCCTCCCCCTGGCCGCCCTCGGCCACCAGGCGTTCCACGGGTTTGCGCCGCATCAGCCGTGCGACGGCCCCCGGGCGCGCCGAGGCGGTGTGACTGCTCTGCTGCGCGGGTGCGCCTTGGTCGAGCACGCGCTGACTCCTTCGTCGCTGCCTCTCGGCGCGACGGGGACCGGCGGCGCACCCGCGCGAGCGGGGACCCACCGAGCGGGGTCCCCGCCACGCCACGTACAGCGCACGACTGTACGAGCAGGGCCGTCGCGCTCGTAATGCTGCAACCTTGCGCACACACGCAAGATCGTTGCGTCTGTCGCGCTGGGGCGCCTGTTTCGTTGCGGGCCAGCTGAACGCACCCGTTCGAGGGGTGCGGAGCCGTGTCGACGTGCGGCTCCGCCGCGCGGGCGCGACGAGCGGCCACGGACCGCGACCCGGCCCGACCCGGCCCGGCCCGATCCGGCCTGGCCGGCGGAGCGTGCCGCCGAGCTACCAGCTGGCGTGCAGCGGCTTCCCCTCGGCGTAACCGGCCGCGCTCTGGATCCCCACGACGGCCTTCTCCGCGAACTCCTCGAGGGAGCCGGCGCCGGCGTAGGTGCAGGAGGAGCGGACGCCCGCGATGATCGAGTCGACCAGGTCCTCGACGCCCGGGCGGGCCGGGTCGAGGAACATCCGGGAGGTGGAGATGCCCTCCTCGAACAGCGCCTTGCGGGCCCGGTCGTAGGCGGACTCCTCCGAGGTGCGGTTGCGCACGGCCCGCGCGGAGGCCATGCCGAAGGACTCCTTGTAGGGACGGCCGTTCGCGTCGTGCTGGAGGTCGCCCGGGGACTCGAACGTGCCCGCGAACCAGGATCCGACCATGACGTTGGACGCGCCCGCGGCCAGCGCCATGGCGACGTCACGCGGGTGACGGACGCCGCCGTCGGCCCACACGTGCTTGCCGTACTTGCGCGCCTCGGTCGCGCACTCCAGGACGGCCGAGAACTGCGGCCGGCCCACGCCCGTCATCATGCGGGTGGTGCACATGGCGCCGGGGCCGACGCCGACCTTGATGATGTCGGCGCCCGCGTCGATCAGGTCCTTGACGCCCTCGGCCGAGACGATGTTGCCGGCGACGATCGGCACCTGCGGGTCGAGCGCGCGCACGGTGCGGACGGCGCTGATCATCGACTCCTGGTGACCGTGCGCGGTGTCGATGACGAGCGTGTCCACGCCCGCGTCGAGCAGTTGCTTGGCCTTGCCCGCGACGTCGCCGTTGATGCCGACGGCCGCGGCGATGCGCAGCTTGCCGTGGGCGTCTACGGCCGGCGTGTACAGGGTGGCGCGCAGGGCGCCCTTGCGGGTCAGGATGCCGGCGAGCTTGCCCTCCCGGTCGACGGCGGGGGCGTAGCGCCGGTTGGCCGCGTCGAGGGTGTTGAAGGCCTCGCGCGGGTCGATGCCGGCGTCCAGGAGCAGCAGGTCGCGCGACATGACGACCTCGAGCTGGGTGAAGCGGTCGACGCCGGTGAGGTCCGCGTCGGTGACGACGCCGACGGGGCGGAGGTCCTCGTCGACGACGACGCCCGCGTTGTGGGCGCGCTTGGGCAGCAGGGCGAGGGCGTCGGCCACCGTCTGGTGCGGGGCGAGCACGATGGGGGTGTCCAGCACCAGGTGCCGGCTCTTGACCCAGCCCACGACGTCGGCGACGACGTCGATGGGGATGTCCTGCGGGATCACGACGAGTCCGCCGCGCCGGGCCATGGTCTCGGCCATCCGGCGGCCCGCCACGGCGGTCATGTTGGCGACGACCAGCGGGATCGTGGTGCCCGTGCCGTCCTGGGCGCCCAGGTCCACGCTCTGCCGTGACCCGACCGCGCTGCGGCTCGGCACCATGAAGACGTCGTCGTAGGTGAGGTCGTGGGCGGGCTGGATGTCGTTGAGGAAACGCACGTGCTGCACATCCCGGTCGATCAGTGGTGACCCCCGGACAGGTCAGCCAGGGGGAGAAGCACGTACTTCATTCTCCCACGAAGGCGCCGACGTGATGCCCGGACGGAACGTCCAAGCAGCTCACCGGGTGTTAGGAGGATCCTCCGAGGGCGAGCACGACCGACAGCGCGGGGGTCCGGTCCGCCGCCGAGGCGAACACCTCCTGCGCGATCTCCCACTCCTCCGGCCGCGCCCCGGCGTAGCGCCGCCAGTTCCGCACGACGACCAGCACGGGTCCGGACTCGGGTCCGTCCGGCAGGCCGGTGAGACTTTCGGCGAGGGCGTCCCAGTTGCGCGCGAACCGGTCGGACAGCTCCAGGTGCCGGGCGCAGCGGTCCATCAGGTCCGCCTTGTCCGTGACGCCGTCGAGGTCCAGCGTGAGCACGTGCTCCGTCATACAGGCACCGTCCTGAGCCAGTCGTGGTGGTGGGGGGAAGAGCAAAGGCGCGGGGGAACAGCACAGGGGCGGGGGGAACGGCAGAGGGGGGCGGCCCCCGTGACCGCCCCCCTCTGATCGTCCGTCAGCTCCCGTCCGGATCAGCCCGGTTGAGGGCCGACTTGGGCGTCGGCCCCGCCGTCATCAGATAGTCGGCCGCGGAGGTGTCCGTCACCAGGCTGGTGACGAGCCCGGACCGCAGCACGGCGTCGATCGCGGCGGCCTTGCGCTGGCCGCCCGCGATCGCGACGACCTCGGGAATCCTGCGCAACTGGTCCGTCTTGACGGTGATGCACCGCTCCCCGAGGTCGCGTCCGACCCTGCGGCCGTCGGCGTCGAAGAGGTGCGCGGACATCTCCGCGGCGACGCCGAGCGAGGCGTAGTGCGCCCGCTCCTCGTCGCTCAGCATGTCGTGCACCGTCGAGATGCCCGGCTCCCAGGAGCCGATGGAGACACAGGCGACCGTGACCTTGTCGAAGTACTCGAAGGCCCGGGCGATCCCGGTCTGGTGGCGCAGCGCGGTCGCGGTGGCCACGTCCGGCAGCAGCATCGGCGCGTAGATGGGGTGGGCGTCGCCGCCGGACACCTGGGCGGCGCGGCGGACGGCCTCGACCGAGCCGCGCTCGGCGGTGCCGGCGTCGTACACACCCGTCAGCTGCACGACCGTGCAGGGCGGCAGCCGGTCCAGCGCCGCCGCCATGTGGATGGTGGACCGGCCCCAGGCCAGCCCCAGCACGTCCCCCTCGTCGACCAGTTCGCCGAGCAGGTCGGCGGCCACCTCTCCCAGGTTCTCGGGATCCGTGGCCTCCTCGGCCTCGGCCGGGGACTCGACCACGACGGCGTGCCTGAGGCCGTAGCGGGCGCGGAGCGCGTCGGAGCGCTCCGCGTCCAGTTCGGCCGGCACGCGGATCTCGATCCGTACGAGATCCCGTTCGAGGGCGGTCTCCAGCACCCGGGCCACCTTGAAGCGGCTGACGCCGAACTCCTCCGCGATCTGGATCTTGGACTTTCCCTCTAGGTAGAAGCGGCGGGCCATGGCCGCCGCCTGCACCAGCTCAGCGGGTCCCATCCGCATGGCTGACCGGCCCGCCGACATACCCGACACGGCGATCTCCTCACTGCTGTTCACACTCTGGATACGCCGTTCATCCTCGCAGATCCGGCGCAGTTGATCAGCTCTGATGAGAGCCGTTCACATTCCTGTCGGTAACTGGTCGGTTCAGTGGCGGCACGCCCATGAGGCTCCCCGGGTCGCCTTCTCCGCCTGAGCCCGCAGGCCACGCACCGCCTCGGCCGGATCCTCGGCCCCGTAGACGGCGGATCCGGCCACGAAGACGTCGGCGCCCGCCTCGGCGCACCGCTCGATCGTCGAGGCCGACACCCCGCCGTCGATCTGCAGCCAGAGGTCGAGTCCGTGCTTGCTGATCAACTCGCGGGTGCGGCGGATCTTGGGCAGCATGATGTCGAGAAAGGCCTGACCCCCGAAGCCCGGTTCGACGGTCATGATCAGCAGCATGTCGAGTTCGGGCAGCAGGTCCTCGTACGGCTCGATGGGCGTCGCGGGCCTGAGCGCCATGGAGGCGCGGGCGCCCTTCGCGCGGATCTCGCGTGCGAGTCGCACCGGGGCGGCGGCCGCCTCGACATGGAAGGTGACGGACGAGGCGCCCGCCTCGACGTACTGCGGGGCCCATCGATCGGGGGCCTCGATCATCAGATGGCAGTCCAGCGGAGTGTCCGTCGCACGGGCCAGTGACTCTACGACCGGCACACCGAGCGTGAGGTTCGGGACGAAATGGTTGTCCATCACGTCGACGTGGAGCCAGTCGGCTCCTTCGACCGCCTTCGCCTCGTCCGCAAGGCGGGCGAAGTCGGCGGACAGGATGCTGGGGTTGATCTGCGGGGCCATGACCCAAGCCTGCCATGCCCCCCGGGGGTTGCGGGCACCGGTTCCGCGGGGGGAACGTGGTGCCTCGTCCACGGGCCCGCCCCGGCCGATCACGCAGGCCGGCGCGCCCCGCACAGGGCGCGGTCCCGCGCGGCGGTCTCAGACCGGTTCGGGGGGTGGTCATGACCGGGAACCGCGGTATCGCCCACCTCGTCTGCGGGCGGCGTGCGAAGTGGCTGGTGCTGGCGCTGTGGGTGGTGGTGCTGTTCCTGACCGCGCCCTTCGCACAGAAGCTCGCCGACGCGCAGGACAACGACGCGGCCTCCTGGCTGCCGGGCTCGGCGGAGTCCACCCAGGTCCTGGAGATCTCGAAGGACTTCCGGCCCGAACAGATCCCCGCCGTCGTCGTGTACGCCCGTGACGGCGGCCTGACGGTGCAGGACCGGGCCGCGATCGACCGTGACGCGGCCGAGATCAGGGGGCTCCACGACCACGGCATCCGGGGCGCCGAGACCCGCGGACCCGTCTACGACCGTGCGACCGATCCGCGGGCCGCGCAGATCTTCGTGCCCATCACCATGGACGAGAGCGGCTGGCAGCGCATCGCCCCGGCCGTCGACTCGATCCGTGACGTCGTCGGCGACGGCGGCGCCGGACTGGCCGTGCACATCACCGGCCCCGGCGGCACGTCGGCGGACTTCTCGAAGGCCTTCGAGGGCATCGACTCCACGCTGCTGGTGTCGGCGATGGCGGTGGTCGTCGTCATGCTCCTGATCACGTATCGCAGCCCCAGTCTTCTGCTCGTCCCGGTGATCGGCGTGGTCGCCGCCCTGTTCACCGCGCAGGCGCTCATCTACTTCCTCGCCCAGCACGCGGGCCTCACGGTGAACGGGCAGAGCGCCGGCATCCTGACCGTGCTCGTGTTCGGCGCCGGCACCGACTACGCCCTGCTGCTGGTGGCCCGTTACCGGGAGGAGCTGCGCCGTCACGAGGACCGGCACGAGGCGATGGCCCTGGCCCTGCACCGCGCGGGCCCCGCGGTCCTGGCGTCGGGCGCCACGGTCGTCCTGAGCATGCTCGTGCTGCTGGCCGCCGAGATGAACTCCACGCGCGGCCTCGGCCCGGTCGCGGCCATCGGGGTGGCGGTGGCGCTGATCGCGATGATGACGCTCTTCCCGGCCCTGCTGGTCATCTGCGGGCGCTGGATCTTCTGGCCGGTGATCCCGCACTTCGGCTCGGACGAACCGACCGAACACGGCGTCTGGGCCCGCACGGGCCGGAGTTTCGCCCGCCGCCCGCGCATGATCTGGGCCGTGACGGCTCTCGTGCTGGCGGTGTGCTCGCTCGGCCTGATCCAGCTGCGCGCGGAGGGCATCAGCAACGCCGACGCCTTCACCGGCACACCGGACTCGATCACCGGCCAGAAGGTGTCGGGCCGGTACTTCCCCGCCGGCAGCGGGGACCCACTGATGATCGTCTCCGACCAGGACCGGGCCAAAGAGGTGCGCCGGACGGTCGCCGCGACCGAGGGCGTCGTGCCGACCTCCCTCGGTGTGCCGCCGGGCGCGAAACCCGTTCACGAGGGCCGGGTGCTCCTCGAGGCGACCATGACCGCGCCGGCGGACAGCGAGGCGGCGAAGCAGACCGTGGAGCGGGTCCGGGACGCGGTGCACGAGGTGCCCGACGCCGACGCCCTGGTGGGCGGCGGCACGGCGGCCCTGCTGGACATGGACAAGGCGACGACGCACGACAACCTTCTGATCATTCCGCTGGTCCTGGTCGTGGTCCTGCTGATCCTGTGCGGGCTGCTGCGCGCCCTGATCGCCCCGCTGGTGCTGGTGGGGACGGTGATCCTGTCCTTCGCCGCGGCCCTCGGCATCAGCGCGCTGGCGTTCCGCCATGTCTTCGACTACGCGGGCGAGGCCACCGACTTCCCGCTGTTCGTCTTCGTGTTCCTGGTGGCCCTGGGCATCGACTACAACATCTTCCTGACCACCCGCATCCGCGAGGAGGCCGCCCGGCAGGGCACCCGCGCGGGCGTGGTGACGGGCCTGGCGGCGACCGGCGCCGTGATCACCTCGGCGGGGCTGGTGCTGGCCGGCACCTTCGCCGCCCTCGGCACGCTGCCGATGGTCGCCTTCGCGGAGATCGGCTTCGCCGTGGCCCTGGGTGTCCTCCTGGACACCTTCATCGTGCGGTCGGTGCTGGTCACCTCGCTGTTCCTGGACATCGGTCCGAAGGTGTGGTGGCCGCACCGGCTGTCCCGGGAGACGGCCGGGCGCCCGGAGGCGGCCCCTGGGGACGGGCACCCCGGAACAGTCCGGAAGGACGAGCCCTTTGCATGACCATGCGAGTTCATGCATAATCTTCCTATGTCCAAGGTCCTCACCTCCCTTCCCGCCGGCGAGCGCGTCGGCATCGCCTTCTCCGGCGGGCTCGACACCTCCGTCGCGGTCGCGTGGATGCGCGACAAGGGCGCCGTCCCGTGCACCTACACCGCCGACATCGGTCAGTACGACGAGCCCGACATCGCCTCGGTGCCCGGCCGCGCGAAGACCTACGGCGCCGAGATCGCGCGCCTGGTCGACTGCCGCGCCGCGCTGGTCGAGGAGGGCCTTGCCGCGCTCACCTGCGGGGCGTTCCACATCCGCTCGGGCGGGCGCTCCTACTTCAACACCACCCCGCTCGGCCGTGCCGTCACCGGCACCCTCCTGGTCCGGGCGATGCTCGAGGACGACGTCCAGATCTGGGGCGACGGCTCGACCTTCAAGGGCAACGACATCGAGCGGTTCTACCGCTACGGCCTGCTCGCCAACCCGCACCTGCGGATCTACAAGCCCTGGCTCGACGCGGACTTCGTGACCGAGCTCGGCGGCCGCAAGGAAATGTCGGAGTGGCTCGTCGCCCACGACCTGCCCTACCGGGACAGCACGGAGAAGGCGTACTCCACCGACGCCAACATCTGGGGCGCCACCCACGAGGCCAAGACGCTGGAGCACCTCGACACCGGCGTCGAGACCGTCGAGCCCATCATGGGCGTGCGGTTCTGGGACCCGTCGGTCGACATCGCCGCCGAGGACGTGACGATCGGCTTCGACCAGGGCCGCCCGGTCACGGTCAACGGCAAGGAGTTCGCCTCCCCCGTGGACCTCGTGACGGAGGCCAACGCCATCGGCGGCCGGCACGGCCTCGGCATGTCCGACCAGATCGAGAACCGGATCATCGAGGCCAAGAGCCGCGGCATCTACGAGGCGCCCGGCATGGCCCTGCTGCACGCGGCCTACGAGCGTCTGGTCAACGCGATCCACAACGAGGACACCGTCGCCCAGTACCACAACGAGGGCCGGCGTCTCGGCCGCCTCATGTACGAGGGCCGCTGGCTGGACCCGCAGGCGCTGATGATCCGCGAGTCGCTCCAGCGCTGGGTCGGCGCGGCCGTCACCGGCGAGGTGACCCTGCGGCTGCGGCGCGGGGAGGACTACTCGCTCCTCGACACCACCGGTCCGGCGTTCAGCTACCACCCGGACAAGCTGTCGATGGAGCGCACCGAGGACTCCGCGTTCGGCCCGGTGGACCGGATCGGCCAGCTCACCATGCGCAACCTGGACATCGCCGACTCCCGCGCCAAGCTGGAGCAGTACGCCGGCCTCGGTCTGATCGGCACCGGCAGCCCCGCCATCGGCGCGGCGCAGGCGGCCGCTACCGGCCTGATCGGCACCATGCCGGAGATGCCGGAGGGCGGCGCCGAGGCGATCGCCTCCCGCGGCGAGGTCTCCGAGGACGACGCGCTGCTGGACCGCGCGGCGATGGAGTTCGGCACGGACTGACCCGAGCGGGCACCCGTCCACGCGGAAGCCGGCCGCACACCATGGGTGTGCGGCCGGCTTCCGCGCGAGCCCGTCCGGACCTCAGCCGGCCTTTCGCACGGTTCGCGCGCGGACGTCAGCCGGTCTTCCTGATCAGAGCCAGGTACATGGCGTCGGTGCCGTGCAGATGCGGCCACAGCTGGACGTCCGGTCCCTCGCCCAGCGCCGGGACGCCCGGCAGCAGCGGCCGCGCGTCGATCAGCTCGGCCTGCGGGTACTGCTTGAGGATGTCCGACACCACGGCCCGGGTCTCGGCGAGATGCGGCGAGCAGGTGGCGTATCCGACGACGCCGCCGATCCGGACGGACTCCAGCGCGGTCCGCAGCAGCCCGCGCTGCAGCGGGGCGAACCCGTCGAGGTCCTCCGGCCGGCGCCGCCACCGCGCCTCGGGCCGTCTGCGCAGCGCGCCGAGACCCGTGCACGGCACATCCATCAGCACCCGGTCGAAGGACCCCGGCCGCCACGGCGGGCGCGTGCCGTCGGCGGCGATGACCTGGGAGGGCCCGGGATTGCCGGCCAGGGCCTTGGCGACCAGTCCCGCCCGGTGCGGCTGCTTCTCGGAGGCGAGCAGGACGGCCCCCCGCTCGGCGGCGAGAGCGGCGAGCAGCGCGGCCTTGCCGCCGGGTCCGGCACAGCCGTCCAGCCACTTCGTGTCGGGCCCGTCGAGCGGCGCGGCGGCCAGGGCGAGCGCCACGAGCTGGCTGCCCTCGTCCTGCACCCCCGCCCGCCCGTCCCGTACGGCGTCGATGGCGCCGGGCTCGCCGCCCTCGGTGAGCCGCACGGCGTACGGCGACCAGCGCCCGGCGACCGCCGCGTCCTCCCGGAGCAGCTCCTC
Source organism: Streptomyces sp. NBC_00425 (assembly GCF_036030735.1). Taxonomy (NCBI): domain Bacteria; kingdom Bacillati; phylum Actinomycetota; class Actinomycetes; order Kitasatosporales; family Streptomycetaceae; genus Streptomyces; species Streptomyces sp. NBC_00425. Next base: position 7,836,035 of record NZ_CP107928.1, on the reverse strand, counting down.
GGTCGTGGCGCGTCCGGGCCGGGCGACGAGCGTCACCTCGGGCCGCTCGTTGTCGGCCTCCAGCAGGTCCTCGATGCCGGCCCGCCCGCCGCCCAGGGAGTCCCACAGCGCGGAGACCACCCAGCGCGGGTGCGAGTGCACGACGGCGAGGTGGTCCTCGGGGTCGTCGTCGTAGGGCGGTGCGACCTTCTCGATCCACTCGTCCAGGTCGTGCTGGGCCACCTTGCGCAGCACGGCGTTGACGAACTTGGCGCGCCCGTCGCCGAGCACGACCCGCGCGAGGTCCACCGAGGCGGACACGGCCGCGTGGGTCGGGATGCGGGTCCCCAGCAGCTGGTGCACACCGAGACTCAGAACGTCGAGGACCGGCGGATCCACCTCGCGCAAGGGCCGGTCGACGCACGCGGAGATCACGGCGTCGTACGTCCCCTGCCGGCGCAGCGTCCCGTAGACCAGCTCGGTGGCGAGGGCCGCGTCGCGCCCGTCGAACTTCTCGGGCCCCTCCTTCTCGCGTGCCTTGCGCAGCAGCGGCGGCAGCACGAGGTTGGCGTAGGCGTCCCGTTCGTCCACGGCACGCAGGGCCTCGAAGGCCAGCAGACGGACGGGGTCCTTCTGGGGCCGGCGGTAGGGCTTGCCCGGCTTACGGGGACGTGGGGGCTGCTCGCTCACGAGAAAGGTGCTCCGGATGACAGAAGGGAAAGGTGCGTCGAGAGGGACATCGGGGGCGACGGCCGGCTCGCGCAGCGCGCCCCATCGGGGAGGACGCGTCGGAGAGGGCCCGTCGAGGGGGACAGGGACGGCGGAAAAAGGGTGCGTCCAGCGTACGTCGGCTGCCCGGGCTACGCCCCGACGGCCTCGCCGTCCCCGATCCGGACGCCCCGCGCCCAGTCGGCGGCCCGCATCGGTTTCTTCCCCTGCGCCTGCACCCACAGCAGCTCGACGGCGTACGAGCCGGTGCCGACGTGCACGCTGTTCTTGCCCACGGCGAGCGCGCCCGGGGCGAGGTCGGTCCGCTCGGGGACGGGCCGGACCTGGACGAGCTTGAGCCGTTCGCCGCGGAAGGTCGTCCACGCCCCGGGGGCCGGGGTGCAGCCCCGCACCACGCGGTCGACGCGCAGGGCCGGCGTGGCCCAGTCGACCTGGGCGTCCTCGACGGTGATCTTCGGCGCGAGGGTGATCCCGTCGGCGGGCTGCGGAACGGCCTTCAGGGTGCCGTCCTCGATCCCGTCCATGGTCGCGGCGAGGAGGCCGCTCCCGGCGAAGGCGAGCCGGGTGAGCAGGTCGCCGCTGGTGTCGGTGGGGCGGATCTCCTCCGTCACCGTCCCGTACACCGGTCCGGAGTCGAGCCCTTCCTCGATGAGGAAGGTGGCCGCGCCGGTGATCTCGTCCCCGGCCATGACGGCGTGCTGCACAGGAGCGGCGCCGCGCCAGGCGGGCAGCAGCGAGAAGTGCAGGTTGACCCATCCGCGCGCCGGGATGTCCAGCGCCACCCGGGGCAGCAACGCCCCGTAGGCCACGACGGGACAGCAGTCGGGCGCGATCTGCCGCAGCCGCTCCAGGAACTCCGGCTCCCGCGGCCTGACGGGCTTCAGCACCTCGATGCCGGCCTCCTCGGCCCGCTGGGCCACGGGCGAGGCGACCAGCCTGCGTCCCCGCCCGGACGGCGCGTCGGGTCGCGTGACGACAGCGGCCACCTCGTGCCGCCCGGAGGCGATGAGAGCGTCCAGGGCGGGAACGGCGACCTCGGGGGTACCGGCGAAGACGAGCTTCATGAGTGGGCGGTGCCTCTCGAAAGGACGAACGACGGGCAACACACGAGTTTATGCCGCCGACGAAACCCCGGAACCCGCACGGGCCGGCCGCCCGGCCCCTCCCGACGGGGGGGCGTACGCATATGCCCATACGCCCCCACACCGTGACCAGCGGAGCGAACCCGCGTTGGTCAAGAAAGAGTTGACACACCTTCTTCAACGCCGGTTCGAGAGGCTTGTTCATGGCCGACCATGCAACCCACGACGCCCAGGCCCGGGCCAGCCTGCACTTGCTGGTGCGGGACATCGAGCGCGTCCGCCGGCAGGTGGACGCACTGCGCACCCTCACCGCGCAACTGGGCAACGTCTACCGCCCCCGCCGCTCCGGCCCCTCCACGGGCTTCGTCGTCTACGGCCGCGCCCCCGCCCCGACGGTCCGTCTCGCCCAGGAACTGCGGGACAGCGTCGAGACGCTGGTGACCGCGGCGGTGGACTTCGACCGTTCGCTGGGCTTCTCGTGGGACGCGGTGGGCTCCGCGCTCGGGGTCACCAAGCAGGCGGTGCACCGCCGTTACGGCGCCCGCCGCGCGGCCGCCGCGCAGGCGGCCACCGCAGAGGTGGAGCGGCCGACGGAGCCGGCCGGCACGCGCACGCTCAGCGTGACCACCAGCATCCCCACCGTCCCCACGGTCCCCGCCGCCCGCTCGATGCCGACCCAGCCGACGGCCGGCAGCCCTTCCCTGCGCGACGAGGTGAGGCCGACCGCCTTCCCCGGCCCCCGCAACGGCTGACGCGGGCACCGCGCCTCCCCCGCCCCACCTGCCCTCTCGGCCCCCTCCGAGAGGGCAGTCGCATTTCGCGCCAACGGTCCCGGCGCCCCGCTCCCCCGTGCCGCGCCGTCGCCGGCCTTCGCCCTCGGGGCCCTCACGCCGATCACTCCCCGGTGCCGACGGTCACGTAGCCGCGGCCGGCCCGCCCACCGGGCCCGGACGCACCGCCGCCGGACCGCCCTCCTCGCTCTGGAGACGGCGGGCCCGGGAGGTGCGGAACACCCGGGGGCCGACTTCGGCGACCTCTCCCTCACCCGATGTCCGGCGGGTCGATCCGCACCCGGACGGCCTCTTCCGCGCCCCGCCCGGAACGCCCCGCCCCGCCCGACCTGGCCATCCGCGCCGCCTGCGCCGCCTTCAACGCGGCGGCGAGTGCGGCGCCGCTCCCCGGCGGCACCCGGATCAGCGCCCGCTCCCACTGCTCCCCGGGCGGCGGCGCCCCCGGACGGCGGGGCCGCCCGGCAGGCTCGGCCGGAACCGGGACCGGCCCCAGCACCTCCGCCTCGCCCGGCAGGTCGACGGCGGCGAGGAACGCGGTCACCGCCTCCGCCGTCCCCGACACCGCCGCCATCCGCGACACCGGCGGAAAGCCCAGCTCGGCCCGCTCGGAGAGCTCCCGGACCGCGTGTCCCACGGGATCCCAGCGCACCAGCGCCTGCACCGGCCGCAGCGTCGGCTCGGCGACGACGACCACCGTCCCGCCGTCGCCCTGCGGCCGGACCAGGGCGGCGGCGGCGACCCAGCGGCGCAGCGCGTCCTCCCCGGCCCGCAGGTCGGGCCGGCCCAGCATGGCCCAGCCGTCCAGCAGCAGGGCCGCCGCGTACCCGCCCTCGGCCACCGGCTCGGCGCCCGGCGTGGACACCACGAGCGCGGGCGACCCGGGCACGGTGTCCAGCACATGCTCGCGCCCCGACGTCCGCACCGGAACGGCGGGGAACGCCCGCCCCAGCTCCTCCGCCGTCCGCCGTGCGCCCACGACCTGGGCCCGCAGCCGGAACGAGCCGCACTCGGGACAGTGCCAGGCGCCCTCCTCACGCCCGCACCAGCCGCACCACGGAGCGCCGCCGTCCCGCGCCTCCAGCGGTCCGGAGCAGTGCCGGCACCGGGCGGCGGCCCGGCACTGCGCACAGGCCATCCGCGGCACGTAGCCGCGCCGGGGCACCTGTACCAGCACCGGCCCGTTCTTCAGTCCCTCCCGGACCGCCTGCCAGGCGAGGGTCGGCAGGCGGGCTGCCCGGGCCGCCTCGTCCCGGGCGAGATCCTGGTCGCCCACGGTCCGCACCAGTGGAGCGGTGCGCCGCACCTGCTCCCGAGGGGCGGCCAACGGCCGGGCCCACCCGCTCTCGACGAGCTGGGCGCCCTCCACGGTGCAGCTCCAGCCGCCCATCAGAAAGCCGCACCTGTCCTGAGCCGCCCTCAGCAGCAGCACCTCCCGCGCGTGGGGCTGCGGCGCGTGCAGCTCGCTGTGGGTGTCGTCCCCGTCGTCCCAGAGGGCCAGCAGACCGAGGTCCTGGACCGGCGCGAACATCGCGGCCCGGGTCCCGACGACCGCCCGCACGGACCCGCGCCGCACGGCGAGCCACTCCCGGTACCGCTTCTCGGGCCCGGCGTCCGCGGTGAGCAGCGCGTGCCGCCCCTCCCCGAGCACGGCCGTCAGCGCGGCGTCGACCCGGGCGGCGGCCCGTCCGTCGGGGACGACGACCAGGGCTCCGCGCCCCGAGGCGAGTGTCGCGGCGACCGCCCGCGCCAGCTCCCCGCTCCACTCGGGCCCGGGCAGCGCGTTCCACACCGCGCGCGGCGCTCCGCCGGACGCCAGGGACTCGAGGAACGCGCCACCGCGCTCGTACCGGTCCCAGGAACCGGGCGTCGGCGGGGCGGGCGGCGGCAACGGCGCGGGCGAGGGCCGCTGCTCGGCCCGGGCGTTGCGCGGCGGGACGGCGAGCTGCAGCACGTCGGCCAGGCTGCCTGCATACCGGTCGGCGACGGCCCGCGCCAGCCCCAGCAGCTCCTGGCTCAGCACCCGTTCGGGCGACACCACCTGGGCGAGCGCCGCGAGCGGCCCTGAGTAGTCGGACGCGGCGCGCCGCTCGATGAGGAAGCCGTCGATGAGGCCCCCGCCCTCGCGGCGCCCCTCCCGCACCCGCCCGCGCCCCGCTCCGAAGCGGACCCGCACCCGCACCCCCGGCTGGGCGTCGGCGTCGAGTTCGGCCGGCACCGCATAGTCGAAGTACCGGTCCAGATGCAGCACGCCCTTGTCGACGAGCACCCGCGCGACCGGCAACTCCTCGGCCAGCGCGGCCCCCCGCCACGTCCGGGGCTTGGCCCGCGGCGCCTTGGCCTGCCGGACGCTCTCCCGGATCAGCGCGAGCTGCTCCGGCGGCGCGCCCTCCCCGGCCGCACCTCCGCCCCCCTGCCCGTTCTCGCTGCTCACACCTGCATTCTTACCAAACCCCACTGACAACCGAGGGCGCCGCGAAGACGCCCCGAAGTCATGCTCCCGAGATCAGGCAGGCCCCCGGCACGGGCCCCGCCCGGTTTCCCCGCGCGCCCGAGGAGGCGCTCCACGCGGCAGCCGCAGACCTCGTACCGGCAGGTCGCCCCGGGAGGTCACCGGGACGGGAAGCACCGCGGGACGTCGCGAGGCGTCCCCGCCGCGCGTGGGCGCCGACGGGACGACGCCCCCGAGACACGCCAGGGGCCCGGCCCCCGAGGGAGGGACGGGCCCCTGCGAGTCGCCGTGGCGACCGAGTGCTACAGGCCCGCGGCCTGGCGCAGCGCGTCCACGCGGTCCGTGCGCTCCCACGTGAAGTCGGGCAGCTCACGGCCGAAGTGGCCGTACGCGGCGGTCTGGGCGTAGATCGGGCGCAGCAGGTCGAGATCGCGGATGATCGCGGCCGGACGAAGGTCGAAGACGTCGTCGATGGCCTTCTCGATCTTCTCGACGTCGACCTTGGCGGTGCCGAAGGTCTCGACGAACAGCCCCACCGGCTCGGCCTTGCCGATCGCGTAGGCGACCTGGACCTCGCAGCGGGCCGCCAGACCGGCCGCCACCACGTTCTTCGCCACCCAGCGCATCGCGTACGCGGCCGAGCGGTCGACCTTGGAGGGGTCCTTGCCCGAGAACGCGCCGCCGCCGTGCCGGGCCATGCCGCCGTAGGTGTCGATGATGATCTTGCGGCCGGTGAGGCCGGCGTCGCCCATCGGACCGCCGATCTCGAAACGCCCGGTCGGGTTCACCAGCAGCCGGTAGTTCTCGGTGTCCAGCTTGATGCCCTCGTCCAGGAGCGCCTTCAGCTCCGGCTCCACGACGAACTCGCGGATGTCGGGCGCCAGCAGCGAGTCCAGGTCGATGTCGGACGCGTGCTGCGAGGAGACGACGACGGTGTCCAGACGGACCGCCTTGTCCCCGTCGTACTCGATGGTGACCTGGGTCTTGCCGTCGGGACGCAGGTAGGGGATGGTCCCGTTCTTGCGGACGTCCGACAGACGCTTCGACAGCCGGTGCGCCAGGAAGATCGGCAGCGGCATCAGCGTCGGCGTCTCGTCGGAGGCGTAACCGAACATCAGGCCCTGGTCACCGGCGCCCTGACGGTCCAGCTCGTCCTCGTCGCCCTCGACCCGGGACTCGTACGCCGTGTCGACACCCTGGGCGATGTCCGCGGACTGCGCCCCGATGGACACCGAGACGCCGCAGGAGGCGCCGTCGAAGCCCTTCTTGGAGGAGTCGTAGCCGATCTCGAGGATCTTGTCGCGCACCAGCTGGGGGATCGGCGCGTAGGCCTTGGTGGTGACCTCGCCGGCCACATGCACCAGACCGGTCGTGATCAGGGTCTCGACGGCGACCCGGGAGGCCGGGTCCTCACGCAGCAGGGCGTCGAGGATGGTGTCGCTGATCTGGTCAGCGATCTTGTCGGGGTGACCCTCGGTCACAGACTCCGAAGTGAACAGGCGACGGGACACAACGCTCCCTGGGGTTGCAGCGGCTGCTGGCTGATCATTGGCGGACGCGACAGGAGCTGCGCCCGGCGTCGTCCGAGAACAGTTTATCGGTCGTGCCCCGCCACCGGCCCACCCGTCTCGCCTCTCGGGAGCGCTGTGACCTGCGGCACGGGCATTCTGCCGAATGCCCGCCACCCTTGGCCAGGGGACGCGGACCCGAATCCGGCCGGGCCCGGCGTGATCGCGGGCACGCCGACCGGTCAGCTCAGGCGCTGTGCCACCAGGTCCCACACGATGTCGGCCAGGGCCTCCTTCGGGCCATGGGCCACAGGGGTTTCACTGCCGTCGGCCCCCAGCACGACGGCCTCGTTCTCCTCGGAGCCGAACGTCCTGCGCTCCCCCACCTCGTTCACCACGAGCAGGTCGCAGCCTTTGCGCCGCAGCTTCGTCCGGCCGTTCGCCAGGACGTCGTCGGTCTCGGCGGCGAAGCCGACAACCACCTGGTTGGGGCGCGCCCGGTCGGCGGACATCTCCGCGAGGATGTCCGGATTTCGCACCAGCACGACGGGGGCGGGCTCCTCGCCGTCCTTCTTCTTGATCTTGCCGGCCGCGTAGGTCTGCGGCCGGAAGTCGGCGACCGCGGCGGCCATGACGACCGCGTCGGCGTCGGCCGCGGCCTTCAGGACCGCCTCCCGCAGCTGTACGGCCGTGCCGACCGGGACCACGTCGACGCCCGCGGGGTCGGGCAGACCGGTGTTGGCCGCTATCAGCGTGACGCGGGCGCCGCGGGCTGCGGCGGTGCGGGCCAGGGCGTACCCCTGCTTGCCGGAGGAGCGGTTGCCGAGGAAGCGGACCGGGTCGAGGGGCTCTCGGGTGCCGCCGGCGCTGATCACGACGTGCCGCCCGGCCAGATCGGGCTCCCGCACTCCTCTGGCCAGAACCCGACGGCAGACCTCGAAGATCTCGGCCGGGTCGGGCAGCCGGCCCTTGCCGGTGTCGACGCCGGTGAGGCGCCCGACGGCGGGCTCGATCACGAGCGCGCCCCGGCGGCGCAGTGTCGCCACGTTCTCCTGGGTGGCCGGGTGCTCCCACATCTCGGTGTGCATCGCGGGGGCGAAGACGACCGGACAGCGGGCGGTGAGGAGCGTGTTGGTGAGGAGGTCGTCGGCGAGGCCGTGGGCGGCCTTGGCGAGCATGTCCGCCGTGGCGGGGGCGACGACCACCAGGTCGGCGTGCTGGCCGATGCGGACGTGCGGGACCTCGTGGACGTCGTCCCAGACCTCCGTCGAGACGGGGTGGCCGGAGAGGGCGGACCAGGTGGCGGCGCCCACGAAGTGCAGCGCGGACGCGGTGGGCACGACACGCACGTCATGACCCGACTCCGTCAGTCTGCGCAGCAGCTCGCAGGCCTTGTAGGCGGCGATGCCCCCGCTGACCCCCAGAACGACCTTCGGCTTGTCCACCGTTTCTCCCCGGACCTCGGCGCGCGTACGCCGCGGCTCCCGGCGTACGGGTCCATCACACACCACAGGCCCGGCAGTCGCGCTGCCGGGCCTGTGGAAAAACCCACGGTGAGCCGAAAATACTACTGCGCAGGGCCCTCGACGGCCTCGGACGTCAGCAGACCGGCGTTGATCTCGCGCAGGGCGATCGACAGCGGCTTCTCGTGGACGTGGGTGTCGACGAGCGGACCGACGTACTCGAGGAGGCCCTCGCCGAGCTGCGAGTAGTACGCGTTGATCTGGCGCGCCCGCTTGGCCGCGTAGATCACGAGGCTGTACTTCGAGTCGGTTGCCTCGAGGAGCTCGTCGATCGGCGGGTTGATGATGCCCTCGGGCGCGGAGATGGAAGAGGACACGCTCTACCTTCCGATGGATGGGAAAAAATAGGTCATGATCACAGATTCGTGATCACACAACATCCATCAAGGCTAGCAGCTCGCGCGCCACGTCCTCGACGGAGGTGTTGACCAGGGTCACGTCGAACTCCGGCTCGGCCGCGAGTTCGATCTTCGCCGCCTCCAGGCGGCGCTCGATCACCTCGGGCGGCTCGGTGCCCCGCCCGGTGAGCCTGCGCACCAGCTCGTCCCACGAGGGAGGAGACAGGAACACCAGCCGGGCCTCCGACATGGACTCGCGGACCTGCCGCGCGCCCTGGAGGTCGATCTCCAGGAGCACCGGCTCGCCCGACTCAAGGCGCTCCAGCACGGCGGCGCGTGGAGTTCCATAGCGGTTGCCGGCGAACTCGGCCCATTCCAGCAGCTCGCCGTTGGCGATCAGCTTGTCCATCTCGTCGTCGGTGACGAAGAAATAGTGGACGCCGTGCCGTTCGCCGGGTCGGGGCTTACGGGTCGTCGCCGACACCGAGAGCCAGACCTCGGGGTGTTCCTTGCGCATATGAGCGACGACCGTGCTCTTGCCGACCCCTGAGGGGCCGGAGAGCACGGTCAGCCGCGGACGTGCGTCCGGGGGGTCGGGGGTCGTCCCCCGGAGGTTTACTGCCATGCAGCGATTATTCCAGCAATCCCGGAGTGCCCGGGACTCCCTTCCGGCAGGACCGGGGATCAGGAGCCGGTGCTGCCGAACTCACGCTCCAGGGAAGCGATCTGGTTGGAGCCGAGGCCGCGCACGCGGCGACTCTCGGAGATGCCGAGCCGCTCCATGATCTGCTTGGCGCGGACTTTGCCCACGCCCGGGAGCGACTCCAGGAGGGCGGAGACCTTCATCTTGCCGATGACGTCGTTTTCCTGACCCTGCTTGATGACCTCGTGAAGGGAGGCGCCGGAGTGCTTCAGTCGATTCTTGACCTCGGCCCGCTCCCGGCGAGCCGCGGCGGCCTTTTCGAGCGCGGCTGCGCGCTGTTCGGGGGTAAGGGGCGGAAGAGCCACGCCTACGTCACCTCGGATGTCGAACTGTCGGATACGGACCGGTGAGGAACCTGGTGGCCCCACACCTGGTGAGATACGAGCAACACGCTCTGCCCGTTCACTCTCCGTCGGAGACTAGCGGCCAACTCCGCCAGAGTCAGCGAGAACAGAGGAAAAGTCCTGGTCAGCCTCCGTAGGGACGGACATTTAAGACATACTGCCCCGGATTTGAGGATGTATCCAGACTCAAGTCGTCCCCGAGCCGCCCCACCGAACCCCCGGTCGGGCGGCCGACGCCGCTCGGACGACGGTCAGGCGGCGGTCACGGCGGTCCGGACCGCGTACGCGAACCGCTCCACCGCGTCACGCAGAGCGACGACGTCGGGACCGTGCCTCAGGACTCCCCGGCTCACGTTCGGGACGACGTTGCGCACCGCGGACCCGAAGACCCGGGGAAGATCGGCCGGCGTAGCCCCCTGGGCGCCGACGCCGGGCGCGAGAAGCGGACCGTTGATGTCCAGGTCGTACGTCGAGAGGTCGCCCAGCGTGGCCCCGACGACCGCGCCGAAGGAGCCCAGGGGCTCCTCCCCCGCGTTCTCGGCGGCCAGGTGCGCCAGCATCGTCGCGCCCACGTCGCGCCCGTCGGCCCGCACCGCGTGCTGCACCTCGCCGCCCTCCGGGTTGGAGGTCAGCGCCAGCACGAACAGTCCGGCGCCGCTCTCCCGGGCCAGCGCCACCGCGGGCGACAGCGATCCGTAGCCGAGGTACGGCGAGACGGTGAGCGCGTCGGAGAACAACGGGGCGTCCTTGTGCAGGAACGACTCGGCGTAGGCGGCCATGGTCGAGCCGATGTCGCCGCGCTTGGCGTCCATGACGACCAGGGCGCCCGCCTCCCGCGCCTCCTGCACCGTCCTCTCCAGGACGGCCACCCCGCGCGAGCCGAACCGCTCGAAGAAGGCGCTCTGCGGCTTCAGCAGGGCGACCCGGTCGGCCGTCGCCTCGACGACCGTGCGGCTGAACCGCTCCAGACCGGCGACGTCGTCGTTCAGACCCCACTCGGCGAGCAGGGACGCGTGCGGGTCGATGCCGACGCACAGCGGGCCGCGTTCGTCCATGGCCCGCCGCAGACGCGCGCCGAAGGGTTCCATCGTCATGCCGTCTTCCTCACGTCGGCGCCGACCGCGTCGGCGAGAGTGGCGTAGGGGCTCGTCCTCAGGCGGGCGGCGAGGCCCTTGTGGACGGCGCGGCCCCAGAAGGGACCTTCGTAGACGAAGGCGCTGTAGCCCTGCACCAGGGTCGCGCCGGCCAGGATGCGCTGCCAGGCGTCCTCGGCGTTCTCCACGCCGCCGACGCCGACCAGCGTCACGCGGTCGCCCACGCGCGCGTAGAGGCGGCGCAGCACCTCCAGGGAGCGCGCCTTGAGGGGCGCTCCGGACAGGCCGCCGGTCTCCTTGACCAGGGAGGGCTCCGACGTCAGACCGAGTCCCTCGCGGGCGATGGTGGTGTTCGTGGCGATGATCCCGTCCAGACCGAGCTCCACGGCGAGGTCGGCGACCGCGTCCACGTCCTCGTCGGCGAGGTCCGGGGCGATCTTCACGAGCAGCGGGACACGTCGCGCGGTCACCGCGCGGTCGGCGGCCTCGCGCACGGCGCTCAGCAGCGGCCGCAGCGCCGCGGTGGCCTGCAGGTCCCGCAGCCCCGGCGTGTTCGGCGAGGACACGTTGACGACCAGGTAGTCGGCGTACGGCGCGAGCCGCTCGGCCGACTTCACGTAGTCGCCGACGGCCTCCTCCTCCGGTACGGCCTTGGTCTTGCCGATGTTGACGCCGACGACGGGCTTGAAGACCGGCGTACGGGAGGCCAGGCGCGCGGCCACGGCGAGCGAGCCGTCGTTGTTGAAGCCCATCCGGTTGATGAGCCCGCGGTCCTGCACGAGCCGGAACAGCCGCTTCCCGGGGTTGCCGGGCTGCGCCTCGCCGGTGACCGTGCCGATCTCCACGTGGTCGAAGCCCAGCATCGACATCCCGTCGATCGCGACGGCGTTCTTGTCGAAGCCGGCCGCGAGCCCGAACGGGCCGTGCATGCGCAGTCCGAAGGCCTCCGTGCGCAGCTCCCGGTAGCGGGGCGCCAGCGCCGCGGCGAGGAACGTGCGCAGCACCGGCACGCGTGCGGCGAGACGGATCCAGCGGAAGGCGAGGTGGTGGGCGTTCTCGGGGTCCATCCGGGTGAAGACCAGACGGAAGAAGAGCTTGTACATGTCTCAGGTGTCCTTCGGAGAGCCTCGTGAGCCCCGTGGAGCGCGGGCCTCGTGCGGAGGAGTCCTTGTGAAGAGGGGGCCTCATGAAGAGGGGGACACCGTTTCCGGTGTCCCCCTCTTCAGCTGCTAGTCGCGAGCCGCGGTCAGGTGTTCCGCGTGTTCCTGGAGCGAGCGGACGCCCACGTCCCCGCGGTTGAGGGCGTCGATGCCCTGGACGGCGGCGGCGAGCGCCTGCACCGTCGTCAGGCACGGCACGGACCGCGCCACGGCCGCCGTGCGGATCTCGTAGCCGTCGAGCCGGCCGCCGGTGCCGTACGGGGTGTTCACGATGAGGTCGACGTCGCCGTCGTGGATGTGCTGGACGATCGTCTTCTCGCCGTTCGGACCGGTGCCCTCGGACTGCTTGCGCACCACCGTGGCGTTGATGCCGTTGCGCTTGAGGACCTCGGCCGTGCCGGAGGTGGCGAGCAGTTCGAAGCCGTGGGCGACCAGCTCGCGCGCGGGGAAGATCATCGAGCGCTTGTCCCGGTTGGCGACCGAGATGAACGCGCGGCCCTTGGTGGGCAGCGGGCCGTACGCGGCCGCCTGCGACTTGGCGTACGCCGTGCCGAAGACGGAGTCGATGCCCATGACCTCGCCGGTGGAACGCATCTCCGGGCCGAGGACGGTGTCGACGCCGCGGCCGGAGGTGTCCCGGAAGCGGGTCCACGGCATCACGGCCTCCTTGACGGAGATCGGCGCGTCCAGCGGCAGCTCGCCGCCGTCACCGGTCGCCGGGAGCAGCCCCTCGGCGCGCAGTTCGGCGACGGTCGCGCCGAGCGAGATGCGGGCGGCGGCCTTCGCCAGCGGCACCGCGGTCGCCTTCGAGGTGAAGGGCACGGTACGGGACGCGCGCGGGTTGGCCTCGAGGACGTAGAGGATGTCGCCGGCCATCGCGAACTGGATGTTGATCAGGCCGCGCACGCCGACGCCCTTGGCGATCGCCTCGGTGGAGGCCCGCAGGCGCTTGATGTCGAAGCCGCCCAGGGTGATGGGGGGCAGGGCGCACGCCGAGTCGCCGGAGTGGATGCCGGCCTCCTCGATGTGCTCCATCACGCCGCCGAGGTACAGCTCGTCGCCGTCGTAGAGCGCGTCGACGTCGATCTCGATGGCGTCGTCGAGGAAGCGGTCGACGAGGACCGGCCGGGTGGGGCTGATCTCGGTCGACTCGGCGATGTAGGAGGACAGCCGGGTCTCGTCGTAGACGATCTCCATGCCGCGGCCGCCGAGGACGTACGAGGGCCGGACGAGGACCGGGTAGCCGATCTCGTCGGCGATGGCCTTGGCTTCGGTGAAGGTCGTGGCCGTGCCGTGCTTGGGAGCCGGGAGGCCGGCCTCGGCGAGCACGCGCCCGAAGGCGCCCCGGTCCTCGGCCGCGTGGATGGCCTCCGGAGGGGTGCCGACGATCGGCACGCCGTTGTCCTTGAGGGCCTGCGCCAGACCCAGCGGGGTCTGTCCGCCGAGCTGCACGACGACGCCGGCGATCGGACCGGCCTGCGCCTCCGCGTGGACGATCTCCAGCACGTCCTCGAGCGTCAGCGGCTCGAAGTACAGGCGGTCGGAGGTGTCGTAGTCGGTGGAGACCGTCTCCGGGTTGCAGTTGACCATCACCGTCTCGTACCCGGCGTCGGACAGCGCGAAGGAGGCGTGGACGCAGGAGTAGTCGAACTCGATGCCCTGGCCGATGCGGTTCGGGCCGGAGCCCAGGATGATCACCGCGGGCTTCTCGCGGGGCGCGACCTCGTTCTCCTCGTCGTAGGAGGAGTAGAAGTACGGCGTCTTCGCGGCGAACTCGGCGGCGCAGGTGTCCACCGTCTTGTAGACGGGGCGGACGCCCAGTGCGTGCCGGACCTCGCGCACGACGTCCTCGCGCAGTCCGCGGATCTCGGCGATCTGCTGGTCGGAGAAGCCGTGCCGCTTGGCCTCGGCGAGCAGGCCGGCGTCCAGGCGGTCGGCCGCGGCCAGCTCGTCGGCGATCTCCTTGATGAGGAAGAGCTGGTCGACGAACCAGGGGTCGATCTTCGTGAACTCGAAGACCTCCTCGGGCGTCGCGCCCGCGCGGATGGCCTGCATGACGGTGTTGATCCGGCCGTCGGTGGGCCGGACGGACTCCCGCAGCAGCTCGTCCTTGTCGCCGGGCTCTCCGACGAACGTGAACTGGCTGCCCTTCTTCTCCAGCGAGCGCAGCGCCTTCTGGAAGGCCTCGGTGAAGTTGCGGCCGATGGCCATGGCCTCGCCGACCGACTTCATGGTGGTCGTGAGGGTGGAGTCGGCGGACGGGAACTTCTCGAAGGCGAAACGCGGGGCCTTGACGACCACGTAGTCGAGCGTCGGCTCGAAGGAGGCCGGGGTCTCCTGCGTGATGTCGTTGGGGATCTCGTCGAGGGTGTAGCCGACGGCGAGCTTGGCCGCGATCTTGGCGATCGGGAACCCGGTCGCCTTCGAGGCCAGGGCCGACGAGCGCGACACGCGCGGGTTCATCTCGATGACGATGACGCGCCCGTCCTCGGGGTTCACCGCGAACTGGATGTTGCAGCCGCCGGTGTCCACGCCGACCTCGCGGATGATCGCGATGCCGACGTCGCGCAGGACCTGGTACTCGCGGTCGGTCAACGTCATCGCGGGAGCCACGGTGATCGAGTCGCCGGTGTGCACGCCCATGGGGTCGAAGTTCTCGATGGAGCAGACGACCACGACGTTGTCGTGCTTGTCGCGCATCAGCTCCAGCTCGTACTCCTTCCAGCCGAGGATGGACTCCTCCAGGAGCACCTCGGTGGTCGGCGAGAGGGTGAGGCCCTGACCGGCGATGCGGCGCAGCTCCTCCTCGTCGTGGGCGAAGCCGGAGCCGGCGCCGCCCATGGTGAAGGAGGGGCGGACGACGACGGGGTAGCCGCCGAGCGTCTCGACGCCGGCGATGACGTCGTCCATGGAATGGCAGATCACGGACCGGGCGGACTCGCCGTGTCCGATCTTCGCGCGGACGGCTTCGACGACGCCCTTGAAGAGGTCGCGGTCCTCGCCCTTGTTGATCGCCTCGACGTTGGCGCCGATCAGCTCGACACCGTACTTCTCCAGCACACCCTGATCGTGCATGGAGATCGCGGTGTTCAGGGCGGTCTGGCCGCCGAGCGTCGGCAGCAGGGCGTCGGGCCGCTCCTTGGCGATGATCTTCTCGACGAACTCCGGGGTGATCGGCTCGACGTAGGTGGCGTCGGCGATCTCCGGGTCGGTCATGATCGTCGCCGGGTTGGAGTTGACCAGGATCACCCTGAGGCCCTCGGCGCGCAGGATGCGGCACGCCTGGGTGCCGGAGTAGTCGAACTCGGCGGCCTGGCCGATGACGATCGGGCCGGAGCCGATGACCAGGACGGACTGGATATCGGTGCGCTTAGGCACGCTGGCCCTCCATCAGGGATACGAAGCGGTCGAACAGGTAGGCGGCGTCGTGCGGGCCCGCTGCCGCTTCGGGGTGGTACTGGACGGAGAAGGCCGGCTGGTCGAGCAGCTGCAGCCCCTCCACGACGTCGTCGTTGAGGCAGATGTGCGAGACCTCGGCGCGCCCGAACTTCGTCTCGCTGACCTTGTCGAGCGGCGCGTCCACGGCGAAGCCGTGGTTGTGCGCGGTGACCTCGACCTTGCCGGTCGTGCGGTCCTGGACCGGCTGGTTGATGCCGCGGTGGCCGTACTTCAGCTTGTAGGTGCCGAACCCGAGGGCGCGGCCGAGGATCTGGTTGCCGAAGCAGATGCCGAACAGCGGCGTCCTGCGCTCGAGCACCTCGGTCATCAGCGCGACGGGCCCGTCGGCGGTGGCCGGGTCGCCCGGGCCGTTGGAGAAGAACACGCCGTCGGGGTTCACGGCGTACACCTCGTCCGCCGAGGCCGTCGCGGGCAGCACGTGCACCTCGATGCCGCGTTCGGCCATGCGGTGCGGGGTCATGCCCTTGATGCCCAGGTCGATGGCGGCCACGGTGAACCGCTTCTCGCCGACCGCGGGCACCACGTAGGCCTCCTTGGTGGCGACCTCCTCGTAGAGGCTGGCGCCCTTCATGTGCGGCTGGGCCTGCACGCGCGCGAGGAGTTCGGCGTCCGGGGCGATCGACTCGCCGGAGAAGACGCCGGCCCGCATCGAGCCTCCCTCGCGCAGGTGGCGGGTGAGGGCGCGGGTGTCGATGCCGGAGATCCCGACGATCCCCTGGGCGACGAGCTCGTCGTCCAGCGAGCGGCGGGCGCGCCAGTTGGAGGGGACGCGCGCGGGGTCGCGTACGACGTAGCCGGAGACCCAGATGCGGCCGGACTCGTCGTCCTCGTCGTTCCAGCCGGTGTTGCCGATCTGCGGGGCGGTCGCCACGACGATCTGGCGGTCGTAGGACGGGTCGGTCAGGGTCTCCTGGTAGCCGGTCATGCCGGTGGAGAACACCGCTTCGCCGAAGGTCTCCCCCACGGCCCCGTAGGCGCGACCGCGGAAGATGCGGCCGTCCTCCAGGACGAGTACGGCGGGAGCCTTGGCGGCTCCCCTGGTGGAGGTCGTCATCGTGCGCCTTCCGTCGTGTCGTTCTTGATCATGGAGTTGATGGCGTCGACCCATGCGCCGTGCTCGGCCGCGTGGTCCGAGCGGAAGCCGGAGTCGATCAGCCTGTCGCCGTGCGCCCACGTCACCACGAGCAGTCCGCCCTCGGTGAGGACCTTGCCGGCGATGCCCTTGCCGAGCAGGGCCTCGCGCAGCGCTTCGGCCGGGATGAAGAAGTCGCTCGCGCCCGGGCGTACGACGTCGACTCCCGCGTCCGTCAGGGTGAGCTCGACCCGGCTGCGGGCGCCGAGGCCGTGCGCCACGATGCGGTCGAGCCACTGCCCGGCGGTGGTGGAGCCGTGGTAGCGGCCGCTCATGCCCAGTCTCACCGGACCGGGCTCGTCCGGCGCGGTGGGCAGCTCGGGCAGGTCGCTCTGGAGCGTGCCGCGCCACTTCCAGCCCTCGCGCATCAGCCAGTACACGAGCGCGACGAACAGTGCGAGGCCGACCACCCAGCCGGCCCGGGCGGCCCAGTCGGTCACTTGGGCCGATTCCTTCTCGGCCGCGAGCAGTAGTGCAGATGTCACGTGAGCTTCCCGTCGACGAGCGTGGCCTTGCCCCGGAGCCACGTGTGCGTGACACGGCCCGGCAGCTCACGACCCTCGTACGGGGTGTTCCGGCTGCGCGAGGCGAAGCCCGCGGGGTCCACGGACCCACGGTATTCCGTGTCGACGAGCGTGAGGTTGGCGGGCTCACCTGCCGAGACGGGGCGGCCGTGCCCCTTGGCCTGCCCGATGAGGGCGGGCCTGAAGGACATCCGGCTCGCGACTCCGGCCCAGTCCAGCAGGCCCGTCTCCACCATCGTCTCCTGGACCACCGACAACGCGGTCTCCAGGCCGACCATGCCCATGGCGGCCGCGGCCCACTCGCAGTCCTTGTCCTCGTGCGGGTGCGGGGCGTGGTCGGTGGCGACGATGTCGATGGTGCCGTCGGCGAGCGCCTCCCGCAGGGCCAGCACGTCCTTCTCGGTGCGCAGCGGCGGGTTCACCTTGTACACGGGGTTGTACGAGCGGACCAGTTCGTCCGTGAGGAGCAGATGGTGCGGGGTGACCTCGGCGGTGACGTCGATGCCGCGGGACTTGGCCCAGCGGACGATCTCGACCGAGCCGGCGGTGGAGAGGTGGCAGATGTGGACGCGGGAGCCCACGTGCTCGGCGAGCAGGACGTCCCGGGCGATGATCGACTCCTCGGCCACCGCGGGCCAGCCGCCCAGCCCCAGCTCGGCGGAGACGACGCCCTCGTTCATCTGGGCGCCCTCGGTCAGCCGCGGCTCCTGGGCGTGCTGGGCGACCACCCCGCCGAAGGCCTTCACGTACTCCAGGGCCCGGCGCATGATCACGGCGTCGTCGACGCACTTGCCGTCGTCGGAGAAGACGGTGACGCCGGCGGCCGACTCGTGCATGGCGCCGAGCTCGGCGAGCTTGCGGCCTTCCAGGCCGACGGTGACGGCGCCGATGGGCTGCACGTCGCAGTAGCCGTGCTCCTGCCCGAGCCGGTAGACCTGCTCGACCACGCCGGCGGTGTCGGCGACGGGAAAGGTGTTGGCCATGGCGAAGACGGCCGTGTAGCCGCCGGAAGCGGCCGCGCGCGTGCCGGTCAGCACCGTCTCGGAGTCCTCGCGGCCCGGCTCGCGCAGATGGGTGTGCAGGTCGACCAGGCCCGGCAGCAGCACCTTGCCCGCGGCCTCGACGACCTCGGCGCCCTCGGCGGACAGGCCCGCGCCGACGGCCTCGATGACCGCTCCGTCGATCAGGACGTCCTGCGGCTCGCCGCCGAGCACCTTCGCACCACGGATCAGGATCTTGCTCATGGTTCTTACTTCTCCTCGGTGGTGGTGCGGGCGTGGCTGACGGCGGGTTCGTTGCCGCCCAGGAGCAGGTAGAGGACGGCCATCCGGATGGACACGCCGTTGGCGACCTGTTCGACGACGGTGCAGCGCTCGGAGTCGGCGACCTCGGCGGTGATCTCCATGCCGCGGACCATCGGGCCGGGGTGCATCACGATCGCGTGCTCGGGCATCCGCGCCATCCGGTCGCCGTCGAGGCCGTAGCGCCGCGAGTACTCGCGCTCTGTCGGGAAGAACGCGGCGTTCATCCGCTCGCGCTGCACGCGCAGCATCATCACCGCGTCGGACTTGGGCAGCGTGCTGTCGAGGTCGTACGACACCTCGCACGGCCAGGTCTCGATGCCGACCGGCACCAGGGTGGGCGGGGCGACCAGGGTGACCTCGGCGCCGAGCGTGTGCAGCAGGTCGACGTTGGAGCGGGCCACCCGGCTGTGCAGCACGTCGCCGACGATCGTGATGCGCTTGCCGGCGAGGTCCTGGCCGATCCCGGCGTCCCGGCCGACCAGTCGGCGGCGCATGGTGAACGCGTCCAGGAGGGCCTGGGTGGGGTGCTGGTGGGTGCCGTCGCCGGCGTTGACGACGACCGCGTCGATCCAGCCGGAGGTGGCCAGGCGGTACGGCGCCCCGGAGGCACCGTGCCGGATCACGACCGCGTCGACGCCCATGGCCTCCAGCGTCTGCGCGGTGTCCTTCAGGGACTCACCCTTGGACACCGACGACCCCTTGGCGGAGAAGTTGATGACGTCCGCGGAGAGGCGCTTCTCGGCGGCCTCGAAGGAGATTCGCGTGCGCGTGGAGTCCTCGAAGAAGAGGTTGACGATCGTGCGGCCGCGCAGGGTCGGCAGTTTCTTGATGGGCCGGTCGGCGACCCGGGCCATCTCCTCCGCGGTGTCGAGGATCAGGACGGCGTCGTCGCGGGTGAGGTCGGCGGCCGAGATGAGATGACGCTGCATCTGTCAGGCTCCGTAAGGCAGTTCAGGTATGGGGAGAACACGGGCGTGCAGGGGCACGGCTGCGCGACGCACGACGACGGGGCCGCACGCGCGCGTGCTACTGCTGGGCGGTCTGCTTCACACCGAGCAGCACGGTGTCGCGACCGTCCTCCTCGGCGAGCTGGACCTTGACCGTCTCCCGCAACGACGTGGGGAGGTTCTTGCCGACGTAGTCGGCGCGGATGGGCAGTTCCCGGTGGCCGCGGTCGACGAGGACCGCGAGCTGGACCGCGCGCGGGCGTCCGAGGTCGTTCAGGGCGTCGAGGGCGGCGCGGATGGTGCGACCGGAGAAGAGCACGTCGTCGACGAGGACGACCAGTCTGCCGTCCAGGCCGTCACCGGGGATCTCGGTGCGGGCCAGCGCACGCGGCGGGTGCATGCGCAGGTCGTCGCGGTACATGGTGATGTCGAGGGAGCCGACCGGAACCTTGCGGTCGGTGATCTGCTCGAGCTTGTCGGCGAGCCGCCGGGCGAGGAAGACGCCGCGGGTCGGGATGCCGAGCAGCACCACGTCGTCGGCGCCCTTGGCGCGTTCGACGATCTCGTGGGCGATGCGCGTCAGCACGCGCGCGATGTCGGGGCCTTCGAGTACGGGCCGGGCATCGGTTTGCCGGGGATCCTGCTGGGTGTCCTGCTTGTCCATAAGAAACGGACCTCCTTCTCCGCCTCACGGGACGGACCTTAAAGGACGTCGGATTTGCGCCATCCACGGTACCAGGCCCGAGGGGCGCCCCTGATCACCCCCTTGGCCCAATCGGCCATCGATACCACGGAAGAGTCGGTGTGGACCATTCGGCTTGACGCAGAAGAATCACGCTGCGTAACCTCACAGTGAGTTACCAGCACGCGGCTCGTGCCGCGTCGACCCATTGCCGGGAGCTATATGTCCAGCGAATACGCCAAGCAGCTCGGGGCCAAGCTCCGGGCCATCCGCACCCAGCAGGGCCTTTCCCTCCACGGTGTCGAGGAGAAGTCCCAGGGACGCTGGAAGGCGGTCGTGGTCGGTTCGTACGAGCGCGGCGACCGTGCCGTGACCGTGCAGCGTCTTGCCGAGCTGGCGGACTTCTACGGCGTTCCCGTGCAGGAACTGCTGCCGGGCACCACGCCGGGCGGGGCGGCCGAGCCCCCGCCGAAGCTGGTCCTGGACCTGGAGCGACTGGCCCACGTGCCGGTCGAGAAGGCCGGCCCGCTGCAGCGGTACGCGGCCACGATCCAGTCCCAGCGCGGCGACTACAACGGCAAGGTGTTGTCGATCCGCCAGGACGACCTGCGCACCCTCGCCGTCATCTACGACCAGTCGCCGTCGGTCCTGACCGAGCAGCTGATCAACTGGGGCGTGCTGGACGCGGACGCGCGGCGCGCGGTCGCCCACGAGGAGGCCTGAGGCCCCAGCGGGCCCGCAGAGCTCTGCAGAAACGTGCCGCCGGGGTGGCCGGAACCTGATGGTTGCGGCCACCCCGGCTTGGTCCGTACCACGCCGGAGGGCCCACAGCCTGCGCTGTGGGCCCTCCGGCGTGTTCGCGCCCCCGAGGGGGCGCGGGAGCTGCGCGACGAGCCACAGGCGGCCCGCAGGCCCCGTGGGACCCGCGGTTCGCCGGCTCTCCCGTCGACCTACTCGCCGGTTCGGCGCAGCGACGGCTTGAGCTCCTTGAGTCTGCCCAGCAGACCGTTGACGAACGAGGGCGACTCGTCCGTGGAGAACTCCTTCGCCAGCTGCACCATCTCGTCGAGGACGACCGCGTCCGGCGTCCCGTCGGCCCAGATGAGCTCGTAGGCGCCGAGACGCAGCAGGTTGCGGTCGACGACCGGCATCCGGTCGAGCGTCCAGCCGACCGCGTACTGGGCGATCAGCTCGTCGATGCGCCGCGCGTGCTCCGCGTAGCCCTCGACCAGCTGCATGGTGAACTCGCTGACCGGCGGCTGCCGGGTGTCGGCCCGGGAGAGCCGGATCCAGTCCGCGAGAACCGTCAGGACGTCGACTCCGCGCTGGTCGCCCTCGAAGAGGATCTGGAAGGCGCGCTTGCGGGCCGTGTTGCGGGCAGCCACGGTTAGCTGTTCACCCGGCCGAGGTAGTCGCTGGTGCGGGTGTCGACCTTGATCTTCTCACCGGTGGTGATGAAGAGCGGGACCTGGATCTGGTGACCGGTCTCCAGGGTGGCGGGCTTGGTGCCGCCGGTGGAGCGGTCGCCCTGCAGACCCGGCTCGGTCTCCTGCACCACGAGCTCGACGGCGGCCGGCAGCTCCACGAAGAGCACCTCGCCCTCGTGCTGCGCGACGGTGGCCGTGAAGCCCTCGATCAGGAAGTTGGCCGCGTCTCCGACGGCCTTGCGGTCGACCATGAGCTGGTCGTAGGTCTCCATGTCCATGAAGACGAAGTACTCGCCGTCCATGTACGAGAACTGCATGTCGCGCTTGTCGACAGTGGCGGTCTCGACCTTGACGCCGGCGTTGAACGTCTTGTCGACGACCTTGCCGGAAAGCACGTTCTTGAGCTTGGTGCGCACGAATGCGGGGCCCTTGCCGGGCTTGACGTGCTGGAACTCGACGACGGACCAGAGCTGCCCGCCTTCCAGCTTGAGCACCAGGCCGTTCTTGAGGTCGTTCGTGGAAGCCACGGTTGCGGAATCTCCTGGACTGACGACGACCCCGGGGCACGCACTCCTACAGCGCGAGCAGCTCCTTGGTCGTGATGGTGAGTAGCTCGGGTCCGCCGTCCGCCTCGGGGCGCACGACGAGCGTGTCATCGATCCGGACGCCGCCCCGGCCCGGGAGGTGTACCCCGGGTTCGACGGTGACCGGCACGCAAGCGTCCAGTTTACCCATGGCCGCGGGGGTCAACTGCGGGTCCTCTTCGATTTCCAGTCCGACACCGTGCCCGGTGAGCACCGGAAGGCCTTCGGTGTACCCCGCGGAGTCCAGGATCTGGCGTGCCGCCCGGTCCACGTCGCGGCAGGCGACGCCGGGCGCCAGGGCCTCCCGTCCGGCCCGCTGAGCGGCGAAGACGAGGTCGTACAGCTCGATCTGCCAGTCTGCGGGAGACGTGCCGATCACGAACGTGCGGCCGATCTCGCAGCGGTAGCCGCGGTAGGCCGCGCCCAGACAGACGGAGAGGAAGTCGCCCTCCTCGACGCGCCGGTCGGTGGGCCGGTGGCCGCGGCGCCCGGAGTTCGGCCCGGTGGCGACGGAGGTGGTGAAAGCCGGGCCGTCGGCGCCGTGGTCGACGAGTCGCCGCTCCAGTTCCAGGGCGAGGTGCCGCTCGGTGCGCCCGACCAGGATCGACTCCAGCAGCTCCCCCAGCGCCTGGTCGGCGATCTCGGCGCCGATCCGCAGACAGGAGATCTCCTCCTCGTCCTTCACCACTCTGAGCTGTTCGACCGCGCAGCCCAGGTCGGCGAGGCGCAGTCGGGGCGCCACGGAGCGCAGCTCGCGGTGGCGGACCATCGTCAGGTGATGCTCCTCGAGCGCCAGGGAGTCACCGCCCTGGGCCGTGAGCAGGTCGGCGGCGGCGACCGCCGGATCCCCTCCGGCGTGGGGCAGGCTGTGGACCCGCAGGGACTCGTCCGGCCGGCCCTCGCCCGGGCGGTCGTCGGGCGGCCCGGAGCAGACGAGGAGATCCTCGCTCCGGCCGAGCAGCAGGACGGCGCCCTGCGGGGCGGCGCCCGCGAGATACCTCACGTTGGCCGGGCGGGAGACGAGCGCAGCCGCGCTTCCGGCCGCGTTGCAGCGCTCGCGCAGGCGGGTTCGGCGGGACGCGTAGACCTCTGACATGAGTCGAGCCTAGGAGCGTCGGCCGGATCACGCCGGTTGGAGAGGCGTTCGGGGGACGGGCCGGCCCCTCAGCTGTCCTCGGCCCGGTCCGCTACCACTTCGGGGGGCTGGCGATCGCCCGCGCCAGGACGTCGTCCAGGACCCTCGCGGTGGTGGGGACGTCCAGCTGGGAGTTGTCGATGATCGGCAGGCCGGAGCCGTACCAGCCGGCCATGCGGCCGTGGATCCGGGCCACCTCCTCGTCGCTGAGGCGGCGGTTGCCGGCGCGCTCGGCGTTGCGCTCCAGGACGACCTCCAGTCCCGGCAGCAGCACGACGGGCAGCAGGCCGGGGCCCACGTGTCGTTTCCAGCCTCCGAGGCCGACGGCCGGGCGGTCGGGGAAGATCGCGTCGTCCAGGATGCACGAGATGCCGTTGGCCAGGAAGTTGCGCGCGGCGAAGCCGCAGGTGCGGCGGGCCAGGCGGTACTGGGCCTCGGAGTGGTCGTTCCACCCGGACTGCGGGTCGGCGAAGCCCGAGCGGACCCATTCGCGCACGTCGTCGAGGCTGACGTGCGCGGTCGGCACCCTGCGGTGATCGGCCCAGAACTTGGCGACGCTGGTCTTGCCGGCCCCGGCCGGCCCGATCAGCAGCACCGCGAGCGTGGTCGCCGCCGGGTCGGGGACGATCGGGGCGGGCGGCGCGCTGGGCATGGGGACCGGACCGCCCGGGGGCAGCGGCACATGCCCGGTGACGTCGGGGCCCGGCGGGGCCGGAGCGTGCTGCGGGGCCGGGGCGTGCTGCGGAGCGGGCGGGTGCGGCACGGGCGGCACCGGCGGGTGCGGGGCCGGCGGGACCGGGCCCGAGGGCGCCCCGAGACGGCCCGGCTGCGGTGGGGGTGCGCTGCCCGGCTGGTGCGGGCCCGGGTGATGTGCGGCCGGCGGCCAGCCGACGGCCGGACCGTGCCCCGGCTGGTGGGGCGGCGGCAGCGGAGAACCCACTGCGTGCTGCATCCGGTGCCACTCCGTCTCGTACAGGCGATGGGCGCTGGTCGTGGGGCCGCGGCCCCCTTCGGAACTGAACGGTACCGCCCCCGGTCGTCGTTCGGTGAACGGCCGGGGGCGGTCGGAAGTGCCCGATGCGGCAGGCGGATTCCGGCGGCGCGGGACCGGGGGTGCGGGACCGGGGGTGCGGGGCCGCGCTTCCCGTCGGGCTACTCGCCCACCTCGCCGTACGCGGCGAGCAGCACCGCCGGGTCGGGACCCTCGAGGACGGTGGGCCTGGCCAGTCCGTCCAGGACGATGAACCGCAGCAGGTCGCCGCGGGACTTCTTGTCGACCTTCATGGTCTCCAGCAGCTTGGGCCACTGGTCGTGGCGGTAGTGCAGCGGCAGGCCCACCGACTCCAGCACGGTGCGGTGGCGGTCGGCCGTCGCGTCGTCCAGCCGGCCGGCGAGGCGGCCCAGTTCCGCGGCGAAGTGCATGCCGACGGAGACCGCCGCGCCGTGCCGCCACTTGTAGCGCTCGTTCTTCTCGATGGCGTGCGCGAGGGTGTGGCCGTAGTTGAGGATCTCCCGCAGGCCCGACTCCTTCAGATCCGAGGACACCACGTCCGCCTTGACCCTGATGGAGCGTTCGATGAGCTCCGCGGTGTGCGGGCCCGCCGGGGTGCGCGCCGCCTCGGGGTCGGACTCGATCAGCTCGAGGATCACCGGGTCGGCGATGAACCCGGCCTTGATGATCTCGGCGAGCCCGGAGACGTAGTCGTTCACCGGGAGGGAGTCGAGCGCCGCCAGGTCGCACAGCACGCCGGCCGGCGGGTGGAACGAACCGACGAGGTTCTTCCCCTCGGCGGTGTTGATGCCGGTCTTGCCGCCGACGGCCGCGTCGACCATGGCGAGCACGGTCGTCGGGACGGCGATCCAGCGCACCCCCCGCAGCCAGGTCGCGGCGACGAACCCGGCGAGGTCGGTGGTGGAGCCGCCGCCGACGCCCACCACGACGTCCGAGCGGGTGAAGCCGGACTGACCGAGCGCCTTCCAGCAGTAGGCGGCGACCTCCGCGGTCTTGGCCTCCTCCGCGTTCGGCACCTGGATCGCGACGGCCTCGTACCCCTGCCCGGCGAGATCGGCGCGGAGCGCGTCGCCGGTCTCGGCCAGCGCCTCGGGGTGGATCACCGCGACCCGCTTGACCCGGTCGCCGATCAGCCCGGCGAGCTCACCCAGCAGGGCGCGGCCGATCAGGACCTCGTACGGGTCGGTGCCCGCACTGCCGCCGACCTGGATCCGGGTCACTGACTCGCTGCTCATGCTTCCTTCAACTCCAAAGCGTCCAGGGCGATCTGACCGACCTCTTCGGGCGTACGACCGTCCGTCGTGACCACCACCGTGGCCACGCTCTCGTAGAGAGGACGGCGGGCGTCCATCAGCTCGCGCCACTGCTTGCGCGGGTTCACCGCGAGCAGCGGACGGGCCACGCCCAGCCCGGTGCGCCTGACGGCCTCCTCGACGTCCATGGCCAGGTAGACCACGCGCCGCCCGGCCAGCAGGCCGCGGGTGTCGGCGTCCAGGATCGCGCCGCCGCCGAGTGCCAGGACGCCGTCGTGCTCGCCGAGCGCGCGCCGCACGGCGAGCTTCTCGATCGCGCGGAACGCGTCCTCACCCTCGTCGACGAAGATCTCCGCGATGCTGCGGCCCTGCTCGGCGACGATGTCGTCGTCGGTGTCCCGGTAGCCGACACCGACCCGTTCGGCGAGCAGCTGCCCGACGGTGGACTTGCCGACGCCCATCGGGCCGACCAGGACGACCAGCGGCCCGCTCATCGGATGTGCAGGTTGTCGAGGTACGACCGCACGTTGCGGCGGGTCTCGGTGACGCTGTCACCGCCGAACTTCTCCGCCACCGCGTCCGCCAGCACCAGCGCGACCATCGCCTCGGCGACGATCCCGGCGGCCGGGACCGCGCACACGTCGGATCGCTGGTGGTGCGCCTGCGTCGCCTCGCCCGTGGCGACGTCCACCGTCTGCAGGGCCCGCGGCACGGTCGCGATCGGCTTCATCGCCGCGCGCACGCGCAGCAGCTCGCCGGTGGTCAGCCCGCCCTCGGTGCCGCCGGAGCGGCCGGAGGCGCGCCTGATCCCGTCGCCGGTGGCGAGGATCTCGTCGTGGGCCTTCGAACCGGGCACGCGCGCGAGGTCGAAGCCGTCACCGACCTCGACGCCCTTGATCGCCTGAATGCCCATCAGCGCGGCGGCCAGCCGGGCGTCCAGCCGGCGGTCCCAGTGCACGTGCGAGCCGAGGCCGACCGGGACGTCGTACGCCAGCACCTCGACGACCCCGCCGAGGGTGTCGCCGTCCTTGTGGGCCTGGTCGATCTCCGCGACCATCGCCTTCGAGGCGTCCGCGTCCAGGCAGCGCACCGGGTCCGCGTCCAGCTTCTCGACGTCGGCGGGGGTCGGGTACACACCGTAGGGCGCCTTCGCGGCGGCCAGCTCGACGACGTGGGAGACGATCTCGATGCCGGCCGTCTCCTTGAGGTACGACCGGGCCACCGCGCCGAGCGCGACCCGGGCGGCCGTCTCCCGGGCGGAGGCGCGCTCGAGGATCGGCCGGGCCTCGTCGAAGCCGTACTTCTGCATCCCGGCGAGGTCGGCGTGGCCGGGGCGCGGCCGGGTGAGCGGGGCGTTGCGGGCCAGGCCGGCGAGGATCTCGGGGTCGACCGGGTCTGCGGCCATCACCTGCTCCCACTTCGGCCACTCCGTGTTGCCCACCATGACGGCCACCGGGGAGCCCATGGTCAGGCCGTGCCGGACACCGCCGAGGAAGGTGACCTCGTCGCGCTCGAACTTCATACGCGCACCGCGCCCATAGCCGAGCCGCCGCCGCGCGAGGTGGTCGGCGACCATCTCCGTGGTGATCGGCACGCCGGCGGGAAGGCCCTCCAGCGTCGCGACAAGTGCGGGACCGTGGGACTCCCCCGCGGTCAGCCAACGCAGCCTGCTCAACGATGCTCCTCAGTGCTCGCGCCCTGGTACTGCTCTGCGCACGCGCTTACGTCGCGTACGTCGTCGGCGTGACCGGGTGCGCGGCCCTGGCCCGCCGCCTTCGATCCTCCCACGTCCCGGGACCGGACCCGGCCGTCGGTCCACCAACCGGACGGCACGGCGTCACGGGGGCGAAGAGCGCTCCGGACGGGACAGGGGCGACGTGGGCGCGCGGCTCGCCGCGGGAGCGTCACCGGCCCGGACCGCGTGGAGGGGCCGAGCGCCGGTCAGGGCGACTGCCGCCGGGCGCTCAGCGCGTGTTCTCCGGCCGTGCGCATGGCCTCCACGGGGGCCGGGGCCCGGCCGGTCATCTGCTCCACCTGGAGCACCGCCTGGTGCACCAGCAGGTCGAGGCCGCTGACGACGGCGCCGCCGAACATGGACCAGCGGGCGGCCAGCTCGGTCGGCCACGGGTCGTAGAGCACGTCGAAGAGGGTGGCCGGGCGTTCGGGCACCGAGGCCGCCAGCGCGTCGGTGGCCCCGGCCGGGGTGGTCGCGACGACCAGCGGGAAGCGCAGGGCGTCGGCGGCGTCCGCCCAGTCGGCGATCCGCACGTCGACGTCGAGCCGTGCGCCCCACTGCCGCATCTCGGCGGCCCGGGCCTCGCTGCGGACGTAGGCGACGATCTCGCCGGCGCAGACCCGGGACAGAGCGGCCAGCGCCGAGGACGCGGTGGCTCCCGCGCCGAGGATCGCGGCCGACTCGACCTGTTCGACGCCGCGCTCGCGCAGCGCCGCGACCATGCCGGGGATGTCGGTGTTGTCGCCGACCCGGCGGCCGTCCTCGGTGAGGACGAGGGTGTTGACCGCCTCGACGGAGGCCGCCGTCTCGGTGATCTCGTCGAGCAGCGGGATGACCGCGCGCTTCAGCGGCATGGTCAGCGAGAGTCCGGCCCACTCCGCGCCGAGTGCGTCGACGAAGGCGGGCAGCGCCTCCTCGTCCACCTCGAAGCGGTCGTACGTCCAGCCGGTGAGCTCCAGCGCCTCGTACGCGGCGCGGTGCAGCGCCGGGGAGAGGGAGTGGGCGATGGGGCTGCCGAGGACGGCGGCCCTGCGGGCGTCGGTTGCTTCTGCTGCTGCCATGGAAACCAGTCCTTGAGCCTTCACGGCGCACCGCCCGGGGCAGGTGGCGCGGAGCGGCCGACCACCCGCCCGACGCCCGCCGTTGTCCTGTCGTCGAACTCTGCGCACACCCGGACGGACGTCAGTTCTTTCCCTTGCTCGCATTCCACGCGTTGACCAGCTTCTCGTGCTCGGCGAGCGTCTTGGTGAACTTGCTGCTCTTGCCGTCCGTCGAGAGGAAGTAGTACCAGCCGTCGTGCGTCGGGTTGAGCGCGCCCTTCAGCGCGTCGTCGCCGGGATTGTCGATGGGCCCCGGCGGCAGGCCCTTCTCGTGATAGGTGTTGTACGGGTTGTCGTAATTCCGCAGTTCGGCGATGGACAGGTCGATCTTGCTCTGGTTCTTCACGTAGTTGTACGTGGAGTCGAACTCCAACGAGCCGTACGTCTGGGGGTTTCCGGGCTTGAGGCGGTTGTAGACCACCTCGGCCATCTTGCGGAAGTCGTCGTGGCTCGTGCCCTCCGCCTGCACCAGGCTCGCCACGGTCAGCAGTTGCCACGGACCGTCGAGGCCCAGGGCGGAGGCCTTCTTGTCCAGGTCGAACTCCTGGTACTTCTCCGCGGCCCGAGCGACCATCTTCTTCAGGACGGCATCGGGCTTCTGGCCCTTGGAGACGGCGTAGCTGGACGGGTAGAGGAATCCTTCCAGCGGGTCCTTCAGATCGGGCCGGTTGAGCGCCCAGGCGGGCAGGCCGAGCGTCTTGTACGACTTCTTGGCGACCCCCGCGGTGGTTCCCGCCGCCACTTCGAGACGCTTGTCGATCATGGTGTAGACCTTGGAGTTGCGCAGCCCCTCGGCGATGACGAGGTTGCTACGGCTCTTCGGGCTGAGCAGCAGCTCGACCGCACTCGCCGCAGACATACGTTTCTGCAACGTGTAGACGCCGTCCTGAATCGTTTTACCCTTGGGATTTCCTTGCTGCGCCGAGACGAATGCGTCGACGCTCTCGACGACGCCGGCCGCCTTCAGAATGCGGCCGATGTCATATCCGCCCGCGCCTTTGGGAATCTCGACGGTCACCGCCGTGCCGGAGCCGTCGCCCGCGAAGTCCGGGGCCGCGCCGTAACGATTCTGGTAGAACTGGTAGCCGAAGTAGCCCACTCCGCCGAGACCGCCGGTGAACACCAGGACGACGATCAGGCACGCGGTGCCGTTACGGCTCTTCTTGCCTTCGGCCCCTTTGGAACCCTTGCCGCCCTTGGCGCCTTTCCCGCCGCGTCCCCGCCGCTCGCCGCGCCCCTCCGGCTCGTCGCCGTCGTCCTCGTCCTCGCCCTCGTCGTCCTGGCCCCCGCCACCCGCGAAGAACGCGTGCTCGCCCTGGTCGGGACCGGGATCCCAGTCGGTCTTCTGCCCCGGCTCCGGTTCCGGCGCGGCCGCCGCCTCCGGTTCGGGCTCCGGCGCCGACTGCCGCCGGTTGGGCGGCTCCGGCGGCGGATACGCGTCCGGGGTGCCGTAGAAGTCGGGCTGCTGGGCGCCGTAGGCCGCGGCCTGCTGACCGTAGGGGTCGCCGGGATCGGCCGCGTACGGGACGTGGGCATGGGTGCCCGTGCCGTCCCAGCCGCCCTCCTGGTACCCCTGGTGGTAGGGCTGCTGGTTCTGCTGGGCGTACTGCTGCTGCTCCTGGCCCATGTACTGCTGCTGGTCGTAGCCCTGGTACTGCGGGTCGTACTGCTGCGCGTGCCCCTGGCCCCAGTCGCCGTACCCCTGCTGCTGCGGCTGCTGCTGACCCTGTGGCTGCTGACCCTGCGGGTAGTGGTGTTGCTGCTGCTGGCCGCCGTAGGCAGGCTGATGACCCGGGTGGGCCTGCTGCCCTTCCCATCCGCCGTCCCCGTACAACGGGTCCTCCGGATGCCACGGTTCGGAGCCGGGGCCCCGGCCATACTCAGTCATCGATCCCCTAGAGCCGCGAGGCGGTGGACACGAAGCCTTCGCGAGCCCGTCACCGTTCCGCCTCTCTCTGTGCGGCGACTGTTCGAACAGCCCCGCATCGCGCGGAACGTTACCGTATCGCGATCAGATGACCACTTCGACGCCCTCGCCCGGTGCTTTACCTGACACCCGTTCGGATTCCAGCGCCTGCTGAAGGATGATCACAGCGGCTGCCTGGTCGATGACCGATCTGCCCTTCTTCGACTTCACCCCCGATGCCCGCAGTCCCTGACTTGCCGTCACGGTCGTCATCCGCTCGTCCACCAGACGTACGGATACGGGGGCGATTTTGTTCGCCAGTTCCTGTGCGAAACCGCGCACCTTCGCCGCGGCCGGGCCCTCGCCCCCCTTGAGGGAGCGAGGAAGACCCACCACGACCTCGATCGGCTCGTATTCCTCGATCAGCTGTCCGAGCCGCCGGTAGGCCGCCGGCACGTCCCGGCCGGGGACCGTCTCCACCGGGGTGGCGAGGATCCCGTCGGGGTCGCACGAGGCGACCCCGATCCGGGCGTCCCCGACGTCGATCGCGAGTCGACGGCCCTTGCGCATGGGACTGCTCACTTGGCCGTTTCCGCCACGAGCCGCTCGACGGCGTCGACGGCGTCGCCGACCGCGGCCGGGTTCTGGCCGCCGCCCTGGGCCACGTCGGGCTTGCCGCCACCGCCGCCGCCGAGGGTCTTGGCGGCCGTGCGGACCAGTTCGCCGGCCTTGAGTCCGCGCTCGCGGGCGGCCTCGTTGGTGGCGATGACCGTCAGCGGCTTGCCGTTGTTGACCGTGAACAGGGCGACCACCGCGGCCCGTCCACCCTGGATGCGGCCGCGCACGTCGAGGACCAGCCTGCGAAGGTCGTCCGGCGTGGTGCCGTCCGGGACCTGGCCGGTGACCACGGCGACCCCGCGGACGTCCTTGGCGGACTCCACGAGACCGGCGGCGGCCTGGAGGACCTTCTCGGCGCGGAACTTCTCGATCTCCTTCTCGGCATCCTTCAGCTTGCCGAGCATGGCGGAGACCTTCTCCGGGAGCTCCTCCGGACGGCCCTTGATCAGCTCCTGGAGCTGGGCGACGACCGTGTGCTCACGGGCCAGGAAGTTGTAGGCGTCGACGCCGACCAGGGCCTCGATGCGGCGCACGCCCGAGCCGATCGACGACTCGCCGAGCAGCTTCACCAGGCCGAGCTGGGCGGTGTTGTGCACGTGCGTGCCGCCGCACAGCTCCTTGGAGAAGTCGCCGATGGTGACGACCCGGACACGCTCGCCGTACTTCTCGCCGAACTCGGCGATGGCGCCCTGCTTCTTGGCCTCGTCGATGCCCATGACCTCGGCCTGGACGTCCAGGTCGCGGGCGAGCACCTCGTTGATCTTCTGCTCGACGTCGGTCATCACGGCCGTCGGAACGGCGGCCGGGGAGCCGAAGTCGAAGCGGAAGCGGCCGGGCTGGTTCTCGGAGCCGGCCTGGGCGGCCGTCGGGCCGAGGGCGTCGCGCAGCGCCTGGTGGGTGAGGTGGGTGGCCGAGTGGGCGCGGGCGATGGCCGTACGGCGGCGGCCGTCGATCGAGGCGTGGGCCTTGGCTCCGACCGTCACCTCGCCGAACTGGACGACGCCCTTGTGCACGTACACGCCGGGGACGGGCTTCTGGGTGTCGCGGATCTCGACGACGGCGCCGGTGTCGACCTTGATCCGGCCGGTGTCGCCGATCTGGCCGCCGCCCTCGGCGTAGAACGGGGTGCGGTCGAGGACGATCTCGACCTCGTCGCCCTCGGTGGCGGCCGGGGAGGAGGCGCCGTCGACGAGGATGCCGACGATCGTGGACTCGCCCTCGGTGTCGGAGTACCCGATGAAGTCGGTCTCGCCGGCCCTGTCGGCGATCTCGCGGTAGGCGCCCGTGCCGGCGTGGCCGGTCTTCTTGGCCTGGGCGTCGGCCTTGGCCTTGTCCCGCTGTTCCTTCATCAGACGGCGGAAGCCGTCCTCGTCCACGGACAGCCCCTGCTCGGCGGCCATCTCCAGGGTGAGGTCGATCGGGAAGCCCCAGGTGTCGTGGAGCAGGAAGGCCTTGTCGCCGGCGAGGACCCGGCCGCCGGCGGCCTTGGCCTCGGTGATGGCCGTGTCGAGGATGTTGGTGCCGGCCCTGAGCGTCTTGACGAAGGCGTTCTCCTCGGCGAGGGCGACCTTCTCGATGCGCTCGCGGTCGGTGACCAGCTCCGGGTACTGCTGGCCCATCATCTCGATGACCGTGTCGATGAGGTCCTTGACGACGAGGCCGGTGGCGCCGAGGAGGCGCATGTTGCGGATGGCGCGGCGCATGATGCGGCGCAGCACATAGCCGCGGCCCTCGTTGCCCGGAGTGACGCCGTCACCGATGAGCATCACGGAGGTGCGCATGTGGTCGGTGACCACGCGCAGCGAGACGTCCGAGTCGTGGGCCTCGCCGTACGCGACGCCGGTCAGCTCGGTGGCCTTCTTGATGACGGCCATGGAGGTGTCGATCTCGTACATGTTCTGCACGCCCTGCAGAATCATGGCGAGGCGCTCCAGGCCGAGGCCCGTGTCGATGTTCTTGCTGGGCAGCTCGCCGAGGATCTCGAAGTTGTCCTTGCCGATGCCCTCCCCGCGCTCGTACTGCATGAAGACGAGGTTCCAGATCTCCACGTACCGCTCGTCGTTGACGGCGGGGCCGCCCTCGACGCCGAACTCGGGGCCGCGGTCGTAGTTGATCTCGGAACACGGTCCGCACGGGCCGGGGACGCCCATGGACCAGTAGTTGTCCTTCATGCCGAGGCGCTGGATGCGCTCCTTGGGCACGCCGACGACCTCGTGCCAGATGCGCTCGGCCTCGTCGTCGTCCTGGTAGACCGTGATCCAGAGCTTCTCCGGCTCCAGGCCGTAACCGCCCTTGTCCTGGGGGCTGGTGAGCAGCTCCCAGGCGTACTTGACGGCGCCTTCCTTGAAGTAGTCGCCGAAGGAGAAGTTGCCGCACATCTGGAAGAACGTGCCGTGCCGGGTGGTCTTGCCGACCTCTTCGATGTCGGGCGTGCGCACGCACTTCTGCACGCTGGTGGCGCGCGACCACGGCGGCTTCACCTCGCCGAGGAAGTACGGCTTGAACGGGACCATGCCGGCGGGGACCAGGAGCAGAGTCGGGTCGTCCGCGATGAGCGACGCCGAAGGGACGACGGTGTGCCCGCGCTCCTCGTAGAAGCTCAGCCAGCGGCGGCGGATCTCGGCCGACTCCATCAGTGGTCCTCATTCCGGTCGTTCGAGTACGTCGTGTTCTCGATGTACTTCGGGTTGTCGCGGTCGTGCTGTCGGGTGCGGTGCTGCGGGTGGGTGCGGTTCTCGATGGCGGGGTACCGCCTGGGGGCGGGCAGTGCGGGGTCCTCGCGGATCCCCAGCGCCTCCCCCAGCTCGGCCTCCCGCCGGGCCATGTTGTCGCGGACGTCGAGCGCGAAGCCCACCGCGCGGTCCTTGAGGCGTGCTCCCGTCTCGAGGGCCTTGTCGGCCGCGGTCGCGGCGAGGCTCTCGGGGGTCAGCTGCCTGAGCTTGCGGTTGACCTTGGTGGTGGCCCAGACACCGGCGGCGACGCCCGTGCTGAACCAGAAGGTACGGCGGAACATCGCTGGTCTCAGTCCCTCTTTCCACGGGGCTTGCGCTTCTCCCGCCGGGAGACCGTGCGGCCCACGATGACGGTCCGCCGGGGCTCCCTCGCGGGCGCGTCTTCCTTACGGCCGCCGAGGGCCCGGCGGACGCCGTAGCCGAACGCGGCGACCTTCACCAGGGGCCCGCCGAAGGTGGAGGCGACCGTGGTGGAGAGCGCCGACGCGTTCGACGTGACCTCCTGGACATCGCTGGCGATGGCGTCGACCCGGTCGATCTGGGTCTGCGCGGAGCGCACGGCGGCGGAGGCGTCGGCCAGCAGCGGGACGGCCTGTTCGGTCACGTCCGCGACCAGCCGGGTGGTCGCCCTGAGCGTCTGGGCCAGCCTCGCCAGCGCGACGGCGAGGAAGGAGACCAGGATCGCCCAGAACACGGCCACCAGAATGCCGGCCACCTCTCCACCGGACACTGCGCACCCGCTCCCTCGGCCGACGAACACCTATCTCTGGAGGCGAGCCTATCGCGCCGCCACCGGCGTTCCGTACCGGATTAGGGGCGTGCAAAAGCCCGTCGCCCCGCCCGCTCCGAAGGGCGGGGGGACGACGGGCCGGAGTGCGGAGGTGCTACGACCGCCGCGGGCCGATCCGGGCGGGGATCAGCGGGCGTAGTACTCGACGACGAGCTGCTCGTCGCAGATCACCGGGATCTCCTTGCGGTTCGGCTCACGGTCCAGGCGGAACGCCAGGGCCTTGAGGTTCACCTGGAGGTAGCGCGGGGTCTCGCCGTCGGGGGCGAAGCCGCCCTCGCGGGCGATGGAGAAGAGGGTCTTCTCACGGCTGCGCTCGCGGACCATCACGACGTCGTCGGGACGGACACGGAACGAGGGCTTGTCGGTCTTCTGACCGTTGACCTCGATGTGGCCGTGCACGACCATCTGACGGGCCTGGTAGATCGTGCGGGCGATGCCCGAACGCAGGACCAGCGCGTCGAGACGGCGCTCGAGCTCGATGATCAGGGCCTCACCGGTCTTGCCCTGGACCTTGGAGGCACGCTCGTAGGCGCGGACGAGCTGACGCTCGGACACGTCGTACTGCGCGCGCAGACGCTGCTTCTCGAGCAGACGGACCTTGTAGTCCGAGTTCTGCTTGCGGCCGCGGCCGTGCTCGCCCGGCGGGTAGGGGCGGGCCTCGAAGTACTTGACGGCCTTCGGGGTCAGCGCGATGCCGAGGGCACGCGACTTCTTCACCTTGGGGCGGGACTGGTTCGCCACTGTCTCTCGTTTCCTGGTTTCGGCTTGTCAGGGTTGAGGGAGGTCGCAATCCGCAGCCGGGGAAACCCGCCGGGTCCGCTCGGGACCTGTCGGGCAGCCGCTCCCCTGGTCTGGGCACATACGTGCAGCACGCGAGTTGCCCACCGACCGATCCCGGATTCCGGGTGGTGATGGGCTGCCCGCGACACCTTCGACGGTGCGCGACGCTCCTGGAGCCGGTCCGAGGGACCGGTGCTCCGGCTGACTGTCCCGTTCTGACTGCACGGGACGCAGCACTCCGAGGGATTCTACAGGGTGCTCAGGACCCGTTCCGACCGAGGTGCGTTCTGGTCCACTCGACCGCGTCCGCGTAGCGGGCCTCGGCGCCGTGCCGGGTGGGGGTGTAGTACTCCCGGCCGTGGATCGCGTCCGGCGCGTACTGCTGGGCGGCGATGCCCTCGGGCAGGTCGTGCGGGTACACGTACCCCTGGGCGTGCCCGAGTTTGGCGGCCCCCTTGTAGTGGCCGTCCCGCAGATGCGGGGGGACGGGCCCGGCCAGCCCCTTGCGGACGTCGTCCAGGGCGGCGCCGATCGCGGTGGTCGCGGCGTTGGACTTGGGCGCCAGGGCGAGGGCGATGGTGGCGTGGCTGAGGGTGAGGGCGGCCTCGGGGAAGCCGATCATGGCGACGGCCTGGGCGGCGGCGACCGCGATCGGCAGTGCGTTCGGGTCGGCGAGGCCGACGTCCTCGCTGGCGGAGATCATCAGGCGGCGGGCGATGAAGCGGGGGTCCTCGCCCGCCTCGATCATGCGGGCCAGGTAGTGCAGGGCCGCGTCGACGTCCGAGCCGCGGATGGACTTGATGAGGGCGCTGGCGACGTCGTAGTGCTGGTCGCCGTCGCGGTCGTACTTCACGGCCGCGCGGTCGACCGTCTGCTCCAGTGTCCGAAGGCTGATCTCGGTCTCGTCCTGGTCGAGCGCGGCGCCGGCGGCGGCCTCCAGGGCCGTGAGGGCGCGCCGGGCGTCGCCGCCGGCGATGCGCAGGAGATGGGCCTCGGCGTCCGCGGGGAGGGTGACGGCGTCCTTGAGGCCGCGGTCGTCGGACAGGGCGCGCCCGACCAGGTCGCGGAGGTCGCCGTCGGTGAGGGGCTCGAGGGTCAGCAGGAGGGAGCGGGAGAGCAGGGGCGAGATGACCGAGAAGTAGGGGTTCTCGGTGGTCGCCGCGATCAGCGTCACCCAGCGGTTCTCGACGGCCGGCAGGAGGGAGTCCTGCTGGGCCTTGCTGAAGCGGTGGATCTCGTCGAGGAAGAGGACGGTCTCCTTGCCGTAGCCGCCGATGGCGCGGCGGGCGCCGTCGATGACGGCACGGACCTCCTTGACGCCGGCGGTGATGGCGGACAGCTCGACGAACCGCTTGTTGGTGGCCTTGGAGACCACGTACGCGAGGGTCGTCTTCCCCGTGCCCGGCGGTCCCCAGAGGATCACGGAGGAGGGGCCGGCCGGGCCTTTCGCGCCCTCGCCGACCAGGCGGCGCAGGGGCGAGCCGGGCTTCAGCAGATGCTGCTGGCCCACCACCTCGTCGAGGGTGCGCGGACGCATCCGGACCGCCAGGGGGCTCCCGGCGGGGTCCTTCTCCTGGCGGTCTTCCGCTGCGGCGGTGAACAGGTCGGGCTCCACACCTCGGAGCCTACGTCAGGGGTACGACAGTCCCCTCCGGCCGCCCGTGCGGGGCCGCGGTCAGGCCCAGAGGTCGGCGCCCCAGCGGGTCAGGATCAGCATCGCGATGATGCCGGCGTGGGTGACCGGCAGGACCCAGGTGAACTCGCCGAAGAACCGCTTCAGCCCTGCGGGGGCGGGGAGGAAGCCGTTGCGCACGTTGAACGAGGTGACGTACCAGAACATGGTGATCGTCGCGACCCAGGCCAGCGAGCACCACAGGCACAAGGCGTTGATCTTGTACAGCGACTGGTACTGCAGCCAGGTGCAGAAGGCCACGCCGAAGAGCGTGCCGAAGTTGAAGGTCAGCCAGTACCAGCGCGGGAAGCGGGCCCGGGCCAGCAGGCTCATGCCGACGCAGATCACCATGCCGTAGGCGACGAGGCCGAGCATCGGGTTGGGGAAGCCGAAGACGGACGCCTGCTTGCTCTCCATGATGCTGCCGCAGGAGATGACCGGGTTGATGCTGCAGCCGGGCGTGAAGGTCGTGCCCGCGACCTTGGCCTCGAGGATCTTGAACTTGTCGATCGTGATGACCCACGCGGCGAGCAGACCGGCCGCGCCGGTGATCAGCAGCAGGATCGCGAACCCACGGCCGGCGCCCACCGTCCGTGGCTCGACCGCCGCCGCGTGCTCGGGCTCGGACTCCGTGGAGGCGTCTTTCACTGTCGTCTTGCTCATCACGCCGATCCGTCACTTGAGAGTTGGACCATCTTCGGGCAGGGGCCATTGTGCCGCACAAGGCCGACCGTCCACCGTTCGGTGGACATAAGGAACTACGTGCGGCCGCCCCCGGGCGTTCGGTTCCGGCCGACGCTCGAAGCATGACAACACACCCCGAACCCTCACGGCAGACGCACCCGGCCGGCGTGCGGCCGGGCCGCGGAGCGCCGGTGGCGGACCCGGAGGTGAGCACACGCGCGGGACGCTCACGCGTCGCCCTCACCCGGAAGAGGAACCGCGGCCCGTGGAGTTGACGGCGGATGCGGGCGGGGACGCCGGGCGACAGCCCCGGCGTCCCCGTGAACCGCTATCCGAGCCTCGACTCCAGTTCGGCCACGATCTCGTTGACGCCTACCGCCGTCTGCTCGCCGGACTCCATGTCCTTGAGCTGGACGACGCCCTCGGCGAGGTCGCGTTCGCCGGCGACGACGGTGTAGCGCGCCCCGCTGCGGTTGGCGCTCTTCATGGCGCCCTTGAGGCCCTTGCCGCCATAGGCGAAGTCGGCCGCGACGCCGAGCTTGCGCAGTTCGGTGACCTTGGCGAAGAGCACCCGGCGGGCCTCCTCGCCGAGCGGCACCGCGTACACGGAGGTCGAGGCGGGCAGCCTGAGCTCCACACCCTCCGCCTCCAGCGCAAGGACCGTGCGGTCGACGCCCAGCGCCCAGCCCACCGAGGGCAGCGCGGGGCCGCCGATCATCTCCGAGAGGCCGTCGTAACGGCCTCCGCCGCCCACCGCGGACTGCGAGCCCAGTCCGTCGTGGACGAACTCGAAGGTCGTGCGCGTGTAGTAGTCCAGACCGCGGACCAGCTTGGGGTCGTCCTCGAAGGCGACGCCCGCCGCGGTGATCAGCTCGCGCACCTCCTCGTGGTACGCCTTGCAGGCGTCGCAGAGGTAGTCGCGCAGCAGCGGCGCCTCCCCGAGCTGCTTCTGGACCGACTCGCGCTTGTCGTCGAGCACCCGGAGCGGGTTGATCTCCGCGCGGCGCAGCGTGTCCTCGTCGAGGTCGAGGCCGCGCAGGAAGTTCTGGAGCGCCTCCCGGTAGACCGGGCGGCACTCCTTGTCGCCGAGGCTGTTGAGGAGAATGCGGAAGTTGCGCAGCCCCAGGGAGCGGTACGCCTGGTCCGCCAGGATGATCAGCTCGGCGTCCAGCGCCGGGTCCTCCGCGCCGATCGCCTCGGCGCCCACCTGGGAGAAGTGGCGGTAACGGCCCTTCTGAGGACGCTCGTACCGGTAGTACGACCCGGAGTACCAGAGCTTGACCGGCAGGTTGCCCACCTTGTGCAGGTTGGCCTCCAGAGCGGCGCGCAGCACGGACGCGGTGCCCTCGGGACGCAGGGCCAGCCTGTCGCCGCCCTTGGTCTCGAAGGCGTACATCTCCTTGGTGACGATGTCGGTCGACTCACCGACACCGCGCGCGAACAGTTCGACGTTCTCGAAGCCGGGCGTCTCGACGTATCCGTAACCGGAGTTGCGCAGCGGGGCGGCGATGGCCTCGCGGACGGCCAGGTACTGGGCGCTGTCCGGCGGGATCAGGTCGTACGTGCCCTTGGGGGCCTGAAAGGTGCTCACGGAAGTCTCTCGTCACATTCCTCGTCGGGGAGGGGTGGGCGAACCCGCTCCCTGGCCGCCGGCCGCCACCTGCCGCAGATACGGGTTGGCGGCGCGCTCCTGGCCGATGGTCGTCTGGGGGCCGTGGCCGGACAGCACCACGGTCGAGTCGTCGAGCGGCAGGCACACGCGGGCCAGCGAGTCGAGCATCTCGGCCATGTCGCCGCCGGGCAGGTCGGTGCGTCCGATGGAGCCGGCGAACAGCAGGTCCCCGGAGAAGAACACCGACGGGACGTCGGTCGTCTCCGGCATCCGGAAGGTCACCGACCCCCTGGTATGGCCCGGCGCGTGCGCGACGGAGAACTGCAGTCCGGCCAGGTCCAACCCGGCGCCGTCGGTGAGCTCGCGGACGTCGTCCGGCTCCCCCACGGTGAGCTCGCCCATCAGCGGCATCCCGATGGACCGGCCCAGCGCCTTCTCGGGGTCGCTCATCATGTAGCGGTCCTCGGGGTGGATCCAGGCCGGCACGTCGTGCGCGCCGCACACCGGGACGACCGAGGCCACATGGTCGATGTGACCATGGGTGAGGACGACGGCCACGGGCTTCAGCCGATGCTTTCTGATCGCTTCCTCGACGCCGGGGGCCGCCTGGTGGCCCGGGTCGATGATCACGCACTCCTCGCCTGCAGCCGGGGCGACGAGATAACAGTTCGTCCCCCAGGCTCCGGCGGGGAACCCGGCAATGAGCACGATCGTCCTTCGTTTGTGTCGATACGCGTGGGCATCTGGGCCGCTGCGCCAGTGGTCAGAGCCTACCGGCGCTGCCGTTTCCTCAGCGAACCCATATACGGTACGGGACACACGCAGGCGGTCGGCTCACAAGACGCACGCGTCCCAGTCGACGTACGAGACGCATGAGGAGAGAACCCGGTGGTCACCCAGGAACAGCGGAAGCGTCAGCTCGCCCGGGAGAAGTTCTTGCGGCAGCAGCAGCGGCGCACGAGCGCCCGACGCAAGGCCCGTATGCGCAACTCGGTGATCGCGTCGGTGCTCGGCGTGATCGTCATCGGCAGCCTGGCGCTGTACACGACGGGTGTCCTGAAGGACGACGGCAAGGACAAGGCGAACGCGAGTTCGGACACGACGCCGTCCGCCGCGCCCAGCGCCAGTGCCGCCAAGGACCCGTGCGAGAAGCCCGCCGCCGGTGCGGTCAAGACGCAGACCTGGAAGAAGGAGCCGGCGGTCACGATCGACTCGTCGGCCAAGTACACGATGACGCTCGCGACGACCTGCGGTGACATCGGCATAGCGCTCAAGGCGAAGGCCGCGCCGCACACGGTGAACTCGTTCGGCTTCCTCGCCGGCAAGGGCTACTTCGACCACACCAAGTGCCACCGCCTCACCACCAACGGGATCTACGTGCTGCAGTGCGGCGACCCGACGGGCAGCGGCAGCGGCGGTCCCGGCTACACGATTCCC
Source organism: Streptomyces sp. NBC_00425 (assembly GCF_036030735.1). NCBI lineage: Bacteria > Bacillati > Actinomycetota > Actinomycetes > Kitasatosporales > Streptomycetaceae > Streptomyces > Streptomyces sp. NBC_00425. Next base: position 7,795,810 of record NZ_CP107928.1, on the reverse strand, counting down.
GACGAGAACCTGAAGGACGCCTCCCTGAAGGCGAACGTCTACCCGGCGGGCACGGTCGCGATGGCCAACACGGGGCAGGCGCACACCGGCGGCAGCCAGTTCTTCCTCGTCTACCAGGACAGTCAGCTGCCGCCCAGCTACACGCCGTTCGGCACCGTGTCGCCCGAAGGCATGAAGGTTCTGAAGAAGATCGCCGCCGCGGGCGAGAACACCGGCGCGGGCGACGGCGCCCCGAACGCGACGGTCGTGATCAACAAGGCGACGGTCACGAAGTCCTGACGACGAACCGGTGGCCAGGGCGGTCAACTGCCCAATTTCGGTCGTGCGGGATGCGGACAGGCGGCCTGCCGGTCGCCTATGTTGGCCGTGACGAAACTGTGGACGATGCCCAGGGGCCCTGAGGCCCCTCGGAGGCATCATGTGGAGGAGGCGCTGTGAGCAGCGACCCGTGGGGCCGCGTCGACGAGACGGGGACCGTGTACGTGCGTACCGCCGACGGCGAGCAGGTGGTCGGTTCGTGGCAGGCAGGCTCCCCCGAGGAGGCGCTGGCCTACTTCGAGCGCAAGTACGAGGGCCTGGTTGTCGAGATCGGCCTCCTCGAGAAGCGAGTGCAGACCACCGACCTCTCGGCGAAGGACGCTCAGGTCGCGATCGACCACATCCGCGAGCAGGTGGACGCGCACCACGCCGTCGGTGATCTGCAGGCGCTGCGGGAGCGGCTGGACAAGCTGGTGTCGACCGTCGAGTCGCGGCGCGAGGAGCGCAGGCAGCAGCGGGCGAAGCAGTCCGACCAGGCCCGGCACGCCAAGGAGGACCTGGTCACCGAGGCGGAGCAGCTCGCGCAGTCCGACCAGTGGCGGGCCGCCGGTGAGCGGCTGCGCGCGCTGGTGGACACGTGGAAGGGGCTGCCCCGGCTCGACCGCAAGTCGGACGACGAACTGTGGCACCGCTTCTCGCACGCGCGCTCGGCGTTCTCCAAGCGCCGCAAGGCGCACTTCGCGCAGCTGGACGCACAGCGCGAGGAGGCCCGCCGGATCAAGGAGCGGCTGGTCTCCGAGGCCGAGGGCCTGTCCGGTTCGACGGACTGGGGTCCGACCGCCGCGCGCTACCGCGAGCTGATGGCGGACTGGAAGGCCGCCGGCCGTGCCCAGCGTGAGCACGAGGACGATCTGTGGAACCGCTTCCGCGGCGCCCAGGACGTCTTCTTCGCCGCCCGCAGCTCGGTCTTCGCCGAGCGGGACGCGGAGCAGACGGAGAACCTGAAGCTCAAGGAGGAGCTGGCCGAGGAGGCCGAGAAGCTGCTCCCGATCGGCGAGCTGAAGGCGGCGCGGGCCGCGTTCCGTTCGATCAACGAGCGCTGGGAGGCCATCGGCCACGTCCCGCGGGACGCCCGCCCGAAGGTCGAGGGCCGGATGCACGCCGTGGAGCGGGCGATCCAGGAGTCCGAGGAGGCGGAGTGGCGCCGGACGAACCCGGAGGCACGCGCGCGTGCCGCGGGTCTCACCGGTCAGCTCCAGGGCGCCGTGGACAAGCTGAAGACGCAGATCGAGCAGGCCCGCGCCCAGGGCAACTCGGCGAAGGCCGACAAGCTGGAGCGGGAGCTGGAGGGCCGTCAGGCGCTGCTGGACCAGGCTCTGAAGGGTCTGCACGAGTTCGGCGGCTGAGGCGGGCCGGCGCCCTCCGAGGGCCGGCCGCAGGCAGCGAAGCGGCCCCCGTACCTGGTGTACGGGGGCCGCTTCCGCGTTCTCGCCGCCGTTCTACGGCCGGCGCGCCGACGTCACCCGGTACACGTCGTAGACGCCCTCGACGCCTCGTACGGCCTTCAGGACGTGCCCGAGATGCTTGGGGTCGCCCATCTCGAAGGTGAAGCGGGAGGTGGCCACCCGGTCGCGGGACGTCTGGACGGCCGCGGAGAGGATGTTGACGTGCTGGTCGGACAGGACGCGCGTGACGTCCGAGAGGAGCCGGGAGCGGTCGAGCGCCTCGACCTGGATCGCGACGAGGAAGACCGAGGACTGCGTGGGCGCCCACTCGACCTCGAGGATCCGTTCGGGCTCCCGTGACAGTGACTCCACGTTGACGCAGTCGCTGCGGTGAACCGATACGCCGCTGCCCCGCGTGACGAAGCCGATGATGGGATCGCCGGGCACGGGCGTACAGCAGCGGGCCAGCTTGACCCACACGTCGTCGACGCCCTTGACAACGACACCGGGATCCTGGTTGCTGCGCCGCTTGCGGCCGCGGCTCCGGGACGGCGGGACCGTCTCGTCGATCTCCTCGGAGGCGGCCTCCTCGCCGCCGAGCGCCTGGACGAGCTTCTGCACGATGTTCTGCGCGGAGACATGGCCCTCGCCGATCGCCGCGTACAGCGCGGAGATGTCCGAGTACCGCATCTCGTGCGCGAGCGTCACCAGCGAGTCGCCGGTCAGGATGCGCTGGATCGGCAGGTTCTGCTTGCGCATGGCGCGGACGATGGCGTCCTTGCCCTGCTCGATCGCCTCGTCGCGGCGCTCCTTGGAGAACCAGGCGCGGATCTTGTTGCGGGCGCGCGGTGACTTGACGAAGTTGAGCCAGTCCCTGGACGGCCCCGCCCCGGCCGCCTTGGAGGTGAAGACCTCCACCAGGTCGCCGTTGTCCAGGGTCGACTCCAGCGGCACGAGACGCCCGTTGACCCGGGCTCCTATCGTGCGGTGGCCCACCTCGGTGTGCACCGCGTACGAGAAGTCCACCGGTGTCGCACCGGCCGGGAGCGCTATCACGTCGCCCTTCGGCGTGAAGACGAAGACCTCGTTGCGCGACAGGTCGAAGCGCAGGGACTCCAGGAACTCGCCCGGGTCCTCGGTCTCCTTCTGCCAGTCGAGGAGCTGGCGCAGCCAGGCCATGTCGTTGAGGTGGTCGTCCTTGCCGGTGGTCCTCGGCTGGTCCGAGCGCACCTTCGAGGCGCCGGCGACGGCCTCCTGCTTGTACTTCCAGTGCGCGGCGATGCCGTACTCGGCGCGGCGGTGCATGTCGAACGTACGGATCTGGAGTTCGACCGGCTTGCCGTTCGGGCCGATGACCGTCGTGTGCAGCGACTGGTACATGTTGAACTTGGGCATCGCGATGTAGTCCTTGAACCGGCCGGGGACCGGGTTCCATCGCGCGTGCACGGTGCCGAGCGCCGCGTAGCAGTCGCGGACGGTGTCCACGAGGACGCGGATGCCCACCAGGTCGTAGATCTCCGCGAAGTCGCGGCCGCGGACGATCATCTTCTGGTAGACGCTGTAGTAGTGCTTCGGGCGGCCGGTGACGGTCGCCTTGATGCGGGCGGCCCGCAGGTCGGCCTGCACCTCGTCGGTCACTATGGCCAGGTACTCGTCGCGCTTGGGGGCCCGCTCGGCGACCAGGCGGACGATCTCGTCGTACATCTTGGGGTAGAGGATCGCGAAGGCGAGGTCCTCCAGCTCCCACTTGATGGTGTTCATGCCCAGGCGGTGGGCGAGGGGCGCGTAGATCTCGAGGGTCTCGCGCGCCTTCTTCTCCTGCTTCTCCCGCTTGAGGTAGCGCATGGTCCGCATGTTGTGCAGGCGGTCCGCGAGCTTGATGACCAGCACCCGGGGGTCCTTGGCCATGGCGACGACCATCTTGCGCACGGTCTCGGCCTGCGCGGCCTCGCCGAACTTCACCTTGTCCAGCTTGGTGACGCCGTCGACGAGCAGGGCGACCTGGTCGCCGAAGTCGCGGCGCAGGTCCTCCAGGCCGTACTCGGTGTCCTCGACGGTGTCGTGCAGGAGGCCCGCCATGAGGGTGGCCGGATCCATGCCCAGCTCGGCCAGGATCGTGGTCACCGCGAGGGGGTGGGTGATGTACGGGTCGCCGCTCTTGCGCTTCTGGCCGCGGTGCCAGCGCTCGGCGACCTGGTAGGACTTCTCGATCTGGCGCAGGGTGGCCGTCTCGATCTTCGGGTCGTTGCTGCGCACTATCCGCAGCAGCGGCTCCAGGACCGGGTTGTACGGGTTCTGGCGCTGGACGCCGAGCCGGGCGAGACGGGCGCGGACGCGGTTGGAGGAGCCGGAGCGGGCGGCCTGCTGCGGGGCGGGCGCCTGACGGCCGGCGGGCGCCGCTGTCGTGCCTTCGGGCGGAGCCGGCTTGGGACGGGGCTGCTCGGCCGGCCCGTCGGCGGGCGCGGAACGGTCGTGCTCGGCCGGGCCGCGGCTGTCGTCCGGCGCCTGCGACGCGGGGGTGGCCGCGGGCGCCGAGGCGGACTCGGGCTTGGCGGCTGTCAGGTGCTGGGCCTCGTCTGGCAAGAGGGCTCCTCGTGCGCGATCCGGGTCCCCGGTCAGGCTCCGGAGCACCCATCGTAGCGATCCTGCGCTCCAGGATCGCCTCCAGGCCGGTGTGAGGGCCGTGTACCGGTGAAACGCGAGGGGCGGGCGCCGGATTCCTCCGGGGCCCGCCCGTTCGTGCACGGCGGTGCGCACACCGCGTTCAGATGGTGAGCAGCGCCTCCACGGGCGCCCCGCGCAGGGCCGCCTCCAGACGGGGGCGACCGGCGAGGAAGCCCAGTTCCATCAGGACCGCGACCCCGGCCACATCGGCTCCGGCACGGTGGATCAGCTGGATCGACGCCTCCGCGGTACCGCCGGTGGCGAGCACGTCGTCGACGATGAGCACACGGTCGCCCGCGGTCAGGTCCTCCGCGTGCACCTCGATCTCGGCCGAGCCGTACTCCAGGTCGTAGGCCTGGCTGAGGGTCGCTCCGGGGAGCTTGCCCGCCTTGCGCACGGGGATGAAGCCGAGGCCGGCGCGGACGGCGACCGGAGCGCCCAGGATGAATCCACGGGCTTCCAGGCCGACGACCTTGGTGGCGCCGGTGCGCTCGGCGATCTGCGCGAACGCGTCGGTGAGCGCGGTGAACGCCGCCGGGTCCGCCAGGAGCGGGGTGATGTCCTTGAACATCACGCCCGGCTCCGGGTAGTCGGCCACGTCCCGGATGCGGCTGAGGAGCAGCTCCTCCACGCCGGTCACCGTCGCTTCCCCGACGGACGGCCCCGGCCACGGCCACGGGACGCGGGCTGGTTGCGCGGGCCGACGACCGCCGGCGTCGCGTCCTCCTCGTCGTAACCGTCCGCGGTGCCCGGCACGTCGCGCTCGTCCTCGGCCGGGGACTGGGCCCGCTTGGCGAGGACGCGCTTCTTCAGCGCCTTGTACTGCGGCTCGAGTTCCTTGAGGTCGGCGACGAGCGGCGTGGCGATGAAGATCGAGGAGTAGGCGCCCGCCGCGAGACCGACGAACAGCGACAGCGAGATGTCGTTGAGCGTGCCCGCGCCGAGGAAGCCGCCGCCGATGAACAGCAGGCCCGCCACCGGCAGCAGTGCGACGACCGTGGTGTTGATGGAGCGGACCAGGGTGCCGTTGATCGAGCGGTTGGCGACCTCGCTGTAGGTGAAGCGGGTCTGCTTCGTGAGGTCCTTCGTCTGCTCCTTGAGGGAGTCGAAGACGACGACCGTGTCGTACAGCGAGTAACCGAGGATGGTCAGCAGACCGATCACCGTGCCGGGCGTGACCTCGAAGCCGACGAGGGCGTAGATGCCGACCGTGATGGTGATGTCGTGGATCAGGGCGACGAGGGCGGCGATGGCCATCCGCCACTCGAAGGCGATCGCCAGATAGATCACCACCAGGACCATGAAGATCGCCAGGCCCTGCCAGGCCTTGCCGGCGATCTGGTCGCCCCAGCTGGGACCGACGAGGTCGGCGGCGATGGTCTCCGGGTTGACCTTGAAGTCCTCGGCGAGCTTGTTCTTGATCGCGTCGGACTGCTGGATGTCCATGCCGGCGATCTGGATGCGCACCGTGCCGTTGTCGAGCTTCTGTACGACCGCGTCGTGGCCTGAAGCGGCCTTCGCCGCCTCCTCTGCCTGGGCGACGGAGATACTGCCGCCCTTCGCCGTCGTGAAGACGGCGCCGCCCTGGAAGTCGATGCCCATGTTCAGGCCGCGCACCGCCAGGCCGAGGACGGCCGTGATGGTGATCAGGATCGAGATGCCGTACCAGAGCTTGCGGTGCCCGATGAAGTCGTAGCTGATCTCGCCACGGTGCAGCCGGGCGCCGAGGTTACCGAGTTTGGACATCGCTCAGGCCTCCTTCGTCTCGACGGGACCGGCGACAGGACCGCCGGGACGGCGGGTGCGGCGCAGCGGGGGCTGGGCACCCAGGCTCTTCGGGTCGAGGCCGGACCACTTGTGGCCGTTCGCGAAGAACTTCCGCCGAGCGATGAGCGTCATCAGCGGCTTGGTGAAGAAGAAGACCACGACCACGTCGAGGACGGTGGTCAGGCCGAGGGTGAACGCGAAGCCCTGGACCTTGCCGACCGTGACGATGAACAGCACGGCGGCGGCGAGGAACGACACGAAGTCGGAGACCAGAATGGTGCGCCGGGCCCGCGGCCAGGCCCGTTCGACGGCGGGTCGCAGGGTGCGGCCCTCGCGGATCTCGTCCCGGACCCGTTCGAAGTACACGATGAACGAGTCCGCTGTGATGCCGATGGCGACGATGGCTCCGCAGACGGCCGGCAGGTTCAGCGCGAAGCCGATGGCCGGGCCGAGCAGTGCCATGAGCACGTAGGTGAGGGCCGCCGAGACCAGCAGCGAGGCGAGCGCGACCAGCGCCAGACCGCGGTAGTACGCCACCAGGTAGATGACGACCAGGGCGAGGCCGATGGCGCCCGCGAGCAGACCGGCGTGCAGCTGGTCGGTGCCGAGGGCAGCCGTCACAGTGTTTGTGCTCATCTCCTTGAAGGTGAGCGGGAGCGCGCCGTACGACAGCATGTTGGCGAGGCCCTGGGCCTCCTCCTGCTTGAAGCTGCCGGAGATCTGGGCCTGGCCGCCGGTGATCGCGCTCTGCACGAACGGGCTGGAGACGACCTCGCCGTCGAGCACGATGCCGAACTCGTTCTGCGGCTGCTGGTTCTGCGCGAGCTTGCCCGTGATGTCGGCGAACTTCTTGCCGCCCGACTTGGTGAAGGTCATGTTGACCTGCCAGCCGGCGGCGCCCTGCGTGTCGAAGACAGCTGCGGCCTTCTTGACGTCGGTGCCGTCGACCGCGGCCGGGCCGAGCAGGTACTTGTACCAGACGTTGTCGACCTGACCGCAGGCGACGGTCGTGTCCCCGGGCTTGACGCCGGCGCTGGCTGCGGCGCGGGTCTTCTTGTTCGTGCAGTCCAGGGCCGCGTACTTGGCCTGGAGTGCGGTGACCTCGGGGGAGGCGGTGCCGCCACCGGAGGCCGACGGGCTGGGGGACGCCTTCGCCTTGGCGCCGGCCGCAGCCGACGGGGTGGCGTCGGCCTTGAGCGCATCGGTGACGGCGCGGCCCTGCGCGGTGGCGGAGGCCGAGGGGGACGACGAGGAGGTCGCCTTCTCACCCTTGGCGGAGGCGCTCGCCGAGGGGCTGGGAGACGCGCTCGACGAGCCGCTCGGGGACGCGCTCGGCGAGGGGGCCGCGGAACCGGTGGCCTCCTGGGCCAGGACCGGACGGAAGTACAGCTTGGCGGTGGTGCCGACCTGCTTGCGCGCTTCCGCGGAGTTGGTGCCCTTGGGGATGTTCACGATGATGTTGCGGTCGCCCTGGGTCTGCACCTCCGCCTCGGAGACGCCCAGCCCGTTGACACGGCGGTTCATGATGTCGACCGCGGTGTCCATGTTGGCCTTGTTGATCGCGGATCCCTGGTCGGCCTTCGCCTCCAGCATGATGCTGGTACCGCCGGCGAGGTCGATGCCGAGACGCGGGGTGGTGTGACCGGAGGCGAACATGCCTCCGGTGAGCCCCACGATGGCGATCAGGATCAGGGCCAGCGTGCGCCCTGGCTTGCTCTGGGCACTCGCACTCCGGCCCTTCTTGGGTGCTGCCACCTTCTCGTACTCCCTCTCGGGCCGCCTTGCGCCGGGTCAGCGCGGCGGCGGCCATGACATGGTGTGGGATCCCCTGGCGAGATGCCCGCGCCCCGGCGCCGACAGGTGTGCACCCTGAGCGCCGGGGTCGTGGCTACTTCTTCGCGTCGGAGTCGCCCTCGGTCTTCTTCGGCTCCTCGCCGGCCTCGGCCTGCTCGGCCTCGGCGGCCTTCTCCCGGACCTCGTCGGTCTCGTCCTTCTTGCCGAGGTCGACAACCTTGTCGTCGGAGGCGGCAGCTTCGTCGACGGAGTCGTCGGTCTCGGCGAGGGAGGAGGCGTCGTCCGGGACGACGTCGGAGTCGGACTTCAGGTCGTGCTCGATGCCGTGCACGATGCGGTTGTACTCGTCGTCGGTCAGGACGGCGCCGATCGCGTTCTTCGCGAAGAGGAGTTCCACGCCCGGTCCCGCATCGAGGAGAAGCGTGTCGTCGTTGACCTCCTTGACCGTCGCGTACATGCCCCCGATGGTGCGGACACCACTTCCGGGCTGCAGTTCGTTACGCATGGCGGCCGCTTGCTGCTGCTTCTTCTTGGCCGACCGGGTCATCAGGAACATGGCCCCGATGAGCACGATGAACGGGAGGAGGGTCAAAGGACTCACGGGTCGGAAACTTCCTTCAAACGACCGCGGCGGTTGAGCGGCCTCATGGATGGGGGTTGTGTGCTGCCGACTGGGGCGGCATCGGCGGAGTCTAAGCGAGTCCGCGCGCATGGAACAACGCTCAGCATGGCACCTGGGTTCCTGACCCGGCCAATGTCCTCGCCGAAGCCCCCGGCGTCACGTCCCGAACAGGTCCTGTTGCCCGCTTCCCTGACCGGGGGCCCTGGGCGGGGTGAGGCCGAGGTGCGTCCAGGCGGCCGGGGTCGCCACCCGGCCGCGCGGTGTGCGGGCGAGCAGCCCCTCCCGGACGAGGAAGGGTTCGGCCACCTCCTCCACGGTCTCACGCTCCTCCCCCACGGCGACGGCGAGCGTGGACAGACCGACCGGGCCGCCGCCGAACAGTTTCAGCAGGGCTTCCAGGACCCCCCGGTCCAGGCGGTCCAGCCCCCGCTCGTCCACCTCGTAGACCTTCAGAGCCGCCGCGGCGATCTCGCGGGTGACGCTCCCGTCGGCCTTGACCTGCGCGTAGTCGCGGACGCGGCGCAGCAGACGGTTGGCGATACGGGGCGTGCCGCGGGAGCGGCCGGCGATCTCGGCCGCCCCCTCCGCGTCGATCTCGACGTCGAGGAGGTCGGCCGAGCGGTGGATGACGCGGCGCAGCTCGGCGGGCTCGTAGAACTCCATGTGCGCGGTGAATCCGAAGCGGTCGCGCAGTGGGGGCGGCAGCAGGCCCGCGCGCGTGGTGGCGCCGACGAGGGTGAAGGGAGGCAGTTCGAGGGGGATGGCCGTGGCGCCGGGGCCCTTGCCGACGATGACGTCGACGCGGAAGTCCTCCATCGCCATGTACAGCATCTCCTCGGCGGGCCGGGACATGCGGTGGATCTCGTCGAGGAAGAGGACCTCGCCCTCCTGGAGCGAGGAGAGGATCGCGGCGAGATCGCCGGCGTGCTGGATGGCGGGGCCGGAGGTGATGCGGATCGGGGCGCCCATCTCCGCGGCGATGATCATCGAGAGGGTGGTCTTGCCGAGACCGGGGGCTCCGGAGAGCAGCACGTGGTCGGCGGTCGCGCCACGCGCGCGGGCGGCGCGCAGGACGAGGTCGAGCTGCTCGCGCACCTTCTCCTGACCGATGAACTCACCGAGGTCCTTGGGACGCAGGGCGGCCTCGACGGCCTGGTCCTCCCGGTCGGCGACCGAGCCCACCAGCCGCTCCTCGGCGGTGGTCTCCTCGGTCGTGTCGTCCCAGTTCACTGACGTTCTCCTAGCGGGCGCGGTTCAGGGTCTGCAGGGCGGCCTTCAGCAGCCGGCCCACCTGGGGCGCGCCGTCGGCGGCCTCGGCCTGCGGGGTCACGGCGGCGACCGCCTCGTCGGCCTCGCGGGTGGCGTAGCCGAGGCCGATCAGGGCGGCGTGCAGCTGGTCGCGCCAGCCGCTGGTGACCGGTGCGCCGACCGCGGGAGCGCCGATCGGCTCGCCGAGCCGGTCCTTGAGCTCCAGCAGCAGCTTCTGCGCGCCCCTCTTGCCGATGCCGGGGACGGCGATCAGCGCCTTCTCGTCTCCGGTGGCCACCGCGCGGCGCAGGGCGTCCGGGGCGTGGACCGCCAGCATGGCCTGGGCGAGCCGGGGGCCGACTCCGCTGGCGGTCTGCAGCAGCTCGAAGACCTGGCGTTCGTCGTCGTCCACGAAGCCGTACAGGGTCAGGGAGTCCTCCCGTACGACGAGGGAGGTGGCGAGCTTGGCCGGCTTTCCGAGCCGGAGCGTGGACAGCGTGTTCGGCGAGCACTGGACGGCCATGCCCACACCGCCCACCTCGACCACCGCTGTGTCCGGGGCGAGTGCGGCGACGGTGCCGCTGACGAAGGCGATCATGCCGTACGGCCTTTCGATGTGATCGTTGCGGTCTTGGGGTGCGTGGGCGTCCTGCCGGTGTGCCGGGCGACCGCCTGCTGGAGCCGGTTCTGCGCGGGGGCGCGCCAGATGTGGCAGATGGCGAGGGCGAGGGCGTCGGCGGCGTCGGCCGGCTTCGGGGGTGCGTCGAGTCGCAGCAGACGGGTGACCATCGCCCCGACCTGGGCCTTGTCCGCACGGCCGCTGCCGGTGACGGCGGCCTTGACCTCGCTGGGGGTGTGCAGGGCGACGGGGATGCCGCGGCGTGCCGCGCACAGCATCGCGACGGCGCTGGCCTGGGCGGTGCCCATCACCGTGCGCACGTTGTGCTGGCTGAACACCCGTTCCACGGCGACGCATTCGGGCCGGTGTTCGTCCAGCCACGCTTCGATGCCCTGCTCGACGGCGACGAGGCGTTGCCCCAACTCGGCGTCGGCGGGCGTCCGTACGACTCCGACGCCGAGCATGGTGAGGGGCCGGCCCGCGACCCCCTCGACGACGCCGACACCGCACCGTGTCAGTCCGGGGTCCACCCCTAGTACCCGCACGCCCGCCCTCCCTTCGCTCTCCCGGCCCGGCCGGGGCGCCCCCGGTTCGTGCAGGCTATCGGGTGCCACCGACAACGGCCGCCGGCACACGCCCCGGCACGCGCCCCCGCAACGCGACGGGCCGACGGGGGTGTCCCGTCGGCCCGTTCGAAGACGCAGTCGGAGCGTCGGCTCAGGCGTCGACCTTCTCCATGACCTCGTCGCTGACGTCGAAGTTGGCGAAGACGTTCTGCACGTCGTCGCTGTCCTCGAGCGCGTCGATCAGCTTGAAGATCTTCCGCGCGCCGTCCTCGTCGAGCTCGACCTGCATGGTCGGGACGAAGTTGGCCTCGGCGGAGTCGTAGTCGATGCCGGCCTCCTGGAGCGCGGTGCGCACCGCGACCAGGTCGGTGGCCTCGGAGAGGACCTCGAAGGTCTCACCGAGGTCGTTGACCTCCTCGGCGCCCGCGTCGAGCACGGCGCCGAGGACGTCGTCCTCGGCCAGCTCGCCCTTGGGGACGATGACGACGCCCTTACGGTTGAACAGGTACGACACCGAGCCCGGGTCGGCCATGGAGCCGCCGTTGCGGGTCATGGCGACGCGGACGTCGGAGGCGGCGCGGTTGCGGTTGTCGGTGAGGCACTCGATGAGGACCGCGACGCCGTTCGGGCCATAGCCCTCGTACATGATCGTCTCGTAGTCGGCGCCGCCGGCCTCGAGACCGGCGCCGCGCTTCACCGCGGAGTCGATGTTCTTGTTCGGGACCGAGCTCTTCTTGGCCTTCTGGATGGCGTCGAACAGCGTCGGGTTGCCGGACACGTCCGCGCCACCGGTACGGGCCGCGACCTCGATGTTCTTGATCATCTTCGCGAAGAGCTTGCCGCGCTTGGCGTCGATCACGGCCTTCTTGTGCTTCGTCGTAGCCCATTTAGAGTGGCCGGACATCTGCCTGTCTCCTTCGCGTAACCCAACCTGGACGAACTCCCCGGGCCTGCGGAGCCTGAGGGGACCCCCAGATCCTACAAGGACGCCGCCACCCGGTTCGCGCGCACCATGTCGACGAACAGGGCGTGCACACGGTGGTCGCCGGTCAGTTCCGGGTGGAACGAGGTGGCGAGCGCGTTGCCCTGGCGGACCGCGACGATGTGCCCGCCGTGCTCGGCGAGCACCTCGACGCGGGCGCCCACGGACTCGACCCAGGGGGCACGGATGAAGACCCCCTCCACGGGAGGGCCGGCCACGCCCACGACGTCCACCGTGGCCTCGAATGACTCGTTCTGACGTCCGAAGGCGTTGCGGCGCACGATCATGTCGATGCCGCCGACGGTCTCCTGGCCCGAGCGCGGGTCGAGGATCTTGTCGGCGAGCATGATCATGCCCGCGCAGGTGCCGTAGACGGGCATGCCGGACCGCACGCGCGCGCGAAGGGGCTCCATCACGCCGAACAGGACGGCCAGCTTGGAGATGGTCGTGGACTCGCCGCCCGGTATGACGAGGCCGTCGACCTCGGCGAGTTCCTCGGGGCGCCGCACCGGCCTGGCCACGGCGTCGGCCGCGGCCAGGGCGACGAGGTGCTCCCGTACGTCGCCCTGGAGGGCCAGGACGCCTATGACAGGGGCTGTGTCGGTCATGAGGTGTTACCAGCCGCGGTTGGCGTAGCGCTCGGCCTCGGGGAGGGTGTCGCAGTTGATGCCGACCATGGCCTCGCCCAGGTTGCGGGACGCGTCCGCGATGATCTTCGGGTCGTCGTAGAAGGTGGTGGCCTTCACGATGGCGGCGGCACGCTTGGCCGGGTCGCCGGACTTGAAGATGCCGGAGCCGACGAAGACGCCCTCGGCGCCGAGCTGGCGCATCAGCGCGGCGTCGGCCGGAGTCGCGACGCCGCCCGCGGAGAACAGCACGACCGGGAGCTTGCCGAGCTCGGCGACCTCCTTGACCAGCTCGTAGGGGGCGCGCAGGTCCTTGGCGGCGGCGTACAGCTCGTTGTTGTCGTAGCCGCGCAGACGGGCGATCTCGTTCTTGATCTGGCGCAGGTGACGCACGGCCTCGACGACGTTGCCGGTGCCGGCCTCGCCCTTGGAGCGGATCATCGCGGCGCCCTCGGCGATGCGGCGCAGGGCCTCGCCCAGGTTGGTCGCGCCGCAGACGAACGGGGTCGTGAACGCGAACTTGTCGCTGTGGTTGACCTCGTCGGCCGGGGTGAGGACCTCGGACTCGTCGATGTAGTCGACGCCGAGCGACTGCAGGACCTGGGCCTCGACGAAGTGGCCGATCCGGGACTTGGCCATGACCGGGATGGACACGGCCTCGATGATGCCCTCGATCATGTCGGGGTCGGACATCCGGGCGACGCCGCCGTCCTTGCGGATGTCGGCCGGGACCCGCTCCAGCGCCATGACGGCGACGGCGCCCGCGTCCTCGGCGATCTTCGCCTGCTCCGGCGTGACGACGTCCATGATCACGCCGCCCTTGAGCTGCTCGGCCATGCCGCGCTTCACGCGCGCGGTGCCGGTCTCGGGGGTCTGGTTTTCGGAGATCGTGCTGGACACGGGGTGACCTCACTAGTCGAAAAGAGGATTCTTCGGCACTGAGGAAACGCGAATGGACCAGTCCACAGCAAGGGCCAATGGACAGCCGGTGGATCCTTTTCCCGGACGGGACCGCCGAGGCCCCCCGACGCGCACCGACGCGCCGCCCGGGAGGGCTCGGCCGGTCCCCGGTCAGGCGGCCCGGTCGGCCAGGGCGGACGGGGGTTCGTCGTCCATCTCGAAGGCCATCGGGAAGGGCGCGTGGCCGGCCAGGCGGAACCAGCGGACCTTGCGGTGCTCGCGCAGTCTGCGGACGGCGCCCACCGCGTCGTTGTGGAACCGCCGGGCCATCGGGACCCGGCGGACGGCCTCGGTGAGCTCGCGGGCCGCCTCCTCCCCGCCGGGCGCCTCGCGCACGGCCTCGAGCTGCTGGACGTCCGCGAAGACGGCCCGCAGGGCCTGGCTGAGCTCGCTCTCGGCGACCTCGCGCTGCTCCTCCTCGGCCTGCCTGGCGGCGTGCGCGGCCTCGTACAGGACGATCGAGGCGGCGGGGTCGAGAACCTTGGAGGTGGCCAGTTCCTGGGCCACCGACGCACGGCGCAGCAGCTGCGCGTCGAGCGCGGCGCGGGCTGCGTCGATGCGGGCGTGCAGCCGGTCGAGCCGTCCCGCCGTCCAGCTCAGGTAGAGGCCGATCGCGACGAGGACGACCAGGATCCAGATCAGGGTTGCGGTCACGGGCGGCAAGGCTACCCGTGACCTCCTCGGCGGTGCGGCGGGTCAGTCCCGGGCCAGGCCGAGCCGGGCCCGCAGGCCCGTCGATCCCCGTTCGTCGTCGGCGGCGACCGCCGCCGCTCCCGCCGTCACCGTCTCGTAGACCGACAGGATGTCCGCGCCGACGGTCGACCAGTCGAAGCGCCGCACATGCGCGCTGCCCCGCTCGCTCAGCTGTGCTCTGCGTTCCGGGTCGCCCAGGAGCCGCACCGCCGCGGCGGCCAGCGCGTCCGCGTCCTCGTTGGCGAACAGCTCGCCCGCCGCTCCCTGGTCGAGGACCTGGGCGAAGGCGTCTAGGTCGGAGGCGAGCACGGGAGCTCCCGCCGACATGGCCTCGACGAGGATGATGCCGAAACTCTCGCCGCCGGTGTTGGGCGCGATGTAGAGGTCGACGCTGCGCAGGAAGCGCGCCTTGTCCTCGTCGCTGACCATGCCGAGGAACTCCACGCGCGCGTGCAGCTCCTGCGGCAGGCTCTCCACCGCCTCCTTCTCGTCGCCGCGGCCGGCGACCAGCAGCCGTGCGTCCGGGCGCTCGGCGAAGATCTTCGGCAGGGCCCGCATCAGCACGGGCAGGCCCTTGCGCGGCTCGTCGATGCGTCCGACGAAGCCGAGGGTGGCGCCCTGCCACTCGGGGTTGGGCTCGGCCTTGGCGAAGAAGTCGACGTCGACGCCGTTCGGGATGACGACCGCGTCGCCGCCGAGGTGCTCCACCAGCGTCCGCCGGGCGTACTCGCTGACGGCGATCCGCGCGCTGATCTTCTCCAGGGCGGCCTGGAGGATGGAGTACGCGGCGATCATGGCCCGCGAGCGCGGATTGGACGTGTGGAAGGTCGCCACGATCGGCCCCGAGGCCGCCCAGCAGGTCAGCAGGCCGAGCGAGGGGGAGGTCGGTTCGTGGATGTGGACGACGTCGAACGCGCCGTCGTGCAGCCAGCGTCGTACGCGCGCGGCGGACAGGAACCCGAAGTTGAGCCGGGCGACGGAGCCGTTGTACGGCACGGGGACCGCACGGCCGGCCGAGACGACGTACGGCGGCAGCGGGGTGTCGTCGTCGGCCGGGGCGAGGACGGACACCTCGTGGCCGAGCCGGACGAAGTACTCGGCGAGGTCGCGGATGTGGAACTGCACACCGCCCGGGACGTCCCAGGAGTACGGGCACACGATGCCGATTCTCACGCGGGCGCCCCGTCCGACGGGCCGGGTCGCGACGGGCGGGGTTCCAGGTCCGCGAGCCACAGTCTCTGCAGCATGTGCCAGTCCTCCGGGTGGTCGGCGATGCCGGTGGCGAAGGCGTCCGCCAGCGCCTGTGTCATGACAGACGTCTTGTCGGCCCGGGTGCCTGTCCCGGGCACCTCGATCGGCGGATGAACCCTGCCCTGCATGACGGGCGAGTCGTCGTACCAGAGCGTGACGGGCAGCAGCAGCGCGCCGGTCTGCTGGGCGAGCAGGGCGGGTCCGGCGGGCATCCGGGCGGTGTCCCCGAAGAAGTCGACCTCGACGCCGGAGGCGGACAGGTCGCGCTCGGCGACCAGGCAGACCAGCCCGCCGTCGCGCAGCCGCCGGGCCAGGGTGCCGAAGGCGGAGCCGCCGGTGTGCGGCAGCACCTCCATGCCGAGTCCCTCGCGGTAGGCGACGAACCGGTCGTACAGCGTCTCGGGCTCGAGGCGTTCGGCGACGGTGGTGAACGGCGTGCGCAGCTTCGTGGTGACCCAGGCGCCGGCCAGGTCCCAGTTGCCCATGTGGGGCAGCGCGAGGATGACGCCCCGGTCCGAGGCGATGCCGTCCGTCAGATGGTGCAGGTCCTCGGGGTCGAAGCCGTCCGCGACGCGCTCGGCGCTCCAGGCCGGCAGCCGGAAGGACTCCATCCAGTACCGCAGGTAGGAGCGCATCCCCGCGCGTGAGAGCTCGGCCAGGCGCTCCGGGCTCGCGTCCGGGACCACGCGCGCGTAGTTGCTCTCCAGCCGCAGCACGCCCTTCCCGCGCCGCTTCCACGCGAGGTCGGCGACGGTGCGGCCGAGGCCTACGGCGACGGGCTCGGGGAGCTTCCTGACTGCGCTCCAGCCCAGGCCGTACAGCGCGTCCGTCAGACGCTCCCGGGCGCTCACTTCGCGGCCTCGCTCCCCCGGGCCTCGCTGCCCTGCGCCTCGTCCGCCCGCTCCGCGACGTCCGTGGCGTCGGCTGCGGCGTCGGCCGCGGCCGCCTGCTCCGCCTCGGCGGACTCCCGGCGGACCGTGACGACGCGCTGGATCAGCGTGACGAGGCTGCCGACGGCGACGATCCACAGCGCGATCGGCAGCAGCACCTGGATGCCGGGCACGCCGAACGCGTGCAGACCCGCGAGTCCCGCCGCGACCAGCGAGATCACCAGGCGCTCGGCACGCTCCACCAGCCCGTTGACGGCGACCGGCAGGCCGATCGACTCGCCGCGGGCCTTCGTGTACGACACCACCTGACCGCTGGCCAGACAGAAGATCGAGACGGCGCACAGGGCGTTGTCGGCGCCGTGGCCCGCGTACCAGAGCGCGAAGCCGCCGAAGATCGCGCCGTCGGCGACCCGGTCGAGCGTGGAGTCCAGGAAGGCCCCCCAGCGGCTGCTGCGGCCGAGCTGACGGGCCATGTTGCCGTCGACGAGGTCGGAGAACACGAAGAGCGTGATCACGATCGTGCCCCAGAAGAACTCGCCCCGGGGGTAGAAGACCAGCGCGCCCGCGATCACGCCGGCGGTGCCGAGGAGCGTGACCGTGTCGGGGCTCACGCCCCGGCGGATGAGAAACGCGGCGAACGGTGTGAGGACACGCGTGAAGAATGCACGCGCGTACTTGTTCAGCATGGCCTTCCCGAGGGTCGGTGTGGCCGTGCGGCCCCTGCTGGCCGTCGGCTGGCCCATCGTAGTCACGCGCGTGTGCGTGCGACGGGCGGGCACCCGGCCCCCGCCCCCGTGTCACGGCCGTACGGCGTCCGGGGCACGGCCGGGTCACGTCCGTCGTATGGACGCGCCGTGACGGGAGTGGAAAGCTCGAAGGACCGCGGGCGTCGCCGGAGCCGCCATCGCACGCGGGGCCGTGGTGCCCGCGCCCCCAGTGACCTCACCGTGCACGGGAGGCAAGGAAAATGGGCGACAAGGCGAATGCACACCCCGGAGCCGCCGGCAGGGCTACGGCGGCCGACCAACCCGCGTCCGTACGGAATGTGGTGCTGGTCGGCCACTGCGGATCGGGCAAGACGACGTTGGTGGAAGCTCTCGCGCTGACCGCGGGAGCGGTGAACCGGGCGGGCCGCGTGGAGGACGGCGGCACCGTCTCCGACTACGACGAGATCGAGCACCGGCAGCAGCGCTCGGTGCAGCTCTCGCTGGTGCCCGTCACGTTCGACGGCATCAAGGTCAATCTCCTCGACACCCCCGGATACGCCGACTTCGTCGGGGAGCTCAGGGCCGGTCTGCGCGCCGCGGACGCGGCCCTCTTCGTCGTCTCGGCGGCGGACGGCGTGGACGGGTCGACCCGCATGGTCTGGGAGGAGTGCGCGGCCGTCGGCATGCCCCGCGCGATCGTCGTCACGCACCTGGAGGCGGCCCGCGCGGACTTCGAGGAGATGACGCGGATCTGCGCGGAGGCCTTCGGCGCGGACGACCCGGACGCGGTCCTGCCGCTGTACCTGCCGCTGCGCGGGCCCGAGGGGCCCGACGGGCACGCGCCGGTGACCGGGCTGACCGGTCTGCTGTCCCGGACGCTGTTCGACTACTCCTCCGGCGAGCGCAGGGAGTCCCAGCCGGACGAGGAGCGGCTGCCGGCCATCGAGGAGGCCCGCAACCGGCTGATCGAGGGGATCATCGCCGAGAGCGAGGACGAGACCCTCATGGACCGGTATCTCGGCGGCGAGCAGATCGACGTCAAGACACTGATCGACGACCTGGAGCGGGCCGTCGCGCGCGGCGCCTTCTTCCCCGTCCTGGCGGCCGCCCCCGCAGCCGAGGGCGCCCGGCAGGGCCTCGGCACGGTCGAGCTCCTGGAACTGGTCACCAGGGGCTTCCCCACCCCTCTGGAACGCGAGGCGCCGCGCGTGACGACGGTCGACGGCCGGCCACGGGAGCTGAAGCCGTGCGATCCGGACGGTCCGCTGGTCGCCGAGGTCGTGAAGACCTCCTCCGACCCCTACGTCGGCCGGGTCTCGCTGGTCCGCGTGTTCTCCGGGACCCTGCACCCCGACGAGACCGTCCACGTCTCCGGGCACGGCCTCGCCGACCGCGGTCACGAGGACCACGACGTCGACGAGCGCATCGGCGCCCTGTCCGCGCCGTTCGGCAAACAGCAGCGGACCCTGACCCACTGCATCGCCGGCGACCTCGCGTGCGTGGCGAAACTCGGCCGCGCGGAAACCGGCGACACCCTCTCCGCGAAGGACGACCCGCTCCTCATGGAGCCCTGGCAGATGCCGGACCCGCTGCTCCCGCTGGCCATCCGGGCCCACAGCAAGGCCGACGAGGACAAGCTGTCGCAGGGCCTGGGCCGACTGGTCGCCGAGGACCCCACGATGCGCCTGGAGCACAACCAGCACACCCACCAGGTGGTGCTGTGGTGTCTGGGCGAGGCGCACTCGGACGTCGCGCTGGAGCGGCTGCGCTCCCGTTACGGCGTCCAGGTCGACGTCGTCGCGCACCGGGTCTCCCTCAGGGAGACGTTCGCGGCGAAGTCCGCCGGGCGCGGACGGCATGTGAAACAGTCCGGCGGGCACGGCCAGTACGCCGTCTGCGAGATCGCGGTGGAGCCGCTGCCGGGCGGCTCGGGCATCGAGTTCGTGGACCGGGTCGTCGGCGGTTCCGTGCCGAGGCAGTTCATCCCCTCCGTCGAGAAGGGCGTCCGGGCGCAGGCGGCCAAGGGGGTGGCGGCCGGACATCCGCTGGTGGACGTGCGGATCACGCTGCTGGACGGCAAGGCGCACTCGGTGGACTCCTCCGACGCCGCGTTCCAGACGGCCGGCGCGCTGGCGCTGCGGGAGGCGGCGGCCGACGCGAGGATCCATCTGCTGGAGCCGGTGGCCGAGGTGTCCGTGCTGGTGGGCGACGAGTACGTGGGCACCGTGATGAGCGATCTGTCGGGGCGGCGCGGACGCGTGCTGGGCACCGAGCAGACCAGCGGAAGCCGCACGCTCGTGCGGGCCGAGGTGCCGGAGATCGAGATCGGCCGGTACGCGATCGATCTGCGCTCCCTCTCACACGGCACGGCCCGCTTCCACCGCGCGTACGCCCGGCACGAGCCGATGCCGCCTCAGGTCGCCGAGAAGGTGCGCCAACAGGCGGAGGCAGGCTGACGGTTGGTGCCGCACCGGTCCCAAGTGGCCGGTGCGGCACCACGCGGAGGACTTTCTTCCGGTTCGGCGGGCGGCTTCGGTCGTCCGCCGACGCATGTCGGCGCCTGCCGATACGCTGATGACCTGATCAACAGGTGTGCGGAGCACGGAAGTCGGGAAAGCCGCAGAAGCGAGAGCAGCGGCGATCGGGGGCGGGAATGACCGTTGGCAGCGGTTACGCGGACATGTTCGGGCCGCAGGTGCCGCAACAGGGCGACGGAGGGCAGACACCGACGTTCGGCCTGGCGTCGGCGGCCTACCGGGACAACCCGGTGGAGGACATCAAGAGCGCCGACAACGAGTGGCACCAGACGGCGGTGAACGCCGGCCGCAGCTGGGCCCGGATCTTCCGGCCCAACCTCGGCGAGGCGTTCTCGCAGGCGGTGATCGACCGCATGCTGGGCGTCGGCCGCAAGCCGCTCATCCAGTCGTTCGGCAGCGACCCGCAGGCGGTCGTCGAGCACTGCCTCGCCGCCAACCGCATCCGCCGGGAACGCGACCAGAAGCTGACCGGCGTCATGGTGCTGTGCGGCCTGCTGTTCCTGCCCGGCCTGCTGGTGTGGCTGCTGGTCTTCCAGCTTCGGGCGAGCATGGGAAAGCTGGACGACAAGCGGGTCTCCGGCCTCGGCACCGGCCTGCTGGTCGCCATGGGCGCGCTCGCCGTGCTGTTCCTGGTCAAGATGCCGTTCAGCGGCGTCGTGGGGTGGTACGCGCGCGGGTGCGTCGTGGCGCCCGTGGTCGGCTGGTTCCTGGCCAAGCGGATCTGCGAGGGCACCGCGGTCGACCTCCGGCAACGCTGGGACAGTCTGCTGTCCGGCGGAAGCGTCGGTGCCAAGGTCCCCGAGGCCGTGCCGACCAGCCCGAACCAGACGGCGGCGGAGCAGCTGCGCCAGTCCCTGGCCCGGCTCAGCGCGGAGCAGCAGTCCAACTCGGTCTTCTACGCGGGCCCCAAGGGCATACTCGGCATGGGCACGCGCTGGGGGGCCTGGCACCTCGCCGAGGAACTGGTGCCGAGCGACCCGAACAAGGGCGTCCACGAGTTCCGCAGCTGGACCGTCGTACGCGCCATCCACGACCAGCTTTCGGTGCTCAACCGGCAGAGCCTGAAGACCGGCGGTTTCCCGCCGCCCACGGTCCGGCACTGGGTCGTCACCCCGGTCGGCGAGAACGCCAAGGCGGTGGCGCGGCCGGAGGGCACCGACGTCGAGGCGTACCAGGTCAAGCCGCGGGCCATAGAGGACATCTGCAACAACCAGCAGTTCGGCGGCGGCGACCGGCACTACCTGGGCGTCCAGTGGCCGCTGTGGGACGGCCAGTTGATCATCACGATGCTGATCACGGTGACGGTGCTGCACGAGACGCTGCGGATCGAGGTCACCGGGCACGCACTGGGCCCGGTGAACGGTCTGTTCACCACCAAGCCCGAGGCCCCGACCAAGGAGGTCGCCAAGAGCGTCCGGTTCTGGGAGACCCGGACGATCAAGCTGCCGTTGGTCACCGCCGACGAGGTGGTGCGGGTGGCCGCACGCGCCACGATCAGCTGGTACCCGCCGCTGCTGAAGTGGCTCGGCGGCTCGATAGGCCTGCCCGAGCCCTTCGGCCTGCGGCACGCCTGGGCGGACCAGCCCTGGCGCCATCGCTTCATGGCGGACGACGCCCTGCGGGCGGCCACGCCGGTGCTGCGCGTGGTGCACTCGGCCGCGCTCAAGGTGCTCAAGGAGCACGACGTGAACATCGACAAGTTCACGTCGCGGTCGTCGATCCTGAGCGGTGCGGTCCAGGACGTGGCGCCGAGGAAGGCGGACAGCTACGACGCGTAGGCCTGCGGCGGTCGGCCGGATTCGGGCGGGCGGTGGGCTGGGCGCCCCCGGAGGCGCCCCCGGACCCCCGCTGTCGGCCCTGAAGCGGCCTCGTCCTCAAACGCCGGACGGGCTGACACAGTCACCTGTGTCAGGCCGTCGGCCAGGCCTCCGCCAGCATCTTCCTCGTGTCCGCCAGCAGCTGCGGCAGTACGCGCGTGTGCCCGACCACCGGCATGAAGTTCGTGTCGCCGCCCCAGCGGGGCACGATGTGCTGGTGCAGGTGGGCCGCGATCCCGGCGCCCGCGACGGCGCCCTGGTTCATGCCGATGTTGAAGCCCTGCGCGCCGGACGCGAGGCGCAGGGCCGTCATCGCCTGCTTGGTCAGCTCACCCAGCTCGACGGTCTCCGGACCGGTCAGATCGGTGTAGTCGGCCACATGACGGTAGGGCACGGTCATCAGGTGGCCGCCGTTGTACGGGTACAGGTTCAGCACCGCGTACACGTGCTCACCGCGCCGGACGACCAGCCCGTCCTCGTCGGACTTCGCCGGGATCGCGCAGAACGGACAGCCGTCGCCGGCACCGGGGCCGGTCGGCTTGTTCTCGCCCTGGATGTAGGCCATCCGGTGGGGCGTCCACAGGCGCTGGAACGCGTCCTGCGTCCCCACTCCGATCTGCTGCTCGGGCTCACTCGTCATGCAAGGCAGCATATGGCTTCGCCCGTTCGCGGCGTGTCGCCGGGGTTCGCGGGCGAGCGGTGCGAGCCAAGCTGGGCCGATGGACGAAGACCGCCGCCTCGCCCGCTGGGAACAGCGCACCGAGGTGCCCCTCGCACTGGCCTCCCTGGCCTTCCTCGTCGGGTACGCCGTCCACGTCCTCGCCCAGGCCGTCGCGGACGGCTGGCGGGACCTCTGCTTCGCGGTGATGCTGACGGCGTGGGCGATGTTCGCCGCGGACTACGGGGTGCGCTGGAGACTCAGCGGACAGCGCCTGCGCTTCGTCCGCTCCCACTGGCTGGACGGGCTGGTCGTCGTGCTCCCCCTCCTGCGGCCGCTGCGGATCGTCAAGCTCTACGAGGCCGTGCAGCGCCGGCACGGGCAGCCCCGGTTCTCGCTGCACGCACGCGTGATCGCCTATGCCGGGCTGTCCACGGGACTGCTCGGCCTCGCCGGCGCGCTCGCCGTGTACAGCCAGGAACGCGGAGCGCCGGGCGCGAACATGAAGACCTTCGGCGACGCCCTCTGGTGGACCTGCGAGACGCTCACCACCGTGGGCTACGGCGACATCACCCCCGTCACCTCGTGGGGACGGCTGATCGCGGTCGGGATGATGGCGTGCGGGCTGGCCCTGCTGGGCGCGGTCACCGGGTCGTTCTCGTCCTGGCTGATCCAGGTGTTCTCCCGGGAGGACGACAGGGCGAGCGGCCAGAGCCCGCCGGGACCCCGCAACGGCGACGGGCCCCCGGGGTGAACTCCCCGGGGGCCCGCGCACCACGACATCAGACCTGCGTACGCTCCTCGACGACCTTCGCGATCTTCGCGATGGCCTCGTCGAACGGGATGCCGTTCTCCTGGGAGCCGTCGCGGTAGCGGAAGGACACCGAACCGCCCGCCATGTCCTCGTCGCCCGCGATGACCATGAAGGGCACCTTCTGCTTCTGGGCGTTGCGGATCTTCTTCTGCATCCGGTCGGAGGAGGAGTCGACGTCGACCCGCAGCCCCTGCTTCCTGGCCGCCGCGGCGAACCTCTCCAGGTAGTCGACGTGCGTGTCGCCGATCGGGATGCCGATCGCCTGCACCGGGGCCAGCCACGCCGGGAACGCGCCCGCGTAGTGCTCCAGGAGCACCGCGAAGAACCGCTCGATCGACCCGAACAGGGCCCGGTGGATCATGACCGGGCGCTGCTTGGAGCCGTCGGGCGAGGTGTACTCGAGCGCGAAGCGCTCCGGCAGGTTGAAGTCGAGCTGGATGGTCGACATCTGCCAGGTGCGGCCGATGGCGTCCTTCGTCTGGACGGAGATCTTGGGGCCGTAGAAGGCGGCGCCGCCCGGGTCCGGGACCAGGGGCAGGCCCTGCTTCTCGGCGACCTGGCGGAGCGTCTCGGTCGCCTCCTCCCAGACGTCGTCCGAGCCGACGAACTTCTCCGGGTCCTTGGTCGACAGCTCCAGGTAGAAGTCGGTCAGGCCGTAGTCCCGCAGCAGGCCGAGGACGAACGTGAGCGTCTTGTCGAGCTCCTCCGCCATCTGCTCGCGGGTGCAGTAGATGTGCGCGTCGTCCTGGGTGAAACCGCGCGCGCGGGTCAGGCCGTGCACGACGCCCGACTTCTCGTACCGGTACACGGTCCCGAACTCGAAGAGGCGCAGCGGCAGTTCACGGTAGGAGCGACCGCGCGCGTCGAAGATCAGGTTGTGCATAGGGCAGTTCATGGGCTTGAGGTAGTAGTCCACGCCCTCGTCGAGCTGCATGGGCGGGTACATGCCGTCGGCGTACCAGTCCAGGTGCCCGGACTGCTCGAAGAGCTTCCCCTTCGTCGCGTGCGGGGTGTAGACGAACTCGTAGCCCTCCTCCTCGTGACGGCGGCGCGAGTAGTCCTCCATGACCCGGCGGACGACGCCGCCCTTGGGGTGGAAGACCGCCAGGCCGGAGCCGATCTGCTCCGGGATGGAGAACAGGTCGAGCTCGGAGCCCAGCTTGCGGTGGTCGCGCTTCTCGGCCTCGGCGAGGAAGTCGAGGTGCGCCTTCAGCTCTTCCCTGGTCGGCCACGCGGTGCCGTAGATGCGCTGGAGCATGGGGTTCTTCTCGCTGCCGCGCCAGTAGGCGGCCGCGTTGCGCATCAGCTTGAACGCCGGGATGGTGCGGGTGGTGGGCAGGTGGGGACCGCGGCAGAGGTCCTTCCAGCACAGGTCGCCGGTCTTCGCGTCGAGGTTGTCGTAGATCGTCAGCTCGCCGGCGCCGACCTCGACGTCCGCGCCGTCGTCGGAGGAGGCCGAGCCCTTGAGGCCGATCAGCTCCAGCTTGTAGGGCTCGTCGGCGAGCTCCTCGCGGGCCGCTTCGTCGGTGACCACGCGGCGGGAGAAACGCTGACCCCGCTTCTGGATCTCCTGCATCTTCTTCTCGACGGCCTTGAGGTCCTCGGGCGTGAACGGCTTCTCGACGTCGAAGTCGTAGTAGAAGCCGTCCTTGACCGGCGGGCCGATGCCCAGCTTGGCCTCCGGGAAGAGCTCCTGCACGGCCTGGGCCATCACGTGCGCGGTGGAGTGGCGCAGGATGTTCAGACCGTCCTCGGAGGAGATCTCGACGCCCTCGACCTCTTCGCCGTCCCGCAGCACGTACGCCAGGTCCCTGAGCTCGCCGGCCACGCGCGCGGCGACGATCGAGCGCTCGCCGGCGAAGAGGTCGGCGGCCGTGGTGCCCGTCGTCACCGTGCGCTCTTCCCGCTCGGAATCGCGTTGGATGATCACACGGACGTCTGACACCGGTCTCTCCTGACTGCAGGCGGATGCGGGCGCCGTACCGTGGGCGCGCGCAATAGGGGATCGTACCGACCCGCACCCGCCGACCGCGAAATCAGCCCCCGCCGTCCCGGCCGGTGACTAGTCGCCTCCGCAGGCCTCCTCGAAGAAGTCGACGTTCTCCTGGAGGGACTTCAGCAGGCGGTCCCGCTCCTCCTCGTCCACCTGCACGGGGACGACCCCGCACGCGCCGGTGACCCTGCGGAACCCGCCCCGGCTCTCCAGCCGGCCGCGCACCCGCACCGGCAGCCCCACCAGGTGGGCCTGTCCGGCGATGCGGTAGTCCTCCTCGTCGAGGGTCAGCCGGACGTGCGGGATCTCGGCGCCGGCCAGCACCCGCAGCCGTACACTGCCCTCGCCGCGCGGCCCCGACCTGCGCATCCGGACCACCGTGCCGGTGATCCGCACCGGCACGGAGGGCTCCTCGCGCAGAAAGCGGGCCCCCGCCTCGCGCAGCACGGGCAGGTCGCCGGGCGAGAACTCGACCGGCTCGCCGCCGGGGGCGCAGTCTTCGGGGACCCCGGCCGCGGGCGCCCATTCGACGGCGATCCGAGCACCCTGGGTCCCCCGCACGAGGGCGATGAGCGCCTCGGTCAGCTCGCGGCTGGCCCCCGCCTCCACGGCGCCGTCGAAGGCGTCCATGGCACCGGCCGCCCGCTGGTAGTCGATGGCCTCGCGCACGGCGTACAGGGCCTGGTGCAGCCGGACGGCGAGCGGACGGGCGGCGGCGACCGGTGCGAAGGCCGTCAGACGACGGCCGCCGTCCGCGGAGCCCACGAGGACGCCGTCCAGGGTCGCGAGGGCCGCGCGCCGGTGCCGGGCCCCGTAGTAGCCGGCACGCGCGCGTGTGGCGAGGGCGCCGGCCAGCAGCATCTGGCGGGCCGCGCCGCGCAGCTGTTCCTCGACGGCCCAGGAGGCGGCCCCGGCGGGTCCGGCCGGCGCGTCCCGCCACCAGCGGATCTCGTCGCTGGGCACGGCGAGCCCGAGAAGCACCTCGCGGGCGGAGGACGTGCCGCTGCGGGCGAGCGCCAGGAGCGCCTCGCCCAGCAGGTCGTCGCTGTCGGGGAAGGCCCGGCTCTCCGGCACGAGCAGGCTCGTTCCCGCGCCGCCGGGGCCGGGCGGGGTCCAGCGGCCGTAGCGTCCGGCGGCTCCGCCGCGCCGCTGCCAGCCGTGCCGCCGCAGCAGGGCGCCGAGGACGGCCGGGTCGACCTCGGCGGTCTCGGGGTGCCGGTCCCAGTGGGCCTCGGGGTGCGGCCGCACCGGCCGCAGGCGCTCGTCCAGGGGGCGGTGGGTCACGGTCTGCCTCCCGTCCCGGCTCGCGTCATGATCTCGCACAGCGCCCGGTCGTCGAAGATGCGTGCGGTCGGTATCCGCACGGTGGTGCGGGTCCGGCCGGTGATCGGGTGGCCGGCGAGATTGACCCAGTAGCAGCAGTGCCGCAGGTCGAGGCGGTCGTGGCCGGCGAGCAGCCACTGGTCCCGCACCCGGGGAACGATCATCACGACCAGGATCTTGTGCACGGTCACGGGAGTGCGGGCGAGCTTGCGCAGGTGGTCGTTGTCGAGGGTGAAGGAGAAGGAGTGGCCGGGCGGATCGGGCCGCACCTGGTAGGTGGCCTTCAGCTGCACCTTGATGGTGACCTCGTCGTCGACGGTGTGCCCGGGAGCGCTGTGGCTGACGTGCCAGTCGATGCCGTTGTCGGGGAAGGGCTGGGACAGCGAGCATCCCGCGGCGGCCGCGACGGCGTGCAGATAGCCCACCTGCAGTGTCTCCATGCAGGCGGTGGTGGCGAGCGTGCCGCGTTGTACGCCCGCGCGCTCGGGCAGCAGCCCGCTCCGCTCGGGCTGCGCTATCGCCATGACCAACAGCCTTCCCCGCAGAGCCGTTCCCCGTGACGGGCCGCTGAACTGCAAAGACCCGTACTCGTGTTGTGTCCTTCCGGCGTACGGCGCAAACAGCCCGGGTATCACCAAACTGGCAGAAGACGGTGCGTCAGCTGCCGTGGGTGAACGAGGGGTTGGATTGGTATGACGTACTGGTACGAGGGCCCTCTGGCCGCTTTTGACACGGAGACGACGGGTGTCGACGTGGAGACCGACCGGATCGTGTCGGCCGCCCTCGTCGTCCAGGACGCGCCGGCGGCGCGGCCGAGGGTCAGCCGATGGCTGGTGAACCCGGGCGTGCCGGTGCCCGCGGGGGCGACGGAGGTGCACGGACTGACGGACGACCATCTGCAGCGCAACGGCCGCTGGCCGGCGCCGGTGATGTTCGAGATAGCCCAGCTGCTCACCGAACAGGCTGCCGCGGGACGCCCGTTGGTGGTGATGAACGCGCCGTTCGACCTGACGCTGCTCGACCGGGAGCTGCGCAGGCACCGGGCCTCGTCGCTGGGCCACTGGCTGGACGCGACGCCGCTGCGGGTGCTGGACCCGCGGGTCCTGGACAAGCAGCTGGACCGCTACCGCAAGGGGCGTCGCACGCTCACCGACCTGTGCGCGCACTACGACGTGACACTGGCGGAGGCGCACGACGCGGCGGCCGACGCGCTGGCCGCCCTGGAGGTCGTCCGCGCGGTGGGGCGCCGTTTCGCCGCACGCCTGGAGCGCCTGTCCCCGGCCGAACTGCACGCCCTGCAGACGTCCTGGCACGCCGCTCAGGCACGGGGGCTCCAGGCGTGGTTCGCGCGCAGCGGCTCGCCGGAGACGGTGGACACGTCGTGGCCCCTGCGGCCCGAGATGCCGGCGGCGGCCTAGAGGCCTGCCCCGACGCGTGCGGCGACTCGTCCGGCCTGTGTCCGGACACGAAAAAGCCGGTCCGCTTGACGCGGACCGGCCTCTCCCGGTGGGCGATACTGGGTTCGAACCAGTGACCTCTTCGGTGTGAACGAAGCGCTCTCCCACTGAGCTAATCGCCCGGGAACGCACCGAACAATACAGGTCCCCGCACGCTTCCTTCAAACCGCTTCCAGGTACGCGGTCAGGCCGCGCCGCCCGGCCCGCATCATCAGCCGGTGGTTCAGGCGGAACACCGGCCGTCCCGGCACGGCGAGCCGTCTCAGCAGGGGCTTGTTCACCTCGACGGCCTGGTCGTAGCGGGCGAGGCTGCCAGAGCCGTCGGCGGTGACCGTCCAGCGCGCCCAGCCGTCGATGTCGCCCGACAGCGCGGTCTCCAGGATCCCGGCCGCGGGATCTCGCCGCACCTCACGCGCGGTGAAGGTCATGTCGTACGGCAGGAGGGAGCGGATGCGGACGAGACCGGTCGTGTCGTCGATCCGTTCCACCTCGCGGACCTGGGGCCACCAGCGCGGGTAGTCCTCGGCTCGCTCCAGCACCTCGTACACGCGCGTGGGGGGCGCGTCCAGCGGCCAGAGGCTGCGGAAGCGGTAGTGGGTCCAGTCCATGGACCGAGTGTGCCCGCCCGCGGAGCGGCCGACCGTATCTGAGTACGCCCTGAGTACGTGCGCTCATGCCCGCGCACGTGACGCGAGCCACACTCCCAGGCATGACGCATATTCCGCCCCCGGCCGACGAGCTGCGGCTGCTCGACGCGGAGCTCTGGCAACTGGACGCCCGCCGGGCTCAGTTGCTGACCCGCCGCGCCTGGCTGGTCACCGCCCTGCAGCACGCGGCGGCGGGCCCGGTTCAGCCGACCGCCCCGGTCCTGCCGGGCCCGTCGGCGCCTCGGGTTCCGGCCGCACCGCCCGAGGCCACCGCCCCGGGCGTGCAGAACGTCCTCCTCCTGCTCGGCGGCATCCTGCTCACCGTCGCGGCGATGGTGTTCACCCTGGTCAGCTGGGGTCATCTCGGGATCGTCGGCCGCTCCGCGGTGCTGGGCGCGGTCACCCTGGCGGTTCTGGGAGCGCCCGTGCCGCTGCTGCGGCGACGGCTGCGTTCGACCGCGGAGGCGGTCGCCGGCCTGGGCCTGGCGCTGACGTCGCTGGACGCGTACGCCCTGCACGAGGCCGCGTTCCCGGCGGCGGACGGGACGACGTACGCGGCGCTCGCCTTCACCGTGCTCGCGGTGGTGTGGGCGGTGTACGGCACGGCCCTCGCCACGTTGCCGGACTCGGCCGCGCTGCGACTCCCCCGTCCGGCCGCTCTGACGGCGGCTCAGCTCGTGCTGCCGCTCTGGGCGGTGAGCGCCGACGGCGGGCCGCACACGATCACGGTCGCGGTGCTGCTGACGGCCGCCTTCGACGCGGCGGTCGCGCTGCGGACGTCCGAGCGGGCGGTGCGTGTCGTCGCCGTGGTGTGCGCGGCCGGGACGGGTGGCTGGGGCGCGCTGACGGCAGGCCTGCTCTCGGTGGACGCGGCAGGTCCTGGCGCCGCGGCACGGGCCGCCGCGCTCCTCGCCCTCGCGGCGGCGATCGCCCTCGGGGTGTCCCGGTTCGCCCCGGGGACCGGCCCGGCGACGGGCACGGCGGCGGCGGGCGCCCTGTGCGCGGTCGTCGGCCTGGGCGGCGTGCTGCGGGTGTCGCTGCCCGGCGACTGGGCCGTCCCGGCGTATCTGGCCTGCGCGATCGCGCTGTCGGCAGGCGCCCGGGGCCCGGAGGCGGTGCGCCGGGGCTTCGCCTGGGCCTCCGGTGTCGTGCAGGCCGGCGCGGTGCTGTGGTCGGCGCCGGCCGTCGGCGTGGCGTTGCTGGGGCCGACGGCGTGGCTCGGGCGCGTGTGGTCCGGCGTTCCCGCCGACGCCCGGGCCGCGGCGGCGACGGACGCCTTCTGGCCGCCGCACGCTGTCACGGTCCCCCTCGTCCTCCTCGCGGTCGCCGCGGTCACGGCGACCTCGGTCCGCGGTGACGAGTGGCGGCCCCGGGCACTGACCGCCGCGCTGACGCTGACGTGGGCCGCCGTGCTCGTGACGCCGGCTGCCCTCCAACTCCCTTACACCGTCGGCCTGTCGGTACAGGGGCTGCTGACCCTGGCCCTGCTGGCGCCGGCGTCGCGGACAGCCACCGGGCTCGCCCTGGGTTCGTCTCTCGGCCTCGTCCTCCTCTCGCTGGCCGCCGAACCCGCCACGCTCACCGTGCTCGGCTCGCTCACCGTGGTGTGCGCGGCAGCCGCACGGCGTGGGCGCGCGACGCCGGCGACCGCGTCCGCGGCCCTCGGCTACGCCACGGCCCTGGCCTGCGCGGCGGGCGCCGCCGCCGACTGGCGGCCGGAGCACATCGCGCTGCTGGTGCTTGTGGTCCCGGCCGCCGCGGCCCTGGTCGCGGCCCGGACCGGCGATTCGGCCACCACTCTCGCGGTCGAGGCGACGGGCGCCGTCGCGGGCCTCGTCGCCATCGGCCTCGCGGTGTTCGACCTGCCCCTGCTCGCCCTGGTGCTGTCGCTGTGCGCGGTGATCGCCGCGGGCACGGCCGTCCGGCCGGACCGCCGCTTCGCCGCTCACGCGGCGGCGGTGCTCTTCGTCCTGGCGTCGTGGGTGCGGCTGGCCGACTGGCGGGTGGACACGCCGGAGGCGTACACGCTGCCGGTGACGGTCCTGGCGCTCCTCGTGGGCGTCCTGCGCCGGCGCAAGGACCCGCGGACGTCGTCCTGGGCGGCGTACGGCCCCGGGCTCGCCGCCACCCTTCTGCCCAGCCTCGCCGCCACCTGGTACGACCCGGCGTGGACCCGCCCCCTGCTGCTGGGCGCGGCAGCGCTGGCGCTCACCCTGCTGGGCGCCCGGCACCGGCTCCAGGCGCCGCTGGTGCTGGGCGGCTCGGTGCTCACCCTGGACGGCCTGCACCAACTCGCCCCGTATCTCGCCCAGGTGAGCGACGCGCTGCCCCGCTGGGTGCCTCCCGCCCTCGCCGGACTGCTGCTGCTCGCCCTCGGTGCGACGTACGAGCAGCGGCTGCGGGACGTCCGGCGGGTGCGGGAGGTGCTGGATCGGATGCGCTAGCCCAGGTCGCGGAAGCCGTGGCGGTACTGTCCCCGCACGGCTCCCGCAACGGCTCCCGGCAGGGGCCCGGCGTCCGTCACGGCATCTTGTCGCCGAGCAGTGCCAGGTTCTCGATGGCGGCGAGGCCGTAGAGCGCGGTGTCGTTCGTGGCGACCCAGGTGGCCTCGCTGCCCGCGACCAGGGTGACGGGGCCGCTGAGCGGCTCCGTCTTCCACGGCGAGGACTCGGTGTAGCCGTCGGAGCTGTAGAACTTCGTCCATGCCCGCTTGGCGAGCGCCGCGTCACCGGTCTGGACGGCGGCGTAGGCGTCGAGGCGCGAGTGGCCCTGGAACAGCAGCAGGGTGCCGAAGTTGGAGCCGTAGCGGGCCGCCTGTTCCGCCTTGGTGGCGTTGAAGTAGCGGCAGTAGTCGAAGTAGGCCTCGTTGAACTTCGGCATGTCGACCAGGTGGATCAGCTCGGCGCACAGCTCGTTGAGGCCGAAGACGGCCGACAGGTGCGAGACCTCGACCTTGGGCTTGTCGGCGACGGCGAACCTGCCGGTGTCCAGGTCGTACAGGCCGCTGCCCTGGACGAACCCGTTGGGCTGGGCGGCGATGGTCTCCATGGTCGACAGCACGCGCGCCTTGGCCTTCTGCCACTTGGGGCCCTTGCGCTCCCACTCGGTCAGCCACGCCGACACCAGACCGCTCCAGTCGGTGCCGAAGCCGATGGACAGGGCGTGCCGGTCGGGCGTGTACGGCTCGGTGCGGATCTTGCGCAGCGGGTCCAGGGCGAGGAACGTCTCGTCGGAGTCGACGTTGGCGTGCATCAGGTCGCCGACGCGTTCGTCCGCCGTGAGGAAGTAGTAGTAGCGGCGGTAGGTGGTGTTGGCGATGCGCTGCTGCTTGGCACTGTCGGCGTAGTGCTGGACGCCGTGCCGGGTGCCCAGGCCCGCCCACTTGCCGAGGTGGTAGACGTCGACCTCGCCGGTGTGCCGGGTCATCGCCTCGGCGAAGCGGAAGATGTCCGCGCGGCCGCTGCGCAGGTACGCGAGCCACAGCCAGAGGTCCGGTGACAGCTCCGAGTTGTCCCAGGCGTACCCGCCGATGTCGTACCGCCACTGGTGCCGGACGGTGTCGTAGGTGTGCATGATGTCGCCGTAGTCCCAGAAGCCGTACCAGCGGCGCTGCTCCACCTGGCCCTTGTAGTAGGTGAAGAGGAAGTCGAGGTGGTCCTCGATCTTCGCCTTGGCGGGAGTGGAGCGGTCCGGCTCGGAGTACAGGCCCGGGCCGAACACCTTCGCCTTGATGAGCTGCTTGGGCGGGGCCGCGAGCTGCGGCAGCACCCGGACGGCCTCGACCTGTTCGGCGAGCTTCTCCGGCGCCGGCGTCGACTCGTTGGCCCAGAAGAGGAGTTCCGAGGTGCGGGCGATGCCGTAGGGGGTGCCGAAGCCGGGCTCGTAGTCCTCGTAGGTGATGTTGAGGCCTTCGAGCTGTTCGGGGAACGAGTCCTGGCCCATGCCGTCGTGGTAGAAGCGCAGGTCCATGGGCTGCGCCTCGGGCGACCAGAGCCAGAGGGTGACCTCGGCGGCGTCGGTGTGCGCGTCGCGGACGTCGAGCTGGGCGGGGTGCTTCTCCCAGAAGTCCCTGAGGCCGAAGGAGAAACCGCCGCTCACCCCGCCGACGTACCCGAAGCCGGACGCCCGCCTGCCGCCGCCGGCGCCGATCCAGCCGTGGCCCTTCTTGGTGCGCTTGCGGAGGGTGAACCCGTCGGCGGAGAGCTGGGAGAGGGTGTAGTCGCCCCACTCGGGGATGTACTGGAGGCGGGTGGTGACCCGCTGGTCCCAGGTCGCGGGGTCGGGGAGCTTCTGGCCCGCGTACTGGGCGGCCTGCACCGCCGCGCCGGGGTCGCGCCGCAGACCGGTGATGCCCTTGACCGCCTCGCGCAGCAGCCCGGCGCCCTCGCCGCCGATGCGGATGTGCCGGTCGTAGGACTCGTCGCGCATCGGGACGGTGAAACGGACGCCGAGGCCCCTGATGAAGTCGCCGCTCGCCTTGCCGGGCTCCTGCTTCCCGTCGTAGGTGATGGTGTGCACCATGCGGAAGGAGTCGGCGCCCGCGTAGAAGTAGAGGCGGATGGAGAACGGCAGCCAGCTGCGGCTGCCCTTGCGGTGCCTGCCGTCGATGCGGACGACCGCGCGGACCGGGCCCGACTGCTCGACGGTGACCTCGTCGACGGCGCCCTCGAAACGCTCGGTCCTGACCGTGCCCTGGTCCTCGTCCTCGATCTCCGGCTGACGGATCAGGACCAGCCGGCCGTTCCTGGCGATCTCGGTGGAGCCGCGGGTGACGGACTTGATGAGGGTGGCGCCCGACGTGCCGATCTTCGCCGTGATGACGCCCGTCGAGACGTCGATGGTGCCGCCGCGCTTGCCGACGGTGACCTTCTTGGCGGGGGCGGCCGGGGCGCCGGCGGCGAGCGTGAGCTTGCCCGACCCCGAACTCACGGCGTGCGCGGTCCACTTGAGGGAGCCGTCCGGCCAGTAGGCGATCGGCCAGGACTGTACGGGGACGTCCTTGCCGGCGGCGTCGGTCAGGGCGAAGGTCTGGTCCTCCTGGTACGCGCCCATGGGCCAGGGCACGCCGAGGGTGGAGCCGGGGGCGGCGCCGAGGCCGCCGTCCTCCAGCCAGTCCAGGGTCACCGGATCCGTGTCGGCGGCCGCGGTTCTCGGCGCGGCCTCGGCGTCCTTGGCTCCCAGGGCCCAGCTGAACTGCGCGGCGGCGCCGGCGACGGCGGCCGCCTTGAGGAGGGACCTGCGGGGGATGGGGGACATGGCCTTTCCTTTCCGTGCGACAGGCAGGGTGGTCAGGGGCATGACAGAGAGAGGTGCGACGCCCGCGGCGCCGACCTGGTGCGGGTGGTACGGGTGGTGCACCGCCCTCAGTGGTGCGGGTGCGCCGCCCTCAGCGGTGCCGGTACCGCTGCTCGACGGCGACGGCCGCCGCCGCGACGGCCCCGAGGACCGGGACCGCCAGCGGCAGGACGAACAGGGCGGACAGGGTGACGACGGCCAGCCCGCAGACGACCAGGAAGGACCCGGCGGGGTCGAGCACGGTCCGCCGCCCGGCGTCCGCGACCAGCGCCCGCCAGGCGGAGCCCGGCGTCCAGACGGCCGCCGCCCGCAGCAGCGCCACGGCGAGCCCGATCAGCGCGAGGACGCCGACGGCTCCGACGAACGGCCCACCGGGAAGACCGGCCCGCACGGCCAGGACGTCCATCCAGACCGCTGCGGCCGCCGCCCAGCCGGCGAGCCCGATGGCCCACCCGCCGCGCACGGCGGCCCGGAAGTCCGCGGCGAACTCCCGCAGGCCGCCGTTCTCGTGGCGGGTACGGCGTCGCAGATGCCGTGCGCCGGCCGCGAAGGCCGCGGGGTAGGTGACGACACCGAGACAGGCCACCGCGATCCACACCCCGGTGAGCAGACACTCGGCGAAGACCGCGAAGCGCTCGCCGAAGACCGACTCCCGGCGCGAGAAGCGCGCCTTCACCCGTGTCTGCGCCATGGTGACCGCCTCAGCCCTTCAGTCCGGAGGTCGCCATTCCGTCGATCAGATAGCGCTGGAAGGCCATGAAGAAGGCGATGACCGGCACCAGCGCCACCAGCGACATCGCGATCATGCTTCCGTAGTTGGAGATGCCCTCCTGGTCGCGGAACATCATCAGACCCAGCGACACGGTGTACTTGGAAGGCGTGTTGAGGTAGATCAACGGTCCCATGAAGTCGTTCCACGCGTTGATGAAGGTGAAGATGGCGCTGGTGATGAGGGCGGGGCGGCTCAGCGGCAGCACGATGGACCAGTAGGTCCTCAGATGCCCGCAGCCGTCGAGCTTGGCGGCCTCATCCAGCTCCCGCGGCAGCCCGCGCATGAACTGCACCATCAGGAAGACGAAGAACGCCTCCGTGGCCAGGAACTTTCCCGCGACGAGCGGCACGAGGGTGTCGATGTAGCCGAGGTTGCGGAACAGCACGTACTGCGGAATGAGCAGCACATGGTACGGCAGCAACAGGGTGCCGATCATCAGCGTGAACAGCAGGTTCCGGCCGGCGAACCTGATCTTGGCGAAGGCGTACGCCGTCAGCGAGCTGGACAGCACCACGCCGACCACGGCCAGGACCGCGTACAGCAGCGAATTGGTGAAGAAGCTGCCGATCGAGATGCCGGAGATGCCGTCGGCGAGCCCGGAGAAGTTGGCCCAGACCGGCTTGGTCGGCAGCAGGTCGAGGCTGGCGATGATGTCCTTGCTCGGCTTGAACGACGCGCCGAGCACCCAGACCACCGGGTAGAGGACCACCGCGAGCACCAGCAGGGCGCCCACGTGCCAGGCGAGGGATCCGGCGCGCCGCCGCTCGCTCGCGGTGCGCGCGACAGGACTGGGGGCACTGCTCACTTGGCGGCCTCCTCGTAGTGCACCCACTTCTTCTGCGACCAGAACAGGACCGCCGTGACGAGCGCCACCGCCACCACCAGCGTCCACGCCATCGCGGAGGCGAAGCCCATCTGAGCCTCCTTGAAGCCCTTCTGGTACAGGTAGCAGGTGTAGACGAGAGTGGCGTCGGCCGGTCCGCACCGGGTGTCGGAGACCACGTACGCCGAGCCGAACACCTGGAACGCGTGGATGGACTCCAGCAGCACGTTGAAGAACAGCACCGGGGAAATCATCGGCAGGGTGATGTTCCAGAACCGCCGCAGGGGGCCGGCGCCGTCCATCTCGGCGGCCTCGTACAGCTCCTGCGGCACCTGCTTCAGTCCGGCCAGGAAGATGACCATCGGCGCGCCGAACTGCCAGATGCTCAACGCCACCAGGGAGTAGAGGACATAGTCCGGGTTGCCGATCCAGCCGCCGACGTCGACCCCGAAGATCTTCTGCGTACGGTCCACCACGGCGTCGTCGGAGAACAGCGCCCGCCACACGAAGCCCACGGAGACGCTGGCCCCGATGAGCGACGGCATGTAGAACGCCGCCCGGTACAGGGCCTGTCCGCGCCGCTTCTGCGCGAGCAGGAGCGCCACCCCGAGCGCGAGGAGCAGCTTCAGCGGTGTCGCCACGACGACGTACTTGAGCGTGACCTCGACCGACTTCTGCCAGCGCGGGTCCTGGAACATCGTCGTGAAGTTGTCCAGGCCCACCCATTTGGGCGGCGTGAACAGGTTGTAGCTGGTGAACGCGTAGTAGAGCGACGCGATCATCGGCCCCGCCGTGAGCAGCAGGAACCCCGCGATCCACGGCGACATGAAGAGATAGCCGGCGAGGTTCTCGCGGCGCCGCCCGCGCCGCCCGGCGGCAGGAGCGGCGGACCGCTTCTTCGCCGGGCGCACGGGCGCTTCCTTGACGAGCGTCATGGTGGTACGTCCCCTCAGCCCGCGAACGCGGCCTTGGCCTCGCTGAACAGCGCCTTCGCCGCGTCGGCCGGCTTGGTCTTGCCCTGGGCGACCTCCCCGCCGATCCGCAGGAAGGCCGCCTCGATGACGTCCGCGCCGGACGGGTGCGGGGTGATCTTGCCGAGGACTCCCGCCTTGGCGACCTCGTCCTCGTAGGCCGCGACGCCCTTGTTGTTGGGGTCGGTCGGCTTGAAGGCGTCGTACTGCTCGGTGGTGGCGAGGATGCCGCGGTCGTAGCCCATGATCTTGCCGACCTCGGGGTCGTGGACCATGAAGTCGATGAACTGGGCGGCCTCCTTGGGGTGCTTGGTCCCGGAGAAGGCGCTCAGCATCAGCGAACCGAGGTACTGGCCGGTGTTCTTGCCGTCCGTGGTGGGGATCGGCGCGAGCCCGTAGTCGGAATCGCCCTCGCCCTGGTAGCGGATCGAGAAGTTGTCCCAGGTGAACTCGGAGGCGGCGAGACCCGCCGAGAGACCGGACTTCGGCTTGGCCTGCTCGATCTTCTTGGGATCGGCGACGAGACCGGATTTCACGCGCTTGTAGCCGTCCTCCCACCACTGGGTCAGGTCGGCCTCGGTGAACCCGAGAGCGCTGTCGGTGAAGAAGGCTTTGCCGTTCTGCCGCAGGTACAGGTCGTAGAGGTACATGATGGCGAAGTAGCCGGTGTCACCGGCGATCTTCGACTTGTCCTGGATCGTCTGCAGCGCGGCGAAGTACTCGTTCCAGGTCCAGCCGAACTTCGCCTCCACGCCGGCCTTCTTGAAAGCCTTCTGGTCGATCACGAGCGCCATGGTGTTGGCCCCCACCGGTATGCCGATCTGCTTGCCGTCGACCTGACCGTTCGCCAGAACACCGTTGCGGAAGCTCTTCAGGTTCAGGTTCCCCGCGTCCGCCTGCGCCTTGAGGTCCATCAGAACGCCGCGCTTGTCGTACTTGCGCAGAAATCCGACCGCATTCTGGAAAACGTCCGGCGGATTCCCGCCGGAAGCCTGGGTCTGGAACTTCTCCCAGAACGCCTCGTAGTCGGTGAATTCGGGCTTGATCTTGATCTTCGGATACTTCTTCTCGAAGAGCGCGATCGTCTTCTTGATGGCGATGGTGCGCGGCTCGCCACCCCACCAGGCGTAACGGATCGTCACCGTCCCGTCCGCCGAGGTCCCGCTGTCTCCCCCGCACCCCGTCGTCGCGGCCAGCCCGAGCGTGGCCGCCGTGGCTCCGGCCGCCTTCAGGATCGTTCGCCTCTCAACATTCCTGCTGGTTCCCACAGTCGGGCCCCTCCCCGCAGCGTCACCGCTTGCATGAATCGTTTCAAGAAAGCGCTTGCTGGCACAAGGTACGAGGGGGTTGAGGGAGCGTCAATGATTCGGACAGGAATTTCTTGTGAGCGGGCAAAGGAGCCGGGTGCGGGCAGAACCGTGACCGCCTGGCCCGGATGCCGTGAACTCCCTGGTCAGGGCCGCCGGTTCGGAGTACCGGACGACCGGCGCGCGCGGTGCCCGGCTCTGCGGGCCGCCGAAATCCGGCTGCACGAGCGGGACATGGGAGACGTGCGGGACGCAGGACCCCGCCCGGGAGGGGAGTTGAGCGCGGCGCGGACTTCCCGAGGGGAGTTTCACGGCGAGGATCGAGAAGGGGGGTTCGCGGCTGAGGGTGAGGACGCGAGACGGGGTCGGCCCTGGGCGCGGGCTGCCGGCCGGGCCGAGGCGAGCCGGGACGGGCCGCGGGTGAGGCGGGTCTAGGTGAGCCGGGACGGGCCGCGGGTGAGGCGGTCGGACGCGGACGGTCCGGCGGGGCTCTCCGGCACTGGGCGGACCGCATTCGAGCGCGGGACGACGCTCCCGGCGCAGCACGGAAAGCTCGGGCACGTGCCACGGGGCTCTCCGAGCCAGGCGGACGGCATGCGGGCAACGGCGACAGCCCTCCGGTGCAGGGGCATCGGCATTCGGGCACCGGGTCGGGTGGGGCTCTCCGGGCCCAGTGGTCGGCATTCGGGCGCGGGCCGACGACTCTCCGGGCCGGGTGACCGGCATTCGGGCGCGGAGGCGGCGGGGGCCTCCGGCGCTGCACGGGCGGCCTCAGGTGCGGGCTGGCGCTCTCCGGCGCTGGACGGACGCCTTCGAGCGCGAGGTCGGTCGGGCCCTGCGGCGCCCGGGCGGACGGCCTCGCGTACGGCGGCTGGACGGCGGGGCTCGGGTGGGGACCGTCGAGGCTGCGCGGACGGTATGCGGATCGCGTCGAGAACGACTTCGGCCCGTCTGCGTGATTCGCAGACGGGCCGACGGTCCGGTGGGCGATACTGGGTTCGAACCAGTGACCTCTTCGGTGTGAACGAAGCGCTCTCCCACTGAGCTAATCGCCCGGACGCAGAGAGAACATTA
The DNA here is from genome assembly GCF_036030735.1 of Streptomyces sp. NBC_00425. NCBI lineage: Bacteria > Bacillati > Actinomycetota > Actinomycetes > Kitasatosporales > Streptomycetaceae > Streptomyces > Streptomyces sp. NBC_00425. The sequence continues at coordinate 7,757,230 of NZ_CP107928.1, read as the reverse complement.
CCCCATGTCAGGGGGTGGCCGTGACCAGGCACAACCGGTGGTTCAGCGGCGCCGGCGCGGGCCGTCGACCGGTGATCGCACGGCCTTCACCGCCCGAGAACCGCGTACGGTCACTGATCCTTGATCTTCCAGGGCATGGTCAGACCGAACTTCCACAGGTAGAAGCCCACCAGCGCGCCGATGATCACCAGACCGACCGACGTCAGGATGATGTTGCGGCGCCTGACCCTCGGGTCGAGAGCGCGCTGTGCCGCCTCGGTGACCTTGCGCTTCGTCCAGCGCAGTACCAGCTGGGCCCAGACGAACTCGGTCGCCCAGATCGCCATGCCGCCGAAGATCACGACCCAGCCCGGTCCGGGCAGCGGGAGCATGACGATGCCGGCGCCGACCACGGCGAGGCCGAGCACGAAGACTCCGACCTGCCAGCTCAGGTGCAGCATCCGGCGTGCCTTGACGAATTCCGGCGCCCGGGAGCCGAGGCCCTGCCCGTGCTGGTCGTCCGCCGTGCCCTCCGGCGCCGAGTCGTCCGCGGCCACGAAAGCCTCACCCGGCTCGTTACTCCCCGTGTTCATGCAGCCAAACCCTACCCGAGAGATTCCAGTCACCGGAATGGTGGTACTTCGCGAACGCACTGTCGGCCGGATGAGTTACGTAAAGGCACGCAAAACACGCAGAGGGGTTTACAACGGCACCGTAGGTGGCATGTCGATTTCGCCGACGTGCGAATCCCCGAGCGCACACTGAGCGAAAGGCCCTGGCGCTTATGAACACCACGGTCAGCTGCGAGCTGCACCTGCGCCTCGTTGTGTCGAGCGAGTCCTCCCTGCCTGTCCCCGCAGGCCTGCGGTACGACACGGCCGACCCCTACGCCGTGCACGCCACCTTCCACACCGGAGCCGAGGAAACCGTCGAGTGGGTGTTCGCCCGCGACCTCCTCGCCGAGGGCCTGCACCGGCCCACGGGCACCGGCGACGTCCGTGTCTGGCCGTCGCGCAGTCACGGTCAGGGCGTCGTCTGCATCGCTCTGAGCTCTCCTGAGGGCGAGGCCCTGCTCGAGGCCCCGGCGCGGGCCCTGGAGTCCTTCCTGAAGCGAACGGACGCAGCCGTGCCCCCGGGCACGGAACACCGGCATTTCGATCTCGACCAAGAGCTCTCGCACATCCTGGCGGAGAGCTAGGGCGAAGGGCTCACACCGAGCCGCCCGGCGCCGTCCACTCGGGGAGACGGCTCGGGCCAGACATCGCACAGAGCATGCGCCGACGCCGCTCCACGGGCACCCGTGGAGCGGCGTCGGCGTGCGTGCGTCCTCGACACGGCGAGCAGGCCTGCGCCGGTACGGACCGGAAGGCCTGCCGGGCGGATGCGGGCGCCACTCCCCCGGCCGCGGAATCCCGTGTCCCGCCCCGGTGAGGGCCGCCCCCGCGGGATCCGGCTCACGACCGCCCATTGCCTGAGGCCCGGGTGCGGCTACCATCGGCCAGCATCGGCGGGCGCCCGCCCGACCGTCAGGCCAGGGAGCGAAACGTGCTGATCACCCACGACACCCGGTGTGCGCTCGACGCCGTGGTGGATCTGGTGAACTCCGCGCCGGAGGACGACACGACTCCGGACGGGCTGCCGGATGTCGCCACCCTCGGGGACTTCGTACGAAAGCACGACATCAGCGATGTCGGCACGCTCTCCGAGTTCGATCTGTCCGCCGTGCGCAAGGTCCGGGGACGGTTCGCCGGGATCTTCGCGGCGCAGGACCCGCGTACGGCCGCCCAGCTGATCAACGAGCTGGTCGCCGCCGCGGGCACCACACCGCGCCTCACCGATCACGACGGCTACGACTGGCATGTCCACTACTTCGCGCCCGGCGCCTCGGTCGCCGACCACCTGGCCGCCGACTGCGGGATGGCGCTGGCGTTCTTCGTGGTGGCCGGTGAGCAGGAGCGGCTGCGGCGCTGCGAGGCCCCGGACTGCCGGCGCGCCTTCGTCGACCTCTCCCGCAACCGGTCCCGCCGGTACTGCGACAGCCGCACCTGCGGCAACCGACTGCACGTGGCCGCCTACCGGGCGCGTCGCAAGGAGGCGGCTGGCTGACCGCGCCTGTCCCGCAGGGGCTCCCTCGGGATGTGCGATGCCGACGCGGCCCCGGCGGGTGACGCCGGGGACCGCGGGTACGGCTCAGAGCAGCAGCAGATCATGCAGCGAGGCCATGAGCAGCAGACACCCGATCACCGCTAGGAAGATCATCAGCGGTGGCTGGGAAAGGGCGAAGAGGCACCCGCGCGGCTCGTCCTTCGGCGGCGCGGCGTCGCTCTGTGTCGTGTCCAGCATCTCGCGGCGATGATGACGCAGGGGGGATCTCCCGCGCGATCAACACGCACGGAATGAGCGGGACATCGCTGGATTCCGTGAGGTCGGTTTCAGGCCGTGTCCAGGGTGTGATCATTTCCGCGCACGGGCGGCCCGACTGTGTCGTTTCACCCCGGGACCACCCGCCCGCCGGACCGCCCTTCACCTGCCGTGCTGCACGCTCCGCGGGTCGAGGGCAGGCTTCATATGCCGTGCTTCTTGAGGATGGCCTCGATGTCGCTGAAGTCCTCCGAGCCGCCGGTCGCCCGCGGCGCGGCCGCCGGGCGGGAGGCCGGCCGGGAGGACTGCCCCAGGGACGGCGCCGATGCGGCGGGGGCCACCGCCTCGGAATGTGCGGCACGGGCCGCAGCCCTGCGCTCCTTGCGGGTGCCGCCGCGGCGGCGTTCCACGGCGCGCGTCGTGGCGAAGAGAGCCCAGGCCCCGCCCAGCACGGCGAAGCCGGCCCAGGCCGTAGGGCTGAAGGCGGTGTCGGCCACCCATTCGACGATGCCGGTCATCACGAGGCCGAGGGGCACGAGGGCGTAGGCCGCGACACGGGCCGCCGCGAGGTAGCGCTTGCGGTAGGCCGTGACCACCGCGATGCCCAAGCCGGCCACGGCGACGGCGGAACAGACGGTCTCGGCAATCATCCGGTCCTCCAGGCAGGGCGTGCGGGCAAAGGTCGGGCGGACTCGGCGGCACAACCGGCAGGCCTGCGCCTCGTCCCCTCCATCCTGCACCTGGGAACCGCTCAGAGGCCATGCCGCAGCGGGACATCAGGGACATCTCCGGGTCGGCTCCTCCGCAGGTGCCGTATGCCTCTGCCCTCCGCTGCCGCTCCGGGTGCCGCGGCGGCGGCGACCTACGGCGGCGACCTGTGACGGCGGGCTGGAAGCCGTCCGGATTGGGGCGGTCGGGCAGAGGCTGGAAGACTGGCGGCATGAGCGACACGTCCCCGGCACACTCGTCCCCGGCCTCCTCTTCCGTCTCCTCCCCGGCCGGCGCCCGGCCGGCCGTCGTCCTCGACGTCTGGTGCGAGCTGCAGTGCCCCGACTGCCGTGCGGCGCTGGGCGACCTGCACGCCCTGCGCGAGCGCTACGGCGACCGCCTGGAGCCGCGACTGCGGCACTTCCCGCTGGAGAAGCACCGGCACGCCTTCGCCGCCGCGCAGGCCGCCGAGGAGGCCCTGGTGCAGGGACAGGCCTGGCCGTACGTCGAGGCCGTGCTGGCCCGGGTCGAGGAGCTGGACCGTGAGGGCGAACCCCTCCTGGTCGAGATCGCGGGTGAACTGGGTCTGGACGCCGAGGAGTTCGACACCGCCCTGATCGACGGCCGGCACATCCTGATCGTGGACGCCGACCAGGCCGAGGGCAAGGCGATCGGCGTCACCGGAACCCCGACATACGTCATCGGCGGCGAGCTCCTCGACGGTGGCAAGAGCCAGGACGGGCTGCGCGGGCGCATCGAGGAGATCGCCGACCGGTTGCTGGCCGAGCAGGCGTGAGGTCCGGCCCGCGCCCGTCGCCCGGCCGTCCGAACATCTGAGGCACTCGCCCGGGGCCCTGTCAGCCCGCCCGCCGCTGTGCCGGCCGGTTCGCCCACCGGTACGCCGGCCGGTTCGCCGATCGATTCGCCGGCCGGTTCAGAGCAGGGCCTTGTACATCGAGTAAGCCACCGGCGTGTATCCCAGCGACTCGTACAGCCGCTCCGCCGGGGTGTTGCCGGCGAACACGTTGAGGCCGAGGAGCCGCTTGCCCGCTTCGACCGCCTGCGTCTCGGCCAGCAGCATCAGGGATCGGCCGTGGCCGCGGCCGCGGAAAGCCTGGTCGGCCTCGACGTCGAAGACGAACGCCTTGTCGCCGACCAGCGCCAGCCAGAGCCTGCCCACCGCGACGCCGTCATGCTCGAGCACGCTGAACCGCATGTCGGGCGTCGCGCGGCCCTGCGGCAGCTCCTGTTCGTGGTCGCGTCGCGCCTTGGCCAGGGCCTCCTCCTCGGGCACGCCACGGTCCTGCCAGTCCCGGGCGTACTCGGCCACGGCGTGCCGTTGCCAGGTGTCGTACTCGGCCTCCGTCATCGACCGGCCGTGGCTGCCCTCGGGCAGCCGGGGAAGCGCGGGGCCGAGCGGTTTCTCCATGCCGCGGTTGCGGTGGACGTAGCCGAGCGCCGTGGCCATCCGCAGCCCGGCCGTCGCGTCCGCCGGCACCCGGATGTCGATCCGCCCACAGCCCCAGCCGCGGGCCACCTCCTCGGCGGCCAGCGCGGCCACCGTGCCCCGGCCTCGCCCGCGGTCGGGTTCCTCGATGCGCAGACCGGCGATCACGGCCACGCGGGGCCCGAAGGAGGAGGACGTCGAGAGATGGACCGCTCCGACGGGACGGCTGTTCACACACACCTGGTAGTGGCGCGACAGCGCCCCGTCGGCAGCGCGCTGGAGCGGCTCGGTCGGCCGCAGGGTCGTGGTCATCAGGGGCTTTCTACCCAACGTGGAGCGCCGCGTCAGCTCGATTTCCGCCCCTGGTCGGCGCGACCCGCGGATGTCCGGTCCGGCCTCACGGATCGAGGTCGTCCGCCGCGCGCTCGGCGAAGATCCGCATGGCCTTGGCGGTCACCGGCCCGGGCGCGCCCGGCAGTTCGCGGTCGTCGACCCGGTGGACGGCCTGGACGTCGCGCAGCGTGGAGGTGAGGAAGACCTCGTCGGCCCGCTCCAGCACGTCCAGCGGCAGGTCGGTCTCCCTGGCGCCGGTCCACTCGACGGTCAGCTCGCGCGTGATGCCCGCGAGGCAGCCGGAGGCCACCGGCGGGGTGTGGATCTCGCCGTCGAGGACGACGAAGACGTTGGAGCCGGTGCCTTCGCAGAGCTGCCCGGCGGTGTTGGCGAACAGCGCCTCGGTGGCGCCCTGCTCGTGGGCCCGGGCCAGCGCGACGACGTTCTCGGCGTACGAGGTCGTCTTGAGGCCGGTGAGCGCCCCGCGTTCGTTACGGGTCCACGGGACGGTGACGACGGCCGTGGAGTCGGCGCGCCGGGTCGTCCCGCCGAGCGCGACGACCAGCGTGGGGCCCTGGTCCCCGCGGTCGGAGCCGAGGGGGCCGTGGCCGCCGGTGTAGGTGATGCGCAGCCTGCCGAGCGGCATCGGGTCGGCCTCGAGGACGGCGGCGCAGGCGCGGCGGATCTCGTCCTGGTCCGGGTCGGGCAGGCCGAGGCCGCGTGCGGAGCGGGTGAGCCGGTCGAGGTGCCGGGTGAGCGCGAAGGTCTCCCCGTGCATCGCCTTCACCGTCTCGAAGACGCCGTCGCCCACGGTCAGTCCGTGGTCGAAGACGGAGACGCGGGCGGTCTCGCCGTCCTGCAGCCCGCCGTCGAGCCAGATCTTCACGTCAGTTCCTCTCCTCGGCCTCGTACGCTCCCGTGACCTCGTACGCACCCGACGCTACCGCGAGCAGCCGGGATGCCTTCAGCTCGGTCTCCTCCCACTCGGCCTCGGGATCGGAGCCCCAGGTGATGCCCGCGCCGGTGCCGAAGCGCAGCACGGCCGCGCTGTCGGCGGCCCGGTCGATCCAGAAGGTGCGGATGCCGACGGCCAGCTCACCCGTGCCCCGGTCGGCGTCGACCCAGCCGATGCCGCCGCAGTACGGACCGCGCGGCGCCGTCTCCAGCGCGTCGATGATCCCGAGCGCGCTGGCCTTGGGGGCGCCGGTGACCGAGCCCGGCGGGAAGGCGCCGTCCAGCAGCTCGGGCCAGCCGGCGCCCGCGCGCAGCTCGCCGCGGACCGTGGAGACGAGGTGGACCAGACCGGGATGCTTCTCGACGGCGCACAGGTCGGGGACGGTCACGGTGCCGGTGGCGCAGACCCGTCCCAGATCGTTGCGGACGAGGTCCACGATCATCACGTTCTCGGCGTAGTCCTTGGTGCGGAGGTCCGCCTCGGTGCGGCCGGTGCCCTTGATGGGCCCGGACTCGACCGTCCGGCCGGCGCGGCGCAGGAAGAGCTCGGGTGACGCGGTGGCCGTCTCCACACCGTGCGCGGGCAGGCGAATCGTTCCTGCATACGGTGCGGGGTTGCCCCGGGCCAGCAGGCCGGTCAGCGCGTCCACGTCGGCCTCGGGCGCCACGGGCGCGGTCAGCACCCGGCACAGGTTGGCCTGGTACACCTCGCCGGCCGCGATGTGCTCCCGGATCCGGCGCACTCCCGCCGTGTACGCGGCATGATCGAGGGAGGACGTCCAGTCACCGGCCGCGGGTCCCCGCCAGGCCCCCGGCACGGGGGCGGGGACCGGCTCCTCGCGTACGTCGGCGAAGCGGGCGCAGACCAGACGGCCCTCGAAGTCCGCGCAGACGGCCCAGAAGCCGGTGCCGTCGAGGGCGGCGGGATCGCTGGTCACATCGAGGAGACCGGTGGCGAGGCGGCTGCCGAATCGGGCGAGCGGAGGGAGGTCGAGCACATGGTCGAGTGTAGGTCGAGCGCTTCGGAGACCGTCCTCCCGTGTTCCGCAGGTCACGGCCTCCGGGGGGCGCTGACCTGGTGCGCGCGTGAGCGCAGCGCAGCACGCTGCACAAACGCGTTTTTGTACTGGCCCGGGAATCCGCTAGAGTTCAACTCGTCGCCGGGCCGCGAGAGCGGAACGAAACGACAAGCGGACGTAGCTCAGTTGGTAGAGCGCAACCTTGCCAAGGTTGAGGTCGCGAGTTCGAGCCTCGTCGTCCGCTCGAAGGAAGAAGGGGTCTTCCCGGCCCCCTACACTCCTGGTGGAGTGGCCGAGAGGCGAGGCAACGGCCTGCAAAGCCGTCTACACGGGTTCAAATCCCGTCTCCACCTCCAAGGACGATTAGCTCAGCGGGAGAGCGCTTCCCTGACACGGAAGAGGTCACTGGTTCAATCCCAGTATCGTCCACTGGATCTGCTCGAAGATCCTTACCCGCGCGATTAGCTCAGCGGGAGAGCGCTTCCCTGACACGGAAGAGGTCACTGGTTCAATCCCAGTATCGCGCACGCAGTGTCACGGTCTGCGGATCGTGGTCCCGAGGACGATTAGCTCAGCGGGAGAGCGCTTCCCTGACACGGAAGAGGTCACTGGTTCAATCCCAGTATCGTCCACACACCGAGCGCCCCCGGCCGCCTCAGCGGTCGGGGGCTCTTGCGTGCGCCGGTTCAGCTGGAGAACAGCATGTGGCCGAAGCTCTTGTGGCGGTGGTGGCCGCCGTAGTGACCACCGCCGTGATGACCGCCGCCGTGCGGGGCGCCCCAGGCGGGAGCGGCCGGCGCCGCGGGGTACGCCTGCGGGGCGCCCGGCGGCGGCGCGGGCTGGGACCACTGGGACTCCACCCGGGTCAGCGCCTCCAGCTCGCCGTAGTCGAGGAAGATCCCGCGGCAGTTGCTGCACTGTTCGATCTGGACGCCGTTGCGGTTGTACGTGTGCATCTGAGCGTGACACTTCGGGCACTGCATGTTCGGCTCAACTCCTCGCCGGTCGGTGCTGTTTCGCCTACCGCCAGGACAGACACTGTCCGGCTGCGGTCGGTTGCACCCTACTTCGCGAAGTCCGCCGCGACCTGCGCGGGGAGAGAACCCATGCGCGCGCAGGCGTCGACCAGGCACTGTTCGACCTCGTCGAGCGGACGACCGGCCGCGGCAGCCTTGGTGACGGCCCGTGCAGCGGTCTGCACGGTGAGTGCGCGCGCCGGGACGTCGAGCCCGGGCCAGGGATCGCCGGCGGCCGGCACGGCGGGACCGGCCGCGGCACGGTAGGCGGCGAGGAAGCGGGTCCACTCGTCGGGCGGGAGCAGCCCGCAGGCGAACCAGGCGGCGGGGCGGGCGAGATCCCAGGCCGGGACGCCGACGCCGAGGTCGTCGACGTCGATCAGCCGCCACGGCCCGTCCGGGGCGGGGCGGCGGACGAGCTGGCCGAGGTGGAGGTCGCCGTGGCAGAGGGCTCCGGCGCCCGGCATGGGCGCCTCGTCCCGGGCCCAGGCCGGGAGCGTGCGCCAGGCCCCGAGGACGGGCGCGACGGCCGGGTGCGCTCCGGCGGCGCGCAGGAGCGCGACGGCCCGGGCTGCCTTGGCGGGACCGCGCATCGCGGGCAGGCCCGCCGGGGCCGGGGTGCGGTGCAGCTCGGCGAGCAGGGTTCCCGCCGCCTCCCAGGGCGCCGCGTCGGGATCGTCCGGATCCACCGGGGCGCCGTACGGCCAGAACGTCACCAGGCGTCCGTGGAGCAGCGTCGGGGCGGGGGCGAGCGGCGGCAGGAGGACGTCGGGGAGGGCGGCCGCCACGGCCAGGCGGGGTGCCAGACCGGCCGGGTCGGTGTCGGGTGCGTGCGCCTTGGCGACGGTGTCGGCGTGCCGGACGACGGTGGCGTCGGGGCGGTCGGCGAGGGTGGCCGCCCCGCACGGGCAGGTCGCGGCGGCCGCGTGCGCCCGGGCCGCGGCCCGGTGCGCGAGCTCGGCGAGCAGGGGGTGCGGGGTCACGTGGCTCCTGGACGGCGGCGTGCGGGTCGGTCTCCTCGCGAGGGTACGCACCTGGTCTGCCGGGGGTCGGTGCTTCGGTGCTTCGGGACTTCGGGGCCTCGGCGGCGGGAGAGGCCTTCGGCGGTGGGAGGAGCGACGCGGGGCGGGGGGGCAAAACAATGCAGGCGCAGCTCCCCAGCTGCGCCTGCATCTTTTGCCGTCCGCCGCACCCCCGTCCCCACGGGGTTTCATGGGTGGATGTCCCCGCCCGGACCGCTCTTCCGGGCCTGGGGTCGCCGCTCAGCGCCCCAGCATCACTCCCACGGACGACGCCTGTGTGGCCACCGTCTCCCAGCCGTCGAAGACGACGAGGAGCAGGACCGCCAGGGGAAGGGCCATCAACGTCGCCACCAGGGGGTGGCGGCGGCCCGTGCGACGGGGGCGCGTACCGCGTCCCGGAGTGCGGATCGTCGTCCGCGGTGCCGTAAGGGCCATGGTCCCTCTCCTGACCTGATCAGTTGTCGTTGGCAGCGGCGGGTGTCTGACCTCGGGGGACGAGTGCTGCACCCGCCGCTTGACCTCAAATCTAGGCTTGCGGCGGGCTCCGGTCGTCATGCCCTCGTACCGATTGGCGGGCCTCCCGGAGGATGAGCCGTCACCAGGTGAGTACTCCCCTGGGTGGAGAGAAGGTCCTACGTCTCGGGGTCTTCCCGGAGGGGCCGCCCGGTCCGGGCCGGTTTTCCCGAGGGCTGTCGTGACTTCGCTCACTTCCGGCTCCTCTCCCGGTACCGCGGCCGGTCGTGGGCGGCCCGCTCCGCCCGCCCTGATGTCATGGGTCCGGGCGGCGTCGCCGACACCCGGCGCCGTGTGCGGCCTGTCACCCTGCATGGGTGCAATCCCCCTTCCGGGACGGGTGGTTGGGGAGGCGGGGTCGGCAAAGTGCGGCTTTCCCCAGGCCTCCTGACCACTCCTCAATTCTCCTGTCCGGCACTGACAATCCATCGGTACGAGAGGGCGCGGCCTCTGCGCGCGAGCGGCCGTGTAAACGTAAGCTGTGCCACGTCAGACGGACCGGGCAGCGGGGATGAACATGGCGATGATGCGCCTGAGGCGCGAGGACCCGCGCGTCGTCGGCTCGTTCCGGCTTCACCGGCGGCTCGGCGCGGGCGGGATGGGCGTCGTCTACCTGGGCTCCGACAAGAAGGGGCAGCGGGTCGCGCTGAAGGTGATCCGGCCCGATCTGGCGGAGGACCAGGAGTTCCGCTCGCGGTTCGCACGCGAGGTGTCGGCCGCCCGGCGGATCCGGGGCGGCTGCACGGCGCGGCTCGTCGCGGCGGATCTGGACGCCGACCGTCCGTGGTTCGCCACGCAGTACGTGCCCGGCCCCTCCCTGCACGACAAGGTGAACGACGAGGGGCCGCTCGGGGCCGCGGAGCTCGCCGCGATCGGGGCCGCGCTGTCGGAGGGGCTCGTCGCCGTCCACGAGGCCGGGGTCGTGCACCGGGACCTGAAGCCCTCCAACATCCTGCTCTCCCCCAAGGGACCGCGGATCATCGACTTCGGGATCGCGTGGGCGACGGGCGCGTCCACGCTCACCCACGTCGGCACGGCGGTCGGCTCCCCCGGGTTCCTCGCGCCGGAGCAGGTGCGCGGGGCGCTGGTCACACCGGCCACCGACGTGTTCTCGCTCGGCGCCACGCTCGCCTACGCCTCGACGGCCGACTCCCCCTTCGGACAGGGCAGTTCGGAGGTGATGCTGTACCGCGTGGTGCATGAGGAACCACAGCTGCACGGCGTGCCGGACGCGCTGGCCCCGCTGGTGCGGGCCTGTCTCGCGAAGGACCCCGAGGAGCGGCCCAGCACGCTCGAACTCTCCCTGCGGCTGAAGGAGATCGCCACCCGGGAGGCCCAGGGCCTGGCCGACGCGCGACCTCCGGCGCCGCGGGCGGCCGAGGCGGACCGGCCCACGGGACGGCTGGCGGAGCCCGGCCATCCGGAGCGCACGCTGCGTCATCCGGGCCCCGGCACTCCCCCGCCGCGCGGCGGGGCGCCGTCCTCGCGCGGTCCGGCCCCCGCGCGGGGCGGCGCACCGGCGCGGGGCACGAACCCGTCCCGCGGGGGCGGTGGAGCATCGTCGCGGTCCGGGGCCCGGCCTGTTCCCGGCACCCGCAACACCCGTCCCGGCAGCGGCAGTCGACCGGGGCCCCGCAGCGGCGCCGGGCGTCCCGGGTCGAGGACGACGGGGGGCAGACTGCGGCCCGCCAACCCGCGCCTGCTGCGTCAGCGGCTGTTCGTGTTCGTGGTGGTGACGCTGTTCGTGGCGCTGGGCATCGCCCTCGTCCAGGGTTGTGAGGGACCGGCACGCGGCCTCGGCGGGGGCGACGGCGTCGTCCGGCACGCGCGGCCGCACCTGCCGTCGGCGCCGGGCGAGGGCGGTGCGGCGGCCGGCTGACCGGCGGGTAACGCGCGGGCGATCGGTCGGCGTCGGAACGTCCGCGGACGTGGACGACCCGCAGGTGAGGCCGCGCGCGACAGGACGGGGCCTCCCCGGGCGCCGGTGATCACGGCGATGCGGCGGCCGTCGTCGACCCTGACCGCCCGGCCGTCGCGGACGGCGCCGGCCGTCTCCCGGGGGCTATGCGCGGGGACGGCCCGTCGCCACCGCGTAGAAGGCGACCGCCGCCGCGGCGCCCACGTTGAGCGAGTCGACGCCGTGGGACATCGGGATGCGGACCCATTCGTCGGCGGCGACGAGTGCCTGGGTGGAGAGGCCGTCGCCCTCCGCGCCGAGCATGAGAGCCACACGGTCCATCCGGTGCGGGGCGGCCTCGTCGAGGCTGCGGGCCTTCTCGTCCGGGGTGAGCGCGAGCAGCGTGAAGCCGGCCTCGCGGACCGAGTCCAGGCCCTTGGGCCAGGTGTCCAGACGGGCGTACGGGACGGAGAAGACCGCGCCCATCGACACTTTCACGCTGCGACGGTAGAGGGGGTCCGCGCAGTCCGGCGAGAGCAGTACGGCGTCCATCCCGAGGGCGGCGGCCGAGCGGAAGATGGCGCCGATGTTGGTGTGGTCGTTGACCGACTCCATGACCACCACCCGCCGGGCGGTGTGGAGCAGGTCGGCCGCCGTGGGCAGCGGCCTGCGCTGCATCGAGGCCAGCGCGCCCCGGTGGACGTGGTAGCCGGTGACCTGTTCGGCGAGGTCGGGGCTGACGGCGTAGACCGGCGCCGGAAGCTCGTCGATGACGTCGCGCATGACGTCGATCCACTTGGCCGAGAGCAGCATCGAGCGCATCTCGTACCCGGCGTCCTTCGCGCGTCGGATGACCTTCTCGCCCTCGGCGATGAACAGCCCCTCGGCGGGCTCGCGTCTGCGGCGCAGCTCGACGTCGGTCAGGCCGGTGTAGTCGCGCAGGCGCGGGTCGTCGGGATCTTCCACGGTGATGAGATCGGCCACAGGGGTGATACTGCCTTGTCCTGGGTGCGGTGCCAACGGCTCGGAACGGTTGTGTTACCCGGGGTTACTCTGAGGTCCCCGGCCCGACGCCGACGACCGGGCCGATGACGACGACCGCCGGGGGCTTGACCTCCTGGACGCGGACCGTCTCGGCGACCGTGGCGAGCGTGGCGTCGACCCGACGCTGGGCGGCCGTCGTGCCCTCCTGGACGAGGGCGACCGGGGTGTCGGGCGACTTGCCGTGCGCCACGAGCGCCTCGGCGATCTTCCCGATCTTGTCGACGCCCATCAGGATCACCAGGGTTCCGGTGAGCTTCGCGAGGGACTCCCAGTCGACCAGCGAGCGCTCGTCGTCGGGTGCCACATGGCCGCTGACCACCGTGAACTCATGGGCGACGCCCCGGTGGGTGACGGGGATACCGGCCGCGCCCGGCACCGAGATCGAACTCGAGATCCCCGGGACGACCGTGCAGGCGATCCCGGCCTCGGCGAGGGCCTGGAGCTCCTCCATGCCGCGGCCGAACACGTACGGGTCGCCGCCCTTGAGGCGGACGACGGACTTGCCCTGCTTGGCGTGCTCGATCAGCGCGTTGTTGATGGCCTCCTGCGCCATGTACCGGCCGTAGGGGATCTTCGCCGCGTCGATCACCTCGACGTGCGGCGGGAGCTCGGCGAGGAGGTCGCGCGGGCCGAGCCGGTCGGCGATCACGACGTCCGCCTCGGCGAGCAGACGGCGGCCGCGGACGGTGATCAGGTCGGGGTCGCCGGGACCGCCGCCGACCAGCGCCACGCCGGGGGTCCGGGTGCGGTAGTGGGGGGCGACGAGGGTGCCGTCGCGCAGGCCCTCGACGACCGCGTCGCGGATGGCGGCGGTGTGCCGGGGGTCGCGGCCGCGGCCGTCGGTGGTGAGGACGGCGACCGTCACCCCCTCGCTGTGGCCGGTCGCGGGAGTCCAGGCGGTCGCGGCCTCGGCGTCGTCGGAGCGCACGCACCAGATGCGGTGCGCCTCCGCCTCCGCGGAGGCCGCCACGTTCGCCTCGGGGTCGCTCGTGGCGATCAGGGCGTACCAGGCACCGTCGAGGTCGCCCTCCGCGTACCGGCGCCGGGACCAGGTGATCTCGCCCGCGTCGGCCATCGCCTCGACGGACGGGGTGGCGCTCGGGGAGACGAGCTCCACGACCGCGCCCGCGGCGATCAGGGCGGGCAGGCGGCGCTGGGCGACCTGGCCGCCGCCGAGGACGACGACCCTGCGGCCGGTGAGGCGGAGACCTACGGGGTAGGCGGGGTGTTCGGCCATGAGGGTGCGGCTCCTCGTACGGGCAGAGACGTGCAGTGAGCGGGCGCTGCGACTCCGGAGCAGCCCTGACGTGCGCATTTTAGAGGTGTGTTCAGCATGCGGCGGGGCCAGGGGCGCGCACAAGCGCGCCCGCCGGCCCCGCGGGGGGCCTACTTCTCCGTCACGCCCGCCGAGTCGAACGTGGCGACCTCGTGCATGGCCCGGGCCGTGCTCTGCACCAGGGGCAGGGCCAGCAGCGCGCCCGTGCCCTCGCCGAGACGGAGGTCGAGGTCCACGAGAGGACGCAGCCCCAGCTTGTTCAGGGCGGCCACATGGCCGGGTTCGGCGCTGCGGTGGCCCGCGATGCAGGCCGCGAGGACCTCGGGGGCGATCGCACGGGCCACCAGGGCGGCGGCGCCGGCGCTGACGCCGTCCAGGATCACCGGCGTGCGAAGCGAGGCCCCGCCCAGGAGCAGACCGACCATCGCCGCGTGCTCGAAGCCGCCGATCGCGGCCAGGACGCCGATCGGGTCCGCCGGGTCCGGCCGGTGGAAGTCCAGGGCGCGGCGCACGACCTCGGTCTTGCGGGCGAGCGTCTCGTCGTTGATGCCGGTGCCGCGGCCGGTGACCTCGGCGGGGTCGGCGCCGGTGAACACCGAGATGAGGGCCGCGGACGCGGTCGTGTTCGCGATGCCCATCTCCCCTGTGAGCAGCGCCTTGTTGCCGGCCGCCACCAGGTCGCGGGCCGTCTCGATGCCGACCTCGATGGCCTGCTTGGCCTCCTCGCGGGTCATCGCGGGACCGGTCGTCATGTCGGACGTGCCGGCGCGGACCTTGCGGGGCAGCAGCCCCGGGGTCGCGGGCAGTTCGGCGGCGACGCCCACGTCCACCACGCACACCTCGGCGCCCACCTGGCTCGCGAAGGCGTTGCAGACCGCTCCGCCGCCCAGGAAGTTGGCGACCATCTGGGCCGTGACCTCCTGCGGCCACGGGGTGACCCCCTGCGCGTGGACGCCGTGGTCGCCGGCGAAGATCGCGACGGCCGCGGGCTCCGGGATCGGCGGCGGGCACTGCCGGGACAGACCGGACAGCTGCGCGGAGATGATCTCCAGCATGCCGAGCGCCCCGGCCGGCTTCGTCATCCGCTTCTGCCGCTCCCAGGCCTCGCCGAGTGCCTTGGCGTCCAGCGGGCGGACGCTGGCGACGGTCTCGGCGAGCAGATCGTGCGGGTCCTCGCCGGGCAGCGCGCGACGACCGTACGTCTCCTCGTGGACGACCCACGACAGCGGACGGCGCTTGGCCCAGCCCGCCTGCATCAGCTCGGGCTCCTCCGGGAACTCGTCGACGTAGCCGACGCAGAGGTAGGCGACCACCTCGAGGTGTTCCGGCAGTCCCAGCGCGCGGACCATCTCGCGCTCGTCGAAAAAGCTGACCCAGCCGACGCCGAGGCCCTCGGCGCGGGCGGCGAGCCAGAGGTTCTCGACCGCCAGGGCGGAGGAGTACGGCGCCATCTGCGGCTGGGTGTGACGGCCGAGGGTGTGACGGCCGCCGCGGGTCGGGTCGGCGGTGACGACGATGTTCACCGGGGTGTCGAGGATGGCCTCGATCTTGAGTTCCTTGAACTGCTTCGCCCGGCCCTTGGGCAGCGACTTCGCGTACGCGTCCCGCTGCCGGACCGCCAGCTCGTGCATCGCGCGCCGGGTGTCGGCGGAGCGGATGACGACGAAGTCCCAGGGCTGCGAGTGACCGACGGAGGGCGCGGTGTGGGCGGCCTCCAGGACGCGCAGCAGCACCTCGTGCGGGATCGGGTCGTCGCGGAAGCCGTTGCGGATGTCCCGGCGCTCGCGCATGACCTTCAGGACGGCCTCGCGCTCCGCATCGTCGTACCCGGGCGCGGCGGGACCCGACGACACGCGCGCGCCTTCCCCGGCGGCCGGGTCGTCGTCCTGTTCGGCGGCTCTGGTCTGCAGGTCCTCCGGGCTCTGCACGACCTCGGGGTCGACGACCCCGGACGCGGCGACGCCGGCCTCCTGCGGGGCGTCCGGGGCGTCCGGGGCGGGGTCGGCTGCGTCCGGGGCGCTCTCTCCGGGCGCGGTTTCTCCGAGCGCGGTCTCGCGAGGGGCGGGAACGGTGGCGACGGGAACCGTGGCGGCGGGCAGGCCGGAGGGTGTGGCCTCGACGGCGGACTGCGCCTCACCGACCGCTTCCATGGCCGCCTGGGGGGCCGGCTCCGGAGCCGGCTGCTCCTCGGTCGCGGACACGAGCAGGTGCGGCGGGGCCGGGGCGAGGTGCGCGGGGGTCGGCACCGCGCCCTCGGCCGGCACGAACTCCCCCAGGAATTGCTTCGGCGCGGGCTCCGGGACGGCGTGCCCGGGCCCGGGCAGGGCTTCCCGCGCCTGGTGCGCCGCGTGGTCTTCGTGGTCCGCGTCCGTCGGAAGAGGCGCGGGCTGGGGGCCCTGCGGGGCGGCGCTCCCGAGGTCCGCGCCGGTCCCCTCGCTCGCCGCCGAAGGCACGGGCTGCGGGGCGGGGACGACGTCCGCGAGGAAGGTCCGGGGCCCGGTGGCGGCGATGGAAGCGACGGCCGGGTCGGCGGCCGGCTCCGGCACGACAACGGGCTCTTGGTGGAGCGCGGGCCGGGCCTGCGCCGCCTCGTCCGGCCCGGGCTCGGGTCCTGCCTCCGGCTGCGGCTCGGGGTGAGGCTGCGGCTCCGGGTGAGGCCCGGCGAGGGGTGCTTCGGGGGCGACCGCCGTCTCGGGGGCGGTCTGCGGAGACTCCCCGTGGGCGGCCGCGGGCTGCGGGGCGTCCGGTGCGTGGGATGCCGGGTCCGCGATGTGGGCTGCGGCGGGGGTCAGGGGCTCGGGCTCGGGCTCGGGCTCGGGCTCGGGCCGGCGCTCCGGCTCCGCGTCCGCCGCCGCCTGGGTCTCCGGCTGCGGCGCGGGCAGGGCGTCGGGGGCCGGGCCGGTCTGCTGCTCCACGGCGGATGCGGTCTCGGCGGATGCGGTCTCGGCCTGCGGGACGATCGTCTCGGCGACGGCGTCGACGCTCTGCACGTGCCCGGTTTCCGGGGCGGGAGCGATCGTCGTCGGCGCCGGTTCCTCTGCCGCATTCTCGGTCACGGCCTCGACCGGCTGCGGAGCCTCGGCCTCTTCGGGTCCTCCGCCCGGGGCGGGCTCGGGCTCCGGGACCGAGGCGGGCTCGACGGCCGGCACGGCCTCCGGGACGGGAAGCGCGTCGGCGACCGGGGCGGTCTGCGCCGGCGCCTCCGGAGCCGGGGCGGGCGCGTCGGGAGCCGGGGCGGGCGCGTCGGCGGAATGCGCGTCCGAGTCCGCCGCGTGGACCTGAGGCTGAGGCTCGGGCTCCTGGGCGGCCTCCGCCACGGGGCCCGCCTCGCCGGCGTCCGCCGACTGCGGCGTCTGCGGCGTCTGCGGCGTCTGCGCCATGTCGGCCTCTGCGGACTGGGTGGGCTCGACCGCCTCGGCGGCGCTGTGCCCCTGCGGTTCCGCGGCTTCCGGCGTCCGGGGGGCCACAGGTGCGTCCTCATCGGCCGCCGCCGGCGCCGGCTCGGCGGAGGCGTCCGCCGGCTGGTCACCGCCGGGCACGGACGAGCCCTCGGCCTCGGCCAGTTCCTCACCGGCCTCCGCCATCATGGCGGCGCCCAGCAGCTGACCGGGGTCGACGACCCCGTACGTGTTGGTGGACGGCGGCTGCGGCGACGCGCCTTCGGGTTCGGCCGTGTGCTCGGCCTCCGGTTCCTGCGGGGCGGTCGCGGCCATCGCCTCGGTCGCCATCCGAGCCACCAAGGCCTGGGCGGCGCCCGCCGGTTCGCCCTGCTGCTGCGCCGCGACCGGGGCCGGCACGGCCGCCTCCGCGGTCGTCACCCCGGACGCGACCGGCGTCTGCGCCGTGACCTGTGCGGCACCCCAGGGCGCCGCGCCCTGAAGCGGCATCTCGCGCAGCTGCGGCACGTCGAGGTACTCGGGTCCGGAGGCGGACGGGCCGGGCTGGCGGACCGGAGCGCCCGCGGGGCCGCGGTCGGCGAGGGAGCGGACCGGGCTGGCGGAGGCGTCGGGGATCGGCGGGCCGAGGTGCAGGGGCCGACGCGGGGCCGCCTGGGGCGCCGACGCGCCCGGCAGGCGGACGGCGCTCAGATCGACCGATCCGCTGTCGCGGCCGTCCGTCTCGTGCGGGCCGGGCTCGTGCACCGTCTCGACCACCGGCTCCGGGGCGGGCGGGGCCACCTCGTTGCCCCACGCACTCTGCGCGCCCGGCAGCAGCAGCAGGTCTTCGTCCTCGGCGGGGGTCTCGGAGAGGTAGGTGTACGCACCGTGCGCGGGGGCGCCCGGCTGCTCCACCATGCCTGTGTTCTCCGGCAGCGCCTCGCCCGGGACCTGGCCGGTGTCGGTCATGCGTACCCCTCGCCCATCGGTTAGTGCTCTTACGACCAGCTCGCCCGGAGCGGCGCACCGACCGCCCCGCAGTGAGAACGAGCGTCCGTGCCCAGCGGCACGAACGACCCGCTCGAAAAAGCGACAAAGCCATACAGTGGCATTGTCCCGGCCACCGGGCCGTCGCGACAGCTTGATCCGCGACGCGCCGCTGTGGACTGCGCCACGTTGCGCGTCCTCCGGTTCTGCCGTACCACACCCAGCCCAAAAGGGAGGTGTTTTCCGGACATTGACCGACGAAGCGCCGGGCGACCGGAAGCGGTACGACGATCGGCCAGCCTACCGCGCGCGGTACGACAACAGGATCACCGGGCGGGCGAACCGGGTCAGGGCCGACGGTCCGCGAGAACCCCCGTGAGCAGGAACGCGACGCTCCGCTCCGTCTCCGTCCAGGCCCTGGTGTCGAGTTCGACGGCCTGGACGAGGGCGCACTCGACGCGGTAGTCGTGCTCCGTCAGGTCGCGGCCCACGAGTTCGGCGGCGTCCCGGGTGGCCGCGTGGGTGACGATGCGCTGCGGGCGGCGGTCGGCGACCGCGGAGACGACGGCCGCTCCCCCGCCGCCGACCCGGACGACGTCCGGTTCCGGCAGGTTCTCCAGCACGTGCGGGGCGTCGCCGCGGACGATCTGGAGCTGGACCCCGTGCCGGCGGGCGGCGGCGTCGGTGCGGGCGCAGGCCTGCAAGTCCCGGTCGACGGCGATGACGGCGGCGCCCGCCCGCGCGGCGTCGGTGGCGAAGGCGCCGCTGCCGCAGCCGATGTCCCAGACGAGGTCGCCCGTCCGCGGCCCCAGGTGGGCGAGTTGGGCCGCGCGCAGCAACGGCGCCTCCCCCTCGCCCAGCCCGCCGCCGTAGGCGTCGCCGGGCAGGGTCCAGCCGCGCGGGCCGGCGCCCGGGTCACGTCCGGCGATCCAACCGCCGTCCCCCGCGGCGGCCGGCACGGCGGGGCCGATGACGATGACGACGTTGGGGTCGCGCCAGGTGTGGTCGGCCGCCTTGTCGGAGGTGACGACGCTGACCTGCTCGCGGACGGTGCCGAGTTCCTCGCAGACCACGAAGGTGCGGTGCACGCCCTCCATGAGCAGGCCGAGCTCGGCGGGACCGGCGCCCGGGGAGGTGAGAACGGCGACCTTGGTGTGGGCGCGGCACACGTTGACCGCCCGTCGCAGCGTGCGCCGGTGGGCGACGACCACCTGGGCGTCGTCCCAGGGCATCCCGGCGCGGGCGAAGGCGGCGGCGACGGCGGAGACGGCCGGGACGACCTCGACCTCCAGGCCGAACTCGGGTGCGCGCAGGGTCCGTACGACGCCGAAGAAGCCCGGGTCGCCGTCGGCGAGGACGACGGCGGTGCCGCGGTGGCCGGTGATACGGCGGGCGGCGAGCGCGACGCTGCCGAGCCGGATGCGTTCCGCGCCGGGCGGCACCTCGGGCAGCGCCAGGTGGTGGGCGGCGCCGGCCACCAGCGTGGCGGCGCTCAGAGCGGAGCGGGCCGCGTCGGTCAGCGGCGAGCCGTCCCAGCCGATCACCGTGACGCGGTCGGCCATCGTCGTCAGTCTCCCCCGGGTTCACGCAGGCAGCGGGCTCCGTGAGGGTACCTGGTCGGCGGGCGGGGGCGGCGGCGGTGACACCTGCGGCGGGATCAGTTCCAGTCGGTGTACGACGTGAATCCGCCGCTCTCCGCGAAGTGCTCGCCGCCGCCGTCCAGGTCCTCGGGGAGGAGGCTGTAGACGATGTAGTCGGTGCGCACCTCGTTCCAGGTGCCGTCCTCGGCGCGGGCGCGCGCTATGCAGGCGCCGCGCAGCACGCCCTCGCTGATGCAGCCGATCTTCTGCGCGACCTGCTGGGAGGCGGTGTTGTCGGCGGCCGTGCGCAGCTCGATGCGCTCGAACTTCTGGTCGGTGAACAGCCATTGGGCGGTGGCGAGCGCCGCCTCGGAGGCGTAGCCCTCGCCGCGCGCCCAGGGGGCGATGATGTACGACAGTTCGGTGGAGCGGACGTGCCAGTTGGTCTTGGCGAGCTGGACGACGCCGACCAGGCGCTGGGTGAGGAACTCGGTGACGGCGAGGTCGAGGCCGCGTCCCGCCGTGCGTTCGCCGGGCGCGTACTCGGCGACCCAGCGGCGGGCGGCGGCCTCGTCGAAGGGCTGGGGCACGCCGGTCCAGGCCGTGACCTGCTCGTCGTTCATCATGTCGGCCAGGGCGGGCACGTCGTCCTCGTCGAGGGGGCGCAGGCCCAACCGCTCCGTGCTGATGGAGATGTTGGGGAAGGTGCTCGTCATGCGCCGCTCCGTAACCTTCGGGACCTCTGGTGAGACCTGCCGCCCCGTCAGGGCCGACTGAACTGCCCAGCATGCAGCATGTGAGCCCGGAACCCCACCACGGGGTCCACACCGGGTGAAGGCGCGGACCCCGTGCGTGTGCGTCGGGGCGGGGATCAGAAGGCCGCCACGACGGCTCCGTCGTACTTGTCCTCGATGAACTTCTTCACCTCGGGGGAGGTGAGCAGCCCGGCCAGCTTCTTCACGCGCGGGTCGCCCTCGTCGCCCTTCTTCACGGCGAGGAAGTTGGCGTAGGGGTTGCCCTTCGCGGACTCTGCGAGCAGGGCGTCCTTCGCCGGGCTGAGCTTGGCCTCGAGCGCGTAGTTGCCGTTGATCACGGCGGCGTCGACGTCGGAGAGGGAGCGCGGCAGCTGGGCCGCCTCGAGCTCCTTGAACTTCAGGCCCTTGGGGTTGGAGACGACGTCCTTGGGGGTGGCGTCGTAGCCGACGCCCGGCTTCAGACCGATGAGGCCGCCTGTCTCCAGGAGCTTCAGCGCGCGGGCCTCGTTGGTGGTGTCGTTCGGCAGGGCGACGGTGGCGCCCTTCTCCAGGGCGTCGAGCTTCTTGACGCTGCGGGAGTACAGGCCGAGCGGCTCGAGGTGCACCGTGGCGCCGGGCACGGCGACGATGTCGGTGTCGTTCTTCTTGTTGAAGTCGTCGAGGTACGGCTGGTGCTGGAAGTAGTTGGCGTCGACCTCGCCCTGCTGGACCGCCGTGTTGGGCGTGACGTAGTCCGTGAACTCCTTGACC
The DNA here is from genome assembly GCF_036030735.1 of Streptomyces sp. NBC_00425. Taxonomy (NCBI): domain Bacteria; kingdom Bacillati; phylum Actinomycetota; class Actinomycetes; order Kitasatosporales; family Streptomycetaceae; genus Streptomyces; species Streptomyces sp. NBC_00425. Next base: position 7,736,212 of record NZ_CP107928.1, on the reverse strand, counting down.
TCGAGCTTGAGGCCGGCCTTCGCCGCGAGGTTGTCCTTGATGTAGTCGAGGATCTCGCCCTGCGGGGTGGGGGTGGCGGCGACGGTCAGCGTGGCGTTCGCGTCGGCGCCGGAGTCCTTGTCCGAGCCGCAGGCGGTGAGTCCGAGGGTGAGGGCTCCGGCGGCCAGGACAGCAGTGGTGATCTTGGTGGTGTTACGCACGAAAAGTGCCTTTCCTGAAGGTGGTGCGGCCCCGCGTCGGGTGGTGCGGGGAGTCTGGTGGGCGGCCCCGGCGGGCTCAGGCGACCTTGCCGACGTCGGCGGCGGCCGGCTCCTTCGCCTTCAGCAGGCGGAGCCTGGGGGCGGGGCCCGAGCTGCCGCCGCGACGGTGCAGGGCGCGGGCCGTGCAGTCGCCGGCGAACTGGATGAGCGAGATGACGACGGCGAGGATGGCCACCGTGATCCACATCAGTTCGGTCTGGAAGCGCTGGTAGCCGTAGCGGATGGCGATGTCCCCGAGCCCGCCGGCGCCGACGGTGCCGGCCATGGCGGAGTAGCCGATGAGGGTGACGACCGTGGTCGTGGTGCCGGCGACGAGGGAGGGCAGGGACTCCGGGACGAGGACCTTGCGCACGATCGTCCAGGTGTCGCCCCCCATCGACTGCACGGCCTCGACGAGCCCGCCGTCCACTTCGCGGACAGCCGTCTCGACCAGGCGCGCGAAGAACGGGATGGCCCCGATGGCGAGCGGCACGATCGCGGCCTCACGGCCGATGGTGGTGCCGGTGACGGTGCGCGTGAAGTTCATCAGCGCCACCATCAGGATGATGAAGGGCATCGAGCGGGCGATGTTCACGATCTGCCCGATGACCTTGTTGGCGAAGACGTTCTGGAGCAGGCCGCCTCGGTCGGTCAGGACCAGCAGGACGCCGAGCGGGAGGCCGCCCGCGACGGCGACGAGGGTGGACCAGCCGACCATGTAGAGGGTGTCCCAACAGGCCTGCGCCAGCAGGGGCTGCATCTCCGACCAGCTCACTTGACGCCTCCCTCGATGAGCGCGGGTTCCTGGGGCGCGTGGTCCACGACGTCGATCTGCAGGCCCTGTTCGCGCAGGAAGCCGATCGGCACGACGTTGTCCTCGTAGCGGCCGGGCAGTTCGATGCGCATCCGGCCGATCTGCAGGCCGCCGACGGTGTCGACCGCTGCGCCGAGAATCGATATGTCGATGTTGTAGGTTCGCGACAGCTGGGAGATGACGGGCTGGGTGGCGGCCTCACCGTGGAAGGTGACGTCGACGACGGTGCGGTCGTGACCGCTCGCCTCGCCGCCGACCGGGAAGAGCGCGGCGGCCAGTTCGGAGCCCGGGGCGGCGAGCAGCTCGCTGACCGTGCCGGACTCGACGACCCTGCCGTGCTCCATGAGCGCGGCGGAGTCGCAGATCGACTTCACCACGTCCATCTCGTGCGTGATGAGCAGAACGGTCAGGCCCAGCTGCCGGTTGAGGTCACGCAGCAGCTGGAGGACGGAGCGGGTGGTCTCGGGGTCGAGTGCGCTGGTCGCCTCGTCGGAGAGCAGCACCTTCGGGTCGCCGGCGAGGGCGCGGGCGATGCCGACGCGCTGCTTCTGGCCGCCCGACAGCTGCGCCGGGTAGGCCTTCGCCTGATCGGCGAGCCCGACCAGGTCGAGCAGCTCCAGCGCCTTGCGGGATCGTTCCCTCCCGGAGGAGCCGAGGATCTCCAGCGGCAGTTCGACGTTGTCCTGCACAGTCCGCGAGGACAGCAGGTTGAAGTGCTGGAAGACCATGCCGATCCGGCTGCGCGCCTGCCGCAGTTCCCTGCCGGCGCGGCGCCCCCGCCCGGCGAGCGCGGTGAGGTCCCGCCCGTCGACGGTGACCGTTCCGGCGGTGGGGCGTTCCAGGAGGTTGACGCAGCGGATGAGCGAGGACTTTCCGGCGCCGGACTGGCCGATGACGCCGTACACCTCGCCTTCGCGTACGTGCAGGTCGACGCCGTCGAGGGCGGTGACCTCACGGCCGCGCGAGCGGTAGACCTTGGTCAGGCCCGTGGTGGTGATCACGTGGGGTTTCCGTCACTGTCGAGTGCGCGGGCGTGGGTGTGCCCGGGCGCACGGATGCAGGCTGTCAGGACGCGACACGGTTCTCGCCGTGGCGGAAGGAACCGGGGAGAAACATGTGCGCGGGGCGCGGCTCAGGTCACGTACGGCGGAGATGCGGCGTACGGGCCTGCCACGGCGTCTCGCTTCGGGGCGCGAGCTCGGGGGTGGTGCGGGGGCCCTCTAGAAGGCGCACATTCGACACATACAACGAGCACCGGGCGTCAGGGTCGCCTCGGTCGCACGGGTGCGGCAGCTCGTAGTGGTCATGAGCATCAGTAAAGCAGACGTACGGTCCTGACCCAGACACCGCTGTCCGCATTCTGGACAGCCGTGGACGGCTTTCCGCGTTCCTCGCCCCGGCCCGGAGATCCCCGCGCCCCCGCCGGTGACCAGCGCCTACGAGGCGGACGGGTGCCCGGACCACGAGGTCGGCGACCCGGTCGCGGACCGGCAGGCTGTGGCCGACGCCACGGCAGCGCCGCCGGTCGCGTGGGTCCCCGGGGCCGACCGCGGGGTGTCTGTTACGCCGTATTAAGGTCACTGCATGCTTGATGCCCTGACGGCGACGACCGGCGTCGCCGCGTTGCTGCTCGCCGCCTGGTGCGGCTGGGCCGCCCACCGCGACCAGCCGACCAAGGACTGGCACTTCATCGGGATGGCCGTGGTCTCGTTGCTGGCGACGGTCCAGCTGGTGATCGGGATCGTCCAGTTGGCGCGGGGCGAGAAGCCGGAGCAGGGCACGACGCTGTTCGTGGCGTATCTGCTGGGCGCGTTCGCGTGCGTGCCGACGGCGGGGTTCATGTCGCTGGCCGAGCGGACCCGCTGGGGTTCGGTGACGGTCGCCGCGGGCGGCGTGGTCCTCGCCGTGCTCGAGGTGCGGCTCTTCGACATCTGGGGAGGCTGAGATGACGGCGGTGCAGGAGAAGCCGGACCGGCTGATCAGCGGGCCCGGGATGCTGCTGGTGTGGTTCTACGGCGTGATGGTGGTCGGCGCGGTGTCGCGGTCGGCGTACGAGATCGCCGCGCACTTCGACCGGGCGCCGCTGTCGTACACGCTGTCGGCGGTGGCGGGCGTGGTGTACGGCTTCATCACGTACTCGCTGGTGCGGGGCGGCGAGACGGCCCGCAGGGCGGCGCGGCTGTGCTGCGCCGCCGAACTCGCGGGCGTGCTGATCGTCGGGACCTGGACCCTGGTCCAGCCCTCCGCCTTCCCCGAGGCGACCGTGTGGTCCGACTACGGGATGGGGTACGTCTTCATCCCCGTGCTGCTGCCGGTGTCGGCCCTGTACTGGCTGCGCACCTCCCGTACGACTACGCCGTAGCCGCGTACTCCCCGGCCTGCTTCTCCAGGACGATCATCGGCACGCCGTCCGTGCCCTGGGAGGTGCCGACCGTCTCGTAGCCGACCCGGCGGTAGAGGCGGAGGTTGCCCTCGCTGCGGTGGCCGGCGAACAGGCGGAACTTCTTGGCGCCGCGCTCGCCGCCCAGCGCCGACTCGGCGGCGCGCAGCAGCCGCGCGCCGATGCCGTGCCCCTGGAGGCGGGGGTGGACGCAGAGCTTGCCGATGGCGGCGGCGCCGTCCTCGGTGAGGGTGCCGCGAACCGAGCCGACCACCTCGTCGCCCAGCCGGGCCACGAAGACGCAGTCGGCGGCGAGCTCCTGCCGGACGGAGTCGAGGCTCTGGACGAGCGGGGCGATGCGGTAGTTCCCGTACAGCGCGGCTTCGCTCTGGAAGCACAGGTACTGCAGTCTGAAGATCTGCTCGGCATCCTGCTCGGTCGCCACCGAGATGGTCACGCTCATGCCCATGTGCGCACGCCTCCCGCTCACCTGATCGCCTGTGGTCCCTCACTCCTATCCCCGCACTTCGGGAGCCGCAACCTCCGGTGCGAGCAAACGACGAAGACATCCGAGACATCTGGAACGTTCCGGTCCGAGACTGCCCTGTGAGATACCCAACTTCCCTGCGATCTCCCGGTAGGTGAGGTCCTCGGGCGAGAGGAGGGCCTGCAGAAGACGCGAGCAGCGACCGGGCAGCCGGTGCACGGCCTCGCGCAGAGCGCGATGGCGGGCGGCGGTCAGGGCCAGGTGTTCAGGACCGCGTTCCGCGTCGTCGGCGGGCTCGGTCTCGTACGGCTGTTCACGCCGGGTGGTGCGGCGGGTACGGCGGACCTCCGCCCGGACGGCCCGGCGCAGCCAGCCCTCGGGATCTCGGGGCGGGCCGTCGGCGGCGAGGCGTTCGAGGAGACGGAGCCAGACGGCCTGCTCCAGGTCACCGGGTTCGGCGCCGGCGGCAGGAGCTTCCGCGGAGGCCTCCGCGCTGAGCAGCGGGTGCAGGGAGGCGAGCAAGTCGGGGGTCATGTGCCACACGATGCGGCGGCCCGGGCGGTCGGTTGCCCGGGCGGCCGACTGTCACCCCAACGAGGACTCAGCCGTTGACGAAGTCCGCGCGGGCCAGCACCCCGGTGTCCGGGTTGTCCGTGAAGACCCCGTCGATACCGGTCGCGAAGTAGGTGCGGAACGCTGCGAAGGAGTCGCCGTAGGCGTCCGCGTCCGAGCCCTTGCGGAAGTCGGCGGGCAGGAAGGGGTTCTCGTTGCGCATGGTGTACGGATGCAGGATCAGACCGACCGCGTGGGCGTCCTTCACCAGGGTGGTCGGCCTGGTGAGGTTGCCGGCCGCGTCCTTCGGGATGACCAGGTCGAGGGTGGGGCCGATGCCCTGCGCGTACCCGGCGATCTCCCGCAGTCCGGCCCGCGTGATCAGGTCGGCGACGGTGCGCGGGTCGCCCGTCTCGACGAAGTCCCAGGGGCGGGATGCGGCGGTGGACAACAGCACGACGAGCGGGTTGTCGACCAGCTTGTTCAGGCGCTGGATGCTGGTCGGCTCGAACGACTGCAGGACGACCGGGGAGTTCTTCCTGTCCTTGCCGTACTTGTGCAGCAGTTTGGCGACCCGCTCCTCCAGGCCCAGGCCCTGCTTGCGGAAGTAGGTGGGGTGCTTGGTCTCGGGGTAGATCCAGACCTGCCTGCCGCGCTTACGGGTCTGCTCGTCCTGCCACTTGAGGACCTCCTCGAAGGTGGGGATCCCCCAGCGGCCGTCGTAGAGCGTGTTGTGCGGGCGGTTGGCCGGGATGCGCTCGACCGCCCGCAGTCTCTTCAGCTCGGCGAGCGTGAAGTCCTCGGTGAACCAACCGGTGGTCGGGACGCCGTCGAGCACCTTCGTCGTCCGGCGGTCGGCGAACTCGGAGTGGGCGGCGACGTCCGTCGTGCCGCCGATCTCCGGCTCGTGCCGGCAGACGAGGTGGCCGTCCCGGGTGGGGACGAGGTCGCCGGCCTCCACGATGTCGGCCCCCAGGTCGAGGGCGAGCTGGTAGGAGCCGAAGGTGTGCTCGGGGCGGTAGCCGCTGGCGCCGCGATGACCGATGACCGTGGGCACGGGAAGACTCTTGAGGCCGCCTCCCCCGTGGCGGGCCTCGGCAGCCGTCGCCGTGCCGGACAGACCGAGCACGCCTCCGGCGCCGAGCACGGCCGCGCCGAGGAGCGCCCGTCGCCCGGTGCCCGCGCGCGCCTGCTCGTTCGACTCCTGCGTGTCCTGCGTTCCCATGCGGGGCCTCCAGCCGTCGGCTCGTCCGTGCGGGCCGATGGTAGGGGCGTGGACATGACCTCCGGGAGACCTCGGCCCCAACACGCGGAGGACGTCGGACGGCACCTGGTGTACGCCGGGTGCGTGAGCTCGCCTACGACGGACGCGGTCCGTGCGGTACGTCGAGGTGACGGGTCGTCGGACGCGGGGGATTCGGTGCGGCCGGCCGGGGAACCCGGTCCGAGCCGGGCGCGCGGCGGTCGAGGCCGGAGCCGGGCCTCGCCCGGGCGGCGAGACGACACGCCGGACGCACCCGCCCCGGGAGCGTCGCGCGGGCCGGTCGTCGCGCGGCCCGGTCCCTGCACAGCCCGGCGAAGGCTGCGGCGAGCCTCGGAGCCTCCCGTGTCCGGGGTGACCCACCTCGTTCCGTCCGGATGACGGGCGGGCTACGGGCGGGCGGCCGTGCGGCCGTACAGGTAAACAAACGTCAACAGTGCGTAAGACCTGGGTGACCCGATGTGCGTCGGCCCCCGGCCCGCGAGTATCGTCCTCACCTGCACAGACTCATACCCTTTTCCCTTGACATCGGAGGGCTCGTTGTCGCGCTTCGCGCTCATCAAGGCAGTGCTCGGACCGGTCATGCGCCTGATGTTCCGCCCCCGGGTCGAGGGCGCGGAGCACATCCCGGGCGACGGCCCCGTGATCCTGGCGGGCAATCACCTCACCTTCATCGACTCGATGATCCTGCCGCTGGTGTGCGACCGACAGGTCCTCTTCATCGGCAAGGACGAGTACGTCACGGGCAAGAGCCTCAAGGGCCGGCTGATGGCCTGGTTCTTCACCGGGGTCGGCATGATCCCGGTGGACCGGGACGGCGGCCGCGGCGGCGTCGCCGCGCTGATGACCGGACGCCGGATCCTCGAGGAGGGCAAGGTCTTCGGGATCTACCCCGAGGGCACACGGTCCCCCGACGGCCGTCTCTACCGGGGCCGTACCGGCATCGCCCGGCTGACGCTGATGACGGGTGCGCCCGTCGTGCCGTTCGCGATGATCGGCACGGACAAGCTGCAGCCGGGCGGCGCGGGCATGCCCCGTCCGGGCCGGGTGACGGTCCGCTTCGGCGAGGCCATGGAGTTCTCCCGGTACGACGGGATGGACCGGGACCGCTATGTGCTGCGCGCCGTCACCGACTCCGTGATGACCGAGGTCATGCGGCTGTCGGGGCAGGAGTACGTGGACATGTACGCCACCAAGGCCAAGGCGGCGTAAGCGCCTCCGGTGCGGGGGCGCGCGCCGCGGCCCGGAGCGCGGTGTCCCGCCGACCTGCTCACCGAGAACCGCTCCGCGCCGGCAGCACCCCTCGGACTGCGGGACCCGCCTGCCTCGTGACGTGCGGGCGCCGTTCCGCGCGCCCGTGGGCCGCCTCCCTCAGCCGGCGGTCTCCAGGCGCTGTCCCCTGAGCAGGAACCACGCCGCCACCGCCGCCGCCAGCAGGACCGCGGCGCCCACTCCGGACGCCACCGCCAGGCCGTCGACGAAGGCCTCGCGGGCCGACGCCAGCATCTCCGCGCCCGCGGCCGGCGGCAGGTGCCCCGCCGCCTCCACCGCGCCGCCCAACGACTCGTGCGCCTCCTGCGGCGTGCCCGCCGGGGCCGCGAAGCCCCGGTAGACACCGGTCACGATCGAGCCGAGCAGGGCGATGCCGAGCGCCGCGCCCAGTTCGTACGCCGTCTCGGAGACGGCCGAGGCCGCGCCGGCCTGGTTCTTCGGCACCGATCCCAGGATGACGTCCGCGGTCACCGTGAAGGAGAACCCGGCGCCCACGCCCACCACCAACAGGGCCGCGCCCAGCACGGGATAGCCGGTGGTCCCGGTGACCGTCGTCAGCGCGGCCAGGGCCAGGCCGATCGCCGCGAGACCGCCGGAGACCACGGCACGCACCGAGAAGCGGCGCGCCACACGGCCCGCCAGGAGTCCGGCCGTCACCGCGCCGACGGCCGCCGGCAGTTCGGCCAGCCCCGCCTCCAGGGGCCGCCTGCCCTGGACCGACTGCAGGTACTGGGACAGGAAGAACACCAGGCCGGACATGCCGAGCACGGTCAGCAGGTCGGCCAGCACCGCGCCGCTGAAACCGCGGCTGCGGAACAGCCGCATGTCCAGCAGCGGCACCGGGAGCGCGAACTGACGGCGTACGAAGCCGTACAGCGCCGCGGCGCCGACCACGGCCGAGGCGAGGGTCTCCCCGCTCGGGCCGTGAGCGGCGACCTCCTTCACGGCGTACACGACGGCGATCACGCCGACCAGCGACAGCGTCACGCTGATCAGGTCCCAGGGGCCGTGGTCGGGGTTCCTGGACTCGGGCAGCGTCTTCACGCCGACCACCACGAGCACCACCATGACGGGCAGGTTGATGAGGAAGACCGAGCCCCACCAGAAGTGCTCGAGGAGGAATCCGCCCACGATGGGACCGACCGCGGTGCCCGCCGAGGCCGTCGCGCCCCAGATGCCGACGGCCAGGCTGCGCTCGCGCGGATCGTGGAAGAGGTTGCGGATCAGGGCGAGGGTGGCCGGCATGAGGGTCGCTCCGGCCACGCCCAGCAGGGCGCGGGCCGCGATCATCGACTCCGGTGACGTCGCATAGGCGTTGAGGACGGATATCAGGCCGAACGCGGTGGCGCCGATCAGCAGGATCCGCTTGCGGCCGATGCGGTCGCCGAGGCTGCCCATCGAGACGAGCAGACCGGCGATGACGAACGAGTAGACGTCGCCTATCCAGAGCAGCTGGGCGCCGGAGGGTTCGAGGTCCTCGCTGATGTACGGGGTCGCGAGACCGAGGACGGTCGCGTCGACGGCCACCAGCAGCACGGCGAGCACGAGGACGGAGAGCGCCAGCCAACGGTCGGGGCGCCTCACCGCCTCGGTCGTGGTCGCCGGCTGCAGGGTGCTGGTCATGGTTCCTCTGTTCGTGAGCTGGGTGAGCTGGGTGAGCCGGATCGGCCGGGTGAGTCGAGGGATCGGGTGACGGGGACGGGGCTGCTCGAACCGACGCGCCACGGCGGAACTCGGCGGTCGAAGGCAGACCTCCGGCGGTGGCCGGCAGCCCTCCGGCGGCAGGCGCCGAACAGCGGGCCGCAGGTCGGCCGTGCCGCCGGGCAGCAGGCCCTGATGCCGTCGTGCCGCCGAGCGGTGGTGACGCCGGCCCTAGTGACGCAGCGCGCCGCCGAGCAACAGCTCGGTGATCATGTGGGTGAAGTCCTTGCCGGCGACCCGGCCCTCGGAGACCGCCCAGGCGCCGGAGGCCAGCAGGCCGTATAGCGCCTCGGTGAGCCAGGCGGGGGTGAGGTCGATGCGGAACTCGCCGTCGGCCTGGCCACGCCGGAACAGGGCCGCGATGCGCTCGTCGATCCTGGTCCAGCCCGGATTCTGCTGCTCGCCCTCGAACAGCTGGTTCTCGGTGTAGAGGAAGGCGAGCAGGGCGGCCGCCGGTTCGATCTCCCGCACCAGCCGGCGTACGGCGTCGGGCGCCGGGCCCTCGTCCGGTCGGGCCGCCTCCAGAGCGGACTCGCACTCCGCGATGCCGAGGGACTCCAGGGCGCGCACGAGCGCGTCGCGCCCGGCGAAGTGACGGTGCAGCGTGGCCCGGCTGATCCCGGCCGCCCTGGCGACCTCGTCCATCGTCGCGGTGGACTTTCGGGTCAGCAGGGTCGCGGCACTGCGCAGCACGTGGTCACGGTCGACAGCCATGAGACAAGAGTAACCCATGTGAGACATCATTGTCTCAATCTGGGCGTGTGCGGTTCACCCGGGGTGGTCGGGCGAGGATCCGCCGGACGTCGCGGGCTCAGTGCCAGGGCAGTCGGCTGCGCCGCTCCCAGTAGGCCTGCGGGTCCTCCGACAGCCCGGCCAGCCGCTCCAGCAGGCCGTCGTCGAGGTCGACGGCCGCGGCGTGCAGGTTGGACGCGAGCTGGGCGGTGGTCGCCGCGCCGGAGAGGACGACGCCGGCCCAGGGCCGGCGCAGGATCACCGCGAGCGCGACGGCGTCACAGCCGAGACCCGTCTCCTGCGCCACCGACGCGAGGGCGTCGGGTGCGGCCGGACCGGCGAGACGACCGTTGGCCATGCCCTCCTTCACGATCACCGTGAGTCCGGCTTCGCGGGCCTCGGCGAGGGCCGGGCCGGCCGAGGTCTCCAGGAGGTTGTAGGTCGACTGGACGGTGCGGAAGAGGGGCTCGCCGTCGACCGTCACGGCGAGCGCGGCGCGGATGGCGTCGGCCTGGGCGGGGCCGCTGGTGGAGAAGCCGACCGTGCGGCCGCGCGCTGCGGCCTCCGCCAGTTTCGCGTGCAGTTCCTTGTCGGTGAGGGCCGGGCTGTCCGGGGTCACCGAGTGGATCTGGTAGAGGTCGAGCCGGTCGCCGAGCAGGCCGTCCGTCTCCCGGCGCTGACGCTCGTAGGTGGCGAGGCCGTGGTCCTTGACCTCGTGCGTCTGCGCGTCCGTCGACCAGTCGGCCGTGTAGGTGTACCCCCATTTGCTGCCCACGACGGCGTCGTCGACCTCGGGGTGGGCGGCGAGCCAGCCCGCGAGGAACTCCTCGGAGCGGCCGTAGGAGCGGGCCGCGTCGAAGTAGCGGACGCCCTGGGCGTAGGCGGCGTCCAGGAGTTCGTGCGTCCGGGCGCGGAGTGCCTCGACGCTGCGGTCCTGCGGGAGGTCCCGGTCACGGCCGAGGTCGATGTAGCCGGGGCGGCCGACGGCGGCGAGTCCGAAGCCGATGTGACAGGTGGGGGTGGTCGCTGAAGCGAGGCGGGCGAAGGGCATCGCGGGCTCCGTTCGGTCGGCTCCGGTACGGCTGACGACCAACGTAACCCGCGACGGCGTTGCCTTCGGCGTCCGGGGTGTGCGGGGTGTTGCGGGAGTGTGGAACGTCCGCGCGGGCGGGGCGCCTCGCGGACGCTCCCGCCCGCGCGAGTGCGCCACGACCGGCGCGGCCCCCGCGCCCCGCCGGTGTCACTGCTTGGCGGTGGCCCAGTCGTGCTGTGCCCGCACGTTCGCCTTCACCTCGGCCAGCTGGATCGCGACCGCGCTCGGGGCCGTGCCGCCCCGGCCGTTGCGGGAGGCCAGCGCACCCGGGACGTTCAGGACCGAGCGGACCTCAGGGGTCAGATGGGCGCTGATCTTCGCGAACTGGTCGTCCGTCAGCTCGTCCAGCTCCTTGCCCTCGGCCTCCGCCGCCTTGACGCACTCGCCGGCGACCTCGTGCGCGACACGGAACGGCACACCCTGCTTGACGAGCCACTCGGCGATGTCGGTGGCGAGCGAGAAGCCGGCCGGGGCCAGTTCCTCCATGCGCTCACGGTGCACGGTCAGGGTGGCGATCATGCCGGTGAAGGCAGGCAGCAGCACCTCGAGCTGGTCACAGGAGTCGAAGACCGGCTCCTTGTCCTCCTGCAGGTCGCGGTTGTAGGCGAGCGGGAGGGCCTTGAGGGTCGCCATCAGCCCGGTCAGGTTGCCGATCAGACGGCCGGACTTGCCGCGCGCCAGCTCCGCGATGTCCGGGTTCTTCTTCTGCGGCATGATCGAGGAGCCCGTGGAGAAGGCGTCGTGCAGCGTCACGAAGGAGAACTCCTTCGTGTTCCAGATGATGATCTCCTCCGCGATCCGGGAGAGGTTCACGCCGATCATCGCGGTGATGAAGGCGAACTCCGCGACGAAGTCCCGGGAGGCGGTGCCGTCGATGGAGTTGCCGACGCTGCCGTTCTCGAAACCGAGGTCCTCGGCCACGGCCTCCGGGTCCAGGCCGAGGGAGGAGCCCGCCAGGGCGCCCGAGCCGTACGGCGAGACGGCCGTGCGCTCGTCCCACTGACGCAGCCGCTCGGCGTCCCGGGAGAGGGACTGCACATGGGCGAGGACGTGATGGGCGAAGAGCACCGGCTGGGCGTGCTGGAGGTGGGTGCGGCCCGGCATGGCCACGTCGGGGTGGGCCTCCGCCAGGCCGACCAGGGCGTCCTGGAGATCGGCGATCAGCCCGCCGACGATCCGGGCGTGGTCGCGCAGGTACATCCGGAAGAGGGTGGCGATCTGGTCGTTGCGGGAGCGGCCGGCACGCAGTTTGCCCCCGAGGTCGGGGCCGACGCGCTCCAGGAGCCCGCGCTCCAGAGCGGTGTGGACGTCCTCGTCGGCGATCGTGCCCACGAAGGAGCCGTCGGCGACGTCCGCCTCGAGCTCGCCGAGGCCCGCGATCATCCGGGTCAGCTCGTCCTCGGTGAGCAGGCCGGCCTTGTGCAGCACGCGCGCGTGGGCGCGGGAACCGGCGATGTCGTAGGGAGCGAGCCGCCAGTCGAAGTGGACGGACGCGGAAAGCTTCGCCAGGGCCTCGGCGGGACCGTCGGCGAAACGACCGCCCCAGAGCCGTACGTCACCGCTGTTGCTGCTCACTTGCGTTGCTCCTCACCGCTGCATTCTCCGACCTGCATGATTATGCAGAGCTCTGCATGATTCGTCAATCCGGCGTGGCCGGAGCGTCGGCCCGGGCGAGTTGCGAAGACTTTTTGAAGATGCCTTGAACAACGGCAACCGCTTGCCCGTACTCACCGCTGAACGCCGGCCGCGTCAAACAAACCCACTCCTGACCCAAGTGAGGCACCGCATGTCCAGGGCTCTTCCGAAGTACAACAAGCGTCGTGTGGTCGTCATCGGCGCGGCCGCCGCTCTGGCCCTGACCGGTGCGGTGGTCGTGAACTCCGCGCTCGCCGGGGAGTCGTCCAAGGGCGCTGCGACCAACGCCCAGACGCTGGCCGCCGGTCCCGGCACGATCACCTGCCCGGACGTGGCCTCGCAGCTGCCCGCGATCCCCGCCACCGCCAAGGCCGAGGTCGACCGCAACCTCGCCCTCCTCCAGACGCAGATCAACGAGGCCAACACCCGCCTCCAGAACACCGTCGGCCAGGGCGGCCCCAACTTCGTGCAGAACGCGATCCTCGGCCCGCTGAAGGACAAGCGCGTCTCGACGATCGACCGCATCGCCATCTCCATCGGCCGCAAGGGCACCAAGCCGCAGGGCCTGAACGCCCTCGCCGGCTGCGCGCTGAACGCGGGCGGCGCGGCGAACAACGGCGGCGCGGCCGGCAACGCGGGCAACAACGGAAACAACGCGAACGCCGGGAACAACGCGAACGCCGGGAACAAGGGAAACGCGGGCAACAACGGAAACGCGGGTAACGCCGGAAACACGGGTAACGCGGGTAACGCCAACGGCGTCGGCACGATCAGCTGCCCGGACGTGGCCTCGCAGCTGCCCGCGATCCCCGCCACCGCCAAGGCCGAGGTCGACCGCAACCTCGCCCTCCTCCAGACGCAGATCAACGAGGCCAACACCCGCCTCCAGAACACCGTCGGCCAGGGCGGCCCCAACTTCGTGCAGAACGCGATCCTCGGCCCGCTGCAGGGCAAGCGCGAGTCCACGATCGACCGCATCGCCATCTCGATCGGCCGTCAGGGCACCAAGCCGCAGGGTCTGAACGTCCTCGCCGCCTGCAAGCTGAACAAGTGAGCTGACAGGTGCGGCGGCCGCCCCGGGACAGTACCGATCGGGGCGGCCGCCGCGGCGCGCGCACGCGCGTCGAACCGGGGAGATCCCGTATTTCCTTAGACGCGCGAAGTACTTTCCCGGATACTTCCGACCATGGGAAAGACTCACGAGCGCATAGACGGAAGGCTCCGTTCGTTCATCGAGGAGCAGCCCCTCTTCTTCACCGCGACCGCGCCCCTGTCCGGCGACGGCACGGTCAACCTCTCCCCCAAGGGCCTCAAGGGCTCGTTCGCCGTGCTCGACGAGCACACCGTGGCCTACCTCGACTTCGCCGGCTCCAACGCCGAGACCGTCGCGCACCTGCGGGAGAACGGCCGGATCACCCTGATGTGGTGCGCCTTCCAAGGGCCTCCGAACATCGTGCGGGTGCATGGCCGGGGCGAGCCGGTCTTCCGTGACGACCCACGCTTCGGCGAGCTCGTGGACCGCTTCCCGGACATCGACCCGAGCGCGCACGGACTGCGCGCGATCATCGTGGTGCACGCCGAACTCGTCCGGGACACCTGCGGATACGCGGTGCCCTTCATGACCTACGACGAGGACCGCGAGCTGCACGGCAGACGCTTCGCCCGGGAGGACGACGTCTCGCTCGACGCGTACTTCGCGAAGAAGGACCACATCGCCACGAGCCTCGACGGACTGCCCGGTCTGCCGCTGCCGCTCCCGCCGTTGCGGACTCCGCCGCCGCGGCCGCCGGTCTGACGCACGGTCGGACCGTCCCGGACTGCCGGCGACGACGCGCGCCCTTAGCGTCGTCGCATGTCTCCTCGTGTCGCCGCCGCCGGCCTCGTCGTCGCCTCCCTGTTCGCGCTCGGCGCGGCCCCCGGCTCCGGGGCGGTCCCGCCCCCAGGGGCGCCGGCGCCGCGTGACGCGCCCCTGCCCGCCCTGCTGGCGGACCCGGGCCCCGGCGCCCAGCTGATCACCGCCCTGGCGTCGAGAACCGGCTCCACCACGGGCGTCGTCTCCTGGTGGGACCTGCGGAACGGGCGATGGGTGCGGTCCGGTTCCGCTCCCGCCCGGTTCGGCGCGAAGGGACTCGTCGAGGGCGCCGCACGCCGGCAGGGCACGAACACGACGCCGACGGGCCTGTACGACCTCCCCTTCGCCTTCGGCCTCCAGCCGCCGCCCCGCGGGACGTCGTACCCGTACCGTCCGGTCCGCGAGGACTCCTGGTGGTGCCAGGACAACGCCTCCCGCGCCTACAACCGGTGGACCGAGCCACGGCCGGCCGACTGCCGGGCCGGCGAGTCCGAGCACCTGGTCGGCTACCGCGCGCAGTACGCGCACGCCCTGGTCATCGGCTTCAACTACCGCAAGCCGGTGCGCAATCGCGGCGCGGGGATCTTTCTGCACGTGGACGGGCGCGGTGCGACGGCGGGGTGCGTGTCGGTGCCGGCCGGGGCGATGCGACGGCTGCTCGCGTGGGCCCGGCCGGAGAAGCGGCCGCACATCGCGATCGGCACGGCGAGCGGACGGACGGCGATCACGCGGTACTGAGCCGGGCGGAGCTCCCCCCTCCAGCACCGGTTACCGGGGGTCACGTCCGTCGGCGGCCCTCCACGCGGACTCTCGCCGAGACTGAACGCTGCGCGCCCGTGGCCCGTATCTGAGGGCCAAGGGTCCGCACCCACGGAGGAACAGTGACCACGACGATCGCCGGCGGCCGTGCCGCCCGCCGCCAGACGATGCGCCGCATCCGTCCGCGCCGCTCCCCGGCCGTGCCGCTGTTGATCGCCGTCTGGGCGGGAGCCGCGGGCGTGCTGTGGCTCTGGTGGAACAACACGCCCAACATCGCGGACGACAACAGCAAGATCCTCAACGCGGGGCGGATCACCGGCCTGCTCGCCGGGTACCTGATGGCGCTCGTCGTGCTGCAGATGGCCCGGGTGCCGGCGCTGGAGCGCCGGGTGGGCTCGGACCGGGTGGCCCGCTGGCACGCGATGAGCGGCCGGTACACGCTCTGCCTGACGTTCGCGCACGTGTTCCTCATCATGTGGGGATACGCGCTGCAGGCCGGGAAGTCGCTCGGCGACATCGTCTCGCAGACCGTCGACTCGGTGAACCAGCTGCCCGACATGGGCAAGGCCGCCATCGGCACCGGTCTGCTGCTGCTCATCGGCGTGGTGTCCATCGGCCCGGTGCGGCGCAAGATGCCGTACGACACCTGGTACCACATCCACCTGATGACGTACGCGGCCGTGTTCTTCACGTTCTGGCACCAGATCACCACCGGCAACGACTTCGCCGTCGAACCGACCGCGAAGACCGCCTGGTACGCGCTGTACGGCTCGGTCACCGCGCTCGTCGTCTGGTACCGAATCATCACCCCCGTGCGGCTGAACCTGCGCCACCGCCTGTACGTCGAGGCGGTCATCGAGGAGACGCCGGGCATCGTGTCGGTGCTCATCGGCGGACGCAAGCTGCACCGTATGGGCGCGGAGGCCGGTCAGTTCTTCCGCTGGCGGTTCATGGCGCCGGGGATGCGCATGAGCTCCCACCCCTACTCGCTGTCCGCGGCGCCCCGCCCGGAGCTTCTGCGGATCACCGTCAAGGCGATCGGCGACCACAGCGCGGCGCTGCGCGAGCTGACCCCGGGCACGAAGGTGTGGGCCGAGGGCCCCTACGGCGCGATGACGGCGTCCCGGCGCAGCCGCGGCAAGGTGCTGCTGGTGGCCGGCGGAGTCGGCATCACGCCGATGCGGGCGCTGTTCGAGACGCTGCCGGGCGCGGCCGGCGACATCACCCTGCTGTACCGGGCCAACAGCACGCAGGACCTCGCCCTGTGGGACGAGCTGGCGAAGATCGCCGACGAGCGCGGGGCACGGCTGATGTACGCCGTCAACAGCCCCGACGGGGAGCGCCCCGACATCTCGGCGGAGTCCCTGCAGCGGAAGATCCCCGACATCGACAGCCACGACGTCTTCATGTGCGGGCCGAACGGCTTCGCCCAGGGCGTGTACGAGGCACTGCGCGGCGCCGGGGTTCCCGCCCGCCGCATCCACCACGAGTCGTTCGAGATGTGAGCGACCCGTACGCACGGGAACCTCGCCACCAAAGGGAATCAGGAGCTCAGGAAGCGATGAGGAAGAGTCACCCGCTTCGGCGGGTCGTGCTGGCCACCGCCGCCACCGTGTCCGGGGTCGTGCTGCTGCTGTCGCTGAAACCGTCGTCCGACCCGGGCGCCGCGCAGGCGGCCGGGGCGGGCGCCGGCGCTGCGGCGCAGGAGGCCGCCCAGGGCGGCGCGGGCGCGGTCGTGTCGGGAACGATGACCGGTGACGCGGCGCAGACCCAGTACGGGGCCGTGCAGGTCCGTATCACCGTCGTCGAGAACAAGATCACCAAGGCGGAGGCCGTTCAGGCCCCCAAGGGCGGCACCAGCACCCAGAAGACCGAGCTGGCCGTCCCCAAGCTGAACGCCGCGGTGGTCGCCCGGCAGAGCGCGAACATCGACACGGTGTCCGGCGCCACCTACACCAGCGAGGGCTACAAGAAGTCGCTGCAGTCCGCGATCGACAAGGCGAACGCGAGCGCCGGGGCCTCCCAGGGCTCCGGGAGCGCGCAGGCCGCCGGCACGTTCACCGGGGACGCCGCACAGACCCAGTACGGAGCCGTGCAGGTCCGCATCACGGTGGCCGGCGGCAAGATCACCAAGGCCGAGGCCGTACAGGCGCCCAAGGGCGGCACCAGCGACCAGAAGACCCAGCTCTCCGTCCCCAAGCTCAACCAGGAGGCCGTCGCCGCCGGCAGCGCCGACATCGACTCCGTCTCCGGCGCCACCTACACCAGCGAGGGCTACAAGAAGTCCCTGCAGTCCGCACTGGACAAGGCGAAGGCGGGCAAGGGATCGCCGTCGGGCTCCGGGAACGCGGGCGGTTCCGCGTCCGGCTCGTCCGCGGGTTCCTCGGGCTCCGCCGGCGCCGCGCAGGCCAAGACCGTCACCGGCAGCGTCGAGCAGACGCAGTACGGGCCGGTGCAGGTCCGCATCACGGTGGCCGCCGGCAAGATCACCAAGGCCGAGGCCGTACAGGCGCCCAAGGGCGGCACCAGCGACCAGAAGACCCAGCTCTCCGTCCCCAAGCTCAACCAGGAGGCCGTCGCCGCCGGCAGCGCCGACATCGACTCCGTCTCCGGCGCCACCTACACCAGCGAGGGCTACAAGAAGTCCCTGCAGTCCGCACTGGACAAGGCCGGTGTCTGACACGGTGGCCGAGTCGGCGGCGGCCCCGGCGGTGGTGCGACACGCGGAAGAGGTCATGGGGACCGTCTTCTCGTTCGACGTCCGCGGCGGCGACGCCGATGCGGTGCGGGCGGCGCTGGACGAGGCGATCGCCTCGCTGCACCGGGTGAACGAGGTGTTCAGCACCTACCGCGAGGACAGCCAGGTCTCCCGGCTGGCGCGCGGCGAGCTGACGCTCGAGGAGTGCGACCCCGAGGTGGCCGAGGTACTGGAGCTGGGCGCCGAGGCGGAGCGGACGAGCGACGGCTGGTTCAGCATGCGCTACCAGGGCCGCCTCGACCCGACGGGCATCGTGAAGGGCTGGGCCGCCGAGCGCGCGGCCCGGCTGATCGCGGCGGCGGGCGTGAGCGGGGTGAGCGTCAACGGCGGCGGAGACGTGCAGCTGCTCGGCGTCCCCGGCTCCGAGCGGCCGTGGCGGGTCGGCGTCTCCGACCCGCTGCGTCCCGGCGGGCTCGCGGCGGTGGTCTCGGCGGCGGGCGCGGACGAGCTGGCGGTGGCGACCTCCGGGACGTCGGAGCGCGGCGCCCACATCGTGGACCCGCGCACGGGCCGCTCCGCGGTGACCGACCTGGTCGCCGTGACGGTGGTGACACCCCGGCTGACCTGGGCGGACTGCTGGGCCACCGCGGCCTTCGCGATGGGCTCGCGGGAGGCACTTGTCTGGCTGGAGTCCCTCCCGGACGTCGAGGCCTTACTCATCACGGCAGGCGACGAGGTCCGCTGCACGGGCGGCTTGGCATCCCGCCTGGGCTGACCCAAACCCCGAAACGCGGACCCCTGCCCCCAAGACCGACCCCCAGGGGCGCGGGGAACTGCGCGACAAACCCCGGCCGACCCGCACCCGCCCACGCAGGCCGACCCCCCAGGGGCGCGGGGAACTGCGCGAAGGGCGCGGGGAACTGCGCGAACCGACCCCCACCCGGCACACAGAACCGGCCCCCGCGGCGGCAGCCGTCAGTGGCCGTTCTGCGCCAACCGCAGGAGATGGTCGGCCAGCGCCTGCCCTCCGGTGGCCTCCCTGCTGATCAGCAGCAGCGTGTCGTCGCCGGCGATGGTCCCCAGGATGTCGTGCAGCTCGGCCTGGTCGATCGCCGAGGCGAGGAACTGCGCGGCCCCCGGAGGGGTCCGCAGGACCACGAGGTTGGCGGACGCCTCCGCGGAGATCAGCAGCTCCTGCGACAGCCGCCGCATCCGCTCCTCCTTCGCAGACTCCCCGAGCGGCGCCCGGGGCGTGCGGAATCCCCCCTCGCTGGGCACCGCGTAGATCAGGTCGCCGTCGGTGTTGCGGATCTTCACCGCGTTCAGCTCGTCGAGGTCCCGGGAGAGCGTCGCCTGGGTGACGCTCAGCCCGTCGTCCGACAGCAGCTTCGCCAGCTGGCTCTGCGAGCGCACCGCCTGCCGGTTGAGGATGTCCACGATCCGGCGGTGACGCGCGGTGCGGGTCTGCGGCACGGCGGGCCCGTTGGCCCCCGGGTGCTCATGGTCCTGCGCCTGACTCATCGTCGTCTCATTCTCCGGATCGGTCCCCGTTCACTGCGTCGAGGATGCCGGGCAGCGCCCCGAGGAACGTCTCCACCTCGTCGTCGCCGAGGTTCAGCGGC
Organism: Streptomyces sp. NBC_00425; assembly: GCF_036030735.1. NCBI lineage: Bacteria > Bacillati > Actinomycetota > Actinomycetes > Kitasatosporales > Streptomycetaceae > Streptomyces > Streptomyces sp. NBC_00425. The sequence continues at coordinate 7,717,115 of NZ_CP107928.1, read as the reverse complement.
GGCATCAGTCGGATGACGTCGGGGGCGGGCACGTTCACCAGGAACCCGGCCTCCTGAGCCGCCTGGCGCACCTGGGGTGCGAGGGGCTCGGTGAGCACGATACCCAGGAGGAGGCCGGCTCCCCGGACATAATCGATCAACGGGTGGCCGACGGCCTCGATTCCGTCCCGCAACCTCTCGCTCTGCCGCTTGACGTTCTCCAGCAACCCCTCGTTCTCGATCGTCTCGAGGACGGCGAGGCCGGCGGCGCAGGCGACCGGGTTGCCGCCGAAGGTGGTCCCGTGCTGGCCCGGCTGCAGCAGTTCCGCCGCCCGCCCGAAGGCGACGGTGGCGCCCAGCGGCAGTCCGCCGCCGAGGCCCTTCGCCAGCGTGACGACGTCCGGCAGGACGCCCTCGTGGGCCTGGTACTCGAACCACTGCCCGGTCCGGCCGACGCCGGTCTGCACCTCGTCGAGGACCAGCAGCGCGCCGGTCGCGGCGGTGATCGCGCGGGCGGCCTTCAGATACCCGGCGGGCGGTACGACGACGCCCAGCTCACCCTGGATCGGCTCGAGGACGACGAGCGCCGTCTCCTCGGTGACGGCGGCGGCCAGCGCCTGGGCGTCGCCGAACGGCACGTGGGTGACGTCGCCGGGCAGCGGCAGGAAAGGTTCCCGCTTGCCCTGCTGGCCGGTGAGCGCGAGGGCGCCCATGGTCCGGCCGTGGAACGCGCCCTCGGTGGCGACGACACGGGTCCGCCCGGTCAGCCGGCCGATCTTGAAGGCGGCCTCGTTCGCCTCGGCGCCCGAGTTGCAGAAGAAGACCCTGCCGTCCCGGCCGAAGTGCCGCAGCAGCCGTTCGGCGAGCGCGACGGTCGGCTCGGCCATGAAGAAGTTGGAGATGTGACCGAGGGAGCCGATCTGCCGGCTCACCGCCTCGACGACGGCCGGGTGGGCGTGACCGAGGGCGTTGACCGCGATGCCGCCGACGAAGTCCAGGTACTCCTTGCCGTCGGCGTCCCAGACCCGGCTGCCCTCGCCTCGCGCCAGGGGCAGCAGCGGGGTGCCGTAGTTGTTCATGAACGCGCTCTGCCACCGCGCGGTGAGTTCCTGGTTGGCGTCGCTCACGGCTCCCCCTGTCCGTCCGGCACGACCATCGTGCCGATCCCTTCGTCGGTGAAGATCTCCAGCAGGATCGAGTGCTGGACGCGCCCGTCGATGACCCGGGCGGTGGTGACGCCGCCTCGCACGGCGTGCAGGCAGCCCTCCATCTTCGGGACCATGCCGGAGCTCAACTCCGGCAGCAGCTTCTCCAGTTGTGAGGCGGTGAGGCGGCTGATCACCTCGTCGCTGTTGGGCCAGTCCTCGTAGAGACCCTCGACGTCCGTGAGGACCATGAGGGTTTCGGCGCCCAGAGCAGCAGCGAGTGCCGCAGCCGCCGTATCAGCATTGACGTTGTAGACATGTCCGTCGTCCTGGCTCCTGGCGATCGACGAGACGACCGGGATGCGGCCGTCGGCGAGCAGTGCCTCGATGGCGCCCGTGTCGATCGCGGTGATCTCGCCGACCCGCCCGATGTCGACCGACTCACCGTCGATCTGCGGCTGGTGCTTGGTGGCGGTGATGGTGTGCGCGTCCTCGCCGGTCAGTCCGACGGCGAGCGGACCGTGCTGGTTGAGCAGGCCGACCAGCTCGCGCTGGACCTGCCCCGCGAGCACCATCCGTACGACGTCCATGGCCTCTTCGGTGGTGACGCGCAGACCGGCCTTGAACTCGCTGACGATGCCGTGCCGGTCGAGGGCGGCGCTGATCTGCGGGCCGCCGCCGTGCACGACGACCGGCCTGATGCCGGCGTGGTGCAGGAAGACGACGTCCTGCGCGAAGGCGGCCTTCAGGTCGTCGTCGATCATGGCGTTGCCGCCGAACTTGATGACGACCGTCTTGCCGTTGTGGCGGACCAGCCAGGGCAGCGCCTCGATGAGGATCTGCGCCTTGGGGAGCGCGGTGTGTTTGCGGGTCGTGTTGCTCATGAGGAGTACGCGCTGTTCTCGTGGACGTAGTCGGCGGTCAGGTCGTTGGTCCAGATGACGGCCGACTCCGAGCCGGCGGCCAGGTCGGCGACGATGTGCACCTCGCGGTAGCGCATGTCGACCCGGTCGCGGTCCTCGCCGACGCCGCCGTTCCTGCAGACCCAGACGCCGTTGATGGCGACGTTGAGCCGGTCCGGCTCGAAGACGGCGGAGGTGGTGCCGATCGCGGAGAGCACCCGGCCCCAGTTGGGGTCCTCGCCGTGGACGGCGCACTTGAGGAGGTTGTTGCGGGCGATCGAGCGGCCCACCTCGACCGCGTCGTCCTCGCTGGCGGCGCCCACGACCTCGACCTTGATGTCCTTGCTGGCGCCCTCGGCGTCGCGGATGAGCTGCTGGCCGAGGTCGTCGCACACGGTGCGTACGGCCGCGGCGAACTCCTCGTACGACGGAGTGACGCCGGAGGCGCCGGAGGCCAGCAGCAGCACGGTGTCGTTGGTCGACATGCAGCCGTCGGAGTCGACGCGGTCGAAGGTGACCCGGGTGGCGTCGCGCAGCGCCTTGTCCAGGGTCCCGCTGTCGAGGTCGGCGTCGGTGGTGAGGACGACCAGCATGGTGGCGAGGCCGGGGGCGAGCATCCCGGCCCCCTTGGCCATGCCGCCGACGGTCCAGCCGTCGCCCTGGACCACGGACGTCTTGTGGACGGTGTCCGTCGTCTTGATGGCGATGGCGGCCTTCTCGCCGCCGTGCTCGGAGAGCTGACCGGCGGCGGTCTCGATCCCCGGCAGCAGCTTGTCCATCGGGAGCAGGACGCCGATGAGGCCGGTGGAGGCGACGGCGACCTCGCCCGCGCCGATCTCCAGCACCTCGGCGGCCTTCTCGGCCGTCGCGTGCGTGTCCTGGAAGCCCTTGGGGCCCGTACACGCGTTGGCGCCACCGGAGTTCAGCACGACGGCGGTCACCTCGCCGCTCTTCAGGACCTGCTCGGACCACAGCACGGGCGCGGCCTTCACGCGGTTGGAGGTGAAGACGCCTGCGGCGGCGCGGCGGGGCCCGTTGTTGACCACGAGGGCCAGGTCCGGGTTGCCGTTCTCCTTGATTCCGGCGGCGATGCCCGCCGCCGTGAATCCCTTGGCTGCCGTGACGCTCACGGTGCGACTCCGATCGTGGAAAGCCCGGTGGTCTCGTCGAGACCGAGGGCGATGTTCATGCTCTGCAGGGCGCCGCCGGCGGTGCCCTTGGTCAGGTTGTCGATGGCGCTGACGACGATGACGCGCTCCACGGCCTCGTCGTACGCGACCTGCACCTGAACGGCGTTGGAGCCGTAGACGGAGGCCGTCGCGGGCCACTGCCCCTCGGGGAGGAGGTGGACGAACGGCTCGTCGGCGAAGGCCTTGGCGTAGGCGGCGCGTACGGACTCGGCGGTGACGCCGGGCTTCGCCTTGGCGCTGCACGTGGCGAGGATGCCGCGGGACATCGGCACGAGGGTGGGCGTGAAGGAGACGGAGACGGGCTCTCCCGCGGCGGTGCTGAGGTTCTGGATCATCTCCGGGGTGTGCCGGTGGCCGCCGCCCACGCCGTACGGCGACATGGACCCCATGACCTCGGAGCCCAGCAGGTGCGTCTTGGGCGCCTTGCCGGCGCCGGAGGTGCCGGAGGCGGCGACGATCACGGCCTCCGGCTCGGTCAGGCCCGCCGCGTACGCCGGGAAGAGCGCGAGCGAGACGGCCGTCGGATAGCAGCCGGGGACCGCGATGCGCTTGGACCCCTCCAGCGCGGCGCGGCCGCCCGGCAGTTCGGGGAGGCCGTAGGGCCAGGTCCCGGCGTGCGCGGAGCCGTAGAACCGTTCCCAGTCGGCCGGGTCCTTCAGCCGGAAGTCGGCGCCCATGTCGACGACGAGGACCTCCGGGCCGAGCTGCTCGGCCACGGCCGCGGACTGGCCGTGCGGGAGGGCGAGGAAGACGACGTCATGTCCGGCGAGGACTTCCGGGGTGGTCTCCTGGAGTACGCGGTCGGCCAGCGGCAACAGGTGCGGCTGGAGCCCGCCCAGCCTCTGCCCCGCGTTGGAATGGCCGGTCAGGGCGCCGATCTCGACCCCGGGGTGCGCGAGGAGCAGGCGCAGCAGCTCTCCGCCCGCGTACCCGCTCGCTCCGGCCACCGCCGCACGTACCACCATGACTCCTCCTCCTGGATGGCATGACTATACGTTTCGATGCACGTTTATGCAATCCATGCAGAGGCCGGCCCGGAGCGATCTTTGCCCGCTGCACCGCCCCGTCTAACCTCGGCCCGGAGATCGCCATGACGCCGACGACCGGCACGGACCCGGCCGGGGGCACGGCTGCGGGCGGGCCCGGTTCCGGCGCGGGGGCGCCTGAGGGGCCCGTGACGTCCGGCGGGCGGGGGCGCTGGTCCGCCCGCGCCCGCCGGGTCCGCTAGCGCTGCCTGATCCGCAGGAAGGTGATCGAGTTCGCCGGGAAGGTGTGGGTGAACTTCCCGGCCACCCCGGTGACGGTGGACGTCACCGGCGCGACCGGCGTCCCGGTCTCCGTGTTGACCGCGTCCGGGGCCGCGGCGAGGGTGGTCGCCCTCGCCCTGGCGGCGACCTTGGCGCCGCCGAGGTCGATCGCCGTGCGGGCGTCCGAGGACTGGGCGTTGACGACCTTGACGATCAGGTCCCCGGTCCTGCGGTCCTCGGTGACGACCTGCCGGAACGGCTCGGCAGGCTTGTCGTCGGTGAAGCTGCCCCACTCCTGGCCGTCGAGGTAGAGGGTCACGTGGCGGCCGCGCACCTTGACGTCGACGTCGTAGGCACGGCCCGTCTCGACGGACCCGGCCTTGGAGATCAGTGTCGACTTGCCGCCGTCCACAGCCTGCTCGACGGCGGACCGGGTGTTGTTCCAGCCGCCCAGGTTCCACCAGTAGTAGTTGCCGGTGTCCTTGACGCCGAACGCGACGAGGAACCCTTCCTTGCCGGACTTCTTGGTGGCCTTCACCCGCAGGTCGTAGTCGTGCCATGCGGTGTCACCGGCCGAGACCATGGTGTTCTCGGCGGCGGCGTCGGTCTGCACGTACTGCCCGTCCTGCAGCGACCAGCTGCCGCCGCCGGTGTGCGTCCACCGCGAGGCGTCTGCCGAGAAGTCGTCGCTCAGCAGCGACGCGCCGTCCGCGCCGGTCACCTTCACGTCGTCGTACGCGGCGCTCGTCGCCCAGGTCGACAGGCCGACGGCGCCCGTGATCGGAGCCTGGAGGGAGGGGGTGCCGGTGGCCGTCGAGGGCACCACACGATCGCCGACGTTGGTCATGAACAGCTTCTGGACCTCGTAGTTGGCGGAGTTCCAGGAGGCGTGGTTGTTGAACCACACCAGGTCCGGACGCCACTGGACGTAGTCCTCGTTGGCGAAGAGCGGCGCGTAGGAGGCGAGCTTGACGACGTCGGCGTTGCGTTCGAGGCCGGTCATGAACGCGGCTTCGGCCAGGCCGTTCTTGAAGGCGTTGCCCTGGGAGGCGTACTCGCCGAGGAAGACCTTCGGGCCGCCGCGGTCGTAGGAGTCGTAGCGGTCGTTGTTCTGCAGGAACCACTGCGGGCTGTTGTAGTAGTGCTCGTCGACCATGTCGACCTTGGCGTCCCGGTTGAGCTGCCAGGCCGTGTCGAAGGTCGAACCGGAGTCGTCGGGGCCGGAGTTGGAGATGACCGTGACGTCCGGGTACTTCGCCTCGATCGCGGCGCGGAACTCCTTGAAGCGGGCGAAGAACTCGGCGGGCAGGTTCTCCTCGTTGCCGACCTCGAGGTGGGTGAGGCGGAAGGGCCTGGGGTGGCCCATCCGCGCGCGCTTCCTGCCCCAGGTGGAAGTGACCGGCCCGTTGGCGAACTCGACGAGGTCCAGGGTGTCCTGGATGTGCCGCTTCAACAGCGCGTCGTCGACCACGGCCTTGTTCTGGCCGCAGCCGGTGACCAGGGCGGGGACCACGGGCAGCGGCATCGCGCCGACATCCTCGGCGAAGCGGAAGTACTCGTAGTAGCCGAGGCCGTAACTCTGGTTGTAGCCCCAGAAGTTGGAGTTGACGGCGCGCTGCTCGACGGGCCCGACGGTGTCCTTCCACTGGTAGGAGCGGGCGCGCTGCCAGCCGGACGCCTCGCTGTAGTCCTGCATGGAGCCGGTGTTCACCAGGCAGCCGCCGGGGAAGCGCACGAAGCCGGGATGCAGGGCGGCGACCTTCTCGGCGAGGTCCTTGCGCAGGCCGTTGGGCTCGTTGCGGTAGGTGTCCCGGGGGAACAGCGACACCATGTCGAGGGCGGCCGCGGCCGAGGAGCCCACCGTCAGACGGCCGTCGCTGCTGGTGCGGGCGGCGGTGAAGGACGCCCGGTACCGGACCCAGCCGCCGGTGCGCACGGCCACCGTGCGGGCGGCGGCCAGCGCGCCGTCGGCGTCCTGGAGTCTCACGGTGAGGGTGCTGCCGTGCTCGGCACGGGCCCACACCGAGAAGTCGTACTTCTTGCCCTGCTCGACCCGGACGCCGGTGTTGTATCCGGAGTTCGTCACCGACGAGCCGGCCCCCAGCGAGAGGTAGTTGCGGTTGCGGTCGTTGAGACGGCCGACGTCGTTCAGGACCTGCGCCGCGCCCTCGACCGTCCAGGAGGTCAGCGGGGTGTACGACCTGTTGTCGACGGCGGCGTACTCGAAGGACCGGTTCTGCACGAGTTCGGCGTACAGGCCGCCGTCGGCCGCCCGGTTGATGTCCTCGAAGAAGACGCCGTACATCGTGTCGTCGATCTTCGCGCCCTTGGCCGACGGGTCGACGGTGATGGCGTAGTCGGTCACGGACTCGGCGTGCGCCGGGGCGGGGAGGAGGGCGGTGGCGGTCAGCAGGGCGGTGAGGGGAAGGCCGATTCTCCAGCGCGTGCGGGCGGTGCGGGTGGTGGGGGTGGCGCTGCGTGGCATGAATAACTCCGCGGCTCGGTGGTGCGAGTTGTTCTGCGAGTTGTTCTGCTGTTCTGCGAGTTGTTCTGCGAATCGTTCGTTCGAGATATCAGACGATGATCAGCACTGCGAACGGCAAGATAGGGAGGTGACTGAGGCACGTCAATGGGGCGTGCGAGGGCATGTGCGACGGAGGGCGGCGTCCCATGGGCGAGTTCCGGCCAGTGCCGGACGTGCTGGCGTACCTCGCGGGAAGCTGGCGGGTGGAGCGGTCGGTGCGGGATCTGGCCGGCGGCGGCGAGGGCCGCTTCGAGGGCGTCACGGTGTTCGGCGCGCCGCACCGCGACGGCCCCGGGGAAGACGGCGGACCACGTCCCGACGGCGCTCTGCTGCACGAGGAGTCCGGCACGTTCGTCTGGCTCGGCGTCGCCCGGCCCGCCGTGCGCACGCTGCGCTTTCTGCCGGGGCCGCGACCCGGCACGGCGGACGTGCGGTTCGCCGACGGCCGCCCCTTCCACGACCTGGATCTCACGACCGGACGGCACGTGACCGACCACCCCTGCTCGGCGGACCTCTACCGGGGCGAGTTCACCGTCGGCGACGCGGACCGCTGGCGCACGGTCTGGCGCGTGACCGGACCCGCCAAGGACCTGCTCCTCATCACCGACTACGCGCGCGTGGGCTGAGCCGGCGCCCCTTCGAGGCGGAGGTTCCAGCGGCCCCCACGGCCGGTGACGGTGGTCGTGGACAGCGGGCGCACGTCGATGTTCCAGTACGTCGAGGGCGGCGCCTTGAGCGCGTACACCAGGGCGGCGCGGATCACGCTCGGCTCGGCGACGGCGACGATGCGGCCGCCGTCCTCCACCGGCCGGGTGTCGAGCCAGCCGCCCACCCGGGAGATGAACCCGAGCAGGGACTCGCCGCCGTGCGGAGTGGCGAGGGGGTCGGCCAGCCAGGCGTCCACGGCCTCCGGCTCGCGCGCCATCGCCTCGCCGAGCGTGAAACCGCGCCAGCGGCCCATGTCGCAGTCGCGCAGCGCGAGCTGCACCAGCGGGGCGTATCCGAGCGCGTCCCCGGTGGCCCGGCTGCGCGGGGTCGGCGAGCAGTAACGCAGCTCGGCGGCGGCGAGCGGGATCAGCTCGGCGGCCGCGCGCTGCACCTCTCCCCAGCCCGCCTGGTCCAGCGGGCGGTCGTCCTCGAAGCGTTCCGCGAGCAGCGGGGAGCTGCGAGCGGCGGCGACGAACGTGACCCGAAGTGGCATGCGGTGATGGTGAGCCGCGCAACTGCGCAGGTCAAGGGGTGTCGGCGGACGACCGGAAGAAAAACTACCGACGGGTCAGGGTCCATGGGACAAGTCGCCAGAAAACAGCGCCGTCATGCGGTGCCGGACTTGTCGAAGATCAGCGCCATCCAGCGGTCGGGCTTCTCCAGCGCCTCGAAGCCGACCTGCCGGTACACCTCGTGCGCGTCCTGGGTGGCGAGCAGGACGCGGCGCAGACCGAGCGGCCGCAGGTGGTCGCGCACGGCGGCGACCAGCGCGGTGCCGATGCCCCGGCCCCGCGCCGCCCGGTCCACGTAGACGTCGCACAGCCACGCGAAGGTCGCGAGGTCCGTCACGACCCGCGCGTAGGCGACCTGCTCCCCCGACGTCGTGTCGTACACGCCGAAGTTCAGCGAACCGGTGATCGCCCGGTCCTGCTTCTCCCGCTCGCGGCCGACCGCCCAGTACGCGTCCGTGGAGAGCCAGCGGTGCACGCGCTCGGCGTCGACGCGGGCGGGGTCGGTGGAGATCTCGTAACCCTCGGCGAGGGGCGGGGTGAGGTTCCTGGCGTCCGTGGCAGTCATGGCCGGATCCTCACAGGACGGCGTTCACGCTGTCGAACGGTTTGCGGGCAGCGCCTCGTCGCACGCCGCCCGCAGCCGCCGGACCCCCTCGGCGATCTCCTCCGCCCCGGCGACGGCGGCGAAGCTCAGCCGCACGTGGGCGGCCGGGGGTTCGGCGCTGAAGTAGGGCCGGCCGGGGGTGAGGGCGACGCCGGCGCGCAGGGCGGCGGCCGTGAACGCCGCCTCGGTCTGGGAGCCGACGGCCCTGGAGGCGTCCCCGGCTCCGTCGGGCAGCCGCAGCCACAGGTGGTAGCCACCGGACGGGATGTGCGGCAGGTCGAGTTCGGGCAGCCGCAGCCGCAGCGCGGAGGTCATCGCGTCCCGCCGGCTCCGCAGCTCGGCCGCGACGGTCCGCAGATGGCGGGGCCAGGCGGGCGAGCCGACGAGTTCGAGCGCCGCCTCCTGCAGCGGGCGCGGCACGAAGAAGGTGTCGACGACCTGGATGGCGCGCAGCCGCTCCAGGACCGGCCCGCGCGCGGCCAGCGCAGAGACCCGGAAGCTCGGCGAGGTCGCCTTGGTCAGCGAACCCACGTGGACGACCACGCCGTCGGGGTCGTCGGCGACCAGCGGCCTCGGCAGCTGCCCGGCGTCCTCGTGGGCGAGCCGGCGCACGAAGTCGTCCTCGACGACGAACGCGCCCGCCTCCCGGGCGATGCGGAGCACCTGCGGGCGCCGGTCAGCGGCGAGCACGGCACCCGTCGGGTTCTGGAACAGCGGCTGGCAGACGAACACCCGGGCGCCGGTGGCCCGGAACGCGTCGGCGAGCAGCTGCGGCCGCACCCCGTCCGGGTCGACCGGCACCGGCACCGGGCGCAGCCCCGCCGACCGGGCGATCGCCAGCATGCCGGGATACGTCGGCGACTCCACGAGGACCGGGGCGCCGGGCGGGGCGAGGGCGCGCAGGGCGGTGGTGAGCGCGGCCTGGCCGCCCGCGCTCACCAGCACCTCGGCGGCGGTGAGCGAGCCGCCGATGGCCCGGGCGAACCACTCGCGCAGCTCGGGCAGCCCTTCCATGGGGGGCCGCCCCCAGGCTCCGGGACGCCGCCCGGCTCGCGCCAGGGCCGCCGCCATCGCGCGTTCCGGCTGCAGCGAGGGGTGCAGATAGCCGCCGTTGAACTCGATCACGCCGGGCGGCGGAGCGGACAGCGACACCGTGACGCCCGAGGCGTCCACCGAACGCGGGACCAGGTCGGCGGCGCCGTCCGCGCTCAGCGCGACCTCCTGCCAGGAGGTGTCCGCGGCGGGCGCGGCCGTGGCGCGCGTCGGCCGGGTCCGGAAGGCGCCCGCGCCGGGCCGGGTCACCACCAGGCCCTCGGCGGCCAGCTGCGCCAGCGCCCGCGAGACGGTCACCGGGCTCACCCGGAATCTCTCCACCAGGGCCCGGCTCGACGGGAGCTTTCCACCAGGAGAGTAGCGGTCGAGCTCCCCTCGCAGCCGATCCGCCAGCTCACCCACACTGCTACGCTCTTGCATGACAGTACAGAGTAGCGCTACTGCACGGCCGGCGATAGCGGTCAGCACCTCCCGGCCGGGCGGTCACGGCATCCTGCAGGCCGCCCTCGGCGTCGTCGCCTTCTCGCTCACCTTCCCCGCCACCGCCTGGGGTCTCGAGGGCTTCGGCCCGTGGTCGCTGGTCGCCGTGCGCAGCGTGCTGGCCGCCCTGATCGCGGGCGCGTGTCTGCTCGCGCTGCGCATCCCGCCGCCCGCCCGGCGGCACTGGGCGGGGCTCGCCGTCGTCGCCGGCGGGGTGGTCGTCGGCTTCCCGCTGCTCACCACGCTCGCGCTGCGGACGTCCACCACCGCGCACGCCGCCGTCGTGGTCGGTCTGCTGCCGCTGACGACGGCGCTGCTGTCCGCCCTGCGCACCGGCGTGCGGCCGTCCCGCACGTTCTGGGCGGCGGCCGTGGCCGGCGCCTGCGCGGTGGCCGCGTTCACCGTGCAGCAGAGCGGCGGAGCCGTGACCACGGCCGACCTGTATCTGTTCGGGGCGCTGCTGGTGTGCGCGGCCGGCTACACCGAGGGCGGGAGGCTGGCCCGGGTGATGCCGGGCTGGCAGGTCATCGGCTGGGCGCTGGTGCTCTGCCTGCCCCTCGGCGTGCCCGCGGCCTGGCTGGCGCTCGCCCACGAAAGCGCCCACCTGTCCGCGCACAGCGTGGCCGGGCTGCTGTGGGTCGCGGCGGGCTCGCAGTTCCTCGGCCTGGTGGTCTGGTACCGGGGCATGGCGGCCATCGGCGTTCCCAAGGCCAGCCAGTTGCAGTTGGCCCAGCCGCTGCTCACACTGGTGTGGTCGGTGCTGCTGCTGGGCGAGCACCTCACGCCCGCCGCTCCGCTGACGGCGGCGGCCGTGCTCGTCTGCATCGCCGTCACACAGCGGGCGCGCGGCTAGTCCAGAAACGCGGCGCCGCTCCCGCACCCGGTGAGGAGGCCCACAGATGCGCGCAACCGAGGGCGACCAGTTCGTCCAGCACGGCAGGGTGGTCGGACAGCACGACAAGGTCGGCGAGATCCTCGAGGTGATGGGCCAGGCGGGCAACCCCCCGTACCGCGTCCGCTTCGAGGACGGACACGTCGGCGTGTGCTCGCCCGGTCCCGACACCGAGATCCGTCACAGGACGGCCGGGGAGCCCCGGCCGTGACGCGCCGCGGAGGCTCCGCGGCCGCAGCTCACCGCGGAGGCTCCGCCCGCCTCGGGTAGTGGTCGGCGACCACGCGCGCCATCGCCCCGATCCGGTCCGTCCGCATGTCCTTGGCGGCGAAGAACACGTGGCCGCGCACCTCGGGGTGCCGGGCCGCCAGATCGAGGTGGTCGGACAGCTCGGCCGGGTCCTGCCAGGCCGCGGGCTGTGTGGGATCGCCCGCCCGGTAGAGGGCCTCGCCGATGTACAGACGGGTGCGGCTGCCCTTCGCCACCTCCGCCCACCAGGGCACGAGCTCGGCGTAGTCGGCGACCGACAGCCCGATGTTCCAGTAGAGCTGCGGCACGACGTAGTCGATCCAGCCCTGCCGGACCCACTTGCGGGTGTCGGCGTGGATGTCGTCGTAGGACTGCAGCGCCCGGGTGGCGGAGCCGCGCGGGTCGGTGGAGGCGTTGCGCCACACCCCGAACGGGCTGATGCCGAACTGGGTCGTGGGCCGTACGGCCTTGATCCGGGCGGCGGTCTCCAGCACCAGCCGGTCGACGTTGTCGCGCCGCCAGGCGGCCCGGCTGGAGAAGGCGCCGCCGTGGGCGTCGTAGGCGGCCTCGTCGTCGAAGGTCTGGCCGGCCACCGGGTAGGGGTAGAAGTAGTCGTCGAAGTGCACGGCGTCCAGGGGGTACTTGCGGACCGCGTCCAGGATGGCGTCCTGGACGAAGGCGCGGACCTCGGGCAGGCCGGGGTTGTAGTAGAGCCTCCCGCCGAACGGGACCACCCAGTGCGGATTCCTGCGTGCGGGATGGGCGGCGACGAGCCTCGTGGGGTCGTCGTGGGTGGCGACGCGGTAGGGGTTGAACCAGGCGTGCAGCTGGAGGCCGCGCGCGTGGGCCTCCGTGACGGCCGTGCCCAGCGGGTCCCAGCCGGGCGAGCGGCCCTGGACGCCGGTGAGCACCTGGGACCACGGCTCGTACGGCGAGGGCCACAGCGCGTCGGCCGTGGGCCGCACCTGGAAGACCACCGTGTTGAGCCGTCGGCTGACCGCCAGGTCGAGCAACGCGATCAGTTCGGCGCGCTGCGTCGCCGCGGACAGGCCGGAGCGGGACGGCCAGTCACGGTTGGAGACGGTCGCCAGCCACATCCCCCGCATCTCGGTCGTCGCTCTTCGCTCCCCCGCGGGAGCGGCCGCCGCACCCGTCGTGGTGAACGCCGACAGCGCTGCCAGCGCGAACGCCCGCCGGGTCAGTCGCCCCATCGCACACATCCCCACATACTCCGCGGATCCGTACGGTCACGGATCGTGTCGGGCCCCAGCATGCCCCCACCCCGGCGATCGATCATCGATACTTGCTAGTAACGTGCACGATCGGAGCAGGCCTGCCGGAATCCGGTGGGCGTGCTCCTGCCAACGAGTCAGCGCGGCGAAAGGGACGATGTGACCGACATCGAACGGGTCGGAGTGGTGGGCTGCGGCCAGATGGGGGCGGGCATCGCCGAGGTCTGCGCCCGCGCCGGTCTCGACGTCAAGGTCGCCGAGACCACCGGCGAAGCCCTGGAGATCGGCCGTACCCGGCTGTTCAACTCCCTGGCCAAGGCCGCCGAGCGCGGCAAGATCTCCGAGGAGGAGCGCGACGCGACGCTGGCGCGCCTGAGCTTCACCACGGACCTCGGCGAGTTCGCCGACCGCGACCTGGTGGTCGAGGCGGTGGTGGAGAACGAGCAGGTCAAGACGGAGATCTTCCAGGTCCTCGACCAGGTGGTGACCCGCCCGGACGCGATCCTCGCCTCCAACACCTCCTCCATCCCGCTGGTGAAGCTGGCGGTCGCCACCTCGCGGCCCGACCAGGTCGTCGGCATCCACTTCTTCAACCCGGCCCCGGTACAGAAGCTCGTCGAGCTGATCCCGGCGCTGACCACCTCCGAGGGCACGCTCGGCCGCGCGCAGCTGTTCGCGGAGAAGGTGCTGGGCAAGCACGCGATCCGCGCCCAGGACCGCTCCGGCTTCGTGGTCAACGCCCTGCTGATCCCGTATCTGCTCTCCGCGATCAGGATGTTCGAGACGGGCATCGCCAGCCGCGAGGACATCGACAACGGCATGGAGATGGGCTGCGCCCACCCGATGGGCCCGCTCAAGCTGTCCGACCTGATCGGCCTGGACACCGTGGCCTCGGTGGCGCAGAGCATGTACGACGAGTACAAGGAGCCGCTGTACGCCGCTCCCCCGCTGCTCCAGCGGATGGTCGACGCGGGCCGGCTGGGCCGCAAGACCGGCTCGGGCTTCTACACGTACTGACCGTCTCCGCCCTGCGGGACGGGCCCGGCGCTTCGCGGAGCGCCGGGCCCTCGGCGTTCATCCGCCGGGTGTGCTCGCGCCCCCACGCGCACCCGAGCAGGCTCGCCGGGTCGGGCGGCACGGGGGCTCAGCCGATCCTGTGGTGGTGCAGCAGCATCAGCGCCGCCGCCATGTTGGCGGCCGGGACCTCCCCACGGGCGACCAGGTCGGGAACGACCTGCAGCGGGACCCACTCGCGGCGGTCCGACTCGAAGTCGTCCACCGGGTGCCCCACGTACTCCCCGCGGTCCGACCAGTAGATGTGGTGGACGGCGTCGGTGAGCCCGTTGGACGGCTCCACGCTCATCAGATGGCGCAGCGGCCCCGGCCGCCAGCCGGTCTCCTCCTCGAGTTCCCTGGCGGCGGCGCGGGCGACGTCCTCGCCGTCCTCGACCACGCCCGCCGCGAGCTCCCAGCCCCAGCTGTCGGTGATGAAACGGTGGCGCCACAGCAGGAGCACCTCGTTCGCCGGGTTCACGACCGTGGCCACGGCGACCGGCCTCAGCCGTATGAGGAAGTGGTCGAGGTGCCGGCCGTCGGGCAGCTCCACATCTGCCAGATTGACGCTGAACCAGCGGTTTTCATACACGGTTTGCTCGTTCTGTTTCGTCCACTGCACGGTTCTGCCACCTTCCGTCGAGTAAGTGGCAATATCGCAGCAGGAACCATGCGGCGACGGTGGTGGCCGGTCCCCTCTACAGCGGTACGCGCAGCGCCCCGTCGATGAGTTCGGCGGCCTCGGCGGTACCCGCGCAGCCGCTGCGCACCAGGTGTTCGCGCACCGCCCGCAGTCTGTCGCGCAGCCGTTGCGACTCCATCCCCCGGGCCTGTTCGGCCATCTCCATCGCGGTGACCACCGCCTTGTCGAAGTTGCCCTGCCGCAGCTCGATCGTGCTGAGCATGGCCAGCCGGTGCACCCGGCCCCGGTCGTGCGCCGGGGTGCCGACGGCCGCCGCCGCGTGCTCGGCGGCCGCGGCCAGGTCGCCGAGGCTGAGCAGCGCCTCCGCCACCTGGACGTTGACCAGGCCCGGCTGGACATAGCCCGTCTCGTCCGGCTCGCGTCCGCGCAGGATGCGGTCGGCGGCCGTCTCTGCACGCCGGATGCACGACAGGGCGCTCGTGCCGTCGCCGAGGTGCGCGTACGCCTTGGCCTGCATCGCGTACAGATCCGAGGCGAGAGCGGGCGTGATGTGCTTGCCCGCCGCCCGCAGCGCGGCCTCCGCGAAGGCCACCGCCTGCCGGTACTCCCGCATGAACAGCGACTGGTTGACGAGAAGGGCGATGACGTAGGCCCCGAGTCCCCGGTCCCCGCTGGCCTTCGCCAGTCTGAGCGCCTGATGGAAGTAGCGCTGGGCCAGTCCGTGCGCGTCCGAGTCGTACGCGCAGATCCCGGCGACCGCCACCAACCCCCCTGTCGCACGGTGCAGTTGACGGCCCGTCTCGTCGGTGTAGCTGCCGCGCAGCAGCGGCGCGGCCTCGGCGTTCAGGAAGCCGACGATTCGGCCGCGGGTCGCGATGCCGCCGGCCTTGCGGTACAGCTGCTCGTAGTGGGTGCGGGCGGCCCGCAGCATCTCCAGGTCGGCGGAGGTGACGCGATGCCGGCCGCCGCGCGAGACGTCCACGTCCTCCGGCGGGTTCTCCCACTCCCAGACCGGCATCACCGCAGGCGTGCCGGTGACGGCGGGCGCGCCCAGGATGTGCGGACGCTGCTGCTCGTCGGAGCGCCACAGCGCGGTGGCCCGCTCCACGAACCCGGAGAGCGAGGTGCCGTGCGGGGCGGACGACTCGCCGGGGACGCCCAGCCCGATGTCGTCGAGGGTGACCGGACGGTGCAGCCGGACCGCGAGCACCTCGCAGATCAGGTCCGGCACCTGGCCCCTCGGCCGCTGGCCCTTCAGCCACCGGGCCACCGCCGTGTGCTCGTAGCGCAGGGCCAGTCCGCGCGCTCGGCCGGCCTGGTTGACGTGGGCGGCGAGGCCCGCGTGCGAGATGCCCGCCTCGTCCAGGATCGCGTCGAGCAGAGTGTTGGGCTGCATGTGTGGCCCCCCGGTACCTCGGTGCCGTCAGCCTAGTGGTCCGGCCTTCACACGGGGTGCGAAGGGAATGCGTGCAATCACGGGGTGCGCGCACTGTCGCCGAGTGTTTCCGGTCGGTTTGACTGGAATGCCTCGCAAGAGGTTCGCCGGGCCGTCGGCTCCCCCTCGAAAAGCGACGGCCCGGCGATTCGGGTCACACGGCCGACGGCGCGGTCCCCCGCTCCCCGCGAAGGAGAAGGGGCCGCGCCGTCGGTGTGGTCCGCCCAGGTCAGCCGCGCAGGACGGCTCCGGTGCGCTCACCGGCCAGGGCCACCGCCGCGTCCCTCGCCGCCGACGCCTCGTCGACCGTCAGCGTCCGGTCGGCGGCGCGGAAGCGGAGCGCGTAGGCGAGCGACTTACGCCCGTCGCCCAGCTGCTCCGCGTTCTCGTAGACGTCGAACAGCCGGATGGCCTCCAGCAGTTCGCCCGCCCCCTCGCGCAGCGCCGCCTCGACCTCGGCGTGCGGGACGAACCTGTCGACGACGAGGGCGACGTCCTGCGTGGCGACGGGGAAGGAGGAGATGCCCGGCGCCTGCGGGGTGTCGTCGCCGACCGCCTCGAGGACGTCGAGGTCCAGCTCCATCGCGCAGGTGCGCGCGGGCAGGCTCAGCGCCTTCAGCACCCGGGGGTGCAGCTCGCCCGCATGACCGACGACCTGCTCCGCGCCGTCCACGACCGCCACGAACTCGGCGCACCGGCCGGGATGCCATGGCCCGTACTGGCCCCCCCGGACGTTCAGTTCGACGCCGGCTTCCCGGGCGACCGTGCGCGCCGCCTCGACGGCGTCGGCCCAGTCCGCCGGACGGCCCCTGCCCCACCAGCCGGCCTGCTCGCGGGCGCCCGCGAGGACGACGGCGACATGGCGCGGCTGCTCGGGCAGCACGGCGTCCAGGGACGCCAGCTCCTCGTCGGTGGGACGGCGGCCGACCGGCAGCTGACCGGCGACGCCCTGCTCCTCGCGCGGGAGGAAGACCAGACCCGTCTCGAAGAGTGCCAGGTCGTGCGAGCCCCGGCCGTCGTTGCGCCGCAGCGCGGCCAGCAGCCCCGGCAGCAGCGACGTGCGGAGCGCGGGCTCCTCGTCGTTGAGCGGGTTGGTGAGCCGCACGACACGGCGGGCCGGGTCGTCGGCGTCGAGGCCGAGCTGGTCGAAGACCTGCTCGCCCACGAACGGGTAGTTCGGCGCCTCGACATAGCCGGCGCCGGCCAGCGCACGGCCGACCCGCCGGTGCAGCCGCTGCCGGTGGGTGAGACCGCGGCCCGACGGCGGCTTGGGCAGCGTGGACGGCAGGTTCTCGTAGCCCTCCAGCCGGATGACCTCCTCCGCCAGGTCGTTGGCCTCGGCGAGGTCGGGCCGCCAGGACGGGACGGTGACGATCAGCTCGTCCTGCCCGTAGACGTCGCAGCCGATCTCCTGCAGCCGGCGGACGACGGTCTCGCGGCCGTACACCACGCCCGCGACCTTGTCCGGGTGGTCGGCCGGAACGCTGATCGTGTGCGGCGCGGACGGGGCGATGATCTCCGTGACGCCCGCGTCGGCGGTGCCGCCCGCGAGCAGCACCAGCAGGTCCACCGTGCGCTGCGCGGCGGCAGCGGCGGCCAGCGGGTCGACGCCTCGCTCGAAGCGCCGGGACGCCTCCGAGGACAGCTTGTGCCGGCGCGCCGTACGCGCGATCGACACGGCGTTGAAGTGGGCGGCCTCGATGACCACGTCGGTCGTGGAGGCGCCCCCGTTCTCCGCGGCGTCGTGGTCGGCGATCTCGGTGTCGGCGCCGCCCATGACGCCCGCCAGGCCGATGGGGCCGCGGTCGTCGGTGATGACCAGGTCCTCGGCGTGCAGCGTGCGGGTCACTCCGTCGAGGGTGACGATCCGCTCGCCCTCCCCGGCGCGGCGCACCCCGATCGTGCCCTGCACCTGCGAGCGGTCGTAGGCGTGCAGCGGCTGGCCGATCTCCATCATCACGTAGTTGGTGATGTCGACGGCGAGCGAGATCGGGCGCATGCCGACCTTCTGGAGCCTGCGCGTGAGCCAGATCGGGGAGCGCGCCTCGGGGCTCAGTCCGGTGACGGTGCGGGCGGTGAAGCGGTCGCAGCCCATCGGCTCGGAGACCTGCACCGGGTAGCCGAACGCGTTCGGGGCGGGCACGTCGATCAGGGCGGGGTCGCGCAGCGGCAGACCGTAGGCGATCGCCGCCTCGCGCGCGACGCCGCGGATGGACAGGCAGTCGCCGCGGTTGGCGGTGACCGCGATGTCCAGCACCTCGTCGACCAGCTCGAGCAGCTCGATGGCGTCCTTGCCGACCTCGGTCTCGGGCGGCAGCACGATGATGCCGTGGCTGCCGTCGTCGCCCATGCCCAGCTCGTCGCCGGAGCAGATCATGCCGTGGGAGGTCTTGCCGTACGTCTTGCGCGCGGCGATCGCGAAGCCGCCGGGCAGAACGGCGCCCGGGAGGACCACGACGACCTTGTCGCCGACGGCGAAGTTGCGGGCGCCGCAGACGATCTCCTGCGGCTCACCCGTGCCGTTGGCGGTGCCGACGTCGACGGTGCAGAAGCGGATCGGCTTCTTGAAGCCCTCGAGCTCCTCGATGGTGAGCACCCGGCCCACGACGAGCGGGCCCTTCAGGTCGGCTCCGAGGTGCTCGACGGTCTCGACCTCGAGGCCGGCCGACACGAGCTTCGCCTGCACGTCACGGCCGGTCTCGGTGGCCGGCAGGTCGACGTACTCCCGCAGCCAGGAAAGCGGGACCCGCATCAGATCTCCATCCCGAACGGCCGGGTGAACCGGACGTCACCCTCGACCATGTCTCGCATGTCTTCGACGTTGTGGCGGAACATCAGCATCCGCTCGATGCCGAACCCGAACGCGAACCCGCTGTACTTCTCCGGGTCGACGCCGCAGGCGGCCAGCACCTTGGGGTTGACCATGCCGCAGCCGCCCAGCTCGATCCAGCCCTCGCTGGAGCAGGTGCGGCACGGCCGGTCGGGGTTGCCGACGGACTCGCCGCGGCAGACGTAGCAGACCATGTCCATCTCGGCGGACGGCTCGGTGAAGGGGAAGAAGTTCGGCCGCAGCCGGGTCTTCATGCCCTCGCCGAACAGCGACTGGACCATGTGGTCCAGGGTGCCCTTGAGGTCGGCCATGGTGAGGCCCTCGTCGACGGCGAGCAGTTCCACCTGGTGGAAGACCGGGGTGTGGGTGGCGTCCAGCTCGTCGGTGCGGTACACGCGGCCGGGGCAGATCACGTACACCGGCAGCTCGCGCGACAGCAGCGAGCGGATCTGCACGGGCGAGGTGTGGGTGCGCAGCACGACGCCGGACTCGGTGCCGCCGTCGGGGCCCTGCACGAAGAAGGTGTCGGCCTCGCCGCGGGCCGGGTGGTCAGGACCGATGTTGAGGGCGTCGAAGTTGAACCACTCGGCCTCGACCTGCGGGCCCTCGGCGACCTCGTAGCCCATGGCCACGAAGACGTCCTCGATGCGCTCCGACAGTGTGGTGAGCGGGTGGCGGGCGCCGGCCGGCACGCGGTCGTAGGGCAGTGTGACGTCCACCGCCTCCTCGACCAGGACACGCTGGTCGCGCTCGGCCTCCAGCTCTTCCTGGCGCGTGGCGAGGGCCTTGTTCACGGCGCCCCTGGCCTGGCCGACCAGCTTGCCGGCGGCGGCCTTGGCGTGCGGCGGCAGCGCGCCGATCTCGCGGTTGGCCAGGGCCAGCGGGGAGGCGCCGCCGGTGTGGGCGACCTTGGCCTCCTGGAGCGCGTCGAGGGAGTCCGCGGCGGCGAAGGCGGCGAGCGCCTCGTCCCGCATGCGCTCGATCTCTTCCGGTTTCAAGGCCTCGACCTCTACCGGGTCGTACGACTTATTCGGTGCCGACATCTCTTCCCGTGTCTTCCGATTGTCTGGCTGAAGGTCCCCGTCACCGACTCATGCAGAGGTCAGAGGGCCGTCCCTGGGACACAAAGGTGCCAATGGCCGAGTCTAACGGGGTGGAGGTGTGCGAACGCGCCCGCGGGCCGCCCGGCCGTTCTCAGGTGAGGTACGCCGGGGTGCTCACGGGCAACGTAAATCGGAACTCCGCGCCGCCGCCCGCAGCGCGACCGACCGTGATGACACCGCCGTGGGCTTCGACGATGCCCTTGACGATGTACAGCCCAAGGCCCGTGCCGCCGCGCTTGCTGCCCCGCCAGAAGCGGGTGAACACGCGGTTCATGGAGTCCTCCGGGATGCCTGCGCCCTCGTCGCTCACGGTGACCGAGGTCCCGGTCTCCTCCCCCTCACGGGGAGACGCGGCGGGCGTGACGTCAATGGTGACGGTTCCCTCGCCGTGGCGCACGGCATTTTCGATGAGGTTGCTGAGGACCTGGTCGACCTTGTCGGGGTCGGCCCACAGGGCGGGCAGCGGCTGCTCGATGCGCAGCAGGAACCGGTCGGCGGGCTGTCCGGCGGCCACGTAGGCCTGGATGTGCCGTCCCACGGCGGCGCCCATGTCGACGGGCTGGCGGCGCACCTCCAGCCGCCCCGAGTCGATGCGCGAGATGTCGAGCAGTTCGGCGATGAGACGGGTGACCCGGTCGGCGTCGGCGTCGACGGTCTCCAGCATCAGCCGCTTCTGGTCGTCGGTGAACCGCGACCACTTGGCGAGCAGGGTGGCGGTGAAGCCCTTGACCGAGGTCAGGGGCGAGCGCAGCTCGTGGGCGACGGTGGCGATCAGCTCGGCGTGGCTGCGTTCGGTGCGGCGGCGGGCCTCGGTGTCGCGGATCGAGACGACGACCCGGCGGACGGGGCCGGTGGGTTCGGTGCGGACGTAGCGCACCGAGACGAGCACCTCGCGGCCGCCCGGCAGCAGCAGGTTGCGCTCGGGCTGGCCGACGCGGATGGCGAGGCCGCCGTAGGGGTCGGTGAGCTGCCACCAGCGGCGGCCTTCGAGGTCCTCCAGCGGCAGGGCCTTGTCGAGGCGCTGTCCGAGGGCGTCCGCGGCGGCGACGGTGGTGATGCGCTGCGCCGCGGCGTTGAAGCAGACGACGTGCCCGTGCTCGTCGGCGACGACGAGCCCGTCGGGCAGGTCGTCGGGGTCTATGCCGAGTTCGGCCAGGTCACCGGCGGATCGGGCCGCTCCCGGTGCGCTGTTCGTGCCGACACTCATCCCCGTACCCCACCTCCCAGACGAGGAGCCCCGAGCACGTCACCCTACTAGCTGGCGGTGACGGAGCGGCACCCTCCGGAGGCGCGCTGTGCACGGGCCGATGCGTAGAGACATACGGCGGCTGCGGTCGCGAGGTTCAGGCTCTCGGCCTTTCCGTGGATCGGAACGCGCACGACGGCGTCCGCGAGAGCCCGCGTCTCCTCCGGCAACCCCCAGGCCTCGTTGCCGAACACCCAGGCGGTGGGGCCGCCCATGGCCCGCCGGTCGAGCTCGTCGTCGAGGTCGTGGTCGCCCGCGCCGTCGGCGGCGAGGACGCGCACCCCGGCCGCCCTCAGTCCGGCCACGGCCTGCTCGACGGGGACGCCGACGGCGACGGGCAGATGGAAGAGGGAGCCGACGGAGGCCCGGACGGCCTTGGGGTTGTAGAGGTCCACCGAGGCGTCGGTCAGCACGACGGCCTCGGCGCCCGCGGCGTCCGCGCAGCGCAGCACGGTGCCGGCGTTGCCGGGGTCGCGCACATGGGCCAGGACGGCGACGAGCTTCGGCCGGGCGGCGAGCACGTCCTCGAACGGCGTGTCCACGAACCGGCAGATCCCGACGAGACCCTGCGGGGTGACGGTGGTGGAGACGTCCTCGATGACCTGCTCGGCGGCCAGGTGCACCCGGGCGCCGGCGGCGCGGGCCTCGGCAATGATGCCGGCATGGCGTTCGGCGGCCTCGACGGTGGCGAACAGCTCCACCAGCGTCGCCTCGCCGTCGGCCCGGTGCGCGGCCGCCTCCCGCACGGCCTGCGGTCCCTCCGCGAGGAAGAGCCGCTCCTTGCCCCGGAAGTTCCGCCTGGCGAGCCGCCGGGCGGCGGAGACGCGCGGGGAGCGGGGGGAGATCAGCTCGGGGCTGGCGGGGGGCATGTTCACCTTCGCAACTCAATTGACTTTCGGCCGGCGCGAGTGATCCGACCTGGGGCGCGGGGAACTGCGCGACCGGCGACCGGCGGCCCGCACCCGAACGGACGGCCTCGGCGGGCGTCAGCAGCAAAGGACCCGCAGGTCAGAAAACCTGCGGGTCCAGTCACGTCGGCTCAGAGCCAGCGCAGCGTCACGCGGCCTTGGGCGCGTTCACGTCCGCGGGGAGGGCCTTCTGCGCGACCTCGACCAGCGCGGCGAACGCGGTGGCGTCGTTCACGGCCAGCTCGGCCAGGATCTTGCGGTCGACCTCGATGTTCGCGGCCTTCAGACCCTGGATGAGGCGGTTGTACGTCATGCCGTTCTGGCGGGCCGCAGCGTTGATGCGCTGGATCCACAGCTGACGGAAGTCGCCCTTGCGCTTCTTGCGGTCGTTGTAGTTGTAGACCAGCGAGTGGGTGACCTGCTCCTTGGCCTTGCGGTACAGGCGCGAACGCTGACCGCGGTAGCCGGAGGCCGCCTCGAGGATCGCCCGGCGCTTCTTGTGGGCGTTGACTGCCCGCTTGACGCGTGCCACTTGTTAACTCCTTGTAGCGGGGCCGCGGTTGGACTCACACGACCCGGAAACGATTGGGTCCCGGTCAGGGATCAGACGCGATGGTTGCGCCTGACGTCACTTGCCGAGAAGCTTCTTGATCTTCGCGGCGTCGCCCGGGGCCATCTCGGCGTTGCCGGTGAGGCGACGCGTCACGCGGGACGACTTGTGCTCGAGCAGGTGGCGCTTGCCGGCGCGCTCACGGAGCACCTTGCCGGAGCCGGTGATCTTGAAGCGCTTACTGGCACCGCTGTGCGACTTGTTCTTCGGCATAGCGCCGTTCTCTCCTCGTCGGTGGCGTTCCGGTGCCCGGTCGTAAAACCGGGCACGGTGGAACGTCGCTTGTATCGGATACGCCCTCGGGACTCGCGCCCCGTGGATCACGCCTCGGCGGAAGCCTCGGCAGGGGCCTCGACGTCTGCTTCGACGTCTGCCTCGGCGTTCACGGCGTCGGCGTCCGCGGCGTTCTGCGAACGGCCCGGGTTGGCCTTCGCCTCGGCCTTGCGGGCCTCCTGCGCCTGACGGGCCTCGGCCATGGCCTCGGTCTTCTTCTTGTGCGGACCGAGGACCATGATCATGTTGCGGCCGTCCTGCTTCGGGTTCGACTCGATGAACCCGAGGTCCTGGACGTCCTCCGCGAGACGCTGCAGCAGTCGGTAGCCCAGTTCGGGGCGGGACTGCTCGCGGCCGCGGAACATGATCGTGATCTTGACCTTGTCGCCCTGCTTGAGGAACCGGACGACGTGACCCTTTTTGGTGTCGTAGTCGTGCGGGTCGATCTTCGGCCGGAGCTTCATTTCCTTGATGACCGTGTGCGCCTGGTTCTTGCGCGCCTCACGGGCCTTCATGGCCGACTCGTACTTGAACTTCCCGTAGTCCATGAGCTTGCAGACCGGCGGGCGTGCGCTCGCCGCCACCTCGACCAGGTCGAGGTCGTACTCCTGCGCAAGCTCCAGTGCCTTGGCAAGCGGCACGATGCCGACCTGCTCGCCACTGGGACCGACAAGTCGCACTTCGGGAACGCGAATCCGGTCGTTGATGCGGGGCTCGGTGCTGATGGATCCTCCTCGGTAGCACCACACGGCAGTCTGGCGGACAGCCACGTAACGTCTGTGTTCGATATGTTTTCAACCACGTCGACGCACAAAAAATGCCCCGAACGATCACATGCGGGGCTCCAAGCACTACCGGAGCACCGCCGCGAGGATCGCGGGGCGCACTACCGGGCGATTCCATCGTCCGTACGGAACGATGGTGACCGCCTGACCGGGGTGACCCGCCGTCCTCGAGGGACGATCGGGTGGGAGTTCGGAGCCTCCACTTGTGGGCCGGGTCCGCCTGCTGGATGGCACGCGTGTCCGACCGGTCGTGACACGAGATTAGCAGCTCGGACAGGCGGGCGCTAATCAGCGGTCGCCCGCCTCCTGCTGTCAAGGGGGCGTGCGGCGGGTCCTATCGTGTGGGGCATGAGTGACACCTCTCCCGGCGATGCGGCCGGCTCCCCCGACTTCGACGACATGACCCGCGACATCGCCGAGGTCCCCGCCGTCGAGGTGATCGTGACGGTCGCCGTGAACCTGATGAGCGCCGCCGCCGTGAAACTCGGGCTGACCGAGGAGGGCGACAAGTACAAGGACCTGGACGAGGCCCGCAAGCTGGTCACCGCCCTCGCCGGGCTGCTGGACGCGAGCACCACCGAGATCAGCTCCTTCCACGCCGCGCCGCTGCGCGACGGCC
This sequence comes from Streptomyces sp. NBC_00425, assembly GCF_036030735.1. NCBI lineage: Bacteria > Bacillati > Actinomycetota > Actinomycetes > Kitasatosporales > Streptomycetaceae > Streptomyces > Streptomyces sp. NBC_00425. The sequence goes on along the minus strand of NZ_CP107928.1, from coordinate 7,692,893 downwards.
TGAAGTCGCTGCAGCTGGCGTTTCGCGAGGCGTCGGTCGTGCCGGACGAGCCGGGGCAGGGCCCGGGCGAGAAGTACACGGGCCCGATCTACGGCTGATCCGCGGACGGTTCGATCCGCGGACGGTTCATCCGCGGACGTACAGGGGCTCGCCCGGGGGCGTGGACCCGGCCGGCAGCAGTGCCAGGTCGAGACCGCGCACCAGGCGGGCCCTCAGCGTCTCGTCGGCGGCCAGCCGACGGGCAACCGCCCGGGCGGCCTCGGCCGGATCGGCCGACGGGTCGAGCACGAGGGCCAGGATGCCGTCCGCCCCGCCCGGTCCGAGGTGGGCGCGGACGACCTCCGGTCCGGCGGCGACGGCGGCCCGGACCGCGGCGACGACCGCCGGGTCGGCGAGCGGGTCGATGGAGGTGCGGCCCTCCGCGAGCGCCAGGAGCGCCGGCCCGGTCAGTTCGAACGGCACCGGTCCGGCCAGGTCGAGGACGAGCGTGTCCGCCTTCTCGTGCGCGGCCGCCTGCAGCGCCTGGTGCAGGGGAACGGCCACCGGGCGGGCCTCGGGGTCCCAGCGGGCGAGGGTGTCGGTGGAGCTGAAGGCGGGCAGGGCGGTGCGCGCACCGGCCTTCAGGGTCGGAACGGCCATGTCGCTGGTCTTCTCGCGGCGCAGTCCGTTCTCGTCCTCCTCCACCTCGCCGAGGACGGCCACCACGGGCACCAGGAGCCGGGCGCCGCTGAGGGCCTCCAGCACAGGTCCCACGGCGCTGCGATCCTCGGCCCAGGCGGCGAGCGCCGCGCTCAGCCGGGGGTCGGCCGAGCCGTCGTCGTCGGAGAATCCGGGGTCGGGAATGTTCTTGTTCGCCACGGTCGTCGACCCTATCGGGGGGACGCCGCCGGCCTCGGGCCGGGCCGGAAACACGGCGGTGACCGCTTTCACGGGATTCTCAGTCCCCGCTGAGGCAGCTCTTACGCCGGCCCCACGGTCCGCACAGTCACCGCCTCCAGCATCGCGGGCATGGAGTCCTCCGGAGCACGTCGCAGTCGCCGCGCTCGTCCCTCCCGGCGCCGTCCGTTCCTCCCGGTCGCGCTCGCCGTGGCGGCCGTCCTCGGGGTGACGGCGGGCGGGACCGTCTACGTGAAGAAGCAGTCGCTCCCGCGTGCGGGAGCCGTATCGTCGTCCCCTGCAACGACGACGACGCCGCCGTCCGGCTCGGCGTCCGGAACGGGAGGCGGGGAGGTGGCGGTGGAGCCCGTGGCGGTACCCGGGAAGGACCACGACGCGCTGCTGACGTCGGCGATGAAGTCGGTGACCGTGCCGGGCCGGGCCGCCGTGTCCGTGGCGGTGCTCGCCGTGGACTCCAGGGACACCGCCGTGTACGGCGAGGGCGCCTTCGACACGGCGAGCATCGTGAAGGTGGACATCCTGGCGGCTCTGCTGCTGCAGGCGCAGGACGCCGACCGTCACCTCACGGCGGCCGAGAAGGCGTACGCCGCCGCGATGATCGAGAACAGCGACAACGACTCGGCGTCGGCACTGTGGCGGAGCATCGGGCAGGCCCAGGGACTCGACGCGGCGAACGAGCGGTTCGGGCTGACGGACACCGCGGGCGGCGAGGACATGCTGTGGGGACTGACCCAGACCACGGCCGCCGACCAACTCACGCTGCTGCAACAGGTGTTCGGCGACTCGTCGGAACTGAGCGAGACGTCGCGGTCGTATCTGCAGGGCCTGATGGGACGGATCGCCCCGGGCCAGCGGTGGGGCGTCTCGGCCGCGGCCGAGGGCTCCTCGTGGGCGCTGAAGAACGGCTGGCTGGCGCGCAGCACGACCGGGCTGTGGGACGTCGACAGCATCGGGCGGGTGACCGCCGGCGGCCGCGACTACCTGGTGTCCGTGCTGTCGAACGGCAACGCCACGCAGGCCGCGGGGATCTCCCTGGTGGAGACGGTGGCGAAGGCGGCGGTGGGGGTCGTCGCGGGCGGCGACGCCGCGGGATCGGCGTCCGGGTCACCGACGCCGTCGGCGCCGGCGGTGTCCGGCTCCGCTTCCGCCGCCGGGTAGCCGTACCGGGCCGGGGCCCGGCCCTGTCTGTGCTCACGGGGACGGCTAGAGAACCTCGTAGGGCTCGTGCGGGTCGCGTTCTCGGCGGCCCCGCCACAGCAGGACCGCCGTCACCGACAGCACGCCCCCGGCGCCGCCCGCGAGCAGCCCGGCCCAGCTCGACGTCGTGTCGTCCGCCTTCGGCTCCTCCGGCCCGGAGCCGAAGTACCGCTCGCCGTAGGCCGCGGACTGCAGGTTCTCGGGCGCGAGGCGGCCCGCGGTCCTGATCGCCGCGGCCGGGTCGATGAAGCCGTACCCGCGGGAGTCGTCGCGGCCGCCGTTCGGGGCGTTGCGGGCGGTGTCCTCCAGGAGCTTCTTGATCTGCGCCGGGGTCAGACCGGGGTGGGCGGCCTTGACCAGCGCCACCGCCCCCGAGACGAACGCGGAGGCCGCGCTGGTCCCCCAGCCCTGGTAGTACTTGTGGTCCGGATCGGCGATGACGACGTCGACGCCGGGCGCGCTGACCGTGGCGTACCAGCGGCGGGTGGAGAAGGACGCGCGGGTGCCGTAGCGGTCGACGGCGGTCGCGGCGATGACGCCCGGGTAGGCGGCCGGGTAGGAGATGTGGTCGCCCTTCTCGCCGCCGTTGCCGGCCGAGGCGACGACGACCGACCCCTTCTTCAGCGCGTACTGGACGGCCTCGTCCTCGGCGGGTTCCGGATGCGCCGAGGCGGAGTCGTCGCCGAGGGAGAGGTTGATGACGTCGGCGCCCTGGTCGGCGGCCCAGCGGATGCCCTCGGCGAGGGCGTTGCCGCGGGTGTTGCGGGCCTTGGTGCGCTGGGGGTCGCCGTCCTCGAGGATCACGCGGACGGGGAGGATCTTCGCCTCCGGCGCGACGCCGAGCACACCGTCGCCGTCGCCGTAGCCATGGCCGTGACCGGCGATGATGCTGGCCATGGCGGTGCCGTGACGGGCCCAGGCGCGGTCGCCGCGCGCGGCGCCGAAGCCCACGAGGTCCTTTCCGGTGAGGACGTTGCCGACGAGGTCGGGGTGGTCGGCCTCGACGCCGGTGTCCAGGACCGCGACCGTGACGCCCTTCCCCTTGGTGGTCTGCCAGGCCTGCTCGGTGTGCAGGGCGGTCAGGGCCCACTGCTGGGCGCGGATGCCGTCGGCGTGGGCCTGGGCGGCCGGCAGGAACGCGACGGAGCACGCGAGCAGGCAGCTGAGGAGGCCCGCCCTGCGGGCGGTGGTGCGTCGGCTCATGAGGGCTGCTCCGAGGGCGGCGTGACGACGGTCTTGCGCAGTCCGCGTTCGATGCGGTCGGCGAGGCCCTGTGCCTCGTTGCCGAGACCCGCCTGGGCGGGGGCGGTCGTGGCGCCGGTCGCGGTGGCGACGGGAGCGGGCTGCGGGGTGTCCACGGTGCGGCCGTCGGCCCAGCCGGAGACGGCGTACACGACGACCGGCGCGTCCGTCAGCACGGAGAGCGTCCACGCGGCGCGCTGCCTGTCGCCGAAGGCGGCGGCCACGGTGCCTTTCGCGGCGTACGGACGGGGCATCAGATCCGCCCGCCTCGCCAGGCCCTCCTTCGTGACGCGGGCGTCGAGGGAGCGCATGGCGGGCGCGTCCGCCTTGGTGAACAGCAGGCCGACGGTGGTCACATAGCTCTGGGTGGCGTCGGTGTAGGTGGCCCGCAGCAGCCGCTCGCAGCCGACCGGGGCGAGGACCTTCGTCAGCAGGGGATCGAAGGCGTCGGCACAGCCGCCGTCCGGGGCGACGGCGATCCGCGTCCAGGCGCGGTCGGCGCCGCCGGGACCGGCGCCCTGCCCGTCCACCGTGGGCGGGAACAGCCGGTCCACGGGCACGTTGTGCCACAGGCCGCCGGCGGTGACGTAGGCACTGCGATCGGCGCCGTCCCCCGAGCCTCCGACGAGCCAACTGCCGGTCAGGGCACCGCCGATGAGGCCGAGCCCGAGGACGACGCACACGGCGGCCGCGGCGGTGCGTCCCCGTCGGCCGAGGATCCAGGGCGTGTCGCGGTATCCCTCGGGCCGCCCGAACGTCACCACGGGCCGCCGGGCGCCGTGGCCGCCGCCCGGGGACATGGGAGCGCTCCAGGAGAGGGACGGGTCGGGTCCGCCCGCCGCGTCGGGAGCCGTCTCGGGCCGCCGTGGAGCCTCCGGCGCGGGGGGCGCGGACGGGGGCGGCACGGCGAAGTCGGGTTGCCGCAGGGCGGCGGCGGGACTCCACGCCGGTCCGTCGTCCGGCTGCGGGACGCTCGGGAAGCCGGCGCGGGACGCCTCCGGCGCGGGCACCCAGTCCCGCGGGAGCGGCGTCCAGGCTCGGTCGGACGTGTGCACACTCCCGCCACCGGCGGAACGGGCGCTCTCGGCACCGGCGGGGCACGGGTCGTCCCACCCACCGGGGGCAGGCCGCGGACCCTGCCGGTCCGAGGCGCGTGGGTCGTCGCCGTCGGCGGGGCGCGGGGCGGCCGGAGGGGTGGTGCCAGAGGCGTCCGACCGAACGGGCCGAGGGGCGGGGTCGAAGGGCCGGAAGGGACCTGGGCCGGCGGTGGGGCCGGCGGCCTGACCGGACGGCCCGCTGCGGGCGTCCGGCCCGTCGGCAGGGGCGGCGGGCGTGCTGTCACCGACCGGGGGACGCGAGGCCTCGACGGACGGGGAGCGCCGAGCATCACCGGCCGCGGGTCGCGACGACTCGGCGGCTGCGGAAGGCCGTGTGCCCCCGGTCGTGGCGCCCGCCGGAGGGTGCTGGGGCCCATCGGTCGGGGGGTGCGGGGGTTCGGCGGCTGCGTGAGGCCCGGGCCCACCGGTCGCCGGGCGCGACGGCTCACCGGCCGCGGGAGGCCGGGTGCCACCGGTGCTGGGGTACGGAGGCTCGGCAGCTGTGCCAGGCCTGGGTCCACCGGGCGCGGGGCGCGACGGCTCACCGGTTGTGGGGCCCCACGGCTCACCGGCCGCGGGAGGCCTGGTACCACCGGGCGCGGGGCGCGACGGCTCGGCGGTTGTGGAGGGCCGGGTGGCGCCGGCCGGAGGGCGCTGGGGCCCACCGGTCGGGGGGTGCGGGGGTTCGGCGGCTGTGGGGCTCGGGGCGGCCGGGGGCGTGGGGCGGGGGGACGGGCCCGCGGGGCGGAAGAAGCCCGTGGTGAAGGGGCGCGGGGTGGCCGTGCCGGCGGTGCCCTGGCCGTCCGTGAGGCGGGACGCCGGCCTCGCCTGGCGCGGGGCGCGACGGAAGTCGTGGGGTGGGGCGGGACGGGGGACGGCGGGCGGGCGCTCCTCGGTCGACGCGGGCCTCGCGGTGTCGTCGGACCGTGGGGGCTGCGCGGGGCGGCTCGGCGGGGGCGGGGCGTCGGGGAAGCGGGCCGACGCGGGGGGCGGGGGCGGGGACATGGCGTCCGTGTGCTGGGCCCGCAGGGTGGTGAAGCGGGGGGCGGGGCCGGCGGGAGCGGTGTCCGCGGAGGCGGGCGTGCCGCCGTCCCCGGCCGAGCCCGTGTCCCGGGTTTCGGGCGCCGGCGCCCCGGGAGCGGGGGCCGTCCGGTGCGTGGACCGCCGTCCGGCCGCGTCGGTCGTCGCCCGTGGCGCGGCTTCGCGTTCCTCACGGTCGGGCGCCGGGCGCCGCGGGGGCTCCTGAGGCGGTCGGCCGGGGCCGGCCGGGGGGACGGTCCTCGCGCGGGCGGCCGCGGTGTCCGACGCGTCGGGGCCGTCCGCCGGGACGGGGGCGGGCGGCTGGGCCGGGCGGGGCGGGGCGCTCGGACGCGGCGGGACGCCGGGGTGGGGAGGGACGTCCGGTTGCGGGGGGACGTCAGGGTGCGAGGGGACCGAGGCGCGGCGTGCTTCCGTGCTCATGCACCCCCCGTTTCCTCGTTCCCCGGGCCGTCGTTCTCGTACGCGGGCCGTCGGTTCGCCCGGGCGATCCGGCGCGACCGGGTCGTCCGTCGCGGGCAGGCATACCCGCGCGGGCGGACCGGCATCCCGACGCGGCTGTCCGGCCGGAGCCGTTCCTCCGTACGTGCGCGTCACTCTACGGCTTGTCGCCGGTCGAGCGGGAACCAGTCGGCGGCCCCCGGGGCATTAGCCCGGAACGTCCCCCTACCCTGCGGTAATCCTGTCTGGCAGGCTTCCCTCATGACTGCGCGCGCCGCCGACCGGGCCCGGTACGACCGGGCCACCGCCCATCTCGACGCCCCGCTCGCCCTTGTGGACCTGGACGCCTTCGACGCGAACGCCGAGGATTTGGTCCGCCGGGCCGGCGGCAAGCCGATCCGGGTCGCGAGCAAATCCGTGCGCTGCCGAACGCTGCTGGAACGCGTCCTGGCGATGGACGGCTTCGCGGGGATCATGTCGTTCACCCTCGCCGAGTCGCTGTGGCTGGCCCGCTCGGGCTTCGACGACATCCTCCTCGCGTATCCGTCGGCCGACCGCGGCTCCTATGCCGAACTGGCCGCCGATCCCAAGCTCGCCGCCGCCGTCACCGTCATGGTCGACGACGTCGCCCAGCTCGACCTCATCGACGCGGCGCGGGCCGGCGGCACCGAAGTCGTCCGCGTCTGCCTGGAGTTGGACACCTCGCTGAAGCTGCTCGGCGGCCGGTTCCGGGTCGGCGCACTGCGCTCGCCGCTGCACACCCCCGCCCAGGTCGCCGACGTGGCGCGGGCGGTGGCACGGCGGCCCGGTTTCCGGCTGGTGGGGATCATGGCGTACGAGGGGCACATCGCCGGGGTCGGCGACGCCGTCGCCGGGCGGCCCCTGCGCTCCCGGGCGATCCGGCTGATGCAGGCCACCGCCCGGCGGGAGCTCGCCGAGCGGCGTGCGGCCGTGGTGCGCGCGGTGCGGGCCGTCGTGCCGGACCTGGAGTACGTCAACGGCGGCGGCACGGGCAGTGTGCAGCACACCGCCGCGGAGGACGCGGTCACGGAGATCGCGGCCGGCTCCGGGCTGTACGTGCCGCGGCTCTTCGACAACTACACGTCGTTCAGCGGGCGTCCGGCCGCGCTGTTCGCCATGCCCGTCGTGCGCAGGCCAGGCGTCGGGGTGGTGACCGTCCTCGGCGGCGGCTACCCGGCCTCCGGTGCGGCCGGGCCCGACCGGCTCCCGGTGCCCTACCTCCCCGAGGGTCTGCGTTACGACCCCCAGGAGGGCCCCGGCGAGGTGCAGACCCCGCTGCTCGGCTCCCCCGCCGACGATCTGCTGATCGGCGACAAGGTGTGGTTCCGGCACGCGAAGGCCGGCGAGCTGTGCGAACGGTTCGAGATGCTGCACCTCGTCGAGGGGGACGCCGTGACGGCGACCGTGCCGACCTACCGGGGCGAGGGTCACACCTTCCTCTGACCGCCGCCGACCGCCGCCCCGGGCCGCCGGAGTCCTACAGCGGGGTCACGTACGCCCCGGAGATCCCGCCGTCCACCAGGAAGTCGCTGGCGTTGACGAACGAGGAGTCGTCGCTGGCCAGGAAGGCGACGGCGGCGGCGATCTCCTCGGCCTCGGCGAACCGGCCGACGGGGATGTGGACGAGGCGGCGGGCGGCCCGCTCTGGGTCCTTGGCGAACAGCTCCTGCAGCAAAGGGGTGTTGACCGGTCCGGGGCACAGGGCGTTCACGCGGATGCCCTCCCGGGCGAACTGCACGCCGAGTTCGCGGGACATGGCGAGGACGCCGCCCTTGGACGCCGTGTACGAGATCTGCGAGGTCGCCGCACCCATCCGTGCCACGAAGGACGCCGTGTTGATGATGGAGCCGCGGCCCTGCCGGCGCATGTAGGGGATGGCGGCCTTGCAGCACAGGTAGACGGAGGTGAGGTTGACCTCCTGGACGCGCCGCCAGGCCTCCAGTCCGGTCTCCAGGATGGAGTCGTCGTCGGGCGGGGAGATGCCCGCGTTGTTGAAGGCGACGTCCACGCTGCCGTAGGTGTCGAACGCCGTCCGGAACAGCGCCTCGACCTGCTCGGGGTCGGTGACGTCGACCTTCACGAAGATCCCGCCGACCTCCTCGGCGGCGGCCTTGCCGCGGGTCTCGTCGACGTCGCCGCAGACGACGTGCGCGCCCTCGGAGGCGAGCCGGCGCGCGGTGGCGAGGCCGATGCCGCTGCCGGCGCCGGTGACGACGGCCGTGCGGCCCACCAGGCGGCGGCAGATGTTCTCGTCGGGCAGGGGGGTGGATGACGTCACTGTGCGGGGCCCTCCGTGCTGATGAAGACGTTCTTGGTTTCGGTGAAGGCGGTCAGGGCGTCCGGGCCCAGCTCACGGCCGACGCCGGACTGCTTGTAGCCGCCGAACGGGGTCCAGTAGCGGACGCTGGAGTGGGAGTTGACGGACAGGTTCCCGGCGCGCACGGCACGCGAGACGCGCAGCGCGCGGCCGACGTCCCGGGTCCAGACGGAGCCGGAGAGGCCGTAGGGGGTGTCGTTGGCCAGCCGGACCGCGTCCGCCTCGTCGGTGAAGGGGAGCAGCACGGCGACGGGTCCGAAGATCTCCTCGCGGGCGGCCGGGGAGTCGGGCCGTTCGCCGGTGAGCACGGTCGGCGGGAACCAGAACCCGGGGCCGTCGGGGGCGCCGCCGCGCAGCGCCCGGGCGTCGTCCGGCACGAACGACCGTACGCGGTCCACCTGCTGACGGGAGATCAGCGGACCCATCCGGGTGGCCTCGTCGGCCGGGTCGCCGACCACCACCGCGGCGAGTTCCCGTGCCAGGTGGTCGGCCACCTCGTCGTACACCGACTCCTGGACGAGGATCCGGGTGCGTGCGCAGCAGTCCTGGCCGGAGTTGTCGAGGAAGGAGTACGGGTCGACGGCGGTCTTCAGATCGGCGTCGGCGAACACGATGTTCGGGCTCTTGCCGCCGAGTTCCAGGGTGACCGGCTTGACCTGCCGGGCGCAGCGCTCCATGACCTCGCGGCCGGTGCGGGTGGAGCCGGTGAACACGATCTTCGCGACGTCCGGGTGGTCGACGAGGGCCCGTCCGGCGACCGCGCCGTGGCCCGGCAGCACCTGGAGGAGATGCTCGGGCAGGCCGGCCTCCAGGGCGAGTTCGGCCAGCCGCAGGGCGGTGAGCGGGGTGGTCTCGGCGGGCTTGAGGACGACCGCGTTGCCCGCCGCGAGGGCCGGGAAGGCGCCCCAGGCTGCGATCGGCATGGGGAAGTTCCACGGGGCGATCACACCGACCACGCCGAGCGGCTCGTGGAAGGTGACGTTCCAGCCGCCGGACACGGGGATCTGGCTGCCCAGGAGCCGTTCGACGCCGCCCGCCGCGTAGAGCAGCAGGTCGCGGGCGTTGCCGGCCTCCCAGCGGGCGTTGCCGAGGAGGTGGCCGGCCTCGCGGACCTCGAGCAGCGCCAGTTCCTCGACGTGCGCGTCGACCACGTCGGCGAAGCGGCGCAGCAGACGGGCGCGGTCGGCGGGGGCCGCCGCGGCCCAGGCGGTCTGCGCGGCGCCCGCCCGGGCCACCGCGCGGTCCACGTCGGCCGCGTCGGCGGCCGGGACGACGGCGACGACCTCCTCGGTGGCCGGGTTGAGCACGATCAGCTCGTGCGGGGACTGCTGGTGCGGGGACTGCTCGTGCGGGTGGGACAAGGCGGGACCTTTCACAGACGTTCGAAGGAGCGGCGCAGCTCCCAGTCGGTGACGGCGGCGTCGAAGGCCTCGAGCTCGACGCGTGCCATGTTGCGGTAGTGGGCGACGACCTCCTCCCCGAAGGCGGCCAGCGCGATCGGGCTGGCCGACCAGAGCTCTGCGGCCTCGCGGAGCGTGGTGGGGACGTGCGCGTAGTCGCCGGCGTAGGCGTTGCCGGCGCAGGCCTCGGGCAGCTCCAGCTTGTGCTCGATGCCGTACAGCCCGGCCGCCACCAGACCGGCGACGGCGAGGTGCGGGTTCACGTCGCCGCCGGGCAGCCGGTTCTCGAAGCGCGTCGAGCGGCCGTGGCCGACGACCCGCAGCGCGCAGGTGCGGTTGTCGTGCCCCCAGGCGACGGCGGTCGGGGCGAAGGAGCCGGGCTGGAACCGCTTGTAGGAGTTGATGTTGGGGGCGTAGAGGAGGGAGAAGTCGCGCAGGGCGGCCAGCTGTCCGGCGAGGAAGTACCGCATGACCTCGGACATGCCGTCCGGGTCGTCGGGCGTGCCGGCCATCACGCCTGCGCCCTCCGCGTCGGTGAGCGAGAGATGGATGTGGCAGGAGTTGCCCTCGCGCTCGTTGTACTTGGCCATGAAGGTGAGGGACACGCCCTCCTGGGCGGCGATCTCCTTGGCGCCGGTCTTGTAGACGGCGTGCTGGTCGCAGGTGATCAGGGCCTCGTCGTAGCGGAACGCGATCTCGTGCTGGCCGGGGTTGCACTCGCCCTTGGCCGACTCGACGGTGAGGCCGGCGCCGGCCATCTCGTTGCGGATGCGGCGCAGCAGCGGCTCGATGCGGCCGGTGCCGAGGACCGAGTAGTCGATGTTGTACTGGTTGGCCGGGGTGAGCCCGCGGTAGTTCGCGTCCCAGGCGGCCTCGTAGCTGTCCTTGAAGACGATGAACTCCAGCTCGGTGCCGACCTGGGCGGTGAAGCCGTGCTCCGCGAGGCGTTCCAGCTGCCGGCGCAGGATCTGGCGCGGGGCGGCGACCACCGGGGAGCCGTCGTTCCAGGCGAGGTCGGCGATCAGCATCGCGGTTCCGGCGTTCCAGGGCACTCGGCGCAGGGTGGCCAGGTCCGGGTGCATCGCGAAGTCGCCGTAGCCTCGCTCCCAGGACGACATGGCGTACCCGTCGACGGTGTTCATCTCCGTGTCGACGGCAAGGAGGTAGTTGCAGCCCTCGGTGCCGTGCCGAAGCACCTCGTCGAGGAAGAACCCGGCGGCGAACCGTTTGCCCTGCAGGCGCCCCTGCATGTCGGGGAAGGCGAGGACGACGGTGTCGATCTCACCGCTCGCCACGAGGGCCCGCAGCTCCTCGACGCCGAGCGGGGGTGTGCGGTCTGCCACGGGAAGGGCCTCCTTCGGCTTCCCCGGCTCCCTCGTCTTCTTCGGGCGGGCCGGGAGCCATAAGGTATTGCGGAGAACCATTGCTTGGGAAGGGGGCGCGGCCTGATGTCGGTGAACGCTGACGGCGCACCGGACGACCGGCTGACACCGGTGCTGCGGCCGGTGCGGGCCGGAAACGGCTTCGAGGAGGCGTTGGAGCAGATCCTGCAGGTCGTACGACTGGGTCTGGTCCCCGGGGGCGGGCGACTGCCGGCCGAGCGGGATCTCGCGGAGCGGCTCGGGATCAGCCGGGTGACGCTGCGCGAGGTGCTCAAGGTCCTGCAGGACCAGGGGCTGGTCGAGTCCCGTCGGGGCCGGTACGGCGGAACCTTCGTCCTGCCGCGCACGGACGCCGGCGGCGAGGACGAGCTGCGGCGGCGGATCGCGGAGACCGACGTCGAGGACGTGCTGCGGTTCCGGGAGGTGCTGGAGACGGGCGCGGCGGGTCTGTGCGCGTCGCACGGTCTGACGGACGCGCAGGGGCGCAGGCTGCGCGAGGCCCTCGCCGCCACGGGGAACGCGTCGTCGGCCGACTACCGCCGACTCGACACGATGCTCCATCTGACCCTCGCCGAGCTGTGCGGCTCACCCTCGCTGACGGCGCGGTACGCGGCCGTGCGGGCCACGGTGAACGACCTGCTCGACTGCATCCCGCTGCTCGTGCGCAACCTGGAACACTCGCAGCGACAGCACACCGCGCTGGTGGAGGCGGTGCTGGACCGGGACGCGGACGGCGCGCGGGAGATCATGCGGGAGCACTGCGCGGGGACGGCGGCCCTGCTCAGGGGCTTCCTGACCTGAAGCACGCCGGACGGTCAGCAAAGGTTCGAGCGGAGTCCATTGAGAGTCGGCCGGGAGGACACATGACGGTGACGGGGCACGGCGCGGAGTCGCCGGACGGGGCGGTCGGGGCGGTCGGCAGGCCGCTGATCGGCGTCAGCACGTATCTGGAGCCCGGCACGCGCTGGCGTGTGTGGGAGCTGGAGGCGGCGCTGCTGCCCGCGGCGTATCCGAGGCTCGTCCAGCGGGCCGGCGGGCTGGCCGTGATGCTCCCGCCGGACGCGCCCGAACACGCGGCGGCGGCCGTGGCCCGCCTCGACGGTCTGGTCATCGCGGGCGGACCGGACGTCGATCCGGCCCGCTACGGAGCCGAGCGCGACCCCCGCACCGGCCCGCCGGCTCCCGAACGGGACGCGTGGGAGCTGGCCCTGATCGAGGCGGCGCTGGCGGCGGACGTCCCGCTGCTGGGCATCTGCCGCGGCATGCAACTCCTGAACGTCGCGCTCGGCGGCACGCTGATCCAGCACCTCGACGGGCACGCCGAGGCCGAGGGCGTCTTCGGCGGTCACCCGGTCGAGGCGGTGCCGGGCAGCCTGTACGGCGGGATCGTCGACGCGCGGGCCCTGGTGCCGACCTACCATCATCAGGCCGTGGACCGCCTGGGCACGGGCCTCGTGCCGTCGGCGCACGCGGTCGACGGCACCGTGGAGGCCGTCGAACTGCCCTCCGCCGGATGGGTCCTCGGGGTGCAGTGGCATCCGGAGATGGGCGAGGACGTGCGGGTCGTACGCGCCCTCGTGACGGCGGCGTCCCGCCCCGCGGCCTGAGCGCGCGCCCCCGCCCGGCGAGGAGCCCTCGGCCCGCCCCTCCCGGCTCCCTCCCGGCTCCCGTCCGGCTCCCGTCCGGCGGACGCCCGCACATCCCGGGCGGCGGCGCTCACCCGGCGCTCCCGCCCACGAACGCCCCGCACGCGGACGCCCCGCCGACGAACGTCCTGCCGACGAAAGCCCTGCACACGAACGCCCCGCCCTTGAGGGGCTCGCACGTGGACGTCCCGTCGCCGGGCCCGTCAGCCTCGCGTGAGGGACAGCAGTTCGCGGGCCGGGCCCGTGGGGCGGTGGCCCGTCGGCCAGACGGCCCTGAGGTCCCGGGCCAGGGAGACTCCCTCGACCGGGATGCCGACGAGCCGGCGCAGCGCCAGCTCCTCGCCGACCGCCAGTTCGGAGAGGACCGCCGGCCCCGCCCCGCTCACCACGGCCGCCTTCACCGCCGTCGTCGAGGACAGCTCGATCAGCGGGCGGGCCAGGCCGCCGAGGGCCGTGTCGAGGACCTGACGGGTCCCGGAGCCCTTCTCCCGCAGGATCAGCGGCGTCGACGCCAGTTCGGCGGCGGGCAGCGGGCGCCGACGGCGGGCCCACGGGTGCGCGGGCGCCACGACCACGATGAGACGGTCGTGGGCTATCACGGCGGAGTCCAGACCGGGCGGGACGGTGAGGCCCTCCACGAAGCCCAGGTCCGCCTCCCCGGCCAGCAGCCGTTCGGCGACGGCCGCCGAGTTGCCCGCGAGCAGGGACACCGCGGTGTCCGGCCGGCCGGCGCGCAGGGCGAGCAGCCAGCCGGGCAGCAGGTACTCGGCGATGGTCATGCTGGCGGCCACCCGCAGCCGTGAGTCGCGGCGGTCGCGCAGCGCCTGCGCGCCCGCGTCGAAGGCCTCCGCCGCCTCGACGATCCGCCGTGCCCAGTCCGTCACCAGCGCGCCCGCGTCCGTCAGGCGGGAGCCGCGGGGCGACCGGTCCACCAGGGCCACGCCCAACTGACGTTCCATGGACCGGATCCGGCTGCTCGCGGCGGGCTGCGTGATGCCGAGCTCACGCGCGGCCGCGCCGAGGCTGCCCAGCCGGGCCACCGCCAGCAGCAGCTCCAACGCGCCCAGGTCCGGAACGCGGTGCGCGATCGAACCGCCGCCGGACCCCTGTTCCTGCGCGTCCCGCGCTCCCGCCGCACTCCCCATAAGCCCAGTTTATGTCCCCATAGAGTCATCGTCCCTGGTGGCGGGTGCCCGGCCGGGCGACCGTGGAGTCATGGTCACCGCCGCCCAGCCCCTGTTCGCCCTCTCCTGTTCGCGCGCCCGAGCCGTCCGTCACCTCGGACCGCAGTGGTACGCCACGGTCATGGGCACCGCGATCCTCGGCACGGCGGGCGCGGCGCTTCCCGTCCGGCCGCCGGGGCTGCGGGTGCTCTGCACGGCGTTCTGGGCGCTCTCCCTGGTGCTCCTGGCAGGCCTGCTCGCCGCCCGCGCGCTGCACTGGCGGCACCACCGCGACCAGGCCCGCGCCCATCTCCTCGACCCGGCGACGGCCCCGTTCTACGGCTGTCTCGCGATGGCGCTGCTCGCCGTCGGGGGCGGCGCGCTCACCGTCGGCCGGCACTGGATCGGCACGCCGGCCGCGGTCGCCCTCGACGCGGTGCTCTTCACCGTGGGCACGGCGGTCGCGCTCGCGGCCGCCGTCGCCGTCCCGTACCTGATGGCCGTACGCCACCGGGTCGAGGCCTCCGAGGCCACGCCGGTGTGGCTGCTGCCGCTGGTCGCGCCCATGGTGTCCGCCGCGGTGGGCCCGTCGCTGGCGCCGCACCTGCCGGCCGGGCAGCCGCGCGAGACGCTGCTGTTCGCGTGCGTCGCGCTGTTCGGACTGAGTCTGCTCGGCACGTTCGTCATGCTGCCGCTGGTGTTCGCTCGGCTGGTGACCGGCGGGCCGCTGCCGCTCGTCCTGACGCCGACCCTGTTCCTGGTCCTCGGCCCGCTCGGACAGTCCACCACGGCCGTCGCACGGTTCGCGGAGATCGCTCCGGGGGTGCTGCCCGGCCCGGACGGCCGCGGTCTCGCCGTGCTCGCCGTGCTGTACGGGGTGCCCGTCATGGGGTTCGCACTGCTCTGGCTCTGCCTGGCCGCCGCGCACGTGGTGCGCGCCCGCCGGCACGGGATGGGCTTCGCGATGACGTGGTGGGCGTTCACCTTCCCGGTCGGCACGTGTGTGACCGGGGCCGCGGCGCTGGCCCGGCACACCGGGCTCGTCGCCTACGACGTGCTCGCCTGCGCGCTGTACGTCGTCCTGGTGGCCGCCTGGGGGGTGGCCGCGGCGCACACCGTCCGCGGGCTGCTCAGCGGCCGGCTGCTCGCAGCGCCCCGCCCAGCACCCGCGGCGCCTCGGCCAGTGACGGCCCGTACCACGTCAGGTGCCGTCCGCTGACCAGCGCGCACGGCAGACCCGGGAAGGCCTCCGGGCCGTCGCCGGCGGTGAAGCGGTAGGGCTCGTCCGGCAGGACGACCAGGTCCGGGCCGGCGGCGAGCAGGTCCTCGACCGCCATCCGCGGGTACCGCTCGGGGTGCCTGGAGTACACCTGGTGGACGCCCAGACGGGCCAGCACGTCCCCGGCGAAGGTGTCGCGGCCCAGGACCATCCACGGCCGGCGCCAGACCGGCACGACGGCCGTCCGGCGGCCGGGCGGCGCGGGCGCCGCCCACGCCTCCTCCGCCTCGGCGAGCCAGTGCGGCCGCGCGGGTCCTCCGCACGCCCGGAGCACCCGTGACAGCTCCCGGAAGGCCTGCGCGACATCGCGGACCTCCGTCACCAGCACTTCGAGGCCCGCCGCGCGCAGCGCCGCGATGTCGGGCGCGCGGTTCTCCTCCTCGTTGGCGATCACGAGGTCGGGGGCGAGCGCCACGACGCGGCCCACGTCGGGGTTCTTGGTGCCGCCGATCCGGGCGACGTGCAGGTCGGCCGGGTGGGAGCACCAGTCCGTGGCGCCGACCAGGACGCCGGGCGCGGACGCGGCCACCGCCTCTGTCAGCGACGGCACCAGCGAGACGACCCGCACTAGCGGCCCCGGCCCCGGCCCCGGTCCCGGTCCCGCACCGCCTCGATGTGCTCGGCCACCGCGACGACGACCACACGGGTGTCCGGCACGGTCGCCCGCCAGCGGTGGCGGACCCCGCCGGTGAGGTACAGGGTGTCGCCGCGACCCAGCCGGTAGGCGCGCCCCTCCGCCTCGATCTCCACCGCGCCGTCGGCGACGTACATCAACTGGTCGTTGCGGTACTGGAACTCGCGGCCCGCGTCATGGTCGCCGGTGAACTCGGAGGCGTGCATCTGATGGTGCCCGCGGACCAGGGAACGCGAGCGCGGCTCCGGCTCCGGTTCCGGCCCGCCGCCCGTGCCCGGCTCGGCGTTCTCGGCGCGGACGACGTCGACGCTGCACGCCGGGTCGGCGGCGGCGAGGAGTTCCACCGCGGTGGTGCGCAGGGCGTCGGCGACCTTCTCCAGGGAGCTGGTGCTGGGCCGCGCCCGGTCGTTCTCGATCTGGCTCAGGAACGGGACGGAGAGGCCGCTGCGCTCGGCCACGACGGCGAGGGTGAGCTCCAGGGAGCGGCGCCGGCGTCGCACGGCCGCGCCCACCCGCAGGGGCTGTTCTTTGTGGTCGCCCATCGCTCCGGCTCCCTCCTTCGCTCGTCGGTACCGTGTGTCCTCGGACACGTCCTCTGATGAGTTCTCTGCACCCTACGCATGTTCGGCAAACCGTTTCACGGGCCTGTCACATCGACGACACCCGGCGTGACGTCCGACCTCACAGTTCACGCCAGCCGAAGGGACCGCACAGACCCCGGCGGGAGACCCGCCCCGCGGCCTACCGGTTCAATGCGCGGACGGCCGCCCGTGTTCCCGCTCGTCGCCGGCCCCGGTGAGAGCCGGGTCCGGGTCTGAGCGTAGCGCTCTGTGGTTGGCCGGATCCATGCTGTGGACGGGTATCGATCGCGCCTCCACCACGACACGAGGAGCGGGCCCCGCCGGCCGCCGCGGAGGCCGTACGCCGGCCCGCCCCTCGCACGACGGTCGCGGTGCTGTCAGGTCACCGCGCCGCCCGGCTTTCCTGCCCCGGATCGGCCGCCTGTACCCACGCGTCGGCAGGGCCGCTGTTCCCCTTCGGCCGGGCGGCTACCGCGTCCCGCTCCGCGGCGGAGGGCTCGCCCCGGTCGTCGGCGGTCGGTGGGGCGTCCGTGCGGCATGATGCGTGGCGTGACCGGACGACTGATGCTTCTCGACACCGCCTCGCTGTACTTCCGCGCCTACTTCGGCGTCCCGGACTCCGTGCGGGCGCCGGACGGCACCCCCGTGAACGCGGTGCGCGGACTGCTGGAGTTCATCGACCGGCTGGTGAAGGACCACCGGCCCGACGACCTCGTCGCCTGCATGGACGCCGACTGGCGGCCCCAGTGGCGGGTCGACCTCATCCCGTCCTACAAGGCGCACCGCGTCGCCGAGGTGCGCGAGACCGGACCGGACGAGGAGGAGGTGCCGGACACCCTCTCGCCGCAGGTGCCGATCATCGAGGCCGTCCTGGACGCGCTCGGCATCGCGCGCGTGGGCGTCGCAGGGTACGAGGCGGACGACGTGATCGGCACGTTCACCGGGCGGGCGAAGGGCCCGGTCGACATCGTCACCGGCGACCGCGACCTCTACCAACTCGTGGACGACGCACGCGGGGTGCGGGTCCTGTACCCGCTGAAGGGCGTCGGCTCGCTGCAGCTGACGGACGAGGCGTGGCTGCGCGAGAAGTACGGGGTCGACGGGCGCGGGTACGCGGATCTGGCCCTGCTGCGCGGCGATCCGAGCGACGGCCTGCCGGGTGTGCCGGGCATCGGCGAGAAGACCGCGGCCAAGCTGCTGACGGAGTTCGGCGATCTGGCCGGGATCATGGCGGCGGTCGACGACCCGAAGGCGAAGCTGACGCCGTCGCAGCGCAGGCGCCTGGACGAGTCGCGGCCGTACGTCGCCGTCGCGCCCAAGGTGGTCAAGGTCGCCGACGACGTGCCGCTGCCCGAGGTGAGCACCGCCCTGCCCGACGTGCCGCGGGACGGGGAGACGCTGGAGGCGCTGGCGGCGCGCTGGGGTCTCGGCGGGTCGCTGCAGCGGCTGTTGACGACGCTGGGCGCACGGCGCGGGTAGGCGTCGCTGCGCATCGGGGAACGTCCGGCCGGGCCCGACGGGGCCCTCCCGCGGAAGCGGGTCGAACAGGAGCCGCGACCTGACGGCGTCTCCAAGGGAGAGATGCTAACTTAGGTATACCTAAGCAAGGATGACTGGGAGGCCGTCATGGCAGAACGTCCGGCACGGAAGCCGCGGAAGCCCCACTCCGCGCAGGTCGTCCGCACCGAACGGCTCACCCCGCACATGCAGCGCGTCGTGCTCGGCGGCGAGGGGCTCGCGGAGTTCGCCACGGGCGCCTGCACCGACCACTACGTCAAACTCCTCTTCGGCCCCGAGGGCGTCACCTACCCGGAGCCCTTCGACCTGGAGCGCGTCCGGGCCGAGTTCCCCCGCGACCAGTGGCCCGTGACCCGGACGTACACGGTGCGCCACTGGGACGCCGAACACCGCGAGCTGACCCTCGACTTCGTCCTCCACGGCGACGAGGGCCTGGCCGGTCCGTGGGCCGCGCGCGTGCAGCCGGGCGAGACTGTCCGGTTCATGGGCCCCGGCGGCGCGTACGCCCCCGACCCCTCCGCCGACTGGCATCTGCTGGCCGGCGACGAGAGCGCCCTGCCCGCCATCGCGGCCGCCCTGGAGTCGCTGCCCGCCGGTGCCGTGGCCCACGCCTTCATCGAGGTGACCGGCCCCGAGGAGGAGCAGAAGATCGACTCCGACGTCGAGGTCGTCTGGCTGCACCGCGGTGAGCGGCCGGTCGGCGAGAAGCTCGTCGAGGCCGTGCGGGCGCTCGAGTTCCCCGCGGGCCGCCCGCACGTGTTCGTGCACGGCGAGGCGGCCGGCGTGAAGGAGCTGCGCAGGCTGCTGCGCGTCGAGTTGCAGATCCCGCGTGAGGACCTGTCGATCTCCGGCTACTGGCGGCTCGGTCACAACGAGGACGGCTGGCAGGCCGCGAAGCGCGAGTGGAACGCGAGCGTGGAGGCGGAGCAGGAGGGCGCGAGCCCGGCCGCGTGAGCCGGCACGAGCGTGTCCGGCCCGCACGGACCTGCGGACACGGCCCGCCTCCGTGGAGCGGGCCGCCTGACGTCTCGTGGCCGCCGCGGGCCGGCTCCCGCCGCCACGCCCGACGGCCGTCGCTAGACCGACCGCTGGTACGACCTGAACGTCCGTATCGACAGCCACACGGCCGCCACCGCGAGCGCGAGCAGCCCGCCGCCGCGGACGAGCACCGCGCCCCAGTCGGGATCGGCCGACAGCGCCGAACGGCCCGCGACCATCGCCCAGTCCAGCGGGTTGAAGCGGGCCGCGTCCCGGATCCAGCCGGGCATCCGGTCCGGCGCCATGAACGCGCTGGAGAGGAAGGTCAGCGGCAGCAGCAGGAACGTGTTGACGCCGATGATCGACTCCCGTTCCCGCACCAGCATGCCCAGCGCGTTGGACAGCGCCCCGAAGACCGTGCCCAGCAGCACCGAGGCGACGACCAGGACGACGACGCCGACGAAGCCGCCCGGGTAGTCCGCTCCGCCCGCCAGACCGAGCAGCACGATGACGGCCGACTGGAGCGCGGTGACGATGCCGTTGTGGACGACGTTGCCGTTCATCAGCGCGGCCCGGCTGGCCGGGGTGGTCAGAAAGCGGTTGAGCGTGCCGCGCTGGATCTCCTCCAACGTGCCCATGCCGGCCCACAGGTTGGAGGCGAGCGCGCTCATCACCACGACGCCCGGCACCAGGTAGTCCAGATACGAGCCGGTGCCGAAACCACCCAGCTCGACGACGTTCCTGAAGAGGCTGCCGAAGAGGAACAGCCAGATCACCGGCTGGATCAGCGTGATCACGGCGTACGCGGGCTGACGGGCGAACACCATCAGCTGACGTTGCGTCATCCACCAGGTCTGCACGATCGCCGTGCTCATCGGGCACCCCCGGCGAGGACGAGCGGGTCGGCCGCGCCGCCGGCGTCGCCGGCTTGCGCCTCGGCGTAACGGCGGCCCGCGTAGCGCAGGTAGACGTCGTCGAGGGACGGGCGGGCCACGGTCGCGCCGACGACGGCGACCCCGGCCCGCTCCAGCGCACCGAGCAGCACGGGCACCGCCGCCGCGCCGTCCCCCGCGCGCACGCTCACCGTCCTTCCCTCGCACACCACCTCATGCACGCCGGGCAGTCCGCCGAGCGCGCCCTGCAGCAGCGCGCGACCGCCGTCCCCGAGTTCGCCGCGCAACCGCACGTGCACGGCGTCGCCGCGGAGTTCACCCTTGAGGGCCTCCGGGGCGCCCGTGACGACGACCCGGCCGCGGTCGACGATCGCGACCCGTTCGGCGAGCCGGTCGGCCTCCTCCAGGTAGTGCGTGGTGAGCAGGATGGTCAGCCCCTCCTCACCCGCCAGCCGGCCGATCTCGTCCCACATGGCGCCGCGGGCCTCGGGGTCCAGGCCGGTGGTCGGCTCGTCGAGGAACAGCACCTCGGGGCGGTGCACCAGGCCGAGGGCCACGTCGAGCCGACGCCGCATGCCGCCGGAGTAGCCCTTGACGGGGCGACGGGCGGCGTCGGTGAGCGCGAACCGCTCGAGCAGTTCGTCGATCCGGCGGTCCAGGGCGGCGCCCTTCACGCCGTAGAGCCTCCCCTGGAGGCGGAGGTTGTCGCGGCCGGTGGCGACCGGGTCGGCGCCGGAGTTCTGCGCGACCACGCCGATCGCCCGGCGCACCCGGTCCGGGTGGCGCAGCACGTCGTGGCCGGCCACGGTGGCCGAGCCCGAGTCGGGACGGGCGAGCGTGGTGAGGATCTTGACGGTGGTGGACTTGCCGGCGCCGTTGGGGCCGAGCAGCCCGAAGACGGTGCCGGACTCCACGGTGACGTCGAGGCCGTCCAGCGCGGTGACACCGCCCGGGTAGGTCTTGACGAGTCGACGCGCCTGCACTGCGGGCGCACGGGTAGCACTCATGACGATGCTCTCCTGGTGAGCGGATGTGAGCGGACATGGCTCGCTGATCCGCCGGAGGAGCGCCGGGCTATCCTGGGTGTGCCGCACCTCGATCGCCTGGAGCTGCCTCTCGGCGGGTTCAGCTCGGGGTTCGAGACCCCGGCGGGCCTGCTGCAACAGGCCTTCCGGGGTCTGCTCTGTCATGGTCTGGTCTCGGTCGGCTCCTCCGTTGCGTGGAACCGCCGCCACCCGTCGACGCCGGGCAGCGAACCCTTCCTCAACTCCTCGAGGAAGCCGCCGACCCACTCCGCCTGCGCCTGGACCATGTGCAGCTGGTACTCGACCTCCACGAGGAAGAGCCGCGGCACCGTCTCCGACACCTTCGCCAGCGCGCCGCGTCCGCTCGCCAACTGCACCTCGAGCGAGCTCAGCCGGGTCTCCAGCAGCCTCTCCACCTCGTCCGGCGGCAACGCCGCCATCAGCGAGAGGGCCGTCTCGAAGATCGGGTACTCCTTGGCGGGGACGGCGAGCAGGTCGGACAGCCACTCGGCCATCTCCTCCCGCCCGGCCCCCGTGAGTCCGTACACCGTGCGCTCGGGGCGGTTGCCCTGGCGCTCGACGCCGGTCACCTCGACGAGGCCGTGCTTCTCGAGGTTCTGCACGACGGTGTAGAGCGAGCCGTAGTTGGTCTTCGTGCTCGTGTCCTTGCCCTGACTGCGCAGGGTCTGGGCGATCTCGTAGGGGTGCATCGGCTTCTGCAGAAGCGTCGTCAGCACGGCGAGCGCCAACGGGTTGCCGAGCCTGCGGCGCCTGCCCGCCACGGCGATCACCTCACCCTCCCCGGCCGACCTCGGGCCTTCGTTCACGACTTTTCTTTCACGACCTTCGGGCGGCCTTCGGGCACGGGCTTGGTTCACGGCCTCGGCCGTGCGGTCACCGCCCACGACACGTCGACCACGAATATCCGTAGCCGAACATATCGCGTGTCGGGCGCCTCCACAAGGCACGCGATGTAACGCGATCGGATGACGCCGGAGCGACGTGAGGACTTGGGCCCGCTCCGGACACGCCCGCGTGACGCGCACGAAACAGCTCGTCCCTAATTTCTGTCGCCCGACAGGAATTCCGTTCCCTGGGCCCAAGGCAGGTTCCGCCGTGACGACGACCACGACTTCCACCGACGTACGTCCCGACCCGCCGCACCACCCCGACGTGGGCGACGGATCGCTCGCCGAGTTCGGCTACCGCCAGGAACTGCATCGCAGCCTGGGCCGGTACGCCTCGTTCGCCGCCGGGTTCTCCTTCATCTCCGTCCTGACGACCGTCTTCCAGTTCTTCGCCTTCGGGTACGCCTTCGGCGGCCCGGTCTTCTTCTGGACGTGGCCGGTCGTGCTGGTCGGACAGCTGCTGGTCGCCGCGTGCTTCGCGGAACTGGCGGCGCGCTACCCGATCTCCGGCGCGATCTACCAGTGGTCGTCGCGGCTTTCGACGCCGTCGTTCGGCTGGTTCGCGGGCTGGATCATGGTGATCGGCCAGATCGTGGTGGTCGCGGCGGCGGCTCTCGCGCTGCAGATGGTGCTGCCGGCGATCTGGTCCGGTTTCCAGCTGATCGGCGACGACCCGGCGCCCACCTCCCCCGACGGCGCGGCCAACGCCGCCCTGCTCGGCGTGGTCCTGCTGGTGCTGACCACGCTCGTCAACGTCCTGGACAACCGGGTGATGTCCCTGGTCAACCGGGTCGGCGTGACCGCGGAGATCATCGGCGCGGTCCTCATCGTCGTCCTGCTCCTGACCCACTCCGAGCGCACCCCCGGCATCACCTTCCACACCACGGGCGCGGCCCAGTCCGGGCTGTTCGGGGCGCTCGCGGTGGGCTCGTTCACGGCCGCCTACGTGATGATCGGCTTCGACAGCGCGGGCGAGATGAGCGAGGAGACCCACCACCCCCGGCGTACCGCGCCCCGCACGATCCTCACCGCGCTCGGCGCGGCGGGACTGCTCGGCGGGCTGATCGTGCTCGGCGGACTGCTCGCCGCGCCCAGCCTCAGCGACGGCCGCCTCGGCGTCGACGGGCTCAGCTACGTCCTCACCAGCAGCCTCGGGGACGGCGTGGGCAAGGCGCTGCTGGCCGACGTGGTGGTGGCCATCGCGGTGGCAACCCTCGCCATCCAGACCGCGGCCTGCCGCATGCTGTTCTCCATGGCCCGCGACGGCCAACTGCCCCTCTCCGCCCGCCTCGCGCGCGTGAACCCCCGCACCGGCATGCCGAGCGCCCCCGCACTGGTCGTCGGCGTCCTCGCGGCCGCCCTGCTGCTGCTCAACTTCGCGTCCCCGGACGCCTTCCTGGCCATCGGCACCACCTGCATCGTGATGCTGTACCTGGCGTACGCGATGGTCACCGGGCCGCTGCTGGTCCGCAGGCTGCGCGGCGGATTCTCCTCGGCCGGCACGGACGAGACGGGCGCCCCGCTGTTCTCGCTGGGCCGCTGGGGCGTCCCGGTGAACGCCCTCGCGCTCCTCTACGGCCTGCTGATGACGGTCAACCTGGCCTGGCCGCGGGCCGCGGTGTACGACCCGGCGGGCGGTCACTGGTACTTCCAGTGGTTCACCGTGCTGTTCCTGACCGTGACGGTCGCGGCGGGCGTCGCCTTCCGCGCGTACCGCGGCCGCACGACCGCCCCGGCGACCGCGCTCCCGGAGACGGTCCGAGGACACGCGTAGCCCGAGGACACGCACAGGGCGTGCACGCGTGCGTGCGGGGCGGCCGAGAGTCAGTCGCCCTGCACGCGCGCGTGCAGGTGCATGTCGTGCCAGCCGTCCTGATGGAGTGCCGCACTGCGCCTGGTGCCCTCCAGGGCGAAGCCCGCCTTGCCGGCGACCCGGCAGGAGGCCTCGTTGGCGGTGGCGTGCATCAGCTCCAGACGGTGGAAGCCGATCTCGTCGAAGGCCCACCGGGTGAGGGCGGTCGTGGCGCGCGGCGCGACCCCCCTGCCACGGGCCGCCCTGGTCGTCCAGTACGCGACCTCCGCCACGCCCTCGGCCAGCTGGACGCCGCGCAGCGCCACCCGGCCCAGCAGTTCGTCGGTGTGCGCGTCGACGACGGCCCACTGGGCGCTGCTCTCCTCCTGCCAGCACGTCCGCCACTCCTCGATCCAGCCCGCCACCTCCTCCTCGGAGTCGGCGGCCCGGATGTGCCACTGGTGCATCACCGGGTCCTGGAAGGCGGCGTGGACGGCCGGCGCGTCGCCGGCCCGCCAGGGGCGCAGCAGCAGGCCGTCGCCGGTGCGGAGCTCGGGCTGCGGGGCGCCCGACAGGGTACCGGCGGGCAGGACGGGGTCGGCGGTGTAGGGCATGATCCGCATCCTGCCAAGAAGCCGCGGCCCGTCAACCGGATTTCCCCGTCACCGCACGGGCCTGGGCGCTCGTAGGGCCCCTCCCCGCACCCCCCGCCGTACGCTGGACCCGATGAGACGCCGCACCCCTCCCCCGCCCTCTCCCCTGCCGCAGCGCGACGGGATCGACCCGGTGCGGGTGCGGCTGCCCGGCGAGGGCGCCTGGGCCACCGTCCGGGAGCACCTGGTGGAGCGGCTCGGCGAGGCGCGCGCCCCGATCGTGGACGGGATGCTCGCGGCCGGACTGGTGGTCGGCGCCGACGGGACGTCGGTCGCGCCCGACGCGCCGTACGTGCCGGGCATGTTCGTGTGGTTCCACCGCGAGCTGCCGGCCGAGACGCCCGTGCCGTTCCCGCTGGAGATCGTGTACCGCGACGAGCACGTCGTCGTCGTCGACAAACCCCACTTCCTGGCCACCACCCCGCGCGGCAGCCATGTCACGGAGACGGCCCTGGCCCGGCTACGGCGGGAGCTGGGCCTTCCCGCGCTCGGCGCGGCGCACCGCCTGGACCGGCTCACGGCCGGGCTGGTGCTGTTCACGGTGCGGCCGCAGGAACGCGGCGCCTACCAGGGGCTGTTCCGTGAGCGGCGGGTGCGCAAGGTGTACGAGGCCGTCGCGCCGTACGACCCCGCTCTCCTCCTGCCCCGGACGGTGCGCAGCCGGATCGTCAAGGAGCGCGGGGTGCTGGCCGCCTACGAGGTGTCGGGCGAGCCGAACGCGGTGACCCGCGTGGAACTGCTCGAGCACAGCGCCGCCCGGGGGCTCGGCCGCTACCGGCTGCTGCCCGCGACCGGGCAGACCCACCAGCTGCGCGTCCATCTGAACTCCCTCGGCGTGCCGATCCTCGGGGATCCGCTCTACCCCGAGGTGGCTGCCCCCGTGCCGGCCGGCGACTTCCGGCGTCCGCTGCAACTGCTCGCGCGGGAACTGGAGTTCACCGATCCGGTCACGGGGACGGAGCACCGGCTGCGCAGCGGACGTGTGCTGCAGGCCTGGGCGTCGTACGACCGCTGGGCCGCCGCCGCGCAGCCGGAAACCGCTCGGTGAGCGGTTACGGGAGGCCGGCTCAGTAGCCGCGCCACCAGGCCAGGAAGCGGCGCCAGGCGTTCGGCCTGCGGGTGGGCGCGGCCGGCTGAGCCGCGGCCGGCAGGGGCGGTGCGGGCGGTGCGGGCCGTGGCACGGCGGCTGGCTGGGTGACGGGCTCCGGCGCGGGTGGGGCCTGCGGCGGGGTGCTCACCGGGCGCATGGTCCGCTGCGGCGGGACCGGGGCGTGGCTCGGCTTGTGCTTGACGTCCTGCTGGGGCTTCGGCTCGAACCGGACCGGCAGCTCCACCAGGTGGCGCGAGGCGATGGACGTCGTCCAGCGCAACTCGTCCTCTTCACAGTCGAGTTGGATGTCCGGCAGCCGCATCAGCAGCGCGTCGACGCCGACGTCGGCGATGGCGCGGCCGATGTCCTGGCCGGGGCACTCGTGCGGGCCGCTGCCGAAGGCGAGATGGGAGCGGTTGCCCTGCATGTGGGCGGACAGGTCGGGGCGTACCCGGGGGTCCACGTTGCCCGGCGCGGGCGAGAAGAAGAGGCCGTCGCCCCGGCGGATGCGCTGGCCGCCCAGCTCCGTGTCCTGCTTGGCGAAGTAGCCGAAGATCGTGCTGAACGGGGGCTCGTCCCACAGGGACTGCTCGACCGCCTCCGCCACCGTCATCTGGCCGCCGTTGAGCTGGGCGAGGAAGCGCGGGTCGGTGAGGACCATGCGCAGCACGTTGGAGAGCAGGTTGACGGTGGCCTCGTAGGCGGCGAAGAGGACCAGGCGCAGATGCTCCCTGATCTCGTCGTCGGTGAGTCCGGCAGGGTGGCCGATGAGGTGGCTGGTGAAGTCGTCCTCGGGCTCGGCGCGGCGGCGGGCGGTGAGCCGGCCGAGCGCCCCCACGACGTACTCGTGGCTCGCGACCGCGGTCTCCGTGCCCTTGAGGGCGTCGCGGGCGGCGTGCACCATCGTGTCGTTGTACTCGTCGGGCATGCCCAGGACATGGCACATCACGGCCATCGGGAGGTGCTCGGCGAAGTCGCCGACCAGGTCCGCCCCGCCCTTCTCGCAGAAGCGGTTGACCAGGCGCTGGCTGGAGCGGTTGATGTGGCGGCGCACACTGCGGTCGTCGATGGTGGACAGGGCCGCGGTGACCGCGCCCCGCAGCCGCTTGTGCTCGTCGCCCTCGGCGTGGGCGCAGATGGGCTGCCAGGCGATGTGCGGCATCAGCGGGTGGTCGGGCCTGACCTTGCCGTCCCCCAGCTGCGACCAGATGCGGCTGTCCTTGGTGAACTGCGAGGGCGTGCGCACCATGCGCAGGTTCTCGGCGTGACCGAGGACCATCCACATCGGCAGGTCGTCGTGGATCAGGACGGGCGCCACGGGGCCGTGTTCCTCGCGCAGTCGCTCGTACAGTTCGTTCAGGTCCTCCGCTCCGGGGCCGTAGAGGCGGGCCAGTCCGCCGGGGCCGCGCAGGTGCGCGGGGCAGCCGGTCGGCGGGTCGAGGGCGAGGTCGTGCGGGCCGGTGGGGGCGCCGGTGGGGGTGGGGTGTTCGGGAGTCACAGGGGGTCGCTCCGAAACTGTGCTGAATCCGGTGTCGATGGACGGTGTGCCGTGCGGGTCAGGTGAGGCTGCGGCTGAGCGCCAGGGAGTGCAGGAAGCGCATGAGGGTCATCAGGACGTCGCGGCTGGAGGCGCGGCGTCGGACGTCGCACTCCACGATCGGGATCTCGGGCGGCAGGTCGAGCGCGGCTCTCAGGTCGTCGAGGGGGTAACGGGGCCCGTCGGGGAAGGTGTTGACGGCGACGACGAAGGGCACGCCGCCCTCCTCCAGCCGGCCCATGACCTCGAAGCTGACCTCGAGGCGGCGGGTGTCGACCAGGACGACCGCGCCCAGCGCCCCTTCGAAGAGCCCGTTCCACAAGAACCAGAAACGCTCCTGGCCGGGGGTGCCGAAGAGGTAGAGCACGACCTCTTCGGTGATGCGGATGCGGCCGAAGTCCATGGCCACGGTGGTGGCGGTCTTGGTCTCGGAGCCGTAGTTGTCGTCGACCCCGATGCCCGCCTGGGTCATGGTCTCCTCGGTGGTCAGCGGCCTGATCTCGCTGACGGAGCCGACCATGGTGGTCTTGCCGACGCCGAAGCCGCCCACGATGACGATCTTCGCCGCGGCGGTGGTGGTGTGCGGCAGGTGGTCCTCGGCCCGTGGGCCGGGGAGCGTGTCAGAGCCGTTGAAGTCCATGCATCACCGCTTCGAGAAGGGACCGGTCGGGGAGCTGCTGCCGGACGATGGGGGCGCGTGCCTGGACGAGCTCGGCCGCCAGCATCTCGGTCAGCAGCACCGTCACCACGCTGAACGGCAGGCCCAGATAGGCCGACACCTCGGCCACCGAGAGCGGGGCGCCGCACATCCGCAGCACCGCGATCTGTTCCGGCGGGGCCGACGACGGCGTCTCGGCGCGCGCCACGATCAGCGTGACGAGGTCGAGGGGCGCCCGCTCGCCGTCCGCTCCCGTGATGATGTACAGCCGTTCGGGGTTCTTGCCCTCCCCCTCCTGCGGGGCCTCCGCGCCTTGCGGGGACGGCGGGGGCTGCGGGGGAGGTACGGGCAGGGGTTGTCGCCGCCGGCGTTGCGGAGGGGTCATACGTTCTGCCCGTTGCGCCGGGGAGGACTGGTCAGGTGGGCGCCGATACGGACGACCAGGTCGCGCATCATGCCGCTCATGCGGCCCGCCTCGCAGCGCACGTCGGCGAGGACCGCGAGGTAGGCGTTGGCGCCGGCCGACATCATGTAGAAGTAGCCGCCGCTCAGGTCGATGACGACCATGTCCATCTCGCCGTTGCTGGAGTGGATCTCCTGTCCGACGGCGGTGGCGAGGCTCTGCAGGCCGGCGCAGGCCGCGGCGACCCGGTCGGCGGCGTCGGGGTCGCCGGCGTAGCGGGCGATGCGCAGTCCGTCGGCCGACAGCACCACGATCATCTCGATGCCCGGAACGCCGTCGTAGAGCTCCTTGAGCAGCCAGTCGAAGTTTTGGCGCTGCTGGATCACGTGGTGTCCCCTTCATCGTCGGCCTCGGTCTTGGCCTTGTCTTCGAGCAGGTGCAGGTAGGCGGTCGGATTGCGGGTGAAGTCCGTGGGGTGCACGCCGGGCGGAGCGACCTTCTTCAGGCCCTCCCAGAAGGCCTCGAAGGCCAGTCCGGGCTCGCGCTTCTCCGCCGCGGGCTGCGGCTCCGGCTCGGGCCGTGCGAACGGGTCGGGCTTGCCCTCGCGGGCGGCCTCCTGGGCGGCGTACGCCTCGGCGTAGCGCTGGGTGATCGGGATGGTGGTCTTGCTGCGGCGCTGGGGCAGGCCCTGCTCGGTCCACTCGGTGACCTCGGGCACGTCGTCGGTCAGGGAGACTCCGGCCGGAATGCGCGCGTTGGTGGGGCGGCGCTTCTTGGGCGGGCGCTTGGGGCCCTCGCCGATCGTGCTCAGGTCGATCTGCGGTACGGCGGTGGCGCCGATGCCGTGCGCGAAACCGGGGGCCGGGTCGGAGGTCTGCATCTCGCTCGGCACGATGAGGACGGCCCGGACGCCGCCGTAGGCCGAGGTGCGCAGCGAGACCTGGAGGTTGAACGAGGTGCACAGACGGCCGACGACCGCGAGGCCCAGGCGCGGGGTGCCGCCGACGTCCTGGATGTCGACGCCCGCCTTGGCCTGCTCCAGCATGCGTTCGGCCTTGGCGCGGGCCTCTTCGCTGAGGCTGACGCCGGCGTCCTCGATCTCGATGGCGATGCCGATCTGCACCTCGACCGCGTTGACGTGCACCTTGCTCTGCGGGGGCGAGTAGCGGGTGGCGTTGTCGAGGAGTTCGGCGAGCGCGTGGATGAGCGGTTCGACGGAGAGCCCGCGGATGTTGACCTTGGCGATGGAGTCCAGCTGGATACGCCGGTATTCGAGGATGCGGGACATGGCGCCGCGCAGCACGCTGTACAGCGGGACCGGCTGGGGCCAGTTGCGGCCGGGCCGGCCGCCGCCGAGCACGCCGATGGAGTCGGCGAGGCGTCCGATCAGCGCGGTGCCGTGGTCGATGCGCAGCAGGTCGTCGAAGACCTCGGGGTTGCGGCCGTGGTCCTCCTCCATCTCCCGCAGTTCCGCGGCCTGCTGGTGGACGATGGCCTGCACCCGGCGGGCGACGCTGACGAAGGAACGCTGGGCGGAGTCGCGCAGGGACTCCTCGTGGTCGACGATGTCGAGGATCCTGCGGACCACGGCACGCTGGGAGTCGTCGAGTTCGCGGAACGAAGGATCACTCTCGCTGAGGTCGCGCATCACCTCCCTGGGGGAATTTCCGGCGCGCAGCCACTGGACGGCGCTCGGCACGTGGTCCTGGGCGAGGCGGCGGTTCTCCTCGGCGTGGTCGGCGACGCGTCGTTCCAGGTACTCGAGGCGCTGGTCCCGCTCCGCGCGCAGTTCCCGCAGTCGCCGGCCGCGACGGACCGACTCGGCTCCCGCTGCGATCACCAGAAGGGTGGCGAGGCCTCCGCAGACGCCGACGGCGAACCGGGCCTGCGCCGCCACCAGGGCGACGGCGGCACCGGTCGCCGCGGCCATCAGTATCGCGGGCAGCAACAGCACGCGCGCAAGGGGAAGTTCTCGGCGACCGGGTGGGGACTGAACACTCACCATGTGGGCACCCTCTGTAGGGATCTGTCGTCATCTTCGGGATATCGGGGAACAAGCGCACGAATTCGCCTCAACTCGGTGCGCCGCGGGCGAGCTTAGTCCGACCGGATCATCGCCGTGTCATATTCGGCAACCGCCTGAAACCACTCCCGTACGTGGAGTAATCTCAGCCCATTTGCACGCCACGCAATCATGCGAACACCCTGCGTAACGGAACACGGGTGTGCGAAACAGTTCACCGGGACGGATGAGAGCACCGCCCTTGGGGCGGTACGGGCGAGGCCCGCTCGCCCACGGGGTCAGTCGCGCACGGCCATCGTCAGTCGCGGACGATGCGCAGGGCGGCGTCCGCGGTGGCGCGGGCGAAACGCGGGGCGGAGCCCTCCGGACCCGACCGGCGGACGAGGATGACACCCTCGATGAGCCCGAAGACCAGGTCGGTGCGCACGTCGAGCTCCTCCGCCTCGAGCGCGTCGCCCGCCTTCGTCGCGGCGATCAGCCGACGGTAGGCGTCCTTGAGTTCGGCGCGCACGGCATGGAAGCCGGCGAACCGCTCGGCGCGCACCTCGGGGAGCAGATAGAGGCCGCCGAGGTTGTGGGGGCCGCCGCAGAGCAGCTCCACGTCGGTGCGGCACAGCTCCCACAGCCGCTCCTCGGCCGGCCGCGCGGTGTCGGCGAGCAGCTCGCGGGCGCAGGTCAGCGACGGCGCGACCGTCGACTCCAGCAGGTCGGCGAGCAGCTCCTCCTTGCCGGAGACGTAGTGGTACATGGAGGCCTGGCGCATGCCCGCGCGTTCGGCGACGGCCCGGGTCGTGGTGGCGGCGTAGCCGCGCGTGGTGAACAACTCCGCGGCCGCCACGAGAAGTTCGGCGCGCGGCGCGAGCCCGCTGTCCGGGCGCTGCGCGGCACGCGGCCGGCCCACTCGACGCCCGCTGTCGGTCCCCATGCGTTCGATCCTCGCACACGCACCGGCCCGGCGATCTTCGACCGGGCCCCCGGTGAGGAGTCGGTAACCGGCCCGCAACCGGAGGGCAACGGCGGCGACCCGCCCCGGACCTAATTTCTGTCGGGCGACAGAAATCAACGCGACAGTGACGGAACCGAGCTGCGGAGGTCCGCCATGGCGGCGACAGCGACCACATACGGAGCACGCGCCCACGCCCGGGCCCAGGAGGGCGCACACGCCGAGGCCATGCCGGTGGTCCCGGCCCGGGACTGGCCGGCCCCGCCCTGCGAGGCGGGGCTCCTGGTCTGGGCCGAGACCGTCGCGGGCGGCAACTACACCCACCGCGTCCTGGCCCGGGGGACCGAACTGCGCCTGACCGACCTGCACGGCGACGCCTGCGCCCATCTGCTCCTGTTCGCCGCCGACCGCCCCTGGGAACGGCTGAACGTCGCCGACACGGTCAAGGTGCAGTGGAACGCCTATCTCGGCGAGGGCGTCCTGCTCCTGTCCGACCAGGGGCGCGTTCTCGCCTCGGTCGTCGTCGACACCGCCGGCCGGCACGACGCCCTGTGCGGCACCTCCACACTCGTGCGCAACACCGAGCGCTACGGCGACGGCGCCCCGCAGTCCGCCTCCCCCGCCGGCCGGGAACTGTTCGTCCTGGCCGCCGCGAAGAACGGCCTCGAGCCCCGCGACCTGCCGCCCTCGCTCTCCTTCTTCCAGGGCGTGCGGGTCGGCGAGGACGGCGCCCTCGACTTCATCGGCTCGGCCGGCCCGGGCGGCAGCGTCACCCTGCGCGCCGAACAGGACGTGACGGTCCTGATCGCCAACGTGCCGCACCCGTCCGACCCACGCCCGCGGTACGTCAGCACCGCGCTGGAGGTCCTCGCCTGGCGGGCCGGCCCTACACGGCCGGGCGACCCGCTCTGGGACGCCACCCCCGAGGGCCGCCGCGCCTTCCTCAACACCGCCGAATTCCTCACCGCCCGGGGGCTCGCATGAAGACCGTCGTTCCCGCCCGCGCCGCCTGGTCGTCCGTCGTCCGGGCCGGCGCCGACCTCACCATCACCGACCTGCACGGCAACCAGGCCGTCGACTTCCTCGTGTACGACGCCCACGACACGTCCGTGCGCTACAGCGCCCCCGACACCATCCACGCCCAGGGCGGCATCTTCCTCACCACGGGCAGCGTGCTGATGTCCAACGAGCACACTCCGCTGATGACGGTGACCGCCGACGCCGTCGGCCGCCACGACACCGTCGGCGGCGCCTGCTCCAAGGAGTCCAACACCCTGCGCTACGGCCACCACACCGTCGCCCAGCACGCCTGCGTGGACAACTTCCTCGCCGAGGGCGCCCGCCACGGCCTCGGCAAACGGGACCTGGTCTCCAACATCAACTGGTACATGAACGTGCCCGTCGAGAAGGACGGCACCCTCGGCATCGTCGACGGCCTCTCCGCGCCCGGCCTGTCCCTCTCCCTGCGCGCCGAACGGGACGTGCTGGTGCTGGTCTCCAACTGCCCGCAGATCAACAACCCCTGCAACGGCTTCGAGCCGACGGCGGTGGAGATGACGATCACCGAGGCGGCCGGCGCATGACCTTCGACACGGTGCTGGTCGCCAACCGCGGTGAGATAGCCGTCCGCATCATCCGCACCGCCCGCGAACTCGGCCTGCGCACGGTCGCGGTGTACTCCGACCCCGACCGCTCGGCGCCGCACGTCCGGCTCGCCGACGAGGCGGTGCGGCTCGGACCGGCCCCCGCGAAGGAGTCCTACCTCGACGCCGACCTGGTCCTGCGGGCCGCCAAGGACACCGGGGCCGGCGCGATCCACCCGGGGTACGGCTTCCTCTCCGAGGACGCGTCCTTCGCCCGCCGCTGCGCCGACGCCGGCATCGTCTTCGTCGGCCCGACGCCCGAACAACTGGAACTGTTCGGCGCCAAGCACACCGCCCGGGCTGCGGCGAAGGCGGCCGGGGTGCCGCTGGCGCCGGGCACGGACCTGCTCGCGTCGCTGGCCGAGGCGCAGGAGAAGGCCCAGGTCATCGGCTATCCGGTGATGCTGAAGGCGACCGGCGGCGGCGGCGGGATCGGCATGTCGGCCTGCTCCGGTCCCGACGAGCTCGCCGACGCCTGGGAACGCGTCCAGCGCGTCGCGGCGGCCTCCTTCGCCACCGCCGGAGTCTTCCTGGAACGGCTCGTCGGCGACGCCCGCCACGTCGAGGTCCAGGTGTTCGGCGACGGCGAGGGCGGCGTCGTCGTCCTCGGCGACCGCGACTGCTCGCTGCAGCGCCGCAACCAGAAGGTCCTGGAGGAGGCCCCGGCGCCGGGCATCCCGGACCACGTGCGCGCACGGCTCGCCGCCGGCGCCCGCGACCTGTGCGCCTCCGTGCGCTACCGCTCCGCCGGCACCGTCGAGTACGTCTACGACGCGGCCCGCGAGGAGGCGTACTTCCTCGAGGTCAACACCCGTCTGCAGGTGGAGCATCCGGTCACCGAGGAGATCTACGGCGTCGACCTCGTCGGCTGGATGCTGCGACTGGCGCGCGGCGAGGAGGGCGTCGTCCGCGACCCCGGCCCGCCGAGCGGCCACGCCGTCGAGGCCCGTCTCTACGCGGAGGACCCGAGCCGCGGACACCGGCCCAGCGCCGGCCTGCTGACCCGGGTGGAGTTCCCCGAGGGCGTGCGCGTCGACGGCTGGGTGGAGACCGGCACCGAGGTGACGACGTCGTACGACCCGATGCTCGCGAAGGTCATCGCGCACGGCCCGGACCGCACGCAGGCACTGCGGCGCCTCGACGCCGCCCTGGCCCGCACCCGCGTCGACGGCATCGAGACCAACCTGGGGCTGGTGCGGGCGGCGCTGGCCGACGACCGCCTGGTCACGGCCACCCACTCGACGGCGACCCTCGCCGAGGTGCACGACCCCACCCCGCGCGTCGAGGTGGTCTCCGGCGGCACCCTCACCACCGTCCAGGACTGGCCCGGCCGCACCGGCCACTGGCAGGTCGGCGTCCCCCCGTCCGGCCCGATGGACGACCGTTCCTTCCGCCTCGGCAACCGGGCACTCGGCAACCCCGAGGGCGCCCCCGGCCTGGAGTGCACCCTGCACGGTCCGGCACTGCGGTTCAGCCACGCCACGACCGTCTGCGTGACGGGCGCGCCCGCGACCGTCACCGTGGACGGCGCCGCGGTCGCCCAGTGGGAACCGGTGACCGTGCCCGCCGGCTCCCTGCTGGAGGTCGGCGCGCCGGACGGACCCGGGCTGCGCACCTACGTCCTGTTCGCGGGGAGTCTGGACGTCCCCGCCTTCCTGGGCAGCGCGAGCACCTTCACCCTGGGCCGGTTCGGCGGTCACGGCGGACGGGCGCTGCGGACGGGGGACGTCCTGCACGGCGGGACGACCGCCGAGGGCTCCCCGGTCACGGACCGGCCGTCCTTCGGCGCCGTCTGGGACGTCGGCGCCGTCGAAGGACCCCACGCCGCACCGGAGTTCTTCACCGAGGACGACATCCACGACTTCTACGCCGCAGAGTGGAAGGTCCACTTCAACTCGGCCCGCACCGGCGTGCGTCTGATCGGACCCAAGCCGCGCTGGGCGCGCACCGACGGCGGCGAGGCCGGCCTGCACCCGTCCAACATCCACGACACGCCGTACTCCGTCGGCGCAGTCGACTACACCGGCGACATGCCGGTGCTGCTCGGACCGGACGGGCCCTCGCTCGGCGGGTTCGTGTGCCCGGCGACGGTCCTGAGCTCCGAACGCTGGAAACTGGGCCAGCTGCGCCCCGGCGACACCGTCCGCTTCCGGCCGGTGGACGTGGACGGCGCACCGCGCGCCACGATCGTCGACGGAGGTGTGCTGGCCCGGGACGGCGACGTGACGTACCGGCGCAGCGGCGACGACAACCTGCTGGTCGAGTTCGGCCCCATGCAGCTGGACCTGGCCCTGCGGATGCGGGTGCACGCCCTGATGGAGGCGGTGGCGCAGGCCGGCCAGGACGGCGTCACCGACCTCACCCCGGGCATCCGCTCCCTGCAGATCCGGACCGACCCGGGCCGTCTCCCGCTGACCGAACTCCTCACGGCCGTACGCCGGACGGTGACCGCGCTGCCGCCCACGGACGAGCTGGTCGTGCCCTCCCGCACCGTGCACCTGCCGCTCTCCTGGGACGACCCGGCGACCCGGGAGGCCATCGCGCGCTACATGGCGGGCGTCCGCGACGACGCCCCCTGGTGCCCGTGGAACATCGAGTTCATCCGCCGCGTCAACGGCCTCGGCACGCCCGCGGACGTCTACGACACGGTCTTCGCCGCGGAGTACCTCGTCCTGGGCCTCGGCGACGTCTACCTGGGCGCGCCCGTGGCCACCCCGCTCGACCCCCGCCACCGGCTGGTGACGACGAAGTACAACCCGGCGCGCACCTGGACGGCCGAGAACTCGGTGGGCATCGGCGGCGCGTACCTGTGCGTCTACGGCATGGAAGGCCCCGGCGGCTACCAGTTCGTGGGCCGGACGACCCAGGTGTGGTCGCCGTGGCAGCAGCGCGGGGCGTTCGCACCCGGCTCGCCCTGGCTGCTGCGCTTCTTCGACCGGATCCGCTGGTACCCGGTCGACGCGGACGAACTGCTGGAACTGCGCGCCGACATCACCTCGGGCCGCTTCGTCCCGCGCATCGAGGAGGGCACGTTCTCGCTCGCCGCGTACCGGTCGTTCCTCGCCGAACACGCCGACTCCATCGCCGCGTTCAGAGCGGGGCAGCAGGCGGCGTTCTCGACGGAGCGCGACGCGTGGGAGGCGGCGGGCGAGTTCGCGCGGGCGGAGGCGGCGACGGCGCCGCCCGCACCCCCCGCCGAGGTGACCCTCCCCGCGGGCGGCCGGCTGGTCGAGGCGGAGTTCGCGGCGTCCGTGTGGCAGGTGAACGTCTCGCCCGGGGACGAGGTGAGCGCGGGTCAGCCGCTGCTCGCCCTGGAGGCGATGAAGATGGAGTCCAGGGTGCACGCGCCGGTCGACGCCGTGGTGGCGCAGGTGCTGGCCCGGCCCGGCGACCAGGTGGAGGCGGGGACGGCGCTGGTCGTCCTGGCCCCGGCCGCGAACTGAGAGGAACCCCCATGTCGACGACGCTCCGTCGGATCCGCGCCGCCTACGACCGCGTGGAGGCCGTGGACCGCCCCGAGATCTGGATCGGCCTGCGCCCCCGGGAGGAGGCCGAGGCGGAGGCCCGCGCGATCGACGAACGCGTCGCCGCCGGGGAGCGGCTCCCCCTCGCCGGACGGCTCTTCGCCGTCAAGGGCAACATCGACGCGGCCGGCCTGCCCACCACCGCGGGCTGCCCGGCGTACGCCTACGAGCCCGCCGAGGACGCCCCGGCGGTGGCCGGTCTGCGCGCGGCCGGCGCGCTGCTGCTCGGCACGACGAACCTGGACCAGTTCGCGACCGGTCTGGTGGGGACCCGCTCCCCGTACGGCGCGGTCCGAGGCGCATGGGATCCGGCCCGCATCAGCGGCGGCTCCAGCTCCGGCTCGGCCGTCGCGGTCGCCCTCGGCATCGTCGACCTCGCGCTCGGCACGGACACCGCCGGCTCGGGCCGTGTGCCGGCCGCCTTCAACGGCATCGTCGGACTGAAGCCGACCCGGGGCCTGGTGCCGACGACGGGCGTCGTCCCGGCCTGCGCGTCCCTGGACTGTGTGACGGTGTTCGCGCGCACCCTCGCGGAGGCCGAGCAGGCCTTGGCGCACATGGTCGCCGGCCCCGTGCCGGCCCTCCCCGGGCGCGCGTCCGGCCCCTGGCGGATCGCCGTCCCGCCGCGCGCGCAACTCGGCGAACTGGACGAGGGCTGGGGCGAGGCGTACGAGGCGGCGGCCCGGCAGCTGGCGGCGGCCGGCGCCGAACTCCGGCCCCTGGACCTGACCCCGTTCACCGAGGCCGCGGCCATGCTGTACGAGGGCGCCTTCGTGGCCGAGCGCTACACCGCCGTGGGCGCCTTCGTCGACAAGGCGAAGGCCGAGGGCGGGGCGGGCCTCGACCCCACGGTCGCCGCCATCATCGGCGGCGCCCGCGACATCCCCGCCCACCGGCTGTTCGCCGACCAGGACCGGCTGGCGGCCCTGCGCACCCGGGCCCTGGCCGAACTGGCCGGCGCCGACGCCCTGCTGCTGCCCACCGCCCCCGGACACCCCACGCTCGCGGAGGTCGCCGCCGACCCGCTGGGCGCCAACGCCCGGCTGGGCCGTTTCACCAACTCAACCAACCTGTTCGACCTGGCGGCGGTGGCGGCGCCGGCCGGTGAGGTGAACGGCCTTCCGTTCGGTGTGATGCTCGTCGGGTGGGCGCACACGGACGAGCGGCTGGCCCGGATCGCCGCCCTGCTCCGGCCGGAGACCCGACTGGCCGTGGTGGGCGCACATCTGACGGGCCAACCGCTGAACCCTCAGCTGCTGGCGCTGGGCGCCCGCCTCGACGTCACGACCACGACCGCCCCGGTCTACCGTCTGCACGCCCTGCGCACCTCACCGCCGAAGCCCGGCCTCGAGCACGTGGGCGAGGGGGGCGCGGCCGTCGAGGCCGAGGTGTGGCGCCTGCCCGCGGAAGGCCTGGGCCGTCTGCTGGCCGCACTCCCCCGCCCGATGACGCTGGGCAGCGTGGAACTGTCGGACGGCAGCCGAGTCCCCGGATTCCTGTGCGAGCCGAGCGCACTGACAGACGCCGAGGACATCACCTCCCACGGCAGCTGGCGCACCTACCTGAACCAACCCCAGCACTAGCGCAGGCAACCACGCGCCCAATCCCCGGGCACCCCACCATCCAGGAGCCCGGGGAAAACAGCCCTCAGGGGCGCAGGCAACCACGCGCCCAATCCCCGGGCACCCCACCATCCAGGAGCCCGGGGAAAACAGCCCTCAGGGGCGCAGGCAACCACGCGCCCAATCCCCGGGCACCCCACCATCCAGGAGCCCGGGGAAAACAGCCCTCAGGGGCGCGGGGAACCGCGCACCCCAAACCCCGGCCACCCCGCCGTCCAGGGGCGCGGGGAACTGCGCGACCTGCCACGGACTCCCCGCACCCGCCACCCCCGCTCACCCCACCGACGAGTACGCCACAACTCCCCGCAGCAGCTGATCGACAGCCTTCCGCGCCGCCTTCGCCACGGTCGAGCCCTCCGCAGGAGAAGCCGCCGAGATCTGCCCCAGCACGTCGATGACCTGCTTGCACCAGCGCACGAAGTCACCGGCCGGCATCTCCGCCTCGCGCAGCACCTCGTCGAGGCCCTTGCCGGAGGCCCACATGTAGGCGGACCAGGCGAACCCCAGGTCGGGTTCGCGCTGTCCCACGCCCTCGGTCTGGCTGATCCGGAAGTCCTCCTCCAGCGCGTCCAGCCGCCCCCAGATCCGGACCATCTCGCCGAGCGCGGCCTTCGCCTTGCCGGAGGGCAGCTTCGGCGCCATCGCGTCGTCGCCGACCCGCGACTCGTAGACCAACGCCGAGACGCAGGCGGCGAGTTCGGCGGGGGCCAGCCCCTCCCACACGCCGGCGCGCAGGCATTCGCTGGCGAGCAGGTCGAGTTCGCCGTAGAGCCGGGCGAGCCGCTTGCCGTGCTCGGTGACCTCGTTGCCGCGCAGATAGTCCAGCTCGGTCAGCAGCGCCACGATCCGGTCGAAGGTCCGGGCGATGGTGTTGGTGCGTCCCTCGATGCGGCGCTCCAGCTGCGAGGTGTCGCGCAGCAGCCGGTGGTAGCGCTCGGCCCAGCGGGCGTGGTCCTCACGGTCGGCGCAGCCGTGGCAGGGGTGCGCCCGGATCGCGGTGCGCAGCCGGGCGATCTCCCGGTCGTCGGCTGCCTGGGAGCGCTGCTTGCGGGCCCGCTCCGGCGGAATGTGCCCGGCCTTGGTGCGCAGCGCGGAGGCCAGGTCGCGGCGGGACTGCGGCGAGCGCGCGTTGAACGTCTTCGGGATCCGCATCCGGTCCAGCGCTTCCACCGGCACCGGGAAGTCCATCGACGCCAGCCGCTTGACCTGCCGCTCGGCGGTCAGGACCAGCGGGCGCGGCCCGTCGTGCTGGTCGAAGCCGCGATGGCCGTTGGCCCGCCCGGCCGGAAGCCCCGGGTCGAGCACCAGCGCCAGCCCCGCGTACTTGCCGGTGGGCACATGGATGACGTCCCCCGGCTTCAGCTTCTCCAGGGCCACGGCGGCCTCGGCACGCCGCTGGGCCGCGCCCTGCTTGGCCAGCTCCGTCTCGCGGTCCCCCAGGTCGCGGCGCAGCCGCGCGTACTCCTCGAAGTCGCCGAGGTGGCAGGTCATCGAGGCCTGGTAGCCCTCCAGGCCCTCCTCGTTGCGCTGCACCTGCCGGGAGATCCCGACCACCGAACGGTCGGCCTGGAACTGCGCGAACGACGTCTCCAGCAGCTCACGCGAGCGGTGCCGCCCGAACTGTTCGACGAGGTTGACCGCCATGTTGTACGACGGCTTGAAGCTGGAGCGCAGCGGGTAGGTGCGGGTGCCGGCGAGCCCGGCCAGGTGGTCGGGGTTCATGGCGCGCTGCCAGAGCACGACGGCGTGGCCCTCGACGTCGATGCCACGGCGGCCCGCGCGCCCGGTGAGCTGGGTGTACTCGCCGGGGGTGATGTCGGCGTGCTGCTCGCCGTTCCACTTGACGAGTTTCTCCAGGACGACCGACCGGGCCGGCATGTTGATGCCCAGGGCGAGCGTCTCGGTCGCGAAGACGGCCTTGACCAGGCCGCGCACGAACAGCTCCTCGACGACCTCCTTGAACGAGGGCAGCATGCCCGCGTGGTGGGCGGCGATGCCCCGCTCCAGGCCCTCCAGCCATTCGTAGTAGCCGAGGACGTGCAGGTCCTCGTGGGGGATGGCGGCGGTCCGCTCCTCGACCAGGGCGCGAACCTCGGCGCGCGACTCCTCGTCGTTCAGCCGCAGCCCGGCGTACAGGCACTGCTGGACGGCGGCCTCGCAGGCGGCCCGGCTGAAGATGAACGTGATGGCGGGCAGCAGCCCTTCGGCGTCGAGCCGTTCGATGACCTCGGGTCGCCCCGGCGTCCACACCCGCGAGCGCTGCCGGCGCTCCCGCTCACGGTCGGCCTCGCGCACGTTCCGGCCGCGCCTGCGGTCCTGATAGGACGGCTTGGAGGCCTCCATCCGGGCCAGGCGGGCGAGGTCGGGGTTGACGGCCCTGCGGTGCCCCTCGCCCTCCTCGAACAGGTCGTACATCCGCCGGCCGGCGAGTACGTGCTGGAACAGCGGCACGGGCCGGTGCTCGGAGACGATCACCTCGGTGTCGCCGCGCACGGTGTCCAGCCAGTCGCCGAACTCCTCGGCGTTGGACACGGTCGCCGACAGGGAGACCAGGGTGACCGACTCGGGGAGGTGGATGATCACCTCCTCCCACACGGCGCCCCGGAAGCGGTCGGAGAGGTAGTGCACCTCGTCCATCACCACGTACCCGAGGCCGAGGAGGGTCTGCGAACCGGCGTACAGCATGTTCCGCAGCACCTCGGTGGTCATCACGACCACCGGTGCCTCGGAGTTGACGCTGTTGTCGCCGGTGAGCAGACCGACCTTGTCACTGCCGTAGCGGCGGCACAGGTCGGAGTACTTCTGGTTGGACAGCGCCTTGATGGGCGTCGTGTAGAAGCACTTCTTGCCCTGCTGCAGAGCGAGGTGGACGGCGAACTCGCCCACGATCGTCTTGCCGGAACCGGTGGGCGCCGCGACCAGGACGCCCTTGCCCGCCTCGAGTGCCTGGCAGGCCTCGATCTGGAAGGGGTCGAGACCGAAGTCGTACATCTCGCGGAAGGACGCGAGCGAGGTGGCCTGCTCGACAGCGCGCTTGCGTGCTGCCTCGTACCGCTCGGCCGGGGAGAGATCCTCTGTCATCGTGCTTTCGAGCGTACCGGGCCACACCGACAACAGGACGATCATTATCCGGATCGGCCGCCGTCGAACCTCGGTACGCCCAGCTCACAGGGGCACGGCCCGCCCGCTTCAGGGCCCGATGACCCGGACGGCGCCCGGCACGCACCGCGCGGTCAGCGGCAGCTGCCCGAGCCGCTCCCCGTCCGCGTACCCCGACACCCCTTCGGCGGCGATCTCCACCCTCGCCGCCCGGTGCACGGTGACCGCGGGGTGCTCCACGTGCGTGCCCCGGTACACCTTCGGGAAGACCCGCAGCAGCGTCGTGCGGCCGCAGTCCCCGACCACGGTGACGTCGAACAGCCCGTCGGCGAGGTCGGCGCCGGGGCAGATCCGCATGCCGCCGCCGTAGGACGGACCGTTGCCGACGGCGACCAGGGTCGCCTCGACCTCCAGGACCGGGCCGTCGTCGAGCGTGATCCGGTACGGGAAGGGGCGCAGGGCGGCCAGTTCGACGAGCATCGCCAGGTCGTACCGGGCGCGTCCGGTAGGCCATCGCATGCGGTTGCCTCGGTCGTTGACGCGGGAGTCGAAGCCGGAGGCGAGGACGGTGCCGAACCAGCGTTCACCGGCCCGGCCGAGGTCGACGTCGCGGATCCGGTCCGCCTTGAGGGCCTCCGCGATCAGACGTCCGGCGGCGGCCGGGTCGCGGACCGGCAGGCCCAGGGCGCGGGCGAAGTCGTTGCCGGTGCCGGCGGCGACCACGCCGAGCGGGGTGCGGGTGCCGGCGACGGCCTGGAGCGCGAGGTGGGCCAGTCCGTCGCCGCCGACGGCGACCAGGGCGCCGGTGCCGTCGGCGACGGCGGCACGCGCGCGGGCCAGGGCGTCCCCGGCGTTCTCGCCGAGGACCGTGCGCACGCGGTAGCCGGCCGCCCGCAACGCGGAAGCGGCCGGCCGCGCCGCGCGGGCGCTCCGGCCGCGGCCCGCCGCGGGATTGACGAAGAGGGTGATCTCGCTGGTCACGAGCTTGACCCTAAGAGCTTACCGACGCCTGTCAGGTCACGTCGTCATAACCGTTGACACGCTCCGTGGTCGACTGCTCCGGCAGCGACCGGCTCGCGGTGACCGTTTCGACCTCGCCGACGTCCTCGGGGGTGAGGTCCAGGTCGGAGGCTTCGTCGTCGGCCGGTCCCATCGCGTCGCGACGGCTCTTGCGGCGGTCGTTGAGCAGGGAGAAGGCGGTCGCGCAGAAGTACAGGACCCAGATCGGACCGGCGAGCGCCAGCATGGTCAGCGGGTCGGTGCTGGGCGTGGCGACCGCGGCGAACACCGTGATGCCGATGATCATTCCGCGCCACCAGCCGAGCATGCGCGTGCCGGTGAGCACCCCGGTCAGGTTGAGCATCACCAGGAGCAGCGGCAGCTCGAACGAGAGGCCGAAGACCAGCACCATGCGCACGATCAGGTCGAGCAGGTCGTCCAGCGGCAGCTGGTTGTCCAGGTCCGCGGGCGAGAACTGGAGCAGCACCTTGGCCATGGTCGGCAGCGTCTTGTACGCGAAGAACGCTCCGCCGAGGAACAGCGGAACGCCCGTGCCGACGAACGCGTAGGCGTACTTGCGCTCGTGCTTGTGCAGGCCCGGCGCGACGAAGGCCCACAACTGGTACAGCCAGACCGGCGAAGCGAAGATCACGCCGGCCATCAGGGAGACCTTCAGGGCGAGCGTGAACGGCGTGAGCAGACCGTTCAGCACGATGCGGGCGCAGGTGCCGCTGCGCTGGTGCGCCAGCTCCGTGAAACTGGAGTCGCACCCCACGGCATGCAGGATCGGGTTCGTGAAGAACTCGATGATGTTCTTGTAGAAGAAGGCGGCCACGACCGTCACGACGACGATGGCCAGCATCGCCTTCGCGAGCCGGTTGCGGAGCTCACGAAGGTGATCCGCGAGGGGCATCCGCCCCTCGGGGTCCATCTCCTCTTTGCGGGCAGACTTCAGCAACCCACGTTCCCATCTCGTGCGGCGGGCCGGAGGTCACCGGCCCTGCGTCAGCGCTTGGTCGTGTCCGTCGGCTCGGTGACCGGACGGGAGCTGGTCACGTCACCGGGAGAGGCCTGGATGGTGCGCTGAGCCGGGGGCTGCTCGTCGTTGTGGGGCGGGCCGGCCGGGGTGGCCGTGCTGCTGCCGTCTTCCTTCATCGCCTTGGCCTCGCTCTTGAGGATGCGAGCGGACTTGCCGAGCGACCGCGCCATGTCGGGAAGCTTCTTGGCGCCGAACAGCAGGATGACGACGACGAGGATGAGAATGATCTCGGGGGCGCCGAGCCTTCCGAACATAAGTCTTTACCTTCTCACCGAGGCTGCGGGGGTGGTTGCCGTCCGACCGGTCGGACAACTGTCCGAACGATCGTGTTGACAGCGATCGTAACGCTCAGGGGTAAACGTGAGGCAATCCCTGTGCCTACTCCCGGTGCGCGGTCCGGGCCTCGTTATCCGAGCCGCGATCAGCAGCGTACCCGCCTCCCCCGCCGACGCGGGAGGGCGAAGTGGCCCAAAACGCATTCGCCCCGGGACTCACAGAACGACCACAGCCCGCGGCCCCGACCA
Source organism: Streptomyces sp. NBC_00425 (assembly GCF_036030735.1). Taxonomy (NCBI): domain Bacteria; kingdom Bacillati; phylum Actinomycetota; class Actinomycetes; order Kitasatosporales; family Streptomycetaceae; genus Streptomyces; species Streptomyces sp. NBC_00425. The sequence continues at coordinate 7,649,687 of NZ_CP107928.1, read as the reverse complement.
GCGCGGTCACGCGGTCACAGGGTGTCCACGGCGCGCGCCGCGCTCACCGCCGCCCGCTCCAGATCCTGAGCGGCCCGGTCGATACGGCGTGCGGACTCCGCGACCTGCCGACCCAGCCGCCGCGCCTCGAGAAAGACCCGCACGGCGAACACCGCCAGAACGGCGAGACCCGCGAAACCCAACGCAACCGCGCACATCGGCCAGAACATGGGGCCGAGCCTAGACCCCGCTACGGGGTCTGCAGGCGCAGGGTCCTGACCCCGCCGCCGGTGAGCAGTTCGACGATGCGCTCGCCGGCCGGCTTGCGCACGGCCGCCCCGCAGTCGGGGCAGGTGAACGAGTAGAAGGTGGTACGGCTGGAGGCGCCGATCGCGAGCCGCAGCGCGCTCGCGGTCAGCTCGAACCGGCCCCGGCAGTCCGGGCAGCCCGCCCGGAACCTGACCGGCGCCACACTGCGCATCCCCGCGAACGCGGACGCCACCGACAGCGCCCGCACCCCGGACGTCACCGACTCGCTCAAAGCCCCTGCTCCCGCCCGTCGACCCGATCCTCGCCCTGCTGTCGTTCCCCCTGCGCGGATGCCGCGCCGGCCGTCGCCCCCGCCGCCTCGAACCCGTCGTACGCCGCCAGCGCCTCGCGGGCGGCCCGGCGGGCGCTGTCGGCGAGGTCCGGCGGCGAGACGATCCGCCCGTCACGCCCGAGCCGCAGGGCCAGCCGTCGCAGCGAGGCCGGGTCGGGCGTGCGCAGGGTGATACGCAGACCGCCGTCGGGAAGGTCGTCCGCGCTGTCGTGCGGGTAGTACTCGGCGACCCAGCGGCCCCCGGGGCCGACCTCGACGACGACCTCCGGGTCCTCCGCGGACGGCTGCACCAGCCCCTCCGACAGGTCCCGCAGTTCGATCTCCGGCGGCGCCGACGGCTCGTCGAGAATCCTGATCTCGGCCACCCGGTCCAGCCGGAAGGTGCGGCGCGCCTCCGAGCGGCGGCACCAGGCCTCCACGTACGTGTGCCCCACGCTGACCAGGCGGATCGGGTCGATCTCGCGCTCGGTGACCTGGTCACGAGCGGGCGAGTAGTAGCGGATCCACAGCCGGCGCCGCTCCGAGATCGCCCGGTCGACGTCGGCGAAGACCCCGCCCTCGGACTCGAACGTCACCGACAGACGGGAGCTGGCTCCGGCCGCCTCGCCCGCGGCGGTCTCCACCTTCGCCGTGGCGCGCAGCAGCGCCTGCCGGTCGCCCTCGCGCAGACCCGGCAGCGTCGCCACCGCCCGCGCCGCCACCAGCAGCGCGGTCGCCTCGTCGGCGGCCAGCCGCAGCGGTTCGGCGGCGTCCGCGCCGAGCGCGGCCGGGTTGTGCCACCAGATGCGCTCGCCGTCGGTGTCGATGTCGAGGAGGTCACCGCCCCGGAAGCTGGTGCCGCACATGGGCAGCACGTCGAGGTCGGAGACCAGCTCGTCCTCGGTGATGCCGAAGGCGCGTGCCACGTCCTCGATGCGCGCGCCGGGGCGCTCCCGCAGGTACGTCACCAGGGAGAGCATCCGCCGGGTCTGGTCGATCGCGTTCGTGGGCCTGACCGGTTTGCCTGCCACTGTGTTGCTCGCTCCCCCTCAGCCCTTGGCCACGGCCCGTAGCCGGTCCACGACGTCCGCCCGCAGCTCGGCCGGCTCCAGCACCACCACGTCCGGCCCGAACTCCACCAGCCAGGCGTCCAGACCGTGCCCGTACGGAATCTCCAACTCGTCCCAGCCGTCCCCGAGTTCCCGCACGGCGGTGGCCTTGGCTCGCAACGGATACCCGGCGTCCGTCCGCAGCCGGATCAGGGCGCTGCGGTCGGCGGTCTCCCCCGCCCAGCTGGCGACGGTCTCGCGCACGGTGACCACGTCGGGGACCTGCGCGGTGAAACGCCCCCCGCGCGAGCGCACCTTGCCCGTGATCCGCGACAGCCGGAAGACCCGCTCGGCCCCCCGGTCGCGGTCGAAACCGGCCAGATACCAGTGCCCGCGCCAGCACTCCAGCGCCCACGGCTCGACATGCCGGGGCTCCGGATGCGCCGCGGTCGCCTTGCGGTAGTCGAACACCACCGGCCGGCGGTCGCGGCAGGCGAGCATCAGCGGCTCGAACGCGGCCTCGTGCACGGGAATCCGGGGCTCCAGCGCGCTGTGGGCCTCGTAGGGGTCGACGTCCTCGGGCAGTCCGGCGGCGCGCAGCTTCTGCAGAGCGCCGCTGGCCGCCCCCGCGAGCCGGGCCTGCTGCCACACCTTGGCGGCCAGACCCAGGGCCGCGGCCTCCTCGGCGTCCAGGGTGATCGGCGGCAGCCGGTTGCTGTCCCGGCGGGCCAGATAGCCGATCTCGCCGTCCAGGCTCTCCACGGTCTCGATGACCAGCCCGAGCTCACGGAGATCGTCCTTGTCCCGCTCGAACATCCGGTTGAAGGAGTCCTCCGACGCCGGCCCGCCGTGCCCCGACCGGAAGGTCTCGACGTAGGCCTCGATGGAGTCGCGCAGCTCGCGCTTGCTGAGCGGCCTGCGCGTCCCGAGCAGACACAGCGCGAGGTTCATCAGCCGCTCGGCCTTGGCAATGGCCATCGACGCCCTTCGCCTCCCCTATGGTGCTTACGATCGACGACCGTACCGCCCCGCGGTGCCCGGACAAAAGCCGAGGGCCCATGCCCGGGCAGGCATGGGCCCCGGATGATCGACACCGGTCGCGCCATGATCGGCGTCGACCGGTGCGTCGGGGTCAGACCCCGAGCAGGTCCACCACGAAGATCAGCGTCTCGCCCGGCTTGATCGCCGGGGTCGGGCTCTGGTTGCCGTAGGCGAGGTGGGCCGGGATCGTCAGCTGACGACGGCCGCCGACCTTCATGCCCTGCACGCCCTGGTCCCAGCCCTTGATGACGCGACCGCCGCCGAGCGGGAACCGGAACGGCGTGCCGCGGTTCCAGCTGGCGTCGAACTCCTCACCGGTGCTGAAGGCGACACCCACGTAGTGGACGCTGACGTTGTGGCCGGCCTGCGCGACCTCGCCGTCGCCCTCCCAGATGTCCTTGATCTCGAGGTCCGCCGGGGGCTCGCCACCGGGGAAGTCGATCTCGGGCTTGTCAATGCTCACGTCACTGGCTCCTGCACGTCTCACGGAAAAGCAACAACACGGACAGTCTTACACCTTGGACGGCGGCCTCACGCCTTGGCGATGACGTCCACCGAGAAGACCATCGTGGAGTCCTTCTCGATGCCGCTGCCACTCGGCGGGTTGTCGCCGTAACCCAGCGACGGCGGAATGACGATGACGACGCGGCTGCCCACCTTCTTGCCCGTCAGACCCTGCGCCCAGCCCGGGACCACCTGCTGCAGCGAGAACGACGTCAGCGCGTTGCTGCGGTAAGTCGAGTCGAACTCCTTGCCCGTGTCCCAGACGACGCCCTTGTACTGCACCAGCACGGTGTCGTCCGCCGCGAGCTCCGCGCCGTCCCCCTCGATCACGTAGTTCGACACCAGCTTCGTCGGCGCCTTCGACTTGGGGATCTCGATCGAGGGCGCCTTGCCGTCGGTGTTCGTGCCGACCTTGGGCACACCGGCATCGTTCTGCGCCACGTCCTTGCCCTTGGCCGAAGCCGTCGAGTTGAACGTGTTCTGGATGTCGAACACGAACACCAGGGTGTCGGTGCCCGTGATACCCGCCTGCGTGTTGCCCTCCTTGCCGAAACCCCAGGCCGGCGGCACCGAGAACAGCACCCGGCTGCCGGTCTTCTTCCCCGTCAGCGCATACGTCCAGCCCTCGAGGTTGCCGCCCTTGGCAAGCCGGGTGAACTGCATCTTCTTGGAGTCGTAGGAGTTGAGGAGAACCTTCCCGCTGCCCCAGATCTGACCGAGACAGTGGGCCTGGATGTAGTCGTTCTCCGCGACGGTCTTCCCGCTGCCCGCGATCACCGTCTTCACCGCCAGCTGACTGGAGGGCTCACCGGTGCCCTTGGCGACCGTCGGCTTCTCGCCGAACTTCACCCCTGCCGTGATGGCCGGCAGCGGACCGTCCACGATCTTCGGCGGAGGAGCCGCGGACGTGGCTCCCGCGGAGGGCGACGCGCTGTCGCTCGCCTTGCTCGTGTCGGACTTGTCGTCGCCGCACCCGGCGAGCGTGACCAGTCCCGCGGGTACGGCGGCAAGGATGAGGGAGCGTCGGCGCACGATGAAAGCCTCGTAATCGGTCGATCTTCTGATGGCGTGCGCGCAACTCTACGACGCGACACGGGCACCGTACGGGAAACGTACGGTGCCCGTGTTGCGTTCCGTTCCGCGCGCGGAGCACGCGCGGAACACATCCCTCACATGCCGGCGATCAGCTTCTCCACCCGGTCGTCCACCGAACGGAACGGGTCTTTGCACAACACCGTGCGCTGCGCCTGGTCGTTCAGCTTCAGATGCACCCAGTCCACCGTGAAGTCCCGGCGCTGCTCCTGCGCACGACGGATGAAGTCACCGCGCAACCGGGCCCGAGTGGTCTGCGGCGGCACCGACTTGCCCTCGAAGATCTTCAAGTCGTTGCAGATCCGCGCCGCCTGACCCTTGCGCTCCAGCAGGTAGTACAGACCACGACGCCGGTGGATGTCGTGGTAGGCGAGGTCTATCTGCGCCACGCGCGGATGCGACATCGTCATGTTGTGCTTGGCCCGGTACCGCTCGATGAGCTTGTACTTCATGACCCAGTCGATCTCGGTGCCGATCCGGTCGAGGTCCTCCGCCTCGATCGCGTCCAGCGTGCGGCCCCACAGCTCCAGGACCTGCTCCACGGTGCCCGTGCGGACGCCCCGGCGCTCGACGAAGTCCACGGCCTTCTCGTAGTACTCCCGCTGCACCTCCAGCGCGGAGGCCTCCCGGCCGCTGGCCAGACGGACCTTGCGACGGCCCGTGATGTCGTGACTGACCTCCCGGATCGCCCGGATCGGGTTCTCCAGCGTCAGGTCCCGCATCACCGTGCCCGCCTCGATCATGCGCAGCACCAGGTCGGTCGCCCCGACCTTGAGCAGCATGGTCGTCTCGGACATGTTCGAGTCGCCCACGATGACATGCAGACGGCGATACCGCTCGGCGTCCGCGTGCGGCTCGTCCCGGGTGTTGATGATGGGCCGCGAACGGGTCGTCGCCGACGACACGCCCTCCCAGATGTGCTCGGCCCGCTGGCTGACGCAGTAGACCGCCCCACGGGGCGTCTGCAGCACCTTGCCCGCGCCGCACAGCAGCTGCCGGGTCACCAGGAACGGAATCAGGATGTCCGCGAGCCGGGAGAACTCCCCGTGCCGCGCCACCAGATAGTTCTCGTGACAACCATAAGAGTTGCCCGCCGAGTCCGTGTTGTTCTTGAAGAGGTAGACGTCGCCCGCGATTCCTTCCTCGTGCAGGCGTCGCTCCGCGTCCACCAGGAGTCCCTCGAGAATGCGCTCGCCGGCCTTGTCGTGGGTGACCAGCTCGGTCACGTTGTCACATTCCGGTGTCGCGTATTCCGGATGCGAACCCACGTCGAGATAGAGGCGGGCGCCGTTCCGCAGAAAGACATTGCTGCTTCGGCCCCATGACACGACACGGCGGAAGAGGTACCGCGCCACCTCGTCGGGAGACAGCCGGCGCTGTCCCCTGAACGTACATGTGACGCCGTACTCGTTCTCCAGCCCGAAAATGCGGCGGTCCATGACTGAACATTACGCCCGATCCCCTGAACTGAAACGGGGTTCGGCAGCACGGTTTGGATCATTTTCCGATGAAGCCGCAACAACCCCACCCCCGGCGGGAACTGCGAGTACCCGCCCCGTGGCCAGCAAAACCAGCAACGACACACCCCCCGCGACAGCCGGCGCCGCGAAACCCCACAGCGCCCCGCCCGCCTCCACCACCGGACCCGCCAGCCCCGTACCCACCGACGCGCCGACCGTGAACGTCGTCACCAGCCAGGAGAAAGCCTCCGTCACCGTCCCCGCCGGCGCGTGCCGGTCCACGATGACGAACGCACACGCGATGACAGGCGCCAGGAACAGCCCCGCCAACGCCGTCAACGCCACCATCGCCACCGCCCCCGGCATCGCCGTCAACGGCAGATAACACACCGCCAGAAGCGCCACCAGCACCCGCAACCGCCGCTCCGGCGGCCCCGCCCACCGACGGGCCCCGTACACCAGACCCCCGACCAGCGCACCCAGCCCCAGCGCCGCCATCAACCAGCCGTACACCGCGTCCCCGCCGTGCTCGTCCGCGTACGGCACCGACGCCACCGTGATGGAACCCAGCGCCATCCCGATGAACAGGAACGCCCCCAGCAACGCCAGCAGACCGCGCGAGCGCAGCGCACCCAGCCAGTGCGCCTCCCGCGGAGCCGAACGCCACGCACGCGACGGCGGCGACACCACCACCCACAGCGCCCCCGCAACCCCCACCGCGCTCAGCACCACCAGCGCCGCCCGAGCCGACCACAACGACACGCACAGCGTCACCAGCAGCGGCCCCACGGTGAACATCACCTCCTGCGCCACCGCGTCCATCGCGTACGCCGTGTGCACCTGGTCCTCACGCCGCAGCACCGCCGGCCACAGCGCCCGCAGACCGCCCTCCAGCGGCGGCGTGAACAGCCCGGAAGCCGCCACCGCCGCATACGCCACCGGCAGCGGATCCGTGCCCGCGAACGCGAAGACCGTCATCGCCGCGGCCGAGGCCAGGGCCGCCGGAAACTGCACCCGCGGCTGTCCGTGCAGATCCACCAGCCGCCCCAGCAGCGGCTGCCCCACCGCGTTCGCGACGCCGTACACGGCCGCCAGCGCCCCCGCGAGACTGTACGAACCGCCCTGCGCCCGCACGAACAGCACGATCGCGATGGCCGCCGTGGCATTGGGCAGCCGGCCCACGAGCGTGCCGACGAGCAGCCGGGCAGCATGCTTCGCCCTGAGGATCTCGAGGTATCCCGCGGCCAATGTCCCGCCTCCGTCGGCTCGCCCCGGGCGGCGACCACCCCGAGGTTTTACGTATAACTTCCTCCGTCATACGTACCATGTGCGCTGTTCACCAGTCCAGACGAAGGAGCGACCCCACCGTGCCACGAGGCAGCACGCGCCCGACGAGCCGCGACGTCGCCCAGGCCGCGGGAGTCTCCCAGGCCGCCGTCTCCCTCGTACTCGGCGACAAGTGGCGCGGCCGCGTCTCCGAACCCACCGCCGAACGCGTCCGCCTGGCCGCACGCGAACTCGGCTACCGCCCCAACCTCGCCGCCCGCAACCTCCGCCTCGGCCACACCCGCACCGTTCTCCTCGTCGTCCCCGTCCTCACCACCGAGTTCTTCGCCGGCGTCTACACCGGCGCCGCTCGCGTCGCCGCCGAGCACGGCTTCGGCGTCGTCCTCTACCCCTCCCCCGAAGGCATCGGGCCCGCCCGCTCACCCTTCGCCTCCGCCCAGGCCGCCCTCGACGGCGTCATCGCCTCCTCCATGGCCGCCGACGCCCTCACCGCCCTGCGCGGCGACCAGCTCCCCCTCGTCATGCTCGACAGCGACCCCGCCGGCAGCCTGGGCGCCGCCACCGTCAACCTCGACATCACCGACGGCATACGCCAGGTCGCCGACCACCTCCTCGGCCTCGGCCACCGCCACTTCCTGCACCTCGCCGCAGACGTGCCCTCCTGGACCTTCCACGTCCGCGCACGCGAACTCGCCGCCCGCATCACCGCACAACCCGGCGCCACCCTGCGCACCGCCACCACGCCCGTCACCATCGACGGCGCCCTCGCCGCCGCCGAGACCGCCCTCGGCGCCACCACGGGCCCCCGCCCCACCGCCGTCGTCTGCGACGACGACAAACTCGCCGCCGGCGCCTACAAAGCCCTACGACGCCTCGGCCTGCACGTCCCCCGCGACGTCTCCGTCACCGGCCTCGACGACCTCGCCCTCGCCACCGCCCTCGACCCCGAACTCACCACCGTGCGACTGGACGCCGAACTCTTCGGCGAACGCGGCATGCACGCCCTCCTCGCCGTCCTGGACGGTCGCACACCGGACGCCGGTGACATCCCCGTCCACCTCGTGGTACGCGCCTCCACAGCCCCGCCCAGACCCTCCTGAGACGCCTCACGCCCCGACCGGGACACCGGCCGGGGCGTGAAAGAGGCGAACCACCCGAACAACGAGGGCGACCCCGCGAGAGCGCGGACCTACTCCTTCCCGCCGTCCTCGGAGTCGTCCGAACTCTCCGCCTCCGTGGAAGCGCCGCCCGCCTCCAGCAACCGCGCCAGCTGACGACCCACGATCCGCTTGAACTTACGCTGCTGAGGCCGCGTACGGTCCAGCACCGCGACCTCCAGCCGCTCGGCCGGAATCTCCCGCTGCGTTCCGTTCGTGTCACGCGACAACGCCTGAACAGCCAGCTTCAGAGCCTCCGCCAGACTCATACCGTCCTGGTGACGCTGATCCAGATAGCTGCTGATCTGCTCCGCGTTGCCACCCACCGCGACCGAACCGTGCTCGTCAACGATCGACCCGTCGTGCGGCAACCGGTAGATCTGGTCACCGTCCGGCGTGTCACCCACCTCGGCCACCACCAACTCCACCTCGTACGGCTTCTCGCCGGCCGAAGAGAAGATCGTGCCCAGCGTCTGGGCGTACACGTTCGCCAGACCACGCGCCGTCACATCGTCACGGTCATAGGTGTAACCCCGCAGATCGGCATACCGCACACCACCGATCCGCAGATTCTCGTACTCGTTGTACTTGCCGGCGGCCGCAAAGCCGATCCGGTCATAGATCTCACTGAACTTGTGCAACGCACGCGACGGATTCTCACCGACGAACACGATGCCGTCGGCATACTGCAGCACGACCAGGCTGCGACCACGGGCGATGCCCTTGCGCGCATACTCCGCGCGGTCCGCCATCGCCTGCTGGGGTGAGACATAGAACGGAGTCGACACCGGTTATCCGTCCCTTTCTGTCGAAGTCACTGGATCACCTGGGACACACACGGACCACGCCTACAGCAACGCCGCGCGCGGGCCGTCCGGCTGCTCCAGACGACGCTCGAGAATCGCACGGGCGATCCCCGACGACTCCTCGTCGGTGAGCCTGCGGAACCCGTCCTCGGTGATCACCGTGACGATCGGGTAGATCCGGCGCGCGACATCGGGACCACCCGTCGCCGAATCGTCGTCAGCAGCGTCGTACAGAGCCTGCACCACGAGCGTCGTGGCCTGCTCCTCCGTCAGATCGTCCCGGTACAGCTTCTTCATCGCCCCGCGCGCGAAGATCGAACCCGACCCCGTCGCCGCGAAGTGATGCTCCTCCGAACGACCACCCGTCACGTCGTACGAGAAGATCCGGCCCCGGTCCCGGTCCACGTCGAACCCCGCGAACAACGGCACCACCGCCAGACCCTGCATCGCCATGCCCAGGTTCGAGCGGATCATCGTCGACAACCGGTTGGCCTTGCCCTCCAGCGAGAGCTGCGCCCCCTCGACCTTCTCGAAGTGCTCCAGCTCCAGCTGGAACAGCTTCACCATCTCGACGGCCAGGCCCGCGGTGCCGGCGATGCCGACGGCCGAGTACTCGTCCGCCGGGAACACCTTCTCGATGTCCCGCTGCGCGATGACGTTGCCCATCGTGGCCCGGCGGTCACCGGCGAGCACGACCCCGCCGGGGAACGTGACGGCCACGATCGTCGTCCCGTGCGGCGCCTCGATCACACCCTGCGTCGGAGGCAGCTGCCGCTTGCCGGGCAGCATCTCCGGCTGGTGCTCGGACAGGAAGTCCATGAAGGACGACGACCCAGGCGTCAGGAAGGCAGCTGGTAGACGCCCGGTGCTACGAGTGTTGGCTTCCACGCGATTCCTTCCACGTAAGCAGCAGCCCGCCTTATGGCATCGGGCCGATCCTTGAACTGCCCCAGTGCGGCATTGCAGCTGAAGCACAGTACGCCTCGGACCCTACCCGTGTTGTGGCAGTGATCCACATGCTCGGCGGGAGCAGCAAGACAGATACAGCAGATGCCCTGCTGCTCCGCGACCATCGCGTCCAACTCGGCGGGAGACAGACCGTACTTGCGCTGGAAGTAGCTGACTCTGTTCCGCTCGGCACGGCACGACCGGCAATAGCTCGACCAGCCGTCCGAAGACGACTTGTCGCGCTCCCACTCGGCGTGCGGCTTGACCTGTTCGCACTGTGGGCACCGCTTGTGCCCGCGAGGAACCGGAACCCTTACACGGACCGTCTTACCTTGGGCTTCCCGCCGCCGCCGGTAGTGCTCCGCGGCGCATTCGCGGCAGTTGGCCTGGAGGCCGTCAGGCCTGGAGCCGTTGCTGGCGAATGCGCCGACCGGACGGGACCGCTGACAGGCCGAGCACTTCTCGACCTCTCGGTCGTTCACGGATGTGACTACTGTCCACCCTTTTGAACAAATGACCTCACGAAATCCTCTGCGTTCTCCTCGAGGACATCGTCGATCTCGTCAAGAACCGAGTCGACGTCGTCGCTCAGCTTCTCCTGGCGCTCCTTGAGGTCCTCGGAGCCCTGCGTCTCCGCGGCCTGCTCCTCGACCTCCTCCGTGGAGCGCGTCGCCTTCTGCTGGCCGCCGCCGGTGTCCTTGGTCGCCATAACCCTCACCCCGCTCTTTCGCCCGATGTGGTCGACAGGTCGGCATTCCTGCCGATCGGTGATGATCAGACCCTACAAGCCGGGTCCGACATCGGCCCCGCAGTTGCGTCAAAGCACGGGGGCCATCTCGATGATTCCCGGCCAGAGTGCTTTCCACCCCGCCGGGCAGGTACCGTCCGGATAACCGTTCAGCCGCCCGAGAGGACCTTGACCAGGTCTTCTGCCGTGCGGCAGCGGTCCAGGAGCTCCTTGACGTGATTTCGCGTTCCGCGAAGGGGTTCGAGGGTTGGGACGCGCTGGAGCGAGTCCCGGCCCGGCAGATCGAAGATCACGGAGTCCCAGGAGGCCGCGGCGACGTCGTCGGCGTACTGCTCGAGGCAGCGGCCGCGGAAGTACGCGCGGGTGTCCTCCGGGGGCTTGCTGACGGCCCGCTCGACCTCGGACTCGTCCAGGAGCCGCTTCATGCGCCCGCGGGCCGCCAGGCGGTTGTACAGGCCCTTCTCGGCCCGTACGTCGGCGTACTGGAGGTCGACGAGGTGCAGGCGGGCGGCGTCCCAGTCGAGGCCGTCGCGACGCCGGTACCCCTCCATGACCTCGCGTTTCGCGACCCAGTCCAGTTCGCCGGCGAGGCTCATGGGGTCGTTCTCGAGGCGGGTGAGGGTGTCCTCCCAGCGGGCGAGGACGTCCTTGGTCTGGTCGTCGGCGTCCGCGCCGAAGCGCTCCTCCACGTATTTGCGCGACAGCTCGTAGTACTCCATCTGCAGCTGGACGGCGGTGAGTGTGCGGCCGCTGCGGAGGGTGACCAGTCGCTTGAGGCTCGGGTCGTGGGAGACCTGGTGGAGGGTGCGCACGGGCTGGTCGACGGCCAGGTCGACGGCGATGAAGCCGTCCTCGATCATCGACAGGACGAGGGCGGTGGTGCCGAGCTTCAGGTACGTCGAGATCTCGGAGAGGTTGGCGTCTCCGATGATCACGTGGAGACGACGGTACTTCTCCGCGTCGGCGTGCGGTTCGTCGCGGGTGTTGATGATGGGGCGTTTCAGCGTCGTCTCCAGGCCGACCTCGACCTCGAAGTAGTCGGCGCGCTGGCTGAGCTGGAAGCCGTGTTCGTGGCCGTCCTGGCCGATGCCGACCCGGCCGGCGCCGGCGAAGACCTGGCGGGAGACGAAGAAGGGCGTGAGGTGGCGCACGATGTCCGAGAAGGCGGTCTCCCGCTTCATCAGGTAGTTCTCGTGCGTGCCGTAGGAGGCGCCCTTGTTGTCGGTGTTGTTCTTGTAGAGGTGGATCGGCTGGGCGCCGGGGAGCGCGGCGGCGCGTTCGGCGGCCTCGGCCATGATGCGTTCGCCGGCCTTGTCCCAGAGGACGGCGTCGCGGGGGTTGGTGACTTCCGGGGCGCTGTATTCGGGGTGTGCGTGGTCGACGTAGAGACGCGCGCCGTTGGTGAGGATGACGTTGGCGAGGCCGATGTCCTCGTCGGTGAGCTGGCTGGAGTCGGCGACCTCGCGGGCGAGGTCGAAGCCCCGTGCGTCGCGCAGCGGGTTCTCCTCCTCGAAGTCCCACCGGGCTCGGCGGGCCCGGTGCATCGCCGCGGCGTAGGCGTTGACGATCTGGGACGAGGTGAGCATGGCATTGGCATTGGGGTGGCCGGGGACGGAGATGCCGTACTCCGTCTCGATGCCCATTACTCGCCGTACGGTCATGCGGCCCTCCTTGCCCGGCGGCACCCTCGGTCGTGGGCGCCGCTCAGATACCGGTGGTGCTCCGGTGCGTGTGCGGTGCCCGTCCCCGCAACTAGCGACCCGGCGGTACGGAAGAGCCTAGAACGCCTCTGCGCTGGTGGGGAGATCATTTGCGTCATTGCCTTGCTCCAGCCGTGGCCCGGAAAACAAACGGCTGCGGGTACCCGTGGTGGGCACCCGCAGCCGCCCTGCTTTTACAGGTACTGTCCGGTGTTCGCCACCGTGTCGATGGAGCGTCCGGTGTCCGCGCCCTGCTTTCCGGTGATGAGGGTGCGGATGTACACGATCCGTTCGCCCTTCTTTCCGGAGATGCGGGCCCAGTCGTCGGGGTTGGTGGTGTTGGGGAGGTCCTCGTTCTCCTTGAACTCGTCCACGCATGCCTGGAGGAGGTGGGAGACGCGCAGGCCCTTCTGGTTCTTGTCGAGGAAGTCCTTGATGGCCATCTTCTTGGCGCGACCGACGATGTTCTCGATCATGGCGCCGGAGTTGAAGTCCTTGAAGTAGAGAACTTCCTTGTCGCCGTTGGCGTAGGTGACCTCCAGGAAGCGGTTCTCCTCGGATTCGGCGTACATGTGTTCCACGGCCGTCTGGATCATGCTCTGGACGGTGGTGGTCTTGTCGCCGCCGTGTTCGCCGACGTCCTCGGAGTGGAGGGGCAGGCGTTCGGTGAGGTACTTCTGGAAGATGTCCTTGGCCGCTTCGGCGTCCGGGCGCTCGATCTTGATCTTCACGTCGAGGCGGCCGGGGCGCAGGATGGCGGGGTCGATCATGTCCTCGCGGTTGGAGGCGCCGATGACGACCACGTTCTGCAGGCCTTCGACGCCGTCGATCTCGGCGAGGAGCTGCGGGACGATGGTGTTCTCCACGTCGGAGCTGACGCCGGAGCCGCGGGTGCGGAAGAGGGACTCCATCTCGTCGAAGAAGACGATGACGGGGGTGCCCTCGGAGGCCTTCTCCCTGGCGCGCTGGAAGACGAGGCGGATCTGCCGCTCGGTCTCGCCGACGTACTTGTTGAGGAGCTCGGGTCCCTTGATGTTGAGGAAGAAGCTCTTGCCGGTGGCCTGGCCGGTGACTTCGGCGACCTTCTTGGCCAGCGAGTTGGCGACGGCCTTGGCGATGAGCGTCTTGCCGCATCCGGGCGGTCCGTAGAGCAGGACGCCCTTGGGCGGGCGCAGCTCGTGCTCCTTGAAGAGGTCGGGGTAGAGGTAGGGGAGCTCGACGGCGTCGCGGATCATCTCGATCTGGCCGCCGAGGCCGCCGATCTGCTCGTAGCCGATGTCGGGGACCTCTTCGAGGACGAGTTCCTCGACCTCGCTCTTGGGGACGACCTCGTAGACGTATCCGGAGCGGGGTTCGAGCAGCAGGGCGTCGCCGGGGCGGATGACGACGTCGAGGAGTGGTTCGGCGAGCCGGACCACCCGTTCTTCGTCGGTGTGTCCCTGCACGAGGGCGCGTACGCCGTCCTCGAGGACCTCTTTGAGGGTGACGATGTCGCCGACGCTCTCGTACTCCATGGCCTCGACCACGTTGAGCGCTTCGTTGAGCATCACTTCCTGGCCGCGTCGGAGCTCTTCGAGCTCGACGCCGGGGCTGACGTTCACGCGGAGTTTGCGGCCTCCGGTGAAGATGTCGGCCGTGCCGTCCTCGTTCGCCGTGAGGAAGACGCCGAAGCCGGCCGGTGGCTGTGCGAGCCGGTCGACTTCTTCTTTGAGGGCCACGATCTGGTCGCGGGCCTCGCGGAGCGTGCCCGCGAGGCGCTCGTTCTGGGCGGACACGCCGGCCAGGTTGGTCTGGAGCTCGACGATCCGCTCTTCGAGAATCCTCGTGTGTCGCGGAGAGTCGGCGAGCTTGCGCCGCAGGACGGCGATCTCCTGCTCAAGGTAGGCAATCTGCCCGGACGGGTCGTCGGACCCTCGTCCCGGGCGGATGCCGCGGTTCATGTCGTCGTCGTGGGCTGCCACGGTCCTCACCTCCTCCAAGGGGAGCTGGACGCTTCCAGACCCTACCTGGGTGGGTGTCGATTGAAACCCCTAGATCACAAAGACTGTCGGGGTGTGTCCGATCTTCACCCTTGCGCTCTCCCTCACGCCAGGGGAATACCCACCGAACATGATTGGAAAGCGGCCGGGGGTAGGGTCGAAGTGTTCAACACCCGTCGGAGCCTGCATGGTTCCCCGGCGGTTCGACGATAAACGGCGGGAGTCATGGGCGTGCAACAGGAGGCCGGTGTCGGCGGTGAGGCACTGGAGGTCTGGATCGATCAGGATCTCTGTACCGGCGACGGAATCTGTGCGCAGTACGCGCCCGAGGTGTTCGAGCTGGACATCGACGGCCTGGCGTACGTCAAGGGCGCGGACGACGAGCTGTTGCAGGCGGTGGGGGCGGTGACGCCGGTTCCGTTGCCGTTGTTGACGGATGTGGTGGACTCGGCGAGGGAGTGTCCGGGTGACTGCATCCATGTGCGCCGGGTCTCGGACCGGGTCGAGGTGTACGGTCCGGACGCCGAGTGACGTTCCGGTCGCGCGCTGTGAGCGCTGTGTGATTTCTCGCAGGGCGAACGGCTGGGTCAGACGCTGCGGGCGCCCGCGGGGGTGGAGCGGACGAACTTGTCGTCCTTCCATTGCCATCTGGCGCTGTCCTTGACGTCGGGGCAGCAACTGGGCACGTCGGGGGTCGAGTAGCCGAGGAGTGTGGCGAGCACGGCTCCGTCGGTGACGGTGAGACCGGTGACGGTGTTGCGTGCTTTGGGGTCGATGAGGGTGGCGACCACGCGCGCGTGGGTGTGGCCCGGGTTGTGGGTGAGGACGTAGACGCCGTCGGGCGGGGTGCCCATGGGGGCGTCGCAGTGGACGACGGCCACGGTTTCGGGGGCGCCGTCGCCGTCGAGGTCGCCGCTGGCCTTCTTCACCACGAGGGCTTGTTCGGGGCCGCAGTCGAGGGGGAAGTCGACGTCCGCGGTGGAGGGGGCCGTGGTGGGGGCCGGTTTGGCGTCGGCGGTGGCGGCCTGGGCGGCGGTGGCCGGTTTGGGTTGCAGGAGCGAGGAGAGGGCGACGACGCCGGCGATGGCGGTGGCGGTCGCGACCCAGTGGATGGGCCGGGTGTGGGTGTGTGCCAGTTCCGGGACGGCGGGGTGCTGCACTAGGAGTTTCTCCTGCGGTGGCGGTGCCGGTGGGGGTGGGGGTCGGCCAGCATCGTGCCACACGTCACAGGGTGGGGGAACGGCGGGGTACGGGATTTCGGACGCGCGCAGTGGGGTGGGTGTCGCGTCTCGTCGACGCAGCGGCTCGGGGCAACGAGAAGGCGCCGTGCCCGTGTTCCCGTGGTGCTGGGGGAACTCGGTCGCGGCGCCTTGTCGTTGGGCTGGGGAGCGGTGGTGCGGGCCGGGTCAGCGGCCGCTGCCTCCGTCGGCGTTGGGGCCGGTGTAGTCCTCGCCGTAGGCGCCCTTGGCAGGGCGGCGGCGGCGCATGGGCGGCTCGACGCCGTCGGCGAGCCGGCGGGCGGTGAGCAGGAAGCCGGTGTGGCCGATCATCCGGTGGTCCGGGCGGACGGCGAGGCCTTCCACGTGCCAGTTGCGGATCATCGACTCCCAGGAGGTGGGCTCGTTGAAGGAGCCGATCTCGCGGATGGACTCGACGGTCCGGGCGAGCTGGGTGGTGGTGGCGACGTAGCAGCACAGGATGCCGCCGGGCACCAGCGCCTTGGAGACGGCCTCCAGGCACTCCCAGGGGGCGAGCATGTCGAGGATGACGCGGTCGACGTCGGTGTCGGACAGGTTGTCCTGGAGGTCGCCGACGGTGAGCTGCCAGGCGGGGTGCGGGCCGCCGAAGTAGCGCTCGACGTTCTGCTGGGCGATCTCGGCGAAGTCCTCGCGGCGCTCGTAGGAGTGCAGCATGCCCTGGTCGCCGATGGCGCGCAGCAGGAAGCTGCTGAGCGACCCGGAGCCGACGCCGGCCTCGACGACGCGTGCGCCGGGGAAGATGTCGGCGAAGGCGAGGATCTGTCCCGCGTCCTTCGGGTAGACGACGGCTGCCCCGCGGGGCATGGAGAGGACGTAGTCGGGGAGCAGGGGGCGCAGCGCGAGGTAGGCGACGTTCCCGGTGGTGCGGACAACGCTGCCCTCGGGTGCGCCGATCAGTTCGTCGTGCGGGAAGGAACCCTTGTGGGTGTGGAAATTCTTCCCGGCTTCGAGCGTGAACGTGTAGTGGCGGCCCTTGGGGTCGGTCAGCTGAACCTGGTCCCCGACCTTGAAGGGCCCGCGCCTGCGGGCGGCACCGGTCGGTTCGGACATGTGAACAGCCTACCGGCGTTTGGCGGGGCCGCCGACCATGGGGGGCGTGCGCACCTGCTCGGGAGAGCGGTGGTCAGTTGGGGCGGGCCATGGCCTTGACGAAGGCGCGTTCGACGTCGGCGGCGGAGAGCACGCCGAAGATCTCTCCGGTCTCCTCGACGACGAGGTATTCGGTGGCTGGGGTGGCGCGCAGGACGTCGAGGAGGTCCTCGCCGGCGAGTTCGGCGGAGACGCGCATGCCGTCGCTGAGGTCCTGGGCGAGGCCGCTGACGGCGACCCAGGGGCGGCGGTGTTCGGGGACGCCGACGATCGCGGCCTCCCGGACGAGGGAGAGCGGTTCGCCGTTGGCGTCGACGACGACGAGGGCGCGGGCGCCGGCGTCGTTGGCGCGGCGCAGCGCTTCGGACAGGGGGGTGTGGGTCTCGACGGGGACGGCGCGCCGGGTGAGGGTGCGGGCGCGCAGTTCGGGGAGGTGTTCGCGCAGGCGGGCCATGCGCAGGCTGTTGCCGGCGCCGGTCCAGATGATCGCGGCGAGGATGGCGGCGAGCAGCGCGTCGGTGACGGTGTCCATGCCGACGCTGTCCTCGGCGCCGGAGCCGAGGGCGCCGGACTGGGTGAGGAGGGGGAGGCCGATGAGGACGGAGACGGCCAGCGCGCGGCCGACCCAGGCGGCGGCGACGGTGCCGCTCATCGGCCTGCCGGTGATCTTCCAGACGACGGCGCGGAGCATGCGGCCGCCGTCGAGGGGGAGACCGGGCAGGAGGTTGAAGACGGCCACGATGAGGTTGGAGATCATCAGGCCGGCGACCAGGACGCCGGGGACCGTGCCGGGTTCGACGGTGTTCATGGCGAGGTAGAAGACGCCGGCCAGGGCGAGGGAGAGGAGGGGGCCGACGAAGGCGAGCCAGAACTCGCGGCCCGGGGTCTCGGCTTCCTTCTCGATCTCGGAGACGCCGCCGAAGAACTGGAGCTGGATGCGGCGGACGGGGAGTTTGAAGCGGAGGGCGGCGATGGTGTGGGCGAGTTCGTGGATGAGGACGGAGGCGTAGAAGGCGACCGCGAAGAAGAGGGAGACGAGGTAGCGGGCGGCGCCGAGTTCGGGCAGGACGCGGTCGAGCTGGCCGCCGAAGACCCAGGTGATGAGGGCGGCGACGAGGAACCAGCTGGGGGCGACGTAGACGGGTACACCGAAGGGACGGCCCATGAGGATGCCGCCGCGGGGCTGTTCCGGGGGGCGCTGGGGCGGGGGGCCTTTGGGGAGCGCGGGGGGTGCGGGCCGCCGGGACTCGGCGCCTGCCTCGTCTCCGGCTCCGGCTCCGGCTCCGGCTCCGGCTCCGGCTCCGGCTCCGGCTCCGGCGGTGTGACGGCCGTTGCGGGTTTCGGTCTCGTCGGCGTCGGCGTCGGTCTCGTCGGTCTTCTCGGTTCCCGCCCGGCCCTCTGCGGGCTCGTCGCCGTCGGCCGTGTCGTGGTCGTCGGCCCGCTGCGCTCCTGGCCGGCCGGCGTCGGCCTCGTCGCCGGTGGCGGGGGTGGGGGCCGCTTCGGGGGTGGTGCTGTCGTCGTGCGGGTCCGGCTGCTGCCGGTGGGCGGCCGTGGGGTCGGCGGCCCGGGGCTCGCTCTGCTGGACGCCGGTGGCCGCGGGCGCAGGTGTCGCGGGGTGCTCGGCCGACTGCTCGTTGTCCGGCCGCGGCCGCCCGCTCCCGCCGCTTTCCACCACGGTGTCCCCTCGATCGAAGCGTCTCCTGCCCGTGCCGGGCGGGAGGGTCTGTGACCGATGGTATGCGGCGGTCGTGAGGTGTTCCGCCCGGCACCCCCCGTGTTTCCCGGCTTGTGGGTGACTGTCGGTGGCGGGCCGTAAGGTCTGTGGTCATGGAGAGCAGCAGCGAGGGCGTCGTCCGGGCGGGCGACGGTGGTGGGGTGGAGGAGCCGTCGCGCACGGGGGCGGCCGGGCCCGAGGGGGCGGCGGCGGGGGTCGTCGCGGTGGCTCCGGCGTCGCTGTCGCCGTCGCGGGCCGGGGATTTCATGCAGTGCCCGCTGCTGTACCGGTTCCGGGTGATCGACCGGCTGCCGGAGAAGCCGAGTGCGGCGGCGACGAAGGGGACCCTGGTGCACGCCGTCCTCGAGCGGCTGTTCGACGCGCCGGCGGCCGAGCGGACGGCGGCCGGGGCGAAGTCGCTGATCCCGGGGCAGTGGGACCGGCTGCGGGAGACGCGGCCGGAGGTGGTGGAGCTGTTCGCCGACGATCCGGAGGGCGAGCGGCTCGCCGGCTGGCTGGCGGAGGCGGAGCTGCTGGTCGAGCGCTGGTTCTCGCTGGAGGATCCGACGCGGCTGGAGCCCGCCGAGCGGGAGCTGTTCGTGGAGACGGAGCTGGAGTCGGGTCTGCGGCTGCGCGGGATCATCGACCGGGTCGACGTGGCGCCGACGGGTGAGGTGCGGATCGTCGACTACAAGACGGGCAAGGCTCCGCGGCCGGAGTACGCCGACGGCGCGCTGTTCCAGATGAAGTTCTACGCGCTGGTCGTGTGGCGGTTGAAGAACGTCGTGCCGCGGCGGCTGCAGCTCGTCTACCTGGGCAGTGGGGACGTGCTGACGTACGACCCGGTCCTGGCGGATCTGGAGCGCGTGGAGCGCAAGCTGCTCGCGCTGTGGGAGGCGATCCGGGAGGCGACGCGGACCGGCGAGTGGCGGCCGCGGCCGACCAAGCTGTGCGGCTGGTGCGATCACCGGGCGCACTGTCCGGAGTTCGGCGGTACTCCCCCGCCGTATCCCCTTCCGGTGACGCTCGAGGCGCCGGCCCCGGTGAGGGCGGCCGCGTCGGAGGACGGGGCGCAGGGCAGAATGGGGCCGGGCTAGAGAAGGAGATCCACGTGGCCATCCGCGTCCTACTGGTCGACGACCAGCCGCTGTTGCGCACGGGCTTCCGGATGATTCTGGAGGCCGAGCAGGACATCGCGGTCGTCGGCGAGGCCGGAGACGGCTTGCAGGCCATCGACCAGGTGCGGGCGTTGCAGCCCGATGTGGTGCTGATGGACATCCGTATGCCGCGGATGGACGGGGTGGAGGCGACCCGGCAGATCACCGGTCCCGGGCGGGACGGTCCGGCGAAGGTGCTGGTGCTGACCACGTTCGATCTGGACGAGTACGTGGTGGAGGCGCTGCGGGCGGGGGCCAGCGGGTTCCTGTTGAAGGACGCCCCGGCCAATGAGCTGGTGCAGGCGATCCGGGTGGTGGGGTCCGGTGAGGCCATGCTGGCGCCGAGCATCACGCGTCGGCTGCTCGACAAGTACGCCACGCATCTGCCGTCGGGCGAGGAGCCGGTGCCGGACACGCTGCACACGCTGACCGACCGGGAGGTGGAGGTGCTGAAACTGGTGGCGCGGGGGTTGTCGAACGCCGAGATCGCCGCCGACCTGTTCGTCAGCGAGACCACGGTGAAGACGCACGTCGGGCATGTGCTGACGAAGCTGGGGCTGCGTGACCGGGTGCAGGCCGCGGTGTACGCGTACGAGAGCGGCCTGGTGCGTCCCGGCGCCCAGTAGGCGAGCGGGAGCACCGGGTCCGCGGCGTCGGGTCCGGCGGCGCGGCACGAGCACGCCGACGACGGCGAAGGGCGCCCCCTGTCCGGCAGGGGGCGCCCTTCGCCGTCGTCGGCGGACCCGTCGGGCGGGGCCGTCGTCCGTGGGGGTCAGCTCTTGCTGAGTTCCCAGAAGCGGAACACGGTGGAGGCGTCCAGGCAGTTCTCCAGGCCGTAGACGTTCTCGCCGACGACGGCGTACTGCTTGGCCTGCCAGACGGGCAGCACCGGCACCTGTGCGGCGACGATGTTCTGCAGCCGGCCGTAGTCGGCGTCGGTGGCGCTGCGGTCGCTCTGTGCGGCGGTGCGCGGGATGAGCGTCCCGGTGATCGTCTTGTCGGTGTAGTGGTTGGCCAGCACGTTCCCCTCGCCGAAGAAGGGCGAGGTGAAGTTGTCGGCGTCCGGGTAGTCGGGCACCCAGCCCTTGACGTAGACGCCGTACTTGCCGGCGGCGATGTCCTTCTCGTACTGGCCGAAGGCGACGGACTTGACGTCGGCGTCGAACAGGCCGCTGGCGTTGAGCTGGGCCGCGACGGCCTTGAGTTCCTGGTCGGTGGCCGGGCCGTAGCGCGAGGGGGTCGACCAGAGGGTGAGCCGCACCTTGTCGGTGATGCCGTCCGCGGCGAGGGCGGCGGCGGCCTGGGTCCGCGAGGGCCGGGCGCCGTAGCGGTCGAAGAAGGCGGTGTTGTGGCCCGCGATACCGGCCGGGATGATCGAGTAGAGCGGGTCGGCGGTGCCCTGGTAGACGTTCTTGATGAGGGCTTCGCGGTCGATGAGGTGGGCGATGGCCCGCCGCACGCCGAGCTTTCCGGCGACCGGGTCGTCCATGTTGAAGACGAGGTGCTGGACTTCCGCGCTGCTGCCCTCGACGACCTCGGCACGGGCGTCGGCGCTCTGCTGGATGTCGGCGATGTCGGCGGCGGTCAGGCCCCGGTAGGCGATGTCGACGTCGCCGTCGAGCAGGGCCTGCTTGAGGGCCTTCTGGTCGCCGGCGAAGAACTTGAGGGTGACACCGGTGTTCTGGGCTTCGGAGGCGGTGCCCCGGTAGTGCTCGTTGACGGAGAAGACGGCTTCGTCGTCGCCGAAGGAGTCGAGCTTGTAGGGGCCGGAGCCGACGGCCTCGCCGTCCTCGCGCAGACCGTCGGCGTCGTACTGCCGGTGGTCGACGATGGAGCCGGCGCCCGAGGCGATCTTGCTGGGGAAGGTGGCGTCGGGGGCCTTGAGCTTGAAGACGACGGTCTTGGCGTCGGGGGCCTCGACCGCGGCGAGCGTGGCGAACATGATTGCCGGGCCGGCGTCGTCGTTGATCTTCAGCATGCGGTCGAAGGAGAACTTGACGTCCTTGGACGTGAGGGCGTCGCCGTTGCTGAACTTCAGGTCGTCCTTCAGCGTGCAGCTGTAGACCTGGGTCCGCGTGTCGGTGAAACGGCACTCGCGGGCGGCGTCCGGCTCGGGCTCGGTGCCGCCCTTGGGGAAGCTGAGCAGTGACTGGAAGACGTTGTTGAACAGCAGCCAGGAGCCGGGGTCGTAGCCGGATGCGGGGTCCGTGGCCAGGACCTCGTCGGACATGCCGAGGACCACCGCGGAGCCGTCGCCGCCCGCTCCCCCGCCCTGGGTGCCGCAGCCGGTCAACAGGCCGGAGGCCAGCCCCGCCAT
Organism: Streptomyces sp. NBC_00425; assembly: GCF_036030735.1. Taxonomy (NCBI): domain Bacteria; kingdom Bacillati; phylum Actinomycetota; class Actinomycetes; order Kitasatosporales; family Streptomycetaceae; genus Streptomyces; species Streptomyces sp. NBC_00425. The sequence goes on along the minus strand of NZ_CP107928.1, from coordinate 7,627,821 downwards.
GATCGGCAGGACCGGCCACTGGTTGCGCAGGTTCACTTGTTGCCTTGTCGTCGTGTTCTCGTCACACCGAGGCCGCGGTCCGGGCCCCGGGCAGGAAGCAGGGAGCAGTAAGCAGAAAGCGGAGGGCTTCGTCAGCCGCTCGCGCCGCGGCCGAGCTCCCACAGCTGCAGAGTCGCGGAGGAGTTGAGCGCGTACGCCGTGCCCGTGACGTCGTTGTTGGCGGCGACGTACTGCTTGCCCTGCCACAGCGGCAGGATCGGGACGTCCTTGGCGACGATGTCCTGAATCTCCGTCAGGCTCTTGGTGGCGCTCTGGCGGTCGGCCTCGCGACGGGAGGCCGGGATCAGGGTGTCGATGATGTCGCCGTTGGTGTAGGGCGACTTGAGGAAGTTGTCCTTGTCGAGGAACGGGGCGACGAAGTTGTCGGCGTCGGGGAAGTCGGGGAACCAGCCCATGCCCCAGACGGCGTACTCGCCCTTGCGCTCGGCCGGGACGAAGGCGTCCCAGGCGGTGCCCTTGAGGGTGACGTCGAACAGGCCGCTGTCGTTGAGCTGCTTCTGCAGCACCTCGAACTCCTGCTTGGTGGCCGGACCGTAGTGGTCGGTCGTGTAGTTCAGCGTCAGCTTCACCGGCTTGGTGATGTCCGCGTCGGCGAGCATGGCCTTGGCCTTGCCGACGTTGGGTTCGCCGTAGGTGTTGACGAACGAGTTGGAGTGGCCGGTGAGGCTGGCCGGGACGAGCGAGTAGAGGGGTTCGGCCTGGGAGCCGTAGACCTTGGACACGAGCTCGTTGCGGTTGATGATCTGGGCCATGGCCTGGCGGACGGCCTTGGACTTGACGGCCGGGTCCGTGGTGTCGAACGCGAGGTAGCGGATCTCGAGGCCGTTCAGTTCGACCAGGTCGATGTCTCCGCCGGCGGACGCCTCGGAGAGCTTCTTGATCTGCTCCGGCGACATGGTGCGGGTCATGAGGTCGACGTCGCCCTTTTCGAGAGCGGTGCCCATGGCGTCGGCGTCCTTGTAGGACACCATGTCGACCTCGTCGTTGTTCACCTTCAGCGTCCCCTTGTAGTGGGGGTTCCTGGTGAACACGGCCTTGGTCATCTCGTCGCCGTCGGTGTCGGCCTTGAGGATGTAGGGGCCCGATCCGTCGACCGCGAACCCGTCGCGCAGCTTGCCCTTGTCGTAGTCGTCGGGGTTGACGATGCCGGCGACCGGGGTCGACAGCTTGAAGGGGAAGGTGGCGTCGGCGGTCTTGAGATGGAAGATGACTTCGTTGTCGCCCTGCGTTTCGATGGTGTCGATGGTCGACAGCAGGGCGAACACGCCGGAGTCGGCCTTGATGGCGCGGGCGCGGTCGATGGAGAACTTGACGTCCTTCGCCGTGACGTCGTCGCCGTCGGCGAACTGCAGGCCGCTGCGCAGCTTGCAGGCATAGCGCTCGTTGCCGGTGTCGGTGAAGCCGCAGCTCTCGGCCGCCTCCGGGACGGGCTCGCCCTCGCCCTTGGGCTGGATCATCAGGGTCTGCACGGTCTGGCGCAGGATGTTCCAGGTGCCGACGTCGTAGGAGTACGCCGGGTCGAGCGGGGCCGGGGCGTCCTTGGTGGCGGTGAACCGGTCGGTGGTGCCCACGACGATGGCGTCGCCGCCGCCGCTGCCGCTTTCGGACCCTCCGCAGGCGGCGAGCACGGGCGCGAGCAGACCGACCACGGCCGGCAGCACCAAAGTCTTGCGGTTCATGCTCGAGTTTCTCCAGAGCTGTCGGTCCGTGTACCCGGCATGCAGGGGTGGCGCAGCGGATCACGGGGGTAGGCGATGTTCTCGCAACGAGATTAGTCCGCGCCGGCAGGAGGGTTCGCGGCCACCGGAGTTGAAAGCCCATCACGCAGCGAAACCGGCTGTGGACGCGCTGAACAGCCGTCTGCGGAAGGATTCGTACAGCCGCTTACCAATCGGGACACAAAGACACCCGTGAGCGCCCCCGGCAAGGCGGGGATGCACACGGAGAGTCATCTGTCGAGCCCCGGTCGGGTGGGGAACGTCACAGCTCGACGGGGTTCGGAGGGCGGGTGGAATTCGGCCGTCGCGCAGCGGCCGATGAAGATCCGAATTCCGTGTGCGGCACACCCGCCGAATTCCTGGTTATCGGCGGTGCACGCTGGGTGAAGGCCGCTGCATTTCCGTCATCGGGCGATCACGAATGGTCGTCGCGGTGATCAGTCGAGCGGCATCAGGCCACGCAGAAAAGACAGGTCGACCTGTTCGAGCGAGGAGACGACGGTACGTCGGGACGCGGGGGCGATCGGCGCCACCGAGGGCACCGCGACCACGAGGCAGCCCGCGGCCTCCGCCGAGGCGACGCCCGTCGCGGTGTCCTCGACGACCGCGCATCTCGTGGGGTCCACGCCGAGTCCGGCGGCGGCGAACAGGTAGGGGTCGGGATGCGGCTTGGTGTGGGCGACCTCGTCGCCGGCGACGCTGAGACGGAAGTGCTCGACGCCGAGCGAGGCGATCACGCGGTCGATGATGCGCCGGTGGGAGGCGGAGACGAGGGCGGTGGGCACCTCGTGCTCGGTCAGCTCGGCGAGCAGCCGGGCCGCACCCGGCATCAGCGGCAGGGCGCGGGTGATGCGGTCCTCGAACCCCTCGTTGAGCAGGACGGTGAGTTCTCCGACGGTGACGTCGGCCCCGGTCGCCTCGATCAGGAACCCGGCGCTGCGGCTCATCGGGCCGCCGACCACGACGTGACGCCAGGAGTCGTCGAGGGTGTGTCCGAGTGCGCCGAAGACCTCGACCTCGACGTCCCACCAGAAACCCTCGGTGTCCACCAGGGTGCCGTCCATGTCGAGGAGCACGGCCTGCAGGGCGGAGCCCTCGGCCGTGCGGGTTACTGGCGCGGGAACCGTACTGGTCATCCGCGTACCTCCTTGAGGGACGAGCAGGCCGGCTCCCGCTGGGGGAACCGGCCTGCAGTGGACCGACCAGTGTACGACTTGTCGGATCAGCGTGCCGGGCGGCACGCTCGTGTCATGTCACCGTGCGTCGAGGTGCTTCGCCTCACCGTGCGTTGAAGTACTTCGCCTCGGGGTGGTGGATCACGATGGCGTCCGTGGACTGCTCGGGGTGGAGCTGGAACTCCTCGGACAGGTGGACGCCGATCCGCTCGGGCTGGAGCAGCTCGGCGATCTTGGCGCGGTCCTCCAGGTCGGGGCAGGCGCCGTAGCCGAGGGAGAAGCGGGCGCCGCGGTACTTCAGGGCGAACATGTCCTCGACGTCGGCCGGGTCCTCGCCGGCGAAGCCGAGTTCCGAGCGCACGCGCGCGTGCCAGTACTCGGCGAGGGCCTCGGCCAGCTGCACGGACAGCCCGTGCAGTTCGAGGTAGTCGCGGTAGGAGTTCGACGCGAAGAGCTTGGCCGTCTCCTCGCCGATGCGCGAGCCGACGGTGACGACCTGCAGGCCGACCACGTCGGTCTCGCCCGACTCCTCCGGGCGGAAGAAGTCGGCCAGGCACAGCCGGCGGCCGCGGCGCTGACGGGGGAAGGTGAAACGGGTCCGCTCGTTGCCCCGTTCGTCCAGGATGATCAGGTCGTCGTCCTTGGAGACGCAGGGGAAGTAGCCGTAGACCACGGCGGCCTCGAGGAGGTTCTCGGTCTGCAGCTTGTCCAGCAGGCCGCGCAGCCGGGGCCGGCCCTCGCTCTCGACGAGTTCCTCGTAGGTCGGGCCGTCGCCGGTGCGGGCCTGCTTGAGGCCCCACTGGCCCTTGAAGAGGGCGCCCTCGTCGAGCCAGGAGGCGTACTCCTTGAGCTGGATGCCCTTGATGACGCGGGTGCCCTCGAAGGGCGCCTTCGGCACGGGGTTGTCGGTGGCCACGTCGGAGCGGACGTGCCCCTCCTCGGGCCGCTCCTCGACCTCGGCGGGGGCGGCGCTCGCGCGCACCCGGCGCTGCCGGAGTTCGGGCAGCTTCGCGCCGGGCACGCCCCGCTTGACGCCGATCAGGGCGTCCATGAGGCGTAGGCCCTCGAAGGCGTCGCGGGCGTAGCGGACCTCGCCCCCGTAGATCTCGTGCAGGTCCTGCTCGACGTAGGCCCGGGTCAGCGCGGCGCCGCCGAGGATGACCGGGTAGTCCGCCGCGAGTCCGCGCTGGTTGAGCTCCTCCAGGTTCTCCTTCATGATCACCGTGGACTTGACCAGCAGGCCGGACATGCCGATGACGTCGGCACGGTGCTCGGCGGCGGCGTCCAGGATCGCGGAGACCGGCTGCTTGATGCCGAGGTTGACGACGTTGTAGCCGTTGTTGGACAGGATGATGTCGACGAGGTTCTTGCCGATGTCGTGGACGTCGCCGCGGACCGTGGCGAGCACGATGGTGCCCTTGCCGTCGTCGTCGGACTTCTCCATGTGCGGCTCGAGATGGGCCACCGCCGCCTTCATGACCTCGGCGGACTGCAGCACGAACGGCAGCTGCATCTGGCCGGAGCCGAACAGCTCGCCGACGACCTTCATGCCGTCCAGGAGGGTCTCGTTGACGATGTCGAGGGCGGGCCGGCTCTGCAGCGCCTCGTCGAGGTCGGCTTCGAGGCCGTTGCGCTCGCCGTCGATGATGCGGCGCTTGAGGCGCTCCTCCAGGGGCAGCGCGGCCAGTTCCTCGGCCCGGCCGGCCTTGAGGGACTTGGCGGTGGCGCCCTCGAAGAGCTGCATGAGCTTCTGGAGGGGGTCGTAGCCCTCGGCCCGCCGGTCGTGGATCAGGTCGAGGGCGGTCTGCACCTCCTCCTCGCTGAAGCGGGCGATGGGCAGGATCTTCGAGGCGTGGACGATCGCGGAGTCGAGGCCCGCCTTGACGCACTCGTCGAGGAAGACGGAGTTCAGCAGGATGCGGGCGGCCGGGTTGAGGCCGAACGAGATGTTCGACAGACCCAGGGTGGTCTGCACGTCGGGGTGCCGGCGCTTGAGCTCGCGGATCGCCTCGATGGTGGCGACGCCGTCGCCGCGGGACTCCTCCTGGCCGGTGCAGATGGTGAAGGTCAGGGTGTCGATGAGGATGTCCGACTCGAGGATGCCCCAGTTGCCGGTCAGGTCGGCGATGAGCCGTTCGGCGATCTCGACCTTCTTCTCGGGGGTGCGGGCCTGGCCGACCTCGTCGATCGTCAGCGCGATCAGTGCCGCGCCGTGCTCCTGGGCCAGTTTGGTGACCTTGGCGAAACGGGACTCGGGGCCGTCGCCGTCCTCGTAGTTCACCGAGTTGATCACGGCGCGGCCGCCGAGCTTCTCCAGGCCGGCCCGGATGACCTCGACCTCGGTGGAGTCCAGGACGATCGGCAGGGTGGAGGCGGTGGCGAAGCGGCCGGCGAGTTCCTCCATGTCGGCGACGCCGTCGCGGCCGACGTAGTCCACGCACAGGTCCAGCAGGTGCGCGCCCTCGCGGATCTGCTCGCGGGCCATCTCCACGCAGTCGTCCCAGCGGCCGGCCAGCATGGCCTCGCGGAACTTCTTGGATCCGTTGGCGTTGGTGCGTTCGCCGATCGCCAGGTAGGAGGTGTCCTGGCGGAAGGGCACGCTCTGGTAGAGGGAGGCGGCGCCGGGCTCGGGGCGGGGGCTGCGCTCGGCGGGCTCGAGGCCGCGGACGCGTTCGACGACCTGTCGCAGGTGCTCGGGGGTGGTTCCGCAGCAGCCGCCGATGAGGTTCAGCCCGTAGTCGCGGACGAAGTTCTCCTGGGCGTCGGCCAGGCCTTCGGCGTCCAGCGGGAAGTGGGCGCCGTCCTTGGTGAGGATCGGCAGTCCGGCGTTCGGCATGCACAGCAGCGGGGTGCGGGAGTGCCGGGCCAGGTAGCGCAGGTGCTCGCTCATCTCGGCGGGGCCGGTGGAGCAGTTCAGGCCGATCAGGTCGATGCCGAGCGGCTCCAGCGCGGTGAGTGCGGCGCCGATCTCGGAGCCGAGCAGCATCGTGCCGGTCGTCTCGAACGCCATGGACACCAGCAGCGGCACGTCGGCGCCGGTCGCCTCCATCGCGCGCCTGGCGCCCAGGATCGACGACTTCGTCTGGAGGAGGTCCTGGGTGGTCTCGACGATCAGGGCGTCGGCGCCGCCGGCGAGCAGGCCCTCGGCATTGGCCTGGAAGCCGTCGCGCAGGGTGCCGTAGCCGATGTGGCCGAGGGTGGGCAGCTTGGTGCCGGGGCCGATCGAGCCGAGGACCCAGCGGGTGCGCCCGTCGCGGGCGGCGAAGGCGTCGGCGGTCTCGCGGGCGATGCGGGCGCCGGCCTCGGACAGTTCGTGCACCCGCTCGGCGATGTCGTACTCGGCCATGGCGGAGTGGTTCGCGCCGAAGGTGTTGGTCTCGACGCAGTCCACGCCGACGGCGAAGTACTCCTCGTGCACGGAGCGCACGATGTCGGGCCGGGTGATGTTGAGGACCTCGTTGCAGCCCTCGAGGTCCTGGAAGTCCTCGAGAGTGGGCTCCTGGGCCTGGAGCATGGTGCCCATGGCTCCGTCGGCCACCACCACTCGGGTGGCCAGGGCCTCTCGGAGCGCGGACACACGGGTCCGGCTGTCGGCGGAAGGGGTCGGCGGCACAGAGGCCATGAAAGGGCTCCCTCAGATGCGACGGCTGTCGGCTTTGCGTCACCTCGGGATGCGTGGAGCAGGGGCTTCCCGAGGAGCGCGCACGCCGTCAGGGTAGCCGGACGGAGGCCTTATGGTCAGGGGCGTCCACGGGGCGGACGGGTGTGGCGGCGGGGCGGGGGCCCGGCCACGGCGGGTGCGGCGGGTGTCACGGCCGTGCGACGGCCTTGCTGCTTCCGGGGGACGCGTGGCGGAACACGTGTCGACCGACCATTGGCGGGAGGTCGGCATGGACCGGTAGTGTTCGACATTGCCGAACGGCGGCAGTGGATGCCGCCTGCAGGCGGTCCGATGGGGACGGAGGCGGGAGGGCGATGGCGCGGAACATCCAGTCGGTCGAACGTGCGGCCGCGATGCTGCGACTGCTCGCGGGCGGCGAGCGGCGACTGGGCCTGTCGGACATCGCCTCGTCCACGGGCCTGGCCAAGGGCACCGCCCACGGCATTCTGCGCACCCTGCAGCAGGAGGGCTTCGTCGAGCAGGACGACGCCTCCGGGCGCTATCAGCTGGGCGCCGAGCTGCTGCGCCTGGGCACCACCTACCTGGACGTGCACGAGCTACGCGCGCGTGCCCTGGTATGGACGGACGACCTCGCCCGGTCCAGCGGCGAGAGCGTGCACCTGGGGGTGCTGCACCAGCAGGGCGTGCTGATCGTGCACCACGTCTTCCGGCCGGACGACAGCCGGCAGGTGCTGGAGATCGGGGCGATGCAGCCGCTGCACTCCACAGCCCTCGGCAAGGTGCTGTCGGCCTACGACCCGGTGGCGCACAGCGAGGCCCTGGAGGCCGAGCGCAAGGCGTACACGGACCGCACGGTGTGCGACGCGGAGGCGTTCGAGCACATCCTCGACATGACCCGCGCGCGCGGGTACGCGGCGGACGTCGAGGAGACCTGGGAGGGCGTCGCCTCCATCGCCGCCCCCATTCACGACCGGCGGCGCATGCCCGTCGGCGCGGTCGGCGTCACCGGCGCCGTGGAGCGGCTGGGCCGGGACGGCGAGCTGCGGCCCGAGCTGATCGCCGCGGTGCGCGACTGCGCCCGCGCGGTCTCCAGGGACCTGGGCGGCGGGCGTTTCTGAGCCGCGGGGCGGCCGCCGCTCCTGAGAAGTGCGTAAGACCCGGCCGGGACGTCCGACGACGTTCCGGCCTCCGTCATACCCGGCAAAAGCCGCCCGAAGTAGACATCCGGGGCGAGTATGTGCGCACCCACGCGAAGATCGATAACTCACAGCGATCAATAACGATCGCGTTTTCGATAACGGCACTCTTGACGCACACGTAACCGCCGGGCAAGACTCCCGTCCATCGGTCGACATTGTCGAACACCTAACGGCAATACGCGCTAGAGTGTGACAACGCCAAAGGCCGGCATCGCTCTCATCCCCGAGGGCGCTCGAACCCCCGGCGGGACCCGGGGTTCGGCTTCCCTGGACGAAGGACAAAGGAGTCGCGGGTGTCCAGCTCCGACATCTTCATCGGCGAGACCATCGGTACCGCCATACTCATCCTGCTCGGCGGCGGCGTCTGCGCCGCCGTGACGCTGAAGGCCTCCAAGGCCCGCAACGCCGGCTGGCTCGCCATCACCTTCGGGTGGGGTTTCGCCGTTCTGACGGCTGTCTACACCTCGGCGCCGCTCTCCGGCGCCCACCTCAACCCGGCGGTCACCCTCGCACTCGCGATCAAGGACGACGACTGGAGCAACGTTCCGGTCTACTGGGCCGGGCAGCTGCTCGGCGCCGCCATCGGCGCCACCCTGGTCTGGGTCGCCTACTACGGCCAGTTCCACGCGCACCTCACCGACAAGGAGATCGTCGGCGGTCCGGGCGCGCAGTCGACCAAGGTCAAGGCCGTCGAGGCACAGGAGCAGGGCGCCGGCCCGGTCCTCGGCGTCTTCTCCACCGGCCCCGAGGTCCGGGTCGTCTGGCAGAACCTGGCCACGGAGATCATCGGCACCGTCGTGCTGGTCCTCGCCGTCCTCACCCAGGGCCTGAACGACAAGGGCAACGGCCTCGGCAACCTCGGCGCGCTGATCACCGCGCTCGTCGTGGTGTCGATCGGCCTCTCCCTCGGCGGCCCGACCGGCTACGCGATCAACCCGGCCCGCGACCTCGGTCCGCGCATCGTGCACGCCCTCCTGCCCCTGCCCAACAAGGGCGGCTCCGACTGGAGCTACGCCTGGATCCCGGTGGTCGGTCCGCTGATCGGCGGCGCGATCGCTGCAGGCCTCTACAACGTCGCCTTTGCTTAAGAGCACCAGCTGCACCGCGTACTCGGCAGCGCCGTACAGACAGCCTCTTATCCACGGAAACCCCAGGAGCACTCAGTGACCGACGCGCACACCGCCGGCCCGTTCATCGCCGCCATCGACCAGGGCACCACCTCCTCGCGCTGCATCGTCTTCGACCGGGACGGCCGTATCGTCTCCGTCGACCAGAAGGAGCACGAGCAGATCTTCCCGAAGCCGGGCTGGGTCGAGCACGACGCCAACGAGATCTGGACCAACGTCCAGGAAGTCGTCGCCGGAGCCATCGAGAAGGCCGGCATCACCCGGGACGACATCAAGGCCATCGGCATCACCAACCAGCGTGAGACCACGCTGCTGTGGGACAAGAACACCGGTCAGCCCGTCCACAACGCCATCGTCTGGCAGGACACCCGCACCGACGCCCTCTGCCGCGAGCTCGGCCGCAACGTCGGCCAGGACCGCTTCCGCCGGGAGACCGGCCTCCCGCTGGCCTCCTACTTCGCCGGACCCAAGGCCCGCTGGCTGCTCGACAACGTCGAGGGCCTGCGCGAGCGCGCCGAGGCGGGCGACATCCTCTTCGGCACCATGGACACCTGGGTCATCTGGAACCTGACCGGCGGCGTCGACGGCGGCAAGCACTACACCGACGTCACCAACGCCTCCCGCACCATGCTGATGAACCTCCACACCCTGGAGTGGGACGACAAGATCGCCGAGTCCATCGGCGTCCCGCTGGCGATGCTGCCCGAGATCCGCTCCTCCGCCGAGGTCTACGGCGAGGTCACCGGCGGCCGGCTCGGCGACCTGCTCGGCGGCATCCCGGTCGCCTCCGCGCTCGGCGACCAGCAGGCGGCCCTGTTCGGCCAGACCTGCTTCGCGGAGGGCGAGGCCAAGTCCACGTACGGCACCGGCACGTTCATGTTGCTGAACACCGGCGAGAAGATCATCAACTCGTACTCCGGCCTGCTGACCACCGTCGGCTACCGCATCGGCGACCAGAAGCCGGTCTACGCCCTCGAGGGCTCGATCGCCGTCACCGGTTCGCTGGTGCAGTGGATGCGCGACCAGATGGGCCTGATCTCCACCGCCGCCGAGATCGAGACGCTCGCGCTCTCCGTCGAGGACAACGGCGGCGCCTACTTCGTGCCGGCCTTCTCCGGACTGTTCGCCCCGTACTGGCGCTCCGACGCCCGCGGTGTGATCGCCGGCCTCACCCGGTACGTCACCAAGGCGCACCTCGCGCGCGCCGTCCTGGAGGCCACGGCCTGGCAGACCCGCGAGATCACCGACGCCATGACGAAGGACTCCGGCGTCGAGCTCGCGGCCCTCAAGGTCGACGGCGGCATGACCTCCAACAACCTGCTGATGCAGACCCTCTCGGACTTCCTGGACGCGCCCGTGGTGCGCCCGATGGTCGCCGAGACGACCTGCCTCGGCGCCGCCTACGCCGCCGGCCTCGCCGTCGGCTTCTGGACCAACACCGACGACCTGCGCGCCAACTGGCGACGGGCCGCCGAGTGGACCCCCCGCATGGACGCGGAGACCCGCGACCGTGAGTACAAGAGCTGGCTCAAGGCCGTCGAGCGGACCATGGGCTGGCTCGAGGACGAGGAGTAAGAACCCCACATGACCAGTCAGTCCACCCTGCAGTCCGTGCCTGCCCTGGGGACGCGCCCGGCGTCCGGCTCCAACCCGAGCCGCGCCGAGACCCGGGAGCAGCTCTCCAAGGCGTCGTACGACCTCCTCGTCATCGGCGGCGGCATCCTGGGCATCTCCACCGCCTGGCACGCCGCGCAGTCCGGCCTCAGGGTGGCCCTGGTCGACGCCGGCGACTTCGCCGGCGCCACCTCCTCCGCCTCCTCCAAGCTGCTCCACGGCGGTCTGCGCTACCTGCAGACCGGCGCGGTGAAGCTCGTGGCGGAGAACCACTTCGAGCGCCGTGCGGTCTCCCGCCAGGTGGCCCCCCACCTGGCGAACCCGCTCACGTTCTACCTCCCCGTGTACAAGGGCGGGCCGCACGGCGCGGCGAAGCTCGGAGCGGGCGTCTTCGCCTACTCCGCGCTGTCGGCGTTCGGCGACGGCGTCGGTCATCTCCTGTCCCCGGCCAAGGCCGCGCAGGACGTGCCCGAGCTGCGCACCGACAACCTCAAGGCCGTGGCCGTGTACGGCGACGACCAGATGAACGACGCGCGGATGGCGCTGATGACGGTCCGCGCGGCCGTCGAGGCGGGCGCGGTCGTCCTCAACCACGCCGAAGTGTCCGGCCTGCGCTTCACCAAGGGCCGGGTCACCGGCGCGGACCTGCGCGACCGGCTCTCCGGCGACGAGTTCGGCGTCAACGCCCGGCTGGTGCTGAACGCGACCGGGCCGTGGGTCGACCACCTGCGCAAGATGGAGGACCCGAACGCGGCGCCGTCCATCCGTCTGTCCAAGGGGGCGCACCTGGTGCTGAAGCGCACCGCGCCCTGGCGGGCCGCGCTCGCCACGCCCATCGACAAGTACCGCATCACCTTCGCCCTCCCCTGGGAGGACATGCTGCTGCTCGGCACCACCGACGAGGAGTTCGAGGGCGACCCGGCGGATGTGGCGGTCACCGAGAAGGACACCGCCCAGATACTCGACGAGGCCGCGTTCTCCGTCCGCGACCAGCAGCTCGACCGTGATCTGATCACGTACGCCTTCGCCGGTCTGCGGGTGCTGCCGGGCGGCCCCGGCGACACCGCGAAGGCCAAGCGCGAGACCGTCGTCACCGAGGGCAGGGGCGGCATGCTGTCCGTCGCCGGCGGCAAGTGGACGACGTTCCGGCACATCGGCCGTACGGTCATGCAGAAGCTGGAGGCGCTGCCGGGCCACCCGCTGGGCGACGACTTCGAACCGATCTCCTCGCTGCCGAAGAAGATGCCGCTGCCCGGCGTCGCCAACCCGCGTGCCGTCGCCCACCGGCTGCTGGTCGACAACCCGGCGCCCGGCCCGCGCATGGCCGCCGACACGGCCAAGCACCTGGCCACCCACTACGGCTCGCTGGCCTTCGACATCGCGCGGCTGGCCAACGACAACCCCGAGCTGGGCGCGCGCGTCCACCCGGACGCCCCCGAGATCTGGGCGCAGGTCGTCTACGCCCGCGACAACGAGTGGGCCGAGACGGCGGACGACGTGCTGCGCCGCCGTACGACGCTGACGATCCGCGGTCTCGCCACGGACGACGTGCGCGCCGGGGTGCAGGATCTGCTCGACAAGAAGTGACCTGCCCGACGGCACACCGACCCTCCGCCGGCCCGCCGCCCTGACCGGGGCCGGCGTCGGGGGACGGCCCTCTCCGTACCGGGGCCGGACCGGGAAGGGGCGGCTCCACCCCTATGGAGCCGCCCCTTTCGCAGGTGTGACGGCAGTCCCCCGGTCTGGCCTCATAATGGCGACGAGACATCCGATGTCTGGACGACGGACGAGAGCGAGGCCGGTCATGGCAGTCACCGACGAGGCGATCGAGAAGATCAAGGGCATGATCGTCTCGGGTGCGCTGCGCCCCGGCGACCGGCTCCCCAAGGAGAGCGAGCTGGCCGCCGACCTCGGGCTGTCCCGCAACTCCCTGCGGGAGGCGGTGCGCGCGCTGTCGCTGATCCGCATCCTGGACGTGCGGCAGGGCGACGGCACCTACGTCACCAGCCTCGACCCGCAGCTGCTGCTGGAGGCGCTGAGTTTCGTCGTCGACTTCCACCGCGACGACACAGTCCTCGAGTTCCTGGCGGTGCGCCGGATACTGGAGCCGGCCGCGACGGCGATGGCCGCCCTGCGTATCAGCGAGCAGCAACTGGACGCCCTGGACGCCCAGTTGGACAAACTCGGCACCGAGCCCTCGGTGGAGGAACTCGTCGCGGGCGACCTGGAGTTCCACCGCGGCATCGTGCAGAGCGCGGGCAACTCGGTTCTCTGCTCGCTGCTTGACGGGCTGTCCGGGCCCACCACCCGGGCCCGGATCTGGCGGGGGCTGACCCAGGAGGACGCCGTCGCCGGCACCCTGCGGGAGCACCGGGCGATCCTCGCGGCCCTGCGCGACCGGGACGCGGAGGCGGCCAGATCATGGGCGACGGTGCACATCGCGAGTGTGGAGCAGTGGCTGCGGTCCACGCTGTGAGTCCGGCCGGGACGGCGTCACGGGTTCGCGGGTCCTCGGATTCCCGCGGGCGCCGGTTCGTCGCGCCCGATCCCGGCGATCACGCCGGTCACGGCGATCCCTCTGATCCCCCTGGTCCCGCGGCCTTCCCCGAGCCTCCCGTGCCGGCGCGGTCGCCCGGTGCGGGCTCCGGGGTGTTCGGGGGTGGCGAACGGGGCAGTGATCCGTTCACTCCCCCGTGCAAGGGGGCTGCGGGCGCCCCCGCAGAACGCCGTAAGGTTGGGTGGTCAAGCGAGGGCACGTCGGAAGGAGGCGCTGGGTGATCGAGCTCGAGGGGGTTCCCGAGCTGATCGACCCGGTCATGGTGGCCGCGTTCGAGGGCTGGAACGACGCCGGCGACGCCGCCTCCACCGCGGTCGCGCATCTGGAGCGGGAGTGGAAGGGCGAGGTGTTCGCGGCGCTGGACGCCGAGGACTACTACGACTTCCAGGTGAACCGTCCGACGGTGTGGCTGGACGCAGGCGTACGCAAGATCACCTGGCCGACGACGAGACTGTCCGTGGTGCGGGTCGGCGGTGACAAGCCCCGCGACCTGGTGTTGGTACGGGGCATCGAACCGTCGATGCGCTGGCGCTCGTTCTGCAACGAACTGCTCGGCTTCGCCCACGAGTTGGGCGTGGAGCTGGTGGTCATCCTGGGCGCCCTGCTCGGCGACACCCCGCACACGCGCCCGGTGCCGATCAGCGGGACGACGTCGGACGCGGACCTGGCGCAGCGGATGGACCTGGAGGAGACCAAGTACGAGGGCCCCACGGGCATCGTCGGCGTCCTCCAGGAGGCCTGCACACACGCGGGCGTGCCCGCGGTGAGCCTCTGGGCGGCCGTGCCGCACTACGTCTCGCAGCCGCCGAACCCGAAGGCGACGCTGGCCCTCCTCAACCGTCTGGAGGACCTGATCGACGTCCGCATCCCGCTGGGCGAGCTGCCGGAGGACGCGCGTGCCTGGCAGGTGGGCGTGGACCAGCTGGCCGCCGAGGACACCGAGGTCGCCGAGTACGTCCAGACGCTGGAGGAGGCCCGGGACACCGCCGAGCTGCCGGAGGCGTCGGGCGAGGCGATCGCCCGCGAGTTCGAGCGCTATCTGCGGCGGCGGGACGGCGGTGGGCCGCCCGATCCGGGGGAGCGGACCCGTCCCCCGTGGCCCCCGAAGCCGAGCGAGGAGGCCCCCGGCGACAGGCCGAGCGAGGATGCCTCCGACGACGGCGATTCGTCGGAGGACTGAAACCGGCGGAGAAGCCGGAGCGGTGGGGCCGGCCGAGGCCGGCCGTGCGGCGAAGAAAGGGGCGGTGCGCCGGTGCGCACCGCCCCTTTCGCCGTTCCCGCAGGTGACGGCGCCTTCCGTACGGTTACAGCGCCGGTTACAGCGCCACGCCCAACAGGGCGTCCACCGCACGGGACACGACTCCGGGGGCGCCGATGTCGGTGCCGCCCCGCTCCTGCTGGAGCGCGGCCCAGCGGTCGACGGCGGCCAGCGCGGCGGGTGCGTCGAGGTCGTTCGCGAGGGCTGCCCGGATCTCCTCGACGAGCGCCTCGGCGGGCGGCCCGTCGGGCCGGGAGACGGCCGCGCGCCAGCGGCCGAGCCGGGCCTGCGCGTCCGCCAGGACCTGGTCGGTCCACTCCCAGTCGGCGCGGTAGTGGTGGGCGAGAAGGGTGAGCCGGATCGCCGCGGGGTCGACGCCGTCCTGGCGCAGCCGGGAGACGAAGACGAGGTTGCCCCGGGACTTCGACATCTTCTCGCCGTCGAGGGCGACCATGCCGGCGTGGACGTACGCCTTGGCCATCGGGAACTCGCCGGTCAGCGCCTGGGCGTGGGAGGCGCCCATCTCGTGGTGCGGGAAGGCGAGGTCCGAGCCGCCGCCCTGCACGTCGAAGCCCATCCCGAGGTGGTCCAGCGCGATGGCCACGCACTCGATGTGCCAGCCGGGACGGCCCCGGCCGAGCGAGCCGCCGTCCCAGCTGGGCTCGCCCTCGCGGGCCGCCATCCACAGCATCGGGTCGAGCGGGTTCTTCTTGCCCGGGCGGTCCGGGTCGCCGCCGCGCTCGGCGGACAGCAGCCGCATGGCCGCCGCGTCGAGGTTCGAGACCCGGCCGAAGTGCGGGTCGGACTCGACGGAGAAGTAGACGTCGCCCTCGAGTTCGTAGGCGGCGCCCGCGTCCCGCAGTCGCTCGACGAGCGGGACGATGCCGGGTATCGCCTCCACGGCGCCGATGTAGTCCCGCGGCGGGAGCATCCGCAGGGCGGTCATGTCCTCGCGGAAGAGGGCCGTCTCCTTCTCGGCGAGGGCGACCCAGTCGACGCCGTCGCGCTCGGCTCGCTCGAGCAGCGGGTCGTCGACGTCGGTCACGTTCTGGACGTAGTGAACCTGCCGCTTGGTGTCGAGCCACACGCGCTGAACGAGGTCGAACGCATTGTAGGTCGCCGCGTGACCCATGTGGGTCGCGTCGTACGGCGTGATGCCGCAGACGTAGATACGGGCGACGGGACCGGGGGCGAGGGAGACCGAGCCGCCGGTCGCGGTGTCGTGGATCCTCAGGTCGCGGCCCTGACCAGGCAGGGCGGGGACCTCGGAAGCGGGCCAGGCATGCATGTCATGAGCCTAACCGGACGGAACTTGCGGGTACGAACCGGAGCGGGCCGGATGGCCGGGAAGGCGTTCTTGTGCGATCCCGGGCGACGTGCCCGCGACAGCGCTCCGGCAGGAGTCCTCACAACGCTCCGGCCCCGGCCAGTGCCGTGACCGGAGAGGTTCACCGGCTCGCGGCGTCCGGTCACGGCGCTAGACGGGTGGCCAGGGGATCGCCGGCCAGTCGCCCGTCGGCTCGGGATGGGTGCCCGACGCCAGCAGCGCCTCGGTACGCGCGCGCGTGGCGTCGAGTTCGGCGGGGGTGATCAGCGCGCTCAGGAGGGCCGTCAGCCGCCCGTCCGGCTCCAGGGCTGTTTCGATGCCCTTGAGCACCTCCACGGCCTCGCCCGTCAGCGGCTCCCCCGCCCAGCCCCACAGCAGGGTGCGCAGCTTGTTCTCGGCGTTGAAGGTGACGCCGTGGTCGATGCCGTAGAGCCGGCCGCCGGCGGTGGGCAGCAGATGGCCGCCCTTGCGGTCGGCGTTGTTGATCACCGCGTCGAGGACGGCGAGTCGCCTGAGCCGTTCGTCGTCGGCGTGCACCAGGAGCGCGGTGCGGCCCTCGCCGACCTCGGCGAACCCGACGGCCTTCCAGCCCGGTCCGGGCTCCTCCGCCTCGACGAGGGCGAGCAGCTCGACCTCGGGGGCCGTCTCGATCCACAGCTGGCACATGCCCTCGCCGTACGGTCCCTCCCGCAGCACGGTCGGCGGCACCAGGCCCCAGCCGGTGGCCTCGGAGACCTCGTAGGCGGCCACCTCGCGCCCGGCGAGGGTGCCGTCGGGAAAGTCCCACAGCGGCCGCTCGCCGGCCACGGGCTTGTAGACGCAGGCGGCCTCCCGGCCCTCGTGGGCGACGGTGCAGTACAGCGCCGCGTTCGAGGCCTCACGGATGCGTCCGCGGACGGTGAGCTCACCGTGCGCGAGGAGCGCGGCGGTGGCGGGGTCGGTGGTCTTCACGCCCCCCGGCGGTATCCGTTCTGGCGCGGACATACATGTCCTTCCGGGTCGAGCGGCAGGCTGCACAGCGGGCACGGCGGACGGCCGGCGTTGACGACGTCGAGGGCGCGCTTGGCGAAGGCCCTGGCCTGGGAGCCGCTGAGCCGGACCCGCAGCATCGGCGGGCCGTTCTCCTCGTCCTGCAGGAGTTTCTCCTCGGCCTCCGCGAGGTCCTCCTCGGAGTCTGCCTCGAGTTCCACGAGGGCCTGCGCCTCGACGATCATGCGCTGTTCCTCGCCGTCCCAGGCGAGGGCCATGGTGCCGACCCGGAACTCCTCCTCGATCGGGGTGTCGAGGGGCGCCGTGTCGGTGTTCTCGGCCGGCGACACGGCGGGTACCGCGGCGCTGCCGCCGCTGCGCCGGACGACCTCGTCCAGCAGCTCGTCCATGCGCTCGGCGAGGGCGGCGACCTGGGTCTTCTCCAGGGCCACGCTGGTCACCCGGGTACCGGCGGTGGCCTGGAGGAAGAAGGTACGGCGCCCGGGCAGTCCGACCGTACCGGCCACGAAGCGGTCCGGGGGGTCGTAGAGGAACACCTGACGGGACACGTCCTGATCTCCATGGGAATCGAGGGTCGTCGTGGGACGGGGGGGACGGATGAGGCTCGTCCGTGCGGGTAGGCGCGCCTACGCGAACCGCTTCACCCTACTGCGGCCGACGATCACGGTGCGCCCGCACCGCCCCCGACCGTGGCGTCCCCGGTCGGCGGCTCCTCGCGCGGTGCGAGGGAAGCCAGGTCGCCGGTGTCGCCGAGGCGTACGAGGAAGGGGCGCAGCCTGGTGTAACGGATCGCGGTGACGGAACACGGTTCGACGGAGATCCGCTGGAAGAGGTCGAGATGAAGCCCGAGGGCGTCCGCCACGAGCGACTTGATGACGTCGCCGTGCGAGCACATCAGATAGACGGCGTCGGCGCCGTGGTCGCGTTCCACGCGCGCGTTCCACTCGCGGACCGCCTCCGCGGCGCGGGTCTGCATGGCCCGCATGGACTCACCGCCGGGGAAGGCCGCGGCAGAGGGATGCGACTGCACGACCTCCATCAGCGGCTCGTCCGTCAACTCGGCGAGCTTGCGGCCGGACCAGTCGCCGTAGTGGCACTCCCCGATCCGCTCGTCGGTGTGCGCGCGCAGGCCGGGGCGGGCGTCGAGGAGCGGCCTGATCGTCTCCTGGCAGCGTTGCAGTGGGCTCGCGACGACTTCCGCGAGGGGCAGTGCCTGAAGCCGCGCGGGCAGCGCCGCGGCCTGTGCGGTGCCGCGCTCGTCGAGGGCGACACCCGGCGTCCAGCCGGCGAGCACGGCGGAGGTGTTGGCGGTGGACCGGCCGTGCCGGACGAGGATCAACGTGGGCATGCGGCCCAGGGTAGGCGCACGCGCGCGTGTGCCGGTGAGGGTGCGAGGGGAGAATCGGACGCGTGATCGTCGACTGTGCCATCTACCGTGACGGGCGCCGTACAGAGGGCCCGCAGGACTTCTCCGACGCCGTGGACGAGGCGCGTTCCGCGGGCGGGTTCGTGTGGATCGGGCTGCACGAGCCCACCGAGAAGGAGTTCGACCATGTCACCCGGGAGTTCGGACTGCACCCGCTGGCCGTCGAGGACGCGCTGAAGGCCCACCAGCGGCCCAAGCTGGAGGTCTACGACGACTCGCTGTTCCTCGTGTTCAAGCCGGTCGTCTACGAGCCGGAGAGCGACACCGTCTCCTCCGGCGAGGTGATGGTGTTCCTGGGCGACTCGTTCCTGGTGACCGTCCGGCACGGCGACGGCGCCCCGCTGGCCACCGTGCGCCGGCGGCTGGAGGACGAGCCGCAGCTGCTCGCCAAGGGGCCTACGTCGGTGGTGTACGCGATCGCCGACGCCACCGTGGACCACTACCTGGACGTGGCGACCGAGCTGCAGACCGACCTCGAGGAGCTGGAGACGGAGGTGTTCTCGCCGGACGGGGGCGGTTCGCGGAACACCGCGTCGCGGATCTACACCTTCAAGCGGCAGATCCTGGAGTTCCGCCGGGCGACCGGCCCGCTGGGGCCGCCGCTGAGCCGGCTGGCCGGCACCGGCGCGTACGGTTCGGGCGTGCCGTTCGTGAACGACAGGGCGCGGCCCTTCTTCCGTGACGTGAACGACCACCTGACGCGGGTGAACGAGTCCGTGGAGGGCCTGGACCGGCTGGTGACGGACATCCTGTCGGCGCATCTGGCGCAGATGAGCGTCCGGCAGAACGACGACATGCGGAAGATCTCGGCGTGGGCGGCGATGGCCGCCGTCCCCACGATGATCGCGGGGATCTACGGCATGAACTTCGAGCACATGCCGGAACTGCACTGGGTGTGGTCGTATCCGGCGGTCATCGCGGTGATGGGCGTCCTCGAGGTGCTCTTGTTCCGGTTGTTCAAGCGGCGCGGCTGGCTGTAGGCGCGGCCTGCCTGCCTGCGGCCCGTCGGCCGGACCGGGGCAGGTGGCCGGCTGCGGGCCCGTGGCCGGCTCAGGCGAACTCGGCGGCGGTGGTCGCCGGGCCCCCGAGCGCGTCACGGCGCTCGGGCATCTCCAGGGACACCATGCGCCGCCAGCCCGCGACCCGCTCCCACGCGTACACGGCGTGGATGCCGGCCGCGAGGACGGCCGCCTTCGCCCTCGGCCAGCCGAGGAGCCGGCCCATGTGGTCCATGACGGCGAGGCTGACGTCCCGGTAGACGCGGATCTCGGCGAGCGCGCAGGCCCGCAGGGTGCGCTGGATGACCCGGCCGTGGCCCGCTCGGGCGAAGCGGAGCAGTTCCTCATGGCAGTAGGCGAGGTGGTTGTCCTCGTCGTTCGAGATCATCTTCACCGCGCGGCCGAGGTCGGGGTGGTCGGCGAAGTGCCTGCGCAGCAGTTCCATCTGCTCGGACGCGCGCTGTTCGGTGACCCGGCTGTGGGCGAGGTAGGTGACGATGTCCTGCACGCTCAGCGGCTTGTCCGCGGTGAGCCGGTCGTGGGCGAGGCCGATGCCGCCGCGCTCCAGGAGCATCGTGTAGTCGGTCTCCGGCGGTACGGGCACGGGGTCCAGGCCGCGCCTGCGCATCAGAGCGTTGAAGATCCGCCCGTGCTTGTCCTCGTCGGCGCCGTGACGGGCGATCCTGGGGGCGAGACCGCGTTCGCTCTGCGGGACGAGCGCGGCGATCCGGGCGTTCTCCCAGCCGCCCTGCGACTCGCCGCCGGCGGCGATGGAACAGAACAGCGCGAAGGACCGGTCGTCGTCGATGATCTCCTGGAACAGACTCTTGGCCGAAAGCACTCGTCGATCACCTCTCCGCATGGCGCGTGATTACGCGTCATTCCGTGAGGAACGAGTCAAATGCGGTGACGGCGACGGTGCAACAGCTGTGCCGGGCGGCTCCGCCGAACGGGGGATCCCGGGAGTCGGCGCGCGAGCGTAACCACGCGGGCCGCGGCGCGTTGTTCCCCGTGACGGCCGTGGCGGGGAAGACCCCCGAGCCCCCACCACGGCCGCTGAACTCTCCGCTCCGCGGCTATCCGAGACCGGCGATCTCCAGTGCCCGGGAGCCCGCCCGCAGCGAGGCGAGGCGCTCCTCCAGGGTGAACCCGGCGGGCGCCAGCGTGAGGGTGGTGACGCCGGCCGCCGCGTAGGCCTTCATGCGGTCGGCGATCCGCTCCACCGAGCCCAGCAGGGTGGTCTGGTCGATCAACTGGTGCGGGACGGCGGCCGCCGCGCCCTGCTTGTCGCCGGCCAGGTACTTGTCCTGGATCTCGGCCGCCGCCTCCTCGTAGCCCATGCGCCGGGCGAGCTGGTTGTAGAAGTTCTGCTTGCGGCTGCCCATGCCGCCGACGTACAGCGCGGTGTAGGGGCGGAAGGTGTCGGCGAGCCGCTCGACGTCCTTGTCCTCGCCGAGCGCGAGCGGCAGCGTGGGGCAGACGTCGAAGCCGTCGAGGGTCTTGCCGGCCTTCTCGCGGCCGGCCCGCAGATAGGTGATCGCGGTGTCCTCGAGGTGGTCGGCGGACGGGAAGATCAACAGCGCCCCGTCGGCGATCTCACCGGTCTGCTCGAGGTTCTTCGGGCCGATCGCGGCGATGTACAGCGGGATGTGCTCGCGCTCCGGGTGCACGGTCAGCTTGATCGGCTTGCCCGGTCCGCCGGGCAGCGGCAGCGTCCAGTGCTCGCCCTCGTACGACAGCCGCTCGCGCGTCATGGCCTTGCGGACGATCTCGACGTACTCGCGCGTGCGGGACAGCGGCTTGTCGAACTTGACGCCGTACCAGCCCTCGGAGACCTGCGGGCCGGAGACGCCGAGGCCCAGCCGGAAGCGGCCGCCTGACAGGGAGTCGAGGGTGGCGGCGGTCATCGCGGTCATCGCGGGCTGACGTGCCGGGATCTGGAAGATGGCCGAGCCGACGTCGATCCGCTCGGTCTGCGCGGCGACCCAGGTGAGCACGGTGGCCGCGTCCGATCCGTAGGCCTCGGCCGCCCAGCAGACGGCGTACCCGAGGCGGTCGGCCTCCTGGGCCACGGCGAGGTTGTCGCCGTCCATTCCGGCACCCCAGTAGCCGAGGTTGATCCCGAGCTGCATGGCCGATCCCCTTACTCATCAGTAACGACGCTGTTCCGCAGACCTTAGCGCGGCGGTGGACGGCCGGGGCCGCCGGAGCGCGGCGAGGGCCGCCGCCTGCGGGGAACCCGGCCGCCCGGCCCGGAGATCCGGTTGTCCACACGCAACCCACTGCCCAGTTCTGGCCAGTAATCTCGGCGTCCATGGAGCAGAGGCATCTCGGCCGCACCGGCCTGCGCGTGTCCCGTATCGGGCTCGGCACCCTGACCTGGGGCCGCGACACCGACGAGCACGACGCCGCGGACGTCATGAAGACGTTCTGGGAGGCGGGCGGGACCCTCGTCGACACAGCCGACGTGTACGGGGACGGGGACGCCGAGTACCTGCTCGGGCGGCTCACGGAGGGGCTGGTGCCGCGCCGGGACCTGATCATCTCGACCAAGGCGGGCAGCGTGCCCGACCCGGACCGCCGCTTCGACGGTTCGCGCGGTCACCTCCTCGCCGCCCTCGACGCCTCGCTGGCCCGGCTCGGCACGGACTACGTCGACCTGTGGCAGGTGCACGCCTTCGACCCGGACACCCCGCTGGAGGAGACACTGCAGGCGCTCGACATCGCCGTCGCCAGCGGTCGCGCCCGGTACGCCGGCGTCTCCAACTTCTGCGGCTGGCAGCTCGCCAAGGCAGCCACCTGGCAGCTCTCCGCGCCGGGCACGCGGACACGGCTCGCGGCGACGCAGATGGAGTACTCCTTGCTGCAGCGCGGCATCGAGCGCGAGGTGCTGCCGGCCGCGCTGGACCTGGGCATCGGCCTGCTGCCCTCCTCCCCGCTGGGCCGCGGGGTGCTCACCGGCAAGTACCGGGGCGACGCCCTGCCGCCGGACTCCCGGGGCGCCTCGGACCACTTCGGGCTCTTCGTCGAGCCGTACCTCGACGACACCGCGAGCCGCATCGTGGACGCCGTGTCGACCGCCGCGGACGGGCTCGCGGTGACGCCTGTGCAGGTCGCCCTCGCCTGGGTCCGCGACCGTCCCGGGGTGGCCGCCCCGATCGTCGGCGCGCGCAACGCGCAGCAGCTCACGGCGGCTTTGTCAGTGGAGGCGCTTAGTCTTCCTGACGAGATCTGCCGGGCGCTCGACGATGTGTCGGCGCCCGAGCACCGCTATCCCGATCACGACTGGAGCACCCTGTGAGCACGGAGCCGGAGCCCCGGGACACGACGGAGAACACCGGACCGGGGACACCGCGCAGCACCGGGGCCCCCGCGACACCGGACGCCACCGGCACGGCGGAACCGCCCACAGCCGCAGCCGCCGAGAAGGCGGCACGCGAGGAGCCGGAGGGCACCGAGGCCAGGCACACGAAGCCCGGAAGCACGGAGACCGCGACCCCGGACGCCGGGGACACGGAGGGTGAGGGCCGGGACGCCGGGGACGCCGAGGCCACGGGCGCGGAGGCTGGTGGCACAGAGGCCAGGGGGGCCGAGGCCACGGGCGCGGAGCCTGAGGGCCCGGACGCCGTCGGCGCGAAGGCTGACAGCCCAGAGGTCGGCAGCACGAAGGCCGAAGGCCCCGACGCCGGGGGCACCGAAGCCGAGAGTGCCGCGGCCGGGGGCGTGGAGGCTCGGGTGGCGGCGGTCGACGGGGGCGCGGGGGCGGACGGGGAGGGCACTGCTTCGGGGGACGCGGAGGCCGGTGACGGGGAAGCCGCCGGGCAGGTCTCCGAGGCTCAGGCCGAGCTGGCCGCGCAGAAGCTCGAGCGGGAGCGGATCGAACGGCGCAAGGCCGAGAAGGCCGCGCCCATCGCCGCCGGGGCCAAGCTCAGCGGGAAGGCCGCCGACCTGCTGGCCGCCGTACGCGCGGTGGAGGGCGGCGCGAAGCCCCCGGCCACCGTCTTCGACGACCCGGAAGCCGCCCCGCGGCGTGCCGCACCGGAGCCGGTGCGCCGCCCGCAGCAGGTAACCGCCGAGGCCGCCGGGCCTGCGGCGCCGGCCCCGGACGCCGTCGAGGGCGTGCAGCGCGCGCTGGCCGACGGCGGTGCGCCCGAGGCGCTCGCGCCGCAGACCGCCGCCGCGCTCGGCGAGGGCGCCGAGCACCTGCTGCGCGAGGACCCGTGGCACCTGCTGCGCGTCCCCGGTGTGCGTCCCGAGCAGGCCGACGGCTTCGCGCGGGCGCTGCTCGGCCCGGACTGCGCCCCCGACGACGAGCGGCGCGGCCGCGCGGTCACGGTGTGGCTGCTGGAGCAGGCCGCCCTGGCCGGTCACACCGCCCTGGACCTGCCGGCGCTCACCGCGGCCCTCGGCCGCCAGTCAGTGCCGGACGCGGAGACGGCCGTCCAGAACGCGCTCGCCGAGGGCGAGGCCCTCGCCTTCCAGGACGCCCTGGACGCGCCGGGCGCCGAGCGGTCGGCGCCGGGTCCGGCGCCGGGGGCGCACGCCGAAGACGGCGAGGCGGACGCGGCCGAAGAGGAGAGCCGGCCGGTTCGTGTCCTGGTCGGACTGGAGCGTTACGCGCTCGCGGAGGAGAGCCTCGCCGACGCGCTGGCCCGCGTGGTCAACTCGCCGGCGAAGGACTCCGCCGCGGCGTGGGAACCTGCGGCGGCCGCCGCGACCGGCAGCACGGCGGAGCTGATCCGCGCGGTCGCCGGAAACGGTCTGGTGCTGCACACCGGCGGCGAGGCCGCCCGCGCCGAACCGGCCGCCCTGCTCACCGCGGCCCGGACGCTGGGCCTGCGCGCGGTCGCCGCCTGCCACACACCCGACGGACGGGGCCGGCTCGCTGCCCTCCTCGGCGCGGAGGGCGGCGCGGGCGACGGAGCGGTCGTGACCGTCCGCGGTCTGCTCTCGGGCTCCGAGGGGCCCGGCCGGGACGCCGAGGGCGCCTTCGCACTCGACCTGCTGATCGTGCTCGACGCGCCGCAACTCGACGTCGAGAGCGCCGCGATGCTGGCGGAGTCGCTGCCGGACGGGGCCCGGCTGGTGCTGAGCGGGGATCCGGGTGTGCTCTGGTCCGCCGGCCCGGGGCGGGTCTTCGCCGACCTGCTCGCGGCGAGGGTGAGTCCGCAGATCGCCTCACGGACCCCCGATCCGGGTCCGATCGGCGAACTCGTCTCCGGCGTGGGCATCGGTGAGCTCACCCAGGTCGACGCGCCCGGCAAGGAGATCGTCATCGTGCCGGTGCGGGACGCCGGAGAGGCCGTGCACCGGACCGTGCAGCTGCTGGCCGAGTCGGTGCCGCGGGCCTTCGGGGTCGCGCCCGAGGAGGCCGTGGTGATCACTCCGGGCCACGGCGGCGCGGCCGGCACGCGCGCGCTCAACGCCGCCCTGAAAGAACGGCTCAATCCGGGCCCCGGCCGCTTCGGCGGGTTCGACCCCGGCGACCGGGTCGCCTACTCCCCCGTGCCGGGCCGTACGCTGCCGGGCCGGGTGGTGACGGCCGACGCCGAGGGACTCCACCTTTCCTGCGCCGACGGCGCGAGCGGCGCCGAGGGCGCCGTGGTCGTCCCGAGAGAGCGGGTGGAGCAGGCCGTGCGGCACGGGTGGGCGCTGACCGCGCACCAGGCCGTGGGCAGCCGCTGGCCCGCGGCGGTCGTGGTGCTGCCGGGGGATGCCGCGCAGGTCCTCTCCCGCCCCTGGGTGTACACGGCCTTCGGCCGGGCCGAGCGCCATCTCTCCGTGGTGCACGGCGTCGAGCAGGCCCTTCCACGGGCCGTCGCCGAGGTCCCGGCGAAGCCTCGTACCACCCGGCTGCCGGCGCTGCTGCGCACCCAGGTCCCGGCGGCCGCCGAGCAGGCCCCGGTCTGACGCGGACGACGGCGGCCGCCCAGGGTCCCCCCTGCGCGACCGCCGCCGTCGGTACGTCACGGAAGCAGTCTGCTGCCGGTCAGCGATCCGCGTCGAGGGGCTCCAGCTCTTCCTCCTCCAGCCCGTCCACGAGATCGTCGTCGTCGGCGTCGTCGTCGAGGTCGTCGAAGACCGAGCTGACGTCGAAGCGGCAGATCACGCTCCCCGGGTCGGGCTGGTCGAACGGCGTCTCCAGCCACTCCCCCGGGTCGGCCGGGTCGTCGGCGGCCAGCACCCACAGCGTCGAGTCGGCCTCCTCGAGGCCGAACTCCTTGTGCCGGGAGGCGATCTCGTCCGGTTCGAACTCGCCGAACAGGATGCCCAGCGCCCCGTGCACGGTGGCCGAGACCTCGGCGCCCGTTCCCTCGTCCTCCGCCGCCTCCACCCGCTGCGCCTGCGCCATCAGCCGCTGAGGCTCCGCGACGGCGTAGTCGCGGCGGATCAGCACGCTCAGGGCGTTCGGCTCCTCGGGGCCCGCGTACGGCGGCAGGGAGTCGTCCGCACCGGGGATCTCGAAGGGCGTGACCTCGTCGTAGCGGTCGTAGAGCAGTTCGTCGTAGACCTCGGCGGCCGCGGCCAGCTCGTTGAACGCCTTGTAGACGGCCTGGTCGTCCTCTCCCGTCCTGCGTTCGACCGCGGCCAGGTGGCGGTCGAGCGCGGTCTTGACCGCCTCG
The DNA here is from genome assembly GCF_036030735.1 of Streptomyces sp. NBC_00425. NCBI lineage: Bacteria > Bacillati > Actinomycetota > Actinomycetes > Kitasatosporales > Streptomycetaceae > Streptomyces > Streptomyces sp. NBC_00425. The sequence continues at coordinate 7,602,127 of NZ_CP107928.1, read as the reverse complement.
GCGGCGGCGCGTACCTCGGCAGCGGTGGGCTGCGCAGCATCAGACATAGTGCAGACGCTATCCGTACCGGGCCCCAGCCCGCACAATAGATGCGATGCCGGAATACGAATTTGTCGACGTGTACGTTCCGCGCGGGGTCTCCCGCAAGGAGGCGACACGGCTGCTGACCGACCATGCCGAGTACGGACACTGGGAGTTGGACCGCCTGAGCCTGCTGCGCGACGGCAGTCGCAGGGTGCGGTTGCGCCGGCGCATCATTCGACAGGTGCGGGCCACCTGGTGAGCTGAGACGACGAAACGGAGCGGGCCCCGCCTGGGCGGGGCCCGCTCCGTCGTGAACGCCGGGACGTCTCACGCCGAGGGGCGCGCCTTGCGGTAGAGCACCGCGCCGGCGAGCAGTGCGCCCGCGCCGACCGGCACCGCGAGGCCCATCGGCAGCTCGCTTCCGGTGTGCGCGAGCTGCGGCGCGTGGACGGCCGGCCCGTGCACGGAGGAGTCGCCGACCGGCGTCACGTGACCCGGGGTGGTGGGCGCCTCGGGCGCGGACGGGCTGGACTCGCCCGGCTTGCCGGGGCTGTGGTGTCCGGGCTTGCCCGGCGTCTCGTGGCCGCGGGACGGGGGCCGCTGCGGACCGCTGCCGTTGGCGCAGTCGTTGCCCATCGACGGGTTGAGGATGCCGACGACGTCCACGCTGTTGCCGCAGACGTTCACCGGCACGTCCACGGGCACCTGGACGTGGTTGCCCGAGCCGACGCCGGGCGATCCTCCGGTGTGGCCGCCCGCCTGGGCGCCCCCGGAGCCCCCGTGCGCGCCGGAGCCGCCGTGGTGACCGCCGCCGTGGCCGCCGCCGTGGTTGCCTCCGTGGTTGCCGGGCTGGCCGCCGCCGCGGCCCTGGTGGTCGCCGTAGCCGCGTGACATCCCGCCGCCGCCCTTGTTGGCGCACGAGTTGCCGAAGGTCGGGTTGAGCGCACCGATGACGTCCACGGTGTTGCCGCAGACGTTGACGGGCACGTTGACCGGCGCCTGCACCGAGTTGCCCGACAGGACGCCGGGTGAGTCGGTGGCGGCGCCGTACGCGCCGGAGTCGGCATGGGCGTAGCCGCCGGCGGCAGCGATCACCCCCGTCGCCGCCGCCACGGTCATGAGGCTTTTGCGGGTGGCCTGTCGCATTGCTGAATCCCTGCTTTCGATCTCGCCTGTGCCCCGAATCACCCCGAATCGCTCGCATCATTGCAGCTGTTCGATTTCATCGGGCTCTACGACTTCTCGGCTTTTCCTTCGGGAAAAAGACCGGTCGGCCCCGGAGCGCATGGCGTGCGCTCCGGGGCCGACGGTGTGGACGACCCCTCAGCGGGTCGACCTCACTTGTTGATGCAGGTGTTGCCGAAGGCGGGGTTCAGCAGCCCGATCACCGAGATCGTGTTGCCGCAGACGTTCACCGGGACGTGCACGGGAACCTGAACGACGTTGCCGGACAGGACGCCCGGGGAGTGCACCGCGGCACCCTGAGCGCCCGCGTCGGCGACGGCCATGCCCGCGCCCGCGAGAACCAGCCCACCAGTGGCAGCCGCAGCAGCGACGACCTTCTTGATCATTATTCCTCCTTGTAGGCAAAGCGACCCCATGCAGCGGGTCGTATCACCAGTAACGAGGCAGAATTAGTGGGGCTACGCGCTTATCGGCGCATTCACTCTTCCCAGTCGGTTCCGTACAGGCGGCCGATTTCCGTTCCCCGGCGAGATCTCGTGGCGCCCGGACGCTCAGGACGCGTCGATGAAGCGGTCGAGCACCCGCACGCCGAAGCGCAGGCCCTCCACCGGGACCCGCTCGTCCACGCCGTGGAACATGCCGGCGAAGTCGAGCTCCGGGGGCAGCTTGAGCGGGGCGAAGCCGAATCCGCGGATGCCGAGGTCGTCGAAGGACTTGGCGTCGGTGCCGCCGGAGAGCATGTAGGGGACGGCCTTGGCGGTCGGGTCCTCGGCGAGCAGCGCGGACTGCATGGCATCGACGAGCGCCCCGTCGAAGGACGTCTCCAGCGCCTTGTCGGAGTGCACGTCCTCGCGGCGCACGTTCGGACCGAGGATCCGGTCCAGGTCGGCGAGGAACTCCTCCTCGTGACCCGGCAGGAACCGCCCGTCGACGTGCGCGGTGGCCTCCCCCGGAATGACGTTGACCTTGTATCCGGCGCCCAGCTGGGTGGGGTTGGCGGTGTTGCTGAGCGTCGCGCCGATCAGCTTGGCGATGCCGCCGAGCCGGGCCAGCGTCGACTGCATGTCCTCGGGGTCCAGCGGGGTGCCCAGCGCGTCGCCGAGTTCGTCGAGGAAGGCCCGGGTCGTCTTGGTGACCCGTACCGGGAAGGTGTGCCGGCCGAGCCGGGCGACGGCCTCGGACAGCTCGGTGATGGCGTTGTCCCGGTGGATCATCGAGCCGTGACCCGCGGTGCCGGCCACGGTCAGCTTCATCCAGTGCATGCCCTTCTCGGCCGTCTGGATGAGGTAGAGCCGCCGCTCCTCGCTCACGGTGAACGAGAACCCGCCCACCTCGCTGATCGCCTCGGTGACGCCCTCGAACAGGTCGGGGTGGCGGTCGACGAGGTGCCGGGCGCCGTACGTGCCGCCGGCCTCCTCGTCGGCGAGGAACGCGAGCACGATGTCGCGGGGCGGCCGGCGGCCGGAGCGCAGCCGGTCACGGACGACCGCCAGCGTCATCGCGTCCATGTCCTTCATGTCGACCGCGCCCCGGCCCCACACGCACCCGTCCGCGACCTCGCCGGAGAAGGGGTGGTGGGTCCAGTCGGCGGCGTTGGCCGGGACGACGTCGAGGTGGCCGTGGATGAGCAGCGCGGGCCTGGAGGGGTCCTCGCCCTCGATCCGGGCCACGGTGGAGGCGCGGCCGGGGTGCGACTCGAAGATCCGGGGCTCGAGGCCCACCTCGGCCAGCTTCTCGGCGACCCATTCGGCCGCCTTGCGCTCGCCGGGACCGGAGTGGTCGCCGTAGTTGCTGGTGTCGATCCGGATCAGGTCGCGGCAGAGGTCCACGACCTCGTCCTCGCCGGTGACGCTCCTGGCATGGTCGTCCGTCGCGCTCACGCTGCTTCCTCCCGCTGTCACTGCTGGTGGGTCCTCCTCATCCTCCCTCGCCTGCGGGTCCGCGCCCAAGACCGGTCCCGGCCCGTCACGAGCCGTTCACGCGGGCACGGCCGCCGCCGTCCGCCGGCCGTGATCGGGCACCCCGGAAAGCCTGGTAATGTTTACGACGTCGCCGCGGGGGAAACCCCGCACGACAGACACCTTGTCCGGGTGGCGGAATGGCAGACGCGCTAGCTTGAGGTGCTAGTGCCCTTTATCGGGCGTGGGGGTTCAAGTCCCCCCTCGGACACCACAGCGCAGAGGGTGGTTCGGCCAGTGGCCGGGCCGCCCTTTTCGCGTTCCGCGCCCCCGTCGGCTTCCGTCCCGGCCGCTCCGCGAGCCCTTTCCCGCCGATGTGGGGCACATCTCGCCGCCGTGCAGGACGCACAGGTCAGAGGCCTGCGAACGATCATCCCCCGCGCCCCGGACAGCCTCCCCGAGTGGCCGCCGCAAGCCGAGGAGCCTAGCTTCGTACTAAAATTTCCGGCTTGTTACGGAGCTGGACCGGACAACCCCAGGCAGACCTGCGGGCCCGCCGGCGCCCCGGAGGCTTCCGGGCTCGAGACGCGAGGACCGATGGCAGCCATTCACGAGAGCAGTGCTCTCGGCCTGCTCGACGAAGAAATCCACGCTCGACTCGGTGACACCGCCCGCTTCTCCGGCGGTCCCGCCGCCTCTCCGCGCACCCTCGTCGACGTCTTCGACGCGTCCGTGCGGTCGTTCCCGGACGAGCTCGCCCTGGACGACGGCAGCACGCCGCTGACCTACCGCGCCCTCGCCGTCGAGGTGGACAGGGTCCGGCGCCGGCTTGCCGCCGCCGGGGTCGGACTCGGCGACCGGGTGGGCGTGCGCGTGCCGTCCGGCACCAACGACCTGTACGTGGCGATCCTGGCCGTCCTCGCCGTCGGCGCGGCCTACGTGCCGGTGGACGCCGAGGACCCCGACGAGCGGGCCGAGCTGGTCTTCGGCGAGGCGGACGTGCGGGCGGTGGTCGGCGCCGGGCACGAGATCACCGTCCACGGCACGTCCGGGGCCGCGGCGGCCCGCCCCGGCACCGGGCACGACGCCTGGATCATCTTCACCTCCGGCTCGACCGGGAAGCCCAAGGGCGTCGCCGTCAGTCACCGCAGCGCCGCCGCGTTCGTTGACGCCGAGGCCGCGCTGTTCCTCACCGAGGAGCCGATCGCACCCGGCGACCGGGTCATGGCCGGGCTGTCGGTGGCCTTCGACGCCTCCTGCGAGGAGATGTGGCTGGCCTGGCGGTACGGGGCCTGTCTGGTTCCGGTGCCGCGCTCGCAGGTCCGCAGCGGCGCCGACCTCGGACCCTGGCTGGTCGAGCAGGAGATCACGGTGGTCTCCACCGTGCCGACGCTGGCCGCGCTGTGGGAGCCCGAGACCCTCAACGACGTACGGCTGCTGATCTTCGGCGGCGAGGCCTGCCCCCCGGAGCTCGTGCAGCGGCTGGTGACGGAGGGCCGGGAGGTGTGGAACACCTACGGGCCGACCGAGGCGACCGTGGTGGCCTGCGCCTCGCTGATGTCCGGCGAGGAGCCGGTCCGCATCGGACTGCCGCTGCGGGGCTGGGAGCTGGCCGTCGTGGACGAGGCCGGCGAGCCGGTGCCGATGGGCGGCAGCGGACAGCTGGTGATCGGCGGGGTCGGGCTCGCCCGGTACCTCGACGCCGAGAAGGATGCGGAGAAGTACGCCCCGCTGACGTCGCTGGGCTGGGAGCGGGCGTACCGCAGCGGCGACCTGGTGCGCGCCGACGCCGACGGCCTCGTCTTCCTCGGCCGGGCCGACGAGCAGATCAAACTCGGCGGACGGCGCATCGAACTCGGCGAGGTCGACGCGGCGCTGCAGGCGCTGCCGGGCGTCGCGGGGGCGGCGGCCGCCGTGCGCAGCGCCCGCAGCGGCAACCAGCTCCTCGTCGGGTACATCGTCGTCCAGGAGGGCTGGGACCGGGCGGCGGCCGTGCGGCGGCTGCGCGCCGAGCTGCCCGCGGCCCTGGTGCCGCTGCTCGCGCCCGTGGACGACCTGCCGACCCGGACGTCCGGGAAGGTGGACCGCAACGCGCTGCCCTGGCCCCTGGAGGGACTGGAGACCGGCGGCAGGACCGAGGAGCTGTACGGCACCGAGGCCTGGCTCGCCGAGCAGTGGACGGAGGTTCTCGGGATTCCCGTCTCCGGGGCCCGCGACGACTTCTTCGCGATCGGCGGCAGCAGTCTGGCCGCCGCCCAGCTCACCACGCGGCTGCGCACCCGGTATCCGAGCGCGTCCGTCCTGGACGTCTACCAGCAGCCGACGCTGCGCAAGCTGGCCCGCTACCTGGAGGAGTCCGCGCAGGACGACCGTGCCGCCCGCGTCGTCGCACCGGTGCCCGTGCGCGCCAAGGTGATCCAGCTGCTGCTCCTCGTCCCGCTGTTCACGCTGCTGGGGCTGCGCTGGACGGTGCCGCTGGCTCTGGTGGGCAACCTGCTGCCGATGTACTCCTGGCTGCCGACCGCGCCCTGGTGGCTGGTCGTGAGCGGCGCTCTGCTGCTGTTCAGCCCGCCCGGGCGGCTCGCGATCGCGGCCGGCGGTGCGCGGCTGCTGCTGCGCGGGGTGCGGCCCGGGCGGTACGCGCGCGGTGGCGGCGTCCATCTGCGGCTGTGGACCGCGGAGCGGCTGGCCGAGTTCAGCGGGGCGACCTCGCTGACCGGGTCCTGGTTGGAGCGGTACGCACGGGCGCTGGGCGCCAAGGTGGGGCCGGACGTGGATCTGCACTCGCTGCCGCCGGTCACCGGCATGCTCAAGCTGGGCCGGGGCGCGGCCGTCGAGTCCGAGGTGGACCTGTCGGGCCACTGGCTGGACGGGGACCGGCTCGAGATCGGACCGGTCAAGGTGGGTGCGCACGCCGTCGTCGGCACGCGCAGCATGCTGTTCCCGGGCGCCCGGGTCGGCAAGCGGGCCGAGGTGGCGCCGGGCTCCGCGGTGACCGGTCAGGTCCCCACCGGTCAGCGTTGGGCGGGCGCGCCCGCGGCCAAGCTCGGCAAGGCCAAGCGCAACTGGCCCAAGGAGCGGCCGGCGCGGGGCACGTACTGGCGTTTCCTGTACGGCCTGACCGGATTCGCGCTGACCGCGCTGCCGGTGCTGGCCGGCGGGGCGGCGCTGCTGGTGGCGGCCCTGTTCGTGCAGCCCGGCGACGGTCTCGCCAGGGCGCTGCCGGGCGCCGCGCTCGCCCTGGTCCCGGCGACCCTGGCCTTCGGGCTGGCGTACGCGGTGCTGCTGCTGGCGGCCGTGCGGCTGCTGAGCCTGGGTCTGCGGGAGGGCACGCACCCCACGCACAGCCGGACGGGCTGGCAGGCCTGGACGGTCACGCAGCTCATGGACCGCTCGCGGGAGACCCTGTTCCCGCTGTACGCCGGGCTGGTCACGCCGGTGTGGCTGCGGCTGCTCGGGATGCGGATCGGCAAGGGCGCCGAGGTCTCCACCGTGCTCGCGCTGCCGAGTCTGACCACGGTCGGCGAGGGCGCGTTCCTCGCCGACGACACGCTGACCGCGCCGTACGAGCTCGGCGGCGGCTGGATGCGGATCGGGCGCGCGGAGATCGGGCGGCGGGCGTTCCTCGGCAATTCGGGGATGACCGCGCCGGGGCGGAGCGTGCCGGACGGCGGTCTGGTGGGCGTGCTGTCGGCGACGCCCAAGAAGGCGAAGAAGGGCAGCTCGTACCTGGGGCTGCCGCCGGTGAAGCTGCCGCGGAACACCACGGACAGTGACCAGAGCCGGACGTACGAGCCGTCGGCGCGGCTGCTGTGGGCGCGCGCGCTGGTGGAGCTGTGCCGGATCGTGCCGGTGTTCTGCTCGGCGGGGCTGGCCGTGCTGACGGTGGCGGCGCTGTGCGCGCTCGGCGCCTGGGCGCCGCTGCTGTCGGGTCTCGTGCTGCTCGGGGCGGGGGCCGCGGCGGCCCTCGTCTCGGTGGCCGCCAAGTGGCTGCTGGTCGGCCGGCACCGCAGCGGCGAGCATCCGCTGTGGAGCGGGTTCGTGTGGCGCAACGAGCTGGCGGACACGTTCGTCGAGGTGGTGGCCGTGCCGTGGCTGGCCGGGGCGGTGCCGGGGACGCCGGTGATGACGGCGTGGCTGCGCGGGCTCGGGGCGCGGATCGGCAAGGGCGCGTGGGTGGAGAGCTACTGGCTGCCGGAGTCGGACCTGGTCACGCTGGAGGACGGCGTGACGGTCAACCGCGGGTGCGTGCTGCAGACTCACCTCTTCCACGACCGGATCTTGCGGACGGATACTGTGGTCCTCCGTGAGGGCGCCACGCTGGGCCCTGGCGGGATCGTGCTGCCCGGCAGCACGATCGGGGCCCGGACGACCCTGGGTCCCGCGTCGCTCGTCATGGCCGCGGAGTCCGTCCCGGACGACACCCGCTGGCTCGGCAACCCGATCGAGGCATGGCGTCCCTGAGGACGGGCTACTCGGAACCGGAGCGCGGCGACGCACCGGCGGCGGGCGGTTCGAGCACAGGGCAGGGAGCGGACGCGGAAGTGGCAGTTCAGCAGTCGGTCGGGCCGGACCCGTATTTCCCGGCCAACGGTGACTCCCGGTACCGGGTGCACCGCTACGAGCTCACGCTGGACTACCGGCCGGGCCCGAACCGGCTGTCGGGCGCCGCGCGGATCAACGCGATCGCAGGGCGGTCGGCGCTGGCCGAGTTCCAGCTGAACCTGGCCGACTTCAAGATCGGCCGGATCCGGGTGGACGGTCGTCCGGCGCACTACACGCATCGGGGCGGCCGGCTGCGGGTCCGTCCCGCCAAGCCGGTCCGCGCGGGGGCCGCGTTCACGGTGGAGGTGCAGTGGTCGGGCAACCCGAAGCCGGTGAGCAGTCCCTGGGGCGGTATCGGCTGGGAGGAGCTGGACGACGGGGCGCTGGTGGCGAGCCAGCCGGTCGGTGCGCCGTCCTGGTACCCGTGCAACGACCGTCCGGCGGACAAGGCGTCGTACCTGATATCGGTCACGACGCCGTCGGCGTACTCGGTGGTGGCGGGCGGCAGGCTGCTGACGCGGACCGCGAAGGCGTCGACGACCACGTGGGTGTACGAGCAGTCGGCGCCCACGTCGAGCTACCTGATAGGGCTGTCCGTCGGCAAGTACCAAACGGTGCTGCTGGGCGACCCGGGGCTCGGGGGCGTCCCCCAGCACGGGCACATCCCGGCGCGGCTGCTGCCGGAGTTCTCGCGGGACTTCGCTCGCCAGCCCGCCATGATGCACCTTTTCCAGCAGCTCTTCGGCCCGTACCCGTTCGACGAGTACGCGGTGGTCGTGACGGAGGAGGAGCTCGACGTCCCCGTCGAGGCGCAGGGGTTGTCGCTGTTCGGCGCCAACCACGTGGACGGGGCGCGGGGTTCGGAGCGGCTGGTGGCGCACGAGCTGGCGCACCAGTGGTTCGGCAACAGCGTGTCGATCGCCGACTGGCGGCACATCTGGCTGAACGAGGGGTTCGCGAAGTACGCGGAGTGGCTGTGGTCGGAGCGGTCGGGCGGCCGCAGCGCGCAGCAACTCGCCGCCGTCGCGCACCGGTTGCTGGCGACGCAGCCGCAGGATCTGCGGCTCGCCGATCCTGGGCGCAAGTCGATGTTCGACGACCGGCTCTACGAGCGCGGCGGTCTCGCCGTGCACGCCGTGCGCTGTGCGCTGGGCGACGACGCGTTCTTCCACATGGTGCGCGCCTGGCTCGGGGTGCACCGGGGCGGGTCGGTGACCACGGCGACGTTCGCCGCGCACGCCGCCCGGTTCGCGTCCGAGCCGCTGGACGAGCTGTTCGCGGCCTGGGTGTACGGGACGGCGCTGCCGCCGTTGCCGACGCCGTCGGCGCAGCGGGGCGCGGCCTCGGCCTGAGCGCCGGGCCGGCGCCGGTTCGGTGACGGGGCCGCGGGGCGGGGCAGGACCTGGGGCGGTGCAGGCCCGAAGGGCGGAGCAAGACCGCAGGGCGGAGCAGCGCCGCGGGGCGGGGCCAGGACCGCGGGGCGGCGGGGCGGCGGGGCGGCGGGGCCGACGGGCGGTGCAGGCGGTCGCGCGGGCCCTCTCCGGCAGTTCAGGGGCGTGGCCGGGTCGGCGGGCGGCCGGGCACAATGAACCGCATGGCCCGACGTTCCGCACGCCCGCGACAGCGCGCCTCCGCCGCCGTCCCCGCCGTCCCCACCGACTGCCCGTGCGGTCTGCCCGCACGGTACGAGGCGTGCTGCGGCCGCTACCACGCGGGCACCGGGACCCCGCCGAGCGCCGAGGCGCTGATGCGGTCGCGCTACAGCGCGTTCGTCACGGGCGAGGCGGGCTATCTGTTGCGGACCTGGCACCCGCGGACGCGTCCGGAGCGGCTGGAACTCGATCCCGGGATGCGCTGGACCGGCCTGGAGATCCTCTCCGTGTCCGACGGGAGCGCCTTCCACCCGACGGGGACGGTGGAGTTCCGCGCGTCCTACCGGGGCGGCTCGCTGCACGAGCTCAGCCGCTTCGAGCGGGTGGACGGGGTTTGGGTGTACGTGGACGGGGAGTTCCCTCGGTGACGCCGGGCACCGGCCGCGTCAGGGAGCCAGGATGTCCAGTTCCTGGAGGGCGCCGACGGTGATCTCGCGGGTGAGCTGTTCCGCGCGGGCCGCGTCGCCGGCCCGGACCGCCTCCGCGACCTGGACGTGCAGGGTGACGGCGGCCGGGTCGGGGTCCTCGAACATCACCTCGTGATGGGTGCGGCCGGCCAGGACCTCCGCCACGACGTCGCCCAGGCGGGCGAACATCTCGTTTCCGGAGGCGGTGAGGATGACCCGGTGGAAGGCCATGTCGTGCACCAGATACCCCTCCAGCCGGTGGCCGCGTGAGTGGGCCACCATGCCGAGCGCGCACTCGGTGAGCTCGGCGCACTGCTCCGCCGTGGCGTGCCGCGCCGCAAGGCCGGCCGCGACCGGCTCGATCGCCGAACGCAGGACAGTGAGCGAACGCAGCTGGTGCGGGCGGTCGGCGCCGGCCAGCCGCCAGCGGATGACCTGCGGGTCGTAGACGTTCCACGCGGACCTGGGGCGGACCGTCACGCCGACGCGGCGGCGCGACTCGACCAGGTCCATGGACTCCAGGACGCGGACCGCCTCGCGCATCACGGACCGGGAGACGTCGAAGCGCTGGGCCAGCTCGTCGGTGCGCAGGACGCTGCCCGGCGGGTACTCGCCCGCCGTGATCGCGGGCCCCAGGGCGTCCAGTACGCGGCCGTGCAGCCCCCGGTCCGGAGTGGTCATGCACTCAGCGTACGGGGTAGATCACGGACTCAAAAAGTCAGACTTATTTGGTGCCGGGTCTTGCAATAGTCCTATCTAATAGGTTTCAGTGTCGTCGGCGGCGTCCACCGGCGCCGGATGTCGAGGAAGACAGCGAGGCAGAGATGCGTACCCCGCACGTCGTCGTGGTGATGGGCGTCGCCGGCACGGGCAAGACCACCATCGGTCCCCTGCTCGCCGCCCGGCTGGGCGTCCCGTACGCCGAGGGCGACGACTTCCACCCGCCGGCCAGCATCGCCAAGATGTCGGCCGGCACCCCGCTCGGCGACGACGACCGGTGGCCGTGGCTCGACGCCATCGGCGCCTGGGCGCACGAGCGGGCCGGGCTCGGCGGCGTGGTCAGCTGCTCGGCGCTCAAGCGGTCGTACCGTGACCGGCTCAGGGCCGCCGCCCCCGCCGTCGTCTTCGTCCACCTGGCGGGCGACCGGTCGCTGATCGAGGACCGCATGGCGAACCGGCAGGGTCACTTCATGCCGACGGCGCTGCTGGACTCCCAGTTCGCCACGCTCCAGCCCCTGGAGGCGGACGAGGCCGGAGTCGTCGTCGACGTCGTCGGCACCCCGGAGGCCATCACCGGGCGGGCGTTGGCGGCGCTGACCGCGCTCGCGGACCCCGTGGACCGCACTCCCCCGTCCGACTGACGCCCGTCCGGCCGGCCCCCGTCGAGCGGTCTTGGCCGACCCGCCCGCCTTCGTCGACGGCTAGTCGTCATCGTCCTCCGGAGCCCTCCTCCGGCGGCAGCCGTGCCCCCCGCGCACCGCACTCCCCGTCCCCCCTCCCCTACCTGACAAGGGAACCCCCGTGACCAGACTCAGCGTCGAGATGCTGGCAGCGGACGCCGTCGAGCCGATCACCTCGGCCGACCACGCGCAGCTGGGCATCGCCGTCCTGGCGGGCATCGCCGTGATCGTCCTGCTCATCACCCGGTTCAAGCTCCACGCCTTCCTGGCGCTGACCATCGGCTCGCTCGCGCTGGGCGCGTTCGCCGGGGCGCCGCTCGACAAGACCATCGCCTCGTTCACGACCGGTCTGGGCGCCACCGTCGCCGGGGTGGGCGTGCTGATCGCGCTCGGCGCGATCCTCGGCAAGATGCTCGCGGACTCCGGCGGAGCCGACCAGATCGTGGACACGATCCTCGCCAAGGCGGGCGGCCGCTCCATGCCGTGGGCCATGGTGCTGATCGCCTCGGTGATCGGTCTGCCGCTGTTCTTCGAGGTCGGTGTGGTGCTGCTGATCCCGGTGGTGCTGATGGTCGCCAAGCGTGGCAACTACTCGCTCATGCGGATCGGCATTCCGGCGCTGGCCGGTCTGTCGGTGATGCACGGGCTCGTCCCGCCGCACCCCGGTCCGCTGGTCGCGATCGACGCGGTCGGCGCCAACCTGGGCGTGACGCTGGCCCTCGGCGTGCTCGTGGCCATACCCACGGTCGTCGTCGCCGGACCGCTGTTCTCGCGGGTCGCCGCACGCTGGGTGGACGTCCCCGCCCCCGAGCGCATGATTCCCCAGCGGCCCTCCGAGGACCTGGAGAAGCGGCCCGGCTTCGGCGCCACCCTCGCCACCATCCTGCTGCCCGTCGTGCTCATGCTGTCCAAGGCGCTGGTCGACATCGTGGTGGACGACCCCGAGCACACCGTGCAACGCGTCTTCGACGTCATCGGATCCCCGCTGATCGCGCTGCTCACCGCCGTGCTCGTCGGCATCTTCACCCTGCTGAGGCCCGCCGGCTTCGCCAAGGACCGGATCTCCGGGCTGGTCGAGAAGGGCCTCGCGCCCATCGCCGGCATCCTGCTGATCGTCGGCGCGGGCGGCGGCTTCAAGCAGACGCTGATCGACTGCGGCGTGGGCCGGATGGTGCTCGAGATCTCCGAGGACTGGTCCATCCCCGCCCTGCTGCTGGCCTGGCTGATCGCGGTGGCGATCCGGCTGGCGACCGGTTCGGCGACCGTGGCGACGATCTCGGCGGCGGGCCTGGTCGCACCGCTCGCGGCCGACATGTCGACGACGCACACGGCCCTGCTGGTGCTGGTCATCGGCGCGGGCTCGCTCTTCTTCAGCCATGTCAACGACGCCGGGTTCTGGCTGGTGAAGGAGTACTTCGGACTCACCGTGGGCCAGAACGTGAAGACCTGGTCGGTCATGGAGACGATCATCTCCGTGGTCGCGGGCGGTCTCGTCATGCTCCTCTCCCTCGTCCTCTAGACGTGGGCGGGAGCGACGGCGGGCGACGCCCGCGGACACGGGAAGACGGGCACAGGAAAGACGCGCACCGGAAAGACGCGCACCGGGAACCCGGGCACCGGGAAGAGGAGTCACGGCGATGAGCCACCCCCTGTTCGACATCACCGGCCGGACCGCTCTGGTCACCGGCTCCAGCAGGGGCATCGGCCTGGCACTGGCCCGGGGTCTGGCCGAGGCCGGCTGCACGGTCGTCCTCAACGGGCGCGACGCCGGGCGCCTCGAGCGGGCCGCCGCCGGACTCCCGAGGACCGTGCACACCAGCGCGTTCGACGTCACCGACGGGCCCTCGGTGCGGGCCGGCCTCGCCGACGTCGAGGCCCGGGTCGGCCCGCTGGACATCCTCGTCAACAACGCGGGCATGCAACTGCGCGCCCCGCTCCTTGAGTTCGCCGACTCCGACTGGCACCGGGTGCTGGACGCGAATGTCACCAGCGCGTTCCTGGTGGGCCGGGAGGCGGCCCGGGGGATGACCGAACGCGGCCACGGCAAGATCATCAACATCTGCTCGCTGCAGAGCGAGGTGGCCCGTCCCGGCATCGCGCCCTACGCGGCTGCCAAGGGCGCGCTGAAGATGCTCACCAAGGGCATGTGCGCCGACTGGGGCCCGCGCGGCGTCCAGGTCAACGGCCTCGGCCCGGGCTACATCGAGACCGAGCTGACCCGGCCCCTGGTCGAGGACGAGGAGTTCAGCGCGTGGGTGCGTCGGCGCACCCCGGCCGGACGGTGGGGCCGCACCGAGGACCTGGTGGGCGGGGTGCTGTTCCTCGCCTCCCCCGCGGCGGACTTCGTCGGCGGTCAGGTGCTGTACGTCGACGGCGGTATGACGAGCGTGCTGTGAAAGGGCGTGACGACGGATGCTGGCATGTGTGATCCACGGTCCGGGCGACCTGCGCGTCGACGAACTGACGTCTCCCTCGCCGGGGCCGGACGAGGTGCTCGTCGCCGTTCGCTACGGCGGGGTCTGCGGCTCCGACCTGCACTACTGGCGGCATGGCGGGGTCGGGGACTTCCGGCTGCGGGAGCCGATGGTGCTGGGGCACGAGGTCGTCGGCACGGCGTCGAGCGGGCCGCTCGCCGGCACCGCGGTCGCCGTGCACCCCGCCACGCCGTGCGGGCTCTGCCCCGAGTGCGCGGACGGGCGGCGGCACGTCTGCCGGGACACCCGCTACCTCGGCAGCGCGGCCAGGACGCCGCATGTGCAGGGCGGCTTCGCTGCCGAGATCGCCGTTCCCGCCGGGCAGCTGCGGCCGCTTCCGGAAGGGCTGCCGCCGCGTCGGGCAGCGCTCGCCGAGCCGTTGTCGGTGGCCCTGCACGCGGTGCGCCGGGCCGGTGCGGTGGCCGGGCGGCAGGTGCTGGTCACCGGGGCCGGACCCATCGGCTCGCTGGTGGTCGCGGCGGCGAAGGCGGCGGGCGCCGCCCATGTCACCGTGACCGACCTGCTGCCCGCCGCGCTCGGGTACGCGCGCGCCGCGGGCGCCGACGTCGTCGTCCGGGCCGACGATCCGGCCGACCCCGGGTGGCCGTCGGAGGCGGACGTGGCCGTGGAGGCGTCCGGGACCGCCGCCGGGCTGGAGACCTGTCTGCGGCTGGTGCGCCGCGGCGGGGTCGTCGTACAGCTCGGCATGTTGCCGCCGGGACCGAGTCCGTTTCAGGGGAACCTGCTGGTCAGCCGGGAGATCGAGCTGCGCGGGGCGTTCCGTTTCGACACCGAGTTCGACGACGCGCTCCGGCTGCTCGCCGCCGCGCCCGCGTTCGACGCGTTGGTCAGCGCGGTCGTCCCGGTGCGGGAGGCGGAGGCGGCTTTCGCGCTGGCGGCCGACCGCAGCCGTTCCTGCAAGGTGCTGCTCGACTTCGGCGACTGACCGGCAGCCCGCGCGGCGAGGTGCCCCCGGCATGTTGCAGCGATTCGCGAGGCCTGAGGCCCCACAGGCACGTCCCGGCGATCCGCCGGGGGCGGGGTGGAGCGGTCGGGGCGCGGCCGTGCCGGAGGGGATCATGCGGGGGCGTGCCGGACGATCGCGGGAGCCCTGCCGGAGCGGTTGCGATGCGGCCGAGCCGGAGGTCACGTGGGGGCCGTGCCGGAAGGTCGCTGGGGGGCGGCCGGTGAGCAGTTGCGGGGCACCGTCGGTCAGGGCCGCCAGTGGCGGTGTTCTCGTTCGGCCCATTCGCGGCTCACCGAGCCCGTGCGCATGCCGCGTCGGGCCTCCGGGTCGCCGAGCGCCATGCCGATGTGGCCGGCCAGGACGATGCCGATGGTCAGGGCCAGCCAGTCGTGGACGAAGGTCGCGCTGGTGCGCCACATGATCGGGGTGAGGTGGGTGAACCACATGAGGAGTCCGGTGCCGAGCATGACCAGGGTGGCCCCGGCGATCCAGGACGAGTAGATCTTCTGGCCGGCGTTGAACTTGGCCGCCGGACGCGACTCCCGCCGCTTGTCCCGGCGCAGGACTGCCCGCAGCCAGCGTCGGTCGTACGGGCCGAAGCGGTTGAGGTGGCGCAGGTCGGCGCGGAACGCGCGGGAGGCGAGGCCCGCGAGGACGGGGACGGGCAGGGCCAGACCCGCCCACTCGTGAACCCTCACGACCAGTTCGCGGCGGCCCACGAGCTGGGCGAACTCGGGGATGTACAGGCAGGCGGCCGTCGCCACGCACACGCCCATGAGCAGGGCCGTGGTGCGGTGCACCCACCGCACGGCGCGGGTGAAGCGGCGCACTCCGGTGGCGGCCGGCGCCGCCTCAGCTCGTAGGCTCATCGTCGCGTCCGTTCGAACGGCCGACCCAGGCGTCGACGTCGTAGCCGCGGTCCTCCCAGTAGCCGGGCTTCACCTTCTCCGTGACGGTGATGCCGGAGAGCCACTTGGCGGACTTGTAGAAGTACATCGGCGCCACGTAGAGGCGGACAGGGCCGCCGTGGTCGTGACCGAGGTCCTTGTCCTGCATGCGCAGGGCGACGAGGACGTCGGCGCGGCGGGCCTGGTCCAGGGTGAGGCTCTCGCTGTACGCGCCGTCGAAGCAGGTGAACCGGACCGCGCCGGCGTTCGCCCGCACACCGGCCGCGTCGAGGAGGGCGGACAGCCGTACGCCCTCGAACGCCGTGCCCGGGACCCGCCAGCCCGTCACGCACTGCACGTCCTTGACCATGCGGGTCTGCGGCAGGGCCTTCAGCTGGGCCAGGGTGTAGCTGACCGGGCGGTCGACCAGGCCGTCCACGGTGAGTCGGTAGTTCGAGGCGTCCTTGTGCGGGACGGACGAGGTCACCGAGTAGTAGCGGAAGCCGCCTCCGTTGGGGAGCAGCCCGGTCAGGCCCGTGGGGTCCTTGTCCGCGGCGCTGCCGAGGAAGGCCTCGAGACCGCGCTGGAGCGGGGGTGCGGCGACGACCCCCAGGGCGCCGAGGGCGAGGGTGCCGAGGAACACCCGGCGGCCGACGGGGGCGCCGCGTTCCTCGGACGGTTCGGGATTCACCCGTCCATTCGAACACCCGCGGGCGGGCCGGGCCAGGTCTGCCCGGCAGCCGTCAGACTTCCGTCATCACTTCTTACCTTCCGGGCCGCGCGGGAGCGGGTCCCGCAAGAGCGTCCCGGAAGAGGTCCCGGAAGGCAGACGATGCGCGTGGCGACCCCGCGTCGATCCCGGCGAGTGACGGCGATCCCGGCGGGTCACGGCGGCGCGGAAGCGGATTTCGGCGGCCCGCCCCTGGTGGGAGCCTCCCCGACCGGCTGACCGCGGGACGAGTGTGGCGTGCGCCATGGCGCGGCCCGGCCGGAGCCCACACCATGGCCGTAGGGGCGCCCCGCGCCTCCGGCTCCGGCCGCGGGCCCCGCGGCCGAGTCAGCCGCCCGGTTCGGGGTACTCCCGCAACCATCGCCCCGTGCGGGCCCGCAGCGGACGCTTCGGGCACTCCCGGGGTGCCGAGGGCGCTGGGACGCTACAGTCGGCCACTACGCACCCCGTCCGTGGCCCGACCGGATGATCGAGGTACGCAGCGTGTCGGTTCTGGTTCTGGTTCTCGCCGTGAGCGCCGCCTGCTGTCTGGGCTTCGGGTTCGTGCTCCAGCAGAACGCGGCCCAGCGGGCGCCGCTCGGCGACTTCCTCTCGCCGCGACTGCTGCTCGACCTGATGAAGGTGCCGCGCTGGCTGGGCGGCCTCGGTCTCATGGTGGCGGGAATGGCGCTGGGCGCGATCGCGCTCGGCCAGGGCGAGATCTCCCTGGTGGAGCCGCTGCTCGCGACCAATTTGCTGTTCGCCCTCGCGCTCTCCCGGCATCAGACGAAACAGTCGCTGGGCCGCCAGGGCTGGGCGGGGCTCTTCCTGCTCGCGGGCGGCGTGACCGTCTTCATCGTGGCGGGCGAGCCGCGCGGCGGCAGCGCGGTCACGGATCCGCTGCGGCACTGGACGATCATCGGCGCGATGATCGGACTGGCACTGCTGCTCACCACCTACGCCAAGCGTTCCCGGCTGAGCGCGGGCCCGGTGCTGCTGGCCCTGGCCGCCGGTCTGCTGTACGGCGTGCAGGACGCGCTGACCCGGGTCAGCGGACAGCGCTTCTCGGCCGGCGGTCTCGGCGAGCTGATGACCCGCTGGGAGCCGTACGCGGTGCTCGCGCTCGGCGTGACCGGCCTGGTGCTGGTGCAGAGCGCCTTCGAGACGGCGCCGCTGCGGATGTCGCTGCCCGCGCTGACGGCGGCGCAGCCTCTCGCCGGAATCCTCTGCGGCGTCGGTTTCCTGGGCGACCGGCTGCACACCGACACCGGCGCGCTGGCCTGGGAGGCGGCGGGACTGGCGGCGATCGTCGCGGGCATCGTGCTGCTCGGGCTGCACCCGGCGATGCCCCGGGGTGGGGCCCCTCGGGAGCGGGTCCCGAAACTCCAGCCCCAGTAGGCGGAACGAGGCTCTCCTCGGACGGGGCTGCTCGGACGGGACTGACGGGCGGGACTCTTCGGACGGGGCTGCTTGGATGGGGCGATGAGCGCTGCTGACGAAATCCTCGACATCGTCGACGAGAACGACCAGGTCATCGGCCGGCGCCCGCGCGGGCAGGTGTACGCCGAAGGTCTGCGCCATCGCTGTGTGTTCGTCCAGGTCAGGGACGACGAGGGGCGCGTCTTCGTCCATCGCAGGACGGCGGCCAAGCTGGTGTTCCCCTCCCTGTACGACATGTTCGTCGGCGGGGTGGTCGGCGCGGGCGAGGCCTACGACGAGGCCGCGCTGCGCGAGGCGGAGGAGGAGCTCGGGGTGAGCGGGCTGCCCCGACCGGAGCATCTGTTCACGTTCCTCTACGAGGACGGGGCGGCGGGGAGCTGGTGGTCGGCCGTGTACGAGGTCCGCTGCGAGCTGCCGGTGTCCCCGCAGACGGAGGAGGTGGCATGGCACGACTTCCTGCCCGAGGAGGAGGTCGAGCGACGTCTGTCCGTCTGGCAGTGGGTGCCGGACGGGCTGGCGGCGTACGAGCGGCTCAGGGCGCACCGGGCGACGGCCCGCACCGCGCCGAAGGGGCCCCGCGGAGGCGACGGGTAGGGTCCTGTGGGTGATCGAGTTCGTACAAAACGTCCGGTTGTGGTTCGCCCCCCAGCAGGTCAGGGAGGAGGGCAGCACACCCGACTACCGGTTCTCGCTGGCGAACGAGCGCACGTTCCTGGCCTGGCTGCGCACCGCGCTCGCGTTGATCGGCGGAGGCTTCGCGGTGGACCAGTTCCTGCCGGACCTGCGCTGGGGCTGGCGGGTCGGGCTGGCGCTCGCGCTGCTCGCGGCGGGCGTGCTGTGCTCCCTGCGCGCGGTGAACCACTGGGTGCGCTGCGAGCGGGCGATGCGCCGGGGCGAGGACCTGCCGTCCTCCCGTTTTCCGGCGCTGCTGGGCGTGCTGGTCGCGGTGGTGGCCGTGGCGATGGTGCTGGTGGTGCTCGTGGGGTGGGAGGGATGAGCGGCGGGCCGCCGCCGGAGCGGGACCCCGGTCTCCAGCCCGAGCGGACCCGGCTGGCCTGGCGGCGCACGACGCTGGCGAGCACCGTCTCGGCCGTGCTGGCCGTGAAGGCCGCGCTGCACGGCGGCCCGTCGGCGTCCCAGATCGTGGCGGGCGCGCTGTGCTGCGCCCTGTGGCTGGCCTTCCTGCTGCTCGCCCATCGGCGCATCCACGCCCTCGCCGCCGCGCCGAACCCGGTGGCCCTCACCGCCCGTCACGCCAGCGCGGCCGTCGCGTGCGCGGTGGCGACGGCGGTGTGCGCCGTCGTCCTCGTGGTCTGATCCGCCCGCCGGGCGCGCTCCCCGCTCGCGCCTCGCCCGGCCCCGCCCCCATTACGGCCCGGGCTCTCTACGCGCTTTCCGCAGCCGCCCCGGGAGCCTCCTCCCGCTCCTCCTCCCAGTCCACGGTGACCACGATCTTGCCGCGGGTGCGGCCCTCCTCGCTGAGGCGATGGGCCTCCGCGGCCTGCTCCAGCGGGAACGTCCTGGAGACGTGCACGGAGACGACGCCCTGTTCGGCCAGTTCCGCCAGGCGGGTGAGGTCCTCGGCGTCGGGGCGGACCCAGCAGTAGCGGCCGCCGTAGCCGACGACGTCCCCGTCGGCGATCGAGGCCAGACGTCCGTCCGGGACCAGCAGGTTGGCGGAGACCCTCAGCGTCTCGCCGCCGACCGTGTCGAAGGCCGCGTCCACACCCTCGGGGGCCAGTCCGCGCACCCGTTCCGCCAGGCCCTCGCCGTAGGTCACCGGCTCGCCGCCCAGTGAGCGCACGAAGTCGTGATTGGCCTCGCTCGCCGTGCCGATCACCCGGGCGCCCAGGTGACGCGCGAGCTGTACGGCGATCGAGCCGACGCCGCCCGCGGCCGCGTGGACGAGGACGGTCTCGCCGCGTTTCACCTGGAGCGCCCCGGTCAGCACCTGGTAGGCGGTGAGTCCGGTGAGCGGCAGCCCGGCGGCCTGCTCCCAGGTGAGGTTGCGCGGCTTGCGGGCGAGGGTGCGCACGGGGGCGGCGACGTACTCGGCGAAGGTGCCGCGGGAGAGGAAGTCCTCGCGGACGTAGCCGACGACCTCGTCGCCGACCGCGAACTCGGGCACGGACACGCCGAGCTGGACGACGACCCCCGAGACGTCCCAGCCGGGGACCACCGGGAAGACGGCCTCCAGCATCCCGTCCAGATATCCCTGCCGGGCCTTCCAGTCGACGGGGTTCACAGCCGCCGCGCGGACCTTCACCAGCACGGCGTCGGGACCGATCCTGGGATCGCGCACCTCCCCGTACACGAGCGTCTCGGGGCCGCCGTAGCCTGCGTAACTGATCGCCTTCATGGGTCCGACCCTCCGGGGTCTCCGGACGCCACGCAAGCCGGATCACCCGATATGCCCGGTTCGCGTGACACTGTGTCCGACGTCATCGCCCGCAGCTTCGAAGGTGAGCCACCCCCATGACCGCCCTCCATCTCGAGCACTCCGCCCACTCCCACACGCACGGCCCGGACTGCGGGCACGCCGAGGTGAGCCACGGCGACCACGTCGACTACGTCCACGACGGACATCTGCACCGCGAGCACGCCGGCCACTGGGACGAGTGCGAGCCCGAAGGGCACCGGGCCCACGACGGGCACGAGCACCGGCACGGCGAGGACTGCGGGCACGCGCGCGTGGAGCACGGCGGGCACTTCGACTACCTGCACGACGGCCACCGGCACGCGGAGCACGACGGCCACTGGGACGACCACTGACGCGTCCGGAACACCGGGCGGCCGCGGAGCCGGGCGGCCGTGACCCCCGGAGCTCCGGGTGCGGCCGCCATGGCCGGAACGCCCGCAACGGCCGAAAAGGGCCTGCCGACGGCTCCCCGGGTTCTGTCCGGGGAGCCGTCGGCCTATCGTGGCCCCGATCACGTTGGGCGTGACCCCTGGACTCCATACCGACCGGTCGGCATCATGGGGCGAGCCCCTGTTCACCCGTCCCGTCCGTAGGAGCGACGCATGAGCCCCGACCACCCGCCCGGACTCGACCTCGACCGGCTGAGCGCCCTGCTGGAGCGCGAGCGTCCCGGTCTGGTCCACGGCCCCCTCACCGGACGGCTGATCGAAGGCGGACGGTCCAACCTCACCTACGCGGTCTCCGACGGCGAGGCGAAGTGGGTCGTACGCCGGCCTCCGCTCGGGCACGTCCTGGCCACCGCGCACGACATGAAGCGCGAGCACCGGGTGATCAGCGCCCTGCACCCGACGAGCGTGCCGGTGCCCCGCCCGGTCCTGCTGTGCGAGGACGACGACGTGCTCGGGGCCCCGTTCTACGTCATGGAGTTCGTCGAGGGCACGCCCTACCGGACGGCCGACGAGCTCGCCCCGCTCGGCGAGCGGCGCACCCGGGACGCCGTGCTGTCGCTGGTGGACACCCTGGTGGAGCTGCACGCGGTGGACCCCGGCGAGGTCGGCCTGACCGACTTCGGCCGGCCCGAGGGCTTCCTGGACCGGCAGCTGCGCCGCTGGGGCAAACAGCTGGACGCCTCCCGCAGCCGCGAGCTGGCCGGGATCGACGAGCTGCACGCGGCGCTCGGCCGCGACCTGCCGGCCTCCCCCGCCGCCGCCGTCGTGCACGGCGACTACCGGCTCGACAACGTCCTGATCGGCCCCGACGACACGATCCGCGCGATCCTCGACTGGGAGATGTCGACGCTCGGCGACCCGCTGACCGACCTGGGGCTGCTGGTGATGTACAGCGTTCCGCTGACGCTGCCGAACTCCCCGATCTCCACGACCGCCTCGGCGCCCGGTCATCCGTCGCCGGCCGAACTGGTCGAGCGGTACGCGGCGGGCTCCGGGCGCGACGTCTCGGCGGTCGCCTGGTACACGGCGTTCGCCTGGTTCAAGCTCGCCGTGATCCTGGAGGGCATCCACTACCGCTACACGCTCGGCCAGACGGTCGGGCGCGGCTTCGACCGCATCGGGGAGCTCGTCCCCGTCTTCATCGAGCACGGACTGACCACTCTCCAGGAAGGCTGACCGGCATGGACTTCGCGTTCGACGCACGCACCGAGGACCTCCGCGCCAGGCTGCTCGCCTTCATGGACGAGCACGTCTACCCGGCCGAGGCCGTGGCCGAGGAGCAGCGGGCGCTGCTGGCCTCGCCCTGGGACACCCCGGCCGTGGTGGAGGAGCTGAAGGCCGAGGCGCGCAGCCAGGGCCTGTGGAACCTCTTCCTGCCCGATGCCGAGCACGGCGCCGGGCTCACCAATCTGCAGTACGCGCCCCTCGCCGAGATCACCGGCCGTTCCCCGCAGCTGGCGCCGACGGCGCTGAACTGCGCCGCGCCGGACACCGGGAACATGGAGGTGCTCGCGCAGTTCGGCGACGAGCGGCAGAAGAAGCAGTGGCTGGAGCCGCTGCTGGCGGGCGAGATCCGTTCGGCCTTCGCGATGACCGAGCCGGAGGTGGCCTCCGCGGACGCCACCAACATCACCACGCGCATCGAGCGGGACGGCGACGAATATGTCATCACCGGTCGCAAGTGGTACATCTCCGGGGCGATGAACCCGGACTGCAGGATCTTCATCGTCATGGGCAAGACGGACCCGGACGGACCGGACATCCGGCGCCAGCAGTCCATGGTGCTGGTGCCGCGCGACACGCCCGGCGTCACCGTCCGGCGGGCCATGCGGGTCTTCGGGTACGAGGACCACTCCCACGGCGGCCACGCCGAGGTGGTGTTCGACCACGCGCGCGTACCGGCGACGAACCTCATCGGCGAGGAGGGGGGCGGCTTCGCCATCGCCCAGGCCCGCCTCGGCCCCGGCCGCATCCACCACTGCATGCGGCTGATCGGCATGGCGGAGCGGGCGATCGAGCTGATGTGCCGCCGGGCCGTCTCCCGTACGGCGTTCGGCAAGGCGCTGGGTCAGCAGGGCGTGGTGCACAACTGGATCGCGGACGCGCGCGTGACGGTCGAGCAGCTGCGGCTGCTGGTCCTCAAGACCGCCTGGATGATGGACACCGTCGGCAACCGGGGCGCGCACGCGGAGATCCAGGCCATCAAGATCGCCACCCCGCGCGCGGTCGTCGACATCATCGACCGGGCGATCCAGCTTCACGGCGCGGGCGGCGTCAGCCAGGACTTCCCACTGGCCGAGCTGTACGCCGGGGCGCGCACGCTGATGATCGCGGACGGGCCGGACGAGGTGCACCAGCGGTCGCTGGCCCGGCGCGAGCTGAAGAAGTACCTCTAGGGGCACGGGTGAGGGGCGGTCGTCCATGACGGCCGCCCCTCACGTGTGGGCTCGTTCAGGGCCGCAGGGCCCGCAGCAGCAGGTCGGCCAGGTGGTCGGCGACCTCCTGTGCGCCCATCGGGCCGTCCGGCCGGTACCAGGTCGACAGATGGTGCACCGACCCGAAGTGGTAGTCCACGACCAGGTCCGCGGGGGTGGCCGTGGAGAAGACGCCGCAGGCCTGGCCCTCCTCGACGAGTGCCCGGAAGCGTTCGTGATAGCGCCGGCGCTCGGAACGCACCTGCTTGTTCTTCTCCGGACTCAGATGGTGCATCGAGCGGAAGAAGATCATCGCGTCGTCGAGGTTCTCGATGGTCGTGACGACGACGTCCGCCGCAGCGCCCCGCAGCCGCTTCTCGATCGGCTCGTCGGCGTTCGCGAAGGCGTCGAGCCGCTCCTGCTGGACGCGCAGCACGCGCGCGTACACCTCGTGCAGCAGGTCGTCCTTGGAGCCGAAGTAGTGGTACAGGGCCCCCTTGGTGACGCCGGCCGCCTCGACGATCTCCTGGACCGAGGTCCGGTCGTAGCCCTGCTCGGCGAAGAGCCTGGTGGCGGCGGCGAGCAGCCGCTGCGGCACGGGGGTCCCGTCGCCGTCCGTGGTCCTGGGCACTGCCGCCACCTGCCTTCCTCGATGCCTTGTCGGCGCGTCCCGCCGGCTGTCGCGCTACTGACCGTCAATCGTGCGGGAACGCAGTTCCCGACGGAGGATCTTGCCACTCGCCGTCTTCGGCAGGTCGGGCAGGATCTCCACCTGGCGCGGGTACTTGTAGGCCGCCAGTCTGTCCTTGCAGTAGGCCGCGAGCGTATCGGCATCCGCGTCCGCGCCCGGACGCAGGCTGATGTACGCCTTGACCGTCTCCCCGCGGTAGCCGTCCGGCACCCCGACGACGGCCGCCTCGCGCACCGACGGATGGGTGTACAGCACGTCCTCGACCTCGCGGGGCCACACCTTGAAACCCGACGCGTTGATCATGTCCTTCTTGCGGTCGACGACGTACAGCCAGCCCTGTTCGTCCATGAAGCCGATGTCCCCGGTGCGCAGCTCGCCGTCGGGGAAGGCCTCGGCGGTGGCCTCGGGCCGCCGCCAGTACCCGGGCACGACCTGCGGACCCCGCACCACGATCTCGCCCGGCTCCCCGAAGGGCGTCTCCGCGCCCTGGTCGTCGACGATGCGCACGACCGTGTCGGGACCGGGCACGCCGACGGCGAGGGTGCCGGACTGCGGGTCGACCGGCGCCTCGTGCTGGGGCGGTACCGAGGCGCAGGGGGCGGTGCACTCGGTGAGCCCGTAACCGTTGCGGATGTACGGCCCGAAGCCGGCCCGGAACTTCTCCACCAGGGCCGGCGGCACCGGCGCCCCGCCGGAGGAGATCTGCACGAACGACGCGAAGTGGTCCCGGGTGCAGGTGGGGTGGGCGGCCAGCGCCATGAAGGCGGTGGACGGGCCGACCGTGTAGTGCGGCCGGTGCTCGGCGAACGCCTCCAGCACCAGACTCGCCTCGAAGCGGTACGTCAGGACGAGCGTCCCCGCGCTGTTCAGACTGGCGCCGAGCTGACAGACCATGCCGGTGATGTGGAACAGCGGCGCGAGCGCGTAGTAGACGGGCGCCTCGGGCAGCCGCAGCCCGGTGCGCTGCCGCTCGGCGTTGAACATGATGTTGCCGTGCGTGTTGGTGGCGCCCTTGGGGGCGCCGCTGGTGCCCGAGGTGTAGCTGATCAGGGCGATGTCGGCGGGGGCGGCCTCGCGGCCCTCGGGCGCCTGGTGGCCGGCGCGGGCGACGGCGGTGAGGTCGTCGGCGTCGGGGGCCTGCGGGAGCCGTTCGAAGGCGAGCACGCGCGCGTCACCGCGGGTCTGGAAGTCCAGTTCGCAGCCGGTGAGGACGATCCGCACGGGCGAGTCGGCGGCCGTCTCGCGCAGATACCCCTCCCATGCGCGGTCGGAGCAGATCAGGGCGGTGACGTCGCCGTCCCGCAGGACGTGGGCGACCTCGCCCGACTTGTACATCGGGTTGACCGGGACGACCGTCGCGCCCGCCTTCCAGGCGCCGAGCAGGGCGAGCACGAAGAGCGGGGAGTTCTGCAGCAGGACGGCGACCCGGTCGCCGGGCCGCAGGCCGCGGGCGGCGAGGTGACCGGCCACGGAGTCGCTGAGCCCGTCCACCTCGCGGTAGCTGAGCCGGCCGTCGAAGTAGGCGAGGCAGGTGCGGTCCGGGACCTCGGCGGCGGACCTCCGGAAGGCGTGCACCAGGGAGTCGGCGGGCTCGATCGGGGCGCGCTGGGCGTCGTCGAGGAGGGCCAGCCAGGGCTTGGCCCCGTAGCGGGAGGCGGGCGCCGTCACTCGGCCGCCTCCCACTTCTGCTGGAGATGGTTCATGTTGGTCAGCCAGCGGTCCGGATCGCCGGCCCGCACCTGGTAGTACCCGGCGACCTCGGGGTGCGGCAGGATCAGGAAGCGGTCCTCGGCGATGCCCTTGAACAGGGCGTCCGCCACGTCCTGCGGCTCGATCGCGGTCGGCTTGAGCACCAGGTCGCCGGCGCTGCCGGTGGCGTCCAGCATGTCGGTGCGCACGCCCTGGGGACAGATCGCGTGGACCTTGACCCCGCGGTGGCGGTAGGTCAGCGACAGCCACTCGGCGAAGGCGTACGCGCCGTGCTTGGTGACGCTGTAGGGGGCGGCGCCGATCATCGTGAGCAGGCCGGCCGCGGAGACGGTGGAGACGAAGCGGCCCCGGCCGCGCTCCAGCCAGTCGGGAAGCAGCGCGTGGGCCGCGCGGACGTGAGCCATCACGTTGACGTCCCAGGCCTGAGCCCAGACGGCCTCCCCGGCGGCCTCGGAGCCGCCCGAGGCGACTCCGGCGTTGGCGCAGTACACGTCGACGACGCCGTCGAGGGCCTCGCGGGCCCGGTCCACGACCGCCGAGGCGTCACCGGGGACCGCGATGCCGCCGATCTCCTCGGCGACCGCCCGCGCCCGGTCCGCGTCCAGGTCGTTGACCACGACCCGGGCGCCCTCGGCGGCGAAGCGGCGGGCCAGCGCGGCACCGATGCCGCCTCCCGCTCCGGTCACGACCACTCCGGCATCCTGCACGGCTTCCACGTTCGGTCTCCTTCGACGCGACGGCGGCACGGACTGCGGCCCTGGGGGACGCACCGGCTCCGCGTCTCAGACTAACCAGTCGGTATGTTGCGACGGAAGGGCTGTTCCGGATTCACCGCCCGTTCGCCGTGCACGGACTTGCGCGGGACCGGGGAGGGCGTCTTCCGACGGATGAGGCGTGATGAAACGCGATGAGGCGTGACGTATGGCCAATCGTTCCCGTTCGCAGGACGATGCGCGCATCTGGCGCACCGCTTCGGGAACGAGGGGGCCTGTCGTGGCGGAACCTGCGATGAGCGTGACGCCCTACTGGGAGCTGACCTTCGACGCCGACGGCGACACCGAGGGCGGACGGGCCGACCGGTCGGCGGCCGAGGTGGCGCGGCGCGGCGTCCGTGACCTGATCGTCTTCGCGCACGGCTGGAACACCGACCGCTCCGCAGCGACCGGGCTCTACAGCCGCTTCTTCGCTCCGATGCCGGCCCTCGCCCCGGCCGCGAGGATCGGGTACGTCGGCGTGGTGTGGCCGTCCATGCGGTTCCCGGACGAGCCGATCCCGGACTTCCCGCGGTCCGCCGCCGCGGGGGCCGTCCGGCGTGGGGCGCTGGACGGGGAGACCCGGCACGCGCTGCTGGAGACCTTCCCGGGCCGGGTCTCGGCGGTGGACCGGGTCGGGCGGCTGCTGGAGCAACGGCCGCCCGAGGAGGCCGCTCTGGAGGAGTTCGGGCGGCTGGTGCGGCTGCTGGTGGACGTGGAGCCGCACGGGCCGCAGGCGCTGTTCGCGGCGGACACCCTGACGGACGGCGTCCCGCACGACGGCGGACCGCAGATGTTCGCGGGGCCCACGGCGGAGGTCTGCGAGGAGTTCGCCCGGGCCCTGGCCGGCCTCGAAGCCGGCGGCCCGGCGTCCGGCGGCCCGGAAGCCGGCGCTGCACGCGGCCCCGGTGTCGAGGGGTTCTCCCTGCCCGACCCCTGGGACGGGGCGCACGAGCTGCTGCGGCAGGCGACGTACTACGCCATGAAGCGGCGGGCGGGGACGGTCGGCGAGCGCGGGCTCGGTCCGTTCGTGGGCCGGCTGGCAGCGGTCGCGCCCGCGGTACGGGTGCATCTGGTGGGGCACAGCTTCGGCGGCCGGCTGGTGTCCTTCGCGCTGCGCGGACTGCCCGCGGGCGTGCGCGCGGTGAAGTCCGTGACGCTGCTCCAGGGGGCCTTCTCGCACTACGCGTTCGCCGCGCGGCTGCCGCACGACGCGCGCGCGGGCGGAGTGCTGCAGGGACAGCAGAACCGTGTCGACGGGCCTGTGGTGTGCTGCCACTCCTCCTTCGACGCGGCGCTCGGCACGATGTACCCGCTGGCCTCCCGGATGGCGGGCGACGCACGCGGGGCGTTCGAGGAGTTCGGCGTCGGCAGTGTGCTGGGCGCCAAATGGGGCGCCATGGGGCACGACGGGGTGCAGGCGGTGCCCGGTACGCGCGCGTACACGCTCGCCGAGGCGCTGGCCGGCCCGCTTCCGGCGTCGGGGTGCGTGAACGTCGACGCGGCCGCGGTCGTCCGGCGCGGCGGGGCGCCGGCCGGGGCGCACAGCGACATCGTGCACCCCGAGCTGGCGCGGTTGGTGCTGGCGGCGGGCCGCGTACGCTGACCCGCCGCCGTCCCTCAGGGCCTCACCGGTGCGAGGTGAACTCCACCACCTGCTGGAAGGTGGGCCGGTTCTGCCAACTGATGTTGCCGTGCTTGATACCGCCGAGAGTGCGCTGCACGATCGAGTCGGCGCACCACTGGTTGCCGGCCGTCGTGCAGAGCTTGTCGGCCGGGTAGACCTGGGCCGCGGTCTTGCCGGCCGCCGTCTTCAGGGTGCTGATCAGGACGTCCCGGCAGCCGCCCAGGGTGCCGCCGCCGCAGTACTTCTGCGGCAGCCCGCCCTGCACGGTCTCGCCGAGCACGGCGCGGACGTCCTTGTCGACATAGCTCCACCAGCCGTACTGGAAGGAACTGCCGGCGTGCGATCCGGTCGGCCCGTGGGCCGCCGACGGGGACTCGTCGATGGGCAGGTTGGCGCCGAAGGCGTTGTAGAGGCCGGTGCCCAGACCGGGTTCGAACTCGGCCTTGACCAACAGCGGCCACCACGCGTCCAGGATGCGGATCGCGTCGGCGTCGGCGTACGTCTTCGAGCCCGCCGTGGTCTCCGTGCGCCTGCCGCCGGCCGTCAGCCAGGTCTGCAGCTTGGTCACGGCCGCCGCCGCGGTGGAGTCGGTGACCGTCGAGCTGTTGATCACCTTCAGCAGGTCCGGCAGGACGTCCTCGGCGCGCAGGTCCGTGAGCGCCGCCTCCGCCATCGCCTTCGTCAGGGACGCGCGCGTGACGCCGCCGGCCGCGACCAGCTTCTTCACCCGGTCCTCGAGCAGGTTGCCGCGGTGCACGGACCCGTCGCCCCACGAGGCCGTGGTGTAGTTCTTGGCCTGCTTGTTGTTCCAGGAGATGTAGTAGTCCTGGTCGACGGAGTTGGGGTGTGCCGAGGCCGGGGTGTACTCGGCCGTGTTGGTGGCCGGGACCCAGTTCTTCCACTCGTAGGCCGCCTGCGCCCACACCGGGAACTCGGCGTCGACGCCGCTCGGGCGGACCGGGTTGTCGCCGCTGTTGTAGTACGCGGTGTGCGTGGAGTCGGCGTAGAACCAGTTGAACGTGTAGTTGATGTGCTGCACCGCGCTCTGGAAGGTCTGCGGGCTCTTGACGTAGTCCGGGTCGTTCAGCATCTGGAAGCCGATGATCGAGTCGGCCTCGTGCATGTAGGACGACCTCAGGGTCGTGTAGGCGACCTTCTTGCCGCCCACGGTCGCCCGGTACTCCACGGGCCCGTACTTCGTGCGGTAGACGCGCATGGTGTACGAGCCGGCGGCCGTCCCGTCGGCGGTCGTCGGCTTCCAGGCGTTCTTCTGCTCGACGACGTCCATGGCCGTGCACACGCCGTGGTACAGGTAGTGGTAGTCGTCCTGGCACAGTTCGACCGCGTACGAGTCGATGATGTCCTGGCCGGACGTCGTGGCGCTCCACGCGTAGTCC
The DNA here is from genome assembly GCF_036030735.1 of Streptomyces sp. NBC_00425. NCBI lineage: Bacteria > Bacillati > Actinomycetota > Actinomycetes > Kitasatosporales > Streptomycetaceae > Streptomyces > Streptomyces sp. NBC_00425. The sequence continues at coordinate 7,573,080 of NZ_CP107928.1, read as the reverse complement.
TGGCCGCGGCCGAGTTCGACGTACATGCTCAGGCCCGCGAAGGAGGCGCCGCGGGCGCTGATGCCCGGCCCCTGGATCTCCTGGAGCATGAGCAGCTGCGGGGCGAAGTAGCCGGTCTGCGGGCCGAAGACGGCGATCGGGTGGCCGCTCGCGGTGGACTTGCCGCTCACCACGAGGGCGTTGGACATGCCGCGCCTGGCCGAGCTGAGGGCGCTCGCGGTCGCCTTGGCGGTGGCGGCGGTCGCGCTCGCGCCGGCGCCGGTGCCCGTGGCGTCGTAGACCAGCGGCTGCGAGGCCACCGAACCGGCGTCGGGCAGCGCCTCGCCCTGCGGGGTCGCGGGCTTGCCGCCGTAGGGGAAGCTCTCGCCGTTGTGGACGGTGAGGGCGGCCTCGGGATCGTTGCGTTCGCGGAACGCCTCCCAGACCTGGGTGCCCTGCTCCACGCCGTACTTCTCCTGTGCGGCGAGCAGCGAGACGGCGTTGTTGACCTCGCCGCCGCCGCCGGATCCGAACAGCGCGCCGATGACCGAGGCGAGCGCCACCAGGTCGGTGATCTTGAAGTGGTCGATGGTGCCGGCGTTGGTGATTGAGTCCTTGTGTCCGGTCAGGACGTATTCACCGGGGAAGTAGCGGCCGCTGTCGGAGGCGTCGATGTAGGCGTTGACACCCGCCAGGTAGGCGTTCGCGTCGGCGAGAGCCTGCTGGCCGCGGGTGCCGTTGGTGGCGACGGCGTTGTCGATCTGGGCCTGGAGGTCTGCCTCGGTGTACGGAGCGTTGCGCCAGAACTGCTGCTCGAGACCCTGGTTGGAGGGGTCGCCGCCCGCGAACGCGGTCAGCTGGCCGCGGCCGACGTGACGGAAGACGTCCATGAGCCACAGCCGGTCCTGGGCGGCGGCGTACCCGGCGCCGAACTCGGTCCCGTACCGGGTGGTGCCCGAGATGTGCGGTACGCCCGTCTTCTTGTCGCGGACGATCGTCACGTCGGTGCGACCCGCGGGCTTGACCGTCGAGGCGACCTGGTCGGCGGCGACGCCGAACGACGCGTCGTTGAAGAAGGTGTTGATCGTGGCGTTGGTGAGGGTGGGGTAGCCCTTGGCGAGGTTGGCATAGGGGCCGAGCTGGTCGTCCGCGTGTTCGGGCTGGGTGCCGAACGCCTGGTTGAGGAGGACCTGCGCCAGGGTGGCGTTGCCGTTCTCGCCGGGCGGCAGGATGTCGGAACACTGTCCGCCGCAGTAGTCGTTCGGGGCCGTGACCTCGGCTGCTGCCGCCACTTGGGAAAGAGGTGACAAAAGTCCGGCGATCAGAGCGCATATGGAAGCGGTCTTCAGGAACCCGGGGAATCTGCCGGGAGTTCTCAGTCTGTCGAGAGAGTTGCGGGGGGTTCGCCGAGGCATCGGCTGCTCCTAGCGACGGGGGTGGCCGAAAGGTTACCGCCGGTATCCCCGGGATTGAAGATGAACATGCGTCAAGTTTTCGGCTTGTGGAGGTCGTCGGACATCGGATGGAGCCGAATCGCTTGTCGATACGTCTATTCGACGACGTCCGTGCGACGACGCCGAAGTGACCGAAGTTCAGGTGCAGATGTGACGGAGGTGCAAGGCGATGGCCGGTTTCCGGAGTCTGGCGAGACAGGTGCGAGACCCGCGGTGCGATCTGGCGCTGCGGCGGTATTCGCTGCGCAAATGCCTTGAGCGGTTCGCCCCCTACGGGCACCGGGCGACCTGGGACCATCTGTGCTCCCGGGCCGGATTCGGTCCGGAGGACCGCTCCCCCGACCCGGCGCGGCTCGTGGCCGCGCTGGACGAGCTGGAGGCGGCGCGGGCGGTGTGGCTGACCTATGAGGGGGAGTTCGCCGAACGCCGCAAGAAGGAGAAGCACGACGGACTGCGCCGGCCCGGGAGCGTGGACGACTGGCACCGCCTGACCTGGGGCGGGTTCGGCGTCGCCTGGTGCGACGACCCGCGGCTCCACCCCCGTGAGCCGCTGGCCGACGTGCTGCGCAAACTGATCGCCGCGCTGGAGCGCACACCGGGCTCCGGATGCCCGGTGTGCGGCGGCGAACGGCTGCCCTGGAAGTACGAACTGGACCACGAACCGTCGGCGGGACCGGTCTGCGCGGACTGCGGGATCCTCGTCCCGCGCCCCGTGCTCACGCCCGAGGCGCTGGCGCACGCCCGGCGAGGACGGCTGCTGGTGTCGGCCTGACGTCGGCCCGGCGCCGGGCCGCGAGGACGGCGGGGGTGCGCCGGGGATGCCGCACCCCTGTTTCACACCGGGCCCGGCCGGAACCCCGGCCGGACGACGCCCGGTCGGTGGCGGACGCACCAGTTCCGCACGCACGCCCCGCCCGGCCGGACACGTCCCGAAGGGGTGGACGTGTCCCGAAGGGGAGGCATGTCGCGAACGGGTGGACACGTCGCGGGCCGGACGCGGGGCCCGGAAGGTACCAGGCGCCAATAGGGTCGCTCCACCGTTTTTCCGGCGGGGACAGTTGGGGGGATGAAACCCAACTGAGCCACCCGCCAGAGGACTTGAAGGAGCCCCTGATGTCGACGCTGCGCGTCACCGCCGAAGTGCTGACCGTCCACGAACACCCCGACGCCGACGCCCTCGAACTGGCCCAGGTCGGCCTGTACCGGGCCGTCGTCGCCAAGGGGGCCTATCGCACCGGGGACGCCGCGCTCTACATCCCGGAGCAGTCGGTGCTCCCCCTCGATCTGGTCGAGGAGCTGGGGCTGACCGGGCGGCTGGCGGGCAGCAGGTCGGACCGGGTGAAGGCGGTGCGGCTGCGGGGCGAGCTGTCGCAGGGCATCGTGTGCCGGCCGAAGGCGCTGGCCGACGTCGATCTGGCGCGGGCCGCGGCGGACGGCGTCGACTTCGCGGAGCGGCTCGGCATCGTCAAGTGGGTGCCGCCGATCCCGCCGACCATGAGCGGGGACGTCGAAGCGGCCCCGGATCTGCTGCCGTGGGTCGACATCGAGAACATCCAGCGCTATCCCGGCATCTTCGAACCGGGCGAGCCGGTGGTGCTGACCGAGAAGCTGCACGGATCGGCCTGCCTGCTGACGTATGTCGCCGGCGAGGAGCGCGTGCACGTCTCCTCGAAGGGCTTCGGCGCCAAGTCCCTCGCCCTCGCGGAGGACCCGCGCAACCTGTACTGGCGTGCCGTACGCGGGCACGGCGTCCCCGAGGCGGCCGCCCGGCTCGCCGAGCGGCTGGGCGCACGCCGGGTCGGCATCTTCGGCGAGGTGTACGGCGCGGGCGTGCAGGACCTGACGTACGGCGCGGACGGCCGGCGCGAAACCCTCGGCTACGCCGTGTTCGACGTGAGCGCGGAGATCGACGGCGCCGTCCGATGGCTGGACGCGGAGCAGCTGCTGGGCGGTGAACTGCCGCTGGTGCCACGCCTGTTCGAGGGGCCGTACGACAGCGCGCGGGTGCTGGAGATCGCCTCCGGCCGCGAGACGGTCTCGGGACGCGAGCTGCATCTGCGCGAGGGCGTGGTGATCCGCCCGGCCGTCGAGCGGTACAGCCCGGTGACCGGAGGCCGGGCCATCGCCAAGGCGGTGAGCGGCGCCTACCTGACGCGGAAGGGCGGCACCGAGTACGAGTAGCCGAGGACGGACGGGGGCGCCCTGCGGACGACGGGGGCCGCGGAGTGTTCGGGTTGGGGGCGGCGGCGCTGCGGCCCGGGACGGCGGTCGCTGCGGGCTGGGTCGGCGGCGCTGCGAGCTGGGTCGGCGGCGCTGCGAGCTGGGTCGGCGGCGCTGCGAGCTGGGTCGGCCCGGGCCGCCGGGCGGCCCGGGTGGGGGCGGGTTGCCGGGGGCTCAGCCCTGTCCCGTGGCCCTGTCTTCGCCTTCTCGTCGTTCGGCGAGCAGGCGCGAGCCGGACAACCGTCCGCCGAGGACGTCGTCCGGGTTGGACAGGACGCAGGTGGCAAGCGACAGACAGCCGCAGCCGATGCAGTCGGTCAGGTGGTCGCGGAGCCGGTTGAGCTGCCTGATCCGCTCGTCCAGCTCCGCGCGCCACGCCTGCGACAGGCCGGCCCAGTCCTCACGGGTCGGGGTGCGCTCCTCCGGGAGTCCGGCAAGGGCCTCACGGATCGTGGCCAGGGGGATGCCGACCCGCTGCGCGGCGCGGACGAAGGCGACGCGGCGCAGCGTGTCGCGGTGGTAGCGGCGCTGGTTGCCCGAGGTGCGGCGACTGCTGATCAGACCCTTGGACTCGTAGAAGTGCAGCGCGGAGACGGCGGCGCCGCTGCGGGCGGCGAGCTGTCCCACCGTGAGCTCGTGGATCTTCTCGGGAATCTGGGGCACCCCTCGAACCCTACCCACCCCGGTCGGCCCGAGGTCCGTTGACATCGACCCTCCACCCGACCATGCTAAGCAGTTGCTTAGACCCATGGCACGGTGACATGGGCATCCAGTGACGCGAGAGGGCCGCAGACATGGCAGAGCCGAGGATCTTCACGTCCGCCGACGAGCTGAGGGCGGCGGTGGGCGAGCAGCTGGGGTACACCGACTGGCTGGAGGTGGACCAGAAGCGGATCGACCTCTTCGCGGAGGCCACCGGCGACCACCAGTGGATCCACGTGGACCCGGAGAAGGCCGCCGCCGGACCGTTCGGCACGACCATCGCGCACGGCTACCTCACCCTCTCCCTGCTGCCGCTCTTCGGCCCGCAGCTGATCACGGTCGAGAACGTGAAGATGGGCGTCAACTACGGGACGAACAAGGTGCGTTTCCCCGCCCCGGTGCCCGTCGGCTCCCGGGTGCGCGCCACCGCGACGATCACCGGCGTCGAGGACGTCACCGGCGGGGTGCAGGTCAGCGTGGCGTTCACCGTGGAGCGCGACGGCGGCGACAAGCCCGTGTGCGTGGCGGAGTCGGTGTCCCGCTACTACCTCTGAGGCAGGTCGTCCGCGGAGCGCCGGCGCGGCTGGTTCGCCGCGCCCACCATCCGCAGCACGAGGTCGGCGTACAGCTCGCCGACCTCGTCGGGGGTGCGCGGCCCGCCGACGTTGAACCAGCGGGCCACGTCGATGCAGAGGGACAGCACGGCGAGGGTGGTGCCGCGCACGTCGGGCACGGCGAACTCGCCGCTCGCCACGCCGTCCTCGATGATCCCGCGGACCTCGGCGTCGACCTTGCGGCGCAGGCCGAGGATCTCCGCGCGGGCGTCCGGGCCGAGGGCGTCCAGCTCGTACTGCACGACCCGGGCCGTGGTGCGCCGTCCGGCGTGCCAGCGGACGAAGGAGCCGACGGCGTCCGCGAGACGCTCGGTGGCGCTGCCCTCGCCGGCGGCCGCGGTGCGCAGGATGTCCAGCGCACGGTCGTGACCGATCCGGCTGATGCGGTGCAGCAGCTCTTCCTTGGTCTTGTAGTGGATGTAGAGGGCGGCCGGGCTCATGCCCGCGCGGCCCGCGATGTCCCGGGTCGTCGTCGCGTGGTAGCCGCGCTCGGCGAAGGCCTCCACGGCGGCGACGAGGAGTCGCCGGGCCGCGTCAGGGGTGACCTCGTCCCACGGCTCGATCTCGCCGCCGGACGTCTCCTCCGCCGTAGTCATCGCTCGTCGCCTCTCTCGGTACAGGGGCTACACCATACCGCCGAAGGTGAGCGCTCGCTTAGAGTGCCCGCTCAGAGCTTCTCGAAGGGGCTGTACACCCGGGCCGCGGCGTCCTGCTTGTCCCGGATCACCTTGGCCAGGGTGAAGGCCGACGTGACGAGGTAGAGAACGGCGATCGCGAGGAAGGCGCGCACCCAGGCGTCGGCGTTCAGCTTGAAGATGCCGACGGCGGTCGCCGCCATGGCCACGGCGAAGGACGCGACCGCCTGGCCGTAGAAGGCGGCGGTGTTCTGCTTGACCGGTGTCTCACTCATGGCGACAGCTTGGCCGCGGGAGGGACCGCGCCGCATCCGTCCGCGTACTCAGGTCGTACTCAGAACGCCGAGACGCCTGTCAGGGCCCGCCCGATGAGCAGTTTCTGTATCTGGCTCGTGCCCTCGTAGAGCGTCATCACGCGGGCGTCGCGCAGCAGTTTGCCGGCCGGGTACTCGTCGATGTAGCCGTAGCCGCCGAAGACCTGCAGGGCGTTGTTGGCGGCGCGTACGGCGGCCTCCGAGGCGAAGAGCTTGGCCTTGGAGGACTCGGTCGCGAAGGGCAGGCCCCGGTCGATCAGGTCGGCGACCCGCCAGGTCAGCAGCCGGGCCGCGTCCACGTCGACCGCGATGTCGCTGATCAGCTCCTGGACGAGCTGATGGTGGGCGATGCTCCTGCCGAACTGCTCGCGCTCGCCGGCGTACCGCACCGCCGCGTCCAGGGCGGCCTGAGCGATGCCGACGCAGCCCGCCGCCACCGACATCCGCCCCTTGGCCAGCGCCGACATCGCGACGGAGAAACCCTTGCCCTCGGGCGCCAACATGGCGGAGGCGGGCACCCGGACGTCCTCGAGGACCAGCTCGGCGGTCGCCTGGCCGCGCAGACCGAGCTTGCCGTGAATGGTGCGGCGGCCGAGACCGGGGGTGTCCGTGGGAACGAGGAACGCGGAGACGCCCTTGTGTCCCGGTGCGTCGGTCGAGCGGGCGAAGAGCAGGACGACGTCGGCCCAGGTGCCGTTGGTGATGAACGTCTTGGCGCCGTTGATCACGTACGAGTCGCCGTCGCGGACCGCGCGGGTGGTGAGGTTGCCGGCGTCCGAGCCGGTGCCGGGTTCGGTGAGGCCGAAGCAGCCGACGTACGCGCCCGACGTCAGCCCGGGCAGCCAGCGGCGCTTCTGCTCCTCGCTCCCCCAGGCCGCGACCGACTTGGCGACGAGGCCGAGGGAGACGGACACGATGCCGCGCACCGACGAGTCCCCGCGGCCCAGTTCCTCGGTGACCAGGCAGTAGGCGAGGTGATCGCCGCCGGAGCCGCCGTACTCCTCGTCGACGGTCAGCCCGAGGAAGCCCACCTCTCCCAGCTTCTTCACGACGGACCGGTCGACCTCCTCGGCGCGGTCCCAGGCGACGACGTGCGGGGCGATCTCGCGGTCCACGAACTCCCTGGCGAGCCGCCGGACGGCCGTCTGCTCCTCGCTGAGCCCCAGGTTCACCACGAGATCACCTCACTGAAGGGAAGTCGGACTTTAAATTAGCACTGCTAGTTTACGGCGTGCAGCCCTACTATGTGCGCCATGGCCCGACCGCGCAAGCCCCTCCTCAGCACCGACCGGATCGTCGAGACCGCACGGACGCTCGTGGACGCGGAGGGCCTCGCGGCCGTCTCCACGCGTCGGCTCGCCGCCGAACTGGGGGTGAGCGGACCCTCCCTGTACAACCACTTCCGCACCAAGGACGAGATCCTCGAAGCCGTCGCCGACTCGGTGAGCGCCCAGGTCGACCTGTCGATGTTCGAGGACGCCGGCCGGGAGTGGCGGACCGCGCTCCACGACTGGGCGGTCTCCTACCGGGCGGCCCTGCGCGACCATCCGAACATCGTCCCCGTGCTCGCCCAGGGACCCGGCCGACGCCCGGCCGGACTGCGGCTCGCCGACGCGGTGTACGGGGCGATGGTCCGCGCGGGCTGGCCCGCCGCCCAGGCCACCAGCATCGGCGCGCTGATGCGGTACTTCATCATGGGCTCCGCGCTCGGCTCGTTCGCCGGCGGTTTCGTCGACGACGTGAGCGCCTACGACCCCGCCGACTACCCGCACCTGGGGCAGGCCCATCTGCTCGCCGAGCAGCAGGAGAAGATCGACGAGCGGGCCTTCGAGACCGGGCTCACGGCACTCCTGGACGGCCTCGCGCGGCAGTTCGCACAGCTGCCCTGACACGGTTCGGCGCCGGCCGAAGTGTGCGTCGCGCATCCTGGACGGCATGAGCGTCACGGACACCGGCAGCCGCAAGGACCCCCGGGCGGCGGGGCTGGCCGCACTCGCGGGTCTCGTCGCCGACGAGACCCGGGCCGCCTGCCTGCTGGCCCTGCTCGACGGGCGGGCGTGGACCGCCGGCGAACTCGCCCGGCACGCCGGCGTGGCCGCGTCCACACTGAGCGAGCACCTGGGCAAGCTGGTCGCGGGCGGCCTGCTGGCGGAGGAGAGGCAGGGGCGGCACCGGTACGTGCGGCTCGCCGGCACCCGGGTCGCCCAACTCCTGGAGGACCTGGCCGCCCAGGTGACCCCGGACCCGGCCCACCGCCCGCACGGCCTGCGCGCCGCGAGCGCCGGTTCGGCGATGGCCCGGGGCCGCACCTGCTACGACCATCTCGCCGGCCGGCTCGGCATCGCCGTGACGGACGCCCTCACCGCCCGCCGCCTGCTCGCCCCGGCGCCCGCGCCTCCCTCGGCGGCCGGGCGCCCCAGGACGTCCGCGTCCGCCGAAACGGGCGGCGACCCCGCCCCCGGCGAGCGGGGCACCGGCTTCGCACTGACCACGGCGGGGGTGCGGTGGTTCGAGGACTGCGGCATCGTCCTCGACCTCGCCACCCGAAGACCGCTCGCCCGTGCCTGCCTCGACTGGACCGAGCGGCGGCCGCATCTGGCGGGCGCGGCCGGCGCCGCGCTGTGCCGGCACGCCCTCGACGCGGGGTGGTGTGTGCGCATCGGCTCCGAGCGGGCCGTGAAGGTGACGGCGCGCGGCGAGCGCGCGCTGGCCGACCTGCTGGGCGTCGAGCCCGGCGCCCTGCGCTGAGCCGAGGGCGGCGCCCCGTCGGCGTCCGCGCCCGGCCCGTGTCCGCGGCTGCGCCCGCGCCCGCGTCGACCTGCATGAGCGTCCAGGCGGGGCTCCCTGTCCGAAATCCGCGAGCCCCGCTCCGTCCCCCCGCCTAGCCTTGAGGACCGTGATGACCAACCCCCTGCCTGCCGAACGCCGTACCGAGATGCTCGCCGCCGGTGCGGCGACCGTGACCGTCGTGCTGTGGGCCTCCGCCTTCGTGTCGATCCGCAGCGCGGGCGACGCCTACTCGCCCGGGGCGCTCGCGCTCGGCCGGCTGCTCTCCGGGGCGGTGGTGCTGGGGGTCATCTGCGCCGTCCGGCGCGCGGGGTGGCCGCCGAGGTCCGCCTGGCGCGGGATCGTCGTGTCCGGGGTGCTGTGGTTCGGCTTCTACATGGTCGTCCTCAACTGGGGCGAGCAGCAGGTGGACGCGGGCACGGCGGCGCTGGTGGTGAACATCGGGCCGATCCTCATCGCGCTGCTCGGCGCGCGGCTGCTCGGGGACGCGATGCCGCCGCGGCTGCTGGCCGGGATGGCGGTGTCGTTCGCGGGCGCGGTCGCGGTGGGCCTGTCGATGTCGGGCGAGGGCGGGTCGTCGGTGCTCGGCGTGGTGCTGTGCCTGCTCGCCGCCTTCGGTTACGCGGGCGGCGTCGTCGCACAGAAGCCGGCCCTGGGCCGGGCCAGCGCGCTGCAGGTGACGACGTTCGGGTGCGTCATCGGCGCGGTGGTATGCCTGCCGTTCGCGGGGCAGCTGGTCCACGAGGCCGCCGACGCGCCGGTCTCCGCCACGCTCAACATGGTCTACCTGGGCGTCTTCCCGACCGCGCTGGCCTTCACCACGTGGGCGTACGCCCTGGCCAGGACGACCGCGAGCCGTATGGGGGCGACCACGTACGCGGTGCCCGCGCTGGTCGTCCTGATGTCCTGGCTGGCCCTCGGCGAGGTGCCGGGGGCGCTCACCCTGGCCGGCGGCGTGCTGTGCCTGGCGGGCGTGGCCGTGTCACGGTCGAAGCCCCGCGCGCCGCGGGCGCCGTCGGCGCGGGCGGCGTCGGCGCGGGCGGCGGAGTCCGCGCGAGCGGCGGGGGCGGGAGAAGCAGGGGTTCCCGACCCGGGGCCCGACCAGGAGGTCGGCCCCCGGTCAGGTTGACTCCACCCGGCCGCCCGCCCCGCCGCCCTGCCCGGCCCCGCCGTCCCGGCCGACCGCCGGCCCCGCCGTCCCGAGCGGCTGCCGGTCCCTGCTGTCCAGTGGTCCCCTCCCGCCTCCCCGCCCGGCCGTCCTGGGACGGCCGGATCGGGCGGGGACGGATCGGCGTCGGGCCGGGCGCGGGTCGGCCGGGGCCCGGGGCCACCGGGTGTGCGGCGTCAGAACACGACGAGCGCCCGGCCGCCCTTGCCGGCCAGCATGTTGTCGAAGGCGCCCGGGATGTCCTCCAGGGCGATGCGCTCCGTCACCAGGGCGCCGAGGTCCAGACGGCCCGCCCGGACGTGCCCGGCGAGGACCGGGAGGTCCATCGCCGGGTCGGAGTTGCCGTAGACGCAGCCCGAGAGGGTTCGGCCCCAGTGGAAGAGCTCCAGGGCGTTGAAGGTGACCTGCTGGTCCTTGCCGCCGATGCCGACGACCGTGGTGCGGCCGCCGCGCCGGGTGGATTCCCAGGCGGTGCGGATGGCGACCGCCCGGCCCACGCACTCCACGGCCACGTCGACGCCCTGCCGGCCGGTGAGGGCGCGGATCTCGCGGGCGGTGTCCGGCGAGGCGATCACGTACTCCGTGGCGCCCGCCGACCGGGCCAGCTCCTCCTTCTCCGGGGAGACGTCCACGGCGACGATGGTCGGGGCGCCCGCGATCCGGGCCGCCTGGAGGGCGGCGAGGCCGACGCCGCCGACGCCGAAGACGGCGACCGTCTCGCCGGCCCGGACGCGCGCGCTGTGGTGGACGGCGCCGTAGCCGGTGAGGACGGCGCAGCCCAGCAAGGCGGCGTCGGTGAGGGGGATGCCGTCCGGCAGGGGCAGCAGGCAGGACTCCTGGACGACCGTCTCCTCGGCGAACGCGGCGACGTTCAGGCCCGGGTGCAGGTCCCTGCCGTCGGCGGTGCGGGCGTAGACGTCCGCGGAGCCCTTGAGGGCGTTGGCGCACAGCCAGACCTCGCCCAGCCCGCAGGCATGACAACTCCCGCAGGAAGGAGCCCAGTTGAGGACGACCCGGTCGCCCGGCGCGACCCGGGCGACGCCCTCGCCGACGGACACGACCGTGCCCGCGCCCTCGTGGCCGAGGACCGCGGGGACGGGCACCCGCATGGTGCCGTCGGACAGGGAGAGGTCGGAGTGGCAGACCCCGGCGGCGGCGAGCCGGACGCGGACCTGGCCCGGGCCGGGTTCCGGGAGGTCGATGCCGATGATCTCCAGGGGAGCTCCGACGGCGGGAAGTACGGCGGCACGGACCACTTCTGGCTCCTCAGAACTGCAGGGACTTGGTCTGGAGGTACTCGGTCAGCCCGTGCGCGCCGAGCTCGCGTCCGACGCCCGACTGCTTGTAGCCGCCGAAGGGGGCGAGGGGGTTGAACCGGCCGCCGTTGATGTCGACCTGGCCGGTGTCCATGCGGCGGGCGAAGGCCACCGCCTCCGCCTCGTCGCCGGCCCAGACCGCGCCGGCGAGCCCGTAGACGGTGCCGTTGGCGATCCGCAGGGCGTCGTCCTCGTCCTCGTAGCGCAGGACGGACAGCACCGGGCCGAAGATCTCCTCCTGGGCGATCGTCATGTCGGGGGTGACGTCGGAGAAGACCGTCGGGCTGACGAAGTAGCCCTGTTCGCGGGGGGCTTCGGGGCCGCCCGCGACCAGCGTCGCCCCCTCGGCCACGCCCTGCTCGATGTATCCGCGCACGCGGTCGCGCTGCCTGGCGTTGACGACGGGGCCGATGCGGTCGCCGTACTTGGCCGCCGCGGCGGCGGCGAGTCCGACCGCCTCCTCGTACCGGTCGCGGTGGACGAGCATCCGGGTCCAGGCGCTGCACGTCTGGCCGGAGTTGGACATCACGTTGGCGACGCCGACATTGACGGCCCGGGCGAGGTCGGCGCTCGGCAGGATGACGTTGGCGGACTTCCCGCCGAGTTCGAGGGCGACCTTCTTGACGGCGGCGCCCGCCGTCGCGGCGATCCGCTTGCCGACGGCCGTCGAGCCGGTGAAGGACACCAGGTCGACGTCCGGGTGTTCGGCGAGGGCCTGACCGGCCACCGGGCCGAGACCGGTGACCAGGTTGAAGACCCCGGCCGGGACGCCCGCCTCGTGGACCGCCTCGGCGAACAGCTGGGCCGTCAGCGGGGTGTCCTCGGCGGGCTTGAGGACCACGGTGCAGCCCGCGGCGAGGGCCGGGGCGACCTTGGCGACGATCTGATGCAGCGGGTAGTTCCAGGGGGTGATCGCGCCGACCACGCCGACCGGCTCGTGGAGGACCGTCGAGTTGCCGACCCGTTCCTCGAAGGAGTGCGTCGCGGCCAGCTCCGCGTAGGAGCCGGCCACCGCGATCGGCACCGCCGCGTGGACCGCCTGGGAGAAGGCGAGGGGTGAGCCGAGTTCGGCGGTGACCGTCTCGGCGATCTCGTCCTTGCGGGCCGCCAGGACGTCCCGGAGGGCGCCCAGCCGGGCGGCGCGCTCGGCGGGCGGTGTCGCGGCCCAGTCCGGGAGCGCGGCGCGGGCGGCGCGCACCGCGGCGTCGACGTCGTCGGCGCCGCCCGCCGGGACGCGGCCGATCACCCGCTCGTCCACCGGGTCGACGACCTCGATCACGTCCTGACCCGCGGCCGGGCGCCACGCGCCGTCGAGGTAGATGCCGTCGTGTGCCTTCATCGGGTTCCCTCCGGGCGGTTCTCGTCGTCCGCGCCCTAAACTAGCGTCGTTAGTTTTCCGGCACCAGGGGACACGGGACGACGTCCGCTCACTCGTCCAGGTCCGGCAGCCGGTCCGGGGCCGGGCTGATCCGGTCGCCGTGCTGGTCGAAGACGAAGAGATGCGCGATGTCGACGAGGAGCGGCACCTGCATGCCGTGCCGGAGGTCGAAGTCGGGGGTGGTGCGCACCACGAGGTCGCCGAGTGCGCGGGGCTCGGCGGACGAGGATAGCCGCGCGCTCTCCCCTCCCCCGGCGTGTTCCGGACGCTCCTGCAGGACCCCGACCGGTCCGCCCCGCAGGCCGCCCGCCCGTTCCCGCAGCCGGTCCAGCACCCCGCCCTCGCGGCGGCGGCGCCGGGTCGGCCGCGGGATCGGCCGCGGCGCCTCCAGCTCGGGCACGACGGCGAGCCTGGAGCCGGTGTTGAAGTGCGCCAGCACCTCGTGACCCTGGAACTCCACGTGCTCCACCAGGCCGGTGATGTGCGTCTCGCCCGGCCGGGCCTCGGCGGGCGTGGCGATGCGCACCGCCTCCGAGCGCAGCCCGACGATCACCTCCCGGCCCTGCTGCACGCGCAGCAGCTTGTGGTCGAGGGACAGCGGCTCGGGCAGGCGCAGGGCCTGCTTGCCGAGGACGACCGTCATGGCGCCGTCGAGCGGGGCGCGGACCACCCCGCGCAGCAGGTTGATGCGCGGGGTGCCGATGAAGGCGGCGACGAAGACGTTGCGCGGCAGCGCGTACACCGAGCGCGGGGCTCCGACCTGCTGGAGGACCCCGCCGCGCAGGACGGCGACCCGGTCGCCGAGCGACATGGCCTCGGCCTGGTCGTGGGTGACGTACACGGTGGTGACGCCCAGCTCCCGGGTGAGCTTGGAGATCTCGGCCCGCAGGTGGTTGCGGAGCTTGGCGTCGAGGTTGGACAGCGGCTCGTCCATCAGGAACGCCGAGGGGTGGCGGGCGATGGCCCGGCCCATCGCGACGCGCTGGCGTTCGCCGCCGGAGAGCTGTCCGGGGAAGCGGTCGAGCAGGTCCTCGATGCCGAGCATCCGGGCGGTGGCGTCCACCCGGGGGCCGGGATCGGCGCCGGGCGACTCTATGCGCAGCGGGAAGCCGATGTTGTCGCGGCCGGTCATGTTCGGGTAGAGCGCGAAGTTCTGGAAGACCATCGCGATGTCCCGTTCGGACGGCGCCAGGCCGTTGGCGTACGCCCCGTCGAGCGTCAGCCGGCCCTCGGTGATGTCCTCGAGGCCCGCGATCATCCGGAGCACGGTGGACTTGCCGCAGCCGGAGGGGCCGAGCAGGACGAGGAACTCGCCGGGCGCGATGTCCAGCGACAGCCGGTCCACGACCCGGCCGCTTCGGGCGTGGACCTTGCTGACGTCGTGCAGGGAGATGGCGCGTGTCATGAGAAGCGTCCCCGGGACTCGTGGGCCTGCCCAGCCGGTGCTCCGCGATCCGGCCTGTCGCGAGCGGACCGAACGAGGCTGCTGAGTCACGGAAGCTAACGGACCGTGCACGGCGGGGGGAAGAGAGGGGGCCGGATCGGACGCGGGCGTCCGGCAGGCGACGAACCGGACCGCCTGGTTCTGCCCGGTCCCCGGGGCCGCTCCGGGACGGGCGGGGCCTGGCGGGGACGATGGGGGGCGTCCCGGCTCCAGGCGTCCCGGCGCCGGTTCAGCGGGTCGCCGTCAGATGGGCGAAGACGACGACGTTGCTCGTGTACCCGGTCGCCCGCCGGAAGAGGCCGCCGCAGGTGAGCACGCGCAGCTCGGGGCGGCGGGTCGGGCCGTACACCTCCTTGTCGGGGAAGGTGTCCTTGTCGAAGACCCGGACACGGTCCACGGTGTAGACGGCGGTGCGACCGTCGGCACGCCTCGCCTCGATCCGGGCGCCCCGGGCCACCCGCGCGAGGCCGGCGAAAACCGCGGGGCCGGTCTTGGTGTCGCGGTGCCCGACCGCGATGGCGGCGCCCCGCTCGCCCGGGGTGGGGCCGCCCGCGTACCAGCCGACGAGCCCCGGCTCGTCGAGGGGCGGCGTCCCGAGATGCCGGTCGGGGTCGAGCCGCAGCGGGACGATCGGCGCGTCGATGCCCAGCGACGGCACCCGCAGGACGGTCGCCGGGGACCGGGGCAGCGGGCGGGGCGGCGGCCCGGCGTGCTCCGGCCCCTTCCCGCCCTCTTCACCGGCGTCGCCCGCGGAGGCCGGCCCGGCGGACCCGTGGGCCGCCGTCCGCCCGGCCCCGGGCGGCGCACCCGGGACGTCGTGCCCCCCGCACCGGACTGCCGCCGTCACCAGGACGACCGCGAGCACGGCCGTCCTGGTGAGACGGAAGAGACGGGTCCGGCGCCAGGGCCTGCGTCCGCGCCTACGCGGCACCATGGTTGCGCCGGCGGGTCAGACGGAAGTAGGCGACTCCGCCGACGGCCACCAGGCCGACGGCCGCGGTGGCGGCCAGCGGGGTGAAGGCCTGCGAGGTGTCGGCGAGACCGCCGCCGCCCGCGTGGACGCCGCCCTCGGGACCGCCCTTCTCGCCGTTCCAGGCGCCGCCGCCCTGCGCTGCGTCTTCACGACCGGCGCCTTCACGACCGGCGCCTTCACGGCCGGCGCCTTCACGGCCGCCCGCGCCCTGCGCGGTGCCGTTCTGGCCGCCACCGCCCTGGCCGTTCGCGGCCCCGACCTCCCGGCCGTCGTCCGTGATCGGGCGGTTCGGGCCCTGGTTCCCTCCGGCGCGCCCGTCCTCCCGGCAGTTGATCTTGAAGACCTTCACCCTGGTCGAGGTGACGACCCCACCCGTGGCGGAAGGGAGCTCCCAGGTCAGGGTGTAGGTTCCCTCGGCCAGCCCCAGCGTGTCGGTGTGCCCGGCGCCCTGGGCCAGGTTGATGGTGCCGGTCACTCTGGCGGTGCCCTGCGTCGGGGGCTTCGCGTCGATGATGTAGTTGACGGTCGTGAGGTCGGCGAAGTTCGCGGCGTCGAGGTAGAACCGGCAGGCCACCGGGTCGTCCTTCGAGACGCCCGGGGGCACGTGCTCACGGTGGATCCTGATGTCGCCGGCCTCCCCGACGGCCACGGCCGACGGTGCCGCGAAGCAGGTGAACCCCGCCGCGGCGAGCACCGTGAGAGCCGTGGCGCCGAAGCGGGTGCCGAAGGCGGGCGGGAGCGTCGAGCTGGACATGCGCATTCCTCCGAGTCAGGACGATTTTCATACAAATCGCTCTTGCACCTGACTCTCTTTCACATCGGCGGCCCCGACGGTGGGACGGCCGCCCGACGCGCCGTCAGACGTCGCTCGACCGGCGCAATCCCGCCCCGGACCGGCGACCGGCGGACGGGCCCGCCCCCGCCTCCTCCTCTCCGCGGACCTCCCGCGGCGACCTGAGGGCCACCCCCGAGGAGAGCAGCAGCAGCGCCCCCAGCATCGCGAACGGCGCGGCCACACCCGCGAGCCCGGCCACCAGGCCCGCGGCGGCCGGCGCGGCGACCTGGCCGAGCCGGTTGCCGGTGAGGCGCAGCGCGAGGGCGGTGGAGCGGGCGCCGTCCGGCGCGGCCCGGACGACCGTCGTCATGGACAACGGCTGTCCGACGCCCAGGCAGAAGCCGAGCAGCGCGAGCATCACGCCCAGCGCCCAGACCGGCGCGGGCAGCGCGATGCCGACGCAGAGCAGGGCCGCCAGCAGACAGGTCACCGTGAGCAGCGCGGTCCGGCCGAGCAGCCGCAGCAGCGGGGTGAGGACGAGCCGGCAGGCGATGGAGGCGGCCGCGCGGACGCTGAGCAGCACGCCGACGACGGACGGCGCGATGCCCCGGTGCTCGCCGACCACCGGCAGGTAGGCGGTGAGGATGTCGGTCGCGGACAGCACGGAGAGGCTGACGAGGATGCCTGCGGGGACGCCGCGGGCCCGCAGGATGCGCAGGACGGGGACCTGGTCCCCGTGCCCCGTACGGGAGTCGGGTCCGAGGTCGCGGTGCTCGATGCGCCACAGCGAGGTGAACGCGACGGCGCAGCCCGCGCCCGCCACCAGCAGGGCGAGCGCGCTGCTGCCCGCCATGTCGGCACGGCCGATCAGCGCTCCGGCCGCCACCGGGCCGACCAGTTGGCCGAGCGAGGCGCCGATGGTGAAATGGCCGAAGTTGCGGTCCTGTTCGTGCGGCGCGGACTGCCGGGCGACGAGCGACTGGGCGCCGATCACGAAGCAGAGGTGCCCGAGCCCCATCACGCCGCTCCACAGGGCCATCGTCCACAGGGAGCCCGCGAGCCCGCTGAGCACACAGCCGCCGGATATGAGGGCAACGCCGACCGGCAGCAGGGGGGCGCACCGGCCGTGGTCGGTGCGCCGGCCGAGCGGCACAGCGGCGAACAGCGGCAGCAGCGCGTAGACGCCCGCGACGACGCCGACGGCCCCCTCGTCGGCGCCCAGCGCGAGGGCCCGGTAGGAGACGGCGGGCCGCGCCATCGACACCGCCCCCTGCGCGAAGCCGAAGGCGATGACGAGACGGAGCAGCCAGCCGCGGTTCCTGCCGGGCCTCACACGTTCCTCCACCGGGCGGTCAGATGATCCCGAACAGGATGCCCGCGCCGAGAATCGCCAGGCAGGTCAGGACGGCCCACTTGACCACGAAGCGGGTGTGGTCGCCGAACTCGACCCTGGCCATGCCGACGAGGACGTAGACGGCCGGGACCAGCGGGCTCGACATGTGCAGGGGCTGGCCGACGAGCGAGGCGCGGGCCATCTCCAGCGGGGTGACGCCGTGCGCCGCGCCGGCCTCGGCGAGGACCGGCAGGACGCCGAAGTAGAAGCCGTCGTTCGACATGAAGTAGGTGAGCGGCAGGCTCAGTACGCCGGTGACGAGCGCCATGTGCGGGCCCATGCCCTCGGGGACGACGTCGACCATCCACCTGGCCATGTGGTCGACCATGCCGGTGCCCTGGAGGACGCCGGTGAAGACGGCGGCGGCGAAGACCATGCCGGAGACGTTGAGGACGTTGTCGGCGTGGGCGGCGAGCCGGGCCTTCTGGTCCGGGATGTGCGGGAAGTTGACGGTGAGGGCGAGCGCGGCGCCGAGCAGGAACAGCACCGGGATCGGCAACAGTTCCATGATCATGGCGGTCAGCAGCGCGACCGTGAGCAGCGCGTTGAACCAGTACAGCTTGGGGCGCAGGGTGGCGCGGTGCGGGTCGAGGCCCCGGAAGCCGTCGTCGTCAGCGTCTTCGGCGGCGGCGTCGCCGAGAGCCGCCGCGCCGGAGCCGCCGGCCGGAGCGGCCGCCTTGCCGGTTCCGGAGCCGATGCCGGTGCCGGAGCCGCCGGCCCCCACGAGCACCGTCTCGGTCTGCTCGGCCTTCTCCTCCACCAGCACGTCGTCCAGGGTCAGCACGCCGAGCCGGGCCCGCTCGCGGCGGCCGAGGACGTAGGAGAGCGCGACGACGAAGACGAGGCCCACGGCGAGGGCCGGGATCATCGGCACGAAGATGTCGCTGGCGTCGACCTTGAGCGCGGTCGCGGCGCGGGCGGTGGGGCCGCCCCAGGGCAGCGTGTTCATCACGCCGTTGGCCATGGCGGCCACGCCGGTCATCACGACCAGGCTCATCTTCAGGCGCTTGTACAGCGGGTACATCGCCGAGACGGTGATCATGAAGGTGGTGGAGCCGTCGCCGTCGAGGGAGACGATCGCGGCGAGCAGTGCCGTGCCGACGACGATGCGCAGCGGGTCGGCCTTGCAGAACTTCAGGATGCCCCGGACGATCGGGTCGAACAGGCCGACGTCGATCATCACACCGAAGTAGACGATCGCGAACATGAGCATCGCCGCCGTGGGGGCGAGGCTGGTGACGCCGTCGATGACGTAGTCACCGAGCTTGGCGCCCTTCCCGACGAAGACGCAGAACAGTGCCGGGATCAAGACGAGCGCCGCGATCGGCGACATCTTCTTCAGCATGATCAGGACCAGGAAGGTCGCGATCATCGCGAAGCCGAGGATGGTCAACATGAATGGATACCTAACGTTCGCCCTTGAACATCCCACCTGGGGGTCGGCGGTGCGTTGACGTTAGGTCCGTTCAAACAGGGTTAACAAGACGTTGACGCGCGAGCAATAAGCGCAAAACTCCAGGTCACAGCTTTGCTCAGGTCACAGCGTCGGGATCGCGGCCAGTCGGACCGGCACTCCGTTGAGGACCGCGTTGCCTGACAGGGGGTCGAGCAGACTGCCGTCGAGGAGCTGGTTGACGTTGACTCCGGGGTCGGCGGCGGCATGGCTCAGGCGCGTTCCGGGGCGGTCGTGACCCCAGCCGTGCGGCAGGCTGACGACGCCCCGGCGCACGGTGTCGGTGACCTCGGCCGGTGCGGTCACCTCGCCCCCGGCGCCCGTCACCCGCACCGGCGCGCCGTCGCGCACGCCCAGCCGTTCGGCGTCCTCGGGGTGGATCTGCAGCGTGCAGCGGTTGGTGCCGCCGGTGAGCGCGGGGACGTTGTGCATCCAGCTGTTGTTGGACCGCAGATGGCGGCGGCCGACCAGGACGAGCCCGTCCGGCCGCCGTTCCAGGGACTCGCGCAGCCGCGGGAGGTCACCGGCGATCGGCTGCGGCAGCAGCTCGATCCGGCCGGAGACCGTCTTCAGCGGCTGCGGCAGGCGGGGGCCGAGCGGCCCGAGGTCGATGCCGTGCGGACTCTCCAGCAGCCGGGCGAGGCTCAGACCGTCCGGGCGGGCGCCGAAGCCGTCGCCGTAAGGGCCGAGGCGCAGCATCATGTCGAGCCGGCGTTCGGGGCCGCTCTCCCCGGTGAGCTGCGCGGCGAGCTCCTGCGGGGCACGGCCGTGCACGGGCGAGTGCGGCTCCTGGACGACCTTGCCGAGGGTCTGGCCGACGACCAGCTCGTCCACGGCCGACGGGTCGGCGCCGTGCATGCCGGTCACCGCCAGCGTCAGCCGGGCGAGGATCTCCGTCTCGGCCATCCGGCCGGGCTCCAGCGGGACGGCGGGGCGGGAGTAGCGGACCTGGTTGCGCACGGCCAGGGTGTTGAAGGCGAAGTCGTGGTGCGGGCTCTGGGAGGGCGGGGGCGGCGGCAGGACGACGTCGGCGTGGCGCGAGGTCTCGTTCAGGTAGGGGTCGACGCTGACCATGAAGTCGAGCGACTCCAGCGCCTTGTCGAGCCGGTCGCCGTCGGGCGCGGACAGCACGGGGTTGGCGGCCACCACGACCAGCGCCCGGATCGGCTCGCCCTCCTCGGTGGCGGTGTCGATCTCCTCGGCCAGCGCCGACAGCGGCAGTTCGCCCTTGGCCTCCGGGTGCCCCCCGACCCGGGAGTGCCAGCGGCCGAGCCGGAAGCCGCGGCCGGGGCCGGCGGGGCGGGGCGTGCGGTCGGTGGCGGCCTGCGGGAAGAGGGCGCCGCCGGGCCGGTCCAGGTTGCCGGTGAGCACGTTCAGGACGTCGACGAGCCAGCTGCCGAGGGTGCCGAACGGGACCGTGCAGCTGCCGATGCGGCCGTATACGGCCGCTGTCGGGGCGGCGGCCAGCTCCCGGGCGAGCGCGCGCACCACCCCGGCGTCGACGTCGCACGCCGGGGCCACCGCCTCGGGAGTGAAGTCCCGTACGGCGTCGCGGAGTTCGGCCAGTCCCTCGACGTGCGGGGTCAACTCCCCCAGATGCACCAGGTCTTCCTCGAACAACACGTGCGCCATGGCCGCGAGGAGCAGCGCGTCGGCGCCCGGCCGGATCTCGACGTGCCGGTCGGCGAGTTTCGCGGTGCGGGTGCGGCGCGGGTCGATGACCGTCAGGGTGCCGCCGCGGGCCTTGAGCGCCTTGAGCTTGCCGGGGAAGTCGGGGGCGGTGCACAGACTCCCGTTGGACTCCAGGGGGTTGGCGCCGATGAGGAGGAGGTGGTCGGTGCGGTCGAGGTCCGGG
Source organism: Streptomyces sp. NBC_00425 (assembly GCF_036030735.1). Classification (NCBI taxonomy): domain Bacteria; kingdom Bacillati; phylum Actinomycetota; class Actinomycetes; order Kitasatosporales; family Streptomycetaceae; genus Streptomyces; species Streptomyces sp. NBC_00425. The sequence goes on along the minus strand of NZ_CP107928.1, from coordinate 7,552,620 downwards.
ACGGGGATCGCGCCCGCGTCGCCGAAGAGCAGTCCGCTGGAGACGTGCTTGGGCATCTGGTCGACCGTGGAGGCGGTGAACAGGCTGCGGGTGCCCAGCCCGCCGACCAGCAGCTGCGGGTAGAGGCCGCCGGCCACGGTGTGCACGTTGGGGTTGCCGAGGACGACGCCGACGGCGTTCGGGCCGTGCCGCTCGACGACCGGCCGGATCCCGGCGGCCACCGCGTCGAAGGCCTCCTCCCAGGTGGCCTCGCGCAGCTCTCCGTCACGGCGGACGAGAGGCGAGCGCAGCCGGTCGGGGTCGCCGTCCACGGCGGGGAACGCGGCGCCCTTGGGGCAGATGAAGCCCTTGCTGAACACGTCGTCCCGGTCGCCGCGGGCGCCGGTGACCCGGGTCCCCTCGATGGTGAGCGTGAGCCCGCAGGTGGCCTCGCACAGGGGGCAGATTCGCAGGGCGGTGCGGGACACGGGTCCTCCTGGGGGCGGCGTTGCCTCGTCCCGGCCGAGCATACCGACCGGTATGACTTCTGGGGAGGTCCCGCCCGGAAGCGGTCGTGCCCGCGCCACCGGCCGCCGCTGCGCGTGGGTCAGTCCAGCACGCGGGCCAGATACGCCCTCAGCAGCTCGCGGGTCTCGTCGATCACTTTCGCGTCCCCCTCCGGGTCCACCCGGAAGGCCAGATGGACGAGGGTGTCCGCGGTCTCCACGGCGATCAGGAACACCCGGCGCAGATCGTCGTCGGGTTCACGGACGAGGTGGGCGGCCAGCAGCTCGGTGAGCCGGTCGGCGACCCGGTGGTTGGGCTCGGCGTGCCGCGCGCCGACCGGGATCTGGTTGCCGAAGTCAACGAGCGAGAAGCCGGGCGCGGTGCGCTTCATGGCGAGGTACTCGTCGAGCACGGCGTCCATCGCGGTCCGCCAGTCGCCCTGCCGGGCTCCGCGCAGGCGCTCGGTGACGCGCTCGGAGTAGTGCTCGAGGTTGCGCTGAGCGAGCGCGTCGGCCATCTGCCGCTTGTTGCCGAAGAAGCGGTAGACGGAGCCGATGGGGACGCCGGCGCGCTCGGCGACGGCCCGCGTGCTCAGGGCGTCGTAGCCGACCTCGTCCAGCAGGTCGGCGCAGGCGTCGAGGATCCTGGTCAGCCGTTCGGCACTGCGCCGCTGCACGGGCGCACGACGGAGCGATGTCGCTTGGGGCACGGACTTCATGATGCCTTTCCGCCGCGGCCGGGTGAACCTCACCCCTGGGTACGGAGAAACATGCCTGATGCACTCAACGCGCTCAGGGGGACGGCGACCCCGTCGGGGGCCCGGTCGGCGACCCGGTCGGCGAACCCGCCAAAAGCCCGCCGGGCGGCACGGCGGACGCGGCCGAGGACTCCGACGCCGTGACGTCCGCCGTGGCTTCCACCGGCTTGCCCTCCACCGCCCAGACCGTCGCGTCGTCCGCGTAGAGACGGGCGGTGACGTGATGGGTGCCGTGCGGGAGATAGCCGGCCGGGATCCGGTACGCCAGGGTGCGCAGGTCGGCGACCGGCAGGTCGTCGACGTAGAGCCGGGCGAGGCCGCGACCGGTGACGGCCCGCTGCGGCGCCCCCGTCGGCGAGAACCGGAAATTGGCCAGCTTCAGCCGCACGTCCCAGCCGCCCGAGCCGTCCGGCTGGACCTCCACGCCGACCTCCGGAGCCCCTTTCCGCGCCACCTGGCGGTAGTGGCGCCCGTCGTCGTCCGTGTGGTCCAGGACCTTGCCGACCGGCGAGGGCGACGCCGCGGTCCCCTGCCCGAGCCCGTCGCCGGAGGCGCAGCCCGCGGATCCGGTCAGCAACAGGACAGAGACCGCGAGCGCGGCGGGAAGGGGGCGCGTCCACGACATGAACCGGACACTAGAGCACCGGCCCCCGCCCACGGATCCCCCTGAAGTCTGGTTCCGGCCGTGCCGTGATCGTCCTCCGAGAGGAGGACACCGGCGGACCTCCGGCGGACCTCTTGCGTCCGGGAAACCGCAATCCTACGGTGTTGCATAGGAATCACCGGCAAGGGAGCCATGATGAGCAGCGGGGACGCACGCAAGACGGCCGAGGGGCCGGCCCACCTCAGCGGGTTCGGCAACGAACACGCCTCGGAGGCCGTCCCCGGGGCCCTGCCCGACGGCCGCAACTCGCCCCAGCGCGCGCCCCTCGGCCTGTACGCCGAGCAGCTCAGCGGCACGGCGTTCACCGAGCCGCGCGCCCACAACCGCCGCTCCTGGCTGTACCGGATCCGCCCGTCGGCCGCGCACCCGGCCTTCACCCGGGCCCCGGACGGGGCGCTGCGCACCGGCCCCTTCACACAGACCGTCGCCGATCCGAACCGGCTGCGCTGGGACCCGCTGCCGGAGCCGCCCGGGGGCACCGACTTCCTGGCCGGCCTGTGGACCGTCGGCGGCAACGGGGACGCCGCCCAGCGCAGCGGCATGGCCGTGCACCTGTACCACGCGAACGCCGGCATGGACCGCGTCTTCGGGAACGCCGACGGCGAGCTGCTGATCGTCCCCGAGCACGGCGGGCTCCTGCTGCGCACGGAGTTCGGGCTGCTGCACGCCGAGCCCGGCCATGTCGCGCTGATCCCGCGCGGGGTCCGCTTCCGCGTCGACCTGCTGGACGGCTCGGCCCGCGGTTACGTCTGCGAGAACTACGGCGCCCCCTTCCGGCTCCCCGACCTCGGGCCGATCGGCGCCAACGGCCTCGCCAACCCGCGCGACTTCCGGGCGCCGGTCGCCGCCTACGAGGACGTCGAGGGACCGGTGGAGGTGGTCAACAAGTTCTGCGGCCACCTGTGGAGCGCGACCTACGACCACTCCCCGCTCGACGTCGTCGCCTGGCACGGCAACCTCGTGCCGTACGTGTACGACCTGCGCCGCTTCAACGTCATCGGGTCGGTCTCCTACGACCACCCGGACCCGTCGATCTTCACCGTGCTGACGTCCCCGTCCGACACCCCCGGCCTGGCCGGCGTGGACTTCGTGGTCTTCGCCCCGCGCTGGCTGGTCGGCGAGGACACCTTCCGGCCGCCGTACTTCCACCGGAACGTGATGAGCGAGTACATGGGCCTGATCGAGGGCGCCTACGACGCCAAGACGGCCGGGAAGGGGGGCTTCGTGCCGGGCGGCGGCTCGCTGCACAACATGATGTCGGCGCACGGCCCCGACCGTGAGACGTTCGACCGTGCGAGCGCCGCCGACCTGAAGCCGCACAAGGTCGACGACGGGCTGGCGTTCATGTTCGAGACGCGCTGGCCGCTCGTCCTCACCCCGCAGGCGGCGCGGGCGGATCATCTGCAGCAGCGCTACGACGACGTGTGGCAGGGCCTCGAGCGTCACTTCCGTCCGTCCGCCGGAACGTCCGACGGCACATTGCACTGAACGTTCCCGACCGGTACGGATAGGCCCGTGACCTCCTTCGCCCCGGACTCGATCGTCCTCACCCGAAAGCTGCCGCTCTGGTACCAGGTGTCGCAGTCGCTGCGCGCCTCGATACTCGGCCGCTCGCCCCGGGACCCCCTGCGGCTGCCGACGGAGGAGCAGTTGGCCGGGCACTACGGGGTGAGCGTGCTGACCATGCGGCAGGCCCTGAAGGAGCTCGAGGACGAGGGGCTGATCACCCGGCACCGCCGCCGGGGCACGTTCATCGAGCCCACGGCGCGGCGCGGGGCCCCGGTCCGGCTGCTGGGCTCGGTCGACGCGATCGTGGCCCAGCAGTCCGGGATGGCGACCGAGCTGCTGGACCACGGCCGGGCGGCCGTCCCCGCCGAGGTCGCCGAGCACTTCCCGGACCTCGCGGAGGTGGGGACGTACCACCGCCTGCGAAGCGACGAGAAGACGGGCGAGCCCACCAACCACGCCCGCAACTACGTCCGTCCCGAGCTCGCCGCCCGCATCGACCCGGACGACCTGGTCCGCTGGCCGATGACGAAGGTGCTGCGGGACGTCGTCGGCGTGGACATCGGCCGCATCACCGACACGGTGGAGGCGCGGCTCGCGGACCCCGAGACGGCGCAGCTGCTCCGGGTCCCGCTGCTGAGCCCGATCCTGCACTACACGGGCGTCACCTACGACTCCGACGGCCGGGCCCTGGACGCGGCCGTCATCCACTACCGGGGCGACCGTTTCTCCTTCACGGTCACCCTCGACGCGACGTGACGCACCGTGCCACGCGGTCCGCGAGCCGTCGTACGATGCCCGGCGTGACGCCCGACGACGCTCCGCAGCTTGCGGACCTCATGCCGTGGTCCGTCGCACCGCCGCGGCTCGGTCGGGGGTGGCCGACGGCGCCCGACCCGGCGTCCCTGAAGGCCCGCTGGGACGCGCTGCTGAAGGCCGAGGGCCCCGACCGCGAGGCCCTCTTCGAGCCGACGCGCTCACGCACCCTGTACACGGCGGTCGGGCAGCTGCCCGGCCGGTCCGGCGGCACCGAACGGCTGGCCCGCGCCGTCGGCCCCTGCCCCGAGCCCGTACGGGTGCTGGCGGCGCCCTTCGACGAGCAGTGGCTGATCCCCGATCACCGTCTTCTCGACACCGCCCGCCCGGAGCTGTGGAGGGTCGCGGACGACGCCCAGGTGTTCGTGGTGGAGACGCCGCAGACGGCGACGCGCCCCCTGCTGGCGACCTCCGTGCTGCCCCTGCTGCGGCCGGGCCGCATCCGGCCGCTGTACCGGCGGCCGGGCGGCGTGGAGCCGAACCTGGCGCCCGGCCTGCCCGACCTGCTGCGCCGGCTGGGCCACTCCCCCGATCCGGTGGACTTCCTGGCGTGGACCCTCACCGCCGTCCGCCCGGATCTCACCGTCCCGCTCACCCGGGACCGGGAGCTGTGGGCGCACGGCGTCGAGTCGGGCCGTCGCGTGCTGTGGCTGCTGCGGCGGCACGGCGAGCGGCCCAAACTGCCCGGCGGCCGCCGGCCCTACGTCCGCGCCCCGATCCCGGCCCGCCCGCTCACCCTGCGGTACGACCGCGACGAGGAGACGCTCCGGCTGGACGACGGCCGGGTGTCGCCCGTCCCGCCCGAGGCGTGGGACGCCGAGTCGGAGCCCGGGGTCCGGGTCCTGGAGCGCTGGTTCGCGGCACGGACGGCCCAGGAGGCCGAGCCGGGGACGCTGGCCGCGATCCGCCCCGCGGCCTGGCAGCAGTCGTGGACCTCGGAACTCCTGGAACTGATCACGGTGCTGGCGCTGCTCGCGGAAGTCGGCGCACGGCGGGCCGAGTCGGCCGCGGCGGAACCGGACACGGTCACCACGGCGGAGCTGCGCGCGGCGGGCGTCCTGCCGGTCCCGGACGCGGCACGTCACCCGGCGACGGTCCTCGACCACCACGAGGAGGGACCGGAAGGCCAGTTCGCCCTCATCTAGCGCCGGTACGCGGGTCCGTCCGGCCCGGACCTGCCCGGCTCCCGCATGACAGACCGGGCGGACGGAGGTCATGATCCACCCCATGGACCAGCCGCCCCAGCCCCAGCACACGCCTCGTCCCCCGTCCCGGCCGGAGCCCCGGCCGGAGCCGCTGCCCCTCGAGGGGCTCACCGTCGTCGCGGTCGAGCAGGCCGTCGCGGCGCCGTTCGCGACCCGGCAGCTCGCCGACCTCGGCGCCCGGGTGATCAAGGTCGAGCGGATCGACGGCGGCGACTTCGCGCGCGGCTACGACACCGCCGCCGGCGGCCTCGCCTCGCACTTCGTGTGGTGCAACCGCGGCAAGGAGTCGATCGCGCTGGACCTGAAGGATCCGCGCGGCCTGGCCGTGGTGCGCCGGCTGATCGCCGGCGCGGACGTGTTCGTGCAGAACCTGGCGCAGGGGGCCGCGGCCCGGCTCGGCCTGGACGCGGCCACCCTGTGCGCGGCGCACCCGCGGCTCGTGGCGGTCGACGTCTCCGGCTACGGCGCCGGCGGCCCCTACGCGGACAAACGTGCGTACGACATGCTCGTGCAGTGCGAGGCCGGACTGGTGTCGGTGACCGGGACCCCGGAGCAGCCGGTCAAGGCGGGCATCCCGGCGGCGGACATCGCCGCGGGCATGTACGCCTTCTCGGGCGTGCTGGCCGCGCTGGTGCGGCGGGGCACGACGGGGCGGGGCGGCCCGGTGGAGGTGTCGATGCTGGAGTCGCTGGCGGAGTGGATGGGGCATCCGCTCCATCACACGATGCACGGGGGCGTACCCCCGCGGCGCACCGGTCTCGCGCACGCGGTGATCGCGCCCTACGACGCCTACCCGACGGCGGACGGCGCAGGAGTGCTGCTGTCGGTGCAGAACGACCGGGAGTGGCGGCGGCTGGCCGAACAGGTCATCGGCCGACCCGAGTTGGGCATGGACCCGGCGTACGCGACGAACGCGGCACGGGTGACGAACCGGGAACGCACGGACGCGCTGGTGGCAATGGCGCTCTGCGCGCTGGGCGCCGACGAGGCGGTGGCGCGGCTGGAGGACGCGGGCATCGCCTGCGCACGCCTGAGGGATCTGCCCGCGGTCGCGGAACATCCGCAGCTGGCGGCCCGTGAGCGGTGGCGAGAGGTGGGGACGCCGGTCGGACCGCTGCGGGCGCTGCTGCCCCCGATCACGCTGCCGGGTGGGACGGAGGCGCCGATGGGGGACGTGCCCGCGCTCGGGGAGCACACCGAAGCAGTGCTGCGTGCCGTGGGGATGACGGACGAGGAGATCGCAGCGCTGCGCCGGGACGGTGTGACCGCCTGAGCGCGGGACTCAGTACATACGGGCGGGCCGGACGGTCAGTGCTTGTGCCCGCCGAAGAGCGAGCGGCGCAGGCGGCGCAGGGGGGCGAAGAGCGAGACGCGGCTCACCCGTGCTCGCACCGTCGTCGAGCCGGCGTTCTGTACGGGCTCACGGGCCGTCAGCTCCCGCATGAGCGAGGTCGCCTCGAGCGTCTCGCGCTGCGGAATGGCGGGACCCGCCAGTACCGAGAGATGTCGGTCCAGCCGCGAACTGGTCGCGCTGCTCCCGCAGGTGATTGCGGGGACCCTAGCCCTGCTGTGCATCGTTATCTGTTCCATGTCACTCCCCACCCGTACGAGTCCACCCGGCCCGGGCAGGGTAACCCTATCGCCCCGTCGCGGCACACATGTATCGAGCTCACAGGATTCACCTTCCCCGTAAGGGGGTTGACGACGCCTCCCCGATCACTCTCCGAATCCGACCGATTTCAGGGTGAGTTGGACAACCGGCTGTGTAGTGGGCTGCGGCGATCCCCCGTCGGGCTCGACGGTCACAGCGAGTGACGTCGCGGCCTTGTCGAGACCGCTGGCGACCAAGGGCGTGTCGCTCGCGAAGAGCCCCAGGGAGCGCGGTTGCGCGCCGGGGCGCATGAGCCACAGCTGATGCACCTGCCCGGCCGGAAGATCGCCGTAGCCGCTCAAGGTCACGATCGCCTCGCCGTCCGCAGCGGAAGCGATCACTCCGATACTGCGGCCCCGGGCGTCCCGTCCGGTGCTCGCCCGGGCGTCGGGAGCTGCGAGAACGTGGGCGATCTCACGTGCCTGGGTGCGCTCGGCGTTCAGCTCGTCCCGGGTGCGGTCCGCCTGGACGGCGAACAGCGAGGCGACGACGAGGGCCGCGGCGGCGGTGGCCGTCGCGAACGGCACGAACAGCGGGCGGCGCGCGCGGGGCGCTCGGGAGCGTTTGGGCGGTGGTCGTGTGCCCCAGACGTGCGGGGGCAGTTGGGGCGCGTGCTCCCGGGCCGGGGCGCGCGAGGACTCCTGCGGGGTTCTCTGCACCGCGGCCAGCACCCGGTCGCGCAGGGCGGCCGGCGGCGGGGCGGCGGTCGACCAGGCGAGCCGCACCGCGTCCTCGGTCAGCGCCCGCACCTCGGCCGAGCAGCGTTCACAGGTCTTCAGATGCTTGTCGAAGCGGCGCCGCTCGTCCCCTTCGAGTGCGTCGAGCGCGTAGGGGGCGGCCAGCGAGTGAAGATCCTCCCGGCGGAAGATCCCGAGGATGCTCATACGGCGCCTCCCAGGCAGTCGCGCAGCCGCGTGAGTCCGTCGCGCATCCGTGTCTTGACCGTGCCCAGCGGCAACGACAACCGGTCGGCCACCTCACGGTACGTGTAGCCGTCGTAGTAGGCGAGGGTGACGGACTGCCGCTGAAGAGCCGTCAGGCGGCCGAGGCAGCGGCGCACCCACTCGCGTTCCAGTCCGGCCTCGACCTCCTCCGTCACCTGGTCGAAGGCGGGGTCGTGGTAGCGGCGTCCCTCGCGTTGCTCGCGGTCCACGGCGGCGCGGGCGCTGCGCACCCGGTCGACGGCGCGGCGGTGCGCGAGGGTGAGGATCCAGGAGAGGGCGCTGCCGCGGCTCGGATCGAAGCGGCCGGCGGAGCGCCAGGCCTCCAGAAGGACCTCCTGCGCGACCTCCTCCGACTGCGCGGGATCCCGCACGACGCGCCGGACGAGCCCGAACACCGGCCCGGACACCAGCCCGTAGAGCTGTTCGAAGGCCGTCTGGTCGCCTCCTGCCACGAGCACCAGAAGCTCGTCCGCCTCCATGCCGTCCCCCTTCCTGCGGCCGCCACACCCTGACCGTCCCGTCACACCCGGCATCCGCAACGCACACACCTCCGGTGAGGGGGTACGTATGGGAGCGCCGAAAACGCGGGTGAGCAGGAAATTAAAAGTTTTTTGGTTTCGACCAATCCGAAACCCCCCTCCGCTCCGTATCACTGTCCGTCAGGCAACTTGGCACAGAGGACGGACGGCATGACAGCTATCTCCAGGAGCGGCAACGGACGCAGGAGCGTCGCGACCCTCATATGCGGTGCGTTGGCCGCCGGGGGGCTCGCAGCCGCCGGCGCCGCCACGCTGGCACCGGGGGCCGCATACGCGTCCAGCCACCGTGAGGCTCCTCTCATCTCGGGGACGCCGCAGTACGACAACACGGACGTGTACGCGTTCGTCAGTCCCGACCACGCGGGTACGACGACGATCGTCGCCAACTGGATCCCGTTCGAGGAGCCGGCCGGCGGGCCGAACTTCTTCCCGTTCGCCGAGGACGCCCAGTACGACCTTCACATCGACAACAACGGTGACGCGAAGGAGGACCTGACCTTCCGTTACACGTTCAAGACGCACGTGAAGAACAAGAAGACGTTCCTCTACAACACGGGCGCCGTCGACAGTCTGTACGACCCCGACCTGAACGTCACGCAGACGTACGACCTCGAGCTGCTCAAGCTGAAGAAGGGGAAGGTCGCGCACAGGACGAAGATCGCGGACGACGTGCCGGTGGCGCCGTCGAACGTGGGCAAGGCGTCGATGCCGAACTACAAGAAGCTGCGCGACCAGGCGATCTACAAGTTGCCCAACGGCGCCAAGACCTTCGCCGGTCAGGCCGACGACCCGTTCTTCCTGGACCTGCGCGTCTTCGACCTGCTGTACGGCGGTGACCTCTCCGAGGTCGGCAACGACACGCTCAAGGGCTACAACGTCAACTCGATCGCGCTGCAGGTCCCGAGCGACATGATCATCGAGCACAAGAACCAGCCGATCGTCGGCATCTGGTCGACCACCCAGCGCGAGAACGCCCAGGGCTACTACACACAGGTCTCCCGCCTGGGCAACCCGCTGGTCAACGAGGTCGTCAACCCGATCAAGGACAAGGACCGGTTCAACGCGTCCCAGCCGAAGGACGACGGCCAGTTCCTGAAGAACGTCACCAACCCCGAGCTGCCCAAGCTCATCGAGGCGATCTACAAGATCAAGGCGCCGGCCGAGCCGCGCAACGACCTCGTCGACGTGTTCCTGAAGGGCGTCAAGGGCCTCAACCAGCCGCCCTACGTGACGCCGTCGGAGGAGCTGCGCCTCAACACCTCCATCAAGCCGACCGCCAGCCCCAAGCGGCTCGGCGTCCTGGACGGCGACAACGCGGGCTTCCCGAACGGCCGTCGCCTCACCGACGACGTCATCGACGCCTCCCTGCAGGTCGTCGAGGGTGAACTGGTCGGCTCCAAGAACGACCTGGGCGACGCCGTCGACAAGAACGACAAGAACTTCGAGAAGTCCTTCCCGTACGTGGCCCTGCCGACCGAGGGCTCGCGCGGCGCGTCCGCCAAGAGCGGCGCCGACGTGCGCAGCCAGCTCGGCGACGCCCTGACGGGCTCCGAGAGCAACACCGCGCTGATCGCCTCCTCCGCGGGCGCCGGCGCTGCGGGCATCCTCCTCATCGGCGGCGGCCTGATGTGGTGGCGCGGACGGCGCAGGGCCTACTAGGCCCTCCCTGAGCGGGTCGGGGAGAATCCTGCGCTCCCCGGCCCTGCCCCACCGACTGGCGCGGCCCGCGTAACTCATCCCCCACGGCGCGGGCCGCGCCACCCCCACACCCCCACACCGGCAGACCGAACCATCCAGGCGACCTAGGAGAGGGCATGTCCCCGCGGACGAACGACGGCGAGCGCGAGCAGCCCGGGCACCCGGATGCCGGCCGGCCGGCACCTCAGGCACGGCGACCGGAGCCCGGCACGGGCCGGCCGGCGCCGGAGCCGGAGGCCCGGCGCGCCACGAGCGGGGACGACGTGCCCGGGACCGGGACCACCGGCTCCGCATCCGAAGCAGAGGCCGAAGCCGAGGCGCGCGACTCCGGCAGGTCCGGGGAGCCTGCTCCGGTGGCCGAGGCGGAGACCGAAGCCCTCGACTCCGACGAGCCCACGCGGGTGACGGAGACCGAAGCCCGCGAGTCCGGTAAGCCCGCCGAAGCCCCCGGGTCCGGGGAGCCCGCTCCGGTGGCCGAGGCGGAGACCGAAGCCCTCGACTCCGACGAGCCCACGCGGGTGACGGAGACCGAAGCCCGCGAGTCCGGTAAGCCCACCCGGCCGGCCGAGGCGGCGCCGCACGGCGGTGACGAGCGGGTCGCCGCCGTGCGGCGGGTGGGCGCTGCGGGCCGTCGCTGGCGGGCCGTGCACCTCGGGGCGTGCGCCGCCATGCTGGCCGTCGCGCTCACCGCCGGGGCGGTCGCGCTCGGGGCGGTGCACGAACAGCGCGGGGTGCCCGTGTCGGCGGCCGCGGCGGTCTCCCCCGGGCTGCTCGCCGGCGGCGACCTCGACGCGAGCATCACCGCCCTGCAGGCCCATCTGCGCGCACAGCCCCGTGACTTCGGCGGCTGGGCCACCCTCGGGCTCGCCTACGTCGAGCAGGCCCGCACCAAGGGCGACCCCTCCCGCTACCCGCAGGCCGAGCAGGCCCTCAAGCGCTCCCTGGCCCTGCGCGCCGACAACGACCAGGCCCTGGCCGGCCGGGCCGCCCTCGCCGCCGCGCGCCACGACTTCGCCGGCGCCCTGGCCTTCGCCGACCGGACGCTGAAGCAGAACCCCTACAACGAACGCGCCCTGAGCTCCCGGATCGACGCCCTGGTCGAGCTCGGCCGCTATGACGACGCCGACGCCGCGGTCCGCACGGCGGACCGGCGTAGGCCCGGGGTGCCGGTGTTCACCCGCTACGCCTACGTCCACGAGCTGCGCGGCGACGTCACCACCGCCCGCCGGGTCCTGGAGCGGGCGCTGGCCGCGTCCAGTTCGCCCGGCGACATCGCCTACGTCGCCGCCCAGCTCGGGCAACTCGCCTGGAACCAGGGCGACTACGCGACAGCCCTCACCCACTACGCCCGCGCCCTCGCCGCCGACGAGAACTACCTCCCCGCGCTGGAAGGCCGCGCCCGCGCCCAGGCGGCGAGCGGACACCAGGCGGAGGCCGTCAAGGGACTGGAACTCATCGTCGCCCGCTACCCGCTGCCCGGCCCGCTGGTCGAACTCGGCGAGCTGTACGAGGCCCGGGGCGGGGCCCAGGACGCGGCGAAGGCCGCCGACCAGTACGCCCTGGTCGACGCCTGGACCGCCATCGCCCGCGCCAACGGCGTCAACGCCGACCTCGACACCGCGCTCGCCGCCGCCGACCACGGCGACCGGGCCACGGCCCTGCGGGCGGCCCGCGACGACTGGTCCCGCCGGCACACCGTGCACACCGCGGACGCCCTCGCCTGGGCTCTGCACGTCAACGGCAAGGACGCCGAGGCCCTCCCCTACGCCCGACAGGCCACGGCCACCGGTTACCGCAACGCGTCCTTCCTGTACCACCTCGGTGTGATCGAGAAGGCGACCGGCCATCCGCAGGACGCCCGTACCCACCTCTCCGCCGCCCTGAAGCTGAATCCCGGCTTCTCCGTGCTGGGCGCCCGCGAGGCCCGTACGGCGCTCAAGTCGCTGGAGGCGACCAAGTGATCTCACGTCGTCTGTTCGCCTCCTGCGCGGCCGTGTTCACGGCCGGGTGCGCGCTCGTGCTGGTTCCTTCCGCCGCCGCGAGCGCGCACCCCCTCGGCAACTTCACCGTCAACCGGTACGACGGACTCGTCGCCGCCCCCGGGCAGCTGCGCGTCGACCACGTCGAGGACCTCGCCGAGATCCCGGCGACCCAGGCCAAGCCCGACATCGAGCGGCTGGGGATGGACGCCTGGGCCCGGGAGCGCTGCGCCACCGCCGCCACCGGCAGCAGGCTCACCGTCGACGGCCGGCCCGTGACGCTCACCGCGGGCACGAGCAAGGCGGTCGTGCGGCCCGGTCAGGCGGGCCTCGACACGCTCCGCGTCGAGTGCCGGCTGACGGCCCCGCTGCCCGACGAGAGCACCGTCGCCCTCGCCTTCCACAGCGAGGGCGCCTCCACCGGACCCGGCTGGCGTGAGATCACCGCGCGCGGCGACCGGATGACGCTCACCGGATCCGACGTGCCGAAGAAGTCGGTCTCGCACGAGCTGACCACGTATCCCAAGGAGTTGCTGTCCTCGCCGGCGGACACCGCGACCGCGTCCGTGACGGTGCGGCCCGGCGGCGCGGCTCTCGTCGAGGAGAGCCGGGACGCGCCGGCCGCGTCCGTGCTGCCCCGCGGCGCGGACCGGTGGACCCGGGCGCTGGACGACCTGGTCGCCCGGCAGGACCTCACCGTCGGCTTCGCCGCGCTTGCCCTGGTGATCGCCGTGGTCCTCGGCGCGATGCACGCCGTCGCGCCCGGGCACGGCAAGACCATCATGGCGGCGACGGCGGCCGCGCGGGGCGGCAAGGCACGCATGAAGGACGTCCTCCCGCTCGCCGCCTCCGTCACCGTCACGCACACCCTGGGCGTCGTCGCGCTCGGCCTGCTCGTCACCGCCGGTTCGGCCGCGGCGCCGTCGGTGATCGCCTGGCTGGGGCTGGCGAGCGGGGCGCTGGTGCTCTTCGCCGGCGCGACCCTCGCCCGCCGCGCATGGCGCGGCCGAGGCCCGGACGCCCCGCACGGCCACGACCACCCGCACCCGCACGGCGACGGTCACGACCACCCGCACGGCGAGGGCCACGGTCACGACCACCCGCACCCCCATGAGCCCGCGAAGACCACCGAGCGTCAACTCGCCCTGGTCGGGGCCACCACCCCGCACACCCATGCCCATCACGACGCCGACCACGGGCACAGTCACGACCACGACCACGGGCACGCGCAGGAACACGACCACGACCACCACCACGATCACGGCCGTCCGCACACCCACGGGGGCCACACGCACTCCCACGGTGGCCGCACCCACACCCACGCCGTCGCCCCCACGCTCCGCGGGACGCTGCTCCTCGGGTTCGCCGGAGGCATGGTGCCCAGTCCGTCCGCCGTGGTCGTGCTCGTCGGCGCGGCCGCGCTCGGCCACGCCTGGTTCGGGCTGCTGCTCGTCGTCGCGTACGGCGTCGGGCTCGCGCTGACCCTGACCGCCGCCGGGTTCGCCGTCGTCCGGCTGGGCGCCGGGGCGACCCGCCTGCTGGAGCGGCAGCCGCGCTGGACGGGCCACCCGGCCGTGACCCTCGTCCGCCGCAATCTGCCCCTGTGGTCCGCGTTCCTCGTGGTCGCCCTCGGCGCCGGACTGGTGCTCAAGGGGGCCGCATCCGTACTCGGCTGAGCTACGTTTGTGGGGTTGCGGAGGCTTTCGCCCGGATGCGAAGAGCGAAATGGGGGCGCGGTGACCGAAGAACCGGGCAGTGAACGTCTGATCGCGGGCCGGTACCGGCTGCTGACGCCGCTCGGCGAGGGCGGCATGGGCACGGTGTGGCGGGCCCGGGACGAGGTGCTGCACCGCGAGGTCGCCGTCAAGGAGGTCCGGGCCCCGCACGGGCTGGCGGCCTCGGACGTCGAGCGGCTGTACGCCCGGCTGGAGCGCGAGGCCTGGGCCGCGGCCCGGGTCGCGAACCGGAACGTCGTGACCGTGTACGACGTGGCCACCCAGGACGGGCGGCCGTGGATCGTCATGGAGATCGTGCACGGCATCTCCCTCGCCGACCTGCTGGACGCGCAGGGCCCGGTCGAGCCGGCGCGGGCCGCGCACATCGGGGCCGAGGTGCTGGCCGCGCTGCGGGCCGCGCACGAGGCCGGGGTGCTGCACCGGGACGTGAAGCCGGCGAACGTGCTGATGTCGAACGACGGCCGGGTGGTGCTCACCGACTTCGGCATCGCCACCGTCGAGGGCACCTCCGCGCTGACGATGACCGGCGAGGTCATCGGCTCCCCCGAGTTCCTCGCGCCGGAGCGGGCGCTGGGGCGCACGCCGGGGCCCGAGTCGGACCTGTGGTCCTTGGGCGTGCTGTTGTACGCGGCGGTCGAGGGCAACTCCCCCTTCCGCCACGACACTCCGCTGAGCACCCTGCGCGCGATCGTGGACGAGGAGCTGCCGCCGCCGCGGCGGGCCGGTCCACTGGCGCCGGTGATCGAGGGGCTGCTGCGCAAGGACCCGGCCGAGCGGCTGCCGGCCGACCGTGCCGAGCAGGACCTGCGGCTCGTCGCCGCCGGGGGCACACCCTCCGGAGGAGGCGACTTCCGCACCGACGGGGCCCGCACGGCGCCGTACACGGCGTTCCCGCCGACGCCCGCGCCCCGCGGCGAACCGGTGGGGCATGCGTCGACCGCCGCGACCCCGCCCCAGCCCTGGTCGACCACGCCGCCGGCCACGTCGTCGACGGCCGCCGGGGAGCCGGACCGAGGCCGGCGGACCGGCACGGTCCTCGTCGTGGGCGTGCTCGCGCTGGCGCTGGCGGTCGCGGGGCTGACCTACGGGCTGCTGAACCACGACGACGGCGACAAGAGCGGGTCCGGCGGGGTCACCAACAGCGCCTCGGGGGTGGCGAGTTCGCCGCAGACACAGCCGGAGACCAGCGCGCAGGCCGAGTCGCCCAGTCCGAGCCCGAGCGCCAGCTCCGAGGCGCCGAAGCAGACCGTCTCGGTCACCGTGACGGGCGCGCACACGGAGTACTCCGGCGACTGCCCGCCGAAGGACGCCGACGCGCCCGCCTTCACCGCGACGATCACGGTGGGGCAGCTGCCGGAGACGGTGTCGTACCGCTGGGTGTCGAAGGACGGCGAGCTGTCCGGGCAGACCTGGAAGACGCTCGAGTTCACGTCGGACGGCGGGAAGTCCAAGCAGGACAAGGTGATCGTGTCGACGTACGCGGAGAGCGGGACGTACGAGAACGCGATCGCCGTCGAGGTGCGTGATCCGGTGAAGACGACGTCCGCCTCGGTGCCGTTCTCGGTCACCTGCCAGGCGGCGGAGTCCCCGTCGGGCGAGGCCACTCCCTCGCCCTCGCCCTCGGAGTGAACCGGGCCTGACGACCGGTGCGGTGCGTCAGGCCCGGCGCGGATCAGGCCGCGCTGTTCAGAACCGGCAGATAGCCGCCCGACTGACCGGACGCGGTCGGGTGGTAGGACTCGCCGATGTTGAGCAGGTTGAGGCTGTGCAGCCAGGAGCTGCCCGAGCAGATCTCGTGGCCGCCGAACGAACCGCGGACGTCGCCGAAGACGAAGCCGTGGGCGGCGGCGCGCCGTGCGGTGGCGGCGTCCAGGTAGTCGGCGGCGCCGTTGATGGCGGAGCGCTTCGCCTCGGACAGCCCCAGGCAGACCGTGCCGAGCCGGTAGAAGCGCGGGTAGCCGATGACGACGACGCGCGCGTTCGGGGCCCTGTCGCGGATCGACGAGTAGACGGTGTCGAGTTTGCCGGGGAGCGTCGAGTCGACGTACGCCCTGGCGGTGTCGATGCGGGACAGACACGTGCTGTCGGAGCTGGTGACGCAGGTCGTCATGACGTCGGCGAAGCCCGCGTCGTTGCCGCCGACGGTGACGGTCACCAGAGCGGTGGAGGCGTTCAGGCCGCCGAGCTGGTCGGCCAGAACATCACCCGTACGAGCGCCTGAACACGCCGCGAAGGTGAACGAGGACGGGGCGTGGGCGGCGTTCCAGAGGTAGGGGTACGCCTTGGTGCTGCGCTTGCAGCTGCCGCTGGAGCTGATGTAGCTGCCCGCTCCGACACCGGAGGAGTAGGAGTCACCGAGCGCCACATAGCCGCCGCCGGCGGCGAGTTGGGACGCCTGCGCGGGGATCGCCCCGGTGAGGGCGGCGCCGGCGGCGAGGAGGACTGAGCTGACGAATACGACAAGTCGGGAACGTCTCATGGAACCTCCCTTTAGCAGGATCTCTGCCATGACTGTCGTAGCAACTACGCGTGTTGACGGGAAGTGTCCATGCCAACTTTGCCGCCGACGGAGTACACCGTTCTGTAACGCCGAACAGACGGAGAGTCAGAAACCGAGCGGACGCAGCGTCAGGAAACACCTGATACCGGACGTTCGCGCCCGGTCCGAGTCCACCCCCAGCCCGCCGGGGACGGAACGGATCGAACAGGCGAATCCGACACAACCGACACACCGCGCGCACCTCGGAAACCGGGTGCGCAGGGAGGCCTCGTGCCGGATCATGGCGGCATGTCCGCACTCCCACACGACGCACTGCCGATCCGGCTCACCGTCGACGACTCCGACTCCCCGTCCGACGTCGTCGACGCGTTGTTCCTCGGCCGCTTCGCGACGGGCGAGCAGCCGTACTCGCACGCGGCGAACATCGACCGCGTGCGCTCCGGCGCGACCCTGCTGCCGCCGCAGGCGCGTGTGCTGCGCGTGGCCCGCGACGAGGACCGCAGCGCCACCCTGGCCGAGGGCGACGGCTGGACGCTGCTGATCTCCCGCTGGAACCGCGGCGCCGACGTCACGGTCACCGCGACCACCGCCGAACTGGCCGCGCAGGTGCTCGACGAGGCCACGGAGGGAGCGGCGGACGAACCCGAGCCCCAGCCGGAGAACGTGACCATGGGCTTCTGGTACGTCTCCCCGCGGCGCGGCCCGCACCGCACCACCCGCCAGATCTCCGCGGGCACCTGGGACGAGGTCCGCCCCAACTACACGGCCCCCGTCGCCGAGGCGATGGACCGTCTGATGGGCACGACCCCGGAGACCATCGCCGGCCGGCTGCTCCTGCTGCACGGCCCGCCCGGCACCGGAAAGACGTCCGCGCTGCGCACCCTGGCCCGTTCCTGGCGGGAGTGGTGCCAGGTGGACTGCGTGCTGGACCCCGAGCGGCTGTTCTCGGACGTCGGCTATCTGATGGACATCGCGATCGGCGAGGAGGACGGCGCCGGCAAGAGCCGCTGGCGGCTGCTGCTCCTGGAGGACTGCGACGAACTGATCCGCGGCGAGGCCAAGCACACGGCGGGCCAGGCGCTGTCCCGGCTGCTGAACCTGACCGACGGCCTGCTCGGTCAGGGCCGCAACGTCCTGGTCGGCGTCACCACCAACGAGGACCTGGAGCGCCTCCACCCCGCCGTGGTCCGCCCCGGCCGCTGTCTGGCCCGGATCGAGGTGGGGGCGCTGACCCGCCGCGAGGCCGTGGACTGGCTGGGCACGGAGGAGGGGGTGGGCCGAGAGGGCGCGACGCTCGCGGAGCTGTACGCGCTGCGCCGCGGCATCTCCCCCACCGCGCTGCCGGAGCCGCGCGGGGTGGCGGACGCGGGGCTGTACCTCTGAGCACCCGGCCGCCCCGCGCGGCCCGCGATAGGGCTTCGGGTGTTCTGATGGAGGTATGACGCTGCACGTCGGGCTGGCAGTACAAGGACTGGAAGGACGTCCTGTATCCGGCCGACGTGCCCGTACGGCGGTGGCTGGAGGAGTACACCGGACACTTCGCCACCGTGGAGATCAACAACGCCTTCTACCGGCTCCCGTCCCGGGAGACGTTCGCGTCCTGGGCGGAGCGCGTCCCGCCGGACTTCACCGTCGCGGTGAAGGCGAGCCGCTATCTCACGCACGTCAAGCGGCTGAAGGACCCCGAGGAGCCGGTGCACCGTCTGATGACCCACGCCGCGGGCCTCGGCGGCCGCCTCGGCCCGGTCCTCCTCCAGCTGCCGCCGACCCTGCGGGCCGACCCCGCGCTGCTCGACGCCTGTCTGGCCTGCTTCCCGCCGGCCGCCCGGGTCGCGGTCGAGCCGCGCCACGCGTCGTGGTGGACGCCGCGGGTGCGGGAGGTCCTGCGGTCCCGGGGCGCGGCCCTGTGCTGGGCCGACAGCCGCTCCCGCCCGGTGACCCCGTTGTGGCGGACCGCCGACTGGGGGTACGTCCGCTTCCACCAGGGGCGCGCCCACCCCTGGCCGCACTACGGCCGCCGGGCCCTGGAGACCTGGCTGGACCGCATCGCGACGACCTGGCCGGACGACGCCGACGTCTACGCGTACTTCAACAACGATCCCGGCGGCGCGGCGGTGGCGGACGCGGCCCTGTTCGGGCGGACGGCGGCACGGGCGGGGCTGACGGTGACGCGCACCCCGCGCGGGCTCGCCGCGCGCCGGTGATCACGCCCGGTAGGCCGCCCGCAGCGCTTCCCGGACGGCGGCGGCCCCCTGCTCCTCGCTGAGCCCCAGCCGCAGCACCCGTTCGGCGTACACCTGTGCGGCGGCCGCGGCCTCGCGCTCCGCCGCCGGTCCCGCGGCGGCGACGACGGTGCCGTTGCGTCCCCGGGTCTCGATCACCCCGTCCGTCTCCAGCGCCCGGTAGGCCTTGGCGACGGTGTTCGCGGCGAGGCCCAGCGTCTCGGCCAGGCCCCGCACGGTCGGCAGCCGGTACCCGACGGGCAGCTCTCCCGACCGCGCCTGCTCGGCGATCTGCGCCCGGACCTGCTCGTAGGGCGCGGCACTCTCATCGATGTGGATCTTCAAGGTCACGGGCCCGATTGTCCCGTACCCGCCGGAAAATGGGAGGCACCCGCGGGCCGCCTCTCCTAGCGTGGGCCCACATGACCGTCATCGTGCGCGATCTTCACCCCGGCGCAGACGCCGACATCGAGGGCTTCGTCCGCGTCCGGCACGCCGCGCTGCCGTACGTGTACTTCAGCCGGGCGTCCGTGCTCCACCACCTCGCCCTGACCCCGGCCGCCGCCCGCTTCCGCGCGCTGGTCGCCGAGGAGGACGGTGAGGTCGTCGGCACGGCCCAGGTCGGCCTCGCGCACGACAGCCCGGAGCCGGGTCAGGGCTGGCTCAACCTGTACGTGGACCCGGCCCGCACCCGGCGCGGCGCGGGCACGCTGCTGGTGCGCGCCGCCGAGGAGCACCTGACGGCGCAGGGGGCGACCAAGCTGTTCGCCTGGGTCCTGGACGAGCCCGGCAACCGCGCCTTCGCCGAGCGGCACGGCTACCGGGCGAGCCGCTCCGGGCACTTCCTGGTGCTGGACCTGGAGCACACCGAGCTGCCGCCGCTGCACAAGCCGCCGGCGGACGTCGAACTGCGCACGGCGGCAGACTTCGCGGACGACCCGCGACCGCTGTTCACCCTCGACGCGGAGGCGGGCTCCGACGAACCGGGAGACATCCCCACCGAGTTCACGGACTACGAGGCGTGGATCGCCGAGTACTGGAAACACCCCCACCTCGATCTGGAGCTGTCCTCGGTCGCCGTGGCCGACGGCCGTCCCGTCGCGTTCAGCGTGGCCCACACCGACGGCGCCGGGCGCTACAGCACCGGCATGACCGGCACCGTCCGCGAGCACCGCGGCCGGGGCCTGGCCAAGCTCGTCAAGAACGACTCCCTGCACCGCGCACGCGCAGCCGGGTACACGCGGGCGTACACCGCCAACGACGCGGACAACGGGCCGATGCTCGCGGTCAACCGGTGGTTCGGGTACGAGATCAACGCGACGGAGGTCCGGTATGTCCGCGAAGTCGGCTGAGCCGACGGGCGTGGTGGACGTCGTCCTGGTCAAGGGCGGGCGGACGAAGATCCGTTACCCGGCCGGGCTGCTGTCCGACGACGGCGTCCGGATCGCCGTGCGCGCCCCGTGGGCGGGTGACGGCGTGCGCGACTTCGGCTTCGTGCGGTTCGAGGCGGGCGACGTCTTCACCGAGTTCTACTGGCGCGACCGGTGGTACTCGGTGAAAGAGGTCCGCGCCGCGTCCGGAGCCCTGAAGGGCTGGTACTGCGACATCGCCCGGCCGGCCGTGCGCTCCGGCGCGGAGCTCGTCGTCGAGGACCTCGACCTGGACCTGTGGCGCTCCGCCGACGGCACGGACGTCCGGCGCCTGGACGAGGACGAGTTCGAGGAGAGCGGACTCGCCCGGCGGGACCCGCGGGCCGCGGCCGCCGCACTCGCCGCCCTCGACGAGCTGGAGGCGCTCGCCCGCACCGAGGGCGGCCTGGAGTCGCTGCTGGCGTGACCCGCGGCCCGGGAACGGCGACCGTGCGGGGAAGCCGCCGCCGGGCCGGCAGCGGCTCATACCGTCGCCACCACCGCGTACCGCTCGTCCTCCACCGGGCCGCCCCACAGCAGCGCGTCCTGCGACAGGCGCTCCACACGCGCGTGCTCGGTCAGGGGGGCCAGCAGCGCGGTGAGCCGGTCCGCCGGTATGCCGACCGGGGTGACGGCGCCCCAGACGCCCTCGACCAGCACGAGCCGCCCACCGGGGCGCAGCAGACCGCGCCAGTGCCGCAGGACGCCGGCGGGGCCGGGCAGCGCCCACAGCAGGTGCCGGACGAGCAGCACGTCGAAGCGCTCCTCACCGACCGGGGGCGCCGCCGCGTCACCGTGGAGGAACACCGCGTCACGCCCGGCGAGTTTGGCGCGGGCCAGGTCGATCATGGCCGGGGAGAGATCCACACCCGTCACGCGGTGTCCCAGCTCGGCCGCGAGGAGCGAGAGGCTGCCGGTGCCGCAGCCGAGATCGAGCACGTCGCTCGCACGTTCCGGCAGCCAGGCGCGCAGCCGCCGGGACCAGGCCGCGCGCACCGCGGGGTCGCGCAGGCCGTGGTCCGGCTCCTCGTCGAACGCGGCCGCCGCCGCGTCCCAGTCGACACCGGGCGAAGTGGCTTCGTCACTGTTTTCCCTCATGTACCCCAGAGTGACACCCGCCACTGACAGTCGAATCGTGACACCCGCCACTGACAGAACGGGGGTTGATGAGGAACTCTCCCGGAAAGGGTCTACCTCCGTGAGAACGCGGAACTCGGTAGTCCTTGAAGGAGGCAGCCATGCGCCGCACCACCGTGCAGAAGCCCCTGAAGAAGACGGAATCCCGCAGGATCCGCGACGAGGCCGACGAACGGCCCGCCGGCCGCCCCGAGGTGCGCAAGGACATCGCCCGCACCTGGTGGCCTGACGGCTGAGCCCGCCCCGTTCAGGCCGCGTTCACTCCCCCGGCGTCGGGCAGGCCCCACGCACGCGCATGGCATCCACCGAAGTACGGCAGCCGCCGCCCGACGCCCAGGCCCTGGGCGTCGGGCGGACGGTGCGGCGTGCGCCTACCTGATCCCAGGCTCAGCGCTTCCTTAACGCCGCCCTAAAGATCGCCGCCGACCGCCCTCGGCGGGCCGTTTCGGGGTTTCTTGGTTCCGGTGCACCACGCGCCGCCGTCTGTTCCGGTTCCGAGGAGATCCCCCATGCCCGCACGCCGCAAGGCCGCCGCCGTCGGTCTCGGTCTGGCCGCGCCGGCCCTGGCCGCGCTGTCCGCCGCGCCCGCCGCCGCGCACGGGTCGATGGGCGACCCCGTCAGCCGGGTCGCGCAGTGCTACGCGCAGGGGCCTCAGAGCCCGAGATCGGACGCCTGCCGGGCGGCGGTCGCGGCGGGCGGCGCCCAGGCGCTGTACGACTGGAACGGCATCCGCATCGGCGACGCCAACGGCCGTCATCAGGAGCTGATCCCGGACGGCAGGCTGTGCAGCGCGGGCAACGAGGAGTTCAAGGGCCTGGACCTGGCCCGCGCCGACTGGCCGGCGACCGCCGTCGACAGCGGCCCGTACACGTTCGGATACCGCGTGACCGCCCCGCACAAGGGGACCTTCAAGGTCTACCTCACCAAGGCCGGTTACGACCCGGCCCGGCCACTGGCCTGGTCCGACCTGGACCTGGCGCATCCGGTGGCGACGGCGGTCGACCCGGTCGCGACGGGCGGCTTCTCCACCTTCTCCGGAACCCTGCCCGAGCGTTCGGGCCGGCAGTTGCTGTACGCGGTGTGGCAGCGCTCGGACAGCCCGGAGGCGTTCTACTCCTGCTCGGACGTCACGTTCCCGGGAGGGGGCGCGGGAGCGGGGGCGGGTTCGGGGACGGAAGCGGGAGCGGGTTCGGGGACGGGTGCAGGCTCGGGTTCGGGGACGGGCGACGGTGCCGCGCCGGCCGCCTCCGCGCCCTCCGAGGAGCAGATCCGGGACGGGGCCGACCGGTCGACGGTCGAGCACCACGGGCACGGCGACGACGGCGCGGCCACGACGACGGACCCGACGGCCCCCGGCACGCCCTCCGCCGACGGTGGTGCGCGGGACGCCACGGGCGCCTCCGCGAACGCGCCGCGGGCGGCCGACGTCCGTGCCGGTTCGGGCGAGCGTCTCGCGCGGACCGGCGGGGACGGCAGCGCCTCGTATCTCGCGGTGGGCGGCGCGGCCGTCCTGGCGCTGGGCGCGGCCCTGCTGTTCGCGTCGGTGCGCCGGCGGGCGGCGTCCGCCGGGTGGCACGGCCGCTGAGAGCGCGCACGACACGGACTCCGGGGCCTGACCGGCGGCTCAGGCCGGACAGGCCCCGGCGAACGCGAACCTGCGCGTCAGCTCAGGACGGACGCGCAGGTGGTGGCGGTGGCGTGGGCCGGGTCGAGGGCGTTGGCCACCTCATGGAAGGCGATCCGGTCGAGCAGCCCGATCGCCAGGTGCTCGGAGAGGTCCAGCGGGCACAGGTCCTGGAGCAGGACGTTGCGCACGTTCGATCCGCTGAGGAACTGGGTGCGCCACGGTGTGGCGACCTCGTCGTACCGGGTGGCGATGACGGTGTAGCGGACGCCGGGCACGGTGTCTCCGCCCTCGTTGAGCTCGGTGAGGAAGTCCGACCCGACGATCTGGTCGGCGAGGCCCGGGGTGGCGGCCGTCAGCAGGTCCTCGGCGCCGGGGAAGTAGGGCAGCAGACGGGTGAGTCCGCTGAGCGTGGTGCCGTGGTTGTCGGGGGCGATCCCGACCAGGGCGTGGACCTTGGCGGCTCCGCCGAGGAACTTCAGGTAGTAGCGCGGCATCATGCCGCCCTGGGAGTGGCCGACGAGGTCGGCCTCCGCGGCGCCGGTCGCGGCGAGCACCTTGTCGACGAAGGCGGAGAGCTGGACGGCCGATTCGTCGATGGGGCCGAGGCCGTTGAAGAGCGGGACGCCCGGCAGTTGGCCGTAGTCGACGGAGAAGACGCAGTAGTCGCGGACCGTCAGGTAGGGGGCGAGGGCCAGCCAGTTGTCGACGGAGTTGCCGAGGGTGCCGTGTACGAGGACGACGGGGTGGGGGTGGGCGGCGGAGGGCTTGCAGCGGTAGTCGTTCCAGCCGCTCGACGGGGCGGCGGCGGTGGCGTCCGCGGCGGTCGAGGCGTGGGCGGCGGCGGTGGGGACGGTGGCGGCAGCGGCGGCCAGCAGCAGGGCGGCGAGTGGTCTGAGCACACGATTCCAGGGCAGCATCGGGTGATCTCCTTGCGGCTCAAGGGAGGTACGAGGGCCGTACGCCCTGTGATCCGGATCACGGGATGCTGTTCACTTGTCAAGTTACGGACGAGTAGCTGAAGTGTGAAGTTACGCGTCAGTAAAAACTTCCAGTGATAGTCGGCGCCGCCCCGGGCCGCCGACGATCCGTCACCAGACCGGCCTGATCGGACCATAGGGGGCGATGCGCGCCAAACGGTCGTACAACACGCGCACTTCACCCTCGCCGAGCACATCGGCCCACGCCCGCACCGCCTCGGCCGCCGCCTCCTCCGCCGCCCGGGTGCACTCCCAGCCGTGTTCGGTGAGGACGATCAGCCGGGCGCGCGCGTCCACGGGATGCGGCCGGCGCTCGACGTACCCCTTGCGCACGAGCTCGTCGACGAGCTGGCTCGCGGCCTGTTTGGTGACCCCGAGATGGGCGCCGATCTCGGAGACCGTCGCGCCGTCCGGAGCCAGCCGGGCGAAGGCGAATCCGTACGAAGGCCGCCCCTCGAAGCCGCGGGCGACGACGCCGTCGTTGATGCGCCGGGTGAGCTCACCGGCGGCGGCGAGCAGGGCGGCGGACAGGGCGAGAGCTTCGGAGTTCTGCACAGCTGCAATGAAACACCCTTGACAGGCTGGTCAAGCAGGTTGACCATTGACCTACTTAGTCAATCTGCTTGACCATTTTGAGGAGTCCCCATGCCCGTCGTCCGTTCGTCGGAGGCCGTCACCCACGAGATCCACGGCGCCCGCTTCGTCTCGTACGCCACCCCGCTCACCGGAAGCAAGGAGCTCTGCGCCTGGCGGGGCGAGATCCCCGCGGGCACGAAAGCGCCCGCGCACACCGTCAACCGGGAGGAGATCTTCCATCTGCTCGTCGGCGAGCTGCTCGTCACCCTCGACGGCCGCACCGAGCGGATCACCGCCGGCGACACGCTGATCGTCAATCCGGGCGCGACCCTGGCCGTCGAGAACCCGACCGATCACACCGCGCTCTCCTGGGTCACCACCTCCATCGGCCTGGAGGCGGTGCTGGCCGACGGGACCCGGATCACTCCCCCGTGGGCCAACTGACCCCGTGGACCCGGCCGGGTTCGGCTCACGCCGCCAGCGTCCCGGGTTTCACCGCCCCCGGCCCGAACCTCGCCCGCAGCCGGTCGGCGACCTCCTCGATCCGGCGGGCCTTCTCGTCGACGGGATCGAAGGTGAGCTGGTGAGAGGCCTGTTCTGCGGGGCCGAGAGCCTCGGCGCGCAGGACGATCGCGCGGACCCGGGCACGCTGCAGACCGAGCGCCCCGTACAGGCCGTACGCCGCCCTCGTCAGGTCGGCCGAGTGCGCGGTCGGCTCCCCGAGGGTGCGGCTGCGGGTGGAGGAGGACCGGTCGGCGTAGCGCACGGTGAGGGTCAGGGTGCCGCAGACCTTCTCCACGGCGCGCAGCCGGACGCCCAGCTCCTCCGCGGCCGCGAGCAGGGCGCGGCGGTGCCGGCCGGGGTCCAGCTCGTCGCGGTCGAAGGGGCGCTCGGCGGCCAGCGACCGCGAAACGGCGCCGGGCGCCACCCGGCCGCGGTCGACGCCGCTCGCCTTCTCCTGCAGCTCCCGGCCCGCCTTCGCGCCGACCAGACGCTGGAGCGTGGACAGCGGCGCGGCGGCGACCAGGCCGAGGGTGTCGAGGCCGTACTCGCACAGGGTGCGGGCGGTCGCCGTCCCGACGCCGGGCAGCGCGGTGACCGGCTTGTCGGCGAGGAACTCCCGCACCCCGCCCTCGGGAACCGCGCACGTCATCCCTGGCCGGGCGGACCGCAACGCCGTGCGGGCCGAGAGCGGGCCGGGGCCGGCGCCGATCACGCAGTCGACCCCGTGCAGGGCGAGCGCCCGCACCCGGATCACCGACGCCAGCTCGACCGCGGTGCGCCCGAAGTACCGTTCGGCGCCCCGCAGATCGGCCAGCGCCCCGTCCGGCGGCAGCGCCTCGACGACCGGTGTGAACTCCTCCAGGAGCCCGAGCAGCGCCGGCAGGGCGGACTCGCGCGTCGACGGCAGCTGGAAACGTACACAGAGGACAGTCATCCCGCACTCCCCGGGCTCTGGTGCCACAACTTCCTTCCCACCGCGGGCCCTTCGCCCGCGGGGCGCAGATCGGCCCAGGGATGCATCTCGTACCCCGTGGGCATGTGGATGCGGCGCCGGTCCCCCGCGTCCTGAGCGGCCGAGCCCGCCGGCGCGGGCGGCCCGTCCGGACCGGCGAGCCGGCTGCGCGCCGGACCGTCGCCGTCGGCGCCCGCGCCGGGGGCGCCGCCGGGGTCGGCCAGCCGGGCCGCGACCCCTTCCAGCCCCTCGTCCCGGCGCACTTCCAGCAGGTCGGCGAGGTTCCAGACGGCGGCGCCCACCACGCTGAGGCTGCGCGGGCCGCGCCGCTGCACCACCCCACGCACCAGCAGCAGCCAGGAGTGGAAGACGGTGTGCGCGCAGGCGTCGTGGGAGTCGTCGAAGAAGGCGAGGTCGACCAGGCCGGTGCCGTCGTCGAGGGTGCTGAAGACGACCCGTTTGCCGGACCGGATCGGCGGGGTCTGGGTGGCCGCCTTGGCGCCCGCGACCAGCACGGTCTCCCCGTGCCCGGCCTCCCGCAGCCGCCGCGCCGGGATCACGCCCAGCTCGTCGAGGAAGGCGCGGTGGTCGTCCATCAGATGGCGCGAGACGTCCATGGACAGCACGCCCAGCTCGGCGCTGAGCCGCTCGGCGCAGGACAGGTCGGGCAGCCCGGCGGGAGCGGTCTTCCGCCCGCCCGCCAGGGGGAGCTGGCCGCCGCCCGCGCCCCGCGCCCCGCGCTGCAGTTCGGTCAGGTGCAGCTGCAGGTCACGGCGGTTGGCGCCGAAGGCGTCCAACGCGCCGACCTGGGCGAGCCGTCCGGCCAGCGGGCGGCTCGGGCGGGCCCGTTCCCAGAAGTCGAGCAGCGAGACGTACGGCTGCCCGTCCACGACCCGTGCCGCCTCGGCCTCACTGATGCCGTGCACGTCGCAGAGGGCCAGCCGGAGCCCCCAGCGCCCGCCGGAACCGGCGGCCCCGGAGGGCGACCCCGGTGACCCGGACCTCGCCGTCCCCTCCCTCGGCGACTCGGCCGCTGACGACCCAGGCATCGACGACCGAGGCGCTGCCGACTCGGGCATCGTCGACTCGGGCATGGTCGACTCAGGCATGGTCGACTCAGACATGGATTCAGACACCAGTTCGATGCGGTGGCCGACTCCCGACCGGTTCACGTCCAACGGCAGGATCGGCACCCCGCGCCGCCGCGCGTCCGCCAGCAGCAGCCGCTTCGGGTACATCCCGGGGTCGTGCGTGAGCAGCCCGGCGTAGAAGGCCGCCGGGTGGTGCGCCTTCAGCCAGGCCGACTGGTACGTCGGAACGGCGAAGGCGACCGCGTGCGCCTTGCAGAAACCGTAGGAGCCGAAGGCCTCGACGATCTCCCAGGTCCGCTGGATCGTCTCCGTCTCGTATCCCCGCGCCGCCGCGTGCTGGGCGAACCACACCTTGATCCGTCCCTGCGACTCCGGGTCGGACAGCCCGCGCCGCACCCGGTCCGCCTCGCCCCGACCACAGCCGGTCATGATCGCGACGATGTCGATGATCTGCTCGTGGAAGACGACGACCCCGTAGGTGTTCCGCAGCGGCTCCGCCAGATCCGGGTGCGGATACCTGACGGGCGCCCGCCCGTGCCGCGCCTCGATGAAGGGCCGCACCATGTCGGCGGCGACCGGGCCGGGCCGGAACAGGGAGATGTCGACGACCAGATCGTGGAAGGTGGCCGGCTGGAGCCGTCCGACGAGGTCGCGCTGACCGGGCGACTCGATCTGGAAACAGCCCAGCGTCTCGGTGGAGCGGACCAGCCGGTACGTCGCCGGATCGGTCGGCGCGAGCGCGTCCAGGTCGATCCGCTCCCCCGTCGCCCGCTCCACCTCGGCCACCGCGTGCGCCATCGCCGACTGCATCCGCACGCCCAGCACGTCCAGCTTGAGCAACCCGAGGTCCTCGACGTCGTCCTTGTCGAACTGCGCCATCGGGAACCCCTCGCCGCTGGTCGGCACGACCGGCGTGCGGGAGAGCAGCGACGCGTCGGAGAGGAGCACCCCGCACGGGTGCATGGCGATGCCGCGCGGCAGGGCGTCGAGGGCCTCGACCAGCTCCCACAGCCTGCCGTACCGCTCCCCTCCCCGCCGCGTCTCCCCCGCCAGCGCCCTGAGTTCGGGCAGTTCCGCCAGCGCCGCGCGGGCGTCCCGGGCGCGGATGTGCGGGAAGGACTTGGCCATGCGGTCGATCTCGGCGGGGTCCATGGACAGGGCCGCGCCGACGTCCCGGATCGCGTGGCGGACGCGGTACGTCTCCGGCATGGCGACCGTGGCGACCCGCTCGGCGCCGAAGCGGCCGATGATCGCGCGGTAGACCTCCAGCCGGCGCGCGGACTCCACGTCGACGTCGATGTCGGGCAGCACGACCCGCTCCCTGGACAGGAAGCGCTCCATCAGCAGACCGTGCTCGACCGGGTCGGCGTGCGCGATGCCGAGGAGGTGGTTGACGAGGGACCCCGCGCCGGAGCCGCGGGCGGCGACCCGTATCCCCATGTCCCGCACGTCGTCCACGACCTGAGCGACCGTCAGGAAGTAGGAGGCGAAGCCGTGGTGGGCGATGACGTCCAGCTCGTGATGCATCCGCTCCCAGTAGGCGCGCCGGCCGGCGTACCCCTTCAGCACCATCCCCGCCGCCGCCCGGGAGGCCAGCGCCCGCTGGGCGGTGCGCCGGCCCGCGCCGACGAGGTGCGGTTCGGGGAAGTGGACGGCGCCCATGCCGAGGTCGTCCTCGGGGTCGACCAGGCACTCGGCGGCCGCGGCCCGGGTCTGCTCCAGCAGCCGGTGGGCGGCGGCGCGCCGGAAGCCCGCGGCCTCCACGATCCGCTCCGCCGCCACGACCATGGCGTCCGCGCCCTTGAGCCACGCCTCGCCCGAGTCCAGCTCCTTGGACGGGTCGACGGGGACGAGCCGGCGGGCGGCGTCCAGGACGTCCGCGACCGGGCCCTGGCCGGGGTCGGCGTACCGGACGGCGTTGCTGAGGACGGGCCTGACCCGCTGCTCGGCGGCGAAGCCGACGGTGCGGGCGGCCAGCCGCAGGGAGCCGGGGCCGGTGCCGGCGCGTCCGTGCCAGACGGCCTCCAGACGCAGGGCGTCGCCATAGACCTCACGCCAGGGGACGAGGAGTTTCGCGGCCCGGTCCGGGCGGCCCGCGGTGAGCGCGCGGCCGACGTCGGAGGCGGGGCCGAGCAGGACGGTCAGGCCGTCGCCGTGGTTCGCGGCCCAGGGCAGCGTCGGAACGCCCGCACCCTCCTCGCCCGCGTGCGCCGCCGTGACGATCCGGCACAGGTCGGCCCAGCCCCGGGCGCCGTCACGGGCGAGGAAGGTGACGCGGGGAGCCGACTCGTCGAGGAAGACGCCGCCGCGCACGGGGGCGCGGCGCCGGTCCCGCCGTACGGACGCGTCGTCCCGCGGCCGCTCGGGCGCCGCCACCGCCAGGTCCACCCCGAACAGCGGCCGCACGCCCGCCTTCGCACAGGCCTTGGCGAAGCGGACGGCGCCGGCGAGGGTGTCGCGGTCGGTGAGGGCGAGGGCGTCCATGCCCCGCTCCGAGGCGCGCTCGGCCAGCCGCTCCGGATGCGAGGCCCCGTACCGCAGGGAGAACCCGGAGACGGTGTGCAGATGCGTGAACCCCGGCATCCGCACCTCCCGATTCGAACATCAGTTCACAACCTTCCCTCCCCCACCATAGACCAAATTCCGAACATCTGTACGACAGCCGTTCGGACGCCTCCCACCTGCGGAAACACCTCCCGCCCCGGACCGTGGGGACATGACGCAGACGACCGGGCCCGACGCGCCCCGCGCCTCCTCGCGCGGCTCCTTTCTCGACGAGGTCAAGGACGCCGTCACCCCACGGGCCACGCTGCTGGTCGTCGGCGTGGTCGCCCTCCATCTGCTCTTCATCGCCTCCTACGTGGGGGCGCTGCACGACCCGAAGCCGAAGGACGTGCCCTTCGGGGTCGTCGCGCCGGGGGCGGCCGCCCGGCAGACCGTGGCCCGGCTGGAGAAGCTGCCCGGCAGCCCGCTGGACCCCCGCACGGTGGCCGACGCCGCGACGGCCCGCAAACAGATCATGAACCGGGAGATCGACGGAGCCCTGATCGTCTCCCCGTCGGGCGCCACCGACACCCTGCTGGTGGCCACCGGCGGCGGAAAGGTCCTGGCCGCCACCCTGGTGACGCTCGCCACCACCCTGGAGAAGTCCGAGGCGCGCACCCTGCGGACCCTCGACGTGGTCCCGGCCGACCGGGAGGACGCCAACGGGCTGTCCTCGTTCTATCTGGCCGTCGGCTGGTGCGTGGGCGGTTATCTGTGCGCGTCGATCATGGTGATCAGTTCGGGCGCCGGGAGCTCGACCCCACGGCGCGCGGTGATCCGGCTGCTCGCCATGGTCGCCGTCGGTATCGTCGGCGGACTCGGCGGCGCCCTCATCGTCGGCCCGATCCTGGGCGCGCTGCCGGGCGGTGTCGCGGCCTACTGGGGGCTCGGCGCACTGATCATCTTCGCGGTCGGCGCGGCCACCCTCGCCTTCCAGGGCGTCTTCGGGCTCGCCGGCGTCGGGCTGGTCATCCTGCTCGTGGTGATCCTCGGCAACCCGAGCGCGGGCGGCGCCCTCCCGCCCCCGCTGCTCCCGCCGTTCTGGCGGGCGATCGGCCCGGCGCTGCCGCCGGGCGCGGGGACCTGGGCGGCGCGCTCGATCGCCTACTTCCAGGGCAACGACATGACCGCGGCCCTGCTGGTGCTGTCGGCGTGGGCGGTCGGAGGGGTCGTCGTCACGCTGCTCGCGGCGACGCTGCGCACCCGGCGGAGAACGGCGTGAGGTCCCGCCCCGCGCGTACGCGGGGCGGGACCTCCGACGGGTCGGGGCGTGACCCCGGGCCGGCCGCGCCCGGGGCCACGCCCGGGCCGGGTCAGCCGATCTGCGTCCCGGTGGCCGAGAGCGCCTCCGTCACCGGCTGGAAGAACGTCTCCCCGCCGGCCGTGCAGTCGCCGCTGCCGCCCGAGGTCAGGCCGACGGCACTGCTGCCCGAGAAGAGGGAACCGCCGCTGTCGCCGGGCTCGGCGCACACGTCGGTCTGGATGAGGCCGTTGACGACGTCCCCGTTGCCGTAGTTCACCGTGGCGTCGAGGCCCGTGACCGTGCCGGAGTGGACCTGGGTGGTCGACCCGCTGCGGGTGACCTTCATGCCGACGGTGGCCTCGGCGGCGCCCGTGATGGCCTGCGCGGAGCCGTTGTAGAGGTTCACCTCGCTCGGGTGGTCGACCTCGGCGGTGTACTTGACCAGGCCGTAGTCGTCGCCCGGGAAGCTGGAGACCTCGACCGCGCCGATCTGCGCGCCGGAGGAGTCCGACCAGGTGGAGATGGCGTCCGTGCAGTGCCCGGCGGTCAGGAAGTACGGCTCGCCGCCCTTGACCACGTTGAAGCCGAGCGAGCAGCGCCCGGTGCCGCCGGTGATCGCGTCGCCGCCGGCCACGAAGGGCGTGAACTCCCCCTTCGTGCGCTGGAGTTCCACCGTCTTGCCGAGCCCGGCGACGACCTTGGCGAGGGTGGTCCACTCGGCCTCGGAGACGGTGCGGTCGGCGGTGACGACGACCTTGTTGGCGGTCGGGTCGGTCACCCAGGCGGTGCCCGGGATGCTCGCGTCCGTCGCCAGCGCGGTGCGGGCGCCGGTCAGTTCGGCGAGGGAGTTCTCGACGAGTCTGGCCTTGGCGCCGGCTGCCTCGACGGTCTTCGCCGCGGCCTTGTCGAGGACGTTCACCACCAGGATCCTGCTCTTCGCGTCGTAGTACGTGCCCGCCGCGTCGGCGCCGAGGTCCCGGCCGAGCGACGAGGCGAGTTTTCCGGCCGCGAGGGCCGAGAGCGGGGCGGGCTGCGAGGTCTTCGCAGGTTCGCTGGCGTTCGCAGTCTGGAAGGTCACTCCTGCCGCGACGAGCGCGACGACGCCCGCTCCCGCCATGGCCGCCCGTCGCCGGGGTATGCGTCGGTGCTGCAACTCGGTTCCTCCTGTGGGGGTCGGCGCGGGCGGCCGTGGGGACCGCGGCGGGCCGGAAGGCTGGTGGACGGCCGCCCACTCTTCCGAACCGCACAGGGAGCCCACAAGGTCGACTTCAGGACGCGCACAGGGTGAGCACCGCGCGCCCTCCCCGCCTTCACCGTCCCCCACCTCGGCAGGTCACCGGCGGGCCGCCGCAGGGAAATTCGCACAGCAAACGCTACGGGTGAGTAACCCCTCACACCGCGCCGACCTCCGACGGGCCCGCTCCTGGCCGAAATCCGCCGCCGCGGCGGACGGCACGGGTGGGGAAGTCGTCGCAGGTGTGGAGGACGTCGGGGGAAGCGGTTGCCGCCGCGTGCGGGCTCCCCGAAGCGGGGCGGCTCCCCCGGGACGGCAGCCCGCCCCGCGGACAAGGGCGAGCCCCCGCACGCCGGTTGCGTGCGGGGGCTCGCCTGCGGTCGGCCGCGGGACCCGGCCGGGAACCAGGAGCTAGAAGACGCTGACGCCGTAACGGCTCAGGGCCTCGGTCACGGGCTGGAAGAAGGTCGTGCCGCCGGACGAGCAGTTGCCGCTGCCGCCGGAGGTCAGACCGAGCGCCACACCGCCGGAGGTGTAGAGCGCGCCGCCGGAGTCGCCGCCCTCGGCGCAGACGTTGGTCTGGATCATCTGGTACACCACGTCGCCGCCGCCGTAGTTCACCGTGGCGTTGAGGGCGGTCACCCGGCCGGTGTGGATGCCGGTCGTGGAGCCGTCCCGGATCACCGACTGGCCCACGGTGGCGTTGCCGGCGCTGGTGATGTCGGTGTTGCCCGCGGTGCCCGCCTTGGCGACCGAGGTGTTGGTGTAGCGGACCAGCGCGTAGTCGTTGGTCGGGAAGCTGTAGCTGCTGTTGGTGCCCAGCACGGTCGTCTGGCCGGAGTTCGAGTACCAGGTCGAGGCGACCTCGCCGCAGTGCCCGGCGGTCAGGAAGTAGTAGGTGCTGCCGCTGCGTACGTTGAAGCCGAGCGAGCAGCGGTAGCCGCCGCCGTAGATGGCGTCGCCGCCGCCGATGAGCTTGTTGAACCTGCCCGGCGTGTGCTTGATCGTGAGCGCGCCGGCGTTGTCGCCCGCCTGCTCCTTGATCTTCGCGATCTCCGCGTCCGACACCGTGCTGTCGACGGTGACCATCAGCCGGTTGGTCTTGCTGTCGACGGCCCAGGCGGTGCCCGGGATGTCCGCCCGGAGCACCGAGTCGCCGGCGCTCTTGAGTTCGGCGCTGCTGTAGACGGCGTCGTCGGCCGCGTTCGCATGGGGGATCGCGATGGCGGCCGCGGCCACGAGTCCGGTGGCGACGGCGGTCAGCCGGGCCCGTCTCGAGATGCCGTGCGTGGGGATGGTGGGGGTGGTGGGGGTGGTGCGCTTGATCCTCACGTTTCGTTCCCTCCCAGGGGAAGTCGGGGGCCCGTGGTGTGGGGTCGGGGCCCGGGTGAGGCGCAGCCAGGATCGACGTTCGTCCGCATTTCGGACACGCCGTGACCCTGACAAGCGCTGAGGGGGAGTATTCGGCCGAACGGCCGGTAGGCGCAAGGGCGCCTTTCGGCCGTCAGACGGTGAACCAACTGCGTGAGTTGAACCCTCTTGCAGCCCTCTTGCCCCAGCTCAGACCAGGTTGTGCCGCACTGCCTCGACCTCCACGCCCCATGTGTTCCCCGCCGAGAGGGCGGAGTGGACGAAACGACCGACAAGGCGCACGGAGGCAGTACACCCCGATCTGGTCCGCCGTCACGCCCCAGGCCCACGCCCTACGCGCCGTACCCGACTGCACCACCGCGCCCCGGCCGCCCGCACCTCCACGCCCGGCCCCGCCTGCAGGCCCGGCCCCGCCTGCACCTCCACGTGCCGCCCCGCCTGCACCTCCACGTGCCGCCCCGCCCGCTCCTCCGCGTCCGACCCTGCCCGGTTCCACGCCTCCGGCCGGCTCACCTCCGCGCCCCGGCCTGCGCCACGCGTCCGCCCGTCTCATGTCCACGCCCTCGCCCGGCTCCTCGTCACACGGGCGCCTTCTCGGCGGCCGCGGCCGGCGCCGTCCCGTCGCGCGTCCCCGGGCCCGCCCGGAAGCCGATCACCCGGTCCATCAGCGCCTCCAGCACGTCCCGCACGGAACCCCGCTCCCGGGCGTCGCACTCGAGCACCGGCACGTCGGCGTTCAGACCCAAGGCGTCCCGGACCTCCTCCGGATCGATGCGCACCGCACCCTCGAACCGGTTCACGGCGAGCACGAACGGCGCTCCCCGGGCCTCGAAGTAGTCGACGGCCGGGAAGCAGTCCTCGATCCGCCGGGTGTCCGCGAGGACCACCGTCCCGAGCGCGCCCTCCGCCAGGTCGTCCCACAGGAACGTGAAGCGGTTCTGCCCGGGCGTGCCGAAGAGGTACAGCGCGATGGCCGTGTCGAGGGTGATCCGACCGAAGTCGAGCGCGACCGTGGTCGTCGTCTTGGACTCCACGCCCTCGAGCGAGTCGATCCCGACCGACACCTGGGTGATCGCCGCCTCGGTGTCAAGCGGCTCGATCTCGGAGACGGCCCCGATGAAGGTGGTCTTGCCGACCCCCAGCCCTCCGCTCACCACGATCT
This sequence comes from Streptomyces sp. NBC_00425, assembly GCF_036030735.1. Classification (NCBI taxonomy): domain Bacteria; kingdom Bacillati; phylum Actinomycetota; class Actinomycetes; order Kitasatosporales; family Streptomycetaceae; genus Streptomyces; species Streptomyces sp. NBC_00425. The sequence continues at coordinate 7,518,089 of NZ_CP107928.1, read as the reverse complement.
TCACAGCGAGCGGCACGGTCTTGTCGGAGCGGGAGCGCCCGGGCATGGTCCCTGGTCCTTTCGCGCAGCGGGCGCGGCGCCCCGGCGCGGGTCCGCCCGGAGCGGCCAGGCCGGCCCGCCATGACGGCGGACCGGCCGCACGAGATCCGCGTCCTCACCCAGGGATACGTGTGCGGGCGGCGAGCCGCTCAGCGGCGGCCCCGCCGGACCGGTGACGGGCAGCGCCGCCACGAACGGACAGGACGCACCCGCCGAGCCGCCCGAAACCGCAACAGCAACAGCAACCCGGTCGTGGCCTCGCGGGTGACGCCGTGTCAGCGGAGGCGGTCGGCCGTGTCAGCAGGAGCAGTCGCAGGAACAGCAGTCGCACCCGTCACAGCAACCGCAGTCACAGCAGTTGCCGCAATCACAGCAGTCGCCGCAGTCGCCGCAGTCGTTGCACAAGCCCTCGCGCTTCTTCCGCGACCAGGGACCCTCGAACTCGTCGGCGCAGCACACCTTGCAGGTGCAGCACAGCCCGAGCGCGACCGCGCAGCCGGCCAGGAAGCCCCGCTTGCCGGGCCGGGGCGGCTCGCCGCCGAAGGGGTTGCCGTACGGGTTGCCGGGCGCGTGCGGATCCACCGGGTTCTGCGGGGCGTACGGTCCGGTGGGCGGACCGAACGCGCCCTCGGGCCCGTGCGCGTGACCGCACGACCGGGTGCCGAAGGCACGCTCGACGGAACGCTCCAGCTCGTGGGCGAGCAGCAGATGCGCCAGCCGGCCCTCCTCGAACTCCACGTCCTTGAGGGCGAGCCGGATGCCGTGCAGGGCGTCGTCGGCGAGCCGGCGGGCCTCGGTGAGCGGGGTCCCGGTGGCCGTGAGCGGGTTCCAGGCTCCGGCCGCGGCGTCCGCCTCCCGGTCCTCGACCGCGTCCAGCAGATGCGCGAGACGTCCGAAGAGGCGGCCGGCCTCCGCGAGCGGCGCGGTGTTGTCCGGCCGGCCGGCCAGGATCGCGGTGTGCGCGAAGGCGGCGGCGGTGGCGGTCTCGGTCGGCTCGGTGACGGTCAGCAGCGGGGTGCCGGGTCCGGCGAGCGCTTCGATGCCGATCTGCCGGTCCACGGCGTCGACCAGGACGGCGGTGTCGAACCCGACGGCGGCCCCGCTCCGTTCTCCGGCCCGTCCCCAACCGGCGGCGACCCGGCGCGCGGCGACGGCGACCGGCCGCCGCGCGAGCAGGCCGTCCCCGTCGGCGACATGGTCGCGCACCTTGGCGGAGGCGAGCACCAGCGAGACGGCGGCCGCGAGCCGGGCGCCCTCGCCCTGGGCGACGGACGCGGTGCGCATGCCGCGCAGCGGGCACGGTCCCGCCGTGCGCCGCCACCCGCCGGCCGTGGCGCGCTCGGCCTGAGCCTCCGTCAGAACCGAGATGAGCAGGCCGTCGTAGTTGGTGACGACCCGCGCGAACTGCCCGTGGTCGCCGCGCAGCGCGAGACACAGCCCGCACAGGTGCGCCATCCACTGGGTCTTGAGGCTCTCCCCGAGCCGGTGAGAGCACGGTCTGACGATTCCGAACACGACAACCCCCGTCGTCCTTGGGACATTGAGCTGCCGCATGCTATCGACTGATTGTCGTGCCGGATCCGGGGCACTCGTTCACCCGGACGCACCGAGCGTCACCCATCCGCCACGAAGAATCATATTTCACTCACAGTCAGCAGTCGTATCCGGTAGGACCCTTGGGAGACGCGGGCTCTCGACGGATTCCCTGTGCACCAGTACCGTCACAAACCCCCCGCACGGCGTCTATCCACTTGGCGCGACATCCGCATCATGGACGACCATGGGGAATGCGGAAAGCAGAATGACCGCTGTGAGAGGAGGCGTCCATGGGATCGGTGCGCAAGGCGAGTGCCTGGCTTGGCCTCGTCGACGACAACGATGACGAGCGTTACTACGACGACGACTATTCCGAGGGGACCGACTCCGGCGACGCCTGGGTCACCGACCCCCGCGTGAAGGTGGCCACGGACACGGCCGAGGAGAAGGGCCGCCGGATCGGCACCGTCACCCCGGACAGCTTCCGGGACGCGCGGGCGATCGGTGAGCTGTTCCGCGAGGGCGTGCCGGTCATCATGAACCTCACCGCGATGGAGTCCGCCGACGCCAAGCGCGTCGTCGACTTCGCGGCCGGTCTGATCTTCGGCCTGCGGGGTTCGATCGAGCGGGTGTCCACCCGCGTGTTCCTGCTGACCCCCGCCAACACGGAGATCGTGAACGGGGACCCGTCCGCGCGCCGGACGGACGGCTTCTTCAACCAGAGCTGAGGCAGGGCCGCTCGCCGGCCCTGCCCCCTCCGGGGGTCAGCGGAAGGCGTCGAGTCCGGTGAGCGCCTTGCCCAGCACGAGCTGGTGCATCTCGACGGTGCCCTCGTAGGTGAGCACCGACTCGAGATTCGTCGCGTGCCGCATGACCGGGTACTCGAGCGAGATCCCGTTGGCCCCGAGGACGGTACGCGCGGTCCGGCAGATCTCGATCGCCTCCCGCACGTTGTTGAGTTTGCCGAAGCTGACCTGCTCGGGACGCAGGCGGCCGGCGTCCATGCGCCGCCCCAGATGGTGGGCGAGCAGGATCCCCTTGTGCAGTTCGACCGCCATGTCGGCGAGCTTGGCCTGGGTGAGCTGGAAGCCGCCGATGGGCCGCCCGAACTGCTCACGGGTCTTCGCGTATCCGACGGCGGCCTCGAAACAGGAGCGGGCCGCCCCCATCGCTCCCCACACGATGCCGTAGCGGGCGTGGTTCAGACAGCTGAGCGGCCCCTTCAGACCGGTGACCTCCGGCAGCACGGCGTCGGCGGGCAGCCGCACGTCGTCGAGGACGAGCTCGCTGGTCACACTCGCCCGCAGGGACCACTTGTGCCTGATCTCCGGGGCCGAGAAGCCCGGGCTGTCGGTCGGCACGACGAACCCCCGGATCCCGTCGTCGCTCTGCGCCCACACCACGGCGACGCCCGCGACGGAACCGTTGGTGATCCACATCTTGCGCCCGTTGAGGACCCAGTCGGAGCCGTCGCGCTTGGCGTGCGTCCGCATGCCGGCGGGGTCGGAGCCGTGGTCCGGCTCGGTGAGCCCGAAACAGCCGATGACCTCGCCGGCCGCCATCCGGGGCAGCCACGCCTGCTTCTGCTCCTCGCTGCCGAAGCGGTGGACGGCGTACATGGCGAGGGAGCCCTGCACGGAGACGAGGGACCGGATCCCGGAGTCGGCGGCCTCCAGCTCCAGGCAGGCGAGCCCGTACTGGACGGCGCTCGCTCCCGCGCAGCCGTAGCCGTCGAGCGACATGCCGAGTGCGCCGATCCCGCCGAGCTCCCGCGCGAGCTCCCGGATGACGGGCAGCTCCCCGCGCTCGTACCACTCGGCGACGTTCGGCAGCACCCGGTCCGCCGCCCAGCCGCGCACGGTGTCGCGGACCGCGAGGTCCTCCGGCTCGAGCAGGTCGTCGAGCCCGAGCGGGTCGGCGGGGTCGAAGGGCGGCAACTTCGAGGACGCGGACATACGGCAGCCTCCGGCAGAACCAAGAAGACCAGCATCGCCAGCCAGGTAAAACTAGCACCGCTAGTCAGGATGTCCCGGGTGACGTTACGACGCGACGCGCCGCACGTCCACCCGGCGAGCCGTCACACGGAGACGCGGGACGGCGCGACCTCCCTGGGAGCGGGCAGCTCCACGGGCGGCGACTCGCACTGCATGGTCCGCGGCAGGCGCAGCGCCATCACCGCCCCGAGCAGCAGCAACCCGGCGCTGACCAGCAACGTCACATGCAGTCCGTGGACGAAGCAGCCCCGGGCCGTGGCACGCAGGGCCGCTCCGGCCGGTCCGCCGAGCCGCCCGGCGACCTCGTAGGCCTCGCCCAGCGAATGCCCCGCCGCGGCCGACGCCGACGCGGGCACCCCGGGAACGGAGCTCAGCCCGGGCGCGTACGCCGCGTTCATCACACTGCCGAGCAGCGCTATGCCGATGCCCGCGCCCAGCTGGTACGAGGTCTCTCCGATGGCCGCCGCCCCGCCCGCCTGTTCCGGCGGGGCCTCGCTCAGCATCGACTCGTACGCCGCGAAGAGGGTCGTCTCCAGACCGAAGCCCAGCAGCAGGAAGCCGCACAGCAACAGCCCCGTGTTGTCCGACTCGCCCATCGCGGTCAGCGTCAGCACCGCCGCGGCCGTCAGGACGAACCCCCCGCACACCATCCGGCGGGGCCCGAACTGCCGCAACAGCCGCGCCCCGGCCAGCCCCGCCGCCATCGCGGCGAACGTCAGGGGCAGCAGGCGCAGACCCGTCTCCAGAGGGGACAGCCCCAGCACCAGCTGGAGGTACTGCGCCGCGATCAGCTCGAGGCCGACCAGCGCCAGCATCGCCAGCACGATGCACCCCACCGACGTGCTGAACGCCGGCCGTCCGAACATCCGGAGATCCACCAGCGGGTGAGCCCGCCGCCGCTGACGGCGGACGAACGCCACGAGCAGCACCACGCCGGCCGCCAGCGGGAGCACGGTGAGCGGACCGGCCTCCCCGCCGCCGAGCCGCTTCACGCCGAACACCGCGCAGAACAGCCCCGCCGCCGCCATCAGCGCACCGACCACGTCCCAGGGACCGTCCCCCGCGCCCTTCGACTCGGGCAGGAGCAGTCGCCCCACCGGCAGGCTGACGAGCATCAGCGGGATGTTGACCAGGAAGACCGAGCCCCACCAGAAGTGCTCCAGCAGCAAGCCGCCGAGCAGCGGGCCCACGGCCGCGCCCACGGCGGCCACCGCGCTCCAGATGCCTATCGCCAGCGCCCGCTCGCGGCGGTCGGGGAACACCTGCCGCAGGATCGACAGCGTCGCCGGCATGATCATCGCGCCGCCGACGCCGAGCAGCGCCCGCGCCACGATCAGCACCTCGGCGCTGCCCGCGAAGGCGGCCAGCGCGGAGGCGACGCCGAACAGGGCGTACCCGAGCAGCAGGATTCGTCTTCGGCCCACCTTGTCGCCGAGCGTGCCGAACAGGATCAGCAGCGAGGCGCAGACCAGCGGATAGGTGTCGACGATCCAGAGCAGCTCGATGGCGCCGGGCCGCAGGTCCTCGGTGACGGCGGGCACCGCCACGTGCAGCACCGTCGCGTCGACGGCGACCAGGAGCAGGCTGACGCACAGCACCACCAGGACGACCCAGCGGTTGGCACCGGCCCCGGCCGCCCGACGGCGCAGCCCGACGGCGGCCGTGGTCGTCCCGGACATGTACGTACCTCCCAGGTGATCCCTCGGTTCGGCGGGCTCACGAGGTGGGGACTCCCCGTGGCTCGGCCGGAGAGGAGCGGTGGTCTCCGGCCCGCGCAGACGAACACGAGTGACACGCAGCGTACGCGAGTTCGCGCCGGGGCCACGTGGCGGACCTCTCACCGCTCAGGGGCAACCCGTGTGGCGTACGCCACTCGCGGCGGGCCACGTCGTACGGGTCGCGGGTCGTTCGCGCACCGCTCCCGGCCCGCTCCCCGGTCCGCTCCCCGGCCGCTCGCGGGCCTCCCCCGCCCTGCCACGTGCGTCGGTCAGTGCGCCCCGGCGGTCCCGGCAGCCGGGCACGCCGTCGATAATCGGCCCGTGACCGATCTTGACGTGCGCGCGACGCCCCCCGGCTCCGCGGCCCTGCGCCGGGCAGCCCCCGCCCTCCTCGGGTACGCGGCCGTGCGCGCCCTGGGCCTGCTCGCCCTCGTCCTGTGGAGCGCGGCCCGCGACAAGAGCGCGTACACCCTGCTCACCGCCCGCTGGGACGCCCTCTGGTACACGAGGGTCGCCGAGCTGGGATACGGCTACGAGGTCCGACTGCCGAACGGCGACGTCCACTCCAATCTCGCCTTCTTCCCGCTGCTGCCCTGGCTGGAGAGGCTGCTCCACGCGACGACCCCTTTGTCGTACGCCGGCGCCGGCTTCGCGGTCTCCTCGGTCGCCTCGCTCGCGGCGGCCTGGGGGATCTTCGCGGTCGCGGACCACGTGTACGGGCGGCGGGCGGGGATCTGCGCGGTGCTGGTGTGGGCCGTGCTCCCCGTCGGGATCGTGCAGTCGATGGCGTACAGCGAGTCGCTCTTCACCGCGCTGGCCGCCTGGTCGCTGTACGCGGTGCTCACCGGCCGGTGGGTGACCGCGGGGGTGCTTGCGTCGTTGTCCGGTCTGACCCGCCCGGTCGGACTCGCGGTGGTCGCGGCGGTCTGGGCGGCGGCATCGGCGTCCCTCATCCGGGAGCGCCGGGCCCCGGGGACGGGCCCGTTCGTGCGAACCCGCGGCACGGCGCTCGACCCCGGCGCGCACGACCCCGGGCACGCCTCCCGGCCGCCCGCCGAGCCCGCCTCGGGGCGCGGGGTCACCGCCCACGGGCCCCGTGTCGATGCGCGCGCCCTCGGCATGCTGCTCGCGCCCCTCGGCGCGGCCGGCTACGTCCTGTGGGTCGGTCACCGCACCGGCCGGGGACCCCTCGGCTATCTCGACGTCCAGGCGGGCTGGCGCAACGGCTTCGACGGCGGTTACGCCTTCGCCCGCTTCGTCGGCGACAAGTTCACGGCGTTCCCGTCGGCCCTGGCCGGGGTCGGGCTGATCGTCGGCGTCGCCCTGCTGCTCCGGCTGTACGTCGTCTGCGTACGGCAGCGCCAGCCGCTGCCGCTGCTGGTGTACGGGGGCGTGGTGCTCGCCCTCGCCCTGTGCGCGTCGAGCTACTTCGGCTCGAAGCCCCGGCTGCTGCTGCCCGCGTTCCCGCTGCTGCTGCCGCCGGCGGGGGCCCTGGCCCGACTGCGGACCTCCCGGTCGACGCTGGTGGTGGGGTGCCTCGCGGTCGCGTCGGCCGTGTACGGAGCGTGGTGGCTGAACGGCTCGGGCCCCCCGTAGACGCGGACGGCCCTTTCCGTGCAGCCTTTCATAACTTCCCTAAAGTCATCCCCTGGAATGATCAAAGGAATTGCGGGAAGGAGCGTTCGAGGATTGTGGATTCCTCGGGAATTGTCACCGTTCTGAGAGCAATCCCACATCACATCGTCATCACAAACCAGCGGAATCGGCCGGGTCACGAGCTCACTCGCTGTAACGTCGTTTAGGTGCGTACCGAACAAAACCTCACCCGTCTGGACCGGGTGTTCGCCAGGCTCGACCGTGAGCCGGAACGACCGGCCCACATCGATGTGCCGAAGATGAGCAGGCACAGGGTCGCGCTGCTGGTCGCGACCCTGGCCTTCTATCTGGCGATCGTGTGGCTCGTGGTGGTCACGTCATGGCTGGTCCGTTTCGACTGGCAGGTCATGTTCTTCCGGCCGTACCAGCAGTGGCCGGAGATCCACGCCTTCCTCGACTACTACGTGGTCCTCGGCCAGCGCGGCCCGACCGCCGTGATGGTCGCCGCGTGGCTCGGCTGGAGATCCTGGCGGCAGCACACCCTGCGCCCGCTGCTCACCCTGGGCGCCTCACTGCTGCTGCTGAACATCACCGTCGGGGCCGCCAAGCTCGGCATGGGCCGGCTGGGGCCGCACTACGCGACCACCATCGGCTCGAACGAGATGGGTCTGGGCGGCGATATATTTCCCAGCGGCCACACCGCCAACGCCGTCGTGACCTGGGGAATCCTCGCGTATCTGGCTTCCACGCCGAGGGCCCGCCGCTGGCTGTCCGCCGTTTCCGCGGTGGTCTCGCTCGGCGTCGGCCTCACCACCGTCTACCTCGGTACGCACTGGCTGAGCGACGTGGTGCTGGGCTGGGCCGCGGGTCTGCTCGTCCTGCTGGCGCTGCCGTGGTGCGAGCCCCTGATCGCGCGCGCCGAGGTCGCGATCTTCACCCTGCGCGACCGTCTGCGCGAACGCCGCAGCGGCGCGCTCCCGGTGCCGGCCGCCCCGGTGGCCGTTCCGGTGCCGGTCGCGGCGGGCGCCGCCGCCTCCGCCCAGGACGAGGCAGCCGGCCCCCGCGAGACGGCCGCCACGGCCCGTCCGCCGCGCGCGCCGGTCTATCTGGCCCCCGGCCCGCACACCACCCGCTCGGAGCGCACGCCGGTCACCCCGGCCGGCAGCCGCCGGCCACCGCACGCCGACCGCCTCCCCCGCGGCGCCACGACATCGACGGCCCGCCCCCTGACCGGGGGCTGACCCGCACGGATCCGCCTCACGGCGGCGGAGCCCGGTACGCACCCCCGGCCCACGCACACAGGCCCCGCTTCCCGACGTCGGGAAGCGGGGCCTGTGCCGTCTCCGCGGGGCCTCGCGGGTGCGGCGGCGCCGCGCGGTGCCGGCCGGGCGGCTCAGCCCTTCCAGGCGCGGGCCACCCGCCCCTCGCGCACCTCGAAGTTCAACCGGCCGAAGCGGTACTCCATGGTGATGATCGTCCCCGGCGCGAGCGAGCGCACCGTCGACCACCCCCGTTCGCGCGCGAGCCGCTCGGCCTGCGCGACCTCGAGGCCGACGTATCCGTCCGGGCTGTCCTGCGGCTCCGCTGGCGGAGTGGGGTTCGCTGCCATGCCGCCACGCTAGGCCGCCGGGCGAGCCCCCGGGAACCCCGTACGGGGCTTGCGGATCACTGCGGTCACGCTTCTGTCACAGGATCACGACACGCGTTTCGGCCTAACCCCGTCACACGTACGAGCGATTTCGTACATCTTGTTCATGCATTCGAACGTGATTTCCGCACGGCGTCCGAGCCCTTCGAAAAACCCTGCGAAAAACGTCTGCGGCGCCGTATCCGAAACCGTCGAAACCCGTTCCATTCCGATTGCCGGAGCGCTCCGCGCAGCTGACTGCCCGTAGGAAATACACGGTCCCTCCACATGTCCGGCCGGCGCCGCCGGCCGGACCTCGGGCCGGCGCGGCGGCGCCGACCGAGGGAGTCCGCAGACGTCCGAGGGGGCCCTCGGCGGGCCGGGCGGCCGTCAGGGGCGCGGCGCCGGCACCGGGTCGCCGGGCGGTGTCCGGGGCCCCGCGGCCCGGGCCAGAGCAGCGTCGAGCCGGTCGCGGGCGGTTCTGATCGCGTCGTTCAGCTCCACGGGTTCCAGCACCTCGAACTCGAGGCCCGCCATCATCACGTGGATCACCATCACATCGAGACTCGCGGCTCCCGTGCGCAGCACGCAGGCCCCCTCCCCGTCGGGCTCGAGCGTGCCCGCCGAGGGCGAGACGCGTTCGGCGGCCTCGGCCAGGGGCGCCAGCAGCCGGACGGCGGCCCGGACGGCGTACGCGTGCGTGGAGACGCCCTCGGAGACGTACCCGGCGAGGTCCTGGGCGGGCGGCTCGCGCGGGTCGAAGCGCGGGCCGTGCGGCGGCCTCGGGGTCAGCCGGTCCACCCGGAACGTGCGCCAGTCCGCCCGGTCGAGATCCCAGGCGACCAGGTACCAGCGGCGTTCGGTGCACACCAGCCGGTGGGGTTCGACCGTGCGGCGGGTCTCGCCGCCGTCGTGCCCCCGGTAGTCGAAGCGCAGCCGCTCCGCGTCCCGGCAGAGATGGGCGAGTTCGGTGAGGAGGCCCGGGTCCACGGCGGAGGACCGCGGGCCGCGCAGCATCGGCACGGTGAAGGCGTTCAGGGCGCCCACCCGTCGGCGCAACCGGTGCGGCAGCACCTGCTCCAGCTTGGCCAGCGCCCGTACCGAGGTCTCGCCGATGCCCTCGATGCCCTGCCCGGCCGCCGTCCGCAGCCCCACGGCGACGGCGACGGCCTCGTCGTCGTCCAGCAGCAGGGGCGGCAACTCGGCCCCGGCGCCCAGCTGATAGCCGCCGCCGGTGCCGGGCGTCGCGTTGACCGGGTAGCCCAGTTCGCGCAGCCGTTCCACGTCCCGGCGCACCGTGCGCGCGGTGACGCCGAGCCGGTCGGCGAGCTGGGTGCCGGACCATTCGCGGTGGGCCTGGAGCAGGGAGAGCAGACGCAGCAGTCGGGCGGAGGTCTCCAGCATGCGCCCAGTGTGTCTCACGGCGGACGTGCCGGACCCGCCGGACGCCGCAGAGGCCCCGGGGAACGGCCCCGTCCCGTCGTCGGACCGGACGGGGCCGTCGTGTCCCGGCGGGGGAGCGGCTCAGAGCACGAGGCGCTGTCCGGGCACGATCAGGTCGGGGTCGCCGCCCACGACGGTCCTGTTGGCGGCGTAGACGCGCTGCCAGGTCATGCCGTGCCGGGCCCCGATGGTGCTGAGGGTGTCGCCCTCACGGACGGTGTAGTCACCGCGGGAGGCGCCGCGGGAGGCCTGCTCGCCGGCGCGGTCCCCGGTGGCGGACGAACCCTGACCCGACGTCGGGGAACCCGAGGCGCGCGAATCCGCGCCCGAACCGGCCTTCCAGGAGCTCGGCTTCTCCGAGGAGCCCGACTTCGCGGCGGACTTCTTCGAACCGGAGGAATGCGACGACTTCGACGACGTCGACGTCTTCGAGGACTTCGAGGAACCCGAGGAGGAGCCCGAGCCGTCCGTGGACGAGCCGGCGCCCGGTGCGCTGCCGGAGGCTCCGGCGCGCGCCGAGCAGGTCGGCCACGCGCCCCAGCCCTGGGCGTTCTGCACCTTCGCCGCGATGGAGATCTGCTGTGCCTTACTGGCCTTGTCGGCGGTGGACGCGTAGGCGCCGCCGCCGAACGCGCGCCAGGTGCCGGCGGAGAACTGCAGCCCGCCGTAGTACCCGTTGCCGGTGTTGATGTGCCAGTCGCCGCCGCTCTCGCACTGGGCGATGCGGTCCCACACCCCGCTGTCGGCCGCTGCGGCCTCGCCGGTCGCGGACAGCAGTCCGAGAGGGGCGAGAAGTACCGCCCCGGCGAGGACCGCCGTCTTGCGCGACGACTTGCGGGTGCGGATATCGGCACATTCGGACATGTAGATCCCTCTCTACGAACCCGGGCTCCCCCGGGACGGGGCACGTCTGGCGCACAGGGCGCGGTCGTCGTGCTCCGTCCCGTCCGCCGGCGGTCGTGCTGCGCGATGTCTGGCCGCGCGGCCGGCGGACGTTCCCGAGCGGTGCTCGTTGCACACGGCGGAGCAATCTAGGGATGCTGACGAGTCGTTATCAACCAACTCACCTCCGCCCCAGGCCACTTGCCGGTTACCTTGGGTATCAGCGATTTTCGGCCACCTGTTTCATCCGCTCATTTCCCGCTTTGTCGACCGGAGGCCCCGGTCGACTGTGAGTCAGCTCACCGGATCAACTTCCGTGACCTCCCCGTTACTTGACAGGGAGTGTCCGGTTCCGCACCCTGGGTGACCGTGCGCGCAGGATGGTTCGATTCCGTTCGCTCTGCAGCGTGACTCCCGCCACAGATCGCCCGTTGTCTTCTTCATGAGCCGGGGACCCGCCCGGACCACGAGCCGGGGCCACCCGGACTCGCCCCAGCACCGCATCCGAGGGAGCCCCCCGTGCCGCGCATGCTCGACGTCAGCGACGAGGTTCGCGCCGAGATCGGCGACGAAGAAGCCGACCGGCTGCTCGCCGGAGACAACGCCCCGGGCAGTTACGACTGCACGTCCTGCCGCACCCCGGGCGACTCCGACAACGAGCGCACCAGCACCGTCCTGTTCATCGGGGACGAGACCGCCGTCCTCGCCTTCGCCCACTCCACCTGCCTGCCCTCGCAGGTCGTCCAGGTCACGGAGGAGCAGCTGCAGGGCGCGGTCCGCTCCATCAACGGCGACTCGGCCGACCTGGACGCCGGCAAGGTCGCCCCCGAGCAGGCCGTGCTCGGCGTGACCAGCGGACTCGTGCTGATCGCCGGGGAGTTGCACCCGGCCCTGGTCGTCGAGCCGACCGCGCCCATCGTGCGGCCCGGCACCACCGGCGCCGGCGACGACTTCCTGCCGCTGCTCATCGAGCAGGGCTTCATGCCGCTCTCCCAGCTGTCCGAGGTGCCGCCGGTGCAGCACGGCTGGTCGGTGCTGCTGGCCATGGGCCAGCTGCACGCGGTGCTGCAGCCCTCGGCGAACGGCGGCCAGCCGGTCGCCTGGTGGCAGGCTCACCAGCCGCTGCAGGTGACGGAGGGGTGGCGCGCCGCCGCCAACAAGCACCAGCAGGTGCTGATGTTCGCGGCCCCGGTCGGGTCGATCGGCCGTCAGCCCCGTGAGGACCTGCTGCGGGACGCGCTCGACAAGGCCGCCGCGGGCGGGCAGTTGGTCGGGGCGGCCCTGCCGCTCGCCGGAACCTGAGGTCTGCGGGGCGCGGGGCCCCGCAGACACCTCCCACGCCGCACGCACGTCCCGCGCCCCGCACGTCCCGCGCCCCGTACGGCGGGCGTGCGGACGTGCGGCGGGCGTGCGGGCGTGCGGGGCTCACGCGCCCGACGGCACGCCGTCCGGCCGCATCCCTTGATGTCCGACCTCGTTTGGACATACGTGCACACCTACGACGTTCCCCGCCGCCCGTCCTTCCCGTCGATCCCCTCCGCGCGACCGGCGCAGGACGCGCAGGGCGGCCCATCGGCCACGCCGATCTACGACGCGCTCTACGCCGAGTACGTCAAGACGTTCCGCTCGCTGCCGGGTGACCGCAGCGGCGAGGACGACCTGGGGTTCACCGCGTTCGGGAACATCCCGCACCACACTAGCTCGTACCCGGCCCCCCGCCCGGGGTCGTTCAGCAGCTCGTACAGCGCCTACAGCGCCGGGGCGCAGAGCGCGCGGCACGGGAACGGGCAGCAGTCGCAGTGGCAGCGGGTCGGGCAGATCGGCGGCCAGCAGCAGCACCAGCCCACCGCGATGCACCACATCCCGGCGGCGCTCCCGCCGGCCCCCCGCAGGACCTTCTGACCGGGGCCGGACACGGCCGGAGGGCGGCGCCCGTCACAGGCGCCGCCCTCCGCTCGGTCCCGCCCGGCTTCCGCCGGGCTACTTCTTCTTCGTGCCGCGCTTCTCGCGCACCCGCACCGAGATGTGGATCGGGGTGCCGTCGAAGCCGAACTCCTCGCGCAGCCGGCGCTCGATGAAGCGCCGGTAGCCCGCCTCGATGAAGCCGGAGGCGAAGAGGACGAACCGCGGCGGCTTGGTGCCGGCCTGGGTGCCGAAGAGGATGCGCGGCTGCTTGCCGCCCCGCACCGGGTGCGGGTGCGCGGCGACCAGCTCGCCGAGGAAGGCGTTCAGGCGGCCCGTGGGCACGCGGGTCTCCCAGCCGGCCAGCGCGGTCTCGATCGCCGGGACCAGCTTCTCCATGTGGCGGCCGGTGCGCGCCGAGACGTTCACCCGGGGGGCCCACGCCACCTGGGCGAACTCGGTCTCGATCTCCCGCTCCAGGTAGTAGCGGCGCTCCTCGTCGAGGGTGTCCCACTTGTTGTAGGCGATGACGAGGGCGCGGCCCGCGTCGACGGCCATGGTGACGATGCGCTGGTCCTGGACCGAGATCGACTCCGAGGCGTCGATGAGGATGACCGCCACCTCGGCCTTCTCGACGGCGGCGGCGGTGCGCAGAGAGGCGTAGTAGTCGGCGCCCTGCTGGAGGTGGACGCGCTTGCGGATGCCGGCCGTGTCGACGAACTTCCAGGTGACGCCGCCGAGTTCGATCAGCTCGTCCACCGGGTCCCGGGTGGTGCCCGCGACCTCGTTGACGACGACGCGCTCCTCGTTCGCCACCTTGTTCAGCAGCGAGGACTTGCCGACGTTCGGACGGCCGATGAGCGCGATCCGGCGGGGGCCGCCGACCGCGGTGCCGAAGGTCTGCGCGGGGGCCTCCGGCAGTGCCTCCAGGACGGCGTCCAGCATGTCGCCGGTGCCGCGGCCGTGCAGTGCGGAGATCGGGTGCGGCTCGCCGAGGCCCAGGGACCACAGGTAGGCGGCGTCGGCCTCGGCGCTCGGGCCGTCGACCTTGTTGGCGGCCAGGACGACGGGCTTGCCTGCCTTGCGCAGCAGCCGGACGACCGCCTCGTCGGTGTCGGTGGCGCCGACCTTGGCGTCCACGACGAAGACGACGGCGTCGGCGGCCTCGATCGCGTACTCGGCCTGTGCGGCCACGGAGGCGTCGATGCCGAGGACGTCCTGCTCCCAGCCGCCGGTGTCGACGAGCTTGAAGCGGCGGCCCGACCACTCGGCCTCGTAGGTGACGCGGTCGCGGGTGACGCCCGGCTTGTCCTCGACGACGGCCTCACGGCGGCCGATGATGCGGTTCACCAGGGTCGACTTGCCGACATTGGGGCGGCCGACGACGGCGAGCACGGGCAGCGGCCCGTGACCGGCCTCCTCGATGGCCCCCTCGACGTCCTCGATGTCGAAGCCCTCGACGGCGGCGAGCTCCATGAACTCCGCGTACTCGGCGTCACCGAGCGCCCCGTGATCGTGCTCGAAGGCATCCGAGCCGTCGGGCTGGCTGTGGTCGTTCATGAAGTCCGTACCTCGTCGTTCCATCGTGGTGATCGGTGGAGCGCCCCGTTCGTCCGGGTTGATCCACTACTCGGTCATTCAGTGTCGCTCAGCGCCCGGTCAGGCGCCTTGCGTTTTCCAGGTGGGCGGCCAGTTGTTTCTGGATCCGTTCGGTCGCCTCGTCCAGTGCCTTGCGGGTCCTGCGGCCGCTTCCGTCACCGGCGTCGAACGGGTCTCCGAAGACGACGTCGACGCGGGAGCGCAGCGGGGGCAGCGCCTTGACCAACCGTCCGCGGCGCTCCGTGCTTCCCAGCACGGCGACGGGCACGATCGGCGCCCCGCCGCGCACCGCGAAGTAGGCGAGCCCGGCGCGCAGGGCGGCGAAGTCGCCCTCGCCGCGGGTGCCCTCCGGGAAGATCCCGAGGACCCCGCCGCCCGCGAGCACGCCCAGCGCGCGGGTGATGGCCGTGCGGTCGGTGGTGTCCCGGTCGACCTTGAGCTGGCCGATGCCGGTCAGGAAGGGGTCCAGCGGGCCGATGAACGCCTCCTTCTTGATCAGGAAGTGCGTGGGCCGCGGGGCCACCCCCATCACCATCGGTCCGTCGATGTTGTGGGAGTGGTTGATCGCGAAGATCAGCGGGCCGCTCGCCGGTACCTTCCAGGCGCCCAGCACGCGCGGCTTCCACAGCCCGTACATCAGGCCGACGCCGATGCGCCGGCCGACCTCGGCGCCCTTCTCGGAGGGCACGGACGGCTGAGTCACTTCGCGGCCCGATTCTCCTCGACGAGAGTCACCACGCGCTCGATGACCTGGGTGAGCGTCAGCTCGGTGGTGTCCACCTCGACGGCGTCGCCGGCCTTGGCGAGCGGGGAGGTCTTGCGGGAGGAGTCGGCCGCGTCCCGCCTGATCAGCGCCTCACGGGTGCTGTGCAGATCCGCGCCCTTCAGTTCGCCGCTGCGGCGGGCCGCGCGGGCCTCCGGGGAGGCGGTGAGGAAGACCTTCAGATCGGCGTCGGGCAGCACGGTCGTGCCGATGTCGCGTCCCTCCACGACGATGCCCTGCTCGGCGGAGGCCGCCAGCGAGCGCTGCAGCTCGGTGATCCGGGACCGCACCTCCGGCACGGCGCTCACCGCGCTGACCTTGGAGGTGACCTCCTGGGTGCGGATCGGTCCGGCGACGTCGACGCCGTCGACCGTGATGGTCGGGGCGGCCGGGTCGGTGCCGGAGAGGATCTCGGGCTTGCCGGCGACTGCCGCGATCGCCGTGGGGTCCTCGATGTCGATCCCGTTGGTCACCATCCACCACGTGATCGCCCGGTACTGGGCGCCGGTGTCCAGGTAGCTCAGTCCGAGCCGGGAGGCCACGGCCTTGGACGTGCTGGACTTGCCCGTGCCGGAGGGGCCGTCTATGGCGACAATCACGGGCTGGGCGGCGCCGTTTTCCACGGGGGGACACCTTCCTGGTGCGAGGCGGTGGATGTGCGGGGCGCGACTGTGCCCCGTACCAGGTTACCGGCCGCAGGTCACTCGTCCGGCCGCGCCTTCCGAGCCCCGCCCGGTGCCGCCGCGTCACCCCACCGCCCACGCCCACCGCCCACGCCCCCGCGCTCGCTCCCCGCCACGGCCCGCGTCACCCGGCCCGGGCCCGCCCGGCGGTCCGCCGGCTACTGGCGGATGGCCCAGCCCCGCTCCCGCAAAGCCGACGACAGCGGCGCCGCCGACTTCGGCTCGACCATCAGCTGCACGAGACCCGCCTGCTGCCCCGTCGCGTGCTCGATGCGGACGTCCTCGATGTTCACGCCGGCCTGTCCGGCGTCGGCGAAGATGCGGGCCAGCTGCCCCGGCTGGTCGTCGATCAGCACGGCGACGATCTCGTAGGCCCGCGGAGCCGCCCCGTGCTTGCCGGGGACCCGTACCTGGCCCGCGTTGCCCCGGCGCAGCACGTTCTCCACGCCGTCGGCGCCCGCCCGGCGCTCGGCGTCGTCGGAGGACTGCAGGGCCCGCAGCGACTGCACCGTCTCCTCCAGGTCGGCGGCGACGTCGGTGAGCAGGTCGGCGACCGGCCCGGGGTTCGCGGACAGGATGTCGATCCACATCCGGGGGTCGGAGGCGGCGATCCGGGTGACGTCCCGGATGCCCTGCCCGCACAGCCGCACGGCGGCCTCCTCGGCGTTCTCCAGACGCGCCGCGACCATGCTGGAGACGAGGTGCGGCATGTGGGAGACGAGGGCGACGGCACGGTCGTGGGCGTCCGCGTCCATGACCACGGGGACGGCCCGGCAGTGCGAGACCAGCTCCAGGGCGAGGTTCAGCACCTCGGTGTCGGTGTCCCGGGTCGGCGTGAGCACCCAGGGGCGCCCCTCGAAGAGGTCGCCGGTCGCGGCCAGCGGTCCGGACTTCTCCCGGCCCGACATGGGGTGGCTGCCGATGTAGGCCGACAGGTCGAGGCCGAGGGCCTGCAGCTCACGGCGCGGGCCGCCCTTGACGCTCGCCACGTCGAGGTAGCCGCGGGCCACCCCCCGGCGCATCGCGTCGGCGAGCACGCCGGCCACATGGGCGGGCGGGGCGGCGATGATCGCGAGGTCGACCGGTCCCTGCGGCTCCTCGTCGGTGCCGGCGCCGAGCGCGGCGGCCGTACGGGCCTGCTCGGGATCGTGGTCGGCGAGGTGGACGACGACGCCCCGCTGGGCGAGGGCCAGGGCGGCGGACGTGCCGATCAGCCCGGTTCCGATGACGAGCGCGGTCCTCACTGGGCGATGTCCTTGCGCAGGGCGGCCGCGGCGCCGAGGTAGACGTGACTGATGTCGGCACGCGGGGTGTCCGACTCGACGTGCGCGAGTATCCGCACCACCCGCGGCATGGCGCCCTCGATGTCGAGTTCCTGGGCGCAGATCAGCGGCACGTCCACGATGCCGAGCTTGCGGGCGGCGGCCGCCGGGAAGTCGCTGTGCAGGTCGGGGGTGGCCGTGAACCAGATGCTGATGAGGTCGTCGGCGCTGAGCGCGTTGCGTTCCATGACGGCGGTGAGGAGGGCGCCGACCTGCTCGTCCATGTGGCCGGCGTCGTCCCGCTGAAGTTGGACGGCTCCCCGGACCGCTCGTACCGCCACGGCGCTGCTCCTTGCTGAAGTGCTGGACTACGGCTCCTGCTGCATCCAGCGTAGTCAGACGGTGTGGGCACGGTGCGCGCAGCCCGCGTGCCGAGACGGCCGCACCCCCGTACGCCCTTTACGGCGGGTGCGGCCTGCGCTGTCATGGCACTCTGACGGCAGGACACCCACATCGGGGAAGGCCCGACATGAAGCGTCCCGGACCCCTGCTCACCCTTCTCGCGGGGCTGGTGCTCGCCCTGTTCCTGCTGACGCTCAACGCGACGACGGGGACGAGGCCGGCCTCCTCCTCGTACCAGGAGCAGTCGCCGAGTCCGGCTCCCGTCCGCAGCACGGCCTCCCCCACGACCGCGCCGACCCCGTCCCGTTCCCGGGCCGCCGACGCCGACTACGCCGGGCGTACGGACGACGACGCGGCGGCGATCGCCGTCTCCGTCCGCGGCGGCCGGGCGATCGCGTACTTCTGCGACGGCCGCACCGAGGAGTCGTGGCTCAAGGGCGACGTGGAGGACGACGGCGCCCTGCGGCTCACCGGCGGGCACGGCGCGAAGCTGGAGGGCACGCTCCAGGACGGCAAGGAGATCGACGGCACGGTCGAGGTCGGCGGAACGCGCCACGCCTTCACCGCGGACCGGGCGAAGAAGCCGTCGGGGCTGTGGCGGGCGACGGCCACCGTGCGCTCCGCGAAGATCGACGGCGGCTGGATCGTCCTGAAGGACGGAAGTCAGGTCGGCGTCGTCACCCGGGACGGCGAGCCCTCGCCCGCTCCCCGCATCGACCCGGAGACCGGCACGGTGACGGTTGACGGACAGCGGCTCACGGCCCGCCCCGCAACCCCCTGACCCCTTGACCCCCTGACCTTCCTTCGAGCAGGGAGCGACCATGACCGTCGACCCGAACGCCGCCACCCAGGGCTTCCCCGGCCCCGAGCCGGCACCGAGCGGTCCGCGTCCGGCGCGCTATCTGGTCCCGGCGCTCGTCGCCGCCGCGGTGGCGCTCGCCCTCGGCGTGTACGGCCGTGTCCACGACCCGGCCGGGACGGCCTTCAACCTGGCCGGCTTCAGCAGCACGGGCGCGGTGAAGTCCTGGCTGGCGTCGGCCGCGATGCTCTTCGCGCTGGTGCAGCTGGTCTCGGCGCTGATGCTGTACGGGAAGGTGCCGGGCCCCGCCTGGTCCGGCACGCTGCACCGCTGGTCGGGCCGCGCGGCCTTCCTGATCGCCGTCCCGGTTGCGGTGCACTGCCTGTACGCGCTTGGCTGGCAGACGTACGAAACGCGCGTGATGTGGCACTCCGTCCTGGGTTGCTTCTTCTTCGGTGCTTTCAGTGCCAAGATGCTGCTGCTCCGCTGGGAGCGACTCCCGGGATGGCTGCTGCCGCTCGTCGGCGGACTCGTCTTCGCCGTGCTGACGGTCGTCTGGCTGACCTCGGCCCTCTGGTTCTTCCGCACGTTCGGAGTGACGACATGACTTCCCCCACGACACGACGCACGGTCCTCCTGGCGACGGGCGGCGCGGCAGCGGCGCTCACTGTGGGCTGCAGCCAGTACGGCGACGGCAGCTCGTCGTCCTCCAAGACGTCCACGAACGCCTCCGCCGGCCAGGAGCTCTCGAAGACGAGCGACATCCCCGTCGGCGGCGGCAAGATCTTCGCCGACGAGAAGGTCGTCGTCACACAGCCGACGAAGGACGACTTCAAGGCGTTCTCCGCGATCTGCACCCATCAGGGCTGCACGGTCGCCACCGTCGCCGACGGTCTGATCCACTGCCCCTGCCACCAGAGCGAGTTCCGCATCGCGGACGGCTCGGTGGCCCGCGGCCCGGCGCCGAAGCCGCTGCCCGCCGAGCAGATCACCGTCGTGGGCGGCGCGATCCGCCTGGCCTGAACCCGGCCGACCCGAGGCCAGCCGGGCCCGAGGTCAGCCGGCCCGAAGCCCGCTGCCCGACCCCGGCCGGGCCGAAGCCGGGTGAACGGACCCGGGCCGGGTCACCGGCTCACTGGTCCCACAGCGCCCCGAGCGTCATCAGTTCGCCGTGGTACTCGATCCGGTCCGCCCACGCCGTGGGCCAGGCGTCCGCGCCGGCGTGCGCGCCCGCGAAGGCGCCCGCGAGGCAGGCGATGGAGTCGGAGTCGCCGGACGAGCAGGCGGCCCGCCGCAGCGCGGTCACCGGCTCGTCGGGGAAGAGCAGGAAGCACAGCAGACCGGCGGCCATGGCCTCCTCGGCGATCCACCCCTCCCCCGCGGCCAGACACGGGTCGGTCTCGGGCGAGGGGCGGCGCAGCGTCTCCTGGAGCCGCTCCAGCACGGCGAGGCACTCGTCCCAGCCGCGCGTGATGAAGTGCTCCGGGCTCGGGTCCTGGCTGCGGGTCCACAGGTCGCCGAGCCAGCGGTGGTGGTAGCGGGAGCGGTTGTCGAGGGCGTACGAGCGCAGCAGACCGACCAGCGCTGCGGGGTCGGCGCCCTGCGCGAGCAGCCGGACGGCGTGCGCGGTGAGGTCGGAGGCGGCGAGCGCGGTGGGATGCCCGTGGGTGAGGGCGGCCTGGAGCTGGGCGGCGCCGGCCCGCTGCTCGTCGCTGAGGCCGGGGACGAGCCCGAGCGGGGCGACGCGCATGTTGGCTCCGCAACCCTTGGAGCCGATCTGACTGGCGTCCTGCCACAGCCGCGTGTCGTCCTCGAGGAGGTCGCACGCGGTCAGGCAGGTGCGCCCCGGGGCCCGGTTGTTGTCGGGTGACCGGTTCCAGGCCACGAACTCCTTGCGCAGCTGCGGCACCAGGGAGGTCGGCACGAGCAGCCCGCGGTCCATGGCGGTCCGCAGGGCGCGCCCGACCGCCAGGGTCATCTGGGTGTCGTCGGAGACGAAGGCGTGCGCCGGGAGCTCCATCTCCCGCCAGGGCCCGCACTTGGCGAGAATCGACGGGATGTCGTCGAACTCGGTCGGAAACCCGAGCGCGTCCCCCAGCGCGAGTCCCAGCAGGGACCCGGTGGCGCGCTTTCGGACGGTGGTCGAGGTGGTCATGCGGAACGTCCTTTCCGGGGCGGTCGCAGCAGGGGCGGATGGAGCGCGGTGGCGGCCCCCGCCCGGTAGAGGGCGGCGGGTTTGCCGCGGCCGCCGGTGAGGCGCGCGCCGCCGGGGACGGGCTCGACGAAGCCCGGGGTGGCGAGCACCTTGCGGCGGAAGTTGGGCCGGTCGAGGCCGGTCCCCCACACGGTCTCGTAGACCTGCTGGAGCTCCCCGAGGGTGAACTCGGGCGGGCAGAAGGCGGTCGCGAGGCAGGTGTACTCGAGCCCCGCGCCGACCCGGTCGTGGGCGTCCGCCAGGATCCGGTCGTGATCGAAGGCGAGCGGCCGGGCGTCGTCGTACGGCTGCCAGCGCGCCTGGACCGCGTCGCCGCCGCCCATCGGCTCGGGCGCGTCGGGCAGCAGGGCGGCGAAGGCGACCGAGACGACCCGCATCCGGGGGTCGCGGCCGGGCTCGCTGTAGGTGCGCAGCTGCTCGAGGTGCAGGCCGGAGACGTCCTTCAGACCGGTCTCCTCGGCGAGTTCGCGCCGGGCGGCCGTCTCCGCGGACTCGTCCGGCTGCACGAAGCCGCCGGGCAGCGCCCACCGGCCGGCGTACGGCTCCTGGCCGCGCTCGACGAGCAGCACGTGCAGGGCGCCCGCGCGGAGCGTGAGGACGGCGAGATC
Organism: Streptomyces sp. NBC_00425; assembly: GCF_036030735.1. Classification (NCBI taxonomy): domain Bacteria; kingdom Bacillati; phylum Actinomycetota; class Actinomycetes; order Kitasatosporales; family Streptomycetaceae; genus Streptomyces; species Streptomyces sp. NBC_00425. Next base: position 7,497,021 of record NZ_CP107928.1, on the reverse strand, counting down.
GACGGTGACGGCGAAGGGCTCGTAGGCGTACTTGTCGTAGGCGCACTTGTCGTCGGCGCGCCGGTCGTGGCCCCGCATGACGAACACCCCCTCTTAATAGTCACCACGACTATAAAAAGGGGGTGTCGTCCCGCACAAGCCCCGGGGTCAGGGATTCGCGCCCAGGGCCTAGAGGTCGACTTCCTGCATCAGCATGCCGACCTCGGTGTTGGACAGCCGGCGCAGCCAGCCCGACTTCTGGTCGCCCAGGGTGATCGGCCCGAAGGCGACGCGCACCAGCTTGTCGACCGGGAAGCCGGCCTCGGCCAGCATCCGGCGCACGATGTGCTTGCGGCCCTCGTGGAGGGTCACCTCGACCAGGTAGTTCTTGCCGGTCTGCTCGACGACCCGGAAGTGGTCCGCCTTCGCGTACCCGTCCTCAAGCTGGATGCCGTCCTTGAGCTTCTTGCCCAGGTCACGCGGGATGGGGCCCACGATGTGCGCGAGATAGACCTTCTTCACGCCGTACTTGGGGTGGGTCAGCCGGTGCGCCAGCTCACCGTGGTTGGTCAGCAGGATGACGCCCTCGGTCTCGGTGTCGAGCCGGCCGACGTGGAACAGCCGCGTCTCGCGGTTGGTCACGTAGTCGCCGAGGCACTGCCGGCCCTCGTTGTCCTCCATCGTGGAGACGACGCCGGCCGGCTTGTTCAGCGAGAAGAACTGGTACGTCTGCGTGGCGACGGTCAGGCCGTCGACCTTCACCTCGTCCTTCTCCGGGTCGACCCGCTTGCCCTGCTCCAGGACGATCTCGCCGTTGACCTCGACCCTCGCCTGCTCGATCAGCTCCTCGCAGGAGCGCCGGGAGCCGTAGCCCGCGCGTGCGAGGACCTTCTGCAGCCGCTCGCCCTCCTGCTCGGCGCCCGGGAAGGTCTTGGGCGTCTTGACGTCCTTCTTGCCCGCGTACCGCTCGCGGTTGCGCTCCTCGGCCCGCGCCTCGTACTCCCGCGAGGTCGCCGGGACCCAACGGCCGCGCCCGGTGCCCTGCCCCTGCTTGGGGCCGCCCTTGGCGCCGCCGCGCGCGGAGGCGCCGCGCCCGGACTTCGGACCCTCGTGGGTGCCGCCGGGACCCACGTCGTAGCGGCGCTCCTCCGGGCGCGGGTTCTTCGGCCTGGCGCCCTGCTGGTCGTCGCGGCCACTCCCGGCGCCGCGGGAGTTACCGCGGCCACCGGCACTCGCGCCGCGGCCACCGCCGCTCCCGCCCCGGCCACCGCTGCTCCCGCCGCGGCCGCCGCTGTTGCCACCACGGCTCCCGCCGTTGTTTCCGCTGCTGTTCCTGCCGCTGCTGTTTCGCATCAAAGTTCCGTCTTGTCGTCTGCGTCCTCGGAATCCGGAGCGTCCGGATCGAACGACGGCACGCCCTCCTGGGTCTCGGCCTCGATCGCCTCCGCCTCAGGCAGGAAGGGCGCGAGCTCCGGGAGCTCGTCCAGACCGCGCAGGCCCATCCGCTCCAGAAAGTAGTTCGTCGTCACGTACAGGATCGCACCTGTTTCGGGTTCCGCGCCCGCCTCCTCCACCAGACCGCGCTGGAGCAGGGTGCGCATCACACCGTCGCAGTTCACTCCGCGCACCGCCGAGACCCTGCTGCGGCTGACCGGCTGGCGGTAGGCCACGACCGCCAGGGTCTCCAGCGCCGCCTGGGTGAGCCGGGCCTGCTGGCCGTCCAGGACGAACCCCTCGACGGCCGCCGCGAACTCCGGCCGGGTGTAGAACCGCCAGCCGCCCGCGACGAGCCTCAACTCGAAACCGCGCCCCTGCACGGTGTACTCGTCGGCCAGCTCGCGCAGCGCGTCCGCGACGCTGCGCCGCGGACGCTGGAGGATCTTCGCGAGATGCTCCTCGGTCGCGGGCTCGTCGACGACCATCAGGACGGCCTCCAGGGCCGGCTTGAGATCCAGTGCCGCGACGGTCTCCTCGCTCACGTCTTCGTCTCCTTCCCGGGCTCCTCGGGGGGCCGGTCGAACTCGTCGGTGACCCTGGGCTGCGCGTCCCCGTCCCCACCGGTCCAGCGCACCAGCAGCTCACCGAGCGCGGTCTCCTGGTCGAGGGCGACGGCCTTCTCCCGGTACAGCTCCAGCAGCGCGAGAAAGCGGGCGACGACGGTGAGGGTGTCGTCGGTGTCCGCCACCAGGGCCCGGAAACTGGCCTCGCCGAGTTCACGCAGCCGTGCGACGACGATCCCGGCCTGCTCCTGCACGCTCACCAACGGCGCGTGGATGTGGTCGACGTACACCTGCGGCTTGGCCCTCGGCTGCATCGCCTTGACCGCGAGTCGCGCGAACCCTTCCGCGCCGATGCTGATGACCACCTCGGGCAGCAGCTCGGCGTGATGCGGCTCCAGCCCCACGGTGCGTGGGTAGCGGCGGCCCTCGCTCTCCAGCCGGTGCGTGAAGATGTCGGCGATCTGCTTGTAGGCGCGGTACTGCAGCAGACGGGCGAAGAGCAGGTCCCGCGCCTCCAGCAGCGCCAGGTCGGCCTCGTCCTCGACCTCGGCGGCGGGCAGCAGCCGCGCCGCCTTCAGATCGAGCAGCGTGGCGGCGACGACCAGGAACTCGGTCGTCTGGTCCAGGTCCCAGTCGGGGCCCATCGCCCTGATGTGCGCAATGAACTCGTCGGTGACCTTCGACAGCGCGACCTCGGTGACGTCCAGCTTGTGCTTGGAGATCAGCTGGAGCAGCAGGTCGAAGGGACCCTCGAAGTTGGCGAGCCGAACCTTGAAGACACCATCGGGCACCCCCGCCCCCGCCTCCGGCGCGGACACGGAACCCGCAGGGACAGCTCCCGGTACGGCAACGGTTCCCGGAGCAGCAGCGACTGCGGCAACCGGTTCCGCACCTCTTTCCGGATCACGGGTGGGCGCATGCGGGACAACCGGTTCCCGGGCCGTTTCCCGTTCCGGCGCGACGGGCTCTGCGGCAACCGGTTCCGCACCTGTTTCCAGCTCCAGGGCCGCGCCAACGACCGCAACCGGTTCCGCACCTGTTTCCGGCTTCAAGGCTGCAGAGTCAGGAGTGACCGGTTCCCGGCCCGTTTCCGGCTCCCGGGCGGCGGCGTCTGCGGCAACCGGTTCCGGGTTCGCCTCCGTGGCGGCCGGTTCCGGAACCGTTTCCGCTGCGGCCGAATCCGTTGCGACGGGCTGGGCCCCGGGCTCCGGACCGGCGGGTGCCGGGCCCGGCCCCCGCCCCAGCGCACGTCGGCGGCCGGCTGCTGCGCCGGGGCCGGGGACGGAGGCGTTGTTCGAGGTCATGGCCCTCGCAGGCTACCGCTACCGCCCGCGAAGTCGTCGTACGAGAATGCTGGCGTCCCCGCGGCTTTCCAGGTCGGCGAGGACCACGGCGACCGCCTCGCGGACGATGCGCCCCCGGTCCACGGCAAGCCCGTGCTCTCCGCGGAGCACGAGGCGGGCGTGCTCCAGATCCATGAGCTCTTCGGCGGAGACATAGACGGTGATCTTCTCGTCGTGCCGTTCGCGGCCACTGGGCCGGCGGGACGCCTGCCGGCCACGCTTGCGCGGCTGGTCGTCGGCGGAGGCAGAACCTTCCTGCGCGCCCTGGCGGCGCTCGGCACGCTCCCCGGGAACACCTCGGGTGCGGGACTCCCCGGCGTCGGTCTGTCCGGCGTCGGCCGCCACGTGCTCGGCGCCCTCGCCGTCCCCGCCCTGCGCGGGCACGGCCTGCGGCGCGTCCTGCGCACCGCCGGCCGCCACCCCGTCGCTCTCGCCGGCCGGCGCGGGCACCCGGGCCTCGCCGCCCGCGTTGCGACGGGGCGCGGACGGCTGAAGCGCCGTTCCCCCTGTCGTACGGAAGAGTTCGTCGGCCCCCGGCAGACTCACTCGGCGTGACACCGGGCGAGCACCTCCCTGGCGAGCTGACGGTAGGCGGCTGCGCCGACGGAGTTGGACGCGTACGTGGTGATCGGCTCACCGGCGACCGTGGTCTCCGGGAAGCGGACCGTGCGCCCGATGACCGTGTGGTAGACGTGGTCGTCGAAGGCCTCGACGACACGCGCCAGCACCTCGCGGCTGTGCACGGTGCGCGAGTCGTACATGGTCGCCAGGATTCCGTCGAGCTCCAGCTCGGGGTTGAGCCGTTCCTGGACCTTCTCGATGGTCTCGGTGAGCAGGGCCACACCGCGCAGTGCGAAGAACTCGCACTCCAGCGGCACGATCACCTTGTGGGCGGCCGTCAGGGCGTTGACGGTGAGCAGGCCGAGCGAGGGCTGGCAGTCGATGACGATGTAGTCGTAGTCGTCCATCAGCGGCTTGAGCGCACGCTGGAGCGTGGACTCGCGCGCGACCTCGGAGACCAGCTGCACCTCGGCGGCCGACAGGTCGATGTTGCTGGGCAGCAGGTCCATGTTGGGGACCGCTGTCTTCAGGAGCACCTCGTCCGCCGCCATGCCCCGCTCCATGAGCAGGTTGTAGACGGTGAGGTCGAGCTCCATCGGATTGACGCCGAGTCCCACCGACAGCGCGCCCTGCGGGTCGAAGTCCACGAGCAGCACGCGCCGTCCGTACTCCGCGAGCGCGGCACCCAGGTTGATGGTCGACGTGGTCTTGCCCACGCCGCCCTTCTGGTTGCACATCGCGATGATCTTCGCGGGGCCGTGTTCGGTCAGCGGGCCCGGGATCGGGAAGTACGGCAGCGGGCGTCCGGTCGGACCGACGCGCTCACGGCGCTGTCGGGCCGCGTCGGGCGCGAGCGTGGCCGCGTACTCCGGATCCGGCTCGTATTCGGCGTCGGGGTCGTAGAAGTGCCCGTCGGGCAGTTCGTCGTAGTCGGCGAAGTGGTTGTGGGGCGCGCCACTTCCGTCGCCGGCCATGGCGTTCACGTGATGGCCATCCATGCTCTGGAGTGCTGACAGAGCCAACTGGGGGCTGCTCTGGCTCTGGTGGGCTGCGAAGGTTCGGACAGCGACGGAGCCGACAGCCTCGAGCCCCGCGGAACCCGGGCCCCGCGTACGCATTCCTGGTTGACCACCCCCGGGAGCAAATGTCGACTCATTCACAAGTCGTCTTACCTCCTTGGTGACCAGGAAACTTCTAGACAAGGTCAGCGTGGCACCATGCCGACGGTTGGCGACTCTATGGCGTGTCGGGCGTCCGCAGCAACACAATCCGCCGGACCCGGCCCGATGTGTCGGCAATGAAACATCACGCTGTCAAGGGCGTACGGCCGTCGCACGGCAGGTTTCACCGGTGTGCGAATCGGTCGAAGCGTTACGTTCGAGGCGAGTTGGCCGAGAGCCGCAAAGTGACCATACACACATCCGGCCGGACCTTGTCGGGCAAGGTCCGGCCGCGTGTGCGCGGTTGACGCGCCTTGTTGACGTATCGCCTTTACGAAAAGGTGACTTAGCTTCCCGGCTCAGCCCAGCAGGGAATCGAGGTCCACGTGCTCCAGGCCGTGCGCCTCCGCGACCTCGCGGTAAACGACCTTGCCGTCATGGGCGTTGAGACCCTTCGCCAGCGCGGCGTCGCGGCGCAGCGCCTCGACCCAGCCCTTGTCGGCGAGTTCGACGATGTAGGGCAGCGTGGCGTTGGTGAGGGCGTAGGTGGAGGTGTTGGGGACCGCGCCGGGCATGTTGGCGACGCAGTAGAAGACCGAGTTGTGCACCGGGAAGGTCGGCTCGGCGTGGGTGGTCGGGCGGGAGTCCTCGAAGCAGCCGCCCTGGTCGATCGCGATGTCGACAAGGACACTTCCGGGCTTCATCCGGGAGACCAGCTCGTTGGTGACCAGCTTCGGGGCCTTGGCGCCCGGGATGAGGACGGCGCCGATCACGAGGTCCGCCTCGAGGCAGGCCTTCTCCAGCTCGAAGGCGTTGGAGACGACGGTCTGGATCTTCGTGCCGAAGACCTTGTCGGCTTCCTTGAGCTTGTTGATGTCCTTGTCGAGCAGGGTCACGTGGAAGCCCATGCCGATGGCGATCTGCGCGGCGTTCCAGCCGGAGACGCCGCCGCCGATGACGACCGCCTTGGCGGCCAGCACGCCGGGGACGCCGCCCGGCAGCACCCCGCGGCCCCCGTTGGCGCGCATCAGGTGGTAGGCGCCGACCTGGGGGGCCAGCCGGCCCGCGACCTCGGACATCGGGGCGAGCAGCGGCAGCGCGCGGCTCGGCAGCTCGACGGTCTCGTAGGCGATCGCGGTGGTCCCGGACTCGACGAGCGCGTCCGTGCACTCCTTGGACGCGGCCAGGTGCAGGTAGGTGAAGAGCGTCTGGTCCTTGCGGAGGCGGTGGTACTCCTCGGCGATGGGCTCCTTGACCTTCAGCAGCAGGTCGGCCGTGGCCCACACCTCGTCGGCGGTCTCCAGGATGCGCGCCCCGGCCGCCACGTACTCCTCGTCCGTGATGGACGAGCCGACGCCGGCGCCTCGTTCGACGACGACCTGGTGACCGTGGCGCACCAGTTCGTGCACACCGGCGGGGGTGATGGCCACCCGGAACTCGTTGTTCTTGACCTCGCGGGGGATGCCGACCTTCACGTCGATCACGGTCCTTGGCTCAGAGGGTGTGGGGGCACAGCAATGACATTCCCGGAGATACAGGACGCACCGGGACGCACCGCAGGAGAACGTGCGGCAGAGCCAGTTTAATGAAGGCGTTCCCGCTGTCTAGCCTTTCATTGCATCAATCTTTCGGAGATGCACTACGGATTTCGCAGGCATCCTCGATGTCATCCGGCCGTTCGGGCTCCGCGGCGCCGTCCGACGGCTCCTCTCCCAGGATGCGCTCGGCCGCGGCGCGGTGCAGGCGGGCCGCCGTCGGGTCGCCGAGGCGCTCCAGGGTGTCGGCCAGCCTCAGCTGCAGCGCGGCCTGCAGGCGCGTGTCCTCGGCGCGCCCGGCCCACTCCGCCGCCTCCTGGCAGGTGCGCAGCGACTCCTCGGGCCGGCCCGCGTACTCCTGAACCCGGGCCAGCTCGCTCAACGCCCGTGCGTGCGCGCCCACATCGTCGTTCTTGCGGTGTCCGGCGACCGCAGCCCGCCAGGCCCGCTGTGCCTCGCCGTAGCGGCCCGCGTAGGTGTGCGCGGTGCCGATACGGCCGTAGAGGCGGGCGGCGTCCGCGCGCTCGTCACGGGCCAGCCGCTGGGCCAGGGCCCGGCCGAACCAGTCCGCGGCCCGGTCGTAGTCCCCGAGCTCGAGGTGCGCGCCGCCTACGGATTCCATCGCGCGGCCGATCGCGTACGGGTCGTTCGCCTCGCGTCCGGCGTCCAGAGCGGCCCGGTAGCGCGCCAGCGCCTCCGCCGTGCGCCCGGTCCTGGCGTCGACGTCGGCCAGGTTCAGCAGCGCGGCGGCCTTCTCCCGGGGCAGGCGGCGGCGCTCGGCGACGTCCAGGACGAGCTGGTGGATCCCGTACAGGTCCGGTGCGGCCGCCTGGGTGCCGACGTGCGCGACCATCGCCCTGACCAGCTGGGACATCAGGCGGCGGGCGAGGGTGTCCAGCTCGCCGTCGGCGACCGCGAGGCGGGCCGAGGCCAGCAGGGCAGGGCGGCGGGCCTGCAGCCAGTCGGCGGCCGCCCGCGGCGTGGGGAAGCGCAGCGCCCGGGGCATGACCTGGAGCTTCTCGCGGGCCTGGGGGCTGTCGGTCTCGGTGATGGCCCGGCAGGACTGCAGCAGCCGCACCGTGCGCTCCAGCATGCGGGCGCGGGCCAGCTGGAGCTCGGCGGGGCGCTCGTGGCTCTCGGCGGCGGTCCGCAGCAGAGCGTGCAGGCAGCCGGGCACCTCGTACTGGGGCAGCGGGGAGTCCAGGGCCCGCAGCAGGCCGAGAGCGACGAGGTCGTCCAGGGTGGTGCGGGCGGCGCCCACCGAGCAGCCGGCCAGCGCCGAGGCGGTGTGCGGGTCGGCCAGGCCGGCCGGGGCCAGGGAGAGCAGTCGCAGTATCCGGGCGGCGGGGGCGGGCAGGGCGGTGTGCACGAGGCGGAAGACGCGGCTGAGCGGGGTGCCCTCGTCGCCCTCCGCGTGGAGCTGCTTGGCGAGGTCGGCGACGGCCGCCTTGGGGCGGGCGGCGAGCCAGCCGCCGGCCAGGTTCAGCGCGGCGGGCTGCCCCTGGCACGCCTCCACCAGCTGCTCGGCGGAGCGCGGGTCCACGGTGATGCGGACCGAGCCGGTGTACCGGGTCAGGAGTTCGAGGGCGGACTTGGTGTCCAGGCCGCCCAGGGTGCAGGGGCGGACGTCCGCGATGCCGGTGAGCGGGCCTGCGGACACGGCGACGAGCAGGCACTGCGGGGCGTCCGGGAGCAGGGCGTCGACCTGTTCGGCGCCGGTCGCGTCGTCCAGCAGGAGCAGTGCGCGGCGCTCCGCGAGGGTCTCGCGCAGCAGGGCCGCGAGGTCGTCCTCGTCCGCGCCGGGCGGGGTGGGCACGTCCAGCGCGGCGAGCAGTTCGCGGGCGGCGCGCTCGACCGGCACGGGTGTGCCGTCGGGCTCGGCGAGGCGAGCGCGCAGGACGCCGTCCGGGTAGCGGTCGGCGACCTGGCGCACGAGTTCCCCGGCGAGCGCGGAGCGCCCCGAGCCGGGCCGGCCGGCGATGAGCAGGACCCGCGCGCGGGGCGCCTTCCGCCCGGAGATGGTGTCCAGGCCCGTGCGCTCGATGTCGGCGCGCAGTTCCTTCAACTCCCGGGTACGGCCCAGGAAATGGCCCTCTGTCGCAGCGTGTCCGGACAGCTGCACGCCGCCTGTGTCCACTGCCTGATCCGTCACGGGCCACACTCCCGTCCCACCGCACGCGCCAGCCCGCCGGGACTCCGGTTCGGGCTGTTCCCGAGCCTAGTTCACGCTCTGCGACGTTCCGGGAGGAGCACGTCGGGCGGGGCCCGGACGTCCCCCGATCGGATCAGCCGATCGTCACACCACGCGGGTGCGGGAGAGGGCCCAGGAGGGGTCTCTCAGGCCTCGAACGGACGCGCCGGCCAGGGCGCCTCCGCCGGGCGCAGCGCGTCGAGCCCGTCGCCGTTCTCCGCGGCGACCAGGGACAGGACGCCGACCACGAGACACGTGTTGTGCACGTCGCCCGCCAGTACGGCCCGGACGAGGTCGGCGACCGGCACACGCGCGTGCTCCATGTCGGCCTCCTCGTCCTCCACCTCGAAACGCCGCCCCTGGGCCTCGGAGAGGCTGCGGGCCAGGAAGATCCGCACGGACTCGTCACAGCCGCCGGGGGTCGTGTACACGTCGGTGAGGACGCGCCAGTCCTCCGCCTTGACGTGCGCCTCCTCGTACAGCTCGCGCTGCGCCGCGTGCAGCGGGTTCTCGCCCGGCACGTCGAGCAGGCCGGCCGGGATCTCCCACAGCTTCTGCCGCACCGGGTGCCGGTACTGCTTGATGAGCAGCACCCGGCCCTCGTCGTCGACGGCCAGGACGGCCACGGACCCGGGGTGGACCTGGTAGTCCCGGCGGACCACAGACCCGTCCGGCATGACCACCTCGTCGGTGCGTACGGAGGTCTTGGCGCCCGTGAACGGGGTCGTCGTCGCCCGGATCTCCCACGCCTCGGGGGTGTCCTTGATCGTCATGCCGTGCGTCCTCCCACGTGCCACCTGCGCAAACGAAACCGGGGCGCCCACCCTTGAAGGTTTGCACCCCGGCCACCGTACAACTGGTGTGTTACTTCGAAGTCTTCCGCTCGACGGCCGCCTTCACCAGGCCGGCGAACAGCGGGTGCGGACGCGTGGGCCTCGAGCGCAGCTCGGGGTGCGCCTGCGTGGCGACCAGGTAGGGGTGGACGTCGCGCGGGTACTCGACGTACTCGACCAGCTTGCCGTCCGGGGAGGTGCCGGAGAACAGGATGCCCGCCTTCTTCTCGAGCTCGGCCCGGTAGGCGTTGTTCACCTCGTAGCGGTGCCGGTGCCGCTCCTCCACGTACTCCTTGCCGTCGTACACCTCACGGACGATGGACCCTTCGGCCAGCTTGGCCGGATACATGCCCAGGCGCATCGTGCCGCCCATGTCGCCCTCGCCCGCGACGATGTCGAGCTGCTCGGCCATGGTGGAGATGACCGGGTGGGCGGTGGCCGAGTCGAACTCGGTGGAGTTCGCGTCGCCGATGTCGCCCAGGTTGCGCGCGGCCTCGATCACGATGCACTGCAGACCCAGGCACAGGCCGAGCAGCGGGATCTTGTTCTCGCGGGCGTAGCGGATCGCGCCGACCTTGCCGAGCACGCCGCGGTCGCCGAAGCCGCCCGGGATGCAGACGCCGTCCACGTCGGCGAGCTGCGCCTTGGCTCCGGCGGGGGTCTTGCAGTCGTCCGAGGTGACCCACTTGATCTTCACGCGGGCCTTGTTGGCGAAACCGCCGGCGCGCAGCGCCTCGGTGACCGACAGGTAGGCGTCGGGCAGGTCGATGTACTTGCCGACCAGGGCGAGCGTGATCTCGTGGTCGGGGTTGTGGACGCGGTCGAGCAGGTCGTCCCAGGTCGTCCAGTCCACGTCACGGAACGGCAGGTCCAGCTTGCGCACGACGTAGGCGTCCAGGCCCTCGCCGTGCACGGTCTTCGGGATGTCGTAGATCGAGCGGGCGTCCGGGCAGGCCACGACCGCGTCCTCGTCGACGTCGCACATCAGCGAGATCTTGCGCTTGATCGCGGTCGGCACCTCGCGGTCGCAGCGCAGCACGATCGCGTCCGGCTGGATACCGATGTTGCGCAGCGCCGCGACCGAGTGCTGGGTCGGCTTGGTCTTCAGCTCGCCCGAGGGACCGATGTACGGCAGGAGCGAGATGTGCACCACGAAGACGTTGTCCCGGCCGACCTCGTGCCGGACCTGGCGGACCGTCTCCAGGAACGGCAGCGACTCGATGTCGCCGACCGTGCCGCCCACCTCGGTGATCACGACGTCCACCTCGTCCGTCGCCATGCGGCGGATGCGGTGCTTGATCTCGTTGGTGATGTGCGGGATGACCTGCACGGTGTCGCCCAGGTACTCGCCGCGTCGCTCCTTGGCGATCACCGTGTTGTAGACCTGGCCCGTGGTGACGTTGGCGGAGCCGTCCAAGTCTCGGTCAAGGAAGCGCTCGTAGTGTCCGATGTCCAGGTCCGTCTCGGCGCCGTCGTTCGTGACGAACACCTCACCGTGCTGGAAGGGGTTCATCGTGCCAGGGTCGACGTTCAGGTACGGATCGAGCTTCTGCATGACCACGCGAAGACCGCGCGCCTTGAGCAGCATGCCGAGGCTGGAGGCCGTCAGACCCTTGCCGAGCGAGGAGGCGACACCCCCGGTGACGAAGATGTGCTTGGTCGTCGTGGATTTGGGCGTCATGGCCAAGAGGGGGCTCCCGTGGTCGCGATTCGAGGGTGCGGTTCGGGGGCTTCGAGACCACCGGTCCACGGGCTACCAGGGTATCAGCGCCGCGGAGAGATGGCCTCCGGCCACGCTCCGCGCACGGGCCGACACGGGCCGCCGTCCGAGCACCGGTTCCTCACCCGCTGCTCACCCGTTCGGCCCACCCGCGTTGCCGGGAGCGGCACGCAGATCATCTACGTGCGTCGTATCCTGCTCGGACACTCGCTGCCGAGCCCGGCCGGCAAGACGGCACACCCCAGTCCGTATCCCACCGGAACAACGAGAGCTCGTCAGTTCGTTGAACAATGATCGGCGTTTTGCCCCCAGGGCCGAGCGGCTGCTTTGCTTCAACGCTCAACGACGCATTACCAACGACCCCTTGACCGCACTAGCGACAGCCCCCATCTCGCCTGGGGGCGACGTGGCCGTTCGACTGGAGTTGCACGTGGCCGGGCGCATCGAAGACTACGCACTCATCGGAGACATGCAGACCGCCGCATTGGTCTGCCGGGACGGCACAGTCGACTGGCTGTGCCTGCCCCGCTTCGACTCGCACGCGATCTTCGCAGGACTGCTCGGCACCGAGGAGCACGGCTTCTGGCGCCTCGGCCCCGCGCACGCCTCCGACGCGCCCCCGCCACGCGCGGCCCGGCGCACCTACCGGGGCGACTCGCTCATCCTGGAATCGGAGTGGGACACCCCGCGAGGGACGGTCCGGGTGACCGATTTCATGCCCCCTCGCGACGGCGCCCCCCAGCTGATCCGGATCGTCGAGGGCGTCTCGGGCCGCGTCCCCATGCGCTCCACGCTGCGCATGCGGTTCTCCTACGGGCGGGTCGTGCCCTGGGTGCACAAGCACGAGGGCCGCACGGTGGCCGTCGCGGGCCCCGACTCGGTGTGGTTCGACACCGACTGCGAGACCTACGGCAAGGCGCTGACGACGTACGCCGACTTCACGGTCGCGCCGGGCGACCGGATCGCGTTCACGATCTCCTGGGAGCCCTCGCACAAGCAGCCGCCGCCGCTCCCGGAACCCGAGCAGTCGCTCCAGGCCACCGAGGACTTCTGGCGCGAGTGGGTCGAGCACTGCACGTACCACGGCCCCTACCGCGAGGCCGTGATCCGTTCGCTGATCACGCTGAAGGCGCTGACGTACGGGCCGACCGGCGGCATCGTCGCCGCCCCCACCACCTCCCTGCCCGAGGACATCGGCGGTGTCCGCAACTGGGACTACCGCTACACCTGGCTGCGCGACGCGGCCATCACGCTGTCCTCGCTGCTGCGCACCGGCTACCGCGAGGAGGCCCGCGCCTGGCGCGAGTGGCTGCTGCGCGCGGTCGCCGGCGACCCCGAGAACCTGCAGATCATGTACGGCATCGCGGGCGAGCGCGAGCTGGGCGAGGCCGAGCTGGACTGGCTGCCCGGCTACGAGAACTCCGCCCCGGTCCGGGTCGGCAACGGCGCGGCGCACCAGCTCCAGCTGGACGTGTACGGCGAGGTCACCGAGGCCCTGCACCTCGGCCACATGACGGGCCTGGCCCGCAACGACTACGCCTCCCTCCTCCAGCTGAAGCTGATCCGCTACCTGGAGCAGCACTGGGACGAGCCGGACGAGGGCATCTGGGAGGTGCGCGGCCCGCGCCGCCACTTCGTGCACTCCAAGGTCATGGCCTGGGTCGCCGTCGACCGGACGATCAAGCTGATCGAGTCCGGCGACGCCGACGGTCCGCTGGAGAAGTGGCGCGAACTGCGCGACGACATCCACCGGGACGTCTGCGAGAAGGGCTACGACAAGGAGCGCAACACCTTCACCCAGTCCTACGGCTCCAAGGAGCTCGACGCGTCCTTGCTGCTCATCCCGCAGATGGGCTTCCTGCCGCCGGACGACAAGCGGGTCATCGGCACCATCGAGGCGATCCAGCGCGAGCTGTCCACCCCGGACGGCTTCATCCTGCGCTACCCGACCTCGGGCGGCGACGAGGGCGTCGACGGCCTGCCCGGAGACGAGGGCGCCTTCCTGGCCTGCTCGTTCTGGATGGCCGACGACCTCGCGATGATCGGCCGCGTCGACGAGGCCCGCAAGCTCTTCGAGAAGCTCCTGTCGCTGCGCAACGACCTCGGTCTGCTGGCCGAGGAGTGGGACCCCCGTCTGCAGCGCCAGGTCGGCAACTTCCCGCAGGCCTTCAGCCACGTCCCGCTGATCGACACCGCGCTGCGTCTGACGGCGTCGGGGGCGTACGGCGGCTGATTCTTTCGGTTCGGTGACGTGAGGGCGGCGTCCGGCGGCTGAACAGGACCGCCGGACCGCGCCCGCCTACGCTGGACGTCATCAGCCCCTGCACGGAAGGGGGCGCCCCCATGGCCTCCCCATCGAAGGCGGGCGCGGCTCTCGCCGCGCTCCGCGAGGATCTGGTCGGCGACGTGTTCGCCCCGCAGGACCCGGGCTACGACGACGCCCGGACCGTCTTCAACGCGATGATCGACCGGCGTCCGGCGGTGATCGCCCAGTGCGTCGACGAGGACGACATCGTCCGGACCGTCCGCTTCGCCCGCGACCTGGACCTGCCGATCGCGGTGCGCGGCGGCGGGCACAGTGTCGCCGGCATGGCCCTGGGCGACGGGGCCGTGGTGGTGGACCTGCGTCACCTGCGCGCGGTCGGCGTCGATCCCGTCGCCCGGACGGTACGCGTCGCGGGCGGCGCCACCATGAGCGATCTGGACCGGGCCTGCGAGCCCCACGGTCTGGCCACGACCGGCGGCCGGGCCTCCACCACCGGCGTCGGCGGCTTCGTCCTCGGCGGCGGCACGGGCTGGCTGGACCGCTGCCACGGGCTGGCCGTGGACAACCTGCTGGGCGCCGAGCTGGTGACGGCCGACGGCCGGCGCGTGTGGGCGAGCGCCGACGAGCACCCCGACCTCTTCTGGGCCCTGCACGGCGGCGGGGGCAACTTCGGCATCGCCGCCTCGCTCACCCTGAGGCTGCACGAACTGCCCGAGTTCTCCATCGCCCTGCTGCTGTACCGGCCCGAGTTCGGCGCCGAGGTCACCCGCACCTACCGGGACGTGATCGCCGCCGGCCCCGACGAGGCGAGCGGCGCGGTGCTGTATCTCACCGGCCCGCCCGAGGAGTTCGTCCCGCCGCACCTGGTCGGCTCGCTGCTGTGCGGGGTGCTGCTGACGTATGCCGGCGCGGAGGACGACCTGCGCAAGCTGGCCGAACCGCTGCTGGCGCTGCCGCACGAGTCGGAGGTCGTCGGGGCGCTGCCCTACGCCGACGTCCAGTGCATGCTCGACGATCCGCCCGGGATGCGGAACTACTGGTCCGCGGAGTACCTGACGGGCGCGCCCGACGACTTCGTGGACGTCTTCTGCGGTCTCGGGGAGTCCATGCCGGTGCCGACGGGCACGATGCACGCGCTCTTCCCGCAGGGCGGCGCGATCGCGGCCGGCCCGCACGAGTACCCCGTGCCCTACCGTGACGCGCCCTGGGGCGTGCACCCCTTCGGGCTCTGGGAGGACCCGGCGGACGACGCCCGGTGCGAGCGGTGGGTCCGGGACGTGCGGGCCGGGACGCAGCCATGGAGCACGGGCGCGGTCTACCTGAACTTCATCGGCGACGAGGGCGCCGACCGGGTCGTGGCCGGCGTGGGCGCCGAGAACGCCCGGCGGCTCGCGGACCTGAAGCGGCGATACGACCCGGACAACGTGTTCCGCTTCAACCACAACATCAGGCCGGCCTGAGCGCCCTCTGAGGTCGGCTCCCCGCCGCGGCCGGCCCGAGCCCCGTGCGGGTGCGCTCCCCCGCCGGATCGCCGTCGGTGGCCGGAACGGGCGCGATCTCGCGGCCGAGGGCGGCGGCCGAGGGCGGCGGCCGGCACCAAGGCGTCCCGGGTCGGTCCTTCGCCGGCCCGCACCTCCCGGTGGCCGAGCCGGTCGGCGAGCGCCGCCACCCGCGGCGGCTCGCCGGTCGGGCTGTCGTCCTCACGTGCCACGGCGACCACACGGAAGTCCATGCGCCGGCGCCACCCGGTCCCGGACGTCACCGGTGCGGGCGCGGGTGTCCGGCGCGGGCCCCGCGGATGTTGCCGGGGCGTCCGCGCAGGTAGCGTCCGCTGCATGGACAGCCGCACGGACCACCGTTTCGACAGCCGCAGCGCCGGGATCACCGTGCAGCGCGCGCTGGAGCTGCCCGGGCTGCGCAGCGGGCTCCCCGAGATCGTCGCGGGCGGGGACCGGCTGGGCCGCACGGTGCGCTGGGTGCACGCCGGCGAGGTCCCGCACATCGCCTCCCTGCTCAAGGGCGGCGAGCTGCTGCTGACCACCGGCTACAGCCTCGGCACCCGCCCGGCCGAGCAGCGGGCGTTCGTGCGCACCCTGGCCGAACGGGGCATCGCGGCCCTGGTGATCGAGCTGGGCCCGCGCTTCACCCGGCTGCCGTCGGCCCTGGTGGAGACCGCGCGGGCCACCGGCCTCCCCCTCGTCCAACTGCACCGCGAGGTGGCGTTCGTGACGGTCACGGAGGAGATCCACACCGAGATCGTCAACGGCCACCACGCGCTGCTCCAACGCGCCGAGGAGGTGCACCGGCGCTGTACGGAGGCCCTGCTCGGCGGCGGCGGTATCCCGCAGGTGCTGGGCATCCTTGCGGACTTCGCCGGCAACCCGGTGTTCCTGGAGACACCCGACGGCCAGCTGCTGTACGCGGCCGGCGAGGGGCCGCAGGGAGCGGATCCGCTCCAGGTGTGGGAGGGGCTGCGCGGCCCGCAGAAGGACGCGCCGCCGCCCGCGGGCTCGGTGCTGGTGGACGTGCCCGGCGGCGGTCCGGGGGCGGGTTCGGTACGCGCCCGGCTCGTGCTGCTGCCCGTGCGCGCCCCTCTCGCACCGGTGCACCGGATCGCCGCCGACCGGGCGGCCGGGATCCTGGCCGTGGTGCTGATGCAGGCCCGCCAGGAGGAGGAGCTCGCCGCCCGCGGCCGGGGCGACTTCTTGACCGACCTCGCCGAGGGCCGGATCGCCGCGCAGGACGCTCCGGCGCAGGCGCGGGTCCTCGGGTTCCGGCCCGGCGCCGGCCCGTTGCTCCCGGTCGTCATGAGGCTGGGCGAAGGGATCTCCCCGGGCGCGGGCTGGGCGGTGCTGGCCCGGGCGGTCGCCGAGGAGCTGACGTCGGTCGGTGTGCCGGTGCTGCTGGGCGTGCGGCCGGTGGAGGGACGGGTGCCGGTGCTGCTGGGCCTGCGCACGGAGCAGGAGCGTCCGACGGTGGCGGACCGGGTCGCGGCGGCGCTGCGGGCGGGAGTGGAACGGGCCGGGATGCGGCGGCCGGGGGCGCAGCCGCCCGTGGTCGTCGTCGGGGTGGCGGGCGGCTGGGCGGCCGCCTCGGCGGGACTGCGGCACGCGGCGGAGACGGCGACGGCCGCTCAGGGTCTGCCGGACCGCCCCTGGTACGACGCCCGGCGCCTGGACATCGACCTGCTGCTGTGGCGGTTGCGCGGCCACCCGGACCTCGCGGCCTTCGTCGACCGGGCGATCGGCCCGGTCCGTGACCACGACAGTCGCTCCAAGCCTTTGCTGCTGCCGACCCTGGAGACCTACCTGGCCCATGCCGGACGGAAGGCGGAGACGGCCCGCGAACTGCATCTGAACCGGCAGACGCTCTACAACCGCCTCGCCCGCATCGGCGAGCTGCTCGGCACCGATCTGGACGACCCGCAGACGGTCCTGGCGTTGAGCCTGGCCCTGCGGGCGCGCAGGCACCTGCCCTGACGGTCCGCGGACGACCGGTGTCAGATCATGGGCCGGGGCTGCGTCAACTCGTCGTAGACGCTGAGGACCTGGGCGACGGTCTCGTCCTCGGTGGGCCAGGTGGCCGTCTGCCGGGTGCCCAGGTCCCGCAGCCGCTCGCACCGTTCGGGATCGTCGAGCAGGCGTACGACGGCGGCGGAGAAGGCGTCGGCGTCGCCGGCGGGCACCAGTTCGGCCGCGTCGCCGACGAGTTCGCGGACACCGCCGGCCAGCGCCGCGACGAGCGGCACACGCGCGTGAAGGGCCTCCTGCGCGAGGACGGACCGCGACTCCCCGCCACCGGGCAGGAGCGCCAGGTCGGCGGCGGCGAGCAGCTCACTCGCGTCCTCCCGTCGGCCGAGCAGCCGGACCGGCAGTTCCTCGTCCTCGATGCGGCGCTGGAGCTCCGCCCGCTGCGGACCCTCGCCCGCGATCACGACCAGGGGCGCGCAGTCGAGCCTGCGCCATGCGCGGGCGGCGTCCAGCAGGAGGCCGTAGCCGCGGTGACGGTCCAGGGAGCCGACCGCCATGAGCAACGGGCGTCCGACGGCGCCCAGTTCGGCTTTCAGCTTGGAGGCCGGCCGCTCGGTGTCCTGCGGGTCCCCGTCCCGGCGGGGGCCGGGCAGCGCCACGGCGGCGAGCCGCGCGTCACGGGCTCCCGTGCGCCGGGCCCGGTCGACGAGGTCGGAGGTGGTGCCGAGGACGACCGCGGCCGTCCTCGCGACCCGGCGCTCCAGCAGCCGCAGCAGATGGGCGCGGGCGCCCTCGGCGTGCGCACGGTTGTGCCAGGTGACGACGAGCGGGGTGGAGCGGCCGCTGAGCGCGAGGACGGCGCGGAAGGAGGCGTGCAGTCCGTGCGCGTGGACGAGGTCGGCGCCCGTGCAGGCCGCGCGGAGCGCCGCCACGGACCCCGGATCGCTGCTGCGGGGCACGTGCACGTGTTCGGCGCCGACACCGGTGAAACCGTGGGCGTGATCGGCTTCGACGGGGGCGCACACCGTCACCCGCACGCCCCGCGCGAGGAGCCCCGCTGCCAGGGAGCGCACGTGTGCGCTGCTGCCGGCGTTGCCCCCGCCGAGCACCTGTACGGTGCGCAGCGACGACTGGCCGTTCGGTGAGGGACTGCTCACGTGGCCGGGGCTCCTGGTTCGGCGTCGGACGGTCACGGGGAAACGTACAGAAGGTCCGCGGGCGGAGGGTGGACCGCCGGCGTTCCTCCACGTACTACGCCCAAGGATGCCAGCACGCACCGGTGTTCCGTGCCCTGGAGCCCCACGGCGAGGGGCCACAGACCCCACTCTGTCACCCACACGGGTGAAGAGAGCCGCAACTTCGTTCGCACTGCCGAGCCGAACGCCGACCGAGTCCGCCGGTCGCCCTTCGGCCGGCCTCGACGCCCCCGCCGCTACCCGTCCGCCCGGGCCGTGGCGAGGAGTTCCTCCGCGTGGGCGCGGGCCGTCTCGGAGTCCTCCTGGCCGGCGAGCATGCGTGACAGCTCGCGGATGCGCTCCTCGCCCTCGAGGACCTTCACCCCGGACCGGGTCACCGTGCCGTCGTTGGTCTTCTCCACCAGCAACTGCCGGTCGGCGAAGGCCGCGACCTGCGGAAGGTGTGTGACGACCACGACCTGAGCCGTCTTCGCGAGCCGCGCCAGCCGCCGGCCGATCTCCACGGCCGCCTTGCCGCCGACGCCCGCGTCGACCTCGTCGAAGAGATACGTCGGAACCGGGTCCGTCCCCGCGAACACGACCTCGACGGCCAGCATCACCCGGGACAGCTCACCGCCGGACGCGCCCTTGGCGATGGGCCGCGGCGGCGCGCCGGGATGCGGGGCGAGCAGCAGCTCGACCTCGTCCACACCGGCCGGACCGTAGGCGACCGGACGGCCGCCGACCTCGACGCCCTCCGGGTCCTCGGTCTGCCCGATCGCGAAGGACACGCGCGCGTGCGGCATCGCCAGCGACGCCAGCTCGGCGGTCACCGCGGCGGCGAACTGCCCGGCGGCCTCCGTGCGCGCGTCCGTCAGCGCCTGCGCCAGCCCGCCCAGTTCGGCCCGCAGGGCGTCCCGCTCGGCGGTCAGCTCGTCGATCCGCTCGTCGTCGCCGTCCAGTTCGGTGAGCCGGGAGGCGCTCTGCTCGGCCCAGGCGAGGA
The DNA here is from genome assembly GCF_036030735.1 of Streptomyces sp. NBC_00425. NCBI lineage: Bacteria > Bacillati > Actinomycetota > Actinomycetes > Kitasatosporales > Streptomycetaceae > Streptomyces > Streptomyces sp. NBC_00425. The sequence continues at coordinate 7,477,785 of NZ_CP107928.1, read as the reverse complement.
CGGAGTTCACGTCCTGCCCGTACTTGCGGGTGAGCGCGGTCAGCGCGGCCCGCCGCTCCTCCACGGCCGACAGCCGCAGCGGATCGGCGTCGAGGTCGTCGGCGTACCCGGCCAGTTCCCCGGCCACGTCGCCGAGCAGGATCCCGATCTCCCCGATCCGGTCGGCGAGCGCCGCCAGCGCCGGATCGTGCGACCTGACGGCCTCCAGGGCCCGCTGTGCGCCCGCGACGAGGGTGGCCGCGTCGATGCCCTCGGGGTCCTCGGGATTGGCGGCGAGAGCGGCGTGGGCGGCCGTGGCGGCCGAGGACAGCGCCTCCGCGTGCCCGAGCCGCTCGGCCTCCTCCGCGAGCTCCACGTCCTCGCCGGCGCGCGGCTCGACGCCGGCGATCTCCTCGAGCCCGAAGCGCAGCATGTCGGCCTCCTGGGCCCGCTCACGCGCGCGCGTGACGATCTCCTCCAGCTCGCCGGCCACCGCCCGCAGCCGCCGGTAGGCCTCCGTGTACTTGGCGAGCGGCACGGTCACCGTGTCGCCCGCGTACCGGTCGAGCGCCTGCCGCTGCCGGGACTGCTTCAGCAGCCCCTGCTGGTCGGTCTGGCCGTGCACGGCCACCAGCTCGTCCGCGAGCTCGGCGAGCACGCCCATGGGCACGCTCCGCCCGCCCACGTGCGCCCGCGACCGCCCCTCGGCGGAAACGGTACGGCTGATGAGCAGCGCTCCGTCGTCGAGCTCGGCCCCGGCCTCCTCGGCCCGGACGACCACCGAGGAGCCGGCGGGCAGGGCGATCCGCCCCTCGACCACCGCCTTCTCCGCGCCGATCCGCACGAGCGCGGGATCGGCACGCCCGCCCAGCAGCAGCCCGAGGCTGGTGACGACCATGGTCTTGCCCGCGCCCGTCTCGCCCGTGACCGCGGTGAACCCCGGCGACAGCTCGACGACCGCGTCGTCGATGACACCGAGCGACCGTATCCGCATCTCCTCCAACACGGAGAAGACCTTACGAGGTCCGGCGGCAGAAGTGCGAGGCACCCTGTCACCCGCGCGGGTGGAGATGACCGGTGGCGCGCCATCCGCGCGACCGGCCGCTCACTCTCCGCAGCCGCCGCCCGGCCCGCCGGCCCCGCGGACCTGCGGCGCTCTCAGTGCCGCGCGCCGCGCCACCCGGACACCGGCAGCGCGAACTTCGCCACGAGACGGTCGGTGAAGGAGGCGTGGTGCAGCCGCGCCAGCCGTACCGGCACACTGCCCCGCCGCACCTCGACCCGGGCGCCCGGAGGCAGCTCGAAGGTCCGCCGCCCGTCGCACCACAGGACGCCCGGCGGGATGTGCGGCAGCAGTTCCACGGCCAGCACCGAGTTCGGCGAGGTCACCAGGGGCTTGGCGAACAGCGCGTGCGCGCTGATCGGCACCATCAGCAGGGCCTCGACCTCGGGCCACACCACGGGACCGCCGGCCGAGAAGGCGTACGCCGTGGAGCCGGTCGGGGTCGACAGGACGATGCCGTCGCAGCCGAACCCGGTGACCGGCCGCCCGTCGATCTCCAGCACGACCTCCAGCAGCTTCTCGGCGCCGGCCTTCTGCACCGCCGCCTCGTTCAGCGCCCAGTCGGTGTGCACGATGTCACCGTTGCGGTGCACGATGACGTCGACGGTCATCCGCTCCTCGACCTCGTACGACTTCGTCACCACCCGGTCGACGACCTTGTCCAGGTCGTCCCGCTCGGCCTCCGCGAGGAAGCCGACGGAGCCGAGGTTGACGCCGAGCATCGGCACCCCGGAGGCCCGCGCGAACTCCGCGCCGCGCAGCAGCGTGCCGTCGCCGCCCAGCACGATCAGCAGCTCGCAGCCCTCGAGGCACTGCGGGGTGGCCTCGGAGACCAGCTCCACCTCGTCCGGCAACGGCAGGTCGGCGGCCTCGTACTCGAGGACGCGCACCCCGATGCCCTCGCGCAGCAGCCCCTTGACGACCAGCTCGGCACTGCGGATGGCCGCCGGCCGCCCGGTGTGGGCGAGCAGGAAAACAGTACGAGCTCGGTTCAGAGTCACCGCGGCCCCTCCGCAACTGCACGGTCGACGTCGGCCGGGTCGAGGACAGGAGCCCCGGCCCGAAGCCACAGAAAATACTCGACATTGCCCGACGGCCCGGGCAGCGGACTGGCGGTGACGCCCTGCACCCCGAGCCCCAGGTCCCACGCCTTCCCGGCGACCCCCCGCACGGCCTCGGCCCGCAGCTGCGGACTGCGCACGACGCCGCCGCTGCCGAGCCGTTCCTTCCCCACCTCGAACTGCGGCTTGACCATCATCACCAGGTCCGCGTCCGGCCCGGCGCACCGGGCCAGGGCGGGCAGCACCAGCCCCAGCGGGATGAAGGACAAGTCCCCCACGACAAGATCCACAGGCTCCCCATCGATCGCTTCAAGCGTCAACTCGCGTACGTTCGTACGGTCCTTGACGGTGACGCGTTCATCGCTCTGCAGAGACCAGGCGAGTTGTCCGTATCCGACGTCGACGGCGACGACGTGCGCGGCCCCCGCCCTCAGCAGCACGTCCGTGAACCCGCCGGTCGAGGCTCCGGCGTCCAGCGCCCGCCGCCCCTTCACCACGAGCCCGCGCGGCACGAACGCCTCCAGCGCGCCGGCCAGCTTGTGGCCGCCGCGGGACACGTAGTCGGGGTCGTCGGCGTCGACGGAGACGACGATCGCGGCCGCCGTCTCCACCTGCGTGGCCGGCTTGGTCGCGACGGTCCTGCCGACGGTGACCCGCCCGGCGGCGATCAGCTGCCCGGCGTGCTCACGCGAACGCGCGAGCTTGCGGCGGACCAGCTCCGCGTCCAGACGGCGACGTGCGACTCCTGCCACGTTCGGTTCAGCTCCTGTGTTGTCCGTACGGCGATTCGGGGGGGCGAGACCGGACGGTCTCATCCAGGGGTGACGGTCGGGCGACCGGCGGGACCCGCAGGCCCCGGGCGGGCGTCGAGCGCCGTGAGCGCGTCGCGCAGCCCCCGGTGTACATCCTCGTACACCTCGAGGTGTCCGTCGGTTGCGAGGTGGTCGGCGTCGGCCAGCCGTTCCAGGTGCGCGTCCGCCTCGGCGTGGCCGGTGGGGGTGCGCGGCACGCCCAGCGGGGCGGGGGCGGCCGGGTCGTGCTCCGGCTCCGGCTCCGGCTCCCGCTCCTCGGGCGCGGTCCGTGCCTGCGGCTCCGTCCCCGTCTGCGGCACTGTGTCGCTCATGCCCAGACGCTACCTCGAACGTCTGGGGTACCGTCGGTCGCCATGGCCACGATCGAGGAGTGCCGCGCCGCACTCGAGAAGCTCTCGGACAACATGAGCCGCGCCGAGGGGGACGTCCGGGCGGCCGCGGCCCTGGACCGCTCGGTGAGCTGCCGGATCACCGACCTGGACGTCACGTTCGTCGGCCGGATGACGGCCGGCCGGATCACCGTCCACGACACCCTGCAAGGTCCCCCTCGGGAGAAGGCCGAGATCCGGCTGACGATGACCGGCGACGACCTGGTCGCGCTGGTCGCCGGCGAGCTGAACTTCGCCAAGGCGTGGGGCTCCGGGCGGGTCGGGCTCGAGGCCGGCCTGCGCGACCTGTTCCAGCTCAGGAAGCTTCTGTAGCGACCGCCGAAGCCGGTGCGGCGACCGCCGTTACCGCCCGCCCGGCCTGCGCCCGCGCCCTCCGCGCCGCCGGCACCACCAGCGGCGTCCCGGTCTCCGGATCGTCGATGACCTGGCAGCGCAGTCCGAAGACCTCCTCCACCAGCCCGGCCGTGACGACGTCGTCCGGCGCACCCTGCGCGATGACCTCGCCGCCCTTCAGCGCGATCAGGTGGGTGGCGTACCGGGCCGCGTGGTTGAGGTCGTGCAGCACGGCCACCAGCGTGCGCCCGTGCTCCTCGTGCAGCTCGGCGCACAGGTCGAGCACGTCGATCTGGTGCTGGATGTCGAGGAACGTGGTCGGCTCGTCGAGCAGCAGCAGCGGGGTCTGCTGGGCGAGGGCCATCGCGATCCACACCCGCTGGCGCTGACCGCCGGACAGCTCGTCGACATACCGGTCGGCCAGCTCGCCGACCCCGGTCCGTGCCATGGACTCGCGCACGACCCGCTCGTCCTCGGCCGACCACTGGCGCAGGATCCCCTGGTGCGGGTAGCGGCCCCGCCCGACGAGGTCGGCGACGGTGATCCCGTCGGGGGCGACGGACGACTGCGGCAGCAGCCCCAGCGTCCGCGCGACCTTCTTCGCGGGCATCGACTGGATGACCTGCCCGTCGAGCAGCACCCGCCCCTGGTGCGGCTTCAGCATCCGCGACAGCGCACGCAGCAGCGTCGACTTGCCGCAGGCGTTCGGGCCGACGATCACCGTGAAGGAGTGGTCCGGTATCTCCACCGACAGCTCTTCGGCGATGACCCGCTGGTCGTAGGCGAGGGTCACGTTCTCGGCGGACAGGCGGTTCACGGTGCTCCTTCGGTTGTTCGGCCCACGGCCCTCGCGGGCGGGGGTGTTCATATCCGGCCCGCCTTGCGCTCGGTGACGAGGAGCCACAGCAGGTAGACGCCGCCCAGCACGCCGGTGACCACGCCCACGGGCAGCTGTCCGTTCCCGAAGAGCCGTTGCGCGGCCAGGTCGGCGGTGACCAGCAGGGCGGCGCCCATGCACAGGGACGGCACGAGGTTCGGGCCGGGCGAGCGGGTCAGGCGCCGGGCGAGCTGCGGCGCGGTGAGCGCCACGAAGCTGACGGGGCCCGCGGCCGCGGTCGCGGCGGCGGTGAGCAGCACGGCCGCGACCATCACCACCAGCCGCACCCGCTCCACCCTCACCCCCAGCGCATGGGAGACGTCGTCGCCCATCTCCGTCATCCGCAGCCCGCGCGCGTGGGCGAGGACGAGCGGCACGAGCACACAGGCCAGCGCGAGCAGCGGCCACACCTGCTTCCAGTCACGGCCGTCGAGGGTCCCGGTCATCCACACGACGGCGCGCGCCGCGTCGACGAAGTCGGCCTTGGTCATCAGATAGCCGTTGACCGCCGTCGCGACGGCCGAGACACCGATGCCGACGAGCACCAGCCGGTACCCGTGCACCCCCCGCCGCCATGCCAGCAGGTAGATGAGGGCCCCGGTCACCAGGCCGCCCACCAGCGCGCCGACGGTCACCTGGGTGGCGCTCCCGGAGAACAGCACGATCATCACGAGCGCGCCGGCCGTCGCCCCCTGGCCGAGCCCCAGCACGTCCGGGCTGCCCAGCGGATTGCGCGAGACGGCCTGGAACAGGGCTCCGCCGAGCCCGAGCGAGGCGCCGACGAGCAGCCCCACCAGGACCCGCGGCAACCGCAGTTCGTCGACGATGAACTCCTGTCCGGCGTCGCCGTCGCCGAGCAGCGTCCGGACGACGTCACCCGACGAGATGGGGAAGTCCCCGGTACCGATCAGCACCACGCTCGCGGCGAGCGCGGCCACCACCAGCAGCACGACGACGGTGAGCGCCCGCACGTCCAGGCGGACGGACAACCCGCCCGGGCCGCGCAGCGCACGGCTGCCGCGAGAGGTCCGGCGCTCGGGCTCCTGCGCGCTGTTGGGCCTTTGCGCGGTCTTCACAGCTGGGCCGTCCTACGCCGTCGTACGAGAAAGATGAAGACCGGGCCGCCGATGATCGCGGTGACGATGCCGACCTGGACCTCCGACGGACGGGCCACGACCCGGCCGACGACGTCCGAGCCGAGCAGCAGCACCGGCGACAGGACCGCCGCGTACGGCATGATCCAGCGCAGGTCGGGGCCGGTGAACGAGCGGACGACGTGCGGGACCATCAGGCCGACGAACACGATCGGCCCGCAGGCGGCGGTCGCGGCGCCGCTCAGCACGGTCGCGGCGAGCATCGACAGCGCCCGGGTGCGGGTGAGGTCCGCGCCGAGCGCCCTCGCCGTGTCGTCGCCCATGGCCACGGCGTTCAGCGGCCGGGCGAGCACGAACGCGAGGAGCGTGCCGACCACCAGGAAGGGCAGCACCTGCCGGACGGTTTCCTCGGTCGCCGACGACAGCGAGCCCACCGTCCAGAAACGCATCCGGGCGAGCGCCGCGTCGTCCATGATCATCACGGCCTGGAGGTAGCCGTAGAGGGCGGCGCTGATCGCGGTGCCGGCGAGCGCGAGCCGCACCGGTGTGGCCCCGCGGCTGCCACCGAGGAACCAGACCAGCGCACCGACCGCCGCCGCGCCGAAGAACGCGAACCACACATAGCCGTTGAGGCTCGTGACACCGACGTAGGTGATGGCGGTGACGACGGCCGCCGACGCGCCCGCGTTGATGCCGAGCAGCCCGGGGTCGGCCAGCGGATTGCGCGTCAGCGCCTGCAGCACGGCCCCGGACAGGCCGAGCGCGGCCCCGACGAGCAGCCCCAGCACGGTCCGCGACAGCCGCTCGTCGACGACGACGTCCGCGTACGTGCCCGAATCCGCGAACAGCCCGTGCCAGACCTGCGCGACGGACAACTCCTTGGCGCCGACGGCGATGCTCGCCACCGCCACCAGCAGGAGAAGCACCAGGGCGGCGAGGAGCCCCACGGCCCGCGACGCCGCCCGCCGGTTCGGCGGCGCGAGGGCGGCCTGCGCACGCTGTTCGGGAACACTGTCGACCAACACCCAGTTAGGTTAGCCTACCCTCTCATCCTCTTCGGAGCCGGTGTCACAACCCCAGTCTCGCCAGCGCCTTCCCGGCGCCCAGCTCGCAGACCCCCTCGCCCGCGGCCGCCCAGGCCGTCGCGCACAACGCCCGCAACCCGTCCAGGCTTTCGCCCTCCCCCGACAGCTCCAGCCTTTCGGCGCCGGCGCTCGCCGTCCAGCCGCCGCAGCGGAAACCCTCGCCGTCCGCGGTGACCTCCGGCTGCCCGGTGAGCATCCCGCGCAGGTCCGCGTCGACATACGTCGGCCGGTGCTGCGGCGGCGCGGCCAGCAGCTGCGCCCCGTCGGTGACCCCGGTGAGGACGAGCAACGAGTCGACCTCGCCGTTGAACGCCCCCTCGATGTCCGTGTCGAGCCGGTCCCCGACGACCAACGGCCGCTCGGCGCCCGTCCGCAGGATCGTCTCCCGGTGCATGGGAGGCAGCGGCTTGCCCGCCACCTGCGGCTCGGCACCGGTCGCGATCCGCACCACCTCGACCGCCGCACCGTTGCCCGGCGCGATCCCCCGGCCGCTGGGAATCGTCAGATCCGTGTTGGACGCGAACCACGGCACCCCGCGCGCGACCGCGTACGACGCCTCCGCGAACCGCCCCCACGCCAGATCGGGCCCGCCGAAGCCCTGCACCACGGCCGCCGGATCGTCGTCCGCCGACTCCACCGGCACGAGCCCGCGCTCCCGCAACGCGACCCGCAGGCCCTCCCCGCCGATCACCAGCACCCGCGCCCCCGCCGGCACCTGCTCACTGATCAGCCGCGCCACCGCCTGCGCCGAGGTGATGACCTCGTCGGCGCCCGTCGGTATCCCCAGCTCGGTGAGGTGCCCGGCCACCGCGTCGGGTGTGCGCAGCGCGTTGTTGGTGACATACGCGAGCCGCATGCCCCCCGCGCGCGCGGTGGCCAACGACTCGACCGCGTGCACGATCGCGTTGCCGCCCGCGTACACCACCCCGTCGAGATCGAGCAGCGCCGTGTCGTACGCCTCGCTCAGGGCCTGCCCACTGGCCTCGGGCCTCGTCCTGACGCTTCGGCTCATTCCGCATCGCTCCTCGTTCGCTCCGCTTTCCCCCGATCATCCCGCATGCCACCGACACACGTACGATGCCGGGATGAACTCAGCAGGTCACTCGGAAGCGACGGCGCCCCGAGGCCTGGAACTCACCCCGTTCCGAGGCCTGCGCTACGACCCCGACCGGGTCGGCAGTCTCGCCGCCGTCACCTCCCCGCCCTATGACGTCGTGGTACGCCCCGACGGCCTGCACCACCTCCAGGACGCGGATCCGTACAACATCGTCCGGCTGATCCTCCCTCAGGCCACCAGCCCCGAGGACCGCAACCGACAGGCCGCCGGCACCCTGCGGCGCTGGCTGGCCGAGGGCGTCCTGACGGCGGACGCAGAGCCCTCCCTGTACGTCTACGAACAGCGGCACGCGGACGGCATGCTCCAGCGCGGCCTCATCGGCAACCTGCGGGTCTCGGACCCGTCGGAGGGGACCGTCCTCCCCCATGAGGACGTCATGCCGCACGTCGTCGCGGACCGCGCGGCGCTGATGCGCGCCACGCACGCGAACCTCGAGCCGCTCCTGCTCACGTACCGCGGCGGCGGCGCGGCGACGGAGACGGTCGACCGCACGGCCGCCGGCCCCCCGCTGCTGTCCACCACCACGGACGACGGCTACAGCCACCGCCTGTGGGCGATCACGGACCCCGCCGAGACGGCCCGCGTCCAGGCGGATCTCGCACACCGCCAGGCACTCATCGCCGACGGCCACCACCGCTGGGCGACCTACCTGCGACTCCGCGCGGAGCACCCGTCGCCCAGCCCCTGGGACCAGGGCCTGGTCCTCCTGGTCGACACCGCCCGCTACCCCTTGCGCGTCCGTGCCATCCACCGCCTCCTGCACGGCCTGCCGGTCGCCGACGCCCTGTCCGCGCTCGAGGGCCTGTTCCGCGTCCGCCGGCTGGACGTCTCCCTCCCGGAGGCCCTCGACGCCCTCGCCGACGCCACGACCGCGGGCAACGCGTTCCTGCTGGCCGGCGACGACGCCTTCCATCTCGTCGACCGCCCCGATCCCGCCCTCCTGGACCGGACGGTTCCGGTCGACCGCCCCGAGGCCTGGCGCACCCTGGACGCGACGGTCCTGCACGCCACGCTCCTGGCGCACGTATGGCACGTCCCCGAGGACGACCCGGCCCGCATCGCCTACATCCACGACACGGCGGCCACGGTGCGCAAGGCGCGACGCGACGGAGGCACGGCGGTCCTGCTCCACCCCGTCCGCGAGGAGGTCGTCCGCGACCTGGCCCGGCAGGGCGTCATGATGCCCCGCAAGTCCACGTCCTTCGGTCCCAAACCGGCCTCGGGCCTGGTCCTGCGCGCCCTGGACGTCTGAGAGGACGCGCCCCGAACGCACGAAGGGGCGGGACCCGGTGACCCGGATCCCGCCCCTCTTCGCCGTCACCGACGCGCGCGCACGTCAGTCCTCGTCGCGGTCGTCCCCGCGGTCGTCCTTCTCCGCAGCCGCGTCGTCGTCCTCGGCCGCGTTCGCCGCCGCCTCGACGACGCCCTCGTCGGTGTCGCCCTCGCCCTCGCTCTCGTCGAGAGCGTCGACGAAGTCCACCCCGTCCAACTCGGCAAGCCGGTCGGAGGCGTCGGTGCTGCCGTCCCGGTCCGCTTCCACGGCCTTGGCGAACCACTCGCGCGCCTCGCCCTCACGCCCTGCGGCGAGCAGTGCGTCGGCGTACGCGTACCGCAGCCGCGCGGTCCACGGCTGGACGGCGCTCGCGGCCAGCTCGGGGCTCTGCAGCGTCACGATGGCCGCGTCCAACTGCCCCATGTCGCGCCGGGCGCCGGCGGCGACGAGCCGCATCTCCACCTGGCCGGCCTTGTCGAGCTTGTTGACCTCGGGGGCGCCGGCCATGTCCAGGGCCTTCTCCGGCCTGCCGAGCCCACGCTCGCAGTCGGCCATGACGGGCCACAGCTCCGCGCTGCCGGTCATCCGCCGTGCGGCCCGGAACTCGGCGAGCGCCTCGCTGTACTTCTGGTTGGCGTACGCGGCGAACCCGCCCGCCTCCCGCACAGCGGCGACGCGCGACGCCAGGCGCAAGGCGATCTTGGAGTACGCGTAGGCGCGCTCGGGGTCCTCGTCGATCAGCCGCGCGACCATCACCAGGTTCTTCGCGACGTCCTCGGCGAGCGTCTTGGGCAGGCTCAGCAGCTCCTGCCGGACGTCCTTGTCGATCTCCTCGCCGGTGACGTCCTCCGGAATCGGCAGCCGCTTGATCGGCTCCCGGTCCCGGTCGTCACGGAAACGGCTTCCGCCGCCCTGCCGGTCGTCCCGGCCGCGGAAACCGCCACCCGGTCGCCCACCACGGTCGTCCCGACGGGGGCCGCGGTCGTCCCGCCCACGGAACCCACCGCGTTCCCCGCCACGGTCATCCCGCCGACCGAACCCACCACGGTCATCACGCCGGTCATCACGCCTGTCGTCGCGCCGCTCGTCCCGACGGAACGCCGGACGGTCACCGCGGTCATCCCGACGGTCGTCACGCCGGTCGTCCCGGCGGAACGCCGGACGGTCCCCACGATCGTCACGGCGATCGTCCCGACGGTCGTTGTCCCGACGGAAGGCCGGACGGTCCCCACGGTCATCCCGACGGTCGTCGCGGCGGTCGTCGCGGCGGTCGTCGCGGCGGAACGGGGGTCGGTCGTCGCGGCGGTCGTCGCGGCGGAACGCCGGACGGTCGCCGCCGCGGTCGTCCCGGCGCGGGGCGGGCCGGTCGGCGCGGTCGTCGCGACGGAACGCCGGACGGTCACCGCCGCGGTCGTCCCGACGCGGTCCGCGGTCACCTTCACGCCGGTCGTCCCGGCGGTCGTCGCGCCGGCCGAAGCCACCACGGTTGTCGTCACGACGGAAACCACCACCGCTGTCGTCCCGACGGCCGAAGCCGCCGCCGGCCCGGTTGTCGTCCCTGCGGAAACCGCCACGGTTGTCGTCCCGACGGTCGTTGTCCCGACGGAAGGCCGGACGGTCCCCACGGTCATCCCGACGGTCGTCCCGGCGGTCGTCGCGGCGGAACGGGGGTCGGTCGTCGCGGCGGTCGTCGCGGCGGAACGCCGGACGGTCGCCGCCGCGGTCGTCCCGGCGCGGGGCGGGCCGGTCGGCGCGGTCGTCGCGACGGAACGCCGGACGGTCACCGCCGCGGTCGTCCCGACGCGGTCCGCGGTCACCTTCACGCCGGTCGTCCCGGCGGTCGTCGCGCCGGCCGAAGCCACCACGGTTGTCGTCACGACGGAAACCACCACCGCGATTGTCGCCACGGCGGTCGTCGTCCCTGCGGAAACCACCGCGCTCACCGCGGCCGGCGGAACTCTGGTCGTCGCGACGACCATTGCTCCCGCGGTCGTTGTCACGCCGGTCGTTGTCGCGGCGGAAACCGCCACGCTCACCACGGTTGGCTCCGCGGTCGCCGCGGTCCCCACTGTCCCGTCGCCGCTGGTCGCGCTCCGGTCGGTCGTCGGGAGAGTTGGTGGACATCGGTGACTCCTGTCTTCGGTACCGCAAACATTGTAAAAACAAAAGGACCCCTGGTCCCAGCTGAACGCTGGGACCAGGGGTCCTTCCAAAGATTGCTCGGCGGTGTCCTACTCTCCCACAGGGTCCCCCCTGCAGTACCATCGGCGCTGTGAGGCTTAGCTTCCGGGTTCGGAATGTAACCGGGCGTTTCCCTCACGCTATGACCACCGAAACCCTAATGGTTTCGAGCGAACAAGCACACTTTTCACTTGTTTCGAGCTCTTACCGGCAACAGTCGTTGCCTCAGAACTAACACAGTGGACGCGAGCAACTGAGGACAAGCCCTCGGCCTATTAGTACCAGTCAGCTTCACCCATTACTGGGCTTCCACATCCGGCCTATCAACCCAGTCGTCTACTGGGAGCCTTACCCCATCAAGTGGGTGGGAATACTCATCTCGAAGCAGGCTTCCCGCTTAGATGCTTTCAGCGGTTATCCCTCCCGAACGTAGCCAACCAGCCATGCCCTTGGCAGAACAACTGGCACACCAGAGGTTCGTCCGTCCCGGTCCTCTCGTACTAGGGACAGCCCTTCTCAATATTCCTGCGCGCGCAGCGGATAGGGACCGAACTGTCTCACGACGTTCTAAACCCAGCTCGCGTACCGCTTTAATGGGCGAACAGCCCAACCCTTGGGACCGACTCCAGCCCCAGGATGCGACGAGCCGACATCGAGGTGCCAAACCATCCCGTCGATATGGACTCTTGGGGAAGATCAGCCTGTTATCCCCGGGGTACCTTTTATCCGTTGAGCGACGGCGCTTCCACAAGCCACCGCCGGATCACTAGTCCCGACTTTCGTCCCTGCTCGACCCGTCGGTCTCACAGTCAAGCTCCCTTGTGCACTTACACTCAACACCTGATTGCCAACCAGGCTGAGGGAACCTTTGGGCGCCTCCGTTACTCTTTAGGAGGCAACCGCCCCAGTTAAACTACCCATCAGACACTGTCCCTGATCCGGATCACGGACCCAGGTTAGACATCCAGCACGACCAGACTGGTATTTCAACGACGACTCCACCTGAACTGGCGTCCAAGCTTCACAGTCTCCCAGCTATCCTACACAAGCCGAACCGAACACCAATATCAAACTGTAGTAAAGGTCCCGGGGTCTTTCCGTCCTGCTGCGCGAAACGAGCATCTTTACTCGTAGTGCAATTTCACCGGGCCTATGGTTGAGACAGTCGAGAAGTCGTTACGCCATTCGTGCAGGTCGGAACTTACCCGACAAGGAATTTCGCTACCTTAGGATGGTTATAGTTACCACCGCCGTTTACTGGCGCTTAAGTTCTCAGCTTCGCCACACCGAAATGTGACTAACCGGTCCCCTTAACGTTCCAGCACCGGGCAGGCGTCAGTCCGTATACATCGCCTTACGGCTTCGCACGGACCTGTGTTTTTAGTAAACAGTCGCTTCTCGCTGGTCTCTGCGGCCACCCCCAGCTCATGGAGTAAATCCAATCACCAGTGATGGCCCCCTTCTCCCGAAGTTACGGGGGCATTTTGCCGAGTTCCTTAACCATAGTTCACCCGAACGCCTCGGTATTCTCTACCTGACCACCTGAGTCGGTTTAGGGTACGGGCCGCCATGAAACTCGCTAGAGGCTTTTCTCGACAGCATAGGATCATCCACTTCGCCACAATCGGCTCGGCATCAGGTCTCAGACTATGTGGTGTGCGGATTTGCCTACACACCGTCCTACACCCTTACCCCGGGACAACCACCGCCCGGGATGGACTACCTTCCTGCGTCACCCCATCACTCACCTACTACAAGTCTGGTCCGTCGGCTCCACCACTTTCCATTCCCCGAAGGGTCCGGAACGGCTTCACGGACTTAGCATCGCCTGGTTCGATGTTTGACGCTTCACAGCGGGTACCGGAATATCAACCGGTTATCCATCGACTACGCCTGTCGGCCTCGCCTTAGGTCCCGACTTACCCTGGGCAGATCAGCTTGACCCAGGAACCCTTAGTCAATCGGCGCACACGTTTCTCACGTGTGAATCGCTACTCATGCCTGCATTCTCACTCGTGAACCGTCCACAACTACCTTCCGGTGCTGCTTCACCCGGCACACGACGCTCCCCTACCCATCACGATCCCCGTTGGGGGTATATATCGCAATGACACGACTTCGGCGGTACGCTTGAGCCCCGCTACATTGTCGGCGCGGAATCACTAGACCAGTGAGCTATTACGCACTCTTTCAAGGGTGGCTGCTTCTAAGCCAACCTCCTGGTTGTCTCTGCGACTCCACATCCTTTCCCACTTAGCGTACGCTTAGGGGCCTTAGTCGATGCTCTGGGCTGTTTCCCTCTCGACCATGGAGCTTATCCCCCACAGTCTCACTGCCGCGCTCTCACTTACCGGCATTCGGAGTTTGGCTAAGGTCAGTAACCCGGTAGGGCCCATCGCCTATCCAGTGCTCTACCTCCGGCAAGAAACACACGACGCTGCACCTAAATGCATTTCGGGGAGAACCAGCTATCACGGAGTTTGATTGGCCTTTCACCCCTAACCACAGGTCATCCCCCAGGTTTTCAACCCTGGTGGGTTCGGTCCTCCACGAAGTCTTACCTCCGCTTCAACCTGCCCATGGCTAGATCACTCCGCTTCGGGTCTTGAGCGTGCTACTGAAACGCCCTGTTCGGACTCGCTTTCGCTACGGCTACCCCACTCGGGTTAACCTCGCAACACACCGCAAACTCGCAGGCTCATTCTTCAAAAGGCACGCAGTCACGAGACGCCAAGCAAGCTTGACGTCCGACGCTCCCACGGCTTGTAGGCACACGGTTTCAGGTACTATTTCACTCCGCTCCCGCGGTACTTTTCACCATTCCCTCACGGTACTATCCGCTATCGGTCACCAGGGAATATTTAGGCTTAGCGGGTGGTCCCGCCAGATTCACACGGGATTTCTCGGGCCCCGTGCTACTTGGGTGTCTCTCAAACGAGCCGTTGATGTTTCGACTACGGGGGTCTTACCCTCTACGCCGGACCTTTCGCATGTCCTTCGCCTACATCAACGGTTTCTGACTCGCCTCACAGCCGGCAGACTGTGAAAGAGAGATCCCACAACCCCGTACACGCAACCCCTGCCGGGTCTCACACGTATACGGTTTGGCCTCATCCGGTTTCGCTCGCCACTACTCCCGGAATCACGGTTGTTTTCTCTTCCTGCGGGTACTGAGATGTTTCACTTCCCCGCGTTCCCTCCACATACCCTATGTGTTCAGGTATGGGTGACAGCCCATGACGACTGCCGGGTTTCCCCATTCGGAAACCCCCGGATCAAAGCCTGGTTGACGGCTCCCCGGGGACTATCGTGGCCTCCCACGTCCTTCATCGGTTCCTGGTGCCAAGGCATCCACCGTGCGCCCTTAAAAACTTGGCCACAGATGCTCGCGTCCACTGTGCAGTTCTCAAACAACGACCAGCCACCCATCACCCCCAACCTGAGCTGGAGTTCACTGGGGCCGGCATCAGAAGGACGACCTCACGGCCATACCCTCAGACACCCAACAGCGTGCCCGGCACCCCCGCCACTCGTGATCAGCTTTCCACGCTCCGAAGAGCAGTACTTGCAGCCCGAGATGACTGAGAGTGCCGAATAATCAACGTTCCACCCATGAGCAACCAGCATCGGACGTTCGCCGATGAACTGGCCTCTGAACCAGCCCCGAAGGACCGGCTTAGAAGTGCTCCTTAGAAAGGAGGTGATCCAGCCGCACCTTCCGGTACGGCTACCTTGTTACGACTTCGTCCCAATCGCCAGTCCCACCTTCGACAGCTCCCTCCCACAAGGGGTTGGGCCACCGGCTTCGGGTGTTACCGACTTTCGTGACGTGACGGGCGGTGTGTACAAGGCCCGGGAACGTATTCACCGCAGCAATGCTGATCTGCGATTACTAGCAACTCCGACTTCATGGGGTCGAGTTGCAGACCCCAATCCGAACTGAGACCGGCTTTTTGAGATTCGCTCCACCTCACGGTTTCGCAGCTCTTTGTACCGGCCATTGTAGCACGTGTGCAGCCCAAGACATAAGGGGCATGATGACTTGACGTCGTCCCCACCTTCCTCCGAGTTGACCCCGGCAGTCTCCTGTGAGTCCCCATCACCCCGAAGGGCATGCTGGCAACACAGAACAAGGGTTGCGCTCGTTGCGGGACTTAACCCAACATCTCACGACACGAGCTGACGACAGCCATGCACCACCTGTACACCGACCACAAGGGGGCGACCATCTCTGGCCGTTTCCGGTGTATGTCAAGCCTTGGTAAGGTTCTTCGCGTTGCGTCGAATTAAGCCACATGCTCCGCTGCTTGTGCGGGCCCCCGTCAATTCCTTTGAGTTTTAGCCTTGCGGCCGTACTCCCCAGGCGGGGAACTTAATGCGTTAGCTGCGGCACCGACGACGTGGAATGTCGCCAACACCTAGTTCCCACCGTTTACGGCGTGGACTACCAGGGTATCTAATCCTGTTCGCTCCCCACGCTTTCGCTCCTCAGCGTCAGTAATGGCCCAGAGATCCGCCTTCGCCACCGGTGTTCCTCCTGATATCTGCGCATTTCACCGCTACACCAGGAATTCCGATCTCCCCTACCACACTCTAGTCTGCCCGTATCGAATGCAGACCCGGGGTTAAGCCCCGGGCTTTCACATCCGACGTGACAGACCGCCTACGAGCTCTTTACGCCCAATAATTCCGGACAACGCTTGCGCCCTACGTATTACCGCGGCTGCTGGCACGTAGTTAGCCGGCGCTTCTTCTGCAGGTACCGTCACTTTCGCTTCTTCCCTGCTGAAAGAGGTTTACAACCCGAAGGCCGTCATCCCTCACGCGGCGTCGCTGCATCAGGCTTTCGCCCATTGTGCAATATTCCCCACTGCTGCCTCCCGTAGGAGTCTGGGCCGTGTCTCAGTCCCAGTGTGGCCGGTCGCCCTCTCAGGCCGGCTACCCGTCGTCGCCTTGGTGAGCCATTACCTCACCAACAAGCTGATAGGCCGCGGGCTCATCCTTCACCGCCGGAGCTTTCAACCCCCACCCATGCGAGTGGAAGTGATATCCGGTATTAGACCCCGTTTCCAGGGCTTGTCCCAGAGTGAAGGGCAGATTGCCCACGTGTTACTCACCCGTTCGCCACTAATCCCCACCGAAGTGGTTCATCGTTCGACTTGCATGTGTTAAGCACGCCGCCAGCGTTCGTCCTGAGCCAGGATCAAACTCTCCGTGAATGTTTTCCCGTGATCGGGATCGCACACACGAGAGCGGAACGTCGAGCGGAATAAGCCCGGCGTTCACAACGTCCTCGCTGTGTTTGTTTCAAAGGAACCTCATCCTCGGCTATCACTGCCGGGGACGGGGTATCAACATATCTGGCGTTGATTTTTGGCACGCTGTTGAGTTCTCAAGGAACGGACGCTTCCTTTGTACTCACCCTCTCGGGCTTTCCTCCGGGCAGTTTCCCTTCGGTCTTGCGTTTCCGACTCTATCAGACCGTTTTCCGATCCGATTCCCTGTCGGGGGGTTTGCCTCAAGGCTTCGGGCTTTCGCCCTGCGGCCTTTCGACATTCACTACGCTAGCCGATTCCCCTCGTAACTCATAATCGAGTTCCGCAGGGTTCGAATTCAGGCATGCAGGCATGCCGAAATCGCTCCCGTTGAGGGATGTTGTAGGTAGTGGGTTGGCCACTTCCGGCTGCAGGCGATCGCCGTACCCGGTTCAAGCGGCTCGGGCTACGTTACGCCCAGGCCAACAGCGAGTCAACTTGGGCGACGCCTGGGGGCATGGGCCCGGTAGGGGCTCACCGTCGGGTCGTCAGCTACCCAGTAACGCCAGGGGTGTACGGCTCCGTCGCCGGAGACTCCGGTGCGCGGACCGCTGCGTACCTGGTCCGAGGCGACGGAGGCGCCGGTCAGGATGCGGAGGGGGGTCTCCTCGGCGGCACAGGCGTCCGTCCCGTCGAGTGCCCGGTCCACGCCCAGGGCGGTGGCCAGGCGGGCAGGGCCTTTGGCCAGTTCCTTGTCATTTCGGGCCGAGAGTCGACGTTTACGTGCCGCTTCGGTCCCCTCGACGATCTCCCCGGCGCGCAGCAGGACGGCACTCGCCCTGCCCTCCGGACCGCAGACGAGGTTCATGCAGTGCCACATGCCGTAGGTGAAGTAGACGTACACGTGTCCGGGGGGACCGAACATCACGCTGTTGCGGGCCGTGGGGCCGCGATAGGCGTGGGAGCCGGGGTCGTTCGGGCCGTCGTAGGCCTCGACCTCCGTGAGACGCAGGACGATCGGACCGTCGGGGGTCGTGCGGACCAGGAGCCGGCCGAGGAGATCGGGCGCCACCTCCAGGACAGGGCGGTCGAAGAAGGTCCTGGGCAGGGGCGTACGGTCGGGGGTCGCGATCATGCCCTCCGAGCGTAGTGCAGACCGGGGGGTGCGTCGGGGTGGTCAGCGGGCACTCGGCTTGCCAGGGTGAGGAACGCGGAACCGGCCTCGTCCGGATCGCGTTTGTAGGGATCGAGGGATCCCGTCCGCAGAAGGTCGTAGGTAGAGGGAGAGTCATGGCGTTCAAGAAGCTGCTCGCGAGTCTGGGGGCCGGCGGGGCTTCGGTCGAGACCGTGCTGACCGAGGTCAACGTCGTTCCGGGCGGTGTCGTCCAGGGCGAGGTGCGGATCCAGGGCGGGTCCGTCAACCAGGAGATCGAGGGGCTGTCCGTCGGGCTCCAGGCCAAGGTCGAGGTCGAGAGCGGGGACCAGGAGTACAAGCAGGACATCGAGTTCACCAAGCAGCGGCTCGGCGGCGCGTTCGAGCTCCAGGCCGGCGCGGTGCACGCGGTGCCGTTCGGGCTGGAGATCCCGTGGGAGACGCCGATCACGATGATCGACGGGCAGGCGCTGCGCGGGATGCACATCGGTGTGACGACCGAGCTGGCGATCGCGCGGGCCGTGGACTCCGGTGACCTGGACCCGGTCAACGTGCATCCGCTGCCGGCGCAGAAGGCCATCCTGGACGCCTTCGTCCAGCTGGGCTTCCGGTTCAAGAACGCGGACATGGAGCGCGGGCACATCCGGGGCACGCGCCAGAAGCTGCCGTTCTACCAGGAGATCGAGTTCTTCCCGCCGTCCCAGTACCGGGGGCTGAACCAGGTCGAGCTGAGCTTCGTGGCCGACGAGCACACGATGGACGTCGTGCTGGAGATGGACAAGAAGCCCGGACTGTTCAGCGAGGGCAGTGACACCTTCCGTTCGTTCCAGGTGGGTCTGCAGGACTACCACGGGACGGACTGGGCCGGGTACCTCAACCAGTGGCTGTCCGAGGTCGGCAGCAGGCGCAACTGGTTCTAGGCTCGGAACCGCAGACTCCAGAACCGTTCAGGAGGTACCCAGGTGACCGAGCTCAAGAGGCGGCCGCTCCCCCATGACTTCCATCCTCCCGTGCCGTCGTTCACGGTGACGAGCGAGGACGTCGAGGAAGGGGGCACGCTCAAGGCCGACCAGGTCCAGGCCAAGGGCAACACCTCTCCGCATCTGCGGTGGGAGGGCTTCCCGTCCGAGACCAAGAGCTTCGCCGTGACCTGCTTCGACCCCGACGCCCCGACGGGCAGCGGGTTCTGGCACTGGGTCGTGTTCGACATCCCGGCCTCGGTGACCGAGCTGCCGGCGGGTGCGGGCGGCGGCAGCTTCGAGGGGCTGCCGGAGAGCGCCGTGCAGGTGCGCAACGACTACGGCAGCAAGGACTTCGGCGGAGCCGCCCCGCCGCCCGGGGACGGGCCGCACCGGTACGTCTTCACGGTGTACGCGGTGGACCAGGAGAAGCTCGGTCCGGACGCGGAGGTCTCTCCCGCCGTCGTCGGCTTCAACCTTCGGTTCCACGCCATCGCCCGCGCTCAGCTGATCGGTGAGTACGAAGATCCCACGGAGGGATGATTCAGCTCATCGTTCATGGAACGTTTGCCCGCCCCTGGTCTTGGAAGTGATCAGGGGCGGGCATTTTTGTTGCCGGGGGTCGCGGGGGTCGCCTCCCGTGGAGCAGCAGATATTGCGTTGTCCATCTCGGCGTGCCCGGCCAGAGTTGGTCCCAGCCTGCCACGGGGTGGGCCGGTGCACACAGGAGGTGGGCTGGTATGCGGGACACGCTGGTGCTGAACGCGAGCTTCGAGCCGCTGTCGACGGTGACGTTGAACCGAGCCGTCGTTCTGGTGCTCCAGGACAAGGCCGTGGTCGAGCAGGCCCACCCCGAACTGCGGATGCGCGGTGCCGAGGTCGACATCCCGGCGCCCCGGGTGATCAGACTGTGCAGGTACGTACGGGTGCCGTTCCGAAGACAAGCGCCGTGGTCGAGGCGCGGTGTGCTGATCAGGGACCGTCACCGGTGCGCGTACTGCGGTCGTCGGGCGACGACCGTGGACCACGTGGTGCCTCGGGCTCAGGGTGGTCAGGACGCGTGGCTGAACACGGTCGCCTCGTGCGCGGAGGACAACCACCGCAAGGCGGACCGGACTCCGGAGCAGGCGCAGATGCCGTTGCTGCGGCAGCCGTTCGAGCCGACTCCGGCGGACGCCATGCTGCTGGCGCTGGGGCAGGACGACCTGGCCGCGCTGCCGGAGTGGCTGACGCTGGACGCCGCGTAGCCCGTATCCGTACGTGTGTGGGGCCCGCCTTCTGTCGGAAGGCGGGCCCCACACACGTCGGCGGTCAGTCGAGGGACGGCTTCTCACGCCGCTCGTTGCCGCCACCGTTGTTGCTGTTGTTTCCGTTGTTGCCGTTTCCGTTGCCGGAGTTGCCGCCGAACGGGCCGAAGTTGCCCATGGCGCCGGACAGTCCCTTCAGGGCGTCGCCGATCTCGCTGGGCACGATCCACAGCTTGTTGGCGTCGCCTTCGGCGATCTTCGGGAGCATCTGGAGGTACTGGTAGGAGAGCAGCTTCTGGTCCGGGTCGCCGGCGTGGATCGCCTCGAAGACGGTGCGCACGGCCTGCGCCTCGCCCTCGGCACGCAGGGCGGCTGCCTTGGCCTCACCTTCGGCGCGCAGGATCTGCGACTGCTTCTCGCCCTCGGCCGTGAGGATCGCGGCCTGGCGGGTGCCTTCGGCGGTGAGGATCGCGGCGCGCTTGTCGCGGTCGGCGCGCATCTGCTTCTCCATCGAGTCCTGGATGGAGGTCGGGGGCTCGATGGCCTTGAGCTCCACGCGGTTGACGCGGATGCCCCACTTGCCCGTCGCCTCGTCGAGGACGCCGCGCAGGGCCGCGTTGATCTCCTCACGGGAGGTCAGGGTCCGCTCGAGGTCCATGCCGCCGATGATGTTGCGGAGCGTGGTGACGGTGAGCTGCTCGATGGCCTGGATGTAGCTGGCGACTTCGTACGTCGCCGCCCGGGCGTCGGTCACCTGGTAGTAGATGACGGTGTCGATGTTCACGACCAGGTTGTCCTGGGTGATCACCGGCTGCGGCGGGAACGGCACGACCTGTTCGCGCAGGTCGATGCGGTTGCGGATGGTGTCTATGAACGGAACGACGATGTTGAGGCCCGCGTTGAGTGTCCGCGTGTAGCGGCCGAACCGCTCCACGATGGCGGCACTCGCCTGCGGGATGACCTGGATCGTCTTGATCAGGGCGATGAAGACCAACACCACCAGAATGACCAGGACGATGATGACCGGTTCCATCGCGGCTCCCCGTACCTTTCTCCGCCTCGGCGCTTTCGGAAGATCTTATGTCTGTTGAAGATCTTGCTGGTCGAGTCTGACAGACCGTCGTGCGGCTCGCGAGGTGTTCGGTTCACTTACGTCGTACGGGAGTTGTGCAAGGTCAGATGACGATCGCCGTGGCTCCCTCGATGTCCACGACGTCGACCTCCTGCCCCACGTCGTAGGCGCGTTCGGTGTCCAGCGCGCGGGCCGACCAGATCTCCCCGGCGAGCTTGATGCGGCCCCCCGCGCCGTCGACGCGTTCCAGCACGACGGCGTGCTTGCCCTTCAGGGCGTCGATGCCCGTGGCGAGTCGGGGACGCTGCCGGTCGTGCCGCATCGCGATGGGCCGGACGACGGCGATGAGGGCGACGGAGACGACGATGAACACGAGTACCTGCGCCACCGCGCCGAGGCCGAGGCCCGCGGCGATCGCGGCGGCCACGGCGCCGACCGCGAGCATGCCGAACTCGGGCATCGCGGTCACCACGAGCGGGATGCCCAGTGCTGCCGCGCCGACGAGCCACCACACCCACGCGTCGATGTCGTTCACACGGTCATGGTAGGGCCGTACGTCCCGCCGGGGACAGGGCGCGTAGGGGGCGGTCAGGACAGCGGAAGGCCCTGCGCCGTCCAGCGGTCACCGACCTGTTCCACGACGAGCGGGAGGCCGAAGCAGAGGGAGAGGTTGCGGGACGTGAGCTCGAGTTCGACCGGGCCCGCGGCGAGGACCTTGCCCTGGCGGATCATGAGGACGTGGGTGAAGCCGGGGGCGATCTCCTCGACGTGGTGGGTGACCATGATCATCGAGGGGGCGACGGGGTCCCGGGCGAGGCGGCCGAGGCGGCGGACGAGGTCCTCGCGGCCACCGAGGTCGAGGCCGGCGGCCGGCTCGTCGAGGAGCAGCAGTTCCGGGTCGGTCATCAGGGCGCGGGCGATGAGGGTGCGCTTGCGCTCGCCCTCGGAGAGGGTGCCGAACTTCCGGTCGAGGTAGTCGCTCATGCCGAGGCGGTCGAGGAAGGCGCGGGCGCGCTGCTCGTCGACGTCCTCGTACTCCTCCTGCCAGCCTGCCGTCATGCCGTAGGCGGCGGTCAGGACGGTCTGCAGGACGGTCTGCCGCTTGGGGAGCTTGTCGGCGAGGGCGATGCCGGCCATGCCGACGCGCGGGCGCAGTTCGAAGACGTCGGTGCCGGGCTTGCCGAGGGGCTCGCCGAGGACGGTGACGTCGCCGGAGCTCGGGAAGAGGTAGGTGGAGGCGATGTTCAGGAGGGTCGTCTTGCCGGCTCCGTTCGGGCCGAGGATGACCCAGCGCTCGCCCTCCTTGACCGACCAGGAGACCTGGTCCACCAGAGCCCGGCCCTCACGGACCACGGATACGTCCTGAAGCTCCAGAACATCGCTCATGAGCGCGTTGTCTCCCCTTGCAGTGTGGCCGGTCGTCTGTCGCGGGCGCCAGTGGCTCGGACCGCCGCGCGTGGGTGGGCGCGGCCCCTCCGGGAAAATCTACGCCACCGGTCGGGCGGCCCGTTCCATCGGTCCGGTCCTTAGGGTGGGGGGATGCTTTCGGAACCGCGCTCTGGTCGCCTTGCCGCTTGGGGAAATGCCCTGTTGGCCGGATTCGTCTCGCCGGACGACGCCGTCCTCGCCGTCGTCGGGGAGGACGCCGTGCATCGCGTGGAGGGGCTGCCCGGTGAGACGGGGCCGGTCGGGCTCACGCTCGCACTGGGCCGGCTGCGGACCCTCGGCGTCACCGGACTGCGGGTGGCGCTGCCCGTGCCGGGACATCCGCTGGGGCTGAGCGGGCCGCCGGAGTTCAACGCGCGGGCGCTGGAGGCGGAGGAGGCGGTGGTCGGTCACGGCGCCGGGTACGGGCTGGTGCCCCAGGTGTACGAGGCCGGGCCCGAGGGCGATGTGCACGTCGAGGTGGTGTGGCACTGCCTGGCGGTGCGGGAGGCGCCGCCGGCCGACGTGCCGTCGCTGGGCGAGGCGGAGCGGGAGCTGGCGGAGGCGTTGCGGGACGCCACGGCGGTGTTGTCACGGCTGGACCTGGCCGGGTCGGGGCCGGTCGCGGAGGCGGCGATCGACGCGTACCGGGCGCGGGCCGAGCGGGGGCGGGAGGTGCTGGCGCCGGGGTATCCGCCGCGGGCGGTGCGGGTGCTGGAGCTGGCGCAGCGGGTGGGGATGCTGGTGTCCCTGGCGTACGAGAAGGGGCCTGGGGGCGCGGTCACCTCCGGTGAGATGGCGGCGCGGGGCGAGGCGTTGCGGCCGGTGGAACGGACGGCCCGGCGGGCACTGGTCGCCGCGTACAACTCCGTTGTGGAGGAGCGGGAGCGGGGGGTGCGGTGAGCGGTGTCTGTGACCGGTTGCCGCTTCGTTGGTGCGGGCGGCCGGGGTGGGGTGTGCGGAGGGGCCCACGCGTCTGTGTCGACGGGTGGGCCCCTCCGGGGTGTGGCTGCGAACTCAGTCGTTGAAGCAGGTGTTGCCGAACGCCGGGTTCAGGGCGCCGATCACGTTGATCGTGTTGCCGCAGAGGTTGATGGGGACGTGCACCGGGACCTGGACCAGGTTGCCCGAGATGACGCCCGGCGACTTCACGGCCGCGCCCTCGGCACCCGCGTCGGCGACAGCGGCACCGGCCGAGGCTCCCGCGGCGATACCGGCGACGGTGAGGGCGACGGCGGCCTTCTTGGCGATGTTCATGGAAAGCATTCCTCCTGCGGTTGCGTGTCCGACCCGGCCGCGGGTCGTGCGCTGCCCAACGCGGCAGCTCCCGGGACGGTGTGGGGCGGGCCGGGAAGACACCTCGTTCGGATGATTGGGGCGACAAACAGACCGGCCTCCCACGGTGGGCGCCGGGGTGGCCGGAGGTCACTGCGGGACCGGCAGTGGTGTCAGTGGTTGAGTCCCAGGTTGCCGAAGGCCGGGTTCAGCACGCCGATGACGTTGACGCTGTTGCCGACGACGTTGACCGGGACCTGCACCGGGGCCTGGACGAGGTTGCCCGAGACGACGCCCGGCGAGCCCTTGGCCTCGCCGAGGGCGGTGGCGCCGTCGGCGGCGGAGGCCATGCCGGCGCCGGCGGCCATCAGCCCGCCGGCCACCATCGTCACGGCCGCTGCCTTCTTCAGGTTCTTCACTTCTGAGCCCTCCTGGTGATCGCCGCGGCAGTCACCGCGGCACGCACGGGAGAACGGCCGGGAGCCCCCCGGAGATACGCCGTCCGGGGGACATTCCCACGACGGTATGAATCTCGGATCGGAAGTTAACCCTCCGCATCGCCCTTCCGGGACCTCAGCCGGCCACTCCGTGGCGGACCGCCCACAGTGCGGCCTGGGTGCGGTCCGCCAGGTCGAGCTTCATCAGGATGTTGGAGACATGCGTCTTGACGGTCTTCTCGGAGAGCACCAGCGCGCGGGCGATCTCCCGGTTGGACCTGCCGTCCGCGATCAGGCCGAGCACCTCGCGTTCGCGTTCGGTGAGCGAGCCGCCCCTTCCCTGGCCCGAGCCGCTCTCCTCCTGGGACAGGAGTGCGTCGGCCACCTCGGGCTGCAGCAGGATGTGGCCGGCGTGCACCGAGCGGATGGCGCCGGCCAGGGCGTCGGGGTCCACGTCCTTGTAGACGTACCCGGCGGCGCCCGCGCGCAGGGCGGGGACCACCGTGCGCCGTTCGGTGAAGCTGGTGACGATCAGCACACGCGCGGGGTTGTCGAGATCGCGGAGCTTGCGCAGCGCCTCGACACCGTCCATCCCGGGCATCTTGACGTCCATCAGGACGACGTCGGGTCTCAGCTCCTCGGCGAGGGCGACCCCGTCCGCGCCGTCGGCGGCCTCGCCGACGACCTCTATGTCGTCCTGCACCTCCAGGAAGGTGCGCAGACCCCGGCGGACGACCTGGTGGTCGTCGACGAGCAGCACCTTGATTGGGTCAGCCACCAGGAGCCTCCATCTCGATCGTGGTGCCCTCGCCGGGCGCCGATACCACCGTGAGCGTGCCGCCGACCCCGCTCGCGCGGTCGCGCATGGACACCAGTCCGAGATGGCGGCCGGCCCGGCGGACCGTCGTCGGGTCGAAGCCTGCGCCGTCGTCGGTGACGCGCAGGACCGTGTCCGGGCCGCGCTTGCCGAGGGTCACGGCGACGTGTTCCGCGCCGGAGTGGCGCAGGGCGTTGTGCAGGGCCTCCTGGGCGACCCGCAGCAGCGCCTCCTCCTGGGCGGCGGGCAGGGCGCGGACGCCGTGGCCGGCGAAGGTCACCCGCGCGGAGTGGGCGCGGTCGAGGACCTGGATGTGAGTGCGCAGGGTGGCGACGAGGCCGTCCTCGTCGAGGGCGGCCGGGCGCAGTTCCACCACGGCGGCGCGCAGCTCGTCGGCGGCCTCGGCGGCGAGGGCGGCGACCTGGTGCAGCTCCCCCTTCGCGCGCGCGGGGTCGCGGTCGACGAGGGTCGCGGCGGCCTGGGCCGTCAGACGCAGGGAGAACAGCTTCTGGCTGACCGCGTCGTGCAGTTCGTGGGCCAGCCGGGAGCGCTCCTCGGCGATGGTCAGTTCGCGGCTGCGCTCGTACAGGCGGGCGTTGGTCAGGGCGATCGCGGCGTGCTGGGCGAGGATCGACAGCAGTTCCTCGTCGTCCTGCGTGAAGCCGCAGCCGCCGTCGGGCTTCGGACAGTTCTTGTTCGCCAGGAACAGGGCTCCGATGACCTCGTCGCCGTCACGGATGGGCAGGCCCAGGAAGTCGGACATGTCGGGGTGGGCGGAGGGCCAGCCCTCGAAGCGCGGGTCCTCGCGGACGTCGGCGAGGCGCTCGGGGCGGGCCTCGCGCAGCATGGCCGCCAGAATGCCGTGCTGGCGGGGCAGCGGGCCGATGGCCTTCCACTGCTCGTCGCTGACGCCGTCGACCACGAACTGGGCGAAGCCTCCGTGGTCGTCGGGGACGCCGAGGGCCGCGTACCGGGCGTCGAGCAGCTCACGGGCGGAGGCCACGATCGTCTTGAGGACGTCGCGCACCTCGAGGTGCCTGCTCATGGCCAGCAGCGCGGAGCTCACGGCGGCGAGGCCGGACCGGGGGCCTTGACTCATGTCCTCACGGTACCGGCGGGGTCCGACAGCGCGGATCGGACCTGTGACGGCCGCGGACCCGGGCGGGAGACCTAGGACCGAGGTCCTCGGTCCGGCGGCCTGGGTCCGGGGACCGGGTGCGCGGGCGTACGTCGAAGGGACCCGCCGGGCTGCGTCCGGCGTCCGACGCGGGAGCGGCCGGCCCGTTCCTACGGTGGGCGCACCGCCGGACGAGGCGGTCGGACGAGGGGACGGTTGTCATGCCGGTAGCGATCATCACGGGGGCGTCGAAGGGGCTGGGCCGGGCGCTGGCGGAGGCGCTGGCCGCGCGGGGCTGGGATCTGGTGCTGGACGCGAGGACGGGGGAGGTGCTGAAGGAGACGGCGGCGGCCGTGGCGTCGTACGGGACGCGGGTCGAGGCGCTCACGGGGGACGTCACGGACCCGGGGCACCGGATCGGGCTGGTGGCGGCCGCCGGGCGGCTCGGCGGCTGCGACCTGCTGGTGAACAACGCGAGCGCGCTGGGGGCCGAGCCGCTGGTGCGGCTGGAGAAGCTGCCTCTGGACGGGCTGCGGCGGGCGCTGGAGGTGAACGTGGTGGCGGCGCTGGGGCTGGTGCAGGAGGCTCTGCCGCTGCTGCGCGGGGCGCCGGCCGGCGCGGTGATCACCGTGAGCTCGGACGCGGCCGTGGAGGCGTACGAGTCGTGGGGCGGGTACGGGGCGTCCAAGGCGGCCCTGGACCGGCTCGCGGCGGTGCTCGGGGTGGAGGAGCCGGGGATCGCGGTGTGGGCGGTCGATCCCGGGGACATGGCGACGGACCTGTATGCGGCGGCCGTCCCGGACGACGGTGATCCCCGGCCGGATCCGGCCGGGGTGGCGGCGGCCTTCGTGCGGCTGTTGGACGAGCGGCCTGCCGGCGGGCGGTACGGCGCATCGGCCCTTCTGGGCGGACGGCGATGAGGCCGGCGGCGGGGACCGCCCCGTACGAGCACGTCCGGGAGTGGGAGCGGGTGCCCGAGGAACTGTCGGCGCGGGTGCCGGCCGAGCAGCGCGGGCCGGGGCGCGGCCGGGACGACGTACGGCTGCTGGTGTCGCGGGGGACGGAGGTGACGCATCACGCGTTCCGGGAGCTGCCGGGTGTGCTGCGGGCCGGGGACCTGCTCGTGGTGAACACCTCCCCGACGCTGGCGGCGGCCGTGGACGGGCGGATCGGTCACGCGCGCGTGGTGGTGCACTTCTCCACGCGCGGAGACGACGGGCGGTGGGCCGTCGAGCTGCGGGATCCGGACGGGGCCGGTTCGACACGCGCGCGTGCGGGCGGGCCGGCGGGGGCGGAGGTCCGGGTGCCCGGGGGTGTGCGGCTGGCGCTGGAGGAGCCGCTGAGTCCGGGCGGAGGGCGGTTGTGGTGGGCTCGGGTGTCGCCGGGCGGCTCGGTGCCCGGCCTGCTGCGGGAGCACGGCCGGCCCATCCGTTACGCCTACACGGAGCGGGACCAGCCGCTGTCCGCCTACCGGACGGTGTTCGCGCTGCCCTCTGCGGACGGGGCGGGCAGCGCGGAGATGCCGAGCGCGGCACGTCCTTTCACGGCGGGGCTGGTGGCGGAGCTGGTGAGCCGGGGGGTGCAGTTCGCGCCGGTCGTCCTGCACACCGGGGTGTCGTCGGCGGAGGCGCACGAGCCGCCGTACCCGGAGCGGTTCGCGGTGCCGCAGACGTCGGCGCGGCTGGTGAACGCGGTGCGGGCCGGGGGCGGGCGGGTGATCGCGGTGGGGACGACCGCTGTGCGGGCGCTGGAGTCGGCGGCCGGGGCGGACGGGGTGGTCCACGCGCGTGCGGGGTGGACGGAACTGGTCGTCACTCCGGAGCGCGGGGTGCGGGCGGTGGACGGTCTGCTGACCGGGCTGCACGAGCCGCAGGCGTCGCACCTGCTGATGCTGGAGGCGGTGGCGGGCTCGCCGGCGCTCGACCGCGGCTACGGCGCGGCGCTGCGCGGGCGCTACCTGTGGCACGAGTTCGGGGACGTGCACCTCCTCCTGCCCCCGGAGGGCGCCGCCTCGGCCCGGGGCTGACTCGGAGGACGGGGCGCGGAGCACGGCCGCGGACACGGACGTGTGCGTGGGCGTGGGTACGAGTACAGGACACCGGTGCGGGCATGGGTGCGAGGCATGGGTGGGACGTTGGCGCGAGGCACTGACGCAGAGCATTGCTTCGGCAACCAGCTGTGAGAACGATCTGTGCGCCATGTGAGCCCGCACATAGGGCCCACATCACGTACTAGGGGCATTAGGAGACAAAGGGGCACGCGATGAACGGGGCAGATGGTTCTATCTGTCCCGTTTTGCCCTTCCCCGATCCACTATCGGGGATCGTACGTCACACCTTTGCCTGGGCATTTTGCGGCCGCTAAGAATTGCTCTCGTCGCTCAGCGCCGTGGGTTCGCCCCACGGTGCTCGTGCCTCAAGCACCCGCTGTCCGGCCGTCGGACGAAGAGAGCGACCTCCGCGCTATTCGAAGAGGTCCTTCCGCATGCCCAAGAACACTCACAAGATCGCGATCGCCGGTGCCGCCACGCTCGGTGCAGCCGCCCTCGCCTTCTCCGTGGTGCCGGCCGACGCGCAGACGACCACTACGGACGCCGTCTCCACGGCCCGGGTCGCCTACAGCTCCAAGCCCGTGCAGGACGTCAAGGCCGACGTGACCGACCAGCTGGCCGCCAAGAGCGTGAAGGTCGAAGCCATCGCGGCGAAGAAGAAGGCCGCCGCGGCCGAGGCAGCCAAGAAGAAGGCCGCGGCGAAGGCCGCAGCCGCGAAGAAGAAGGCCGCCGCCGCTGCGGCCGCCAAGCGCAAGGCCGCCGCAGCGCACAAGGCCAAGGAGGCCGCGAGCCGGTCCGCCAAGCGCGCCGTGATCAAGAAGGCGTCCGTCAAGCGGTACGCCAACAACCTCGACGGCTGGATCAAGCACTCCCTGGACATCATGAAGGCCAAGGGCATACCGGGCTCCTACGAGGGCCTGCACCGCAACATCATCCGGGAGTCCTCCGGTAACCCGAACGCCATCAACAACTGGGACATCAACGCCATCAACGGCATCCCGTCCAAGGGGCTGCTCCAGGTGATCCCGCCGACCTTCAAGGCGTACCACGTCGCCGGCACGTCGTGGAACATCTACGACCCGGTCGCCAACATCACCGCCGCCGCGAACTACGCGGCCGACAAGTACGGCTCGATGGACAACGTCGACAGCGCGTACTGAGACCCCCGCACGCCGAAGGGCGGCACCCCGACGCAGGGGTGCCGCCCTTCGGCGTGTGCGCGCACCGAACCGGTGCGGGAGACCTACTTGCGCATGACCTCGGGCTCGTGACGGCGCAGGAAGCGGGCCACGAAGAAGCCGCAGATCACGCCGAGGACGACGAGCGCCGCCATGTCGAGGCTCCAGGCGCCGACGGTGTGCTCCCACAGCGGGTCCGTCCCGCCGCCGTCCTTGGGCGGGCTGATCTTGTTGAAGTCCAGCGTGGCGCCCGCGGCGGCGACGGCCCAGCGCGACGGCATCAGGTACGAGAACTCGTTGACGCCGACCGCGCCGTTCAGGGTGAACAGGCAGCCGGTGAAGACGACCTGGATGATCGCGAACATCACCAGCAGCGGCATGGTCTTCTCGGCCGTCTTCACCAGCGACGAGATGACCAGTCCGAACATCATCGACGTGAAGCCCAGCGCCATGATCGGGATGGAGAGCTCGAACATGGTGGCGGTGCCGAGGACCAGGCCCTCCTTCGGGATCTCCCGGCTCGCGAAGCCGATGACGCCGACCATCAGGCCCTGGAGCAGGGTGACCACGCCGAGCACGAAGACCTTGGACATCAGGTACGCGGAACGGGACAGGCCGGTGGCGCGTTCCCGCTCGTAGATGACCCGTTCCTTGATGAGCTCGCGGACCGAGTTGGCGGCGCCCGCGAAGCAGGCCCCGACCGCGAGGATCAGCAGGACGGTGGTGGCCGTGCCGTTGGGGATGATCCGGCCGGTCTTCGGGTTCACCGGGTTGGGCAGCAGGCTGTTGCCGGAGTCGATGAGCAGGCTCACCGCGCCGAGGACGGCCGGCAGGATCACCGTCAGGGCCAGGAAGCCCTTGTCGGAGGCGATCACCGAGGCGTAGCGGCGCACCAGGGTGACGAACTGGGACATCCAGCCCTGCGGCTTCGGCGGCTTCATCGCCTGCATCGGCGGCATCTGTACGGACTGCGGCGCGATGGCGTCGATGTCCGCGGCGTACATCTGGTAGTGCTGCGAGCCCTTCCAGCGGCCCGCCCAGTCGTAGTCGCGGTAGTTCTCGAAGGCGGAGAAGACATCGGCCCAGGTGTCGTAGCCGAAGAAGTTCAGTGCCTCCTCGGGCGGGCCGAAGTAGGCGACCGCACCGCCCGGCGCCATCACCAGCAGCTTGTCGCAGATCGCGAGTTCGGCCACCGAGTGCGTGACGACGAGGACCGTGCGGCCGTCGTCGGCGAGACCGCGCAGCAGCTGCATGACATCGCGGTCCATGCCCGGGTCGAGGCCGGACGTCGGCTCGTCCAGGAAGATCAGCGACGGCTTGGTGAGCAGCTCCAGGGCCACCGAGACGCGCTTGCGCTGGCCACCGGAGAGGGAGGTGACCTTCTTCTCCTTGTGGATGTCCAGCTTCAGCTCGCGCAGCACCTCGTCGATGCGGGACTCGCGCTCGGCGGGCGTGGTGTCGGCCGGGAAGCGCAGCTTGGCCGCGTACTTCAGGGCCTTCTTGACGGTCAGCTCCTTGTGCAGGATGTCGTCCTGCGGGACCAGACCGATGCGCTGGCGCAGCTCGGCGAACTGCTTGTAGAGGTTGCGGTTGTCGTAGAGGACGTCGCCCTGGTTGGCGGGCCGGTAGCCGGTCAGCGCCTTGAGCAGCGTCGACTTTCCGGAACCGGACGGTCCGATGACCGCGATCAGCGACTTCTCCGGGACGCCGAAGGAGACGTCCTTGAGGATCTGCTTGCCGCCGTCGACCGTGACGGTCAGGTGGCGGGCGGAGAAGGAGACCTCACCGGTGTCGACGAACTCCTCGAGCCGGTCGCCGATGATCCGGAACGTCGAGTGGCCGACGCCGACTACGTCGGTCGGACCGAGCTGGACCGAGCCGCCCTTCGGGATCGGCTGGCCGTTGACGTAGGTGCCGTTGTGCGAGCCGAGGTCGCGGATCTCCATCCGGCCGTCGGGCGTCGAGTGGAACTCGGCGTGGTGACGGGACACCTGCAGGTCGGAGACGACCAGTTCGTTCTCCAGCGCACGGCCGATGCGCATCACGCGGCCGAGGGAGAACTGGTGGAACGTGGTCGGGCTGCGATCGCCGTAGACCGGCGGCGCCCCCGCGCCTCCACCGGGCCCGCTCTGCGCGTACGGCTCGCCCGCGCCCTGCTGCTGCGGGACGTGCGCCCCCGGCTGCGGCGGCGGCCACCCGGCCTGCCCGGCCTGCGGCTGCGGCGCGGCCTGCTGGGCCCAGCCCGGGTTCGCGGCCTGCGCCGCGTACGGCTGCTGGGGCTGCGCGGCGGGCGCCTGCGCCCCCGCAAGGCTCAGCCGCGGCCCGTCGGTCGCGTTGCCCAGATGCAGCGCCGAGCCGGGACCGACCTCCAGTTGGTGGATCCGCTGCCCCTGCGCGAACGTGCCGTTGGTGCTGCCGTGGTCCTCGACGACCCAACTGCGGCCGTTGAAGCTGACCGTGGCGTGACGCCAGGAGACCCTGGCGTCCTCCAGGACGATGTCCCCCTGCGGATCCCGTCCGAGGGTGTAAGACCTGGACGGATCGAGCGTCCAGGTGCGTCCGTTCAATTCCAGTACGAGTTCCGGCACTCCAGCCCCACTGAGTTGTCCCCCGAGTAGCCCCATCAACGGGGAGTCTAGGGATGTCGAACATCGGGGGGAACTATTTCAGTAGCGGCCCCCTGACCGAAAGTCGGGCCTTGTGAAGAGCGTGCGCGGACGCATCGGCCGTTGACGTTGACGGGGTTGAAAACGGGCCGGAGAGTGGTAAACGCACGCGAGGGGGACGGAAGCGGCGATCTTCGCCCGCCCCGCGCTGCGGATCGGGGGGTCTGCATGGGTTCCGGTACGGATGTCGGCGGCCGTGGGAAGACGGTGGACGCCGGGGGCGTGCCGTGGCTGGACGTGCTGCTGGCCGCGATCGCCGCGGTGAGCTGGGCGTTGATCGCCATGGCGGGCACGGCGGCGCTGGGCCTGCATCTGCTGGAGGCGGACTCCGCCGGGTCGTTGGGCCCGATGACGGCCGCGGTGGTGGTCCTGGGCGCCGGCGGCTCGGTGACGCCGTCGGGTGACGTGTCCGCTTTCGGTCTCACCGGCGCGCAGACGACCACGGCCATCGAGATCACGCCATTGGGGGTGAGCCTGGTGGGCGCGCTGCTGCTGTCCTGGTTCTTCCTGCGGTCCCTGCGCGGGGCCGGAGTTGCGATCGCCCCGGCCGAACTCCTCGCACGGGTGGGCTCGGTGGTCGCGCTCTTCGTGGCGATGCTCGGCGGACTCGCCTGGGCGGGGCACGACGTCATCACGCTCGACGGGGGCGCACTGGGCCTTGACGACCTTCCCGGAGGCGGCGGGGGCGGTCTCGAGGTTCCGGGTCTCGGGGACATCGGGGGTCTGCTGCCCGATCGGCTCGGCGATCTGGTCGACGCGCGGGCCGCGGTCGGCTTCCGCGTCGACACGGCGCCCACGCTGCTCGGCGGCCTCGGCTGGTCGCTCGGCATCCTGCTGATCGCTCTGCTGGCCTCACGCCGGACGCCGTTGCCGCGCGGCTGGGAGCCGGTGCACCGGGTGGTGCGTCCGGCGGCGTCGGCCGTCGTCACCGTGCTGCTGGTGGCCGTGGCGGCCGGGTCCGCCGCGGCGGCGTACGCGGCGGTCGGCGACGACCATCCCCGGCGGATAGCGGGAGCGGCGCTGCTCGGCGCACCGAACGGGGTCTGGCTGGGGGTTCCGCTCGGCCTGTTCGTCCCGTGGGACGGCCGGGCCACGGGTGCGCTGACGAGCCTGCTCCCGCACCCCCTCGACGACCTCCTGCGGGCCGGCACCGAACAGCCGGTGACCCTGAGCCGCCTCGCGGAGCTGGACGGACGGGTGTGGCTGCTGGGAGTGGCCACGGCACTGATGATGCTGCTGGCGGGGGTGCTGACGGCCGTACGGACGCCGGTGGAGGCAGCCGGGGCAGCGGGCGGGGCGGGCACGATGGGCGCGGTGGGGGCGGTGGGCGCGGTGGAGGCCGGCGCGGGGGCGGGGCAGGTCGGCGTCGGCGGTTTCGTGGCGCGCTGCGCCCTGCGGCTGGGGGTCGTGACGGCCCTGGCGTTGTTCCTGCTCGTCCGGCTGACGGGGGTGTCCGTGAACGCCTCGCTCTCCGTGCTCGGGTTCGACGCGTTCGGGGCCGGTGTCCAGCTGCACGGGCGGCCGGGCACGGCACTGCTGCTGGGCGGCGCGTGGGGGGCGGGGGCGGGCGCCGCCGGGGCGCTGTTGGCCCGGCTCACGGGGGCCGCGGGACGGTGGGCGTGGGCGGCGGAGACGGCACGGGGTGACGCGGGGCGCACGCGGCCGACGGCGCACGCGGCGGGCAGGGGTCGGCAGGATTACGGATCTCCGGGAGACGCGGGTGACCCGGCCGGACCGTACGCGCCGAGCGGGTCGTACCGGCCGCCGAACCCGGCGACCAATCCCTACCTGCGCGTTCCGGACGAGCTCAGGGACCCGCAGGAGCCGAGGGCACCGGAGGACGCGCGGCCGGGGGCCACCCGGGAGGGCGGGGCCGGGCCGTCGGGGCCCTACGGCAGTTCACGGCGGGACGAACCGCCGCCCGGGCCTGACGACGTCTACGGCGCCCCGACCGTCGTCCGCCCCCTGGGTCCCTCGCCCCGCTCACCCCGACGGCCTGCGGGCCCGCGCCCCGGTCCGCGCGCGGGCGAGCGCCCGCCGACGGGACCGGAGGACGGCCCGCCGCCGCCACCGCCTCCCCCGCCGCCTGCGCCGCCCCGGGGGCCGAGGACACCGCGGGGACCCCGGTGAGGAAGGGGCCGCCCCCGGCGCCCGACGGGCGGGCGGGACCGGCGAAGCGGGGCGGGACGGGGCCGCCCCGGGCCCGAGCGGTCGGGGCGGGGGCACCGGCGTGGGGCGGACGGAGCGTCGCCGTTCGCCGAGGCGGGCGTCGGCCCGAGCGACGGCCTGGGCGTCGTCCAGAGCATCGGCCTGGGCATCGGCCGGAGCATGGGCCGGGGCGTCGTCCGGGAGACGCGAACCGTTCGCTGTCCGTCAGGCGGACCTGAGCGGCGGGCGGCACTGGGTGCCGGATACGGTGGGTACACCATGAGCGCTTTGCAGACTTCGTCCTCTGACGTGCCCACGCTCCTTGTCAAGATCTTCGGCAAGGACAGGCCGGGCATCACGGCCGGCCTCTTCGACACCCTCGCCGCCTACTCCGTCGACGTGGTCGACATCGAGCAGGTCGTCACGCGAGGCCGGATGGTGCTGTGCGCGCTCGTGACCGAGCCGCCGGCCGGCCTCGAGGGGGACCTGCGCTCGACGGTGCACAGCTGGGCCGAGTCGATGAAGATGCAGGCCGAGATCATCTCCGGCACCGGCGACAACCGTCCGCGCGGTGTCGGCCGGTCGCTGGTCACCGTGCTCGGGCACCCGCTCACCGCGGAGGCCACGGCGTCGATCGCCGCGAAGATCACGAAGGCCGGCGGCAACATCGACCGTATCTTCCGGCTCGCCAAGTACCCGGTCACCGCCGTCGAGTTCGCCGTCTCCGGTGTGGCCGCCGGGCCGCTGCGCACCGCCCTGGTCACGGACGCGGCGGCGCTCGGCGTGGACGTGGCCGTGGTGGACGCCGGTCTGTACCGGCGGGCCCAGCGGCTCGTCGTCATGGACGTCGACTCCACGCTCATCCAGGACGAGGTGATCGAGCTCTTCGCCGCGCACGCCGGCTGCGAGGACGAGGTCGCCGCGGTGACGGCTGCGGCGATGCGCGGCGAGCTCGACTTCGAGCAGTCGCTGCACGCGCGTGTGGCGCTGCTGGAGGGGCTGGACGTCTCGGTCGTGGACAAGGTGCGCGCCGAGGTGCGGCTGACCCCCGGCGCGCGGACGCTGATCCGGACGCTGAAGCGGCTGGGCTACCAGGTGGGCGTCGTCTCCGGCGGATTCACCCAGGTCACGGACGATCTGCAGGACCGGCTGGGGCTGGACTTCGCCCAGGCCAACACGCTGGAGATCGTCGACGGGAAGCTGACCGGCCGGGTGACGGGCGAGATCGTCGACCGCGCGGGCAAGGCGCGGCTGCTGCGCCGGTTCGCCGCCGAGGCCGGTGTGCCGCTGTCGCAGACCGTGGCGATCGGCGACGGCGCCAACGACCTGGACATGCTGAACGCGGCCGGACTGGGAGTCGCCTTCAACGCGAAGCCGGTGGTGCGCGAGGCCGCGCACACGGCGGTGAACGTGCCTTTCCTGGACACCGTCCTGTATCTGCTCGGCATCACCCGCGAAGAGGTCGAGGCCGCCGAGATGCACGACGAGCAGTAGCCCGACCCTCGCGAGGGCACATCCGTTCGGAATCCGATCGGCCGAGTACACCGGCCCGCAGTGACGGGCGCGGACGAGCACGGAGGGCCCGGCGCTACGGCGGCGCCGGGCCCTCCCATGTGCCGGTCGGGTTACTCGGAGGGGGCCCAGTAGTCGAGCAGCGTGGCGACGCCCGGCTCCAGCGACTTCCAGGAGCCGTCGAAGGAGATGACGGCGAAGGCGGCGGCCGGGAAGCCTCGGCTGTGCATGCGCTCCCCCGCGTCCCCGTCGACCTGGCCGGAGAGGACGTCGGCGAGCCCCTGGATTCCGGGGTTGTGGCCGATCAGGACGAGGTTGTGCACGTCGTCGGAGGTTTCGTTGAGCAGGGCGATCAGCTCGCCCGGCGAGGCTTCGTAGATCCGCTCCTCATAGACGGTTTTCGGCCGGTGCGGGAACTCCTGGACGGCGAGCTTCCACGTCTCCCGGGTGCGGACCGCGGTGGAGCACAGGGCCAGGTCGATGGGGATGCCGGTGTCGGTCAGCTTGCGTCCGGCGACGGCGGCGTCCTTCCGGCCCCGTTCAGCGAGCGGACGCTCGTGGTCGATCACCTGCGGCCAGTCGGCTTTCGCATGGCGGAAGAGGACGATCCTGCGGGGTTCTGCGACGCTCATGACTCCCAGCTTCGCACGAAACAGGCCATGGGGCGCAGGGAGTTGACATGCGGTCCCACCAGCGGTCCCGAGCCGGCCTAGCGGGCGACGAGCTGCTGGACGCGCTCGACGAGATGGGTGATCGCCGGGTCGCCGCCCGCCGCGTGGGCGTCGACGGGGTTCAGTATCAGCACCAGCAGGGTGATGAAGGCCAGCGTCGGGAGGGCGAGCGCCCACCAGGGCAGCAGGTTGTCGACGCCGCCCCGGGCGGCTGCCGGGTGGGCCTTGGAGTGCGTGGGGGCCGGCATGGGTGCCTCCGCTGTCTTCGAGTCGTCCGCAGGCCGTGGCCGGTGATCCGCGTCGTGCGGTCACAGTTCGAAGTTACGGAAACGGGCGCCGTCAACCCATCCGGTGACCCACCCACTTGACCCTGACCCTCACCCCCTAGGGGACAGGGGGGTTAACCCCACCCCCGGCGGCACGCCGGGCCGTCCGGGTCAGGGGGAGGCGACGGTCGCGATGACGGCGATGATCACGAAGATGGCGAGGAACGAGCCGAAGACGAGGAGCATCTTCTTCTGGCCGTTGCGCGGGTTCGGGTCGAGCACTGGCATGCGGCCAGTCTCGCACCCGCAGGCCCGGGCGGTGGCGTCGGGGGTCCGCGGGGCCCGTCCGGTCAGCGGGCGGCCTCATCCTCCACCGTGCGGTCACGGCCCGCCAGGACGCCGACGACCGTCTGCGGGATCATCAGCGCCGTCATGAGCGCGAGGGGCAGACCCCAGCCGCCGCTGTGCTGGTAGAGCACCCCGACCAGCAGCGGACCCGGAATGGAGATCAGGTAGCCGGTGCTCTGGGCGAAGGCGGAGAGCTGGACCACGCCCGCGCCGGTCCTGGCGCGCATCCCGACCATGGTGAGCGCCAGCGGGAAGGCGCAGTTGGCCACGCCCAGCAGCAGGGCCCAGGCCCAGGCGCCACCGGCGGGAGCCAGGTACAGGCCGGCGTACCCGACGAGACCGCAGGCGCCGAGCGCGACCACGATCGGGCCCTGGTGCGGCAGCCGGGTGGCGACGCGCGGTATGACGAAGGCCAGCGGCACGCCCATCGCCATCGTGACGGCGAGGAGCAGTCCGGCGGTGCTCGCCGGAACGCCCGCGTCGCGGAAGATCTGCGGCATCCAGCCCATGGTGATGTAGGCGGCGGTGGCCTGGAGGCCGAAGAAGACGGCGAGCGCCCAGGCGGTGCGACTACGGGTGATGCGCAACGGGGCGGCGGACGGCCGGACGGACGGGAGACCGGTGGACGGGCGGCCGGTGGACGGGCGGCCCTTGGACGAGTGGCCCATGGACGAGTGGCCACCCGACGGTGCCCGGTCCGAGGGCACCCGGTCCGAGGGCACCGGGTCCGGCGACGAGCGGTCCGACCGGGAGCGACCCGGCGCGTGCCGGCCGAACGGCTGCTGCTGTGCTTCCCGGGCGGGAGCCGGGTCGGGACGCGCGGCCGTACGCGCCCCGCCCGCAACCGTGACGCGTCCGTGCCCGTTGCCGACGGCGCTGTCACCCTCGCGCACCAGCGGCAGCCACGGCAGGACGGCCGCCGCCGCGAGGCCGGCCCACACCGCGAGGCCGGTCTGCCAACTGCCGCCGAGGGCCCCGGTCATGGGCACCGTGACGGCGGCGGCGACGGCGGTGCCGAGGGCGAGGGCCATCGAGTACAGGCCGGTCATGGAGCCGACCCTGTCAGGGAAGTGGCGCTTGACGATGACGGGCATCAGGACGTTGCTGACGGCGATGCCCATGAGGGCGAGGGCGCTGGCGGCGAGGAAGCCGGCGGCGCCGCCGACGTAGGGGCGCATCAGCAGTCCGGCGGTGATGGCGGCCATGCCCGCGCACACGACCGCGCCGGCCCCGAAGCGGCGGGCGAGGCGGGGGGCCGTGACGCCGAAGGCGGCGAAGCAGAGCGGGGGCACCGAGGTGAGCACGCCGGCCACGCTGCCGCTCATGCCGAGCCCGTCGCGGACCTCTTCGAGGAGCGCGCCGAGGCTGGTGATGGCCGGGCGCAGGTTGACGGCGGCCAGCACGATGCCGACCACGAGCAGCCGTGTCCGCCACACGCGCGTGGCGGCGTTCGAGGGCTCGTCCGTGGGCTGCGCACGGGTGGGCGGTGCGGCCATGGGCCGTGTCTGCTCGCTTGCCATGCCGTCCATCATAGAATCATAGGATGATTGGTTGTCCATGCCCGGGCGTCACCCCACCGCCCAGCCCGTGCGAAGGTGTGCCATGCCCCTGAGCCATCCCCGCCGCTCGGCGCTGTCCGAGCAGGTCATCGCCGCGCTGCGCTCCCAGATCACCTCGGGCGAGTGGCCGGTCGGCGCGCGCATCCCCACGGAACCGGAACTGGTCGAGCAGCTGGGCGTCGCGCGCAACACGGTCCGAGAGGCGGTCCGGGCGCTGGCGCACAACGGGCTGCTGGACATCCGGCAGGGTTCGGGCACGTACGTCGTGGCGACCAGCGAGCTGGCGGGCGTGATGCACCGCCGTTTCGCCGACGCCGACCCCGGGCACATCGCCGAACTGCGCGCCACGCTGGAGTCGAGCGCGGCGAAACTGGCGGCCGTACGGCGCACCGAGAAGGACCTCAAGCAGCTGGACGCTCTTCTGCTGCGGCGCGAGGAGGCGTGGGCGTCCGGCGACGCGGAGACGTTCGTGGCGGCCGACACGACCTTCCACCTGGCCGTCGTGGCGGCCTCCCACAACGACGTCATGACGGCGATGTACGCGGACCTCGGCGAGGTGCTGCGCGACTGGCTGCGCGAGGACGTGGGCGCGGAGCTCACGCCGGATACCTACATGGACCACACCCGGCTGGTGGATGCGATCCGCGCGGGCGAGGCGGAGGCGGCCGCCGTCGAGGCGGCGAGCTATCCGCTGGTGTGCCGGCCCGGCCGGTTCGGCTCGCCCGCCGGCGGACCGCCCCCCTCAGGGCTCACACCTGCTGGTGGCTGACCCAGGCCGAGCGGACCTCCTTCCAGCAGCGTCCGGTGAGCCGTACGGTCCGGGCGGGGTCCGCGTCGGCGGGGGCGCCGTCGGTGTCGAGGTCCCACCAGCGGTCGCACTCGATGTGCAGACGGACCCGGTCGGTGTCGGCGTAGGGGTTGTGGCAGTAGGCGACGACGCGGGAGCCGTGGACGCCGACGCGGCACTCCGCGCCGAACGGCTTCGGCACGGCGGCTTCGCGCGTCTTCACGCGTGCGTGCGGCGACGCGTCGTACGGCAGCGAGAACACGAGACAGAGCGCGACGACGGTCGCTGGGGCCAGGCTGCGGGACAGGCGCACAAGGGGGACCTCCTCGGCCGAGCTGGGGAGGGAACCACGCGTCGTACGGGGCGCGCACTCCAGCGTGCCCGGTCGTGGCCGTCCGCCGCCCGGACAGGTACGCCGAACGAGTGACGCCCCGCCCCCCGCGCGATGCGGGGAGCGGGGCGCCGAAAAGCCGGCCGGAGGCCCGGGATCAGGCTCCGATGGCGTGCAGACCGCCGTCCACGTGGACGATCTCGCCGGTCGTCTTCGGGAACCAGTCGCTGAGCAGGGCGACGACGCCGCGGCCGGCCGGCTCGGGGTCCTTGAGGTCCCACTCCAGCGGCGAGCGGTCGTCCCAGACGGCGGCCAGCTCGGAGAAGCCCGGGATGGACTTGGCGGCCATCGAGCCGATCGGGCCGGCGGAGACCAGGTTGCAGCGGATGTTCTGCTTGCCCAGGTCGCGCGCCATGTAGCGGCTGGTGGCCTCCAGGGCGGCCTTGGCCGGGCCCATCCAGTCGTACTGGGGCCACGCGAAGGACGCGTCGAACGTGAGGCCGACGACCGAGCCGCCGTTCTGCATCAGCGGCAGGCAGGCCATGGTGAGCGACTTCAGGGAGTACGCCGAGACGTGCATGGCCGTGGCGACCGACTCGAACGGCGTGTTGAGGAAGTTGCCGCCGAGGGCGTCCTGCGGCGCGAAGCCGATGGAGTGCACGACGCCGTCGAGGCCGCCGAGCTCCTCGCCCACGATGTCCGCGAGACGGCCGAGGTGCTCCTCGTTGGTGACGTCGAGCTCGATGACCTTGGTCGGCTTCGGCAGCTTCCTGGCGATGCGCTCGGTCAGCGTGGGCCGCGGGAACGCGGTCAGGATGATCTCGGCGCCCTGCTCCTGGGCCAGCTTGGCGGTGTGGAAGGCGATGGAGGACTCCATCAGCACACCGGTGATCAGGACGCGCTTGCCCTCGAGAATTCCGCTCATGGTGATCAGTGACCCATTCCCAGTCCGCCGTCAACGGGGATGACGGCTCCAGTGATGTACGCGGCGTCGTCCGAGGCGAGGAACCGCACCGCCGCGGCGATCTCGTGCGGCTGCGCGTACCGGCCGAGCGGGACCTGCGAGACGATGCCCGCGCGCTGCTCGTCGGTGAGCACCTTGGTCATGTCGGTGTCGACGAAGCCGGGCGCGACGACGTTGAAAGTGATGTTGCGGGATCCCAGCTCACGGGCCAGGGAGCGCGCGAAGCCCACCAGGGCGGCCTTGGAGGCGGCGTAGTTCGCCTGTCCCGGCGAGCCGTACAGCCCGACCACCGAGGAGATGAGCACGACGCGGCCCTTCTTGGCGCGCAGCATGCCGCGGTTGGCGCGCTTGACCACGCGGAAGGTGCCGGTCAGGTTGGTGTCGACGACCGAGGTGAAGTCCTCCTCGGACATGCGCATCAGCAGCTGGTCCTTGGTGACGCCGGCGTTGGCGATCAGGACCTCGACGGGGCCGTGCTCGGCCTCGATCTCCTTGTAGGCCTGCTCCACCTGCTCGGAGTCGGTGATGTCGCACTTGACGGCGAGGCAGCCCAGTTCCGTCAGGGCGGCCGGCGGCTCGCCCGTGCGGTACGTGATGGCGACCTTGTCGCCGGCGTCGGCGAACGCGCGGGCGATGGCGAGGCCGATGCCCCGGTTTCCTCCGGTGACGAGAACCGAGCGGCTCAACGGATCACCCTTTCGATAGGGGTCTGACGCACCCGCCCGAACTCTGGGTGGCAGGCGGCTTCCCCCGAAACCTATCGGTCTGCTTCCTCACGACGACATTCGGGCACCGACAGTGGCTCACGGGGCTGACTGTGGGGTCTCTACAGAAAGTTTGCGCAAGCGGCCCGGAAAGGTGTGGTCCGGGGGCCGCCGGGCGCGACATGATCGAGGTCTTCACCCGCGACGACACCAGGGAGAGACCTAGGTGCCCCATACCATCGATGAAAGCTTCACGGCACTACCCCTGCGCGCACTCGCCGACGCCGCGCTCGCACGCGCGCGTGCGCTGGGCGCGGAGCACGCGGACTTCCGGTTCGAGCGGGTGCGCAGCGCGTCCTGGCGGCTGCGGGACGCCAAGCCCGCCGGGTCCTCGGACACGACCGACCTCGGGTACGCGGTGCGGGTGGTGCACGGCGGCACGTGGGGGTTCGCGTCCGGCGTGGATCTGACGATGGACGCCGCGGCCAGGGTCGCCTCGCAGGCGGTGGCGATGGCCAAGCTCTCCGCACAGGTGATCAAGGCCGCCGGCTCGGACGAGCGGGTGGAGCTGGCGGACGAGCCGGTGCACGCGGACAGGACGTGGATCTCGTCGTACGAGATCGACCCGTTCACCGTGCCGGACGAGGAGAAGGCGGCGCTGCTCGCGGACTGGAGCACGCGGCTGCTGGCGGCGAACGGCATCAACCACGTCGACGCCTCGCTGCTGACCGTCCACGAGAACAAGTTCTACGCCGACACGGCCGGGACGGTGACCACCCAGCAGCGGGTGCGGCTGCACCCGGCGGTGAACGCGGTGTCGGTCGACGAGTCCAGCGGCGAGTTCGACTCGATGCGCACCGTCGCGCCGCCCGCCGGACGCGGCTGGGAGTACCTGACCGGCACCGGCTGGGACTGGGACGACGAGCTGGCCCGGATCCCCGAGCTGCTCGCCGAGAAGATGCGCGCGCCGAGCGTGGACCCGGGGCTCTACGACCTGGTCGTCGACCCGTCCAACCTGTGGCTGACCATCCACGAGTCCATCGGGCACGCCACCGAGCTGGACCGCGCCCTCGGCTACGAGGCCGCCTACGCCGGCACCTCCTTCGCCACCTTCGACCAGCTCGGGAAGCTGCGCTACGGCTCGGAGCTGATGAACGTCACGGGCGACCGCACCGCCGAGCACGGCCTGGCGACCGTCGGGTACGACGACGAGGGCGTCGAGAGCCAGTCCTGGGATCTGGTGAGGGACGGCACGCTCGTCGGCTACCAGCTGGACCGGCGGATCGCGAAGCTCACCGGATTCGAGCGGTCCAACGGCTGTGCGTTCGCCGACTCCCCCGGCCATGTGCCGGTACAGCGCATGGCCAACGTGTCGCTGCGGCCTGATCCGGCCGGGATGTCCACCGAGGACCTCATCGGCAGCGTCGACCGGGGCATCTACGTCGTCGGCGACCGCTCCTGGTCCATCGACATGCAGCGCTACAACTTCCAGTTCACCGGGCAGCGGTTCTTCCGGATCGAGAACGGGCGGATCACCGGACAGCTGCGGGACGTGGCCTACCAGGCGACGACCACCGACTTCTGGGGTTCGATGGCGGCGGTGGGCGGTCCGCAGACGTACGTCCTCGGCGGTGCCTTCAACTGCGGAAAGGCCCAGCCGGGTCAGGTGGCGGCGGTGTCGCACGGCTGCCCGTCGGCCCTGTTCAAGGGCGTCAACATTCTGAACACCACGCAGGAGGCCGGTCGATGAGCGCCCGTAGCACCAAACCGCACGAGGTCGTCGAGCGCGCCCTCGAGCTGTCGCGGGCCGACGGCTGTGTCGTCATCGCCGACGAGCAGTCGACGGCGAACCTGCGCTGGGCGGGCAACGCGCTGACGACGAACGGCGTCACCCGCGGGCGCACGCTCACGGTGATCGCCACGGTCGACGGCAAGGAGGGCACGGCCTCCGGCGTCGTCTCCCGCGCCGCGGTGACCGGGGACGAGCTGGAGCCCCTCGTGCGGGCCGCCGAGGCCGCCGCGCGCGGTGCGCACCCCGCCGAGGACGCCCAGCCCCTGGTCACAGGCGTGGCGCCGTCTCCCGAGTTCACGGAGGCGCCGGCCGAGACCTCGTCCGCGGTGTTCGCCGACTTCGCGCCGGCCCTGGGCGAGGCGTTCGCACGCGCGCGTGCGGGCGGCCGCGAGCTGTACGGGTTCGCCAACCACGAGCTGGTCTCGACGTACGTGGGCACCTCGACGGGTCTGCGGCTGCGGCACGACCAGCCGAACGGGACGCTCGAGCTGAACGCCAAGTCCCCGGACCGCACGCGTTCGGCGTGGGCGGGACGATCGACCCGCGACTTCAAGGACGTCGACCCGGCGGCGCTCGACGCCGAGCTCGCCGTACGGCTGGGCTGGGCGGAGCGGCGGATCGAGCTGCCGGCCGGCCGGTACGAGACGCTGCTGCCGCCGACCGCGGTGGCCGACCTGATGATCTACCAGCTGTGGTCGGCGTCCGGCCGGGACGCGA
The DNA here is from genome assembly GCF_036030735.1 of Streptomyces sp. NBC_00425. NCBI lineage: Bacteria > Bacillati > Actinomycetota > Actinomycetes > Kitasatosporales > Streptomycetaceae > Streptomyces > Streptomyces sp. NBC_00425. Next base: position 7,434,071 of record NZ_CP107928.1, on the reverse strand, counting down.
CCGAGGGCCGGACGGTGTTCTCCAAGCCCGGCGGCGGCACCCGGGTCGGCGAGAAGCTGACCGACCTGCCGCTGACCCTGCGCAGCGACCCGAACGAGCCCGGCCTGGAGTCCGCGCCGTTCGTCATCGCGCACACCTCCGGCGGTGACCAGTCGGTGTTCGACAACGGGCTGCCGCTGCGGTCCACGGAGTGGGTCGGCGGGGGCGAGCTGAAGAACCTGACGACCACCCGGCACAGCGCGGCGCTGACCGGACTGCCGGTGGCGCCGGGGGCCGACAACCTGATCCTGGACGGCGGGGCGGACCGCTCGCTGGAGGAGATGGTGGCCGCCACCGGTCGCGGTCTGCTGCTGACCTGTCTCTGGTACATCCGCGAGGTCGACCCGGCGACCCTGCTGCTGACCGGTCTGACCCGGGACGGCGTGTACCTCGTCGAGGACGGCGAGGTCGTCGGCGAGGTCAACAACTTCCGGTTCAACGAGTCGCCGGTCGACCTGCTGGGCCGGGCGACGGAGGCGGGGCGCACGGAGAAGACGCTGCCCCGGGAGTGGAGCGACTGGTTCACCAGGGCCGCGATGCCCGCCCTGCGGGTGCCGGACTTCAATATGAGCTCTGTCAGTCAGGGCGTATAACCTCGTAGCCGGCAGTCACCCGGCTGCGCGAAGATCATCAAGGAGACCGAGAACTGTGACGGACATCGTCGACGAACTGACGTGGCGGGGGCTGATCGCCCTCTCCACGGACGAGGACGCATTGCGCAAGGCGTTCGCGGACGGTCCTGTCACGTTCTATTGCGGCTTCGACCCGACCGCGCCCAGCCTGCACCTCGGCAACCTCGTGCAGATCCTGACGATGCGCCGCATCCAGCAGGCGGGCAACCGTCCGCTGGGCCTGGTCGGGGGCGCCACCGGTCTGATCGGCGACCCGAAGCCGAACGCGGAGCGCACGCTGAACGCGCCCGAGGTCGTCGCCCAGTGGGTGGAGCGGCTGCGCGCGCAGATCGCGCCGCTGCTCGACTTCGAGGGCCCGAACGCGGCCGTCATGGTCAACAACCTGGACTGGACCCAGGGCATGTCGGCCATCGAGTTCCTGCGCGACGTCGGCAAGCACTTCCGGGTGAACAAGATGATCGCCAAGGAGGCCGTCTCCCGGCGGCTCAACTCCGACGCGGGCATCAGCTACACCGAGTTCAGCTACCAGATCCTGCAGGGCATGGACTTCCTGGAGCTGTACCGGCGGCACGGGTGCACCCTGCAGACCGGCGGCAGCGACCAGTGGGGCAACCTCACCTCGGGCACCGACCTGATCCACCGGGTCGAGCCCGACGCCGTGGTGCACGCCCTGGGCACCCCGCTGATCACCAAGGCGGACGGCACCAAGTTCGGCAAGACGGAGTCCGGCACGGTCTGGCTGGACCCCGAGATGACGACGCCGTACGCGTTCTACCAGTTCTGGCTGAACGCGGACGACCGGGACGTCTCGAAGTTCCTGCGCATCTTCAGCTTCCGGTCCCGTACGGAGATCGAGGAGCTGGAGCGGCAGACCGAGGAGCGGCCGCAGGCCCGGGCCGCGCAGCGCGCGCTGGCGGAGGAGCTGACGACGCTGGTCCACGGTCCCGACCAGACGGCGGCGGTGGTCGCCGCGTCCAGGGCCCTCTTCGGGCACGGCGAGCTGGGCGACCTCGACGCGCGGACGCTGGCCGCGGCCCTCTCCGAGGTGCCGCACATCCAGGTCGCCGAGCTCGGGCCGGTCGTGGACCTGTTCGCCGAGGTCGGCCTGGTGGCCAGCAAGTCGGCGGCGCGGCGGACCGTGAAGGAGGGCGGGGCCTACGTGAACAACGTCAAGGTCACGGCCGAGGACGCGGTGCCCGCGGCGCAGGAGCTCATCCACGGGCGGTGGCTGGTGCTGCGGCGAGGGAAGAAGAACCTGGCCGCCGTGGAGGTCACCGGCTGACGGCCTGAGCGGCAGTGGCGCGAAGGGGCGGCTTCCCGTGGGAGGCCGCCCCTTCGTCGCGTGCGCGCTCAGGCCCGGTGCTTCCTCTTGCCCAGCGTCGCCATGTAGAGCATGTCGCCGAGGGCGACGATGATGATGGCTGCGATCAGCTGGAACGCGTGCCGGCTCCAGTCGATGCCGGACGTGGACTCGACGCCTGCCGCGCGGGCGATCGCGTTGCCCACGATCGCGCCCAGCATGCCGAAGATCGTGGTCAGCCAGAGAGGGCTGTGCTGCTTGCCCGGGATGATCGCCTTCGCGATCAGGCCCAGCACGAATCCGACGATGATCGCCCACAACCAGCCCATGGCTGCCTCCTTTTCCGGCTCTGCGTGAGCAGTGGCCTCAAGTCTCGAGCCGCTCGCCGTACGACGCATGTCGGGTACGGCCGTACGCGGGACGGCGCAGTAGGGTCGCCCGGACCGCAGACGCCCCGGTCTCCAGGACTGCGCAGCCGCGGCGTAACGTGGAGAGCCGGGGGAAGGACGACGCGGGCGGACGGGGAATGTCATGCGGAAGCAGGGTGGCGGCGGGAACGCCCAGGTGTTCCGGATCACCGGCGCACGCCAGGGGCTCCAGGACGATGTGCGGGGCCGGCAGCGGCGCTACATCATCTCGATGTCGGTCCGCACGGTGGCGGTGATCCTGGCGGCGACGCTGTGGAACGTGGAACGGCATGTGGCCGTGGTGGCGCTGGTTCTGGGCCTGGTGCTGCCCTATATCGCGGTGGTGGTCGCCAACGCCGGCCGGGAGAACGTGCCGTCGCTCCCCTCGACGTTCGTCGGCGTGCCCGTGCGGCCCATGATCGCGGCCCCGCACGCGGACGACGGCGCCGCGCGATCCGCCCCCGAAGAGGAGGGCTTCGCGGAACCCGGCGGGGAGGAACCGGCGCCCGGACAGGCTGAGCGACAGCCGTGAACGGGCCATGAGCGGACTGTGCGCCAAGCTCAGGAAAAGCTCAGATCAATCATGTTGTTCCAGTGCCGTGGGGGTGGTCCGTCGTGACATACTTCGTACGCGCTCCGCATCCCCCGTCGGAGCGACGGACCGACGCCGGGCAGCTCCCCCCGTGGCTGCTCGGCGTCGCCTTTGTGTGCGTGTGGTGAGACGACTCTGTGAGTGACGAGACCCCCATCTGTTCTGCCAAGGGCTGCCGTGTCGACGCGGTGTGGGTGCTGGCCTGGAACAACCCGAAGATCCATACGCCGGAGCGGCGCAAGACGTGGCTCGCGTGCGAGGAGCACCGCGAGCATCTGTCGCAGTTCCTCGGCGTCCGGGGCTTCCTCAAGGACGTGGTCGCGCTGACCGATTGGGAACCCCCGGAGGGGTCCCGGGACAAGGCCGTCTGAAGGCCGTCCGAGCGGTCCCGGCACCCGCCGGTCCGGGGCCGCGCTAGCCGCCGATCGCCGACATCGGCCGGTCCGGCTGCAGGAAGCTCGGGTCGTCCAGACCGGAGCCCGCCTTCTTTCCCCACATGGCCAGGCGCCAGATGCGGGCTATCTCCTCGTCGGGGGCGCCGGAGCGCAGGGCCGCTCGCAGGTCCGTCTCCTCGCGGGCGAAGAGGCAGGTGCGGACCTGGCCGTCGGCGGTGAGGCGGGTGCGGTCGCACGCGGCGCAGAAGGGCCGGGTGACGGAGGCGATGACGCCCACGCGGTGCGGGCCGCCGTCCACCAGCCAGCGTTCGGCCGGGGCCGAACCGCGTTCCTGCTCGCCCTCGGCGGTGAGGTCGAAGCGGGTGCGCAGGGAGGCCAGGATGTCCCCGGCCGTCACCATGCCCTCGCGCTTCCAGCCGTGCTGGGCGTCCAGCGGCATCTGCTCGATGAAGCGCAGCTCGTAGTCGTTCTCCACGGCCCAGGCGAGGAGGTCGGGAGCTTCGTCCTCGTTGAGGCCCGGCATCAGGACCGAGTTCACCTTCACCGGTGTCAGGCCCGCCTCTCGGGCGGCTTCGAGGCCCTCGAGGACGTCCTTGTGACGGTCCCTGCGGGTGAGGGTCTTGAAGACGTCGGGGCGCAGGGTGTCGAGGGAGACGTTGACCCGGTCCAGGCCGGCCGCCTCGAGGGCCCGGGCGGTGCGGCGCAGGCCGATGCCGTTCGTCGTGAGGGACATCTGGGGGCGGGGCTCCATCGCGGCGACGCGCTCGACGATGCCGACCAGGCCCGGGCGCAGCAGGGGCTCGCCGCCGGTGAAGCGGACCTCCTCGATGCCGAGGGAGGTGACCGCGACGTCGATGAGGCGGACGATCTCGTCGTCCGTGAGGAGGTCGGGCTTGGCCAGCCACTGCAGGCCCTCCTCGGGCATGCAGTAGGTGCAGCGCAGGTTGCACCGGTCGGTCAGTGAGACCCTCAGGTCGGTGGCCACTCGGCCGTAGGTGTCGATGAGCACGTGGGCCCCCTCCCTCGTGGTGGATCGCGTGACTGTTCCGTCACTTGCGAGCCTACGTGACACCGCCGACAGCGACAGGGCCCGATCCCACGAGGTGGGACGCGGCCGCTTCGTAGGGATCTACGACGCGGCCGCGGTCGGGGCGGGGCGGACGGCCGCTCAGTGGGCCCCGGTGCCGGTCAGGGAGCGCACCTCCAGCTCGGCGTACTTGGCGTCGTCGGGCTTCTCCTTCGACAGGAGGGTGCCGACGATGCCCAGCAGGAAGCCGACCGGGATCGAGATGAGGCCGGGGTTCTCCAGGGGGAACCAGTGGAAGTCGACGTCGGGGAACATCGAGCTGGGCTTGCCGGAGACGACCGGCGAGAACAGCACCAGGCCGACGGCGGTGACCAGGCCGCCGTAGATCGACCACAGGGCCCCGGACGTGGTGAACCGCTTCCAGAAGAGGCTGTAGAGGATCGTCGGGAGGTTGGCGGAGGCGGCCACCGCGAAGGCGAGGGCGACCAGGCCGGCGACGTTCAGGTCGCGGGCGAGGGCGCCGAGCAGGATGGAGACCGCGCCGATGCCGACGGTCGCGTATCGGGCCGCGTTGATCTCCTGCTTCTCGGAGGCCTGCCCCTTCTTGATGACGTTGGCGTAGATGTCGTGCGCGAAGGACGAGGACGACGCCAGGGTGAGGCCGGCGACCACCGCGAGGATGGTGGCGAAGGCGACCGCCGAGATGGTGGCCAGCAGGATGGCGCCCCAGTTGGAGTCGACGCCGCCCAGATGCAGCGCCAGGAGCGGGGCGGCCGTGTTGCCTGCCTTGTTGGAGGCGATGATCTCGTCCGGCTTGATGAGCGCGGCGGCGCCGAAGCCGAGGGCGAGCGTCATCAGGTAGAAGGCGCCGATCAGGCCGATGGCCCACAGGACCGACTTCCGGGCGGCCTTGGCGGTGGGCACCGTGTAGAAGCGGATCAGGATGTGCGGCAGGCCGGCGGTGCCCAGGACGAGGGCGATGCCGAGCGAGATGAAGTCCAGCTTGGTGGTGCCGGTGGCGCCGTACTTCAGGCCCGGCTCCAGGAAGGCCGCGCCCTTGCCGCTGTTGTCGGCGGCCGAGCCCAGCAGGTCGGAGACGTTGAAGTCGAACTTGAGCAGCACCAGGAAGGTGAGCAGCAGGGCGCCGGCGATGAGCAGGACGGCCTTGACCATCTGCACCCAGGTGGTGCCCTTCATGCCGCCGATGGTGACGTAGACGATCATCAGCACGCCCACGAGGGCGACGATGCCGATCTTGCCGGCGTCGCTGGTGATGCCCAGCAGGAGCGAGACCAGGACGCCCGCGCCCGCCATCTGGGCGAGCAGGTAGAAGATCGAGACCACGATGGTGGAGGTGCCGGCGGCGGTGCGGACGGGACGCTGGCGCATGCGGTACGCGAGGACGTCGCCCATGGTGTAGCGGCCGGAGTTGCGCAGCGGCTCCGCCACCAGCAGGAGGGCGACCAGCCAGGCCACCAGGAAGCCGATGGAGTACAGGAAGCCGTCGTAGCCGAAGAGGGCGATGGCGCCCGCGATGCCGAGGAAGGACGCGGCGGACATGTAGTCGCCGGAGACGGCGAGGCCGTTCTGGAAGCCGGTGAACTGGCGGCCGCCGGCGTAGAAGTCGGCGGCGTCCTTGGTCTGGCGGCCGGCCCAGACGGTGATGACGAGAGTCGCGGCGACGAACACCGAGAACAGGACGATGATCAGTGTGCGGTGCTCACTGGCCTCGCCCGCGGCGAGCAGGGTCTGCTGGGCGGTGCTCATTCTCCGCTCTCCATCCGGGACTTGATCGCGTCGGCCTTGGGGTCGAACTTGGCGGCGGCGGTGCGCGCGTACCACCAGGCGATGAGGAACGTGGTGAGGAACTGGGCGAGGCCGAGGGTCATCGCCACGTTGAAGTTGCCGAAGAGCTTGGTGCCCATGAAGTCGCCCGCGTAGTTGGAGAGCAGGACGTACAGCAGGTACCAGGCGATGAAGGCGACGGTCAGCGGGAAGGCGAAGCCGCGGTAGGCGCCGCGCAGTTCACCGAACTCCGCGCTCTCCTGCACCGCGACGAACTCCTCGGTGGTGGGGAGCCGGCTGGGGGTCTTCGAGGGGGGCGGTGTCTCGGTGGCCACGGAGTCTCCTCGCATTGCGGACGGGCGGGACGGGCGGGTCGGGCGGGGCTCGATCGTGCACGGGCTCCCTGACCAAGGGCACGGCGGCGCGCTAGGGGCGGTTCAACTCGATCGGGTACTTGTCGCCCGGGTTCCGTCGCGTCCGTGCGGGCAGCGGCGGCGGTCCCTTCCGGAAGTCGTCGCCCGAGGTCGTTGCTGGCCGGCGAGTCAGTTGGATAGCTTCGGCACAGCACCACCCGTCATGTACCTGCCGAGCAGGATCTGTGCTCGGCCAGGTCCCCTTTCCGGATGATGTGGAGACCCCATGGCTCATCTGCCTTCCAAACGCCGCCTCGCACTCGCGGTACCCGTCGTGCTGTCGCTGACCGCCTCTCTCGGCTTCCTGCCGACTGCGGCCTCCGCGGCTCCCGCCACGACATCCGCCACCCGGGCGACCGACGCCCCGGCGCTGGCGTACGTCGTCAACACGAGGGTGGACCACCGCACGATCGGGTCGGTGAAGAAGGCGATCGCCTCGGTCGGCGGCACCGTCGTCGCGTCCTACGAGAGGATCGGCGTGCTCGTCGTCCACTCGGCGAACCCCGACTTCGGTCCGCGGATACGCGCGGTGCGGGGTGTGCAGTCGGCCGGCGCCACCCGCACGACTGCGCTGAGCCCCGCCGGGACCACCGACGAGGGCGCGGTGCAGGTCCTGTCGAAGGCGGAGGCCGCGAAGGTCGCGAAGGCGTCCGGCACGGCGGGGCAGAGCGAGCCGCTCGAGGCGGACCAGTGGGACCTGCGTGCGATAGGCGCCGACAAGGCCGCCGAGATCAACCCGGGCAGCAGGCGGGTGACGGTCGCCGTGATCGACACCGGCGTCGACGACACCCACCCGGACCTCACCGCGAACTTCTCCGCGTCCCAGTCGGCGAACTGCGTCGGCGGCGTCGCGGACACCAGCGCGGGCGCCTGGCGTCCGTACACCGCGGAGGACTACCACGGCACCCATGTCGCCGGTGAGATCGCGGCCGCCCGCAACGGCGTCGGCGTCGCCGGCGTGGCACCGGGCGTCAAGGTCGCGAGCATCAAGGTGAGCGACCCCAAGGACGGCCTCTTCTACCCGGAGAACGTCGTCTGCGCGTTCGTGTTCGCCGCCGACCACGGCGTCGAGGTCACGAACAACAGCTACTACGTCGACCCGTGGCTGTACAACTGCATGGACGACCCGGACCAGCGGGCCATCGTGGACGCGGTCAACAGGGCCCAGCTGTACGCCCAGAAGAAGGGCACGCTCAACGTGGCCTCGGCGGGCAACTCCAACCACGACCTCGACTCCGACGCCATCGTGGACGCGTCCAGCCCCGACGACGCCACGCCGGTGACGCGCACGATCGACCCGCACGAGTGCTTCGACGTGCCGACCCAGCTGCCGGGTGTCGTCACCGTGAGCGCCACGGGCGTCAAGGGCACCAAGTCGTACTACTCCAGCTACGGCCTCGGCGCGATCGACGTGGCGGCTCCGGGCGGCGACAAGTACCAGATCCCGGGCACGCCGTCCGCCAACGGACGCATCCTGTCGACGCTGCCGAACAACACGTACGGCTACCTGCAGGGCACCTCGATGGCGTCGCCGCACGTGGCCGGTGTCGCCGCGCTGCTCAAGTCGACGCATCCGTACGCGAGCCCCGCCCAGCTGCAGGCGCTGCTCAAGCTCCAGGCGGACAGCACCGCCTGCCCGACCGAGCCGTACGACGGTGACGGCAACGGCGTCGTCGACGCGACCTGCGTGGGCGGGAAGCGGCTCAACGGCTTCTTCGGCCACGGTGTCGTGAACGCGCTGCGCGCCGTGAAGTAGTAGCTCAGGCCGCCACGACCGTGGCGCACGAGGTTCGAGGGCCGGGCGGTCATCCGCCCGGCCCTTTCGCGTGCGGCGACACCTGCTCGACGGACGGGGTGGACGGGAGGGACGGGGTGGAGGGGGTGGAGGGAGTGGAGGGCATATATATTGATCGAATCAATAATGCATCATACAGTCATGACTGACATCGAGTTCGCATGGTCGGAACTGGGCGGCGATCCCGCTCTCCTCACGCGCGTGTCGACGGTCGTCCGGGACGGCGCGCTGCCGGCGCGGCTGCCCGTACGGCAGCTGGCGCGCGCCTGTGTGGGCGCGTGCGCGCTGGCCGCCGCCGAGCTGGGGGCGCGACGGGCGGGCCTGCCCGAGACGCCCGAAGTGCGGGTGGACGACGCAGCGGTCGCCGCGGCGTTCGTCAGCGAACGGCAGACGCTGGTCGACGACCGGGCGCCGGTGCTCTTCGCCCCGCTGTCCCGGTTCTGGCGGACCGCCGACGGCTGGGTGCGCACCCACGCCAACTACCCGCACCACCGCGAGCGCCTGCTGAGCGCGCTCGGCCTGCCCGCGGACGCCGACAGTGCGAACTCCCGTCCCGCCGCCGTCGAGAGCGTTCTCGCCGGTCGCCGGGCAGGGGACGTCGAGGACGCGGTGCACGCGGCAGGCGGTCTGGCGGTCGCACTGCGCACGCCTCGGCAGTGGGCGTCCCACGAGCAGGCCGCCGCCATCGCCGGCCGGCCCCTCGTCGAGCGGAGCAGGCTGGACGGAGCACGCGTGCGTGCCCTCGCGCCGGTGGGCGGCGGCCCCCTGCTGCCGGCCGCCGGAGTACGCGTCCTGGACCTGACCCGGGTCCTCGCCGGGCCGGTCGCCACCCGCACCCTCGCCCTGCTGGGCGCCGACGTCCTGCGCGTGGACGCTCCCGGTCTGCCCGAACTGCCGGACCAGCACGCCGACACGGGCTTCGGCAAGCGCTCGGCCCTGCTGGACCTCGCCGTGGACCGGCGGACCTTCGAGGAGCTGCTCGCGACGGCGGACGTCGTCGTCACCGGGTACCGGCCGGGCGCGCTCGACCGGTTCGGGCTCGCCCCCGAGGCACTGGCCGAACGCCGGCCCGGAGTGGTCGTCGCACAGGTGTCGGCGTGGGGGGCGTACGGGCCCTGGGGCGACCGACGGGGCTTCGACAGTCTGGTGCAGGCGGCCACCGGCATCGCGGCCGTCGAGGGCTCGGCCGAACGGCCCGGAGCGCTGCCGGCGCAGGCCCTGGACCACGGGACCGGCTATCTGCTGGCGGCCGGCGTGCTGCGTGCGCTGACCGAGCAGTCGGCCGACGGCGGCGCCCGCCTCGTCCGGCTGGCCCTGGCCCGGACGGCGGCATGGCTGACCGACGACGCCCGGAGCGGGGAAGGAGACCCGGGTCAGGACGTGCGGCGAACCGGGGACGACCGCCTCGACCCGACGCCGTGGCTCGCGCACACCGACAGTCCTCTCGGGCGGCTGCGGTACGTCCTGCCGCCGGTGCGCTTCGTCGGCGGGCCGGCCGACTGGGCGCGCCCGCCGGGCCGCTGGGGGGCCGATCCGGCCCGCTGGCTCTGAACGGCGGGGCCCGTCACCCGGGGCCGGCGAGGACCTGCCTGCCGCCGGCCTGTTCCTGCGCCGGGCGTCGCCCGCCGAGGGCGCCTCGGACCAGCAGGAACTGCGCGGCGATATAGGTGAGCATGATCCACAGGTCGGGGCGCGGCGGCTGCGGCCAGTCCGCGACGCCGGTGGCGATGAGCGTGTCGGAGAGCAGGAAGAGCGCGCCACCGGCGCCGGCGACCGCGCCGACCCGGGCGGCGGCGGTGTAGGCCATGGCCGTGAGCAGGGTGCTGTAGGCGGCGACGGGCAGGCGCAGCTCCGCGGGCAGGTCGGGCCGGAGCAGGACGACCGTCGTGATCAGGGCGACGGCGTAGCAGGGAGCGAGGAGCAGGGCGCCCGCGCGGGAGCGGCCGGCGCGGGTGAACAGCACGAGGTAGCAGACGTGCCCGGCGGCGAAGGACGCCATGCCGGCGAGGAAGGCGGCGTCGGCGTCGAACAGCAGGAGGGTGTCGCCGCCCCAGCCGCACAGCAGGGCGGCGACGAGGAGCCGGGGGGCGCCGCGCAGGGCCGCCCAGGCCGCGAGGAGAGGCATCAGGAGCGGCTTGGCGACGGCGTGTCCGGGCTCGAGGCCGACGGCGAGGCTGAGCAGGTCGACGGCGGCGGCGAGCGCGAACAGGCCGAACAGGGCCGACGGGACGCGGGAGCGGGTCACGCGGCCGTGGTCTCCCCGACCGGCGCGGCCGGCGCGGCCGGCGACGCCGGCGCGGTCGCGGTCGGCCCGGTGGGAGACGGCTCGGTGGGGGCCGGCTCGGTGGGGGGCGGCTCGGTGGGGGGCGGCCCGGGCCGGGCCGACGGCTGCCAGCCCGGCCCGCCGAAGACCCGCCCCGCCCGTTCGCGCCAGCCCGCCGCGGCCCTGACGTCCTTGGCGATGGCGACGTACTCGTGGGTCGCAACCTTGATCGGGTTGAACGTGTTGATGTTCTTGGTCAACCCGTACACGGGCCGGTCGGTCTCGGGCACGAAGGAGCCGAACAGCCGGTCCCACACGATGAGGATGCCGCCGAAGTTGCGGTCCAGGTAGCCGCCCTGGGAGGCGTGGTGGACGCGGTGGTGGGACGGCGTGTTGAACACGAACTCGAACCACCGGGGCATCCGGTCGATCCGCTCGGTGTGGATCCAGAACTGGTAGACGAGGTTGGCCGAGGAGCAGAAGGCCAGCGCGGCCGGGTGGACGCCGGCGGCGATCAGCGGAACGTAGAAGGGCCAGACGGTCAGCGTGGTCCAGGGCTGGCGCAGCGCGGTCGTGAGGTTGAACTTCTCGCTGGAGTGGTGGACCACGTGACAGGCCCACAGGACCCGGATGACGTGGTGGCCGCGGTGGGACCAGTAGTAGAAGAAGTCCTGCGCCAGCAGCATCAGCGGGAGCGTCCACCACAGGACGGGCACGCGCAGCGGCGTCAGCTCGTAGATCGCGGTGTACGTCGCGACGATCGGGATCTTCCAGACGAGGTCGAAGACGAGGCTCCCGAGCCCCATGCCGACGCTGGTCGCGGCATCCTTCGTCTGATACCCGGCGGCGTCCTCGTCGGGGTGGACGCGGACGCTGATGATCTCGATCACGGTGAGCACCACGAAGGCGGGTATCGACCACAGCACGACATCGGGCAGGTTCGGCATGCCGGCACCGTAGAACCGCTGGTGGGCTGCGGCTAGACGGTGTTACCGACAAGTATTTCCAGGGGTATGCGCTTGCTTATTGGTGATCCCCGCCAAGCCGCGACGACGCACCCCGCCCGCTTCACGCCTCCATCACACCTCGTCGCCATACCGCCGCCGCCTCGGGCGCGCGGCCGCCCCACACCCCTGTCGCCCACGCCCCGGCCTGCTCACACCCCAGGCCGCTCACACCCCCGTGGCCCCCATGAGCGAGCCGACCAGGTACGTCACCCCCATCGCCAGGGCTCCGCCGCTCACATTGCGCACCACCGCCCGCCCGGGGGCCGCGGCGCCCAGCCGGGCGCCGGACCAGCCCGTGGCGGTCAGGGCCACCAGGACGGACACGACGGTCACCGGGAGGCGCCGGTCGGCCGGGGGCAGCACGACGGCCAGGAGCGGCAGCAGGGCGCCCACCGTGAAGGCGAGGAAGCTCGCCCAGGCCGCATGCCAGGGATCGGTGAGGTCGTCGGGGTCGATCCCGAGCTCCACGCGCGCGTGCGCCCGCAGGGCGTCCCGTTCCGTGAGCTGGACGGCCGCCTCCCGGGCCACGTCCCGGGACAGGCCCCGCTCCTCCAGGAGCTCCGTCAGCTCCTCCAGCTCGGCCTCGGGCTGCTCTCTCAGTTCCCGCCGCTCCAGCGCGAGCGCGGCCTTCTCGGAGTCCCGCTGGGTCGACACGGAGACGTACTCGCCCGCCGCCATGGACATCGACCCGGCGAGCAGCCCGGCGAGGCCGGCCGTCAGCAGCGCGGAGCGGTGGTCCGTGGCGCCGGCCACGCCGACGACGAGACCGGCGGTGGAGACGATGCCGTCGTTGGCGCCGAGGACCGCGGCGCGCAGCCAGTTGAGCCGGGATCCGAGCGAGCCGTCGTGGGCCTCGGCGTGGGTGGGTTCCGTCACAGGACGGAGGATGACACCTCGCAGGCCGAGGGTCGTGCTGCGACGCCCGGCTGCGGGAGCGGACGAGCGGGCGGCCGGGCGGGCGGCCGGGAACGAGGAGGGAGTCGGACGAGGGGCGGACGAGGGACGAAGAAGCGGAACGGCGTTGGAGGCGACCGGAGTTGCGCCGCCGTCGGCCGGGTGCCGGGCGCACGCGTGCGTACGCCCCGCGAACTCCCGTGCGACCCGGAGGACTTCCCACGCCCTGCGGCACGGGGCGGGGGCGTCGGGGTGTCGGTGGCGGCCCGTATCCTCAGTGACCATGCTCGAAGACCACACGACGACAGCGTCGTCCCCCACGGAGTGGCCGACCGCGTATCCCCGGGGATACGCGGTCGTTGACGTGGAGACCACCGGCCTGGCGCGGGACGACCGGATCATCTCCGCGGCCGTCTACCGGCTGGACGCGCGCGGCGAGGTCCAGGACCACTGGTACACGCTGGTCAACCCGCAACGCGACCCGGGCCCGGTGTGGATACACGGTCTGACGAGCGACGTACTGGCGGGCGCGCCCCTCTTCCACGAGGTGGCGGAGGAGTTCGCCGCCCGGCTCGACGGCCGGGTGCTCGTCGCGCACAACGCCGTCTTCGACTGGCAGATGATCGCGCGGGAGTACGCGCGCGCGGAGCGCGAGGCACCCGTGCGGCAGCGGCTGTGCACCATCGCGCTGTCCAAGGAGTTGGGGCTGCCGCTGCCCAACCACAAGCTGGAGTCGCTCGCGGCCCACTTCGGCGTCGTACAGCAGCGGGCGCACCACGCGCTGGACGACGCCCGCGTGCTGGCGGAGGCGTTCCGGCCGAGCCTGCGGGCCGCGGCGGAGGGCGGAGTCCGGCTGCCGCTGCTCGAGTGCCGTCCGCTGACGGAGTGGGCCGACCGTCCGGCGCCCCTGATCGGGCGGCAGGCGAGCGGCCCGGGGGGCGGCTACGGCGGCTACCGGCCCAGCAGTTGGCGACCGTCCCGGAAACGGCCGGTGTGCCCGCATCCGAACCCGGGGCGGTACGAGGACGGCCGACGGCTCAAGCAGGGCATGCGGGTCGCCTTCTCGGGAGACACCTCGGTCGAACGCGAGCTGCTGGAGGACCGTGCCGCCGAGGCCGGGCTGCATGTCGCCACGAGCCTGTCCCGGCTGACCAGCCTGCTGGTCACCAACGACCCCGACTCGGGCACGTCGAAGGTGGTGAAGGCGCGGCAGTTCGGGACGCCCGTGGTGGACGAGGCCGCGTTCGGGCAGCTCCTGCGGGATGTGGAGCCCGCCGACGAGTGACCCGCGCGGACGACTGCGCGAACCCCGCCGGCGCCGACCGGTGCGTACGGGTGATTGCCGCGCGACTCGCCCGCCGCCCGCTCGCCCGCGCGGGGGCGACGGCTCACCCTGTGGCGCATGGCGAGATGCGAAGTTTGCGGCAATGACTACGGAATGACCTTCGAAGTGCACGCGCAGGGCGCGGTCCACGTCTTCGACTGCTTCTCCTGTGCGATCCATCGCATGGCACCCATCTGCGAGCACTGCAGGGTGCAGATCATCGGCCAGGGCGTCGAGGTGGAGGGTCACTGGTACTGCGGCGCGCACTGCGCCCGCGCGGAGGGCCGGGTGGGGATCGTCGACAAGGTCTGAGCCCGCTTCCGGCAGCCCGTGACGGCCGGCCGCCGAGGACGTCCCGCGGCACCCGGCCGCATGCGCCCCACGACCGAGTTGTACGGTCGTGGGGTGTACCGCTTCCTGTTGTCCCGGCAGTGGGTGATCCTCACGCTGGTCTCCCTCCTCCTCATCCCCACGATGATCAGGCTGGGCTTCTGGCAGATGCACCGCTACGAGGAGCGCACCGCGCGCAACCAGCTCGTCTCCGACGCGCTGGCCGCCGACGCGGTGCCCGTCGAGAAGCTGACCGCCGTCGGCCATGTCGTCACCCGCAGCGAGCGCTACCACAACGTGAGCGCCACCGGCGTCTTCGACGCCGGGCACGAGGTCGTCGTCCGGCGCCGGGTGAACGCCGACGAGACGGTCGGGTTCCACGTCCTCACCCCGCTCGTCCTGACGGACGGCAAGGTGCTGCTGGTCAACCGGGGCTGGATCGCCGCGGACGGCCCGAGCCAGACCGCCTTCCCCGAGATCCCCGCGCCGCCCGGCGGCAGGGTCACGGTCACCGGGCGGCTGATGCCCGACGAGACGACCGCGGCGAGCGGCATCAAGGACCTCAAGGGACTGCCGGACCGGCAGGTCATGCTGATCAACAGCGAGCAGGAGTCCCGGCGGCTCGGCGCCCAGGTGCTCGGGGGCTACATCGCGCTGACGGCGCCCGCGCCCAAGGGCGACAGCCCCGAACTGCTGGGCCCGCCCGGCAGCGAGGACGCGGCGCTGAACTTCGCGTACACCATCCAGTGGTGGCTGTTCGCCGCGGGCGTCCCCGTCGGGTGGCTGATCCTCGTCCGGCGCGAGGCCCGCGACCGGGCCGCGGCGGCCGCCCGGGAGCCGGAGCCGGCCGAGCCGGCGACGGTGTAGCACCGCCTGCCCGGCCGGACCCCGACACGCCACCCGCCCCGCCACGCCCGCCGCCCTGTCCGCTCCGGCGTCCCGCGCGTCAGCGGCGGCGGCTGCTCGTGCTCGCCGTGCTGATGGCCGTCGTCTTCGCCCTGGCGACACTGATCGGCCTGTGGGTGCTGAACCGGGCGCCGTCGGACCGGGGCGTCGTCCTCTCGTCGACGGCGGCCCGGCGCACCCGACGTCACTCACCCGGCCGCACCCCTGATTGCCTCCCCGGTCCGCCGGGAAACCGCAAGGCGTGCACCCCCGCATCGAGGACTACGCCCTCATCGGCGACGAGCAGACCGCCGCCCTGGTCGGCATGGACGGTTCCGTCGACTGGCTCTGCCTGCCCCGCTTCGACTCCGGAGCCTGCTTCGCCCGCCTCCTCGGCGACGAGGAGAACGGTCACTGGCGCATCGCCCCGCAGGGCGTGACGGGCGCCTGCACCCGGCGCGGCTACCGGCCCGACACGCTCGTCCTGGACACCGAGTGGGAGAGCGCCGACGGCGCGATCCGGGTCACCGACCTGATGCCGCAGCGCGATCAGGCCCCCGACGTGGTGCGCGTCGTCGAAGGGCTGCGCGGCCGGGTCGCCGTCCGCAGCACGCTGCGGCTGCGCTTCGACTACGGCTGGGTCGTGCCGTGGATGCGCCGCGCCGACGGGCACCACGTGGCGGTCGCCGGACCCGACGCGGTCTGGTTCCGCAGCGAACCGGGCGTGCACACCTGGGGCGAGGACTTCACCACGCTCTCCGAGTTCACCCTCGCCGAGGGCGAGTCGGTCGCCTTCGTGCTCACCTGGCATCCCTCGCACGAGTCCCGCCCAACGCTCGTCGACCCGTACGAGGCGCTCGCCACCAGCGTCGACGACTGGCGGCGATGGGCCGCCCGCTGCCGCTACACCGGCCCCCACCGGGACGCCGTCGTCCGCTCCCTGATCACCCTCAAGGCCCTCACCTTCCAGCCGACCGGCGGCATCGTGGCCGCACTCACCACCTCGCTGCCGGAGGAGGTGGGCGGCGTCCGCAACTGGGACTACCGCTTCTGCTGGCTGCGCGACTCCACCCTCACCCTCGGCGCCCTCCTCGCGGCCGGGTACGAGGAGGAGGCCGAGGCGTGGCGCAACTGGCTGCTGCGAGCCGTCGCGGGCGATCCGGCGGACCTGCAGATCATGTACGGGCTGTCCGGCGAGCGGCGGCTGCCCGAGTCCGAGCTGCCTTGGCTCTCCGGCTACGAGGGCTCCACGCCCGTACGCATCGGCAACGGCGCCGTACAGCAGCTCCAGCTGGACGTCTACGGCGACGTGATGGACTCCCTGTCGCTGGCCCGGACCTCGGGCATGTCGCCCCGGCCGCACATGTGGTCCCTGCAGTGCGCGCTGATGAACTGGCTGAGCGACAACTGGCGGCAGCCGGACGAGGGGCTGTGGGAGGTGCGCGGCGGCCGGCGGCAGTTCGTGCACTCCAAGGTCATGGTGTGGGTCGCCGCCGACCGGGCCGTCCGCGCGCTGGAGGCGTACCCGGAGCTCAGCGGCGACCTGACCGGCTGGCGGGACCTGCGCGACGAGGTGCACCGCGAGGTGTGCGAGAAGGGCTACGACCCGCGGCGCAACACGTTCACCCAGTACTACGGCTCGGCCGACCTGGACGCCTCCCTGCTGCTCATCCCGCGCGTCGGCTTCCTGCCGCCGGACGACCCGCGCGTCGTGGGCACCGTCGACGCGATCCGTGCGGAGCTCGGGCACGACGGCCTGCTGCACCGCTACAGCACCGAGGGCGCGCCCGTCGACGGTCTGCCGGGCGACGAAGGGGCTTTCCTGGCCTGCTCGTTCTGGCTCGCCGACGCCCTGCACATGACGGGCCGCACGAAGGAGGCCCGCGAGCTGTTCGAACGGCTCGTGGGTCTGGCCAACGACGTGGGGCTGCTGGCGGAGGAGTACGACCCGGTGGCCGGGCGGCACCTCGGCAACTTCCCGCAGGCGTTCAGTCACGTCGGCCTGGTGAACACCGCCCTCACCCTGTTCGACGGCGAGGAGGCAGGATAGGAGCCATGGATCTTGGACTGAAGGACCGGGTGTACGTCGTCACCGGGGCCACGCGCGGACTCGGCAACGCCGCCGCGCGTGAGCTCGTCGCGGACGGCGCGAAGGTCGTCCTCACCGGACGGGACGAGAAGCGCGTCGCCGACGCCGCGGCCGAGCTGGGCCCGAACGCCCTCGGCGTCGCCGTGGACAACGCCGACCCCGGCGCCGCGGCCCGGCTGATCGCGGCGGCCCGGGACGCGTTCGGCGGGTTCGACGGGGTGCTGGTGAGCGTGGGCGGCCCGCCGCCCGGGTTCGTCGCCGACAACACGGACGAGCAGTGGCAGAGCGCCTTCGAGTCGGTGTTCCTCGGGGCGGTCCGGCTGGCCCGGGCGGCCGCCGCCGAGCTGGAGGCGGGCGGGGTCGTCGGTTTCGTGCTGTCGGGCTCGGTGCACGAGCCGATTCCCGGGCTGACCATCTCCAACGGCCTGCGGCCCGGGCTCGCCGGGTTCGCCAAGTCGCTCTCCGACGAGCTGGGGCCGCGCGGCATCCGGGTGGTGGGCCTGCTGCCGGCGCGCATCGACACCGACCGGGTGCGGGAGCTGGACGGTCTGTCGGCCGACCCCGAGGCGACCCGGGCCGCGAACGAGTCCCGGATTCCGCTGCGGCGCTACGGCCTGCCGGAGGAGTTCGGACGGACGGCCGCGTTCCTGCTGTCGCCGGCCGCCTCCTACCTGACCGGGATCATGGTGCCCGTCGACGGCGGTATGCGGCACGGCTTCTGAGCACCGCACATCGCCGCAATCACCGAGTCGGAGCGGGCCGGGCGCCCGCCCGCGACCCGCGACGGGTCGTCCCCGCGCGGGTGGCCGGGCGGCCCCGCGCGAGTCGTCGGCGCGGGCGGCCGGGCGGGTGCCCGTACCCGTCCGCGCCGGTCAGGTGACCCGCTCCGACTTGTGCCCGGCCGCCGTGAGGCGGACTTCGGCCGGCAGGGCCCGCAGCGCCGCGGAGTCCCGCGCGTGGGCCAGCGCGTGGTCGCTGAGGTCGTCCAGGACGGTCACCGGCTCCGCGTGCGGCTCCAGCAGCAGACGCGCCCGGGCCTCGGGGGCCTCGCTCCGCCCGGCCAGCCGGACGTGCGCCTGGGCGACGCCGTCCAGCCGGGACGCCTCACCCGACAGCACCCCTTCCAGGGCGCGACCGCGCAGCAGCGCTCCCGCGCCGTCTCCGGTGTCGACGAGGACCTCGGCGAGGCGGCGGCGGTGCAGCACCGCGCCCAGCCACCACAGCGTGAGCAGGACGAGAAGGGCCAGGACGGCGATCACCGTCGGCCACCACCACGCCTCGCCGCGCCAGTGGGTGCGTTCGGCGGCGCTGAGGAGCGCGTCGTGCGGGCCGTCGTGCAGCCACCAGGACGGCGGGGGCGCGCCGAGCCCCACGGCCAGCACCGCGCCGCCGACGGCGAGCAGCACCAGTCCGACGAGGGCGAGGAGCACACGGTTCACGGTTGCGGGCATCGCCCTCACCCCTTCTTCCCGGCCCGGCGCACATGGACGGAGAGCGTGAGCGGCCGGACCAGCCCCAGGCCGTGGACCGCGTCGGTGAGGACGGAGTCCAGGTCGGCGCGGACGTCGTCCGGATCGCGGAAGTGGGAGACGACGGACACGTCGGCCCTGCGACGGCCCGCGCGCGCCCGCGCCGACCGCACGCCGGCGACCTCCATGGCCCGGTCGCGCAGCACCAGGGCGGCGGCGGCACGGTGCAGACCCGCGCGCACGTCGGGGCGCGGGCGGCGCATCGGCAGCATCTGCCGGACCCCCGGCGTGACGGCCAGGACGATCAGCCACAGGCCGAGCGCGGCCGCGACCCCGGCGCCGACGAGCACCCATGTGTCGTCGACGGGACGGTCGGCGAGCTGGTGGGCGAGTCCGCGCCGCCAGGCCATGGCGGGCCGGTGGACGCGCACGGCGACCACGTCGTAGAGGAACACACCCGCGACCGCCGCCAGCAGGACCGCGACGACGCCGGCCGGGACGCGGCGCGCCGACCAGAACCGGTGGTCGGCGCGGCCGTCGCCGTCCCGGCCGGGCGGGGCCTTTGCCGGTGCCTTCTCCAGGACGTGCGCCGTGCCGTTCCGCGGGCCTCCCGGCTCGCTCATCGCGTCCTCCCGTGTGCCGCACCGGGGTCCGGCGCCAGGTGGAGCCGTTCGACCTGGACGGCGACCTCCGGAACCGTCATTCCCGCCAATGCGCCTACCCGCTCGGTGACATGCCGACGCACGGCGCGACAGCGCGCGCCGAGGTCGCTCGGGTAGTCGAGTTCGAGTTGGACATGGACGTGCGCGGCGTCGACGGGGCCTCCCCCGCCCGAGCCGGGGTGCGCCGGGCGCACGACGACGGTGGCGTGCGGGCGGCCGGCGTCGGGCGGCAACGGGCCCACCGCCTCGCGCGCGGCCTCGGCGGCGATCTTCGCCACGACCCGGTCGGCGATGCGGGTCGCGCCGCGTCCGCCCGGGGGGACGGCGGCGGCCCGGCGTGCGCCGAACCCGTCATCGGCGTCGCCTCCCCCGCTCACCGGGTTCACCGGCGCCGGTCGTCGCGGGTGCGGAAGAAGTCGCCGAGCTCCAGGTCCCCCTCCAGGAACCTGCCGACGACGAACCCGACGACGCCCAGCGCCGCCACCAGCAGAAAGGCCCCGAACCCGCCGAAGTACCCGGCGAAGCCCAGCGCCATGCCGGCGATCATGCCGACCACGGCCATGCTCAAGGTGCTCTCCCCTCGGCGGTCCGGTCACCCGGCCGTCTCTCGTCTCACTGGATCCGGGGCTCCGGCTCCTCGTCCTCTTCGTCGGGCAGTTTGACGTCGCTCACCGCGACGTTGACCTCGACGACCTCGAGGCCCGTCATCCGCTCCACCGCCGCGATCACGTTCTCCCGCACGGCCTGGGCGACGTCGGCGATGGCCACGCCGTAGTCGACGACGATCTCGAGGTCGAGCGCCGTCTGCACTTCGCCGACCTCGGCCTTGACGCCACGGGAGACCGACTTCGAGCCGCCGGGCACCCGGTCGCGCACGGCGCCGAAGGTACGGCTGATGCCGCTGCCCATGGCGTGGACGCCGAGCACGTCGCGGGCCGCGAGGCCGGCGATCTTCTCCACGACACCGTCGGCGATGGTGGTCCGCCCGCGGGTCGCCGGGGCCCCGCCGCCGCGCCGGGCCGCCTTGCGGGTCTGCAGCGGTTCGGTCCCGCCCTCGGGGGTCTGCGTACGGATCTGCTGCTCCATCGACTCGCTCATCGCCGTACGTCCTTACGTCCGGTTCGTTTCGTCATCCCTCCGACCACGGTAAGCGCGGTTGCCCGACCTCGCTTACGGGATGCGGCAGGCTTGAGCAATGACGTCGGACGGATGGACGGGCGCGGTGCGGCGCCGGCTGGGACTCGGCAGACTGCTTCCCCTCGGTGGGCCGCGGGACGGCGCGTGGCTCACCGAGGCGGCGGCGGAGGCGGTGTTGCGCCGGGCGGCGCACAACGTGGCAGGTGTACGGCTGGGAGTGCTGCGACTGGAGCTCGCCGATCCGGACGGGCCGTTCGAGCCCGCCGTGCCGGCTCCGCCGAGTGCGCTGCCGCCGGGGCCCCTGCGGGTGACCGCGGAGTGCGCGGCGGCGGCGTACGAGCCGCTGCCGACGACGACGGAACGGCTGCGCAGCGCGCTGGCGACGACCGCCACGCTGCGGCTCGGACTGGTGGTGTCGGAGATCGACCTGCGGGTGACGGAACTGCTCGACAGGGGGCCGGAGAGTGAGGCGGACACCGGGGTGAGACCGGACGCCGGTGCGGGCGCGGGCGCGAGGCCGGACATGGCGACGGGACCGGAGACGGGCGCGGAGTCGGGACCGGAGAGGGGCGCGGCACCGGGCCCGGGGCCCG
The DNA here is from genome assembly GCF_036030735.1 of Streptomyces sp. NBC_00425. Lineage (NCBI taxonomy): Bacteria > Bacillati > Actinomycetota > Actinomycetes > Kitasatosporales > Streptomycetaceae > Streptomyces > Streptomyces sp. NBC_00425. The sequence continues at coordinate 7,413,033 of NZ_CP107928.1, read as the reverse complement.
GCCGGCAGCCCCGGCCGGGCGTCACACCGGCGTCGGCCCCGGCGCCGGGCGGTGCCGACCTGGCGGGCGACGAGGCTCTCGCCGCCGCGGCGGCCCTGGCCGTGCCGGGGGTGACCGGTACGAGCGGCGTCCTCGGGCGGGCGGTCCGGCTCGAGGGGCGTCACGACGCGACGGCAGCTCTGCCTCGCCGCCACGTCCAGCTGGAGATCACCGCGGCCGCGACCCCTCGCACGCTGGACGTGGCGCTCGCGGTCCGCACCGCCGTGTCGGCGGCCCTGCCGGACCGTCCGACGGTCGCCGTGCTGGTGACGGCGGTCGACTGAGAGCGGGCGGCCGAGGGCGGCGGCCGGCGCCCGCCCTCCTCCGCGGCGCCGGCCGGACGGGGCTCACAGGTGGCCCAGGCGGCGCCGGGGGCACAGGGGGCACGGGTCACGACGGACGCCGGGCGGCGGCCTCAGCCGGTGGTCACTCCCCCAGACCGGCCATGTCGCGCAGACGGCGGGCCTGGGCGGCGCGTTCGGCGGCTCGCTGGGCGTCGTAGGTGCGGTCGCCCGCGCCGCGCAGCAGCGCCTTGGTCTCGATGACGGCCTCGCGGGGCGCGGCGAGGATCGCCGTGGCCAGTTCCCGGACCGTGGCGTCGAGGTCCTGCACGGGAACGGCGATGTTGGCGAGCCCGGTGCTCACCGCCTCCTCGGCGTGCACGAAGCGGCCGGTCAGGCAGATCTCGACCGCGCGGCCGTAGCCGACGAGGGAGACGAGGGGGTGGGTGCCCGTCAGGTCCGGCACGAGGCCGAGGCTGGTCTCGCGCATGGCGAACTGCACGTCGTCCGCGACGACGCGCAGGTCACAGGCGAGGGCCAGCTGGAAGCCCGCTCCGATGGCGTGTCCCTGGACGGCGGCGATGGACACGACGTCGTTGCGCCGCCACCAGGTGAAGCCCTCCTGGAACCCGGCGATGGCGGCGTCGAGTTCGGCGTCGTCACCGCGTGCGAGATCGATGAAGGACGGTTCGCCCTCGATCCCCTCGGGCGTGAACATCTGCCGGTCGAGCCCCGCGGAGAAGGACTTGCCCTCGCCGCGCAGCACGACCACGCGGACGGAGCCCGGCACCAGCCGCCCGGCCTCCGCGAGCGCCCGCCACATGGCAGGGCTCTGCGCGTTGCGCTTGGCCGGGTTGGCCAGCGTCACCGTGGCGAGCGTGTCGTCGACGGTGAGCCGTACGCCGTCCTTGTCGAGCAGGGGAACGAGTTCCTGGTCGGGCGTGGCCATGGGGCGCCTCCGGTGGGTGCGGTCAGCTAGCGGTCAGCTAAGTGACTGCACAGTAACCACCCGGCCGGTCTCAGGTTCTCCCGGGCCCCTCACAGGACCCGGAAGGACGCCGGCCGAGTGACCACCGTCGAAGCCGATGGGCCGCCCCCGGTCAGGACGAGGCGGCCTTCTTGCCTCGAGTCGCCCCGCCACGCCCACGGAGCGTGACGCCCGACTCGCTGAGCATCCGGTGCACGAAGCCATACGAGCGGCCGGTCTCCTCGGCCAGCGCCCGGATGCTCGCACCGGAGTCGTACTTCTTCTTCAGGTCTGCCGCGAGCTTGTCGCGCGCGGCGCCGGTCACCCGGCTGCCCTTCTTCAGAGTCTCGGCCACCCGTGCCTCCTCATGGGAAGTGCGCTCTGGTCTCCTCATGATCACCCCTCAGCGGCCCGATGGCCACCCATTCGGCAAGGTCCGTGCGACAGGGTTTTGACGACGGGAGCGGGCGCCCACAAACGGAATCCATGATTCCAGCCGACGGCGTTCGTACGACCGAACGGGTTGCTCCGCGAAAGGGCAGGTCAGAGACGCGCGACGGCCGACCCCCTGTCGACAAAGGGATCGGCCGTGACATGGATGTAGGACACACCTCGATACGAGGAGATCTCACACAGATGATGGATCACCGGTAGGCCGAATGATCCAGACGGATGATCCACCACGCGGGATCGGGCATCGGCCCGGGTCTCCTCGCGGCGGACCGCCGGACTCCGCGCGGCTCCGGCGGCTCCCGTCGCCGGGCGCCGGTCAGGCCAGGGCGACCAGGTCCGCGTAGTCGGCGCCCCACAGGTCCTCGACGCCGTCGGGGAGCAGGATGATCCGCTCGGGCTGCAGTGCCTCCACCGCGCCCTCGTCGTGCGTGACGAGGACGACCGCGCCCTTGTAGGTGCGCAGCGCGCCGAGGATCTCCTCGCGGCTGGCCGGGTCGAGGTTGTTGGTGGGCTCGTCGAGCAGCAGCACGTTGGCGGAGGAGACCACCAGGGTCGCGAGGGCCAGCCGGGTCTTCTCACCGCCGGAGAGGACGCCGGCGGGCTTGTCGACGTCGTCGCCGGAGAACAGGAACGAGCCGAGCGTCTTGCGGACCTCGACCAGGTCCAGGTCGGGGGCGGCGGACCGCATGTTCTCCAGGACCGTGCGCTGCGGGTCGAGCGTCTCGTGCTCCTGCGCGTAGTAGCCGAGCTTGAGACCGTGACCGGCGACGACCTCACCCGTGTCGGGCTGCTCGGCGCCGCCGAGCAGCCGCAGCAGGGTCGTCTTGCCGGCGCCGTTCAGACCGAGGATGACGACGCGCGAGCCCTTGTCGATGGCCAGGTCGACGTCGGTGAAGATCTCCAGCGAGCCGTAGGACTTCGACAGGCCCTCGGCCATCAGGGGCGTCTTGCCGCAGGGGGCGGGCTCGGGGAAGCGGAGCTTGGCGACCTTGTCGGAGGCGCGCACGGCCTCCAGGCCGGAGAGCAGCTTGTCGGCGCGGCGGGCCATGTTCTGCGCGGCGACCGTCTTGGTGGCCTTGGCGCGCATCTTGTCGGCCTGCGAGTGCAGCGCGGCGGCCTTCTTCTCGGCGTTCTGCCGCTCCCGCTTGCGGCGCTTCTCGTCTGACTCGCGCTGCTGCTGGTAGAGCCGCCAGCCCATGTTGTAGACGTCGATCTGGGAGCGGTTGGCGTCCAGGTAGAACACCTTGTTGACGACCGTCTCGACCAGGTCGACGTCGTGGCTGATGACGATGAAGCCGCCGCGGTAGGTCTTGAGGTAGTCGCGCAGCCAGACGATCGAGTCGGCGTCGAGGTGGTTGGTCGGCTCGTCGAGAAGCAGCGTGTCCGCGTCGGAGAAGAGGATGCGGGCGAGCTCCACGCGGCGGCGCTGACCGCCGGAGAGCGTGTGCAGGGGCTGGCCGAGCACCCGGTCGGGCAGGTTGAGCGCGGCGGCGATGGTGGCGGCCTCGGCCTCGGCGGAGTATCCGCCCTTGGTGAGGAACTCCGTCTCCTGGCGCTCGTACTGGCGCATCGCCTTGTCGCGCGTGGCGCCCGAGCCGTTGGCGATCCGCTGCTCGTTCTCGCGCATCTTGCGGATCAAAACGTCGAGGCCGCGCGCGGAGAGGATGCGGTCGCGCGCGAGGACGTCGAGGTCGCCGGTGCGGGGGTCCTGCGGGAGGTAGCCGACCTCTCCGGAGCGGGTGACGGTGCCGCCCGCCGGGATGCCCTCGCCGGCCAGGACCTTGGTCAGCGTCGTCTTGCCGGCGCCGTTGCGCCCGACCAGACCGATGCGGTCGCCCTTGGCCACACGGAAGGAGGCGTTCTCGATGAGGATGCGGGCGCCGGCGCGCAGCTCGATGCCGGAGGCGGAGATCACGGACAGACTCCAGTGCGAGGTCGTTGGCGGGATGGGCGGCTGAGGACGTTCCCGCCGTCTAATGCGCGAGGAGAATGGCCATGGGGGCCAGTCTAACGGGACCGTGCAAGCACTTTTTCTGCGTTCAGGTGTTCGATCTTCGCGGGAGGCGTCGTCGCGGGGCGTTGTCGGTGGTGGCTGCCAGACTGGGCGGGCACGAATCCGGCACGGGTCACAAGGGAGTGATCGGCATGGCAGGCACGAACGGCGGGCGCCCGAGCGTCTTCCCGACGGTGTTGTACGCCGACGCGAAGGCCGCGATCCGGCAGCTCACGGAGGCCCTGGGCTTCACCGAACTGTCCGTGTACGAGGGCGAGGACGGCAAGGTCCTGCACGCCGAGCTGGTGCAGGGCAACGGCGCGGTGATGCTCGGCTCGAAGGGCCGCGGCGGCGTCTTCGACACGGCGATGAGGCAGGCGGGCCCGGCCGGCGTCTACGTCGTGGTGGACGACGTGGACGCACACCACCGGCGGGCCGCGGAGCACGGCGCGGAGATCCTGATGCCGCCGACCGACCAGGACTACGGCTCTCGCGACTACATGGCCCGCGACCTCGAGGGCAACATCTGGAGCTTCGGCACGTACGCGCCCGAGACCTCGGGCTGAGCGCCCGTCGGCCGTCCCGCCATGGGCCGTCCCGCGGTCGGCCGCCTCGCGGCCGGGTCGCCCCGCGCTCGGTCGCCCCGCGGGTCAGCTGCCGCCGGTGTGCACCTGGAAGGCGGCCCGGCGGACCGCCTTGGCCAGCGCCGGATCGGGATGCGCGGCGGCCAGCGCCACCAGCACCTGCACGGTGCGCGGATGCCCTACGGCCCGCACCTCGGTCAGCAGGGCCGGCACGGTCGGCTGCAGCGCGGACTCCAGGTGGCGGACCAGCATGGGCGCCTCCCCGTGGTCGGCGACGGCCGCGGCGGTGTCGACCCACAGCCAGGTGGCCTCCTCCCGGGTGAGCACCTCGTGGGCGTCCTCCGGGTCGACGCCGTCGTGCTCGGCGAGCCACAGCAGGGCGTACGGCCGCAGGGCGGGCTCCTCGACGACGGCACGGACGTCCGGCTCGGCGGGGGCGCCGACCACGCGCAGCGCCTCGAAGGCGAGCCCGCGCAGCAGGGCGTCGTCGCCGCGGGCGGCGAGCAGCAGTTCGTTGACGGCGCTGCCGACGGTCCGGGCGGCGAGCCAGGCGCGGTACTCGGCGCGGGCCGCGTTCGGCCGGAGCTGGGCGCAGCCGCGGAGCATGCCCTCGGCCGACTGCTCGATGTTGCCGGCGGGGCTCTGCGCGGCGACGCAGATCTGCTCCAGCTTGACCCAGACCGCCCAGCTGCCCAGCGGCGTCAGGGTGGCCTGCCCGCCGCCGCAGGTGAGCGCTCCCACCGAGGCGAGGGCGTGCAGGGCCCAGTCGAGGAGGGGAGCGAGCTCGGCGTCCTGGGCGGGCTCCGCCGGGTCGGCGTCGACGGGGACCGGGGCGAGCGGGGCCGCGGGTTCGGACCCTGCGCCGTAGGGCACCTCGCAGCGCTCGGTGCGCAGTTCGGTGACGCGCTGGCGCAGCAGGTCCAGAAGCTGCTCCACGGGGACGGGCCCGGCGGACAGCTGGAGGAAGGAGAGCACCTGCGGCATGGCCGAGACGACCTCGGCGACGGCGGCCGGCTCCTGCTCCTCGGGTTCCGGTGAGGCGAGCGACCAGGCGTCGAACAGGGCGACCCAGCCGCGCAGGACGGCGCTGTCGTCACGGTCCCAGGCGCGCAGCCGCCAGCCGGGCCGGGCGCTGTCCCCGTGCACCTCGACCAGTCCGGCGAGGCGGGCGGTGTCCCAGTCTGCGCGGATCCGATCGGTCGTCAGACCCAGATCGGAGGCCGCCCGTTCGGCGGTCGTCTCCGAGAGGGTGGCCTTGCCGTCGGCCGTCGCCGCGTCACGGCCGGGGCCGAGGGCGTTGTCCGCCCAGCGGGCGACGCGGGCCGCGGCGGCCAGTCCGGAGCGCGCCATTCTGGCCAGCTCCGCGGGCGCCGGAGTGCCCTCCGGCGGGCGGGGGGCGGGGCGGCGCGGGCGCCGCTCGTTCACAGCTGAGGGGGCGGCGGCCAGGGGTCGCGGGCGGACGAGTCGAAGCCTGGAGTCGCGCGGGATACGGGACGTCACGGGTGCAGTCTTCCGGTTGACGGTCCGAAAACCCAAACGGAATGGCTCGGCGGGCCGCAGGACCGCCCGGATCACGGGGTGCCGTGAGGGCCGCGGAGACGTCTTCAAGCCAGTGGTACCGGGTTAAACGGAACGAACCGTCCCGCTCCGCTCGGACCACGACGAGACGCCGGTCCCGGCCGGGGCGCGGGCAGGGACGCGGGGCAAGGACGCGGCCGGGGGCGGGTCACATCAGGGGGGTCAGGAAGCGGCGGAGGGTTTCCTCGTAGGCGCGGGGGTCGGGGTTCCACATGGCGCCGTGCGGGGCGTGCGGGACGGTGTGGAGGGCTACCAGGTCGGGGCGGCGGTCGGCGAGCCGGCGACTGTCGGCCCAGGGGGCGACGGCGTCGTCGGGCCCGTGGAACACCAGCGTCGGGACCCGCAGCCGCGCCGGGCTGCCGTCCGCGCCGCCGGGACCGCCCGTGCCGCCGGTGCCGGGGGAGCCGCCCGCCATGCCGGCGCGGCCCTCGGCGGCGCGGACGGCGAGCGGCAGCAGGGCGGCGGGCGTGTGCCGGGCGGCGGCGAGGGCGCGCACCGTGGACCGCCAGTCGAGGACCGGGGAGTCCAGCACGAGTCCCGAGACCAGGTCGCGCAGGCCGGAGTCGGCGGCGGCGCGCAGGGCCATGGCGGCGCCCGTGGACCAGCCGAGCAGGACGACCCGCCGGGCGCCGTAGCGCGCGGCGTACCGCATCGCCGCGTCCAGGTCACGCCACTCGGTCGCGCCGAGGTGGTTCAGGCCGTCCGGGGGACGGGGCGCGCCGAGGTCGCCGCGGTAGGCGAGGGCGAGCACGGGGAAGCGGGCGCCGTGCAGGAAGCCGATGAGGTTGAGGGCGTGCTCCCGGGTGGTCCCCAGACCGTGCACGGCGATCACCCAGGTGCGGCGGGCTCCGGGGACGAACCAGGCGGGCAGGTTGCCCAGTTCGCCGGGCACGTCGACGTCGGCGTGGTCGAGGCCGAGGGCGCTGCCGGGGTCGCCGACGTACAGGTTCGGGGTGAGCCAGACCGCGTCGCCGGCGTCCAGGGAGCCGTGGGTGACGCGTTCCAGCCGGCGCACGACGGTGTCGGCGGAGTGCGGGGCGTCGGGCAGGACCGGGCCGACGACGGCGTGGGAGCCGTTGCCGGAGAGGCCGTAGGCGCCGGGGCGCAGGGCCGCGAGGTCGCGCGTGAGGGTGACCTGTCCGGCGGCCGTGCCGTGCACGGTGAGCCGGGGCTCGGTGGGCAGGGGCCGGCCGGGCGGCGCCTTCAACGCGGCGTCGCTGGCGAACCGCCCGACGGCGACACCGGCGGCGCCGGCGGCCAGGGCTGCGGTGACGGCGGCGGCCGTCGCTGTGACAGTGCGCACGAGCCCAGTGTCGTGGCCATTGCGCAGACCGGCCAGTGGTGCGGCCGCCGGGGGTGACGCACGCGGGAAAGCCGACCGCCCGCCCGGCCGTCGGCCCCGGCCGTCAGCCGGGCTGCCCGTACCCCCGCAGACGCTCCCCCACCTGGGCGACCTGTTCCTCCGTCAGGAGTGCGGGCGTGCGGCCGGGCACCGAGGAGGCGGTCAGCCACAGGCGGCACATCCACTCCAGTTGGGCCGTGCGGTCGTACGCCTGGTCGAGGCCGGCGCCGTGGGTCAGGGTGCCGTGGTTGCGCAGGAGGCAGCCGGACCGTCCCTCGAGGGCCCGGAGCGTGTGCGCGGCCAGCTCCTCGGTGCCGTACGCGGCGTAGGGCGCGACGCGGACGGGTCCGCCGAGCGCGCTCGCCATGTAGTGGACGAGGGGGAGCTCGTCGACGAGGGTGGAGACGGCCGTGGCGTGCACGGCGTGGGTGTGCACGATCGCCCCGGCGTCGGTGGCCCGGTACACGGCCAGATGCATGGGCAGTTCGCTGGTGGGGACCAGGGCGCCGAGGACCTGCCGGCCGGTGAGGTCGACGCCGGTGACGTCGTCCGGGGCGAGCCGGTCGTAGGGCACGCCGGACGGCGTCACGAGCACGGTGTCGCCGACACGCACCGAGACGTTGCCCGAGGTGCCGACGACCAGCCCGTCGGCGACCGTGCGGCGGGCGGCCGCCACCAGTTCCGTCCAGGCCCGCGCCTCCTCGGGGGACGCCCGCCGCCCCTGCCGCCGGACGTCCGGTCGCTCGCCTCGATGCTCAGCCATGCCGCGATCCTGCCAGGCGCTCCCGGGGCCCGCCCGTGCCCCTCGCGCGGGCGATATCGCAACCCCGCCATCCGGACACCGTGACGCCCGCCTCAGTTCATCTTCCGTTCACCCAGGTTGCCTACGGTCAATCAGCCAATGACTTCGAACGATTGCCTGGGTAAATGGAAAACTTCTCGCTGATCCTCGCGATTGTGGTGGTAACCGCACTTGCGTTTGATTTCACGAACGGTTTTCACGACACCGCCAACGCGATGGCCACGACCATCTCGACCGGTGCACTCAAGCCCAAGGTCGCGGTGGCCATGTCCGCCGTGCTGAACCTTGTGGGAGCCTTCCTCTCGGTGGAGGTCGCCAACACGATCTCCAAGGGTCTCGTCGACGAGACCGGCATCCGTCCCGAGGTCATCTTCGCCGCCCTGGTCGGCGCGATCCTCTGGAACCTGCTGACCTGGCTGGTGGGCCTGCCCTCCAGCTCCTCGCACGCCCTGATGGGCGGTCTGATCGGCGCCACCATCGCCTCGGCCGGCACGGGCGCCGTGCACGGTGACGTGCTGGTCACCAAGGTGCTGCTGCCGGCGGTCGCCGCGCCGATCGTCGCGGGCCTCGCGGCGATGCTCGCCACCCGCCTCTCCTACACGCTGGGCCGCAAGGCCGACGGCAGGGCCGCGGACAAGGGCTACCGCGCGGGCCAGATCGCGTCGGCCGGCCTGGTCTCCCTCGCCCACGGCACGAACGACGCCCAGAAGACGATGGGCATCATCACCCTCGCGCTGGTCGCCGGCGGCGCCGTGGCCCCCGACTCCGACCCGCCCACCTGGGTCATCCTGTCCGCCGGTCTGGCCATCGCGCTCGGCACCTACCTCGGCGGCTGGCGCATCATCCGCACGATGGGCAAGGGGCTGACCGACCTCCAGCCGCAGCAGGGGTTCGCGGCCCAGACCAGTGCCGCGACGGTCATCCTGGCCTCCTCGCACCTCGGCTTCTCCCTCTCCACCACGCATTCGGTCTCCGGTGCGGTGATGGGCGCGGGGCTGGGCCGCAAGGGCGGCGTGGTCCGCTGGTCGACGGCGACCCGCATGTTCGTCGCCTGGGGTCTGACCCTCCCGGCCGCGGCCCTGGTGGGCGCACTCGCCGAGTCGGTCACCGGGCTCGGCGACTGGGGCACGGGCGTGGTCGCCGTCTTCCTGATCGCCTCCAGCGCGGCCATCTGGAAAATCTCCCGTCGCGAGGTCGTCGACGCGTCGAACGTCAACGAGGCCGAGGAGCCGGCCGGTGTGATCACCACGGCCATCGCCATGGTCGCGCCGCCTCCCACGGGCATGCCGGCCGAGGACGTCACGACGGACCTGACGGCCACCATCCCGGCGCCGGCCGCGCCGCCCGCCCCCGCCGCTCCCCCGGCCGCGGCCGTCTGAGCCCGCGCCACCGGAACGAAGGAAGAGAACCGGCATGAAGATCGACTGGGCAGCCCTGGGCTCCGTGTTCGGCGTCAGCCTCGTGGTCACCGTGGGCCTCGTCGCCCTGTTCACCCTCGGGGTCATGGGCCTGTCGCGCAGGGAACGCGCGACGGCCGAGGGCGGCTCGGCCGCCCTCGCGGTGACGGGCGCGTACGCGTGCTTCGCCGCCTGCGCGGCGGCGGTGGCCTACGGCATCTCGCTGATCGTGGTCTGACACGTCGTCGTCCGACGGGTCGCGGTTCGGCAGGTCGTGGTTCGACGGATCGTGGACCTTCGCGGGGTGCGGGACGGATCGCCGTCCCGCACCCCGTTCCCGTACCTCGTCCGCGTGCCCGGTGCGCGTACCCGCGCTCCGCACCCCGTTCCCGAACCCCGTCGGCCCCGCCGTGTGGGGTTCTGCACATCCTCCCCGCGCAGGTCAACAGCAAGTTGACGGCCCTTCCGGGCCCGTGGTGGACTGCCCGGGCCATTACGGCGGCAGAAGAGGAAGCCGGTGCGAGTCCGGCGCGGTCCCGCCACTGTCACCGGGGAGGAAATCCCCCGGGAGCCAGGAACTCTCGCCGCCGGTCTCGTCGAACCAGGGCGCGGACACCCTGAGTGAGGACCTCTGCCATGTGCGGCTGCCGACCGAGCGTCACCACCGAGCCGACCCCCGCCCCCACAGCCGGCTGACCCGATGGGTGCCGAGCGCGTCCACGCGTACGGCGCCGCCGCCGGCCTTCTCGGCGACCTGCTCCTCGGCGACCCCCGCCGCGGGCATCCGGTCGCCGTGTTCGGGCGGGCCGCGGGCGCCGTCGAACGGCTGCTGTGGCGCGACCACCGGGGGTGGGGCGCCCTGCACACCGTCGTGTGCGCCGGCGGCGCCGTCGCCCTGGGGGCCGTCGCCTCGCGGGGTGCGCGCCGCTCCCCCGCCGCCTCCGTCGCCCTGACCGCCGCCGCCACCTGGGCCGTCGTCGGGGGCAGTTCACTCGTCCGCGAGGCACGCGCGATCGGGCGGGCCCTGGAGGCGGGGGACGTCGAGGCGGCCCGCGCACGACTGCCGCACCTGTGCGGGCGGGATCCCCAGGCGCTGGACGCCGACGGGATCGCCCGGGCCGTCGTGGAGTCCGTCGCCGAGAACACCTCCGACGCCGTCGTCGGGGCGCTGGTGTGGGGCGCCGTGGGCGGCGTGCCGGGACTGGTCGGGTTCCGGGCCGTCAACACCCTTGACGCGATGGTCGGTCACCGCTCGCCGAGGTACCTGCGGTTCGGCTGGGCCTCCGCCCGGCTCGACGACCTCGCCGGGTGGCCGGGGGCGCGGCTGACCGCCGTGCTGGCCGCCGCGGCGGGGGACGATCCGCGCGGCGCGCTGCGGGCCTGGCGAGCCGACGCCCGCAGTCACCCGAGCCCCAACGCGGGCCCCGTGGAGGCCTCCTTCGCGGGCGCCCTCGGGGTGCGGCTGGGCGGGACCCTGGCGTACGACGGGCGGGTCGAGCACCGGCCGGTGCTCAACGGGGCGGCCGGACGGGCCGTCGCCGTGCACGACATCGAACGCGCCGCACGGCTCTCCCGCCGCGTCGGTCTGCTCGCGCTCGGCGTCACCGTCGCCGCGCGCCTGGTCGCGAAGGGACGTCAGTCATGAGCGGGGGGCTCCTCGTCGCCGGCACCACCTCGGACGCCGGCAAGAGCGTCGTCACCGCGGGGATCTGCCGGTGGCTGGTGCGACAGGGCGTCAAGGTCGCGCCGTTCAAGGCGCAGAACATGTCCCTCAACTCCTTCGTGACGCGCGAGGGCGCCGAGATCGGACGGGCGCAGGCCATGCAGGCGCAGGCCTGCCGGGTGGAGCCGACCGCGCTGATGAACCCCGTGCTGCTCAAGCCGGGCGGGGAGCGCAGCAGCCAGGTCGTGCTGCTGGGCAGGCCGGTGGGCGAGATGAGCGCCCGCGGCTATCACGGAGGCCGGCAGCAACGACTCCTCGGCACCGTTCTCGACTGTCTCGCCGAGTTGCGGGGCACGTATGACGCGGTGATCTGTGAGGGGGCGGGCAGTCCCGCCGAGATCAACCTGCGGCGGACCGACATCGTGAACATGGGGATCGCGCGGAGCGCGCGGCTGCCCGTGCTCGTCGTCGGCGACATCGACCGGGGCGGGGTGTTCGCGTCGTTCTTCGGCACGGTCGCCCTGTTGTCGCCCGAGGACCAGGAACTGGTCGCCGGGTTCCTCGTCAACAAGTTCCGGGGGGACGTCTCCCTGCTGGAGCCGGGCCTGGACATGCTGCACGGGCTCACCGGGCGGCGGACGTACGGGGTGCTGCCGTTCCGGCACGGGCTCGGGATCGACGAGGAGGACGGGCTGAGGGTCTCGCTGCGGGGAACCGTGCGGGAGTCGAACACCGCCCCGCCGGTCGGCGAGGACGTGCTGCGGGTCGCCGTCTGCGCGGTTCCGCTGATGTCCAACTTCACCGACGTGGACGCGCTGGCCGCCGAGCCCGGCGTCGTCGTGCGGTTCGTCGACCGGCCCGAGGAACTGGCCGACGCCGACCTGGTCGTCGTACCGGGGACCCGGGGCACCGTGCGGGCGCTGGAGTGGCTGCGCGAGCGCGGGCTGGCCGACGCGCTGGTGCGCCGGGCCGCCGAGCAGCGGCCCGTCCTCGGCGTCTGCGGGGGCTACCAGATCCTCGGCACGCGGATCGAGGACGAGGTCGAGAGCCGGCTCGGCCGGGTCGACGGGCTCGCACTGCTCCCCGTGCGGGTGCGGTTCGCCCCGGAGAAGACCCTCACCCGCCCGGTCGGCGAAGCCCTCGGCGAGCCCGTCGAGGGGTACGAGATCCACCACGGGGTGGCCACCGTGGACGGCGGGGAGGCGTTCCTCAGCGACGACCGCGGGAACCCCCTGGACGGCTGCCGGGTCGGTCAGGTCTGGGGCACGCACTGGCACGGCTCGCTGGAGTCGGACGGGTTCCGGCGGGCCTTCCTGCGCGAGGTGGCCGCGGCCGCGGGCCGGCGTTTCGTGCCCGCTCCCGACACCTCGTTCGCCGCGCTGCGCGAGGAGCAGCTGGACCGGCTCGGCGATCTGATCGAGGAGCACGCGGACACCGACGCTCTGTGGCGGCTGATCGAGTCGGGCGCGCCGCCGGGGCTGCCGTTCGTTCCCCCGGGGGCTCCCGCATGAGCGGCCGCGCTCGCGCCCGCACGGGGGCCGGGCCGTCGCCGTCGGCCGGCGGCGTCCCGTTCACGGGGGAGTCCGGCCGGTGGCCGCGGCGCGACACCACCGAACGGCTGCGGGACGTCCGTCCCGAGCCGGAGGGCGAGTTGGAAGGCAACGAGAAGTGAGTACTCCTTTCCCGTTCACGGCCGTCGTCGGCCAGGACGACCTGCGGCTCGCGCTGCTGCTGAACGCCGTGTCGCCGGCGGTGGGCGGTGTGCTGGTGCGCGGCGAGAAGGGCACCGCCAAGTCGACGGCGGTACGGGCGCTGTCCGCGCTCATGCCGGCGCTGGACGCGGTGACCGGCTGCCGGTTCTCCTGCGACCCGGCCTCGCCCGACCCGGCCTGCCCGGACGGACCGCACGAGCCGGGGGCGTCCGAGACGCGGCCTGCGCGCATGGTCGAGCTGCCGGTCGGCGCCTCCGAGGACCGGCTGGTGGGCGCGCTGGACATCGAACGGGCGCTGGCGGAGGGCGTGAAGGCCTTCGAGCCGGGGCTCCTCGCCGACGCGCACCGGGGCATCCTCTACGTCGACGAGGTCAACCTCCTCCACGACCACCTGGTCGACCTGTTGCTGGACGCGGCCGCGATGGGCGCCTCGTACGTCGAGCGCGAGGGCGTCTCCGTACGGCACGCGGCCCGGTTCCTGCTCGTCGGCACCATGAACCCCGAAGAGGGCGAGCTGCGGCCGCAGCTGCTCGACCGGTTCGGGCTGACGGTGGAGGTGGCGGCCTCGCGCGAGCCCGACCAGCGGGTGGAGGTGGTGCGGCGGCGGCTCGCGCACGACGACGATCCCGAGGCGTTCGCCGCGCGCTGGGCGGACGAGGAGGCCGCCGTCCGCAGCCGGATCGCGGCCGCGCGCGAGCTGCTGCCGTCGGTGCGGCTGGGCGACGCGGCGCTGCGTCAGATCGCGGCGACCTGCGCCGCGTTCGAGGTGGACGGCATGCGCGCCGACATCGTCATGGCGCGCACAGCCACCGCGCTGGCCGCGTGGGCGGGACGGACCGACGTGCTCGCGGAGGACGTACGGCAGGCGGCGCTGCTCGCGCTGCCGCACCGCAGGCGGCGCAACCCCTTCGACGCGCCCGGACTCGACGAGGACAAACTCGACGAGACGCTCGAGGAGTTCGGCGGCTCGGACGACGAGGACCCCGACCCCGGCCCGCAGGGCCCCGAGGGCGGCCCCGGCGACGGTCCCGAGGGCGGCCCCGACGGCGGGGGCGGGCTGCCGCCGGGGTCGGGCGACGCGGTCGGCGACGCCACCGTGCCGCCGCAGGGCGACGGCGCCGGCCCCGACGCCGGGCGCGGGGAGGGCGGCGCGGAGCCGGCGCCGGCCGGCCCGGGAGCCGGGGAGCAGTCCCCCGTGCGGGCCGCCGAGCCGTTCCGCACCAAGACGCTGAGCGTGCCCGGCATCGGCGAGGGCGCCGCCGGGCGGCGGTCGCGGGCGCGTACCGAGCACGGCCGGACCACGGGCGCCCGGCGCCCCAGGGGCGCCCTCACCAAGCTGCACCTGGCGGCGACCGTGCACGCCGCCGCCCCGCACCAGCGGGCGCGGGGCCGGTCCGGGCCGGGGCTGGTGGTGCGGCGCGACGATCTGCGGCAGGCGGTCCGGGAAGGGCGTGAGGGGAACCTCGTGCTGTTCGTCGTGGACGCCTCGGGGTCGATGGCCGCCCGGCAGCGCATGGGCGCCGTGAAGGGCGCGGTGCTGTCGCTGCTGCTGGACGCGTACCAGCGGCGGGACAAGGTCGGGCTCGTCACCTTCCGCGGCTCGGGCGCGGACGTCGCGCTGCCGCCCACCTCGTCGGTGGACGCGGCCGCCGTACGCCTGGAGTCGCTGCCCACCGGAGGGCGCACGCCGCTGGCCGCCGGGCTGCTGCGGGCGCACGACGTGCTGCGCGTGGAGCGGCTGCGGGATCCCGCGCGGCGGGCGCTGGTCGTCGTGGTGACGGACGGACGGGCCACCGGGGGCCCCGAGCCGGTCGCGACGGCCGGACGGGCCGCCCGGCTGTTCGCGGCCGAGGGCGTCGCGAGCGTCGTCGTCGACTGCGAGTCGGGGCCGGTACGGCTCGGGCTCGCCGGGGAGCTCGCCGCGGAGCTGGGGGGAACCGCCGTCACGCTGGACGAGCTGCGGGCGGACTCCATCGCGGGACTGGTGAAAGACGTGCAGGGGACTTCGAGGAGGGCCGCTTAATGCCGCAGGGACAGCCGAGTGTCGTGCCGGACGACGGACTGACGACGCGTCAGCGTCGCAACCGGGCGCTCGTCATGGTGCACACGGGCATCGGCAAGGGGAAGTCGACCGCCGCCTTCGGGCTCGCGCTGCGGGCCTGGAACCAGGGGTGGCCGATCGGGGTGTTCCAGTTCGTCAAGTCGGCGAAGTGGAAGGTCGGCGAGGAGAACGCGCTGCGGGTGCTGGGGGCGTCCGGCGAGGGCGGTTCCGTCGACTGGCACAAGATGGGCGAGGGCTGGTCGTGGGTGCAGCGCGACGAGCAGCTCGACAACGAGGAGAAGGCCCGCGAGGGCTGGGAGCAGGTCAAGCGGGACCTCGCCGCCGAGGCGTACAAGCTGTACGTGCTCGACGAGTTCGCCTATCCGCTGCACTGGGGGTGGATCGACGTCGACGAGGTGATCTCGGTGTTGCGGGACCGGCCGGGGACGCAGCACGTCGTGATCACCGGACGCAACGCGCCCGAGAAGCTCGTGGACTTCGCCGACCTGGTCACCGACATGTCCAAGGTCAAGCATCCGATGGACGCGGGGCAGAAGGGGCAGAGGGGCATCGAGTGGTGACGCCGTGCTGACGCCCCCCGCTGCGACGCCGTCCGCGCCCCCGGCGCCGGCGCCCGCGGCCCCCTCCTGCGTGCCCCGGCTCGTGATAGCCGCGCCCTCCTCGGGCAGCGGCAAGACCACCGTCGCGACGGGGCTGATGGCCGCGTTCGCCGCGCGCGGGCTCGCCGTGTCCCCGCACAAGGTCGGGCCGGACTACATCGACCCCGGGTACCACTCGCTCGCGACCGGGCGGGTGGGCCGCAACCTCGACGCGTACCTGTGCGGGCCGGAGCTGGTCGGCCCGCTGTTCGCGCACGGCGCCCGCGGCTGCGACCTGGCGGTCGTCGAGGGCGTGATGGGGATGTACGACGGGGCCGCGGGAGAGGGCGAGCTGGCCTCCACCGCCCAGGTGGCGAAGCTGCTGCGGGCGCCGGTGGTGCTCGTGGTCGACGCCTCGTCGCAGTCCCGGTCGGTGGCGGCGCTCGTGCACGGGTTCGTTTCCTGGGACCCGCAGGTGCGGGTCGGGGGCGTGATCCTCAACAAGGTCGCCTCGGACCGGCACGAGGAACTGCTGCGGGACGCGCTGGAGTCGGCCGGGACGCCGGTGCTCGGCGTGGTGCGGCGGGCCTCGCGGGTGGACACGCCGTCCCGGCACCTGGGGCTGGTGCCGGTCGCCGAACGGCGGGCCGAGGCGGTCGACTCCGTCGCGGCGATGGCGGCGCAGGTGGCGCAGGGGTGCGACCTCGAAGCGCTGCTCGCGCTGGCGCGCGGGGCGGGAGAGCTGTCCTGCGCGCCGTGGGACGCGGCCGAGGCCCTGCGTGCCGCCGTGCCCGTGCCGGCGCCCGTGCCGGCCCTCGACGCCCGGGCTCCGCGGTCCGACGCCCGCGGGCCGGCGTCGGGGGGCACGGGCCGGCCGGTGGTCGCCGTGGCCGGCGGCTCCGCCTTCACCTTCTCCTACGCCGAGCACGCCGAGCTGCTCACCGCCGCCGGCGCCGACGTCGTCCCCTTCGATCCGCTGCGGGACGAGCGACTGCCCGAAGGAACCGCCGGGTTGGTCGTCGGGGGCGGATTCCCCGAGATGTACGCGGCCGAGCTGTCCGCCAACGAGCCGCTGCGCAAAACGGTGGCGGCCCTCGTGGACCAGGGGGCGCCCGTCGCCGCCGAGTGCGCCGGACTGCTCTACCTGTGCCGCGAGCTGGACGGGCAGCCCATGTGCGGGGTGCTCGACGCGACCGCGCGGATGAGCGGACGGCTCACGCTCGGCTACCGGGACGCGGTCGCCGTGAGCGACAGCGCGCTGGCCGTGGCCGGGACCCGGATGCGGGGCCACGAGTTCCACCGGACCGTCGTGGAGCCCGGCGCGGGCGCCACCCCGGCGTGGGGGCTGCGGACCCCGCAGCGGCGGCTCGAGGGGTTCGTGGAGCGGGGTGTGCACGCGAGCTATCTGCACACGCACTGGGCGTCCGAGCCGGGTGTGGTGCGCCGGTTCGTGGAGAGGTGCCGGACGTCATGAGCGGCGGGCCGGCCGTGCGGGCCGTCGGGGAGCCGGAACCGCGCGCCGCCGCGACCGGCCCCCTTCCGACGCGCGTGCACAGGCGCTCAGGACGCCAGGCCGACCACCAGCCAGATGAAGGCCGCGCCCGCGATCGTGCACAGGACGGTCGAGCGCGCCGGGTGCTCGTGGTGGGCCTCGGGGAGGATCTCGGCGGCCGCCAGGTACAGCAGCGCGCCGCCGAAGAACCCCAGGTAGCCGCCGAGCACCTGCTCCGGGATGGTGACGAAGGACGTCGAGGCCGCGCCCACGACCGGCGCCGCCGCGTCCGCCACCAGCATGGCCTGGGCCTTGCGGCGGGCGTTCCCGTAGAGGCTCGTGATCGTGTACGTGTTGAAGCCGTCCGCGAAGTCGTGGGCGATGACCGCGAGCGCCACGGCGGCTCCCATGCCGCCGTCCACCTGGAAGGCCGCACCGATCGCCACGCCGTCCATCGCGCTGTGCCCGACCATCGCGGCGGCGGCCGTGAGACCCACCTCGGGCGCGCGCAGGACCGCCTCCTCCGCGCCGTGCGCGGCCTGGCGGGCCGCGAGCAGCCGTTCCACCAGATGGGCCAGCAGGAACCCGGCCACGAAGAGCAGCAGCGCGGCCGGCACGCCGAAGACCTCGGTGCCGGCGGCGTCGAGCGCCTCCGGCAGCAGGTCCAGCCCGACCACGCCCAGCATCAGGCCGCCGGCCAGGCCCAGCACGAGGTGACGGCGGTCGGTCACGCGCTGTGCCGTCCAGCCGCCGGCCAGCGTCATGAGGAACGCGCCGAGCGCGACGAAGACCGCCATGGACCCTTGCTATCCGATCGACCCCCGATCGCGCACATCCGCGCCACGACCTGACGGCCGCGAAGCCCTGACGAAACACCCGATACCGCCTGAACCGCACAGACCATGGTGAGAGGACGTGCCCGCATGACCGACGCCGCCACCGGCCCCGGGCACGGCCCCGCGACGTCCGGGACCGCGGGCGGGCATGCCGCGGCCGCCCTCGTCGTCGGGGTCGGGGCGTCCACGGGGGTTCCCGCCGCCGAGGTGTTGGAGCTGGTGGAGAACGCGTTGCGGGAGGCGGGAGGGTCCGTGCGCGACCTCGCCGAGCTCGCCACCGTCGACGTCAGGGCCGGCGAACCGGGCGTCGTGGAAGCCGCCCGCCGGCTGGGGGTGCCCGTGGTGACGTACTCCGCGCGGGAGCTGGCGGGTGTGGCGGTGCCCCACCCCTCCGACGCGCCGTTCGCCGCCCTGGGCACCGCGTCGGTGGCGGAGGCGGCCGCGCTGATCGGCGGCGGTGAGCTCGTGCTGCCCAAGCGCAGGTCGGCCGGGACACCGGCGAGGGCGACGTGCGCCGTCGCGCGCCGGCCGGGCCACCCCGGCCCACCGGACCCGCCCGCCGAAACCGCGCGCACGCCGCCGGAAACCGCGACGCGCGCCACCCGCACGGACACCCCCCACCCGGGCATCACCCTCACGGACAGGGAAACGCGCACTCCCATGCACACTGACGGACAAGCTGACGAGCTCACCGACGGCCTGGCCGGCGTTCCCGACGGCGGGCACGACCTGCGCCATCACGGGGACGCCGAGACGCGGGACGACGGCTCGGCCCTGGTCGATCTCGCCGTGAACGTCCGCGCGGACACGCCTCCGCGCTGGCTGCTCGAGCGGGTCGCCGCGTCCCTGAGCGGCCTCGCGGCCTATCCGGACGGGCGGGCCGCGCGGGCGGCCGTCGCGGCGCGGCACGGGCTGCCCGTGGAGCGGGTGCTGCTGACGGCGGGCGCGGCGGAGGCCTTCGTGCTGCTGGCGCGGGCCCTGCGGGTGCGGCGGCCGGTGGTCGTGCATCCGCAGTTCACCGAGCCGGAGGCGGCGCTGCGCGACGCCGGGCACCAGGTGGGCCGGGTGCTGCTGCGCGCGCGGGACGGCTTCCGGCTGGATCCGGCGGCGGTTCCCGACGACGCCGACCTGGTGGTGATCGGCAATCCGACGAACCCCACGTCGGTGCTGCACCCCGCGGACACCCTCCGACGGCTGGCGCGGGCCGGACGGACGCTGGTCGTCGACGAGGCGTTCATGGACGCGGTGCCGGGCGAACGGGAGGCTCTCGCCGAACGGACGGACGTGCCCGGTCTGGTGGTGCTGCGCAGCCTGACCAAGACCTGGGGGCTCGCGGGGCTGCGGATCGGGTACGTCCTCGCCGCGCCGGAGACGATCGCCGAGCTGGAGCGGGCACAGCCGCTGTGGCCGGTGTCCACGCCGGCGCTGGCCGCCGCGCAGGCGTGTGTGGAACCGCGGGCGCTGGCGGAGGCCGTGCACGCGGCGCACCGCATCGCCGCGGACCGGGCCCATCTCGTCGCCGGTCTCGAGGAGTTCGCCTCGGACGGGCTGCGGGTCGCGGGGCCTGCCGAGGGCCCCTTCGTGCTCGTCCGGCTGCCGCGGGCCGCCGCGGTCCGCCGGCAGCTGCGGGTCCTGGGGTTCGCGGTCCGGCGCGGGGACACCTTCCCGGGACTGGACGAGGAGTGGCTGCGGCTGGCGGTACGGGACCGGGCGACGGTGAACCGTTTCCTCCAGGCGCTGGACCAGGCGCTGGCGCTGACGCGCGACTGACGGGACTCGGGGTACGGGACGCGAGGGACGGGACGCGAGGGAGCCGGCGGGGGAGCCGCGACAGGACGGGGCGCAGAGGCTCGGACGGGGCGCAGAGGCGGCGCGACGACCGGGCGGGGCACGGGCACCGGGGGACGTCGGCGCCCGTGCCCCGCCCCGTTCGGTCAGCCCCGCCGACGGGTCAGCGCCACCGCTCCCCCGCCCGCGAGCAGCAGAGCCACGGCGCCGCCCGCGACGTACGGGGCCGGCGAACCGCCGCCGGTCCGCGCCAGGTCGGCCTCGGCGGGCGCGGCCTGCGGTCGGACGTCAGGGGCCACGGCGGCGCTCGGCGCGGCCGGCCGTTCCTGCTCCTCCCCCTGCTCCTCCTTCCCCGTCCCCTCCCCCTGTGGCCCGCCCTGTTCTCCGGCCCGCTCCCCCGGCTCTGCGACGGGCGCCTCGCAGGTGGCCTCGGCGAGCGTCACCGTGCCGGTGACGTCGGCGACGTTGAGCTGCAACGGGTCGACGGAGACGGTGAGTTCGAGGGCGGTGGCGGCGGCCGTGCGGGTGGTGGTCCCGCGCTGGGACAGGTCGAGCCGGACCTGTCCCACACCCGGCACCTTCACGTCCGTCGTGCCGCCCGTGCTCACCGACACCTTCTTGCCCAGGACCGTCAAGGAGCCGAGCAGGTTCGCGACGGCGACCGGAGGCCGGCCGGTCTCGCAGGTCGCCTTCGAGGTGACCGTGCCGACCTCGACGAGGGAGAGCAGCGGGAGGCCGGGGACGTGCAGCCTGGCGTGGACGACTCGGGTGGACGCCTCGGCCTTCCTCTCGTCCACCGTCGCCCTGGCCTCGGCGACGTCGGCGCGCAGCACGCTGAACGGCCTTCCGCCTGCGACGCCGTCCAACTCGGCTGTCAGCGCGGTCTTCTCGGCGCTCTGCGGCGCGTGCACCTCGTTGAGGGAGACGGCGAGCGGGACGCCGGCGGATCTGTTGAGCAGGGCCACGTCGAGGCCGGTGCGCAGCACGGCGGCGCTCGCGCGGCCCCGGCCGTCGCCCGCGTGGGCGGGGCCCGCGCCGGCCAGGGCCGCGGGACCGGCGGCGAGGGCCGTGGCCGCCGCGACGGCGGCGACGCGACGGGCGCGTGCGGGCATGCGGAAGGTGTTGCCGTTCAAGGGTGGGACCCCCAGAAGAGACGCTTCGGGACCCCGCAAGAATCGCGTACGAAGGGTGAACGGTCAGCGCGCCGACCCGAGTTCACTCCAACGTGAGATTTCCGCGCACACCTTCGAATCCACCGGCACGTACGTTCTGCGTCGTCACCCTCGCGGCACACTCCTCGGAGCGCCTCAGGCCACGGTCCGCGCGCCTCAGGTCACCGGTTCGGCGCGCCTCAGCCCACGATCTTCCCGTTCAGCACGACCCTGCGGGGCGCCGCCAGCACGCGGACGTCCGCCCGCGGGTCCGTCTCGTACACCACCAGGTCCGCCGGAGCGCCCTCGTCCAGGCCGGGGCGTCCGAGCCACGCGCGTGCGCCCCACGTCGTCGCGGAGAGCGCCTGCAACGGGGGGATGCCCGCGGTCACCAGCTCGGCGACCTCCGCCGCCACCAGACCGTGCGGCAGCGTGCCGCCGGCGTCCGTGCCGACGAAGACCGGGATGCCGGCGTCGTAGGCGGAGCGGACGGTGTCGTACCGGTGGGCGTGGAGCCTGCGGATATGGGCCGACCAGCGCGGGAACTTGGCCTCCCCGCCGGCGGCGAGATCCGGGAAGGTGGCGATGTTGACCAGGGTCGGGACGATCGCCACGCCCCGTTCGGCGAACAGCGGGACGAGGTCGTCCGTCAGACCCGTCGCGTGCTCGATGCAGTCGATGCCGGACTCGACCAGATCACGCAGCGAGTTCTCGGCGAAGCAGTGCGCCGTGACGCGCGCGCCCAGCCGGTGGGCCTCGGCGATGGCCGCCTCGGCCGCCGCCCGCGGCCAGCTGGGGGCCAGATCGCCGGCCTCGCGGTCGATCCAGTCGCCGACCAGCTTGACCCAGCCGTCGCCGCGCCGGGCCTCCCGGGCGACGTACGCGACGAGGTCGTCGGGCTCGATCTCGTGCGCGTAGCCGCGCAGATATCGGCGGGTGCGGGCGATGTGCCGGCCCGCCCGGATGATCTTCGGGAGGTCGTCGCGGTCGTCGGTCCAGCGGGTGTCCGAGGGTGAGCCGGCGTCCCGCAGCAGCAGGGCGCCGGCCTCGCGGTCGGTGAGCGCCTGCTTCTCCGCGACGTCGGGTTCGACCGGCCCGTGCCCTCCGAGGCCCACATGGCAGTGCGCGTCGACGAGACCGGGCAGCGCCCAGCCCTCGACGGTGCGGACCTCACGGGCCCCTGCGGGACGGTCGTAGGAGATCCGGCCGTCGACGACCCACAGCTCGTCGCGGACGTCGTCGGGCCCGGTCAGGACCCTGCCCTTCACGTGCAGCACCGGATGATCGCTCATGCGTGCACCCTAGCCAGTGCTCCTGCCCACCTGGTCGGAGGTCTCCTCCTCCACGTCGGCCATCGCCGGGTCGAGGAGGCGGGAGAGGAAGTGGCGGGTGCGCTCGTGCCGCGGTGCGCCGATGACCTGGGCGGGGGCGCCGTCCTCGACGATCACTCCGCCGTCCATGAAGACGACCCGGTCGGCGACCTCGCGGGCGAAGGTCATCTCGTGGGTGACGACCATCATCGTCATGCCCTCGTTCGCCAGCATGCGCATGACGGCCAGGACGTCGCCGACCAGCTCCGGGTCGAGCGCCGACGTCGGCTCGTCGAAGAGCATCACGTCGGGGCCCATGGCCAGGGCGCGGGCGATCGCGACGCGCTGCTGCTGGCCGCCGGAGAGGGAGGCGGGATAGGCGTGCGCCTTCTCCGACAGGCCCACCCGCTCCAGGTTCTGGGCGGCGACCTTCGCGGCCTCCGCCTTGCCACGGCCCAGCACCCGGCGCTGCGGCAGCGTCAGGTTCTCGGTCACCGACAGGTGCGGGAACAGGTTGAACTGCTGGAAGACCATGCCGATACGGCGTCGCACGGCGTCGATGTCGACGTCGGGGTCGGTGAGCTCCGTGCCGCCGACGAAGACCTGGCCGCTCGTGGGCTCCTCCAGCAGGTTCACGCAGCGCAGCAGCGTCGACTTGCCGGAGCCGGAGGGGCCGATCACGCAGACGACCTCGCCCCGGCCGATCTCCAGGTCGATGCCCTGGAGCACCTCGTTGTCGCCGAACGCCTTGTGCAGGCCGCGCACTTCGATCTCGGGTCGGCTCATTTCACGGCCTCCTGGGCCTTGGCCTCCATGCGGCGCACGACGAAGCCGAGCGGGACGGTCACCAGCAGGTAGCACAGGCCGGCGACCAGGATCGGCGTGGAGTTGGCGGTGTCGCTGGCCAGGTCCCGGCCGAACTTGGACAGTTCGCGCTCCTCAAGGGTCACGCCGAGGAGCAGGACCAGGGAGGAGTCCTTGAAGAGGATGATCAGTTCGTTGGTGAGCGGCGGCAGGATGATCCGGAACGCCTGCGGGATGACGATGGAGATCATCGCGCGGGCCGGCGAGAAGCCGAGCGAGCGCGCCGCCTCCATCTGCCCCTTGGGCACCGCCTGGATGCCCGCGCGGAACGTCTCCGCCATGTACGCGGCGCCCACCAGGCCGAGCGCGAGGGCCGCCTTGCCGTAGGTGCCGCCGACGATCTCCGTGCCGGGGAAGGCCAGCGGCACGGCCACGCCGATGAACACGAAGATCAGCAGGGCGGGCAGACCGCGGAAGATCTCGATGTACACGCCGGCCACCCAGCGGTACGGGCCGACCGAGGACAACCTCATCAGCGCGATGACCAGGCCGAGCACCAGCCCCAGCAGGAAGCCCGACAGCGTGTACAGGACGGTGTTCTTCAGCGCGAGCGTGATGACGTCCGGGAACATCTCCTTCGCGATGTCCCACTGGGCGAACTGGTTCTTCAGCCGGCCCCAGTCGGCCGTCACCGCGAAGACGATCACGGCGGCGACGAACACGGCGTACTGCGCGCCGCGGGACAGCCGGCGCTTCTGCCGCCGGGTCAGTCCCTTCTTCTTCGGCTGGAGCGGTACGTCCGCGGCGGTCATGACGCCGACGGGGAGGCCGCGGACGCGTCGTACGGGCCGATCCACTTCTCGTACAGCGTCTTGTACGTGCCGTCGGCCTTCGCGTCCGCCAGCGCCTTGTTGATCGCGGCGACCAGCTTCGCGTTGCCCTTCTTCACCGTGAAGCCGTACTGCTCGCCGGTGTTGAGGTTGTCGACGACCTTGAAGGCGTCGGCGTTGGCCTTGTCCTTCAGCCAGCCCTGGACCACCGGGTAGTCGATGATGACGGCCTTGACCTGGCCGGTGCGCAGTCCGTTGAGGACGGCGTCGGAGGACTCGAAGGAGACCGCGTCGAAGCCCTGCTTCTCGGCATAGTCCTCGCCGGTGGTCTGCGCCTGCGCGCCCAGCTTGACGCCCTTGGACTTCACGTCGGCGAGCGAGGAGACGCCCGCGCCCTTGTCGACGAGGACGGCCTGCGTGGCCTCGAAGTAGGGGTCGGAGAAGTCGACGTTCTTCTTGCGCTCGTCGGTGATGGTCATGCCGGCCGCGGCGAGGTCGCACTGGCCGGAGTTGAGGAAGGCGCCGGTCTTGAAGTTCTCGAAGGGCGTGTCGACGATCGCCTGCTTCACGCCGAGGTTCTTGGCGACCAAGTCGATCAGGGAGACGTCGAAGCCCTGCACCTTGCCGTCGATCTCCGACTGGAAGGGCGGGTAGGGCAGGTGGGTGCAGGTGGTGAGCTGGCCCGCCTTGACGAGCTCGACCCCGCCGGCGGCGGTCTTGGAGCCACTGCCGCCGCCGTCGCTCGACGTGCAGGCGGCCACGAGCACGAGCCCGGCCGTCGCGGTGGCAGCGGCCAGGATGCGGGTCCGGCGCCCGGAGAGGGTGATCACGGCGGGCCTTCCTGTAAGGGAACTAAGGGTTCCGATTATAAGGAGATGTTTGGGAGTCTCAAACCAATCCGATGGTCACGAGGCCGTCGGGCCTGCGAAGTCACCGGTGGGGAGGGGGGAGGACGTCCCGGTTACTCTCGTCACCTCTACCCCGTCAGTGAAGAGAGCACCGTCGTGACACACCCGTTCCTGGACCTCGCACCGCTGAGCGCCGCACATTTCGCCTCGATCGAGGCCCGGGTGGCGCGACTGCTGGACACCCGGCAGGACGTCGTGGTCACGCAGGGCGAGGCGCTGCTGCCGCTGGAAGGGGCGATCCGGGGCGCCGCGGGTCCGGGCACCACGGCCCTCAACGTGATCACCGGCCCGTACGGGCAGACCTTCGGCGACTGGCTGCGGGACTGCGGCGCGACCGTGATCGACCTGGCGGTCCCCTTCCACACGGCGGTGACGGCCGCACAGGTCCGCGAGGCGTTCGCCGAGCACCCGGAGATCGACTTCGTGTCGCTGGTGCACGCGGAGGCGGCGACCGGCAACACCAACCCGGTCGCCGAGATCGGCGAGGTGGTGCGGGAGCACGGCGCGCTCTTCTCGCTGGACGCGGTCGCCTCGATCGGCGCGGAGCCGGTGCTGCCGGACGCGTGGGGCGTGGACCTGTGCGTGATCGGCGCGCAGAAGGCGATGGGCGGCCCGGCAGGCGTCTCGGCGGTCGCGGTGAGCGAGCGGGCGTGGGCGCGGATGTCCGCGAACCCGACAGCCCCGCGCCGCTCGTACCTGTCCCTGCTGGACTGGAAGCAGCGGTGGATCGACGGCGGCCGCAAGGCCCTGCTGCACGCGCCGGCGCAGCTGGAGATGCTGGCCCTCGAGGCGTGCGTCGAGCGGATCGAGACCGAGGGGCTGAAGACGTTCATGGCCCGGCACGCGTCCGCGGCGGCGGCGACGCGGGCGGGCGCGCTGGCGCTGGGCGGCGGGCTCGAGCCGTACGTGCACGACCCGGCGGAGGCGGCGCCGGTCGCCACGACGCTGCGGGCGCCCGCGGGCGTGCCGGCGTCGGAGCTGGTGGCCCGGGCGCTGGCGAGCGACCCCGCACTGCCGCTGGCCGCGGGCGGCGGCGCGCTGGCCGGCGAGATGATCCGGGTCAACCACTACGGGGCGGACGCCACCCTGGACGCGGTGCGCGGATCCCTGGCCGCTCTGGGCGCCGCACTGGCGGAGAGGGGCCTGACCGTCGACCCGGCCGCCGCCCTCCGGGCCACGGAGGACGACCGGAGCTGAGGGGAGCGACGGGACCGGCCGGAGGCGGCCGGAATCGACCGTCGGCGCCGGGGCGGATGGCATGCTGCCGGAATGACGACGGATGCGCACCGGACACTTCCCGACGGCCGCCCGGTCCCGCTGCTGACCGGCGAGGAACTCCCCATGCTGGAGAGCTGGCTGGCGTTCCACCGGGCGACGCTGGAGCTGAAGTGCGCCGGGCTGGACGACGAGCAGGCGCGGACGGCGTCCGCCGAGCCGTCCTCGCTCACCCTCCTCGGTCTGGTGCAGCATCTCGCCGAGGTCGAACGCAACTGGTTCCAGCGGGCGTTCGCCGGTCTCGAGGTGCCGCCGGTCTTCGGGGAGAGGACCGGCTACGCACTCGACGCGGACCGCGGGCTCGACGAGGCGCTGACCGTCTGGCGGCGGGAGATCGCCCGCGGGCGCGAGCTGATCGCCGGGCGGTCGCTCGAGGACACCGGCCGGATCGTGGACGGCCCGATGACCGGGCTCGAGATCAGCCTGCGCTGGGTGCTCCTCCACATGATCGAGGAGTACGCCCGCCACAACGGCCACGCCGACATTCTCCGCGAGCGCCTCGACGGAGTGACCGGAACCTGAACGGAAGGTAATTCGGGAATTCATTCCAGGTATTTTCCAGGGAACTTCCCGACGATAGGTTTCCCGAGTTCTTCTGCCCCGCTCCCGAATATCTAAACGCAGCGATTTCCGGACGCCCGGGAACTGCGTGACGCATTGCACAAGCTCGACTATATGCACCTTTTGCACGGTGCGAAAGCGGACAAACTGACGTTCAGTCTCTGTGGCATCACGGAATCACCACGGCCTCTCCATGCGTTATCGAATTTCGCTCGGTAAGTTCAATCCGCATGACTGCCGCACAAGCAGACCTGCGTATCGACCGCCCGTCGGTGGCTGACGGAGCCGCCCTCTGGCGTCTCGCCAAGGAATCCGGAACGCTCGATCTGAACTCCTCCTACAGCTACCTGCTGTGGTGCCGCGACTTCGCCGCCACCTCGGCGGTGGCGCGTGCGGAGGGCGGCGAGCCGGTCGGGTTCGTCACCGGCTACGTACGGCCGCAGGACCCGCACACCCTGCTGGTCTGGCAGGTGGCCGTCGACGCCGCACACCGGGGTCGCGGACTCGCCGCCGCACTGCTCGACGGGCTGACCGCGCGGCTCGCCGCGCAGCGCCCGCTCACCGCCGTCGAGACCACCATCACGCCGGGCAACACCGCCTCCGAGCGGCTGTTCGCCTCGTTCGCCGAACGGCACGGGGCGACCGTCACCCGCGAGGTGCTGTTCGACGCCGGGCTGTTCCCCGACGGCCCGCACGACCCCGAGGTGCTGTACCGGATCGGCCCGCTCTCCTTCTGATCTCCCCGCGCTCCCCCGCGTCCGCGCACCCCGTTACCGCTCTCCTGCCGACCCCACACCAAGGAGTGTTTTCGCCGTGACCCTCACCCAGCCCGACCTCAGCGTCTTCGAGACCCTCGAGTCCGAGGTGCGCAGCTACTGCCGCGGCTGGCCCGTCGTCTTCGACCGCGCGCAGGGCAGCCGCATGTACGACGAGGACGGCCATCGGTACCTGGACTTCTTCGCCGGCGCCGGATCGCTCAACTACGGCCACAACAACCCCGTGCTGAAACGGGCGCTGATCGACTACCTGTTGCGGGACGGCGTCACGCACGGGCTCGACATGTCGACCGTCGCCAAGCGGACGTTCCTGCAGACCTTCCAGGACCTGGTGCTGCGCCCCCGTGACCTGCCCTACAAGGTCATGTTCCCGGGCCCGACCGGCACCAACGCCGTGGAGTCCGCGCTGAAGCTGGCGCGCAAGGTGAAGGGCCGCGAGGCCATCGTGTCGTTCACCAACGCGTTCCACGGCATGTCCCTCGGGTCGCTCGCCGTGACCGGCAACGCCTTCAAGCGGGCCGGCGCCGGCGTCCCCCTGGTGCACGGCACGCCCATGCCGTTCGACAACTACTTCGACGGTCAGGTCCCGGACTTCCTCTGGTTCGAGCGGCTGCTCGAGGACCAGGGCTCCGGCCTCAACAAGCCCGCCGCTGTGATCGTCGAGACCGTGCAGGGCGAGGGCGGCATCAACGCCGCGCGTCCGGAGTGGCTGCGCGCGCTCAAGGAGCTGTGCGAGCGCCAGGACATGCTGCTGATCGTCGACGACATCCAGATGGGGTGCGGGCGCACCGGGGCCTTCTTCTCCTTCGAGGAGGCCGGAATCGTCCCGGACATCGTCACGGTGTCCAAGTCCATCAGCGGCTACGGGCTGCCCATGTCGCTCTGCCTGTTCCGGCCGGAGCTCGACGTGTGGGAGCCGGGCGAGCACAACGGCACCTTCCGCGGCAACAACCCGGCCTTCGTCACCGCCACCGCCGCGCTCGAGACGTACTGGGCCGACGGGTCGGCCATGGAGAAGCAGACCCGGGCGCGCGGCGAGCAGGTCGAGCAGGGGCTGATCTCGATCACCGAGGAGAACCTCGCCGACGTCAAGGAGTACCGGGGCCGCGGTCTGGTGTGGGGCCTGGAGTTCCACGAGAAGGCGCGGGCCGGCCGGGTGGCGCAGCGCGCCTTCGAACTCGGGCTGCTGATCGAGACGTCCGGCCCGGAGAGCGAGGTCGTCAAGCTGCTGCCGGCGCTGACCATCACCCCGGAGGAGCTGGACGAGGGCCTCAGCATCGTGGCCCGGGCCGTGCGGGAGACCCTCTGACGCTCCCGTGCGGGCCGGGCGCGACCCCGGCCCGCCCACCCGGCCGCTTCCGCGGCCGGCCATCCGTCACCTACCTAGGAGGCATCGCGACACCGTGATCGTCCGTTCGTTCAAGGACATCGAGGGCACCGACCGGCATGTGCGGGCGGCGTCCGGCACCTGGGAGAGCAAGCGCATCGTCCTGGCCCGGGAACGGGTCGGATTCTCGCTGCACGAAACGATTCTGTACGCGGGCACCGAGACGTCGATGCACTACGCGAACCACATCGAGGCCGTCGTCTGCGTCGAGGGCGAGGCCGAGCTGACCGACCACGAGAGCGGGCTGACGCACACCGTCACGCCCGGGACCATGTACCTCCTCGACGGGCACGAGCGGCACACGCTGCGCGTCAAGGAGGACTTCCGCTGCCTCTGCGTGTTCAACCCGCCGGTGACCGGACGGGAGGACCACGACGAGAACGGCGTCTACCCCCTGCTGACCGAGCCCGAGGAGGTGCAGGCATCGTGACCACGCTCACCGATCTCTACCCCACCCGTGGCACCACCGAGGTGTCCGTCCCCCGTCAGGACCCCGTCGTCTGGGGCTCCCCCGACGCCCCCGGCCCGATCCCGGCCGCCGGTCTGCGGTCGTACGAGCGCGACGGCTTCCTCACCGTCGACCAGCTGATCGGCGACGACGAGGTCGCCGTGTACCGGCGTGAGCTGGAGCGGCTCGTCGCCGACCCGGAGATCCGGGCGGACGAGCGGTCGATCGTCGAGCCGCGTTCGAAGGAGATCCGGTCCGTCTTCGAGGTGCACAAGATCAGCCAGGTGTTCGCCGCGCTGGTCCGTGACGAGCGGGTCGTCGGCAGGGCCCGGCAGATCCTGGGGTCGGACGTGTACGTCCACCAGTCGCGGATCAACGTCAAGCCGGGCTTCGGGGCCGGGGGCTTCTACTGGCACTCCGACTTCGAGACCTGGCACGCCGAGGACGGTCTGCCGAACATGCGGACGGTGTCCGTGTCGATCGCGCTGACCGAGAACTTCGACACCAACGGCGGGCTCATGATCATGCCGGGCTCGCACCGGACGTTCCTCGGCTGCGCCGGCGCCACGCCCAAGGACAACTACAAGCAGTCGCTGCAGATGCAGGACGCCGGCACGCCGTCCGACGAGGCGCTCACCTCGCTGGCCGGCGACCACGGCATCAGGCTGTTCACCGGCAAGGCCGGGTCGGCGACCTGGTTCGACTGCAACTGCATGCACGGGTCGGGCGACAACATCACGCCGTTCCCGCGCAGCAACGTCTTCATCGTGTTCAACAGCGTGGAGAACACGGCCGTGGAGCCGTTCGCGGCGCCGATCCGCCGTCCGGAGTTCATCGGGGCGCGGGACTTCACCCCGGTGCGGTGAACCGCTGCGCGGCCCCCTGACGCCGGGCTGACCCGACCGACCGCCGCCGGAACCTTCCGGGGGCGGTCGGTCGCGTCAGCCCGCCAGGACCTCCAGCAGACGGTCGACGTCGGCCTCCGTGTTGTAGAGGTGGAAGGCGGCGCGCAGATTGCCGGCGCGGTCGGAGACCTGGATGCCCGCCGCGGCCAACCCGGGCTGACGATGACCGAGTCCGGGCACCGAGACGATCGCGGAGCCGGGCGCGGGGAGGGGTTCGTGTCCGAGCGTGGCGAGTCCGGCGCGGAAGCGGTCGGCGAGGGACAGGTCGTGGGCGCCGATCGCCTCGACGCCGATCTCCTCCACCAGTTCGAGGGAGCGTCGCAGGCCGGCGTAGCCGGACAGGGCGTGTGTCAGGTCGAACCGCCGTGCGGAGCGGGCGAGTTCGGCCACCGGGCCGTAGCAGCTGTTCCAGGGCTCCTCGCCGGCCACCCATCCCGCGAGGATCGGCGCCAGCCCGCCGAGGTCCTCCGGGACGACGAGGAACGCCGTGCCGTGCGGGCCGAGCAGCCATTTGAAGGACACGGCGGCGGAGAAGTCGTACGCGCCGGCCTCTGCTGGCAGCCATCCGGCCGCCTGCGAGAAGTCGACGTAGGTGCGCGCCCCGTGCTCCCGGGCCGCTTCCCGCAGGGCGGGCAGGTCGGCGATCCGGCCGTCGGCGGACTGCGCGGCGCTGACGGCGACCAGCGCGGTGCCGGGACGGACGGACTCGGCGATCCGCTCCAACGGGACGGCACGGACCTTGAGGTCGCCGCGGACGTGGAACGGGTTCAGCACGGACGTGAAGTCGTCCTCGGCGGTGAGCACTTCGGCGCCGGCCGGGAGCGAGGCGGCGATCACACCGGAGTGCGCGGCGACCGAGGCGCCGAGAGCCACCCGGGTCGCGGGGACGCCGGTCAGCCGGGCGTATGCGGCCCGGCAGGCCTCGACGTCCTCGTACAGCGGGGTCAGCGGCCGGCCCTCCGCCCGCAGCAGCGCCGCCTCCTGCAGGGCGGCGACGGCCCGCGCGGGCAGCAGACCGTTGCTCGCGGTGTTCAGGTACGTGGTCTTCGGGGTGAACTCGGCACGGACGAGGCTCTCGAAGGTCTCCATGCGTCCACTCTGGGCCCCGCGGATCTCCCCGTCCATTGCCGATTTTTACGCGATTCCGCTAAGCAACACTTATGGATGGGCGCTGACCTGCGGTTTCAGCGCTGGGGAACCTCGCAGCCGTCCGGGCCGCAGGCCTGCGCGCCACCGTCGTCGATCAGCTGCAGCGGTGAGCGGTCCCCCCACGCCCGGTTCAGGGCCTGGGTGAAGACCTCCGCGGGCTGGGCGCCCGAGACTCCGTAGGCGCGGTCGAGGACGAAGAACGGCACGCCGTTCGCGCCGAGCTCCGCGGCCTCGCGCTCGTCGGCGCGGACCTCGTCGGCGTACGCGGTCCGGTCGGCGAGGACCGTGCGGGCGGCGTCGGCGTCCAGACCGGCCTCCACCGCCAGCTCCACGAGCCGCTCGTCGCCCTCGGTGAAGACGGACCGCTCCTCGGCGAAGTTCGCCCGGTAGAGGATCTGGATCAGCTCGTCCTGGCGGCTCTGCTCCTTGGCGAAGTGCAGCAGACGGTGCATGTCGAAGGTGTTGCCGTGGTCGCGGTCCCGGGTGCGGTAGTCGAGGCCCTCGGCGGCGGCCTGCGCGCCCAGGTTCTCCTCGCCGGCCTGCGCCTGCGCCTGGCTCATCCCGTACTTCTTGGTGAGCATGGCGAGCACGGGCTGGACGTCGCCCTTGGCACGGCCCGGGTCCAGCTCGAAGGAACGGTGGATCACCTCGACCTGGTCGCGGTGCGGGAAGGCCTCGAGCGCCTTCTCGAAGCGGGCCTTGCCCACGTAGCACCACGGGCAGGCGATGTCGCTCCAGATCTCGACGCGCATGTCTCGGCTCTCTTCAGGTCGTGCGGCTGACACGGAGGTTCCCTCCGCCAGGTGCATGAACGTTCAAGCAGCCCGCTTCATTCCCCGTTCGCCGCCCGCCGCTCCCGCCCGCCGCTCCCCACTCCCCCGCCGCCGGTCAGGAGCCGTCGGGCACCCGGAACCTGAGCCACAGGTGGTGATCCCCCTCGGCGGGCGGGTGCTCCGGGTCCGGGACCCAGCCCTGACGGGTGTAGAAGGCCTGCGCCCGCCGGTTGTCGACGTGCACGTCGAGCACGGCCGTGCGGCGGCCGTCCGCCCGCCACTGCTGGACACAGGCCGCGTGCAGGGCCGTACCGATCCCGGCACGCCAGTGGCCGGGGTCGACGTGGAACTGGAACAGCTTGACCGCGTGCGCGGGCGCGCCCTCCGGCGTGCGGAAGGAGGCCAGGCCGACGATCCGCCCCCGCTCGAGGACGCACAGCACATGCCCGTCCCGCCGCTCGACGGCCGTGCGCCAGTTGGCGAGCCAGTCCGTGCCGTCCTCGGGGACCCCGTCGGGGTAGTACGTGGCCCGCGCCCGCGCGTGCAGGGCGGCGACCGCCGCCGTCTCGGCGGGCACGGCCGTGCGGATCACCCGGTCTGCGGTGACGCGATCTCCGATCATGCCCGGGAGGACGTGACGACCGTCGCCCCGGTTCCGTCCCCCGGTCGCGAAACCGGTCAGCTGCCGTCCCTCAGGTCGTCCGGCCACTCGGGCCTGAACTCGAGGTGGTCGTAGGTCACCACGCATCCCTCCCCGATCGGCGACTGCGTCATGAAGCCGACCAGGGCCGCGCCGGTCAGCTCCTCGTCGCCCAGGGTGAACAGGCGGACGAAGGTCCAGCGGCGGCCGTCGCGGGAGGCGTGGAAGGCGAAGGCGCGACCGGTCCGGCTCACCCGCAGCCAGACCGAACTCCCCTCCACGGTGAAGGCGTTGGCGTCGTCGGAGTGTCCCCGGGTGACCACCGTGCAGACGGTCGCCACGTCCGGGGAGTACTCCAGACAGAGCTTGGCCCAGGCCCGCTCGCCGACCTGGACGTACAGCGTCCCCGCGTCGAAGGCCCCGGTGAATCCGACCGTGACCCGCGCGATCAGCTGGAAGTCGCCCTCCGGGGCCCCCAGCAGCCGGGGGGCGTCGGCGGCGGCGTCCAACGCCTCCCCGGTGGGCGTCACGAACCGGTCCTGCCGCGCTCCGGCCCACCCGGTGAGCACCCCGTCCTCGTGGAACCAGTGCCCGTCGGGCCCGTACGTCCGGAGGGGAAAGGGCAGTTCGGGGAGCGAGAAGTCCATGGTCTGATTATCGGACGTCCGCGCGCAGGCTCATGCGCTATCGCTCCAGCCGCCCGTTGAACCGGCGCGGAAGACCCAGCTCGTTGTCGTCCCGCAGCTCCACGGGGAGCAGCGCGGCGGGGGTGTTCTGGTAGGCGACCGGCCGCAGCCACCGTTCGATCGCGGTGCCGCCCACCGAGGTGGAGGTCGACGTGGTGGCGGGATAGGGCCCGCCGTGGTGCTGCGCCGGTGCGACGGCGACGCCGGTCGGCCAGCCGTTCACCAGCACGCGCCCGGCCAGCGGCGTCAGCTCGGCGAGGATCTCCCCGCCGCGTCCCTCGCCGGCCGCCTCGCCCTCGGACAGCTGGACGGTCGCCGTGAGGTTGCCCGGCAGCCGCGACAGCACGGCCCTGACCTCGTCGTCGTCCTCGTAGCGGGCCACGACGGTGACCGGCCCGAAGCACTCCTCGAGCAGCAGGTCGTGCTCGCCCTCGGCGGTGAGCCGGGCGGCGGGCACGGTCAGGAACCCCGCGCTGACGGTGTGCTCCCCGCCCGCGCCGGGGGTGACCGGCGACTCCACGTCGGGCAGCCCGGCGCGCTCGGCGACCCCGGCGACGAAGTTGTCCCGCATCCGGTGGTCGAGCAGCACGCCCGCCTCGGTGTCGCTCACGGCGTCGGTCAGGGACTTGAGCAGCCCGTCGCCGGCCGCGCCGGACGGCACCAGGACCAGCCCGGGCTTGACGCAGAACTGCCCCACGCCCAGCGTCATCGACCCGGCGAGACCGGTCCCGATGGCCTCGGCGCGCTCGGCGGCGGCCGCCTCGGTCACCACGACGGGGTTCAGCGACCCCAGCTCCCCGTGGAACGGGATCGGCGTCGGCCGGGCGGCCGCCGCGTCGAACAGGGCCCGTCCGCCCCGGATCGAGCCGGTGAAGCCGGCGGCGGCGACCAACGGGTGCCGGATCAGCTCGAGGCCGGCGTCGAAGCCGTGCACGAGGCCGAGCACGCTCGCCGGGACGCCGTGCTCGGCGGCGGCCGTGCGCACCACCTTGGCGACCAGCTCGGACAGCCCCGGGTGGTCGGGGTGGGACTTGACGACGACCGGGTTGCCGGCCGCCAGCGCGCTGGCGGTGTCGCCGCCGACGACGGAGAAGGCGAAGGGGAAGTTCGACGCCGAGTACACGGCCACCACGCCGAGCGGCACCTTGTAGCGGCGCAGGTCGGGAACGGGCGGGGTGGCGGTGTCGTCGGGGTGGTCGACGACGACGTCGAGGAAGGCGCCCTCGTCGACGATGTCGGCGAACGCGCGCAGCTGGTAGCAGGTGCGGGCGAGCTCGCCGTTCAGCCGGACCGGGCCGAGCGCGGTCTCGGCGTCGGCCACCTCGACGAGGGTGTCCTTTGCGGCCTGGAGGCGGTCGGCGGCGGAGCGCAGGAAGGCCGCGCGGACGGTGCGGTCCGTGAGGGAGCCGCGCGTTTCGTGGGCGGCACGGACGACGGCGTCGACCTCCTGGGCTGTGGCCTCCACCGCAACCTGTTCGCGCTGCTTCCCGGTTCGGGGGTCGACACTCCAGACTGGTGCTGCTGCCACCGCGGGTCCCTCCACGTTTGGTACTGGCTCATCCACCAGGGGCGTTCGATAGGCTGAACGCTGTCTCTGATGCTGAATATGCTGTCGGAGCGTATTTCCCGTCGAACGAAGGGGTCAAGGGCGATGTCGGCTGTCGAGACGGGGGGCGGAGCGCAGGTCAAGTCCGCGGTGAGAACGGTTGAGCTGCTGGAATACTTCGCCGGCCGCCCCGGGATGCACTCCCTCGCGTCGGTCCAGGAGGCCGTCGGATACCCCAAGTCGAGTCTGTACATGTTGCTGCGCACGCTCGTGGAACTGGGCTGGGTGGAGACGGACGCGACGGGCACGCGGTACGGCATCGGGGTGCGAGCGCTGCTCGTCGGCACCTCGTACATCGACGGCGACGAGGTGGTCGCCTCCGCCCGGCCGACCCTGGACCGGCTCTCGGACGACACCACCGAGACCATCCACCTGGCCCGGCTGGACGGCACGAACGTCGTCTACCTCGCCACCCGCCAGTCGCAGCACTACCTGCGCCCGTTCACCCGCGTCGGCCGCCGGCTGCCCGCGCACTCCACCTCGCTCGGCAAGGCCCTGCTGAGCACCCACACCGACGAGCAGGTCCGCAAGCTGCTGCCGGAGACGCTCCCGGCGCTCACCGAGCACACGATCACGGACCGCGAGAAGCTCATCGAGGAGCTGCACCAGGTCCGCGAGCAGGGCTTCGCGGTGGACCGCGAGGAGAACACCCTGGGCCTGCGCTGCTTCGGCGTGGCGATCCCCTACCGCACACCGGCCCGGGACGCGATCAGTTGCTCGGTTCCGGTGGCGCGGCTCACGCCGGCCCACGAGCAGCTGGTGAAGGACGC
Organism: Streptomyces sp. NBC_00425; assembly: GCF_036030735.1. Taxonomy (NCBI): domain Bacteria; kingdom Bacillati; phylum Actinomycetota; class Actinomycetes; order Kitasatosporales; family Streptomycetaceae; genus Streptomyces; species Streptomyces sp. NBC_00425. Next base: position 7,377,487 of record NZ_CP107928.1, on the reverse strand, counting down.
CCTGTTCGACGCACGCGACCGGCTGACCCTGGCCACCCGGCGGCTGTGAACGCCGGGACGGCAAGGCTCTAGGCTCTGCGGTATGCCGATCGCTCTGCGCCGGGTCCACGACAGCGATCTGCCGGTGTTCTTCCGGCAGACGAACGACCCCGAGTCCCTCGCCATGGCCGCCTTCACCCCGGAGGACCCGACCGACCGGGACGCCTTCGACGACCGCTGGAAGAGGATCCGCGCCTCCTCCGCCGTGGTGCGCACGATCCTGGTGGACGGAGACGTGGTGGGCAGCGCGGCCGTGTACGGGGAGCCGGGCGAGCGCGAGGTGACGTACTGGGTGGACCGTGCGTACTGGGGCCGGGGCATCGCCACGGCGGCGCTGACGGTCCTGCTCGCCGAGGTCCCGGAGCGTCCGCTGTTCGCGCGGGCGGCGGCCGACAACGCCGGTTCGCTCCGGGTCCTCGTGAAGTGCGGCTTCGTGCCCACCGCCCGCGCCACCGGGTACGCCGCCGCGCGCGCGGCGGAGATCGAGGAAGTCGTCCTGCGGCTGGAGAACTGAGCCGGGCGCAGATGAACAGGCGATGAGAAACCGGGACGGAGGGAACGCACCCCCCCGTCCCGTTCGTCTTTCCCATGCCATGAACAAGACGATCAGACGCGCCTCGGTCTTCACGCTGCTGCTGGTGTTCGCCCTGCTGCTGCGGGCGACCTGGGTGCAGTTCTACGAGGGCCGGGCGCTCGCGGACGACACCCACAACCGGCGCAACGCGATCACGACGTACGCGGCGCCGCTCGGGAACATCATCGTGGCCGGGAAGGCGATCACCGGCTCGGCCGTCACCTCGGACAGCGACCTCAGATACAAGCGCACCTACACGAACGGCGAGCTGTACGCGGCGGTCACCGGCTACGCCTCGCAGAGCTACGCCCCGACGCAGCTGGAGGGCGTGTACGCGGACCTGCTCAACGGCACGGACCCCCGGCTGAAGACGGTCCTGGACACGGTCACGAACCAGCGGGCGGACCCGGGCGACGTGCTCACCACGATCGACCCGGCGGTGCAGAAGGCGGCGTACGACGCGCTCGGCGACAAGAAGGGCGCGGCCGTCGCCATCGACCCGGCGACGGGCCGGATCCTCGCGGTCGTCTCGACCCCGTCGTACGACCCGTCGTCGCTGACCGACGCCGACACCGCCGGCACGGCCTGGAAGAAGCTGAACGCCGACCCCGACAAGCCCCTCGTCAACCGGGCGCTGCGGCAGCCGCTGGCGCCGGGCTCGACGTTCAAGCTGGTGGTGGCCGCCGCCGCGCTGGAGGACGGGCTGTACACGTCCGTGGACGAGAGGACCGACAGCGCGGACCCGTACACCCTGCCGGGCACGCGGACGGACCTGAACAACGAGAACACGTCCGCGCCCTGCGAGGACGCCTCGATCCGGGTCGCGCTGCAGTACTCCTGCAACAACGTCTTCGCGCACATGGCCGTCCAGCTCGGTCAGGACAAGCTGAAGACGATGGCCGACAGGTTCGGCTTCGACGACGACAGCCAGGACGTGCCGGTACGGGCCTACGCGAGCGTGTACCCGTCCGGCATGGACGCCTCGTCGACCGCGCTGACCGGCATCGGCCAGTTCGACGTGACGGCGACCCCGCTGCAGATGGCCATGGTGTCGGCGGCCCTCGCCAACGGCGGCAAGCTGGTCTCGCCGCACATGGTCGAGCAGATCACGAACGGCGGCGGCGACGTCCTGGAGGACTACGACGACAAGGCGGCCACCACCCAGGTGGTCAGCTCCTCGACCGCCGAGCAGCTGCGGTCGGCGATGCAGACGGTCGTCGAGAAGGGCACGGGCACCAACGCGCTCATCGACGGCGTCACCGTAGGCGGCAAGACGGGCACCGCCCAGAACGGCGAGAACAACAGCAAGGCCCCGTACGCCTGGTTCACCTCGTACGGCAAGTCGGACTCGTCCGGCGCGCAGGTCGCCGTCGCGGTCGTGGTCGAGCAGTCGGACGCGGCGCGTTCCGAGGTCAGCGGCAACGGCCTGGCCGCGCCCGTCGCGAAGGCGATGATGAAGGCGGCGCTGCGGAAGTGACCGGCGGTTGCGGGGGCGGACCGGGGAACGGCCGCCCCCGTCACGTCACTTGACGCCGAGGATCTGCTCGATCGGGTCGATCGCGAAGTACACCAGGAACATCGCCGAGGCCCCCCACAGCAGCCAGTGCACCTCCTTCGCCTTGCCGAGCACGGTCTTGACGACGACGTACGCGACGAAGCCGGCGCCGATGCCGTTGGTGATCGAGTAGGTGAAGGGCATCACCGCGATGGTGAGGAAGGCCGGGATCGCGATCTCGTACCTGTCCCAGTCGATGCTCTTGACCTGGGTCATCATCAGGAAGCCGACGGCGACGAGGGCCGGGGCGGCCGCCTGGAGCGGGACGATGGTGAGGACCGGCGTGAGGAACAGCGCGAGGGCGAAGAGCGCGCCGGTGACGAGGTTGGAGAACCCGGTGCGCGCGCCCTCGCCCACGCCGGCCGCCGACTCGATGTAGGAGGTCGCGGAGGACGACGAGGCCGCGCCGCCCGCGACCGCCGCCGCGCCGTCGATGAGCAGCACGCGGCCCAGGTTGGGCACCTCGCCCTTGTCGTTCAGCAGTCCGGCCTCGGCGCTGATGCCGACGACCGTGCCCATGGTGTCGAAGAAGTCGGACAGGAGGAGCGTGAAGACCAGCAGGACGACGGTGACCACACCGGTCTGACCGAACGCGCCGAACAGGCTGAAGTGTCCGATCAGCCCGAAGTCCGGGGCGCCGACGACGTCGTCCGGCCACGAAGGCGTGGTCAGTCCCCAGGACTTGATGTCGGCGAGCGAGTCGATGACGATCGCGAGCAGCGTCATCGTCACGATGCTGATCAGGATCGCGCCCTTGACCTTGCGGGCGAGCAGTGCGACGGTCAGCAGCACGCCGAGGCAGAAGACGAGGACGGGCCAGCCGCCCAGCGTGCCGGTGCCGCCGAGCTGGACGGGGACGGTGGTGTGCGCGGCGTCGGGGATGCGGCTGACGAAGCCGGCGTCGACGAAGCCGATGAAGGCGATGAACAGGCCGATGCCGACGCTGATCGCCTGCTTGAGCGGCTGCGGGATGGCGTGCATGACGGCCTCGCGCAGCCCGGTCGCCACCAGCACGCAGATCAGCAGGCCTTCGAGGACGATGAGGCCCATCGCGTCGTCCCAGCTCATCAGCGGGGCGATCTGGAACGCGACGACCGCGTTCAGGCCGAGACCCGCGGCGAGCGCGAGGGGAAGGTTGCCGCCGACGCCCATGACGATGGTCATCACCGCGGCCACCAGGGCGGTGGCGGTGGTGAGTTGGACGCTGTCGAGGCGGTGCCCGAACTTGTCCTCGGCGCTGCCCAGGATGATGGGATTCAGGACAAGTATGTAGGCCATGGTGAAGAACGTGGCGGTGCCGCCGCGTATCTCCCGGGCGAACGTGGACCCTCGTTCGGATATCCGGAAGTACCGGTCGACGCTGTTCACCGCCGGTCTCTCACGGGTGGGCCGGTCGGCCTTCTGCTGCGTCTCGGACATGGCTGCCACTCCTAGGGGCCGGAACGATCTCGATGCGGATGCTGGCTGGATTGTTCCCTCGTTGAACCCTCTTCAGGTTTTCGCCGTGTTACGGAATCGGGCTCCGGACACGTTCGACCTGCCATGTGACGTTCGAACCCCCGACCGAACCGGGCGGTCGCGCACTGCTACGCTTCCCGATCTCGTCCCGACCGCCTCCCCGGGACATCCCCATGTCATCCACATGGCACGCACAGCACAGGTCGCATCGAGAAGAGGTCACCCGTGGGCACAGTCGTCGACGACGCCGCCTCCGTGGAGTTCCACGCCTTCTTCGACCGCCACTACGCCGAACTGTCCCGTCTCGCCTGCCTGCTGACCGGCGAGACGGACGCCGCCGACGACCTGGCGGCGGACGCACTGCTCGCGCTGTGGAACCGCTGGGACCGGGTGCGCGCCGCCGACCACCCGGTCGCGTACGCGCGCGGAGTGGTCGCCAACCTCGCCCGCACCCGCATCCGCAGCGCCGTCCGCGAGCGCCGCAGGATCGCGCTGTTCTGGTCGCAGCGCGAGGAGAAGACCGAGAATCCCGACGTCGCCGGCGTCGTGGACGTGCAGTCGGCGCTGCGTAGACTGCCGTTCCGCAAACGGGCCTGCGTGGTGCTGCGGCACGCCTTCGATCTGTCGGAGAAGGACACCGCGCTCGCGCTCGGCGTCTCCGTGGGTACGGTGAAGAGCCAGACCTCCAAGGGGATGGCCGAGCTGCAGAGGCTGCTGGGCGGCAAGAGTGCTCCGCTCAGGGTGCCTGCGATGGCACGCGACCGTCAGGCCGCAGGGAGGGACCGATGACGACGCAGCGGGACGTGCACGGCGAACTGCGCACCCGGCTGCACGCGGCGGCCGAGGCGCACGAGCCCGACCGGGCGCGCATCCTGGCCCGGGTCGAGCGTGGGATGGCCGGACAGGGACAGGCGCAGGTCCGCTCCGCCCATCGGGCGACCCGCCCGCCGTTGTGGAGCTGGGCGCGGATCGTGGGCGCGACGGCCGCGGTCGCGGGCCTGCTCGCGGTCGGCGGTTACGCGGTGGCATCCGCGGTGAAGGGCGGCGCCCCGGCGCAGCCGGCCGTCTCCGTCTCCTCGCCGCCGGTCGAGTCGCCGGGCGCCACCAGCCGCCCTCCGGTCTCTCCCCGGCCGACTCGGACCCCGGGCGGCGGCAGGACGCCGGCCGGGCCGGGCGTCTCCCCGCCGAAGAGCCCTGCGGCCAAGCCCTCCGCGCCCGCGGCCTCCCTGCTGCCGGCCACGACCGACGAGGCGGAGGGCCCGCTGTGGTCGGACGGCTCGCTCGACCTGCACAGCAACGACTTCTGGGCGCAGAGCAACGTCACGCTGAAGACGTCCGAGGCGCTCACCGCGCTCACCGTGCAGCTGAAGGTCGCGCAGACCGGCGGGGTCTCGTCGACGGGCGCCTGGCGCTCGCTGCCCGAGGGCGACTTCGAGTTCACCGCGGCCGAACGGGACGGCTTCCTCGTCTACACCTGGGTGCTCAGGCAGGGCCGTACGGTCCCCAAGGGCGAGTGGGTGTTCGCCGGGCAGTACGACCACGACCGCGGCGGCCGTGACGCGAAGGACGACGCCTATGCGGTCACCGGCCGCTCGGACGGCCGTCAGATCGTCGTGGGCGGCGACTTCGCCTCGCACGACGACGACAAGGACTGAGCATGCCGTGCGGGGACGGGAACGGTCCCGCCCCCGCACGGGACGTCAGCCGACGAAGTACGTCGGGTTCGGCAGCTTGTACGTGCGGTCGGCGTAGCCGCCCTCGAGGTCGGAGTACTGGTCGCCGAAGTTGGCGATGATCTCGTACCCGAGGTCGTCCTCGATGTGCTTGCGGGTGCCGGACTTGTACTGGACCGTCGTGCAGGTCCAGGCGCCCGGGGTGGCGCAGGCGCTCAGGTAGGACGGCGGAGCGGCGGCGTTCTTGAGGAACATGTGCGCGGCGTCGAGGTTGACGTCGGCGCCCACCTTCTTCAGGTTCTCGACCGCGGCGGTGCGCTGGGCCTCGCCGAGACCCGAGTTGTAGAAGACCTCGACGCCCTTCTTCTCGGCGTACTGCACCAGTTCGGGGCTGCCGAAGACCGCCGGGCGGTCGGCCTTGTTCACGTACGCCGCCCAAGTGGCGGAGTTGTAGGTGTAGTTGTACCGCTTCTCGTAGTCGAGGCTGAGCAGCAGGGTGTCGTCGATGTCGAAGACGACCGCGGGCCGCTCGTGCTTCCTGACCGCCTTGCGGGCAGCCTGGTCGATGTACTTCCGCGCGGCCTTGTCGATGCTCGCGAGGTCCTTGGCGTACGGGCTGGCCGGCGACGCCTGGTACACGCCGTTCGCGTCCGGGGCGGTGCCGTAGTAGGTGTCGATGTCCTTCACCAGGAGCCCGATGTTGTAGGGCTCGTGCGTGGAGTTGGCCGTGGACTGGCCGGCCGTGGCCGCGCCGGCGCCGTAGAGCGCGGCGCCGGCGACGGCGCAGGCCGCGGCGACGGCCGCGATGCGCAGTGGCTTATGCATGACACGTTTTCTACGCGCGTCACGCGGGTGAGCGCGAGACCCGCCGGGCAAAAAACGGGTCAAGCGCCCCGACGGCTCAGTTCATGGTCGCTCCGATGGTCGTCGACCCGGTGGTCAGGAACGTGGTCGCGGGCAGGGCGCCGCCTGCGCCGCGGGCGTTGTAGGCGCTGCTCGCGTCCGTCGACCGGAAGGCGGGCGTCGAGACGCCGGAGTCCCAGTTGTTGCCGGACGAGGTGACCTTCGAGCCCTTGCCGACCGAGCCGCCGCCGTTGCTCACCGCGAGGTTCTTGCCGAGCCTGGCCGAGCTGGTGGCGAAGTAGTAGCCCCACTTGCTGTTGGCGTAGGCGGTGGTGCGGTTGAGGACGAGCGCGCCGGTGTTGGAGTTCTCCGTGAAGCCGTTCCCGGCGTTGCCCCAGGCCGCGGAGTTGTTGACGACGTGGGCGACCACCTCGCCGTCGCCGCCCAGTTTGTAGCCGTTGCCGTCGCCCGCGAAGGCCGCATCGGACCAGCGGTTGACGCCGTTGCCGAAGGACCAGGTGTGCTCGACGGTGACGGGCGAGGAGAAGGACCAGAAGTCGATGCCGTCATCCGCGTTGTTGTAGAGGCGGGCCCCGGTGATGAGGTTTCCGCTGCCGGAGCCGAACTTCACGGCGATGCCGTCGGCGTTCTCTCCGTGGTTGGCGGCGTCGTAGTTGCCGTAGCTGTCGATGTTCCTGACGGTGTTGTCGACCGTCCCGTCGCCGGTGAGGGTGAAGCCGGAGTCGCCGCCGTTGACGGTCTTGACGTTGTTCCAGTCGGTCCCCGTGCAGGACTGGCAGACGACCGCGCTGTCCGGGGAGTTCTGGAAGGTGAGGTTGGAGACGTTCCAGTAGTCGGCGGTCAGCTTGAAGATCCAGGCGCCGTCGGGCAGGGACGATCCGTCGATCTTCACCGTCTCCGAGCCGTACGCCGTGAGGGTCACCGGGGAGGAGGAGGTGCCGTTGGCCGTCGACTGGAGGGTGGCGGTCGGGTAGTAGGTGCCGGCCCGGACCTGGATGACCGTGCCCGCGGTGGCGTTCTTGATGGCGTTGGACAGGTCGGTGGAGTTGCTGACCACCACGGTGGCGGCCTGTGCCTGGGTGGGCAGGACGGCGAGTCCGCAACCGAGGGCGAGGGCGGCGAGGGCGAGACGAGCGGTACGACGAGACATGGAGTGCGGGTCCTTTCCGTCGTTCACGGGGGAAGTGGGGAGGAGACGCGGCGGTGGGGGGAACCGGGAGGAGACAGAGCGGAGGTGGGGGAGGGATGGGGGGGAGGAACGGGGTGGAGCGGGCGGGACGCCGCCGGGGTCACCGGCGCCCGTAGGGTCTCCAGTCCCCCAGATACGTCCGCGGGGTGTGCAGGGCCGCCTCCGCCGCGGTCAGCTGAGGCCGGTTCTCCGGGACCGGCGCCGCCGCACCCGGACCGCAGTTGGCGTACTCGCGGAAGCGCATGGTCTGCCACGGGTAGGCCTCGCGCATGTTGACGTACGGCGTCACCGCGTCGATGCCGGGGCCGATCCAGGTGTCCCGGACGACCAGCGAGGGCCAGGCGGTCGTCTCGTAGGACGGCACCCAGGGCCGCGCGATCTTGTACGCGGCGTCCTCCGCTTCGGAGGTGATCCGGCTGCGCAGGGCGAGGAAGCCGTAGGGGTCGGCCCGGGCGGTGGCCGGTGCGAAGACCATGCCCTTGGGGGTGAAGGCCACGTCCCGGCGCAGGGTGTGGAAGCGGCAGCCGTCGAAGACGGCCCGGGCCCGCCCGAAGACGAAGTCGACGTCGCCCTCGATGTGGCAGCGGTGGAAGTACTGCCGGTCGAAGGCGTCGAGTGCGGTGGTGTCCGCGAAGAGGGTGTCCTGGTGGGCGAGGAGTCGGACGTTCTCGAAGTGCGTGCGGTCGCCGGTGACGTAGGCGGCCACCGCCTGGGTGCCGGTGATCTCCGGGTGGTCGGCGCGCAGCCAGTCGTTGGCGAGGGTGAGGTCGCGCACGGTGAGTCCGGGTGCGGCGGAGGCGAAGGTGGCGGAGCCCGCGGTGCCGTAGGCGCCCGAACCGTCCGGCCTGGCAGTGCCGCCCGCGTTGTCGTACACCACGACGGCGGCGCGCGGGTCGCGGCTCGCGCCGCGCAGGGTCAGCTCGGCCGTGTCCGCCGGGACGACGACGACCTCCCGGTACGTTCCCGGGTGGACGACGATCGTCCAGCCGGGGCCGTCGACCGCGTCCACGGCCGCCTGGACGCTGTCGCCCGGGCGGACGTGCAGGACGCGGCGGGACCGCGCGTGGGCGGCGGGCGCCCCGGCGAGCAGGGCGGCGCCGGTGGCGGCGGCCAGAAGTGTGCGTCGGGACAGCATCTCAGCACGCCCCCTTCCAGGGCTCCCAGTCGCCGAGGTGGGCCTCGCGGGTCGCGGACCCTGCCTGGTCGCGGGTGAGCTGCGGGCGGTTCTCGGGGACGGTGATCCGCGCTCCCGGCCCGCTGTTGCGGTACTCGGCGAACCGCTGGTTCTGCCAGGGGAAGGAGGCCGACATGTTCGTGTAGGGCGCGGCCGCGTCGATGCCGGCGTCCATCCAGGTGTCGCGGACGGTGAGCATCGGGCGGGCGGTGGTGTCGGAGCTGGGCACCCAGGGGCGGGCCAGTTTGTAGAAGGCGTCGGGGGCCTCGCTGCTGATCCGGCTCCGGACGACCAGCTGGCCGAGCGGGTTGGCGCCCGCCGTGGAGGGCGCGAAGACGAAGCCGTAGGGCGCGGCGGCCAGGTCGGTGCGGTTCAAGGTGCGGAAGTGGCACTGCTCGTGGACGGCGGTGGCGCGGCCGAAGACGAAGTCGACGTCTCCCTCCACGTAGCAGTGCGCGTAGTACTGCCGGGCGAAGGCGGTCAGGGACATCGAGTCGGCGTACAGGGTGTCCTGGTGCCCGAGGAAGCGGCAGTGGTGGAAGGCGGAGCGGTCGCCCTGGACCTTGACGGCGACGGCCTGGGTGCCGGTGATGTCGGGGTGGTCGGCGCGCAGCCAGTCGTTGGCGAAGGTGATCCGGTGGGCGGTGAAACCGGCGGCCTGCAGGGTGGCGGTGGCCGAGCCGGTGGTGCCGTAGGTGCCGCCGCCGGGCTTGGGGGTGCCGGCCGCGTTGTCATGGACGATCACGACGTCCCGGGGGTCCTCGGAGGCGCCGATCCAGGTGGCCTCGGCGCGGGTGGCGTCGAGGACCACCGTCTCCCGGTAGACGCCGGGGGCGAGGACGAGGGTCCAGCCGCTGCCCGCGGCCGCGGCGACGGCGTCCCGCACGGTCGTGAAGTCGCCCCGGCCGAGCGGGTCGACGTAGAGGGTCTGCGGGGTGCGGCGGGCGGCCGGGGAGCCGTGGCGGCCGAACGGGCGGCGGCCGACGGCGACGGCCCGGGCGGACGGGGCGGTCAGGGCGAGGGCGCCGGCCGTGCCCGCGCTCACGGCGAGGAACCGCCTTCTCGAAACGGGGTGCATGCGGGTGCTCCTTGACGGTGCGGCTCTGCGGGGGTGGCCGGGGCGACGAAGGGCGTCGTCGCCCCGGCCGTCGGTCGGGTGGTGCGAGGTCAGCCGAGGCGTCCCGCGCCCGCGCCGCAGTCGACGATGCGGGGCACCGCCTTCGGCGGGTCGACCCTGGTGCGCAGGGTGGGGGTCCAGCCGGCGCCGGACTCGAGGGTCTCGGCGGGGATCTGGGCGTTGTGGACGGCGATCAGGTCGGTCTGCACACCGTTGACGTAGTTGTCGGCGGCGGTCAGCGGCGAGACGTTCCACCGCTTGAGCACCTTGGCCGCGCTGACCCCCTGCGGCAGGGTGAACGCGTTGTGCTCGGCGACGAGCTTGGACTCCTTGCCGATGCCGAAGCTGTAGGAGTAGTCGCCGTTCGCGACGAAGTGGTTGTTGTAGGAGTCGACCTGCCCGAAGCGGACGCGGGGCGCGCGTTCGACCAGGTTCGCGAACAGGTTGTGGTGGAAGGTGGTGCGCAGGTGCCCCCGGTCGCCGGCGGCGGTGGACTCGCTGTCGCTGTTGCCGATGAGGATCGTCTTGTCGTGGTCGCTGAAGACGTTCCAGGAGGCGGTGACGTAGTCGGCGCCGCGCACGATGTCGAGTTCGCCGTCGTGCTGCTGGTAGAGCATGCCGAAGTAGGTCGGGGCGGCGCTGTCGGGGTGGGTGCCGTCGGTGAACGTGTTGTGGTCGAGCCAGACGTGCGTGGCGCCGTAGACCACGGCGGTGTCGTACTCGGAGTTCCAGTTGCCCTTGGCGCCGTCGGTCGGGTCCCACTGGGGGAAGCAGTCGATGGGCGACTCGAAGGACAGGTTGCGCAGGATCACGTTGTCGACGGCCTTGATCTGCAGGCTGACGCCCTTGAACCCGGCGCCCCGGCCGACGCCGACGATGGTGGTGTTGGAGGGGACGTTCGCCTTGATGGCCTTGTCCTGGTTGGCGGCCGACACCCGCCGCAGCCCTTCGGGACTGCCGTCGGGTTCGGCGGCGAGATCGGTGTCCAGTCCCCAGGCCTCGGGCGAGTACTTCGCCAGATAGGCGTCGAAGTCGTATCCGGGCGCGGCGAAGGCGTCGCAGCCCTCGGCGACGGCGTCGATGACGCCCTTCACCTTGATGATCTTCGGTGTGTCGCCCCCGGCGGCGAGGGCGGCCTTGAACTCGGCCCAGGTGGTGACGGTGTGGACGTGGGCGGCGTCGGCGGCCGAGCCGCCCGTCGTGCCGGTGCCGTACGAGGCCCAGCCGTCGTTCGCGGGCAGCGCCTGCCGGCCGAGGTCGCGGGCGGCGGGCCGGGCCTGGGCGGACGTCGTGCCGGTCACGGACAGCACCAGCGCGGTGCAGCCCACCAGGGCAGCAATGACACGTCCATGACATCTCTGTGTACGCACTGTGCGGGTCTCCTTCTGTCACGTCGCGGGGCGGGCCACGCCCGCGGGGAGGGACTACTACGTCAGCGGGTCGGGCCAGGTGATCCAGGACGCGGGGATCTGCTCGTTCAGCCGGACCGCGTCACACGGGGCCAGCACCCTCGTGCGCAGCAGCTCCCGTACGACGAGCCGCGCCACGGCGATCGCGCCCGGCGGGTTGAAGTGCGTGTTGTCCTGCTCGGTCGCGGTCCAGTTGAAGTACGTCTTCGTCTCCTCGACGCCCAGTCGCTGCCAGAGCGCCAGCGACAGCGCCTGGACGTCGAGCAACGCGACCCGCTCCTGCGCGGCGAGCGCGCGCATGGCGGCGGGGTACTCCCCGTGCGTCGGCAGGGCCGTGCCCGCGGCGTCGAACCGTCGCCGCTCCACGGGCGTGACGAGGACCGGCCTGGCCCCCTTCGCCCGGGCGCCGGTGAGGTACTGGCGCAGGCAGTCCTGGTACGTCGTCCAGGGCTCGGTGTAGCGGGTGGGGTCGGTCGTCTTCTCGTCGTTGTGCGCGAACTGGACGAGCAGCAGGTCCCCCGGCCGGATCGCCGCGAGGACGGCGTCGAGCCTGCCCTCGTCGATGAAGCTCTTGGAACTGCGGCCGTTCACCGCGTGGTCGGCAACGGGCAGTCCGGTGTGCAGGAAGAAGGGCAGTGCCATGCCCCACCCGGTCTCGGGTGCGGCGTCGGAGTACTTCTGGGCGGCGGTGGAGTCGCCGGCGATGTAGAGCGTGCGGGTCCGGCGGGCGCCGGCGTGAGCGGGACCGGCGGCCATGGCGCCGAACGGAACGGCGGCGAGCGCCGCGGCGGTGACCTGTCTGCGGGTGAGGGACACCAACGTGCACCTTTCGCGGGTGGGAGACGGGGGAACCGCGCGACCGGCCGGGGCGGGCCGGCGGTGCCCCCGCGACGACAGTCGCCCGAGCGGTTACTTGTGGTTCTTCTTCCAGTCGGCCTGGGCGGTGTTCAGCTGGTCGGCCAGCGTGTCCAGGAACTGCTTCGCCGTCATCTTGCCGAGCAGCAGCTTCTGGAAGTTCGGCTCGTTGTCCGCCTTCGAGACGGTGTTCCAGTCGGGCAGGTAGTAGGGCAGCTGCACGATCTTCGTGGTGGTGCCCGTCAGCGCCTCGGCGGCCAGCTTCGTGGGCTCGGACTCCTGTACCCAGCTGTCCTGCGCCGCCTCGAGGTTGGCCGGCACCTGCCCCGCCGACTTGTTCCACTTGCTGTTCGACTGGTGCGAGGCGGCGAACTCGATGAACTTCCATGCGGCGGTCTTGTTCTTGCTCGTCTTGAACAGGCCCAGCCCGTCCACCGGGTTGGAGACCTGTACCCGGGTGCCGTCGTCCGCCGTCGGAGCGGGGACGCCCTTGAACTTGCCCGCCAGCGCCTTCTGGTGGTCCTTGTACGAGCCCAGGTTGTGGCTCAGCATGCCGATGGTGCCGGAGTCCCACTGGGCGACCATCTTGGTGAAGTCGTTGTTGACGTCGGCGGCCGGGGTGTCCTTCTTGTACAGGCCGACGTACTTCTCCAGCGCGGCCACGTTCTTCGGGTCGTTGACGGTGGTCTTGTCACCGCTCCAGAACTCGGTGATCCCGCTCTGCCCGTAGGTCGCGTCGAGGGCCGGGGAGATCGAGCCGGAACCGCCGCGGATGGTGTAACCGAAGGCGTTCTTGTCCTTGTCGGTCAGCTTGTCGGCGGCCGCGTAGAACTTCGACCAGGTGGTCGGCGCGTCCAGGCCCGCCTTCTGGAAGAGGTCCGTGCGGTACCAGAGAGTGCCGTTGTTGGCGGAGGTCGGCACGGAATACGTCTTGCCGTCGACGCCGGCGGCCTTGACGCTGTCCAGGAACTTCGCGTTGAGCTTGCCGCCGAGCCCGCTCTTGTCCAGACGGCCGTCGAGCGGTTCGAGGGCGCCCTGCGCCGCCACCTCGGCGAGCATCGCGGTGCCCACCCCTCCGACGTCGGGCAGTCCGCCGCCCTGGATGGCGGTGTCGTACTTGGACTGGACGCTGTCGGAGGGCACACCGACGTACTTCACCTTGATGTCCGGGTTCGCCTTCTCGAAGTCGGCGATGATCTCCTTCCAGACGTCGGTGCGGGGGCCGCCGTTGTTGTCCCAGAAGGTGATCTCCCCCTTGCCGGAGCCGTCGCCTCCCTTGTCTCCCGCCGCGCCGCTGCCGTCGTCACCGCAGGCGGTGGCGGTCAGCGCGAGCACGGTTCCCACGGCGAGGGCCAGGGCGGCGCGCCTGCTTCTGCGGATGCTGCTTGTCATGTGGTCGGCTCTCTTCTTCCGGATCCCTGCGGAGATATGAAGTTGTGGGGGGTCAATGGGTGGTGCGGTGGGTGGTGCGGCGGCGCGGTCGCCCAGCCGTCCTCGCCCTCGGGGTGGGCCGCGACGGTATGCGCCTTCGCGCACGCGTCGCTCGGCCGAGGGCGGTCGGCGGTGGCGGTCGGCGGTGGCGGTCGCCCCGGCCCGTGGGTGCGGTGCTCCGCGAACCGGGCGTCCCGCCGCGGGAACCCGCTCGGACCGGTCGACGGCGACGGGTCCCGCACGCACACCCGACCGGGCACCGTCGGCCCGGGGCGGTCGGTCGTCAACGCGTCATGGTCACCACGGGACTTGAGCGCGAGCGCGTCACCGATCCGCGCGGCCTTCGCCGCGGCAACGGTTCCAGGCGCCATGGCGGTCCCGGGCACCATGGCCGTCCCCGGCACGGAGGCGGTCCCCGGTGCCACGGTGACGGCCGCCAGGGCCGCGGCCGGTCCTGGCAAGCGCTTGCTAGGGAAGTGCGTCATTGCGGCTCCCAACAGGCTTACGGCGGAAGTGGGTCAGAGCGGTCTGATACGGAACTCGCTGAACGTGGCCGCACCGGCGTGCCCGGTGCCGACCGGCGCGACGGCGAAGAGGCCGAGCAGGGCCCCCACCCAGCGCCAGGGGGTGGCCGCGAAGACGGGACCCGAAGGACGCGGGCCGTCGCCGACGTCGTACGCGAAACCACAGCGCGCGCCCGCGCCGATCTCGATCCGCAGCCGTGCCCGACCGTCGGGGGCGAGGCGTGGGCGGGACGCGTCCCGCTCCCTCCCGGCGACCGGCTCGGCGAACCGGTGGACGAGCCTGACCGTGCCGTCGGCGTCCCGCTGGAGCCCGATCCAGCCGAACGCGTCGCCGAGGACCGTGAGTCCGGCGCGTGCTCCCGGTTCCTCGCTGTGCAGCCGCAAGTCCACCTCTACGGCGGAGGGGACACCGGGCAGCCGCTGGGTGAGGACGTTCGGCAGGGTGCGCAGATCATGCGCGTCCGGTGTTCGCACGCAGGTCAGCCGCAGTCCGTCGGCCGAGTGCCGGACGGCCCAGCCGTCATGGGGGTTGGCCGTCCACGACCACTGACGGCCCGGGCGCCCGCCGGGGAAGTCGTCGTCGGCGGCGGGCGCCGCGGGCGGCTGCGCGGGCAGAGCGGGCCGCCGGTGCGTCAGGACGGGGGCGCCCTCGTCGCCGATCACCGGCCAGCCTCCCGCACCGTCCCAGCGCATCGGCTGGAGGTGGACGACCCGGCCGTACGCGCCGCGCTGCTGGAAGTGCACGAACCAGTCCTCGCCGGACGGGGTGCGCACCCAGCCGCCCTGGTGCGGGCCGTTGACCTCGGTGTCCTTCTGCTCCAGGACGATCCGCTCCTCGTACGGGCCGAAGAACTCGCGCGCCCGGAACGCGCCCTGCCAACCGGTCTCCACGCCTCCGGCCGGGGCGAAGATCCAGAACCAGCCGTCGTGCCGGTAGAGCTTCGGGCCCTCGAGGGTGAACCAGCCGGGGATGCCGTCACCGTCGACGATCACCTTGCCCTGGTCGAGGAGGGACGTCCCGTCGGGGTGCATACGGTGGCCGGTGAGCCGGTTCTTGACGCCCGCGCGTGACTTCGCCCAGGCGTGCACCAGATAGGCCTCGCCGCTCTCCTCGTCCCACAGGGGACACGGGTCGATCAGGCCCTTGTCCGCCTTGACCAGGTGCGGACGGGTCCAAGGCCCGCGGATGCCGGGCGCGTTGACCTGGAACACACCCTGGTCGGGGTCGCCCCAGAAGATCCAGAGACGGTCGTCGTGGTGCCGTAACGAGGGCGCCCACACCCCGCAGTCGTGCCGCGGCGTCCTGAAGTCGCCCGCCGGCTCCAGGCGTTCCAGGGCGTGGCCGACCAGGGTCCAGTTCACCAGGTCGCGCGAGTGCAGCAGCGGCAGTCCGGGCGCCCGGCCGAAGCTGGAGGCGGTGAGGTAGAAGTCGTCGCCGACGCGCACGACGTCCGGGTCGGACCAGTCGGCGTTCAGGACCGGGTTCGTGTACGTCGCGTGCCGCTCCCCCGTCACTGGCTGACCGCCTTGCGGACCAGAGCCGCGGCCTCGTCCCGGGCCAGACGGCCGTCGGCGACGACGGTGACGATCCGGCGTACGACCGTCTCCCCGGGCGGGACGGGCAGCCGTTCGACGGAGGCCAGCGAAGAGCCGACGCCTGGGTACTCCGCGGTGCGGACGAACCAGGGGTCGCGGCGGGTGGCGGCGGTGGCGCCCGCGAAGACGAGCGTCCAGCCCGCGCCGGCCAGCGCGAGCCAGTCTGCGCGGGCGCCGTGCACGGACGCCTCGCCCTCCGTGCCCGCGGTGAAGACGTCGGGGGCCCGGTCCTCCTTGCGGGCCCGCCAGAAGAAGCCGCCGTAGGCCGCGCCGGGACGTCCGTTCGTCGCCGGGCTGCCGATGGACAGCGGGGCGCCCGAGACGTTGGTGAGGGAGAAGGTGAAGTCCAGCGCCCAGGCGGTGGCGGTCAGTTCGGTCGTCGCGACCGTCCGGCGCTCGCGCAGCAGCTCCGTGCCCGACGCCACCCAGCGCAGCTCCTCCACGAAGCCGTCGGGGTCGCGCAGCTGGAAGGACGCGTGCCGCTGCGCGCCGTGGTCGTCCAGCTCGGTCGGGCCCCGGTCGCGGACGTAGGTGCGACCGCCCCAGAAGTTGTGCCCCTCGACGTCGGGTACGGCTACACCGACGCCGAGGTGGTGAAGGTGGTCGGCGGGACCGAGCTCGGTGACCGTGACGCCGGCCAGGGTGGTGACGGGGTGCAGATAGGGGCGCGGGGAGAGCCGGGCGGGCAGCTCGGGCCGCGTGACATAACGGCCGACCGGGCGGCCGGCGGCACGCAGGACGACCGGTGAGTCGGGTGCCTGTGCGGTCATCAGGGGCTCACCTCCTTGGGATGCGCGGTCGTGAACGCCCAGGGGGCGCCCAGTTCGGAGTAGAGGGCGAGGGTGTCGGCGGCGGCCGCGACGAGGCCGTCGACGCCGGGGACGACGCGTCGTTCCTCGTCGGGCAGCAGACGCCAGGCGTCGTCGGGCAGCTGCACCGGGTCGGGTGCGACCCGGATCGCCTCGACGACCCGCATGAACGACTCGGTGACGGCGGGCGGGACCAGCAGTTCCGTCCCGTCGGCGAGATGCTCGACCAGGTTCTCCAGCAGGTCGGTGCTGCCGTACTCGAACTCCTCGGGGCCGTGGCCGGCTCGCTGGAGCAGGACGCGGTCCTGCTTGTACCAGTACGTGATCCGGCCGCGGCTGCCGTGCACGACGACGTACGGGTCGTCGGGGTCCTCGGCGCACAGCGTGGCCGCGACGACGATCTGCAGACCGTCGGCCGTGGTGACGCGGACGCAGGAGGTGTCGTCGGACTCGATGGCGTTCGCGTGCGCCAGCTCGGTCTCGATGCCGTCGACGTCCTCGGCGCGGGTCGCCCCGGCCAGCGCGAGGGCGGTGGCGACGGCGTGCGCGAGGGGGTTGGTGAGCGCCCCGTCGATGACGTCGACGCCGTTCAGCCGCCGCCTGCCCGCCCAGGGGGCACGCCGGAAGTAGGACTCGGCACGGGCCCAGGCGCCGGCGCCGCCGACCCCCGTGACCTCGCCGATCACGCCGTCGCGGATCAGGGCGCGGATCGCGGGCACGGCGTGCGAGCCCAGCGACTGGAAGCCGACCTGGCAGGCCACGCCGGCCTCGGCGATCCCGTCGGCCATCCGGCGAAACTCCGCGTACGACGGCGCCGGCGGCTTCTCCAGCAGCAGGTGCACGCCCTTGCGGGCCGCGGTCAGCGCGAGATCGGCGTGGGTCGGGATCGGGGTGCACACCACGGCGATCCGGGCGCCGGTGGAGTCGAGCAGCGCGCCGAAGTCCGCGGACTGCTCGGGCGCGCCGAGGCCCTCGGGGATCTCGGCCGGGGTCAGCGGGGTCAGTTCGCAGACGCCCGCGAGACGGACGATGCCCTTGTCCTGGAGCCTGCGGATGTTGTCCAGGTGCCAGCGGCCGTGGCCGCGCGCGCCCGCCAGGACGATCGGTACAGCGGTGCTCATGGATTCCTCCCTGCGCCCGCGCCGCGTGCCACCGTGCGGTCGGCTCCCGCGGCGCTGTCGATCTTTGCGTGCAGGGTAGGCGTCCGGCCGACGTCCGCCGTGAGGTGACGCTCGCCGCCGCCGTCGTGGGCGCCGTGGATCGCGGGGCGGCCCACGGGCCGGCTTCCCGCGGACGTGACGGCCCGACGGCTCCTCATCCCTTCACCGCCCCGGCGCTGAACCCGGTGATCAGCCACTTCTGGATGAAGGCGAAGACGATCACCACGGGGACGGCGGCGATGATGCCGCCCGCCGCCAGCGCGCCCAGGTCGACGCTGTCCGCGCTCATCAGGGTGTTGAGGCCGACGGGGATCGTCTGCTTGGTCTGGTCGGAGAGGAACATCAGGGCGAACAGGAAGTGGTTCCAGGCGTGCACGAAGGCGAAGGAGCCGACGGCGATCAGCCCGGGCCGCAGCAGCGGCAGGACGACGATCCGGAAGGCGGTGAACCGGTTGCAGCCGTCGACCCAGGCCGCCTCCTCCAGGGAGTAGGGCACGTTCCGGATGAAGCCGCTGATCAGGATGATCGACAGAGGCAGCTGGAAGACCGTCTCGGCGATGATGACGCTGCCCAGCGAGTTGATCATCTTCAGCTCGGCGAAGATCTGGAAGAGCGGGACGAGCAGCAGCGCGCCGGGCACGAACTGGGTGCACAGCAGGGCGAGCATGAAACCGCGCTTGATCTTGAAGTCGAAGCGCGCGAGGGCGTATCCGCCGGCCAGGGCCACGCCGGTGGTCAGCAGCAGCGTCGCCACACCGGTGAGCATGCTGTTCTGGAAGTAGACGGCGAAGTCACGCTCGTTCCAGACCTTCTCGAAGTGGTCGAAGGTCATCGGCCAGGGCACCAGCGAGGTGGAGCCGGCCGGGCGGAGCGCGAAGAGCAGGATCCAGTAGAAGGGGACCAGGGTGAAGACGAGGTAGATCCCCAGCGGGACGTAGATCTGCCAGCGGGGGGCCTCGTCCCAGGCACGCTTGTGCCGGGACGGGCGGTGGTCGGGTGCGGCGGGCTCGCGCACCGGGGCGGGCACGACCTCGGGGGCCTCCTTGGTGATCACTTGTCGCCTCCTCCGAACTTGCTGAGCCGCAGATAGACCATCGAGCAGAAGAGCAGGATCACGAACGCGACCGTGGTGAGCGCGGACGCGTAGCCGAAGTTGTGGCCGTCGACGCTGGTGTTGGCGATGTAGAGCGGGAGGGTGGTGGTCTCCCCCGCCGGGCCGCCGCCGGTGAGCGTGTAGAGCAGGTCGACGTTGTTGAACTCCCACACCGCGCGCAACAGCGTGGACAGGACGATGGCGTCCTTCAGATGGGGCAGGGTGATGTGCCAGAACTGCTTGATCCGGCCGGCGCCGTCGACCTCGGCGGCCTCGTACAGGTCCTTCGACACGGACTGCAGGTCGGCGAGGATGAGGATCGCGAAGAAGGGGACGCCGCGCCACAGGTCGGCGACGATCGCCGCCGAGAAGACGGTGGAGGTGTCCGAAAGCCAGCTGGTGCCGTACTCGCCGATCCCCATGTCCGCGAGGTAACGGGTGATGCCCGTCTGGGAGTTGTAGAGCAGCACCCAGATCGCGGAGGTCAGCACGCCGGAGACGGCCCACGGGGAGAAGACCAGCGCGCGGCCGAGCGAACGTCCCACGAAGGTCTGGTTGACGATCAGCGCCAGCGCCAGTCCGAACAGCAGCTGCAGCCCGACCTCGACGAAGACCCACTGGGCGCTGAAGGTCAGCGTGTCCCAGAACTGCGGGTCGTCGGTGAAGGCGTGGACGAAGTTGTCGAAGCCCGCGAAGCCGTTGCGCCACGGTTTGGTGGGGTTGTAGTTCTGCAGGCTGTAGTAGAAGACGCTGACGACCGGGTAGGCGATGAAGCCCAGCATCAGCAGGGCCGCCGGCGCGATCAGCAGGTACGGCAGCCTGCGGGGCGTGGCGGAGGCACGGCGCCGCCGGGGTGGCGCGGGCCGTTTCGCCACGGCTGCGGCTTGGGCCATCACTGTTCTCCGTTCTCGGTGCGTCGTGCGTACGTCGTGCGACGTACCAGGTGCGAGGGGCGAGGTACGAGGCGCGACCTTCGGGAAGCGCTTTCTCCCTGTGCAGGCGTGTGCCTCGTCCTGCTGTTGTCGCGTGGTGCGGTGATCCCGTGGTGCGGTGATCCGTGGTGCGGTGATCCGTGGTGCGGTGGTTCAGCCCGCGTACGGGTCGGCGACCCGGCCCGGACGGGCGAGGAACTCGAAGTCGCAGCCGGTGTCGGCCTGCGTGATCTGCTCGTTGTAGAGCGCTCCGTAACCGCGCTCGTCACGGGTGGGCGGCGGCGTCCAGTGCGCCCTTCGCCGCTCCAGCTCCGCGTCGTCCACATGGAGATGGAGGGTGCGCGCCTCGACGTCGAGGGTGATCGGGTCCCCGCTGCGGACCAGGGCCAGCGGACCGCCGACGTACGACTCGGGCGCGACGTGCAGCACGCACGCGCCGTAACTGGTGCCGCTCATCCGGGCGTCGGAGATCCGCACCATGTCCCGCACGCCCTGCTTCAGCAGGTGGTCGGGGATGGGCAGCATGCCGTACTCGGGCATGCCGGGGCCGCCCTTGGGCCCGGAGCCCCGCAGCACGAGCACGCTGTCGGCGGTGATGCCGAGGGCGGGGTCGTTGATCGTCCGCTGCATGGTCCGGTAGTCGTCGAAGACCACGGCCGGACCCGTGTGCTTGAGCAGGTGCTCCTCGGCGGCGATGTGCTTGATGACCGCGCCGTCCGGGCAGAGGTTGCCGCGCAGCACGGCGACTCCGCCCTCGGCGGCCACGGGGTCGTCCCGGAGCCGGATGACGTCGTCGTTGTGCACCTGCGCGCCGGCCAGCTGCTCGCGCAGGGTGTCGTGGGAGACCGTCGGCCGGTCCAGGTGCAGCAGGTCGGTGATGCGGGAGAGGAAGCCGGGCAGGCCGCCGGCGAAGTGGAAGTCCTCCATGAGGTACTTGCGGCCGCCGGGGCGTACGTCGGCGAGCACCGGCACCGTGCGGGCGATGCGGTCGAAGTCGTCGAGGGTGAGCCGGACGCCCGCGCGGCCGGCCATCGCGATGAGATGGATGACGGCGTTGGTGGAACCGCCGAGCCCGAGGACGGTCGTCACCGCGTCCTCGAACGCCTCCGCGGTGAGGATGTCGCTCAGCCTGCGGTCGCTGTGGACCAGTTCGACGATGCGCATGCCGGTCATGGCCGCCATCCGGTCGTGCCCGGAGTCGACGGCCGGGATGCTCGACGCGCCCGGCACCGTGACGCCCAGCGCCTCGGCCGCGGCGGTCAGCGTGGACGCCGTGCCCATCGTCATGCAGTGGCCGGGCGAACGGGCCAGGCCGCTCTCCAGCTCGGTCATCTCGCAGTCGCCGATGAGACCGGCCCGCTTGTCGTCCCAGTACTTCCACATGTCGGTGCCGGAGCCGAGGACCTCGTTGCGCCAGTGGCCCGGGAGCATGGGCCCGGCGGGCACGAAGGCGGTCGGCAGGTCGACCGAGGCCGCCCCCATGAGCAGGGCGGGCGTGGACTTGTCGCAGCCGCCCATCAGCACCGCCCCGTCCACCGGGTAGGACCTCAGCAGCTCCTCGGTCTCCATCGCGAGCAGGTTGCGGTAGAGCATCGGGGTCGGCTTCTGGAAGGTCTCGGAGAGGGTGGAGACCGGGAACTCGAGGGGGAAGCCGCCCGCCTGCCAGACCCCGCGCTTCACGGCCTGTGCGCGGTCGCGCAGGTGCACGTGGCAGGGGTTGATGTCGGACCAGGTGTTGAGGATCGCGATGACCGGCTTGCCGAGGTGCTCCTCGGGGAGATAGCCGAGCTGACGGGTGCGGGCGCGGTGGCTGAAGGACCGCAGACCTTCGGTCCCGAACCACTGGTGGCTGCGCAGTTCCTCGGGCGCCTTCATATGGACCACCCGGCGGCGATGGCGGCCACCTCGGCGCGCTCGTCCTCGGGCAGCGTCCTGCTCGGCGGACGGACCTCGCGCCGGCACAGACCCAGGGAGGCGAGGGCCTCCTTGACGACCGTGACGTTGTTGGCGGAGCCGCCCGCCGCCCGCAGTTCCTCGAAGCGTCTGATCTGCTCCCACACCTTCATCGCGGCGGGGTAGTCACCCGAGCGGAGCGCCTCGATCATGTTCAGCGAGACGGCCGGGGCGACGTTCACCAGTCCGGAGGTGAAGCCGGTGGCGCCGGCGGAGAAGTAGGAGGGCGCGTACGGCTCGGCCAGTCCTGCGACCCAGACGAACCGTTCCAGGCCCGCGTCCCGCGCGAAGGCGGCGAACCGCGAGGCGTCCGGCACGGCGTACTTGACGCCGATGACGTTCGGGCAGGCGTCGGCGAGTTCGGCGAGGCGTTCGCCGTGCAGCTGCGCGTTGCGGATGTAGGGGACGACGCCCAGCTCCGGCACCGCCTCGGCGATCTCCCGGTGGTAGTCGACCCAGCCGCTCTGCGAGACGTAGGGGTGCACCGGCTGGTGGACCATCACCATCTGCGCGCCCAGTTCACGGGCGTGCCGGGCGGTGGCCACGGCGGTCGGCACGTCGTGGCCGACGCCGGCCAGAATCACGGCCCGTCCGTCCGCCTCGTCGGCGGTCAGCTCGAGGACCAGCCGGCGCTCCTCGGGGGCGAGGGCGTAGAACTCGCCGGTGTTGCCGTTCGGAGTGAGGGTGGTGATGCCGCCGTCGAGCAGCCTGCGCACCAGAGCCCGGTGGGCGACCCGGTCGACGGAGCCGTCCTCGGCGAACGGGGTCACCGGGATGGCCACCACGTCGGCCAGGGCCGCACGCTGGGTCTCGAACGCCACGCTGCTCATTCCCGGCCTTCCTGTTCGGGTGACCGGTCCGTCTCGGCGGTCTCGGGGAACGCCCGTTGCACGAAGGACGCGATGTGGGCGTGCAGGGCGCGGGCCGCGCCGTCGGCGTCGCCGGCCAGGGCGAGCCGCAGGATCTCGCGGTGCTCGCCGGCCTCCCGCTCCCAGGAGGGCGAGGCGGCCCAGGCGACGGCGGAGACCAGGGCGGCCTGGTCGCGGACCTCGTCGAGCATCCGGCCGAGCAGCGGGTTCCCGCACGGCAGGTACAGGGCGCGGTGGAACTCCCGGTTGGCGAGGGAGCGTTCGGCGGTGTCGGTCGCGTCGTCCGCCCTGGTCAGCGCGGAGCGCGCGGCGTCAAGGGAGGCGCCCCGGCGCACGGCACGCTTGAGCGCCTCGGGTTCGAGGAGCAGGCGGACGTCGTACACCTCGCGCGCCATGTCCGCGTCCACCATGCGCACCGTGACGCCCTTGTACTGGCTCATGACGACCAGTCCGGTGCCGGCCAGGGTCTTGAGTGCCTCGCGCACCGGGGTCTTGGAGACCCCGAACTGCGCGGCGAGCTCGGTTTCGACCAGGGCCTGACCAGGCGTCAGGCGCCCGGTGAGGATGCGGCGTTTGATCTCCTCCAGCACGTACTGCGTGCGGGACGGGATCGGCGTGGGCACAGAGGTCATGCGCGCCTCTCGGATGTCGCGTATCTGATGTCGCGTATCTGATCTCGCGTATCGCGTCTCATATATGACGTACGAAGTACGACGCGTTGAAGGTAGAAGCGCCTCTGTGTTTCGTCAATGCTTCTGACAAAGAAGTGCCGGAAGGGGAAAGCTCCGGGGGCGACTCAGGGGGACGACTCGGAGGGAACGGCGGAGGAAAACGGCTCGGAGAGAGAACGGCTCAGAGGGGGATGGTCTCGCCCTCGCGCGCGGTACGGGCCGGACCGCCGAAGGCGACGGCCGCCCGGTCGGTCGCCGCCTTGCGGGTCAGTGTGGGACCCACATGGGTGATGTACAGCTCGCGCACCCCCGCCTTGCGGGCCGCGTCCCCGGCGTCCTCCGGCGTGAGATGGACCTGCTCGTCATGTTCGCCTTCGCGATGGCCGTCGATGTCCGCCTCGCACAGGAACAGGTCGGCGCCGGAGGCGAGTTCGGTGAGCGCCCCGCACGGGCCGGTGTCCCCGGAGTACGCGAGGACGCTCCCCTGGCACTCGACGCGCAGCCCGTACGCCTCGGTGTCGTGCGCCATCGCGCGCGAGGTGAGGCGCAGGTTCCAGTGGCGCACGGTGTGCCCGTCGAACAGGGCCCTGAAGTCGAGGACGTCGCTGAGGAACCGCACGTCCGACCGGCCGAGGAAGCCCGCGACGCGCCGGGCGCAGTCGAGCGGCGCGTACACCGGGATCGGGGCCGGCGGGGTCATCCCGCCGTAGGCGAACGCATAGGCGGCGGCGAGGAGATCGGCGCTGTGGTCGGCGTGCAGATGGGAGATCCAGATCGCCGTGAGCCGCTCGGGATCGGTGTGCCGCTGCAATTCGGCGAACGTGCCCGGCCCGGCGTCCACCCACACCTCCGCCCCCGCTCCGCGCACCAGGTAGCCGGAGCAGGGGCGGCCCGGAGCCGGGTGCGGAGAGGCGGTTCCGAGGACGGTCAGACTGAGGGGCATGGTCGCGAGCGTACGTTTCGCCCCCGTCCGACGCCCCCCGACTACGTCCGTCTACGGCAACCTGATGCCCGCGTCTACGGCCGGCCCGGCCCTCCCGGATCGCGTCCGCTGAGTCCCAGCGCCCGGTCGAGCAGGGGCGCGTCGTCGGGGACGGGGACGACGGGCCCGAAGACGCCGTTCCCGGTGGCGGGGTCGACCGCGCCGGCGAGGAAGGCGTGCGCCGCCGCCAGCGCCGCGGGGTCGGGCTCGTACGCCTGGCCGGTGGCCCGGGCCAGGTCCCAGCCGTGGATCACCAGCTCGTCGGCGGCGACGGCGGCCGCGACCGCGCCGGGCAGGTCCACGCCGCCGGCGCGGGTCATGCCGGTCCAGGCGGCGGGGTCGCGCCAGGCCTCGGCGAGGGCGTCGAGCGCCTTGGCGAGCTCCTCGCGCCAGCCGGGGCCGACGTCGGGCGCGGCGGCGTCGGGCGGGGTGTCGGTGGTGGGGCCCAGGTCCTTGCGGGCGGCGTCGCGGAAGGCCACGGCGAGGCCGGTCAGGTGCCCCAGCAGGTTCCGGACGGCGCAGCCGGGGCAGGGCGTCCCGTCGTCGAGCCGGTCGTCGCGGACCGCCTCCGCGAGGCGCGCCACGACGGCGGCCTGGGGGCCGAGGTCGAACGGGATGGTCGTGTCGGTCATACGGGGTGGACCGGCAGCGCCGCGAGAACTCATCGGCGCGGCGCGCGTTTTTCCCGGCACGCCGTGGTCCGGAGGCCGCCGGAGGCCGCCGGGCGGGGCACGGATAGGGCACCTGCCCGATGCGTCGCCGGGGGCCTTAGGCCCACGATGACCAGGCATGACGAAGAACTGGTCCGTGGTGCGCGTCCTGCGGGACCGCGGCGCGGCGATCTTTCTGACGGCGTCGGTGGTCTCCGGTTTCGGGACCTCCGCGCTGTGGCTGGCGGCCGGCGTGTGGGTCAAGGACCTCACCGGCTCGAACGGGCTGGCGGCGCTGTCCGTGCTGGCGCTGTGGGCGCCGACCCTGGCCGGCCCGCTGCTGGGCGCCCTCGCCGACCGGGTCCGCCGGCGGCCACTGCTCATCGCCGTCAACCTGGGCCCTGCGGCCCTGCTGCCGGCACTCCTCGCCGTCGGCTCCCCCGGCCGGCTGTGGCTGCTGTTCGCGGTGCTGCTCGGGTACGGGGCCGCCGCCGTCGTGGCCGACGCGACCGAGTCCGCACTCGTCGCCGCCGTCGTCCCCGTGGGGCTGCTCGGCGACTTCAACGGGCTGCGCACCACGACGACGGAGGGCATGAAACTGGTGGCCCCGCTGGCGGGCGCGGGGATCTACGCGGCCTACGGCGGTCCCGCCGTGGCCCTGCTCGACGCGGCCAGTTTCGTGTGCGCGGCCGGGCTCTACGCGTGCGTGCGGGTCCACGAGGCACACCCGCGACCGGGCGGGCGCGGCCCGCGGGGCGGGACGGCCGAGGGTGTCCGCTTCCTGTGGGGGCACCCGTTGCTGCGCCCCCTGGTCGTCGCCGGCGGTACGACGATGCTGTGCGCTGGCCTCAACGGCGCGCTGCTCTACGCCGTGATCGAGGGACTCGGTCGCCCTCCCGAGTACGCCGGCGCGCTCTACGCCGTGCAGGGGGCCGGGTCGGCCGCGGTGGGCCTGCTGTCGGGGCCCGCGCTGCGGCGGTTCGGGGAACGGCGGTTCGCCGCGTGCGGGATCGCCCTGACGGCCGTCGCGGTCGCGGTGCGGGCGGTGCCGTCGGACGCGGTGGCCCTGGTCTGCGCCGCGGCGATCGGGGCGGGGCTGCCGTGCGTGCTGATCGCCGCGCTGACGGCCGTCCAGCGGGAGGCGCCCGACGCGCTGCTGGGCCGGGTCGCCGCCACGGCCGGCACCCTGATGTACGCGCCGAACGCGCTCGGCCTCGCGCTGGGCGCCGCCCTGGTGGAACTGCTGCCGTATCAGCCGCTGCTGGTCGCCCTCGGGCTGGTGCGGCTGGTGACCGTCGTGCCGCTGTTCCGCGGCGGCGCTCAGCGGGCGGCCAGCGCCTCGCGCACGGACGCCAGGTCCCCGTCCGACGCCAGTCCCGCGTGATACAGCCGGATCTCCGTCGCCCCGGACTCCTTCGCCCGCGCCGCGTCCGCCGCGAGCGTGCCGGGACTGCCGCCCATGCCGGAGACGACCCCCAGGTTGGCGGCGAGGACCGTGCCCTCGCGGCGGTGCCCGGCGAACGGCGTCAGCAGCCCGGGCCCGCCGGCGCAGGGCACGACCACGCCGTCCGCCACGGACAGGACGTGCGCCGGGTCGACGCCCGGGTTGGCGCCGACGTGGTGGGTCACGGGGTCGGCGTGCAACAGGACCTGGAAGCCGTCGGGCGCCGCCGCCCGCACCGCGCTCACCGCCGTCTCCTGGAGGGTGCGGGCCCTGTCGTCGCGCCACGCGCGCGTGGCCGCCGCCGTGTCCTCGCCGAGCAGCTTCTCGACGCCCGCCCAGCCCTGCGCGTCGTCCGCCTCCCCGCGCCACAGCGGTTCCAGCGCGTCCCGTACGGCGGCGGCGAGCGCGTCGGCGTCCAGCCCCTGCTCGCCGTAGCCGGCCCGGCAGGCCGGGCAGAAGCAGAGCGCCATCAGGTACTGGCCGGCGTCCCCGAGTCCGACGCCGCCGGTCTTGTCGTGGGCGTGCAGATGCTGGAGGCCGTACCAGCCGAGGGACTCCAGTTCGACGCCGTTCGCGCCGGGGCGGACGGCCGCCTCGGCGGCGAGGTCGACGAGGTACGCGCGCGTGTCGGGCTGGGCGATGCACGGCGCCCAGGGGTAGCGGTCGCCGTAGGCGTTGACGACCGAGGTGTCCGGATGCTCGGCGCCCAGCCGGGAGTTGTGCGCCAGCACCACCCAGGAGTGGACGTCGAGACCGGCGCCCGCGAGTGCCCGGGCGGCCTCCGCGAAGGCGTCGCCGGGCGCCCAGTCGCCGGCCGGGTACGGGCGCAGGGCGCGGCCCGCCCACCGCTCGCCGGCCGGGTACAGCACGGCCGCGTGCTCGGCGGTGACGACGCGGTGCCGCGGGTGGCGCGGGGTGAGGGCGCGGGTGGAGTGGTAGGCGGCGGCCAGGGTCACCTGTTCGACGCCGAGCCCGGCGATCAGGTCCGGCGCCCCGGGGTCGCCGACGACGTCCCAGGGGTAGACGAATGTCGACGCCTTCACGCGGTTTCCTCCTCCAAAAGCGCGTAGCCGCGCTCGATCACCTGGGCGAGCTGTTTGACGTGGTCCTCGCCCGGCTCGTGCAGCGGCGGGCGGACCTCCCCGACCTCGAGGCCGCGCAGCCGCACTCCGGCCTTGACCAGGGAGACGGCGTATCCGCGGCCCTGGGCCCGCAGTTCGACGAAGGGCCGGTAGAACCCGTCGAGCAGGCGGTGGACCGTGGGGTCGTCGCCGTCGGCGAGGGCCCGGTGGAAGGCCAGGGCGATCTCGGGCGCGAAGCAGAACACGGCCGACGAGTAGAGGTCGACGCCCAGGGAGCGGTAGGCGAGCTGGGTCTGTTCGGCGGTCGGCAGGCCGTTGAAGTAGAGGAAGTCGCCGGGGGCCTCGGTGCGCACGGCGCTGATGGTCCGCTGCATGAGGTCGAGGTCGCCGAGGCCGTCCTTGAGGCCGACGATCCCCTCGGTGCGGGCGAGTTCGACGACGGTCGTCGGGGTGAGGACGGCGTTGTCGCGCTGATAGACGATCACCGGGAGGTCGGTCGCCGCCGCCACCTCGCGGTAGTGGCGCAGCAGGCCCTCCTGGGCCGCGACGACGAGGTAGGGCGGCAGCGCCAGCAGGCCGTCCGCGCCGGCCGCCCGCGCCCGGCGGGCGTAGCGCACGGCGAGCGCGGTCCCGTAGCCGACGCCCGCGACGACCGGCACCCGGCCGGTGGTCTCGTCGACGGCCGCCCGCACCGCGGCCTCGAACTCCTCCGGCGTCAGCGCGTGGAACTCGCCGGTGCCGCAGCACGCGAAGACGGCGCCGGCGCCGGCCTCGACGCCCCGGCGGACGTGCGCGCGGTAGACGTCGAGGTCGAGCGAGCCGTCGGGGCCGTACGCGGTGACGGGGAAGAACAGCGGTCCGCCGGCGACGCGCAGGCGGGCGGCGAGCGGGGCTGGCGTCACGGAGCTCCCTGAGGCGACACGTGCGTTCTTCTGATCGATGTCCACATCTCTGAACGCACTCAGCCTATGAAGCCCTTTCCCGCCCGGTCAAGCCCGGCACTCCCGCGAGAAGGGCGGAACGGCCTGGTCCGCGGCACACTTGACGCGAGACACGGGAGATCCTTAGCGTGTCCACGCATGTGAATACCGTCCACGCATGCGGCCGTAGATGCCAAGGAGACCCGAGGATGCCCGCTCCCCGCACCGTCCTGCTCACCGGCGCCGCCGGCGGCCTCGGCACCCTGATGCGGGACCTGCTGCCCGCCTACGGCTACCGTCTGCGCCTGCTCGACCTGCGCCCGGTCGACGGCGAGCCCGCCTCGATCGTCGCCGACCTGGCCGACAAGGACGCGGTACGCGAGGCCGTGCGAGGCGTCGACGCGATCATCCACCTCGCGGGCATCTCCCTGGAAGCCCCCTTCGAGAAGATCCTCAAGGCGAACATCGAGGGCACGTACCACCTGTACGAGGCCGCCCGCGAGGAAGGCGTGCAGCGGATCGTCTTCGCCTCCTCCAACCACGCGGTCGGCTTCACACCGCGCCCCCGGGGCGACGACCCCCTGATCCCCGTCGAGACCCCGCACCGCCCGGACACCTTCTACGGCCTGTCCAAGTCCTTCGGCGAGGACCTCGCCCAGCTCTACTGGGACAAGCACGGCCTGGAGAGCGTGTCGGTGCGCATCGGCTCCTGCTTCGCCGAACCGACGAGCGTGCGCATGCTGTCGGTGTGGATGAGCCCCGCCGACGGCGCCCGCCTCTTCCACGCGGCCCTGACCGCCGAGAACGTCGGCCACACCATCGTCCACGGATCCTCGGCCAACACCCGGCTGTGGTGGGACCTCGGCACCGCCCGGGCGCTCGGCTACGAGCCGCAGGACGACTCCGAGCCGTACGCCGAGAAGCTGATCGCCGAACAGGGCGAGCTGGACCCGGAGAACATCGCGCACGCCCACCTCGGCGGCCACTTCGTCAGCGACCCGCCGATCTGGCCGTACTGACGGCGACACCGCGAGGCCGTGACGCGTGACCGACGTTCCGGCGGCGTCGCGGGGCGGCTGCGGGAGGAGTGCTCAGGTAAGGGAACGGCAAAGTGGGCTCGGTCGTTCACCGGGTATGACAGCTATGACCCCCGGCTCGAACATCCCGCTCCCCACCGCGCGCGTGACGGTGGACGTCGCCGCCCCGGTGCGGCTCGACGTTTCGGGCCTGCTGCTCACCGCCGACGGCAAGGTGCGCTCCGACGACGACTTCATCTTCTACAACCAGCCCGCCGGCCCGGGGGTGACCTACCGCTCGGGCGGCGGCGCCTCCCCCGACGCCATCGTGGTCGACACCGCCGCCGTCCCGCCGGGCATCGAGAAGATCGTGGTCACCGCGAGCCCGGACGCCGCGGGGCAGACGTTCCAGGGCGTCGAGCCGACGGCCACGATCCGCAGCGCGGACGACGGCGGCGTCCTGGCCACCTTCACTCCCCCGCGGCTCGGCACGGAGACGGCGCTGGTGGTCGTCGAGATCTACCTGCGCAACGGCGCCTGGAAGGCCCGCGCCGTCGGTCAGGGATACGCCGACGGCCTGGCCGGGATCGCGACCGACTTCGGTGTGACGGTGGAGGAACCGGCGGCCCCGGCCGCCGCGCAGGCGCCGCCGGCGCCCGCCATGGCACCCACCGCCCCCGCCGCCCCGCCGATGCCGCAGGCGCCGCCCCCGCCCGCGCCCGGCACCGGGAAGATCAACCTGGACAAGGGGCGCGTCAGCCTCCAGAAGAACCAGACGGTGTCCCTCGTCAAGGGCGGCCGCCCGCTGCTCTCGCAGGTCAAGATGGGCCTCGGCTGGGAGCCCGCGTTCCGCGGCAAGGACATCGACCTGGACGCCTCGGTCATCGCCTACGGTCCGCAGCGCAACCACATCGACAGCTGCTACTTCGGCAAGCTCTCCATCGTCAACGGCGCGATCAAGCACTCCGGCGACAACCTCACCGGCGAGGGCGGCGGCGACGACGAGGTGATCGTCGTCGACCTCGGCCGGCTGCCCCAAGAGGTCAGCGGGCTGGTGTTCACGGTCAACTCGTTCTCCGGGCAGAAGTTCACCGAGGTAGCCAAGGCCTACTGCCGTCTGCTGGACGCCTCCAGCGGCGAGGAGCTCGCCCGCTTCGACCTCACCGGCGCCGAAGCACAGACCGGCGTGCTGATGGCCAAGCTGATCCGGCAGTACTCCGGCGAGTGGGAGATGACGGCGATCGGCACCTTCGTGAAGGCACGGACTGTGCGCAACATGGTCAAGCCGGGCGCCGAGTCCCTCTGATCCGCGGGTCGTCGAGCAGTCGTCCGGCCCGGGGCGCCCGCCACCACGGGGGCGCCCGCCGCCGTCACCGCGCGGGCCGCAGCCCCTCTGTCAGCAGCGACACATACCGGCGGACGGCGCTCCCGTCCCCGTTCGCCAGCTCCGACGCCGTGGCCACCCCGTGGGCGAGCCGCAGCACGTCGACCGGGTCGACGTCCGCCCGCAGGGCGCCCTCCCGCTGGGCCGCCTCCACCAGCCGGGCCGCCGCCTCCTTCACCGGCGCACCGCACGTGGTGACCGCCGCCGCTCCGCCGTCCGTCACGGCGGACCCCAGGAGCGACTTCATCCCGCGCACCTCGAGCGTCCCGGCGCACAGCTCGTTGAGCCATTCCACCAGCGCCTCGCCCGCGGGAAGCCGGGCGGCCAGCTCGTCGGCGCGGGCCGCGAGCGCCTCGAGGCGGTCGAGGTAGGCGGCCTCCAGAAGCGCCTGCCGGGTGGGGAAATGCCGGTACAGCGTGCCGGACCCGACGCCCGCCCGCCTGGCGATGTCGTCGAGGGAGGCCCGCTCCCCATGCTCGGCGAAGGCCTGGGCGGCCACCTTCAGCAGGCGCTCGTGGTTGCGGCGGGCGTCCGCACGCATGGGCCTGACCTGCGGCATCCACTTACTCCTCGCGCACCGGGGACTCCCTTCGCACCCTAACGGGCCGCGTCGGCGCGGGACACCGGCCGCGAGCGGTCAGAACAGGGCGCTGTAGGCGTTCAGCGCGGGCTGCCCGCCGAGGTGCGCGTACAGCACGGTCGCGTCGGGGCCGATCTCGCCGCGGGCCACCAGGTCGACGAGCCCGGCCATCGACTTCCCCTCGTAGACGGGGTCGGTGACCATGCCCTCGGTCCGTGCGGCGAGCCGCATCGCGGCCAGCGTCGTCTCGTCCGGGACGCCGTACACGCCGGCGTGGTACCGCTCGTCGAGTTCGACGTCCCGGGCGGTCAGCTCGCGCCGCACGCCGATCAGCCGGCCCGTGCGGTGCGCGATGCGGGCGATCTGCTCCCGGGTCCTGGCGGGCTCGGCCGAGGCGTCGATCCCGAGGACGCGCCGGGGCCGGCCGCCAGCCTCCTCCAGCGCGGCGAACCCGGCGACCATGCCCGCCTGGGTGGACCCGGTCACTGAACAGACGATCACCGTGTCGAAGAAGACGCCCAGCTCCCGTTCCTGTTCGGCGACCTCGTGAGCCCAGTTCGCGAAGCCCAGTCCGCCGAGCGGATGGTCCGAGGCGCCGGCCGGGACGGCGTACGGCTTGCCGCCCGACTCCTCGACCTCCCGGAGCGCCTGCTCCCAGCTCTCCTTGAAGCCGATCCCGAACCCGGCCCGCACCAGCCGGACGTCGGCGCCGGCGAGCCTGCTGATCAGGATGTTGCCGACCTTGTCGTAGACGGAGTCCGGCCACTCCACCCAGCTCTCCTGCACCAGCACGCACTTCATCCCCGCCCGGGCGGCACAGGCCGCGACCTGGCGGGTGTGGTTGGACTGCACGCCGCCGATCGAGACGAGCGTGTCGCAGCCCTGCGCGAGGGCGTCGGCGACCAGGTACTCCAGCTTGCGGGTCTTGTTCCCGCCGTACGCGATCCCGGAGTTGCAGTCCTCGCGCTTGGCCCACAGGGCGGCTCCGCCGAGGTGGGCGGTGAGGCGTTCCATCGGATGGACGGGCGACGGGCCGAAGAGCAGGGGGTAACGCTCGTACGAGGAGAGGGACACGGTGCCTCCGGGAGCAGGGGTCGGTCGGTGCCACCGGTACGCGCGAACGGTCGCGTGATCAGCCGGTGCGATCGGTGGCGTGATCAGTCGGTGCGAACGGTCTGCGCGAACGGTCGCGTGATCAGTCGGCGCCGTCGGCGTCGGTGTCGTCGCAGGGGTCGGTGTCGTCGGCGTCCTCGGTGTCGGCGAGGTCCGCGAGGGTGCGCCAGATCTCCGCCGTGACCCGGACCGCCTCGTCCACGTCGCCGGCGGCGCACGCCCGGATCAGCCGACCGTGCAGCCCGGCCGAACGGCAGGTGCCGCCCTCGCCGAAGCGGCGTCGCTCCAGCCGCCGGATGAGAGGGGTGTAGCGGGCGACGGTGGCGGCTGCTGCCCGGTTGCCGGCGGCCCGCACGATGACGTCGTGCAGCTCGTCGTCGGCGCGCAGGGCCGCGTCCACGTCTCCGGCGCGCACGGCCTCGGCGAAGCGTTCGTTGGCCGCGCGCATCCCCTCGACGTCCGCCGCGAACAGCCGGGGCACCGCGATCCGGGTGACCAGCTCGTGCATGGCGCCGACCACGGCCGCCGCGTCCCGTACGTCGGAGGCGACCACGGGCGTGACGCGGGTGTAGCTCTGCGGCTTGCTCTCCAGCAGACCCTCGTCGACCAGCCGCGCGAAGGCCTCGCGCACCGGCGCCCGGGACAGCCCCAGCCGCTCCGCGAGATCGGCGTCGCGCACCACCGCGCCGGGCGCGATGGCCCCGGCGACGATGGCGTCACGGATCGCCGCGTAGGCGCGGTCCCTGAGCAGAGTGCGTGGCACAGCCTCCATGAATTGAAATGTTAGATATCAGTCCGTCGCGCGACAAGGGCCGGCGGAAAAGAAACGCGGCCCGCGCCTTCGGTGAAGGCGCGGGCCGCACGACCGCGGGACTCAGGCCGCCCACGGCCACTTCGTGTCGTCGGCTGCCTCCAGCAGCGGCACCATCCGGAAGGCCGCGTCCGACAGCCCTCCGAAGGTGTGCCGCTTCGCCGTGCCCGACGGGCCGTGGCCCGCGCGGTAACCGGCCAGGTTCCAGGTGTAGACCGGCACGTGCGCCGGAACCTGGTCGGTCGGGCCGCCGTGGCGGCTGAAGGCGTACTGCTCGTCGGTGACGAGCAGCACCCGGTCGTGCCCCCGGTAGTGCCGGCGCACGGCCTCGGTGGTGTCCGTACCGCCGAGGTCCCCGAAACGCTCCAGAATCTTCAACACAGACTCCCCCTTACGAAACGTGATCTCCTTGCTGGTGCTGCCGAACTCGACGAGGTCCGCGTCGGCCGCCCGCAGGGCGAGCGCCGTGCCGAAGACCGCCGCCGCGTCGGCCCGGTTGAGCTCCGAACGCTCCGACAGCCGCGAGTAGAACATCGAGCCCGAGCGGTCGACGAGCACCAGCGTCCGGCCGGGCAGCGCGGGCACGTTGGCCAGCGAGTGGCCGAGCGCCCGCTCCAGCGGGTACGCCCAGCGCAGCGACGGCGCGTGCTGGTACGCGGCGAGGTACCGGAACGGGAACTGCCGCGAGCGCGCGACCTCCGCCGGGTCGCTGATCCTCGCCGCCACCTGGGCGGCGACCTCGTCGCAGACTCCCGCCTCGTCGAAGTTGCGCAGGTTGCGGACCAGCGCCATCGCGCCCATGGACGGAATGACCGCCTCCCAGGCCGCCTTGTCCATCGGCCCCTGCAGCCAGCCCGCCAGCGCCTCCCAGGTCATGCCCGCCTCGGCCAGACGCTCCGCGCCCCGTGCCCCCGTGACGACCCTGCGCCGCTCGGCGGGACGCAGTTCCATCAGGTCGCGGTGCGCCGCCAGGAGCGGCAGCGAATCGGGTACCACGGCCGTGTCCGGGTGGTGCCGGCGGTCGAGGGCGTACTGGAAGAGGTCGCCCTGCCACGCCTTGGCCGGATCCGGTGCGGCGTGCACCAGGTTCAGGATGTCGCCGAAGCGGTAGCCCTTGGACGCCGTGTCGTACTTCAGCAGCGACTTGGCGTGGTAGAGCCGCCGCACGGCGTCGGCGACGCCGCGCTTGACGGGCTTGGGGATGTTCCGGCCGTACGTCGCCGTCCAGTACGCGAGCAGCTCGCCGGGCTCGTCCGGCCGCTGCAGGACACGGTCCACGACCTGCCGGTTCGAGGGGCCGCCGGTGGCGCCCGCCGCCAGCCGCGCGTGGACGTACTCGGCGGCGCCGACGAGCGCTGCGGTGCGGAGGTTGCCCTCGCCGCGCAGCCAGCCGAGCAGGCCGGCCGTCCAGTCCGGGTCGCTGACGGCGAGTTCGCGCACCAGCTTGGCGAAGCGGTCGTCGCGGGCCTCGCCTGCCTCGTAGAAGGTCTGCTGGGAGACGAAGTTGGCCACCGCCAGCAGGAAGAGCTCGGATCGGGCGTCCCGCTCGTGGCCGCGGCCGCCCTGGTGGGTGGCCAGCGTGCGGCCCGTGGTGGTCACGGGCGAGGTGGGCTGCGCCTTGCGGGCACGGACATTGAAACGCGCCATGGTGAATTCCCCCGAATTCGACATTCATCGAGTCCGCCGGTCGGCGACTCGTTTTTCGGGGAGGCGCAGCAAAGGGAAGGTGCCCGAGATCAGGGGTCGGCGACGGACTTAGCCAGATGCTCTACCCGACTGAGCTACACCGACCTGAAGTCGATGACGGGACTCGAACCCGCGACCGTCCGATCCAATGAAGTAACCGTTGCCTGCGCACCGGGCACCCACCTCATGCTGCGCCTCCCGAGATCAGTTCGGCGGCGGCATCGGTTTCTGTTGGAGAGAAGTAGCCGCAGCCCGCGCACCGGAAGGTGCTGTGAAGTTGTGGTGTCCAGAGATCGAGGCCGGCGGAACCGACAAGGTGCTCTGCCCCTGAGCTACACCGGCGTGTCGTGCCGGCGGCGGGATTCGAACCCGCGGCCTCCCCATTAAGAGTGGAAGTAGGTCCTGCCTTCGCACCTGGACATGCATCACTTTAGGAGGAGGGCCGCGGGACGGGCGAGCGAATTAAATGCCGTTCACCGCTTACCGCTTGTGGCGCTTCCACGGCCCGGTGATCGCCAGCATGATTCCGGGCGTCTGGATGTTGGCGTACAGGGTGTGGCCGTCGGGCGAGAAGGTGACCCCGGTGAACTCGCTGTACTCCGGCTTGTCTTCGGTGCCGATGTTCAGTTCGTTGCGGGCGATGGGGTAGGTGCGGCCGCTGTCGGTGGCCCCGAAGAGGTGCTGGACGCCCTCGCCGTCCTCGGCGATGACGAGGCCGCCGTAGGGTGAGACGGTGATGTTGTCGGGGCCGTCGAAGGCGCCGTCGACGGACGGGTCGGGGTTCACCCCGAGCAGCACCTTCAGGGTCAGCGTGCGGCGCTTGGGGTCGTAGAACCAGACGGCGCCGTCGTGCTGCACGGGGCTCTCGTCACGGGCGTAGGAGGAGACGATGTACGTGCCGCCGTCGGCCCACCACATGCCCTCGAGCTTGCGGGCGCGGGTGACCTGGCCGGCGGTGAACTGCTTGCGGACGGACACCGTGCGGGCGTCCCGGTCCGGGACGTCGACCCAGTCGACGCCGTACACCGTGCCGGTCTTCGTGGCACGGGAGAGGTCGTCGACGAACTTCCCGCTCGAGTCGAAGCACTTGAAGGCCTGCAGGACGCCCGCGTCGTCGGCGAGGGTGCGCAGCCTGCCGCGGCCGTGGTGGAAGCCGGCCGGCGGAGTCCAGCGGAAGAGCAGGCCGTTGGGTCCCGAGGCGTCCTCGGTGAGGTAGGCGTGGCCGCGCCGGGGGTCGATGACGACGGCCTCGTGGGCGTAGCGGCCGAACGCCTTGATCGGCTCGGGGGCGCGGTTGGCGCGGCGGTCGGCGGGGTCGACCTCGAAGATGTAGCCGTGGTCCTTGGTCATGCCGTTCTGGCCGGCCTTGTCCTCGGTCTCCTCGCCGGTGAGCCAGGTGCCCCAGGGCGTGGTGCCGCCCGCGCAGTTGGTGGAGGTGCCGGCGATGCCGACCCACTCGGCGACGTGGCCGCCGGGGCGCACCTCGACGACCGTGCAGCCGCCGGCCGCCGCCGGGTCGTAGACGAGGCCCTCGGTGAGCGGGACCGGGTACTGCCAGCCCGCGCGCGGTCCCTTCAGCTCGTGGTTGTTGACGAGCAGGGTCGCGCCGCGCGGGCCGCAGAAGGCGGCGGTGCCGTCGTGGTTGGACGGGGTGATCTCGCCGGACTCCAGCTTGGTCCTGCCGCTGTACGTGATGACGCGGTACTTGAACCCGGCGGGCAGCGCGAGCAGGCCGTGGGGGTCGGGGAGCAGCGGTCCGTAGCCGACCCCGTGGTGCCCGCCGGCCGCCGGACCCCGTGCCGCGTCCGCGGCGTGTTCGGCGTCCGCGGTGTGGTCGGCGTCCGTGGCGGCGAGGGCGTTCGGCGCGCTGGCGAGGGCGCCGACGCTGCCCGCCAGCGCGACTCCGGCGCCGGTGAGCGCGGACTGCCTGGCGAAGTCCCTGCGGGTGAGCGACATGGTGTGTCTCCTGAGACGGTGAAGTGCCGGGGAGGGGGGTGGACCTCGGTTCGGCGTCACCGTCCCGTCCATGCCTGAACGGGGGTTGAACGGAAGGCGGCTTCGGGGGACCCGCTTTCATGAATCCGTACGCATCAGGCCACGGAAGCTCAAAGAGGTCCCCCTCGGACGGTCAGCCGCCCTGCTGGGAACGCGCCTTGAAGGCGGCCTTGCGGGCCTCCTTCGCGATGCGCTTGTCGGGGTGCAGGCGTCCCATCGCCTCGAGGACGTCGGGGGTGGCCGGGTGGTCGACGCGCCAGGCGGCCGCGAAGAACCCGCTGTGCTGCTGCGCCAGTCCTTCGAC
The DNA here is from genome assembly GCF_036030735.1 of Streptomyces sp. NBC_00425. Taxonomy (NCBI): domain Bacteria; kingdom Bacillati; phylum Actinomycetota; class Actinomycetes; order Kitasatosporales; family Streptomycetaceae; genus Streptomyces; species Streptomyces sp. NBC_00425. Next base: position 7,340,575 of record NZ_CP107928.1, on the reverse strand, counting down.
GAGGGCCTGCAGCTCCTCGGAGTTGCCCTCGGCGGCGAGCTGTGCGGCCAGGGTGTCGATGGTGAGCCAGAAGACCAGGTCCTCGGAGGGGGCGGGCACGTCCGTCGCGCCGAGCTCACTGAGCCAGACGCGGGCCAGTCCGCCGAGTTCGGCGTCGTCGAGGACCTCGCGGACGGCGGGCTCGGCCTGACCGCCGAGCAGGGAGAGGGCCTGCTGGCAGCGCAGCCGGCGCAGTGGGGCGCCGGGGTCCGAGCCGCGGGCGGCGGCCAGCAGCTCCCGTGCGGCGGCGAGCGGTTCGCGGCGGGCCAGCCAGTGCTCGGTCTCGGCGAGGGCGGCGCGCGAGCCGTAGCCGGCGCTGCCGTCGAGGAGGGCGTCGGCGCCCTTGTCGGCGAGGTCGCCGACGGCCGGGGCGTCGAAGCCGGCCTCCAGCAGCCGGGCCCGCATGCCGTAGAGGCCGAGCGGGGTGAGGCGGACCATGCCGTAGCGGGAGACGTCGGTCTCGTCGACCGGGGCGGCGGGCTCCTCGCCGGGGTCCGCCATCAGGGCCTCGTCGACGGGGCGGTAGGCGACGAGGCCGATGGGCTCCAGGAGCCGGAACTGGTCGTCGAGCCGCATCATCGCGTCGGAGACCTGCTCCAGGACGTCGTTGGTGGGCTCGTCCATGTCCCCGGGCACGAGCATGGAGGCGGCGAGCGCGGGGAGCGGGACGGGACCGTCGCCGGGGCCGTCCTCGCTGGCGGTGAGGAGGTAGAGGTTGCCGAGCACGCCGTCGAGGAACTCGGCCTCGGCCTCGGGGTTCCAGTCGAGCCGGGAGAAGTCGACCTCGCCGCCCTCGTCCATCGCGTCCATGAGCTCGTCCAGGTCGGGGACGGCCGCGTCGGCGAGCACGGTCTCCAGGGCGCCGAGCCAGACGGCGAGGACGTCGTGCGGGGAGCCGGCGGTGAGCTGGGCCAGTTCCTCACCGGCCGCGACGGTGCCGGCCTCCTCGTCGACGATCTCCACGAGTCCGGCGTCCACGGCGACCCGCCAGGCCTCGCTCGCGTAGGCGGCGGCGTCCTCCCCGGTCAGCCCCAAGGACTCGGCGGCGGGCGCCAGTTGCTCCTCCACGAGCCCGCCGCCGGCGTCGACCCGGGTGTCGGGCCCGGCCCAGCGGGCGAGCGACACGGCCCGGGAGAGCAACGGCGTGGACAGCGCGTCGCGCGCCAGCTCCGCTTCGGGGTGCAGGCGCACCGGCGGCAGGGGGGAGCTGTCTGACATCGGCTGGTTCTCCTAGGCGCTTCGTGCCACCGGCCCGCTGTGGGCACTGGGCCACTCAGCCTAGACGGATATGCACGCATGCCGCCCGGTTCATCTCCCGGTCAGGTGCAGTACATGGCCGAAACCTTGACAAGTGGCCTGACCAGGCAGGAGATTGACGCGCGTAGAAATCCGATGGACATGTGTTCACTGTATTTTCTACGCGCGTCGCGGACCGCCCCACCGGTCGCGGCCCCAGCGTCCCTGCTCCACCCTCGTCCCGGCGCTCACGTACGTCCCCGGAGGGATTCCGTTGCCGAGCAAGAAGTCCGCGCGTCTCGCCGCGCTCACCGTCGCCGCAGTGTGTTCCGCGGCCTCCACCGTCGCCCTGTCCGCCCCCGCGCACGCGGAGACGGTCGCCATCCACGACATCCAGGGCACCACCCGGATATCGCCGTACGCCGGCAAGGCGGTCACGGGTGTGGCCGGAATCGTCACCGGCGTGCGCACCTACGGTTCGTCCAAGGGGTTCTGGATCCAGGATCCGAATCCGGACGCCGACCCGGCCACCAGTGAGGGCGTCTTCGTCTTCACCAGCTCCGCCCCCAAGGTCGCCGTCGGCGACTCCGTCACGGTCACCGGCACGGTGTCGGAGTTCGTGCCCGGCGGCACGTCCACCGGCAACCAGTCGATCACGGAGATCACCAAGCCGACGGTGACGGTCCTGTCCAGCGGCAACGCGGTCCCGGCGGCGACCGTCGTGAACGCGCGGTCGGTCCCGGCCGCCTACACCCCGGCCGGCGACGCGGCGGCGGCCAACTCGATCAACGGCCTGACGCTGCGGCCCGGCACCTACGCCCTGGACTACTACGAGTCCCTCGAGGGCATGAACGTCCAGGTCGCCGACGCCCGCGTGGTCACCGCGACCGACCCGTACACCGAGTTGTGGGTCACGGTGAAGCCGCGGGAGAACACCAGCCGCAGCGGCGGCACGCTGTACGGCTCCTACACGTCGCAGAACACCGGCCGGCTGCAGATCCAGTCGCTCGGCGCGACGGCCGACTTCCCCGTCGCGAACGTCGGCGACACCCTCGGCGGCGTCACCGCGGGCCCGCTGGACTACAACCAGTTCGGCGGCTACACGCTCGTCGCCAACCAGCTCGGCGCGCTCAAGAGCGGCGGTCTGCAGCGGGAGACGACGCAGAAGCAGAGGAAGGGCGAGCTGGCGGTCGCCACGTACAACGTCGAGAACCTCGACCCGTCGGACGCCACGTTCGAGGAGCACGCCGCCGCGATCGTGAACAACCTGAAGTCGCCCGACATCGTGTCCCTGGAGGAGATCCAGGACGACAACGGCGCGACGAACGACGGCACGGTCGCCGCCGACGTGACGGTCGGCAAGCTGATCGACGCGATCGTGGCCGCCGGCGGCCCGAAGTACGACTGGCGCTCGATCGACCCCGTGAACAACGCGGACGGCGGCGAGCCGGGCGGGAACATCCGCCAGGTGTTCCTGTTCAACCCGCAGCGGGTGTCCTTCACCGACCGCGCGGGCGGCGACTCCACCACGGCCGTCGCCGTCTCCAAGGTGCACGGCAAGGCGCAGCTCAGCGCCTCGCCCGGCCGGATCGCCCCCGCCGACGCGGCGTGGGCCAACAGCCGCAAGCCGCTGGCCGGCGAGTTCGTCTTCCGTGGCCGCACGGTCTTCGTGATCGCCAACCACTTCAACTCCAAGGGCGGCGACCAGGGGCTGACCTCGCAGTACCAGCCGGTGGCGCGCAGCTCGGAGGTCCAGCGCCACCAGCAGGCGACGCTGGTCAACGCGTTCGTCAAGGACATCCTCGCGGTGCAGAAGAACGCGGACGTCGTCGCGCTCGGCGACATCAACGACTTCGAGTTCTCCGGCACCGCGCAGATCCTCGAGAGCGACGGCGCCCTGTGGTCGGCGATCAAGTCGCTGCCCCGCAGCGAGCGGTACAGCTACGACTACCAGGGCAACCAGCAGGTCCTGGACCAGATCCTGGTGAGCCCGTCGATCCGGCGCGGCTGCGGCTTCGCGTACGACAGCGTGCACATCAACTCGGAGTTCCACGACCAGATCAGCGACCACGACCCGCAGGTGCTGCGCTTCGAGCCGTGATCCACGGCGCGGTCAGGGCCGGCTGAACACGCCGTTCAGCCAGCCCTGCCACGCCTTCCCCGTAGCCTCGGCGTCGGCGTCCGGCGCGAAGTCATGGACGCTGACGCCGACCGGCGCGCCCCAGCGGCCGCGGCCGAAGACACGGATGAGGGCGGTGCCGGTGCGCAGTCCGACGAAGTACGGGTTGCGGTAGTCCAGCACGGCGTCGAACTCCTGCGGCCCGCGCACGGTCACCCGGGCGCCCTGGGCGTCGTCCGCCGAGAGGCCGAGCGCCGCGCCGACCTCGGCGAGGGCGCCGGCGGTGGCCGACGCGCCGGGACCCTCGGCCGAGGCGAACGTCACCGGGCGGGGCGCGAAGTGCGTGAGGTACTCGCGCAGGGTGTGCAGATAGAAGTCGGTGTGCTTGGCCGCGCCGTCGTACTGGTTGTCCCAGTCGTCCGTGAAGACACCGCTGTGCACATAGCGCACCCAGGCCCGCCGGCCGCCGTCGCGCCCCTCGATGACGTGCTCGAGCTGGTTCACGCTCTGGATGTCGAACCCGACGTCCTCGCTGCGGACGGTGAGGTGGTGCGGCGGGTCCCAGGCGGTGACGGTCGAACCGAAGGCGGCGGTACCGCCCACCCGCGGCTCGGGCGGGTCCATCGGCCACAGATAGGCGCCGGTGCCGTGCGTGACGGCCTCCCACACCTGCTCCGGGGTGGCGTCGACCTCGAACTCGCTGACGATCTCGAATTCCTTGGACATGGTGAGCTCCTGCTGCCTATCGGTCCAGTTCGGGGGTCTGCTGCTGGTCCTTGACCGTCGGATGCACGGCGACGACGATCCGGTGATCGCGGCCGCCCTCCGCGTCAGGGGCGTCGTACTTGCGGATCAACTCGCCGACGCCGGCCGTCAACTCCTGGATGAACGCGGCCCGTTCGACCGCGGAGGCGAAGCGCACCTCACCGTCCAGAGCGAAGGTCGCCAGCTGCCGGCGGGCCTTGGCGGCCCCGGTGATCAGCGAACCGACGTCCCTGACCAGCCGGGCGCCGAGGGCGAGCATCCATCGGGCGGAGAGCTGGTCGCGGAAGCGGTCCGGGTCGGGCTGCACCTGGGCGAGGGCGAGCGGCGAGATCACGTACGACGCCGCGGTCGCCCGCATCAGCCGCTCGGTGACGTTGCCCTTGCGCCGCTCGCCGGCCAGCTCGACCAGGCCGTGCCGCTCCAGCGACTTCAGGTGGTAGTTCACCTTCTGCCGCGGCAGCCCGACCTTCCCGGCCAGCATCGCGGCCGACGCGGGTCCGGCGGCCAGCTCGGCGAGCAGTCGGGCCCGTATGGGGTCCAGGGAGGCGGCTGCGGCCTCGGGGTCCTCGATCACGGTGACGTCCAGCATGCGTCCACCGTCTCACCGAACACTTTTTTTGTCCAGGGGATTCGAGTTTTCGGTTGGGGGCGTGGCGTCGGCATGGCGTCCCGCGGGTCGGGCGGCGAGCAGGCCCGAGGCCCGGCACCCGATGGTCGGGGCGCCGGGCCTCGGTGGGCCGAAACGGCGAAGGTCCGCGGGGCATGGTCCGCGCGAGTCGTGGTCCGCGGGCGGCGGGCTGCGGGCGGCGGACTGCGGACTGCGGTCCGCAGGTGATCGTCCGCGGGGGCGGTCCGCGGGCAGCAGGTAACGGTCCGCGGGCAGTGGCCCGCGTGCAGCGGTCCGCGCGTAGGCGAGCTAGGCCGCCGGCCCGGTCACCGCCTCAGGCGATTCCTCCCGACAGCCGCGGCCGCGACCAGCGTCACGGCGGCCGCCCCCGCGAGCACCGCCGGCCGCCGACGCCGCAGCGCGAACCGGACGTCGGCGTGCGCGGTGCCGGCGGCGCGGATGGCGTGTCCGGTACGCGGGGTACGCGGCGTGTGCGGGGTGTGCAGGGTGCGCGCCGGGCGGCGTGACGGCATCTGCGCCAGGGCCGCCAGGGCGTTTGCGCGGCTCGCGGGCCCCTCCCCCGCACGACGGGGACGGCCCGCCCGTTCCCGCACGTGCCGCCCGGCCTGGGACGCCGTGCTGCGCAGTTGCACGCTCACCGCGCCGGCCCGGTCCAGGAGGTCGGCGGCGCGGGCGCCGGCACGGCCGCGCACATCGGCACGGGTGACCAACTCCCCAGCCGCCGAACCCAGTTGCCGTCCGGTTCGCTCGATCTGCCGGCGCAGGCCGGCCGTCGTCCTGTGCGTCATCGGCGCACCCTCTCCCTGTCTCGGCGACGTCGGCCCCGATACCCGCCGAGAAGCACTTCGGGGCGGGCGGCGCGACCCGCTCACGGCCCGCCGCCTCCTGCGGATTCCGAGCCCTCCGGGTACCCCCGCCGCCCTCCGCCATCCCTGCGCCGGATCGCCTCTACGGCACTGCGGACACCTCCACCTCGTAGCACTACTTACACATATCTCGCAGAAGAATTAAGTGGAGCTTCACTGTGACCCAGCCGAGACTACTCGCATGACGAAGCCCTCACCGCCCCCGGCCCGCGCCTTCGCCCTTGCTCCCACCCGGGGCCCCGTCTTCGGACGTGCGCTCTGCGCGATGGTCACCCCCTTCACCGGCTCGGGCGGGCTCGACCTCGACGGCGCGCAGCTACTGGCGGACCGGCTGGTGTCCGCGGGCTGCGACGGGCTGGTGCTCTCCGGCACCACGGGCGAGTCGCCGACCACCTCGGACACCGAGAAGGCGGACCTGGTGCGGGCGGTGCGGGAGGCCGTGGGCGAGCGGGCGTCGATCGTGACGGGAGTGGGCACCTTCGACACCCGGCACACCCTGGAGCTGGCGTCGGACGCCGAGAAGGCGGGCGCGGACGGCGTTCTGGTGGTCGGCCCGTACTACAGCCTGCCTCCGCAGGACGCCCTGGAGGCGTACTTCCGGGACGTCGCGGACGCCTGCGGGCTGCCCGTGATGCTGTACGACATCCCCGGCCGCACCGGCGTCCGGATCGAGCCGGACACGCTGATCCGACTCGCCGAGCACCCGAGGATCGTCGCGGTCAAGGACTGCTCCGCCGACTTCCTCGGCGCGCACAAGGTGCTCGCCCGCACCGCGTTGGCGTACTACGCGGGCTGCGACGAACACAACCTCGCCCTGTACGCGGTGGGCGCGGCCGGTTACGTCAGCACGGTCGCCAACGTGGCCCCGGAGCGGATGCGCGCCGTCCTGGACGCGTTCGACGCGGGCGACACCGCCGAAGCAGCCCGGCTCCAGCGCGGGACTGCGGAGCTGGTGGAGTCGATGATGGCGTCGGGTCTGCCCGGGGCCGTCACCGCCAAGGCACTGCTCGGCGATCTGGGGTTGCCGGCCGGGCCGGTCCGCCCGCCGCTGCGACCCGCCGGCCGCGACACCCTCGCCGGTCTGCGCGCGGCCCACGAGCGCCTGACGGCCTGACGACCTGATCGCCCCCGAGCACGCGGCCCGGCCTCCCGGCGGACCCGGCCCGACGGCCCGCGCCCCCTTCGGCCTGCCCGCCGGCCCGCCAGCCGACCTGCCCGCCAACCGGTGCCGCGCAGTGGTCCTGCAGCGCGGCGGCTCCGAGCGCTCGGGCGGCCACTCCCCCACAGACTCACAGGTGCCGGGAATTCCCCGGCGCACGTGCGGCGGTGTTGCGTACGGTGGCCCCATGAGCCGGCCGCTGCTCTACCTCGACGTCGACGGTCCCCTCAATCCGTATGCCGCGCGCCCGACGAAGCGACCTGCGGGCTATACGACGATCAGGGCGTCCGTGGGCCGGCCGCGCCCCCTGCGGGTGTGGCTGCACCCGGAGCACGGCGCCGCTCTGCTCCGTCTCCCCTACGAGCTGTGCTGGGCCACGACCTGGATGGCGGAGGCCAACCGCTGGATCGCCCCCGTGGTCGGCCTGCCCGAGCTGCCGTACGTCGACTTCGGCGCGGTGCTTTTCGCCCACCGGTCCGACGGCGTCCAATGGAAGACGGAGTCGATCGTCACGCACGCGGCAGGCCGACCGTTCGCCTGGGTCGACGACGAACAGTCGTCCGCCGACTCGGCGTACGTCACCGCCCACCACCCGGGACCGGCCCTGCTGCACCACGTCGACCCCCGCGTGGGCCTGCGGGCCGAGGACTTCACGGCGCTGGCCGCGTTCGCCGCCGGCCTGCCGACCGGAGGCGACGCCCTCCCCCGGCAGGCGGCACCGGGACCGTCGTCGACACCGCCCGAAAGCGGCCGGGGGGAGGAGGGGCGGCGTGTCCCAGGAGGAACGTGACGCCAGGCTCGGCCTCACCGGCCTGCCCGGCGCGGAGCGCGAGGCTCGGACACGCCTGCTGACGGAGCGGGTGCAGCGGGATGCCGCCACCGCGAGGGCGGCACTGCGGGCACAGCGCGCACGGCGGGCGTCCGCGAGCGCCGCTGCCGACGCACCCGCCCCGGCGCACGCCGGGGCGGCAGCCGCCGACGACACCACGAACGCGCCCACGGACACATGCGCCACGACCCGCCAGGACGAATGAGCCGACGACGCCCACGTCCCAGGCGTCACCGCGGGGCGGCCGCGGGCCGCGACCGCGGTGATCAGTTGTGGCTGTGGAGGATCTCGTTCAGGCCGCCCCAGACCGCGTTGTTCGGGCGGGCCTCGACCGCGCCGGTGACCGAGTTGCGGCGGAAGAGGATGTTCGAGGCGCCGGAGAGCTCGCGGGCCTTGACGATCTGGCCGTCGGGCATGGTGACGCGGGTGCCGGCGGTGACGTAGAGGCCGGCCTCGACGACGCACTCGTCGCCGAGGGCGATGCCGACGCCCGCCTCCGCGCCGATGAGGCAGCGCTCGCCGATGGAGATGATCACATTGCCGCCGCCGGACAGCGTGCCCATGGTGGACGCGCCGCCGCCGATGTCGGAGCCGTCGCCGACGATGACGCCCGCGGAGATGCGGCCCTCGACCATCGAGGTGCCGAGGGTGCCGGCGTTGAAGTTGACGAAGCCCTCGTGCATGACCGTGGTGCCCTCGGCGAGGTGCGCGCCGAGGCGGACCCGGTCGGCGTCGGCGATGCGGACGCCCTTCGGGGCGACGTAGTCCGTCATACGCGGGAACTTGTCGATGGACGTGACCTGGAGGTGCAGTCCCTCGGCGCGGGCGTTCAGTCGGACCTTCTCGACGTCGTCGACGGCGACCGGGCCGAGCGAGGTCCAGGCGACGTTGGCGAGGTGGCCGAACATGCCGTCCAGGCTCTGCCCGTGCGGCTTGACCAGCCGGTGGGAGAGCAGGTGCAGACGCAGGTAGACGTCGTGCGCGTCGAGCGGCTTGTCGTCGAGGGAGGCGATGACCGTGCGGACCGCGACCACCTCGACGCCCCGGCGGGCGTCCGGGCCGATCGCCTTCGCGGCGGCCTCGCCGAGGAGCTCCACGGCCTGGCCGGCGGACAGCCGCTCGGTGCCGGACGGGCCCGGCTCGGCGACGAGCGCGGGCGCGGGGAACCAGGTGTCGAGAACAGTGCCGTCGGCGGCGATCGTGGCGAGGCCGGTGGCCGCGGCGCCGGTGGTGCGAGGAGCAGTCGTGTCGGTCATACGGGCAACCTAACCGGCGGGGGGCCGCAGAGGCCAACCCGCACAGCGGTGTCTCAGGAGGCGGGCCGCGGGACCCCGCCCGCCTGCTGAGTTCCCCTTGGGAACCAACTGTGTCAGCATGGCCGCTGCCACCTCTGCGAGAGGGCCGGGAGCAGCCCGGCGAGCCGGGGACGGCCGGGAGAAGGAGGGCGGGGCACATGGCGCGCAGGACGAGTCTGGAGGACTCCGGCTGCGCCATCGCGCAGTCCCTGGACGTCGTCGGGGACTGGTGGACCCTGCTGATCGTCCGGGACACCGCGCGCGGCGTGCACCGGTTCGACGAGCTCCAGCGCGAACTCGGCCTGTCCCGGAAGGTGTTGACGGAGCGGCTGCGCCTGCTGGTCGAGGCGGACGTGCTCAGCCGGGTGCCGTACCAGGACCGCCCGCCGCGGTACGAGTACCGGCTCACTCCGCGCGGCCGGGCCCTGCTGCCGGTCCTGGTCGCCCTCCAGGACTGGGGCGACACCTGGATCCTCGGCGACGGCAGCGCCACGGCCACGGCCGAGGAGACGTCCGCCGAGGCGCGGCGTGTGCACGCCCTCGTGGGCGCACGGCTTCCCGCGCTCCGGCTGGTCGACGACCGGGGGACTCCGCGCGATCCGGTGCCGGACGACGCCTCCTGCACCGTTCTCTACTGCTTTCCCGGCGCCTACGCCCGCCCCGACGGCTATCCGCCGGGCTGGACCGACATCCCGGGCACGTCGGGCTGCACCCTGGAGTCGCGCACCTACCGCGACCGTCTGGCCGGGTTCCGCGCGGCGGGCGCCGCGGTGCACGGGGTCTCCACCCAACGTCCGGACGAGCAGCGGGCGTTCGCCGAGATGGAGCGGCTCGGCTTCCCGCTCCTCTCCGACGCGGACCTGACGCTGATCAGCGCCCTGCGCCTGCCGACGTTCCGGGCCGCCGGGGCGAGCCGGCTGAAGCGGCTGACCCTGATCGTCGACCGGGAACGGGTCGTGCGCCATGTGCAGTACCCGGTCACGGACATCGCGGGCAGCGTGGCGGCGGCCCTGGAGGCGGTGCGCGACCTCGTAGCCCGGTGAGGAAGCGCCGGGCGCGCCGGCCCGCCGGGACCGGGCCCGCCACGGGACGGGACGGTGTTCAGCGGCGTGCGGCGCCCGGACGAGCGGGGACGAGCAGCCGGGCCAGGACCTCCCGGGTGTACTCCTCGTCATAGGGGGAGTCCGTCAGCAGGACCTGGAGGCAGATGCCGTCCATCAGCGCGACCAGGGCCCGCGCGGTGCGGGGGTCGGTACGGCGGGCGAGCAGAGCGGCGAGGTCCTCGGCCCACTCCGCGGCGACGGGGCGCAGCGCCGGGCGGCGCAGGGCGGCCAGGTAGAGCTCGTACTCCAGCTCGACGCCGGTGCGGTCGCCGGCCAGCCACTCGCCGAGCAGTCCGGCCAGTTCCGTCGGCAGGTCGACGCGGGCGTCCGTCAGTCCGCCGTGCGCCGCGACCGCTTTGGCGAAACCCTCGCTGGCCTGCCGCAGGGCGGCGGTCATCAGCTCGTCGAGGGTGGCGAAGTGGTACGTCGTGGAGCCGAGCGGGACGTCGGCCTCGGCCGCGACCGAGCGGTGGCTCAGGCCGGCCAGCCCCTTCGCCCCGACGACCCGGATCGCCGCGTCGATGATCCGCTGGCGCCGCTCGGGATCGTAGCGGCGGGCCATCAGTGCGCACCGCCCAGGTTCAGCAGGACCACTCCCCCGACGATCAGCAGAACTCCCGCGATCTTGACGGGCGTCAGGGCCTCCCCGAACAGGACGAGCCCGATGAGGGCGATGGCCGCGGTGCCGGCCCCGGCCCAGATCGCGTAGGCGGTGCCGATCCCGACGGTCTTCAGCGTCTGCGCGAGGAGGAGGAAGGACAGCAGGTAGCCGACGGCCGTCAGCAGCGCGGGCCAGAGCTTGCTGAAGCCCTCGCTGTACTTCATGGCCGTCGTCGCGGCCACCTCGGCGGCGATGGCGCCGGCGAGTGTCAGGTATCCCATGCGTACAAGCGTACACAACGATGCGTACGCACGTACACATGGATGCGCGCAACCGTCCCCGCCGACGCCCGCCCCGTACACATGGGTGCGCACCCGTGCGTACGCCCCGGTACGCACAACGGCAGGCATCGGCACGCATCCGCACGCACATCGGCACACACCGGCGCACCGGACGCCCGCCGCTCGCGCCCAAGTGGCGGGAGATTCGAAAGCGTTATGGAAAGCGCTCGCCCAAACGGATGAACGCGAGCCACAGCTTCCACTACTGTTTCACCGTTCACTCACCGGCTCTTGCAGCCGGGACGCCGCTGGAGGAACAGCGCATGCCAGAAGACAAGTCCCGGCCGTCCCAGGAGCAACCCTGGGAGAACGGCTGGGCCCCGGACACCTCCCGGGCCCCCGGAACGCGGCGCCTGTGGTTGGCCGGCGGCCTCGCCGTCGCCACCGTCCTGGCGTGCGTGACCGCGATCGCCTTGAACGACAGGCCCGTTGAACAGAAGTCCGAGGCCGGCCGGCAGCAGACGCTGTCGGACGACGAGACGGCCGGCGGCCTCATCTCCTTCGCCTCGCCCTCCGCCAGCGGGTCCCCGACACCGACGGGGAAGAAGCACACGTCCGCGTCCCCCTCGGCGTCGGCCTCGCCGGAGGCGTCCTCCTCCCCACGGCCGCAGGGCAGTTCCTCGCCGGGCGTCTCGGCCGCCCCCTCGGCGCACGCGCCCGGGAAGCCGTCCGGCCCGCCGGCCTCCGGTGACGAACGGTCAGTACAGGCGGTCAACTACCCCGACCGCTACTGGCACGTGAGCGGTTCGCTGGTGAAGCTCGACGCGCCGCGCGGCTCGGAGTCCCGCGAGGACTCCACCTTCCACGTGGTCAGCGGGCTGTCCGACAGCTCCTGCATCTCGTTCGCGACGCACGACGGCCGGTACCTGCGCCACCGCAACTTCGTCCTGCGCGCCGACTACAACGACGGCTCCTCGCTGTTCCGGCAGGACGCCACCTTCTGCCCCGGCTACTCGGGGGAGCCGGGCGCGGTACTGCTGCAGTCGGTGAACTACCCCAACTACGCGCTGCGCCACAAGGACTTCGGGCTGCGCCTGGACCCGTGGGGCTACAACACGACGAACCGGGCCGACTTCTCCTTCCGGCTGGTGAGCCCGCTGGGCTGAGTCCCGGTGCCGGTGCAGCACGGACGCACACGGAAAAGCGGCGGCGCCCCGGTCGGGGCGCCGCCGCTTTCGCACACCGAGTGCGCAGGGGCTCTCGGACGTTGCAGCCTCAGACGTTGAAGCCGAGCGCGCGCAGCTGCTCGCGGCCGTCGTCGGTGATCTTGTCGGGGCCCCACGGGGGCATCCAGACCCAGTTGATGCGCAGCTCGTTGACGATGCCGTCCGTGGCGGACTTGGCCTGGTCCTCGATGACGTCCGTCAGCGGGCAGGCCGCGGAGGTCAGGGTCATGTCGATCGTCGCGATGTTCGCGTCGTCGATGTGGATGCCGTAGATGAGTCCGAGGTTGACGACGTCGATGCCCAGTTCCGGGTCGACCACGTCGTACAGGGCCTCGCGGACCTCCTCCTCGGAGGCCGGCTTCATCTCCAGGGTCTCGCTCATGCCGTCTTCCTTTCGACGTCGGCGTCGGCGCCCAGCGCCTGGGCCGTCGCGTCCTTCCACGCCATCCAGCTGAGGAGGGCGCACTTGACCCGGGCCGGGTACTTGGAGACGCCGGCGAACGCGACCGCGTCCTCCAGCACCTCCTCCATCGCGTCGTCGGGCTCGATCTTCCCCTTGGACTGCATCAGCTCCAGGAAGGTCTCCTGGATCTTCTGCGCGTCGGCCAGGTCCTTGCCGACCAGCAGGTCGTTCAGCACGGACGCGCTGGCCTGGCTGATGGAACAGCCCTGGCCCTCGTAACTGACGTCCTCGATCCTCGTGCCGTCGTACTTCACCCGCAGGGTGATCTCGTCGCCGCACGTCGGGTTCACGTGGTGCACCTCGGCGTCGCCATCGCGCAGACCACGCCCGTGCGGGTGCTTGTAGTGGTCCAGGATGACGTCCTGGTACATCGAGTCCAGCTTCATGCGCTCGCTCGCCAACCCCTCAGCCGAAGAAGTTCCGTACGTGCTCCAGACCGTCGACCAGGGCGTCGATCTCGGCCGTCGTGGAGTACAGATAGAACGACGCTCGTGTGGTCGCGGGAATTCCGTAGCGCAGGCAGACGGGACGGGCGCAGTGGTGGCCCACCCGGACCGCGATGCCCTGCTCGTCGAGCACCTGGCCCACGTCGTGCGGGTGGATGTCGCCGAGCGTGAAGGAGATCGCCGCGCCCCGGTCCTCGGCCGTCGTCGGGCCGATGATCCGCAGGCCGGGGACGTCGCCGAGCCTGCGCACCGCGTACTCGGTGAGCGCGTGCTCATGGGCGAGGATCTTGTCCATGCCGATCGCGGACAGGTAGTCGACGGCCGCGCCCAGACCGACCGCCTGCGCGATCGGCGGGGTGCCCGCCTCGAACTTGTGCGGCGCCGGGGCGTACGTCGACGAGTGCATCGACACGGTCTCGATCATCTCGCCGCCGCCGAGGAACGGGGGCAGGTCCTCGAGCAGCTCCTGGCGGCCCCAGAGGACGCCGATGCCGGTCGGGCCGCACATCTTGTGGCCGGTGAAGGCCACGAAGTCGGCCTGGAGGGCCTGCACGTCCATCGGCATGTGCGGCGCGGCCTGCGAGGCGTCGATGCACACCAGCGCGCCGACCTCCTGCGCGCGGCGCACTATCGCCTCGACGGGGTTGACCGTGCCGAGGATGTTCGACACCAGCACGAAGGAGACGATCTTCGTCTTCTCGGTGATGATCTCGTCGATGTTCGAGAGGTCGAGCCGGCCGTCGTCGGTCAGGCCGAACCACTTCAGCTTCGCGCCCGTGCGCTGCGCCAGCAGCTGCCACGGCACGATGTTGGAGTGGTGCTCCATCTCGGTGATGACGATCTCGGTCTCGTGGTCGACCCGGTAGGGCTCGTCGGCCCAGCCGAGCATGTTGGCCACGAGGTTGAGCGACTCGGAGGCGTTCTTGGTGAAGATCACCTCGTCGCGGCTCGGCGCGTTCACGAACGCGGCGACCTTGTCGCGCGCGCCCTCGTACAGCGCCGTGGCCTCCTCGGCGAGCACATGCACACCGCGGTGGACGTTGGCGTTGTAGCGCTCGTAGTAGTCACTGAGAGCGTCCAGCACCTGGCGCGGCTTCTGCGAGGTCGCCGCGTTGTCCAGGTACACGAGCTTCTTGCCGTCGTGGATCTGTCGATCCAGGATGGGGAAGTCCTTGCGGATCGCCTCGACGTCGAGGAGGCCCGGCAGCTGTGTCACGCGGATACGCCACCCTTCGTGTATGCCTCGTAGCCCTCGTTCTCCAGCTTGTCGGCGAGCTCGGCGCCGCCGGACTCGACGATGCGGCCGGCCGAGAAGACGTGGACGAAGTCGGGCTTGATGTAGCGCAGGATGCGCGTGTAGTGCGTGATCAGCAGGGTGCCGACCTCGCCGGTCTCGCGGACGCGGTTGACGCCCTCGGAGACGATGCGCAGGGCGTCGACGTCCAGACCGGAGTCCGTCTCGTCGAGGATCGCGACCTTCGGCCGCAGCAGCTCCAGCTGGAGGATCTCGTGGCGCTTCTTCTCACCGCCGGAGAAGCCCTCGTTGACGTTGCGCTCGGCGAAGGAGGTGTCCATGTTGAGGCGCTGCATGGCCTCCTTGACCTCCTTGACCCACAGACGGAGCTTGGGGGCCTCGCCGCGGATCGCGGTGGCGGAGGTGCGCAGGAAGTTCGACACGGAGACACCGGGGACCTCGACCGGGTACTGCATCGCGAGGAACAGGCCGGCGCGGGCGCGCTCGTCGACGGACATCTCCAGGACGTCCTCGCCGTCGAGGGTGACGGTGCCGCCGGTGATCGTGTACTTCGGGTGACCCGCGAGCGAGTAGGCGAGCGTCGACTTGCCGGAGCCGTTGGGGCCCATGATGGCGTGCGTCTCGCCCTGCTTCACGGTGAGGTCGACGCCCTTGAGGATCTCCTTCGTGGCGTTGTCGGCCTCGACGGTGACGTGCAGGTCTCGGATTTCAAGCGTTGCCATGGGTGCCTCAGGACTCCTGGGTGAGGGAGACGAGCACGTCGTCCCCTTCGATCTTTACGGGGTATACGGGGACGGGTCGCGTCGCGGGAAGGCCGGACGGTTTGCCGGTGCGCAGGTCGAACGAGGAACCGTGCAGCCAGCACTCGATCTGACAGTCCTCCACCTCGCCCTCGGAGAGCGAGACGTTCGCGTGGGAGCAGATGTCGTGAACGGCGAACACCTCCCCCTCGGTACGGACGACCGAGACCGGCGTGCCGTCGAGCTCCACCCGCTTCGGGGTGTCCTCCTCCAGCTCGCTCAGTCCACAGGCGCGTAGGTAGGCCATCAGACCGTGGCCTCCAGCTCGGTCTCGATCTTTCCGAGCAGCCGTTCCTCGATGTCGGCCACGCCGATCTGCTGGACCAGCTCGGCGAAGAAGCCGCGGACCACCAGGCGACGGGCCTCGTCGGCCGGGATGCCGCGGGCCATCAGGTAGAAGAGCTGCTCGTCGTCGAAGCGGCCGGTGGCCGAGGCGTGGCCGGCGCCGACGATCTCGCCGGTCTCGATCTCCAGGTTCGGCACCGAGTCGACGCGCGCGCCGTCCGTGAGAACCAGGTTGCGGTTCATCTCGTAGGTGTCGGTGCCCTCGGCCTTGGCCTCGATGAGCACGTCGCCGATCCACACGGCGTGCGCGGCCTCGCCCTGGAGGGCGCCCTTGTAGACGACGTTGGACTTGCAGTGCGGCACGTTGTGGTCGACCAGCAGACGGTGCTCGTGGTGCTGGCCGGCGTCCGTGAAGTACAGACCGAACAGCTCGGCCTCGGCGCCCGGGCCGGCGTACGTCACGCGCGGGTGGAGGCGGACGAGGTCGCCGCCGAAGGTCACCACGACGGACTTGAAGCTCGCGTCACGGCCGACGAGGGCGTTGTGCTGGGCCACGTGCACGGCCTTGTCGTCCCAGTCCTGGACGGAGACGACGGTCAGCTTCGCGCCGTCCCCGAGGACGTAGTCGACGTTGGCGGCGATCACGGCGTCGCCGGTGTGGTCGATGACGACGACGGCCTCGGCGAACGCGCCCAGCTCGATGACCTGGTGGCCGTAGGACACCCCGCCCTCGCCGTGCACCGCGATGCGGATCGGCTCGGTGAGGACCGTCTCCTTGGGGACGGTGACCACGCCGGCCTTCTCGAACGCGGAGTACGCCTGGGCGGCGACCCGGTCCACCGGGGTGCCCGCCTTCCCGAGGCGCGGGTCGTCGCGGTCCACGAGTTCGACGGTGACGCCTTCAGGGGCCTCGACGGCGACCTTCACGCCACCGCCCGTCGCGACGGCGGTGCCGTCGTGCAGGCCGCGCAGCCGCTCCAGCGGCGTGAACCGCCACTCCTCCTCGCGACCGTGCGGGACCGGGAAGTCCGCGACGTCGAAGGACGCGGGCGCGCTCATGCGCGTGGCGACGGTCGACTCGGCGGCCACCGCGATCTGTCCGGCGGTGGTGGACCCCACCGGGATGTTCTGAGCCTCAGCCATGGCTGTCGGTCTGCTCTCTTCCTACGTCAGATTTCGCTAGCTGCTTGCCCGGGCGGCGGTTCTTAACCGACCGCGCCTTCCATCTGCAGCTCGATCAGCCGGTTGAGCTCGAGGGCGTACTCCATGGGCAGCTCCTTCGCGATGGGCTCGACGAAGCCGCGCACGATCATCGCCATCGCCTCGAACTCGGTCATGCCACGGCTCATCAGATAGAAGAGCTGGTCGTCGCTGACCTTGGAGACGGTGGCCTCGTGGCCCATGGACACGTCGTCCTCACGGACGTCCACGTAGGGGTACGTGTCGGAGCGGGAGATGGTGTCGACGAGCAGCGCGTCGCACAGCACGTTCGACTTGGAGCCGTGGGCGCCCTCGCCGATCTCGACGAGACCGCGGTAGGACGTACGGCCGCCGCCACGCGCCACGGACTTCGACACGATGTTCGACGAGGTGTTCGGCGCCATGTGGACCATCTTGGAGCCGGCGTCCTGGTGCTGGCCCTCGCCCGCGAAGGCGATGGAGAGGGTCTCGCCCTTGGCGTGCTCGCCCATCAGGTAGACGGCCGGGTACTTCATCGTCACCTTGGAGCCGATGTTGCCGTCGATCCACTCCATGGTCGCGCCCTCGTACGCCACGGCGCGCTTGGTGACCAGGTTGTAGACGTTGTTCGACCAGTTCTGGATGGTCGTGTAACGGCAGCGGGCGTTCTTCTTGACGATGATCTCGACCACGGCGCTGTGCAGCGAGTCCGACTTGTAGATCGGGGCCGTGCACCCCTCGACGTAGTGCACGTAGGCGCCCTCGTCGACGATGATCAGGGTCCGCTCGAACTGGCCCATGTTCTCCGTGTTGATGCGGAAGTAGGCCTGGAGCGGGATCTCGACGTGCACGCCCTTCGGCACGTAGATGAAGGAGCCGCCGGACCACACCGCGGTGTTCAGCGACGCGAACTTGTTGTCGCCGACCGGGATGACCGTGCCGAAGTACTCCTTGAAGAGCTCCGGGTGCTCCTTGAGCGCGGTGTCGGTGTCGAGGAAGATGACGCCCTGCTCCTCCAGGTCCTCACGGATCTGGTGGTAGACCACCTCGGACTCGTACTGGGCCGCGACACCGGCCACGAGGCGCTGCTTCTCCGCCTCGGGGATGCCGAGCTTGTCGTACGTGTTCTTGATGTCCTCGGGCAGGTCCTCCCAGGACTCCGCCTGCTTCTCGGTGGAGCGCACGAAGTACTTGATGTTGTCGAAGTCGATGCCCGACAGGTCCGAGCCCCAGTTCGGCATGGGCTTCTTCTCGAAGAGCCTGAGGCCCTTGAGGCGGAGCTTCGTCATCCACTCGGGCTCGGACTTCTTCGCGGAGATGTCCCGGACGACGTCCTCGTTGATGCCGCGCTTAGCAGAGGCGCCGGCCGTGTCGGAGTCGGCCCAGCCGTATTCGTACTTGCCCAGACCCTCGAGTTCGGGGTGGGCAGTCTCCGTGGGGAGAGTCATGCGGGGTTCCTCCCGGCCGTGCTAGCGGATGCGTTCTGGGTGGCTGTGGAAACTCTGGGGATGAACGTCGTGCAGACGCCGTCGCCGTGCGCGATGGTCGCCAGCCGCTGGACGTGCGTCCCGAGCAGCTGGGAGAAGATCTCGGTCTCCGCATCGCAGAGCTGCGGGAACTTCTCCGCGACATGGGCGACGGGGCAGTGGTGCTGGCACAGCTGCTCGCCGACCGGTGCGCTGCGCGCCGTAGCAGCGTACCCGTCCGCGCTCAGGGCCTTGGCCAGGGCTTCGGTGCGCTCTTCCGGGGCGGCCGCCTCGATCGCCTCGCGGTATCTGGCGGCCTGCTCGGCGATCCTCGCGCGCGCGAAGGCGACCACGGCCTCGTCCCCGCCGAAGCGGTCCTGGATCCAGCGCAGGGCGTCCGCGGCGAGCTTGTCGTAGGACTGGTCGAAGGCGTCCCGGCCGCAGTCGGTGAGGGCGAAGACCTTGGCCGGACGGCCGCGGGTGCGCGCGCCGTACACGCGCTGCTCACGGGGCTGCACGACGTCGTCGGCGACCAGCGCGTCGAGGTGCCTGCGCACGGCGGCCTGGGTGAGGCCCAGCCGGCCGGCCAGCTCGGCGACGGTCGAGGGCCCGTGGTCCAGGATGGACCGCGCGACCCGGTTGCGCGTCGAGCGCTCACCGGTCGCGATCTCCTCCTGCGGGGTCCCCGTGGGGGTCTCCCGAGCCTCGCCGACGTTTTTCACAACGCCATTGTTGCGTAATTCCTCAGGGGCAGGCAAGCCGTGCTTGATCCACCTGGCGGTGCCCTGCATCACTTAGGCATACCTAATCTGACCTGGAGAAACGATCTTTGATCGATCGGCGCCGCCCGGCCCGGCGCATCGACGGCTGGCGGCCGCGACCGTCTTCCAGGAGACTGCCCGACCATGCCCACACCTCCTCCCACCGGCCCACTCGTCACCCGGAGCACCCTCGCGGCGGACCTCCGGGCGCTCGGTGTCGCATCCGGGGAAATCCTCCTGGTCCACTCCTCCCTCAGCTCCCTCGGCTGGGTGTGCGGGGGCGCCGTCGCGGTGGTGCACGGGCTGCTGGACGCGCTCGGCCCCGACGGCACGCTCGTGGTCCCGGCCCAGAGCGGGCACCTGTCCGATCCGGCGGCCTGGAGCGATCCGCCGGTGCCGGAGCCGTGGTGGGAGACGATCCGGGCGGCCATGCCCGCGTACGACCCCCTCATCACCCCCACCCGTGGCGTCGGCGTCGTCCCGGAGACGGTCCGCACCTGGCCGGGCGCCCGGCGCAGCGCGCATCCGCACGCCTCTTTCGCGGCGCTCGGGGCACGGGCCGCCGAGATCGTCGACGGGCACGCGCCCGACTGCCGGCTGGGCGAGAACAGCCCGCTGGCCCGCCTGGAGCAGGAGGGCGCGCGGGTGCTCCTGCTCGGCGCGGGCTACGGAGCGTGCACCAGCTTCCACCTCGCCGAATACCGCGTCCCCGCCCCGCTGGTGCGGGTGGGACGGCCCGGTCCGGACGGCTGGGAGGAGGTCACCGAGGTGTCGATCAGCGCCGCCCGATTCGACGAGCTCGGTCATGACTTCGAACGGGACCGGCCCATCGTGCGGGGCAGGGTCGGCGCGGCCGAGGCCCGGCTGTTCCCGGTCGCGGACGCGGTGGCCTACGCGCAGCGGTGGCTGCCCCTGCACCGTTCCCGCGAGGACGAGTGCTGAGAACCCCGGCGGGCCGATCCCGCCGGTGGCGGCCGGTTCCCGTACCCGGCGGTCCGGCTTTCCGACCGCGAACCTAGACTCTTGAGCCATGCGAAGTGAGCCTGTCGTCCGGGTCCAGGCCCTGGTGAAGCGGTACGGGGCGAAGACCGCGGTGAACGGCCTCGATCTGACGGCCCGGGCGGGCGTCACCGCCGTCCTCGGACCCAACGGCGCCGGCAAGACGACCACGGTCGAGACCTGCGAGGGGTACCGCAGACCGGACTCCGGCACGGTGCGCGTGCTCGGCCTCGACCCGGTGGCGCAGGCCGCCGAACTGCGTCCCCGGATCGGCGTGATGCTGCAGTCGGGGGGCGTGTACTCGGGTGCGCGGGCCGACGAGATGCTCCGGCACATCGCGAAGCTGCACGCGCATCCGCTGGACGTCGACTCCCTCGTCGAGCGCCTCGGTCTCGGCTCGTGCGGCCGTACGAGCTACCGCCGGCTCTCCGGCGGCCAGCAGCAGCGCCTCGCGCTCGCGATGGCCGTCGTCGGCCGCCCGGAACTGGTCTTCCTGGACGAGCCGACGGCCGGCCTCGACCCGCAGGCCCGCCGCGCCACCTGGGATCTGGTGCGCGACCTGCGCGCGGACGGCGTCTCGGTCATCCTGACCACCCACCACATGGACGAGGCCGAGCAGCTCGCCGACGACGTGGCGATCATCGACGCCGGCACCGTGATCGCGCAGGGCTCCCCCGAGGAGCTGTGCCGCGGCGGCGCCGAGAACACCCTGCGCTTCACCGGCCGCCCCGGGCTCGACGTCGGCTCGCTGCTGAAGGCCCTGCCGGCCGACAGCTCCGCCGCCGAGCTGACCCCGGGCTCCTACCGGATCGTGGGCAAGGTCGACCCCCAGCTGCTCGCGACGGTCACCTCGTGGTGCGCGCAGCACGGGGTGATGCCGGACCGGATCTCGGTGGAACGCCACACCCTGGAGGACGTCTTCCTCGAACTGACCGGCAAGGAGCTGCGCTCGTGACCGCCACCGGCACCTACACCCCCCGGCCCGGCGCGGCCCCGCTCCCCCGCATGATCGCGGCCCAGGCCGCGCTGGAGACGAGGATGCTGCTGCGCAACGGCGAGCAGCTGCTGCTCACCGTGGTGATCCCGACGCTCCTGCTGGTGCTGTTCAGCACGGTGGACGTCGTCGACACCGGCGCGGGCGAGGCGGTGGACTTCCTCGCCCCCGGCATCCTGGCGCTCGCCGTGATGTCGACGGCCTTCACCGGCCAGGCCATCGCCACCGGGTTCGAGCGCCGCTACGGGGTGCTGAAGCGGCTCGCCTCCTCCCCGCTGCCCCGCTGGGGCCTGATGACGGCGAAGACCCTGTCGGTGCTGGTCACCGAGGTCCTCCAGGTGATCCTGCTGACGGGGATCGCCTTCGCGCTGGGCTGGAGTCCGCACGGCGACCCGGCGGCCGTCGTGCTGCTCCTGGTCGCCGGGACGGCCGCCTTCTCCGGCCTCGGCCTGCTGATGGCGGGCACCCTGAAGGCGGAGGCGACGCTGGCCGCGGCGAACCTCGTGTTCCTGCTGCTGCTGGTGGGCGGCGGGGTGATCGTGCCCCTGGACAAGTTCCCGCCCGGCGCGCAGGACGTGCTCGGGCTGCTGCCCGTCACCGCGCTCTCGGACGGCCTGCGCGACGTGCTCCAGCACGGCGCGGGAACGCCCTGGGGCGACCTCGGGATCCTGGCGGTCTGGGCCGTCGTGGGGCTCGCCGCGGCCGGCCGGTTCTTCCGCTGGGAATAGCGACGCCCGACCGCCGGGGACCCTCGTGAAACCGTGCACAAGCGGCCCGCTTACGATGGGACGCGTGCTGAACGTGACCCGTGCCGACGCCGTAGCCGCCGTGCGCAACCCCCTCGCCTTCATCGCCGCACGCTGGACCCCCGCTCCCCGGACGGTTCGGCGGGCGGCTCTCTTCGCGCTCGTGATGTCGGTGGTGATCGTGGTCACCGGCGGCGCCGTCCGGCTCACGGGCTCCGGCCTCGGCTGCCCGACCTGGCCCAAGTGCACCGACGACTCGCTCACCACGACGAGCGCGATGGGCTTCCACGGCGCCATCGAGTTCGGCAACCGCATGCTGACGTACGTGCTGTGCGCGGCCGTCGGCTGGGCGATCATCGCCGCGCGCTCGGAGA
This sequence comes from Streptomyces sp. NBC_00425, assembly GCF_036030735.1. Lineage (NCBI taxonomy): Bacteria > Bacillati > Actinomycetota > Actinomycetes > Kitasatosporales > Streptomycetaceae > Streptomyces > Streptomyces sp. NBC_00425. Next base: position 7,318,660 of record NZ_CP107928.1, on the reverse strand, counting down.
AGCCGTACCGCCGCAGCCTGACCCGGCTGGGCTGGGCGCAGTTCTGGCTGGTGATGAGCAACGCCGTGCTCGGCGGGATCGTCGTGCTCGTCGGACTCAACCCGTACACGGTCGCGGCGCACTTCCTGGCCGCCTCGGCGCTGATCGCGGTCGCCGCGGTGATGTGGCAGCGCGCCAAGGAGGGCGACGGGGAGCCCCGCCCGCTGGTCGGCAGGCCCGTACAGCAGCTGGTGTGGTTCCTGGTCCTCGCCTCGATCCTGCTGATCGCCGTGGGCACGGTGGTCACCGGCGCGGGACCGCACGCCGGCGACTCCAGCGAGGTCGCGCGGATGCCGCTGGACTGGGAGACGGTGGCCAAGCTGCACGCCGTGCTCGCCTGGATCGTGGTGACGCTGACGTTCGCCCTGTGGTTCATCCTCAAGGCGGTGGACGCCCCGAAGAGCCCGCTGGACCGTACCCGGGACCTGTTCCTGGTGCTGCTCTCCCAGGGCGTCATCGGCTACGTTCAGTACTTCACCGACCTCCCCGAGATCCTGGTCGGACTGCACATGCTCGGCTCGTGCCTGGTGTGGATCGCCGTCCTGCGGGTGCCGCTGGCGCTGCGCGAACGCGCCGGGACGGCGACCACCGGCCTGCCGCACCCGGCACCGGAGGCGACGGAGGCGACGGCCGGCAGCACGCGCGCCTGACCGCCCGCCGTCCGTCCGGGCGCCTCAGCCCAGTCGGTACACCCTGCGGGCGTTGCCGGCCGCGATCAGTGCGGCCACCCGCTGCGCGTCCCCGGGCGACCAGGCGCCCTCCGCGACCCAGCCGCCCAGCACCCGCGCCAGCGCCTCGCGGAACAGCCGGGCCCCGACCACGTGCAGTTCGGGCAGCCCGTGTGCGCCGGTGGAGAAGAGGATCTTCCCGAAGGGCGCCAGCTCCAGGATCTCCGCGAGGACGGTCGCCGCGCGGGCGCCGGTCCTGACGAGGGCGGCCCCGGAGTCGGCGTACACGTGCGGGAAGACCCCCGCGAGGTGGGCGGCGTGCCGGTGGTAGGGGTAGCCGTGGAGCAGGACCAGATCGGTGCCGAGGCCGGCGGTGGCGCGGACGAAGTCGGTGAGCAGGACGGGGTCGGTGCGGTCGATCCGCGCGCCCGGCGCCCCGAGGCCCGCGTGCAGTTGCAGGGGGAGTTCGGAGGCGACGGCACTCCACAGCAGATGCCGCAGCAGCACCGGGTCGCTCAGCTCGCCGCCGACCCTGCGCGCGGCCAGCCAGCGGCCCGCCGCGCCGCGCACCTCCCCCGGTCCCGGCGGCTCGGGCGCGAGCGCGAGGCCGTGCCGCAGGCCCGCGACGGAGGTGAACGCCACGGCGTTCGCGGCGGCACCGTGGACCGCCTCGGCGAGATTCGCCAGGAAGGACTCGACGGTGCCGGAGGTGTCGGCGACCTGCTCGGCGAGAAGTTCCAGACGCACGATCTCGCGGGCCTCGGCGGCGCCCGTGGAGGCCAGCTCGCCCGGTCCGGTGAGATCGCCCGGCAGGCCCGTGTCGACCAGGTACGTCGTGATGCCGCTGCCGCGCAGCAGCCGGCGGCCCGCCTCCAGTGCGCCGAGTTCACGACGCCGGGCGAGGTAGCGCGCGGGCGGCGCGTGCGGTTCCAGGCCGAGCAGCGGGGGGCACCAGCGGCGCACCGCGAACCCCGTCTGAGTGTCGAACAGTGTCGTGCCGGGGGCCGGCGGGCCCGAGGACAGAGCCAGCTGGGCCTCGAAGGTGCCGAGACCCAGCTCCGTTCGCAGGACGCCGTGGCAGTACTGGTCCACCAAGGACGGCGTTTCGATCATCCGGACTCCCGGGAGATGGACCACGTCGCTTCTACGGGTCCTAACGGGTGACCGGGGCGTCAGGTGTTGCTGGCGGCCGACTGTTCGCCGCTCAGCCGTTCTTCGGACCGCCGACCTGGATGCCCGCCATCCGCGTCCACTCGTAGGGGCCGGTGCGCACCTTCGCCGCGAACTCCCCGTCGAAGGCCTCGTGGACGGTGATGCCGGCCTTCTCGACGGCCTGCCCGGCGACGGCGACCGAGGGGGCCACCAGGTCGCCCCAGCCGCCGTCCTCGCCGACCAGGACGATACGGGCGCCGCGCTCGCCGAGGTGCGCGACCTGGCCCTCGGCTCCGCCGTGCTCCTTGGCGAAGGCGCTGATCCGCCGGGCGAGCCGTGCCGCCGTGCGCTCGGACTTCGCGGCCTGCTTGGCGTCGGCGGTCTCGTCAACCTGCTTGGTGTCTGCCATGGCCAGGATGCTACCGACGGGTAGATCGAACGGCGACGGCCGGGGTGCGTGGCCTTGACCACGCACCCCGGCCGTGAGCCGTGGAGAAAGGGGGCGCCGCGCAGCGGCTACCGCAGGAAGGGGTCCACCGCGACCGCCACGAAGAGCAGCGACACATAGGTGATGGACCAGTGGAACAGCCGCATCTCCTTCAGCTTGCCGCCCGTGGCCTCAGCCTTCGCCCGGTTCTGCAGTCCGTGCGCCTCCCACAGCCACCAGCCGCCAGCCAGCAGCGCGACCGCGGTGTAGAACCAGCCGGTGTAGCCCAGCGGCTGCAGCAGCAGCGAGACGCCGACCATCACCCAGCTGTAGAGGACGATCTGCTTGGCGACGGCCTTGTTGGAGGCGACGACCGGCAGCATCGGCACGCCGACGCGCGCGTAGTCGTCCTTGACCTTCATGGACAGCGGCCAGTAGTGCGGCGGCGTCCAGAAGAACATGACGAGGAACAGGACGACCGGCGCCCAGGACACCGAGTTCGTCACGGCCGACCAGCCGATCAGGACCGGCATACAGCCGGCGATGCCGCCCCACACGATGTTCTGCGAGGTGCGCCGCTTGAGGATCATCGTGTAGACGACGACGTAGAAGAGGAGCGCGCCGAGGGCGAGCCAGGCCGACAGCCAGTTGACGGTCAGGCCGAACAGCAGGGTCGAGACCACCGCGAGGGTGATTCCGAAGGCGAGGCATTCACGCGGGCTGACCATCCCGGTGACCAGCGGACGCTGCGAGGTGCGGTCCATCAGCGCGTCGATGTCACGGTCGATGTACATGTTCAGCGCGTTCGCGCCGCCCGCGGACAGGTATCCGCCCAGGCAGGTCAGAACCACCAGGCCGAGGTCCGGAACGCCCTGCTGCGCCAGGAACATCACCGGGACGGTGGTGATCAGCAGCAGTTCGATGATCCGCGGCTTGGTCAGCGCCACGAACGCCTTGACCCGGGCCCCGACCGGCCGCCGGCTCGGGCTCTGACTCGCCCCGACAATCCCCACTGGACGGGATTCAACGGCCGTCACGCACACCCCTGACAGAGACTCCCAGCGAGCTCCCCACGTGAATACGGGGTAAAGGCTCGCGCGTACCACGCCACTGTAGACGTTGCCCATACCCCGATATTCGCGGGGGTGGGGTCGTGTTGGACGGCGCCCCCGGAAGAGCCGGGAGGCACTCTGTTGAGCACTCGTACGAGCGGCTCCGTATTCACTTGCTGAACAGGAAACTCACCGGTCGGCGGGCGGATCGCGAAGCTACCCCGCAGTCTGGAATGACTCGAAAAAATGCACGTTCTGACGGGGGTAGGCTCGACAACGGCCGGTGGGCGCCGCGTGCACCGGTATTCGACATGCGTGACATGTGGAGAGGAGCCCTGACCCAGGGTGAGCACCAAGCCGACCACCACAGACCTCGAGTGGACCGAGCTGGACCAGCGGGCCGTGGACACCGCCCGCGTCCTGGCCGCCGACGCCGTACAGAAGGTCGGCAACGGCCATCCCGGTACGGCGATGAGCCTGGCGCCTGCCGCGTACACCCTCTTCCAGAAGGTGATGCGACACGACCCGGCGGACGCCGACTGGGTCGGCCGCGACCGCTTCGTGCTGTCCGCGGGCCACTCGTCCCTGACGCTGTACACCCAGCTGTACCTGGCCGGTTTCGGCCTGGAGCTGGACGACCTGAAGGCGTTCCGCACCTGGGGCTCGAAGACCCCGGGACACCCGGAGTACGGCCACACCACGGGCGTCGAGACGACGACCGGCCCGCTGGGCCAGGGTGTCGCCAACGCCGTCGGCATGGCGATGGCCGCGCGCTACGAGCGCGGGCTGTTCGACCCCGACGCCCCGGTCGGCGAATCGCCGTTCGACCACTTCGTGTACGCCATCGCCGGTGACGGCTGCCTCCAGGAGGGCATCTCCGCCGAGGCGTCCTCGATGGCCGGCCACCAGAAGCTCGGCAACCTGGTCCTGCTGTGGGACGACAACCACATCTCGATCGAGGGCGACACCGAGACGGCCGTCTCCGAGGACACGGTGAAGCGGTACGAGGCGTACGGCTGGCACGTGCAGCGCGTCGCCCCCAAGCCGGACGGCGACCTGGACCCGCACGCCCTCTACGACGCCATCGAGGCCGCGAAGCTGGTGACGGACAAGCCGTCCTTCATCGCGATGCGCTCGATCATCGCCTGGCCCGCGCCGAACGCGCAGAACACCGAGGCCGCGCACGGCTCGGCGCTCGGCGACGACGAGGTCGCCGCGACCAAGCGCGTCCTGGGCTTCGACCCGGAGCAGTCCTTCGAGGTCGCCGACGAGGTCATCGGGCACACCCGTGGCGCCCTGGACCGCGGCCAGGCGGCCCGCGCCGTGTGGGAGAAGTCGTTCCAGCAGTGGCGGGACAACAACCCCGACCGCGCCGCCGAGTTCGACCGCGTCGCCGCGGGCGAGCTGCCCGCCGGCTGGGAGGAGAAGCTCCCGGTCTTCGAACCCGGCAAGGGCGTCGCCACCCGTGCCGCGTCCGGCAAGGTGCTCCAGGCGCTCGGCTCGGTCATCCCCGAGCTGTGGGGCGGCTCCGCCGACCTCGCCGGCTCCAACAACACGACGATCGACAAGACGTCGTCGTTCCTCCCCGAGGGCAACCCGCTGCCCGAGGCGAGCCCGTACGGCCGCACGATCCACTTCGGCATCCGCGAGCACTCCATGGCCGCGGAGATGAACGGCATCGCGCTGCACGGCAACACGCGCGTCTACGGCGGCACGTTCCTCGTGTTCTCCGACTACATGCGCAACGCCGTCCGGCTGTCCGCCCTGATGCACGTGCCGGTCACCTACGTGTGGACGCACGACTCCATCGGCCTCGGCGAGGACGGCCCCACCCACCAGCCGGTCGAGCACCTCGCGTCGCTGCGCGCCATCCCCGGCCTGAACGTGGTCCGCCCGGCCGACGCCAACGAGACCGCGATCGCCTGGCGCGAGATCCTCAAGCGGTGGACGAAGGTCTTCGGCAAGGGCGCCCCGCACGGTCTGGTCCTCACCCGTCAGGGCGTGCCGACCTACGAGCCCAACGAGGACACCGCCAAGGGCGGCTACATCCTCTTCGAGGCCTCCACGGGATCGCCGGAGGTGATCCTCCTCGCGACCGGCTCCGAGGTGCACGTCGCCGTCGAGGCGCGCGAGCGGCTGGAAGCCGACGGCGTGCCCACCCGGGTGGTCTCCATGCCGTCCGTGGAGTGGTTCGAGGAGCAGGACCAGGGGTACCGGGACAGCGTCCTGCCCCCGTCCGTCAGGGCCCGCGTGTCGGTCGAGGCCGGTATCGGCCTCACCTGGCACAAGTACGTCGGCGACGCCGGCCGCATCGTTTCCCTGGAGCACTTCGGTGCTTCCGCCGACGGCAAGGTCCTCTTCCAGGAGTACGGCTTCACTGCCGAGAACGTGGCGGCTCAGGCGCGGGAATCCCTCGCCGCCGCCCAGCGCTGACGCTCACACACGACCCGTAGGAGATGTAATTCCATGACAGACGCACTCAAGCGCCTCTCCGAGGAGGGCGTCGCGATCTGGCTGGACGACCTGTCGCGCAAGCGGATCACGTCCGGCAACCTCGCCGAGCTGATCGACCAGCAGCACGTCGTGGGCGTCACCACCAACCCGTCGATCTTCCAGAAGGCGATCTCCCAGGGCGACGGCTACGACCAGCAGCTCTCCGACCTCGCCTCCCGCGGGGTCACGGTCGAAGAGGCCATCCGCATGATCACGACGGCGGACGTCCGCGACGCCGCCGACATCCTGCGCCCGGTCTTCGACGCCACCGGCGGCCAGGACGGCCGGGTGTCCATCGAGGTGGACCCGCGCCTCGCACACCACACCAAGCCGACGGTCGCCGAGGCCAAGCAGCTCGCCTGGCTGGTCGACCGCCCCAACACGCTGATCAAGATCCCGGCCACCATGGGCGGCCTGCCGGCCATCACCGAGGTGATCGGCCTGGGCATCAGCGTCAACGTCACGCTGATCTTCTCCCTCGAGCGCTACCGCCAGGTCATGGACGCCTACCTGTCCGGCCTGGAGCAGGCCAAGGACCGCGGCCTGGACCTGTCGAAGATCCACTCCGTGGCGTCCTTCTTCGTCTCCCGCGTGGACACCGAGATCGACAAGCGCCTCGACGCGCTCGGCACCGACGAGGCCAAGGCCGCCCGCGGCAAGGCCGGCCTCGCCAACGCCCGCCTCGCCTACCAGGCGTACGAGGAGGTCTTCGCCGGCGAGCGCTGGGCCGCGCTGGAGAAGGCGGGCGCGAACAAGCAGCGTCCGCTGTGGGCCTCCACCGGTGTGAAGGACCCCGCGTACAAGGACACCCTGTACGTGGACGACCTGGTGGCGCCGAACACGGTGAACACCATGCCGGAGGCGACCCTGTTCGCGGCCGAGGACCACGGCGACATCACCGGCAACACCGTCGCCGGCACCTACGAGCAGGCCCGCGCCGAGATCGACGCCGTCGAGAAGCTGGGCATCTCCTACGACGAGGTGGTGCAGCTCCTCGAGGACGAGGGCGTCGACAAGTTCGAGGCGTCCTGGAACGACCTGCTCAAGTCGACCGAGGCGGAGCTCCAGCGCCTCGCCCCCTCGAAGGGCTGAGAATTTGTCGAGCAGCAACCCGCTGCGTGACCCCGCCGACCGACGGCTCCCGCGTATCGCGGGGCCGTCGGGCCTGGTCATCTTCGGCGTCACGGGCGATTTGTCCCGGAAGAAGCTCATGCCCGCCGTGTACGACCTCGCGAACCGGGGTCTGCTGCCGCCGGGCTTCTCCCTGGTCGGCTTCGCCCGCCGGGAGTGGGAGCACGAGGACTTCGCGCAGGAGGTCCACGACGCCGTCAAGGAGCACGCCCGCACACCCTTCCGCGAGGAGGTCTGGCAGCAGCTCGTCCAGGGCATGCGCTTCGTGCAGGGCACCTTCGACGACGACGACGCGTTCGACCGGCTGCGCGCCACGATCGACGAACTCGACCGGGCCCAGGGCACGGGCGGCAACTTCGCCTTCTACCTGTCGGTGCCGCCGCGTTCCTTCCCGGTGGTCATCAAGCAGCTGAAGAAGCACGGGCTGGCCGACCAGCAGAACGGCTCCTGGCGACGCGCGGTCATCGAGAAGCCGTTCGGCCACGACCTCGCCTCGGCCGAGGAGCTCAACAAGGTCGTCCACGAGGTCTTCGGCTCGGACCAGGTCTTCCGCATCGACCACTACCTCGGCAAGGAGACCGTCCAGAACATCCTGGCGCTCCGCTTCGCCAACACCATGTTCGAGCCGATCTGGAACCGGTCCTTCGTGGACCACGTGCAGATCACCATGGCGGAGGACATCGGCATCGGCGGCCGGGCCGGCTACTACGACGGCATCGGCGCCGCCCGTGACGTCATCCAGAACCACCTCCTGCAGCTCATGGCGCTGACCGCCATGGAGGAGCCCGCCTCCTTCGACGCCGACGCGCTGGCCGCGGAGAAGACCAAGGTGCTCGGCGCCGTCCGGCTGCCGAAGGACCTGGGCCGCGACACCGTGCGCGGTCAGTACGCGGCGGGCTGGCAGGGCGGCGAGAAGGCCGTCGGCTATCTCGAAGAGGACGGCATCGACCCCAAGTCGAAGACCGACACCTACGCGGCCGTCAAGCTGGGAGTGGACAACCGCCGCTGGGCGGGCGTCCCGTTCTACCTGCGCACCGGCAAGCGGCTCGGCCGGCGCGTCACCGAGATCGCGGTCGTCTTCCAGCGGGCCCCGCACTCGCCCTTCGACTCCACGGCCACCGAGGAGCTCGGGGCGAACGCCATCGTCATCCGGGTCCAGCCCGACGAGGGCATCACGGTCCGCTTCGGCTCCAAGGTGCCCGGCACCTCCATGGAGATCCGGGACGTGTCGATGGACTTCGCCTACGGCGAGTCCTTCACCGAGTCCTCGCCCGAGGCGTACGAGCGGCTGATCCTGGACGTGCTGCTGGGCGACTCGAACCTCTTCCCCCGCACGGAGGAGGTCGAGCTGTCCTGGAAGATCCTCGACCCGATCGAGCAGCACTGGGACAAGAACGGCAGGCCCGCGCAGTACCCGTCGGGCACCTGGGGGCCGGTCGAGGCCGACGAGATGCTCGAGCGAGACGGACGGAGCTGGCGCCGGCCATGAAAACGGACCTCACGGACACCACTGCCAGCAAGATCAACAAGGCGCTGGTGCAGGGCCGCCGTGCGATAGGCACACCCGCCGTCGGCATGGTGCTCACCCTCGTCGTCGTCACGGACGAGGAGAACGCCTACGACGCCCTGAAGGCCGCCGACGACGCGTCGCACGAGCACCCCTCGCGCACACTCGTGGTCATCAAGCGCGTCTCCCGCTCCTCCCGGAGCCGCACCCAGTCCCGCCTCGACGCCGAGGTGCGCCTCGGCGCGGACGCCGGCAGCGGCGAGACGGTCATCCTCCGGCTGTACGGCGAGGTGTCCGACCACGCCCAGTCCGTGGTGCTGCCGCTGCTGCTGCCGGACGCACCCGTCGTGGTCTGGTGGTCGGTGGACGCTCCGCGCGACCCCGCGGGCGACCCCCTGGGCGCCCTGGGCCAGCGCCGGGTCACCGACAGCTACACGGCGGAGAAGCCCGTCGACGAGCTGCGCTCGCGCGCCGAGAGCTACGAGCCGGGCGACACCGACCTCGCGTGGGCCCGGATCACCCCGTGGCGTTCCATGCTGGCCGCCGCGCTCGACCAGGTCAGCTGCGAGATCGTGTCAGCCGAGGTGGCGGGCGAGGAGTCCAACCCGAGCGTCGAGCTGCTCGCCATGTGGCTCGCCGACCGGCTCCACGTGCACGTCCGGCGCGCGGTCTCGGCCGGACCCGGTCTGACCCAGGTGCGGATGGAGACCACCGGAGGCCCCATCACGCTGCACCGGTCGGACGGGGCGATGGCCACCCTGGCGCTGCCCGGCCAGCCGGACCGGGCGGTCGCGCTCAAGCGCCGGGAGACGTCCGAGCTGCTCGCGGAGGAGCTGCGCAGGCTCGACCCCGACGACACGTACGCGTCCGCCCTGCGGTTCGGCGTGGACCGGCTGGGCGGTCTCCAGTCGGCCGCCGAGCGGGTGGCGGAGCGGGCCGAGGCGGCCTCCCAGCCGCCGCCCTCCCTCCCCGTCCGCGGGGTGCCGGAACCGGCTGCCGCCGACCGTGACTCCGCCCCGGCGGCCCCCGCCGCGCCGGCCGTCGCCGCGCCCGGCTCCGGTGACGCCGACCGGCCGTCTCCGGCGCGGATGCCCCCGGTCAGGAAGGCGGATCCGCAGTGAACACGCCCCAGCTGGTCGTGCACCGCGACAAGGAGCTGATGGCACAGGCCGCCGCGGCCCGTCTGATCACGAAGATCGTGGACGCCCAGGCCTCCCGGGGCCAGGCGTCCGTGGTCCTCACCGGCGGCCGCAACGGCAACGGCCTGCTGGCCGCGCTGGCCGCCGCGCCCGCCCGTGACGCCGTCGACTGGAGCCGTCTCGACCTGTGGTGGGGCGACGAGCGGTTCCTGCCCGAGGGCGACCCGGAGCGCAACGACACGCAGGCCCGTGAGGCCCTGCTGGCCTCCGTCCCGGTGGACCCGAAGCGTGTGCACGCCATGCCCGCGTCGGACGGTCCGCACGGCGCCGACGTGGAGGCGGCCGCGGCCGCCTACGCCGAGGAACTGGCCCGCGCGGCCGGTCCCGAGAACCATGGCACGGTCCCGTCCTTCGACGTGCTGATGCTGGGCGTCGGCCCGGACACCCATGTGGCCTCGCTCTTCCCGGAGCTGCCGGCCGTGCGGGAGACCGAGCGCACGGTGGTGGGCGTGCGCGGCGCGCCCAAGCCCCCGCCGACCCGGGTCACCCTCACCCTCCCGGCGATCCGGGCGGCCCGTGAGGTGTGGCTGCTCGCGGCCGGCGAGGACAAGGCCCGGGCCGCGGCGATCGCCCTGTCCGGAGCGGGCGAGATCCAGGCCCCGGCCGCGGGAGCCCGGGGACGCGCCCGCACCCTGTGGCTGCTGGACTCGGCGGCGGCCTCCCAGCTGCCGAGGTCGCTGTATCCGCCGGCTTCGTCGTAACGCCTTCTCCGCAACAGCAGTCGACGCCGGGTCCCGTCCAGGGACCCGGCGTCGACTCGTTCACCGCACCGTCAGAAGCGACGTTCCGGTCCGGGCCGCCTCACCGCCGGCCGCGCAGCTCCCGGTACTCGGCGACGAGGGCCCGGGTGGACGCGTCCAGGCCGGGCACGTCGGCGCCTTCGGTCAGGGCCGGCTCGACGCGCTTGGCGAGGACCTTGCCGAGCTCCACGCCCCACTGGTCGAAGGAGTCGATGTTCCAGACCGCGCCCTGCACGAACACCTTGTGCTCGTAGAGGGCGATGAGCTGACCGAGGACGGACGGGGTGAGTTCCTTCGCCAGGATCGTCGTGGTGGGGTGGTCGCCCTTGAACGTCTTGTGCGCCACCAGCTCCTCCGGCACGCCCTCGGCGCGGACCTCCTCGGGCGTCTTGCCGAACGCCAGCGCCTGCGTCTGCGCGAAGAAGTTCGCCATCAACAGGTCGTGCTGCGCGCCGAGTTCGCCGCTCAGTTCGTCGACCGGCCGGGCGAAGCCGATGAAGTCGGCGGGGATGAGCTTCGTGCCCTGGTGGATCAACTGGTAGTAGGCGTGCTGCCCGTTGGTGCCCGGCGTGCCCCACACCACCGGTCCGGTCTGCCACTGCACGGGCCGGCCCTCGCGGTCCACCGACTTGCCGTTGGACTCCATGTCCAGCTGCTGCAGGTAGGCGGCGAACTTCGACAGGTAGTGGCTGTAGGGCAGCACGGCGTGCGACTGCGCGTCGTGGAGGTTGCCGTACCAGACGCCCAGCAGGCCCAGGATGAGCGGGGCGTTGGACTCGGCGGGCGCGGTGCGGAAGTGCTCGTCGACGAGGTGGAAGCCGTCGAGCATCTCCCGGAACCGCTCCGGGCCGATGGCGATCATGAGCGACAGGCCGATCGCCGAGTCGAAGGAGTAGCGGCCGCCGACCCAGTCCCAGAACTCGAACATGTTGGCCGTGTCGATGCCGAAGCCGGCGACCTTCCCGGCGTTCGTCGACAGCGCCACGAAGTGCTGGGCGACCGCCTTCTCGTCGCCGCCCAGTCCGTCGAGGAGCCAGGAGCGGGCCGAGGTGGCGTTGGTGATCGTCTCGATGGTGGTGAAGGTCTTCGACGCGACGATGAACAGCGTCTCCGCCGGGTCCAGATCCCGGACCGCCTCGTGCAGGTCGGCGCCGTCCACGTTGGACACGAAGCGCACCGTGAGGTCGCGGTCGCTGTAGCTGCGCAGCGCCTCGTAGGCCATCGCCGGGCCCAGGTCGGAGCCGCCGATGCCGATGTTGACGACGTTGCGGATGCGGCGGCCGGTGTGTCCGGTCCACTCGCCGGAGCGCACCCGCTCGGCGAAGCCGGCCATCCTGTCGAGCACGGCGTGCACCGCCGGGACCACGTTCTCCCCGTCGACCTCGATCACCGCGTCGCGCGGGGCGCGCAGGGCGGTGTGCAGCACCGCCCGGTCCTCGGTGGTGTTGATCTTCTCGCCGCGGAACATGGCGTCCCGGAGCCCGAAGACGTCGACAGCCGCGGCCAGCTCACGCAAGCGTCGCAGCGTCTCGTCGGTGACCAGGTGCTTGGAGTAGTCGATGTGCAGGTCGCCGACCTGCAGGGTGTGACCGGCGCCGCGGTCGGGGTCGGCGGCGAACAGCTCCCGCAGCCGCACCTCGCCGAGCTCTTCGCGGTGTTCGGCCAGAGCGGTCCACTCGGGCGTCTGGTTCAGCCTCGTACGGCCGTCTGCGTTCATCTCGGACTTCAGCCCTTCCTCACCTGTCCGTGCTGCCTCGCACGCCTTGCCCCGCCGCTCCCAACCTAGTTGATCAGAAGGTGGCACGAGCGGACGTGCCGTTGCCCGCGGGGCAACAGGAGGTACGTCCCGGAGGCGCTCGGGTATCAGCCCGGCGGACGGTGTGTGGGAAGAGACGGGGCCGGCGAACCGTGGAGGGCAGCGCGGACGGCCGTTCCGCGGGGCGGGGACGGCCCGCGCGCGAAACAGTTCCGGCCGGGAGCCCTCGGGCGCCCGGCCGGTGTGTCGCCAGGGTCTTTCTTCCGGATCAGGCCGCTCAGAGCTGCGGCACCTCCTGGCCCCCGCGACTTCCGGCAGGACCCGAGAGACAGGCCCTAGATCTCGCCCCGCAGTTTGGCGAGCGCCTCGGCGAGGATCGCCTCGCCGTCCGCGTCGCTGCGCCGCTCCCGCACATAGGCGAGGTGCGTCTTGTAGGGCTCGGTGCGCGGCGGGTCCGGGGGGTTGTCCCGGTCCTGCCCGGCGGGAAAGCCGCAGCGCGGGCAGTCCCAGGTCTCGGGCACCTGCGCGTCGCTGGCGAAGCTGGGCACCGTCTCGTGTCCGTTGGAGCACCAGAAGGAGATGCGCAGACGGGGCGCGGACTCGCCCCGCTCGGCCTCGCCCATCGGCCCCGCCCCGACCCGGCTACCTCGGATCGCGTTGCCACTTGCCACGGTCGTAACTCCCTGCGTGATGGTGCCGCGAAGCGAGTCGGCGTTTCGCTTCGCTGCGAGCGCCTCAGTCTACGTAAGGCCCAACGCGCGTCCAGTGATTGGAGTTACAGCTCCCACACCTGGACGCAAGCCCCATGATAGGCCGCGCTCTGCTGCGCGTACCGAACATGGGGCCTTACGTACCGGAATGTGCGTGCCTGTGAGAAGCTGATCAGTTGTTCGTCTTCATCAGGATGCCGAGGACGATGATGGAGGCGAACCACAGCATCCCGACGACGACGGTGATGCGGTCGAGGTTGCGCTCGGCGACCGAGGAACCGCCGACGGAGGACTGCATGCCGCCGCCGAACATGTCGGAGAGACCGCCGCCCTTCCCCTTGTGCATCAGCACCAGCAGCATCAGCAGCAGGCTGAAGACGATCAGGGCGATCGAGAACCCCAAAACCACGGCTGGACCAACTTCCTCGGATTCGGATAAGGACCGGAACGGACAACGGGGACACAGCGCCGCTTTCCTCGTGCGGCTCCGCCGCGTGGCGTGCCGCATGGCGCTATGCCCCCGCAAGGGTACGACGGATCGCCGCTACCGCATACTCACAGCTCGGATCACTGGTCGCGGAAGCGCACGATCTTGACGAACTCGTCCGCGTCCAGCGAGGCGCCGCCGACCAGCGCGCCGTCGATGTCGGCCTGCGCCATGATCTCGGCGACGTTGCCGGACTTGACGGAGCCGCCGTACTGGATGCGGACCTTGTCGGCCAGCTCCTGGGTGTAGAGCTCGGCGATCTTGGCGCGGACGGCGGCGCAGACCTCCTGCGCGTCCTCGGCGCCGCAGACCTTGCCGGTGCCGATGGCCCACACGGGCTCGTAGGCGATCACGACGGACTCGGCCTGCTCGGCCGGGAGGTCCTTCAGGCCGCCCTCGACCTGCGCGAGGGTGTGGGCGACGTGGTTGCCCGCCTCACGGACGTCCAGCTCCTCGCCGACGCACAGGATGGGGGTCAGGCCGTGCTTGTAGGCGGCCTTGACCTTGGCGTTCACCAGCTCGTCGGTCTCGTCGTGGTACTGCCGGCGCTCGGAGTGGCCGATCGCCACGAACGTGCACTTCAGCTTGGCGAGCATCGCACCGGAGATCTCGCCGGTGTAGGCGCCGGAGTCGTGCGCCGAGATGTCCTGGGCGCCGTACTTGATCTTGAGCTTGTCGCCGTCGACCAGGGTCTGCACGGAGCGCAGGTCGGTGAAGGGCGGCAGGACGGCGACCTCGACGGCCTCGTAGTCCTTGTCGGCCAGGGCGAAGGCGAGCTTCTGGACGTGCGCGATGGCCTCGAGGTGGTTGAGGTTCATCTTCCAGTTGCCCGCCATCAGCGGCGTACGAGTGGTCATGCGGGGTCAGCCTTCCAGTGCGGCGAGGCCGGGGAGCGTCTTGCCCTCGAGGTATTCGAGGGAGGCGCCGCCACCGGTCGAGATGTGGCCGAATGCGTTCTCGTCGAAGCCGAGCGTGCGCACGGCCGCGGCGGAGTCTCCGCCGCCGACGACTGTGAAGCCGTCCGAGTCGATGAGAGCCTGGGCGACCGCCTTGGTGCCCTCGGCGTAGTCGGGGTGTTCGAAGACGCCCATCGGACCGTTCCAGAACACGGTCGCGGCGTCGGCGAGCTTGCTCGCGTACAGCTCACCCGTCTTCGGGCCGATGTCCAGGCCCAGCCGGCCCTCGGGCATCTTGTCCGCGTCGACGGCGGCGTGCTCGGTGGGCGCCTTGGCCTTCAGGTCCGGGAATCCGGGCGAGACCACGACGTCGACCGGGAGGACCAACTCGACGCCCTGCTTCTCGGCGCGTTCCAGGTACTCGGTGACGACCGGGATCTGGTCCTCCTGGAGGAGGGAGGCGCCGACCTCGTGGCCCTGGGCCTTGAGGAAGGTGAAGGCCATGCCGCCGCCGATGAGGATGCGGTCGGCCTTGCCGAGCAGTTCGTCGATGACGGCGAGCTTGTCGGAGACCTTGGAGCCGCCGAGCGCCACGACGTAGGGGCGCGCGACGTCCTGGGTGAGCTTCTTCAGGACGCCGACCTCGGTGGCGATCAGGTAGCCGGCGTAGTGCGGCAGCTTGCCCGGGAGGTCGTAGACGGACGCGTGCCGCCGGTGCACCGCGCCGAAGCCGTCGCCCACGTACACGTCGGCGAGGACGGCCAGCCGGTCGGCGAAGGCGGCCCGCTCGGCGTCGTCCTTCGAGGTCTCGCCGGCGTTGAAGCGCAGGTTCTCGAGGACCGCGACCCGGCCGTCGGCGAGGCCGGCGACGGTGGCCGTGGCGGAGTCGCCGACGGTGTCGGTCGCGAAGGCCACGTCGGCGCCGAGGAGTTCACCGAGGCGCGCGGCGGCGGGAGCGAGGGAGAAGGCCGGGTCCGGAGCGCCCTTGGGGCGGCCCAGGTGGGAGGCGACGACCACGCGGGCGCCCGCCTCGGCCAGCGCCTTGACGGTGGGCAGCACGGCGCGGATACGGCCGTCGTCGGTGATGGTGGTGCCGGCCAGCGGCACGTTCAGGTCGGCGCGGACGAAGACGCGCTTGCCTGCGACGCCTTCGGCGAGAAGTTCGTCGATCGTCTTCATTGAGTGGGCTCCCGGGAGGACTGGTGGTGCTCGTGATCCTAAGAGGGCTGGTCTGCACGTGAGTCAGGGCCCGGGCGGCGCGTCGTTGCGCCGCCCGGGCCCTGCTCTCACATCAACGTGCTCGCTCTGTCGATCAGAGCTGGTTGCCGACGAAGACCGTCAGGTCCACGAGGCGGTTGGAGTAGCCCCACTCGTTGTCGTACCAGCCGAGGATCTTCACCGAGTTGCCCTCCTGGACCATGGTCAGGGAGGAGTCGAAGGTGCAGGAGGCCGGGTCGCTGACGATGTCCGAGGAGACGATCGGGTCCTCGGTGTAGGCCAGGTAGCCCTTGAGGTCGCCGTCCTCGGAGGCCTTCTTGAACGCGGCGTTGACCTCGTCCTTGGTGACCTCGCGCTGGAGGGTCACGACCAGGTCGGTGGCCGAGCCGGTCGGGACCGGGACGCGCATCGCGATGCCGTCGAGCTTGCCCTTGAGCTGCGGCAGGACCAGGGCGGTGGCCTTGGCGGCGCCCGTCGTGGTCGGGATGATGTTCTCGGCGGCGGCGCGGGCGCGGCGCAGGTCCGAGTGCGGGAAGTCCAGGATGCGCTGGTCGTTGGTGTACGCGTGGACCGTCGTCATCAGACCCTTGACGATGCCGAAGTTCTCGTCGAGGACCTTGGCCATCGGCGCCACACAGTTGGTGGTGCAGGAGGCGTTGGAGATGACGTGGTGGTTCGCCGCGTCGTACTTGTCCTGGTTGACGCCCATCACGATCGTGATGTCCTCGTCCTTGGCCGGAGCCGAGATGAGGACCTTCTTGGCGCCGCCCGCGATGTGCTTCTCGGCGTCGGCCTTCTTGGTGAAGATGCCGGTCGACTCGATCACGATGTCGACGCCGAGGTCGCCCCACGGGATGTCGGCGGGGTTGCGCTCGGACAGCACCTTGATGGTGTGGCCGTCCACGGTGATCGTGTCTGCCGTGTGCGACACCTCGGCCTTGAGACGGCCCAGGATGGTGTCGTACTTGAGCAGGTGAGCGGTGGTCGCGGTGTCACCCAGGTCGTTGACAGCCACGATCTCGATGTCAGCACCCTGCTCCAGCAGCGCGCGGAAGTAGTTACGACCGATGCGGCCAAAGCCGTTGATGCCTACGCGGATCGTCACGAACCGATCTCCTCGTTGGTACGCCGGCCACGAGGTGCCGGCGAGCTGTATTTGGGATGTCCCCGACCACCCACGACCCTACCTCTCCGGGACCGCCGGAGTGACATCGAGTCGGCCCATACACGGCACGGCGGTCCGTACCCGCCAGTAGGGGTACGGACCGCACGGGCCGGACGGGCCTGATCACTCGATCCGGTTACGAACCGTCACGAAGGGTTGACTTGGGCGTGTCATCGCGCAAGTGAGGCGAGGGCCTTTCCGATGAGCGCCTTGCGGTCGGCCGCCGCGGCGACGTGCTCCAGGCCGAAGCCGAGCAGCACGGTGTCGTCGGTGGTGACCGCTCCGTACGTCTGGAACAGGACGCCGGTGCGCGCCCAGTCCTTCAGGACGGCCGGGCTGCCCGCGGGCGGTCCGCCGGCCTTCCAGGCGCCGAGCGACGTCTCGAAGCCCTCGGTCTCGACGGCGCCGCCCCCGACGACCAGCGAGGCGTCGTCCGCGAGGACGCCGCGTCCGCCGCTGCCCGGGTCGGTGACATAGGCGATCGAGACCTCGACGTTCTTGCCCGCGTACGCGCTCAGGTCGAAGTTCACCTGCTGCCAGCCGCTGGAGGCGCCGGTGAGGGCGTTCCAGGCGCCGGTGGACCCGGTCGCGGAGCAGTCGTTCGCGCCGAGGGTGAGGTAGTGCCCGAGCCACGGGTGCTCACCGACGTAGAAGCCGGCCCCGCACTCCGCGGGCACCGCGGTGCGGGTGGCGCCGCCCGCCTCGGGCAGCGTGGTCCAGTCGTCGCCGCCGACGGTGTGGATCTCGACGATCGCGTTGTCGTAACCCGGCTCGGTGTCCCACAGCAGCCGGGTGCGCAGCGTCGGCTTGCTCGCCGCGCCGACGCCGCTGAGGTCGATGGTGCGGGTGAGCCGCTTGTAGGCGTCGTCGGTGTGCACGGCCGCGGCCATGTACGAGCCCGCGTACGGCCCGTAGGGGTTGACCGTGCCGGCGAACTGGCCGGCGCCGGCGCTCGCGAACTGCGGGAAGGCGGCCGCCGGCAGCTCGTCCGAGGTGACCGCGTAGGTGCCGGCCTTGTCGAGCGGGTTGCCCGTGGCCGGGCCGAGGGCCGCGCTCAGTCCGCCGAGCCTGCCGGAACCGGTGAATCCGGTGGCTCCGGGGGTCGAGGTGCGGGAGTAGGCGCCCAGGTAGTACTGGCTGAAGTCGTTCGACGGGGTGCCGTCGGCGAGGGCGACGCTGCCGCCGGCCAGCTCGCCCGCCTCGATCAGCTTGCCGCCCTCGTTGAGGAAGGCGCGCAGCGCGAGCTGGGTCGGGTTGCCGGGGGCACTCGCGCCCGTGTAGTGGACGACCGTGCGGAAGTGGCTCAGCACCCCGAGCGGGTCGGGCGCCCCCTGGGCGGCGACGTCCCAGACGATCGCCTTGCGGCCGTTGGCCTTCAGCGCGTCCAGGTAGGTCTGCGCCTGCGTGGCGGCCGCGCCCTCCTCGGCGACCACCAGGGTGTCGGCCTGGGGCCGCGCGGCGATCGTGTAGGTGAAGTGCGTGCTGGAGACCTTCCTGCCGTTCTCGGCCTTCCCGGTGAACCACACCTCGACCTTGTCGCCCGGCCTGCCGTCCTTCACCCTGGCCCGGTACGCGTCGAAGTAGAGGTTGTCCTCGCCGCCGTAGGTCTCGCCGCCCTTCCAGTGCCGGAGCGCCTGGTCCCGGGTACGGCCGCCGTTGACGCGGTACTTGAGCTCCTTGTCGCGGACCGCCTTGCGTACGACGACGGAGACCTGCTGGTCCGCGCCGCGCGCGTACGACGTGGTGAACGGCGCCGGGGTGAAGTCGGCGGCGGTCGGACCGACCGAGGACTTCGGGCGGTCGGGGCGCGCGGCGGACTCGGCGACCGAGAGCGCGAACGGGACGTTCTTGGCGAACTCGGCCTGGATCAGCTTCTCGTCGTCGGGGAAGGTGAAGACCGACTGGCAGTCCCCGCTCTTCCACTGGTCGTCGGGGTCGACGTTCGAAGCGGTCTGACAGGTCGACATCTCGGGGGTGAACATGGCCATGCCGTTGACGTTCGAGGCGTGGCCGTCCGCCTCCCCGTTGGTCGTGTACAGCTCCGAGGAGACCTGCGGGTGGTAGCCCGGGACGGCCGACTTCTCGGGCGTGCCGGCGAGCGCCTCGTAGGCGACGTCGTCCGGGGTGTCGGTGGCGACCTGCCAGCCGACCCCGTAGAGGAGGAGTTCGGCGGCGGAGTGGTAGTTGATGCCGTAGGTGAAGCCGATGCGCTTCTCGAAGGCGTCGAGCGCCCTGGTCTCGGGCTCGGAGGCGGGCTTGGCGCCGCGGTAGGTCTCGCTGGTGGGGTTCGGGGACGAACCCTCGTTGTCGTAGCCCCACTTGTAGGCGAAGTTGCGGTTGAGGTCGACGCCGTCGCCGGTGGAGATCGCTCCGTCGCCGTTGACGTCCCGCAGGTTCTTGCGCCACATGCGGTTGTCTCTGCTCTTGAAGGTGTAGTCGTATCCGTCGGGGTTGGCCGACAGGACGAACCACAGCTCGTTGGAGTCGACGATCTTCTTGACGCGCTTGTCGGTGCGGTAGTTGTCCAGGTAGTAGTGCATCAGCCGCCGGGTCATCTCGGGGGTGATCCACTCGCGCGCGTGCTGGTTGGACATGTACAGCACCGAGGGCTTGGAGCCGTCGGCGGACTTCTTCGCGTCCCTGGTCAGTTTGACCGCGAGGATGTCCTGGCCGTTCACCGTCTTGCCGAGGGAGACGACCTTGGTGAGACCCGGGTTCTGCCGGCCGGTGCGCAGGATCTCCTCCCGCAGGCCGCCGCTTCCGCTGTACGGGCGGAACACGCCTTCGGCGGCGGCCGCCACGCGGTTCTCGGACGTGGCGGACAACGTGTGCTCGGCGAGCCGCACGCCCTGCCTGCCGAGTTTCTTCGCCTGTTCGTCCGTCAGGTAGACCTCGACGGTGGCCGTGCCCTTCGCGGGCACCTGCTCACTGAGTTCGTGTCCGTCCTGTCCGGCCGCCAGCAGCAGGGGTACCTGCTGTCCGGTGACCTCGGCACGGAACACCTTGACCTCGGCCGGATCGGGCTTCGGTGAGGGTGCGGGCTGCGCCTGGGCGATGGGCGCGAATGCCGCTCCGCCGAGCAGGAGTGCGCCGACAGCGAGGATCGATCTCGCTCTAGGTCTCATGAACCCCCCTAGCGTGAGTTCGCCACAGCAGCGAACTCTGCCAGGCTCATGACAGTTCATGATCCAGTCAAGAGCGCCTCATAGCCAGACAAAAGCCGGTGGAGTCGCCCGATCGGACGTCTCCACCGGCTTTCTGACGACCGATCAGCCCACCAGGTTGTCGGCGAGCTCCTCGCTGAGGTTGCACTCCGTGCCCGGGATGCCGAGATCCGAGGCCCGCTTGTCGGCCATCGCCAGCAGCCGGCGGATCCGCCCGGCGACCGCGTCCTTCGTCAGCGGCGGGTCCGCGAGCGCGCCCAGCTCCTCCAAGGAGGCCTGCTTGTGGTCCATGCGCAGCCGGCCGGCTGCCGCGAGGTGCTCGGGCACCTCGTCGCCGAGGATCTCCAGAGCGCGCTGGACGCGGGCCCCGGCGGCGACCGCGGCGCGGGCCGAGCGGCGCAGGTTGGCGTCGTCGAAGTTCGCCAGCCGGTTCGCCGTGGCGCGCACCTCACGGCGCATCCGCCGCTCCTCCCAGGCCAGCACCGACTCGTGCGCGCCGAGCCGGGTGAGCAGGGCGCCGATCGCGTCGCCGTCGCGGACCACGACCCGGTCGACCCCGCGCACCTCGCGGGCCTTCGCCGCGATGGAGAGCCGGCGGGCCGCGCCGACCAGCGCGAGCGCGGCCTCGGGGCCCGGGCAGGTCACCTCCAGCGAGGACGAGCGGCCGGGCTCGGTGAGCGAGCCGTGCGCCAGGAACGCGCCGCGCCAGGCCGCCTCGGCGTCGCAGGTCGCGCCGGAGACCACCTGCGGGGGCAGGCCCCGGATAGGGCGCCCGCGGCCGTCCACGAGCCCCGTCTGCCGGGCGAGCTGGTCACCGCCCGCGACCACCCGCACGACATAGCGCGAACCGCGGCGCAGACCGCCGGGCGCCATCACGATCAGCTCCGAGCCGTGCCCGAAGATCTCCAGGATGTCCCGCTTGAGCCGACGGGCCGCCATCGCCGTGTCCAGCTCCGCCTCGATCACGATGCGCCCGCTCACCAGGTGCAGGCCGCCGGCGAACCGCAGGATGGCGGAGACCTCCGCCTTTCTGCAGCAGGTCCGGGTGACGGGGAGCCGGGAGATCTCATCCTTCACCGCTGCCGTCATCGCCATGGGCCGATCCTTCCATGCATCCGAAAAATACGGTCGTACGCGGCGGCCAACAGCTCCGGGTCGTGCCTCGGGGTTCCGTCGGGCCGGGCCACCGGCGCCAGCTCGACCGCGGCTCCGAACCTCTTGGCGGCGTCGGCCAGCGAGTCGCGGTCGGGCACGGCTGCCTCGTCGGCCAGCACCACGTCCAGGGCGAGTTTAGGGGCGTGTCGTCCCAAAACCTCCAAATGACGCTGCGGGGAGAAGCCGTCGGTTTCACCGGGTTGCGGAGCGAGGTTCAAGGAGAGCACCCGGCGGGCCTTCGTCTCCATGAGCGCGTCGAGCAGATCGGGCACCAGCAGATGCGGCATGACCGAGGAGAACCAGGAGCCCGGCCCCAGCACCACCCAGTCGGCGTCCAGGACCGCTTCGACGGCCTCCGGGACGGCCGGCGGGTCGTGCGGCACCAGGTGCACGGACTGCACCTCGCCCGGCGTCAGCGCCACGGTCGCCTGCCCGCGGACCGTGTCCACGTCGTCGGGCCGCTCGGGATCGTGCCCCTTCACCAGCGCCTGGAGTTCCAGCGGCACGGCGGACATCGGCAGCACGCGCCCCTGTGCGCCCAGCAGCCGGCCGACCAGGTCCAGGGCCTGGACGTGGTCGCCCAGCTGTTCCCACAGGGCGACGATCAGCAGGTTGCCCACCGCGTGGCCGTTGATCTCGCCCTGGGACTGGAAGCGGTGCTGGATGACCCGGGCCCAGGTCTGGCCCCAGTCGTCGTCGCCGCACAGCGCGGCGAGCGCCTTGCGCAGGTCGCCGGGCGGCAGGACGCCCAGTTCCTCGCGCAGACGGCCGCTGGAGCCGCCGTCGTCGGCCACCGTGACCACGCCGGTGAGGTCGCCGGTGATCCGCCGCAGTGCGGTGAGCGAGGCCGACAGGCCCATGCCGCCGCCGAGGGCGACCACCTTGGGCTGGGCGCCGCGGCGGCGCGGTTTGGCGCCGCGGGCCTCGGCAGGCCGGCCCGTGCGCCCCTCCGGGGCGACCCTGCGCAACCGGCCGAGCCGTGGAGAACGTCCCGTCATTCCCGTCCCATGTCCCGGTGTACGACCACCGTCTCCACGCCCTCGGCCGCGAGGCGCGCGGCGAGCTTCTCCGACATGGCCACCGAGCGGTGCTTGCCGCCCGTGCAGCCGACCGCGATGGTCACATAGCGCTTGCCCTCCCGGCGGTAGCCCGCGGCGACCAGCTGGAGGAGCTCCGCGTACCGGTCCAGGAACTCCTTGGCGCCGGGCTGGTTGAGGACGTACGCCGAGACCTCCTCGTTGAGCCCGGTGAAGGGGCGCAGCTCCGGGACCCAGTGCGGGTTGGGCAGGAAGCGCATGTCCACGACCAGATCGGCGTCGACCGGCAGGCCGTACTTGAAGCCGAAGGACATGACGGTGGCCCGCAGCTCGGGCTCCTCCTCGCCAGCGAACTGGGCGTCCATCTTCGCGCGCAGTTCGTGCACGTTGAGGCTGGAGGTGTCGATGACCAGGTCGGCGTCGCCGCGCAGCTCGCGCAGCAGCTCGCGCTCGGCGGCGATGCCGTCGACGATGCGGCCGTCCCCCTGCAGGGGGTGCGGACGCCGCACCCCCTCGAATCGGCGCACCAGGGCGTCGTCGGACGACTCGAGGAACACGATCCGCCGGGTGACGCCCTTGGTCTCGAGGTCGGCGAGCGACTCGCGGAGGTTGTCGAAGAAGCGCCGGCCGCGGACGTCGACGACGACCGCGATCCGCGCCACGTTGCCCTGGGAACGGGCGCCCAGCTCCACCATCGTCGGGATCAGGGCGGGCGGCAGGTTGTCGACGACGAACCAGCCGAGGTCCTCCAGACACTTGGCCGCGGTCGAGCGGCCGGCCCCGGACATGCCGGAGATGATCACCAGCTCGGGGATGGCCGCCTCGGGGATCCCGGGCGGCGAGACGTCGGTAGTCACCTGTGCTCCGTCTTCATGGCGTGCTTCTTGCTGCGGGCTGTCGGGGACCGCGGGGTGCTGGGCAGGATCCTCGCCGGGATCCCTGTGTCCCTGCTGGGACGCGGCTGTCGGCACAGTAGTGGGCGGCTGTTCCCGCCGGTGCGTGGGGTCTGCGTCGTGCTCGGTCATGTCTCCTGCCCCCGTCGTTCTTCCGGGGCGCCCGCGGTGACGGGGTCTCCGGGGGAATCCGGCGTGGTGCCGGGCTCCTCTTCCTCAATGATCTCTCCGGTGGCCGTGTTCACGGCGGGGGCGGGCGGCGCCGCCCGGACGAGGGCCGCGGCGATGGTCTCGGCCGTCTTGCGGCCTATCCCCGGGACCTCGCAGATCTCCTGGACCGTCGCGGCCCGCAGCTTCTTCACCGAGCCGAAGTGCTTGATCAGCGCCTGCTTGCGGGTCTCCCCGAGACCGGGCACCTCGTCGAGCGGGCCGGAGCGGAAGCGCTTGGCGCGCTTGGCGCGCTGGTAGGTGATCGCGAAGCGGTGCGCCTCGTCGCGGACGCGCTGGAGCAGGTAGAGGCCCTCGCTGCTGCGGGGCAGGACGACCGGGTCGTCGTCCCCCGGCAGCCAGACCTCCTCCAGGCGCTTGGCGAGGCCGCAGACGGCGATGTCGTCGATGCCCAGCTCGTCCAGCGCCCGCCTGGCGGCCGCCACCTGCGGCTGTCCGCCGTCGACGACGACGAGCTGGGGCGGGTAGGCGAAGCGCCTGGGACGACCGTCCTCGTCCTTGAGGCTGCTGGGCAGGGGCGCTTCGGCGGCATCCGTGAGGAGCTCCCCCGCGCCGTGGGCAGAGGCGCTTGCGGAGGTGCTTCCGGTGGCGTACGCGGGGATGCCGTCCGCGGCGTCGGCGGAGGGCGTGCCTGCGCCGTCGGCGGGCGGCGTCCCCGTGGCGGTGACGGGGGTGCTCTCGCCGTCGGTCCACTCGCCCGTCCGCTCCTTCTCGCCGAGGTAGCGCCGGAAGCGGCGAGTGATCACCTCGTGCATGGAGCGGACGTCGTCCTGGCCCTCGAAGCCCTTGATCTGGAAGCGGCGGTACTCGCTCTTGCGCTGGAGGCCGTCCTCGAAGACGACCATGGAGGCCACCACGTCGTCGCCCTGGAGGTGGGAGATGTCGTAGCACTCGATCCGCAGCGGGGCGCTGTCCAGGTCGAGGGCCTCGGCGATCTCCTCCAGGGCACGCGAACGCGTGGTCAGGTCGGAGGCGCGCCTGGTCTTGTGCAGTACGAGCGCCTGCTGCGCGTTGCGCTCGACGGTCTCCATCAGGGCCTTCTTGTCGCCCCGCTGCGGGATGCGCAGTGACACGTTCGACCCGCGGCGCCCGGTGAGCCACTCCTGGACGGGTTCCACGGGCTCGGGCAGCGCCGGGACCAGGACCTCCTTGGGGACGGAGTCGCCGCGCTCCTCGCCGTACAGCTGCTGGAGTGCGTGCTCGACGAGGGCGCCGGTCGTGACGTCCTCGACCTTGTCGGTCACCCAGCCGCGCTGACCGCGCACGCGCCCGCCGCGGACGTGGAAGATCTGGACGGCCGCCTCCAGCTCGTCCTCGGCGACGGCGATCAGGTCGGCGTCGGTCGCGTCCGCCAGCACGACCGCGTTCTTCTCCATGGCCTTCTTCAGGGCCTCGATGTCGTCGCGCAGGCGGGCGGCCCGCTCGTACTCCATCTCCTCGGCCGCCTCCGTCATCTGCTTCTCCAGGCGGCGGAGGTAGGTGCCGGTACGGCCGGTCATGAAGTCGCAGAACTCGTCGGCCAGTTCCCGGTGGTCGTCGACGTCGATGCGGTCCACACAGGGCGCGGAGCACTTGCCGATGTAGCCGAGCAGACAGGGCCTGCCCGTGCGCGACGCGTTCTTGAAGACGCCGGCGGAGCAGGTGCGCACGGGGAAGACGCGCAGCAGCAGGTCGACCGTGTCCCGGATCGCCCACGCGTGCGCGTACGGCCCGAAGTACCTGACGCCCTTCTTCTTGTGGCCGCGCATCACCTGCACACGCGGGTACTCCTCGTTCATGGTGACCGCGAGGTACGGGTAGCTCTTGTCGTCGCGGTACTTGACGTTGAACCGGGGGTCGTACTCCTTGATCCAGGAGTACTCCAGCTGCAGCGCCTCGACCTCCGTGGACACCACCGTCCACTCCACCGACGCGGCCGTGGTGACCATCGAGCGGGTGCGCGGGTGCAGGCCCGCCAGATCCTGGAAGTAGCTCGCCAGGCGCTGGCGCAGGCTCTTCGCCTTTCCGACGTAGATCACCCGGCGGTGCTCGTCGCGGAACCGGTACACCCCGGGAGAGTCCGGGATCTGTCCCGGCTTGGGGCGGTAGCTGGAGGGATCGGCCATGTCTCACACCCTACTGGCGCGGGGTGACACTCCGGTGGGGCTGTGGACAACGCTCGGGGCGGGGGACGAGGGCACCCGACTCGGCCATACGCACATGCCACTCGGGCATCAGGTGTTGTCGGGACTTGGTCAACACGCTTCAATGCGGGGGAACTCGGGGCCCTGAACGCCGCCTTACGGATGTGAAGACGCTCCGCGTGGCCGGCAAGGCCCCGGCCCCTCGCACGAACGGTCCGACCAGCCGTCGTGAGCATTCACAGAAAGGCCCCTTGCATGCCGCACGCCACACAGCACGCGGACACCGCCGCCCAGGCCCCCGCCGCGGAACTGGACACGGCCCTGCAGGGCGGCCCCTTCCATGTGGCGCTGCGGGCCGCGATCGCCGCCCGCGGACTGCCGCTGCAGCGCGTCCAGCATCACCTGTCGCGGTACGGGGTCAGGGTGGGCGTGACGAGCCTGAGCTACTGGCAGCAGGGCGCCCGGCGGCCGCAGCGCCCCGAGTCGCTGCGCGCCGTGCGGGCACTGGAGGAGATCCTGCATCTGCCGGACGAGTCCCTCATCCGGCTGCTGGCGGAGTCCGACGACGGACACGGGGCCACTTCGGCGAGGGCGTCCGAGGGCCGCTCCTACCGTTCGCTGCTGGAGGCCTCCGGAGCTCTCGAACAACTGCTCACCGAACTGGAGTGCTCCGTGGACGGGGGTCTGCACACACTCGGCCATCACGAGCGGGTACGCATCGGGGCGCGCCGCGAGCTTTCCGGCCGGGAGTCGCAGCACATCGTGCGCGCCCATCGCGACGGCGTCGACCGCTTCGTCGCCGTCCATCACGGCGACCCCGGATGCGCGCCGGAGCGGATGACCGTGCACGCCCTGGAGAACTGCCGGGCCGGACGCGTCCGCCGCCATCACGACACCGGCGTGCTCGTGGCGGAGTTCCTGTTCGACACCAGGCTGCGGACCGGCGAGACCTTCCTCTTCCGCTACGGCGTCGAGGACGGCACGGCCGGCGTGTGCCGCGAGTACGTGCGCGGCTTCGGGGGGGCCGGCGGCCAGTACGCCCTGCAGGTCCGCTTCACGGAGAACGCGCTTCCCGTGCGCTGCCACCGCTTCACCCAGCACTCGGCCGCGGCCCCGCGCGGCGGCCGCCAGGAGCTGCCGCTCAGCGGCCGGCACCGCTCGGTGCACCTGGTGGAGCCGCGGGTGCGGTCGGGGATGGTCGGCATCGGCTGGGACTGGGACTGAACGGCTGCGCGCCGACTCGGCGGGCCGGGTGAGCGGGTGGAGCGCGCCGACGTCGTGGACACCGTCCGGGGAGGCGCCGGGGACGCCGTGACCGCGGCCAGCCCTGCTGCATGGCTTCTCGGCGCGCGACGCCCTGCCCCCGGCCGCGCCCGGCCGCCCCGCCGCGCCGGGCGCGCCGACGGGCTGGGACGGCTGCCGCGCCGCGCGACCCGTGCGGCGGCGGTCGGTCACCTGCGCCCGGGCCCGCGGAGCCGCCCGTATGCCGCTGCATGCCGCCGTGGCGGGCGTCGAGCCGAGCGCCGGGGGCCTGAACCTCCGCGGCCGCGCCGTCGGACGCTCACGCTCACGCCAGGAGACGCGACGGCGCCCCGCGGGAGTTCCCGCGGGGCGCCGTGCTTGCGCCGTTGCGCGCGGCAGGGCCGGGCCCACGCGCGCGTGACCTCGTCAGGCCTTGCGCGCCCGCGCCGTCTTCTTCGCGGGTGTCGCCTTCGTCGTGGCCGACTTGGCTGCAGCGGACTTCGCCGCGGTGGTGGCCGTGGCGGCCGTCTTCCGCGTCGTCGTCCGGGCCGCGACCGTCTTCTTCGCCGCGGTCTTGCGCGGGGCCTTGACCGGGGCCCCGTCGCTGATCCGGTCGGCGTCGAGGATCTCACGCAGGAACTTCCCGGTGTGGCTGGTCGGCACCGCGGCGACCTCCTCCGGCGTGCCCTCGGCGATGACGAGTCCGCCGCCCGCGCCGCCCTCGGGACCCATGTCGACGACCCAGTCGGCGGTCTTGATCACATCGAGGTTGTGCTCGATGACGATGACCGTGTTGCCCTTCTCGACCAGGCCCGAGAGGACCTTCAGCAGCTTGCTGATGTCCTCGAAGTGCAGGCCCGTGGTCGGCTCGTCCAGGACGTAGACCGTACGGCCGGTGGAGCGCTTCTGCAGCTCGCTGGCGAGCTTCACACGCTGTGCCTCGCCGCCCGACAGGGTGGTCGCGGCCTGGCCGAGCCGGACGTAACCGAGGCCGACGTCCTTCAGGGTGTTGAGGTGGCGGGCGATCGCGGGGACCGCCTCGAAGAACTCCGTCGCCTCCTCGATCGGCATGTTCAGGACGTCGGCGATGGACTTGCCCTTGTAGTGGACCTCCAGGGTCTCCCGGTTGTACCGGGCGCCGTGGCAGACCTCGCACGGGACGTAGACGTCCGGGAGGAAGTTCATCTCGATCTTGATCGTGCCGTCGCCGGCGCAGTTCTCGCAGCGGCCGCCCTTGACGTTGAAGGAGAAGCGGCCGGGCAGATAGCCGCGGACCTTCGCCTCGGTCGTCTCCGCGAAGAGCTTGCGGACGTGGTCGAAGACGCCGGTGTAGGTGGCCGGGTTGGAACGCGGGGTGCGGCCGATGGGCGACTGGTCGACGTGCACGACCTTGTCGACGAGGTCGTCGCCGTCCACACGCGTGTGCCGTCCCGGGACGTTCCTCGCGCCGTTCAGCTCGCGGGCCAGGTGCGTGTACAGGATGTCGTTGACCAGCGTGGACTTGCCGGAGCCTGACACGCCGGTGACCGCGGTGAACAGACCCAGCGGGAAGGACACGTCGATGTCCTGCAGGTTGTTCTCGCGGGCGCCGTGGACGGTGAGCCGGCGCGAGGGGTCCTGCGGACGCCGGACGTCCGGCAGCGGGATCGCCTTCTTGCCGGACAGGTACTGCCCCGTCTGCGACTCGGCGTTGGCCAGCAGCTCCTTCAGGGAGCCGCTGTGCACGACCTTGCCGCCGTGCTCGCCGGCGCCGGGGCCGATGTCGACGATCCAGTCGGCGACCTTGATGGTGTCCTCGTCGTGCTCGACGACGATGAGCGTGTTGCCCATGTCCCGCAGCCGGACCAGGGTCTCGATCAGCCGGTGGTTGTCACGCTGGTGCAGACCGATGGACGGCTCGTCGAGGACGTACAGGACGCCGACGAGGCCGGAGCCGATCTGGGTGGCCAGCCGGATGCGCTGGGCCTCGCCGCCGGAGAGCGTGCCGGCCGCACGGTTGAGCGAGAGGTAGTCCAGGCCGACGTCGACGAGGAACCGCAGCCGCTCGTTGACCTCCTTGAGGACCCGCTCGGCGATCTTCTTGTCACGGGCGTCGAGCTTCAGCTCGCCCAGGAACTCCGCGCAGTCGCTGATGGACATCCCGGAGACCTCGGCGATGGACTTCTCCATGACCGTGACCGCGAGGACGAGCGGCTTCAGCCGGGTGCCCTGGCAGGTGGGGCAGGGCACCTCCCGCATATAGCCCTCGAAGCGCTCCCGGCTGGCGTCGCTCTCGGCCTCGCCGTGCCGGCGCTTGACGAACGGGACGGCCCCTTCGAAGGGCGTGGTGTACACCCGCTCCCGGCCGTAACGGTTGCGGTAGCGGACCTCGATCTGCGTCTTGTGGCCGTACAGCAGGGCCTTCCTGGCCCGCTGGGGCAGGCCCGCGAAGGGGATGTCGGTGCGGAAGCCGAGCGCGTCGGCGAGCGCGCCGATCAGTCGGCCGAAGTAGTCCTTCGTGTGGCCGTGCGACCAGGGGTGGATGGCCCCCTCGTCGAGGGACTTGTCCTCGTCCGGGACGATCAGCTCGGGGTCGACCTCCATGCGCGTGCCGATGCCGGAGCACTCGGGGCAGGCGCCGAAGGGCGAGTTGAAGGAGAAGGAGCGCGGCTCGAGCTCCTCGAAGGACAGGTCGTCGTACGGGCAGTACAGGTGCTCCGAGTACATGCGCTCGCGCTCGGGGTCGTCGTGGGCGAGGTCGACGAAGTCGAGCACGACCATCCCGCCCGAGAGACCGAGGGCGGTCTCCACGGAGTCGGTGAGCCGGCGCTTGGCGGTGTCCTTCACCGTGAGGCGGTCGATGACCACCTCGATGGTGTGCTTCTCCTGCTTCTTCAGCGTGGGCGGGCTGGACAGCTGGACCGTCTCGCCGTCCACGCGCGCGCGGCTGTAGCCCTTGGTCTGGAGATCGGCGAAGAGGTCGACGAACTCTCCCTTGCGCTCGCGCACCAGCGGCGAGAGCACCTGGAAGCGGCTGCCCTCCGGCAGCTCCAGCACCTTGTCGACGATGGCCTGCGGCGACTGGCGGGTGATCGGCCGGGCGCACTCGGGACAGTGCGGCTTGCCGATGCGCGCGAAGAGCAGCCGCAGGTAGTCGTAGACCTCGGTGATCGTGCCCACGGTGGAGCGCGGGTTGCGCGAGGTCGACTTCTGGTCGATCGAGACGGCCGGGGAGAGGCCCTCGATGAAGTCGACGTCCGGCTTGTCCATCTGCCCGAGGAACTGCCGGGCGTACGACGAGAGGGACTCGACGTAGCGCCGCTGGCCCTCGGCGAAGATGGTGTCGAAGGCCAGTGAGGACTTGCCCGACCCCGACAGGCCCGTGAAGACGATGAGCGCGTCGCGTGGCAGGTCGAGCGAGACATTCTTGAGGTTGTGCTCGCGCGCGCCACGGACGATGAGACGGTCGGCCACGCCGGTCCGCACCTTTCTTGAGAGAAGTGACAGGGGCGGGGCCCCCGTCTTCCTCAGACTAGGGGGAGCCACTGACAACGCCGGTCGGGATTCAGCCGGGGTTCACCGGTTCACAACAATCCCCGGCCTTCCAGCATGCCTGACGCCGCCACCGACCTTATAGCACGTGCATTCGATTAGCGGGCTCGGCCGACCACCTTCACCCGAACGAGTGGCGAGGCTAGGGTCAGCAGCATGATTGATCACGCTCATGACCTGGAGTCCGTACACGCCGCGACCGAGCGGCTGCTCAGCGCAGTCGCCGGATGGAGCGACGCATCGGTCGCCGAGCCGTCACGACTGCCCGGCTGGAGCCGTGGGCATGTCCTCGCCCACCTCGCCCGCAACGCGGACGCCCTGGTGAACGTCCTCGAGGGCCGTCCCATGTACGCCGACGCACAGGTGCGCGACGCCGACATCGAACGGGACGCCCCGCGTGCCCTGCGGGTCCAGCTCGCGGACGTCCGGGAGAGCGCGGCCCGCTTCCAGTCGGCCGGGGCCGCGCCCGCGGACTGGTCGCGCACGGTGGAGCTGCGCAACGGCGTCGTCGACTCGGCGGCCCGGGTGCCGTTCCGGCGCTGGGTCGAGGTCGAGCTCCACGCCGTGGACCTCGGCGTGGGCTACGAGCTGGAGGACCTGCCGGCGGAGTTCACCGAGCGGGAGACCGCGTTCCTCGCCGAGCGGTTCACCGGACATCCCGACGTGCCGCCGACGCGACTCACGGACGGCACGCGCGCGTGGCACACGGGCCGTAAGGCCGACGTCCCCGAGGTGACCGTCACCGGCACCCCGGCGGACCTCCTCGGCTGGCTCGCCGGACGCCGTGACGGAGCCGGGCTGACGACCGACGGCGGGCCGCTCCCGGCCCTTCCCCCGCTATAGGCTGCGGCCATGACGTACAGCGGACAGGTGACGGTCGGCGGCCCGGCGGACGTGCACGAGCTCAAGGACCTGATGATCACCAAGATCGCGGTCGGCCCGATGAACAACAACGCCTACCTGCTGCGCTGCCGGGCCACCGACGAGCAACTGCTGATCGACGCGGCGAACGACGCGCAGGCACTGCTCGGCACCATCGGTGACGACGGCATCGCGTCCGTCGTCACCACCCATCAGCACGGCGACCACTGGCAGGCGCTCGCCGAGGTCGTGGCGGCCACGCGGGCGCGCACCTTCGCCGGCCGCGAGGACGCCGACGGCATCCCGGTGCCGACCGACGTCCCGGTCGTCGACGGGGACGTCATCCGGGTGGGGAACGTGGAGCTGACGGCA
This sequence comes from Streptomyces sp. NBC_00425, assembly GCF_036030735.1. Taxonomy (NCBI): domain Bacteria; kingdom Bacillati; phylum Actinomycetota; class Actinomycetes; order Kitasatosporales; family Streptomycetaceae; genus Streptomyces; species Streptomyces sp. NBC_00425. The sequence goes on along the minus strand of NZ_CP107928.1, from coordinate 7,287,414 downwards.
CGCCACCTGGTCGGGCACACGCCGGGCTCGATCGCCCTGGTCTACGACGACCCGCACGGCCACCCCCACGTCTTCACCGGCGACTGCCTGTTCCCGGGGGGTCCTGGTCGGACAACACGTCCGGAGGAGTTCAACTCCCTGATGGGCGGCCTGGAGACCAAGCTCTTCGACGTCCTGCCCGACGAGACGTGGATCTACCCCGGCCACGGCAACGACACCACGATCGGCACGGAGCGGCCCCACCTCGCGGAGTGGCGCGCACGAGGCTGGTAACCGTCCAACGACGACCGTCCCCGTTTCGAAACCGAAGCGGGGACGGACGCGCGTTCAGGCCCGCCGGCGCTCGGGCAGCGTGGTTGCAGGATGACCGCCGTCCGTGACCAGTCCGATGGCCACCCGGCGCGGTCCCACTCTTCGGGTTGCGCTGCCTTGTCTCGGCAAGAAGCTCCGGGTCGGCCGGCGGGCGCACAACGCCTGGCGCCGTACGCCCGAAGCAGGTAACCGCCGCGTCTTCCTGGCCGGCGTGACAGATGGCCCCCCGCATGGTCACCAAAACCGGGCGGGGGGGCCATCCGCTTGTCCGGATCACAGATCCTCGGTGTCCCGCACGTCAATCTCGAACTCCAGATCGGGAATCACATCGAGCTGCTTCTTCACCGCTTCACGGGCATCACCGGTCAGCGATACCGATACCCCGGCGGGGACGTCGGGAGCGTCCGAACGGTTGACGGATGCCACGATCGCATCCGGATCCACGTTCTCCAGCGCGTGGAGAACCTCGTCGACACGGTCGTTCCGCACAGTCGTAGAGACGTAGGTACGGACAGTCATGGTTGTCTCCCTGGTGGTAGCCCCACTCCTCCGGCCCGCCGCCCGCCGTCCTCATCCGGCGGGTACACGACCACGGGCATCACGGAAGCCATACGCCAGCGTCACCCAGGCGGCTGCAGGCCGCATCCTCGTACCCCTGCCCGGCTGGTGAATGGTTCCGCTCGGGGTGGGGTGCGCGGCTACGGTCGGGCATGGCGAAGAGCAGGCGGCGGAAGCCGGTGAAGGACCGTAAAAATTCCGAGGCTCGGAAGTCGGGTAATCCACGGGTTCTCTTTACGCGGTCTCCGGAGAAGTTTTTGCGACCGTCGCTTGAGTTGCTGTCCGAGGTGGCGATCGCGGCACCGTTGGCTATCAACTCTGCGGATGGTTCGGGTGATCGGCTGGTCGAGTTCGACATTCACGTACTGAACCGCGGGGCGAACAGCATGACGGCTGTTCGAGTGCTTCTGGAGCAGGGGTATTGGGAATACGCGGTCGGTGTTGTTCGTCAGCTATTCGCAACGCGGCTTCCAGCCGGTCGCGGGCCTCGGTCTGGGCAGCGATCCGTTGGTTGAGGACCGCCAGCCGTTCCAGCGCGACCCGCAGGCCCTGGTCCGAGGGTGGTGCGGCAGCCACATCGCCGTCCAGACAGGGCAGGAACACCCGCACGTCGTCCAGGGTGAGCCCGGCGGCCAGCAGGTGGCGGATGTTGCGGACTCGCACCACGGCCTGCTCGTCGTAGAGGCGGTAGCCGTTGGAGGCCCGTTCGGAAGAGATCAGCCCGGCCTGCTCGTAGTGCCGCAGCGCACGAGCGGTCGTCCCAGTTGCCGTGGCCAGCTCACCGATCCGCACCTATCCCACCTCCCAGACCACTCCTATCACGCCACGACCGCTCCCCCGTCGACCGGAAGCACCACTCCGGTGACGAACGACGCAGCCGGTGCAGCAAGCTGGGTGATCGCCCAGGCCACCTCCTCGGGGCGACCGATCCGGGCCAGCGGGGTGTGCGCCAGCTGCCACTCCCGCACTGCGACCATCCGCTCCGGCGCCAGGCCCTGGTGCTCACCGATGGGGGTGTCGATCGCGCCGGGGGCGACCGCCACCACCCGGACCCCGCGGGATGCCAGCTCGACCGCCCAACTGCGGGTCAGCAGCTCCAGAGCGGTCTTGGTCGCCGCATAGACCGAGCTACCCGGCCAGGCCCGCTGCCCCACCGACGTACTGACATTGACGATCACCCCGCCCGACGCCTCCAGGAGCGGCAACGCGGCCTGAGCCAGCAGGATGGGGGCGATGAGGTTGGTGGCAAGCTGAGTCTCGATCATCTCCGGCGTCAGCATGCCGAGGGCGCCAGTGCGCACAATGCCGGCGTTGTTGACCAGCACGTCCAGCCGACCATGCCGCTCCAGCACGGCCTGAAGAATCCGGGCGGGCTCGCCCTCGGCGGTGATATCGGCGGTCAGCGCTGTGATCCGGTCGTTCTCGGCAGCGGTCTCCAGGAGCGGCTCGGCTCGCCGCCCGATCGCGACCACGTGGGCGCCCTCGACGGCGAAGGTGCGAGCGGTCGCCCGGCCAATCCCGGTGCCGGCTCCCGTGACGACAACGACCCTACTGGTCTGCGGTGTGGTGTTGTTGCTCATGCCGGTCATCGTTCAACCCTGCCGCCAGCGACAAGGTCAAATCAGCGCCTGGCGAGCGGCAGCCACCGCGGTGATCGCCGCCAACGCATTCTTCCAGCCTCGGCGGCGAGACCCGCCTCACGGTGACAGAAAGACTGCTGAATGAGCGCCTGTGACAAGTCGGATGCCTCGTTGGTGACAACCAGACTGCTCCGACCGTCCCCATTCGCCGGCTCAACCGGTCCCGCTGGTGACAACTCCCGAGCTTCGGCTCATTTCGGCGCCCTCCAGACGATGCGGGCTCAGCATCGAGGTATGGAGTTCAGCCGGGAAAAGGGCAGGCCGATAGACGACCAGCACTTTGCACAGCTGGAGCGGCACTTGCAGGACGACTTCGCGGACTTCCGCGCGAACTCGAACAGCGGCACGGTTAAGTAGTTCCGTCCTGTCCGGCCGTGCCCGCAGGTCCGCCCCGTCCCGTTCGGCCGCGCCCGGAGCCCCGGGACCGACCTGTCCCGGGGCTCCGATCCCGCTCCACCTGCCCGCAGCCGACCCGGCCGGGGCGGCCGGGGCGGCCGGCGTCAGGCGACGCTCAGGACGATCTTCCCGGTGGTGCGGCCCTGCTCGCCGATCTCGTGCGCCTTCGCGGCCTCGGCCAGCGGGACGACGGTCTCGACCACGGGCCTGAGCGCGCCCCGCTCGGCCAGGGCGGCGATCTCGCGCAGACCCAGGTGGTCGGGCTCGACCAGCATCCACACCGCCCGCACGTGGCCGGGGACGTCGGCGGGGACGTCGTCGGGGCCGGGCAGGGTGATCAGCCGGCCGCCCGGGCGCAGCACCGTCAGGGACCGCTCGGCGTTCTGGCCCCCGAGCCCGTCCAGCACCACGTCCACGTCCCCGACGGCGTCCTCGAAGCGGACCGTGCGGTAGTCGATCACCTCGTCCGCGCCCAGCTGCCGCAGCAGGTCGTGCTTGCCGGCGCTGGCCGTGCCGATGACGTACGCGCCGCGGGCCTTGGCGATCTGCACGGCCAGGTGGCCGACCCCGCCGGCCGCCGCGTGCACCAGCACCCGCTCACCGGCGCGCACCCCGGCGGTGTCCACCAGGGCCTGCCAGGCGGTCAGCGCGGCCAGCGGCAGCGCCGCCGCCTGCACGTGGGTGAGGTTCGCCGGCTTGGGCGCGAGGTGGCGGGCCGGGGCGACGACGTACTCGGCGTAGGCGCCGGCCTGCCGCGGGAACAGCGGCATGCCGTACACCTCGTCCCCGGGGCGGAACATCCCCACGCCCGGCCCGACGGCCTCCACGGTGCCGGAGACGTCCCAGCCGACCGCCGGGACCTCGCCCCACTCGATCAGGGCCCCGCTGGCCCGGGTCTTGAAGTCCACCGGGTTCACACCGGCCGCGTGGACCCGCACCAGGACCTCGTTCAGTCCCGGCTCGGGCCGGGCGACCTCACGCTCCACGAGCACTTCCGGTCCGCCCCACTGCTCCACGACCACCGCACGCATGCTGTCCGCCTCACTCTTTTCCGTCTTGATCGGATACCGGGCCGCCCGGGCCCTTCCCGGCGCGACGCAGTCCACGATCCGGCACCCGCCCCCACCATGGTGTTGGCCGTCTGGCCACTATGTGACAGGATCTGGCCATGAGCGAGATGCAGTGGCCGTGCACCGACCCCCGGCCCGACCCGAGCGCCGACGCGGCCGGGCGGCACCGCATCGCCGTCCTCGCCCTGCCCGGCGTCCCGCCCTTCGAACTCGGCATCCCCTCCCGCGTCTTCGGCAGCGTCCTGGACGCCGGCTCACGCCCGCTGTACGAGGTCACCGTCTGCACCGCCGACGGCGCCCCGGTCCTCAGCGACGCCGGGTTCACCGTGCAGCCCGCGGCCGGTCCCGAGGCCCTGGCCGCCGCGGACACCGTGATCGTCCCGCCCACGCACGCCATGCCCGAGCTGGGCCGCGGCGGCCCGCTGCCGCCCGAGGTCACCGCGGCCATCGCAGGCATCCGGCCCGGCACCCGCCTGGTGTCCATCTGCACCGGCTCCTACGTCCTGGCCGCCGCGGGCCTCCTCGACGGCCGGCCCGCCACCACCCACTGGAACCTCGCCCCCGAGTTCCGCCGCGCCTACCCCCGCGTCAAGGTCGACGAGGAGGTCCTCTTCGTCGACGACGGCGACGTCCTGACCTCCGCCGGCGTCGCCGCCGGCGTCGACCTGTGCCTGCACATGATCCGCCGCGACCACGGCGCCGCCGCCGCCAACCGCGCCGCCCGCATGTGCGTCGTCCCGCCTTGGCGGGACGGCGGCCAGGCCCAGTACATCGACCGCCCGGTGCCCGAACCCACCGCCGCCACCACCACCGCCACCCGCGCCTGGGCCCTGGAACACCTCGGCGAACCCCTCTCCCTGAACCGCCTGGCCGAGCACGCCCGGATGAGCCTGCGCTCCTTCACCCGCCGCTTCCGCGACGAGGTCGGCATGACCCCCGTGCAGTGGCTCACCGCGCAACGCCTGGAACTGGCCAAGCAGTTGCTGGAGACCACCGACCTGTCCATCGACCTGGTCGCCCACCGCTGCGGCTTCGGCTCCGCCAACTCCCTGCGCGCCCACATGCGCACCGCCTTCGGTGTCTCACCCGCCTCCTACCGCCGCACCTTCCATACCGACGACCTGGTGGAAGCGGGCGTCTGAGGACACATCAGCGCCGCACATACCCGCTCCGCGGGCCGGCCGGGATCCGCCTGATCATCCGCTGCCGGTGCCCCCTCCAGCGGAGGCCAGCAGCATCATCGCCCGCCGGTAGCGCACCGAACTCGTGTGGCCCGGCGCACGATCTGCTGCAGCTTCTGCCCCTCGTGGTCGGTCAGTCTGCGTACACGGACGGGCTCGGCCACCGCGCCTCCAGCGGTCGGATCGGATGTCACCGCACATGCAACCGCCACGACCGCCGACCCGGCGAACCCACGGCGGGTCACGCGGCGGGACCCTCGTCGGGGAGGTCGTCCCGGAGCGCGGCGAGCTGGTCGACGTCGAGGACGGCCACGTCCTCCAGCTCGGTCCAGTCATCGGCGGCCGCGACGTCCAGCAGACGCCGAGACGAAGATCTTCGACGTGCTTCCGGACGAGACCTGGGGCTATCCGGGACACGGCGACGACACGGCGCTCGGCGCCGAGCGGGCGCATCTGCCGGAGTGGCACGCGCCCGGGTGGTGACCCCACCCGCACGGGGCGCGCACCTGATGAACGCGCGCCCCGTGTGAATCGCGTGCACGCGCCGACGCTCCACGCGCGCTCCCCCTGTACGTGGTTGCGCGGTCAACTGGTTGCAGCCCCGCGCGGGATGACGGCTCCGGCGCGGATGGGCCGCCGGTCCACGTTCCCCGCCCTCGACCGGCGGCCCGGGCGAACCCCCGCACCGCGTCACGGGGGGGCCGCCCGCGCGCGCCTCGCGCACCGCCGTTCACCCGGGTTCACAAGAACGCAACACCTGTTCCCACCATGCGGACAAAATCCGGCGTGACCTCGACAAACCAGGGTTTTCGCTGCCACTCTCCGGCCATGCACCTCGCCCCTCGTGTCCTGCGCCGCGCCGTCGCCGGCGCCACCGTGGCCCTCCTCGCCACCGCCGTCGGTTGCGCCCCGCAGCCCGAGGAGAAGGCGGCCCCCACCGCCTCCGGTTCGCGCGCGAACACCTGCGCCAAGGGCGGACTGGCCACCGAAACCCCCGGCAAGCTCACGATCGCGACCGACGAGCCCGCCTACGAACCGTGGTTCAAGGACGACAAGCCGACGAACGGCGAGGGCTTCGAGTCGGCGGTGGCCTACGCGGTGGCGGGACAGCTCGGTTACGGCAAGAACGCCGTGGTCTGGCAGAGCGTGCCGTTCAACAAGGCTTTCGCACCGGGTGAGAAGACGTTCGACTTCGACATCAACCAGGTGTCGATCAGCGACGAGCGCAAGAAGGCCGTGGACTTCTCGTCCGGCTACTACGACGTGCGCCAGGCGGTCGTCGCGCTGAAGGGCTCGAAGGCCGCCGGGGTGACGGGCGTCGCCGGTCTCCGGGGCCTCAAGCTGGGCGCACAGGTCGGCACGACGAGCCTCGACACAATCGACGACGTGGTGAAGCCGACGCGGCAGGCGGCCGTGTACGCGAAGAACGACCAGGCCAAGTCCGCACTCAAGAACGGCCAGGTCGACGCCATCGTCGTCGACCTGCCGACCGCCTTCTACATCACCGCCGCCGAGGTGACCGACGCCGAGATCGTCGGCCAGTTCGAGAACCGGGGCGGCGCGCCGGAGCAGTTCGGGCTGGTCCTCGACAAGGGCAGCGCGCTCACCGGGTGCGTGTCCGGCGCCGTGGACGCCCTCCGCAAGGACGGCACGCTGGCGCGGATCGAGCAGCGGTGGCTCTCCGACGCCGTCGACGCCCCGGTGCTCAAGTGACGCTCACCAAGGACGAGTCCGGCCGGGAGGGGGCGGACGACCCGGGCGACATGACCGGCAGCGGCGCGACCGGGGACGCCTACGTCCCGTCGCGGCGCCGGCTGGAGCGCGAGCGCTACCGGCGCACACGGGCCCGGCGTGCCACGGCGATCGCCGCGCTCTCCACCCTCGTCACGGCCGTGGTCCTCTACCTGGTCGTGATCGGTGCGCCCGGCTGGCCGCGCACCAGGGAGACCTTCTTCAACGGGCAGTACGCGCGCGAGGCGTTCCCCAAAGTCCTCGAAGGGCTGTGGCTGAACGTCCGGCTGCTGCTGGTCTGCGGGGCCGCCGTACTGGTGCTCGGCATGCTCATCGCCATCGCCCGCACCCTGCGCGGCCCCGTGTTCTTCCCGCTGCGGGCGCTGGCGGCGGCGTACACGGACTTCTTCCGCGGTCTGCCGCTGATCATCAACCTGATGATCGTGGTGCTGGGCGTCCCGGCCCTGCGGCTGCAGGGCGTCACCGTGGACCCCGTGCTGCTGGGCGGCACGGCCCTGACGCTGACGTACTCGGCCTACGTCGCCGAGGTGTTCCGGGCCGGCATCGAGTCCGTGCACCCCTCGCAGCGGGCGGCGGCCCGCTCACTGGGGCTGAGCAACCGGCAGGCGCTGCGCCACGTGGTGCTCCCCCAGGCCGTGCGCCGTCAGGTGCCGCCGCTGCTGAACGACCTGGTGTCGCTGCAGAAGGACACCGGCCTCGTGTCGATCGGCGGTGCGATCGACGCCGTCCGGGCGGCGGACATCATCGTGGGCCGCAGCCTGAACTACACCCCGTACATCGTCGCCGGGCTGGTCTTCGTGGCCCTGACCATTCCGATGACCCGCTTCACGGACTGGGTGACGGCCCGGATGGACCGTCAGCGGGCCCAGGGAGGAACGACATGAGCGACGCGCCCGCCGCGCCCGCCGACGCGCCCGTGCTGCGGATGGAGTCCGTCCGCAAGACCTTCGGCGCGACCGTCGTGCTGCGGGACGTCGACCTGGAGGTCGCACCGCACACGGTGACCGCGCTGATCGGCGCCTCCGGCTCCGGCAAGTCCACACTGCTGCGCTGCGCCAACCTGCTGGAGGACGTCGACGACGGCGCGATCTGGCTGGACGGCGAGGAGATCACCGATCCGCGCGTCGACCAGGACGCGGTACGGCGCCGTATCGGCGTGGTCTTCCAGGCGTACAACCTCTTCCCGCACATGACGGTCCTGGAGAACATCACGCTCGCCCCGCGCCGCGTGCACGGCGTCGCCCGCAGGGCGGCCGAGGAGCACGCCGGGGAGCTTCTGGAGCGGCTCGGGCTGGCGGGCAGGGCGGGCGAGTACCCCGACCGGCTCAGCGGCGGCCAGCAGCAGCGGGTCGCGATCGTGCGCGCCCTGGCGGTACGCCCGCGGCTGCTGCTGCTCGACGAGATCACCGCGGCCCTCGATCCCGAACTGGTGGGCGAGGTCCTCAACGTGGTCCGCGACCTGAAGGACGACGGCATGACCATGGTGCTGGCCACGCACGAGATGGGCTTCGCCCGCGAGGTCGCCGACCAGGTCTGCTTCCTCGAGGGCGGCGTCGTCCTGGAGCGCGGAACGCCCGAGGAGGTCTTCGGCGCCCCGCGGCAGGAACGCACACGGCGCTTCCTGCGACGCATCGTGGAGGCGGGCCGGCTCTGAGGCGGCGGCTCCTCCGCAGTGACGCGTGCTCCTCCGCAGTGGCCTGTGCCTCTACGGAGTGACCTGATCCTCCGGAGCGGCGCGTGGTCGTCGCTGTGCGGTCGTCCCTACGTGTTCGCCTTGCCCGGTCCCGCCAGCGCCGCGACCCGCTGCACGCCGAACACGTACCCCTGCACCCCGCAGCCCGCGATGACGCCGTCGGCGCGCAGCGACACGTAGGAGTGGTGCCGGAACGACTCGCGCTGGTGGATGTTGGAGATGTGGACCTCCAACACCGGCAGGCCGTCGCAGGTGTTGAGCGCGTCGAGGATCGCCACGGACGTGTGCGAGTAGGCGCCCGGGTTGATCACGATGCCGCAGTGGTTCAGCCGCGCCTCGTGGATCCAGTCGACCAGCTCGCCCTCGTGGTTGGACTGGCGGAAGTCCACCGTGGCGCCGTGCCCGGCCGCCGCCTCGACGCACATCGCCTCGACGTCGGCCAGGGTGTCGGACCCGTAGATCTCCGGCTGACGCTGCCCCAGAAGATTCAGGTTGGGGCCGTTGAGGATCATGATCGGGGCGTGGGACAGGCTGCGGGGCACGGTTCCTCCGGTCCGTCGGGGCGGCCGTCCGGGGCCACCGCTCGACCCCGGTCTATCACGGTGAAAGTGCAGGGCGGAAAGCCCTACGCTCCGGGCATGACCACCCCCGCGTATCCGCCCAAGCCCTCCCCCGGAGACCGCATAGCCGTCCTGTCGCCCTCGGCAGGCCTGCCCGCGTTGTACCCCCGCCCCTACGAGCTGGGCCTCGCCCGGCTGCGCGAGGACTTCGGCCTGGAACCGGTCGAGTACCCGACCACGCGCACGATGGGGGCGACGCCGCAGGCGCGCGCCGACGACATCCACGCCGCGTTCGCCGACCCGGACATCACCGCGGTGATCGCGACGATCGGCGGGGACGACCAGATCACCGTGCTGCCCCACCTGGACCGGGAGTTGATCCGGGCCCACCCCAAGCCGTTCTTCGGGATGAGCGACAACACCAACCTGCTGGCGTTCCTGTACCGATCCGGTGTCGTCGGCTACCACGGCACGAGCGTGATGGTCGAGTTCGGGCGGCCCGGAGCCATGCACCCGCAGACGGCCGAGTCCCTGCGGGCCGCGCTGTTCACCTCGGGCCCCTACGAGCTGCGGCCCGCCGAGCGGTGGGGCGACGTCAACGGCGACTGGGCCGATCCGGCGACCTTCGCGGCCGAGCCGGAGACCCCGAAGAAGGGCGGCTGGACCTGGCGGGGCCCCGACCGCGTGGTGGAGGGCCGCAGTTGGGGCGGCTGCCTGGAGATCCTGTCCTGGCTGCTGATGGCCGACCGCGAGGTCTCCCCCGACCCGTCGGCGTACGACGGCGGCGTGCTGATCCTCGAGACCTCGGAGGAGCTGCCGAGCGCCACGGAGGTCTTCCGGGTCCTGCGCAGCATGGGCGAGCGCGGCCTGCTGCGGCGCTTCCCCGCACTGCTCATGGCCCGCGCCAGGACCTGGTCCTTCGAGCAACCCAACTCCCCCGAGGCGGGAGCCCGGTACGCCGCCGAACAGCGCGAGGCGGTGGAACGCGCGCTGGCCGCCTACGCCCCCGACACGCTGGCCGTCTTCGACGTCGACTTCGGCCACACCGACCCCCAGCTGGTCCTCCCCTACGGCGGCACGGTCCGCGTGGACGGCCCGGCCCGGCGCATCACGGTCACCTACTGAGCCGACGGGGCACCGGGCCGTGATCCCGTGCGCCCCGTAACCGGTGGTCGCCGGGGCGGGTTGACGCGGCATGCACGACGCACCCACCGCGGGGACGCCCTCCATGCTCCGGCTCGCGGCCGCCTCGCTCGCCGGGACCGCCATCGAGTTCTACGACTTCTTCGTCTACGGGACGGCGGCCGCACTTGTCCTCGGGCCCCTGTTCTTCCCCACGTTCTCGCCGCTCGCGGGGACGCTGGCCGCGTTCGCGACGTTCGGCGTGGGCTTCGTGGCCCGGCCGCTCGGGGCGGTGGTCTTCGGCCACGTCGGGGACCGCCGCGGACGACGCCCCGTCCTCGTCGTCTCCCTGCTGCTGACCGGCGCCTCGACCGTCGCGGTCGGCTGTGTGCCGACGTACGACGCGATCGGCGTGGCCGCTCCCCTGCTGCTGCTCGTGCTGCGCTTCCTGCAGGGGCTGGGGCTCGGCGGCGAGTGGGGCGGGGCGGTGCTGCTGACGGCGGAGCACGCGCCGGCCGGGCGGCGGGCCCTGTGGTCGAGCTTCCCCCAGGTCGGGCCGGCGGTGGGCTTCCTGCTCGCCAACGGGACGGTGCTGGCGCTCTCGGCGGCGCTGACCGACGCGCAGTTCGCGCAGTGGGGATGGCGGGTGCCTTTCTGGGCGGCGGGCGCGCTCGCCCTGCTCGGGCTGTGGCTCAGGTCGTCGCTGCCCGAGAGCCCCCGCTTCCTGGAGATCGACGACCACGCGCGCGTGCCACTGGCCGAGCTGCTGCGCGACCACTGGCGTCTGGTCCTGCTGACCGGCGGCGCGCTCGCCGTCGGGTACGCGGTCTTCTACGCCGTGACGACCTGGTCGCTGGCGTACGCGACGGAACGGCTCGGCGTGAGCCGGACCGTCATGCTGATCTGCGTCATGGCCGCCGTGGTGGTCAAGGGGGCGCTGACGCCCGTGATGGCGCTGCTCGGCGACCGCCACGGGCGGCGGCCGCTGTGTCTCGCCGGCTGCGCGGCGGCGGCGCTGTGGATGTTCCCGATGGTGGCGCTGCTCTCGACCGGCGAGCCGCTGCCGATGTTCCTCGGCTTCCTCGGCGCGCTGATCGCGTTCGTCACGATGTTCGCGGTGGTGGCGGCCTATCTGCCGGAGCTGTACGCGCCGCGCGTGCGCTGCACGGGTGCGTCGGTCGGCTACAACCTCGGCGGGGTCCTCGGAGGGGCGCTCACGCCTGTCGTGGCGACGGCTCTCGCGGAGCATTCGGGACGCGTCCCGTGGGGTGTCGGGGCGTATCTGACGGGGATCGCGCTGCTCAGCCTGGGCTGCTTCGCGCTGCTGCCGGAGACCCGTCCGGTGGCGGTGAAGGCGGCACAACCCGTCACGGACTGACCCTGGGCGAAGAGGGTGCCGAGCGCTTCGATGAGCGGCCGGAGGACGCCCCCGACGTCGTACGTGATCCGCGGTCGCGGGAGCGGACCGCGGCGCTACGGATTGATCGCCAGTTCCAGGTATGCGGCGAACAGCACCAGATGGACGCCGCCCTGCAGCGGGGTGGCCCGTCCCGGGACCACCGTCAGCGAGCTGACCACGATGGTGAGCGCCAGCAGCACCATGTGGGTGGAGCCGAGCCCCAGGACGAGGGGTCCCGAGAGCCAGATCGAGGCCAGGGCGACCGCGGGGATGGTCAGGCCGATGCTGGCCATGGCGGAGCCGAGCGCGAGGTTGAGGCTGGTCTGTACCCGGTCGCGGCGCGCGGAGCGCAGTGCGGCGATGGTCTCGGGGAGCAGTACGAGCAGTGCGATGACCACGCCGACGACCGCCTGGTGGAGTCCGGCCGCCTCCACCCCGGACTCGATCGTGGGCGACACCCCCTTGGCCAGGCCCACCACGCCGATCAGGGCGAGACCGAGCAACCCGAGGCTGATCAGCGCCGTCCTGGAGGTGGGGACGCCGGCGTGGTCGTCCGCGGTGATCACGTCTCCCTGGCGGGTGACCGGCAGGAAGTAGTCGCGGTGCCGTACGGTCTGCGTCGCCACGAAGAGGCCGTAGAGGATCAGCGAGGAGACGGCGGCGAAGGTGAGCTGGACGCCGGAGAACTCCGGACCCGGCTTGCTCGTGGTGAAGGTCGGCAGGACGAGGCTCAGCGTGGCCAGGGTGGCGACGGTCGCCAGGGCGGCTCCCGTGCCCTCCGGGTTGAAGACCGCTGTGCCGTGGCGCAGGGAGGCGACCAGGAGACAGAGGCCCACGATGCCGTTGCAGGTGATCATCACGGCCGCGAAGACCGTGTCTCTGGCCAGCGTCGAGCTTTTGTCTCCGCCGTCGACCATCAGGGTGACGATGAGCGCCACCTCGATGATCGTCACCGCGACGGCGAGGACGAGCGAGCCGAAGGGCTCACCCACCCGGTGCGCGACGACCTCCGCATGGTGCACGGCGGCCAGGACCGCTCCGGCGAGGACCAGGGTCACCAGCGCGACCAGCGGGCCCGGCAGGTCGCGCCCCCAGGTCAGGACCAGCAGAACGACCGCCAGCGCCGGCACCAGGGCCGTCCACCGGGTCGTGACCGATCTGAGCCGAGCGATCATGCGGTGATCGTCGCAGAGCCGTGCGGGCCGCGCACTCCGGCCCGCACGGCCCGTAGGGCCCCTGAGGCCCCGTACGGCAAGGCCCCCTGCGGCGGCGTCCTCAGAACTCGGCGGCGTCCACGACGTCGCAGTCGGTGAAGGTCGGCGGCCGGGTGCACAGCGCGGCCATCCGCTGCGCGAACTTGCCCGTCTCCTCGGACTCGCTGTTGCGCATGGCTGCCTCGTAGGAGTCGAACTCGACCACCACGAGGTAATGGTCCGGCCGGTTCCTGTCCCTGAGGACGAGGCGGCGCTTCGGGGCGTCCTCCCGGCCCGCGAAGCCCTGTTCCCCTTCCTCGGCGAGAGCGCGCATCTCGTCGATGCGGTCGGTCTCGAAGTCGACGATCTGCACGAACTTCTGCGACGTGCTCATGGTGCCTCCACCCCCCGGCTGCGGCGTCCCGAGTGGAAACGCCCGGCTACCAAGGAAGCACCGGGAGCGGTGCTCGGCAATTCGCCGCGCACCGCTCCCGGGGGTGGTTGTTCCTACGTCGTGCGTGGTCAGGCTCCGATGCTGTCCTTCGGAGCGCCTTCACTCGCCGTCTGCGCCTCCTCGTCCGCCGCCTGCTTCCGGGAGGCCCGCAGGCTGGTGATCGTGGTGACGATCAGGACCGAACAGATGACGCCGAGCGAGACCGGAATGCTGATCTCGGGCACGTGCACCCCGGACTCGTGCAGCGCGTGCAGCACCAGCTTCACGCCGATGAAGCCGAGGATGATCGACAGGCCGTAGCTGAGGTGGACCAGCTTCCTCAGCAGACCGCCGATGAGGAAGTACAGCTGCCGCAGACCCATCAGCGCGAAGGCGTTCGCGGTGAAGACGATGTACGGGTCCTGCGTCAGCCCGAAGATGGCGGGGATGGAGTCGAGGGCGAAGAGCACGTCGGTCGTGCCGATCGCGAGCATCACGACCAGCATCGGGGTCATGACCCGCTTGCCGTTCTGCTCGATCCACAGCTTGGTGCCGTGGTAGCGGTCGGCGACGCCGAACCTGCGCTCGGCGGCCTTGAGCAGCTTGTTCTCCTCGAACTCCTCGTCCTCGTCGTCGGCCCGTGCCTCCTGGATGAGCTTCCAGGCCGTCCAGATCAGGAAGGCGCCGAAGAGGTAGAAGACCCAGGCGAAGCTGGCGAGGATCGCCGCGCCCGCCGCGATGAAGATCGCCCTCAGGACCAGGGCTATCAGGACGCCGACGAGCAGGACCCGCTGCTGGTACTGCGACGGGACCGCGAACTTGCCCATGATCAGGACGAACACGAAGAGGTTGTCGACGCTGAGCGACTTCTCGGTGATGAAGCCCGCGAAGAACTCTCCGGCGGGCTGCCCCCCGGAGAAGAGGAACAGGCCGAGGCCGAACAGGCCGGCCAGGGCGATCCAGACGACCGTCCAGATCCCGGCTTCCTTGATCGAGACGTCGTGCGGTTTGCGGCCGATGAAGAAGTCGACCGCGATCAGGGCGGCCAGGCCGACGATGGTCAGAACCCACAGGTTCACGGAAACATCCACTGCGCCTCCGGCAGTACGTAACGGCAGGTGAACAGCGCCGTCGCGCTGCCGGAGGTCTCTTCCACCCGTGACGGGCCGGTGCCCCGGGATCAGGCCTGATCCGTATTGACGGGTACACCGCAGCAGGGAGTACTCCCCTCCGTGAGAAGAAGAGTACCCCAATCACCAAGAGAAGGTAAAGCGGATGGCAAAAGAAAGGCCAAGTCCGCTGGTCAGGGAACTTTACGAATAGTTGGTGCGGGCCGCCGCCACCTGTGCCAGCACCTGCTCCAGCACCTGGCTGCCGGGCGGGACCAAGGCCGGTTCGTACGTCCACGCATGGCCCACCCAGGGGTCGGCGAGGTGCTCGTCCGCCACCGGGGTCAGCCGCAGCAGCCCGCGCCACAGCGGGTCCAGCAACGGACCGTAACCGGCCGCGTCCTCCCGGTCGGCGACCATCATCAGGTGCACGCCGACGGACGGCCCCTCGTCCGCGAGATAGCGCAACTGGGTCACGGCACGGTCGTCGAAGCCGTGCGGGAAGTCGTTGACCACCAGCAACTGCTGGGCGGTGTCGAACCCCGGCGGCAAGGAGTCGGCCACTCCGCCGCGCACGGCCATCTGCACCAGGTCGACGCGCTCGGTGAGCTGCCCCAGGACCGCCGCAACGCCCGCCGCACCGGCCGCGGGCGGGGCCGCGAGGACCCCGGACCGCACCAGCGGCGACAGCTCCCTGGCTGCCGAACCGGCCGGGTCGAGGACGTGCACGGTGAACTCGCCGACCGGATGCACCGCGAGCAGCCGGGCCGTGTGCGCCACGGCCGACTCCATGGCCAGGCGACGCATGTCGTGCGAGTCGGCGAACAGCCCGTCGGACGAGCCGGTGCGGCCGCTGTCGATCCACAACCCGCGTTCGAGCGGCAGCCGGACCAGCATCGGGATGCGCAGCGGTTCGCTCTCGGGCACGTGGAGGTCGCCCAGACGCAGCGCCATGGGCATCTCCATCGGGACGCGGTAGGCGTGCCAGACGGGGTTGTCCCAGCGCGCGTACGCGGCGGGCAGCGCCGGTTCGACGACGTCGGCCTCGGCGCCGAGCTGGCCGAGGTCGCGGTCCAGGGCCTCCCGGGCCTGATCGACGAGGCTGCTGTGCTTGGCCTGCGCCGCCTCGCGGGCGGCGTCGCCCTGGCCGCCGATCCTGCTGCGCGGGTCGGACAGGACCTGGTCGAGCTCCTTCTCCATCCGCGTGTCCGCGAAGTCGACCGCGCTGCGGTATGCGGCGGTGCTGCGGGCCAGGTCCTCGAACATGCCCCAGACCTGGTTGTAGAGCCGCTCCTCCATGGACCAGCCGGTCGCGTCGCCGGCCACCGGCCGGGCGGGTTCCCCGGGCTGCGCCGGGGGCGCGGCGGGCGGCGGCGGAGGCGGGGCCGTGTTCTGCCGACGCGGATGGCTGTAGTCGATCGGACCGCCGGCGGCCGCGGACGCCGACTGCGCGGGCTCGGGTTCGGACGGCGTGGCGCCGCCCGCCGCATCGGCGGCCCCGTGGGGGTTCGGCGTCGCTCCGTACGGGCCGCCGGTGCTCTGGCTCCCCGAGATGCCCTGGGCGCCGTGCGTTCCCTGGGCGCCGGGGGTGTTCTGGGCGCCGTACGGCGAGCCGCTCTGCTCCGGGCCGAGCGCGGACGCCGCCGTCTGCCGGGAGCGGTCGCCGTCGGGCGTGCGCGGCGGCGGGGCCGGCACCGAGCGGGCCAGGCCGCGCACCACGGCCTCGTTGATCTCGGCCGCGAGCCGGTGCGCCTGCGGCAGGCCCTGGTCGGTGAGGAGTTCGGCCATGCCGCCCGCATAGCCCTGGCCGACGGCGCGCACCTTCCAGGCGCCCTGCCGCCGGTACAGCTCCAGCGCGACGACGGCCGACTCCGCGTCCAGTCCGGTGAGGGTGAAAGTGGCGATCTCTGCCCCGTCGAGGCCGGTGACCGCGACGAAGGGGGCCGCGACCGCGCCGAAGCCGGTCGGTCCGCCGACTCCTGTGGGCAGCGCCAGCACGACGCCGACCCGGTGCACGACGGCCGGCATGGCGTCCAGGTCCACCGCGAGGCGGTGATCCGCGGCGGCCTGGCGGGAGACCTCCAGGCCGGGCAGCGTGGGCACGCCCGGATGGGCCACCCACTCGACGCCGTGGATTCTGCCGCTCTCGTCGCCGAGAACGGCCGTCGCCACGACGGGCTTGCCGGCCGAGATCCGGATCTCGAGCCGGACCTGGGAGAGCGGGTGGTTCTGCCCCCGCACCAGCTCGGCCGTCATCGCCTGTCGTCCCCCTGCGTCACGTGTGGTGTTGTGGTGGTGCCGCTCGCCGGCCGACGGCCTTACAGCGCCGGAAGGATCGCGGGCATCAGGTCCTGGAAGGTACGGCCGTTGGCCGGAGTGCCGAGGGCCGTCATGTTCCAGCCCCCGCCGACCCGGTGCACCTTCGCCATGATCTGCGCCGTGTACGCTCCGCCGCCCGCGAGCGTGTAGCGCGCCAGTTCCTGGCCGTTGGTCTCGTCCACCAGGCGGCAGAAGGCGTTCTGCACCTCCTGGAACGTCTGGCCCGTGAAGGAGTTCACGGTGAAGACGATCTGGTCGATGTGGACCGGCACACGCGCGAGGTCGACGAGGATCGCCTCGTCGTCGCCGCCCTGGCCGACCCCGCCGACCAGGTTGTCACCGGTGTGACGGACGGAGCCGTCGTCGCTCACCAGGTGACGGAAGAAGACGACGTCGACCGGCTGCTTGTCCGCGAACAGGACGGCGGAGGCGTCGAGGTCGATCTCCCGGGTCCGGGAGCCGAACAGGCCGCGCCGCGGGGCCGCCTGCCAGCCGAGACCCATGCGCACCGCGGTCAGGCTGCCCCCGTCGTTCTTCTGCAGACTGATGGCCTGACCCTTGGTCATGTTGACGGTCACGCGCTGATTCCCCTCTCGAGCTGTCCCCTGTTGCCGCGGCGCCCGCGGTTGACGGAAACCCTACGCAAAGGCACTGACAGTGCCGCACCCAGGCCCGCACTTTGTGTCGGTCTTGCAACACAGCATGCGCGGGGCCGGGGCACAGGAGTCGCACGGGTCCGTCAGGCCAGACCCGCCTCTTTCATCTGGCGCAATTCCTTCTTCATCTCGGAGACTTCGTCGCGGATCCGGGCGGCCACCTCGAACTGCAGGTCCGCTGCGGCGGCCCGCATGCGCTCGGTCATCTCCTCGATCTGCTCGGCGAGTTCGGCCGCCGGGCGGTCGGTCGGCACCGTAGCCGCCGCCTTGCCCCTGGCCTGCCCGGACTTCGCGCCCTTGACCGCCTTGTCGCCGAGGGAGGGCACCGGGGCCTTGGTGGCGCGGCCGTCCTTCTTCGCCCGGTAGCCGGACCCGAGCAGCTGCTCCGTGTCGACCTCCTCGCGGGCGATCTGCGCGACGATGTCGTTGATCTTCTTGCGGAGCGGTTGCGGGTCGATGCCGTGGGCCGTGTTGTAGGCGACCTGCCGCTCCCGGCGGCGGTTGGTCTCGTCGATGGCCCGTTCCATGCCCGGGGTGATCTTGTCGGCGTACATGTGGACCTGACCGGAGACGTTGCGCGCCGCGCGGCCGATGGTCTGGATCAGTGAGGTTCCGGAGCGCAGGAAGCCCTCCTTGTCGGCGTCGAGGATCGCCACCAGAGACACCTCGGGCAGGTCCAGGCCCTCCCTCAGGAGGTTGATGCCGACCAGGACGTCGAACTCGCCGGCGCGCAGTTCGCGCAGCAGCTCGATACGCCGCAACGTGTCGACGTCGCTGTGCAGATAGCGCACCTGGATGCCGAGTTCCAGGAAGTAGGCCGTGAGGTCCTCGGCCATCTTCTTGGTGAGCGTGGTGACCAGGACGCGCTCGTCCTTCTCGACGCGTTCGCGGATCTCGTGCACCAGGTCGTCGATCTGGCCCTCGGTGGGCTTGACGACGACCTCGGGGTCGATGAGGCCGGTGGGGCGGATGATCTGCTCCACGACGCCGTCGCCGCGCGAGAGCTCGTACTTGCCGGGCGTCGCCGACAGATACACGGTCTGCCCGATGCGTTCCTGGAACTCCTCCCACTTCAGCGGGCGGTTGTCGAGGGCCGACGGCAGCCGGAAGCCGTGGTCGACGAGGGTGCGCTTACGGGAGGCGTCTCCCTCGTACATGGCGCCGATCTGCGGCACGGTGACATGGGACTCGTCGATGACGAGCAGGAAGTCGTCCGGGAAGTAGTCGAGCAGTGTGTTCGGCGGGGAGCCGGGCGAGCGGCCGTCGAAGTGCATCGAGTAGTTCTCCACGCCGGAGCAGGAGCCGATCTGGCGGAGCATCTCGAGGTCGTACGTGGTGCGCATGCGCAGGCGTTGCGCCTCGAGCAGCTTGCCCTGCTTCTCCAGCTCGGCCAGGCGCTCGCCGAGCTCCTTCTCGATGTCGTTCGCGGCCCGCTCGAGACGCTCGGGGCCCGCCACATAGTGCGTGGCGGGGAAGATGTACAGCTGCTGGTCCTCGCTGATGATCTCGCCGGTGAGCGGGTGCAGCGTGGACAGGGCCTCGATCTCGTCGCCGAACATCTCGATGCGGACGGCGAGCTCCTCGTAGACCGGGAAGATCTCGATGGTGTCGCCGCGCACCCGGAAGGTGCCGCGGGTGAACGCCAGGTCGTTGCGCGTGTACTGGATGTCGACGAAGCGGCGCAGCAGCTGGTCCCGGTCGAGCTCGTCGCCGACCCTGAGGGGGACCATCCGGTCCACGTACTCCTGCGGGGTGCCGAGGCCGTAGATGCAGGAGACCGAGGCGACCACGACGACGTCACGGCGGGTGAGCAGCGAGTTGGTCGCGGAGTGGCGCAGGCGCTCGACCTCCTCGTTGATCGAGGAGTCCTTCTCGATGTAGGTGTCCGACTGCGGTACGTACGCCTCGGGCTGGTAGTAGTCGTAGTACGAGACGAAGTACTCGACCGCGTTGTTCGGCAGCAGCTCACGGAACTCGTTCGCCAGCTGGGCGGCCAGGGTCTTGTTCGGCGCCATCACCAGGGTGGGGCGCTGAAGCTTCTCGATCATCCACGCGGTGGTGGCGGACTTTCCGGTGCCGGTCGCGCCGAGCAGGACGACGTCCTTCTCGCCCGCCTCGACGCGCTTGGCGAGTTCGGCGATGGCCGTCGGCTGGTCGCCGCTGGGCTGGTAGGGACTGACGACCTCGAAGGGCGCCACCGTGCGTTCGATGTGGGAAACGGGCCGCATGCCATCCACCGTACGACCCCCCACTGACAACGGGGTCCGATCAGGGGTTTCGGGGCGTTCGCGGACGCCGGCTCAGCGGTTCTGCGGGGTGCGGGACTCCCGCCCGGTCACGTTGCGGCGGCCACGGAGGCGGGCGCTGCGCGCCGGGTCCCCGACGGCCGGGCGCGCGGGGACGCCGGGTTTGTGCGGGGCGGGGGTCCGGCCGGGCTTGCCCGTCACCATCAGCGGGTCGAACATCACGACGGCGCCGGCGAGGCAGAGGAACGCGAGGGGGCCGATCAGCATCGGTGCGAGCAGGGTCGCCGGCGAGTCGCCGGGGGTCTGCGCCCCGCCCGTGTGCAGGTGGACGCTGAGGGCGGCCATGCCGGTGTAGTGCATGCCGGTGACGGCGAGCCCCATGACCAGAGCGGCGCCCACGCTCCACAGGAAGCCCCTGACCTGCCCCGCGGCCCACAGGGCGGCGGTGGCGGCGGCCATGGCGATGGCGACGGAGGCGTAGACGGTGAGCGTGTTGTACTCGAACGTGCCGTTCAGACGCATCCCGGCCATGCCCAGGTAGTGCATGGACGCGATGCCGAGACCGGTGAGGGTCCCCCCGGTGAACAGCGCGGTTCCGGTCGCGCCCCGGTAGCCGACGATGAAGATCCCGACGCCCACCATGACGACGGCGACGCCCAGGCTGCCGTAGGTCATGGGTTTGTCGTAGTGGATCGGAGCGCCGCGGACGCTGAAGCCGATCATCGCGACGAAGTGCATGGTCCAGATGCCGGAGCCGATCGCCGCGGAGCCGAGGGCGAGCCAGCCCGGCCGCCAGGAGTGGGCGACGAGCAGGGCTCTGGTGGTGCAGCGCAGACCCAGCGCACCGCCGAGGCAGGCCATGACGTAGGCCACCACCGGGGTGACGAGTCCGTAGCTGAAACCGTCGACCGTGCCGTGCATGCGCGGTTGCCCTTCGCCCTGTTGCGGATTGTGCCCGATGTCTCTGGAACGCGGCCTTCCGGGCCGCTGCGCGCGGTCAAGGCTGAAGGAAAGTATGACTCCCACCGGAATGGTCGAACGATTTTCCGGCAAAGAAACACGTCCTTGCCCCACATGTGCGGCACCAGTGAGCGGCGTCGGGCGTCTCCTCCCCTTGTGTGGTCGTCCCCCGCCTCCTCCGCCGTGAACTCTTCGCTGTCACAGTTGAGCTGTATGTGATCGCTCGACGCGAGGAGTACGCATGCGCACACGCGTAGTTGCCGTCACGACCACCGCGATCCTGGGCGCCGTGCCGCTCCTGCTCCCCGTACACAGCGCCCGCGCGGGCATCGCGCTGCGGCCTGCGGTGATCGCCCACCGGGGCGCCTCCGCCCTGGCCCCGGAGAACACCCTGGACGCCGTCGACCGTGCGGCGTCGCTGGGCGCCCTCTGGGTGGAGAACGACGTCCAGCGCACCCGTGACGGCGAACTCGTCGTCGTCCACGACGACAGCCTCCGCCGGACGACCGACGTCGAAGAGGTCTTCCCGGGCCGCGCTCCCTGGAAGGTGAAGGACTTCACCGCCGCCGAGATCGCGCGGCTCGACGCGGGAAGCTGGTTCGGCCCCGCCTACGCGGGCGTGCGCGTGCCGACGCTGACGCAGTACGTCGACCGGGTCGACCGCAACCACCAGAAACTGCTTCTGGAGATCAAGAACCCCGAGCTGTACCCGGGCATCGAGCAGGACGTCCTCGAACTCCTGGGCGACGAGGGGTGGCTGGACGTGCGCCACCTCGCCAACCGGTTGATCGTGCAGAGTTTCAGCGCCGACTGCCTGCGGACGGTCCACCGGCTGATGCCCGAGGTGCGGATCGGCCTGCTCGGCATGCCGGCGCTGTCGGACCTGCCCCGGTTCTCGGTGTTCGCCGACCAGATCAACCCGTCCTACACCGCCCTCTCCCCGGCGTACGTCGCCGCCGTGCACGAGCTCACCGGGCCGCACGGGCGGCCGGTGAAGGTCTTCGCCTGGACCGTCGACGCCGCGGCGACGGCCCGGGCCGTCGCCGGGTACGGCGTCGACGGCGTCATCACCGACAGGCCCGACGTGGTGCGGCGGGCGCTGTACTGGTACTGACGTGCGGGCCGTACGGCCCTCACGGGGCGTTGTCGGTGGCTGCCCGTACCGTGGGCACATGGACAGCCATGCGGAGTACGGGCAGCGGGTCGTGTGGGCCGTCGTGGGCACCGACATCGGGCCGCTGATGCTGGCGGCGAGTCCCGAGGGGCTGCTCAACGTCGTCTTCCACGCCACCGACGCGGTGCGCGACAAGGCGCTCGCCAGGCTTGCGGAGCGGCTGGGCACGGAGCCCGTCGAGGCGCCCGGCTCCCCGTTGCTGGCCGAGGCGACACGCCAGTTCGCGGCCTATTTCTCCGGGGAGCGGCAGACCTTCGCGCTGCCCCTGGACTGGTCCCTGATCTCGGGCTTCAACCGCCAGGTGCTGCGCGAGCTGGCGTCCGGTGTTCCGTACGGGGCCGTCGTGGGCTACGGCGATCTGGCGCAGCGGGTGGGGCAGCCGGGGGCGGCGCAGGCGGTGGGAGCGGCGATGGGGTCCAACCCGCTGCCGGTCGTCGTGCCCTGCCACCGGGTGGTGGAGAGGGACGGCGGCATCGGCGGCTTCGGCGGCGGTCTGGAGACCAAGAGGAAGCTGCTCGCTCTGGAGGGCGTCCTGCCCGAGCCGCTGTTCTGAACCGTTCGCATCGGTGGTCCGAGCCGCTCCGCCGGGGTCTGGGCGGCGCGGGGCAGAGGGGGGAGACTGCGCCGGTGACCCGCATGTCCGTCCGTCCGCGTGGCCGGACCGCCGCGCACGGCCACGCGGTGGCGCAGGTCCCTGTCGTGGTGCGGGTCGTCCGTGCGGCGACGCAGACCTGTGCCGTGGAGAGGAGCCTGATGTGACCGCCGCCGAACGCGCCGCGGCACCGCCCGTGGACGCGGTGCACCTGCCCGCCCTGCGCCGTCGCACGACCGCCGTGCTGATCACCAGCCAGATCCTCGGCGGGCTCGGCGTCGCCACCGGCATCGCGCTGGCCGCCGTCCTGGCCCGGCAGGTCAGCGGCACCGAGGCCCTGTCCGGGCTCGCGCCCACGGCGACCGTCGCGGGTACCGCCGTGCTGTCGATGCCGATGGCCGCGTTGATGACCGCGCGCGGCCGCCGGCCCGGGCTGGTGCTGGCCTACCTCGTCGGCGCGCTGGGAGCGGGCGTCGTCGTGGTGGCGGCGCGCCTCGGGAGCTTTCCGATGCTGCTGTGCGGCATGGCCGCGTTCGGCGCGGCGTCCTCCGCGAATCTGCAGGCCCGGTTCGCCGCCGCCGACCTCGCCGAGCCGCAGCGCCGCGCCCGGGCCATCTCCCATGTCGTGTGGGCGACGACCGTCGGTGCGGTCCTGGGCCCGAACATCGCCGCACCCGCCGGCCGCAGCGTCACCGGGCTGGGGATACCCGCGGCGGCCGGACCCTTCCTGTGGGCGGCCGGCATCTTCGTCATAGCCGCGCTGGTGGTGGCGGTGCTGCTGCGCCCGGACCCGCTGCTGACGGCCCGCGCGCTCGCGCCGGAGGACGAGCGGTCCCCCGAGGCCCGTTCGCTGCGGGCGGGTCTGGCGGCCGTCGCGGCCTCGCCGTACGCGCGGCTGGCGCTGGTGACGGTGGCCGTGTCGCACACGGCGATGGTCTCCGTCATGTCGATGACCCCGGTGGACCTCGCCCACCACGGCGCGAGCATCGAGCTGATCGGGCTGGTCATCAGCGGGCACATCGCCGGCATGTACGCGTTCGCACCGTTGATGGGGCGGCTGGCCGACCGGGTGGGGCGCTTCTCGGTGACGGGCCTCGCGGCCGGGCTCCTTGTCCTGGCCCTGTTCCTGGCCGGCACGGCCGGCGACGACCACCGGCAGACCGCCGCCGGGCTGTTCGTCCTCGGCCTCGGCTGGTCGGCCGGGCTGGTCTCCGGTTCGGCGCTGCTGACCGACGCGGTGCCGCAGTCCGCGCGGGCCGCCGCGCAGGGGATCTCCGATCTCACCATGAACGCCTCGGCGGGTGTCGGCGGGGCGATCGCCGGGCTCGTGGTGGCGCGGGCGAGCTACGGGTGGCTCAACGTCGCCGCGGCGACCCTGCTGCTCCCGCTGACGGCTCTGGCTCTGTTCACCTGGAGCGGGGAGCGCGGCGGCGAGGGCGGGGCTCCTCAGTCGTAGTGCCGTGCCTCGACGACGTTGCCGTCCGGGTCGCGGAAGTAGAAGCTGCGCGTGGCGTCGCCTCGGGCGCCGAAGGAGCCGTGCGCGAGGTCCGACACCGGGACGGCGCGTTCCTCCAGGCGGGCGCGCAGGGCGTCGAAGTCCCCTCTCGGCAGGGCGAGGCAGACGTGGTTCACGGGGTGCCCCGCACTCTCGGCGGCGCCGGGAAGCATCGTCATGCGCTCCGCCGCCGACGACGGCATCAGGTCGAGCAGACAGTCCTCGTTGACGCGGACGGAGGGGAAGGGCTCCTCGCCGGCGACGAACTCGGCGAGCCTGACGGGCGTCAGCCCGACGGCCTGTTCGTAGAAGCCGGCCGCGGCCGCCGGGTCGCGCACCCACAGGACGACGTGGTCGAGACGTGCCGTGTGATCCGTCATGCCTTCCAGGCTGGTGTCCTGCCCCACAGGACGCAAGGGTTTGACCGGGCGCGCCGCCCGCCAGAGATGAGAGGAGACCGACGGACAGGAGGCGGGCGCGTGGTGCTGGTGGTGTCGGAAGAGGTGCGGAACGCGGTCGACGCGCGTCAACCCGTGGTGGCACTGGAGTCAACGATCATCTCGCACGGGCTGCCCCGCCCGCGCAATCTGCAGGTGGCGCTGGAGCTGGAGTCCGTCGTGCGCGCGGAGGGCGCCGTGCCGGCGACGATCGCCGTGCTGGACGGGCGGCCCCATGTGGGCCTGGACGAGAAGCAGCTGGAGCGGGTCGCCAACGAGGACGGGTTCCGCAAGCTGGGCCATCGCGACCTGCCGCTGGCGGTGGGCTCCGGTGCGAGCGGGGCGACCACGGTGTCGGCGACGGCCCTCCTGGCGGCGCTGGCGGGCGTCCGGGTGTTCGCGACGGGCGGCCTCGGCGGGGTGCACCGGGAGTGGACGGTCACCCAGGACGAGTCGGCCGACCTGGGGCTGCTGGCGAGCACACGGATCACGGTGGTCTGCGCGGGGGTCAAGTCGATCCTGGACGTGCCCGCGACCCTGCAACGGCTGGAGACGCTGGGCGTCGCCGTCGCCGGGTACGGCACCGACCGCTTCCCCGGGTTCTACCTGTCCGACTCGGGTCATCCGGTGGACTGGACGCTGCACGGTCCGAAGCAGGTGGCCGACGTCATGCGGGCCCAGGACGCGCTCGGGGCGCCCCGGTCGGCCCTGATCGTCGCCAACCCGGTCCCCGAGGAGGAGCAGCTGGATCCCGCGCTGCACGCGCGTATGCTCGCCGACGCGCTGCACGCGTGCGAGGAGGCCGGCGTCTCCGGGCAGGGCGTCACGCCGTTCCTGCTCGACTACCTGGTCCGGCACACCGACGGGGCGTCCCTGAGCGCCAACCTGGCGGCGGTCCGCGGCAACGTGCGCCTGGCGGCGCGGATCGCGACGGCGTGGTCCGAGGCGTGACGGCGCGACCGGACGGGGCGCACCACCATCACGCCGGCCCGGTCCGGAACGCGGAGACGTCCGCGGACGCGAGGCCGCACGCGGACGCGGAGGGGACCTCCGGCACGGAGGGGACCTCCGGCACGGAGGGGACCTCCGGCACGGAGGGGATGTCCGGCACGGAGGGGACCTCCGGCACGGAGGGGATGTCCGGCACGGAGGGGACCTCCGGCACGGAGGGGATGTCCGGCGCGGAGGGGATGTCCGGCGCGGACGTGCGGGTCGGATCCGGGGCGGTCGTGCGGGCCGGGGCGACGGCAGGACCGAAGGCGGCGTCCGTGTCCGAGGGCACGTCCGGACGCGCACCGTCGGGTCCTCCGATCGGCGGTGCGCTGCTGGTCGTCGGGGACGTGGTGACGGACGTCGTCGCCCGGCACAGGGGCACGCCGGCCTCGGGAACGGACACGGTCGCGGTGATCCGGACGCTGCCGGGCGGCGCGGGCGCCAACGTGGCGTGCTGGGCCGCCCACTGGGGCTGTGCGGACGTCCGGCTGCTCGGCCGGGTGGGCGCGGAATCGGTGACCTGGCACGAAACGGCTTTGACCGCCGGCGGGGTGCGGCCCCTCCTCGTCGTGGATCCACAGGCGCCGACCGGCACGGTGATCTGCCTCGTCGACACGGACGCGGCAGCGGAGCGGACGTTCCTCACCGACAGCGGCGCCTCCCTGCGCCTCGCCCCCGCCGACTGGTCGGAGGCGCTGCTGGACGGCGTCGGCCGGCTCCATCTCTCCGGCTATCTCCTGTTCTCGGAGTCGGGACGGGCGCTGGTGCGTACGGCGTCGGCGGCGGCACGCGCGCGCGGAATCCCGGTGAGCCTCGATCCCGCGTCGGCGGGCTTTCTGGTGGAACTGGGCCTCCCCCGCTTCCTGAGCCTCGTCCAGGACGTGGACGTGCTGCTGCCCAGCCGTGACGAGGCCCGTCTGCTCACCGGGGTGCCCGACGGGGCGGACGCGGCGGCCGAGCTGAGCCGCCATGTGCCGCTGGTGGTGGCCAAGCAGGGGGCGGACGGCGCGCTGGTGGCCCGCGGGGGCACTGTCCTCGCCCGCGTTCCCGCGGCCCCCGCGGCTCCCCGGGACACCACGGGCGCCGGCGACGCGTTCACCGGTGCGTTCCTCGCCGCGCTGCTCACGGGCGTCGACGCCGCGGTCGCGGCGGTCGAGGGATGCCGGGCAGGGGCCCGGGCCGTGGAACGGGTGGGCGCCAGACCGCCGACACCGGAAGAGGACAAGGCGACGACGACGGACCGGCCCGTCCGGGCGGGCTGACGCCACGCACCGCCCGTGCCGGGCGCTCCGGGGGGCGCCGAGTCGTCCGTCCCCGCCCGTGCGCCTCTCCTCGCCCCCGTTCCACGGCGCGCCTTCACCAGGGCCCCCGTTCCGCGGCGCGCCCTTCCCGCGGCGCGGCCTGCGCCCTCCGCGGGCCTCTGCGGTCTCGTTACTCCTTGCGTCCCCAGGCCGAGATCATCGGGGCCGTCGCCAGGTCCATGCTGCCCTCGGCGACGTTCGCCAGATGACGGTCGATCTCCTCGTCCGTCGCGACGCCCGCCCCGACGAGCTGCTCGCGGATCTGGCGCACCGTCGCGGACTCCAGGGCGGCGGAGGCGGGCGAGGTGACGGGGAAGTAGGCGTCGGCCTCGACTCGGCGCAGTCCGGCCTCACGCAGCAGCCGGGGCAGCTTGCGGCCGTAGGAGAGGTCGGCACCCCGGCCGGCGAGGAGCTCACGGAAGCCGTGCCGCAGACGGTTCGCGAGCTGCTGCTCCGGGCCGTGCTCGTCGGGGCAGAGCAGCGGCTGCAGGGCGGGGTCGGCGTCCTCGATCAGCAGCCGTCCGCCCGGGCGCAGTGCGCCCACCATCGACCGCAGCGCCCGCTCCCGGTCCGGCACGTGGACCAGAACGAGCCGGGCGTGCACCAGATCGAAGCCCTCCATCGGCGGCTCGCCGGCGCCGAGGTCGTGGACGCGGACCTCGATCGGCGGGCGGGCGGCCGACGTCAGCCGCGAGGTGTCGATGTCGGTCGCGAGGACCTTGCCGGTCGGACCGACCTTCTTCGCCAGCCAGGACACGACGGAGGTGCCGCCCGCGCCGGCCTCCCAGCACCGCCAGCCGGGGCCGACCCCGAGCCCTTCGAGATGACGGAACGTGGTCGGGTCGAAGAGTGCGGCGAAGGCGTCGAAGCGTTCCCCCGCCTCGGGCTGCCGGTTGTCGAGGAGGTATCCGTCGGGTCGCGTCATGCGCCGATCATCCCAGCCGTGCGACCCGCCGGAGGTGGTCGACGCGGCCGGGATCATGTGTCGGGAGAGGCGGGCGCGGCTCCCCTGAGCAGCCCGAAATCCCTTCGTCCACAGGTGGGAACAAAGCGGAATCCTTCCTTTCCACAGGCTTGCCCACGGCGTGCGCGGGCCTGGCAGACTGGCGCGGCAGGGCGCAGGTCACGGCGCGGGAAGAAACACGCAAGGAGACCCGGATGACCATGGCGGGGAATCTGCGGAAGGTCACGGGCCTCGGAAGGGTCGGCGGCCTGCGTGGGGTGGCACGGCTGGCGCGGCGACGCCCCCGGGTCGACCTGAGCCATCACGCACGGTCCCCGCTGGGGTCCTCGGTGGTGAACTGCGTGACGTACCGGGACGGCGTGCGGGCCGAGCACGGCGTGGATCTCGTCGACACGGTGGAGCGGGTGCGCCGGAGCGGTCACGGCTTCGTGTGGCTCGGTCTGCACGAGCCGACGAACGACGAGTTCGCCGGCGTCGCCCAGCTCTTCGACCTGCATCCACTGGCCGTCGAGGACGCCGTCGAGGCCCATCAGCGGCCGAAGGTCGAGCGGTACGGCGAGACGTTGTTCGCGGTGTTCAAGACGGTCTGCTACGTCGAGCACGAGGAGCTGACCGCGACGAGCGAGGTGGTCGACACCGGCGAGATCATGGTGTTCGTCGGACGGGACTTCGTGATCACGGTGCGGCACGGGCGGCACGGCTCGCTCGGACCGTTGCGCGAGGCACTGGAGTCCGACGCGGCGCAGCTGGCCAAGGGGCCGTCGGCGGTGCTGCACGCCGTCGCGGACCACGTGGTCGACGACTATCTCCACGTCGTCGACGCCGTGCAGGCGGACATCGACCAGGTCGAGACGGACGTGTTCGCGGAGAACGGCGCACGGGCCGACCCGGGGCGCATCTATCAGCTCAAGCGGGAACTCCTGCAGCTGAAACGGGCGGTGGTCCCGCTCGGCCGTCCCCTGCTGGACCTCGCGGACCGGCCGGTGCGGGTGGTCGACCCGGAGATACAGGCCTACTTCCGGGACGTCTCGGACCACCTGTTGCGTGCCACGGAGCAGATCGCGGCCTTCGACGAGCTGCTCAACTCGATTCTGCAGGCGCATCTGGCGCAGGTCACGGTCGCGCAGAACGAGGACATGCGCAAGATCACGGCGTGGGCGGCGGTCATCGCCGTGCCGACGATGGTCTGCGGGGTGTACGGCATGAACTTCGACTCCATGCCGGAGCTGCACTGGAGGTTCGGTTATCCCTTGGTCATCGTGGCGATATCCATCGGCTGCCTGATCCTGCACCGCGGCTTCCGGCGCAACGGCTGGCTCTGACGGCGGCGGCCCGGGGTGTCGTCATGCCGGGGTCGGCCCGCTCCTCGCGTAGACGCTCTCCGCCCAGGCGGCGATCTGGTCGTCGGTCAGGTGCCGGGCGAGGTCGGCTTCGCTGATCATGCCCACCAGGCGTTTGTTCTCGATGACGGGAAGCCGGCGGATCTGGTGGTCCTTCATCTCCTGCAGCACCTCGCCGACGTCCGCGCGCGCGTCGATCCAGCGTGGTGTTCCGTGGGCCATGTCCCCGGCGGTGACCTGGGCGGGGTCGCGGCCCACGGCCACACAGCCGACGACGATGTCCCGGTCGGTGAGGATGCCGCAGAGCCGCTCGTTCTCGTCGCTGATCGGCAGCGCCCCGACGTTCAGTTCGCGCATCAGCTGGGCGGCGCGGTCGAGGGTCTCGTGGGCGGGGATCCACTGGGCGCCCCGGTGCATGATGTCTCCGGCGGTGGTCATGACGTACCTCCCGGTGCCGGGCGGCCGGCGCGGCGCGGGGGCGCCGCAGTCCCGGCGCCCTTCATTCTCGCCGCGCCGCCGGGCGCCCGCATCTCAACTCCGCACGGCTCGTCGGGCGGAGAGGCCGGGTGCCGTCCCTGCCGTGGGCGGTTCGCCGGCGCCGAAGTCGCCCGCGCGGTCCCGGAGGTCAGCCGCCCCAGGCCGGGTGGCGGGGGTCGTCCGCCCGGACGAGCACATCCGCGGTGGCGGCGGGGTCGGTCTCCTGGGCGTACCGCTCGAAGGCAGGCAGCGTCCACTGGTCGGCTTCGGGGGTACGGCGTCGCAGGGCGGCAGGGGAGAGGAGGGCGTGGACCGTCAGGTCGAAGGGGAACCAGTGCCGCAGCAGGAGCGGACCGTGCAGCAGCAGAAAGCCTCCCGGCGGCAGCGGGACGTAGTCGCTGCGGGTGGCACGGTCGGTGACGGGGTCCCGCAGGTCGGGCAGGATGCGCCCGTCGCCGTCGGCCTCGAGCGGGTTGAACACCTCGCGCCACAGGGCGCCGGTGTCGAACCAGCCGTCGAGGTACGCGTCCACGTCGTGACGGCCGTACTCCAGGCGGAGGGAGGCCGGGCGCAGGAAGCCGTGCGCGTCCACGACGCGCGAAGGCCGGCCGCGGGTGCGCAGCGCTTCCGCGACGCGCTCGGCGAGGTCTCCGGGGCGGGCCGCCGGCGCGCCGTCGAAGGCGATGCGGCGCCAGGGGCTGCCGTCGTCCGGTTCCAGCTCGAGCAGGCGCTCGGTGAGGACGTCGCCGAGCCGTTCCCAGGTGATCGCTTCGAGTCGCACACGGCCATGATGCGTCAGGCGGATCAGGTGACCGGAGGTGGGCAGGTGCCGCTGTGCCGGGGACGGGGAATGACACCCCCATGGCAAGCGCAGCCCTCCCCACCCCCGGACCCGCGGTCGGTGTCGGGTCCGGCCTTCTGGCCGTCCAGCCGTTACGGCGGAAGCAATGCGCCGGTTGCCGACGCGGGCCGTTGCCGATGCTGGTCCTGGAGGACGCCGCGCCGCGCTGCCTGGACTGCGCCGACCTCGGGCACCTGGTGTTCCTGCCGAGCGGCGACACGGCGCTGACGCGCAGGTCACGGGAGGAGAGCGGGCTGTCGGTGGTGGTCGTCCGGTTCAACCGGCGCAAGGGTCGGTACGAACGGCAGGGCGTCCTGGTCGAGGAGGCGGCGCTCGCCCGTGCCGAGGAGCGGTGCCTGGCGGACGCGGAGGCCCGGCGCCGGCGCCGGGCGCGCGACGCCAGGCTGCGGTCTGCGCAGGACGCGCGCTTCGCCGAGTCGTTCGCGGCCGAGATCTTGCGGCTGTTCCCCGGCTGTCCGGAAGACCGGGCGCACGGGATCGCCGCGCACGCCTCGCTGCGCGGCAGCGGCCGGGTCGGCCGCAGCGCCGCCGGGCGGGCGCTGTCCGAGGCGGCGGTCGTCTTCGCGGTCAGGGCGTCGGTCCGGCACCTGGACACGCCGTACGACCGGCTGTTGATGAGCGGCGTGCCACGGCACGAGGCGCGCCGCCGGATCGCGGGGGACGTGGAGACCCTGATCCGCACATGGGGCGGGGACCGGGACGTCCGGACGGCCCGGGACGGCGTCACCGCGGCCTAGCAGAGGCGGGGTACGTACCGCGCGGCTCTGAGAGGGCGGAGGGGACGACCGGGACGGGGCGGCGATGCCGGGCGCCGGCGCTCCGACGCCTGGGACACCGGGGCCCCGCGCCACGCGCCCCGCGCCACGCGCCCCGCGTCTGGCGCCCCGCGTCTGGCGCCCCGCGCCCCGATGTCTTCGACGCCCCCGCGCACCGGGGGGCCGGGCGCCCCGGCACCCGGTGGCGACCCGGACGCCCGCGCATGCCGTCGCGCGTCTCGACGATGGTCGACGATCATGAGCGGGTTTTCACTTGAGGTGAGAGGCGGTACCGGGCAGGATCACGCTCGACGGGTGGGAGTTGACGTTGTCATGATCGAGGGACCGTATGTGGTGCTCGCGGTGCTGGGCGCACTGACGACGGGACTGATGGCCGGGGTCTTCTGCGCCTTCTCCGTCCTGGTGATGCGAGGGCTCGCCGCGCTGCCGCCCGCGCAGGGCGTGGCGGCCATGAACGCGATCAACACCTCGGCGATGACACCGGTGTTCATGGTCCTGTTCCTCGGCTCCGCGGCACTGTGCGCGGTGATCACCGTGGTGACGTTCGTGTTGTGGCCGGACCACGGGACCGTGCGCCTGCTGGTGGGCAGCGCGCTGTACCTGTGCGGCGCGTTCGGCGTGACCGTCATGGCGAACGTGCCCCGCAACGAGACGCTGATGCGGAAGGAGGCGGACACGCCGGAGGCCGTCGCGTACTGGCCCGTCTACCTGCGGGAGTGGACGCGGTGGAACCATGTGCGCACGCTCGCGTCCGCGGCCTCGGCGGCCGTCTACCTCCTCGCCCTGGTCTGACCGAAGCGCCTCCGATCCGACCGAAGCACCTGTGTCACTCCCCCATCACTCCCCCCTGCGTACGGGGCCGACAGAACGTATCGTGGCCTGGAGAGTGCCGCCCGACGACGCTCGGCCTGTCGTACGCGTACGCAAGGGGCACGCCCATGGCCGATCCCAAGGGATTCATGACCACACCGCGCCGGGACTGGCCCCGTCGGCCGGTCGGGGAACGGGTCGCGGACTGGGACGAGGTGTACGTCCCCGGGGCGCTGCTGCCCATCATCAGCGAGCAGGCCGACCGGTGCATGGACTGCGGCGTCCCGTTCTGCCACGAGGCCTGCCCGCTCGGCAATCTGATCCCGGAGTGGAACGACCTGGTGTCGCGGGAGGACTGGCGGGCGGCCGGCGAGCGGCTGCACGCGACGAACAACTTCCCCGAGTTCACCGGCCGGTTGTGTCCGGCGCCGTGCGAGGCGGGTTGTGTCCTGGCCATCAACCAGCCCGCCGTCACCATCAAGAACGTCGAGGCGGCCATCGCCGACCGGGCCTGGGCCGACGGACTGACCCCGCCGCGGCCGCCGGACCGGCTGTCGGGGAAAACGGTGGCCGTGATCGGCTCCGGGCCCACCGGACTGGCCGCCGCGCAGCAGTTGACCCGGGCCGGGCACACGGTCGCCGTCTACGAGAAGGACGACCGCGTCGGCGGACTGATGCGGTACGGCATTCCCGCGTTCAAGATGGAGAAGCGGCATCTCGAACGACGGATCGAGCAGATGCGGGCCGAAGGCACGAAGTTCCGCACCTCTACCACGGTCGGGCGGGACGTCATGGCCGCCGATCTGCGCTCCCGCTACGACGCCGTGGTGATCGCCACCGGTGCGACCGAGTGGCGCGAACTGCACGTCCCAGGACGGGAGTTGACCGGCATACACCAGGCGATGGAGTATCTGCCGCTCGCCAACCGGGTGTGCGAGGGGGATCTGGAGAGGTCCCCGATGTCCGCCGCCGGGAAGCACGTCGTCATCGTCGGCGGCGGCGACACGGGCGCCGACTGCCTGGGCACCGCGGTGCGCGAGGGCGCCGCCTCCGTGACCCAGTTGGACATCTACGCACAGCCCGGCGCCGAGCGCGACGAGGACGCCGACCCCTGGCCGACGTATCCGAAGATCTACCGCCTCTCGGCGGCGCACGAGGAGGCGCGCGACCTGCGGTCCGCGCCGGCCGCGGACGCGGACGCCCGGCTGTTCGCCGCGTCCACGCTCCGCTTCTCCGGCGACGAGACCGGTCACGTGCGGTCCCTGCACCTCACCGAGGTGGACGCACGCCGCAGGCCGGTGGCCGGCACGGCACGCGCGCTGCGCACCGACCTGGTGCTGCTCGCCCTCGGCTTCTCCGGACCCGACCGGGAGGACGGGCTCGTCGAACAGCTCGGGCTGGCCCTGGAGCCTCGCGGGACGATCGCACGGGACGCCGGTTTCGCGACGAACGTCCCCGGCGTCTTCGCCGCGGGGGACGCGGCGCGCGGCCAGTCGCTGATCGTGTGGGCCATCGCCGAGGGGCGGGCGGTGGCGGCGGCCGTCGACCGCCTTCTGACGGGCACTTCCCGGCTGCCGGCGCCGATCGGCCCGTACGACCGGCCGATGAGCGTCTAGGGCCGGCACCGGAGCCGGCCGGCTCTCGTCGAGGCGGGCCGGGGGCCGCGGCCCCGGCACAGACGTCGTCCGGGACGTCGTCGTCGGCCGCCGGCGTCACCGCGTCCGTCAGGGCCGGGGCGGCCTGCTCCCGCTCGGTGAAGAAGGCGGGCCTCGCGGCAGACGGCGACCATGTGCAGCCGCTCCTCGCTCTCGCCGGCCCCGCGACGCCGCCCGTGTGCACGGCGTCGCCCGTGTGCATGTGCAGGCGGCAGGCGCGGCCGTTCAGACCGGAGGCGCGGATCGCAGGGAGCGAAAAGACCGTCTGTAGGGTGCATCCTCATGGCGGATTCATGGGTCAATTCTGCGGAGCGGATCGGCGCGGACCTGCATCTTGAGCTGTCCGGGCCGGGCGGGCGGCGAGCCGCGCTCATCCGGGCGCTGCGCGAGGCCGTGCGCAGTGGGCGGCTCCCTCCGGGAACCCGTCTGCCGCCCTATCGTTCACTCGCCGCCGACCTGGGCGTCGCCCGCAACACGGTGGCCGACGCGTACGCGGAACTCGTCGCGGAAGGCTGGCTGACAGCCCGGCAGGGCTCCGGCACGCGGGTGGCCGAGCGGGCCGAGCCGCTGCGCCGGACCGAGCGCGTGGCCGTCAGGGCGCCCGCACGCGCGCGTGACCCCCGGCACGATCTGCGGCAGGGTGTTCCGGACGCTTCCTCGTTCCCGCGTGCGGCCTGGCTGGCCTCCTACCGGCGCGCCCTCCAACGGGCGCCCGCCGAGGCGTTCGGGCCCGGCGACCCCGCCGGGCGCAGGGAGTTGCGGGAGGCCCTGACCGAGTATCTGGCACGCGCGCGTGGTGTGCGCACCGTGCCCGAGCGCCTTGTGATCTGCTCGGGCTTCGCTCACGCACTGCGTCTGCTGTTCGCCCCGGGCAGCGGGGTGCTGCGCGGTCCGCTGGCCGTGGAGGCCTACGGGCTGGGCTTCCACCGGGAGCTGCTGGCGACGGCGGGCGTGCGGACGACGCCTCTTCCCCTGGACGAGGACGGGGCCCGCGTCGGAGAGCTGGGGCGCGAGCGGGCGGTGCTGCTCACGCCGGCGCACCAGTTCCCGACCGGCGGCCCGCTGCACGCGAACCGCCGGGCGGCGGTGATCGACTGGGCACGCGCGCGTGGCGGCGTCGTCCTGGAGGACGACTACGACGGGGAGTTCCGCTACGACCGCAAGCCGGTCGGGGCGGTCCAGGGACTCGATCCGGAGCGGGTGATCTACATCGGCTCGGTCAGCAAGAGCCTGTCGCCCGCGTTGCGCATCGGCTGGATGGCGCTGCCCGGGCGCTACGTGGACGGGGTCCTCGCGGCCAAGGGCGAGCGGGAGGCGTGGGCGAGTGTTCTGGACCAGCTCAGCCTGGCCGACCTCATCGCTTCCGGGTCGTACGACCGTCATGTGCGGCGTATGCGGCAGCGGTACCGCGGTCGCCGGGACCGGCTGGTCGAGGCGCTCGCCGCACAGGCGCCGCACGTCGAGGTCACCGGGGTGGCGGCCGGTCTCCACGCGGTGCTCAGGCTGCCGCCGGGCACCGAGCGGTCGGCCCTGAGGGCTGTCGCGGGGCAGGGCGTCGCGCTGGACGGCCTGGCGGGCTTCCGTCACCCGGGCACGGGCATGGCGGCGCAGGACGGACTCGTCGTCGGTTACGCGACGCCGCCGGACCACGCCTACGGCGCGGCGCTGGACGCACTGTGCCAGGGACTCCCGCCGGACCCGCGGCGGCACCGCGCCGACAGCTGAGGGACAGCGGGCCGTCGCCGGGGTGCGGGAAGGGCGCGTGCGGAGGGGCGTGTGCGGCGGGGCCGTTCCCACGCCCCGTCCTGCCCTCCCCTGCCACCTCCTCTCGCGCCTTCTGCCTCGCGCCTTCTGCCTCGTGCCTTCTGCCTCGTGCCTTCTGCCTCGTGCCGTCTGCCTCGTGCCGTCTGCCTTGTGTCTTCTGCCTTCTTCCTCAAGGGCGCGGGCCGTACCCCCGCTCGACGGCGGGGGTCGAGGCCTGCCCGGTCATGAAGTACTCCGTAAGCGTCCGAAGCGGTCGATGAAGATCAATTCAGTGCCAAAATTAGGAAGTCGAGCGGGAAGAAGGCAATCACGGCAGTCGATAGACGGCCGGGGCATCGCAGAAACGTCACGCCAGTCACGTCAGGACAACAGGAAGTCCGCCTCTCCCGCCTTCGCTCCCTCGATGAAGGCCGTCATCTCGTCGGTGGTGTAGATCAACGCCGGACCGTCCGGGTCGGTGGACTGGCGGACGGCGATCCGGCCGTCGGCGAGCTTCATCGCCTCCAGGCAGTTCCCGCCGTTCCCGCCGCTCCACGGCTTGTGCCAGCCTTCGCTGCCCAAGTCCCGCGCGGGCATGCCGTTGTAGACCCGTTTGCGCGGCTTGATGCGATCCATTCACAACTCCTTGCGGAGATCCCGGAGGATCTCCTTCGTGCGATGTGCAGTAGCGGCCTGCGCCGCCATGCGGTCCATGACCTCGAGGTGGGTCGCCACCTCGGTGCGCGCGTCGAGATAGACCGCGCCGGTCAGGTACTCGCTGTAGACCATGTCCGGAAGCTCCGGCATGGCGAATCGAAAGAGCACGAAGGGCCCGTACGTGCCCGGATGCGGCCCGTTCGCGAACGGGGCGACCTGCAACGTCACATTCGGCAGCTCCGCGGCCTCGAGCAGTTTGTCGATCTGCGCGCGCATCACCTCCGGGCCGCCGGCGGAGCGGCGCAGGACGGTCTCGTCCATCACGACCCACAACCGGGGCGCGTCCTCGCGGGTGAGCAGATCCTGGCGTTGTATGCGCAGCGCGACGAGACGCTCGATGTCCTCCGGCCGGGTCTGGCCGATGGCGCCGGACCTCAGGACCC
This sequence comes from Streptomyces sp. NBC_00425, assembly GCF_036030735.1. Lineage (NCBI taxonomy): Bacteria > Bacillati > Actinomycetota > Actinomycetes > Kitasatosporales > Streptomycetaceae > Streptomyces > Streptomyces sp. NBC_00425. The sequence continues at coordinate 7,251,096 of NZ_CP107928.1, read as the reverse complement.
CGCGCGCGTAGTCCTCGGTCTGGAGCAGTCCGGGGACGAAGTGGGGCTCGTACTGGCGGATGAGGGCCGCGGCGCCCTCCAGGCTGACGTGCATCGAGAACCAGCCGGGCAGGACGTCGTGGAACCGCTGCCACCAGCCGGGCTTGTTGGCGTCTTCGGCGAGCTGGACGAAGCCCTCGGCCTCCTCGTCGGTGACCCCGTAGGCCTTCAGCAGCAGCTGGAGATAAGGGATCTTGAGGCTGACCTCGGCCATCTCCATGCGGCGGACGGTGGCGGGCGCGACGCGGAGGATGCGGGCGGCTTCCTCGCGCTTGAGCCCGGCGCGTTCCCGCAGGTCCAGCAGACGCCGACCGAGGACGACCTGCCCGACCGTCGGCGCGGACCGCGGTTCGCTCACGCTCCACCTCCACGAAGAGCCCGGCCGGTCGCGCGGGGTCCCACGAGCCCCGCCCCGGCCGGTCCACGAAAGAATCCCGACAGCCCTACGGCGCCACTCGAGGACATGGTCCGCAGATCTGTACGGATGAGTACGGATCTCCGGCGATCCCGACCGGCGCCGTTCTACGTGCTGTTGCGGAGCAGTGTGCCACGGCCCTCCACCGCGTCACACAGCACTCTGCATTTTTCAGAGTGACACTTGCCAAGTGTTCACGGCGGGGCGATAGTGGCAAGCGTGATTCCGTCCGCGCCCTTAGGAACAGACGCTGCCGCAGGCCGCCCCCAGGGTCTCGGTGCCAGCGCGGGAGCAGGCCCCGACCAGGCCGCTGCCGAGCGCCGGTTCCGATTCGAGCTGGCCGCCCACCCGGGTTCCCCCGCCCAGGCCAGACGCCTGACGAGGGCCCGGCTGACGGGCTGGTCGGTGTGCGAGGACACCTGTGACACCGCCGCCCTGGTCGTCTCCGAGCTGGTCACCAACGCGATCGTGCACACGGCGAGCGACATGGTCGTCTGCGAGCTGCACGACGGCGACGACCTGGTCCGCATAGCCGTGCGCGACCAGGGCTGCGCCCCCGGTGAGCCGCACCCCTCGCCGCAGCGGCCCGAGGAGGAGCACGGCCGGGGACTGATCCTGGTCGAGGCCCTCTGCCACTCCTGGGGCGCCCAGGAACACGGGCCCGGCCTGCTGGTCTGGGCCGATCTGCCGCGCAAGGCCGACGCGCCCCGCGACCCGGCCGAACCCTGCAACAGCCTCGCCGCCGACGCAGCGCATCCCTGCGACCTCGGTGACCTCCTCGATACCCAGGACGAGTTCCACGACGGTCCCGCACGGCCGTCCGCCGACCCCGCGGGGCCGCGCAACGACCTCGGCTGGGGCGCCCGCCCGAAGCCGGGCACGGGCGACGACCCGGCCGACGAGGACGAGCCCGAACAGCGGCTCCACGCGCCGACCGACCCGGCGGCCCGCCCGCACCCCGCGTCCGCCACCGGCGTCCTCGCCGCCCGCGTGGCACCGCAGTGGCACCGCACGGCCGAGCACAACGCCGTCGGGGGCCCGGGCGCCCGACACGGCCGCACGCCCAACCACCCCGCGGCCGCGCTCCCGCTCCCCCAGCCGCTCGAGCACGGTCGCGAGCGGGGCAGGACGTGAGCCCCGGCCCCGGCCGGGCACCGGTGCGCACGCTCGACACACTGGTGCGCCTGCACCGCGGACCGGGCGGCACGTCCGCCGCCGCGGCCCCGCGCCGACTCGCCGTCCCGGAGGGCATGACCGCCCCGTTGGGATGCGACGCCGTCTCCGTCCCCGCCCGCCTGGGGCCGCTGCTGATGCCGCGGCTGCCGCGCATGGGCTGTGTCTACGCCGACCGGGCGCACTGGTGGTGGCTGGTCCCGTCGGACTCCGACTACGCGCTGGAATGGCCCGCGCCCGCGCACTACGCCACGGGCGCGCTCCTCACGGACTCCCCGCAGGTCCCCGGTCTCATCCACCGGCCGGACGGCACCCTTCCGTACACCCCGCCGATCCCCCTGTACCTGGCCGTGTGCCGCCTCACGGGCACGACGCCCGCCTGGTCACGGCCGATCAGCGCCTGACGGACACCTCCCGGACCTCTGCGAGCGGCCGTCGCCGCCGCCGTCCCGGCGCACGCCCGCGCGTCCCGTCTCCCTGCTCCTGCGCCCTGCCATCGAGGTTCCTCCTCCCGCGATAGTGGCCGTCGTCCGCGATCGCGATCGGGGAGGCCGACGGTGGGGCAGGCACGACAGGCGGGAAAGGGACGTCCGACGGAGGAGGAACAGCGAGCGGAGGCGGGGGAGACACGTCCCGACGAGCGTGACGTCTCCGAGTCGGAGCGGCTGCTGTTCGGCGGACCGCTCCGCTACGACACGGGCTGGAACCAGCACCGGGACGCCTTCCTGGAGCTCAACTTCCGGGCCATGGTGACCCGGCTGCCGTCCCTGCTGACCGCGACCCTCCGCCTGGCCCGGCAGGCCGACCCGCGAGCCGCCCGCATCGTCCTGGCGGCCGAGATCGCCCGGGGCGCGGCACAGGCGGTCGGCCTGCTGGCGATGAACGCCGTGCTGGGCCGGCTGATCACCGGCGGCGTGATCGAGGACCGGCTGCGCGGCGCAGCCCCCGCACTGGCCCTGATGGCCGCCGTGCTCCTGCTCTCGGCACTGCTGCGGGCCGCTTCGACGTATGCCACCGGGCGGCTGGAGCCCAAGGTGGAGCGGGTGGCGACGGAGCTGTACCTGGAGCGGGCGGCCGCGGTCGAGCTCGCCGCGATCGAGGACCACGCCTTTCACAAGCTGCTGGACACCGCCCAGTACGGAGCCCGCTCCAGCCGATACATGATCAGCCACGGCACGCGCGTGGTGAACGCGCTGATCTCCCTGATCGCCTCGGCCGGCGTCCTGACGGTGCTGCATCCGCTCCTGCTGCCGTTGCTGGTGACGATGACCCTGCCCAGCGCCTGGAGCGCCCTGACGAACGCCCGACGCCGCTACGAGTCCTTCCACACCTGGGTGCAGCACGCGCGCGCGGGGCACCTCATCGCCGGTCTGCTCACCGAACCCGCGGCGGCGCCCGAGATCCGCGTCCACGGGGTCGGTCCGTTCCTGCTGCGCCACTTCCGCGCGATGTCCGAGACCGCCGAGGCGGAGCAGGCCCGGCTGGCCCGGCTCGCCGCCCGCACCGGGCTGGTAGCGGCGACCTGGACGGGGGTGGCCACGCTGGCCACCTACGCCACGCTCGGCGGCCTGCTGTTCACCGGGACGATGGCGTTGGCGGTGGCGGGGACGGCCGTCATCGCGATCCGCAGCGGCTCGGCGAGCCTCAACACCCTGGTGCTCGAGGTCAACCAACTGCACGAGGAGGCCCTGTTCGTCGGCGATCTGCAGCGGCTGTACGTCGAGGCGGCCGAACGGGCGATCCCGGCGGGCGGCGTGGCCCTCCCGGACGATCCGCGCGAGATCCGCTTCGAGAGCGTCACGTTCGGCTATCCGGGCGAGTCGGCGCGCCCCGCCCTCGACGACGTCACCCTCTCACTCCCGCTGGGACGGATCATCGCGCTGGTCGGGGAGAACGGATCCGGCAAGACGACTCTGGTGAAACTGCTGGCCGGGCTGTACAAGCCGGACCGGGGACGGATCCTGTGGGACGGCGTGGACGCCGCCGACGCCGACCGGCACCGGCTCGCCGAGCGGATCGCGATGGTGGCGCAGGACTTCAAACGGTGGCCGTTCACCGCCCGGGTCAACATCGCCGTCGGGCGTTCCGCCGTGCCGTTGACCGAGGAACGGCTGGCCGCCTCGATCGCGGAGGCGGGGGCCGGGGATGTCGTCACGGACCTCCCGCGTGGTCTGGACACCCTGCTCGCCCGGCACTTCAGCGGCGGACACGAGCTGTCCGGCGGCCAGTGGCAGCGCCTGGGCATCGCACGGGCGGCGTACCGGCGCGGGCGCATCCTGATCGTGGACGAGCCGACGGCGGCCCTGGACGCCCGGGCCGAGCTGGAGGTCTTCGAGAAGATCCGCGCGCTGGCCGACAGCGGCCAGACGGTCGTGCTGATCACCCACCGGCTGGCGTCGGTCCGGCACGCGGACCTGGTGCACGTTCTCGACCAGGGCCGGCTGGTGGAGTCCGGGACGCCGGACGAGCTGCTGGCGGGCGGCGGCGTCTACGCCGAGCTGTACGCGCTCCAGGCCGAGCAGTTCACGGTGCAGACGCCGGCCCGCTCCCCGTCGGGCTGACACCCGTGACCGGCGGCCGTCTCCCGGTCACCGGCGGGCACCGGCCGGCTGCCGTCTCACCGCGCGGCGTCGACGCTGCGGACGACGACCAGGAACGTGTCCGTGGCGAGGTCCATGACGACCTCGGCGGCCAGTCCCTCCATGCGCCGCGCGTGCGCGAACTCCTCCGCGGGCCACGACCCGCGCGGCCCGCCCGCGGGAAAGCGTTCGAGCACGGTTCGCCCGTTCACCATCTCGCACCTCCGATCAGCGTCGTACTTGTAGGAGTTAACGCTTCGCAGAGGCCGATCGCCTCGCCCGGTTGCCGGACTGAGACATAGGTGACACGCGTTCGGTGCGGAGTGTGAGAATCCGGTCACCTGACGAACATCCCCGCACCCTGCGTGTCCGTGCTCGCACACGTCTCATCTGTCGCAGGGTCGGGACAGCGCGGGCGGCACCGCGCAGCGCCGTCGCGGAAGACCTCAGCCCGGTGCGGAGAGGTTCGCCCGCGTCGCGGGAGGCAGGGAGGGCGCCGGGCCGGGCAGCCCCACCCGCGCGCTGCCCACCGCGAGTTCACCGAGGAGCTCGGTGAGGCGATTGCGGTGCCGGGTGGTGAGCCGTCCGGTGTCGTCGAGGTGGACCGCGCAGGCGGTGGTCGTGTCGACGAGCCGTTCCAGGGCGGCGGCGACCTCGTCCGTGCCCTGTGTGTGCCGGGCGAGCGCGGGCAGTTCGTGGGCGGCGAGAGCTATGGCGGTGCGGGCCTCGGCGAGCGTGCGGTAGGCCTCACGGCGCAGCGTCCAGCGGACGGAGCGGTCGTCGGCGCCGCCGAGGACCGAGCCGTCCTCGGAGCCACGCAGAGCGGAGCCGTCCTCCGAGGCGCCGAGAGCAGGGCCGCCGTCGCCGGTGCCGGCGAGAACGTGGGCGAGGTAGGCGTGCGCGGCGACTGCGGCCGCCGCGAGCTGGGCGCGCACCTGTCCGCCGCGCTCCGCCGGCATCGGCAGATGCCCGACGATCAGCACGATCGCGCAGGCCAGCAGCGTCTCCACGATCCGGCTGACCGAGGCCTGCGGCTCCCCGCCGACCATCACCAGTGCCAGGACGAGGACGGTGGCGACGGCGGTCTGGGCGGCGAAGTGCCGGGTGGCGACCGGTATCAGCGCACCGCAGACGGCGACGAGCGCGACCAGCCCCTCCGGCCGGGGCAGCACGGCGGCGAGGCCGGCGAACAGCAGCGCCCCGAGCACGGTGCCCGCCGCCCGGCAGAGCACCCGGGACACCAGGGGCCCGAGGTCGGGTTTCACCAGGAACACGGCGGTGGCGGGCAGCCAGTACCAGTGCGGATGCCGCCCGTACCCGTGCGAGTGGTAGAGGGTCTGCGCGACGGCGACGGCGACCCCGAAGGAGAGGGCGACCCGCAGCCCGTACTCGCGACCGCCCGCCCCGAACGCGGCGCGCAGCAGGTCGCGTGCGCCGCGCCGCCGGGTGTGCAGGTCGCTCGCGCGCCCCTGGTCGAAGGCGTCCGCGGCGTGCAGCAGGGCGTCGTCGAGGGCGCGCAGCGCGGGGGCGGACCGGGAGGGCGCCGGCAGCGGGCCGGTGTGCGTGTTCCGACGTACGGCGGCGGCGAGCCGGCGAGGTCCGAGGGAAGCCCGTTCCGAGAGCGGTTCCCCGGTCCAGGCCAGTGCGGTCGCGGCCTCGGCGAGCGGCAGCGCGGCGGCGTACTGGGCATGCAGCCGCCGCTCGACCGCGGAGCCCGCCCGGCGGCGCAGCCGGGGGCCGGCCAGCGCGTCCTGGGCATGGTCGAGGGCGGCGGTGAGGGCGGCCCGGCGTTCGATGGCGCGCCCCGTGCCTACGGTGTCGAGCAGCTCCGCGACGGCGTCGTAGACACGGGCCACCGCGTCCCGCTCCCCGTCGAAACGGAAGTCGCCGGTCAGCGCGCCAGGCGTGGGCAGCGCGAGCCGCAGTGCCAGCAGCCAGCCCGCCCCCGCGAGGTAGGCGAGAGCGCGTGTCCATCCCTCCTCCGGCAGCGGCATCCCGGCCCCGACCGCCGCGCCGACCAGCAACTGCGTACCCGCCGCGGAGGCGACGGGCCCGATCGCGCTCATCCCGCCGGCGAGGAGCCCGAGGCCGGTCAGGACGGCCGTCAGCGCGACGGCCCCCAGGTGCTCCCCGCCGTACGTGCCGGTGAACAGTCCGGCCGCTCCGGCGAACGCGGGCGCCCCCAGCCGTTTGACGGAGGCCCGTCGGCTGCCGGGCCGGTCGTTGATCCCGGCGAGCATGGCGGCGATGGCGGCGACCACCCCGAGCGAGATCTGCCCGGAGAGCAGAGCGGCCAGGAGAAGGGGGCCGGCCGACAGCGCCCCGCGGGTGACCGCGCTCCACGGCACCGGCCCGCGCTGGGTGCGCAGGGCGTGGGAGAGCCAGGGAGGCAGAACGGCATGTGCGCGAGCGGGAATGTGCGGGCGCGGGAACACGGAGCTCCTGTCGGGGCGAGGGCGGGGGTGCGCCTTCGGGCGACGGTGGCCGGGGCGGTCAGCGGTGAGCTGTGGTGTCCACGGTAGGCGGTGGTTCCGTGCGGAGCGGGGCCGTTGCGTTGCGACGAGGTGACGGAGGTGGCAGAACACGCGTTCTTTATGAACGCAACGCCCGAAGAGCACCTCTCGTGCCGAAAGCAGGGCGTCCCGTCCGATCCGGCCGCTCCTCCCACTCCGCCCGTTGCGCCCGCTCCTCCCGCTGCGCCCCTCCTCCCGCCGAGGAGGGGCGCACGGCCTTCGAACGCGTCGTGCCGGTCAGATCAGCGTCACCAAAGGTTCGCGTGACGGTGGCGGGTCGGCGGATGGTCCAGTTCCTCGGCCTCGGCGAGGAGAGCGCCGGGCGGGGCCGCACGCAGACGGTTGCGGGCGGTCGAGCGGAAAACGGCCAGGGCTGCGCGGGCACGCCGCTCGTAGGGGCCGTCGACCTGCTCGTTCAGGCTCCGGGGAAAGGTGTGGGCGCGGAACGCCACGACCAGCAGTACGGGCGTCGGACGCCGCCGCTCGCGCCGCGCGCGAGTCAAGTCCGCGGCGCGGTAACGAAGTTCCACGAGGCGGTGGCCCGTGGCGGAGTGCCGGCTCTGCTCGAACAGGTCAAGCGGTTCGAGGCGATGCCGGAGACGGACGTGATGGACGGTTCGGGACATGGCAGACCTTCTGCGGCCCGCCGGAACTTCCGGCGTGGCCCGCTAGAAGTCCGCCCCCGTGAAACGGCCCAGGTTCTTGCTGCGCATGCCACCAAGCCTTGCGAAGACGGTCCGCTCTGTCCAACGGTTAAACCGCCGGGTGCGCGTCAGCGGCGCGGGCGACAGTGGCGTGGGCGGGGTCGGCGGCAGGGCGGGCGGCGTGGGCGGATCGGCAGCAGGACGGCCTACGTCGGCGCGGGCGGAGGTGCCCCAGGGGCCGTCAGTCGCCGCGCTGCTCCGGGGCCGCGCCCGTGCCCTTCCCCGGCGGACTCACGTCACCGGGGCGGACTCGCGTCACCGGGCGATGGGCCCGGGCCGTCCGTCCGGGCCGCCCATCCGCCCGGGCCGGCCGCCCGGGCGGGCCGCCACGCTCTCCCCTTGGGCTCCGGTTTCGCGAAGCTCCCTGCACGGCTGGTGCTCAGCCCCAGCCCCACCAGTCCTTCCGCGAGTTTCACCGCAGCCCCCACCCCGTCCACGACCGGCAGGCCCAGCTTGTCCCCCACCGCCCGCTGCAGCCCCGTCATCCCGGCGCATCCGAGGACCAGCACCTCGGCCCCCGCCCGCCGGGCCCGTTCGGCAGCGGCCAGGAAGGCCGCCTCCGTGCGCTCGGCGTCCCCGAGGTCGAGAACACCGAGCCCGGTGCCCACCACGGCGGCGCAGTTGCGTCCCACTCCGGCGAGCTCCAGGCTGTCCTCGATCTGACCGCAGGAGCGCTCCAGCGTGGTCACCACCCCGTACCGGCGCCCGAGCAGGCACGCCAGGTGCGCCGCGGCCTCGGTGATGTCGACGACGGGCACGTCGACCAACTCCCTTACGCCCTCCCGGCCGTGCTCGCCGAAACCGGCCATGACGACGGCGTCGTAGGGCGGTCCGGCATAGGTGCGCAGCGCGTCCATGACCGCCGCCGCGGAGAGATAGCTGTCCAGCCAGCTCTCCGCCGACTCGGGACCCCAGTCGGGGGTCAGTCCGGTCACGGCGGTGCCCGGGCCTGCCGCGGCCCGGGCACCTCGCACGATCTCCTCGGTCATCTCCCGCGTGGTGTTGCAGTTGGTGACGACGATCCGCACGTTCCGCACCCTGGTCAGGCCTCCACCGGCTTCTCGGCGACGACCGCGGCGCCGGCCGTTCGCTCGTCGCGGCACAGCAGGACGTAGAGACCGGCACCGAGGGCCGTCCCGATGAACCAGGAGTAGGGAGCGACATCGCTGAACGTCTTCACCAGCGCGAGGACCGCCGCCACCGCCGCGGAGGGCAGGAACGCCCACAGGGCCCTGGGGTTGACGCCCTTGCGGTAGTAGTAGCGGGAGCCGGGCCGGCCGTCGAACAGTTCCTGCACGTCGACCCGGCCGCGCTTCACCCAGTAGTAGTCGACCATGATCACGCCGAACAGCGGGCCGAGGAAGGCCCCGAGGCCGCCGAGGAAGTAGTTGACGACGGTCGGGTTGGAGAAGAGGTTCCAGGGCGTGACGACCAGGGCGGCGACCGTGCTGATCATGCCGCCGACCTTGAACGTGATCTTCTGCGGCCAGACGTTGGCGAGGTCGTACGCCGGCGAGACGAAGTTGGCCACGATGTTGACGCCCATGGTCGCGATGGCGAAGGTGAGCGCGCCCAGGACGAGCACCCAGGTGTTGCCGACCTTGGCGACCAGTTCCGCCGGGTCGGTGATGGCCTCGCCGAACACCTCCAGCGAGCCGGCCGTCACGATCACGGAAACCACCACGAAAGCCGTCGAGTTGAGCGGCAGACCCCAGAAGTTGCCGCGCCGGACCGTCCGGTAGTCGGGCGCGAAGCGGGAGAAGTCGCAGAAGTTGAGCATCAGGGTGCCGTAGGTGGCGAGGATCAGGCCGATCGCGCCGAACCACTGCCGCCACTGCTCACCGACGGAGACCGGGTGCGGGGTGGAGGTGAGCGAGATGGTCCAGCCGGCCTTGGACAGCACCCACACCGCGAGGGCGATCATCACCAGCCAGATCGCCGGACCGCAGAAGTCCTGGAACTTGCGCACCGACTCCATGCCCTGGCTGATGATCAGCGCCTGGATCAGCCACAGGGACACGAACGACATCCAGCCGAGCGCGTCGAGTCCCAGGAACGAGTTGTGCGTCCAGGACTCGAGGCCCGGCCAGGCCGCCAGCAGCATCACGTTGACGGCGACGGAGGCGAGGTAGGTCTGGATTCCGTACCACATGATGGCGATCACGGCCCGGATGAGGGCCGGGATGTTGGCTCCCCAGACCCCGAAGCTGATGCGGCTGACGACCGGGAAGGGCACCCCGTGCCGCTGGCCGATCCTGCCCATCCAGTTCATGCCGACGTAGATGAGCACGAAGCCCACGAGGAGGGACGTGAAGATCTGCCAGACGTTCATGCCGAGGACCAGCAGACCGGCGGCGAAGGTGTAGTTGCCGAGGTTGTGGACGTCCGACATCCACATGGCGAAGAGGTCGAAGACCTTCCAGTTCCGCTTGTCGGCGGGCGCGAGGTCTTCGTTGGTGAGCCGGGGGTCGGGGACGAACGCTGGCGCGCCGGTGACTTCGGCGCTGTCGGCGAGGGACACGGGGCCTCCCTGAACGAGGGGACGGAGGAGGAGGACTACGACCGGTCGTTTGGTATACCAAACTGCGGACATGGTCCCGCCGTCAAGCGTTCTGACCGATGTCCGTCCCGTTACGGCCCGGTAAAAGCCCCCTCGCATCGGCGAAGATGGGTCCATGACGAAGATCGAACCGCTCGGAGCGGTGCGCGAACGGGTGTTGGGCGCCCTTCGGCAGGAGATCATCGCCGGCAGTCTCCGCCCCGGAGACCGACTCGTCGAGCGTGAGCTCGCCGATCGCTTCGGCGTCTCCAGGGTTCCGGTGCGGGAAGCCATCCGGGCCCTCGTGGCCGAAGGCTTCGTCCTGTTCGAAACCCCGCGCCGTACCGTCGTACGCCCCTTGAGCCCCACCGACGTCATCGAGCTCTTCGAACTGCGCGAGGCCCTGGAGGTCTACGCCGCCGGGCTCGCCGCCGCCCGCGCCACCCCGGAGGACCTCGCCGAGCTGCGCGAACTCCTGACACGCGCGGCGAGCGCCACCGAAGCCGGGGACGCCGAGACGATCACCGACATCAACACCCGCTTCCACGACCGCCTCCTCGCCATGGCAGGCAACACCTTGCTGATCTCGGTCATGGAACCCGTCGCCGGACGCCTGCAATGGCTCACCCGCCGCAACGAGGAATGGCCCCAGCTCCTCACCGAACACCAGGAGCTCTACGACGCCATCGCCTCCGGCGACCCCGACCGCGCCCGCACCCACGCCCTCCACCATGTACAGGCCAACTACCGCTCCACCGTGCGGCACCTCTTCGGAGACGTCCACGAAGCCCCCTCCACCTGAACCTCGCTGCAGAGAGTCCAACCGCCGCGACAGCAAACCCCCGCCCACGGCCACGGACGGTGAGCCCTGGCCCATAGGAGACCGGACTACGCCAGTCCCGCCGCCCCTGCTGCCGTCCGGAGCACATCGCGCAGCATCTCGGGAGTGAGCCGGCCGGTGAAGGTGTTGCGCTGGCTGACATGGAAGCAGCCGAAGACGTCGAGACCGTCGCCGTCCTGGAGGCCGTCCTGCGGGCCGTCCTGCGGGCCGTCCAGACGCACCCGCGTTCCATGCGCGAAGCCGGGCCTCGGCCGCGGCACAACCCAGCCCGCCTCGGCGAACGCGGGCAGCGCGGCCTGCCAGCCGAAAGCGCCGAGCACCACGACCGCGCGCAACGTGGGCCTCAACAGCCGCAGCTCCTGCACGAGCCAGGGCCGACAGGTGTCCCGCTCCCCCGGAGTGGGCCGGTTGGCCGGCGGCGCACAGTGCACCGGCGAGGTGACCCGCACGCCGTACAGCTCCAGGCCGTCGTCGACGGAGACGGCGGTGGGCTGCGAGGTCAGCCCCACGTCGTACAGCGCCTGATACAGCACGTCCCCGGAACGGTCGCCCGTGAACATCCGCCCCGTACGGTTCCCACCGTGCGCGGCCGGGGCCAGCCCGACGATCAACAGTCGTGCGTCGGCCGGCCCGAAGCCGGGAACGGGCCGCCCCCAGTACGTCCAGTCCGCGAACGCCGCCCGTTTGTCACGCGCCACCTCCTCACGCCAGGCCACCAGCCGTGGACACGCGCCACACCCCGCGACCCGCCGGTCAAGCTCGACCAGCGCCGAGCCGGACCCGCCGCGCGGTCCGCTGGAGACGCCGGCGACGGAACGACCCGAGCCGGCGCGGGGGCCGCCGGAGGCACCGGGGGCGCCGGAGCCGTCGGGGGTGCCGGAGCCGTCGTTGCGGGAGGTGGAGGCGTCGGAGGCGGAAGCGGAAGCATCCATGTCTCCACCGTAAGACCGCGCCGAGCAAACCCTGGGGGGCCACCCCCCCTCCCCCTCCCCCCGCCCCTTCCCCGTCACACCCAGCGTCGTGCAGCCCGCAGCAGATCCGCGTTCGACTCGCGTCGGGTCCAGGCGACGAGCGCGAGCGGCACCAGCAGGATGAGCGGTGTCGCCGCGTTCTGGCCGTCGAAGGCCGTGACCTGGACGACGAACGCGCCCACCATCAGCGCCCCCAGAGCGATCGCCGCCACGGACTGGAGGACGGGGACCAGCAGGGCGATCGCACCGACGAGTTCGAGGGCGCCGATGGTGTACATGCCTGCGCTGCCCCAGCCCAGGGTGTTGAAGGCCTCGGAAGCCGACGGGTGCGCGATCAGCTTGGGGAGCGCGCTGGCGACCCCGTAGAACAGCGCGAGGATCACCTGCAGGCCCCGCAGGGCGATCCGGGCGCGGCGGCCCCCGGTGGGAGCGGAGGGGGAGTCGGTCGTGGTGGCGAGCGGAGCGGTGGTCTCGGACATGGGGTTCTCCTGTGGTGAGCGGTTCGTCGTGGTGTCACGCCGGTCGCAGAGGTAGACCGCTCTCCGGCACCCAACTCATCGCCTCGCACCAGGTTTTCCCGCCCGGGATCCTCTCCCTCCTTCCTCACCCTTCCTCCCCCCTTCGCTCTCCCTCCCCCTTCCGCCGCCCTCTCCCCGCTCGCCTCCTCCCCCTTCCTCCATCTCCCTTGCCGTCAGCGCTGCTTCACGGTCACGCCCCTCCTGCCCCGCTGTCGTGCGCGGGCTCCCGGCTCCCGTCCGGTCCCTGGTCCGTGATCGGCACCGCCCGTACCCAGACCCGGTCCTCCGTCAGGTACCGGTCGACTCTCAGGCCGGCTTCGGCCAAGGCCTCCTCGAACTGTTCGCGGGTCAGGGGCCGGGACAGAAAGGTCTGTGTCCAGACGGCGTCGGGGAACTCGAACTCCGCGTGCACGGAGTGGACGCCGTCCCCGACGGGCTCGGCCGAGGCGACCCGGATCGTGAAGCCGCCCGGGTCGACCCGTTCGCGGGGCACGTTGGTGTGGTAGTCCTCGCCCTCCCGTTGGATCAGCACGCATCCGCCGTCGGCGACGTGGCGTAAGCAGGTTCGCAGCAGCCCGCGCCGGACCTCGACGTCACCGCTGTGCACGAGGAAGGAGGCGAGCATGACCACGTCGAACGTCTCGCCCAGGTCGAGGTGCTCGATCGGGCTGCATATCGTGCGCGTTCCGCGGACGCGTTCCAGCATCTCGGCGGACTCGTCGACGGCGGTGACGGTGAATCCTCGCTCCAGCAGGGCGTGGGTCACTCGCCCCACACCGCTGCCGAGTTCCAGGATGTGGGCGCCGGCGGGCGCCGCCGCCGCGACGACGTCCGGCTCGTTCCCGACCGGGAGGCGGGTGTAGAACTCGACCGCGCAGCCGTCCGGGGTGATCGCACCGGGGCCGGTTCCCTTGTATCCGTGGCGCATTTCTCGTGTCATACCCGTCCAACGGGCGGGTTGCGGAGGGCCGTTCCCACCCTGGGGCGGTTCACCCGTTCGAGGGATGGCCCGCTGTTCGAGCGTGTCCGCGGGGGCGGTGGAGGCGAGGGAGTCTGTGGATGGCGTCCGGGCGGAGGAGTACGTTGAGGTGAGGAGCCGTGATCGGGATGCGTACGGGCAGTGAGCCGATGACAGCGCGCAGTGCGCTGCGGATGCGTCTGTGGCTGTCCCTGTGGGGACTGGTCTGGGCGGTCTTCGGGACGGCCGCGTTCGCCGTGGTGGGGCGCCCGGGGTGGGCGGCGGCCTGCGGGGTGCTGTGGCTGGTGATCACGGTCGACCTGGCGGTGGTCCTCAGGCACATGCGGCAGGGCCCCCACTACCAGCCGGGCCGGGACATCCCCCCGTACCGGCCGCCGGAGCACCGTCCGCGGTGACGGGACTGCCTCAGCTGTCGAAGCGTGCGGCCTTCAGGTACTCGGGGTTGGGGTCGAGTGCGGCGGCCAGCCGGAAGTGACGTTTGGCCTGGTCGCCGCGGCCCTGTCGTTCAAAGGTGCGGCCGAGTGCGAAGTGCGCGAACGCGTTGTCCGGCTCCCGCTCCAGAACGACGGTGAACTCCAGCTCGGCGGGGCGCAGTTGAGCGGCGGCGAAGAAGGCGCGCGCCCTCAGGAGCCGGGCGGCGGTGTTCTCGGGGTGTGCGGCGATGACCGAGTCGAGCAATTTCACCGCGCCCCGCGGGTCCCGTGCGGCGAGGAGCTGTTCCGCGGCACGGAAGTCGATGACGTGTGTCTCCGGAGTACGTCCGGTCGAACCTGCGGTATTGGGCACGGAAAAATCCTTCCCTTGCTGGAAGGGTTCAACGCGCGGAGCCGGCGGCGCTATTCCGGGGAGGCCCCGCGCCGCGCGTGTGCCCGGCGTACGAGGTCGTCCCAGACGTCCTGTACGCGTTGTTCCAGCTCGGCCAGTGGCACGTCGTTGTCGATCACGATGTCGGCGACGGCCCGGCGGTTCTCGCGGGTCGCCTGGGCGGCCATGCGGGCGCGGGCGTCGTGCTCGGTCATGCCGCGCAGCCGGACGAGCCGGTCCAGCTGGGTGTCGGGTGCCGCGTCGACGACGATGACGACGTCGTAGAGGGGGGCGAGGCCGTTCTCGGTGAGGAGGGGGACGTCGTGGACGACGACGGCGTCCTCGGGGGCCGCCGTCTCGAGGTCGTGGGAGCGGGCGCCGACGAGGGGGTGCACGATCGAGTTGAGGACGGCCAGTCGCTCGGGGTCCGCGAAGACGATGGAGCCCAGCCGGGGACGGTCGAGGGCGCCGTCGGGTGTCAGCACGTCCTTCCCGAAGGCGTCGACGACGGCCGCGAGACCGGGGGTGCCCGGGGCGACGACCTCGCGTGCGATGCGGTCCGCGTCGATGAGCACGGCTCCGCGCTCGACGAGCAGCCGTGACACCTCGCTCTTGCCGGCGCCGATCCCGCCGGTCAGGCCCACCTTCAGCATGAGCGGAAGCTTAGGCCCTACCGGTGACGGCGCACCCGGCGGGCCGGGTGTACCGCTTCCGGGCGCCACTGTCCGCGCGGTGCCCGGGAAGCAGTCGGCTGCTCAGCCCTCGCCCTCCCGTTCCGCCAGGAAGCGTTCGAATTCCAGGCCGATCTCGTCGGCGGACGGGATGTCGACGGGCTCGGCGAGCATGTTTCCGCGGGTCTCGGCGCCGGCGGCGGCGTCGTACTGGTGCTCGAGGCCCTGGACGAGAGAGGTCAGCTCCTCGTCGCCTTCCTGGATCTGGCGGTCGATCTCGGTCTGCGTGCGGTGTGCGTCCGTGCGCAGGGCGTGGGCGACGGCGGGCAGGACCAGGCCGGTCGCCGCGGTGATCGCCTCGAGGACCGTGAGGGCGGCGTCGGGGTACGCGGAGCGGGCGATGTAGTGCGGCACGTGTGCGGCGACGCCCAGGATGTCGTGGCCGGCTTCCATGAGGCGGTACTCGACGAGCGCTTCGGCGCTGCCGGGGACCTGGGCCTCGTCGAAGGGGCTGCGGTGGCCGGGCATGAGGTCGGTGCGGTTGCCGTGCGGGGTGAGGCCCACGGGTCGCGTGTGCGGTACGCCCATGGGGATGCCGTGGAAGTTCACGGACAGGCGGACGCCGAGCCGCTCGATGATCTGCTGCACGGCGGCGGCGAAACGCTCCCACTCCACGTCCGGCTCGGGGCCCGACAGCAGGAGGAAGGGGGCGCCGGTGGTGTCCTGGAGGAGCCGCACCTCGATGGCCGGTTCCTCGTACTCGGTCCACCGGTCGCGTTTGAAGGTGAGCAGCGGGCGGCGGGCGCGGTAGTCCACGAGCCGGTCGTGGTCGAAGCGGGCGACGAGTTGGTGGGGCAGCGAGTCGAGAAGCCGCTCGACGATCTGGTCGCCGGTTTCGCCCGCGTCGATGTATCCGTCGAAGTGGTAGAGCATGACAAGTCCGGCCGACTCCTGGGCCAGCGCCATGTCGACGACTGCCAGGCCCTTCGGCTCCCATGCGTACAGACTCTGCGGATCAAGCACTTGGACCGCTCCTCCTCGTGTTCCTTTTCAACAACACTCTTGGGAGCGTGGGCATTCCCGGCCGATCCTCATGATCGGACGACTGGTACGGGACGGGGCCGCGGTCAGCACCGAGGGCCCGCACTTCGAAAGGTGCGGGCCCTCGGCCACGTGCTATGCCTCAGTGGCTGCGATCACTGCTGATCGCTGCGGTCTGCTGCGATCAGCTCTGGCCGCCGGCCAGCTTCTCGCGCAGCGCGGCAAGCGCCTCGTCCGAGGCCAGCGCGCCGGACGTGTCGGCACCCTCGGAGGAGTAGGAGCCGCCGCCACCGCTGGACGCGGCCGGAGCCGCACCCGCCGTGTCGCCGCCCTCGGCAGCGGCCTTCTCGTCCGCCTCGCGGGACTTGATGACCTGAGCCTGGTGCTGCTCGAAGCGCGTCTGCGCCTCGGCGTACTGGTTCTCCCAGACCTCACGCTGCGACTCGAAGCCCTCGAGCCAGTCGTTGGTCTCGGGGTCGAAGCCCTCGGGGTAGATGTAGTTGCCCTGGTCGTCGTACGACGCGGCCATGCCGTAGAGCGTCGGGTCGAACTCGACCGAGGCCGGGTCGGAGCCGAAGGACTCGTTGGCCTGCTTCAGCGACAGCGAGATCCGGCGACGCTCGAGGTCGATGTCGATGACCTTGACGAAGATCTCGTCGTTGACCTGGACGACCTGCTCCGGGATCTCCACGTGGCGCTCGGCCAGCTCGGAGATGTGGACCAGACCCTCGATGCCCTCGTCCACGCGGACGAACGCACCGAACGGAACCAGCTTCGTGACCTTGCCGGGCACGACCTGGCCGATCTGGTGGGTGCGGGCGAACTGCTGCCACGGGTCTTCCTGGGTCGCCTTCAGCGACAGGGAGACGCGCTCGCGGTCCATGTCGACGTCGAGGACCTCGACCGTGACCTCCTGGCCGACCTCGACGACCTCGGAGGGGTGGTCGATGTGCTTCCAGGACAGCTCGGAGACGTGGACCAGACCGTCGACGCCACCCAGGTCCACGAAGGCACCGAAGTTGACGATCGAGGAGACGACGCCGGAGCGGACCTGACCCTTCTGGAGGGTCGTGAGGAACGTCTGGCGCACCTCGGACTGGGTCTGCTCCAGCCAGGCGCGGCGGGACAGGACCACGTTGTTGCGGTTCTTGTCCAGCTCGATGATCTTGGCCTCGAGCTCCTTGCCCACGTAGGGCTGGAGGTCGCGGACGCGGCGCATCTCGACGAGGGAGGCCGGCAGGAAGCCACGGAGGCCGATGTCGAGGATGAGACCACCCTTGACGACCTCGATGACGGTGCCGGTGACGATGCCGTCCTCTTCCTTGATCTTCTCGATCGTGCCCCAGGCGCGCTCGTACTGTGCGCGCTTCTTCGAGAGGATCAGGCGGCCTTCCTTGTCCTCCTTCTGGAGAACGAGGGCTTCGATCTCGTCACCGACGGCGACGACCTCGTTGGGGTCGACGTCGTGCTTGATCGAGAGTTCGCGGCTCGGGATGACACCTTCGGTCTTGTAACCGATGTCGAGCAGGACCTCGTCCCGGTCGACCTTCACGATGACGCCGTCGACGATGTCGCCGTCGTTGAAGTACTTGATCGTCTCGTCGATCGCGGCGAGGAAGGCTTCCTCGTTACCGATGTCGTTGACCGCAACCTGCGGGGTGGTGGCGGTGGTCTCGGTGCTGCTCGTCATGTGGGAAAGGGCTCCGGTTACGGACAGAAAGTCGTAGGTACTGCTACGCCGGGAGCCCGTGTCGCTCTGAAGAAGCCGGACAGCCAAGGACGCGCCCCACCAGGAACTGGTGACGACGCCTCGAAAACCGAGGGGACAACAACAGATGCGAGCGCAGCCTGCTACGTCTGAGGTGCGCAGGCTCGCAGCGCAACTTGTAGCATACGGGGGCAGCCGGGCAGGGTCAATGCGCGAAGGCGCACACCCGGGGCGGAACACCGCATACCCGGCACACAACCTTTCTCCTGAGGCCACGCAGGCCGCGGGAAGTCCCTCCGGCGACACCCTGGGTGCGCCGTCGGGCGGGTTGCACGGAAGAGTACGACGAGGGAGCCCATCATCCAAGAGCCCGCATCGTCCGAGCCGGCCTTCGAGCCGGAAGCCACCCGACGCGACGCCGACGTCGCCGAGAGCTCCCGGGCCAACCGGGGCTGGTGGGACCGCAACGCGGACGAATACCAGGTCGAGCACGGCACCTTCCTCGGCGACGACCGCTTCGTGTGGGGACCCGAGGGTCTGGACGAGGTGGAGGCCGAGCTGCTCGGCCCGCCGGAGGAACTGAAGGGCAGGTCGGTCCTGGAGATCGGCGCCGGCGCGGCGCAGTGCGCGCGCTGGCTGGTCGCGCAGGGCGCCCTCCCGGTCGCCCTGGACCTCTCCCACCGGCAGCTCCAGCACGCGCTGCGCATCGGCGGCTCGTTCCCGCTGGTGTGCGCAGACGCGGGCGCGCTGCCCTTCGCGGACGCCTCCTTCGACCTGGCGTGCTCGGCGTACGGGGCGCTGCCCTTCGTCGCCGATCCGGTGCTGGTGCTGCGGGAGGTGCGGCGGGTGCTGCGTCCGGGCGGGCGTTTCGTGTTCTCGGTGACCCACCCGATCCGCTGGGCGTTTCCCGACGAGCCGGGTCCCGAGGGCCTGTCCGTGTCCTCCTCCTACTTCGACCGCACTCCTTACGTCGAACAGGACGATCAGGGCCGCGCCGTGTACGTGGAGCATCACCGCACGCTCGGCGACCGGGTCCGCGACATCGTGGCGGGCGGGTTCCGGCTGGTGGACCTGGTCGAGCCGGAGTGGCCGGCCTGGAACTCGTCGGAGTGGGGCGGCTGGTCCCCGCTGCGCGGAAACCTGATCCCGGGCACGGCCGTCTTCGTCTGCGAGCGGGACTAGGGCGGACGGCCGCCGGCGCCGTCCTGCCGTCCCTCTGCACGTCCGCCGTCGCCGTCCTGCCGTCCCTCTGCACGTCCGCCTGCCCGTCCGCGCACGCGCGCGTACGTGCAGAGACGGGGCGCGTACGACACTGGGGGCGTGATCCCCCGTTTCGACGCCCTGGACGCGCTGCCCGTGCGGGCCGCCCTGCCCGAACTGAACGACGCCCTGGAGGGGCACGGCGCCGCCGTGCTCGCCGCGCCGCCCGGCACCGGCAAGACGACGCTGGTGCCGCTGGTGCTGGCCGGGCTGCTGGGCGAGGGGCCCGCGCGGCGGGTGGTGGTGGCCGAGCCGCGGCGTATCGCGGCGCGGGCCGCGGCGCGGCGGATGGCCTGGCTGCTGGGCGAGAGGCCCGGGGACAGCGTCGGTCACACCGTGCGCGGGGAGCGGGTCGTCGGGCGGCACACGCGGGTGGAGGTCGTCACGACCGGCGTGCTGCTGCAGCGGCTCCAGCGCGACCAGGAGCTGACGGGCGTCGACGTGGTGGTGCTGGACGAGTGCCATGAGCGCCATCTCGACGCGGACACCTCGGCCGCGTTCCTGTGGGACGTGCGCGAGACGCTGCGGCCCGAGCTGCGGCTGGTGGCCGCTTCCGCGACGACGGACACGGCCGGGTGGGCGCGGCTGCTGGGCGGGGCACCGGTGGTGCGGGCCCGCGGCTCGGCGTTCGACGTCGAGGTGGTGTGGGCGCCGCCGGTGCGCGCCGTGCGGCCGCCGCACGGGATGCGCGTCGATCCGGCGCTGCTGGCGCATGTGGCGTCGGTGGTGCGGCGGGCGCTCGCGGAACGGTCGGGGGACGTGCTGTGTTTCCTGCCGGGCGTCGGGGAGATCGCGCGGGTCGCGGGGCAGCTGGGGGCGCCGGCCGGGGTGGACGTGCTGCAGGTGCACGGGCGGTCGCCGGCGGAGGTGCAGGACGCGGTGCTGTCGCCCGGTGTGCGGCGCCGGGTGGTGCTCACCACGTCCGTGGCGGAGTCCTCGCTGACCGTGCCGGGAGTGCGGGTGGTCGTGGACTCGGGGCTGGCGCGGGAGCCGCGGGTGGACCACGCGCGTGGGCTGAGCGCGCTGACGACCGTGCGGGCTTCGCAGGCCGCGGGACGGCAGCGGGCGGGGCGGGCCGGGCGTGAGGCGCCGGGGGCGGTGTACCGGTGCTGGGCGCAGGCGGAGGACGTCCGGCTGCCGGCGTTCCCGGCCCCGGAGATCAAGGTGGCCGATCTGACGGCGTTCGCGCTGCAGGCTGCCTGCTGGGGCGATCCGGACGCGTCGGGGCTCGCGTTGCTCGACGCGCCGCCGGCCGGGGCGATGGCGGCGGCGCGGGAGCTGCTGACGGCGATCGGCGCGGTGGACGCGGCGGGCCGGGCGACGGCCCGCGGGGTGCGACTGGCTCGGCTGGGGTTGCATCCGCGGCTGGGGCGGGCGCTGCTGGACGGGGCGGCGCTGGTGGGGGTGGAGCGGGCGGCGGAGGTGGTCGCGCTGTTGAGCGAGGAGGCGCCGCGGGAGTACGGCGACGATCTGGCGGCGGCGCTGCGCGGCGCCCGGCGCGGGGGCGACGGCTATGCCGGGAGGTGGCGGTCGGAGGTGCGGCGGCTGCGGGCCGTCGCGGCGGACGTCGGCGTGCCGGCCGCGCGATCGGTGTCGTCGGGTTCGCGGGGCGCGGGGAGCGGTGCGGTCGCCGGTGAGGATCTGGCCGTGGGCCACGTGGTGGCACTGGCCTTCCCGGAGCGGGTCGCGAGGTCCGACGGGGGGTCGTGGCTGATGGTCTCGGGCACCCGGGCGGAGGTGCGGGAGGGGTCGGGTCTGCGGGGCGCCCGCTGGCTGGCGGTCGCCGTCGCGGACCGGCCGGTCGGCAGGGGGCACGCGCGTGTGCAGCTGGCGGCGGTGGTGGACGGGGAGGTGGCGCGGCTCGCTGCCGGTGCGCTGCTGGACGAGCGGGACGAGGTGCGCTGGGCCGATGGGGACGTGGTGGCGCGGCGGGTGGAGCGGCTCGGGGCGGTGGAGCTCGGGGCGCGGCCGCTGCGGGACGCCGACGCGGCACTCGTGCGCGGTGCGCTGGTGGAGGGGCTGGAGAAGGAGGGGCTGGGTCTGTTGCGGTGGTCGGCCGAGGCGGCCGTCCTGCGCGAGCGGCTCGCTTTTGTGCGGTTGCGGCTCGGTGAGCCGTGGCCCGACGTCGGCGACGCGTCGTTGCACGCGCGCGTGGACGAATGGCTGGAGCCGGAGCTCGGTCGGGCCCGGCGGCGGAGCGATCTCGGGCGGATCGACGCCGGGGCGGCGCTCGGACGGTTGTTGCCGTGGGCGTCCGGTGAGGCGGGCCGGCTGGACGAGCTGGCGCCCGAGCGGATCGCCGTCCCCAGCGGGTCCAGGGTGCGGATCGACTACGCGGACCCGGAGCGGCCGGTGCTGGCGGTGAAGTTGCAGGAGATGTTCGGGCTGCAGGAGTCGCCGCGGGTGGCGGGGGTGCCGTTGCTGGTGCATCTGCTGTCGCCCGCCGGGCGGCCCGTGGCCGTCACCGCCGACCTCGCGTCCTTCTGGAGGGAGGGCTACAAGGGGGTGCGGGCGGAGCTGCGCGGCCGGTACCCGAAGCATCCCTGGCCGGAGGATCCGGCGGCCGCCGAGCCGACCCGGCACACGAACGCGCGGCTCAGGCGGTGACCGGCTGTGGTGCGGCGGGGGCGGCGGGCGCGGGCGGCCGGGGGCGGCGGGCGCGGGCCTCCAGGCAGAGAGAGAGCGACAGGAGCAGGACGGCCGGCAGGAGGAAGCCCCACGGCAGGTAGGAGGTCAGCAGCAGGACCAGGGTGCGGTTGGCCTTGACGACGGACACCGTGTGGTCGATGTAGTCCTCACGCATCTTGACGTGTCCGGCGAACGCGGTGACCTTGGCGCGGCCGCCGAGGAGGGTGCCGCCGCGCAGTTCCTCCTGGTGGATCTCCTCGCCGTTGACGGGTGCTCCGGTGACGGGCTCGACCCAGAACTTGCGGACCGTGGTGTACCAGCGGGTGGTGCCGGTCTTGGCGATGTCCGCCGGGGTGATGCCCTTGACCGGCATCGTTTTGGGCATGGCGACCTGGGTCCAGGGGACGGTCTGCTCGAAGTAGTAGACCTTCAGGCCGCGGAAGGTCCGGGTGCCCCGGTAGTGGATGGGGGCGCTGGTGCGGGTCTGGGCGTCGAAGTACTCGTAGTCGCGCTTCTCCGTCAGGAAGGGCCACTTGAACTCGATGCCCTTGCGGCGGACGGGGTCGCCGTCGACCATCTCGCCGGTGGCGTGGACGGGTTCCTGGGTGTGGGCGTCGAAGATGTAGCGCTCGGGGACCTCGGAGACCATCTTGCCGTCGGGTCCCTGGACGTAGGACAGGCCGTCCCAGACGACGACGTCCCGGCCGGCCGTCTTCTCGATCTTCTCGGAGGCTTCGACGTCGCCCCTGAGGGTCTGCACGATGGTGACCTTGGGGACGGTGCGGGCGGTCAGGCTGGCGTAGTCGAGGAGGGTGGCGTTCCTGGCCTCGAGGACCATCGTCTGGTACTCGTTCGCGGGGATCTTGGCCAGGCGCGGGAAGGCGTACCAGCGCATCAGCGGGGAGAGCGCCGCGAAGAACACGGCGAGGGCGAGCAGGATCAGGCTTGTCTTGCGGCGCATCCGGGCCTCCTTCGCGGGCGGTGGTGCGGTCAGGGGTGGGCGGGGACGGTCGTCAGGAGGGGTTTCGGGGAGGTCCGTCCGGCCGGGGCGCCGACCGCGGTGAGGGTGAACACCAGGGCGAGCGCGAGGGCGAGGCCGGTCGCGGCGGCGATCAGAGCGCGCATCGGGGCCTCCTGAAGCGGCGGAACTCCGCAGAGAGCTGACAAGGCGTCAGGTCGGGCACCGTAGCAACGGGCGCGCGAGATGAGAACACGTCGGACAC
The DNA here is from genome assembly GCF_036030735.1 of Streptomyces sp. NBC_00425. Classification (NCBI taxonomy): domain Bacteria; kingdom Bacillati; phylum Actinomycetota; class Actinomycetes; order Kitasatosporales; family Streptomycetaceae; genus Streptomyces; species Streptomyces sp. NBC_00425. The sequence continues at coordinate 7,228,490 of NZ_CP107928.1, read as the reverse complement.
GACGACGACGGCCCCTCGGTGCGGAGAGGGGCCGCCGTCGTCGTGCGGAGGCGGTGTGGACCGCGTGCGGGCGGGTGCGCCCGGCCGCCCGGACCTACGAGGCGGAGGGCGTCGCCTCCGGCTCCGACTCCACGGGTGCGGGGGTCGGCGTCGACGTCTCGGCGGCCGTGACGGTCAGTTCGACCGTGAGGACGGCTCCGCCGGTGGTGGTGATGCGCAGCAGGTAGACGCCGGCGGTGTCGTCCGCGTACAGCTGGGGCAGCCGCAGCAGGCCGTCGGCGTCCGTCTGCAGGTCCAGGGTGCGGACGGGGTTGCCGGCCGCGTCCTTGAAGTAGGGGCCCTTGTCGTTCGTGGTCGGGTCGTCGGCCGACTTGACCAGGGTGGCCGTGGCCGCGACCTTGTCCGCCGCCGCCCCCTTGTACGTGGCCTTCACCTCGACGGGCGCGGCGAACTGGCCGCCGGCGGTGCAGGTGAGTGCGGCGTCACCGGTGCGGGCGAGGGCGTCGGCGGCCCGGGGGGTGACGGTGGCCGCGTAGTCGAGGGCGGACAGCGTACGACCGAGGACGGTGGCGCGGACGGTGAAGGCGCCGCTCTTCTCGCCCGCCTGGAGGGTGGGCGCGAGGGCGATGCCCTTGCTGTCGGTGACGATCGTGGCGACGCTCTCGCCGCCGGTGAACTCGGCGTCGGTGTCGCCCACGATCGTGAAGCGGATCCTCACCTTGGCGACGGCCTTGCCGGCCGCCGTCTCCGCCCGGGCGCTGACGCGGTCCGTGTAGACGTCGCCCGCCATGGCGGTGATCTTCGCCGGGCCCGCGGCCTCGAGGTGGTGGACCGTCTCGGTCGGTGTGGGGGCCGGCGTGGGCGTCGGGGTCGGCTTGGTGGGCTTGGACGGCTTCGTCGGCTTACCCGGCGTGGACGGCTTCGTCGGCGTGCCGGGCGTGCTCGGGACCGACGGCGTGCCGGGCGTCATCGGGACGGACGGCGAGGACGGCGTGTAGTCGTCGCTGCGGTCGGTCGGCACGGTGCCGGTGCCGTCGGGGATCTCGTGCGAGCCCTTGCGGTAGTACTCCAGCCACGACAGGACGGTGTTCAGGTAGTCCGTGGAGTTGTTGTAGCTGAGGATCGCGGTGCGCATCCCGGACGTCGTCGCCATGTCCCAGCCGTAGCGGCACAGGTAGTGGCCGGCGGCGAGTGCGGCGTCGTAGATGTTGTTGGGGTCCTTCTTGCCGTCGGCGTTGCCGTCGCGGCCCGCCCACGCCCAGGTGGACGGGATGAACTGCATGGGGCCCACGGCGCGGTCGAAGGTGCTGTCGCCGTCGTAGGCGCCGTTGTCGGTGTCCCTGATGTTGGCGAAGCCGCTGCCGTTGAGGACCGGTCCGAGGATCGGCGAGACGGTCGTGCCGTCGGCGGTGACGTTGCCGCCGCGCGCCTGGCCCGACTCGACCTTGCCGATGGCGGCGAGGAGTTGCCAGGGCAGGTTGCAGCCCGGCTTGGCCTGCGCCAGCTGGGCCTCGGCCTTCTTGTAGGCGTCGAGGACGGTCGCGGGGATGCCGGCCTCACCGGTGCCGGCGCCCGCCGGAGTGGTGGCGGAGCTCTGGGTCGGCGCCGGGTTGGGGCTGTGCAGGGGCGGCAGGTCCGTGTAGTACGGCGAGTTGCCGGTGGCGCTGCCGTCCGTGCCCGGGTCCGCGCCGTTCTCGGCGGCGGGGGTGTCAGCGGCGGTCCGTCTGCCCTGGGTGTCGGCAGTGACGTCCGGTGCCTGGGACGCGGCCAGAGCCGCCACCGCCAGTGCGGCCACGGTCGTGTTGACCGCTCCCTTGCGCAGCCTTGTGCCGAAGTGCGCCGACATGAAGTGAGACCCTCCCGGTGTCGCCGTTGCCACTCGCGTGACGAATCAACTGCCACTCGTGTGACGATCAACCGGCCCCGCAGGTTGCACGCGTGGGCGGTTTGCGCTGTTCTGTTCTTCTGTTCGGCACACCGTCGGACGCGGCGACCCAGGCGACCCTACGACAACTTCTTTTTGACCGGCACCCGTTCGGGCGCCGTTTTCACCGGCCGCTCACGCGGCGAGGACCCGGGAACCGCGCCCCGCACACCGGACGTCGTTGATCATCGGGTCGGCCGGCCCGTCGACATCCGCCCCCGGGAGCCCCGTTGCCGTTCACTCTGAGTCATGCCGCGGCCGTGCTGCCCGCCGTGCGCACCGACGGCTCCGGCCGCGGACGGCTGGTGCCGGCCGTTCTCGTGGCGGGGTCGTTCGCCCCCGACCTCACCTACTACGCGGCGAGCGTCCTGCCCGAGGCCATGGAGTTCGGCGACGTCACGCACTCCTTCCCCGGCGTGTTCACGGTCGACGTGCCGCTGGCGTGGGCGCTCGTGGGGCTGTGGCTGCTGGTGCGCGAACCGCTGGTCGCGCTGCTGCCGCGCGCCCGGCAGGGCCGGACCGCCGCACTGACCCGTTGCGGAGCGCCCCGCGCGCGTGCCCGTGCGTCCACCGCCCTGTGGTGGTACGTGTCGGCGGTGGTCGGCGCGCTGACCCACGTGGTGTGGGACGCGTTCACACACCTCGACCGCTGGGGCATGCGGTTGTTCCCCGTGCTCGGCGAGAAGATCGCCGGCTCGCCCCTGTACTGGTATCTGCAGTACGGCGGGTCTGCGGTCGCTGCGGTCGTGATCGCCGCGTTCCTGGTGCGCGCGGTGCGCCGGACGCCCGATGCCGAGCCGGCGGGGGTCGCGGTGCTGTCGGCTGCGGACCGGTGGTGGGCCGCCGCCGTGATCGGCTGCTGCGCGCTGGTCGCAGCGGTGCGGCGGGCGACGCGCTGGTGGGACTACTGGGGTGCGCGCGACGCGAAGCCGTGGGAGCTCGTCCCGACGGTGTGTTTCGGCGCGGGATCGGGGCTGGTGCTGGGGGTGCTGGTGTACGCCGTCGGCGTGCGGGTGTGGCGTCCGGCCGCCCCCGGTGGGCCCGCCGGGGAACCGGAGCCGACGGAGGTCAGCGTGGGAGGACACCGTCCCCAGGCTCGGTGAGGGGCGCGGGGGGCGCGACGAATAGCGGGATGCGGGAGGCCGCCCTGCGCGGTCCGCGAAGCCGCCCGAGGACGCCGAGGGCGAGCGCCAGATGGCCGTGCAGCGCCTCGGCCCACAGCCGCCGGGCGTCGCCGCGCGGGACGAGGCGGCGGACGAGCCGGGACACCGACGGGCGCACGAGTCCGGCGAACGCCGTGCCGCGCAACCGGAGGACGGCCGTGCGCAAGGCGGCGCCGGGGGTTCCCGGAATGCGGGGAGTGGCGGCCCGGGGAGCGCGGGCGGGGCGCGGGCGGCTCCAGGGAGCGTCACCGGGGCGGAGCCGCCCGCGGGCGGCTGCCGGGGCGTGCACGCGTGCGTGGGCCTTTCGGCGGTGGAGCAGGCGTATACCCATGGCCGCATCCTGGCGGCGGGAGTCGGCCGGGTCCTGTTCTCGGGGGCCACGCGGGTGAGGGTCCATGAAGGCAGGGGCCGCCCGGTCCGAGGTTCTGACCGTGCCGGCTGAGCACCGCCGGCAGGCCGGCCCGCGGTCGCGGGCACGCGATGCGCCACCGGCCGCCCGGGCCACCCGACCGCGCGCAGCAGCCGCGCCGACGGCCGCCGGCCCGGTCTGCAGGCAGCCCGCTCGACCGGCCGTGGACCCGCCCCGGCCTCCGGACCGCGCAACGACCCCCGGAGTACCCGCCCCGCCGGCCCCCGAGACACGACCGGCAGACCTGCCCACCTGCCCACCTGCCCACCTGCCCACCTGCCCACCTGCCGGAGAGCCAGTGCCCGCCGTGACCGCGCCGGAACCCTGAACGACCCCACGCCGTGCCGAAAACCTGGACGACGCCGCGTCGGACCCGAGGCGTGAAGGACGTCCCGTCGCCGCCCGATCGGCTGCCGGAAGCCCGGCCGGTCACCGCCGCAGGCACGAGCCGCCCGTTCGGAACCCGGGAAGACGCGCCCGGACACCCGGCCGGCCGCCGGGCTTCACCGGCCGCCGGCCCGACCGCCCGAGCGGCCTTCGGGGCCGGGCCGGCCTCCGCGGGCCGGTCGAACTCCGCGGGGCCGCCCGGCCGTCGAGGTCAGTGCGCCGCCGACTCCCAGTCCGTGCCCGCGCCGACCGACACGTCGAGAGGGGCCCTGAGCTGGACGGCCCCGGCCATCTCGCGGCGGACCAGCTCCTCCACGGCCGCGCGCTCGCCCGGGGCGATCTCCAGGACGATTTCGTCGTGGACCTGGAGCAGCATGCGCGACGTGAGGTCCGCCGCCCGCAGCGCGGTGTCCACCTTGAGCATGGCGATCTTGACGATGTCCGCCGCCGTGCCCTGGATGGGCGCGTTGAGGGCCATGCGCTCGGCCGCCTCGCGACGCTGACGGTTGTCGCTGTTGAGGTCGGGCAGATAGCGGCGGCGGCCGAACAGGGTCGCCGTGTAGCCGGTCGCCCGCGCCTCGTCGACGGCGCGCCGCAGGTAGTCCCGTACTCCGCCGAAGCGTTCGAAGTAGGCGTCCATCAGGGCGCGGGCCTCGCCGGCCTCGATGTTCAGCTGCTGGGACAGGCCGAACGCCGACAGCCCGTACGCCAGCCCGTACGACATGGCCTTGATCTTGCGGCGCATCTCCGCGTCCACCGCGTCCCGCTCGACGCCGAACACCTGGGAGGCGGCCGTGGTGTGCAGGTCCTCGCCGGAGGTGAACGCCTCGATGAGACCCGCGTCCTCGGAGAGGTGGGCCATCACGCGCAGTTCGATCTGGCTGTAGTCGGCTGTCATCAGCGACTCGAAGCCCTCGCCGACGACGAACCCGCGGCGGATCGCCCGGCCCTCGTCAGTGCGGACGGGGATGTTCTGCAGGTTGGGGTCGGTGGACGACAGACGGCCCGTCGCGGCGACCGTCTGGTTGAACGTCGTGTGGATACGGCCGTCCGCGGCGATCGTCTTGATCAGGCCCTCGACGGTGACACGGAGCTTCGCCTGCTCGCGGTGGCGGAGCATGACGACCGGCAGCTCGTTGTCCGTCTGGCCGGCGAGCCAGGCCAGCGCGTCGGCGTCGGTGGTGAAGCCGGTCTTGGTCTTCTTCGTCTTGGGCAGGCCCAGTTCGCCGAACAGGACCTCCTGGAGCTGCTTGGGCGACCCCAGGTTGAATTCGTGGCCGGCGGCCGCGTGCGCCTCCTTCACGGCCTGCTGGACCGCACCCGCGAACATCTGCTCCATGGCCTCCAGATGGGCCCGGTCGGCCGCGATGCCGTGCCGCTCCATGCGGGCCAGGAGGGCCGACGTCGGCAGCTCCATGTCGCGCAGGAGGTCCGCCGCGCCGACCTCCTCCAGACGGCCGCGGAAGGATTCGCCGAGGTCCACGATCGTGCGGGCCTGCACCATGAGCGCCTCGGCCTCGGCGCCGTCGTCCGTGCCGAAGGCGAGCTGGCCGTCGGCCGCGGCGGCCGGCGCCAGTTCACGGCCCAGGTACTCCAGGGACAGCGCGTCCAGGTCGAAGGAGCGACGGCCAGGCTTGACCAGGTAGGCGGCGAGGGCGGTGTCCATGAAGACGCCGGCGACGGACCAGCCGTGCTCGGCGAAGACCCGCATGACGCCCTTCGCGTCGTGCAGCACCTTGGGGCGGTCGGCGGCGGCGAGCCAGGCCGCCCACGCGTTCTCCTCCGCCTCGTCGAGTTCCGTCGGGTCGAACCAGGCGGCCGCTCCCCCGGCGGCGGCGAGGGCGATCTCGGTGACCGAACCGGCGCCCAGCGCCCAGGCGTCGACGGTGGCCACGCCCAGGGTCTGCGTGCCGTGCTCGGCGAGCCAGCCGGCCAGCTCGCCCGCGCCCAGCACCGTGCCGTCCAGTTCCACACCGCCGGTGATCACCGGGGCGGCCTCGGCCTCCTGGCCGCCCGGGTCGACGGCGAGCAGCCGCTCACGCAGCGACGGGTTCCTGATCTCCAGGGTGTCGAGGATCATCGCGACGGCCGTGCGGTCGTACGGGGCACGCTCCAGGTCGGTGACCGACCCCGGCAGCTCGACGTCGCGGACCATCTCGGTGAGGCGGCGGTTGAGCTTGACCGATTCGAGGTGGTCGCGCAGGTTCTGCCCGGCCTTGCCCTTGACCTCCTCGACGCGCTCGACGAGTTCCGCGAACGAGCCGAACTGGTTGATCCACTTCGCGGCCGTCTTCTCGCCGACGCCGGGGATGCCCGGGAGGTTGTCGGACGGGTCGCCGCGCAGGGCAGCGAAGTCGGGGTACTGCGCCGGCGTCAACGCGTACTTCTCGAAGACCTTCTCCGGGGTGAACCGGGTCAGCTCCGAGACGCCCTTCGTCGGATACAGCACGGTGGTGTGCTCGGAGACCAGCTGGAAGGAGTCGCGGTCGCCGGTGACGATCAGCACCTCGAAACCCGCGGCCTCGGCCTGGGTGGTCAGGGTGGCGATGACGTCGTCGGCCTCGAAGCCGTCCACCGCGAAGCGGGAGACGTGCATCGCGTCGAGCAGTTCGCCGATCAGCTCGACCTGCCCCTTGAACTCGTCGGGCGTCTTGGAGCGGTTCGCCTTGTACTCGGTGAACTCCTCGGAACGCCACGTCTTGCGGGAGACGTCGAACGCTACCGCGAAGTGCGTGGGCGCCTCGTCACGCAGTGTGTTGGCGAGCATCGACGCGAAGCCGTAGATCGCGTTGGTGGGCTGGCCCGTCGCGGTGGTGAAGTTCTCCGCGGGCAGCGCGAAGAACGCGCGGTAGGCCAGCGAGTGCCCGTCCATGAGCATCAGGCGCGGACGGCTTGCGCCGGAGGGGGTCTCGGTCTTCTTCGATGCTGTCTCTGCCACGACCCCGATCCTGCCACGCCCCACTGACACTCGGTCCCGGCCGCCACGGATCCCGCCATTCCCGCCCCCGGACCCGGCCCTCCCGACCGGCCCGCGGACCCGGTGCGCCGGCCCGCCCCCGCCGGACCGGGCTCGCCCGGCCACGTGCGGCGCGCGGCCGCACGGACAGCCCCCGGACCGCACGGGCGACGATCCGCCGCAGGCCCGCCCCGGTTCGATGTCGGCGTCGCATGCGAGGATCTGGGGCGTATCGCACCCATGGCAGGTCGAAGGAGAGCGCGCGATGGCAACGAAGCCGCCGAAGGCTGATCCGGTCCAGGACGCGCCGCTCGTCGCCGAGCCGAAACACGCGGCGGCGGGCCTGCCGGCCGTCGGACACTCCCTGCGGATCGCCCAGCAGCAGATGGGCGTGAAGCGCACCGCGCTGACGCTGCTGCGCGTCAACCAGAAGGACGGCTTCGACTGCCCCGGCTGCGCCTGGCCCGAGCCCGAACACCGGCACACCGCCGAGTTCTGCGAGAACGGCGCGAAGGCGGTCGCCGAGGAGGCGACCCTGCGCCGCGTCACCCCGGAGTTCTTCGCCGAGCACACCGTCGCCGACCTCGCCGGCCGCAGCGGCTACTGGCTCGGGCAGCAGGGACGCCTCACCCACCCCATGTACCTGCCCGAAGGCGCGGACCGCTACGAGCCGGTCACCTGGGAGCGCGCCTTCGACATCATCGCCGAGGAGAGCGCCGCCCTCGCCTCCCCCGACGAGGCCGTCTTCTACACCTCGGGCCGCACCAGCAACGAGGCCGCGTTCCTGTACCAGCTCTTCGCGCGCGAACTCGGCACGAACAACCTGCCGGACTGCTCCAACATGTGCCACGAGTCGTCCGGCTCGGCGCTGTCGGAGACCATCGGCATCGGCAAGGGCAGCGTCCTGCTCGAGGACCTCCACCAGGCCGACCTGATCATCGTCGCCGGGCAGAACCCGGGCACCAACCACCCGCGCATGCTCTCCGCGCTGGAGAAGGCCAAGGCGGGCGGCGCGAAGATCATCAGCGTCAACCCGCTGCCCGAGGCCGGCCTGGAGCGCTTCAAGAACCCGCAGACGCCACAGGGCATGGTCAAGGGCGCGGCGCTCACCGACCTGTTCCTGCAGATCCGCATCGGCGGCGACCAGGCCCTCTTCCGCCTCCTCAACAAACTCGTGCTGGAGACGGACGGCGCGCTCGACGAGGCGTTCATCGCCGAACACACCCACGGCTTCGAGGAGTTCGCCGACGCCGCCCGCGCCGCCGACTGGGACGAGACGCTCACCGCGACCGGCCTCACGCGCGCGCAGATCGAGGAAACCCTGCGCATGGCGCTCGCCTCGAAGCGCACCATCGTCTGCTGGGCCATGGGCCTCACCCAGCACAAGCACTCCGTGCCCACCATCCGCGAGGTCGTCAACTTCCTCCTGCTGCGCGGCAACATCGGCCGCCCGGGCGCGGGCGTGTGCCCGGTGCGCGGTCACTCCAACGTGCAGGGCGACCGCACCATGGGCATCTTCGAACGGCCCGCGCCGGCCTTCCTGGACGCCCTGGAGAAGGAGTTCGGCTTCGCGCCGCCGCGCGAGCACGGCTTCGACGTCGTAGGGGCCATACGCGCACTGCGCGACGGCGAGGCGAAGCTGTTCTTCGCCATGGGCGGCAACTTCGTGGCGGCCTCCCCCGACACCGACGTCACCGAGGCGGCCATGCGGCGCGCCCGGCTGACCGTGCACGTGTCGACGAAGCTGAACCGCTCGCACGTCGTCACGGGCGCGCGCGCCCTGATCCTGCCGACGCTGGGCCGCACGGAGCGCGATCTGCAGGCCGGCGGCGAGCAGTTCGTGACGGTGGAGGACTCCATGGGCATGGTGCACGCCTCCCGGGGCCGCCTCGCGCCCGCCGGCGCACGACTGCTGTCCGAGCCCGCCATCGTCTGCCGCCTCGCGCGCCGGGTCCTCGGCGCGGCCAGCCGGACGCCGTGGGAGGAGTTCGAGAAGGACTACGGGACGATCCGTGACCGCATCGCGCGCGTGATCCCCGGCTTCGAGGACTTCAACGCGCGCGTGGCCCGGCCGGGCGGCTTCACCCTGCCGCACGCCCCGCGCGACGAGCGCCGCTTCCCCACCGCCACCGGCAAGGCCAACTTCACGGCCGCGCCGGTCGAGTACCCCCGGCTGCCCGAGGGCCGTCTGCTGCTGCAGACGCTGCGCTCGCACGACCAGTACAACACCACGATCTACGGCCTCGACGACCGCTACCGGGGCATCAGGAACGGCCGCCGGGTCGTCCTCGTCAACGCCGAGGACGCGCGGGCGTTCGGCCTCGCGGAGGGCACGTACGTGGACCTGGTGAGCGAGTGGCGGGACGGCGTGGAGCGGCGCGCCCCCGGCTTCCGCGTGGTGCTCTACCCGACCGCGAGGGGCTGCGCGGCCGCGTACTACCCGGAGACCAACGTGCTGGTCCCGCTGGACGCCACCGCGGACACCAGCAACACGCCCGCCAGCAAGTCCGTCGTGGTCCGTCTGGAACAATCGGCGACCGACTGAGCGTTCGCTTAAGTCACCGCCGGACTTGTATCGACGAACGGAGCCGGGCCCCATGGGCGAGCAGCAGCACGTGAAGTTCCCGCAGGAAGTCATCGACGAGTACGCCGCGCTCGGCGTGGACATCCTCGCCCTGTTCTCCGCCGGACATCTCGGCACCCGCATGGGCGTGCAGATCCTCGAGGCCTCCGCCGACCGGGTCGTCGCCACGATGCCGGTCGAGGGCAACACCCAGCCCTACGGACTGCTGCACGGCGGCGCCTCCGCGGTCCTCGCCGAGACGATCGGCTCGGTCGGCGCCATGCTGCACGGCGGCAGCTCCAAGATCGCCGTCGGCGTCGACCTGAACTGCACCCACCACCGCGGAGCACGCTCCGGCCTGGTGACCGGCGTGGCCACGCCGGTGCACCGCGGACGCTCCACCGCCACCTACGAGATCGTGATCAGCGACGAGCAGGAACGCCGTGTGTGCACCGCACGGCTGACCTGCCTGCTGCGCGACGTCCGCGCCGGCGACGGGACCCACCTCCCCTCGGGCGGCTGACGCCTGCGGGGTGCGCCGCCCGGCGTCCCCTGCCCCCCGGCAGCCCCGGGGGGCCGACGGCACACCCCGCCCGGGCTCAACTCACCCGGCCCGCCCCGCATTCCGCCGATTTCCCCGAAGCGGAGCGGGTAACTCCCCGCGGAAAAGCGTCGCTTAACGTCGGACTTTCTTTCCCGGACGTAACTCTACGTAATGCGCGCGCAATGCGAGAACGGGGCTCCGGCACCGGCCCGCACTATGCGCACCAGCTCTTCGAAGGCCTACAGGTCGCCTCCAGCAACGAATCCCGGTCATTACCAAAACGCTCGAGACACCTGAACCCCGTCGGGTTCGTCCTGCACGTTCTCACTATGTGGACAGGACGAATCAGCCTTAAATCCGCTCTTCCACCCTCCAAGTACCGCTCTGCATTACCTCGTGTCATAACAAGAGCGTCACAGCCTTGGTCAGACCCTCCTCCGAGTTCCCTCCCCGCGCCTAGAGTCACGCCCAGTCACCGCGCCACCGGTTTCGAAGTCCATTCGGCCCAGCGCTCGACTCGGCGCGTTCCAGGGGGGACCGCCGTGCCAGGGAAAGGACCTGATTCGTGCGTCAACGTTCGATCATCGCCATCACCGCCGCACTCGCGGCGGGATCGCTGACACTCACTGCCTGTGGGTCGCGTGACGACGACGGCAAGAGCAGCAGCGGAGACAAGACCACCGTCGTGATCGGCGTCGACGCCCCGCTCACCGGCGACCTGTCCGCGCTCGGCCTCGGCATCAAGAACTCCGCCGACCTCGCCGCCAAGACCGCCAACAAGAAGGAATACGTCAAGGGCGTCGAATTCAAGATCGAAGCCCTCGACGACCAGGCCCAGCCCTCCGTCGGCCAGCAGAACGCCCAGAAGTTCATCAGCGACAAGGAAGTCCTCGGCGTCGTCGGCCCGCTGAACTCCAGCGTCTCCCAGCAGATGCAGAAGCCCTTCAGCGACGCAGGCCTCACCCAGGTCTCCCCCGCCAACACCGGCACCGAGCTGACCCAGGGCGACGGCTGGAAGACCGGCAACTCGGTCCGCCCGTTCAAGACGTTCTTCCGCACCGCCACCACGGACGAGATCCAGGGCGCCTTCGCCGCCGAGTACCTCTTCTCCAAGGCCGGCAAGAAGAAGGTCTACCTGATCGACGACCAGAAGACCTACGGCGCCGGCCTCGCCGCCTCCTTCAAGGCGAACTTCACCAAGCTCGGCGGCCAGATCGTCGGCACCGACCACGTCAACCCCGACGACCGCGACTTCAACGCCGTCGTCGCCAAGATCAAGAAGACCGGCGCCGACGCCCTCTACTACGGCGGCGAATACCCCGCCGCCGCACCCCTGAGCCAGCAGCTCAAGGACAGCGGCCAGAACATCCCGCTCATGGGCGGCGACGGCATCTACTCCGGCGAGTTCCCCAAGCTCAACAAGAAGGCCGAAGGCGACCTCGCCACCTCCGTCGGCAAGCCCGTCGAAGACCTGCCCTCCGCCAAGGAGTTCATCGCGAACTACAAGACGGCCGGCTACAAGGACGCCTACGAGGCCTACGGCGGCCTCACCTACGACGCCACCTGGTCCGTCATCGAGGCCGTCAAGCTGGCAGTCGAAGGCAACGACGGCAAGGTCCCGGCCGACGGCCGCAAGGCAGTCCTCGACGCCATGGCCAAGGTCAAGTTCGACGGCGTCACCGGCACCATCTCCTTCGACGAGTTCGGCGACACCACCAACCACATGATGACCGCCTACAAGGTCACCGGTGGCGCGTGGAAGCCCGAATACAGCGCCGCACCCAACGTCAGCTGAACGAAGCAGGAGCAGCCACACCTCCCCACTTCACGCATTGATCAGGCCGCGCGGGAGTGCCCACCAGCGCTCCCGCGCGGCGCCATATCCGAACCACTCCACGGAGGCCCTGCGGTGCACGAACTGCCGCAACAGCTGGCCAATGGACTCATCCTCGGCGCGATGTACGGACTCATCGCGATCGGTTACACGATGGTCTACGGCATCGTTCAGCTCATCAACTTCGCCCACGGCGAGATCTTCATGGTCGGGGGCTTCGGGGCCCTCACCGTCTGGCTCATCCTCCCCGGCGGCTTCGCCCTCGGCGCAGCGATACCCCTCATGATCCTCGGCGGCGTCATCGTCTCCGTCGCCGTCGCCACCGCAGCCGAGCGCTTCGCCTACCGGCCCCTGCGCACCGCCCCGCGACTGGCACCCCTCATCACCGCCATCGGCCTCTCCATCGTCCTCCAGCAGGCCGTATGGATGTGGTACCCCGACGCCAAGAAGGACCGCCCCTTCCCCCAGTTCGACGGCGGCCCCATCGACGTCCTCGGCGCCAACATCCAGCGCGGCGACCTCTTCGTCCTCATCGCCGCACCCCTGTGCATGGTCGCCCTCGGCTTCTTCGTCACGAAGACCCGCTCCGGCCGCGGCATGCAGGCCACCGCCCAGGACCCCGACACCGCCAAGCTCATGGGCATCAACACCGACCGCATCATCGTCATGGCCTTCGCCATCGGCGCCGCGTTCGCCGCCATCGCAGCAGTCGCCTACGGCCTCAAGAACGGCCAGGTCGGCTTCCGCATGGGCTTCCTCATGGGCCTCAAGGCCTTCACCGCAGCCGTCCTCGGCGGCATCGGCAACATCTACGGCGCCATGCTCGGCGGCCTCGTCCTCGGCGTCGCCGAATCCCTCGCCACCGGCTACATCGGCGACATCCCCGGCATGGACCTCTTCGGCGGCGGCGCCTGGAAGGACGTGTGGGCGTTCGCCCTCCTCATCCTCGTCCTGCTGTTCAGGCCACAAGGCCTGCTCGGCGAACGCGTCGCGGATCGGGCGTGATAGCGATGACCACCAACATCCCCACCCAGAAGAGCACCGACGCCGTCAAGACGCCCACCGGCGACACGGCCCCCCTCATCCCGCTGCCCGCGGCCCTCGCCCCCGTCCTCACCCTCGCCGGATCCGCCGCCGCCCTCGTCGGCACCTTCCTCGCCTGGACCTGGACCGACGAGTTCCCCGGCAACCTCACCATCACCGGCTACCCCGGCGGCCTCCAGGTCCTCACCCTCATCGGCGCCGCCCTCACCATCCTCCTCGTCCTCTCCGGACAAGGCATCCGCGGCCTGCGCTGGCTCACCCCCGGCGGCACCCACAGCCCCGTCCGCGCCGCCAGCCTCGGCGTCCTCGGCGCCACCGGCTACGCCCTCGGCGCCATCAGCTACGTCCTCGGCGGCATCGTCAACCTCGAACCCGGCGCCTGGGTCTCCGCCATCGGCGCCCTCATCGCCACCATCGGCGCCTTCGCACTCCCCGCCGACGTCCCCCGCGACGCCGACGACGCGACGAACGCCTGGGCCCAGTTCCGCCACAGCCTCGCCGCCCCCGAACCCGGCCGCGCCAAGGAACTCCCCTCCTGGGCAGAGATCCTCATCATCTCCACGGCCTTCGGCATCGGCCTCTACGTCTTCTCCTTCGGCATCGGCATCGACACCGACAACCCCGAGCTGTTCATCGGCTTCCTCATCATCACCGGGTTCAGCTTCACCGCACTCACCCGCGCCGGCCTCCTCAAGCGGCTCTCGGCACTGACGGCCAAACACCGCACCGTCACCCTCACCGCCGCCTTCGTCGCCGCGATCTGCTTCCCCTTCACCCAGACCAACGACCAGTTCGCCCTCATCGGCGCGAACATCCTCATCTTCGCCACGGTCGCCCTGGGCCTCAACGTCGTCGTCGGCCTCGCCGGCCTCCTCGACCTCGGATACGTCGCCTTCCTCGGCGTCGGCGCCTACGCCGCCGCCCTGGTCTCCGGCTCCCCCCAGTCGAGCATCGGCGTCCAGTTCCCCTTCTGGGCGGCCGTCCTCACCGGCGCCGCCGCCTCACTGATCTTCGGCGTGCTCATCGGCGCCCCGACCCTGCGGCTGCGCGGCGACTACCTCGCCATCGTCACCCTCGGCTTCGGTGAGATCTTCCGCATCACCATGAACAACCTCAACGGCAACAGCGGACCCGACGTCACCAACGGCTCCAACGGCATCCCGAACATCCCCGACCTGGAGATCTTCGGATTCAACCTCGGAATCCCGCACGACGTCCTCGGCCAGGAGCTCACCCGCTCCGGCAACTACTACCTGCTGATGCTCCTGTGCACCCTCGTCGTCGTCACGGTCTTCCGCCGCAGCGCCGACTCCCGCATCGGCCGCGCCTGGGTCGCCATCCGCGAAGACGAGACAGCCGCCACCGCCATGGGCATCAACGGCTTCCGCCTCAAGCTCCTCGCCTTCGCCCTCGGCGCCTCCCTCGCCGGCCTCGCCGGCACCGTGCAGGCACACGTCTCCTACAGCGTCACCCCCGAGCAGTACCAGTTCGCCGGCTCCGTGCCGCCCAACTCGGCCTTCCTGCTCGCAGCGGTCATCCTCGGCGGCATGGGCACCATCAGCGGGCCGCTCGTGGGCGCCGCACTGCTCTACCTCATCCCCGCCAAACTCCAGTTCATGGCGGAATACCAGCTGCTCCTCTTCGGCGTCGCGCTCATGCTCCTCATGCGCTTCCGCCCCGAAGGCCTCGTCGCCGACCGCAGGAAGCAGCTCGAGTTCCACGAAACCGGACAGCTCGACGTACCCGACGACAAGGGCCTGCCCGAGACCGCCACCGGCGTCGCCAAGGCAGGGGCGTGACCGCGATGACCACCACCACGACAACCGCCACGACCACCACGGTCCTCGACGCCTCCGGCGTCACCATGCAGTTCGGCGGCCTCACCGCCGTACGCTCCGTCGACCTCACCGTCAACAGCGGCGAGATCGTCGGACTCATCGGCCCCAACGGAGCCGGGAAGACCACCTTCTTCAACTGCCTCACCGGCCTCTACATCCCCACCACCGGCACAGTCAGCTACAAAGGCACCGTCCTCCCGCCCAAACCCCACCTGGTCACCCAGGCCGGCATCGCCCGCACCTTCCAGAACATCCGGCTCTTCGCCAACATGACCGTCCTGGAAAACGTGCTCGTCGGACGCCACACCCGCACCCACGAAGGCCTCTGGTCCGCGCTCCTGCGCCTGCCCAGCTTCAAAAAGGCCGAAGACGCCTCCCGCGAACGAGCCATGGAACTCCTCGAGTTCACCGGCCTCGCCGCCAAGGCCGACCACCTCGCCCGCAACCTCCCCTACGGCGAACAGCGCAAGCTCGAAATCGCCCGCGCCCTCGCCAGCGACCCCGGCCTCCTCCTCCTCGACGAGCCCACCGCCGGCATGAACCCCCAGGAGACGCGCGCCGCCGAAGAGCTCATCTTCGCCATCCGCGACCAGGGCATCGCCGTCCTCGTCATCGAGCACGACATCCGGTTCATCATGAACCTCTGCGACCGCGTCGCCGTGCTCGTCCAGGGCGAGAAGATCGTCGAAGGCCCCGCCGAAGTGGTCCAGGCAGACGAACGCGTCATCGCCGCCTACCTCGGCACCCCCTTCGAGGGCGCGCCGGGAGCGGAAGAAGTCGCCGAAGTCGAAGCCGCAGAGGCCTCCGAGGCGCACAGCACCACGGAAGGAGACGAGAAGTGACCGCACTGCTCGAGGTCGAAGACCTCAGGGTCGCCTACGGCAAGATCGAGGCGGTCAAGGGCATCTCCTTCAAGGTCGCCGCAGGCGAGGTCGTCACCCTCATCGGCACCAACGGCGCCGGCAAGACCACCACCCTGCGCACCCTGTCCGGACTGCTCCAGCCCCTCGGCGGCCAGATCAAGTTCGACGGCAAGGTGCTCAACAAGATCCCCGCCCACAAGATCGTCTCGCTGGGGCTGGCCCACTCCCCCGAAGGCCGGCACATCTTCCCCCGCATGACCATCGAGGACAACCTCCGCCTCGGCGCCTTCCTCCGCAACGACAAGGAAGCCATCGAGAAGGACATCCAGCGCGCCTACGACCTCTTCCCCATCCTGGGAGAACGCCGAAAGCAGGCCGCAGGCACCCTCTCCGGCGGCGAACAGCAGATGCTCGCCATGGGCCGCGCCCTCATGTCCCGGCCCAAACTGCTCATGCTCGACGAACCCTCCATGGGCCTCTCACCGATCATGATGCAGAAGATCATGGCCACCATCCAGGAGCTCAAGTCCCAGGGCACCACCATCCTGCTCATCGAGCAGAACGCCCAGGCGGCCCTCTCCCTGGCCGACCACGGCCACGTCATGGAGGTCGGCAAGATCGTCCTGTCCGGCACCGGCCAGGACCTCCTCCACGACGAGTCCGTCCGCAAGGCCTACCTCGGCGAGGACTGAACCACCCGCACACGACGAGGCCCGCGCCCCTTCTCCGGGCGCGGGCCTCGTCGTCTGCACCGCGGGGCTTACGCCTTGTCCGCCTTCTTCTCCTCGGCGTCCTGGATCACGGCCTCCGCCACCTGCTGCATCGACATCCGACGATCCATCGACGTCTTCTGGATCCACCGGAACGCCGCCGGCTCCGTCAGCCCGTACTCCGTCTGCAGAATCGACTTCGCCCGGTCCACCAGCTTGCGCGTCTCCAGCCGCAGCGTGAGGTCCGCGACCTCGTTCTCCAGCTCCCGCAGCTCCGTGAAACGCGAGACGGCCATCTCGATCGCCGGGACGACATCGCTCTTGCTGAACGGCTTCACGAGGTACGCCATCGCCCCCGCGTCACGCGCCCGCTCGACCAGGTCGCGCTGCGAGAACGCGGTCAGCATCAGCACCGGCGCGATGCGCTCCTCGGCGATCTTCTCCGCCGCGGAGATGCCGTCCATCTTGGGCATCTTCACGTCCAGGATGACGAGGTCCGGCTTGTGCTCGCGGGCGAGCTCGATCGCCTGCTCACCGTCACCGGCCTCGCCGACGACGCTGTATCCCTCCTCCTCCAGCATCTCCTTGAGGTCGAGGCGGATCAGCGCCTCGTCCTCGGCGATGACGACACGGGTCGTCAGCGGAGGCACGTGCGACTTGTCGTCGTCGGGCGCGTCTACTGGCTGGGGCGACTCGGGGGCGGTCACGGGGGCTCCTCGTTCAGGGGCGGGTACTGCTGACAAGAGCCTACCTAGCTGCGGTAAGGTAGTGACACAGCGGGTGACCGCTGACCTTCGTTTCGAAGGGGCCCCGGTAGCCCAGCGGTAGAGGCCATGGATTCAAAACCCATCCAGCGTCGGTTCGAATCCGACTCGGGGCACTTTTCCTTGGTTCCCAAGGTCATGAAAGAAAAGCGGATGTTCCCGTTCTCGTGAACATCCGCTTTTTGCTGCGTGTCGTCGCGAGCACGCTCACACAGTGGGCACATGTACGACGTCAGCACACGCAAGCGGGCACTCGCGCTGGTTGCGCAGGGCCGCAGTCTCAACTCCGTGAGCAAAGAAACCGGCATCTCCCGCGCCGCAATCCGCTCCTGGCAGGACCGACTTGAGCCAGTGCCCCGAATGGCACCCCCACTGCCCGAACCACCGAGCGACCGAGTCGCGTACTCGTATCTGCTCGGCCTCTATCTCGGCGACGGGTGCATCAGCGCACATCCACGCGGTAGCGGGCACTATCTCCGCATCGCCTGCGCGGATGCCTGGCCGGGACTCATCGATGCGTGCGAGACCGCCATTCGCGCCGTCAATCCCGCACGCACGGCGCATCGAGTCCAGGCCCAGGGCTGCGTGTCGGTGGTCGGCTACTACGCCCATTGGCCGTACCTGTTCCCCCAGCACGGCCCCGGCAAGAAGCATGAACACCTCATCGTGCTCGAACCGTGGCAGCAGGCCATCGTCGATGAGCACCCCTGGGAGTTCGTCCGCGGCCTCATCCACTCCGACGGATGCCGCATCACCAACTGGACCGAGAAGACCATCGGCGGCGTACGCAAGCGCTACGAGTATCCCCGGTACTTCTTCACCAACAGGTCGGACGACATCCGGCGGCTGTTCACCGACACCCTCGACGAGGTCGGCGTGGAGTGGACGACGCTCGCCCGCGGCTGTCAACCCCTCAACATCTCCATCGCGAAGAAGGCCTCGGTAGTGCTCATGGACGCCCACGTAGGCCCCAAGCACTGACCCCTGAGCTCTACCTCGGGCTGTCGTCCTCGCCGATGTGGTGGACTCGGACCAGGTTCGTGGAGCCCGAGACGCCGGGCGGGGAGCCGGCCGTGATCACGACGACGTCGCCCTTCTCGCAACGGCCGTACTGCAGCAGCAGCTCGTCGACCTGGTCGACCATCGCGTCCGTGGAGGCGACCGCCGGGCCGAGGAACGTCTCGACGCCCCAGGTCAGGCTCAGCTGGGAGCGGGTCGCCGGTTCCGGGGTGAAGGCGAGGACGGGGATCGGGGAGCGGTAGCGGGAGAGGCGGCGGACGGTGTCGCCGCTCTGGGTGAAGGCGACGAGGAACTTCGCGCCGAGGAAGTCGCCGATCTCGGCGGCGGCGCGGGCGACGGCTCCGCCCTGAGTGCGGGGTTTGTTGTTCTCGGTGAGGTCGGGCAGGCCTTTGGCGAGGAGGTCTTCTTCCGCGGCTGTGACGATCTTCGCCATGGTGCGGACGGTCTGGACGGCGTGTTTGCCGACGCTGGTCTCGCCGGAGAGCATGACGGCGTCGGTGCCGTCGAGGACGGCGTTGGCGACGTCGCTGGCCTCGGCGCGGGTGGGGCGGGAGTGCTCGATCATGGAGTCGAGCATCTGGGTGGCGACGATGACGGGTTTGGCGTTGCGCTTGGCGAGCTTGATGGCGCGTTTCTGGACGATGGGGACCTGTTCGAGCGGCATTTCGACGCCGAGGTCTCCGCGGGCGACCATGATGCCGTCGAAGGCGGCCACGATCTCGTCGATGTTCTCGACGGCCTGGGGCTTCTCCACCTTGGCGATGACGGGGAGTCGGCGGCCTTCCTCGTCCATGATGCGGTGGACGTCGAGGATGTCGCGGCCGCTGCGGACGAAGGAGAGGGCGATGACGTCGAAGCCGGTGCGCAGCGCCCAGCGCAGGTCTTCTTCGTCTTTTTTGGAGAGGGCGGGGACGGAGACGGCGATGCCGGGGAGGTTGAGGCCTTTGTGGTCGGAGATGACGCCGCCTTCGACGACGCGGGTGTGGACGCGGGGGCCGTCGACGTGGGTGACTTCGAGGGTGACTTTGCCGTCGTCGACGAGGATGCGTTCGCCGGGGGTGACGTCGTCGGCGAGGCCTGCGTGGGTGGTGCCGCAGCGGGTGCCGTCGCCTGCGATGCCTTCTTCGACGGTGATGGTGAAGGTGTCTTCGCGTTCGAGGAGTACGGGGCCTTCGGCGAAGTGGCCGAGGCGGATCTTCGGGCCTTGAAGGTCGGCGAGGGTGCCGACGCTGTGGCCGGTTTCGTCTGCGGCTTTGCGGACGTGGCGGTAGCGCTCCTCGTGTTCGGCGTGGGTGCCGTGGCTGAGGTTGAAGCGGGCGACGTCCATTCCGGCTTCTACGAGGGCTTTGAGCTGGTCGTAGGAGTCGGTTGCGGGGCCCAGGGTGCAGACGATTTTTGCTCGGCGCATGTTTCGAGCTTATGTCTTACCGGTGGGTAGCGAATTGGGGGCACGTGACTGCTCAACAACCTTTGGGTGAAGGGTTGTTGACAACTTCTAAAGTGTGCGGGGTGCCGCTCTTCTGAGCGACCGTGCCGATATCCACGGGATTCTTTCTCGGTACACGGATTCCCCGAACGGGTGAATTCAGGCTGTCGGCGGATTTACAGGGCCGGTGGATTCATGGTGAACCGTGCGGTGACCTCGGCGCGGACCTGGATGCGCTGGGGTTCGAGGTCGAGGGGTTCTGGGTCCTGGGGTTCGGCGTCCGCCGCGGCGCGGGAGAAGCGGACGGTGTGGCGGTCGAAGGCGGAACGGGGCCTGGGGCCGCCTGTCGCGGTGTCCGTGAGTTCGAGGAGGGCGGCGACGGTGGTGTCGAGTGCTTCGGCGTATTCCCTGGCGCGTTGGACGGCGTCGTGGACGGCGTGGCGGCGGGCGGTGCGGTGGGCCGGTGAGGTGGGGCGCAGGTCCCACCAAGGGCCGTCGACCCGGGTGAGTTCGAGGTCGGCGAGGCGGGTGGCGAGTTCGCCGAGGGCGGCGAAGTCGGTGAGTTCGGCGGTGAGGCGGACGGTGCCGCGGTAGGTGCGGACGCGTTCTCCTCGGCGGTGCGGTTCGAGTTCGGGGGTGAGGGTGAGTGCGCCGGTGGAGAGGTTCTCGACGGAGTCGCCGTAGGACTTGAGGAGGTCGAGGGCGGTGGTGTTGCGGCGGGTGAGGTCGGCGAGGGTGGTGCGGCGGTCGCGGCCGCGGGCGGTGAGGGTGACGGCGATGCGGGCGACTTCGGGGTCGACTTCGAGTTCGGCCTCGCCGCGGACTGTGAGGAGGGGGGTGTCGGGGGTGCCGTACGGGGGGTTCTGCGGGGAGGTCATACGTCCCACCTTGTCACTGGTTTCGGCGTTCGGGGGTGTGGGTCGACCCTTGCGGTCATCAGATCGCAACCTCCTGGACCTGTTGCCGTCGGCGGTGGCCGGGTCAGAATCTACGCGCGTCGTTGACCATCCCCCGAGGAGCACGAGACATGCCGTTGAACCGCCGGAAGTTCCTGAAGAAGTCCGCCGTGACCGGGGCGGGGGTGGCGATCGCGGGAGCTGTGGCGGCCCCGTCGGCGCAGGCCGCGGCGGCGAAGCTGCCGGGGAAGCCGGTCAAGCAGCCGAAGCGGTATGCGCTGACCGTGATGGGCACGACGGACCTGCACGGTCATGTGTTCAACTGGGACTACTTCAAGGACGCGGAGTACAAGGACGCGGCCGGCAACGCGCAGGGTCTGGCGCGGATCTCGACGCTGGTGAACCGGATCCGTGCGGAGAAGGGGCGCGAGAACACGCTGCTGCTGGACGCGGGTGACACGATCCAGGGCACTCCGCTGACGTACTACTACGCGAAGGTGGACCCGATCACCGCCAAGGGCGGTCCGGTGCATCCGATGGCGCAGGCGATGAACGCGATCGGGTACGACGCGGCGGCGCTGGGCAACCACGAGTTCAACTACGGCATCGAGACGCTGCGGAAGTTCGAGTCGCAGTTGCGGTTCCCGTTGCTGGGGGCGAACGCGGTGGACGCGAAGACGCTGCGGCCGGCGTTCCAGCCGTATGTGATCAAGACGTTCTGTGTGAAGGGCGCGCCGCCGGTGAAGGTGGCGGTGCTGGGCCTGACGAACCCGGGTATCGCGATCTGGGACAAGGCGTACGTGCAGGGGAAGCTGGCGTTCCCGGGTCTGGAGGAGCAGGCGGCGAAGTGGGTGCCGAAGCTGAAGTCGCTGGGTGCCGATGTGGTGATCGTGTCGGCGCACTCGGGTTCGTCGGGTACGTCGTCGTACGGTGACCAGCTGCCGTATGTGGAGAACTCGGCGGCGTTGGTGGCGCAGCAGGTGCCGGACATCGACGCGGTGTTGGTGGGGCATGCGCATGTGGAGATTCCGGAGCTGAAGGTCGTCAACGCGAAGTCGGGGAAGACGGTCGTGCTGTCGGAGCCGTTGGCGTATGCGGAGCGGCTGTCGGTGTTCGATGTGGAGCTGGTGTTCGAGAAGGGGCGGTGGTCGGTCGAGTCCGTGTCTTCGAAGGTGCTGAACTCCAACTCGGTCGCGGACGACCCGAAGATCACGAAGTTGTTGGGTGACGAGCACGCGAAGGTCGTCGCGTACGTCAACCAGGTGGTGGGTACGGCGACGGAGACGTTGACGACGGTGGAGGCGCGGTTCAAGGACGCGCCGATCATCGACCTGATCACGAAGGTGCAGGAGGACGTCGTCAAGGCGGCGTTGGCGGGGACGTCGTATGCGTCGCTGCCGGTGATCGCTCAGGCGTCGCCGTTCTCGCGGACGTCGGAGATCCCGGCGGGGAAGGTGACGATCCGGGATCTGTCGAGCCTGTACGTGTACGACAACACGCTGGTGGCGAAGTTGATGACGGGTGCTCAGGTGCGGGCGTACCTGGAGTACTCGGCGCAGTACTTCGTGCAGACGGCGGCGGGTGCGGTGGTCGACACGGAGAAGCTGACGAACGCGGCGGGGCGTCCGGACTACAACTACGACTATGTGTCGGGTCTGTCGTACGAGATCGACATCGCGCAGGCGGTGGGTTCGCGGATCAGGAATCTGACGTTCAACGGGGCGGCGTTGGACGATGCGCAGCAGTTCGTGCTGGCGGTGAACAACTATCGGGCCAATGGCGGTGGCGCGTTCCCGCATGTGGCGTCGGCGCAGGAGTTGTGGTCGGAGTCGACGGAGATCCGTACGCGGATCTCGGAGTGGGTGACGGCGAAGGGTGTGCTGGACCCGAAGGACTTCGCGTCGGTGGACTGGAAGCTGACGCGTGACGGTACGCCGGTGTTCTAGGGGTTTTTGAGGTCCCTGGTTCCCTGGGGCGGTGTGTCGTGCGGTGGCCTGGTGGGTCACCGTGTGCGCACCGCCCTTTTCGTGTCCTGGTGGTGTCTAGCGCCGGTCGACGAGGGGGGTGAGGGTGGGTGCCTGTCGGGCTGTGGGGACGCGGGGCTGGGGTTGGGGTTGTTCGAGTCCGAAGGTGGTGAAGGCGGTTCGGGTGGGCAGGGGGTAGGTCTCTTTTCCGGTGAGGGCGTTGAGGATGGTGGCGCTGCGCCAGGCGGCGAGTCCGAGGTCGGGGGTTCCTACGCCGTGGGTGTGGCGTTCGGCGTTCTGGACGTGGACGTTGCAGCCGGTGGCGGTGATGGAGGGGTCGAGGACGAGGCGGAAGTGTGCGTCGATGCGGGGGCGTTCGCTGTTGTCGCGACGGATGTAGGGGTCGAGGCCGGCGAGGATGCGGTCGGGGGTGCGTTCGCGGTGGCCGGTGGCGAGGACGACGGCGTCGGTGGTGAGGCGGCTGCGGGTGTTCTGCTGGGTGTGTTCGAGGTGGAGTTCGATCCGGGTGGTGGAGATGCGGCCGGCGGTGCGGACGGTCACGCCGGGGGTGAGGACGGCGTCGGGCCAGCCGCCGTGGAGGGTGCGGCGGTAGAGCTCGTCGTGGATGGCGGCGAGGGTGCCGGCGTCGATGCCTTTGTGGAGTTGCCATTGGCCGGTGAGCAGGCGGTCGCGGACGTTTTCGGGGAGGGCGTGGAAGTAGTGGGTGTAGTCGGGGGTGAAGTGTTCGAGGCCGAGTTTGGAGTACTCCATGGGGGCGAACGCTTCGGTGCGGCCGATCCAGTGGAGTCGTTCGTGGCCGGTGGGGCGGTTGCGGAGGAGGTCGAGGAAGACTTCGGCGCCGGACTGTCCTGATCCGACGACGGTGATGTGGCCGGCGGTGAGGAGAGTGTCGCGGTGGGCGAGGTAGTCGTCTGCGTGCAGGACGGGGACGCCGGGTGCGTCGACGAGGGGGCGCAGGGGGTCGGGGATGTGGGGTTCGGTGCCGATGCCGAGGACGACGTTGCGGGTGTAGGTGCGGCCGAGGGCTTCGGCTTCGCCGGCTGCGTCGAGTTGGGTGAAGTCGACTTCGAAGACGTCGCGTTCGGGGTTCCAGCGGACGGAGTCGACGTGGTGGCGGAAGCGGAGTCCGGGGAGTTGGTCGGCGACCCAGCGGCAGTAGGCGTCGTATTCGGCGCGCTGGATGTGGAAGCGCTCGGCGAAGTAGAAGGGGTAGAGGCGGTGGTGGGTTTTGAGGTAGTTGAGGAAGGTCCAGGGGCTGGTGGGGTCGGCGAGGGTGACGAGGTCGGCGAGGAAGGGGACCTGGATGCGGGCGCCGTCGATGAGGAGGCCGGGGTGCCAGTCGAAGCGGGGGCGTTGTTCGTAGAAGACGGCGTCGATTTCGGCGAGGGGGTGGGCGAGGGCGGCGAGGGCGAGGTTGCTGGGTCCGACGCCGATGCCGACGAGGTCGCGGGGGGTGTCGGCGTCGGGGTGCGGGGGCGTGTTCATGCGGGGGTGTTTCCTTCCACCAGTCGCAGGAGGGCGGTGAGGTCGGCGGGCCGGGTGTGGGGGTTGAGGAGGGTGGTCTTGAGCCAGAGCCGGCCGTCGAGGCGGGCCCGGCCGAGGACGGCGTGGCCTTGGGTGAGGAGGCGGCGGCGGATGTCGGCGACGGCGGTGTCGGTGGCGTGTGCGGGCCGGAAGAGGACGGTGCTGAGGGTGGGTGGGGCGTGGAGTTCGAGGCCGGGGTGGGCGGTGACGAGGTCGGCGAGGTGCCGGGCGTGGTCGCAGACCTGGTCGACGAGGGCGCCGAGGCCGCTGCGGCCGAGGGTTTTGAGGGTGACGGCGATCTTGAGGGCGTCGGGGCGGCGGGTGGTGCGCAGGGAGCGGCCGAGGAGGTCGGGGAGGCCGGCTTCGGTGTCGTCGTCGGCGTTGAGGTAGTCGGCGTGGTGGTGGAGGGCGGTGAGGTCGCGGGGGTCGCGGACGGCGAGGAGTCCGGCGGCGACGGGCTGCCAGCCGAGTTTGTGGAGGTCGAGGGTGACGGTGTGGGCGGCTTCGAGGCCGGTGAGGAGGGGTCGGCGCCGGTTGCTGAAGAGGAGGCCGCCTCCGTAGGCGGCGTCGATGTGGAGGCGGGCGCCGTGGGTGTGGCAGAGGGCCGCCAGGGCGGGGAGGGGGTCGATGAGTCCGGCGTCGGTGGTGCCTGCGGTGGCGGCGACGAGGAGGGGGCCGGGGCGGGTGGTGAGGGTGTGGTGGAGGGCGGCGGGGTCGAGGACGCCGGTGGGGGTGGGGAGGATGGCGGGTTCGGGGAGGCCGAGGAGCCAGGCGGCGCGGGGCAGGGAGTGGTGGGCGTTGGCGCCGCAGACGAGCCGGAGGGCGGGTCCGTGTGCTTCCCGGGCGAGGAGCAGGGCGAGGTGGTTGGCTTCGGTGCCGCCGGTGGTGACGAGGGCGTCGGCGGGGGCCGTGGCGGTGGCGGTGGACGGTGTGGGGGCGGTGCCCGGCTGCGTGGGGGTGGTGGGGGGTGTCCGGGTCGGGTGGCCGTAGATCTCCGCGGCGAGGGCGTGGGTGAGCAGGGTTTCCAGTTCCGAGGCGGCGGGGGCCTGGTCCCAGGAGTCGAGGGAGGGGTTGAGGGCGGAGGCGGCGAGGTCGGCGGCGGTGGCGACGGCGAGGGGTGGGCAGTGCAGATGGGCGGCGCACAGGGGGTGGGCGGGGTCGGCGGCGCCTTCGGCGAGGGCGCGGACGAGGGTGTGCAGGGCGTCGGGGTCGCCGTGTTCGGGCAGCGGGTCGCCGACGGCCTCGCGGACGTGTGCGGCCACCGTGCGCGGTCCGCCTGCGGGCAGCGGCCCGCCGCGGGAGCGGGCGCCGGCGTCGAGCGCGTCGAGGACGGTCGCCAGCAGGGGGCGCAGGGCGTCGGAGCCTTCGGGGCCTGAGGCGAGGGGCGGCATGCTCACGGGGGTTCCTCCGGGGCCGGGGGCGGATGCCCGCAGCGGGGAGGTCCAGCTTGTCGGCTGGGACGGCGACGCGTCCGGAAAGCCCGGGGACAGGAACCCGAAAGTGTGGTGGACGCCGTGCGGGATCATCCGGAGCCCGGTGCGGTGGCGGTGGGAGGTTCCCGCCGGTGCCGGGGGGAACCGTCGGCGGGGCCTGGGGCGCACGGTGGCCGGGGCGCTGCTGGCGCGGGCGGCGGGGCTCAGGCGCGTGACGAGGGCAGTGGCATCGGGTTGGGCGCCGGGGGAAC
Organism: Streptomyces sp. NBC_00425; assembly: GCF_036030735.1. Classification (NCBI taxonomy): domain Bacteria; kingdom Bacillati; phylum Actinomycetota; class Actinomycetes; order Kitasatosporales; family Streptomycetaceae; genus Streptomyces; species Streptomyces sp. NBC_00425. The sequence goes on along the minus strand of NZ_CP107928.1, from coordinate 7,202,956 downwards.
GGTTTCGTCCGGCGGTCGGGCCGCGCGAAGGGGCGGTGCGCGGGCCGAGTTGTGGCTCGGCCGGGCCGTAGGGCCCCGCACGCCGGCCGGGGCGTGCGGGGCCGTCGCCGGGGGTGTCAGCCCTGGTGGGCTTCGCGTACTCGCAACGCGCGTGCCAGGTCGTCGAGTTGGTCGACGAGTTTGCGGCGCAGGGCCGGGATGGGGTGGGCGTCGGTGAGGCACTGTTCGCCCAGCCGCAGGGTGTCGGGGTCGACAGCGTGGCCGGGGAAGGCCCAGCGGCCGGCGGCGTCCGCGATGGCGGGGCCGCGGCGGGCGGCGACGGCGACGGCGTCCTGGTAGAAGCGTGGGACGTAGTCGGCGACGAGGTCGGCCTGTTCGGGCTGCCAGAAGCCCTGGGCGGTGGCGGTGAAGAGGTAGTTGGAGAGGTCGTCGTCCTCGAACATGGCGGCCCAGGCGGTGCGTTTGGCCTCGGCGTCGGGCAGGGCGGCCCGGCAGCGGGCGGCGCCTTCCCGGCCGGTGGCGGAGGGGTCGCGGTCGAGTTCGGCGGTGATGGCGGCGTCGTCGACGGCGCCGAGGACGGCGAGCCGGGCGAGGACGCGCCAGCGCAGGTCGGGGTCGAGTTCGGGGCCGCCGGGGACGGTGCCGTCGGCGAGCCAGGCGGCGATGGTCTCGGGGTGGGCGGCGACGGCGATGAAGTGGCGTACGGCGATGAGGCGCAGGCTGGGGTGGTCGCCGTCCTCGGTGCGGCGGATGAGGTCGCGGCAGAGCGCGGAGAGCGCGGCGAGGGCGGCGGGGCGCTGTTCGGGGGTGGCGTAGCGGTCGGCGGCCTGGCCGGAGGCGAAGGTGAGGACGCCCTGGACGAGGGCGAGGTCGGTCTCGTGCGGGAGGTGGGCGCGGGCGGTCTCGAGGTAGGCGGCGGGGGCGAGTTCACCGTCGCGGACGGCGTCGCGCAGGGCGTTCCAGACGACGGCCCGGGTGAGGGGGTCGGGCAGGCCGCTGAGGCGGGCGCGGACGGTGTCGAAGGATCCGGGGTCGAAGCGGACCTTGGCGTAGGTGAGGTCGCCGTCGTTGAGGAGGAGCAGGGCGGGGCGCTTGCCGAGGGGTTCGGGTGTGCTCTGCGGGATGTCGATCTCGAGGCGGCGGCGCAGGGTGAGGTGGCGGTTTTCGTCGGCGAGGTCGAGGTCGTAGAGGCCGACGCCGACGCGGTGGGGGCGGCTGCCGTGGTGGTCGACGGTGAGGGTGTGGTCGCCGTTGGAGCCGCTGAGGGTGGGGACGAGGGTGTCCACGCCGGTGGTGCGGAGCCAGGCGTCGGCCCAGGCGTGGACGTCGCGGTCGGTGTGGGCGGCGAGGGAGTCGATGAAGTCGGCGAGGGTGGCGTTGGCGAAGCGGTGTCGGGCGAAGTGGGTGTTGATGCCGGCGAGGAAGTTCTTCTCGCCGAGCCAGGTGACGAGCTGGCGCAGTGCGGAGGCGCCCTTGGCGTAGGAGATGCCGTCGAAGTTGAGAAGTGCGGAGGCGGTGTCGTCGACGTTCTCGGGGGCGACGGGGTGGGTGGAGGGGCGCTGGTCGGCGTCGTAGCCCCAGGGTTTGCGGACGACGCCGAACTCGGTCCAGGTGCCGTGGAAGCGGGTGGCTTCGGTGAGGGTCTGGTAGCCCATGTACTCGGCGAAGGACTCGTTGAGCCAGATGTCGTCCCACCACTGGAGGGTGACGAGGTCGCCGAACCACATGTGGGCCATCTCGTGGGCGATGACCATGGCGCGGGTCTGGCGTTCGGTGTCGGTGACGGCGGAGCGGTAGACGAACTCGTCGCGGAAGGTGACGAGGCCGGGGTTCTCCATGGCGCCGGCGTTGAACTCGGGGACGAACGCCTGGTCGTAGGAGTCGAAGGGGTAGGGCTCCTCGAACTTCTCGTGGTAGCGGTCGTAGCACGCGCGTGTGATGTCGAGGAGTTCGTCGGTGTCGGCGTCGAGGTAGGGGGCGAGGGAGCGGCGGCAGTGCAGGCCGAAGGGCAGTCCGCGGTGTTCGGTGCGCACGGAGTGCCAGGGGCCGGCGGCGACGGCGACGAGGTAGGTGGAGATCAGGGGGGTGGGTGCGGCCTGCCAGCGGCCGTCGCCGAGGTGTTCGGTGATGCCGTTGGCGAGGACGGTCCAGCCGTCGGGGGCCTGGACGGTGAGTTCGAAGACCGACTTGAGGTCGGGCTGGTCGAAGGCGGCGAAGACGCGCTGGACGTCTTCCATGAACAGCTGGGTGTAGAGGTAGGTCTCGCCGTCGGTGGGGTCGGTGAAGCGGTGCATGCCTTCGCCGGTGCGGGAGTAGCGCATGCTCGCGTGGACGCGCAGTTCGTGCTCGCCGGCGGTGAGGCCGGTCAGGGGGAGCCGGTTGTCGTCGAGCGTCTCGGGGTCGACGGGCTCGCCGTCGAGGGTGACGGAGTGCAGTGCGGCGGGCCTGATCTCGACGAAGGTGTCCTCGTGGGTGCGCGCGGCGAACCGGATGACGGTGCTGGACTCGAAGGTCTCGTCGCCGGTCGTCAGGTCGAGCTCGATGGTGTAGCGGAGGACGTCGAGGAGCTTGGCACGGTTCTGCGCTTCGTCGCGCGTCAGTACGGACATGCACGACATGCTGCCTGATGCCGCTGGCCGGGCACAGGGGCGGATCGGTACGCGCCCTATGTCCCTTCTCGCGCCGGAGCGCCGGTCCTGTGCCGATTCCGCTCCGGGCATGTGCCGGTCGCCTGCCGGGCATGTGCCCGGTCGCCTGCCGGTCGTGGCGCCGGTCGTGGTGCCCGCGGCCGCGGTCTCGGCCGCAGCGCTGCGGGGCGGTGTGGATCAGATCAGCTGTGCGGGGGTGCCGCGGCGTCCTCGGCGATCCGCTCATGGTGTCTGATCACTTCAGCGATGATGAAGTTGAGGAACTTCTCGGCGAAGGCGGGGTCGAGCTTGGCGTTCTCGGCGAGGGTGCGCAGCCGGGCGATCTGGCGGGCTTCGCGGGCCTGGTCGGCGGGCGGGAGCTGGTGGCGGGCCTTGAGATGGCCGACCTGCTGGGTGGCTTTGAAGCGTTCGGCGAGCATGTGCACGACGGCCGCGTCGATGTTGTCGATGCTGTCGCGCAACCGGGCGAGCTCCTCGCGGACGGCGGGGTCGACGTCGCCGGCGCCGGGCGCGCGGGTGTTGCTGGTGGTCATGGGCGATCACCCTAGGGCATGTCCGGACGGGCGTTGCGGGCTGCCCGTACAGTGGAATGGGGTCCTCGGCGTGTTGGGGGTGCGGCGTGGCGAACGGCGGTCCGGTCGAGCACGGTTACCCGCATCTGGAGACGGTGCGGGCGGCGGTGACGGCGTTGTACAGGCGGTTGTCGTACGACACGATCCACCAGTTCGCGACGAGTGTGGCGCCGGCCGACGTGGCGTTCTGCGACACCGATGATCTGCATCTGGGGGCGCAGCGGGTGGCCCGGGAGCTGGTGCGGCACTACCGGTTGCCGGACGCGCGGATGGTCGTGGCGTTCCGGGAGATGGAGCATGCGGCGCACATCGAGCTCGCGGCGGGGCCGGAGTACTTCGTCGAGCTGAACGACCGTTTCCGCACACATCGTCGGGACATCGGTGCGGCGCTGGCGCACGAGATCATGCACGTATACCTGCACCGGGTGGGGTTGTCGTTCGCGGGGACGCGGGACAACGAGATTCTGACGGACACGGCGACGACGTATCTGGGTGCGGGCTGGCTGCTGCTGGACGCCTACCGGGTGGACGGGGCGTCGTCGCAGAAGCTGGGGTATCTGACGCCGGAGGAGTTCGGGTACGTGCTGGCGAAGCGGTCGCTGGTGTTCGGCGAGGATCCGTCGGTGTGGTTCACGAGCGCGCAGGCGTACGAGGCGTACGGGCGGGGTCTGGAGCGGGCGCGGTTCGACGAGCGGCAGCCGCCGCTGACGGCGGCGGGCTGGGCGGGCCGGCGGCGTTATGCCCGTGACCGACGGCATGCGCAGGGCGTTCGGGCGGGTCCTGGGGATGCGGGCGCCCCGTATGCGTTCGTGCACGATCCGCAGGGGCCGTTGCGGGTGACGTTCGCCTGTCCTACCTGTCGTCAGCGGATTCGGGTTCCGGTCAGGGGGCGGGTCCGGGCCCGCTGCGGGTTGTGCAGGACCGTGCTGGAGTGCGACACGTGAGGTGGGTGCGGTGGCGGATCGACGCGGCCCCGTGCCGGTGGGCGGGTGTCACGCGCCGTAGGGGCGTCCGGGGGGTTCCGCGTCCGCGAGGAGCTTGCGTGCGGCCTCTCCCGCCTCGGCGGGGCTGCGGCGTCTTCCGGTGTCCGCGGTCGGGCCGGGCCGCCAGCCCTGCATGACGGTGATCCGGCCGCCCTCCGTCTCGAAGACGTGTCCGGTGACGCCTTCACTGGCGGTGGAGCCGAGCCAGACGACCAGCGGGGAGACGTTGGCGGGGGCCATGGCGTCGAAGCCGGTCTCGGGGGCGGCCATGGCGGCGGCGAAGGTGTGTTCCGTCATGCGGGTGCGGGCGGCGGGCGCGATCGCGTTGACCTGGACGCCGTAGCGGGCGAGTTCGGCGGCCGCGACGAGGGTGAGTCCGACGATGCCGGCTTTCGCGGCGCTGTAGTTGCCCTGCCCGACCGAGCCGAGCAGTCCCGCGCCGCTCGCGGTGTTGACGATGCGGGCGGCGGGTGTGCGGCCCGCCTTGGCCTCGGCGCGCCAGTGCGCGGCGGCGTGTTTGAGGGTGAGGAAGTGGCCCTTGAGGTGGACGCGCAGGACGGCGTCCCAGTCCTCCTCGTCGAGGTTGACGAGCATGCGGTCGCGCAGGAAGCCGGCGTTGTTGACGAGGGTGTCGAGCCGGCCGTACGTCTCCAGGGCGGTCGTCACGAGGGACGCGGCGCCCTCGGGGGTGGCGATGTCGCCGCCGTGGGCGAGGGCGGTGCCGCCGGCCGCGCGGATCTCGTCGGCGACCTGCCGGGCGGGGCTGTCGGGGCCGGGGGCGCCGTCGAGTCCGACGCCGAGGTCGTTGACGACGACCCGGGCGCCCTCGGCGGCGAAGGCGAGGGCGTGGGCGCGCCCCAGGCCGCGTCCGGCGCCGGTGACGACGACGACCCGTCCGTCGCAGATTCCGCTCATCGCGGTTCCCCTCTCACGTCTCTCATGTCTCTCACGTCTGTCATGCCGCCAGGTCGTTCAGGTCCGCTCAGGTCCGCTCAGGTCCGCTCGGGTCGTCTCGGGTCGTCTTGTCGGCGGTGGCGGCGTCGAGGAAGGCGGGCCGTTCGCCTCCGCCGTGCAGGAGCAGGCTGGCTCCGCTGATGTAGGCGGCCGCGTCGGAGGCGAGGAAGACGGCCGCGTCGCCGACGTCGTCGGGGAGGGCGAGGCGGCCGAGGGGGACGGTGCGGGCGACGGCCTCGACGCCGTCGTCGTCGCCGTAGTGGAGGTGGGTGCGCTCGGTGTGGACCATGCCGACGACCAGGGTGTTCACCCGGATCTCCGGCGCCCATTCGACGGCCATGGACCGTGCGAGGCTCTCCAGGCCTGCCTTGGCGGCGCCGTAGGCGGCGGTGCCGGGTGAGGGGCGGCCGCCGCTGACGCTGCCGATCATCACGATGGAGCCCCGCGCGCGCCTGAGGTGGTCGTGGGCGGCGAGGGACACCGTGAGCGGGGCGAGGAGGTTGAGCTCGATCACGCGGGCGTGGCGGTGCGCGTCGGCCGCGGCGAGCGGCCGGTACGGGGCGCCTCCCGCGTTGTTGACGAGGACGTCGAGCCGGGGCATCCCGGCGAAGAAGGTCCGTACGGAGTCGGCGTCCCGTACGTCCAGCGGCACGAACCGGGCTCCGTGCAGCGGGGTGTCGGGGGGCCGTCGGGCGCAGACGACGACCTCGGCGCCGGCGCGCGCGAGGGAGCGCGCGATCCCGGCGCCCACTCCCCGGGTGCCGCCGGTGACGACGGCGACCTTCCCGTCCAGCTTCATCGGCTGCTACCTTCCACCTAACAAACGTTTGGTGGAAAGGTAGCTGATGCTTCCATGGGTGTCTCCACCTCGTCCCCGGAAAAGGGGGCGGAAAAGGGAATCGCGCTCGTCACGGTCGACTTCCCGCCGGTGAACGCCCTGCCGGTGCACGGCTGGTTCGCCCTGGCCGACGCCGTGCGCGCGGCCGGCCGCGATCCGGGCACGCGGTGCGTGGTGCTGGCCGCCGAGGGGCGGGGCTTCAACGCGGGCGTCGACATCAAGGAGATCCAGGCGCAGGGGGCGGGCGCGCTGATCGGCGCCAACCGCGGCTGCTTCGAGGCGTTCGCGGCGGTGTACGAGTGCGAGGTCCCCGTCGTGGCGGCCGTCCAGGGGTTCTGTCTGGGAGGGGGCGTCGGCCTCGCGGGGAACGCGGACGTGATCGTGGCGAGCGAGGACGCCGTGTTCGGGCTGCCGGAGCTGGACCGGGGCGCGCTGGGCGCGGCCACCCATCTGGCCCGGCTCGTGCCCCAGCATCTGCTGCGCGCCCTCTACTACACCTCGCGCACGGTCACGGCGGCCGAACTGCAGGCGCACGGCTCGGTGTGGCGGGTGACGCCCCCCGGTGAACTGCGCGCGGCCGCGCTGGAGCTCGCCGGTGAGATCGCCGCGAAGGACGGCGAGCTGGTGCGCCTGGCCAAGGCCGCCATCAACGGCATCGATCCGGTCGACGTGCGCCGCAGTTACCGCTTCGAGCAGGGGTTCACGTACGAGGCGAGCGTCGGCGGCGTGGCGGACCGGGTCCGGGACGCCTTCGGCAGGGTCGCACGGGAGGAGAGCTCGGGTGAGTGACAAGACGATGAGCGCCGAGGAGGCCGTCTCCCGTCTGGAGAGCGGCATGACGCTCGGCATCGGCGGCTGGGGTTCGCGCCGTAAGCCGATGGCGCTGGTGCGGGCGCTGCTGCGGTCGGAGGTCACCGACCTCACCGTGGTCTCGTACGGCGGCCCCGACGTCGGCATGCTCGCGGCGGCCGGGCGGATCCGCAGGCTGGTCGCCGCGTTCGCCACGCTGGACTCGATCCCGCTGGAGCCGCACTACCGGGCGGCCCGCGAGAGCGGGGCGCTGGAGCTGACGGAGGTCGACGAGGCGATGTTCCTGTGGGGGCTGCGTGCGGCGGCGCACCGGTTGCCGTTCCTGCCCGTGCGGGCGGGCCTCGGCTCGGACGTGATGCGGGTCAACCCCGGCCTGCGCACGGTGACGTCGCCGTACGAGGACGGGGAGACGTTCGTGGCCATGCCCGCCCTGCGGCTGGACGCGGCGCTGGTGCACGTCAACCGGGCCGACCGGCTGGGCAACGGTCAGTACCTGGGGCCGGACCCGTACTTCGACGACCTGTTCTGCGAGGCGGCGGACGCGGCGTACGTCAGCTGCGAGCGCGTCGTCGACACGGCCGAGCTGACGAAGGAGGCGCCGCCGCAGTCGCTGCTGATCAAGCGGCACACGGTGACGGGGGTGGTGGAGGCTCCGAACGGGGCGCACTTCACGTCCTGCGCACCCGACTACGGCCGGGACGAGGCGTTCCAGAAGCGGTACGCGACGACGCCCTGGGCGCAGTTCGCCGCCCGCTACCTCGCCGGGGACGAACAGGCGTACCGGTCGGCGGTCGGGGAGGACTCGTGAGCCGGACCACGCGTGCCGAGTACTGCGTGATCGCCTGCGCCGAGGCCTGGCGGGGCGCGGGCGAGATCCTGGCGAGCCCCATGGGAGTGATCCCCTCGGCCGGCGCCCGGCTCGCCCGGCTCACCTTCTCGCCGGATCTCCTGCTGACCGACGGCGAGGCGCTGATCGTGCGTCCGGACGGCACGACGGAGGGCTGGCTGCCCTACCGGCAGCACCTGGAGCTGGTCACCGGCGGCCGGCGGCACGTGATGATGGGCGCGAGCCAGATCGACCGGTACGGGAACCAGAACATCTCCTGCGTCGGCGACTGGGCGAAGCCGGTGCGGCAGCTCCTCGGGGTGCGCGGCGCACCCGTCAACACCCTGAACAATCCGACGAGTTACTGGATCCCGAGGCACTCCCGGCGGGTCTTCGTCGCGAAGGTCGACATGGTGTGCGGTGTCGGGTACGACCGTGCGGCCGGCGCCCGGCACCACCGCATCCCGCGGGTCGTCTCCGACCTCGGCGTCTTCGACTTCGCCACGCCCGACCGGTCGATGCGGCTGGCCTCGCTGCATCCCGGGGTGAGCGTCGAGCAGGTCCGGGAGGCGACGGGGTTCGATCTGGCCGTCGCGGACGAGGTGCCGTACACCCGTGAGCCGACGGCGCAGGAGCTGCGGCTGATCCGTGAGGTGATCGACCCGGGCGGCGCCCGCGCCCGGGAGGTGCCGGCCTGATGGAGACGTCGTTCACCCGGCTGGTCGGGGTCCGTCACCCGATCGTGCAGACCGGCATGGGATGGGTGGCGGGTCCGCGGCTGGTGTCGGCCACGGCTCAGGCGGGGGCGCTCGGCGTCCTGGCCTCGGCGACGATGACCCTCGACCAGCTGCGGTCGGCGGTGCGGGAGGTGAGGTCGCGCACGGACGCGCCGTTCGGGGTCAACCTGCGGGCCGACGCGGCGGACGCCGGCGACCGGGTCCGGATCATCGTCGACGAGGGGGTGCGGGTCGCGTCGTTCGCGCTGGCCCCCTCCGCCGAGCTGATCGCCGGCCTCAAGGAGGCGGGTGTCGTCGTCATCCCGTCCATAGGGGCCCGCCGGCACGCCGAGAAGGTGGCGGCGTGGGGCGCGGACGCGGTGATCGTGCAGGGCGGTGAGGGCGGCGGCCACACCGGCGAGGTGGCGACGACGGTCCTGCTGCCGCAGGTGGTGGACGCGGTGGACGTCCCCGTCGTGGCGGCGGGCGGCTTCTTCGACGGGCGGGGGCTGGCGGCGGCGCTGGCGTACGGGGCGGCCGGCGTCGCGATGGGCACGCGGTTCCTGCTCACGTCGGACTCGCCGGTCCCGGAGGCGGTGAAGGCGCGGTATCTGGCGGCGACGGTACGGGACGTCACGGTCACCCGGGCGGTGGACGGCCTTCCGCACCGCATGCTGCGCACGCCGCTGGTCGACGGTCTGGAGGCCGCGGGCCGGGTCCGGGCGCTGCTGCGTGCGGCGCGTCACGCGGCCGGCTTCCGCAGGCTGTCGGGTCTCACCTGGCGGCAGATGGTCCGCGACGGCCTGGCGTTGCGGCACGGCAAGGACCTCGCCTGGAGTCAGGTGCTGCTGGCCGCGAACACGCCGATGCTGCTGAGGTCCGCGATGGTGGAGGGTCGCCCCGAGGCGGGTGTGATGGCCGCCGGGCAGGTCGCCGGGGTGATCGACGACCTGCCGTCGTGCGCGGAGCTGGTGGAACGGATCATGAAGGAGGCGCAGGACGTGCTGACCGCCCTGGACCGGCTCGCGAACCCCTGACGCCCTCGCCTCCTCGCCCGGCGCCCGGTCCGGCCCGCGCCTTCGCCGCCCGCCCGGACCGCCTTGCAGCCGTTGCGACCGGCCCTCCGCGCGGCTCCGACGGGGCCGGTGTCCCGTCAGAGCCGCTCGATGATCGTCACGTTGGCCTGGCCGCCGCCTTCGCACATCGTCTGCAGTCCGAACCGGCCGCCCGTGCGCTCCAGTTCGTGCAGCAGCGTGGTCATCAGCTTCGCGCCGGTCGCGCCGAGCGGATGGCCGAGGGCGATCGCGCCGCCGTTGACGTTGACCTTCTCCGGGTCCGCGCCGGTCTCCTTCAGCCAGGCCAGGACGACGGGCGCGAACGCCTCGTTGATCTCGACGAGGTCGAGGTCGTCGATCGTGAGGCCGGTCTTCTTCAGGGCGTGCGCGGTGGCCGGGATCGGGGCCGTCAGCATGCGGATGGGGTCCTCGCCGCGCACCGAGAGATGGTGGACGCGGGCCCGCGGCCGTAGCCCGTGCTCGCGGACGGCGTCCTCGGAGGCCAGCAGCAGCGCGGCCGCGCCGTCGGAGACCTGCGAGGAGCAGGCGGCGGTCACGGTGCCGCCGTCGATGACGGGCTTCAGCGCGGCCATCTTCTCCAGGGAGGTGTCCCGGCGCGGCCCCTCGTCGGTCGTCACGTCCCGGTGGGCGACGGTCTCGCGCGTGAAGCGGCCCTCGTCGATCGCGCGTACCGCCCGCAGGTGGGAGCGCAGGGCGAACTCCTCCTGGTCCTGCCGGCTGATGCCCCACTTGGCGGCGATCATCTCGGCGCCGGCGAACTGGTTGACGGGCCGGTCCCCGTACCGTGCCCGCCAGCCCTCGCTGCCGGCGAACGGGCCCTGGGTGAAGCCGAGCGGTTCGGCGGCCTGCCGGGTGGCGAAGGCGATCGGGATCTGCGACATGTTCTGCACACCGCCCGCGACGACCAGGTCCTGGGTGCCGGACAGCACGCCCTGGGCGGCGAAGTGCACGGCCTGCTGCGAGGAGCCGCACTGCCGGTCGACGGTCACGCCCGGCACCTCCTCGGGGAGCCCGGCGGCCAGCCAGCAGGTCCGCGCGATGTCCCCGGCCTGCGGTCCGACGGTGTCCAGACAGCCGAAGACGACGTCCTCGACGGCCGCCGGGTCCACGCCCGAACGGGCGACGAGCTCCTTCAGGACGTGCGCGCCGAGATCCGCCGGGTGCACGCCGGACAGACCTCCCCCCCGCCGCCCGACGGGCGTACGGACCGCTTCGACGATGTAGGCCTCGGCCATGGCAACTCCCTCATGCAAAGGGGCACGTCAGTGGACTATTCACGGACGGCGATGCCGTCCAGCACCATCGACAGGTACTGGCGGGCGATCTCCTCCGGGCTGTGCTGCCCGCCGGGCCGGTACCAGGACGCGGCGACCCACACCGTGTCGCGGACGAACCGGTAGGTGAGACGGACGTCGAGATCGGCCCGGAAGACCCGGGCCGCGACTCCGCGTTCCAGCGTGGAGAGCCACGCCGTCTCGAACCTGCGCTGTGAGTCGGCGAGGAACGCGAACCGTTCCTGCACCACGAGCTGCCTGCTCTCCTTCTGGTAGATCGCGACGGCGGCGCGGTGCCGGTCGATCTCCCGGAACGACTCGGTGACCAGCGCCTCGAGGGTCTCGCGGGGGCCCAGCGGGGCGGCGAGGACGGTGTCGTAGCCGTCCCACAGCTCGTCGAGGAAGCTGCGCAGGATCTCCTCGAGCATCGACTCCTTGGAGTCGAAGTGGTAGTAGAGGCTGCCCGCGAGCATGCCCGCGTGGTCCGCGATCTTGCGCACGGTGGTGGCGTTGTAGCCCTGCTCGGCGAAGACCTCGGCGGCGGTCTCGAGGAGTTCGCGGCGACGGGCGGGCGCGGCGGTCACCTGGGGCTTCTTCTTCGCAGGGGGCGTACGGGGCTTCGTAGGAGGCACGCGTCCATTGTCGTCCTAAGGATGCTGGCCGCTGACGGAGACCACTTCGCCGGTCATGTACGAGGAGTAGCCGGACGCCAGGAACACGATCACGTTGGCGACCTCCCAGGGCTCGGCGTACCGTCCGAAGGCCTCGCGTCCGGTGAGCTCCTCCAGTAGTTCGGCGGAGGTGACCTTCACCAGGTGCGGATGCATGGCGAGGCTGGGTGAGACGGCGTTGACCCGCACGCCGTAGGCGGCGGCCTCGATCGCCGCGCAGCGGGTCAGCGCCATCACGCCCGCTTTCGCGGCGGCGTAGTGCGCCTGTCCGGCCTGGGCGCGCCAACCGACGACGGAGGCGTTGTTGACGATGACGCCGCCGCCGGTGTCGCGCATCCGCCGCAGGGCGGCCCGGGTACAGCGGAAGGTGCCGTTCAGCGTGACGTCGAGGACGCGTGTCCACTGTTCGTCCGTCATGTCCGCGAGGTGCGCGGTGCCGCCGAGGCCGGCGTTGTTGACCACGACGTCCAACCTGCCGTGGGCGGTGACGGCGGCGTCGAACAGGGCCCGCACCTGGTCCTCGTCGGTGACGTCGCAGGGCAGGGCCGCCACCGACGCCGGCCCGAACTCCTCGGCCAGCGCGCTCTCGTGGGCCTTGAGCCGCCGGGTGTGGGCGTCGCTGATCAGCACGCGCGCCCCTTCCTCCAGGAAGCGCCGTGCGACGGCTCCGCCGATGCCGGCCCCGGCCGCGGCCGTGACGACGGCGGTGCGCCCCCTGAGCAGCCCGTGGCCGGGCACGTATGCCGGACTCTCGACGCCTGTCATGGAGCCACGCTAACCTACCAAACACTTGTTAGGGAAGAACGGTCCCGCGAAAGCACCCGTAGGAGAGCGCCCGTGGATCTCACGCACTCCCCCGCCGACGAGGCGTTCCGCGCCGAGGCCCGGGAATGGCTGCACGCGCATGTGCCGCCCGAGCCGCTGCCCTCGCTGGAGACCGCCGAGGGCTTCGCCGCGCACCGCGCGTGGGAGGCCGAACTGGCCTCGGGCGGCTGGTCGGTGGTGAACTGGCCGCGCCGGTACGGCGGACGGGAGTGCGGCCTCGTGCGCTGGCTGCTCTTCGAGGAGGAGTACTACGCGGCGGGCGCCCCGGGCCGGGTCGGCCAGAACGGCGTGAGCCTCCTCGCGCCGACCCTGTTCGAGCACGGCACCGAGGAGCAGCGCGCGCGGGTGCTGCCCGCGATGGCGCGCGGCGAGACCGTCTGGGCGCAGGCCTGGTCGGAGCCGGAGGCCGGTTCGGACCTGGCCTCGCTGCGCGCCCGCGCGGTGCGGGTCCCCGGCGGCTGGCGGCTCGGCGGCCAGAAGGCGTGGTCCTCGCGCGCGGCCTTCGCCGACCGCGCCTTCGGCCTCTTCCGCAGTGACCCCGGGGCCCCGAAACCCCACCAAGGGCTCACCTACGTCATGTTCGACCTGCGCGCGGAGGGCGTCACCGTCCGCCCGATCGGCCGTCTCGACGGGAAGCCGGCGTTCGCCGAGCTGTTCCTGGACGAGGTGTTCGTGCCGGACGAGGACGTGATCGGCGAGCCCGGCCAGGGCTGGCGGATCGCGATGGCGACGGCGGCCGACGAACGCGGGCTGACGCTGCGCTCCCCCGGCCGCTTCCTCGCAGCGGCCGAGCGGCTGCACGCGCTCTGGCGGGCGCAGGGCAGTCCGCAGGGCGCGCGGGCACAGGTCGCCGACGCGCTGATCGGCGCCCGCGCCTACCAGTTGGCCACTTACGCGACCGCCTCCCGGTTCCTCGGCGGCGAGCGCGTCGGAGCCGAGGCGAGTCTGAACAAGGTCTTCTGGTCCGAGTACGACATCGCCCTGCACGAGACGGCGCTCGACCTCCTCGGCGAGGAGGGCGAGTTCGCCGACGCGGAGTGGTCGCAGCGGTATGTCTTCGCGCTCGCCGGACCGATCTACGCGGGCACGAACGAGATCCAGCGCGACATCATCGCCGAGCACCTGCTCGGTCTGCCGAGGGGGCGCCGGTGACGGTCTCGCCGCACACCCCCGCACCGGCGGCGCCCGAGCCCGCGCCGCGCTTCCTCCTCGACGCCGAGCAGCGGGCCTTCGCCGGGTCGCTGGGCGCGATGCTGACCGCGGCCGGCGCACCCGCCGTGATCCGTGACTGGAGCCGCGGCGAGCGGGCGTCCGGGCGGGCGCTGTGGTCGCGGATCGCCGCGGCCGGGGTCTTCGCGCTGGCCGTCCCTGAGGCGTACGACGGGCTGGGGCCGCGACCGGTCGAACTGGCTGTCGCCTTCGTGGAGTTGGGGCGGTATGCGGTGCCCGGGCCGCTGGTGGAGACGGTGGCCGCGGCCGCGGCGCTCAGCGCACCGGGCCCGGCCGGGCGGTTCCTGCCGGGTCTGGCCTCGGGCGAGTCGATGGCGACGCTGGCACGGGAGGGCGGGTACGCCCTGGACGGCGACGCGGCGACGGCACGTCTCGTCCTGGCCGCGGACGGGCTGCGGCTCGCCCCGGGACACGGCCCGGTCCGCGCGTCCCTGGACCCGGCCCGCCGGCTCACCCGGCTGCTGCCGGGCGGTGAACTCCTCGACCCGGACCCGCCCGCGGGCCGCGCCCTGCTGTGGGCCCGTCTCGCCACCGCCGCGCAGGCGCTGGGCGTGGGCCTCGCCCTGCTGGACCGGACGGTGGGGTACGTGCGCCGGCGCGTCCAGTTCGGCGTGCCCATCGGGTCGTTCCAGACGGTCAAGCACCGGCTGGCGGACGCGAAGATCGCGCTGGAGTTCGCCCGCCCCCTGGTGCTGGGCGCGGCGGTGACGATGGCCCCGGCGGACGTGGCCGCCGCGAAGGTGAGCGCCTGCGAGGCGGCGTACGCGACCGCGCGCACCGCGCTCCAGCTGCACGGCGCGATCGGCTACACGGCGGAGTACGACCTGTCGCTGTGGCTGACCAAGGCCCGAGCGCTGCGTACGGCGTGGGGTGATCCGGACGCCTGCCGGGCGCAGGTGCTGCGCGACCGCGCCTGAGCCGCCGCCGCGGGATGGCGCACCCCCCGGCCGGCCCCGCGACGCGCGGGTGAGAGACCACGGACGCAGGACGGCAGACGACAGACAGCGGGCGGCGAAGGCAGACGGAATACGGCGGCCAGCGGACAGTGGACGGCGACGGCAGACGCCAGACGGCAGACGCCAGACGGCAGACGGCAGACGGCAGACGGCAGACGGCAGACGGCAGAGGGTCAGCCCGTCACCGTGGCGACGAACGCGGCGAGGTGGGCGACCGTCCGCTCGATCCTCTCCTCCAGCGTGATCGTCTCGTGCAGTCGCGCCCCGACGCCCGCGTCCCGCTTGCCCCGCACGTACAGCGAGCAGGCGAGGTCGCTGCAGATGTAGGCGCCCACCGAGTTGCCCTGCTGGCCGGCCCGGCCTGCCTTCGGCGCGACCATCAGCGAGACGCCGCCGGAGTGGGTGGTCAGACACAGCCTGCACATGCTGCGCCGGGACTGCCCGGGGGCGGCGGCGGAGGTGCGCAGGGCGAGGGCCTTCAGCCTGCCGTCGAGTTCCACGGCGAGGTAGGCGCGGTCGGGGGCCTGGGGGTCGCGCCAGCCCAGATAGTCCAGGTCGTCCCAGGGACGGTCGGTGAGGTCACGCGGCACGGACAGGCGCTTGGCCTCGCCCTTGGAACAGTTCACGAACGCGGCGCGGATCTCTGCTTCGGTCAGCGGCTTCATATAGGCGAGGCTAAATTGCCTAAATACTTTAGGCAAACGCATAATGGGTGAAGGCCATCGGTGAAGGCCCGGGGGTGCAGACCCGAGCGACGGGAAGGACGAACATGGGGCGGGTCGGACTGACCACGGAGCGTCTGGTGCGGGCGGGCGCGGAGCTCGCCGACGAGGCCGGCTTCGAGGAGGTGACCGTCTCGGCGCTGGCCCGGCGGTTCGACGTCAGGGTCGCGAGTCTGTACTCGCACGTGAAGAACTCGCAGGACCTCAGGACCCGGATCGCGCTGCTCGCCCTCGAGGAGCTCGCCGACCGGGCCGCCGACGCGCTGGCGGGCCGGTCCGGCAAGGACGCGCTGACCGCGCTGGCCGACGTCTACCGCGACTACGCGCACGAGCATCCCGGCCGCTACGCCGCCGCCCAGCTGCGGCTCGACCCCGAGACGGCGGCCGCGAGCGCCGGCGTCCGGCACGCGCAGATGACCCGGGCACTGCTGCGCGGCTACGACCTCGAGGAGCCGGACCGTACGCACGCGGTCCGGCTCCTCGGCAGCGTCTTCAACGGTTACGTCGCCCTGGAGCTGGGCGGGAGCTTCAGCCACAGCGCGCCGGACACGGACGAGACCTGGGCCCGCGTCCTGGACGCCCTCGACGCCCTGCTGCGCAACTGGCCCGCCGCATGAGCCGCGCGCCGGGCCCGGGCTGGGTCACGACGCCGGTCACCGCCGATCTGCTGCGCGGAGCACTCGACCTGGAGCGCACCGAGCACGGCGTGCTGCCGCACCGGCTGCCCGCACGCGCGCGTGCCCAGTGCGCCGACCCGCAGCTCGCCATGGCCGAGTCCCAGCCGTCGGGCGTACGGCTCGCGTTCCGCAGCGAGGCCACCGCCGTCGAGCTGGACGTCCTGCCCACCAAGCGGGTCTACGTCGGCGGTCCGCCCCGCCCGGACGGCGTGTACGAACTGCTCGTCGACGGCCGTCCGGTCAGGACGGCCAGTGTGACGGAGGGCGGCCGCGTCCAGACCGTCGACCTGGTGGCCGAGACCAGCGACACCCGGTCCGGTCCGGTCGCCACCCTGCGGTTCACGGACCTGCCGGCCGGGGTCAAGGACCTGGAGATCTGGCTCCCGCACGACGAGACCACCGAACTGGTCGCCCTGCGCACCGACGCCCCGCTGACCGCCGCCCCGGCGCACGGCCGGCCGGTCTGGCTGCACCACGGCAGTTCGATCAGCCACGGCTCGGACGCGGTGCGCCCCACCGCGATCTGGCCCGCCCTCGCCGCCTCGCTGGCCCGGGTGGAGCTGATCAACCTGGGCCTGGGCGGCAGCGCCCTGCTGGACCCGTTCACCGCCCGCGCGCTGCGGGACACCCCGGCCGACCTGATCAGCGTCAAGGTCGGCATCAACGTGGTGAACCTGGACCTGATGCGGCTGCGCGCCTTCACCCCGGCCGTGCACGGCTTCCTCGACACGATCCGCGAGGGCCGTCCGGACACGCCCCTGGTGGTCGTCTCACCGATCCTGTGCCCGATGCACGAGGACACGCCGGGCCCCACCTCGCTCGACTTCGCCTCCGCCGCCGCGGGCAGGGCGCTGTTCCAGCCGATGGGCGATCCGGCCGAGGTGGCGTACGGAAAGCTGACCCTGCGGGTGATCCGCGCCGAACTGGCCCGGATCGTGGCCGAGCGCGCCGCCGACGACCCACACCTGCATTACGTCGACGGCCTCGACCTGTACGGCGAGGCCGACGCCGTCGGGACACCGCTGCCCGACGGCCTCCACCCGGACGCGGCCGGTCACCGCCTGATCGGCGAACGCTTCGCGCGGGTCCTCACGTCCCGTCTCCCCCATGTCCCCCATGACCCCCGTGGCCTCCGGTGAGTTCGCGGTACTCCCCGGGCGTCGGCTTGGGGATGTGGCCGTCCGCGCCGAACATCGCCCGGGCCAGCCGCGCCCGCACCCGCTGGGAGACGGTGACCGGCCGCCGCACCCCGTTGTGGTCGACGAGCGGCCCGATCTCGTACGGCGGGTGCTGCTCGTGCTGGGTGAGGGTGAACAGCCGGTCCCGGCCGAGGGGTTCGTGGACCTCGACGTACTCGCCGTGCGGCAGGCGTCTGATGGTGCCCGTCTCCCGGCCGTGCAGCACCATGTCGCGGTCGCGGCGCTGCAGTCCGAGACAGATCCGCTTGGTGACCACGAAGGCGACGACGGGGGCGACGAACACGGCGACCCGCACGAACCAGGTGATCGCGTTGATGGACAGATGCAGATGGGTGGCGACGATGTCGTTGCCGCCGCCGAGCAGCAGCACCGCGTACAGGGTCAGCCAGGCCACGCCGAGGCCGGTGCGCACGGGGGCGTTGCGCGGCCGGTCGAGGATGTGGTGCTCGCGCCTGTCGCCGGTTATCCACGCCTCGACGAAGGGATAGACCCCGAGGGCGAGCAGGATCAGCGGGAAGAGCGAGAACGGGATGAGGACGCCCGGCTCCAGGGTGTGGCCCCAGGCGTTGATCTCCCATCCCGGCATCACCCGGATCAGCCCCTCGGAGAAGCCGAGGTACCAGTCCGGCTGGGCGCCCGTCGTCACCTGGTCCGGCCGGTACGGCCCGAACGCCCACACCGGGTTGACGCTCGCGATCCCGCCCATCACCGCGAGCACGCCGAAGACCAGGAAGAAGAACCCGCCGGCCTTCGCCATGTAGACCGGCATGAACGGCATGCCGACGACGCTCTTCTGGTCGCGTCCGGGTCCCGGATACTGCGTGTGCTTGTGGAAGAACACCAGGACGAGGTGGGCGACGACCAGCCCCAGCATGATGCCGGGCAGCAGCAGGACGTGGATCGGGTAGAACCGGGAGATGATGTCGTGCCCCGGGAACTCGCCCCCGAAGAGGAAGAACGACAGGTACGTCCCGACGATCGGGACGGACAGGATCGCGCCGTCGGCGAACCGCACGCCGGTGCCGGAGAGCAGGTCGTCGGGGAGCGAGTAGCCGGTCAGACCGGTGAGGATGCCGAGGAACAACAGCAGCCAGCCGAACACCCAGTTGACCTCGCGCGGCTTGCGGAACGCGCCGGTGAAGAACACCCGCATCATGTGCACGAGCATGCCGGTGACGAAGACCAGCGCCGACCAGTGGTGGATCTGCCGGATCAGCAGGCCGCCGCGGACGTCGAAGCTGATGTCGAGCGTCGACTCGTACGCCCGCGTCATCGTGATGCCGTTGAGGGGCGCGTAGGAGCCGTGGTAGACGACCTCGGCGCTGCTCGGCTCGAAGAACAGGGTGAGGTAGACGCCGGTGAGGATGAGGATCAGGAAGCTGTAGAGGCAGATCTCGCCCAGCATGAAGGACCAGTGGTCCGGGAACACCTTGCGCAGGTTGGCCTTCGCCAGCGTGTACAGCCCGAGCCGTCCGTCCGCCCAGTCCGCGACCCGCTCGCCCTTGCCCGGCTCCCCCCTCGGCCGTGAACTCCCCTCCTGCGCCGCCTCGTTCACCGATCCCACGTACTCGCCCATACGTCGCCGCCTCCCCGTCGGACCTTCCTCAGGGTGGCACGGACGACCCGCTGAGCCAACGGTGCGGACGGTTCCGGACGGCCTGTGCAGGCACCGCCGCCTCCGCCGCTACGGTCGTACGATCCCGTGCGCCCGGGCGGCCGTCAGCCACCCCGGGAACTCGCTCACGAGCCGGTCGTAGAGATCGGCGTCCGACACCTTCCGCGGATCCGGACCGGCGTGGAAGAAGCCGGCGTTGTCGACCGCCCGTTTCGCCGGGACGGGCAGTTCGTCGAGCCTGCGCAGGAAGTCGAACTGCTTGCTGCCGCGGTCGCCGAAGCCGATGAACTGCCAGAACAGGGGCAGCTTGGAGGCCTTGCACAGATAGCGCTCGGCGGCGAGCTTGTTGACGGGGCCGCCGTCGGTCTGGAAGACGACGAGCGCGGGTTCGCGCGCCCCGCTGTCGAGGTAGTGGTCGATGACGGCGTCCATGGCGAGGTGGTAGCTGGTCCTGCCCATGTGTCCGAGCCCGGCCGCGATGCGGTCCACCCGTCCGCGGTGGTCGGCGAGGGCGATGTCGGTGACGGCGTCGACGTCGGTGGAGAAGAAGACGACCGGCACCCGGCCGTCGTCGTCGAGATGGGCGGAGAGTCCCAGCACCCGGTCGGCGAGCGCCTGCACGCTGCCGTCCTCGTAGTACGGCTTCATCGACCCCGAGTAGTCGACGACGAGGTAGACGGCGGCCCGCTGCCCGTCGAGGCCGTGCCTGGCGAGGGACGCCCCGGCGCTCTTGTAGAGGCTGACCAGCGCGGGTGCGGTCTCCTGGACCTTGGTGAGACTGATCGCGACCATGGCGCACAGCCTTCCACACCCACCGCCCCCACTCGGGGAACAGGTGTACGGAAAGGCGACGGCGCCTGCCCAGTCGTCCGGTCGGGGACTGTGGGCAGGCGCCGTCAATGTTCCGCACGCCTTTGTACGGGACGTCTGGTGCCTTTCGGCGGGGCCGTCAGACCATCAGCGAGCGGTCCGTCGGGCGGATCGGGGCGGGCAGGTCGCTCGCCCCGGTCAGGAACCGGTCGACGCCGCGGGCGGCCGAGCGGCCCTCCGCGATCGCCCACACGATGAGCGACTGGCCGCGGCCGGCGTCTCCGGCGACGTACACGCCGGGCACGTTGGTCGCGAAGTCGGCGTCGCGCGCCACGTTGCCGCGCTCGTCGAGCTCCAGGCCGAACTGCTCCACCAGGCCGTTCTCCCGGTCGGTGCCGGTGAAGCCCATGGCGAGGGTGACCAGCTGGGCGGGGATCTTGCGCTCGGTGCCCGGCTTGGGCGTCAGCCTGCCCTCGACGAACTCGACCTCGGTGAGGTGCAGCCACTGGACGTTGCCGTCCTCGTCGCCCTCGAAGTGGGTGGTGGAGACGGAGTAGACCCGCTCACCGCCCTCCTCGTGCGCGGAGGTGACCTTGTAGAGCATCGGGAACGTCGGCCACGGCTGGCCCGGGTTCCGCTCCTCGCCCGGCCGGGGCATGATCTCCAGCTGGGTGACGGAGGCCGCGCCCTGGCGGTGGGCGGTGCCCACGCAGTCGGCGCCGGTGTCGCCGCCGCCGATGACCACGACGTGCTTGCCCTCGGCCGTGATCGGGGGCGCCACGAAGTCGCCCTCCTGGACCTTGTTGGCCAGCGGCAGGTACTCCATCGCCTGGTGGACGCCCTTGAGCTCACGGCCGGGGACCGGCAGGTCACGGGCGGTCGTGGCGCCGGCGGCGATCACGACGGCGTCGTAGCGCTTCTTCAGGTCGGTGGCCTTGAGGTCGCGGCCGATCTCGATGCCGGTGCGGAAGCGGGTGCCCTCCGTGCGCATCTGCTCGATGCGGCGGTTGATGTGCCGCTTCTCCATCTTGAACTCGGGGATGCCGTACCGGAGAAGGCCGCCGATGCGGTCCGCGCGCTCGTAGACGGCGACGGTGTGGCCGGCCCGGGTGAGCTGCTGGGCGGCGGCCAGGCCCGCCGGGCCCGAACCGATGACCGCGACCGTCTTGCCGGACAGGCGTTCGGGCGCCTGCGGAGCGACGTCACCGGTCTCCCACGCCTTGTCGATGATCGAGACCTCGACGTTCTTGATGGTGACGGCCGGCTGGTTGATGCCGAGCACGCACGCCGACTCGCAGGGAGCCGGGCACAGCCGCCCGGTGAACTCCGGGAAGTTGTTCGTCGCGTGCAGCCGCTCCTGCGCGGCCGACCAGTCCTCGCGGTAGGCGAAGTCGTTCCACTCGGGGATCAGGTTCCCGAGCGGACAGCCGTTGTGGCAGAACGGGATGCCGCAGTCCATGCACCGACTGGCCTGCTTGCCGATGATCGGCAGCAGCGAACCGGGGACGTAGACCTCGTTCCAGTCCTTCAGCCGCACGTCGACGGGGCGGGACTTGGCGACCTCACGGCCGTGGTTCAGGAAGCCCTTCGGGTCAGCCATGGGTCGCCGCCTCCATCATCTTCTCGGTGATCTCGGACTCGGAGAGTCCCGCTCGCTCGGCGGCGTCCTTGGCGGCGAGCACTGCCTTGTACGTGCTGGGGATGATCTTGCTGAAGCGCTCCACGGCCGTGTCCCAGTCGGCGAGCAGCTTCTCGGCGACCGTCGAGCCGGTCTCCTCGGCGTGGCGGCGCACCACGTCGTGCAGCCACAGCCTGTCGGTGTCGTCGAGCGCCTCGACGGCGTCGAGGTTGCCGACGTTGACGTGGTCGCGGTTCAGGTCGATCACATAGGCGATGCCGCCGGACATGCCGGCCGCGAAGTTGCGGCCCGTCTCGCCGAGGACCACCGCGTGACCGCCGGTCATGTACTCGCAGCCGTGGTCGCCCACGCCCTCGGAGACGACCGTCGCGCCGGAGTTGCGGACGCAGAACCGCTCGCCGGTGCGGCCGCGCAGGAACAGCTCGCCGCCGGTCGCGCCGTAGGCGATGGTGTTGCCCGCGATGGTCGAGTACTCGGCGAGGTGGTCGGCGCCCCGGTCCGGGCGGACGATGACGCGGCCGCCGGAGAGGCCCTTGCCGACGTAGTCGTTGGCGTCGCCCTCCAGGCGCAGCGTGACGCCACGCGGGAGGAAGGCGCCGAAGGACTGGCCCGCGGAGCCGGTGAAGGTGATGTCGACGGTGTCGTCGGGCAGGCCCGCGCCGCCGAACCGCTTCGTCACCTCGTGGCCGAGCATGGTGCCGACCGTGCGGTTGATGTTGCGGATGGAGACCTGGGCGCGCACCGGCTGGGCGTCGGTCGCGGAGTCCGCGGCGAGGGCGTCGGCGGCGAGCTTGATGAGCTCGTTGTCGAGCGCCTTCTCCAGGCCGTGGTCCTGCGAGATGACCTGGTGCAGGGCCGCGCCCTCGGGCAGGGCGGGCACGTGGAAGAGCGGGGCCAGGTTGAGGCCCTGTGCCTTCCAGTGGTCGACGGCGCGCTCGACGTCGAGGACCTCGGCGTGGCCGACGGCCTCCTCGATCGAGCGGAAGCCCAGCTCGGCCAGCAGTTCGCGGACCTCTTCGGCGATGAACTTGAAGAAGTTCACGACGTACTCGGCCTGGCCGGCGAAGCGGTCGCGCAGCACCGGGTTCTGGGTGGCGATGCCGACCGGGCAGGTGTCCAGGTGGCAGACGCGCATCATGACGCAGCCGGAGACGACGAGCGGCGCGGTCGCGAAACCGAACTCCTCGGCGCCGAGCAGCGCGGCGATGATCACGTCGCGGCCGGTCTTGAGCTGGCCGTCCGTCTGGACCACGATCCGGTCGCGCAGGCCGTTGAGCAGCAGGGTCTGCTGGGTCTCGGCGAGGCCCAGCTCCCAGGGGCCGCCCGCGTGCTTGAGCGAGGTCAGCGGGGAGGCGCCGGTGCCGCCGTCGTGGCCGGAGATGAGCACGACGTCCGCGTGGGCCTTGGACACACCGGCCGCGACCGTGCCGACGCCGACCTCGGAGACCAGCTTCACGTGGATCCGCGCCTGCGGGTTCGCGTTCTTCAGGTCGTGGATCAGCTGGGCCAGGTCTTCGATGGAGTAGATGTCGTGGTGCGGCGGCGGGGAGATCAGGCCGACGCCCGGGGTGGAGTGCCGGGTCTTGGCGACCCACGGGTAGACCTTGTGGCCGGGCAGCTGGCCGCCCTCGCCGGGCTTGGCGCCCTGGGCCATCTTGATCTGGATGTCGTCCGCGTTGACCAGGTACTCGGAGGTGACGCCGAAGCGGCCGGAGGCGACCTGCTTGATGCTGGAGCGGCGCGCGGGGTCGTACAGGCGCTCCGGGTCCTCGCCGCCCTCACCGGTGTTGGACTTGCCGCCCAGCTGGTTCATGGCGATGGCGAGGGTCTCGTGCGCCTCCTGGGAGATGGAGCCGTACGACATGGCGCCGGTGGAGAAGCGCTTGACGATCTCGGAGACGGGCTCGACCTCGTCGACGGAGATCGAGGGGCGGTCCGACTTGAGGCCGAAGAGCCCGCGCAGGGTCATCAGCCGCTCGGACTGCTCGTTCACCCGGCCCGTGTACTGCTTGAAGATGTCGTAGCGGGCCGTGCGCGTCGAGTGCTGGAGGCGGAAGACCGTCTCCGGGTCGAACAGGTGCGGCTCGCCCTCGCGGCGCCACTGGTACTCGCCGCCTATCTCCAGGGCGCGGTGCGCGGGCGCGATGCCGGAGGCGGGGTAGGCCTTGGCGTGGCGGGCGGCGACCTCCTTGGCGACGACGTCGATGCCGATGCCGCCGATCTTGGTGGCGGTGCCGCTGAAGTACTTCTCGACGAAGGCGTCGTCGAGGCCGACCGCTTCGAAGACCTGTGCGCCGCGGTAGGAGGCTACGGTCGAGATGCCCATCTTGGACATGACCTTCAGGACGCCCTTGCCGAGCGCGTAGATCAGGTTGCGGATCGCCTGCTCGGGCTCCATGCCGCCGAGGAAGGTGCCCGCGCGCAGCAGGTCCTCGACGGACTCCATCGCCAGGTACGGGTTGACGGCGGCGGCGCCGAAGCCGATCAGCAGGGCGACGTGGTGGACCTCGCGGACGTCTCCGGCCTCGACCAGCAGGCCCACCTGGGTGCGCTGCTTGGTGCGGATGAGGTGGTGGTGGACGGCCGCGGTGAGCAGCAGCGACGGGATCGGCGCGTGCTCGGCGTCGGAGTGGCGGTCCGACAGGACGATGAGCCGGGCGCCGTTGTCGATGGCGGCGTCGGCCTCGGCGCAGATCTCGTCGATGCGGGCGGCGAGCGCGTCACCGCCGCCGTGCACCCGGTACAGGCCGGAGAGGGTCGCGGCCTTGAAGCCGGGCATGTCGCCGTCGGCGTTGATGTGGATGAGCTTGGCCAGCTCGTCGTTGTCGATGACCGGGAACGGCAGGGTGACGGTGCGACAGGACGCGGCGCTCGGCTCGAGCAGGTTGCCCTGGGGGCCGAGGGAGGAGCGCAGCGAGGTGACGAGCTCCTCGCGGATGGCGTCCAACGGCGGGTTGGTGACCTGCGCGAACAGCTGGGTGAAGTAGTCGAAGAGCAGGCGCGGCCGGGCGGAGAGCGCGGCGATCGGCGAGTCGGTGCCCATGGAGCCGAGCGGTTCGCCGCCGGTCTTGGCCATCGGCGCGAGGATGACGCGCAGCTCTTCCTCGGTGTAGCCGAAGGTCTGCTGGCGGCGGGTGACCGAGGCGTGCGTGTGCACGATGTGCTCACGCTCGGGCAGGTCGCCGAGCTCGATCTCGCCGGCCTCCAGCCACTCGGCGTACGGGTTCTCGGCGGCGAGCTGCGCCTTGATCTCGTCGTCCTCGATGATGCGGTGCTCGGCGGTGTCGACGAGGAACATCCGGCCGGGCTGCAGGCGGCCCTTGCGGACGACCTTGGCGGGGTCGATGTCGAGGACGCCGACCTCGGAGCCGAGGACGACGAGGCCGTCGTCGGTGACCCAGTAGCGGCCGGGGCGCAGACCGTTGCGGTCGAGGACCGCGCCGACCTGGGTGCCGTCGGTGAAGGTCACGCAGGCCGGGCCGTCCCAGGGCTCCATCATCGTGGAGTGGAACTCGTAGAAGGCGCGCCGGGCCGGATCCATGGTGTCGTGGTTCTCCCACGCCTCCGGGATCATCATCAGCACGGAGTGCGGCAGCGAGCGGCCGCCGAGGTGGAGCAGTTCGAGCACCTCGTCGAAGGACGCCGAGTCGGAGGCGTCCGGCGTGCACACCGGGAAGATCCGCTCGATGGCCTTGTCGTCCTGGCCGAACAGGTCCGAGACGAGCTGCGACTCGCGGGCGCGCATCCAGTTGCGGTTGCCCTTGACGGTGTTGATCTCACCGTTGTGCGCGACGAAGCGGTAGGGGTGCGCGAGCGGCCACGACGGGAAGGTGTTCGTGGAGAAGCGCGAGTGGACGAGCGACACGGCCGAGGCGAAACGGCGGTCGGACAGGTCCGGGAAGAAGGGCTCGAGCTGGCCGGTGGTCAGCATGCCCTTGTAGACGATCGTGCGCGCGGAGAGCGACGGGAAGTACACGCCGGCCTCGCGCTCGGCGCGCTTGCGCAGCACGAACGCCTTGCGGTCGAGGTCGATGCCCTGGCTCGTGCCGTCGCTCACGAAGAGCTGGCGGAAGGCCGGCATCGTGGAGCGGGCGGTCGCGCCGAGGAGTTCGGGGGCGACCGGGACCTCGCGCCAGCCGAGGACGGTGAGGCCCTCCGCGGCGGCGATCGTCTCGATCTGTGAGACGCAGGCCTCGGCGCCGTCCTCGGGGAGGAAGGCGATGCCGACGGCGTAGTGGCCGGCGTCGGGGAGCTCGAATCCGGCGACCTCGCGGAGGAAGGCGTCCGGGACCTGGGTCAGGATGCCCGCGCCGTCGCCGGAGTCCGGCTCGGAGCCGGTGGCGCCGCGGTGCTCGAGGTTGCGCAGAACGGTCAGCGCCTGCTCGACCAGCGCGTGGCTCGCCTCGCCGGTGAGGGTGGCCACGAAGCCGACGCCACAGGCGTCGTGCTCGTTGCGGGGGTCGTACATACCCTGCGCAGCAGGGCGAGCATCCATGAAGGACCAGTTCTGGCCATTCGCGGAATGCTGGGACGGCTGGCGCGGCGTACGCATCGGCTCTCCCGTCGTCGTCTCAGGTGGCATATCTGCTGGCGAAGGGACGACGTTGGCCCTCTGCGGAACGCAAAATTTCGTGCAGGTTACATGATGGAGCGGTTCTCGGGAACCGGATACTCCGTTCCAGCATGCGGACGCCACGGACGCGCGGCGGGGGTTCCTCGCACGTGGCTGAAAGGTATGGGGGCCGGACGGGACGAGATCGGTCGGATCGTTGCCCGGCGGACCGGAAGGGCGGGGGGAGCGGCGTCACCCACCCCGCGAGTGCGCCGCAGGCGTCATTGCCCACAGCGCTTACGGCTCATGCCCGCTGGTTAAGCACTCGAAACCAGTCGGTAACGGCTACCTATGCGGCCCATCGCATAGGTAGCAGCCGATCTATCCTACGGCCGTTCCGAAGAAGCTGCCCAGGGCGTACGTCACACCGGCCGCCGCACCGCCGAGGGCCAGCTGCCGCAGCCCGCTGAACCACCAGGTCCGCGCCGTCACCCGGGCCACCACCGCGCCGCAGCCGAACAGGCCGAGCAGGGCCAGCAGCACGGCCGGCCACAGGGAGGAGGCGCCGAGCAGATACGGCAGGACGGGCAGCAACGCGCCCAGTGCGAACGATCCGAAGCTGGACACCGCGGCGACCAGCGGCGAGGGCAGATCGGACGGGTCGATGCCCAGCTCCTCGCGGGCGTGTATCTCCAGGGCCTGCTCGGGGTCGCGCGACAGTTGCTGGGCGACCTGCCGGGCGAGTGCGGGTTCGACGCCCCGGGACTCGTACAGGGCGGCGAGCTCGGCCTCCTCGTCCTGGGGGTGCTTGCGCAGCTCCCGCCGCTCGACAGCCAGTTCGGCCTCGACGAGTTCGCGCTGCGAGGCGACGGAGGTGTACTCGCCGGCGGCCATGGAGAAGGCGCCGGCGGCCAGCCCCGCGAGGCCGGTGACGACGAGGGTCTGCTGTCCCACGGATCCGCCGGCGACACCGGTCATCAGGGCGAGGTTGGAGACCAGGCCGTCCATCGCGCCGAAGACGGCGGGGCGCAGCCAGCCCCCGTTGACGTCACGGTGGGTGTGGTTGTCGCGGTGCGCCTCGTGCAGCGGCGCCTCGGTCTCGATGATGGCCACGGAGATCCCCCAGTAAGCTGAGCCAAAGCTAAGTTTAGACTGATTCTAAGTTCCTACAACGCGAAGATACGCCTCCCCATTCCGCTCCGCCAGCAAGGAAAGGCTGGGCTAACCTGCGCTTTTACCTTCGAGCGCTCATTCGATCGGCTATCCGCACAGATGTCGACCGGGTGACATGAAGGGCTTCGAGGCTCGGGTCAACCGCCGATGGTGGGACACATCCGCAGACGGTTCCGCGCCCGAGCGGAGCCATGGTGGAGGAGGACGCCTATGGCGACGATCCGTGAAAGAGCCCGCGGCGCCCTGCTCGGCCTCGCCGTCGGAGACGCCCTGGGCGCCCCCGCCGAGAACATGAAGCCCTCGCAGATCCGCGCCCGCTGGGGCCGCATCACCGGCTACGTCGCCGACCGGCCGGCCGGCACGGACGACACCGAGTACGCGATCTTCTCCGGCCTGCTGCTCGCCCGGCACGGCTCCGCGCTCACCCCGGCCCACGTCGAGTCGGCCTGGCACCAGTGGATCGCCGACCGGGACGAAGGCCCCTTCCGGGGCGCGGGATTCAGCGAGCGCGGCACCCTGGAGAACCTCCGCCGCGGCCTCGCGGCGCCCATCTCGGCGCAGCACCGGCACGCCTGGAGCGACGGCCTGGCGATGCGCGCGGCCCCCTTCGGCGTCTTCGCCGCGGGCCGCCCGGCGGAGGCCGCCCGGCTGGTCGCGATCGACGGCGCGGTGAGCCACGACGGCGAGGGCATCTACGGCGGGCAGGCGGTCGCGGCGGGAGTGGCCGCGGCGATGGCCGGGGCGCCGCCGGTCGCGGTGGTCGCCTCGGCTCTCGCGGTGGTCCCCGAGGACTCCTGGACGGCTCGTTCCCTGCGCCGGGCGGCAGCGGCGGCCCACCGCGGCGAACGGGCCGTGCGCTCGGCCGTCGTCGTCGGCGGCTACCCGTGGACCGATCTGGCGCCCGAGGCCGTCGCCCTCGCGTTCGGCGCCTACGCGGCAGCCGAGGGCGACTTCCGCGAGGCGGTCCTCACGGCGGTGAACATGGGCCGCGACGCGGACACCACGGCGGCGGTGGCGGGCGCCCTGGCCGGCGCCACCCGGGGGGTCTCGGCGATCCCGCAGGACTGGGCGGCGGCCATCGGCCCGGCGCGGGGCACCTGCCTGCCCTCGATGGCGGGCCATCACGTGCTGGACGTGGCCGAACTGCTGGTGCCGGGCGAGGGCGGCAAGTGGGGCGAGGGCGTCGTCGGGGCGGACGTCGTGCCGATCCTGATGAGCCCGGGACGGCTCTCCCACCCGGACCCGACGGCCTTCGCCCTGACAGCGGCGACGACAGCTGCCACGACGGCGACGACGACTGCGGCGACCGTGACGGCGACGGCGACGGCGAACGACAGCGCGGAGGCCTGCCCATGACACCGCCCGCCCCCTGGGACGACGAGACGATGACGGCCGCGGCGGCCACGGAGAGCGCGGCGGGCATCGCGGTCACGGCGCCGCCCCGCGCGCCCGCGGCCCCCGACGGCGAGGCCGATCGCGCCCCGCAGGGCCCGTCCGCACCCGACCGCGAGAGCCGCAGCGGAGCGGCCGGACGCCACCACGCCGGACCGGCGGGCCGGACCGACAGGCCCGCCGGCGACGCCGAACCCGCGAGACCCGCCCGCCCGCGGCACGCGCGGCGCATCGAGGGCCTGCTGCTGGGCCTGGCCGCGGGCGACGCCGCCGGGTGGCCCGCCGCCCGCCATCGCGCCGCCCGGATGCCGGACTGGACCCGCCGTCTGACCAGGGAGCTCGACACCTTCGCCGAACACAACGCGACGACCACCCTGCCCGTCCCCATCGCCCTGAACCAGCCCCCCGAACCCCTCCGGCTCGGCCCCTCCGACGACGCCGAGTGGGCGGCGTTCGCCGCCGAGGCGGTGCTGCGGGCCGGCGATGACACCGCCCTCGGCGACCTCGGCCGAGATCGCCGGATGCGCGCCGCCATCGACCTCGCCTGGAACGCGATCGCCAGTGAGGTCGCGGCGGCGGCCGACCGCGCGCCGGAGGTCGAGTCCGCCGTCCTGCCCCTGCGCGCCCGCATCTCCGTCCGCGCCGGACTGGGCAATCTCGTCGCCGGACTGCGGCCCCCCGCCACCGGCCACGACAACCCGCACTACTTCGACGACGCGGCCTGCGTGCGCGCCTGCGTCCTCGCGGTGGCGCACGCCGGCGATCCCCGGGCCGCCGCCGGGCTCGCCGAGTTCGACGCCCGCTACACCCAGGACGGCGACGGCGTGCACGGCGCCCGGGCGATGGCCGCGGCGCTGGCGCTGGCCCTGGCCGGAGCGGACGTCGAGGCCTGCACGACGGCGGCGCTCGGCGAACTCCCCGCACACACGGAGATCGGCCGCAACGCCCGGCACGCGCTGGACCTGGCCCGCGGCGCACCGAGCGCGTTCGCGCTCGTCCCGCTGCTGGAACACCAGATCGTCGACCACGTCTACAGCTACGGCATCGCCGCGGCGGAGACCGTGCCGGTGGCGCTGGCCCTCGCGACGGCGTCCGGCGGCCGCATCGGCGAGGCGGTGCCGGCCGCGGCCTGCCTCTCCCGGGTCGCGGACTCGGCCCCCGCCCTGGCGGGCGCGCTCACCGGGGCGCTCGGCGGCGCCGCCGCGATCCCCGAGGCGTGGCGCGACAGCTGCCGCGTCCTCTCCGGCTGCGCACTCCCGCGGCTCACCGGCACCGATCTGGTGGAACTCGCCGGGCTCCTGGAAACCGCACAACCGGCCCCACCAGGAGGATGATTCGGGGCATGACGCCCAAAGCAGAAGAAAGCAACGGGGCAACCCTGGAGGAGCGCATCACCGGCGCCCTGGTCGGCGCGGCCGTGGGCGACGCCCTCGGCGGCCCCGTCGAGGGCTACACCCCGGAACAGATCCTCGAACGCCACGGCGGCCGCGTGCACGGCGTCGTCGGGCCCTGGCACGGCGACGACTGGCGCACCGCCCGCCCCATC
Organism: Streptomyces sp. NBC_00425; assembly: GCF_036030735.1. Classification (NCBI taxonomy): domain Bacteria; kingdom Bacillati; phylum Actinomycetota; class Actinomycetes; order Kitasatosporales; family Streptomycetaceae; genus Streptomyces; species Streptomyces sp. NBC_00425. The sequence goes on along the minus strand of NZ_CP107928.1, from coordinate 7,173,252 downwards.
GCGCCGTACCACAAGGGCGACGGCCACGTCACCGACGACACCCTGATGACCCATGCGCTGATCAGGGTCTACGCCACGGTCCGCGACCACCTGGACGCCTACGCGGTCGCCGGCCACCTCGTCCCGGACCTGATGACGACGCCCCGCTGGATCCCCGAACTGGAAGCCGAGGCGCTCCCCCTGCACCGGATCTTCCTGGCGGAGAAGTGGCTGGTCACACGGCTCCACTACGGCCATGTGGACCCGCGGGAAGCCGGCGTCGGCAACATCGTCAACTGCGGCGCGGCGATGTACATGGCCCCGGTGGGCCTGGTCAACGCGGCCGACCCGGCGGGAGCGTACGCCGAGGCGCTGGACGTCGCGGGCGCCCACCAGTCGTCCTACGGCCGGGAGGCGGCGGGTGTCTTCGCCGCGGCGGTGGCGGCCGCGTGCACGCCCGACGCGACCGCGGAGTCGGTGGTGACGGCCTGTCTGGCGCTGGCGAAGGACGGCACGCGCACGGCGATCGAGAAGGTCTGCGAGGAGGCGGCCCGGCACGGCGACGTCGAGTCCGCGCTCGTCCCGCTCAGGGAGTCGGTGGCGCCCTACGACACGGTGGGACCCGACTACCGGCGGCCCTCGCTCGGCGCGCGCCGCCCCTCCCGGCTGCACGCGATCGAGGAACTCCCGGTCGCCCTGGGGATGGTGCTGGCGGCGGGCGGCGACTACCGCCGGGCGGTCCTCGGCTCCGTGAACTACGGCCGCGACTGCGACTCGATCGCCACGATGGCGGGCGCGGTGGCCGGCGCTCTGGGCTCACCGGTCCCCGAGGACTGGTCGAAGCAGGTCGCCGAGGCCAGCCGCCTCGACCTGTGGCAGCCGGCGGCGACGCTCACCGAGGTCGCCCGCGAGGTCTTCCACCGCGACGTCGAGCGCCGCCGCGACCACGAGCGGGCGTTCCGCGCACTCGGAGGCGCCCCCGGAGGCTCCGGATGCTCCGACTGACCTGGGTCCAGCCCGAGGACCTGCTCGGCCACGAACTGCGCCAGGCGGCCGAGGACGGCCGGGAGCCGTGGGCGGTCGCCGCCCGCTGGCGAGCGGCCGGCGGCCACGACGCGCCGCCCCGCGCCGGCGCGTCCGGGCAACGGGCCTCCGGCTATCTCCGGCTCCTCGCCGACGACCTGCTCGACGAACTGGCGGACCTGCCCAGCAGACTGGCCGAGGACGAGCCGACCGAACTGGAGAAGATCAGAGCGCTCTGCCCCCGGTGGCCGGGCCGGCCGGGCGGCACGAGAACCCCGGCGCCCTCGCAGGCCCGCCTGGAAGCCGCCTGGCTGGGGCGGGCCGCCGGCTGCCTCCTGGGCAAACCGGTGGAGAAGCTTCCCCTGGACGCCGTCCGCCGGCTGGCGCGGGCCGCCGGAAACTGGCCCCTGGACGGCTACTTCACCGCCCGGGGGGTTCCCGGCCCCCTCCTCGAGGAGCACCCGTGGAACCGCCGCTCGGCGCCCACCTCGCTGGCCGAGAACATCGACGGCATGCCCGAGGACGACGACCTCAACTACCCCCTCCTCAACCTCCTGCTGCTGCAGCGCCACGGCAGGGGCTTCACCACCGCCGACGTGGCCCGGCTCTGGCTCGACGAACTCCCCGCGGGCCGCACCTTCACCGCCGAACGCGTCGCCTACCGCAACCTCCTCTGCGGCGTCGAACCCCCGCACACCGCCCGCCACCGCAACCCCTTCCGGGAGTGGATCGGCGCCCTGATCCGCGCCGACGTGCACGGCTGGACCAACCCCGGCGACCCGGCTGCCGCAGCCGAGCAGGCGCACCGCGACGCCGTCCTCACACACACCGGCAACGGCGTCTACGCGGCGATGTTCACGGCGGCCGTCGTCGCCGCGGCCGCGACCGGCGCCCTCGACGTGCACACCTGCCTGCACACCGGCCTGTCGGTGGTCCCGCCCCGCTCCCGGCTCGCCGTCGCCGTCACCCACGCGATCCGGCTCGCCGGGGAGCACGCCGACTTCGACACCGTCGTCGACGAACTCCACGTCGCCCACCGGAGCGCCCACTGGGTGCACGCCGTCCCCAACACGGCCCTGATCGCCGCCGCCCTCGCCCACGCGGACGGCGACTTCGCCGGGTCCATCTGCCGTGCCGTGTCGGGAGGCTGGGACACCGACTCCGACGGCGCGACCGCGGGCGGCGTCGCCGCCCTGCTCACCGGCGGCCCGGCCGCCCTCCCCGACCGCTGGACGGCCCCCCTCAAGAACCGGCTCGCCACCTCCGTCGCCGACTTCGACGGCGTCGGCTTCGACGCCCTCGCCCACCTCACCCGGTCCCTCATCCCTCGGGAGGCATCCCGCCCATGACCGACATCGTCGTGCTCGGCAGCACGAACATGGACCTCGTCGCCTACGTGGCGAAGCCCCCGCAGCGCGGGGAGACCGTGACGGGACGGGAGTTCCGCACCCTCCCCGGCGGCAAGGGCGCCAACCAGGCGACCGCCGCCGCCCACGCCGGCGGCGCCGTCTCGATGATCGGGGCGGTCGGCAACGACTCCTTCGGCGCCCGGCTGCGCTCCACGCTCGAGCACGCGGGCGTCAACACCGACCACCTGCGCACCGTCGAGGCCCCCTCCGGCACCGCGCACATCGTGGTGGACGACGACGGCGGCAACGCGATCGTCGTGGTGCCCGGCGCCAACGGCACCGTCGACCATCTCGCCCCCGGCGACGAAGGCCTCATCGCCTCCGCGGACGCGCTCCTGCTGCAACTCGAAGTGCCCCTGGCCGCGGTCGTCGCCGGTGCCCGGGCCGCCCACAGGCACGGCGTGCGCACGATCCTCACCCCCGCCCCAGCCCGGCCCCTGCCGCCGGAACTCCTCGACGCCACCGACCTGTTGGTGCCCAACGAGCACGAGGCGACCGCGCTCACCGGCCGCACCGACCCGCACGAGGCGGCCGCCGTCCTGCTGGACAGCGTCCCCGAGGTCGTCATCACCCTCGGCGCGGCCGGCAGCCTCTACGCCGCCCGGGGCGCCGAACCCCTCACCGTGCCCGCTCCACGCGTCACCGCCGTGGACTCCACCGGCGCGGGCGACACGTTCGTCGGCGCCCTCGCGGTGGCGCTGGGCGAGAAGCGGCCCGTACGGGAGGCCCTGGCCTGGGCGGCGGCCGCGGCCGCGCTGTCCGTCCAGCGTCCCGGCGCCTGCGCGTCGATGCCGTACCGCTCCGAGATCGAGACGCAGTACGCCTCATGACCGAACCCCGCACGACCGAACCTCGCACGACCGAACGCGTCGGGACCACGCCCCCCGTGGCCGGGCCGGCCGCTCCCCTGCACGGCGTCCGGGTCCTCGACCTGGCCACCCTGTTCGCGGGACCTCTCGCCGCCACCCTGCTCGGCGACTTCGGCGCGGACGTCGTCAAGGTCGAACACCCCGAGCGCCCCGACCCCTCCCGCGGGCACGGCCCGTCCAAGGACGGCGTGGGCCTGTGGTGGAAGCTCCTCGGCCGCAACAAGCGCACGATCACCCTGAACCTGTCCACGCCGGGCGGCCGCGACACCCTGCTGCAGCTCGCCGCCACGGCCGACGTGATCATCGAGAACTTCCGTCCCGGCACCCTGGAGAAGTGGGACCTCGGCTGGGAGGAGCTGTCGTCGGCGAACCCCCGTCTGGTCCTCACCCGGGTCACCGCCTTCGGCCAGTTCGGCCCCTACGCGCACCGCCCCGGCTTCGGCACGCTCGCGGAGGCGATGAGCGGCTTCGCGGCGATCACCGGCGAACCGGACGCCCCGCCCACTCTCCCGCCCTTCGGCCTGGCCGACTCGATCGCCGGCCTGGCCACCGCCTATGCCGTCATGACGGCCCTCACCGCCCGCGACCGCACCGGCGAGGGCCAGGTCGTCGACATGGCGATCATCGAGCCCATCCTCACCGTCCTCGGCCCCCAGCCCCTCTGGTACGACCAGCTGGGCTACGTCCAGGCCCGTACCGGCAACCGGTCCGCCAACAACGCCCCGCGCAACACCTACCGCACGGCCGACGGGGACTGGGTCGCCGTCTCGACGTCGGCGCAGTCGGTCGCGGAACGGGTGATGCGGCTCGTCGGCCGCCCGGAGCTGATCGACGAGCCGTGGTTCGCCACCGGCGCCGAGCGGGCCGCCCACACCGACGTCCTCGACGAGGCGGTCGGCTCCTGGATCGCCCGGCACACCCGCACCGACGTCCTCGCGGCGTTCGAGAAGGCGGAGGCGGCGATCGCCCCGGTCCAGGACGTCCGGGACGTGCTGTCGGACCCCCAGTACCAGGCCCTGGACACCGTCACCGCGGTGGACGACCCGGAGCTGGGCCGGATCCGGATGCAGAACGTCCTGTTCCGGCTCTCCGCGACCCCCGGCGCGATCCGCTGGGCCGGCCGCCCGCACGGCGCCGACACGGACGCCGTCCTGACCGAGCTGGGCCTGACCGCGGACGAGCTGAGCACCCTGCGCGAGGCGGGTGCCCTGTGAAGAAACCCCCACTGACCTGGCTCTACGTTCCCGGTGACCGCCCGCAGACGGTCACCAAGGCCCTCGCCTGCGGCGCCGACGTCGTCATCGTCGACCTGGAGGACGCGGTCGCCCCGGACCGCAAGGAGTACGCGCGTGCGGCCACCGCCGAACGTCTTTCGGAGCCCCAGCCGGTACCGGTCCACGTCCGGGTGAACTCCCTGGACACCCCCTACGCCGCGGCGGACCTGCGCACCGTGGCCGCCCTCCCCGGCGTCTGCGGTCTGCGCCTGCCCAAGGTGACGGCCCCGCACCAGATCACCCGGGTCGCCGAGAGCGTGCCCCGGAGCGATCGCGGCGCCACGCCCCTGCACGCCCTGCTGGAGACCGCCCTCGGCGTGGAACACGCCTACGCCATCGCCCGCGCCCACCCCTCCCTGCGCGGCATCGCCCTCGGCGAGGCGGACCTGCGAGCGGATCTGGGCGTCCGCCACGACGCGGGCCTCGACTGGTCCCGCTCCCGGGTCGTCGTCGCCGCCCGGGCCGCAGGGCTGGCGCCCCCGCCCCAGTCGGTCCACCCCGACATCCGCGACCTGGACGGCCTGGCCACCAGCTGCGCCCACGGCCGCACCCTCGGATTCCTCGGACGCGCCGCCATCCACCCCCGGCAGCTCCCGATCATCGAACAGGCCTACCTGCCGACCCAGCAGGAGCTGGAGGACGCCGAGACGATCGTGAAGGCGGCCATCACCGAACGGGGCGCCCAGGCCCTCCCGGACGGACGGTTCGTCGACGCCGCGGTGGTGGCGGCCGCGCACCGCACGCTGGCCCTGGCCGGCCGGGACTGACCGGCCGGCGAGGCCGCGACCCGCGGTCGCACGACGAGGGCGCCCGGGTTCACCGGGCGCCCTCGTCGTCGTACGCGTCGTCGCAGCGACGGCCGTCAGCTCTTCTTGCCGGCCGACTCCGCCTCGTCCTTGACGTCGGCCTGCGCCTCGGTCTTGGCCTCGGCCCCGGCCCTGGCCTTGTCGGCCTTGTCGGTCACGGCCTCGGTGCCGTCCTCGGCCACGGCCGTGGTCCCGGCCCCGCCGTCGGCCCCGGACGCGTCCTCGGCCTTCTCGGTCCCGGTCCCGCCGGCGCCCTTCGTCTTGGCGGACTCCGCCGTCGCCCCGGACGAGGACGACTCGGCCCCGGGCTTCTCCTCTCCGTCGGCGGAGGCGTCCCCGGCCGTGTCGCCGGAGGCCTGCGCGGCAGGCTCGACGACCTCTTCCCGGCCCGGCCGCTTCTTCGCCGAGACGACGATGTACACCACCGCGAGCAGGAAGACGACCAGCGCGGTCCAGTCGTTCAGCCGCAGGCCCAGGATGTGGTGAGCGTCGTCGACCCGCATGTACTCGATCCAGGCGCGGCCCACGCAGTACGCGGCGACGTACAGGGCGAAGGCCCGCCCGTGGCCCAGCTTGAAGCGCCGGTCGGCCCAGATGACGAGGAGGGCGACGCCGACGCACCACAGCGACTCGTACAGGAACGTCGGGTGGTAGTAGCCGGGCACCCGCCCGTCCGCCGAGGACGTGATGTGCAGGGCCCAGGGAAGGTCGGTCTCCTTGCCGTACAGCTCCTGGTTGAACCAGTTGCCCCAGCGGCCGATCGCCTGCGCGAGGGCGATGCCCGGGGCGATGGCGTCGGCGTAGGCCGGCAGCGGGATGCCCCGGCGGCGGCAGCCGATCCACGCGCCCACCGCGCCGAGCGCGATCGCGCCCCAGATACCGAGGCCGCCCTCCCAGACCTTGAAGGCGTCCACCCAGTCCCGGCCCTCGCTGAAGTACAGCTCGTAGTCCGTGATCACGTGGTAGAGCCGGCCGCCGACGAGTCCGAAGGGCACCGCCCAGACGGAGATGTCGGCCACCGTGCCGGCCTGCCCGCCCCGGGCGACCCAGCGCCTGTTGCCGAGCCAGACCGCGACGAAGACGCCGATGATGATGCAGAACGCGTAGCCACGCAGCGGAACGGGGCCGAGGTACAGCACCCCGTGCGACGGGCTGGGAATGTAGGCAAGTTCCATGGCAGGGTCGACGCTACCCTGCCACGCACGGCCGACGATGGGCAGCCCGGCTACGGCTCCATAACGGGCTGGTGTGAAAGGGCCTGGCCCGCGGTGTCACCCCTGGTCGGCCTCCTCCACCATCTTCTTCAGCTTCTCCGGCGTCATCGACCGGTCCTGATAGATGTTCTTGCCGTTGAACAGCACGGTGGGGGTGCCGCCGAAGCGGCCGTTCTGGAAGGCCTGGTTGGACTTCACGACCCAGCTGTTGTGGGTGCCCTGCTCCACGCAGGCGCGGAACGCGGGCGTGTCGAGCCCGTCGACCTTGCCGGCGAGTTCGATCAGCCGGCTGTTCTCGGCGTACTCGTCCTTCGTCTCTTCCGGCTGGTTCTCGTACAGCACGTCGTGGTAGGCGGGGAACTTTCCGGCGTCCTGGGCGCAGGCCGCCGCGTTGGCCGCGTTGCGGGAGCCGCTGCCGCCCATGTTGCCGTCGATGAGGGTGGCCAGGTGGTACTCGACCTTCAGCTTCCCGCCCTGCGTCAGCTCGTGGATCGTGGGCCGGTACGCCGTCTCGAAGGCCTTGCAGGCCGGGCAGCGGAAGTCCTCCCACACCGTGAGCGAGGACTTGGCGCCGTCCTTGCCGACGGGGATCGCGAGGGCGTCCTCGCCCTGGGCTCCCGAGGGCGCCACGACCGGGCCCGCCTTGTCGCTGCTGTCGTCCTTGCCGGAGTTCGCGGCGACGACGCCGATCACCGCTGCCAGCCCCAGCACGCACACCACGCTCGCGCCGACGATCAGTGTGCGCCGCCGCCGCTCGGCCGTCTTCTGCTTCTCGCGCTCCGCCGCCAGCCGCTCCCGGGCAGTGCGCTTTCCGTCACGATTCTTCTCGCTCACACCCCCAGAACGAACCGGGGAGGCGCAATGCGCCTCCCCGACCCCAGGTCCACCCGTTCGGGTGACCGGTGTTCCCCTCACGCCCGGCGGCGCACGCCCTTCGCCAGATCGCCCGCGAGGGCGCGGACCGCCTCGACGCCGGCCGCCTCGTCCGGCGCGTCCAGCATCCGCTTGACGAAGGCCGAGCCGACGATCACGCCGTCGGCGAAGCCCGCCACCTCGGCGGCCTGCCGGGCGTCCGAGACGCCGAGGCCGACGCAGACCGGCAGGCCCGACCCGGTGGCCCGGGTCCGTTCCACCAGGTCGTGGGCCTGCGCGCCGACCGACTCCCGGGTGCCGGTGACACCCATCAGCGAGGCTGCGTAGACGAAGCCGCTGCCCGCCTCGGTGATCTGCGCGAGCCGGGCGGCCCGGCTGCTCGGCGCGACGACGAAGACGGTCGCGAGGCCGTGCTTGTCGGCGTGCTCCCTCCACAGGGCCGACTCCTGCACCGGCAGGTCGGGCAGGATGCAGCCCGCACCGCCGGCCTCCGCCAGTTCGGCGGTGAACCGCTCGACGCCGTAGCGGTCGATGGGGTTCCAGTACGTCATGACGAGGACCGGCTTGCCGGTGGCCTCGAACGCCTCGCGGACCGTGCGCATGACGTCCGCGATGCGCACCCCGCCGCGCAGGGCGATGTCGTCGGCGGTCTGGATGACCGGGCCGTCGAGGACCGGGTCGCTGTGCGGCAGTCCGACCTCGACCACGTCGGCGCCTCCGTCGAGGACGGCCTTGATCGCCTCGATGCCGCCGTCCACGGTCGGGAACCCGGCCGGGAGGTAGGCGATGAGCGCGGCGCGGTCCTCGGCCTTCGCGGCCGCGAGGGTGTCCGACAGCAGCTGGATGTTCCCGCTCACTTCGCGTCTCCCTCGATCTCCGCGGTGGCGGCCGCGTCGGCGGCGACCTCGGCGTCGGTGTCGTACAGCCCGAAGTAGCGGGCGGCCGTGTCCATGTCCTTGTCGCCGCGACCCGACAGGTTCACGACGATCAGCCCGTCCGGGCCGAGTTCCCTGCCGACCTCCAGGGCGCCGGCCAGCGCGTGGGCGCTCTCGATGGCCGGGATGATGCCCTCGGTGCGCGACAGCAGGCGCAGCGCCTGCATGGCCGCGTCGTCGGTGACGGCGCGGTACTCGCCGCGGCCGGTGTCCTTGAGGTAGGAGTGCTCGGGGCCGATGCCCGGGTAGTCCAGGCCCGCCGAGATGGAGTACGGCTCGGTGATCTGGCCCTCGTCGTCCTGGAGGACGTAGGAGCGCGACCCGTGCAGGATGCCGGGCTCGCCCGCGGTCAGGGTCGCCGCGTGCTCGCCCGTCTCGATGCCGTGCCCGGCCGGCTCGCAGCCGATCAGACGCACGCCGGCGTCCGGGATGAAGGCGTGGAAGAGGCCGATGGCGTTGGAGCCGCCGCCGACGCAGGCGACGGCCGCGTCGGGCAGGCGTCCGGCGCGCTCCAGGATCTGGCGGCGGGCCTCGACGCCGATGACCCGGTGGAAGTCGCGGACCATGGCCGGGAAGGGGTGCGGTCCGGCGACCGTGCCGAACAGGTAGTGGGTGCGGTCGACGTTGGCGACCCAGTCGCGGAACGCCTCGTTGATGGCGTCCTTCAGGGTGCGGCTGCCGGACTTCACGGCGACGACCTCGGCGCCCAGCATGCGCATCCGGGCCACGTTGAGGGCCTGGCGCTGGGTGTCGATCTCACCCATGTAGATGGTGCACTCGAGCCCGAAGAGGGCGCAGGCGGTGGCCGTGGCGACGCCGTGCTGGCCCGCGCCGGTCTCGGCGATCACGCGGGTCTTGCCCATGCGCCGGGTGAGCAGCGCCTGGCCGAGCACGTTGTTGATCTTGTGGGAGCCGGTGTGGTTGAGGTCCTCGCGCTTGAGGAACACCCGGGCGCCGCCGGCGTGCTCGGCGAACCTCGGCACCTCGGTGAGGGAGCTGGGGCGGCCGGTGTAGTGCACGAGCAGGTCGTCGAGCTCACGGGCGAACTCGGGGTCGTGCTTGGCCTTGTCGTACTCGACGGCCACCTCGTCCACGGCGGCGACGAGGGCCTCCGGGATGAACTTGCCGCCGAACGCGCCGAAGTAGCCCTCGACGGTGGGGACCTGACCCTCGGGGTCGGGAATGAAGAACTCGCTGGGCATGCGGAAACCTCACGGTGAGACGGTTTGGTGTGCGGACACGAAACGCCGTGGGGGCGGGGTCGTCGGACGGACGGCTAGCGGCCGTCGGTTGCCTGTCGCGCAGTACCCCGCGCCCCTGGGGGGCGCCGCTGCCATCGCATGCCGTTCACCTGGCCGGGTTCGTCCCCGATGACGTACCGCACGCGTCGGCCGTGCACCCGGCGGGCGGGCGCGCGGCAGCCACGGGGGCGGCAGCCGCGCGCGAGGCGGGCGTACCGGTCCGTGGCGGTCGCGGGGGTCGTCGGAGTCATCGGGGCAAGCCTAGCGGGAGATCAGCCCCGGCCGTGGCGCAGTGCGGGGTGCTCGCCCGCCGCCACCAGGTCGGCCACCGCGGTCTTGGGGTCGCGGCCGGTCACCAGGGACTCGCCGACGAGGACCGCGTCGGCGCCGGCGTTGGCGTACGCGATGAGGTCGTGCGGACCTCGCACCCCGGACTCGGCGATCTTGACGATGCTCGCCGGGATCTCGGGGGCCACCCGCTCGAAGGTGCCCCGGTCTACCTCGAGGGTCTTCAGGTTGCGCGCGTTGACGCCGATCACCTTGGCGCCCGCGTCGACGGCGCGCTCCACCTCGTCCTCGTCGTGGACCTCGACGAGCGGGGTGAGACCGATGGAGACGGCACGCTCGATCAGCGACTCGAGAGCCGACTGCTCCAGGGCGGCCACGATGAGCAGCGCGAGGTCGGCGCCGTACGCGCGGGCCTCCCACAGCTGGTACGAGGTGACGATGAAGTCCTTGCGCAGGACGGGGATGTCCACCCGGGCGCGGACCGCCTCGAGGTCGGCGAGCGAGCCGCCGAACCGGCGCTGTTCGGTGAGGACGGAGATGACCGCCGCGCCGCCCGCCTCGTAGTCGGCGGCGAGGCCGGCGGGGTCGGCGATCGCGGCCAGCGCGCCCTTGGACGGGCTGGAGCGCTTGACCTCGCAGATCACCTTGACGCCGTCACCGCGGAGCGCCGCGACGCCGTCCTTGGCGGCGGGGGCCTTGGCCGCCAGCTCCTTGAGCTCGTCGAGGCTGACGCGCGCCTGCCGCTCCGCGAGGTCGGCACGGACTCCGTCGATGATCTCGTCGAGCACACTCACGCGAGCGGCCCCCTTCCGGCTGAGAGACGGTCGGCGCTTTTCGCGACCGAGGGAGAAACAGATGGTCACTCGATGGTATCCGGAGCGGGGCGATGGCCTCGCATCCGGTTGACGGCGGTCCCACTACCTGGACATCGCCCTGTCGATCAAGGGTGTAGCCAGCCGCCGAACGGCAGGTTCCGGACAACCGTGAAGACCAGCAGCAACGCGCCCAGCGTCCACAGCTGCACGGAGGTGGGGTCGACGCGCACGGGCCGGCCGCGCGCCACGCGGACCACCCAGACGGTCCACACGACGGCGAAGCCGAGGAAGGCGACGACGGCCGGCGCGTTGTCGTGCAGGGCGGTCTGCAGGTCGCCGTGCACGAAGGCGTGCGCGCTGCGCAGGCCTCCGCAGCCGGGGCAGTACAGGCCCGTGTAGCGCAGCAGGGGGCAGGCCGGGTAGTGGCCGGGTTCGTTGGGGTCGACGGCCCCGACGTAGGCGAAGGCCCCGGCGACGGCCGCGAGGATGCCGGCGGGCACGGCCAGGCGTCCGAGGGCGGTGGTCGTCACGCTGCGGCTGTCGGCGTTCACGGTTCGCATTGTGCCCCGCCGGGGCCGCACGCGCGCGTGCGGGGGCGGCCGCGCACGGGTGAGGGGCGGCCGGTTGACCACCGGCCGCCCCTCGGGAGGTACGGGTCGCTCAGCCCTCGGCGCCCGCCGGCTCGCGGGTGGCCGTTGCCGTGGCCGTCGTCTGGTGCACCGGCTGGGCCGCGGTCTTCGGCCGGCCCAGGCCCGCCGCCCGCATGGCGAGGCCGACGAATCCGGAGAGCGCCACGATCGCCATGCCGGCCCAGAAGCCGAGCGGCTCGGCCATCACCATGAACGCGCCCGCGACGGTGAACCCGATGATGGCGATGGTGACACCGGTCCAGGCGGCCGGGGTGTGTCCGTGGCTGCTGCCCGCCATGACTTGCTCCTCATTGCTGTCTCTGTGTCCGTCCGAGCCGGACGCTCGTCGTCCATTGTCCCGTACGCGCACGTCTGACGGACGCGGGGGTGGGATCCGGTCGCGTCGGATGCGCCACATCGGCGGCCCGGGACGGCGACCTGGTCAGGGGCCTGTCAGGCGGGGCCGGCGCCGGTCGGGTCCTCGCCCCGGTCCAGAGCCTTCCACATCTCTTCGGGCCGGTCCGGGTCGGCGGGCCTGGCGGCGCGCCGGGGACGGGGCGTGCCGTCACGTTCGTAGCGGCCCGACATGGCGGGCCAGCGGCGACCGTAGCGCAGGGCGAGAAGGCCCGCGAGAAGGATCAGGGCGCCGCCCGCGGCCGCCGCGTAGGGCCAGGCGGTGTGGGTGAACGAGGCGACGGTGGCCGAGGTGTCACCGGAGGCCTTGGCGGCCTGCTCGTCGAGCGCGGAGCCGTCGCGCGCGCCGATCAGGGCGGTGGCCATGATTCCGGCGCCGGACAGCGCGAGCAGCACGGAGACGGCGAGGCGGCCCGTGCGGCGGACGGCGAAGACGGCGACGAGCGCGGCGAGGCCGACTATCGCGAGCGCCGCGGGCACGCCCGTCACGTCGCTGCCCCTGGCGGTCAGCGGGAAGGCGCCGCCGGCCACCGTGGCCGTGCCCTCCGACCAGCGCTGTCGGGTGGACAGCAGGGCCACGGCCGCGCCCAGCGCGCCGCACAGCAGGGCGAGGGCGAGGCTCCGGCGGCCCGACCGGGCGGACGCGGTCTCGGAACGGGGGTCAGGAGCAGCAGTCACGTACTCCACTATCGCCTGAACCCGGGGCGATACGTCACCCGGGGTTCAGTGAGACGCGTCCTATCGGGCGGCGGACGCCCCGGCCGCCGGCCTGCTCAGGCGCTCCGGTCGCCGAGGCGGTTGGCGGTGTGGACGGCGCGCAGGACGGCCGCCGCCTTGTTGCGGCACTCCTGGTCCTCGGCGACCGGGTCGGAGTCGGCGACGATGCCGGCGCCGGCCTGGACGTAGGCGGTGCCGTCGCGCAGCAGGGCCGTGCGGATGGCGATGGCCGTGTCGGAGTCCCCCGCGAAGTCCAGGTAGCCCACGCAGCCGCCGTACAGGCCGCGTCGGGACGGCTCCAGTTCGTCGATGATCTGCATGGCGCGCGGCTTGGGGGCGCCGGAGAGGGTGCCGGCGGGGAAGCAGGCGGTGAGGACGTCGAAAGCGGTGCGGCCGGCGGCGACCTGGCCGGTGACGGTGGAGACGATGTGCATCACGTGCGAGTACCGCTCGACGGACATGAAGTCGACGACCTCGACCGAGCCGGGCTCGCAGACCCGCCCCAGGTCGTTGCGGCCCAGGTCGACGAGCATGAGGTGCTCGGCGCGCTCCTTGGGGTCGGCGAGCAGCTCGTCGGCGAGCGCCTGGTCCTCCTGCGGGGTGGCGCCCCGGTGCCGGGTGCCGGCGATGGGGTGGACCATGGCCCGTCCGTCCTCGACCTTGACCAGGGCTTCCGGGGAGGAGCCCACGACGTCGAAGCCGTCGAAGCGGAACAGGTACATGTACGGGGAGGGGTTGGTGGCCCGCAGGACCCGGTAGACGTCCAGCGCGCTCGCGGTGCAGGCCGTCTCGAAGCGCTGGGAGGGGACGACCTGGAAGGCCTCGCCCGCGCGGATGCGCTCCTTGACGTCCTCGACGGCCGCCCGGAAGTCGGGGCCGCCCCACAGGGCGGTGTACTCGGGCAGTTCGGAGGGCGGCAGGACGGCCGGCGGCTGGGCGACGGCGCGGGAGAGGTCGGCCTCCATGGCGTCCAGCCGGGCGACCGCGTCGGCGTGGGCCTCGTCGACGCCGGTGTCGAGGTCGTTGTGGTTGATCGCGTTGGCGATCAGCAGGACGGAGCCCTCCCAGTGGTCCATGACGGCGAGGTCGCTGGTGAGCAGCATCGTCAGCTCGGGCAGCTTCAGGTCGTCGCGCTCGCCGGGGCCGATCTTCTCCAGGCGGCGCACGATGTCGTATCCGAGGTAGCCGACCATGCCGCCGGTGAAGGGCGGCAGGCCCTCCTGGTGGGGGGTGTGCAGGGTCTCGACGGTGGCGCGCAGCGCGGCGAGCGGGTCGCCCTCGGCGGGGACGCCGACGGGCGGGGCGCCGAGCCAGTGGGCCTGGCCGTCGCGTGCGGTGAGCGTGGCGGAGCTGCGGACGCCGACGAAGGAGTACCGGGACCAGGAGCGGCCGTTCTCCGCGGACTCCAGGAGGAAGGTGCCGGGGCGCTCGGCGGCGAGCTTGCGGTAGAGCGCGACCGGGGTGTCGCCGTCGGCGAGGAGCTTGCGGGTGACCGGGATGACCCGCCGGTCGGTGGCCAGCTTGCGGAACGTCTCGAGGTCCATGGCGGCTGACCTTACTGATCCGCGGCCGGGACGCCGGAATCGGCGTTCGCGGCGTCGGCGGCGTCCTTCAGGAGCACGTCCACCTCGAAGCAGGTGCGCGCGCCGGTGTGGCAGGCGGCGCCGGTCTGGTCGACCTGGACGAGCACGGTGTCGGCGTCGCAGTCGAGGGCCACTGACCTGACCTGCTGGACGTGGCCGGAGGTGTCGCCCTTGACCCAGTACTCGCGGCGGCTGCGCGACCAGTAGGTGCAGCGGCCGGTGGTGAGCGTGCGGTGCAGCGCCTCGTCGTCCATCCAGCCGAGCATGAGCACCTCACCGGTGTCGTACTGCTGGGCGATGGCGGGGACGAGCCCGTCGGGGCTGCGCTTGAGACGCGCGGCGATGTCGGGGTCCAGGCTGCTGGGCGTGGGCGTGCTGGTCATGCCTGCCATTGTGCCGCGCGCCACTGACGGTGACGGCGCGGTGTCCACTGGGCGGACCGTGCGCGGGGTCGTAGGCTGGCCGCATGTCCACTTTCGCGAAGCGTGAACGGCTCCTGCTCGCCGACCTCTTGGAGACCGCGGGCCCTGAGGCGCCCACGCTCTGCGAGGGCTGGCAGACCCGTGACCTGGCCGCGCACGTGGTGGTGCGCGAACGCCGTCCGGACGCTGCCGGGGGCATCCTGATCAAGCAGCTCGCGTCGCGCCTGGACCGGGTGATGGAGGAGTTCGCCGCGAAGCCGTACGACGAGCTGATCCAGCTGATCCGCACGGGTCCGCCGCGTTTCTCCCCGTTCCAGCTCAAGCAGCTCGACGAGGCGTCGAACACCATCGAGTTCTACGTGCACACGGAGGACGTCCGCCGGGCCAGGCCCGACTGGTCCTCGCGTGAGCTCGACCCGGTCTTCCAGGACGCGCTGTGGTCGCGTCTGGAGCGCACCGCGCGCCTGATGGGCCGCGGCACCCCGACGGGCCTGGTCCTGCGCCGTCCGGACGGCCGTACGGCGGTCGCCAACCGTGGCACGCCGGTCGTGACGGCGACGGGTGAGCCGTCGGAGCTGCTGCTGTTCCTGTACGGCCGGCAGAGCGCCGCCGTGGTGGAGCTGGACGGCGAGAAGGAAGCGATCGACCGGCTGCACGGCGGCAAGCAGCTCGGCATCTGAGCCGCGCGGGCCGGCAGCCGGGCGTCGGCGGCCCGGCCCCATGGGGTGGGGTCAGCGCGGCAGTTCGGCGCGGCGCAGGGTGCGCACGCTCAGGGCCACGACCCCGCCCAGTGCGCAGACGGCGGCGCTGACGACGAAGACGGGTCCGGTGCCCCAGGCTCCGACGGCCGCGGCCGACACCGGCATGCTGAGCGGGGTGAGGCCGACGCTGACGAGACCGGAGACGGCGGTGACGCGGCCCAGGTAGGCCGGGTCGGCCTGGGTCTGCAGCAGGGCTCCGCACACGGCGCCGCTGAGCCCGGCGAGCAGCCCGATCAGCAGGGCCGTGCCGACGGCGGAGACGAGGGTGGGCGCGAAGGCGAGGCCGCCGATGGCCACGGAGCCCGCCAGGAGCGACGAGCCGGCCAGCCGGCCTGCGCGCGGGAGCCGTCCCCGCAGGGTCAGCAGCAGCGAGGCGGCGCCCGCGCCGACGCCGAACCCGGAGAGCACCCACCCCATGCCTGCGGCGCCCCAGCCGCGTTCGTCGGCCAGCAGGGTCAGGCCCACGTTGAGGGGCCCGACGAAGCCCAGGTCGCCGAGGGCGATGGCCAGCAGCAGCGGGGCGAGGACGCGGTGGCGGCGCACGTACTGCAGGCCCGCCAGCAGATCGCTCCGGGCGGTGCCGCCGGCGGCCGCCTTGTCGTCGGCGGGCAGCTCGCGGATGCGCACGGAGCACAGCAGCGGCACCGAGACCGCTATCAGCAGCCCCGCCAGGGCGAACGCGGCGGCCGCTCCGCCGACCGCCACCCCGAGACCGCCGAGCGGCCCGCCGACGACGCTCGCGAACCGGATGGCGAGGCCGCGCATGCCCTGGACGCGCGCGAGCTGCCCGCGGCTCGTCACGCGCGCGGGGAGCGCGCCCACGGCCGGCATGAAGACGGCGTCGACGGCGCCGAAGACCAGGGCGAGCAGGGCGAGCGGCCACAGGCCGGGAGTCGTCGCGTACAGCAGCGCGGCCACTGCCAGGACGGCCGCGCAGCGCACCGCGTCGCTGCCGATGACGACCCGGCGCGGGCCCAGCCGGTCGGCGATCACTCCCCCGCCCAGCATCAGCAGGGCCCGCGGCACCGCGCTCGCCGTCATCACCAGCCCGGCCTGTGCGGGGGTGCCGGCCTGTACGGCGGCCCACGACAGGGCGATGTAGTAGACGCTGTCGCCGACCATGGAGGCGGTGTAGGCGGTGAGCCAGCGCAGCACGTTGGGGTCGCGGTGGGCGGCGGGTTCGGGGGCGGGGGGTTCGGGGGCTGTGCGCTGGACGGTCTCGTGCGTGGCGGTGGTCACCGGCAGCCTCTCTCCCACGGGAGCGGACACGGAATCGGACGTGGAATCCGGCACTGAATCCGGCACGGAATCCGGCACGGAATCGGGTACGGCATCGAAGGCGGGGGCGGAGGCGGTGCCCGACGCGGCATCGGAGCCGGGGCCGCCGCCGAGCGAGGGATCAGGCACGGAACGGGAACGCGTACGTGTGCACCGAGACGTTCTCCCGGCCCTCGGCCGCCTCGCCGGGCCGAGCGGCCTCGGCGGCCCTGCCCCGCTCGTCGTACCTGCGCAGGAGCGCGAGCATCTCGGCGTTGAGCTCCGCCAGTTCGTCCGCGGTGAGCCGCAGGATGGACTCGGAGGACTCGGCGCTGCGGTTCCACTCGGGGCCCCAGTGGGTCCGCTCGTCGAGCCAGCGGCGGTACATGTCCATGCGGTCCTCGGCGAAGAGCCGGCTGGCCGCGGTGTGCGCGGCCGCCTTCTCCGGGGCGTCGCGGAAGTCCTCGTCGCGGATGCTCACGCCGTCGGAGGCGAGCCGCCACCAGCGCTCGCGGCCGTCCGCGCTCTGCGGCTCGGCCTCCTCGATGAGCCCGTGCTCGGCGAGCTTGCGCAGGTGGTAGCTGACGAGCGAGACGGCCTCGCCGACCTGGTCGGCGAGGTGGGAGGCGGTGGCGACGCGGGCGACGGTCAGCCCGCGGTACAGCTGCATCCGGAGGGGGTGGGCGAGCGCCTTCAGCGTGCCCAGGTCCGTGATCCGGCGATTGCGCTCCCTGTCTGTCATGCCTCCCACCGTAGACAGGAAGGAATAGTTGCGCAATATTTTTTGCGCAACTTCTCTTTCCTGTTTCGGCGCGAGTAAGCCCCGGCCGCCAGGCGACCGGGGCTTACCGCGTGTCAGGAGCGCCGCGCGTCGCGGAGCGCGTCCACCGGCGTCACCGCACCGGGTGTCCCGCTTCGCGCAGGGTCTGCTTGACCTCGCCGATCCGCAGGTCGCCGAAGTGGAAGACGGACGCCGCGAGCACCGCGTCCGCGCCCGCCTCGACGGCCGGCGCGAAGTCCGTGAGCCGGCCTGCGCCGCCGGAGGCGATCACCGGGACCGTCACGTGCTTGCGCACCGCGGCGATCATCTCCAGGTCGTAGCCGTCCTTCGTGCCGTCCGCGTCCATCGAGTTGAGCAGGATCTCGCCGGCGCCCAGCTCCGCCGCCCGGTGCGCCCACTCGACGGCGTCGATGCCGGTGCCACGGCGGCCGCCGTGGGTCGTCACCTCGAAGGAGCCCGACTCCGTGCGCCGGGCGTCCACCGACAGGACCAGCACCTGCCGCCCGAACCGTTCGGCGATCTCCCTGATCAGCTCCGGGCGGGCGATCGCGGCGGTGTTGACGCCCACCTTGTCGGCGCCGGCCCGCAGCAGCTTGTCGACGTCCTCCGGGGTGCGGACCCCGCCGCCCACGGTCAGCGGGATGAACACCTGCTCGGCGGTGCGGCGCACCACGTCGTACGTCGTCTCGCGGTTGCCGGAGGAGGCGGTGATGTCCAGGAACGTCAGCTCGTCGGCGCCCTCGGCGTCGTACACCTTGGCCATCTCGACGGGATCGCCCGCGTCGCGCAGGTTCTGGAAGTTGACGCCCTTGACCACCCGGCCGGCGTCCACGTCCAGGCAGGGGATGACTCGTACGGCCAGCGTCATGGCGCGGACACCTCCTCTTCGCCGCCCGAGCGGAACGCCTCGACCTCGACCTCGACGACCAGGCTCGGGTCCACGAAGCCGGACACGATGACCATGGACGCGGCCGGCCGGACGGCGTCGAACAGCTCCTTGTGGGCGCGCCCGATGTCGTCGACGTCCCGCGCGTGGGTGAGGTACATGCGCGTGCGGACGACGTCGTCGCGGCCGAGCCCCAGCTTCTCCAGCGCGGCGAAGGCCACGTTGAAGGCGTTGATCGTCTGCTCGTACGGCCCCCCGGCGGCGATCTCGCCGTCCACCACGGAGGTGCAGCCGGAGACGAGCACCAGCCCGCCCGGCAGCTGCACCGCGCGGGAGTAGCCGAAGGCCTCCTCCCAGGGTCCGCCGGACCCGATCCGGCGCACCTCGCTCACCGGGCCACCGCTTCCAGGGCCTCTTCCAGGGTGAACGCCTTCGCGTACAGCGCCTTGCCGACGATGGAGCCCTCGACGCCGAGCGGGACCAGCTCGGCGATGGCCCGGAGGTCGTCCAGCGACGACACGCCGCCGGAGGCGACGACGGGCCGGTCGGTGACCGCGCAGACGTTCTTCAGCAGCTCGAGGTTCGGGCCCTGCAGGGTGCCGTCCTTGGCGATGTCGGTGACCACGTACCGCGCGCAGCCCTCCTGGTCGAGACGGGCCAGCGTCTCGTAGAGGTCGCCTCCGTCGCGGGTCCAGCCGCGGCCGCGCAGGGTGGTGCCGCGGACGTCCAGACCGACCGCGATCCTGTCCCCGTGCTCGGAGATGACCTTGGCGACCCACTCGGGCGTCTCCAGGGCGGCCGTGCCCAGGTTCACCCGCGTGCAGCCGGTGGCGAGGGCGGCGGCGAGGGTGTCGTCGTCGCGGATGCCGCCGGAGAGCTCCACCTTGATGTCCATCGCCTTCGCGACCTCGGCGATCAGCGCGCGGTTGTCGCCGGTGCCGAACGCGGCGTCCAGGTCGACCAGGTGCAGCCACTCGGCGCCCGACCGCTGCCAGGCGAGGGCCGCCTCGAGCGGAGAGCCGTAGGAGGTCTCGGTCCCGGACTCGCCGTGCACGAGACGGACGGCCTGGCCGTCGCGGACGTCGACGGCGGGGAGGAGTTCGAGCTTGCTCACAGTGTTCCGATCCAGTTGGTGAGGAGCTGGGCTCCGGCGTCGCCGGACTTCTCGGGGTGGAACTGCGTGGCCCACAGGGCGCCGTTCTCCACGGCGGCCACGAACGGCTCGCCGTGCGTCGCCCAGGTCACCCTGGGGGCGCGCATCGCCGGGTTGAGCACTTCCAGGGACCAGTCGTGGACGGCGTAGGAGTGCACGAAGTAGAAGCGGGCGTCCGCGTCGAGGCCGGCGAACAGCTGGGAGTCGGCCGGGGCGTCCACGGTGTTCCAGCCCATGTGCGGCACGACGTCCGCCTGCAGCGGCTCGACGGCGCCGGGCCACTCGTCGAGGCCCTCGGTCTCCACGCCGTGCTCGATGCCGCGCTCGAACAGGATCTGCATGCCGACGCAGATGCCCATGACCGGCCGTCCGCCGGAGAGCCGGCGGCCGATGATCCAGTCGCCGCGGGCCTCCTTCAGGCCGCGCATGCAGGCGGCGAAGGCGCCGACGCCCGGCACCAGCAGTCCGTCGGCGTTCATCGCGGTGTCGAAGTCACGGGTGATCTCGACGTCCGCGCCGGTGCGCGCGAGGGCGCGCTCGGCGGAGCGGACGTTGCCGAAGCCGTAGTCGAAGACCACGACCTTCTTCGCGCCGTTCGCGCTGCTCAATTCCACACCTCCAGCCGCATCACACCGGCGACGAGGCACATCGCGGCCCCTATCGAGAGCAGCACGATCAGGCTCCGGGGCATCTGCTGCTTGACGAAGGAGTAGATGCCGCCGGCCAGGAAGAGGCCGACGACGATCAGGATGGTCGACAGTCCGGTCATGGCTTTACAGCGCGCCCTTCGTGGAGGGGAGGATGCCGGCCGCGCGCGGGTCGCGCTCGGACGCGTAGCGCAGGGCCCGGGCCAGCGCCTTGAACTGGCACTCCACGATGTGGTGCGCGTTGCGCCCGTAGGGCACGTGCACGTGCAGCGCGATCTGCGCCTGGGCGACGAACGACTCCAGGATGTGCCGGGTCATCGTCGTGTCGTACTCGCCGATCATCGGCGCCATCTTCTCGGGCTCGGTGTGCACGAGGTAGGGGCGGCCGGAGAGGTCGACGGTGACCTGGGCGAGGGACTCGTCCAGCGGGACCGTGCAGTTGCCGAAGCGGTAGATCCCCACCTTGTCGCCGAGGGCCTGCTTGAAGGCGGCGCCCAGCGCGAGGGCGGTGTCCTCGATGGTGTGGTGCGAGTCGATGTGCAGGTCGCCGTCGGTCTTCACGGTCAGGTCGAACAGACCGTGCCGGCCGAGCTGGTCGAGCATGTGGTCGTAGAAGCCGACACCGGTCGACACGTCGACCTTGCCGGAACCGTCGAGGTCGATCTCGACGAGGACCGAGGTCTCCTTCGTGGTGCGCTCGATTCTTCCGACGCGGCCTTCGCGAGTCATGCGCTCGTCTCCTTCTTCAGTTCACGGACCGCGTCGAGGAACGCGTCGTTCTCTTCGGGGGTTCCGGCGGTGACCCGAAGCCAGCCGGGCACCCCGTTGTCCCGGACCAGGACGCCCCGGTCGAGGATCTGCCGCCACACCGCGTGGGCGTCGTCGAACCGCCCGAACTGCACGAAGTTGGCGTCGGACGGCGTGACCTCGTAGCCGGCCGCGAGCAGTTCGCCCACCAGGCGGTCCCGCTCCGACTTCAGCTGTTCGACGTACTTCAGCAGGGTGTCGGTGTGTTCCAGGGCGGCCAGCGCGGTCGCCTGGGTGACCGCCGACAGGTGGTAGGGCAGCCGGACCAGCTGGACGGCGTCCACCACCGCCGGGTGCGCGGCGAGGTACCCGAGGCGCAGGCCCGCCGCGCCGAAGGCCTTCGACATCGTGCGCGACACGACGAGGTGCGGCCGGCCCTCGATCAGCGGCAGCAGCGAGTCGCCGTGGCTGAACTCGATGTACGCCTCGTCGACCACGACGATCGACGGCTTCGCGGCCTGGGCGGCCTCGTACAGTGCGAGGACCGTCTCGGCCGGGACCGCGGTGCCGGTGGGGTTGTTGGGGGTGGTGACGAAGACGACGTCGGGGCGGTGCTCGGCGATGGCCCTCTCGGCGGCCGCGAGGTCGACGGTGAAGTCGGCGCCTCGCGGCCCGGAGATCCACCCGGTCCCGGTGCCGCGGGCGATGAGAGCGTGCATCGAGTACGACGGCTCGAAGCCGATGGCCGTGCGGCCGGGTCCGCCGAAGGTCTGCAGCAGCTGCTGGAGGACCTCGTTGGAGCCGTTGGCGGCCCACACGTTGCCCGCGGCGACCTCGTGCCCAGTCGTGTCGCTGAGGTACTTCGCCAGCTGCGTCCGCAGCTCCACGGCGTCGCGGTCCGGGTACCGGTTGAGCTCGCGGGCCGCGTCGCGCACCCGCTCGGCGATCCGCTCGACCAGCGGCTCGGGCAGCGGGTAGGGGTTCTCGTTCGTGTTCAGCCGTACGGGGACGTCCAACTGGGGCGCGCCGTAGGGGGACTTGCCGCGCAGCTCGTCCCGTACGGGGAGATCGTCGATTCCGAAGCTCACTTGCTCGTCGGCACCTTCCATGCGAACCGCGCCTTGATCGCCGCCCCGTGGGCGGGCAGGTCCTCCGCCTCCGCCAGCGTCACCACGTGGTGCGCGACCTCGGCGAGCGCGTCGCGCGTGTAGTCGACGATGTGGATGCCGCGGAGGAAGGACTGCACGGACAGCCCGGAGGAGTGGCAGGCGCAGCCACCCGTGGGGAGCACGTGGTTGGAGCCGGCCGCGTAGTCGCCGAGCGAGACCGGCGCCCAGGGCCCGACGAAGATCGCGCCCGCGTTCCGCACCCGGTCGGCCACGGCGGCGGCGTCCGCCGTCTGGATCTCCAGGTGCTCCGCGCCGTAGGCGTCGACCACCCGCAGACCCTCCTCGACGCCGTCGACCAGCACGATCGCGGACTGCCGGCCGGCGAGCGCCGGGACGATCCGGTCCTCGACGTGCTTGGTGGCCGCGACCTGCGGCTCCAGTTCCCTGGCGACCGCGTCCGCCAGCTCGACGGAGTCGGTGACCAGGACGGCGGCGGCCAGCGGGTCGTGTTCGGCCTGGCTGATCAGGTCGGCGGCGACGTGCACGGGGTCGGCCGTGGCGTCGGCGAGGACGGCGATCTCGGTCGGTCCCGCTTCGGCGTCGATGCCGATCCTGCCGGCGAAGTAGCGCTTGGCGGCGGCGACCCAGATGTTGCCGGGGCCGGTGACCATGTTCGCGGGCGCGCAGGACTCCGTGCCGTACGCGAACATCGCGACGGCGGTCGCGCCACCGGCCGCGTACACCTCGTCGACGCCGAGCAGGGCGCAGGCGGCGAGGATCGTCGGGTGGGGCAGGCCTGCGAACTCGGCCTGGGCGGGCGAGGCCAGGGCGATGGACTCGACGCCCGCCTCCTGGGCGGGCACCACGTTCATCACCACGGAGGACGGGTAGACCGAGCGGCCGCCGGGCGCGTACAGACCGACCCGGTCGACGGGCACCCACTTCTCGGTCACGGCGCCGCCGGGCACGACCTGCGTCGTGTGGGTCGTACGGCGCTGCTCGCGGTGGACGAGGCGGGCGCGGCGGATGGACTCCTCCAGGGCCGCGCGCACGTCGGGGTCGAGCCCGTCCAGCGCGTCGGCGATCGCGCGGGCCGGGACCCGTACGGATTCCAGCCGCACCCCGTCGAACCTCTCGGCGAAGTCGATCAGCGCCGCGTCGCCACGATGATGCACGGCCTCGCAGATCGGACGCACCTTCTCGAGGGCGGCCGAGACGTCGAAGTCGGCTCGGGGCAGCAGGTCGCGCAGGGCGGGTCCCTCGGGAAGGGCGTCGCCGCGCAGATCGATTCGGGAGATCACGTGGCCAATTCTCTCAGACCGGGATCGGGCGTCGTCCGCGCGTATCAATGGCTGATACAGACCGTGGCCGGAACTCGGAAGATCGCCTTCACGTTGGGTGTTCGGGGGGTCACTCAGCGGGCAGAACAGCCGTGCGAAACCCAGGAGTGACGGAGGGGGTGACGGGTGACAGCGGTCACCGACGGCGCCGGCGATCTGCCGGACGACCTGACCGCGGCCGAGGCGGGCATGTGGCAGGCCTTCCGCAACGGCAGCGCGTACGACCTGAGCAGCGGGGACACGGTCGTCGACGATCCGCACGGCGGCCATCCGTGGGGCGGGGCGCGGACGGTGCGGGCCCGGATCGTCGCCTGGCTGCTGCTGGACGGGCCGCCGGCGCTGGCCGGCCGGGTGGCCTCGATGAAGCTGGCCGGCGTGCAGATCAGCGGCTCGCTGGATCTCGCGGGCGGCACGGTGGTGCCGTACGTGGAGATGAAGCGCTGCCGGTTCGAGCGGGACGTGCTCCTGCCCGAGGCGCGGTTCACGACCATGCGGATGGTGGACTGCTCGGTGCCGCGGCTGGAGGCGGCGCGGGTGCACACCGAGGGCGATCTGCACCTCCCGCGCTGCCGCTTCCACAACGGCGTGCGGCTCACCGACGCGCACATCGGCACCGACCTGCTGCTGAACCAGGCGATCGTCTACCGGGACCGCACCGGCCGGTCCATCGCCGCCGACGGCATGACGGTCGGCCAGGACCTCCAGGCCGAACTGCTCGAGTCGCACGGCGAGCTGAGCCTGCGCAGCGCCAAGATCGGCGTGTCGCTGAGTCTGCGCGGGGCGCGGCTGGCCAACCCGTACACGCGGCTCGCGCTGAACGCGCCCCAGCTGACCGTGGAGCGTTCGCTGTACCTCACCCCGGCCGGCGTCGGCGGCCACGCGCTGAGCGGTGTCACCCCGGCCCGCGGGACGCGCATCCAGCGTTTCGAGTGCCGGGGCGGGATACGCCTGGACGACGGCCGGTTCGGGGACGCGGTGGACCTGGAGCGGGCCCGGTTCGTCCTCACGGACGAGCAGGAGCTGTCGCTGCGCCGGGTGCAGACGCCCGAGCTGCGCTTCCTGGGCGAGCAGCCGCTGCGCGGCAAGGTGGTCCTGTCCGGCGCCCGGGTGATCAACCTGGTGGACCGGGCGAGTGCCTGGCCGGGTCCGGGCGCGCTGCACATGGGCGGCTTCGCGTACGAGAACCTGGTGCCGCAGGGACCGTTCCCGCTGGCCGAGCGGTTGCGCTGGGTGGCCGCGGCGACGGCCGAGTACGCCCCGGAACCGTACGAGCGGCTGGCGGCCGTGCTGCGGACCGGCGGGGAGGACGAGGACGCGCGCGAGGTGCTGCTGGCCAAGCAGCGCCGTCGTCGTGAGACCCTGCCGCCGGCGGCGAAGCTCTGGGGCTACGCGCAGGACTGGACGGTCGCGTACGGATACCGGCCGGGCCGCGCGGCGGTGTGGATGGCGGTGCTGTGGGCGGCGAGCTCGCTGGCCTTCGCCCACGCCGCGCACCCGCCCGTCGACCGGCAGGGGCACCCGCCCTGGAACCCGGCCCTGTTCGCCCTCGACCTGCTGCTGCCGGTCATCGACCTCGGGCAGGTCGGCCAGTGGCAGCTGAGCGGCGGCTGGCAGTGGCTGTCGACGGCGCTGGTCCTGCTCGGCTGGATCCTGGCGACGGCCGTGGCGGCGGGGGCGACGAGACTGCTGCGCCGGGGCTGAGGGACAGCGGGTCCGCAGGGGTGCGCAACGGAAAAAGTTGTTGAACGCTCACCTTTACCATCCCTTGACCTCGGGGCGTACAACTTTCCGCAGGTTGCGTGAAGCCTCTGGCGCAATCTGAAGCCGCGGCTTTTCAATGGTCGGCACCATGGCTCTGCTCCCCCCGTTCATCCGTGCCTCCCGGAGCTCCCGGCAGGCACGGATCGCCGCCCCCCACAGCGCCGCCGGGCTCCCCGCCGACGACGAGGTGCTCCTCGACGTGCCCGACGACCGACTCGGGCCCGCCCTGGTCGCCGCCGCCCTCGGCGCCTACGCGCCCGCCGCCGAACTGCTGGCCCACACCCGGGAACGGGCCGAGTGGGAGTACCGCGACCGGTACACGACCCGGCTCGCCGCCTTCGCCCGCTCCCGCCCGGAGTGGTTCGAGGACTGGCGCGCAGCCGCACCGCGCGACCCCGACGTCCTGCTCGTGGCCGCCCAGCTCGCCGTGGCGCGGGCCTGGGGGTCGCCCGCCCGGGCCGAGCTGCTGCGCGAGGTGAGCCCGCTGATCACCGCCGCCGCGCAGAGCGACGTCCGCGACCCGGTGCCGTGGCGGATAGCCCTGGACCACGCCCGCGGCTCCCGGGCCGGGCACAAGTACTTCGGCGAGCTGTGGGCTGCCGCGGTGCGCCGCGCCCCGCACCACTACGGCTGCCATGTCGCCGCCAAGCGCTATCTGGCCGAGTCCTGGCACGGCTCCCACCGCGAGTGCTTCGACTTCGCCGACCGGGCCGCGCAGGACGCGCCGGCCGGTTCCCTGGTCCAGGCACTGCCGGCCCGGGCCGCCTTCGCCTATCTCACGGACGGCTGCGGGCCCGAGGTGCCGCGCGAGCGGCTGGACGCCGCCGCCGACCGCGCCGTCGCGCTCTCCGCGCGTTTCCCGGCCGCCGACCCGTGGCCGGCCGAGATCCGCAACGTGCTGACGTACGTCCTGGTCCGCCTGGACCGCCGCGACGACGCCCTCGCCCAGCTGCTGCTGATCGGCCCGTATGCCACCTCCTTCCCGTGGGGACGGCTGTCGGACGACCCCCTCGGCCACTTCCTGGCCGTGCGCGAGGAGGTCCGCTCGGGGCCGTCCGACCACCCCCCGTGGCAGCCGGGTGGCGGGCACGGCGGACGAGCCCGGCCGCTGGACCATTAGGCTTCTGCGTCGTGACCACCGTCCGTCTGCCGCTCTTCCCGCTGAACTCGGTGTTGTTCCCGGGACTCGTGCTCCCGCTCAACGTCTTCGAGGAGCGCTATCGCGCCATGATGCGCGATCTTCTGAAGACCCCCGAGGACGAATCGCGCCGGTTCGCCGTCGTGGCCATCCGTGACGGCCACGAGGTGGCGCCCAGCGCCCGGGGGCTCCCCGACCGCACGGCGGTGACCGAGCGCGGCCCGGCCGCCGGTTTCGGCGACGACCCCGCCAGGACGTTCCACGGCGTGGGCTGCGTGGCCGACGCGGCGACGATCCGCGAGCGCGCCGACGGAACCTTCGAGGTGCTGGCGACGGGCACCACCCGCGTCAAGCTGCTGTCGGTGGACGCGTCGGGCCCGTTCCTGACGGCGGAGCTGCAGGAGCTGCCGGAGGAACCGGGCGACGAGGCGGGCGCCCTCGCCGAGGGCGTACTGCGCGCCTTCCGCCAGTACCAGAAGCGGCTGGCGGGCGCCCGCGAGCGCTCGCTGGCCACCGGCGCGGACCTGCCGGACGACCCCTCGGTGGTGTCGTACCTGGTGGCGGCGGCGATGATGCTGGACGTCCCGAGCAAGCAGCGCCTTCTGCAGGCCCCCGACACGGCCTCACGTCTGCGGGACGAGCTGACCGTGCTGCGCGCCGAGACGGCGATCATCCGCAGCCTGCCCTCGCTGCCCGCGGCGGAGCTGACCCGCGCCCCGACCAGTCTCAACTGAAGGCCCCATGGCGAAGAAGCCGAAGAAGCAGCAGCAGTCCGGCGGCACGCCCGCGACGGTGGCCCTGACGGCGGCGGGCGTGGACTACACGGTCCACGCCTACGACCACGACCCGGGCCACCCGTCCTACGGCGAGGAGGCGGCCGAGGCGATGGGCGTCTCCCCCGACCGCGTCTTCAAGACCCTGGTCGCGGACGTGGACGGAGCCCTGACCGTGGCGGTGGTCCCCGTCGCGGGCTCCCTCGACCTGAAGGCCCTGGCCTCGGCGGTGGGCGGCAAACGGGCGGCGATGGCCGACCCGGCGCTCGCCGAACGCACCACGGGCTACGTCCGCGGCGGCATCTCCCCGCTCGGCCAGCGCAGGAAACTGCGCACGGTCCTGGACGACTCGGCGACGACGCACGCCACCATCTGCGTCTCGGCGGGCCGCAGAGGCCTGGAGGTCGAACTCGCCCCGGCGGACCTGACCGCCCAGACCGACGCCCTGCTGGCCCCGATCGCCCGCCCCTGACCGACCCCACTCCCCCTTCGCCCCGGCCCACCTTCCAGCCCGTCCGGCCTTCCAGCCCGTCCGGCGTTTGAGGACGAGGCCGTCCAGGCCGACGGGGGTCCAGGGGGCGGAGCGCCCTGGAGGGGTGGCCGCAGGGGCAGCGCCCCTGGAGACGGGACGGGAAGGGGCGGCGGGGGCGAAAACCGCCCCCCGCCGCTGCCCGCCCCTACGCCGTAGGCGCCCCGTACGCGTCCTTCGGCGCCTCCCCGTACGGCGGGAACGGCTCGGGATCCCGGGGTCCGAACAACGCCGTGAGCCCCAGATGCACCAGCATCGCGGCCAGCGACCACGCCAGCAGCGCCCCCTTCGCCCCGAGCTTCAACGGCGCCGAGAACGTGACGCCCTTGCCGGCGGCCTGCGCGTGCGCGATCACATCGGAGTCGGGCCCGAGCCACACCCCGAGCCGCCAGGCCAGCAGCGAGCCGAGAAGACCGCCCAGGCCGAGCGCCACCACCAGGGGCACTCCCCCGCGCCGCCGCCACATGAAGACCGCCGCCGCACTCACGGCGCCGCAGGCCAGGGCCAGCAGGGTGAACGTGCCGTCCACCCCGATCGCCTGCTCCCCCTCGGTGTCCTTGAAGTAGACGACCCAGCTGCCGTCCGACAGCTCGCCGACGAGCGGCACCTGCGGCGCCAGCCACACCCACAGCAGCCCCAGCAGCACCCCGACGAGGGCGACCCCCACCGTGATCACGGCGGCTTCCCGCAGTTCGGTCTTCATCCCGGGCCCGTCCTGTCCGTACGCGCCGTCGTGGGGCGCGGTGGCCGCGTACCCTCCGGACGACGGCGGCCAGGCCTCGTGCGGAGACGGTTCGTGCGGCGGCGGAGGCGGAGTCAGCGGTGCGGTCACACTGACATCGTGCCAGGCGCGCCCGTGCGGCGCGTCACCGGACGGCGGCCCGGCGGTACGCCCAGGTCGCGACGGCCAGCGAGACGACGCCCACGCCCGCGCACACGGCGAGGTCGCCGAGCACGAACGCCCAGTCGGGGTGCGGCCCGAAGGTCCGCGCGAAGGCCTCGACCCCGTAGGTGGACGGGAGCAGGTCCCGGGCGAGACGCACCGCCTCCGGCATCCGGTCCGGCGGCAGGACGCCCAGCAGCAGCGCCGCCGACATGCCGAGCTGCCCCAGCACGGTGGCCAGCTCCGGCCGCGGCGCGAGCAGCCCGAAGGCCGCGCCGAGTCCGGACAGCGCGGCGCCCGCCAGGGGGATGACGGCCGCCAGCACCCACAGATGGGTCAGCGGCAGCCCGAACAGCGCACAGCCGAAGACCGCGGTCACCAGCGTCCCCGGCACGGTGAACGAGGCGTAGGCCCCGGCCGCGCCCAGCACGACGGCGGCCGGCGGCACGGGCAGGGTCGCGTAGTGGTCCAGCCCCCCGCTCGCCCGCAGCTGCCCGAAGTACTGCGCGAGCAGGTTCAGCGCGACGAAGGCCACGACGAGCACCGCGGAGCCCGCCACCACGGCCTCCGCCTCGTTTCCGCCGTCCACCACGCCACGCATCATGATCAGGATGCCGACCGACTGGAAGGTCGCCACGAACAGCAGCGGGATGCGCGCCACCCGCGCCCGGGACAGCTGCGCCCGGTACACGGCCACGAGGGACGGCCACAGCCGGGCACGCGGCGCGAGTTCGGCGGCCGCGGCGCGGGGCGTCTCGGTGACGGCCCGGGCGCCGCCCGGCAGAACCTCGGCGGGTACGACACTCACGTGGCGCTGCTCCTCTTCCCTACGGCTCTCATACCGTCCCATACGGGCCCGGCGGCCCGCCCGCTCAGCCCGCCGCCCGTGGCGCTCGCCGTCCACGCCGCGCTCACGCCCGCACCAGCCCCTGCCGCGCCGCCCCGCCGAGCGCCAGGTAGACGTCCTCCAGGCTCGGCGTGGCAAGGGTGAAGTCGTCCAGCGCGGCGAAGGCGGCCCCGCCGGTGACGGTGGCGACGACCGCGCGGGCCTCGTCGGGGGCCAGCCGCAGCGTCCAGCGACGCCCCGACTCCAGGGCCCGCTCGCGCAGCGCGGCGACCTCGGGCACGTCCAGCGGCGCCCGCTCCCGCCACACCAGCTCGACCCGGACTTCGTCGGCGACCTGCTCCTTGAGGCCGGCGGGGGTGTCGCAGGCGATGACCCTGCCCTGGTCGAGGACGGCGACCCGGTCGAGCACGGTCTCCGCCTCGATGACGTTGTGGGTGACCAGCAGCACGGTCGTGCCGCGTTCCGCACGCCGACGGTCCACGGCGGCCCACACGGCCCGCCGTGCCACCGGGTCCATGCCGGTGGTCGGCTCGTCCAGCACCAGCAGCGGCCGCTCCCCCACCAGGACGGCGGCGAAGCAGGCCAGCCGGCGCTGACCGCCGGACAGTTTGCGCAGGGGTCGTCCGGCGAGCGGGGTCAGGCCCAGTTCGTCGAGGACGGCGTCCCGCTCCCGGCGTGCCGTGTGCACGTCGAGGCCGCGCAGCCGCGCGGTGGTCTCGGCGGCGAGGGAGACGGTGAGGTCGTCGAGGGCGGTGGACTCCTGGCCGAGGTAGGCGAGGATGCGGGCGGCCCGCTCGGGGTGACGCACGATGTCGTGGCCGAGGATCTCCACGCTGCCCGCGTCGGGACGCATCAGCCCGGTCATCTGCCGGACGAGGGTGGTCTTGCCGGCGCCGTTGGGTCCGAGCAGCCCGAAGATCTCACCGCGCCGGATGTCCAGCCGTACGTCGTCGGTGGCCCGGACCTCGGGTGTCGCGGGAGTGCCGCGCCGGCCGCGGACCGCCGGATAGGTCTTGGTCAGACCGCGCACGGCACACACGACCTCGTTCCCGTGCCGGAGGGGCGGTGCCGCGCGCGTACTCACAAGGGACGAGAGTACGGGGTCGCGGGCCGTCGCTCACGGTCGGGGCGTCGCGGGCGGCCCGCTCAGTCCGCCGCCGGAGCGTGCCCGGCGGCCGTGCGCACGTCGATCTCGCGCCAGAATCCCGCCCGGATGGCGTACCGGTCGTGCTCGTCGATCTGGTCGTCCTTGTGGGCGAGCAGACCGAAGCGGGCCGCGTACCTCAGCAGCTCGCCGTCGATGCGGTGCGGGATGCGCGGGTACATGCCGGACAGCTTCTGCAGATGGCTCTGGTCGCCGAGGCGCGCCATCCACCGGCGGGCGAACACCTGTCCCACCTCGTAGGGGTCGCCGCCGACGGTGGTGATGTCCTCCTCGCGGTCGGCCCACCGCTGTTCCGCCGTGGTGACCTGCGCGAGCGTCGGCATGGAGGCGACGTCGGCGGGCTCGGGGGCGGCCCCGGGGCGGTCGACCCAGCCCTTGTCGGAGGACCAGCGCAGGGTCGCGGTGGCCGGATGCTGGACGGCGGGCGACCCCGGCGCCCGCAGAGCGGCGAGGTCCTTGGGCGTGGGGACGCCCTTGGGGGCCGGGACGCGGTCCTGCGCGCCGGTGTCGGAGCCGGCGGTCACCGAGGGGTGCTCGGCCTCCTCGGAGGGCCGCTCGACGGTGGGGGCGAGCCCGGAGTCGGGCAGCGGAGCGGAGAGGATCGCGGCGATCTCGGGACGGGGCGCGGGCGGCGGCGCGCAGACCCCGCCGAGCTCCTTCGCGCGGACCGCCTTGGTGATCCAGATGCGGTCCAGGACGCGCCGCTCGTCGGCCTCGGCGACGAGGTCCTCGGACTGGTTGTAGTCGCCGTCGGCGGCCTGGACGGCCCAGAGGTGGACGGCGACGCCGTGCTCCTTGGCGGCCATCATCCCCGGCAGCAGGTCGCCGTCGCCGGTGACGAGGACGACGTCGGAGCAGGCGCGGTTGCGGGCCAGCTCGGTCAGCTCGGCGTGCATGGCGGCGTCGACGCCCTTCTGGGCCCACCGTCCGTCGCTGCGGGTCAGGGCGCCCAGCCGGACCGTGACCCGGGGCATCACGCGCAGTCTGCGGTGCTCCGGCTGGGGGACGCGGTCCGGGGCGCCGTCGAACCAGTAGATGCGCAGCAGCGGGCGCTCGGTCTCGGACTCGGCCTGTTCGCGCAGGCCCTGGACGAGCGCGGAGTGGTCGACGGTGATACGGGATCGCGAGGGTTCCCCGGCGAGGAGACTCGCGGCCGCCCCCAGCAGATACCCGGCGTCCACCAGGACGATGCAGCGGTCCACACGACTCACCCTCTTTCCGGGAGGTTTGCTTCGGGCTTCCTTCGAGTCTGCCCGACCGCGCGGAGGTTAACGGCCGGAACTCGATCTTCGGCGTGGCGTTTGGAGGCGCCACACTCCGACGACCCCTGTCACGGACGGTAATTATCCGAAATGCGTTGTAAGTCAGCCTATGTGAATCTGGTCCCGGCCCTGGCCCCTAGATCCCCCACAGGAGGCAGATCACCATGGCCAAGAACAAGAAGCAGGTTCGTAAGCAGCCGCAGTCCGAGCGTGGTCCGCAGGCGGCACAGCCGTCCTCGATGGAGTCGCAGACCGAGCAGCGCATCGCCCAGGCGACGCCTGCCGACATCGCCCGCAAGGGCCGGCAGAAGCGCTTCGGCCACAACTGACGTCTGCACCGCGGGCCGTTGCGGCCCGGCATGCACGAGGGGCGCATCCGGTGCCGGATGCGCCCCTCGTCGCGTCGTGTTCCCCGCGCGGTCAGCCCGCCAGGCAGGACGGGCCGAGCAGGACCTTCAGGTCGCCGAAGAGAGCGGGGTCGGGCTTGACCCGGTGCCGGTCCAGACGCAGGACGGTCGTCTTCGTCGGGCCCTGGAGCCTGATCCGGACCTCGCTGTCGCCCTTGTGGTGGGTGAGGATCTCGCCGAGACGGTTGATCATCGGCGGGGTGACCCGGGTCGCCGGGATGGTGAGGATCACGGGCGCGTTGGTGCCCGCGTTCGACAGGTCCGGGACCTGGAGCTCCATCGCGACCAGCCGCGGCACGTCCTCGCGCTTGTCGAGGCGGCCCTTGACGAAGACGACGGCGTCCTCGACGAGTTGGGTGGAGACGAGCTGGTAGGTCGCCGGGAAGAACATGCACTCGATGGAGCCCGCGAGGTCCTCCACGGTGGCGATCGCCCAGGCGTTGCCCTGCTTGGTCATCTTGCGCTGCAGGCCGGAGATGATGCCGCCGATGGTCACCACCGCGCCGTCCGCGTGCTCGCCCCCGGTGAGCTGGGCGATCCCCGCGTCCGCCTTGTCGGACAGCACGTGCTCCAGGCCGAAGAGCGGGTGGTCGGAGACGTAGAGACCGAGCATCTCCCGCTCCTGGGCGAGCAGATAGGTCTTGTCCCACTCGTCCTCGGTGAAGACGACGTCCAGGCCGAAGCCCGGCTCGCTGGTCTCCTCCTCGCCCATGCCGCCGAAGAGGTCGAACTGTCCCTCGGCCTCCTTGCGCTTGACCGCGACCACGTTGTCGATCATCGGCTCGAAGTGCGCGGTGAGACCCTTGCGGGTGTGCCCCAGGGTGTCGAACGCGCCCGCCTTGATCAGCGACTCCGTGGTGCGCTTGTTGCAGGCGACGGCCTCGACCTTGTCGAGGTAGTCGGGGAAGGAGCCGTACTTGCCCTTGGCCTTGCGGCTCCTGATGATCGACTCCACCACGTTGGTGCCGACGTTGCGGACGGCCTCGAGGCCGAAGAGGATCACGTCGTCGCCCTGGGCGGCGAAGTTGTGCACCGACTCGTTGACGTTCGGCGGGAGCACCTTGATGCCCATGCGCCGGCACTCGTTGAGGTAGACGGCCGACTTGTCCTTGTCGTCCTTGACCGAGGTGAGCAGTCCGGCCATGTACTCGGCGGGGTGGTTCGCCTTCAGGTAGGCGGTCCAGTACGAGACCAGGCCGTACGCGGCGGAGTGCGCCTTGTTGAAGGCGTAGCCGGCGAACGGGACCAGCACGTCCCACAGGGCCTTGATCGCCTCGTCGCTGTAGCCGTTCTTCTTGGCGCCGGCCTGGAAGATGGTGAAGTTCTTCGCCAGCTCGTCGGGCTTCTTCTTGCCCATCACGCGGCGGAGGATGTCGGCCTCGCCGAGCGAGTACCCGGCGATGATCTGGGCGGCCTTCTGCACCTGCTCCTGGTAGACGATCAGACCGTAGGTGACGGCCAGGACCTCTTCGAGGGGCTCCTCCAGCTCCGGGTGGATCGGCGTGATCTCCTGGAGCTTGTTCTTGCGCAGCGCGTAGTTGGTGTGCGAGTCCATGCCCATCGGGCCCGGACGGTAGAGCGCGGAGACGGCGGAGATGTCCTCGAAGTTGTCGGGCTTCATCAGACGCAGCAGCGAGCGCATGGGGCCGCCGTCGAACTGGAAGACGCCGAGGGTCTCCCCGCGCTGGAGGAGTTCGAAGGTCTTCGGGTCGTCGAGCGGCAGGGCCAGCAGGTCGAGGTCGACGCCCTTGTTGGACTTCACCATCTTGACGGCGTCGTCCATGATCGTCAGGTTGCGCAGGCCGAGGAAGTCCATCTTCAGCAGGCCCAGCGACTCGCACTGCGGGTAGTCCCACTGGGTGATGGTCACGCCGTCCGTGTGCCGCACCCAGATCGGGGCGTGGTCGACGATGGGCTCGCTGGACATGATCACGCCGGCCGCGTGCACGCCCATCTGCCGGACCAGGCCCTCGACGCCCTTGGCGGTGTCGATGACCTTCTTGACGTCCGGCTCGTTCTCGTACATCGCGCGGATCTCGCCCGCCTCGCTGTAGCGCGGGTGCGAGGGGTCGGTGATGCCGTTGAGGTCGATGCCCTTGCCCAGGACGTCGGCCGGCATGGCCTTGGTGAGCCGGTCGCCCATCGCGTACGGGTAGCCCAGCACGCGCGCGGAGTCCTTGATGGCGTTCTTCGCCTTGATCTTGCCGTAGGTGCCGATCATGGCGACCTTGTCGGCGCCGTACTTCTCGGTGACGTACCGGATCACCTCGACGCGCCTGCGCTCGTCGAAGTCGATGTCGACGTCGGGCATGGAGACGCGCTCGGGGTTGAGGAACCGCTCGAAGATCAGGCCGTGCGGGATCGGGTCGAGGTCGGTGATGCCCATCGCGTAGGCGACGATCGAACCGGCCGCGGAGCCACGCCCCGGGCCGACCGCGATGCCCTGGTTCTTCGCCCACATGATGAAGTCGGCGACGACGAGGAAGTAGCCCGGGAACCCCATCTGGATGATGACGTCCATCTCATACTCGACCTGCTTCTGCCGGTCCTCGGGGACGCCGCCCGGGAAGCGGCGGTCCATCCCCCGCCGGACCTCCTCCTTGAACCAGGTGACCTCGGTGAAGCCGTCGGGGATGTCGAACTTCGGCATGAGGTTCTTCGCCTCGAACATGCCGGTGGTGTCGATCTGCTCGGCCACCAGGAGGGTGTTGGCGCAGCCCTCCTGCCAGGCGTCCGAGGAGTCGATGGCGTACATCTCGTCCGTGGACTTCAGGTAGTAGCCGGTGCCGTCGAAGCGGAAGCGGTCCGGGTCCGAGAGGTTCTTGCCGGTCTGGATGCACAGCAGCGCGTCGTGCGCGGTCGCCTCGTGCGCATAGGTGTAGTGCGAGTCGTTGGTGACCAGCGGCGGGATGCCCAGCTTCTTGCCGATCTCCAGAAGGCCGTCACGGACCCGGCTCTCGATCTCGATGCCGTGGTCCATCAGCTCCAGGAAGTAGCGGTCCTTGCCGAAGATGTCCTGGTAGTCGGCGGCCGCCTTCAGCGCCTCTTCCTTCTGGCCGAGCCGCAGCCGGGTCTGGAGCTCGCCCGAGGGGCAGCCGGTGGAGGCGATGAGCCCCTCGGACCACTGGGCGATGGTCTCCTTGTCCATCCGGGGCCACTTCTGCAGCCAGCCCTCGGCGTACGCGTCCGACGAGAGCCGGAAGAGGTTGTGCAGGCCCGTCGCGTTCGCCGCCCAGATCGTCTTGTGGGTGTAGCCGCCGGAACCGGAGACGTCGTCGCGCTTCTGGTGCGGCTGGCCCCACTGGATCTTGCGCTTGTTGCGCCGCGACTCGGGGGCGACGTACGCCTCGATCCCGATGATGGGGGTCACGCCGGCCTTCTTCGCCGTGTGGAAGAAGTCGTAGGCCCCGTGGAGGTTGCCGTGGTCGGACATGGCGATGTGCGTCATGCCCATCTCGTTGCACGCGTCGAACATGTCCTTCAGCCGCGCGGCACCGTCCAGCAGCGAGTACTGGGTGTGGACGTGCAGGTGCGTGAACGGCGGCTTTGACACGGCTGCGGCCTCCAGGGGAAACATGGGTCGACTGGTGTCCCACCGGTTGCGGGCGGTCGGGGGGACAGCGTCGAAGTCTATGCCTGACCACTGACACGCGGACCGCTGCGCCGCGTACCTTCACCCGAGGGAAACGGGCACTCCCGCGTACCTTCGTCCGTTGGAGACGGCGAAGACGCCGTCGTACACGTCATGCACCAGGAGGCACCCAGCGATGTCGGTTCCGCAGCTCGACGACGAGCACCGCGGCGAGCAGATCCTCGCCGTCTTCGACACCGCGTTCGGCGAGCTCCTGGCCGCCGACCCGGCCGCGTTCCGCGTGAAGTTCCGGAAGATGGCGGCCTCGGCGTTCGCGTTCTACCGGGGCACCGCCGGCCTCTTCTACCACGACCTGGACGCGGAGAAGCGGGGCGGCCCGTTCCTGGACGAGCGCACCTCGCGCGTGTGGATCCACGGCGACCTGCACGCGGAGAACTTCGGCACGTACATGGACGCCAACGGCCGGCTGATCTTCAACGTCAACGACTTCGACGAGGCCTACGTCGGCCCCTTCACCTGGGACCTCAAGCGTCTCTCCGCCTCCCTCGCCCTCATCGGGTACGCGAAGGCGCTCGGCGACGACCAGATCACGGAGCTGGTGGAGGTCTACGCGGGCGCGTACCGCGAGCGCATCCACGCGCTGGCCACCGGCGCGAAGAGCGACGAGGTGCCGCCCTTCACCCTGGACACCGCCCAGGGCCCGCTGCTGGACGCGCTGCGCGACGCCCGTGCGCTGACCCGCTTCGGGCTGCTGGACTCGATGACGGAGATCCGGGACTTCGAGCGTCGCTTCGCACCCGGCGGCGGCTCCATCGAGCTGGACGCCGCCACCCGTTACAAGGTGCTCGCCGCCTTCGACGGCTATCTGGAGACGCTGCCGGAGACGTCGCTGGCCCGCCCGGACTCCTACCGGGTGAAGGACGTCGTCGGCCGCCGCGGCATCGGCATCGGCTCGGCCGGTCTGCCGTCGTACAACATCCTCCTCGAGGGCCACAGCGACGCCCTGGAGAACGACGTCGTGATCTACATCAAGCAGGCGCAGACCCCGGCCGTCTCCCGGCACATCACCGACCCGGCGATCCGCGGCTACTTCCAGCACGAGGGCCACCGCACGGTGATCTCCCAGCGCGCCCTCCAGCAGCACGCGGACCCGTGGCTGGGCTGGACCGAGCTCGGCGGCGCCGGCCAGCTGGTCGCCGAGGTCTCGCCGTACGCGGTCGACCTGGACTGGGGTGACATCGACGACCCGGAGGAGATCGCGGGCGTCGTCGCCGACCTGGGCCGGGCCACCGCCACCATGCACGCGGCGGCGGACGACACCTCCGGCGAGTCCCTGGTCCCCTTCTCCACCGAGCGGGCCATCGACGCGGCGATCGCGGCCGACGAGGAGGGCTTCGCACCCCTCCTGGTCGACTTCGCGCACGGCTACGGCGCACGCGCGCGTGCCGACCACCAGATCTTCGTCGACCTGTTCCGCAACGGCCGGATTCCGGGTCTGTGACAGTAGGCCTTCTCACAGGGACTCTTTAGGGGTCCCCTACCGCGGTACGTGACACACTCTCCTCCGCTATGGACATATCCGGGACCCGCCTCAGAGCCGTACGCGCGGCGCTGTTCACGGCCTTCGTCGTGACGCTCAGCACCGCGTCGCACGTGCTGCTGTCGCGGGCCCCGCTGCCGCTCAACACGGTGGCCGCCGTCGCGGCCGCCGTGTTCGCCCTCGCGTACGCCCTCGCCGGCCGCGAGTGCGGCTTCGGGCGGATCGCCGCCTGGCTGATCCCGCTGGAGCTGGCGGCCGACACCGTCTTCACCACCGGCCAGCACGTCTGTTACGGCAGGGCCGGCGGCCCGGTCGCCGGCCCACTGGCCTCCTTCGGCTGGGACGTGCTGTGCGGTGACGGCGCCCGCGTGGGCACCCCGCTGGCGCAGGTCGCCGGGGGCCCCGGTCCCACGGGACTGGGCGGACACCTCACGCACGTCTACCCGGCCGCCGCCTGGCTGCTGCTCGCCGCGCACATCTGCGTCGGCCTGATCGCCGCCGCCTGGCTGCGCCGGGGCGAGCGGGCGCTCGTCCAGCTGCTGCGGGCGGCCACCGCGACCACCTTCCGGCCCCTGCTGATCGCGGTGGCCGCCGTGACCGTACGACGCGCCCCGGCGGCCCGCCGCCTGCCGCGGCCCGCTCGCCGCGCGGCCACCGCCCGCGACCGGCTCCTCGTGCACTCCCTGGGACGGCGTGGACCGCCGCGCTCGCCCGCCGCGGTCTGAACAGACCACACGTCCGCACGGACTCGTCCCCACCGACTCGTCCCCCGGGCACGTCCGCACGGGCAGGTCCGCTCGGGCAGGTCCGCTCGGGCACGTCCGCACGGACCAGGCGTTCCGGGCACCACCTCAGTTCCTCAGTCCCCACACGAACTTCCGCGTACGACGTGTGCGCGTCCCTTTTGGAGATCACCATGAGCAAGCGGAACAGCGCTGCGGCGAAGACGGCGGCCCGGGAGCGGCTGCGCATCGAGCGCGAGCGCGAGGCCAAGCGCGCCAAGACCAAGCGTCAGATCATCGTCGGCCTCTCGGTCGTCGGCGTACTGGCCGCCGCCGGCGGCATAGGTTACGCCGTCGTCCAGGCCAACAAGCCCGAGTACTGGGACAACGTCAAGAGCCAGAAGCTCGTCAAGCCCGCCAACACCACCGGCGAGGACGGCACGACCGTCGTCATCGGCAAGGCGGACGCGAAGAAGACCCTCGCGATGTACGAGGACCCGCGCTGCCCGATCTGCGCCCAGTTCGAGCAGACCGTCGGCCCGACCGTCGACAAGGAGGTCGCGGCCGGCAAGTACAAGATCCAGTACGTGGGCGCCACGTTCCTCGACGACAAGCTGACCGGCGAGGGCTCGAAGAACGCGCTGAGCGCTCTCGGCGCGGCGCTGAACGTCAGCTCCGAGGCCTTCCTCGAGTACAAGACCGCGCTGTACTCGACGAAGTACCACCCCGAGGAGACCGAAGACAAGTTCAAGGACGACTCGTACCTGATCAAGGTGGCGGACACGGTCTCCGCTCTGAAGAACAACGCCAAGTTCCAGAGCGCCGTGAAGAACGGCACCTACGACAAGTGGGCTCTGGTCATGAGCGCGAAGTTCGACTCGGACAGCAAGAAGTACGACATCCAGGGAACCCCCTCCCTCGTGATGGACGGCAAGCTCATCAAGGCCGCCAACGGCAACGTCCCCATGACCGTCGCCGACTACGAGACCGCGATCGCCGCAGCGCTCAAGGGCTGAGCACCGGAAATGCCCCGGACCGTGAAAACGGTCCGTGGCATTCCGCTTTTCCCGGCCCGGAAACCGGACCGCCGTCGCCCTCGAACGAGTCGGCCTCCCCGGCACGGCGTTCCACGCATGGTGCGGGGTCTACAACACGTCCGGGAACTTCTGGGTGTACGGACGGGTGGGCAGCGGCCAGGTCAAGGGCTGGATCTTCTCCGAGAACCCGTCCCTGTCCTCCGGGTCGGTGAACATCCGCTGACTCCGACATTCGTGACGGCCCGTCAGTTCCTCGGCGGGCCGTCACGTTCTGCCCGGAGCATTTCCGGGGGGAGTGCGAGAGGGCGACCGGAGGGGGTCGGCGGGCCTCCGGGGGCGACAACGGCCGCCTGGCGCAGCGGCGGAAGACCGGCCGCGACGCCCGTCCCTGCGGACTCGGGGACCGGCGTCCGACGCGCAGTCGAAGAGCGGGCGAACTTCTTTCCGGTTCGCCCGCTCTCGGTCGTACTCGTCAGTAATCTGATTGCCCGTGACCAGTCGATACAGATCCTCCACGAGCGCCGACGTCCCGTCAGAGCGCCCCGACTCCCTCTCCCCGCGCCGCCGTACGGTCGTCAAGGCCGCGGCGGCGACCGTCGTCCTGGCCGGACCGCTCGCCGCCGCGCTCCCGGCCCGCGCCGCCGCGGAGACCCCGGCGTTCCTGCACGGTCTCGCCTCCGGCGACCCGCTGCCCGACGGCATCCTGCTGTGGACCAGGGTGACGCCCGCCGCCGAGGCGACACCGGGCTCCGGACTCGGCCCGGACACCGAGGTGAGTTGGGTCGTCGCCACGGACAGGGCGCTGACGAACGTCGTCAACAAGGGCTCGACCACCGCCACCGCTGCCTCCGACCACACCGTCAAGGCCGACATCCGCGGCCTCCAGCCGGCCACCGACTACTACTTCCGCTTCTCGGCGGGCGACGCCCGGACCCCGGTGGCGCGTACCCGCACCGCGCCCGCGGCGGACGCCGCCGTCACGGGTCTGCGCTTCGGCGTGGTCTCCTGCGCCAACTGGGAGGCCGGCTACTTCTCCTCGTACCGTCACCTCGCGGCCCGCGGCGACCTGGACGCCTGGCTGCATCTCGGGGACTACATCTACGAGTACGGCACCGGCGAGTACGGAGCCCGCGGCGCCGTCGTACGGCAGACCGCGCCCACCCACGAGATCCTCACGCTCGCCGACTACCGCACCCGGCACGGCAAGTACAAGACGGACCCCGACCTTCAGGCTCTGCACGTGAAGGCCCCGGTCATCGCGATATGGGACGACCACGAGTTCGCCAACGACACCTGGTCGGGCGGCGCCGAGAACCACACCGAAGGCGCGGAGGGCGCCTGGTCGGCCCGTCAGGCGGCCGCGAAGCAGGCCTACTTCGAATGGATGCCGGTCCGGCCCGCGATCGCCGGCACCACCTACCGCCGGCTGCGCTTCGGCAAGCTCGCCGATCTCTCCCTGCTGGACCTGCGTTCCTTCCGCTCCCAGCAGGTCAAGGTCGGCAACGGCACGGTCGACGACCCGGACCGCACGATCACCGGGCGCGCCCAGCTGGACTGGCTGAAGGCCGGGCTGAAGGCGTCGGACACCACCTGGCGGCTGGTCGGCAACTCGGTGATGATCTCGCCGTTCGTGATCGGCTCGCTCTCCGCGGACCTGTTCAAGCCGCTCGCCAAGCTGCTCGGCCTGCCGCAGGACGGCCTCGGCCTCAACACCGACCAGTGGGACGGCTACACCGACGACCGCCGCGAGCTCCTCGCCCACCTGCGCGCGAACGCCATCCGCAACACCGTGTTCCTCACCGGTGACATCCACATGGCGTGGGCCAACGACGTGCCGGTGGACGCCGGGACGTACCCGCTGTCGGCCTCGGCCGCCACCGAGTTCGTGGTCACCTCGGTGACCTCCGACAACCTCGACGACATCGTGAAGGTGCCCGAGGGCACGCTCACCGCGATCGCCTCGCCCGTCATCCGGGCCGCGAACCGGCACGTCCACTTCGTCGACACGGACCGGCACGGCTACGGCGTCCTGGACATCACCGCCGAACGCGCGCAGATGGACTACTACGTGCTGTCCGACCGCACCAGCGCCACCGCGACCTCCTCCTGGCAGCGCTCCTACCGCACCCGCAGCGGCACCCAGAAGGTGGAACGGACGTACGACCCCGTCTAGGTCGTTCAGCCGCTACAGGCTCTCGAGGAAGCCGAGCGCCACCCGCCAGGTGGCCTCGGCCGCCTCCTCGTCGTAGTCGGGCAGCCCGGGGTCGGTGTACAGGTGCCCGGCGCCCGCGTACCGGTAGACCTCCACATCGGCGCCGGCCCGGCCCATCTGGAGGTACCAGGCGCTCAACCAGTCGTCGGTCTCGAACGGGTCCGGCTCCGCGACGTGCAGTTGCACCGGGAGGTCGTCCACCGAGACGTTCGGCGCGAGGTCCGAGGTGCCGTGCAGAAGGAGCAGGCCGCGCGCCTTGTCGTCGCCGAGGGCGAGGGTCTGGGCGATCGACGCGCCGAGCGAGAACCCGGCGTAGACCAGCCCGCGCTCGGAGTAGGGCGCGGCGGCCAGCACGGCTCTCTTCAGCAGCTCGTCCTTGCCGATCTCCTCGTTGTACGCCATGCCCTCCTCGACCGTGTCGAACGTGCGCCCCCCGAAGAGGTCCGGCGTCCAGACCTCGTGCCCGGCGGCACGCAGCCGGTCCGCCGCGGCGCGCACCGCCGGCCGCGGACCATAGGTCGAGTGAAAGAGCATGATGTTCATGCGCCCATGGTGCCAGCCCGCACCGAAAGCCCCCGGCGTGCGCCTCTTCACACAAGTCACAGGTTCAGGACCCCGCCGACTCGGTTACGTTCGAAGGCATGGAGAACCTGCTCCGCCCCGTGATCGTGGTGGGCGGCTCGGTGATGCTGACCGTCCTCATCGGCTGGGCCACCGACCGCCTGCTGTCCAAGGCCGACCGACGGCACCCGGAGACCCCGCTGTGGGGTCTGCTGCGCCGTGGCCGCATCCCGTACCAGCTGGTGCTGTGCGCGGCGATGCTCAGAGGGTCCTACGACGAGGCGCAACTGCTGGACGACCACCGGGTGGGCATCGGCCGCACCCTCACCCTGGTGCTGATCGGCGCGGCGGCCTGGCTGGTGATCCGCATCGCGGGGGCGGTCGTCGAGACGTCGTACTCGCGCTATGCGCGCATGCACCGCGACGCGGCCCGGGTCCGGCGGGTGCGGACCCAGGTGTCGCTGATCATGCGGGTGGTCTCGGCCGTCGTCGGCGTGGTCGCCGCGGCCTCGATGCTGCTGACGTTCCCCGCCATGCGCGCGGCGGGCGCCTCGCTGCTGGCCTCGGCCGGGATTCTCGGCATCGTCGCCGGTGTGGCCGCACAGTCGACGCTGAGCAACTTGTTCGCCGGCCTGCAGATCGCCTTCGGCGACATGGTGCGCATCGGCGACACGGTCGTGGTGGACGGCGAATGGGGCACGGTCGAGGAGATCACCCTGACCTTCCTGACCGTGCGGACCTGGGACGAGCGCCGGATCACGATGCCCGTGTCGTACTTCACCTCGAAACCCTTCGAGAACTGGTCGCGCGGCACCCCCCAGATGACGGGCATCGTCTACTGGCACGTCGACCACGCGGCGCCCGTGGAGGCGATGCGCGAGAAGCTGCGCGACATCCTGCGCGAGTGCCCGGCCTGGGACGGGCGCGCCTGCGGCCTCGACGTCACCGACACCACGCCCAACACCATGCAGGTGAGGGCCCTGGTCACGGCCAAGGACGCCGACGACATCTGGACGGTGCGCGTCGCGGTCCGCGAGCAGATGATCCGCTGGCTGTCCAAGGAGCACGCGTACGCGCTTCCCCGGGTCAACACGGCGGACGCGGCGCTGCCTCCGGGGCGCCTCCCCGGCCAGTCCGCCTCGCCCGACGGCGC
Organism: Streptomyces sp. NBC_00425; assembly: GCF_036030735.1. Classification (NCBI taxonomy): domain Bacteria; kingdom Bacillati; phylum Actinomycetota; class Actinomycetes; order Kitasatosporales; family Streptomycetaceae; genus Streptomyces; species Streptomyces sp. NBC_00425. The sequence continues at coordinate 7,130,498 of NZ_CP107928.1, read as the reverse complement.
CGCCCGCCGCGTCCACGAGACCCGCTGACGAACCGCTGACCGACGGCTCCCGGGCCCCCGGGCCCCGGGTTCCCTCACCGTGACGAGACCGGCCCCGCCCTCCCTCCTGTCCGAGGCAGGGCGGGGCCCGCCTCACTCACTTCAGGCTGCGCACGTCCAGGTGCCGCAGCACACGGTCCACGATCTCCGGGTCGGCGCCCGGCTCGCTGCGCGCCGCGACCACCTCGTGCCGTGCCGCGCTCAGCATCTCCCCCTGGATGCGGCGCACCCGCTTCAGCCGGCGCACCCGCTGATCGTGCCCTTCCCGGCGCTCGTCCTCGCCCACGTCCGGGCTGATCCGCAGTCCGATGTCGAAGGCCCGGCGCAGCATCTGCTCGGACAGTTCCTCCGACAGGTCCTCCGCGGCCTCGATCTCCCGCAGCCGCTGCTTCGCCGCCTTGGCCGCGCGCACCGCCAGTTCCTTCTCGAACGCCTTCTCCCGGTCGCTGTCCGACCGGACGTCGAGCCGCTTCACCAGCCAGGGCAGGGTCAGCCCCTGGAGGACCAGAGTCGCCATGATCACGCCGAACGCGATGAAGACGATCTCGTCCCGGTCGGGGAAGGGGCCGCCGTCGTCGGTCTTCAGCGGGACGGCCAGCGCCAGCGCCACCGAGGCCACCCCCCGCATCCCCGACCACCACATGACGAGGGTCTCCCGCCAGTTCGTCGGGATGTCCTCGAGGTGGTCCTTCCTGGCGTGCAGCCGTTGCGTCAGCCACGTCGCCGGCAGCAGCCACAGCAGGCGTACGACGACGACCACCGCCACGATCACCGCCGCCCATCCGAGCATCTCCCCCCACCGACCGGACGCCGTGCGGATCGCGTTGTGCAGTTCCAGGCCGATCAGCCCGAACGCGACGCCCGTGACCAGCGTGTCGATGATGTCCCAGAAGGTGTGGCCGGCCAGCCGGGTCAGCACGTCGTCGGGGTCGGTGGCGTACTCGGCGAGGAACAGCGCGGTGGTCAGCACCGCCAGCACCCCGGAGCCGTGGAACTCCTCCGCCAGGACGTAGGAGGCGTAGGGCACCAGGAGCGTCAGCCCGATCTGCAGCGTCGTGTCCCCGAGGACGTCCAGCAGCCGGTTCGCGCCCCAGCCGAGCGCGACGCCCACCGCCACCGCGACCACCGCGGACAGCACCAGGTCGAGTCCGGCCCGCCACGGGGAGAACGTCCCGCTCACGGCGGCGGCGATCGCGACGTGGTAGAGCACGATGGCCGTCACGTCGTTGAACAGCCCCTCGCCCTCCAGGATGGAGACCAGCCGGCGGGGCAGCCCGAGCTGTCCGGCCACCGCGGTCGCCGCCACCGGGTCGGGCGGCGCGACCAGCGCCCCGAGCGCCACCGCGGCGGCCACCGGCAGCCCCGGCACGATCGAGTGGGCCACTGCGGCCACACAGACCGTGGTGACGAACACCAGCGCCACGGCCAGCAGGAAGATCGGCCGCACATTCGCCGCGAACTGCCGCCACGAGGTCCGCCGTACCGCCGCGTACAGCAGCGGGGGCAGCAGGAGCGGCAGGATCAGATCCGGCGGGATCTCCACGTTGGGCACGAAGTCGAGCACCGCGAGGACTATTCCGAGCAGGGTCATCAGCACCGGCGCGGGCAGTCCGAACCGGTCCCCCACGGGGACGCTCACCACGGCCCCGAGCAACAGGACGAACAGCAGGGCCAACTGGTCCACGGTCAGCGCTCCGGGTCTAGACGATCAATGCATCCAGGCCTTCAGCGTCGCACGCCCGCCGTCCGCTACAGCGAACGCCGCATGGACCGATGCGGAATGCCCGCCTCCAGGTCCTCCGGCCCGTAGGCCGTGTACCCCAGCCGTTCGTAGAAACCCAGCGCCCGGGTCTGTGCGTGCAGGTCCACGGCCGTAAGCCCCCGCGCGCGTGCCGCCTCCTCGACGGCCCGCACCAGCGCGACCCCGACACCCAGTCCGCGCGCCTCGCGCGTCACGGCGAGCCGCCCGAGCGAACCCACCGAGGGGTCGCCTCCGGTCCTGGCCGCGGCCGCGTCGCCGTACAGCAGTCGCCCGGTCCCGAGCGCGACGCCGTCCTCCCGGACCGCCAGCAGGTGCACGGCGCCGGCGTCGTGCTCGTCGTACTCCAGGTCCTCGGGGACGCCCTGTTCGCCGACGAAGACCTCCTTGCGCACCGCGAAGCACGCCTCCCGGTCGGCGAGGTCCTCGGCGACGCGCACCGTGTACGCGGGCGTGCCGGTCACCCGTAGGTCTCCTCGCGGACCTGGTCCAGGGCCTTGGCCAGGTCCTCGGGGTAGTCGCTGGCGAACTCCGCCCACTGTCCGTCGCCGGGGTGCTCGAAGCCCAGCCGCACGGCGTGCAGCCACTGCCGGGTCAGGTGCAGCCGCTTGGAGAGCGTCGGGTCGGCCCCGTACGTCAGGTCGCCCACACAGGGGTGGCGGTGGGCGGCCATGTGCACGCGGATCTGGTGGGTGCGGCCCGTCTCCAGCTTCACGTCCAGCAGGGAGGCCGCGCGGAAGGCCTCGATCAGGTCGTAGTGCGTGACGGAGGGCTTGCCCTCGGCGGTGACCGCCCACTTGTAGTCGTGCTGGGGGTGACGGCCGATGGGCGCGTCGATCGTGCCGCTGGTCGGGTCGGGGTGGCCCTGGACGAGCGTGTGGTAGCGCTTGTCGACCGTGCGCTCCTTGAACTGGCGCTTGAGCGAGGTGTAGGCACGCTCGGACTTGGCGACCACCATCAGCCCGGAGGTGCCGACGTCGAGCCGGTGCACGATGCCCTGGCGCTCGGCGGCGCCCGAGGTGGAGATGCGGTAGCCGGCCGCGGCCAGCCCGCCGATGACGGTGGGGCCGCTCCAGCCGGGCGACGGGTGCGCGGCCACGCCGACGGGCTTGACGATCACGACCACGTCGTCGTCGTCGTGCACGATCTCCATGCCCTCGACCGGCTCGGCGACGATCTGCACGGGCGCCGGGGCCTGCGGCATCTCGACCTCCAGCCAGGCCCCGCCGCTGACCCGCTCGGACTTGCCGACCACCGAGCCGTCGACCGTGACCTTCCCCGCCGCGGCCAGCTCGGCGGCCTTCGTACGGGAGAAGCCGAACATGCGGGAGATGGCGGCGTCGATGCGCTCGCCCTCCAGGCCGTCCGGCACGGGCAGGGTACGGATCTCGGGAATCGTGCTCACCCGTCGAGTATGCAGGACGACCACGACACCGCCGTACGGGCAGCCTGTGGACGACCGGCGGCCGACCGGGCCGGGTCAGTCCTTGTGGACGGTCCCGTCCGGGTCGAGTCCCTTGAAGGAGAGCAGGACGATCAGGATGCCGCCGCACACGATCGCCGAGTCGGCGAGGTTGAAGACGGCGAAGTGCTTCGGCGCGATGAAGTCCACGACCGCGCCCTCGAAGACGCCGGGCGCCCGGAAGATCCGGTCGGTGAGGTTGCCCAGCGCGCCGCCCAGCAGCAGACCGAGCGCGATCGCCCAGGGCAGGCTGTACAGCTTGCGCGCGAGCCGGGCGATCACCACGATCACCGCCGTGGCGATCACCGTGAAGATGACCGTGAAGGCCTCGCCGAAGCCGAAGGCGGCGCCCGCGTTGCGGATGGCCTCGAACCGCAGCCAGTCCCCGACGATGTCGATCGGCGCGTGGTGCTCCAGCTTGGCGACCACGATCATCTTGCTGACCAGGTCGAGTGCGTACGCGAACGCGGCGACGGCGAAGAGCACGGCGATGCGGCGCTTGCCCCTGGGCCGCGCGCCGGCGCTCTCCTGCTCGCCCGGGCCGGACGACTGCTCCGGCTCGGACCCCGCCTCTGGGGTGTCCGGCGTACCGATGACGCGCTCCGCCTCTGCCACGTGAGTCCCTCAACCTAGGTACCTGACTGAGGACGAGGGTACGGCACGCCCCCCGCCTGCCAGGTGATCAGTACCGCCGCTCCTGCTTCTGCTTGCACTCGACGCACAGCGTGGCCCTCGGGAAGGCCTGCATCCGAGCCTTTCCGATGGCGTTGCCGCAGTTCTCGCACAGCCCGTAGGTGCCGGCGTCCAGCCGTTCCAGGGCGTGTTCGGTCTGGATCAGCATCTCGCGCGCGTTGGCGGCCAGCGCCAGTTCGTGCTCGCGCGTGATGTTCTTGGTGCCGGTGTCGGCCTGGTCGTCGCCCGCGCCGTCCCCCGAGTCCCGCATCAGCCCCGTCAGGGCCGCCTCGGACGCGGCCAGCTCCGCTCGCAGCCGCGCCTGCTCGGAGTCGAGCTCCGTGCGGGCCTCCTCGACCTCCTCCGGCGTCCACGGCTCCTCGCCGGGGCGTACCGCCAGTTCGCCGGGCTCCGCCGCGGCGAGGCGTGCCTTGGGGACGGCGGTCTTCGCCGCCGTGGCCGTACCCGGAGTCTTCTTCGCAACCACAGTCGTGGCTCCCGTCTGCTCCGCGGCCGAGGCCGCGCCCACCTTCTTGGCCGTGTTCTTCCTGCCCGCGCTCGTCGCGGCCACGCTCTTCGCACCGGCCGCCTTCCGGGCCGCCGGCTTCTTGGCGGTGGCCTTCGCCGCTGCCGATCCCGGCGCGGCGGCTTTCTTCGAGGCGGTCTTCCCGGCGGTCGTCCGTTTCGCGGCCGCCTTCGCGGCCGTCTCCTCCACGGCCACCTGCTTCCCGGTGGTCTCGCCGGCGGAGGCGTCCTTCGGGGCGGCGCCCGACTTCGCCGACGCCTTCCTGGCCGCCGCCTTCCTGGCCGCCGCCTTCGTGTCCGGATTCGTGACCGCCTTCGCGTCCGGCTTCTTCGTCCCGGCGGCGGCCGACGACCGACCGGACTTCACCGCTGTCACGGCCTTCACGTCCTCGGCCGCGCCGCCGGGGTCGTCCGTGGACGTGCCGGACGCCGGCTGCTGTACGGCGGTCTTTTTCGCCACCATGGCCGCGGCCCCTTCACATTTTGTGATCTTGCACGCAAATCGTGCTGGGACGATAAATCGACTTGGAGCCCGCGGCAACGGGGCACACCGCCCGATTCGCCCTCCTCGCGCACGCCACGCGGGGGGCCTGCATCCGTTGTGCCCAGCTCCCCGCCGGGTAATCCGCCGCACCGGGCGCCCCGGTACGCGGCCACGCGCGGCATCCCGCCCGGCGACCATTCGGGGCATCCGGGGCCGGGCCGCGGACCGCGCCCGAGGCCTCCGAAAAGCGGTCGGCCGCCGTCGCCGGGGAGCCGTACACTGGGCGGAGCGAAAAGCGTGGATGGGGACGAGTAGCGGCGTACGCAGCCCAGAGCGACCCGGGGACGGTGAGAGCCCGGGGGCGAGCGCGACGTGAAGATCACCCCGGAGCCGCCGGAGGAAGACCCCGAGGGGGTTGGTAGAACCGGCATCGCGACCCCAATGAGGGGGCTCGTCGGCGCGCAGGGCGCACCGGAGGGCCAAGGAGGGTGGTACCGCGGGAGCGCGCCGCACACGGCGTCCACAGGCAAGAAGGCTCTCGTCCCTCCGACGGAAGGCAGTACGTCCGCCGGAGGAAGATCGATGACGCAGTACCGCCAGGTGCCCGCCCAGGTCGACCTGCCCGCCCTCGAGCACGCGGTGCTCGAGTTCTGGCGCGAGCAGAAGATCTTTGCCAAGAGCCTGGAGCAGTCCGAGGGCCGCCCCGAGTGGGTGTTCTACGAGGGTCCGCCCACCGCCAACGGCATGCCGGGCGCCCACCACATCGAGGCGCGCGTCTTCAAGGACGTCTTCCCCCGCTTCCGCACCATGCGCGGCTACCACGTGGCCCGCAAGGCCGGCTGGGACTGCCACGGCCTGCCGGTGGAGCTCGCGGTCGAGAAGGAGCTCGGCTTCAGCGGCAAGCAGGACATCGAGGCGTACGGCATCGCCGAGTTCAACGCCAGGTGCCGGGAGTCCGTGCTCCGCCACACCGACGCCTTCTCCGACCTGACGACCCGCATGGGCTACTGGGTCGACCTCGACGACGCCTACGTCACGATGGACCCCGAGTACATCGAGTCGGTCTGGTGGTCGCTGAAGGAGATCTTCGACAAGGGTCTGCTGGTCCAGGATCACCGCGTCGCCCCCTGGTGCCCCCGCTGCGGAACCGGCCTGTCCGACCACGAGCTGGCCCAGGGCTACGAGACGGTCGTCGACCCCTCCGTGTACGTCCGTTTCCCGCTCACCTCCGGTCCGCTCGCCGGCGAGGCCGCCCTCCTGGTGTGGACGACGACCCCCTGGACGCTGGTCTCCAACACGGCCGTGGCCGCGCACCCCGAGGTCGCCTACGTCGTGGCGACCGACGGCCAGGAGAAGCTCGTGGTGGCCGAGCCGCTGGTCGCCAAGGCGCTCGGCGAGGGCTGGGAGACCACCGGTCAGACCTTCACCGGCGCCGAAATGGAGCGCTGGACCTATCAACGTCCGTTCGAGCTGGTGGAGTTCCCGGAGCCCGCTCACTACGTGGTGAACGCCGAGTACGTCACCACCGAGGACGGCACGGGTCTGGTCCACCAGTCGCCCGCCTTCGGTGAGGACGACCTCAAGGTCTGCCGCTCCTACGGCCTTCCCGTGGTGAACCCCGTCCGCCCGGACGGCACGTTCGAGGAGTCCGTCCCGATGGTCGGCGGCGTCTTCTTCAAGAAGGCCGACGAAAAGCTCACCGAGGACCTCCAGCAGCGCGGCCTCCTCTTCCGGCACATCCCGTACGAGCACAGCTACCCGCACTGCTGGCGCTGCCACACCGCGCTTCTGTACTACGCGCAGCCGTCCTGGTACATCCGCACCACCGCCGTCAAGGACCGCCTCCTCCAGGAGAACGAGAACACCAACTGGTTCCCGGACACGGTCAAGCACGGCCGGTACGGGGACTGGCTGAACAACAACATCGACTGGGCGCTGTCCCGCAACCGCTACTGGGGCACCCCCCTGCCGATCTGGCGCTGCGAGGACGACCACCTCACCGTCGTCGGCTCCCGCGCGGAGCTCACCGGGCTGACCGGCACGGACCAGTCCGGGCTTGACCCGCACCGCCCGTTCATCGACGACGTCACCTTCGCGTGCCCAGAGTGCGCGAAGACGGCCACGCGCGTGCCCGAGGTGATCGACGCCTGGTACGACTCGGGCTCGATGCCGTTCGCCCAGTGGGGATACCCGTACAAGAACAAGGACCTGTTCGAGGCGCGTTACCCGGCGCAGTTCATCTCCGAGGCCATCGACCAGACCCGGGGCTGGTTCTACACGCTGATGGCGATCGGCACCCTGGTCTTCGACAAGTCGTCGTACGAGAACGTCGTCTGCCTCGGGCACATCCTCGCCGAGGACGGCCGCAAGATGTCCAAGCACCTGGGCAACATCCTGCAGCCGATCCCGCTGATGGACCAGCACGGCGCCGACGCGGTCCGCTGGTTCATGGCGGCCGGCGGCTCCCCCTGGGCGGCCCGCAGGGTGGGCCACGGCACCATCCAGGAGGTCGTCCGCAAGACGCTCCTGACGTACTGGAACACGGTCGCCTTCCAGGCGCTGTACGCCCGGACGTCCGGCTGGGCGCCGAGCGGGGCCGACCCGGCCCCGGCCGACCGCCCGGTCCTGGACCGCTGGCTGCTGTCCGAACTCCACGCCCTCACCGACCAGGTGACGCAGTCGCTGGAGGCGTACGACACCCAGCGCGCCGGCAAGCTGCTCTCGGCGTTCGTGGACGACCTGTCCAACTGGTACGTCCGCCGTTCCCGCCGACGCTTCTGGCAGGGCGACAAGGCGGCGCTGCGCACCCTGCACGAGGTCGTGGAGACGGTCACCAAGCTGATGGCCCCGCTGACCCCGTTCATCACCGAGCGGGTCTGGCAGGACCTGGTCGCCCCCGTCACCCCGGGCGCCCCGGAGTCCGTGCACCTGTCGGCCTGGCCGGAGGCGGACCTCTCGGCGATCGACCCGGAGCTGTCGAAGCAGATGGTCCTGGTCCGCCGCCTGGTGGAGCTGGGCCGCGCCACGCGCGCGGAGTCCGGCGTCAAGACCCGCCAGCCGCTGCGCCGCGCGCTCATCGCGGCCACCGGATTCGACGCGCTCTCCCCGGCGCTGCACGCGCAGATCACCGAGGAGCTGAACGTCGAGTCCCTGGCGTCCCTCTCCGAGGTCGGCGGCTCGCTGGTCGACACCACCGCCAAGGCGAACTTCCGCGCCCTGGGCAAGCGGTTCGGCAAGCGCGTCCAGGACGTGGCCAAGGCCGTCGCGAACGCCGACGCGGCCGCGCTCTCCCTCGCCCTGCGCGAGGGCACGGCCTCGGTCGAGATCGACGGCGAGACGATCACCCTGGCCCCCGACGAGGTGATCATCACGGAGACCCCGCGCGAGGGCTGGTCGGTGGCCTCCGACTCCGGCGCCACCGTCGCCCTCGATCTGGAGATCACCGAGGAGCTGCGCCGCGCGGGCCTGGCCCGGGACGCCATCCGCCTGATCCAGGAGGCCCGCAAGAACAGCGGCCTCGACGTGGCCGACCGCATCGCGCTGCGCTGGACCGCGACCGACCCGGGAGCCGTCGACGCCCTGGACGGGCACGCCGGCCTGATCGCCGACGAGGTCCTCGCCACGGACTTCGCCCGGGGTGAGGCGGACGACACCTACGGCGCCCCGTTCACGGACGAGGCCCTGACGCTGACCTTCCGCCTGCGCAAGGCGTAAGGCGTAAGGCCGTACGACGCGGGGCCCGGATCCCTCAGGGATCCGGGCCCCGCGCTCGTCGCTGCGCGGCGGTCACGACGCAGACGGTGAAGGACAGGTCCGCGCGCCGAGGACCACCGTCACGCCGAAGCCGACGGCGGCGAGGACGTCACGCATCACACCCGACATCGCCTCGTTCAGGACCGGCGCCACGCCCCAGCCGATCCAGACGCCGCCACCCGCTGCCGTGCCTGCAGCGTCTCCGCGTCGGCCCGGGCGTCCTCCTGCGGCTGCTTGCCTCTCGCCCCCCATGCCACGCAGGCCGGCGGTGTTCGGTCGCAACGCGCGTAAAAAGGGCGGGACCCCGGATGGTGATCCGGGGTCCCGCCCTTTGAACGCTGCCGACGCCTAAGGCGTACTACTGGCCGTCAGTTGTCGTCCTCGTCGATGAGAAAGCCGCGCATCGGCGAGGGAGCCTGGCCCATCGGGGAGGGACCCTGCGGACGTACCGGAGCCATCGGCTGAGTCATCGCCGGAGACATCTGCTGCTGACCGCCGTAGGACGGGGCAGCCGGGCTCGGCGCGCCCATGCCCGGGTTGCCGCCGTAGGACGGGGCGCTTGCGCCGGCCGGAGCCATGGAGGGCGCCGGGGACGGCGGCAGGGAGGCCGTGGCCGGAGTACGCGGCGGCGCGAGGGAGTCGTCCGCCTGGGTCTCCAGCTGACGCAGCTGGGACTCGAGGTACGACTTCAGACGCGTGCGGTACTCGCGCTCGAAGCCGCGCAGGTCCTCGACCTTGCGCTCCAGCGTGGCGCGGGCGGACTCCAGGGAGCCCATCGCGACGCGGTGCTTCTCCTGCGCGTCCCGCTCCAGGGCGTCGGCCTTGGCACGGGCGTCCCGCTCGAGACCCTCGGCGCGGCTGCGGGCCTCACCGACGATCTTGTTGGCCTCGGAACGGGCCTCGGCGATCGCCTGGTCGGCGGTCTGCTGGGCCAGCGAGAGGACACGGGCGGCGCTGTCGCCACCGGGGCCCTGACCGGGGCCGCCCATCGGACCGCCCATGGGGCCGCCCATCGGACCACCCATCTGCTGCTGCATGGGCTGGCCACCCATCGGACCCTGACCCATGGGGCCCTGGCCCATCGGACCCTGACCCATCGGGCCGGGACCCATCGGACCCTGACCCATGGGGCCGGGACCCTGGGGACCGCCCTGACCGCCGGGACCGGCGGGCAGCTGCGGGGCGCCGCTCGGCAGCTGGGGCGGGCCACCCATGGGGCCACCCATCTGCTGCTGCGGCGGGCCCGATATGCCCGCGGGCACCGGTCCGCCGGGACCTCGCATGCCCTGCTGCGGCATTCCCTGCGGGGGCATCCCCTGCTGGGGCATGCCCTGCTGCTGCATGCCGCCTTGCTGCATGCCGCCCTGCTGCATGCCACCCTGCTGCTGCATGCCGCCCTGCTGCTGGTCCTGCTCCGGCGGCTTGCGCATGTTCTGCTGGTTCTGGGCAGCAGCGCGCGTGGCCGCGGCCAGTTTGGCCCGCAGATCCTCGTTCTCACGGAGCAGGCGGGTCAGTTCGGCTTCGACCTCATCGAGGAAGGCATCGACCTCGTCCTCGTCATAGCCTTCTCGGAGGCGGACGGTCGTGAACTGCTTGTTCCGCACGTCCTCGGGGGTCAACGGCATCTCTTCACCTCAACGTAGTCGTCGGCATCGGCAAGACGGTAGTTCACATCGCTCACAGCCGACTCACGATCGAGATCAGGATGTAGACGATGATCATCAGTACGAAGAAGGACAGGTCGAGCGCCACGCCCCCGAGACGCAGCGGCGGGATTACCCGCCGCAGAAGCTTGAGCGGTGGATCGGTGACAGTGTAGGTGGCCTCCAGAACGACCACCATCGCCTTGCCGGGCTGCCATGAGCGGGCGAACTGGAAGACGTAGTCCATGACCAACCGGAAGATGAGCACGATGAGGAACACCATCAGCGCGATGTAGACGACATCCAGGACCACGCCCATGTTCGGTGCTTCCCTCTCCCCTGTTTCCGTGCTGCTCTGTACTGCTTTGTACTGCTTCTACCGGTCTTGTGTCTCAGCTCTGGTTGAAGAACCCGCCTTCTGCGATGCGGGCCTTGTCCTCCGCCGTGACATCGACGTTAGCAGGCGACAACAGGAACACCTTCTGCGTCACCCGCTCGATGCTGCCGTGAAGACCAAACACCAAACCGGCCGCAAAGTCGACAAGTCGCTTCGCGTCTGTGTCATCCATCTCAGTCAGATTCATGATCACAGGGGTGCCCTCGCGGAAGTGTTCCCCGATGGTACGGGCCTCGTTGTAGGTCCGAGGGTGAAGCGTGGTGATCCGGTACGGCTCTCGTTCCGACACGACCTTGGGCATGATCACCGGTGCGTTCTTCTCCAGGGACTGACGTTCTTGTGTGATGGACGCCACGGGCGCGATGCGCGCCGGACGCCCGGATTCCGCGGGGAGCGAAGAGGATCGCGCCATCGGCTCACGAGGGGCGGGCGGCTGTGTGATTCGCACCTCTTCGTCCCTTTGGGACTGATGTGCACCGTGAGACTGGTGCGCCGACTCGTGCCGCCGGTGGTCCCGCTCCGGTTCCGGGTCGAGCTCGGGTTCGAAGTCGTCGTCGGGGTCGAATCCCCTGCCGTCGTACCCATCGTCCTCCACGAGGCCGAGGTAGACCGCCATCTTGCGCATCGCGCCGGCCATGCTCTGAGTCCTCCGCTCTGTGGTGGATCGACTTTTTACTGCCAAGTCCTTCGATCCACGTGGCCCTTATGGCCGCCTTTCGGCGGTAATGACCATATTTTCTGCTGTGGTCCGACTTCCTGGCGACGTTACCCGAGCCCGGGGCGGACTCCGAGTACCGCAGTGCCGACGCGTACATGTGTCGCTCCGGCCGCCACGGCCTCCTCGAGATCCGCACTCATCCCGGCGGACACCATGTTCGCAGCCGGATGAGCTCGGCGCAGGTCAGTCGACAAATCCATCAACCGCCCGAACGCCGCTCGTTGGCGTCCGGCGAACTCCCCGGTCAGAGGGGCGACCGTCATCAGTCCCTCGAGCCGCAGCCCCGGGGAGCCGGCCACCAGGTCGGCCAACTCCGCGACGCCGCCCGGGGCCACGCCGCCGCGTTCGCCCCGCTCGCTCACCCCCGCGTCGAGGGCGACCTGGATGAGGCACCCCACCTCGCGCCCCGCCCGCACCGCCTCCTTCGACAGGGACGTCGCCAGCCTGGCGCGGTCGACGGACTGCACCACATCCGCGTAACCGACCACCGAACGCGCCTTGTTGGTCTGCAGCTGCCCGACGAAGTGCCAGCTCAGCGGCAGGTCGGAGCACTCGGCCGCCTTCGGCGCCGCGTCCTGGTCCTTGTTCTCGGCGACATGGCGCACGCCGAGGTCGGACAGGATGCGCACGTCGCTCGCCGGGTAGGTCTTGGTGACCACGATCAGGGTCACCTCGTCCCGCCCCCGTCCGGCGGTCGCGCACGCGGCGGCGATGCGCTCCTCCACTTTCGCCAGGTTCGCGGCGAGTTCGTCCTTACGGTCCGTCATGCCCTATCAGTCCAGCCAGACATATCCCGCGAGTCGCCCCGTGGTGCGATCGCGGCGGTATGAGAAATGGTCCTTCGACTCCCTTGTGCACACCGACGACCTCACCCGGTCACGTACCCCGAGCCGGTCGAGCTGTGCGTGCACCCCGGCGGCGACGTCGACGGCGGGAGTGCCCCACCCGGTCTCGGCGTGCGCCGCCGGTTCGACGGCTGCGACCTCGGCGCGCATCGCCTCCGGCACCTCGTAACACCGCCCGCACACGGCAGGTCCGGTGCGGGCGACGATCCGGGCGGGGTCGGCGCCGAGCGACGTCATCGCGTCGATCGCGGCGGGCACGATCCCCTTGACCATCCCCGGTCTTCCCGCGTGCGCGGCGGCGACGACGCCCGCGACCGGATCGGCCAGCAGGACGGGCACGCAGTCCGCGGTCAGCACGGCGAGGGCCAGCCCGCGGGTGGCGGTGACCAGGCCGTCCACCTCGGGGACGGGCCGGGCGGCCCACGGCCCCTCGACCTCGGCGACGTCGGCGCCGTGCACCTGGTTCATCCAGACGACCCGGCTCGGGTCGAGGTCGAGCGACTTGGCGGCGAGCTCACGGTTGGCGAGCACGGCGTCGGACTCGTCACCGACCGCTCCACCGAGGTTGAGCTGCTCATACGGAACGGCGCTCACCCCGCCCCACCGGTCGGTGAAGGCGAAGTGCGCGCCGCTCACGCTCTCGCGCTGTCCTATCACTTCAGGAAGTCCGGCACGTCCAGCTCCTCGGCCGCGCTGTCCGAGTAGGTCCGCGACGGCGGCACCGGCGGGGACGACGGGAGGTCGGCCACCGGCTCGGGCACCGGCTCCGGCTCCTCCTTCGGGGTCACGCTGCCGAGCGAGCCGAAGGACGGGCGGCTCTCGGGCTGCCGTACCGGAGTGGGCTCGTCGCGCCGGGCCGAGGACGAGCCCATGACGGTCTCGCGGCGGGCCGGCGGCTGGCCGCCGTCGAAGCCGGCCGCGATCACGGTGACCCGGACCTCGTCGCCGAGGGCGTCGTCGATGACCGCGCCGAAGATGATGTTGGCCTCGGGGTGGGCGGCCTCGCTGACCAGCTGGGCGGCCTCGTTGATCTCGAACAGGCCGAGGTCGGAGCCGCCGGAGATGGAGAGCAGCACGCCCCGGGCGCCGTCGATGGAAGCCTCCAGGAGCGGCGAGGAGATCGCCATCTCGGCGGCGGCCACCGCGCGGTCGTCGCCCCGGGCCGAGCCGATGCCCATGAGGGCCGAACCGGCCTCGGACATGACCGACTTCACGTCGGCGAAGTCGAGGTTGATCAGACCGGGGGTGGTGATGAGGTCGGTGATGCCCTGGACGCCGGAGAGCAGGACCTGGTCGGCCGACTTGAAGGCGTCGAGGACCGAGACCTGGCGGTCCGAGATGGACAGGAGCCGGTCGTTGGGGATGACGATGAGCGTGTCGACCTCTTCGCGGAGTTCCGCGATGCCGTCCTCGGCCTGGTTGGCGCGGCGCCGGCCCTCGAAGGTGAACGGGCGGGTGACCACGCCGATGGTGAGGGCGCCCAGGGAGCGGGCGATGTTGGCCACGACCGGCGCGCCGCCGGTACCGGTGCCGCCGCCCTCTCCGGCTGTCACGAAGACCATGTCGGCCCCCTTGAGGACCTCCTCGATCTCCTCGCGGTGGTCCTCGGCCGCCTTGCGGCCGACGGCCGGGTTGGCGCCGGCGCCGAGTCCGCGGGTCAGTTCGCGGCCGACGTCGAGTTTGACGTCGGCGTCGCTCATCAACAGCGCCTGCGCGTCCGTGTTGATGGCGATGAACTCGACGCCCTTGAGACCGACCTCGATCATCCGGTTGATGGCATTGACACCACCGCCGCCGACACCGATGACTTTGATGACTGCGAGGTAGTTCTGCGGTGCTGCCACGTCGAAGGCCTCTCGCCTCGAGTTACGTGTCGTCGCGTCACAGGTGATGCGATCCGACGACTGATGCCGAATGGGACGGTCCGTTTCGCCGACCCGAACCCTAACGCTGAAGTTTAGGGTTACCAGTGTGTCCGTTCCTTGAAGTCTTCTGAACAGGACACTAAGTCGACAAGTGGCGCCCGTTCAACGAACACGCCGAACCTCCCGTTTTTCTTTTCACCCTATGTGATCAGCCATGTCGCTGCCCAACCAGGGTGCTGGCCTGCGCTGATGTGCGTCAACTCCCCGATGACGCAGGGGCGGTGGGAGCGCTGACGTCGAAGTGCCGCGCGGCCGGGGCGGCTTTCATGAGAGCGGTGAGTGCGCGGCCCTTGGCGGCGCCGTTCTCGGCGCTGCCCCAGGCCACCGTGCGGCCGCCGGTCAGCCGCAGTGCGATGTCGTCGTAGGAACGGACCTTGACCAGCCGTGTCTCGCGGGCGACGGCGGACGGCAGCGAGTCGGCCGCCCGGACCGCCTCCCGCGTCAGCCGGGCCTCTCCGAACCGACGCAGACTCGCCGCCGCCGATCGCGAGGAGGAGGCCGCCATTTCCAGCATCGGGATGCCCTTCGGGGCCTCGGAAACCGTGGCGAAACGGACGCCCTCGTCGTCCACTTCCACGAAGTTCGCCCCTTTTCGGACCAGAAGAACCGGCGTTCGCTCTACCACTTTCACGCTGATTTCGTGCGGCCAGGAACGGACCGCCTCAACCGAGTCGATCCGGGGCAATTCCTTGCGGAGTCTCGCCTCGATCGCGTCGGTGTCGACCGAGACGAGCGGAGTTCCGACGGTCACGGCGGCGACTTCGCGCACCTGTTGCGGAGTCAGCACGACGGTTCCGGTGACGGTGACCTCCCGCACCCGCAGCCACTGCGAGCCGTACAACGCCCAGACGGCGCCCGCGCCGAGGAGGGAGACGGCCAACACGAGAACGATGATCATACGAACCCGGCGTGGCCCCAACCGTCGGACGAGGGGCGGGCCGGACGACTCCTGCTGGCGTGCACCGCGCTCGGCGGTGGCGGATCCGGCCACGCTCCCCTGCCCTTTCGTCCATCGTGCCTAACGGTGTGCACGAGAGGCGGCGATCGCCTCGTACACCATGCCGACGAGCAGTTCGTCGGCGTCCCGGCGGCCGAACTCGCTGGCGGCCCGGGACATCTCGTACAACCGGTGCGGATCGGCGAGCACGGGCAGGACGGTCTCCCGCACCCACTCGGGGGTCAGTTCCGCGTCGTCGACCAGCAGACCGCCGCCCGCCTTCACCAGCGGCTGGGCGTTCAGCCGCTGTTCGCCGTTGCCGATGGGCAGCGGGACGTAGGCGGCCGGGAGCCCGACGGCGGAGAGCTCGGCGACGGTCATCGCGCCCGCACGGCAGAGCATCATGTCGGCGGCGGCGTACGCGAGGTCCATCCGGTCCACGTACGGTACCGGGATGTACGGGGGCATCCCCGGCATCTGCTGCACCTGCGGCAGTTCGTTCTTCGGGCCGACCGCGTGCAGGATCTGGATGCCGGCCTGCTGCAGCCAGGGCGCGACCTGCTGGACGACCTCGTTCAGCCGCCGGGCGCCCTGCGAGCCGCCGGAGACCAGCAGGGTCGGCAGGTTGGGGTCGAGGCCGAACATGTGCCGGGCCTCGGGACGGGCGGCGGCGCGGTCCAGGGTGGCGATGGACCGGCGCAGCGGGATGCCGATGTAGCGGGCGTCGCGCAGCTTGCTGTCGGGTGTGGAGACGGCCACCCGGGCCGCGTAGCGCGAGCCGATCTTGTTGGCCAGACCGGGGCGGGCGTTGGCCTCGTGGACGATGATCGGCACGCCGAGGCGCTTGGCCGCGAGATAGCCGGGCAGGGCCACGTAACCGCCGAAGCCGACGACCGCGTCCGCCCTGGTGCGCTCCAGGATCTGCTCGGCGGCCTTGATCGTGCCGCGCAGCCGGCCCGGGACGGTGATCAGCTCAGGGGTGGGCTTGCGCGGCAGGGGTACGGCGGGGATCAGCGCGAGGTCGTAGCCCCGCTGCGGAACGAGCGTGGTCTCCAGGCCGCGCTCCGTGCCCAGGGCCGTGATCCCCACAGTGGGGTCCTGCCTGCGGAGGGCGTCCGCGAGGGCGAGCGCGGGCTCGATGTGGCCGGCGGTCCCCCCACCAGCGAGTACGACATGCACCGAAATTCACCGCTCTCCGGACGGGCGCGCCGCCGAGGCACGCCGTCGCATCGTTTTCCATCTCCGGAAGGCCCGTGCGAACGCGGAGCCCCCCGCCCCCCGCTTTCTACCAAAGCGGCGGGGCCGCATCGCAAGCGCCGCCCGCGCAGCGGGCTCGTCGCGTGCGAAAGCGATCAGCAGCCCGATGGCGAACATGGTCGGCAGCAGGGCGGAGCCCCCGTAGGAGAACAGCGGGAGGGGGACTCCGGCGATCGGCAGCAGGCCGAGCACCGCACCGATGTTGATCACCGCCTGAGCGGTGATCCAGGTGGTCACGCCTCCCGCGGCATACCTCACGAAGGGGTCCTCCGTGCGTCCGGCCACGCGGATACCCGCATAGCCTAGAGCCGCGAACAGGGCGAGCACCGACAGCGTCCCCGCGAGACCCAGTTCCTCGCCGGTGACGGCGAAGATGAAGTCGGTGTGCGCTTCGGGGAGTTGCCCCCATTTCTCCACACTCGCCCCGAGCCCCGAACCGAAGATCCCGCCGGAGGCCAGGGCGTAGATGCCGTGCACGGCCTGCCAGCAGGAGTCGCCCGGGCCGGGATCGGTCGCGCCGATGCACTGCAGCCGGGCCATGCGGTTGGGGCTGGTCTTGATGAGGATCACGCCGAGCGTGGCGGCGATCGACAGCACGCCGACGAACAGCCGCGTGGGCGCACCCGCCAGCCACAACAGGCCGAAGAGGATCGCCGTGAGGATGATCGCCGTGCCCATGTCGCCGCCCAGCATGATCAGCCCGAGCAGCATGAAGGCGACCGGGACGAGCGGCACGAGCATGTGCTTCCACTGGCTCAGCAGCTTCTTGTCCTGTTTGCGGGCGAGCAGGTCGGCGCCCCACAGCACGAGGGCGAGCTTGCCGAACTCGCTGGGCTGGATCTGGAAGGAGCCGCCCAGGGAGATCCAGTTCTGGTTGCCGTTGACCGACATCCCTATCCCGGGGACCTGTACCAGCGCCATCATGAAGACCGCGCCGGCGAGGATCGGGTAGGCGAGAGCGCGGTGCAGCTTCACCGGCATGCGGGACGCGACCAGCAGCAGCACCGCTCCGATGGTGGCGGCGAGGAACTGCTTGCGGAAGAAGAACGAACCCGGCAGCGACATCTGCAGCGCGGTGATCTGAGAGGCCGAGTAGACCATCACGAGGCCCAGCACGGTGATCAGCAGGCTGCCGCCGAAGATCAGGTAGTAGGCCGTCAGCGGCCGGTCCCAGGCCTTCTGCACGCGCGCGTGCAGCCGTCGTACGGGGTTGCCGCGGCGCGGCCGGGAGGCGCCGGCCGGTCTGCGGACGGTTCGCTGGACGGGCGGCCGCCCGGTACGGCTACCGGGCATCTGCCGCTCCGCTGTTCGCGGCGCAGCCGCTGCGCTCGGCTGCTGCGCCGTACGTCGGCCGTGACGGTCCCACGCGTCCCTCCCAAGGTCGCCCGGCAGGCGGCCGGGTCAGGTTCCGAGTTCGCGGACGGCCTGAGCGAACGCGTCACCGCGCTGGTTGTAGTTGACGAACATGTCCATGGAGGCGCAGGCGGGGGCGAGGAGCACCGTGTCGCCCTCGGCGGCGAGCCGCCGGGCCTCCTGGACGGCTGCGGACATCGCCCCAGTGTCGGTCCGGTCGAGGTCGACGACGGGTACTTCCGGGGCGTGTCGCGCCAGGGCTTCCCGGATCAGGGCGCGGTCGGCGCCGATGAGCACCACGCCGCGAAGCCGCTCGGCCGACTCGGCCACCAGCTCGTCGAAGGTCGCGCCCTTGGCCAGTCCGCCGGCGATCCACACGATCGACCCGTACGCAGCCAACGAGGCCTGCGCCGCGTGGGTGTTGGTCGCCTTGGAGTCGTCGACGTAGGCGACGCCGTCCACGTCGGCCACGTGGGCGATGCGGTGGGCGTCGGGCACGAAGGCGCGCAGGCCGTCCCGTACGGCCTTGGGGGGCACTCCGAAGGCCCGGGCGAGGGCCGCCGCGGCAAGGGCGTTGGCGATGTTGTGCGGGGCCGGCGGATCGACGTCGGCGACCTCGGCGAGCTCCTGGGCGTTCTTCTGCCGGTCCTCGACGAAGGCCCGGTCGACCAGGATGCCGTCCACCACGCCGAGTTGGGACGGGGCGGGGGCGCCGAGGGTGAAGCCGATCGCCCGGCAGCCCTCCTCGACGTCGGCCTCGCGCACCAGGTCCTCGGTGGCCTTGTCGGCGACGTTGTAGACGCAGGCGACCCGGTTGCCCTCGTAGACGCGCCCCTTGTCCTTGGCGTACGCCTCCATGGAGCCGTGCCAGTCGAGGTGGTCGGGGGCGAGGTTGAGGACGGCGGCGGAGTGCGCGCGCAGGGACGGCGCCCAGTGCAGCTGGTAGCTGGACAGTTCGACGGCCAGGACGTCGTAGCGCTCGTCGCCGAGCACCGCGTCCAGCAGGGAGACGCCGATGTTGCCGACGGCCGCCGTGCGCAGGCCGGCCGCCTCGAGGATCGACGCGAGCATCCGGGTGGTCGTCGTCTTGCCGTTGGTGCCGGTGACGCACAGCCAGGGGGCGGCGTCCGGGCCCCTGAGCCGCCAGGCGAGTTCGACGTCGCCCCAGATCGGCACCCCGGCCGCGCGGGCCGCCGTGAACAGCGGCTTGTCGGGCTTCCAGCCGGGTGCGGTGACGACCAGTTCGGCGCCCTCGGGCAGGGTCGCCCCGTCACCGAGGCGCACGGTGACGCCGAGCGCCTCCAGCCCTGCGGCCTGCTCACGCGCGCGTGCGTCGTCGCCGTCGTTGACGACGGTGACGTTCGCGCCGAGCCCGTGCAGCGCCTTGGCCGCCGGGATGCCGGAGACGCCGAGCCCGGCGACGGTGACGTTCTTCCCCTGCCAGTCGGTCACTTCTCTGCTGCCCATCCCGCGTAGAAGATGCCCAGTCCGACGATCACACAGATGCCCTGGATGATCCAGAAACGGACCACCACGAGGACTTCGGACCAGCCCTTGAGTTCGAAGTGGTGCTGCAGCGGCGCCATCCGGAACACGCGCTTGCCGGTGAGCTTGAACGAGCCGACCTGGATGACCACCGACATGGTGATCAGGACGAACAGACCGCCCATGATGGCCACCAGCAGCTCCGTGCGGGAGCAGATGGCGAGGCCCGTGAGGACGCCGCCGAGCGCCAGCGAACCGGTGTCGCCCATGAAGATCTTGGCCGGCGAGGTGTTCCACCACAGGAAGCCCAGGCAGGCGCCCATCAGTGCCGCCGAGATGACCGCGAGGTCCAGCGGATCGCGCACCTCGTAGCAGGCGTTGGGGTTGGTCAGCGTCTCGCCGTTGGCGCAGGACTCCTGGAACTGCCAGACGCCGATGAAGGTGTAGGCGCCGAAGACGAGCACGGAGGCGCCGGTGGCCAGGCCGTCCAGACCGTCCGTCAGGTTCACGCCGTTGGACATCGCGAGGATCATGAACAGCGCCCAGACGACGAACAGCACGGGGCCGATCGTCCAGCCGAAGTCCGTGATGAAGGACAGCTTCGTGGAGGCCGGGGTGTTGCCGCGGGAGTCCGAGAACTGCAGCGACAGCACCGCGAAGGCGATGCCGACGATGAGCTGGCCGGCCATCTTCGCCTTGGCCCGCAGACCGAGCGAGCGCCGCTTGACGATCTTGATGTAGTCGTCGAGGAAGCCGACCAGGCCCATGCCGCACATCAGGCCCAGCACCAGCAGACCGGTGTAGCTCGGCGGATTGCCCGTGATCAGCTTGGACAGGAAGTACGCGGCGACCGTCGCGAAGATGAAGGCGATGCCGCCCATGGTCGGCGTACCGCGCTTGCTGGCGTGCTCGCGCGGGCCGTCGTCGCGGATGTACTGGCCGTAGCCCTTGCGCGCCAGCAGCTTGATCAGCAGCGGCGTGCCGATCAGCGTCAGGAAGAGGCCGATGACGCCCGCGAAGAGGATCTGATTCATCATCGGGCGACGACCTCACCCTCGCCGTCGGTCGCGAGCAGCGCCTGCGCGACGGTCTCGAGACCGACCGAACGGGACGCCTTCACGAGCACGACGTCCCCCGGGCGCAACTCGCTGCGCAACAGGTCGACAGCCGCCTGTGCGTCGGACACGTGCACCGACTCCTCACCCCACGAACCCTCGTTGTATGCGCCCAGTTGCAGCCAGGCGGCTTCCCTGCCCCCGACCGCGACGAGCTTGCCGACATTGAGCCGGACGGCGAGCCGTCCGACCGCGTCGTGCTCGGCGAGCGCCTCGTCCCCGAGCTCGGCCATCTTGCCGAGCACCGCCCAGGTCCGGCCCCCCTTCGCCCGTGAGGCTTCGCCCATGGCTGCCAGTGCACGCAGGGCAGCTCGCATGGACTCAGGGTTCGCGTTGTAGGCGTCGTTGACGATCGTCACGCCGTCCGGGCGCTCGGTGACCTCCATACGCCAGCGGGAGAGGGAGCCCGCCTCGGAGAGCGCGGTGGCGATCTCTTGCGCGGACATGCCCAGCTCATGGGCGACGGCGGCCGCGGCGAGCGCGTTCGACACGTGATGCTCACCGTACAGGCGCATGGTCACATCGCTGCACCCGGAGGGTGTGTGAAGGCTGAAGGCAGGCTGTCCGGTGTCCGTGAGTCGCACGTTCTCGGCCCGAACGTCCGCTTCGCCGGACTCTCCGAAAAAGACCGCCTTCGCCTTCGTACGGGAGGCCATGGCCCGGACCAACGGGTCGTCGGCGTTGAGGATCGCGACGCCTCCGTCGGCCGCCGGGGGCAGCGACTCGACCAGCTCGCCCTTTGCCTGTGCGATCTGTTCGCGACCGCCGAACTCGCCGATGTGAGCGGTGCCGACGTTGAGGACGAGGCCGATCTTCGGGGGCGTCAGATCGGCGAGGTAGCGGATGTGGCCGATTCCGCGGGCGCCCATCTCCAGCACGAGGAAACGTGTTTCCTCGGTGGCCGACAGGGCGGTCAGCGGCAGTCCGATCTCGTTGTTGAGCGAACCGGGCGTGAACACGGTCGGCGCCTTGCGCCGGAGCACCTGGGCGATCAGGTCCTTGGTGCTGGTCTTGCCGGCCGAGCCGGTGAGCGCGACGAGGGTGGCGCCGAGCCGGTGCACGACGTGCCGGGCGAGGGCCCCCAGCGCCGCCTGGACGTCGTCCACGACGATCGCGGGCACACCGACCGGCCGGGAGGCCAGTACGGCCGCCGCGCCCGCCTCGACGACCGCTGCCGCGTAGTCGTGGCCGTCCACCCGTTCGCCGACGAAGGCGACGAAGAGGCTGCCGGGCGCCACCTCGCGGGAGTCCCGGACGACCGGTCCGGTGACTTCCACGGACGGATCCGGTATGTCGTGTGTCTGCCCGCCGACGACTGCTGCGATCTCGGCGAGGGAGAGGGCGATCACAAGTTCATCCCTGGGTCTGCTGGATAGCTTCGCGAAGCACCTGGCGGTCGTCGAACGGACGGACCACCCCGGCGATGTCCTGGCCCTGCTCGTGGCCCTTGCCCGCGACCAGCACGGTGTCCCCGGCGTGCGCGCGCGCCACGACCGCGGCGATCGCGGCGGCCCGGTCCTCGAACAGCTGCACGTCGCCGCGCTCGTGGGCCGGTACCGACGCCGCGCCCTGGAGCATCGTCGCGAGGATCGCGAGGGGGTCCTCGGAGCGGGGGTTGTCGGAGGTCAGTACGGCGGTGTCGGCCAGCCGGGCGACGGCGGCGCCCATCGGGGCGCGCTTGGTGCGGTCCCGGTCGCCGCCGCAGCCGAGGACCACGTGCAGCCGGCCCTTGGTGACCTTGCGCAGCGCCCTGAGCACCGACTCGACGGCGTCCGTCTTGTGGGCGTAGTCGACGACCGCGAGGTAGGGCTGCCCGGCGTCCACCCGCTCGAGGCGGCCCGGCACGCCCGGCACGGCGGCGACGCCGTCGGCGGCGGTCCGCGGGTCGATGCCGGCGACGGCGAGGGAGACGATCGCGGCGAGGGTGTTCGCCACGTTGAAGCTGCCCGGCAGCGGCGACCTGGCGCCGACCCGCACGCCGTCCGGACCCAGGACGGTGAACGTCGAGTCCAGCGGGCCGGTCTCCACGTCCACCGCGCGCCAGTCGGCGTCCGGGTCGCCCTCGGCGGAGAAGGTGACGACCGGCACCTCCGCCTCCTGGACCAGCCGGCGGCCGTACTCGTCGTCGAGGTTGACCACGCCGAGTTTGCTGCGTTTCCGCGTGAACAGCTGCGCCTTGGCCCGGAAGTAGTCCTCCATGCCGGAGTGGAACTCCATGTGCTCCGGGCTGAGGTTGTTGAAGACGGCGATGTCGAAGACGCAGCCGTCGACCCGCCCGAGGACCAGCGCGTGGCTGGACACCTCCATCGCGACCGCCTCGACGCCGCGCTCGCGCATGACGGCGAACAGGGCCTGGAGGTCGGTGGCTTCGGGGGTGGTGCGCTCGGACTTGATGCGCTCGTCGCCGATGCGCATCTCGACGGTGCCGATCAGCCCGGTGGACCTGACCGGCTTCAGGCCGCCCTCGACGAGGTACGCGGTGGTGGTCTTGCCGGAGGTGCCGGTGATGCCGATCTGGAGCAGGTCGCGGCCGGGGCGGCCGTAGATCGTGGCCGCCAGTTCGCCCATGGCCCCGCGCGGGTCGTCGACCACCAGGACCGGCAGGCCGGTCTCGGCGGCGCGGTCGGCTCCGGCGGGGTCGGTCAGGACGGCGACCGCGCCCAGGCCCGCGGCCTGGGTGACGAAGTCGGCTCCGTGCAGGCGGGCGCCGGGAAGGGCGGCGTACAGGTCGCCGGGGCGGACCGCCCGCGAGTCGTGGGTGATGCCCGTGACGTCTGCGGCGGTGTCGGCCGGCTGCGCGGCGCCCAGCTGATCGGCGAGCTCCGCGAGGGGTGTGGCGGAGACCTGGGCCGGTCGCGGCGGTCCCGGATATGTCACGGAAGCGCCCTTCTGGGTGGTTTGGGACTGATCAGCGTGTGGCACGGCGGTGAGCGTACCGGGCGTACCCGCCTGCGGGCGAAGCGAGGGCGAGGCCGTCGGCGGACTCGCGGGCGGCCCGGCGGGGGACGCCGTGGGCGGTGCGGGAGTCGCGGGGTCGGGAGTGATCATGGTCACGGGCTGGTTCCTGGCTTGCTCGGCGCTGAACAGTGGCGTTCGGGGGTTCGAGGGCGGACGGGGACGGAGTGCTCCGGCCGGGGCGTGGCCCGGCGCTCAGGGCGTGAAGGAGACCGGGAGGTTCGCGGCCTTCGCCCCGGTCGGTGGGACCTGCAGGGTCTTCAGGGCGAACTCCATGACCTGCTTGAAGACGGGGCCGCAGATCTGGCCGCCGAAGTAGCTGCCCTCGGTGGCGTTCTGGATGGCGCAGTAGACGGTGATGCGCGGGCTGTCCGCGGGCGCGAAGCCGGCGAACGACGAGGTGTACCCCTTGTAGGTGCCGGTGGCCGGATCCACGCGGTTGGCGGTGCCCGTCTTGCCCGCGACGCGGTAGCCGGGGATGCGCGCCTTGGCGCCCGTGCCCTCCCGGTCGTCCACGACCGACTCCAGCATGTGGGCGAGGGTCTTCGCCGTCTTCTGGCTGACGACGCGGCTCTTCGCGGGCGACGCGGCGGGCGTGAAGCGTCCGTCCGGCCCCTTGGTGCCGCGCACCAGGGTGGGCTCGACGCGCACGCCGCCGTTGGCGATCGTCGAGTACACGGAGGCCGCCTGGACCGCGTTGAGGGACATGCCCTGGCCGAAGGGAATCGTGTACTGCTGCGAGGTCGACCACTTGTCGGGCGGGGCGAGGATGCCCTTCGTCTCGCCGGGGAAGCCGAGGCCGGTGTGGCTGCCGAGGCCGAACTTGCGCAGGTACGAGTACAGGACGCGGTTGGCCTCGGCCTGGGTCTTGCCGAGCTGTCCGGTGGCCAGGATCGTGCCGATGTTGCTGGACTTGGCGAGCACCCCGTTGAGCGTGAGGTACCAGGTCGGGTGGTCGATGTCGTCCTGGAAGAGCCGGTCGCCGCGGTGCAGCCGGTTGGGCACGGTGACGTGCGTCAGCGGGGTGGCGGCGTTCTCCTCCAGCACGGCGGCCATGGACATGATCTTGGCGGTGGAGCCGGGCTCGTAGGCGTCCTGGACGGCCGCGTTGCCCAGGGCGCCGGGGTCGGCCTTCGACAGGTCGTTGGGGTCGAAACCGGGCGAGTTGGCCAGGGCGAGGATCTCGCCGGTGCGGGTGTCCTGCACGATGACGTAGCCGCGGTCCGCCGCGGACTTCTGCACCTGCTCCGTGATGGCGTTCTGCGCGGCCCACTGGATGTCGCGGTCGATCGTCAGCTCCACGTCGGAGCCGGGCACCGCGGGCGTCTCGGTGGAGCCCACGGTGGGCACCTGACGGCCGCCGGACTGGGCGTAGCGGATCTTGCCGTCCTTGCCGGACAGCGTGGAGTTCAGCTGCTGCTCGACACCGCCGCCGCCCCTGCCGTCGGCGTTGACCCAGCCCAGTATCCCGGCGGCGAGCTCCTTGTTGGGGTACACGCGCTTGCTGCTGGGCACGGAGAACAGCCCGGCGAGGACGTTGACCGTGGAGCGGTCCGTCTCCGCCTTGGCGGAGAGCGCGGACCTCAGGTCCCGGATCTGCTTCCACACCTGCGGGGTCTGCCGCCCGGCGAGCTTGACGTAGCGCAGGTTCCGGTCCTTCGGCCGCAGCTTCTTGACCAGGGCGGACTGCTGCTGGCCGAGGATCGGCGCGAGAAGGGCGGCCGCCTGCTCGGGACCGTCGTCGATCTTCAGCTGCGCGCGGGCGAACATGGTGGGGTCGGCCGTGATGTCGTAGGCGTCCTCGCTGGTCGCGAAGGCCACGCCGGTGCGGTCGGTGATCTCGCCGCGCTCGGCGGGCAGCACCTGGCCGACGTACCGGTTCTGCTCGGCCTTGGCGGCGTAGGTGCTCGCGTCGACGGCCTGCACCTGCAGGAGGCGGACGACGAAGGCGATGAGCACCAGGGCCAGCGCGAGGCCCACCATGCGCAGCCGGGGGCGGGGGCTGCCGAGCCGGATGACACGCGGGGCGGCGCCGCGGGGAGGCGGTGCGGTCGGACGGCGGGCCGGGCGGGCGCCGGGTCCCGGTCGCCGCTGGGCGGACGCGGGACGGGAGGGCCGGGCGGGGCCGGGCACACGCCGG
Source organism: Streptomyces sp. NBC_00425 (assembly GCF_036030735.1). NCBI lineage: Bacteria > Bacillati > Actinomycetota > Actinomycetes > Kitasatosporales > Streptomycetaceae > Streptomyces > Streptomyces sp. NBC_00425. The sequence continues at coordinate 7,105,034 of NZ_CP107928.1, read as the reverse complement.
CGCGGCGGTTCCCTGTCGGACACTTCCGTCACCTGCCGGGGGTCTCGGGGGTGGCTGCGGTCGGGTCGGGGGCCGCGCTCCGCGCGGGGGCGGCGTCCTGCCCGGAGAGGTCCTGCCCGGCCAGGGCGCCGGCCGGCGCGTCGGAGCCGGCCGGTCCGGGCGACTGCGGGAGCGTCCGGGAGAGCCTGACGGTCTCCGGCGGCCGGACGACGGGGTCCGGGGACTGCCGGGCGGCCGCGGACGGGACGCCCTTCACGGTGCCGTCGGGGTTCAGGAACGCCGGGTCCCCGCCCGGGACCATGCCCAGTTCGCGCGCGCGGCGCTGAAGGGCGTCCGGGGCGGAGTAGGAGTCGATGTCCCGCTGGAGCGCCTGCTCCTCGTCGGTGAGGCTCTTGGTGTCCTTCTGCAGGTCGTCCATCTTGAACGAGCCCTCGCTGAGGGCCGAGTTCAGCACGAGCAGTCCGATCAGGCCGCCGCCGAGGAGCAGGACGACCAGGAGGACGAACGGAGTGCGGGCGGCCTGCCGGGGGCCGGCCGGGAAGAGCCGCGCGAGGCGGGCGGCCCTCCCCTTCAGCGCGGGTCTACTGCTCACTCGCCCTCCCCCGGACCGGGTGTGCGGACCCTCTGCTCACGCCCGTCATTCGATGGACTCCCTGATTCGCTCGGCACCGCGCAGCCGCGCCGGGGCGGCGCGCCGGTTCTCGGCGATCTCTTCCTCGGTGGGAAGTTCGGCACCGCGGGTGAGCAGCTTGAGTCTCGGCTGGTAGCGCTCGGGGACGACCGGCAGCCCGGGGGGCGCGGTGTTGGCGGCGCCGGCCGCGAACACCTGCTTCACCAGCCGGTCTTCGAGCGAGTGGTACGACAGGACGGCGATCCGCCCGCCCACGCCGATCGCCCGCACCGCGGCCGGGATCGCCCGCTCCAGGACGGAGAGTTCGCCGTTCACCTCGATGCGCAGCGCCTGGAAGGTGCGCTTGGCGGGATTGCCGCCGGTGCGCTTGGCGGCCTGCGGAAGGGCGCCCCGGATCAGTTCGACGAGCCGGGCGCTGTTGGTGAACGGCTCCTCGTCGCGCTCGCGCACCACCGCGGAGACGATCCGCTTGGCCTGCTTCTCCTCGCCGTACGCCCGCAGGATCCGCACGAGTTCGCCCGGCGGGTAGGTGTTGAGGACCTCGGCGGCGCTGACGCCGGTCGTCTGGTCCATGCGCATGTCGAGGGGGGCGTCCTGGGCGTAGGCGAACCCACGGTCGGCCTCGTCGAGCTGCATGGAGGAGACGCCGAGGTCGAACAGGACGCCCTGCACGCGCGCGACGCCGAGCCGGTCCAGTACGTCGGGGAGCTCGTCGTAGACCGCGTGCACGAGGGTGGCGCGCTCACCGAAGGGGGCGAGGCGCTCGCCGGACAGGCGCAGGGCCTCCTTGTCGCGGTCGAGGGCGATCAGCCGGGCCTCGGGGAACCGGGTCAGCAGGGCCTCGCTGTGCCCGCCGAGGCCGAGCGTGCAGTCGACGACCACCGCTCCGGGCTCCTGGAGGGCCGGGGCCAACAGGTCCAGGCACCGCTGGAGCATCACCGGGACGTGTCGACTGTGACTCAAGGGGGCCTCTCAGATCCGGCGGGTGATGACGCACCGCCGGGTCCCCGCCCCTCGTGAAGGGAAGGCCTGCCGGCGCCGCGGGGAGATCTCGGCGGCCGGGCCGGGGTCTCACGGGTTCAGTCCAGCAGGGAGATCGTCGCCTCCCGCTTCTCGTCACTTTAGTCCACGGGGTCTCGCGGTCAATCAACCGGCCTGCGCGGCGCGGCCCGGGGCGTTCCGGCCGCCCGCAGCCTTGTGGCATACCTCACAAAGTGGGCGTGATGACGCTCTTTTTCCTCTCTCACAGCAGGACCGCGACGCGTGTGACCAGTACCGTCATGGATATGACGACTTCCGCATCCGTACCCAGTGAGACCGCGGGCGCCATACGCGGCGGGACCGTGACCGACCGCCTCGTGGAGGCCAACGAGCGGTACGCCGACGCCTTCACCGACCCCGGCATGGACGCCCGCCCCGTACTGCACGTCGCGGTCGTGGCCTGCATGGACGCCCGTATCGACCTGCACGCCGCGCTCGGCCTGGAGCTCGGCGACTGCCACACGATCCGCAACGCGGGCGGCGTGGTCACCGACGACGTCATCCGCTCGCTCACCATCAGCCAGCGCAAACTGGGTACCCGCAGCATCGTCCTGATCCATCACACGGGGTGTGGTCTGGAGGCGATCACCGAGGATTTCCGTACCGAGCTGGAGATGGAGATCGGCCAGCGTCCGGCGTGGGCGGTGGAGTCCTTCCGGGACGTCGACCAGGACGTCCGGCAGTCGATGCAGCGGGTGCGCACCTCGCCGTTCCTGGTGCACACCGACGACGTCCGCGGCTTCGTGTTCGACGTGCGGACCGGGCTGCTGCGCGAGATCGACCCCGCGTGACCCACGCGACTCCGTCGTCGTTCTTGCCTGTCGTTTCGCTGTTGATGTGCGTCCCCCGGACGCCCGAACGGCCACAACCCCGACATATCACGGACAGTTGTCCACACGCGAGTGACACGAATCGGTAACGGCAGCAAGAATGCGGATGTGACGCCGCGCTGAGCAGTTCGCGGGTGGTGTCCGTGATTCGGGGTGGGCCGGTTAGCGCGACAGAGCGTCGGCCCGTGAAAAGTACGGGCCGAGGAGGGCCGGGTGACGACCTATGACGATCGAGCGAGCCTCACAGATCTGACCGCCACTGTGGAGCGTGTCCGCAGTTCGGTGGAGGGAGTGATCGAGGGCAAGCCCGAGGTCGTACAGCTTTCGCTGACCGTGCTGCTCGCCGAGGGGCACCTGCTGATCGAGGACGTGCCGGGCGTCGGGAAGACGATGCTGGCCAAGGCGCTGGCGAAGTCCATCGACTGCTCGGTGCGCCGTATCCAGTTCACGCCCGACCTGCTGCCCTCGGACATCACCGGCGTGTCCATCTGGGACCAGCAGCGCCGGGACTTCGAGTTCAAGCCGGGCGCGATCTTCTCGCAGATCGTGATCGGCGACGAGATCAACCGGGCCTCGCCCAAGACGCAGTCGGCGCTCCTGGAGTCCCTGGAGGAGCGCCAGGTCACCATCGACGGGCAGACCTACGAGCTGCCCAGCCCGTTCATGGTGGTGGCCACGCAGAACCCGGTCGAGATGGAGGGCACCTACCCGCTGCCCGAGGCGCAGCGCGACCGGTTCATGGCTCGGGTCTCCATCGGCTACCCGAGCGCCGAGGCCGAGCTGCAGATGCTCGACGTGCACGGTGGGGTCAGCCCGCTGGACGACCTTCAGCCGGTCGCCCACGCACACGAGATCGTCAAGCTGATCGACGCCGTCCGGAGCGTCCACGTGGCGGACTCGGTGCGGCGCTACGCGGTCGACCTGGTCGCCGCCACCCGGACCCACCCCGACCTCAGACTCGGCGCCTCGCCGCGCGCGACGCTGCATCTCGTGCGCGCCGCGAGGGCGACCGCCGCGCTGGCCGGCCGGGACTACGCACTGCCGGACGACGTCCAGAACCTCGCCGTGGCCGTGCTCGCCCACCGTCTGCTGCCCACCGCACAGGCCCAGCTCAACCGGCGCACGGCGGAGCAGGTCGTCGAGGACATCATCCAGCGCACCTCGGTGCCGGCGACGCCCCAGCAGCACGGATACGGGCTGGGCAACGGCACCCAGGCGTACGGCCGGCAGCAGCCGCGGAGGCTGTGATGACCGCCGGGGGGACCGGGCAGCCGTCCGCCGGCCAGGCGGGGAAGGGGGACTGGGGCGGCGCGCGCACGGCTCTGGCCGGCCTGACCACCCGCGGCCGTTCCTTCCTGGCGGCCGGCGTCGCGGCCGCCGTCTGCGCCTACGTGCTCGGACAGCCCGACCTGCTGCGGGTCGGGCTGCTGCTGGCCGCCCTGCCGCTGATCTGCGCGGCCGTCGTGTACCGCACCCGCTACCGGGTCGCCGGCAGCCGCCGGCTCGCCCCCGCGCGGGTGCCGGCGGGCAGCGAGGCCCGCGTCCATCTGCGGATGGACAACGTCTCCCGACTGCCCACCGGACTGCTGATGCTCCAGGACCGGGTGCCGTACGTGCTCGGCCCGCGCCCCCGTTTCGTGCTGGACCGGGTGGAGGCGGGCGGCCGCCGCGAGGTGTCCTACCGGGTCCGCTCCGACCTGCGCGGACGCTACCCGCTGGGCCCGCTCCAGCTGCGCCTGAGCGACCCCTTCGGCATGTGCGAGCTCACCCGGTCCTTCTCCACGCACGACACCCTGACGGTGATACCGCGCGTGGAACCGCTCCCCCCGGTGCGGCTGGGCGGCGAGGCCAAGGGGTACGGCGACGGGCGGCAGCGCTCGCTGGCCCTGGCCGGCGAGGACGACGTCATCCCGCGCGGCTACCGCTACGGCGACGACCTGCGCCGGGTGCACTGGCGCTCCACCGCCCGCTACGGCGAGCTGATGGTGCGGCGCGAGGAACAGCCGCGGCGCTCCCGCTGCACGGTGCTGCTGGACACCCGGGGCCTGGCCTACCGGGGGGCGGGGCCGGACTCCGCCTTCGAGTGGGCGGTCTCCGGCGCCGCGTCCGTGCTGGTGCACATGCTGGAGCGGGGCTTCTCCGTGCGGCTGCTGACGGACACCGGCACCTCCGTGCCCGGGGCGGGCGCCGACGGCTACGCCGGGGGCGGCCAGGAGTCGACGGACGCGGCCGGGCTGATGATGGACACCCTCGCGATCGTCGACCACTCCGACGGCGCGGGTCTGTCCCGGTCGTACGACGTGCTGCGCGGCGGCCACGAGGGGCTGCTGGTGGCCTTCCTCGGCGATCTCGACGAGGAGCAGGCGGCGATCGCGGCGAAGATGCGCCAGCGCAGCGCGGGCGCGGTCGCCTTCCTCCTGGACGGCGACGGCTGGGTGCGTGAACCGAACGGCGCCCCCGATCCGATGAAGAGGCAGGAGGAGCGGCTGCGGATGCTGCGCGAGGCGGGCTGGACGGCCCTGAGCGTGCCGCGGGGCGCATCGCTGAACGAGCTGTGGCGGCTCGCGGAGCGCGACCGGGCGGGCGTTGCGGCTTCGGGTGGCGGGGAGGGAAGGGCATGAGCGGGCGGGCTCGACTGACACTGTGCTCGGCGGCGGCGACGCTGCTGGCCTCGTGCGCCCTGCTGCCCCTGGTGGAGCCGGCGACGTGGCTGCTGCAGGCCGCGTTCCTGCTGGCCGTCCAGTCCGGGGTGGGCGCGGCGGCCCGGCGGGTGCCGCTGGCCCGGCCGCTGACCGTGGCCGTCCAGGCACTGGTCACGCTGATGGCGCTGACCCTGGTCTTCGCCCGGGGGCACGCGGTTCTCGGGCTGGTCCCCGGCCCGGACGCCTTCCGGCACTTCGGCGACCTGCTGCAGGCGGGCGCCGACGACGTCGGGCGGTACGCGATACCGGCCCCGCTGTCCGACGGCATCCGGCTGATGGTGATCGGCGGGGTCCTGGTGATCGGCCTTGCCGTGGACACCCTCGCGGTGACGTTCCGCAACGCGGCCCCGGCCGGTCTGCCACTTCTGGCGCTGTACTCGGTCGCCGCCGGGCTGTTCGACGGATCGGCGGACTGGCTGTGGTTCCTGGTGGCCGCCGCGGGCTATCTGATGCTGCTGCTCGCCGAAGGCCGGGAGCGGCTCTCGCAGTGGGGCAGGGTCTTCGGCGGAGCCTCGCACAGCCCGGGCGAGCCGTCCGGACCGGTGGCCCCGGTGCGCACCGGCCGGCGCATCGGGATGGCGGCACTGGGCGTCGCCCTCGTGGTGCCGCTGCTGCCCCTGCCGGCCATCCAGGACGGCCTGCTGGGCGGGACGGGGGCCGGCGTGGGCGCCGGCAACGGCAGCGGGGGCACGATCTCCGCGGTGAACCCGCTGGTGTCGCTGCGCGACAGCCTGAACGTCGACGAGGACCGCACGGTCCTGACCCTGCGCACCAACAGCGGCAACCTCTCGGACCTGTATCTGCGGATCGTGTCCCTGGACGACTTCGACGGCACCACGTGGAAGCCGGCCAAGCGCCACATCACGGCCGTGCCGGACGACTTCCCGGCGCCCACCGGTCTGGGGACCGACGTGAAGCGGGCGGAGATCACCACCCGGATCGCGGCCGCCGGCAGCTACGCGCAGGACTGGCTGCCGATGCCCTATCCCCCCAGCGGCGTGCAGATCAAGGGCAACTGGCGTTACGAGCCGGTCGGCATGACCCTGGTCGGCGACCACGGCCAGAACACCAGCGGCAAGACGTACCAGGTGAAGAGCCTTGACGTGCAGCCGACGGCGCAGCAACTGGCCTCCGCGGCCAAGGCCCCCGAGTCGATCCGGCGGGAGTACACCAAGGTCCCGGACAGCCTGCCGACGGTGGTGGCGAAGCAGGCCCGGGAGATCACCAAGAACGCCACGAGCGGTTACGAGAAGGCGGTCGCGCTCCAGGACTACTTCGCGGTGACCGGCGGCTTCGAGTACGACACCCAGGTCGAGGTCGGCAGCGGCCCGGGCGCGATCGCCCGCTTCCTGCGGGACAAGCAGGGCTTCTGCGTCCACTTCTCGTTCGCCATGGCGGCGATGGCCCGCACGCTGGGCATCCCCGCGCGGGTCGCGGTGGGCTTCGCTCCGGGCTCCCCGCAGGCGGACGGCACGGTGACGGTGAGCCTGAAGGACGCGCACGCCTGGCCGGAGCTGTACTTCGAGGGCGTCGGCTGGACGCGCTTCGAGCCGACGCCCACGCGTGGCTCGACGCCGACGTACACGCTGCCGGAGACCTCGGGCCAGGCGCTGCCCGATGTACCGCAGGCCTCCCGCTCGGCGGACGCCGCTCCGTCGGCCGCCCCGTCGGCGAACGCCAGCTGCTCCGCCACGGACAGAAAGCTCGGCAACTGCGCCGACCCGCTGCCGCTGGACCAGGCGGACCAGGGCGCGGGCGGCACCCCGTGGTACCGGATCGCCGGCTGGGCCCTCCTGGGAGCCGCGGCGCTCGCCCTGCCGCTGCTGCCGATGCTGTGGCGGCTGCGACGGCGTTCGGTGCGGCTGGCGTCCGCCCAGCACGCCGCCGCCACGGCGTCCGGCGCGCCGCCCGGCCGCCGTAAGGACGAGACGCACGGCCGGAGCGACGGCGGCGAGCCCGCGGTGCTGCTGGACGTGCCGCCGCAGGAGGCCGCCGAGGCGGCGGCCGTACATGTCCTGGCGGTGTGGCGCGAGCTCACCGACACGGCCTGGGACTACGGCATCGAGCCGGACGAGGCGCTCACGCCGAGGCGGGCCGCGGCGCGGATCGTGCGGATCGGGGAGCTGGACGAGACGGCGAGCCGTTCGGTGCACCGGGTCGCGGACGCCGTGGAGCAAGTGCTGTTCGCCCCGGTGCCCAGGGCCGAGGCCGGCCTGGCGGACGAGGTCCGCCGGGTGCGGGCGGCCCTGCGGGAGAACGCGGGCAGGCGCACGCGGGTGCGTGCCGTGGTGGCGCCGCGTTCGGCCGTCCGCGCGGTGTGGGACCTCGCCGACCGCTGGATCGCCGTCAAGGCGTCCTGGGCGGCCCGTTTGACGACGCTGGTCCGCCGCCCGTCCCGCCACCAGCCGAGCGGCTGAGGAAGAGCGGGCGGGAGACAGAGCGAGGGGGCGACCACCCTGCCGGGTGGTCGCCCCCTCGATGTCGTTCGTCGGTGGGCGGAGTCAGTGGCCGCCCTGCTCGTCGCGCCGGCGCTGCCAGCGCTGCTCGATACGGTCCATCATGGAGCGCTTCTGCCGACCCTGACCGCGGGTGCGCGGGGCGCCCGGGGCTCCCGCCGCAGCCTGCTCGCCGGGCTTGGGGGCCTTGCGCCAGCCGGTCACGGCGAGCACCGCGCATCCCAGCATGACGAGGAAGCCCACCACGCTCAGCCAGACCTGCTTGGCGACCATTCCGGCCATGAGGAGCGCGATACCCACGAGGAAGCCAGCGACCGCCTGGTAGACCCGCCGCCGGGTGTACGTACGCAGCCCGCTTCCCTCGAGCGCCGACGCGAACTTGGGATCTTCGGCGTACAGCGCTCGCTCCATCTGCTCGAGCATGCGCTGCTCGTGCTCCGAGAGCGGCACGGAGTCCTCCTCATCGTGCAGTCGCCGGGGCGACCCTGGGGGTCCCTTCAGGATAGGCAGGGAATCGCCCCCGTGAAACCCGCCCCTCTACGCCAATTGGCCAACCGGAGCCCGCCATGGGCGTCCCGGCTCGCTGAGGTGTCCATTCCCCGGCAGCCGACCCGTCATGCCGGGCGGTCTCCCTCGATCATACGGCGCACCGGGCCGGAACGGGGGGCCTGTGGCGTACTACATGCACAGTCAAGCGCCTGATCAGCGGTACGACCCGGGAGGCGCTCAGCTCCCGTCGGTCCCCCGTGTCTCACCGAGCACATGAAGCTGGGTGGCCACGGAGTGGAACGCGGGGAGCTCGGCGGCGGCCTCCTCGAGCTTGAGCAGCGCCTCGAGGGCGCCGGGCTCGGTGTCCACGAGGACGCCGGGCACGAGGTCGGCGAAGACCCGGACGCCGTGCACCGCGCCGACCTGGAGGCCCGCGCCCTCCACCAGGGCGGTGAGCTGCTCGGCGGTGAAGCGGCGCGGCACGGGGTCGCCCTCGCCCCAGCGGCCGTCCGCGCCGGTGAGCGCCCGGTGGGCCTCGGTGAAGTGGCCGGCGAGGGCGCGTGCGAGCACGGCTCCGCCGAGGCCGGCCGCCAGGAGGCTGACGAGGCCGTCGGAGCGCAGCGCGGCCACCGCGTTGCGGACGCCCTCGGCCGGGTCGTCGACGTACTCCAGGACGCCGTGGCACAGGACGGCGTCGTAACCGCCGCGCTCGACCACGTCGAACAGCCCGTGGGCGTCGCCCTGGACGCCCTTCACGCGGTCGGCGACGCCCGCCTCGGCGGTGCGTCGCTCCAGGGCGAACAGCGCGTTGGGGCTGGGGTCGACGACGGTGACCCGGTGCCCGAGGAGGGCTACGGGCACCGCGAAGTTGCCGCTGCCGCCCCCGGTGTCGAGGACGTCCAGCGACTCACGACCGGTCGCCTTGACCCGGCGCTCCAGGGCGTCCTGGAGGACGTCCCAGACCACGGCGGTGCGCAGAGAGGCGCGGGAGCGGGGGTGGGAGGCGGGCGGGCGCATCGGATCCGACACGGCAGTTGACTCCTCGGCGCGGCACCGCCTCTTGCGCGGCGGAGCGAACGGGCTGCCTCCCCGGGCCCGGCCCGCGCCGGTGCGCGGGCAGGTGGAGAGGAGGCTTCAGGCGCCTTCCACCCTATTGCCTCCGCCGCCCCGACCGGTGCCGTCGGTCCCCCGCCGGACCGACCAGGACAGGCGGCGCCGGCCGTAACCTCCCCGGCCGGCCCGCAGACCGCTCCCGGGGCGGTGCGCGACCAGGTGTCGGCGGTGCCCGGCGCCGACGGGGGTGCGCGGTGTCGGGCGGGCATGTCAGCCGGCATCCGGCAGGTCGCGCCGGTGTGCGGCGGGGCCGCCGGGGTCGTCCTCCTCGTGGCGCGGCTGGGGCAGGACCGGCTGGAGCACCAGCATGCGCTCGACGAGACGGAGGAACATCGCCACGTCGCGGATCAGGTCGTCGGCGTCCCGACGCCCGGCCGCGCCCTGGATGCCCGCCTCGGCCCGGGCGCGCCGCCGGGCGCCGGAGGCGAACAGCGCGCTCCACTCGGTGAGTTCGGGGGCTATCTCGGGAAGCACCTCCCAGGCGCTGCGGATGCGGGCGCGGCGGCGGGAGGAGGGTTCGGGGCGGCCGCGGGCGGCGAGCACGGCCGCCGCGGTGCGCAGGGCCGCGAGATGGGCCGTGGCATAGCGGTCGTTGGGGGTCTCGAGGGCGGCCGCCTCCTCGAGGCCCGCGCGGGCCTGGGCGAGCAGGTCGAGGGCGGCGGGCGGGGCTGTGGTGCGGCGGAGCACGGGGTGCACATCGCTCGCCGGGCCGGTCAGTGAGGGGGCAGGGCCGGTGGCGCGGCGCCGGTGTGCGGCGGCTGCGTGGTGGTTGGCCATGACGAACCTCCTGTCGTCAGTGTGACGGCGCGTCCGATACGGGCTGCCGTATGTGCCCATCGTGCGGTATGCCACTGACAATCCGTTCTGACCTGGGACTTTGCCTCGATCGAAAGTTCGGGTTAGTTTTGCACTGACCAGTCAGTTCAAAAACCCACCGGGGGGAACCAGTGGACGAAGTCGGTGTCGCAGCCGACGGCTTGGGGCTGCGAGGCCCCCGCGGATGGGCGTTCCGAGGCGTGGACGTCGACGCGGAGCCGGCATCGCTGATCGCGATCGAGGGGCCCTCGGGCTCCGGCCGGACGAGCCTGCTGCTCGCCCTCACCGGGCGGATGAGGACCACGGAGGGAACGGCGGCCGTCGGTGCGGCCCGGCTGCCGAGGCAGATGGCCGCCGTACGGCGCGTCAGCGCGCTCGCGCACGTCGCCGGTGTGACGGACCTCGAGCCGGCCCTGACGGTCGGCGAGCACCTGCGCGAACGGGCACTGCTGCAAAGGCGGTTCGACGGCTCCGTCAGGGATCTGCTGCGCCCGCGCGCGCAGCGGGAGGCGCGCACGGCGTCGCGGATCGACACCGCGCTCGCGGCCGCCGGGCTCGACCGCGAGACCCTGCCCAAGGGCGCGCGCACCGCCGTCCGCGATCTGGAGCGCACCGAGGCCCTCCGGCTCTCCGTGGCGCTGGCGCTCATCGGGCGTCCGCTGCTGCTCGGCGTCGACGACATCGACCTGAAGCTGACGGACGCCGAGCGGACCGAGGTCTGGACGCTGCTCAGGTCGCTCGCGGAGGCGGGGACGACGGTCCTCGCCGTGTGCGGCGGCGAGGCTCCCGCGGACGCCGTCCGGGTCCGCACGGACCCGGGCACGGCCGCCGTGGCACCGGCCCCGCAGGACGGCGTCCGCACGCGAAACGCACCGGAACCCGTGCCCACCGGGGCGGGGCAGGACGGCGACCACGCCGTGGACACCGGACCGGGCGCCACCGACGCCCGGGCCGACGACGAGAAGGAGGGTGCGCATGCGGACGCCGAGACTGGCCGCGCTTGAACTACGGCGGTTCGGCCGGGGCAGGCTCCCGCGGGCGGCCCTGGTCGCGCTGCTGCTGCTGCCGCTGCTGTACGGAGCGCTGTACCTGTACTCCTTCTGGGACCCGTACGGCAGGCTCGACCGCATCCCCGTGGCGCTGGTGAACGACGACACGGGCGCGACCGCCGACGGCAAGCGGATCACCGCCGGGGACGACATCACCGCGAAGCTGCGCGACAGCGCGGTCTTCGACTGGCACGAGGTGAGCGCCCGGGAGGCACGCGCGGGCGTGGAGGACGGCAGGTACTACCTGTCGCTGACCATGCCCGCCGACTTCAGCCGGCGGATCGCCTCCAGTTCCGGCGACTCCCCCGCGACGAGCGCCCTACAGGTGCGCACCAACGACGCGAACAACTACATCGTCGGGCAGATCTCCCGGACCGTCTTCAGCGAGGTGCGCACGGCCGCGTCCACGAAGACCTCCCGGTCCTTCCTCGACAAGATCTTCGTTTCCTTCTCCGACATCCACGGCAAGACCCAGGAGGCCGCGGACGGGGCAGACGACCTGACGGGCGGCATCGGGAAGGCCGCGAAGGGCTCCAAGGCCCTCGCCGACGGGCTCGGCGACGCCAAGGACGGCAGCGGCAAGCTGGCCAAGGGGCTGACGACGCTCGACGAGCGCGCCGACGCCCTGGAGGACGGCTCGCAGAAGGTCGCGGACGGCACCCAGGCGCTCGCCGACAAGGTCAACGGATTCTCCGGCGCGGTGGGGCCCTTCCTCCAGGACAACGAGAAGACCATCGGCGACACCGCCCAGCTGGTCGCCGACTCCGCCGAGCTGATCGACGGCGATCTGGCGGCCCTGGTGAAGGCGGCGCCACCCGCCGCCAAGGCCGCCCACACGGCCTCGGACGCCCTCGCCGCCATCCACAAGTCACGCTGCGAGACACCTGTGCTGCCCGACCCCGCCTGCGCCGAGCTGGCGAAGGCCAAGGACTCGGCCGCCGACGTCGCGACGGTCGCCGACGACGTCAACACGCTGGTCGCGGACCAGGACGGCGACCTGAAGACGCTCCGCACGAACCTGGGCGCCCTGCGGAAGCAGGCGCAGTCGCTCGCCGACGACGCCCCGCATCTCTCCGAGGACCTCGCCGACGCCGTGACCAAGGTCAACGCGCTGAACACGGGCGCCTCGAAGGTGGCCAAGGGCGTCAAGAAGCTGAACGGCGGGCTCGGCACCGCCAAGACGGGCTCCGTGAACCTGGACGCGGGCGTCGGCAAGTTGGAGACCGGCGCCGAGAACCTCGACGGCGGCATGTTCAAGCTCTCCGACGGGTCCGGCAAGCTCGCCGACGGCCTGCACGACGGCGTCCGACGGATCCCCGACTACGACGAGCCGCAGCGCGACGCGCGCACCGCCGTCATGGCCGACCCCGTGCGGCTCGCCTCCCAGGACCTGCACAAGGCGCCTAACTACGGCACCGGATTCGCCCCGTACTTCATCCCGCTGTCGCTGTGGGTGGGGGCGATGGTGGCGTACATGCTGATCGCGCCGATGAACCGGCGTGCGCTGGCCGCCGGCGCCCCGGCGTGGCGGATCGCGCTGGCGGGCTGGCTTCCGGTGGTGGCGATCGGCGTGCTGCAGACCACGGCGCTGATGGCCGTGCTGCACTGGTGGGTCGGTCTCCAGATGGTGCGGGCGGCGGGCACGGTGGGCTTCCTGTTCCTGGTGTCGGCGTGCTTCGCGGCGCTCGTGCAGTGGCTCAACGCGCGCTTCGGCGCGGCGGGCCGGATCCTCGTCCTCGCCCTGCTCATGCTGCAGCTCACGTCCGCGGGCGGCACCTATCCCGTGCAGACCAGCCCCGGCTTCTTCAACGCGGTCCACCCCTACCTGCCGATGAGTCACGTGGTCGACGCACTGCGCCGGCTCATCACGGGCGGCGGCCTGGCACCGGTGTGGCACGCGTGCGTGGTGCTCGTCGCCTTCACCGCGGGAGCCCTGGCGCTGACCGCCCTGTCGGCGCGCCGCCGGCAGGTGTGGACGCCGGCCCGGCTGCACCCGGAGCTGACCCTGTGAGGATCCGTCGTCCGGGCGGCCCAGTTCCTGTGACAATCGGGACCATGGAAAGCAGCACCGCCCCGGGCGGCCGCACCCGCCGCGAGGCCACCCGGCAGAAGCTCTACGAGGCGGCCGTCACCCTGATCGCCGAGCAGGGCTTCTCCGCGACCACCGTCGACGAGATCGCCGAACGGGCCGGCGTCGCCAAGGGCACGGTCTACTACAACTTCGCGAGCAAGTCGGTCCTGTTCGAGGAGTTGCTGCGGCACGGCGTGGGCCTGCTCACGGCCTCGCTGCGCGAGGCCGCCGAGCGCACGGCCCGGGAGGGCGGCGGCAAGGTCGACGCGCTCGACGCGATGATCCGCGCGGGCCTCGTCTTCATCGACCGCTACCCGTCCTTCACCCAGCTGTACGTGGCCGAGCTGTGGCGCACCAACCGGGCCTGGCAGTCCACGCTCATGGTGGTCCGGCAGCAGGCGGTGGCCGTCGTCGAGGAAGTGCTGCGCGAGGGCGTGGCGGGCGGCGAGTTCAGCGACGAGATCGACGTACAGCTGACGGCGTCCGCGCTGGTCGGCATGGTCCTGGTGGCCGCCCTCGACTGGCAGGCCTTCCAGCCGGAACGGTCACTGGACGACGTCCATTCCGCGCTCTCCCGGCTGTTGCAGGGACGGGTCAGCGGGTGCCGCTAGCCGAACGGCACGCGCGTGCCGAGGCGAGCGACCTCCCCACGCGCGTGCAGCGGCGCCGTCGACGCGCGGGCACACGAAAGCGCCGGTCCGCAGCGGCCACGTCCCCCGTGGGCCGCCGCTGACCGGCGCTTCCTCGTGCTCCCCCGTTCCCCCTTCTTCTCCCCCGTGTCCCCCGTTGCCCCCGTTCGGTCGTCCCCCTGGGGATCCCCCGTGCCTCGCTCCCGCCGAACCCTCCGGCGGAAGGAGCGGATCGAGGGCCGCTCCGTTCCGGCGCCCCGTGTCGCCGGTGCCGGAGCCGCCCCTCTCTCCGTGTCTCCACTCTCCCGTCCTCGCAGGTCGACGCCCATCCGTGCGCATACTCAACTCACCCCCTAGGTACGCGTACTCAGGCCCGCGCGCTCATCCCCAGGACGCCGTGCGGCCGACTCGTTACGATCGCCTCCGTGTCCGTACTCCCCCTCGTCTTCACCAGCGGCTGGGCCAGCGGCGTCAACGCCTACGCGGTGGTGCTGCTGCTCGGCGTGTTCGGCGCCACCGGCCTGAGCGACGACGTCCCCGGGACGCTCCAGCGCCCCGAGGTGCTCATCGCCGCGGGCGTCCTGTTCCTGTGCGAGGCGGTCGCCGACAAGATCCCGTACGTCGACTCGGCGTGGGACGCGGTGCACACCGTCGTCCGGCCGGCGGCGGGAGCCTGGGTGGGCGCGGTGCTCGCCGGGCAGAGCGGCTCGCTCTCCGACGCGGCGGCCGGCCTGATCGGCGGTTCCACGGCGCTGGCCAGCCACGCCGTCAAGGCCGGCACCAGGATGGCGGTGAACTCCTCGCCGGAGCCGTTCAGCAACGTGATCGTGAGCCTGGCCGAGGACCTCGGCGTCGCCGGGATCGTGACGTTCGCGATCTTCCATCCGGTGGCCGCCTCGGCCGTCGCGGCGACGCTGCTGGTGGCCGGGCTGACGGTGCTGTTCTTCCTCGTCTCCCGGATCCGGCGGTTCCTGCGACGCAGGGCGCAACGGCGGGAGGAACGCCGGCTCACCCGGCTCCCGTGGCCGCCGCCGGGCTGACGGCGTGGGTGTCGGCGGCGGCCGATAAGGTCGCGGCATGGCAGGGATTGCGGTGATCGGCGCCGGCATGGGCGCGCTCGCGGCGGCCGCCCGGCTGGCCGTCGCGGGCCACCGGGTGACGGTGTACGAGCGGACGGACACGTACGGCGGAGCGGTGCGCCGCTTCGAAAAGGACGGGTTCGGCTTCGACACCGGTCCCGGGCTGCTTCCGCTCCCGGCCGTCTGGCGCGACCTGTTCGTCAAGACCGGCAAGGAGCCGCTGGAGGCGTGCGTCGAGCTGGTCCAGGTAGACCCGTCGGCCCGCCACGTCTTCGCCGACGGAACCGAGGCGGCCCTGCCGAACGCCTCACGCGCGGGGGTCGTCTCCGCGCTGGACGAGGCACTGGGTGCGCAGGCCGGGCAGCGCTGGGGCGACTTCCTGGTGCGGGCCCGCGAAGCCTGGGACCGCACCCGCCGCCCGCTCCTGGAGGAGCCCTTGTGGCCCGACTGGTCGGTGCTGGCCGACCGCGAGCCCTACCCGGCGGTGCCGCACAGGCGTCTGGTGCGCACCCGGCGCGCCGGCACCCTCGCCGAGGTGGGCGCCTGGGAGCTGCGCGACCCCCGGCTCGCCGCGCTCCTGGAGTCCCACGCGCTCGCGTACGGGCTCGACCCTCGGGTCGCTCCGGCGAGCGCGGCCGTCCTGCCGTACATGGAGCACGCCTTCGGCACGTGGTACGTGCGCGGGGGGATGCGGGAGCTGGCCCGCGCGGTGTACGAGCGGTGCCTGGCCCGCCGGGTCGGGTTCGTCTTCGACGCCGAGGTGACGCGCGTACTCGAGAAGGACGGCCGGGCCGCGGGCGTGGAGCTGGCCGACGGCCGCGTGGCGGACGCGGACTTCGTGGTCGCCCCGGGCAGCTTCGCGGGCCTGCCCGTCCGGGGCGAGGGCGAGGTCGTCCCCCAGCGTTCCCTGCCGAGCCGGCTGACCGTGCTGATGGCGCTGCGCGGCCCCCGTCCGCGGGACGCCGCACATCGCACGGTGGTGCACACGCAGGACCGAGAGGGCGAGCTGGCGGGCCTCTTCGGCGCCGTGCCGTCCGCGCCCGCGCTGCCGACGGTGACGGTCCTGCGGCCGGACGACGCCCGGCTGGTCCCGGACGGCGACCACGAGGCGGTCACGATCACTGCCGTGGTGCCCGCCGGACCGGAGTTGCCCGGCGACCAGACGGAGCTCCGGGCGGACGCCCTGGTCGCCGCCGCCGAGCGGGCCGTCCCGGGCCTGCGCGACCGCGTCCTGTGGCGGGAGGTGCGCACCCCGGCCGACATCGCACGGGAGACGGGTGCGGCGGGCGGGGCCGTTCCGGCGCCGGCGTTGGCGGCGGCCGGGGGGCGGCTGCTGCATCCCGCCAACTCCACCGGACTGCAGGGCCTGTTCGCCGTCGGCGGCTGGTCGCATCCGGGCGGCGGGCTGCCGCACGCGGGGATGTCGGGCGCGTTGGTGTCCGGTCTGATCGTGGAGGGGCCGCAGTTCCGGGGCTCGCAGTGAGCGCCCGGGGGCGCGGCGGGCGCACGGCTCGGAAGCCGGCGAACGGGGCTCGGCGGTGAGCGCCGGGTACGGTCGGTGGGCGGACCGGGCCCGCGGTGACGGTCGGCCGGGGCACGCGGTGGGTGAACGCGGCCGTCAGAACCGATACTGCTCGTCGTAGCCGGTTCCCTGGCCGGGCCCCTGCTGCTGTCCTTCGCCCTGGTAGGGGTACTGCTGCTCGGACGGGAAGTCGCCGCCCAGGGGATCGTCGGTGTTGCGCTGCTGCGGGACCCAGACGCCGCCGGCCGGGGTCTCGCCGTAGCCGCCGCCCGTGCCGTACTGGTCCTGGCCGTAGCCCTGCTGCCCGTACTGCTGCTGCCCGTAGGCGGGGTCGTAGGAGCCTCCGCCGTAGGTCTGGGTGCCGATGTACGGGTCGGAGTAGGCGGCGTACTGCTGCTCGCCGGTGGCGTCGTAGCCGTACTGCTGCTGGTAGCCGGAGTAGCCGTCGTAGCCGTAGTTCTGGTCGGCGCCCTGGGCGGCGGTGGCGTACTGGTCCTGCTGCTGGCCCTGTTGCTGCCCCTGGCCGGTCGATGCCGCGTACGCGGCATCGCTGTATATGCCGTAGGAGCCGGTGTCGTCGGGCATCGGCTGCGGCTCGTAGACGGAGGCGACCGCGGTGTCGGCGGTGCGGGCGGCGGGGGTGAAGACGTCGTCGCGGTCGAAGTCGTCGTCGTAGGCGTCCCCGGCGCCGCGGCCGCGGACGGAGTCCGCTGCGTCGGCGTCGTAGGGCGCACCGGAGTCGAAGCCCTCCTCGGCCGCCTGCAGACCGGAGACCTCGAGGCTCGGGTCCTGGCGCTCGGCCTTGCCGCGGCGGCGTTTGGCGACCTCGCCGCCCTCACCGTCCGCGTCGGCGCGCCGGAAGGCCCAGCCCTCGGCGAAGCCGCGCCGGAAGGACAGCGTGACGTAGGTCTGGCCGACCGCGAAGGCGACCGCGCCCAGTGCGATGACGACGACCGACGGGATCAGGACACCGAGAACCACGCCGAGGAAGCCCACGAAGGCCAGCAGCCGCCAGCGCAGCCGCGCCTTGTACTGCAGCAGCACCTCACCCAGCAGCCACAGCGCGACGATGCCGAACGCGATGTAGAGGACCGTCCAGCCCATGTACGCCCCTCTCCCAGTGGCCGCTACGCAGTGTGTCGTAAGTCGGTGCGACCGGTCTAGGCCTGCGGCGGATGGTGCAGGCCCAGGTTCTCGTAGATTTCCAGCGTCGCCGTGGAGCTGTTGAGCGTGATGAAGTGCAGTCCGGGCACTCCCTCGGCCAGCAGCCGTGCGCAGAACTCCGTGGCGAAGTCGATGCCAATGGAGCGTACAGCGGACGGATCGTCTTTGGCTGTGAGGATCCGCTCTTTCAGGGCGGCCGGGAAGTGGGCGTTGCTGAGCTGGGGCAGGCGTTCCAGCATCTTCACACTCGTCACCGGAAGCACCTCGGGGATGACCGGAGTCACACAGCCGGCGGCCTCGACGCGGTCGCGCAGCCGCAGATAGGAGTCGGGCTCGAAGAACATCTGCGTGATGGCGTAGTCGGCGCCGGCCCGGCACTTGTCGACGAAGTGCGCGACGTCCTTCTCCCAGGCGTCGGAGCGCGGGTGCATCTCGGGGAACGCGGCGACGCCGACGCAGAAGTCGCCCGACTCCTTGATGAGCTGGACGAGTTCGGCGGCGTACGTCAGACCCTGCGGATGCGGGACCCAGGCGCCCATGGGGTCGCCGGGCGGGTCGCCGCGCACGGCCAGCATGTTGCGGATGCCGGCGTCGGCGTACTGGCCGATGATGTTGCGCAGCTCGGCGATGGAGTGGTTGACCGCGGTGAGGTGGGCGACCGGGGTCAGGGTGGTGTCCGCGACGATCTGCTCGGTCTCCTTCACGGTGCCCGCGCGGGTGGAGCCGCCGGCGCCGTACGTCACGGAGACGAAGTCCGGGGCGACCGCCTCGACCCTCCTGAGGGCGCTCCACAGGTTTCGCTCACCCTTGGGAGTCTTGGGCGCCGAGAACTCGAAGGAGTACGTCGTCTTGCCCGTGGCGAGCATGTCGCGCACGGTGCGCGCGTGGTCCGTCCTGGTGGATGCGGTTCCTAGGGCCATACCCGCAGGTTAGTCAGGGGTGGGCGGTCCCCCAACCGGATGCGGGATATTTGCCCGAATTGCCGACTTGTTGTCCATCCCTTGGACAGTCGTACGGGAAACGACCGTATGAGCCGGAGCCAGGCGGGCCGGCCGACGGGCCGCCCGCCTCGTCCTACGCCTCGCTCAGCCGCTTCGCGAACTCGGCCGCCGCGGCGCCCGGGTCCGCCGCCTCGGTGATCGCCCGGACGACCACCACCCGGCGGGCGCCCGCCGCGAGCACCTCGTCGAGGTTGTCGAGGTCGACGCCGCCGATGGCGAACCACGGCCGGTCGGTGCCGAGGCCGGCGGTGTGCCGGACCAGGTCGAGGCCGGGGGCGTGCCGGCCGGGCTTGGTGGGGGTCGGCCAGCACGGGCCTGTGCAGAAGTAGTCGACGCCCTCCTGGACCGCGGCCGCCTCGGCCTCGGCCGCCGCGTGCGTGGAGCGGCCGACGAGGACGTCGTCGCCGAGGATCGCGCGGGCCGCGGGGACCGGGAGGTCGCCCTGGCCGAGGTGGAGGACACCGGCCCCCGCGGCGTGCGCCACGTCCGCGCGGTCGTTCACCGCGAGCAGCCTGCCGTGCCGGGCGCAGGCGTCGGCGAACACCGTCAGGTGCTCCAGCTCCTCGGCCGCCTCCATGCCCTTGTCGCGCAGCTGGACGATGTCGACGCCGGCCGCGAGGACGGCGTCGAGGAACTCCGGGAGGTCACCCTGTCGGGTGCGGGCGTCCGTGCACAGGTACAGCCGGGCCGCGGCCAGGCGGGTGCGGGCGGTGTCGGGCATACGAGGTCCCCCAGGGTGGTGGCGTACGGGGGCCTGGTGCACCCCCGTACACCGGGTGTCGGTGCGGATCCGCGGGTCAGACGGCGAGCGCCTGGGCGCGGCGCTTCACCTCCGTGCCGCGATTCTCACTCAGGGCCTGCGCGGGCGTACCGGGCAGGCTCGGGTCGGGGGTGAAGAGCCACTCGAGCATCTCTTCGTCCTTGAAGCCGTCGTCCCGCAGCAGCGTCAAGGTTCCGACCAGGCCCTTCACCACCTTGTCCCCGTCGATGAAGGCGGCGGGGACGTGCAGCGCACGGTTCTCGCCCCGGCGGACGGCGATGAGCTGGCCGTCCTTGATCAGCTGCCGTACGCGGATCACGTCGACATCGAGCATCTCCGCGATGTCGGGCACGGTGAGCCAGGCGGGGACGAGAGCATCGGTCTTTGCGTCAATCTCGGTCACGGGAACAAGCCTGCCATCTGCCACCGACAGTCGGAAGCCGGGCCGGTCCGACCAGGGGGCGGGAGTCAGGCGGTGGCCGCCTTCAGCGGCCGGGCCGGGTCCACGAGGAGCCGCGGGTTCATCGGCGTGCCTGCCTCGATCAGCCGCCTGCCCTGGGCGAGGTCGCGCGGCCGCCCCACGGCCAGCAGGGCGACCAGGCGGTCCTCGTGCAGCCAGCAGACGGTCCAGGCCGGCCCCGAAGGCTCGCCGCGCCACAGCAGGGCGTCGGCGTCGGCGTGGTGACCGGCGTACTGGACGAAGCGGCCGAACTGCTCGGACCAGAAGTACGGGACCGGGTCGTAGGGGACCGGGGGCTCGCCGGTGGCCGCGCCGAGGATGTTCGCCGCGACCGTGCGCGGCCCCTGGAGGGCGTTGTCCCAGTGGTGGACGAGGAGCCGCTCGCCGTACCTGCGCGACGGGAAGGAGGCGCAGTCGCCGACCGCGTACACGTCCGGCAGGCTCGTGCGCAGGCTCTCGTCCGCCACGACCTCGTGGTGCGCGCCCAGCTCGACGCCGGAGCCGGTGAGCCAGGCGGTCGCGGGGCGGGCGCCGATGCCGACCACGACCGCGCCCGCGGGCAGCCGCGAGCCGTCGTCCAGCACGACGGCGCCGGGCTCCAGGCGCGCCACGCGCGCGTGGGTGCGCAGGTCGGCGCCGCTGTCGGCGTACCAGTCGGCCATCGGGGCGGCGACCTCGGGCGGCAGCGCCCCGGCCAGCGGACGGTCGGCGGCCTCGACGACGGTGACCGCGCAGCCGGCCTCGCGTGCGGCCGTCGCGAACTCCGCGCCGATCCAGCCGGCGCCGACGACCACGATCTCGTGCTGCCGGGCGAGGACGGGCCGCAGGCGCTCGGCGTCGTCCAGGGTGCGCAGCAGGTGCACGCCGGGCACGCCCTCGGAGCCCGGCAGCCGGACCGGCTCCGCACCGGTGGCGAGGACGAGCACGTCGTACGGGACGGGCCCGCGTTCGGTGTCCAGCTCGTGGTCGGCGGGACGCAGGCCGAGGACCTCGCGCCCGAGCTCCAGCCGGATGCCGAGGGCTTCGAAGTCGACGTCGAAGGCGGAGTTCTCGGCCTTGCCCAGCAGCACGGCCTTGGACAGCGGGGGCCGGTCGTAGGGCTGGTGGGGTTCCGCGCCGATCAGGGTGACGGCTCCGTCGAAGCCCTGCTCGCGCAGGGCGACCGCGGTCTGGACCCCGGCCATGCCCGCGCCGGCGACGACCACGCGCCGCGCTCCGGACCGGCCCTCTTCCTGCCTCTGCTCGCTCACCCGATCACCATAGACACCTGACGTTTCGTCAGTCAGCCGCCCTGCTCGGTGACCTGTTCCACACCGCGCCGGACGTCCTGTGCACCGCGCGGGGATTCCTCCCCTTCATGCGGGATTCCATCCGGGATTTCATCCAGGATCTCGTCCGGGATCTCGTCCGGGATCTGCTCCACGACGCTGGTGCCGTGTCCGGGCTGCGACTCCCACTCCCACGTCTCGTCCAGGCGCAGCCTGCCGTCGGGCAACTCCAGGACCGTCGACACGCAGTGTCCCGAGGAGGTCGTCCCGTCGTGCTTGAGCTGGACGTACCGGAAGTCGAGCCGGTCCCCCTCACGGGTGCCCACCAGGTGCCCGCGCACGACGTCGCCGCCCGCGTAGTCGGCCCAGACCGCCCCGTCCCGCTCGTGGTAGGCGAAGCGGGTGCGCAGGCCGACCTGCCCGGGAGCCTGGTCGGCCACGGGGGCGAGGACGAGGCCGTCGAGCGAGCGTGCCATGGGCGGGGGCTCCCTTACTGAGGCGTGTCACGTCGGGCTAGGGTGGCCAACGTAGAGCACTCGCGGGAGCCCGGACGCACCGGGCTGAGAGGGAGGCTGGCGGCCTCCGACCGTACGAACCTGATCCGGGTCATGCCGGCGAAGGGAGGGGCTGGACGCCCATGTCGTCTCCACGCACACCAGACGTCCTCGTCATCGGGGGCGGGATCATCGGTCTGGTCACCGCCTGGCGGGCCGCGCAGCGCGGCCTCGCGACGGCGGTGGTGGACCCGGAGCCGGGCGGCGGGGCCGCCCAGGTGGCCGCCGGGATGCTGGCCGCCGTCACGGAACTCCACTACGGCGAGCAGACCCTGCTCGGTCTCAACCTCGCGTCGGCCCGCCGCTATCCGGACTTCGCGGCCGAGCTGACGGAGCTGACCGGGCTCGACGTCGGCTACCGGCGCTGCGGCACGCTCGCGGTCGCGCTGGACGCCGACGACCGCACCCATCTGCGCGAACTGCACGCCCTGCAGCGGCAGTCGGGGCTGGAGTCGGAGTGGCTGTCCGGGCGCGAGTGCCGGCGTCTGGAGCCGATGCTCGCGCCGGGGATCCGTGGCGGACTGCGGGCCGACGACGACCACCAGGTCGATCCGCGGCGGCTGGCCGGGGCCCTGACGGCCGCCTGCGAGCGGGCGGGCGTCGTCTTCCACCGCACATGGGCGGAGCGGCTGACGGTCGTCGGAGACCGGGCGACGGGCGCCGTCCTGCGGGACGGCACGACGGCGACGGCGGGACAGGTGGTGCTCGCCGGCGGCAGTCTGAGCGGACGGCTCGCGGGCGTACCGGCGGACGTGCTGCCCGCCGTACGGCCCGTCAAGGGGCAGGTGCTGCGGCTGGCCGTGCCGGCGCGGTGCGCGCCGTTCCTGAACCGGACCGTGCGGGCCGTGGTCCGCGGCAGCCAGGTCTACCTGGTCCCCCGGGAGAACGGCGAACTGGTGGTGGGCGCGACCAGCGAGGAGCTCGGCTGGGACACCACCGTGACGGCGGGGGGCGTGTACGAGCTGCTGCGCGACGCCCACGAGCTGGTCCCGGGCATCACCGAGCTGCCGCTCACCGAGACGCGCGCGGGACTGCGTCCGGGGTCCCCGGACAACGCGCCGCTGCTGGGGCCGACGGAGCTGCCCGGGCTGTTGCTGGCCACCGGTCACTACCGCAACGGCGTGCTGCTGACGCCGGTGACCGGTGACGCGATGGCGCAGGTCCTGGCCACCGGGGAGCTGCCGGACGAGGCCCGACCCTTCACCCCCCGGCGTTTCGGCGCCGCCGCACTCTTGGAGCAGCCCGCGTGAACGACCGTCTGAACGTCTCGGTCAACGGGGAGCGGCGGGAGTTCGCTCCCGGCACCGCTCTCGAAAGCGTCGTGCGGTCCCTGACGCCCGCGGCCTCCGGGGTGGCGGCCGCCCTCAACGAGACCGTCGTCCCGCGCGCGCAGTGGCCGTCCACGGCGCTGTCCGACGGGGACCGCGTGGAAGTCCTCACCGCGGTCCAGGGAGGCTGAGCCATGGCCGACGACGACCTCGTCCTCGGGGGGACGTCCTACTCCTCCCGGTTGATCATGGGCACCGGGGGTGCGCCCAGCCTGGAGGTGCTGGAGCGGGCCCTGGCCGCCTCCGGCACCGAGCTGACGACGGTCGCGATGCGCCGGGTGGACCCGTCGGTGCACGGGTCCGTGCTGTCGGTGCTGCAGCGGCTCGGCATCCGGGTGCTGCCGAACACGGCGGGGTGCTTCACGGCCGGCGAGGCCGTGCTGACGGCACGGCTGGCCAGGGAGGCGCTGGGGACCGACCTGATCAAGCTGGAGGTCATCGCCGACGAGCGGACGCTGCTGCCGGACCCGGTCGAGCTGCTGGACGCGGCGGAGACGCTGGTGGACGAGGGCTTCACCGTGCTGCCCTACACGAACGACGATCCGGTCCTGGCCCGCAAGCTGGAGGACGTCGGCTGCGCGGCGGTGATGCCGCTGGGGTCGCCGATCGGGTCCGGCCTCGGGATCCGCAACCCGCACAACTTCCAGCTGATCGTCGAGCACGCGCGTGTGCCGGTGATCCTGGACGCGGGGGCCGGCACGGCGTCGGACGCGGCGCTGGCGATGGAGCTGGGGTGTGCGGGGGTGATGCTGGCGTCGGCGGTGACGCGGGCTCGGGATCCCGAGCGGATGGCGTCCGCCATGCGGGCCGGCGTCGAGGCGGGCAGGTCGGCCCGGCTGGCGGGCCGGATCCCCCGCCGCTACTTCGCGGAGGCCTCGTCCCCCGTCGAGGGCCTGGCCGCCCTGGACCCGGAACGCCCCGCTTTCTGACGCCGGCCGGCGGACGGGCCGGAGGCGGCCGGCGGCCGGACGTCACCGGGGCGGGCCCCGCCCGGGCCACGCGCGCGCCCGGCCCGGACGCTACCCGCGGGTTCGCGTCACAGCTCGGCTGCAGTCGCGCTGCGATCCCGGTGTGATCGGCGGGGTGTCGGTGACGGCTCGTACACTCACCTGCGTGGACACGACCCTTCAGGACCCTCTGGTCGGGCAGGTGCTCGACGGCCGGTATCGCGTGGAGGCGCGGATCGCGGTCGGCGGGATGGCCACGGTCTACCGGGCCGTGGACACCCGCCTCGACCGCGTGCTCGCGCTCAAGGTGATGCATCCGGCGCTCGCCGCCGACGCGGCGTTCGTCGAGCGGTTCATCCGGGAGGCGAAGTCCGTCGCCCGCCTGGCTCATCCGAACGTCGTGCAGGTCTTCGACCAGGGCGCCGACGGCTCGTACGTCTATCTCGCCATGGAGTACATCGCCGGCTGCACCCTGCGGGACGTGCTGCGCGACCGCGGTGCCCTGCAGCCGAGGGCCGCACTCGACATCCTGGAGCCGGTCCTCGCCGCACTGGGCGCCGCGCACCGGGCCGGGTTCGTGCACCGGGACATGAAGCCCGAGAACGTGCTGATCGGGGACGACGGCCGGGTCAAGGTCGCCGACTTCGGCCTGGTGCGCTCGGTGGACACCGTCACCAGCACCACCGGGGCGGTGCTCGGCACCGTGTCCTACCTCGCCCCCGAGCAGATCGACCAGCCGGGCGCCGCCGATCCCCGCGTCGACGTGTACGCGTGCGGCGTCGTGCTCTACGAGATGCTCACCGGCGACAAACCGCACGAGGGGGACTCCCCCGCGATCGTGCTCTACAAGCACCTCCACGAGGACGTCCCCGCGCCCTCGGCGCTCGTCCCCGGGCTGCCGTTCGAGCTGGACGAACTCGTGGCGTCGGCCACCGCGCGCACGCCCGCGGTCCGGCCGCACGACGCCGTCGCGCTACTCGGACAGGTCCGGGAGGCGCGCGCCCCGCTCACCGAGGAACAGCTGGACGCGCTGCCGCCGCAGGCCCTCTCCGGTGAGCACGACAACGCCGAGGACCGCACGAGCGTGATCCCCCGCTCGCTCACCGTCCCCCGCCCGCTGCCGGTCAACGAGGACGAGCCCGCCGACGACGCGGCCGCGCTCCACCGGACGTCCCGGTTCCAGAGCCCGCCTCCGCTGCCGCCGCGGCGTCGTTCCGGGCGGCCCGGGCGTGGAGTGATCGCGCTCGTCACCGTCGTCCTGCTGGTGCTCGGCGTGGGCGCGGGCGTCTGGTACATCAACTCCGGCCAGTTCACCAAGGTCCCCTCGGTGCTGACGCAGAAGGAGGCCGACGCCCGCAAGCGTCTGGAGGCTGCGGGGCTGGGTGTCGGCAAGGTCCGGCACACGTACAGCGACACGGCCGAGCGCGGCACGGTCACGGAGACGGACCCCGGGCCCGGCGCCCGGATCCGGAAGAACGACTCGGTGGCGCTCACCGTCTCCGACGGCCCCGAGATCGTGAAGGTGCCGGACGTGCAGGGCGCGGCGCTGAAGAAGGCCGAGCAGCTGCTGAAGAAGGACGGCCTGGAACCGGGTCTGGTCACCGAGGAGTTCAGCGACGACATCGCCCGGGGCGCGGTGATCAGCACCGATCCGGAGGCCGGAGCGCAGCGCCGCGCGGGCACCGCGATCTCGCTCGTCGTCAGCAAGGGCAGCCCGGTCGACGTCCCCGACGTCTCCGGCGAGGACCTGGACGACGCCAGGACCGCGCTGGAGGAGGCCGGCCTGACGGTGAAGGTCTCCTCCGAGCAGGTCAACTCCGAGGTCGACAAGGGCAAGGTCGCGGCGCAGACCCCCAAGGCGGACAGCCAGGTCGCCGAGGGCGACACCGTGACGCTGACGCTGTCCAAGGGCCCGGAGATGGTCGAGGTCCCGAACGTGGTCGGCGCGAGCGTGGACGACGCCAAGTCGCTCCTGGAGCAGTCCGGGTTCAAGGTCGACGAGGACCGCGGCCTGCTCGGCCTGTTCGGGGACACCGTGAAGAAGCAGTCCGTCGACGCCGGGAAGTCGGCTCCCAAGGGGTCGACGATCACGATCACCATCCGGTGACGGACCGGGCGGGCGGGCATGACACCCTGACCGGGTGAGTGCTCGTCCCCCCTTCCCCTCCCGCAATCCCGTCGGCGGCCATGTGCCGGTGGCCGGCGGTCTGCACCGCGTGGGCATGTCGTACGCGCACGACCTCGAGGCCGAGACGGTCCAGGTGTTCGTGGCCAACCCGCGCGGCTGGGCCACACCGCCGGGCGACCCACGGCAGGACGAGGCCTTCCGGGAGGCGTGCGAGGCGCGGTCGGTCCCGGCGTACGTGCACGCCCCGTACCTGATCAACTTCGGCTCGCACACCGAGGCGACGGCCGAGCGGTCGGTGGAGTCGATGCGGCACTCGCTGCGCCGGGGGCGGGAGATCGGCGCGCTGGGCGTGGTCGTGCACACCGGGAGCGCGACGGGCGG
This sequence comes from Streptomyces sp. NBC_00425, assembly GCF_036030735.1. Lineage (NCBI taxonomy): Bacteria > Bacillati > Actinomycetota > Actinomycetes > Kitasatosporales > Streptomycetaceae > Streptomyces > Streptomyces sp. NBC_00425. The sequence continues at coordinate 7,078,615 of NZ_CP107928.1, read as the reverse complement.
ACGGGACCGGTCGGTGGCGCTGAAACAGGTGCGCGAGTGCCTGCTGCCGGTGCTGGACGAGCTGACCCACGACGACGACCCGTTCCTGCTGCTGGAGTCCACCGCCGGGCAGGGCTCCTCGCTCTGTTCCCGGACCTGGGACTTCGGGCCGTACTTCGAGGCTCTGGACTCCCACCCCAGGCTGGGCGTCTGCCTCGACACCTGCCACATCTTCGCGGCCGGTCACGACCTGGCCGGTCCGTCCGGCATGCACCGGACCCTCGACCTGCTGGTGGACACGGTCGGCGAGGGCCGGCTGAAGCTGATCCACGCCAACGACTCCAAGGACGTGGCCGGCGCCCACAAGGACCGGCACGAGAACATCGGCGCGGGTCACATCGGAGAGGACGCCTTCCGCGACCTGATGACCCACCCGGCGACGGCGGGCGTGCCGCTGATCATCGAGACGCCCGGCGGCCGGGAGGGCCACGCGGCGGACGTGCAGCGGCTGAAGAAGCTGCGGGACTGCTGAGGGCGCCCTGCCCGGGAGCCGGTCAGAGTTCGGGGCCGTCCCCGGGCTCCTCCTGGTAGGAGTAGCGCTGCTCGCTCCAGGGGTCGCCGATGTTGTGGTAGCCGCGCTCCTCCCAGAAGCCTCGGCGGTCGGCGGTCATGTACTCGATGCCACGGACCCACTTGGGGCCCTTCCAGGCGTAGAGATGCGGGACGACCAGACGCAGCGGGAAGCCGTGCTCGGCCGTGAGCAGCTCGCCGTCCTTGTGGGTGGCGAAGATCGTGCGCTCGGCGGCGAAGTCGGAGAGCCGCAGGTTGGAGCTGAAGCCGTACTCGGCCCACACCATCACATGGGTGACCCCGGCGGCGGGCGGTGCGATCTCCAGGATCGTGCGGGCCGGGATGCCGCCCCACTCGGCGCCGAGCATGCTGAACTTCGTCACACAGTGCAGGTCGGCCAGCACGGAGGCGTACGGGAGGGCGGTGATCTCGTCGTGGTTCCAGCAGCTCTTCCCGCCGTCGGCGGTGGCGCCGAAGACCCGGAACTCCCAGCGCTCGGGACGGAACTTGGGGACCGGGCCGTAGTGGGTGACGGGCCAGCCGCGCTGCAGTCGCTGTCCCGGCGGAAGCTCGGACACCGCCTCTTCTCCAGATTCGCGCTCCACCGGATGACCCATGACTCCATCCTGACAGACCCCGGACGATGCACATGACCAGCCATGACCGGGCATATCCCGAATCGGGCAACTGATACTAAGCATGCACTAACTTACTAAGTACGCACTTACTGGACGATCTTCGATGCCGGTGAAATCATGCGGCGGAACCTCCCGAATTCTCCGACGTGGAAGGAGCCTCTGCGATGCAGGGCGACCCCGAGGTCATCGAGTTCCTCAACGAGCAGCTCACCGGCGAACTCACCGCCATCAACCAGTACTTCCTCCACGCCAAGATGCAGGAGAACTTCGGCTGGACGAAGCTGGCGAAATACACGCGGCACGAGTCCTTCGACGAGATGAAGCACGCCGAGGTGCTCACCGACCGGATTCTCTTCCTGGACGGGCTGCCGAATTACCAGCGGCTGTTCCATGTGCGCGTCGGCCAGACGGTCAAGGAGATGTTCGAGGCCGACCGGCTGGTCGAGGTGGAGGCGATCGACCGGCTCAAGCGCGGCATCAAGGTGATGCGCGAAAAGGGCGACATCACGTCCGCGAACATCTTCGAGTCGATCCTCGAGGACGAGGAACACCACATCGACTATCTGGACACCCAGCTGGAGCTGGTGGAGAAGCTCGGAGAGGCGCTCTACATCGCCCAGCTGATCGAGCAGCCGGAGAGCTGAGCCCTGACTAGGCGGCTTCCTCGAGGTCTTCGTACTCCTCGAGTCCGGCGAGGACCGGCCTGCCCTGGGCGGCGAGGTCGCGGCGCGGCAAGGCGCCCCGGCCGAGGATCGCCTGGATACGACGGACGCACGACCCGCAGTCCGTGCCCGCCTTGCAGGCGGAGGCGATCTGGCGGGGGGTGCAGGCTCCGTCGTCCGCGTGCTGCTGGACCTGCGCCTCGGTCACACCGAAGCAGCTGCATACGAACACGCGGATTCACCTCCCGCCGAGATCAATAAGGCTAACCTAACCTTACCCGGCGGTCGACGAACGCAAAAGTGGAGTGGGGCGCGGATCGTATGTGATCCGCGCCCCACTCCCATGACCGGAAGGTCACTGGTCCCGGTACATCTCCGCCACGAGGAACGCCAGGTCCAGGGACTGGCTGCGGTTCAGCCGGGGGTCACAGGCCGTCTCGTAGCGCTGATGGAGGTCGTCGACGAAGATCTCGTCGCCGCCGCCCACGCACTCGGTGACGTCGTCGCCGGTGAGCTCCACGTGGATGCCGCCCGGGTGGGTGCCGAGCGCCTTGTGGACCTCGAAGAAGCCCTTGACCTCGTCCAGCACGTCGTCGAAGCGGCGGGTCTTGTGGCCCGAGGCCGCCTCGTAGGTGTTGCCGTGCATCGGGTCGGTGATCCAGGCCACCGTGGCACCCGAGGCGGTGACCTTCTCCACCAGCTCGGGCAGCTTGTCGCGGACCTTGTCGGCGCCCATGCGGACGATGAAGGTCAGCCGGCCGGGCTCGCGGTCGGGGTCCAGACGCTCGATGTACTGCAGCGCCTCCTCGGCCGTGGTCGTCGGGCCGAGCTTGATGCCCACCGGGTTGCGGATCTTCGAGGCGAACTCGATGTGCGCGTGGTCCAGCTGCCGGGTGCGCTCGCCGATCCACACCATGTGCGCCGAGACGTCGTACAGACGCCCGGTGCGGGAGTCGACCCTGGTCAGCGCGGACTCGTAGTCGAGCAGCAGCGCCTCGTGCGAGGAGTAGAACTCGACCGTCTTGAACTCCTCCGGGTCGGCCCCGCAGGCGTGCATGAAGTTCAGTGCCTGGTCGATCTCGCGGGCGAGCTGCTCGTAGCGCTGGCCGGACGGGGACGACTTCACGAAGTCCTGGTTCCAGGCATGCACCTGGCGCAGGTCGGCGTAGCCGCCGGTGGTGAAGGCGCGCACCAGGTTGAGCGTCGAGGCGGACGCGTTGTACATCCGCTTCAGCCGCTCGGGGTCCGGGACGCGGGCCGCCTCGTTGAAGTCGAAGCCGTTCACCGAGTCGCCGCGGTACGTCGGCAGCGTCACGCCGTCGCGGGTCTCGGTGTTCTTGGAACGCGGCTTGGAGTACTGGCCGGCGATCCGGCCGACCTTGACGACCGGCACGGAGGCCGCGTACGTCAGCACCGCGCCCATCTGCAGCAACGTCTTGAGCTTGTTGCGGATGTGGTCGGCCGACACCGCGTCGAAGGCCTCGGCGCAGTCGCCGCCCTGGAGGAGGAACGCCTCTCCCTTGGCGACGGCCGCCAACCGGGCGCGCAGCTGGTCGCACTCGCCCGCGAAGACGAGCGGCGGATACGACTCGAGGTCCGCGATCACTGCGCGCAGAGCCTCGGTGTCGGGGTACTCGGGCTGCTGCGCCGCGGGCAGGTCTCGCCAGGTGTTGCCAGCGCTCGCGCTGGTCTTAGCGTTCACGGTCACGCCCTCAACACTACGGGGTCGTGTCACGTCGTTTTCGCACCGGCTCGACAGGTGAGACGCCGTACCGCTCACCTGAGGCCTCCCCGCGACCCGGGGGCACATGGGGTAGGGTGCGGCGCATGTTCGCGCTTTCGACCCAGAACTGGTGGTGGACCGCTCATCCGGCGGCCCACTGACTGCGCGTACGCACGACTTCGCGAAGGCCGCCCCAGAGGGCGGCCTTCGGTGTTTTCCGGGCCCGGCCGTCCCTCTGGCGACAAGCTCCTCCCAGAGAGAAGGACACGCCCCATGCATCTGCTCGACCTGCCGGCCGATCCCCGCCCGTTCGCCCTGCTGCGCCGCCGCACGCCGGGCCACGACGAGAACGTCGTCGAACTGCTCCTTGGCCCGGTCCGCGCCTACGACCGGCTGGCCGACCTCCCCGACGAGGGCCTCGCCCTGGTCCCCTTCCGCCAGATCCGCGAGCGCGGCTTCGACGTGCGTGACGACGGCACCCCGCTCTCGGTGCTGCACCCCGAGGAGACCCACACCTTCCCGCTCGAGGACGTCCTCTCCCAGCTGCCCGCCCACGACGTGCGCGTCCGCGACGGCGCCTTCGACGTCGGCGACGAGGAGTACGCCCGGATCGTCGGGCGGGTGCTGCGGGACGAGATCGGGGGCGGCGAGGGCGCGAACTTCGTGATCCGGCGGACCTACGAGGGGGAGATCCCCGGGTTCTCCCGGGCCGACGCCCTCGCCCTGTTCCGGCGGCTGCTGGAGGGCGAGCGGGGCGCGTACTGGACGTTCGTGGTGCACACCGGGGACAGGACGCTGGTCGGGGCGAGCCCCGAGGTGCATGTGCGGATGTCCGGCGGCACGGTCGTCATGAACCCGATCAGCGGCACCTACCGGTATCCCGCCGAGGGGCCGAGCCCCGAGCACCTGCTGGACTTCCTCGCCGACGGCAAGGAGATCGAGGAGCTGTCGATGGTCGTCGACGAGGAGCTCAAGATGATGTGCACGGTCGGCGACATGGGCGGGGTGGTGGTCGGACCGCGGCTGAAGGAGATGGCGCACCTCGCGCACACCGAGTACGAGCTGCGCGGGAAGTCGTCGCTGGACGCTCGGGAGGTGCTGAAGGAGACGATGTTCGCGGCGACCGTGACCGGCTCGCCCGTGCAGAACGCCTGCCGGGTCATCGAGCGGCACGAGGTCGGCGGGCGGGGGTACTACGCCGGCGCGCTGGCGCTGCTGGGCCGGGACCCGGGCGGGGCGCAGACCCTCGACTCCCCCATCCTCATCCGCACCGCCGACGTCGATGCCGCCGGGCGGCTGCGGGTGCCGGTCGGGGCCACGCTGGTGCGGGGGTCGGACCCGGCGGGCGAGGTGGCGGAGACGCACGCCAAGGCGGCCGGGGTGCTGGCGGCGCTGGGGGTGCGCGCGGGCCGGCCGGACGCGCGGGCCGTGCCGCCGAGGCTCGCCGACGACCCCCGGGTGCGGGCGGCGCTCGACGGGCGGCGCGCCTCGCTGGCGCCGTTCTGGCTGCGGATGCAGGAGCGGACGCGGGAGCTGACCGGGCACGCGCTCGTCGTCGACGCCGAGGACACCTTCACGGCGATGCTGGCGCACGTGCTGCGCTCCAGCGGTCTCGAGGTGGACGTCCGGCGCCACGACGAGGACGGGCTGCGCGAGGCGGTGCTCGCGCACGAGGGGCCGGTGGTGCTGGGGCCCGGTCCGGGCGATCCGTCCGACCTGGACGATCCGAGGATGCGGCGCCTGCGGGAGCTGACCGCCCGGGTGCTGCGGGAGCACCGGCACGGGGTGCTCGGCGTGTGCCTCGGCCACGAGCTGATCGCGGCCGAGCTGGGGCTGGACATCGTCCGCAAGGAGGTGCCGTACCAGGGGGCGCAGACGGAGATCGACCTGTTCGGGCGGGCCGAGACGGTGGGCTTCTACAACAGCTTCGTGGCGCGGTGCGGCGACGCGGCCGCGCAGGAGCTCGCGGCGCACGGGGTGGAGGTGAGCCGGGCCCCGAACGGCGAGGTGCACGCTCTGCGGGGGCCCGGGTTCGGCGGGGTGCAGTTCCATCCGGAGTCGGTGCTGACGCTGAACGGGACGTCGCTGGTGCGGGAGGCGGTCGCCCGGCTCCGCGCGACGGGCCTGCCCTCGTAGGGGCTCAGCCGAAGAACACTCCCACCTCCGCGTACAGCCGCGGGTCGACGGTCTTCAGCCGGGCCGTCGCCTCGGCGATCGGTACCCGGACGATGTCCGTGCCGCGCAGGGCGACCATCTTGCCGAAGTCGCCCTCGTGCACGGCGTCGACGGCGTGCAGGCCGAAGCGGGTGGCGAGCCAGCGGTCGAAGGCGCTCGGGGTGCCGCCGCGCTGGACGTGGCCGAGGACCGTCGTGCGGGCCTCCTTCCCGGTGCGCCGCTCGATCTCCTTGGCCAGCCACTCGCCGACGCCGGAGAGCCGCACATGCCCGAAGGAGTCCAGCGACCCGTCCTTGAGGACGACGTCGCCGTCCCGGGGCATCGCGCCCTCGGCGACGACCACGATCGGCGCGTACGACGAGCGGAAGCGGGAGGTCACCCAGGCGCACACCTGGTCGATGTCGAAGCGCTGCTCGGGGATGAGGATGACGTTGGCGCCGCCCGCCAGCCCGGAGTGGAGAGCGATCCAGCCCGCGTGACGGCCCATCACCTCGACGACGAGGACCCGCATGTGCGACTCGGCGGTGGTGTGCAGCCGGTCGATGGCCTCGGTCGCGATGCCCACGGCGGTGTCGAAGCCGAAGGTGTAGTCGGTGGCGGACAGGTCGTTGTCGATGGTCTTGGGGACGCCCACGCAGGGCACCGCGAACTCGTCGCAGAGGCGGGCGGCGACGCCCAGGGTGTCCTCCCCGCCGATGGTGACGAGCGCCTCCACCGCCGACTCGGCGAGGGTCTCCCGGATGCGGCGGACACCGTCCTCCTCCTTGAAGGGGTTGGTCCGTGAGGAGCCGAGGATCGTGCCGCCGCGGGGCAGGATGCCCCGGACCGCGGGGATGTCGAGGCGGACCGAGCGCTTCTCGAGCAGACCCCGCCAGCCGTCCCGGAAGCCGACGAAGTCATGGCCGTACTCCTGGACGCCCTTGCGGACGACGGCCCGGATGACGGCGTTGAGGCCGGGGCAGTCGCCGCCTCCGGTCAGTACTCCGACGCGCATGGAAAGTGTCCCTTCGCCGCAGTTGCCTGACGAAGAGTCAGTGTCGCGCGCGGGTCACTCCTCGTCGAGGCCCCGTTCGATCGCGTACCGGACCAGTTCCACCCGGTTGTGCAGCTGGAGCTTGCCCAGGGTGTTCTGGACGTGGTTCTGGACCGTGCGATGCGAGATCACCAGGCGTTCGGCGATCTGCTTGTAGCTCAGGCCCTTGGCGACGAGCCGGAGCACCTCGGTCTCGCGGTCGGTGAGCCGGGGGGCGTTCGGCTCGTCGCTGTCGGCGGCCGAACCCGGGTCGGAGGCGAGCCGGCGGTACTCGCCGAGGACCAGGCCGGCCAGCCCCGGGGTGAACACCGGGTCGCCGGCGGCGGTGCGCCGCACGGCGTCCAGCAGTTCCTCGGTGGACGCCGACTTCAGCAGATACCCGGTCGCGCCGGACTTCACCGCCTCCAGCACGTCGGCGTGCTCGCCGCTCGCCGACAGCACCAGGACCCGCAGGGCGGGGTTCGCGGCGACGACCTCCTTGCACACCTGGACGCCCGGCTTGGCGGGCAGGTTCAGGTCCAGCACGAGCACGTCGGGCGTGACGGCCCTGGCGCGGCGCACGGCCTGCTCGCCGTCGCCGGCGGTGGCGACCACGTCGAGGCCCGACTCGGCCAGGTCGCGGGCGACCGCGTCGCGCCACATGGGGTGGTCGTCGACCACCATCACCCTGATCGGAGCCCCGGTTCCCGCCCCGCCGTGTTCCTGGCTCATCGCCGTCCCGCCTTCCCCCGCTGCACGTTCTTCTCCTTCGGCACCGTCAGTTCGACCTCCGTGCCCTGTCCCGGCGTCGAGATCAGCTCGGCGCCGCCGCCGAGGTCCCGCAGCCTGCCCCGGATCGACTGGGCGACCCCGAGCCTTCCCTCGCCCTCGGCCTGCGCGAGCCGGCCCTCCGGGATGCCCGGCCCGTCGTCCCGCACGGTGACGACGACCGTGTCCGGCTCGTCCTCGACCAGGATCCACGCCCGGGCGTCCTCCCCCGCGTGTGCGCGCACGTTGTCCAGGGCGGCGCCGACCGCTGCGGCCAGTTCCCGTGCGGCCCTCGCGGGCAGCAGCACCGCGGCGCCGGGGTCGGCGAGGTTCACCCGGGCGCCCGCGAAGGGGGCGAGCAGCGCGCGCAGGTCGACGGCCTCGGGGTGTTCCACCGGCTCCTCCACCGCGTAGACGACGGCGCCGTCCGCCGCGTCCTGCGAAACCCGGGAGACCGGCACGAGGCCGCCGGAGACCAGCATGCGCAGCGCCACCTCCTGCTCGCCGGCCATCCGGCCCAGCTCGGCAGCCTCCCCGCCGATGACCGCGCCGCGCCGCTGCACCATGGCGAGCACCTGCAGCACGCTGTCGTGGATGTCGCGGGCGAGCCGTTCCCGCTCCCGGGTCGTCGCCTCGATCTCCAGGGCGCGGGCGAGGGTGCGCTCGGAGGCGCGGGCGACCTCGACGACGTACCCGATGGCGATGGAGGCGACCCAGACGAGGACGACGTTGTGGACGGTGTCGCGGGCCGGGGTGCCGCGCTCGACCAGGTTGGTCACCGCGACGGCCGTGGAGGCGAACGCCGCCCAGCGCCAGCCGCCCTTGATGGCGAACGCCAGCACCGAGCCCGCGGTCCATATCGACGGCAGCGTCGGGCCGCCCGACTGGATGCGTTCGTGGCTGTCCGCGACGGTCGTGAGCATGATGCCGGTGAGCGCGACGGTGAGGTCGGCGGCGAGGAAACGCTTGGTGCAGCTCGCGGCGCTCGCGACCCTGGGCAGGGTGGCCACCGTCCAGACGAACAGCACGCAGTAGTAGGCGACCGCGACCCAGGGCCGGGCGAACCCGTCGTAGGCGGTGGCGAAGAACCCCACCGCGTAGAGCATCGTGAGCACTCGGTAGCCGGCGAGCGCACGCCACAGCGGCAGCTCGACCGACATCTTCATGACTCTCTCGCGTCTGGCCATCCGTCCCCCGCCCCCGGGCCGCCGACTACGGCTCTTCGCCCTACTGCTCCGAGTCCCGCTGTTCTGCGTCCGGCTGCTCCGCGTCCGGCTGCCCTGCGCCTGGCTGCTCCGCGTCCGGCTGCTCCGCGTCCTTCTTCGCGCGGTCCTTCTCGGCCTGGTCCTTCTCGGCCTGGTCCTTCTCGGCCTGCGCGAGCGCCGCCTTCGCGGCCTTCTCGGCTTCCTTGTCGGCCTTCGCCGCCTCCGCGATCTGCCGCTTGGCGGCGGTCGCGTACATGTCGACGTACTCCTGGCCGGAGAGCTTCATGATCTCGTACATGACCTCGTCGGTCACGGCCCGCAGCACGAACCGGTCGTGCTCCATGCCCTGGTAGCGGCTGAAGTCCAGCGGCTCGCCGATCCGGATGCCCGGCCGCATGATCTTCGGGAGGACCTTCCCGGGCGGCTGGATCTTCTCGGTGTCGATCATGGCGACCGGGATCACGGGCGCCCCGCTGGCGAGCGCCACGCGCGCGAGGCCGCCCGGCTTGCCGCGGTAGAGGCGGCCGTCGGGCGAGCGGGTGCCCTCGGGATAGATCCCGAAGAGCTCTCCGCGCTCCAGCACCTCGACGCCGCTGCGGATCGCGGCCTCGCCGGCGCCGCGCCCGCCGGAGCGGTCCACCGGGAGCTGGCCGACGCCCTTGAAGAACGCCGCCGTCAGCCGGCCCTTCACGCCGGGCGTGGTGAAGTACTCGGCCTTCGCGATGAAGGTGACCTTGCGGTCGAGCACCGCGGGCAGGAAGAACGAGTCGGAGAACGACAGGTGGTTGCTCGCGAGGATCGCGGCGCCCTCGGCGGGGATGTTCTCCAGGCCTTCCACCCAGGGCCTGAAGGCGACCCGCAGGGGTCCCCCGATAGCGACCTTCATCGCGCCGTACAACAACCGACTGCCTCCTGTTTGTGTCGCACAGACCTTAACCCGGGCCGGTGGCAATGGCTCCGACGGCCCTGGTCGGTGTCAGTGGGGTCGCGTACGGTGAAGCACACGTCCCTCCATGAAGAACAGACGAAGACAGGAGACCGAAGGTGCCGGTCCTTCCTGGAGCCGAGCCGTACCGCCATGAGGGCGGGGAGGTCGGAGTGCTCCTCTGTCACGGCTTCACCGGTTCCCCGCAGTCGCTGCGCCCGTGGGCGCGGTACCTGGCCGAGCAGGGCCTGACGGTCTCGCTGCCGCTTCTGCCCGGCCACGGCACGCGCTGGGAGGACATGGCTCTGACCGGCTGGCAGGACTGGTACGCGGAGGTGGACCGCGAGTTGCACGCCCTGCGCCGGCGCTGCGCGGCGGTGTTCGTGGTCGGTCTGTCCATGGGCGGCGCGCTGGCCCTGCGGCTGGCCGCGAAGCACGGGGAGGGGGTGGCCGGCGTCGTGGTCGTCAATCCGGCGAACAAGGTGCACGGCCTGTCCGCGTACGCCCTCCCGGTGGCCCGTCATCTCGTCCGCACGACCAAGGGGATCACGAGCGACATCGCGAAGGGCGGCGTCGCGGAGAGCGGGTACGACCGGGTGCCGTTGCACTCCGCGCACTCCCTGCGCGCCTTCCTGCGGCTGGTCGACGGCGAGCTGCCGCAGGTCACCCAGCCGCTGCTGCTGCTGCACAGCGCGCAGGACCATGTGGTGCCGCCGGCCGACTCGGCCCGGGTGCTGAGCCGGGTGTCGTCGACGGACGTGACCGAGATCCTGCTGGAACAGAGCTACCACGTGGCAACGTTGGACCACGATGCGGACCGGATCTTCGAGGAGAGCTACGCGTTCATCGGCCGGATCGCGCCCAGTGTCGGCAAGGAAGGGACGGCCGTAGGTGGCTGAGCACGACTCCGACCGCGAGGACCGGGAGAACCGGGACGAGCGGGACGGCCGGGAGGCCCGGGAGGGCCGCGAGCCGGAGGAGCAGAGCGTGCCCTTCGATGAGGCGGCCGCGTGGGCGGCGATCGTCGCGGGGTACGGCGACGAGCCGCCGGACCCGCCGGGCGCCAAGCCGTTCAAGTCGGTCGAGGACCTGGCGCTCCTCGAGGTCGAGGCGAACGACGAGGAAGCCGGGGCGGACACCGGCGCGGAGCCCGCGAAGGAGTCCGGCGAGGAGAAGAAACCGGCCAAGCCGCTGGGCAGTTCGGTCGCCTTCGCGCCCGGCGTCGGCCCACGCGACTACGCGTCGCCCGAACCGGCCGAGGACGACTTCGACGAGGACGACGAGGGCCACTTCGTCCCGCCGGAGCCGCCGCCGCTGCCCACCGCCGACACCACGTCCAGGTTCGCCTGGCTCGGGGTGCTCGGTGGCCCGGTGCTGCTGCTGCTCGCGGTGGTGCTCGGCTGGGAGATGACGTGGTGGCTGACGACCATCGGCATCGGCGGCTTCCTGGGCGGCTTCGCCACGCTGGTGACGCGGATGCGCACGGACGACGAGGACGAGGGCGACCCTGGCCGGGGGGCAGTCGTCTGACCTGCGGTCGTCGGATCTGACGTCGTCGGATCTGACGTCGTCGGATCTGACGTCGTCGGCATTGCGGTCGTCGGCATTACGGTCGTCGGATCTCGTAGTCGCACGTTGCGCTCGCCGGCCCTTCGGTCCTCGGCGTTGCGGTCGTCGGCGGTCAGGCGGTCCGACCTGCGGCGGGCCGGCAGTCCGGACGTCGGGCACGGGCCGCGGCGGGCGGCGGCCCGTCCGGGACAGGACCGGCGTGACGGTCCGCGGCCGCCCGTCGGGGCAGGCAGGCCGCACGGCCTGTGGGCGCCCTGCCGGGCGAGGCCGACCGGAAGTTCAGGCCGCGGGCACGCGCAGCGCGGCCAGCACCGGCAGGTGATCGGTGGCCGCGCGCAGGTCGGACTCGGTGACGCCGGGCAGTCCGGCCGGCACCCCGCAGCCCAGCACCTCCACGGCCTTCGTCGCGAAGATCCCGTCGATGCGGCGGTCCGGGCCGGTGGCCGGGAAGGTGTGCTCGGCGCCCCAGGGGGCGGCGGTGCGGCAGTCCTTGAGGGCCGCCGCGAGCCGGCCGAAGGTGCGGCCTTCAGGCCCTTCGTTGATGTCGCCGCCCACGATCGCGTGCTCCACGCCCAGACCGGCCAGCCGGTCGAGGAGCAGGCCGCCGTGCTCACGGCGCTCGGCCGCCGTCAGTCCCAGATGGCAGCTGACGACGCCCAGGCGGGCGCCCGCGAAGCGGACCACGGCCGTCGCCAGACCCCGGCGGAACTGGCCCGGGGTGAGCGGCAGCAGCACGTCCTCGGTGCGTTCGACGGTCGCCCGCAGTGAACACAGGACGGCGGGACCGGCCGCCGTGCCGCCGCCGGTGAGGATCACCTGACCGGAGGCGGCCGCGAGACGGGCGAGCTTCTTGCGCCAGCGGAAGAAGAGCGGGGACTCCTGGACGAGCACCAGGTCGGGGGCGCAGGCCGTGATCACCCGCGCGAGGGCGTCGGTGTCGTCCCGCATCGAGCGGACGTTGTAGCTGAGGACCCGGATGACGGCCGAACCGTCCGGCTCGGTGCGGGAGTTGGGAAGCGGCGACGTCGTCGGCATGGTGATCAAGATACGCCGCCCCGTCCCGTACGTCCGTAAAAGCGAACGGGGGCCGCGAGCAGCCCCCGTGTGGACGCAGACGCCCGGTACGACTAAATGATCGGGTCGGGCTCCCTCGCCAGGTCCGCCGCGCCGACCAGCCCCGCCTTGTTGCCGAGCTGCGCCGCGATGACGTCGGCCACCGGGCGCCAGTTGCCGCCTACCAGCCAGCGCTTGTACGACTTGCGGATCGGGTCGAGGACCAGGTCGCCCTCGTCCGAGAGCCCGCCGCCGACGATGAACGCGGACGGGTCGAAGAGCGACGCCAGGTCGGCGAGGCCGGCGCCGGCCCAGCGGGCGAGCTCGCGGTAGGAGTCCACGGCGACCGGGTCGCCCTGCCGGGCGGCCATGGAGATGTGCTTGCCCTCGATGCCGTCGGGGCTGCCGTCGCCGAGCCCGAGCAGCACCTCGGCGCGCTCGGGGGTGGCGTTGGCGCGCTGCTTGGCGTAGCGCACCAGGGCGCGGCCGGAGGCGTACTGCTCCCAGCAGCCCTGCGAGCCGCAGCCGCACAGCAGGCCGTCCGGCACCATCCGGATGTGGCCGAACTCGGCGGCCACGCCGAAGTGCCCCCGGCGCAGCTTGTTGCCGATGATGATGCCGCCGCCGAGGCCGGTGCCGAGGGTGATGCAGATGACGTTGCGGTGGCCCTTGCCGGCGCCGAACTTGTACTCGCCCCAGGCGGCGGCGTTGGCGTCGTTCTCCACGACCACGGGGAGACCCACGCGGGCCTCGACCTTCTCCTTCAGCGGCTCCTGGCGCCAGTCGATGTTGGGCGCGAAGTAGACCGTCGAGCGCTGGCGGTTGACATAACCGGCCGCGCCGATGCCCACACCGACGATGGCGTGCCCCACGCGCGCGCCGTCGACGGCGGCGGCGATGGCGTCCACGATGCCCTCGGGCGTGCCCGGGGTCGGCACCTGGTGGGTCGAGAGGATGTTGCCTTCCTCGTCGACCACGCCGGCCGCGATCTTCGTGCCGCCGATGTCGACGCCGATGGTGAGTCCCATGAATCCCTCAGTTCCGGTCGAGCCCCGCTACGGTCAACCGTACCCGAGGCCCTGCCGTCGAAGGGCTTCAGTCCAAGTCGATGCGCTGGCCGGGACCGGTGCCGTCACCGTCGTCGCGTCCCGGTCCGGGCGGCTCGTCCCGCGGGTCGTTCGCGTCGGCCGTCCAGCGGCCCTCCTGGGTCTGGACGGCGGAGCGGTAGGCGGCGAGGAGTTCGGTTCCGGCCGCCGCGAGGTGGTCGAAAACGTCGGGATTGCGCTCGATCACGGGTTCCACGGCCGCCTTGGCCTGCTGGACGACCTGGCGGACGACCTGCTGGGCGGCGGGTCCGGCGACCGCCGTGAGCAGCGGGGACTGCAGAGAGGACAGTTTGTCGCCGACGGCGTCGAGGAGCTTGCGCAGCTCCTCGGCGGCCGAGCCCTGGGGCGGACCGTACTCCGCGCGGCGGCGGGCCTTCTCCGCCGCCAGATCCTCGGCGGCGGCGGTGGCCCAGGCGTCGGCGTCGCTCACGCGGGGCGGCACGTCGGCGGACTCGGTCCCGGCGGGCTGCCCTGCGGCGTCGGGCGTGGGGCGCTCTTCGCTCATGGCGGACTCCTGACGACTCCTGGTGGACGGCGCCGGTCTGCGGCTCGTCACTCCGACGTTACCCGAACGGCGGTATGCCGTTCACTGTCCGCGCGGCCACAGCCCGGGATCCGGGGCGAAGCGCACGCACAGCTCGCCGTCGCGCAGGGCGGCGCCGTCGACCCCGCAGCGGCGCAGCACGGAGGGCAGCGCGACGATGCGACGGAACGCTCCGGCGCTGACGACGAGTTCGTCGCCGCGCCGGACGAGGTCGAGTTCCTCGCGTATGGCGCCGGGCAGCGGGATGTGCCAGACGAGCACGCCGTCCTGGGCGAGCCGGTCGACGACGGGCCACTCGACCGGGGAGGCCGCCGGGTTGACGGCGGGGACGGCGAGCGCGGCGAGGTCCTCGGCCCCCCGGGGGTCGTGGCCGAGGTGGGCGACGGTCGCCGCGTCGGACCACTCGCCGAGGGCCTTGTGCTGCTGGGCGGCGATCCCGGTGAGCGGTCCGGTGTGCGGTCCGGTGTGCGCCGCCTCCTCGGGCAGCACGCGGTTGGCGACGAGCGCCTCGACGGGCAGGGCGCGCAAGGCGAGGCCCAGGCGGGCCTCGCGGACGGCGTCGACGCCCGCCGGTCCGGGCTCGGCGACCAGGCGGACGGCGGTGCGGCGGTCGGCGAGGACGGCCTCGACGGCGGCCAGCTCCAGGTCCCAGCGGGCGGTCGTCTCGTACAGCTGCTCGGCGGGCATCGGCACTCCGGCGAGCCGGCCGAGCATGGGGCGCAGGGCGCGGGCCGCCTGGCGTTCCGGTGGGAGCAGCCGGCGCAGGTAGCGGCGCAGCTCCTCGGGGAGGGCCAGCAGGGCGAGGGCCTGCGGGGCGGGCGGCAGATCGACGACGAGGAGGTCGTGGGCCTCGGCGAGGGCGGCGTCCCGCAGTGCGCGCAGCAGGGTCAGTTCCTCGGCGCCGGGCAGCGGGGTGACCTCCTCCGGGTCGAGCCGGGAGGCGCCGACCAGGTCGAGGAGGGTGGCGGCGCGGTCCTGGAAGCCGGTGAGGTCGTCGCGGAAGCCGGCGGCCGCGTCGGGACGCCAGGCGGTGAGGCCGGGGGCGACCCGTACGGGGCTCGGCCCGGTCCGCGTCCCGAGCGCCGCGCCGAGGGTGTCGGAGCGGTCGGCGCTGAGGACGAGGGTGCGGATGCCTCCGGCGGCTGCGTGGTGAGCGGTGGCGGCCGCGATCGTCGTACGGCCGCTGCCGCCGGGGCCGGTGATCAGGAGGGTGCGCATGGTGGGGAACGGTACCTGTCGTGGCGCCCTGGGGGCTGCGCCCCGGAACCCCCGCCCCGGCCCGTCAGGGGCCTCGTCCTCGATCGCAGGACAGGCCGACGGCGAACGTGCCCGAGGCGGGGACCGCCTACTTCTCGCCCGACTCCACGCGCTTCTTCAGGCCCGCCAGCGCGCGGTCGATGATGACCTTCTCCGCCTTGCGCTTGATCATGCCCAGCATGGGGATCTTGACGTCCACGGTCAGCCGGTAGGTGACCTGGGTGCCGCCGGCGCCGGCCGGCTTGAGGAGGTAGGAGCCGTCGAGCTGGCGCAGCATCTGGGACTTCACCAGCGTCCAGGACACCTCGTGCTCGCCGGTCCAGGTGTAGCCGAGGACCTGGTCGTCCTTGATCGCGCCGGCGTCCATGACCAGACGGACCTGTTCGGCGCGGCCCTGGCCGTCCTCCTTGAGGACCTCGGCCTGCTTCACCTCTCCGGTCCAGTCGGGGTAGCGGGCGAAGTCGGCGATCACCGCCATGACGTCGGCCGGTGCCGCCTCGATCGTGATGCTCGAGCTGGTGTGTTCCGCCATCGCCGTGGCTCCTTGGGATACGGGCCCGTAAAGGTACGTGGGTGCAGCGTGAAGGCTACCGCGCGGCCCGCCGGGCGAGTTCACCACTCCAGCGCCCAGGGCTTCCCGCTGCCCGCGAAGTGGCCGACGTTCACGCACTCGGTGGCCCCGATCCGCATCCGGCGGGCGAGCGGCTGGTGGACATGGCCGAACAGGGAGTAGCGGGGGCGGGTGCGGCGGATCGCGTCGAGCAGGGCGCGGCTGCCCCGTTCGAAGCGGCGGGCCACGGTGTCGTAGACGAGTTCCGGCACCTCCGGCGGGATGTGGGTGCACAGCACGTCCACTTCGCCGACGGCCTCGATCTTGGCGGCGTACTCCTCGTCGCTGATCTCGTAGGGGGTGCGCATCGGCGTCCTCAGGCCGCCGCCCACGAAGCCGAAGACGCGTCCGCCGATCTCCGCCCGCTGCCCGTCGAGGACGGTCGTGCCGGGTCCGGCGAACTCGGGCCACAGCTGCGGCATGTCGACGTTGCCGTAGGTGGCGTAGGTCGGGGTCGGGAACGCCGGGAACATCTCGCCGTACTGCTTGCGGACCGCCTTCTCGATCAGCGCGGCCCGGTCGCCGCCGACGCCGGCCCACAGCCGGCCGCCGAGCTCGCGGGCCTCCTCGAAGCGGCGGGCGGTGCGCAGCTCGACGAGACGGTCGGCGTTCTCCACGCCGAACAGGTCGGGGAAGATCCCGCGGGAGTGGTCGGCGTAGTCCAGGAACAGGACGAGGTCGCCCAGGCAGATCAGCGCGTCCGCGCCCTCTCCGGCGCGGGCGAGATCGCGCGCGTTGCCGTGCACGTCGCTGACCACGTGGATGCGTGTCCGGCGGTTCTCGGGCGGTGTGGATGCCATGTCGATCAAGGGTAGGCGTGTGCGGCATATGTGAACAGTGGCGGCCCGGATACCGGTTACTGGCCAGTCAGTAAAGTGGTGGACTACTGTCGCCCGGTAGACACCAATCTGTGTGACGCAGCGAACATCTCGTCGGACCCCCCTGTCGAAGAGGCCATACCGACGGGTAACGTCCGGGCAGTCCAGTTGTGCTCAGGTTTTCAACCACGGAGATTCCGGCCACGGAGATTCCGCCGAGACATCTGAGCGCATGCCCGAGCCATGGACCGCATCGTCGCATCGCACAACGTCGTGGCGCCGGCGCCCTATGAGGAGCAGCAGTCTTGCGCGAGTTCAGCCTTCCGGCTTTGTACGAGGTCCCTGCGGACGGCAATCTGACCGACATCGTCCGCAGAAACGCCGCGCAGCACCCCGAGGTCGCCGTCATCGCCCGCAAGGTGGACGGCGTCTGGCAGGACGTGACGGCCACGGCGTTCCTCGCCGAGGTGCACGCCGCCGCCAAGGGTCTCATCGCCTCCGGCGTCCAGCCCGGCGACCGGGTGGGCCTGATGTCGCGCACCCGCTACGAGTGGACGCTGCTCGACTTCGCGATCTGGTGCGCGGGCGCGGTCACCGTCCCGGTGTACGAGACCAGCTCCCCGGAGCAGGTGCAGTGGATCCTCTCGGACTCCGGGGCGACGGCCGTCGTCGTCGAGCTGGACGCCCACGCGGCGGCCGTGGAGTCGGTGCGCGAGTCGCTGCCCGCGCTGAAGCACGTCTGGCAGATCGAGGCCGGCGGCGTCGAGGAGCTCGGGCGGCTCGGCAGGGACGTCTCGGACGAGGCCGTCGAGGAGCGCAGCTCGCTGGCCAAGGCCGACGACCCGGCGACCATCGTCTACACCTCCGGCACGACCGGCCGGCCCAAGGGCTGTGTGCTCACCCACCGCAGCTTCTTCGCCGAGTGCGGGAACGTCGTGGAGCGACTGCGGCCGCTGTTCCGCACCGGCGAGTGCAGCGTCCTGCTGTTCCTGCCCCTCGCGCACGTCTTCGGCCGACTGGTGCAGATCGCCCCGATGATGGCGCCGATCAAGCTCGGCACCGTCCCGGACATCAAGAACCTCACCGACGAGCTGGCGTCCTTCCGCCCGACGCTGATCCTGGGCGTGCCGCGGGTCTTCGAGAAGGTCTACAACTCCGCGCGCGCCAAGGCGCAGGCGGACGGCAAGGGCGCGATCTTCGACAAGGCGGCGGACACCGCGATCGCCTACAGCAGGGCCCTGGAGCTGCCGGCCGGCCCGCCGCTGAAGCTGAAGATCAAGCACAAGGTCTTCGACCGGCTCGTCTACAGCAAGCTGCGCGCGGTGCTCGGCGGCAGGGGCGAGTACGCGATCTCCGGCGGCGCCCCGCTGGGCGAGCGCCTCGGTCACTTCTTCCGCGGCATCGGCTTCACCGTCCTGGAGGGCTACGGCCTCACGGAGTCCTGCGCCGCGACCGCCTTCAACCCGTGGGACCGTCAGAAGATCGGCACGGTCGGCCAGCCGCTGCCCGGCTCGGTCGTGCGGATCGCGGACGACGGCGAGGTGCTGCTGCACGGCGAGCACCTGTTCAAGGAGTACTGGAACAACCCGGGCGCCACCGCGGAGGCGCTGGCCGACGGCTGGTTCCACACGGGTGACATCGGCACCCTTGACGAGGACGGCTACCTCGCGATCACCGGCCGCAAGAAGGAGATCATCGTCACCGCGGGCGGCAAGAACGTCGCGCCTGCCGTGATCGAGGACCGCATCCGGGCGCACGCGCTGGTCGCGGAGTGCATGGTGGTGGGCGACGGGCGGCCGTTCGTGGGCGCGCTGATCACCATCGACGAGGAGTTCCTGGGCCGTTGGGCCTCCGATCACGGCAAGCCGGCGGGCTCGACCGCGGCGTCGCTGCGCGATGACGCCGACCTTCAGGCCGCCGTCCAGTCGGCGATCGACGACGGCAACGCCGCGGTCTCGAAAGCGGAATCGGTGCGGAAGTTCCGCATTCTCTCCTCCCAGTTCACGGAGGACTCGGGCCACCTCACGCCGTCGCTGAAGCTCAAGCGCAACGTGGTGGCGAAGGACTACGCGGGCGAGATCGAGGCGATCTACGCCAAGTGACGTGCTCGGCGCACCTCCTGGTGGGGTGTCATGGCGCGGCGTCCTCAACGAGGACCCGCGCCATCGTGCGTTCGGCGAGCGCGGTGATGGTGACGAACGGGTTCACCCCGATGTTGCCGGGCACCAGCGACCCGTCGGTGACGTACAGCTTCGAGTAGCCCTTCACCCGGCCGTAGTCGTCGGTCGCCTTCCCCAGCACGCAGCCGCCGAGCGGGTGGTAGGTGAAGTCGTCGGCGAAGACCTTGTTGGACGTGCCGAACAGGTCGTAGCGGTAGATCGTGGCGTTCGCCGCGTTGACCCGGTCGAACAGTTTCTTCGCCATGGCCACCGAGACCGCGCTCTGTGCGGCGCTCCAGCCGAGCTTCACCCCGCCGGACGCGGCGTCGTACGTGAAGGAGGCCCGCTGCGGGTTCTTGGTGATCGCCAGATAGAGGCTGACCCAGTGTTCCAGCCCCGTGGGCAGCGGGGCGATCTCGGCGAAGACGGGGTTGGCGGCGTTCGCCCAGTCGTCGATGCCCATGACCGGCATGGTCGACTGGTTGGCCCCGACGGTGTCCCACAGGTGGTTGGCCCGGCCGAGCATGACGTTGCCGTTGGTTCCCCAGCCCGCCCCGACGCTCGCGTTCAGCGCGGGCAGCGTGCCGGTCTCCCGGGCGCGGACGAGGAGTTCGCTGGTGCCGAGGCTGCCGGCGCCGAGGAAGAGATAGGTGCAGCCGTACTGCTTGGTCTCGACGATCCGGCCCGTGTCGTCGATGCGGTCGGCGGTCAGGACGTACGTCCCGTCGTTCGCCCGGCTGACCGCGCGCACCTTCTCCATGGTGTGGATCGTGACGTTGCCGGTGCCGAGCGCGGACGCCAGGTACGTCTTGTCGAGGCTGCGCTTGCCGTGGTTGTTGCCGTAGATGACCTCCTGGCCGAGCGCGGACTTCACGGCGGTGCCCGCCGCCTCGCGCTGCATGTAGTCGAAGTCGTAGACGCTGGGCACGAACGTGGTCTTCAGCCCGGCTTTCGCCGCGTGCTTGCGGGAGACCCGGCTGAACCGGTACCACTCGGTCGACTCGAACCAGGCGGGGTCCACGGTGTTGACGCCGAGCATGGCGCGGGCGCGCGGGAAGTACGTCGCGTACATCTCCGCCGCGTCCACGGTGGGGAACTGCTCGGCGAAGTAGGACTGCAGCGGAGTGACCGCCATCGAGCCGTTGACCAGGGAGCCGCCGCCGACGCCCCGGCCCACGAAGACGGACATGTCGTCGAAGTGCACGCGGTCCAGGACACCGGGGTAGCGGGCGATGTCCTTGTTGACGAGGTCCAGCCACAGGAAGGTGGCGAGGGGCGCCTCGGTGCGGGTGCGGAACCACATGGACCGCTGGTCGGGGGAGGCGGTGTTGCAGAACACTTTGCCGTCGGCGCCGGCCGTGTTCCACAGCCGGCCCATCTCGAGGACGAGGGTGCGGATGCCGGCCTGGCCCAGTCGGAGGGCGGCGACGGCGGCGCCGTAACCGGAGCCGACGATGATCGCCGGGGCGGATTCGACCGCTGCGGGCTCGTCGGCGCGGGCCGACTGCAGGCCCACGCGGGTGAAGCCGAGGGTGGCCGCCGTCTGCAGGGCGGCCATACCAAGGATTTGACGTCTCGTCAGCTGACGCTGCATCAGTTTGGCTGTCATGTGCGCAGCATCGGCGGATTGCCGCCGTCCGGCTAGTGCCGCGGAGGGCAAAGATGGGACAGGTCGGAAAAAACCGAGCAGAGACGGTCCCGAGCGAACGATCCGGGACGGTCCGCACAGTGGCGTCGCCGGGCGAAACCTCCGCGGACGCGCCCTACGCCGGGTCGACGAGGAGGGTCCGCAGCTTCTCCGCCAGCAGGTCCCAGCGCCATCGCTCCTCCACCCACTGCCGCCCGCGCTCCCCCATCCGGCGGCGCAGCTCGGCGTCCCCGAGCAGGACGACGATCCGTTCGGCGGCCTCGGCCGGCGAGCCGCCGCGCACCACCCAGCCCGTCTCCCCGTCGAGCACCGCGTCGGGCGCGCCCCCGGAGTCGCCGGCGACGACGGGCAGTCCGGTAGCCGAGGCCTCCAGGTAGACGATTCCGAGGCCTTCGACGTCGAGGCCGCCACGCCGCGTCCGGCACGGCATCGCGAACACGTCCCCGGCGCCGTAGTGGGCGGGCAGCTCGGACCAGGGCACAGAGCCCGTGAAGCGGACCGAGCCCGCGACTCCCGTCTCGCGCGCGAGCCGGCGCAGGTCCTTCTCGTAGGGACCGCCCCCGACGACCAGCAGCACGGCGTCCGGCTGGGCGGCCAGGATCCGGGGCATGGCCAGGATCAGCGTGTCCTGGCCCTTGCGCGGCACCAGCCGCGAGACGCACACCACCACCGGCCGGTCGGTCAGCCCGAGCCGCGCACGGACCTCGTCGCCGCCCGAGCCCGGGTGGAAGGTCTTCTCGTCGACGCCCGGCGGCAGCTGCGTCATCCGCCCGGCCGCCTCGGCGCTCAGCGCCGTCGCGATCCGCGAGCGGGTGTACTCGCCCAGGTAGGTGATCGTGTCCGTGGCCTCGCCGATCCGGCCCAGCAGCTGCCGGGCGGCGGGCAACTGCGCCCATCCGGCCTCGTGCCCGTGGGTGGTGGCCACCAGCCGCTCGGCGCCCGCCCTGCGCAGCGCCGGCGCCATCAGCCCGAGCGGCGCGGCCGCCCCGAACCACACCGAGGTGCAGCCGTGCTCCCGCAGCAGCCCGGCGGCCCGACGGGTCGCTCCGGGCGTCGGCAGGAGCATCGTCGTGGAGTCCCGGACGACGGTGAAGGGCTGCTCCGCGTCGAAGGCGGCCGTCGCCTCGACGCCCTCGCGGGAGCGCTTCCAGGTCGACGCGTAGACGACGAGGCGGTCGGGGTCGAGGCGGAGCGCCATGTTGTGCAGGAACGCCTGGATGCCGCCCGGGCGGGGCGGGAAGTCGTTCGTCACGATCAGGGTCTTGTGCATCGCAGCCGACCCTATCCAAACGCTGTTCACCGCCGCGTCCGGCCGCGCTCGACAGCCCGCGGGGGGATCATGGCGCTCACGGGCGCCCGAGCGGACGGGCGAACAGGAACGGACGGCTCCCGGTGCAGATGACGGACGCGGGACGGCCCCTGACGGGCCTGCTGACGACCTGGGGCATGACCCGGCTCGTCCTGCTGCTCTTCGTCTTCAAGGTCCTCGAGTTCCCCGGCCCCGACGTCACCAGCGACGTCTGGGCCACCTACCGGGACTGGTACGAGGGCTTGCGCGGC
This sequence comes from Streptomyces sp. NBC_00425, assembly GCF_036030735.1. Taxonomy (NCBI): domain Bacteria; kingdom Bacillati; phylum Actinomycetota; class Actinomycetes; order Kitasatosporales; family Streptomycetaceae; genus Streptomyces; species Streptomyces sp. NBC_00425. The sequence continues at coordinate 7,056,634 of NZ_CP107928.1, read as the reverse complement.
GGCGCGTTCCCGGCGGCCGACGTCACCTGGCAGTACCCGCCCGCCGCCGCCCTCGCGATCCTCTCCCCGGGCCTGCTGCCCTTCCTCGACTACGCGTCGGCGTTCTTCGTGCTGGCCTTCCTCGCCGACCTCGCCGTCCTCATGCTCCTGCTGCACACGGGTCTGCGCCCCGGCCGGTCGCTGCGCGGCGCCTGGCTGTGGACGGCGGGCGCCGCGCTGCTCGGCCCGACCCTGTACTCCCGCTACGACGTGATGGTGACGGCGGTCGCGGTCGGCGCGCTGGTGGCCGGCGTACGGCGGCCCGCCGTGATGGGTGCGCTGACGGGCTTCGCGGCGCTGCTCAAGGTCTGGCCGGTGCTGCTGCTGGCGGGCGCCGTGCGCAGGCGGGCCTGGGGCGCGGCGGCGGTGACGGCCCTCGCGCTGTCCGCCCTGTTCGCGCTGGCCATGCCCGGCGCCTTCGGATTCCTCGCCTTCCAGCGCGACCGGGGCACCGAGGTGGAGTCCGTGGGCGCTCTCGTCCTCCATGTCGCGCGGCGGTTCGGCTGGCCGGGCGAGGTGCTGTTCCGCTACGGCTCGCTGGAGTTCACCGGGCCGTACGTGGACGTGGTGAACGACGTGGCGCTGGGGCTCACAGTGCTCGCGTCGGGCTGGCTGCTGCTGTGGCGGTGGCGGAGCCGGCTGACCGCGAGGTGCCTCGGACCGCGTCCGCTCGCCGAGGCGGCCTTCACGGCGGTGCTGCTGTTCACCGTCACCAGCCGGGTGATCAGTCCGCAGTACCTGGTGTGGCTGATCGGCCTCGCGGCGGTCTGCCTGTGCTTCCGCGACAGCCGGATGACCCTTCCGGCCGGCCTGGTCCTGGCTGCCGCGGCGGTGACGGTGCTCGAGTTCCCGGTCCTGTTCGAGGACGTCGTCGCGAGCACCCTCCTCGGCGTCTGCCTGATGGTCCTGCGCAACGGGCTGCTGGTGGCCGCCGCCCTCACCGCAGCGGTACGTCTGTGGCGCTCGACGGCGCCGACGCCCGTGCCCGCCGGCTCCGGCGGCCCGGGCGGTCAGACGGCCCGCGCCGGCGAGCGCAACGTCTCCTCCTGACCTGGCCGCCACGCCCGCCGCAGCACCGCGGCCACCGCCGCGCACTGCACCGCCATCCCGAGCGTCAGGGCCAGGCACACCCCGGGCAGCCCCCATTCCGAGAGCCCGTACGCCAGCGGCAGCTGGACGGCGGCGCCCAGTACGGTCACCCGCAGCAGCACGGGCGCACCGCCGCTTCCCTCGAAGACCCCGCCCAGAGCGATGAATCCGCCCATGAGCAGGAGGTAGGGCCCGATGCAGCGCAGGAAGACCACCCCCTGATGGGCCACCGCGGGGCCGGAGCCGAAGGCGGCCATGACGACGGGGGCCGTCACGCTCAGCAGCAGGGCGGCCGCGAGACCCGCGCAGCCCGAGACGAGCACCGCCTGCAACCCGATCGCCCGCCGCACCCGCGCGGTCGCGGCCGCTCCCGGGCGCAGGGCCGGCGTTCCGGCCGCGCCCAGCGTGTGCGCGGTGTGGATGGACGCCGCCTGGCGGACCGCGTAGAACGCCATGGTCGCCACGTACAGCACCTTGTAGGCGATCGCGTAGGCGGCCACCGCCGTCACTCCGAGCCTCGCCACGACCGCCACCAGGGCCAGCGTTCCGGCCTGCCGCACGGTGAAGTCCGCCGACATGGGCAGCCCGGTGGTCAGCGTCCGCCGCAGGGAGGCGGCGACGCCGAGGGCGGGCGGGGCGCCGGCGGCCTCCCTCGGCAGGGGGGCGCGGCGCAGGGCGAGCAGCCCGGTTCCGAGGGCGACGGCCCGGCACGCCACCGTGGAGGCGGCGGCGCCCGGGACGCCGTACAGGTGGATGAACAGCGGGTCGCAGAGCAGGATGAGGCCGTTCGCCAGCAGGGCCAGCCGCATCGGGGTCCTGGTGTCGCCCGCGCCCTTGAGGATGCCGTCCACGAGCTGCTGGGCGAAGAAGACGGCGATGCCCGGCATCGAGACGGCGAAGTAGGAGACGGCGAGCGGGAGGGCCGGGCCGCCGTCCCCGCCGAGGACCAGCCGGGACAGCGGCTCGCGCAGCAGGAAGCCGCCGGCCGCGACCACGGGGGTGATCGCCGCGCACAGCGCCCAGCCGCCCCGGACCGCCGCGCGCACCGCCGCCGGGTCCCGCGCCCCTCGGGCATGCGCGACCAGCACCGTCGTCCCCGAGGCGAACACCAGCGCGACGCCGAGCAGCACGTTCTCGGCGTTGGTCGCGACCGCGACGGCGGCGACCGCCGGCCCGCCGAGGCGGGACACCCAGAACGTGTTGATGATCCCGGCGGCCACGGAGGCCAGCAGGGACAGGTAGACCGGGTGGGCGAGCGAGACGAGTCGTCTGCGATGGCTGTCCATGACGGATCCCCCTGGGACGGGCCGCCCCGGCGCGCGACCCTGATCGAGATGCCGGGATACCTCTAATCGAGGTAGCTCGATAAGAGGTAACATGGGGACGCCGAGACCGCAAGGAGTGTCATGCTCGAGCTGTCGATCCTCGGGTTCCTCGCCGAGGAGCCCCTGCACGGGTACGAGTTGAAGGAGCGCATCAAGGCCCTGACCGGCCACGTCCGCCCGGTCAGCGACGGCGCCCTCTACCCGGCGATCAACCGGCTCGTCGCCGCCGGCACGCTCGACCAGCACACCGAGGACGGCGCGAGCGCGGCCCCCCGCCGGGTCCTGACCCTCACCGAGCAGGGCCGCGCAGACCTGCTGGAACGCCTGCGGCGGCCGAAACAGGCCGAGATCACCGACCAGGTCCGCTTCAACACCGTCCTGGCGTTCCTGCGGCACCTGCCCGACCGCCTGGAACAGGCCGCCGTCCTGCAGCGCCGCCTGGACTTCCTGCAGACGCCGACGAGCTTCTTCTACGACGACGGCGAGCCCGTCCGGGCGGAACAGGCGCACGACCTGTTCCGGCAGGGCATGCTGCGCGTCGCACGGGCCACGGGCCGGGCGGAGCGACACTGGCTGCACGAGGCGATCGCGGAACTGACCCGCCCGGACCCCGGGTGACCGCGCCGCTTCGCCGCGGACCGGGCCGAACCGGCCCCGCGGGCAGTCCCGCCGGCCCGCAGTCCCACTGATCCGCAGTCCCGGCGGCCAGCAGTCCCGCCGATCCGCAGTCCCGCCGGTCCGACGCGGGTCAGCCGAGCTGCGACTTCAGGTAGGCCTGCCAGTCCGCCGTGAACTCCGCCAGGGTGACGCCGAGCGTGCTGCGCAGCGCGCTCTCCACCGCCCCCGACCGCTTCCCGTGCGCCCCCACCGCCCGGTAGAAGGCGTCGAGTCTCACCTCGCCCCACCGATCGGCGACCATGCGGCAGGCCAGCCAGCCGCCCTCGTAGGCCGTGGCCAGCCGCTCGGTGTCGCCCGTGAAGCCGAAGTCGCCGTCGGCGGGCAGCGCCGCCGACGCCTTCCCCTCGGTGACGGCTCGCTGGAGTTCCGGCGCGGCCTCGGCGGGCGTGCGGCCGGTGTCGCGGTAGCCGACCCAGTCGGCGTACCCCTCGGACAGCCACAGCGGGGTGGCGGCGTTGGTGTGGGCGCGCGTCGCGACGTGCGTCGTCTCATGGGTGAGGACCACCTGGCGGCCGACCCGGCCGAGCATGGCGTACGCGTCGGGGTTGACGATGACCCGGTCCGCGGGCGCCTTGGCGCCGCCGCCCGTCTCGCCGGTCGTGACCGCGGCTATCCCCCGGTAGGAGGAGGCCGGCGAGCCGAGCAGCGCCGCCATGCCGTCCAGCGACTTCGGCACGAGGACGACGACGTGCCCGGCCCAGTCGGTGCCCCACGCGGCCGAGACCTCGGGGACGGCGTCGTCGGCCAGCCCGGCGAAGGCCCGCAGCCGCTCGTCGGTCTGACCGACCCCCAGCACCAGGCTGTGCGCGCCCCGCACGACGCGCACCGCGCCCTGGTCCCAGAGTTGCTGGGCGGCCTTCCCGGCGGGCTTCTCCGAAGCCACCGACCACCGCCCGGAGCCGTCGCGGGCCAGGCGCAGGGTACGGCCCACGGTCACCGGCGCCCGGTCGTAGCCCGCCACCCGGTAGCTGAGCTCGGCGTCGGCGGTGGCGGCGTCCCCGGCGCGGTGCAGGGCCGTCACCCGGTAGGACCAGGCCGCCAGCGGCACGGCCCGCAGCGAGGCGTACCCGGTCGCGGTCCCGGTGGCCGCGTAGGCACGCGCGTCATGTCCGAGGACCGCGGCGGCCCGCCGGTCCAGGACCCGCTGGACGTCGGCCCGCGCATGGTCCGGTCCGGCGCGCCCGCCGCAGGCGACCAACCCGACGAACAGCGGGGCCAGCAGCAGGCAGAGCCCGCGCACCCCGGCGCCGCGCGCCCGCCTTCGACCAGCCATTCTCCCGATCGTACGGCGGCAGGGGCCGGTGGGACCCGGTCAGGGCCTGGTGACGGACGACACCGGCATCATCCCGACCGGGTCGTAGCGCACCGGCGCGCCCGGGTAGGGAGCGTGGATGACCTGCCCGTTGCCGACGTACATGCCGACGTGGCTGGCGTCGGAGCGGTAGGTGACGATGTCGCCGGGCTGTGCCTGGGAGAGCGGCACCCGGCGTCCGGCGTGCGCCTGGGCCTGCGAGGTGCGCGGCAGGGAGACCCCGGCCTGCGCGTACGACCACTGCATGAGGCCCGAGCAGTCGAATCCGGAGGGGCCGTTGGCGCCCCAGATGTACGGCTTGCCGAGCGCGGAGCGCACGGCGGCCACGGCCGCGCCCGCCCGGCCCGACGCGGGTACGGCGCCGGTGAGGTCCGGCAGGCCGTCGCGGCCGGACCGGGAGGCCCGGTCGTAGGCGGCGCGTTCGTCGGACGGCAGCGAGTCGAGCAACTGCCGGGCCCTGGCGAGTTTCTGCTCCACGCTCTGCTTGTGACGCGTGACGGCCTTGCGGCTCTTCTCCAGCTCGGCGAGCTTGCGGGCGGCCTCCGAGCGCTCCTGGGCGAGTTCGCGCAGCGCGCTCTGCAGGGTGCGCAGTTCGCCGGCCTGGCGGGCGGTGACGCGGTCGAGGACGGACGCCTTGGCGAGGTACTCCTCGGGGTCGTCGGAGAACAGCAGCGCCAGCGAGGGGTCGAGGCCGCCGGAGCGGTACTGGGCGCCCGCCAGCGACCCGAGCTCGTCGCGCATGTCGTTGACGCGCGCCTGCTGGCGGGCGATGTGGTCCTGGGCCAGGCCGACCTGCTCCCGCAGGGTGTCTGCGCGCTCGTCGGCCTTGTTGAAGGCCTCGGTGGCCTTCTCGGCCTCCTCGTAGAGACGGTCCACCTCGGCACGGGTGTCGTCGTGCGGCGCGGCCGTGGCCGGTACGGCGGAGACGGCGCCGAGTGCGGCGGCCGCGACGGACAGCACGCTCAGGGCGCTGCAGGCGCCCCGGTCGAACCCGGACTGTGCAAGGCGACGATGGGACCCCACGGGAAGCCGCGCTCCTTCCACCGGCGGACAGAACGCGGCAGACAGTAGCCCCGCGACAGGGGGTCGGCCAAAGACCTCGGCGGGCACGCACAGTGACGCCCCGCCGCTGACGCAGGTCACCGGCGGGGCGTGGGGTCACTTCTCGTCGCCACGATTCGCCCGTTCGGGCGGCGTGGTGTCCCGATCTTGAGGACGGTCAGATCCGGACGCCGAACTGGAACGGCATGTTGTCGATCGACTCGTAGCGCACGACGGTGTTGGTGCGCGGGGCGTGCAGCACCTGGCCGTTGCCCGCGTACAGGCCGACGTGGTGCTGGTCGCCGTAGAAGATGACCAGGTCGCCGACCTTGAGGTCGGACTTGCTGTAGATGCGCGTGCCGTCGTTGGCCTGGGCCTGCGAGGTACGCGAGATGTGGACGCCCGCCTGGCCGTAGGCCCAGGAGGTCAGGCCCGAGCAGTCGTACGTGGCGGTCCCGGTGGCGCCGTACTGGTACGGCTTGCCGAGCTGCGTCTGGGCGGCGCGGAAGGCGGCCATGGCGAAGCCGGAGCCAGGCGGAGTGTCGCCGAGGTCGACCCGATCTCCGGCGTCGCGGCTGGCGCGGGCGTCGGCGGCGGAGAGGGCCGCCTTCTCCTTGGCCGTCAGCGTGTTGAGGAGCTTCTGCGCCTCGGCCAGCTTCCCCTGGACTTCCTTCTTCTTCTTGCCCAGCTCGGTGCGGGTGGTGGCGAGGTCCTTGAGCTTGGTGGACGCCTCGCTGCGCTCCTGCGCGAGCTCGCGCTGCTTCTCCTGGATCTTCTTCAGCGCCTCGACCTGCTGGGCGCTGAGCTGGTCGGCGGCGGACGCCTTGTCCAGGTAGTCGTCCGGGTTCGAGGAGAGGAGCAGCTGCAGGGAGGGGTCGATGGAGCCGGTGCGGTACTGGGCCGCGGCCGCCAGGCCCATGGAGTCACGCAGCTCGTTGAGGTCTGCCTGACCGCGGGCGACGTTGTCCTGGATGGTGGAGATCTCCTTCTGGAGCTTCTCCTGCTTCTCCTTGGCCCCGTTGTACGTCTCGGTGGCCTGCTCCGCCTCTTCGTAGAGCTTGTCGACCTTGCTCTTGACCTCGTCCTTGGTGAGCTTCTCGCTGGGCGCCGCGTTGGCGGCCTGGGAGCTCAGCACGACGGCAGCGGCGGCTGCGGTGGTCAGCACGGTCACGCGCGCGCGACTCGGCTGCTTCGGTCGACGATGGGACGCCACGGAGACGGGCTCCTTCTTTTGAGTGATCACCCGTTTGGAGGTTCGATCACCAGACCTTAGTGACCTTCCCGTGATCAGTTCAAATCCCCCGGCAGAAAAAACCCATCACGCAACGCAGTTTTTTCACACAACTCACGTGCAGTGATTGACCGATTGACGCTACGTTGCGTGACGATTCCGCCAATTCGGTCATTGAGCCCGCAACTTCGACCTTCAGGACAGTCGCTTCAGAAGCACCGCGGAAGCCACCGGTCGGGCACCCGCCTTCGCGATCCCGTCGGCCACCTCACGGTCGGTCGAGGCGACGATGACCGGCCGGCCGGGCGGCTCGGCCCGCACCAGCTGCCGGATCAGCTCGTCGGCCGTGATCCCCGGCTTGGAGAACAGCACCCGCACCCCGCGCGGCGGCGCGAGCAGCACCGGAGCGACGAGCTCGGCGCCGTCGAAGACACAGGTGACCTCGGCGCCGGTCTGCGCGGCGAGTTGCGAGAGCTGGCCGAGCAGCCGCAGCCGCTGCTTCTCCAACGGCATCTGCGGATAGCCGGTCTTGGTGACGTTGTACCCGTCGACCACGAGATGCGCCTGCGGCAGTGCGAGCAACTGATCGAGAATGGCCGGATCGTGCTCCGACAGGGCCCGTGCGGCGATGTCCTTCGGCGTCATTCGTCCTGGTTCGACCGCGTCGACGGTCTCCGCGGGCCGCACCGACACCGGCGGCAGCGCCAGTTCGCGCCGCAGCCCCTGGGCCGCGTCGAGCACCGTGTCCAGCAGCAGCCGCACCCGCATGTCCTCGACGCTGCGCCCCTCACGGGCGGCGCGCCGGGCGGCTTCCAGAGCGGCCTCGGCCTCCCCCAGGCGCGCCTTCAGCCGCCGTGACTCGCTCTCCGCGGCGGACACCTGGGCGTGCCCCTCGGCGCGCCCGGCCTCCATCTCGCCCTGCACCTTGCGCAGGGCCGCCTCGCCGCGCTTGACGTCACTGAGGGCCGACCGCAGCTTGCGGTGCAGCGACTCCGTCTCCTTCTTCGCCGCGTCCAGCTCGGCGCGCAGCCGCTCGGTGTCCGACCGGGTCTGCTCCCGTGCCTGCTCGAGCTCCTCGCGCAGCCGCTCCAGTTCGGCGCGGCTCTCCTCGTCGGCCCGCTCGGCGTCGGCCCGCAGGGCCTCCTCGCCGGCCGACGTCACCAGCTTCACCCAGCCGACGGGCCGCAGAACATAGGCCGCGGCCGCCACGTCGAGCGGGTCCGCGGCCGGGGTGGGCGAGCCGGAGTCGAGAGCGCCGGACAGTTCCGGCTGGGCCTCTCTGAACTTCTCGGCGATGCGCTGTCTGAACAGCGGATCGGTCTCCAGCGCGGCCGCCATCGCGTTGCCCGCGAACTTGGCGCGCCGGTTGGGCGCGAAACGGGCGTACTGGCGCAACTGGGCGGGCAGTTCGCCGACGGTCAGTCCGCCGAAGCCGTCGGAGACGATCGTGACGACCCTGCGCCGCACGCCGTCCGGCAGCGGACGGTCGAGCATCTCGGCGGCGCCGTCGCCCGGCCCCCCGCCTGCGCTCTCCACCATCCGTCACACCCCAATACTGTGCGGGCCCTCCCCCGCTCTCGACTTCACTCGAGCGGGGGGACCCCGTCGTCAGGAACCGGCGCCCGGCCGATCCACGAGTTCCACCTGGTCCACGGCATTGCACCAGCGACACCGCACCGACTCGATGGTCTCACTGACCACCTCGCGCTCCTCGACCTTCGGCTCGCCCGCGAGGTCCAGGTGCACGTACTCGACGACCTTCGACGAGCGCGTCACGTCGAACCGCGTGAGGTTGCCGCAGAGAGTGCAGCGCCACCGCGTGGCGGCGGTCGGCAGGGGAACCGTCATCGTGACTTTCCACTTCCTTCTGGTGTCGTGCTCGCTGTGCCGGGTCGGGCCCAAGGCTCCCCCGTGCGTGTGGCTCGTAACCCTACGGCCTGGCGGGTACCCGCCGCCCGTCCGTCCACGGCGACCGTGCGGCGGCGAGGCGCTCCGGGCAGGTGCGTCCCGTTACGTCATGCTCTGTACCCATGATCAGCAACTGGAACGGGACGGTCGGCAGAGCGGTCAGGAACCCCTCGGCGCCGGTGACCTACGGACTGATCGCCCTGTGCTGCCTGATCTTCCTGGTCAGCCCCGCCTCGGGCCTCGATCCGGCGTACGGGGCCGGCGACGAGCTGGTGGCCGCCCAGCGGGCCTATTTCCGGCGCTGGGGCGTGGTGCCCGCCGAGCTCTTCGAGGGCGCGCCCCGGGCCGTCCTCACCCCCGCGACCGCGCTCTTCGTCCACGGCAGCTGGGTGCACCTGCTGGGCAACATGCTCTTCCTCTACGTCTTCGGGGCGATGACCGAGGACCGGATGGGCCGCGTCGAGTTCGCGCTCTTCACCGTCGGCTGCGGCTATCTGGCCCTGCTGGGCTACGCCGCCGCCGACGCCGGGTCGTCGCAGTCCCTGGTCGGCGCCTCCGGGGCGATCTCCGCGGTGCTCGGCGCGTTTCTGTACCTGTTCCCCCGGGCGCGGGTCACCAGCCTCCTTCCGTTCCTGTTCTTCCTGCCGCTGCGCTTCCCGGCGTGGGTCGTGCTGCCCTTCTGGGCGGCCGTGCAGTGGATGGCGGCGGGACAGGCGCCCAGGGGCCCGGGGGTGGCCTATCTGGCGCACCTGGTGGGCTTCGGCCTGGGGCTCCTCTACGCGTGGGCGCGTTTCGGGATCGGGAAGGGTCCGCCGGGCCGCCCGGGAAGGGCGGCGGCCGGCGACAGGCGGGCGGCTAGAGTGAGGGCCGCCCCAGCTCCGGCCTCCGAGGGAGAGAACCAGCCGTGATCACCGCGATCGTCCTCATCAAGACCAGCGTGGACCGGATCCCCGAGATCGCCGAGCGGATCGCCTCGCTGGAGTCCGTGAGCGAGGTCTTCTCCGTGACGGGGACCTACGACCTCATCGCGATGGTCCGGGTGAAGCAGCACGAGGACCTCGCCGAGGTCATCCCGGGCAGCATCAGCAAGATCCCCGGGGTCGAGGGGACGGACACCCACGTCGCGTTCCGCACGTACTCGCAGCACGACCTCGAGGCGGCGTTCGCCATCGGCCTGGACTCGTAGACTCCGCGGGTCGGGCGCCCGGCCGCGCAGCTCCCCGCGCCCCTGAGGGGGTTTCCCCACCGGGACGCAGGGGCGCCGCGTGGTCGGCGGGGTCAGTCCACCGCCGGGACGCAGCGGCCGTCCTCCGTGCGGTACCGCCACTTCGCGCCGTCGGTCACCAGCTCGCGGACCGCGGTCACGAAGCGTTCGACGTGCTCGTCGGGGGTGCCCGCGCCGAAGCTCACCCGGATGGCGTTGAGGGACCTCTCGCCCGGAGCCGCGTCGGGGGCGCCGCACTCGCCCTGCGCCTCGGGGGCGCCGCCCAGGAGGGTGCGGACCAGGGGGTGGGCGCAGAAGAGGCCGTCGCGGACGCCGATGCCGTACTCGGCGGACAGGGCCGCGGCGAAGTGGGAGCTGTTCCAGCCCTCGACGACGAAGGAGATCACGCCGACGCGCGGGGCGTCGTCGCCGAAGAGGGACAGGACCCGGACCTCCGGGACCTCCGCGAGGCCGGTGCGCACCTTCTCGATCAGGTGCCGCTCCCGTGCGACCAGGGCGTCGAAGCCGGCCTCGGTGAGGGCCTTGCAGGCCGACGCGATGGAGTAGGCGCCGATCACGTTCGGGGAGCCGGCCTCGTGGCGGGCCGCGCTCTCGTGCCACTCCACGTCCACTCCCCCGTCCTCGCGCCGGGTGACCTTGCGGCTCGCGCCGCCGCCCGCGAGGTACGGGTCCGCCGCGACCAGCCAGTCCGCGCGGCCGGCCAGCACGCCGGAGCCGAAGGGGGCGTACAGCTTGTGGCCGGAGAACGCGATCCAGTCGACGTCGAGGTCCTGGACCGACACCGGGTGGTGCGGGGCCAGCTGGGCGGCGTCCAGGACGATCCGGGCGCCGTGGGCGTGCGCCGCCGCCGCGAGCTCGCGCACCGGCCACAGCTCACCGGTGACGTTCGAGGCGCCGGTGACGCAGACCAGCGCCGGGCCGTGCGGGTCCCGGGCGGCGAGGGCCCGCTCCAGGGTCTCCACGGCCTGGCCCGGGGTGCGCGGGGCGTCGAGGCAGGAGACCCGGGCGTCCTGCCAGGGCAGCAGCGAGGCGTGGTGCTCGGTCTCGAAGACGAAGACCTGGCAGTCGGCGGGCAGGGCGCGGGCCAGCAGGTTCAGGGAGTCCGTCGTCGAGCGGGTGAAGACCAGCTGGTCGTCGGGGCGGCAGTCGAGGAACTCGGCGACGGTCCTGCGGGCGTTCTCGAAGAGGTCCGTGGAGAGCTGGGAGAGGTAGCCGGCGCCGCGGTGCACGCTGCCGTAGTACGGGGCGTAGGCGGCGACGTCGTCCCAGACGCGCTGGAGGGCGGGGGCGCTGGCCGCGTAGTCGAGGGCCGCGTAGGCGACCTCGCCGCCGGTGACGAGCGGGACGGTGACATCCCGGCCCAGAACGTCCAGCGGGGCACAAACGGGGCGGGTGACGGCAGCGGTGGAGACGGACATGGCGAACTCCCGTGAGAGGAAAGGGGGAACCGCCGTGCGAGCGGACATGGCTCGAGCACGGAGGAAGGTGAAAGGGGGGTGCGGAGGCGGGGCTCTACGCCCTATCGCATTCGCTGGCTCACAGGAGACTCCCTCGGACGACCCAGGACCCCTGGCGTTCTCACTCGAAAGAGTGCGAGGGATCCGCGCTTGCCGTGGACCTCGTTGCCCACGACCTGGTCTTCACCCGGGGCACCCCGCCACGGACGGAGGGTTGCCGGACAGTCGGCCGGGGCCTCATGACTGTCACTCATGACCTGGTACAGGAACCTACGCGAGCCGATCACGGTCCCGCAACCCGTGTCCGGATGGCGGGACCGCGTCTCACGGCCGTCAGGCGTTGCTGGCCGCGACCCAGCGCTCCAGCGCCCGCTTGGCCGCACCGGAGTCGAGTGATTCCGCGGCCCGCGCCATGCCGGCCCGGATCTCCTCGGCCAGCGTCCCGCCGCCCGGTTCGAGCGCCACGAGCGCGGCCGCCGAGTTCAGCACGACGGCGTCGCGCACCGGGCCGCGCTCACCCTCCAGCAGACGGCGGGCGACCTCGGCGTTGTACGAGGGGTCCCCGCCCCGCAGGGCCTCCACCGGCACGAGGTCGAGACCGACGTCCCGCGGGTCGAAGGTCTCCTCGGTGACCTTGCCGTCGCGCACCACCCACACACGGGAGGTGGCCGTCGTGGTCAGCTCGTCGAGGCCGTCGTCGCCCCGGAAGACCAGGGACGAGTTGCCGCGTTCGGCGAAGACGCCCGCGACGACCGGCGCCATGAGCGGATCGGCGACGCCGACGGCCTGTGCCCGCACCTTGGCGGGGTTGGTCAGCGGGCCGAGGATGTTGAACACCGTGCGGATGCCCAACTGCCCGCGCGCCGCGCCGACATGACGCAGCGCCGGATGGAACTTGATCGCGAAGCAGAAGGTGATCCCGGCCTCCTGCGCCACCTCGGCCACCCGGCGCGGGGTCAGCTCCAGGTTGACGCCGAGCTTCTCCAGCACGTCCGAGGCGCCGGACGCGGAGGACGCGGCCCGGTTGCCGTGCTTGACGACCGTGGCGCCCGCACCGGCCACGACGATCGCCGACATCGTGGAGATGTTGACCGTCTTCGCGCCGTCGCCGCCCGTGCCGACGATGTCGACGGTCGGCCCCGGCACCTCGATCAGGTTGGCGTGCTCGTACATCGCCCGGACCAGCCCGTTGATCTCCTCGACGGTCTCGCCCTTGGCCCGCAGCGCCACCACGAACCCGGCGATCTGCGCGTCGGTGGCCTCGCCGCGCATGATCCGGTCCAGCGCCCAGAACGTGGCGTCCGCGCCTTGGTCGCGGCCGTACAGCAGACCGTTCAGCACCTCGGGCCAGGAACGGCCCGCCGCGGTGTCGCCTCCAGCGGGGGTCACAGCGCTCATCAGCCGCTCCTGGGTGTCGTACGGATCTTCCGTGGGTGCCGTGGAAGACGTGTGTGCCCACCCTATCCAGCCGACGGGCACGGCAAAGGGCCCCGTCCGACAACCGGACGGGGCCCTTTCACCGTGGCGTGGCGACGCCTCGACGATCAGTGGTGGCCGTGGCCGCTCGTGATCTCCTTGTACTCCTCGACGGTGGGCTTCGGGATCTGCTGGTCCTCGCCGAAGTACGCTCCGCTGATCTTGGCGCGGAGCTTCTCCTTGCCCGTCACCTTGCGCTCGACGCCGTTGTCGTCGACCGTGGCGCCGATCGCGGCCGGCTCGTACTGCTCGTGCGCCGTGAGCGTGTGCAGCTGCTCCTGGCTGAGCGGCTCGTGGATCTCGATGAACTCACCGTGCGGCAGGCGCTTGATGGTGCCGGTCTCCCGGCCGTGCAGCACCTTGTCCTTGTCGCGGCGCTGCAGACCGAGGCAGATCCGCTTGGTGAGGATGTACGCGAGGACCGGTCCGACGAAGAAGAAGATCCGGACGAACCAGGTGATCGAGTTGATCGACAGGTGGAAGTGGGTGGCCCACAGGTCGTTGCCACCGCCGACCAGCGTGATCATGTACATCGTGACCCAGGCGACGCCGAGCGCCGTACGGGTCGGCGCGTTGCGCGGGCGGTCCAGGATGTGGTGCTCGCGCTTGTCGCCGGTGATCCAGGACTCGATGAACGGGTAGAGCGCCAGCGCCGCGAGGACCACGCCGAACAGGACCAGCGGGATGAACACGCCCAGGACGAGCGTGTGACCCCAGAGGTTGATCTCCCAGCCCGGCATGAAGCGGATCAGGCCCTCGGCGAAGCCCATGTACCAGTCGGGCTGGGCACCGGTCGACACCTGGTCCGGACGGTAGGGGCCCATCGCCCAGATCGGGTTGATCTGCGCGATCGCCGCGATGACCGCGATGACGCCGAAGACCAGGAAGAAGAAGCCTCCGGCCTTGGCCATGTACACGGGCAGCAGCGGCATGCCGACGACGTTCTTGTTGCTCTTTCCGGGGCCCGCGAACTGCGTGTGCTTGTGGTAGAAGACCAGGATCAGGTGGCCCACCATCAGGCCCAGCATGATGCCGGGCAGCAGCAGGATGTGGATCGAGTAGAACCGCGCCACGAAGTCGTGGCCGGGGAACTCGCCGCCGAAGAGGAAGAACGAGATGTACGTGCCGACGACCGGCATCGACAGGATCGCGCCCTGGGTGAAGCGCACACCGGTGCCGGAGAGCAGGTCGTCCGGGAGCGAGTAACCGGTGAAACCGGTGAACATGCCGAGGACGAACAGCAGGAAGCCGAACAGCCAGTTGACCTCACGCGGCTTGCGGAACGCGCCCGTGAAGAACACACGCATCATGTGCACGAACATGCCGGCGAGGAAGATCAGCGCCGCCCAGTGGTGGATCTGCCGGATGAGCAGACCGCCCCGCACGTCGAACGAGATGTGCAGGGTCGAGCTGAACGCCTCGGACATCAGCTGTCCCTGGAGCGGGACGTAGCTGCCGTGGTACTCCACCTCGTTCATCGACGGGTGGAAGAACAGCGTCAGGTACACACCCGTCAGGATGATGATGATGAAGCTGTACATGCACACTTCGCCCAGCATGAACGACCAGTGGTCGGGGAAGATCTTGCGCATGTTGGCCTTGGCGAGGGAGTAGATCCCGAGCCGGCCGTCGGCCCAGTCGGCGATCCGCTCGCCGGCCGGAGCCTTCCCGCGTGCGCGGGACTCGTTGCTCTCGTGGTTCTCTGTGGTGCTCATCCGCGCTCCCAGAAAGCAGGACCGACGGGCTCCTCGAAGTCGCCGCGCGCCTCGAGGTAGCCCTCGTCGTTCACGCCGATGCGCAGCTGCGGCAGGGCGTGACCGGCGGGACCGAAGATCACTCGGGCGCCGTCGGAGAGGTCGAAGGTGGACTGGTGGCAGGGGCACAGCACGTGGTGCGTCTGCTGCTCGTACAGGGAGATCGGGCAACCGACGTGGGTGCAGATCTTCGAGTACGCCACGATGCCGTCGTGCGACCACTCGAGCTCGCGCTTGTCCTTGATGTTCTCCGGCTGCAGCCGGACGATCATCAGGGCCGCCTTGGCGATCTCGTTCTGGAAGTCCTCGTCGTGCTCCTCCAGGCCCTCGGGCTTGGCGAAGGTGAGAGAACCGACCGCGACGTCCGAAGGACGCAGCGGCTCGTTCGTGTTCATGTTGACGAGCAGCTTGCCCTTGGCCCACAGCGTGTGACGGAGCTTGTCCTCGGGCAGCGGGCCGAGGTCGCGCAGCAGCACGACGCCGGACAGCGGCACCAGGGCGACCGCGCCGAACAGCGTGTTGCGGATCAGCTTGCGGCGGCCGAACGCGGACTCCTTGGCGCCCTGCCGGAAGTCCGCGTGGACCTTGGCGCGGACCTCGGGGCTCGCGGCGATCGGGTGGCGCTCGTCGGCGACCTCGACGTCCGACATCAGGGTGCGGGCCCAGTGGACCGCGCCGGCGCCGATGGTGAACAGCGCCGTGCCCAGCGTCAGACCCAGCGCGAAGTTCAGCGCGCTGAGGTGGCCGATCGGGAACACGAAGATCGACTTGTCGGCCGGGATCGCCACGTACGAGGCGATGAAGCCGACCGTGGCGAGCATCGACAGCGTGAACAGGAAGGCGACCGCACGCTCGGACCGCTTGGCGGCCCGCTCGTCGATGTCCTGGACGCGGTGCTCGTGGGGCGGCAGACCGGGGTCGGCGAACGGGTTCTGCTCGTCCGCCACGTCCACCGCGCCGTGCGCGTGGCCCTGCTCTACGGGCAGGTTCTCTTCTGGAATGTCTTGGCTACTCATGACTTCTTGGCCTTTGCGGTCCGAGCGGCGACCCAGACGGCGACCGCGATCAGGGCGCCGAGTCCGAAGATCCAGGCGAACAGACCCTCACTGACCGGCCCGAGGCCGCCCAGCTCCAGACCACCGGGGTTGTCGGTGTCGCTGCTGTTGACCGCGTGCAGGTACGCGATGATGTCCTTCTTGTTCTGCTCCGACAGGGTGGTGTCGGGGAAGGAGGGCATGTTCTGCGGGCCGGTCTGCATCGCCTCGTAGACGTGCTTCGGGTCCACGTCCTCGAGGGTCGGAGCGAACTTGCCCTTCGTCAGGGCGCCGCCCTTTCCGGTGAAGTTGTGGCACTGCGCGCAGTTGGTGCGGAACAGGTCGCCGCCCTTGGCGATGTCCGCGCCCTCCGGGCCGTACTCGGCCTCGGTCGGGACGGTCGGGCCGGCGCCCAGCGAGGCGATGTACGCGGCGAGCTGGTCGATCTCGGCCTGCGAGTAGATGTTCTTCTTCTTCACCACCTGCGGGCCCTGGGAGGTCGCCGCCGGCATGCGGCCGGTGCCGACCTGGAAGTCGACGGCCGCGGCGCCCACGCCGACCAGGCTCGGACCGTCGGAGCTGCCCTGACCGCCGGTGCCGTGGCAGCTGGCGCAGCCGACGGCATAGAGCTTCTTGCCCTCGTCGATGGCGAGGGACTGGGCGGTGTCGTCTGCCTGCGCCTTGCTCGCGGGCGCGAGCGCGGAGAACAGCCACCCTGTGCATGCCAGCGATAGGACTAGGACGACGAGCGCCGCCAGCGGATGGCGTCGTCGTGCGGAGAGCTTTTTCACGGATTACCCCGGTGTCAGGATCTTCTGCGTCGATGCTTGTGGAGGTGCGGGAGCGGGCCCGGCTACTTGATCAGGTAGATCGTGGCGAAGAGGCCGATCCAGACGACATCGACGAAGTGCCAGTAGTAGGACACGACGATGGCCGCGGTCGCCTGCTCGTGGGTGAACCTCTTGGCCGCGTAGGTACGCCCGAGGACGAACAGGAAGGCGATGAGGCCGCCCGTCACGTGCATGCCGTGGAAGCCGGTGGTCAGGTAGAACACCGAGCCGTACGGGTCGGAGGAGAGCGAGAGCCCGTCCTTCTTCACCAACTCCGTGTACTCGTAGATCTGACCGCCGATGAAGATCGCACCCATGATGAAGGTGACGATGAACCACATTCTGAGCTTCTTCACGTCACCGCGCTCGGCGGCGAAGACGCCGAGCTGGCAGGTGAGCGAGGAGAGCACCAGGATCGTGGTGTTGGTGGCCGAGAACGGAAGGTTCAGCGCCTCGGCCATCTCCTTCCAGTGATCAGGACCCGTCACCGATCGCAGGGTGAAGTACATCGCGAAGAGGGCCGCGAAGAACATCAGCTCGGAGCTCAGCCAGATGATGGTTCCGACGCTGGTGAGGTTCGGCCGATTGACCGACGGGTGCGCGTGCCCGGTTTCTACTGTCGTTGCTGTCGCCACGACCGACATTATGTCGGTCCCTTATCCCGCCCTCACTCCGGGGGGTGCCGTTCGGAGTGATCGCCCCGTGTGTAGTGCCCGTATGGCCCATCGAAGTGGTGTTCCAGGCGGTGTGGACGAGGTGGGTGAGGGAGTAGCATCCGCGGCATCGGTTCTGTCCGTACGACGCTGATGTCACGGAGGAAGCATGCAGGCGACCGCCACGGTGCTGGTCTACAGCGACGACGCCAACACGCGGGAGCAGGTGCGGCTCGCGACCGGGCGCAGGCCCGCGCCGGACGCCCCTGTGGTGGAGTTCGTGGAGTGCGCGACGGCGCCGGCGGTGCTGCGGGAGCTCGAGAAGGGCGGCATCGACGTCGTCGTCCTCGACGGGGAGACCGCCCCCATGGGCGGCATGGGTCTGTGCCGTCAGCTCAAGGACGAGGTCTTCCGGTGTCCGCCGGTGCTGCTGCTCATCGGGCGGCCCCAGGACGCGTGGCTCGCGACCTGGAGCCGCGCGGACGCGGCTGTGACGCTGCCCGTGGAGCCCGTGGAGTTCGCGGGGGCGCTCGCGGCCCTGCTGCGGACGAAGGGCCTTCAGCAGAGCGCGTAGCGGCTCAGGGGGCGGGACGCGGTTCGTCGTCGCCCCCCGCGCGGTTCAGACCGCCGCCGGACTCAGGCGTGCCGTCTCCGCTTGCGTCTTCTGCTTGGCGCCCGTCAGAGCGCTGCCCTTGGTCCATCTGGCCCAGTCCAGGTTCCAGTCGCCGAAGCCGTTGCCGAACGTCTCCATGGTGTCGCCGTTGCTGTTGACGACCTGAACGACGTCGCCCTGGCGGATGTTGTCGAAGAACCACTCGGCGTTGGCCGTGCTCATGCCGGTGCAGCCGTGGCTGACGTTGGCGTACCCCTGGGAGCCGACCGACCAGGGGGCGGCGTGGACGTACTCGCCGCTCCAGGTGACGCGGGTGGCGTAGTAGACGGGCAGGTCGTACGAGTCCGCGGAGCCCTCGGCGATGCCGACGGTGGTCCCGCGCATACGTACGTAGTACTCCTTGCCCAGGACGACCTTGACGCCGTTGCGGGTGTCGAAGCCGGGCTTGCCGGTGGTGACGGGGATCTGCTTGATCTCCTGGTTGTTCCTGGAGACCGTCATGGAGTGCGTCGACGCGTCCGTCACGGCGATGACCCGGTCGCCGGTGGTGAGTCGGAGCTCCTTCACGGGGCCGCCCCACAGCCGGTCGCTGATCTTGATGCCGTCCAGGTTGCTGTGGGCGCGGACGGTGGCGTGGGCGGGCCAGTACTCCTTGGGCCGGTAGTGGAGCTCCTTGTCGTCCACCCAGTGCCAGCCGCCCTGGGCGAAGGGCGTGGAGTCCACCTTCAGCCCCCGTTCGACGACAGCCCGCTGTGCGGGGTCCTTGACCGGCTGGTCGAGTTTGGCGACGACGGGCTGGCCGACGCCGTACTCGCCCGCCTCGGGGCCGAACTCGACCGCCAGCCGCTTCTTTACGGTGGGCTTGCCCGTGTCGAAGGAGAGGACCCGGCGGCCGGGCGCCCCGTCGTCGTCCTCGGTGCTCACCCGGACCGTGTAGTGGGCGCCGGCGGCCAGGGGTTCGGTGCTGCGCCAGCGGCTGCCGTCGGCGGAGAGTCGGCCCGCCACGTAGCGGCCGGTGGAGTCGACGGCGGTGACGTCCGTGATGCGGTCGCTGTCGTCGGCGGTGACCTCGAGAGGCTTGTCCGGGTCGGCCTTCTTCCCGTCGCCGTCGGGGGCGTTGAAGGAGATCTGGTCCGTCGCGTCGTAGGGGCGCGCGGAGAGCGGGTTGCCGTCGGAGCCGCAGGCGCTTGCGACCGCGCCCAGGGCGATCACCAGCAGGGTGCAGCCGACGACGGTGCGGGGGCGGGGTTGGTGGCTCATGACTTCACGCTAGGGAGCCGCCCCCGCGGCGGCGCGCTGAGTGACACGGACGGAGCACGCCCGCTACGGCAAAAGCGTGAGCCCGGACGCTCCTGACGGAGTGTCCGGGCTCTCGCCGCGTTCAGCGCGTGTTACTGGGTGCGGCTCTCACCGCGGTAGTACTCGAAGACCCAGCCCCAGAGACCGATCATGATCATCGGGACGGAGAAGTAGAGCAGCCACCAGCCGACCGCGACACCGAGGAAGGCCAGGGCGCCGCCGATGGCGAGCGACAGCGGCTGCCAGCTGTGCGGGCTGAAGAAGCCCAGCTCGCCGGCGTCGTCCGCGACGTCCGCCTCCTTGTTGTCCTGCGCGCCCGCGTCGACCCGCCGGGCGGTGAAGCCCAGGTAGAAGCCGATCATGATGCACAGGCCGAAGGCCAGGAAGAGCGCCGTGGTGCCGGCCGGCTCCTTCGACCACACGCCATAGACGATCGCCATGGCGAGGACGAAGACGCTCAGCCAGACGAACATCTTGCCCTGGATCTTCACTTGCCGGCCTCCTTGCTGCCCGCGATGGCGCTGGCGCCGTGGCCGCTGTGCTCCAGCTGCTCGAGCGCGGCGATCTCCGGGTGGTGCAGGTCGAACGCCGGGGATTCGCTGCGGATCCGCGGCAGGGTGAGGAAGTTGTGGCGCGGCGGCGGGCAGGAGGTGGCCCACTCCAGGGAGCGGCCGTAGCCCCACGGGTCGTCGACGCCGACCGGCTTGCCGTACTTGGCGGTCTTCCACACGTTGTAGAAGAACGGCAGCACGGACAGACCGAGGACGAACGAGCTGATCGTCGAGATCGTGTTCAGGGCGGTGAACCCGTCGGCGGCGAGGTAGTCCGCGTAACGACGCGGCATGCCCTCGGCGCCCAGCCAGTGCTGGACCAGGAAGGTGCCGTGGAAGCCGATGAACAGCGTCCAGAACGTGATCTTGCCGAGCCGCTCGTCGAGCATCTTGCCCGTCATCTTCGGCCACCAGAAGTGGAAGCCGGAGAACATCGCGAAGACGACCGTGCCGAACACGACGTAGTGGAAGTGCGCCACCACGAAGTACGAGTCGGAGACGTGGAAGTCCATCGGCGGCGAGGCCAGGATGACGCCGGTCAGACCACCGAAGGTGAAGGTGATCAGGAAGCCCGTCGCCCACAGCATCGGCGTCTCGAAGGACAGCGAGCCCTTCCACATCGTTCCGATCCAGTTGAAGAACTTCACGCCGGTCGGGACGGCGATGAGGAACGTCATGAAGGAGAAGAACGGAAGCAGCACACCGCCGGTGACGTACATGTGGTGCGCCCACACCGTCACGGACAGGCCCGCGATCGAGATCGTCGCGGCGATCAGGCCCATGTAGCCGAACATCGGCTTGCGGGAGAAGACCGGGATGACCTCGGAGATGATGCCGAAGAACGGCAGGGCGATGATGTACACCTCTGGATGGCCGAAGAACCAGAAGAGGTGCTGCCACAGCAACGCGCCGCCGTTGGCCGCGTCGAAGACATGTGCCCCGAATTTCCGATCCGCCTCCAGCGCGAACAGCGCGGCGGCGAGGACGGGGAAGGCCAGCAGGACCAGGACGGCCGTCAGCAGCACGTTCCACGTGAAGATCGGCATGCGGAACATCGTCATGCCCGGCGCGCGCATGCAGATGATCGTGGTGATGAAGTTGACCGCGCCGAGGATCGTGCCGAAGCCGGAGAAGGCCAGACCCATGATCCACAGGTCGGCGCCGAGGCCCGGCGAGCGGACCGCGTCCGACAGCGGGGAGTAGGCGAACCAGCCGAAGTCGGCCGCACCCTGCGGGGTGAGGAAGCCGCCCACGGCGATGGTCGAGCCGAACAGGTAGAGCCAGTAGGCGAACATGTTCAGCCGCGGGAACGCCACGTCGGGCGCGCCGATCTGCAGCGGCATGATCCAGTTCGTGAAGCCGGCGAACAGCGGCGTCGCGAACATCAGCAGCATGATCGTGCCGTGCATCGTGAACGCCTGGTTGAACTGCTCGTTCGACATGATCTGCAGGCCCGGACGGGCGAGCTCGGCGCGCATGAGGAGCGCCATGACGCCGCCGATGCAGAAGAACGCGAACGACGTGACCAGGTACAACGTACCGATGGTCTTGTGGTCGGTGGTCGTCAGCCACTTCACCACGACGTTGCCGGGCTGCCGGCGCCTGACCGGCAGCTCGTTCTCGTACGAGTCCTCAGCTGCGGAGGCACCCTGGGGTTCGTTGAGGATGCTCACAGGACGTTCGACTCCCGGTTCTTCTCGGGGCTCGTTTGTTCGATGCCGGCCGGAACGTAACCGGTCTGCCCGTTCTTGGCGATGTCCTTCAGGTGCTGCTCGTAACGCTCCGGCGAGACGACCTTCACGTTGAACAGCATCCGGGAGTGGTCGACGCCGCAGAGCTCGGCGCACTTGCCCAGGAAGGTGCCCTCGCGGTTGGGGGTCACCTGGAAGGAGTTGGTGTGACCCGGGATGACGTCCTGCTTCATGAGGAACGGCACCACCCAGAAGGAGTGGATGACGTCCCGCGAGGTGAGGACGAAGCGGACCGTCTTGCCCTTGGGGAGCCAGAGGGTCGGGCCCGGGTTGTGGGTCTGCGGGTTCTTCTCACCGGGGGTGCCGCAGGTGTAGACGCCGCCCGCGTCGGACGGGAAGTCCTTCTTGTACCGGTCCGGGATCGCGGCCAGGTTCTTGTCGGTCTTCGCGTCCCCGCTGGAACCGGCGACGTTCTCGATGTAGTTGAAGCACCAGCTCCACTGGAAGCCCACCACGTTGACCGTGACGTCGGGCTTCTTCTCGAGGCTCAGCAGCTTCGACTCGTCACGGGCGGTGAAGTAGAACAGCACCGAGACGATGATGATGGGGACGACCGTGTACAGCGCCTCGATCGGCATGTTGTACCTGGTCTGCGGAGGAACTTCGACCTTTGTGCGGCTGCGCCGGTGGAAGAAAGCACTCCACAGGATCAGGCCCCACACCAGCACGCCGGTGGCCAGCGCGGCAGCCCAGGAGCCCTGCCACAGGGAGAGGATCCGCGGAGCCTCTTCTGTGACCGGGGTGGGCATACCAAGGCGGGGGAAGTCCTTGTATGTGCAACCGGTGGCGGTCGCCAGGACCAGGCCCGCGGTCATTGCCTGCAGCAGCTTCCGCCGCATCGGGCGCCGCGGCGAGCGGTCGGAGCCGTTGGGACTCACGTAGCGCCTTCCCGAGAGTCTCGCCCGCGCGGTTGGCTGCGGCCTGCCTTCTCGCTGGTCGGTCGCCGCCCTGCGTCGGGCAGGGGTTTGGATGTTTATGCGGACCAAACCCTAGCCGACGCCCTCCGGGGGGTCGCGGGGAGGGTGGCATACGCGCCGCCCGTCACCCCGAAGGGGTGGGACGAGCGCCTGATAGCGCCTAATAGCTCGTCAATGCGGCTTGTGCGGCGGCTGCGGCACGCCGTGGCCGGTCGCGTCCGCGCGGCCGGGCCGTGGATCGAAACAGTCCCGTACCCCTGGAGTACCGGCCTCACCGGCGCTTTACCGTTGGGGTGTGGCCTACTTCGACGCTGCTTCCGCCGTCCCGCTCCATCCCGTCGCCCGGCAGGCCCTGTCGGCCTCGCTCGACGAGGGGTGGGCGGATCCCGCCCGGCTGTACCGGGAGGGGCGGCGGGCACGGATGCTGCTGGACGCGGCACGGGAGGCGGCGGCCGAGGCCGTCGGGTGCCGGCCGGACGAGCTGGTGTTCACGTCCTCCGGGACGCGGGCCGTGCACTCCGGGATCGCGGGCGCGCTGGCGGGTCGTCGGCGGGCCGGACGTCACCTGATCGTGTCAGCCGTCGAACACTCCTCGGTACTCCATTCGGCCGAGGTGTTCGAGGCGGAGGGCGGGGCGGTGACCCGGACGCCGGTGACGCGGACCGGCGCGGTGACCGTCGAGTCGTACGCCGACGCCCTGCGCTCGGACACCGCGCTCGCGTGTCTGCAGTCGGCCAACCACGAGGTGGGCACCGAGCAGCCGGTGGCGGCGGTGGCCGAGCTGTGCCGGGAGGCGGGGGTGCCGTTGCTGGTGGACGCCGCCCAGTCGCTGGGGTGGGCGGCCGTGGAGGGCCCGTGGTCGCTGCTGGCGGCGAGCGCGCACAAGTGGGGCGGGCCGTCGGGCGTCGGGCTGCTCGTCGTGCGCAAGGGCGTCCGGTTCGCGCCGCAAGGGCCCCTGGACGAGCGGGAGTCGGGGCGTGCGGCCGGGTTCGAGAACCTTCCGGCGATCGTGGCCGCGGCGGCCTCGCTGCGGGCGGTGCGGGCTCAGGCGGCGGCCGAGGCGGACCGGTTGCGGGAGCTGACGGCGCGGATCCGCGCGCGGGTGGCGGACGTCGTCCCGGACGTCGAGGTGGTCGGGGACCCGCATCGACGGCTGCCCGGGATCGTGACCTTCTCCTGTCTGTACGTGGACGGGGAGACGCTGCTGCACGAGCTGGACCGGGAGGGTTTCTCGGTCTCGTCCGGATCGTCCTGCACCAGCAGCACGCTGACGCCCAGCCATGTGCTGCGGGCGATGGGGGTGCTGAGTGAGGGAAATGTGCGGGTCTCGTTGCCGGCGGGAGCGGCCTCGGCCGACGTGGAGCGGTTCCTCGACGTGCTGCCGGGGGTCGTGGCGGCGGTGCGGGAGAAGCTCGGCGCGCCCCTGCCCGGCCCGGCGGACGCCCGGCAGGTCCGGCCCGCCGGGGACGCGCCGACGGCGGACACGGCCTCGGCGGACACGGTCTCGACGGACGGGGACGCGGTGGAGGCGCTCGTGGTGGACGCGCTGGGCAGGCGGTGCCCGATCCCGGTCATCGAGCTGGCGAAGGTCATCGGGGACGTGCCGGTGGGCGGCACGGTGCGGGTGCTGTCCGACGACGAGGCGGCCCGGCTCGACATCCCCGCGTGGTGCGAGATGCGGGGGCAGGAGTACGCCGGTGAGGAGCCGGCGGACCGAGGCTCTGCCTACGTGGTCCGCCGGCTGTCCTGAGTCGGGCCCGGTCCCTGTCAGGCCAGGTGCTTGCGGACCTCGGTGCCCGCCTCTTCGCCGTAGGCCTTGGTGAAGCGATCCATGAAGTGGCCGCGGCGCAGCTGGTACTCCTGGGTGCCGACCGTCTCGATCACCAGGGTGGCGAGCATGCAGCCGATCTGGGCGGCGCGCTCGTGGGAGACGCCCCAGGCGAGGCCGGAGAGGAAGCCGGCGCGGAAGGCGTCGCCGACGCCGGTGGGCTCGACCTTTGCCTCCTCCTCCGGGCAGCCGACCTCGATCGGGTCCTCGCCGGCGCGCTCGATGCGGACGCCGCGCGCGCCGAGAGTGGTGACGCGGTGGCCGACCTTGGCCAGGATCTCGGCGTCCGACCAGCCCGTCTTGGACTCGATGAGGCCCTTCTCGTACTCGTTGGAGAAGAGGTACGAGGCGCCTTCCAGCAGTATCCGGATCTCGTCGCCGTTCATACGGGCGATCTGCTGGGAGAAGTCGGCGGCGAACGGGATCGCCCGGGACCGGCACTCCTCGGTGTGCCGGAGCATGGCCTCCGGGTCGTCGGCGCCGATCAGGACCAGCTCGAGGCCGCCCACGCGGTCGGCGACGGTCTTCAGCTCGATCAGCCGGGCCTCGCTCATCGCGCCCGTGTAGAAGGAGCCGATCTGGTTGTGGTCGGCGTCGGTGGTGCACACGAAGCGGGCGGTGTGCAGGGTCTCCGAGATACGGACCGAGGCCGTGTCGACGCCGTGCCGGTCCAGCCAGGCCCGGTACTCGTCGAAGTCCGCGCCCGCGGCGCCGACCAGGATCGGGCGGGTCCCGAGCTGTCCCATGCCGAAGGCGACGTTCGCGCCCACCCCGCCCCGGCGTACGTCCAGGTTGTCGACCAGGAAGGAGAGCGAGACCGTGTGGAGACGGTCCGCGACGAGCTGATCGGCGAAGCGGCCGGGGAACGTCATGAGGTGGTCTGTCGCGATGGAGCCGGTGACTGCGATGCGCACGGCGTGGACTCTCCTGAGGGGAGGGGGATTGACAGTTCACGCTACCCGGTCGGCTCGCGCCACTGAAGCAGAGGAAACTACCCGATAGTAGATCTTTCTTCGCGGGCCACGGCGTGCCTACCGTTCGACTATGACGAACCTCAAGGTCCACGCACCCGCTCCGGCCGACCTCGACGGCGACCTCGCGTCGCTGCGCGGCGACTGCGCGCGGATGGCTCCGCACTGGGCCGCCCCGGAGAAGATCACTTCCCACCCGGTCTCGCCGTCACTCATCCACGGCGTGGACGTTCCCGCGACGTCGGCGCGGCTGCTGGAGGCGATGCCGGACTACGGCAACTAGGACCTGCCGTTCGGATCACTCCGGGTGGCCCCTGGGGTGATCCCCCGATATTTCCTTCGGTACGGCGCACGGAAGGGAACCGTGCGCTCCCCCGCCGCGTCCCATCGGCGTCCCTCGTGAGGGGGACGCGGGGTACGACAGCAGGGCAGCCGAAGGAGCGATGCGGTGAACACCGAGCGACCCGAGAACGACGACGCCGCGCGCGAGCCGGAGAAGACGTCTTCCGCCGAGGCGAAGGCGCAGGACGACGCGCGGCCGCAGGATGCCGAGCGGGTACAGGACGCCGAGCAGTCGCGGCCGGGCGAGGCCGGGCCGACGGAGGCGGAGCCTGCCGGCGCCGGAGCCGACGCCGAGGTCGACGAGGCCGGACGCGTAAAGGCGGAGGCCGGGCCGACGGATGCTGAGCCCGCTGCTTCGGACGAGGTCGCTACGGAATCCGGCGTGACACGGGCCGGCGGCTCGGACCCGGCCGACGGGCCGGAGGCGGACGGCGGCTCGGACCCGGTCGACGGGCCGGAGGCGGACGGCGGCTCGGACCCGGCCGACGGGCCGGAGGCGGACGGCGGCTCGGACCCGGTCGGCGGTTCGGGCGAGGCCGGCGCCGCGAAGGAGGCCGCCGCTTCGCGTGAACCGGGCGCGTCCGACGAACCCGGTGAGAAGCCCGGGGCCTCGACGAAGGCCGCTGACCCGGTCGAGGCCGGAGTTCGTGACCAGGGCGCGGTCCTGGACGGGCCCGCGGCGGCGGACGGCGGCGGCGACGGTCACGGCGAGCACGTCGTCGGCGCGGCGGGCGGCGGGGGGCCGGTTCCCGGACCCCGGCGCCGCTCCCCCCTGCTCATCGCCTCCGTCGCTGCGGCCGTACTGCTGGTGGGCGGCGGCGGCGCCTACCTGACCGCCGGCGCGGCGGGCGGCTCGGGCGGCGGCTCCGGTTCGGGGTCGCCCTCCGGCGGCGGCACACCCGCCGCGCTCGCCCTGGACGACTACGCCGCGGGCAAGGGCGCCTCCCAGGGTTCCTCGAACGGCATCGCGCCCGGCGAGCCCAACCCCTACGGGGTGACCTACCAGGCCGCCGGCACACTGCCCGACGGTCACGGCTCCGCGCCCGTCTACTGGGCGAAGGGCGAGGTCACCGCCGACGAGGCGGCCCGGCTGGCGAAGGCGCTGGGGGTCGACGGCACGCCGGTGGCCGACGGCGAGGCCTGGCGGATCGGCGCCGGCGACAGCTCCGGGCCGGCGCTGCGGGTGAACCGGCAGGCGCCCGGCATGTGGACCTTCACCCGGTACGCCCCGGGCACCGACAACTGCACCTCGCTGAGCGACAAGTGCGCCCAGTCCCCGACGCCGGCCACCGACGAGCCGGTGAGCGAGGCGGCCGCGAAGAAGGCGGCCGCGCCGGTCCTGAAGGCGCTCGGGCAGGACGACGCCAAGGTTGACGCGAGCCTGACCATGGGCGCGCAGCGCATGGTGAACGCCGATCCGGTGGTCGGCGGGCTGCCGACCTACAGCTGGACGACCGGGATCAGCGTCAACGCGCAGGGCGAGGTCGTGGCCGGGAACGGGCAGCTGGAAGCGCCCGCGAAGGGCGACACGTATCCCCTGGTGAGCGCGCAGGAGGCGCTCGACGCGCTGAACGCCGCGCCGGGGACCGACCACCGGATGGGCATCGGCGGCTGCGCCAGCCCGGTGCCGTTGAAGGACCGGCTGGAGAGCCCGTGCGGCGCCTCGACGTCCGCTCCCGAGCGGCAGACGGCGACCGTCGAGGACGCGGTGCTCGGGCTGGCCCCGCACACTTCCGGCGGCCGGCAGGTCCTCGTGCCGTCCTGGCTGTTCGCCGTGAAGGCGGCGGGGGACGCGGACGGCTACACCGTGGCGCAGCCGGCCGTCGAGCCGGCGTATCTCAAGTCCGCCACGACGCCCGCCCCCATGCCGCGGCCGACCGGCTCCTCGGGCGCCCGTGACGTGAAGGTGGACGGCTACTCCGCCGAGGGCAGGGAGCTGACCGTCGGCTTCACCGGCGGGGTGTGCGCCGACTACAAGGCGACGGCGACGGAGAGCAAGGACGCGGTGAAGATCACCGTCACGCAGACGCCCTGGCCGGACAAGGTCTGCATCATGATCGCCAAGGAGTACCACCAGGTCGTGCAGCTGGACGCACCGCTGGGCGCCCGGAAGGTGGTCGGCTCCGACGGCGCGGGCGTACCGCTGGAGAAGCCGGGGGCCCGGCTTCCGCAGACCCGGTAACCCCCGGGGCGGGCTCCGGACCGACAGGACCCGGGAGCGGCCCGGGCGAAGCGGCCCGGGCGGGATTGTCCTGGACAGAGCGCAGCACGAAGGCGGCGGTCCCCTCCGAGAGGGGGCCGCCGCCTTCGCGTGGCTCGGCTGCGGTTCGCGGTGGAACCGGGCGACGGCCTAGCTGAAGGAGTCGCCGCAGGCGCAGGAACCCGTCGCGTTCGGGTTGTCGATCGTGAAGCCCTGCTTCTCGATGGTGTCGACGAAGTCGATGGAGGCGCCGCCCAGGTACGGGGCGCTCATGCGGTCGGTGACGACCTTGACGCCGTCGAAGTCCTTGACCACGTCACCGTCGAGCGAACGCTCGTCGAAGAAGAGCTGGTAGCGCAGGCCGGAGCAGCCGCCGGGCTGAACGGCGACACGCAGCGCCAGGTCTTCGCGGCCTTCCTGGTCGAGCAGGGCCTTGACCTTCGCCGCGGCGGCGTCGGACAGGAGGATGCCGTCGCTGACAGTGGTCTTCTCGTCCGATACGGACATCTACATCTCTCCCGGGTTGTACGGAGACTGCTTGCCGACGTGTGCAACCGTCGGGACCGCGGATTCATTCCGGGGCCGAGGACTCAGGTTTCCGTTTCTTTCCTCTTCTTGTCTTTCATGCTCGCACACCCGCGGTGGAGCGGACAGCGCCCTCCGGACCCGCGCCGAAAACGCGGACCCGACGCCGGCCCTGACGCCGGTGCGCCGGCGGGTCCGCGTTTCGGGATTCACGTCACATCGACGCAATGACCATCGTGAAAGTGCCGGGACGCGGGTTATGATAGATAACGTCAATTCGACGAAAAGTAGAAAGGGTGCGTGTCGTGACCACCGCCCAGCCCACGGAGCTCGACGTACAGCCGACTCCGCTCGCCCTGTTGCTGCTCGGCCGCGAGGCCGACCCGAAGAGTGAGCGGGGCGTCGAGTGCCCCGGCGACCTGCCCTCGCCCTCGGACCCGGACCTGGTCGAGCGCGCCCGCGCCGCCAAGGAGAAGCTCGGTGACAAGGTCTTCGTGCTCGGTCACCACTACCAGCGCGACGAGGTCATCCAGTTCGCCGACGTCACGGGCGACTCCTTCAAGCTGGCCAGGGACGCGGCCGCCCGTCCGGAGGCCGAGTACATCGTCTTCTGCGGTGTGCACTTCATGGCCGAGTCCGCCGACATCCTGACCTCCGACGACCAGAAGGTCGTCCTGCCCGACCTCGCCGCCGGCTGCTCGATGGCCGACATGGCCACCGCCGAGCAGGTCGCCGAGTGCTGGGACGTGCTGACCGAGGCCGGCGTGGCCGAGCAGGTCGTGCCGGTCTCGTACATGAACTCGTCCGCGGACATCAAGGCGTTCACGGGCCGCCACGGCGGCACCATCTGCACCTCGTCCAACGCCGAGCGGGCCCTTGAGTGGGCCTTCCGGCAGGGCGAGAAGGTGCTGTTCCTGCCCGACCAGCACCTCGGCCGCAACACCGCCGTGCGGGACATGGGCATGTCCCTCGACGACTGCGTCGTCTACAACCCGCACAAGCCGAACGGCGGGCTGACCGCCGAGCAGCTGCGCGACGCGAAGATGATCCTGTGGCGCGGCCACTGCTCGGTGCACGGCCGCTTCAGCCTGGAGTCGGTCGAGGACGTCCGCGCCCGGATACCCGGCGTCAACGTACTCGTGCACCCCGAGTGCCGGCACGAGGTCGTCGCCGCGGCCGACTACGTCGGCTCGACCGAGTACATCATCAAGGCGCTCGAGGCGGCCCCGGCCGGCTCGAAGTGGGCCATCGGCACCGAGCTGAACCTGGTCCGCCGGCTGGCGAACCGTTTCGCGCCCGAGGGCAAGGAGATCGTCTTCCTGGACAAGACGGTCTGCTTCTGCTCGACCATGAACCGCATCGACCTCCCCCACCTGGTGTGGACCCTGGAGTCGCTGGCCGCGGGCAAGCTGGTCAACCGCATCGAGGTCGACCGGGAGACCGAGGAGTTCGCCAAGCTGGCGCTGGAGCGGATGCTGGCCCTGCCGTAGCCGGGCCGCCGGCGCCCCCGTCGACCCGGATCAACCGGATCACCCCGACTGCGGTCACTTGTCGGGGTGACCGGGATCCAGCGTGAAGACGGTCCCGTCGGGGCTGAGCACGATCAGGGCGCCCTCGTCGAGGAACACGCGCGCCGTGGCGTAGCCGGACGCGACGACCCGATCGGCCCTCGCGGCGGACTCCCACAGCAGCTCGCCCGTCCCGACGTCGACGGCGGCGACCCGTCCGGAGGCGCTGGCCGCGAACACCGCCCGTCCCTGTCCGTCGGCGGCCGGCCTGCCGGGCTGCTGCAGCGTCGTCGCGGTCTGCCACAGCCGCTTGCCCGTCCCGGGCGCATGGGCGACCAGCTGGCCTCGGGAGTTGGCGAAGCAGAGCACCCCGCCCACCAGCGCCACCTGTCCGCGCGGACTGCCGGGCAGCTTCAGCTTCCGCACCGCGCCGGTGCCCGGGTCGATCAGCAGGACCTCGCCGTACGCCGACTCGTCGAAGGTCCGCTCGCCCCGCGGGACCTGCGCCACGAAGACCAGGTCGCCGTCGACGGAGCCGACGTAGTCGACGTCGCCGTCCGGCACGCTCACCTTGCGGGTCGAGCCGTCGGCGGGGTCCACGGCGTAGAACACGTTGCGCGAGGGTGTGCCCGCGTCGGTGCAGTCGGCGTACGGGACGCCGTCGGCCTCCTGGAACTCACAGGAGTAGGTCGACTTGGCAGGCACGGTGGCCGTCCAGCGCACAGCGCCGCCGCGCAGTTCGCGGGCGGTCACGCGGTAGCCGTCCGCGGTCAGCAGGAGGTCGCCGACGACCGCGGGTTCGACGGAGCTCGTCCCGCGCAGCGGGCGCGACCAGAGCAGCTTGCCGGTGGCGGTGTCGAGGGCGAGTGCGGTGGCGCTCTGGTCGTTGCCCGCCTTGTTCATCACGAACTCCGACACCACCAGCACGCCGTCGTGCACCCCGAGGACCCTGCTGTTGAATCTCATCTGCGGCAGCCCCGGGGGCAGGGACTCGGCGCGCCAGGCGATCCGCCCGCTCGCCCCGTCGACCCGGACCGGGAGGGTGCCGTCGCCGCCGCAGTACAGGGCGCTCTTGCCCATCACACAGGACAGGGAGGCGTTGTCGGGGGCCCCGCCGCCCAGCGGTTTCTTCACCCCGGTCACGGCGGCGCCGTACACCGAGGTCTGCCAGGGCTTCCAGCCGCCCGGCAGGGGGTCCCAGCCGACGGACGGGCCGCCGGTCGCGCTGCCCGATTCCTCGGTCCTGCTGAAGGGCGTCAGGTCGAGCAGCAGATACCCGGTGACGGCCAGGGCGAGGACACCCGCCGTCCCGGCCGCCACCGGCCACCGGCGCAGCCGGGAACGGCGGCCGGGGCGGGCCCCCATGGTGGGGCGGCCCGGTTCGTCGTCCGTCGCGGGCGGCGGCGGCAGGCGCAGGGACACCGTCTCCATGTCCCCCGCCGCGGGCCCGGGCAGCACCCGGGCGAACTCCTCGGCCAGCTCCTCGAGTCCGGGCCGGCTCCCGGCGTCCTTGGCCAGACAGCGGGTCAGGACCGTGCGCAGCGGCTCGGCCACCGCCTCCACCTTCGGTTCCTCCTGCATCACCCGCCACGCCGTCAGATACGGGCTGTCCGCGTCGAAGGGGCCGCGTCCGGTCGCGGCGAACACCAGCAGCGCGCCGAGGGAGAACACGTCCGAGGCGGGGCCGACCGAGCGGGCGTCCGAGAACTGCTCGGGCGACATGAACGGCGGGGTGCCGATCATCTTGCCGGTCTCGGTGAGCGTCTGGTTCTCCGCAGCCCGGGAGATCCCGAAGTCGATGACGCGCGGCCCGTCGTGGGCCATCAGGACGTTGCCGGGCTTGAGGTCCCGGTGGACGACACCGGCCCGGTGGATCTCCCGCAGTGCCTCCACCAGGCCGAGGGCGAGCCGGCGCAGTTCCGCGCCGCGCAGCGGGCCGTGGTCGCGAATGCGTGCGGAGAGCGTGGGGCCCGACACGTACTGCGTGGCCATCCAGGGCCGTACGGCCTCCGGGTCGGCGTCCACGACCGGGGCGGTGAACGCGCCGCTCACCTTGCGGACCGCTTCGATCTCCTGCCGGAAGCGGGCGCGGAACACCGGGTCCTCGGCGTACTGGGCGTGCACCACCTTGACGGCGACCTCGCGCCCCGAGCGGGACCGGCCGCGGTAGACGACGCCCATGCCTCCGGCCCCGAGCCGGTCGACGATCCGGTAGCCGCCGAGTGCCTTCGGGTCGTCCTTGTGCAGCGGCACCGCGCCCGTCCCCCTCTCGCGCAGATCATTGAGGTGCCAGCATAGGGAAAGCCCCCAGGGGACGGAGACTTGAGGGAAAGGGGTTCACCCCCCGCGGACCGAGGACGCCGCCCTCACTCCGCCCTCGGACGTACCAGGCCCGACTCGTAGGCGATCACCACGAGCTGCGCCCGGTCGCGCGCGCCCAGTTTCGCCATGGCCCGGTTCACATGCGTCTTGACCGTGAGCGGGCTGACCTCCAGCCGTTCGGCGATCTCGTCGTTGGAGTGACCGCCGGCGACCAGCACGAGGACCTCGCGCTCGCGCACGGTGAGTGCGCCGAGCCGGGCGGTACGGGTCGGGTCGTGGTCGTCGTCCGCGCCGCCCTGGGCGAGGAAGCGGGCGATCAGGCCCTTGGTGGCGGTCGGCGAGAGCAGCGCCTCGCCGCCCGCGGCGATCCGGATCGCGCTCAGCAGCTCCTCGGGCTCGCTGCCCTTGCCGAGGAAGCCGGAGGCCCCGGCCCGCAGCGACTGCACGACGTAGTCGTCCACCTCGAAGGTCGTCAGGATGACCACCCGGACATGTCCGAGCGTGGGATCGGCGCTGATCAGCCGGGTCGCGGCGAGGCCGTCCGTGCCGGGCATGCGGATGTCCATCAGGACGACGTCGACGGGCCCCTCCTTGGCCAGCCGCACCGCCTCCGCGCCGTCGGACGCCTCACCGACCACCTCCATGTCGGGCTCCGAGTCGACGAGCACGCGGAAGGCGCTGCGCAGCAACGCCTGGTCGTCGGCGAGCAGGACGCGGATGGTCATACGGGATCCTCTGCGGTGCGGGGCTCGGCAGTGCGGGACGGCGAGCTACGGGACGGCTCCGTAGCGGGCGACTCCCTGCGGGACGGCTCCGTGCGGGGCTGCGGGGGGCGGCAGCGGGCGGCTGAGGGCCCGCCGGACGGGAGCTGCCCGGCGCCGGGCTCCTCGGCACGGCTCCCGATGGCCCGGGTCTCCGGCTCGGCGGCGCCGGCACGGGGCTTGACCGGCAGGATCACGTGGACGCGGTAGCCGCCGCCGTAACGGGGGCCGGTGGTGAGGGTGCCGCGCAGCGCCGTGACGCGTTCGCGCATGCCCAGCAGACCGTGGCCGCTGCCCGCCGCCGGCGGGGCGTCGTCGTCCGGCGGCTGCCCGTCGTCGAGGACCGTCACCTCGATGTTCGCCCCCACCCGTACGACGCTGACCTCGGCCTTCGCTGCCGGTCCGGCATGCTTTTGGACGTTGGTGAGGGCTTCCTGGATGACCCGGTAGGCGGCCAGGCCGACGGCGGCCGGGAGCTTCGTCTCCTGGTCGGCGCGGGCCACCTCGACCGGGAGGCCGGCGCTGCGGAAGGTGCCGGCGAGCTCGTCCAGGCGGTCCAGGCCGGGAGCGGGCTCGGTGGGGGCCTCCGGGTCGCCGGACTGGCGCAGCAGACCCACCGTGGCCCGCAGCTCGTTGAGCGCGGAGCGGCTGGCCTCGCGGACGTGCGCGAGGGCCTCCTTGGCCTGGTCGGGCCGCTTGTCCATGACGTGCGCGGCGACCCCGGCCTGGACGTTGACCAGGGCGATGTGGTGGGCGACGACGTCGTGCAGGTCGCGGGCGATGCGCAGTCGCTCCTCGGCGACCCTGCGGCGGGCCTCCTCCTCCCTGGTGAGCTCCGCCCGCTCGGCACGGTCCCGGATGGCCTGGACGGCCGCCCGGCGGCTGCGGACCGCGTCGCCCGCGGTGGCGCCGATGCCGGTCCAGGCGAGGATCCCGAGGTTGTCCTGGGCGTACCAGGGCAGCGGTCCGGCGAGCATGGCCGCGCCGGTGAGGACCGTCATGGTGAGCAGGCCGGCCCTCAGGGTGGTGGGGCGGTCGGTGGCGGAGGCGACGGTGAAGAGGGCGACGACGGCGGACATCGCCACGGGGGCGCGGGGGTCGCCGGTTATGGACTCGGCCACGGACGCCGCGCCGGTGAGGACGAGGACCGTCATGGGGGCGCGGCGGCGCAGGACGAGCGCCGCGGCGCCGAGGGTCATGAGCAGGAGGCTGAGCGGGTCCGGTGTGCGGATGCTCCAGCTGACGCTCTGCTCGCCGTGCGGGTCGACGAGGGAGCCGGCGAGCATGCAGAGGAAGACGCCTGCGGCGAGGGCGGCGTCGAGGGCGAGGGGGTGGGCCTTGAGGCGGCACTCCGCCCGGGAAAGGAGGGTCACTCTCTGGTTGCCGTCGCTTTCCTCGCCGTAGCTGGGGGCTGCCGCCCCCAGACCCCGCTGTCGGCCCCGAACGGGCCTCGTCCTCGATCGCCGGACGGGCTGAAGGACCGTGACCGGTGCCGAGACCCCGGCCGGGGCTGAGGGGGCGTCGGTGTCAGCCCGGGATCAGGCCGTCGTCGCTCAGCATCTCCCGGACCTCCTCCAGACTCGCGTCCGGCGAGGGGAGGATGAGCTCGGAGGGTTCCAGAGCCTCGTCCGGCAGGGGGGCTCCGAGGCGCCGTACGGCGTCCAGGAGGGCGCCGAGGGTGCGGTGGAAGCCGTCCTCGTCGCCGCTCTCCATCTCCGCGAGGAGGTCGTCGTCCAGCTTGTTCAGTTCGACGAAGTGGGAGTCGGCCAGTTCCCACTGGCCCTCCCCCATGATCCGTACGATCACGTCGCCCTCCTCGGCTCCGGGCCCCGGCGCCGGTTACTGCTTGTCGAAGCGCGGGGTGTCCTGCGGCTGCTGCTGGGACTGCGGTTGGCCCGTGCCGCCTTCGATGGCCTGCTGACCGGCGGACGGGCCGCCGGCGAGCTCGGCCTTCATGCGCTGCAGCTCCAGCTCTACATCCGTACCACCGGAGAGCCGGTCCAGCTCGGTCTGGATGTCGTCCCTCGCGATGCCCGTCGGGTCGTCCAGGGCGCCGGAGGCGAGGAGCTCGTCGAGGGCGCCGGCACGGGCCTGGAGCTGGGCGGTCTTGTCCTCGGCGCGCTGGATGGCCAGGCCGACGTCGCCCATCTCCTCGGAGATGCCGGAGAAGGCCTCGCCGATGCGGGTCTGGGCCTGGGCGGCGGTGTAGGTGGCCTTGATGGTCTCCTTCTTCGTACGGAAGGCGTCCACCTTGGCCTGCAGGCGCTGGGCCGCGAGAGTGAGCTTCTCCTCCTCGCCCTGGAGCGTGGCGTGCTGCGTCTCGAGGTCGGTGACCTGCTGCTGGAGGGCGGCGCGGCGGGAGAGCGCCTCGCGGGCGAGGTCCTCGCGGCCGAGCGCGAGCGCCTTGCGGCCCTGGTCCTCCAGCTTGGAGGACTGGGACTGGAGCTGGTTCAGCTGGAGTTCCAGCCGCTTGCGCGAGGTGGCGACGTCGGCGACGCCGCGGCGGACCTTCTGCAGGAGCTCCAGTTGCTTCTGGTACGAGTAGTCGAGGGTTTCGCGCGGGTCCTCGGCCCGGTCAAGGGCCTTGTTCGCCTTCGCGCGGAAGATCATCCCCATACGCTTCATGACACCGCTCATGGGCTTCGCGCGCCCCCTTCTGACGGACTCCGGCTCTCAGGTCTGCGACAGAACCCACAGTACGGGCCCTGCCTCCATTGACGCACTGTTCGGGGGCGGATGCGCTCCTCCCCAAGGACGACTGACGGGGCCCGGGCTCCGGCGTGAGGAGTAGGTGACCGTCAGGGGCGCGACGCGCCGCCCTTCGCCCCTCTTCCTCGTTCTCGCCCGGTCTGTCCCTTCTACAGACGACTGGTGTTGCCGGATCGTTCCCCTCCGGGCTGGGGTCCATGCCCAGAAGCGCTTACCCTTGGGTTTTGTGTTCCGTAGCCGTGCCAAGGAAGAGAAGGCCCCCGCTGACGCGGTGGTGACCGACTCCAAGCAGCCCCGTGACCCTCAGGCGAAGAAGGGCAGGCCCACGCCCAAGCGCAGTGAGGCCCAGACCCAGCGCCGCAGCGTCGCCAACACCTCGACGTCGCGCAAGGACGCCGCCAAGCGGCAGCGCGACGAGCGCCGCGCCCAGATGGACCGGCAGCGCCAGGCGCTGGCCGGCGGCGACGAGCGCTATCTGCCGGTCCGCGACAAGGGCCCCGTCCGCAAGTTCGCGCGCGACTTCATCGACGCGCGGTTCAACGTGGCGGAGTTCTTCCTGCCGATGGCCGTGGTCATCCTCGTGCTGAGCATGGTGCGGGTGGGCTCGTTGCAGACCATCGCGCTGCTGCTGTGGCTGATCGTGATCGTCCTGATCGTGCTGGACTCGTTCGCCACCGGCTTCCGGCTGCGCAAGCGGCTGGCCGAGCGCTTCCCCGACCAGAACCGCCGGGGCGCGGTCGCCTACGCGCTGATGCGCTCGCTGCAGATGCGCCGGCTGCGGCTGCCCAAGCCGCAGGTCAAGCGTGGAGCGCAGCTCTGAGCACTGCGGCTTTCTCCGGGGGAGCGGCCGAGGCCTGGCTGAACAAGCTGGGCGGGCTGCGTGACGTCGTGCGTCAGGAGCTGGTGGCCCGGCAGCTCGACGAGCAGATGGCGGGGCGCTATCCCGTGGGGCAGCGGTTGCGGGTCCTCGACGTCGGGATGGGGCAGGGCACGCAGGCGCTGCGGCTGGCCCGGCTCGGTCACCAGGTGACCGGGCTGGAACAGGACGCGACCATGGTCGCCGCGGCCCGCGAGGCCCTCAAGGGCGAGCCCGAGGGCATCCGGGAGCGGATGCGGATCATCGAGGGCGACGGCCGGGACACCGGGGTCCACTTCCTGCCCGGCAGCTTCGACGTGGTGCTGTGCCACGGCGTGCTGATGTACGTGGAGGCGCCGGACGCCCTGCTGGCGGGGCTGGCGCGGATGCTGGCTCCCGGCGGGCTGCTGTCGCTGCTGGTGCGCAACGCGGACGCGCTGGCCATGCGGTCCGGGCTGGCCGGGGACTGGGCGGGCGCGCTGGCTTCCTTCGACACCGTCTCCTACCGCAACCGGCTGGGCCTGGACGTCCGGGCGGACCGGCTGGCGACGCTGACCGACACGCTCGCCGGGATCGGGGCGCCGCTGCAGGCCTGGTACGGCGTGCGGGTCTTCACGGACACGGCCGCGGACGACGCGGAGATCCCCGGCGACCTCGAACGGCTGCTCTCCGCCGAGGAGCGGGCCGGGCGGACCGACCCCTACCGGCAGGTCGCGGCGCTGCTGCACCTGTGCGGGGTGCGCGGCTGAGCCGGGTGCGCGCCTGAGCGGACGTGTTCCGCTCGTTCGGGTGAACGGCCGCCCGCCGCACGACGCGGGTGAACGGGGGCGGGACGGCCGTGGTCCGGCCGCCCCGCCGCAGGGCTACGCCTCGTTCGCGTGCAGGCTCATCGGGCCGTAGATCTCGGTGGACTCCTCGTAGAGCCGCACCTGGTCCGCGCCGCCTTCGAGGAGGTCCTTCCAGACCTCCCCGATCCAGGACTCGGCGTCCCCCTGTGTGGTGAACTCGTCGGGCTGCACCGCGGGTTGGACCTCCGTCCCGTCGGCCTTCTCGAACCGCCACGTCCATGCCGCCATGTACGCCTCCCAGCTGTGACCACGTGCAGAGCAGAAGCCGGATCCAGGTCCGGCTTCCGCCCTGAGCCTAGGGCCTGTCCGGCGGCCCGTGCCGAAGACGCGGGATCTCGTGGGCTCCGGGCCGGCGCGGGCCGGATGCGCGGGACCAGGCCGGACGCGCGAAAATCAGCTCCGTGGAAGTCACTCTGCTCGGTACCGGCGCCCCCGCGGGACTGCCCCGCCCCGACTGCTCCTGCGCCGTGTGCGCGACCTCGCTCGGCGTGCACGCGCGGGCCGCGACCGCGCTGCTCGTGGACGGCGCCCTGCTGCTCGACCTCACGCCGGGCGCGGCCTTCGCCGCCGCGCGGGCGGGGCACTCGCTGGCCGGCGTCGGCCAGGTGCTGCTGACGCATCCGCACGACGGTCCGCCGGTGGAGGTGCCGGCCGGGCTGCCGCAGCCCGGCCGGGTGCCGGACGGGCAGGAGTTGGCGCCGCTGACGGGGCATCGGGTGCGGGCGGTGGCGATGGACGCGCCGGGCACCGGGTACGCGGTGACCGGGCCCGACGGGCAGCGGCTGCTGTATCTGCCGCCCCGGTGCGCGCCGGCCGGCCTGGAGGAGGGGTCGGAGCACGCAGGGCGCTACGACATGGTCCTCCTGGACGTGGTGGGGCGGCCGGACGCGCTGGCGAAGCTGCGGGCGGTCGGGGCGGTGGGGCCGACGACGGACGTGGTCGCCGTCCACCTGGACCATGACGTGCCGCCGGGCGCGGAGCTCGGCCGGCGGCTCGCGGCCGCGGGCGCGCGGGCGGTGCCGGACGGGGCGACGCTGACGGTGGGGGTGTACGAGGACGTGCCCGACGTGCCGCGGCGGACGCTGGTGCTGGGCGGAGCCCGGTCGGGCAAGTCGGTGGAGGCCGAACGGCGGCTGGAGTCCTTCCCGGACGTGTTGTACGTGGCCACCGGCGGGACCCGGGGCGGCGACACCGAGTGGGCGTCCCGGGTGTCCGCGCACCGGGAGCGGCGCCCGGGTTCCTGGCGGACGACGGAGACCTGCGACCTCGTCCCGTTGCTGGCGCAGTCCGGGGCGCCGCTGCTGATCGACTGTCTGTCGCTGTGGCTGACGGACGTGATGGACGCGGCCGGGGCGTGGGACGACGCGGTGTGGGCGGACGGCGGCGAGAAGACGCTGCGGGCGCGGGTGCGGGAGCTGGCGGACGCCGTGCGCTCGGCCCGGCGGACCGTCGTCCTGGTGTCCAACGAGGTCGGCTCGGGCATCGTGCCGGCGACGGCGTCCGGACGGCGCTACCGCGACGAACTGGGGCGGCTGAACGCGGCGGTCGCGGCGGAGTGCGAGCAGGTCGTCCTGGTGGTGGCGGGCCAGGCGCAGGTACTCCGCGGCTGAACCCCGGCACTGAACCGGCGTCCCCGGCAGGCCCGTTCCGGCACCCGGGTGCGCCCACCGCCCGTCGAGCCGCGGGCCAGGCGGTGTGCCCCGGCGCTGAACCGCCGTCCCGGCAGGCGCGGTTCGTTGTTCGGGTGGGGTGCCTTCGGCCGGCGCTCGTACCGGTGGGCCGTGGCCGTGCGGTTCGCCGGCGCAGCGGTCAGGGTCTGCGGGCGACGATCCGGTAGGCGTTCGAGAAGCGGGTGCGGCGCAGGGCCGGGGCCAGGAGGTGGTCGAGGGCGGCGGCCAGGGTGATCAGCGGGCCGGCCGCCGGGCGCAGCCGGGTGCGGCGCAGGCAGAGCGAGGCCGCGGCCGCCAGGTCCCCCGGCGCGTGCGGGCCGCTGCGGTCCGCCACGACGATCTCGCAGCCCCGGGCTTCGAGTTCGGCCCGCAGGTTGGCCTGCGGGATCAGTTGGAGGTGGCGGGGCTGGTCGTGGTCGGGCCACCACTTGCCGAGGACGGCGGCAAAGGCGCTGGCCGGATCCGGGAGTTCGAGGAGCAGATGGCCGCCGGGACGCAGGGCCGTCAGCGCCGCGGCGAGCTCCTGCCGTGGGTCCCGGGTGTGTTCCAGGTGGTGGAGCATGCTGACGACGTCGTAGCGGCCGCGCAGCCGGGACAGCGTCTCGGGGTTCGTCAGCCGTCCCATGTGGGCCTCGTCGAGCCGTCCGGCCGCGTGCGCCCACCGCACCGCGGGCGCCGGGTCCACCCCGTCGAACGCCGTGTAGGCGAACAGGTCCCTCGCCGCCTCCGGGAAGGCCGCGTCTCCCGTCCCGACGTCCAGCCAGCTCTCCGGCTCGGGGAAGGGCAGCATGGTGCGGGCCGTCGCCCGCAGGCGTCCGCGGGTGGTCCGGCGGTGGTCCTCCCGCGCGGCGTAGAGCTCCAGTCCCTCGGCGGTCAGGCGCGGGTTCTGGAAGGCGTGCCGGCAGTCCCGGCATTCGTCGACCACGAACGTGCCCGGCCTGGGGTGGCGCAGGTCGGGTGCGCGCAGCCGGGTGCGCAGGCTCTCCGAGCCGCACCAGGGGCAGTCGTCGCGACGCGGCTCGTGGACGGGCCTGGGGGGCATGAGCGGCTCCGGGAGGGCGAGGCGGACGAGGGACAATGTGCGGCAAAACGGAACGTATGGGATAGCGACCACGGGTGCAACGACGTCGGGCGGGCGTGGTGGCGACGGGGCGCGGAACCGTTCGATCGGTGCCGGTACTGTTCGGCGAATGAGCTCGCTTAATCTCGACGACTTCACCGATCTGATCGAGCGTCCCGACGGCGGCGTGCGCCGCGACGCGGAGGCCCGCCGGGAACGTCAGATCGTGCCGCCCGGGTCGCTGGGGCGCCTGGACGACCTCGGCGAGTGGCTGGCGGCGGCGCAGGGCTCGTCGCCCGTGCGGCCGATCGTGCGGCCGCGGGTGGTGCTGTTCGCGGGCGACCACGGGGTGGCCGAGCTCGGTGTCTCCGTCCGGCCGCCGGGCGGCGCGGCGGAGTTGGTGCGGGCGGTCCTGGAGGGCGGCCGGCCGGTCTCCGTGCTCGCCCGCCGCCTCGACGTCCCCGTGCGGGTCGTCGACATGGCGCTGGACTGCGATCCGGACGCCTTCCCGGAGGACGTCGTACGGCACCGGGTGCGGCGCGGCAGCGGCCGCATCGACATCGAGGACGCGTTGACGGCGGAGGAGGCCGAGGCCGCCTTCGCGGCGGGCGTGGCCGTCGCCGACGAGGAGGCCGACTCGGGAACCGACCTGGTCGTGCTGGGCGACGTCAGTGTCGGCGGGACGACGGCCGCGGGCGTGCTCGTGGCGGCGCTGTGCGGGACCGACGCGTCCGTGGTGACGGGGCGCGGCGGGGAGGCGATCGACGACCTGGCGTGGATGCGCAAGTGCGCCGCCGTCCGGGACGCGCTCCGGCGGGCGCGGCCGGTGCTCGGCGACCAGTTGCAGTTGCTGGCGACGGTGGGCGGCGCCGACCTCGCCGCCATGACGGGCTTTCTGCTCCAGTGCGCGGTACGGAAGTTGCCGGTCGTCCTCGACGGTGTCGTGGCGGCCGCCTGTGCGCTGGTCGGGCAGCGCGTCGCGTTCCGGGCGCCGGACTGGTGGCTGGCCGGGCACGCCAGCGGCGAACCGGGTCAGGCCAAGGCACTCGACCGGATGGCCCTGGAACCGCTCCTCGACCAGGGCGTGAAGGTCGGCGAGGGCGCCGGCGCGCTGCTCGCCCTGCCGCTGGTGCGAGCCGCCGCGGCGCTGGCCGCCGAGCTTCCGGAGAAACCCGAGGTCTCGCCGGAGGAGACGAAGGACGACACAGGGGCGGACACCCGGAACGAGACCCGGGAGGGGACTCGGGAAGGGGCCGGGGCGGAGCCCCAGGCTGGGCCCGAAGACCACTAAAGTGGACAGGCGGCACCAAAGGAGCGGTTTTCCACAAGTGCACCCATATGATCACCGCTCATGGGCAACACCCGGGGCGCCGCCGCCTTCGCCGTCTGGTACCTGCGCGCCGTCGCGTCCGTCAACTTCCTCAGCGCGGTGTGGGTCACCCTGGGGCAGGACGTACGACGGCACAACCAGGCCGACTTCTTCACGCCGTACCTGCTGACGGCCGGGTTCGCGTCCGGGCTCTTCACCGCGTTCCTCGCCGTCACCATGGGGCGGCGCAAGCGGGCCGCGTGGATCCTGAACCTGGCCCTGAGCGGGTCCTTCCTCGGGCTGCTCGCCCTGGCCATGGCGTTCCCGGAGATCCGGCGCCATCCCCAGAACTGGGTCTCGCTCGGGCTGACCGCCGTGTTCGTCGCCGCGCTGCTGGCCGGGCGGAGCGCGTTCTACGCCAAGGGCGACCGGTCCAACCCGCGGCTCGCCGCGGCCGTCGGCGCGGGCGGGCTGCTGGGCGCCTCGCTGCTGGCCGCGCTGCTGGTGACGGTCACCGACCGGGCGTCCGCGCCCTCCACGTTCCTCGAACGCTGGCGCTACGGCGCGCTGCGGCTGGTCTCCGTCACGGCGGACGCCCACCGCGTCCCCGGGATCGCGCCTCCCACCTGGGTCGACGTCGCCGTCAACGTGCTGAGCACGGCGCTCCTGCTGGCCGTGCTGTACGCCGCCTTCCGCTCCCGGCGGGCCGTCGACCCGCTCACCGAGGACGACGAGAAGCGGCTGCGGGAACTGCTCGACCGGCACGGCGAGCGGGACTCGCTCGGCTACTTCGCACTGCGCCGGGAGAAGAGCGTGTGCTGGTCGCCGACCGGGAAGGCCGCCGTCGCCTACCGGGTCGTCGGCGGGGTGTCGTTGGCCTCGGGGGATCCGCTCGGCGACCCGGAGGCCTGGCCGGGGGCGATCGAGCCGTGGCTCGCCGAGGCGCGGGCGCACGGATGGATCCCGGCGGTGACGGGCGCGAGCGAGGAGGCCGGGACGGTGTACGCCCGGCACGGGCTGGACGCGCTGGAGCTCGGGGACGAGGCCGTCGTCGAGGTCGCCGACTTCACCCTCGAGGGACGCGCGATGCGGACGGTCCGGCAGGCGTGCAACCGGGTCCGCCGGGCCGGTCACACCGTGCGCGTACGACGCCACGAGGACATCCCGGCCGACGAGATGGCGTACCTGGTGCGGCGGGCCGACGACTGGCGCGACGGGGCCGCCGAGCGCGGGTTCAGCATGGCGCTCGGGCGGCTCGGGGACCCGCGGGACGGGCGCTGCGTGATGCTGGAGTGCACCGACGCCGACGGCGAACTGCGCGCCCTGCTCTCGTTCGTGCCGTGGGGACCGCGCGGGCTGTCGCTCGACCTGATGCGGCGCGACCGCGACGGCGACAACGGGCTGACCGAGTTCATGATCATCGAACTGCTGCGGCGCGCCCGGGAGACGGGGATCGTCCAGGTCTCGCTGAACTTCGCGGTGTTCCGCTCGGTCTTCGAACGGGGCGCACGGCTGGGCGCCGGACCGGTGCTGCGGCTGTGGCGGTCGCTGCTGTGCTTCTTCTCCCGATGGTGGCAGATCGAGTCCCTCTACCGCGCCAACGCCAAGTACCGGCCCGTCTGGGAGCCGCGTTTCCTGCTGTTCGAGAAGAGCGCGGACCTGCCGCGCATCGCCGTGGCGTCGGCGCGCGCCGAGGGCTTCCTGGAGGCGCCCTGTCTGCCCGGTCTGCCGGGGCGTCCGCGCCGGGGGCGCCTGGAGAGCCGGCGGTGAAGCGGCTCGCCGGCTGGGCCCGCGCCGAGTGGGGGCCGCTGTGCCAGGCCGTGTGCGGCCCGCTGGCGCGGCGGCGGTGGCGGGCGGTCCCGATGACGCTGGCGGCGGTGGGGCTGACGTCCCTGACCCAGATCGTGCAGAACCAGTCCTGGGGCTACCGGCCCGTGCAGGACGTCGGTGCGGTGCGGGCCGAGGACCCGCTCTGGCTCGCCCTGTCCCGCACCCCGCTGTCGCTGTTCGTGCCCGCCCTCGACCTGCCGGTCTGGGGCGCACTCGCGCAGATCCTGCTGGTGTTCGGGATCGCGGAGCTCTGCCTCGGCCGGCCGCGCACCCTCCTCGTCGCCTACACCGCCACACTCGCCGGCACCCTGTACGCCCGCGTGGGGCTGGCCCTCGGCCCCGGCGGCCCGTTCGGCCTGCCCGCGTCCGACGCGCTGGTGGTGGACACCGGTCCGTCGGCGGCGGTGGTGGGCCTCGCGGTGTTCCTGGGCTGGCGCCTTCGCGCGTACACGACGGCGGCCGCGGTGATCGTCGCGATGACGGTGGAGGTGCTGCTGAAGAACAACCTGGCCGGCAGGGAGCACCTCGCGGCGATCGCGGCCACGGCGATCCTGTACGCGTGTCTGCGCCGACGGGACCGGACGGACGGCGCGGCCCGGCGCCCTGGCGGCCGGTGGTTCCGCGGCGGGCTCCGGGCGGCGGGCACGGAGGCGGCCACGGAACCGGAACCGGCCCCCGCTCCCCGGCAGCCGCCGACGGGCCCGCAGCCGCCGGACGGGGGGCGCGGCGGCCCGGACCGGCACCGTCGCCCGCGCTCGCCGGACCGGCGCCGTCACCCCCGTTCGCCGGACTGAGCCAGCTCCGCGTCGGTCTTGCCGCCGAGCCAGTCCCCCACCAGCCGGCGGGGCCCGGCCCAGCGCCGGTCGTGCCGGTAGGCGCGCAGCATCGCCTTCGCGCGCGCCCGCGGCCGCCGCCGGTAGAACCGCCGGGCCCAGGGGGAAGCCGGCCGGGCCACCCGGACCAGGCCGATCAGCCCGATGAACGGGACGAACACGCTGAACACGGCTGTCTTGACCTTGCCCTTGGTGAGCACGGCCAGCGAGAAGAGGACGTTCGCGCCGACGGTCGCGAGGACGCTTCCCCGGTCCTGCAGCTCCTCCTCGCTCATCCCGTCGACGCCGAACGGCGAGAAGCCCACGAGCAGCAGTCCGCCCAGCGCCGCCGTGAGGACCACGGCCTCCACGCTCTTGCGGCCCGCCTCCGTCCAGTACACGTCGTCCAGGTGCAGGATCAGCGCGAACTCGTCGAGGACCAGGCCCGTGCCGATGCCGAAGACCACCGCGAAGGCGCCCGCCCCGAAGCCGTGCCGACCGCTCGCCACGGAGCCGAATCCGCCCGCGACGGTCAGCACGACGCCCGGCACGACGTGGTGGATGTGCACCCCACCGGAGCTGATGTTGCCGAACGGGCCCTTGCCGGCCCGGATGAGGCGGGTGATGACCCGGGTGATCAGGAAGGTGGCCACGAACGCGGTCAGGGCGAGGAGCAGCGGGAGCTTGCCCGGTTCGACGATGTTGCGCTGCAGCCAGTCGCCCATGCCCCCAGTCTCACGGGGAGCGGGGCGCACTGCCTCGCGGGCGGGGCGTCCGGGCTAGGCGGTGCGCGGCCCGGCCGGGCCGTGTGCGGCCGGGGCCTGCCCGGTGGACGTCCCCGGCACGATCCGCCGGGCGGGCAGGCCATAGTCTGCGGCGGTGTCCACTGTCTCGCCCCCCGCCTCCCCCCTCGACGGCCTGCGCTTCGCCTTCGGCACCCTCACCGTGCTGCCGGTGCGGGTGACCCGCTGGGACCGTCCGGCCGCCCGTGGCGGGATGCTGAGCGCGCCCCTGGTCGGGCTGGTCGTCGGCGGCTGCGCGGCGGGGCTCGGGCTGCTGCTGCTGTGGCTGGGCGCGAGCCCGCTGCTCGCCGCCGTCGCCTCGGCCGCCGGGCCCGCCGTCCTCACCCGGGGACTGCATCTCGACGGGCTGGCCGACACCGCGGACGGTCTGGGCAGCGGCAAGCCCGCCGAGGACGCGCTGCGGATCATGAAGCAGTCGGA
Source organism: Streptomyces sp. NBC_00425 (assembly GCF_036030735.1). NCBI lineage: Bacteria > Bacillati > Actinomycetota > Actinomycetes > Kitasatosporales > Streptomycetaceae > Streptomyces > Streptomyces sp. NBC_00425. The sequence goes on along the minus strand of NZ_CP107928.1, from coordinate 7,011,677 downwards.
CATCGGCCCGTTCGGCGTGCTCACGCTCGTGCTGGTGCTGCTCGCCCAGACGGCCGCCCTGGCCCAGGCGTACGGCGATTCCTGGAGGCGGGGCGCGGTCGCCGCCGTCGTCTCGGCGGTCGCCGCGCGGCTGGCGCTCACCCTGGCCGCCCGCACCGGGGTTCCGGCGGCCCGGCCGGAGGGGCTGGGCGCGGCGGTCGCCGGGGTGGTGCCGCTCGCGGGCGCGGCGGCCGTGGCGGCCGCCTGCGTCGCCGTCGCGGCCGTGGGCGGCGGGCTGTCCGGCACGGCCGACGGGGTGCGAGCGGCCGCCTCGGTCGTCCTGGCCCTCGCCGCCGCCGAACTCCTGCTGCGCCACTGCACGCGCCGCTTCGGCGGGGTCACCGGGGACGTGTTCGGCGGGCTGGCGGAGACCGCGGCGACGACCGCGCTGACGGTGCTGGCGCTGGGCGGGTAGGGCGCGTTCCGGCGTCGCGCGGAGGGCTGCCGCGGCGGGCGGGGAACCCGAGGGGTGTGCGCCGGTCACGGTAGTGCGAGGATCGTCCGGCGGAGACGACGCCACCGACAGGGGCGAAGACTCGCGTGCATGAGCGAACGCACAGGCACGCGTACGCTCGTTCCGGGATTCGCCACGCCGGTTCGCCGCGCCGGTGGGACGCACCCCGGACACGACCGCACCCACGACCCTCATCCGGGGTCGGCTGTCGGGCCCGGTCGACCCGTGCTCCGGCCACAGCAACTCCACATCGGAAGCGAGATTTCACCACCGTGACTGCTCTCACTCTCAGCACCGCCGCGGCGCCCGGCCTGCGGGCCGACGCGATCGTGATCGGTGTCGCCAAGGGCGCAAAGGGCCCGATCGTTGCCCCGGGCGCCGAAGCCGTCGACACGGCGTTCGACGGCCGGCTCGCCGGCGTTCTGGAGACCCTCGGGGCCTCCGGCGCCGAGGGCGAGGTGACGAAGCTGCCCGCACCGGCCGGCTTCAAGACGCCGCTCGTGCTCGCGGTGGGGCTCGGCTCCGAGCCCGAGAAGGACGCCGCGTACGAGCCCGAGGCGCTGCGCCGGGCGGCCGGCGCCGCCGCCCGCATCCTCGGCGGCTCCAAGAAGGCCGCCTTCGCGCTGCCCGTGACCGACGCGGGCGACATCGGCGCGATCGGCGAGGGCGTGGTGCTCGGCGCCTACTCCTTCGACGCGTACAAGCAGAACGCGCGCTCGGGCAACGGCGCCAAGGCCAAGAACGCCAAGGCGCCGCTCGCCGAGGCCGCCCTGCTCGGCGGGAAGCCGCGCGACGCCGCCCACAAGGCCGCGCTGCTGCGCGCCGCCGCCGTCGGCGAGGAGCTCAACCGGGCCCGCGACCTGATCAACATGCCGCCGAACGACCTCGACCCGGAGGCGTTCGCCGGCATCGCGCAGGCCGCGGCGAAGGAACACGGCATCAAGGTGCAGGTCCTCGACGAGAAGGCGCTCGCCAAGGGCGGCTACGGCGGCATCCTCGGCGTCGGCGCCGGCTCGGCGGCGGCTCCGCGCCTGGTCAAGCTGTCGTACACGTCCGCCAAGGCGACCAAGCACCTCGCGTTCGTCGGAAAGGGCATCACCTACGACTCGGGCGGCATCTCGCTCAAGCCCGCCGGGCACAACGAGACGATGAAGTGCGACATGAGCGGGGCCGCGGCGGTCTTCGCCGCGGTCGTCGCCGCCGCCCGGCTCGGTCTCGAGGTGAACGTCACCGGCTGGCTGGCGCTCGCCGAGAACATGCCGTCCGGCTCCGCCACCCGCCCGGGTGACGTGCTGCGCATGTACAGCGGCAAGACCGTCGAGGTCCTCAACACCGACGCCGAGGGCCGTTTGGTCCTCGCGGACGCGCTGTGGGCGGCCTCCGCGGAGAAGCCGGACGCGATCGTCGACGTGGCGACCCTGACCGGCGCGATGATGCTGGCGCTCGGCAGCCGCACCTTCGGGATCATGGCGAACGACGACGCGTTCCGCTCGGCGGTGCACGAGGCCGCCGAGGAGGTCGGTGAGCCGGCGTGGCCGATGCCGCTGCCGGAGCACCTGCGCAAGGGCATGGACTCCACCGTCGCGGACCTCGCGAACATGGGCGAGCGGATGGGCGGCGGACTGGTCGCCGGCCTCTTCCTGCGCGAGTTCGTGGGCGAGGGGATCACCTGGGCGCACCTGGACATCGCCGGTCCGGCGTTCAACGAGGGCGGCCCCTTCGGCTACACGCCCAAGGGCGGCACCGGCACCGCCGTGCGGACCCTGGTGCGGCTGGCGGAGCTGACCGCCGCCGGCGATCTGGGCTGACGTTCCTTTTCCGGTGAGCGGGGACTGTGCGCCTGATCACTCGGTCCATCCGTCGTACGGCGGGTGCGGACCGTATGTGGCCCGGTCGCGCAGTTCCCCGCGCCCCTGGAGTACGTCCCCTCCCGTCCGTCACATGTGAGCGTGGGGTGTCTCACACCCCGGCCCCGTGTCTCGTCGGGGTCCGACAAGTGCGAGGATGGGGCTCGGCAGGACAGGGCCCCCACCACAGGGCCGAGACAGAGCGGCCGGACACCAGCCCCCGACCGGTCACTGGAGACCGGCGTGGCGCACATGCATGGAGGACGTGACGTGGCGAACGACGCCAGCACCGTTTTCGACCTAGTGATCCTCGGCGGTGGTAGCGGTGGTTACGCCGCGGCCCTGCGCGGGGCGCAGCTGGGCCTGGACGTCGCCCTGATCGAGAAGGACAAGGTCGGCGGTACCTGCCTGCACCGGGGGTGCATCCCCACCAAGGCCCTGCTGCACGCGGGCGAGATCGCCGACCAGGCCCGCGAGAGCGAGCAGTTCGGCGTCAAGGCCACCTTCGAGGGCATCGACGTCCCCGCCGTCCACAAGTACAAGGACGGCGTCATCTCCGGCCTGTACAAGGGCCTTCAGGGACTCATCGCCTCCCGCAAGGTGACGTACATCGAGGGTGAGGGCCGGCTGTCCTCCCCGACCTCCGTCGACGTGAACGGACAGCGCGTCCAGGGCCGTCACGTGCTCCTGGCGACCGGCTCCGTGCCGAAGTCGCTGCCGGGCCTGGAGATCGACGGCAACCGGATCATCTCCTCCGACCACGCCCTCGTCCTGGACCGCGTGCCGAAGTCCGCGATCATCCTGGGCGGCGGCGTCATCGGCGTCGAGTTCGCCTCGGCGTGGAAGTCCTTCGGCGCCGACGTGACGGTCATCGAGGGCCTCAAGCACCTCGTGCCGGTCGAGGACGAGAACTCCTCGAAGCTGCTCGAGCGCGCGTTCCGCAAGCGCGGCATCAAGTTCAACCTGGGCACCTTCTTCTCGAAGGCCGAGTACACCGCCGACGGCGTCAAGGTCACCCTGGCCGACGGCAAGGAGTTCGAGGCCGAGGTCCTGCTGGTCGCGGTGGGCCGCGGGCCCGTCTCCGCCGGTCTCGGTTACGAGGAGCAGGGCGTCGCGACGGACCGCGGTTACGTCCTGGTCGACGAGTACATGCGCACCAACGTCCCGACCGTCTCCGCCGTCGGCGACCTGGTCCCCACGCTCCAGCTCGCGCACGTCGGCTTCGCCGAGGGCATGCTGGTCGCGGAGCGTCTGGCCGGCCAGAAGGTCGTTCCGATCGACTACGACGGCGTCCCCCGGGTGACGTACTGCCACCCCGAGGTCGCCTCCGTGGGCATCACCGAGGCCAAGGCCAAGGAGATCTACGGCGCGGACAAGGTCGTCGCTCTGAAGTACAACCTCGCGGGCAACGGCAAGAGCAAGATCCTGGGCACCGCGGGCGAGATCAAGCTCGTCCAGGTGAAGGACGGTGCCGTCGTCGGCGTCCACATGGTCGGCGACCGCATGGGCGAGCAGGTCGGCGAAGCCCAGCTGATCTACAACTGGGAGGCGCTGCCCGCCGAGGTCGCGCAGCTCATCCACGCCCACCCGACGCAGAACGAGGCGCTCGGCGAGGCCCACCTGGCCCTGGCGGGCAAGCCGCTGCACTCGCACGACTGACCCTCGGTCGTACCACGTCGAAGCGACGACCCAGACTTCCGCAATCGTTAAGGAGCAACCGAAACCATGGCGGTTTCCGTAACCCTTCCGGCGCTCGGCGAGAGCGTCACCGAGGGCACTGTCACCCGCTGGCTGAAGGCCGAGGGTGAGCGCGTAGAGGCCGACGAGCCCCTGCTCGAGGTGTCGACCGACAAGGTCGACACCGAGATCCCCTCCCCCGCAGCCGGCATCCTGGCCTCCATCAAGGTCGCCGAGGACGAGACGGTCGAGGTCGGCGCCGAGCTGGCCGTCATCGACGACGGCAGCGGTGCGGCTGACGCCAGCCCGCCTGTGGCTGAGGCCACCGAGCCGGCCCCCGAGCCGGCCCCGGCCGTCCAGCCCTCCACCGAGCAGGCGGCTCCCGCCCCGGCTCCCACCGCCGAGGCCGCTTCCGGCGCCGGCTCCGCCGAGGGCACGGACGTCGTCCTGCCCGCGCTCGGCGAGTCCGTCACCGAGGGCACCGTCACCCGCTGGCTGAAGTCGGTCGGCGACTCGGTCGAGGCCGACGAGCCGCTGCTCGAGGTCTCCACCGACAAGGTCGACACCGAGATCCCGGCGCCCACCTCCGGTGTGCTGCTCGAGATCACGGTCGCCGAGGACGAGACCGCCGAGGTCGGCGCCAAGCTGGCCGTCATCGGCGCCCCGGGCGCGGCTCCGGCCGCCGCTCCGGCCCCGGCCGCCCCGGCTCCGGCGCCCGCCGCCGAGGCCCCCGCCCCCGCGGCTCCGGCTCCGGCCCCCGCCGCGCCGGCTCCCGCCCCCGCTCCGGTCGCCGCCGCCCCGGCCCCGGCTGCTCCGGCGCCCGCGCCGGCCGTTCCGGCCCCGGTCACCCCGGCTCCGGCCGCGGCTCCCGCGCAGCCTGCCGACGAGGGCGCCTACGTCACCCCGCTGGTGCGCAAGCTCGCCGCCGAGAACGGCGTCGACCTGGGCGCCGTCAAGGGCACCGGCGTCGGCGGCCGCATCCGCAAGCAGGACGTCATCGCCGCCGCCGAGGCCGCGAAGGCCGCCGCCGCTCCGGCTCCGGCCGCAGCCGCCCCGGCCGCCCCCGCCGCGAAGAAGGCCCCGACGCTCGAGGCCTCCCCGCTGCGCGGCCAGACCGTGAAGATGCCCCGCATCCGCAAGGTCATCGGCGACAACATGGTCAAGGCGCTGCACGAGCAGGCGCAGCTGTCCTCGGTCGTCGAGGTCGACATCACCCGGCTGATGAAGCTCCGCGCGCAGGCGAAGGACTCCTTCGCGGCCCGCGAGGGCGTGAAGCTCTCCCCGATGCCGTTCTTCGTCAAGGCGGCGGCCCAGGCGCTGAAGGCCCACCCGGCCGTCAACGCCCGGATCAACGTGGACGAGGGCACGATCACCTACTTCGACACCGAGAGCATCGGTATCGCGGTGGACTCGGAGAAGGGCCTGATGACCCCGGTCATCAAGCACGCGGGCGACCTGAACATCGCCGGCATCGCCAAGGCCACGGCCGACCTGGCGGGCAAGGTCCGCGCGAACAAGATCACCCCGGACGAGCTGTCCGGCGCGACCTTCACCATCAGCAACACCGGCTCGCGCGGCGCGCTGTTCGACACGATCATCGTGCCGCCGAACCAGGTCGCGATCCTCGGCATCGGCGCGACGGTCAAGCGTCCGGCCGTCATCGAGACGGAGGAGGGCACGGTCATCGGCGTCCGCGACATGACGTACCTGACCCTGTCCTACGACCACCGTCTGGTCGACGGCGCCGACGCGGCCCGTTACCTGACCGCGGTCAAGGCGATCCTCGAGGCCGGCGAGTTCGAGGTCGAGCTCGGACTCTGACCCCCTCGGTCCGGCAGCACAGGCGCCCCCGTCCGGTTTCCCGGGCGGGGGCGCCTTTGTCTCGGTTCCGGGAGGGTGCGCCCGACGGGCTCGCCGACGACGCGCTGCCCGCGGTTCCCGACCGCTGAGCCGGCTCGGGGCCGACCCGCGCGCCGGCCCCGGTCACGCTCGTGTAAGTCTCGTCTCACCTGCGTAAAAGCACCCCCGCGTGCCCTTCTGGAAAGCGCTCACGGCCGTATTGTCTAAACGTCAAACGCCCCCGGGGGCCCGTGGGGCCTCTCCTCAAAGGAGCTCTCATGACCGCGCCCGTCGTCCACTCGCTGCGCGAACAGATCCGCGAGCACATCGTGGAGGGGATCGTCAGCGGGCGCTGGCAGCCGGGCGAGCGGATCGTGGAGCGCCGGATCGCCACCGAGCTGGAGGTCAGCCAGACGCCGGTGCGGGAGGCGCTGCGCGAGCTGGAGTCGCTGCGGCTGATCGAGTCCGCGCCGAACAAGGGCGTGCGGGTGCGCAACCTGACGGCGGCCGACCTGGAGGAGAGCTACCCGGTCCGGGCGGGCCTTGAGGCGATCGCGGCGGAGCTGGCGGCCGGAAGGCTGGCCGAGGACTGCTCGGCGCTCGAACCGCATGTCGCCGCCCTCTACGAGGCCGACCGCGCGTCCGACGGCACCGGCCAGGTGCGGCACACCGTCGGCTTCCACCGCGAGCTGGTGCGGGCGGCCGGGAACTCCGTGCTGCTGCACACCTGGGAGGGCCTCGGCATCGAGGTGTTCACGGCGCTGTCCATCCGCTGGCTGGGGACCGTGCAGCAGTCGTACGCGGAGGAGCACGAGGAGCTGGTGCAGGCGTTCCGGCGGCGGGATCCGCGGATCGCGGAGCTGGTGAAGGCGCACGTCCTCGGGTGCGCTCCCCGCCCGTAGGGCGGGCGTACGACCCGGGCGGGGCCGGCGCACGCCCTCCGGGCGGGGCCTGGCGCAGGGCGGGGATCAGCTGCGTCCAGGGGAGCGTGCACGCGCTCATACGTGGGCTCCGACCTGCGAAAACCGCCGAAATGTACGGCACGCGGTGCCTGCCCGAAAGGCACCGCGTGCCTACTTTCTCGTGATCAAGAGGTTTTCCCCCTCAACCCTTTGATCGATCATCGATCAGCGGGTTATTGTCGCCGACGGGTCTCGCGCGGAGCCGTACAACGACGCCGCATCCGGGCTCCACGCCCTGTCCTGCCAAAGACCTAGGGCACCCCGAACCCTTGCCGATGAGGGAACCCCCTTCGACTGAGGAAGGCGGCGACATGACCGACCCCCAGGCCATCCAGCCCAGTGCGCTCGACCAGCTCCCCGACCGGGACCCGGAGGAGACCGCCGAATGGCAGGCCTCGCTGGACGCGGTCGCCAAGGCGGCCGGGCCGCACCGTGCCGCATACCTGATGCGCCGCACGCTGGAGCGTGCCGAGGGCAACGGCATCGCGCTGCCCAAGCTGCTCGAGACGGACTACGTCAACACCATCCCCACCGCCGCCGAGCCCTCCGCGCCCGGTGACCCGGAGATGGAGCGCAGGATCACCGCGTGGAACCGCTGGAACGCGGCGGCCATGGTCACCCGCGGCAGCAAGCACGGCGTCGGCGGCCACATCGCCACCTTCGCCTCGGCCGCCTGGCTGTACGAGACCGGCTTCAACCACTTCTTCCAGGGCAAGGAGGCCGACGGCTCGGGCGACCAGCTCTACATCCAGGGCCACGCCTCCCCCGGCATCTACGCCCGCGCCTTCCTCGACGGCCGGCTGACCGAGCGGCACCTCGACAACTTCCGCCAGGAATCGGGCGGTGAGGGTCTCCCGTCGTATCCGCACCCCCGCCGGCTGCCCTGGCTGTGGGAGTTCCCGACGGTGTCGATGGGCCTCGGCCCGCTCTCCGCCATCTACCAGGCGCGCTTCAACCGCTATCTCACCAACCGCGGCATCAAGGACGTCTCCGCGTCCCACGTGTGGGCGTTCCTCGGCGACGGCGAGATGGACGAGCCCGAGTCGACGGCGGCGCTCGCACTGGCCTCCCGCGAGGGCCTGGACAACCTGACCTTCGTCATCAACTGCAACCTGCAGCGACTCGACGGCCCGGTCCGCGCCAACTTCAAGATCGTGCAGGAGCTGGAGGCCCAGTTCCGCGGCGCCGGCTGGAACGTGATCAAGTCGCTGTGGGGCTCCGCCTGGGACGAGCTGTTCCAGCTGGACACCACCGGCGCGCTGGTCCGCCGACTGCGCGAGGTACCGGACGCCCAGGTGCAGACGTACCAGACGCGCGGCGCCGCCTACATCCGCGAGGACTTCTTCGGCAAGGACCCGGCGCTCGCCGAGATGGCGAAGCTGCTGAGCGACGACAAGATCCTCGAGTGTTTCCACCTCTCCCGCGGCGGTCACGAGGCGCGCAAGGTGTACGCCGCCTACAAGGCCGCCGTCGAGTTCAAGGGCGCCCCGACGGTCATCCTGGCCCAGACGGTCAAGGGCCACACGCTCGGCGAGGGCTTCGCGTCGAAGAACGCCAACCACCAGATGAAGAAGCTCTCGGTGGACGAGTTCAAGGCGATGCGCGACCTGCTGGAGCTGCCGATCTCCGACGCGCAGTTCGTCGACGGGGTCGTCCCCTACGGGCACCCGGGCGCCGACTCCCCCGAGGTCCGCTACCTCCAGGAGCGCCGCGCGGCCCTCGGCGGCCCCGCCCCGGCCCGCCGTACGCACGCCCTCGCCCCGCTGCCGGCCCCCGCCGACAAGACGTTCTCCTCCTTCGACAAGGGCTCCGGCTCGCAGAGCCTGGCGACGACCATGGCCTTCGTCCGCCTCGTCAAGGACCTGGTCCGCGACAAGGAGACCGGCAAGCGCTGGGTGCCGATCGTCCCCGACGAGGCGCGCACCTTCGGCATGGAGAGCCTGTTCCCGTCACTGGGGATCTACTCCCCCAAGGGCCAGACGTACGAGCCGGTCGACCGCGACCAGCTGATGTACTACAAGGAGGCCGAGAACGGCCAGATCCTCAACGAGGGGATCACCGAGGCCGGTTCGATGGCCGACTTCATCGCCGCATCCAGCGCGTACTCCACGCACGGCGAGGCGATGATCCCGTTCTACATCTTCTACTCGATGTTCGGCTGGCAGCGCACGGCCGACCAGATGTGGCAGCTCGGCGACCAGCTCGGCCGCGGCTTCCTGGTCGGCGCCACCGCGGGCCGGACGACGCTGACGGGCGAGGGCCTGCAGCACGCCGACGGCCACTCCCCGGTCATCGCCGCGACCAACCCGGCCGCCCTCAGCTACGACCCGGCGTTCGCGTACGAGATCGCGACGATCGTCAAGGACGGTCTGCGCCGGATGTACGGCGAGGCCGCCCCGGGCGAGGACCAGGACGTCTTCTACTACCTGACGGTCTACAACGAGCCGATGCCGCAGCCGGCCAAGCCGTCGGCGCCCGGCGTCGACGAGGGCATCCTCAAGGGCCTGTACCGCTTCAACACGGCGGAGTCGGCCGGCGTGCAGGTGGCGGCGGCCAACGCGCCGCGCATCCAGCTGCTGGCCTCGGGCACCGCGATCCACTGGGCCCTGAAGGCGCAGAAGCTGCTCGCCGAGGAGTGGGGCGTGGCCGCCGACGTGTGGTCCGCGACCTCCTGGACCGAGCTGCGCCGCGACGCTCTGGACGCCGACGCGGCCCTGCTGCGCGGCGAGGAGCGCCAGCCGTTCGTGCGCCGGGCGCTGCAGGGCGCCGAGGGCCCGGTCCTCGCGGTCTCCGACTACATGCGCCAGGTCCCCGACCAGATCGCGCAGTGGGTCGAGCAGGACTGGTCGTCGCTGGGCGCGGACGGCTTCGGCCTCTCCGACACCCGTGACGCGGCCCGCCGCCACTTCGGCGTGGACGCCGAGTCGATCGTCGTCGCCGCCCTGGCGCAGCTCGCCCGGCGCGGCGAGGTCAAGGCGGCTTCGGTGAAGGAAGCGCGCGAGCGTTACGGCCTGTAGGTCACGGTTCGACGAAGGGGGGTGCGGCTCCGGCCGTGCCCCCCTTCGCCGTCGGCGGGTCCCGGCATCATGTCCCCATGCGCGCTGCCCGCCTCATCAAGATGGTGCTCCTTCTGCAGTCCCGGCCGACCATGACCGCGTCCGAGCTGGCGCGGGAGCTGGAGGTCTCGGAGCGGACCGTCACCCGGGACGCGCAGGCGCTCTCCGAGGCGGGCGTGCCGGTGTACGCGGAGCGGGGGCGCGCCGGGGGCTACCGGCTGGTCGGCGGGTACCGGACGCGGCTGACGGGGCTCGGGCGCGGCGAGGCCGAAGCGCTGTTCCTGAGCGGGGTGCCGGGGGCGCTGCGGGAGATGGGGTTGGAGGACGTGGCGTCGGCCGCCCGGCTGAAGGTGTCGGCGGCTCTGCTGCCGTCCCTGCGGGACGCGCCGCGCGCGGCGGCGCAGCGGTTCCATCTGGACGCGCCGGCCTGGTTCCGGGAGCCGGAGGCGCCGGCGCTGCTGCCGGTGATCGCGGAGGCGGTGTGGGACGACCGGTGCGTGCGGGCGCGTTACCGGCGCGGGGAGGAAGAGGTCGAGCGGGAGCTGGAGCCGTACGGGCTCGTGCTCAAGGCGGGGGTCTGGTACCTGTGCGCCCGGGTGCCGGAGGGCGACGTGTTCCGGACGTACCGTCTCGACCGTTTCCTGGCGGCCGAGCCTGCGCAGGATCGTTTCCTCCGGGATGAGGAGTTCGATCTGCCGGGTTTCTGGGCCACGCAGGCCGAACGGTTCGCGCGCTCGCTCCTGCGAGCCGAGGTCGTCGTCCGGCTGTCGGAGGCCGGCGTGCGCCGGCTGCCGTACGCCGTCGACCCGGTGGCGGCGCGGGACGCGCTGGCCGACGCCGGGGAACCGGACGGGCGGGGCTGGGCGACGGTCTCCCTGCGGGTCGAGTCGCTGGAGGTGGCGCACACCCAGCTCACGGCGCTGGGACCGGAGGCGGAGGTGCTCGCCCCGGCGGCCCTGCGGGAGTGGTTCGCCGCGGACGCGCTGCGGCTGGCGGCGCGATACGGGTCCCGGGAAAGCTGACACGGCCCGACACGGGCCCCGGAAAGACCGACGCGGCACGACACCCACCCCGCCGAACCCGACGCGGCACGACACCCACCCCGCCGAAACCCGACGCGGCACGACACCCACCCCGCCGAACCCGACGCGGCACGACACGGGACCCGGGGAAGCCGACGCGGCACGACACGGGACCCGGGGAAGCCGACATGGTGCGATACAGACGCCGGGAAGGCTGACGCGGCGCGGAAACGCGGCGGGAATACCGCGCACTCCGGGTGCGTCCCGCATCTCCAGGCACGATGCTGGACGCGTGATGGACGAGACGGAGTTCTGGGAGCTGGTGGACGCCTCCCGCGAGGCCGCCGAGGGCGATCCCGAGGAGCAGGCCGACCAGCTCGTGGAGCGGCTGCTCCGGCTGGACCCGGAGGCCGTGCTCGACTTCGCCCGGCACTTCGAGTCGCGCTACAACCGCGCCTACCGCTGGGACCTGTGGGGCGCCGCCTGGCTGCTGCTCGACGGGGCGAGCGACGACGCCTTCGACTTCTTCCGGTGCTGGCTGATCGGTCAGGGCCGCGAGGTCTTCGAGGGCGCGCTGCACGGCGACCCGGACTCGCTCGCCGACCTGCTGGACGACTTCGACGAGGAGATCGACGGCGACGGCGAGGAGCTCGGCTACGCGGCCGACGAGGCCTACGAGCAGCTCACCGGGATGGTCGCCCCGGATCTGGGCATTGCGCCGGCCGCCGCCGAGCCCGAGGGCGCGCCCGTCGACTTCGAGAACGAGGGGGCGCTGGCCGAGCGGTATCCCCGGCTGTGGCAGCGCTTCAAGGAATGAGCGTCGGCGGGCGGCTGCGTCCCGACGGCCGGCCTCACGCCGCGAACCTGCGGCGGGTGGTGTCGGCGGGGAGATAGGCCTGCGGCTGGTCGGCCCGCACCGCGTGGTGCATCGGGGCCCGGTTGGCCTGCTCCAGGGCGGAGGCGGTGGCCGCCGCCGGGCCCAGGACGACCGCTGCGACGGCGCACAGCACGGTCCAGGGGCTGCGGGCGGCCCTGGCGAGGACGCCCTGCTGCGTGGTCTGCGCGGCCCCGGTACGGCTGCTGTTCATGATCCCCACCTCCGGTCGGTGCTTCGTGTCGTGCACGACCGTAGGACGGTGGCATGGGAGAACCCTGAACGCGGCCTAAGGCGTTGCTGTGAGAGCGTGCGCGGCCGTCCTGCCCTGGAGGCGGGCGGCCGTCTCGCGGATCTCCGGGAGGCGGGCGGCGAGGGCGGCGCCGGGACAACTCGTCATGAAGCCGTCCCGGTGGCCGGCCAGGGCGGGCAGGGTGGCGGTGGTCCCGGCCGCGTACCGGCTGTGGCTGTTGCTGGAGGTCAGCCGCACGTGCGACCGCGGATCGACGCCGGACAGGCCGAGCTTCCAGGCGGCCAGGGCGGCGATCGCGTCGACCATGGCCTGCGGCACCGGCACCCCGGAGGTGAACGTGCCCAGCGCGGCGATGCCCACCGTGCGGTGGTTGAAGCCCTGGGTGTGCGCCCCGGTGACGGCGCGGTCGACGCCGCCCGCCCGGCCCTCGTAGATGGTGCCGCAGCGGTCGACGAGGAAGTTGTAGCCGATGTCGTCCCAGCCCCGGGCGGCGGTCTGGCCGGTGTACAGGGAGCGGATGATGCGGGGCGCGTCGGCGCAGTCGTAGCCGTTGGGCGAGTCGGTGTGGTGGACGAAGACGGCGACGGCCCTGTCGTCGTAGCGCGGCGGCGGCTGTGCGTGCCGGGCGAGGGCGTCCAGCCAGGCGGTGCGCGGCACGACGGGCGGCCGGGCCGCCCGGTGCCCGGCGGCGGGACGGGCGGCGGCGGGACGGGGGGTCCGGCCGGCGGAGGCGGCGTCGCCGACGCCCCCCGCGCACGCCCCCAGGGCGGCCACGGCGGCGAGCCCGGGCAGACAGCCCAGGAGCACGAGGAGCGGGCCCGGTATCCGCGTGCGGCGCGGACGGCGCGTTCCCCGCGGACCGTGCGACGCCGGTCGGAGGGCACACATGACCCCACTGTCCGACGAATCCGCTCCGTCCGCGATGTGGCGTGTGCCACCCGGTGGAACCATCATCCCGGTCCGTGACGTTTTCCGGAGTACACGCACGCGTGGCCGTCGGGCCGCACGCGCGCGTTCCGGCCATGACGGACGGACAGCTGATCACTGGACCCCTCCCGCGCGTACTAGGACACGACCTGGGGGATCCAAGAGAAAAAAAGGGGGGCCGGTGGACCTGCTCGACATTCTGCTGGTGCTGGTGATCCTGGCCTACGCCGCTTCCGGCTACCGGCGGGGCCTGGTGGCCGGCTGCGTGTCGTTGGCCGGTTTCGTGGGCGGTGCGGTGGTCGGCGTGTGGGTCCTGCCGTGGCTGATGGATCCGGTGACTCCGGGAACCACCGCGGCCACCGTGACAGCCGTGTTCACGGTGCTCCTTCCGGCGGCGGTCGGGCACGAACTGGCGGGGCGGCTGGCGTTGCGGCTGCGCCGGGAGCTGGACCGCGGGCCGCTGCGGGTGGCGGACGGGATCGGCGGCGCGGCGGCCAACGTGGTGGCGGTGCTGATCGTGGCGTGGGTGGCGGCGAGCGTGCTGGGCGCGTCCTCGTCGCCGGTGGTCACGTCGTCGATACGGGACTCACGGCTGCTGGGGGCCGTGCAGGACGTGATGCCGGACACCACGCCCACCTGGTTCGCGCGGGCCACGTCGGCGCTGACCCAGGCGGGCTTCCCGCAGGTCTTCAACCCCTTCGAGAACGAGTCGACGGCCGAGGTCGCCGAGCCCACCGGCGACAGCGTCACGGCGAGCGCCACCGAGGCGGCCAAGCGCAGCACGGTGAAGATCGAGGGCGTCGCGGGCGACCAGGGCCGCGAGGGCAGCGGCTTCGTGTACGCCGACGAGCACGTGATGACCAACGCGCACGTGGTGGCGGGCATCGACAGCCCGACCGTGCGGATCGGCGGCGTCGGGCCGTCGTACGACGCGCGCGTGGTGCTCTTCGACCCGGACAAGGACGTGGCGGTGCTCTACGTGCCGTACCTGAAGGCGCCGGTGCTGGTCTTCGACGACGAGGCCACGCGCGGGAACCCGGCGGTGGTGGCCGGCTATCCGCAGGACGGCGACCTGAACCTGCAGGCGGCCACGGTCGCGGGGCGGGTGAAGGCGACCGGCCGCAACATCTACAACGACGAGATCGTCACCCGGGAGATCTACTCGATCCGCTCCACCGTGCGCCCCGGCAACTCCGGCGGCCCGCTGCTGACCACGACCGGCCGGGTCTACGGCGTGGTCTTCGCGCGCTCCACCTCCGACGACGAGACGGGATACGTGCTGACGGCGGCGGAGGTCGCCGGCGACGCGAAGCACGCGGCGACCGCCACCCGGCCCGTGGACACGGGGAACCTGGCCCCTCCCTGAGCGGCGGTGCGGTCCCCCGCCGCGGCGCCGCTGCGATCCGTCCGAAGGGGCCTTACACCGGCCGGCCCATCAAGACGTCGTCCACGTATGCGCCGTCCAGCAGGAACTCCTCGGGGAGGACCCCCTCCACCGTGAACCCCTCGGCCTCGTAGAGCTTCCGCGCCGGGGTGTTGTGGCCGAGGACGCGCAGGGTGACGCGGCGGGCGCCCTGCCGGCGGGTCTCCTCGACGGCGGCCCTGACCAGCGCCCGTCCGACGCCGTGGCCGCGCGCCTCGTCGAGCACGGCGAGGCCCTGGATCTGCCGGACGTGCGCGTTGGCGGCGAGCGGGGTGGGCGGGACGAGACGCACGTATCCGACGACGCGGCCGTCCAGTTCGGCGACCAGGAAGTCCCGGGGAAGGTGCCGCTCGTCGAAGAAGGAGTCGTACGGCGGCTGCGGCTCGGGCATGACGGCGTGCAGCGGGGACCAGGTCAGCCGGTCGACGAGACCGAGCGCCTGGTCGTCGGCGGCTGACGCGGCCCGTATGCGGGGTGGGGACGGCTCGGACATGGCCGCCACCCTAATGCGGGCGGACGGCGACCCGGCCGGGGTTTTCCCGGGCCGGGGGGCAGGATGGCGGTATGGAACGTACGCGAATCGCGGTGGCCGGGGCATCCGGACTGATCGGCAGCGCATTGGCGCGGTCCCTGACCGCGGACGGGCACGAGGTGGTCCGGCTGGTGCGCCGGGCGCCCCGGGGGCCGTCGGAGCTGCGCTGGGACCCCGAGAAGGGGCAGGTGGACGCGGCCGGGCTCGCCGGGTGCGACGCCGTGGTCAACGTGGCGGGCGCGGGGGTCGGCGACCGGCGCTGGAGCGACGCCTACAAGAAGCGCATCCACGACAGCCGGGTGCACGGCACGGCGGCGCTGGCGCGGGCCGTCGCCTCGCTCGACGAACCGCCGCGGGTGTTCGTCAACGGCAGCGCGATGGGCTTCTACGGCGAGACGGGCGACCGGGTCGTGGACGAGAGCGCCCCGGCCGGCAGCGGCTTCCTGCCGGAGCTGTGCGTGGAGTGGGAGGCGGCCGCGGGTCCCGCCCAGAAGGCGGGCGTGCGTACGGCGTTCACCCGGACCGGGCTGGTCGTGGCGCGCGGCGGCGGGGCCTGGGGCAAGCTGTTCCCGCTCTTCACGGCCGGGCTCGGGGGGCGGATGGGCGACGGCAGCCAGTACTGGTCGTACATCGCGCTGCACGACGAGGTGGCGGCGATCCGGCACCTCCTCGACCGCGACGACCTGTCGGGCCCGTTCAACCTCACCGCGCCCGAGCCGCTGACGAACCGTGAGATCACCGCGGCGATGGGGCGGGTGCTGCACCGGCCGACGCTCTTCGCGGTGCCGGCGCCGGTGCTGCGGACGGTGCTCGGCGAGATGGCCGGGGACGTGCTGGGCAGCGCGCGGGTGGTGCCGAAGCGGCTGCTGGAGTCCGGGTTCACCTTCGCGTTCCCCGGGATCGAGGATGCCGTCCGAGCAGCCTGATCCGCCACGCGACCGTATGCGACCGGCGTGCGACCGTGCCCTGTCCATGCGCGACTGTTCTTGACCGATCACGGCCCTACCCTCGACCCGAACTCGGGTATCCCGGACGGCCGTCGGGGGCATGACGTCTCCACCGGCCGCGCAACCTCGAGGAGGGGCACGTGCTTGAGCCCGCGTACCAGGCAGACGTCGTCGTGGTGGGAGCCGGAGTCTCCGGACTCTCCGCCGCGCACCGGCTGACCAGCGCAGGAGTAAGAACCGTAGTCCTGGAGGCCGCCCCTTGCGTGGGCGGTCGCATGGCGACGGAGAAGGTCGACGGGTTCCGGCTCGACCGCATCGGGCAGCTGCTGTCCACGGCGTACCCCGAACTGACCCTGACACCGGGGCTCGACGCGCTCGCCTTGCGTCCGTTCGCGCCGGGGGTCCTGCTGCACAGCGACGGACGCCATCACCGCGCCGGCGCACAGGCGGGCGCGGGGAGCGCAAGGGGCGCACTCCACGCGGTGCGCGCCCTGGCGAGCACTCCCCGGCCGGGTGCGCTGCCCCGCCCGCGTGCCGGCGGCTCCCTGCCGGCTGCGGGACGGCCGCCCGCCCCGCCCAGGCTCCGGGCGGGCGCGCCGCTGGGCACCGCCGTGGACCAGGCCCGGCTCGGCGCCGCGCTCACCCGGCTCGCGGCCACCCCCGCCGAGCGTCTGCTGCGCCGCCCGGAACTGCCCGCCGCCCAGGCCCTCGCCGCCCGCGGGCTGCCCGCCCGCACGGTGGACGGCTTCGTGCGCCCGCTGCTCGCCGCGCTGCTGTGCGACCCGGATCTCACCACCTCGAGCCGGTGCGCGGACCTCGCGCTGCGCGCCTTCGCGGCCGGCCGGCTGGCGCTGCCGAAGGGCGGCGCCGAGGCGCTGCCCGACCTCCTCGCACGGACCCTGCCGCCGGGCTCCGTGCGCACCGGGGTGCGGGTCACCTCCGTCTCCACCACCTCGGTGACCACCGCGGGGCACGGCGAGTTCCGCTGCCGCGCGGTCCTGGTCGCCACCGACGCGCGCAGTGCGGCACAGCTGCTGCCCGGGCTGCGGGTGCCCGACTTCCACCCGGTGACGATCGTCCACCACACGACGGACGAGCCGCCCGGGACCGGCGCCTCGCTGCTCCTGGACGCCGACCGCGGCGGGCCGGTCGCGCACACGGCGGTGGTCAGCCGGATCGACCCGAGCCGCGCGCCCGCGGGCCGCACGCTGATCTCGTCCACCGTCCTCGGCACACCCCCGCCGGGCGTCGACACCGCCGTACGCATGCATCTGTCCCGGCTGTACGGCGTCTCCACCGCGCGCTGGGAGACGCTGGCGGTGCATCACACCGCCGAGGCCGTGCCCGCGATGCGCGCACCGCACGATCTGCGGCGCCCGGTGCGGCTGCTGGCGGGCCTGTACGTGTGCGGCGACCACCGGGACACCAGCACCGTGCAGGGAGCGCTGCACTCGGCGCACCGGGCGGCGTCCGCGATCGTCTCCGATCTGCGCGCCGCCGGTTCCCTGCCCCTGGCCGACCCGCGCCCGACGGCCCCCGAGGAGCAGGCAGCGGCGTGACCGGGAGGCCGGGAGGCCGGGGCGGAGCCCCCGGCCTCCCGGACTCCGGACTCCGGACTCCGGACTCCGGACTCCGGACTCCGGACTCCGGACTCCGCCTCCAGCTCCCGGCCTCCGCCCGCCCACCACACGTCTCCGGTCAGCGCAAGGGCGGCGGCCACGCACTTCAGCCCGTCCGGCGCGGGAGGAGCCCGGGGGTGGTCAGCCCAGCGCCGCCACCTTGTCGCGGTAGGTGCGGGCCGGGGACGCGTCCTTGTACGGCTCCAGCCTGCGTTCGAAGTCCCTGACGTACTCCAGGGCCCGGACCGACCGCATCTCCGCCGCCTGGCCGGCCGCCTCCGCGGCCAGCTGGCAGGCCTGGTCGAGTTCGCCCAGGCCGAGGCGGGCTGAGGCGAGGACGACACGGCAGAACAGCCGGCTGCGGGCATGGGCGGCCGGACGCAGCTGCAGGGAGCGCTCGGCGTGCTGGGCGGCCGCCCGGAACTGCTGCAGGTCGCGGTGGCAGTGCCCGAACTCGTCGGCCAACTGCGCCTCGTCGAAGAAGCGCGCCCAGTACGGCGTCTCGTCACCGGACTTGGCCGCCTCGAGCGCGCGCTCGGCGCGGACGAGGGCCGCGGTGGAGGCGCGCACCTCGCCGAGCACCGCGTGCCCGCGCGCCTCCGCCGCGTGCAGCAGCGCCTGCACGACGGGCGGCGCCCCCGTGCCGACGCCCTGCTGGGCCACCCGCGCGAGCTGCACCGCCTCCCGGCCGTGACCGAGGTAGACGGCCTGGCGGCTCATGGTGACGAGGACGAAGGAGCCGTAGGCGCGATCCCCGGCCACCTGGGAGAGGCGCAGGGCCTGCACGAAGTAGCGCTGGGCCAGGCCGTGCGCGGCGATGTCGAAGGAGGTCCAGCCGGCCAGGCGGGTCAGGTCGGCGGCCGCGCCGAAGAGGCGCCGGCCGGTCTGCTCGCCGTACGTGCCGCGCAGCATGGGCTCGCACTCGTGTTCCAGGTAGCGCACGAGGGCCTGCCGGGCGTGGCCGCCGCCGTACCGGTCGTCGAGGGAGCGGAAGAGCTCGCCGACCGAGCGCAGCGCGGAGATGTCGCCGCCGGTGACCCGCTGGCCGGGGCCGCGCTCGGCGCCCTGACCGCGCCGGCGCGGCACGGCGGACGGCCCGGCCGCCGCAGATCCCGGCGGGACGGCCGCCGCCGGGGTCTGCGCCGGCGAAAGCGGCGACACGAGCGACGCCGGGAGCGACGGGGAGGGGTGTGGGGAGGAGTGCGGGGAGAGGTGTGGGGAGGGATGCTGCGGCGTGGTGGGCCGCATGGCCGGGCGGCCCTGGACGGGCACCCGGGCGGGCGGCTCGCTGCGGGCGACCTTCTCGTCGGCCCGCCCGATCAGCCAGTCACGGCTCGGCACCACGAGCCCTGCCGGGGTGAAGGCGATCTTGCGCAGCTCGGCATGGCTGCCTGAGTCCTTGCGCCACAGTCCCCCAACGATGTCGACAGCCTCCTCGGGCGTGCCGGCGAACTCCAGTCCCGCGTAGACGGGGGCACACGCGTCCAGACCGAGGTCCTGGGCGCTCAGACGGCGGCCCAGACGCCGGGTGAAGACCTCGGCGATCAGGGCGGGGGTGGTGCCACGGGGCTGCTGCCCGCGCAGCCACCGGGTGACGGACGTCTTGTCGTATCTCAGGTCCAGCCCGTGCTCGAGGCCGAGCTGATCGACCCGACGGGCCAGTCCCGCGTTGGAGAATCCCGCTTCTGCGATGAGCGCGGCGAGCTGACGGTTTGGCGTGCGCTGCGCGGGTCGTTCCGTCATCTGCGGTGCGGTCTCCTGCCTTCCGGGCCTCCGACGTGCCCGGATGAAGTGCGCTGATGGGTGTGATCAGCCCTTTTGGCCTCGCGAACGGCGCGAATGTAGCGGAGCGTAAGCGGGCGATCGCACATCTCGAGGTTCATTCATCCGATCGTGTGAGGATTGGCTGTGCGGCTGACGCGTGGCACGCGGTCGTACAGTGGCTTGGGCGCGTCACGCGCCTGACGACTTTCAGGGAGGCGCTTGCCGTGAGCGAGTTGCGGTTCGTCCGGATGGGGTTCGGCGGGGACGCCGTCGAGTACCAGGAGGCGTGGGACGAGCAACGCCGCGTGCACGCGGCGCGCTTCGCCGACGAGGTCCCGGACACCGTCCTGCTCCTGGAGCACCCGGCCGTGTACACCGCCGGCCGGCGCACGGCCGACGCCGAACGCCCCCTCGACGGCACCCCGGTCGTCGACGTGGACCGCGGCGGCAAGATCACCTGGCACGGCCCGGGCCAGCTGGTGGGCTACCCGATCCTGAAGCTGCCGCGTCCGGTGGACGTCGTCGCGCACGTACGCCGCCTCGAGGACGCCCTGATCCGCGTCTGCGCCGAGTTCGGGCTGGAGACCACCCGGGTCGAGGGCCGCAGCGGGGTGTGGGTGCTGGGCGACCCGGTGGAGACCCGCCCCTCGCTCGGCGGCCTGTCGCTGGACTTCGACCCCCGGCTCACGGACGAGGAGTTCGACCCGCGGCTGAACGGGCCGGAGTACGCCCCGTCCAACGCCGGCCAGCGGCGCGAGGACCGCAAGATCGCGGCGATCGGCATCCGGGTCGCCAAGGGCGTCACCATGCACGGCTTCGCGCTCAACGTGAACCCGGACAACAAGTGGTTCGACCGGATCATCCCGTGCGGCATCCGGGACGCGGGCGTCGCCTCGCTCGCCGGCGAACTGGGCCGGGACGTGACGATCGAGGAGGTGCTGCCCGTGGTGGAGCGGCACCTGAGGGACGTCCTGGAGAATGCCGAGCTGAAACCGCGCGAGATCGAGAAGGCGACCGCCTGACCCCGCAGGGCCCGGCAGGGCTCGAAAAGCACGGGCGTACCCTGGTGTACGCCGAAGAATCGAAAGTCTAAGCAGACAGGCAGGGAGCCGACGTGTCCGCAGTCGCACCCGACGGACGCAAGATGCTGCGCCTGGAGGTCCGTAACAGCCAGACCCCCATCGAGCGCAAGCCCGAGTGGATCAAGACCCGGGCGAAAATGGGTCCCGAGTACACGAAGATGCAGAACCTCGTGAAGAGCGAGGGTCTGCACACGGTGTGCCAGGAAGCCGGCTGTCCCAACATCTACGAGTGCTGGGAGGACCGCGAGGCCACCTTCCTCATCGGCGGCGACCAGTGCACCCGGCGCTGCGACTTCTGCCAGATCGACACCGGCAAGCCCGAGGCGCTGGACCGCGACGAGCCGCGGCGCGTGGGCGAGTCCGTCGTCACCATGGACCTGAACTACGCCACCATCACCGGTGTCGCGCGTGACGACCTGGCGGACGGCGGGGCGTGGCTCTACGCCGAGACCGTGCGGCAGATCCACCTGCAGACGGCCGAGCGGGAGGCGGGGCGCACCAAGGTCGAGCTGCTGGCCCCCGACTTCAACGCCGTCCCGGAGCAGCTCGCCGAGGTCTTCTCCGCGCGGCCCGAGGTCTTCGCGCACAACGTCGAGACCGTCCCGCGGATCTTCAAGCGGATCCGGCCGGGCTTCCGTTACGAGCGTTCGCTGGGCGTCATCACGGCGGCCCGCGACAACGGCCTGGTCACCAAGTCGAACCTGATCCTCGGCATGGGCGAGACCCGCGAGGAGGTGAGCGAGGCGCTGCGGCAGCTGCACGACGCGGGCTGCGAGCTGGTCACCATCACGCAGTACCTGCGGCCCTCGGTGCGCCACCATCCCGTCGAGCGCTGGGTCAAGCCGCACGAGTTCGTGGAGCTGAAGGAGGAGGCCGACCAGATCGGTTTCTCCGGCGTGATGTCGGGTCCGCTGGTACGGTCCTCCTACCGTGCCGGACGCCTCTACCAGATGGCCGTCGAGAAGCGCGGTTCCTTCGTCGCCGGCCAGGCGGTCTGACGCAGCGTCACCTCTCTTGCGCCGTACGGGCGCAAGCCGAGTGTGTGAATTCGCGCACAAGCACCTACTCGCCAGTAGTGACCGATATGACGCGGTCCCGGTCGTCCTCGCAGATGAGGGCGTACGCCGGGGCCGCGTCAGCGTTTCGGCCCCCCGCACGGAGGCTTCATTCGCGTTTGACCGGCCGGTCACGCCCTGGTAACACCAATCAGTGACGCTGGTATCACACCACGTAGACCCGAGTCCGAGCCGTACGAGGGGGAACCTCCACCATGCAGGCCGCGCCCGTTAGCGCCACCGCCATCCCGTCCTTCACCACCGCACTGCGCGCCGTCGAGTCGCTGCTCATGAGCAGCGGACAGCGCACCGCCCGCCGCAACGCCTGGACCTCCGTCCTGGAGGACCGCCGTCGCGCCAAGGACCGTGTCGAGGCGCAGCGCATCCTCGAGACCGTCACCTCCGGCCGCCCCTGAGCTCCTGCCCGCGATCCCTCGGCCCACACCCGCCTCCTGCCGTCGTAGGCGCTCGTGGGGGCACGTAGACTTCGTGGCATGGCGAGAAGTGACAGCGCGGCGGACGCCGCTAACCCCGGGCGACTGAAGCAGATCGCCCTGACGTTCAAGATGACCCGCAAGGCCGACAAGACGATCGGCCTGGTGCTCGCGGGCGTCTTCCTCCTCACCTTCGGCGTCTTTCTCGCGATCGGCTTCCTGCTCGGCCATCCGGTCTACCTGGGCATCCTGGGCTTCCTGCTCGCCTTCCTGGCGACGGCGATCGTGTTCGGACGCCGGGCCGAGCGAGCCGCCTTCGGTCAGATGGAGGGCCAGCCGGGCGCCGCCGCGGCCGTCCTCGACAACATCGGCCGGGGCTGGACGACCACTCCCGCCGTCGCGATGAACCGCAGCCAGGACGTGGTGCACCGGGCTGTCGGCAAGGCCGGCATCGTCCTGGTCGCCGAGGGCAACCCGAACCGGGTGAAGAGCCTCCTGGCCGCCGAGAAGAAGAAGATGAACCGCATCGTCGCGGACGTCCCCGTGCACGACGTGATCGTCGGCTCCGGCGAGGGCCAGGTGGAGCTGAAGAAGCTGCGCACCACCCTGCTGAAGTACCCCCGGGTGCTGGCCGGACCCCAGGTCACCGCCACCAACGACCGGCTGCGCGCGATGGGCGACCTGATGAGCAACATGCCGCTGCCGAAGGGCCCGATGCCCAAGGGCATGCGGCTGCCGAAGGGCGGCGGCGGCAAGGCCCGCTGAGCCCCGCCGGCCCCGCGCCCGTGACGCTACGAGGAAGGGGCGCCCGGATCCATCCGGGCGCCCCTTCCTCGTACCACCGCTTCAGCGCTTTGCCCGTGTGCCGTGCCGCCGCGTGTGGGCGACGCCTCAGAGGCGGACCTCGACCGTGCGGGCCAGCCGGTCGTGCAGACCGCGGCCGTCGCGGTCCCAGACCAGCGCCGGCACGGCCAGGCAGAGCAGGACCGTGCGCGCCACGGAGCGCAGCGGGCTGACGGCGCCGGTGTCGGCGGAGACCACGCGCAGACCGAAGAGACGCTTGCCCGGGGTGAAACCGATCGTGCCGACGGTCAGGGCGCTCATGACGAAGAAGACGAGCAGCGCCCAGTTGCCCGTGGCGGGCCGATAGCCGTCCGTGATCAAGCTGTATGCGATCAGGACACTGAGCCCCCAGTCCAGGGCCAGCGCGCCGAGCCGTCGGCCGGGACGGGCGATCGAGCCCGGGCCCTCCTCCGGCAGACCGAGCTGCTCACCCCGGTATCCGAAGTCGGCGCCGGCGTCCTCCATGGCCGAGCGGGGTCCGGAGAGCCACGATCCGAGTGCTTGCCTGTTGTCCACGCGTCCACGGTACTGCCCGCGTTTCGTGATGCGGACAGGTGGGGTGGACCGGGGCGAGGTCCGGTTAACTTGTGCGAAACAAATGGGTCACGCCCGAGAAATCACCCGTCCCTAGGGTCGACGACAGCGTGTGCCACCGCACTGGCAGCACGAACGAACTACCACCCCGGCTCGACGGCCGGGAGTAGGAGGAGCTGGATGTTCCAGAACGCCGACGAGGCCAAGAAGTTCATCGCGGACGAGGACGTCAAGTTCGTCGACGTCCGCTTCTGCGACCTGCCGGGCGTCATGCAGCACTTCACGCTGCCCGTCGAGGCGTTCGACCCGGACGAGGAGCTCGCCTTCGACGGCTCGTCGATCCGCGGCTTCCAGGCCATCCACGAGTCCGACATGGCGCTGCGCGCCGACCTGTCGACGTCGCGCGTGGACCCCTTCCGCCGCGACAAGACGCTGAACATCAACTTCTTCATCCACGACCCGATCACGGGCGAGCAGTACTCCCGTGACCCGCGCAACGTGGCGAAGAAGGCCGAGGCGTACCTGGCGTCGACCGGTATCGCCGACACCGCCTACTTCGGTCCCGAGGCCGAGTTCTACGTCTTCGACAGCGTGCGCTTCAAGACCTCGGAGAACGAGTCCTTCTACCACATCGACTCCGAGGCCGGCGCCTGGAACACCGGTGCGCTCGAGGACAACCGCGGTTACAAGGTCCGCTACAAGGGCGGCTACTTCCCGACCCCGCCGGTCGACCACTTCGCCGACCTGCGCGCGGAGATCTCCCTGGAGCTGGCCGCGTCCGGCCTCCAGGTCGAGCGCCAGCACCACGAGGTGGGCACCGCCGGCCAGGCCGAGATCAACTACAAGTTCAACACGCTGCTCGCCGCGGCCGACGACCTCCAGCTCTTCAAGTACATCGTGAAGAACGTCGCCTGGCGCAACGGCAAGACCGCGACCTTCATGCCGAAGCCGATCTTCGGCGACAACGGCTCGGGCATGCACGTCCACCAGTCCCTGTGGAGCGGCGGCTCCCCGCTGTTCTACGACGAGACCGGCTACGCGGGTCTGTCGGACATGGCCCGCTACTACATCGGCGGCATCCTCAAGCACGCGCCGTCGCTGCTGGCCTTCACCAACCCGACGGTGAACTCCTACCACCGTCTGGTGCCGGGCTTCGAGGCTCCGGTCAACCTGGTGTACTCGCAGCGCAACCGTTCCGCCGCCATGCGCATCCCGATCACGGGCTCCAACCCGAAGGCCAAGCGCGTCGAGTTCCGCGCGCCCGACTCCTCCGGCAACCCGTACCTCGCCTTCTCGGCCCTGCTCCTCGCGGGCCTGGACGGCATCAAGAACAAGATCGAGCCGGCCGAGCCGATCGACAAGGACCTGTACGAGCTGGCCCCCGAGGAGCACGCGGGCGTCGCGCAGGTCCCGACCTCGCTCCCGGCCGTCCTCGACCGCCTCGAGTCGGACCACGAGTTCCTCCTCGCCGGCGACGTCTTCACGTCCGACCTGATCGAGACGTGGATCGACTACAAGCGCACGAACGAGATCGCCCCGCTGCAGCTCCGCCCGCACCCGCACGAGTTCGAGCTGTACTTCGACGTGTGATATCGCCCCAGGTCAGAGCGGGTTTCCGCTCCCCTGGGCCGTGTGTGCCGTCGGCCGTGTCCTTCCTCGTCGGAAGGGCACGGCCGACGGCCTGTTCGCTGCCCGGCCGGCGAGGAACGGGACGCCCTGGCGCTCATAGACACGGTGGGAAACCAACAGGGCTCCTGTGCCAGCGAGTCGAGACGTCGAACGCCTCACTCAACGGCACAGGAGCCTTGACTCAGCCGAGGGAGGTCAGCCCTCAGCACTGCGGGCAAATTTATGCATTGTCGTAATATGCATAGCAGGTGTATGCCGCACCTTGGGTGTGGTGGGCGTAGGAAGTCTCGCCCTTCGCCACCCAGCCACTTGAATGGTCGATGTTGATGACCCTGACCGTCGACTTGTGCTTCACGTCCGCGATGTAGTTGGAGTAGCACTTCCTCCCGGTTCCAGCCGACGTGACCTCCTGCCCATAGCACCACCTGCCATGAGTCACGTCCTTGCAGGTATTCTCATTCAACGCGGCCGGACGTTTCAGCTGCACGGCCGAATCGTTGATTTCCAGCTTTACGACGCCCCACTCGGAGGGGTTACCCAGTTCCGCCGGCGGGCTGACGCCGTCACCCCTCTTGTGGACGACGGGCTGCCCAATCACGAGGCCGTCGGTGGCCTCTGCCACGGTAGCGATTCCGCCCTGCGGGGCGTTAGCCGCTGCCGGGGTGGCAAGAGCGGAGACCGCAAGCACGGCGCCCGAAATGCCGAAAAATATCGACTTTCCAAAGCTCTTCATTTTTCCCCCATTTCCACCCCCGCTGTCGAGGGCCAGGAAAGATCTTCAACGAGGACGCTGCGAAGGTCAAGGCTTGGCCGATTTACAGCCCCGGAACGGCCTGAAATCGTTTGCCGGGCACTGGTATTCACGGGCGGGCCATCACACCGAGTACTCATCCTCCACCGGCATCACACGATCTCCATGCAACGGACGTGCGACCGGCCCCGGCCCGTCGGACGGCCCCTGCCCCGTCGGACGGGCCGACTGCGACGCCCCCGTTTTCCGGTTTTTCCGGGCGGGGGCGTCGTCGTATGGTTTCTGGCACTGCTGTTCGACGGGGGGAGTCGCAGGTATGCCCGAACAGGACGACAGCGAGCGCGAGTTCGACCTCAGATGGGCGGACGCCGCGACGCACAAGGAGCCCTCGGCGCGGGCCCGGATGCTGGCCGCCCGGTGGAAGGAGAACCCCCCGGAGCCGGTGCCGTTCCGCGCCGATCCCGGCCCGGCGGCGCGCCGCCGTTCGTCCTGGCTGTCGACGACGCTCGTCCTCGCCTGCGTGATCGGCGTGATCCTGCTGCTGGGGTACGCCCGCTTCCGGGCTCCGTACTAGAGGGGGCGCGGGAAATGTCGGTGGACATCCGGGGCGGGACAGCGGCGGCGGAGCTGCTCGCGGCGGGCACTCCCGTGCGGGAGACGGTGGCCGGGGCCGGTCCACGGGCCTGGCTCGCGCTGGACCAGGGAGCGCGACAGCCGGACCTGCATGCGTGGGACGGTCTGGCCCACTGGGAGCGCGTCGTCCCGCTGCCGGCCGACCTGTCGCTGCTCGACGAGCCCCGGCTCGCGCTGGCCCTGTGTCATCGCGACGGCCGGACGCGCGAGGCGGCGCTGGAACCGGCCGCCCGGTACGCCGGTCTGCTGCCACTGGTCGTCGTGCGGTGCGCCGACTGGGCCGCGCCCGTGCGGGAGCGGGCCCGCGAGGTCCTGGGCGAGCGGCTCGGCCCGGCCGACGCGGAGACGCTCGCGCCGCTGATCCTGCTGCTCGCCCGCCGGGAGCGGGGCCGCTTCGCCGCGGACCTGCTCACCGAGCTGCTGCGCGCCGGGCCGCGCGGCCCGCTCACCGGCCTCCTGTCCCACCCCGACCTCGCCGTACGCCGCTTCGCCCACCGGCTGGCGGTCGAGCAGAAGCTCCTCTCCCCCGGCGAACTCGCCCTGGCCGCCCACCGGGACCCCGACACCGTCGTCCAGCGCCTGTGCGCGGACGCCGTCCTGGCCTGCCTCGCGGCCGACGGCGCGGACCCCGACGACACGATCGGGCTGCTCCTGACCGCCCGCGGTGCGGCGGTGCGCGCGGCGGGCGTGACCGCGCTGCGACGAGCGGGGGCGCCGGAACGGGCCGCGGGGTTCCTGGGCGACCGGTCGGCTGTGGTGCGGGCGTGCGCGCGCTACGTCGTGCGGCAGCACGGCGGTGACCCGGCCGCCTGGTACCGCGAGCGGTGCGCGGCGCCGGCCGTCCTCTCGCCCGGGGCGGACCGTGCGCCCGGGGCGGACCGTGCGCCCGGGGCGGACCTTGCGCCCGGGGCCGTCCTCTCGCCCGAGGGCGCACTCGAGCCCGGGGCCGTCCTCGGGCTGGCGGAGTGCGGCGAGCGTGCCGACGCGGAGGTGCTGTGGCCGCTGTCCCGGCATCCGGACGCACGCGTACGGTCCCGGGCGGTGGCCGGGTTGCGGATGCTCGACGCCGACGACGTACGGCGGTTGTGGCCGCTGCTCGACGATCCGGCGCCGGGCGTGGTGCGGGAGGTCGTCGCCTCGGTGCTCCCCTCGGCGGAGGCGGTGCCGGCGCCGTGGCTGACCGAGCGGGTCGGCGCCGGGTGGCCCCCGCATGTGCGGTTCGCCGCGTTCCGGCTGCTCGTCCGGCGCGGCGGGGACCTGCGCCGCGGCGCTCTGCTCGCCCTGCTCGACGGTCCGGACCCGGAGCTGCGCAGGCGGGCCGCGCAGGTTGCGGAGCTCTGAGCCGGAGGCGGCCCCGGTGCCCGGCGGCCCGACCGGTGACACCGGGCGGCCGCACCGGCCGTGCACAGGGAGGTTTTGCTCCGCCTGGGGCCGTTACGGGGCCGTTCATGGGGGTGCGGCGGTGCACACTGGCAGTGGGACGAGTGCCTGACTGCGGGGTGATGCAGATGCGGAGCCGTTTCCAGAGCGATCGGCGGCTGACCGTGCGGATGACGGTCACGTTGTTCCTGCTCGGACTGTTGTACGTGGCGTTCGTCGCCGCGTTGATCGTGTTGCTGAAGTCCTGGGTGCTGGTCGTGGTCGTGGCGGCGGGGATGCTCGGCGCCCAGTACTGGTTCTCCGACCGGGTCGCCCTGTTCGCGATGCGCGGGCGGGTCGTGGAGCGGGAGGAGTATCCCGAGCTGCACGCCGTGATCGACCGGCTGTGCGCGATCGCCGACCTGCCCAAGCCGGTGGTCGCCGTCTCCGACCTGGGCATGCCGAACGCGTTCGCGACGGGACGCAGTCCCGAGCACGCGGTGGTGTGCGTGACGACGGGCCTGCTGCGGCGGCTGGAGCCGGCCGAGCTGGAGGGCGTCCTCGCGCACGAGCTGTCCCATGTGGCGCACAAGGACGTCGCCGTGATCACCGTCGCGTCGTTCCTCGGTGTGATCGCCGGACTGATCGTGCGGTTCGCTTTCTACTCCCAGGTGTTCGGCGGCGGGCGCAGGGACCAGAACACCGCCGCCGTCTTCGCCGCGGTGATGGGCGTCTCGGCGGCCGTGTACGCGCTCAGCTTCCTCATGATCCGCGCCCTGTCGCGGTACCGGGAGCTGGCGGCGGACCGGGCGGCGGCGCACCTGACCGGCCGTCCCTCGGCGCTCGCGTCCGCACTGACGAAGGTCTCCGGCGACATCGCCCGTATCCCGACGAAGGACCTGCGGACGGCCCAGGCGTTCAACGCCTTCTACTTCACCCCGGCGCTGGGCGCCGAGCCCGGTGTGGCAGGGCTGTTCTCCACCCACCCGAGCCTGGAGCAGCGGCTCGACCAGCTGGGCCGGATCTCCGCGGAGCTGGGCGAGGCGGCCACGCCCGGAAGGGCGGGCTGACGGGCATGGGGTTGCTGGACATCCTGCTCGGCCGGACGAAGCCGGTCGCGCCCGACCTCGATCAGCTGTTCGCGCTGCCCTCGGCGGCGGTGACGCTGGAGGCGGCGGCCGGGTTCACCCCGACCGGGCAGGGCGCCGTGTGTTTCGCGACCGTCGAGGGCTCGGCCTTCGAGCAGACGCATCGGGAGGTGCAGGCGCTCCTCGACGCCGACACCGAGCGCACCGGTCCTCCGGTACGGCTTCTGCGGGACGACTACGGCTACTCCTGGCTGGTCTCCGAACGCGCCCCCGACCAGCTGGCGCTGCTGGTCAACGATCTGCACGCGGTGAACAGCGCGATGGAGGTCAACGGCTTCGGCCCCCAACTGCTCTGCTCCCTCGCCGGGTTCGAGAGGGCCGCGGGGCCGTCGGCGGGGCCCCGGGGGGCGGACGGGCAGCGGCTGGCGCTGGTGTACCTGTACAAGCGGGGCGCCTACTACCCGTTCGCGCCGCTGCCCGGCGCGGGACAGCGACGCGACAACGCACTGGAGTTGCAGGTGAAGGCCGCCCTGGCGGACGACCTGCGGATCGAGCCGGACCTGAGCCGCTGGTTCCCGGTGTGGGGAGCCCCCGGCCTGTAGGGCCCGTCCGGCGGTCGGACGGCCCTACAGGTCGGACGGCCCTACTTGGCGCCCTCGTCACGGCGGTGCCGCAGCGGACGCTCGCGGCGGTAGCGGCGCTCCCACTTGGCCTGCAGGTCACGGCGCTCGCGGTACGCCTTGTACGAGGTGGGCGCGGCTGCCGGGCCCGGGGCCGGGCCGGGCGCGGACGACGAGGTCGGTGCGGCCGCTGCGAGCCCGTACCGCACGTACAGGAACAGCACGGCGACGGCGACGAGCCAGTAGAGCGGGTGGCCGAATCCCAGGACCACCAGGACGACGGCCGCGGAGAGAACGACGGTGCCCATGGCGTGCCTCCTTCCTGGGCGACGATGGTGACTGAGTGTGGCGATGGGGGCCGGGTGGCGTCTCAGAATACGAAATCCGTCACTCACCGTGCATCTCCTTTTTCTGCGCGCGGGAGTGCAGCAAGGAGCGGTTCGGGCGGCCGGTTGTCCGTGAGCCGGTTGTCAGTGGTGTCGGGGAGGATGCGGTCAGGAACGGGTGACGGGCGTGACGAGGCCCCGGGGCGGTGCGTCACGGGGGACGGAGGCAGGATGGGCGACGGGCTGCGGCACATCGACGTGGCGGAGCGGCGGGCCAGGCTGGCCCTGCGGCACCGGCTGGCCCCCGGGGCTCGGGGCACGACGCCGGAGGCGGTCGCCGACGCCCTGGTCGCCCTGCACGCCACGGACCCGGCGACGGTGTACCTGGCGGTGGGCGCCCGGCTGGCCGACCCTGCGCAGACGGTGACGCAGACCGACCGCGCGCTGTACGCCGACCGCACTCTCGTGCGCATGCACGGTATGCGGCACACGGTCTTCGTGTTCCCCACGGAGTCGACGGGGGTCGTGCACGCCTCGACCGGCATCGTGGTCGCCGCGCGGGAGCGGGCCAAGCTGCTGAAGGACATGGCGACGGCGGGCGCCCCCGACGCGGCCTGGCTGAAGGAGGTCGAGGAGTCGGCGTTGGCCGCTCTGGCCCGTCTCGGGCAGGCCACTTCGGGGGAGCTGGCCGCCGAGGAGCCGCGCCTGCGGGAGCGGTTCGTGTACGCGGCGGGCAAGCCCTACGAGGGCCTGCACAGCGTGGGGACACGGCTGTTGAAGGTGCTGGGGGTGGAGGGCAAGGTGGTCAGAGGGCGCCCGCTGGGCTCGTTCACGTCGAACCAGTTCCGCTGGGCCCTCGCTCCGCGGCATCCCGAACTGCCCGCCACCGAGGCCCAGTCGGACCTGCTGCGGCGCTGGCTCGCCGCGTGCGGCCCGGCCACGGAGGCCGACCTGAAGTGGTGGACGGGCTGGCGGGTCACGGAGGTGCGCCGCGCTCTGACGGCGATCGGGGCGCGCGCGGTGACCCTGGACGAGGGCACCGGGTACGTCCTCGGCGACGACGTGGAGGCCGTGCCCGGGCCGGCCGAACCGTGGGCGGCCCTGCTGCCCGGCCTCGACCCGACGGCGATGGGCTGGCAGGGCCGGGACTGGTATCTGGCCCCGGAGCTGCGCCCCGCCCTGTTCGACTACAGCGGGAACGTGGGACCGACGGTGTGGTGGAACGGCCGGGTGGTGGGCGCGTGGGCGCAGCGGGCCGACGGGGAGATCGTGTGGCGGATCCTGGACACACGCGGTGTGGGGAGCGAGGCCGAGGCGGCGATCGCCTCGCGGGCGGCGGCGCTGGGATCGTGGCTGGGCCCGACCCGGGTGACGCCGAGGTTCCGGACGCCGATGGAGAAGGAGCTGGTGAGCTGACCCGCGCGCCGGCCTCGCACCGGCCGGACGCGGGCCTCGCCCCCCGGTGGGCGCGGACCGGCCCGCGCGCTCGACGGACGTCCACCTGCCCGCGGCCGGCTGCTCGCGCCGACAGGCGGACGTCCACCGCCGCCGGTTGCCGCACCGGCTCCGGCGCGTACCGGTGCGTCAGCGCCGGGCGTCGTCCCGTGTGACGGCGCCCGGCGCCCGCCTCACCGGCTGTACCGCAGCAGCGCCCGCACCATGTGGCAGGTCGTGTCCGACGGCGGATGCAGGCCGATCAGCTCCGCCGTGCTGCGGATCCGCTCGTTGCGGGCCTGGTTCGGCATATACACGCCCAGGTCGAGCAGGGCGATGGCGAGGCGCATGGCCTTGAGGCGACGGTTGTGCATGACGTACCACTCACGCGGCCGCCCGGGCGGCAACGCCTGCTTCACCACCGGCCCGTAGGGCAGGTCGAGCTGGACGGAACGCTTCGCGGTGGACTGGGTCGGCAACGGCTTCGGCTTCAGTGCGGCAGCGGGCACAGGCATCCTCCTGTCGCGGTCAGGGCTCGGTCCGGAATCTCCGGCCAACCCTCGAACACTGCTTACAGTTTACCGCCTGGGACTGACATCGCGCAGGCCTGAACGGGCCGTCAAAAGTCCAGGTGAGTAAGGGTTTTGCGGCCATGTCACAGCAGGTTCGGGTGAGGCGGGCGAGGCGGCGAGAAAATCGAACAGACCGCATGGCGGGCCGACCGGACGCACCGGGACGCGACGACGCCGGCCGCCTCGCCTCCCGGGACGGCTTCCGGGCTACCGTGACCGGCATGGAGATCTGGATCAACCCCGCCTGTTCCAAGTGCCGCAGCGCCCTCACCCTGCTCGACGCCGAGGGTGCCGACTACACCGTCCGCCGCTACCTGGAGGACGTCCCGACCGAGGACGAGATCGAGGCGGTGCTCGACCGCCTCGGCCTGGAGCCGTGGGACATCACACGCACCCAGGAGGCCGCGGCCAAGGAACTGGGGCTGAGGGACTGGGCGCGGGACGCGGACACGCGCGGGCGCTGGATCGCGGCCCTCGCCGCACACCCGAAGCTCATCCAGCGCCCGATCATCACCGCCGACGACGGCACCGCCGTGGTGGCCCGCACCGACGAGGCCGTCCGGGACGTGTTGTCCCGGTAGCGGTAGCGGTAGCGGTAGCGGTAGCGGTAGCGGTAGCGACGTGTGACGCACGCCACTCGAACTGACTCCTGGGGCCGCTGAGCAACCTCGTTCGGTATCTCGTACATAGCGGCGTACGCTCCCCTACCTCTCAGGAGGCGCGCATGTCGCGCAGGAGAACTGTCGGCACGAAGAAGAAGATCGCGCTGCTCGTCAGCGCGGCGGCGGTCGCGGGCGGTGGCGCCTTCGCCATGGCGAACACCTCGAACGCCGCCCAGACCCCGCAGAACGCGACGCCGCTGTCCGCCGCGAACTCGACGGTGTGCCAGGGCCTCGCCACCGCCCTCGGCAACAACCAGAAGTTCATCGACGGACAGCGGGCGGCCCCGGACGCCCAGTCCCAGGCCCGCATCGCCAACCGCGAGGCCGTCATCACGCAGATCAAGGTGCAGCAGAAGGCGTCCGGGTGCACCGTCGGGGAGTCGGCTCAGGACTCCCAGACGGGCGGCGCCCAGACCGGCGGCGCTCAGACCGGCGGCGCCCAGACCGGCGGCGCCCAGGCGACCCAGCCCTCGCAGGCGGCCTCGGCCCCCGCGGGCGGCACCGGGAACAACGGCAACGCGGGAAACGGCGCCGCCTCCGGTCGGCAGGTCTGCAACGGCTCCACGGTGACCCTCTCCGGCGAGGGCGGGGCCCCGGCCGCGTCGAGCAACCAGTTCCCGGCGGGGACCAGGCTGAAGGTCACCAACCTGGACAACAACAAGTCCACGACCGTGGAGGTGACCTCGGTCTCCGGGAGTTGCGCCCTGCTCAACAACGCGGCCTTCGAACTCGTCCGTGAACCGGGCAAGTTCCTGATCCGCCGGGCCGTGATCGAGAAGGTGGGGTGAGACTCGGCCGCACAGGAACCGGCCGCACAGGAACCCGTTGACACGGCGGCCCGTTCCGGAGGGCGCGGCGGGCGGCAGCGCGTGAGGGGAGACGTCCGGCAGGACGGTCGTCCCGAGTTCGCGCACCGCACTGCCTCGCCCGCCCGGGCCGCCAGGGTGTGCGCGTCATGGGTCCTGCTGTTCGCGGCCACGAGCAGCAGGACCGGCGCGGGGTGGGCCGCACGGGCATCGGCAGGACGCGCGGCAGGTACGCCGCCTCGTATCCGGCGAAGCACCGGGTCGGGTCGAGGAGGAACAGGCGGCGTACGCGTGCGGGGCGCGCAGCGCGAGGCGGGCCGCGATCCACGGTTTCCCGACGGGGTGCTCCGGCCGCCGCGGAGAGCGGCTGACGGCCCGGATGCCCCCTCGGGGACCGTTCACTCCCGTCGCATACGAGACGCCGCCCGGCCGGGACGGCCACTCCCGCCGGGGGCGACGAAGGGCCGGGCGGGCGCCTCACGGCGTGAGCCGGGCCACAGAACCACCAGGTAACACGGGGTTCACATTCGAGCAATGATCGGGAAATCGCCTGTTGACAAGCTTCGGGACAAACAGGCGGCGCCCCAGTGCCGCAGCGCCGCAGCACCCGCAAAGTGCGTCAGACACACCCCCGAAGGAAGTGGCCCGTGACCTTCAAGGCTGAGTACATCTGGATCGACGGCACCCAGCCGACGGCGAAGCTCCGTTCCAAGACGAAGATCATCGGGGGCGAGCCCGCCGGTCTCGAGGAGCTGCCGATCTGGGGCTTCGACGGGTCCTCCACGAACCAGGCCGAGGGCCACTCCTCGGACCGTGTCCTCAAGCCGGTCTTCACCTGCCCCGACCCGATCCGCGGCGGCGACGACATCCTCGTCCTGTGCGAGGTCCTCGACATCGACATGACGCCGCACGAGTCCAACACGCGTGCCGCGCTCGCCGAGGTGTCCGAGAAGTTCGCCGCGCAGGAGCCGATCTTCGGCATCGAGCAGGAGTACACCTTCTTCCAGGACGGCTACCCGCTCGGCTTCCCCAAGGGCGGCTTCCCGGCCCCGCAGGGCGGCTACTACTGCGGTGTCGGCGCGGACGAGATCTTCGGCCGCGAGGTCGTCGAGGCGCACCTCGAGAACTGTCTGGCCGCCGGCCTCGCGATCTCCGGCATCAACGCCGAGGTCATGCCCGGCCAGTGGGAGTTCCAGGTCGGCCCCGTCTCCCCGCTGGAGGTCTCCGACCACCTGTGGGTGGCCCGCTGGCTGCTCTACCGCACCGCCGAGGACTTCGGCATCTCCGCCACCCTCGACCCCAAGCCGGTCAAGGGCGACTGGAACGGCGCCGGCGCGCACACCAACTTCTCCACCAAGGCGATGCGCGAGGGCTACGACGCGATCATCACCGCGTGCGAGTCGCTCGGTGAGGGCTCCAAGCCGCTCGACCACGTCAAGCACTACGGCGCCGGCATCGACGACCGTCTGACGGGCCTGCACGAGACCGCCCCGTGGAACGAGTACTCCTACGGCGTCTCCAACCGCGGCGCCTCGGTCCGCATCCCGTGGCAGGTCGAGAAGGACGGCAAGGGCTACATCGAGGACCGCCGTCCGAACGCCAACGTCGACCCGTACCTGGTGACCCGTCTGATCGTGGACACCTGCTGCTCGGCGCTGGAGAAGGCCGGCCAGGTCTGATCCCCCGAACTCCCGCAAGGGGCGCCCGCCGACTCGGCGGGCGCCCCTTGCGCATGCCCCGCACCTCCCGGGGAGCTCGGGGAGCCGACTGAGGCGGAGTTCACGCCGAGGACGCGTCCAAGCTGTGAGAGGACTCTCCTGTTGCGGGCAGGTGTCTGCTCTAATGGGGCCATGGCCACCTTCCAGAAGCACACCGCGACGGGTCGCCATGACCTCGAGCCCTTCTGGCCCTCCCGTCAGCACCACGACTTCGACCGGGTGTGTTGCCGCGCGACGAACGCGCCGGCCCTCTAAAGCCGTACACCCCGGCCTTCGGCCAGCGCGCACGACGTACGTCCCTTCCGACGAACTCCTCGCGCGAAAGAGCTGACCTCTCATGGCGACCACTCGTTCCCTCTCCGCCGCTCCCTCTCCCGCCTCTCCCGCCCCGGGCGGCTCCGCCCGGCACCGGCTGCGCGCCGTCGACCGGGACGAGGTGGTGGACGTCGCGGACTTCCTGCCGCCGGGCGCCACCTGGCTGCCCGCCCCGCAGCACACGCTGCCCAGCCTGCCCGGCCGACCGCCCATGGTCGGCTACCTGGTGCTCGTCCCGGCCGACCAGCAGCCGCCGTTCCTGCCGGTGGCGGTGCCGGACCGGGCCCCCGCCGACACCGGCGCGGCCGGCGAACCCCTCGTGCGCGTCGACCCCGTGCAGCGCACCGCCGAGGTCGACGGACAGCGACTCGACCTCACCTACCTGGAGTTCGAGCTGCTCGCGCATCTCGTCGCCCACCCGAACCGGGTGCACACGCGCGACCAGCTCGTCACCACGGTGTGGGGCTACGGCCATGTCGGCGACGGCCGCACGGTCGACGTCCACATCGCCCGGCTGCGCCGCAAGCTGGGCGCCCGGCACCGTCAGTCGATCCAGACGGTGCGCCGCGTCGGCTACAAGTACACCCCGCCGACCGCCCGCTGATCCGTTCCCTCTGCCGACGGCAGAGCGCGGTTCCGTTCCGGGCGGCCACCGGGCACAGTCACCGGCATGAGACTTCTGGTGCTGGGTGGAACGGAGTTCGCGGGACGGGCCGTCGTCGAGGCGGCCCTCGGACGCGGCTGGGAGGTGACGGTCCTCAACCGGGGACGGCAGGCGCCCGTCCCCGGCGCCCGGTCGCTGACCGGCGACCGGACCGCGCCCGGGGGCCTCGCCGCCCTGGCCGACGGCGACTGGGACGCCGTCGTCGACACATGGTCGGCGGCGCCCCGCGCGGTGCACGAGACGGCGCGGCTGCTGCGGGGCCGCGCCCGGCGGTACGTGTACGTGTCCAGCTGCTCGGTGTACGCCTGGGCCCCGCCCGCCGGGTACGCCGAGGACGCCCCCCTCGTGCAGGGGGCCGCCCCCGACGCCGAACAGAGCGAGTACGTAAAGGACAAGCGCGGCGGCGAGCTGGCGGTCGTCGACGCCTTCGGCGCGGACGCGTCCGTCCTGGTACGGGCCGGGCTGATCCTCGGCCCCTACGAGAACGTCGGGCGGCTGCCCTGGTGGCTGACCCGGATCGCCCGCGGCGGCCCGGTCCTCGCACCCGGTCCGCACGGCCTGCCCCTGCAGTACATCGACGTCCGCGATCTCGCCGAATGGATCCTCGGCGCGGTCGGACAGGGGCTGAGCGGGCCGTACAACCTGATGAGCCCGCAGGGCCACGCCACGATGGGCGAACTGCTGGAGGCGTGCGTACGGACCACCGGCTCGGACGCCGAACTGCGGTGGACGGCTCCGGAGATCGTCCTCGGCGCCGGCATCGAGCCGTGGACCGAGCTGCCCGTGTGGGTGCCGCCGGGCACCGACATGCACGACGCCCTGCACGCGGCGGACGTCTCACGGGCCGTGGGAGCCGGGCTGTCCTGCCGTCCCGTGGAGGAGACCGTCGCCGACACCTGGAGCTGGCTGACGTCCATCGGCGGCGTCGCGCCCCAGCGTCCGGACCGGGCCCGCAAGGGCCTCGACCCGGAGCTGGAGGCGAAGGTGCTCGCCGCGGCGACCGCCCCGGCGGGCGTGGAGGGTGTACCTGACACCACCCCCTGACCGGGGGCTTCGGCCAGTGACCGCCGGTCCGGGCTCGGCCAGACTGACGGCATGAACACCCACACGAAGAGCGGCGACGTCGGTTCGAGGGCACGGGGGATGGGGCTCGCCGCCGCGCGGGGGCTCGCTCTGGCCGTGGTGTCGCTGCCGCTGAGCATCCTGGGCTTCTGCCTCTCCCTCGTGTCCATGGCGCTGATACCGATCGGGGTCGGCCTCGTCACCACGCCGTACGTGGTGAAGGGCGTGCGCGCCTACGCCGGCCGGCGACGGGCGCTCGCCGAGCGGTGGGGCGGGGTGAGCATCCCGTCGGCGTACCGGCCGGCGCCCGGGACCGCGAACCCGTGGACGCGCACCTTCGCTCTGCTGCGGGACCCCGCGACCTGGCGGGACCTGCGGTGGCTGCCGGTCGACATGACGGCCGGGTTCGTCACCGCGCTGCTGCCCGCCGTCCTGGTCCTCTATCCACTGGAGGGGTTCGCGCTGCCGCTGGGGCTGTGGCGGACGATGACGGGCGGACCCCACGTGGAATACGGACCGTACTTCTACGGCTTCGTGCCGGTCAGCGACCAGACGACGGCGTTCGCCGCCGCCGCCCTGGGCGCCGTCATCCTGGTCGTCGCCCACCGGTACGCCGTGAGCGCCTTCCAGGTCCACTTCCGCCTCACCAAGGCGATGCTCTCCCCCAGTCAGGCCGAACTCGCCGAACGCGTGCGGGTGTTGACCGAGACCCGGCGGGACGCCGTGGACACCTCCGCCGCCGAGCTGCGGCGCATCGAGCGGGATCTGCACGACGGCGCCCAGGCCCGGCTGGTGGCGATGGGCATGGACCTCGGCACCGTCGAGATGCTCGTCGACAAGAACCCCGAGAAGGCCAAGGAACTGCTCGCGCAGGCACGTCAGTCGTCCGCCGAGGCGCTCTCCGAACTGCGCGACCTGGTGCGCGGCATCCACCCGCCGGTGCTCGCCGAACGCGGACTGGGCGACGCCG
Organism: Streptomyces sp. NBC_00425; assembly: GCF_036030735.1. NCBI lineage: Bacteria > Bacillati > Actinomycetota > Actinomycetes > Kitasatosporales > Streptomycetaceae > Streptomyces > Streptomyces sp. NBC_00425. The sequence goes on along the minus strand of NZ_CP107928.1, from coordinate 6,973,885 downwards.
TGCGGGCGTTGGCGCTGCGACTGCCGGTCACGACGGAGGTCGACGTGGAACTTGCGGGCCGGGCCGAGGCGCCGGTGGAGTCGGCGGCCTACTTCGCGGTGAGCGAGGCGCTCACCAACGCGGTCAAGCACTCCGGAGCGGACCGGATCTGGGTCGACCTGCGTCACTCGGACGGCAGTCTGCGGATCTCCGTCACCGACAACGGCAAAGGCGGCGCGGCGGTCGGGGCGGGCACGGGGCTGGCCGGCCTCGAACGGCGACTGGGTACATTCGACGGCGTCCTGGCCGTCAGCTCTCCTGCCGGCGGTCCCACCATGGTGACCATGGAGATCCCTTGCGTGTTGTCCTAGCCGAGGACCTCTTCCTGCTGCGGGACGGTCTCGTCCGGCTGCTGGAAGCCTACGACTTCGAGATCGCCGCCGCCGTCGAGACCGGGCCCGAGCTGGAGCGGGCCCTCGCCGAACTGGAGCCGGACGTCGCGGTGGTCGACGTCCGGCTCCCGCCCACGCACACGGACGAGGGACTGCAGTGCGCGCTCCGGGCCCGCCGGGACCGGCCCGGGCTGCCGGTGCTCGTCCTCTCCCAGCACGTCGAGCAGCTGTACGCGCGCGAACTGCTCGCGGACGGCAGCGGCGGCGTCGGCTATCTGCTGAAGGACCGGGTCTTCGACGCGGAGCAGTTCGTGGACTCCGTACGGCGGGTGGCGGCCGGCGGGACGGCGATGGACCCCCAGGTGATCCAGCAGCTGCTGGCCCGGCGCTCGCACGACGGGCGGGGTCCGGTGGACCGGCTCACCCCGCGCGAACGGGACGTCATGGAACTGATGGCGCAGGGACGGTCGAACGCGGCGATCGCGGGCAAACTGGTCGTGACCGAGCGGGCCGTCGCCAAACACACCGCGAACATCTTCGTGAAGTTGGGCCTGGAGGTCTCCGACGACGACAACCGCAGGGTACTGGCGGTGCTGGCCTACCTGGACCGGGGTCGCTGAGCCCGCCAACTGGTGTGTCGCGCGGTGGTTTTGGGGTTGTTTCGCCGTACGGGACTCTCATCAATTTCTGAGCGGGCTGAACACCTGTGAAGCGTCGTGCGTAAAGGAGGGAGCAGCTTCAGCTTCACTCCTGTCGGGCGCCTCGATGCTGCCCCGCAAGGAAGTCAGAGGAGTTCCATGGGACGCAACATACGTAAACGCCGTTCGTCGATGGCCACGAAGGCCGTGGCAGCATCGGCGGCCCTAGCGCTCGGCGGGGGCGGGCTGATCTGGGCGAACTTCTACGCTTCGGCGCACGAATCGAATAACTCGGGTCAGAACCAGACCAAGGCCGCCAACGCGGCCGCGCAGGTCGCCACGATCTCCTGCCCGGATGTGGGGCAGAAGCTGACGAGCGTGCCCAACGGGGCCAAGCAGGGCGTCGCGACAGAGCTGGCCAACCTCGACAAGCAGATCACCGAGGCGTACACCCGTCTCGCGTCGACGCGTCAGGCCCAGGCCGGCGACGCCGGCTTCGTCCAGAACGCGATCGTCGGCCCCCTCAAGGAGAAGCGGGGGGCCACGATCGACCGCATCCGCATCAACATCCAGCGCGCCGGCGGCCAGTTCGACAACTCGCTGAGCCAGCTCGCGGCCTGCACCACCCAGGCGGCGAACAACACCAACGCCGGCCAGGGCGGGCAGAACAACAACAACGGCGGCCAGCAGAACAACGGCGGTCAGAACAACAACAACGGCGGCCAGAACAACAACGGCGGCCAGCAGAACAACGGCGGCCAGAACAACAACAACGGCGGCCAGCAGAACAACGGCGGCCAGCAGGGCGGCAACGGCGGTCAGGCCGGCAACGGCCCCGTGGCGTCGGACTTCGTCGACATCACGAAGGTCCAGGCCAACGTCAAGGCCAAGCCCCGCAAGAACGGCCAGGCCTCGACCGGCACGTTCACCACCCGTTGCGGCGTCAACGCCAACAACAAGTTCAACACCGACAACGTCATCGTGGCGCCCGGCGTGACCAACGGCGCGCACCACCTGCACGACTACGTCGGCAACCAGTCGAACGACGCCTTCGCCAACAACAACACGTTCGCGGCCGCCCAGACCTCCTGCCAGAACCAGCAGGACAAGTCGTCCTACTACTGGCCGGTGCTGCGCGTCCAGGACGGCACGAAGGAGTTCGACCAGAACCGGGACGGCGGTGGCAAGGAAGGCAACGTCGGCAAGGTCCTGAAGGCCAAGCAGGCGGAGATCAAGTTCGTCGGCAGCCCGAAGGCCAAGGTCGTCGCGATGCCGCAGTTCCTGCGCATCATCACCGGTGACGCCAAGACCACCACCAACGGTCTGGCCAACGCCAACGCGCACTGGAGCTGCACCGGCTTCGAGAACAAGGTCCAGCTGACCGAGCAGTACCCGATCTGCCCCCAGGGCAGCAACGTGGTCCGCACGTTCGCCTTCCAGAGCTGCTGGGACGGCAAGAACATCGACTCGGCCAACCACCGCACGCACGTCGCCTTCGCCGACGCCAACGGCAACTGCCAGAACGGCTTCAAGGCGATCCCGCAGCTGACCATGCGTCTCGTGTACGCCGTTCCCACCCCGGTCATCCAGAACGGCCAGGTCAAGAACGCCTACGCGGTCGACGGCTTCCCGGAGCAGCTCCACAAGCCGTCCACCGACCACGACGACTTCATCAACGTGATGAACGCGCAGCTGAACAACAAGATCGCGAACTGCGTCAACAAGGGCCAGCAGTGCCAGTAGCACCGGCCTAGCAGGCATACGAGAACCGGCGGTGGGAGATCCCACCGCCGGTTTTCGTATGCCGTCCGTCCGTCTGCCGTCCGTCTGCTGCTCGCACGCCCCGTGCTCCGCGTTCCGGCCTCCGCCATCGCGCGGAGGACTTCAGTGGCTGGAGTGGGTCGCGCCGCCGGACTCCTTGTGCGCGCCGTGGTCGGTGCCCTCCTCGATGTCGCCGCCGAGCGTGGTGCGCAGCGCCGTCACCGTGCTGCTCTCCCCCACGGCCACCCACTTGCGGCCGACGAGGTAGTGGCCGCCGTAGTCCTTCGCCGAGTTGATCCACTCGCGCAGGCCGCGGTCGGTGGCGAAGGTCGCCAGGATGAACTTGCCGTCGGCGTTCTTGCAGACGGCCTGGCGGATCTCGTCCGCGTCGGTCTGCATGTCCGGGGTGCACTTCACCTCGGCGGCGATGTGCTCCAGGCTGCCGGTCGCCGTCTTCGGAGCGGCGGCCTCCTTGTCGCCGGATCCGCATCCCGCCAGCAGCAGCGCCGCCGCCGCGGCCGCCGCGGCGAGCATCGGTCGGGTCACCTTCATCTGTTCCTCCCTGCAAGAGCCTCGCCCTGGATACGGCTCCCGTGCCCGGCGCGCTCAAAATACCCGGTGTGCCCCATGCACGGCCGTTGCTCCACAGGGGTGACCATCCCCCGGCTCGCTCGTTCTGGTGGACGTGCAGTCACGAGATGTCGCCCCCCGCCCCGCACCCCGGTCCTCCGCCGGCCGGACCATCGACGTCGAGCAGGCCGAGGCCGCCCTCGTCGAGCACTATCCGCGTCTCGTGCGGCTCGCCTATCTGGTGCTGCCGCCCACGCTCGGCCGCGGCCGGCGCGTCCTGACCGCCCACGCCCTCGTGCAGCGCGCCCTGCCGCGCCGCCGCGCCTCCGCTCCCGTCATTCCCGCCCAGTCCACCGGCCGCGACGGCGACCCCGGGTACGCCTACGTCCGGCTCCAGGTGGTCAGTGCCGCGCTGGAGGCGGGGGCGCCGACGGGACTGCGGGCATGGCCGAAGCGCGCGCAACTGCCGCCGCTGCTCCCCCAGGTGTGGGGCCTGCGCCTCTTCCCCCGCTCCGGGGGCGCCGACGAGCTCGCCCTCGACCAGCGGCTCGCCGACCTGTCCGGACCGGCCCGCGCCGCCTGCGTCCTGCGCGGGCTGGAGAAGCTCCCCGACGGCGATGTCCGCGCGGTGCTGACCGGGTCCGGCGTCCACGGATCCGACGTGACGGCGGCCCTGCGCGAGGCCGCCGAGGTCCCGGCCGCGCAGTACCCGCTGCTCGGCTCCCCCGAGTTCGACCCCTGCGCGCTGCAGGCCCGGCCCACCGACCTGACGCGCCGGCGCCAGCACGGCAGGGCGGCCCTCGCCGCCGTGGCCGCGCTCGCCGTGTGCGGCGCACTGGTCGCGCTGCCCGGCGACGGCTGGGGGCCCGACGGCGCGGCCGCTCCGGCCTACGCGCAGAATCCGGCCGCCGAGGCCGCCCTCGACCCCGGGCGGCTGGTGAAGATCTCCCCCGCCGCCTGGAAGACCTCCCCCCGCACCGACTTCTCGGTGTGGCCCGCGCGCGGTCCGCTCACCGGTGACAGCGCCCTGCTGCGCCGCGCGCTCGCCGTCTGGGCCCGGCCCGGCGCGACCGTCCAGGTCTCGTCCACCCCCGACACCCCCTCCGGCGGCCCCGCGGGACCGCCCCAGCTCCTGTACGCGGGCGAGGTCGACACCGCGCGCGTGGTGATCCTCTACGACGGGCTGCGCATCGCCCGCTACGCCGAGCCGAAGGACGGCACCGCCGGCGCGGCTCTCGACTTCGCCCGGGTCGACGGCGCGTCCGGCATCGACGCGGGCGCGCTGGTGCTGGGCCGGGCCGACGGCAACGTCCGCTATCTGACGGCCCCCTGGGTCACGAAGGCCGGCGAGCGGGACCTGACGAAGCCGGGCGCCGGGGTGATGGGCCTGACCCTGACCGACGGCGTCACCTCGCCGCTGGCCAGCCCGGCCGCCCGCGCCGGGGCCTGCACGACGTGGAACGTCCTCCTGTTGACCGACGCCCTGGGCACCCGTCTCTACAGCGACCTCGCCGAACTCGTCCCCGCCCGGCTGACCGCCGGCCGTCCGGCCGCGCCTCGGGAGGCGACCGGCGCCCAGGCGCTGCGGACCTGGGCGCCGTTCGCCTGCTCGCTGGCCGACGCGCGCGGTCAGGGCGTGCGGACGGTCAACGCGTGGGCGTACACCCGGCAGCCGCTGCCGGACGCGAGCGGATCGGCGTCCTGGGTGTGCACCCGGGCGGAGACCTGGCGCGGCGACGGAAGCAGGGTGCTGGCGCAGTTCCACACCCCGGGCGGCATCTTCGGGGCGGCGGTGGCGAAGGCCGGGGACGTGCCGGCGTGCGGACCGCGCGACCCGCACGTGCTGGCCGGGGTGCTGTGGAAGTCGAAGGGCGGCCGCTGGTACCTGCTCGCGGCCGGCGACCGGCAGACGGCGTCCATCCGCACGACGGGCGGGGTGCGCGGGTCCGGGCAGGGGCATCTGCTGACGGTGTCCGCGAAGCAGGGGGCCCAGGCCGGCCTGGAGGGCAGGCTCGCGGACGGGCGCGCGATCAGCGGACTGCGCTGAGGGCCCGGGCCGGGTCGACGGGGCCGCGTGCCGCGGGGGCGCGCGGTGAGCGCGCGGTGCCGGACCTGCGCGGGGGCAGTGATCGCGTGTGCGAGGGATCAAGGGGAACGCGTGCACGGATCCGGTCGGTTGGAGTCCGGATTCGATCGGTAAGGTGTCCGCATGACTACCGGGGTCCGCCGCAGAATGGGTGTCGAGGAGCGTCGGCAGCAGCTGATCGGCGTCGCCCTCGACCTGTTCGCCCAGCGCTCGCCCGACGATGTCTCCATCGACGAGATAGCCGCGGCCGCCGGTATCTCCCGGCCCCTCGTCTACCACTACTTCCCCGGCAAACTCAGCCTGTACGAGGCCGCGTTGAAGCGGGCTTCGGAAGATCTGGCGGAACGGTTCACCGAACCGCACGAAGGACCGCTCGGCGCCCGGCTGCTGCGCGTGATGCACCGGTTCTTCGACTTCGTCGACGCGCACGGTCCCGGTTTCTCGGCGCTGATGCGCGGCGGTCCGGCGGTCGGCTCGTCGACCACGAACGCACTCGTCGACTCCGTGCGCCAGATCGCCTACGAACAGATCCTGTCGCATCTGGAGGTGACCGATCCGCCGGCGCGGCTGGAACTGGTCGTCCGCTCCTGGATCTCGCTCGCCGAGTCGACCGCGCTGATCTGGCTGGACGGGCGGCGCATCCCGCGCGAGGAGCTGGAGGTCCAGCTCGTGCACGACTTCGCGGCGCTCACCGCCGTCAGCGCCGCCTTCGACGACGAGCTGCGCACGCTGCTGCGGCCCGTGCTGGGCGGCGAGCCGGCCGACGGCCCGTTCGGCGACCTGACCGCCCGGCTCATCGCCCTCGCCTCCTGAGACGTCAGCTCTCGTACTTGCGGTACGACGGGTCGAGGTCGCGTACCTCGGCGGAGGCGTGCAGCACGAAACCGCCGTCCGCCACATGCGCGCGCAGCAGCTCCAACACCGTCTCGGTCAACTTCGTCCTGGTCTCGTCGGTGCGGCCGGCGAGCAGCCCCAGCGTGACGTGCACGACGGCGTGCCCCCGCTCCTCGGGGTCGTCGTAGCCGAACGCGGTGAACTCGGCCGGCCGGAACAGGGTCTTGCAGGCCTCCGGCTTGGCGGCAGCGATCTCGACCACCGAGGCGTGCAGGGCCCGCGCGAAGCCGGCGCGGTCGAAGGCCGGGGCCATGGTGCTCGAGTAGTCGACGGTGATCTGCGGCATGGGCACTCCTGTTCTAGGTCTCGGGGATCACCCTAGTGCCGCCGGAAAGGTTCACCGGCTCGCGCCGCCCGCGGGCGCGCCGGACGCCTCGGACGCCTCGGACGCGCCGGACGCGCCGGACGCGCCGGACGCGCCGGCGGAGCAGACCGGGCCGGGGCTTCGGTCCGCTCCACCGGGGTCGTGCGTCGCGGGGTCCGCTAGCGCGTCGTCCTGGCGAACACCGCCACGGTCCGGGCCGGTACGGCGAACGTGCCGGACGCCCTGTCGTACGACGAGGCCCGCACGGTGGCGTCCGCCCCCGCCGACTGCACCGGGTGCAGTCGGTATCCCGAGCCCGCGAGCCCGCCGACCGTCTGCTGCTGCGCGGTGGGCGTCGCGTTGAACACGACGACCAGGTCGCCGAGCTCCATGGTGATCACTCCGGGCGTCTGCTTCTCGCCGGACAGCGGGAAGGACAGATGCTCCTGCACCCGGGCCGCCGAACCGAGGGAGAACGCCTTCTCCGTGGTGCGGATCCTCAGCAGATCCCGGTAGGCCGCGGAGGCCGCCGTGATCTGCGGACAGCCCACCTCGACCGAGGTCAACAGGGGCTTGGCGTAGTTCCACTTGGACGCGTTGTCGGCGGCCGGCGGCAGTCCGCGGCCGAAGCCGTTGCCGGCCGCGCAGTCCCAGTGGATCGCGTTGAACCAGTCGCCGCTGTCGAAGGAGTTGCGGTCCAGGGACTTCGAGCGCAGCAGGTCGGTGCCGGCCTGGGACAGCGCCGGGCCCTGGGAGAGGGCGGCGGTCGCCAGGGCGAGGACCTGCATACGGGAGCGGTCGGCGGCGGAGGTGCCGGCCGGCAGCTTGTAGGCGAGGGCGTCGAACAGCGACTCGTTGTCGTGGGCGTCGGCGTACGCGAGGGCGTCACCGGGTGCGTCGGCGTAGCCGGCCGGGGCCCCGTTGTAGTCGACCTCGGCACCGGTGACCTCCTTGCCGTCGGCGTCGGAGAAGCGGTACGCGGCCAGGTTCCCGGACAGCCCGACCTTGATGAGGTCCTGGTAGTGCAGCAGTCGCGTCCGCTGCTCGGCGGGGGTGCCGTTGGCCTTGGACGCGTTGGGGTCCGTGTAGAGGCCTGAGGCGAAGCCCTGCACGCCGGGGTCCTCGTCGAACGGCCCGCCGCCGCGGACGGCGTCCCGCGCGCGGTCGGAGAACGTCGCGACACCGGTTCCCGCCATGTTCCGCTGCGTGGCCTGCACGAAGCGGGCGTCGTCGGCGACCTCGCCGAAGTTCCAGCCCTCGCCGTAGAGGATGATCTTCTTGCCGTCGACACCGTCCTCGGCGGGGGTCAGCGCGTCCAGCGCCTTGCGCACGGCGAGGATGTTGGCCTTCGGGTGGTGTCCCATGAGGTCGAAGCGGAAGCCGTCGACCTTGTACTCCTTGGCCCAGGTGACGACGGAGTCGACGACCAGCTTGCCCATCATGGCGTTCTCGGTCGCCGTGCCCGCGCAGCAGGTGCTCCTGGCGACCGAGCCGTCGGCGAGCAGCCGCTGGTAGTAGCCGGGCACGATCCGGTCGAGGACGCTGGTGCGGGCCTGTCCACTCGCCGCCGTGTGGTTGTAGACGACGTCCATGACGACCCGGAGGCCGTCCTCGTTGAGCGCCTTCACCATTCTGCGGAACTCGACGGTACGGGCCGTCCCGTCGGGGTCGGTGGCGTAGGACCCCTCGGGGACCGTGTAGTGGTACGGGTCGTAACCCCAGTTGTAGGCGTCCTTCGCGGCGGCCGCGGAAACGCATTCCTGCTGTTTCTCGGAGTCCGCCGGGTAGGAGGCGAGATCGCAGGCGGGGGCGGCCTGGTCGGCCTTCTTCTCGGCGATGGTGGCGATGTCGAAGACGGGCAGGAGATGGACGTACGACGTGCCCGCCGCCGCCAGCTCCCGCAGGTGCTTCGAGCCGTCGCTGCCGCGGTCGGTGAAGGCCAGGTAGCCGCCCCGGTCACGCGCGGGGACGGTGGTGTCCGCGACGGAGAAGTCCCGGACGTGCAGTTCCTGGATCTGGGCGTCCTTGAGCGGGACGGCCTTCGGTTTGGCCAGCGTCGACCAGCCGCCCGGCGCCAGCGACCTGTCGTCCAGGTCGACGACGAGACTGCGCTCGGAGTCGGTGGTGAGGGCGACCGAGTAGGGGTCGGTGACCTTGTTGACGACGACCTTGGCGGCGCCGGGAGCCCACACGGTCACGGCGTACCGGTAGGGCTTGTTCTTCCACGACCTGGGGCCGGTCACGGACCAGACGCCGGTCGCGTCGTTCCGCTTCATCTTCACGGTGGAGCCGCCGAGCTCCAGTGACACCTGCTGGGCCGTCGGGGCCCAGACCGCCAGCGTGGGGCGGCCCTTGTGGAAGGTCGGCCCGAGCCGGGCCGCGGTGGCCCCGGCGTACAGGTCGTCGAGCGCGCCGGCGATCTGCACCCCCGTGGCCGACAGCACCGCTCCGGTCACGGCCCTTTGCGAGGCCACGACCTGGCCGGTCAGCGCCGCACGCACCCGGGCGCGGTCCCGCGGGTCGACGGACCAGGCGGTGTAGGCCCCGAGGTGCGGGAACTTCGCCTTCTGGGCGTCGGTGAGGGTGGTCTTCGTCAGCCGGAGCCACTTGGCCGCGCCGGTCAGTGTGCCGTCCTCGACGGCGATCGCTCCCTTGTCGCTGTACAGCAGCTGGGTGGAGGCGGCGGCCGGCGAGCCGTTCCAGGCGACCGTGTTCCGGTCGATCCAGACCGCCTTGGAGGTGGTGAGGTCGAGCGCGGCGGCCGATCCCGCGGGCTGCGGGAGCAGGTACTCCTCCTGGCCGTTCAGCAGCCACACCTCGTGGCCCGTGCTCGTCAGATCGAGGGACTGGTCGGAGGGCAGGTCCTTGTCGTCGCCCTTGTGCAGGATGTAGCTGAGGCCCGTGGCGTTCGCGGCGAGCGGCACCTCGAAGACCGCGCCGTAGGCGTCGGTCCGCGCGGGCTTCAGCGGGCGCGACCACTCGGTGGGGCTGGCTGCTCCCGTCCAGGTGTGCAGACCCCAGCCGTCGTAGTCGCCGTCGGCGCGGTGGTAGTGCAGGACGGCCTTGGCCGTGTCCTGCGCCGGATATGCGGGCCGCTGCGTGCGGACGTCCGCGGAGCCCTGCTCGATCCAGACCTCGCCGGTCGCGGTGACGTCGATCGTGCGGTCGGCGGAGACGTCCTTGTCGCCGTCCTTGTCGATGACGAGGAAGCCGACGCTCGAGGCGCCCGGCTTGAGCTTGACGTAGGCGAAGGCACCGTAGGCGTCCCGGCCGGTGAAGGGGTGGCCGGCGGGCCAGGTGGTCGCCTCGCCGTCGGCCAGGTCGCCCCAGGCGTACAGACTCCAGTCGGCGTAGTCGCCGTCGGTGCGCTTGTAGTGGACGATCGCGTAGTCACGGGAGGAGGCGGTGGGCGGCACCTCGGCGGGCGGGGCGCCGGTGACGCTCGTCGCCGTCGCGCTCGCGGTGCGGCCCGCCGAGTCGATCACCACGGCCTTGTAGCGCAGGGCGGTGCCGGCCGGCACGTCCTCGCCGATGGTCTGCGTGACCTTGTAGGGGGCGTGGTCGGCGGAGCCGAGGGTCCGCCAGCCGCCGTTGCCGGTCTGGGCGGCGAAGACGACCCGGTCGAGCTGCCCGCCGGCGACGTCGGCGCTCAGCTCGACGGTGCCGGTGGCGCCCGCGGCGGGGGCGTGCAGGGAGACCGTCGGCCTGGTCGCGGGGGCCTGCGGCCTGCGGGCGGCCCGGAACACGACGGCCGAACCTGCGGGAACGGTTACGGTGATTTTCCCGTCGGCGCCGGCGGTGACCGTCCTGCCGGTGCCGTAGATCCCGCGGAACGCGGTGTTCGCGGAACCGGTGGCGAACGTCGCCTGCTTCGCCGTGCCGGCGTTGTTGAAGGCGACCACGTACTCGGTCGCGTCCTTGCCGAGGCCGTTGCGGGAGAAGGCGTAGACGCCCGCCCCGTCGGCCGCGTAACGCTCGGTCTGGACGCCGTCCGCGAGGGCCGGGTGGGCCTTGCGGAGCTTCGACAGGGCGGCGATCCGGCGGTACAGCGGCGCGCCGGTGTCGTAGGCGTCGCTCGCGTGGGTGCGGTCGGTGCCGATCTCGTCGTCGTCGAGGTAGTCGGCCGTGCGGGAGGCGAACATGGTCTGGCGGGCGTCCTTGTCGCCGCCGGCGCCGGTGAAGCCCTGTTCGTCGCCGTAGTAGACGACCGGGTTGCCGCGGCTGAGGAACATCAGCTCGTTGGCGAACTCGTCCTTGGCGAGCAGTTCGGCGTCGGTCGTCTTCGGGTCGTCCTGGTTCAGGAAGTACCCGATGCGGCCCATGTCGTGGTTGCCGAGGAAGGTGACCTGCTCGTACGCGTTGGCCTTGTCGGTCGTGTACTTGTAGTCGTCGCCGAAGACGGCCGCGAGCTTCTTCGCGCTGCCGCCCTGGGAGGCGTACTGGCGGGCCGCCTCCTGGAAGGGGAAGTCGAGCGTCGCGTCGAGGCGGCCCCGGGTGACGTACGGCGAGGTGATCGACGTGTCGGCGGAATAGACCTCGCCGAACATGAAGAAGTCGTCACGGCCCTGCTTCTTGGCGTAGGCGTCCAGGGCCGTCGCCCACTGGGTCCAGAACTCCATGTTCACGTGCTTCACGGTGTCGATGCGGAAGCCGTCGATGTCGAAGTCGCGCACCCAGCGCTGGTAGATCCTCTCCATCCCGCTGACGACCTCGGGCCGTTCGGTCCACAGGTCGTCCAGGCCGGAGAAGTCGCCGTACGTCGTCGACTCGCCGGCGTAGGTGGAGTCGCCGCGGTTGTGGTACATCGTCGGGTCGTTGAGCCAGGAAGGGACCTTGGCGTTCTTCTTCGCGGCGGGGACCGTCGGGGTCCGCGGGAAGGAGGCGGCGTCCACCGCCGGGAACGTCGCGCCGCCCGCGTGGTCGGCGTCGTCGAACGGTTCGCCGTTCTTCGTCAGGTACGGGAACGCGCCCTTGGAGAGGTAGTCGTAGGACTTCTCCCGGTAGTCGACGACGTCGGCGGTGTGGTTGGTGATGACGTCGAAGAAGACCTTCATGCCCTTGGCGTGGGCCTTGTCGATGAGGGTCTCGAGGTCCTTGTTGCTGCCGAAGTGCGGGTCGACCTGGGTGAAGTCGGTGATCCAGTACCCGTGGTAGCCGGCCGAGGCGTCCTTTCCGGTCCCCTGCACGGGCTGGTTCCTGAAGATCGGGGCCATCCAGATCGCGGTGGTGCCGAGGCCCTTGATGTAGTCGAGGCGCCGGGTCAGGCCCTGGAGGTCGCCGCCCTGGTAGAAGCCCTTGTCGGTGGGGTCGTAGCCGGTGGTCAGGCGTGAACCGGTCAGTCCGCCGCGGTCGTTGGCGGTGCTGCCGTTGGCGAACCGGTCCGGCATGACGAAGTAGAACTGCTCACGCGTGTCGTCGTGCCGGGCGGGCTCCGCGGCGAGCCTGGCGTCGGAGGGCGGCGCGGGCGGGCTGTCGGCTCGCGCGGCGAGCGGCTGGACCAGTGCGGCGGCCAGGGCTGCCACGGTGACGGCGGCCACCCGTGCGGCGTGGGCGGTGCGGCGCGTCCGGGGCGCGGGCCATCTCGGTATCACAGGCGGGAACTCCTTGCGGCTGCGGCTCTGTCGGGTCCGACCCCTGCGCCCGGGACGGCTGCGTCACCGGGCGTCCGCGCGACCGTATCGCCGACGCAAGCTTTACAGCAAGGGTCATGAAAGGCCGAGAAAGAACTTTCACGACCCTTGCTCCCGACGGCTCCCTCAGCAGGTGGATTTGCCCGCGTAGAGCGCCAGCGCCGTGTTGGCGCCCAGCGTCGCCGTGAACTGCCCCGAGGAGTTCACAGTGACGGTCGTGTTGTTCTGGATGTTGCAGTAGGCGCCCGCGGGCAGCCCGGTCTGGAAGGTCCGGCTCAGCGAGCCGCTCTCGTGGTTGACGGCCACGTACCCCTTCGAGCCCCGACCGAAGGCGATCGCGTCGCCGCCGTTGTCCCACCAGTCGCCGACCGGCTCGCCACGCGTGGCGTTGCGGAAAGCCACCATGCGGGAGATCTCCGGCCAGGCGTGCTGGCACTTCCAGCCGTCCTGCCAACAGGCGTTGACGTTACCGCCGTTGGGCGGGCCGGCGTCCGCGTTCGACCACTCGTAGCCGGAGTTCACGTCCGGGGCCCCGTAGGGATACGCGAGCATGAACACGTTGGCGAGGGTGTAGCTCGCGCCGTCCTTGTAGTTCAGGGTCGATCCGTTGCGCTCGGTGTCGTGGTTGTCGACGAAGACGCCGGCGACCGAGCCGTTCATGTAGCCCCAGCCCTCACCGTAGTTCTTCAGGTAGGCGAGATTCTCGTTGTTGAAGACCCGCTTGAGGTCGTAGGCGTAGCGGAACTCCTGGACGTCCCCGTTGCCGGTGTACTCGGTCGGCTGAACGGCCTCTCCGCTGCCGTAGATGACCTCCTGCTTCCAGTACACGCCCGGGTTCGTCAGCCGCGACTTGATGTCGGCGAGGTCGGCCGTGGCGATGTGCTTGGCGGCGTCGATGCGGAAGCCGTCCACGCCCAGGGTGAGCAGGTCGTTCAGGTACCCGGCGACGGCCCTGCGGACGTAGTCCTCGCCGGTGTCCAGGTCGGCGAGCCCGACGAGTTCGCAGTGCTGGACGTTCCAGCGGTTCGTGTAGTCGGAGATCTGGGCGGTGCAGTCGTCGAAGTCGTGCGAGGAGTACAGGCCGGGGTAGTCGTACTTCGTGTACGACGACCCGCCGGTCCCGGTGCCGCTGCCGGCCGCCATGTGGTTGACCACGGTGTCGACGACGACCTTCACGCCGGCCGCGTGACAGGTGTTCACCATGCTCCGGAACGCCGTGCGGTCGCCGAGCCGGCCCGCGATCTTGTAGCTGACGGGCTGGTAGGACGTCCACCACTGCGCGCCCTGTATGTGCTCGGCGGGCGGGGAGACCTGCACGTAGCCGTAGCCGGCGGGGCCGAGTGCGCTGGTGCACTCCTTGGCGACCGAGGCGAAGTTCCACTCGAAGAGGACGGCGGTGACGTCCTTGACGCCGGGTGGGGCGGCGGAGGCGGTGGGGGCGCCGGGGAGGACGACGGCCGCCGCGGCGGCCAGGGCGAGGGCGCCCGTGAGGGGTCTGCTGGGTGTCATCGTGGGGTTCCTTCGTCGTTGAAGGCTCTTGCTGAAATCTTTCAGAAACCTTGCGGTGGCGTGATGTTAAGGGAACGCCGACCGGAAAGGGCAGAGGGGCGACGTGAAGGAACGGAAAGAAATGACGCCGGGCCCGCCGCTCCGTGGGGAGCGGCGGGCCCGGCGGACCGGTGCAGGAGGCGTGAGGACGCCGTGGGTCAGGCGGTCGTCCACCACACGGTCGTGTCCGCGGGGAGTTTCACCTCGCCGTCCGCCTCCGCGACCTCGCCGCTGGCGAGCAGGATGCGGCCGTGGACCGGGGTGCGCACCGACTCGCCGGAGGTGTTCGTCACGCAGACGAACTCCCCGCGGCGGAAGGCCAGTACGCCCTCCGGGGCCTTCAGCCACTCCACCGAGTCACCGGCGCCGAGGTCGGTCCGGGCCCGGCGGACGGCGAGGGCCGTGCGGTACAGCTCCAGCGTGGAGTCCGGCACGCCTTCCTGCGCCTCGACGCTCAACTCGCCCCAGTGCGGGGGCTGGGGCAGCCAGCTGCCGCCGGCGCCGAAGCCGTAGGAGGAGCCCTCCCGGGTCCACGGGATCGGGACGCGGCAGCCGTCGCGGAAGCCGTCCTGGCCCGCGCCGCGGAAGTACGCCGGGTCCTGACGCACCTCGTCGGGCAGGTCGACGACGTCCGGCAGACCGAGCTCCTCGCCCTGGTAGACGTACGCCGAGCCGGGGAGCGCCAGCATCAGCAGGCTCGCCGCCCTGGCGCGGCGCAGGCCCAGCGCGCGGTCGCCGGCCGTGCGGATCTGGGTGCCGAGGCCGGGCGGGTTGGCGAAGCGGGTGGCGTGCCGGGTGACGTCGTGGTTGGACAGCACCCAGGTGGCGGGCGCGCCGACCGGGCGCATCGCCTCCAGTGTGCGGTCGACGACCTCGCGCAGCTCCTTCGCGTCCCACGCGGTGCTCAGGTACTGGAAGTTGAACGCCTGGTGCAGCTCGTCGGGGCGGACGTAGTTCGCGGTGCGCTCGACGGTCGGGGTCCAGGCCTCGGCGACGAAGATGCGCCCACCCGTCTCCCGCCCCCGCCCTTCTGCGGATGGCCCTTCGGGCCCCTTCCCTCCCGAGTACTCGTCGAGGATCAGCCGCCACTGGCGGTAGATCTCGTGGACGCCGTCCTGGTCGAAGAACGGCATGACATCGTTGCCCAGCAGTTTGAGCTGTTCGTGGGAGCCGAGGTCGGGCAGACCGGCCGCCTTGACCAGGCCGTGGGCGACGTCGATGCGGAAGCCGTCGACGCCCATGTCCAGCCAGAAGCGCAGGATCGAGCGGAACTCGTCGCCGACCGCCGGGTGTTCCCAGTTGAAGTCGGGCTGCTCGGGGGCGAAGAGGTGCAGGTACCACTCGCCGGCCGAACCGTCCGGCTCGGTGACCCGCGTCCAGGCCGGGCCGCCGAAGATGGACTCCCAGTCGTTGGGCGGGAGTTCGCCGTCCGCGCCCTTGCCGGGGCGGAAGTGGTAGCGGTCGCGCAGGGGCGAGCCGGGGCCGTCCGCCAGCGCGCGCTTGAACCACTCGTGCTGGTCTGAGGAGTGGTTCGGGACCAGGTCGACGATGATCCTCAGGCCCAGTCCCCGGGCGTCGCGGATCAGCGCGTCGGCGTCGAGCAGGTTGCCGAACATCGGGTCGACGGCACGGTAGTCGGCGACGTCGTAGCCGGCGTCGGCCTGCGGCGAGGCGTAGAAGGGGCTGAGCCACACGGCGTCCACACCGAGGTCGCGCAGGTACGGGAGACGGGAGCGTACGCCTTCCAGGTCTCCCATGCCGTCGCCGTTGCTGTCGGCGAAGCTGCGCGGGTACACCTGGTAGATCACCGCGTCCCGCCACCAGTCGTGGTGCTGGGCGACGGTGGCGACGGCCGAGGTGGGGGCGGGGGCCGGGGCTGCGGAGGGCTGCTGGCTCATGACGTCCTTGGTACGTAACGGAGTGGTGGTCATGGGGTTTTCGGGTCGGGCGGCGGGTGGGAACGAGGCGGCCGCGGTGCCGGCGGGGTCGGAAGGACACCGCGGCCGCCGCCCGCGCGGCAGGCCGCGCGGGAGTCCGAGGGAGCGTCGGGCGCTCAGCCCTTGGTGCCGCCCGCGGTCAGGCCGGTCACGAGGTTCTTCTGCACGAGGTAGAAGAACACGGCGGCCGGTATCGCGATCAGCACCGCGGTGGCGGCCATCAGGTTGCGCTGGGCGTCGTGTTCGCTGACGAAGGACTGCAGGCCGACGGCGAGCGTGTACTTGTCGTCGCTGAGCATGAACGTCGAGGCGAACGCGACCTCGCTGAAAGCGGTGAGGAAGTTGTAGAAGGCGGCCACCGCGAGCCCGGGCTTGGCGAGCGGCAGGATCAGCCGGAAGAAGGTGCCGAACGGGGTGAGCCCGTCCACGCGTCCCGCCTCGTCGATCTCGAAGGGGATGGTGTCGAAGTACCCCTTGAGCAGCCAGGCGCTGTACGGGATCACCGTCGTGCAGTACACGAGGATCAGGCCGAGGTAGTTGTCGATGAGCTGCAGGTCCGAGAGGATCTGGTACATCGGCACCATCAGCACGGCGACCGGGAACATCTGGGTGACCAGCAGCACCCACATGAACTTCTTGTAGCCGGGGAAGCGCATGCGGGACACGGCGTAGCCGGTGGTGGCGGCGATGAGCACGCCGATGGCGGTCGTGCCGAGCGTGACGATGAGCGAGCTCTTCAACCAGTTGAAGAACTCGGTGTGTTCGACGACGAACGTGTAGTTGGCGAACGTCATCTTGCCCCAGATGCCGCCCGGGTGCAGGTAGTCGTCCTTGTCCGGGCCGAGGGACAGATAGACGAGCCAGGCGATCGGGAAGAGCGCGATCAGGCTCGCGACGACCAGGACGCCGTGCGAGGCGAGGGAGCCGGCGAGGCTGTTCTCTCCGCGGCGGCGGGCCCGGCGCGGCGTCTTCGCGGAACGCTGCTCGCTCCTGGCGGCGGAGGTCTCGACTGTGGTGCTGCTCATGGGAACTCCTGCCTCAGATCGCGAGCTGCTGCTCGTTGCGGTTCAGCCAGCGGCGGTAGAACGAGGTGAAGACGATCAGGATGGCCAGCAGCAGGATGCCGTACGCGGCCGACTGTGCGAAGTCACGCGGCTGCTGCCCGAAGCCGAGGTAGTAGGCCCAGGTGACGAGGATCTGCGCGTCCGGTGCGGTGTTGCCGAACAGCAGGAAGATCACGGCGAACTGGTTGAAGGTCCAGATGACGCCCAGCAGGACGACGGTGGAGCTGACCGACCTCAGTCCCGGCAGGGTGACGTAACGGAAGCGCTGCCAGGCGCTCGCGCCGTCCATCTCGGCGGCCTCGTAGAGCGAGGCGTCGATGGCCTGCAGCCCGCCGAGGAGCGAGATCATCATGAACGGCACACCGCACCAGGTGTTCACCATGATCGCGGCGAAGCGCTGCCAGAAGGTGTCCTCGAGCCACAGCGGCGAGGGCAGATGCAGGAAGTCCAGCGCGGAGTTGATGATGCCGCCGTCGGCGAGCATGAACCGCCAGCCGAACACGGTGACGAAGGTGGGCACCGCCCACGGCAGCACCAGGATCAGCCGGTACAGGGTGCGCCCGCGCAGCTTCTGGTTGAGGAGCAGGGCGAGGCCGAGTCCGATGCCGTAGTGCAGGGCGACGCAGGCCGCCGTCCACACGATCGTCCAGAGGAAGTGCGACCAGAAGCGGTCGTAGGCCGTCGGCCCCCACAGGATGTCGGCGTAGTTGTCGAGGCCGATGAACTTGTAGGTGGCGTCGATGTGGTTGACGCCGATGGTGCGGGCCGTGTTGAGGCTGTTGGCGTCGGTCAGCGTCAGGTAGAGGCCGTACGCCAGGGGGTACAGCACGAGGACGCCGAGGACGACCGCCACCGGGGCGATCATCGCGTACGCGTACCAGTGCTTCTGGTAGCCGCGCCTGAGGCGGCCGGCCGGCCCGGACCCCGGCTCACGGTCACCGCGGCGCTTGCCGGTCGCACGGTCGATGGCGACTGTCATGGTTCGACACCTTCTGGATCTTCACGCTGGATCGTCGACGGGGGCTGCGGCTCGGGGCTCGCAGGCCGGCGGCCGCCGGATCTCTCCCCTCCATGATGTGGAAGATCCGGCGGCCGCTCGGGCTCACTTGCTGAAGTCGGGCACCAGCTTGGCGATGGCGAGCTCGGCGTTGCCCAGTCCCTTGTCGAGGGTCTCCTTGCCACCCGCGATCTTGGGCAGTTCGGTGTCCAGCGGACCCCACAGCGAGCTGTACTCCGGCAGCGCCGGGCGCGGCTGGGCGGCGGCCAGCACCGTCTGGTAGCCGGCGATGCCCGGGTCGGCCTTGACGGCGGCGGTGTAGGCGTCGTCGCGGGTGGGCAGCGTCGAGTTCTTCTGGGCGATGGTCGCCTGGGACGCGGCGGAGGTCATGAAGTCGACGAACTTCAGCGCCGCGGCCTGGTGGGCCTTGTCGGAGCCGGCGTAGACCGAGAGGTTGTGGCCGCCGGTCGGGGCGCCCGCCTTGCCGGTGGAACCGGCCGGGACGGTGGCGATGCCGAGGTTGGCCTTGTCCTTGAAGGCGCTGCCCTTGTAGAAGTTCGTGATCTCCCAGGGACCCTGGATGATCGCGGCGACCTTGCCGTTGACGAACGCGTCCTGGATGTGGGCGTAGGCGTCGGCGGTCGTGTCGGCCTTGTGCAGGCCCTTGCCGTCGAAGAGGCCGAGCCAGGTGCCGTACGCCTTCTTCGCGGCCGCCGAGTTGACGGTGATCTTCTTGGCGTCGGCGTCGACCGTGTCGGTGCCCTCGCCGTAGAGGAACGACTGCGCGTAGTAGGCCTGGGTGGAGCCCCAGTAGCCGTCGACGCCGGTCTTGGCCTTGACGGTGGCGGCGGCGGTCTTCAGCTCGTCCCAGCTCTTGGGGGCCGCGGTGATGCCGGCCTTCGCGAAGAGGTCCTTGTTGTAGACCAGCGCGAGCGTGTCCGTGACCAGCGGGACGCCGTACGTCTTGCCCTCGTACTTGGCCTGCTCGAGCAGGTTGGACTTGAACTTCGACTGGTCCTTGAGGGCGTCCGTGCCGTCCAGCGGCAGGAAGTAGCCCTTCTTGGCGAAGGCGGGGGTCCAGCCGACCTCGGAGCGCAGGATGTCCGGGGCCCCGGACGCGCCGGCGGCCGTGTCGAACTTGTTCTGCGCCTGGTCGAAGGGCACGTTGACGTACTTGACCTTGACGTCCTTGTTGGCCGCCTCGAACTGCTTGACCAGGGCCTGGTACGTCGGCGCCTCATTGGTGGCGTTGGAGGTGTCCCACCAGGTGATGGTGACCGGCCCGGACGAGTCGTCGCTGCCGCTGTCGTCTCCGCCGCAGGCCGTCGCCGCGAGGGCGAGGGACGCCACCAGCGCGGTGGCCGCTATGCCACGCCGCATGAGTTTCTCCTTGAGGGTGAGAGCCCGTATAGCTGCGGGAAGCGGTCCCGTCCGCTGTTCCCGCCGGCTCCGACGCGCCGTTGCCGCCGTCGAGCGACGTGAACGTAACAGCCCTGCAAGCGGCACGAAAGACCTTGCAGAAAAAAAGTGCAAGAACCCTCCGAAGTTATCCGCGCGTGACCCTGGCGTGACCTCTGCTCGACCGCTGTGAGACCGTTGTTGTCGCGGTTGAACGGCCCCGCGACGGGGCACGCCACCGCTGTGCAAGACTCTGCAAGCTCTTGCCATCACTTTCATGAGGGAGCGCGATGACGCAGCAGGCCGGAGCGGGCCGTCCGACAGGTCGCCCGCGGCGTCCGATCGGTGTGCAAGTCGGCACCCGACCGGTACAGTCCACCCCTGTGACCACACGGCTTGCCGACATCGCTGCGCAGGCGGGGGTGAGCGAAGCGACCGTCAGCCGCGTTCTCAACGGCAAGCCCGGTGTCGCCGCCACCACCCGCCAGTCCGTGCTCGCCGCTCTGGACGTCCTGGGCTACGAGCGCCCGGTCCGGTTGCGCCAGCGCAGCGCGGGGCTCGTCGGGCTGATCACGCCAGAGCTGGAGAACCCGATATTCCCGGCCCTGGCCCAGGTCATCGGACAGGCGCTGACCCGCCAGGGCTACACCCCCGTCCTCGCCACCCAGACCCCGGGCGGCTCCACGGAGGACGAGCTGACCGAGATGCTGGTCGACCGCGGCGTCGCCGGCATCATCTACGTCTCCGGACTGCACGCGGACACCACGGCCGACATGCAGCGCTACGAGCAGCTGCGCGCGCAGGGCGTTCCCTTCGTCCTGGTCGACGGCTTCTCCCCCAAGGTCCAGGCGCCGTTCATCTCGCCCGACGACCGTGCGGCGATGACCCTGGCGGTGACCCACCTCGTCTCCCTCGGGCACACCCGGGTGGGGCTGGCTCTCGGCCCCAAGCGCTTCGTGCCGGTCCAGCGCAAGATCGAGGGGTTCGTGCGCGCCATGCAGGAGCAGCTGCGGCTGAACCCGGAGACCATCGAGACCGAGCTGGTCCAGCACTCCCTGTACACCCTGGAGGGCGGCCAGGCGGCGACCAACGCCCTGATCGACCGGGGCTGCACGGCGATCGTCTGCGCCAGCGACATGATGGCGCTGGGCGCGATAAGGGCGGCCAGACAGCGCGGCCTCGCCGTCCCCCGGGACGTCTCGGTGGTCGGCTTCGACGACTCCCCGCTGATCGCCTTCACCGACCCGCCGCTGACGACCGTGCGCAAGCCGGTGCCGGCGATGGGCCAGGCCGCCGTCCGCACGCTCCTGGAGGAGATCGGCGGGACGCCTGCGCCGCACAGCGAGTTCGTGTTCATGCCGGAGCTGGTGGTGCGGGGTTCCACCGCATCTGCCCCGGGCGACCGCGCCCGCGCCCAGGACGTGTCCGGCCGCTGAGGTCGGCAGCCCGCTTTCGCAACGCCTTTCGCAACCTGTTGTCACAGTCTGCTTTCGCGACCCGCTGTCACGGTCCGCTTTCGCAACCCGCTTTCGCAACCCGCTGATGAGGGTGAAAGCGGTTGTGGTCGGTTGTGACTCCTCACGCTCGGGCGAGAACCGTCCGCAGGCGGATCCTCCGCAGGGCGGAGGAACCTGGACGCGCTCCTGTACGCCGGGAGGAGACGACGGGGTCCGATCGCCGTAAGGCGTGCAAAACGAACCCGACCGCGGGATGATCGGACGAAGAGGTCTTTTCTGGCAGACTTTGGGTCCATGGGTGAATCGACTGTGACGCCGCTGGAAGGCCGCGACCAGGCCCTTCCACAGGCCGTCACGGCCCCGACCCGGCGTCGTCGCCTCGAACGCGTCCGCAGTCCCCGCCGGCCACGCCTCTGGTTCGAGATCCTTCTCATCGCGGTGAGTTACTGGGTGTACTCCCTCGTGCGCAACGCGGTCCCGGAACAGCGTTCCGAAGCGTTGCGCAACACCGACTGGATCTGGCGGGTCGAGCACGGTCTCGGCATCGCCGTGGAGGAGTCGGTCAACCACGGGGTGAACTCGGTGACCTGGCTCATCGTGAGCATGAACTACTACTACGCGACGCTGCACTTCGTCGTCACGCTGGTCGTCCTGGTGTGGCTCTACCGCAGCCATCCGGGCCGCTACGCGGCCACCCGTCTCGTCCTGTTCGCCACCACGGCGGTGGCCCTGGTCGGCTACTACCTGTACCCGTTGGCGCCCCCGCGCCTGATGCCGGGCGGCGGCTTCGTCGACACGGTGATGGCCCACCAGACGTGGGGGTCGATGGCGTCCGGCGACCTCAAACACATGTCGAACCAGTACGCGGCCATGCCGTCCATGCACATCGGCTGGTCCGTGTGGTGCGGCCTGACCGTCTTCGCCCTGGCCCGGCTTCCCTGGGTGCGCGTCCTCGGCCTGCTCTACCCGGTGGCGACCCTGGTGGTCATCGTCGCCACCGCCAACCACTTCTGGCTGGACGCGGTCGGCGGCCTCCTCTGTCTCGCCTTCGGCTTCGCCGTGGCCCGACTCTGGTACGGCGCCCTGCCGTACGCCCTGCCGAGGACCGTTCCGGACACGCGGCGGCGCGACGGGGGCGAGGACAGAGACGGAGGCTGGGCCACGGGACGGCGACGGCGCCCCTGGCAGCGCCACCAGGCCACCACACCGGGTGACCGCGCCGGCTCCCCCGACGCCCGAACGCCCGGCGGCTCCCCCCTGGCGCGAACGCCGGGCGGCGCTTCCGGCGCGCAAGAGCGGGAGGGTTCCCCGGACGCGCGCACGCCGGGCGACCCACCTGACGCGCGCACGCCGGGCGATCCTCCGGGCGCACGGCCGGTCAGCCGCAGCACCGACAGCTGAGCCCGGCCCGTCGCCCCCGCCCGCCCCTGCCGTCGTCCAGCAGCTCATAAAGTCGCCGAACGCGCCCCTCGCGAACCGCTGGGGAGCAGCGCGGCGCCCCCGCCGGTGATGCCCGCGAGCGGGTCGCGTCACCGGCGCGAGCGACCCGGCGCCCCCGTTCCCGACCCCCGACCCGACACACCGACCCGGACCCCGCAAGCTGCCCACGGGGTCGGCCGGAGCCGCGCTAGCCCGCGTAGAACAGTTCGTCCACCACGGTCCGGGCCCGGCGGGCGGTGCGCCGGTAGTCGTCGAGCATGTCGCCGACGCGCCCGGGGCCGTAGCCGAGGTACCGGCCCACCGCGACCAGCTCGCGCGGGTCGGAGGGGAACGTGTCGCCGGCGCGGCCGCGCACCAGCATCACCGCGTTGCGCACCCGCGTGGCCAGCACCCACGCCTCGTCCAGCGTCGCCGCCTCCTCCTGCGGGATGAGGCCGGCGTCGCGGGCGGCGGTGAGCGCCGCCCGGGTGCGGGTGGTGCGCAGCCCCGGATGCGTCGCGCCGTGCCGCATCTGGATCAGCTGCACGGTCCACTCGACGTCGGACAGGCCGCCCGGGCCGAGCTTGGTGTGCAGCTTGGGGTCGGCGCCCCGGGGCAGCCGCTCCGACTCCATCCGGGCCTTCAGCCGCCGGATCTCCCGCACGGCCTCCTCGGCCAGCCCGCCCGCCGGATACCGCAGGGGGTCGGCGAGTTCGAGGAACCGGCTCCCCAACTCCTCGTCCCCCGCGACGACTTCGGCGCGCAGCAGCGCCTGCGACTCCCACACCAGCGACCATCGCCGGTAGTAGGCCGCGTAGGACTTCACCGTGCGCACGAGCGGCCCGGACTTGCCCTCCGGACGCAGGTCGGCGTCGACGAGCAGGGGTGGGTCGGCGCTGGGGATCTGCAGGAGCCTGCGCATCTCCGAGACGACCTTGTTGGCGGCCTCGGCGGCTTCCCGCTCGTCCACGCCGTCCCGGGGCTCATGGACGAACAGGACGTCCGCGTCGGAGCCGTAGCCCAGTTCGTGGCCGCCGAAGCGCCCCATGCCTATGACGGCGAAACGAGTGGGGAGGGTGTCGCCCCAGCCCTCGCGGACGACGGCGCGCAGGGTGCCGGACAACGTGGCGGCGGTGAGGTCGGACACGGCGCCGCCGACCAGGTCCACGAGAGCTCCCTGGTCGGCCTCGACGGGCTGTGCCTCGGTGCCGTAGGAGCCGACGATGTCCGCGGCGGCGATGCGGAACAGCTCACGCCGGCGGACCCCGCGCGCGGCGGCGACCGCCTGCACAGCCCCGTCGGCGCGTCGTACCGCAGCGAGGATCTCCTGTTCCAGCAGGGCGCGCCCGCGCGGCTCGAGACCACCGCCGTCGCCGTCGCCCAGCAGTGCCACCGCCTCCGGTGCGCGCATCAGCAGGTCGGGGGCGAGCCGCCCGGCGGACAGCACCCGGGCGAGGTTCTCCGCCGCGGCCCCCTCGTCCCTCAACAACCGCAGATACCAAGGGGTCTTGCCCAGGGCGTCGGAGACCTTGCGGAAGTTGAGCAGGCCGGCGTCCGGGTCGGCGGAGTCGGCGAACCACCCCAACAGGACGGGCAGCAGGGTGCGTTGGATGGCCGCCTTGCGGGAGACGCCGGAGGCCAGCGCCTCCAGGTGGCGCAGTGCGGAGGCGGGATCGGCGTAACCGAGGGCGACGAGCCGTTCGCGGGCCGCCTCCGGACTCAACCGGGTCTCGCCGGGGGCGAGTTGGGCCACCGCGTCGAGCAGCGGCCGGTAGAACAGCTTCTCGTGCAGCCGTCGCACGACGGACGCGTGCCGCTTCCACTCCCGGCCCAGCTCGGGGACCGGGTCGGTGCGCAGGCCCAGCGAGCGGCCGAGCCGTCGCAGATCGGTCTCGTCCTCGGGGACCAGATGGGTCCGCCGCAGCCGGTAGAGCTGGATGCGGTGCTCCATGGAACGCAGGAAGCGGTATGCGGCGTCCAGCTGCACCGCGTCGGCACGTCCGATGTAGCCGCCAGTGGCGAGCGCCTGCAGGGCGTCGAGCGTGGTTCCGCTGCGCAGCGAGCCGTCGGCGCGCCCGTGCACCAGCTGCAGCAGCTGGACGGCGAACTCGACGTCCCGCAGTCCGCCGGGCCCGAGCTTGAGTTCGCGCTCGACCTCGGAGACCGGGATGTTCTCGACGACCCTGCGTCGCATGTTCTGCACGTCGACGACGAAGTTCTCCCGCTCGGCCGCCTTCCACACCATCGGCTCGACGGCGGCGACGTAGTCCGCGCCCAGCTCCAGGTCCCCCGCCACCGGCCGCGCCTTCAGCAGGGCCTGGAACTCCCAGGTCTTGGCCCACCGCTGGTAGTAGGCGAGGTGGCTGCTGAGGGTCCGCACCAGCGGGCCGTTGCGCCCCTCGGGCCGCAGGTTGGCGTCGACGGGCCAGATGGAGCCTTCCACGGTGGTCTCGGAGCAGATCCGCATCATGTGCGAGGCGAGTTTCGTGGCGGCCCGCAGCGCCTTGGCCTCGTCGGCCCCCTCGACGGCCTCGCCCACGAAGATGACGTCCACGTCGGACACGTAGTTCAGCTCGTGGCCCCCGCACTTGCCCATGGCGATCACGGCGAGCCGGCACAGCGCGGCATCGTCGGGGGCGGCGGCGCGGGCCAGGCCGAGGGCGGCCCGCAGGGTGGCGGTGGCGAGGTCGGCGAGCTCGGCGGCCGTCTCGGCGACGTCGGTCGTCCCGCACACGTCGCGGGCCGCGATCGACAGCAGGCAGCGCCGGTAGGAGACGCGCAGCGACACCGGGTCGGCCGCCTCGGCGAGTCCGCGCTCGAACTCCTCCACGCCGGGGTGCAGGTCCCGCGGCTCGTAGGTGACCAGCGCCTCCCAGTCCCGCGGATGCCGGGCGAGGTGGTCGGCTAGGGCGGCGGACGCCCCCAGCACGCCCAGCAGCCGGTCCCGCAGGGGTTTGGCCGCGATCAGGGTGTCGAGCAGTTCGCGTCTCGCGGCGGGCCCGGACTGGGCCTCCACCAGCCCGACGAGGCCGTGCAGGGCGAGGTCGGGGTCGGCGGTGGCGGCCAGCGCCTCCAG
This sequence comes from Streptomyces sp. NBC_00425, assembly GCF_036030735.1. Taxonomy (NCBI): domain Bacteria; kingdom Bacillati; phylum Actinomycetota; class Actinomycetes; order Kitasatosporales; family Streptomycetaceae; genus Streptomyces; species Streptomyces sp. NBC_00425. The sequence continues at coordinate 6,948,735 of NZ_CP107928.1, read as the reverse complement.
CAGAAAGGGGTCGTTGCGCACCGGGGACAGCTCGGGTCCGTCCAGCAGCCGCTCGGCGGCGGAGGGGTCGGTGAAGCCGTGCCGCAACAGCCGAGTGAAGGTGCTGCTTCTGCGCCCCGGCGCCATCATCCCAGGCCTCCTCGTGCGATCAAGGTCGTCCGCAGTCGAGCGTAACCCCCGCCTCACGGTGGCGCTCCGGCCCGGTTTCGGGTTCTGTGTGGAAAGGCGCGCCGCAACCGCCTGCGGGTGCCGCGCACAGGGACGACAAGGGAGTCACCCATGGACATGACCCTCGAAGTGCTCCTCCTGCCGGTGTCGGACGTGGACCGGGCCAAGGAGTTCTACCGCGACAAGGTCGGCTTCCACGTCGATCTCGACGGCGAGGTGATGGAGGGCGTACGGATCGTGCAGCTCACCCCGCCCGGTTCGGGCTGCTCGATCGCCCTGGTGGACGGCCTCCAGGTCCCGACGGGCACCCCGCGACCGGGCACGTACCACGGCATGCAGCTCTGCGTGACGGACGCGAAGGCGGCGTACGAGGAGCTGACCGCGCGGGGGCTGGACGTCACCGAACCCCAGCAGTTCGCCCCGCAGGACGGCGCGACCTTCATGTACTTCAAGGACCCGGATGGCAACGGTTGGGCGGTCCAGGAGTACCGCCGCCGCAAGACGGAACCACTCCACCAGGTCCTGGCCAAACTGTCCGCACAGTAGCCCCGAGCCGGAAACCCCGGGCAGCCAACGGGCCGCCCGGGGGTGCGGCAAGGGCCGACGGTATGTGACCGTCGGCCCTTGTCCGGCCTCGGTGGCGAAGCACCGAGTAACCGCCTCCGGGACCGTGATCGGGACCGGGGTGGGGAGTCTTTCCTGGGCCGTCGACGGGCAGCTCAGGTCACCGAACACAGGGGCTCACAGATTGTCCGACCCGAACGACGACGCGAACAGATTCGACATCCTCAAGATGGACTACGAGATGGCGCGGGACGACGAGCGCACCTTCTCCAACATCCAGGCAGCGGTGGCGAGTATCGCCGTCGCGCTGCTTGCGGTGATAGCCACCATCGTAAGCGACACCTGCCAGCTGAGCGACGCAGAGGACTGCAAGCGGGTTCCGGATTTCTTTCTGGCTGCCGCGCCGTCCGTGCCACTGGCGGCACTGGCTTTCCTGCAACTGCTGGGCGCGGTCTCTTCCATTCGAAGCTATTACATCCGGGCACTCGAACGAGAGCTCCGCGGCTACGCCCAGATTCCGCTGACGGAATTACAGTCCATCTCCCCCATCCGGCCGGCTTCCTATTTCGAGCTGATCACCGAAGTCACCACCATGCGCCGGGGGCGTTCCGGATACCGCGTCCTGTCGTTCCTGGTCCTGTCGGTCACTTTCCTGGTGTTCGCCGGATTCACCGTGTACATAGCCGTCAAGCTCGACGGCTACTACACGCTGTCCATGCTTCTCCTGTACGGAGTGGCCTTCGCCTTTCTCGCTTCGGAGGTGGCGGGCGCCACGCTCGGGGCCCGGACGACCTTCGTCAGGGTCGCGCAGCAGTTTCAGGCGAGATCCGCCCTGCCGCTGCTGACCAATGCCGCCGGCGGGACGAACACCGGGCGCGGCATCGTCTCCTACCTCGTCTTCCCGAGGCCGGAGGACTGGAGCAAGCTCCTGTTCATCCCGCTTGTCTTCCTCGCCGTCTCAGCTTCTCGCGGGACGCCGTTCGACTGGACCACGCTGCTGACGTGCATGGTGATCGCGGAGTATCTCGTGTACTCCGCGCGATATCAGTGGAACGACATCCGGGGGGTGGCCGCCGACGCGGCCCATCCCCAAGCGCGGGCGCGGCTGCGTCTGCCGTATTCGGGCGACCGGGGGAGACTGCGTTTCATCGTCGGATGGAGCCTCGGGGTCGCATTCGCCCGGGTGGTCACAGCGGTTCTCCTGGGGTACGCGACGGGAGAAATCGCGTTCACGCTCGTTTTCCTGGCGGCCGTGTTCGCCGTGGCGGCGCTCTATGAACTGCTTCGCACGTCGTCGCAGGCCCCGTCGACGACTCCCCGGGGGCGATCACGCCTCGCCAAGGCGATCTGGCTGACGGTAGGAACCGGATATGCGCTGCGTTTCCTGGTCGGAGTCTACGCGGCGGGAATTCCCCTGGGTGATCCTCTCGTCTACACAGGCACGGTCTTCTCGTACGCGTTCGGCATCATGTTCGTCCTTCTGACCTGGGTTCTGGAAGCCACCAGTTACTGTCGCGCGTCAGCCGGCGGGGTCTGGTACCAGGGGAGGGAACTGAGGGGAAAGCCCAATCTGGGCATCCTGCTGCGGTACGTCCGAGGTCCGGTGATCAGTACGCATCCCGATCCTCACCCTGCGGCCCCTTCCGCCCTGAATTGCGGTGAGGTGAAGATCCTTGCGAGCCGGGGCGCGCTGTTCGCGCCGTGGAATCTGGCCCTGTGGGTGTCCGCGGCCGCCGGAGGACCACTCGCCGTGCATCTGGCAGGAAACACGACCGCCCCCGGGACCGTGTGGTGGGTGTCGGCCGCCGGCGTGGCGGGGGCGTCGGCCATGGCGGCTGCCGGCGGGACCCCCGCCCGGGCCGCCGTGCAGCTGCTGACCGCCGCCGGCATCGTGCTCGCCGGCGGGCTCGGGAGAATCAGCGGGACAGACGTCCTGGACTACGTGCTTCTGCTCGCCCCCTGGATGACCACGGCCGGCACCTACCTGATGTTCCGCAACCAGTCCTACCGGGATCTCAAGTATTTCGCGGCAGATCTCTTCAGGAGTGCGCGCCAGTTGACGATCTGGCTGGTCAAGTCCGTCACCGGCCCGGACACCTGGCGTGCCATCCGGTGAGGGAGTGAAACCACCGGCCGTAACACTGCAGGCCGTCCCGCAGTCCTCCACGCACGCCGTCAGGGTCCATCACGGTCCCTGACGGCGGCGACTTCACGCACCTGTGCGCCCGAAGCCCCACACCGCTCATCCACAGCGTCGCGGGTGTCGTCCAGGGCTGGATCGCGCCTCCCGCCGGGCGCATGGGCGGGGGATCGACAGGAATGAACGTGCTGCCGCGTCATGGCGGTCGCCCTCGGCCATGACAACTCCGGCGGGCCAACCCCTGCGTGAAACAAGCATGTTGAGGGCAACGGACAGAGCCCTTCACGACTCGTGGCGCTACCGGCGGGCTCCACCCGTCCGGCATGGCTCGGGCACGACCTCTTCGCGAGGTCGCGGACGCGACGATCCGGCGTTTCTGAGGCTCCGTCACTGGAGACTGACGACAAAGTTCCCCGCGGTACTTGGTCGTAGTCCACAGGCGCAGTTGCCCTGGGCGCAACTGGAGGATTGAGGCACCTCTCATAGGAGGGAGGTGTAGCTCATGGGTGACGAATTTTGGCGAACGGTCCGGAAGGCCATCGAAGAAGACAACCGGACCGTCCGCTTGATCGTGATTCTCCTCACGATAGGGGCCATGGCCCTGATCGCCTACCTGCTGGCCAGCAGGTAACCAGAGCACACACCCCGGGTGGTGGGCTGTTGGAGCAGCCCGCCACCCAACCAACAGTAGGCGCGGATATTGCCGCTTGACCCTGTTGAGCTACCACAAGTCCAGCGCCGCAATCACAGCAAACCCTACAAGAAATAACGCCCTAAAGTGCCCCAAAAGGGGGCAACATAATGACGTGTGCATGGTAAGTCTGTCATGTCGACCCCAGAACGCAAGGGGTGGCATCACGGTGGGGCGGGTGCGATGCCCGGCGGCGGCCCACCGGCGGCCCGGGGCCCGGCACAGCAGGAAGGGCACGGCGGTCGGCCGTGCCCTCCACGGTGCAGCCGGCGCTGCACCACCGCCCGGCCTGCCCCTACAGCACCGGCAGGTTCTTCCGCAGCTCGAAGGCGGTGACCTCGGAGCGGTACTCCTCCCACTCCTGGCGCTTGTTGCGCAGGAAGAAGTCGAAGACGTGCTCGCCCAGGGTCTCGGCGACGAGGTCGCTGCGGTCCATCAGGGTCAGGGCCTCGCCGAGGTTCTGCGGGAGCGGCTCGATGCCCATGGCGCGACGCTCGGCGTCCGACAGGGCCCAGACGTCGTCCTCGGCGCCCGGCGGGAGCTCGTAGCCCTCCTCGACGCCCTTGAGGCCGGCGGCGAGCAGCATGGCGTAGGCCAGGTACGGGTTGGCGCCGGTGTCGAGGGAGCGGACCTCGATGCGCGCGGAGCCGGTCTTGCCGGGCTTGTACATCGGCACGCGCACCAGGGCGGAGCGGTTGTTGTGGCCCCAGCAGATGTAGGACGGAGCCTCGCCGCCCGCGCCGGCGGTGCGCTCGGAGCCGCCCCAGATGCGCTTGTAGGAGTTGACCCACTGGTTGGTGACGGCGGCGATCTCGGCGGCGTGCTTCAGCAGGCCCGCGATGAAGGACCGGCCGACCTTGGACAGCTGGTACTCCGCGCCGGACTCGTAGAACGCGTTGCGGTCGCCCTCGAAGAGGGAGAGGTGGGTGTGCATGCCGGAGCCGGGGTGCTCACTGAACGGCTTCGGCATGAAGGTCGCCTGGACACCCTGCTCCAGCGCGACCTGCTTCATGACCAGGCGGAACGTCATGATGTTGTCGGCCGTGGAGAGCGCGTCGGCGTAGCGCAGGTCGATCTCCTGCTGGCCGGGGGCGCCCTCGTGGTGGGAGAACTCGACCGAGATGCCCATCGACTCGAGCATGGTGATCGCCTGGCGGCGGAAGTCCATGCCGATGTTGTGCGGGGTGTGGTCGAAGTAGCCGGAGTTGTCGGCCGGGGTCGGGCGGGAGCCGTCGGTCGGCTTGTCCTTCAGCAGGAAGAACTCGATCTCCGGGTGGGTGTAGAACGTGAAGCCCAGGTCGGAGGCGCGGGCGAGGGCCCGCTTGAGGACGTAGCGCGGGTCGGCGAAGGACGGGGAGCCGTCCGGCATGAGGATGTCGCAGAACATGCGGGCGGTGCCGGGGGCCTCCGCGCGCCAGGGCAGGACCTGGAAGGTGGAGGGGTCCGGCTTGGCGATCATGTCGGACTCGTAGACCCGGGCGAAGCCCTCGATCGCGGAGCCGTCGAAGCCGATGCCCTCGTCGAAGGCCTGCTCGAGCTCGGCGGGGGCCACGGCGACGGACTTGAGGAAGCCCAGCACGTCCGTGAACCACAGCCGTACGAACCGGATGTCGCGCTCCTCCAACGTCCGGAGCACGAACTCCTGCTGCTTGTCCATCTTCCGCTTCCCCATCCTTGCTGGTCAGGCCGCCTGCCTCCGGTCCCGTGGAGCGGCGGTCGGGCACCTGAGCATCAGACCACATCCCCGTTTCGGGCGCGTTGCCGACCATGATCGCCTCGGCGACCCGGATCTGAACGCCTCGTGTCCGGCGGGTGTCCTGCTCTGCCGCCCATCTTGCCTGCTCGGACCGGCATCCGTAATGCCCGACCGTTCCTAATCAGTAAGCAGGAGTGAGTCTTGGAACCATACCTGGTCACTGCGGACATTCCGAACGGTTGTGGATGTCCTGGTTGCCCGCGTACTCGCCGCGTCCGGCGGCACGGATCGTGTCCGTGGTCCGGGGATGCGGGGGCGGGGTCCCTCACGCCCAGGGGCGCCCGGTCGGGCCTGGATGGTCCGATGCCCGTGCACATCGCTCTGGTGTGCACGGGGCGGCGCCGTCCTCCCCCAGTGCCTCAAGGGCCTGGGAGGTGCCCCCAGCCGGATCGGGTGTCCCTGGGCGCGTCGTCCGATCGCGATGCTTGCCGCATCGTGCCGGGTGGTCCTACGAGCGGGGCCGGCCATCGGCTTTTGGCAGTGCTGGGCGCCCCAGCGGCTGGTGTAGGCAGGGTCCACGGTGATGATCGCGATGCCTGTGGCGTGGGCCATGGAGGTCAGCCGGGCGCGGAGCTTGCCGGTCGGCATACCGGAGATTAGATGCCTGAATCGGCGCTTGCGCCCGTGCTTCTCTCTGGTTTTCTCGGCCTGGAAGTCGAGGTCTTCGACCGCGATGGCCTGGACGCCGCAGGCTTTGGCCCAGTTCAGCAGCCGTGTGAGGGCGTGCCCGTACCTGGGCGTCGCGGTGCTGGGAGCCTTGAGACAGGTCGTAGAAGAACGGGCGGGGCCGGCCGATCGGGTTGCCGTGGGTGTCCAGGCGCCATGCGGCGAGGTGGTCGGCGTTGGTGTCCACGCCGATCACGCCGTCGGCGAGGGCGGCTTGGAATGGGATGGTCGCGGTGGGTGGGACCTGCCAGGAGGCGTCCACGCGCCAGCGGCCGCGCCCGGTGTCGTAGAGGATGCGGTAGGCCACAGCCCGGTTCGCCTCCACGCGGTCGGCCCACTCCTGCCCCCGGCAAGGGAACCGCAGCCTGGCAGCGAGTACGTACCGGCCGTGCCGGGCGTTCGCCAGGTCGGCGAGCGGGGCCGGGAGCTTGATCGGCACGTCGCCCTCGGGCGTGATGCGGATCGTCTCGTTGCCGAACCTTTTCCCCCTCCGTCTGCCCCCTGTCAATAAATTTGCATCTCAAATGCAACTTTAACTAGGGTGCCGAACGGCCGCACGGGGCGAACCCCCGTGACCCCATGAGCTCGAGGAGCCCTGATGCTGTCCGAACAGTCCGCAGCCACCGTCCGCGCCACCCTCCCCGTGGTGGGCGCGGCCATCGGCGACATCACCGAGCGGTTCTACTCCGGACTCTTCGCCGCCCACCCCGAGCTGCTGCGCGACCTGTTCAACCGGGGCAACCAGGCGGCCGGCACGCAGCGCCAGGCGCTGGCCGGTTCCATCGCCGCCTTCGCGCGACACCTCGTCGAGAACCCCGGGGACCGGCCCGACGCGATGCTCGGCCGGATCGCCCACAAGCACGCCTCACTGGGCGTCGCGCCCGATCAGTATCCGGTCGTCCACGAGCATCTCTTCGCCGCCATCGTGGACGTCCTCGGCGAGGCGGTCACCCCCGAGGTGGCGGCGGCCTGGGACGAGGTCTACTGGCTGATGGCGAACGCGCTGATCGCCGTCGAGCGGCGGCTCCGCGAGGAGCGGGACGGCGGCCCTCGGGCCCGGCAGTGGCGGGAGTGGCAGGTCGTGGAGCGCTTCGAGGAGACCGCGGACGTCGTCACCTTCCGTCTGCGGCCGCGGGACGGGGCGCCCGCCCGGGAGTTCCGTGCGGGCCAGTACGTGTCCGTCCGCACCACGCTCGCCGACGGGGCCCGTCAGATACGCCAGTACAGCCTCTCGGGGGCGCCGGGGGCGGAGCTGCGGCAGATCAGCGTCAAGCGCGTGGCCGGCGGCGAGACGTCCGCCGCGGGCACGCTCACGCCCGAGGGCGAGGTCTCCCAGCACCTCCACGCGCGCGTGCGCGAAGGCGACGTGCTGGAGCTCTCCGAGCCGTACGGCGACCTGGTCCTCGACGACGCCGGCGGCGCCCCGCTGCTGCTGGCCTCGGCCGGCATCGGCGTCACCCCGATCGTCGCCATGCTGGCCCACCTCGCCGCCGTCGGGCACGACACGCCCGTCACCGTCCTCCACGCGGACCGCTCCCCCGCGCACCACGCCCTGCGCAGGGACCACGAGGCCCACGCGGCGAAGCTGCCGGACGCCTCCCTGCACCTCTGGTACGAGCGGGAGGCGCCGGCGGGCGCCCGGACCGGGCTGACCGACCTCACCGACGTGCCGGTCGCGCCCGGCACGCGCGCGTACCTGTGCGGCCCGCTCCCCTTCATGCGGGCGGTGCGGGCGCAGCTGATCGCGAAGGGGGTCGCCCCCGCGGACGTTCACTACGAGGTGTTCGGCCCCGACCTGTGGCTGGCGACGGCGGGCTGACGCGGCCCGTCGGCCGCCGCGCACCCGGCAGGCGGGCCGGAAGCCGGCCGGTCGGGGCCCCGGGGCGCCGCCCGGGTCAGGCCCGTCCGGGGATCCCCAGCAGCAGCGGGCCCGTCGGCCCCGTCACGAGGTCCGCGAGCGTGAGCGGGTCCAGGGAGCGGAAGAACGCCTCCTGAGCCCGGCGCAGAGCGCCTCGCAGGCGGCAGGCCGAACTCAGGGGGCAGGGGACCGGCCCGCCCTCGCAGTCGACGACGTCGCCGTCCCCCTCGAAGGCGCGGACGACGGCGCCCACCGACGCCTCGCGGCCCGGTCCGGTGAGGGCGAGGCCGCCGCCCCGGCCGCGCCGTGCCTCGAGCAGCCCCATGTGCTGGAGCTCGGCGACGACCTTCGCCGCGTGGGTGTAGGGGACCTCCATCGCAGCGGCCACCTCCCGGGTCGTGGGAGTGACCTGCGGGTTCTCGCCCGTCACCGCGAGACGCATCAGGACGCGCAGTGCCAGGTCGGTGGATCGCAACAGCCGCATGAGACGAAGCGTAGATAATGCGCATCTCGGGTTCAAATTATCTCGGGCCCCGTCCGTATCCCGTCTACGACAATCCCGTGCGCCGCATTACGATCAGCGGACCCGTTCGTCAGTTCCCCCTTCGTCAGTTCCCCCCTTTCCCCAGAAGGACAGGCCTCATGGGTTCCGCCAACACCACCGGCAGTGCGGCGCGCAAGGCGCGCATAGAGGAGATGCGGCGGGCCGAACAGGCTCGTGAGCGACGAGGCCGGTTCCTCGTGATCGGGGGCAGCGTCCTCGCCGTCGTCGCGCTCGTCGCCGGCGGCGTGTTCGTCGTGAGGTCGCAGTCCGGCGACGACGCCTCCGCCGCCGACTCCAAAGCCTCCGGGAAGTTCGTCACCGGCGCCGACGGGGTGAAGACGTGGAAGGGGAAGCTGGGGCGCACGCACGTCGCGAAGACCGTGAAGTATCCGACGGAACCGCCCGTCGGCGGCGACCACAACCAGGTCTGGATGAACTGCAACGGCGACGTCTACACCAAGGCGCTCAACAACATGAACGCCGTGCACTCGCTGGAGCACGGCGCGGTCTGGGTGACGTACAACAGCAAGGCGGCCAAGGCCGACGTCGAGGCCCTCGCCGCCAAGGTCAAGAAGACGCCCTACACGCTGATGAGCCCGGACGACGCGCAGGCCGACCCGATCATGCTCACCGCGTGGGGCAACCAGCGCACGGTGACGGGGGCGAGCGACCCGAACGTGGACGCGTTCTTCGCGAAGTTCGTGCAGGGCAAGCAGACGCCCGAACCGGGCGCGGCGTGCACGGGCGGTCTGGCGCAGTGAGGTACGCGGGAGTGGCCGTCGCCGTGGCCGGGGTGCTCGTCGCCGCGGGAGCGATCACTTACTCGGTGGCCGAGGACGGCGGGACGGCGGCCGACGTCCCGGTCGCCGACTCGGCCGACGCCGGGTTCGCCCGGGACATGGCGGTGCACCACCAGCAGGCCGTCGAGATGTCGTACATCGTGCGCGACCGGACGACCGACGAGGAGGTGCGGCGGCTCGCGTACGACATCGCGCAGACCCAGGCCAACCAGCGCGGCATGCTGATCGGCTGGCTGGATCTGTGGGGGCTGCCGAAGGTGTCGTCCGACCCGCCCATGACCTGGATGGGCATGCGCGGGATGAGCGGCGGCAAGGACGGGGCGCTCATGGTCGGCATGGCCACCGACGCCGAGATGAAGCGGCTCGGCACGCTCAACGGCAAGCAGGCAGAGATCCTCTACCTCCAGCTCATGACCGCCCACCACAAGGGCGGTGTCCACATGGCCCAGGGTTGCGTCGACAAGTGCACGGTCGGCGTGGAGAAACGACTCGCGCAGGGCATGGTCGAGGCGCAGCAGTCGGAGATCGATCTCATGGCGGGCATGTTGAAGGCGCGCGGGGCCAAGCCGTGACCGGCGGACGGCCCGGCCGGGGCGGGCGCGGCGCGCCGGCCGCCGGGCCGCCCGCCCGGCCCCACAGGACACCCGTCCGGGCCGCCGCACGACCTCCCCGGGCCTCCCTGCCCTCCCGGGCCTCGCGGGCCTCGTTGGCCTCCCGACCCGGCCCCTGATCCGGCCGCCGGACCGGCTCCTGATCCAGCCCAGACCGACTCCCGACCGGCCCCTGAGCCGGCCCAGCCCGACTGCCGGTCCGGCCCCTGGTGGGCCCCCTAGCTCAACTCATAGGGTTTTCCCTCGACTTCGCGGACGTATCCGTCAAACCGTGCCAGAAAGCGGTCACTTGGGCGCTTCTTGGTGTTCGCATTCCCCTGGCATGAAGGGTTCGTCGCAAGAGTGGCCCGCACGTCGAGTGATCCACTCGCGTCGAACCACCTACAGGGGGTCCTATGAGATCCAATCGCGCCACGCTGCGCGCCGGAGCGAGCATGGCAGCGACACTGCCCATGATCGTCGGCGCGCTCGCGCTCGGCATACCCGCGGCGCACGCCGCGGACGCCCCGGCCCGCGACACGCTGACCGGGACCAAGCCCGCGTGGGCCACGGCCAAGGCGGACAAGGGCTCGACCCCGGACAGTGCGCAGGTCTCCGCCCGGGTCTACCTCGCGGGACGTGACGCGGCCGGCCTCGGCCGGTACGCGCAGGCGGTCTCCGACCCGAGCTCCGCCGCCTACGGCAAGTTCCTCTCCGCCGCGCAGGCGAAGGCCCGCTACGGCGCGACCGCGGCGCAGGTGGCCGCCGTCAAGTCGTGGCTGGCGGCGGCCGGTCTGAAGGTGACCGGCACGACCGAGCACTACGTCTCCGTCAGCGGTGACGTGGCCGCCGTCGAGAAGGCGTTCGGCACCCAGCTGCACAACTACGCCAAGGGCTCGAAGACCTACCGGGCCCCGGCCAAGGCGGCCACCGTCCCGGACAGCCTCGACGGCGCCGTCCTGACCGTCACCGGTCTGGACAACGCCCCGCACAAGGCGACCCACAGCGATCAGCTGCCGGGTCCCGGCGCCGTGTTCAAGAACTCCGGACCGTTCTCCTCGTACTACGGTTCGAACATCGCGACCACGCTGCCGAAGGCGTACGGCAAGTCGATCCCCTACGCCGTCCAGGGTTACACCGGCAAGCAGCTGCGTGCCGCCTACGGGGCGGGCTCGTACACGGGCAAGGGCGTGCGCGTCGCGATCACCGACGCCTTCGCCTCGCCGACGATCGCCTACGACGCGGCCACGTACGCGAAGAAGCACGGCGACGCCGCCTGGAAGACCGGGCAGCTGGGCCAGGTGCTGCCGAAGAACTACACCCACACCGGCGCCGACGAGTGCGACGCCTCGGGCTGGTACGGCGAGGAGACCCTCGACGTCGAGGCCGTGCACGCGGTCGCGCCGGCCGCGAACGTCACGTACGTGGGCGCCGCGTCCTGCATGGACGACGACCTGCTCGACTCGCTGAGCAAGATCGTCGACAACCACCTGGCCGACATCGTCTCCAACTCCTGGGGCGACGTCGAGGCCAACCAGACGCCGGACCTGGCGGCCGCCTACGACCAGGTCTTCCAGTTCGGCGCGGTCGAGGGGATCGGCTTCTACTTCTCCTCCGGCGACAACGGCGACGAGGTCGCCAACACCGGCACCAAGCAGGTCGACACCCCGGCCAACTCGGCGTGGGTGACGGCGGTCGGCGGCACCTCGCTGGCGGTCGGCAAGGGCGACAAGTACCTGTGGGAGACCGGCTGGGGCACCGAGAAGGCCGCGCTGTCCGCGGACGGCAAGAGCTGGACGGGCTTCCCCGGCGCGTACACCTCGGGCGCGGGCGGCGGCACCAGCAAGACGGTCGCCGAGCCGTACTACCAGAAGGGCGTCGTCCCGAACGCGCTCGCCACGGCCAACAACGCCGCCGGCAACCGCGTCGTCCCGGACATCTCGGCGATCGCCGACCCGAACACCGGCTTCAAGGTCGGCCAGACCCAGACCTTCCCGGACGGGTCCGAGCAGTACAGCGAGTACCGCATCGGCGGCACCTCGCTGGCCGCTCCGGTCATCGCGGCCGTGCAGGCGCTGGCCCAGGAGGCGCGCGGCGGCAAGGCGATCGGTTTCGCCAACCCGTCGATCTACTCCAAGTACGGCACGCGGGTCTACCACGACGTGACCGACAACCCCACGGGGTCCGGACTCGCCGTGGCGCGCGTCGACTTCGCCAACAGCGTCGACGCCACCGGCGGCCTGCTGACCTCGGTCCGCAGCCTCGGCAAGGACAGCTCGCTGTCCGCGGTGAAGGGCTACGACGACGTCACCGGCGTGGGCACGCCCGCGAACGGCTACGTCGACTCGTACCGCCGCCGCTGAGCACCGTGACGTGAAGGGGGGCGTGGGGCGATCGACACCCCGCGCCCCCCATCGCGTCGCTCTGACGATTACACTGTTCCCGTGCCTCAACTTCGTCTCGCCCTGAACCAGATCGACTCGCGTGTCGGCGACCTCGCCGGCAACACCGAAACGATCCTCCGCTGGACCCGGCACTCCGCCGAGCAGGGAGCCCACCTCGTGGCGTTCCCGGAGATGGCGCTGACCGGGTATCCCGTCGAGGACCTCGCCCTGCGCTCCTCCTTCGTCGAGGCCTCCCGCACCGCGCTGCGGCAGCTCGCCGCGCGCCTGGCCGACGAGGGCTTCGGCGGGCTGCCGGTCGTCGTCGGCTACCTCGACCGGTCGGAGAACGACCAGCCGCGGTTCGGCCGGCCGGCCGGCTCCCCACGCAACGCCGCGGCGGTGCTGCACGGCGGCGAGGTGGTGCTGTCCTTCGCCAAGCACCACCTGCCCAACTACGGCGTCTTCGACGAGTTCCGCTACTTCGTGCCGGGCGACACCATGCCGGTGCTGCGCGTGCACGGCGTCGACGTGGCCCTCGCGATCTGCGAGGACCTCTGGCAGGACGGCGGCCGGGTCCCCGCGGCGCGCTCCGCCGGAGCCGGTCTGCTGCTCTCCGTCAACGCCTCCCCCTACGAGCGGGACAAGGACGACACCCGCCTCGAGCTGGTCCGCAAGCGGGCGCAGGAGGCCGGCTGCACCACCGCCTACCTCGCGATGATCGGCGGTCAGGACGAGCTCGTCTTCGACGGCGACTCCATCGTCGTCGACAAGGACGGCGAGGTCGTCGCGCGGGCCCCGCAGTTCTCGGAGGGCTGCGTGGTCCTGGACCTGGACCTGCCCGCGGCCTCCCCCGACGCGCCGACGGGCGTCGTGGACGACGGTCTGCGCATCGACCGCGTGGTGCTGTCCGAGGAGCCGCTGCCGCGTTACGAGCCCGAGCTGAGCGGCGGGTACGCGGAGCGGCTGGACGACGCCGAGGAGGTCTACTCGGCGCTGGTCGTGGGCCTGCGGGCGTATGTCGCGAAGAACGGCTTCCGGTCCGTGCTCATCGGGCTGTCGGGCGGGATCGACTCGGCGCTCGTCGCGGCCATCGCCTGTGACGCGGTGGGCGCGCAGAACGTGTACGGCGTGTCGATGCCGTCCAAGTACTCCTCCGACCACTCCAAGGGCGACGCGGCCGAGCTGGCCCGGCGCACCGGGCTGAACTTCCGCACGGTGCCGATCGAGCCGATGTTCGACGCGTACGTGGGTTCGCTGGGACTGACGGGCCTGGCCGAGGAGAACCTCCAGTCGCGTCTGCGCGGGACCCTGCTGATGGCCGTCTCCAACCAGGAGGGCCACATCGTCCTCGCCCCCGGCAACAAGTCGGAGCTGGCGGTCGGCTACTCGACCCTGTACGGCGACTCGGTCGGCGCGTACGGCCCGATCAAGGACGTCTACAAGACGTGGATCTTCCGGCTCGCCGAGTGGCGCAACCGCGCCGCGGCCGAGCGGGGCCAGACCCCGCCGATCCCGGAGAACTCGATCACCAAGCCGCCGAGCGCCGAGCTGCGCCCCGGCCAGGTGGACACGGACTCGCTCCCGGACTACCCGGTCCTGGACGCGATCCTCGAGATGTACGTGGACCGGGACCAGGGCGCGGACGCGATCGTCGCCGCCGGCTACGACCCCGCGCTGGTCGCCAAGACCCTGCGCATGGTCGACACGGCCGAGTACAAGCGCCGCCAGTACCCGCCGGGCGCGAAGATCTCGGCGAAGGGCTTCGGCAAGGACCGCCGCCTGCCCATCACGAACGGCTGGCGCGAGGCGCTGTAGCCGGGGTCGGGGGTCCACCCCGGCAGGGCTCCGCTGGCGCGAGGCGCTGTAGCCGGGATCGGGGGTCCCCCGGCCAGGCTCCGCGCGGAACCCGGCCGGGGGGGGCGGGTCAGCGCAGGGCGGCCCGGCCCACGCCGACGGCTCGCAGGCGCGCTCCCGCGGTCTCCCGGTTCTCGCCGACGGGAGCCACGTCCGGGTCGAGGACCGATCGGCGGCAGGTGGCACGCCTCGGGGACAGCCACCCGCCGCTCACCGGTCACCGGCACCGGTCACCGGTCACGGGGAACGCCGCGGACCCGGCCCGCCGCGAAGGGGCGGGCCGGGCGGGCCGGCGGCCCGCGTCAGTGACGGGCGGCCGCCTTGGCCGGGCGCGGCACGTGGGTCGCGACGACGCGGTCGCGGCCGCTGGGGCGCGGGGCGCGGCGGGCGTCGACGGCGTACGCGACGCCGGCCACCCCCAGTCCCAGTACCGCCAGGGCCGCTCCGGCGATCGCCGGAGAGGTCACGCCGTAGCCGGCCGCGAGGGTCAGGCCGCCGATCCAGGCGCCGCCGGCGTTGGCCATGTTGAACGCGGCCTGGTTGGCGGAGGAGGCCAGCGAGGGGCCCGCGGTCGCCCGTTCCATCACCATCAGGTTGAGCGGCGAGCCGGTCACGAACGCCGCGACGCCCAGCAGGACCACGGCCAGCGCGCCGCCCCAGGCCGTCGTCATCAGCAGCGGGAACAGGGCCAGGACCACGGCCAGCGAGGTGAGTCCGGCGAACAGGGTGGGCCGCATCGCGTGGTCGGCGAGCCGGCCGCCGAGCAGGTTGCCGATGGTGGCGCCGACGCCGAACAGCGCCAGCAGCAGCGTCACGCTGGACCCGGCGTACCCGGCGGAGTCCGTCAGCATGGGCGTGATGTAGCTGTAGGCGGCGAACAGGGCGCCGAAGCCGGCCACCGTCGTGCCGAGCGCCAGCCACACCGGCAGCGAACGCAGGGCGGACAGCTCGCGGCGCAGGCCGACGGCGGGCGCCCGGGTGTGGTCGTGCGGGATCAGCAGGGCCAGGGCGGCGATCGCCGCCAGGCCGATCACGCTGACGCCGAGGAAGGCCGCCCGCCAGCCGAGGTGCTGGCCCACGAGGGTGGCGGCGGGGACGCCGGCGATGTTGGCGACGGTCAGACCGAGGAACATCAGCGACACCGAGCGGGCCTTGCGCTCCGGCGCGACCAGGCTGGTGGCCACCACCGCGCCGACGCCGAAGAAGGCGCCGTGCGGCAGACCGCTGAGGAAGCGGGCGGCCAGCAGCCAGCCGTTGTCCGGAGCCAGCGCGGAGAGCGCGTTGCCCGCGACGAACAGGACCATCAGGGAGATCAGGACGGTGCGGCGGGACATCCGCGCGGTCGCCGCGGCGAGCAGCGGCGCGCCGATGACGACGCCGAGCGCGTACGCGGAGACCAGGTGTCCGGCCGCCGGGATGGAGATGTGCAGGTCGCCCGCGACGTCGGGCAGCAGGCCCATCATCACGAACTCGGTGGTGCCGATGCCGAAGGCACCCACGGCCAGGGCGAGCAGGGCCAGAGGCATGAAGAACTTGCCTTTCGAGGGAGAGCGGGTTCCGTTCACCATACGCTTCGTATGTTCAACTACGGAACAAAGTCTCCCCGGCCAGGTATTCCGGCGGGCGACGCCCCGGTTACGGCGTGGTGACCTTCACACGCGCCGCCACCGGCAGATGGTCGCTGCCCGTCTGCGGCAGCGTCCACGAGGTGACCGGCTCGACGCCCTTCACCATGATCTGGTCGATCCGCGCCATCGGGAACGACGCGGGCCAGCTGAACCCGAAGCCGCTGCCCGCCGCACCCTGGGTGGAGCGCATCTGGGAGGTCACGGCGTTCAACGAGCGGTCGTTCATGGTGCCGTTGAGGTCGCCGAGCAGGATCACCCGGGTCAGCCGCTCGTCGGCGATCGCCTCGCCCAGCGCGTCCGCGCTCTTGTCGCGCTGCCGGGCGGTGAACCCGGCCTGCAGCTTGACCCGCACCGAGGGCAGATGGGCCACGTAGACGGCGACCTCCCCCTGCGGCGTCGCGACGGCCGCCCGCATGGCGCGCGTCCAGCCCAGTTCGATGTCGACGGCCCGCACGCCGCTCAGCGGGTACTTGCTCCACAGCCCGACCGTGCCCTGCACCGAGTGGTACCGGTACGTCGACGCCAGCGCCTTCTCGTACACGGGGACGGCCGAGGCGGTCAGCTCCTCCAGGGCCACCACGTCCGCCTCCGAGGCGGCCACGTCCCGGGCGGTGCCCTGCGGGTCGGGGTTGTCCGCGTTGACGTTGTGGGTGGCCACGGTGAGGTCACCGCCGGCGCCGGTGCGGTCGACGAGCAGTCCGCCGAAGAGGTTCGTCCACACCACGACCGGCAGCACGACGGCGATCAGCGCGGTCGCCGACCTGCGCACCACCGCGAGCACCAGCAGCACCGGCACGAACACGCCGATCCACGGCAGGAACGTCTCCGTGAGGCTGCCGAGGTTGCCGTACCGGTTGGGGATGCGCGAGTGCAGCAGCATCACCAGGGAGAGCGCCAGCGCCACGCCCGCGACGACCAGACCGCGCCGCCAGATGCGCGGGTCCCCCCGCCAGCCCGTGGTCAGCCGGCCCACCAGACGTCCGATCAGGCGCCGGAGCCGGACTCCCCGAGGCTCGTGTCCCGAGTCTCCGTTGCCGTCCGTCTCCGTCATGTACGCCTGCTGCGCCATACCGTCGCCTCACTGCCTGCCGTGCACCGTCCGTCCCCCCGGGTACGACCCTAGGGGATGATCGGCTTGGATCTCGCCGTCTCGTGACGGCCGTACGGGGACGAGGACGAAGGGCGCGGCGCCACGGGTTCCGGGGCCGGCGGGCAGGGCCCGGTCTGTGACGGAACGCTCACATCGGGGTTACGCGTGCGGCGAGCTGACGGGGCGTAGTCCGGCGAGCAGCGAGTCGACGATGCGCTCCGGGAGGTCTTCGGGCAGATCGGCGTCGGGGCGCAGGACGGCGCGCACGAGCATGGGGCCGACGAAGATGTCGTTGACCAGTTCGAGGTCGAGGTCGGCACGGAGTTCGCCGTTCTCCTGTCCCCGGCGCAGGACTTCGACGCCCAGCCTGCGCCGGGGTGCTATCACCATGTTGTGGTAGGCCGTCCAGATCTGCGGACTGCTCTTCATCTGGGCGTGGACGTTGTGCAGGATGGCCGAGGAGCGGCTGGCGAGTCCGCGCCGGCGCAGTGACTCCAGCAGCACGACCAGGTCGTCGCGCATGGAGGTGCCGGGGAGTTCGGGGTCGTCGGGCTCGGCGGCCCGCAGCACGTCCACGAACAGCGCCTCCTTCCCGCTCCAGCGCCGGTAGATGGTGGCCTTGCCGACGCCGGCGGTGCGGGCGATGCGCTCGATGGACATCTCGGCGAGCGAGACGCCGTCCTCCAGCAGCTTCATCGTGACGTCGATGATGGCCCGTTCCAGGGCTTCGTTCCGGGGCCGCCCCCGGACGGGCTGCTCGACGGCTGCGCTGTCGGCGGGGCTCACGTCCACTGATCCTTTCGTCGCACTGCGGGAATTGTCGCCCACCGGACGGGCGGAGGCGGCGGCCGTCCGCCGCACCCGCCCGCCGGCCGGCCACTACGACGTGGTGCGGGCCGGCTGCTCCTCCTCCGCGTCGGCGGGCACGGGCTTCGGGCGGCCCGGCAGGAACGCGGCGACCACGGCCGCGCCCACGAGCGCCACCCCGGCCCCGCACAGGGCGGTGACGTGCATGGCGTGCAGGAAGGCGTCGTTGGCAGGGCCGACCAGCGCCTTGCCCCGGTCGCCGAGGCTCGCCGCGACCCCGAGCGTCGCCTCGATCGACTCCCCCGCCGTGTGCCGCAGGCCCTCCGGCAGCGCGCCGAGGCTGCCCTCGATGCCGTCGCGGTACGAGGTCGACAGCACCGAGCCGAGGACGGCGATGCCGAGCGCGCCGCCGACCTGGCGGAAGGTGTTGCTCAGCGCGGAGGCCGAGCCGGCCTTCTCGCGGGGCAGCGCCTGCATGATGACCACGCTGGTCGGGGTCATGATGTGGGCCATTCCGGCGCCCATGCAGAAGAAGACGACCTCCAGCAGCCAGATCGGGGTGTCCGCCTCCAGCAGGGCGAACGCCCCCAGCGTCGCGGTGAGGAGGAGCATGGCCGCCGTGGTCGTGGCCCTGACTCCTATGCGGTCCACTACGAGCCGGGCGCGCGGCGCGAAGATCAGCTGGGCGGCGGCCAGCGGCAGCAGCAACAGGCCGGTCTGCAGCGGTGAGTAGCCGCGCACGCTCTGGGTGTAGAAGACCGAGAAGAACGTCACGCCCATCAGCGCGAAGAAGACGAGCGCGATGACGCAGATCGCGGCCGAGAACACCTTGTTCCGGAAGTACCCGACGTCGACCGACGGATGGTCGCTGCGCTTCTCGAACACCACGAACGCGGCGAGGACCGCCAGTCCCGCCCCTATGGTCACGAGCACGGTCGGGTCGGTGAAGTCGGCCAGCTCACCGCCCTTGATGATGCCGTAGACGAGCAGGACGAGGCCGACGACCGACAGGGCGACACCGACGGGATCGAGGCGGCCGGGGTTCGGGTCGCGGGACTCGGGCACCAGCCACATCATCAGCCCGAACGCGAGCAGCACGATGGGCACGTTGATGAGGAACACCGAACCCCACCAGAAGTGCGCGAGGAGCAGACCGCCGGTGATGGGCCCGATCGCGATGGCGAGCCCGACGCCGCCCGCCCAGATGCCGATCGCCTTGGGCTGCTCCTCGCGCTCGAAGACGTTCATCAGGACGGCGAGGGTGGCGGGCATCACGAAGGCGGCGCCGAGGGCCATCAGCGCGCGGAAGGCGATGAGCTGGGCGGGCGTGCCGGACTCGGCCGCGAGCGCGGAGCCGATGCCGAACACGGCGAGTCCGCCGAGCAGGACCTTCTTGCGGCCGATCCGGTCGCCGAGGAGGCCCGCGGAGAACAGCAGTCCCGCGAAGACGAGCGTGTAGGCGTTGATCGCCCACTCCAGCTCGCTCTGGGTGGCGCCGAGGCCGGTCGGGGCGGGCGTCGAGATCGTCTTGATCGCGACGTTCAGGATCGAGTTGTCGAGCACCACGATCAGCAGGCTCAGCATCAGGACGCCGAGGATCGCCCAACGACGCCGGTGCACCGCTTCCGGTATCCGCGGAGCGGTGGGGACGGCAGGAGTAGTCATGGCGACGAGCTTAGGCGTTTCCGATACGGACCCGTCTCGTATCGGAAAGCCCGGAGGGTGTTTCTTACTGAGGTTTTACCCACAGCGGGCGCTCTGGCTCTCGCCCGGGCGAAGTGCCACCATGGGCAGTGGTCCGGGGACGCCGTGAGGGCGCCTCGAGATGACGTTAGGAGCCGTTGCCATGACGCAGCTCTCGGCTGCCCGCAATGCCCCGCAGAAGCCCACCGACGGCAGCAACGCGCTGTACGGGGGCAAGGGCACCCGCCGCATCACCGTCCGCGACATCGCCCTCGCCAAGGAACGCGGCGAGAAGTGGCCCATGCTCACCGCCTACGACGCGATGACCGCCTCCGTCTTCGACGAGGCCGGGATCCCCGTGATGCTCGTCGGCGACTCGGCGGGCAACTGCCACCTCGGCTACGAGACGACCGTGCCCGTCACCCTCGACGAGATGACCATGCTGTCGGCGGCCGTCGTGCGGGGCACCTCCCGTGCGCTGATCGTCGGCGACCTGCCGTTCGGCTCCTACCAGGAGGGCCCGGTGCAGGCGCTGCGCTCGGCGACGCGCCTGGTGAAGGAGGCCGGGGTCGGGGCCGTGAAGCTGGAGGGCGGCGAGCGCTCGCACCGGCAGATCGAGCTGCTGGTGGAGTCCGGCATCCCGGTCATGGCGCACATCGGCCTGACCCCGCAGTCCGTGAACGCGATGGGCTACCGCGTACAGGGGCGCGGCGAGGAGGCGGCCCAACAGCTGCTGCGGGACGCCAAGGCCGTGCAGGACGCGGGCGCGTTCGCGGTGGTGCTGGAGCTGGTACCGGCGGAGCTGGCGGCCGAGGTCACGCGCGTGCTGCACATCCCGACCGTCGGCATCGGCGCCGGTCCGCAGACGGACGCCCAGGTGCTGGTGTGGACCGACATGCTCGGGCTGACCGGCGGCCGGGTGCCGAAGTTCGTCAAGCAGTACGCGAACCTGCGTGAGGTGATGGGCGACGCGGCCAAGGCCTTCGCCGAGGACGTCGTCGGCGGAACGTTCCCGCTGGACGAGCACAGCGTCCACTGAGCCGGCCGCGCCGACGGGGTGGGCGCCCGGCCGGGACGGAGGTCCCCCGGTCGCGTCCACCCCGTCGGCGCGCCGGCTGACGGGCAACAGGCGGGTCCGCGGGCGGTCCGCAGACAGCCTGTAGGCGGTCTGTCGGCAGCCCTGTAGGCGGTCTGTAGGCGGTCTGTAGGCAGCGCGGCAGTTCCCCGCAGGCGCCTGCGGCCGGTGTCGGCGGCCTGTCGGAAGTCTGTCGGCGGCGGTTGCCACTGTTGCGGCATGACGCGAATCCACAACAACCCCAGCGGCGCGGGCAGCGCCGTGACCGTCCGGGGGCTGGTCAAGCACTACGGCGAGACGAAGGCGCTGGACGGGGTCGACCTCGATGTGCGCGAGGGCACCGTGATGGGGGTCCTCGGTCCGAACGGCGCCGGGAAGACCACCCTCGTCCGGATCCTGTCCACCCTGCTGGCCGCCGACAGCGGCCGGGCGACCGTCGCCGGCTACGACGTCGCGGCCCAGCCCCGGCAGCTGCGCCGGGTGATCGGCCTCACCGGCCAGTACGCCTCCGTCGACGAGAAGCTCCCCGGGTGGGAGAACCTGTACCTCATCGGCCGGCTGCTCGACCTGTCCCGCAGGGACGCCCGGGTGCGCGCCGACGAGCTGTTGGAGCGGTTCACGCTCACCGAGGCCGCCAAGCGGCCCGTGGCCACCTACTCCGGCGGCATGCGGCGACGGCTGGACCTCGCCGCGTCGATGATCGGACGGCCGAGCGTGCTGTTCCTCGACGAACCCACCACGGGACTGGACCCCCGCACCCGCAACGAGGTGTGGACCGAGGTCAAGTCCATGGTCGGGGACGGCGTCACCGTCCTGCTGACCACCCAGTACATGGAGGAGGCCGAGCAGCTCGCCTCCGAGCTGACCGTCGTCGACCGGGGCAAGGTCATCGCGGGCGGCGGCATCGAGGAGCTGAAGGCCCGGGTCGGCGGCCGCGCCCTGCGGATCCGGCCCGCCGACCCGCTGCAGCTGCGACCGCTGGCCGGCTGGCTCGACGAGCTCGGCATCACCGGGCTCGCCGCCACCGCCGTGGACGCCGAACGCGGCTCGGTCCTGGTCCCGGTGCTGAGCGACGAACAGCTGACCGCCGTCATCGGCGCGGTCAGCGCCCGCGGCGTCACCCTGACCTCCCTCACCACCGAACTGCCCAGCCTGGACGAAGTGTTCCTCTCCCTCACCGGCCACCGCGCCGACTCCGCCCCGAACGACGCCACACCCACCGAGACCCGCGAGGAGGTCGCCGTATGAGCGCGGCCACGATCGACATCAGCACGGCAGCCGACGGACGCATCCCGGTGCGCAGCCACCTGCGGCACACCGGCGCGCTGATCCGCCGCAACCTGCTGTGGATCAGACAGGACCCGGAGTCGATGTTCGACGCGGTCCTCTTCCCGGTGATCTTCACCCTGCTCTTCGTGTACGTCTTCGGCGGCTCCATCGGGCAGTCGCTGGGCGGCGGTCAGGAGGCGTACGTGCAGTACGTCATCCCCGGGCTGCTGGCCATGATGGGGATGAACATGGCGCAGGGCGTGGGCACCGGCTTCAACACGGACTTCAACTCCGGGGTCATGGACCGCTTCCGGTCACTGCCCATCGGACGGGGCTCGGTGCTCTTCGCCAAGATCGTCGTGGAGCTGATGCGCATGCTGGTCGCGTGCGGGATCCTCATGGTGGTGGCCGTCCTGGTGGGCTTCGACATCACCCACTGGCCCGGTCTCTTCGCCGCCGTGGGGCTGGCCACCGTGTTCGGCTCGGCTCTGATGTGGGTGTTCCTCACGCTCGGCGTGATCATGAAGAGCGCGCAGTCCGTGCAGGCGATGGGCTTCCTGGTGCTGATGCCGCTGCAGTTCGGCTCGTCGATCTTCGCGCCGACCCGGTCGATGCCGGGCTGGCTGCAGAACTTCACCGCGTACAACCCGCTGTCGGCGCTCGCCGACGCGGCGCGCGGACTCATGGTGGGCGGTCCGGTCGCGCACGGCCTGTGGGTGACGCTCGCCTGGTCTGCGGGGCTCACCGCGGTGATGGCGCCGGTCGCGATCCACAAGTTCCGCACGAAGACCTGAGCCGCGCGCGGTGCGCAGGGCCGGCACGACCGGGCCGGCCCGCCGGGTCGTCGCGACCCGGGCCGGCCCGGATCGACGCGTCACACCAGGGCGGTGGCCTCCTCGTAGGAGAGGCCGCCGCCCTCGGCGTACGCCCGCTCGAAGTGTTCGTCGCCGAGCGCCGCGCGGATGCGGCTCAGGGCGAGTTCACGCGCCTCGCGCTCCAGGCGCGGGGGGACGTGCCGCGGCGGCAGCAGGGCGGCGGCGGCCCCGAGACAGCGGGCGCCGGCGTCCGCGCCGCCTTCCACGCCGGTGAGGGCGGTCGCGGCGATGGAGAGATAGAAGGAGCGCAGGTGCGGGGCGACGGCCTCGGACACCGGGTCGGTCGCCCGGCCGAGGGCGGAGCGGATGCCCGGCAGGGCCTGCTCATACCGGCCGTCGACCACCTCCAGCCAGGCCTCCGCGCCCAGGATGAACGCGTCGAAGACCGCGAAGTTCCCGAACGTCACGCTCTCGCGCAGCAGCCGGAGTTGTTCGCGGCCCTCGGCGATGCGCCCCGTCGAACCGAGCCGGCCGGCCAGGAAGAGGCGGGCCGCGGGGGCGGCCTCGTTGCCGCCGTGCGCCGGACCGTCGATCACCTCGCGCAGCAGGCGCTCTCCCTGCTCCCCGTCGCCCGCCTCCAGCAGCACGCTGCCCAGCCGGGCGCCGAGAACCGCCGCGTGGGCGCGGGCGCCGATCCGTTCGGCGTGCTCCCTGGCGCCCACGTAGTCGACGGCGGCGCGGCGGTAGTCGCCCAGCCGCTCGTGGGCTTCGGCGCGCGCGGACAGGGCTTCCACGATGCCCCACACGTCGCCGAGCCGGCGGAAGATCTCCAGGGCCTCGTCCGCGTCACGGAAGGCGCTGCCGGCCCAGTCCGCGCGGTTGGCGAAGACGTTGGCGCGCATCTGCAGGCAGGAGGCGAGCTCCCACTCGTAACCGGGCGTCCGGCGGCAGGTCTCCACGTTGGCGTCGACGATCACGCGCATGCGGTCCGTGTCGCCGGTCAGCATCACGGCGAAGAACCAGAGCAGGCCGGGCGCGCGGCAGGTCTGCGGGAGACCGGGCTCGTAGGCCTGGGCGATCAGCTTCAGCTTGCGCTGCGCCGCCGGGCTCCGCCAGTCGTCCGCCTGGTTCTCCATACAGGCGAGATGGGCGAGATGGACGCCACGGCGCGCCTCCAGGAGGGTCTCTCCGGTGAACGGCGGCGGGAAGTCGGTGCAGGGCTTCCACACCGGGGCCGCCCGGCGCAGCGGCTCGGCGAACGGATCGGGGCCGAGGGCCATGACCTCGGCGCACCAGGCTCCCGCCTCGAGGCGCAGATCCCGCATCTGCCAGTACCAGACGAGGGACAGCGTCAGGCTGAGCGCCTCCTGCTCGTCGCGGGCGGCGACCGCGCGGCGCAGCGCGGTGCGCAGGTTCTCGTACTCCAGCTGGATGCTTTCGGCGGCCTCGCGCTGACCGGGACCGCGCAGCAACGGCTCGGTGGTGCGGGCGAACTCGCGGTAGTACGTCAGGTGTGCGCGCTCGGCGGCGGCCCGTCCGCCCGACTCGTCCAGCCGCTCGGCCGCGTACTCGGCGACCGTCTCCAGCAGCCGGTAGCGCATGTCCCCGCCGGGCGCCGGGGCGGCGACGACGAGGGACTTGTCGACCAACGAGGCCAGGGTGTCGAGGGGTTCGCGGGGCGGCCGGCCCGCGCGGGCGTCCCGCACGTCACGACCGCCGCCCTCGCCGCGGCCTTCCTCGCCGGCGCCGGGGGCGGCGCCGCACACGGCTTCCACGGCGGCGAGGTCGCAGCCGCGCGCGAAGACCGAGAGCCGGGCCAGGACTTCGCGTTCGTCCGCGTCGAGCAGGTCCCAGGACCAGTCGACGACGGCCCGCAGGGTCTGCTGGCGCGGCAGCACCGTGCGGCTGCCCGAGGTGAGGAGGCGGAAGCGGTCGTCGAGGCGGTCGGCGATCTGGCGTGGCGTCAGCATGCGCAGCCGGGCGGCGGCCAGTTCGAGGGCGAGGGGCAGACCGTCCAGACGCCGGCAGATCTCGGCGCAGGCCTCGGGGTCGTCCTCGGTGCGGAAGCCCGGCCGGGCGGCCGCGCCCCGGTCGGCGAGCAGTCGCAGGGCGACCGGCTCGGGCAGCGGGTCGAGCGGACGCAGCCTCTCGCCGGGCACGCCGAGCGGCTCGCGGCTGGTGGCCAGCACCGTCACCCCGGGACAGCGCGCCAGCAGTTCCTCGACGAGCCGGGCGGCCGCCTCCACCACGTGCTCGCAGTTGTCGAGAACGATCAGCATGCGGCGCCGGGCGCAGTGCTCGACCAGGCGCTCCACGGGGTCGCCGTGGCGTTCGGCGGCAGCCCGCAGCTCCTCGGCGCCGGCGCCGTACAGCACGGTCTCACGGGCTCCCACGGCGGTGAGGACGGCCTGCGGGACCGCGTCCGCGGCGGCGACGGGCGCGAGCTCGGCCAGCCACACGCCGTCGCTCGCGATGTCCCGGACGGTTTCGGCGGCCTCCTGCGACAACCGCGTCTTGCCGGCCCCGCCGGGCCCGAGCAGGGTGACGAGCCGCGCGCCGGCCAGGTCCTCCCGGATGGCCGCGATGTCGTCCTCCCGCCCGACGAAGGAGGTCAGCCGGGCGCGGAGGTTGCCGGGGGCCCGCGGCTCCGGGGCCTCGGCGCCCGCGCCGACGGGCCCCGGGCGGGTGAAGGCCGGGCCGCCGGAGACCGTGCCTCCCGGTCCCCCGGTGCTCACCGCCGTCGGACGGCGCTCAGAAGCACCGGCCAGACCGTCCCCCGCCGGATCACCGGCACCACCGGAAAACCCGGCCCCGCCGGTGCCGCCGGAACGGTTCGGCTCGTCGAGCCGATCGAAGCCGCAGACGTCGCGGAAGACATCGGAGCCGCGGTAAAGCCCGGAGTCGGAAGAAAGCCCCGGACCGCCCGGAACACCCTGGTCGCCAGAGCTCCCCTGACCGCCCGGGGCGCCCGGCGCACCGGAGTCGCGGGAGCGCTCAAGATCCCCCGGGACGCGGGAAGACCCGGGGTCGCCCGGGACACCGGAACGCCCTCGGCCGCCCGCCGCACCCGAGCCACGGGAAAGCCCGGCGTCGCCAGAGCTCCCCGAACTGCGCGGAACACCCTGGTCGCCAGAGCTCCCCGGACCGCCCGGGACACCAGGGTCGCGGGAAGGCCCCGGACCGCCCGGACCATCTGGGTCGCGGGAGGGTCCCGGATCGCCCGGGGCGCCGGCGTCTCGGGCGCGCCCGGGGGCTTTGGAGGCGCTCGGGACTCCGGGGGCGGCCAGGTCACCGGGGTTGAGCAGTTCCGTGTGGAGGGTGCGGAGTTCGGGGCCCGGATCGGCGCCGAGGCGGTCGGCCAGCAGTCGGCGCACCTCGTCGTAGGCGACCAGCGCCTGGGCGGTGCGGCCAGCGTCGCGCAGGGCGCGCAGGCGCAGGGCCTGGAGGGGCTCGTCCAGGGGGTGGGCGTCGCACAGGGCGGTGAGTTCGGGCAGCGACTGCTCGGCCTGGCCCCGGGCGATCGCGGCGGTGTGGCGGGCGCGCAGCGCGTCGATCCGGCGGGCCTCCCAGCGGCCGGCCTCGGCCGTCCGGTCGGGCAGGTCGACGAGAGCCGGTCCGTGCCAGAGGCCGAGCGCGTCGTCCAGCAGGACGGCCGCCTTCGCCGGGTCGCCGTCGGCGAGGGCGCGGACGCCGTCGCCGGTCAGCCGCTCGAAACGGTGCAGGTCGACGTCGTCGGGGGCGGCGGCCAGCCGGTAGCCGCCCTCGGCGGAGTCGATCGCGTCCGCCCCGAGGGCCCGGCGCAGCCGCCCGACCAGCGCCTGCAGGGCGCCCGGCGCGTCGGCGGGCGGGTCACCCGTCCAGACCTCCTCCACCAGCAGCCCCACGGGAACGCTCCGGCCGGCCCGCAGCGCCAGCACGGTGAGCAGCGCGCGCAGCCGCGCTCCGCCGACGGCGACGGAGCTTCCGTCCGGACGGAGTGCTTGGGTGGTGCCGAGGATGCGATAGCGCACGGGGTTCATTCTCTCCGGTGGGATCGTGGTCGGTCACGGGGTTCCGTCGGGGTGGCGCGAGCGGCCGCCGCGCGGGAGGCCGGTGCCGCGCCGGAACCGGGGGCGTGGACGGGACGTTTCTCCTGTACGCCCCGTCCGGGTACGGTCGGGCAGTTCCACCCGCGCGTGCCGGACGCGCGAACCGATCCAGGGGGCTCCATGACCACCGCCACCTCCCGCCGCAGCGAGCGGCGGATCAGTCCCGTCTTCCTGGGGATCCTGGCCGTCACCGCGGTCACGGGCTGGGCCACCTGGTCCGGGTTCGCCGAGCAGCCGGGTGTGGCGGTGTTCCTGTTCGTGACGGCGGCGTGGATCGTGTCGCTGTGTCTGCACGAGTACGCGCACGCCCGTACCGCGCTGCACAGCGGGGACATCTCCGTCGGCGCGAAGGGGTACCTGACGCTCAACCCCCTCAAGTACACGCACGCCCTGCTCAGCGTCGTGCTGCCGGTACTGTTCGTGATCATGGGCGGGATCGGTCTGCCGGGCGGCGCCGTCTTCATCGAGCGCGGCCGGATCCGCGGACGCTGGCGGCACAGCCTGATCTCGGCGGCGGGCCCGCTGACCAACGTGCTGTTCGCGGTGGTGTGCACGGCGCCCTTCTGGCTGGACGCGCTGGACGGGGTGCCGGACGACTTCCGGTACGCGCTCGGTTTCCTCGCCCTGCTCCAGGTCACTGCGGCGATCCTGAACTTCCTGCCGGTGCCGGGGCTGGACGGCTACGGGGTCGTCGAGCCGTGGCTGTCGTACAACGTGAAGCGGCAGGTGGAGCCGTTCGCGCCGTTCGGACTGCTGTTCGTGTTCGCGCTGCTGTGGGTGCCGGCGGTGAACGGCGTCTTCTTCGACATGGTCGACGCGGTGCTGCGCGCCCTCGGGATCAGCGACTTCGACACGTACTGCGGTCAGTCGCTGTACCGCTTCTGGGAGGGCGCGGACGAGTACTGCGCGGTCAGCCCGTGACGTCGGCGCCGGCGGCCCGGCGGGCCTTGTCGCGCTTCATGTAGTACCAGGTCATGTTGGACGACAGGCCCGCGAGCAGCACCCACACGATGCCCAGGAAGCTGCCCTGGACGAACGAGACGACCGCCGCGGCCACGGCGAGCACGCAGACGACGAGGGTGTAGAGGGCGAGTCGCCGGTCCTGGCCGGGCGGGGGAACGGGGGGCATGGGGCGGTTCTCTCCTGTCGGGGGACACTGCCGGGCTGGCTCCGACCAGTGTCCCCCATGCGCTCATACGTCCGTGACGCGCAGCCCGGCGTGGGCCTTGTAGCGGCGGTTGACCGAGATCAGGTTGGCGACCAGGGACTCCACCTGGTGGGCGTTGCGCAGCCGGCCGGCGAAGACGCCGCGCATGCCGGGGATGCGGCCGGCCAGCGCCTGCACGATCTCGACGTCCGCACGCTCCTCGCCCAGCACCATGACGTCGGTGTCGATCTCGTCGATCTCCGGGTCCTGGAGCAGGACGGCCGACAGGTGGTGGAAGGCGGCGGCGACCCGGGAGTCCGGCAGCAGGGCGGCGGCCTGCTCGGCGGCGCTGCCCTCCTCCGGCTTGAGCGCGTAGGCGCCCTTCTTGTCGAAGCCGAGCGGGTTGACGCAGTCGACGACGAGCTTGCCGGCCAGTTCCTCGCGCAGGGACTCCAGCGTCTTGCCGTGGCCGTCCCACGGGACGGCGACGATCACGATGTCGCTGCGGCGCGCGGTCTCGGCGTTGTCGGCGCCCTCGACGCCGTGGCCGAGCTCCTCGGCGGCGGCCAGGGCGCGGTCGGCGGCGCGGGAGCCGATGATCACCTTCTGGCCGGCCTTGGCGAGCCGGTAGGCGAGGCCCTTGCCCTGCGGCCCGGTGCCGCCGAGTACGCCGACGACCAGGCCGCAGACGTCGGGGAGGTCCCACGGGTCCTTCGCGGGCGCCTTCGCCGGCGCGCCCGCGGAGGCGTTTCGTGCACTGTCGGTAGAGGTCATGGGCCGACTGTACGTGGGGGTGCGCGGCGGTCTTCCCCAGGTCGGGTGAATGCGGGGCGATCGCCGGCCGCCGGCGGCCGGACTGCGACAGCATGCGGCGGCATGGACGCCGTACGGGTCGCACTGCTGCGTGAGGTGCTCGCCGGGACCGAGTGGCTGGGGGCCACCCGGCGGTTCGCCGCGGTGCTGCGGGGGTCGGTGGTGTCGCACGGCGGCGGGCTGCTGCTGGTCGGCTCGGCGCGGTACGAGCCCTGGCATCTGGCGGCGCACCTGGCGGACGAGGCCGCGTGGTCGGGCACTCCGGAGCTGGCGCCGACGCTGGTGCGTCATCGCCCCCGTCCGTCGGACCCGGCGCATCTGGCGGTCGGGCTGGGCCGGATCGAGGCGGCGCGGCGTGGCGAGACGCTGCTGGTGGCGACGCCGGTGGGGGACGCTCCGCTGCTGGAGCGGGTGTCGGAAGCCCGGCGGGCCGGGGTCACGATCCTGGCGCTCGGCCTCGGCGGGGCGGAGCTGACGGCCCTGGCGCACGAGACGCTGGCCGTGCCGGACGGCTCCCCGCTGGACCTGGACACGGTGCAGCACCTGGTGAGCGCGGCGGCCGGCGAGGCGCTGCCGCCGACCCGGGGGCGCCGGCGGCTGCGCGACCGTCTCTCCCGTCTCGCCGAACGTCTGACGGCGCCGCCTCCTCCCGCCTGGTGACCCGCTCCGGGGCCCGGGGGCGGTCCGGTGGCAGCGAAGGGGAAATGCAGTCGCCGCCCTCCGCGACGCCGACCGAGCATGGCTGACAAGCGGCTCCTCATCGGGTGGACCACGGCGGGGCAGGGGCTGCTCAGCGCGGTGCTGCCGGGGCTGATGACCTACGACGCCCGGACGAACGCGCACGCGGTGCGGCTGCGCGCGCAACGCGCGGCCGCACCCTCGCCCGCTCGGGACGGCTGATCAGCCGCCGTCCGGCGCGCCGCCCTTGGGGGCGTCGTGCCACTTGGGGTCGTTCTCCCACTCGAGGTTGCGCTCGCGGGCGGTCTGCATCGCGTGCTCGGCCTCCCCGCGGGTGGCGTACGGGCCGAAGCGGTCCTTGGCCGGGCACTCGGGACCCTCTTCGACCTTCTTGTGCTCCAGGCAGTAGTACCACTCGCCCGGTTTGCCGGCGGTCCGCTTCTTGAACAGGGGCATGACGGCTCCTCTCGCCATCGTCATGTTCCCCCATGGCCGCTCGTTAGACTCACTGGCATGTCTGGCCAGTCACTGCTCGTACCAGGCGAGCTGTCCCCCATCCGTTCGGTGCCCGGTAACATCCGCCGGCCCGAGTACGTCGGCAAGCCCGCGCCGACGCCGTACACCGGGCCGGAGGTGCAGACGCCGGAGACGATCGAGGCGATGCGCCGGGCCGGCCGGATCGCCGCGCAGGCGATGGCGGAGGCGGCGAAGCTGATCTCGCCGGGCGTCACCACCGACGAGCTGGACAGGGTCGCGCACGAGTACATGTGCGATCACGGCGCCTACCCGTCGACGCTCGGCTACCGCGGCTTCCCGAAGTCCCTGTGCACGAGCGTGAACGAGGTCATCTGCCACGGCATCCCTGACTCGACGGTGCTGCGGGACGGCGACATCGTCAACCTGGACGTGACGGCGTACATCGGCGGGGTGCACGGCGACAACAACGCCACGTACCTGGTCGGGGACGTGGACGAGGAGTCGCGGCTGCTGGTGGAGCGGACCCGGGAGTCCCTGGAGCGGGCGATCAAGGCGGTCAGGCCCGGACGGCAGATCAACATCATCGGGCGGGTCATCGAGTCGTACGCGAAGCGGTTCGGGTACGGGGTGGTGCGGGACTTCACCGGCCACGGGATCAACTCCTCGTTCCACTCCGGGCTGATCGTCCCGCACTACGACAGTCCGCACGCGACGACCGTCATCCAGACCGGGATGACGTTCACGATCGAGCCGATGCTGACGCTCGGCACCCACGACTACGACATGTGGGACGACGGCTGGACCGTGGTGACCAAGGACCGCAGGCGGACGGCCCAGTTCGAGCACACGCTCGTCGTGACGGACACCGGCGCGGAGATCCTGACGCTGCCGTAGCCGGGGCCTGTCGTACGGGGCGCTGGAGGCCGGGGCGGGAGCGGCCGGCGTCCGATCCGGCGGCCGGGATGTTCGTCCGGCCGGAGCGCTCTCGGCCTGAGCCGGTCGCGCGGACGGGCCCCCTCGCCTCGCGGCGAGGGGGCCCGTCATGACGTCAGAAACGGTCGCAGTGCTTGCCGGCCCAGAAGATGTCGGCCGAGACCGTGTCGACAGCGCCGATGTACGGGCTGCAGACGCCCTTGTCCCCGCCGAAGTGGTGGTGCTCGCGGGGACCCTCGTCGGCGGTGGCGCTCGTCGCGCCGGCGGCGGCGAGGGCGATGCCCAGGACGGTGGCGGCGAGGGCTGAACGGATACGCATGGTGTTCCTCTCACGGGGCTGAGCGGTCACGCCCAGTGGTCCCCGTTCACCTCCGCGCGCACACGCCACACCACCCGTACGGACGCCGACGCACAGCCGTAGGGCTCAACGCTCGAGGAACACCCGCCCGCCGATCTCCACCCAGCCGTACGGCTGCGGGGCCGTCAGGATCTGGGAGCCCGCACCCTGCGTGATGTTCAGGGCCCGGCCGAGGCGCTCGGTGAGCAGCAGCGCGGCGGCGCCCGTCGCCTCGTCCTCCTCGATGCCGTCGTCACGGCCGGGAAAGCCGCGGGCGCGGATCCGGCCCGCGGGCTCGTCCTCCCAGGCCCATGCGTAGATCCACTCGCCCTTCGGCGGCAGCGGCAGGTCGTCGACCTCGGCGGCGGTGGCGTACTGGCGCAGGGTGCGCGGCGGGACCCACTCGGCGCGGGCCTCGATCCAGGTGAACTCCCCGTCGAGCCGGGTGCCGACGACCCCGGCGGGCGGGACGAGCTCGGGCACGTCGAGCAGCCAGCCGACGCCCACGCACGGGTGGCCGGCGAACGGCAGCCGCATGGTGGGCGTGTAGATGTCGATGACGCCGCGTTCGGGGTCGTCGACGAACACGGTCTCGCTGAAGCCGAGTTTGGCCGCGAGCTCCTGCCGGTCCGCACGCTCGGGCAGCACCGAGCCTTCGCGCACCACGCCCAGTTCGTTGCCGTAGCCGCCGTTCGGCGCGCAGAAGACGCGGAGCACGTCGTAATCAGTCACCGGGGAATTGAAGCACTGCCGGCGGCGGCCCACGGCGATCCCGGCGGTCCTGAAAACGGAATCTTTGAATCTCCTTTGACTTGTTCTTGACGTCCGTTTTGGGAGTCCGTGATCATCTCGTGCTCTTACAGCGTCTATGAGAGCTGAATCACGGCCCGGACGGGTATTACGCAGGTAAGCCTTGGATAAGTTAGGCGAGCCTCACCAATCCGTGTGAGCCCTGTCACGTGATTTTTCAGCCACCGCTGGGAGCCCGAATGCGAGCCGCCCGACTCTCCGTCGTCACCGCCGTCGCCATGGCGACGGCCCTGACCGCCGTCACGGCCTGCACCTCGAAAAGCGGGGACGAGGACGGCGAGCGGGTCATCGCGGTCACCGCCACCGACTCCAAGTGCGAGACCTCCAAGAAGGAGATCTCCGCCGGCCACGTCGAACTCGCCATCGAGAACAAGGGCTCCAAGGTCACCGAGGTCTATATCCTCTTCCCCGACGACCGGGTCGTCAGCGAGCGCGAGAACATCGGCCCCGGCACCAAGCAGCGGGTCACCGCCGAGGTGAAGGCCGGCGCCTACGAGATCGCCTGCAAGCCGGGCATGAAGGGCGACGGCATCCGCCAGGACCTCAAGGTCACCGGCGGCTCCGCGGCCAAGCGCGACCCCCGTCTGGACAAGGCCGTGGCCGCCTACCGCTCCTACGCGCAGGCCCAGGCCGACGAGACCCTGCCCAAGGTCGCGACCTTCGTCGCGGCGGTCAAGGCCGGCGACCTCGAGGCCGCGAAGAAGGCCTACGCCCCCTCCCGCATCGGCTGGGAGCGCACCGAGCCGGTCGCGGAGTCCTTCGGCGACATCGACCCGAAGGTCGACGTCCGCGCCGACGGCCTGGAGGCCGGCCAGAAGTGGACCGGCTGGCACCGGCTGGAGAAGGCCCTCTGGCAGGACAAGAAGATCGGCGCCGAGGAGAAGACCCTCGCCGACCAGCTGGTCACCGACCTGACCGACTGGCAGAAGCGGGTCGGCAAGGCCGAGATCACCCCGACCTCCATGGCCAACGGCGCCAAGGAGCTCCTCGACGAAGTCGCCACCGGCAAGGTCACCGGCGAGGAAGAGCGCTACTCGCACACCGACCTCGTCGACTTCAAGGCCAACGTCGAGGGCGCGCAGAAGTCGTACGAGCTGCTGAAGCCGGTCGCCCAGGAGAACGACCCGGCCCTGGTCACCGAGCTGGACAAGCAGTTCGCCGCGCTGAACGCGCTGCTGGACGCCTACCGGCCGAACGCCACGTCCTACGAGTTCACCTCGTACGACAAGGTCGGCGCCGCCGACCGCAAGAAGCTGTCGGACGGGGTCAACGCGCTCGCGGAACCCCTGTCCAAGCTCGCCGCCGCCGTCGCCAAGTAACCGAACAGCATCCGAGGGGCCAGGACATGACGGAGTCGGACATCCAGGGCGCCAGCCCGTCGCGACGGTCGCTGATCGGCTGGGGCGGTGCCGGGCTCGCGCTCGGCGCCGCCGCGGCGGGCGGCGCGGTCGCGATGACCCGCACCGGCAACGACGTGGACCCGGTGGCCGCCGACGCGGGCGCCGCGGTCGACTTCCACGGCGCGTACCAGGCGGGCATCGCCACGCCCGTGCAGGACCGGCTGCACTTCGCCGCGTTCGACGTGACGACCACGGACCGCGCCGAGTTCGTCCAGCTGCTGAAGGACTGGACCGAGGCGGCCCGCCGGATGACGGCCGGGAAGGCGGTCGGCGAGGGCGCGTTCGGCGGCCTTCCCGAGGCGCCGCCGGACGACACCGGCGAGGCGCTGGGCCTCAAGCCGTCCCGGCTGACCCTGACGGTCGGCTTCGGGCCCTCCCTGTTCACGAAGTTCGACCTCGCCGCCCGGCGGCCGGACGCACTCGTCGACCTGCCCGCCTTCGCCGGGGACGCGCTCGACGCGGCCCGCAGCAATGGCGACCTGTGCGTCCAGGCCTGCGCGGACGATCCTCAGGTCGCCGTGCACGCGATCCGCAACCTGGCCCGGATCGGCATGGGCAAGGTCGTCATCCGCTGGTCGCAGCTCGGCTTCGGCAAGACCTCCTCCACCACGCCCGACGCGCAGACCCCGCGCAACCTGATGGGCTTCAAGGACGGCACCCGCAACATCGCGGGCACCGAGACCGACCGGCTGAAGAAGTTCGTGTGGGTCGGCGAGAAGGACGGTCCCGACTGGATGACGGGCGGCTCCTACCTCGTGGCCCGGCGCATCCGGATGCACATCGAGACCTGGGACCGCACCTCGTTGCAGGAGCAGGAGGACATCTTCGGCCGCGACAAGGGCGAAGGCGCCCCGGTCGGCAAGGCGAAGGAACACGACGAGCCGTTCCTGAAGGCGATGAAGCCCGACGCGCACGTCCGGCTCGCGCACCCCGACTCCAACCAGGGGTCGACGATCCTGCGCCGCGGCTACTCGTTCACCGACGGCACCGACGGTCTGGGCCGGCTGGAGGCGGGGCTGTTCTTCCTCGCCTACATGCGCGACGTGAGCAACGGGTTCGTCCGCATCCAGCGCCACCTGGCGACCGACGCGCTCAACGAGTACATCCAGCACGTGGGTTCGGCCGTCTTCGCCGTCCCGCCGGGCGTCCGCGACAAGGACGACTGGTGGGGCCGGACGCTGTTCTCCAAGGAGGCGTAGCCCGTGTTCTCCAACTACCTGATCGGACTGCGCGAGGGCCTGGAGGCCAGCCTCGTCGTCTGCATCCTCATCGCCTACCTCGTCAAGACCGGCCGCCGGGACGCCCTGAAGCCGGTCTGGACCGGCGTCGCCGTCGCCGTGCTCATCGCGATGGCCTTCGGCTGCTTCCTCGAATTCGGCTCGCAGGAGCTGACGTTCAAGGCGCAGGAGGCGCTCGGCGGCTCCCTGTCGATCGTCGCGGTCGCGCTGGTGACGTGGATGGTGTTCTGGATGCGGCGCACCGCCCGGCACCTGAAGGCGGAACTGCACGGCAAGTTGGACGCCGCCCTCGCCATGGGCACCGGCGCGCTGGTCGCCACCGCGTTCCTCGCGGTCGGCCGGGAGGGCCTGGAGACGGCCCTGTTCGTGTGGACGTCCGTCCACGCGGCCGGCGACGGCACCCCGCGCCCGCTGATCGGCGCGGCGCTGGGCCTCGCGACGGCCGTCCTGCTCGGCTGGCTGTTCTACCGCGGAGCACTGCGGATCAACCTGGCGAAGTTCTTCACCTGGACGGGCGGCATGCTCGTCGTGGTGGCCGCCGGCGTCCTCGCGTACGGCGTCCACGACCTCCAGGAAGCCGACTGGGTAGCGGGGCTGACGGACAAGGCCTTCGACGTCAGCGACACGATCCCGCCCGACAGCTGGTACGGGACGCTGCTGAAGGGCGTGTTCAACTTCCAGCCCGATCCGACGGTCGTCCAGGTCACGGTGTGGCTGCTCTACCTGATCCCGACGCTCGCGCTGTTCCTCGCCCCGGTAGGGTTCGCCTCCGGGAAGGGGAGGGTGAAGTCACCTGATGAGCAGGGAACGCAGCCTGAGGACCGGGGTTCCGAGCAGGCGCAGGCTCCGAAGGCGTGACCGGTACGCGCTGACCGCGGCCTCGCTCACCGCCGTCTCGCTCCTGGCGAGCGGCTGCGTGGTGGTGCACGGGGAGCGCGAGGTGCTCCCGGGCGCCACGGCGAAGGAGGCCGCGCAGGCGGTCGACCGCTTCACGTCCGCGTACAACAAGGCGGACGCGGCGTACGACGCCTCCCTGGACGCCGAGTACACCACCGGCGCCCTGCGGGCCATCGACGCGGCGCGGCTGAAGGCGGGACGCGTCAACAACCCGAACGGCAACCCCCAGCACAAGCCGCTGGTGCTGTCGGACGTGTCGTACACGATCCCCGAGAAGGCCGGCTGGCCGCGCTGGTTCGTCGCCGACGCCAAGGGCAACAAGGGCGGCGACGCGCGCTGGCTGCTGGTGTTCACCCGCGACGCGCTGTCGCAGCCGTGGCAGGCGACGTACCTGACGCTGGTGGCGCCGGGCTCGCTGCCGAAGTTCGCGAAGGACGAGGACGGCTGGGCGCAGGCGGTGCCGGCCGACACCTCCCGGCTGGCGCTCGCGCCCGGGGAACTGAGCCAGGACTACACGGCGTTCCTGCAGAACGGCGGGGGCCCGTTCGCGGACGGCGCGTACACCAGCGCGCTGCGCGCCACCCGCGCGAAGAACGCCAGCCGACCCGGGCTCGCGACGCAGTACATCGACGAGCAGCTCACCGAGGGCGACTACGCGCCGCTGGCGCTGCGCACCACGGACGGCGGGGCGGTGGTGTTCTTCACCACGCACCACTACGTGAAGCAGACGGCCGCGGCGGGCGCCGCCGTGCCCACTCCGAACCAGAGCGTGCGGGCGCTGACGACGGGTGAGATCAAGCAGTCGCTGACGATGGAGTTCGTCGCCAACGAGGTCGCGCTGGCTCCCGCGAAGGGCTCCGCCGGGGGAAAGGTGTCGCTGCTCAGCCGGCTCGAGGGGCTGACGGCCGCGAAGGGCGAGTGACGCGCCGACGCGCGGCGCGGACGGGTGGGACAGGACGCCGGCCCGGCGACGGGCCCGGGGCCCGGGCGGTCAGCGGTGGACGGGCCAGGCGCCGGCGCTGTGGTCCGGGGTCTCGCCGCCGTGACGGGCGCACGCGTCGGTGAGGATCTCCAGAAGCGTCAGCGGGTCGGGCAGCGGGTGCTCGGGGCCGCGCAGCCAGTGCACGCTCAGGCCGTCGTCGCCGGGGAGCCGGGCGGGCGGCACGAGGACGTAGGAGCCCCGGCAGTGCCAGCGCAGGCCGGGGTGCTCGTCCATGGTCTCGGGGTGGCAGTCGAGCTCGCAGGGCCACCACTCGTCCTCGTCCTCGGGGGTGCCGCGGGTGAGGGTGAAGAAGAGCAGCCGTCCGTCGTCGCTGACGGCGACCGGGCCGACGTCGACGCCGGCGGCCAGCAGCCGCTCGAGGGCCGCACGGCCGGCGTCCAGGGGCACGTCGAGGACGTCGTGCGTCATGCCGGTGGCGGTGATGAAGTTGGCCTGCGGCTGGTGCCGGGCCCAGCGCTCGATCTGGGCGCGGTCGGTGGTGGACTGCGTCTGCCAGGCGAACGACACCGGGTGCCGGGCGGGGGTCGGACAGCCGACCCGGTCGCAGGAGCAGCCGTAGCCGGGGGCCGGATGCGCGGCGGGCGCGAGCGGGAGACCCGCTCCGGCGGCGGCCAGCAGCAGGGCCTCACGGCCGCCTTCTCCTGCGGCTTCCGTCGGGCCGCTGGTGCGCAGCCACTCCGACAGTTTGCCCCACAGGCCGGTCCGGCCGCCGAACTCCGCGCTCATCTGTCCCCTCGCCTCGCTGTGGTGCGGACAGCATGCCTCATGGTCCCACCATCCTGCGCATCGGGGGGCCGGAGCCGTGAATCGGGGCAGGTGGGACGGGTGGGGCCAGAGTGACCCATGTGGTGCTCGCTCACCGTGGAGCGAGGCCGTGCAGGGCGTAGTCGACGAGGGTGTCGGTGTACTCGTAGGAGATCGGGCCGGTGTACTGCAGCCAGCGCTGGGCGAGCGGCGAGACGAAGAACTCGAGGGCGATGCGCAGGTCGAGGTCGGCACGGACCTGACCGGCCTCCTGGGCGGCGCGCAGCCGGTCCGCGTAGAGCTGGAGGGACGGCTCCAGGAGCTTCGCCGTGAACTCGCGGCCGACCTGTTCGTCGACCACTCCCTCGGCGGCCAGGGCCCGGGAGGGCGCCTCGAACCTGGGGTCCGTGAGCTGGTCGACGGTGGCCCGCAGCACGGCCTTGAGGTCGGCGGCGAGGTCGCCGGTGTCGGGGATGGCGTACGGCTCGTGCTCCGCCGCCCCCGCGTCCCGCGCGGCCTGTTCGCCGAGGTCGAGGAACGCCTCCAGCAGGACGTCGGCCTTCGATCCCCACCAGCGGTAGATGGTCTGCTTGCCGACGCCGGCCCGGGCGGCGATGCCCTCGATGGTGGTCTTCGGATAGCCGGTCTCCACGACGAGGGCGAGGGCGGCTTCGTAGATCGCGCGCCGTGACCGTTCGCTGCGGCGGGCGGTGTCGGGGGCCGGCTTTCCGGGTTGGGTGACCATGCTCCGACGGTACCAAGCGGGTGAGACGGTCCGTCTCGGGAGCGGGCGGGCGGGTTCGGGAGCCGTCAGGCGTCCTCGCCGGGGTAGCGCACCCCGATCTGCTCCCGGACGGCGTCCAGGGTCCGCATGACGGCGAGGCTGCCGTCGAGCGGGACGAGCGGGGACTCGGTCTCGCCGGCCCGCAGGGCGCGCATGACCTCGCGGGCCTCGTGCCGGAACGTGGTGCGGGGCCCGTCGGCCGGGTCGGCGGCGAACTCCTCGGGGTCGTGCCCGGCGCGGTGCAGGACGATCCGGTCGGGGTGGAAGAAACCGGCCGGGACGTCGATACGGCCGCGCGAGCCCGTCACGGAGGCGGTGGTGCCGGTGCCGCCGGAGACGGAACAGTGCAGTGCGGCGAGCGCACCGGAGTCCCAGGACAGGGCCAGCGCCGTCTGGAGGTCGACGCCCTCCGCGGACAGGACGGCCCGGGCGGCGATGCCCGACGGCTCGCCGAGCAGCAGGTGGGCGAAGGAGACCGGGTAGACGCCGAGGTCGAGGAGCGCGCCGCCGCCCTGGGCGGGGTCGCGCAGCCGGTGCGCGGGCGGGAAGGGCCCCTCGAGGCCGAAGTCTGCCTGCACGGTGCGGACGTCGCCGATCGCGCCGTCGTCCACAAGGGCCTTGAGGCGGCGGATGACCGGGTTGCAGTACATCCACATGGCCTCCATGAGGAAGCGGCCGCCCGAGCGGGCAAGCCCCACGAGTTCCTCGGCCTCGCGCACGTTCAGCGTGAACGCCTTCTCGCACAGCACGTTCCGCCCCGCCTCGAGGCAGAGCCCGGCGGCGACGCGGTGGGCGGCGTGCGGGGTGGCGACGTACACGACGTCGATGTCCTCGTCGGCTGCGAGGGCGGACCAGTCGCCGTAGGCGCGCGGGATGCCGAAGCGGTCGGCGAACGCCTTCGCGGAGGTCTCGGTGCGTGAGGCGACGGCCACGACCTCGGCGTCGGGCAGGTCGATCAGGTCCGCCGTGAACGCGGCGGCGATCCCGCCGGTCGCCAGGATGCCCCACCGCACCGTGTCCGTCGTCATACCCCGCCCCGCCCTCGTGCCGTCCCAGCAGTGTGTTCGAGCTGAGAGCATAGGTGGCCGAGACGTCGGAGAGGGAGGGGCGACCGTATGCCGGAGGGTGGGGCCTTGCACCGGGCGCCGGACACGGCCGTCGCGCCGTCGGTGCGGGAGCGACGCCGGACCGGACTGCTCGTCACTCTCGTCCTCGGCGGTCTGACGGCCACTCCGCCGCTGTCGATGGACATGTACCTCCCGGCACTGCCGGGGGTCACCCGCTCGCTGCACGCGTCCGCCTCGACCGTGCAGCTCACGCTGACGGCGTGCCTGGCCGGCATGGCGCTGGGGCAGCTGGTGGTGGGGCCGATGAGCGACCGGTGGGGGCGCCGGCGTCCGCTGCTCGCCGGGCTCGCGGTGTACGTCGTGGCGACCGTGCTGTGCGCGCTGGCGCCGACGGTGGAGGCCCTGGTCGGCTTCCGGCTGGTGCAGGGGCTCGCGGGCGCGGCCGGGATCGTGATCGCGCGGGCCGTGGTGCGCGATCTGTACGACGGCGTGGCGATGGCCCGCTTCTTCTCCACCCTGATGCTGATCTCCGGGGTCGCCCCGGTGGTGGCGCCGCTGATCGGCGCGCAGATCCTGCGGGGCACGGACTGGCGTGGAGTGTTCGTGCTGCTCGCGGCGGTGGGGCTGCTGCTGGCCACGCTGGTGTGGACCAGGCTGCCGGAGACGCTGCCCGCCGCCGAGCGGCACGTGGGCGGGGTCGGCGAGGCGCTGCGCTCGATGCGCCGGCTGCTGTCCGACCCACCCTTCACGGGCTACCTGCTCACCGGCGGTTTCACCTTCGCCGCGCTGTTCGCGTACATCTCCGCCTCGCCGTTCGTGATCCAGGAGATCTACGGCGCCTCCCCGCAGACGTTCGGTCTGCTGTTCGGCGTGAACTCGGTAGGGCTGGTGCTGATCGGCCAGGTCAACGGCAAGGTGCTGGTGGGCCGGGTGCGGCTGGACCGGGTGCTGGCCGCCGGGCTGGCGACGGTGACGGTGGCCGCGACCGCCCTGCTGCTCCTGACGACCGGTGTCTTCGGCGAGGTCGGGCTGGCCCCGGTGGCCGTCGCACTGTTCGTGCTGATGTCCGCGATGGGCGTCACCCTGCCCAACGCCCAGACGCTCGCCCTGATGCGCGTGCGGCACTCCGCCGGTTCCGCGTCGGCGCTGCTGGGCACGTCGTCCTTCCTCATCGGCGCGATCGCGTCCCCGCTCGTCGGCATCGCCGGCGAGCACACCGCCGTCCCGATGGCCGTCGTCCAGCTGACGGCCGTGCTGGTGGCGGCGGCCTGTTTCGTGCTGATGTGCCGCCCCTGGCATGCACGAGCGGAGGAGGAGAACTGAGCACACCGAGACTGCGCGTCGACACACCGGAACGGGCCGGGCTCGACCCCGAGGAGACACGGCTGCTCGTCCGCGACGTCGTGGACCTCACCGCCGGGGACCACCCGTGGGCGGCCGGCGCCGTGGTGGTCGCCGGGCGCGGCCCGGTGGTCGCGGTACGGGAGGCCGTGGGCTGGGCGGTGCGGTACTCGGCGTACGATCCGGCCGCCGACACGGGCGTGGAACTGCCCGCCGGGGAGCGGGTGCCGATGACCGTGGACACGCCCTTCGACCTCGCGTCCCTCACCAAACTGTTCACGGCGGTCGCGGCGGTACAGCAGATCGAGCGCGGCACCCTCGGCATCGACGCCCTCGTCGGCGCCTATCTGCCGGACTTCCGCGGGGCCGCCGAGCACGGTGTCACCGTCCGCCGGCTGCTCACCCACACCTCCGGGCTGCGGCCCGAACTGCCCCTGTACGACTGCGCGGGCGACGCGGAGCGGATGGCGATGCTGCGCGCGGAGGCCCCGGCCGGCGAACCGGGCGAGTACCTGTACTCCGACCTGAACATGCTGGTGCTCCAGCAGCTCCTGGAGCGGCTGACCGGCCGCACGCTCGACGTCCTCGTGCACGAGGGGATCACCCGTCCGCTGGGGATGACGGCCACCGGGTTCGGCCCCCGCCCCGGCGCGGCGGCCACCGAGGACCAGCGACGGCCGTGGGCGAAGGCGGACCGGGGGATGCTGCGGGGCGTGGTGCACGACGAGAACGCGTGGGCGCTGGGCGGGGTGGCCGGTCACGCGGGGCTGTTCTCCACCGGCGACGACCTGGCGGTGTTCTGCCGGACGCTGCTCGCGGGCGGCTCGTACGGCACCGCCCGCATCCTCGGCCCCGACTTCGTGGAGCTGCTGCTGACGCCGCCGGGGCTGGGGTTCGCGGTGGACCAGCCGTGGTTCATGGGGGAACTGGCGGGCGAGGGCGCGGCCGGGCACACCGGGTTCACGGGGACGTCGCTGGTGCTGGACCCGGCGACGGACACGTTCGTGGTGCTGCTGGCGAACACGGTGCACCCGGTGCGCCGGACGCCGGACAGCTCGCCGCGCGCGCTGGCGGGGACGCGGATGGCGATGGCGGTGCGGTAGGAGCGCCTGCGGACATGGGCGGCGCCGGGCGAGGTAAGCCCGTCCGGCGTTTGAGGACGAGGCCCCTTCAGGGCCGAAGCGGGGGTCCGGGGGCGGCAGCCCCAGGGAGGGCGGCGCTGACACCGGGTGCCTCATAATCGCCGGGTGAACGTCTCCGTATCCGCCGCCGAAGCCCTCCGCACCGCCCTCGGGGAACTCCTCGACGGGCTGCCGCCCCGGCAGGCCGCGCAGGCCGTCGAGCGGCTCATCGCCAGCTACCGGGGCGCCACCCCCACCGACGCGCCCATCCTGCGCGACCGCGCGGACGTGGCGGCCTACGCCGCGTACCGGATGCCGGCGACCTTCGAGGCGGTGCGCTCGGCGCTGGAGGCGTTCGCGGACGCGGTCCCCCGGTGGACGCCGGGCAGCCAGGTGGACGTCGGCGGCGGCACCGGCGCCGCGACGTGGGCGGCGAGCGCGGTCTGGGAGGGCACGCGCCCGGTGACCGTCCTCGACTGGGCGGAGCCTGCGCTCGCCCTCGGCCGTGAGATCGCCGCCGCCAACCCGGCGCTGTCGGAAACCCGTTGGCAGCGCGCCCGGATCGGCTCGGCGCTCGCCCTGGACCCGGCGGACCTGGTCACCGTCTCCTACGTCCTCAACGAGCTGCCCGCCGCCGACCGCGCCGCGCTCGTGGACGCCGCCGCGTCGGCCGCGCAGGCCGTGGTGATCGTCGAACCCGGCACCCCCGACGGATACGCCCGGGTGATCGAGGCCCGTGACCGGCTGATCGCCGCCGGTCTCCGGGTGGCGGCGCCGTGCCCGCACAGCGCGTCCTGCCCGATCGTCCCCGGCACGGACTGGTGCCACTTCTCGGCGCGGGTCAGCCGCTCCTCCCTGCACCGCCAGGTCAAGGGCGGCTCACTGCCGTACGAGGACGAGAAGTTCAGCTATGTGGCGGCCGCGCGCTTCCCCGTCTCGCCGGTCCCCTCCCGCGTCGTCCGCCGTCCTCAGATCCGCAAGGGCCAGGTACTCCTCGACCTGTGCGAGACCGAGGAACGGCTGAGCCGCACGACGGTGACGAAGAGGCACGGGGACCTCTACCGGGCGGCCCGGGACGCCGACTGGGGGGACGCCTGGCCGCCGGCCGGCGAGTGAGTCCGGGTCGGCCGGCGTCCGGAAGCCCCGGACGCCGGGGTGTCGGGGTGTCGGGGTGTCGGACGTCGGGGCGCCGGGGCGCCGGGGCGCCGGGGCCGCCTCTCGGCGTCGCGGGGCGGTTCCGGGCGTCTCCCGTACGCTGCGGGGCCATGGACGGGAAGAACACGAGGATCGCGGTGGTGACCGGCGCCGGCTCCGGCATCGGGCGGGCGGTGGCCGGCGAACTGCTGCGGGCGGGCTGGTCGGTGGCGCTGGCGGGACGGCGGGCCGAAGCCCTGGAGGAGACGGCCGCGCTGACGCCGCCGCAGGGCACGAGTCTCGCCGTACGGACGGACGTCTCGCGCCCGCAGGACGTGACCGACCTCTTCGCCGCCGTGCGCGAGCGGTTCGGGCGGCTGGACCTGCTGTTCAACAACGCGGGCACGTTCGGCCCGGGCGGTGTGCCGTTCGAGGACCTGCCCTACGAGGCCTGGCGGCACGTCGTGGACACCAACCTCAACGGGGCGTTCCTGTGCGCGCAGGCGGCGTACCGGCAGATGAAGGAGCAGCGTCCGCAGGGCGGCCGGATCATCAACAACGGCTCGGTCTCGGCGCACACGCCGCGTCCGCTGTCCGCGCCCTACACGGCGACCAAGCACGCCCTGACCGGCCTGACGAAGTCCCTCTCGCTGGACGGCCGGGCGTACGGCATCGCCGTCGGGCAGATCGACATCGGCAACGCGGCGACGGAGATGACGGCGCGGATGGGGACGGGCGCGTTGCAGGCGAACGGCGAGATCGCGCCTGAGCCGGTGATGGACGTCGCCGACGTGGCCCGCACGGTGCGGCACATGGCGGAGCTGCCGCTGGAGGCCAACGTGCAGTTCGCGACGGTGCTCGCGACGGCGATGCCCTACGTGGGACGAGGCTGAGCGGCGCCGGACGCCGCCCCACGGATCGTCAACTCCTCAACCTGCACAATCGGAATTCCTCGGTCCGCACCATTGCGGCCGGTGGCGGACCTATGCTCAACTCTTCTGCACGGAAACTTCACACTTGGTGCACCAGAGTTCCGCACCGCAGGACCGAAGAGCCATCCCGAGGGGGGAGGGCAGCCGTCCCATGGCACCGGGTGGGGGTGGACCTCGCCGGGACCGCGAGGTGCGCACCGGCGCCGTGGGACGGCTGCCGCACCGTCAACTGTCCTGCGCGGCCTGCCGGGTGCGGCGTCTGCGCAGCGCGTAGGCCCCGCCCACCGCGAGCGTCACCACTCCCCCGGCCCCGCCGAGCATCTCCCAGCCGTCCGGCCCACCGCCCGCAGACGAGGCCTGCCGCACCCCCGGATAAGGCGGCGCCGCCGCGGCCGGCGCCTTCTTCCCGCCCTCGCTCGAACCGTCGGCCAGCCTCCCCACGGACCGCGCCGAACTCCCCTGCGCTAAGCCCCAGTCGAGCAGCGCGGCCGTCTCCTCGTAGACGGCGTTGTGGCCGCTCCTCGGATGCAGCACGGTGACGATCAGCGTGCGGCCGGCCCGGGTCGCGGCGCCGGCGAAAGTGTTGCCCGCGTTGCTGGTGAAGCCGTTCTTGACACCGATCAGACCCGGGTACGGCGTCACCCCCGAGGCCCCCGACAGCAGCCGGTCGGTGTTCTCGATCACGCGGGTCCGCCCGTCGCCGGCCGGGAAGCGGGCGCTCCGGGTGGCGCAGTAGGCGCGGAAGTCGGCGTCGCGCAGGCCGTGCCGGGCGAACAGGGCGAGGTCGTGGGCGGAGGACAGCTGGCCCGCGTGGTCGTACCCGTCGGGGCTGACGACGTGGGTGTCCAGCGCCTGGAGGTCGGCCGCCCTCGCCTGCATCTCGGCGACCGTCTTCGCGACCCCGCCGTTCATCCGGGCGAGCACCTGCACGGCGTCGTTGCCCGAGCGCAGGAAGACGCCCAGCCACAGCTGTTCGACGGTGTACGTGACGCCGGCCCGGAGGCCGACGAGGCTGGAGCCGGACGGGACGCCGGCCAGGTCCGCGTCGGTCACGGTGCTCCGCTCGGTGCGCGGGAACCGGTCCAGCAGGGTGTCCGCGAACAGCATCTTCAGCGTGGACGCGGGCGCGAGAGGCAGGTGCGCGCGGTACGCGGCGAGCACCTCGCCGCTGTCGTGGTCGGCGACCAGCCAGGCGCGGGCGGTCAGCTTCCTCGGCAGTGCGGCGGCGCCCGCGCCGACCAGGACGCCGTCGGCGGTCGGCCGGGCCCCGGCGGCGACTCCGCGCGTCGCCGCGGCGGCGGGCGCGGCGGAGAGCGATGCGGCGGCGAGGGGTGCAGCGGCGGCGACCGCCAGCAGGGAGCGCCGGGAGACGGGCGCGGCCGACGGCGAGGCTGACGGCTGGTGCGCAAGCTTGTGCGGGGACCGCTGCGAAGGCTGGTGCTGCGGAGGCTGGTGCGGGGAGGGGCCCGAGAATGCGTGCACTGCGGGACCGTACACGCATTCTCGGGCCGTGTTCGTCCTTC
The DNA here is from genome assembly GCF_036030735.1 of Streptomyces sp. NBC_00425. Lineage (NCBI taxonomy): Bacteria > Bacillati > Actinomycetota > Actinomycetes > Kitasatosporales > Streptomycetaceae > Streptomyces > Streptomyces sp. NBC_00425. The sequence continues at coordinate 6,903,886 of NZ_CP107928.1, read as the reverse complement.
GGGTCCTTCGGGTCCTTCGCCCGGAGTGACGCGAGGACTTCCGCGTCCTACGCCTGGCCGTTCTCCGGGCCAGCCTCACACCGCGGCCCGGGCCCCGCCACCCGAACGGCGTGCAGGACGGGCCGGACGGGTGTGAGAGGTGCGACGGTGGAAACGCGTGTGGGTGTTCCTGTCGTTGTTCCCGCTTCCCTTCAGGGAGTCACCGTGACCTGTTACGACCGACGTGACCTCGGCCTGCTGCTGCTCCGGCTGGGCACCGGCGGAGTCCTGGCGGCGCACGGCGCGCAGAAGCTGTTCGGCTGGTTCGGCGGACACGGCCTGGAAGGGACCGGCCAGTTCATGGAGTCCGTCGGCTACGCGCCCGGCAAGGCGAGCGCCACCGCGGCGGGCCTCGCGGAGGCCGGCGGCGGCACGCTGCTGGCGCTGGGCCTCGCCACCCCGGCGGCGGGCGCCGCGGCCGCGGGCGCTATGGCGGGCGCGTCCGCCGTCCACACGCCCAACGGCTTCTTCGCGGCGAGCGGCGGCTACGAGCACGCCGCCTCCCTGGGCCTGGCCGCCGCGGGCCTCGCCGTCGCCGGCCCGGGCCGCCTCTCCCTCGACCACGCCCTCGGGCACACCGTCGACCGCAGCTGGATGGTCCCGGCCGCGCTCGGCGTGACGGCGGCGGTCACGGCGGTGGTCGTGGGCCTGCGCAACCAGCGGCTGCGCAAGCGGGAGGAGGGTGAGCAGGAGGCGCTGTTCGAGGATTAGGGCGCCCCGGCCCGGGCGGCGGCCGCAGCTTGAGAAGCTGCGCCCATGAGCACCGATCCGCTGCCCCGGACCCAGCCCGGTTCCACGTCCCCGCTCACCCCCGCCTCCCCGCCCGACCCCGGGTCCTCGTCCCCGACCGATCCCGCCTCCCTGCCCGAACCCGGTTCCTCGTCCCCGCCGACCGGTGACCCCGCCGAGCTCTGGGCCACCGTCGACGCCCTCCGTGACTGGCTCGACGCCGGGCGCGTACACGACGGCCTCGACGGACTGCTGCTGCGCGTGCTGAAGCTGTCGGAGGAGGTCGGCGAGGTCGCCCAGGCGGTCATCGGCGCGACGGGGCAGAACCCGCGCAAGGGCGTCACCCACACCTGGGACGACGTCCAGAGCGAGCTGTGCGATGTGATCATCACGGCGCTGGTCGCGCTGCGCACCCTGACACCTCACGCGCAGGAGGTGTTCGCGGCACATCTGGCGCGGGTGGCGGAGCGGTCCCTCGGCGGCGCGGGCGGTCGGTCGGCGTGACCGACGCGACGACCGCGCGCAGACCGACGACGTCCCGGCCTCCGCGACGCTGACGACGCGTCTGACGGTCCTCGGGCCACGCCCCCCACACAATGCAACGGCAACGGCCGGGGCGACGGCCACGGCGGGAGTCACGCCGAACGCGTCGTCGTTCTGCTCCCTGTTGTTCTCCGTCGAAACCGGCCGACCGAGGCGTCACGCCGCATGGCGGCTGTCCCACCGCCGTCACAGGCGAGTACCGGAACGAAGGCCGAACTCCGTTCACGGAACCGACCGCCCGCAGATCGCGTACCTCTGTACGATCACCGCACGCGAAGCGGGGGCGCTGAGGCGGAGGGGCGGGCATGGACGACAACACAGGCAGACACAGGTCGACTTGGCTGAGAGCCACGGCGTCGGCGGCCGCGGCGGCCGCGTTGCTCGGCGGCTGCGGCGCCGGGGACGACAACAAGGCGGCCGAGCCGAGCCCTTCGGCGTCCGCCGGGTCCACGGCGCCGACCGCGTCCGGCTCGCCCACTCCCACCGCGTCCGCCGCCTCGACGGGCGGCGGCACGGCCGCCGCGCTGACGCCGTTCGAGGCGGACCCCGCCGAGGTGCCCCGGACGAGGCGTCAGGCCGAGCGACTGGCGCAGGCGGTCGTGTTGCAGCCGCAGGCCTGGGGCGACGGCTTCCGGGCCCAGCAGCCCGCCGCGAGCACCCCCCGCACGGTCGCCGTGCTGGACACGCAGTGCCGCTGGCAGCGTCGGCCTCTCCCGAAGACCGTCCTGGCCTCGCTGTCCCGCTACAGCGAACTGCCGGGCGCCGGCGGCAAGGGAACGTTGAAGGTGACCGCGGCGATCACCGTGCACGCCACGGTCCGCGACGCCGACCAGCAGTTGTCCACCACCCTGGAAGAGCCGTTGCGCTGCCCGGTGCAACAGGTCCGCACCGACGAGCAGATATCCGGGCTCCTGTCGAACGCCAGCCCCTACGGCCAGGGCAACAACACCTACTCCGACGACCAGGTGGTCGAAATCGGCTCCTACGTCACGGGAGCGAGCGCGCAGACGTACCGCTGGTTCGTCACCCGGCTCGGCACGGTCACCGTGGCTGTGTCGGTGATGGGCGCCACGGGATACAAGCCCGACGAGTTGGTGCAGTACGCGTCGCACGGCACCACCACGATGCTCAGCCGCGTGGAGTCCGAGCTCGGAGGAAAGAGCTGATGGAACCGCTGCGTTCTTCCGACCCCGCGCACGTCGCGGACCACCGTCTGCTCGGCCGGCTCGGCGCCGGCGGCATGGGCGTGGTGTACCTGGCGCGCACGCCGGGCGGCGCGCTGGTCGCGCTGAAGGTCCTGCTCGCCGAGTACGCCGAGGAGCCGGGCTTCAAGGAGCGGTTCCGCCGCGAGGTGGAGGTCGCCCGGCGGGTCGACAGTCCCTGGGCGGTGCCGCTGGTGGACGCCGACGCGGACGCCGAGGCGCCCTGGCTGGCGACGGCGTTCGTGCCGGGTCCGTCGCTGGGCGAGGCGGTGGCCGGGTACGGGCCGCTGCCGGAGCACGGGGTGCGGCTGCTCGGCGCGCGGCTGGCCGAGGCGCTGGGCGAGGTGCACCGGGCCGGACTGGTCCACCGGGACCTGAAGCCGGGCAATGTGCTGATCGCCCACGACGGGCCCCGGCTCATCGACTTCGGCATCGCCCGCGCCCCGGAGGACACGGCGCTCACCGCGACCGGCATGGTGGTCGGCACCCCCGGCTATCTCTCGCCCGAGCAGGCCACGGGCCCCGGTGGCGATGCCATCGGTCCGGCGAGCGACGTGTTCTCCCTCGGCTGCGTCCTGGTGTTCGCGGCGACCGGCCGTGCGCCGTTCGGCAGCGGAGCGGTGGACGCGCTGCTGTACCGGGCGGCGCACGATCCGGCGGACCTGGACGGGATCCCGGCGGCGCTGCGCGAAGTGGTGGAAGCCTGCCTGGAGAAGGACCCGGCCCGGCGTCCGGACGCCGCGGAGCTGGTGCGGCGGTTGACGGCCGAGGGCGAGCCGCAGACCGGGCCTCAGAGCGAGCCGCAGGACGAATCCGCCGACGATCCGCGGGACGAATCGGACGGCGACCCGCAGGACCGACCCCCGGGCGACCCTCGGATCGCCCTACAGGGAGCATCGCAGGGAGAACAGCGGAGCGAGCCGCAGACTGAGCGGCAGAGCGAACCGCAGGATGGACAGCGTAGCGAGCCGCAGGACGAGCGGGCGTCCGGATGGCTGCCCGAGCCGGTCACCCGGCTGATCGCCGAGCGGTCGGCCGCCGCGCTCGCCCTGCCGGACATCGAGCACACCCAGGTCACCGCGTCCTCCCCGGCACGGTCCGGCGCGGGATCGGAAACCCCGCCGGACACCGCTTCCGACGTGCAGGACACACCCCCGGACCAGGCCTCCGACGGGCAGGCGGCCGGGCAGCCCGACCCGCAGGACGCCCGCCCGCCCGGCCGACGCCGCTTCCTGCTGCTCGCCGGCACTGCCGCGGCGGTCGCGGCGGGCGCCGGCGGCACGGCCTGGTGGGCGGCCACCCGGGACGACGACGCGAAGAGCGCCACGCCCGCCGCCGCACGGCGGCCCGTGCACACCCTCGCGCTGCACGGCGACCTCAGCGGCCCGCAGCAGGCGACAGGCCGGGCGCAGGAGCGCGGACTGCGGCTGGCCGTCGCGGAGTTCAACGCGCGCGGCGACGCCCCGTTCACCGTGAAGGTCAGGGCCGTCGACGACAAGGGCGACCCGGCGACCTCGACCCGGCTCGCCGCGGAACTCGCGGCCGACCCGTCGGTCCTCGCCGTGGTCGGTCCCACCACCGACGCCACGGCGCAGGCGGCGCTCGGGAAGTACGCCGCCCGGGGGCTGCCTGCCGTCGCCGTGTCCCCCGGCAGCATGAGCCTGCTCGTCCAGGGTTTCAGCTCGTTCCTGCTCGGTCGGCTGCCCGACTCGGTGCTCGCCCTGTACATGAGCAACTACCTCCGCGGCACCGGTCGTTCGCGCAAGGTCGGCCTCGTCGTCGACCGTCCGGCCGGTGACTACGGGACGACCCTCGCCACGTCCCTCAGCACGCAGCTCAACAACGCGCGGCAGCCCGCCGTGCCGGAGGTGGTCAGCGCGATGCGCGACGACTTCGGCAACGTGGTGGACGCGGTGCTCTCGGCCGGCGCCGACTCCGTGTTCTTCGCCGGACTGCCCGACAGGGGGGCACTGATCGCCGCGGCTTTGCGGCAACGGTCCTTCCAGGGTGCGCGGGTGTCCGGCCCGGCGCTGCTCGACGCCCGGTTCCTGACCGCGGCTCAGCAGGACGCCGAGGGCTGGGCGATGGTGGCTCCGGTCATCGACGCGACCCGCAAGCCCGAGGCGGCGAAGTTCGCGGCCGCCTACCGCACGCGCTTCAAGGAGGCGCCGCCCCGGTACGCGGCGGAGTCCTACGACGTGACCGGGATGCTGCTGAAGGCCCTGTCCGGGCTGCCGGCGAAGAGCCGCACCCGGGAGAACCTCCATGAAGCCGTGCTGACGGGGAAGTACCAGGGCATCACCAAGCAGTTCGGCTTCGATCTGTCCACCCCCCAGTTGGCCAGGTCCGGCCTGATGGCCGTCGACGGCACCGGCGGCTTCCTCTGGCGGGTCGAGAAGGGCGGCTTCGTGTACGACGGCCCCGCGCCGCTCACCGTCTGATGGAGCCGCTGCGCGCCGGCGACCCGTCCCGGCTCGGCCGCTACCGGCTGCTGCGGCGGCTGGGCGTCGGCGGCATGGGCGTCGTCTTCCTGGCCCGCGCACCGGGCGGGGCGGTCGCCGCGGTCAAGACGGTGCGTGCCGCGTACGCGGAGGAGCCCGGCTTCCGGGCCCGGTTCCGCCGCGAGGCGCAGGCCGCCCGGCAGGTCCACAGCCCCTGGGTGGTGCCGCTGCTGGACGCCGACGCCGACGCGGAGACGCCGTGGCTGGCGACGTCGTACGTGCCGGGCCCGTCGCTCTCCGAGACGGTGGAGGTCTTCGGGCCGCTGTCCGTCACCTCCGTGCGGGTCCTGGGGATCCGGCTCGCCGAAGCCCTCGAAGCGGTCCACGCGGCGGGGCTCGTGCACCGTGACGTGAAGCCGGGCAACGTCCTGCTGGCCCCGGACGGGCCACGGCTCATCGACTTCGGCATCGCCCGCGCCCCGGAGGCCACGGCGCTCACCTCCAGCGGCGTCATCGTCGGCTCGCCCGGCTTCCTCTCACCCGAGCAGGCGCGGGCGCGCGGCGGGGAGATCGGGCCGCCCAGCGACGTGTTCTCGCTGGCTTGCGTGCTCGCGTTCGCCGCGACCGGGGTACGGCCCTTCGGCGACGGCGGGGCTGCGGGCGTCCTGCTGCGCACGGTCTACGAGGAGCCGGACCCGGCCGCGTTCCCGGACGCCCTGGCGCCTCTGCTGACATCCTGCCTGCACAAGGACCCGGCCGACCGCCCCGACCTCGCCCGCCTGCGAGCGGAACTCGAGGCGGGCGTCGGACCCGGCCCGGGCGGGAAGGCGGGGTGGCTGCCCGAGCCGGTCGCCCGTCTGATCAGCGACCGGTCCGCCGCCGTGCTCGCCCTCGACGCCGTCGAGCCGACCCAGGTGTCCGCGCCGGCGAGCACGGTGTCCCCGGACGCCGCGACGATGACAGCCGTCAGGACAGCACCGTCCGTCGCGCCCGGAATCCGCCGTCGCAGCTTCCTGCGCCTCGGATCGACGGCCGGGGTCCTCGCGGCCGGTGGCGGCGGAGCCTGGTGGTGGAGCACCCGCCGCGGTACGCCGACGCCGCCTGTGGCGAGCCCGCGTCCCGAACTGGTCGTCGCGTTCCAGGGCGACCTGACCGGACCCGCGAAGGACAGCGGGAACGCCCAGCTCAACGGGGCCCGGCTGGCCGTCGAGCAGGTCAACGCCCAGAGCGCCCGTCCCCTTCGCCTGAAGCTGGTCCCGTACGACGACGGCGGCGACCCGGCCCGGGCCGCGAGCCTGGCCGGGCGGCTGGTGAAGGACACCGGCGTCCTCGCGGTTCTGGGGCCCACCAGTGACGCGTGCTTCCTGAGCACCGAGGCCGCGTACACCAAGGCGACGATGCCGGTGGTCACCGTCTCGGTGGACGTCGGTCTCGACGGCAGGTCGATCGGCTACAGCCAGTTCCGCTCCCACGCGGCGCTGCACGTCGAAAGGACGCTCCTCGCCGCCCCCTGCGTCCGCTACCTCAGCAACCACGTCGACGCGCGCAAGGTGTTCCTGGTGGACGACCGGGCGCAGGGCGACACCGCCTGGAAGTTGTGCGACCTGACCCAGAAGGGACTGCGGAGCGCGCGCCGGCAGGCGACGCTGACCAGCGTCCCCGCCGGGAGGATCGACTACAAGGCGCTGGCCGCGTCGGTGCTGGCCGCGGGGGCGGACGCGGTCGTGTGCACGGGCGACGCGGCGCGGACCGCGGGACTGGCCTCCGCCCTGAAGGCGGCCGGGTTCACCGGCGCCCGCATGGCGACGGAACAGGCCTTCGGCCCCGGATTCCTCGCCGCCGCCGGGGCGGCCGCGGCCGGCTGGGTCTTCGCGACCTCGTTCACCGACCCCACCGTCCGCCCGTCCGCCCGCGCCTTCTCCGCCGCCTACCGCACCCGGTTCGGCGCCGCCCCGGGCTGGTACGCGGCCGAGGCCTACGACGCCGTGATGTTCCTGGCGGCGTCCTGCGCGCAGGACGGCGCAGCCCTGCGGGAGCGTGTCGCGATCGCCCACCGCCTGCAAGAGGTCAAGCACACCGGGATCACCCGTACCGTCGCGTACCGCCCGTCGCACGGCTACAACGACGACGCGATGTTCCTCTACGAGGTCGCCGACGGCGCGTTCCACTACCTCGGGCAGTACAAGGAGGCGGCGGTGTCGTGAACGGGGGCGCCCCTCACCCTCCCGCCGGACCGGACGAGGGGACAGGGGGCGGCCGTGGACGGGCCGGTCACTCCGCGTCGGCGACGACCGAGCCGACCCGGTCGGCCAGGCCCGGGTCGCGTCGGACCAGGAGCGTCGCGTAGCAGACGGCCGCGACGAGGGTGGCCAGGGCCGCGTACGGGAACCAGCTGTACGGGGCGGGCTGTCCCGGCTTGGCGAGGTAGTACAGCGGGACCAGCACGGCGAGGGCTCCTGCCGCGGGCAGCACCACGTGCCGCACGATCCGGAACTCCTGCGGACGGTACCTGCGGTAGTACAGCGGCAGCGCGATGTTGGACGCGAGGTAGACCAGCAGGATCAGGATGGCGCCCAGGCTCGACGACTCGGCGAAGAACACCACCGGGTTCATCTGACCGCCGTCCGCTCCGAGCACATGCCCCAGACCCCAGCCGACGATGATCAGCAGCGCGGTCGCGGCGAAGGTGACGATCGCGTTGTTCGGCGTGCGGCGCGTGGGGTGCACATAGCCGAAGAAGGACGGCAGCAGCCCCTCGCGTCCGGCGTTGAACACCAGCCTGGCCTGGGAGTTGATGCCCGCGATCAGCACGCCGAGGGTGGAGGTCAAACCGCCGACGTAGGCGAGGAGGGCGAGCGCCCCCAGCGTGTGCTGGGCGACGTCGATGAAGGGGATGCGGGAGTCTCCGAGCCGCTGCACGTCGTAGCCGAAGCCGGTGACCGTGGCGTAGGAGAAGAGGATGTAGCTCACCGTCATGATCGCGACGGACGAGAACACGGCGCGGCCGACGTTGCGCCGCGGGTTCTCCGTCTCCTCGGCCAGCGCCGCCGAGTTCTCCCAGCCGATGAACAGGTACACCGCCAGCGGGAAGCCCGCCGCGAGCCCCTTGACGCCGTGGGTGAGGTGGGAGGGCAGGAACGGGGCGGCGGAGAGGTCGCCGCGGTGCTCGACGAGCGCGGCGACCGAGACGACGACCAGGACGAGCATCTCGACGACGAAGAAGTAGCCGGCCCACTTGGTGGAGACCACGATCCCGCGCAGCATCAGCACCACCGACAGGCCGGTCAGCAGCACCGTCCAGATGATCCACGGCAGGTCGACGCCGGTGTAGTGGTTCAGGGTGATCTGCATGAACCCGCCGGAGATCGCGATGACGGAGGCCATCGCGATGATGTAGCCGAGTCCGGCGAGCAGCGCCGTGGTCACGGCGCTGACCGGCCCGAAGGTCTTGCCCACGAAGGTGGTGAAGCTGCCCGCCGAGGGGTGCGCCCGGGAGAACTCGGCCAGCGTGTTGCCGAACAGCGCGACCGCCGCGCCCGCCGCCATGATGGTCAGCGGGGAGGCCACGCCCGCCGTGGTGGCGAGGAAGGCGAAGCCGAAGAAGAAGCTCATGGCCGGGCCGACGTTGGCCATCGTGGCCGCGGCGATGTCCGCCATGCCGAGGACGCCGCCGCGCAGCCGCTGGGGCGTGCCGTCGGCGGGGCCCGACGTCGGCGACGGCCCGGCTGATCCGGACTCGGTCATGGCGGCAACTCCCTTCCGAGAGGTCGGTTCGGTTCGGCTCTGCGGGGCCGGTTCAGCTCGGTTCGGCTCTGCGGGGCCGGTTCAGCTCGGTTCGGCCCGGCGGAGTCGGTTCAGCTCGGTTCGGCCGGGCGGAGTCGGTTCGGTTCGGCGCTGCGGGGCGGGGTCGGTTCGGCTGGGGGAGGCGGGTCCGGTTCGGCGTGCCGATGTGCCTTCACGGCTCGCACCGCGAGGTCCATCGCGCCGCGGCCGAGTTCGTCGAGCAGGTCGAGGTGGCAGCGGTTGCGGGCCCGTACGACCGCGGGGTCCGGCGCGGGCCCCAGCAGGCACTGTTTGCCCAGCAGGTCGGCGGCGAACTCCCTGATCCCGGCGCCGCCGAGGGTCTCCGCGAGGTCGAGGTGGAAGCGGGTCTCCAGCTCGAGCAGCCGGGCCGGGTCGCCGGGCGCGTCCATCTCCTCGACCAACGCCTGCAGCCCGTCGAGCCGGCCGTCGGGCAGCTCGCCCGCGGTGTGCGCGACGAGCCCGCACTCGAGCAGCAGATGGAAGGAGTCCAGCGCGGCCGCCTCGTCGGCGTCGTACATCACGGCGACGACCGCGTCCCACTCGGCCGCGACGAAGGTGCCGCCGGCCCGGCCACGACGGCGGTCGAGCAGGCCGTCCTGGCACATGACCTCCAGCGCGCGGCGCACGGTGATCTCACTGATCCCGAGCTCCTCGGCGAGGACACCCGCGTCCGGCAGCCGGTCCCCCGGAGAGACGGACCGCAGCCGCACCCGCAGGGCGATCCGGGACCGGACGAGCTCCGCTCCTGTGGGGCCCCGGCCGGCCAGGACGCGTGTGTCCCAGCCGCTGTAGGGGCCGAACTTGCCCGGTGCATTCACCACGGCGCCACCTTAACGGCCTGGCGAGCGGGGTCACGGTGTGGTCCACAGAGGGCTCCCGGAAGAGAGGGTTCCGCGCTGCACGAAAAATAGAGCAAGGTGAACAGTTAAACAAGTCTTGTTTTTTTCGATCGTACTGAACTAATTTCCAGACGCTCCTGGTCCGTCCTCCCTGTCCGTACTCCCTCCATGGATGTCGAGATGACCACAACCGTCCCCAAAACCCCTCCCACCGAGTCCGGCGAGCCCGGCGGCTCCGGCGGCTCCGGCGGCCTTCAGGCCGGTCTCAAGAACCGCCATCTGTCGATGATCGCGATCGGCGGCGTCATCGGCGCCGGTCTGTTCGTCGGCTCCGGCTCCGGCATCGCCGCCGCCGGCCCCGGCATCCTCGTCTCGTACGCGCTCGTCGGCGTCCTCGTCGTCCTCGTGATGCGCATGCTCGGCGAGATGGCCGCGGCCAACCCCACCTCGGGTTCGTTCTCCGCCTACGCGGACCGCGCGCTGGGCCGCTGGGCCGGCTTCACCATCGGCTGGCTGTACTGGTTCTTCTGGGTCGTGGTGCTCGCCGTCGAGGCGACGGCGGGGGCGAAGATCCTGGCCGGCTGGGTGCCCGCGGTGCCGCAGTGGGGCTGGGCCCTGATCGTCATGATCGTCCTGACGGCCACCAACCTGGTCTCGGTCAGCTCCTACGGCGAGTTCGAGTTCTGGTTCGCCGGCATCAAGGTCGTCGCCATCGCCGCGTTCATCGTGCTCGGCGGCCTGGCGATCTTCGGACTGCTGCCCGGCTCCGACCACCCGGCGAGCGGCTTCTCCAACCTCACCGCACACGGCGGCTTCCTCCCCAACGGCCCCGGCGCGATCCTCACCGGCGTCCTGATGGTCGTCTTCTCCTTCATGGGCAGCGAGATCGTCACCCTGGCCGCGGGCGAGACCGCCGACCCGCGGGCCGCCGTCACCAAGGCCACCAACAGCGTGATCTGGCGGATCGCGGTGTTCTACCTGGGCTCGATCCTGATCGTGGTGTCGCTGCTGCGCTGGAACGACCCGGCCATCCTCAAGGACGGCTCGTACGTCGCCGCCCTCAGCTCCATCGGCATCCCGCACGCCGCGCAGATCATGAACACCATCGTGCTGACCTCGGTGCTGTCCTGCCTCAACTCGGGCCTGTACACCGCCTCGCGCATGGCCTTCTCGCTCGGTCGCCGAAGCGACGCGCCGGCCGCCTTCGGACGGACCACGGACCGCGGCGTGCCCCGTGCGGCCATCCTCGCCTCGGTGGTCTTCGGCTTCGTCGCCGTCGCCTTCAACTACCTCTGGCCCGACACGGTCTTCCAGTTCCTGCTCAACGCCTCCGGCGCGATCGCCCTGTTCGTCTGGCTGGTGATCTGCTTCTCCCAGCTGCGGATGCGGAAGATCATCGAGCGGGAGTCCCCGGAGAAGCTGGTCGTCCGGATGTGGCTCTACCCCTACCTCACCTGGGCGACCATCGCCCTGATCACCTTCGTCCTCGGCTACATGCTCACCGACACGGCCGACGGCGGCGGCCGCGACCAGGTGGTCCTGTCCACGGCGGTGGCCGCGGGCGTGGTGCTCTTCGCGGTGGTACGCGCACGCCTGTCGGGAACGACCAAGACCCGGGACACCGCTGACACGGCCCCCCTGTCCTGACTCACCGGACACCGAACACCAGACACCAGACACCAGACGCCAGACACCGGACAGGGGGACTCCTCCCGTCCGGTTCAGGCCCCCGGCCGGACTGCCGTCCCGCCGGGGGCCTGCTCCGTCTGCGGCCGTGTGTGAACCGGCCCACGGGAGGAGCGGCGAGGTTTCGACGCCCGGCCCACCAGTGGCATGATCGACTGGCTGTTCGAGATGACGGACCGAGGGGGAACAGGTTGTCTTTCGAAGAGGAATGGGCCCAGTTGAAGGCCGACGCCCTGGCACGCCGGCAGACGGAAGCGCACACGGGCATGCAGATAGACCAGGTGCCGGCGGACGGTGGCGGCGGAGTCACCGCCCCGACCACCGGCTCCCTGGTCGCCAAGGCCGAGTCGATCAACGGCAACGCGAATCTGCTGATCGAGATCGCCGGCTTTCTCCACGAGGGCCGGCCCGACGCCGAACTGACCACCATGGCCCGGCAACCCCGGACGCCCGAGGACGTGGCCGCGCAGGTGGCACGGTTCGCGGGATTCGCCGACGACCAGTATCTCGACGCGGTCGCCCTGTTCGCGGCGCTGTCCACGCGCCTGAGGACGACCGGCAGCGGCTTCGTGAAGATCGAGGACGACACGGCCCGGCACTTCCTCGACAGCGTCCTCGAATACGGGCAGTACGTCGCCCCGGAGGCGCGATGAGCGGCGGCAGCGGCATCAGTCACCGCAAGGACGTCGAGTTCCTGGAGGACTGCAACCCGCCCCTCGTCGAACGGAACGCGGACGAATTCAAGCGCCTCCACGACATGCTGGTGGCGGTCGACCCTTCCGCCGAGCGCGCCGAGAAGCACACCCGGTGGAAGAGCGAGGGCAGTCAGCACTACGAAGCCCGGCTCACCGAGGGACGCAAGCTGATCGCGCAGCTCGCGGAGGGCTACGACAAGGCCGCCGGCGCTCTGCGCAGTTACGCGTTCGCGCTCCAGGTCGCCAAGGCCCACTACTCCAACGGCAAGGCGAACGAGCAGTCCCTCGCCGACCTGATCCACACCAAGGGCACGGCGATCACCCGGGACGCCCAGGAGGCGGAGCCGATGCGCCAGTGGGAGGACATGCGGGCCACCACCGGCGTCATGGACTTCTTCGCCGAGCTGACCATGGACGTCGACGACATCCGCGACGACGCGAACCGGCTGCACGACGCCGCGGGCGGGGACTTCCACCTGGCGAAGACCACGGAGCACGAGGCGCGGGAGATCTGCGTGCACGAGCTCAAGCAGGCCTACGACCTGCTGCCGGACTTCCGGATGGGTTTCGTCCAACGCGTCGACGTCGCCTCGGCGATCTCGGAGCTGCGACGGGAGGCGGCCGAGGCGAGCGCCAACCCGCTGACGCGGCTGCCCGGCAGCGGACCCAAGCAGGACTTCTACCCCCTCGCCGGCGACGACATCGTCTCGCCGGCCCTGCGGGACATCCGCCTCCAGGTCGCCAACCTCCCCGGTGCGACCGACAGTTACTGGAGTCCGCCGTCCACGGCGCAGGATCGGACCGACTGGATCGCGGCGAACAAGGAGATCATCAAGGCGGCGGCACGGAATTCGGGGCTGCCGCCGGACATGGTCGCCGGTATCGCATGGCAGGAGATCGGCGGACAGCCCGGCATCCTGGACGACATCACCGACACCCTCCGGGAGCAGGCGGACTCCCCCCTGAGCCCGATCGCTCCCGAGAGCCTGCCGTGGCGGCTCGGCGGTGACCCCGACAACACGTCCATGGGGCCCATCGCCATCCAGGTGCGACGCGGTGCCGAGGTCCTCGGCTACGACCCCGAGCACCTGACCGACCAGCAACGCGGCATGGTGGAAGCGGCTCTGCAGGACCCCGGGCAGAACATCTTCATCGCCTCGGAGTACCTGGCCCAGCTCAAGGCGGAGAGCGAGTTCGCCGACGTGCCGGCCGAGGAGATGACACCGGCCCATTACCAGGAACTCGCCGCGCGGTACAACGGCGGACCGTACTGGCAGACCGAGGACGCCCAGGCCTACGGGCGCGGATTCGCGAACGACCTGACCGACGCAAGGAACGCACTGCGCTGATGACCACCCCTCCCCCCGTGGACGACGACCGCGGCTGCCTCCGTCCGGTCCTCGCCGTCCCCCTCACCCTGCTCACCCTCGTCGCCGCCTACTTCTGCTGGACGGCGCTGACCATCACCCCGTCCGGCCCCTGGGACGACGACGCCTACGCCGGAATCGTCCTGTCGTGCGTCCTCACCCTCACGGCAGCCGGCTCCGCGGCAGCCCTGTGGCTGATCCCGTCGATCCGAAGAGCCACGCCATGGTGGTGGCTGCTCCCGGCCCTCCTCCTGGGCGTGGTCGCGGGGGCGCGGTGGGCGGTGGGCGGCTAGGGGCCGCTTGCGGGTCGGCAGCGAGGTCAGCTTGTGGCTGGTGGCCGTCCGGCCGAGGCACGGTGGGGAGCTGCCGGCGGGTCGAACGAGCGGCCGAGCACCGATTCCGGAACGGCAACCGTGAGCCGGCCGAGCCGGGGTCGCCCAGGGCGGGACACTCCCTGGATTCCGTACTAGAATCTGTACAGAATCAAGACTTCATACGGGTACGGAGACAGCATGGAGATCCCTGAGGTCGTGACCGTCAGCGACGCGCGCGCACAGCTTTCGAGGATCCTGACCGACCTGTCGGAGTCCGGCGCGGCTGCCGACCCGGTCCTGATCGGAGCCCACCGCAAACCCCAGGGCGTCCTCCTCTCCGTCGAGGCGTTCGAGGCGCTGACCGGCCGTGCGGCACGACGTGCGGCCGTCGCCTCGGCCACCGGCTCCATCGAGGCGGAGGGGCTCCACGCCTCTGAGGCGTCCGACCGCGACACCGAGGCGTACGTGAAGGGCGACCTCGACGCGGACACCCTTGTCGCCCGCGCGATCGCCCGCCACCGACAGACCGCGGAGCGCCGGGCAGGGTGAACGATCCGTACACCATGCCGAACGGCGTGCTGCGCAACGAGCTCGGCATCACCGACCACCAGCAGCTCGCGGCAGCGGAGGCCGACATCACCCGGGCGCGCCTGGTCATGCTCACCGAACGCCCCCTACCCGGCGCGTACGACCTCGGCCATCTCCAGGCGTTCCACGCCGCGGTCTTCGGGGACATATATGCGTGGGCAGGCGAGTTACGCACCGTGAACATCGCCAAGCGCACCCCGTTCTGCCCCGCGAGGAACCTCGTGCCCTACGCCGGCGAGATCTTCGACCGTCTCGCCGTCTCCGGCCGACTGCGCAATCTCCCCCGGCGGGAATTCGTCGTCCGACTGGCCGAGCTGTACGGCGACATGAACGTCCTCCACCCGTTTCGCGAGGGCAACGGCCGTGCCCAACGGGCGTTCCTGACCCAGCTCAGCGCCGACGCGGGATACGCCCTGAACTGGTCGGGCACGGACGCACAACGCAACGAGGACGCCTCGGTGAAGAGCTTCCTCGGCGACAACACCCTGTTGGAGCAGCTGCTCGACGAGCTGGTCGCGACGAGCTGACTCCCCGCATGCCGAGTCACGACGAACACACCGGCGCGCGCCTTCCAAGGCAAAGCCGCAGGCAGCGGCAGGCAGGCAGGCAGGCAGGCAGGCAGCGGCAGACGAGTCGGGCTGTACGCCGGGTTCTGTGCCGAGGGGTCTCGCGACGTCCTCGGTGACGGCCATCCATCTAGGGCCGGCGTTGCCGCCGGCCTCGTGCGGTCTACCCGCGGACTCGGGCGGGCAGCCCTCGAACGTCCGCGCAGAGCGCTTTTCACGGCGCTCCTTTTGACCTTGCTCCGGGTGGGGTTTACCTAGCTGCCCAGGTCGCCCTGGGCACTGGTGGTCTCTTACACCACCGTTTCACCCTTACCGAGGACCGAGGTCCCCGGCGGTCTGTTTTCTGTGGCACTGTCCCGCGGGTCACCCCGGGTGGCCGTTAGCCATCACCCTGCCCTGTGGAGCCCGGACGTTCCTCGGGAAGTCCCGTGAGGGACTCCACGCGGCCGCCCGCCCGGCTCGTCTGCCGTGTCGACCATGGTACCGGGCGACGGCCGCCCTTCGGGCCGGAGACCGCGTCGCGCACCTCGCCCGTGGCCACGGCCTGCCTCGGTCCTGGGGACGCGTCGCGCTTCGGGCTCGACGCCGTCGCCAGGACGGAGCCGGTCAGGATCAGCGCGAAGGCCGCGAGGATGCCGGCCGTCAGGGGCTCGTCCAGGAACAGGGCGCCTGCCGCCACCGCTACGGCCGGGTTCACGTAGGTGATGACCGTCGAGCGGGTGGGGCCCACCTCCCTGATCAGTTCCAGGAAGCCGACGAAGGCCACCGCCGTGCACAGGACGCCGAGGCCCCCGAGCGCCGCCAGCACCGAGGTGGAAGGGAGCTCGGCCGGCCAGGAGGCGGCCGCTGCCGGGGCGTAGACCAGAGCCGCAAGGGTCAGGCAGGGGACGATGAGCTGGAGGGTGGGGACTTCCTTCAGGCGGCGGGCCGCGATCAGGGGCGCCGTGGCGTAGCCCAGCACCGTCAGCAGGACCTCGCCGAGCGAGCGAGCGTCACCGCCCGTCAGGTGCGGGACCGTGAGGACCCCGACGCCGGCCAGCCCCAGGGCGAGGCCCGCGACACGGCGCACGCCCAGCACCTCCGCGTCACCGAGGAAGCGCGCGGCCAGCACGCCGACGATCGGGACGCCCGCGATCAGCAGACCGGCGGTGGAGCTCGACAGGTGCCGCTCGGCATCGGTCAGGGTGAACCACGGGCCGATGATCTCGATGCACGCGAAGGCCAGCATGGGCGCCCAGTGGCTCCGCACGGTGCGGATCAGACCGCCCTGGCGCAGCGCGAAGGGGAGCAGGAGAAGGGCGCCGAGCGCGCAGCGCACGAACACCACCATGGACGGGGAGAGGTCCTCCACCGCGATCTTGATCAGCAGGTAGGGGATGCCCCAGATCACTCCCATCAGGGAGAACAGGAACCAGCCGCGTGCAGTCATGCCCGCAGTGTCGGCCCGACCCGGGTCAAGTGTCTTGAACGCTGTTGCGGTACGCCGCCGGAGTGACGCCCAGGACACGGCGGAACCAGCGGGTGAGGTGGGCCTGGTCCGCGAAACCGACCAGGCCGGCGACCTCCGCGGGCCGCAGCCCCGACTCGAGCAGGCCGCGGGCCCGGGCGACCCGGTGCTGGGCGAGCCAGGCATAGGGCGGCATGCCGGTCGTCGTGCGGAAGGCGCGCAGGAGCTGGTAGCGGGACAGGCCCAGGTCCGTCGCCAGGTCGGCCAGTGAGGGCGGGGCGAGGAGTTCGTCGGCGAGGCGGGTCCGCACGGCGCGGGCGATGTGCTCGGCGCCGGGGATCGTGTCGCACACCGGACGGGCCGTGGAGTGGCGTCGGGCAAGGGCCGTCAGCAGCCATGGAAGGCGCGACTCGGCCTCCAGGGGGTCGGGGCAGGCGGACAGTTCCGTGTGCGCCCGGCGCAGGGCGGCGGCCAGTTCGGGGTCGTCGAGGAGGGGCTCACGGAAGTGCGGCACACCGCCGAGGGTGCCGTCGGTGAGGAGGGCCGGGCCGGCGTACAGCGCTCGGTAGGCGTAGCCGTCGGTGTCGCCGCCCGGGCCGCCGGTGTGCGGTTCGTCCGGTGCGAGGACGACGATGGAACCGGGACCGGTGCGGATGCGGCCGCCGCGGTAGTCGATGATCTCCGAGCCGTCCACGCAGACGCCGACCGTGAACTCCGCGTGCGCGTGCGGGGCGTAGACGTGCCGGTCGAAGCGGGCGGTGAGCAGGTCCAGGTGCGGGCCGCAGCGGCCCAGCCGGGCCCTGGTCCACGACGCCTCTTCACGACTCATCCGACGCCCCCAGCGTATCCATCGCGACCCGCGCCTCGCGCCTTCGCACCCAGGGCTCCCGGGTGCACGGGGTGCGAGGGCGCACGGGCTCTCAGCGCTGCAACGCCTTCAGGCCGCGTTTCCATGCCGCCGGGAGGTCGGCGTCGTCCGGAAACCGGCCGTGGATCTCCAGGACCACCATGCCGTGGGCGAAGGACCAGATCGCGCGGGCCAGGTCCAGGTCGCCGTCGCAGGCCAGCAGCAGGGGCATCGCGGCCCGGTCCTCCAGGCCTGCGGGCAGGGCCGCTCGCGGCAGGGGGCGTTCCGTGGCCAGGCAGTAGAGGTGGGGGTGGGCGAGGGCGTAGGTGCGGTACGCCTGGGCCAGCGCGGGCAGGGAGCCCGGCTCACGCGCCTGGGCAGCCTCCAGCGCCGCCGCCGACTCCTGCAGCAGCTGCGCGACCAGTTCGACCTCGACGGCGTGCTTGTCGGGGAAGTGCTTGTAGAGCGAGGGCGCCTTGATGCCGAGGTGGTCGGCGAGGGCGCGCATGGTGAGCGCGGCGGGCCCGGCCTCCTCCAGGAGGTTCCGGGCGGCCGCCGCGATCTCGCGGGCGCGGGGCGTGAGCCGCTCAGTCACGCTGGAAGCCCTCCTTGGTGCGCAGTCCGTATCCGAAGGCGCGATCGTACGAGATGTGCGCGAGCCAGCCGCACAGTGCCGCGAACAGCGGAGGCCAGGCGGCGAACGGCCCGAACGTGTAGAGGGTCATGAGGGCGAGCGGGACGACGGCGCGGTGCATCGCGTTGTAGTACGGCACCGCCCGGGGCGCGAGCTGCCCCTTCGCCATGCGGGGCGCCTCGTCGAGGGCGACCAGGAACGTCAGGTCCGGCAGGATCAGGAAGACGAGGGCGA
This sequence comes from Streptomyces sp. NBC_00425, assembly GCF_036030735.1. NCBI lineage: Bacteria > Bacillati > Actinomycetota > Actinomycetes > Kitasatosporales > Streptomycetaceae > Streptomyces > Streptomyces sp. NBC_00425. Next base: position 6,885,911 of record NZ_CP107928.1, on the reverse strand, counting down.
GGCCGCCCGCGAGCCAGCCGTGGTTGACGGACTCCAGTACCGCGAACGCCGACCAGAACACCGCGTTCGCCAGCCAGGCCGCGCGGCGGACGCGACGGGAGACGGAGCCGGAACCTGAGCCGGAGCCGGAGCCGGAGCCGGTTCGCGTACTGGTGGTGATCGTGCTCATCACTGCCCCCTGGATGTCGACTGCGTTTCGCCGTCTCGCCGTGCTGCCATCAATTGACGGCTAACACCGTTAGCCGGACACCAGGACCGTACGGCTAACTGTGTTAGCCGTCAAGGGGCCGAGGGTTCCGGGAGACGACACCGGGCCGGTGCACCCTCCGCTCCGCACCCTCGGCCCCTCCACCCTCGGCCCCGCACCCTCCGCTCCGCGCGCTCCACCCTCCGCTCCGCGCCCTCTCACGCCGGCGCGAAGCGGACCGTCCGGGTCGCCGGGTCGGCTCGGGTGAGGCGGACGCGCAGTCGCTCGCCGAGGGGAAGGGGTGCGCCGTCCGCGCCGTCGAGGCGGCCGATCACCGCCGGCGCTTCCAGCTGCACGGTTCCGACGGCCGGCCGGCGCTCGTCCACGTCCACCACGTATCCGTCGAACACCTCGCCGACCCGGCCGCCGAGCAGCGCGGCCTCGACGATGTCGACGCAGCCGCGCTCGACGGCCCCGGACCGGCGACCGCCCTGGGCCATCTCCTGCGGGAGGGCGTCGAGGGCGGCGAGCACCCACTCGGGCGGGGGCCCGCCCGCGACGGCGGCGAGGCAGAGCTCGGCGGCATAGCGGTCGGCGAGGCGGCGCAGCGGGGCCGTGCAGTGGGTGTACGGGGCGGCGACGGCGGCATGCGTGGTGATGGCGGGAAGGACGCCGTCGCGGAAGACGGTGTAGCCGGCGCCCCGCAGCAGGGTCGTGCACTCCTGGAGGAACGCGGCGTGCCGCGGATCGTGCGGGTCGAGGGAGCGGACCAGCTGTGCGTAGGAGACATGGTGCGGCCAGTCGACGCGCAGGGCGTGCGCGGTGCGGCGCAGTCGGCCCACCGCACCGTCCGGGGCGGCGGGCAGCGTGCGCAGGACGCCTGCGCCGGACGCCAGCATCAGGTCGGCCGCGGCCATCCCCGTGAGGAGGGAGAGCTGCGCGTTCCAGCCCTCGGCGGGCAGCGGGGCGCGATAGGTCAGCTCGTAGGCGTGGTCGTGCTCGACGATCTCCTGTTCGGGCACGTCCAGGGAGATCCCGCCCCGCTCGCTCTCCAGCCGCTCCCGCAGGCGTCCGACGACGGCCAGCAGCCGGAGCGGCTCCTCGGCGCTCCCCGCGTCGATCTGCCGCTGCACGCCCGCGTAGTCGAGCCGGGCGCGGCTGCGGACGAGGGCGCGCCGGACGTCGACGGCGACCGTACGGCCGTCCGCGTCGAGGTCGACGGTCCACAGCGCGGCCGGGCGGACCTCGCCGGGCAGCAGACTGGCGGCGCCCTCGCTCAACACGGCCGGGTGCAGCGGGACCTTCCCGTCGGGGAAGTACAGGGTGTTCACCCGGCGGTGCGCCTCGGCGTCCAGCGGTCCGCCGGGGACGACGAACGCGGCGACGTCGGCGATGGCGTACCGGACGCGGTAGCCGGCGCCCCGCGCAGCGAGGTGCAGCGCCTGGTCGAGGTCGGTGGAGCCGGGAGGGTCGATGGTGAGGAACGGGACGTCGGTCGCGTCCAGTGAGGGCAGGACGGGTTCGCGCGCGGCACGGTCCGCCTCGGCCAGCACCTCGGGCGAGAATCCGTCGGACGCTCCCGACTCGGCGCGCAGTGCGGCGAAGGCTTGCCGGAGCGGGGCCTCGGGGGCGCCGGTCACCCGGATGCGGCGGCGGGGCATGCGTCGAGCCTAGGACGCGGGCCGCCCCACGGCACGCCGTGGACGGTGGCCGTCTCACAGCCCGTCGCGGGGCGGAGGGTGCTGTGCGGCACACCGTACGCTGGCGCGGCAGAGCTCTATCGAAGGAGATGTCCCGTGCTGGTCCTGCTGCCGCCCTCCGAAGGCAAGGCGTCCTCCGGACGCGGCGCCCCGCTCAAGCCGGAGGCCCTGTCGCTGCCGGGGCTGAGCGCGGCCCGTGAGGCCGTCCTCGACGAGCTGGTCGAACTGTGCGCTGCCGACGAGGAGAAGGCGCGCGAGGTGCTCGGACTGAGCGAGGGGCTGCGCGGCGAGATCGCGAAGAACACACGGCTGCGGACGGCGGGTGCGCGCCCGGCAGGGGAGATCTACACCGGCGTCCTGTACGACTCCCTCGGGCTGGCCTCCCTCGACGCGGCGGCGAAGCGGCGCGCGGCCAGGTCGCTCCTCGTCTTCTCCGGACTCTGGGGCGCCGTCCGCGTGACGGACCGGATCCCCTCCTACCGCTGCTCGATGGGGGTACGGCTGCCGGGACTCGGAGCGCTGGGCGCGCACTGGCGCACGCCGATGGAGTCCGCCCTGACCGAGGCCGCCGACAGCGGACTGGTCCTGGACCTGCGGTCGGCGGCGTACGCGGCGGCGTGGAAACCGAAGGGCGAGGTCGCGGCGCGGACGGCGAGCGTGCGGGTGCTGCACGCGCCGACACGGAAGGTCGTCAGCCACTTCAACAAGGCGACGAAGGGGCGGATCGTGCGGAGCCTGCTGACGGCGGGGATCGCCCCGAAGGGCCCGGCGGAGCTGGTGGAGGCCCTGCGGGACCTCGGATACGTGGTGGAGGAGCAGGCCCCGGCCCGGGCGGGCGCGGCCCGGACACTGGACGTCCTGGTGGACGAGGTGCACTGAGGACAGGACACGACAGTGCAGGGCAGGGCAGGACACGACGGGGCAGGGCAGGGCAGGGCAGGACACGACAGGGCAGGGCAGGGCAGGGCAGGACGGGCTGCGTGCCGCAAGGGACCGGGTCGGGCACTCCTGCCCGTCCGCCCGCCCCGCCCGATCGCCCGGCCCCCCGCCCAACACCCGGCCGCCCCGGCCCGCCACCCGTCCGCCCGCCGTCCAGCGGCACCGCCCGAACCGGTGCGTTGCAGCATGCGCAATGACCTTTGCGCATGCTGCATGCCGGGAGCACGATGAGGCGCATGACCTCACCTGCGCCCTCCGCCGCGCCCTCCGCCGGGGCTGCCTCGGTACTGGACCTGGCCCCGGCCCCCGTCGTACCCGTCGTGGTGGTCGAGGACGCCGCCGACGCGGTCCCGATGGCCCGGGCGCTGGTGGCCGGTGGGCTGCCCGCCATCGAGGTGACGCTGCGGACGCCGGCCGCGCTCGACGCGATCAGGGAGATCTCCGGGGCGGTGCCGGAGGCCGTCGTCGGGGCCGGCACGGTGATCACCCCGGAGCAGGTGACGGCGTGCGCGGCGGCCGGGGCCCGGTTCCTGGTGAGCCCCGGCTGGACGGACGCCCTGCTGACGGCGTTGCTGGCGTCAGGGCTGCCCTTCCTGCCCGGGGTGTCGACGACGTCGGAGGTCGTGGCGCTGCTCGAGCGGGGCGTGCGGGAGATGAAGTTCTTCCCGGCGCAGGCGGCGGGCGGCACGGCCTATCTGCGCTCGCTCGCCGGACCCCTGCCGCAGGCCCGTTTCTGCCCGACCGGCGGCATCGACGCGACGAACGCAGCCGAATACCTGGCGCTGCCCAACGTCGGCTGTGTGGGCGGGAGTTGGATGGTCCCGGCGGACGCGGTCGCGGCCCGGGACTGGCCGCGGATCGAGGCCCTCGCCCGCGCCGCGTCAGCCCTCAGGACTGTGGGCGCCCTCTGAGCCGGCACCTCCGCCCCGGAACCGCGCCCGCAGCTGCGGCCGCCGCCGGAACCGCGTCCACTCCCGCAACCGCGTCCGCCCTCAGGACCGCAGGTGGGACGTGTCGTTGAAGAGCCGGACGCTCGCGTTCCCGTCCGCGTAGTAGGCCACGGCCGACAGCGAGGCCGCCGACAGTTCCATGCGGAAGAGGGACTCCGGCGGTGCGCCCAGGGCAAGCCGCACGAGCGTCTTGATCGGGGTCACATGGGTGACCAGCAGAACCGTGCGGCCCGCGTACGCGGCGACCAGCCGGTCGCGGGCGGCAGCGATCCGGACCGCGGTGGCCGCGAAGCTCTCGCCCCCTCCGGTCGGCTCGGCCTCAGGGTCGGCCAGCCAGGCGTTGAGGTCGTCCGGGTGACGTTCGCGGACCTCGCCGAAGGTCAACCCCTCCCAGGCGCCGAAGTCCGTCTCGATCAGCCCGTCCTCGACGGTGACCTCCAGACCGAGGCGCGCTGCCACGATGCCGGCCGTCTCACGGGTACGGGCCAGCGGGGAGGCGAGGATGTGCTGCACGGTGCCTCGCCGGGCGAGCGCGGCGGCGACCCGCTCGGCCTGCCCCCTGCCGACGTCCGAGAGCGAGGGATCGGTGCCGCCGCTGCCGGAGAACCGCTTCTGCGGAGTCAGCGGCGTTTCACCGTGCCGCAGCAGCACGAAGGTCGCGGGCGCCCCGAGATCGGGAGCGGCGCCCCAGCCGACGGTCGGGGCGGCGGCGAGGCCGGCGGCCGCCGGCCCAGCCGCCGCTGTGGCGTCTGCGGCGGACAGAGCGACCGTGCGGGCGGCCCGCACATCGTCGCCGGTCTTGGCGCGGGGCTCCGAAACGGCTTCCGCAACGGTTCTCCGCACATCTTCCGCAACGGGTTCCGCACGAGTTCCCGGCGCAGTGGTCGCTCGGCCTTCCGCAACCGCTTCCGAACCCGTTGTCTCAGCGGCTCCAGAACCGCTTTGCGCAACCGCTTCCGAACCTGTTTCCCCGACGGCTGCAGAAGGGCGTTCCGTAACCGCTTGCGAACTCGCTTCCCCAACGGCTCCAGAACGGCCTTCCGTAACCGCTTCCACGCGATTTCCCGCGGCCGTGCCCGCAACGCCGCAGGCAACGCCTTCCGCAACTGATTCCGCTCCAGCGCCGCGCAGCGCCGCGTCCGCAGCCGCGTCCACGTCCACAGCCGCTTCCGCCACTCTTTCCGCCGTCGCGCGGGACCGAGGCGCACGGGCCAGGGCCTCGCGGGCCTTCGCCGCGCCCGCGACTGCGTCACCGGGCGGGCCGGACGGCTCGGGGGCGACCGGGGCGGGGGCGGACCGGGCGTCGAGCGCGGCGCGTGAGGCGCCCTCGTCCCACTGTTCGCCCCGCTTGCCCGCGTCCATCGCCTCGTTCGCGAGGCGGTCTGCGTGCTTGTTCTGCTCGCGCGGGATCCACTCGTAGGAGACCTGCCCGGGCGGGAGCACCCGGGCCGCCTCCGCCGCGAGCGGCTTCATGTCGGGATGCTTGATCTTCCAGCGGCCCGACATCTGCTCGACGACCAGCTTGGAGTCCATGCGGACGCGCACCCGAGCCGAGGGGTCGAGTTCGCGGGCGGCGCGCAGTCCGGCCACCAGCCCCCGGTACTCGGCCACGTTGTTGGTGGCGACGCCGATGAACTCGGCCCGCTCGACGAGCGTCTCCCCCGTCGTCGCGTCGATCACCACGCTGCCGTAGCCCGCGGGCCCCGGGTTGCCCCGCGACCCCCCGTCGGCCTCGACGATGAACTCCCGCACGATGCAGGCCCCTTACCGGTTACAGCCCCGACTCGGACGTGCGCACGAGGATGCGGCGACAGTTCTCGCACCGTACGACCGTGTCGGGCGCGGCCGAGCGGATCTCGTTGATGTCGGTGATGGCCAGTTCCTGGCGGCAGCCCTGGCAGGTGCGGTGCTGGAGCTTGGCCGCGCCGATGCCGCCCTGCTGCTCGCGCAGCTTGTCGTAGAGCTTGAGCAGGTCGGCCGGCAGGGAGGCGGCGACGACCTCGCGCTCCTTGGTGACGGTGGCGGCCTCGCCGTCGAGCTCCTCGAAGGAGGCGTCGCGGCGCGCGGTGGCGTCGTCGATCTTCCCCTGCACGGAGCCGACCCGCTCGGTCAGCTCGGCGACCCGCTCCTGGGCGCTCTCGCGGCGCTCCATGACCTCCAGTACGACGTCCTCGAGGTCGCCCTGGCGCTTGGCGAGGGAGACGATCTCCCGCTGCAGGTTCTCGAGGTCCTTCGGGGAGGTGACGGCGCCGGAGTCCAGTCGCTGCTGGTCGCGGGTGGCGCGCTGGCGGACCTGGTCGACGTCCTGCTCGGCCTTGGTCTGCTCGCGGGCGGTGTCGCTCTCCTCGGTCTGGGCGGCCACGAGGAGGTCGCGCAGCTGGGTGAGGTCCTTGGTCAGCGACTCGATCTCGGCGTGCTCGGGCAGGGACCTGCGCTTGTGCGCGAGTTGCTGCAGTCGGACGTCGAGGCCCTGGACGTCGAGGAGTCGGATCTGGTCGGCGGGCGCGGCGTTCAGTTGGGGGCTCCCATTGAGCTAGAGGTGGCGGTGGACGCCGCGTGGGCGGTCCAGGGGTCGGTGACCGTGCGGGAGACGTGGACCCGCAGGTCCCATCCTCTCCGGTCGGAGATCTCGTCGAGCTGGGCGGCGGCCAGCTCGCACCAGGGCCACTCGGTGGCCCAGTGCGCCGCGTCGAGCAGCGCGAGAGGACTGTGGGCGCGGGCCTCGGAGACGGGGTGGTGGCGCAGGTCCGCGGTGAGGAAGGCGTCGACGCCGGCGGCCCGGACCTGCTCGAAGAGGCTGTCCCCGGAGCCGCCGCTGACGGCGACGGTCCGCACGAGCGCCTCCGGGTCGCCCGCCACCCGGATGCCCTGCGCGGTGGCGGGCAGCCGTTCCGCGGCGCGGGCGGCGAGTTCGCGGACGGTGAGCGGGTGGTCGAGCTCGCACACGCGGCCGAGGCCGCGCCGCCCCGCGGGGTCGCCGGCGTCGGGCACGAGGGGCCCTGTGACCCGCAGGCCGAGCGCGCCGGCGAGGGCGTCGCTCACCCCGGGATCGGCGCTGTCGGCATTGGTGTGCGCGACGTGCAGGGCGATGTCGTTCTTGATGAGGGTGTGCACGACGCGGCCCTTGAACGTGGAGGCCGCGACGGTGGTCGTACCGCGCAGATACAGCGGGTGGTGGGTGACGAGCAGGTCGGCGCCGAGCTTCACGGCCTCGTCGACGATCTCCTGGACGGGATCGACGGCGAAGAGAACCCGGGAGACCTCCTGGTCGGGATCGCCCACGACGGTGCCGACCGCGTCCCAGGACTCGGCCCGCTCGGAGGGCCACAGATCGTCCAGCGCGGCGATGACTTCAGACAGACGGGGCACGAACCAAAGGCTACCTGGCCGTTCTGCGGGGAGGTACCGCCGCCTCGGCATGCACACGCCTTCCGCGACCCTCAGGCGAATCGCTTCTGCACCACTCTTACGAGGGAAGAAGACCGCCCGTGGGTCCCACGCCCGTGCGTGCGAAAACTAGCTTCGTCGCCGGAGGTGGCAGAACGATGACGATGCCGGCCTGTGCGATCGAGCCCACCGCGGCGGACGGGGAGGACCGGGAGGACCGGGAGGACCCGAGAAACGGGGCGGCCCCGGAAGACGGGGCGGACCCGGAAGACCCGGAAGACGGGGCGGACCCCGAGTACCGGGAGGGTGCGGAGTTTCTGCGGGCTCCGGACCTGTTGCGCTCCTCGGAGCTGTTGCGCTCCTCGGAGGTGTTGCAGTCCTCGGAGGTGTTGCGGCCCTCGGAACTGTTACGTCCCCCGGGGCTGCCGGCGATTCCGGAGCTCCTGGAGGCTCCAGAGCTGTCGGCGACGCCAGAGCTCCTGGAGGCTCCGGAGGACCGTGTCGCCGACCGCCCGCCATATGCCTCCCAGGCCTCCCAGGCCTCCCAGGCCTCCGGGGCAACGGAGCCCGCCGAGCCCCCGGGTCGGCGCGTGACGCCGTCCCTCGACGCGGCATGGGCGACGCCCGTGCGGCACGTGACGCCGCGGACACCGGGCGGCGCTTACGGCGCCACGACCCCCGCGCCCTGTGTGCTGACCGCGAACGGCGCCTACGCCGCACGCCTCGCCCGGAACGGCGACTCGCTGTTCCCCGAGCGCTGGACCCTGGACGGCCCCGAGCCGTACGCCGTGCCGCTGCCCGGCAACCAGCCGGAGGAGCCCGGCACGGAGGTCCAGCCGATGGCCGACGGCCGGGTCCTGATCCGGCGGGCGACCGACGGACGGCACGCGTTCTCCCTGCTGTACCCGACCGGACCCGGCACCGGGGAGCTGCCTCTGGGCGCCGTCGAGTGCCCGGACGACGGCGTCGAGCTGCGCCTGCTCCCGCCGGCCCCCTGCGGCGAGCGCGCGTACGCCCTCGCCGTCGGCCCCTGGACGACGACCGTGTGGCTGGTCGCGGGCGGCGCCTTCGGCCCCGAGTACGTCGCCGAGATCCCCGGCCGGTGCTCCGGCGGGGTGTGGCTGGACCGCACCGGCCGCATGCTCGCGCTGGACCGTGAGGTCGGCGGGCGGACCAAGGCGGTCGTGGTGGACCTGGAGCGCGGCGGTGAGGTGTCGCCGCTGCTGCAGATCTCCGCCGACAGCGACGACCGTCTGCTGCTCGCCGACGCGGACAGTGGACTGCTGCTGATCAGCTCGGACGCCGCTTCGCCGGGAGAGGCCCGGTTGGGCTGGGGCGTCGTGGGCAGCATGCTGCCGGTCCGCTTCCCGGAGGCCCTGCGGCTGCCCGGCCTCGCGCTGACGCCCTTCGCGATCCAGCCGGGTCAGGTCCTTCTGCCGGAGGCGTGCGCGGTGGCGCTGCGTATCGACGGCCCCTTCGGCGCCTGGGTGGGCGTGTGGCGTCCCATGGAGCGTCGGCTGCATCAACTGGCCGCGCCCGAGGGCTGGCTGACGGGCAGTGGGGTGTGGACGCCGGACGGCGTGCTGCGGCTGCCTTACACCACGGCGGCGGAACCCTGCGGGGTGGCGCCGCTGACGGCTCCCGCCGTGGGCTCGCCCGCCGCCACAACAGAGACCGAGACCGCGGCCGCGACCTCGACCGCCGAGGACGCCGCACCCTCCTCCCTCCGACACCCCGGTGAGGCGACGCCGTACGGGGCGACGCCTTGCGCCCGTCCCGTGCCCCTGCAACAGGCCCCGCTCGGCCGACTTGTAACGAAGTAGCGGCGGTTGGCGTGGCCGCCTGGATTCGCCCCGCGGTGTGCCGGATAAAATCGCCCGGCTGTAAAGAAAGATCATGTTGACGGGGTGAATTCTTCCGATGAGCGACACACGCACCATGCAGGCGCCGTCCGCCGACTTCCAGGAGACGGCCGGCCACGGCCGCCACCGGGGCCCGGTCTCGGCACACGAGGCCGATTCGGCCCCTCACGGCCGGCATCGCAGGCCGGCCGAGAACAGGGTCGACGACACGGCCGAAGCGACTGCCTGACAGTACGCCGTGGGGGCCCGGACGTCCATGGACGTCCGGGCCCCCACGCATGTCGTGCCCGTGTCCGGGCCCCCTGCGCACGCGCACCGCTTCTCGACGAGGCCCGCTAACCGCGTCGCAGGCCCAGTACCTCGGCCGCCGCGAACGTCTCACCGTCCGGCCGGTCCGCGTAGTACCCGCCGAGGACGGCGTCCAGCTCGTCGAAGCTGAACGCGTCCTGCTTGCTGTCGAACTTCGCCGCCACCCGGGGCCGTTCGACGACAGCGACGACGCCCCCGTGCACGACGAGCAGCTGCCCGTTGATCCGCGCGGCGGCCGGTGACGCCAGGTATCCGACGAGCGGCGCGACATGCTCGGGGGCGAGCGGGTCGAGCCCGTCCGCGGGCTGCTCGAACCCGGCGAAGACGTCCGCCGTCATCCGGGTGCGGGCCCGCGGGCAGATCGCGTTGGCGGTCACGCCGTACTTGGCGAGCGCGAGGGCCGTGGAGGTCGTCAGGCCGACGATTCCGCCTTTCGCCGCCGCGTAGTTGGGCTGCCCCGCGGAGCCGGCGAGGAACGCCTCCGACGAGGTGTTCACGATCCGCCCGTACACCGGGGCGCCGGCCGCCTTGGAACGCTCACGCCAGTGCGCGGCGGCGAAACGGGTGGTGTTGAAGTGGCCTTTGAGATGGACCCGGATCACCGAGTCCCACTCCTCCTCCGCCATGGAGAAGACCATGCGGTCGCGCAGGATGCCCGCGTTGTTGACGACGACGTCCAGCGTGCCGAACTCGGCGATCGCCGCGCCGACGAGTTCGCGGGCCTGCCGGAAGTCGGACACGTCCCCGGTGTGGGCGAGCGCGGCGCCGCCCGCGGCCCGGATCTCCGCCGCGACCTCCTGCGCCGGCCCCGCCGATGCCTCGCCGGAGCCGTCACGGCCGGGCTGTCCGTAGTCGTTGACGACGACGGCCGCGCCCAGCCGGGCCAGTTCCAGCGCCTCGGCGCGTCCGAGCCCGCGCCCGGCGCCCGTGACGATCGCGGTCAGCCCGTCGAGAGGCCGTGACAGTGGCGATGACAGTGACATCCGGACGGCCGCCTCTCAGATCTCTATGCACGTACGGAGCGCCGCACCGGTGCGCATCTGGTCCAGCGCCTCGTTGATCTCGGTGAGCGCCACGCGGTGGGTGATCAGGCCCTCGAGGTCGATGCGGTCGGCCCGCCACAGGGCGATCGTCCGCTCGTAGGAGCGCAGGACGTCTCCGCCGCCGTACATCGAGGGCAGGATCCGCTTCTCGTCGAAGAACAGCTCGAACATGTTGAGCTGGAGGAAGTCGTCCAGGGCGCCCGCGCCGACGACGACGAGGGTGCCGCCGCGCCGGGTGTTCTCGTAGGCGGTGCGGGCGGTGGCGGAGCGGCCGACGACCTCGAAGACGTAGTCGAACCCCTCCCCGCCGGTGACCAGTTGCTTCGTCCCGGGCAGCTCGTCCGGTGAGACGGCCTTCGTGGCGCCGAACCGCAGGGCGGCCTCCCGGCGCGAGGCGACCGGGTCGACTGCGACGATCTCGGCGGCGCCCTTGAGCCGCGCGCCCTGGATCGCGGAGACGCCGACGCCTCCGCAGCCGATGACGGCGACCGACGAACCGGCTTCCACGTCCGCCGTGTTGAGGGCGGCACCCAGTCCCGTGGTGACTCCGCAGCCGATGAGGGCGGCGATGTCGAAGGGGACGTCGTCGGGGATCGGGACGGCGCAGCCGGCGTCGACCACGACCTCCTCGGCGAAGGTCCCGGTGCCGGCGAAGCCGAACACGTCGCCGCCCGGGCGGCGGAAGTTGGGGGTGCCCGCGTTCATGAAGCCGGCCAGGCACAGCTCGGTCTGGCCGCGTTTGCACGCGGGGCAGGCGCCGCAGGCCGGCAGCCAGCAGACCACGACCCGGTCCCCGGGCTTCACCCGGGTGACGCCCTCGCCGACCTCGATGATCTCGCCCGCTCCCTCGTGGCCGGGCACGAAGGGCGCGGGCTGGGGCAGCACCCCGCCCATCGCGGACAGGTCCGAGTGGCACAGCCCGGTGGCCCGTACCCGGATCCTGACCCGTCCGGGGCCGAAGCCCACCGCCTCGACGTCGTCGTGGACCTCCAGTTTCTCCTGGCCGATCTCGTGCAGTACGGCTGCGCGCATGGTGCGGCTCCCCTCGGACCCCTGACGGGCGGTGTGACGGGCGGTGGGACTGGCGGTGGGACTGGCGGTCTTCTGGCGGGCGGTTCCCCGCCGTGCGGTGGGCGGGTCCTCTGCCGGACGGGGGCTAGGAGTGCTGGACGACGGTGTCGGCGAGGACCGCCGCGTCATCGCGCTCGACCGCGCTCACGGCCGCCCGCACCTCGCCCGCCCCGCGCCACATCCGGATGCGCAGGGTCTCGCCGGGGTACACCACTCCGGCGAACCGTGTGGCGTAGGAGCGGACCCGGCCGACGTCGCCGTCGAGCAGGGTGTCGACGACGGCCTTCAGCGTGACGCCGTAGGTGCACAGGCCGTGCAGGATGGGCCGGTCGAACCCGGCGAGCTTCGCGAACTCGGGGTCGGCGTGCAGCGGGTTGTAGTCGCCGGAGAGGCGGTAGAGGAGCGCCTGGTCCTCGCGCAGGGCCCGCTCGATCGTCCTGTCGGGCTCGCCGGCGGGCGGCTCGAGCCGGGCGGACGGGCCGCGGTCCCCGCCCCAGCCGCCCTCGCCGCGGACGAAGATCTGGGCGTCGTTGGTCCACAGGGGTCCGTCCGCGTCGGCGACCTCGGTGCGCATGACGAGGACGGCGGCGCTTCCCTTGTCGTACACGCCGGCGATGCGTCCGGTGGCGGTGGCCCGGCCCTCGGCCGGGATGGCCCGGTGGATCTCCAGGCGCTGGCCGCCGTGCAGGACGCGGGCGAGGTCGACCTCGATGCCGGGCATGGACAGCGAGCTGATCACACCGGGTGAGCCGGAGCCCGCGACGGTGGCGAAGCTCGGCAGGACGTGCAGCCGGGACTCCAGCGTGTAGCGCAGTTCGTCGGCGTCGGTGGCCGGGACGCCCGCGCCGATGCCGAGGTGGTACAGCTGGACGTCCCGGCGGTCCCAGGCGATCTCGCCGGTCCGGGGTTCGGCGGCGAGCGCCTTGGCTGCGTCGATGGGCATGGAGCTCCTGATCGTTCGGATCCGCCGCGATCAACGGACCGCATCGGATCACATCGGATCGGTCCTGATCGATCGGATCGATCGGATCGGCTGGTGCGATCGCGTCGTTCGGAGACCTCGGCACGGCCGTCCGCACCGATCGGCCGCACCGAGGTCGTCACGGGGCCGCGGAACCCGCCCGAGCGAGCAGATCTAGAACGCGTTCCAGCGCGGCGATCCCTTGTATAGCCCAGGCCTCCAAAGTTGTGAAGACGCCTGACGGTATGTCAGATGCAGATGTCGGACGCTGCGGCCGACGCTCCGGACGCAGGCTCCGGCATGAAGAACGCAGCATGAAGGACACGGGCAGGGCGACCGATGACATTTGTCCCGCACGGCTCCGTACATCCGGCTCTGCCGCGGACGGCCCCGGAAACGTAGCGTCGGAGACACGCCGCCCCGGCATGACGGGCGGCCCACGGAAACGACGGACCGGGGGACACCACCATGACGGGATCACCGGCGCAGTGGCGGAGCACACTCGCCTGCCGGACGGCGGCCTGGCGCTCGGAGCTGCGGACGGGACGCGAGCGGCAACAGCGCTGGAAGGAGGACAAGAACCGCCGCAGGGCCGAGCTGAAGGCCGCCGGCAAGTCCGGGCGGGTCTCGGTCCCCGAGGACCCCGGTCCGCCGGCCAACGGCTTCTCCCTGCTGCCCTGGCTGCTGATGGGGATGGGCGCGCTCTCCCATCTCTTCCAGGGCGAGACGCCCAATCCGTGGATCGGCGGCCTCGGGCTGCTGACGTTCAACTCGCTCTACATCTACGTCGCTTTCCGCGCCTTCGCGAAGGAGACCCGCGACGCGCTGTCCACGCGGGTGGCGCTGGTCCTGCTGGGCCTCGTGACCTGCGCACTCGCCCTCGGCTACGGCGGCAACTGGCTCCTGTTCTTCCCGCTGCTGGGCCTCGCGACGGGCGCGGTCCTGCGAGGACCCCGGCTGCGCGGGCTCGGCACCGCCGTGGCCGTCCTGGCGGGTGCGGTCTCCGTCGTCCACGACAGCTGGGGCGGCGCTCTGACCATCGCCTACGCCACCTGGCTCTCGACGATGGTCACGGCCGCGATCCTCTCCCTCTCCGAGGCGGTGCGGGAACTGCGCGCCGCCCGCGAGGAACTGGCCAGGCGGGCGGTGGAGGAGGAACGGCTGCGCTTCTCCCGTGACCTGCACGACCTGCTCGGCCACACCCTCTCGGTGATCGTGGTGAAGTCGGAGGCTGCCCGACGGCTGGCGCCGCGCGACATGGACGCGGCGCTCTCCCAGGTAACCGACATCGAGGCGGTCGGCCGTCAGGCGCTGACCGAGATCCGCGAGGCGGTCACCGGCTACCGCGAGGGCAGCCTGGCCAGCGAGCTGGAGCGGGCCCGCTCGGCCCTGTCCGCGGCGGGCGTCGAACCGACGGTGAACCGCTCCGGGCCGCCGCTGGAGCCGCAGACCGCCGCTCTGCTGGGCTGGGTGGTGCGCGAGGCGGTCACCAACGTCGTCCGGCACAGCGCGGCCACCCGGTGTGCGATCACGGTGTCCGGCACCCCGGACCGGGTCCGACTGACGGTGACGGACGACGGGATCGGCCTCGGCGAGGACGAGGACGTCGAGGACTGCTGCGCACGCGGCGGCACCGGGCTGACCGGTCTGCGCGAGCGGCTGGCGGCGGCGGGCGGCTCACTGAAGGCGGACCGGGGACCGGGCGGCGGCTTCCGGGTCACGGCGGAACTGCCGGCGGACACCAGGGTGGACGCGGACACCGGCACTCACGCCGACAGCACCCTGAGGGACGGACACGGACACGGACACGACGACGGAGACGGGGACGGAGGCCAGGAGGGGGACTCCGGCGGGCGCGCGGCGGGGACGGTGTCCGACAAGGGCGCGAGGGCCGTCGAGGGCGCGAGGGGCAATGAGGGCGCGAGGGGCTGCCAGGGCGCGAGGGCCGACGAAAACGCCAGAGCCGGCCAGGGCGCGAGGGGCGGCCAGGGCGCCCAGCGCGTCGAGGGCGCCCGGTCCTCCGTCACGCCGGAGTCCCCGCACGGAGCGCGGTCCGTGGTCGGCGGCCCTAATCTTGGGCCGTGACCGAGATGCCGGGTGGGCCCGTGAACGAGATGCCCCGTGACCGACGCCCCGCCAAGTGCATTCGGGTGCTGCTCGCCGAGGACCAGGGAATGATGCGCGGGGCGCTGGCGCTGCTGCTGGGTCTGGAGGCCGACATCGAGGTGGTCGCACAGGTCGGCGCGGGCGACCGGATCGTGGAGTCGGCCCTGCTCCACCGCCCGGACGTGGCGCTCCTCGACATCGAGCTGCCCGGCATCAGCGGCCTGGACGCCGCCGCCGAGCTGCGCGAGCAGGCGCCCGACTGCCGGGTGCTGATCCTGACCACGTTCGGCCGGCCCGGCTATCTGCGCCGCGCCATGGAGGCCGGAGCCGCCGGGTTCCTGGTCAAGGACGGCCCGGTGGAGGAGCTGGCGGAGGCGATCCGCCGGGTGCTGGCCGGTGAGACGGTGGTGGACCCGGCGCTCGCCGCGGCCGCGCTCGGCGCCGGCCCGAACCCGCTCACCGCCCGCGAGCGGGACGTCCTGAACGCCTCCGTCGACGGTGCGACGGTCGCCGACATCGCGGCAAGGCTGCACCTGTCGGAGTCCACGGTCCGCAACTACCTCTCCTCCGCCATCGGCAAGACGGGCGGCCGCAACCGCATGGAGGCCATGCGCGAGGCCCGGCAACAGGGTTGGCTGTAGCGGTCCGGGCCGCCGCTGGCATAGTGCCCGCATGTCCTTACCGATACGGGTCCTCGGGCGGGCGACCGGACCGGCGGCGTTGCTCAAAGCGGTTTTCACCACCGCCGTTTTCAGCACCGTCGTGTTCACCACCGCTCTGTTCGCCGCCGCCGTGTTCGCCCCCGCCGTGTTCACGACCGCCGTCACCCCGGCCGTCGTACCGGTGGCGGTCGCGGCCGAAGGGTCCGGCCGGGTCACGCTGCGGTTCGAAACCGTGGGGACGTACGTCATGTACAGCGCCGACGAAGGGGCCGGTGCCACGAACGACGGCTTCGTCGTCCCGGTCCACGTCCAGCCGAGCAAGGGCGGCGAACCGGCCCGCAACGTCAGGGTCGTCGTCGACGCGTCGGGGCTGGCGGGCGTCGCCCGGGTCGGTGACACGACGATGTGCGAGGCCGAGGGCCCGGTCTTCACGTGCGAGTACGGCGACCTGCAGAACGGCGACGGCGAGAGCTACTCCCCTCTCTCCCTCCGCGGCGTGGACGGCGTCGAGCCGGGCGACAGCGGGACGGTCACGTACACCGCGACCGCCGACAACGCGCCCGCCGTCACCGGCACCACCCGGATGACCGTCGGCGGTCCGAGGCTCTCCGCGCCCGGGCAGGAGAAGGACGTGCGGGGACTGGCGCCGGGTAAGTCCGCGAACGTGACGGCACGCCTGGCCAACCACTCCCGTTTCCCGGCGAGTCAGGGCGTCGCCCTCCAGGTCGACGTGTCGGAGGGACTGACGCTCACCGCGCTGCACAGCAACTGTTTCTACGCGGGGCCCGCGCCCGCCTCGGCATGGTGCATGTTCCCCACGAAGGCCGCTGCTGGCGCCGCCTACGCCGCCGACGCCCCGCTGGTCTACACGGTCACCGGTCCCAGGACGCTGACCGGAGAGGTGACGTACGCCTGGTCGTCGGCGCCGTCCCGGCCCGCCGGGCACACGGTGCGGGGCGTCGGCCCCCCGCTCGGCCTGGTCCGCACCTCCGCCCGGGACATCGGCGACAGTGAGGGCAAGGTCGCCGTGTCCACCACCGTGCAGGTCGACTACCGTCCGGTGACGGCGACCGTCCGGGGCCGCGTCGGCGACACGGTGCACGTACGACTCGGGCTGGAGGACCTCGGCCCCGGCCGGATGACGGGCGACGAGGAGCCGGGCCGTTTCGAGGTGGTCCCACCCGAGGGCACCACGGTCACCTCGGTCCCGTACCGCTTCGAGGAGGACGGCGGGAAGTGGGCCTGCGAGCGGCCGGAGAAACCCGGCGGGGCGTTCGTCTGCGACATCGGCCGCGACCAGTTCTTCGAGGTGCGGCACGAAGGGGGCACGACCGCCATCGACTTCCACATCCGTATCGACCGGCAGGTCGCGGGGGCGCAGGGCACCGTCCGCACCGTCAACGCGTACGACCGCACCCCGGCCAACGACGTCGCCGTCATCCCGCTCGACGCCTCGCCCGCCCCGCCGTACCGGTACGCCTGGGCCTGGGCCACGGGCGCCCTGGCCGTCGTCCTCCTGGCACTTGTGTACCGCCGTCGGCGGAGGCGGTCGGCGGTCTAGCCAGTGCCGTGACGGGAGAGGTTCACCGGCGCGCCAAGCCTTTCCGGTCACGGCACCTGGACGCCCGCGCCGGTGCGTCGCAGCACCCGCAGCGAGCCGGTGTCCGAGACCTCCGTGAAGGCCCCCGAAGCCAGGGCGCGGAGGTAGACGCGGTAGGGGGCCTGGCCGGTGAACTCGTCGACCGGGTCGGGGAAGACGTCGTGGATGACGAGGAGCCCGCCCTCGGCGACGTGCGGCGCCCAGCCCTCGTAGTCCGAGCCGGCGTGCTCGTCGGTGTGACCGCCGTCGACGAAGACCAGGCCGAGGGGCGTGTTCCAGAACGCGGCGATCTGCGGCGACCGTCCGACCAGGGCGACGACGTGGTCCTCCAGACCCGCCCGGTGCAGGGTGCGGCGGAAGGAGGGCAGGGTGTCCATGAGACCGATCTCGGGGTCGACGGTCTCCGGGTCGTGGTACTCCCAGCCGGGCTGCTGCTCCTCGCTGCCCCGGTGGTGGTCGAGGGTGAGGGCGCTGACCCCGGACCGGCGGGCCGCGTCCGCGAGCAGGATCGCGGAGCGCCCGCAGTACGTGCCGATCTCCAGCAGCGGCATCCCGAGTGTCCCCGCCTCGACGGCGGCGGCGTACAGCGCGAGCCCCTCGTCGAGCGGCATGAACCCCTTCGCCGCCTCGAACGCGGCCAGGATCTCGGGCTGGGGCACCGCGGGCATGGGGGTCCTTCCGACGGACGAACGAATGAGCGCGCCCATGCTGCCCCACCCCGGGCGACGCGGGTGACGGGGGGTGCGGAAACGGCGCGGGGGCTCCACGACCGCACCCCCCGTCGGCTGCGCGACAGGGGGTGCGTGTGCGAGAGCGCCGAACGCCGAGCGCCGCAGCCCGAGCAGGGGCGTGACGGTCAGACCATGGCGATCAGGCCGTGACGTTCAGGTCGTGACTCTCTCGCCGCGACGGTCAGGCCGTGCCGGTCAGGTCGTGACTCTTTCCCCGTGGCGATCGGGCCGCGACGGTCAGGCCGTGACCGTCGCGCCATGAGGGTCTCGCCAGGGCGCTCAGGCCGTGACGGTCTCGCCCGGCAGGGCCAGGTCCAGGTCCACCGGGCGGGCGTCGCCCGCGTGGGTCGCGGAGCTCGCCAGGGGGCCGTGGCCCGGGGCCTTCGCGGCGAGGACGTAGGGCCCCTGGGCCGGGACGGCGAGGGCGTAGCTGCCGTCCGGCTCCGAGAGGGTCGCGCCGGCCTGACGGCCGCGGCGGTCGATGAGGGTGACCCTGGCGCGGGCGACCGGGACGCCGTGGGCGTCCAGCACCCGGCCGCGGAAGCCGCGAAGGGCTTCCTCGGCGCGCGCCAGCACGGCGTCCTCCTCGCTGCTGGCGCGCAGCTGCGAGGTCTCGGACGGGCGCTGCTGCCGGGGCAGGAACAGTGCGAGGACCAGGCCGATCGCGACGGCGGCGGTGGCGATCAGGAAGGAGACGCGGAAGCCGTGCATGGTCGGCACGGCGACGCCGCCGACGTCGTTCGCGGTGTTGGCGAGCACCATGCCGATGACGGCGCTGGACACCGACGTCCCGATGGACCGCATGAGGGTGTTGAGGCCGTTGGCCGCGCCGGTCTCGGAGGCCGGGACCGCGCCGACGATCAGCGCGGGCAGCGAGGAGTAGGCGAGGCCGATGCCCGCGCCGAGGACGACCGCGATGACGAGGCTCTGCCAGGCGGCGCTCATCAGTCCGAGGCCGGCGCCGTAGCCGATCGCGATGATCAGCATGCCGAGGATCAGGGTGACCTTGGGGCCGTACTTGGCGGACAGCCGGGCGTAGACGGGCGCGGTGACCATCATCGTCAGGCCGAGCGGTGCGACGAGCAGGCCGGCGACGACCATCGACTGGCCGAGGCCGTAGCCGGTGGCCTTCGGCAGCTGGAGCAGCTGGGGCAGGACCAGGGAGACGACGTAGAACGAGACGCCGACCATGATCGAGGCCAGGTTGGTGAAGAGGACGGCCGGGCGGGCCGTGGTGCGCAGGTCGACCAGCGGCGCCTTCACACGCAGTTCCATGACGCCCCACAGGACGAGGACGACGGCCGCGGCGGCGAACAGGCCGAGGGTGGTGCCGGAGGTCCAGCCCCAGTCGCTGCCCTTGGTGATGGGCAGCAGGAACAGGACGAGGCCGGCGGAGAGGCCGATCGCGCCGAGGACGTCGAAGGTGCCTTCCGCGCGCGCGGGGGACTCGGGGACGACGAGGAGGGTGAGGACGATGGCGAGCGCGCCGAGGCCCGCGGCGCCGTAGAAGAGGGCGTGCCAGTCGGCGTGCTGGGCGATCAGGGCCGCGAGGGGCAGCGCGAGGCCGCCGCCGACGCCGATCGAGGAGCTCATCAGGGCCATCGCCGAGCCGAGCTTCTCGCGGGGCAGCATGTCCCGCATCAGGCCGATGCCGAGCGGGATCGCGCCCATGGCGAAGCCCTGGAGGGTGCGGCCGGCGATCATGGTGATCAGGTCGCTGGTGAGCGCGCTGACCAGGGCGCCGACGACCATGACGGCGAGGCTGGCGATGAGCAGGCGGCGCTTGCCGTACAGGTCGCCGAGGCGGCCCATGATCGGGGTGGCCACGGCGCCGGAGAGCAGGGTCGAGGTGAGGACCCAGGTGGCGTTGCTGGGCGAGGTGCCCAGCAACTGGGGCAGGTCCTTGATGACCGGGACGAGCAGGGTCTGCATCACCGCGACCACGATGCCCGCGAAGGCGAGGACCGGGACCACGGCTCCGCTCGCCTCGCGGGTGGGCCGGTCGGTGGTCGTGTGCGTCATGAGGGGGTGCCTCCGGGCGGTGGTTCGGCGCTTACATGGAAGCCGAACCTGTATGCATGGGCAACTATTCCGATGCTTCGACGTACTAACGATTTTTTATCTTCTCTTGACTCCGATGGTCCGCCCTTGACTCCGACCGGCGTCCGTTCTCGAATCCGACCGGCGTCCGCTCTCGACTCCGACTCGCGTCCGCGGACCTGGGTCGAAAAACCGATGCAAGGGGCACAACCCGGTTGAGACCATGACGCCCATGCTGGAGACCGCTGCCACCACCCGCGCCCGGAGATCCCCCCGCACCGCTCCCCCCGCCTGGCTGCTCGTGGCGCTCGCCTGCGCCGGGCAGTTCCTCGTCGTGCTCGACGTCTCCGTGGTCAACGTGGCCCTGCCGTCGATGCGGACGGACCTCGGCATGACCCCCTCCGGGCTGCAGTGGGTGGTGAACGCCTACTCCATGGCCTTCGCCGGTTTCATGCTGCTCGGCGGCCGGGCAGGCGACCTGTACGGGCGCAAGCGGATGTTCCTCACCGGGCTCGCCCTGTTCACCCTGGCCTCGCTGGCCGGCGGCCTGGCGCAGAGCGGCTGGCAGCTGCTGCTCGCCAGGGCCGTCCAGGGGCTCGGCGCCGCGGTGCTGGCCCCGGCCACCCTGACGATCGTCACCGCAGCCGTGCCCGAGGGCGCCGCGCGGGCGCGGGCCATCGCGACCTGGACGGCGGTCGGCGCGGGCGGCGGGGCCGCGGGCGGACTCGTCGGCGGGGGGCTCGTCGACCTGCTGTCCTGGCGCTGGGTACTGCTGATCAACGTGCCGGTCGGCGTGCTGGTGCTGGCCGGCTCGCTGCGCTGGCTCGCCGAGAGCCGGGCCGGGGACGGACGGCGCCTGGACCTGCCGGGCGCGCTGCTGGTCACGGCGGGCCTCGCCACCCTGGCGTACGGCATCTCGCAGACCGAGTCCGAGGGGTGGGCGGCGCCGGCCGCCCTCGTGCCGCTGGCCGCCGGACTCGCGCTGGTCGCGCTGTTCCTCGTGGTGGAGGCCAGGACGGCGGCCCCGCTGATGCCGCTCGGCCTGTTCCGGCTGCGCACGGTGTCCGCGGCGAACGCGGCCATGTTCGTGAGCGGCTCGGCCATGTTCTCGATGTGGTTCTTCCTGACCCTCTACCTGCAGAACGCGCTGGGCTACAGCCCGCTGGAGGCGGGTCTGGCGCTGGTGCCCAGCTCCCTGGCCATCGTCGTCGGCTCCAAGGTCGCCCCCCGGCTGATGCGCGCCACCGGCGCCCGCACGGTGGCCGTGCTGGGCACGCTGCTGGCGGCGACCGGGTTCGGCTGGCAGTCGACGATGCGGGTGGACGACGGGTACGTCACCGGGATCATGCTGCCGGGCGTGCTGATGATGCTGGGCGGCGGCCTGGGCTCGACCCCGCTCGCCTCGCTGGCCACGTCCGGCGCCGAGCCGGGCGAGGCCGGGCTGGTGTCCGGCCTGGTCAACACCGCCCGCACGATGGGCGGCTCGCTGGGTCTGGCGGTGCTGTCGGCGCTGGCCGCCTCCCGCACCGCGGGCCGCGGCACCCCGGAGGCGCTGACCGAGGGGTACGCCCTGGCGTTCCGCACGGGCACGGGGGTGCTGCTGGCGGGGGCGGTGCTGATGGTGTTGTGGCTGCCGCGGAGAATCCCGGCCCGCTGAGGCAACGATCCGGGCCTCTCATGGCCTCCTTTGAACATCTAGGAGGTGCTCATGGGGGATCGGGAGCAGGACAGGGACACGGAGTTCCAGGCTTTCGTCGTCGGCCGCTGGGCTCGGCTGATGCGCACGGCATTTCTCCTCACGGGGGAACAGCACGCCGCGGAGGACCTGGTCCAGTCGACGCTGGAACAGGTCTACGTCGCCTGGCGCAGAGTCGGCGCGGCGGACGAGCCGGAGGCGTACGTACGGCGCGTGATGATCAACGCCCACGCCCGCAGGCACCGCAGGAAGCTCCGCGAGCTGCTCGCCCCGAGGGACGACGGGCCGGGTCTCGCCCATGAGACCCCGGCCCCCGGTGACCTGATCGCGCGGGCCGACGACCGGCAGACCCTGTTGCGGGCGCTGGCCGCGCTGCCGCCGCGGCAGCGGGCGGCGGTGGTACTGCGCTACTGGGAGGACCTGACGGAGACGCAGACGGCCGAGGCGATGGGCTGTTCCGTGGGCACGGTGAAGAGCAACGCGGCGAAGGGGATCGCGAAGCTCCGCGCCATACCGGAACTGGCGGACGGCGTGATGTACGGAGGGCGGAAGTGATGGACGCGGACCGGGAGACGAACCACGACATGGCGGCACACGACATCGCGTTCCTGCTGGCCGACGCCGCCGACGAGGTGGAGATCGGCATAGCCCCCACCCAGGCCCTGATCCGCGGCGGCCGCCGGCGCAGAGCCCGGCGCTGGGCGGTCGCGGCGGCCACCGCCCTGGTGGTCGTCGGCTCGACGGGGGCGCTGGCGGTCACCGGGCTGCCGGGCGGCGGGGACCGGGCGACGCCCGCGGCGACGGAGCGGGTCACCGAGACGCCGACGCCGTTCCAGCCCGACAACCGGGTCACCCTGGCGAGCGGCACGGACGGGGGCCAGGAGTGGCGGGTCACCCTCGACGTCTGGCCGGCGCCGATCGACGTCCAGGACGCCAGGGCCACGATGAACGCGATGGCGGACTACGACGAGTTTCCCGCGGGCGTGGGCAAGCCCGCCGATCTGGTCGGCAAGAGCGCCTACTTCGTGCACCGCAGCATCGGGGAGGAGGCGACGGCCCGCCCGATGATGACCCTGCACGGTCTGACGGGGAAGGGCGACGACCTCTCGGGCAAGGAGATCTACGCCTCCGCGTACCGGCTCGGCGCATACGGCGGACAGGCCGAACGGCTGGTGATCGGCCAGGTCGCCAAGACCGCCCGACAGGTCACGTGCACCTGGAAGGACGGCACGAAGACCACGATCAGCAGGGTGCCCGCGACCACCGGCGTCCACGCGGACGCCCCGACCGTCCGCACGATCGACGACTCCCCGTACAACTGGTTCGTCTGCCTGGCGCCCCGGGGCACCGCGTACGCGTCGGCGGAGGTGACCCACTAGGTGCATTGAGCCGCAGCGTCGTCTGCCCGAAGGCCCGGCAGACGGGACTTTCGAAACACGCCCCAGGAGCGCCCGCTAGGGTGGCGGGCGTGTCCTACCCAGGCCCGCACTCCGACCCCTCCGGCCCCGCCGACCCCTTCGGGCCGTCCGGCTCCTTCGGCTCCCCGCAGCCGCGCCGTTCCCGCCTGCGGCGTCCGATGACGGTGGCACTGACGTTGCTGGTGCCCGGGGCGCTTCTGGGCTGGCTGGCGTACGAGGCGCTGGGCGCCTCGGGAGGCGGGGGCACGGGAGACGGGGCGGCCGGGGCGGACGCCTCCTCGAGCAACCGCGCCACGGTCCCGGCCGGCGGGGACGCCAAGCCGAACACGCTCGCCGCGTCGCCGAGCCGGGCGGTCGCTCCCCTCCAGGGCAAGGTCGTCGTCATCGACCCCGGCCACAACCCCGCCAACGTCGACCACACCTCCGAGATCAACCGCAAGGTGGACATCGGCACCAACTGGAAGGAGTGCGACACCACGGGCACGTCCACGAACGCCGGTTACAGCGAGGCGAGGTTCACGCTGGACGTGGCGCACCGGCTGCGCACGCTGCTCCAGGAGCAGGGCGCCACGGTCAGGCTGACGCAGGACGCGGACCGGCCGTTCGGCCCCTGCGTCGACGAGCGTGCCCGGATCGGCAACGCGGCGCACGCCGACGCGGTCGTGTCGATCCACGCGGACGGCGCCGGGGCGGGGCAGCGCGGCTTCCATGTGATCCTGCCGGGCGCGGTGCACGAGGGGCTGGCGGACACCCGGGCCGTCGTCGTTCCGTCGAAGGAGCTGGGAAAGCTGATCGCCGGCGACTTCGCCCGCTCCACGGGCACTTCGCCGTCCAACTACGTCGGCGACGGCACCGGTCTCGTCACGCGTGAGGACCTGGGCGGTCTCAATCTGTCAACGGTTCCCAAGGTGTTCATCGAGTGCGGCAACATGCGCGATACCAAGGACGCAGCGCTGCTGACCAGCGGCGCCTGGCGGCAGAAGGCGGCGCAGGGGATCTCTGAGGGAATCGTGAGTTTCCTGCGCGGGTAGTGATCAGGGCGCTGATCCCGGCGGACAGGGCGATCGTGCGGACGATAGTGTCGTTCTTACGATGAGGGGCCACCCCCGCGCTTCACACCGGGGCCTGACGGCGACATGGTGACAGCGACGCCTCTACCGCTATGTGCATGCGTGTACCGACGACGAGACGACTGACGAAGGACCTGAAGTGAATATCCGCTCCCTCACTCGAGGCGACGGCGTGGTGATCGGAGCAGCGGTATTGCTGTTCATCGCGTCGTTCCTGGACAACTACTCGATCGACGGGATCCCCGACAGCTACGATCTGCCGAACCTCTGGGGCAGCGGGCCTGTCCTGTTCAGCGTCGTTCTCGCGGGCATCATCGGCGCCGCACTCGTGGTCGTCAGCCGGGCGCTTCCGCAGCCGCCGAAGGTCGTCGGTCTGGAACTCCGCCAGTTCGGCGTGGCCTTCACGGTCTTCGCCGCCTGGAGCGCGCTCGGCAACATCTTCGACCCGTCCGGTGGTTACGACAACGTCGGTGACAGCTCGAGGAGCCCCGACGCCGGCGCCGGCCTGATCCTGGCCCTGGTCGCCACCCTGCTGCTCGCCGCGGCCGCTGTCGCCACCCCGCTCGTCCCGGCCCTGCAGGCCGCTCTCGTCCCGGCGCCCAGGCCGCAGGCCCCGCAGCCGTACGGCGCGCAGCCGCCCGCCGGTTACGGCTACCCGGGCGCCCCGCAGCCGTCGGCGTTCGGCGGTCAGCCGCAGGGTCAGCCCGGCCAGCCGGGTCCGCAGTCGTTCGGCGGCGGACAGCCGACTCCGGCGCAGCCGTCCGGCGGGGACTTCTCGCCGTTCTGGTTCGCCGTGCCGGTGCCGCGTCCGCTGTACGCGGAGGACGGCGCGCCGACGCCGATCGCCGAGCTGGCCCCCGGCACCTGGTACCTGGCCGTCGAGCAGGGCGCCCAGGGCCTCGTCGCCCAGACGCAGGACGGCCGGCGCGGCGTTCTGCGGGACGCCTCCGGCATCCAGCGCGGCTGAGTCCCGCTCCGCACCACGGTGCGACGGCCCCTCGCCCTTCCGGGCGGGGGGCCGTTGTCGTACAGTCGCCCTCTTGGTCTGACACACCGTCAGGAGGCGGGCATGCGGCTCGGTCTGGCCCTCGGCTACTGGGGGCGCGGCCCCTCCCCCGACCATGTGGAGCTGGCCCGCGAGGCGGAACGGCTCGGTTACGACTCCGTGTGGACGGCGGAGTCGTGGGGGTCGGACGTCTTCACCCCCCTCACCTGGATCGCGGCGCGGACGTCGACGATCAGGCTGGGCACCGCGGTCGCGCAGATGGCGGCCCGCTCCCCCACCACGACGGCGATGCACGCGCTGACCCTGGACCACCTCTCCGGGGGCCGGATGATGCTCGGGCTGGGGCTGTCCGGCCCGCAGGTCGTCGAGGGCTGGTACGGCCGGCCGTTCCCGAAGTCGCCCCTGACGGCGACCCGGGAGTACGTGGACGTCGTGCGGCAGGTGCTGCGGCGCCAGGCGCCGGTGGAACTCGACGGCCGCTTCCACACGCACCCCTACCGCGGCGCCGACGCGACGGGCCTCGGGCGGCCGTTGAAGTCCATCACCCATCCCCTCCGCGCCGACCTGCCGGTGCTGCTGGGCGCGGAGGGGCCGAAGAACGTCGCCCAGACGATCCGTATCGCCGACGGCTGGCTGCCGCTGTACTGGTCGCCGAACCGGCCGGACGCGTACGGCCCGGCGGTGGCGGAGCTGCCGGAGGGCTTCCGGGTCGCCCCGCTGGCCCGGGTCAAGGTCTGCGACGACGTCGCCGAAGGCCTGTTGGGCGTGAAGACCATGCTCGGCTTCTACATCGGCGGCATGGGGCACGCCACCCGCAACTTCCACGCCGACCTGATGGCGCGCATGGGCTACGAGGAGGAGGCCCGGCGGGTGCAGGACCTGTTCCTGGCCGGCCGCCGCGAGGAGGCCGTGCTCGCCGTGCCGGACGCCTTCGCCGACGAGATCTCCCTCGTCGGCCCCCGCGAACGCATCGCCGAGCGGCTGGAGTCGTGGCGCAAGGGCCCGGTGACGGATCTGCTGGCGGTCGCACCGGACCCGACGACCCTGCGGGTGCTGGCGGAACTCAACTCCTGACGCGGCCGGTTGCGCGCCGACCGGCCCGAGGTTTCATCCGGAATCGAACGGCAATCCGGAGAACATGTCTCGATATCGCAGTGGTTCCAACTCCGCCGGAACGGTCATCGCGGTGGTAGCGGACGTCATGGCTGTCATCCTCGGCCTGTGGATCCTGATGTACCTGCTGGACGCCAACCGGGGCAACGACCTCGTCCAGTTCGTGCATCACGCCGCCAACTGGCTGGCCGGCTGGTCCCGTGACCTCTTCACGTTCGACGAGGCGTGGGCGAGGGTCGTGGCCGGCTACGGTCTGGCGGCGGTGGTGTACCTGTTCGTCGGCCACGCCATCGCCAACCGCGTCCACCGCCACTGACGTCCCCGAGCGCGGTCCGCGCTCCCGATCCCTCAGGTGCGGCAGTCCGCGCCCGAGGTGCAGCAGTGCTCCCCCTCAGGTCCAGCGGTGCGCCCCCTCAGACGCAGCAGTCCGCTTCCAGTCCTGAGGGAAGCTGCTCACCGCCGAACACGGCGCAGGTGGCCTCGTGGCCGCCGAGGGCCGCGACCGCGAGCAGCAACGACCCCGCGGTCCAGGTGGTGAGTTCCACGGGCCAGATCGCCTCGTCGTCGAAGACGAACCCGGTCCAGTACAGCCCCGAGTCAGCGTCCCGCAGGTGCTGAATGGACTGCAGGATCTCCAGCGCCCGGTCGGACTCGCCCATCGCCCACAGGGCGAGGGCGAGTTCGGCCGATTCTCCGCCCGTCACCCACGGGTTGGGCACGACGCACCGCACGCCGAGGCCCGGCACCACGAACCGCTCCCACTCGGCCTCGATGCGGGACTTGGCCTCCGCGCCGGTCAACGCGCCGCCCAGCACCGGGTAGTACCAGTCCATCGAGTAGCGGTCCTTGTCGAGGAACCGCTCCGGGTGCCGTCGTATCGCGTGCCGCAGCGCACCGGCCGCCAACTCCCAGTCGGGCTGGGCCTCTTCACGCTGTTCGGCGATGGCGAGCGCGCAGCGCAGCGCCTGGTGGATCGAGGAGGAGCCGGTGAGCAGCGCGTCGGCCGTGGGCGTGCCGTCGTCGTCGCGCCGCCAGCCGATCTGTCCGCCCGGCTGTTGGAGCCGCAGCACGTACTCGATCGCCGCGTACACGCTCGGCCACATGCGGTCGAGGAAGGTGTCGTCCCCGGTGGAGAGGTAGTGGTGCCAGACGCCGACCGCTATGTAGGCGACGAAGTTCGTCTCGCGCCCCCGGTCGGTGACGTCGTCGTGTGCGCCGTCGGCGTAGGCGGCGTACCAGGAGCCGTCGTCGTTCTGGTGCCGGGCCAGCCAGGCGTAGGCGCGGTCGGCGGCCTCGTGCTCGCCCGCGGCGTCCAGGGCCATCGCGGCCTCGGTGTGGTCCCAGGGGTCGAGGTGGTGGCCCCTGAACCACGGGATGGCGCCGTCCTCCCGCTGCACGGCGAGGATGCCGGCGACGGTCGCGGCGGCCTGCCCCGCGGTGAGGACCCCGGGCAGGACCAGGTGTTCTGTCCGGGGAGTGGTCACCGCGCGTCCACCGCGGGCAGGTGCGGCTTGGTCGCGTAGGCCACGAAGCTCTTGCCGATCAGCGGGTTGAGTGCCTGCTCGGCGACCCGGGTGGCCAGCGGCTTCTTCATGATGTCCCAGACCAGCAGCTTGTGGTACGCCCGCACCGGCAGCGCCTTGTCGTTGTCGACGCCGAACGCGCACTTCAGCCACCAGTACGGGGAGTGCAGCGCGTGGGCGTGGTGGGTGCCGTAGGGCTTGAGGCCGGCCTCGCGGATCTTCTCGAGGAGTTCGTCCGCCCGGTAGATGCGGATGTGGCCGCCCTCGACCTCGTGGTAGGCGTCGGAGAGGGTCCAGCAGACCTTCTCGGGGCCGTAGCGCGGGACGGTGATCGCGATGCGTCCGCCGGGCTTGAGGACCCGCACCATCTCGGCGAGGACGCCCTTGTCGTCGGGGATGTGCTCCATGACCTCGGAGATGATCACGACGTCGAAGGACTCGTCGGGGAAGGGCAGCGCGAGCGCGTCGCCCTCCATGGCGGTCGCGGTGGCGCCCTCGGGGGCCTCGCCGGCCTCCTTCATCGCCGCGAACCACTTGGCGACCTCGCGGATCTCCTCGGCGTTCTGGTCGAGGGCCACGACCTGCGCACCGCGCCGGTAGCACTCGAAGGCGTGCCGCCCGGCCCCGCAGCCGAGGTCCAGGACTCGGTCGCCCGGGGCGAGCGGGAACCGGGAGAAGTCGACGGTCAGCACGTGGCCCTGCTTTCGCGATCGGATGCTTCGGATACGACGTCGGCCGTCGCCACGGCCTCGACGGTCCCGGCGGCCTCGGGGGAGCCGGCGGCGAGCGGGGCCGCGGACGTCCGGGGGGTGTCGGGGGCTTCGGCGGCGCCGTGGGCGTCGGAGGCCGGGGCGACCCGTGCGCGGCCGCCCTCGGCTATCGCCTCGCGGTACCGGGCGACGGTCCCCTCGGCGGCCCGCGCCCAGGTGAACCGCTCCAGCACGCGTTGCCGGCCGGCCGCGCCGAGCCGGGCCCGCAGGGCGGGGTCGCCCAGCAGCCGGCCGAGGCCCGCGGCGAGTGCGCCCGCGTCGCCCGGCGGCACGGCCAGGCAGGTGTCCCCGTCGCGCCCGGCGACCTCGGGGATCGCCCCGCCGGTCGTGGCGAGCAGCGGCGTGCCGGTGGCCATGGCCTCGGCGGCCGGCAGGGAGAAGCCCTCGTACAGCGACGGCACGCAGGCGACCTCGGCCGAACGCACCAGGTCGACGAGTTCGGCGTCGGAGATGCCCTTGACGAACTCGACGGACCCTTCGAGGCCGTACCGCTCGATCGCCTGGGCGACCGGCCCCTCCTGGGGGCGCTTGCCGACGACGACGAGGTGGGCGTGCGGGTGCTCGGTGCGCACCTTCGCCAGCGCCTCGACGAGGAAGACCAGGCCCTTGAGCGGGACGTCCGCGCTGGACGTCGTCACGATCCGGCCCGGCACGACGGTCACGGACGGGTTCGGCGAGAACAGGTCGGCGTCGGCGCCGATGTGGACGACGTGGATGCGGTCGTCGCGGACGCCGAGGTGGTCGGCGATCTCCTGCCGGGAGGTGCCGGAGACGGTGAGCACGGACGGCAGCCGGCGCGCCACGCGCTTCTGCATCCGGGTGAACGCGTACCAGCGGCGCACCGAGAGGCGTCGCCGTCGTCCCTCGGCGGCGTCCAGCTCCAACTGCCGGTCGACGGTGATGGGGTGGTGGATGGTGGTGACCAGCGGTGCGCCGACGTCGCCCAGCAGTCCGTAGCCCAGGGTCTGGTTGTCGTGCACGACGTCGAACTCCCCGCGGCGGGCACGCAGATGGCGGCGGGCGCGCAGGGAGAACGTCAGCGGTTCGGGGAAGCCGCCGGTCCACATCGTCGCCACTTCGAGGGCGTCGATCCAGTCCCGGTACTCGCCCCGTCCGGGCGTGCGGAAGGGGTCCGGCTGGCGGTAGAGGTCGAGGCTGGGCAGTTCGGTGAGGGTGAGCCGGTCCTCGCACCCCGGGTCGAGCACGGGGTAGGGCTGGGAGCCGATCACCTCGACGCTGTGCCCGAGGCGGGCGAGCTCCCTCGACAGATGCCGTACGTAGACGCCCTGCCCCCCGCAGAACGGGTTCCCCTTATAGGTGAGGAGTGCGATCTTGAGCGGTCGCTCGCCGTCGGAAGCACGGTCACGCCGGGACCCCGCCTGACTGGCCTCAGCGGTCACTCCGGGCCCCCTTCTGCCTGCATTGTCCCGCGAGACTACGACGGGACGCTAATCTAGAACAAGTTTCAGACTTGATCGTTCGGGAGGCTCTGAATCTACCGGCAGGTAGGAGCGCTGAGCGCAGTGGATCAGGTGATTCACGCCACGACCGGCAGGGGCCGGCCGCTCTGCCGAGCCGCATGATCACCGCCCCCTCACCGACGGTCGTCACGACCGTCACGGAACGGACCGGAGCGGGACCCATGTCTGCGGATGCCACCCCACAGCGCCCGGCGCACTCACCTCTCACCGAACGTCAGGAGGCGCGCCGTCGCCGCATCCTGCACGCGAGTGCGCAATTGGCCAGCCGGGGCGGCTTCGACGCGGTGCAGATGCGGGAGGTCGCCGAGTCCTCGCAGGTCGCCCTCGGCACGCTCTACCGCTACTTCCCCTCCAAGGTGCACCTGCTGGTAGCCACGATGCAGGACCAGTTGGAGCACATGCACGGCACGCTGCGCAAGAAGCCCCCGACCGGCGAGAGCGCCGCGGACCGCGTCGCGGAGACCCTGATGCGCGCCTTCCGCGCCCTGCAGCGCGAGCCGCACCTGGCGGACGCGATGGTGCGCGCGCTGACCTTCGCCGACCGCAGCGTCTCGCCGGAGGTGGACCAGGTGTCCCGTCAGACGACGGCGATCATCCTGGACTCGATGGGACTGACCGACCCCACACCCGAGCAGCTCTCCGCGGTCCGCGTCATCGAGCACACCTGGCACTCGGCGCTGATCACCTGGCTGTCCGGTCGCGCGTCCATCGCGCAGGTGCGCATCGACATCGAGACGGTGTGCCGGCTGATCGACGTGACCGACCCGAAGACCCCCGGGACGCGGGCGTAGGGCACGTGGTGCGCGTAGCGCGGTCGCGGTCGGCGCACACGGAGACCTACGAGGCGACCGGGGTTCTCCGTCCGGCCCTGGCCTGCGGCCGTCCGGTCCCTCAGTCCGTCCGTCGACGTCGGCCCCGGCGGATGCCCTGTCGTGCGGCGTCGCGCCCGAGTCGGCTACTCCGGTCGAACTCCCTCACTCGCCTCGTAGGCCTCTACCAGAATAGAACACGCGAACCCGAATAAAACCCCCTAAATCGAATATTTCTCACTCATCGGGCGGGAAGACCGCCTCGCCGTTCCCCACCAGCGTGATCATGATCGCCTCCACCGGACAGCTCTCCGCCGCGGCGAGCACCCGCTCGTTGGCGTCCATGTCCGGATCGGCCGGATGGGACTGCCGCGCCGTGTCCAGCCGGAAGCCGCCGGGTGCGTGGTGGACGCACTGGGCGGAACCGATGCACAGGGAGCGGTCCACCTCGACGTGCCAGCGGTCTCCCATCGCAGCTCAGCCCTCCCAGCCCGCCGGCAGGTGGATCATCTTGTGCTCCAGGTACTCGCCGAACCCCTCCGGCCCGAACTCCCGCCCCAGTCCGGAGTTCTTGTAGCCGCCGAACGGGCCGAGCATGTCGAGGCTGAAGGTGTTCACGGAGTACGTCCCGGTGCGGACCTCGCGCGCGATCTCGATGCCGTGCTGGACGTCGGCCGTCCACACGCTGCCGCTGAGCCCGTAGTCGGAGTCGTTGGCGATCTTGAGGGCCTCGGACTCGTCGCCGTAGGGCAGCAGGCAGATCACCGGGCCGAAGATCTCCTCGCGGGCGATCCGCATGGAGTTGTCGACGTCGCCGAAGAGGGTCGGCTCGACGTACCAGCCGCGCTCCAGGCCCGGCGGCCGTCCTCCGCCCGTGAGGATCTTCGCGCCCTCCTCCTGGCCGATGCGGATGTAGTCGAGGTTGCGGCGCTGCTGGCGCTCGGCCACCAGCGGGCCGACCTGGGTCTCCGGGTCCAGCGGGTCGCCCACGACCAGCGCGGCCGCCGCGGCGGCGAAGGCGTCGGCGAACTCGTCGTAGCGCGAGCGCGGCAGCAGGATGCGGGTCTGGGCGACACAGGCCTGGCCGTTGTTCATCCAGGCGGCCGAGACGATCCCGGGGACGGCGGTGGCGATGTCCGCGTCCGGCAGGACGACGGCCGCCGACTTCCCGCCCAGTTCGAGGGTGACCCGGGTGAGGTTGCGGGAGGCCACCTCCATGACCCGCTTCCCGGCCGCGACCGAACCCGTGAAGGAGACCTTGTCGACGCCGGGATGCCCGACCAGGTACTCGCTCACCTCGCGGTCCGCCGGGAGGATCGACAGCACGCCCTCCGGCAGCCCCGCGTCCCGCGCGATGTCCGCGAGGACGTACGCGTCCAGCGGCGTCTCCGGCGACGGCTTGAGGATCACCGTGCAGCCGGTGAGCAGCGCGGGCGCGAGTTTGGCCGCGGCGACGAACTGCGGGACGTTCCAGGGGACGACGGCGGCGACCACGCCGACCGGCTCGCGCCGCACGAGGATCCTGCCGAGCACGCCGTCACGCCGCTCCTCGTAGGTGAAGTCGCCGGCGACCTTGATCGCCGAGTCCCACACCATCATCGCGCCGAGTGCCTGCGCGAGGACGCTCCAGGAGTAGGGCGAGCCGTTCTCGGCGGAGATCACCCGGGCGAGCTCCTCGTGGCGCGCGAGGATGCCGTCCTTGATCCGGGTGACGACCGCGATCCGTTCGTCGAGCGGGAGCCGGGGCCAGGGCCCCTCGTCGAAGGCCTGCCGGGCGACCGCGACGGCACGGTCCACATCGGCCCGCGAGGCGTGCGGCACCCGCCCGATGACCTCCTCGGTGTGCGGCGAGATCACCTCGATGACGGCATCGCCCAGGGGGTCCGTCAACGTGCCGCCGATGAACAGCTGTCCGTGTTCCACGAGCTCGGCCATGGCCACTGCCTTCGTTTCTGACGGTATTTCAGAAACTGATACCAGTTCCGGTCACACTAAGCCAGTGCCACCACCGACCCCGCCCCCACCAGCAGCTTCTCCACCAAGAGGTATCACCGGGAGAGTCGGGCGGCACCGGGCCGTCCGGCGGTGGCCATGTCGACAAGCGACAGCAGTCGGCGACAGGCGGCGCGCGCATCGGCGCAGGTCAGCTCAACGCCCCACCATATCCGGTGACTTGAGCATCCATTGGAACCAGTTCTAATTAAAGTGGTCCACGGACAGGACGAGAATGCCCCTGACCAGCGGTTTCCCGATGATCAGGGGCGAGGGCGGAACCCGTGGGCCGTCAGAGGGCCGTCGGGGGCCTGCGGGCCGTCCGGTACATCTCGTCGACGGCCTTCCGCGTACGCGTCTCACTGCTCGGCATGAGATGGGTGTACGTGCGGAGCGTGAACCCGGCGTCGGCATGACCGAGGTAGACGCTCAGGGCCTTGATGCTCTCCCCGGAGTCGAGGAGTACCGAGGCGTAGAAGTGCCGCAACGCGTGCATGCCGTCCTCGCGGGCTTCCTTGTACCTCTCCCCCGGCCCGAGCTTGGGGATCACTCCTGCCGCGGCAAGCGCGGGCTTCCAGGCGTGCACGTTGAAGGCGTTGCGCCAGACCTCTCCGCCCTCGGTACCCGTGAAGTACAAGAGCCTGGTCACCGGCTCTCCGTCGGGGAGCATCCAGGGCAGCGTGACTTCGGCCGGCGGGAAGGCCGTCATGTGCTCGGCGAGCGCCAGGGCGATCGACTCGGGCAGCGGCACGTCACGGAGCTTGCCGTTCCTCGGAGGAGCGAAGACCAGCGTCCGTTCCACGACCTTGACCTGCTGGGTGACGCGCAGAACGCCGGACAGCGGATCCACCTCGTCGACGGCCAATCCGAAGATCTCACCTTGCCGAAGTCCGCATCCGGCTCCGACGTCGACCATGGCGCGGAACCACTCGGGCAGTCCCCGCCGCACGGAGAACACACGGTCTGCGGACCACGGCGCGACACGACCAGGGGCGGGCTTCGGGCGCCGGACCGAGCGCACCCCGCAGGGATTGCGCGCCAGGCGGCCGTCATCGACTGCGGCAACGAGTAGCGCCGACACGTTCCCGAAGATCACGCGGCGGGATGATCCGGCGCTTCCCGTGTCCTCCAGCTTGCGTATCCAGGCTCGGATGTCGGAGGGCTGCAGCGAGGAGAGCGGACGGCTTTTGAGGTACGGGAAGGCATGGAGCCGAAGGCGGCGCTCTGTGTTCTCCCGAGTCGTGGGGTCGGTCGTCTGCCCGGCCAGCCACTTGGTGGCGTACTGCTGGAAGGTGATCTTCCCAGCCTCGGGGTCAAGAGCCCGCGCACGGCGCGGGCGCGCGCCGCCTCTGCGGCGCGGCCGCCGCTCCCTAATGGCGCCGTAAGACGTTGGTCTTGATCCCCGCTGGCGAACGTCTTGCGCGAGCCGGCGTGCGGTGATCCGTAGCCGCTCCTGAGGCCTGACCTCCCGAGACAGAGTCGGCCCCGCATGCCGGCTCACTCGTTCGTTCCTCATCATGCGGGGGTGGCGGGGACGGCCCGCGCTCTGGCCTTCGTCCCGCGCGGACCGCCCCCGCCACCCCCGCCGAAGGACACAACAGCGGCATCGTTGGCTCGTGGTCCAAGCCGCCGCCAGGGAACACCTCTCACCGCTCGGCGAACACTCAGTTCCACAGCTGACCGAGACCCCTGACGACCGCTGGGATTGCGAACGACCGATCGGATGACGGGCCCCTGAGCCCTGCCATTAGGAAGACGCGCAACCCCTGCCCGGCGAGGACCCACACACCACCGCCAACCAGAGGACACCCCTATGACCAGCGTGTTCTGCGGTATCGACTGGGCCACCGACCACCACGACATCGCCCTTTTGGACGAGACCGGCACCCTCCTCGCCAAGCTCCGCATCGACGACAACACCGCGGGCCTCACCCAGCTCCTCGACCTCCTGGCCCGCCACGGCGACAACCCCGACAACCCGATCCCCGTCGCCATCGAGACCTCCCACGGACTCCTGGTCGCCTGCCTGCGCGCCACCGGCCGACCCGTCTACGTCATCAACCCGCTCACCGCCGCCCGCTACCGCTACGCACTCAGCCGCGAAAAGTCCGACCACCTCGACGCCAAAGTCCTCGCCCACATCCTGCGCACCGACCCCGCCGAACACCGCCCCCTGCCCGCCGACAGCCACCTCGCCCAGGCCATCACCGTCCTGGCCCGAGCCCAGCAGGACGCCGTCTGGGACCGCGTCCAGAACAGCAACCGGCTCCGCTCCCACCTGCGCGAGCACTTCCCCGCCTTTCTCACCGTCTTCAGGCACTTCCGCGAAGGCCTCGCCTCACCCGCCTGCCGCGCCCTGCTGGCCGCAGCTCCCACACCCACCCAGGCCGCCCAGCTCACCCGCCCCCAACTGCAGGCCATCCTCAAAAAGGCCGGCCGCCAACGCGAGATCACCAGCGAGGTCGAACGCCTCCACGCATTACTGCGCGAGCCCCAGATGCGTCAGCCGCCCCTTGTCGAGCAGGCGATGGGCATCAAGACCCTCGCCCTGCTCCGGCAGTTCAACGCCGCCTGCACCAGTGCCGACGAGCTGGAGGCCGCAGTCGTCGACGCCTTCACCGCCCACCAGGACGCCGAGATCATCACCAGCTTCCCCGGCCTCGGCAACCTCACCGGCGCCCGCGTCCTGGCCGAACTCGGCGACGACCACACCCGCTTCGCCACCGCCCGCGCACTCAAGGCCTACGCCGGATCCGCCCCCATCACCAGATCCTCCGGACGAAAGACCACCGTCCTGGCCAGGCACATCAAGAACCAGCGCCTCGCCTCAGCCGGCTACAACTGGGCCTTCGCAGCCCTCACCGCATCCCCAGGTGCCCGAGCCCACTACGACCACCGCCGAGCGGCCGAAGAACGCCACGTCGCAGCACAACGCAACCTCTTCAACCGCCTACTCGGTTGCCTCCACCACTGCCTCACCCACCACATCCCCTACGACGAACAGACCGCCTTCCCCGACACCACTTGACTGATCAACCGCATCGGATGTCTGCCTCCGCCCCGGCTGGCCGCGCCCGGCGGCGCGCTCGCGGCTGCGGGCATGAAGTGGGAGACACCCTGTGTGGCTGGGGCGGTCGGCTCCACGGCTTTAGGCAGCCACTTTGGGGGGAGCCTCGAAGATCATGGCCCCAACGTCGTGCTTTACGGGCAGGTCCACTGACTGCCCGACTCACCATCAGCTTACGGGGCCATGATCACTCCCCTCAAAGCCGCTCCGCCGACCTTTGCATGTTCAGTGACGAGAGGCCCCAGCACGGCACAGGAAGCGCTAATCTAACAACCCGCGAACTCAAAGAACGAGAGGTGCCGGTGACTACGCCACTGGTTGACGATGACTTCCCCGGGGTATATCAGTCAGCCGATAGAATTTCTAAAAGTGCCCAAAAGAGTCACTTGAGGTGGACGCGCGGTCGTCTACAACTTGCAGTACTAGCAGCAGCGGCTGGCATTTTTTCGGTGAGCAGCAAGGACGGCACATGGCCTGAGAAGGCAGCGACTGGTGTCGCCCTGGCTTCATTTACGGTAGCACTCCTGCTGGAAATCCATTTGCTGCGTAATAAGCCAGAGGATCGCTGGTATCACGGTAGAGCTTTGGCGGAATCGGCGAAAACATTGGCGTGGCGCTACATGACGGGCGCAGCCCCTTTCCCCTCCGACCTTCGCATGAATGAAGCTCGTGACATTCTATACGCCCGCATCCAGGACCTGGTGACAGAATCATTGCAGTTCCTGCCGGGAATTTCGATCGGCACGACACAGCTAACCCCAAGGATGGAGCAAATAAGAGAGCAGGGAACTGAAGTCAGGAAGCAACTTTATCTCGAACTGCGAGTCAAGGATCAAGAAGTCTGGTATACGACCAAAGCCAATCTCAACGAGCGAAATGGGCGCAAATGGAGATCTCTGCTGATCTCTTTCGAAGCTCTAGGCGCGGCCGCAAGTATTTCCATTCTCCTCGACATGACGGTAGTTGACATCGGAGCCGCCATCGCTGCGGCCATCGCGGCAGCAGGAGCATGGCTGGAGCTGAAACAGTACGACAACCTCGCCTCAGCGTATTCGCTAACGGCTATCGAGCTTGCCTTCGTGAGAGCCGCAGGAGAAAATACAAGCGCATCAGACGAGGCGGCATGGTCAAAATATGTCCTATCCGCAGAGCAAGCCATCAGTAGGGAGCACACCATGTGGCTCGCCCGCAGAGTGGGAATGCGTGCAATTAGGAGGAATTTCGAATGAGTAGCAGCAATCGCAGGATTCAGGCAGCGCTGGCGCAAAATCAACTGACAGCGATCTCGCGACAGTTGGAATATAAGGCGGACAGTGCCACTCGCCACAAGTGCTTCCTTAGCTATCATGCAGTCGATGCGATGGAAGTGCTGGATTTCGTAAATACCTTTGGCGACTTCTTCACCCCCAGGGCAATCGGAGTTTCTGAAGACGATCCGGTGATTCAGAGTGAAAATAATGACTACATTATGGATCGAATCCGAGAGAAATACCTCGCCGATACCACCGTTACCATCGTCATGATAGGAAAGTGCACTTGGGCCAGGAAGTTTGTTGATTGGGAGGTCTACAGCACGCTCCGCAAGGATAAGGTGAATCGCCTTAGCGGCCTGATGGCGGTGCAACTTCCAAGTGGTCGTGCTAGTGGCGCACCTTTGCCTGCTCGCGTAAACGAGAATGTCATACGCGAAAACGGCGAGGACGTCGGATACGCACGGTACTATTCCTATCCTGCCAGCGACGCTTCTCTCCGAAACTGGATTCATGATGCCTATTTGGCGCGCCAGAGCAGAAGTCGTTTGATTCTGAACGGACGCGCTCGCAAGATTAATAACTCTGCCTGTTCGTGATCTTCGGCCATACCGGAAATGTGTGAGGTGGGAAGTTGGACGGGTCTGTTCTGCCAGGGATGGACGAGGAGTGTTTCTTTATCGCTCCGATTGGAAGCGAGGGTTCCGACACGAGGAATCGCTCTGACGGAGTGCTTGATTTCATCGTCAAAAGAGCCGCCCAAGAGCTGAACCTGACTGCCGTACGCGGCGATCAGATTGCGGAACCTGGGCAAATCAACCTTCAGGTACTCGATCATATTTTGCGCGCCAAGGCTGCCGTGGCGGACCTTACGGGCCTTAATCCGAACGTGTTCTACGAGCTCGCTGTGCGGCATACGGCTAAGCTTCCCGTCGTACTCATCGCAGATAAGGAATGTGACGTCCCATTCGATATCGCGCAAATGCGAATCATCTCATTTGATTACACTGACCTCAGAAGCGCCGACAGTTGTCGAGCACAAATCGTAACTCACTTGCGGCAGGCTCTCACGAGCGGAAACGCAGAGAGCCCTATCTCTACTACGTTGGATGTCCTGTCTATGCAAGTCGGAAACCCCGTAGAAAGAACTGTGGCCGAGATCGTGACGAGCGTAGAAGAGGTGGCACGCACTCAACGCGAAATGTTGACGCAAATGGACCGTATGGCAATTAGCGCTAGAGGGCGTCGCAGTGATTCCGCTATTGAGCACGCATTGAATCGCGCGATCAAGATTAGGAGGGCGGGTGAGCTGCCGCCAGAGCAGATGAAGCGTGAGCTTGATGAAATCGTGGACGCTTTGGAATTTTCGCTAAATGGTCGAAGTTCTCTACTTCGTTCTCGGGCTGCCAGGCCCCCTTCGAAAGTAAATGCGGCAGACATCGATACCGATTCCGAAGAAGTCATCGGAGATATTTGAAATAGGTGCATATGCAAGACGGTAATTGGTGGCAGTAATGAACCTCTTTCATCCTGAATAGTCGCAGGTCAGTAGTACGTGGATGGCTTGGACGGTGCGGCTGATGCGGCGGGTGGAGGAGCGTGCTCTGCGCATGATGCGCCAGGATTTGAGCTGGGCGAAGGCGCGTTCGCCGGGGGCTCGGAGTCGGGCGTGGCCGCGGTTGAACTGCTCGTAGTGCTCGGGGTGTTCGCTGTGGTGGTAGGACGGGGTGCGGAAGGTGGCGCCGGCGCCCTGGCAGGCGCGGTCCGCGAGCACGAGGATCTGCCGGGTCAGGCAGGCTTGGACGATGCCGTGGGCGCGGGCCGAGGTCAGGTCATGCGTGCGGCCGGGTGTCGCGCGGGAGAACCACAGTGGTGTGCCGTCAGTGCGGGCGATGACCTGCACGTTCATGCCGTGCTTCTTGTGTTTCTGCGAGTAGTGCGGCTGATCGGCGCGGACGCGGTCGGTGGTCGCCCTCACCGAGGCCGGTGAGGGCTTCATGGAGGCCTGGGGCCCAGGAGGCCAGCGCCTCCAGGGCCTCGTCCACGTAGCGCCAGGCGGTGGCCTGCGATATCGCGAACCCGGCGCCGAGCTGGGCGAACGTCTCGTTCTTACGCAGGTGGACAAGCGTGAGCAGCGCCTGGTCGAAGCAGCCGAGCTTCCGCCAGCGGGTGTTACGCGCGCGGCGGTGCTCGTACAGCAGCCAGGCAACGTGCTCAACGAGCTCATGCGGGACGTCGAGAGTGGCAGGATACGGAACCAACAGGGTCCCTTCGGTCGCCGGTGTGCTGAGTGGAATCACCACGCCAACGACGAGGGGCCCTGCCTCATCACCACACCCACTGACCAGCCCTTTTCACCCGCCAGCACAGGATGAAAGAGGTTCACTGTCTGCTCAGCACTTGATGTCATCGGCGGCGAGAGCGGCGGGAATGCCGTGGGCCCGGGCCGCCGTCAGATCGTGGACGGCCCCGGGCAGGACATCGGAGGTCCAGATCAGACGGTCGGCTGGATCCGCGAGGACCTGCACGTCCATCCCGTACTGCTTCTTCCCGGAGTAGTACGGTCGATCGGCAGCACGGTGCCGTCGAGGATCACGTACGCCTTCTTCCGCACGGTCTCCATGGCCTGTTCCAGCGTGGGCGGGAGGCTGGCCAGGAGGTCGACGGCCCCGTGTATGTAGCGGTAGGCCGTGGCGGTCCCGATGCGGAGACCTGCTGCGAGGCGGGCGTCGGTGTCGCCGCAGCGCAGGTGGGCCAGGACGAGCAGGGCCTGTCGGCCGTAGGTCAAGCGACGCCACCGAGAGCCGATGCGGCGGCGGTGACCTGCGAGAAAACCAGAGAGGTGGCGCAGGGTGCAGCTGGACGAACCGATGGCGGACGGGTAGAGAGGCACACGAAAGCTCCTGGTGGACTGGTGATCTTGGTTATGGACCCGCCTACCAGGAGCGCCTCCATGTCTGCGGCCAAGGCCACCGTCCAACCTCCCGTCAGGTTGGAAACGGCTCAGCATCTGTCAACTATTGCTTCAAAATGCTACGAAACGATCAGATACCGAAAAATGAGGCCAGGGCGGCACGCCCTCTGTAGAGTCACCTGCATGACTCAGCAG
Source organism: Streptomyces sp. NBC_00425 (assembly GCF_036030735.1). NCBI lineage: Bacteria > Bacillati > Actinomycetota > Actinomycetes > Kitasatosporales > Streptomycetaceae > Streptomyces > Streptomyces sp. NBC_00425. The sequence continues at coordinate 6,846,059 of NZ_CP107928.1, read as the reverse complement.
TCTCAAGAGATGCCGACATGTTTCGTGGTATCCCCCATTGGGAGCGAAGATTCCGATGTGCGGATGGCTGCGGATGACTTCCTGGAGTTGCTTCTTGAACCGGTATTATCGAGCTATCGCTTCAAGGTAGTACGCGCCGATCGGATGGCGACGCCGACTGCCATCACGACGGACGTCATCCGCCTTGTTCAAGAGGCTGAACTTTGCATCATCGATCTGACCGGCCATAATGCGAATGTATTCTATGAGTGCGGCCGCAGGCATGAGACTGGTCGGCCGTTCATTCAAATGGTGTCGAAGAGTTGGGAAGAGCGACTTCCTTTCGATGTCGCCGGAATTCGCACGCTGACATACGATTTAAGTAATGCGCGGGCCGTTCTGGCATCTCAGAATGCACTTCGCGTATTCATTGATGCTATTGCGAGCGGGGAGGTGGATCAAAGGTCTACGGGGGCGTCCATGTCCACGGTCTCACAGAGCCTTCAAAGAATTGAGCGGAAACTCGACACGCTAACCTCGAATCGTGGCCGAGCCCTTAGCGCAGTAGGTGCCAGGGATAATCTTGACCTACTGATCATGTCGCCCCGCGATGCCTGGTTTAGCTGCATGCGATCGGGGGACCTTGCTGGTGCCATGGCGCAGATGGATCGACTCAAGCGAGCGGTCCCGTTGAAAGAATATTTAGGGGCCGTCTGCATTTTGCTCGCCGCGGGTCACGAGGAGACCTTTCCGCGTTTGGAAAACGAGATCAACAAATTGGTGGATAGTGCCAATGCTGGTGAGCTCGATGATCAGGGGTGGGGCGCCCTCGCTTCCGCAGCGGCTGGGCTTCGGCAATTTTTTGTAAATTACGGTCGCGCACGGGAAGGTGTTACATATGTCAGAGAATTAGTGTCGCGGCTCCCTGATGATGCAAATCGTTCTGATGAATTTGCAAAACTCTATAACGTTGTTGGCATGTTGGCGTGGGCCTGTCAGGATTTCGATGTTGTTATCGAATACACGCTGCGAGCCTACGGAAAATTTGACGGAGAGCCAGCATACGTCTATAACTTGCTCCTGGTGTATAAGGAGACGCGCGGGCAGGATGATCCCACTTTTCAGCAGTGGCTGGACCGACTTGCCGCATTCAATCGACTTCCTTTACGCCACCAGGAATACCTTGCGCAGCACGGGCGGGACTATTCTGGCGAAACGATCCCGGAGGGCGAGGGAGACGACTAAGCTTGGAGTCCCCAACACGTTCATGTTGCGATTTTCTGGTCGGGTGTGACCGGTCTGGCGATTCGGAGGACTGTGTCGGAAAACTGCACTACGTGGTGGATTAGGCTTTCGCCCTACTCCACCAGTTCAAGCGTCTTGCCGTCCGCTGGGCACGCCGTAAGGCCGCACTGGCAGCGCTATCGCCACTCGAAATGTATCCGTAACGAAAATGGCTCTTTGACTATTCCTGCAGAACTCGCGCAGCAGTGGGAACTGCAAATGAATGCGCCACACATCGAGCTGTCGGACGTGATCGCGAGCAGCTCCACCGCTATTTGCCTGCAATAGTTGGAATTTTTCAACCTCCACCTGATGAGTGAAGGGTTGGAGGGGCTCAGTGAACCTCTTTCATCCTGAATAGTCGCAGGTCAGTAGTACGTGGATGGCTTGGACGGTGCGGCTGATGCGGCGGGTGGAGGAGCGTGCTCTGCGCATGATGCGCCAGGATTTGAGCTGGGCGAAGGCGCGTTCGCCGGGGGCTCGGAGTCGGGCGTGGCCGCGGTTGAACTGCTCGTAGTGCTCGGGGTGTTCGCTGTGGTGGTAGGACGGGGTGCGGAAGGTGGCGCCGGCGCCCTGGCAGGCGCGGTCCGCGAGCACGAGGATCTGCCGGGTCAGGCAGGCTTGGACGATGCCGTGGGCGCGGGCCGAGGTCAGGTCATGCGTGCGGCCGGGTGTCGCGCGGGAGAACCACAGTGGTGTGCCGTCAGTGCGGGCGATGACCTGCACGTTCATGCCGTGCTTCTTGTGTTTCTGCGAGTAGTGCGGCTGATCGGCGCGGACGCGGTCGGTGGTCGCCCTCACCGAGGCCGGTGAGGGCTTCATGGAGGCCTGGGGCCCAGGAGGCCAGCGCCTCCAGGGCCTCGTCCACGTAGCGCCAGGCGGTGGCCTGCGATATCGCGAACCCGGCGCCGAGCTGGGCGAACGTCTCGTTCTTACGCAGGTGGACAAGCGTGAGCAGCGCCTGGTCGAAGCAGCCGAGCTTCCGCCAGCGGGTGTTACGCGCGCGGCGGTGCTCGTACAGCAGCCAGGCAACGTGCTCAACGAGCTCATGCGGGACGTCGAGAGTGGCAGGATACGGAACCAACAGGGTCCCTTCGGTCGCCGGTGTGCTGAGTGGAATCACCACGCCAACGACGAGGGGCCCTGCCTCATCACCACACCCACTGACCAGCCCTTTTCACCCGCCAGCACAGGATGAAAGAGGTTCAATGACTACTATCACCGGCGGCGAGAGACTGCATGCGCCAGACTGGGCGCTCTTCGAGCTGCTTCCCAGTGAACAGATAGCGCGGCAGTGAGTGAGGGCCAACCAAAGTCGACGACGAGCCCAGCGTGGGAAAGCCCATGTGGCCCGGGTGGCTCACGTTGGCAAGATTGCCCGCCGCGTACTGTCTGGTGGGCCTTTTGCTCATCAGGATCGCGGCCACCCAGCCCCCTGGGCCGTGCGAGGTCGGCCAACGCTGACAGAGGACGCCCCCGGGTGACCACCTCCACCCCTCTCTGGCCTGGGGCCCCGCAGATGATCTGCCACACTGGACGTGTTAGGCCTGCAGCCGGAGAACTAGCAGAGTGGGTCCGTGACGCCCGTACCCAACTGACCGCGGCTACAGGTCAATCGCTGATTGGCAGCGGCTCGTGACGGTGCCAAATCAGGTACCGGTCCTCACGGCGCAACTCCGCGGAACCCCACTCGATGCGCATGACGCCCTTGTCCATGGAGCAGGCGTAGGCGACCAGGACGAGCTGCACGTCTTCAGGAAGCAGCTCCAGGTCTGGATGCACCTCGGATTCGTCGAGTTCGCCCCAGTCCAGGTCGAATGCCGGCTGCCTGGGAGACGGGCCATGCCGCCGGATCAGGTCTGCTCGAAAGCCTGTGGCCCGACGGAGGCGTGCAGCCGTGACGAGCACGTCTTTCTTCGCGTAGCGGAGGGGGTGGATCAGGTGGCCGCGGACGAGCATCATCGTTCGTCCTTGCAGGCGCACAGCTTCCCCGAGCCCGGAGATGCCAGCGACAAGTTCCTCGTATTGCACCGCGTAGAGGCCGTGTCCGTACGCTTCGAGCGTCTGAGTGTGGACGCCCTCGTGCCCGGTCCGAGCACGGTCATGAGCCCGGAGGAGGCAGGCCGGGATGATGTCCGCCAGTTCACCGGCTATGTCCCCGAAGGTCTCACGGGCCCATTGACTGGCTGAACCCACGACGTACCGCCCTCCCCTGGTAGTCCTGCAGCACAGCACCAAGCAGCATCAACCTGAACCGTGCTGCCTCCAGGTGGGTCACACAAGGTGGCACCAGCGCACAAAGGGAGCGCACGCCACCCGAGCAGGCTCCCTGCACGTACCGCTCTCGCGGAGAAGTCCGGGCCTCCACCAGGAGCACCGGGCTGTGAGAGCTGAGCCGTCTCTTGGCCGTCCGGCAGTGACCAACGTCGACAAGCGGCGACAGGCGGCGCGCGCATCGGCGCAGGTCAGCTCAACGCCCCACCATATCCGGTGACTTGAGCATCCATTGGAACCAGTTCTAGTTATAGTGGGCCGATGGTCGGGTGACGGAGGGCAGATGAAGAGCAGTCCGGGCGGACCCAGCACGTTCGACCATGGCGGCGGAGTCCGCTCCTTGCGGGTGCCGATCCCCGACAACCCCCTCGGCCACACCCTCGTGTACGTCGTCGACACCGACCGCGGGCCGGTGCTGATCGACACCGGCTGGGACGACCCGTCCGCCTGGGAGGCCCTGACCTCGGGACTGACCGCCTGCGGCACGTCCGTCGAGGCCCTGCACGGGGTCGTCGTCACCCACCACCACCCCGACCACCACGGGCTGTCCGGGAAGGCGCGGGAGGCCTCCGGGGCGTGGGTGGCGATGCACGCGGCGGACGCCGCGATCGTGCGGCGGACCCGGGGGACGAAACCCGAGCGCTGGTACACGTACATGGCGGACAAGCTCACGGCCGCCGGCGCCCCCGAGGAGCACATCGCGCCCCTGCGCACGACTCCGGCCCGCCGCCGCACCCTGCCCGGCCTGGCTCCCGCCCTCCCCGACCGGGAGATCGTCCCCGGCGAGTTCCTCGACCTCCCCGGCCGCCGGCTGCGCGCGATCTGGACCCCGGGCCACACCCCGGGCCATGTCTGCCTGCACCTGGAGGAGGAACACCCCGCCCGGCTCGGCGGTCAAGGCCGACTGTTCTCCGGCGACCACCTGCTCCCGGAGATCACCCCGCACATCGGCCTCTACGAGGACCCGGACGACGACACCGTCACCGACCCCCTCGGCGACTACCTGGACTCCCTCGAACGCGTCGGCCGCCTCGGCGCCGCCGAGATCCTCCCGGCCCACCAGCACCCCTTCACCGACGCCCCCTCCCGCGTACGGGAGTTGCTCGCCCACCACGAGGACCGCCTCACCGGCCTCCTGGCCCTCCTCTCGGTCCCCCTCACCGCCTGGCAGGTCGCCGAACGCATGGAGTGGAACCGCCCCTGGGACCAGATCCCCTACGGCTCCCGCAACATCGCGGTCTCCGAGGCGGAGGCGCACCTGCGCAGGCTCGTGAAACAGGGCCGGGCGGAGGCGGTGACGGGGAGCGATCCGGTGACGTACGTAGCGGTGTGACGTCGTCAAACGATCGCCGTCGGCGGGTGTGACGCCGGTAAAGCGATCGCCGCGTCGCGGCCGCGCCTGTTAGACAGACGTATGGACCCTCTGGAGCGCCTCCTCGCCGAACGCGCCTGCGAGCGCCTCGTCGTCGACTTCGTCCACCGCCTGGACCTCGGCGAACCCTCCACCGTGGCGGAGCTGTTCACCGAGGACGGCAGCTGGGAGTGGCCGGCCGGCGAGCGGCTGGTCGTGGGGCGCGCGGCCCTGCGGGAGTACTTCGGCTCGCGGCCCGCCGACCGGCTGTCCCGCCGTCTGATGGCGAACATCCTCGTCACGGCCACCGGACCGGACTCCGCGCACGCGGTCTCGTACTTCTCGACGCACCGGGTCGACGGTTACGAGGGCGGCGTCGTCCCCGCCGGCCCGCCCGTCCAGGTCGGCCACTACGAAGATGCGTTCCGGCGCGTCGACGGCGGGTGGCTGCTGGCGCGGCGGGTGCTGTTCCTCCCGTTCGGAGGGCCGACACCGCACGCCGCTACGCCGTCAGCGACCTGACCAACTCAGCTGCCGGCGCGAGGATTTCCGTCTCCTGCGGGCTCATCGTCGGGTTGCCGGCCCGTCGCCGCAGCGCCTCCGCCAGCCCCTCCCCGGTGAGGCCGGACGGGTCGGCGAGAAGCGCCGTCAGCATCGCGCGGGCCGACGCCGCGACCGGCTCGGCGGACACCGCGACCTGGGCGAGGATCACCGCCGACGTCCCCCAGTCCAGGCCGGGGTCGCCCTCCTCCGCGTTCGCCCAGTCGATGACCCTCGGGCCTTCGGGGACGAGGATGACGTTGTCGGGGTGCAGGTCGAGGTGCAGGACGCGGGTGCCGTCCGAGCCTCGTCCCGGCACCGCGTGCAGAGCGCGCAGCAGCCCGGCGAGCATCCGCCCCGCCTCCCCCGCGTCCAGCGTGCCCGCCGTGAACGCCTGGAGCATCGTCGGCCCGTCCAGCCGTTCCATCACCAGGTCGGCGCGCGAGACGGGGGGCCGGACGGCCGGCGCCGGGTAGCCGTGCGCGCGCACATGCGCCATCACCGCCGCCTCGGCGACCGCGTCGCCCCACCCATTCCGGTCCCGGCGCAGCACCCAGGCCTCGTCGATCTCGTAGAGGTCGGCCGTGCGGCCCGAGCCGAGCAGTCTCCCCGTGGCCGACGCGAGCGGCCTCCCCATCGCTGGCATGAGCATGAACCTACGGTCTCCGGGGGCCCCTCGGGCCGATTCCTACCTGCCGGTAGAGTGGCCGCGTCGTCCACGCCCGTACAGGGGGAAGCCGGTGCAATTCCGGCGCTGCCCCTTCCCGAGCCCCGGCATCGCTCGCCCCGGGGAGGCCCCTGTCCGTAGAGCCGGATCGCCCGGTACGGGACGTGACCGGCTCGCGTGCGTCGGCAGTCCCGCCGTCGCACGGCACCGTCGAGGCATACGGAGCCGAGCCGCCGGGGTGTCCCGTGCTGCCCGGCTCCCCGACCGGGAGAGGCACCCGCCGATCATGAACGTCCGCCGTAGCGCCGCGGCACTCGCCGCCGCCACCGTCGTGCTGGGCGCAGCAGTCCCCGCCGTGGCCGCCACTCCGTCCCCCGTCCCGTCCACGGCGAAGCCCGCCGGGCTGTACGGGACCTCCGACCCGACCTACGACGGCGTCTGGCGTCAGTCGCTGGCCCTGCTCGCGCAGCACACCGTGGGCGTCACCCCCGCCGACGAGGCGGTGGCGTGGCTGTCCGGGCAGCAGTGCGCGAACGGCGCCTTCGCCGCGTTCCGCGCCGATCCCGCGGGGCCCTGCGACGCGAAACTGATGACGGACACCAACAGCACGGCCGCGGCCGTCCAGGCGCTGACCGCCCTCGGCGGTCACCGGGCAGCGGCGGACAAGGCGGTCGGCTGGCTGAAGTCCGTCCAGAACGCCGACGGCGGCTGGGGCTACTCCGCGGGCGGGGCGAGCGACGCGAACTCGACGTCCGTCGTGGCGGGGGCGCTGGCGGCGGCCGGGCAGCAGCCCGCGCAGGTGCGGAAGGCCGGGAAGTCGCCGCTCGACGCGCTCGGGAAGCTCTCCCTTCCGTGCGGCGGGGACGGCGGCGGCGCGTTCGCCTACCAGCCGGACAAGAAGGGCGCCCTCGTGGCCAACGCGGACGCGACGGCGGCGGGCGTGCTCGGCGCCCTCGGCGAGGGCTTCGCGGCGACGGCCGCAAAGACCTCGGCGGTCCCCGTGTGCGGCGGCACGCCCGGCGCGCTCACCCCGGCCGACCTCGCCCGCAACGGCGCCGCCCACCTCGCCGCGGCGGTCACCGCGACCGGCCACCTCACGTCGGCCCTGCCCGGCGCCGAGGACCAGCCCGACTACGGCAACACCGCGGACGCGGTCGTCGCGCTCGCCGCCCAGGGCGCGGCCGAGCAGGCGGCGAAGCCCCTCGCCTGGCTGCGGCAGAACGCGGCGGCCTGGGCGAAGCAGAGCGGCCCGGCCGCCTACGCCCAGCTGGTCTTCGCGGCCCGCGCCACGGGCGCCGACCCGCGCGCCTTCGGCGGCACGGACCTGGTCGCACAGCTGAATGCGACGGGCCCGACCCCGCAGGCCACCTCGCCGGCCGGCGACGCCCGTAAGAAGACCGACGCCGACACCGACAAGAAGAGCGACTCGGGTTCCGGCTACAGCGTCTGGCTGATCGTCGGCGTCTTCCTCGTCGCCGGCATCGGCATCGGGTTCCTGATCAGCGCACGCGGCCGGAAGCGGCAGCCGTGACAGGCCGTCGTGTCGCCCTCCTCCTCGCCGCGCTGTCGCTCCTCCTGACCGGCGCGGCCGGCGTGGTCGGCGCCGCCGGCCCGGCCCGGGCTGCGGGCTACCGCTACTGGTCGTTCTGGGACCGCGCCGGCGACCGGTGGACGTACGCGACCCAGGGGCCGTCCACCGCCCGCCCGGCCGACGGCGACGTGCAGGGCTTCCGGTTCGCCGTGAGCGCGGACTCCCAGGACGCGTCGCAGCCGCGCGGCGCTGCCTCGTTCGCGGCGATCTGCGCCCGGACGCCCGCGGAGGACGGCGCCAAGCGCGTTGCCCTGGTCCTCGACTTCGGCACGGCGGCGGACGCCCCCGGCGGCGAGACGCCTCCGGCGCCCTCCCCACGCACGGCGTGTGCCCGGGTGTCCTCCGACGCGACGACGGCCGAGGCGCTCGCCGCCGTCGCGAAGCCCCTGCGCTACGACGCGAACGCCCTGCTGTGCGCGATCGCCGGCTACCCGGAGACGGGCTGCGGGGAGCAGGTGGCGACGGACGGATCGACGGACGGATCGACGAGCGGGACGCAGCCGCCCGCGCCGCAGCCGAAGGCCGGCGGCGACGGCAGCAGCGGCGGCAGCGGCGGCAGCGGTCCGTCGCTCGGCGTGTACGGCGGCGCGGCGGCCGTGGCCGTACTCGCTGCGGCAGCGGTGTGGCAGGCACGACGGCGGGGTTCGCGCCGGAATGGCTGACCGCCGCTCCCGCCCGCAACTCCACCCCGCCGCCTGGTGGCTCTGGGCCCTCGGTCTGGGCACCGCCGCCACGCGTACCTCCAACCCGCTCCTCCTCGGCCTGCTCCTCGCGGTGTCCGCCTACGTCGTCGCCGTGTGCCGCCCGGACACGCCCTGGGCCCGCTCCTACGCGGCGTTCCTCAGGCTCGCCCTCGCCGTGCTGGTCGTCCGGATCGTCTTCGTCGTCGTGCTTGGCTCCCCGATCCCGGGCACGCACGTCCTCGTCACGCTCCCCGAAGTCCCGCTTCCGCACTGGGCGCAGGGCATCCGGCTGGGCGGCGCCGTCACGGCCGAGGGCCTGCTCTTCGCCCTCTACGACGCCCTGCGCCTGGCGACCCTGCTGGTGTGCGTGGGCGCGGCGAACGCTTTGGCCAGTCCCTCCCGCCTGCTGAAGACCCTGCCCGGAGCGCTCTACGAGACGGGCGTGGCGGTGGTGGTGGCCATGACGTTCGCCCCGAACCTCATCGCGGACGTCCACCGGCTGCGCGCCGCACGCCGGCTGCGGGGCCGCCCGGACCGGGGTGTGCGCGGCCTGCTCCAGGTGGGCCTGCCGGTCCTCGAGGGCGCGCTGGAACGCTCGGTGGCCCTGGCCGCAGCCATGGACGCCCGCGGCTACGGCCGCACCGCCGACGTCCCCGCCCCCGTCCGCCGGACGACCGCCGCCCTCACCCTGGGCGGTCTGCTCGGCGTCTGCGCGGGAACGTACGGCCTGCTCACCGCGGCCGGCGGCGCCTACGGACTGCCGGTGCTGCTCACCGGGGTCGTCGCCGCCCTCGCCGGGCTGCGCCTGGGGGGCCGCCGTTCCCCGCGCACCCGGTACCGTCCGGACCGCTGGACGCCGCGGGCCTGTCTGGTCGCCGCCTCCGGCGTCACCGTCGCGGCCCTCCTCGTCGCCGCCGCGTCCGCCGACCCGGCGGCCCTGCACCCCGGTGTGGTGCCGCTGACCGCGCCCGCCCTTCCGCTCTGGCCGGCGGCGGCCGTCCTGATCGGCCTGCTGCCCGCGTTCGTGTCCGAGGAGCCGTCGTGATCCGTTTCGAGAACGTCTCCGTGACGTACGCCGGCGTCGCCGAACCCGCCGTCGCCGGCGTCGACTTCGAGATTCCCGAGGGTGAACTCGTGCTGCTGGCGGGCCCGTCGGGGGTGGGCAAGTCGACGCTCCTGGGCGCGGTCAGCGGCCTCGTCCCGCACTTCACCGGCGGCACCCTGCGGGGCCGGGTCACGGTCGCCGGCCGTGACACCCGCACCCACAGACCGCGTGAACTCGCCGACGTCGTCGGCACCGTGGGCCAGGACCCGCTCTCGCACTTCGTGACGGACACGGTCGAGGAGGAACTCGCCTACGGCATGGAGTCGTTGGGCCTCCCGCCGGAGGTGATGCGCCGGCGCGTCGAGGAGACCCTGGACCTGCTCGGCCTGGCCGGCCTGCGCGACCGCCCCATCGCCACCCTCTCCGGCGGCCAGCAGCAGCGTGTCGCGATCGGCTCGGTGCTCACCCCGCACCCCCGGGTGCTCGTCCTGGACGAACCGACGTCCGCGCTCGACCCGGCCGCCGCCGAGGAGGTCCTCGCGGTCCTGCTCCGGCTGGTCCACGACCTCGGGACGACCGTGCTGCTGGCGGAGCACCGGCTGGAGCGCGTCCTGCAGTACGCCGACCAGGTCGCCCTGCTGCCCGCCCCCGGCGCGGCCCCCGTACTCGGCGCACCGGCGGACGTCATGGCCGTGTCCCCGGTGTTCCCGCCGGTCGTCGCCCTGGGCCGGCTGACGGACTGGTCGCCGCTGCCGCTGACCGTGCGCGACGCCCGCCGAAGGGCCGCCGGCCTGCGGGAACGCCTCGCCGCACGGGAAGCCCCCCGAGACACCGGCAACGCGCCCGTCGTCACACACGGCGACATACACGGCGGGTCGGCGGCAGCGACGGCGGAACCTGTGCCTGCGTCGGTCGTCGAATCGCCGGCGCAGAAGTCAGCACCGGCACCGGCACCGGTCGCCGAACCCCCGGCACAGACGCCGTCCGCGAGGCTCCGGGCCCGTCGCCTCCTGCGCCGCGCCCCTGCCCCTTTCCTTTCCCGTTCCCGTTCGTCTTCCCGTTCCCCGGAGGCGCCCACCGCTCCCGCGCCCCCCGCCGAGGCCCGTGCCCTGGGCGTCCGCCGGGCCGGCGTCCAGGCGTTGCGCGGCGTCGATCTCTCCGTCGCGCCCGGCGAGACCGTCGCCCTCATGGGCCGCAACGGCGCCGGCAAGTCGACGCTGCTCAACACGTTCGTCGGCCTGGTCGAGCCGTCCGCCGGAACGGTCCGCGTGTCGGGTGCCGTCCCGCACCGCGCCTCGCCCCGCGATCTGGTCCGCCGCGTCGGACTGGTCCCGCAGGAGCCGCGCGACCTGCTGTACGCCGACACGGTCGCCGCCGAATGCGCGGCCGCCGACCGGGACGCAGGGGCCGAGCCCGGCTCCTGCCGCGCCCTGGTCTCGGAGCTGCTGCCCGATATCGGGGACGGCGTCCACCCCCGCGACCTCTCCGAGGGCCAGCGCCTCACCCTCGCGCTGGCCGTCGTCCTCACCGCGCGCCCGCCGCTCCTCCTCCTCGACGAGCCGACCCGCGGCCTGGACTACGCGGCGAAGGCCCGCCTGGTCGCCGTCCTGCGCGGGCTGGCCGCGGCCGGTCACGCGATCGTGCTGGCCACGCACGACGTGGAACTCGCCGCGGAACTGGCCCACCGGGTGGTGCTGCTCGCCGAGGGCGAGGTCATCGCGGACGGCCCGACGGCCGAGGTCGTGGTCTCCTCGCCGTCCTTCGCCCCGCAGGTGACGAAGATCCTGGCCCCGCAGCGGTGGCTCACGGTCACGCAGGTGAGGGAGGCGCTGCGATGACGGCCCGACCCGGACGGCGTCCCCGTCCCGTCCGGCTGGGACCGCGCTCCCTGGCCGCGCTGACGCTGGTCGGCGCGGTGGGCGTGGTCGCCTTCGGCTGGCCCTTCCTGGCCCCGCCCGCCTCCGCGCTGAACGCCCACGCGCAGGACGCCCCCTGGCTCTTCGCGGGCCTGCTGGTGCTGCTGGTGGGGGTGGTCGCGGCGACGATCTCGGAGTCCGGGCTGGGCGCGAAGGCGGTGGCGATGCTCGGCGTCCTGGCGGCGACGGGCGCGGCGCTGCGTCCGCTCGGCGCGGGGACGGCGGGCATCGAGCCGATGTTCTTCCTGATGGTGCTGAGCGGGCGGGTCCTCGGTCCGGGCTTCGGCTTCGTCCTCGGCTCGGTGACCATGTTCGCGTCCGCGCTGCTCACCGGCGGGGTGGGCCCGTGGATGCCGTTCCAGATGCTGGCGATGGGCTGGTTCACGATGGGCGCGGGCCTGCTGCCGGGCGGCGACCGGCTGCGCGGCCGTGCGGAACTGCTGCTGCTGTCCGCCTACGGCTTCCTGGCCGCCTTCGCCTACGGCACGGCGATGAACCTGGCCGGCTGGCCCTTCATGGGCACGCTGGCCTCGGGCGTCGCCTTCGATCCGGACGGGACGGTCCCGGCGAACCTGGCCCGCTTCGTGGCGTACTGCGTGGCGACGTCGCTGGGCTGGGACCTGGGGCGGGCGCTGGTCACGGTGCTGCTGACGTGCACGCTCGGTCCGGCGGTGCTGAAGGCGCTACGCAGAGCCACCCGCCGGGCCGCCTTCGAGACCGCGGTCACATTCGAGGCCCCTCGGACGCCCTCCGAGCACCGTTGACCGGTGAACCACCCCACATGACCCACATCACCTACTAACTTCCCTAGTCGGCCGAATCGGATGCCATGGGCATGCCATCAGCGGGTCTGACCTGCACATTGAGAGCCAGGTCACATCGGCACCCCACCCCCGACATACGACGTCCACTAGCAAAAGGGGTCTTTGCGGACAGCGGCCGATCCTGTTTCTGTGGATGACGTCGCACGGCGCCGACAAGCCCACGGGCCTCGGCGCCGCGGCATGCAGCCACCCACCGCACACCACGCGGTGCGGCCACGCACCGCGTGACTCCGGCATGCAGGCGACCGCCACCGTCCCCGAAAGAAAAGGTTCTTCGTGTCCGTCTCCGTCATCCGTCGCATCGCTTCCCCGAAGAAGGCCCTCACCGGCATCGCCGTGGCCACCGCCGCCGCGGGCATGGCGCTGTCCGCGGCACCGGCCCACGCCGCGACGTCGTCCGCGCCCTCCGCCGCCAAGGCCCAGGCGATCGCGCACAAGATGATCCCGGACGCCGCGCAGTACAAGGCCTTCTCCAACATCGTCAAGCACGAGAGCGGCTGGGACGTCGACGCCACCAACGCCTCCTCCGGCGCCTACGGCCTCGTCCAGGCCCTGCCCGGCTCCAAGATGGCCTCGGCCGGCTCCGACTGGAAGACCAACGCCAAGACCCAGATCAAGTGGGGTCTGGACTACATGAACTCCCGCTACGGCAGCCCGGTCGGCGCCTGGACCTTCTGGCAGGCCAACGGCTGGTACTGAGCCACGCCCACCGCACCGCTCGCACCGCTCGCACTGCCTGCACCACCTGCACCGCCCGCTCCACCCGCTTGAGCCCCACCGTGTGACCCGCGCTTCGCGCGCCCCGATACGCGTCGAAGGCGGCGGCCCCCGATCCCCCGGGCCGTCGCCTTCGGCGTTTTCTCACCTCACCGTGCTCCACTGAGCGGATGACCGGCACCGAGCCCCCGGCCGAACCCCCGGAGCCCCCACAACCCGCGCAGCCCCCACGACCCGAGCAGCCCGAGCAGCCCGAGCAGCCCGCACAGCCCGAGCAGGAAACGGAAGGGCGCGGCGGCGTCCGTCTGGTCCCCGTCCTCCTCGTCCTGACCGCCATGAGCGGACTCATCGACGCGGTGACCTATCTCGGTCTGGGGCATGTCTTCACCGCAAACATGACCGGCAACGTCGTGGTGCTGGGTTTCGCCGCCGCCGGCGCCCCGGGCTTCTCGGTCCCGCACACCGCCACGTCGCTCGCCTTCTTCCTGGCGGGCGCCGCGACCGGCGGGCGGATCGCCCGGCGGCTGGGCGACGGGTCCCGCCGCGCACCGGCGCGGGCGATGCTGATCACCGAGGCGCTGCTCCTCGCGGTCTCGGCGGCCGTGGCGGCCGCCACCTCGGACGACGCCCCGGTCACCGTCTACACGGTCATCACGCTGACCGCGTTCGCCATGGGCCTGCGCAACGCGACGGTCCGCAAACTGCAGGTGCCCGGCATCACCACGACCACCGTCGTGACGATGACCCTCACCGGCCTGGCCGCCGACTCCTGGGCGGGCGACGGCTCGGGCCGGCGGTCACCGCGCCGCACGGCGGCCGTGGCCGCGATGTTCTCGGGCGCGGTGCTCGGCGCGGGCCTGGTGCTCCACGCCGACCTGGCGATTCCGCTGCTGCTGGCCGCCACGACGTCGGCGGCCCTGGCCTTCACGGTGTCCGACAGGGACTGACCCCGCCCCGACGCGTGGTGACGCCGGTCGGTCACCCCGGACTGACCCTCAGCTCCTTCACCCCGTTGATCCAGGCGGACCGCAGCCGTCGCGGGTCGCCCACCAGCGTCATGCCGGGCATGGCGTCGGCGATGGCGTTGAAGATGAGGTTGATCTCGAGGACGGCGAGCGACTTGCCGAGGCAGAAGTGCGGTCCGCCGCCGCCGAACCCGAGATGCGGATTGGGATCGCGGGTGACGTCGAAGGAGTCCGGGTTCTCGAACACCTCGGGGTCGCGGTTGGCGGAGGCGTAGAAGATCCCGACCCGGTCGCCCTTCCTGATCTGCTTGCCGCCGAGTTCGGTGTCCTGGGTGGCGGTCCGCTGGAAGGCGACGACGGGGGTGGCCCACCGCACGATCTCCTCGGCGGCGGTGTCGGGCCGTTCGCGCTTGTAGAACTCCCACTGCTCGGGATGGGTGAGGAAGGCGTGCATCCCGTGGGTGGTGGCGTTGCGGGTCGTCTCGTTTCCGGCCACCGCGAGCATGAGGACGAAGAACCCGAACTCGTCGGAGTTCAGGTTGCCCTCGTTCTCGGCGGCCACCAGCGTGGAGACGATGTCGTGGGCGGGGCACTGCTTGCGCTCGGCGGCCATGTTCATGGCGTACGCGATCACCTCGGCGGCCGACTGCTGGCCCACCTCGGCGGTGATGGCGTACTCGGGGTCGTCGTACGCGATCATCTTGTTGGACCACTCGAAGATCTTCGCGCGGTCGTCCTGGGGTATGCCGATCAGCTCGGCGATGGCCTGCAGCGGCAGCTCCGAGGCGACGGAGGTGACGAAGTCGAAGGAACCGCCGCCCTGTTCACGCGCCCGCTCGACGATGTCGACGGCCCGCGCACGCAACCGCTCCTCGAGCCCCCGGATGGCCCGTGGCGTGAACCCCCGCTGCACGATCTGCCGCACGCGGGTGTGCTCGGGCGGGTCCATGTTCAGCAGGATGAACCGCTGGGCGTCGATGGAGGAGCGCTCGATGCGCTCGTTGAACCGGATGATGGCGGTGTTGAGGTAGGAGGAGAAGATCTCGGGATGCGTGGACACGTATTTCACGTCCGCGTGCCGGGTGACCGCCCAGTACCCCTCGTCCTGGAAGCCGGCGACGTTGCCCGACTGCGGGATCCAGCGGACCGGTTCGACCTGTCGAAGCGCGGCGAACTCGGGCAGGGGCACGTGGTGTTGCAGCAGGTCGGGGTCGGTGAAGTCGAACCCGTCGGGAAGCGCTGGACAGTGCATCGGCGGCTCCAGCCATCTGACGACGCCGGCTACGTCGGCATCCGCAGAATCTGACGTGTCATCAGAAACAGATTGCCGAGAAGGTAGTTCAGGAGCCTCGAGGCTGCAAGACCCTTGCGGTGACGCACGTCACGTCAGCAGACTGCACAGAGCAGAACTAGAACACGTACTAGTTCCGAAGGGATCCGCACCCATGGCCGCCGAACCCGTGATCGTGGAAGCAGTCCGCACTCCCATCGGCAAGCGCGGCGGCGCGCTCGCCAACCTGCACCCCGCCTATCTCCTGGGCGAGACCTACCGCGAGCTCCTCGGCCGCACCGGCATCCCCGCCGACGCCGTGGAACAGATCGTCGGCGGCACGGTGACCCACGCCGGCGAACAGTCCATGAACCCCGCCCGCACCGCCTGGCTGACCATGGGCCTCCCCTACGAGACGGCGGCGACCACCGTCGACTGCCAGTGTGGCTCCTCGCAGCAGGCTTCGCACATGACCGCGAACATGATCGCGGCAGGCGTGATCGACGTCGGCATCAGCTGCGGCGTCGAGGCGATGAGCCGCGTCCCGCTCGGCTCGGGCTCCAAGCACGGCCCGGGAAAGCCGTTCCCGGACGAGTGGAACGTCGACCTCCCGAACCAGTTCGAGGCGGCGGAACGCATCGCGCGACACCGCGGCCTGACGCGTGCGGACGTGGACGAGCTGGGCGTCCTCTCGCAGAACCGGGCGGCGACGGCATGGTCGGAGGAACGCTTCAAGCGCGAGACGTTCGCCGTGCAGGTCCCCACGACGGAGGACGAACAGGCGGCGGGCCAGGGCATGTGGCGCCTGGTGGACCGCGACGAGGGCCTGCGCGACACGTCCCCGGAAGCCCTGGCGGGCCTCAAACCCGTGATGCCGACGGCGATCCACACGGCTGGCAACTCGTCCCAGATCAGCGACGGCGCGGCGGCGATCATGTGGGCGTCGAAACGGATGGCACGCGCCCTGAAGCTGAAGCCGAGGGCGCGGATCGTCGCCCAGGCCCTGGTGGGCGCGAACCCGCACTTCCACCTGGACGGCCCGATCGACGCGACGCGTGCGGTGCTCGGCAAGGCGGGCATGACACTGAAGGACATCGACCTGGTCGAGATCAACGAGGCGTTCGCGTCGGTGGTGCTGAGCTGGACGAAGGTCTTCGACGCCGACCTGTCCAAGGTCAACGTCAACGGCGGCGCGATCGCCCTCGGCCACCCGGTCGGCGCGACGGGCGCCCGCCTGATCGCCACGGCCCTGCACGAACTGGAGCGCACCGACAAGGAGTTCGCCCTGATCACCATGTGCGCAGGCGGCGCCCTGGCCACAGGCACCATCATCCAACGGCTGTAACCCACCCCAGGAATCGCGAGAACCCGGCGGGCCCGACAGTCAACACCGGACCCGCCGGCGTCTTGGAATCACGAACAGCAACGACGTCCGCCGCGCCGCCGAGAGTCTGGGCAACCTCAACACAGTTCCCGCCCTGGTCGCCGCTGTAGCTGGACTTACGCCAGATGCTGCTCTCCATAGCGGTCCTCCATCACTCGCCGGATCAGAGCCGCCGAGTCCCTCAAGGAGAGCGCGGCAGCTTGAAGATGATCGTAACGGAGTGAGCAGTCCTGAACCGTGTCCGGGTTGGCGGTCGGATGCCCAGTGTTGTAGCCCTCGGTATAGACGATGGGAGCGTCACCCACGAAGCGATAGAGGTCAAAGGCGCCTTGCAGCCCCGCGTGCACACCAGCCGAGAAGGGCAGCACCTGAACGTTGATCCGCGGATTGCCCTCGAAGGACAACAGGTGGGCCAGTTGCTCCTGCATGACTGCTCGACCACCGATCTCCTGACACAGCGCCCCCTCACTCAGCACCAGCCAGTAGCTGGGTGGTTGGTCCTTCTGAAAAATGCGCTGTCGACCCAGTCGCGCTGCGGTGCGGTCGTCGAGGTCGGCTTGGTCGAGCGCCCCGAGCACGACCCGCGCATACTCCCTGGTCTGGAGCAGACCGGGCACCATGTGCGTCTCGAAAGCGTAGATCTCGACAGCTCGCGACTGGAGCTCAGCCACCTGCTGGAACCAGCACGGAAGTTGGCTGCGCAGAACAAGGACGACAAGCCGCGAGAACAACCCGCCGGTTCCCAGAGCCGCGTCCACCCGCTCACTGAACTCAGGAGTGGGAACCTTCCGTGCCGTCTCGATCTGCCCAACCAGGGAGCCGGTGTAATTGAGGACGTCCCCCATCTGCTGTTGCGTAAGGCCAGCCGCCTCCCGCAGCCGCCGCAGCTCGAACCCGTAGTAGTCGAGCGGCGAAGCTCCGGGATCAAGAACGTTCACATGGGTCACACAGGGCCCCTCTCTCACACGACCACGGGTTGCATTCAACCTGTAGCTCAGAGTAGTCGCGCGGGGCCACCCTCGTAGCGTGAACGGATACTTCCCCTCGATCTACGCACCCCCGGTCCCCACCCAGTACCGCATGACCCTCACGGCCGACGCCCACTCGGCCCACCACATCCGCAGAATCGCCCGCGGGCTCCTGACGGACTGGAACATGGAGCCGCTGACGGACACGGTGGAACTGGCGCTGACAGAACTGATCGTCAACGTCGTCCGCCACGTCCCGGACCGCCGCTGCACCTTGCTGCTACAGAGGCAAGCAACAGGAGTCCGTGCAGAAGTAACAGACACTTACGGCCAACGCCTCCCGACCCTCACGGAGTCACTACCGGACCCGGACTCAGAAAGCGGCCGAGGCCTGTTCCTCCTGAACGCCCTGGTGGACAGGTGGGGCGTGACACCGACCCCCGAAGGCGGAAAAACGGTGTGGTTCGAGTGCTGAACCGGCGTCGAGGGGCGCGGGGCCGTCGTAGTCGTTGAGGGCGAGCATGGCCAGCGGCAGGTCGTAGGTGAGGACACAGGCCGCGATCCACATGCCGTTGATCGAGCGTGGGCGTCCGCGCTGGATGCCCACGGCTGACAGGCGGCCCCAGGTCGCGGCGACGGCTTCGTCGCCGGGCAGGATCGGGATGCCGGAGAGCCAGTCGGAGAGTTCCTGTCGGCTGCGGGTGCCCCAGTGGCGGACCTCGGTCTACTTGGTCAGTTCACCGAACGTCACGAAGGTGATCAGCCGATTGCGGCCAATGAGCCGGGTTGAGACCTGCCCAGTGAGCTTGCGCCTGTGGGACAGAAACGTCGCCCGCAGCGTCCGCACGCAAGCCCACATCGGCGTCACCGCCCCGGTGTACGCCCACGTCCGGCTCCGGCGAGATGCCATCGACTGCCTCAGCACCGCGCTCGGCAGCCCGGAGACCGCCGAGACATCCCGCCCCGGCGACGACGAACCGCCACCCGGCACCGCCCTCATCCGCCGATGTCGCCGCAGCGTCAGCGATATACACCGCCTGGGGAATTCCAGGAATTCCGAATGCGTGTCAAGCGGCTTTGTCGTGCGGGGCGAGGCTGATGGTCAGGTCGGCGCCGAGAGCCTGAGCCAGGCGGCGCAGGAGGGGAAGCGTGGGCACGGTCCCGCCGGCTTCGAAGCGGGAGATCTGCGGCTGCTTCATCCCGCACCGCTCGGCCAGCTCGGCCTGGGACAGCCCGAGCTCGATGCGTCGGTCGTGGACGAGTTGCCCGAGCTCACGGGCGAGCGCGGAGGGCGGGTCCTGCATGGTTCCTCCCCGCGTCAGGCCGCTGGGGCGACGATGGTGACGGTGGGCTCGTCTCCACCGGCGAGGTGCACGTCCACTGTGAGGTCCAGTACGCGGGCCAGGCGCATGATGACCGCGATGGGCGGCAGCTCGGTGGCCGTCTCGATGCCTTCGATTTCATCGACGTCGACGTGCATGCGCTCGGCGAGATCGGCCTCGCTCAGGCCCAGCTGCTTACGCCGGTCGTAGACGGCCTTACCCAACGTCATGGCGAGGCCGGCCTCTTCGTAGACCCGGTCGTACTCGGGGTCGGCGTCAAGGCGTTCACCAAGCAGCTGGCGGTGGCGGCGGGTCCTCCATTCGCTGTGCTTCATCGGTTCTCCCTGAGGTCGCGGCTGTAGAGGTCGTGCTCGGCGGCAGCTTCATGCTCTGCCTCGCACAATCGCTGTGCGTCGTGGGCGCGGTCCACTTCGGCCTGCTCGCGCATCTTGGTCTTGCGGAACACGGTGAGCAGCACGACACGTCGGCCGGGCGCCAGCCAGTAGGTGATTCGCTGATGGGCATCGCCCAGGACACGACAGCCCTGTGCTGTGCGTCCTTCTGCTCCGCCGCGTGCGGCCCATTCAGCGTCGGTGTCTGCCTTCGTTCAATCGGTCGTGCAGGGCGGACCGATCGATCCGGCCAACCTCACCCGCTCCTTCACCACGCGCCTCCGCAAGGCCAGCCTCCGTTCGCATCCGCTTCCACGACCTCCGCCACTCCACCGCCACCCTGCCCCTGGAACAGGAGTCGAACTCGTCGCAATCAAGGAACTCCCCGGCCATGCCCTCCGCAACCCCGCCGAGAGTGCTGGCCAGCCCGACGGCGACGACGACCGACCGCTCTGCGCAGTCCCCGCCCGCTGACGTTGCCGTCAACTTCTGCCGTCAGACACCTCTGAAGCCCCATCAGCCACAACCAATGAGGCTTCATAGTTGGGCTTGGAAATTCATACCGCTCGAATGAAGATCCCATTTTCGATAGGACCAGGCTACCGGATCGCTCAGCAGGAGAATCTACCCGCCCCAGCAATCTGGCACTGAATCCTTTCCACGGCAATCAGCGAATCACGAAATGGAGGAACTATTGACGCTCGACCAATAACTGCGAGCTGCCTCGACAATCGGATCATACTCGACAGATGCCACGACGGCTATCAGCGTAGGACCCATCAACGATCCATCCTCATCACCTCGCGCCACCATTACTACGTTCCCCTGGTATACGTACCCGTGGATCAACCAGTCGTCCAACGACTCGGCGATAGACAGGGTTGTGCGGTCATGGAGCCCCTCCTCGGTCAGCAATGCCGAGAGTACGGTATCCCTGTCCGAGAACAAGAGACTAAGCCGATCGTCGTCCAGATGCGTCAGGCATCCCAGCCTGGCCATGGCTGTGCCCAGAATGCACGGTTCGGTGTCACCGATCAATTGACTGTCGATGATGAGTTGGAACCGGAACATTCCGCGACCCTTCAAAGGGGCGACAAGAAATCCGAATCGACCGTCGTCGGTCAAGAACCTCATTCCTAGCCTCTCTTAACCTGAATGGGAACACGACTCATCGGAATCGGAACCGGAGTACCCGACTTCGTCACACCGACGGTGCTGCCACTCCAGTGCCACTTACCGTTGCCGTCATCGAAGTAGCGGTAGTACACGGAGCTCTTGCCGGAACCGATCTTGGTCCACCTGGTCCCGTCGACGAGGACGCTCTTGCCGAATTGCTCCGCAGCGTCACCCGGCAGCACCGCGACGATCAACTCGGACAACGACCCGCCACCTTGCACAGGCCTCGTCCGCTGACGTTGCCGTCAAACGCCACTGAATCCCCACCAGCCACAGATGATGGGGATTCAGATTCACTCTGGCAACGATGGCTGCGGACTGCCGACAGGTCGTCAGCCGGGCAGCCTGTCACGCATCATCAGGCACAGCCCCTCGCCCAGACTCCTCGAATTCCTCACAGCCGTCATGCTCGAACCGGACAGTCCCGTCGAAAGGCGACGCCGAGTTCGCACATGCACCGTAATCCGACCCAAGCACTCCAGACAGCGGAATCCAGAAACAGCATTCGCCACACTGCTCGTCGTACCAGGATTCTTGATACGCCGGATCGTCGGTGCGTCGATTCCTTTTCTGGATCCATCGAGAATGGATCACATCGAGCTCGCCAGGCTTGCGCTTCACATGATCATTGCCCATCTCTAGCCACCGCCCAATATTCGCAGGACTCCATCGCTTGAAGCAACTCGGCGATCAATTGGAATGGCTCGGGATCCGAATCCTCCGTCCATCTGACGCCCGCGATCCATGGTCAGCACACGAGCATTCACATTCTCAGCAAATTTCATCAGCTGAGGATCCTTCGTTCCATTCAGGCCCATTTCGGAAACGCTGCGCGCGTCACATCCTGCACCCCGCAACTGTTCGGCAAACTTGGGAGACATGTTCTCGTCCACGATGATTCGCTGCCCATTTCCGGTGAACCCTGCCCTCTTGGCCGGCATTTCCTTCATCCCTGCGGCAGCGTCAGCAGCAGGGCAATTGCTGTTGTGAACGAGTACCGGTGTCTCGCCTGCCAGCACATAGTACGTGTGCAGGTCATCGACGGTCAGGTTGTACATGTCCGCGGAGCCGACTTGGTCGTTGACCGCAACGGCGTAGTTCTTCGACGTCGTTGCCCGTGCCGTCGACGCGGTCTCCTTCTGCGACAAAGCCCGCTGCACGTCGCCGACTCGTCGATGCTCCCTTTGAAGTAGTCGGTGTATGCATCGGCCCAGACAGCTCTGCCGATCGGCAGCGGACCCAAGCCCTTCCATGCCGTCCCTGCCTCGACAGTGATCTGCAGTGTGCCGTTCAAGTAGAGGCCAGTGCCGCGTTCTCGGCCTCGGTCAGGGGTGCGGAGTCCGGCTCGGCGGGCGAGGCCGCGGCCAGTTGACCTGGGAGTACAAGCACACCCGACAGCACGACCAACACGGCTGTGGCAGCTGACACACGCCTGCCCCGCTCCGGGCCAGGGCGTCCCGTTGGCTGGAAGCAGGTCAGGGCCCGCATGCGGCGGTCTCCGCGCGGGCGCGGTGTTAGCCTCTGCTCTTTGTGTCGGGGCGGAGGTGTGTCGTCCGAGGTGCCGCCTCGCGCCCGCGCCGCTGCCGTCGACGAAGGGCCGCCGTTGATCTCCATACCGGGAGCCGGACGCGATCGGCTGCCCTCGCTCACGGGGCTGCGGTTCTGGGCTGCTCTGCTCGTCGTGCTGTATCACCTGTCCCGGCAGGCGGGGAAGGTGCCGGGGCTGAGCGACGCCGTCTGGTACGGGCGCAGCGGCGTCACGTTCTTCTTCGTGCTGTCGGGTGTCGTCCTCGCCTGGACGTACGACGGCGCGAACGTGCCCGCCCGGGTCTTCTTCTGGCGGCGCTTCGCCCGGATCTGGCCACTGCTCGCGGTGGGCGTCGCGGCGTCCGTGGCCGCCTACATGTACATGGACCGCGCCGTGTCGGCCAAGGCCGTGGTCGCGAACCTGCTGCTGGTGCACGCGTGGTTCCCGCAGCGGATCATCAACGCGGGCGGCAACCCGGCGGCCTGGTCGCTCAGCGACGAGGCCTTCTTCTATCTGGCCTTCCCCGTTCTGCTGGCGCTCCTCGCGGGCCGGCGTGCCCGGGTGTGGGTGTGGACCGCGGTCGCCGTCACCTGCGCGGCCCTCGTGCTGTGGCCCGCGTTGTCCGGTCTGCCGCCGGCCACCCGGAGCTGGGCGCTCGACTACCTGCCGCTGACCCGCTTCCTGCAGTTCGTGCTGGGCGTGGTGGCCGGGCTGGCGCTCAAGCGCGGCTGGCGGCCTCCCGTGTCGTTGCCGGTGGCCGCCGCACTCGTCGTCGCCTGGCACCTCGCCCTGCTGCCCTGGTCCAAGGCCGTGCCGGACGCCCTCTGGTACAGCCCCTACTCCGCCTCCCAGCTGCTCGCCGCGCCCGTGTTCGCGGTCCTGATCTGCACCGCCGCGCGTGCCGACCTGGACGGCCGGCGCACGGGGCTGGGCGGGACCTGGATGATCAGGCTCGGGCACTGGTCGTTCGCCTGGTACCTCCTCCACGAGATCGTGCTCCGCCTGGCCGTCTTCCGCTGGGGCAAGCCCGCTCCCGGCAGCGACACGCTCGTGTTCTGGGCCGGTGTCCTGGTCGTCAGCCTCGCCCTCGCCGCCGTGGCCTACCACTGCGTCGAGCACCCCGCGGAACGCCGGCTGCGGCGTCTCGTGGGCCGGCCCTCCGCACCCGTCCGCCCGTCCTCGGACGTGACCGCCGCGCGGTGAGCGGCGTCAGCGGGCGGTGCGCCGCGCCCGCAAGAACCGCCGGGCCCGGACGTACGTCGTCCAGCAGGCGGCGAGGAGGCTGCCCGCGGCGACGAGGGAGAGGAGGACGAGCGCCGGGTTGATCCAGACCGGGACCAGGTCGTAGGACGCGTTGCACCTGTCGTGCAGGGGGAAGATCCGGCTCGGCTCGCGCCAGTGTTCGCTGCGGTAGGCGTCGTCGTAGGGCTGTCCCCGCAGGGCGCACGTCTCTCCCACGTCCAGACCGCCGGAGAAGATGCCGCAGAGCCAGACGAAGAACGTCACGGCGCCGGACAGGGCCGAGAGCAGGAACCACAGCACGGGGTGGTGACGGCCGAGGCGCGCACA
Organism: Streptomyces sp. NBC_00425; assembly: GCF_036030735.1. NCBI lineage: Bacteria > Bacillati > Actinomycetota > Actinomycetes > Kitasatosporales > Streptomycetaceae > Streptomyces > Streptomyces sp. NBC_00425. The sequence continues at coordinate 6,822,614 of NZ_CP107928.1, read as the reverse complement.
GACGGCCGCGGCAACGGTGGCAGGGGTGCGGCCGGGGACGCCTGCGGCGGAGCCGGCCCTCTCGCCGTCGCTCATGCCGTCGCCCCCTCGAACTCCTCCCGCCCTCACCGCCCTCACCCCGGGCGAGGGTACATCCGTCCGAAGTCGACGCCCGCTCCAACTCGGCTCTGTAGCATGCCGTTTCACACGGACCATGGGGGGGACGGGAATGCTCGGCGAGGCGTTGACCGCGGCTGCGGCCGGTGGGGGGATGGCCGTGGTGCAGGCGGCCGGATCGGACAGTTGGGCCTGGTTCCGGACGCGGTGCGCCCGGCTCGTCGGGCGGGGGGACGGCGACGCCGAACGCGAGGCGCTCGATCGGCTCGACCGGACCGCCGCCGTCCTGGACGCCGTCGACGAAACGGACCGGGAGCGGGTACGGGCGGTGCACGCCGTGCTGTGGCAGGGCGAGTTCGCCTCGCTGCTCGAAGCGCCCGGCGAGGCGGAACGCGCGCGGATCCTCGATCAACTCGCCCGGCTCACCGCGGATTTCGGGGCCGCCGACGACGACGCGCGCGGCGCCGTCACCGGGAACACCTTCCACGGTCCCACCGCCGTGCAGACCGGCGATCACAACCGGCAGGAGAACCACTTCGGGCCGGGGAGATGACCGAACCCGGCGGCAGCGGGCCCGAGGTCTCCGGCAACGTCTTCCACGGGCCCGCCGCCTTCCAGGCAGGCGACCACAACGTCCAGGTCATCCATCATCACGCCGTCCTCACCGCCGGGGACGTCCTCGACACCGCCGCCGACGAACTCGCTCGCGTGGTCGGCGCGCAGTGGACGGAGGAGGCCGCGCTGCGGCGGCTGACAGATCCCTCACCGTTGCCCGTGCGGTGGCGGGTGAGTGAGCGCAAGGCCGTGGGACGGGTCGTGGCGGCCACCGGAGAGGGGGCGGCCCGAACGCGGTTCGGTCCCCTGCCCGGCATCGCGCCGACCACCCGCGCCGGGCTCCGCGCCGGCGGCGGGCTCACCGAACTGCACGCCGTCTACGGCGGCCTGGCCTCGGGACGGCTGCTGCTCCTCGGGCCGCCGGCCGCCGGCAAGACCGCCGCCGCCGTCCTTCTGCTGCTGGACGCCCTCGCGCACCGGGCGGCGCTGCCCTCGGCCGCCGACCGCGCCCGCGTCCCCGTCCCCGTTCTGCTGTCCCTCGACGGATGGGACCCCGCCGGGGAGAAGGCCGTCGACTGGGCCGCGGACCGGCTCAGCCGTCAGTACACCCTGTTCCACGGGCGGGGCGGCCGGGCCCGCGCCCGGCGGCTCCTCGAACAGGGACGCGTCGCCCTCTTCCTGGACGGACTCGACGAGGTCACCGGCAGACTGCGCGGGGCCATGGTCAGCGCGCTGGAGACGGCGCCCTTCCGGCTGGTGCTGGTGTCCCGGGCGAAGGAGGCCGTGCTCACCGCGAAGAAGGCGCGGCTGGGCGGCGCCCTCGCGCTGGAGATCCAGCCCGTGCGGCCGGCCGACGCCGCCGGGTACCTGCTCGACCGGCTGCCTGCCGCTCCCTCGCCCGCCTGGCGGGCGCTCACCGGGCGGCTTCTGTCGGAGACCGGTCCCGGCCCCGTCTCCGCGGGCCCGCTCGCCGACCCGCTCACCGCCCCCCTCGCCGACCCGCTCGCCGCCGCGCTCGCCGGGCCGCTCGCCATCGCCCTGCTGCGCGACGTGTACGGCGACGACGACCCCGTCGACGAACTCCTCGACACCGCCCGCTTCCCCACCGCTCGCGCCGTGGAGAACCATCTCCTCGACCATGCGGTGGCCGCCGCCTACACACGGCGTCCCGGGCACCCCCGTCCCCGCTACTCCGCGAGGACAGCCGAGCGCACGCTCCGGCACATCGCGGCCCGCCTCACCGAGGAGGGCACGCGTGATCTGCGCTGGTGGCATGTTCCCGGCTGGACGAGCCGGCGGCCCCGGACGATCGCCGTGTGGATCGTCTCCGCGGTGGTGTGCGGCACGCCCGGTGCGATCATGGCCTGGAACGTCAGCCCGACACCCCTGACAACCGTCGTCGGCGCTCTCGGGGCGGTCGCCGGCGGGCACGCGATCGCCCGGCGTCTCGCCCGGTTCGACGTCCCGCAGCCGCTGTCGAGCGCGGGATGGCGCGACATCTTCACCCGCAGGACGGTCGGCTCCGGCGTCGGGCAGTGGCTGTTCGTCGCCACCCTGCTCTGTCTCGTCGTGCCCGTCGTGCCGCTGATCGACGACGCTCCGCCGTGGTGGCTGTGGTATCTGGTCACGCTGCCGCTCGGCTTCAGCGAGGTGCTGGTCACCGGACGCGGGTACGAGATCGTCTCCGGCGCCCCGTTCCTCTCCTTGGGAACGGGCAGCCACTACGACCCGGTGCGCGAGAACCACTCCCGGCCCTCGGTGCTCGACACCCGGTCGGTGGGACCGCGTGACGTGTGGCGCCATCACCTCGGGCTGCGCCTCTTCCTGGGGCTGCTCACCGGCCTCGCCCTCGCGCTGTACGTCGGCCCGATCGTGGCCTGGGCCCAGTCCCCCCTGCAGGGAGTGATGTTCGGGGTGACGGCCCTGGTGTGGACCGGCGCCACCTGTGGCCTCGCCGGCAACCTCGCCGTCGCCACCACCCTCACGGCCGTGCAGCTCCACTACGAGGAGGGCACACCGGTACGACTGGTGCACTTCCTGGAGGACGCCCGCCGCCGCAACCTGCTGCGGGCGACGGGCCCCGTCTACCAGTTCCGCCACGCCCGTCTCCAGGAACGGCTGGCCCTCGGGGAGGGGGACGCGGCGGGGTGATCACCTCGGCGCCGGATCCTTCCGGGAGGCCGGCACCGGCTCGGCCGCCCTCCTCCCCCTCGCCGCCGCCTCCGCGTCAACCCTTGACCCGACCTCCGCCTCCGCCGCCGTGGTAGCCGCAGCCGACGTAGCCGCCGGCCACCCCGCCGGCCACGCCGCCGCTGCCCCCGCCGGCGCTGCCCCCGCTGCCGACCTCGCCTTCGCCCCCGCCGCCGTCACGGACTGCGCGCGGGGGCCCATCAGCAGGTAGGACAGGCCGAACCCGGCCAGCACCACCGCCGCGCCACCGGCCGCGTCCAGCACCCAGTGGTTGCCGGTGGCCACGATGGACGCGACGGTGAGGAGCGGGTGCAGCAGGCCGAGGGCCTTCACCCACCGTCTGCGGGCGACGATCGCGATGACCAGCCCGCACCACAGGGACCAGCCGAAGTGCAGGGACGGCATCGCCGCGTACTGGTTGGTCAGCGCGGTGAGGGTGCCGTAGTCCGGCTTGGAGAAGTCCTGGACGCCGTGCACCGTGTCGATGACGCCGAGGCCGGGCATCAGGCGGGGCGGGGCCAGCGGGTAGAGCCAGAAGCCGACCAGGGCCAGCAGGGTCGCGAAGCCGAGGGACGCGCGGGCCCAGCGGTAGTCGGCCGGACGGCGCACGTACAGCACCGCGAGGACCGTCAGCGGGACGGCGAAGTGGAAGGACGTGTAGTAGAAGTCGAAGAAGTCGCGCAGCCGGTCGACGCCCGTCACCCAGTGGTTGACCGTGCGCTCCACGTCGAGGTGCAGGAACCGCTCGATGTCGAGGATCTGCTGTGCGTGCGTCTCCGCGCGCGCCCGGCCGCCCGAGTTCGTGCCGCCGGTCGCCGCCAGCCGGACCTGCTGGTAGGCCGCGTACGTGACACGGATCAGCAGCAGCTCCAGCAGTAGGTTGGGGCGGGTCGGGAGGCGTCTGAGGAACGGCAGCAGCGGCACGTGCGCCCAGCGCGCGGGGACCGGCGGGACGTGCTCCGCCGGAATCGGCGCCCGGTAGCAGGGAGACGTCCGCGGCAGGAACGGGACGACCGTGGCGGCGGCGACCGCGGCCAGCAGCACCGCGTTGTCGCGCAGCGGGTGCAGGGCCGCCGTGTGGGGCAGCAGCATGTCCCCGGGGAGCGTCATGACCATGATGACCGCCACCGGCCAGACATGGCGGTCGCAGGCGCGTCTGCCGACCCTGCCGACCACCGCCGGCAGCACCCACAGCAGCTGGTGCTGCCAGGTGGCGGGCGAGACGGCGATCGCCGCACAGCCGGTCACGGCGACCGCGAGGAGCAGCTGGCCGTCGCGTGCGTAGCGGACCGCCCGGCGCAGGCCGAGGACGGCCACGGCCGCGCCGAGCGACAGGAACAGGCCGATCTCGAGCGGTCCGGAGAGGCCGAGACGCAGCAGTGCGCCGTGCAGGGACTGGTTGCCGAGGCCGTCCGCCTCGCCGCCGAGGCCGGTGCCCGCCATGTGGTGCACCCAGTAGACGTACGAGTCGTGCGGCATGGCCGCCCAGGTGAGCAGCGTGACGCCGGCGAAGACGGCCCCGGAGGCGGCCGCGGCGCGGCGGCGGCCGGTGAACCAGAGCAGGGCGGCGAAGAGCAGGATCGCGGGCTGGAGGGCGGCGGCCACGCCGATGAGGGCGCCGGTGGCCCGCCGGTCTCGTGCGACGAAGCAGCCGAGGACGACGAGCAGGGCCGGGATGATGCTGGTCTGGCCTAGCCAGAACGCGTTGCGCACGGGCAGCGACAGCATGAGCAGGCTGGTCGCGACCGGTGCGGCGAGCAGCGAGGTCCGTCTGCCGAGCGGCCGGGGCAGGTTGCGGGCGGCGATCACGCCGAGGGCGGCGACCAGCAGCAGCGTGCCGAAGGTCCAGCCCCAGCCGAGGGCCTGTTCGGCCGCCCGGGTGAGGGGTTTGAGGACCAGACCGCCGAAGGGGGTGCCGGTGAAGCGCGTGGAGCCGTAGAGCGAGCCGTTGACGTGCAGCACGCCGTCGGGTCCGACCCAGGCCTCCAGGTCCGTCAGCCGTTGTCCGCGCGGGGTGCCGAGGACGACGGCCACCTGGCGTACGGCGAGGAGGGCCGCCACCAGCCAGAGGCCGAGGCGGGCCGCGCGCAGCCGCGCCCCGGCCGGGTCGGTGCTGCCGGCCGCCGGTGCGAAGCGATCCGACGTCCGCCCGCTGTGTTCCGCATTCGCCACGCTCTGTGGCCTCCCGCCCGTTCGTCCACGCGCGCTGCGCGGGATCGTCCGGCGCCTCTCCTGAGGCGCACGTCTCCCCCCACACACACGAAGACGTCGGCCCCCTCTTCATCCGACGATTTCTCTCCTTTTGCCCGGTAGAGGATAGTGCGTCCAGCGGACCGGTCGCCTCCGCGAGGCGCGGGATCCGGATCGCCGCGCGAACGAGAAAGGGGCCTCACGCCGCACCTTCGTGGCACCCCATGGGGTGTGGGGGCTACGGAGAGTGCTGGGGTGATGCGGGGGGTGGTGTGTTTACAGCGGCACTTCCGCCGCCTCGCGCCACGACCGCACGCGGGCAGCACCCGAGGCGGCACCGCGGGCGATGCCTCGGGCGGCACCTCGTACAGTCCCCGGGGCAGCCCCTCGGACAGTCGGCCGCTCCCCCTGCTCCGAAAGGGTGAATTCAGCCGCGTGGAGCCGTGCGGCGCGGGCGGAAGGACGTCGTCCGCGGCGGGCGTCGTTGACACGGCTTATTAGCGCGTCTAACCATTTGTCACCGGCATGCCACCCGGCATGTCAGGCACACGAGAGGCTGAGCGCATGAGCGAGTCGCAGGTCTGGGACGCCGTGGACGCCTACTTCACCGGCCGTCTCGCCCCCGACGACGAGGTGATGGCGGCCGCGCTGCGGGACAGCGACGCCGCCGGGCTGCCGCACATCAGTGTGACGGCGAACCAGGGCAAACTTCTGCAGCTCCTGGCCGAGGTGCAGGGGGCCCGGCAGATCCTGGAGATCGGCACACTCGGCGGTTACAGCACGATCTGGCTGGCCCGCGCACTGCCCGCCGACGGCCGGCTGATCTCCCTGGAGTACGACCCCCAGCATGCGGAGGTCGCCGTCCGCAACATCGCCCGCGCGGGCCTCGACAAGGCGGTCGAGGTGCGGGTCGGCGCGGCGCTGGAGTTGCTGCCGCGGCTGGCGGACGAGAACCCGCCCCCGTTCGACCTGGTCTTCATCGACGCCGACAAGGCCAACAACGTGCACTATCTGGAGTGGGCGCTGAGACTCACGAGCGCGGGCAGTCTGATCGTCGTCGACAACGTCGTCCGCGGCGGCCGGGTAGCCGACGCGGACAGCGACGCCGAGGACGTGCGCGGCAGCCGCGGCGCGATCGAGCTGATCGGCTCGCATCCGAGGCTGAGCGGCACGGCGATCCAGACGGTGGGGGCCAAGGGGTACGACGGCTTCGCGCTGGCGCGCGTCCTGGCGTAGCCTGCCGCGCCCCCCCCTCCGCCGTCCTTCCAGCGGACCGGCGGAGGGCTCAACCCTCGTGGTAGAAGCCCACGTTGACGCTGCGCGGACCGGTGCGGTCGAGGACGACGATCTCACCGGAGCCGCCGCGGCCCAGCGGCACGGTCCCGCCGTACGCGAGGGGCTGGGTGTGCGGGCCGACCAGGAGCCGCACCTCGGAGGAGGGCTCGTCCTGCGAGCCGCGCAGCCACGACACCTGCCAGGTGCCGTCGGGGCCGCACAGGAACTCCAGGTGCACCCTGGAGACGAACAGCCAGTCGTCGGGGGTCGCGAGACGGCACAGGGACCTGTCCCGGCCCACCCGCAGCACGGCGCCAGGGTCGCTCGGCGAGTCGGCCATCAGCATGCCGGCCGTGGCGCCCTCTTCCGTCCCGGAGACGGTGGCCATGGTCAGTTCGAGCACGTGCGCTCCCCTTGAGATGTCTTCGGCATGCCTGTCGGCGTCCTGTGTCCTAAGTGTGCGTGTACAGCCGCCGCATGATAAATCGCCCGGGCCCACCACGTCCGGCACAATGGACGCATGACCGAGCGAAAGCCACCGGGTGTCCCGTTCGAGTCCTGGGTCGACAAGCAGATCCGCGACGCCGAGCGACGCGGCGAGTTCGACCGACTGCCGGGCGCGGGAAAGCCGTTGCCGGCCGTCACCGACACCTCGTACGACGAACTGTGGTGGATCAAACGGAAGATGGCCCGCGAGGGCCTCTCCGTGCTGCCGCCGACCCTCGCTCTGCGCAAGGAGGCGGAGGACGCGCTCGCGGCGGCGTACGCGGCGCCGTCGGAACGCCTCGTCCGGAAGATCGTCACGGACGTCAACGTGAAACTGCGCGACATGATGTTCAAGCCGCCGCCCGGCCCCCCGCTGGGCATGAAACCGTACGACGTCGAAGCGGTCGTACAGGAATGGCGGGAGCGCCGGGCGGCGGCCGGGGACGCGCCGCAGGACTGAGCGGCGGCGGAGGACGCTGCGGAGGAGCGGTCAGAGGTGCAGCAGCCGCTCCGTGAGTTCGCGGTAGTCCCGCAGGGCAAGCCTCAGCTGCTCGGTGTCGACGGCCGTGGCGGCCGCCGGCCCGCGCTCCTTGCCGCCGCCCGCCTTTCCGCCGCCCTCCTGCTGCCAGGAGCCGCGCAGGGTACGGCGGCGGCGGTCCACGGCCTCGGTGAGGCGTCCGGCGAGCTCCTCCAGCACCTCGTCGGCCTCCACCACGGCGTCCCGGGGGCCGTCGACGAACCCGACGACCGCGTGCCGCAGACGCGTGGCGATCCGGTCGCACTCCTCGTCCGGGAGAAGGGACGACACGGTGGGGCCGTCGCCGTGACCGGGGGCGGCCGTCCGCTCACCGGCCTCGGCCGCCGACCCGCCGATGCCCGTGCCGCCGGTCCCCGCACCGCGGGTGACGCTCGCTCCGCCCGCGCCGTTCGCGGACGTACCGGGCTCGGGGCGGAGCGGCTTCGGCTCCACGGCCGCACCCGCCGCCGCACCCGCTGCCGCGCCGGACGCGCCGGCGGTGCCGGCGGTACCCGGCGCGCTGGTGACGCCCGGCGAGGCGGGGGTGCCGGGCGAGGCGGGGGTGCTGGGCGAGGCGGGGGGTGCTGTCGTGTGGGGTGTGGCAGGGGCCGTCGGCGGCTGACCGCGGTCCTCACGGTCCTCCGTCGTCCTCCCCGGCAGCCGACCCGTCCCGCCCGGCAGGGCCGTCTCGTTCGGGGGCACGGCTCCGTCGAGCCGGTTCGTCGCGCCCGGCGGGACCGTCTCGGAGCTCGGCAGGGTGTCGCCGCGGCGGGCGGCGGACCGGCGGTCGTCGGCCGGTTCACGGTTCTCCGGACCGGTGCCCGTGCTCGGTGTGATGTCCGGCATGACGGTCAGCCCTCCTTGGTCTGGTGGCGGTGGAAGCCCCGCGGCAGGTGGTGGCCGGAGCCGGAGCGCTCCCGGGTCGCGGGCTGTGCCGCGCGGTCGTGGCCGGTGTGGTGGCGGGCCGGGCCGATCAGGTCGTCGAAGAGGGCGCGTGCCTCGACCATCGCGGTCCGCATGTCCTCGGTGCCGGGCGCGTGCCCGCCGGCCGTCCCCGGGACGTCGGCCGAGTCCGGGTGACGCGTGCCGTCGACGCCCGCGGTGGACCGGGCGACGCGGTGGACGCGGCGGTAGCCGTCGACGCGGTGCGCGTGGTGGACGGAGAGCGCGGCGAGCTGCTCCTCGTACTGGCCTGCGTCCGGGAAGCCCCGGGCGCCGGCGACCTCCGCGATCAGCCGGTCCGCCTCGGCGACCGCTTCCCGGGGCGAGTCGACGAACCGCTCCTGGGCGGTCGTCCAACGAGCCTCGAAGCGCTCGCGTTCGGCGGCCTCCAGCGGACGCTCGCGCAGCCCGCCGTGCCGCTCCACGAGAGCGTCGAGCTCCCGCTCCGCGGCCTTGACGTCTCCGTCGTGCCGGGCCACCGCCCGGTCGTACTCGGGCCCGAAGCGGTGCTTCAGGCTGCGTCCGCCGTGCGAGCCGCGGGCCCGCACGGCCAGGACGGCCGCGACGGCGACTACGGCCGCCACGACCACGATCAGAGCGATGATCACTCCTGTGGACATGCCTTGCCTTCCGGTGTGTCGGCCCCACGGGCCGGTTCCAGAACCGGGTTGCCCGGACGGCCCCTCCCAAACGACGCGGGACCGGGGAGCGGGCCGGGAACGGGCTCGGCGCGGGCCCCACGGCCTTCCGAGCGGACCTCCGACAGCCGGTCCGGTCCCCTGCCCGGGCCGGGTCAATTCGCTTGCGGAGAGGCAGGAACGCCACCCGACAATGTCCGCATGACGACCCCGACCCCCGCCCCGACCTCCACCCCCGGCCCGGCTCCGACCCCCACCCCAGCCCCAGCCCCATCCCCATCCCCATCCCTGACGCCGACGCCGAGACCGTGGACCATCGCCCCCGAGCCCTTCGACTCCCCCGACGCCGTGGCGCTCTGGCGGGCGTACTACACCGAAGTCAGCGACCGCTACTACCTGTTGCACAAGGGGCGCCGCACCGCGCTCGCCGAGCTGGACCGGGAGATCGCCGCCCACTCCGGTGCCGAACTCTCCCCGCCCGGCGGGCAGTTGCTGGTGGGCCGGTACGGGGGCGAACCGGCGGGCACCGCGGGCGTACGGCTGCTGGACGCGTCGACCGCCGAGCTCACCCGGGTCTACGTGCGGGAGGGGCTGCGCGGCAGGGGAGGGGCCCCGCTGCTCGTCCGGGCCGCCGAGGACGCCGCCCGCGCGCTCGGCGCCGACCGGGTGGTGCTCGACACCCGCGGCGACCTGGTCGAGGCCCGCGCCCTGTACGCCCGGCTGGGATACGCCGAGACCGAGCCGTACAACGACGGCCCCTACGCCGACCACTGGTTCGAGAAATCCCTTTCGCCGAAGCTCAGTTGAACCTGTTCGCCGGCCGTTCGTCGTGCGGCTGCTCCCGGTTCGAGCCGCACAGCTCGCCGGTCAGCTCCCTGACCAGCTGGACCAGGTCGGTGGGGCGGTCGGGTCCCCACCAGTCGCCGAGCAGCTCGGTCAGCGAATCCTCACGGGCCGCGGCGAGCCGTTCGGCGATCACCCGGCCCTCGTCCGTCAGCAGCATGTCCAGACCCCGGCGGACGACGAGACCCCGGCCCTCGATCTGCCGGGCCGCCTCGATGACCACCGACAGCGGGACGGAACCGCGTTCGGCCACCATCGACGGCTCGACGCTGCCGTACCGCTTGATGCGCAGCAGCAGCCAGCTGGCGGCGGGGAGGAGGTCGTAGCCGGCGCGTTCGGTGATCGTCCGGTAGATCTCGCGGCGGCCCTCGCGGGTGCCGAGGACGGACAGCGCCCGGCACACCTCGTCGTACGAGGAGCGTTCCACCGGGTTGCTGGCGAGGGTCTCGGTGACGTCGGGGGCGGTGACCGAGGCGCGCAGCGGGTCCTCCCGCAGGAACCAGGCCAGGACGAAGCCGACGACCGCGACGGGCGCGGCGTACAGGAAGACGTCGGTGATCGCGGAGGCGTACGCGTCCAGGACGCTCGGACGCAGGTCGGACGGCAGGCCGGCGATGCCGCGCGGGTCGGACTCCAGCGCGTCGGCCGACACCCCGGGCGGGAGCCGGACGCCCGCGAAGGCGTCCGCGAGCTTGTCGCCGAGGCGGGCCGCGAAGATCGTGCCGAAGATCGCGACGCCGAACGAGGCTCCGATGGAGCGGAAGAAGGTCGCGCCGGAGGTGGCGACGCCGAGATCCTCGTAGGGGACCGCGTTCTGCACGATCAGCACCAGCACCTGCATGACCAGGCCGAGGCCCAGGCCGAAGACGAAGAAGCAGACGCTCATCTCGAACGTGGAGCTGTGCTCGTCGAGCCGGTGCAGGAGGAGCAGGCCGATCGCCGTGACGGCGGTGCCGGCGACCGGGAACACCTTCCAGCGGCCGGTGCGGCTGACGATCTGGCCGGACCCCGTGGAGGAGAGCAGCATGCCGACCACCATCGGCAGCATGTGCACGCCCGACATGGTCGGCGAGACGCCGTGCACGACTTGCAGGAAGGTCGGCAGATAGGTCATCGCGCCGAACATCGCGAAGCCGATGATGAAGCTGATCACGGCGGAGAGGGTGAAGGTGCGGACGCGGAACAGCTTGAGCGGCAGCACCGGTTCGGCCGCCCGCCGCTCCACGGCCACGAACGCGACCGCCAGCAGGACCCCCAGCAGCGCCAGCGCGACGATCTGCGGCGAGCCCCAGTCCCAGGTGGTGCCGCCGAGCGAGGCAACCAGCACCAGACAGGTGGCGACGGAGGCGATGAGGAAGGTGCCCAGGTAGTCGATGACGTGTTTCGTCGACCTGCGCGGGATGTGCAGCACGGCCGCGATGACGGCGAGGGCCACGACGCCGACGGGCAGGTTGACGTAGAACACCCAGCGCCAGCTCAGGTGCTCGGTGAACAGGCCGCCCAGCAGCGGTCCGAGGACGCTCGTCGCGCCGAACACCGCGCCGAACAGGCCCTGGTAGCGGCCGCGGTCGCGCGGCGGCACGATGTCGCCGACGATCGCCATCGACAGCACCATCAAGCCGCCGCCGCCCAGGCCCTGGAGCGCACGGAAGGCGATCAACTGCGGCATGTTTTGCGCCATTCCGCACAGCGCCGAACCGATCAGGAAGAGGACGATCGCCGCCTCGAACAGCCGCTTGCGCCCGTACTGGTCGCCGAGTTTGCCCCACAGCGGGGTCGCGGCCGTCGACGCCAGCAGATACGCGGTGACCACCCAGGACAGATGCTCCATACCACCGAGGTCGCTGACGATCGTCGGCAGGGCGGTCGACACGATCGTCTGGTCGAGGGCGGCGAGGAGCATGCCGAGCAGCAGGGCGCCGATCGAGACGAGAACGTTTCCGGACACGTGTTCCTGACGCGGATCCGCCGTACGGCTGTGCGCGTCCAACGCCATGGATGCCTCCTGAGGCTCGGTGACCCCTTCCATCGTGATCGGTGTGACCCGTTATGGCCTCTTGAGTCCTCCCGAGTCCCAACGGAATTCGATGTTCCGGGGGCCGTGGACGACCGGTTGTGTGGAGGATCTGCATAATCTCTGGAGTTTGGAAGGGGAGGGCCGAACACGTGATCGATCCGACGGGGCGACAGAGGCGGCCGGGACGGTCGGGACTGCCGTGCCCGGAGTGCGGAGCGCTCCGCGCGCCCGACAACACCCCGTCCTGCGCCTGCGCCCGGCGGGCCTCCGACGCCCTGCGGGACACGCGCACGGCGGAGGCGGCCGCCGCGGAGGACTTCGATCCGTTGCGCATACGGCCATACGTGGAACTCGACGAAGCGGAACCGGACGGCACGAACGTGACGAACGCCCCGCGCACGACCGGTGCGACCCACGTGCCCCGTCCGACCGACGTGACGATGCCGATGGCGGCGGTTCCGGCCGACGCGACCATGCCCCTGCGCCGCGTGAACCCGGTCGGTCCGCCGCCGGACGCCGCGGCGGCGCTGCCCACTCCGCTCACACCCCCGGGCTCCGACCCCAGCACGACCGATCTACGGCTGTTCGAGACGGCGTACACCGGCGCGACCCACCCGGACGACGAGGAAGCGCGCCCCCGTACGCGCCGCCGCCGGGTCCTGCTGGTCGCGACGACCGGCGCCGTCGTCGCCGTGGTGACGGCGGCCGGGTTCGCCGCCGGGCTGTTCTCCTACGAGAAGCCGGCCCGCGAGAGCGCCGCCCCCGAGGACGTGCGGGCCGCCGTGCCCGTCCCGAGCGTCAGCACGGCCTCCGCGTCGCCGTCGGCGAGCCGTTCCGCGTCCCCTTCCGCCTCTTTCGAGGCCCCGCCGCCTCGCGAGAGCGAGCGCCCGTCGCCGTCCGCGACACCGGAGAGCGCCTCGCCGTCCGCGTCCCCGTCGGCCGAGGCGAGCCCGGCACTTGCGTCCGCCGACGCCTCCCGCGCCTCGGGCCCCGACAAGGGGGCCGACGCGGCCCAGAACGGTTCCGTCGGCGTCGTCTCCCTCCGGCGCGGCGACCAGGGCCCCGAGGTGACCGAACTGCAACTACGCCTGAAGGCGGCGTTCTTCTACAACGGCGAGACCGACGGCTCTTTCGGCGGCGAGGTCGAGGACGCCCTGCGCAACTACCAGTGGTCCCGGGGAACGACGGAGGACGGCCTGGGCGTGTACGGCCCGGCGACCCGGGCCCGCCTGGAATCGGAGACGAAGGAGCCCTAGCCGCCGGAGCCGTAGCCACCGCTCGGGGCGGAGAAGGGACTCAGCCGATCCGGATGCGCACCGCCGACCTCACGCCGCCCGCGCTTCCCGCGTCCCCCGCGGCCTCCACCCGCACCTCGCGGAGATCCCGTACGACCGCGTCCGGCCCGTGCGCCGCCGCTCGCGGCCCGACGCCGACGACCCGCATCCCGGCGGCGCGCCCCGCCGCGATGCCCGCCCCGGAGTCCTCGAAGACGACGCACTGCGCCGGGTCGACACCGAGCTCCGCCGCGCCCTTCAGGAAGCCTTCGGGGTCCGGCTTGCTCGCGCCCACCGACTCGGCGGTCACCCGCACCTCGGGGAGCTCCAGCCCCGCCGCGGCCATCCGGGCCGTCGACAGCGGGACGTCCGCCGAGGTGACCAGGGCGTGCGGGACGCCGCGCAGGGAGGCGAGGAACTCGGGCGCGCCGGGCACCGGGACGACGCCGTCCAGGTCGGCGGTCTCCGCCGCGAGCATCCGCGCGTTGTCCTCGAGGTTCAGACGCATGGGCCGGCCGGGCAGCAGCACGGCCATCGAGGCGTGCCCCTGCCGGCCGTGGACGACTTTCATGACCTCGTCGCCGTCGAGTCCGTGCGCGTCGGCCCAGCGCCGCCAGATCCGTTCCACGACGGCGTCGGAGTTCACGAGGGTGCCGTCCATGTCGAGCAGGAGGGCATGGGCGGTGAGGACCGGCATCGGCAGCTCCAGACGTAAGGACAAGGCGGCCCCGCCCGCCGGTCAGGGAAAACGAGCGGGAGCCACTTTGTTCCCCCACGGTACAAAACAATCGCCCCCCGGCGCCACCTCGCCCAGGGGGCCGGGCACACCCGCCGCCGCTCAGCTCGGCTCGACTCGGCCCGGCTCGGCTCAGCCGGTGATCGCCTCCCAGAGGCTCCACACGCCCAGCAGCAGCATCAGCAGGGCCGCGATCCGGGTGATCAGCGTCAGCGGCACCCGCTTCATCAGGGCCTTCCCGCCGACGATGCCGAGGCCGGCCACCGCCCACAGCGCGAGCACCGCCCCCAGGCCCACGGAGAGCGGGTCGTCGTAGCGGGCGGCCAGGTTGGCCGTCATGATCTGGGTGAGGTCGCCGAACTCGGCGACGAGGATCAGCATGAAGCCCGCGCCGGCGACCTTCCAGAAGGACTGATCCTCCGGCCGCCGGACCTCCTCGTCGTCCTCGTCCTTCTTCAGCAGCAGCACGGCCGCGCCGCCGAGGAAGAGGACGCCGGTCACCGCGTGCACGATCTGCTGCGGCAGCAGGGTGAGCACGCTGCCGGCCGCGACGGCGAGCGTGACATGCAGGGCGAAGGCGGCGGCGATGCCGGCGAACACGTACGAGGCGCGGTAGCGGGTGCCGAGGACGAGTCCGGCCAGGGCGGTCTTGTCCGGCAGCTCGGCCAGGAAGACGACGCCGAAGACGAGCGCCGTCACGGTGATGCTGATCAAGGTTCCTCTATCGGTCGGGGCCGCCCCGCCGAGAGTGCTGCAGTCCTTGCGAAGATCCTCACGAAGACGCCTCGGCACGGCAGCACACGTCATCCGTGCCGTGCGGCACGGATGGGCACTGCTTGCCGAAGGTCTCGCTGGCGGTCCGCCATCACGGACTCGCCTCCGGGCGCCGGCTCAGACGAGCTGAGCAGTATGTCGACGGTCCGGCGAAGAGCTACTCCCCTTCTGCGCCGTCCAGTCTACGAGATCGTTCCGCCGCAGACCTTGTCGTGTCATGCACTCGTCACTAGCTTCTCATCGAACGCACATCTCCCCGCAACGCGGCGGCGCGAGCATTCCCACGCCCGTGCTGCAACACCCCGCCTCCCCAACGGAGTTCGCATGTCGAAGTTCTACGCGCGTGGACGCCTGAGCGCAACGGCCGTCCTCACCGCCCTCATAGCCTCGGTCGGGCTGTTCCAGTCCCCGACCGCCTCCGCCGCCCTCCCCACCCCGGTCTCCGCCGCCACCGCGCGCACCTACCTCGCCTCGCTCACCGTGAAGGCCGAGGACCGCACCGGCTACGACCGCGACCTGTTCCCCACCTGGATCACCATCAGCGGCACCTGCAACACCCGTGAGTACATCCTCAAGCGGGACGGCACGAACGTCGTCACCAACTCCGCCTGCACCGCCACCAGCGGCAGCTGGTACTCCCCCTACGACGGCGCCACCTGGACCGCCGCCTCCGACCTCGACATCGACCACCTGGTCCCGCTCGCCGAGGCATGGGACTCCGGGGCGAGCGCCTGGACCACCGCCCGGCGCCAGTCCTTCGCCAACGACGTGACCCGGCCGCAGCTCATCGCCGTCACGGACAACGTGAACCAGTCCAAGAGCGACCAGGACCCGGCCGAGTGGATGCCGTCGGTCACCTCGTACCGCTGCACCTACGTCCGCGCCTGGGTGCAGGTGAAGTACTACTACGACCTCTCGGTGGACTCCGCCGAGAAGAGCGCGCTGACGAGCTACCTCGCCGGCTGCTGACCGGTCCGTGGCCGCCCGGCACTCCCCCAGGACCCTCGTCGTTCCGTACCGTACGGTGCGACGGAGGAGGGCGATCACGTGGCCGGACTGCGGCTGGGACCACTGCTGAGATACGCCGACGGCTCGTCCGCGACCGTATGGGTCGAGACGAGCCGTCCGTGCGCCGCCGAGGTGCGCTGCGCCGACGGTGCGGGCGGCGCCGCCCGCACCTTCCAGGTGGCGGGCCACCACTACGCGCTGGTCGAGGTGACCGGTCTGACGGCGGGCACCTCGACGGCCTACGAGGTCTTCCTCGACGGGTCACGCGTGTGGCCGCCGCCCGACTCCCCCTTCCCGCCCTCCGAGATCCACTCCCCCGCCGCCGAACGCGACGGGAGCGATGACGGGGACGGGGACGACGAGGGGAACGGGGACGCGGGCGGCGGCGCGCGGGGCGGCGACGCCGTCCGGGTGGCGTTCGGCTCGTGCCGCTGGGCGGCGCCCCCGGCCGGCGGGAACGACCCGGTCGGCCCCGACGCCCTGGACGGCCTCGCGGCGCGCCTCGCCGCCGACCCGACCGCCGAACGCCCGGACGTCCTGCTGCTGTTGGGCGACCAGGTGTACGCCGACGAGGTGTCCGACGCGACCCGGAAGCGGATCGAGGCCCGCCGCGGCCTGACCGATCCGCCGGGCGCCGAGGTCGCGGACTACGAGGAGTACACCTGGCTCTACTACGAGTCCTGGCGCGACCCCGGCGTGCGCTGGCTGCTGTCCACCGTGCCGACGTGCATGGTCTTCGACGACCACGACGTGATCGACGACTGGAACACCTCCGCGGCGTGGCTCGCCGACATGCGGGCCACCGCCTGGTGGCGCGAGCGGGTGCTGAGCGGGCTGATGTCGTACTGGGTGCACCAGCACCTCGGGAACCTGTCCCCGGCCGAGCTGGCCGCCGACCCGCTCTACGCGGCCGTACGCGACGCGCCCGACGGCACCGACGTGCTGCGCGCCTTCGCCGACCGGGCGGACAACGACCCGGCGTCCGTGCGGTGGAGCTACCGGCGCGACTTCGGGCGGGTACGGCTGCTGATCGTCGACAGCCGGGCGGCGCGGGTCCTCGACGAGGACCGGCGCGCCATGCTCGACGAGGGCGAGCGGGAGTGGCTGCGCGCCCAGGTCCTCGACCGTCCCGGCTCCTACGACCACCTCCTCGTCGGCTCCTCGCTGCCCTGGCTGCTGCCGCATCTGGTGCACGACGCCGAGGAGTGGGACGCAGCCCTGTGCCGGGGCGAGCGCGGTGCGCGCTGGGCCCGTTTCGGGGAGAGGCTGCGGCGCGGCGCGGACCTGGAGCACTGGGCGGCCTTCCCCGAGTCCTTCGCCGAGCTGGCGGAGCTGATCGCCGACACGGGGGCGGGAGCGGACGCGCCGGCGAGTGTGCTGGTGCTCTCCGGGGACGTGCACCACGCCTACGTGGCCGAGGCGCGCTGGCGTGACGCGCCCGGGCCGGACGCCCGGGTGCTGCAGCTCACCTGCTCACCCGTCCACAACTCCGTCCCCCTGTCGATCCGGGTGGGTTTCCGCTTCGGCTGGAGCGCCGTGGCCCGCGCGCTCGGCAGGCGTCTGCGCCGGCACGGCCGCTGCCCGCAGCTTCCCGTCAGCTGGCGCAAGAAGGGCGGGCCGTGGTTCGGCAACCAGCTCATGTCGCTGACCCTGCGCGGCCGTTCCGCTCGGTTGCGGCTGGAGCAGGCGCAGAAGGACGGGGCGCTCGCCACGGTGGAGGAATCGGACCTCACCTGAGGAGAGCGACCCACGACCCATGACGGACAGGCGTCTGATTACCCGTCAAAAAGGGTAATCCGTAAGGTGGTTGCCCTCTTATGCGTCAGTGATGGCTCAAGTTGAACTTGCAAGCATCCATGGGCTCCCCCTAGCGTTGACGGCTCGTTCGGTACCGCCGCCCCCCCCCCCCCCCCCCCCCCCCCCCCCGACGACGGGTCCGGTCCACTCCCCTTTCGGGGCCGGCCCGCCCGACACCGAAGGAGCACCCCCCACCATGTCCGCTCGTCTCGACACCGCTCAGCCGTACGCGGTCGGCCTCTACCGCATCGTCGTCGGCCTGCTCTTCACCTGCCACGGCGCGGCCTCGTTGTTCGGCGTCCTCGGCGCCGAGGCCGCCGGCCGCACCGTCGACGCCGGCGCCTGGCCCGGCTGGTACGCGGCCGTGATCCAGCTCGTCTGCGGCAGTCTGGTGCTGGTCGGATTCGGCACCCGGCCCGCCGCCTTACTCGCCTCGGGCTCCATGGCGTACGCGTACTTCAAGGTGCACCAGCCCAACGCCCTGTGGCCGATGGAGAACGGCGGCGAGGCGTCGGCGATGTTCTGCTGGGCCTTCCTGCTGCTGGTGTTCACCGGTTCCGGCGCCCTGGGCCTGGACCGCCTGGTCGCGGGCCGCACCGCCACGAAGCGGGAGCCCTCGACCCAGCAGGCCACGGTCTCC
Organism: Streptomyces sp. NBC_00425; assembly: GCF_036030735.1. Taxonomy (NCBI): domain Bacteria; kingdom Bacillati; phylum Actinomycetota; class Actinomycetes; order Kitasatosporales; family Streptomycetaceae; genus Streptomyces; species Streptomyces sp. NBC_00425. The sequence continues at coordinate 6,804,636 of NZ_CP107928.1, read as the reverse complement.
GTCTGACCCGACCGGCCCGACACGAACCAGGGCACACCGCCCCGCACACGACCGCCCGGCCGCACGTCCGCCGGGCGGTCATGTGCATCCCGCGGGTGAACGTGCTGTGCCGAACACACGAGCCCCCCGTGAATCCGCTGTCACACCCCCGGCGTACGCTGTATGGCTGTCATTGGCCGCATCTGCCGCTCCCCCGCGACACAGCGGCACGGTCGGTCGTCACGGGGGAGACACGGGGAGTTCGCGGTGTTGGAGAGTGTGGGGGCGTTGCTCGGCAGCCCCTGGATCTACGCGGTGGTCGGCCTGTCGGTCCTCCTCGACGTATTCCTGCCGGTGCTGCCCAGCGGGGTGCTCGTCATCACGGCGGCCACGGCCGCCGCGGCGGGCTCGGGCGCGGCGACCGGACAGGTCCCGCACGACGTGCCGGACATCATGGTCCTGATCCTGTCCGCGACGACCGCCTCGGTGCTGGGCGACCTGGTGGCCTACCGGCTCGCCTGGCGCGGCGGCGAGCGACTGGACCGGGCGATCTCCCGCTCCCGCCGGCTGACCACCGCGCAGGAACGTCTCGGCGCGGCACTGGCCCGGGGCGGCGGCGCGCTGGTGGTGCTGGCCCGGTTCGCCCCGGCCGGCCGCTCCGTCGTCTCGCTGATCGCGGGCGCCGCGCACCGCCGCCCGCGCGAGTTCCTCCCGTGGTCCGCGCTGGCCGGCCTGTCCTGGGCGGGCTACAGCGCGGCCCTCGGCTACTACGGCGCCCACTGGCTCGGCACGACCTGGCTGGCGACGGGGGTGTCGGTCCTCGCCCTGTTCGGCGCGGGCGCCGCCGCCGCCTTCGTCATGCGCCGCCAGCCGGCGTAACGGACCACGCAGACCGGCGCCGCGCACTCCCGCACCGCGCAAGCCCGCATCGCGCAGGCCGGCGCGGCGCGGGCCGTCCCGGCCGGGGCCCGACGGCCTGGGCGACGGGGTGGTCGGCGCTCCGGGGCCCGGCTACGCCCGCGCGGCGGCGGCGCCGCGGGACGCGCCGCGTACCTCGAGGCCGTCCAGGAGTTCCGCCGTGGCCGCGGCGACGGCCTCCACCGCCCGCTCGAACACCTCCCGGTTGTGCTCGGCCGGGGCCCGGAAACCGGACACCTTGCGGACGTACTGCAGGGCTGCTGCGCGCACCTCGTCCTCGGTCGCCTCCTCGGGCAACGCGGGCGGACGCAACGTCTTGATACTCCGGCACATGCTCACAGTCTGCCCCGCCTCCCCCTCCTGTGCCACGATCATCTCTGTGGCGGCCACCGTTCCCGCGGGGCCGACCGACGAGAGGAACGACAGCACCATGCCTCATGACGTACGCACCGTCGCCGTCCTCGGCCCCGGCGGGGTGGGCGGACTGCTCGCCGCCCTGCTGTCCCGCGCCGGGCTCCGGGTGACGTGTCTGGCCGGCGAGAACACCGCGAAGGTCCTCCGCACGCAGGGCATCCGCGTCCACAGCGCCACGTTCGGCGAGTTCACCGCCCCCGTCGAAGCGGACACCGAGCTGCGCGCCCCGGTCGACGCGGTCCTGATCGCCGTCAAGCACACGGCGCTCGACGCGGCCCTGGCCCGCGTCCCCGCCCCGGCGCTGGGCGACGGCACCCTGCTCGTGCCGTTGCTGAACGGCGTCGAGCACCCGGCCGCCCTGCGCGCGCACCACCGTCCGGACGGGGTCGCCCCCGCCGTCATCCGCGTCGAGTCCACCCGGGTCGCCCCGGGCGTGATCGAGCACGGGAGCTCGTTCGCGGAGATCGACCTGACCGGCGACGCCGTGCCGCGTCCACGCCTCGACGCGCTCGCGCGGACGCTGACGGCGGCCGGTCCGACGGTCCGCGTCCTGCCGGACGAGACCGCCGCCCTGTGGGCGAAGATGTCGTTCCTCGCGCCCTTCGCCCTGCTCACCACCCGCCACGGACTGCCCCTGGGCGAGGTGCGCACCCGGCATCGCGAGGAGCTCGCCGCGCTGGTCGAGGAGACCGCCGCCGTCAGCACCGCCTGCGGCGCGCCCGTGGACCCGGCCGCGGCCCTCGCACGCTACGACGCCTTCGCCCCCGCCATGAAGTCCTCCATGCAGCGCGACGCCGAAGCCGGCCGGCCTCTCGAACTCGACGCGATCGGCGGGGCGTTGCTGCGCGCGGCCGAGCGGCACAGGGTGCCGACGCCGGTGACGGCGCGCCTGGTGGAGGAGTTGACGGACGCGCACACGGCGGCCGCCGCCCGACCGGACGTCATCCGGCCCGGCGACCCCCGGTAGGAGCGGGGCGGCGAAGATCGACGTACCAGTCGTTGGACGTGATCCGGTTCCCCTTCGGGTACTCGAACTCGACCTCCCCGAGCAGCGTGAACCCGGCCCTGCGGCAGACCCCGTTGGACGCGGCATGGTCCGCGGAGGGATAGGCGTGCAGGGCCGGGCGGCCGCCGTCGGCCCGCCGCACGGCGTCCACCAGGGCCCGGGCGGCCTGGGCGGCTAGCCCTCTGCCCTGGAACTCGGGAAGAATCGCCCAGCCCGTCTCCCACACCGCTTCGCCCTGCCACTCGCGCGCCCAGTAGCCGATCGAGCCGACGGTCTCGCCGCCTGCCGCCGACACGACCCGGTACATGCGCCCGGCGGGCAGTTCGAGGTACCTCCGGTGCCGGTCGGCGAGCTGCTCCTCGCTCTCCGGCCCGCCCAGGTGGCCGGTCATCTCCGCGCTGTTGGTCCTCCGCAGCAGCCAGAGGTCGCCCTGCGACCAGGGCTCCAGCCGTACCGGTTCCGCCCGCGTGTCGTCCATGGCCGTCATCCTAGGACCGGGGTACGACACGGCCGGCGGACGGCGAAGCCGGACGTACGATCATGACGTCCCCGGGCGAACTCGGCCCCGCCATCGCCCCGTTCGCGACCGACGGAAGAGAATTCATGCCCGTTCCCGCCCTCGGCGTCGTGTCACGGGCGACGTCGCTCGTACGCCGCCGCGTCCCGACCTGTGTGCTCACCCACGACGGTCCGCCGCGCCTCGGCGACGGTCACGCCGTCGACCGCTTCGTGCCGATCGCCTCACTGACCAAGGTCGTCACCGGCACGGCGCTGACCCGGATGGCCGCGGCGGGCGTCCTCGCCCTCGACGATCCGCTGGAGCGGTGGCTGCCCGCGGCCCCCGCCACCGGGATCACGCTGCTCCACCTCGCCCGGCACACCTCCGGCCTCCCCCGGCTGCCGCCGGGCCCCCTGCCGGACCGGGATCCGTACGCCGCGTTCGACCTCCCGGCGCTGCACGCGCTCCTGCCCCGGCTGGACACACTCGCCGTGGGTCCGCCGGGGAGCGGCGAGGAGTACTCCAACTTCGGCTACGCGATCCTCGGCGCGGCCCTCAGCGCCGCGGCCGGGACGACCTACGAGGAACTTGCGACGGCGTACGTGCTGCGCCCGCTGGACATCGCGGAGATGACGGCACGCCCCGCCCCCGAGCGGTGTCTGCAGGCCCCGGGGCTGTTCGGCGGGTCCCGCCGGCCCTGGACGATGGACGGCGCGATCCTGCCGGCGGGAGGCCTGTGGGCGACTCCCCGCGCCGTGGCCGACCTGGTCGTCCGGCTTCTCGTGGAGCGCCGGCTGGGCGACCCGGCGCCGTCCTGGATACGGACGGGCTCGCTGGTCTGGCACAACGGGGCGACGCGTCTGGCGTCGCTGTTCGCCGGGGCCGAGGACGACGGGCGCTGGGTGGTCGTCCACCGTCTGAACGCGGAACCGGAGGAGACGGACGAGCTGGGCGTCGCGCTGCTCGGACAGGACGACCGTCGACAGGACTAATTCGAACACTCGTTCACGCAAACACCCTGAAGGAACTCGCTACTCAAAATCGAACAGGCGTACCATTGCCGCGTGGCTACGACCTATGACTTTCCCAGCGACCTGCGCGCCGGTCAGGAGGAGCTGCATCAGGTCCGGGCCGAGCTGTCGGCCCTGCTGAAGCGGCTTCCCTGGTCGGTGGAGCCCTTGGACGGCTACAGCGACACCGGCGGCTGGCGCAAGGCCGAGCGGCCCGCCTCGCCCGGCTGGACGGCGGACGAGCAGGAAGAGGTGGAGAAACTACGGCGGCGCGAGCACGAGCTCGCGGTGTTCGTGACCTGCCACCGCTTCTGGGCGGAGGTCGCCGCGGCGGACCGCGTCGAGGCCCGCATGACCCTCAAGCACACCCCCGACCCACCCCCCGACCCCGCCGCCGGACAGGCCTGAGCGGACACGACGAAGGCCCCCCGGGAAACGGAGGGCCTTCGGTGGCGACGCCCCGAGGAGCGGGGCCTCGTCCTTGGTGGGCGCGGACGGTTTCGAACCGCCGACATCCTGCTTGTAAGGCAGGCGCTCTACCCCTGAGCTACGCACCCAGGACGAGTCGACAGCCTACATGGCCGGGGCACGTGCCCCGCAAACCCGTATCGGGGGTTACCCCCACCCCTGATCCGGGAGTGTGCCGGATCGTCCGGGGGCCCGCGGCTGCCTACCGTCGTAAGCGCATCGTCAAGCAGCCCAGGGGGAGATCGCCATGGTCCGTACCACCCGTTTCGCCCGCTCGGTCCTCGTCGCCGGGGCCGTCGTGGCCCTCGCGGCAGGCGCGACCGCCTGCGGCGCCTCCGCCGCGGACGACGACCATCCCGACCACCGGACGTTCGGCATCTCGGGCGGCACCCTCACGATCGACTCCGACGACTCGGCGCTCGAGATCGTCGCGTCGCAGGACGCCGAGGCCGGCAAGGTCGACGTCACCCGCTGGTTCGAGGGCTCGGTCGTCGTCGGCGGGAAACCGAAGGTGACCTGGTCGATGAAGGACGACCGGCTGACGCTGCGGATGCACTGCTCCGGCGTGGTCGCCGACTGCGCGGCCAAGCACCGCATCGAGGTGCCCCGCGGGATCGCCGTGAAGGTCGAGGACGACGACGGCAGCGTCCGGGCGCACGGCTTCCGGGACGCGCTGAGCGTGCACGCCGAGGACGGCTCCGTGCACGTCACCGACTCCACGGGACCGCTGGACCTGCGCACGGACGACGGTTCGGTCCGCGCCGAGGTCGCCGCCCGCTCGGTGACCACGCACACCCAGGACGGCTCGGTGCGCCTCACCCTCAGCACCGTCCCGGACCGGGTGGAGTCCGTCAGCGACGACGGCTCGGTGACCATCGCGCTGCCCGCGGCCGCGTACCGGGTGACGACCGAGACGGACGACGGCGGGGTGGACGTGTCCGTGCCGCGCGACGAGTCCAGCGCCCATGTGGTGAGCGCACGCACCGCCGACGGCAAAGTCACCGTCCGGAACGCGAACTAACCGGCCCGTGTGTTCGTCCTTAACCGGTGGGAGAATGACACCGGGCAGGGCGGATCACAGCACGGGAGAGGGATGTGACGGCGACACCAGTACGGCCGTACTCGCCGTCGCCGTCGCGCGCGGAGCGTCCCGCGCTCGCCGCGCTCAGGGACTCCCTGATCCTCGTCGCCCTCCCCCTGGCAGCCGCGCTGGCGCTGCCCGCCGCGTTCGCCGGCGGCGGCACCCGGCGCTGGTTCGGCGGACGGTCGGAGGAGCAGCGCGCCGAGGCCCAGGCCGCGAAGGACGCGGCGGCCGCCGCGTTCTACGAACTGGACAGCGCCCAGCGGGATCTGCGGATCTCGATCGAGACCATCAAAGCGGTGGACGACTCGCCGGCCGCCCGACGCGCGGTCTCCGACTTCGAGGCCGTCGGCAGGCGCATCGACGAGGCCAGCCACCAGTACATCGAGGCGGTGGACGCCCACGATCTCGACCGGGACGACCTGGAGGCGTCGGCGGCCGCCCAGGCGTCCCGGCAGCTGACCCGCGCCAAGGAGGAACTGGGCCGCGTCAAGCAGGAGCTGGACCGGTTCGCCGCCGGACTGGGCCCGCTGCTCGGCAAGGCCGAGACGCAGCTGGCCCGGCTCGCGCCGGCCGTGGAGCGGGCCCGGCAGGCGCTGCTGGCCGCCTCCGGCGCGCTGGACGCGGCCCGCGGGAGCGGCCTGCGGGCGGACGATCTGGCGGCCCGCCTGGCGGCGCTCGCGCCGGAACTGACGATGCTGAACCAGGGTGCGGGCCGGCACGGGCTGCCGCAGACGCTGGAGCGCGCCGAACGGGTCGCACGGGAGGCGGAGGCGGTCCGCGCGGAGGCCGGCCGGCTGCCGGAGCGGGCCGCCGAGATCGACCACCGGCTGGTCTCGCTGCGCACCCGGGCGCAGGCGCTCACGACGCGCTCCGGACAGGTGGATCCAGTGCTCAGCGAGCTGCGCCGGCGGTTCACGGCGGCCTGCTGGCAGGACCTTCAGCACGTTCCCGACCAGGCCGGTGAGAACGTCCGGCAGGCCGAGGCGAAGCTGGCCGAGGCGCAGACCGCACGGGACGCGCAGCGCTGGCCGGACGCCACCGCGCTGCTGTCCACGGTGCGGGCGCTGCTGAACACCACGGACGAGGCGGTGTCGGCCGCCGGCGACCGGCTGAACAGGCTGAACGCGGTGCAGAAGGATCCGCAGACGGAGATCGACCGGACCCGGTTCGCGATCCGGGACGCCCAGCGGCTGGCCATGGCGGGGCGCAACACGCCCGACCCCCGGCACGCGCGTCCGCTGGACGAGTCGGTGGCCCGGCTGGAGCGGGCGATCGCCGCGCTCGAGGGCCGGCACCCCGACTACTGGCACTTCCTCACCGAGACGGAGGCCGTCCGGCGGGCGGTCGCCGGCACGGTGGCCCGGATCCGCGAGGAGCGCGGCACCGGGCACTGACATTGCCCCTGCCGCTCGACGGGCGGATATTGGATGACGAGGGCACGTGCGGACATTCCGGGCACGTGACGTCCTTCTGTCGGCATGTCTCACCTATCGGGAGGCGGAGATGGCGACGCACGCACTGCGTTCCGGCTCGAAACGGCGGATCAGGATCGACGACCATCTGCCCGTCGACCACCGGCTGAACCTGGTCTACCGGATCGGCGCCGGGCTGATGGGCCTGGGTCTGATCGTCTTCGGCGTCTTCGGGATCATCGACCGGATCGGCTTCTTGGACACCGGCGGGGACCAGGTGTGGAGCCTCAACACCAACGGCGCGCTGAGCTGGCTGTCGGTCGCGGTCGGGCTGCTGCTCGTCGCGGGCATGGTGATCGGCGGGAACGTCGCGTCCACGCTGAACATGGTCTTCGGGGTGCTGTTCATCCTCAGCGGGTTCCTGAACATGGCCCTGCTGGAGACGGACTACAACTTCCTGGCCTTCGAGATCCAGAACTGCATGCTCAGCTTTGTGATCGGCATCCTGCTGATGGTGTTCGGGATGTACGGCAGGGTGGGGTCCGCCCTGCCGCACGACAACCCGTACTGGCGGGCCCGCCACCCCGAGGGGAGTGACGGGCCGGCCGGATCAGGAGCGGTGAGCCCCGATCAGGTGCGGTAGGCGTAGTAGTACGAGTTCGGGTTCTGCATGATGATGCTCGCCAACGACTTACGCAGGGTGTTGTTCGAGTGGTACGTCAGGTACGGCATGCCGTTGCTCTTGGCCGTGACGATCATCGTGTGGTCCTTGGACCCGTCGCGGTCGAAGTCCATCTGGAGGACGTCGCCGACCTCGAGCTGGTAGACGTTGGCCAGCGGGGTGGTCCGCTTGGAGTTCTGGGCGAACCAGGACCACTCGTTGACGCCGACGAACGAGTCGGACTGGATGTCGGCGTTGCCGAACCACTTGGTGTAGTCGTACACGTAACCCGGGACGTGCTTCCAGCCGCCGGCCTTGAGGGACTGGCTGACGAAGTTGGTGCAGTCGCCGCCCGCGGTGTGGTTGTTGAAGTCCGGGTAGTCCTTGTTGTACGAGTACACGTACTTCTCGGCGTAGGCGGCCATCGCCTTGTAGTCGTACGCGGTGCCCGTCTTCGGCACGGCGGGCGGGTTCCACGTGGTCGCCGCGCGCTTGGCGTTCGGCATGGTGTCGTCCGCCGTCGTCACCTTCACCGTCGGCGTCGGCTTGGAGAGCGTGTTCACCGCGAGGCCACCCTGGTCGGTGTCCCGGATGGTGGTGAGCTGCCAGTTGCCCTGCTGGTCGGCCTTGAACGTCAGCTCGTGCCTGGCCTGGAACCCGGTGGTCTTCGGGGCGTTGCCGCGCGTCTGGGCGTAGGTCAGGGTCGTGGTCTCGGTGACCGCGGCCTTGGCCGTGCGGCCCGTCACGCGCGTGGCGTTCAGGGTGACGGTGGTGGCGGCCTTGCTGTACTTCTCGCCGGCCTTCGCCAGCGTGTCCTTGCGCCGGCCGAGCGTGGAGAGCGCGGCGTCCTCCGTGCGGGCCGTGCCGGAGCTCAGCTTGACGTCGCCCGAGAAACCGTTGGTCAGCGGCTTCGACCGGTCGCCCTGCGCGCCGGTGACCAGCGCGTCGGTACGGTCGGTGAAGACCGCGTCGGCCAGCTTCTGGAAAGTGGCCTTCGTCCTGGCGTCGACCGTGGGGTCGTCGACGACCGCGGCGCCCGCGGACCAGTTGGGCAGCAGCGCCACTCCGGCGACGACCGAGGTGGCGGCGGCCCCGAGTATCGCGACGCGGCGGCGTGTCGCCTTCAATTTCCTTGACTTCACTGATGTTTCCCCTCTTGCCCCGGCGATGGGATGCCGAGGAGGGCATCCTTGCACGGGGTGTGTGGCTGTTGTGAAGGGGGTTGCGGTTGAGGTTTGGTTACTTCACCCGCCGTCCCCCGGCGGTCACTTGACGACCGTGGACCAGTCCGGGCTCTGCGCGGGATCCAGCGTGCGCAGCCGCTCCAGCGTGGCGGGCGTCTGGACGTCCATCCAGTCGGCGAGCTCCTTGAAGGACACGCACTTGACGTCCTTCTTGGTGCACACGTTCTCGATGATCTGGTCGACGGCCTTCATGTAGATGCCGCCGTTCCACTCCTCGAAGTGGTTGCCGATGAAGAGCGGGGCCCTGCTGCCGTAGTACACGCGGTTGAAGCCCGCCATATAGGAGTCGGCGGTCTCCTGTTCCCACTGCGGGTACTCGGCCGGGTTGCCCTCGACCTCCCCCTTGGACTGGTTGTACAGGAAGTTGAAGTCCATGGACAGGCCCTGGTACTTACCGCCCTCGTACGGGAGCATCTGCAGCGGAAAGTCCCAGATGCCGTTCTTCTTCGTCGGCCAGATCTGGAAGTCGCCGGCGGAGGACGCGTCGTAACGCCAGCCGTAACTCTTCGCGGCCTTCAGCAGGTTCGCCTGACCCTCGAGACAGGGCGCCCGGCCGCCGACGACCGCCTTCTTGAAGTCGAAGGGCAGCGGGGCGATGTCCTTGTAGCCGGTGTTGGTCTTCCAGTTCTCGACGAACTCGTAGAACTGGTCGATCTCGCTCTTCCACTCCTCGACGCTCCAGTCCTTGCCGCCCTTGGCGCCGCAGAAGTGGCCGTTGAAGTGGGTGCCGATCTCGTTCCCCTCCTTCCACGCCTCGCCGAGCTGCTCCAGCGTGGTGCGGATGTGTTCGTCGGTGGGGAAGCTGATCGCCGCGGAGCCCTTGGGGTGCTGCGGCGGGGAGTACAGGTCCTTCTTGCTCTTGGGCAGCAGGTAGATGCCGGTGAGGAAGAAGGTCATGTGCGCGTTGTACTGCTCGGCCATCTTCCGGTAGTGCTCGAAGAGGCCGTCGTCGCCCATGAGCGCGCCGTCCCAGGAGAAGACCACGAACTGGGGCGGCTTCTCCCCCGGCTTGAGCGGGACCGCCTTCAGCTCACCCTTCTGCGGACCGGTGTACGAGGTGGATCCGTCCCCCAGGACATGCGTCTTGCCGTCCCACGCCGGCTCCTCGGTGGCCCCCGCCGACGCCTTCTTGCTGTCCCCCGACGACGCGGTCGGCTCGGTGTTCGCGGTGCGGTTGAGCACCAGGTAGCCGGCCACCAGGGACGCGACGACGAGCAGCGCCGCCAGCGTCAGGAACCCCGGGTGCGTGGCAGCGGGGCGGCGCGTTGTTGCCGGGGCCTTGCGGCGGCGGCCCGACGGTGACTTCATGTGCGGCTCATTCTCCGGATTCTGGGGACGCGGGCGCCTGCGCGGTGGTCAGCCGAGCGGGCTCATGGCACCTGACCAGATGCCGTACGGGACGCTCTTCTGGGTCGTGCCTGCGATGCCTTTCAGAGGAAGCGGTTCGAGGCTCTTGGTGAGGTCGATGCGGTAGACGACGACCGCCGTGGACACCGACTTGGCCGAGCCGACGAACCAGGCGGCGGTGTCGCCCTGGGTGGTGCCCGCCTTCCCGGCCACCCGGGAGGGCGTGGCGGGCGTGTCGCCGGGGTGGGCCGTGCGGAAGGAGTCGGCCAGCGCGGAGCTGACCTCCCTGGCCACGCGCGGGCTGATCGCCCGGTCGGCGGTCGGGGTGTCCAGGACGACCTTGGTGCCGTTCTTGGTGATCAGCCGCACCGAGTACGGCTCGGTGTGCTTGCCGTCCGCGGTGAAGGTGGCGTAACCGCTGGCCATACGGATCGCGCTGGGCGTGGCGCTGCCCATGGTCAGGGCCGGCACCTGCGCCCCGAAGCTGGAGGGCAGCAGCCCGGACTTCTCGGCGGTGGAGCGCACCAGGTCCAGGCCGGTGTCCATGCCGAGCTGCATGAACGGCGTGTTCACGGACAGCTCCAGCGCCCGGCGCAGGGAGATCTGCCCGTAGGACCTGCCCCCGTCGTTCCTCGCGGCCACCTGTTTGCCGCTGCGGTCCCAGTAGGGGCCTTCGGGCGTCTTCACCGGCACCTTGTCGTTGCCGTCGTACAGCGAGTCCCCGGTGACGGGCGTGGTGGCCCCGTCGCGGGTCTTGTGGACGCCGTGCTCGAGCCCGGCCGCGTAGACGAACGGCAGGAAGGCACTGCCGGCCGGGACGGTGGTGGCGTTGGACTCGTTGTAGCCCTGCGTACGGTGGTCGGGGCCGCCGTACACGGCGAGGATCCGTCCGTCGGTGGCCACCGAGGAGGCCCCGTAGTGGGCGGCCTTCGCGTTCTTCGGGTCGTCCTTGAGGGCCTTGCCGCGGGCCTTGGTGACGGCCTCGGTGAGCTGCGCCTCGCGCTTCTTGTCGAAGGTCGTGTAGATCTGGTAGCCGCCGAGGTCGAAGTCCTTGTCGGAGATGTTCCCGGCCTTCTTGGCGTACTGGGAGGCGAGTTCCACCAGGTAGTCGCTCTGCTCGCCGGTGTCGTACAGCGGGTTGGCCTTGAGCGGCTCGGGGAACTTCGTGTAGGTGGCGCGCTCGGCCTTCGACAGCTTGCCGATCTCGACCATCCGGTCCAGGGTCCACGACCAGCGATCGACGGCCCGGGCGCGGTTGGCGGGGTTGAGGGTCGGGTCGTACAGGCCGGCGCCCCTGAGGAGCGAGGCGAGGAACGCGCCCTCGCTGGCGTTGAGCTCGCTGGCGTCCTTGCCGTAGTAGGCCTGGGCGGCGCGCTGGACGCCGTAGGTGCCGCGGCCGAACCAGCTGGTGTTGAGGTAGCCCTCGAGGATGTCGTCCTTGCTCATCTGGTTGTCGAGCTTGAGGGAGATCATCGCCTCGGTGAACTTGCGGCTGATCGTCTGGTTCTGGTTCAGGTAGACGTTCTTCACGTACTGCTGGGTGATCGTGGAGCCACCCTGCGTGTCGCCCTGACCGATGGTGCGGAACAGGGCCCGGCTGAGGCCCTTGAAGGAGATGCCGGGGTCGCTGTAGAAGCTCGCGTTCTCGGCGGAGAGCACGGCCCAGCGGACGTCCTCGGGGATGTCCTTCAGCGGCATCGCCTGCCGCTGCACCCAGCCGGTGCGGGCCATCGGCGTCCCGTCGGCCCAGAAGTACACGTTGTCCTGCTGTGTGGCATAGGTGTTGAGGTTGTCCGGGATGTCGGTGGCGGCGTAGGCGACGACCAGGAACATGGTGCTCAGGCCTATGGAGGTGAGGACCCCGCCGAGCCACTGCCGCCAGGAGGGTATCCAGCGCCGCCAGTCGTCACGGCCGGGCCTCGGGTACTGCGGGCGCAGTTTGCGGACGTACGGAGTGACACGAGACACATACGGCGCCAGCACGGCGAGGAGCGGGGCGAGCCGAGGGCCCAGAGCGGCAGATATGCGGACATGCACGGGAGGCCGGGGGGCTTTGCGCCGATTCTTCGACGAACGCGTCTCGCCGTCGGCATCCCCCTGGGATATTTCCGGCTCAACCGGTATGTCCGACACGCGCAGCTGCATGGTCTCGTCCGCCTGGAAAGCGGGCGGCACCTTCAACTGCATGGTGGCATCCGGCTCTTGGGGCTCCTCCCCCTGCCCCGCCTGGGTCACGACCCGTCTCCCTCCCGCACTCCGTATTGCTCGCAGGCAGACGTACAGACTTACGAGGGCCTGACATGGTTGCCGTTGACGCGGCCGCAAACAGTGAACCCTTCGACCTCGGGGTTCAGCGCGGCGCTCTCAAATTACCAGCGCTCTTCGCAAGTTCTCCACATAAGAAAGTGACAGAAGTGAACAGAGCGAAAACTGCTGACACCTTCTCCGAGCATAGGGGCTTAGTCTGACCGCATGCCTCGCTACGAATACCGCTGCCGGACCTGCGGCGACACCTTCGAACTGAGCCGCCCGATGGCACAGTCCGCCGACCCCGCGGACTGCCCCGCCGGGCACGACGATACGGTCAAACTTCTGTCCACGGTGGCCGTCGGCGGAACGAAGTCCGCCCCCGCGCCACAAGCGGGCGGCGGGGGCGGGGGCGGTTGCTGCGGCGGGGGCTGCTGCTCCTGAACGCTGTTACCGAGGGAAACCCTTTCCGCGGGCTTCCTTCGCGGCAGTCCTTTACGCGGGCCGGGTTCCGCGGCAGTCCCTGAGGAACTCCCGCAGAATGCGCTCCCCGGCCAGCACACCACGCTCCGGCAGGGCGGTGATCTGCGGGGCCGCCCAGGCCGCGTCGGCCAGCTCGCCGTGGCCCGGACGCCAGCCGCGGTCCGCGGCCAGCAGCAGGTCGGCGTCGAGCAGCGAGTCGCCCGCCGCGAGCGTCAGCTCGGCGCCGGTACGGCGGGCCACCTCACGTACGGCCGCGCTCTTGGTGAGCGGCTTCGGCACGGCGTAGATCTTCCGGCCCTGGAGCGACACGGTCCAGCCGCGGTTCTCCGCCCAGGCCGCCAGCTCCTTCACCCACTCCTCGGGCAGCAGCTCGCGCTCCACGACGAGGTAGGCGAACAGGTCCTCGGCGACCCGCTGCTTGCGCAGCCAGAGCGGGTCCGCCGTCTTCGCCAGGTACTCCTGCACCTCCGCGAGCGGCGCGCACTCGTCGGCCAGCCGCGCGAGCACGCGTGCGTGCCAGTCGTGGTCGGTCGCCCCGTCGACGAGGAGATGGCCGCCGTTGGCGCAGACCGCGTACTTCGGCGGAGGCCCGGGGAGGTTGATGCGCTGGTACTGCTTGCGCGTCCGGGTGGTCGTCGGCATGAACAGCGCCGCGTCCCCGAGGTCGGTGAGCAGCTGCGCCGCCGTCTCGGTCATGAACGACAGCGGTCTCGCCTCGTGCACCTCCACGCACAGCAGCCGCGGCGCCCGCGCGTCCGGCATGGTCAGCGCCAGGGCGGCCGCCGAGTAGATGAGCGTACGGTCGAGGTCGCTCGCCACCAGAACCGGCATCAGACCGTCACCGCCTTGCCGTCGGCGCCGGTCGCGCCGCGGGTGAACTGCGGGTGGATCAGCCCCACGCAGGTGTAGGGCAGGTCGCCGACCTCCTCGACGGGCACCCCTCGCTGTCCGGCGAGCAGCCGTACGTGGTCCAGGTCGGCGCCCGCCCCGGCCCGCGCAAGGATCTTCCACGGCACCCGGCGCAGCAGCACCCGGGTGGTCTCGCCGACGCCCGGCTTGACCAGGTTCACGTCGTGGATGCCGTACTCCTCGCTGATCCGCTCGACCGCCGCCCAGCCTTCCCAGCTCGGCGTGCGGTCACCGGCGAGCAGCTCCTTCACCGCGCCGCCGACGGCGTCCGCGACCTCGGGGAAACGGGCGGCCACGGCGTCCAGGAAGTCCGTCGAGACGTCCACGCCGGCGAGTTCGCGGTAGAACTTCGCGCCGTGGAAGTCGTCCGGCCCGACCAGGTCGGCGCGCAGGACGGTCCGTGAGATCAGCCCCGAGACGGTCGAGTTGAGGCAGGCGGACGGGATGAGGAAGTCCTCCCGGGTGCCGTACGTCCGCACGCAGGAGCCCGGGTCGGCCAGCACCGCGATCTCCGGGTCGAAGCCGGCCGCACCGCCGCCCGCCTCGAACTCCTCGATCGCCGCGGCCAGTTCCCGGGTGATCGCGCCCTTTCCGGTCCAGCCGTCGACGAACACGACGTCCCGCGGGTCGTGGTGGGCCGCGAGCCAGCGCAGCGCGTTGGCGTCGATGCCCCGGCCGCGCACGATCGACACCGCGTAGTGCGGCAGGTCGAGACCGTGCCGGAACTGCGCCCAGCGGCGCATCAGCACGCCGACCGGGGTACCGGCGCGGGCCAGCGAGACGAGGACGGGCCGCGGGGACCGTTCGGCGATCACGGTCTCCGTGACCACGCCCACGGCCTGTGCGATCCGCGCCGCCGAGGTCTCCAGCGCCGCGTGGAAGAGCTCCTGGTAGTGCTCGCTGGGCTGGTACTCGACGGGCAGCGACTCGGCGTAGTGCGCGCCGCCGCTCTGGATGGCCTCCTCCCGCTCCTCGGTCGGCGCCTCCAGCGTCACGTCCGAGAGGTCCTGGAGCAGCCAGCCGACCTCCTCGGGCGCGTACGACGAGAAGGCGGGGCCGCGAAGGGGCTCGGGCAGCATCAAGGGTCTCTTTTCGGGCAGTGCGGCTGCGTACAGCGGCTCGGGGACGTACGAGGGGACGACCGCGAGGACGACGTGCGGGGTGTGCGCGGCGAGGCGGGACAGTAGACCGTCCGGGGCGTGCAGCGGCGGGGTGTCCGCCACCGAGTCCACGACGGCGACGACGGCGTCGAAGCCGCCGCCTGCGACGTTATAGGCATAGCGCTCGCCGGGGCCGTCGGCGGGCTCGTCGTGGGCGGGGAAAACGATCCGGCTGCGTATCGCGTAGCCGGGGTCGTCGACCGCGAGGACCGGCGAGCGGGTGGTGGTCGAGTAGCGCACCTCTGCGGGCACGGCCTCGGCCAGCTCCCGCGCCAGCCGCAGCGGGGTGTACATCAGCTCCTCGAAGCCGAGGACGAGGACGCTCCGGGCGTCGCCGGGTATCGCCTCGGCCAGGCGGGCCGTCATGGCGGGGAGGGCGGCCTCCAGCCGTTCCCGGTGTGCCGGGGTGAACCCGTGCCGGCCGCCGTCCGGCAGGCCGCGCGGCCAGTGCAGGTCCACGCGGGCGAGGTGGCCGCGGGCGCGCGTCTGCCCGGTGCGGTCGTCTGCCGGGTGCGCCTCCGAGACGGCCGACCGCTCACCGTTCGCGGCGGTCCCAGTCCCGGTCTCGTGCCGGGCGACCAGGGCCTGTCCCTTCTCCAGCACCCCCTCCGGGAGTCGGACCGTGCCCGAGGCGGTGGCGACCAGGTCCACCCGGGCGCCGATCTCGCGGGCGAAGTCGTCGAGGCGGCCCGCGTCGGCCGCCGAGCGCATGTCGACGAGGGCGACGACGACGTACCGGTCCCGCGGATAGCGCCCGTGCAGGTCCCGGATCGTGTTCAGCACCGTGTTGCCGGTGGAGAACTCATCGTCCACCAGCACCAGCGGACCGTCGCCGACCAGCAGCGTCGGGTCCTCCGGCAGGAGCAGGTGGGAGGTGGCGTGGGAGTGGGACTCCTCGAAGCCGCCCGCCGTCGCGACGCCCGGGACCGGACGCCGGGTGGAGTGCAGGTACGCGGCGACGCCGACGCCGTCGGCGACGCAGTGGCCGAGTCCGGTGGCCGTCTCCGCGTAGCCGAGGACGACCGCCTTCGCCGCCTCCTCGGGGCCGAGCAGCTCCCGCACGCGGCGGCCGAGAGCGAGGCCGTGTCCGTGGACGACCGCCGGGGACTGCGGGACGTGCTTGCCGAGGACGTGGGAGACGAGCAGATGCGCCCGCTTGGGGTTGCGGCGCAGGGCCAGCCCCAGCATCTGCGGCAGCGCGTCGTCGCCCACCAGTTCCAGTCCGAGCCGCTCGGCGACCCAGGTCCCGGACCAGACCCCGTTGTTCACTGCGTTTCTCATGCGTCCCTAGATCGTGAGGTGTGTTCAGCCGGGGATGCCGGCTGCGAGCAGGTCGACGAAGCTGACGTCCTCGTGCGCGACGCCGAAGACCTCCGCGCGCAGCATGGTGCGCTCGGCCCAGGCGCGGTGCGGCTTCACCTCGTTCATCTTGTTCGTGTACTGCGACCGCAGTACACCCCCACCGCCGCGTTCCGGCCGCAGGATGTCCGCCGCGTCGCTGTACTCCTCGTGACTGACCACGGACAGCGCGTGCACGGCCGGCACGTGCGAGGGGTGGATGCAGGTCTTGCCCAGCAGGCCGTTGGCCTGGTCGAGGGAGATCTCGCGCAGCAGACCGTCCATCGCGTGCTCGATCAGTCTCTCGCGCAGCTCCACGGCCTGCCCCTCCAGGAAGGGGCTGTGCCGCAGCATCGGCTTGAACATGCGCTCGGGGACCCTGAAGTACTCCCACACCGGCCCGGTCACCGTGAACCCGCTGCCGTCGGCCCGCCCCAGCATGTTCACCACGTCGGCGATCACGGAGGCGACGATCTGGACGTCGTAGGCCGTCATGTCGGGCGCCCGGCGCAGTCCGTACGCGGAGCAGAAGTCGGTCACGCCGAGGCGCAGAGCGAGGACCCGGCTGCGGTACTTGTCGACGGCGCGGGCGATGCCCTCCAGGGCGTCCACCCGCGACTCGCGGTACATCAGCTCCGGCGTCTCCAGCACGGGCATGCCGAACAGGCGTCGCCCGCTCGCCGCCTCCGCACCGGCCAGCGCCTCGAGGAAGGGGATGCCCCGCTCCTCGGTGAACTTCGGGAACACGAATCCGCTGAGCAGCCGCGCGGTGCCGCCGAGACGCCGGACCAGGTCGGGGATCTGCTCGGGCGTGCGCACCCGGATGAAGAGCAGGGGGAGCTCCACGCCCGACCGGTCCGCGAGGTCGGCGAACTGCCGGACGAGGTTCTCCTCGCCGGCCGCGACGTCCTCGTCGCCGATGGAGTCCTCCAGGCACAGCACCATCGACACCACGCCGCGCCCGGTCTGCTTGACGACGTCGTCCGCCAGCCGGGGCCGGGTGGCCGGGCTGTAGAGCGTGGCGCCCAGGGCCGCGGAGAGCAGCCTGGCCGGCGAGTCCGGGTCGAAGACGCACGGCTCCCGGTGGAACAGGCGCTGTCGCACCTCAGGGGCGAGGTGCCCGAAATGACGCATGAATCTCCCCCGTGGTGCAAGGTATGGCATGGATTCGGCAAGAGGTGGCCGGTAATAGTACGTAGGTATCCATGTCCCAGGTTCCCCCAGGGCATGAATTTCAGGTAACTCGGCCATGTAGGTCGCCGAGTACCCCGCGTTGTCGTGAGCAGGCCCGAGAAGGCAGGATGACCGCATGACGCACGCGATGCTGAAGGGGTCGAACGTCCCGCTGAAAGCCACCACGGTGCGCGCCGTGCTGCGCTGGACCCCCGGGCAGGGGGTCCCGGACGTCGATGCCTCCGCGCTGCTCCTCGGTCTCGACGGCCGTGTGCGCTCCGACGAGGACTTCGTCTTCTACAACCAGCCCCGGCACCCCTCCGGGAAGGTGTGGCGGCTCGGCAAGAAGCGGGTCGCCGAGGGCCTCACCGACACGATCCAGACCGATCTGTCCGGTGTCGAGTCCGGCGTCGGCCGTATTCTCCTGACCGCTTCGGCGGACGGCGTCACGTTCGACCACGTACGTTCCCTCACCATCGCGCTGTACGACGCGACGACCGACGGCGAGCCGCTGGCCACCTTCGACATCCGCCCCGAGACGGGCCAGGAGACGGCCCTGATCTGCGGCGAGCTGTACCGGCGCGGCGACGGCTGGAAGTTCCGCGCGCTGGGCGAGGGCTACTCCAACGGCCTCAAGGGGCTGGCCACCGACTTCGGCATCTCGGTCGACGAGTCCGAGGAGGCCGACGCCCCGGAGGCCGCCACGCCGGCTCCGCAGACGGCCGGCCTGTCGCAGCCGCTGCCGCCGGAGCGGCCCACGTCGGCCGTTTCCCCGCAGCCGCCCGCCTACGGCTACCCGGCCAGCCTGCCGACCTACGGCTACGGCTACCCGGACGGCTCGTTCCGGCTGCCGCCGCAGGGACCGCAGTTCGTCGGACGCTGAGGACGCCGAGGACGCCGAGGACGCCGAGGGCGCCCAGGTCGCCGAGGAGGCCGAGCGGCCGAAGGCTCCGGGTGGTCCCCCGGGGGCCGTCCCCTACCGCTCGGCCTTGGTCTTGTAGCCGCGCCCCCACTGCAGCCCCCACCCGTACAGCCGGTCCAGCTCCGCCTGGAAGCCGTAGACGAACCGCACCTCGCGTCGCACCATCAGCTCGCCCTTGACGTTCTCGATCATCACCACCGCGCAGGAGCGGGCCTGGGGGTGCCGCTCGTCGAGGCCGATCTCGATCCGCGGCCCGTTGCTCGGGTACAGCGTGACGATCGCGTGGGTGCGGTCGAAGGCCGGCGTCTGGTCGTAGATGTACACGAAGACGAGCAGCCGCTTGATCTCGTCGCGGTGGTCGAGGTTGACGTACATCGTCTCGCCGGACGCCGACCCGAACCGGTCGTCGCCGCTGAGCTTGACGTACGGCGCCGCGTTCACGTCCCCGAGCAGTCCGCCGAGCGGCTGCACGACGCCCTTCGTCCCGTCGGCCAGCTCGTACAGACAGCCGAGGTCGAGGTCGACGTTGACCATGCTCTGGCTGTGCCCGACGACCTCCGGCGGCCGCAGCGCCTTGAAGGGGTGGCGCAGCAGGCTCTCCCGCTGGGGGCCGCCGATGTCGGACGTCCGCATCCGCCAGGCCAGGTTGACGCGCAGGTTGCCGGTGGCGGCCCCCTGCTTGGTGAGGGAGACCTGGCTGTGCCGTTTGGTCAGCTCTATCGCGTTCGTGGCCGCGTTGCCCGAGTCGAAGTCGGTCGCGCGGCTGCCCAGGAGCCCGTCGAAGATGCCCATTCCCCGCCCCCACGTCCCATGATGAAAACCGGCGGGGCGGCCGTGGAGGACAGTTTCCTCACCGGCCGCCCCGCTCAGAGCGTTCCTCCCGCAGAAGGTGATCACACCCCGGACGAGACCTCAGTCTTCTCGTCCGAGCCCTGGGCTTTTCCCTCTGCCGCTGCCAGCGCCTTGTTGCGGCGCACGGAGGACCAGAACGACCAGGCGATCAGGACCACGCCGACGAGGCCGGTGATGACCTCGTTGATCTGGTACTGGATGGTGACCATGAGGATCACGGCGAGAGCGCCGATCGCGTAGTGGGCGCCGTGCTCCAGGTAGACGTAGTCGTCGAGGGTGCCCTGGCGGACCAGGTACACGGTGAGGGACCGGACGTACATGGCGCCGACGCCGAGGCCGAGGGCCATCAGGACGATGTCGTTGGTGATGGCGAAGGCGCCGATCACGCCGTCGAAGGAGAAGGACGCGTCCAGGACCTCGAGGTAGAGGAACATGAAGAACGCTGCCTGGCCGGCGAGGACGACCGGCGAACGCTTCTTGCCGGTGCGCGCGGCCTCTTCCTCCTCCTCGTGCTCCCGCTCCTCCTCTTCCTCGAGCTTGTCCTCGAAGTAGCCGGAGAGACCGCCGACGACCATGTACGTGATCAGGCCGGCGATGCCGGAGATCAGGACCGTCTCCGCCTTGTCGACGTGCGCCCCGCCGTGCTGGTGGGCGTGGGTGGCGAAGGTGAAGGACGTGATCAGCAGGACGATCAGCGCGATGCAGACCGACAGCATGTCGACCTTGCCGAGCTTGGCGAGCGGGCGCTCGATCCAGCGCAGCCACTGGATGTCCCGGTCCTCGAAGATGAAGTCCAGGAAGATCATCAGCAGGAACATGCCACCGAACGCGGCGATCGACGGGTGGGCGTCGGTGACGAGCTGCTGGTACTGGTCCTTGTCGTTGAGCGCGAGGTCGACCGCGTCGATCGGACCGATCTTGGCGCTGATGGCGACGATGACGACGGGGAAGACCAGCCGCATGCCGAAGACCGCGATCAGCACGCCGACGGTGAGGAAGATCTTCTGCCAGAAGGCACTCATCTTCTTCAGGATCCCGGCGTTGACCACCGCGTTGTCGAACGACAGCGAGATCTCCAGGATGCAGAGGATCGCCACGATGCCGAGCGCCTCCCACCCCCCGTAGAAGGCCGCTGCGACGAGGCCGAGCGCGGTGATCGCGAACGACCAGCCGAAAGTTTTCAGAAGCACTGGCTACCCAATCCTGTGTTGGGGGTCCCCCCAGACGGATCTGAGGGCGGGTTTCCCCCGCGCCGTACTCGGCTTTACGAAACGTTGACTTCCAGCTGCGAAGTCTAAGGGTCGACTGCTCCGTATGGGGCGGGCGGGCCCCGTACCGATCGGTAGCCGGCCTCCGTGCGGCATACGGGACCTAGGAGACGTTCACCCCGAAGTCGAGCGCGATGCCCCGCAGACCCGACGCGTACCCCTGTCCCACGGCCCTGAACTTCCATTCGCCCTGGTACCGGTACAGCTCGCCGAAGATCATCGCGGTCTCCGTGCCGGCGTCCTCGCTGAGGTCGTATCGGGCGAGCTCCTGGCCGTCGGCCTGGTTGACGACGCGGATGAACGCGTTGGAGACCTGACCGAAGGTCTGGCCCCGCTCATCGGCCATGTGGATGGAGACCGGGAAGACGATCTTGTCGCACTGCGGCGGCACCTTGAGGAGGTTCACGATCAGCGACTCGTCGTCGCCCTCGCCCTCGCCGGTCAGGTTGTCGCCGGTGTGCTCCACCGAGCCGTCCGGGCTCTGGAGCTGGTTGTAGAAGACGAACCACTCGTCCCCCATGACCCGCCCGCCGGTGCACAGCAGGGCGCTGGCGTCCAGGTCGAAGGCGGCTCCGGTGGTGGAGCGCGCGTCCCAGCCGAGTCCGACCATCACCTGAGTGAGGTTCGGCGCGGCCTTGGACAGGGAGACGTTGCCCCCCTTGGCGAGCGTGACGCCCATATTGCTGGTCCTCCCCTAGGTCGTGCTCAGGCAGTCTCTTCGGTTGTCCTGCACTCCCCCCAAAGGGGGACCCCCAGGCGCCGCCCGCGAACGGTGCGGCGCCTGGGGTCGGACGATCGGGTGACTCGGGTTGTGCGGGTGTCTCAGACGTTGACGCCGAAGTCCTGCGCGATGCCGCGCAGACCCGAGGCGTACCCCTGGCCGATGGCACGGAACTTCCACTCCGCGCCGTGCCGGTACAGCTCGCCGAAGACCATCGCGGTCTCCGTGCTCGCGTCCTCGCTGAGGTCGTAGCGGGCGATCTCGGCGCCGCCGGCCTGGTTCACGACGCGGATGAACGCGTTGCGGACCTGGCCGAAGGACTGCTGGCGGTTCTCCGCGTCGTAGATCGACACCGGGAAGACGATCTTGTCGACGTCGGCCGGGACCGTGGCGAGGTTGACCTTGATCGCCTCGTCGTCGCCCTCGCCCTCACCGGTGGTGTTGTCACCGGTGTGCTCGACCGAGCCGTCGGGGCTCTTCAGGTTGTTGAAGAAGACGAAGTTGGCGTCGCTGGCGACCTTGCCGGCGTTGTTCACCAGCAGCGCACTGGCGTCCAGGTCGAAGTCGGTGCCGGTCGTGGTGCGGACGTCCCACCCCAGACCGACGATGACCGCGGTCAGGCCCGGGGCCTCCTTGGTCAGCGATACGTTGCCGCCCTTGCTGAGGCTGACTCCCACGAACTCCTCCATTGGTTTCTGGGGCGGGGAGCCCCGTGATGCGTCGGATATCGGATCAACGTGTCGATCCTAGTGACGGGTTCCCGAAGCACGCAGGCCCTGGGGCCGAAGAATCACAGGGTGTCGAGCGCCTTGACGTACTCGCCGAGGTCGCGGGCGTCCGGCAGGGCGTTGACGACCGTCCAGCGCACGACGCCCTCCTTGTCGATGACGAAGGTGCCGCGCACCGCGCAGCCCTTGTCCTCGGCGAAGACGCCGTAGGCACGGGACACCTCGCCGTGCGGCCAGAAGTCGCTCAGCAGCGGGTACTCCAGGCCCTCCTGCTCGGCGAAGACGCGCAGGGTGTGGATCGAGTCGTTGGACACGGCGAGCACCTGGGTGTCGCGGTCGGCGAACTGCGGCAGGTGGTCGCGCACCTCGCACAGTTCCCCGGTGCACACACCGGTGAAGGCGAAGGGGTAGAAGAGCAGGACGACGTTCTTGTCGCCCCGGAAGTCGGAGAGCCTCACGGCCCGGCCGTGGTTGTCCTTGAGCTCGAAGTCGGGGGCCTTGTCGCCGACCTGGATCGCCATCGCCTGGATGTCCCTTCGGGTGGGGCTGTCTGGGTGAGACCCACCCTACGCAGCGGCCGCCGAAAGCCGACGGACGGGCCGAAGGCGTGAGCCCGGCCCGTCCGCACGTCACATCACTTCTTGGACTTGGCCGCCTTGGGCGTCACCAGCCGGCTGCCGCTCCAGTCCTTGCCGACGCTGACGCTCTTGCTGGCCGACAGACCCGCAGTCGTCGCGGCTTCGGAGATGTCGCTCGGCTCCACGTATCCCGTACGGCCGGTCTTCGGCGTCAGGAGGAGGATCGACCCGCCTTCCTCGATGTACGTGGTGGCGTCCACCAGCGCATCCGTCAGGTCTCCGTCATCGTCGCGGAACCAGAGCACCACGGCGTCGGCGACGTCGTCGTAGTCCTCGTCCACCAGATCGCTGCCGATGACTTCCTCGATGGACTCGCGGAGCTCCTGGTCGACGTCGTCGTCGTAGCCGATCTCCTGGACCACCTGCTCGGGCTGGAAACCCAGCCTGACGGCAGGGCTGGTCCGCTCCTCCGCGTGGTCCGCGGTCGCGCTCACGGGTTGCCTCCTGATCTTGATTCGGATGGGGTTCCCCCGGACCCGTCCAGGGCTGGGGGGAATCTCAGCCACGCGCGTGCGCGAGGCATTGGCCGTAGTCCACACGGACGGGACGGATCGCGCAAGTACCCGGCGGTTCGGACCGCCGAAACGGTGACGATCCTGGCCGTCTCGACGCAACCCCAGGCACACGATGCGGACGAATGGTGACGTACACCACACCTATCTGCCCTGTTTGCGCATTTGAGAACCATCCAAGGGTACGAGATGCGAACGGGCTGCTGTTACCTAGGGGTAGAGATGACGTTTGCGGCGCCTAGGTAGACGATGGGGCGGTGCAGGCGCCCGGGAGCCAGGCGGAGCCATCCGCGTGACGCCCGGGAGACCCCGAGCGAGACCCATAAAACCCCACCCAGCCCCACACAGCCCCTCTGACAGGTAAGGAACAGCGTGGCTTCCGGATCCGATCGCAACCCGATCATCATTGGCGGCCTTCCGAGTCAGGTTCCTGACTTCGATCCCGAGGAAACCCAGGAGTGGCTCGACTCCCTCGACGCCGCGATCGACGAGCGCGGCCGGGAGCGGGCCCGCTATCTCATGCTGCGCCTGATCGAGCGAGCGCGCGAGAAGCGCGTGGCCGTGCCCGAGATGCGCAGCACGGACTACGTCAACACCATCCCCACCAGGGCCGAGCCGTTCTTCCCGGGCAACGAGGAGATCGAGCGCAAGATCCTCAACGCGACCCGCTGGAACGCGGCCGTGATGGTGTCCAGAGCCCAGCGGCCGGGCATCGGCGTGGGCGGCCACATCGCCACCTTCGCCTCCTCGGCGTCCCTCTACGACGTCGGCTTCAACCACTTCTTCCGCGGCAAGGACGAGGGCGACGGCGGCGACCAGGTCTTCTTCCAGGGCCACGCCTCGCCGGGCATCTACGCGCGCGCGTTCCTGCTCGACCGGCTCAGCGAGGACAACCTCGACGGTTTCCGCCAGGAGAAGTCGAAGGCGCCGCACGGGCTGTCCTCGTATCCGCACCCGCGTCTGATGCCAGACTTCTGGGAGTTCCCGACGGTGTCGATGGGCCTCGGCCCGATCGGCGCGATCTACCAGGCGCGGATGAACCGCTACATGCACGCGCGCGGGATCGCCGACACGTCGAAGTCGCGCGTGTGGGCGTTCCTCGGGGACGGCGAGATGGACGAGCCGGAGTCGCTCGGCCAGCTGACGATCGCCGCACGTGAGGGCCTGGACAACCTGACCTTCGTGGTCAACTGCAACCTCCAGCGGCTCGACGGGCCGGTGCGCGGCAACGGCAAGGTCATCCAGGAGCTGGAGTCGGTCTTCCGGGGCGCCGGCTGGAACGTGATCAAGCTGATCTGGGACCGGTCGTGGGACCCGCTGCTCGCCCAGGACCGCGACGGCACCCTCGTCAACCGGATGAACACCACGCCGGACGGTCAGTTCCAGACGTACGCCACCGAGTCCGGCTCCTACATCCGGGACCACTTCTTCGGCGACGACCACCGGCTGCGCGCGATGGTCGAGGGCATGACCGACGACCAGATCCTGCACCTGGGCCGCGGCGGTCACGACCACCGGAAGATCTACGCGGCGTTCAAGGCGGCCGTGGAGCACACCGGTCAGCCGACGGTCATCCTCGCCAAGACGGTCAAGGGCTGGACGCTGGGCCCGAACTTCGAGGGCCGCAACGCCACGCACCAGATGAAGAAGCTGACGGTCGCCGACCTGAAGGGCTTCCGCGACCGGCTGCACCTGCCGATCTCCGACAAGGAGCTGGAAGGCGGCGTGCCGCCGTACTTCCACCCCGGCCGGAACTCGGAGGAGATCCAGTACATGCACGACCGCCGCAAGAGCTGCGGCGGCTACGTCCCGACCCGCGTGGTGCGCTCGAAGCCGCTCGCGCTGCCGGACGACAAGACGTACGCGAGCGTGAAGAAGGGCTCGGGTCAGCAGTCCATCGCGACGACCATGGCCTTTGTGCGGCTCCTCAAGGACCTCATGCGGGACAAGGAGCTCGGCAAGCGGTTCGTGCTGATCGCGCCGGACGAGTACCGCACCTTCGGCATGGACTCGTTCTTCCCGAGTGCGAAGATCTACAACCCGCTCGGCCAGCAGTACGAGTCGGTCGACCGCGAGCTGCTGCTGGCGTACAAGGAGTCGCCGACGGGTCAGATGCTGCACGACGGCATCTCCGAGGCGGGCTGCACGGCCTCCCTGATCGCGGCGGGATCGGCCTACGCCACACACGGCGAGCCGCTCATCCCGGTCTACGTCTTCTACTCGATGTTCGGTTTCCAGCGCACCGGCGACCAGTTCTGGCAGATGGCGGACCAGTTGGCGCGCGGTTTCGTCCTGGGGGCGACCGCCGGGCGTACGACCCTGACCGGTGAGGGACTCCAGCACGCGGACGGCCACTCGCAGCTGCTCGCCTCGACCAACCCGGGCTGCGTCGCCTACGACCCGGCCTACGGTTTCGAGATCGCGCACATCGTGCAGGACGGGCTCCGCCGGATGTACGGCAGCTCGGCCGAGCACCCGCACGGCGAGGACGTCTTCTACTACCTCACCGTCTACAACGAGCCCATCCAGCACCCCGCCGAGCCGGCGAACGTGGACGCCGAGGGCATCCTCAAGGGCATCCACCGCTTCAGCGAGGGCACCTCGGGGTCGATCCCGGCGCAGATCATCGCGTCCGGGGTGGCCGTCCCGTGGGCGGTCCAGGCGCAGAAGATCCTCGCCGAGGACTGGAACGTCAAGGCCGACGTCTGGTCCGCGACCTCATGGAACGAGCTGCGGCGCGAAGCCGTCGAGGTCGAGCGGCACAACCTGCTGCACCCCGAGGAGGAGCAGCAGGTGCCGTACGTGACGCGCAAGCTCTCCGGGGCCGAAGGGCCGTTCGTGGCCGTCTCGGACTGGATGCGGTCGGTGCCGGACCAGATCGCCCGCTGGGTGCCGGGCACCTACCAGTCGCTGGGCGCGGACGGCTTCGGCTTCGCCGACACCCGCGGGGCGGCGCGCCGCTTCTTCCACATCGACGCCGAGTCGGTGGTGGTGGCGGTGCTGACCGAGCTGGCACGGGAGGGCAAGGTCGACCGGTCGCTGCTGAAGCAGGCCATCGACCGGTACCAGCTGCTGGACGTCTCCGCGGCGGATCCGGGGGCCGCCGGGGGCGACGCGTAGCCCCCGCACGACCCGAGCACGACGTCGAGCACGACCCGAGCACGACGTGAGCACGACCTGAGCACGACGTGAGCGGACGAAGGGCGGTGGAGTCTTCGGGCTCCACCGCCCTTCGGGCTTCACCGCCCTTACCCGTTCTTTACGATGCGACCATGCACGAAGGAACGGCGCAGCCCCGGTGGGACCGGCAGGACCGGTGGGAGCAGTGGACGCAACGGCCCTTGCTGGCCCTCGCCGTGATGTACGCCGTCGCCTACGCGGTGCCGATCGTGGACACCTCGGCCGGCCGCTCGACGACGGTGGTGTGCACCGCGGTGGAGTGGACGGTGTGGGGGACGTTCGCCGCGGACTATCTGATCCGGCTGGCGCTGACGACCGGGCGACGGCGGTTCGTCCGCACGCACTGGCTGGACCTGTGCGCGGTCGTGCTGCCGCTGCTCCAGCCGTTGCGGCTGCTGCGGCTGGTCTCGACGCTGCTGCTGGTGGGCCGGCGGGCCCGGATGGCCTCGCAGATCCGGATGACGACCTATGTCGTGGGCGCGGTCGTCGGACTGCTGATGTTCGGATCGCTCGCGGTGCTGTCGGTCGAGCGCGAGTCGCCGGGCGGGAACATCCGGACACTGGGTGACGCGCTGTGGTGGTCGTTCACCACGATGACGACCGTGGGATACGGCGACCACTCGCCGACCACCGGCCTGGGGCGGATCATCGCCGTCGGACTGATGCTCTCCGGGATCGCTCTGCTGGGTGTGGTCACCGCGAACATCGCCGCGTGGTTCATCGAGCGCTTCGAGAAGGACGACGTCGAGGAACGCGCGCAGACGGAGGCTATCCTGGCGTTGACGGAGGAGGTGAGGGCGCTGCGGAGCGAGGTCGCGGCACTGCGGGACGGCGCCCGGAAGGCCCCGCCCCTGACCGCCGGCCACCCGCCCCACTAGCCCGGAGCCGAAAGCCGCCCCGTCGGCCGGGAGCCGCCCCGGAGACGGTCGCCACGGCGACCGCTCGACGGTCGCAGGGCAGGGACCGCAGGCCGGGGCGGGCCGGAGATCGGCGCGGGGCCGGGAATCGGGCCGGGCCGCAGGCCGGGGTCAGAGCAGCCCGTTGCCCGTGCCCGCAGCTCCCGCCAGCCAGACGAGGGCCAGCAGGGTGTCGATCGCGCCGAGGACGACCGCGACCAGGGCCGGTACCGGGCGGGGGCCCGCCCAGCTGCGGCCCATGGCCAGCCAGCCGCAGACGATCGCCGCGGGGCCGAGGACGATCCCCAGCGCGAAGAATCCGGCGACCGCGCAGACGAGGCCGATGATGCCGAGCGTCGCACTGTCCGGCCCTCCCCCAGTCTCGGCTTCGCTCGACCGGGGGGACCCCCATCCTGACCTGGTGCGGCCAGGCGAGCGGGGGTACCTGCGGGCGCCGTTTCCGAATCCGGCCATCGTCAACTCCCTGGATTCCGGGGATGTTTCGATGAATCGGGTAACCCGTGAAACGCGGTCCATGCCCTGCGGCCGCCGGGCGGTCGGCGCGCTGTCCCCCTCCGACAGCGCGCCACAGCCCTGGCAGGCCCTGCCATCCGGAGGGCTTGACCCACTGTGACCTGTGACGCGTGCCGAAGGCGAGAAGCCTTTAGCGCTGTCACCCTGATAGGGGAAAAGTCGCCGAAATCCCGTCAGATGTGACCGACGCCCGCGCCCGCCTCCGCGTTCTCGCCGCGCTTGGTGAGCAGCGCGACGAAGACGGCGACGACCGCCACCCCGGCCGCGACCAGCGAGGCCAGGCTCATACCGGAGATGAACGTGTCGTGGGCGACGTCCGCGATCTTCGCGGCGACCGCCTCGGGGGTGCCCTTGGCCACCGGCGCCACGCCGACCTGGACCGCCTCCGAGGCCTGCTCCAGCTGCGCGGGGGTGAGCTCGGGCAGGCCCGCGTCCTTCCAGTTGGCCGGCAGGTCGCCGTCCACCTTGGAGGCCATCACGGCGCCCAGCACGGCCGTGCCGAGGCTGCCGCCGATCTGCATGGCGGCCTGCTGGAGACCGCCCGCCACGCCCGACAGCTCCATCGGGGCGTTGCCGACGATGACCTCGGTCGCGCCGACCATGACGGGGGCCAGGCCGAAGCCCAGCAGCGCGAACCACACGGACATGACACCGCTGCCGGTGTCCGTCTCCAGCGTGGACATGCCGTACATGGCGATCGCGGTGGCCGCCATGCCGCCGGCCAGCGGGATGCGCGGGCCGAGCTTGGTGATCAGCACGCCCGCGACCGGGGAGCCGACGATCATCATGCCGGTCAGCGGAAGCAGGTGCAGGCCCGCGTCGATGGGGCTCATGCCGTGCACGTTCTGGAGGTAGAACGTCACGAAGAACAGACCGCCCATGAAGGCGATCGCCATCAGCACCATGAGGACCACGCCCGCCGACAGCGGGACCGACCGGAACAGCGCCAGCGGGATCAGCGGCTCCCGCACCTTCGACTCCCACACGGCGAAGGCCGCGAAGAGCACGGCGGAACCGAGCACGAACGCCCATGTCCTCCCGTCGCCCCAGCCCCAGGCCGGAGCCTTGATCAGGGCCCAGACGAGGCAGAACATCGCGCCGGAGAGCAGGGCGATGCCGGGGACGTCGAAGGATCGCGGGGCGTTCTCCGCGCGGTGGTCGAGCAGGATCAGCACGCCCAGCACCAGGGCGAGGGCGCCGACCGGCACGTTGATGAAGAACACCGACTGCCAGTTGACGTGCTCGACGAGGACGCCGCCGAGGATCGGACCGCCGGCGGTGGAGGCGCCGATGACCATGCCCCACAGGCCGATGGCCATGTTGAGCTTCTCGGCCGGGAAGGTCGCGCGCAGCAGGCCGAGCGCGGCCGGCATGAGCAGGGCGCCGAACACGCCTTGGAGCGCCCGGAAGGCGACGACCGCGCCGATGCTGCCGGACAGGCCGATCGCGCCGGAGGCGGCGGCGAAGCCGACCACGCCTATCAGGAACGTCTGGCGGTGGCCGAAGCGGTCGCCGAGCTTGCCCGCGGTGATCAGGGAGACCGCGAGGGCGAGGAAGTAGGCGTTGGTGATCCACTGCACCTCGGCGAACGTGGCGCCCAGGTCACTGGCGATGGCCGGGTTGGCGATGGCCACGATGGTGCCGTCGAGGGCCACCATCATGACGCCGACGGCGACGGTGACGAGGGTGAGCCACGGGTGGCCGCGCAGCCCCTTGGCGGGCGGTCCGTCCGACCGGTCCGTCGGCGCCTTGCCTCCCGGACCCGTCGAGTCGATGGTGGTCTGACTGGTCATGCGTTCGAGGCTAGTGACAGCCACTGACAATTGACAAACGAGTTCACAAGTCGGTAACTGACACTTATGGCGACGACACTGCGCGAACGCAAGAAACAGCGCACCCGGGACGCGCTGCTGCGGACCGCCGTAGAGCTGTTCACCTCCCAGGGGTACGACGAGACGACCGTCGACCAGATCGCCGAGGCGGTCGACGTCTCGCAGCGCACCTTCTTCCGGTACTTCGCCGGCAAGGAGGAGGCCGCGCTCGCCCTGGTGGAGATGACGGTGGACCGGTTCGTGGAGGCGGTGCGCGAACGCCCGCCGCACGAACCGCCGTTGGAGGCGCTGCGGCAGGCCGTGCTGGACGGCTGGCACTCGATCAACGAGGTCGTGGAGTCGGTCGCGCCGGTGGAGCAGTACCTGCGCATGTACCGGGTGATCGAGTCGACGCCGGTGCTGCTCGCCGCGCATCTACGGCGGTCCACGGAGGTCGAGGAGGACCTCGCCGGGGTGATCGCCGAACGCGAGGGGCTCGACGTGGACGCCGATCCCCGGCCCCGGCTGGCGGTCGCCGTGTTCAGCGGCGTGATGCGGGTGACGGAGCGACAGTGGTCCACCGGCGACGACTTCAGCCTGGAGGGGATCCGCGCACTGACGGCGGAGTACCTCGACGGGGTGGGACCCGCACTGCTGGGGGACTGGCGCACGGCCTGAACGCCCCCGGGCGCAAGGCCTGAGGGTCTATATGACCATTCCCACGCCCAACGAAACGTGATCCCGGTCACTTGGGTCACTCGAGACCGTCTCGTTCTCCTAGTGTGTCCTTTCAGTGACTTCCTTCGACACCTCCCCGCAACTCGGCGTCTGGCGCACCCTCGCCACTCTGGCCGTGGTGTTCGTGATGCTGGCGACCACCGGTTGGACCGCCGTCCGCCAGCAACGGGACGCCAGCGCCCTGCACACCTCGCGTTCCGCATGGGAGCACGGCCGGCTCGCCGGCCGTGCGCTGCCGGACCTCGACTCCGGCCCCGCGCGGCTCGCCCGCTTCTTCTCCTCGCTCACCGCGGCGCAGCGCACCGCGCTCACGCAGGAGTACGCGCTCACCGTCGGCAACATGAACGGCGCCCCCACCCGGCTGCGCTATCGCGCCAACCGCCTCGCGCTGCTGCGGCAGGCGGCGATCGAGCGGACCCGGACGCACGACAGCCGACTCTCGCCCGCCGGGCAGCAGTTGGCCGAACGCCGGATGCACCGCTACGAGGCGCTGAGCGCCCCCGGCCGGCAGATCCTCGCCTTCGACCCGGAGGGCTCGGGCCGGGCCGCCGAGGTGTTCGGCGGCCTCGACGAGGCGGACCGGATCTCGATCGTCGTCCCCGGCGTCGACACCGACCTGCTCACCTTCCAGCGCACCAACCGCAAGTACTCGGCGCCGGTCGGCATGGCCCAGGCGCTGTACGCGCAAGAGCGCGAGGCGAGCCCCTCGACGCGCACGGCCGTGATCGCCTGGGCCGACTACACCTCCCCCGACGGACTGGGCATCGACTCGGCCACCGCGATGCGCGCCGTGAACGGCGCCGTCCGGCTCAACGCCCTCGTCGACGCGCTGCCGGGCAGCGCGCCCGTGGCGATGTTCTGCCACAGCTACGGCTCCGTGGTCTGCGGGGTCGCCGCACACACGATGCCCGAGCGGGTGACCGACATCGCGGTGGCGGGCAGCCCCGGGATGCGCGTGGAGAACGCCGCCGAACTGGGCACCGACGCCCGGGTGTGGGCGATGCGGGACGCCGACGACTGGATCCAGGACGTGCCGCACCTGGAGGTCGGCGGCCTCGGGCACGGCGAGGACCCTATGGCGCGGGAGTTCGGCGCGCGGGTGCTGTCGGCACGGGAGGCCAAGGGTCACGGCGGCTACTTCGAACCGGGGACCGACAGCCTGCGCAATTTCGCCGAGATCGGCACCGGCGCGTACGGCTCGGTGGAGTGCGCCCACGACGATGACGACTGCACGACGGATTTGTCCGACACGCCGAAGGCCGGACGCGCGTAGAGACGCAGGAATTGCGGTGCGCGCGGGGAGGGGACGAAGAATGGGTGTCCCGCATACGATGAGCCGCATGGGTGACGTACTGGCCGGATTTCATGCCGCCTGGGAGTTCGATTCCGACTCCGTCCTCATCCGTCACGAACGAGGGCTGCGCACGCCCAAGCTGCTGTCGGCGCTGGGAGAGCGCCGGATTCCGACGGCGGCCATCGCCCGGGTGACGCTGACCCCGGGACGACGGGGGACGGTCGTGCTGCGTGCGGAGCCGCGGCCCGGCGCCGATCCGCTGATGGAGGCGGCCGCGGGGCAGCTGAAGGAAGGGTGCGATCCGTACCGGCTGGTGCTGCCCGCCGAACGGGAGACGCTCGCCGAGTACTACGCAGACGAACTGCGGGCGAGGCTGACCGGGTCCGGTCCCGCGGACCGCTTCCTGGTGGACGCCCCCGAGGGGCCGCTGTCGTTCAAGGCGTACGACGGCAAGGCCTCGTTCGACGGGCGCACGGTGCGCTTCCGATGGTTCTGGACGGGCGCGTCGTCGGCGAAGTGGAAGGCCGGCGACCAGAGTTTCGCCCTGTCCGAGCTGACCGGGGTGGAGTGGCGCTCGCCGGAGCTGTTCGAAGGGCATCTGCGGCTGCTGCGCGGCGAGCCCACCACGGAGCCGGCCGACCAGGACCCGGCGACGGTCGTCTTCGGACTCGGCTACGGGCCGGTCCACGAGTCGCTGCCGTTCGCGGCAGCGGTCCTGGCGGCCGTGCGCAACCGGGGGCCCGCGGCCATGGTGCCGGCCACGGTCCCCCGTCGCGATCCCTCCGACATCGCCGAACGCATCCGTCACCTCGGGGAGCTGCACCGCGCCGGACTGGTCACCGACGAGGAGTTCTCCGTGAAGAAGGCGGAGCTGCTGTCGGAGCTGTGATCACTCGCGGCCGGCGGACGCGAACGACATGTCCGCGTAGCGGTCGCCGGCCACCTTGCCCGCGATCGGCTCCAGCAGCTCCAGTTCCCGCCCCGTCAGCTCGACGGCGGTCGCCGCCGTGTTCTCCTCGACCCGGCCCGGCCTGCAGGTGCCCGGGATGGGGACGACCGGCAGGCCGTGCACCCGGGACCGCTGCTGGACCCAGGCCAGGGCGATCTGCGCCGGTGTCACGAAGTGGGCCTCGGCCACCTCGCGGATCGGCTCCAGGAGCGCGGCGTTGGCGGCCGCGTTCGCACCTTGGTAGCGGGGCTGGCGGCGGCGGAAGTCGCCGTCGGTCAGGTCCTTCGCGGCGTCGGCGAAGGAGCCCGTGAGGAACCCCCGGCCGAGCGGCGAGTACGGCACCAGCGTCACGCCGAGCTCGCGGGCCGCCGGCACGACCTGCGCCTCGATGTCGCGGCTGAACAGCGACCACTCCGACTGGACGGCGGCGATGGGGTGCACGCCGTGCGCGGTCCGCAGCTCGGCGGCGGTCACCTCGCTCAGACCGAGCTGCTTCACCTTGCCCTCGCGCACCAGCTCGGCCATCACGCCGACGGTGTCCTCGATCGGCACGCTCACATCGCGTCGGTGCATGTAGTAGAGGTCGATGACGTCGACGTCCAGGCGCCGCAGGCTCGCTTCGACGGCCTCGCGGATGTAGGGGGCGTCGTTGCGGATGACGCGCCGGGTCGGGTCGTCCGGCGGGATCGACAGGGCGAACTTCGTCGCGATCACGACCTCGTCGCGGTGCGCCTTGAAGAACGGGGAGAGGAACCGCTCGTTCTCGCCCGCGCCGTACGCGTCCGCCGTGTCGTAGAGCGTGACGCCGAGTTCGAGGGCGCGCTCCAGGGTGGCCCGGGACGCGTCGGCGTCCCGGGGGCCGTACGCGAAGCTCATCCCCATGCAACCGAGCCCCTGGACGCCGACCTCGGGGCCGTGCTCGCCGAGTGGTGCCGTCGGTATCCTGCGGTCGGTCATCGGGCGGTCCTTTCGCCTTCGGGGACGCGGGTGGCGTCCGCGTAGAACATGATCTTCCGGTCGAGCACGGCCAGCGTGTCCTGGAGTTCGGCGATCCGGGCCCGGACGTCCCGCCGGGTCGCCTCGAGAAGCTCGTGCCGCTCGCCGAACGTGCTCTCGCCCTCGCGCACCAGCTCGGCGTACCGCACCATGTCGGCGACCGGCATGCCGGTCAGCCGCAGCTTGCCGACGAGGTCCAGCCAGTCCAGGTCGCGGTTGCTGTAGCGACGCTGGCCGGTGTGCGAGCGGTCGATGTGGGACATCAGCCCGATCCGCTCGTACCAGCGCAGGGTGTGGGCCGTGAGCCCGGTGAAGGCCACGACCTCGCTGATCGTGTAGCTGTCCTGTCCGTCGGGGCGCGGGTGCCGCGGGGGTGGCGCGGAGCAGACGTCTGCGGGGCTCGGGGTTTGCTCGATGGTCACGGGCGTGGTCTGCAACACCGTCATGGCCACCACGCTATGGCCTTGGAGTGCGCTCCAAGCAAGCGAAACCGGTAAGAAATCCGGGCGACGCGGTGAGATCGCGCCGGTTAGCGTGCGGGCATGAGTCTCGTACGCCGTGCCCTGCCCGAGGACGCCGCGGAAGTGCTGCGGCTGCGCCAGGTGATGATCGACTCGGTGTCCCCGGGCGACGTGTCCCCCGGGGGCCCGGCGGGCGGGTCGGCCGGCGGGTCCGTGGACTGGCACGCCGAGTCGCTGCCCACGCTGCGGGCGCGACTGGCCGATCCGGACGGGGACTTCGCGGCCTTCGTCGTGGAGCACCCGGAGCGGCCCGGGGCGCTGGCCGCGCTGGTCGTGGGGACCATCGAGTACCGGATCGGCCGGTCCCTGAACCCGCACGGGACCATCGGCTTCGTCTTCTCCGTCGCCACCGATCCGGACGCCCGCCGACGCGGGTACGCACGCGCGTGCATGGACGAGCTGCTGGCGTGGTTCCGGGCGCGGGGAGCCGCACAGGTCCACCTCACCGCGTCCGCCGACGCCGCGCCGCTGTACGCGTCGCTCGGCTTCCGCCCCAAGCCGGACCCCTTGATGGAGCTGCTGCTGTGAGCCGCGCGGAGCGGACGGCATAGGCTCGTCGGCATGTCGCTGAAGAGTCTCGCGTTGATCGACAACTGGCCGGTTCCCTCCGCCTCGGCAGGCGTCGTCCGGGCCGACGGCACGGTCCTCGGGACCCACGGCCCGGTCGGCCGGCGCTTCCCGCTGGCCTCGGTCACCAAGCCGCTCACCGCGTACGCCGCCCTCGTCGCGTACGAGGAGGGCGCGGTGGAGCTGGACGAGCCCGCGGGACCGGCCGGTTCCACGGTGCGTCATCTGCTCGCGCACACCTCCGGGCTGGCCTTCGACGAGCACCGCACGACCGCGGCCCCGGGTGAGCGGCGGCTGTACTCCAACGCCGGTTTCGAGCAGCTCGGCGACCACATCGCGAAGGCGGCGGACATCCCGTTCGCGGAGTACCTGCGGCAGGCGGTGCTGGAGCCGCTGGGGATGACGCAGACCTCCCTGGAGGGCTCGCCGGCCAAGGACGGCGTGTCGACCGTCACGGACCTGCTGCGGTTCGCGGCCGAGCTGCAGTCGCCGCGGCTGCTGGATCCGCGGACGGTGGCGGCGGCGATGACCGTGCAGTACCCGGGGACGAAGGGCGTCCTGCCGGGGTACGGGCACCAGAACCCCAACGACTGGGGGCTCGGCTTCGAGATCCGCGACTCCAAGTCGCCGCACTGGACGGGTGGTTCGTCGTCGCCGCGCACGTTCGGGCACTTCGGCCAGTCCGGCACGTTCCTGTGGGTGGACCCCGAGGCGGGCGTCGCGGCCGTCGCGCTCACCGACCGCGCCTTCGGACCGTGGGCCGTCGAGGCCTGGCCGCCGTTCACGGACGCGGTGCTGGCCGAGGTGTAGTCGCCGCGGGCGGGCGGGCCATCTCCCAGACCAGCAGCTCGGCGCTGCTCAGCCCCACGGCCTCGAGGTCCTCGGCGTCCGTGACGCGGGCCGCGTCGCCCGGTCCCAGCTTCTCGCCGTCCAGCCGCACCTCGCCGCGCACGACGTGCACGTAGACGTGCTCCGCGTCCGGGACGGCCGTCCGCTCCCCCGCGCCGAGGCGCCGCACGTGCAGCATCGCGCCGGACTCGGGGACGGCGTACGGGGTGGCGTCGGCGATGCCGCGGACGATGTCGTAGGACGGGTCGCCGCCGGCCACCAGCGGGGCCAGCCACATCTGCACGAAGGCCAGCGGGACGTCGGCGTCGTTGCGTTCCACGTGGCGTACGCCGGCCGCGGAGCTGAGCCGCTGCACGTCTCCGGCGCGGACCCGCGTCTCGTGGCCGGCCGAGTCGCGGTGGGTCAGCTCCCCCTCGATCACCCAGGTCACGATCTCGGTGTGGCTGTGGGGATGCTCGTCGAAGCCGGCGCCGGGCGCGAGGCGTTCCTCGTTGCAGGCGATCAGCGCGCCGAAGCGGAGGTTGTCGGGGTCGTAGTGGGGGCCGAAGGAGAAGGCGTGCCGGGTGTCGATCCCGGCCGACCGGTCCCCGCCCCGAAAGCGCTCGTCGGCGCGCCGTACGTCCATCACGCGACCACGGTAGACCCGTCGGCGGGCCGTAGGGGCCGGGCCGCGACGGGCGCGCGGGGGAAAGGTCCGGGAGCCGATCGGAAGCGGGCCGGAAGCGGGTCGGGGGCGGACCGTCCGGCCGCGACAGGACGTCCCCACCTGCGACCCGGCGGCACACGCCGCCGCCCCGATGAGGCAGTCTTGTCCCGTGCCCGAACCCGAAACCAGTCATCCCGAACCCGCGGCGCACGCCGTCCACTCCCACCCCGCGACGCTGAAGCGGCTGGTGAAGTCCTCCGGGAGCCTCGCCGCCCAGGCCATCGCGAGGATGGACGAGACACTGCCGTGGTACCGGGCGATGCCACCGGAGAACCGTTCCTGGATCGGGCTGGTCGCCCAGGCGGGCATCGCCGCCTTCACCGAGTGGTTCCGGCATCCGGACGCCCCGCAGGCCATCTCCACGGATGTCTTCGGCACGGCGCCGCGCGAGCTGACCCGGGCCATCACGCTGCGCCAGACGGTGGAGATGGTGCGCACCACCATCGAGGTCATGGAGTCCGCGATCGACGAGGTCGCGGCCCCCGGTGACGAGAACGTGCTGCGCGAGGCGCTGCTGGTGTACGCCCGGGAGATCGCGTTCGCCACCGCACAGGTCTACGCCCAGGCCGCCGAGGCCCGCGGCGCCTGGGACGCCCGGCTCGAGTCGCTCGTCGTGAACGCCGTCCTCAGCGGCGAGGCCGACGAGGGGGCCGTGAGCCGGGCCGCCGCGCTCGGCTGGAACTCGCCGGAGCACGTGTGCGTCGTCCTCGGCACCGCCCCGGACGGCGACTCGGAACTGACCGTGGAGGCCATCCGGCGGGCCTCGCGGCACTCCAAGCTCCAGGTGCTCACCGGGGTCCTCGGCTCCCGGCTGGTGGTGATCGCCGGCGGCAGCGACAACCCGCTGGCCGTCGCCAAGTCCCTCATCGGGCCGTTCGCCGCCGGCCCGGTGGTGGCCGGGCCCGTCGTGCCCGACCTGCTCGCCGCGACCCGGTCCGCACAGGCCGCCGCGGCCGGGCTCAAGGCGTGTTCCGCCTGGCAGGACGCACCCCGGCCGGTCCTGGCGGACGATCTCCTCCCGGAGCGCGCGATCGCCGGCGATCCCGGCGCGCGCGAGCAGTTGGTGGAGGAGATCTACAGACCGCTGGAGGAGGCGGGGTCGGCGCTCCTGGAGACGCTCTCCGTCTATCTCGAACAGGCGTCCAGTCTCGAAGGGGCCGCCCGGATGCTCTTCGTGCATCCGAACACCGTGCGCTACCGGCTTCGACGTGTGACTGACGTCACCGGGTGGTCGCCTTCGGATGTACGCTCCGCGTTCACGCTCCGGATCGCGCTGATCCTGGGGCGTCTGGTCGATGGAGATCCTCAGAGCTAGCTTTTTGTCGGGGGTCCACAAAACCCCCTGCCGTTCTTCGTCCCTGTCCCCACGGGCGGCTTCGGCCGTCCCCAAGAGAGAGTGTGAGAGTGCTCGTACTCGTCGCTCCCGGCCAGGGCGCCCAGACGCCCGGCTTCCTGACTCCCTGGCTCGACCTTCCCGGTGTCGAGGACCGTCTGCGTGCCCTGTCGACGGCCATCGATCTCGACCTGGTGCACTACGGCACGAACGCCGACGCGGACGAGATCCGCGACACCGCGATCGCCCAGCCGCTGCTCGTGGCGGCCGGGCTCGTCTCCGCCGCGGCGCTCGGCGACATCACGCCCGGCGCCGTCGCGGGCCACAGCGTCGGCGAGATCACCGCGGCCGTCTTCGCGGGCGTCCTCGACGACACCGCCGCGCTGGGCCTGGTCCGCAGGCGCGGCCTGGCCATGGCCGACGCCGCCGCGATCACCGAGACCGGCATGTCCGCGCTGCTCGGCGGCGACCCCGAGGTCTCCGTCGCGCACCTGGAGAAGCTGGGGCTGACCCCGGCGAACATCAACGGCGCGGGCCAGATCGTCGCCGCGGGCACGCTGGAGCAGCTCGCCGCGCTGAACGAGGACAAGCCGGAGGGCGTCCGCAAGGTCGTTCCGCTGAAGGTCGCCGGCGCGTTCCACACCCGCCACATGGCGCCGGCCGTCGAGTCCCTGGCCAAGGCTGCCGCGGAGCTCGCCCCGGCCGACCCGACGGTCCGTTACGTCTCCAACAAGGACGGGCGGTCCGTGTCCACCGGCGCCGAGATCCTGGACCGGCTGGTCGGCCAGGTCGCCAACCCGGTCCGCTGGGACCTGTGCATGGAGACCTTCAAGGAGCTCGGCGCGACCGCGCTCATCGAGGTCTCCCCCGGCGGCACCCTGGTCGGCCTCGCCAAGCGCGCCCTGCCGGGCGTGAAGACGCTGGCGCTGAAGACCCCCGACGATCTCGACGCCGCTCGCGAGCTCATCGCCGAGCACGGCGTCGCCTGAGGAGCCCTGATGGCGAAGATCAAGCCCAGTAAGGGCTCCCCGTACGCGCGCATCCTCGGCGTCGGCGGCTACCGGCCGACCCGGGTCGTGCCCAACGAGGTGATCCTGGAGACGATCGACTCGTCCGACGAATGGATCCGTTCGCGCTCCGGCATCGAGACCCGGCACTGGGCGAACGACGAGGAGACCGTCGCCGCCATGTCGGTCGAGGCGTCCGGCAAGGCGATCGCCGACGCCGGCATCACCGCCGAGCAGATCGGCGCGGTGGTCGTCTCGACCGTCTCGCACTTCAAGCAGACCCCGGCCGTGGCAACCGAGATCGCCGACAAGCTCGGCACCAACAAGGCCGCCGCGTTCGACATCTCGGCCGGCTGTGCGGGCTTCGGCTACGGCCTGACCCTCGCCAAGGGCATGGTGGTGGAGGGTTCCGCCGAGTACGTGCTCGTCATCGGCGTGGAACGGCTGTCCGACCTCACCGACCTGGAGGACCGTGCGACGGCCTTCCTGTTCGGCGACGGCGCGGGCGCGGTCGTCGTCGGTCCGTCCGACGAACCGCACATCGGCCCGACCGTGTGGGGCTCGGAGGGCGACAAGTCCGAGACCATCAAGCAGACCGTGCCGTGGAACGAGTTCCACGTCGGGGACGTCACCAAGCTCCCGCTCGACAGCAAGGGCAACGTCAAGTTCCCGGCGATCACGCAGGAGGGCCAGGCGGTCTTCCGCTGGGCCGTGTTCGAGATGGCGAAGGTCGCCAAGGAGGCGCTGGACGCCGCCGGCATCACCGCCGACGAACTGGACGTCTTCATCCCGCACCAGGCCAACGAGCGGATCATCGACTCGATGGTGAAGACTCTCAAGCTGCCGGAGACCGTCACGGTCGCCCGTGACGTGCGCACCACCGGCAACACCTCGGCCGCCTCGATCCCGCTCGCGATGGAGCGGCTTCTGGCGACCGGTCAGGCGAAGAGCGGCGACACCGCGCTCGTCATCGGATTCGGGGCGGGTCTCGTCTACGCAGCCACTGTCGTTACCCTCCCCTAGGCACTCCGTGCCGGATCATCCGGTCCGGGACGGGAAACACCCCCAGCCACACCCTCTGGAAAAGCAAAGAAGGAGCGCCACATGGCCGCCACTCAGGAAGAGATCGTCGCCGGTCTCGCCGACATCGTGAACGAGATCGCCGGCATCCCGGTTGAGGACGTCCAGCTGGACAAGTCCTTCACCGACGACCTGGACGTCGACTCGCTGTCCATGGTCGAGGTCGTCGTCGCCGCCGAAGAGCGCTTCGACGTCAAGATCCCGGACGAGGACGTCAAGAACCTCAAGACCGTCGGCGACGCGACGAGCTACATCCTCAAGCACCAGGCCTGATCTACCGATCACCTGGGCTGAACTGCCCCGCCACCCGGCGGTGGCGCCGTTCTCCCCGCTGAGGCGGGGGCAGTCCTCCTCGCAACGTTGGAGAAAGAATCCGTGAGCCCGACCAATCGCACCGTGGTCGTCACCGGTATCGGCGCAACCACACCGCTGGGTGGCGACGCAGCCTCTACCTGGGAGGGCCTCGTCGCCGGCAAGTCCGGCGTCAGGGCACTGTCCCAGGAGTGGGCGGCCGATCAGGCCGTCAAGATCGCGGCCCCGGTCGCGGTGGAGCCCCTCGAGGTCATTCCGCGGCCGCAGGCCCGCAAGCTGGACCGCTCGGCGCAGTTCGCGCTGATCGCGGCCCAGGAAGCCTGGAAGGACGCCGGGTTCTCCGGCAAGGCCGGTGAGGACGGCAGTGACGGCAAGGTCGACCCCGACCGGCTCGGCGCGGTCATCGCCTCCGGCATCGGCGGCGTGACCACCCTGCTCGACCAGTACGACGTGCTGAAGGAGAAGGGCGTCCGCCGCGTCTCCCCGCACACCGTGCCCATGCTGATGCCGAACAGCCCGTCCGCCAACGTGGGTCTGCTCGTGGGCGCCCGCGCGGGCGTGCACACGCCGGTCTCGGCGTGCGCGTCGGGCGCGGAGGCCATCGGCTACGCCATCGAGATGATCCGCACGGGCCGCGCCGACGTCGTCGTGGCCGGCGGCACCGAGGCGGCGATCCACCCGCTGCCCATCGCCGCGTTCGGCAACATGATGGCGATGTCCAAGAACAACGAGAACCCGCAGGCCGCCTCGCGTCCCTACGACGTCGCCCGCGACGGCTTCGTCATGGGCGAGGGCGCCGGTGTGATCGTCCTGGAGTCCGCGGAGCACGCCGCCGCGCGCGGCGCCCGGGTGTACGCCGAGGCCGTAGGCCAGGGCATCTCGGCCGACAGCCACGACATCGTGCAGCCGGAGCCCGAGGGCCGCGGCATCGCGCACGCCCTGCAGAACCTGCTGGACAACACCGACCTGAACCCGGCGGAGATCGTGCACGTCAACGCGCACGCCACCTCCACGCCGGCCGGTGACGTGGCCGAACTGAAGGCGCTGCGCAAGGTCTTCGGCGACGACGCGGACCACTTCGCGGTCTCCGCGACCAAGTCCATGACCGGTCACCTGCTGGGCGGCGCGGGCGGCGTCGAGTCCGTCGCCACGGTCCTCGCGCTGTACAACCGGATCGCCCCGCCCACCATCAACGTCGAGAACCTCGACCCCGAGGCCGAGGCGAACGCGGACATCGTGCGCGGCGAGGCGCGCAAGCTGCCCGTCGAGGGCCGTATCGCCGCCCTGAACGACTCGTTCGGGTTCGGCGGGCACAACGTCGTCCTGGCGTTCCGGACGGTCTGATCCGCGCCGTCCACGCGAAGTGGCCCGGACCCCTACGGGGTTCGGGCCACTCGGCGTCGGAGGGCCGGCCGCGCTCCGGCGGGGCTGATCGCACGGTTTCACGCGGCCCCCGGGAGAGGGGGCGGGTCACACCACCTGGTGCAGCCAGCGCACCGGGGCTCCCTCACCCGCGTGCCGGAACGACTCCAGCTCGTCGTCCCACGGTTTGCCGAGGAGCTTGGAGAGTTCGGCCTCGAGGTCCGTCTCGCCGCGCCGGCTGCGCAGCAGGGCGGCGCGCAGCCGGTCCTCGGGGATCAGGATGTCGCCGTGGATGCCGGTGACGGCGTGAAAGATGCCCAGGTCGGGGGTACAGCTGTAGCGCTCGCCCTCGGCCGTGGCACAGGGCTCGGCGGTGACTTCGAAGCGCAGCATCTGCCAGCCGCGCAGCGCGGAGGCCAGCTTGGAGGCCGTGCCGGCCTCGCCCTTCCAGGAGAACTCCGAGCGCCAGGTGCCGGGCGCGGCGGGCTGCCGGATCCAGTCGAGGCTGACGCGTGTGCCGAGCACCCCGGCGACGGCCCATTCGACGTGCGGGCACAGCGCGCGCGGCGCGGAGTGCACGTACAGAACTCCACGTGTCGTCACCGGGACCTCCGGGCAGAGCGGGACAGTCTTGCAGGCTGACAGGGCGGCGGTGGCAGGCAGCCGCGCTGATGGCGAGGCTACCGTGCGGCGGCGCAAGGAGTGTGACGTACCGTCGGTCCCAGTGCCGTGAAACGTCCGCCTTTCACTCGGCAGGACGCCTGTGCGGGCATGGAGCGTTCCCTCTTGTGGGTGTCATTCGCCGGGAACTCCCGTGCGTTGTCATGAGGAGAGCGTGTTCGGAGATCGGACAGAGTCGGCGAAGTCGAGGGGACACCAGCGGATGCGGATGCGGAACCGGCACGCGCGGGCCCTGCTCGCGGGCACGACGGCGGCCGTCCTGGGGCTGGCCGGCTGCGACGCGCAGGGGGGCGACGCGGGGGCGTCGGGCACCCGGTCCCGGCAGGCGAAGCCGTCGCCGACGTCGCTGTGGGACTCCAGCCCCGACTCGGTGGCGGCGGTGGGCGACTCGATCACGCGCGGCTTCGACGCCTGCGGCGTCCTCGCGGACTGCCCCGAGGTGTCCTGGGCGACCGGCAGCAGCGCCGAGGTGAACAGTCTCGCCGTCCGCCTGCTGGGCGCGGCGAAGGCGGCCACGCACAGCTGGAACCATGCCGAGACCGGGGCGCGGATGGCGGACCTGCCGGCCCAGATGGTGCGGGCGGCGGCGGAGAAGCCGCAGCTGGTGGCGGTGATGGCGGGCGCGAACGACGCGTGCCGGCAGTCGACGGCGGCGATGACCTCGGTGGCGGACTTCCGCGCCCAGTTCGAGGAGGCGCTCGGCACGCTGCGGCGCGCGCTGCCCAAGGCGCAGGTGTACGTGGCGAGCGTGCCGAACCTCAAGCGGCTGTGGTCGCAGGGGCGGACGAACGCGCTGGGCAAGCAGGTGTGGAAGCTGGGCCTCTGCCCGTCGATGCTGGGCGACGCGGACGCGCTGGACTCGGCGGCGACGCTGCGGCGGGCGACGGTCCAGAAGCGGGTGGAGGCGTACAACACGGTGCTGAAGGAGGTCTGCGCGAAGGACGCGCGGTGCCGGTTCGACGGCGGAGCGGTGTACGACTTCCGGTTCGGCACGGACCAGCTGAGTCACTGGGACTGGTTCCATCCGAGCAAGGACGGGCAGGCGCGGCTCGCGGAGATGGCGTATCGCAAGGTCACCGCGAAGACCTCATGACCCAGGGCCGGCCGTTGGGATCACCCCGCAGACGCGGGGGGCATCGTCAAGCCCCGCCGATGCCCTGCGAGCTGATCCGAACGACAGGCCCTAAAGTTCCGCCCATGAGCGAACACTTCGGAACACTTTCCGACGGCACCGCGGTGCACCGCTGGACCCTGGAGCGGGCGGGCACCCGGGTGCGGGTCCTGTCCTACGGCGGGATCGTGCAGTCCGTCGAGGTCCCCGACCGTGACGGCCTCCCGGCGGACGTGGTCCTGGGGTTCGCGGATCTGGACGGCTATCTCACCCACCCCGAGCCCTACCTCGGCGCGCTGGTCGGGCGGTACGCCAACCGGATCGCGCACGCCCGCTTCCGGCTGGACGGCCTGACGTACGCCCTGGAGCCCAACAACGCGCCGAACTCCCTGCACGGCGGCGCCCGCGGCTTCGACAAGCGGGTGTGGGAGGTGGAGCCGGTCGAGCACGGGCTGCGGCTGAGCCGGGTCAGCGCGCACGGCGAGGAGGGCTTCCCGGGCCGACTGGAGGTGTCGGCGACGTACACGCTCGACGCGTCGGGGGCGCTGCGCCTCGTGTACGAGGCGGTCACGGACGCGCCGACGACGGTGAACCTGACCAACCACAGCTACTTCAACCTCGGCGGTCCCGGCAGCGGCGGCGCCGGCGGGCACGAGCTGCGGCTGGCCGCCTCCCGCTACACGCCGGTGGACGGTGACCTGATCCCGACCGGGGAGCTCGCGCCGGTCGCGGACACCCGCTTCGACTTCCGCGCGTCGCGCAAGGTCGACGCCGGCTACGACCACAACTTCGTGCTCGACAAGGGCGTCACGGAGGCGCCGGCGGAGGTGGCCGAGCTGCACGACCCGGCGTCCGGACGGGTGCTGACGGTGGCGACGACCGAGCCGGGGCTCCAGCTGTACACCGCCGACCACCTCGGCGAGCCGTTCATGCCCGGCCAGGGCGTCGCGCTGGAGACCCAGCACTTCCCCGACTCGCCGAACCGCCCGGAGTTCCCGAGCACGGTCCTGCGGCCGGGCGAGGTCTACCGGTCGCAGACGGTGTACGGCTTCTCGGCCCGGTAGGCCCGCGGAAGCCGAGGGGTCGGCCGGGCCCGGAGAAAAGCATTGCCCCGGTCCAGGGGTCAGGTCCCGGACCGGGGCTGTTCAAGGGGGCGGTGATCGCCTGATCACACGTTAATCGGCGCGGTGTTCCTCCGGTCGGGGTTCGAGCGGCCCGCCTGGATTTCGTACGAACCCTTCACAAAGAACCACCGGTCGTCCGCCTCGTCCCCCCACGCCGACGGGACGACCGTCTCCGCCGGGGCGCCGTTCCCTCGTCGCCGTTCGGAGCGGCGGTGTCACCGGCTCGTGGCGCCGGGCCGCCCGGACGCGTGGGACGCGCCGGCGCCGTCTCCGTCGTCCGCCGCGTCCGTGTCGTCCGCCCCGTCTCCCTCGGCGATCTCCTCGCCGAGCAGTTCGCGGGCGAGCAGGGTGGCCCCGGCGACCGCGCCCGGCATCAGGAACACGGCGACGAACGGGACCAGGAAGGCCAGCCCCAGGGGGGTGCCGAAGCCCCAGATCAGCGTCTTGCGGGTGCGGAACAGGGCGAGGCGGGCGCGCAGGTCGACGTCGCGGCGCTGGAGGGCGACGGCGGCGAGCTCCTCGGTGAGGAAGAAGCC
Source organism: Streptomyces sp. NBC_00425 (assembly GCF_036030735.1). Taxonomy (NCBI): domain Bacteria; kingdom Bacillati; phylum Actinomycetota; class Actinomycetes; order Kitasatosporales; family Streptomycetaceae; genus Streptomyces; species Streptomyces sp. NBC_00425. The sequence continues at coordinate 6,760,056 of NZ_CP107928.1, read as the reverse complement.
GGTGACGAAGAACCCGAGCACCGGCACGACCGTCTGGCCGACGACCGGCACGAACCCGAGGGCGAACAGCAGCACCGCCCACACCAGCGCGCGGGCCAGGACGCGCAGGCTGTCCCGGGCGGAGATCCACAGTTCCCGCCAGAGCGGCAGCCCGGACTCGGGGGCCGTGCCGTCGGGCGAGACGTCCCGGTCGACCCGCTCGGAGAGGCTCTCGTAGAAGGGCTGCCCGATGAGCAGGGTCACGGCGGTGAAGGTCAGGACGGCGAGGAGAAGGCCGAGAGCGAACAGCACGGCGGTGAGGAGGCCGCGGAAAAGGCCGATCCAGGGGCTGGACCAGTCGTCGGCGAACGGCGTCGCCCACCCCACGAAGTCCTCGCCCCACACCGCGAGCGCCACCAGGGCCGCGAGGTAGAGGACGAGCGTGATCAGGCCGGGGACCAGCCCGAACCCGTACTGCCTGCCGTGCCGGGCCACCCACCGCTGGCCCTTCAGCAGGTACCGGAAACCCACCCCGAGATCGCGCATGACCGAACTCTATCGGCCATGCTCACCTCATAACCGGGCGCCCGAGGGGGCCCCGATGGGCCATCCGGGGCATCGGTGACACCAACGCCCCCCTGCCGCAGTTGAGTCGAACAGGCACACCCCGCCGTACCGATCTCCGGAAGCAACGATCCCGGAACCCCATGTCCGGAATCGTCCGAAGGGCAGTTCCCGCAGGTCGCACAGGCGTCGATCACCAGGACACAGGCAAGCAGCGGGCTGGTTGAGGAGAACGGATGACTCGATTGACTCGGACGACGAAGGAGATCCACGGCAGCGTCGCCGAAGGATTCGAAGCGGTGCGGGAGGAGTTCGCCGCGTTCGTGGCGGAGGAACAGCCTGACTACGAAGGCCAGTTGTGTGCGTATGTGCACGGCCGGCGGGTCGTCGACCTGTGGGCGTCCGCGGACGGCGCCGGACCCGACTCCCTCTACGGGGTCTACTCGTCCACCAAGGGCGCCGCCCATCTGGTGGTCGCTCTGCTGGTCCAGGAGGGCACCCTGGAGCTGGACCGCAAAGTCACCTACTACTGGCCGGAGTTCGCCGCCGAGGGCAAGGGGGCGCTGACCCTGCGGGAGCTGCTCGCGCACCGGGCGGGGGTGGTCGGCACGGACGGCGGGTTCTCTCCGCAGGAGCTGGCCGACGACCGGCAGCTCGCCGAACGCCTGGCCGACCAGCGGCCGTTCTGGCGGCCGGGCACCGCCTTCGGCTACCACGCGCTGGTCATCGGCGCGCTCACCGGCGAGGTCGTCCGGCGGGCCACCGGACGCACCCTGCAGGAGGTGTACGCGGAGCGGGTACGCGTCCCGTACGGGCTGGACTTCTTCCTGGGACTGCCGGCCGCGCACGAACCGCGGTTCCGCACCGCGCAGCCGATGGCGCCGACCGCCGAGCAGCGGGCGCTGCTGGACGCCCTGCCCGGCGGGCCGCACACCCTGGCCGCCGTCGCCTTCAACCGGCACGGCGCCCAGCCGACCGACCTCGAACTGCTGCCCAACGACCCGCTGATCCGGTCCCGGGGGCCGGCCTCCGTGGGCGGGGTGGCGTCGGCACGCGGACTGGCCGGCATGTACGCGGCGGCGATCAGCGAGACCGACGGGAAGGCGCCGCTGCTGAAGGAGGACACGGCGGCGGAGTTCGGGCAGCTGCACTCGGTGGGCTACGACGTCGTGGCACGCTCGCACAAGGCGTACGGGCTGGGCTTCCAGGCGACCGCCGACAACTGGTACCCCTTCCTCGGCGTCGGCGCGTTCGGGCACAGCGGGGCGGGCGGCTGCCAGGCCTTCGCGGACCCGCGCAGCGGGCTCGCCTACGGCTACACACGCCGCCGGTTCGCCTTCCCGGGCGGTGCGGCGCCGGAGAACGACCGGCTGGCGCGGGCGGTGCACACCGCGGCCCTGGCACGGTCCTGACGGCGGGCGGCCGGTGGAGGCGGCCGGTGGGGGCGGCGGGACGGGCGGTGCGCACCACGGCGAGCGCTCCCGGCCTGCGCTCCCGGCATACGGCGGAGCGCGGGCCGCACCCCACGTCCAGAGGTGCGGCCCGCGCGGCGCGTGACGGCCGGGCCGGGGGTCCGGGCGGTCGGGGTCAGAGCTTGACGATCATCTTTCCGGTGTTGTCGCCGCGCAGGACGCCGAGGAACGCCTCGAGGTTGTTCTCGATGCCCTCGACGACCGTCTCGCGGTACTTCAGCTCACCGGAGCGGACCCAGGCGCCGACCTCCTGGACGAACTGCGGCTGCAGGTCGTAGTGGTCGCCGACGAGGAGACCCTCGATGCGGCCGCGGGTCTGGATGAGGCGCGCGAGGTTCTTCGGGCCGGGGGCCGGCTCGGTGTTGTTGTAGACGGAGATCATGCCGCAGATCGCGATGCGGCCCTTCTCGTTGAGGGAGCCGATGGCCGCCTCGAGATGGTCGCCGCCGACGTTGTCGAAGTAGACGTCGATCCCGTCGGGGGCGGCGTCGCGCAGCTGCTCGGCCACGGGGCCGTTCTTGTAGTTGAAGGCGGCGTCGAAGCCGTACTCCTCGACCAGGAGCTTGACCTTGTCGTCGGAGCCGGCCGAGCCGATGACCCGGGAGGCGCCCTTGAGCCGGGCGATCTGGCCGACCTGACTGCCGACGGCGCCGGCCGCGCCCGACACGAAGACGGAGTCGCCCTCCTTGAAGGAGGCGGTGCGCAGCAGTCCGGCGTAGGCGGTGAGGCCGGTCATGCCGAGGACGCCGAGGTAGGCGGACAGGGGCGCGGCGTCCGGGTCGACCTTGACGGCCTGCTTGGCGTCGAAGACCGCGTACTCGCGCCAGCCGCCGAAGTGCAGGACGTGGTCGCCGGGCGCGATGCCCTCGGCCTCGGAGGCGACGACCTCGCCGACCGCCCCGCCCTGCATGGGCTTGCCCAGCTCGAAGGGGGCGACATAGGACTTGGCGCTGCTCATGCGGCCGCGCATGTAGGGGTCGACGGAGACGTACGCGTTGCGCACCAGCACCTCACCCGGACCGGGCCGGCGGATCTCCGTCTCGGCCAGCTCGAAGTCCTCGGGCTTCGGCCAGCCGACGGGACGGCTGAGCAGACGCCATTCGCGGCCGGTGGAGGGGAGGGCCGAGTCAGTCATGGGGGGCTGCCTTTCACGTGCGGGAGAATCCTGCGAATCATGCGGTACGAAAATGCTTCACTACCTGAAACAACCATGCTCCTGAATATTTCAGGATGTCAAGTAAACGGGTACCCTGGATCCATGGCCGCCTCACATCCGACCTCTCGCCCAGCTGGTCCCACCTCCCTGCCCGACGCCCTGACCATGGAGGTCGTCGAGCTGATCGGCGAGGTCGTGGCGCGTTTCTACGAGGACTACGAGGAGGCCGCCGCCGACCACTCCCTCACCGGGGCGCAGGCCCGGCTGCTGAGCCTGCTCTCGCTGGAGCCGCTGCCGATGCGCAAGCTGGCGCAGAAGCTGAAGTGCGAGCCGTCCAACGTGACCGGCATCGTCGACCGCCTGGAGTCCCGCGGCCTGGTCGAACGCCGCCCCGACCCGGCCGACCGCCGGGTGAAGCTGGCGGCGGCGACGGACGAGGGCCGCGACATCGCCAAGGGGCTGCGCGAGTCGCTGCGGTTCGCCCGGGAGCCGCTGGCGGGACTGGCGGAGCAGGAGCGGGTGGTGCTGCGAGCGCTGCTGCAGCGGATGCTGGCGACGGAGGGCGGCAACCCCTAAGGTCCGTCCGGCTCCTGCGGCTCCTGCGGTTCCTGCGGTTCCTGCGAGGTGAACTCGTACTGCAGCTCGTAGAGATGGCCCGCTTTCACCATGACGGTCACCTCGACGGGACGGCCGTCGTCGCCGCGGACGACGCGCAGGGTGCGCAGCACCGGCATGCCGCCGGTGAGCCGGAGTGCCTGGTACTGGTTCTGGGTGGGGACGCGGGCCGAGACGCGGTCCGTGCTCCGCCGGGGCGGGTGACCGAGCTCGGTCAGCAGGGCGGGGGCGCCGCCCCTGATCCGGCGGCGCTCGGCCAGGGGCGTGCCTCGGGCGATGTCCAGTGGGTAGTAGGACTCGACCAGCTCGGCCGGCTCGTCGTCGACCAGGAGGATCTGGCTCCGCAGCAGGGCGGCGCCGTCCGCCGGAAGGTCCAGGGCGGCGCGGACGTCGGCGGGCGGGCGGCGCTCCGCGACCTCGAGGAGCTCGGTGCGGGCGTGGGTGCCGTGCTTGGCGGCCTCGGTGAGCCAGCGGTAGGGCGTCCCGGGCTCTGCGGGCCGCGCGAGGTCGGCGGGCCTGACCGTGCGCCGGCGGTGCGCTCGGACGGTGACGGCGGCGCCCGCGCGCCCGACCACCAGGAGCTCCTCCTTGAGGAGTCGCAGAGCTTTCTGGACCGTGGCGCTGGACGCCCCGAACCGTTCCTTCAGCTGCGCGGTGGTGGGCAGGTTGGCGCCGGGAGCGAGCTCTCCGCTCATGATGTCGTCGCGCAGATCGGCCGCGATGCGCTCGTGGAGGGAGCGGCGGTCGACGGCTTCCGGTTCTGCCTTGGGCACGGTCATCCGATCCTGATCTGGTAGCGCAGCCTCTGCCGGAGGGCAGGCATCACCATACGGTCGACCTGGATCGGCCGGTCGTCGCGGTCGAGCGTGAGCCGGACCAGCCGCAGGACCGGTTCCTCGGCGGCGGTTCGAAGGGCGCGGCGCTCCTCCTCGTCGGGCATCCCGGCCGTCACGTCCTCCCGGACGAGGACGCCGACGTGCCCGAGCTCGGCGAGCAGCGTGAGCGCACCGCCGGGGATCTTGGCCATGCCGGCGAGACGGGTGCCGGCGGCTATGGCGACCGGGTAGTACGTGTCGGTGAGCTCGCTGGGCTCGTCGTCGAGGAGGATCAGCCGCCGGCGCACCACGACCGGGTCGCCCTCCGGGACGCCGAGCAGCGCCGCGACCTCGGCGGGCGCGGGCGTCTCGCCGGCGTGCACGATGCGCTGACCGCCGCGCCGGCCCTGCGCCGCCGCCTCGGCCGCCCAGGCGTCGCCCCGTCCGGGGTCCCATGGCGTCAGATACGGCAACGACGTGCTGACCCAACCGCTCCCACCCACGACGTCCTCCTGTACGGCCGACCGTTCCTGCGACCCTGCCGCCCTACACGGTAGGCGACTTGCCTCATCCGCCAACCGCCACCCTCAGCCACCCTCAGCCACCCCTGGCGACCTTGTTACCTTTCGCGAACAACAGTAAGGTCTCGCCGCAGGACGCCCCTGAACCATGGAGGTGCCCCCGTGCCCCTGTCCCGGCACCAGTCACGGCAACGTCGATTCCCCCGCACGCGCACCTCCGTGGGGGCCGCACGCGCGTTCGTCGCGCAGGCCCTCACGGAGTGGGGCTGCGTCGACCGGCTAGACGACGTCAAGCTGTGCGCGTCGGAGCTCGCCACGAACGCCCTGCTGCACGGCGCGCCCCCGGGCCGGCAGTACTGCGTGACGCTGACTCTCGACGGCCATCTGCTGCGGCTCGCGGTGCGCGACACCGGCGACCGGCCCGCGCCGGCGGCCCCGCCGACCGAGGACGCGTGCTCGGGCCGGGGCCTGTACCTGGCCCGGGAGCTCTCGGACGACCTGGGCGTCACCGAGCACGCCGTCGGCAAGACGGTGTGGGTCACCTTCAAGACGGGCGTCTCCGCCCTCCTGTCGCCGGACGGGTGACGGCGAAAGCGGCCCCGAGCGGCCGGCACAGCACGCTCGGGGCCGCTCAGGACCGCTCAGGACCGCTCAGGACCGCTCAGGACCGCTCAGGACCGCTTCAGTGATTGCGGGACCGCTCGGGGACCGCTCTTCGGCTCAGGTCTTCTTCCGGGTCGTCATGAAGCGCTGGACCAGGATGAACGCGCACAGCAGCACACCGGTGGCGATCTTCGTCCACCAGGAGCTCAGCGTGCCCTCGAACTGGATGATGCTCTTGATGAGACCGAGCACCAGCACGCCGAACAGGGTTCCCAGCACATAGCCGGAGCCGCCGGTCAGCAGCGTGCCGCCGATGACGACCGCGGCGATCGCGTCGAGCTCCATGCCGGTGGCGTGCAGCGGGTCGCCGGACTGGATGTAGAGGGTGAACAGGAGACCGGCGAGCGCCGAGCAGAACCCGCTCACCGTGTACACGGCGATCTTCGTGCCGCCCTGCGGAAGGCCCATCAGCATGGCCGACTGCTCGTTGCCGCCGATCGCGTACACCCGGCGCCCGAAGCGCGTGTAGTGCAGGACGTAGAACGCCACGGCGAGGACCACCAGCGAGACGATCGCGCCGATCGACACGAAGCCCATCCCCAGCGACACCTGCGCCTGGGCCATGCTGCTCACCGAGGCGTCGCCGATCGAGATCGACTCCTTGCTGATGACCAGGCACAGACCGCGGAAGAGGAAGAGACCGGCGAGGGTCACGATGAAGGGCTGGATCTCGAAGTTGTGGATCACATAGCCCATCAGGAAGCCGCCGAAGGCCCCCACCGCCAGCGCCATGGGGATCACGACGACGATCGGCAGCCCCTGGCGCTCCACCAGCCAGGCCGTGAACATCGTCGTGAAGCCGATCATCGACCCTACGGAGAGGTCGATGCCGCCGGACAGGATGACGAAGGTGACGCCGACCGCGGCGACCAGCAGATAGCCGTTGTCGATGAACAGGTTCAGGAAGACCTGCGGTTCGGCGAACCCGTAGAACTGGTAGCGGCCGAGGCCCACCCCGTACATCACGAGGAACAGCAGGGCCGTCACGCCGACGGGCAGCCGCCGGTCGCCGAGCAGACGCGCGGCCTTGGACGGGGTACGGCTGTCGGAGGCCGTGGGGCTCTGGGTGGTCGCGCTCATCACGACACCTCCATCTTGGGAGCGGCCTCGGTCGCCGCGGCGGGGTCCGCCGGGGTCGCGGCCGGCTTGGCGCCGCTCTTCGCGCCGAACCGGGCGGCGAACTTCGCGCCGAAGACCTTGTCGCGGAACTTCGGGGACTGCAGCAGGCAGACGACGATGACGACGGCGGCCTTGAAGACCAGGTTGGTCTGGGTCGGCACGCCGATGGTGTAGATCGTGGTGGTCAGCGTCTGGATGACGAGGGCGCCGACCACCGTGCCGCCGATGGAGAACCGGCCGCCCAGCAGCGAGGTGCCGCCGATCACCACGGCGAGGATCGCGTCGAGTTCGATCCACAGGCCAGCGTTGTTGCCGTCGGCGGCCGAGGTGTTGGAGCTGATCATCAGGCCGGCGATGCCCGCGCAGAGCGCGCAGAACATGTAGACCAGGATCTTGATGCGACGGGACCTGATGCCGACCAGGCGGCTCGCCTCGGCGTTGCCGCCGACGGCCTCCACCAGCAGGCCGAGCGCCGTGCGGCGGGTCAGCGCCCCGGTGACGGCCACGACCGCGGCCACCACGAAGATGGAGAACGGCAGCGTCAGCCAGTAGCCGCCGCCGATCAGCTTGTACGGCTCACTGTTGATGGTGATGATCTGGCCGTCGGTGATCAGCTGGGCGACACCGCGGCCGGCGACCATGATGATCAGGGTGGCGATGATCGGCTGGATGCCCATCCGGGCGACGAGGAAGCCGTTCCACAGACCGCAGACGACCGCGGCGAGCAGGCCGAGGCCCATGGCGAGCAGCACTCCGGACAGCGCGCCCTGGTCCTTCTGGTCGCTGATGTAGGAGCAGGCCAGTGCTCCGGTGATGGCGACCACGGCGCCGACCGAGAGGTCGATGCCGCCGGTGGCGATGACCAGGGTCATGCCGACCGCCACCAGGATGAGCGGCGACCCGAACAGCACGATCGACACGAGGCTGCCGTAGAGGTGGCCGTCCGCCATCTTGATCGAGAAGAAGTCCGGCGTGAAGGGGACGTTGACGAGCAGCAGGAGCACGAGCACCGCCACCGGCCAGAACAGATGGTGCCGGGTCAGCGCCCGCCACCGGGAAGAGGTGGTCGAAGACGTGGTCACTGGTGCTCTCCGCTCGCGATGGTCTCCAGGATCCGGCTCGTGGTGATCTCGGGCCCGTTGGCGATCTGCGCCACCAGCCGGCGGTCGCGCAGCACCCCGATGGTGTGACTGAGCCGGAGTACCTCCTCCAGCTCGGCCGCGATGTACAGCACGGACATCCCGTCCTCGGAGAGGGACACGACGAGCTTCTGGATCTCCGCCTTCGCGCCGATGTCGATGCCGCGCGTCGGCTCGTCCAGGATCAGCAGCTTCGGCTGGGTGATCAGCCAGCGGGCGAGCAGCACCTTCTGCTGGTTGCCGCCGCTGAGCTGGCCCACCCTGGCCTCGGGGTTGGCGGGGCGGATGTCCAGGGCCTTGATGTACTTGGCGACCAGTTCGTCGCGCTGGGCGGCCGGGATGGGCCGCGTCCAGCCGCGTGAGGCCTGCAGGGCCAGGATGATGTTCTCCCGCACCGTGAGGTCGGGCACCAGGCCCTCGCTCTTGCGGTTCTCGGAGCAGAAGGCGACGCCCGCGCCGATCGCGTCGTTCGGGGCGCTCATCGAGACCTGCTTGCCGTCGATGGACACCGTGCCGGTGTCCGGCTGGTCGGCGCCGAAGAGCAGCCGGGCGAGTTCGGTGCGTCCCGAACCGAGCAGACCGGCGAGCCCGATCACCTCGCCCTTCTTGATCTCCAGGTCGAACGGCGCGATCCGGCCGGTCTTGCCGAGGCCGTCCGCGTGCAGCAGGGCCTCGCCCGCCTCGGCGCGCTGCTGCTGCTCCTGGAGCTCGTCGAGCTGGCCCATGGCCTTGCCGAGCATGAGCTGGACGAGGCCGACCTGGTCGAGGTCGCTCACCATGTGCTCGCCGACCAGGGTGCCGTTGCGCAGCACGGTCATCCGGTCGCAGATCTCGTAGATCTGGTCGAGGAAGTGCGACACGAACAGGATGGCCACGCCCTCGTCCTTCAACCGCCGCATCAGCGCGAACAGTTGCAGGACCTCGTCGCGGTCGAGGCTGGACGTCGGCTCGTCGAGGATCAGCACCTTGGTGCCCGGTCCGTCGCCGCCGCCGGTGTTCAACGACCTGACGATCGCGACCAGTTGCTGCACGGCCAGTGGGTACGACGACAGCGGGGCGGAGACGTCGATGTCGAGTCCGAGCCGGTCCACCAGCTCCGCGGCCTCCCGGCGCAGCCGCTTCCACTGGATGCGGCCCATACGGGTGGGCTCACGGCCGATGAAGATGTTCTCCGCCACCGACAGGTTGGGGCAGAGGTTGACCTCCTGGTAGACCGTGCTGATGCCGGCCTGCTGGGCCTGCAGCGGGCTCGCGATACGCACGGACGCGCCGTCCAGCGTGATCGTGCCGCCGTCCAGGGAGTACACCCCGGTCAGCACCTTGATGAGGGTGGACTTGCCCGCCCCGTTCTCGCCCATCAGGGCGTGGATCTCGCCGGGGAAGAGCCGGAAGTCGACGCCCGACAGAGCCCGTACCCCCGGGAACTCCTTGACTATGCCCGCCATTTCCAGGACGGGCCGCGGCTCTGCCATGGCAGCGCTCCTCTTGATTGGTTCAGGCCCGCAGGGAGCCCCGGGACCGATGGCGCTCGGTCGGCCGGAGGCTCCCTGCCGGTGGGTGCGTCGGTCAGTACTTGCGGCTCGGGAGCGCGGCCTTGGCCTGGTCCTGCATGAAGTCGCCCTCCTTGGTCTTGATCCAGCGCTCGACCTTCTCGCCGTTCTTGACCTTCTTCACGACGTCCATCAGCTGGGGGCCGAGGAGCGGGTTGCACTCGACGATGGCGTTGATCTTGCCCTCGGACATGGCCACGAAGCCGTCCTTCACGCCGTCGATCGAGACGATCAGGATGTCCTTGCCGGGCTTCTTGCCCGCCGCCTCGATGGACTGGATGGCGCCGATGGCCATGTCGTCGTTGTGCGCGAACAGGACGTTGATGTCCGGGTTGGACTGCAGGAAGGCCGCCATGACCTGCTTGCCGCCGGCGCGGGTGAAGTCACCGGTCTGGCTGACGACGACCTTCCAGTCGTCCTTGTGCTCGGCGTCCATGACCTCCTTGAAGCCCTTGGCGCGCTCGATGGCCGGGGCGGCGCCGGTGGTGCCCTCCAGCTGGGCGATCTTCACCGGGGCCTTGAGGCCGGCCTTCGCGATGACCTTCTCGAGGATCTTGGCGGCGCGGCGGCCCTCGTCGGTGAAGTCGGAGCCGACGAGCGTGACGTAGAGGGAGTCGTCGGAGGTCTCCACGGAGCGGTCGGTGAGGACCACCGGGATCTTCGCGGCCTTGGCCTCCTTGAGAACCGCGTCCCAGCCGGTGACGACCACCGGCGAGAAGGCGATGACGTCGACCTTCTGGGTGATGTAGCTGCGGATGGCGGAGATCTGGTTCTCCTGCTTCTGCTGCGCGTCGGAGAACTGCAGCTTGTAGCCGGCCTCCTTGGCGGCCGACTTCACGGAGTCGGTGTTGGCGCTGCGCCAGCCGCTCTCCGAGCCGACCTGGGAGAAGCCCAGCGTGATCGTCTTGCTGCCGCCGGAGGAGGAGTCGGAGGAGCTGTCGTCCTTCTTGGCACAGGCGGTCAGGCCGCCCGCCGCCGCCACGCCGACCGCAACGGTGAGGAAGTTCCTTCTGCTGAGCATGTTCTTCTCCTTTGAAGAGCCGGCCCGGGGACGGACCTGCTGGTACTTGAGGGGACCGGCTGCAGTGCGTCCAGCCTGTCGATCATTGTTCGGAATTTCGGCCACACGGCTGCGCATATCGGCCGACGGTAGGTCAGCGGGGCACGCCCTCCGGTTGAGCGGTCTGAGGGAACGTACTCGCGCGGACGACGAGTTGGGGTTCGATCGCGATCCGGGGCGTGGTGGCGGGCGGACGGCCCTCGATCAGCTCCAGGAGCAGTGCGATGCCGCGCCTGCCCACCGCCGCGAAGTCCTGCCGGACAGTGGTCAGGGGAGGTGCGAAGTACTCCGACTCCGGGATGTCGTCGAAGCCGACCACCGCCACGTCCTGCGGTGTGCGGACCCCCGCTTCCCGCAGGGCCCGCAACACCCCCAGCGCCATCTGGTCGTTGGCGGCGAAGACCGCGGTCAGCCCCCGGCCCACCCAGCCGGCCAGTTCCTGGCCCGCACGGTAGCCCGACAGCGGACTCCAGTCGCCGCACAGCGTCATGGGCGGCTCCACGCCCGCCTCCTCGAGGGTCGCCCGCCAGCCGGCGGCCCGGTCGGCCGCCTCCTGCCAGTCCTCGGGCCCGGCGAGATGCCAGACGCTGCGGTGGCCGGCGGCCAGCAGATGACCCGTCGCCAGCCGCGCCCCCAGGTGCTGGTCGACGCTGACGCTCGGGATGTCCACCCCCGAACCGCTGCCCACGACCACCACGGGGAACGGGTGGCGCAGTTCGGCCAGCGCGTCCACCGCGGACCGCTGCGGGGCGATGGCGACGACACCTTCGACCCCGCCCTCGCTGAGGTGGTCCAGAGCCTCGGAGAGCGTCTCCATGGTCAGTTTGCGCAGGCTGACCGTCGAGACGAGATACCCCTCGGAGCGTGCCGCCTCCTCGAGCGCGAACAGCGTGCTGGCCGGCCCGTGGAGGGTGGTGTCGGAAGCGACCACACCGAGCGTGCGGGTGCGCCGGGTCGCCAGGGCCCGTGCGGAGAAGTTACGGCGATAGCCCATCTCCTCGATCGCGCGGAGCACCCTGGCCCGTGTCTCCTCCCGCACGTTGGGGTGGTCCCCCAGCACACGGGACACGGTCTGGTGGGACACGCCGGCCTGGCGTGCCACGTCGGCCATGGTGGGCGGCCGAAGCCTGGTGTGTGCCACGTGCGCCCCTCCTTGGCTCTCGTTCGTGGATACGACCTGCGATGCGGGCGGAGTGTTCCGCGCCGCGGATGTCACTCCGGGGTCCCGGAGGGCCCAACGGAAGCGACGGAAACGACGAGTCGGGACGCTGTGCGCACGACGCTCGACCTCCCTTGCCACGTTGGGCGTTGACTGGTGAACGCGGAGGTCATTGTGAGCGCTAACAATTCATGGCGGTCAAGAGGATTGCGGGCAATGGTCGTCACGGTTCCATAACGCGATTTACACCGTTGACACATACGGCCAGGTCAGAGGCCGATTTACGGTTTCGGCAGCCATGTCGGCCGGAGGCCCGACGGCGGGCCCCCACGGCCGGCGCGGACGCCGGACGGCCCTCGCCGGCCGACTTTTACCACCCGGGGGACATCCCGCACGCAGCCCTGGACAGGATGTCCAAACACGTTGGCCAACCGCACAACTGCGCACAGAATCAACCATCGACGGGGCCTCCGGACTGCTCGGCGGCAGCCTCAGGAGCACCACCACAGGAACCGGGTGCAGGTCTGCGAGGGCGAGGGTTTCGGGGACGAGGGCGGCGTCGACGCGCCGGGGGCCGGGGTGGAGCCCGAGTCGTCGTCCGACGGGGCCTTCGACCCGGAGGAGCCGGGGCGGGCGCCCGACTGGGCCTCCCGGTCCGGGCCCGGCGTGGCGGTCCCGGCCGTCGGGGACGGCGAGGCCGACGCGGAGACGGAGGCGGAGGCGGAGGCCGAGGCCGAGGGGTCCGGGGAGGACGAGGCCCCGCCGGTGTCCGACCGGTCCTCCAGGGGCCGCCCGGACGCACTCGACTCCGCCGCGGACCCGTCGACCTCGGCCGACTCCCCGCCGGCCACCGCCGGGTCGGCCGGCGAGGAGAAGCCCGGCGCGTCCACGCCCAGCTCGGCCAGGCTCAGGCCGCCCGCCGCCAGGACGAAGCCGACGCCGATCAGCACCACGCGCCTGCGGCGCCGGCGGTGCGCGGAGGCCTTGCGGTCGCGACGACTCGCGTCCGGTGCGCCGGGCGCGCCGCCGGGCCTCTGTCGGCCGCCCCTGCCCTGCTCCCGGCGGCGCGCGGCCCGCCCCTGCGGCTCGTCTCCTCCGTCGCGCCCGACGCTTTCGGCCCCGGAATCGTCGCGCTCACCGGAAGCTTCGCGATCGTCATGAGCGGCACGGTCGTCCCACGCGTCACCGGGCGTCTCGTACGCCGACGCGTCACCGTGGGGTTCCGGCTCGTAGCGGGCCGGTTCCGGCTCGTACCGCTCCGGCCCGTCCGCGTCCTGCGGATACGCGCGTAGCTGTTCGGCAGGTGCGCCGCACCCCGGGCAGGCGAGGGCGCCGTTGAGGTGCCGTCGGCACGGGTGGCAGTAGTCCATGACGCGGAGAGACTAAGTTCCCGCAAGCGCGCGTTCCCGGTTGCGCCTGTGAAAGTTGTGTGGGAAACCGGCCATACGGCGCGTCAACTAGAGTGACCTACCCCACAACGTCTCGACCCAAAGTCCGAAAGCGTCATCGAAACTGTCGAAAGCGATACCTGTTCGCCCCATTGACACCCCGCTCACGCGGTCTTTACTGTCTGGTCAGCATTTCGAACGCGTGACGAAATCTCGAACAGCTCCGAAGGGTTTACTTCCGTGCGCATCACCGGAATCAGCACGCATGTGGTCGGGACGCCGTGGCGCAACCTGACCTACGTCCTGGTGCACACCGACGAGGGCCTGACGGGCGTCGGGGAGACCCGCATGCTGGGTCACACCGACGCGCTGATCGGCTACCTGAAGGAGGCCGAGGCCAATCACATTCTCGGCTCCGACCCGTTCGCTGTCGAGGACCTCACGCGCCGCATGAAGTACGGCGACTACGGACGGGCCGGCGAGATCGTGATGTCGGGCATCGCCGTCGTCGAGATGGCCTGCTGGGACATCAAGGGCAAGGCACTCGGCGTGCCGGTCTGGCAGCTGCTCGGCGGGAAGGTCACCGACAAGGTCAAGGCCTACGCCAACGGCTGGTACACCACCGAGCGGACCCCGGAGGCCTACCACAAGGCCGCCAGGGACGTCGTGGAGCGCGGCTACCGGGCACTCAAGATCGACCCCTTCGGCACCGGCCACTTCGAGCTGGACCACCAGGAGAGCCTGTACGCCGTCTCCCTGATCGAGGCCGTGCGCGACGCCATCGGGCCGGAGGCCGAGCTGATGCTGGAGATGCACGGCCGCTTCTCCCCCGCCACCGCCGTACGGCTGGCCAAGGAGCTCGCGCCCTTCAAGCCCGCGTGGCTGGAGGAGCCCTGCCCGCCGGAGAACCTGAAGGCCCTGGAGAAGATCGCCGCCAAGGTCGACATCCCGGTCGCCACCGGTGAGCGCATCCACGACCGCATCGAGTTCCGCGAGCTGTTCGAGAGCCAGGCCGTCGACATCATCCAGCCGGACGTCGGTCACATCGGCGGTATCTGGGAGACCCGCAAGCTCGCCGCCACCGCCGAGGCGCACTACGTGCTCGTCGCCCCGCACAACGTCGGCGGACCGGTCCTCACCGCCGCCTCCCTGCAGGTCGGTTTCACCACCCCGAACTTCAAGATCCTCGAGCACTTCAACGACTTCGCCGACGCGGAGATCAAGAAGGTCGTCAAGGGCGCGCCCGAAGTGATCGACGGCTACTTCCACCTCTCCGACGCGCCAGGTCTCGGCGTCGAGCTGGACGTGGACGCGGCCGCCGAATTCCCGCAGCAGCAGGCGCGCTTCGACCTCTGGGCCGAGGGCTGGGAACAGCGCAAGCCGAAGGCCGCCGAGCAGTGAGCACAGCCGTCGTGGTCGAGGCGCCGGGCGAGCACCGCATCGTCCCGCACGAACCGCGGCAGCCGGAACCCGGCGAGGCGCTGGTCCGCGTCCACGCGACCGGCATCTGCGGCAGCGACCGCGAGGTGTACCACGGCAACCGGCCCGAGGGGTACGTGCGCTACCCGGTGACCCCCGGCCACGAATGGTCGGGGACCGTCGAGGCGGTCGGCGCCGGCGTTCCCCCGTCGCTCGTCGACCGCAAGGTGGTGGGTGAGGGCTTTCGCAACTGCCAGGTCTGCGACCGTTGCCACACGGGCGCGACGACACTGTGCACGGAAGGGTACGAGGAGACCGGTTTCACACAGCCGGGGGCGATGGCCGCCACCCTCACCCTGCCGGCCCGGCTGCTGCACGCCCTTCCCGACGACGCCGACCTCACCGCGGCGGCCCTGCTGGAACCGGCGGCCTGCGTCGCGGCCGCCGCGATCAAGGCGCACGCCCTGCCGGGCGAGAGGGTGGCCGTGGTCGGCACCGGGACGCTCGGCATGTTCGCCGTGCAGTTCCTGAAGGCCGGCTCGCCCGCCGAGCTGCTGGTCGTGGGCACGGGCGGCGACCGGGAGGTGCTCTCCCGGCAGTTCGGCGCCACCGACTTCCGCACCAGCGACCAGGAACTCCCGGACGACATCGACGTCGTCATCGAGACCGCCGGGTCCACGACCGCCGCGCGGACCGCCTCCTCGCTGCTCAGGCGCGGTGGTCGGCTCGTCCTGACGGGTATCCCGGCGCCCGGTGCGGACGGGCTCGACCCGACGGACCTCGTCGTCCGCCAACTGGAGGTGCACACCGTCTTCGGGGCTCCACCGGACGCCTGGGCCTACACGGTCCGGGTGTTCGGAGCGGGGCTGCTCGATCCGCTGCCGCTCATCACGCACGAGCTGCCGCTGACCGCGTTCGCCGATGCCATCGAGCTGGTCGGCTCCGGTGATCCGAAGGTGGGCAAGGTGCTGCTCAGGCCGTAGGCCTCCGCCAAGCCGTACGCCGGCTCGGGACGTCCTGACGCGCCCCGGGCCGGTGTACACCCAGCCCAGCACGACCTGAGCCGCGAACCTTGACCGACATATCGAACACGAAGGACGGCATGTGACCACCGACGCTTCCACCACGGCAGCTCGCCGACCTGGTGAGCAGGCGCTCGCCACGCTCGGCCTGGGCGCGCCCGCTCTCGATCCCGCCGACGCCTCACCCCACGGGTTCCCGGGCGGCGGTCGCTGGCGCACCGAGGTCCCTTCGTGCGAGGGCCCCGAAGCGCTGGCCGTCATCCTGAAAGAGGCCTCGCGCCTCGACGTGCCGATCCACCGGATCAGCCAGGGCAGCGGCGTGTGGATGCTGACCGACGCCGAGATCACCGACATGGTCGACTCCACGGCCGAGCGTGACATCGAGCTGTGCCTGTTCACCGGCCCGCGCGGCACCTGGGACATCGGCGGCTCGACCCGCACCGACTCCCGGGGCGGCGGACTGCGTGCCCGCGGGCACGACGCGGTCGCCGGGTGCGTGGAAGACGCCCTGCGGGCAACGGAGTTGGGCGTCAAATGCCTGCTCGTCGCCGACGAGGGCGTGCTGTGGACGCTGCACCGCGCCCGCACGGCAGGCGTCATCCCGGCCGACACGACGCTGAAGGTGTCGGCACTCATCGGCCCCGTCAACCCTGCCGCGTACGCGGTGTACGAGCGTCTCGGCGCCGACTCCGTCAACGTGCCCAGCGACCTGACGCTCGATCATCTCACGGAGATCCGGCGGGCGTCGGCCGCTCCCATGGACATGTACATCGAGGCCCCCGACGATCTCGGCGGGTACATTCGGATGTACGAGGTCGCCGAGCTGATCCGGCGCGGCGCACCGCTCTACCTGAAGTTCGGCCTCTCCAAGGCGCCGGGCATCTACCCTTACGGCCACCACATGCGCGACGTGGCGCTCGCCACAGCCCGGGAACGGGTGCGTCGCGGACGTCTGGCCCTCGACCTGCTCGCACGTCACGGGGCGGACGGCGACATGGCCCCCCTCGGCTCGCGACTACCCGGTGAACTGAACAGGTTCGACTCCGGGTCATAACGTTCCGGAAACCTTGCTTCACAGAAGCCGACACAGGCGCGCAGAATCCCACACATCGCTTCTCGGTCTTTCCGGCGTCGCTCCGGAAGCGTCCTTCCCAGCGCGAGACCGATCCCTGCACACACATCAAGGATGATGATCATGCGCAACCGCAGAGCTGCCCTCGCCGCCATAGCCGGAGCCGCCTCCCTCGCCCTCACCCTGTCCGCCTGCGGGCAGTCCGGTGAAGGCGGCAGTGAGGAGAAGGCGGGCGACGCCAAGGGCGGCACCATCGGCATCGCGATGCCGACCAAGTCCTCCGAGCGCTGGATCACCGACGGCGCCAACGTGGAGAAGGACCTCAAGGCCAAGGGCTACAAGACCAAGCTGGTCTTCGGCGAGGACGACCCCGACCAGCAGGTCTCGCAGATCGAGAACCTGATCACCCAGGGCGTCAAGGCGCTGATCATCGCGGCGATCGACAACAAGTCGCTGAACAACGTCCTCCAGCAGGCCGCCGACGCCAAGATCCCGGTCATCTCCTACGACCGCCTGATCCTCGGCTCGAAGAACGTCGACTACTACGCGTCCTTCGACAACGAGAAGGTCGGCAAGCTCCAGGCCACCTACCTGGTGGACAAGCTGGGCCTGGCGTCCGGCAAGGGCCCCTTCAACATCGAGCTCTTCGCCGGCTCCAACGACGACAACAACACCAAGTACTTCTTCAACGGTGCGATGAGCGTGCTCAAGCCGTACATCGACAGCAAGAAGCTCGTCGTCAAGTCCGGCCAGACCGCGATGACCCAGGTCACCACCCTGCGCTGGGACGGCGCCACCGCCCAGAAGCGCATGGAGGACATCCTCACCTCGTCGTACAAGAGCGGCAAGGTCGACGCCGTGCTCTCGCCCTACGACGGCATCTCCATCGGCATCATCGCCGCGCTGAAGTCGGACGGCTACGGCACCGCCGCCAAGCCCCTGCCGGTCATCAGCGGTCAGGACGCCGAGCTCGCCTCCGTGAAGTCGATCATCGCCGGCCAGCAGTCGATGACCGTCTACAAGGACCTCCGCAAGCTCGCCCAGGTCGCCACGGACATGGTCGACGCCACCCTGAACGGCAAGAAGCCCGAGATCAACGACACCAAGTCGTACGACAACGGCACCAAGGTCGTCCCCGCCTACCTGCTGCAGCCGGTGAGCGTCGACAAGACGAACTACCAGAAGGAGCTCGTCGACGGCGGCTACTACACCGCGGACCAGCTCAAGTAAGCGTCGAACCTTACGGATTGGAAGGCACGACCATGGCGGGACCCGTCCTGGAAATGCGCTCGATCGTCAAGACCTTTCCCGGCGTCAAGGCGCTGTCAGACGTCTCATTGACCGTCCGTCAGGGCGAGGTCCATGCCATCTGCGGTGAGAACGGCGCCGGAAAGTCCACCTTGATGAAGGTGCTCTCCGGCGTCCATCCCCACGGCAGCTACGACGGCGACATCCTCTTCGAGGGGGAGGTCGTCCGGTTCAAGGACATCCGGGCGAGCGAGCAGCACGGCATTGTGATCATCCACCAGGAGCTGGCGCTGTCGCCGTACCTCTCCCTGGCGGAGAACATCTTCCTCGGCAACGAACACGCCAAGGGCGGGTTCATCGACTGGCGGGAGACCCTGCGGCACGCCACGGAGCTGCTGCGGCGGGTGGGTCTCGGCGACCACCCGGAGACCCGCGTCGCCGACATCGGCGTCGGCAAGCAGCAGCTCGTGGAGATCGCGAAGGCGCTCTCCAAGAAGGTGAAGCTGCTCATCCTCGACGAGCCCACCGCGGCGCTGAACGACGAGGACAGCGGCAAGCTCCTGGACCTGATCCTGGAGCTGAAGAAGCAGGGCATCACCTCGATCATCATCTCCCACAAGCTCAACGAGATCCGCAAGGTCGCGGACTCGGTGACGATCATCCGCGACGGGCACTCCATCGAGACGCTCGACGTGAAGTCGGCGGAGACGACCGAGGACCGGATCATCAGCGGCATGGTCGGCCGCGACCTCGACCACCGCTTCCCCGAGCGCACCCCGCACGAGGCGGCGGAGAAGGACGCGGCTCCGGCCCTGGAGATCCGCGACTGGACCGTGCACCACCCGATCGACCAGCAGCGCAAGGTGGTCGACGACGTGTCGATCCAGGTGCGCCGCGGGGAGATCGTCGGTATCGCCGGCCTGATGGGCGCGGGCCGCACCGAGCTCGCCATGAGCGTCTTCGGACGCGCCTACGGCCGGCACGCGGGCGGCACCGTCCTCAAGGACGGCAAGGAGATCCGTACGAAGACGGTCGCCGAGGCCATCGGCCACGGGATCGCGTACGTCACCGAGGACCGCAAGCACTACGGCCTCAACCTCATCGACACGATCAACCGCAACATCTCGCTGACCGCCCTGAACAAGGTCGCGAAGCGGGGCGTCGTCGACGAGCACGAGGAGCGGCAGGTCTCCGAGGGCTTCCGCAAGTCGATGAACATCAAGGCTCCGACCGTCTTCGAGCCGGTGGGCAAGCTGTCCGGCGGCAACCAGCAGAAGGTCGTCCTCAGCAAGTGGATCTTCGCGGGTCCTGACGTGCTGATCCTGGACGAACCGACGCGCGGTATCGACGTCGGCGCCAAGTTCGAGATCTACACGGTCATCGACCAGCTGGCCGCCCAGGGCAAGGCGGTCGTCTTCATCTCCTCCGAGCTGCCGGAACTGCTCGGCATGTGCGACCGCATCTACACGATGGCCGCCGGACGGCTCACGGGCGAGTTCCCGCGGGCCGAGGCCACGCAGGAAGTGCTGATGCGTCAGATGACGAAGGACAAAGAGGTAACGCGATGAGCACGGACGTGACCGACAAGAGCCCGGCGGCCGCGCCGCCCGGGAAGAGCGGGGGCTCCGCCTCCGGCGGCGGGCTGCTGCAGGTGATGCTCGACGGCCTGCGCCGCAACATGCGCCAGTACGGCATGCTGATCGCGCTCGGCCTGCTCGTCGTCCTGTTCCAGGTGTGGACCGGCGGCGACCTGCTGCTGCCGCGCAACGTCTCCAACCTGGTCCTGCAGAACAGCTACATCCTGATCCTCGCGATCGGCATGATGCTGGTGATCATCGCGGGTCACATCGACCTCTCGGTCGGTTCGGTGACGGCGTTCACGGGAGCCTTCGCGGCCGTCCTCACCGTCCAGCACGACGTGACCTGGCCCGTCGCGCTGGTGCTGTGCCTGATCGTGGGCGCGGTGGCCGGCTCGGTGCAGGGCTTCCTGATCGCCTATCTCGGCATACCCTCCTTCATCGTCACCCTCGCGGGCATGCTGCTCTTCCGCGGTCTGACCGAGATCCTCCTGGAGGGCCAGACCCTCGGCCCGTTCCCGGACGGTCTGCAGAAGATGGGCAACGGCTTCCTGCCGGAGGTCGGCCCCAACACCAACTACCACAACATCACGCTGCTGCTGGGCTTCGCCCTGCTGGCCTTCGTGGTCCTCCAGGAGGTCCGGGACCGCAAGCGTCAGCAGGAGTTCGCGCTCGACGTGGTGCCGCGCAACCTCTTCCTGCTCAAGCTCGTCGCCATCGCCGCCGCGGTCCTCACGGTCACGATGCTGCTCGCCAGCTACAAGGGCGCGCCGATCATCCTGATCATCCTCGGCCTGCTGGTGGTCGGCTACGGCTACATCATGCGCAACGCCGTCTTCGGCCGTCACATCTACGCGATCGGCGGCAACCTGCCGGCGGCGAAGCTGTCCGGCGTCAGGGACAAGAAGGTCACCTTCCTGGTCTTCCTGAACATGGGCGTGCTCGCGGCCCTGGCGGGTCTCGTGGTCGCCGCCCGTCTGAACGCGGCCTCGCCGAAGGCGGGCCTCAGCTTCGAACTCGAGGCGATCGCCTCGTCGTTCATCGGCGGCGCGTCCATGAGCGGCGGCGTCGGCACGGTCCTCGGCGCGATCATCGGTGGTCTCGTCCTCGGTGTGCTGAACAACGGCATGAACCTCCTCAGCGTCGGCAGCGACTGGCAGCAGGTCATCAAGGGCCTCGCCCTGCTGATCGCGGTCGGGTTCGACGTCTGGAACAAGCGCAAGTCCGGTTCCTGATCCGACGAGCGGGCCCCGCCTTCGAGGCGGGGCCCGCTCGTGTTTCCAGGGGCGGGCGGCAACGGGAAGTGGAAGGCGGGAAACAGTGAAGACGCTCTTCGGCGTGCTGGCCGACGGCACCGAGGTCTCCAGCTGGTCGCTGGAGAACGGCGGGACCCGGCTGAAGGTCCTCGACTACGGCGGCATCGTGCAGTCCCTGGAGATCCCCGACCGGGACGGCCGGTACGCCAACGTCTCCCTCGGGTTCTCCGCCCTCGACGACTACGTGGCCGGCAGCCCGTACTTCGGAGCGCTGATCGGCCGCTTCGGCAACCGCATCGCCGCGGGCCGCTTCACCCTGGACGGCGAGAACCACCAGCTGCCCCTCAACGACGGGGACCGGAGTCTGCACGGCGGCACCGAGGGCTTCGACCGGCGCGTCTGGGACGTCGAGCCGTTCACCGAGGGCCCGGACGTCGGTCTGCGCCTGCGCCTGACGAGCCCCGACGGCGAGATGGGCTACCCCGGCACCCTCGAGGTGACGGTGACGTACACCCTCACCGGCGGCGGCGACTGGCGCATCGACTACGAGGCCACCACCGACAAGGCCACCGTCGTCAACCTCACCAACCACGTCTACTGGAACCTCGCCGGCGAGGGCAGCGGCTCGGTGCACGACCACGAGCTGGAGATCGCCGCCGCCCGCTACCTGCCCGTGGACCAGGAGCTCATCCCCACAGGCGAACTGGCGGACGTCGCGGGCACCCCCTTCGACTTCCGCACGGCCAAGGCGGTCGGCCGGGATCTGCGCGTCGCCCACGAGCAGTCGTTGCACTGCAAGGGCGTCGACCACAACTACGTCCTCGACAAGGGCGTGACCGCCCGGCCCGAGCCGGTCGCCGTCCTGCGCGACCCCGCCTCCGGCCGCACCCTGAGCATCGCGACCACCGAGCCGGGCCTGCAGTTCTACTCGGGCAACTTCCTCGACGGCACGCTCGTCGGCACCGGCGGCCGCGTCTACCGTCAGGGCGACGCGCTCTGCCTGGAGACCCAGCACTTCCCGGACGCGCCGAACCAGCCGTCGTTCCCCACCACGGTGCTGCGACCCGGACAGACGTACCGGACGACGACGGTCCACTCGTTCGGCTCCTGACCCGTCCGTACGTCCCACGACCTGTGCTTCACAGCCAAACCACAACTTCTTACCGATTTCTCAGCGGTTGAACACCACCACCCGAACCCTCGTATGTAAGGACGGCCCGTGCTCCCCCGCGCGGGCCACCCAATGACGACGGGCCCGGTCGTCCCCGCCGGGCCCGCCCCATACGGAGGTTCCATGGCCGACAACGTCTCCTCGTTGTTCCGCAACAACGCGGCGCACAGCCCGTCGATGGCGGCGCTGACACGGGAGGGCGGCGAGGGGGTCGGCCCGGTGGACTTCTGCATACCCTGCAACCCCTACTTCCCCACCCCGGCGATGTTCGACGAGATGGCGGCCCGGCTGCGCGACATCATCACGTACTACCCGAGCAGCGCCGACACGATCACCGCGGAACTGTGCAGTCTGCTGCAACTCCCGCCGCAGGCCGTCGCCATGGGCAACGGCTCGACCGAACTGATCACCTGGATCGACCATCTGCTGGTCCGCGAGTCCCTCGCCGTCCCGGTCCCCACCTTCGGCCGCTGGACCGACCAGCCCATGGAGACCGGCAAGCGGGTCGACATGTTCCCGCTCCAGGAGTCCAGCGGCTTCGCCCTCGACCTCGCGCAGTACGCCGAGTTCATCCGGGCGCGCGGCACCAGGGCCGCGGTCATCTGCAACCCGAACAACCCCGACGGCGGGTTCCTGCACAAGCACGCCATCGTCCAGTTCATGGACGCGATGGCCGACCTGGACCTGATCGTCATCGACGAGTCGTTCCTGGAGTTCGCGGACGCCGAGGCCGAGCCGAGCGTCGTCCAGGAGGCGATGCTGCGGCCCAACGTGATCGTCCTGCGCAGCCTGGGCAAGAACTTCGGCCTGCACGGCATCCGCTTCGGCTACCTGGTCGCCAACCCTGCGCTGGCCGGACGGGTCCGCTCGATGCTCCCGAAGTGGAACCTCAACTCCTTCGCGGAACACGTCGTGTTCATCCTCAAGCAGCACGGCGCGGAGTACGCGCAGAGCCTGATGCAGGTGCGCCGGGACCGCCTCGACATGGCGAGCCAGCTCAGCGCCCTGCCGGGCCTGACCGTCTACCCCTCCCAGGGGAACTTCCTCTTCGTGCGCCTGCCCGTCGGCGCCGAGGGAACCGTGGTCCGCGACCGGCTGCTCGCCGAGCACCGCATCCTGGTCCGCGAGTGCGGCAACAAGATCGGTTCGTCGAGCCGCTTCCTGCGGCTCGTGGTGCGCCCCCAGGTGGACGTGCGCCGTCTGGTGTCCGGCATGGAGCAGGTGCTCTACGGGACCAGGAGGGGAGCCCCCGTGCCCGAGCTGAGCGCCGGCGCCGGCTACAGCTCGGGCACGGCGGCGGTGGACCGGCTGGTCACCAACGGGGCGGGCATGCCCGGCCTCGCCGCCCAGGCCATGGGCATGGCCCCGCCGGGACTGGTGGCCGCCGCCCCGGCCGCCGCCGTCGCCTCGGCGATGCCCGCCCCCGCGATGCCCGCCCCGGCGATGGCCCCGGCGATGGCGCAGCCCGCGCCGTCCGAGGGCGCCGGGGTGCCGCTGCCGGCCGCGGCGCAGGTCTTCCCCCAGTCCGTGCCTGCCCCGGCCCCCGCCCCCGCCCCCGCCCCGGCCCCCGTTCCGGCGCCGGCCCCCATGGCCCCGGCGGCCGCGATGGCACCTGCAGCAGCGATGACACCTCCGCCCATGTCTCCGGCGGCCATGTCCCCGGCCGCCATGTCGCCTCCGCCCATGGCCCCGGCCGCCATGTCCCCGGCGGCCATGTCCCCGGCGGCCATGTCGCCTCCGCCCATGTCGCCGGCCGCCATGTCTCCCGCGGCGATGGCCCCCGTGATGGCCCCGCCCATGGCACCGGTCGCTCCCGCCCCGCCGATGGGCCCGACGCCGCCCGGCGTCCCGGCCCGCGGCGGCCTCACGGCCGCCCAGGTCAGGGGCACCAACGGCCTCTCCCCCGCCGCGGCGACCGGCTGGCCCAACGCCCAGAGCTGGCCGAACGCCGCGGGAATGGGCCAGGCGGGGTAGTCCCGCCCAGGTGAGCCGACAGCCGGGTCCGGAGACCTGCCCGGTCCGTCGACTTCCTTGGCCTGCACGCGACTTGACGGCTCCTCACTTTGCCGTCCTGACAGCCTGCGGACAGAAAGCGTTCCTAGGGTGCCGTGTTCATGACAGACACTTCAGATGTGCGCACCCCCATCGGACGCCGCAGCGTGCTCGTCGCCACGGGCGCGACCGCGGCGGCCCTGGCCGTAGGGGCCGCCGCCCGGCCCAGCGCTTCCGGCGCCGACGCGGCCGACACCGCCCCCGTCGCCGCCGCGGCCGTCTGCACCCTCACCAAGGAGATGACCGAAGGCCCCTACTACCTGGACGGACAGTACGTCCGCGCCGACATCACGGAGGGCAAGGCGGGCCTCCCGCTGAAGCTCACCCTCACGGTCGTCGACGACGACACCTGCGTCCCGATCAGCAACGCGCTGGTGGAGCTCTGGCACGCCGACGCCCTCGGCGAGTACTCCGGCTTCGTCGGCAACAACGGCCACAGCGAGCCGGACAGCGGCACCTTCCTGCGCGGCGGGGTCCTGACGAACGCGTCCGGCGTCGCCTCCATCACCACCGTCTACCCCGGCTGGTACCGCGGGCGCTGCGTGCACATCCACGTGAAGGTGCACACGAACGTCACCCTGACCTCGGACGGCTCCTTCACCGGCGGTCAGGAACTGCACACCGGCCAGCTCTTCTTCGACGAGACGATCACGACCGGCGTCGCGCGGGTCTCCCCGTACTCGACCAACAGGGTCACCCGCACCACCCTCGCCCAGGACTCCATCTACGACGACAAGGGGGCCGCCTCCGGTCTGCTCACCCTGACGGCGCTGGGCAGCTCGACCTCGTCCGGCTACGCGGGAACGCTCACCCTCGGCGTCGAGCGCTGACGCCCGTCATGTGACCGCCCCCCGTCCGACTGGACGTCACCGGATGAGCGGTGGCGTCCAGTCGGCGTGCCGGAGGGCGACGCGCAGCATCACCGCGGACGGCACGAGCCGCAGAGCGGTGTCGCGCAGGGCCATGGCGGCGGGATGCGTCAACCGGTGCCCCATCCGGCCGGCCTGGCGGGCCGCTCGGGCCACGGACCGGACGCGCGGTCGCCGTGCCGCGTCGTAGCGGCGCAGTTGGCGTGCAGGGAGATGCCCGCGCACACGTCGGCGAAGGCGGGGGCGCGTTCGAGGACCGTCACGTCCCAGCCGATCCGGCGCAGCCCGATCGCGGCGGCCGGCCCGCCGATACCCCCGCCGACGACCACCGCACCACGACCGCGACCCGTGTCCCACCCGCCCCTTTGCCCGCCGCGCGGCGAGCCGAGGCTCCATGATCGCTCAGGAGAGCGGCAATCTCTGCGCCAGGGGCCTGCGGCAGCGGCTCCGGCGGCAACCGCATCGAGGTCGTCGCCTTGTTCCGCGCGGATGCGTGTCCGTGGCTCAGGGCCGAGGGCGGTCCCGAGCTCGCCCTCTCCCCCGCCGCGTGGGCCGGTTCGTGACCCACGCGGCGAAGTGACCCTAGGGCCGTGGACCGCTCACTTCGCCGGGCACTGCTGCCAGGCCATGTGGTAGACGGTGCTGAGGTCGCCGTCGGTCGAGTCCATCGTCATGAAGCTGACCTTGCTCGGCGAGGACGAGCCCGCGTTGACCCGGAGTTCGGTGTTGATGTTGAAGTTTCGCTGGACTCCGCAGGGGGCCCAGACGAGTTGGGCCCAGTCGGTGCTGTCGGTGGCCTGCCAGTTGTCGTTGTAGGAGCCGGAGAAGTTGTGGTTCTTGAACACCGTCTGCGACGAACCCTGGAAGTAGTACGAGGCCCGCTGCACGGCGCTCGCGCCGGACTGGAGTGAGGCGTAGCCGCGGTAGTCCGCCTTGGCGATGGCGTACGTGAAGCCGGAGGGGACGTGGACGACCAGGTTGAGCTGGCAGTTCTTGCGGAAGGCCGTGGGGTTGGAGCCTCCGCCGACCTGGGCGAGGTAGTCGCTGTAGGTCACGGTGAAGGCGGTGTTGTCCTCGGACACGGCGACGGCGGCCGTGCCCGCGGGACAGCCGGAGCCGTTCACCGTGGCGACATCGATGACGATCTTGTCCGGCGGCGGGTTGTCGAACACGGGGGACGAGTTGTGCGCGGGCACCGCCGCGGTGATCAGAGCGGCGACAGCGCCGCCCAGAAGCAGCCCACTTGCCATGGTCACTCTCCTTGGTTCAACGGAAAACCTGTGGAGTTCCTGTGAAGAACTGGGGGGGCGATCGCATCGTAGGAATGCCACTGAGGCGCGGCCAGGTAGAACTCCGGCCATTCACCCAGTCCCGTTCACACCCCCGGGATGCCCGAACTCATCGGAAAACAACGGGAGTTGACCGTTGCGTCCACAAGCCTCGGACAGTGCCCGCGGCAAGCACCCCCACACCGCTCAACGCTGGACCCGGACCACCGCGCTCACGGGTTCTCCCAGGCCGCCGGCTCCGCCGCCAGCTCCTTCACCGGGACCGGCAGCGCGTCGGCGGCGATGTCGGCGATCGTGACGCCCTCCAGGATGCGGCGCACATTGGCCCGCAGCGCGATCCACAGCGGCAGCAGGGGCTGCGCGGACCCCGTGTACGACAGTCCCGTCGGGCGTTCGCCGCGCACGGACACGATCGGGCCGTCCACCGCCCGGATGACGTCCGCGACGGTGATCGTCGCCGGGTCGCGGGCCAGCCGGTAGCCTCCGCCGCCGCCGCGCCGGCTGTCGACGATCCCGCCGCGTCGCAGGTCGCCGAGGATCCCCTCGAGGAACTTGTGCGGAATGTCCTGCTCGGCGGCGATCGCCTCCGCCTTCACCGGGTCGCCGCCTTGCCGCACGGCGAGCTCCAGCACCGCCCGCACCGCGTAGTCCGCCCTTGCCGAGATCCTCATGACTCCATTGTGGGGTCAGCGGCCGGCCGCGCCCGCCGCCGACCCCGTCCCGGCCGCGACCGGGCCTACGCCAGCCGGATCACGTTCCACGACAGCGGCTCGAGCGTCGCCGTCAGCGTGCCGTCCGTCAGCGCGGTGCCCTCGGCCGGGTGCGGGGCGACCCGCTCGGGGTCGGCGAGGGTGTTGCGGGCGTCCGGGTCGGCGTCCGCGAGCACGCTGTGCTCGACGACCGACGTCAGTTCCAGCCCGTGCAGGGCGACCTGCAGCGGCAGCGCGCCGGTGCGGCTGCGGTTCACGGCGAAGACGGTGACCGTGCCGTCCTCGGCGCGGACCGCGGTGGCGTGCAGCAGGTCCGTCGTGCCGTGCTTGCGCGTCTCGTACGTCGGCGAGTCCACCCGCACGTCCAGGACGGTGCCGCGGCCGTACCGGGACGCCTGCGCGAACGGGAAGAACGTCGTCTGCCGCCAGGCCGGGCCGCCCGGCTCGGTGAGGATCGGCGCGATCACGTTGACGAGCTGGGCGAGACAGGCGACCGTCACGCGGTCGGCGTGGCGCAGCAACGCGATGAGGAGCGAGCCGAAGACGACGGCGTCGGTGACGCTGTAGTTGTCCTCCAGCAGACGGGGTGCCTGCGGCCAGTCCCCCTGCTCCAGCCCCTTCGCGTGCTCCTCCCACTCGCGCAGGTACCAGACGTTCCACTCGTCGAAGGAGAGATTGATCCGCTTCTTCGACTTGAGCCGCGCGCCGACGTGGTCGGCGGTCGCCACGACGTTGTCGATGAACGACTCCATGTCGACGGCGGAGGCGAGGAAGGAGTCGACGTCGCCGTCCTCGGGCCAGTAGTAGGCGTGCAGCGAGATGTAGTCGACGAGGTCGTACGTCTCGGCGAGGACCGTCGCCTCCCACTCGGCGAACGTCGGCATGGACTGGCTGGAGGAGCCGCAGGCGACGAGTTCGACGCCGGGGTCCAGCTGGCGCATGGCGCGGGCGGTCTCGGCGGCGACGCGGCCGTACTCCTCGGCCGTCTTGTGGCCGGTCTGCCAGGGACCGTCCATCTCGTTGCCCAGGCACCACAGCCTGATCCCGAACGGCTCCTTGTCGCCGTGGGCGGCGCGGAGGTCGGAGAGGGCCGTGCCGGAGGGGTGGTTGGCGTACTCCTGGAGCTCCAGGGCCTCGGCGACGCCGCGCGTGCCGAGGTTGACCGCCATCATCGGCTCCGCCTGCGGGCCGATCTTGCGAAGGAAGCCGATGTACTCGGAGAGGCCGAAGCGGTTCGTCTCCGTCGAGTGCCAGGCCAGGTCGAGGCGGTGGGGCCGCTCCGCGGCCGGGCCGACGGAGTCCTCCCACTTGTAGCCGGAGACGAAGTTGCCGCCGGGGTAGCGGACGGCGGTGACGCCCAGTTCGCGGACGAGGTCCAGCACGTCGGTGCGAAGGCCCTCGGCGTCCGCGCTCGGGTGGCCGGGTTCGTAGAGGCCGGTGTAGACGCAGCGGCCGAGGTGTTCCACGAAGCTGCCGAAGACACGGGGGTCGACCTCGCCGACGGTGAAGGCGGGGTCGAGGGTGAAGCGGGCGGTGCTCATCTTGGCCTTTCGGGTTCGGTCTCGCCCGACGCCCGGGCGGCCGGCCCTCCCCGGACCTCCTCCGTCGCGTCGGGGCCTGGTGGGCCGGTGGGCCGCTCGGTTCGACATGCCGGAATGTGATCGCTACTTCGAACGGACCGTAGATTTCGAAACGGCCGCTCGTCAATGCCTTCGGCCCGACTTCCGACAGCGCTTTCCGTCCTTGACCGTGCAACGACTTCTCGTGACGCGGACACAACCAGCCGCGTAGTCTCGGACCGGCCGTCGCCGGGCGGCCGGAAGGGGGAGCCGATGGACGGCGCGGGCGCGCGCGGGACGGCGGCCCGGATCGCCTCGGCGCTGCGGCGTGCGAGGACCGGCCCGGCCATGCGCGAGCTGACCGGCGATCTCTCCGCCGCACTGCGGGCACGCACCGAACGGCCCGAAGGGGTGCGGGAGTTGTGCCGTGCCCTGTGCGAGGAGCTGTCCGTGCGGCGTGGCGGACGACCGGTGGAGGTGCGCTTCGAGCGGTTCCCCGACGAGATCGACGTGACCGGGCTCTGGGTGGAGTTCCAGGACTTCGATCTGGTCATCGTCGAGGAACGGGCCGAGGCCGTCCAGCAGTTGGTCATCCTCGGCCATGAACTGTGGCATCTGCACGCCGGGCACCGGCACCACCACCACGGCCTCGGCACGGTCGCCGCCGGGGTCCTGGCCGGCCGTTCCGGCTGGGAGTCCGCCGCCCTGGCCTTCGCCGCCCGCAACGGCTCCCGGGAGGACGACGAGGCCGAGGCCGACGACTTCGGCCATCGGCTGGCGGCCCGTTTCCGGCGCTACCTCGCCGGCTCCGGGCCGGCCGCCGCCCCGGGGGCCGCGGACACCGCCGCGGTCCAGCGGACCCTCGGCTACCGCGGACGCAGGGGGACGCTGCGGTGAACCACGGGCTGTACATCTCCTTCTGGCTGCCCACGGCGGTGCTGGGGGCCGCCCTCGCCATCAAGCTGCCCAGCATCGTCAAGCTCTGGCGGGACCCGCTGCTGCGCGCGGTCGGCGGCCTGCTCGTCTTCGGCTGTGCGGTGTTCGTCTTCGCGGCCCCGAAGACCATCGCCTGGACCAACCGGGTCACCGGCGTGCCGAACATCGCCGCGCCCTGGGTGTACTCGCTGCTCACGGCACTGTCCGCGTCCTGGCTGCTGCTGATCATCGCCTGGCGCAACGGACGCACCGAGCGCTCGGCCCAGACCCGGCGGACGACCCGCCTGGTGGTCTCCGTCTACGCAGCGGTGGTGGTCGCGCTGTGGGTGCTGTTCGCGCTCGCCGACGTCCCCGTGGAGCGCATCCGGGACCTGGACACGTACTACGCCAACACGCCCTTCATGCGCGAGGAGATCCTGCTCTACCTGGTCGCGCACACCGTGGCCTGCTCGGTCACGGCCCGTCTGGTGTGGAACTGGAGCCGCACCGACGGCCTCGACGCGTGGCTGCGCTGGGGACTGCGCTTCCTGGGGGCCGGCTATGTGACGAACCTGCTGTTCAGCGCGGCCAAGCTGACGGCCGTCGGCGCGCGTTGGACCGGGCACGACCTGGACTGGCTGAACACCGGCATCGCGCCGTCGGCCGCCTGCGTCGCCGCCACGCTCGTCGCGATCGGCTTCATCGTGCCGCACGCGGGCCAGTACCTCCAGGAGCGGTGGCGGGTGCGCCGCCGCCACCGGAGCCTGCAGCCGCTGTCCCGGCTGATGCGGACCGTCACCGGCGGCCGGGAGCCGTTCGACCTGCGCGCCACCCCGGAGCTGCGGCTGATCCGCCGTGAGACGTTCATCCGCGACGCCCTCCTCCCGCTGGCCCGCCGCCTGGACGACGATCTGCGCGCCCGGGCCTACGACGCCGCCGTCGCCCTCGGCGTGGAACGCGGCCGGGCCCAGGCCCTGGCGGCCGCGGTGGCGCTGCTGGACGTCGTGGAGGCGCGGGAGCGGGCGCAGCACGGCACGGCGGCCCCCGAGGCGACGCCGCCCCCGGCGAGCGACGGCGGGGCCGCCTCCCCGGCTCTGGTCGCTCCCCGGGCTCGCCGAGCCGCCGCCGCCTTCCCCGCGTCCGCCGCGCCCCCCGCCTCTGCCTCTGCCTCTCCCGCCGCGTCCGCCGCGCCCCCCGCCTCTGCCTCTCCCGCCGCATCCGCAGCCTCCGCTTCTCCCGCCGCGCCCGGTGTCTCCGCTTCTCCCGCCCCTTCCGCTCCCTTCGCCTCCGGCCCGGACACCACGTATCTCCTGCGGGAGATCCAGGCCGTGTCCCAGGCCCTGCGCCACCCCGACGACATCCAGGCGGTCCGCGCCCGCGCGGCCGCCCCGGCAGAGAGCATCTCCACGCATGACTGAACCCTCCAACCCCGCCAGAACCGCCGTAGTCCTGGGGGGATCCCATGCGGGCATGCTCACGGCAGGCGCCCTGACCGGCCTGGCCGACCGGATCGTCGTCATCGAGCGGGACGTGCTGCCCGACGGCCCCGCGCCCCGCAAGGGGCTGCCCCAGGCACGTCACGCCCACATGCTGTGGTCGGGCGGGGTGCGGGCGGTGGAGGAGCTGCTGCCGGACGTCACCGGGGCGCTCCGGGCGGCCGGGGCGCGCCGGGCCCCGGTCACGACGGACATGGTGGTCCTCGGCCCGCGCGGCTGGTTCCGCCGCTGGCCCGAGTCGCACCACGTGATCCTGGCCGGCCGCGACCTCCTGGACGCGACGGTCCGGGCCCGGGTGCTGGCCGACGAGCGGGTCGAACTGTGCTCGGGGGCCGAGGTGACGGGGCTGGTCGGGGACGCGGGCGCGGTCACCGGCGTGCGGGTGCGGGAGGGCGGCGCGGAGCGCGTCGTCGAGGCGGGCCTGGTCGTCGACGCCGGCGGGCGCGGGTCGCGGGCGGCGGGCTGGCTGACGGAGCTCGGGCTGCCGGCCCCGGAACGGCGCGAGGTGGATTCCGGACTGGCCTATGCCAGCCGGCTGTACCTCGCGCCCGAGCCGGCCCGCTCCGGATACCCGATCGTCAACGTGCAGCCCGACCCGCGGGACGCCGGCCCCGGCCGCGCCGGGTTCCTGCTGCCCATCGAGGACGGTCGCTGGATCGTCACCCTCAACGGCACCCGGGGCGGCGAACCCTCCCCCGACGGCGACGACTTCGTCCGCTTCGCCCGCGAGGAACTGCGCCACCCCGTCATCGGGCAGCTCCTCGAACAGGCCGAGCCGCTGTCCGAGGTGGCGTACACCCGGTCCACCGTGAACCGCCGCCACTTCTACGAGCGGATGCCGGCCTGGCCCGACGGCTTCGTCGTCCTCGGCGACGCCCTCGCCGCGTACAACCCGCTCTACGGGCACGGCCTCGCGGTCGCCGCCCAGAGCGCGGTGCTCCTGCGCGACACGGTCCGGCGGCACGGGTGGGGCGCGCCGGGGCTGTCCCGGCGCGCGCAGAAGGCGGTGGCCCGGCCCGTCGCGACCGCCTGGGACCTCGCCGTCGGCCAGGACGTGTTCTACCCCGGCGCGACCGAGGCCGGCCCCACCCGGCGGGACCGGCTCGTGGCCGCGTACGTCGGTCGGCTGATGCTCACCGCCACCGGCAACGGCCGCTTGGCCCGCCGGGTGACGGACGTGACGTCCCTGGAACGCGGCCCCCAGGTCCTGCTGTCCCCCTCCGCGCTGGCGGCGGCCGCCGTCGGCCCCCTCCGCCCGCCCCTGCCCGGCCCACCGCTGACGGTGGACGAACGGAAGCGGGCGGGCCTGCCGTAGACGGGCGGTGCCCGCCATTCCCGGTGGGGCGGAACGCAGACCGGCGTAGGGCCGGCGGGGCGGAACGCCGGCCGGCGTGGCGTCGTCGGTCAGCCGGCGAAGGCCGGTTGGGGCAGGCCGTTGCCGGCGTTCGGAAGCACCAGGAGGGAGCCCGCCGTCGGATGGGGGGCGTCGAGGCCCACACGGGCCGTGGTCACGTACAGGTCCGTCAGGTCCGGGCCGCCGAAGGCGCAGGCGGTGATCCTCGGGGTGGGCAGGTCGATCTGCCGGTCCAGGACGCCCGCGGGGGTGTAGCGGCGTACCGCGGCCCCGTCCCACAGCGCCACCCACACGCAGCCGTCGGCGTCGACGGTGAGGCCGTCGGGGAACCCGGCCCCCTCCTCGATCGCGACGAAGGGTCGGCGGCCGGACGCCCGCCCGTCCGCCGAGAAGTCGAAGACGTCGACCCGGCGCGTCGGCGAGTCGACGTAGTACATCAGCGTGCCGTCCGGGCTCCAGCCCGTCCCGTTGCTCACCGCCACGTCGTCGAGGACCACCTCGGCCGTCCCCTCGCCGGTGAGGCGGGACAGGGTGCCGCCGCCGGGGGCCTCGTCGTAGCGCATGGTGCCGGCCCACAGGGAGCCGTCCGGGGCGACGGCCGCGTCGTTGGCGCGGCGGCCCGGGACGGGCTCGTGTCGCAGCCAGCGGAAGCCGCCGTCCGGATCGAGGAGGCCCACGCCGTCCCGCAGGTTGAGGACCAGGCCGCCACCCAGCCGGGGCTTGGCCGCGCCCACGTGCTGGTGGGTCGTGCGGACCGTGCGGCGGCCGGTGGCGGGGTCGTACGCGTGCAGCCGGCCGCCCAGGATGTCTGTCCAGAGGAGTCGGCCGGCGGCGGGGTCCCAGGTCGGCCCCTCGCCGAGGACCGCCCCGGCCCGCACGGCCACCTCGTACCGCGTGGTCATCCCGCGCTCCGGTAGCCGAGCAGCTCGGACAGCTCCCCGGCCCCCTTCACGGCGAGCTGCTCCAGATCCCCGCGGCGCTCCTCGCTCCAGCGGATCATGGGGACGGAGATGGACAGGGCCGCGACGACCTGCCCCGTGCGGTCGCGCACCGGCGCGGCCACGCAGCTGACGTCCGGGTTGGACTCGCGGTTCTCGACCGCGACGCCCCGCTCCCGGATCTCGGCCAGGGCCGCCCGCAGCGCCTTCGGCTCGGTGATGCTGTTCGGGGTCATCCGCACGAGTTCGGCGTCGTCGGGGATGCGCGCGGTGAGCTCCTGCTCGGGGAGCGAGGCCAGCAGCATCTTCCCGACGGAGGTGCAGTGGGCGGGCAGGCGGCGGCCGGCGGCCGACACCATCCGGACCGCGTGCGTGGAGTCGACCTTCGCGATGTAGATGACGTCGGCCCCCTCCAGGATCGCCACGTGCACCGTCTCGTCACACGTTTCGGCGACGGTGCGGGCGATCTGCTGACCCTCGGCGGCGAGGTCCAGCTGCTCGGCGTACCGGCTGCCGAGCTGGTAGGGACGTACCCCGAGACGGTATCGTCCGGGTTGTCCGGGGACGGGCACGATGTACGCCCGGGCGGAGAGTGTGGTCACGAGTTCGTGCACGGTGGTGCGCGGAAGCTGGAGCTTGCGCACGATGTCGGGGGCGGAGAGCGAACCGTCCCCGTCGAGGAAGAGCTCGAGGATGTCGAGAGCTCGGGTCACGGCAGGTACGAGGCGTCCCACGACCGGCCCCCTTCTTAGTCTGTAGTCTCAGTGCCCGTGTTCGAGATATCAACAGGCGATCGGCATGACGAACACAGGCTGTCATAAGGTGTTGCGGCGGGCAATGGTCGTGAGTCGCGCGGTGGGCCAGGATGGGGCGCATGCCGACCCAGAAACGCCTCGCGGGCTCGTTCACGCCGCTCGACTTCCAGCTGGTCCTGCTGCGCCGCATGGCCGATCACAATCCGGATCTGGTGGAGAACGCCCGCCACGAACTGGGCGTCTCCCTCACGCAGATGAGGGAGGCCAACAAGCGCTGGCAGGCGATGGTCCACTCCCCGCACGCGCGGGGCTCGCTCTCCCGGCACCGCTCGATCCTCGGCGAACCCGAGTCGAGAACCGCCCGGCGCGTCGGCGACCTCGACTGCGAGGCCTGGCTCTGGCCGCTCCCGCTCTGGCCCGACCTGCGCTTCGAGGTGCTGCTCGCCCCGAACGGCTCGGTCTGGAACGAGTGGCTGGTCCGCGCCCCGGGAGCGAGGCCGCCGTTCCTGCGGTCCCTCGCCGACCTCACCCCCTGGTCCTGCACGGTCGACGAGGCCGCCCACGCCTTCGCCCCGGC
Organism: Streptomyces sp. NBC_00425; assembly: GCF_036030735.1. NCBI lineage: Bacteria > Bacillati > Actinomycetota > Actinomycetes > Kitasatosporales > Streptomycetaceae > Streptomyces > Streptomyces sp. NBC_00425. The sequence goes on along the minus strand of NZ_CP107928.1, from coordinate 6,725,577 downwards.
CCGCCCCCTGGAGGGCACCGCCCCCGCCCGCTGGGGACTGGCCTTCTCCGCGCCGGACGGGCGGGGGGCCCGGCGGGAGGTCGTCGCCGAGTTCACCTGGGGCCTGCTGCAGCGGACGGCCGTCAGGGAGTGACGGCTCCCCGGTTCCGCCCGCCGTCCGGAGCCGCCCCGGCGGCCGTCAGGATGCCCGCGACGACGTGCGCCACGGACTGCGGGTGCAGGAACAGGAAGAGGTTCGGCTCGACCAGTTCCAGCTCCATCACCCGCGGCTCCCCGTCGTCGCCGTCCACCAGGTCGACGCGGGCGTAGAGCAGCTCCGGCGCGTCCGGCACCGCGGCCAGGGCGCGTTCGGCGACGGCCAGCTCGGCCGGGGACGGCGTCCAGGGCTCCAGACCGGGGTGGGCGACCTTGTCCGCGTCGAAGGCCGTGCCGGGGGCGAGGACGGCCCGCTTGCGGCTGGCGTGCAGCAGGCGGCCGCCGAAGAACTGCAGGCCGCGTTCGCCGTCGGCGTCGATGCCGCGCACGTACGGCTGCACCATCGCCGTGAGCCCCTCGGCGTGCATCCGCGCGAGGTGGCGGACGGCCCTCTCGTGGCCGTCGGGCGTGTAGCGGGCGGCGTAGCGCGCGCCGGCCCCGGAGGCGGGCTTGATCACGTACTCGTCGCCGTCGGGCAGCTCGGCCGGCTCGCCGGGCGCGAAGTAGCGTGTCGGCACCGTCGGCACCCCGGCCGCCGCCAGCTCCCCGAGATACCGCTTGTCGGCGTTCCAGCGCACCACGTCGGCCGGGTTGGCCAGCCGGGTGACGGACGCGACCTTCCGCGTCCAGGCCGCGAACTCGTCCGCCCGCCAGCTGTAGTCCCAGGTGGAGCGGATGACGACGAGGTCGTACGCGGCCCAGTCCACGTCCGCGTCGTCCCAGAAGACGCCGTCGGCCTGCGCGCCCGCCTCGCGCAGCGCGCCCAGCAGCACCGGGAAATCGGCGTCCTTGCTCGGCTCCGGCCGGGGGTCGTAGGTGACGAGTGCGATACGGGCCACGACGGACTCCCTGTTCGTACGACTGTCCGATCACCGGAAGGCTAACAAGCCCGCTCCCGCACCGGCCCGGCCGACCTGGGCCGGGCCGACCCGGGCCGGGCCGACCCGGGCCGGGCCGACCCGGGCCGCCGACGTGAGCCCACCGGACATGGGCGCACCGAACACGGCCCGCCCGACATGGGCTCACCGAACATGGCCCGGCCGGCGGGAGCGGGTGGGGGCCCGGTCGGCCTCGGTCGCGCGGTCGAGGCGCGGTGGAACGGGCGGGACGGGGAGGTGCGGGCGCGGCGGGTGGGGTAGGAACCTGCTTGTCGCCCACCTCAGCCGTACAAGGAGTCCGTCCCGTGTCGCCTCTCTTCCCCGCCCTGACGAACGATCCGTCCGGCCGCCCCGCCCTGCGGTTCGGTGAGCGTTCCCTGTCCTACGCTGAGCTCGCCGGGGCGGCCCGCGCCGTCGGCGGACGCGTGCGGGAGGCGACGGGGGCCCACCCGCTCGCGCGAGGCGGGGGGCGGGGAAGGGTCGCCGTATGGGCCACGCCCACCCTGGAGACCGCCGTGGCCGTGGTGGGCGTGCTGCTCGCCGGGGCGGCCGCCGTGCCGCTGAACCCCAAGTCGGGCGAGAAGGAGCTCGGGCACATCCTGTCCGACAGCGCGCCGAGCGCGGTCCTGGCGGCCGCGGGCGACGAACTGCCCGAGCCGTTGCGCACGTTGCCGCGGATCGACGTCGACGTGGACGGGCGCGGCGGCGCGGGTCCGGCGGCGGCCGGCGGACCGCTGGACGGCCGGCCGTCGGACGGCGAGGCGTCGGACGGCGAGCCATCTGGCCCTGAGCGGTCGTACGAGCCGTCGGACGACGAGGAGCCCGCCCTCGTCGTGTACACCTCCGGCACCACCGGGCCGCCCAAGGGCGCGGTCATCCCGCGCCGGGCCATCGCCACGACCCTGGACGCGCTCGCCGACGCCTGGGAGTGGACCGGCGAGGACGTCCTCGTGCACGGACTGCCGCTCTTCCACGTGCACGGGCTCGTGCTGGGGGTCCTCGGGCCGCTGCGCCGGGGCGGGTCGGTGCGGCATCTGGGGCGGTTCGACACGGAGGGCGTCGCACGGGAGCTGACCGACGGCGCGACCATGCTGTTCGGGGTGCCGACGATGTACCACCGCATCGCCGAGGCCCTGCCGTCCGACCCCGGGCTCGCCGCGGCGCTCGCCGGGGCGCGGCTGCTGGTGTCCGGCTCGGCCGCGCTGCCCGTGCACGACCACGAGCGGATCGCGGCGGCCACCGGACGGCGGGTGATCGAGCGGTACGGCATGACGGAGACGCTGATGAACACCTCCGTTCGGGCCGACGGGGAGGCCAGGGCGGGCACCGTCGGGGTGCCGCTGCCGGGGGTGGAGCTGCGGCTCGTCGACGAGGACGGGTCGGCCGTCGAGGCGTACGACGGGGAGAGCGTCGGCGAGATCCAGGTGCGCGGGCCGAACCTCTTCACCACGTACCTCAACCGGCCGGACGCGACCGCCGCCGCCTTCACCGCCGACGGCTGGTTCCGCACCGGCGACGTGGCTGTCCGCGACCCCGACGGATATGTGCGGATCGTCGGACGCAAGGCGACCGATCTCATCAAGAGCGGCGGCTACAAGATCGGCGCGGGCGAGATCGAGAACGCCCTGCTGGAACATCCCGGGGTGCGGGAGGCCGCCGTCACCGGGGAGCCGGACGCGGACCTCGGCGAGCGGGTCGTCGCCTGGGTGGTGCCGGCCGATCCGCAGTCGCCGCCCGGTGAGCGCGAGTTGGCCGACCACGTCGCCCGCCGCCTCGCCCCGCACAAGCGGCCCCGCACGGTCCGCTACCTGGACGCCCTGCCCCGCAACGACATGGGGAAGATCATGAAGCGGGCGCTGCCGGCATGACGGCGCAGCGAGCGAGCGCGCGGGAGTTCATCGCCCTGGTCGCCGACGGGTTCCACGAACTCCCGCAGGTGGAGCGGGAGTCCCCGCCGGACGGACCGCTCGGCTGGCCCGGCTACGACGCCTCGCGCGAGCGCGCCGCCCGGCGCACCGGCGAGTCGGAGTCCGTGGTCTGCGGCGTCGCCGACGTCGAGGGCGTCCGGGCGGTGCTGATCGCCTTCGAGTTCGGCTTCCTCGGCGGCTCACTGGGCGAGCGCACCGGCGACCGGCTGGTCACGGCGTACGCATACGCCCGCGAACACCGGCTGCCGGTCGTGCCGTTGGTCGCCACCGGCGGCAGCAGGATGCAGGAGGGCATGCTCGCCCTGACCCAACTCCAGCGCGTGGCCCGCGAGTCGGCGCTCACCCGGGAGGCCGGGCTGGCGCAGATCGCGGTCCTGCGGGATCCGACGACCGGCGGCGGCTGGGCCACCCTGGGCGCGGGCGCCGACGTGGTGCTGGCGCTGCCGGGCGCGCAGGTCGGCTTCGCCGGCTCACGGGTGCGGCCGCCGGACGCCGACCCGGCCGCCTACACGGCGGAGGCGCAGCTCACGGCGGGGGCGGCGGACGCGGTGGTGCCCGCGACGGAGCTGCGGAACGTCCTGGGCCGCTGGCTGCGCCTCCTGGCCCGCGGGACGACCTCGGCGGCAGGCGCCGACGCGCACAGCCGCCCGGAGGAGACGGCACACGCCCCGGCGCCGCCCGGGGCCGCGCCCGGCACCCGGGCCCCGGTCGAGCCCGCCCCCGTGCCGGGCGCTCTCGGGGCGACGGATCTGCCGCGTACCGGCCGGGACGCGGTGCGGCGGGCCCGTGCGCCGGAACGACCGCGTGCGCAGGCCTACTTGGACGCCTACTTCACCGACCGGCTCGCGATCTCCGGCGACCGGTGCGGCGGCGTCGACCCGGAGGGGATGCTGTGCGGCTTCGGCCTGCACCGGGGCCGTACGGTCGCGTACGCGGCGCAGACCGGAGCGGCGACCCGGCCCGCCGGCTACCGCACGGCCGCGCGGTTGATCCGGCTCGCCGGCCGGCTCGGCATCCCGGTGCTGACCCTGGTGGACACGCCGGGCGCGGCCAACGACGCGGAGGCGGAGCGGCAGGGCGCCGGCGCGGCGATCGCGGACCTGTTCGGCGCGGTCGCCACCGCCCGCACGCCGCTCACCACGCTGGTGATCGGCGAGGGCGGTTCCGGCGGCGCGCTGGCGCTGGCCGCGCCCGGACGCACCTGGGCGACCCCGGACAGCTATTTCTCCGTCATCGCGCCGGAGTCGGCGGCGGCGATCCTGAAGCGGCCCCCGCAGGAGGCGGACGCGACGGCCGACCAACTGCGCCTGAGGCCTCAGGACTTGGCGGAGCTCGGGGTGATCCGCACCGACCAGGCGCACGGAACGCAGGACAGTCGCGCGTACCGTCCGTGACAATGAAGACGCGCAGAGCCGCGATACGGGAGTGACGGCCGCGCGGAACGCGACACGCGGCACGCGGCACGCGGCACGCCGAGCGCAGAAGGGGTTACGGGGGAGACGTGGACGGACTGGTGGAGTTCAGAACCGACGACGGCGCCGTGGTCGCCGTGGAGGCGGTCGCGGAGGGGCGGTCCGGTTCCCGGCTGGTGGCCCGCGGCGACGGGACGGTGCAGGCGGCCCGCACCTTCGAGGGCGCCCTGGAGGGCGTGCGCGCCGCCGCCGAGTCCGCGCTGCGGGTGTTCCGGGAAGGGACGCTGCAACCCGACGGCGTCGAGATCGAGTTCGGCGTGAAGCTGTCGGCGGAGACGGGCGCGATCATCGCCAAGGGCACGGCGGAGGGGCATCTCGTCGTGAAACTGACCTGGTCGCCCTCCGCCGGCTCCTGAACAGCGCCGGACGGCACGACGGGAGCAAGAGCGGCGGCCGGGTGGCCGGGTGGCCGGCACGGGCTTTCCCGTCACCCCGCGCGAGGCGCCGACCTGCGCCCATGTCGTGAACGGGCCGCCCCGGACGCGCTGCCGGTGACGTTCACCGAGCTGCCCGGCACGACGACCGTCCGGCCCGGGTCACGGCCGAGGCAGCCCGGGTGACGGCCGAGGCGGCCGACGCGGCGGCGCGACCGGCCTCGACGACCTCGCCGTCCTCGAGCCGGCTCACGGGGCACTGACCGCACCAGCCGTGCCGACCCCGCGGGCTCGTCGTCCACGGCTTCCCGGTCGGTTTCGGCGAGGGCGCGCACGCCCTGCAGCGGCGGGGCACGGCGCACGGAACCCAGCGCCGGGCACATCCGGCCGGACCACTGAAACGCGGTGAACTGCCTTAAGCTGTCGGAGTTTTGAAGATTTCATGAAGATCGAGAGGTGGACTCGCGCATGTCTCGCACACCGTCCCGACGCACCGTTCTGCGCGGACTCACGGTCACCGGAGCGGCGGTGGTCGCCTTCGACACCGTGTCCCGCTCCTGGGCCGCGACCGCCGCCGAGTCAGAGACCGCCTCCGCGGCCGCGTCTTCGGCGTCCTCGACGTCCGCAGCCCTCGCCAAGGTCCCCCGGCTGGACGGAACGCTCCTCACGGACGCCTCCTCGCTCGCCGGCGCCGCCGACGACTACGGGCACATCGTGCACCACCGCCCGGCGGCGGTCCTGCGCCCGGGCTCGGTGCGCGACGTCGTCGCCATGGTCCGCTTCTGCAACGACCACCGGCTGCCGGTCGCGCCGCGCGGCCAGGGGCACTCCCCGTTCGGCCAGGCACAGGCACAGGGCGGCCTCGTCATCGAGACCGCGCCGCTCGCGGGCATCGGCTCCGTGGACACGGCGTCCCGGACGGTCACCGTGGGCGCGGGCGCAAAGTGGAGCGCGGTCGCCCGGGCCACCCTCGCCCAGGGCCTGACCCCGCCCGTGTTCACCGACTACCTCGAGCTCTCCGTCGGCGGCACGCTGTCCGTGGGCGGCCTCGGCGGCCAGGCCCACCGGGTCGGCGCCCAGGTCGACAACGTGACGGAACTGCAGGTCGTCACCGGTGCGGGCGAACTCGTGCGGTGCTCCCCGTCCCGGCGGCCCGACCTCTTCCGCGCCGTCCTGGCCGGCCTCGGCCAGTGCGCCGTCATCGTGGAGGCCACGCTGCGCCTGGTGCCCGCGCCCACGACCGTGCGCCGCTACCAGCTGACCTACGGCGACCTGGCGACCTTCCTCGACGACCAGCGCGTCCTCGTCCGGGAGAGCCGCTTCGACTACGTCGAGGGCCAGGTCCACGCGGACGCCTCCGGCGCGTTCACGGTCCACGTCCTGGAAGCGGTGGCCTACGGCCCGCCGGTCGGACCCGCCCCCGACGACACGGCCCTGCTGCGCGGCCTGCGACACGACCCGGCCACCGTGCAGATCGTCGACCAGCCCTACTTCGACTTCCTCGACCGGCTGACCCCCGTGGTCGCCGCCATGAAGGAGGCCGGCATCTGGGGGTTCGCCCACCCCTGGCTGAACCTGATGCTCCCCGGCACGTCCGCCGCGGCCCTCGGCACACAGGTGCTGGACGGACTCACCCCTGCCGACGTCGGCCCCGGCGCCGTCATCCTCTTCTACCCCCTGCTGCGCGAGCGCCTCACCACCCCGCTGCTGCGCACCTCGGACGACGACGTGTCGTACCTCTTCGACATCCTCAGCGCGGCCGCGCCGGACGACACGGCAGCCGTCGACCGCCTCCTGGCCGTCAACCGCTCCGCCTACGACAGGGTCGCCGCGGCCGGCGGCACGCACTACCCCGTCGGCAGCATCCCGCTCACCCCCGCGGACTGGCAGGCGCACTTCGGGCCGGCGTGGGCGGGCCTGCAGTCGGCCAAGTGCACCTACGACCCGCGGGGCATCCTGGTCCCGGGCCAGGGCATCTTCGCCTGACCGAACAGTCACGAGCAGGGGGCGGGGGCACGGGGAAAGACAAACACAGGGCACGGGGCACGGGGCACGGGGCACGGGGCACGGGGCACGGGGCGAGTACAAGGCACAGGGCACGGGGCACGGGGCAGCACGCTCCAGGGCACGGGCGCGGGCCCGGGGGCGGACCGCGGACCGGCCGACGGCGTGCGGGGGCGACAGGCGGGGCCCCTCACCACCCCTCACCGCGCGCTGTGGGCGGAACAACCCCCATTCAGCCGCGCCCCACCCGGCCCACCTGAAAGGGCGGCCTCCTTCCCACCCGCGCACGATGCGTAGGGAGGCCTGCCGACCGGCGGCCCCCACGGTCTGTGCTCTCGGGAGGACCTGCCATGACCGCCAGTCTGGAGCAGCTGCGCCGCTGCCACTTCGCCGTCGACCTGGGAGCGGCGCGGACGCGGGTCTACGTGAAGGGGGCCGGGCTGGTCGTCGACCAGCCGTCCGCCGCCGCCGTGAACACCCGCACCGGCGCGCTGATCGCGGTCGGCGAGTTCGCCGAGAAGATGACCGGGCGCACCCCGCACTACATCCGCGTGATGCGCCCGGTCTCCGGCGGCACGGTCGTCGACATCGAGATGGCGCAGCGCATGCTGCGCCATCTCATCGGTGACAAGATCCGCCGGCAGCTGCGCCGCAAGCCGTTCCTGCGCGCGGCCGCGTGCACCCCGCACGACGCCGACCCGCTCGCCCAGCGCGCCGCCATCGAGACCCTGGTGGGGCTCGGCGCCCGGCGCGTGGAGCTCGTCGACACCCTCATCGCGGCCGCCGTGGGCTGCGGGCTGCCCGTAGAGCGGCCGGAGGCCACCATGATCATGGTGTGCGGGGCCGCCGCGACGCAGGTCGCCGTCCTCTCCCTCGGCTCGATCGTGACCGCCGAACGCATCCCGGTCGGCGGCGAGGCGGTGGACCACGCGATCGTGCAACACCTGCGCCACGAACACGAGTTGATGCTGCCGAGCCAGTCGGTACGGCCGCTGCAGCTCGCCCTCTCCGGCAACGGCCTCACCGCGCAGGGGCCCGCGTCCACCGAGATCCACGGACGGGACGTCGCGACCGGCCTCGCCCGTTCTGTGCAGGTCGACACCGCGGCCGTCCGCGACGCCATCGAGACCCCGCTGACCGCCGTCCTGGACGGCATCGGCAGAGTGCTGCGGGAGTGCCCGCCCGACCTGGTCGCCGACCTCGCCGACCGCGGGATCATGATGGTCGGCGGCTCAGCCCTGCTTCCGGGCTTCGACCAGATGCTGCGCCAGGCCACCGGGATGCCGGTGCACATCGCCGAACGCCCCGACATCTGCGCCGCCCAGGGCCTGGGAGCGATGCTGGAGGGCAAGATCGAACCGCTGACCCTGAACCCGCTGGGCGCCTGAGCGACACCCGGGGCGGTCCCGCGCCCGACGGGAGCGGGCCGCCGGAGGACCGGGCCGGCACGGACCCGCGCGGACCCGCACCGCGGGCACGGGCAGGCACGGACCCGCGCGGACCCGCACCGCGGGCACGGGCAGGCACGGACCCGCACGAACCCGCACCGCGGGCACGGGCAGGCACGGGAACACAACGGCGGGCACGGGAACGCACCGGCAGACACGGGAACGCAAGGGCAGGTTCAGGAACGCACCGGATCGCACCGGAACGCACCGGCAGGCACGTGAGCACCTCGGCTTCACCGGCGTCACCTGTGCGAAACCTTGACGATCACCTGGCCGGGTGCCACGATTCCGGCGCCGCCATGTTTACGTAAACATCCGCCACCGCAGGGCCGCCTCGGGGGTGCCGCGGGTCACCGCGAAGCTCGATGGTTACGTAAACATCGTCCTGAAAGGGCACGTAGATGCGCAAGTCCCCCACCACAGCGTCCTCCGTATCCCCCCGCCTGCGCGCCGCCTTCGCCTCGGTCGCCGTCGCCGCCGTCGCGGGCGCGACCCTGGTCGGCAGCCCGGCCTCCGCCTCCCCCACGTCTGCCGCCTCACCGGCGCACCAGGCTCCCCGGCCGACCGCCGGCACGACCCAGTTCAAGGGCGTGAACTGGGCCGACCCGCGCGACAACTTCGCCGACGACCACCTCCAGCTGTCCGGCCTGAAGACCACGGACAGCTACCGGCAGACCTATGCCAAGGCGAGCCGGATCATCGCGGCGTTCCGCGCGAACCTCGGCGCGAACACCGTGCGACTGCCGATCAACCCGTACACGGTCAACGGCGCGTACTGGAAGTCGTACCGCGGAGTCATCGACGCGGCCTCCGACCAGGGCTTCAAGGTCATCGTCTCCTACTGGGAGGGCACGGGCGCCCGGAAGGACGGCTTCATCGACGACGAGGCCGCCTACTGGCCGATGTGGAACACCGTCGTCAAGGCCTACAGGAACGACAGTCGCGTCTACTTCGAGCCGATGAACGAGCCGCACGGCTACACCGACGCCCAGTGGGCCGACATCGCGGCGAAGTGGCTGTCGACGTACTCCAAGGTGCCGCGCGACCGCGTGTTCGTCAGCGGCGCCGGCTACAACGACCACGTCACCACGGTCTGCGCCGACCCGCGACTGAAGGGCACGTACCTCTCCCTGCACCACTACGGGTTCTGGAAGGACTACGCGACCTACGACCAGTGGGTGGCCGACCTGAAGGTGCGCATCGGCGACTGCGCGGGCCGTACCGTCGCGGACGAGTTCGGCGCCCCGATGACGACCGGTCTCAACTACGACGTGAAGACGCCGGACGACAACTTCGTCAACTTCATCCAGGCCGTCACCGACACCTTCCGCGAGCTGAAGATGGGCTCGGTGTACTGGCCGGGCCTGCGCACCGACGACATCTACTCGGTGCAGACCCTCGTCGGCCCCGCCGCCCGACCCTGGCTGGCCACCACCAACCAGTCCGGCGCCGACCGCCTCGCGTGGGCCTGGGGCCGCGGCAAGCCGGTCAAGGGCTGACCGCCGGCCGGCCCGACCGCCCCGCCCTCGGAGGCTCCGTCCCGGCTCTCGTCCGGGCGGAGCCTCCGCTGACCCGACAGGAAGCAGGTTTCCGATCCATGACGAACACGACGAACGTGCCTGACACGGCGAACGCGGCGAACGCGTCCCGCGTGCGGATCGGCGTCATGTACGACCGGGACTGGGCGCCCGAGGGACTGCCCGGGTTCGCGCGGGAGGCCGAGGCGCTCGGCGTGGACGACCTGTGGGTGGTCGAGGACCTCGGGTGGAACGGCGGCGTGTCGGCGGCGGCCGTGGCACTGGGAGCGACCGCACACATCCGGGTCGGCATCGGCATCGCCCCCGCCCCGCTGCGCAGTCCGGCATTGCTGGCCATGGAACTGGCCACGCTGGCCCGCGTTTTCCCCGGACGGCTGGTCGCCGGGGTCGGACACGGGGTGCGGGAGTGGATGGAGTCGGCCGGCGTCGCGCCCCGGTCGCCGCTGGCCCTGCTGGAGGAGACGATCACCTCCGTGCGCGCGCTGCTGCGCGGTGAGCGGGTCGAGCTGGACGGCCGTGAAGTGCGCCTGGACGGCATCACGTTGGTGCATCCGCCCGCCGACGTGCCGCCGGTGATCGCGGGCGTGGTCCGGCCCCGCTCCCTGGAACTGGCCGGACGGGTCGCGGACGGCGTCCTGATCGCCGAGGGACACGGGCCGGGCGACCTGGAGAACACCCGGACCCTGACCGCCAAGGGCGGCGCCGGCCCCGAACACACCCTGACCGTGCTGTCGTTCGCCTGCGTGGGCGACGACGCCGACGCCGTCGCGCGCACCCTGCACCCGCACACCGAGGGCCACGGCGCCTGGCTCGGCCGCCCGCAGGACGAGGTGTTCACCGTCTCCGGCACGCCCGCCCAGGCCGCCGACGACGTCCGGGCCCTGCACGCCTGCGGCGCGGACACCGTCGTCCTGCGCGTCGTCGGCCCGGAGCCGCTCGGGCAGCTCGCGGCGCTGCTGACGTCCTTCGGGCGCTGACGCCGGGAACTCCCGGCGACCGCCCGGACGTTCCCCCGCACAGGATCGTGGGCAGGACGATCCGTGCACGTCCGGGCACATCCGAACACGTCCGGACCCCGAGAGAACGGGGAGAGACATGGCGCGCGTACTGGTCGTCGGCGGCGGGATCGCCGGCGCCGCTGCGGCACTGGCGCTGCGGAAGGCGGGACAGGACGCCGTCGTGTACGAGGCACACCCCGACTCCGCCGAGGACGTCGGCGCGTTCCTCACCCTCGCGGGCAACGGCCTGCGGGCACTGGCCGAGATCGACGCCTCGGACGCGGTGACCTCGCTCGGCTTCCCGCTCACCTCGATGCGCGTCGTGGACGCGACCGGCGCGGAGACGGCCCACGTCCCGCTCGGGGAGGCCGACGACGCCCGGCTGCGGTACCGGTGTCTGCGCCGCGGCGAGCTCAGCGCGGCGCTGCAGGCGGAGGCCGTCCGGCGCGGCGTCGAGATCGTCCACGGCGCACGCCTCGTCTCCGTCGGGGACGGCCCCGAGGGCGTCACCGCTCACTTCGCGGACGGCGGCTCGGCCACCGGCGACCTGCTGCTCGGCGCGGACGGCCTGCACTCCACCGTCCGCCGGGCGACCGCCCCGACCGCGGTGCCGTGTCACGCGGGGCAGCGCGTCTTCTACGGCTACACCGCCGACGCTCCGGTGAGCGACGTCGACGAGACGGCGTGCATCACCATGATCCGCGGCAGCGCGGTCGCCTTCGGCCATATGACGTCACCCGGCGGGGAGACCTCCTGGTTCGCCCGCGTCGACGCCGACGAGCCGCTGACCGCCGACGAGATCGCGCACGCGGGACCCGGCCACTGGCGCGACCTGCTCGTCCCGCTGCTGCGGGCGGACCGCACGGCCGCCGCGGACATCGTCGCCTCCACCAAGGCCCCCGTGCTGGTCACCGACGCCACCGAGATCCCCAACGGCACCCCGTGGCGCTCCGGCCGCACCCTGCTGATCGGCGACGCGGCCCACGCGGCCTCCCCCGCGACCGGACAGGGCGCGTCGATGGCCCTGGAGGACGCGGTGATCCTCGCGAAGTGCCTGCGCGACGCCCCGGACCCCGAGTCCGCGCTCACCCTCTACGAGACGCTTCGCCGCCCCCGCGTGGAGTACAACACCACCGTCAGCGGCAACATCTCCCGCGGCACCCACACCCCCACGCCCCGCCCCACCGGCACCCCACCCCCACCCCGCCCGTCCGACGACGACATCACCCGCCAACTGGACTGGAGCACCGGTCTGGTCTAGCCCAGGCCGGCGCGCTGTCGGCGCCGATCCGACGGGCCCCGCCGGCGCCCCGCTTCACCCCGTCGGACGCCGACCTGTACCACGCGAAGGCGTTCGGTCCCGTGTGCGTCATCGACACCTTCGCCACCGACGACGAGGCCGTCGCCAGGCGAACGACTCCGACCACGGCCTCACCGCCGGCGTCATCACGGAGAACGGCACCCACGGACTGCGCGTCGCCCGGCGTGTCCGCACCGGCATCGTGCATGTCAACGACCAGTCCGTCGCCGACGGACCGCAGGCCCCCTTCGGCGGGTTCAAGTCCTCCGGCCACGGCCGCTTCGGCGGACGCCGGGGCATCGGGGCCTTCAGCAACACGCGCTGGGTGCCCCTCGCCACCGAGCAGGCCCACTACCCGTTCTGACGGATCCGCCGCACCGGGAGCGTGGCACGCCCCCTCGGCGTCCTAGCGTGCGGCAGCGGGCGGGGCGGCTCCGTCGCCCCGCCCGCGGACCCCGTTGCGGAACTCGATCGGGGACTGGCCCGTGCGGTGCAGGAAGTACTTGCTGAACTGGGAGGGGTTGACGAAGCCGAGCTGGTCCGAGATCTGGGCCGCGGTCCGGTCGCCGTGCGCCAGCAGCCGCTTCGCCTCCAGCACCACCCGGCGGTCGACGAACTCCTTCGCGCTCAGCCCGGCGCCGGCCAGCGTCGCCCGGGACAGGGTGCGGCCCGAATAGCCGAGCGTGCGGGCGTAGTCCTCCACGCGCCGGGTGCGGGTGAAGTCCCGTTCGACCGCGTCCCTGAACCGCAGGTACGTCTCGTCGGGGTCCGGTGCGGCGGCGCCGACCGGGACGGTGAGGTGGGCGAGCCGCAGCAGCAGGACGGCCAGCAGGTGACGCAGGGCCGCCATGTGCACCTCCAGCGGGAGGTGTCCGAGCGCCTGGAACTCGCGGCGCAGGTGCTCCGCGGCCATGGTCAGTGCCTGCGCGTCGTCGGCGACGGGGGTGGTGACGACGGATGCGTGCGGGTCGTCGACCCGGGCGGCCGTCGCGGTGGCCGCGTCGAGCTCGTCCTGCCGGAAGAGGATCAGCGTGCCCTCTGCCCTGTCGAGGTCGCCCCACTGGTGCACCTGCCCCGGGCGCACCCACAGCCAGGATCCGGGCCGCAGCACGTGACCGGTGAAGTCGACGGTGTGCCGGAGGTCGCCCGCCGTGAGGGTGAGGAGGTGATGGAAGTCGGGGCGCAGCGGCCGGTCCCGGGTGGGCGCGGGGACGCGGCGGCGCAGCTCCGCCAGGGACATGACCTCGACTCCGGCCGGGGTGCCCGCGGGCGCGGCGAAGGGGACCTCGAGGATCTCCTTCGCGGCACCGTGTCGGGTTTTGGCCATCATCAGTCACAAGTTTATCGGGATGCCCCTTGTCGTCCTCGTACGTTGGTCGTACCGCCGAAGGGACGGGTTCTCCCCGTCCCGGCGGAATACGGAAAGGACGGCGCAGGGCGATGGAGCTGGTGACAGAGGCGACGCAGGACACGATCCGCAGGTGGCTGGACGAGGCCGACCGGGTCCTGGTCGCGGCCGGCGCCGGTCTGAGCGCGGCGGCGGGCTACGACTACGGCGACGCCGAACGCTTCAGGGAACTGCTGCCCGGGCTGTACCGGCTCGGCCTGCGCTCGCGCTATCTGCTCGGCGCGCCCCTGCCGAAGGACATGATGTGGGGTTACTGGGCCGTCCACATCGACGACATCCGTCACAGCCCGGGCCCCAACCCCCTGTACCGGCGGCTGCGGGCGCTGGTGGGCGAGCGCGACCACTGGGTGATGACGTCCAACGTCGACGCCCTCTTCGCCCGCGGCGGTTTCGCCGAGGACCGGATCTTCACCCCGCAGGGCGACTACGGCCGCCTGCAGTGCACCGTCCCGTGCACCCGTGAGACGTGGCCCAGCAAACCGTTCCTCGACACGGTCCTCGCGGCCTACGACCGTGACACCGGCCGGGTGACCGACCCCCGCGCGCTGCCGCAGTGCCCCCACTGCGGCGGCGAGGTCTTCCCCAACGTCCGGGTCGGTCCCGAGTTCGTGGACGACGCCTACCTGCCCGCCGGGCGGCGGCTGGTGCGGTGGCTCGAGGACGCGCCCACGGACAGCACGTTGCTCTTGCTGGAACTCGGCGCCGGATTCAATACCCCGGGGGTGATCCGCCTGCCCATGGAGGACGTGGTGCGCCGGACGCCCCGGGCCCGCCTCGTCCGGATCAACCCCCGACACCCCGACGTACCCGCAGACCTCGGCGAGCGGGCCCTGTCCGTGCCCCTCGGCGCGGACCGGCTCCTCGACCGGCTCGGTCCCTGACGGGTTCCGGCGGAACACCCACGTCACCACGCGAGGAGACCCACCTCATGTCCGAGGCATCCGCAGCACCCGGCACCTCCGCAGCATCCGCCACCACCACGACGTCCGGGGCCTCCCGGGCCTCCGAGGCCTCCGAGGCGCCCGTCCCCACGATCGCGGTCACCGGGTCCACCGGCCGGCTCGGCGGGCGGGTGGCCCGGCGGCTGGCCGGGCGGGGCGTCCCGCAGACACTGGTGGTCCGCCGCCCCGAGCGGGCTCCGCGGCTTCCCGGCGCGGTGGCCGTGCGCGGCGACTACGCCGACCGTGCCGCGGTGGGCGAGGCCCTCGCCGGGATCAGCACCGTCTTCATGGTGTCCGCCTCCGAGAGCGCCGACCGCCTCGCCCAGCACAAGGCGTTCGTGGACGCCGCCGCCGAGGCGGGGGTGCGCCACCTGGTGTACGTCTCCTTCTACGGCGCGGCCCCCGACGCCACCTTCACCCTGGCGCGCGACCACTTCCACACCGAGGAGCACATTCGGGCGAGCGGACTGGCGTACACGTTCCTCCGGGACAACCTCTACGCCGAGTTCGTCCCCGACCTCGTCGGCGAGGACGGCGTCATCCGCGGTCCGGCCGGACAGGGGCGTGCCGCGTTCGTCGGCCAGGACGACATCGCCGACGCGGCCGCCGCGGTGCTCTCCCGTCCGGGCGACCACAGCGGCGTCGCCTACGACCTGACCGGCCCGGAGTCCCTGACCCTGGACGAAGCGGCCGTGATCCTGTCGGAGCAGATCGGGCGCACGGTCACCTACCGGCCCGAGACGCTCGAGGAGGCGTACGCCTCCCGCGCCTCCTACGACGCCCCGCCGTGGCAGCTGGACGCCTGGGTGTCCACCTACACGGCCATCGCGTCCGGCGAGCTCGACGGCGTCAGCGACGCCGTGCCCCGCCTCACCGGCCGCCCCGCCACTCCCCTCGCCGACGTCGTCCGCGCCGTCCGCGGCTGACACACACGCCTCAGCCACACGAGGCGTCGCTTTTTGAACATAGAAAGTCCCCTTCTGCTCCGATCGACCCGGCTCCGCGGCCTAGTTTGAACACATCATCACTCGACCGCCGGTTCGTCCCGCGCAGTCCGCCACGCAAGGAAGACCGTCATGAGCAACGCAAGAAACGCCGTTCTGCAGGCCGCCTCGGAGCTGTTCGGCGACAAGGACCCCTCCGCCGTGGACCGCTGGGCGGCCGCGGACTACACGCAGCACAGCGCCCTCGCCGCCGACGGCCCCGAGGCCCTGCGCGCACTCGTGGCCGGCCTCGGCGAGGACTTCCGCTACGAAGGCGCCCGGGTCATCGCCGACGGCGACCTGGTCGCCCTGCACGGCACCTACCACGGGTTCGGACCCGTCCCGCTCGTCGGCTTCGACATCTTCCGCGTCGACGCCGACGGCAAGCTGGCCGAGCACTGGGACGCCCTGACCCCCGAGGTCGAGAACACCGTCTCGGGCCGCTCGCAGACCGACGGCCCCACCGCGGTCGCCGACATCGACAGCACCGAGGCCAACCGCGCACTGGTGACCGGGTTCGCCGAGAAGGTCCTCGTCGGCGCCGACTACTCGGTGCTCACCGACTACATCTCCACCGAGACCTACCACCAGCACAACACCGAGGCCGCCGACGGCCTCGACGGTTTCGGGGCGGCCGCGGCGAAGTGGGCCGAGCAGGGCAAGAACCTGGTCTACAAGAAGGTCCACAAGGTCATCGCCGAGGGCGACTTCGTCCTGACGCAGTCCGAGGGCGAGTTCGGCGTCGCGGTCGCCTACTACGACCTGTTCCGGGTGGCGGACGGCCGGATCGTCGAGCACTGGGACGTCATCACGCCCGTTCCGGCCGAACTGCCGCACGGCAACGGCCTGTTCTGACCGGCCCCGACACCGCCGACGGCCCGGTGCGCGCACGACGACGTGCACGCGCCGGGCCGTCGGCGCGCCTTGTCCGTACTCCCCCACCCGGAGCTCATGATGCATGCGTCCCGCCCCCGCTCCGACGTCCCCGCCGGGACGCAGGCGCGGCCGTCCCCGTCCTCACTGCCCCTGTCCGCCTACCGGGATGCCGTCGCCCTGGACGAGCCCTTCCGGCCGACGACGGCCGACACGTCCGCCATGTCCGCCACTTCCGCCATGTCCGCCGACCGGCTGGACGCCCACGTCCGCCGGGCGCTGCGCCTGCTCGGCTCCGACCCGGCCGCGGCCCGGGCGGGGCTGCGCCCCGATGCGCCGGCGGACGGCGCCGGCCCGGACGCGGCGACGGCACGCCGGATGCTGCGCGCTCTGCTGACCGTCCGCGGTCCCGGCCCGCTGCCGGAGGGCGCGGACGACGCGGTGGACGCGGTCCTCGACGGGGAGCGCCGGCTGCGGCCGGCCGTCCGGGTGGAGAGTCTGCCCACGATCGGGGAACAGTTCCCCGGGTCCGTCCTCCCGGCCGGACACCAAACCGCGCTGTGGCGCGGAGACCTCACCGCGCTGGACGCGGACGCCGTCGTCAACGCCGCCAACAGCGCCCTGCTGGGCTGCTTCCGCCCACTGCACCCCTGCATCGACAACGCCTTCCACAACGCCGCCGGACCCCGCCTGCGCGACGACTGCCACGCGATCACGACGCTGCAGGGCGCGCCCGAGGCCACCGGCACGGCCAAGATCACCCGGGGCTACCACCTGCCGGCCCGGTACGTCCTGCACACGGTCGGCCCGATCGTCGACGGCCGCCCACAGGCCGACGACGCCAGGGCGCTCGCCTCCTCCTACCGGGCCTGCCTGGACCTCGCCGCCGAGGTGGCGGCCGTCCGCACCGTCGCCTTCTGCGCCGTGAGCACCGGTGTCTTCGGCTACCCGAGGAGCGAGGCCGCCCCCGTCGCGCTGCGCACGGTCACCGACTGGCTGGACGCCCACCCCGGCCGTTTCGACCGCGTCGTGTTCGCGGTGTTCGGCGAGGACGACGAACAGGCCTACCGGCACGCCCTCGGCGCGGCCGCCCGGCCCTGACCCGCGGTCCTGCGCGCCGTGCACGCGAGGTTCGGGCGGGACCTCGCCGCAGGCCCCCGGGGAGGGGGCCTAGGCTGTCCCCAGGGCCCGAGAAACAAGGGAAACAAGGAAACAGGGGATCATGGCGATGGGGGACAGGTCCAGGTCCGGACGGCCCCGGCCGTCGATGGCGGACGTCGCCCGTCACGCCGGTGTCGCACCGCAGACGGTCTCACGGGTGTCCAACGGCCACACCAACGTCGACCCGGCGACCCGGCAGCGGGTCGTGGAGTCGATGCAGGCCCTGGGCTACCGGCCGAACGGAGCCGCACGCGCGCTCAAGAGCGGGCGGTTCAACACCATCGGTGTCATCACCTTCACGCTCAGGACGTTCGGAAACACGCGCACGCTCGACGCCATCGCCAAGGAAGCCGCGCGCGCCAAGTACGCGGTCACCCTGATCCCCGTGCCGGACCCGACGATGGGCAGGCTGTCCGGCGCCTACGACCGGCTCAGCGAGGCGGCCGTCGACGGCGTGATCCTCGTCTTCGAGGCGCATCTCCTGGACGACACGGAGTTCAGCCTTCCGCCGGGGGTCCCGATGGTGGTCGTCGACTCCGACACCGGCCCCGGCTACACCGTGGTGGACACCGATCAGGCGCAGGGCGCCCGTCAGGCGACGGAACACCTGCTGGAACTCGGTCACCGGCAGGTGTGGCACATCGCCGGTCCCCCGACCTCGTTCTCCGCGGCCCATCGGGTCGAGTCCTGGCGGCGCACGCTGGAGGAGGCCGGCATCGTCCCTCCCCCGGTGCTGTACGGCGACTGGACCACCCGCTCCGGATACCTGCACGGGCTGACTCTGGGACGGAGGCCGGAGGTCACGGCGATCTTCGCCGCGAACGACCACATGGCGCTCGGTGTGATGCGTGCCCTGCACGAGCTCGGCCGCCGGATTCCCGAGGACGTCAGCGTCGTGGGGTTCGACGACATGGAGGAGACCCAGGCCTTCTGGCCGCCGCTGACCACCGTGCGGCAGGACTTCGCCGCGGTCGGCCGGCTCAGCCTGCAGAAACTCCTGACCAAGATCGCCCGGACCGGGCCCGACCTGATCGACAAGACCCTGGTCCCGACCCGGCTGATCGTCCGCGCGAGCACCGGAGCGCCGCCGCCCTCGCCCGAAGGCGACGCACGGGGGCACTGAACCGGACGGGCCCGGCGAGGGTGATCGCCGGGCCCGCACGGTTCACATCAGTGGTCGAGTCGGAGCCGGCCGCCGAGGGCGACCGGCGCGGGCGTCTAGCTCCTGGCCCACTGCTGGTTGGTGCTTCCGTTGCAGTACCAGACGTCGACCGACGTGCCGTTGCCGGTGCCCGCTCCGGCCGCGTCCAGGCAGAGCGCCGGGTTGGCGACGCTGGTCACCGACAGGTCCGCGTTCACGTTCCACTGCTGTGCCGTCGCGCCGGTGCAGTCGGTGATGACCACCGGGTCCCCCGCCGAGGCTCCGGTGCCTCCCACCGTCATGCACTTGTTGCCGTAGACGGTGAGCTGCTTGGCCGCGTTCCAGTTCCAGGACTGGTTGCCGCCGGCGTTGCAGTCCCAGAGGTCGAGCTGGGTGCCGTTGGACGTGCTGAAACCGGGCACGTCGACGCAGCGGCCGGAGCCCACTCCGCGCAGGACCTCACCGGGAGGCGCGGGCGGCAGGTCGTTCACGGGCGGGGTCTTGCCGAAGCCGTATCCCCAGCGCAGCAGCGCGACTCCGGTGGCGCTGTTGTCCACCAGGTTGCCCTTGGCGTCCAGCGACTCGATCGAGTAGGCGTCGCCGAACCTCAGGCCCGGCCAGTACACGAGCCCCATCCCCTTGCTGCGGGCGGTGTTCGCCACGGCGGCGAGATACGAGGTGTAGATGTTGCCGTTCCACGCGCCGTAGTTCAGACCGATGGTCATCGGGGCGCCGGCCTCGTCGATGATGGTCCGGCCGGTGTACTTGCCGAGGCGCTTTTCGAGGTCGGCGGTCCAGTCCGACTGCTGGGTGTAGCTGTTCCAGAACCCGTAGAAGTGCAGCGACAGCAGCGTGCCCCGCAGTGCGCGGGCCGCGCCGACACCGGTGACGTTGTCGTTGTAGCCTGTGCCGCTGATCACGACACGGCCGCGCGGGACGTCCTTGTGCTGGGCCAGCCAGCCGCTGGTGACGGACACCCACTGGTCCAGGGTGTAGCCGTGCGGCTCGTTCATGGGCTCGAAGTAGACCCGCGGGTTGTGCTTGTACTCCCGCACCACGGTGTTCCACATCTTCTTCCAGGCGGCCGTGTCGTCGACCAGGCCGTCCTTGCTGGTGTCGGCCTCCCAGTAGCTGACGATGACCTTGTCACCGGAGGCCGTGGCCGCGTCGATCGTCGCCCGGTACGACTTCCACCAGGTGGTGCCCACGCTCGCCGGGTTGATCGGCAGGCGCAGCGTGTTCGCGCCCAGGTTCTTCTTGAAGCCGCTCACCATGCGGCCCGTGACGCGGTACACGGTGCGGTAGTCGTCGGTCACCTTCAGCCCGCTGGGCACCACGGCGTCACTGGCGTAGTTGTCCCGCGGGTCCGCCCAGTTCACCCCGCGGAAGTCGCTCGTACCGCCCTTGGACGCGGGCGTGCCCGGCGCGTACGAGCCGGCCGGCGCCTTGGCGGCCGGCTGGGCGACGGCGGGGGCGGGGGCGGTCAGCAACATGAGTGTCGCGCCGAAGCCGGCCATGAGCACACTGGCCAGTCTTCTCGACCTCGTCGGGGTCTTGGTCATGTCGTCTCCAGTGACGGAAATCGCGGGGCGGAGTGCGGGTTCGTCACCTGAGCCGAGGCAGTGAGGAACCAGGGGCCGGGTCCGGACAGCGGCGCTCGGACCCTTGTGAACCGGCCATGGTTACGTAACCATGGCCGGACATTGGCACGTCGCCCGCACCGGTGACAAGTCCTGTGACCGGTTCGGAAGGACCACGGCCCCTTTCGCCGGGTGCGGGCCGGGAGGCGGGGAACGCGGTCAGGCCCAGGGGCTGACCGGCGTGAAGGAGCTGTCGGCGCGGAAGGTGGCGTTGTCCTGGTAGGTGTCGAGGCGCAGCTCGTAGTCGTAGTGGCGGAGGTAGCGGCCGGGGTAGTTGTACGACTCGAGACCGACCGAGCCGGTGACCGAGCCCTGCCGGGCGCAGTAGGTGGCGTCCTTGGCGAAGAGCGTCGTGCCGTTGCTCGCGTCGGCGCGGATGCGGAGGTCCTTGTGCCGCAGGTACCGGCCGGACGCGTCCCGGAACGAGTAGCAGCTGCCGTCGGCCAGGCCCGGGACGACGGTGAAGGTGGCGCTCTGCAGGACCGCCGTGGTGCTGGAGGAGGTAACGGGGTCGAGGTAGCCGAGGCTGTCGGAGCGCACGACGGCGTAGCGGCCGGGGAAGTTGACGGACCGGAGCGAGCGCGTGGTGTTCGTCGGCAGGGTGACGCCGCCGGTGACCGGGGCGATGCTGCTCAGGGTGGGGACGACCTTCTTGATCAGGCCGTCGGCGTCGAACTCCAGCTTGTCGACGGTGGTTTCGCGGTGGGTGCCGTCACCGCCGGGGATGGCGAAGCGGTGGTAGGCGATGTACCAGTCGTCGGTGCCCGGCACCTGCACCACGGAGTGGTGACCGGGACCCTTGATGCCGAGCGAGAGGTCCTTCTCCAGGATGACGCCCCGCTTGGTCCAGGGACCGGTGGGCGAGGAGCCTGTGGCGTAGGCGACCCGGTAGTTCTCGTCCCGTGTGTCGTTCTCGGACCACATCAGGTAGTAGGCGCCCTTGCGCTTGATGACGAAGGACCCTTCGTTGTAGCCGCCGGGGGTGATCTCGGTGATCTTCGAGGCGTCGAACGAGAGCATGTCGTCGTTCAACGGGACCACATAGGCGTGGCCGTTGCCCCAGTAGAGGTACGACCGGCCGTCGTCGTCGGTGAAGACGTCCGGGTCGATCATCTGGCCCGGGTGGGAGCCGCGGGCGATCAGCGGCTTGCCGAGAGGGTCCTTGAACGGGCCGGCGGGCGAGTCGGAGACCGCGACGCCGATGTTGGTGTCGGCGGAGTAGTAGAGGTAGAACTTGCCGTTCTTCGCGGTGGCCGTCGGCGCCCAGGCCCGGCTGTCGGCCCAGCTGACGTCAGGACCGAGGTCGAGGACGACGCCGTGGTCCGTCCAGTGGACCAGGTCCTTGGACGAGTACGCCCTGAACCGGGTACCGCTCCAGCCCGCGAAGCCGTCCGTGGTCGGGTAGATGTAGTACGTGTCGCCGAAGCGGACGATGTTCGGGTCGGCGGTGAGCCCCGGCAGGACCGGGCTCCTCATGATCTGCGCGGAGACCGTCCAGGTGCGCTTCGTCCCGTCGGAGCCGGTCACCTCGTACGTCACGGGCTGGGTGAAGTCGTGCGGGGTGCCGGAGGCCGGGCTGATGGACGCGCCCTGGGAGAGGGTGAACCGCGGGGCGAGCGCGGTGAGGTCCGTGCCCTCCTTCAGCGGGAGCGTGACCTTGCCGTTGGCGTCGTCGACGAGGGCGGCGATCTTCAGCGAGGCGTCGTCGGCCGCGGCGATCGCCGTGGTGTTCCCGCTGACCGCGAGGACCTCGCCGGGCGCCAGCGCACGGTTGTAGACGCGGAAGTCGCGGATCCTGCCCTTGAACAGTTTGTCCGTGCTGTAGAGCGACTTGCCGATGTAGTCGGCGGTGGTGACACCCGATCCGACGGCACCGGGCGTGACGGTGACCGACGGATTACGGGCCACTTCCACGCCGTCCTGGTAGAGGATGCCCGTGGTGCCGGTCTGGGTGTAGGTGACGTGCTTCCACACCGAACGCGGCAGCGCGGTGGAGGTCCGGGTGTTCTGCTCGGTCGCGAAGCCCCCGGAGGCGATGGCCGTCCGCAACGTGTCGCCGGTGGCGAAGAGGTACCCGTCACCGGCGCCGCCCGCGGTGTTGCCGAAGCCGTAGAGGAAGTACGGCGTGGCCTGGGCGGCGTCGATCTGGACGTCCATCGAGACGGAGACCGAGTTCATGCCGCTCAGGATGTCGTCCGGCACCTTGATGTAGGTGTCGGAGCCGTTGAACGTCAGCCCCTGCCCCGAACCCGACCAGCCCGCGGCGCCGTTGACGGTTCCGTTGCGGCCGTTGCCCGAGGAGTCCACTGCCACGGTGCCCGAGGTCGCGTCGAGTTTGTACCAGAGCACCAGACCGTCGGTGATCTCCGCCGCCTGGGCCGGGGCCGGCGGACCGGCGAGACCCGTGAGGAGAGCGGCGGCGGTCACGGCGGCCGGCCACCATCGTCGACGGCCTTGAAGTCTCACGCTGTGCATGGGTTCACATCCTGTGATGAAGGCATGCCTGAGAAGGGGGTTCACGTCCTCGGCCGAGGTGCTGACGTGCCGCCCTTATGACAATCGCGCTGCGTGAGTGTGAAGTGAGCCGCGAGTCAACGTCAATACGTTTCGAACAATGTCCGACAGGCCGAACACATTCCTTCCGGTGCGGCGGTTCGATCCCGGCTGCGCGTCACGCGCCATTCACAGCGGGGTCGTTCGGCGTCAGATCCAGGGCTTCACGAGGACGAAGGAGCGACTCGCCCGGTACGCGGCCGTGTTCTCGGAAGGGTCGAGCCACAGCTGGAGGTCGTCCCGGTGGCGGAGGTAGCGGCCGGGGTAGTTGTACGACTCCAGCGAGACCGAACCGGCCGTGGAACCGGGGCGCGGGCAGAAGGTGACGTCCTTCCGGAAGATGGCGGATCCGTCGTCGGCGTCCAGCCGGATACGGAACGCGTAGTGCCGCAGATACCTGCCCGTGGTGTCCCTGAGCGAGTAGCAGCGGGGGTCGGCCAGGCCGGGGACGAAGGCGAAGGTGGCCGCCTGCCGGGTGGCCGCGGAGCTGGTGGCGCCGACCGGGCCCAGGGCGCCGAGCCGGCCGGACCGGCTCACGTAGTCGCCGGGGCTGTCGACCGACCGCAGGGCATGCCGCCCCGACATCCGGGCCTCAGCCGTCGCCGCCGGGGCCGCTGACTGCGTCGGCGTGGGGCGCGGTGTCGGCGTCGGCGTCGGCGTCCGCTCAGCGCGCCTTTTCGGGGACGACGGCGCGGACGGGGCCGTCGGCGACAGCGGGGCCGCGACGGCGGGCCGCGGGGCCGGCTCGTGCGAGCCCGCGACGGCGTACCAGGCCAGTCCGGCAGCCGCGAGCGTGACGGCGCCTGCGGCTGCCGCCGCCGCGGGCTTGGCGGCCAGCCTGCCGATCGTCCGCGCCGTACGGCCTGCACCGCCCGCCGTGCGCGTGCCCGCGCCGGCGGTCGCCCCGGCCGCGTCCGCCCCCGGCAGCCCGGCCAGCACCAGCCCGGCCAGGCCGACCGGCACCGGCACCAGCGCGAGGCCGGCCAGCAACCCCTCCGCCGGTATCAGGTCGGACGAGCGCGACAAGCACTGCGGACAGTCCCGGACATGGCGCGACAGCCGCTTGCGCCACAGCCCGGACGGCCGCCCGTCCCACGAACCGAGCGCGGCGGCCAGGTCCGGGCAGCGCGGCGAGGCCGTCACGGCACGGACGACGGCGCGCGCCGTCTCCAGCCGTTCCTTGACCCGCTGGATCCGGACGGCGGCATGCTGCGGCGTGAGGCCGCAGGCGGCCGAGAGCTCGCCGCGGGTCAGTTCACCGGCGCTCTCCATCCACCACAGCGCGAGCACCTCGCGCTCCTCGCCCTCCAGCCAGCGGGTCGCCTCCACCGCTTCACGCCGCTGGCCCGACAGCGCGAGCCGGAGAACCACCAGGTCGGAGAAGTCGGCCTGCGGGTCCGTGTCGTGGCCGCTCTCCTCCAGGGGATCCGCAGCGAGCCAGGTCCGCCCCCTGCGCCACCGGTCACGGATCTGGCGCACGGTGATGGCGACGAGCCAGGACCGGAACCGATCCGCTCGCTCCAGTCCCGGCAACCCGTCCAGGACCCGCAGCATCGTCTCCTGGACCACGTCGTCGACGTCGCTGTGACCGTCCAGCGCCCGCCCGACGATGTTGTAGACCAGCGGCAGACAGTCCCGTACGAGCTGTTCCGAGGCCTGCCGGTCCCCGGCCCGCGCCGCCGTGACGACGGCGACGTCCGGCCGTTCCTGCGCGTCCCGCGAGCGCACCCCGCCTCACCTGTCCCGTCGCCTTGCCGATCTGTCGCGGGCGACAGTGTGCCAGGAGCAAATCCGGAGGGATCTGCTCGGGTCGCTTCCCGGGTCCCACTCCGCGTCCGGTTCCGTTCGGCGATTTTCGTTATGCGCGACGCGTCGGCGCGTCTCCGGTGCGTACGACCCCGCCACACCGCTCCGCCGCACGGCCCGTCCCGCGACGGACGGAGGCAACGCCGCTTCTCCTGACATCTGACCTCTTGACACCCACTCTTACCCCGCTTTAACTTTTGCCGAATTCACGAACATTGTCCGCTATTTCGAACAGACGGGGTCCGTCGGAACCCTCCCGCCCGCATCCACCGATGCGGAACAGTTCATCGGCCGGCTCCCGCCGCCCCACGCCCACACCCCGCCTGCACCCCGTCCCGGCACCCGCAGAAAGACAGGAAGCGCGCATGTCAAGGGTTCTCACCCGGCTCGCGGCGATACTGGTCGCCGTCGGCCTCTTCTTCACCTCGCAGTCCCTGACCACACCTCAGCAGGCGGCGGCCGCAGACCCCGGCTACCTGATGGTGCACTTCACGGGTGAGGGGTCGACCAACCAGCAGATGTACCTCTCGCACAGCACGGACGGCCTGCACTGGAACGACCTCAACGGCGGCGGCATGGTCCTGCGCTCCACGGTCGGCACGAGGGGAGTGCGCGACCCCGCGCTCGTGAGATCCCCCGACGGCAGCAAGTACTGGATCATCGCGACCGACCTGTGCATCAGCTGCGGGCAGACCTGGGACTCCTCCATCAACAACGGCAGCCGCAACCTGGTGGTGTGGGAGTCGACGGACCTGGCCACCTGGTCGCAGCCGTGGCTGCTCAACGTCGCCGGCGCGATCCCCGACGGCCGCAACGCCTGGGCCCCCGAGGCGATCTGGGACCCCCAGACCAACGACTACGTCCTGTACTGGGCGACGAACGTGCCCCTCAACGGCAAGACGAAGCACCGCATCTACTACGCCCGCACCAGTGACTTCCACACCATCACCACCCCCCAGACCTACATCGAGCGCCCCGGCGCCCAGGAGATCATCGACACGCAGATCATCGAGATGCCGTCGGGCGTCGGCGCCTACCGCTACGTGCGGGCCTCCGGCGACGGGCAGATCACCCTTGAGGGCAGCAACTCGATCCTCGGGACCTGGACGAACCTCGGCAACCTCTCCGGCGTCGGCCTGACCGGGGCGATGGTCGAGGGCCCCATGTGGATGAAGTTCAACGGCACGAACAAGTGGGCCCTCTACCTCGACCAGTACGCGTCCAGCGGCGGATACATGCCGGTCCTGACGACGGACCCGTCCAACCCGTCCTCCTACCAGAAGCAGGCGTCGAGCAGCTACAGCATGGGCGGCACGAAGAAGCGCCACGGCTGGATCATGAACCTGACGGCCGCCGAGGAGAGCCGCGTCCTCGCACGCTTCCCCAACACCCCGGCCAACCGGCTCCAGTCGTACAACTTCCAGGACCGGTACGTACGCCACACCAACTTCGACGTGCGCATCGACCAGAACGTCACCAGTGAGGACGCCCAGTTCAGACTGCGGACCGGACTGGTGGGCTCCGGCACCGTCTCCTTCGAGTCGGTGAACTTCCCCGGGTACTTCCTGCGGCAGGACGGAACCGACTTCCAGCTCGTCCACAACGACGGCACCAGCCAGTTCGCCCAGGACGCCACCTTCAACAAGGTCGCCGGACTCGCCGACGCGACCTGGTCGAGCTTCCAGTCCTACAACCACCCCGACCGGTACATCCGCCACTACGCGTTCGAGCTGAAGCTCGACCCCATCACCAACGCCACGGGCCGCAGCGACGCCACCTTCCGCGTCACAAGCTGACCTGACCGGGATGCCGGCGCCTCCACCGGAGAGCGTCGGCATCCCGTCCACGGGCAGCGGCTCCGCGAAGCGCCGGACTGAGCAACATCACGACATGACCTCCATCACGTCGCCTTCTCCGGCAGACAGCTGGTGGTCCGGCACGTCTGCCGGACCGCCCGTGCCTAGCGGACGAGCTTCCAGTCCTGTGAGCCGTCGTCGGCCGCGGTCCGGAGGGTCAGCGGCGCCGACGTCGACGCGCCTGTGAGGAAGAGACTCGTGTTCTTGACGGCCTGGAGCCTGTAGTAGCCGTCGGAGCCCTTGACGAGGGTCCAGCTGCCCGTCGAGCTGTTGTCGACCCACTGGCCGATGCGCTGCCCGGCGGTGGCGTTGCCCGTCCAGACGGCGGCGGCTCGACCGCCGGACTTGTTCAGCAGGGTCGTACCGCCGTTGGGCTCGGTCACCACGTGCCAGTACTGGGTGTCCTGTATCGCCGCCGCGCCGGAGTCCTCCAGGACCACGTCCGGCGTGTTCCCGTTGCCGAGGTTCGCGTCGTTCGTCTTGTTGCCGGTGCCGATCACCTGGCCGGTCTTGCGGTTGACCAGCCGGTAGTAGGCGCCGACCGACTCACCGAGGTCGACCTCGGCGTAGGCGATCGTGGACGTGCCCTGGTTGTTGAGGATCACCACGCGGCCGGTGCCGTCGACGTACTGGAGGTTGCGGCTGTAGCCGGCCGGCGACGTCGTCTGGTACTCCGTCCACACACCGTCGCTGCGTCCGCTGCCGTTGACCCAGACGCTGCCGCTGTTCGCCGCGTTGTAGACCAGGCGCCCGTCGGGGAGCCGGATCAGCACCGGGCTGCCGCCGCCGGCGAGCGGACGGGAACCGGCGACGACCGGCAGCGAGCCGACCGACATGCCCGTCTGGCTGCCACGGAAGAACTTCAGCGGGTCGTCGGCGATGACGTAGCGGGTGTTGGCCCCGCCGCCCCAGTACTCGTAGGTGAGCATCCACCTGCCGTCGGCCGTGGGCACGATGTTGGTCATGCCCGGCCGGCCGCCGCCGATCTCGGTCTTGCCGCCGCCCATGTCCTGGACGGATCCGGAGATGTCGACGACGGGGTCGCTCCAACCGGTGTTCTTGCCGTCCCAGGTCCGGTGCACGAGGATCTGGCCGTGCGAGTCGGTGGCCGTGTCGTTGGCGGGGTCCTTCCGGGGCACGCCGGTGACCGGGTCGAAGCCGACGTAGTCGTTCTCGTCGGAGTAGTAGCAGACCAGCTTGCCCTTGTAGACCATCAGGTACGGCTCCCACAGCGGGTCCACCTGCTGGTACTTGTTGGCGGCGGCGATGTTCTCGCCGACCGCGCCCGCGCTGCCGCCCTGCCGGCCGGCGGTCGCCACGACGTTCTGGATCTTCCAGGTCCTGCCGTCATCGGTGCTGGAGTACAGGGCGATGGCCAGATCGCTGCGGTCTCCGTCGTTGGACGGGGTCCAGTCCGGGTCGGCCGCCTTGTGCTCCTTGTAGTAGTAGTCGTCACCGGAGACGACACTCGCCAGGAGCAGCGTGCCGGCCTTCAAAGCGCCGACCTTCTGCGGGAGGACGTACAGGTACGGGTTGGTCCAGTTGCTCGTGTACTTGGCGTACTCGGGGTCCTCGGAGAGGTACGCCGGCGCCTTGACCTCCGACAGCGGCTGCCAGCTCGTCCCGTCGTCGTCGCTCTTGTAGACCGGGAGGGTCTGTCCGGCCGCGCTGCCCGACGACGTCACGACCGTCGACTTCTCGAACGACGCGACCAGCCGTCCACCGGGGAGTTCGGCCGACTTCGGATAGACCGCGCAGTTGCCCCGCCCCTTCAGGCACGGCTCACCGCCCAGCTGGTACATGGTCCCGCCCGTGGGGTTGTACGCCTGCGCGCCGGCCACGGAGCCGGCCAGCAGTGCCGCGGCCGCGATGGAGCTGCCCAGCGCCTTTGCTGTGGTTCTTCTCTTCACTGCCCCTCCTTCGGGGAAATCACGGTGTTGCGGTGCTCAGCACGCGGACGTCCCATGGACCGAGGTCCAGCCGTGAACCGGCGGGGACGGACGTGCCGTCCAGAACGTCGGAGAGATCGGCCGGCGCGCTCACGTGCGCGGACTGCCAGCTCCAGTTGTGAACGACGTGGACGCGACGGCCGTCGGGAGAGGTGCCGGTCGTCGCGGTGACCGACTCGGGAAGGTCCTGCCATGCGTGGCTCGCGGCGGGCGCCAGCCATTCGGCGAGCGCCCGGGCGAGGTCGCGGCCCGGCGCCGTCCCGACGGTGGTCACCCGGCCCGCGCCGTGACGGCGGGTGGTGACGGCCGGCCAACGGCCGAAGTGCGGGTGGTCGTACCCGGCGAGGACCTCGGCGTCGGTGGCGTTCAGGCACTCGATCCACCGGGTCGCGGTGGCGGTCTCCGGGAGCCGCAGCGGGCTGCCGGGCGCACCGTGCACGGGGACCTCCTGGTGGAGGTTGCTGAACTCGTCGTACGTCGCCCCCGCGGCGTCGGCGAGGCGGCCGGGGGCCGGGGCGATCCGGGCCCGGGCCTCGTGGTCGGCGTAGCCGGTGCGGGGTCCGAGCACCAGGTGGCCGCCCGCGTGGGCGTAGGCCGCCAGCCAGTCGAGGGTGACGTCGTCGACGACGTAGAGGGCCGGGACGACGAGGACGGGGTGGCGTCGTACGGCCTCCTCCGGGGTCAGATCCCCCAACTGCCTGGCGTGGACGATCCGCACCTGGCGGCGCGCGTCGAAGGCGCCGCGGTAGAAGGGGTCGAAGAGGCGGTGGTAGGCGGCGGCGTCCGGTTCGCCGTCGGGGGTCGCGAGCGGCGGGTACTTCTGCATGAGCCACTTGCTCGGCGTCGAGTAGACCATCGTGATGTCGGCGTCCGGTTCGAGCCCGGCGACCAGCGGGCCCGCCTTGTCGAACTCCGCGCCCAGCCGGGCTATTTCGGCATACGCACGGCCGGGCCGGCCGTTGTGCGGGAGGACTCCGCCCCAGTAGGTCTCGGCGCCGAAGCGCAGGGTCTGCCACTGCCAGTACTCGATCATCCGCGCGCCGCGCGCCACGTGCGCCCACGCGGCCTGGCGCCACTGGCCGTCGTATCCGGGCCGGTTGTCCCACGCGAAGCCGATGCTCTGGGCGTTGGTCTCGGTGACGAGGAAGGGCTCCTGGCGCGAGGAGAACATCCAGTCGGCGGTCTGGTACATCGCCCACACCCCGGTGGTCTTCCAGACCTGCTCGTGGGTGTCGGGGGTGGGGTCGGGGAGCAGGAGGCCGTCCTGCATGTCGTAGTACGGGTTGCCGGAGGCGATGTCGAGACGGGCGGCGAGCTCGTCGTCGGCCACTCCCGGCCGGGTGTACGAGATGCAGGTGGTGACGAACTGCTCGGGGTGGGCGTACTCCCGGACGATGTCGGCCTGCCAGCCGATGAACTCGGTGACCTGGCGGGCCTGGAACTCCCGCCAGGCGACGTCGTACTGCGGCTGTTCGTTGCCGTCCGGCATCCACAGGTCGGCCCAGTCGGACAGCCGGTGGGACCAGTACACCAGGCCCCACTCGCGGTTGAGGGTCTCGACGTCGCCGTACTTCTCGCGCAGGCAGTCCACGAAGCGCTGGAAGACACCACGGTTGTGGAAGAGGTGCAGACCCGGTTCGTTGTCGACCTGCCAGCCGATGACCGCGGGGTGGTCGGCGTAGCGTGCCGCCATCTTGCGGATCACCCGTTCGGCGTGGAACCGGAACGCGGGGTGGGTGAAGTCGATCTCCTGCCGGGCGCCCCAGCCCAGGCGCTGACCGGTGGCGTGCTCGGCGGTGATCTCCGGGTACTGGCGGGCCAGCCACGGCGGCGCGGCGTACGTCGGGGTGCCGAGGATGACGGAGATGCCGCGCTCGTGGGCGCCGTCGAGGACGGGCTCGAGCCAGTCGAGGTCGAAGCGGCCGTTCTCCGGCTCCCAGGTCGACCAGACCGACTCGCCGACCCGGATGACGTTGAAGTTCGCCTCGACCATCAGGTCCAGGTCGGTCTTCAGCCGTTCGTCCGGCTGGAGTTCGGGATCGTAGGCGGGCGTGTACTCGTGGTAGTACGCGGCGCCGAACAGGACACGGGCAGGCAGAGCCGCCATGGGGGAAACCTCCGGGAATACGTGGAGTGGGGTGCGGGGTGAGGCGTGCGGGCTACTGCTTGACGCCGCCGGAGGCGAGGCCGCTCTGCCAGTACCGCTGGAGCAGCAGGAAGGCCACGACGAGCGGGATGATCGAGATCAGCGAGCCGGTGACCACCAGCGCGAGCATGTCGCTGCTGGCGCCGGATCCGCCGTTCTGGGCCTGGGCCGCCCAGGAGGACAGGCCGACCGTGATCGGGTACAGGTCCGGGTCGTTCAGCATGATCAGCGGCAGGAAGTAGTTGTTCCACGTCGCCACCAGCGTGAAGAGCAGAACCGTCACCAGGCCGGGGCCCAGCAGCCTGAGGACGATGCGGAAGAAGATCCGGGCCTCGCCTGCGCCGTCGATGCGGGCGGCCTCGAGGATGCTGTCCGGCACCGCGTCCTCGGCGTAGACGCGCATCAGGTAGAGACCGAAGGGGTTGACGAGGGAGGGCAGGATGATCGCCCACGGGGTGTTGACCAGGCCCGCCTTCGCGAAGAGCAGATAGGTCGGGATCGCCAGGGCCGTGGTCGGCACCATGACCGCCCCGAGCACCAGGTTGAAGGCGGTGCGGTCGCCGCGGAAGCGGAACTTGGAGAAGCCGTAACCGCCGGCGGCGGCGAGGAGCGCGGCGCCGACCGCGCTGACGCCCGCGTACACGACCGTGTTGAGCAGCCAGCGTACGAAGACGCCGTCGTCCTGGGTGAAGGTGTCCTTGAGGTTCGTCAGCAGTTGCGGGGCGTGCGAGAACCACAGGCCGAAGCTGTTGAACAGGTCCTGCGTGCTCTTGGTCGAGGCGATCAGCAGCCAGAGCAGCGGGAGGAGGAAGTAGGCGAGGGCGGCCAGCATGGCGATGGTCAGCGGGGTGCTGCGGCGGCGGCCCGACGGCCGGCGTCGCTTGCCGCGGTCCGTGCCCCAGGTGCGCTCGGCGGTCGGTGCGACGGTGGCCGGGGGCGTGAGGGCGGTCACGGGGTCCTCCTGCGGTTCGCGGTGAGCAGGACGGCGTAGGAGGCGATCACGATGACGAGGCCGAGGAGGAAGGAGACCGTGGCCGCGTAGTTGACCTGCTGGCCGGTGAAGGCGAGCGTGTACGCGTAGAGGTTCGCTGTGTAGGAGCTCGAGATGACGTCCGGGGCGATGTTCATCAGCAGTTTGGGCTCGTTGAACAGCTGGAAGCTGCCGATGACGGAGAACAGCAGGGTGAGCAGGAGCGCCGGGCGCAGCGCGGGGATCTTGATCGACCAGGCGATACGCCAGGCGCCTGCGCCGTCCATGGCCGCGGCCTCGTACAGCTCGGTGGGGATCGTGCGCAGGGCGGCGTACAGGATGATCATGTTGTAGCCGACGAACTCCCAGGTCACGATGTTGGCCAGGCTGCCGAGCATCCAGCCGTCGCTGAGGAAGTCGGGGACGGGCAGACTCACCTTCCGGGCGATCTGGGCGAACGGGCCGAAGTCCGGGCCGTACAGATAGCCCCACATGAGCGAGGCCACCACGCTCGGCACGGCGTACGGCACGAAGATGCCGAGCCGGATCACCCGGGCGAGCCGCAGCAGGCCGCTGTCGAGGGCGAGCGCGAACAGCAGTGCCAGCAGCAGCATCAGCGGCACCTGGATCACGAAGAACAGTGCCACGCGGCCGACGCCGTGGAGGAACTGGGGATCGGTGAGGGCCTGGGTGTAGTTGTCGAGGCCGACGAACGCCGTGCCGCCGATCAGACGCTCCTGGAAGAGGCTGAGGTAGGCGGCATAGCCGAGCGGCGCGAGGAAGAGCAGGAGGAACAGCACCATGAACGGTGCGACGAACAGCGGCCCTGCCGACCGGCGCCTGCTCGCTCCGCCGCGCCCTGGGCGACTCGGCCCGTCTCGGCGCCGGCCCTTGGGAGAGGCCGTGGTTGTGGCGGTCATCATCGGCCCTTTCTGAGGAGGGGATGGTGCTGGATGTGGTGGTGGAGGGGAGCGTGGGGAACCGCGACGGGTCCCGCGCCGTGGAGCGGGACCCGGCGAACCGTCAGGAGTGGACGGTGAAGCCCTGCTTCTTGGCGTACGTGGTGAGCCGCGACTGCCAGGTCCCGAGCGCGCGGGCGGTGTCGGCGCCGTCGGCCAGCGACTTGCCGACGGTCTCGGTCCAGTCGGTGGCCGCCTGGTCGAGGAACGGCGGCCACTGGAAGGAGGAGCTGACCGTGGAGCTGATGTCAGCGAAGATCTGGTTCACCTTCTGACCTCCGTAGAAGGCCGGCGCGTCGCCCACGAACGAGGCGTCCGTGAGCAGGGCCTTGGTCGCGGGGAAGAAGAACTGCTCGGTGGCGAACATCTTCGCGCTGGCCGGGTCGCTGTTGAGGAACTGCGCGAACTGGGCGGCCGCGATGGCGTTCTTGGTGGACCGGATGACCGCGGTGGTCGAACCGCCCCAGTTGCCCGAACTCGGTTTCGACGCGTCCCACTGCGGCAGCGGGGCCGCTCGCCACTTGCCCGCGGTGGCCTTGGCGGAGCCGGAGAGGAACACGGGCCCCCAGGCCGCGGTGATCCAGGTGGCGTACTTGCCCTTGTTGAGCGCGGCGTACCACGAGTCGGTGAAGTCGGGTTCGACGCCGATGACCCCTTCCTTCGCCAGACCGCCCCAGTACGTGCCGAGCTTCTGCGAGACGGCGTCGTCGACGCTGATGGTGATGTCGCTCTTGCCGGAGGTCACGTACGGCTTGGCGCCCGCCTGCCACAGCAGACCGTGCCAGGCGGCGACCTGGTTGGCGGCGAGGTTGGTGAGGTAGACGTCGGGGTCGGCCTTGTGGAGCTTGCGGGCAGCGGCGGCGAACTCGTCCCAGGTGGCGGGGACTGCGATGCCGTGCTCGTCGAAGATGTCCTGCCGGTAGAGCATCCCCATCGGGCCGGTGTCCTGCGGGATCGCCCACACCTCGCCGTTCGTGCCGCTGACCTGCCCCCAGGTCCAGTCGACGAACGTGTTCTTCAGCGCGGCGGCGCCATGGGGCCGAAGGTCCAGCAGGCTGTTGGTGATCGTGAACGTCGGGATCGCCTGGTACTCGATCTGGACCATGTCGGGGGCGCCGCTGCCGGCCTTCAGCGCCGTGCGCAGCTTGGTGTACTGCGGGGTGCCCTGACCGGCGTTGACCACCTTGACCTTGATCGCCGGGTACTTCTTCTCGAAGAGGGCGACCTCCTTGGCGATGTCCGGGACCCACGTCCAGAACGTCAGCTCGGTGGGCGTCTGCATGGCCTTGTCGATGTCGGCCTGGCTTACCGCCTTGGCGGAGGCGCCTCCGCCAGAGCCGCCGCTGCCGCCGCAGGCGGACAGGCTGGTCGCGAGTGTCAGGGCTCCGGTCGCGGCGAGGAAGCCGCGGCGGTTCAGAGGGGCCGAGGAGGCGGCTGTGAGGAATTTCGACATGATGGACTCCGCAGAGGGCGTAGGAAATCGGCGCACCGGGCGACGGCGTGCTGCAGGGGATGTCAGAAGCTGGGTTCGGCGGCGGGACGGGCGGGGCCGGCGGGGTGCGGGGGGTTCCTCGCGAGGCCGAGCGCGTCACGCTCGTCGGCTGACCGGAGGGCTCACGCCTGAGGCGGCGGGAGGAGGGGCGAGGGCCCGGGGCGAGCGGCTCTGGGAGCGGCGTCCGGGCCCCGCGCTGATGAGTGGGCACGACGGCGACCGGATGCGGCTGGGTCGGCTCGCGCACTAGGGCCGGGTGCCGGGGGGGAAGGCGGATGAGCGTGGCGCGCTGTGGGTGGGCCGGCCTCCTGTCGTGATCGGGGAACGTGGTGCCGGGCGGGTGACGGGTCAGACCGAGGTCCGCCGGGGGGCCGGGGCCGTCCTGGTGGGAGCGGTCGCCCCGTCGGACGAGGCCGTCCCCGTATGCACGGTGGTCCGGTTCGGCGGGGGTGCCGTCGAGGAGCGGACCACGAGGTTGACCGGCGGGTCGTGCACCTGGACAGGGTCCGAGTCCGGGTGCTCGATGGCGTGCACCAGACGCTTGAGGCCGTCCTCTGCGATCGCGTCGAAGGGCTGTCGCACCGTCGTCAGGGGCGGAGTCACGTAGGCGGCCACCGGTATGTCGTCCAGACCGACGACACTGATCTCTTCCGGCACCCGTCGGCCGGCCTCCAGCAGTGCGCGGATCAGGCCGATGGCCATGTCGTCGTTCGCGGCGAACACCGCCGTGACGTCATGGTCCTCGGCCAGCTCGCGTCCTGCGCGGTATCCGGAGGCGGCCGACCAGTCGCCCACGATCACAGGCGGTTCGCGCCTGCCGTGCGCGGCCAGCGTCGCCCGCCAGCCCTCCATCCGGTCCCTGGCCGCGTACCAGCGTTGCGGACCGGCGAGGTGGTGGACGGTCGGGTGCCCGAGGTCGAGCAGGTGCTCGGTGACGGCGCGGGCCAGCTGGTGGGCGACGAGCCCCGCGGTCACCACCCGCTGGGCGGTGAACGGCGGCGGCGCTCCGAGGATCAGGAACGGCACGTCGGCGCGGATCGTGAGGTCGACCTCGCCCTCCTCGTCGATGGGCTCGGAGATGACGATGCCGTCCACGCCCTGGTCGAGGAGCGAATCGACGGCACCGGCGATGCCCGCGGCGTCGCCCTCGAGCGTGTTGACCACGCGGAGCGTGTAACCCGTGTCACGGACGGCCCGCTCCAGGCCCATCAGCAGCGAGGCGGGACCGTAGAGCGCCGTGCCGAGCGTCACCACGCCGACGGACCGGGTCCGGCCCGAGGCCAGTGCGCGGGCGGCGTGGTTCAGCCGGTAGCCGAGCGTTTCGGCGGCTTCCATGACACGTCGGCGCACGTCGCCGGAGACGTACTGCTCACCGTTCATGACCCTGGACACCGTCTTCTGCGAGACGCCCGCCAGCCGCGCCACGTCGATGCTGCGCGGTGCGGTGCCGGTGCTGCGGCCTGCCAGTCGTGCCATGGGGTCTCTCCTGATCTCCGACAGCGGGCAGCGCGGTCCGTTCGCGTATGACTGCGCTGACATGACTGCGCTGACATATCTACGCAGCCGGAGAGGGCACGTCAAGGGTTCAGGCAACATTGCCGTCATCCGAAGGCAACGCCGCCCACCTCGACAGTGCTCGTCCGGCACGGATCCGTCCGTCGGTGACGGGAGGATCCGGGACATGTGGACCCCGGGTCACCATTCGCCGGAAACCGCGCAACGGCCCGGGCGCCGGCCGGACGCGCCCAGGACGCCGGGCGGAAGGCCACCGCGCGGACACCCGAGGTTCCTGTCCTGTCCTCAAGGTCTCTCCGGGGTCCGGCGTCGAGAGTCCGGCACACACCACGCCGGGTCCGGAGGGAGTACGGTTGCGGCACCGAGCGCACCCCGCACGCCGTCATCAGTTTCGGCGTCGCCCTCGGGCCGCCGCCCTCGGGCATCGGCACAGGCCGGCGTACATCGGATCCGGCCGGAAATGAGCCGCACCATGACTCCTGGGTCGCCGTCTCACGCCGTCTTCCGTACCCGGTCCCGCGCAGCGCGGTAGCGGGTCTCCCGGCTTCGGGGACACCCCGGGGCGTTCCGGCATCCCGCACGGCCCTGGACCGGTCGGCACGTTCGAACCGGTCAGCACGTCTCTGACCCGATCAGCACGGCTCCGAACCGATCAGCACGGCTCCGAACCGATCAAGAGGATGCGAGACGCATGTATTCACAGGACTCGATTTCCGGCCACCGTCGCGGCCGTCCCGAGCCGACCGCGGAGGTGCTCTCCGGACTGACCTGCCTCGTCTGCGCCACCGACTACCGCAACGCACCCGACACGGAGGCGGTGGTGGTCTCGCACCGCGACGACAAGCAGCTTCTCGCCTGCCGCGGCACGTGCGCACGCATCGCGAGCGGGTCGGCCGACGGCCTGGACGAGACACCCCTCCCGCTGGCCGAACGCGTCCTCGGGCACCGGGCCGACCGTCCTTGACCCGGAGCCCGGCCGACCGCGACGAGCACGCCGAGAGCGCATCGAACGAAATGCCGAGGAAGCGTACGAGCCTGATGAGTCTCGGAGCACTCGCCTCCTCCCGCAAGGAGAACGAGTTCCGCGCCGAGTGCGACGGTGTTGCTGCTGCCCAAACCCGTGCACGACGACGTCGCCGCCCTGCGCGAGGGCCAGGTGCTGTGGGGACGGCCGCACTGCGCGCAGGACGAGATGACCCAGTTGGCTGCCGGTGTGCGACGCTGCGCTGGTCGCGTCAACCGTCCCCGCAGTCACACGGACCCCGGGACCGTCATCCAGCGCCACTGGGTGAACTGCTCCAGGTTGGCGGTACCGCCGATGCGGGAGCCGTTGCCCGACGCTCCCATCCCACCGAAGGGGGCGTTCGCGGCATCCTTGGCGGAGACGTCGTTGAGGTGCACCATGCCGGTGCGCAACTGTTCGGCGATGACCGCGGCCCTCGACGTCGAACCGGAGTGCACAGCCGCCGTCAGACCGTATTCGGTGTCGTTGGCGATCTCGACGGCCTCACGGTCGGTACGGAACACGACGACGGGAGCGACCGGCCCGAAGATCTCCTCGGTGAATGCGGGCATGGTCCGCTCGACGCGGTCCAGAACGGTGGGCGGGTAGAACAGCCCGTCGCGGCGTCCGCCCGCCAGCACCCGTGCACCGGCGGCCACGCTCTCGTCCACGATGCGTTCGACCCTCGCGGCCTGGCGCTCGCTGATCACAGGACCGAGGGCCACGCCCTCCTCGCGCGGGTCCCCGACCCGCAGCTCGTCGGCCTGCCTGATCAGCGCCTGCGTGTAGGGCTCCACGACGTCGGCGTGCACCAGATGACGTCCGGCGGCGACGCAGGCCTGCCCCTGATAGCCGAAGGAGCTCATCGCCCCGGCTGCCGCGGCGGAGTCGATGTCCGCGTCGTCGAGCACGACGATCGAGTTCTTGCCGCCCAGTTCCAGCGCCACCCGCTTGAGCCCGTCGCCCGCGGCGCGGGCGACCGCCCGTCCCGCCTCGGTGGAGCCGGTGAAGACGACCATCGCGACGTGCGGATCGGCCACGACCGCCTCGCCGGTGCCGGGGCCTCCGGGCAGGACGTGGAGCAGCCCCTCGGGCAGTCCGGCCTCCTCGAACAGCCGCGCCACGACGACACCGCCGGACACCGGCGTGTGGGGATCGGGCTTGAGCAGAACGGCGTTGCCCAGCACGAGTGCGGGCGCCAGGGCTCGCATGGCGAACAGCAGGGGTGCGTTCCAGGGGTTGATGACGCCGACCACCCCCAGGGGGACCCGCCATGCGTAACTGGTCTGGGCGGGCGCCGACGGGCTCAGGATCTCGCCCCGGGGCAGTGACGCGAGGCCGGCGGCCTGCGCAAGCTGGCTGAGTCCGGCCGCGATCTCGTAGTCGCCCTTCGCCGGGACGCCTCCGGACTCCCTGACGATCCACTCGCGAATCGCTTCGCGGTTGTCGCGCAGTGCCCGGGCGGCGCGGAGCAGGACCTCGGCACGCTCCTGGGGTGCGGTCGCGGCCCAGGCCCGTTGCGCTCGGGCCGCCTGGGTCCCGGCCCGGGCGACATCCGCGGGCGCCGCCACACCCACCTCAGCCAGCCGCTCCCCCGTGGCGGGTTCGTTCACCGGCTGAACACCGCCCTCGGACTGCCGCCACCCGCCGCTGTAGATCTTCCCGGTCCATTCGGCGGCGTCCGGCCACGTCTCCTCGTCGGTGACGCTCATGGCACGGCCCTCCAACCCCGACGGATTGGTCCATCTTCGGCATTTATGCCCTCATCGCGGATATACGTTCCACCATCTCCCTAGGTTGCCCGTGGTCGGGCCGGGACGCACGGTGGAAAGACCGAAGTGAGGGCGGATGAACGCGATGACGGGTTCTGACACCGCCGGCGACGACCGGGCGGCGTGGCGGCCGGACGACCCCATCGAGGAGTCGGCCACGGCCGGAGCCGGCGTGGACTCGAACGGCATCGTGACCAGATGGAGCGAGGGAGCACGGCGGCTGCTCGGATACCGGTCCACGGAGGTCATCGGCCGGCCCGCGGCGTCATTGCTCGCAGGAAAGCCGCCCGCCGAGACGCTCCGCTCCCTGAAAACGCTGGCGCGGTGGAGCGGAACGGCGACTCTCCGGCACCGGGACGGCCACCACCTCGCGGTGAACCTGCTGGCCCACCGCCGGGAGCCCGACGGCGAGGCGAAAGGAGGCGGCGAGTGGCTCCTCGTCTCCCCCCTGGCCCGGTCGGCGTCGCCGCTCCACGACGACGCGCTGGTGATGTGGGCGTTCACCCGGTCCCCGCTCACGACGGCGCTCTACGACACCGGCCTGCGGCTGCGGCGGGCGAACTCGGACATGGAGCGGGTGATCGGTCTGCCCGAAGCAGCGATGCGGGGGCTGCGCGTATCGGAGATCGTGATCGACCCGGAGAGCGACCGCACGGAAGAGTGCATGCGGC
Source organism: Streptomyces sp. NBC_00425 (assembly GCF_036030735.1). Classification (NCBI taxonomy): domain Bacteria; kingdom Bacillati; phylum Actinomycetota; class Actinomycetes; order Kitasatosporales; family Streptomycetaceae; genus Streptomyces; species Streptomyces sp. NBC_00425. The sequence continues at coordinate 6,686,603 of NZ_CP107928.1, read as the reverse complement.
GGGCGCTGGAGACCGGCGAACAGCAGCACCTGCAACAGTCCCTGCATCTGGCGGGCCATGAGAGCCAGAGCGTCTGGACGACGTTGCTCACCCCCGTGCGGGACGCCGAGGGAACGGTACGGGGAGTGCTCCTCTCCGCGTACGACGTGACCGAGGAGCACCTGGCCCGAGGCCGCCTGGCCCTGCTCAACGAAGCCAGCATCCGCATCGGCAGCACCCTGGACCTCGCCCGGACCGCGCAGGAACTCGCCGATGTGGCCATCCCTCACCTCGCGGACTTCGTCACCGTCGACCTGCTTCCCGCCATCGAGGGCGGCGACGACCCGCGCGCCGGCTCGCCGCCCAGCCCCGTCATGCTGCGCCGTGTCGCCTACCAGTCCGTCCTGAAGGGCTGCCCCGAGGTCGTGGTGGAACGCGGAACAGTGGCCGCGTACCCGGACGATTCGACTGCGGCCAGGTGCCTGACCACCGGCCGGCCGCTGATCGAGAACGTGACGGCTTCCGCGATGGACCGAGTGGCGAGCCAGACCCCGGACCGGGCCGAGCGGATGCGACACTACGGCTTCCACTCCGTGCTGGCGGTGCCGATGCGCGCCCGCGGCATCACCCTCGGCGTGGCCACGTTCTCCCGCCACCGGCACCCGGAACCCTTCGAGCAGGACGACCTGCTCCTGGGCGAGGAGATCACCGCCAGAGCAGCCGTCTGCATCGACAACGCACGCCGCTACAGCCGCGAGCGCCGCACCTCCCTCACTCTTCAGAGCAGTCTCCTGCCACAGCGGCTGCCCCCGCAGGCCGCCGTCGACGTCGCCTCCCGCTACCTCCCCGCCAGCACGCAAGCCGGCGTCGGCGGCGACTGGTTCGACGTGATCCCGCTGTCCGGGGCCCGGGTCGCGCTCGTCGTCGGCGACGTCGTCGGCCACGGCATCCAGGCCTCGGCCGCCATGGGACGACTGCGTACCGCCGTGCGCACCCTTGCCGATGTCGACCTGCCGCCCGACGAGTTGCTGACCCACCTGGACGACATGGTCATCCACCTGTCCGCCGAGGCCGAAAGCGCGGCCGGCATCGTCGGCGACATCGGCGCGACCTGCCTGTACGCCGTCTACGACCCGGTCTCCCGGCGCTGCGCCATGGCTCGCGCGGGCCACCCCGCACCCGCGCTGGCGACCCCGGACGGCGTCGTCGTGTTCCCCGACATACCTGCGGGCCCGCCTCTGGGGCTGGGCGGCCTGCCCTTCGAAGTCACCGAGATCGAGCTGCCCGAAGGAAGCCTCCTCGCGCTGTACACGGACGGCCTCATCGAGGCCCGCGGCCGTGACGTCGACGAAGGTCTCGACGCACTGCGCAAGGTGCTGGCCCGGCCCGCTCCGTCCTTGGAGAGCACCTGCGACACCGTGCTCCAGACGCTTCTCCCGGACCACCCCGCCGATGACGTGGCGCTGTTGATGGCCCGCACCCGCGCCCTGGACGCGGCCCATGTCGCCACCTGGGACGTGCCGCCCGATCCCTCGGCGGTCGCCCAGACCCGTAAGAACGCCGTCCGGCAGCTGGCCGCCTGGGGCCTGGACGAGGCCGCCTTCGTCACCGAACTGGTGGTCAGCGAACTCGTCACCAACGCCATCCGTTACGGCGGCGCCCCCATCCAGCTCCGGCTCATCCGCGACCGCAACCTCATCTGCGAAGTCTCCGACGCCAGCAACACCAGCCCCCATCTGCGCCGCGCGCGCACCTTCGACGAAGGCGGCCGCGGCCTGCTCCTCGTCGCTCAGCTCACCCAGGGGTGGGGCACTCGCCAGACGTACACCGGCAAGACGATCTGGGCCGAACAGGCCCTCTCCCCGCATGCTTCACCGTCGGCGACGACGGACTGACCGATGCCAGAGCCCTGCGGCGCGCTTCGAGTCCTTCGAGGATCTTGACGGCTGTGTCGTGATCCGGGTGACGCAGAGCCCGGGCAGGGCGGCACGAGGCCGCGGCCGGTCCCCTGTTCCGGTCGCGGCCCCGTCGGTGAGGGTGGAGGTCGGTCACGAGCCGCAGCAGCCGCCGGCCTGGTTCTCCCCGTTCGGCTCGACGGCCGGGACGGCACCGATCTGAACGAGGGCGGGCGCGGGCGCGCAGCAGCCGCCGGCGTCCTGGTCGCCCTCGGGGGCGTCGAACAGTCCGGCGCCGCCGCACACCCCGGTCTCCGGGAGGGTGAGTTCGACGCGGTCGGCGGATTCCAGGTCACCGGCGATCGCGGCGGCGACGGAGCGGACCTGCTCGTACCCGGTCATCGCCAGGAACGTCGGGGCGCGTCCGTAGGACTTCGTCCCGACGAGGTAGACGCCCTGTTCGGGGTGGGACAGTTCGCGGTGACCGTGCGGGTAGACGGTGCCGCACGAGTGCTGGTTGGGGTCGATCAGCGGTGCCAGCCCGACCGGGGCCTGGAGGCGCTCATCGAGGTCGAGGCGGACCTCGGACAGGAAGGACAGGTCGGGGCGGAACCCGGTCAGCACGATGACCTCGTCCACCGGCTCCAGCCGTCGGCCGTCCTCGGCGATCAGGACCAGCCGGCCGCCGGCGTCGCGTTCGATGGCGTCGGTGCGAAAGCCCGTGACCGCGTCGGCGTGGCCGTCGTCCACCGCGGCCTTCGCCGCCAGGCCCAGCGCACCGCGTGCGGGCAGCTGGTCGGCCGAGCCGCCGCCGAAGGTGGAGCCGGAGATGCCGCGGCGCAGGACCCACACCGCCTTCGTGCCCGTGCCGTCCTCGGACTCGGCGAGGTCGGCCAGATAGGCGAGTGCGGTGAAGGCGGACGCTCCGGAGCCGACGACCGCCGTGCGCCTGCCTGCGTAGCGGGCCCGGGCGGCGGGGTCCTTGAGGTCGGGGACCCGGTAGGCGACGCGGTCGGCCGCCGCCTTCTCGCCGAGGGCGGGAAGCCCGCCGGCGCCGGCCGGGGAGGGCGTGGTCCAGGTGCCGGACGCGTCGATCACCGCACGGGCGAAGATCCGCTCCTCGCGACCGTCGGCGTACGCGACGTGCACGACGAAGGGCTGGCTCTCGCGGTCGGCGTCGACGATGCGATCCCGGCCGCTCCTCGAAACACCGGTCACGGTCGCGCCGAAGCGGACACGCCTGCCGAGGACCTCGGCGAGGGGCTCCAGGTACTGCGCCGCCCAGTCGCCGCCGGAGGGGTAGGTCGCCGGGTCGGGCCGGGTCCAGCCGGTCGGAGCGAGGAGCTTCTCGGCGGTCGGGTCGACCACTTCGCCCCACGTGGAGAACAGCTTCACGTGCGACCACTCCCGTACCGCTGCTCCCGCGGCCGGTCCGGCCTCCAGGACGAGCGGCTCCAGGCCCTGGTCGACGAGGTGAGCGGCGGCGGCAAGACCGGCGGGACCGGCTCCGATCACGACGACGGGCAGCTCGGTGAGGGCAGGCGCGTTCACGGCGACTCCTTGCTTGTTTCGACATCCGTCGATGGCTTGCGCGGCCCAGCATGGCACCTGTATCGATGAGCGTCAACATAGACATTCATCGAAACCAAGGGGATCCCTTCATGGCGCACATCGACGTCGTCGCCATCGGGGCCGGCAGTCGGACTACCGGCCGGACCTGTCCTTCCTCGCCGGTCCCGACGGCGCCCTGGACGACATCGGACACCGGCGGCATCACGAAGGGGTCGCCGCCTCCGTCCGGACCGGCCTTCGCCGGTCGGGAGCGGCAGCGCAGCCTCTCGTCCGATTCGCTGCGAGGTGCGGGCCGGGACGCGGCCCGGGCCGCTGATGAAGCGCACCATCGAGCGACCCTCGCCCGCCTGGTTCGACATGTGTCAACATAGACGTATGTCGAACATCAAGGCGTTGCCGCTGTTGGCCCCGAAGGAGGTCGCCGAGGACGTCGTGCCATGCTGCCCGCCGCTCACCGAGCGTCCACTGACGGCCGAGGAAGCCGAACGGACCGCCGCGATGTTCAAGGCGCTCGGCGATCCGGTGCGGCTCCGGCTGTTCTCGCTGGTCGCCTCGCACGAGGGCGGTGAGGCGTGCGTGTGCGACATCTCCGACGTCGGGGTCTCCCAGCCGACCGTCTCCCACCACCTGAAGAAGCTCAAGGCGGCCGGCCTGCTCACCTCCGAGCGGCGCGGCACGTGGGTGTACTACAAGGTGGAGCCGTCGGTGGTGGCCGCGATGGGACAGATGCTCGGCACCCTGGGCTGAGCCGTCCGGACGGACCGCGAGGACGGTGCGGGCAGAACCGGCGGCGAGCCCGGATGGACCGCCGCCGATCACCACCGCCTACGTGCCACGGCTCATGCGGCCGACCGGACCGGGCGGAAGACGAGCGCGACCAGGGCCAGGCCGAGGGTGCCGCCGATGAGTTGTGCGCCGACGAAGCCCGCGAGGGAGCCGGGCGCGATGCCCGCGAAGGTGTCGGAGAAGGTGCGCCCTACCGTCACCGCAGGGTTGGCGAAGGACGTGGACGAGGTGAACCAGTACGCGGCGCCGATGTACGAGGCGACCGCGACGGGTGCGAAGCGGAGCCGGCCGGTGCGGGCCAGGCCGAAGATCAGCAGGACCAGGCCGGCGGTGGCCACCACCTCGCCCAGCAGGAGGTTCCCGGCCGAGCGGTCGTGGGTGGACCACTCGGCCAACGGCTTGCCGAACATCGCGTCGGCCAGGATGGCGCCGGCGATCGCGCCGACGACCTGCACGGGGACGTAGACGGCCGCCTCGCGGGCCGTGACGCCGTCGCCGCCGCGCCGCGCCGTCCACCACTCGGCCAGGGTGACCACGGGGTTGAAGTGGGCGCCCGAGACCGGGCCCAGGAGCAGGATCAGGACGCCGAGGCCGAAGACCGTGGCGATCGAGTTGGCCAGCAGCTGCACACCGACATCGCGCGTGAGCTCGGCGGCCTGGATGCCGGAGCCGATCACGACGGCGACCAGGAGGGCGGTGCCGATGAACTCGGCCGTCGCCCTGGCGGTCAGGGGTGCGCGGGGCGGGGTGGCGCCCGGGGCGGGCTGCGGCTCGTGCCCCGTCACGGCCGAAGCGACTGCGGCTTCTCCGGCGCGGTCGTTCTCGGTGGCCTCAGTGGCGGTCAACAGGACTCCTCGGTGCGTGCGACGGCGTCGGCCGCCGGGTCAGGGGCAGGACCGCTTGACGTTGTTCTCGGCGGTGGCGCGCGCCGCCTCGGCGAGAGCGGCGAACTGTCCCGCGAGAGAGGCGATGACATCGGGCCTGAGCCGGTAGTAGGTGAACCGGCCGCACGGCTCCGTCTCCACGACCCCGGCCTCGCGCAGCACCTTCAGATGGTTGGAGAGGTTGGTCTGCCTGACGCCCGTCTCCTCGATCAGGTGCGTGCTGCACAGCGTCTCCTCGGCGAGCAGGGTGACGATCTGGAGCCGGACCGGGTCCGCGAGAACCCGCATCAGATCAGTGTCGACTGACATCATCATGGGCTGATACTGTCACATCATTCCAGGCTGATACCAGCCCGGGTGATCCTTGGGGCTCGCGTCCCCACGCACGGGGAGACCCATGCCCCGAAGGGGGATCCCATGACCGCTTCTCGACCTTGCGGACGCGGTGCGCGAGCCGCTGACGAGCGAGGTCGTGCGGGCCGCCGACATCGTCATCACCATGGGCCGTGGGGACGCCCGCCCCGTACGGCCCGGCCGCCGCGACCCGGACCGGCCGGTCACCGACGCCGAGGGCGCCCCGACAGCCGTCGCACGCGGCATCCGCGACGAGATCGACGTGCGGATCACCGCACCGCTCGCCTCGCCGCCGAGCACCTGAACCCGACTGCGCTCCACGCATCTTGATCGACTCATGAAGGAAGAACCGATGTCCTCCAGCCCGCTCGCCTCCGTGCTGTTCGTCTGCGTCCACAACGCCGGCCGGTCGCAGATGGCCGCCGGATTCCTGTCCGACCTCGCGGGCGACCGGATCGAGGTCCGCTCGGCCGGCTCCGTCCCCGGCGACCAGGTCAACCCGGCCGCGGTCGAGGCGATGAAGGAAGTCGGCGTCGACATCGCCGACGCGAAGCCGAAGGTCCTCACCACCGAGGCCGTTCAGGCGTCCGACTACGTCATCACCATGGGCTGCGGCGACGCCTGTCCGATCTTCCCCGGCAAGAAGTACCTCGACTGGGCCCTGGAGGACCCGGCCGGCAAGGGCGTCGAGGCCGTGCGCCCGATCCGCGACGAGATCAAGACCCGCATCGAGGCACTGATCGCCGAGATCGACGCCAAGCAGGAGGCCTGATCTCAGCGACCGGCACCGGCTCGTGTGCGTCGGCGAGGGACGCCTCGCACAGCGGGACGAGGGGGGCCATCGCCGGGTTGTGCGGGGCCAGGGTCGGCTCGGGGGGGCACCGTGGCCACGTCGGGTCCGAGGGCGTGCGAGTGGCCCAGGGTCGTCTCCCGAGCGGGCACGACGCAGTCCAGGCCGTCGTGGGGGCGCCGGGGCCGTAGCCGCCACCGCGTGCCGAGATCACCTCAATGGCACCTGGGGGCATCGTCCCTGACGTCAAGGCGCGAGCCTGCCCACCGGACCGCTCATCGACCTGGGCCGCAGCGCGTCGACGGGCCGGCCGAGGACACAGGCCTCATCACCGAAGTCAGCGACGATCCTCGACTTGCCGCCGAGCGCCTTGACGTGGGCAGCGAGGGCGTCGACCTCACGGCGCTCCGGTTGAACCTTCGACGCGACCACGACCACTCTTGCCCAGCGCGAGCGACAGCAAATACTTGGCTAGCCACATGTTTGCTGTTACGGTAATCATGTGTCCAGCCACCTAAATGGGTGGGGCACGAGAGGAGTCGTCATGAAAGCCATCCTGTTCGACCGTTTCGGAGGCGCCGACGTGCTGCACGAGGCGGACGTCGAGGTCCCGCAGCCCGGCCCCGGGCAGATCCGCGTCCGCGTCAAGGCGGCCGGGCTGAACGCGCTGGACGGCAAGATCCGGTCCGGGGCAATGGAGACCGCGTTCCCCACGCCGCTCCCCTCCGTCCCCGGTCACGAGCTCGCCGGCGTGGTGGACGCCCTCGGCGAGGGCGTGCAGAACGTGCAGGTCGGCGATGAGGTGCTGGGATGGTCGGACACCGGCTCGTACGCCCAGTACGCGCTGGCCACCACCGTGGCCCCCAAGCCCGCCGACCTCGACTGGCAGCACGCGGTCGCGTTGCCGGTGGCGGGCGAGACGGCCGAGCGGGTCCTGAACCTGCTGGGCGTCGCCGCCGGGGAGACGGTGCTGATGCACGGCGCGGCCGGAGCGGTCGGCACCCTGGCGGTCCAGCTCGCCGCGGCCCGCGGAGCACGCGTCATCGCCACCGCCGGCCCCGCCAACCAGGACTACCTCACCTCGCTCGGCGCCACCGCCACCCTCTACGGCGAGGGCCTGGTCGAGCGGGTCCGTGCGCTCGCCCCCGACGGCGTGGACGCGGTGTTCGACCTGGCCGGCAAGGGAGCCCTCGATGACTCCATCGCCTTGCGCGGCGGCACCGAGCGCATCGTCACCATCGCCGACTTCCGCGCGCACCAGCTCGGCATCACCTTCTCCAGCGGTGGCCGGGAACGCTCGGCCGCCCGCCTGGCCGCGCTGGCGCAGGACGCCGCGACCGGCAAGCTCGTCACCACCGTCACCGCCTACCCGCTCGACCAGGCCGCCACGGCCCAGCAGGTCAGCGACGCCGGGCATGTCCGGGGCAAGCTCGTCCTCACCCTCGACTGATCACGCCCGCCATTCCCCTTTGTTCCGATCATCACCTGGTCAGCACCGCACCGAAAGACCACTCATGCTGAACGCCCTCTGGACGCCGACCACCGTCGGCGACATCCCCCTCCCGCACCGCCTGGTCATGGCCCCCATGACCCGGGACCGCTCCACCCCCGAAGGCGTACCGACCGAGCTCAACGCCGAGTACTACGCCCAGCGGGCCTCGCACGCGCTCATCGTCACCGAGGGGACTCAGCCCTCCGCCGACGGCCAGGGCTACCTCCTCACCCCCGGCATCCACAATGACGATCAGATCGCCGGGTGGCGCAAGGTCACCGACGCCGTGCACGCGGCCGACGGCCGGATCGTCATCCAGCTGATGCACACCGGACGCATCTCCCACCCCGACAACACCCCTCACGGCCGTCAGCCGGTCGCCCCATCGGCGATCCAGCCGCAGGGCGCGATGTTCACCGCGTCCGGGCCCCAGGAGATGCCGACGCCCCGTGCGCTGTCGACGCAGGAGGTCGTGGCGACCGTCGACGACTTCCGCCGCGCCGCAGCGGCCGCCGTCGCGGCAGGCGCCGACGGCGTGGAGATCCACGGCGCCAACGGCTACCTCGTGCACCAGTTCCTCGCCGACAACACCAACCGGCGCACCGACCGCTACGGCGGGTCCGTCGACAACCGCATCCGTTTCGCCGTCGAGGTCGCAGCCGCCGTGGCCGACGAGATCGGCGCCGACCGCACCGGCCTGCGCATCTCCCCCGGCAACCCCTACAACGACATCGCCGAGTCCGACACCGTCGAGCTGTATCCGGCGCTCCTGCGCGCCCTCAGTCCGCTCGGCCTCGCCTACCTCCACATCCTCCACGCGGGTGACGAGGAACTGCTGGGCGCGCTGCGCGCGCTGTGGCCCACCACGCTGATCCTCAACCGGGCCGGCACCGACCTGCCCACCCGCGCCAAGGACGTCGACAACGGCACGGCCGACCTCGTCTCCGTCGGCGCCCTCGCGCTCGCCAACCCGGACCTGGTCGAGCGGCTACGCTCTGACGCGCCGCTGAACAGCCCCGACCCGAAGACCTTCTACGGCGGCGGAGTGGCCGGCTACACCGACTACCCCACCCACACCGTCTGAGGAACCGATGCCCGTCCCTACACACCACACCCCCTCCACGGCCGGCGAGGGGCCGATGAGCTACGCGATCTTCCAGCTCGCCCGCGCTCACCGCGCCCGCGCCGCCGCGATGCTCCGTGAGATGAACCTGCATCCCGGACAGGAACTGCTGCTGATGCAACTCCTCGACCGGGACGGCCAGACCCAGTCCGAACTGCTCGAAAGCGTCGGCCTGGACCACTCCACCGTCTCCAAGTCCCTGCGCCGCATGCAGGACGCCGGCCTGCTCGTGCGCGAGCCGGCCGAACACGACCGGCGCGTCATGGTCGTCCACCTCACCGACAAAGGCCGTGCCATGCGCGAGCCCATCGCTGCCATGTGGCGGGCCCTGGAAGAAATCTCCGCGCGGGACCTGTCGGCGCATCAGGCAGAGTCCTTCGTCCGTGTCGCCTACGCCATCACCGACGCGATCAACAACCGTGACATTGCGGCGGGAGAGTCCGAGTAACTCCCCTCGGCCTGCACCCCGGTTCCGGCCTGGGGGGGGGCGAATCGTTTCCGGCGTTGCCGCGAAGGCGACAGTGCCGCAGCGCACTCGGCCCATGAAGGCCCGTGAAGGCCCGTGCTGAACGGAGCCAGGCTCCCGGCTGTCGGAAGAAGACCCGACGAGCTGCGACGCCTTGGGCGACAGCACCACACCGCCCGCGACCAGGGTCCGCACCAGGTGGGCGAGCTGCTCCGGCTCGGTGTCCTTGAGCAGGAGACCGGCGGCACCGGCGTTCAGCGCGGTCAGGATGTACTCGTCGGCGTCGAACGTGGTCAGCATCGCCGCCACAGGAGCGTCCGGAATCGTCCGCAGCTCCCGCAGGACGGTGAGCCCGTCGACGTCCGGCATCCGGATGTCCAGCAGCACCACGTCCGGCTGCTCCCGCCGGACGGTCTCCACCGCGTCGCCGCCGCTCGCGGTCGCGACGACCTCGATGTCCTCGGACGCGCCCAGCTCCAGCCACATGGCGGGGTAGCACCCACCACTCGGCAGGGACACGGCAGCCTTCTGGCGGATAGTCCATGATCGGCCCGGGTCTCCAGCCTGAGGGTCATGACCCATCACCCGGACTCCCCGCCGCTTACGGCCGACGCGCCGTCCCCCGAACTCGAGCGCAGTGAGCCCTCGACCGGCGCGGGCGTGGGCCGGCTGATCGGGCTGGACCTGGCCCGCGGCCTGGCCGTCTTCGGCATGTACGCGGTCCACGTGGGCCCCGCCCCGGCTCAGGGCGGAGCCATCGGCTTCCTGATGGAACTGGCGCAAGGCCGCTCATCCGCCCTGTTCGCCGTCCTGGCCGGCTTCGCGGTCGCCCTCATCACCGGCCGCCGCACACCGAAGACCGGCCTGGCCGGCCGCCAGGCCGCCGCCAAGGTGATCATCCGGGCCGTGATCCTCATGGTCCTGGGCACCGCTCTGACCCTGACCGGCACCCCGGTCGTGCCGATCCTCGCCTTCTACGGACTGTTCTTCCTGCTCGTACTGCCCCTGTACCGGCTGGGCGCCAAGCCACTGGCGTTGACCGCCGCAGGATGGGCCCTGGTGGGTCCACAGCTGCTGTACGCGCTGAAGCCGGTGGTCGGCGGCCGCGTGTTCCTCTCCTACGGCCAGGCCGACGGCCCCGTCTCACTGTTCTTCACCGGCGGTTATCCGGCCCTGACCTGGGTCCCGTTCGTGATCGCCGGTATGGCTGTCGCCCGCTGCGACCTGGCTGCCACGTCCGTCCGGATACGCCTCGCGCTCACCGGCGTCGCCCTCGCCATCACCGGCTACGGCGGCTCCTGGCTGGCGGTGCGTCTCGTACCCGGTGCCGCCGAAGCCGTCCGGAAAGCCGAAGAGGGGCCGGGCATGTCGTCCGCGCCGTCCGTATCACCCGACAGCATCGGCATCTTCGGCGACACCCCCGCCGGGATGCTGGCCTCAGCTCCGCACAGCGAGGCGACCCTGTCCATCGTGGCCGCCACGGGTGTGGCGATCCTGGTGATCACCGCGTGCCTGGCCGCCATGGACGCCTTCCCCCGCCTGCGCCGCCTGGCCAGGCCCGTCATCGCGGTCGGCTCGATGTCACTGACGGCGTACGTCTACCACATCGTCGCCATCTGGCTCCTGGACACCGAGGAAGCGACCGTCCCGCCCTTGTACGTCCTGCTCGGCTTCATCGCGTCCGTCACCGTCCTCGCCACCCTCTGGTCCCGCTTCTTCCAGCGAGGGCCGCTCGAATGGCTGATGGGCAGGGCGACCGGGATCGCCCGACGCATCCGATAAGACACATCGGGGTGTGTCGCTTCCCGCGGATGCCGTTCCGCCGAGAGTTCGGAAGTCACCCCGCCGCCCGCCTGCGTGATCAATATCGATGAGATGCGTGAAGTGACGCCGCTCGGCCTTCAGGCGGAGCGGAAGAACTGCCGGCTCGTGGTGAGCCTGCCGACCCGCGGCATCGCGGCGACCAGCTTGACCACCACAGGCGTTCTTGTACGACCGAGACCGGGCCCCCGCCGATCGGAGGGGGCCACGCCGGCCGACCGGCGGGGGGCCTCCTGAAGCCCGGCGGATGGTCGACCGCCCCCGCCTCGGCAAGGTTGTCCCGGTGACCGAGATCGAAAGCACCAAGAAGGCGCCTGCCCAGCCCCTACCCGCACCCGAGTCCGCCACAGCGACGAAACGCCCTTCGTCGACCGCACGGTTGGTCGGGGTGGACCTCGCCCGTGCCGTGGCCGTGTTCGGAATGTTCGCCGTGCACGTCGGCCCCTTCAATCCCTTCCCCACCTCCGGCGACGGCGCGGGCACCTGGTTCGTCTGGCTGGCGAGCGGCCGGGCCTCGGCGCTGTTCGCCACCCTCGCCGGATTCTCGATGGTGCTGATAGCCGGCCGCCTGGAGCCGAAGACCGGACTGGCCGGCCGACAGGCGAAGGCCAGGATCGTGATCCGGGCCGCGATCCTGCTCGTGGTGGGCACCGCGCTGGCGATGACCGACTTCGGCGGCGGCGTCATCATCAACTACTACGCGGTGTACTTCCTGCTGGCCCTGCCCCTGCTGCGGCTGCGGGCCAGGACCCTCGCGACCATCGCGGTCGCGCTCGCGGTCATCGCGCCGCAGGTGGCGTACTGCCTGCGGGCGCTGCTCAGCGAATCGATCGTGAACACCATCGACTCCTACGACCCGATCGCGCGCCTCTCCGGCGTGGGCGTGCTCGACTTCCTGCTCACCGGCTTCTACCCGGCGATCACCTGGATGACGTTCGTGGTCACCGGCATGGCGCTGGGCCGGCTTGATCTGTCCTCGAGCGCGGTGCGGCGGCGGCTGGCCATGGTCGGACCCGCGCTGATCGCGTTCGGATACGGCCTCTCGTGGTTGGCGCTCCGGTGGACCGGCGGCGCCAAGGAGATCGCGGCCGGGATGCCCGGCATGGAGGACTTCGACGTCCTCAAAGACCTCGGTGCCATGCAGGATCCCGGCATGGCAGAGGGAGGCTTCGACCTGCCGGTCGGCAGTGGGCTGTGGGGCCCCGACGCATGGGGGCTGCTGGCGGCCGAGCCACACAGCGGTTCCACGTTCGACGTCGTCGGCTGCCTGGGAGTCGCGATCACCGTGATCCTGTGCCTGACGGTGGCCGTGGACCGGCTGCCGGTGCTGCGCCGACTGGCCGCGCCGGTCATCGCCGTCGGCACCATGTCCCTGACCCTGTACGTGAGCCACATCCTGGTGATCCTCGCCCTGCCTGGCGAAGCCGTGACCCCACCGCAGTCCGCCTCCTTCGAGCTGCTGCTGTGCTTCGTCGTCGGAGCCACCCTGTTCGCGGCGATCTGGTCCCGCTTCTTCCACCGCGGACCGCTGGAGTACCTCCTCAACACCACCACCAAACTGGCGAACCGCGTCCGCTGAGCCTCGGGCGGGCACCCCGGAAAGTCCCTTCGGTACACCGGAAGTGACTGCTACTCCAGTTGATATACGCAGGAGGGTGCCCGTGAGCCGTACCGTGATCGACCTCGACGACGAGGCCTTGGAAGAAGCAGCCAAGGAACTCGGCACCACCACCAAGCGCGAGACCATCAACACCGCCCTGCGGGAAGTCACGGCCCGTCACCGGCGTCTGCGCGCGCTCGACGAAGCCCGCGAGCTGGTGACCGACGGCGCGCTGGACATGGACCTTCTCCTGGACAAGAGCAAGTACCGGCCAGCGAGCACAGCCGACGCCGCCTCCGACACCGGAGCGCATGAGTGACCGTCGCCGACTACCTCATCGACACCTCCGCGCTCGCCCGCGTCCTGCTCCGCCAGAACACGACCGACTGGGACGACAGGATCGGCGCCGGCCTCGTCGCGATCTGCGACATCACCGAACTCGAGGTCCTCTACTCAGCCCGTTCGGCCGCAGACCGTACGCGTTTGAAGGCGGCGCTCGACGCCCACTACGCCTGGTGCCCCATGCCGGACGGCGTCTACCGCCGCTCCCGCGTCGTCCAGGAACAGCTGACCGCCAAGGGTGAGCACCGCAGCGCGGGCCCGGTCGGCCTCCTAGTGGCTGCCGCCGCCGAGGAAGCGGGGCTCACACTGCTCCACTGCGACCACGACTTCGACACCATCGCCCGCACCACGGGACAGCCGGTCCGCACGATCGACCTCAGGCAGTAGGGCCTCCACAGCCGCACAGTCGGCGATGAGGAACGGGGTGGCCCGTAAGATTGTTCAGGTCGTTGCCCACTCGTTGATGTTCCTGCTCGAGCGACATGTCGACCTCATCCCGGACCGCGCCCGGGCTCCGGGCGCGGTCCTGTTCCAGGGCGCCGAACAGGGTTCCAGATCCTTGGGAGGAGGATCCCGTGCGCTTCCCGGTTCAAGCTCCGGTGGGCCGTCCTGCGAGCGCAAAGTCCTCCACGAGCACCTGATCGATCTGATCTCAGGCGATGAGGCCATCGAAAGGAGCGTCGGAGCGCCAGCCGTCCGCGCCGCCCTTGGTGACGGTGACGACCTGCGTCTCTGGGCCGAAGGGCGCGGGCTCAGGCCTTGCTGCCCACGCCTTTCACCGACTCCATGGCGGTGAGACCGACCGAGAGGATCCGGGGCAGAGTGTCGCAGGGGGTGCTGACAACAGTGCCACCGACGGCGGCGTCTGGACGTCCTGGCCGATGTTGCCGGATGTCAGTCGCTGTATACGTTCAATTCTGCGATTGACCACCAGTTACTCGCGACGTTGCCGGTGTTGACGACCTTGATGTAGCGAGCCGTCTCGGTCGAGAAGGAAATCAACTCGACACGCTGGCCGTCCTCTATCGAAGAGACCTTGGTCCAGTCTGTTCCGTTCGCCGATACGTACACGTCCGCACTTCGCGCATAGTCGCCGATGCTGCTGCCGGAATCGAGCAGGATCTTGCCGAACGTCTGGGTCTGCCCCATGTCGACCTGGATCCACAGCCCGTCGTACTGACCTGTTCCGGAGCTGTACCGGGTGCCGGAATCGCCGTCCAGCATGTTCGCGGGACCGTCGTTGTTCGGGCTTGTGTCGGAGGTCGTGGCGGTCCAGCCCGTGCGCGACAGCGCGGGACCCAGGTCTATGACGTCGAACGAAGCTGAACCCGCGTCCGCTCCGCCGACGCCGTTCACCGAGACCTTGTACGTGCCCACCGCAAGACCGCTCGGCACGTACGCGCTGATGCTCGTGTCCGACCAGCTGTCGATTTCGGCGAAGAGCTTCCCGAAACGCACCGTGCCCAGCCCCTGCGCGTCACCGAAGTGAGAACCGCTGATCGTGAACTTGGCGCGCGGTATGCCTTCCTTCGGCTTCAGGCTTCCGAAGATCGGTGCGGGGAAGCCGGCCAGCTTCTGCGTGGTGAACATCGCCGACGTTCCGCTCGGCAGGGTGTAGGTGTACGAGCCGTCGGCGGACACCGGGAAGCTCCGGCTGCCGGCGGTGCCGTTGAACACCGCGGTGACCTGTTCCCCTTCCGGACTGGTCCAGGTCTTCAGCTGGAGGCCCTTGGGCACCGCTGTCGGGGCTGCGATCGAACCGGTGCCGCTCGAGGATCCGTATACGTTGATTTCGGCGATGCTCCACCAGAAACCGGATGCCGCGGCACAGACGACGCGAATGTACCGTGCCGTCTGGGCCGGCAACGTGACGGCTATCTTCCCTATGTTCCCGCTGCCGTTCGCGACTGCGCTGCCCCAGTCGGCCCCGTCGTCCGAGACGTATATCTGGTACTTGGTGACGTAGTCGAAGGAGCTGCTTTCTCCGGTGGCGAAGACGATCTTGTTGAAGCTCGTCGGGCTCCCCAGATCGACCTGGAACCAAGCCCCGCTGGTCGTCCCCTGGCCGAGATTCCACCGGCTGTTGATATCGCCGTCGATCGCGTTCGAGGCCGCACCCCAGTCCGGGCTCGACGAGGCCGTGGCGGTCCACTTGCCACGGCTCAGTGACGTTCCGGGCGTCTTGATGGACGCTCCGATCGGCAGGGAGTACGTGAGCAGCTTGCTTCCGGTGCGGACGGCGTTCTGGTACTGCAGGAGGGCCGGCTCGTACGTGACCGTCATCGGCCCCAGCGACGACTTGAACGTGAAGTCATGGGACGGGTCGAAGACATTGGTCGCCGCGGGGGTCCCGCCGCTGCGCCCGCCCGTGTAGGTGAACGTGACAGCGTCGCCGGCGTTCAGGGTGTAGTCGAAGGACTGCGTCCCGTCCGCGACGCTGAAGTTCTTCGCGGCGCTACCCGAGTTGTACGCGATCACGACCTTCGAGCCGTCCGGGTTCAGGAACGCGACGCTCTCGATGCCTCCGTCCCCGAAGGTGTTCGAGTAGATGCGATGCGCTCCGGGCTTCACAAACCGGCTGGCGTGAGCGAGTGCGTAGTAGTCCACGTTGTAGGACACCTGCCCGCTGTCCGGATCGACCGTGACCAGTCCCCGGCACATGGGGATGCCGTTGGTGTCGCTGTTGAGCGGCCCCAACTTGGGGTCGAGCGCGGTGTTCCAGAGCATCACACCGTTCGCCCAGTTGCGCATGCCCTTGATGATCCACGTGCCGAGTGCATCATGGAACGCCGTCTCGTCGTCACCCTGCCAGACGCCTCCGGTGGCCTCCGTGATGTAGGTTTCCTTGCCCGGAAAGTCGTTGTGGACCACAGTCTGGTACATCGGGTTGCCACTGTAGATGTGCCATCCGGTGCCGGCCGTGTACTGGGAGGCGGCGGGGTCGCTGAAGATCGTCTCGGGATACGAGGGCACATCCCAGTTGTGGTCCCAAGCCAGGATCTTCGTGGAGATGCGGTTGGCCGCGAACGCCTGGCCGATCTCCTGGATCAACGCGGATTCCTGGTATGCGGACAGGAACATGCCGGGCCAACTGGGCGTGCCCATGGGCTCGTTCTGCGGCGTGATGTAGGAGATGGGCACACCGGCCCTGTCGTAGGCCTTGATGAACTTCACGAAGTAGTCGGCCAGCGTGGAAGCGCAGTCGCTCTTGAGGGTGCCGCCGATCATGGAGTCCGAGGTCTTCATCCAGCCTGGCGGGCTCCATGGGGTGGCCAGGATCTTGGCGGACGGGTTCTGTGCGAGAGCCTGGCGCAAGATGGGAATGATGTAATTCTCGTCGTGCTGGACCGAGAAGTCGGACAGCGTCGGGTCCGTCTGTCCCGCCGGCATGTCGTCGTAGGAGTAGGTGCCCGACGCGTTGAAGTCCGTGGCACCCATCGGCGTACGGATCAGGCTGAGGCCGATGCCCTTGGAGGGGTCGTACAGCTTCTGCATCAGCTTCGCTCGGTCAGCGGTGGACAGCTTGTTGATGAGCCAGGCGGAAGAGTCGGTCATGGCCGCCCCGAAGCCCTGGATCCTCTGGTACTTGACGCTGTCGTCGATTTTGATCGTGAGCGGGTTGCCGGTGCTCTTCGTCCGGAACAGCACATCGCTCTGGCCGACGACCCACTTCTTGGCCGACGTGTCGGTCAGCCAGACCTGCACGGAAGAATTACGCGACGACGTGGCGGCGGCAGCGTTGCCGGAAACCTGGGTCCAGGCGGCGGCTACGCCGATGGCGGTGGTGAGGAACTGACGTCGTCCAAAACCGTGCGAGCTCATTGAGGATCCTCCTTCAGACCTGTTGGTTCAGTACTGTTCGGCGGCGCCGGCGGCCGGCTTCTTGATCACCAGCGGGTGCAGCTCCCACGCGTCGACCGCGTAGCGAAGGCGCGTGCCCGGTGCGGTGCGGGCCTGAAGTCGCCACGCGCCCTGCCCTGTCGGGTAGAACCGCAGCGTGAGGACCTGGCCGGTAGAGGTCAGGAAGACCTCGGCGATGGAGTGGTCGACGACCACGCGGAGGTCGACCGGCTGTCCGGTGGGGCAGGGCATCCGGTAGGCGCCGCCGTGGGCCCGCGTGTCCAAGGAGGCGTGGTAGCGGTCGACGACCAGTTCGCCCGCGTCCGGATCGAGGTGGATGTCGAGGTACTCGGATCCGTCCGGGGTGGTGAGCAGCCGCAGGCCGGCGGTCCCGGTCGGCTCCAGACGGGCCGTCAGGTCGAAGGCCCCTCCAACGCCGCCCAGTTCCACCGGCTCCGGGCCATGGGTCGCACTCTCGGCGTGCACGATGTGCTCACCGCGCAGGGCGAGCAGTTCGGTGGCAGGCCGCTGATGCAGCGTGCCGTCGCCGCCGACGTGGATCTCGCGGGGCAGAGTGAGGACGCCGGCCCATCCGCCGGCGACGGCCCAGGCCTGGTCGCGGGCTTCCCACGACCAGCCCCACAGCAGCCATCTGCCTCCCCCACTGCCTCCGGCGTGGGAGGTACCCCCTGGTGCACGCAGCAGGGCAGGTGCGTAGCAGTCCGGGCCGTGGTCCGCCCACACCGGTGCGCCTGCCTTGAAGCGGCCGTCGTGCTCTTCGCCGATCAGGGCCGCGACGCGCATCGGGCCAGTGGGTTCGGTCCAGGTACTGAAGATGAGGGCGGCCTGTCCGCCGGCTGCCGGGAGGTACTGGGGGCATTCCCAGCCATCGCCGGTGAGCTCCTTGGTGCCGCCGATGGGCTCTGAAGGGCGGGCGACGAAGGGGCCTCGGTAGGTCCAGTTCTCCAGGTCGGGTGAGTCGTACAGGAGGGTAGCGGCGCGGCCGTCGGCGAGAGCGGCGCCGACCAGCATCCGCCAGCCGTCACCGTCCCGCCAGACGTACGGGTCGCGGTACATGGTGCAGCCCTCGGGCAGCTCGGGGATGAGCAGTTCGCCCCGCGGGCGGAAGCTGGTGCCGCCGTCGTGGGAGACGGCGCAGGTGACCGGCTGGTGCTGGGGGGAGCGCGCCACGAGGTGCGCGGAGTAGAAGGCGACGAGCCGGTCGCCGTCGGAGACGGCGTTGCCGGAGAAGCAGCCGTCGGAGTCCACGCCACCGGGCGACGGGGACAGGGCGATCGGCAGCGGCTCCCAGGTCAGCAGGTCGGGGCTGCGGAAGTGGCCCCAGTGCATGTTCGCGTGGGTCGCTCCGTACGGGTTGTACTGGTAGGAGACGTGGTAGTGGCCGTCGTGGAAGACCAGCCCGTTGGGGTCGTTGATCCAGTTGCGGGGCGGGCGCAGGTGCGCGACGGGGAAGTGCACATCGCGGGGTGTGGTGGACACACGCGTGCCTTTCGGTGGTTCAGGGGAGCCCGCCCAGCCGGGTCAGGGATCGGCTGGGCGGGGGCTTCGAGCAGCGTTCGCATGTCCCGCAAACGGCGTTCAGGCCCGGATGCGGAATCCCGCGCTGAGCTGGTGCTCCCGTCGTGAACTGGGGCCGACGCGGAGCATGAACTCGCCTGGTTCGACCACGCGACGGTTGTCGGCGGTGACGAGTGAGCAGTGTCCGGCAGGGACGCTGATGCCGACGGCGAGGGTTTCACCGGGCGGGACTTCGGCCTGGGTGAACGCCTTCAGCTCCTGCTCGGCCCAAGTGACGCTGGTGGTCAGGTCACTGACGTACGCCTGGACCGTCTCCAGGGCCGGACGGCTTCCGCTGTTCGTGAGCCGTACGGTGGCGTGGACTGTGCCGTCGGCGGAGACCTCGTCCTCGTGCACGGTGAGGTCGGAGTAGGTCACGGTGGTGTAGCTCAGGCCCTCGCCGAACGCGAACAGGGGGTCCTGGGTGAGGTCCGCGTAGCGGTCACCGTGCTGGCCCCGCACCTGGTTGTAGTAGACCGGCTGCTGCCCGACGTGGCGTGCGAAGGAGACCGGGAGCCGGCCGCTGGGTTCGGTGAGTCCGAGGAGGAGTTCGGCGACGGCACGGCCGCCGCGCATGCCCGGGTTGAACGCCTCGATGAGCGCTGCCGCGTTCAGTGCCGAGTCGGGGAGGGTGCTCGGCTTGGACTGCAGCAGTACGACGATCATGGGCGTGCCGGTGGCGGCGACCGCGTCCAGCAGCGCGATCTGGCCTCCCTGGAGGTCGAGGGTGGCCGTGGAGCGCACCTCGCCCGTCAGGGCCTTGGTGTCCCCCACGACCACGACGGCGTAGTCCGCGGCCTCTGCCGCGGCGGTGGCCTCCCGAAGCTGTGCCTCGTCGACCGGGGCGGGGATGAAGGCGGGCGGCTGCGGCTGGCCGTCGGGCCCGGCGACCCACTGGTCGGGGTCGAAGGCCGGGCTTTCGATGTCGGCTCCGCGGGCGTGGGTGACGGTCCAGTCGGCGGGAACGACGGCGCGAAGGCCGTCCAGCACCGTCTCCACCAACTCCCGTGGATGTCCTTCGGGCATCCACGGCACCTGGCCGGTGGCACCCGCCCAGTCGCCGAGCATGGCCTCCGGGCTGTCGGCGTTGGGGCCGATGACCGCGATCGTGCGTGGCGAGCCCTGGCCTGTGGCGCGGCCGGTTCCGGCCGCGGTCAGCCCGCCGTCGAGGGGCAGGATCCCCTCGTTGCGCAGCAGTACCAGGGAACGTCGGGCGGTCTCGAGGTTGAGGTCGGCGTGCTCGCGGCAGCCGATCACCTGTGCCTGCCGCTCGGGGTCGGGGGCGCGGGGGTCCTCGAAGAGCCCGAGTTCGAACTTCAGCCGCAGCACCCGCCGTACCGCGTCATCGATCTGCTTCTCTTCGACCAGGCCGCGGGCGACCGCCTCCTGGGCGCCCTCGAAGAACGCGGGCGTGGCCATGACCAGATCGTTTCCGGAGTTGACGGCGACCGCCGCCGCCTCGGCGTAGTCGGCGCAGGTCCGCTGGTCGTAGACCATCCGTCCGACGTTGTCCCAGTCGGTCACCAGCGTGCCGGTGAAACCCCACTCGCCCTTGAGCACGTCGTTGATCAGCCACTCGTTCGCGGTGATGGGCACCCCGTCGATCGACTGGTAGCCCAGCATGAAGCCGCGGCAGCCGGCCCGGGCCGCCCGCTCGAACGGGGGCAGGAACCACGAGCGCAGCTTGCGCGGGCTGAGATCCGCCTCGCTGGCGTCGCGTCCGCCCAGGGTCTCGGAGTAGCCCGCGAAGTGCTTGGCGTACGCCAGCACGGCGGTCGGGTCGCCGAGGCCCTCACCCTGGTAGCCGCGCACCATCGCGGCCCCCAACTCGCCTATCAGGTACGGGTCTTCGCCGAACGTCTCGTTGATCCGGCCCCAGCGCAGGTCGCGGGTGATGCACAGCACCGGGGAGAACGTCCCGTGGATCCCGGTCGTCGAGATCTCGATCGCGGACGCACGGGCGACCCGGTGGATCAGAGAGGGATCCCAGGTGCAGGCCATGCCGAGCTGTGTGGGGAAGATGGTCGCGCCCGGCCAGAACGAGTGGCCGTGGATGCAGTCGTCGGCGGTCAGCAGCGGAATGCCTAGCCGTGTCCGCTGGGCCCGTTCCATGGCCTCCGGCATCCGTGCGGGCGTCACATGCAGGACCGACCCGGCCAGCTTGGCCGACACGATGTCCTCGAGGTCCCCGTGTTGGGCGTCGAGCATCAGCAACTGCCCGACCTTCTCCTGCAAGGTCATCCGGGACAGCAGGTCCTCGGTTCTCGTTTCCACGGACGCGTCCGCATCCAGGTACACAGCAGAGCGGACCGGGTGTCCCACTATGTTCTCCAAGTCATGAGTCGTCACAGGTCAGAGGGATAACGGGGGTAGGCGAGGGAGGTCACTTCAGGCCGGTGGTGGCGATGCCGGCGACGAAGTGGCGCTGGAAGAGCAGGAAGACGACCATCACAGGGAGCAGGACGACGACGGAGCCGGCGAGGAGGACGCCGAAGCGGGTGAAGTCCTGTCCGCTGCTGGCCAGGGCGAGGCCGACGGGGAGGGTGTACTGGTCCGCGTTCTGGGCCACGACCAGGGGCCACAGGAAGTTGTTCCAGGAGCCCAGGAAGGTGATGATCCCCAATGTGGCCAGGGCCGGCCTGGTCAGAGGCAGGATGATCTTCCAGTAGATGGCCAGTTCACGGCAGCCGTCGACGCGGGCGGCGTCGATGAGTTCGTCGGGCAGGGTGGAGATGAACTGCCGCATCAGGAACACCCCGAAGGGGGCCGCCAGGAACGGCAGGATCAGCCCGAGCAGCGAGCCGGTCAGCTTCATGTTGGCCACCAGCACGTACAGGGGCACGAAGGTGACCAGGCCCGGCACCATCAGGGTGCCGATGACCAGGCTGAACACAGCACGTCGGCCGGGGAAGTCCAGCTTGGCCAGGGCGTAGCCGAGCATCGAGCAGAACAGCAGGTTGCCCGCGGTCACGGCCAGGGCCACGATCACCGAGTTGGCGAACATGGTCGTGAAGTCCAGGCTGCTGAACAGCTGCCGGTAGCTGCCCAGCGTGGGCGCGGTTGGGACCAGGACCGGCGGCACCTTGCGGATGTCCGCCTCGGGCTTGAAGGAACCGGAGAGCATCCACAGAAACGGCGCGACCATCAACAGCAAGCAGCCGAACAGCGGCAGATACAGCCAGGGATGGCCCCATTTCTGCCGGATGCGACGCCGCCGCAGAGTCCGGTCCGTGCCCGGCCCGGCCGGCCGAAGGGCGGAGAGAGTGCTCATGGGGCATCAGTCCTTGTCTCGCAGCACGCGGAACTGCAGCACGGTCAGCGCGATGATGAGGACGAAGACGACGTAACCGGCGGCCGACGCAACGTCGTAGTTGCCGTTGCCGAACTGGTTGTAGGCGTACATCGTGGCGGACAGGGTGGAGTCCAGCGGTCCGCCGTCGGTCATGACGAACGGCTCGTCGAAGAACTGCAGATAGCCGATGCCGGTCGTGACCGCGGTCAGCAGCAGGGCCGGACGCAGGAGCGGGAAGGTGACCCGCCAGAACCGCTGCCAGGCCCCGGCCCCGTCGAGCTCGGCCGCCTCCATCAGGGACTGGGGCACGGACTGCAGACCCGCCAGCATGATGATCATGACGGTGCCGAGGTTGCGCCACACCGCCATCACGATCATGACGGGGAGAGCGAACCGGGTGTCCGCCAGCCACGCCGGACCGTCGATCCCGAACCATCCCAGAACCGTGTTCACCAGCCCCGCCCGCGGCTCCAGCAGCGTCTTCCACACCACCGCGACCGCCACGACGCTGGTGATCACCGGCAGATAGAAGCCGACCCGGAAGACGGCCCGGAAGCGGCTGATGCCGCTGTTGAGGGCGACCGCCGCGGCCAGCCCGGTGGCCAGCGTCAACGGCAGACCCACCAGGACGAACACGGCCGTGTTGCGCAGCGCATGAACGAACTGCTCGTCCTCAAACAGCCGTACGTAGTTGTCGAAGCCGGTGAACGACACGCTCAACGGGGTCCGCAGGTCGGCGCTTTGCGTGTCGGTCAGGCTCATCAGCAGCGACCAGACGACCGGCAGCAGCATGAACGCCAGGAACAAGGCCAGGAAGGGAGCCGCGAGGATCCACGCGGCCCGGGTCTGCCTGCCGCGCGCGGTACTGCGGAGGGCGAGTAGCCGACGACCGGTGCCCCTCTCGGGCCGTGCGGTGCTCGGTTCGTGGGTGCCGCCCCGCCCGGGGAGTGTTTTCGTGGACATGGATGTCATCCGTCCGTACGAGGGGTGCTCACGTGGCGGCCGTTCAGCGGCCCGTGCCGATGCCGGTGGCCTTGGACTGCAGGTCCTGCTGCGCCTGGGCGACGGTGGCCTTGCCGAGGCTGAGCTTCTCCAGTTCGGAGTCGATGGCGTCGGCGACCTGCTGCCAGGTGGTGATGGCGGGCGGCGCCTTGCTGACCTTCAGCTGCTCGGCGAACGCCTGCATCGCTTCGTCGTCGCTCAGCTTCGCTGCGTCCCACGCCCCCGGCGTGGCGGGAAGGGAACCCGTTGCCTTCGCGTAGGCGGCGAGGTTGGCGGGTTCGGTGAGGAACTCGGCGAACTTCCAGGCCGCGTCGGAGTTCTTGGCGTCCTTGAACACCGCCAGGTCGCTGCCGCCGGCGAACCCGGCCGCCTGCTTGCCCTTCGGCAGCGGCATGGTCTTCCACTTGCTGTCCAGCTTCGGGGCGTCCTTGCGGAGGCTGCCGCTGACCCACGCGCCGTCCTTGTAAACGGCGATCTGTCCGTCCTGAAAAGCCTGCAGGCTGTCCGTCTTGTCCGTGGGCGCCAAGCCCTCCGTCGGGACGCTCGCGTAGTACTCCAGCGCCTTGGCGACCGCCGGCGAGTCGAAGGTGAACTTCTTGGTGCTCGGGTCGTAGATGTCGCCGCCCTGCTGCCAGACCAGCGGCAGCAGGAAGATCCAGGAGTTGAAGCCGATCGACAGCCCGCTGGCGTAGCGCAGCTTCGGGTTCTCCTTGCCCGCAGTGGCCTGGATGGCCTTCAGATCCTTCAGGTAGCCGGCCCAGTCACTTGCCGGGGCGCCCTTGATACCGGCCTTCGCCGTGAGGTCGCTGCGGTAATAGACCGCCTGGGTGTCGGCGATGAACGGGACGCCGTAGGAGGTGTCCTTGTACTTCGTGGTGTCCCACTGCCCCGGGTAGAAGTCCGACGACTTGATCGACGTCGGGGTGGCCTGGAAGCCGTTCATGCCGGCCATCTCGGCCATCCAGGTGGTGCCGATCACGGACATGTCGGGTGTGTTGCCGCCGGCGATGGCAGTGGTCAGCTTGTCGTGGGCGGAGGCCCAGGGCACCGGGGTGATCTGCACCTTCACGCCGGGGTTCTGCTCCTCGAACTTCTTGGCCAGGCTCTGGAGGGACTTGTCGGGATCGCCCATGGACCACATGACGACCTTGCCCGTGGCCTTGCCGCTGCCGATCTTCGCGGGTGCGTCCTTGCCGGGTCCTGAGTCGGCGCTCCGGCCGCAGCCGGTGGCCACCAGGGCTGCCGTGACGGTGGCGCAGGCTATCTGCAGGGTTCTGGTGGTGGGGCGGGTCGTACGCATGGGTGCAACTCCTTGCCGTTGAGGTGATACAGGCGCGGGGGCCAGGGGGCGAAGGCTGGGAACTAGCGGGCGCCCGAGCGGTATCGACGGTCAGCCGCAGGGCGCGGCTGGAACGTCCGGGGCGAAGCCGGTGGCGGCTGTGCCAGGCTTACCGATCGGTGCCGGACCGAGAAGACATCGAGGGAAACGGCACCTCGACGGTGACGCGTGAACACGGTTCCGCGTGAAGGGTGAGGGTGGTGGGGCAGACCGGATGGCGAACAGGCCGGTCAGGGCCGCTGCGTGGAGCGGCTTCAGGCAGAGCTGGGCGACCTACCGGCCTGCCTGAGCGCCGGTAGGGTCCGTTCCACGGCCGGATGGAGTCCGTCTCCGCCTGCGGGGCAGGACAGGATCGGCGGAGACGGACGGTTCGGTGAGAAGCTCACGCCGTGCGCATCGCGAGAACGCGGCGTCAGTTCGAGCCCGGCTGTAACGTCGAGCCACGGATCACGAGGCTGGTGGGAATGACGCACGAGGGGGCGGCCTCCGGCGATCCGCGCACGTGGTCCAGCAGCAGACGCGCCGCCGCCGCACCCATCTCCCGCATCGGCTGGCGGATGGTGGTGAGTGCCGGATAGGTGTACGACGCCATCTCGACATCGTCGAACCCCACCACGGCGACATCCTGCGGAACCCAAAGACCGGCCTCGTGCAGGGCGGCGAGCACGCCGGCTGCCGAGGGGTCGTTGTGTGCGAAGACCGAGTCGAACTCCAGGCCGTCCGCGAGAGCGCCCGCGACCGCGCTCCGGCAGCGTTCGAACTGGAAGTCGCCGCAGATGATGCTGCGTTGGTCGATCTCGATACCGGCTTCCGCGAATACATCCACGAAGCCGCCCAGCCGTTCCCGGGTGCAGCCGAAGGCATCGGGGCCGGTCACGACCAGAGGACGACGGCGGCCGATGTCCAGCAGGTGGCGCGCCGCCTGCTCACCCCCCTCCCGGTTGGTGGTGGCCACGTAGGGGAATCCCGGCCGCTGGAAGCGGTCGTCGATCAGTACGACCGGCAGCCCCGCTCCGTGCAGTTCCGTGATGTAGCCCATGGCGCCCTCGGGCTCTATCACCAGCAGACCGTCGAACGACTTGGCGGCGACCTGAAGACCGAGCCTGCGCAGTGACTCCTCACCGCGGTTCCAGGTCAGCATGCGCAGCCCGAAACCCTCGGCCTCCAGCGTTTCGACGACCGCCTGCACGATGCCGGACCAGGCCCAGGCCAGGTCAGGGACCAGCATGCCGATCATCTGCGTCGTGCCGCGTGCGAGCCCGACTGCTCCGGCGCTCGGCACATAGCCGAGCTCCGATATCGCCTTGCGGACCTTCAGGACGGTGTTCTCGTTGATCTCGCCTTTGCCGTTCAGCACTCGCGAGACCGTCGTCTTGCTGACGCCGGCCCGTGCGGCCACGTCGGCGATGGTGACTCCCATGCCACCTCCTCTCACTCCACGCAGAGGCGGAAGACGTTCTCCCGCACCGAAGGACCGATCGTACAGAGATCGGTGGAACCGGTACCGGGATCGGTGCCGGAACCGGTTTCGGTACCAGTTCCGGCAGTGAAGCATCGAGAAGCTCGCCCCGTCAACACACCGGAAACAACTCGTTCACGGGGATGTCGTCAGCCGTCTTCGGGAGCGGGGAGTTCGCCGGAGCCGCGGGCGAGGTAGCGGGTGGGCAGCACGCGGTGACGGGCGGGTCCGCCCTCGCCCTCGAGCCGGTCGAACAGCAGGCTCGCGGCCTCCCGGCCGATGGCGGCGTGATCCTGGGCGATCACCGAGATGCCGGGTTCGAGCAGGTCGGCGAGGGGCAGGTCGTCGAATCCGATCAGGGCCACGCGGCGCTGTAGCTGAAGCTCCTGCAGGGTCATGCGGGCCCCGACGGTCAGGAGGTTCTGGCCGGAGACGAGCGCGGTGGGCGCGTGGGCGAGGGCCAGAAGTGCGCGGGTGGCCGCGCGGGCGGCTTCCGCGCCGTGCAGGCCGCGCCTGACGAGGGAGGGGTGCAGGACGCATCCCGCTTCGGCGAGCCCCTCCACGAACCCGGCGTAACGCTCTTCGGCGGTCCAGATCGAGCGGAGATCCCCGAGGAAGGCGATGCGCCGGTGGCCTGCCTCGTGCAGTCTCTTCACCGCCGCCCGCACGCCCGCGCGGTTGTCCACGGTCACGGCGTCCACCTGCGGCGCCGTGGTGCG
Source organism: Streptomyces sp. NBC_00425 (assembly GCF_036030735.1). Taxonomy (NCBI): domain Bacteria; kingdom Bacillati; phylum Actinomycetota; class Actinomycetes; order Kitasatosporales; family Streptomycetaceae; genus Streptomyces; species Streptomyces sp. NBC_00425. The sequence goes on along the minus strand of NZ_CP107928.1, from coordinate 6,660,270 downwards.
GCGGTCCACGCAGACGACGGGTGTGCCGGCGCGGCGGGCAGCGTCGAGGTCGGTGTCGTTCCGGCCGGTGGGCACCACGATGAGGCCGTCGACCCGGCGGGCGGTGAGCGTCTTCAGCAGGCCGCGTTCCCGGACCGGGTCCTCGTCGGTGGATCCGGCCAGGAGCAGCAGGCCGCGCTCGGCGGCGGCGTCCTCCACCGCACGGTGCAGCGCGGCGGAGAAGGGGTTGGCCGCGTCCTCCAGGACCAGGCCGAGGGTGCTGGTGCGGCGGTCGGCCCGGCGCAGGCTGCTGGCCGTCAGATCGTGGCGGTAGCCGAGCAGCTCGGCGGCGCGCGTCACCCGTTCCGCCAGGTCGGGGGTGACGGGCTTGCCGTTGACGACCCGTGAGACGGTGGCGATCCCCACCCCGGCCATGGTCGCGACGTCGCGCATGGTGGCGGGCCGCCGACCCGTGTCGTCCTGCTGGCTGGGCAACGTTCTCTCCCCGATCTCGGTGGCTGAGCGAAGGGCACCCGTGCAGCCGTCTCGATCCTCGCATTGAGGAGTTTTCCTGCCCAGGGTCTGGACTTCGGCGACGTGGTGCCCTTACGTTCGGCGAAACGTTTCCAGCCGCTGGCTGGAGCCGCCGGTGCCGTATTGCCCCCACCGCCAGGCCCGCCCGTGGCCTTGGACGAGCCCACGGCGGAGCCGCCGCCCGTACTCGCACCCGACACGCGCGTCCTCGCCAGCCCGGCGCTGGAGACAGACTCCCGCTGAGCTGGCGGGGAGGGACTCACAGTCGCGGGCCGGACGTCGGCGGGGCATGCTCCTTCCCCGGTTGGTCGCGGGCCTTGGTCGGTTACTGCTTTCCTGGCGAAGCTGCCGGTGTCGATCTCGGTGAGGGCGCCGAGCTTGACAGAGCGTTTCAGCTTGGCGCGGGTGCCTTCGATGTTCCTGGGCAGCAGTTCGCGGTCGAGGGCTTCGCAGACATCACGGGCCCGCTGCGGACCAGTGGCCTCGCCCGACCTGCCCGAGCACCCGGACTACCCCCATCCGCCCTCTTCAACGCCCTGATCCGCACGTCCGCTGAGACGTTTCCGCAGGTCACGGACCTGCACAGGTGGGGCGGGCGGGACTCCAACCCACGGCCGACGGATTATGAGTCCATTGGGGATCTTGGCGGTGCTTGCCGATCAGTGCCGATTCAGGACGTTCTTGCAGGTCAGACGTGCTGGTCTATGTCAGCCGTGTGCAGTGTCCGTCAGCCTGTTCCTGTCCTTGTGGCCCCTCAATGGCCCCTGGGGGTCGACGAGTTGGACACTGCCACAGCGGCAGCCGCGTCCGCCCTGTTCAGCCGAGGGCCCGGACCCTTCTCGCAGCGGAGTCCCTTACCGACGCGATGATGCTCCATCCCAGGCCACCGGGGTGGAGCATCATCCCTGACGTCACGAGGCGTTCCCGCCCACCGGACTGTGCATCGACCTGGGTAGCGGCGCGTCGATCGGGTCAGCCGAGGAGGTAGCTCTCATCACCGAAGTCAGCGACGATCTTCAGCTTGCCGCCGAGCGCCTTGACGTAGGCGGCGAGGGTGTCGACCTCGCCGCGCTCCAGTTGACCTTTCTCGGTGCGTGAGACGCGGGCCTGGGTGACGCCCACGGCTTCGGCGACCTGAACCTGCGTGGTGCGCTGCGATCTGACGACGGCCTACGTCGCCGAAAGCGTGCCGGGCTTCTTCACCAACGATCCGAGGAGGTTCGATGCAGCCGATCCGGCCGCCACCGACGGCGCGGAGTCACCGGCGGCCGATCAACGCGACAGGTCATGCCACCGTAGCGGCGGCGGCGCTGTTGCGGAGAAAGACCGCGAAGGCCTGGGCGGCGGGGGTGAGGGCGTGGTCGCTCATGCGGACGAGGAGGATGCGGCGCACCGGGCCGGCGGGCTGCAGCGGCAGGATGCTGACACCGGCTCGGATGCCTTCCAGAGCAAGGGTGGGGGCGAGGGCGACGCCGATGCCGGCGGCGACCATGGCCTGGGCCTCCTGGTAGTCGTGGGCCTCGTAGGCGATCTGCGGCTCGAAGCCGGCTGCGTGGCAGCTCCGGGCGAGGGCCTCGGCCACCGGGTGGTGGTCGGCGCGGGTGATCCATGGATCGTTCGCGAAGTCCGCGAGGGCGGCCGAAGGGCGGTCGGCCAGGGGGTGGCCCTGGCCGACGAGGAGGGCCGGGGGGTCGTCGGCCAGTGTGGTGACGGCGATGTCCTCGCGGTCGATGCGGTTCCAGTCGTAGTCCCACATCAGGGACATTTCGATCTCCCGGTTCTCCAGCATCGCCCACAGGCCCGCGATGCGGGCGCTGCGCACGGTCAGCCGTACGTCCGGATGCGCTTCCCGGAAGGCGATCACAGCCCGCGGGAGGAGGGAGGCGCCGACGGTGGGGAAGGTTCCGACCCGGAGGGTGCCCGCGCGCAGTCCCGCGAAGTCGGCCAGCTCGTTCTCCGCGGCCGTCAGTTCGCGCTCGATCCGCTCTCCCCGTTCGGCCAGCGCGCGGCCCGCATCGGTGAGCGTGACGCCCCGAGCATGGCGCTCCAGCAGGGGCTGCCCGGCTTCTGCTTCCAGGCGGCTGACCTGCTGGGACACCGCTGACGGAGTGTAGTTGAGGGCTCGTGCGGTCGCGGTGACAGAGCCCCGGCGGGCGACCTCGGTGAAGAGCAGGATGCGCCGGACGTCGAGCATCATGTCACCTCCAGCATTAACTTCACCTTAATACCCATGCAGATTTCCGAGATTGTACTTCACGCTTCGCGCGCTCACTGTGGATCGCACCCCACACGGAAGTGCCGTCGGGGTTTCCACGAGGAGACCGTTGTGTTGCGTCTGCAGGGCGAGATGATCCGCGGAGGAACCAGCAAGTGCTGGATCTTCGACCACCATGACGTGGTGGCGACCGGCGTGGACGCCGACACCCTGCTGCTGGCCGCCTACAACGCCGCCGACCCTCGCCAGATCGACGGTGTCGGCGGTGCCTCCTCCACCACCTCCAAGGCGGCGATCGTCCGGACCTCGACGAAACCGGGCATCGACGTCGAGTACGCCTTCGCGCAGGTCGGCATCGGCGACGAGCGCGTGGAATGGGCCAGCAACTGCGGCAACTGCGCGACCGCCGTCGCCCTGTACGCCGTCCACAACGGCCTGGTGCCGATCACGTCGGACTCCACCACGGTGCGGATGCTCAATGTCAACACCCGGGCCCGCCTCACCGGCACCATCCCCACTCCCGGGCGGACGGCCTTCGACGAGGGCACGGCCGCGGTGCCCGGCACCGCCGCGCTCGGGGTTCCGGTCCTGCTCGGTTTCGAGGACCCGGCGGGTTCGACCACGGGCCGCACCCTGCCGACCGGCCACGCCGTGGACACCCTGACCGGCCCGGTTGGCGGGATCGAGGTGTCTCTGGTCGACGCCGGCGCCCCGGCCGCGCTGTTCGAGGCCAAGGCCTTCGGCCTGCAGGGCACCGAGTCCCTGGCCGAGTTCGCCGCGGCAGTGCCCACGCTCACCATGCTGCGCCGTCAGGCCGCCCTTGCCATGGGCCTGGCCAAGGAGAACGATCCCGTCAGCCACGCCGTGCCGAAGGTCGGCGTCGTCGCCCGCCCCGCGGCCTACCGCACCACCGACGGCACCCCGGTCGGACCGGACGAGTACGACCTGGCCGTCCGGATGGTCTCGATGCACGCCCCCCACCCGGCGATCGGTCTCACCTCGGCCGTCGCGCTGGCCACCGCAGCCGCTACCCCCGGCACCCTCGCCCACCGCGTCGCCCGGCAGACCGCCGACGGCACGCTGCGACTGGGCACCCCGGCCGGTGTCATCACCGCCCGAGCCGTCCCCGCAGCGGAGGGTGCGTCCCCCACGGTGCTGCTGCACCGCGCCGCCCGCCGCATCGCCCGAGCCGAACTCCTCGTTCCCGTCCTGGAAGGACGCCCCGCATGAGCCGCAACGACGCCGCCCCGGGCACCGTCACCGCTCCACCCGGCCGCATCCGCCGACTGCTGTCCCTGCTCTACGTCCAGTGCCTCATCGGTGTCTTCGCCGGAGCAGCCGTCGGCTGGCTGTGGCCGTCGTTCGGAGCCGACCTGAAACCCTTGGGCGACGGCTTCATCGCGCTCGTACGCATGATGATCGCGCCGGTCATCTTCTGTACCGTCGTCCATGGCATCGCCTCCATGGGCAACGCGCGTGCAGTGGGCCGCGTCAGTCTCAAGGCCCTGATCTACTTCGAGGTGCTGACGACCGTCGCCATGGTGATCGGCCTGGTCGTCGTCAACCTCGTCCAGCCCGGCGTCGGACTGCACGTCGAGGTCTCCACCCTCTCCACCGAGGGCCTGCCGCCGGAGGCGACCCAGAGCCACGAGAGCGTCGCCGCGTTCGTCCTCTCCACGATTCCGGACACCCTCATCAGCGCGTTGACCGGCCACGAGATCCTGCCGGTGCTGCTGATCTCGGTCCTGTTCGGCTTCGGGCTGAACGCCGCCGGCGAGGCGGGTGCGGGGATCACCCAGGGCATCGAGAAGCTGTCCAAGGTCCTCTTCACGCTCATCCGCTGGATCATGCGGCTGGCCCCGATCGGCGCTTTCGGCTCCATGGCCTTCACCATCGGCAACTACGGCCTGGACACCCTGCGGCACCTTTTCCTGCTGGTCGGCTCCTTCTGGCTCACTGCCCTGTTCTTCGTCCTGGTCGTCCTCGGGACGGTCATGCGCTTCAACGGCCTGCGTCTGCTGCCCTTCCTCCGCTACATCAAGGAAGAGCTGCTGATCGTTCTGGGTACCTCGTCCTCCGAGCCGGTGCTGCCGCGCATGATGGCCAAACTGCAGCACGCCGGAGCCTCCAAACCGGTCGTGGGCATCACGCTGCCCGCCGGATACTCCTTCAACCTCGACGGCACCGCGATCTACCTGACCATGGGCTCGGTCTTCCTCGCCCAGGCCCTCGGCATCGACCTCAGCCTCACCCAGCAACTGTCGATGCTCGCCGTCATGCTGCTCACCTCCAAGGGCGCCGCCGGGGTCACCGGCTCCGGCTTCATCGCCCTGGCCGCCACCCTCAGCGCCGTTCCGCACGTCCCCGTCGCCGCCCTGGCGCTCATCTTCGGCGTCGACCGCTTCATGTCCGAGGCCCGTGCCCTGACCAGCGTGGTCGGCAACGGCGTCGCCACCCTGGCGGTAGCCAAGTGGGAGGGGGAACTGGATGCGGACCGCGCCAGGGCCGTCCTGCGCGGCGAGATTCCGTACACCTCCGGCCCCGAGGCCGATCACACCGCCGCGCCGTACACCGATCCCGCGCCGGGTGAGAGGGCCGGGGACGCCGACGTCAAGGAAGCGGCCGGAACGGACCGTGTCCCCGTGCCGGCCGTCGGCTGACGTACCCACACAACCGGTCCGGAGTTCGGGCTCCGGACCGGCTCTTCTCCTGATCAGGAACACGGCACTCATGGCACCACCTCAGGTCGCTGCAGGGGGTGGGTAGCCGGTGCCGAGGCAGGATGCTCCTGTCCTCCGCGAAATTCGGGGGTTCTGGAGTCATCGCCGAACTGAAGGTGCAGGTCGGCGGGTTGGTGGCTGGTGACGCGGTTGGTTTCGCCTGGAGACGCAATTTCGGGAATCCCCTGCGCTGGCCTGGGCTTGCTCCGTGTGGTCCTTCAAGTGCGTCCTCGCGCGCGAGCTGGACGATCCCGGCTTCCACCGCCGCCCGCTTCCCGCACGCCGCCGAAGTCGTCGTCGACTGGCCCCACCGCCACCTCACGGCCACGAGGTCGACGCCCGCACCGCGATCTGCGTCCTCACCCACGACCCGAAATTCGACATCCCCCTCCTGAGCCCGGCGCTGGGTCACCCCGTCGCCCACGTCGGCGCGATGAGGTCCCGTCGCACGCACGAGGACCGCAACCAGCGACTGCGGGAGGCCGGCGTCACCGCGGGGCGACTCAGCCACCTCAACTCCCCGATCGGACTGGACCTCGGCGCCCGCACTCCCGAGGAAACAGCCATCTCCATCACAGCCGAGATCATCGCCCACACCCACCACGGCACCGGCCGGTCCCTGTCCAACGGCACGGGCCCCATCCACCCGGCTAGTGGCCGCCACGCAGTAACAAACTGCTCGGGTCAGGAGGTGAGGCCTGCGTCGCGGGCCACGAGGGCGGCTTGGACGCGGTTGGTGACCTCCAGCGCGGTCAGGATGCGGCTCACGTGAGCCTTGACGGTGCTCTCGCGCATGGCGAGACGGGTGGCGATGTCGGCGTTGGTGTCGCCCTTGGCGAGCAGGGCGAGTACGTCGCGTTCGCGGGGGGTGAGCCGCTCCAACCGGGCCTGAGCCGCGGTGACCTGGGGCTGGTGGGTGGCGTGGTAGCGGTCGATGAGGCGGCGGGCCGCGGTGGGGTGGAGCATGGCCGAGCCGGCGGCCACCAGGTGGACGGCGCGCAGTATTTCGGCGGGGTCGGTGTCCTTGAGGAGGAACCCGTCGGCTCCGGCGGCGAGGGCCTCGTAGACGTATTCGTCGAGGTCGAAGGTGGTCAAGGTGATCACCTTCGGGGGGTAGGGCAGGGCTCGCAGGCGGGCGGTGGCGGTGATGCCGTCCATGCGGGGCATGCGGACGTCGACGAGGGCGACGTCGATGCGGTGGGCGGTGGCCTGCTCGATGGCCTGGAGGCCGTCGGTGGCCTGGGCGACCACTTCGATGCCCTGGTCGCCGTTGAGGAGGTCGGCGAGGCCGAGGCGGACCAGGGCATCGTCGTCGACGATCATGGCACGGATCATGTGGGGGTGCCGTTCTGCTCGATGCCGAGGGGGTGGGAGATGCGGGCGGCCACGCGCCACGCGCCCGCGCCGGCCGGTCCGGCGTTCAGGTGGCCGCCGAGGGCGGTGACGCGTTCGCGCAGACCGACGAGTCCGTAGCCGCTGCCGACGGTGTCCGTGCGGGAAGTGCCAGGAGGGTTGGTGACCTCGACGAGGGTGGCCGGCGGTCGGTAGTCGATGCGTACGGTCACCGGAGCACCGTCGGCGTGCTTGCGGGCGTTGGTCAGTGCTTCCCGCACGACGCGGTGCACGGCCAGGCGGTGGGTGGTGGGAGCCTGTTCGGGAAGGCCGTCGATGGTCAGCTCGACGTGCTGGCCGGCGGCGCGGGCCTCGTCGGCCAGTTCCCCTACGTCCCTCATCACCGGCGTGAGCGCGGCGCCGGCCGGCGTGGCGTCGGGGTCGCGCAGCACACCGAGAACGTCGCGCAGATCGGTGAGGGCTTCGACGGACGCCGTGCGCAGCAGACCGAGTCGTTCGACGACCGGTGCGGGCAGCATGTCGCCCTTGGTGGCCAGCACGCCGGTGTGCAGCGCGATCAGGCTCAGGCGATGGGCCAGGACGTCGTGCATCTCGGCGGCGATACGGGACCGTTCCGCGATGCGGGCCGCTTCCTCGCGCAGCTGCGACTCGATGCGCAGGTGCTCGACGTCGGCTGCCAGTGCCCGGACCAGGCGGCGCCTGCCACCCAGCCACAGCCCGACGAGCACGGCCAGCACTGGTAGGAGCAGCGTGGACGCGTAGGACTGCGCCGTCCACAGGGAGGTGGCCCGGTAGCTGAGCAGGTTGGCGCCCAGGGCGGCGACGGCGCATCCCACCGCCACCCGCGCTCGGCGATCCACGGACAGGTCGAACAGGGTGACAGCCAGCAGTGGCAGCAACGGCCATCCCCACCACGCCGTGGCCACGGTCACCAACAGCGGCGCGACCGGCCAGCGCAGCCGGGGTACGAGCAGGGCCGTTCCGCACACCAGCGCCGCGGTGACGACGGGGGCCAGGTAGTGCCCTTCGAACGACATGTCGTTCAGCGCGGCGGCCAGTACGCACAACGCCACGAGTGCGCCACGCCCGTAGGCCGCCCATCTGCGGCCTTCTCTGCTGCTCACCTGGCCCATGCTAGGCAGACCGGTGCGCCGTTCCGTCCGGCGATCGGCGATGTTCACCCCCTACTTTCGTAGGGGTACGCCGTCGCAGAACGGAGGATCCGATGACGGTCGCGGCTTTCTAGCGTCGATTCCATGAACGACTGCACCACCTCCCACGACCGTGTCCTGGCGCAGCGCAATGCCGAAGGCTGGATGTTCCTGATCGAAGCAGCCCGTGATCTGCGCACCACGGGTGCCATAGCCCCCAGCGGAAAGGCCCTGGCCCGCGCTCTGACGGATCCCGTACGGGCTCAGGCACCCCGCCCGCTGGCGGTCCTGGAGGCCGGTGCCGGCACCGGCGCGGTCACCCGCACCCTGATACCCGAACTGCCCCGAGCCAGCCGCCTGGACATCGTCGAGGCGAACCCGCGTTTCGCCGCGCGACTGCGCCGTCTCGTCACCACGCATCCGGACCTGGCTGCCAGGCCCGCGCAGGTGAACGTGCATCAGACCTACGTAGAGCAGCTCGACAGCGACCAGCGGTACGACGTGATCGTCTCCGGGCTGCCGCTGACCAACTTCCCGCCCGTGCAGGTCGGGCGGATCATGGCCCTCTACATGGAACTGCTCCACCCAGGCGGCACGCTGACCTACTTCGCCTACCTCGGCACCCGCAAGGCGCGTGCCCTGACGGCATCGCGAGCCGAAGCCCGCCGCCACGCCGCCGTCGACGAGATCATGGCCGCCTACCAGCACACCTACGCCACGGGCCGCTGGACGGTATGGGCCAACCTTCCCCCCGCCTACGTCTGGCATCTGCAACGCCCCCTTGTCTCCGCGCACCAGGACCAGCTCGAGCCGCAGACAGACCGGGCAAGTCGGTGAACGCGCTCTCCGACATCCTCGGCCATATCTCGCCGGTCGCGGCGTACGCGGTGGTGGCAACCGCGGTCCTGGCTGAGTCGATCCTTCTCGTCGGCGCTTTCATCCCCACGCTCACCCTGCTCCTGACAGCCGGCGCGCTGGCCCGCACCGGCCACATCAGCCTCCCCCTCGTGATCGCTGCCGCGGCCGGAGCCGTGGTGGTGGGTGACTTCCTGGCCCATCGAACCGGCAGACTCCTCGGTGAACAGCTGCGCGGAGGCCGCATAGGGGGTCGGATACCGTGTGCCGCCTGGCACCAGGCCGAGACGCTGATGACGCGCCACGGCGGCCGAGCGGTCTTCCTGGCCCGCTTCCTGCCGGTGGTGCGCACCCTCGCCCCGCACTCCGCGGGCGTCACCCGCCTGCCCTACCGCCGCATCGCCCCGTACAGCGTCGTCGCCGCCTGTGTGTGGGCCACCGCGGAAGCAGGTGTCGGATACGCTGCCGCGACCTCTCTCCAGCGCGTCCTCACCCTGGGCGGCCCTGCCCTCGCCCTCGTCGCTCTGATGGTGATCGGCACGCTGCTGTGGCGAAGAAAGCGCCGCCCGTCTCCTCCGACCCAGGAACCGGTGTCCGAGCCCGCCACGACGGCCACCGGCCACGTTCAGGCGGGTCTGACGAGGCCAGTGTCGTAGGCGAAGATCACGGCCTGGATCCGGTCCCGGAGAAGTACGCCGGTCGGCGACGCCCTGGCCGGCGGGAGACCGGCCGGACCCCGAGCCGAACCGGCCGACATCATCGGACCAGACCTCAGCGCCCACGTCACGGTAGTAACCCGGCGTGCTGTTTCGTTCCGGCGTCACGAAGCCATGGGCGGCGCGGGGCGACGGCGGCACCCCGCTCGAGCAACTCATCGAACAGACCGGGCCGTTTAAAGCCGCGCGCAGCGGATTCAGTCCGTTGAGCGACAGTTGACGCTCCGACACCTCACGAGAAACGTTTCCGCAGGTCAGGATCCTGCACAGGTGGGGCGGGTGGGACTCGAACCCACGGCCGACGGATTATGAGTCCATTGGGGATCTTGGCGGCCCTTGCCGATCAATGCCGATTCACGCCGTTCTTGCAGGTCAGACGTGCTAAAGGGGATGGAACCCTCGCACAGCGGAGTGCCTTACCGACGCGTTGGTGCTCCACCCCTGTACCGGGGTGGAGCACCAACCCTGACGTCACGAGGACGAGGCGAATCCGTCCACCGGACTGCGCAGGACCTGGGCGCAGCCCGTCGATCGGGTCAGCCGAGGACGTAGCTCTCGTCGCCGAAGTCAGCGACGATCTTCAGCTTGCCGCCGAGCGCCTTGACGTAGGCGGCGAGGGTGTCGACCTCGCTGCGCTCCAACTGACCCTTCTCGATGCGTGAGACGCGGGCCTGGGTAACCCCCATGGCTTCGGCGACCTGAACCTGTTCGGTGTGCTGCCGCTTCCGCAACTCGGCGAGGCGGTGCACACGGGAGGCCAGGACCATCGCCTGCGCCCCCTTGTGGATCTGGTCCTTCTCGGCATCGGTGAAGGCGAAACCCTCGGTCAGGTCTCCCCAGGAGACAGCCTGCGGGCCCTTGAGGTGATCAGTCATCGTGCCCCGTCCTCTCCATCGATTCGCTTCAGATGCTCCGCGTACGCCTGCTCCGCCTGGGGCACCGCGACGCGGTACCAGCCGGACCAGTTGCCCGCCTTGTCACCACCGACCAGGATCACTGCCTGGCGGTCCGGGTCGAACACGAACAACAACCGCACTTCCGTGGCCCCCGCCGAGCCCGGGCGCAGCTCCTTGAGGTTCGACAGCGCCGAGCCCTTGATCGTGTCCACGAGAGGCCGGCCCAGCGCGGGGCCTTCCTCCTGGAGGGCGGAGACAGCCTGGCCGACCTGAATCAGGGTGTCGCGGTCAGTACGGCGCAGGCCGTGAAGCCACGAAAGAGCAGGCTCGACCACGATGATCTTCGACCAAGCCAAGGTGTGGCCGACGCCGAACGACGACAGCCACACCAGGCGGGAGACCTGCGCCTCCTCGGCCGCACCGACCACCGCCGCCAAGGGCGGGTTCGCGACGCGATCCCGAATTGCTCCACCACGAGCCTGTTCGGCGCTGTGAGCGTGCGACAGACGCGGGCCCGTGGATCGGACAGCCGGTGTGACGATCAGCCTGTCTCGTCCCTGACCTCGTCGGCAGGACCGGTCGATCGGGTACGGCGCGCGGTCATCACACCGGCGGCCGCCGCGGTGGCGGCCAGGAGCAAGGTTGCTACGCCAAGCGCGTGTTCGGCTGCGGTGCGAGGGCCGCCGGTTGTGTCGAGGTAGAGCCCGCCGATGAGGGCGACTCCGAGGGTTCCGCCGAGTTGTTGGACCGCGTTGAGCAGTCCCGCCGCGGATCCGGTCTCCTGTGGTCCGACGGCTCCCAGCGCGGTGGTGAAGAACGGTGGCGTGAACAGCCCGGAGCCCAGCCCTGCCAACGCGAGGGCGAACGGGAGGGCTGTCGGGTAGGCATCGGGGGCAGCGGCGCGGTAGGCCAGCGCGGCGGCGGCCAGCCCGCCGGCGAAGGTTGCGATGCCGGCGTGCATGACGCGGGCGCCGTACCGGGGGACGAGGTGGCTTCCGGCGGCCCAGGAAGCGACGGCCAGTCCTGTGGACCAGGGCAACAGGCTGAGTCCGGCGGTGAGCGGCCCGTCATCGAGGCCGAGTTCGAGGTGGAGGACGACGGTGATCATTACGCCGTTCATCACGGCGAAGAACAGAGTGGACGTGGCCAGTGCCGCGGGAAAGGAGCGGCCGCGCAGCAGGGCGGGTTCGACCAACGGGGCTTTGCCACGGCGGGCGGTTCGGCGCTGCTGGGCGACGAACACCGTCAGGACGGCGGCGCCGGCCGCGGCGGTCGCCCACGCTGCGGGTCCGGGGCGTCCGGTGGCGAGCGGGCACACCAGCAGGGCGGTTCCGAGCATGGCCAGTGCGGTGCCGGCCGGGTCGAGGCGGGGCCGGACGGGGGCGCGGTCTTCGCGCAGCCGGGGTGTGGCGGCCAGGACGGCAGCGGCGAGAGGAAGGTTGACGAGAAAGACGGCGCGCCAGGAGGCGCCGAGCAAGTCGGCGTGGGTGAGGACGCCGCCGAGCGCGGGGCCGGCAACGGCAGACAGCCCCATGACGGGACCGATCATGCCGAGGGCCTTGGACAGTTCGGTGCCGGTGAACATCGCGCGGATCAGCCCGAACGTCTGCGGGATGATTGCGGCCGCGGCGGTCCCTTGCAGGGCGCGCAGGATGATGAGAGCAGTGGTGGTGGGAGCGAGCGCGCACGCCAGGGAGGTGACGGCGAATGCGATGACCCCGGCGTGAAAGACGCGCTTCCGGCCGTGAATGTCGCCAAGGCGTGCGCCGGTGAGCAGGCCGAGGGCGAAGGCGAGGGTGTAGGAGGCGCTGAACCACGGGATGGTAGCGCCCGCCCCGCCGAGGTCGGTATGTATGACAGGGGCAGCGACCTGGACGATCGTGGCGTCGAGCAGGTTCATAGCCTCGGCGGCAAGGAGCGCGGCGAGTGCGATCCAGCGCCACCCGCATGGCGCGGGCGCGTCAGTAGAGGCGGGGGTACCCGATGCGGCAGGAACGGTGGCGGGTGTGCCGGTGGTGCGGGACATGCGGTCTCCCCAGGGATACGGGTCGCGGCGGGCAGGTGACCACCGTGCCCGCCCACTCGCAACAGCTTCCATTTCTTCGTGATCGATAGGTGATTTCTTCCATCCAGATCGGATAATTTGCTGAATATGCTTGTGCTGGATGATCTGGATCGAGGTCTGATCCATGCCCTGCAGGTGGACGCACGGGCGCCGTTCACTCTCATCGCCGAGGTCCTCGGCTCCTCGACTCAAACCGTCGTCCGTCGTTACCGTCGCCTGTACGCACAGGCCGGGCTGCGGGTGGTGACGCTGCCGACACCGCGCAGCGCGGGCGCGCACCAGTGGTTCGTGCGGCTGACGGCCGCGACGCGCAGCGCGCACGACATCGCAGTGGCGCTCGCGCGCCGGCCGGACACCTCGTGGGTGCGGCTGACGTCCGGCGGAACGGAGATCGTGGCGATCATCCACACAGCACCGTCGGGTCCGGACGCGCACGCTCTGCTGCTGCGCGACATCCCGCGTACCGCCGGGATCACCTCGGTCTCCGCGCACTACCTGTTGCACACCTATCTCGGCGGGCCGACCGCATGGCGGGGACGGGTGAACGTCCTGGACGAGGAGCAGCAGGCTCGGCTACGCGCCGAACGGGAAGCAACCGGCGTCAGCGGGCGCGCCGCGCAACCTGGGGAAGAGCCGTACCAGCTGACCGGCGCGGACCGGGTCCTACTGGACGCGTTGCGCGAGGACGCTCGGATCAGCTACGCAGAACTGGCGGCGGTGACCCGTACGACGGCGTCGACGGTGGCCCGCAGGCTCGCCGAACTGCGGACGCGCAGAGCATTGTTCTTCGACGTGGACGTGGATCCGGCGCTGGTCGGCGTCACAGTGTCGGCGCTGTTGTGGATGCAGGTCGCGCCCGCGCAGTTGGAGACGGTGGCGACCGCCCTGGCGGGTCACGAGGAACTGGCGCTGGTCGCGGCGACGACGGGGCCGACGAATGTGGTCGCGCAGGCGTTGTGCCAGGACGCAGAGGCGCTCCACGCATACCTCACGCGGCGCGTGGCATTGGAGGCGGTGGCACGCATTGAAACGGCCCCGGTACTGCGCACATACAAGGCGGCGGTGGCTTTGCGGAGACCCTGATCCCCGCCCCGCTCCGGTGGTCGCCCGGATGGTCGGCTACGACGACCGCAAACCCACGCCGAAGAGTTGCACGAGGCCGGCGGGCCGCGTCGCTTCGTCCTCTTCCGGCTCCAGACCTGGCCGGGCACGGCTTGAGGACTCACCCGTCTGCGGTGCCTCAGACAGACGATCGGCTCACCAACCGCTGACGTCCGTATCCGCGGAGCGGGAAAGGCATCTCAAAAACTGCGGCCGTTGAGACCTTCGTACGACCCGGCCGCCAGCTCCCCGCGCCAACGACTTCGGGGAAGAGGCCGATGACGACCCCCGCAGGGCCGTTTCCTCTTCGGGTAGTTCCCGAGCCCCCGGACCGCGAACCAGACGTACCGGCACCCGTGACAACACCGTTCGGCCCCCCGCGCGGGCATAGCTCGCAGTCGCCCTGGTATTCGATGGTCGCGATCTCGTCGGCTCCGCGCGTAGGCGGGACAGCTCCGCGTTTTATTGCCGGATCACCAACAGACCACGCGAGGGAAGTGCGCTGGATGTCGGGGCTGTCGATTTGTTCATGTCGCTCCCAAGGCGCGTGGGCAGCGTGTTCCCAGCCCTGTCGCGACGTGCCCGACAGGCCGTCCGGTGGTCCGGGCTTCGCCTTGATCGCCCAGTGGGCCCCGGCACTCCGATCCGGTTCAGAAGGGGTAGTGCGCTTGCTGCGTGGCGATGGTCACCCAGCGGGTGTTCGAGAACGCTTCGACCCCCCAACGGCCGCCGAAGCGCCCGTACCCGGAGGCCTTCGCTCCGCCGAACGGGGCTTGCGGTTCGTCGGCCACCGTCTGGTCGTTGATGTGCACGATGCCCGTCCGGATCCGGCGCGCCACCGTCAGTCCGTGGGTGGCGTTCTCCGTGATGATGCCGCAGGTCAGGCCGTTGTCGGTGTCGTTGGCGAGGGCCACCGCGGTGTCGTCGTCGGAGAAGGTCTCGATCACGCAGACCGGGCCGAACGCCTCGGTGTGGTACAGGTCCGCGCCCTTCGGGACAGCGGTGAGGACGGTCGCGGGGTGGACCGCGCCGTCCGGTTCACCGCCGCCGAGCAGGACCTTCGCGCCCTTGGCCACGGCGTCCGCGACCAGGCCGGCCACCCGCCGGGCGGCCTGTGAGCTCACCAGCGGGCCCACGACCGTGTACGGCTCCCCGGGGTCACCGGCCGCCAGCGAACCCGCCTTCGCGGTGAACTTCTGGATGAACTCCTCGGCCAGGGACTCGTGGACGAGGATGCGGTCGCCCGACATGCAGATCTGTCCGGCGTTCATGAACACGCTGAACGTCACGGCGTCCACGGCGTAGTCCACGTCCGCGTCGTCGAGGACGAGCACCGCGTTCTTGCCGCCCAACTCCAGTACGGCGGGCTTGAGGTGACGAGCCGCCAGCTCTCCGACGATCCGCCCGACGGCGGTGGAGCCGGTGAAGTTCACCGCCCGCACCCGCTCGTCGGCGATCAGCGTCTCGGCGATCTCGGCGGCGTCCTCACGGGCGTTGGTGATGACGTTGAGCACGCCGTCCGGCAGCCCGGCCTCCCGCAGCACGTCGGCGACCAGCAGGCCACAGGCGATCGGCGCGTCCTCGCTCGCCTTGACGACGACCGTGTTGCCCGCGGCCAGCGGCGCCGCCACGGCGCGCACGCCCAAGATGACCGGCGCGTTCCAGGGCGCGAACGCCGCGACCACGCCCAGCGGTTCGCGTATCGCCAGGCCCAGCGCGCCCTGCTCCTGCGCGCTGAGCACCTCACCGCGCGGGGCGGTGATCGCGGCTGCCGCCTCGCGCAGGATGTTCGCCGCCAGCATCACGTTGAAGAACGCCCATGGACGTGTGCCGCCCGCCTCCTGCGCCATCAGGTCGGCGACCTGTGCGCCGCGCCCGTCCAGCAGGTCGGCGGCCTTGAGGAAGATCGCCCGACGGGCGAAGGGGGCCAGCGCGGCCCATGCCTCGAAGGCCGCGTCGGCCGCGTCCACGGCACGGGCGACGTCCTCGGGACCGGCGGCGGCGACGGTGGCGTACACCTCCCCGGTGAAGGGGTTGATGTCGTCGGTGGTCCGGCCGGAGGCGGCGGGCACGTCTTCGCCGGCGATGTACAGGTCTCGGGTGATGGTCATGAGGTCGTTCTCCTTGCTACGTAGCGTCGTTGATACGTGGTGGCACGTGATCAGTTGGGTCAGGACGGTTGAGCCACGGCCTGGTCGGTCAGTTCGGAGGCGCCCGCCTCGACACGGTCGGCGGCCCGGACCATGCCGGCCGCTTCCTCCTCCGGCAGGTCCCAGGCCGCGATGCGCCGTACTCCCTCGGGCCCGAGCTCGACGGGCACGGTGAGGCTGGTGCCGTGCACGCCGTACTCGCCGTCCAGCACGACGGAGGCGGGGACGAGCGTCCCGGAGCCGGTGGCGATCGCCTCGATGAGACGGGCGGTGCCCAGACCGGTGGTCCAGGTGGAGGTGCGGCCCGAGTCGAGGGCCACGTGCTTGGAGTACCAGGTGTCCACGTACTCCTCGGCGGCCACGCGCTGCTCGTCGGTGAGGACGACGGGTTCCCCGCCGATCCTGACCCGGCTGTACAGCGGGACCTGGCCCTCGCCGTGCTCGCCGAGCATCCAGGCGTCGACGTCCTTCGGCGGCACGCCGAGCGCGAACGCGATGCCGGTGCGCAGCCGGAGGCTGTCGTTGAGGGTGTAGCCGATCAGCCGCTCGCGCGGCAGCCAGTCCTGCCGGTGCACCCAGGTCAGCAGCGGGTCGACGGGGTTGGTGAGCAGGAGCACCAGCCCGCCGAAGTCCGCTCCCGCCTCCCGCAGGGGACGCAGGCACTCGCTCACGATCCGCGCGTTGTCGGCGAGGAAGACGGAACGGGAGGAGTTCAGCCGCAGCGGGACGGCGGCGCTCAGCACGACCACGTCCGCGTCGAGCGCGTCCTCGGGGGTGCCGCCCCGCACGGTGTCGGCGGTGGCGCCGAGGCCGAGGGCGTTCTCCAGGTCCATGGTGTGGCTGGTGATCATGTTCGGCCGGGTGTCGACGAGCACGATCTCGTACGTCCCCTGCGCGGAGAGCAGGTTGAACGCTGCGGAGGAGCCGATGCCGCCGGCGCCTCCGATGATGACGACCTTCACGGGTCTGTGCCTTCCGTTCAGCGGGTCATGAGGAGTAGTGGGCGTCGGCCTCGACGGCGACCTCGAGCACGAGCGGCTCACGCCGGTCCGCCAGGGTCGGCAGGACCTCGTCCAGGACGGACAGCAACGCGGTGTGGTCCTCGACCCGTTCGGCCGGGCAGCCCAGGCCCTTGGCCAGGGTCGACACGCTCAGCTCGGTGAAGGCGGGCCAGGCCGGGGCGGCGGAGCCCTCGCGCTCGGAGAGGCGGTCCATGATCGCGTAGCGGCCGTTGGCGAGGACGACGAACAGGACGCCGATGCCGTAGTGGGCGGCGCTCCACAGGGCCTGGATCGAGTAGAGGGAGGAGCCGTCGCCGAGGACGGCCACGACGGGCCGGTCCGGGGCGCCGTGCCGGACGCCGATCGCGGCCGGCATGGCGAAGCCCAGTCCGCCCATGGCCGCGCTGAGGAAGCCGAGCGGCGCCCGGGCGGGCAGCAGCCGGTGCAGGTCCGGGCGGCTGGAGGGGGTCTCCTCGACCACCACGGCCGTCGGGTCGAGCCGCTCGGCGAGGGCGGCCAGGACATGAGCGGCACGCAGGGGCTCACCGGGGAGAGGCGGCTGGGGTGCGGTCGGCCGGTTCGGCGCCGAGGAACGCGGGATGGCGGGCACCAGCGGGGCCAACCGACGTACGGTGTCGGCCGGTTCGGCGAGCAGCACCAGCTCCGCCGGGCTGCGGTGGGCCTCCTCCGGGTCGTTGGTGATGACGGCGACCCGGGTGCCCGGCTCGGTGAACTCGCCGGGGGCGTAGGTGTATTGGCGGAACGCGGCGGCTCCGACGGTGAGGACCGTGTCGTACGGCGCGAGCGCTTCGCGCAGTGCGGGGCGCACCGCGGGCAGGTGGCCGGCGAAGAGACGGTGGTCCTGGGGGAAGCCGGCGCGGGCGCCGAACGGCTCCTGGTAGACCGGGCAGTCCAGACGCTCGGCCAGCGTGACGAGCGCCTGCCAGCCGTCCGCCGTGTCGTTGCCCGCGCCCGCCACCAGACAGGGCGAGTCGGCGGCCGTCAGCAGCGCGGCGAGGGCGGCCACGGCGTCGTCGGAGGCCGTACGACCGCCTCGTACCGCGAGCGGTCCGCGCGGCGCGGCCTGGGCGACGTCCTCCTCGGCCTCGGCGAACCAGTCGTCCATCGGGACGACGACGACCGCCGGACCACGGCCTTCCTGGGCCTCGTGCCAGGCGCGGGCGACGGCACCGGGGACGTCCTGCGGACGGGCCGGCGTGTGCTGCCACACGGGGTACTCTCCGGCGAGTCCGTCCAACCGTCCGGCCAGGAACGGCTCGTGGGGCAGATGCCGGCGGTCCTGCTGGCCCACGATGACCACCAGGGGCGCGCGGTTGGCGCGGGCGGTGGCCAGGGCGCTGACCGCGTTGCCGTATCCGGCGGTGGTGTGCAGCAGTACGAGCGCGGGGCGACCGGTGGCCAGGGACCTGCCGGAGGCCATCCCTACGACCGAGCCCTCGTGCAGGCCGAGCACGAAGGAGATGTCGGCGGGCAGGTCGGCGAGGAAGCCGACCTCGGTGGAGCCCGGGTTGCTGAAGAGGGTGGTGAGGTCGTACTGGCGCAGGACGTCGAAGGTCTGTTCCTTGACGGTCCTGGGGTGGGCGGCCGTGGTCATCGCGGGTCCCCTTTCTGGCAGGACTGGACGCTAAGCCGCCCAACCCTGGGGGACCACGGGCACGTTCACTATGCGAAACGTGCCGTACGTGAGTCGGTCGCCGGGTCGGCGGACGAGTCAGTCGACCCCGGGCAGGATCGCTCCGGTGGACAGCTCTCCGCGCAGCCGGCCGGTGATGAGGCGGGCGGTGTCGAGGACGGCCTCGATCTGTGGCGGGCCGGGCTGTTCGACGGTGAAGGCGATCGACACGGCGGCGACGGCGTGGCCGGGCGCCGACACGACCGGCGCCGAGATCGTCCCGAGGCCGCGCACGACCTCGTTTCGTGTGGTGGCGTAGCCGCAGGCGCGGGCCCGGCTGATCTCCGGTCGCTCACCGAGCAGTTGCGGCTCGGCGGACAGCATGGCGACGCCCGGGGAGCCCAGGGTCAGCGGATGCCGGTCGCCGGGGCTGTAGACGGTGCGCGAGCGGGTGCTCTCGACCTCGACGGAGACCAGCGTCACCGCTTCTTCGCCGTCCCGGACGACGAAGAAGGAGGTCAGGCCCACCCGCGCGGCCAGCTTGGCGATCTCCGGTTTGGCGATGCGCTGGAGCATGGGCAGGGTGCGCCGGCCCAGTGACTGGGCGCGGGTGCCGATGACGTACCCGTGGGTGGTGTGCGCGACCAGGTGGTGGTCCTGGAGGGTGCGCAGCAGCCGGTAGACGATCGAGCGGTGCAGCCCCATCTGCTGGCTCAGTTCGGCCAGCGTCAGCGGTACGTCCGACAGCGCGATCACTTCCAGGAGCCTGAGCCCCCGGTCCAGGGTCTGGACGGGGGGCCGGCCCGGCGGCGGGGAGTCTTCGGCAGGCCGGGTCATGGCTCGGGGATCTCGTCGTCCAGCGACGGGAACAGCGCCGGGAACGCGGTCTCGGCGGGGCTGCCCTCCCGGACCACGGGCCGGCGGGCTTCGCGACGGTGAACGAGATAGGTGGCGTCGGCGCGCGCGTAGTGCCCGGCCGGGTCGTAGGCGTTCTTCGCGAGGTCGATCTCGTCGAGGTCGATGTCGGCGTACACCAGTGCCTCCTCACCCTCGTCGACGTCCTTGGTGAGGCTACGCCCGTCAGGGCCGAAGATCCGGGAGCAGCCGCCGCCGGCCGTGAGCAGGCGGCGCTGCTCGGGGGTGGACGCGAAGACGTCGATGCCGGCCGGGGAGATGACCTGGGTGGCCATCAGGACGAAGGCGCTGCCCTCGATGGCGTACACCTGGCTCGCGGCGGTGTTGGCCTCGGCGCTGAGCTGGAAGGCTAGGTCGCGGTAGAGACCGAAACACGGCCAACTGGCGATGTGCACCTGCTCGTTCTGCGCGTACAGGGCGTACTTGCTGAGCGGCTGGACGTGCTCGGCGCAGTTCAGGGCGCCGAGCCGGCCGAGCGCGCTGTCGACGACCTTGAGGTCGCTGCCGTCGCCCTCGCCGAACAGGCTGCGCTCGACATGGGTCGGCTTGAGCTTGCGGCGGTGCAGGAGCACGCTGCCGTCGGCGGCGATCACGGTCTGGGTGATGTAGAGGCTGCCGTGGTCCTTCTCGCTGTATCCGAGCGCGACGGTGATGCCGTGCTGTCGGGCGGCGCGGCGGATCGTGGTCATCCCGTCGCCGTCGGGGGCGAGCGAGGCGGCGTGGTAGCGGCCGACGTAGGGGACCTGGTCGGCGACCGCGCCCAGCCACAGGAAGTGCGGGTAGCCGGGGATCCATACTTCGGGGAAGGCGATGAGCGAGGCCCCGCCCCGGGCCGCTTCCGCGATCAGGTCGACGGTCTTGGCGACCCCGGCCTCCGCGTCGAGCCAGGCGGGCTCGGCCTGGACGGCCGCGGCCTTGAAGCGGCGAGTGGTCTCTGTCATGTCCGATCGTCTCCTTCTCTTCATGCTCCCGCTTCCAGGAGCTTTTCGACCAGCAGGCCGAGGCCCAGGAGCCGTCGGTCGGTGTTCCAGGGCGCGTCGAGCGCCACACCCACCGGGAGTCCCGGGCCCGCCGACCGGACGGGCACGGTGAGGCCGGGAAGAGCGGCGACGCTGCCGGGTCCCGTGTTGCGGATGTACGTGGGGAAGGTCGGACGCGCGTCGCCGTCCAGCCGTACCCGCTCGGTGTCGGTGTCGATCCGTCCGGCGGGCAGGGGGGTGGTGGGGAAGAGCACGGCGTGTGCTCCGGTTTCGCGGAAGATCCGCCGGTAGCCGTCCACCAGGACACGGTCGCGGACCTCGAGGGCGGCCCGGTACGCCGACTCGGTGACCGCCTGCGGGAACACGACCCGCTCCATCGTCGTGCGTACGTCGGGGTGGGTGATCCGGGCCAGGAGTTCCGCCGGTTCCGTGCCGCCCGTCGCCACGCTCAGGTACCCGGGGAGCTGCCTGGCGGCCTCGTGGAGGGTGATGGGGAATCCGGCCAGTTCCTCGGCCGTCTCGACCTCGGGCAGCCGCACCGGCACGAGCCGGACCCCGGCGGTCCTCAGGACGGCCAGGGAGTGCTCCCACACCTCGGCGGTACGCGGGTGCAGCGGCTCGGTGAAGTGGTGTGCGGGGACGGCGAGCACGACCTCGCGCGGGTCGGGTGCCTCGGCCGGGCCCCGGTCGGCGGCGAGGACGGTGTCCAGCAGGACGAGGTCGGCGACGGTCGCGGCCATGGGGCCGATGGTGTCGCGCGTCCGCGACAGCGGCGTCACGCCCCCCGTGGGGTAACGGCCCGTGGTCGGTCGAAGACCGGCGATGCCGGTGAGCGCGGCCGGAACGCGGACCGAGCCGCCGGTGTCGGTGCCAAGACCTGCCGGGGCCAGACCGGCGGCGACGGCCGTGGCGGTGCCGCCGCTGCTTCCGCCCGCGAAGCGGTCGGGGTCGGCCGGATTGCGGGCGGGGCCGTACGGGCCACCCGTGGTGGTGGCTCCCAGGGCCAGCTCGTGCATGTTGGTCTTGCCGAGCACGATCGCGCCCGCCGCACGCAGCCGGGTGATCGCCTGCGCGTCACGGTCAGGGACGAATCCGGCGAGCGCCTCGCACCCCGCGGTGTTGGGGAGTCCGGCGACGTGGATGTTGTCCTTGACGGCGATCGGCAGCCCGTGCAGCGGGCCCCGACCGGGGCGGCGGTCCGCTGCCGCGGCCTCGGCGAGAGCGCGGTCGGCGTCGAGGGTGACGAAGGCCCCCAGGTCGCCGGCCCGCTCCGCGCGCGCGAGGAGTTCCTCGGTGAGCGAGACGCTGGTGAGCGTCCCCGTGGCAAGCCTGGAGAGGGCGGTCTGCATGGGCGGACGATAAGGTCCTGTCCGCCGCTCATGAACATGGCTGTTTCGCAATGCGAGACTCCAGATGCGTTGGTCGGCGCCGTCCGGGACTGAGCCGGACCGGCACACGAGCGTCCACCGCGCCGAGAACGACCTCGGTGCGGTGGGAGACCGGGATCGCCCGGTCGGTCGTCGTCAAGCACCTCTCGCGAGGTGGCGGCGTGCCCGAACCGGCGTGGGGCTGCGGTACGCCGGTCTCACGGTCCGCAAGGCCGGGAGGCCGCGAGACCGGGAGGCCGCGAGGCCCGCCAAGCCGCGACACCGCGAGTCCGCAAAGCCGCCAGGCCGCCAAGCCGCCAGGCCCCGAAGCCACCAGGCCCCGAAGCCGTCAGAGCGCGTCGCATGCCGCCTCGACGCGCAGATCCGGGTACGAGCGCCCGGCGCGCAGGCGGTAGCGGCCCTGGACCGTGTGCCAGGCGTCCAGCTCCGCGTGCCAGATCTGCGCGGCCCTGCGAGGCACCGGTATCTCCACCACGGTCGTCCTTCCGGGGGCGGCCTGGGCGGTGGCGAAACCGGCGAGCCGGCGTCGAGGGCGCTCGGCCGCGTCGGCGGTGGCCGTGTCCGCCGGTTCCAGATACACCTGGACGACCTCACGGCCCGGGCGCCCACCGGTGTTGCGTACCTTCACGCGCAGTGTGCCCAGCTCGTGGGCGCCGGGTGGCGCGGGCGTGAACGCGGCCTCCTCGTACGCCCAGTCCGTGTATCCCAGGCCGTGGCCGAACCAGTAGGCGGGCGGGGTGTCCTGGCAGGCCCAGGCCCGGTAGCCGATGAAGACGTCCTCGTCGTAGGTGAGGAGGCCGTCGACGGGCTCGGTGTCCAGGACCGGGCAGTCGGTCATGGCCGCGGGCCAGGTGGTGGGGAGCCTTCCGCCGGGTTCCTCGGCGCCGAGCAGGACATCGGCGAGGGCGTGCCCGGCCTCCTGCCCCGGGAACCAGCCGAGCAGGACGGCGGCGACCTCGTCGCGCCACGGCATCTCCACCGGGGAGCCGGTGTTGACGACCACGACGGTGCGCGGGTTGGCCTCGGCCACCCGGCGGACGAGTTCGTCCTGGTGGCCCGGCAGCTTCAGGCTCGCGCGGTCGAAGCCCTCGCTCTCCGTCTCCTCCGTGGTGGCCACCACGATCACCGCGACGTCACTGGCCGCGGCGACCGCGACGGCCTCCTCGATGAGTTCCTCGTCCGTGGCGGTCGGCGGGCGGTGCCCCAGGCCGAAGGCGAGAGCCGCGATGTTGTCGTCCATGCCCTTGGTGAACGGGACGAAGCGAAAGGCGACCTCGACGGTCTCGGCCGCCGTCAGCTCAACGGTGAAGCGCCGCTCGGACGGGTCGGTGAAGGCGAGGAAGGGGTCGTCGGAGTCGGGGACGCAGACGTCCTCGGCCAGCCGGTGACCGGCGACGTCGAGGGTGTAGCTGCCGAACCCCGTGACGCCGAAGGTGTGGGTTCCGCTCCGGTCGGGGGTGAAGCTGCCGGTGATGTCCACGGAGTGGAGCTGCCGTGCGGTCACCCCGGTGGGCAGGCTGCCCACCGTCATCACCTGGCCGTCGGGCTGGGGCAGTTCGGCGAGGACGTTGCCGTCCTCGTCCCGGTAGCGGGAGCGCAGGGTGAAGTACTCGGCGGCCGGGGCGAGGCGGGTACGCGGGTCGGCGCCCTGTGCGTGGACCAGTTCGACGGCCGGCGGAAGAGCGCGGCGCAGACCGGCCAGCGGGCTGACGACGTGCTCGGGGAAGACGGTGGCGCTGCCGCCGCCCATGACTCGGGCGTGGCGGGCGGTGTCGCCGATGAGGGCGACCCTGCGCAGCGCGTCCCGGTTCAGGGGAAGCACCGCACCGCCGTCGGGAGCGGGGGCGTTCTTGAGCAGGACGAAGGAGCGGCGGGCGATCTCGCGCGCCAGAGCCCTGCCGTCGATCTCCTCGGCCCCTGACGTGCCGGCGGGCGGGGCGCCGTCGAGGGCGCCTACACGTGCGGCCAGCCGCAGGACGCGACGTACCGCCGCGTCGAGTGTCCGCTCGGCGACGCGGCCGTCGCGCACGGCGTCGGCGAGAGCGGCGCCGTAGACGGTCTTCGGGCCCGGCATCGCGATGTCCAGGCCGCCCTCGGCGGCGCGTACCGTGTCGCGGGCGGCCATCCAGTCCGAGACGATCACGCCGTCGAAGCCCCACTCCCCGCGCAGGACCTCGTTCTGGAGGCGGTGGTTCTCGGTCATGGTGGCGCCGTTGACACCGTTGTAGGCGGACATGACACCCCAGGGCCCGGCGTGGGTGACGATGTGCTCGAAGGGGGCGAGGTACAGCTCGCGCAGCGCCCGTTCGCCCACTCGCGCGTCGAGGGTGAACCGCTCGGTCTCGCTGTCGTTGGCGACGAAGTGCTTGACGGTCGTACCGACACCGCCGTCCTGCACACCGCGCACGTATCCGGCGCCGATGACCCCGGTGAGCAGGGGATCCTCCGAGAAGCACTCGAAGTGACGGCCGCCCAGCGGAGTGCGGTGCAGGTTGACCGTGGGCGCGAGCAGTACGTCGACGCCCTTGCGGCGGGCCTCGTGCGCGAGCAACCGGCCGGCCCGGTGCGCGAGTTCGGGGTCCCAGGTGGCGGCGAGGGCGGTCGGACTGGGCAACGCGACCGAGGGGTCGTCCGGGGACCACCGGGTTCCCCGCACTCCGATGGGTCCGTCGGACATGACCACGGACCGCAGGCCGACGGCGGGCACGGCGGGCAACGACCACATGTCCTGGCCCGCGATCAGCCGGGCCTTGGTGTCGAGGTCCATACGGGCCAGAGCGCCCTCGACCACCCATGCGCGCAGTTCGTCATCGTCCGCCGCGGTCGCCGCGGTCGCCGGGATCGTGTCCCGGCGGCTGTGATCCGCCCGCGGGGTCGTCCCGTTCACGGTGTGGCTCGTCACCGGGGTGCCGTCGGTCATGGCCGGTGCTCCTTCGTTCGGGTCGGCGGTGGCGGGGCGTCCAGGTGCGCCCCGCCCCCGTTCGGGCCCGCGGCCGGTGCGGTTGGCGCGCCCACCACGGGCAGGAGAAGGCGTCGACACACGGACGGCCCCCACCGGCCCGCGTGTCGACACCGTGATGTCCGGGGACGCTCAGCGCGCTCCTCGCACCGGCCGGACGGCCAGGGCGCCGAGCACCGCGAAGCCCGCGGCGGCCAGGAACAGGGCGGTGTAGTTCTGCCCTGCCCCGAAGGCCAGGAAGACCGGCGCGATCGCCGGGGCGACGGACTGCGGAAGCGCGTTGGCGATGTTGAACACGCCCAGGTCCCTGGCCACGTTGGTCTTGTCCGGCAGGACGTCGAGCACGAGCGCGAGGTCGACCGACATGTGGACGCCGATACCGAGACCCACGACGGCCACCCCGGCCAGCAGCAGGGTCATGCTGTGCGCGACGGCGACGGTGGGCAGACCGATCGCGGCGATGACACCCGCGAGCCCGACGAAGAGCTTGCGCCGGCCGAGCTTGTCCGACAGCCAGCCGCCACCACCGGAACCGGCCAGGATGCCGACGACCATCACCGACAGGACGACCCCGACCTGACCACCGACGTCGTCCGGCGTGTAGCCGAACCGGTCGATCAGCAGGAAGGCCTGGTACGTCATGAGGGTCGCCCAGCCGAGTACGAGGAGGAAGCGGCTCAGCCAGGCCCAGGCGTAGCTCGGCTGCGCGACCGGGTTGACCCAGAAACTGGCGAGGAACTCCTTGACCCCGTACGGCGTGGACGGCTTCTCGGTGCGCACCCTGTCCCGCAGCACCACCAGCAGCGGCACGACGGCCAGCAGGCCGAACAGGGCCGGTACGCCGAACATCAGCGTCATGTTCCCGGCGACGAGGTCCACCACGTAGGCGGCGACGCCGAGCGCCAGGAACTGGCACAGTCCGAGCAGGCCGGAGAACTTGCCGCGCTGGTCCTCGGGCACCTGGTCCGGAACCACTGCCACGATGCCGGCCAGCGCGGTGTTGTAGGACAGCTGGACCAGCGAGCACCCCACGATGAGCATGCCCATGTTGGGCGCGTAGACGATGACCGCGGTGCCCAGGGTGCCGCCCACCATGCCGCCGAGGATGAACGGCCGGCGCATGCCGAAGCGCGACATGCACCGGTCCGACAGCTTCCCGGCCCACGGGTTGCCGATGAGGGCGAACAACGCGCCCACGCCGCTGACGACACCGATCACCGAGGTGGCGTCGTCGGGGTACAGACGCAACACCTTGAGCTGCAGGGTCACCACGGCCGGTGCGAGGACCGCCAGCCAGATACCGAAGTAGGCGAGTGCGTAGAGCGAGATAAATCCGGCGCCGACGCGGGCGGTGACGGCCGGGGTGGCCGTACCGGCGGAGGCGGGAGGAGCGTCGGTGGTGCTTTCGGACATGGGGATCTCCCAGAGCGCGGAAGAGAGCGGAAGAAAGCGAGCGAGAGGGTCACAAGAGACGCGGAAGGGAGCTGGGACTCGTTCCCCCGGGGCCCGGGCGGACGGCTTCGCCGCGCCGGTGGGACCGCACTCTACAATCGCTACCTATCGGTCGGTAGGTTTTCGTTCCATGATTTTTTCCGCCGCACTAGAGTGAGCCGGGTGGCGGACGACAACAGCGCGAGAACAGGCGAGAGCGCGAGGACCGGCGGCAGGGCGAGTACGTACGCACGGGGCGACGCGGCCAAGCGGCGGATCCTCGACATCGCGACGGAGGAGTTCGCCGCCCGAGGCTACTGGGGCGCGTCCCTCCAGGACATCGCCGGCCGGACGGGCATGTCCAAGCCCGGCCTGCTCCACCACTTCCCCAGCAAGCAGGCACTGCTCGCGGCCGTACTGGCCGAGCGGGATCTGCGCGACCGGTACGGCATGGGGGTGGACGACATCTTCACCCTGCGCGGCCTGCAGGTGCTCGACATGCTGGACCGGCTCGTGGTGCGCAACGCCGAGCGTTCCGGGCTCGTACAGCTCTCCCACGTCCTGGCCGCCGAATCGGCGGGCGGCGACCACCCCGCGGCCGAGCACGGCAGACGGCACTTCACGGAGGCGCGGACGCTGGTGCGTACGGCCCTGGAGGCGGGCATCGCCGACGGTGAGCTGCGCGGGGACCTCGACTGCGGCCTGCTGGCCACGCAGATCGTCGCTGTCATGGAGGGCCTGGAGAACCAGTGGCTGGCCGATCCCGGCCAGGTCGACCTGGTGGGCGTGTTCCACGCGTACACCAGGGACCTGCGCGAACGGATCCGCGCGACGCCCTGACCAGCGCGGGCACCGACCCCAGGCGTCCCGCCCGTCCGGTTACGGACGTGCAGCAACTCCTCTACGCCCCCTGCGTACAGCCGATGTTTCATTAGGGTCACCGACGGCCCACCCGTCTCGCATATCGAATCCGTGCCCTGTCCAGGCACGGACGGCGGGCCTACGTTCGCGGCCACTTCCTCCACTCGCCGCAGCCCGCGACCTGCGGCTCAAGGCCCTCCGGAGCCCGCCATGGAACACCCCGCGATCAAGCCCTCCCGCCGCACCGTCCTCAGAGGCCTCGGAGTCTCCGCTGTGGCGGCCTCCCCGATCCTTTCCGCCTGTTCCTCCGGCCTCAAGGGCTCGGGCAGTCCGACCGGCGACACCATCAAGATCGGTTACGTCAGCCCGCGCACCGGCGCCTACGCGGCCTTCGCCGAGTCCGACGCCTACATTCTCGAGCAGGTGCGTGCCTTCTTCGCCAAGGGGATCACGCACGACGGCAAGAAGTACGACGTGAAGATCCTGGACCGCGACACGGGATCGGACCCGCAGCAGGCGGCCACCATCGCGGACGAGCTGATCTCCCAGCAGCAGGTCGACCTCGTCCTCGTCACCGCGACGCCGGACACGATCCACCCGGTGGCGGCCAAGTGCGAGAGCGAGGGCGTGCCCTGCGTCTCGACCATCGAGCCCTGGCAGGCCTGGTTCTTCGGGCGCGGCGGCACGCCGAAGAAGACCTTCACGTACACGTTCCACTTCTTCGACGGCATCGAGCACCTGGCCAGGGTCGAGAGCGACATGTGGCGGCAGCACGACACCAACAAGAAGGTCGGCGTGCTGTGGCCGAACGACTCCGACGGCAACGCCTTCCGGGACAAGACCACCGGATACCGCTCGCAGCCCTCGACCAAGGGCTTCACGTTCGTCGACCCGGGTTCCTACGAGCCCGGCACCAAGGACTTCTCGTCGATCATCGCGAACTTCAAGAAGGAGGGCGTCGAGATCCTCGCCGGCGTGCCCTCGCCGCCCGACTTCTCGACGTTCTGGACGCAGGCCGCACAGCAGAACTTCAAGCCCAAGGTCGCCACCATCTCCAAGGCCATCCTCTTCGAGTCGACGGTGGCCTCCCTGCCGAACAACCTCGGCAACGGGCTGTGCACGGCGAGCTGGTGGGTGCCGCAGTTCCCCTTCACCTCCACGATCACCGGTCAGACCGCCACCGCACTCGCCGACGACTACGAGAAGTCCCCGCTGGCGAAGGGCCGGACGTGGAACCAGGGCCTCGGCCCCAACCACGCGCTGTTCGAGGTGGCCAACCACGTCCTGCGCAACACGAACCCCAAGGACCGCGAGGCCGTCGCCGCCCAGATCGCGAAGACCAGCCTCGACACCGTCCTCGGCCACCTC
The DNA here is from genome assembly GCF_036030735.1 of Streptomyces sp. NBC_00425. Classification (NCBI taxonomy): domain Bacteria; kingdom Bacillati; phylum Actinomycetota; class Actinomycetes; order Kitasatosporales; family Streptomycetaceae; genus Streptomyces; species Streptomyces sp. NBC_00425. The sequence continues at coordinate 6,631,999 of NZ_CP107928.1, read as the reverse complement.
TCCTGGACCGGCGGCGGTCCGGCCAACCCGGTCAAGAACGTCGCCACCATCCCCATGGTCGGCACCCAGTGGATCAAGGGGAGCGGTGACGCGTTCGAACTGAAGGTCGTCAGCAACAGCTTGATGCCGATGGTCAAGACCGACGCGAAGGCGGCGGAACTGTGACCGCTCCACTCCTCGAAGTGGACCATCTCGCCGTGCACTTCGGCGAGTTGCGGGTCCTGGAGGACGTCGAGCTGACCGTCCCCCGCGGGCAGGCGGTCGGCATCGTCGGCCCGAACGGCGCGGGCAAGTCCACCCTGCTCAGCGCGATCTCGGGCGTCGAGCGCGCGACCGCCGGCTGCGTGCGGCTCGCGGGCCGCGATGTCACCCGCACCTCCGCGGCGCAGCGATGCCGGCTCGGCGTCGGCCGCTCCTTCCAGATACCGCGCCCCTTCGGCGACCTGACCGTGTTCGAGAACGCACTGGTCGGCGCCGAGCGGGGGGCCCGGCTGCGGGGCGGCCCCGCCCGCGAGCAGGCCCTGCGCGCGCTGGAGACCGCCGGGCTGCTCCACCTCGCCAACAAGCCCGCCGGCTCCCTGCCCCTGCTCGGCCGCAAACGGCTGGAGCTGGCACGGGCGCTGGCCACCGGTCCCGACCTGCTGCTCCTCGACGAGATCGCGGGCGGCCTCACCGAGGCCGAGGCGGAGGAACTCGTCGCCACCGTGCTGTCCCTGAAGGAGTCCGGCGTGACGATCCTGTGGATCGAGCATGTCGTCAAGGCCCTGGTCCAGGTCGTCGACCGGCTGGTCTGCCTCGCCTACGGGCAGATCCGCGTCGACGGCGACCCGCACGAGGTACTGGCCAGCGACGAGGTCGCGGAGGTCTACCTGGGAGGTACGGCGGCATGAGCACGCTTCTGCGAGTCGACTCCGTCGACGCCGGATACGGCGACTTCCAGGCCTTGTTCGGCATCGACCTCGACGTGGCCGAGGGTGAGCTGCTCGCCCTCGTCGGCGCCAACGGAGCGGGAAAATCCACCCTGTTGAAAACCATCGCGGGAGCCCTGAAGCCCTTCCGCGGCACGATCGGCCTGGCCGGTGAGGACGTCACCGCCGAGCCGGACATCCGCCGGGCCCGCAAGGGCGTCTGCCTGGTCCCGGAGGGCCGTCGGCTCTTCCCGTCGCTCACCGTCGAGGAGAACCTCCAGGTGGGCGCCGCCACCGGGCGCAAGGGCCCCTGGAACCTGGCCAAGGTGTACGAGACGATGCCGCTCGTCGCCGACCGCCGTACCCGCAAGGCGGCCCGGCTCTCCGGCGGTGAGCAGCAGGCCGTCGCCATCGGCCGCGCGCTGATGGGCAATCCGCGTCTGCTGCTCCTCGACGAGGTCTCCCTGGGCCTCGCCCCGCTCGTCGTGGACCAGCTCTACACGGCGCTGCCCGGTATCCGTGCCGAGGGCGCGACCGTGATCCTGGTCGAACAGGACCTGAACCGCACGTTCGCCGTGGCGGACCGCATCGCGTGTGTCCTGGAGGGCCGGATCGCGCTGACCGGCACGGCGACCGGACTCACCCGCGACCAGGTGACCGCCGCGTACTTCGGCACCGGCGCCTTCCCGGAGGTGAAGACCCCATGACCTGGCTCAACGCAATCCTGCAGGGCGTCCTGCTCGGCGGCATCTTCGCCATGGCCGCCGCGGGCCTGTCCCTCGTCTTCGGTGTGATGCGGATCGCCAACCTCGCCCACGGGGACCTGATGATCCTCGGCGGTTACGTGGCCTCGGTGACCGCGGCGCACTACGGCGTCCCCGTCCCCGTCACCATCGTCGTGTCGATGGTCGCGGTGGGCGGGCTCGGCTACCTGGTCCAACGCTCCATGCTGGACCGGGCGATGGGCATCGGCGAACTCGCCCCGATGCTGGTCACGTTCGGCATCTCGGTCATCATCCCGAACGTACTGGTCCAGTTGTTCAGCAGCGACGCACAGCCCCTGCCCATCGGCTCGCTCGGCACCGCGAGCATCGACCTGGGCGGCGGCCTGGCCGTCGGCTGGTTCCCCCTGATCACGGTAGCGGCGGCGGTGGCGGTCCTCGTCTCCCTCCACCTCTTCCTCTTCCGCACGCAGCCCGGCCGTATCGTCCGGGCCACGTCCGACGACCGCGCGGTGGTCCGCCTGATGGGCGTCGACAACCGCCGCGTGTACGCCCTGACCTCGGTCATCGCCTTCGCGACGGTGGCCCTGGCCGGTGTCCTCTACACGATGCGGCAGGGCGGAGTCACCCCCTTCGAGGGTCAGCTCACCGTCCTGTTCGCCTTCGAGACGGTCATCATCGGCGGTCTCGGCTCGCTGTGGGGCACGCTCGCGGGTGGCGTGGTGCTCGGTGTGGCCCAGTCCGTCGGCGCCCAGATCTCCCCGGACCTTCCCCTGCTCGCGGGGCACGTGGTCTTCCTCCTGGTCCTGGTGTTCCGCCCGCAGGGCCTGTTCGGCAGGAGTGTCCTCGCATGACCGTCCAGACAGCCCCCGCCCCCGAGGCGACCGCACTGCCGGCCGTACACCGGGGTGGCCGAGCGACCGCCCTGGGCCTGGCAGGAACAGCCGTCGTCCTCGTGACGATGGCGGCCCTCCCCTACGTCGTCGAATCGGGCGTCACGGCCCAACTGGTCAAGCTCTGCTACCTGGTGGCCCTGGCCTCGATGTGGAACCTGCTCGCGGGGTACGCGGGCATGATGTCCATGGGCCAGCAGGCGTTCATAGGCCTGGGCGCCTACCTGTTGTTCGTGGTCAACGACCACGGCGTGAACGTCTACGCGGGCACGCTCGTCGTCTCCGCCGTGGTGGCGCTGCTCGCCTGGCCGGTGTCGTACCTCGCCTTCCGGCTGCGCGGCGGCTACTTCGCCGTCGGCACCTGGGTGATCGCCGAGGTCGTCCGCCTGATCGTGGTCCGCTTCCACTCCCTGGGCGCGGCGAGCGGACGCACCCTCTCGGACGTCACCGCCGATCCGGTGCTGCGACGCGCCTTCACCTACTGGCTGGCGCTCGCCGTCATGGCAGCGACCGTGCTCGGCACCTACGCCGTCCTGCGCAGCCGCCTCGGCCTGAGCCTCCAGGCCATCCGCGACGACGACACCGCCGCCGGCTCCCTCGGCGTGAACGTCACGCGAGGCAAGCGGATCATCTACATCACGGCGGCTGCCGGATGTGCCGCCGCCGGTGCGGTGATCTGCGTCAACAGTCTGGGGGTGGCGTCGCCGACGCAGATCTTCGGGGTGCAGTACTCGGCCCTGATGGTCTTCATGGTGATCATCGGCGGCATCGGCACGATCGAGGGCCCCGTCGTCGGCGCGATCGCATACTTCCTCCTCGACAAGTACTTCGCGCAGAGCGGTGTCTGGTACCTGATCGTGGTGGGCGCGGCGGCCATCGTGGTCTCGCTGTACCTGCCGCGGGGGCTGTGGGGGACGCTGGCGCACCGCACGGGATTCGCCGTTTTCCCCGTGCGCCATACGGTCCGGTTGTAGACCCGGCATCAGGAAGCACGGTGATGATGACCCGGCAGTGCGGGGCGTGTGCCTTGATCTCCCGCGCCGTACGCAGCGCCTGTTCGAACTGAGGGCGCGCCCGTACCCGGGTGCTGATCTTCTCACTGAACACCTTGTCGCGCGGGATGCCGTGCGCGGTGAGCGCGTCGAGCCGGGAGTCGAGTTCCTGGCTCAGGTGCGAGCAACGGGCGTACCCGATGCGAATGTCCGCGCCTGGGGTGTCCGCGACGGCTGGGCGGGGGGGCGGGGTGCCGGGCCGCCACGGTTGACCCGGCCCGCGGTCGGCCGGGGTCTGCACCCGCAGCAGCTTCGCGAGACGGGGCACCTTTGTGAACCCACCCGTGTGGTACGCGCCGGCGACCGCGCCGCCACGCGAGCGGCAGGGCGAGCCGGGCTGAACATCACAGCGGGGGCAGGGGTGCAGCTCTACGTCGTCCGCGTCGCTCGGCAAGGGGTCCTGAGTGTCGGCCTGGAATCCTCGCACAACACAAGTCTCAGAAGGGGGTTCGGACCACGTTTACGTGAGAACGGGTTCTGAGAACCGATCGAAGATCGACGGCGGCCCAGCGGCCTTTTGTTGATCTCGCTCGGGCACAGGGTCGTTTGCGAGAGGCCCCACTGATCAAGGACTCGCCCGATCCTCGATCACTCCTCGGCGGTCAACCCTTGCAGTGGGCCGGAGGCCAGGACGCTGGTGACGAAGTTCGCCAACTGTGCCCGCATTCTTTCCCGCGGAATACGCTCTTCTCCGGCCAGGTGCTCGACGAGGTCGGCTCGTGTGGCGGCGAGCAGGGCGTGGGCGGTGAAGTCGCTGTCGGTCAGGCCGGGGATCTGCTCCAGTACGGCTCGGAGCAGGCTGTGCCACCGCTCGTAGTGTTCCGCCCGGTACGGGCTGCTGCTCCCGCCTTCCTCCAGGGCCAGCGCGAGGCGCCGGTTGTCGAGTTTGAAGCACAGGACGGCGTCGAGCAGGGCGGGTACGCGATCCCGCGGTGGGGTCGCTGGCCCCAGGGGTGGTGGGCCGGTCTCGACGGCCTGCCTGATCGGTTCGAGCCGTGCCGCGTACAGTGCGCGGAGCAGCCCGGCGCGATCGCCGAAGGCCCGGAAGAGTGTGCCCTTGCCGACGCCGGCCGCAGCCGCGACGTCGGCCATGGTGACGTCTTCGGGACTTTCACGGCGGGTGAAGAGGGCGTCGGCGGCCGCGAGCACGGCATCCCGGTTGCGAATGGCGTCCTTGCGAGACGACTGGCGTTCGGGCATGGCGCTCCTTCCATTTACAAAACGGACCCGTGGTCCATATCGTTGAAGCGGGCCCAGGGTCCGGATTCTGTGACTGGAGGATACCCATGTCCGCACCGACCTCCCCGGCGGATCTTTACCGCCACAGCCTGCGACTGCTTCTCGACAAGGACATGCCCGCGTGGGTCGCCCTGTGGGCCGAGGACGGCCTCATGGAGTTCCCCTTCGCCCCCGACGGCTGGCCCCGGCGTCTGGAGGGCAAGGAGGCCATCGCCGCCTACATGCGCCACTACCCCGACCACATCGACCTGCACGACTTCCCCGACCTGCGGATCCACCAGACCACCGATCCGGCGACCATCGTGGTCGAGATGCGCGGTGTCGGCCGCCTAGTGGAGAGCGATGCTCCCTTCGACATGACCTACATCGCCGTCGTGACCGTTCGAGACGGACACATCACTTCCTACCGCGACTACTGGAACCCCCTCGCCGTCCAGGAACCCGGCGCCGACTTCGCCGGGAGCAGCCGATGACCACCGCCGGCACCACTCTGGTCATCGGAGCCACCGGCACCACCGGCAGCCGCACCGCCGCACAGCTGACGGCCACGGGGCACCGCGTCAAAGCCGCCAGCCGCCGGGCCACCCCGGTCGCCGGCACCGAGCCGGCCCCCTTCGACTGGTACGACCCCACCACCCACGCGGCCGCCCTCGACGGCGTCGACCGCGTCTACCTCATACCGCCCCTGGGTGACTCCGACCCCGCGGCAATCGTGCTGCCGTTCCTCCATCAGGCCCGCACCGTCGGCGTGCGCCGCGCGGTGCTGCTGAGCTCCTCGGCCATCCCCGAGGGCGGCCCGGCGGTGGGAACGGTGCACCAGGCCCTGCCCGATCTGTTCGAACAGTGGGCGGTACTGCGGCCCTCGTGGTTCATGCAGAACTTCACCGGCACGCACGCGCACGCTCGCAGCATCCGCGACGAGGGCATCATCTGGACCGCCACCCAAGGGGGCCGGGTCGGCTTCGTCGACGCCGAGGACATCGCGGCCGTGGCCGTCCGCGCTCTGACCGACGAGCAAGCCCCCAACACCGATCTCGTCCTCACCGGACCCGAGGCACTCCGCTACGACGACATCGCCGCGATTATCACCGAGGTCACCGGTCGGGCCGTGGTCCACCGCCGTCTGTCCTACGAGGAGATGCGCGATCGCCTCACGACGCAGGTGCCGGTGGAGTTCGCCGCAATGCTGGCCGGCATGGACCGTGCCATCGCCGGAGGGGCGGAGGACCGCATCACCGACACCGTCCAGCGCCTCACCGGTCGGCCCCCGCACACCTTCCAGGCCCTCCTCGAGAGGGAGATGCGATGCGGCAGCTGATGTTCCAGGACGATCAGCAGTTCTGGTTCGAGACCCTGCCGGCTCGGCCGCCACCGTTGGACCATCGAACGCACCATGTCCTGGCTCGCCGGATGCCGACGCCTGCACCGTCGCGTTGTTGCACATGCCGTAGCGGCATGTGGTGGGGTCGGGGCACCACAGCACGAAAGGCTCTGCCTGCGATGTACCCCTCCCTCACGCCTCCCCGGCAGGTCAAGATCGGTGATGCCGCTGCGTTCGCCGGGATCACTCCACGCGCCATCCGCCACTACCACGAGATCGGTCTGCTGCCGGAGCCCGAGCGCGGTGGGGACGGCCGCCGCCGCTACGGCTATGACGACATGATCCGCCTGCTGTGGATCCGCAAGATGGCTGATGCCGGTATCAGCCTGGACGACATGCGGACCGCCTTCGGCGAAGCCCGGGGCGAAGCTGGAGACGAAGCCCTGGACCACGCCCCGGATATCGAGTCGGTCCTGAGCAGGCTGGAGGAAACCTTGGCGGCGCAGGAGGCCGCCGTCAAACGTCGGCGCGCGGCTGTCCAGCGCCTGCAGGCGGTGGGCAGCCCGCTGGGGCTGCTCTCCGAACTGGTCACGGACCGGCTCAGCCACCTGCCCCCGGGCGCGTTGCGCCCCTCCGATCTGGACGCCCTGCTGGTCACGGAACGGATCTTCGGGCCGCTGGGCGCCGCCATCCAGGCCGGCACGTTCATCGTGCTGGCCACCCACCCCGGCCTGCGGGCCGAGGAGGACCGTCTTGAGGCGGCCGAGGCCGCTCTCGACGACGGCGTCGAACCCGACGACCCGCGCGTCGAAGAGCTCGCCGTACAGCGATGCGCTCACCAAATGGCCCTGAATCAGGCCATCGAGGCAGCTGGTCTCGACGCGGCCGAGGAGAAGATCTTCGAGATCTACGACGCCGACCTGAAAGGGGAGGAGGGCACAGAGATGAGTGCCGCCGCAGCGATCACCAAGATGCCCTACGACTTCTCTCCTGCCCGGATGCGCTGCGTGGAACTCGCCGGACGACTCTTCGGCGAGGCCCTTGCCGACGCCCACTCCGCGGACAGTTGATCGCCCGTGCCTGGCACTGACGTGGCCCGACAACCGGTCACGTCCATCCGCATGTGACCGGTCGGGTCAGACGTCGAGCCCGGGACGTAGCCAAGAGTGACATCACAACTGGCCGTGCGTGGGGATTCCGAGCTGGCCGCTGACACCAGTCTGCGGTTGCAAAGCCAGCACCTCCCAATCGCCATGTCGACGCCGACCACCGCCCTGTGGTCGCGAACGCACCTCGGGCACCACCCGCTGGAACAGTTCCCCCGACGCATCCGGCACCAGCCGCACCACGATCGCCACCACGACCGACAGACCGGCGATCCCATTGCGATGACGTCCAAGAGCACGAACGCCGGGCCGTGGCCCTGCGCAACCGGCAGGCCGCCGCCCGGCACGCCCTCGTCCGGGCCGCCATCATGACCGCCAACCGAGCCGAACTGCACAGCGAACGCTGGCTCGGCGCCCGCACCCGCCAACGCGTCGGCCGCGAGATCCTCGACCTGGGCAACCTGGAGAACGAGGCCCTCGGCATCGAACTCGGCTACCGCTACGACAGCTCACCCGTCGTCTGCCCCGACACCGCACCCGGCGCCAGGGCACCCCGCCGGACGATGGACGAATACGTCCCCAGCACCTGGCCGGGCGCACGGCCGCCGAGCGTCCTGCTGGCCGACGGCACCGCACTGTTCGACCTCTTCCACTCGGCCGGCTCCACCCTGCTGCGCTTCGCCGACCACGACGTCACCGCGCTCACCGACGCCGCCACCGAACGCGGCGTCCCCCTCAAGGTCGTCGACGTGCGAGACCCGCACGCCCACGCCCTCTGCGAACGGGACCTGGTCCTCGTACGACCCGACCAGCACATCGCCTGGCGCGGCGACACCGCGCCCACCGACCACGGCTACTGGCCGTCGTCGCCCACGGTGGGCACGATGATCCCGCCGAGCTGGCGCTGCGACGGGGTGGCCGAGGTCCGCTTCGGGAGCACGACCGCCGCGCTGGGCATGCCGATGCACATGCGGGAGGTCTACCTGGATGAACAGAACGTCTTCGAACGGGTCCTCGGACAGGTCACCGGCCCGGGCTGCGGACGCTGGTGGACCGACGGACACGACGACGCCGTAGGCCATCGCACGGTTCTGCTGCTGCGCCGGCGCCGGGGCGTGGGCGGCCGTACCTTCCGGCGATTCGTCCACGACCGCATCGGCCCTGCGCTCCAAGAGGCCGCCGCGCAGGATCTGCGGACGTACAACCTTCCTGCCGTGGTCGCGGTTCGTGCACCCCACGCTCGGCGTCTGTCACGACAACCCGATCTTCCGCCGCTATCACGCGAGCGTCGTCGTCTGGCAACGAGGTTGAACTCACGAGCAGCGGATTCGGTCCGCTCAGACGAAGTTGACGACCCGACAGGGCAAAATGAACGTTTCCGCAGGTCAGGGACCTGAACAGGTGGGGCGGGTGGGACTCGAACCCACGGCCGACGGATTATGAGTCCTTTGAGGATCTTGGCGGCCCTTGCCCATCCTTGCTCATTCGTGACGTTCTTGCAGGTCAGATGGGGTAAGCCGTGTCGGCATCCCTTCGTCCTTGTCGGTCTGTTCCTATCCTTGCGTCCCGAACGCGTCCCGAACGCGCCGAGGACGGACGGACTCAAGGGTCGCGGAGACCGATCCCGCCGGCTCAGGAGAAGGTCTCGAACTCGCCCACAGCGTTGCCTTACCGACGTCCATGAGGTTGGCGACCGAGAGGGAGAGGTTCTCGACAACTGTGGGCCCCGGACCGGGGCCCACAGTCACGAATCAGGCGGTGCCGTCCGCCGGGAGGGCCGGGAGGATCCGGCTCCTGCCACCGCTCACCGCGAAGTACAACGAGCCGGAGACGATGACGCCGATGAACCAGCTGTAGGGCCCGAGCGCCCCGCTGTAGCCAGCCGGCCCGTAGACCGGGAGGAGGCTGGAGAAGACCGCGCCGACGGCTGCTGCGGCGAAGGCTCGGATGTTCCAGCCTCCCTGGAAGCGGAACTCGCCGTTCTCCCGGTAGAGCGCCGGGACGTCGATCCGCGCCTTGCGGATCAGGTAGTAGTCCACGATGATCACGCCGAAGATCGGGCCCATGGTCGAGCCGATGGCGTTGACGAAGCTCGGCGCGTTGTCCCACGGGTGCAGGGGGTAGAGCAGGAGCGCGATGGCGGCGGCGATCAGGCCTCCGCGCCGGAAGTCGATGTACTTCGGGGCGACGTTGGCGAAGTCGAACGCCGGGCTGACGAAGTTCGCGACCACGTTGATGCCCAGCGTGGCGACCGCGAAGGTCAGGGCGGCCAGCAGGACGAGGAAGACGCTGTCGAACTTGGCCGAGATCTCGGCAGGTTCAAGGATCACCTGACCGTAGACCTTGCTGGCTGCCGCAGTGGTGAGGGCGGCGACGAACGAGAAGAGGATGAGGTTGACCGGCAGCCCCCAGATGTTTCCCTTGCGCAGCGTCTTCTCGTCGGGCACGAATCGCGCGAAGTCGCCGAAGTTGAGCACCAGAGCCGCGAAGTAGGTGATCCACGTCGCCGCTATCGCCGCGATTGCGGCCAGCGAGCCGGGGGTCACGCTCAGGCCCGTCGAGCTCTTGGCGAGCACGGCGAGATCCTTGGCCGGCATGTCGACCGAGAAGGACAGCGCGCCGGCCTTGACCGAGAGAGCGACGGCGAGGACCAGCATCATCAGCCAGACGACCGGCCCGGCGAAGTCCTGGAATCGGCGCACCGTCTCCATTCCCTTGCTGATGATCAGCAACTGGGCGGCCCACACACCCAGGAAGCACATCACCTCCAGGCCGCTGTGCCCGAGCAGGTGGGTGGTCTCGTGGAAGTGTCTGGGGCCGCTGTATCTGGTGAGGAACGCGACGATCGCACCGGCCGCCGCGCTGGTCTGCGCCCCGTACCAGAAGGTGGCGACCACCGCCCGCACCAGCGCCGGGACGTTTGCGCCGAAGGTGCCGAACGAGGCCCGCGCGAGCACCGGATACGGCACACCGGTCCGCACCCCCGCCTTGCCGATCAACGTCATCAGCCAGTAGACCACCAGCGAGCCGACACCGATCCCGATGACGAACTTGAAGGCATTGCCGGCGACGAGGAACAGGCTGGCGGCCAGGAAGTAGCCGTAGAGACTGTGTACGTCCGAGGTCCAGACATTGAAGATACTGAACGCCCCCCACTTCCGCTCGGTGGCGGGGGCCAGGTCCTCGTTGTAGAGGCGCGGCGAGTACTCCGCCAGGACCGGGGTCGGGGTGGGGGTGGGGGCTGTGCTCTCTGTCGCCGTCACGCTTTCTCCTTGCTGAGCTGACCTGCAGAAGCACCTGTGCGCCTCCGCAGCCGCAAACCAGGTGCCAGACGACATACATGGAACGAGCAGCGTATTTCCTCTCGATTCCGGACATGTAAGCGTCTCATCAATGCCGGAAGTAGAATTTCGCATGACGGAATAACTGTCGCGGCGCCGGAGGCCGGTCCATCGCAGGACGCGATCCCGTCCACGCCACCACTGCCGCCGAGCGGCGACCGGGTAAACAGGTAAGGAGAGGAGCCCGGCCATCGCGGAGGACGGCCGGGCGTGGTCGGCTTTGGGTTCGGCACCGGCCATCGAACGTCGACGGCAACGGCTGCTGTCTGTCGCAGCGGCCCCGCGCAGCGGTCCCGAAGCGCGGGAGCCACTGGAAGGTCAGCGGTAGAGCCGTGTCCGCGAGGCTCCACCAGTTGCCAGCCGTGCCGGTCGCCGTCACCCGGACGTAGCGGGCGCTCGTGAGCTGGAGGTCGACGTTGGTGAGCTGTCCCGTGCCTGTTCCCATGGCCGCGGTCTGCCAGATGGTCCCGTCGTCGCTGCCGGAGCGTCCGCCACCACGATCCCGTCGGCCACAACAGCCACGGCTCAGCTGAATCCGGAGCAACGCCCCCTCGCAGGCCCTTCCTGTTCCTTGCGTCCTGCCAGCGTCCCGAATGCCGCGCCAGCCCGCCGGACAGGCGGCGCTCGTGCTCTATCTCGCCGTCCAGGCGGCGTGGGCGTACACCACCTGGGCGGTCACCCTCGTCCCGGCATCGGCCCCCGGGGCGGCATCCCGCTGGTCCTGCTGAACCGGGTCCGCGGGACCCTCGACTGGTGGGACCCGGAGTTCCTGGACCACCTCGCCGCCGCCCACGACGTGATCGTGTTCGACAACGTCGGCACCGGCTACACCACCGGCACCGCACGCGACTCGGATCAGGCTCGTGCGTCTCGCTGCTGCACTTCCTTAAGGACTCCCGCCACCGTCACGAAGTCGTTGTCCACATGGAGAACGGTGTGCCCATGGTGTACAGCTGTCGCACACACCAACAGATCGATCGCCCCAGCCGCCCGATGCTGGCCCTGCTGGGTCAGTTTGTACTGGGCGGTGTCGACCCAACGCCAGGCGTTCTTCGGAACCGGAGAGAGCAAGCAGAGCGCGTCCAGTTCCTCTGCGAGCTCATCCCGATGGGACGGGCTGGTTGCCGAGTAGAGAAATTCGGCACGTGTCGGCTCGCAGAGGTGGAACACCCCTGCGGCAATGTGTCCCTCCCATGGCCGCAATGCGCCTGGGGTGCGAAACAGGTGCCACAGAGCCGAGGTGTCCACCAGATACGTGATCACTCGAAGGCCTCGCGTCGCGCGCGCTTCTCCGCGTCATGCGCCGCCGCGGCCTGCTCGAACTCTCCACGCGCACCCCGCGCGGCCAGCTTCTCCGCAGCCTCAAGCCGCTTGATCCGCGCCACGTAGTCGCGAAGGGCCGCGTTGACGGTCTCCTTCTTCGTCGTGACACCCATGAGCCGCATGGCCTCGGCCAGCGCCTCGTCGTCGAGATCAATCTGCGTGACGGACATCGGACACCTCTAACATCCACGATGTATGTACCCAAGATACATCACCAACATTAAGCGCAACCATCGATCACAAACAGACCACGCGGGGGAAGCGCGCTGGATGTCGGGGCGTTCCCATGGGCCGCTTCCCGCCACGGGGCGAGCCGACGGAGACCTGCTCGACGTCGACACGAAGCACTGCACAGGCACCATGCCTGACTTGACCGGAATCAGCGTCCAGAAATTCGCCCAGGCGATCATGAAATCATGATCAACACGGTGCCGCCAGGACTCTCAGACTCTCGCCCCGACCAGGGAAGTGCCTGGTCAGAGGGTTTCCCCTCGCATAGCGAAGAGTGGGGCGGGTGGGACTCGAACCCACGGTCGATGGATCATGAATCCTTTGAGGATCTTGGCGGCCCTTGCCGATCAGCGTCTGTTCGTGGCTTTTTTGCTGGTCAGGCGGGGTGCACCGTGTCTCCGCGCCTCCGTCTTTGTCGGTCTGTTCCTGTCCTTGCGTCCCAACTGCGTCCCGACACCGCCTGCGGACGGCCGGGGACACCGGGCTGTCGGACGATCACTCCAGCTCGGAGGTGGGTTTCGATCCCGTCCGCAGCGGATTGCCATTCCAATGCACGGAAGCTCCGCCTCGACGATCGAGGCGGAGCCTCTGCGCCCCCCGTCGAAGGGCAGGGGCAGACCCGGCCTACGGCCTGTGAGGCACCGTCGGGGATGTCGGCGACCGCCTCGGCGGCGGTGTCGCGGACTTTGTACAGTGCAGCCTTTTGCAGGCGGTGGCGGGGCAATGCGCGTTTCGTGAGGTAGGCCGACGCCGGTCAGACCTGGGTGTGCAGGGGGCCTGAGTTGTAGGTGATCGCGTCGGTGAACGCCTGGGGCAGGTCGAAGGGGTGGCCGGTGGTGTCGGCGTAGGCGCGGTGCAGGTTGAGGACGATGCGTTCCGCGTCAGGCAGGTCGGCGAATGGGCCGAGGTGGCAGGTGCGCGCCGCTTGCAGGGGTGTGAGGCCGTCGCGCAGGCCGGCCTGGGCTGTGGTGTGTACGAGTCTCTGTCGCGGACCGGTTTCGAGTGAAACGAAACCCGGACCCGAGCCCGGAATGAAGATCCACCATCCTGACTCCTGCTGGTCAGCAGGGCTGGCGTGATGTCTCGGCGGGGTACTTGTGCTGGTCGGGCGGGAGATCGTTAGCACGTGATCGTCCGTCACAGGCGGCCTCGGGGATTCCCGGGCCGGGGCGGCGGCCTCCCGCATAGGTTCCGCGGTGGGAGGGATGTGCATGACGGACGTGCTGACGTGGACGGTCGAGCAGCGGGTTGAGCTGGAGGAACGGGCGGAACTGCTGCGCAAAGAGCAGGCCGGGATCGAGACGCGGCTGACCCGGCTGGAGGCCGCCGAGGTGGTGTTCGGGCAGTTGGGCCCAGCGCCGGCCGTCGCGAAGCGTTGAGCGGCCCGTGGGGGTTTCGTGGTGCCGTGTGCGAACGACGACTTGTCGGTAACTCCCGTAGCAGCCCCGGGGTGATCGACCTTCCGCTGTCCGTTCCTGATCCCTGTGTCCCATCAGCGTCCCAACTCGGGAGCTCACCAGCCGGACAAACAGCCCGCCACGTATGCACGAACCCATGGACCCATCCACCGGTGCAGGTCAGAAGGGTGTCAACCATCGCGCAGGGAACCATCATTGAAGTCACGAGCAGCGGATTCAGCCCGTTGGCCCAAAGTCCTGAATCCGCACGCCCGCTGAGACGTTTCCGCAGGTCAGGACCCTGCAAGGGTGGGGCGGGTGGGACTCGAACCCACGGCCGACGGATTATGAGTCCTTTGAGGATCTTGGCGGTCCTTGCCGATCATTACCGATTCACGCCGTTCTTGCAGGTCAGACGTGCTGATCCGTGTCAGCCCTGTGCAGTGCTTGTCGGTCTGTTCCTGTCCTTGTGGCCCCTCAATGGCCCCTGAGAGCCTTTGAGTCAGACGCTTACCACAGCAGTAGCCGCGTTCGCCCAGTTCAGCCAAGAGGATCGAACCCTCGCACAGCGGATTTCCCTTCCAACGCGCCGAGGCTCCGCCCCTCTACTCGGGGCGGAGCCTCTGTAGCCATTTCCGCAGGCCAGACGTTGTCTCGTCAACTTATCCGGCTCAGCCGCCATCTTCCAGAGTGAGCTGGAGAGATCGGACGGGCTGCGGCTTCAGGCGCGCTGTGTGGAGGATGAACCCTCCGCCGGGGGGCTCTCCCGGCTTCGTGTCGGTCGAAGGGCGGATCGGAGTAGTGGCGGAGCGGCCCGCTGGCGTCGAACCATCCCTCGGGGTACGTCGCAGCCGGTGGTGTCCCGCACTCTCGGACTGCTGCGACGGTGACGAACCGCTCCCACACGGTCTCCGCCTCCAACAGCTCGGCCTGGAGGACCTCCACCCGCTGCCGCGCAGCACGCTCCCGCTCTTCCAGCAGCCCCATCACCGACGGCATCCGATACCTCCGCGAAGAGACGACGGATCGAAGCGATCTGCGGGGTACGCCGCCTCCGCCACGAGGGCGTCGTAGATCGGAGTGTCCCGGAAGGGGGCGGAGTAGTAGCCGTCGCCATAAGTGGAGCGGGGGCAGATCATGGCACATAAGTTGAGCCCACGATGTGCGGGTTGGGGATCCCGGTAAGAGGGGTGTTTTCCGTGTCGGCAGCGGCACGGGATCCCTAATGCGAGCGAACTTGGCAAAAAGGGAGAGCTACCCGTGCTCGGATCGCGTAAAGGCCCAGTTCTCGGCGGGTTACCGGGGGTTGGCCGACGGTGTCCCTTCCTGCACTCCTCATGGGAGTTCGCTGTCCTGGGGAATAGGTTGTGCGGGTAGGAGTGACACACAAACAGCCACAACCGGCAGTGATAGCACGCGCGTTCGGCACAGCCGTGGGCGTGTCCCTCCGTGTCGGCACCAACCGACACACTGTTCCCGGCGGCCTATCGGCACCGCCGCCTACATGGCGGCGGCCCCCTGCTCGCAACAGGAGGCCACCGACTTCGACAGCAAGAACCGCCAACCAGAAGGAGGTCACGATTCCTACCGACAATGAGCCTACGGGCTCCCACCGTCAAAGCAACCCTGACCAGCGCCTCGACGGCCCTCCACTCGGCGCGAAACCGCAGAACAGGCGCCTGAGCCCGGGCTGGGCGCAGGCCCGTCGGCTGCTGGAGACCGCGAGTGACGAGTTCGTACGACTGACCGTGAAGGCGTCCACGACGGGCCTGACCGCGTTGGCGGTCTACTGGTTCGAACGCCGTTGAATCGGGCCGGCTGGGAGTGCCCGAGGTGCTCCCAGCCGGGGCCCCTTGCCAGAGAGTTCAAAGAAGGAGTACGTACAACGGGGACAAAGTCGACCCCGTCCCCGACTGGGTGGTGAACCGAACCCGGGGTCCGCGCACCCGATGGACCAGTCTGGTGGAGTACTTCTCTGTCCGCGTTCCGGAGGGTGGTGTAGTGGCGCTGGCGGCCGATGGCTCCGGTGGCGTTGCTCACGGCGCTCCGGAGGGAGCGCGGCGCGGGCCGCGCTCCCTGGTCGAGGGCTACGTGGTCAGGTGGAGCTGGCCTTCGGGCGGCGCTTGGGGGTGCGGCTGCGGGGGCGCCGTTTCGTGGTGGAGCTGGTCTCGGCTGCGGGTTGGGCATCCGCCTCGCCGCTGATCTCGCCGGAGGGCTTCGGCTCCGAGGCGGAGTCGGGCTCGGCGCTCGAGGGCTGCGTGCCTTCCGGTTCGGGTTCGGGCTCTTCGGCGGATGCCGGATCGCCCTCCTGGGCCTCGTCAGCGGTGGGGCTTTCGGGCTGCTGGTCGCCGTCGGGCGCTGGGGGTGGATCGGTCTCGATCGCCGGGTCGTTGTCGGCGACGGGGCCAGGTTCGGTGTCGGTCGCGGGCTCGGCGTCTTCACCGACACCGGACGGCGTCGTGTGGGCTTCGGGGCCGCAGTCGCGAAGCGAGGTGCCCGTGGCCGGCGGGGCTTCATCTATCACCTGCGAGAGTGCGCTCTCGAACAGGTCTATCCATGGCCGGTGGCCGACGTAGCGGGGTTTGCAGTCGAAGGCGGGGAGGAGGTGGTCTTCGAGGGTTCGCAGGATGATGAGTTCCGGATCTTCGTCGGCTTCGGTGACGAGGGTGGTCGCCTTGTTGTAGCGGTGCCCTTCGGTCAGGCGTGCGGTGAGTTGCGCTTCGCGGAGGGCACGGTCGGCCAGGGTGGCGTCTTCGGGGAGCGGGGGTGCGGCGCTGCCGGTGATCCAGAGTTGGACGGTGGTTCCGCCGAAGATGGGGCGGAAGCTGATGCCTCGTCCGTCGCTGTAGACGAGGTGGGCTGCGCCGTCGGCGGGCGCTGCGGTGTCGATCGCCCAGTCGCCGCCGAGGCTTTGGGCGAGGTTGGCCGCGGCTTCTCGGACTGCGGCGTCGGTGATGAGCATGTGTGGTTCTCCAAGAGGTCTGCAGGTGAAGCGGGGGCCCGCCCCTGCCGGGGCGGGCCCGGTGTGGTTATGCGGGGCGTACTTCGTCGCCGTCGTCGAGGAGCATCGAGAGGGTGGAGCCGCTGTCCCAGCTCACGGAGAGGATGGAGAGGCTGGCGTCGAACCGGTGGACGGTACCTTCGTCGCCGGGCTTGAGTTCGGTGTGCGAGTCGGTGGTGTGTACGAGGGCGATGCGGTCGCCCTTTTTGTAGGTCATCTGCGCTCCAGTCGTGATGTGTTGTGGAAGTTGTGGTGCGCCGCCGGGTGACGGGGCCGTTGGTGGCCGCCTGCTAGGCGTCGTGGTCGCATGCCTCGGTAGGGCAGGCTCCGCAGTCGAAGCAGTGGTCGCAGGCGCAGGCGCCGCAGCCCGGCTCCTGGCACCGGACGTCGTGGCTGCGGCAGTACGGGAATGTGAACGGTGGCTTTTCCATGACTCCCCTCCCCTTCTGGTTCTATTCTATATGCATTCGGGGTGGGGTTCAAGATCGCCTAAGGCGATTTTCGCAGGTCAGGCCGCTACATCGCGTATCAGGGCTTCGACCTTTTGGATGGCCGCGAGGAAGACAGCCTGCGAGTGCAGTCGATCGCGCCGTTCCAGGGACTCCAATGCCTCCCGGGCCGCCCTGGCGGGCACGTTGCCTTCGTGCAGGGTGTCGCCGCACCCGATGAGTACGTGCGGGCCGAGGTCCCAGAGGATCGCGTTGACGGCGGCACCCGCTGCCGCGAGGGAGTCGATGTCCGTCAGCGACCATCCGAACTGGTGCGGGTCGATGCCGCGTTCACGCATGACCTGTACGGCTGCGCGGTACATGCCACCGGTTCCGCCGGCGGGCTCGTCGAACTTCATGCCGGGCTCGAGCGGCATATCGTCGAGCAGCATCCTGGCCATCAGGTAGGCGACGTCCGGCGGCGTGTGTATCTCCGCGAGTGCATCGTGAGCGCCCTCGGAGCGCATGACGGCAAGCAGGGTTCCGATCACGTCGGTGGTGGAGCGGACGTCGGGGTCATCGCTTGCGGTCAGGTGCAGCAGCCCGTTGGTGAGCGCCGCCTCAACGACGGCTCGTACGGCAGTAGCTCGCCGAGCATCGGGCTTCTCGTCGTCGACCCACTTGTGGAGAGGTGTGGCTCGGTCGATGAGGTCGGGTCGCATGATCCACATGCGGGCCCAGCACTCGCGGAAGGCGGCCAGCAGCTCGGTGTCGTCGAGGCTGAGCCACCAGTCGGCGGCAAGGTGGGCGTCTGGGCCGCGCAGGGGCCACAGGGCGAGCGCGGCGACCGTGCCGATGGGGATTTCGATGCTGCTCCCGCCGTGCGCGTGGTGCCAGGCGTAGCTGACGGCTTCCGCGATCTCGAACGCGTGCGCGTGCGGGTTGCTCTGCGCCGGGCGGTAGTGACCCAGCTTGGGCTTGACGACCGCCAGGGAAGGGCGAGGCGCGGCGGCGGGCATGGTCACGGGCGCGGGGGCCGGCGGTAGGTCGGTGAGGTACTTGCGGGTCGGGGCGGCAGGGGTGGGCGGCGCGGGTGGCTGGTCTGGCTCATCAAGGGCGGCGAACAGATCGAGTTGGCTCATGCTGGTCCTCCTGGCTCGTAGGTCTGAGTACGGCGTCCGTGTCGGCCTGCGGGGGCGCAGGCCGACACGCGTCGCCGTCAGGGGGCGTGCTGGATGCGGCGCAGCAGGACGGCGGCTTCCTCGGCGCGTCCGGCGTCGACGAGCGCGGCGTGCTGGAGCAGTTCCGTCAGGTCCTCTGCGGTGAGCTGTGCGAGGACGTCGGTGAGGCTGAGGTGCCGCATGTCTGCGGAGCGGTAGGGGTAGCCGCTCGCGATGGTGAAGACCAGTCCGGGTATGAGCCGGTCGGTGTGCTCGTCGGCGAGGCCGAGTTGGCGGCCAACGCGGTGGATGGCGTCCGGGTCGCCGAGGATGGCGCTCGCCGGTACGGCCTGATGGGCGAGCCTGGTGGTCTCCATCTCCCGGTCGAGATAGGCAGTCCAGGTGAGGCGGGCGTCGGCATCCCGGCCGGCGGCAGTCAAGGTGGCGGCGATGAGCAAGGCCTTGAATCGATCGCTCTTGAGCGCCAGGCCGAGGTATTCGGCGGGCGTGATGCCGGCGTTGACGACCGCGGGGTGGTGGGCCTGGGCGCGGAAGAGGCCGAGGGCGGCGCGCAGCGCGCGAGCGGCGGCGTCCGGGTGAACACCCAGTTCCTCGGCGACACGGACGGACACGGTGTGCAGAGTGGTCGGACTCATGTGGTCTCCAGAGATCTAGTCGGTGGGCTGGTTGAGGGAGGCGAGGTAGGCGTTGGCCGCCGCCAGCCGTGTCGGGCTGTTGACGAGTTCTTCCGACCAGACCCGCAGAGCGATGTCGCCTGCCACGTCCTCGTCGGGTGCGGTGACGACGTAGGCGGCCTGGCCGGATGCCTCCAGTTCGGCGCACCGTTTGTCGTGGGCGGCGTCGTCCTCTGGAGGGGTCTCGACGGCAACGACGTCTATCTGTGCGGGGTTCGGCTCCCGGTAGATGACCCACCACTGCCGTGCGGGTGGACTGGTCATAGCTCTCCTTGGTGCTCAGGGGCGGGCGTCAGACCTGGGGATCTGGCGCGGAGTAGTGGGTGAGGAGTTCCGCGATCTCTCGGCCGATGTGGTCCATGAGCGTGCGGATGTGCTTCCTGTCGCCGCGCAGGTAGAGGGCCAGGTCGAGGACTTCGGGAGCGGCGGCGTAGGCGAGCAGCTCCCGGTACTGCTCGACGGTGAGGGGTTCGAGGTCGTCCGGGCGCAGCGCCCAGGAAGCGACCACCGCGCTGTCGGCGAGGCGCGTGGCGGCGCTGAGCGTGGCGGTGTCGGGCGCGCGGGAGAGAAGGATGAGGAACATCGCAGCGAAGTGGTGGTCCGGCGTGTGGATGACCGGTACCGCGGGGCGAGCGGGCATGGATGCCTCCTTGAGGATGAAGGGACCCCCGGATGCTTCTTTTCTATATGCACTCAGGGGATGTTGCGGCCCTGCCGCAAGCGAGCACGGAGGGGTCAGTCCGTACTGATGCCGACCACGAGCGCCGCACCGTTGGCGGAGCAGCCACCCTGGCCGACGGCTACCACCGAAGGGGGCCGATCTCGCGAGGAGGGAGGCCGCGGGGATTGGCGGGGAGAGCGACGGCGATGTCGCGCTCATCGGTCAACGGGTGGACGAAGTAGTAACCGGGCGGGTGCGTGCGCAGGTCCGCGAGCCGAGCGAGGAGGCACAGATCGGTGGTGAGCTTGCCCCAGATCGGGTCCGGCTGTTTTTGCAAGTCGAACCGGAGAAGGAGTCGTCCGTCGTCGCCGTGCAGACTCCACAGGGCATAGCTGGGGTCGTCGCGGGTGGCGACGAGAGTCCTGATGCGCGGCTCGATCGCTATCGCCGTCACGGCCATGCGCCTCAGTACGGCGCGAGCGAGGTTGCGGGTGGCCTCACACACCCGCCGGTCCGCGAGCGGGCAGGGATCTTGCACTTTCACGCGCCTCCTTGGCATAAGGCCGCCCGGCGGCCGGGATGCGATGGTCACCGGTCGCCGGACGGAGTCGTTGACGGCGTCAGCCGACGGGGATGGGACGGTTCTGCAGATCCAGGAAGATGCAGGTGGCTGCGGCGGTGGGCCTGTAGTCGGCCACGATTTGACCGTCCTCGCCCCAAGTGAGGAGTTGGACCAGGACGTCGAGCAGCGGTTCGGGGAGCATCTGCCGCCAGTTGTCGTAGTCGGTGCCGGGGAACCACTCCTTGCAGGTCCGCTGGAGGGATTCCGCGATGGCCTCGGCCAGCCGGTCCGCCTGGGCGGGGCTGATCTGCTCGACGCTCAGGCGCTGGCGGATGCGCTCGGGACTGAAGGGGTCTGTCACGGTCTCTCCTGACGGCTCAAGAAGGGGGCCACTCTTTCTGGTTCTATTCTATATGCATTTGGGAGGGGGGCAAGATTTCCGGTGGATTTTCTTGATCACCGGAGGGCTTTATTTCCGCAGGTCAGCAGCCATGTCCGCAGGGGTGAGGTCGCGTACGTGCAGGACGAGCCGCGCGCCCTCGACCACGTGCCCCATGCGCATGTCCGGGCCGACGACGCGCGCGTGGTCGTCGTCGTCCAGGACGCCTTGGTCCACCAGCCCGTCAACGCACGCCTTGAAGCTGGGGTACCAGTTGGCCGGGTCTCTCCTCTGCCTGTCCTCGGGGTGCAGGACGCCGATGATGTGGACCCGTTCCAGGTGTGGCACTGCGCGTGAGGCGGCCCAGGCCGCGCGCCGCAGCACCCTGGTGATCTCCGCGCGCTTGTGGTGGTGGAGCCGCTGGTTGGCGTTCAGGAGCGTCAACCGGGGCGGCAACGCGACCCTGAACTGGCGGCCGGGCATCCCCTCGAACCAGTCCGGTTCCCCCTCGCCCGGAACTCCGACCGGGGTAACTGCTTTGGGCGTTGCCAACTCCGTTGTTTCGGGGGCGTATCCGCGCCGACGCGGCACGCCGGCGTTGGTGAAGGCCGACGCGTGCAAGGCCGAGATCAGCATGAGGCGACGCCTGCGGCCAGTCGCGGCGTCCGCGACCAGGGCGCGCATGTCCCCCGGCTTGTACTGCTCGATCCGTATGCGGATGCTGTCCCGCGGGTCGCAGGCCACGAAGATCCGTCCCGGCTTGATATGGGTCACCTGCGGCCCCGGTCGAAGAGATCCGACAGAGCTTTCGCCGCCACCGCCGCCGGCCACGCGACGATGACCACCGCGAGGTACAAGGCGACGGCGGCCGGCCGCAGTTGGCACACCAGTCGCAGCGTCGGGTCGTGGGCGAGCAGCCTCCGGAAGGCGCCCGCCAGGACCACGGCCCCCGCTGCCCACGCGAGGAGGACAAGCAGAGCGAGCACGCTGGTCACGACTCCACCTTTCTGGTGTCGACGTGAACCCAGACGGTACGAAGGACGCGGGCTCGCACCAGTCGCAGGGCGAGGGAAGCGGCACGGCCGTTCCGGTGCGCGGCGAAGCCCGCGCAGATGGCGGGGGCATCCGTGCCGAGCGTGGCGTGGCAGACGATATGCCCCTCCTCGGCGATGGCGTTGGCGATCATCTCTGCCACGCGCCCCTCTTCCAAGCGCATCAGGTTGCCTGGCCGGAAGATGCACGTGCCGCATCGCCCCGCGCAGATCCGGACGCTCCATGTCGCCGGGTCGGCAACGTCGTAGCGCAGTCCGTCGGACGAGTAGGTGGCAGAGCTGGTCATCGATCGGCCCCCGGAGTGGCGGCGCGCACTGCCTCACCGGTCGCTGCCAGCAGCATCTCGAGGCAGTGGGAGAACAGTTCGGGGTCCGGCGCGGTGAAAGCGGCCCCGTAGAGGGCGAGCGTGGTCGCGGTGTCCCCGTTGGCGAACGCGGTGATGAAGCGTGCTGCGAAGAGGTGCGGCTGCGGGACGATGTCCTCGGGACGGCTGCCGTCGGAAGTCAGAATGATCCAGTACGCCGTGTCGGCATCGAGTCCCTGCATCTTCGCCAAGGCTGCCTTCGCCATAACTGCGAGTCCCGTCGCAACGCCGTACATCAGCGAGGGCGTCCCGTTCCGTGCCAGGTCCGCCAGGATCTCCTGGGCCTCGTCGTGGCGGCCTTCCGTCCAGTGGGTGACCGCCTCGACGAGGCGCTCGCTGACCATCGGGGGCGTCACTGGGTCGCCCCCGATCGTCGACATGACTGGCGCGGACCAGGTTCCGGACTGGCCCGGGACCTCTCTCCAGCCGTTCACCGCGTCCTGGGTTCGGGCGTCGGGTCGGATCATGTAGCCGTGCTCGATCAGCCGGTGCCCGGCGCTGGCCGGGCGGAAGCTGTCCCAGTCGAAGACGAGGTCCACCAAGTCGTCGTGGTCCTCGGCCAGAACTCGGATCCGGTAGCCGTCCGGCGTTCCGGTGCATATTGCGGTCAGGTGCTTCACTGCGATTCCTCTCGGATGGTCAGGGAGCGTCGGGGAGTTCGAGCTGCTGCGCGGCCTGCTCCTCCGCGTCCAGTGGGTTCGGTCCGGGGCGGTAGTGGGGCAGGCACCGGGGGCACTGCTGCTCTACGGCCCGGCGGTGAGCGCGCGATCCGGCGGCCGTGCCGCACGATTTGCGGATGACCGGGACTGGCAGCTCGCTGGGGTTAGCGTCGGGCAGCTCGTGGATGATCACGCCGTTGAGCCAGATCCGGCCGCCGCAGATGCCGGTGAACAGGCTTTTGGCTGGGAGGACTTGCCGGATGCAGGCGGCCCGGAAGGGGCATCCTCCGCAGACGTAGAGAACGGGTTCGCAGATGGCGACCAGTTCGACGCCGTTCTTCCATCTGTCGTCGGCAACGGCGAAGTCCTCGTCGCCGAAGCATGGGGCGTGGGAGGTGACGTGGGTGCCGATCAGGGTTCGTGATCCGGTCACAGGACGGGCTCCAATCGCTGGCCTATCCACCGGGCGACATTGACCGAGACCGCGTTGCCTGCCTGCGCGGTCTGCTCGGCCTGGTTGCCGTAGACGACGTACTTCTTGGGGAACCGCTGCCCTTCGAGCTGTTCGCGGGGCTTGAGCATCCGGAAGTAGCAGTCGTTGATGTCCGGGGTGTTTTGCACCAGGGCGGCTGAGTCGCGGGTGGAGAGGGTGTGGACGGGTTCGGCGGCCGTCTTCACCGCGGCCTTGCGGTACGGCACGACGAGGGTGTTGCGCGCATGCTCGGGGGTGGTGCCGGCGTGCGTGACGAGGCCGTGGTGGTTGCCCTGGGCGGTGACGACGCTGAGCGGGTCGCTCGCGGGGCTGGCGGTGGCGTGGTTGCGGTACTCGATGATGAACGGGTCCATCGTCAGCAGGGCTTCGCTCTCGCGGGTGGTGCGGGTGCGCATCGGCACGTCGAGGGGGACGGCGTCGGTGTTCCACGAGCCGCCGGTCGGCACGAGGAGCGCGTCTCCCTGCTTCACCGTCCGGGCGGGCATCGGCCGGTCCTCGACGGCGTACGCCCTGTCCCCGCCGTCCTTGCCGTGGGTGAGCGAGATCGAGTAGGGACGCCAGGGGAACTTGAGGCGGCCCGCGCGGATTCGGTCCATGGTGGTGTCCGCGAGCGGTTTCTTGCGGTCGCCGATCCGCTTCCCGAGGTCGCTGAAGTCGATGATGTCGCTGGCCGGGCGAACGTACGGCTCGACCATGGCGTGGCGGCAACGGGTGTTGGGGCAGCGATAGATGTAGTCGCGCCGGTACTTCCCGATACGCAGGCCATCGGTCTTGGTCCACGACTGGACGGCGTGCACGTCTTCACCGCAGTCAACGCAGGGAGCGAGCGGCCTGGGCTCCAGGTCGGGCTTGCGCATGGTCTTGAGGGTGAAGACCACGTACATCCGGTCACGCCACTGCGGGGCGCGCAGGTTGACGTCATCACCAACGTGGGCGCTGCTGACGCACACGATCTGGTACTGGTATCCGAGCAGTTCCATGGCTTGAAGCCAGGTCGCGAACAGGATCCAGTCCAGGCCGAATTCGACGACGTTCTCTACGACGATGGCCTTGAACCGCTTCGCCTCAGCGGCTCGCACCACGCACCACGCGGTAACCCGGGTCGCCTCGAAGGCGTCCTTGGTCAGGGACTCCCACTCGTCGCGTTCCTCTTCGAGCAGGTCGAGGAGATCAAGTTGGTTGGTTTCCCGGGGCTTGCCGCCCGCGGGGCTGATCTCGGTGCAGATGACGGATGCCCACAGTCCATCGGCCTTGGGCAGCATGCGCATGGGGAAGCCGTCGCTGAGCGTCATGACGGCGTGCTCACAGTTGGGATGGTTGGCGGCGTGCGTCTCGATCGCGAGCCGCCAGTGGTTGATGCCGAGCAACAGCTCGTGCCCGGCTTCGACAAGTCCGGTGCTACTGCCGCCCGCGCCACACAAAAGGTCAATCCAGGTGGCCATGCTGGTAGTTGTTCTCCAAGAGGTCTTGCGTGCCCGGCCCCGCGACGCGGGGCCGGGCGACGGCCGAGATCAGTGAGTGCGGAGACCGCCGTGCGCCTGCGCGCGGCGCAGGAAGGTGATCCAGTGCCCCCACACCGGGTCGCCCACGGGCATCTCTGCGATGGCCACGCCCGGGTGGGCGTCATAGGTGGTGAGGGCTGCGGTGATCTCGGCGACCGTCACGAGGAAGCCGTCGTTGTAGGCGAGCTTGTACCTGGGTATGCCGGTCGGCACCGTCTCGGAAGCGTCCTTGACGGCCTGGTAGGCGGTTCGAAATTCGGCGACGCGGTTCGTCGTGCTCTCGTCGTACTTGGTGCCGGGCCGGAGGTCCACGCCCGCCAGCCCGTAGGCGGACAGCTGGGGGTATGACGGGATTGGCAGCTCGACGAGCATCCCGAAGTTCTTCATCGCGTCGAGGGTGCGCGGCATCGCGGTGTAGGCGAACCGGAAATAGTTCCTGTCCCCTTCGGCAGGCTCGCCGGCAGGGGTCTGGATGTAGATGTCGAATCCCACGAGGTTGTTCTCCAAGAGGTCTGCGACTGCCCGGCCCGAGGTCGGGCCGGGCAGCGCGTTCAGCGGTGGGCGTCGTGGCGGTGGTGGACTTCTCCGTAGGTCATGCGTGGGGCCCTCGTGCGGGCCTCCCAGCGGAGTTCTTCGATGACGATCGCGGTGAGGCCGGCACCGACACCGAGGGCGAGCACGAGCAGCGCGTACAGGACGGTCACCGCGCCACCACCTCGTAGCGAGCCGGGCAGGGCTGAAGGAGCTGCATGCACGCGACGAACACCCCGTGGGCGTCGTTGGTCGCGAGTCCGTTGTCCAACGCCGCCTGGGCCCGGGCCCGTTCGCCGTCGTCCTGCGGGTGGGCGATGACGCAGGTGCAGCGGCGCTTGCCGGTCTCCTCCGCCGGATTCGGCGGGGCCGCTTCGGTGTCCGCCATCAGACGATCACCTGCCCGGCGGACGCGAGGTAGATGGTGGCGACCTCGTCGTTCATCTCCCACACGGTGAGCGGCCAGTCCGTGCCGCCTTGCGCGTGGACGCACGTCCAGCCCTGCTCCCCCATGGCGCGCACGGCGTTGCCGTACTCCTTGATGGCCGCGTCGTTGTCGGCGAGGGGGCCATGGAGCAGCTTGGACAGCGGCTGGCGCTGCGCTGTCACGCCCTGAAATCGGACGGAGACCAGGTGGGTGACGCGTGGCGCGAGGCGCCGCTCGGTGACGAAGGCCGTGATGGCGTGGATGAGCGGGACGACGTTGTTGCCGTGCTCCGACTGCTCTCCGCTGTCGGTGGAGTCGTAGAACACCTCGTCGATGTTCGGGTTGTCGTCGTGGAGGCGCTTGACCTGGAAGCCCTCCAGCGCGGCCGGGTCCATGGGCAGGTCCTCGACCGAGGAGATCCACAGGTACGAGCCGTCGGTGAGCTCGGCGGTGATGGCGAACATGTTCCCGGACTCGACGTTGGTCACGAGCGGGATGCGGCGCAGCGCGGTGATGACCGGCTCGTACGCGCTCCATAGGGCCAGCCACAGCGGGTCTTCGGTGTTGTTGTGTACGGGCATCGGAGCCAGCGGCGCCAGGTCGTT
The DNA here is from genome assembly GCF_036030735.1 of Streptomyces sp. NBC_00425. NCBI lineage: Bacteria > Bacillati > Actinomycetota > Actinomycetes > Kitasatosporales > Streptomycetaceae > Streptomyces > Streptomyces sp. NBC_00425. The sequence continues at coordinate 6,605,946 of NZ_CP107928.1, read as the reverse complement.
GCTCACAGTTCCTTCTCCAAGAGGTCGTGTGCCAGTCAACAGTACAGAGTTGGGATCTATCTCAGGGCAAATTGATGCACGTTGACGCGCTCACCACGGGCGGGTGACGAACACCAGGCGCGGGGCCTTGCGCCGTTCCTCTCGCGCCTGCCGGGCGAGGGCGGTCGAAGCCTCCAGCTCATCCGCACGCTGGATGGCGACATCGGCGATGTCCAGCGCCTGGTGGGCGAGGCCACGGGCCTGCATGAGCGCCCGGTGGTTCTCACGGTGGTCGAGGTGGATCTCGGCGCCGCCGATGTCGTCGAGGAGTTCACCCACGACCTCGTCCCGCACCAGCTTGGCGCGCCCGAGTCCGCCGAGGTGGCGCTCACAGTCGACCACGTCCTTGAGGTCGGCGATCTGGATGAGCATGTCGCCGACGCCCTCGGGGTCTTGGCGGTAGAGGTCGGCGATTCCGTGGATCTGCTCGCGGGCGGCAGCGCCGTTGTCGAGCACGAGCGCGCCCTTGTGGCAGCGGCGAAGGATGGGCAGGTAGTTCATGTCGTCCTTCCGATCAAGAGGGGGCTTCTCCCCCTTTTCTGGTTCTATTCTATATGCATTGCCAGGGGTGTCCATATTTCTGGTGCAATTTTCTTTCGGGTGCCTAAGTTTTTCGCTGACTGTCGCCCTTCCGCGCTCGTACGGCCTCGCGCACAGCTCTGCGCGCCTCTTCGGTCGCTTCCGGGTGCTCCTCGACCCGTCGGCGGCGCCTGGCGGCGTCCTCGTGCCACTCATCCCAGAAGCGCCCGTGCTCCCGATGTTCCTCGTCCTTGGCCTCCTCCTGCTCCCTCCGGCGCCCTGCACGCGGGTTGGTGCCACACCCACGACAGGAGGCGGCAGGGCGCCCCCGGTGCTTCGTGCAGCCCCTTGGCGGCTGCCCGCGCTCCAGGGCGGAGCTGTCTGATGGAGCGGATGCGGGCTCCCCTGCGGCGTCAGCCGTGGGGGTAAGGGGGGAAGGAAGGACAGAGGAAGAACCAGGAAAGGAAGGGGTTCCACCTCTGGAACCCACTGGGTTCCCCCCGTGAAACTCACCGGGTTCCACGGATGGAACCCGGCTGTCCTGCCCGACCGGGTTCCCCCCGTGGAACCCTGCCTCCTCGCCTGGGTTCCCCGCGTGGAACCCAGGTTCGACCTGCGACGATTCGGTCTTCTCTCGGCGAGCGGCCTCACGGTCTTCGACGTCCTGATAGGTCATCGCAGGCTTTGCGGGGGCCGAACGCGCGACTCCGGAGCGGGCCTTGTTGGCGTTCTTTGGAGCAGCCTTGCGAGCCTCCAGGCGATCCTTGAGCTCCGGCGTGGTCGGTGTGGGCGGCACCCCGAGGGGGAAGACCCGGTAGACCGCCGCGCGTCCCGCCTTGCCGGTCTCCACGCGCTCGACAAGCCCTTTGGCTATCAGCTCCGTGACGATGGTGATGGCGCGTTTGTCGGTCACGCCGACCCATGCCGCGAGACGCGTGAGGCCGGGGCGTGCGAGGCGCGTCTCGTCGTCGGCACTGTCCGCGATCTTCATAAGGGCGAGTTTCTGGCTCTGGCTGAGCACGTCAGGCGGCAAGTAGGCCGCAGCAATCATCAGTTGGATGGACACGGTTCCCCTTGGGCGGTACAGGCACGGCGGCAGGACGGGGTGCCCCGCCCGGTCGCTCCCGGGCGGGGCTGAGACTCATCGGAGTTGGGTCAGGCCGGCGCGATGTTGATGACCGCGGGCGTCTTCTTGCCCGTCTTCCGCCGGGGGATCGCCAGTCCTGCGTCCTTGAGGTTCTTGACCATGCGGTTGACGTCCGGCGTCATCGGGACCGGGATTCCGGCGACCTCATGCAGGTCGACCATCGCCTCCACATCGTCCTTCTCCTCGTCGTTGCCTCCGCGCCAGGACAGCTTGTTGGGGCCGTAGATCCCCTCGGGGGATTGGTCGAGCTTCTTGCGTGCGAACTTCTTGACCCTGTCGCCCTCGCTGGCGAGTTCGTGTCCCTTCACGTAGTCGATGAGCGCCTGTTCGCGGTCGGCGTCGTTGCGGATGAGCGCGGTCTGCTCGGGCACACCCGGAGCTGTCCCGGGCCAGCACAGGGAGCGGAACGGGCAGTAGTCGCAGATGGCGTCCAGACCGGGGCCGTTGAAGTCGCGGGGCATCTCCTCGGGGTTGCCGGTCTCGCGCACGCGTTCCACCCACCACTGGGCCTCCGCTGCGCGCTGCGGGTCGAAGTCGATCTCCTGAACGTGCTCCGCGCCGGAGTCCCGGTTGATGAACCGAAAGCGAATACGACCAATGTCCAGTGGCCCCAGGCGGGACAGGTACCGCTGGCCGGGAACGTCCTCGAACCCAACTTCGAACAGCGCGCCCGCGTACAGATGGACCTGGCGCAGCTCGGCGGCCGTGGCTCCGTAACGAAGAACGCGGTCCCACAGGTATGTGGACTTGGTCTTCACGTCCTCCACGGTGAGGACGTCGGCGGGTATCGCTGGCCGATGACGAGCGGGCAAGCGAGCGGCGGTCGCCGCGTCGAGCTGTACGACGTCGACATGCCCTCGGATCAGGTTGTCCTGGACACTGCGTTCAACCAGCCATCCGTACTCTGTGCGCGCGGACTCAAGCAGCCCGTGGTGAATGAACGTTCCGAGAATCGCCGCTCGCTTGTCGGGGTGATCGGTCGGTGTGGTGCCGTGCAGGATGTAGGCGGCGCGTCGGCCGCACACGGTGTCGGACGCGCCGAGCTGCGTCTGACGAGAGCGCGGGCGGCGGGCGTCCACGTCGTGTGCGGCGTCCCAGATGGAAGGTGCGATGCCGTCAACGGTGGCTACGGACATAGAGGGGTTCTCCAAGAGGTCAGCGTGGGCGGTCACTGCTCGGCGTCCGCGTCCTGCTCGTCGGCCTTGCGCTGGGCGGCGGCACGGAGCTTGTCGGCGTCGGACAGTGGGCCCTCCCCCATCTCCCGCCGGGGGCTCTCGAGTTCGGCGGCGCGCTGCTCGGCGGCGGCCCGGATGGTGAGGATCTCGTCGTGGCTCAGGCGGTTCACCGGATCTGGGACGGCCCGCCACAGCGCCTCGAGGAGCTTCTTGTCCGTCAGGCCGGCGATGCGGGCGAGCCAGGGCTGTACGAGATCGCCGACGAGCGCGGGCATGATGCGCGGCTGGGATTCGACGGAGCAGCCCAGCTTGTTGAAGACCAAGTCTTCGATGCTGAAGTCCCGCAGCGGCAGTGGCTTGTTCCGCTCGACGCGCATCCGGAGCGATCGGACCTTGATGACCTGCGGGTCGGCGTTGCGCTTCATGCGCACCCAGCACGACGAGTCGAAGCCAAGGTCTTTCTGAGCCGAGACCTTCCACTCGCTCTTGTTCTGGATCGGCTGGCCGTTGTCGTCCGTGGCGCTGACCTGCTTGCCGCGGGCCAGCACGATGGCGATGCCGGGCAGTGTGCGCAGCAGGTAGATGATCCTGTTCCACCGCTCCGTGGCGTCGTTCCACAGATTCCGGCCGATGTCGAACGCAGCGTCCGGGTCCTCCTTGAGCAGAGCGCGGTTCTTGCGCGTCCGGCGACCGCGTTCGTAGGTCCAGTTGGTGAGCATCCGCCACAGCGCGGATCCCGAGTCGATGGTCAGGACGACCGGGGGCTCTCCGGCTGCCGCCGCGCGCCTGGCCTCGGCGTGCACGGCCTCAACCTGTTCGAGAATGTCTCGGTAGGTGCCGTCGTGCTCGATGATCAGATAGTTGGCGCCCTCGATGGCCGCGTACTCGTCGGCCGATCCCTCGTCGAGGTCGATCCAGTACATCTGGCCGATGCGGTCGCTGCTGGAGAACTGTGCGGCCGCGTAGGTCTTTCCCGCGCCCTCCTCGCCCTCGATGAGGAGGAGAGGCCAGGGGACGATCCCCGTCGGCTTGCGTGTTTTCAGTTGGACTGCGGGCGGCTTTGCGGTGCCCGCCGGTGCGTTCACGATCTGGCTCCAAGAGGTCGTGGTCAGTCCGTGCGCAGGGCCCGGACTTCGAAGAGGGCTGACCACTCCGGGTGTTCGGCCAGCAGGAGCCGTACATACCTGGAGCGGTAGTCGTTGTTCAGCGCGAACTCGTCGCCTCGGGTCGCCGCGCCGTACTGGTAGCGCAGGAGCTCGAAGAGCATCCCGATGCCGATGCGGCCGAACCCCTTCTCCGCGCAGTCGGCGGTCATCCGGATCAGCGCCCTGAGAACCCAGGGGTTGAGCGCGTGGAACGCCTCGAATCGCTGCTGGATGGTCAGGCTGCCGGCATCGGCGGGATGGCGAACGGGCTGGATGGTGCCGAACAACGGCGGCTGCTCGATCAGCAAGGCTCCCCCCTCAGAGATAGACCTAGCACATTGAAGTGTTGGAATCTATCTCCGGCCAGGGGGATTGTCGATCGACAACACCGCCAACCACCCCCGGCGGCCCTCTGGGTCGACGCACGATCCCCCCAAGCGAATGAAGCGCACCCCGTCGAATGCGCTTCTATTCTATATGCAAATAGGGATTGAATCAAGAATCGAAATCCCCTGACCTGCGATTATTCGGCGGCTTTGTTCGCCGCTCTGCCGCGCGGCACGATCCTGGATCCGGGCCCGTCATAGCTGCCCTCACGCAGGGCATCCAGGACTTTCCCGCTGATCGCCCACTCGACGCCACGCGCACCAGCCTGCAGTGCGGGGGCATCTTCAACTACCGGCTCCAGGAGCCAGATCGGCGACCCGGACAGCGTGTAATCGGCAGGACGGAACCGGCCCGTGCCCATCGCCTTGCGCAGTAGCGCGCCGGACGGAAGCTGGAACAGGGCCACCAGCTCGGCCTGCCCCACCAGCGGAGGCAGCTGTTCAACCTCCCCGACCCAGTAACCGGGCGACTGCTCTTTGACGAGGCGCGCAAGTTCGGCCTCGTTGAGCTGCCGCGGGCGCGGGGTGGTCTCCCCGAACTGCTTGGCGAACTGGAGGAGCCAGTACGGCGAGCCGCTGACGATCTTCGCGTACCGGTAGTCGAGGGTGTGGTCCCGGCTGATCCACTGGCTGACCTGGAGCCGCTTCACGTCATAGAGGGCCGCGAACTCGGCCCCGCCGGCCAGATACGGCTTCCTCGCCATCGACCTCTCGTCGCCCGCCACTCCATCGCCCCCTGATCACAGTGCGTGTGCATATAGATTGTAACCGGAGGAGGAACGAGGAGTCATACCCCTTCAGAAGGCGCTAGGGTGGGTGCTTCCAAGAGGTCGAAGGCCCCCGCCGTGGCGGGGGCCTTCTTCCATGTCGGCTCGCGGGCGACTCAACGTCCCTGCGCCCAGACCGCAGTGATAGCACGCCTACCGAGCGTTGCTGTACTCTCGAGCCATCGTGTCGCTATCCCGCGACCGAAGTAGGCCCCGTCCCGATACTGATGGATGTCGTAGCGACGGGTGTGTGTTGCGCTTGAAGCGCGCACAGGGACTCGAAAGAGAAGTACCCGGAGGTCCTCGCTGCCATCGGCAAGCACCTCAACCGAAGCAACCCATCTACTGGGGTAGCTCGGTTGAGAGCTGCCGCGCAGACATCTTGACCGGTCCCCAGTTCGGAAACGAAGGGGCCGATGGCGGCCGTGAACCAGAAGACCACCTTCCGCATCAAGATGCAGACGATCGCGCTAGTGATTATGAGTTGTGCATTCCTGGCAGTCATCGCTGGACTACTCGGGCACGCATATCACCGTGACCCCATCGACTGGGCAGCGTGGACTTTCGCCACGTTCTCCTTCCTCGGTGTCACGATCTGCTTCGGGCTGTGGGCGACCGAGAGCTAGCTGTACTGACCCGTGAGATTGGGGACGATCACGGCGGTGCCATCTCCCCCACAGATCAGGCCGGCGTCCATCTCGCCAGCGCCCCTGCGAGTGCGGCAGGGGCGCTCGGTCTTGGGGACCACGGTGGTGTAGCCCTCCTGAGCAAGTGGGTCAGGCGCTCGGCAAGGCTAGCGATGCCCCCTGGTACTGCGGCGGGCGAGCGTAGCCGAGTAGCCAGCCGAACCGAGGCGACAGATGCTCCTCGGCCAAGCGGAAGACGCCGTAGTAGGCGAAGGTGGCCACCGGGGTCAGTACTCCAGTGACGGCTGTCTCGTCGAGGCGGAGGCCATAGCGAAGCCCCACCGCAATGAGCCAGCCGACTGCGGCCGGGACACCGGTGCGCACCAGCGAGGTGTAGAGGTTCATGGAGGTGTGCTCCTTGGGCTGGTCAGAGGGATCAGGCGAAGAGACGGCGCCAGGTCTCGGGGCCGGGGTAGCCGTCGGCGTCGGACCCGGTCCACTTCTGGGCGTGCTGGAAGTCGACGACGTTGAGGCGGTCCGCCTCACCCCAGTCGCGGGACGGGCCGACGCGGTAGTGCTTGCCGTAGCCCTTGCGCACGAGCTGCTGACCCAGCAGAAGGATCGAGGCGTTCGACTTGCCGGGCCCGAAGGCGCTTCGGCCGGGGAACGCCGGCGGGCCCGGCTTGGGCGTCGTCGACGTCGTGTTCGGCCACTTCGGCATCGGGCCCGGGTCCGTGTGCGTGTTCTCGGGCGTCTGGCCGTGGCCGTAGTGCCCGCCCTCCGTCTCCCAGATGTGCTCGCTTCGGTTCGCCTTCCAGGTCGGGGCGCCCATCGGCCATACGTCCGGCACCCCCCAACTACGTGCCCAGGCAAGGATCTTGTCGAGTCCCTTGGCCGGGGTGTCCCGGACCGTCGCGTACGACTTCCCGTTCACGCGGCAGTACGGGAAGAACAGCGTCTCGACCTGGAGACACACCTTCCCGGTGCGGTTGGTACGGGTGCCGCCGGCTAGGTCGACGACCGACTTGGCCCGGCTGTTCGCTGGATAGAACTGGGCGATCCTGCCCGTGAAGGGATCCCAGAGCAGATGCGGCGCAGCTCCCTTGCCCCCGCCCGTGAAGTACTGCACGAGCTTGTCGAACGCGACGAGATCGGCGGGCTTGGCTGCGGTGGCGTTCTTGTCCCACGTGATGTGCCAGATGACGCGTGGGTCGTACTGCGTGTCGGTGGGTGCGGTGTCGCTGAGCGGGTGCCGCTCAGCTCCAGGCAACCAGAGATCAGGCATGGCGCGTTCCTTGTTCTCCCCCGCGCCTGCTGTTCCGAGCCTACAGTCCGAGCTTGCCGGTCACGATCGCGACGATCACTCCCACCACGACCGGCGCCACGAGGGCGGTAAGCGCCAACCGCCGTACACCGCGCGCCTCTTGGCGCTCTGTCTCGCGCTCGCGCCGTATCTGGGCGATGTCGTCCTCGACGGCTTTGATCCGTACCTCGTCAGTCCGCCGGTCGGCGTCGTACTGGATCTTCGTCACCATCTCGGCGAGCCGCGCGCTGAAGGCAGCGAAGTCGGCCCGCAGGTCGTCGCGCATCTGCTGCATGGCCCGCAGCAGTTCCCACGGCGTGGGGTCCTGTCCCGGCGGCGCGCTCACGGTGCTCCCTTCGGCAGCCCCGCGCCGCTGAAGATCAGTCTATGAGACGAGGGGCAGGCCTGGACCAGCCGCGCCGCTTCGGGGGACAACCTTCAAGCAGCCCCCAAGTGGTCGACGCATAGCGAAACGCCGCCACGCCAGCCAGCGACTACCGCGGCACGACCTCTGCGTCACCGCTCAGCCGCCTCCGATGCGTTCCAAGTCCGCATCCTCCTGGGAAATTCGGGACTGGCGCTCCCCCTCAGGTACCAGCACCGTGGCGCTCCAGCCGTGATGCCGACGCTCGTAGGCGGTCGGACTGTGTTCGGCCAGGATGACCTGAAAGGTCCACGTCGCCGACTCGAACAGTTCCAACACATGCCGTTGCGCTACAGGATGCAGGGAAACGAATGGCTCATCCAACACAAGGATTGTTGGCTCCACCCGCGCTTGAAGTTCCGCAAAAACAGCTAGCGCATAAAACCAAACGGCCACCTGTCCGAGCTCTTCCTCTCCGAACGCATCTTTCCGATATGAAATCTTTACATCATCCCCGTAGAAGGCCACCTCGGACATCACATCAGGCAGCATGACGGGCATGTTGGAGATTACAGTTCGCGCGGTCCAGCGGTCGACTCCAAGGAATTCGGCAATCCCTGGTACCGAGGAAGCCTTCAGACGGAAAAAACGCCCCCTGTAGGCCTCGGAACCCAACGACAGAACCCTGTACGGGCGAGGAGGAAGCGCCACCCGCCGGTCATCGACCCGGTACTCCAGCCACCGACCCCGGACATCCACCAGCGCCTTCCGAAGTTCCGGATCGAACCAAGTGATGGCACACGAGAGATCCGCCGGATACTCCATCAGCAAATGTGGCGAACTGAGTGATCGAAGAAGGTGCAAAAGTTTCGTCTTGCCCGAATTATTCATTCCGAAGAGCAAGTTTAGCCTTGAAAGCCGTAGCATGCCGGGCATCAGGATGTAGTGGCTGACAACCTCCAAGGTTTGGACCCAGCCGAAGGGCTGTGCTTGTCCACCCTGCTCCAGGCGAGTTCGATGTTCGTGGAGGTCCTTCCAGCTCCGGAGTAGTGATCCCGAAAATGCGTCACCTGAATTCGCATCGACTAAGCGACCGCAGGTCGCACATAGCCAAATCCCATTCGAGATGTGTGATCGCTCCGCGTCCGACAGACCGCCGGCCCCCCGGGGTCCTCGTTCCGCAGCAGCAAAGATGTGAGCGGCTGTGCCCGTGTCGGTGACATCATCCGAACCGATGCCCGGCCCGATCGTGAGCGCCCCACACCTCGGGTTCGAGCAGCGAAACGCCGCACGCTGGGCTAGGAGCCGTCGGGTCTTATCGTTGAAGTCGGCCTGTCCACGACCGCTGCCGCCCGTCGTTGGCACCGAACGCTCCCCCTCATCTGCAACTCCCTGCCGGTGGGCAACTGTACAAACCCTCACTGACAGGAGCCCTGACGTGCCCTCGCCGAACCGTTGGGGTGAACGGGACCCGGTGACGGACGGAGCCTGGCACCTCCATGAGGCAGACGCATCATCCAGCCGGCGTGAGGTGCCTTCCTTGGTCGAAGCACCTACTTGGACGATGACCGTTTTTGTGTACGGCAGTTACCGAACCGAGCCCTCAAGTGCACCGTTCGACGCCTTAGGTTTAATGACCAAGGTCAGGTGATTGCCTGTCCGGTGTAGTCGTCGCTGGAGCCGCAGTCCTCCACCAGGAGATAGGCGACGTTGCTGCTGCTGGCTGCGAGCGTCCACGTCTGTGCGACTCCGCCTTGAGTTCCGGTCCAGCACAGCGCGGCTGTGACGTCGCTGCCCGTGGTGTTGGTCAGAATGGTTTGGACGGAAACGGCTGCGTTCGCTGTGGAAGCTTGCAGATTGTTGGCCCGTATCTGGTCCTTGTAAATCGTCCCGGCCACGGTGTTCTTGCGGATTCGGTATAGCGCATAGCTGTCACTGGCCGCACTGTGCAGCGCCCAGAGGGAGACACGGTAGGCGCGGCCGGTCTTGAACGTGATGCTGCCGGTGGTGATGAGGGCCGTCTCCGTGCTGGAGAAGGTGACGTTCGCGGTCAGAGTCTTCTGCGCGACGAACCCGCGACCTTGAGATTTGCCGTAGACGCTGAGGTCTCGGTCGATCGCGAATCCGCTGGATGTGAGCTTGGCAGTGGACTGGGCCGACCCGGACGGCGCGTCGCGAACGTGCAGCTCGATGGACGATCCGGTGGCCGATGTATCAGCGCCGTACCCGTTGATGTAGGCAACTCCGTTGCCGCCCAGATCGTTTGCGTAGAGGTTGAAGACTCCTCCCGAATAGCCCGGCACGTGGCTTTGCAGGAACACTCCCGTTTCCTGGCTCGAACCAGTCACCTTCGGGGCGCTGAGCGAAACGCTCGGAACTTCGTAGGTACCGGAGGAATCTGAGGCGTACCCGATGGCTGTATTGAGTTCTGCCGGTGCTGACTCATCGGCGCTGCCGGAATAGAACTCAATCGATCCAGTCTCCGGATTGGTGTTTCCGGGGCTGATGACAACTCGCTGTCCACTCGCGGCAGTTTGAAGGGTGCTACCGGTGAGGATGGCTCCGTTGATCGTCTTGCCGTTGATGGCATCGGCGTCAAGCTTGTCCGCCGTGATCGCCCCGGCCTTGATATGGGTCGCTTCGATCGCGCCCGCCGAGATCTTCGTTGCCGTCACAGCGTTGGCCGCGATCTTGTCCGCCGTGACGGACAGCGCGTTCAGCTTGTCCGTGGTGACGGACAGCGTCGCAATCTTCTCGGCCGTGATGGCCAAGGCCGCGACCTTCTCGGCGGTCACCGCTCCGGCGAGGATCTTGGGAGCGGTGACTGCGCCGTCAGCGATCTGCACACCCGGCACCACCGGACGGACGACTGCGTTGTCCCACAGCACGGCTCCGGCGGTCGACTGGTACGTCTCCACCCACACCGTGGCCGCGGTGGTGTTGGCCGGCGCCGTGACCGTGGCGGCAAGGCGCTGCCACGAGCCGCGAACCGGGACGTCCACCTGGGCGACACCGAAGCCGACGGTCGCGCCTGTGCCGTCCAACCACCGGGCGTAGAACTTGAGCGCGCCTCCCGCCCAGTCGGCGGACGCATTGGCGTCGATGGCGAGGTAGAGCTGCTCTCCGCTCAGGATCGGCATCGACGTGAGGTTCAGGGACCGTGTCGTGGCGACCGCCGCCGTGGCGTCGACGCGGAGCGCCTTCGCGGAGCCGTTGCCGCCGGAGACGACGGACCATACGGTCGTGGCGATCGCCGCGGTGTAGGCACCTTCGAACGATGGGTCGCCGAGCACGTTGGTGCCGCCCGCCACGACCAGTTTGTCCGTGGAGATCGAGGCCGCCGCGACCTCGGTCGCCGTGACCGAATTCGCGGCGATCTCGCGGCCCGTGATGGCATCTGCCGCGACCTTCCCGGCGATCACCGAGTCAGCCGCGAGCGCGGCGGCGGTCACCGAACCGCTCACGAGGTTGGTTGCGTCGACGATCCCGGTCTTCAGCGCCTCGATGGCAACGGCGTCGACCTGCATGACGGCCGGGGAGCCGGAAACGCCCATCGAGGCGTAGTTGAGCCACAAGTAGGGGGTGATGTATCGGACGGCGTCGTGCACGGTGCCGGGAGAGCGCGGGTCGTTGTTGGGGCCGGCGGAGCCCGCGGCCGCGCGGTCCTTGAGGTAGCCGACGACCGTGACCCAACCGTCCGTGGTCGGCAGCGATCGATACGACGCCGCGATGTAGTAGTGGCTGTTCGGGGTGTTCGCTCCGGCGCGGTTGACCAGAGTGGTCTGGTCTGAGCCCACGCCGAGCACGCCGACGTAGAACGCGTCCGGGCCGGTGGCAAGTTGGGCTGTGGCCCGGATCCGGGCGCTGATCCGGTACAGGACACCGGGCTCGTACGGGACGAGGGTCGTGCCACGAAGCCGGATGAAGCCGCGGGCCTCGCCGACGTTCCGGCCGGTGGGCGCGTCCGGCACGCCCGTGAGGTGCGCCCATGTGGCACCGCTGCCCTGGTCAGTGGTCTGCCAGGCGGCGGCCTCGCCCATCGTGTCGACGAGGCGCTGGCTGGTGGCGTCCGCGAGCGCGCCGCCGAGCGCGCTGAGGGTCACCGCGCCGCTCGCGACCTTGCCCAGGGTCACGGAATTGGCCGCGAGCTTCTCGGCGAGCACCGCGCCGTCCGCGAGCGCGGTGGAGTTGACTGCCCCGAGGGCGAGCGCGGCTTCGGTGACCGCGCCGCGGGCTAGCTTGTTTTCGTCGATGATCGCGTTGACGAGGTCATCGGGGACGGCCTTGCGGGCCTGGCCCTGCACAGCGGTCGAGGGCTCTCCGGCCGTGCCGGAGGTGTTGACCGCGATCAGACGCACCCACAGCGGGGTGTAGGTGTCGGTGGCGAGGGTGATGCTTCCGCCGGCGGCCGTGTGGAAGGCGGCTACAGGGCTGCTGGTGTCGGGTTCGGCGTCGGCGGTCGTCGACAGGTGGACCTGGACTTCGGCCAGGTCGAGCGGAGCGGTCTCGGCGTCCGTCCACGTTCCGGGCCAGGTCACGGTGAGCCCGGACAGCGCGGACTCGACCATGGGTGGCGTGGAGGTAGGGGGCGGCGGCCCGTTGTGGGCGATGAAGCCGACGGTGCCGTCATCCTGGAGGCCCATGCTGCCGCGCAGGGTGCCGTCCTGGTCGTAGACCTCGATCGCGCCGTCCTCGATGGATGAGTACGCCATGCGGGCAGTGCGGGTGGTGCGGGCCAGCTGCCGTTCCAGCACGGCAACGCGGGCGGCCAGTCGGGCGATGTCGCTGCTCACGCGGTACCTCCCCCGTAGGTGAAGCGGTCTGCGCGCTGGAGTTGGATGACGGCCTGCTCGGGGGTGTCGCCGGAGGCGGGCCGGATCTGCCAGCCGACGATGCGGGACCAGGCGTCGAAGTCGGTCCACTGGTCGTGGACCCTGGCCCGTACGTCGTCGCCGATCTGCCAGGAACCGAAGCGGGCCGCTGGGTGGTCGCGGACGGTGATCTCGGTGACCTCACCGATGACCTGGCGGGAGATGCGTTCCGTGCGGGCACGTGCGGCCAGCCGGTCGTTCGCCTTCTCCTCCGGTACTTCGAGCAGATGCTCCAGGCGCAGCCGACCGTCCCGTACGGCGTCGACGGCGCGGCGCCGGTTGCGGCCCTCGCCGGCGCCGAGCGCGATGACGACCTGGGCCAGGTTGTCGGCGTCGTACTCGACAGGGACCGCATTGACGACGTTCACGTCGGACTCGAAGTGGATGTCCGTGCGGCGGCGGCCGAGGCGGGGCCAACCAATGCGGACGCGGCCCTGCGGCGTGCCGTTCTGCCAAGCAGCTTCTTCGGTCCACTCGGGGCCGCCTTCGACGGCGACCATGTCCGAGATGACGTCACCGAGCGAGGGGGTGTCCCACCAGTCGATTCGGTAGGGGTCCTCCGGCGTCCCGACGGTGACCTTCGAGGTGGTGTTGTCGACCTGGATACCGAGCTGGCCGTCCGGCGTCTCCTGGCAGTACGCCCACACGTCGCGAACGACCTTGCACGGGTCCGCGTAGGTGTAGGGGCCGCGTGCGTTGAGCTGGCCGTGGAGGTCGTAGCGCCGGTAGGGGTAGGAACCCCAGCCGGATGCCTCGATGTTGAGCTGCTGGCCCTGGGGGTCGGCTCTCCAGATCAGACCGCCCCACAGCAGCCGACCGTCACGCTCGGCGTAGATCTTGGTGTTGCCGGGGTCGAGTTGGGAGCGGACGAGGTGGGCCAGGCGGGGTTCGACCGCGCCGGTGAGGCTGCCCGTGGCGGACAGTGCGGGCCCGAACTCGACGCCGGTCAGTGGCAGGTCCCAGGCGAGGACCTTGTTGGTGAGTGCGTCGGTGGTGAGGTAGCGGTACGACGGCGACGCCATCAGGCGCGTTCCTGCTTCTCCCCCGCGCCGTGGTGTGGTGGTGCCGGTTTCTTGTCAGGCGACGCCTTCGGTGAACTCCACATCGGCGATCAAGGAAGTCGCGGCGTCGACGCCGAGGTTGCCCCACTCGGATTTGGAGGGCTGGGTGCGCACGAAGAGGTCCTGGGTGGTGCCGCGCAGGGCCGCAGAGAGGGTGATGGTGTCGGCGAGGACGACGGTGTTGCGGCGGATGTTGGCACCCTGGTCGTCATCGATGGCGGTGGTCTGCCCCGTGTCGGTGCCCAAGGAGGTCTGCATGTTGGCGAACACGTCGGATTCCGAAAGGCGCAGGCCCGCGAGAGTGACCAGAAGCTTTGCGCTCGTCGCCCAGCTTGGGATCGGGACCTTCCAGCGGGCGGCGGCTGGCCAGTTGTACCACTGGCCGTTCTGCGCGGTCAGCCTGTTCAGCGCGCTGGGGTAGGCGGTGTACAAGGTCCGCTCACGTCGGGGGTTCGCGATCCGCCGCAGGTCCGTGACCATGGCGTTGGTGATGGTGGCCGTGTTCGCCGGGATGTCGAGGCGTGCCAGCGGGATCGCCGTCATTCCGGACGGGACTACCTTCGCTGTGGCGGAGACGCCCGACACGACATGGAAGTAGCCGATGTCGTCGGCAGCCGGGTCGCGGTTGCCTTCGTACTCGGGATCCTCAACGCGAAGGCATATGAGGTCGGATCGGACTGAGGAGCCAGTGGGAGCGATCGGCACGATGGCGTCGCCCACGTTGTACTGAGTGTAGGAGCCCTGGCCCCAGGCAGCTCCCGTCACGACTGCCGAGCCGTCGCCGACGCGGACGCCGGCTCCCGGCGTGGTCCACTGTCTGACCTTCAAGTCGTTGCCTTCGGTCACGCCCTGGTTGCCGGACGCGAGGTCTCGCACCATCATCCGGAAGGCGCGTGCGGGGTGGGTGCCGCCGTGGGTCAGCATGGGCGGCTGGATCAGTGCCATCTGCGAGTGCTCTCCTTACAGGGCGGTGTAGGCGTCGCGCCACGACACCGCGAGGCGAGTGGAGTTGGTGTAGTCCGCGCCGGTCCACCGGACTTCGCTCGTTCCGGGCGGGATCTGGAACAGATCCAGGCGTGATGCAGCGGACAGGGCCGTTGCGACGTTGCCCCCGTTGCGCAGGACCCAGCGCGTTCCGGGGCGCGTGTCGATCTGAAGGGTGTCCCTCTCGCCAAGGACCAGCGACAAATCCAGGACGCGGCCTGTCTCCGTGATCCAGATGCGGGGGTTCACGACCGGGCCCTTGATCTTCAGGGAGGGCCAGGCGGGCAAGTCGCCAGCGTTGGTCGCCCACCCGGGACGCTCCACAGGATTGGATACGCCGGTCGTGATCGGCGCGGTCACCGGAGCGGTGAACCCTCCGTCGTCGCCGCGCGCGAGGGGAAGAGTGACCTGCTGCTCGGGCTCTCCCTGCCATACCGGGTCGGTCACTTCGAACACCAGGTTCAACGGAATCCAGCCGAAGACAGCCTGTGCCATGGACACCGGTTCGACGTCGCGAATTCTTCCCAGCACGCGCTTGGGCCCGTCACGGCCCGGCCAGAACACACGAAGCGTCTGCAAAGCCCCCGCGGTCTTGCGCGTCGTGGGGTCCGACGCAGCACGCTTCAGCTCAGCCAGGGCATCGGCAGCGGCGGCCGGATCACCCGGTGTGCGGATGCCGGCCTCGATCGTCACCGTCTGCGTGCCGTAGTAGTCCACACCGGGGAACGCACCGTCCTCGGTCGGCAGCTCGACGTCCTGAGAGCGGACTTTGGGCGTGCCGAAGCCCGTGATATCGCCGACGGGGTATCGCGTTCCGGGGCCCAGGAGGACACCGGCGAAGTCGATTTGCCACTCTTGGGTGATCGTCGCCATCAAAGACGACCTCCTCGCTGGGCGTTCCGAAGGCGCCGCATGATCTCTGTGCCGACACGGTCGGCCGCTTTGGCGTCGGCGCCGCCGTTGACGGTCACGGGCATGGATCCGACGAGCGCGGCGGGTCGCTCTTCTCGGACGACGACGACTTGGACCGGGGCGGGCCGGGCGTTGACGAGTCGTACGAGGCCGCTGTCGCCTGCAGGGGTGAGCTGGTAGCCGAACCGGTCCGCCACGTCCGCCAGGACGGCCGTCGCCGATCGCCGCTTGTTCACGCCGAGCGGCAGGTACGCCTCTCCACCGGTGGAGGGCTCGGCGAAGCGGATGATCCCGTTGTCGGTGGCGTAGAGGCCGGCGCGGATACCGCCGTCCTCGTAGGCGAGTTGTTTGTTGGCCTTGTCCAGGTCGGACAGGAAGCGCGTGGCCTTCTTCCCAAGCGCGTCCTTGATTCGGGTCCGGCCGAGCGTGGCGATGTCGATGATTCGGTCCTCATCGAGCTGTGTCTTCGCCGCGACGTCGTGGATACCGGTCTTGCTGGAGGTGATTGCGGAGATGATCGCCACGAGGTCCGGAAGGTCATCGTCGGGGATGGCCTTCGAGGCGGCCTTGGCCTGGGTGTTGGCCTTCTTGGCCTTGCTCGGGGATTTGGCGGCTTCGGCGGCGATGTCCTCCGCGTCCTCGTCGCCCTGCTCGGCGAGCATCGTCGCCAGGTCGCCGTAGCCGATGGCCGCGAGCTTGGAAAGGTTCTTCTCGAACGCGGCCTGGTCCTTGATCGCCTGCTTGAGCTGGGCGGTGTAGTCGGACAGCGTGGCCCGCGCGACCACGCCAAGCCTCTCCAGGTCCTTGGTCATCTCCATGACGTACTTGGAGCTACCGGTGGCCATCTTGTGGGTGAGTTCCACGCCGTCCTCGCCCATGTCCTCCAGGGCGTCGGCGACATCCTGGCCAGCGCGGCGAGCGACGGTGGCGAGGTCCTTGCGCCACCGCTGGGCGCGCTTTACCGCCTTGTCGAGGTTCTTCTCGAAGAGCTTGAGGTCGAAGACCTCGGTCTCCTTGCCGCCCTTCTTCACGGTGCGCATGGAGTCCGAGCGGACAGACGAAACGGAGATCAGCTCCGTCGAGCCGGAGGGGCTGTAGGACCAGCCGCTCAGCCCTCCGTCGGCGTGCCATTCGACGCCCCTGCCGCCCAGACGTCGTACAACTTCCTCGGTAATGGCGCGGGAGCGGGCGCGCTTGTTGTGGGCCAGGGGTACATAGGCCTCCCCACCTGTGGCTTCCTCCGCCCATACCCGCCAGGTTCCGGCCTTCGCGATCTGCGCCATGTGGTCTTCTCGCCTGGCGGTGACACCTCCGTCTGCGAAGAACGACAGGATGCCTCCGTCTTTCCACTGCGGCTTGTTCGCCCACGGCAGGTCGGTGCCGGGCGCCACGCGCGGAATCACGGAGACCGACACAGGAGCGGGAGGGGTCACGGAGATCGCGATGCTCTTGGTGCCGGGGATGTTCGTGACGCTGATGCCGATGGCGTCCAGCTGTGTCTGCACCGCGGCCATGTCACCCGACAGGAGTGCGGAGGTGAGCGCGCTCGCTGCTTCCGTGCCCTTGGACTGTGCCACCTGCCGGATCAGGTCGAGGGCACCTGACCATTCGGCGTTCGCGTCCTTCCCAGCCTGGGAGAAAGCGGACACGACGTTCGCCAAGTCGGGCGCGGTGATCGGCACGTCGGCTCCCCAGATGCTCTTGAGGGAGTCCATTGCCCGCTCCACGTCGCCGGACAGCAACGCGTCCTGAAACGCGCCGGCGGCGTCCTTCCCTTTCCTCCTGGCGACCTCTGCGAGGAGGCCCATGCCACGGTCGAATTCGCTGCGCGCGTCGCCGACGGACTTCTTCACGGCCTTGCGCAGGTCGACCATGGCCATCTGCTCGGTGACCTTCTGGAAGGCGGCCGGGTCGTTCCGCTCCGATGCCTTGGCCCAGGCGCGGCCGATCTCCTTGCCGTACTTCTCGGTGATCTCGGCGGTCTTCTGCAGGCCGAGCCGGTACGCCTCCGTGGACCGTTCCGCGTCCTCGGTCACGATGTCGCGCAGTTCGTCGGCGACCTTCGTCTTGCCCTTCTTCAACTGGCCGACGAGTTCGTTGAGCATCGGTGCGGCGTCTACGCCGAGTTCCGCGAAGTGGTCGGCGAGGTCGTCGTAGCCGAACACCGCGAGTTCGAACAGGTTGCCTTGGAAGTCGCGTTGCGCCTGAAGCTGTTTGTGCAGCTCCTTCATGTAGTCGGACAGCTTCACCTTGGCGGTGTCGGCGTCCTTCCCGGCTTTGCGCATCGCCTCGGCCGCAGCGGTCTGCGCGTCCCTGAAGGCTCGGGACGGGTCGACAGCGGCACCGACGGCCTCGGCGAGTGCCTTCATCTCGTCGGTGATCTCGGGCGCACCGGTTCGGTCGATGTCCGCGAGGGAGAACAGGTCGAAGATGCCGCCGCTGGACTTGGCCTGCTGTTTGATCTTCGCCTCGACGATCGCCTTCTGTTGGGCGATCTCGGCTTCCTTCTTGACTGCCTCGGACCACATCTTGTGGCGCTCTTTGAGGGTCTTCTCCGCTTTGGAGTACTGGGTGATGCTCTCGTAATCGCCAGATACCTCACCGGCTTTGGCCTTGCCGGCGTACTCGTAGGCGTCCTGCTGAAGGCGGCTCTGGAGGATGGCGAGCTTCGCCCCGCCGGAGGTGATCGCGTCGATGGCCTCCGTCGTGCCGATGCCGACCTTCTCAAGGTCCTTCAGTGCGCCGTCAGCGGTGAGCTGGTCGTACAGCTTGTTGATGCTGGCGCCGGTCGTCGTCTCCTCGCGTTCCTGCTGCAAGGCTTGGACCAGCTCATTGGTGGCGTCCTTCGCCTTCTGCTTGGAGGCGGTGTAGGCGGCGTATCCGGCGATGCCGAGGGTGAGGACGGCGGCAAGGCCGGTGACTGCGAGGCTGGTGCCGGCCAGCACGGCGGGCATCACAGCGCCTCCGGCCTGGGTGGCGGCCAGGGCGGTACGGAACGCGGCGATCTGTACGGTGATCTTCGTGTAGGCAGCTCGGAGCAGGAGCAGTCCCGCAACGGACGCGGCGACCATCGCGATGACGGACTTCATCGGTCCGGGCAGGTCCTCGATGGTGCCGACGAAGGTATGGACTGCGGAACCGACGGTCATCAGTACCGGCAGCAGGGCTCGGCCGACGTCGATGGCGAGGGCGCGGGCCTGGTTGGAGGCCAGCTGCCACTGGCCGGTGACGGTGCCGGTCTGGAGGGCGTACGCCTTCTGCGTGGCTTCGGCGCGCGCCACTTCGTTGGCAATGCCTGCGTAGGTGTTGGCGTAGTTCTGTCCGCCGGCGGAGGCCAAGGCAAGAGCGGCACGTGTGGCGCGGATGTCCTTCCACATGTTCGAGATGCCCTCGGCGGTGTTTCCTGCCGCCCCGTTGAGCTTGTTGACGACCACGTACAGGCCGTCCTGTTCGACGGCGGAGGCGGCCGACTCGTAGCCCAGGTCCTTGACGGCCTGCTTGAGGTCCTGCGTCGGCTTCATGACGCGGGTGAGGAGCATGTTCAGTGCGGTCACGGCTTCGGCCGCTGGGATGCCGGTGAGGGTGATCGCGGCGAGCGCGGCACTCATGTCGTCGAACTCGACGCCGGCTGCCGCAGCCATCGGTACGACGTCGCCGAGCTGCTGCGCGAGTTCCTCGAAGGAGATGACGCCGTAGTTGACGGTCTGGAACATCACGTCCATGACGTCGCTGGCGTCGGACGCCGACAATCCGTACGCGTTCAGCACTCCGAGCAGCGCGCGCGCTGAGGTCTCCGACGTGGTCAGGCCCGCTGCCGCACCCTGAGCCGCGACCTCGAGGATCTGCATGGCGTCCGCGCCGTCGAAGCCGGACGAGACGATCTGATACAGGCCGTCGGCGAGCTGCTCGGCGGTCTGCGGTAGGCGGGTGGACAGCTCGACGATCTGATCGGTGAAGGCTCCGACGTTCTCGGACGTGATCTGTTGCGAGATCGTCAGCACGTTGGCCATTGCCCGCTCCAGCGAAATCGCCTGAGCCACTCCGACACCGAGTGCGGCACCGATGAGCAGGCCGTTCTTGGCGGTCCGCGCAGCCTGGGCGTTCCGTGCGGCGGCCAACTGGGCTTCAGCCCGAGCAACTTGCTGTGCCTGTCGCTGCGCGTTGCGTGCGGCCGTGGTCTGCGCCTCGTCCCGCATCCGCACTGCGGACACAGCACGAGCCTGGGCCGATGCGGCGAGACCGGTGGCGCGCGTCGCCGTAGCCTGGGCCGCTGCCGCCCGCCGCTGCGCTTCGGCGTGCTCCTGGGCGGCGCGGGCGGCGGCCGACTGAGCGGTAGCTGCGGTACGCGCGGCAGCTGCGGCCCCGGCGCCAGCCGTGGCCTGTGCACGCGCGTTCATCGTCTGTGCCAGGGCCTGCGCCCGTGCGGCTCGCGCTCCCGTCGCCGCCACGGCGGCCTGTTCCGCTGCCGCGCGGCGGGCCGCTGTCGCTGCTACTGCTTGTGCACGGCCTGCGCGTTCCTGGAGCGCGGTGGTCCGCTGCACAGCTTGAGCCACCTGCGCCTGGGAGCGAACCATCTGCGCCGACGCGGCAGCTTGAGCGCGGGCGAGGTTGTCGCCGGCGACGCGTACTTGGTTGAGTCGGGCGGCCGTTCCGTCCAACTGGCCGTCAAACGCACGAAGTTGAGCGGCACCCTGCCGCAGGCCGGTCGACAGGCCGCCCGTTGACGCGAGCAGGTTGACGTACAGGGTGTAGGCACCAGCCACGTCAGGATGCCTCTCTGGGCCTCAGCCCGATCTTGAGCCCCCGCGCATCTGGTCCATCAGGAATGTGTTCGCGCTCCATCTCGATGACCTCGCAGCCCACACAGCGGTAGGGCTCGGCCACATATGCGAAGCGGTCGCCGTCCTGGCTCTCGTCCCACTCCGCCGCCCGGGTCCCGCACGTCTCGCAGACGCTGCGTTGGTACGCGAGGTAGGCCATCGCCTTCGCCCGGTCCAAAGCCGTCCACCGGCCGTCCCCCGCACCCGTGAACTTCGAGTGCGGGAGTCCGTAGACGTGGCACAGCTCCATCTCGGCCCTGAATTGGGCGTCGGCGATCAGCCTTTTCCCAGGTCGGCCCTCATGGTCTGGTTGACCAGCAGCGCGGCCGTGAACAGTGCCTTGGCGTCCGCGTCGCTCCAGCTGTCGAGCAGTTCCTGCGCCTCCGCCTCGCTCATGCCGTCCACCGAGGAAGCCGATACGAGAGCGGCGGGGAAGGTCTCGACGTTGTACTCATGGCCGAGATCGCCTTGCCCCTCCGTGGGGGCGTGCTCGCGAAGCAGCTGCTCCCAGGCGGGTCGCGGCAGAGCCCGGAAGGTGAGCGTGAGGGTCCCGGCTGCCAGGGCTCGCCGGGCCTCGTCCAGCGCGGCCTGGGCGGCCAGCACTTCCGGCTGAGCGAGCGCCCAGCTCTCACGCTCGTCGGCTGGTACCTCCATCTCGGAGGCCCGGCCCACGGCGCTGGTGCGTGCCTTGGCCATGTCGAGCGCCGCATCGGTCACGCGCTGCTTCAGGTCCTGTTCGTCGAGGAAGGACACGGCGCGCTCGGGAAGTCGACGAGCCCGCAGACGGGCCATCTTGGCCGCCCAGTGCGGATCGCGGGCGACGGCACCGGCCGGCGGTTCAACGAAGGTCGAAGTCATGCAGCACCCCCGCCGATCAGGCCGCGGCCGGAACGGCTACGTCCTGGACGGGCTTGCCGGTCACGTTGAAGCTGACCTTGAACTTCGCCGGCTCAGAGGCCGTCGTGTACGTGCTCGACCGGGAGCCGACGCGCACCGGGAAGATGTCCATGGACTTCGACGCCGGGATGTCGCCCTTGCGGAGGATGACCACGTACCCCTCGACGCCCTTGGCGAGGAGCGTCTCCAGGGCGTTGTCGACCTTGTCCTCGTAGAAGGTGAGGCTGGAGTTGTCGGCCTTGTCCTCACCGGGGATGTTGCCGGTGAACTCGGTCGCCAAGTCCGGTGTGTCGATGGGGGTGTTCTCGACGGCGAAGCCTTCGATGTCGCTGATGGCTGGGGACAGATCGGTCCCGTTGGTCCCGCCGAGCTCCGGACGGATCGGGATCAGTTCCTTCGAGACGATGTCCTTCAGGAAGAAGAACTTCGTGGTGCCGCGACGGGTGAACCGCTGCTGTGACACTGATTCTCGCTCTCCGGGAACCGGTGTTCCGGAGCGCGCACACGCCGGGCCGGCCCCCATGAAGGGGGAATCGGCCCGTGCCGGGTGGCCGGGCGTCCGCGAGATGCCTCCGCGGTGAGGTAGCTGGAACGTCAGGACCCGAGAGTGGTCACAGTGAGGACGTACCGCTGCACATAACTGTATACGCCACCGCTGACAGACATCCCTTCCTCCTTGTCCAGCTCGCGGTCGATCACTATGTAGCCGGTAATGGTGATGGTGTTGACGTAGGTCCCGCTCAAGCGCGCGAGGAGCGCGGTGCGGACCTTGTCGGCCATCCACTCGACCTGTTCGGCGGTTGAAGCGACCGAGGTGACCTGGACGAGCACTCGGGCGTCAGCGTCACCATCACCGTACGGCGGGCCGCTCGTAGTCACGCCCAGCGGGTAGAGAACGCTGTAGGGGATCGTGGCGCCAGTGGGCGTACTCGATGCCGTGGGGGCAGTCCCGTACCCGCAACTTCGGGCGGTTGCTGTGGCCAGTGTCTTCTGGATCGCGAGGGACACTTCTCTGCCGGAGACGGGCACTACTCCTCCTCTACTCCCGGGGTGGTGAACTGCCGCCCGGCGGCGCGGCGGTCACTCACGAGTCGTCGTCGATCGTGTCGCCGAGCGCAGCGATGAACAGCGGCCGGATCTCCTCGACGGCTGGCCCGACGTGCGGGTAGGGCGGCTGGTTGTAGATGCGCCCCAGGCTGTCGGCGCCAACGAAGCCGTACTCCAGGCGGCGCGCCTGGGGCTTGTTCGTGCCGACAACCGCCGTGACGGAGAACCCGTCCGTGGACACCTCGTGTGTCCAGGAGCGCCGGTAGTCGCCCGTGGGCGCGTTGGGGCCCGGCCGGCCGCTGGCCTTGGCCTTGATCCTGGTCTCCAGCAGCATCGCGTAGTGCTGGACGGTCGCCGTGACCTCGGGCAGAGTGCGCGCCGCCCTCGCATCGAACTGCGCGGCGATCTGGAATGCATTGGAGTAGGCGCCCGCAAGAGGGTGGGCGTTGGGGTGCGGATTCAGCGAGGACGCCACTGGCTCACGGCCCGTCTTCCGGTTCCGACTCGCCCCACTGGCCAAGGGCCCATTCCCGCAACAGGGCGAGCATGGCGCGGGTCAGCTCGTGCGGGCGACCGTCCATGAGGTCGTGACGGTCGAGCGCGGCCTTCTCCAGTTCGGCGGGACTGATCGCGGAGAGGAAGGCAGCCGCTGCCGGACCAGGGTCCGGTGGGTCGCCGATGACGACGTGCGCCAGGCCCTCGAACACACCGGTCGCCGTGGATCTCGGGGAGAGTTCGATGACCATCTGCGGTACGTCGCCCGCGCGGTGGGCCAGTGAATAGGCAGCGAGGTCCCGGGAGACGTCGTGACCGCCGATCTCCACGACGGCGGCATGCCCCTGCCCGGTGACGCGCACCGGCAGGGGTTCACCCTCGGGAGAAATAGGTTTTGAATTCTGATCTGTTGGCACCTATCTGAGCTTACGGGTATCTGTTGACAGCCCAGCTCGCCAGCCGTCTACGGAGGGGTGATCTCGTCAAGACGGGTCACCCGAACGATCTCGACCGTGGACGCCTCCGACGGATCGAGGACCTGCCACACCCGATTCGCTGTCGCCGCGTGCTCGCCAGCTGCGGCCACGACCTCCACGCGGTCGTACCGCACCGGAACGGGGGCGGAAATCGGCGTGAGGAGCCGATACCAGCTGACCGTGTCGTCCAGCCATTCCCGCCCGAGAACGTGCTGCGCGGTGACCTGGCCATGGCCGGACAGGACAGCTCCCGGTCCCTCGTAGACCGATTCCGCCGGCACGGCCCCCAAGAGACCGGTCGAGGGGTCGAGTTGGGGAGTTCCCGTTGGGCGGGTGATCCGTACCGTGTCCACCAGCAACGTCGACTCCAGCTTCTCCCGTTCCGCCTCGGTGTCGATCGGCATGCTCACGAGGTGCCGCCTGAAGTGCTGGACTGCGTGTTCTGGTCCAGGAACGTCGTGCGGACCACGGCCAGAGTGGAGGTCTGCCCGACATCGAGGACGCGCCACGTACGGCCGACCGCTGCCGGGTCGGCGGCGTTGACGACGCTCACCGTGTCCTCGCGCGAGGCCACCGGGGCGTCCAGGGGCGTGATCAGCTTGTACTTCGACGCGGAGTCGTCGACGTACGCCTGACCTTCCAGGTGCAGCACGATCCCGGGATCTCCATTCGGGAAGACCCCGCCGTGCCCTTCGTAGACGATGACGGGCGGGCCGGGCTCGTACTGGCCTGTATCCGGGTTGAAGACCGGCTCGCCCGCTCTACTGATACGTACGATGTCGGTGAGGATCTTGCGTTCGATCAGGGCGCTGACGGCCCCGAGGGTCAATCCTTCAGCGGGAGTGCTCATATGTTCGAGCGTAGCCTCGCCAGCTGACAGCCCGGATTCCTCTTGACACCGGGGTTAGGAGGTAACGCGGAGCATCAGTTCGCGAAGCTGGCGGCCGGTGGTAGTGATGTCGTATCGGCGCGCGTTATCGAGAGCCGCCTTGGCCAGGGCCTTGCGCCGGCCGGAGTCCCGGCCCATCTCGTCTAGGGCCACGGCCAGCGAGCGCGGGTTGCCAGGAATATATGGAACGCCAGCGCCCCCGAGAATTTCCCTCACACCGGGAAGATCGGAGTAGGCAACCGGAAGTCCGTGGGCTTGAGCCTCAATGAGGACGAGCCCGAAAGCCTCCAGATCCCTGGTTGTGAAGACGAAGGCGTCGAAGTTCGGCAGGCGGCGCCACACTTCGGCGCGGGGCAGGAACGGATCAAAATGAACCCGGTCCCGGAGCCCGAGTTCGATAGCCCGCTGTTCCAGATAATCCCGTAGGATTCCTTCGCCGATCACGGTCAAGTGGTGCGGCTGATCGGTCAAAGCGAGGGCTTCGACGGCGGTGATCGTGGATTTGTTGTCGTCCAGACGACCGGCGTGCACCAGAGACAGAGGTCCGGTTCCGGTAGGCGGTTGATCGCGTACCCGGGTATCACTCAAAGGGATGCCCCACGGGATGACGCTGAGTCGATCGGTGAATCGGCGTCCGGTGAGACGGTCGATGCGGTCGGCGAGGGCGGAGGTCGGGGTCACGATCGCGGCGCTGGCGGCAGCAACTTCATTCATGGCCTCGCGTTCCGATGCGCTGCGCTCGGCCACCATCACCTCGGGGCCGTGGGCGATGGCGATGATCGGGATGTTGCCGGCGGTTCGGGTGAAGGCCAGGCTGAGAGCGAACCCGAGGTACTGGGCGTGAATGGCGTTCGGTTGGATCTTTTCGATGAGCGCACCGACCTCACGCGTCAACTCGTCAACGTACGGGTCGAAGTCCGGGCCGTGGGGGCGTTTCGTCGTGGAGAGGGTGATCAGCTGATCAAACGTAGCCTCCCAAGCCTGATCGACAGGCGCCCTGCCCAGGAAAGTCGTGTGGATTTCAGGCATCGCGCCGTAGAGGTCGTTGACGAGGATCATGCTCCCGGACGAAGGCGCGGCAGTGCGGTTGATGCCGGTCAGGATGTTCAGGAGCTGGGCGATCATGCGGAAACTCCATTCATCGGTGGAACCGGAGGTCGGGCTCCCAGAGCCACCCCGAATCGTGAATCATCGGTGGCGTTCTGTATCTCGCGATGACGGGGTGGCGCCCACCATGACGCCAGGTGCGGTGTGAAGATAGCCGTGACCTCATCGGCCGGATGCAAATAGCCCTTACCGTCCAGTTCTGCCGTCCATACTCTGACTGCCGATCGGGCGTAGACGGGATTTATCCCTATCTCTCCCTTGGGGAGGACTCCGTTGAAGGGGGTGGGTATTCCCTCGTTGTTCCAGTAGTCCCATGCCTCAAGGGCCTTGGCTTTCTCGAAGCAGTGGTACAGCTGCTGGTAGCGCGGCATGTACCGGATCTCGCGGAAGATCATCTGGCCGATCAGTCCGGGCGCGGCTTTCCGAAGCGTGCCGAGATCGACGCCGTGGAAGGTGACCGATGCCGCATCCTGGGATGGGTGCAGCGCGGTCCGGGCGAACAGGTGGGACAGTCGTCGCCGAACGTACTCGGCGACTCCCGAGCCGAGAGCTGGTTCCATGCCTTCGATGAGCTGGACGAGCCGGTGATAGCGCAGATTGAAACGGGCTAGGTCGAACAACTGGTCCATGCCGTCCACGGCGGCGAAGGCGAGTCGCTTGTAGAGCCAGTTGTTCAGCTCTCCCGCCTGGGCGTAGGTCTTGGTCTCCGGAGTAACGGAGTGGAGCATCAGGTATTCGGACAGAACCTCGAAGTACAGGTAGCCGAGGAACGGCACGTGGGCCACGGCCTCGGACAACTGGTCGATGAACTCGGGTGCCGGAGTGGCATGGCCGGCGGCGTTGTGCAGAGCGGTGTCGAGGAACACGGCCGCGGCACGCAGCCCGGCCAGCACCGCGCGGTCGAGCTGGTCGTTCTCGGCCGGAGTGAGGAAGCTCTGGTAGCGCAGGTAGGTACGCAGGTGGATGGCACCGAGATGCAGGTAGTCGACGCCCTTGGGCCGGATCGGGGCATCCGGGATGACCTCGAAGACCATGGGCGTGGTGGAAGGCTTCGTCCGCATCAGGTAGGCGCCGAGGTTGTGTGGACGCAGCCCCTCGCCCTGACTGACGAGAGGCGAGCAGTACAGGGCTCCGACCAGGCATCCGGTGGAGACGTGCAACTGCCGACTGATGCGGATGGCGTCGATGTCCTTGGTGGTGTGGAGCAGGTACATCGGCTTTCCGCTGACGAGCGCGTCAGTCATGGCGTTGTTCTGTATCAACCAGCCGTTGGGGGTTGAGCATTCCAGATAGTGGCGCCAGTCGCTCTCGCTTTCAGCCAGCGAGGCAGGAATGCGACGCTGCACGGGCATGGTGTAGTCCGTGTGGGCGTGTTCCCATTCGTCGCGCAAGAGAACTCCCGAAGATGAAGGGTTGGCTGCGGTCCGGGGGCATTCCGAGAAGCTAAAGAGTCTCGACGTTCACTCCGGAAAGACGGTTTCGGCAGTCGAGAACATAGGTTGCGCATTTCTCGATCATCGGGAGGTCGAATCGCGGGTGGTCCATGAGAAGAACCACTGCATCAGCGGCCCCCACCTCGTCCGGGCTCGCATCGACGCGAAGCACGTTCAGCTTGGTGTCGTCGCCGTCCGGGATGTTGGGTTCGGCACCGCGAACCTCGGCACCGAGGTCGATGAGAAGTTCGGCGACACGTGCCGAAGGTGAATTACGAAGGTCAGTGGCGTTGTACTTGTAGGTCAGGCCGAGCAGCAGAATCCGAGATCCCCTGACGGGCATGCCGCGCTTGCCGAGTGCACCCACGAGACGCCGGACGACGTAGTCGGGCATGTGCCGGTTCACGTCGGCGGCGAGTTCCGCGAACCGGAACGGGGCGCCAAGCTCCTGCTGGGCCTTCCACGAGAGGAACATCGGGTCAACAGGCAGGCAGTGCCCGCCGACTCCCGGCCCCGGAGTGAACCGTGTGAATCCGAAGGGCTTGGTTGCGGCGGCGTCGATCGCCTCCCAGATGTTCACGCCGAGGGAGGCGGCCAGCATCGCCATCTCGTTGACCATGGAGATGTTGACGAACCGGAAGGTGTTCTCGATCAGCTTGGCCAGCTCGGCGACCTTCGTCCCGGACACCGGCACCGTGGTCTGAAAGATGCCGTCGTAGAAGCCCTGGATCACATCGAGTGATTTGGCGTCGATTCCGGACACCAACTTCGGCGTCCCGTCGAACGACCACCGCTTGTTTCCGATCCGCTCGGGACTGAATCCGGCCAGGAAGTCCACCCCGCCCTTGAGGCCCGACACCTCTTCCAGGATCGGCAGCAACAGCTCCTCGGTGGTGCCGGGATAGGTCGTGGACTCCAGGACCACCGTCCCACCGGGGCGAAGGTGCTTGCCCAGCGTCCGGGCGCAGGACTCGATGTAGGTCAGGTCGGGCACGCCGTCCCGCAGCGGGGTCGGCACGGTGATCACCGCGATGTCGAAGCCGGCCAGCGCGGCAGCGTCGGCGGTCGCGGAGTAGGCCCCGGAGTCCAGCACCGCGCGCAGCCGCGAGGAGTCCACGTCCGCCACGTAGGACTGGCCGGCGGCGAGCTGCTGGACGCGGTGCGTGTCCACGTCGTAGCCGACGACACGGTGACCCATCTCGGCGGCGCGCACGGCCAGGGGAAGCCCTACGTAGCCCTGACCAGCGACAACTATCTGCATGGCAGCTCCTACTCGATTGCGGTGCTTGAATGGACCGTCGTTCCTGGTCTGGCAAGGAGAAGTGCTGTGCCCCTGGTGTCTGTCGTGATGCCCGTGTACAACTCGGCAGCCACCCTCGGCGCAGCCGTCCGATCGGTGCTCACGCAGACCCACAGCGACCTGGAGCTGCTGGTCACCGACGACCAGTCCTCCGATGGCTCCATGGACCTGCTCCGTGAGTTCGCCGAGCAGGACGAGCGCGTCCTGCCGGAGTCGGCACCCGAACGGGGCGGTGCGGGCCGGGCCCGCAACCTCGCGATCGAGCGGGCCCGCGGGGACTACATCGCCTTTCTCGACAGCGACGACATGTGGCTTCCGGAGAAGACCGAGAAGCAGCTCGCCTTCGCTGCGGAGGCGACTGCGCCTTTGACGTTCACCTCGTACTTCAAGATGGACGCCGACTACGACGGCGAGAGCACCGACTGGGTCCCGAACGGGCGGGTGATCCGTGCGCGGGAGCACGTGGACTACCGCGCGATGCTGGTCCAGGACCACATCGGTGCTCTCACCGCCATGTACGACCGCAATGTCCTGGGCACGAGGCTGATGCCGGAGATGCGCAAGCGCCAGGACTACGCCCTCTGGCTGTCGATCATGCGGGACGGAGCTGACGCCCGGGGCCTGGCTGAGCCGCTTGCGGTGTACAGGGCCCACCAGGCGGGATCGCTGTCCTCCAACAAGCTGTCGCTCGTGCAATACAACTGGGCCCTGTACCGCGAGCACGAGCGTCTGTCGGCCCCGCGGGCGACGCGGGCGCTGGCCGGCGCTGTGTGGCAGTCGCTGCGCAACTCCCGCATCTAGGGCCGTGCACGGGCCTGGGGAGCCCGGTACGCGGCTGTTTCCGGGGGTGCCCGACCGGCCCCCGCCCCGTGGCAGTGCCGCGTGCTCAGGGGCTGGACCCGGTAGGTCACCGGTGCCGTCGGCCGGCTACGCGGCCGAATCGTCGCCGGTCCTCGCGCGCAGGAACAACTGGAGGAGCAGCCGTCGGTCGGCGACTGGGATGGTCTCCTGACCGCTGTGGAGCGCCTCCCGACCGTGCAGGAAGCGGCGCTGGTTCACGATGAGGTAGTCCCCTGGCTGGAGCATGAAGGAGACCTGTCCCCGGACGAGTTCCTCGGCGAGTTCCCTGGCGGCGTCGGCGTGCGCCCGGCCGAGCTCGGACCTCTTCAGCATCTTGGCGGTGAACCGGACGAACCCGCCTGGGTCGGAGCCGTCCAGGATCGGGAACGGCTTGTACTCCTCGCCGACGCCGTGCAGGTCGAAGAAGGTCCCGTAGTGGTAGGCCGACTCGGCCAGGAGGGCGCGGCTGTTCGCCGACAGCCGCGCCACCGCCGCGTGGGCGTCGGAGAGGATGCTGGGGCCGCCGCCGAGCGGGTCGGGGCGGACGCACAGGAGCGTGGTGTAGTCCGGGGGCAGGGTCCCGTTCACTAAGTCCATGTGGAACGCGTTGTACCCGATGCCGCTGGACTTGCCGGGGTCCTTGTCGACCTTGACCCCGATGTCCTTCCACAGGGGCCACCGCGGGAAGGGCGAGAAGGGAACGGCCACCTCGGCCGCGAAGCCCGTCACCCGCCGCAGGAACTGGTCGCCGTCGGTCCCCAGCGCCTTGGCGAGGTTTCCCAGGCGCAGCACGGCGTACCCGCCGCCCGCCCCGGTCAGCGCGTGGCGCAGCGTCGCGACGGTCTCCTCGAACCGCGGGGTGGCCGTCAGCTCGGTCCGGTACTCCTTCATGGTGGACTGCGCCAGGAACGAACCGTCCAGTTCCCAAGGCGGGAGAGAACGGTCGATCAGAGTGGCTTCGAGTTCGCTCGGGATGTCGATGAACACGCGGAGCTTCCTTCTCTCTTGGAGTTCTCGGGGTTTCGTTCTGGTGCTGCTGCTGTCGTCCGGGCGCCGAAGGCGGTCCGACAGCGGGTAGGTCTCGTCGGGCCGTGGGGTCTCGGAACCCACTGCCGGGCGGGTGGATCGTTCCAACAGCGAGCCTCGAACCCACAGAGGCCTGCGGGGGATGCCGTGCACAGGAGATTCGCTAGGGCCCGCCCTTCGTCAGCCGTGCCCGATCCCGTACTCCCGTTCGATGTCGGTGACCTGGGTGCGCTCCCGTTGGGTTTCGGCTCGGGCGGCGCGGGTGAAGTGGCGTACGACGGTCTCGCCGAATGCGGCGAGCGGTACCTTGCCTCCGCTGAAGTAGGCGGAGCCTTCGGTAAGCGTGGCGGCGATCGGGACGGCGAGGGCGGTGTAGGCGTCGCCGTGGCAGGGGTCGGTCAACTCGGGCTGGTCTTGGAAACCGTGCGTGATGGAGGCGCAGGATGCGGCGAGGGCGAGGTAGGGGTTGGCGTCGGCCCCGGGCAGGCGGATCTCCAGGTGGGCACCCTTACCGACGCCGGTGATTCGTACGGCGCAGCCTCGGTTGTCGAAGCCCCAGGTGTGACGGGTCGGGGCGAAGGTATGCGGCCGGAACCGCTTGTACGAGTTGGTGAACGGCGCGTACAGAGGGGACAGGGATGGCATGCCGGAGATGAGGCCGGCGATGGCCCGTTCCATCGCTGGGGGCAGGTCCTGACCGCGGTGATAGGTGAAGGCGGTTCCGTTGGCCGACCACAGAGACACGTGCAGGTGCAGCCCGCTGCCGGTCCCGGTGAACGGCGTGGCCATCCAGACGGGTGTCATTCCGTGACGTTGGGCGAGGTCGTCTGTAATCAGGCGAAAGACGGGGTACGCATCGCAGGCCGCCATCGGGTCCCCGTGGGCGAAGGTGACCTCCACCTGGCCAGCCGCCCCCTCAGTCTTGATCGCTTCGACCGGGATCCCGGCCAGGCGAAGATCGGAATGGAGGTCGCGGAAGAAGTCGCTGATCTTCGGAGGATGTCCGAGGGCGTAGTCGAGGTTGCGGGGCCAGGCCGGGCGCAGGTCGCGATAACCGGCGCGGCGGATCTTGTCCGGCGTCCCCGCCAGGAGCAAGAACTCGGACTCGATGCCCAGAGAGACGTGGTACCCGACGTCGGAGAGACGTTCCAACTGGCGGCGGAGCACGTTACGGGGCGCCACCTCGACCGGCGAACCGTCGTGGTTGAGGGCGTCGCCTACGACGACGGCAGTCCCAACCTGGTAGGGCAGCATCCGCACGGTGCCCAGGTCTGCCTTGACGGCGAGATCGCCGTAGCCCTGCTTCCAGCCGGTGAGGTCGTAGTCGTCGAGCGGGGTCATGTCGAGGTCGGTCGCCAGGATGTAGGCGCACATCTCCGCTGCAGAGCCCATCCGCTCAAGGAGCACCTCGGCGTCGAGCACCTTGCCCTTGAGCCGGCTGTACATGTCCGGCACGGCCAGGAGGACTCTGGTGATCTCCCCGCTGCCGACGTCTTTGCGCAGCTGGTTCCTCGGGTCTGAAGTCGTCAGACCGGGGGCTGGCTCCGTGCCCTGCTCTTCGCCGTCAGCCATCAGACGATCTCCTTCATGCTGGCCTGGTCGGCCGCAGTGGTGTGAGCGGTGAGCTGATAGTCGCGGCGGCCCCGGGTGATCCAGGTCAGCCAGGCGATCCCCAAGGCCACCGCCAGAGTCACGCCGGCGTAGTTGAAGGTCTCTGCGGTCACGGGAGAGGTCTGGGGCAGGCAGAAGACAACCGTGATGACCACGACATAGATCACGGCGATCCAGCCGATCGGGCGCCGCCACCGGCCCAACGTCCACGGGCCGGGCACGTACGCGTCGCCCTTGCGCAGGGCGAGGTAGACGGGAATCCCGTACGCGGGGGTCATCCCGACTGCGTTGATCGCGGTGATCGCGCCGTACGCGGCCGGAGACCACAGAGCGGGCAACGCGAGCAGGAACGGCATCACCACCGCCAGCCACACCGCCGGGACGGGGGTCTTTGTGCGGGGGCTGACGCTCCGAAAGGTCTGCCACCGCGGCAGCGCCCGGCTGCGGGAGAAGGCGTAGATCATCCTGCTCGCGGCGGCCACCTCAGCGTTGCCGCAGAACAACATCGCGATGATCACGACCAGCAACAGGGCCTTCGCTCCGACGTTGCCGAGCACGTCGAGGAAGATCTGGGCGGGGGGCACGCCCGTCGCCGTGTTCTGCGTGCCCTTGTAGTCCTGGATCGCCGACAGCATCCCCGCCAGCAGGATGAAGCCCGCGATCCACGACACGGTGATGGCGTGCACGATCCCCTTCGGGGCCGAGGTCTGCGCCTTGGTGGTCTCCTCCGCGACGTGGGAGCTGGCGTCGTACCCGCAGAACGTGTACCCAGCGATCAGGCTGCCGATGAGGCACACATAGAGCGGGTTGGAGAAACCGCTGTCGTTGACAAACTGGGTGAAGACGAAGTCGGGCGAGCGGTGCTGGACAGGGGCGAGAGCGAGCGTGCCGACGATGAGCGTGACACCGCCCAGCTGCCACCACACGGAGATGGAGTTGAGGACGGTCACCAGGCGTACACCGCATACGTTCAGCAGGCCGTGCACCAGCAGGATGCACCCGAAGATGCCCATGGTCGTTGTGCCGGTCGGGGTGATGTCCCACTGGAGCTGGGCGAAGGCGCCGATGAACGCGGCAGCGCCGTAGTCGATGCCAGCGATCGCGCCCCACAGTCCGAGCAGGTTCAGCCAGCCGGTCATCCACCCCCAGCGCGGCCCGCCGAGCTTGTCGGCCATGAAGTACGGACCCCCGCTCGTGGGATAGGCGGAGACCACGTCGGCCAGGGACACCCCGACAAGCAGCGTCATGAACCCGATCACGACCCAACTGCCCAGCATGACCGCGGGTCCGCCGTGGCCCAGGCCGAAGCCGAACAGGGACATGCCGCCGGCCAGAATGCAGATCACGGAGAAACTGATCGCGAAGTTCCCGAACACCCCCATCTTCCGGGAGAGTTCAGCCTTGATCCCGAGTTGGGCCAGGACCGCGTCGTCATGCGCTATTGCTTCTGATCTACTGCTGAGCACTTGTGATCCTCATAGGTGATGTAGGGGACGAAACGAGGCGGGGCGTATGAGAGCGAGTGGGCGGCTACCGGGCGTTCATCGATGACGGACCCTTGGCCGTACGACGGAGGCCCGCATGCGCAGGAACTCGGAGTGCCAGTCACGGCGCAGACTCGTGCTGAAGGTCTCCCACGGCGCGTTGGTGGCGTACGGGCCAATCTCGTTGAACACCGCGGCGGCCCCGTCCTCGCCCGAGGCGACGAGGGTGAACGCCAGGTAGTTCAGGTCCAAAAGCGACAATCGCGAACGCTGCTTCGGGGGTGTCGACTCGAACCAGCCGAACCGGGCACGGCGCGCATAGTGCCGAATCTGGTCCGAGGTCCAGAACGACAGCGCGCCGATCTCCCCACTGCCGTGTCGGCGCTGGTATTCCGTGACGAAGGCGTGCAGCGGCAACATGTGGAGCGCGGACGCGGAATCTTCCGGCGCGCCGCCAGACGCCCAACGGGTGAAATCCACAGCTAGCCAAGGCGCACGAAGCTCGGCGTACTCCCGCATTCGGTGGTATGCCTCACGGCTACCGGGGTGGCGCCGGTCGGCCTCGTGTAACAGGGGCCATGGCCCGGGGAACAACGCCTTCTCGGGGGCTTCGTCCCATCGGTTCATCTCAATGCTCTGGCCCCAGAGCTGAAGGCGTTGGATGAAGTACGGGTCCAGCAACCTCAAACCCCCGCGACCGACGGGCAGTTTGGCCAAACGGAGCAGGTCCACCCACGGCACCGGATCCTCCGGCCAACGACCCACAGCCCCGAAACAGGCATCCCGCGCGAAAGCGCCGGCCTGGAGGACGAGGTCCCGGTCTCGCCCTTCGTCCATGGCGCGCAGTGCCTCGCGGGTGAGCACTCTCGCCCACATCATCAACGCGTCGGCAGAGAAGGGCTCTTCAGAGAGCCAAGCCTTGATCGCGCCGAGGGAGCCCGCACCCACAGAGAGCACCAGGCTGCGCGAAGTCCGCAGCTCCCAGTCCGGACCCGTCCTCCTCAGTAGGTCTCGTGCAGCGGACCAGCGCCCAAGCCGCAAGTCGTCCAAGGGGGCACGCAGTTCGTCATCGCGACCGGCCAGATCGACGATCAGGGGCATGTCAGCAGCGGGCATCGGAACCTCCCCGGCCAGTGGGAGGGACGAGCGCCCGGAAGGCGGCGTCGGCTCTCCGACGGCGTAAGGAGAAGGCGGTAAGCACGGGGAACCTCACGATGGGGGATGGGGGCCGCCGAGCCGCAGCCGGGCACACACCTTGGGGAGGTAGGCAGCTGCGGCCCGACGGCTGTTCAGGGGGTCCCGACAGATAGAAGCGTCCGGTCGGATTTCGGTGCAGGCGCGGGCCTCTCACCAGTGCCAACGGATCGGTGACTCGCTGGCTCTTCGGTGAGGGCCATCGGCGCTTCGACGGCGCGAGCGTCCGCCGGCGGGAGGGAGAGGCAGCACCACGTCATCGTGCCGTCGCTGCTGACACCCCACTCCTTCGAGAGAGCTGCGACGAGCCACAGCCCCCGGCCGTTCTCCGCCTCAGCGTCCACCTCACGTCGTTGAGCCGGAGTCGGGTTTCCGTCCGTGACCTCGATGCGCAGTTCCTCAGCCGAACTCACAATCCGAAGCCCGATCTCGCTGCCGTGGCAGTGCCGCACGGCATTGGTCACCAGTTCCGAGACCGCAAGCGTGGCCGTGTCATTCAGTGCCGTGATGTCCCAAAGGCGCAGGTGCGCCAAGGTGATCCGTCGCATGAGCCGGACGCGTGCGTCGGCTGGAGCGAAGGCCACCTCGAAGCTACGGATGGCCACCCGCTCTGATCCGGCCGGGGTGCGCTGCTCGCAACACCGTCGGCCGTCCTCGAAGGTGGATGCCTCACGGAACGTCATGGACCTATCGCACCGCGGCCTCAAGCAACCTGCCAGGGGAAACTAGCGGGGGAAAAACTTGTCAAGGGGGAAACTGCGAG
Source organism: Streptomyces sp. NBC_00425 (assembly GCF_036030735.1). NCBI lineage: Bacteria > Bacillati > Actinomycetota > Actinomycetes > Kitasatosporales > Streptomycetaceae > Streptomyces > Streptomyces sp. NBC_00425. The sequence continues at coordinate 6,571,265 of NZ_CP107928.1, read as the reverse complement.
GGGGATCTGACGCCATGATTGGGTCCAGTCCACCAACAGAGGTCACACTCATGGCAGCAGATCCGTTCGCTGAGCTGCTCGTCCGGCTGCGCAAGGAAGCCGGACGCACACAGGACGAGCAAGCAGAGGCGATCAACACAGTCTCCGGCCGGGAAACGATGACCCGTCGCGAGATCAACCGGTACGAACATGGGCAGAACATCCCTACCAACCACACGGTTGCGCACATTGCGACGGCCTGCGGCTTACCCCCTGAACAGTTGCAGCGGGAGGCAGCAGCAGCCCGCGCCCGGCGGAGGAAGGGGCGCCGCCGTGAAGGGGAGGACCTGGACGACGTGAACCGCAGGACGCTGATTGGTGGCGCCGTACTCGGCGCGGCTGCTGCCGCCGAGCCGTGGGGGCGCCTCGCGCACGCCCTCAAACGGGGAACGAAGGTCGATTCAGCCGGAGTGGAGGCTCTCACTGATCACGCCGCCGCCCTCCACGTGAGCGAGCATCACCTCACAGCCCGACAGCTCCAGAACAGGGTTGAAGCACACCTTGACGCCATCACAGCCGTACTGCCCCAAGTCGGCGAGCGTGAGCGCGCTGTGACCATTGCCGCTGGTGAGACGGCCGCCCTGGCCGGGTGGGTAGCTTGGGATCTGGGCGACTCCGAGAGGGCGCGCGCCTTCTACGAGGTCACGAGCGAGTGCGCCGAGGTCGCCGGACATCCCCCACTGCGGGCCCTGGCCCTGGCGTACGCCAGCTATGGGGCTGCCACGCCGGAGAAGGCGATGAAACTCCTGGCTCAAGCTGCCAAAGATGTACGGGGGCCGGGTAATGCTGCCGCCGCTGCCTGGGTCCACGGCCGCTATGCGGAAGAAGCGGCGACCGCTGGCGATGACATCGGGGCGCTGCGAGCCCTGGAGCGTGCCCAGGCCGTGTACGACTTCGCAGACCACACCACCGAACAAGCATGGGTACGCTTCATGACCCCTTACCGCCTCGACTCTCTGTCGTTGTCGGTATACGGCCAGCTCAAGCGGCAGGAGTTGACGGAGACCGCGGACAACGCCGTGAACCGCCTCGGTGATGAGCTGCCAGACTCGGGGGTTGTGGTCCTGGGCGACCTGGCTTCAGCACTGCTGCGCGGAGGAGACGTCGAACAAGGTGTCTACGTGTCGCATCAATTCGCAGCTGCGGCAGATGCCCGGCCGAACACCATGGGTAGGGCACGCGCGCAGGACATCGCCGCGCTGCTTCCCAGCCGGGAGAAGGAACTCGCCTTGCACCTGCAGCAGCTGGCGGCTTGACCTGATCTGCGGCTGCCGCACGCAACGGTTCGTGCAGCAGCCACTCCTCGTAATTGGTCCGCTCACTACCTCGCGGTCGACTGTTCGGCTACCCATGACAGGTACGCCGAAGAACCCCCGATAATCGGCAGGACGACCCACTCCGGAACGTCGTAGGTGTGTTCCTGGGCCACCCACGCTTCAAGCTCCGGGAGACGGTCGGTGGTCGTCTTGTACGAGATCCGCCATTCCCGAGCCGTCTCGATCTCACCCTTCCACCAGTACACCGCGGTCAGCGGAGGGTCGATGTGAGCGCCGGCGGCCAGTCGGTTCTCAACCGCACCTCGTGCCAGTACCGTTGCCTTGGCCTCGTCATCGATGGTCGTCTGCGCCACCACAGTCTCGCTCGCCATGCGACTCCCCTCCTGGTCCGATGTACAACGACCCTACCTAGGCTGCCCGGGGCATCGTGCCCTGGCTCATTCCGGGGGGCGTCTCCGGTCAGAAGCCCCCGGCGGAAGACGCCCCGCCGCACACCGCACTGAAGAGAGGGCGCCGTAGCTGTCCTCGGCAACAACGAGACGGTCCAGGCGTCGAACCAAGCGGCGGACGACCTACCAGAGCACGTCATACCCGACGAGCTAGATCAACTCGGCGGCCTCCTCACCTACTCTCTGGAGAAGCAGCGGTACTACGCCGTGGAAGCCTCGGCCCTCCTCGGTGACGGCAACGCGGACCTCACCGCCCAAGCAGAGCTGGCCATGCAAGGCTTTGGCTTCCACACCCCTGAGAACCCCAACTGGGCGCTCGGCGATCTGGCCGGCGCGCAGTGCAACCTGGCCCTCATCCACATCCGCAGCGGCGACGTCGACGGAGCCGCGCAGGCCGTCCGCCCCCGTGCTGGACCTCCCGGCCAGTTTCCGGATCAACGGCATCGTCGTCTCGGCCCTGCGCGTCCGCCAGGCCCTGACGACGAGCGGTGCGCGCACCGCTCTCACGGCCCGTGACCTGCGAGAAGAGCTGGCGGTTTACCCGCCCCGACGATCAGCACTCCCCGGCGGGACACAGCAGTAGGGTTCCTGGCATGTACCCGGTCCAGCGTTCCAGCCAGCGTCTCGGCCTCCGCGAACTCACCGTCGATGATGTGGACGGGGTCTTCGCGATCTACGGCGATCAGGAAGCGACGGAGCACCTGTCGTTCGAGCCGCGGAGCCGCGAGCAGGTTGGCCACATCGTGGCCCGGTCCATCGCCTCAGCCACCGCGACGCCGCGCGCCGAGTACGCACTCGCAGTCGTCGAGCGGAACACCAACGAACTGATCGGATTCGGTCGCATCGCCACAGATCCACACCAGCAGCGCGGAGCTACATTCGGCTTCGCGCTGCGCCCAGATGCCTGGGGCGTCGGCTACGGCTTCGAAACCGTACGCCTCCTGCTGGCCCTAGGCTTCGAAGACCTCGGCCTGCACCGCATCTGGGGCGCCCGCTCCCCGCTCAACGAGGCCTCAGCGAAGACCATGACAGCCGCAGGCATGGTCGAGGAAGGCACCATCCGCGAGCACATCAACAAGGCCGGGCAGTGGCGTGACTCAGTCGTGCACGCGATCCTCGATCGCGAGTGGCGTGATCTCCAGACCACCCGATCCTAAGCAAGACGCTCCGGACGCGGTCCGAGATCGGCCACTGGGCGGCTTCCTCGGCAGTGCGCACGGTGCGGTTGGCCTTGTCGGGGTCACGGTCGTGGGTCCATCCGCAGTCGGACCCGTCGAAGACCTCGACGTGGGTGACACCGGCCTCGCGGCTCTTGTTCAGTGTGCGAGGAGGTTCCTCAGCGTCTCCTGATCTGCCTCGATCATCCCGGAAGACGGCATAGCGGGGTCGGGCCCCGGGGCGGGCGGGTTGGTCGGGTCTCGGTCGGGCACTGTGTCCTCCGAGCCAAAGCGCCCCCGCGCCGACACGTCTAGCCACCGTCAATCGTGACGATTCGAGTGTCCTCCGAGCCATCGCTCTGTCAGTGCCGCCGGCTACGGCGAAGAAGTCCTGATCGACCCTTCTGGCTGCTGGGTGCTCAGACCGCCCCGCGGAGTCGATTCCGCGGGGCGTCGAACCCGGTGTGATGCATGCCCTATAGCGCGAACCCACCGTCGCAGAACCAAGTGTTAACTGCCAGAGCGGAATAGGTCGCCGTCTGCCAACTGTTCAAGTAGACCCGGCGGCGGCTTTCCGCCTCTCTTTCCAAGTATTGCCGGACTCGCCGAACACCCCCGCCGGGAATTTCCGAATAGTTCTCAGTCAGAACGTATCGAATATCACTCAATAGTTGCGCAGCCTGCGCACCATACAGCGCGGCGAGCCCAAATATCTTGAAATGCGATTCAACTCGGCGAGCCAGAACATCACTCCAGTCGGCCGGCGGTCTCACGAAGAATCGCAAAGCAGCAGGGGCAGACTCGACAACTTCGGCATAAAGCCAAGACTGTTGCTCAACATTGTCAAAATACGGATGCAGCGTCTGATCTTCGACCCCTGCGGGGGAAACATCCAGCTTGAGCTTATTACAATCCGAGCAGGCAGGTACCAGGTTCAACGGATCGACAGCAAGCGCCGGGAAAAGGGATTTCGGCAGGTGGTGATCAAGAGTCGAGACCTGCCGTTGCCCGCACAGAGGGCAACGACCTTCCTTGGCGGCCAGAACTAGATCATCATAGATTCCTCTCCCTGCCGCCCCCTTCTTAGCCATACGACTGGTATATACGGCTGTCATCTCCGAAGTGGTGACTTCGTCAGGTTTGAAGTCTTTGGGGTCGAGATTATGAAGTGTCGTCGCTTGAGCTGCTGCTACATATACCTGCCCAGCCTCAACTACCTCCCCCTCAGATTTTTGCAGACGTTCTTTGAGCTGCTTATCCCTAACACGACTGATACAGGTCCGAAAACTATCCGAGGCGGTATGCTTAGGTTGGACGACACGCCACATCAGAGGCCAACCCCTGCATCTCTCGCTGCGACCAACGCCCGGACCAAACCGCGCGCCTCACTTCCCAGTTGGCCACCAAATCGTTCCACGATGTCTTCATAGGAAGCACCCTCACCAACTGCATCTCCTAACATGCGATGGAATCCAGCCCGAGTGACTTCCAATCCGAAGATTTCACGAGTCAGCACGCCGACATTTTCGCCGAAAGTCTCGACACTAGGCTGCTCCACCACCACCTCGCGGCCAGAGCGGCGCAAACGCCATGCGCATTTCCTTGGAACCTCCTGAAGAACCACCGGCGAGTGAGTGGCGATAATGGCTACGCCATTTCGATTGATCAGAAGATCAGAGAGAGCCCGGGTGAAAGCACTCAAAAGCGGCGGGTGGAGATGGGCCTCCGGCTCATCCAACAGAACCAGCGACCGTTCCTCAACCGTCTCCACTAGGCGAGTAATGGTTAGGAGGACGATCTTATGGCCAGAACTAAAATTGCGATATAGGTGACTCGCCTTTGCTCTGAGGAGCTTCTCATCCGCTGCGGACTCCGCCAATTCGGCAACCTGTGCGTCGCTAAAGATCGGGTCAGCTTCCAACATCTCTAGCGCCCGTCGCCACCGAACCAAGCGGGCACCTTGAACGCAGACCTGAACGCTCTTGGTGAATTCTGCCGCTAGTGCCCGCCAGTCCTTGGGAGGTTGGGGCTTATCATCAATTTTCACACCGATCCGCTTTAGGCCGATATACGTATACGGCAAGACAACTTTAGTCGTATCACGAGGCTGACTGATTGGCTCGAATGGGTCAAACGCGCTGAAAGTCACTGAAACGAGGTTGGCGAAAGTGTTCTGATCACCCCCTCTCATCTCAAATGTGCCGACTTCTTCCGGATCCGCCCGAGGGTCTGCCAACGCTCGGGCCATGTGAGTGAGCAAGTGAGTCTTTCCGACTCCATTTCTCCCGATCACTACATGAATATTGGTGGGAGGCGAAGATTTCGGCTCCACTTCAAGATCGAGCGAGGCAGGGATCACGTGCGGGCGGGGCTCAGAAGGTAGCGTGTAGGTGAAGCTATAGCGTGAAAGCCGTCGGCCGCCTTTAGCCAATCGACGAAACTGTCCCTCTGCGGTGACTCGGGTCACGGACCGCAGCAAGGACGTCCCCGTCACATGCTCTTGGGCTGCCCGGGCATACAGCTCCTCATCCAGAGCCATGTCTCGCAAACCCCGAAGGATTTCATCTCGAACCTCAACGCCCAACCGATTCAGATTCTGATAGTAGGTGGCATCTTGGCCTAGCGAGAAGAAGCGGTTGTCGAGTTCATCAAAGGATCCAGGCAAATCGGGACGCCTTTGGTCTTGGACCATGCCGAACTGACCGATCTTGACCTGACCAATGTCATGGAGACCTCCATCCGTGTCCCGGTATCGGAGGTCGTACTGCGTACTGTATTGGAACCAGTCGTCCCAGTTGTCGGTGATCAAATAGGCGCACGGCCGAGTGCCATCAGACGGCGGAGACGCTCCAACTGGCAGTACAGCAAACCGCATCGCACCCTCCCGTTGCACACCTAGAGCTGTCTCAACCCAAGTGAATCAGTGAGTCATCATGGCCGTCCATGGCCGAGAGACGGGACAGGGCCACGCGGCAACAAGACACTCGCCACGCCGCGGAAGACAAGACCGTCTGAGCCGCTCCCTCACCCCCGTGGTCGGGTAGCCGGATCACGTTGCCGTGAACCGGCTACCCGCCGACCACAACACCGCCCGCCACTTCGACCTATCACCTTGGCCAGAAAATCGAACATGTGAACTCATGCGACCCATGAGGCACACTCCCTTCCTCTCCGACCTGATCCAGCTCCAGGCGGACTGGCAGCGGACATACGCGGCGCTCGCCGTACCGCGTCCGGTGCACACCACCGCACTGCGCCGCCGCCTACATTCCTTGTCCGCTCAGCTGCTGTTTCACCCGTACTGGTCCAGCTCTGACCGGTTGCCCGGCGCACGAGTGGAGCTGCGCCGCCAGGCGCGCGCCCTGGTACGAGTGCCGTGACACCGCTGGTCCGGCTCCAGTTCGTGGCCGACGGTCCGGCGGTCACCGGGGAGTGGACCGACGGTGCGACAGCCAGCCGAACCTGGCGGGACTGGGTCGGGCTCTACGGCAGCGACAAGAAGGTCGTCATCCGACTGACCGACGACACTGACAAGAGCGAGCGCCTGCTCAAAGCGTGGGAGCGGGGGCGCCTCGTTGAGACGGGCCCGACTCCAGGCCGTCCTAGGCGATGACCTTGGCCGTGACGAGGCCAGAGAGGAGGCTGGTGCGGTGCCAGTCGACCACCCACGACCTGCCGTTCAGGCTGACGCACAGGACCACCTCCTTGATGTGGTGCAGAACCGTCAGATAGTCCATAGGCACCGTCCGCCGCCGGGCGACACCGAACGGGGGCGTGCCGTCCGCCGGCCGGATGCGGAGCACCCATCGACCGACGAGCCAGCGAACACGCCAGGGCCCCACCGCGCAGTGCAGCGGGGCCCATACGCTGAAGCCGCCTCGTTTCAGACAGTCCGGCGATACCGGATGCAGCGGAGCGCCGCGAAGGCGACGATCGCCGGGATGGGCGCCGGGACCTGCGGCTCCAGATAGAGGAGGGCGGCGAGCGTGCCCGCGATGAGCCAGTCGTAGAGGCGGGGGCGTCTGTACTGGACCGGGAGGGGCTTCCACGTCTGTGCTTCCATAGGCATGTCTCTCTCTTCTGCGCGCAGCGGTTGGAGTGCGGACGTTTCGGGGATCGCCCTGGCCGGGGCGGTCCCCGTCCGCTTGCGCAGTAGACGTTAGGCGGTGCAGGTCGGCCTTGATTCCGTCATGGTTTGCCGTCAGCCATGTCCCTAGGGCTGAATCTTCAGCCTGATCGATCTGCGGGGATGAACGATGGAAAAGTCGCAGGTCAGAGGGTCTATAGCCTTCCCTGTAGAGATTGTGTGATCACCCAAAGGCCCTGGCGGGACCACCTGTAGCGAATCTGACGCGAAATCGTCTCTAGAATCGAACACATGACCGACGTGCCGTCTCGTCTTGAGTTGCTGTACTTCGCGCGTCGCGTGATCGTGCAGCAGGCGCAGGCGAGTCTTGCCCAGCTGGATCGATGGATCGCGGTCGAGGAGGACCGGGAGACCACACGGCGGAGGGCAGAGGATCGGCGTCCGCCTCCGCCCGAGTGGCTTCTGGAGCGGGGTATAGGTGCCGGGAGCCCGCCCGCGCTGGTTCACCAGGGCGGTTGCACCATGGCGAAAGGCGTCCGGATCCAGCCGATCAGCGAAGGCCAGGCGCGGAGGGCGCTGTACGAGCATGTCGAGGCCTGCCCGTTCTGCAATCCGGACACGGCACTCCATGTCATCCCGGAGTAGGCCGACGGGCGGGCGGCCGTTCGTGGGCGGAGGCTGATCACGTGCAGTTCCCCGTGGAGGTCGCGCTGGCCGAGCTGGCTCCCGTGCTGCCCGCCAGCCGGGATGGTGGTACAAGATCAAGCTCGACGGTTCTCCAGACACTCTGTTGTGTCTCATCTGAGTGACTCCTGAGCCGTCCCGTACCCCACGTAGGGCGCCTCCGTTGGCTCATGACGTACACGCGAACGTGCACAACCGCGTACGCCGAGGCTCGGAGGATCTGTGCAGTTGTACTTCGCCAACCCCCGGGCGATGTGGCGGGTTGGGGACGTGGCCGGGGTTGATCTCGCCCTGCTTGAGGAGTCGCTCGAACGGCATCGGCTGCCTGCCGGTACGCCGGTGCTGTTGGACGATGTGATGCGGCGCCGCGACGCCGACCGTCGAGCCCGCGTCATCGTCGCGCCCCCACGGCCCTCGTCGCGGGCATGTAACCGGCGGTGGTCCGGTTGGCCAGGGCCTGGGTACCTCGGCTCATGAGACATGACGCACGGCTGGAGATTGCTCAGGATCCACACCCGACCATCTGCAAAACCTGAGGCGTCATGGCGACCAACAGTCCATCAAGGGCAACAGCGGAGCCGAGTCCAGCCAGTATCGATTTCCAGATATTGGAGCCGGACCTGCGGGTGAGCCAGCCCACCAATACTGCGGCAAGAACTGCCATGAGAGCCAGGAAGATCAAGTAAGCCAGCACCCACAGGATCCCCTGAAGGGTCGGGCCAGTGGTCGAGCCCTGCCTCGGCTCGGTCGTCGTCTTGTCCCTCACCACGACGTCGGACTGAGCCCCCTGTCCCTCCTGGCATGCCGTCGAAGAGGCTGGGTCGGAGGGGCGGATCTCCGCCCGGCTAACTACGGACGCGGACGGTTCATATGCAGAAGCGGAGGACGCGAAGCCGAAGATCAGGCCAGTACAAACGGCGACACAAATGATCTTGGCGAGAAGCTTTGTGATCACGCGGCTGCCTTGGATTCGGGAGCCGCTGCGACCCTCGCTCTGCGAGGGCCCACGCGGCTCGGTCCGACGACGCCGCACGCCTTCAGCTCATGAGGGCAGGCAGAGTCGCCTTACCGACCTGCGAAGGCCTCCACGACGAGAAGGTCGGTGAGATGGATTCCCGCCGTGGCAGAGACGGCAGAAGCCACGCATGTGCGCTCAGGCTATCCGAGGGCGAGACGTATCGGAATGGGCTGCTCCGCTTCTGTTTCGCGGTGTCTCATGAGACACCGATCTGTCTGGAGAAGGACGGCCACAGGACGGTCATGTGGCGCACAGCCGACAGCGTGCGTCTTCTGGCGCGTTCCGAGCGCGATGTGACGGCCACGTGGATGGACATCGCGCTGCCAGGGATGGAGTTGCCGCCCGGTGTGGTCCTGGACGGTGAGGCCGTGGTCGTCGTGGGCGAGCGGATCACCTTCGAGGCGGCGCAGTCCCGGGCGGCGTCGGCGCCCGCGCGGGCCGGCGCACCCGGCTCTGTACATCGTCTGGGACGCCCTCGCCCTGCCGACAGGGGATGTTCGCGGGCGGCCGTACGTCGAGCGGCGCGCGATGATGCTCGATGTGCTTGCCGGGCTGTCGTCGCCGTCGCCGATTCAGGCGGTGTCGGCGACGGACGATCTGTCGGTGGCGCAGGCCTGGTACGCCTCGCTTCAGAACACGGGCGTTGAGGGCGTAGTGGCGAAGTCCCTATTGGATCAGGGCGTGGAAGCTGACCTGAGAGGGTGCGTTGGTGATTTGGTGTGTCTTCTACGTGCAGAAATCTGATGCTCGGCAGGACATGGGCATTGAACCATCGGTTAGATCCGACCTCGCGTGAACACGTCTTCCTCCGCCCAGACACGTTCCATATGGGTTGCCCCATGGCCGAGTCGCCATCGATCAAAGAAAACTGTGGTCAGGTTAGGGGCGGGAGGAATCCTCTGCCGGGTCCGTGCCAAGACCAGGACGGGGTCGAAGCGCAATCGGACGTCCACTACCCGAAGACCAGGCGTGCTGACGACAGCCTTAACGAGACGCGTGGCTGGACTGCTAAGCAAGACAAGCTCACTCAGGGGTGTCCCTGTCAGAACAGCGCGCGCCGCAATCTCACCGCCGAAGCTGTGAGCAAACAGGGTCTGCAATCCATTCGGCGCCTCGTCAGATGCCCATTTACAGAAGTCGTCCGCCGCTAGCTGGCGGGCTTTGTTTCTGTAGGCTCCGCTCCAGCTGAACCTACCGCCGCGGCTGTAGAGATTGGGGCGATGAGGCAGGATGAACGCATGAAAGTCACCACCCGGACGCCACCAATCGCCCATCCAAGCGAAGGTGCCATGGATCATGGTTGAGACCGCCTGCCCCCCTGGCTGCGCAGAAATCCCACGGGGCGGCGCAGGAACCCCGCCCGTGTCGTCAACTGGCGCAACCGCCGCCATGGCCAGTGAGCGGGTTACGGCGTCCGGTGACCGCAGAGCCAGGTCCAGACGCCACAGGACGAGAAGCCTGATGAGGAAGACCGCAAGGTCCTGAGGAAGCCTCTCCGACATCGCCCGATCGTAGATCTCTGTCCACTGATCAGGATTCCATTGAACCCCCTGAGGGTCATCCTCGCCTGGTTCGAAATCGATCGGTCCTGGGCGTGACCACGCGAAGGGTTCCCACGGAAAGCCCCGAAACGGCCCCCACATGTGGACCAAGTGATGCCAAAATTCCCATAGATCCGGATGCTGCGATGAGAGTCGGTCGAATCCAAGATTCGCACGCCACAGCGCGGCAGCAGCAGCTGCAGACTCTCGTTCGAGATTACTCCCGAGGACGGCCACCAGGAATGCATTGGCGGATTGCGGCTGCGGCTCCTCGTTCAGCATCTGCCATAGCCGGACACGGTTGCGACCCTCTCCTCTATATTCTTGCTCGCGCAAGTCCGGGAACTGTTCCAAAGGATCAGCAGCTTGCCAGGTGCTTTGTCCGGTACTTAGTCTTTCAGAGAAGCCAATCTCTCGGAGCTCGGGTGCGACCTCACCCACTCTCTCGCGATCTCCGCCGAACATCATCGAGAGTGCAGCTACTCGACAGACATTTACTCCCTCGAACTCCACCTGCGATACGGCTGTTTGAGGGGAACCGGATACCTCAAACGGCTCGCCGTCGTCAGCGCCAGCCGAGGGTTCCGTCATCCTTGACTCCCGATTCGTATCATCTAGGTAGGTGCCACCGTATTCGCGACTGGGGCGAGGCTCTGCGAAATCGGACCATGTCGCCCTGTAACTCACCCATTGGTCGCACAACCCTCAGAACTAAATGTGGCTTCGGAGGGCAGAAGGGCGGATCGGACTGGACAGACCCCGCCGCCACAGGGCCCTTCAGCCATCCGAACCGCGGGCCATCGTCCCCCGCAGGAGAGGAGCACGTGAGCCCTGCCGTGCAGCAGCGAAGAGCCACATGCCGACCATTCAGTCTCACACGCAGAACTTGACAGGGAACGCGAAGCTCGGGACGTCGCCGTACCGGTCAGGGCGCGCCTCGTCGTGGAAGAAGGTCAGGCACGCGGAGACGACCGACGCTGCTGTGGTCGGCTACACGGGGCCGGCGATCCGCCCGAGGGCGCTCGTCGTACGGCTGCCGGACGGGCGAGTCCGGCTGACCCGGGCCATCGGTGCACAGTTGGCTGCCCAGGTCGCGGCGCAGCTGACCCTTTCTGAGCCGGGGCGCACGGCGTCTCTGGGACGGGTGAGGTGTACACGGCCGTGGTCGTCGACCTGATGGTGGAGGTGCTGGCCGAGACGACCCGGCACGCCGTTGTCGCGGTGACGCGGTTGCGGTGAGCTATCCACAGGCATTTGCGGTTATCCACAGGCCGTCACGCGCTTCGCCATCGCACCGTACGTTGCTGCTCCAGGATGATCACGAGCACGGGGGTGCGCATGACGTACGAGGTGGATTTGGCGGTTCGGGCCGAGGAGGTACTGAACGAGTTGCCCGAGCACGGCCGCCAGGAGGTCATGGAGGTGATCGCTGCGGTTCTGGTCCGGCCCCGGGCGTGGCCTCCGCTCGGTGGCTGGGATGGGGCTGTGGTGTTCGGGCCGCGGTCATGGGTGGCGTTCACCTCGTACCTCGGCGGGATCGAGGTGTACGACATGGGTTGGGCAGGTTGAAGCCCCGCCGCGCCAAGGCGCGGGACCCCCGTACCAGATAGCCCCCGTCCCTGACCGCCTTGGCCGTCTCAGTCCGCTGGTGAGAGGCCCCTCTGCGTCATCCTGCGGGCGAGTTCTTCGTCCACGCTCGGATAACCCCTCTCCTTCGCATCGGCGATCCGCTGTTCGGTCTGCTTCCGTGCCCTCGGCACCCCGTACGACGCAGAGGGGTAGCCGTACAGCCGATACCGGGTCTCGAACCACTCTCGGCGTTTCGGATCAGCGATTTCTGCGGCCACCGTGTCCAGGTCGTCGAGCAGGCCCAAAACCTCTTCGTGGACCGACAGGTACATCTCTCGGAGGCTCATGATGCCGTCGCCGTGCCCACTTCGCCCTTGAGGGGTGCCGTTGCCGGACCAGCGGATCGTCAGGTCCATCCCGATGAACCAGGCCGGAGGAGTCTTGTCCGTCTTTCTCCGGTTACAGTCGTGACAGACCGGCACGAGGTTTGTCAGTTCATCCGCTCCTCCGTCGGCGAATGGGATCACGTGGTCCATGGTCTGTGAGCGGTCACCGCAGTACATGCACTCGCCATTGTTGGCCGTAAGCACTGCGAGCCATTCCCAGATCATGAACCGCCGACGGCGCCTCACCCTGAAGTCGTGGGGACCGCCACGTCCACGTCCGTGCATCCGGCGACCCAGGAGGCCACGAGGTCCTGGCCGTACTTCTCGTCGAGGTCCTGTCGCTCCCACTCGGCACGGCACTCCGCCTCACCCGGTACAGCTTCCACCGGGGACGTGCCGCCGCGAGCGAGCGCCGTGTCCCTCAGCAACTCCCCGGCTGTAGTGCCGGCGTTGCGGACATCAATCCACTCGTCGACCCGCTGTTGCGCCTCGGCCTTGATGCGGTCGCTACGCTCCTGCGCCGACTCCTCCGAGCCACAGCCCGCAATTCCCCCAGCAAGAGCCGCAACCAGTACGAGGGCTGCAACCCATCTCCCCTGTCTCCCCATGATCGCGGACAGTACAAGGGCGCCGTCGTTATCCACAAGGCGCCATCTGTCCACAGAAAAAAGGGAGTTGGGAGCGTCGAGGAGGTTGCTTGTATATCGTCGCGACTACGTGTTGACCGGCCTTCCAGTGGTCCCACGTCGCAACTCGCGACGGCGGCCATAGGGAGGCTGGATGGCACAGCACCGAAAGAGCCGCGCGAGGTCGAAGTCTCGACCTAAGCACAAGCACCGCGCGAACTCTGCGGCGCAGAAGAGTGGATGGCCCGACCTGGTGAAGGTCGGGGCCATCCTGGTCCAGCTGGGAATCGTGGTCTACGACCACCGCTCCTAGCCTGGTTCCCGGCGTCGGTCGCCTTGACCCTGGAAAAGTAAGGGTGACCGGCGCCCCTCTCGCATCAGCCGACTGGTCACGCCCGCAGAGCTCCACGAACCCTCAGGCTCAGCCACCGACACCCCAGAGCGTCGGTGCCCCCGATCCGCTCGTGAAGACTGCGGGACGCGACCAGCTAGCTTTCCATCACACCCTAGAGCAACTGAGGATGCGTCGACGTACCTTTCCGGCTCTTAAAACTTGACGTCGTTCAGCAATGTGTGTAATTCATGGCTTCCTGGCCCTGACCAGGTCGGACGCTAGTCCCGTAACCCCTACAGCCTGCCGGTAGGCGACGAAGAGCAGCTTTTCGAGGTGCTCCAGCTCGACGGCCCTCCGCTCGTCAACGGACTTGTCGAGGTCCGTGATGCGCGGTCAGACCGACGTCAGATCCGGCCGTGGGCCAAACCCCCGCCGACAGCGCGGATGGGAGATGGGCCACTCGGCAGCTTCTTCGACGGTCCGCACCGTGCGGTTGGCCTTGTCGGTGTCCTGATGGGTGGTCCAGCCGCAGTCGAGGCCGTCGAAGACCTCGACCATCGTGACGCCCGCCTGGCGGCTCCGGTTGAGGGTGCCGGCGTTGTAGGCGACGGCCGACTTGGCGAGGGTGGCGGCCTCGGCCCAGGAGCGGACCGGAACGCGAGCGCCGTTGCGGTAGACAACGTGGGTCAGCTTGTGCTCAGTGGCGAGTTTGTCCGCCAGATTTTTCGCGGCCTGCTTCGCCGTTATATTGCCCGCCGCGAGCAGGGGCACCTCTCGGCGGGCCGCCTCTCGCGCCGCCCGATAGAACTGGTTCGCCATTCGCTCGGCTTCCTGGGAACGGCGCAGGAAATCGGCGTAGGAGTCGGCCGCGAGCGACTGTAGAGCGTCGCGGTGGAACGTGGTCCAGGTGAAGGTCACGTCGAGGGCCTCGGCTGCGGATTGAGCCCCTGCGGCGTACAGGTGAGGTAACTGCCGCTGGACAAACTGCCGGGCCTCTTGGTCTACGCGCTGCCGGAAGGCGCGGATCGCTTGCTTGAACTCCTCCAACGTCGCCACGGTGTGCGGCGTCCTCAGGTTGTCGGCGAACTGGGCGAGGACGGCGCGCTGTTTGGCGGCGAGTCGCTGCCAAGCGTCCTCGAGTACGCCAGCCACGCGGCGTGCGATCTCGTCCGGGTCTCCGGGTACCAGCGGTGGCCACTCGTACGGCATGCCGGTCTACCGGCCCCGTCGAGCAGGCAGCAGCGGCGCGGTCACGAGGTCAGTGCTTTCCTCTCCCTCAGCCAGTTCGTCAGGCGCGACCAGGTCCACGAGCGCGGTGATCTGGCGTTCGAGCCCTGCGAGGTTGTTGCTCTGGTCGATGGTGACCACGCCGTCCACGGTCATGCGGAGCGGGTCGGCGAGCAGCTTCGCGCGCCGTTCGGCCAGGACCTCGGTTGCGACAGCGCGAGCGGAGGTCAGCCGCGCATAGCGTGCGTCCAGGTCGGCGGTGTCCGTGGTAGGGCCAAGCTGAGCCAGCAGCCAGGCTCGTACTGCGATGTCCATCGGGTGCTCCTGTCGTACGAGGCGAGGCTCGACACCGTGACGGCGCCGAGCCTCACTCGTGATGTGCCGCCACCTACGCACCTGCACCGGCAGCCTTCGCGGTGCGTCGCCTCGGAGCCTTGACGGGCTCCGGCTCCGGCTCCGGCTCCGGCTCCGGCTCCGGCTCCGGCTCCGGCTCCGGCTCCGGGGCAGGATCCGCCACGGTGAGCGTGTGTCCCGCCTCACTGTCCGGGCCGGTCGGATTCGGGGTGTCCTCCTCAGGAGAAGGAGCCTCCCCTGACCACGCGGCCGGGTTCGGGATGAACAGGACGAGCCGCTCGGGAACTTCCTCCCCCGCTTCCAGCCGGATCGGGCCTTGCTCGGGATCTCGTACGAACACCGTGCGCGCCAACTTCGCCATGACCAGCTCCCTTTAGAAGACCGTCGCGGCGATGTGGATGTCCGGCACGTACAGCACGGGCATCGCAGCAGCAGCGGAGATCGTGGACAGCTGGACTGGGGTGCGCGTCTGCACGTGGGTGGTGATCACGATGCCGGGGGCTTCCTCGGCAGTGATGACTCCCTTGCCGCGGAGCTCGATCGCCTCAGCGGTCAGACCGTACTGCGTCTCGCCCCACTGTTCGCGGCGGGGCGGGATCATCGCCCACAGCGACTCCGGGGTCGTGCGCACAAGGTTGTCGCTGCTGTCGTACGCCTGCACGTCGTAGGTTGTCACGGGCGGCAGGTTGTACTTGGCGCGGACCCGGTTGACCTCCTCCGGTGCGAGCATTCCGCTCGGGATCTGCTCGGTGGAAGGCGAGTTGTGGAAGGCCGCCCGGTACTCCGCCGTGGACCCGAGCAGCGACAGCGCCTTCTCCGAGCTGATGACCCGCTCGGGGCGCGGCGCTCCGATGCTCTTCAGGTAATGGATCCACGCCAGCTCGTCGGTGATCGGGGTGGCCGCATCCGATTGGGACCACGGCACCGCCACCATCGGCCGGTTGGCGGCCGGCACCTTCCAGTCCACGTCGAGGGCGACTCCGGGCAGGGACACCACACCGGTGGACAGCATCTGTCCGGCGGCGATCTCCATGGCGGCCTTCGTGGCCTCCACGTGCTGTTCGAGGTCGTCGTAGAGCAGGTCGAGGAACTCGCTGGTGTCCTGGCCGCGGTCGACGGCGGACAGGATGATCTGGAGTTCGGAGAAGGGCAGTTCCTGGCCGACCCAGGGCAGCATGCCTTCGTTGATGACCTGCTCGGCACGCCGCCTGGCGAGCGTCGGCGCGGCTTCCCACGCTCGGAACTTCGCCGCGTTGACGCGCCGCTTGCTACTCTTCGTACGGAACTTGACGTTGTCGATGTTGCGTTCGGCGAACACCTCGCGTGTGAGGAGGTAGTCCTCCGGCGTCGTGATCGCTCGGATGAACGCCTGGATGTCTTCGGGGACGATCGCCTCAAGAAGCTTCTCAAGTGCCATGGGGTCTGCCTCCTTACCGGTAGTGGATGAACGCGGTCGTGTTCGCGGCGGCCGGAGGCGCGAAAGCGACGGGCAGCTTCGACGGCTGCACCTCGCCACGCCACAGCAGTGCGCCTGCGGTCTTCGCGGAACCGGGGGTGAACGCGGTCTCGGCAACGAGGAATCCGGCGAGGATCTGGGTGCCGTCGCTCGCAGCGGAGTTGTACGGGGCGTACAGGCCAGACGCGGTGATCTTCCCAAGCGGGATCCCGGACTTGATGATGTGGCGGGGCTGGTTCTGGGTGCCCGCCGTGTAGTGAGTGCCTGCCGTCAGCTTGCTGGTGTCGACAGTGATCGTCTGGGCTTCGTGGACGCCGTCCAGCGAAGCGAGCCACGTCCGGTCGTCGGTGACCGTCGTGACAGTGGTGAGGACCTGGTAGTCGCTCACGATGTCTCCCTCGTGGGTGCGGATCGGATTCCTCCCGCACCCGGCGCGAGCTGCAAGGGGCGGTGTCCACGAAATGACGACGGCCGAGCTGCGCCAGGGCGTGGTCCCTGATCAGCCCGACCGGCTTCCGGAAGGGCGTCCACGGTTTGAGGGGCGTGGTCCCCCGGCCATGTCTCGTGGACGTGGTCAGTCGCTGATGAGCCCTCGCCGCCGGGCCATTTCGAGCCCCGCCGCTCCGCGCCGGGGTGGAATGCCTCCGCGCTTCGGCGGGCCGCCGGCGGGAGATCCGCCCGGAGCGGGCGGCACGGTCTCCCGGGCCTGGCCGAACAACTCGGGGCGCCGCTCCTTGAGTTGCTCAGCGGCAGCGGCGACAGCCGCCTCGTCGGCGTCGGGCTGATCGTGCAGGGCACGGTCGATCAAGAGGACCGCGTCATCAAGGTCGTCCCCCGTCGCGCCGAGTCCGCCGAGGGCAGCACGCCGGATGGCGGCGCGCTCCTTGGCCAAGGCCTGCGCCTCGCGCGTCTCGGCTGACCTCAGCTTCTCCTCAGCGGCCTGCTCACGGCGTTCGATCTCGGTCAGCTCAGCCTGCTCGGCGTCGCGCTTCGTCGTGATGAACTCGGTCAGCGCCTCGGAGCTGTCGAACCCGAGGTCGCCGAGCAGCTTCTTCACAGCCGCCCGGCCGCCCTGGGTCTTCTCGCGAGCCAGCAGCCGCGAGAGATCCTCCTGCGTGACGCCGCCGTTCGGGGCACCGTCCTCGTCACCGGGCTTGTTGGAGTCAGCCTCGGGCGAGGCCCCGAGAACGGGATAGATCGGCCGCCCATCACGGCGGTGCCCGACCGGTTCGAGCGGGTTGGGGAGCGAAGGGCGCATCATGCGTAAACCATCCACAGGTCTCCAGCGCCCCCGCGCCGGTGATCAGTGTAGCGATGGAGCGGGGCGGGCCGTTTCCTTATGGGGCTGTAACGCCACCAGATGCCTTGCTTTGAAAGTCGTGGCACCACCACCAACGATTCTGGGGGCGCCCCGCTCGTGTCAGAGGGCTGCGCTAGCCTGCATCCGTGATTACAGGTGAGCTGAAGAGCAAGATCGATCGACTGTGGGACGCCTTCTGGTCTGGAGGTATCTCCAACCCGCTGGAGGTCATCGAACAGATCACCTATCTGATGTTCATCCGGCGCCTCGACATCCTGGAGCAGGCCAAGGAGAACAGGGCCAATCGCACCGGGCGGCCCGTCGAGAACCCGATCTACACGGACGGTACCCAGGTCCTGCGCTGGTCCGTGTTCATCAACGAGTCCCCCGAGAACATGCTCACTCGAGTCCGGGACGGCGTCTTCCCCTGGCTGCGCACGCTGGGTGGCGAGGAGTCCACCTATGCGCACCACATGAAGGACGCACGCTTCACCATCACGACCTCGAACCTGCTCACCAAGGCCGTCGACATGATCAACGGCATCGACATGGGCGACAAGGACACCAAGGGCGACCTGTACGAGTACATGCTTGGCAAGATCGCCACAGCCGGGCAGAACGGCCAGTTCCGTACGCCCCGGCACATCATCCAGCTGATGGTGGAGATGATGGCCCCGCAGCCGGGCGATGAGATCTGCGATCCGGCGTGCGGTACGGCTGGCTTCCTAGTGGCGTCTGCCGAGTACGTCGAGCGCACCCACCGCGAGGCGCTGTTCGAGCCGAGCCAGCGGCAGCACTTCAACGAGAGCATGTTCCACGGGTTCGACTTCGACAGCACCATGCTCCGCATCGGCAGCATGAACATGCTGCTGCACTCGGTCGAAAACCCCGACATCCGCTACCGCGACTCGCTTGCACAGAGCGCGGCTGGCGAGGCCGACCGATACTCCCTCATCCTCGCCAACCCGCCTTTCGCCGGCAGCCTTGACTACGACGCGACGGCGGCCGACCTGCAGAAGGTCGTCAAGACCAAGAAGACCGAGCTGCTGTTCCTCGCCCTCTTCCTGCGCCTACTCAAGCCCGGCGGTCGAGCTGCGGTCATCGTGCCAGATGGGGTCTTGTTCGGTTCCAGCAAAGCGCACAAAGACCTGCGGAAGCTGCTCGTTGAGGGCCACAAGTTGGACTCAGTGGTGAAGTTGCCAGGCGGCGTCTTCAAGCCGTACGCGGGAGTCTCTACGGCCATTCTGTTCTTCACCAAGACGAACAGCGGTGGCACGGACAACGTCTGGTTCTACGAGGTCACAGCGGACGGCTGGAGCCTCGACGACAAGCGCGCACCGTTGCTGCAGGAAGACAAGCTCGGGCCGCTCGTCGGCGATGGTGCGCTGACTGAGAACGAGCACACGAAGAACAATCTGCCCGATGTGCTGGCGCGCTGGCGGCGCCGTAATGGCAGCGAGCAGGAACGGGCACGGACCGAGCAGAGCTTCTGCGTGTCCAAGGATGATATTGCTGCACAAGGCTATGACCTGAGCCTCAACCGGTACAAGGAGATCCTCCACGAGGAGATCGAACACCGGGCACCGGGCGAAATCATGGATGAACTGTCCCGAATCGAGACAGAGATCCAGCGAGGGATGAACGAGTTGAAGGGGATCCTGTGATGACTCTTCGAATCATCGTTGCTGGACAGGGGGAAGCACAGTGAAGGAATTGTTTCAGATCCCCCCGGGCTGGCAGTGGGAAGAATTCCGAAATGTAGCCCGGGTCGTCAGTGATCTCGTCAAGCCCCAAGACTATCCAAACGCTTCACACATCGCGCCGAATCACATCGAGGCAAAAACCGGTCGCCTTCTGCCCTATTCGACCGTTGCTGCAGACGGGGTCAGCAGTGTGAAGAATAGGTTCTACGCCGGTCAGATCCTCTACTCAAAAATTAGGCCATACCTTGCGAAGGCCGCGCTTGTTGATTTTGATGGCGTGTGTAGCGCCGACATGTATCCGATCAACACGGAGCTAGATCCCGGCTATCTGCATCGCTGGATGCTCACTCCGGAGTTCACTGCGGCGGCGGCACAGAACCAAGGGAGAAACCTCCTCCCGAAGATTAACGTAAAGGAACTCTCTTCGCTCCCGGTTCCCGTCCCTCCAGCTTTCGTGCAGAAGCAAATCGCTGCACTACTGGACCAAGTGGACGCACTTAGGGAAATGCGCCGCAAGGCCATCGCTCTCCTTGACGATTTCACCCAGTCGAATTTTATCGACATGTTCGGCGACAGAAGCGAAATCTATCGACGATGGCCTAAAGCGCGCCTGGGCGAAATGCTCGAGTTCCTGACCAGTGGATCGCGCGGCTGGGCTGCCCATTACGTAGATGAGCCGGGAAGTCTATTTCTGCGGATTCAGAATGTACGCGGAGGGGAACTTCTACTTGATGACGTTGCCTACGTTAACCCCCCTGACACGGCAGAAGCTCGGCGAACTCAAGTCCAGCCCGGAGACGTGCTGTTGAGCATCACAGCCGACCTCGGGCGAACGGCTGTAGTTCCTGGCGAGCTCGATCAAGCGTTCATTAATCAGCATCTCTCGATTCTGCGTACAACCAGCCTGAACCCGCACTTCCTCTCCGCCTTTCTGGAAAGCCCATTTGGACACGAAAAGATCCTAGGCAGAAATCGTCAAGGGGTGAAAGCTGGACTAAATTTCGACGACGTTCGATCGCTTGAGACCCCGTGTCCGCCTATTGAATTGCAGGAGGAGTTCGCGAAACGCATCAAGCTAGGGCGTGAACTCCGAGAGCTCCATCGTGCACATCTCGCTGAGCTCGACGGTTTGTTTGCTTGCCTGCAACACCGTGCGTTCCGAGGCGAGCTCTGGCCAGGCGCCTAGAACGCCCCGGATCGGGGAGTTATACCGCACCAATTACACCCGGCATCACCTCACCTGACATCAGTGGAAGGTCACTTATTGTGAGCAACTTCGGGTTCCTCCAGGCCGAGTGGCCTGAACTGCACCGCGAGGCCGTCCATGCCGAGCGTCTAGCGTATGCAGATCCGAGGGCCTCCGCGTTCTACGCACGCCGGGTGCTGGAACTCACGGTGACTTGGCTGTTCGAGGCGGATGACACCCTCAAGCTGCCGTACCACGATGACCTGGCGGCGCTGATTGCTGAGCCGACGTTAGTGAAGGCGACTGGACCTGCGATTCGGGCGAAGATGGATGTGATCCGTAGGCAGGGTAACGTTGCCGTGCACCGCAAGACGCCCGTAGCTCCCAAGGATGCGGTGCGCACGGTCGCTGAGCTGTTCCAAGTCCTGTACTGGATGGCTCGTACCTACACCCGCGACCAGGCCCAACTGCCGGCGTCCACGCTCGCGTTCGACACGGAGCTGATACCTCGGCCTATCCCGGCGGAGGTTCGGATTGCGAAGCAGGCCGAGCTGAAGGCCCAGGCCGAGAAGTACGCCGCGCAGGATGCCGCGCTGGCCGCCGAGCGAAAGAAGAACAAGGACCTCGACGCCGAGATCGCCCAGCTGCGCGCGCAGATCAAGGCGGCCAAAGCAGCGAACGAAGCGAAGCCGGACACTCACGACTACAACGAGGCCCAGACCCGCACCCTGATCATCGACCTCCTCCTCAAGGAGGCCGGTTGGGCGCTGGATCAGCCGAGAGACCGTGAGTATCCGGTCACCGGATTGCCCATCTCGGCCGCGCCTTCCGGTAGGGGCAAGGTCGACTACGTTCTGTGGGACGACGACGGCAAGCCCCTGGCCGTCGTCGAGGCCAAGCGGACCACCCGCGACCCGAAGCAGGGCAAGTACCAGGCGACGCTCTACGCCGATGCCCTGGAATCGCAGTTCAACCAACGACCGGTGATCTTCTACACCAACGGCTATGACACCTACCTCTTCGACGACCTCAACTACCCGCCTCGTGAGGTTCAGGGCTTCTACACCAAGGATGAGCTGCGTCTTCTGGTCCAGCGCCGGGCCAGCCGTCGCAACCTCGCCAAGCTGCCTATCAACGAGCAGATCGCCGGCCGCCACTACCAGTCCCGTGCGATAAGGCGGATCGCCGACTCCTTCGAAAAGGACTCGCTGCGCCACGCCCTGCTCGTGATGGCGACCGGCTCCGGCAAGACCCGCACCGTGATCGCGCTCAGCGACCTAATGATGCGCGCCAACTGGGCCAAGCGCATCCTCTTCCTTGCCGATCGTAAGGCCCTGGTCAAGCAGGCCACAAACGAGTTCAAGAAGCACCTGCCCGGTGCCCCAGTGGTCAACCTGCTGGAGGAGAAGGACCCCAACGCGCGGGTGTTCGTCTCCACCTATCCGACCATGATGAATCTGATCGACCAGACCGACGCCGAGGGCCGCCGCCCCTTCGGCCCCGGCTTCTTCGACCTGATCGTCATCGACGAGGCACACCGCTCGATTTACCAGCGATACGGCGCGATCTTCGACTACTTCGACGCGCTCCTCGTCGGCCTGACGGCGACACCCAAGGACGAAGTCGACCGGAACACCTATCGGCGCTTCGAACTTGAGGACGGCGTGCCCACAGACGTCTACAGCCTGGACGAGGCGGTGTCCGAGGGCTACCTGGTGGCGCCGCGGGCCGTCGACGTCCCGCTGAAGTTCCAGCGGGGCGGCATCAAATATGACGACCTGTCCGACGAGGACAAAGAGAAGTGGGACGAGACGGAGTGGAGCGAGGACGGTGACATCCCTGACGAGATCACCACTGAGGAACTGAACAAGTACCTCTTCAACGCCGACACCGTCGACAAGGTCCTGCAGACCCTCATGACACACGGCCTGAAGGTCGACGGCGGCGACAAGCTGGGCAAGACCATCATCTTCGCCGCCAACAACCACCACGCGGAGTTCATCGCCGAACGGTTCGACAAGAACTATCCGCACCTCAAGGGCGCATTCGCGCAGGTCATCACCTACCGCAAGGAGTACGCCCAGAGCCTGATCGACAAGTTCTCCGATGCGGCGGAGCTTCCCCAGATCGCTATCTCGGTGGACATGCTGGACACCGGCATCGACGTCCCCGAAGTCGTCAACCTCGTCTTCTTCAAGCTGGTGCGCTCCAAGACCAAGTTCTGGCAGATGATCGGCCGCGGCACCCGCCTCGCGCCCGACCTGTTCGGCCCGAACCGCAGCAAGGACGGCTTCCTGGTCTTCGACCTCTGCCAGAACATCGAATTCTTCAATCAGAACCTGATGCGCGCCGAGGGGAAGGTTGCCCCTTCGCTGAGTCAGCGGATCTTCGAGCGTCGTGCCGACCTGCTCCTGGCCCTCGACGGCGCAACAGCGCACGGTCAAGCGGAAGCCGCAGAGGTCGCTGTACGCCCCGATTCGGACGGCACCATCAGCGACTCCGGCCTGCGCTGGGACCTTGCCACCCGCTTGCACGACGAGGTCACGGCGATGAGCCCAGAGAACTTTCTGGTCCGCCCGCACCGCGAGCAGGTCGAGGTTTTCGCCGACTTCGATGCTTGGCTCTCGTTCACGCCCGACGCGCACGGCCAGGTCATCGATCATCTGGCCGGACTTCCGACCGCCTTCCGCGACAAGGACGACTCCGGCGAGGAGGCCAAACGATTCGACCTGCTCGCGCTACGTCTCCAACTCGCCGTCGCGAACGGAGATCCGGGCTTTACGCGCCTACGGAACCAGGTCCAGGAGATCGCGTCCACCCTGCTCGATCAGCTGACGATCCCCGCGATTAAGGCCCAGCAGCTCCTGCTCGACGAGGTCGCAGGCGACGAGTGGTGGCAGGACGTAACGCTGCCCCTGCTCGAGACCATGCGCCGCCGACTGCGCGGACTCGTCCGTCTGATTGAGAAGGCCAAGCGCGGCATCGTCTACACCGACTTTGAGGACGAGCTCGGCGAACTGACCGCCGCCACGCTCACTGGCATGGAGATCGGCACCGACCTCACCCGCTTCGAGCAGAAGATCCGCATCTACCTCAACACTCACCAGGACCAGCTCGCTGTCCAGAAGATCCGGCGCAACAAGCAGATCACCGCCACGGACCTGTCGGAGCTGGAGCAGATCTTCGTGGAGGCTGGCCTCGGCACTACCGCTGACATTGACTACATCAAGGACGCCAAGGGGGGCCTCGGCCTTTTCCTACGGTCGCTGACAGGCTTGGAGCGGGAGGCGGCGGCCCTGGCCTTCGACACCTTCCAACAGCGCAAGACGCTCACAGCCAACCAACTCCGCTTCGTCAACGAGCTGATCGACTACCTCGCACGCAACGGCACGATAGATGTCGACGCTCTGTACGAGTCTCCGTTCACCGCGCTCGCCCCGACCGGCCCCGAGGCGATCTTTCCCGAGGCCGAGGTGGACGTCATGGTGTCCGTCATCCACTCGATCCGCTCTACCGCCGTCGCTGTAGAAGGCGCGGCCTGATCAGAATCGAGACGCTCGAACGACGGCGGCAGTCGCACTACAGAAGTTCCCACATTCCCTAACATGCGCTAAGCTCCACGCATGACGGAACAGCACGCTGTCTCACTCGACAGCGCCACCTACACCCAGATCACACTGCTGGCCCGCGCCTGGGGGACCTCGCAAGGTGAGGCGGTCAGCCGCCTCGTCGACCACTTCCAGCAGGCACCCACCGCGCCTCCGCCAAGCGCAGCCGCGACATCGGCGTCCGACAAGGATGTCCTAGTCCATGCCCTGTACGGGGGCAAGAAGATCATGGGCCGATTCGACCCGGTCAGCCGGAGCCTAACTATCACCGATGGGCCGGGTGCTGGACATTACAAGACACCCAGCGGTGCGGCGGCCGCCGTACTACAGGCCGTCAACCCCAGCGTGAATCCCAACCGCAACGGATGGAGCTTTTGGGTAGTCGACGAGACTGGGGGGCTCTTGCAGTCCCTCCGCCATCAGTAGTGGATGTGAGAATACTTAGGATCCAGTCTCAGGTGGCCCGAGACCAAGCACGCGGTCGCCAGACACGACGGCAGCTCCGCGGTGGGCATGCCGCAGCCCCCAAACAGAGCTGGGGGCTGCGGCTGCTGTCCGTTGAGAGGCAGGCCGGCCTGAGGAAAGAGCGCATCAAGCAGCGCGGGATCCACAGTCAAGGACTCTCCCTTGGATCAGCTCGACGGTATGACATGCCTGACGCCCGGAGGCATCCTCTCCATCAGCTATCGGTAGCGGGCACGAGTGGGACCGAAGGGACATCGGAATCGGCCTCGGACAGTCCGAGGTACTCACGCACGGCGGCGCTGTCGCCCGTTGCGTCAGCGAGGCGGGCTGCGGCCTCGAAGGCGCGGGCTTGAATGCGCTCGATCTCTGTCTGCGCGTCGTCGATTGGATATCCGGCATCGATGAGCATCCGGACGCCGGTCTCGACGGACAGGACCCCGGCGCCGACACCCTTGACCACCTCGTCAAGAACGGCGGCGCGGTCTGTCGGGGTGTGCGGTCCCCACATCAGCCGTGCGGGCAGCGACTCCCCCGCGGGCCAGGCTTCGGCCTGCCCGGCCTGATGGAGGCGCTGCACCATGCGCAGCAGGACAACGTACTTGTGGTTGCGGGCCAAGCGCATGGCGGCCACCAGCGAGTCGAGCGGGCCGAGTGCGAGCTGTAGCGCGTACCCGGACGGCAGGGCGGTTGGGTCGAGGGTGCCGAGGCCGGCGGCGGTGAGGCGGCTGTTCGCGGCGATTCGGTCAAGTATGTGGTCGACGCGGGCGCGCAGTTCGGCGAGTTGGGCCGAGGTGTCGAGCACGTCCATGCGCCCGTTGTCATTGAGCTGCCAAACCGTCCCGGCCCGTACCTTGATCGGGAGCGGCTGGCCGGTGGCGCGGTCGATGGGCAGTCGGGCCCCGGCCAGACCGATGATGGGCGAGCCGGTGGTAGCCGAAGCGCCAGAGCTATCGGTGTCCGTGGCAGACAGTTCGTCGAGGGCCTGGAGGATGGTGGCCACGGTGGGCTTGCCCCAGTGCTCTCCGCTGCCAGGAATGCTGTTCGTGATGTGGATGACGGGTATGAAGTCCGTCATCAGGTCGAGCCTGTCGAGGACTTCGCCATCCGAGCGGACCCGGTACCGAGCCTTGTGCATCGGCAGGTCGTACAGCAGGTCGGCGTACTTAAGATCATCCAGGTCCCATTCCGCGTCGGTCAGGTAGCACGTCCACGGGGAGCGCCGGGTGGGTGCCCACGGGTAGGTGCGGGTGATGAGTCCTGTGTCGGCGTTGCGCGCGTCGCCCGTGACCAGGACCGGGTCGCCGCTCTCGGTGTACAGGTACTCGCGCGTCGGGCTTCCGTCCTTTGCTGCGCCGCGCCGACTGGCCGGTCCAATAGCTCCGAGTTCGTAGGTGACCCGCCGAAGCCTCGCTTTGAGACCGCGCCGTTTGTCCTCGGGCAGTTCCCACGCCAGGTGAACGCGCAGTGGGAACTCGGCACCGTCCTGCTCGCCGTCCTCCGGCCACTCCGGGAAGTACAGGCCCGGGTCCCAGGTGCGCAGCAGGACCCGGCCTTTCCCCGGGTCCCAGGCCAGGGTGTAGACGGCGTCGCCCAGCAGGATCGCGGTTCTCTCGGCCTGTTGAAGGCGCAGCGGCAGCATTTCCTTCTCCGCCCAGGCCCTCAGCTTGTCCTGGACGGCCAGCGCCGCGGCTGCCTCGGCGGTCGGCTCGTCGTCGGTGTGCTCCGCGCCCGCCACGCTGATGACCTGCTGGGAGCCGAGGAGGTAGCCGAGCGCGGTGTCGACGAGTTTGGAGGCGTCGCCGAGTTCCCTCCGTTCGATACCCGCCTCGTCGTCGCCTGTCACGGCGGCGACCTGGCCGGCCTGATTGGAGTCGTACGCGGCCAGGAGCCGGTAGGCGGCCAGGCGTCGCAAGTCCTCGTCCGGCACCCAGGAACGGGTCAGTTCCGCCCAGGTGTTCCGCCTTGGTCGGCGCGGGTCGGCCATGGCTGGCTTGTAGTCCAGCCAGCTCCAGACGTCGGTGATCAGCTCGCGCAGGCCCACAGTGCCCCTCCGGCAGTCGGCCCCGCGCCGCGCCTCCAGCCTACGAGACGTCTTCTACGTCGGACTTCCGCAGTTCCCAGCGCCTCGGGATCCGGAAATTCCTAGCAGCCGAAGCCTCCCGGGTCGAAGATTCCGTCATGAACAGCAATCTGCCGGATGATTGGTCCCCAGCGGACAATCCGTACTCGATCGCGCTCTCGGAATCGAGCTGGCTGCGTGCCACGGTCGCCTTGACCGTGGCACGCATGCACGGTGCCGACGTCCAAGTCGGCTGGTTCAGCTCCCGGCAGATCGACGCACGGACACTGGTCGTCGCTCTGCGCCAGCTCCTCGCCGCGGTCAAGCTCGAACGGATCGCTCTCACAGATCTCGGCGTGGATCCCGCGGTGATCAGCGCACTCGATGACGCCGAGCAGGTCTTCCTTGATGCCCTGCCGAATATCAAGCACGTCCGCGACGGCCTCACCCACTTCGAGGACTGGGCCCTCGGCAGGGGCAGCGGACCGCAGAGAGACGCCCGAAAAGTTGCTGACCCGCGCGACGTAGCCCGCGACTTCTGGAGTTTCGGCTACGACCCGGTCACCGACTCCGTCACCATGGGACCGTTCACCATCTCCGTCAGCGCGGCAGTCCCCGCCGCCAATGCACTGTGCGCCGCGATCTACGCCGCGACACGCGCGGTCGACCAGCGGACCACGGCCGAACTACGGGACCAAGTCGTCCAGTCGCTGACCGACGCGGCGATTTCCTGCACTCCCCCGCAGGGTCCGGTACTCGTCTCGCAGGGCCACGACACGCGGGTCTGGCTCTCCCTCAACCTCAGCAGCGTTCCGGACGCAGAACACATGGAACTGGCAGAGCGCGTTGTCACGGTGATGGCTCACGCCGGGCTGCGACTGACGTCTTCCACGTTCCCGGAAGCACAGGACTTCGCTGCCCGCCTGTTCGCTGACGAGCCGCTGCGCGTGGAGAGGAACAGCCCGTAGATCGGCAAGTCCAGGCAGGCCACCGTGGGCCATTTCTTCATGGGCCGTTTCCTCTTGGGGCCGTTTTCGGTCGTACGTCTGCCCTCGCGAGTTCAGCGGCGGCCGTCGAATCGGTCGTCATCGGTGTCGGTGGGCAGAGTGTCGAGCTGATCGGGGTCGGCTAGTTCGGTCAGTCCGTGCACGGCGGCGTCCATGCGGTCGGGGCTGTCCATTCCCTCAACCCAGGTGACCATCTGGCCTTCCAGCTCGGTGTATTCGCCGACATGGCGCACGAGCTGCTGTTCGTAGAGCTGGGCCACGGGGGCAGCCCGCAGGCGTTTGCCGACCTTGGCGGTGACCTCCAGGATCATGGGCATCAGGAGCCCCTTGGTGACGCCCTCTCGGCGCAGTTGCTCCCATGCCTGGGTGACGATCTGCCGCGCCATGTCGCCGCCGTAGTTCTTCTCGACCACGATCGCGTCGGCCTTGAGTTCGAGGGCGAGACGGCATGCGGCCAGGCCCCAGTCGTTTGCGCCCATCGATCCAGATCGGTCGGCCAGGACGTACAGCTGCCGGTCGAAGTCGCGGCCGACGCCGATGACGCCCGTCTCGTCTCCGACGGTGGACTCTCCGCCGGCGGGGTCCACGGCGACGACGATGCGCGCCATGTCGAGGCCGGAGAACTGGACGGCGTTGATGCGGGCGGTCTCGATCCACTCCCGCTTCCAGACGCCTCCCTCTGGCGGCCGGGGCTTCTGCAAGTAGAGGGCGGCCCAGACGCGCTCGCCGACTCGCTTGCGGGTCTTGGCGTGGTGGGTGACGTCGAAGCGTTCGGGCCACAGCGCCTCACCAGGAGCGCGGCCGAGCGGGTCGTCGAGGCTGTCGGCGATGGCGGGCAGGTCGATGACCCGCCAGGCGTCGCGTTCGGTGGCGAGGATGCGTCCGGCGAGGTCGTCTTCGTGCCACCGGGTCTGAATGAGGCAGATGGCGCCGACTGGTTCGAGTCGGGTCTGCAGTACCGAGGTCCACCAGTCCCAGGCGCGCTTACGCATGGTCGGGCTGTCGGCGTCCGCCATGTCCTTGACCGGGTCGTCGACGATGGCGATGTGCGCCCCGCGTCCGGTGAGGCCGCCGCCGATACCAGCCGCGAGGAGGCCACCTTCGCCGCCGACGATGTCGAACCTGTTGGCGGCCTGACTGCCTGCCTTCAGCTGGATGCCGAGGTCATCGCCCCAGGTGTTGATGGCGTCCCTGATCCACCGGCCGTGGTCGTCGGCCAGGTCGGCGGAGTAGCTGGCAATCATCATGCGATGGCCGGGATTGCGCCGCAGATACCAGAGGGGCGCCCAGCGAGAGGCCCGTCGGCTCTTGCCGTGTCGCGGGGGCATGGTCAGCATGACGCGATCGCATCGGCCTGCGGCCATGTCGATGAACGCCTGGTCGATGAGGTCCAGGTGCGGGGCCTGCATCTCGCGCCCACCGGTGAGGACGGCGGCGAGTGCACCTGGGGAGTGGTCCATGGCGAGTTGGCGTTCGACGCGCACCAACTCAGCGCGCAGACTGGGAGATGCGGCCCGCGCGATGATGCGGCGCTGCGCTGGTGGAAGGGTCTTGTAGTGGGCGATGACGCTTTCGTGGTCGCGCGGGGTCATGCGCCGTCCGGATCGGTGAGCGCGATCAGGGCGTCGAGTTCGTCGACGGTCACGTTTTCGACCTGGACCGGTCCGCCGTCGGGGCCGGACAGTTCCGTGCGGACGGGCATGTCGAGGCCGAGCAGCCTGGCGCGGCGCTCCATAATCCGCAGGGTGCGGTCGATGGCGGCGAGGTCCTGGTCCCGGACGGCCTTCTTGTAGGCGACGAAGAACAGCCGGTCGAGGCGGTCGGCTTCCAGCGCGCGCAACTCGTCCACGTCGTCGTTGAGTTCGGCGCGACGGTCGGTGAGTGCTGTGCGGACGTCCCGGCAGGCGGCGTGAATCAGGGCCTCATTGGTGGGCGGGTCCTGGTTCTTGCGGTACCGCTCGACTCCGTAGCCCTGCGGGTAGGCGATCCCGTCAGAGTTGACGGTCGGGTCGGCAGCGAGCTTGCGGGCGATCGTCAACCAGTCCACGCCGGCGAGGCGTAGATCGATGGCGTCCGAGCGGCGGCGCGCTATGGCCGCACGCGCGGCTTTGTCGGGGCGTCCCACGGCGGGGGTCCTTCACAGCTCGGGTGCGCCCCCGCGCCCGAGCCCATGATCCCACTTCGTTGCGACTGGCCTGGTGCCAGAGGACGCGTGAGGCGGAGCGGGTGCGGCCGAGCTTCTGGGCCCGCCTGCCAACACGCCCGCCCTCAGGATCCTGGTCATTGCCCGCGATGCATCTGGGCAAGCGTTGCAGGTCTCCGATCTGCTGTTCCCTGCCAATAACACGTACACCGAACACCCCTTCACCGTACCTATTTCGAGCTCTGGCAGGGCGGCAGGCAGGTGATCGAAAACAGGAGGGGGCTACGGGCGAGATGGCGGCCTAGGTAAGGGCATGTGACCGGTCGCCGCCGAGACATCGTGGCTTTAAGTGATGACCGCGCTCCGAATGCAGGATACAGGAACCCTATGTACAATCCCGCCTTCCTGCCACTGAGTAATTCTCAAAAAATTGACAGAGGATGTACAACGGAGCACCCTTAGAAAGCAGGGCTTCTCTGGCCTCTTGGTGCCGGTAGGGCCAATGTACGTTCCGTAGTGACCTTAGGGGCGAAAGCGATGACGTCGCTCGACAAGCACTGCATCGTCATATCAGGAGATGTCGTCATCGGTTGGGCTCTTACCAGCACAGCCAAAGAGCCATCCGGAGATCCCGTCGGGAAATGGTACGACCAGGACAGGGTAAAGGTCAGGCCGTTGGAGGGAGGGGCTTGGCTGCTGAGCAGCATACTTCGGGAACTCAAACCGAGAGGCTTCTATGTGACGTCACCAGACTGGGGAGAGCCCTTCGACGATAAGAGCTTCAACAAGTACAATCACTATTTCGTGACCCTGAAGAATTGCGAACCAGACGCGGACAAGGACCCCGTATGGCGACAGGCTTTTATTCAAGGCTATAGCCCCCGTCCAGTCACTTGCGGAGGGCTCACTCCTTCATCGCCGGAAGACCAACACCTCGACTATGTAATCCCAGACGACCCAACTAACCCTGACATAGTTGTTCTAGAGGATGCGGGCGTCGGTTACAGAGATGCGCACGACGAACGCTGCTGGCCGCGATCAATAGAAGATGACACGGGCCACACGCCTTGGTGCATTGTCGAAGCCGGCTACGGTGCAGGAACTAGTGGGGGCATAGCCGGGGGAGAACTCTGGGAAAGACTGAGAAGTAAGTCACGCCTTGACCGCCTAATCATCGTCACAACCGCGGAAGATTTGCGGCATGACCCCGAACTTGAAATAAGCAAGAATCTCTCATGGGAAAGGACTGCGGAAGATTGCGTACATGCGATACTCAAGCCAGACCAACTCCCCCCTTGCCGCTATTTGATAATTTCTTTCGGACCGGTCGGAGTACTCCTCTACGATCGCGGTCAAGATGACTTCAGGTTGTATTTCGACCGTCGAAATATGGAAGGCGCGGAAACGTACAGGAAGGGCGGCATGTGGGGATTCACAACAACACTCACAGCTGCCATCTCCAAGGCGCTAATGGAGCACTGCTCTGACCCTTCCTCTCCTCCCCATATAGATACGGCGATTCAAGCATCTCTTGATGCCGTGCGAGTCGGCTACAACGAGGGCTACAAGACGGACGGCAAAACTCGGGGAGGGATGCCCGCAATCGGATTCCCCATACAGATAGTAACAAGAGAAATAAAGAGAGTATCAAAAGAAATAACAAAGGGCGGTAAAGTCGACGCCTTCGGCATAGTGCATATCCCGAAGCCAGTTCAGAATATCACTCCTGCTCGCTCTCCCAAATGGTCGATGCTTGGAGAATGGCTATCGCAAGATATCGCGACGGCGGAGAAGATTGTCAAGTATGGAATGGACTTTGCTCTACCGAATGTCCCGATTGGCAAATACGCGAACCTGGTGACCGTAGATCGCAAAGAAATCGAGAGCTATGAATCGATAAGAAACCTTGTTCGAGCATACTGGAATCGACCTGTGAGGCGTACTCCCGAGCCGGTTTCGATAGCTGTTTTCGGAGCTCCGGGAAGCGGAAAATCGTATGCTGTAAAGCAAGTGGTCGACTCTTTGCAGCTTCCTCGTAAATTCCTGGAATTCAATCTATCGCAATTCGAATCGGCCAGCGATCTATTGAGCGCCTTTCATGTTATAAGAGATGTTGGGCTCCGAGGTGAATTCCCAGTGGCATTTTGGGACGAGTTTGACGCCTTTCACGAGAGAGATCTTGGGTGGGTTCGACACTTCTTGTACCCTATGCAGGATGGGAAATTTCGACAGGGCGAAATTGAGCACCCGATTGGCCGGGCACTGTTTGTTTTCGCCGGAGGCACCTCTCATAGTTTGGAAGCCTTCGAGGGGCGGCGTGATTTTGAGGCCGCAAAAGGGCCTGATTTCATGAGTAGAATACGCGGTCACGTAAATCTCCTGGGAACAAACGCCGGGAAGGGTGATCGATACCACGTAATACGACGGGCTATTCTCCTTCGCACATGGCTTGAAGGATTTTCGAAGCTCGTGGATGACAAGGGAAATATCGATATCGATGATGGCGTCCTTAGGGCATTCTTGCACGTGCCCCGCTACAAGCACGGGGTGCGTTCGATGAAAGCCATTATTGAAACCAGTTCGTTGTCACGAGCCAGCCAGTTCGGACGGTCGAATCTGCCCGCCCCCGGACAGCTCGCCCTCCATGTAAACGCGAGGGAATTTATGTCACTGGTTCGAACCGGTGAGTCGGACGAAAACCAGCAGCGGGTTAAAAATCAGTCGGCCGAGCATCGGCGCCAGCGGGCGCGTCGGAAGCGAAAATGAAGATTCTTCGAATGCGGCCGCCTCTCGCATGTCGTTGCCACCAGCTACTGGCGCTCTGATCGGGAACACGCGAACGCAACCGGGGCGGCGAATGACGACAGACGGGACCAGAGGACAGCAGCGGGGCCAAGCGGTGTTCGCCCGGCCCCACCAGCGTCACATCAGTGACATCTGCTCGCCCTCGCCGGGCCGCTTGGGCGGCACGTACTCGGGTGGTGCGTCGGGCGCGTTGCGCTCAGTCCGCAGCCACCAGGCGAACTGGTAGTTGCGGCAGGTCCGGAAGCGGACCGAGTTCCGGCGCGGCTCGTTCAGGGGGATGCTGTGCTCGCCCCATCCGGTGATGGGACGAGCGTTGTCGAGGCGCACGTACAGGCCGGGCACGAGGGCGGGCCCTTCCCACTGCTCTCCGGGTGCGCCCTCGAAGGCAAGGTGCGCGTTGTCGCTCCACTTCCACGGGTTGGGCAGCGCGCAGAGGTACCAAGCCAGGGGCGGGTTCTGCTCGGAAAGTTCGACGGTTTGGTGCCAGCGGCGGGTGTCTACCCGGGGTCGGTCGGGCTGGCCGAAGCTGCGCAGGCAGTGCTGGTCGAGGGCTACGTGCCGCACGCCTGCCAGCCACATGATGTGGTATCGAGTTCGCGACTCTATTTGGACTCGTATTGACTGCGACATGCGTTCCCCATTTGGCTCAATTGGCGAGAGATTCATTTCTCTCTACTACCAATTTTATCAAATTTCCCACCAATTCCAGATGCCTGTCATGCCGGAAGCCGTTCGGGTAAGGCATGTTGAATTCTTCTTCGAATGCCTTCTCGTATTCCTCTTGGGGGAGCGGGATGGGGCGGCGACAGGTGGCCTTGATGTTGGAGCCGCTGAGGTCGGTGACCTGTACGTCCTCGAAATAGCGGCGGAGGAGTGGCTCCAGGGTTTCGGGAGTGTGGAAGCGGAGCTTCTGCCACTTCCCTTTGACGAAGTTCATCTCCACGTTGTCGTCGTCGAGGAAGCTCATCTTCGTGGTGGCCGTCTGAGAGGTGACCCGCTTGGCCTGCTCGTCCCGGAGTTCGCGGGCGAGGTTGCGGGTGCCGAGGCATACGACACCGTCGCCCGAGCAGAGTGCGTTGACGGTGGTCATCACCCAGTGCTGGTAGTCGAGGGTTGTAGTGGCGTTGATGACGGAGTCGAGGACCACCACGTCGTACAGGCCGTTGGTCTGGATGTCCCTGTCGATGTCGCGGATCATGCCCACGACGGCGCGGATGTCGACGGCGTACGAGCCGTCCCGGCAGCGGTAGGGCTCGTAGTCGTGGATGTTGAAGCCCTTGGCGCGCAGGTGCTTGGCGTAGTCGCCGTACCCGGCGCCGAAGTCCACGACCCGGTGGGTGGGCTTGAGCCAGGGCGTGACCAGCTGATCCCAGGTCTCGGAGCCGTAGGCGAGCTTCCCGGCCTTGGCCTTGGAGGAGAACTTGCGGAGCCTCTTGGGCTGCACGATGTGCTGGTTCCACACTGGGGCCTTGCTCTCGATGGCCGTCCAGTCGTAGACGCCGTACTCGCCGGTGAGGTCGGCGTGGAGCTGGGCGGCGTCGGCGGATGTGACAGTCCAGGCGAGGAGGTCGAAGCGGTTGATGGAAGCGACGACGGCGTATTCGGCGTTGAGGACGATGCGGCCCTGGTCGTCGATGACGACGCTCCCCCAGGGGCCGTGGCCGGCGGTCATGTGCCCGATGGCGTTGACGAAGGAGAGGTTCTTCCGTTCCGCGACTCGGATGGACTGCCATGGAATCCACGACCAGGCGCCGATGACGCCGGGCTCGGCGTAGACGACGCTGGCCTCAGTCTCGACTCGGTTGTGCAGCAGGTTGAACTGGATCTCGTCCTGCAACCTGACCTTCGTGCCCAGCATGACCGCGGGTGTGTGCGTCAGGCCGATGGCCTGGAGACCCTTGGTTCTCTGGTGGCCTGCGACCAGCGTGCCGTCTGCGTTGAGGATGACGGGCTTCACGACGCCATGGCGACGCAGGGACGCCTGAAGCCGGACGAACGCCTCCTCACTGAGGCGGCGCGGGTTGTAGTCGGCGGGGCGAAGCCGGTCGAGCGGGTACGCCTCGTAGAACGTCGTGGTGGGGGCGCTGCTCATGCCGCCTCACCCTCCTCGTGGGCCTGCTGCAAGACGTGCCAGCCGAAGCCGAGGTCGCTGTTCGTGTCGTCCACGAATTTCGTGTAGATGGCGTTGAGGGCTTCGACCTCTTCGGAGGTGATCCGGACCCGCTTGGACTCCCACTGGAGGTAGCCCCACTGGAGGTAGTCGACGGTGGCTGCGGCGCCGGTGCCCGCGCCGTCGGAGGTGAGTTCCAGTGTCTCGGGAAGGGAGGTGTCGTCGAGGAGCCGGTCTACGCTCTCGCGGTCGTAGCCGGTGCCGGCCAGGTCCGGGATCTCGGAGAGGATCTCGGCCAGGAGCACGCTGTCGTATCCGGCGAGGTCGTTGGTCCGGTTGTCGACGATGACGATGCGGGCCGCCGCATCGTCATCGACGTCGACCCAGGTGACGGCGATCTGCTGCCAGCCGAGCTGCTGGGCAGCCGCGTACGTGTGGTTGCCCGCCAGGATCTCGTTGTGGCGGCCCGTGTGGGTGCCTTTGTTGACGACGATCGCGCGGTACTGGCCGTTGACGGTCAGCGATTCGGCGATCGAGGGGAGGTCACCGTTGCGGGGGTTCCGGTAGTACGGAACGAGGTCCTCGGCGGGGACGGCGAGCGGCAGGAGCAGTTCGGGGATGTTGGCGGGCGTCGGGGTCACTGGGCGTCCCTTGTGTAGGCCGTTCCCCGCGCCCTACAGCTAGTTCAGATTAGACGATCACGCCGGGCCGCGGCGGTCGCCGGGGTGAGGGTTCAGTTGGTGCGTCGGCCGCCGACTGCACACCCATCGATGGACGTGGTGGATGGCGGCGGCCACCAGCCCGCAGGCGGGGAAGGCCAAGAGGCTGGCAAGAAGGACACCGCCGCCGAGCTGTCCAACGACCCAGGCGCCAACGGCGATGACCGCCATGAGCAGGACGGCCATCGCGTCGGCGACAAGGCGCAGAAGGGTGTGCATCACCGGTTGTTGCAGCCACAGATGCCGGTCGGCAGGCACCAGGAGTTACAGGATCGGCACCACACCGCACCGGGTACGGGAGGTATCCGGCGTTCCGGCTCTGCGGGCTGTGCCTGCTTGGTGGTCATGCTCCATGTCGCTTTCGTTGTCTGGGAGTTGTGGCTGCTTCGAGTTCCGTGAGGTGCCGGGCCGCGCCTGGATCGGGGTCTCCTGGTACTTCGAGCCCCGGGTCACGTTCAGCGAGGGCCCTGATCGGCGTCCCGTCCCGCTCGACGAGGAGACGTTCGTACAGCTCGCGATCTTCTGGGTGCCCGGCGAAGTCCTCTGTGTTCATGGCGCTCCTGAGTGCACGGGGACCCGCCCCCGGCGTGAGGCGGGGACGGGTCCGGTCGTGATCGTGGATCTTGGCGACGCTCCGGTGGCTCCGCTCAGGCGCGGGGCCGGTGCCTGGCGGGTAGGGCGCGGGGGATTGGCCACCCGCCAGGCACCGAAGGGGAGTGCCGCATGCCACGGCACGTTGGTGAGCCGGTTCCTCGGCTGAGGCCGCCCCCCACCAACGAGATAGAACGTATCACGCATCAGTGTTGGGATCTATCTTTAGCCAGGGTGCAGCCCCGTACTCGAACCCGTCGAGCGGCGTTGTGCCGTGAGCAGTCGGCGCGTCCGTGAGGAACAGCCCCTGCTGGGCCACTGCGGGCCTTGCGGTGAAGTCTTCGGGTCTGGGCGCCTGGGGGTTGAACCGAGAGGGCGGCGCAGACTCTCGGACAGGGATGACGACAACCACCGTGGACACGCCGACCGGGAACGCGTCGTCGGGCAGTTCCGTGATCGTCCCTCGCGCCTCCCGGACCCGTGCCCGGAAGTCCTTGGCCTTACGGTCGCTCCGGTACGGGAGGCTGCCATACATGACGGCCACGACCAGGCCGCCCGGCTGCACGAAGCGCAACGCCCGCTGGACGTGCCGGATGTCCTGCCGGTCAGCGAACGGCGGGTTCATGATGACCCGCTGGTAGCGGCGCTGAACCTTCACGCTAAAGAAGTCGGCGGCCGTGACCTCGCGGGCGTAGCCGCCGGCACGGATGTGCTCGGCGCGAGCGGTGTCGAGTTCAATGCAGTCGACCACGGCACCGCGGGCAGCTGCGGCCTTGGCGATGGCGCCGCGTCCTGCCGACGGCTCCAACACCTCGCAATCGGCCTCGAGTTCCGCCAGGTCCAGGAGCTGCTCGACAAGCAGCTTCGGCGTGGGGAAGTATCCGCGGTCGACGTCGGTGATTACCTCGCCCGTGGCAAGCAGTCCCGCGATGGCGTCGGCAGCAGCGAAGGGGAAGATGTGGGCGCGCTGGTAGCGGTTCCACGTGCCGCCGACCGCCTGAAGGGCCAGGTTGACCCGGTCGTACAGTTTGCGGTCGAGCGTGCCGTCGAGACGGAGCGTCAGACCGTCGACCGTGGCGGAGCGGATGACCTTGAGAACGTCGGGATCTATCTTCACGGTCGCCTCCTCACTCGCTGGCGGACTTGGCCTCGGCGGCGAGCAGCGCCGCTTCGAGCTCGACCAGGCGGGCCGTGACCATGAGGTGAGTGCGCACGTACACCGAACTACCGGCACCCTTCATGAGGTCGGAGGCGGCGATCAGGGTGAGGTTGTATGCCTCATTCAGGGCGGCCCCGTCGTTGTCACGGCGCGCCTTGAACAGGTGCGCCGCAGCCTCGCGGACGAGTTCGGCCACCTCGGAGTCGTACTCCTCAAGGGCGTTGGCCGAGGCCGGCACGTCGAACAGGTTGTGATTGATGTTGCGCATGGTCCGGATGTCGTTCATCACTGTGGGGCTCCATCGAGAAGGGGGCGGCCCTCTGGGGGCCGCCCCGGGACGGACAGGTCAGGCCGCGACGGCGACCGGCTCGGCCACCGCCTCGGCCTCGGTGTCGTCCTCCTCCGGCTCCGCCAGGCTCTCGGGCTCCACGTCGGCGGCCGCGGTGGCCTCGGTCTCCGGCTCCGAGGCAGGCTCGGCCTGAGTCTCCGGCTCGGTGTCGCCCGCAGCCGGGTCCACCTGGGCGAGTACGGCGTCGGCCTCGGCCACCAGGTCGGGCGCTGCGGCGGCGGGGTTGACCATGATCTCGCTGGCGTCGGCGTGCGCCTTCGCCTGACGGAGCTGGAAGCGGGCCTTCTGCACGACGTCCGCGACCCGGTCCATCTGCTCAAGCCGCTTGCCGACCTCCCCTGCCAAGGTGCGGGCCAACTCCATGGGGTCCGCCTTGCCGATGCTGTCCAGCAGCGCCCACATTCCCTCGATGGCGTCGAGGTCACTCTTGGTCTTGGCCTGCGCGCGACTCCGCTCGGCCTTCTCCTCGGGGGTCATCTCTTCGACGTCGACCATGGAGTCCTGGGTGGCCGCCTTCTCCTGCTTGCGCATGGCGTAGGCGATGTGGACGAGCTGGTTGTCGTTCTTGTCGCCCTTCTTCCAGTCCTGGAAGACCGCCTTCTGGTTCTCCTTCGAGAGCGCGGCGATCTGGACGGCGGCCTGGGTGCCGATGTGCCCGAGGTCGACGGCCGCCTGGATCTCGGGGCGCAGAGCGAGCAGGGCCAGGCGCTGGTTGACGAACTGGACCGACTTGGAGAACGCCTTGGCGACGCTCGCGGGCGTGGCGCCCTCCTCCTCATCCAGGACCTTCTTGAAGCCGCGCGCCTCCTCCAGCGGGAGCATGTCCTCGCGGTTCAGGTTCTCGGCCATCGCCTTCTTGAAGGAGTCCATGTCGCTGATCTCGGACTCGCCCTCGGGCAGCAGGATCTTCGCCTCGATGGTGATGTGGTCCGCGAGTTCGTTGGCGCGGAAGCGGCGCTCGCCGGCCACGAGCTCGTAACCCTCCGCCACCTTCCGGACGACGATCGGCTGGAGCAGGCCGTGCTCCTTGATCGACTCGGCCAGCTCGTTCAGCGCGTCCTCGTCGAAGGTCTTGCGGGGCTGGTTCGGGTTGCGGTGGATCTGGCGCATCTTCAGGGCGGCGTACTTGTGCGACATTTTGATCTCCAAGAGGTCGGTGGGGGCTTCTTCTTTCCCCCTCCTTGTGGTTCTATTCTATATGCATTCAGAGTGGAGGTCCACAATTTTCGAGAAGTTTTCGCAGGTCAGACGTGTGGGGGCGGGCCCCTCCTGGGGCCCGCCCCCGACTACTCGCGCAGATCAACTTGCAGCAGCACCGCTCACACGCTCCACGTCACAGCCGACCCGTTTCGGATCGACGACCGCCAGAGCCCCAAGCACGCCGAGCGCCGCTTCGCCATCCAGAATGACGTTTTCCGTGCCACCCGACTCCTCCAGTCGGGCCAGCACTCGATCCAGCTCGATCCCCACCCGCGCCCTCCCGGCGTTACAGCGTTCCGCCTCCATGACGCGCGGCCCACTTAGATCCCCACACAAGCGAGTCAGCGGCACACATTGGGCCCATCTGGGCGCCTGTCGCGATCCTGCACCCTAGGAGGCGAAGTGAGGTGGCGGCCCCGCATGCCGAGCACGCGCTTACTACGCTTTACGTTATAGATCTTGCTTCGAGCGTCACCTATTGTCAACCAACATAGACATTGCAGTGCACCGTCCGCCACAGCTGCCCCACAGTGATACTGAGTGCGCACAACATCCACTGTCCACCGTCAGGTCGGGCCTGCCCGCATCACTAGGAGTAGCCAGCACAATGCCGCTCGGCCCGGACACCCCCCTCGCCAGCAAGCTCGCTGTGCTACTCAGCAGGAAGCGTGGCACGGACGGGAAGACCCCAAGCACGCGCGCCATCGCCGCCGCCACGGCCGAGACTCCCGGCGGCAAGCCGGCGATGACCCACCAGGTCGTGAACGACCTTCTGAACGGTGTCAAGGCGAACCCATCGAGCGCCCAACTGGCCGGACTCGCAAGGGCATTCGACTGTCCGGTAGCTTACCTACTCCCCGGTTACAACGGACTGACGTCCCTATCGGTCTACGAGGAGCATCAAGACGCACGCGAGGCACTTCGACTCATCCACGACCTGGGCGAAGCCGGGGCTGCCGAACTTCTGGAGGCCGCCCGTGAGATCCGTCTGCGACACGGACACAGTGATCTCAATGTCCCGGAAGTGCCCGAGCCTCTTCCCCCGGCCGCGGAACCACCGCGGCCCGGCCGGCGGAGGCGTCTCAGCTTCACCGAAGCAGCCGAGCGCGCCGTCTCCGACCTGGAAGGAACCTGAACCAAATGGACGGCCTCGTCTTCGGCCTGTGCGCTCTGATCGGCCTGGTGGGCACCATGCTCTCCGCTCGGGAAGCTTGGCGTCAGCGTGACCGAAGCGACTACCGCGTTGCCCGTTTCACCCGAGCGGTGGCTATCGGCATCTGCACTTTAGGCGTCACCCTCGCCGTCCCAGCGGTAGAGGACATGATGGAGTCTGTGACCGGCATGAACAATGCCGCCAAACTCGGGGCCCACATCTGCGCCGTCGTGTGGTGCGGCAGTCTTCAGCTCATGCTCGTGGACTGGTCCTACAACCATGAGGTATTGAAGGCCAGCCTGTTCGCACGTGGCGCCCTGGCAGCGTGTGTCCTCCTCGCGATGCTGCCGCTGTTCATCAACACCACGGACGAGACCGTGGAATTCACGACCGAATACGCAACAGTGCCAGGCGTCACCGTCTACCTCATGGTCTACCTGGGCTACGTGGCGATCACGTGCGGCGAGATCGCGTTTCTGTGCACCGGAATGGCTCTCGTTGCCCGGCGCGGGGGACACGCCTGGTCGGCTCGCGGCCTCGCCCTGTCGTCGATCTCCGCG
Source organism: Streptomyces sp. NBC_00425 (assembly GCF_036030735.1). NCBI lineage: Bacteria > Bacillati > Actinomycetota > Actinomycetes > Kitasatosporales > Streptomycetaceae > Streptomyces > Streptomyces sp. NBC_00425. The sequence continues at coordinate 6,530,944 of NZ_CP107928.1, read as the reverse complement.
ATCCTCGGAGTGGCCTACGCCGCCAGCAAGGGGTCATACCTGGTGACCCATTACCTGGGCCATCCCTGGCCACTGCGGTACGAGGAGATCGTTTCCCCCCTCTTGGCGGGACTCGCCGTGATCTCACTGATCACAGGGCTGACGATGGCGATGGTGGGCAGGCGGCTCGCATCGCGGGTGGCGACCTCAGCCGCCTGACATGCTGGAGAGCTTGCGCCAGTGGAGGACGACTCGCCCCGGCTCAATGGTTCGAACACCGCGGGCGCTCGCCGGGAAGACCTCGACCTTCTCCATGAGCAGCACCACAAGACCCCTCTTCGACGCGGTGGGCGCAGTGTTCCACCACTTCACCAGGTCCTTGGCATGACCCAGTGAGAAGTTCGCCATCTGCTCCGCGTACCGAAGACGCGGACGGATGGCCTTGAGGTTGGCCGCGATCTCCCGTTCTCCGGCTACGAGCGCCTCGCTGCTGATCTCGCGGTTGCCGTAGAGCCTCCCGAGCTCGGCTTGGCGGCCCTCCAAATCCTCGATCTCCTGCTTGAGCTCGTCGGCCTTCTTACGCACGGCCTCTTGGGCCTTGGTGATCTGGGCTCGAATGCCGGGCTTGAGGAGTTCCGCCACGACGTTCTCTCCGACGTAGTCCTCCAACAGCCCGGCATCAATCCGGACCTCGCCACAGCCGCCGATCCCCCTCCTGTCCTTCGGGCGACAGCGGTATCCGGGCGTGCCCACATTGGTACGGGCGCCCCCGAGATCCTGTGTGCACTTGCCGCAGGTGCTGCCCCCGCCGGTCAGGAGATAGTCGTACGCCGGCTCAGCGTCCTTCGTGCTGCGAGCCTTCTCCCGCTCGAGAAGGGCCTCGAACTCTTCGCGCATGATGGCTCCGGGGTGACCCGCGTCGACGAGTTCGCCGTCATCGTCGTAGCGCAGTCCGGCGATCGCCGGGTTGCGGAACAGGCGTCCAACCGAGGCGTCCTTCCACTCCCCGCCGAGTGTTCCCCGGTAGCCCTGACCGTTCGCCCACACGGCAACGTCCTGGTTGGACTGATTGCTCAGCGCCCGGCTCACCATCTGGCGGAGCGGGCCCACTTCGTCGTCACGTAGCCGACGACGTGAGGCGTCATCGAAACCGTAGAGCCGTGGCATGCGGTGGTCCGTTCTCGTCTCGTGCGCCCATAGCCGCCTGATCCTAGGCCACGGCACATGTCCGAGCTGTGGCCCAGCGAGGCCAACAGACCCAAGGGCTACCAGGTCACTGCACCAGTGGCGTCACCCCAAGCACTTGCCAGAGCGCAGCAGTGGGGACTCTCACCGTGCCGCCCAAGGGGAGCGTCTGCACGGGGAAAGACCCCTCCTTGATCAAGTTGTAAGCCTTGTGCGTGCCGATCCCCAGCGCCCGCGCAGCCGTCACAACGTTCACGGTCGGTGGCAGCGCGAGTAGTTCCTCCAGGGTCATCGAACTGACCCCGGCGTCCGTAGCTACAGATGCGTCCTTCGTTGTCATTCCCGTTGTCGCGTTCTCCCCCACGCCAACGTGCCATAAGGATACGCCAACACTGGAGTGTTGGGGCAAGATAGGCATCAGTTCGACAAGGACCGACACAAAAGATCCACATGCCACCACGCGGGGAGAAGCGTGTCAGACATCAGCTACTTCAAACGCTGCCAGTGCAAGGAGCCGGCCACAGACGACGCCGGGAAGCCCATATTCAGGGCCGACGGCTCACCGAAGATGAAGGACATCGGCCAGACCTGCCCCAAGCTCACGCGTAAGGGCCACGGGACCTGGTACTTCACCTTCGACGTAGATCGCGGAGAGGGGGGCAAGCGGCAACGCGCGCGGCGGGGCGGGTTCGCGACCAAGGACGCAGCGAAGGACAAGGCCACCGAGGTCTACCGCGAAGCTTTCGGTGGCACCGACGTACTCAGCGATGCCACCGTCGGGGAAGACCTGCGGTCCTGGCTCAAGCGCAAGAGGAGCCTGGCCCGTACCACCCGCCACGGCTACGAGGAGCACATCGACCTCTACCTCGAACCGCACCTCGGTCACGTCAAGCGACGCGACCTCAGGCTGCGCCACATCGAGGCCATGTACGACGCCATCGAGCGCCAGAACGCCTTACGGCTCATCCACCACGCCCAGGTGGTCGAACTGCAGGAAGCTCGCGACGCCGCCTACACGGCGTGGGTGCGCGCCGCAGGCAAGAAGGAGGAGCGCCGTGCCGCACGCCGCGCCTACCTGGATGCCAACGCCGCACTGCGGGAAGGCCGCAAGGGCATGCGGAAGATCACCAGCGCCGCGACGATGCACCGGATCAACGCCACCCTCAGCTCGTTCCTGGGAATCGGCATCAAGCGAGGCGAGTACTCAACCAACTGGGCCCAGTTCGTCGAGCTTCCGGCAGCCAAGCGGCCCAAGCCGCTGGTGTGGACACCAGAGCGGGTTGAGCAGTGGAGACAGACGGGCGAGAAGCCAGGCCCGGTCATGGTCTGGACCCCCGAGCAAACTGGCCAATTCCTGGACTTCGTGAGCGACGACCGGCTCTACCCCCTGTGGCACACCTTCATCTTTCTCGGCCCTCGACGCGGTGAGATGTGCGCCCTGCCGTGGCCGGAGGTGCATCTGACGAGCCGATGGCTCCGCGTCTCCGCCCAGATCGTGGAAGTCGCCTACCGGCTGTACGGAGAACCCCCGAAGGCCGACAGCGTCCGCACGATCTCCATGAGCGCGGAGTCGGTAGAGGTGCTTCGCGCATGGCGGACCACCCAGGAGCAGGAACGGACCCAGTGGTCCGGCGTACGGGCCTGGACCGAGTCGGACCGAGTCTTCACTCAGGAGAACGGCGAGCCGTACCACCCAGACTGGATCAGTCGACGCTTCAAGCGGCTGGTCGAGTTGTCCGGGCTGCCGCCTGTCCGCCTGCATGATCTGCGCCATATCTCCGCCACGCTGTCGCTGCTCGCGAAGAACGACATCAAGGTGGTGCAGGAGCGGCTGGGCCACAGCTCCCGCCAGATCACCTCGGACACGTATACCAGCGTCCTGCCGCAGCTGATGACCGCCGAGGCAGAGTCGACCATCGCCACGGTGCCCCGCGCCGAGCGCAAGGCCAGCCCCAAGAAGAAGGATCAGGACGAGGCTGAGAAGCCCTCTGAGGGCTCCACGGGAACCTCCGAGGGGGACGACTCGGCCCCTGATGAGGGCCCCGCGCAGGCGGCGTGACCCTCTGGCCCCTGGCTGGCCCCTGGATCATGATTCCTTGATCCACTAGAGCCGCCAAGATCCCTCAAGTCACCCAGCCCCCCAGCTAAGTTGCTGGTCAGAAGGTTTCTCCTCGCATAGCGAAGAGTGGGGCGGGTGGGACTCGAACCCACGGCCGACGGATTATGAGTCCGCTGCTCTAACCGGCTGAGCTACCGCCCCATAGCGGCGTGTCGCGTACATGAGTGCGCGCCGTCTGCCGCAGCATAGCCGCTCATACGATCTCACGCTCCGGCTGGTCGACCTTGCCACGATCACGAGGACAGCACCCCTGGCCTGCACGGTTCCCACCGGTGTGACACCACATGAAAAAGGACCCCCACGGGGTCCTCGTTCACGATGCTCCCCCGACTGGACTCGAACCAGTAACCTGCCGGTTAACAGCCGGCTGCTCTGCCAATTGAGCTACAGGGGACCGAGCTCCCCCGACTGGACTCGAACCAGTAACCTGCCGGTTAACAGCCGGCTGCTCTGCCAATTGAGCTACAGGGGAATGCCTCGTCGCATCGAACGTGCCTAGCTGGGTATTCGCCAGGAAGCGCTCGCTCGCTGCGACACATACATTAGCGCAAGCAGGGGGGTGCTCCGCCAATCGGTTCCCCCCGGCACCGGTGTCGTGCCAGGGACCTACTCGAGGAAGGGTGGCCGTCATGCGCTACAAGCTCACGTTCGTCGTCGGACTGGCTGTCGGATACGTCCTGGGCACGCGTGCCGGGCGCGAGCGTTACGAGCAGTTGAAGAAGTCGGCGCGGCAGGTCGCCCAGAACCCCGCCGTGCGCAACACCGCCGAGACCGCCGCACACCAGGGCCGCCAGTACGCGGGCAAGGCGTATCACGCGGTCAGCGACAAGGTCGGCGACCGGATGCCGGAGTCGGTGGCGGGCCGGGTGCGCTCGCTGCGCGACCGCAACGTCAACGGCGCGGGCGGGGACGACTGGGGTACGAGCAACACCTGACGACGCTCCGGTGACGGCGGACGGCGGCGTCGTTCGGCGGTTCCGTCCGCCCGGGAGACGACCGACGGCCGCATCCGGGCCCGGCGTGCGGCAGAATTTTCGGCATGGGGATAGTCGCCGGGTTGGACAGTTCGCCCGATTTCACTCGTATCGTCGTCTGCGACGCGGACACCGGAGCCGTGCTCCGGCAGGGATACGCGCCGCATCCGGTGGAAGGGGCCGAGGGTGGCGGCCGGCCGTCCGACGTCGACCCGCAGGCCTGGCTGCTGTCCCTGGGTGAGGCCGCGGGCGGAGGGCTGCTCGAAGGCGTGCAGGCCATCGGCGTGTCCGCGCAGCAGAACGCGGTCGTGCCGCTGGACTCGCAGGGCAACACCGTGCGGCCTGCGATGGTCGGCGGGGACAAGCGGGCGCAGGTCGCGGCGGCCGACCTGGTCGATGCGCTGGGCGGACGCGAGGCGTGGGCGCAGGCGGTGGGGTGTGTGCCCCAGGCGGCGCAACCGGTGACCAAGCTGCGCTGGCTGGCGAAGAGCGAGCCCGAGGCCGCCGCGCGCAGCGCCGTGCTGCTGCAGGCGCACGACTGGCTGGTGTGGCAGTTGCTGGGGCGGCCGGTGCGCAGAACCACCGACCGCGGCGGGGCCTCCGGCACCGGGTACTGGTCGGCCGCCACCGGCGGATACCGGCCGGATCTCGTCGAGCTGGCGCTCGGCCACCAGGCGATGCTGCCGGAGGTGATCGGGCCCTCCGACGCGGCCGGGACGACTCCGGAGGGGCTGCTGATCTCCGCCGGGACCGGCGAGACGATGGCGGCGGCGCTGGGGCTCGGGCTGGGGATGGGCGACGCGGTGGTGTCGCTCGGCGCCTCCGGGTCCGTGATGGCGGTGCACCCCGAGGCGCTCGTCGACCAGAGCGGGATGATCACCTCACTGGCGGACGCGACCGGCATGCATCTGCCCGTCGTCACCACACTGAACGCCGTGCGGACCCTGCGCGGCGCGGCCGAGCTGGTCGGGGCGCCCGACCTGGACGCGCTGTCGGACCTGGCGATGAAGTCGACGCCGGGATCGCACGGGCTGGTCATGCTGCCGTACCTGGAGGGTGAGCGGACGCCGAACCTGCCGCACACGGCCGGCACGCTGGCCGGGCTGCGACGCGAGTCGATGAAGCCTGAGCACTTCGCGCGGGCCGCCTTCGAGGGCATGCTGTGCGGGCTTGCGGACGCGCTGGACGTGCTGCGCGGCCGTGGCGTGGACGTGCGGCGGGTCTTCCTGCTGGGGGCGGCGGCCGAGCTGCCGGCGGTGCAGTCGGCGGCGCCTGCGCTGTTCGGGGCGCAGGTCGTGGTGCCGCAGCCGGCCGACTACGCGGCGATCGGGGCGGCCCGGCAGGCCGCGTGGGCGCTCGGGGCCTCGCAGGGCACCCTCGACCCGCGGACGCCGCCGGCCTGGCAGGGAGCGGCGGCGCAGGTCCTCGACCCGGGTGAGGACCTGGCCGTGGGGCAGGCGGTGCGGCAGCAGTTCGTGTCGGTACGGGAGCAGACCCATCCGGGAGCTTTCCGGGCATGAGAGAGCAAATAGGGCACATCGGGCACCTGATGGCCGGGAAAACACTGCTGTCGGCTTAATCGGTTGAGGTAACACGGGTGGGGTGTCGGACGATAGGGGCCAGGGGCAACCAATGCCCTTCACGCCACCCCGTGCCCCTCCCGCCGACTCCGAGAGACGTAGCGTGCTCATACGACTTCTGCGGACCTATCTCAGGCCCTACAGGAAACCCATCGCTCTTCTGGTGCTGCTGCAGTTCCTGCAGACCTGCGCCACCCTCTACCTGCCCACCCTGAACGCGCACATCATCGACAACGGCGTCGTCGAGGGAGACACCGGTTACATCCTGACGTTCGGCGGCGTGATGATCGCCGTGTCGCTGGCGCAGGTCGTGTGCAACATCGGCGCCGTGTACTACGGCGCCAGGACCGCGGCCGCGCTCGGCCGGGACGTGCGGGCGGCCGTCTTCGACCGGGTGCAGTCCTTCTCGGCCCGGGAGCTCGGCCAGTTCGGCGCGCCGTCGCTGATCACCCGGACGACCAACGACGTCCAGCAGATCCAGATGCTGGCCCTGATGACGTTCACGCTGATGGCGTCGGCGCCCATCATGTGCGTGGGCGGCATCGTACTGGCGCTCGGCCTGGACGTGCCGCTGTCCGCGGTGCTCGTCGCGGTCGTGCCGACCCTGGGCATCTGCGTGACGCTGATCGTGCGCCGGCTGCGGCCGCTGTTCCGGTCGATGCAGGTGAAGCTGGACACCGTGAACCGGGTGCTGCGCGAGCAGATCACCGGCAACCGGGTCATCCGCGCGTTCGTGCGGGACGAGTACGAGCAGCAGCGGTTCCGGGAGGCCAACGCCGATCTCACCGGCATCTCGCTGAAGACCGGCAACCTGTTGGCGCTGATGTTCCCGGTGGTCATGACCACGGTGAACCTGTCGTCGATCGCGGTGGTGTGGTTCGGCGCGCACCGGATCGACAGCGGCGGGATGCAGATCGGCGACCTGACCGCGTTCCTCGCCTACCTCATGCAGATCGTGATGTCCGTGATGATGGCCACCTTCATGTTCATGCAGGTGCCGCGTGCGGAGGTGTGCGCCGAGCGCATCCAGGAGGTGCTGGACACCTCGTCGTCCGTGGTTCCGCCGGTGGCTCCCGTCACCGAACTGCGGCGGCACGGGCATCTGGAGATCCGGGGCGCCGGGTTCCGCTATCCCGGCGCCGAGGAGCCCGTCCTGAAGGCCGTCGAGCTGGTGGCCCGCCCCGGTGAGACGACGGCCGTGATCGGCTCGACCGGCAGCGGCAAGTCCACGCTCCTCGGGCTGGTGCCACGGCTGTTCGACGCCACCGAGGGGGAGGTGCTCGTCGACGGGGTGGCCGTGGACGAGGTCGACCCGGTGCTGCTGGCGAGGACCGTCGGTCTCGTGCCGCAGAAGCCGTACCTGTTCGCGGGCACGGTCGCCAGCAACCTGCGGTACGGCAATCCGGACGCCACCGACGAGGAACTGTGGCACGCGCTGGAGGTGGCGCAGGCCAAGGACTTCGTCAGCAAGCTGGAGAACGGCCTCGACTCCCCCGTCGCGCAGGGCGGCACCAACGTCTCCGGCGGTCAGCGGCAGCGGCTGGCGATCGCCCGCACGCTCGTGCAGCGGCCGGAGATCTATCTGTTCGACGACTCCTTCTCGGCCCTCGACTACGCCACCGACGCGGCGCTGCGGGCGGCGCTCGGGCGGGAGACCGCCGAGGCCACCGTGGTGATCGTCGCCCAGCGGGTGGCGACCATCCGCGACGCCGACCGGATCATCGTCCTCGACGAGGGCCGGGTCGTCGGCACGGGAACCCACCGCGAGCTGATGGCGGACAACGAGACCTACCGGGAGATCGTGCTCTCCCAGCTCACGGAAGCGGAGGCTGCCTGATGGCCGGGCCCATGGGGCGCATGATGGCCGGCGGAGGTCCCGAGAACCGCTCGCTGGACTTCAAGGTGTCCGGCAGGCGGTTGCTCGCCCGGTTCCGGCCGGAACGGCTGACGCTCTGCCTGATGCTGTTCTGCGTCGTGCTCAGCGTCGGCCTCAACGTGGTGGGACCGAAGATCCTCGGCAAGGCCACCGACCTCGTCTTCGCGGGCATCGTCGGCCGGGAGATGCCGGCCGGGGCGACCAAGGAGCAGGCCCTCGACGCGATTCGGGAGCGCGGTGACAGCGGTGTCGCCGACATGCTCAGAAGCACCGACTTCACGCCCGGCAAGGGCATCGACTTCGGCTCGGTCGGCGAAGTGCTGCTGGTCGCGGTCGGGGTGTTCCTGGTCGCGGGGCTGCTGATGGCGGCGGCGACGCGCCTGGTCAACAGGACCGTCAACCGCACGATGTTCCGGATGCGCGAGGACGTGCAGACGAAGCTGTCGCGGCTGCCGCTGTCGTACTTCGACAAGCGGCAGCGCGGCGAGGTGCTGTCCCGCGCGACCAACGACATCGACAACATCGGACAGACGCTCCAGCAGTCGATGGGGCAGCTCATCAACTCGCTGCTGACGATCATCGGCGTGCTGGCGATGATGTTCTGGGTGTCGTGGCTGCTGGCGCTGGTGGCCCTCGTCACCGTGCCGCTGTCGGCGGTCGTCGCCACCCGGGTGGGCAAGCGGTCGCAGCCGCACTTCGTGCAGCAGTGGCGCTCCACCGGCAAGCTCAACGCGCACATCGAGGAGATGTACACCGGTCACAACCTGGTGAAGGTGTTCGGCCGTCAGCAGCAGTCGGCCGAGCAGTTCGCCGAGCAGAACGACGCGCTGTACGAGGCCGGGTTCAGGGCGCAGTTCAACAGCGGTGTCATGCAGCCGCTGATGATGTTCGTGTCGAACCTCAACTACGTGCTGGTGGCGGTGGTCGGCGGGCTGCGCGTCGCGTCGGGCTCGCTGTCCATCGGCGACGTGCAGGCGTTCATCCAGTACTCCCGCCAGTTCTCGATGCCGCTGACGCAGGTCGCGTCGATGGCGAACCTGGTGCAGTCGGGCGTCGCCTCGGCCGAGCGGGTCTTCGAGATCCTGGACGCGGCGGAGCAGGAGGCGGACCCGGTGGCCGCCGAGCGGCCCGAGGAGCTGCGCGGACGGGTGGCGCTGGAGGGCGTCTCCTTCCGCTACGACCCGCAGAAGCCGCTGATCGAGGACCTGTCGCTGACGGTGGAGCCCGGCCACACGGTCGCCATCGTCGGTCCGACGGGCGCCGGCAAGACGACTCTGGTGAACCTGCTCATGCGGTTCTACGACGTCTCCGGCGGACGCATCACCCTCGACGGCGTCGACATAGCGCGGATGTCCCGTGCCGAGCTGCGCGCGGGGATCGGCATGGTGCTGCAGGACACCTGGCTGTTCGGCGGCACCATCGCGGAGAACATCGCGTACGGCGCGTCGCGGGAGGTCACCCGGGGCGAGATCGAAGAGGCGGCGCGGGCCGCGCACGCCGACCGGTTCGTCCGCACGCTGCCCGACGGCTACGACACCGTGATCGACGACGAGGGCAGCGGGGTCAGCGCGGGTGAGAAGCAGCTGATCACCATCGCGCGGGCGTTCCTGTCCGACCCGACGATCCTGGTGCTCGACGAGGCCACCAGCTCCGTCGACACCCGCACCGAGGTGCTGATCCAGAAGGCGATGGCGAAGCTGGCCCACGGCCGCACGTCGTTCGTCATCGCGCACCGGCTGTCGACCATCCGGGACGCCGACACGATCCTGGTGATGGAGAACGGCTCGATCGTGGAGCAGGGCGCGCACGGCGACCTGCTGTCGGCGGACGGGGCCTACGCCCGGCTGTACAAGGCGCAGTTCGCGGAGGCGGTGGCGGAGGTCGACTGACCGCGACGTACGCACGGCCGGCCCCGCGCCGTGCCGTGTCGTGGGGGCCGCTCGCAACGGGTGACTGCGGGCGGCCCGCCCGGTCGGCGCCGGCTCAGTCCAGGTAGCCCCTGAGCTGGTCCGCGAAGGCGTGGTCGCGCAGTTTGTTGAGGGTCTTCGACTCGATCTGCCGTATCCGCTCGCGTGTCACGCCGAAGATGCGGCCGATCTCCTCCAAGGTGCGCGGGCGGCCGTCGGCCAGTCCGTAACGTAACTGGACGACCTTCCGCTCGCGTTCGCCGAGCGTGGAGAGCACGGCCTCCAGGTGCTCGCGCAGCAGCAGGAAGGCCGCCGACTCCACGGGGCTGGCCGCGTCGCCGTCCTCGATGAGGTCACCGAGGGCCACGTCGTCCTCCTCGCCCACCGGGGCGTGCAGGGAGACGGGCTCCTGGGCGAGCCGCAGGACCTCTCCGACGCGCTCCGGCAGCAGGTCGAGCTGGGCGGCCACCTCCTCCGCCGTGGGCTCGTAGCCGCGCTCCTGGAGCATCCGGCGCTGGACGCGGACGACCCGGTTGATGAGCTCGACGACATGGACCGGGACGCGGATGGTGCGGGCCTGGTCGGCCAGCGCGCGGGACATGGCCTGCCGGATCCACCAGGTGGCGTAGGTGGAGAACTTGTAGCCGCGGGCGTAGTCGAACTTCTCGACGGCCCTGATCAGGCCGAGGTTGCCCTCCTGGACGAGGTCGAGCATGGTGAGCCCGCGGCCGACGTACCGCTTGGCGACGGACACCACGAGCCGCAGGTTGGACTCGATGAGGCGGCGTTTGGCCATCCGTCCCATGACGACCAGCCGGTCGAGGTCGAGGGCGAGCTCGCCGGCCAGGTCGGCGGAGCACGCCAGCTTCTCCTCGGCGAACAGGCCGGCCTCCACGCGACGGGCCAGCTCCACCTCCTCGGCCGCGGTGAGCAGCGGGATGCGGCCGATCTCCCGCAGGTACTGCCGGAACAGGTCGGAGGACGGGCCGGCGCTCTCGGTGACGCGGGCCCGGCGCGGGGCCTCGACGGGTTCGGGCTCGGGGCCTTCCGCGAGCGCCTCGGGCGGCGGGTCCGCGGGCTCGGCGTCGCTGTCGGGGTCGGCGTCCGCCGTCGCGGCGGTCGTCGACTCCGGGTGGTGCGCGGCGCGGTTCTGCGGCGGGACCGCGACCAGGACGTCGGACTCGGCGTCCGGTTCCGTGCCGTCGGGCGCGCTGTCGGCGGTGCTGTCGGTCGGGGTGAGGGTCCGGGTCTGGGTCTGCACGGGGGCGACCTCCAGGATGATCGCTGCTGAGGTGAGCGGCGGCGGTACTGGGGGGCCGCTCCGAGGACTCAGGCACCGGACCCAGTGTGGCGTACGGCACATCGTCGCCACGAGGGGCGTGCGGTGACTTTTTGATTCCGGACCGTGACGCGCTGTTCAGAGGGCGTCGGGGCCGTGCACCTTCAGCGCCTGGTCGTACTGCTGGAGGACCCACAGCTCGTTCTTCGCCGCTGCCAGCTGCGCCGGGTCGCCGCCCGCCTCCAGCCGTTTGACGGTGATCTGGATCTCCTGGACGCGGCGCTCGACGGCGCGGCGGCGCACCTGTACCAGGACGTTGCCCGCGTACACCTCGTCGACGGTGCGGCGCATGATCGGCTCGACCGCGAGTTCGGTGACCATCGCGCGGACGGCGTCGTCGGGGGCCATGTCACGGACGCGGACCAGGTACTCGGAGCCGTCCTGGACGCCGAGCTCGGCGCCGCCCGCGTCGAGGACGGCCTGGCGGACGGCGGCGTAGGGCGCGGCGGTGAACTCGTCGGCCCCGTAGGCGTCGAAGGCCGGGGAGACCAGCTCCGGGCGCTGCAGGGCGAGCTTGAGCAGCTCGCGTTCCGTCGCGTAGACGGGGTTGCGCAGGGTGAGGGCCGGGCCGGGGGCCTGGCGGGGGGAGGCCTCGTACTGCTGGGGGCCGCGGCCGGGCGGCGCCGCCGGGCCCTTGCCGCCCCGGTCGCGGGCCCAACGGGCCAGCTGGGCGACCCGCTTGACGACGAACTGGGTGTCCAGGATGCCGAGCATGCCGGCGAGCTGGACGGCGACCTCGTGCTGGGCGCCGCTGTTCTTGATCCGGGCGACGATGGGCGCGGCCTCGTCGAGGGCGGCGGCGCGGCCCGCCGGGGTGTCGAGGTCGTAGCGGACGACGATCTGGCGGAGTGCGAACTCGAAGAGCGGGGTGCGGGGTTGGATCAGGTCGGCGACCGCCTCGTCGCCCTTGGCGAGGCGCAGGTCGCAGGGGTCCATGCCGTCGGGTGCGATGGCGATGTACGTCTCGGCGGCGAACTTCTGGTCGTCCTCGAAGGCGCGCAGGGCCGCCTTCTGGCCGGCCGCGTCGCCGTCGAAGGTGAAGATCACGCGGGCGCTGCCGTTGTCCATCAGCAGCCGGCGCAGGATCTTGATGTGGTCGCCGCCGAAGGCCGTGCCGCAGGTCGCGATGGCGGTGGTGACGCCGGCCAGGTGGCAGGCCATGACGTCGGTGTAGCCCTCGACGACGACGGCGCGGCTGGACTTGGCGATGTCCTTCTTCGCGAGGTCGATGCCGTAGAGGACCTGGGACTTCCGGTAGATCGCCGTGTCGGGCGTGTTGAGGTACTTGGGCCCGTTGTCGGCCTCGTAGAGCTTGCGCGCGCCGAAGCCGACGACCTCCCCGCCGATGTCGCGGATGGGCCACATCAGACGGCCCCGGAAGCGGTCGATGGGTCCGCGGCGCCCCTCCTGGGCGAGCCCGGACAGGAGCAGTTCCTTGTCGGTGAAGCCCTTGCCGCGCAGGAAGCGGGTGAGGTGGTCCCAGCCCTGGGGGCTGTAGCCGACGCCGAAGTGGACGGCGGCGGCCTGGTCGAACCCGCGCTCGGCGAGGAAGAGCCGGCCGGTGTCGGCCTCCGGGCTGAGGGCGAGCTGTTCCGCGTACCACTCGGCGGCCATCTTGTGGGCCTCGACCAGGCGGATGCGTTCGCCGCGCTGGTGGGAGGGGTTGTAGCCGCCCTCCTCGTAACGCAGGGTGATGCCGGCCTGGGCGGCGAGCCGCTCGACCGCCTCGGAGAAGGTGAGGTGGTCGACCTTCATCACGAACGTGATGGTGTCGCCGCCCTCCTGGCAGCCGAAGCAGTGGAAGAGCCCCTTGCTCGGGCTGACCTGGAAGGACGGCGACTTCTCGTCGTGGAACGGACACAGGCCCTTGAGGTTGCCGCCGCCCGCGCCCCGCAGCTGGAGGTACTCGGACACCACGGCGTCGATCGGGACCGCGTCCCGAACAGCCTTCACGTCCTCGTCGTTGATCCGTCCTGCCACGTGGTGATTCTACGGGGGCGCACCGACACTCACGGGAGGAGACCGTCCAGAGGGACGTGGGGGTCGGCCAGGGCCTGCGTGTCCACCGGGGTCCGGGCGGAGATCAGCTTCTGGACGGGCTCCGTGACGTCCCACACGTTCACGTTCATCCCGGCCAGCACCCTGCCCGACTTCACCCAGAACGCGATGAACTCGCGCTTGGCCGCGTCGCCGCGGATCACGACCTCGTCGTACGAGCCCGGCGGCGCCCAGCCGCTGTACTCCATGCCCAGGTCGTACTGGTCGGAGAAGAAATAGGGCACGCGGTCGTACGCCACCTCCTTGCCGAGCATGGCGCGGGCGGCCGCCGGGCCGCCGTTCAGGGCGTTCGCCCAGTGCTCGACGCGCAGCCGGGTGTCGAACAGGCCGTGCGGGAAGGACGCGACGTCGCCGGCCGCGTAGATGTCGGGGTCCGAGGTGCGCAGCGTCGCGTCCACGGCGACGCCGCCTCCGTGGGCGCGGTCGGCCATCTCCAGGCCGGCCGCCTCGGCGAGGGCCGTGCGCGGGGCCGCGCCGATCGCCGCGAGGACGTCGTGCGCCGGGTGCTCCTGGCCGTCGTCGGTGCGGGCGGCGAGGACCATGCCGTCCTGCCCGACGATCTCGGTGAGCCGGGCGCCGAAGTGGAAGCGGACGCCATGCTCCCGGTGCAGGTCGGCGAAGACGCTGCCGAGCTCGGGGCCGAGGACCCCGTGCAGCGGTGTCGGCTCGGGTTCGACGACGGTGACCTCGGCGCCGTACTCACGGGCCGCCGCCGCGATCTCCAGCCCGATCCAGCCGCCGCCGGCGATCACGATGTGGCCGTTGTCCCGGCCGAGGGCCGCGAGGACGCCCTTGAGGCGCTCGGCGTGCGCGAGCCGGCGCAGGTGGTGAACGCCGGCCAGGTCGGTGCCCGGGATGTCCAGGCGGCGCGGCTCGGCGCCGGTGGCCAGCAGCAGCTTGTCGTAGTGGGCGAGCGTGCCGTCGTCGCCGAAGCGGACCGTCTTCGCGGTGCGGTCGATCGCGTCGACGGTCTGGCCGAGGTGCAGCTCGATGTCGTTCTGCGCGTACCAGGCGGGCTCGTGCACGAAGACGCTCTCGCGCGGCTCCTTGCCGAGCAGATAGCCCTTGGACAGCGGCGGCCGCTCGTAGGGGTGGTCGCGTTCGTCGCAGATCAGTATCACGCGGCCGGTGAAGCCCTCCGCTCGCAGCGTTTCGGCCGCCTTCGCGCCGGCCAGGCCTCCTCCGACGATGACGAATGTCTGATCCGCGTCGACCACGTGATGCCTCCTCGTTGAGCGTGCCGCCATATGCGAGCGTCCCGCACGCAGCGTGATGGGGGAAGGGGGACGTGCCCGATCACGGCACGCCGTGGCGCGTTCCGGCCCGTTTGGGCGCACGGGACGGACGGGGCGCTCCCGGTCAGCGTCTGGTGTGCGCCGTCAGCCGGCGGTGGAGCGAGCGGGCGGAGGCGTCGGTGAGGGACGCGATCTGGTCGACGACGACGCGTTTGCGGGCGCGGTCGTCGTCGGCCCGCTCGAACAGCGCCCGGAACTGGGGGTCGAGGCCGTCGGGGGCGCGGGCGGTGAGGGCCTCGGCGAGTTCGCCGATGACGACGCGCTGGTCGGCGCGCAGGCGTTCCTGCTCGGCGCGCTGCATGACGTACCGGTCGGCGACGGCCTTGAGGACCGCGCACTCCAGGCGGGTCTCGTGCGGGACGACGAGTTCGGCGCCGTAACGCGTGAGGCGGCCGGCGTGGTGCCGCGCGCGCGTGGCGCCCTCGGCGGCGAGGCAGAAACGGCCGATGAGCTGGCTGGTGGCGTCCTTGAGGCGGGCCTGGGCCACCGCCGTGCCGTCGTAGCCGTGCGGCCACCACGCCTGGTCCTGGAGGCGGTCCAGGGCGGCGGCGAGCTCCGCCGGGTCGGTGCCGGCGGGCACGTAGCGGCCGACGGCGACCCGGAAGATCTCCTGGCGTTCCGGTTCGGCGTGCAGGCAGTTGGGGTCGATGTGGCCCGCGTGCAGGCCGTCCTCCACGTCGTGGACGGAGTACGCCACGTCGTCGGCCCAGTCCATGACCTGGGCCTCGAAGCACGTGCGCGTGCCGGGGGCCTCCTGGCGGACCCAGTCGAAGACGGGCCGGTCGTCGTCGTAGACGCCGAACTTGGGCGAGCCGGCGTCGGTGGGGTGGCCGCCCCGCGGCCAGGGGTACTTGGTGGCGGCGTCGAGGGTGGCCCGGGTGAGGTTGAGGCCCACGGACCCGTCCTCCGTGAAGCGCTTGGGCTCGATCCTGGTCAGCAGGCGCAGCGACTGGGCGTTGCCCTCGAAGCCGCCGCAGTCCCGCGCGAAGTCGTTGAGGGCCTGCTCGCCGTTGTGGCCGAAGGGCGGATGGCCGAGGTCGTGGGAGAGGCAGGCGGCCTCGACCAGGTCCGGGTCGCAGCCCAGGGCTGCCCCGAGCTCCCGGCCCACCTGGGCGCACTCGAGGGAGTGGGTGAGGCGCGTGCGCGGCGTCGCGTCCCACTCGGGGCTGCGCTCTCCCGGGGTGACCACCTGTGTCTTGGCCGCGAGCCTTCTGAGCGCCGACGAGTGCAGGACGCGCGCGCGGTCGCGTTGGAAGGCGGTACGGCCGGGGCGTTTGTCGGGCTCGGGGGCCCAGCGGGCGACTGACGTCGGGTCATAGGCGGTGTCGGGGTGTGCGGTGCCTTCCATGATTCGACAGTAAGCGGCGGGAGTGACAATCGGGGCGCTACTCGCCTGCCGGGTCCCGTGGGGGGCGCGTTCGTGGCGTCTGTGGCGGGGCGCGTGCTTCCGCGCGCCCCTCAGGCCGCGTCGCTCCTGCCGTCCGCCGCCAGGGCCCGGTCGTAGCGGTGGAGCAGGAGGCTCGCCATCAGGGGGTGGACGCCCAGCGGGGCCGCGGCGATCCACGGGGCCGCCTGCGCGGCCTCCGTCGCGAAGCGTCCGGGGGCCGTGAAGCAGGAGGCCACCGCCACCCGGTCGCGGCCTCGCGCCGCCAGGGCCCGCAGCGCCGTCGCGACCGTCGGGGCCGCCGTCGACGCGTAGGCGGGGACCACCGGCACGCCCAGCCGTTCGGCGAGCAGCCGTGCCGTGCGGCGTGTGTCGGTCGCCGCGTCGGGGTCGCGGGAGCCGGCGGCCGCCAGCACCACCGCGCTCGACCGGCGCTCCCGCTCGGTCGCCGGCGCGCGCCAGCCGGCCTCGGTCAGGCGCTCGTGCAGGGTCTGCGCCAGCAGCGGGTGCGGTCCCAGCGGCGCGGCCACGCGCGTGCGTACCCGGGCCCGCGCCGCCGTCTCGGGGATGTCGTGCTTGACGTGGTGGCCACGGGCGAGGAGGAGCGGGACGAGGACGGCGTCCGTCGTGCCGCGGGCGTCCAGACCGGCCAGGGTGTCCGTGAGCAGGGGCTCGTTCAGCTCGATGTGCCCGAGGTGG
Source organism: Streptomyces sp. NBC_00425 (assembly GCF_036030735.1). Classification (NCBI taxonomy): domain Bacteria; kingdom Bacillati; phylum Actinomycetota; class Actinomycetes; order Kitasatosporales; family Streptomycetaceae; genus Streptomyces; species Streptomyces sp. NBC_00425. Next base: position 6,514,549 of record NZ_CP107928.1, on the reverse strand, counting down.
ACCGCCAGGCCGGGGCGCTCGGCGCGGACGACGTCCAGGAGCGCGCGGACGCTGCTCAGGGCGCGCGGGTCACGGCTGCCGTGGGCGACGACGACCAGCGCGGGCGGGCCGGGTCGCCGGCGGCCGTCGAGGTGGACGAGACGTGGCTGGCTCATGCACCCATCCTGGCGGGCCGAGGTTGCACCCCCGTTGCCTGACCGTCACGACTGTTTTCCGGGGGTTCACCGCCGGGGCGGGACGTGTGTGAGGCGCGGGACACATGGCCGCAAGGGCGAACCGGATCACCGCCCGTCACGTCTTCCCTGGCCGAAGGGGAGTTCGACTGGGGGGATCTCATGAACATCCGTCGACCGCGGCTGCCGCGCACCCGCGCCGGGCGGCGCCGGCTGGTGCAGGCCGTGATGGCCGGGTGCGTGCTGGCGCTGCTGCCGGCCACCTGGCTGTACGTGTCGACGTCCGACCGGATCGGCACGACGGCGCAGGCGCCGCGCCGCGAGGTCGCCGTCGTCTTCGGGGCGGGGCTGTGGGACGGCGAGCCGTCGCCGTACCTCGCGCACCGGCTGGACGCGGCGGCGAAGCTGTACCGGGCCGGCCGGATCGAGGTCGTCCTCGTGACGGGCGACAACAGCCGCGAGGACTACGACGAGCCCGACGCGATGCGCGCCTATCTGACGAGACACGGCGTGCCGGACCGGCGGATCGTCAGCGACTACGCCGGGTTCGACACCTGGGACTCGTGCGTGCGCGCCAAGAAGATCTTCGGCGTCGACGCGGCCGTGCTGATCAGCCAGGACTTCCACATCCGGCGGGCGGTCGCCCTGTGCGAGGCGGCGGGCGTCGACTCCTACGGCGTCGGCGTCGCCGCCAAGCACGACGTCACCTGGTACTACGGGGGCGCCCGGGAGGTCCTGGCGGCCGGCAAGGCGGCCCTGGACGCGGTGTTCGAACCGGATCCCCGCTTCCTCGGGCCGAAGGAGCAGGGGGTGTCCCGGGCGTCCGCGGCCGCCAGGTGAGGCGCCGGGGCGATCCGGGGGCGGGCGGGCGCGAGGTGCGCTTTCCGTGCCCGCCCGGTCCGCCATGCCCGCGGTGCTCCCCGTACCCCTCGACTTCTCGTACTCCTCGTGCCCGCCGCACGGGGAGCGTCAGCGTCCGGTGAAGCGCGGCCGGCGCTTCTCGAGGAACGCGGCCATCCCCTCCTTCTGGTCGTCCGTCGCGAACAGGGCGTGGAAGACGCGGCGTTCGTAGCGGATGCCGTCCCGCAGACCGGTTTCCAGCGCCCGGTCCACGCACTCGCGGGCCGCCCGCACCGCCGCGCCCCCGTACGACGCGACGGCCGCCGCCGCCTCCCACGCCTCGGGCAGGACCCGGTCGTCGGGGACCACCCGGGAGACCAGGCCCGCGCGTTCCGCCTCACGGGCGTCCATCGTGCGGCCGGTGAGGACCAGGTCCATCGCCTTGGGCCGGCCGATCAGGCGGGTCAGGCGCTGGGTGCCGCCGATGCCCGGGATCACCCCCAGTTTGATCTCCGGCTGCCCGAACACCGCCGACTCCCCCGCGATCACCAGGTCGCACATCATCGCCAGTTCACAGCCTCCGCCGAGGGCGACGCCGCTCACCGCGGCGATCCGCGGGGTGCGCAGGTCCGCGAAGTCCTCCCAGGCGGAGAAGTAGTCCTCCCGTGCCATCTCCACGGCCGATTTCCCCGCCATCTCCCGGATGTCGGCGCCGGCCGCGAAGGCCCGCTCGGAACCGGTGACGACGACGCATCCGACGGAGTCGTCCGCGTCCAACGGGCTCAGTACGTGCAGGAGTTCGGCCAGCAGTTCCGCGTTCAGCGCGTTGAGGACGTGCGGTCGGTGCAGACGGACCGTCACGACCCCGCCCGCGCGCTCCAGCTTCAGGTTGTCCATCGTGTCGCCTGCCTTCCCTTGTGTGTCCGGGCCCGTGCCCGGGCCTTGTCCGGGCTCTCGTCCGGGGCTCACGAGTCCCAGATCGCGCCGTACGCCGGAATCCCGCGCCGTTCCAGCCCGTGCACCACCTGCCAGGTCAGCTTCTTGTTGGAGATGCAGATCACCGCCTCCGCCCCGAAGTCGTGGTAGGCGGCGTACGCGAGGGCCACCATGTCGGGCTTGCCGCTCCGGGAGGTGTCATGGACGACGGCGTGGGGCTGGGCGGCGAGGATCTCGTCGACCAGGGCGTCGCCGTAGGTCGCCCGTGGATCGCGGGTCGCCCAGACCAGCCGGGAGGGGACCTCGGCGGCCAGCAGATGCGGCAGGCAGGGGCCGATGCCGCTGCCGGTCGCCACGTAGACCACCTTCGTGAACAGGACCTCGATGTTGGCGACCCCGGCGGTGGTGATGCCCTTCGTCCACACCTTCCGCGGCAGGTCGTCGATGAAGGCGCCGGTCCAGTCGCCCGCCCGCGAGACGGTGAGACGGAAGCCGGACTCGCCGGGGGCCGGGACGTTGGCGAAGGAGTGCCACTCCTTCAGCGGGCTGCGGCTGATCGCGGTCGAGGAGCCGGCGAAGGGCGTCACGCCGTGGTCGAAGCGCGCCAACGCCACATGACGGGAAGGGCGTTCGAGACGGACGTCCACCCTGCGCAGTCGCAGCCAGGGCAGCGCGACGCTGAAGGTGACCAGCGCCAGCACGGACACCGGCCCGGGGCCGGGAGCCGACATCAGCGTGTGCGTCCAGAAGAGGGCGAGGGCGGCCCAGCCGCCGAAGCGGTGGATCTTCTCGAAGTGGTCGTGGTGGCGGGAGCGGAAGGGCGGCAGGGCGGTGGCGACGATCACGGCGAGCAGCGTCGCCAGGGTCCAGCCGACGACCCGCAGCGAGCCGTCGGTCGTCCGGAGCGTCAGCGACAGGAACCAGGCCGCTCCCGCCAGCGCTGCGCCCACGTGCAGTCCGCCGAAGTGGTAGACCTTGCCCAGCGTCCAGCGCAGCCGCAGCGGCCAGTGCGTCGGGGCCGAGGTCGCCAGCCGGAACAGCAGGTTGATGACGTACTGCTGGCGGACCAGGACGGCCAGGGCGAGGTTGGCGAGGGACGCGTGCGCCAGGGTCTCCGCCGACAGGGGCCGACTCCCGTACGCGTAGGCCAGGTTGGCCAGCAGCACCAGCGCCGCGAGGCGGTTGTGGTGCATCAGCCGCGGGTGCTTGAGCAGACGCCTGGGCGCGGACAGCGGCGGGGGCAGCTCGACGGACCGCCCGTCCGGGGACGGCGAAGCGGAGACGGGGGCCGAGTCGGAGTCGGAGGCGGGGGCGGGGGCGGGGGCGGGGGCGGAGGGCGCGGGAAGCGGGGACGAGGGCGGTACCGGGGACGCGGGCGGGGAGGGGGGCGGGGAAGAGGACGTCGTCATCGGGCGGCCACCGCCGTCCGCTGCCGGGCCAGCTCCAGCAGCGCCGGCTTGTCGATCTTTCCGCGGTCCGTCTCCGGCAGTGACGTCATGGGCATGACATCTTCGGGCACGCAGTAGTACGGCAGTGCGTCCGCCACCGCGCGGCGGGCCGCGTCCGGGTCCACGTCGGCCGGGCAGACGAAGGAGACCAGGCTGCGGGCGTCGCGCCGCAGGGTCACCGCCCGGGTACAGCCCGGAACGCCTTCGAGGACCGACGACACGGAGTCCAGCTCGACGCGGAACCCGCGCACCTTGACCTGGTCGTCGGTGCGGCCGAGGTGTTCGAGTTCGCCGCCGGGCGTCCAGCGGCCGAGGTCCCGGGTACGGAACATCCGGCGCCCCCCGCCGAGGAACGGATCGGGTGCGTAGCGCTCGGCGTTCAGTTCGTCGTTGCCGAGGTAGCCGGCCGAGACGCAGTCGCCGCCGGCCCACATCTCACCGACCTCGCCGACGGGCAGGGCGCGGCGGTCGGCGTCGAGGACGTAGACGGTGTTGTTCGGGGTGGGACGGCCGATGGTGAGCAGCGGGGCGGCCGGGGCGTGCCGGCTCATCGTGTTCACGATGGTCGTCTCGGTGGGGCCGCAGCAGTTGTGGAAGGCGGCCCGGGCCGCCCAGGCGTCGGCGAGCGGGCGCGGGCAGGGCTCGCCGGCGACGGCCACCGTGCGCACCCGGGGGCAGGACGCCGGGTCGATGCCGGCGAGCACGGTCGGGGTGGCGACGAGCACGGTGGCGGTGCGCGCGGCCGCCGCGATGTCCTTGCCGCGGACGACCAGGGTGGCGCCGTGGGCCAGGCAGCCGAGGATCTCCCAGGCGGCCATGTCGAAGGCGATGTTGAGGAGTTGGGCCACCCGGTCGCCCGGGCGGATGCCGAGGCCGCCGGGTTCGGTGCACAGGAGGTTGGCGACGTTGCGGTGGGTGACCTTCACGCCGTTGGGGCAGCCGGTCGTGCCGGAGGTGAACAGGACGTAGCAGCCGTCGTCGGGGTCGATGCGGGGGCGGGGCGCGGTGGCGCGCGGGAGGGGTTCGTCGAGGGCGAGGACGCGGGGGCCGCGCGGGATCCGGCCGACGTGTGCGCGCTGGGTGAGCACGACGCGGGTGGCCGCGGCCCGGACGACGTGGGCGAGCTGGGCGGCGGGCGCGAGGCCGATGTCCTGGGGGACGTAGGCCGCGCCCGCCTTCAGGATGCCGAGCAGGCCGACGAGCATCGGCAGCGAGCGGCGGACGAAGAGGCCGACGTGGTCACCGGGGCGGACGCCCTCGTGGACCAGCCGGGCGGCGAGGGCGTCGGCGTACCGGTTGAGCTCGCCGTAGGTGAGGGTCGTGCCGCGGTGTTCGGCGGCGACGGCGTGCGGCGCGGCGGCGGCGTGCCGTTCGACGGCGCGGTGGACCAGCGGGTCCGGGACGTCGACGGCGGGGCCGCGGCCGTAGCGCCAGAAGAGATCCTGGTCACGGGGGGTGAGATGGCGCAGAGGCATGGTGGGGTGACCTCCAGGCTGCTTCGGGGATGCAGGTGACATGGCCGGCGACGGGGCGTGCCCGGACGTCGGACGGCTCACCCGGGGTGCGAACGCCGTTCGGGGGCTGCGGCGTGCGGGTCGTGCGGCGTGCGGTCTGACGCCGTGCGGAGTCGTGCGCCGTGCAGGGGTGGAGCGCCGCGCAGGGGGTCGTGCGCCGTGCGTGGTTCTGCGTGGTCCTGCGCCGTGCGGGTCGTGCGGGTCGTGCGCGCACTCGACTGTATCGGCGCCTTTTCAACCTTCAAGCATGCGCAACCGGACATCCACTGGACGGAATGAGTCACTTGCGGCGTCTTCGTCCACAGGGGCAACGTTCGTGCGGGTCGGCGACGACTCAAGGGCGGGGCGCCCTGTGCCTCACTCCGGGACGCGGCACTCGGGGAGGGTGCCAGCACACCGCCGTAACAGGAGGCCGCACGGCGTGTAACACAGGCGACGCACGCTGGGGGCATGCCGACCGCCTCGACGCCCACCCACTGCCCGTACTGCGCCCTGCAGTGCGGGATGGCCCTGTCGCCTCTGCCCGCGGGAGGCGTCGAGGTGGTCGAGCGCACCGGCTTCCCGGTGAACCGGGGAGCGCTGTGCGGCAAGGGGCGCACGGCGGCGGCGGTGCTGGCCCCGGGCGTCCGGCTGACCTCGCCTCTCGTACGGTCCGGCGACTCGCTCGTGCCGGCCTCCTGGGACCAGGCGCTGGACCGGATCGCCGGGGAACTGGGCCGGGTGCGGGCCGCGCACGGGGCCGACGCGCTCGGTGTGTTCGGCGGCGGCGGGCTGACGAACGAGAAGGCGTACGCGCTCGGCAAGTTCGCCCGGGTGGTGCTCGGCACCTCGCAGATCGACTACAACGGCCGGTTCTGCATGTCGTCCGCGGCGGCGGCCGGGATGAAGGCGTTCGGACTCGACCGGGGACTGCCCTTCCCGCTGGAGGACATCCCGCGCACGGGCTGTGTGATCCTGGTCGGCTCCAACCTCGCCGAGACCATGCCTCCCGCTCTGCGGTTCTTCAGCGAACTGCGGGAGAACGGCGGCACGCTGATCGTCATCGACCCGCGCCGCACCAAGACCGCCGAGCAGGCCGACCTGCATCTGGCGCCGCGGCCCGGGACGGATCTCGCGCTCGCCCTCGGCCTGCTGCACCTGATCGTCACCGAAGGGCGGGTCGACGAGGACTACGTGCGCGAGCGCACCGTCGGCTGGGAGGACGCCCGGGCGGCCGCCATGGCCCACTGGCCGGAGTACGTGGAACGGATCACGGGGGTGTCCGTTCCACAACTACGGGAGACCGTAAGGCTGTTCTGCGAGCCCGAGGCCGCGATGGTGCTCACCGCGCGCGGGCCCGAGCAGCAGTCCAAGGGCACCGACACGGTCGGCGCGTGGATCAACCTGTGCCTGGCGACGGGCCGGGCGGGGCGGCCGCTCAGCGGCTACGGCTGCCTGACCGGGCAGGGCAACGGGCAGGGCGGGCGCGAGCACGGCCAGAAGGCCGACCAGCTGCCCGGCTACCGCAAGCTGGACGACCCGGCGGCCCGCCGGCACGTGGCCGAGGTGTGGGGCGTCGACCCGGACTCGCTGCCCGGTCCCGGTCGCAGCGCGTACGAACTCCTGGACGCCCTGGGGTCCGACGTCCGGTCGCTGCTGCTCATGGGGTCCAACCCGGTGGTGTCCGCGCCGCACGCCGCGCACATCGAGCAACGCCTGAAGTCCCTCGACTTCCTCGCCGTCTGCGACGTCGTCCTGTCCGAGACGGCGGCGCTCGCGGACGTCGTCCTGCCCGTCGCCCAGTGGGCGGAGGAGACGGGGACGACGACCAGCCTGGAGGGGAGGGTGCTGCTGCGCCGGCAGGCGGTCACCGCCCCGGAGGGCGTGCGCAGCGACCTGGCGGTGCTGCACCAACTGGCTGCACGGCTGGGCGTCGAGAAGGGCTTCCCCGTCGAACCCGAGGAGGTCTTCGAGGAGTTGCGGCGGGCCAGCGCGGGCGGGATCGCCGACTACTCCGGGATCAGCTACGAACGGCTGGCGGCGGAGGACGGGGTGTTCTGGCCCTGTCCGGCCGGCCAGGACGGCCGCCCGGCGCCCGGCACGCCCCGCCTGTTCCTCGACCGGTTCGCCACCGAGGACGGCCGGGCCCGGTTCGCGCCCGTGTCGCACCGGCCGAGCGCCGAGGAACCGGACGACGACTACCCCGTGCTGCTCACCACCGGGCGGGTGGTCGCGCAGTACCAGTCCGGCGCCCAGACCCGGCGCGTCGCCGAGCTGAACGCCGCCGCGCCCGGCCCGTTCGTGGAGCTGCACCCCCGCCTGGCGGCGCGGCTCGGGGCGGCCGAGGGCGATGCGCTGGCCGTCGTGTCCCGGCGGGGACGGGCGGTGGCGCCGGCCCGGATCACCACGGGCATCCGCCCGGACACCGTTTTCATGCCGTTCCACTGGCCGGGCGCGGGCCGGGCCAACACCCTGACCAACCCGGCCCTGGACCCGACCTCGCGGATGCCGGAGTTCAAGGTGTGCGCGGTACGGGTGGAACTCGCGGGACCGTCCGCCTAGCAGAGCCTCTGCTCCGAACTCCCGCTCCGGACCCCGCCCTTCCGGACCCCGACGCCCCGGGGACTGACGACCCGGACCACGACGATCCGGAGCCTGACGACCCGGACCCGACGCTCCGGAGCCCTAGTCCGGCAGGCGCAGGGCCAGGCCGTCCAGCACGACGTCCAGGCCGTAGGCGAACTTGCTCTCGCGCAGCGCCACCGGATCGGCCGACTCGGCGGCGCTCGCGGCGTACGCGTCGGCCAGGTGGGCGTAGGGGGCGGCGGCCTGCTGGGCCGCGGGCATCAGGCGGGCGACGAAGTCCGCCTCGCTCTCGCCGGATCGGGCGACCGTGGTGAGCCAGGCCGCCTCGGTGGTGCTCACCCCCATGACGTAGCTCAGCACGGGCTCGATGGCGCGGCCCGGTTCGGCGAACCCCGCAGCCGTGAACAGCGAGGCCAGCCGCTCCGAGAAGGACATCAGGTTGGGGCCGAGGTAGGCGAGGCCCGCCTGACCGAGCACCGAGGCGAGCCACGGGTGCCGCAGTGCGGTCGCGCGGAAGGAGCCCGCGGCCTCGGCGACGGCGGCGCGCCAGTCGGGGCCGTCGGCCGAGGGGACCTGGATCTCGGCGGCGACCTCGTCCACGGCCAGCTCCATCAGCTCGTCCTTGGTGGCGACGTGCCGGTAGAGGGACGTCGCGCCCGCGTTCAGCCGGGCGCCCAGCTTGCGCATGCTCAGCGCCTCGATGCCGTCGACGTCCAGCATGGCGACCGCCTCCCGGACGATCGCGTCCCGGCTGAGCGCGGGCTGGTCGGGCTCGCGGCGCCCTCGGGCCCACACGGACGGGACGGGGCGGGGGTTCTGCGTCTCGGCGGCCACGGCTCTGCTCCCAAAGGGGTCGACTGACGACGGGCGAACATCGTGCGCGTCCAGCGTACAGAGTTCCCCGTTGCGCACACCGTTCCGATCTGCGTACAGTGTGCGCATCGAGCGGAACGCTGTACGTAGCGCTCGGCAGGCCGCCGTCGGAACAGTGTGCGCATCGCGAGAACACCGTGCGCACGACGAAAGGACAGGACGTCATGGAAACCCGTAGTCCCCGCCGCTGGTGGATCCTGGTCGTGCTGTGCCTGAGCACGCTGGTCCTGACGATCGACAGCATGGCGCTGACCGTCGCGGTGCCCTCGATGACCGAGGACATCGGCGCGAGCGCCCAGGACACCCAGTGGATCCTCGACTCCTACATCCTGGTCTTCGCCGGCCTGCTGCTGACCTCGGGAAGTCTCGGTGACCGTTTCGGCCGCCGACGGGTGATGCTGATCGGCCTGACGCTTTTCGGGGCGGCCTCACTGGCCGCCACGTTCTGCACCGACCCCGGCGAGGTGATCGCCGTCCGCACCGCGATGGGCGTCGGCGGGGCGCTGATCATGCCGTCCACGCTGTCCATCCTCATCACCGTCTTCGACGAGGAGGAGCGCGGCAGGGCGATGGCGGCGTGGGGCTCGGTGTCCATGCTGGGCCTGGTCGGCAGTCCGGTCCTCGGCGGCGTCCTCATCGACCACTTCTCCTGGCACTCGATCTTCCTGATCAACGTCCCGGTCGTCGTGCTCGCCGTCGTCGCCGCCTTGACCCTGATGCCGGAGTCCAGGGCGCCCTGGCAGAAGCCCGACCCGCTCGGCGCGGTGCTCTCCGCGGTCGGCATGACCTCCCTGGTCTGGTGGATCATCGAGCTTCCGCTGCACGGCGCGTTCGGCGGGCGCTCCACCCTCGGCCTCGCGGTCGCCGTCCTCGGCCTGGCCGGGTTCGTGGTCTGGGAGAACGTGACCCCCTCGCCGATGGTCCCGCTGGTCCTCTTCAAGCACCGCAACTTCAGCGGCGGTTCGCTCTCGCTGGCTCTGGTGCAGATCGGCAACGGCGGTCTGCTGCTGGTCCTCACCCAGTACCTGCAGTTCGTCCTCGGCTACTCCCCCGTCCGGGCCGGCCTCGCCTTCCTGCCGTTCGCCCTCGCGGCGCTGGCCGGCAACGGGGCGGGCGTGCACCTCGCCGGGAGGATCGGCAACCGGTTCGTCGTCCTGGCCGGGATGCTCGTGATGGCCGCCTCCTTCGCGCTCCTCGCCACGGTCGGCGCGGACTCCGGCTTCACCGTCCCGGCCGTGGCGCTGGGACTGCTCGGACTCGGCGCCGGACTCGCGATGCCCGCCGCCGTCGCCGCCCTCATGGGCACCATCCCCGCGGACAAGGCGGGCGTCGGCTCGGCCCTGAACGACACCGTCCAGCAGGCCGGCACCGCGCTCGGCATCGCGATCCTCGGTTCCCTGCTGACCAGCGGATTCGCCGCCGAGATGCCGGCCGACGCCCCCGAGGCGGCCCGGCAGTCGATCGGCGGGGCGTTGGCTGCGGCCGGCGGCGACCGCACTCTCGTGCGGGCGGCCCGGGAGGCTTTCACCGCGTCGATGACGACGACCTTCACGATCAGCGCGATCGGTGTCCTGGCAGCGGCCGCCCTGGCGGCCCTGGTCATGCGGGACGCCCGGCCGCAGCAGCCGGTCGCCGAGGCACCCGCGGAGGAACCGCAGCCGGTCGCCTGACCGTCACGGCTCCCGCACCGCGAAGGCCGACGCCCCACGGGGGCGCCGGTCTTCAGCGTGTCCGACGCGTGCGGCGTGCCCGGCGTGCCCGGCGTGTCGGCGGACTCCGGCCGTCGTCACCGTGATCCAGGACGACGGTGCGACCGGGCCCGCGTGCGGCGTGCGGCTGCGGTGTGCGGCCACGCCGGGTGGCGTGTCAGCGGACGGTGGTCCAGCCCGGGATCGTGGGGAGGACCTGCTGGGCGATGCGCAGCAGTGCCGTGTCGTCCGGACGCACGTCGTCCTGGCGCCAGATGGAGAGCTCGTAGGACCCGCCGCCGTCCTTGACGTCCGGGGCGACGACCAGGGTGCGGGCGACGCCGCCGGGCGCGGTCTGCGACTTGCCGCCGCCCAGGTTGAACTGGATGGCGATCGTCGGGCTCGAGTAGAGCACCGCGGGGTGACCCGCGATCGTCTTCGTCTGCGCCTCGTTCAGCAGGTCCTGCATCCCGCCGATCGGCAGGCCGTCGTAGGACCGCGACAACTTCACCGTGTAGGTGTCCAGTTGGACGGTCCCCTCGGGGGACGGGATGCTCTTTCCCCCCGTCTCGACCGAGCCGTCGCTGCCGTAGGCGGTCCGCGCGTACTCCGTCGGCGTGCCGAGGAGCGTCGGCAGGTCCGTGCGGTTGAGCGCCGTGCACAACTGCGTCCCGGAGAGGCGCTGCGCCGCCTTCGCGGCCTCGTCGGCCTTCTTGTCCTCGTCGTCGGCCCGGCAGGTGGCCGGCTTGTCGGCGGCCTTGGCGTCGTTCTGCTGGATCACGTACAGCGCGCCCCCCAGCGCGCCGACCACCACCAGCGCCGCGATGGCCTGAGCCCATGCGTTCGGGCCCTTCTCGGCCGCGGCGACTTCCTCGGTCATGTCCCCCATTACCCCCGGTACCCCCAGCTCGCGCCGGATGCGCGCGGAGGGAGCGTAGCGGGTGATCAGGCCACGGGGGAAGCGCGTTCCCGCCACGGCCCGCCCCGGGAGGTCGTCGGGGCGGGCCGCGGCGTCGGGAGCGGTGGAGGTCAGTTCACGTTGACGGCGCTCCAGGCCGCCGCCACCGCGTTGTACTCCGTGCTGCCGGCGCCGTACAGGTCACGGGCGGCGTTCAGGGTCGCCGTCCGCGCGCCCGCGTACTTGGTGGAGGACGTCATGTAGACGGTCAGGGCCCGGTACCAGATGGCGCCGAGCTTGTCGCGGCCGATGCCGGTGACCGTCGAGCCGTTGGACGTCGGGGAGTTGTAGGTGACGCCGTTGATCGTCTTCGTTCCGCTGCCCTCCGCGAGCAGGTAGGCGAAGTGGTTGGCGACTCCCGAGGAGTAGTGCACGTCGAGGTTGCCGACCGAGCTGCTCCAGTAGTCGGCCGAACTGCCGTCCTTGCTCGGCTTGTCCATGTAGCGCAGGGCGTCCCGGCCGAACCCGGAGCGGACGATCTTCTCGCCGATGAGGTAGTCACCGACGTCGGAGGAGTTGTTGGCGTAGAACTCCACCAACGAGCCGAAGATGTCGGACGTCGCCTCGTTCAGACCGCCGGACTCGCCCGAGTACGTCAGGTTCGCCGACTTGGACGTCACGCCGTGCGACATCTCGTGGCCGGCCACGTCCAGCCCCACCAGCGGGCCGAGCTGCGTGGCGTTGCCGTCGCCGTACGTCATGCAGAAGCAGCTGTCGTCCCAGAAGGCGTTGGCGTAGTTGTTGCCGTAGTGGACGCGGTTGTAGGAGCCCTTGCCGTCGCCTGCTATGCCGTTGCGGCCGTGCACGTTCTTGTAGTAGTCCCAGGTCACGTTGGTGCCGTACTGGGCGTCCACGGCCGCCGTCGCGCGGTCGGCCGCGGCTCCCGTCCCCCAGTGGTTGTCGGCGTCCGTGAACAGCGTGGCGGGGGCGCGGCTGAAGCAGATGCCGAAGATGCACAGGTCGGTCTTGTTCTCCGCGTCGCCGGTGTACGTGTTCCCGCGCGTCGGGTCCTTGAGCTGGTACGTCGAGCCCGACTGGGTCGTCTCCAGCGCGACCGTGCCGCCGTACAGGGACTTGCCGTCGCCGGAGACCGTCTCCAGGGCGTCCCAGGCGTCGATCTGGGCGCCGGTGCGCGCGTCGGTCAGCACTGTGCGGGCGACCGGGTTGCCGAGCGAGTCCAGGCCCACGGCGTTGGTCCGCCAGGCCAGTCGCGGGGCGCCGTGCAGGGCGTCGACGACCAGCTGCGGCTTGGCCTTCACCTGGTTCAGGCGTTCGCCGAGGTTGGCCGCGCGCAGGGCGTTCACGGCGACGTCGGCGGCTTGGGGAGCGGACAGCTTCGGGGTGATGCTCGGCAGTTCGATCGCCGCCCCGGTCGCGCGGTTCGCGCTGCGGTACGTGCCGTCGGGGGCCAGGTGAACGACGAAGTCCCCGCCGAGCACGGGGAGTTTGCGGTAGGTGCGGTCGTAACGGACGTGCTGGGCGCCATCCTTGTCGACGACCACGTCACGGACGGACGTGCTCTGCCCGGAGGTGAGGCCCAGGGCCGCGGCCCGGTCGGCGAGGACCGCCGCCGCGTTGTCGAGGGCGGTGGCGCGGGTCGGTCTGTCGGCCGCGCCGGCGGCCGGGGAGAGCGCGGCCGCCAGGAGTGCGGCCGTGGTGACGGCGATGCCGGTGGTGGCGAGACGGGAACCTCGGACGTGCTGCCGTATCCGACTCATCAGTCTCTTCGGTCTCCTCAAGAAGGCGCCGTGGGGGCGCGCGTGGGGATGGCGCTGACGTCGTCCTGGCATTTAAGAGGCCTCGACATGTCATGTCCATAGCATCGACGCGAGGGACCCGTGCAGGGCCGGTGAGGGGAGAGAATCGTTTCCGTGACCGCCCCCGCACTCCCCTTCTTCGTCTACGGCACCCTGCGCCCCGGCCAGGTCAACCACGACCTCTTCCTGCACGGCCGCACCCTGCGCGAGGAACCGGCCCGGCTGCCGGGCGCGGTGCTGTACGACGGGCCCGGCTATCCCTACGCGGTCGAGGCGCCGGGCGAAGCGGGCGCGACCGTCGCCGGGGACCTCGTGACGGCCCGCCCCGAGGAGTACGCCCGCCTGCTCGACGAGCTCGACCGGCTGGAGGAGTACGCGCCCGGCGACCCGCACAACCTCTACGAGCGCGTCGCGCGCGAAGTGACGAGGCCGGCGGCCGACGCCGCTCCCGTCCGCGCCTGGGTGTACGTGGCCGCACCCGCCGTCGCCGTCCGTCTGCGGGTACGCGGGAAGCCGATCGATGGCGGCGACTGGCTCACGCGGCGCTGACCGGTCACCCGTTCACACCTCCCGCAGACGGATTTCCGAGCGAAGCCGTACACACGCACGTGACCTGGTGAAACGCGACCGCACAGCACCCCGGCCACCGGCCGTCCGACACCCGTTCGCCCCATTCCTGACACACCATCAGCAAGCGCGTCCGCTCCGCTGCGACTTACCTCGGAAGGGCAGGGAATCTCGAGGAGCGAGCTCGAAGGAGCATCGATGCGACGACGCACCACCCGTCTGCCGACCGCCCGTCTGCTGACCGGTACCGCGCTCGCCGTCACCGCCGCGGCCGCCTTCGCCGCGCCCGCGTACGCCGTCACCGCACGCGGAGGCACCGGTACCGGCGCCGGGCGTCTGGAGGTGTACCCGGCCACCGCGGTGCCGGGCGGGCAGGTCTCGGTGAACACGGCGGACTGCGGGGCGGGCGCGGCGGCCGGCGACGCCGGAGCCGTGGGCGCCGGCCGTTTCCCGCTCGCGCCCGGCGCCCACGAGGGCGAGGCGGCCGGACGGTTCGGGGTGCCGCCGAGCGCGCAGCCCGGCACCTACGAGATCGTCGCGGAGTGCGCCTCGGACGGCCGGCGCATCACCGGGGACCTGGTGGTCGTGCTGGCCTCGGACCGGCAGCAGACGCTGCCGCGAGGAAGTGTGAAGACGGGGGTCGGCGGCGCACTGGGCCCCGACCCCGTACAGACCGCGGCCGGCGTGGCGGCTCTCGCCGTCGCCGCCGCGGGCGGTACCTGGCTCCTGCATCGCCGGGCGAGAGGCGACGGGATCTGACGGACACCCTCCGCTGTCCGTCCGCCGGTACCGCATGTCCCCTCCCCCTCCGGGTCCGACGCCCCTCGCGACCCGGAGGGGGACACGGGAGTCGCCGCACGCTTCCCACCCGCCCGCTCCCACCCGCCCGACGTCTGCACGCCGGGCGTCACCGCGCCGGACGTCACCGCGCCCGACGTCACCGCGCCCGATGTCACCGCGCCTGACTTCCCGGAACCGGACGTCACAGAAACGGGGTCTCCCGATGCTCAGGGTCGGCAACACCGCCATAGCCGCCGTCACCGCGGCCGCCCTGTGCGGCGGCGCGTGGCTGCTGCGCAGCGGCGCCGAGACGCACGCCCCGCCGCAGCCGTCCGCCGCCCAGGCCCACGCGGCCGGCCCCGACCGTGCGGGCAGGTCCGCCCCGGCGCTGCCGCCCTCACCGCCCGACCGCATCCGCATCCCCGCGATCCATGTGGACGCCCCGCTGACGGGCCTCGCCCTCACCCCGTCCGGCAGCCTCGACGTCCCGCCCGCCGAGAAGGAGAACCTCGCCGGCTGGTACGAGGCGGGCACCACCCCCGGCGAGACGGGCACCGCGATCGTCGCCGGCCACGTCGACAACGCCGACGGACCCGCCGTCTTCTACGACCTCGGCGCGCTGCGCAAGGGCAGCGCCATCGAGGTGGACCGGCGCGACGGCGGCGTCGCCGTGTTCACCGTGGACGCCGTCGAGGTCTACCCGGCCCGCGACTTCCCCGACGAGAAGGTGTACGGGGCGGCGAGCAGGCCCGAACTGCGGGTGATCACCTGCGGCGGGGGCTACTCGAAGGCGACCGGCTACCAGGGCAACGTGGTGGTGTTCGCCCACCTGACGTCAGCCCACAGCTGACCGACCCGCCCCCGCCCGCGCGCCCGGCCGCCGCCCCGCTGACCCGGCCGTCCACCGCCCCGCACGCCCAGTCATCCGCCGCCCGCGCGCCCGGCCCGCCTGCGCCCCGCACGCGCGGCCGCCTCCGCCCCGCATGCCCGGCCGCCCGCCGTCCGCTCACCCGGCCTCCTGCGCGCCGCGCGCCCGGCCGGCCACCGTCCGCCGTCCGCTCACTCGGGTATCCGGGCCGGACCCGGAACCCTCACACCCCCGCTCCTCGCCCGCTGAGGGCAGCGTTCCTCGCGGGAAACAACCGTGATGCGGCCGGGTAACGTCGGCACCGCACGCTCCTTGACATGACCTCGAATTCGCGTGTGGTGGTGATCGGAGCCGGCCTCGCGGGCGCCCGACTCGCCCGCCGGCTCGGCGAGCTGGGCACGCCCGCACTGCTCGTCGGCGAGGAGGAGCACCGGCCCTACAACCGGGTCCTGCTCGCGGAGGTGCTGGCCGGCCGGTACGCCCCCGAGGTGATCGCGCTGCCCGCGCCCGCCGGACTGGTCCGGGCCCGGGTCACCGGCATCGCCCGCGACCGGCGGACCGTCTCCTGCGCTGACGGCTCCGAGATCGCGTACGGCACGCTCGTCCTGGCCACCGGCTCCAACCCGGTGCTGCCGCCGCTGCGCGGCCTGTTCACCCCCGACCACGTCCTGCCGGAAGGCGTCCACGCCTTCCGGACCATGGACGACTGCCTCGGCCTGTCCAAGGCGGTACGGCCGGGTGTCCGGGCGGTCGTCATCGGCGGCGGACTGCTCGGCGTCTCGGCGGCCCGCGCGCTCGCCGTGCGCGGCGCGCAGGTCGTCCTCGCCCAGCAGGCCGAGCGCCTCATGGAGCGCCAGCTCGACCCGAACGCCTCCCGGCTGGTCCTGCGGCACCTCAAGGACCTCGGCGTCGAGGTCCACACCGAGTGCCGGGTGCGCGACGTGCGCTGCCTGGGCGGCGCCGTCCGCTCGGTGGAGATGTCCGACGGCTACGCCCTCGACGCCGACCTGGTGGTGCTGGCCTGCGGCGTCTCGCCCCGCGCCGGCCTCGCCAAGGACGCGGGGATCGCCGTCCACAAGGGCATTCTCGTCGACGACGAGCTGCGCACCTCCGACCCGCACATCCGCGCGATCGGCGACTGCGCACAGCACGACGGGACCGTGTACGGGCTCGCCACGCCCGCCCTGGAACAGGCGGACGCCCTGGCCGAGTCGCTCGCCGGGCGGCCCTCCCGCTACACCGGAACCCGCGTCCTCACCCGGCTCACCCTCGCCGGCAACAGCGCCTTCGACCTCGCCGCGTTCGGCGAGACCGAGCCGCTCCCCGGCGACGACGTCGTGCAGCTCGCCGACGCCACCCGAGGCACCTACCGCAAGGTCGTCGTCCGCGACGACCGCCTGGTCGGCGGGGTCCTCGTCGGCGAACTCGGCACCGTCGGCGCGCTCGCCCGCGCCTGGGAGGGAGCAGAGCCGCTGCCCTCCGACGGCGGCCCCCTGCTCCACCTGCTCACCAACGATGGAGGCTCCTGATGACCGCCACCCCGGAGGCCACGGAGGCCACCCCCACGATCGTCCTCGTCGGCCACGGCATGGTCGGCCAGCGCTTCCTCGAGGCGCTCGCCGAGCGCGGCCTGACCGCCACCCACCGCGTGGTGGTGCTCTGTGAGGAGCCGCGTCCCGCCTACGACCGCGTCGCCCTCACCTCGTACTTCTCGGGGAAGACGCCCGAGGACCTCTCCCTCACCGACCTGGAGTTCATCGCCGCGCACGGCATCGAGCTGCACATCGGCGACCCCGCGGAGACCGTCGACCGCGACGCCCGCCGGGTGACCGCCCGCTCGGGCCTGGTCGTCGACTACGACGTCCTCGTGCTGGCCACCGGCTCCTACCCGTTCGTCCCGCCGGTCCCGGGCAAGGACGCCGAGGGCTGCTTCGTCTACCGCACGATCGACGACCTCCTCGCCATCGAGGAGTACGCGAGGACGCGCGCCACGACCGGCGCCGTCGTCGGCGGCGGGCTCCTCGGACTGGAGGCGGCGGGCGCACTCAAGGGCCTCGGACTCACCTCCCACATCGTGGAGTTCGCGCCCCGGCTGATGCCCGTCCAGGTCGACGCGGGCGGCGGCGCGGCCCTGCTGCGCACCATCGAGGACATGGGCCTGTCCGTGCACACGGGCGTCGGCACCCAGGAGATCGTCGTCGGCGAGGACGGCGCGGTCACCGGCATGAAGCTGTCCGACGGCTCCGAACTCGCCGCCGACATGGTGGTGTTCAGCGCCGGTGTGCGCCCCCGCGACCAGCTCGCCCGCGACTGCGGACTGACGGTCGGCGAGCGCGGCGGCATCACCGTCGACGAGCAGTGCCGGACCGTCGCCGACCCGCACGTCTTCGCGATCGGCGAGTGCGCGCTGGCCGCCGACGGCCGGGTGTACGGCCTGGTCGCGCCCGGATACGAGCAGGCCGAGACCGCGGCGGCGACGATCGCGGCCGACGAGGCCAGCTTCACCGGCGCCGACCTGTCGACCAAGCTGAAGCTGCTCGGCGTGGACGTGGCGTCCTTCGGCGACGCGCACGGCACCGCCGAGGACTGCCTGGACGTCGTCTACTCCGACTCCCGCTCCGGCCTGTACAAGAAGCTGGTCATCGGCCGTGACGGCACCCTGCTCGGCGGCATCCTGGTCGGCGACGCGGAGTCCTACGGCACCCTGCGGGCGTTCACCGGATCCGTGCCGCCCGTCTCCCCCGAGTCGCTGGTCCTGCCCGCCGGTTCCGGGGAGGCCGTCCAGCTCGGCCCGTCCGCGCTGCCCGACGAGGCGATCGTCTGCTCCTGCCACAACGTGTCCAAGGGCACCATCCGCGGCGCGGTGACGGAGCACTCCTGCACGACCGTGCCCGAGGTGAAGAAGTGCACCAAGGCCGGTACCGGCTGCGGCAGTTGCGTGAAGGTACTCGGCCAGCTGGTCACCGCCGAGCTGGAGGCGAGCGGCGTCGAGGTCGACAAGGGCCTGTGCGGCTGCTTCTCACAGACCCGCGAGGAGCTGTACGAGATCGTCCTCGCCCTGCGCATCAACACCTACCAGGACCTCCTGGACCGCTACGGCCGCGACGGCGCCCGGGGCGGCGACGGCTGCGACGTCTGCAAGCCCGCGATCGGCTCCATCATCGCGTCCCTCGCCCCGACCATCGGCGCGAGCGGCTACGTCCTGGACGGCGAGCAGGCGGCGCTGCAGGAGACCAACGACCACTTCCTGGCCAACCTGCAGAAGAACGGCTCCTACTCGGTCGTCCCGCGCATCCCCGGCGGTGAGATCACCCCCGAGGGCCTGATCGTGATCGGTGAGATCGCCCGCAACTTCGGCCTCTACACGAAGATCACCGGCGGCCAGCGGATCGACATGTTCGGCGCCCGCGTCGAACAACTCCCCCTGATCTGGACCCGGCTGGTGGACGCCGGCTTCGAGTCCGGCCACGCCTACGGCAAGTCGCTGCGCACCGTGAAGTCCTGCGTCGGCCAGACCTGGTGCCGCTACGGCGTCCAGGACTCCGTCCGCATGGCGATCGACCTGGAGCTGCGCTACCGGGGGCTCAGGTCGCCGCACAAGCTCAAGTCGGCGGTGTCGGGCTGCGCCCGCGAGTGCGCCGAGGCCCAGTCGAAGGACTTCGGCGTCATCGCCACCGCCAACGGCTGGAACCTCTACGTCGGCGGCAACGGCGGCGCCACCCCGCGCCACGCCGACCTGCTCGCCCAGGACCTGTCGGACGCCGAACTCGTCCGGCTGATCGACCGGTTCCTGATGTTCTACATCCGCACCGCCGACCGCCTGGAGCGCACCTCGACCTGGCTGGAGCGCATCCCCGGCGGCCTGGACCACGTCCGGGACGTGGTGGTGGAGGACTCGCTCGGCATCTGCGAGGAGCTGGAGTCCCTGATGACGGCGCACGTGGCGCACTACGCCGACGAGTGGGCGACCACCATCAACGACCCCGAGAAGCTGGCCCGTTTCGTGTCCTTCGTGAACGCGCCGGACACTCCCGACCCGGTCGTCGGCTTCGTCCCCGAGCGCGACCAGATCAAGCCCGACCTGCCGCTGCTGACCATCGGCCACCGACCCCTGGAAGGGAGTGCCCAGCGATGACCCTGGCGCCCGAGACCACCGACCTGAAGGTTCAACTCCGGCTGGCGCAGCACGCGGAGGAGTGGTTCACGGTCTGCGACCTGAGCCTGCTCGTCCCCGGCCGGGGCGTGGCCGCCCTGCTGCCGGACGGCCGCCAGGTCGCCCTGTTCCGCGACCGCGCCGGCGAGCTGTACGCCGTCGACAACCGCGACCCGTTCAGCGGCGCGGCCGTCCTCTCCCGCGGCCTCACCGGCACCCACCGCGGCCGCCCCTTCGTCGCCTCTCCCCTGCTCAAGCAGCGCTTCGACCTCACCAGCGGCGAATGCCTGGACGACGAGACGGTACGCATCCACACCTACGAGGTCCGCACGGCCTGAGGGCTGGGGGCGCGGGCCGAGGGCCGGGAGGGGGCGGGCCGGGGCGCGGCCTGCCCGGCCGCCCTCAAGCCGTCGAGGGGCAGACCGTCAGGCCTTCAGGCCTTCAGGCCTTCAGGGCGTCGTACGACACCCCGGTCAGCTCCTCCGAGGCGGTCCACAGCCGTGCCGCCACCCGGTCGTCCAGGGTCCAGGACGCGCGCCAGGAGGGTGCGGGAGCGCCGCGCCACATCGCGAGGGACGGGCCGGTGAACGAGTCGGGGCGCACGCCGGGCGCGGTCGCGGCGTACAGGGCGGGCAGCGCACCGGCCTCGGCGGGCTGGGCGAGCACCCGGTTACCGAGCGCCATCATCCGCTCGGCGATCCGGCGTCCCTCCGCACGAGGACCGGCCGTCTGCAGGTTGGTCGACGCGTATCCCGGGTGCGCGGCCGCCGCCACGACGTCGGCGCCGGTCGCCGCGAGCCTGCGCGCCAGCTCGTGCGTGAAGAGCAGGTTGGCGGTCTTGGACCGTCCGTAGGCCACCCAACGGCGGTAGCTTCTGCCGGAGTTGAGATCACCGAGATCGACGGCGCCGAGCAGGTGCGCCATGCTGGACACGGTCACGACCCGAGGTCCGGGGGTCCGATCCCCCGCGGCGAGCAGCCTGGGCAGCAGAAGCCCGGTGAGGGCGAAGTGCCCGAGGTGGTTCACTCCGAACTGCGTCTCGAACCCGTCGGCGGTGACGCCGTACGGCATCGCCATCACACCGGCGTTGTTGACGAGCAGGTCGAGCCGCTCGTACGGCAGCGACGCGGCGAACGCCCGCACAGAGGCGAGATCCCCGAGGTCGAGCGAGCCCAACTCCACCTCTGCCTGCGGCACTTCGGCGCGCAACCGCTCGACGGCGTCCCTCCCCCGCACCTCACTGCGGCAGGCGAGCACGACGCGTGCACCCCGCCGCGCGAGCTCCCTCGCGGTCACATACCCGAGCCCGCTGTTGGCCCCGGTGACCACGGCCGTACGACCACGCTGATCAGGCATGTCGCGCACACTCCAGGCAGCCATGGCCGTCCTTCCTCCGTGCTCCCAGCCCCGTTGGCAGGCACAGCGTACGGCGGCCGTCGCCGGGACCGGGCGAGGGGCCTCAGCCGCCGCCCACCCGATACCCGTCCGCGTAGCCGATCAGCGTGGTCTCCGACCTCAGCTCCACGGGACGCTCGCAGAGGACGACGACGTCCTCCAGCGGCCACCACCGGCCGACCCGGTACAGGGCCTCCTGCGCGGTCTCCAGCGCCGGCGAGGCGGGCAGTCCCGCGGCGGCCAGCATGCAGCGCCACCGGATCAGCTCCCACGCCGAACCCCAGCAGTCCAGGCCGCCGCCGAACTCCTCGTAGAAGTAGATCTGCTCCCGGCTCGGCGGCGGTGGCGGCGTGATGACGTCCCCGTCCCGCTCGGGCCGCACGATGCGCTCCGGAACGGGACCGCGGATCCTCCCCAGCAGGTCGTGGTGGACCGAGACGGCGAAACGGGTCAGGGACGGGGGCGGCGACGAGCCGAACCGCTTCGTCATCTCCTGCTCCAGCTCGTACGCGCCGTGCACGTCCCGGTCCCAGTAGAAGTCGAGCTGGTCGTACATCGGGAAGCCCAGGGCATCCACCAGTCGTGCCTGCGCGTCGGCGGAGTCGATGAACGCGTGCCCCACCGGTCGTCTCACCCTCCCGGCCGCCTGCACCTGTTCGCGAAGCAGTTCCTCGGCCCGCTGCGCGAACTCCGGCGGCACCGATATCGGCGGCCCTGCGACGGCGTCGCCGAGCAACGTGCCGTCGAGCCGGTCCTCCCACCCGTGGCGCATCACCCAGGACGCCAGCGCGCCGCCCAGCGGTGACTCCATCCACACCGCCGTCCGCGGAACGGTCATGCCGTGGGCCCGGTACACCTCGGCGACCGCCGCCTCCGCCGCCGCCCGGTCACAGCGCTCAGTGGACAGCGCCGCCCTCAGTAACCTGTCGGACTCCCCCGCCACCCGCTCCGCGACCGCCTCGGTCACCAGTTCTTCATATCCCATACCCGTCATCTCCCCCTCCGCCACCCGGCCCACGCCCGGCCCACGCCAGGGGTGTTCGCCCGCCCCCATCCCTGGCGACGGGTACGTTCTTGACCCTCACACCGTGTCAGGCGGTCACCTCGGAGACATCATGTTCACCATCGGAGACTTCGCCCGTCACGGCCGCGTCTCGGTCCGCATGCTGCGTCACTACGACGCGATCGGACTGCTGCGCCCGGCCCACGTCGACCCCGCCAGCGGCTATCGCCACTACACGGCCGCCCAGCTCGCCCGCCTCAACAGGATCATCGCCCTCAAGGACCTCGGATTCACCCTCCAGCAGGTTCAGGACATCGTGGACGAGAAGGTCGGCCTCGAGGAACTGCGCGGCATGCTGCGGCTGCGGCGGGCCGAACTGGAGACCGCGATGGCCGCCGCGGGAGCACGTCTGGTCCAGGTCGAGGCGAGGCTCCGGGCCATCGAGAACGAGGGACACATGCCCACGAACGACGTCGTGATCAAGAGCGTCGCTCCCATCAGGGTGGCGGAACTGACCGCCACGGCGGCGAGTTACGGGCCTGAGGACATCGGCCCCATCATCGGGCCGCTCTACGACGAACTGTTCCGGTGTCTGGACTCGGCGGGCATCACCCCCACGGGCCCCGGCATCGCGTACTACGAGGACGCCCCGGAGGGCGGCGGCAGGATCAGCGTCCACGCCGCCGTCCAGGTCTCCGCCGCTCTGCGGGACGGCGTCCTCCGCGTCGTCGACCTGCCGTCCCTCGACGGGGCGGCGACCATCGTGCACCGCGGCTCGATGGACACCGTCCTCCCCACCGCCCAGGCGCTGGCCCGCTGGATCGACGCCAACGGCTACCGGCCCATCGGATACCCCCGGGAGGTCAACCTGGAATGCCCCGAGAACCGCGACGAGTGGGTGACCGAACTGCAGGCCCCGCTGCGCCGGACCTGACCACTCGCGCCCCGGACGCTGTCGCCCGGGTGGGTCAGCTCGTGGCCGGGACCACGGGGCCGAAGGAGGCAGCGGCTATCTTCTGGACGTAGCGGACCTCGGTGCCGTCCACGCCGGTGGGGTTGATCGAGTAGACGATCTTGCGGGAGAGGTCTCGGGCGGCGAACACACCGCTGGTGTAGCCGGGACGGGAGCCGGTCTTGCCCCACACCACGGCGCCGTTGGATGCCTTGACCCGCATCAGGCCCATGGTCATACAGGCCCGCCCGGCGTCGGCCTCGGTCCGGCACTGGCTGCTGCGGAAACTGGGGACGTCCGGGACCGCGAAGAGCTCGGCCTGCTGGGCCGGCGGAAGGAAGCGGCCACGGAAGAGCGAGGATATGAAACGGTCGAGGTCTGCGGGGGTGGAGATCATGCCGCCCTCGGCCCAGGGCCAGGGACTCTGCTCCGTGACGTCCACCGGGTGCGTCGTGCCGTCCGAGGACTTGACCGTCAAATAGCCGTGGGCGTGCGGGCTGGGCAGCCGCGGATCATGGGCGTCGGGAACGTACGTATCGTGCAGGTCCAGGGGCCGGGTGATGCGGGACCGCACCTCTTCGGCGAAGCCGTGCCCGGTGACCTTCTCGACCAGCAGGCCGGCGACGAAGTAGTTCATCCCGCTGTACTGCTGCGCGGTGCCCGGCGCGAACTGCATGGGCTGGCCTGCCATCAGGTCGATGACCTGCTGCGGTGTGAAGCTCTTGAAGCGGTTGGCGGCGAACCATTCAGGACTGCCGTCCCCGAAGTCGGAGCCGCCGGCGCCGCGCGGAAGGCCGCTGGTGTGGTTGAGCAGCTGACCGACAGTGACAGGCGGCAGGTCGGCGGGCACGACGCCCGGCAGATACCGCTGGACGGGCTCGTGCAGGTCGATCCGGTGCTCGGCAGCGAGCTGGAGAACGATCGTGGCGGTGAACACCTTGGAGATACTGCCGACGCGGATATGCGCATTGGACGGCACGCCCTGACCGGTCTTCAAGTCGCCCACCCCCGCGGTGCCCGACCAGTGGCCCGCACGGCCGGTGATCCGTAACAGCGCGCCGGTGACGTCCGCATTCGGCAGGCCGCCGATGGCCGCCTGGAGCGCGACCGGGTCCAGCCCGGGCAACGGCGCGGATACGGCAGCGGGTGTCGAGCCCGAAGTGGCGGCGGAAGCCGGCGCGGCCAAAGCCGTGGCCAGCAGGCTTCCGCAGGCGGCCAGGGTGATCCAACCGGTTCGACGGGCAGAGCTGTTCACTGTGGGGCACTCCATGAGGGTGATGGGTGATGGGTGATGGTGACGGGACCGGCAATCGACCGGCCCACCACCAGTCTCATCCGCACCGACACCCCAGCCCATCAGGGAGCCCCCTGAGCCGACCCCGATCCAACCCTGGTACGTGCTCGGCTCCCGCATGCCGTTCCGGCGACGCAACAAGAAGAGGGGCGGCGCCCGACCAGGCACCGCCCCTCATCACCCCGCCACTAATCCCGCCGAATCAACTCCGGATCGATCCGCCGCCCCACCAACGGCAAGGACCCAAGAGCGGCGACAACGACAACCCCGACCGCCGCCCCCAACAACAACGGCAACCCGTCACCGTCCCAGAAGGTCTCACCCCCGCCGGTGACCAGATAACTGGACTCGGTCATCTTTCCCGTCACTACGGCGAGCACGAGCCCGATACACAACGGTAGAACGACCTGGGCCACTTGCACGGCTTGCAGAGTTCGAACCTTTGCCCCCAACAACGTCAACGCCGTGACCTGAGCCCGACGCTCCATGGCCCTGTCAGTGGCAGCAACGAGATAGGCCACCACGCCGATGACCAGCCCCAGCACCATGCCAACGGCGAGGAGTGTCTTGATGACGGTGATCTGCTGGAGCGAAGTGATGACGATGCCGGGCGTATCTACTGCAGTCGTCGGGTCAACTCCAGCGATGCCATCTAGGACAGAACGCACCGTTTCGGGCGCTGAACTACTGAGGAGGACGAGGGTGGCTCTAGCGGGACGAAAACCTGACGGAAGAGCATTGGGCGGGAGGAGAACGTCGCCGCTATGCAAGGAAGGTAGACCTGGATAATCCCTGTACCAGAGTTGCTTAGCCGGCAATGTCAGGTGCACGACTCTACTCTGCTTTTCACGCAAGACATGAAACGGGAAGACCATTCCTGGTTTGTCAGTCTCGTCATAGCTCTGATTCGGATCCATTAGTCGAACGGCTCGCCCATCCACACATCCATCAGCCCTCACAACAATCGCCCGCAACTGATTACATGTCGCGACTACAGCGCTGACCATGCCTTGGGGCTGATCTGCACCAAGATCTCTCCAGGAGTCCATGACAACAGCATGAGCACGAACACCCTTGACTTGTTCCCACGCCCTCTGCTTCTGATTAGAGACTCCATCTAGGGAGATCTGATAGAGCTGAACTGGCGAGGTGTTTTTGGAAACCTGGGCCAACTCGACGAGCACGCCTTGCACGAGCGAGGCAGAGAAGATCAGCAACACCAGGCTGGTCGCAACTCGCAACACTCCACCAGACTCTGCCTCGTTTCGCCGCATAGCCAGTCCCAGCGAAAGCGATTCGGTAGAGCGAGCCATTCGTCGAGCAAGCGAGCGGGAAAGTAGCGGTAGGCTGAGTACGATTCCGCCGCCGACTAGCACGACGGCAATAGGAATCAGGATCGAAGACAGTTCGGTATCTCGGGGCTGACGCCCCAACGCGCCAAGCAGACAATACGTGACCACGATGCCCATCCCCGGAGCCACCAGGAGCAACCCCCACCTGCTGGGCTGCTTTTCAACAGCACTGCGCCGTACGGCTAGCGGACTGTCCGCCGCTTCGCTGGCGCTAGACCGGCCTACGATCCACGCCAAGGTGGTGGTACACACCACACAGAGGATGATCGTCGATTCAGACAACGCGCCATCGGACGGATACCACTTAAAGCCAGGCAAGCCTGTCCGCGAGACGCACTGGTTAACGATCCAATATGCGCCAAGGCCAGCAACAGAGCCTAGTAGGGCTGCTGCAACTGTCTCGGCAGCGTTTACCCTTTGGGTGCCCTTCCTGCTCAACCCGATGAGCCGCAGAGCAGCAAGCCTTCGACCTCGAGACGCGGCGGAGAGCCTGGCGCATACGGAAAGAAAGACCACAAGCGGGAGCAGCACAACACCGGTGAGGGTGAAACGCAGAATCTCTAGTGTCGAAGGCTCTACGGTGTCATATGGCGGCACCTGTGTACCGAATGTGGTCACACGGTGGCCACCCTCGAGGGCGTGTCGGTCAATGCCTACGTACGCATACAACTCATCCGGATAAGCCAGACCAGTCGCTCCGATTAGCCCTTTATCTTTACCTGGCAAAAGTTGAGCAAGACCAGGCTCCCGCCGTAGCACATCACGCAGACGAGGGGAAAGAAAGACCTCCCCCGCGCCGGGAAGCTCAAGCAGCCCAGGCGGCGGCGTAATGATCTTGCTTCCTCTGGCTACAAAAACGCGAGTGAGTGGCTTAGAACCGTACGGGTCAGTTCTCGTGAGGGCGAAAGAGTCCCCCATTGCAGCAATACATTGGCCGCTGAAGTTCACTCTGTCGCAATCAGGTTCACGCGCTGCCATGCGTCCGTCCTGCGCAGCCAGAATCCCGGGAATCGCCAACACGACGGCAAGGCAGCAAACACCGATTGCACTTCCCGTCGCCATGAGCAGAAAGCGCACGCGGTTTCCACCAGCGCTCCCCAACAGCAGCTTTGTTCCGAGGATGAGCTCTCTCACGACACCTCCCGAATATGGGCCGCGATTTTACCGTCACACATGATGTAGCGACTATCCGCACGCGCTGCCACTTGGTCATCGTGTGTGACCAACAGCACGGCGGTCCCCTGTGAGCGAGCGAGGGCCAGGAACTCCTCCAGCACAGCTGCAGCATTGGCGCTGTCAAGTGATCCGGTCGGCTCATCCGCAAAGACCACGGCTGGCTTGTGTACCAACGCACGAGCGACTGCGACCCGTTGACTCTGCCCTCCTGAAACCTGTGAAGGCCTGCGCTTCCGCAGATCTGATAGTCCGAGCCGCTCCAGGACTTCACCAGCAGCGGCAAGAGCCGGGGCTTTGCGCTGCCCGGCAAGCCGCAGAGGCAGGGCCGTGTTCTCCTCCACGGTGAGCTCCGGGAGCAGTTCGCCATACTGGAACACAAACCCGAAGCGTTCACGACGCAGGGCGCTGAGTTCCTCATCATCGAGTTCACCAAGGACTCGCCCCTCAAACCGGACTTCACCACGCGACACTGGCAGAACCCCGGCAAGGCAATACAACAGCGAGGATTTACCTGAGCCACTCTGCCCAGTGATAGCCGAGACTTCGCCACGGTTCAGACTGATGTCAGCCGCCTTGACAGCAGGGGTTGCACCGTAAAAGAGGTCAACTGCCGTTCCAGTGAGAACTTCTGACGTACTAATCATTGCCACCTTAAAGAGCGGGAGCCCAGACGCAGATGCCCCTGGGCTCTGAGCTGCGTGGGTCTCAGTCGCGGTGATGCGACAAGCTCTTGGTCTTCGAGCAGTTGTCAGGATGCAGGGATCCTCGGTCACGGCAAGCACGGATCTTTGCTTGAGTCGTGTAGCGCTGCGCGCCGTCCCAGTTGAAGTGATGCATGTTCACCGTGCGGCGTTGTTTGCCGTTGTAGCGCACCCAACCGTGCCCCTCGACCTGCACCTGCATATAGACGTTATGGCCGTCGCCGGCAGAGTCGTCATGAAGCAGCCCTGACCACTCAAAGGCCCCGTGCTGCGTACCGGGCGGGTTGAACTTGAACGCGCCCTCTGTGAACTCCACTCCTCCCGAGTGAAGCCTCTCGATGCTGCCCGACTGCACAGCCAACGCGGTCCCAGCCCCCAGGAAGAGCAGTCCTGCCGCGACCACTGTCGTCATTGCCCGCCTCACGCCATACCTCCATCACCACCAGCGACGCTGTCATCGCCTTGAGTAACGGACTGTAGCGGTGCGTATGTTGACAGAAACGATCTATCACCGCGTAACCACCACATCAGGTGATCGACTTCAAGCCACCCCATGCAAAAAGAAGACGGCACCCCCCGCACGGGGTGCCGTCTTTCTTGGGGCCGGGGCCGTCATCGATCGGTGAGGGTCGGGGACCGGCGGCGGCTCCGGGGTTCTTGGCCCGGCAGGGCTCAGCGGTGGTCGCTGCCCACCGACTGGGTTGCCGCCCGGCCTGCCTCGAGGCGGGCGACCGGGATGCGGAACGGGGAGCAGGAGACGTAGTCCAGGCCGACCTCGTGGAAGAAGTGGACGGACTCCGGGTCGCCGCCGTGTTCGCCGCAGACGCCGAGCTTCAGGTCGGGGCGGGTGGCGCGGCCCGCCTCCGCCGCGGACTTGACCAGTGAGCCGACGCCGTCCCTGTCGATGGTCTCGAAGGGGCTGACGCCGAAGATGCCCTTCTCCAGGTAGGCCGTGAAGAACGAGGCCTCCACGTCGTCGCGGCTGAAGCCCCACACCGTCTGCGTGAGGTCGTTCGTGCCGAAGGAGAAGAACTCGGCTGCTTCGGCGATCTGGCCGGCGGTGAGGGCCGCCCGCGGGAGTTCGATCATCGTGCCGATCGCGAGCTTCAGCTCGACGCCGGTGGCCGCCTCGACCTCGGCGATGACCTGGTCGGCCTCCTCGCGGACGATCTCCAGTTCCTGGACCGTGCCGACCAGCGGGATCATGATCTCGGCACGCGGGTCGCCCTTGGCGTTGCGGCGCTCCGCCGCCGCCTCGGCGATGGCGCGGACCTGCATCGTGAACAGGCCGGGGATGACGAGGCCCAGGCGCACGCCGCGCAGGCCCAGCATCGGGTTCTGCTCGTGCAGCCGGTGCACCGCCTGCAGCAGCCGCAGGTCGTTCTCGTGGGACTCCTGGCGGGACTCGGCCAGCGCCACTCGTACGGACAGCTCGGTGATGTCGGGCAGGAACTCGTGCAGCGGCGGGTCCAGGAGACGGACCGTCACGGGGAGGCCGTCCATGGCCTCGAAGAGCTCGACGAAGTCCTTCTTCTGGAGCGGGAGCAGCTGCTTCAGCGACTCCTCGCGCTCCTCCTGCGTGTCCGCCAGGATCAGGCGCTCCACCTGCTCGCGGCGGTCGCCGAGGAACATGTGCTCGGTGCGGCACAGGCCGATGCCCTGGGCGCCGAAGCGACGGGCGCGCAGCGCGTCCTCGGCGTTGTCGGCGTTGGCGCGGACGCGCAGCCGGCGCTTGCGGTCGGCGAAGGCCATGATGCGGTGGACGGCTTCGACGAGCTCGTCGGCGTCGTCGGCGCCCGCGTGCATGCGGCCCTCGAAGTACTCGACGACCGGGGACGGGACGACGGGTACCTCGCCCAGGTAGACCTTGCCGGAGGAGCCGTCGATGGAGATGACGTCGCCCTCCTCCACCACGTGGCCGCCCGGCACGGTCATCCGGCGGCGCTTGGTGTCGACCTCGAGCTCCTCGGCGCCGCAGACGCAGGTCTTGCCCATGCCGCGGGCCACGACCGCGGCGTGGGAGGTCTTGCCGCCGCGGCTGGTCAGGATGCCCTCGGCGGCGATCATGCCGTCCAGGTCGTCGGGGTTCGTCTCACGGCGGACGAGGATGACCTTCTCGCCGGAGCGCGACCACTTAACGGCCGTGTAGGAGTCGAACACGGCCTTGCCGACGGCCGCGCCCGGGGAGGCCGCGATGCCCCGGCCGACCTTCTCGACCTTCGCGTCCTCGTCGAAGCGCGGGAACATCAGCTGGGCGAGCTGCGCGCCGTTGACGCGCTGCAGCGCCTCCGTCTCGTCGATCAGGCCCTGGTCGACGAGCTGGGTGGCGATGCGGAACGCGGCGCCGGCGGTGCGCTTGCCGACGCGTGTCTGGAGCATCCACAGATGGCCGCGCTCGATGGTGAACTCGATGTCGCAGAGGTCCTTGTAGTGGTTCTCCAGCGTCTCCATGATGCCGAGCAGCTGGTCGTAGGACTTCTTGTCGATCTGTTCCAGTTCGGCGAGCGGGACGGTGTTGCGGATGCCGGCGACGACGTCCTCGCCCTGGGCGTTCTGGAGGTAGTCGCCGTAGACGCCCTGGTGGCCGGAGGCGGGGTCGCGGGTGAAGGCGACGCCGGTGCCCGAGTCGGGGCCGAGGTTGCCGAAGACCATCGAGCAGACGTTGACCGCGGTGCCGAGGTCGCCGGGGATGCGCTCCTGGCGGCGGTAGAGCTTGGCGCGGTCGCCGTTCCAGGACTCGAAGACGGCCTTGATGGCGAGGTCCATCTGCTCGCGCGGGTCCTGCGGGAAGTCCCGGCCGGCCTCGGTCTTGACGATCTTCTTGAAGCGGGTGACCAGCTTCTTCAGGTCGGCCGCCTCCAGCTCGGTGTCGACGGCGACCTTCTTCGCCTTCTTCGCCGCCTCCAGCGCGTCCTCGAAGAGCTCGCCGTCGACGCCGAGGACGGTCTTGCCGAACATCTGGATCAGCCGGCGGTAGGAGTCCCAGGCGAAGCGGGCGTCGCCGGCCTGCTCGGCCAGGCCCTGGACCGACTTGTCGGAGAGGCCGATGTTCAGGACGGTGTCCATCATTCCCGGCATGGAGAACTTCGCGCCGGAGCGTACGGACACCAGCAGCGGGTCGTCGGCCTGGCCGAGCTTCTTGCCCATGCGGTCCTCGAGGGCGACGAGGTGTGCACTCACCTCGTCACGCAGTGCCGCCGGCTCTTCGCCGCTGTCGAGGTAGACCTTGCAGGCCTCGGTGGTGATGGTGAACCCGGGAGGGACGGGGAGGCCCAGGTTGGTCATCTCGGCGAGGTTCGCGCCCTTGCCGCCGAGGAGGTCCTTGAGTTCCTTGTTGCCCTCGGTGAAGTCGTAGACGAACTTCACGCCCTCAACGCTCGCGGCCTGCTCGGCACCATGAAGATCTTTGCTTTCCGACACGGGTCTCGACTCCTCGAGGACGCGGTGGCTGCCCTGACGGGCAGGAACATACCCAGATCAAAGGCTTCTGGGTACGTCCACTTGCGCGTCATGCGCGCGTAACCAGCCGTCTGCCAGCGGATCGAAAGTCAAGGCTTGGCAAGCGCAGGGCAGTCGATGTTTTCACCTCTTGAACGCAAGCACCTCCCATCCGTCGTCAATTGCGCTCACATGAGCATCGAGTGACGCGATTGATTTCGATCGATGAACGATCAAGGGGTGGCACTCAGTGCCACCCCTTGGAGAAGTGCAGTCGCTCCCGATTCGCTCATCTGAGCACTGCCCCCCTCAGGGGTGGCGAGAATCACGCTTCCTCGGACCTCCCCATGTCACCATGCGGACGCCCCGAGCGCCCGTTGCACGAGCACCCCGTCACGCGAGCACCCCGTCACACGAGCACCCCGTCACACGAGCACCCCGTCACACGAGCACCCCGTCACACGAGCGCCCCGTCACACGAGCGCCCCGTCACACGAGCGTCCCGTCACACGAGCGTCCCTCAGACCCCCAGGGCCAGCAACCGCGCCTCGGCCCGCTCGGGCGCGTACAGGTGCTCCACGACCAGCGCACCCGCCCCGACCAGGCCCGCCCGCTCCCCCAGCCGTGAGGTCACGACGTCCAGCCGGGCCGTGGAGCGGGGCAGCGCGCGCTGGTAGAGCAGCTCGCGCACGCCGGTGAGGAAGGCGGTTCCGGCCAGGTCCCCGGCGATCATCAGCACCCCGGGGTTGAGCAGCGTCACGACCGTCGCCAGGACGTCCCCGACCCTGCGGCCCGCCTCACGGGCCAGCGCGGCCGCCTCCGGGTGCCCGGCGGCGAGCAGGTCGCGCACATCCGAGCCGGACGCAGCCGGCACTCCCGCCTCCGCCAGCCGACGGGCCACGGCGCCGCCGCTGGCGACGGCCGCGAGACAGCCCTGCGAACCGCAACGGCACAGCGCGTCCGCGCCCACCCGGATGTGCCCGATGTCGCCGGCCCCGCCGTCCACCCCCCGGAAGATCGCGCCGTCGACCACGACCCCGGCGCCGATGCCGGTCGACACCTTGACCAGCACGAACGCCGAGCAGTCGGGGTGGCCGGTGCGCTGTTCGCCGTATGCCATGAGGTTCGCGTCGTTGTCGACGAGGACCGGGACCGCGGCGGGCGCCCCGGCCCGTTCCGTGAAGGCGCGGGACAGGCGACCCCGTATGTCGTAGCCGTCCCAGCCCGGCATGATCGGCGGCTGGACGACCCGCCCGGTCCCGGAGTCCACGGGGCCGGGGACGCCGAGTCCGATGCCGCAGACCTCTTCCGGCCGGTGGCCCGCCTTCTCCAGCAGGTCGGCGAACCAGCCGCCGAGCGCGCCGAGCACGGCGTCCGGGCCGTCCTCCACGACCAGCGTGCCGCCGCACTCCGCCAGGATCTCCCCGGTCAGCGTCAGCACGGCGGCGCGTGCGTGCCGGGTGTCCAGGTCCGCCGCGAGGACGACCGCGTGGGCGTCGTCGAACTCGAGGGTGATCGAGGGGCGGCCGCCCAACGGGGAGTCCACGGGGCCGCCGGCGCCCTCGCGGAGCCAGCCCGCGCGGAACAGACGGTCCAGGCGCTGGCCCACGGTGGCGCGGGAGAGTCCGGTGGCCTGCTGGAGGGCGCCGCGGGTCGTCGCGCGGCCCGTGCGCACCAGTTCGAGCAGATCTCCGGCGCTGCCCTGACCTCGTCCCGTCATGCGCACCCCCTTGTGTTCATCAAGCCTGCATTACATATTGAGTTCTGCGTGTTAAATAGACGTAACCCTACGGTAGCCACTGCCGAGCCACTGCCGCGCGCGGTGGTCTCGTCGTCTTCGGGGAGTCCCGCGTGGATCGCACCGCCCAGCTCGTCGGCCGCGCGGCCGAGCCCACCGTCGCAAGCCTCACAGACGCCACAGGCCACGCAGGCATCGCAGACGCCACAGACATCGCGGACATCGCAGAGGTCACAGACACCATCGGCGGCTCCGCTTCCCTCCGCGCGCTGCACAGCGGAGCGGTGGCGGTCCTGGACGCCAACTGGACGGGCACGTCGACGGTTCCCTCGCGCGGCCTGTACCCGCACCAGTGGTCCTGGGACTCGGCGTTCATCGCCATCGGACTGCGGCACGTCTCGCCGCGCCGGGCACAGACCGAGCTGGAGACGCTGCTGAACGCCCAGTGGGGCGACGGGCGCATCCCGCACATCGTCTTCAACCCCTCCGTGCCGCTCGACGCGTACTTCCCGAGCCCCGACTTCTGGCGCTCCTCGACCGCGGGGCGCGCGGCGGGCGCCCCGCGCACCGTACAGACCTCCGGCATCGTGCAGCCACCGGTGCACGCGCTCGCGGCCTGGCTGGTGCACCGCGCCGATCCTGGGCTCTCGCGGGCCCGCGGCTTCCTCGCCCGGGTGTACCCGCGGCTGGCCGCCTGGCACCGCTATCTGGTGCACCGGCGCGACCTGGGGGGCGGCGGGCTGGCGTCGGTCGTCCACCCGTGGGAGCAGGGCATGGACAACTCCCCGAGCTGGGACGCCCCGCTCGCCCGCATCGCCCCCGCCCCGGCCCGCTCCTTCCGCCGCGCCGACCTCGACCACGGGGCGCCCGAGGACCGTCCGACGGACCTGGACTACGGGCGGTACGTCCGGCTGGCGACGGAGTACCGGGATGCGGGCTACGCCGACACGCGCCACGCACACATGGGCCATGCACACTTGGGTCACGCACATACGGGCCACGCGCACACGGGCGGCTCCCACACAGGCCACGCCCGCATGAGCCACGCTCGCGCAGGGAACGCAGGGAACGCAGGGAACGCAGGCGACTTCGCCGTCGAGGACCCCTCGTTCAACGCGCTGCTCATCGCCTCCGAGTACGCCCTCGCGCACATCGCGGAAGAGCTGGGGGCGACGGGCGCGGCCCGCCGTGCGCGCGCGGAGCGGCTGACGGCGGCGCTCGTCGAGCGGCTGTGGGATCCCGCGGAGGGCATGTTCTTCTGCCGGGACGTCAACGGCGGGGGCCTGGTGCCGGAGCGCGGCGTCTCCGGCCTCGTCCCGCTCATGGTGCCCGGCCTGCCGCGCGAGGTCGCCGCCGGCCTCGTACGGACCCTGCGCGGACCGCACTTCGGGCTGGGCTCCACCACCCGCCTCGTGCCCAGCTACGACCTGCTCGGCGAGGCCTTCGACCCGCACCGCTACTGGCGCGGCCCCGCCTGGTTCAACACGAGCTGGCTGCTGGAGCGGGGTCTCGCACTGCACGGCGAGCACGCCGGGGCGGAGGCACTGCGCCGGGCGGTGCTCGACCTCGCGGGCTCCTCGGACTTCGCCGAGTACGTCGACCCGTACACCGGCGAGGCCTGCGGCACGACCGGCTTCAGCTGGACGGCCGCGCTCACGCTCGACCTCGTCCACCGGGACGGGCCGGGCACCGGTACCAAGGGAGGGGACCTGGCATGACGGACCGGCATCATCTGCTCGTGTACGGCGGGACGTTCGCCGCCGTGGACGACCGCGGGGACATCAGCGGAGTGAGGGGGACCGGCACGGCCGCCGGGTCCCCGGAGGGACTGTTCGTCCGGGACGCCCGCCACCTCAGCCGGTGGCAGCTGACCGTCGACGGCGCCGTGCCGGACACGCTCTCACCGGTGACGGACGGGGAGGCCACACGGTGCGTGCTGGTCCCGCGCGGCGGGCGCGACGAACCGCCGTCCTGCACGCTCTTTCGCGAACAGGCCGTCGGGGACAGCTCGTTCGTGGAGTCGCTGCGGGTGGTCAGCAACCGTCCGGTGGCGACGACGGTACGTCTCGCGGTCACCGCCGACGCCGACTTCGCCGACCAGTTCGAGCTGCGCGCCGACCACCGCACCTACGCGAAGGCCGGGGCCGTCCGCCGCCGTCAGGTTCTCGACGACGGGGTGGAGTTCGGCTACCGGCGCGGCGCATGGGCGTCCTGCACGACGGTGACGGCCGAGCCCGCGCCGGACGGCGTGGAGGAGACCGGCACCGGGGCGCGCCGTCTGGTGTGGACGCTGGAGCTGGAACCGCACGGCACGGCCGAGCTGGTCCTGCGGGTGATGGCCCGGCCGCACGGCGAACGGCGGACCTTGCGCGTGCCTCGCTCGCCGGCCTCGGTCGCCGGTCAACTGCAGGCGTTGGAGGACGAGTTCACCGAGGGGGTGGCGTTCCCCACCGGCTGGCCCGACCTGGCCGCCGCCTGCGCCCGCGGTCTCGCCGACCTGGCCGCGCTCCAGGTCCTCGCGAGCGGTCCGGACGGCGAGGAGCTGCGCGTTCCGGCGGCGGGCGCCCCCTGGTTCCTGACCCTGCTGGGCCGCGACGCCCTCCTCACCTCCCTCTTCACGCTCCCCTACCGTCCCCGCACGGCCGCCGCCACGCTGCTGGCGCTGGCCGCGGCCCAGGCCACCGAGGCGTCGCCGCGGACGGTGTCCCAGCCCGGCAAGATCGTGCACGAGGTACGGCACGGCGAGCTCGCGCACTTCGGGCAGGTGCCGTTCGGCCGCTACTACGGATCGGTCGACGCCACCCCGCTGTTCCTCGTCCTGCTCGGCGCGTACGTCGAGCGGACCGCGGACACCGCGCTGGCCCGGCGGCTGGAGCCGCACGCGCGGGCGGCGGTGGGCTGGATGCTGGACCACGGCGGGCTCACCACCCGCGGCTACCTGGTCTACCGGGCCGATCAGGGCGGTCTGGCCAACCAGAACTGGAAGGACTCCCCCGGTTCCATCTGCTCCGCCGACGGCGTCCGCGCGACGGGGGCCGTGACGGCGGCCGGGGCGCAGGGGTACGCCTACGACGCGCTGCGCCGCACGGCGTGGACGGCGCGCACGGTGTGGGGCGACGCGTCGTACGCGGCCCTGCTGGAACAGGCGGCCGCCGACCTCCGCGACCGTTTCCAGCAGGACTTCTGGATGCCGGACCGCTCCTTCCCGGCGCTCGCCCTCGACGGCGCGGGCCGTCAGGTGGACGCGCTCGCCTCGGACGCCGGGCATCTGCTGTGGTCCGGGCTGCTGGACAAGGAGTACGGGGAAGTGGTCGGCCGGCGCCTGCTCGAGCCGGACTTCTTCTCCGGCTGGGGCGTACGCACGCTGGCGGCCGGGCAGCCGGCGTACCACCCGCTCTCCTACCACCGCGGCTCGGTCTGGCCGCACGACAACGCGCTGATCACGCTGGGTCTCGCCCGCTACGGCCTGCACGACGAGGCCCGGACGGTCGCGCACGCGCTGGTCGACGCGGCGGCCGCGACGGGCCACCGGCTCCCCGAGGTCCTCGCCGGCTACGGCCGCGACACCCACGCGGTGCCGGTGCCGTACCCCCACGCGTGCGCGCGGGAGTCCCGGTCGGCCGCGGCTCCACTGGCCCTGCTGACGGCGGTCGGCGGCGCGTAACGGCGGCGGCGGGCGTCACGGGGGGGGGCGCGCGTGGCGGAGGTGGCGCGCGTGGCGGGGATGGCGGTAGAGGTGTTTGGCGAGGCGTTTGCGCGGTGTTTGCCGAGCGCTGGCCGAGGGGGCTGAACGCGGGCCGGGGGCAGGCCGTACGAAACTGTGGCGGATCCGGCCCGCCTCGGATCCGCCGATCGCCAGGCTTCGTACGGAAGGACCCTCGGGTGCCTGTCTCCACCTCCACCTCCTCATCCCCGCTTCCCGACTCGACGGACCACGAGGAGGCGCCGACGTCCACGACCGCCCCGGCGGAGGAGGCGGCGGAGCCCGCGGAGGAGGAGGCGGGGGCCGCGGCGGGGGCGGCGGAGCCCGCGGAGACG
The DNA here is from genome assembly GCF_036030735.1 of Streptomyces sp. NBC_00425. Lineage (NCBI taxonomy): Bacteria > Bacillati > Actinomycetota > Actinomycetes > Kitasatosporales > Streptomycetaceae > Streptomyces > Streptomyces sp. NBC_00425. The sequence goes on along the minus strand of NZ_CP107928.1, from coordinate 6,478,342 downwards.
ACCGACGCCGGCCCGGCGGGGGAAGCGGCACAAGCACCAGGGAAAGCGGCCGAACCCGCAGGCGAAGCCGCCGACTCCGCAGGAGAAGTGGAACAACCCGCAGGGGAGGCCTCGGACGCCGCGGACGGGGCGGGCGTTGTCGCGGTGGTCTCGGGGGCTCGCTGGTGGCAATGGCGGAGCCGGCACCCGCGGGCCGCCCGGGTGGTGTGGTGGACGGTGACCGTCCTCGCGTTCGGGCTCGTGCTCGGGGCGCTGCTGCTGCCCAACCGGCTCGCCGGGCTCGAGGTCAACAGGTTCACGCGGCTGCCCGTGGAGGCGATCATCGGGGCCGCCCTGCTTCTGGCGCTGCCCCGACGGCCGCGGACGGTGGTCGCGGTGCTGGGCGGGGTGCTCCTCGGCGCACTGACCGTGCTGAACGTGCTCGACATGGAGTTCACGGAGTATCTGGGCCGTGACTTCGACCTCGTTCTGGACTGGGGCCTGCTGGACGACGCCCAGTCGTACGTGGCGGACTCGATGGGCCGGGCGACGGCGGTGGGCGCCGCGATCGGCCTGGTGCTGCTCGTCGTGCTGCTGTCCGCGCTGATGGCGCTGGCGACGGTCCGGATCAGCAATCTGATGGCGCGCGACACCCGGCGGGCGACCCGGGCGACGCTGATCGCGGCCACCGCCTGGGTCACCTGTTCCGTCGTGGGCCTGCAGATCACCGGGATGCCCGTCGCCTCGCACCGCAGCGCGGACACCCTCGTGAAGAAGGCCCGGCAGGTGCGGCAGACCATCAAGGACGAGGCCACGTTCGGCAAGGAGGTCCGTCACGACACGTTCGGAGCCACCCCGGCCGACCAGCTCGTGCCGGACCTGCGCGGCAAGGACATGATCTTCACGTTCATCGAGAGCTACGGCCGCAGCGCCATCGAGGACCCGGTCATGGCGCCCGGCGTCGACCGGACGCTGGGCACGAGCACGCAGGCCCTGGCGAAGGCCGGCTTCCACGCGAAGAGCGGCTGGCTGACGTCGGCCACGTACGGCGGCAGCAGCTGGCTCGGCCACTCCACCACGCTGTCCGGCCTGTGGGTCGACAACCAGCAGCGCTACCGCTCGGTGATGGCCAGCGACCACCTGTCCTTGACGAAGGCGTTCAAGAAGACCGGCGCATGGGACACCGTCGGCGTGATGCCGGGTGTGCAGAAGGGCTGGCCGGAAGCCAAGTACTACGGACTGGAGAAGGTCTACAACGCTTTCGAGATGGGTTACCAGGGACCGAAGTTCAGCTGGTCGACGATGCCGGACCAGTACGCCCTGGAGGCCTTCCAGCGGCTGGAGCACGGTCGCACCGACCGCGACAAGCCGCTGATGTCGGAGATCATCCTGACCTCCAGTCACCAGCCCTGGGCGCCGATCCCGAAGATGGTGGACTGGGACTCCCTCGGTGACGGCTCGGTGTTCGAGGGCATCGAGAAGGCCGGCAAGAAGGCGTCGGACGTCATCGCCGACGGCACGGCCTCCAAGGAGGAGTACGGCAAGTCCATCCAGTACTCGGTGACCGCGCTCACCCAGTGGCTCGAGCGCTACGGCACCGACGAAACGGTGCTGGTCGTCCTCGGCGACCACCAGCCGATCGCCCGGGTCAGCGGCGACAACGCCAGCCGCGACGTGCCGATCTCCCTCGTCGCCAAGGACCCGAAGGTCCTCGACAAGATCGCCGGATGGAACTGGACGGACGGCCTCAAGCCGGCCCACAACGCCCCGGTATGGAAGATGAGCGCGTTCCGCGACAAGTTCCTCACCGCCTATGGCTCGACCCCTCACCCGACGGGCTGACCGGCGAGGAGGGGCCGGGGGCGGACCGGGGGCGGACCGGGGGGCAGGCCCCCTCAGCCGCCCGAGGTGTCGAGTTCCGCTTCCTCGCCGATGCCCGCGCAGTCGTACGGGTCCTTCAGCCAGCCGTCCGGGAGGACGACCCTGTTGTTGCCGGAGGTGCGGCCGCGAGGCCCGTCGGCGCCGACGGGCCAGGGCTGGTCGAGGTCCAGTTCGTCCAGTCCGGCGCGCAGTTCGGCGAGGGAGGACGTGATCGCGAGGCGTTTGCGCATCTCGCTGCCGACCGCGAAGCCCTTGAGGTACCAGGCGACGTGCTTGCGGAAGTCGACGACGCCCTTGGACTCGTCGCCGATCCACTCGCCGAGCAGGGTCGCGTGGCGGACCATGACGTCGGCGACCTCGCGCAGCGACGGCTCGGCGATGTCGTCCGGGCGGCCCTCGAAGGCGGCCACGAGGTCGGCGAACAGCCACGGCCGGCCCAGGCAGCCGCGTCCGACGACGACTCCGTCGCAGCCGGTCTCGCGGACCATCCGCAGCGCGTCCTGCGCCGACCAGATGTCGCCGTTGCCGAGGACGGGGATCTCCGGGACGTGTTCCTTGAGGCGCGCGATCGCCTCCCAGTCCGCCGTGCCGCCGTAGTGCTGGGCGGCCGTGCGGCCGTGCAGGGCGATGGCCGTCACACCCTCCTCGACGGCGATGCGGCCCGCGTCGAGATAGGTGATGTGGTCGTCGTCGATGCCCTTGCGCATCTTCATGGTGACGGGCAGGTCGCCGGCGCCGCTGACGGCCTCGCGCAGGATCGCGCGCAGCAGGTGGCGCTTGTAGGGGAGCGCGGAGCCGCCGCCCTTGCGGGTCACCTTGGGGACCGGGCAGCCGAAGTTGAGGTCGATGTGGTCGGCGAGGTCCTCCTCCGCGATCATGCGGACGGCCTTGCCGACGGTGGCGGGGTCGACGCCGTACAGCTGGATCGAGCGCGGCTTCTCGCTCGCGTCGAAGTGGATCAGCTGCATGGTCTTCTCGTTGCGTTCGACCAGCGCCCGGGTCGTGATCATCTCGCTGACGAACAGGCCCTTGCCGCCGCTGAACTCCCTGCACAGGGTGCGGAAGGGCGCGTTCGTGATCCCGGCCATGGGGGCCAGGACGACGGGCGGCCGGACGGTGTGCGGGCCGATCTGCAGGGGGGACACGGGCGTGGACATTGCTCCATTGTCGCGTACGCGGAGGGGTACCCGGCCTCGTGTTCTCCGAGGATCATGCATCACTCATTAGTTAGACGCACTATCGATACCGGCGTACGATGGAACGCATGCCCGAGCTCAGCCCTCGCCGACGTGTCCTGGTCCTCGCGATCTGCTGCATGAGTCTGCTGATCGTGAGCCTGGACGTCACCGTCCTGAACGTCGCCCTGCCCGCCATGCAGCGCGACCTGCACGCGTCGACCGCCGGCCTCCAGTGGACGATCGACGCCTACACCCTGGTCCTGGCGGCGCTGCTGATGCTGGCCGGGTCGACCGCCGACCGCGTCGGCCGCAAGAAGGTGTTCATGGCCGGCCTGGTCGTGTTCGCCGCCGGCTCCCTGCTGTGCTCGCTCGCCCCGAACCTGGAGCTGCTCGTCGCGGCGCGGATGGTGCAGGCGGTGGGCGGCTCGATGCTGAACCCGGTCGCCATGTCGATCATCACCAACACCTTCACCGACCCGCGCGAACGCGCCCGCGCGATCGGCGCGTGGGGCGCGGTGGTGGGCATCTCGATGGCTGCGGGCCCGCTGCTGGGCGGACTGCTCGTGGAGTCGGTGGGCTGGCGCTCCATCTTCTGGATCAACCTGCCGGTCGGCCTGGCGGCCCTGCTGGCGACCCTGCGGTACGTCCCCGAGTCGCGTGCGCCGAAGGCCCGCCGTCCCGATCCGGTCGGCCAGCTGCTGGTCATCGTCCTCTTCGGCTGCCTGACATACGCGATCATCGAGGCCCCCGAGGCGGGCGCGGCCACCAGCGGTCCCTTCGCCGCCGTCGCTCTCGCCGCCCTGCTGGGGCTGCTGTGGTACGAGCCCCGCCGCGCCGAACCCCTCATCGACCTGCGGTTCTTCCGCTCGGCGCCGTTCAGCGGGGCGACCGTCGTCGCGATCAGCGCGTTCGCCGCGCTGGGCGGCTTCCTGTTCCTGTCGACGCTGTACCTGCAGAACGTGCGGGGCCTCGACGCCCTGCACGCGGGGCTGTGGATGCTCCCCATGGCGGTGCCGACGTTCCTGTGCGCGCCGCTGTCGGGCCGGCTGGTCGGCACCCGCGGCCCGCGGCTGCCGCTGGTGATCGCGGGGACGGCGATGACGCTCAGCGGGCTGCTGTTCGCCCTGTTCGACGCGGAGACGTCCGACGCGACGCTGTTCCTCGGATACGTGCTGTTCGGGGTGGGCTTCGGGTTCGTGAACGCGCCCATCACCAACACGGCGGTGTCGGGCATGCCGCGCAGTCAGGCCGGGGTGGCGGCGGCGGTCGCCTCCACCAGCCGCCAGCTGGGCCAGACCCTCGGCGTCGCGGTGATCGGCGCGGTCCTGGCGGCGGGGGTGAGCGCCTCGTCGTACCGCGCCACCTTCACCGAGGCCGCCGTCCCCGGCTGGTGGATCCTCACCGGCTGCGGCGCCGTCGTCCTCGCCCTCGGCACGCTCACGACCGGACGGTGGGCCCGGCGCACGGCCGAGCGCACCGCGGAGCGACTGGAGGCCCCGGACGTCCGCGAGGCGGCAGGCGTCACCGCCTGACCTCCACAGGACTGCAGGCGTCAGCACCCGGCCTCAACAGGACGGCAGGCGGCAGCGCCCGGCCCCCACAGGACTGCAGGCGTCAGTGCCCGAACTCCACGAGGCGCAGGCGGCGGCGCGTGCCCTCCGGGCGGGCGCGGGGTCGCGGTCCAGCCGCTGTGCCTGGTCAGGCGGAGCGGGGCGGCAACGCGCCGAGAACGGCCGCGAGGCCGTGCGGGTCGTGGCGGGCGATGTTGTGGCCGACGGGGATCTCACGGACCCGCCAGCCCGGGTCGTCGCGCAACCGTTCGGTCAGCGCCACGAACGGGCTGCCCGGCCACGCGCCACCGCTGATGAACGTCCGCCCCGGCGACGGGCCGAGGTCTCCTCCCAGCCTGATCGACTGGAGGAAGCTCGCCAGTGGGTGCGGTCGCGCACGCGGGTCGAGCCCTTCGGGGACCGCGACCCATCGGCCGTCGGCGCGGGCGCCGGCGACGAACAGCGCCCGGAAGCGGTCGCTGGTCAGGGACCAGCAGGAATCCCCGTCGTCCGGGACGTAGGCGTCGATGAAGACGAGCTGGTCGAGACGGTCGCCGAGCCGGTCCGCGACCCCGGCGATCACCATCCCGCCGTAGCTGTGCCCGCACAGCGCGACCGGTGTGCCGTCGCCACGCTCGACGATCTCGGCCACCTGGTCGACATGGGCGTCGAGGTTCGGCGGTCGGTCCACGTCGGCCGGCCCGTCCGGCTCCAGCCCCGCCAGGGTCACCGCCTCGACGTGGTGACCGTCTCGGTGCAGCTCGGCGGCGACCGCGTCGAACGCCCAGCCGCCTTGCCAACCACCCGGCACCATCACGTACTTCACCGCGTCGCGCCCTGGGCGAAGACGTACAGCTTCTCCAGACGTTCCCGGCTCTCCTCGTCCACCGGTGTGTACGTCACCATGCGCGCCCCGTGGTCCGGGCTCAGCCAGAGGTCGGTGTGGGTGAGGGTGAGAAGGCCGACGTGCGGATTGCGGAACTCCTTGGTCTTGCTGCGGCCCACCACCACCTCGTAGCGCTCCCAGTTCTCACGGAACTCCGGTGACTCCGCCTGCAGTCGCTTGACCAGCATCTTCCAGGCGGGCTCGGAGAGGTGCCCGGCCATCGAGGCGCGCAGTTTCGCAGCCATCAGTCGCATGGACGCGTCGAGGTGGACGACCGACTCGCGCCACTGCGGATGGGTGTGGATGAGGACCATGCAGTTGCGGTCCTGCGGCGGAATCGCGTCGAGGTCGCACAGCAGATGGGCGTAGGTGCGGTTGTAGGCCAGGATGTCGTAGCGGCTGTTCTGGACGCAGGCGGGGAGCGGGTCGAGCTGGTCGAGCAGCAGTCGCACCGCGTCGGTGACGCCGGCGCAGGAGGAGGCGGGCGTCGGGTCGGTCGCGCCGGCCAGCTGGAACAGGTGGGCCCGTTCGCTCGGGTCGAGCATCAGCGTGCGGGCGAGGGCGTCCAGCACCTGGACCGAGACGTGGATGTCCCGGGACTGCTCGAGCCAGGTGTACCAGGTGACGCCGACGGCCGAGAGATGGGCGACCTCCTCGCGGCGCAGGCCGGGCGTGCGGCGGCGCGCTCCGCGCGGGAGGCCGACCTGTTCGGGCGTGATGCGCTCGCGGCGGCTGCGCAGGAAGGCGGCCAACTCGTGGCGCCGGATCTCCGAGCCGCCCGTCGCCGCGACCGTTCCGGCCGATCCCGCCGCCCGAGCCGCTCCCGCGGTGCCGGCCGGTCCCGCCGCTCCGGCCGATGCCGCCGTCCGAGCCGATCCCGCCGTCGCGGCCGCTCTCGCCGCACCCACCGTTGCGGCGGTCGCGGCGGTCGCGGTGCTCGTCGTCTCCTGGGCCATGGTGGTCATGTCTCCAGCCTGCCGTCGCGCGGATCCTGTTGCCAGGTACTCCTTCTACCAGGATAAGGAGACTCTGGTACCCGCCTGAGGGGCGGCGCAGGCTCGGCGGCGTGACCCAGACAACCTCGACCCCCGCAACCGTCCCCGTCCCCCGTGGCGCCGGCGCCCCGGCGCCGGGCCACGCCCTCGGCCCCCTCGGACTGTTCACGGTGCTGCTCGGCGCGGCACTCCCCCTCATCGACTTCTTCATCGTCAACGTCGCCCTGCCCACCATGGGCCGGGACCTCGCCGCGAGCGAGTCCGTCCTCGAACTCGTCGTCGCCGGGTACGGACTCGCGTACGCGGTGCTGCTCGTGCTCGGCGGCCGGCTCGGCGACCTGTTCGGCCGGCGCCGGCTCTTCCTCGGCGGCATGGCCGCCTTCGGCCTGACCTCGCTGGCCTGCGGGCTCGCTCCCGACGCGTGGTCGCTGGTCGCGGCACGGGTCGCGCAGGGCGCGTCGGCCGCCGCGATGGTGCCGCAGGTGCTCGCCACCATCCAGTCGGCCACCGAGGGCCCGCGCCGCGCCAAGGCGATGAGCCTGTACGGCGCGACCGCCGGGCTGTCCATGGTGGCGGGCCAGATCCTGGGCGGCGTACTGGTCGCCGCCGACATCGCCGGCAGCGGCTGGCGGTCCGTGTTCCTGGTCAACGTGCCGTTCGTGATCGTCGGGCTGATGCTGGCCGTCCGTACCGTCCCGGAGACGCGCTCGCAGCGCCCGGAGCCCGTGGACGGACCTGGCACCGTGCTCCTCGCCGCCGCGCTCCTCACCCTGCTCGCCCCGCTCACCGAGGGCCGGGCCGCGGGATGGCCCCTGTGGACCTGGCTGTCGCTGGCCGCGTTCCCGCTGGTCACCGGCGCGTTCTATGCCGTGGAGCGGCGGGCCGACCGGCAGGGCCGCACACCGCTGGTCCCGCCGAGCCTGTTCGCCCTGACCACCCTGCGTCGCGGCCTGACGATCATGGCGCCGCTCGCGGTCGGCTTCAGCGGGTTCATGTTCGTGATCGCCGTCGCCTTGCAGAGCGGGGCGGGACTGGGCCCGGTGCGCGCCGGTCTCGCGCTCGCGCCGATGGCGCTGACGTTCTTCCTCGCCTCGCTGGCCGGGCCGCGCCTGGTGGCACGGTTCGGGGCGCGGGTGGTGACCGCGGGCGCGGTGCTGCAGGGCGTGGGCGTCGTGCTGATCGTGCTGGCGGTGCGCGCCGACTGGCCGGACGTCGGCTTCGTCGAGCTGCTGCCGGGCGCGGCGGTCGCCGGTGCGGGGCAGGCGCTCCAACTGCCCGTCGTGATGCGGATCGTGATGTCCGAGGTGCCGCCGGCCCGGGCGGGCGTCGGCAGCGGTGTGATGGTGACCACCCAACAGGCCTCGCTGGCCCTGGGCGTGGCCACTCTCGGCACCCTGTTCCTCTCCCTGGTCCCGGGGATGGGCATGCGGGACGCCCTGCTGACCACGCTGGCCGTGCAGTTGGCCGGGGTGGCCGTGACCGGACTGCTGAGCCTGCGGCTGCCCCGCAAGGTGGGCTGAGGCCGGCCGGACGTGGACTCCGCGGAGCACGGCGGAGCACGGCGGCCACGGCGGAGACGCCGGCACCGGCGACGGCGGAGCACGGCTTGGTCAAGTCGTCCCCCGGGAAACCCTGTTGATGTTGGTCGTGCTGCACACTCCGAGAGGCCCTTGCGGGGGCAGCCGCAATGCCCTCGGAGGCTGGAGACGTCATGCCGGAGAACAACACGAGCAAGGTGAGCCGCTTCGACCAGCACGGCCGGCGACACGTCGTCCGGGTGCGCCGCGCGGGCGTGCAGCGCACCATCAGCTGCGAGACGTGCGGCTGGCGCACGGGGGCGCAGTTCCTGCCCTGGCTGAAGGCGGAGGAGCATCTCGCCCAGGCGCACCAGGCGACCGTGGATCCCTCGGGAGGCGGCGGCGAGTCGCGATGACCTCCGGGCGTCCCGGGGGTCGTATCGGTGACGAAGGAGGAGGTTTGGGGACTCCCTGTTCCGCGTCGCCTCGATCACCAGGTCGCCGTCCTCCTCACCCGGACCGCGATGGCGGACCCGGTCCCGACGCCGCTGATGCGTGACTTCTGGCGGTGTGCGGCGGCGAGTTGACCTCGTCCGGGGCCCTGGAACCGCAGTCTGAGAGCTGAAGTACCCTCCGCAGAAGCAGAAGCAGAAGCAGAAACAGAAACAGGCGGAGACGGGGACGGGGCTCCCGGAACTCGGGCGGAGAGCAGGGCGCAATGATCGGGACGGCGTTCCGTACCGCGGACGTGCCGGTGGCGGACAGGTTCGAGTACTGGCGTCACCTGATGGACCGGACGATCGCGCCCAGCGACATCAGCAGCGACTACGCCGCGGACTTCCGGGCGGAGCAGCGGTTGCTCGAACTGGGGGCGGTGCGGGTGTGGCCCGTCCAATTGTCGCCGACGCGGTACCGGCGGAACGCGCGGCTGGTGCGGCAGTCCGATCCCGAGGAGTACCACCTGTCGCTGGTGCTGGGCGGCGGGCTCGGCTTCGACCACATGGGGCGGTCCGAGACGTACGGCCCGCAGGACCTGTGGCTGTCCGACAGCTCACGCCCGTACGTCGTCGAGCCCTACGACATGCAGCCGTCGCCCGGCCAGGACGTCCCCCTGGTCACCGGGGTGGGCGTGGAGGTCCCCAGGGCGCTGCTGCCCCTGCCGCCGGCCCGCGTCCGGGAGCTGCTGGGCAGACGGCTGTCGGGGCGGCAGGGAACGGGCGCCCTGCTGACGGGCTTCCTCACCGGCCTCGACCAGCAGGCCGCCTTCCTCCAGCCGTCCGACGCACCGCGTCTGGGCATCGTCCTGGTCGACCTGCTGACCGCGTGGCTCGCCCAGGAGCTGGAGGCGGAGGCCGCCCTGTCGGCGGAGGCCCACCGCCGGATCACGGTCACCCGGGTACGGGCGTTCATCCGGCAGCACCTGCACGACCCGGAGCTGCGCCCGCCCGTCGTCGCCGCCGCGCACCACATCTCGCTCAGCTATCTACACCGGCTCTTCCAGGAGGAGGGGACGGGCGAGACGGTCGCGGCCTGGATACGGAGCCAACGGCTGGCGGGCGCCCGCCGTGATCTGGCGAACCCCGCGCTGCTCACCACGCCGGTCCACGTCATCGCCGCCCGCTGGGGCATCCTGCGCGCCTCCGACTTCACCCGGGCCTTCCGCGCCACGTACGGGATGTCGCCCACGGAGTACCGGTTCCTGGCGCTGACGGCTCCTTCGGGGGACGAGGGGGGCGAGTAGACACACCATCAACTCCCTGTGCACCCGTTGTTAAGGACAGCCCCCGGGCCGCCCCGCATGCTGGTGCCGTGATGAACACGCGTGTTTCACCCGAGTCGAGAGAAGTCCTTCATGGGTAGGGCCTTCCGGACGCCCCTCGCCCTGGCGGCCGCCGCCCTGCTGGCCGCGCCCCTGCTCACCGCCTCCTCGCTCACCGGCACGGCGTCGGCGGCCACGGCAGCGACGGCAGCGGACACCGCGAGCAGCGCCGAGGCCGCCGACACCCCCGTCTACGCCCGGCTGTACAACCAGGGCACCGGATTGTGCCTCGCCGTGCCCGGCGCCGACCCGCCTCAGGGAACCAAGCTGGTCCAGTGGCGATGCAGCACCAGCGCCAGCCAGTACTGGGCGCTCCTGCCCGTGGCCGACGGGTACCAGGTGCGCAACCTGGGGACCGGCCTGTGCCTCGCCATGGGGAAGGACACCAAGGACAAGGGCGCCACCGCCATCCAGTGGCCGTGCAACGGAGGCGACGCCGCCGACGACGCCGAGCAGGTCTGGGCCCATGACGACATCGACCGGCTGAAGAACAAGAACAGCCAACTCTGCCTGGCCATCCTCGGCACGGCCACGGCCGAGAAAACCGAGGCCCAGCAGTGGGACTGCGGCACGAACGGGGATCAGCAATGGCTCTGGTGACAGAACAGCGGGCCGCGCGGCGCTCCCGGCTGCCCCTGCTGACCGCACTCCTCGGCCTGGCGGCCGCGTTGGTCGCAGCCGTCCTCATCGCCCCCGACCCGGCGTCCGCGGCCCCGATCTCCACCCCGATGACGGTCTACCGGAACACGGTGACCCAGGGCGACGGGCCCCGTACCCCCGACATCATCAGCACCAGCGCGAACGACGCGGTCGTGGTCTGGCGCGAGGGCACCACCGCCTCGGTGATCACCGACGAACCCGGGAAACCAGTCGTCGACCACGGGTACATCCGGTACTCGTACACCACCGACGGCGGCACGACGTGGAGCCGTCCGAAGACGCTGGCGCAGGAGACCAGCGAGTACTCCTGGCACTACGTCGAGCTGTACAAGACGGGCAGCCGCATCATCGCGTACCTGGGCCGGACGGGGATCACGAAGCGCAGCGGCCTGCCGATCAACGCCATCGTCGCCAAGGAGAGCACCGACGGGGGGCACACCTGGCACGACTTCACCGTCAACCTGCCGCTGAACCCGACCGACGACAGGACCGCCCCCGGCAAGCAGAACCTCGCCCTCGCCGGACGCCCCGTCCAGATGGCCAACAACCTCTACGTCATGCCGTACTGGTCGTCGGGCAGGGAGAACGGGGTGCTGTACTCCTGGAACCTCAAGGACTGGACGGCCGGCCCCGCCGTGGCCAACCCGAACGCCAATATGCCCGGCGAACCGCAACTCGTCGTCTCGAAGGAGAACCAGAACAAGCTGCTCCTGGTCGCCCGCAGCACTCCCTCCGTGCCGGGCACAGCGACGTTCGCGTTGACCGCCACCGGCACCGTCACCACCACCGGCACGAACGTCAGCATGACCTGGAGCCCCTTCGCCACGGACACCAACGTGCCCAACAACGACTCCAAGAGCTACTTCACCAAGGACAGCGCCGGCCGGTATCTGACGATCTACAACACCGACACCGACCCGGTCCGGCAGATTCTGAACTACCGGGTCAGGAGCGCCGACGGCGTCTGGGGAAGCAGCAAGCAGTTCGCCGACCCCGCCGGCCCCAACGACCCGACTCCGGCCGGCGACGGCGCGGGCTGGGACGCCTATCCGATGGCCGACGAGTACGCGCCCGGCAAGTTCTTCGTCGTCTGGGAGCACGACACCTCGGCCATCCTGGTGAGCACGCTCGACATCTCCGACACGTAGACACCGGACCGAGCGGCGGCCGGTGGACGGGCCGCGCGCCTCAGGAAGCGGTCCGCAGCCCTCGCAGCAGCAGGTCGACCACTGCCGTGAAGTCGTCCTCGACGCCCGGCCGCTCCCACACCCGGTGGTAGCCGGGGTCGTGGAAGCGGCCGGTGGCGTGGAAGACGGCGCGGGCGGCGGACTGCGGGTCGGGGGCGGCGAACGTGCCGGAAGCCACTCCCGCCTCGATGATCCGGGTCAGCTGGCCGGTCAGGTCGGCGATGTGCTCCTCGACCACGTCGCCGGTCTCGCCGGTCAGCACCATGTACGTGGCGAACAGTTCGGGGTCGTCGCCTGCCTTGCGGCGCTTGGCCTCGAACAGCGCCGCGAGCCAGTCGCGCAGCCGGGTCTCCGGGGCGCGTGACGCGTCGGCGGCGATGACGGAAAGAGTCTCGAACATCCGGTCCAGCCACCGCTTCGTGACCGCCGCCCGCAGCGCCGCCTTCGTACGGAAGTGCCGGTAGACGCTGCCGTGGCTGACGCCGAGCGCGCGGGCCACGTCGACCACGGTGGCCTTGGCCGGGCCGTGCCGGCGCAGCACCTCCTCGGTCGCCTCGAGGATGCGCTCGGCGGTCAGGGTCTCGGTGGTCGGTGGCATGCTCAGACCGTACCCGGAGGTCGGGTCAGCGCTCGCTGTCGAGGTGGGCCATCGCGGCGGCCGCGTAGCGCTCGCCGGCGGCCGCGTCGGCCGGGACGGCCTCCTCGATCGCGGCGAGGTCGCCGGCCTCGAGGACGACGTCCAGCGCGCCCAGCGACTCCGTGAGCCGCTCCCTGCTCCGCGCGCCGATCAGCGGCACGATGTCCTCGCCCTGCGCCAGCACCCACGCGATCGCGATCTGCGCGACGGAGACGCCCTTCTGTTCGGCGATCTTCCGCAGGGCCTCCACCAGGTTCAGGTTGTGCCGGAGGTTGTCGCCCTGGAAGCGGGGCGAGTGGGTCCGGAAGTCGTCGGCGGCGAGCCGGCGGTCGGCGGTGAAGTGGCCGGAGATCAGCCCGCGCGACAGCACGCCGTACGCGGTGATGGAGATCCCCAGTTCACGGGTGACCGGCAGGATCGACTGCTCGATGCCGCGGGAGATCAGCGCGTACTCGATCTGCAGGTCGGCGATCGGCGCGGTGGCGGCGGCCTTGCGGATGGTCTCGGCGCCGACCTCGCTGAGGCCGATGTGCCGCACGTACCCCTTCTCGACCAGTTCGGCGATCGCACCGACCGTCTCCTCGATCGGCACGTCGGAGTCGAGCCGGGCGAGACGGTAGACGTCGATGTGGTCGACTCCCAGGCGCTGGAGGGAGTAGGCGGCGAAGTTCTTCACGGCGGCGGGCCGGCCGTCGTAGCCGGCCCAGGAGCCGTCCGGCCCGCGCAGGGCGCCGAACTTCACGCTGGTCAGGGCCTGTTCGCGGCGGGCGGCGGGCGCGGTGCGCAGCGCTTCGCCGATCAGCAGTTCGTTGTGGCCCATGCCGTAGAAGTCGCCGGTGTCCAGCAGGGTCACGCCGGCCTCCAGGGCCGCGTGGATCGTCGCGATCCCCTCGGCCCGGTCCGCGCCGCCGTACAGCGCGGACATGCCCATGCAGCCGAGGCCGAGGGCGGAGACCTGGGGACCGGTGGCGCCGAGGGAACGGGTTCGCATCGTCATGCACACCAGCCTGCCATGACGGATGACAGATTTCAATATCTGTCATCCGTCACTCGCCAGCCGGTGTCCCGGCCGACCGCCGGTCTCCTGACCGAGCGCCGCCCGCCGACTGGCGCCTCTTCGATGCGGTCCACGGCTCGCGGACCGTCCGGTCCGCGGCCCGCCCGGTCGACGGGGCGGGTGACGCGAGGACAATGGGAGGTGCCGGTGCGCAGTCACCTCGGCGGCGCCTGCCGCCGGCCGAGCGGCCCTTCTGCGCCGCCGTGGAGGCCTGCCATGAGCATTCGCATCGCCACCTTCAACATGGAGAACCTCTTCCGCCGGCCCACGGCCTTCCTCGTCGAGGACCCGGCGAAGCGCGAGGAGATCCTGGACGACTTCGCCACGCTGGTCGCCCTCCTCGACCTTCCGGTGTACACGGACGACGACAAGAAGAAGATCGCCGGGCTCGTCGAGAAGCACCGGGCCTACGACATCGACCCGAAGGACCCGCCGCCGATCTACGTGAACCAGTCACGGCCGGGCAAGGACTCCGGGCTCTTCACAACGACGGGCACCGGAAGGAACACCCGCGTCCAGGTCACCGCCAAGGGCCGTGCCGCGTGGGCCGGTTGGGCCGAACTGGGGCAGGACGACTTCGAGATGAACGTGGTGCGCAACACCGGCCGGGTGGTCTCGGAGGTGGACGCCGACATCCTGCTGACCGTGGAGGTCGAGGACCGGCTCACCCTGGAGCGCTTCAACACGCAGGTGCTGGCCGGGGCGCTCGGCCGGCGGCCGTACCCCTACGCCCTGCTGATCGACGGCAACGACCCCCGGGGCATCGACATCGGCATCCTCAGCCGGCACCCCATCACGTCCGTGCGGTCCCACCTCTTCGACACCAACCCCGAACGTCCCGACCTGCGCCTCTTCAGCCGCGACTGCCCCGAGTTCGAGATCCGGCTCAACGGGACGCCCCTGGTGGTCCTCGGCAACCACCTGAAGAGCAAGTTCCAGGACAATCCCGGTCTGCGCCTGGCGCAGGCGAAGCGGGTCGCGGAGATCTACCGGGCCGCGCTGGAACGCACCCCGCACGTCGTCGTCGCCGGGGACCTCAACGACGACCCGGACAGCGACCCGGCCACGGTCCTGCGCGACACCGGGCTGCGGGACGTGATGAGTCATCACGCCTATCGCGGACTGCCCGGCACCCACGGGGAGTGCCGGAGCGAGCGGGACAAGCTCGACTACATCCTGCTCTCCCCCGAGCTGTGGCCGGAGGTCCAGCACGTCGGCCTTGAGACCCGCGGCATCTTCGCGAAGGACATCAAGTCCTTCGACACGGTGACCTCGAAGGGCACCGCGGCCTCCGACCACGCGGCGCTCTACGTGGACGTCGACCTGTAGGCACGGAGGAGACGGCGTCGCCCGGAGCTGCGCCCCCTGCCGGCCCGCAGCGGGCGCAGTTCCTCCGCGCGTCGTGGCCGGGGCCCTCGGCCGCGCCCCGCGGCCGCCCTCCTCGCCGGCATCCCGCCCCCTTCCGCATTTGTGGAATTTGCGCGGCCGAACGCCCCCGAAGGCCCCGTCGACGGCATGTCGGCCCCGCCCGGGGGCCATCCTGACGACGACCCCCACCACCCATAGCATCCCAACCCTCCCATCATGTACGGAAGTTGGGTATAAGGAGCGGACGACATGCAGCACCGACCCGGCACCCTCCTCTACGACCCGGCCACGGACAGGTTCGGCGAGTGCCAGGACCGTTCCGGCCCCTACGCGATGCTGCGGCCGGTCGGCGGCGGCCGGGAGTGGCAGGCCGATCCGACGGCGCTGCGGCCGGCGACCGAGCGGGAGCGGCTGCAAGCGGGCGTGCGCGCGGCGAACCAGCGGGCGCGGACGGACGGCCCGTTCATGCTGGGCCTGCGCCGTCCGCCCGAGCCGGTCCCGGACTGCCCGCAGTGCGTCGAGCTCGCGACGCGGCGCGCCGAGGCCCGTGCCGCCTACGACTACAGCGCGGAGACCGACGCCGACGTGCTCCTCCGCGGCCACCAGCGTGAGCGGGACTGCACGGCATGACGCGAGGCCGGCCCCGACGGGACTCCCGTCGGGGCCGGCCTCGTGGCGCCGAGCGTCGTGGGCGGTTACGCGCCGATCAGGCGGGCAGCGAGGTAGCCCTCGATCTGGTCGAGGGAGACGCGCTCCTGCTTCATCGAGTCACGCTCGCGGACGGTGACCGCGTTGTCCTCGAGGGTGTCGAAGTCGACCGTCACACAGAACGGCGTGCCGATCTCGTCCTGACGGCGGTAGCGGCGGCCGATCGCGCCGGCGTCGTCGAACTCGATGTTCCAGTTCTGGCGCAGCGCGGCGGCGAGGCCCTTGGCCTTCGGCGACAGCTCGGGGTTGCGGGACAGCGGCAGGACCGCGACCTTCACCGGGGCGAGGCGGTGGTCGAGACGCAGGACCGTGCGCTTCTCCAGCTTGCCCTTGGCGTTGGGCGCCTCGTCCTCGACGTAGGCGTCGAGGAGGAACGCCAGCATCGCGCGGCCGACACCGGCCGCGGGCTCGATGACGTACGGCGTCCAGCGCTCGCCGGCCTCCTGGTCGAAGAAGGAGAGGTCCTGGCCGGAGGCCTTGGAGTGGGCGGAGAGGTCGTAGTCGGTGCGGTTGGCGACGCCCTCCAGCTCGCCCCACTCGTTGCCGCCGAACTGGAAGCGGTACTCGATGTCGGCGGTGCGCTTGGAGTAGTGGGAGAGCTTCTCCTTCGGGTGGTCGTACCACCGCATGTTCTCTTCACGCATGCCGAGACCGGTGTACCAGTTCCAGCGCTGCTCCATCCAGTACTCCTGCCACTTCTCGTCCTCGCCCGGCTTGACGAAGAACTCCATCTCCATCTGCTCGAACTCGCGGGTGCGGAAGATGAAGTTGCCGGGCGTGATCTCGTTGCGGAAGGACTTGCCCATCTGCGCGATGCCGAACGGCGGCTTGCGGCGCGAAGTGGTCTGCACCTGGGCGAAGTTGGTGAAGATGCCCTGGGCGGTCTCGGGCCGCAGGTAGGCGATGGAGCCGGTGTCCTGGGTCGGGCCGAGGTGGGTGGAGAGCAGACCCGAGAACTGCTTGGGCTCGGTGAACTGGCCCTTGTTGCCGCAGTTGGGGCAGTTCACGTCGGCCAGGCCGTTCTCCGGCAGACGCTTGTGCTTGGCCTCGTACGCCTCTTCCAGGTGGTCCGCGCGGAACCTCTTGTGACAGGCGGTGCACTCGGTGAGCGGGTCGGAGAAGGTGGCGACGTGACCGGAAGCCACCCAGACCTCGGGGGCCAGGATGACGGACGAGTCGATGCCGACCACGTCCTCGCGCGACGTCACCATGTAGCGCCACCACTGGCGCTTCAGGTTCTCCTTGAGCTCGACACCCAGCGGTCCGTAGTCCCAGGCGGCACGCTGACCGCCGTAGATCTCACTGCAGGGGAATACGAAGCCACGGCGCTTGCTCAGGCTGACGATGGTGTCGATCTTGTCGGCGGCCACGGTGCTCTCTTCATAACGACGACGGGCGACGAAGCGAGGTGCTTCCAGCGAAGACTTCAGGGTACCGGCGGGGGCTCCCCCTCGACCAAATCGGGACCCCGTCCCCAGCGGCCATACCGCAGCCCTTCGGGGCTTACCGGGCCCTTACCGGCACCTTGCCCGATGCCTTGTTGACAACGGTTTCCATATTTGTTGAAAATGACTGTCATGAACGCACGACGACTCATATCCGGCACCGCCGTCGCGGCGGCCACCGCCCTCGGCCTCGGCACCCTCTCCGCCTGCTCCTCCGACAGCGCGGCCGCGGCCAACACGGACAAGTTCGACGTCGTCGCGTCGTTCTACCCGATGGCCTTCCTCGCCGAGCAGATAGGCGGGGACCACGTCCACGTCACCAGTCTCACCCAGCCCGGCCAGGAGCCGCACGACCTGGAGATCAGCGCCAAGCAGACCGCCGCGCTCCAGGAGTCCGACGCGGTGCTCTACCTGAAGAACCTCCAGCCCTCCGTCGACGACGCGGTGGCCCAGTCCCAGGTCAAGACCAAGATCGACGCCGCCTCCCTCACCTCGCTGGAGAAGCACGGCAACGAGGTCGGCGGCCACGCGGCCGAGCACGACGACCACGAGAACGAGGAGCTGGCCGGCCTCGACCCGCACATCTGGCTCGACCCGGTGCGCTACGCCCAGGTCGCCGAGGGCGTCGGCAAGGCCTTCGAGAAGGCCGACCCGGACCACGCGGCCGACTACAGAAGCAACACCGCGACCCTGGTGAAGAAGCTCGGCGACCTCAACACCGAGTTCAAGGACGGGCTGGCGGACACGAAGACCAAGGTGTTCGTCACCACCCACGCCGCCTTCGGCTACCTCGCCGAGCGCTACGGCCTGACCGAGGAGGCCATCAACGGCCTCGACCCCGAGTCGGAGCCCAGCGCCGCGCGCGTGAAGGAGCTTGAGAAGATGGCCAAGGCCGACGGCGTCACCACCGTGTTCTACGAGACGCTCGTCAGCGACAAGACCGCGAAGACCATCGCCGGCGACGCCGGACTGAAGACGGACGTCCTCGACCCGATCGAGGGCATCACGGACAAGTCCCGCGGCAAGGACTACTTCTCGGTCCAGCAGGCGAACCTCAAGGCGCTGCAGACGGCCCTGGGAACCAAGTGATCTCTACGGAGGGCGTCATGGACACGAAGGCCGAGCCCGTGATCGCGATGCGCGCAGTCAGCGCCCAGCTGGGCTCGCGCCCCGTGCTGCGGGGCGTCGACCTCACCGTGCGGCGCGGTGAGGTCGTCGCCCTGCTCGGAGCGAACGGCTCCGGAAAGTCGACGGCCGTGCGCAGCGTCATCGGCCAGGTGGCGATCGAAGCGGGCGAGATCGAGCTGTTCGGCACCGCGCACCGCCGGTTCCGGGACTGGTCGCGGATCGGATACGTGCCGCAGCGCACGACGGCCGCGGGCGGCGTCCCGGCCACGGTGACGGAGATCGTCTCCTCGGGCCGGCTCTCGCGCACCCGCTTCGGCGTCTTCCGCAAGGCCGACCACGCGGCCGTCCGCCGGGCCCTGGACCTCGTCGGCATGGCCGACCGCGCCAAGGACAACGTGGACGCCCTCTCCGGCGGCCAGCACCAGCGCGTGCTCATCGCCCGCGCGCTCGCCGCCGAACCCGAACTGCTGATCATGGACGAGCCGATGGCCGGCGTCGACCTCGCCAGCCAGGAGGTCCTGGCCCGCACCCTGAGGGACCAGGTCGCGGCGGGCACGACCGTCCTGCTCGTGCTGCACGAACTGGGCCCGCTGGAGCCCCTCATCGACCGGGCGGTCGTCCTGCGCGACGGCTGCGTCCTGCACGACGGCCCGCCCACTCCGGCCGTCGGGCAGCACGCCCTCCCCGGCCACGACCACGTACACCCGCACGCGCCCGCGGGCGTCGAACCGATCCGCACGGGACTGCTGAGCTGATGGACATCCTCGACTACGCCTTCATGCAGCGGGCCCTGCTCGCCGCCGTCCTCGTCGGCATCACCGCGCCCGCGGTCGGCGTCTACCTCGTCCAGCGCCGCCAGGCCCTCATGGGCGACGGCATCGGCCATGTCGCGATGACCGGCGTCGGCCTCGGCTTCCTCCTGGGCGCCTCCCCGGTGTGGATGGCGACCGCCGTCTCCGTCCTGGGCGCGGTGGCGATGGAACTGATCCGCTGGTACGGCAGGACCCGTGGCGACATCGCCCTCGCCATGCTCTTCTACGGCGGCATGGCCGGCGGCGTGATGTTCATCAACCTCGCGCCCGGCGGCTCCAACGCCAACCTGACGTCGTACCTCTTCGGGTCCCTGTCGACCGTCTCCGAGTCGGACGTCACCGCGATCTGTCTGCTCGCGGCCTTCGTCGTCGCGGTCACCCTGGGCCTGCGCCGCCAGCTCTTCGCGGTCAGCCAGGACGAGGAGTTCGCCCGCGTGACGGGCCTGCCCGTGCGGGCGCTGAACCTGCTGACAGCCGTCACCGCGGCGGTGACCGTGACCGTCGCCATGCGGGTGGTGGGCCTGCTGCTGGTCAGCGCGCTGATGGTGGTCCCCGTGGCCGCCGCCCAGCAGCTCAGCCGCAGCTTCGCCGCCACCTTCGCGATCGCCGTCGCGATCGGCGTGACGGTGACCCTCGGCGGCACGGTCACCTCCTACTACCAGGACGTCCCGCCCGGTGCGACGATCGTCCTGCTGACCATCGCCGCGTTCATCGCGCTGAGCGTGCTGGCCGCCCCGCTGGCCCGCCGCCGCGCCCGCGCCCTGGCCGCGCAGGGACCCGCCGGCGACCCGGCCGAGTGCACGATTCCGGCCACCCGGGACGCGGGTGACGAGGTCGGCGTCTGACTGCGCACAGCCGCGGCTGGCACAATGGCCCGGCAACCCGCAGATGTGAGGAGACGACGGTGACGACCGCTGGACCGCCTGTGAGGGGCCGCTCCACCCGGCAGCGTGCCGCGGTGGCGGCCGCGCTCGACGAGGTCGAGGAGTTCCGCAGCGCTCAGGAACTGCACGACATGCTCAAGCACAAGGGCGACTCGGTGGGCCTGACCACGGTGTACCGCACGCTCCAGTCCCTCGCCGACGCCGGCGAGGTCGACGTCCTGCGCACGTCGGACGGCGAGTCGGTGTACCGCCGCTGCTCCACCGGCGAGCACCACCACCACCTCGTCTGCCGGGTCTGCGGCAAGGCCGTGGAGGTGGAGGGCCCGGCGGTCGAGAAGTGGGCCGAGGCGATCGCGGCGGAGCACGGCTACGTCAGCGTGGCCCACACCGTGGAGATCTTCGGCACGTGCGCGGACTGCGCGGGCGCCTCCGGCGGCTGACCCGTCGTGCGGCGCCGGTCCGCCGGGGCGGCCGTTGCGTGCCGGCCCGTGCCGGCCTGACCGTCAGGACGACACCGGGACACGGGCCGGTGCGCGACGGTCAGGCGCGCGGCAGCCGACTGTCCAGCAGGGCCCGCAGCCGGTCGACGTCCTCCGGGGTGCGGGCGCCCCGCTCGACCAGGACGATCGCGCAGCGACCGGCCTTGTCGGGACTGGGCAGGGCGAAGACCCGGCTCGACTCCGCGTAGCTGCCGTAGCCGGCCCAGCCCATGCGCAGATCGGCGTGCGCGTGCACGGTGCGTACGCCCTCGGGACCGACGGACACCGGAGCCGGCCGTGGTGCCGGTTCGCCTTCAGCAACTGCACGGCCGACAGCCGCGGCGCGAAGTACATCAGCACCGGCCACACCACGCACATCACGCCGAACGTCCCCGGTCCCTCGGTGACGAGCCGTGATCGTGGCGGCCGGGTGCGACAGCCGGTCGGTCACCGGGGCGTGCGACGACTACGAGGTGACTTCCTGGTCCGGGGTCCGTCCCTCCAGGGACAGCAGCACCTCGTTCGGGGTGGCGCCGCCGAAACGGCGGTCCCGGGAGGCGAACTCGACGCAGGCCCGCCACAGGTCGCGGCGGTCGAAGTCGGGCCACAGGACGTCCTGGAAGACCATCTCCGCGTACGCGCTCTGCCAGATCAGGTAGTTGGAGGTACGCTGCTCGCCGCTCGGCCGCAGGAACAGGTCCACGTCCGGCATGTCCGGGTAGTACAGGTACTTCGCGAGGGTCTTCTCGTTGACCTTCGACGGGTCGAGCCGGCCGGCCTTCACGTCCTCGGCGAGCGCCTGCGCCGCGTCCGCGATCTCGGCCCGGCCGCCGTAGTTCATGCAGAAGTACAGGGTGAGCCGGTCGTTGTCCTTGGTCTGCTCCTGGGCGACCTGGAGCTCCTTGGCGACCGACTTCCACAGTTTGGGCATCCGGCCCACCCAGCGCACCCGGATGCCGAGCTCGTCGAGGGTGTCGCGGGTCTTGCGGATGAAGTCCCGGTTGAAGTTCATCAGGAAGCGGACCTCGTCGGGCGAGCGCTTCCAGTTCTCGGTGGAGAAGGCGTACAGCGAGATGTTGCGCACGCCCATCTCGACGGCGCCCTGCAGCACGTCGAGGACCTGCTCGGCGCCGACCTTGTGCCCCTCGGTGCGCGGCAGCCCGCGCTCCTTGGCCCAGCGCCCGTTGCCGTCCATGACGATCGCCACATGCTCGGGGACCAGCTCACCGGGGAGCTTCGGCGGCCGAGCGCCGGACGGGTGCGGCTCCGGAGTCCTGTACTCCCGACGCTGCCGCCCCAGGAACCCGCGTACGACCATGTGCCTCTCGTCTCCTTCGACGTTCGCTTGCTTATTTCTCGACGTACCGAAGGGAGCGCAGTCCGCGCTCCAGGTGCCAGTGCAGATAGGCGGACACCAGCCCGCTGCCCTCCCGGACGTGCCGCGGCTCGCACGCGTCGGCCGTCTCCCAGTCTCCCGTGAGCAGCGCGCCCAGGAGCACCAGGGTCTGCGGCGAGGGTACGACGCTGCCGGCCACCCGGCAGTCCGCGCACACGGAGCCGCCGGCGGCGACCGAGAAGAACCGGTTGGGCCCCGGCATCCCGCACCTGGCACAGTCCCCGAAGCTGGGGGCGTACCCGTTCACGGCCAGCGACCGCAGCAGGAACGCGTCCAGCACCAGGTGCGGGGCGTGCTCCCCGCGGGCCAGCGTCCGCAGCGCGCCCACGAGCAGCAGGTACTGCTGCACGGCCGGCTCGCCCTCGTGGTCGGTGAACCGCTCGGCGGTCTCCAGCATGGCCGTCCCGGCGGTGTAGCGGGCGTAGTCGGTGACGATGCCGCCGCCGTAGGGGGCGATGATCTCGCTCTGCGTGCACAGCGGCAGCCCGCGTCCGACCAGCTCGCTGCTGCCCCGCGCGAAGAACTGCACGTCGACGTGGGAGAACGGCTCGAGCCGCGCCCCGAACTTCGACTTCGTCCGCCGCACCCCCCGCGCCACCGCCCGCACCCGCCCGTGCCCGCGCGTGAGCAGCGTGATGATGCGATCCGCCTCACCCAGCTTCTGGGTGCGCAGCACGATCCCGTCATCGCGGAACAGACTCATACCCCCATTCTCGCCTACGCGCGAAGCAGGGCGTGCCCGAGCGTCGGGGGTAGGTCGGGATCGGACGGTCCCGACCTAGAGACGGCCCGGCAACCGATCTGTACGATCGAACGGCTTGGGGAGCAGGCCGACGAATGCGCTGGGGGCGGTGGCCCGCGCGTCGGCCACACGGCCGAGGGGGCGCGACGTAGTGAGCGCATGGTCCACCCGGGACGCGCGTGCAGACGATCTGCCGGGACTGAGCCGATTACTGGCAGAGACGTGCGACACCGCCGAGGTTCCGTCGTCGGCCCTGCTGGCCGAGTCGATCGCCGGAGGGCTGGTCCGGGTCGCCGAGTCCGACGGCGAGGTGGTCGGATGCGTCGCCGCGGAGCGGCCCTCCCCCGGACATGTGCGTCTGTCGGCGGCTGCCGTCCGCGACGGCCTGCGCCGGCAGGGGATCGCGCTCCGCCTCCTGGACGAACTGTCACTGCGCATCTCGGAGCGCGTCGGTCCGGCCCCGTTGGTCTCGGCTGTGATCGAGATCGCGGACATCCCGCTGTCGGGTCTCCTGCTGAAGAGCGGCTTCATCGGCACTCGCGTCATGCGCACCAGCAGGCACGCCGACGGAGTCTGCCTCCACTACCAGCACAAGAGACGCGTCGAGTACATAGACCCCGACACGCGGTATCTCGTCCCCCTGCGCGCGCAGACTCAACTGATCGAATCCCTGGGGTCGCAGGATCAGGCCGTGACCGCGCTGGTGTCCCTGCGGGGTGAGCCCGCGCTGGAGATCACGCGTTTCGAGCAGGACGACCCCGCAACCCTTCAGTCCGGTGAGGCCGCGGCGGGCATAGCGTTCTCCGGGGCGATACTGGCGGCGATCACGTTCCTCCTGGGTTTCGCCTTCACCTCGACACGATTCCCTGACGACGTGCGCCTTCTTCTGATCGGCGCGACCTTCAGCACAGTGTTGTCCCTGATCGTCTACGCCAGCGCCTCGGGAGAACTCGCGCGCATCCACTCGAACACGTTCGGGAGGATCATGAAATACGGCAACGTGCTCTCCGAGTTCGGCGGTGTGCTGCCGTTCCTCATCTCGCTCCCCGTCACCTACGCGCAGGCGAGCGGCGATCCGAGGACGACGATGGTCATGGCCGCCCTGCTGAGCGTGGGCATCGCCTGGTACGAGCGGTCGGAGTTCTCCATCGCCCACCGGTTCCGCAAGAGCATCGTGGAGATCGTTCTCATGGCGTTCACGGCGGCCTCGCCCCTCATCGGAGCGGCCGTCGTGGCTACGGACACCACCAGCTGGCCCTGGACCGCCGCGCTCGCCTGTGCGCTCTCCGCCCGGACCTGGCTGTATCTCTACCGTCGAGGTCCCGAGGCGGGGACGGCAGGGCGCCGTCAGTGGCAGGTCAGGGAGTGAGCGACGGCTCCTCTACTCGGCGGCGTGCAGCAGGTCGACGGCCTCACGGGCGCATCCCCAGGACAGGGTCAGCCCGGCGCCTCCATGGCCGTAGTTGTGCAGGACCAGTGCGCCGTCACGGTTTTCCGTGTCCAGCCGGACCCGGGGCCTGACCGGCCTGAGACCGACGCGGTGCCCCACCACCCGGGCGTCAGCGAGGGAAGGCTCGATCTGCGCACACCGTCGGAGGATGTCCGCGGCGGCAGCGCCATCGGGTCGCAGATCCCAGTTCCCCCGGTCCGAGGTACCGCCCAGGACCACCACGTCGGACTGCGGGTAGAAATACGTGAGTTCGTCGGCTTCCGGGGTGTCGTCACAGAAGAACGTCGTGATGCCGGGGTTCTCGACCACGACGAGTTGGCCGCGTACCGCCTCCACGGACGAGTCCCCGACCAGGGCTCGCGCGCCGGTTCCCGTGCAGTTCACGATGACGGGCGCCTCCGACAGCGCCTCTTCGAGTGAGGCGTAGCGGTGCTGTCGCAGCCGCCCGCCGGCCTGTGCCAACCGGTCGGCGAGATAGCCCATGTACCTGGGCATGTCGACGACGGGAGCACGGTAGCGCCACCCCTCGACATAACCCGGGCGCAGATCCCCTGGTGCACACGGTCCGGCATCCACCCAGGGAGCCCATGCCGGCACATCCCGCGGCACGCGGGACTCGTGCGTGCCTTCGACGAGACGGACCCCCGTGCCGTCGTCGGTTGCGAGCTCCAGCAGAAGGCTCAGCGTTTCCTTGCTCCAGCGCTCCACCAGGTCGGCGGGTTCGGCCAGAAACGGATCCCACGAGGCGCCCGCGGCGGCCGAGGTCGTGGCGCCGGGAAGCAGTTCGGCGTCCACCCGCACGTCCCGGCCCGCCTCCGCGAGGCTGACCGCCGTGGTGAGGCCGACCACGCCGGCACCGATCACTACCGCGGGTGCCGGCATCCTGACCTCCTCGACAGGCCCCCGGCTCGTGTGTCCGTCCCGAGGAGCGGTCAGTCTAGCCGCGGCGCTGCGCTACGCCGGAGCGCCGAACCGCCGTACGTAGCGCCGTTGCCAAGGCGTCTCCACCGCGTGGCGGTCGTAGTGGCGGCGGACGAAGGCGACCGCTTCCTTCGGGGGGACGCCGTCCAGGACGGCCAGGCAGGCGAGGGCGGTGCCGGTGCGGCCGCGGCCGCCGAAGCAGGCGATCTCCACGCGTTCGTCGGCCGCCCGGCGCCACGCCTCGGTGAGGGCCGTGCGGGCGTCGCCGCGGTCGGCGGGGAGGCGGAAGTCGGGCCAGTGGACCCAGCGGGACTCCCAGGGCGCCGCCGGGGGGCGCCGGCCCAGCAGGTAGAGGCCGTAGGCGGGGGCGGGCGCCGACGGGTCGAGCGGGCGGCGCAGGCCGCGGCCGCGGATCAGCCGGCCGGAGGGCAGGGCGAGCACTCCGGGGGCGTCCTCACTCCAGGCCCATGCGTCCTTGTGCATCACTCCATTCCAACGCGTTCGCCGGGACCGGGCAACCGATTCGGACCCCCCGGTGGTCTGGGGGGCGAGGAGGGTGCTTGATGCAGGCCGAACAAGAGGACCGGTTCCACGAGTTCGTCAGAGCGCGGTGGTCCCGGCTCGTGCGAACCGCGTATCTGCTCACGGGGGACGTCCATCACGCGGAGGACCTGACGCAGACCGCGCTGGCCAAGGCGTACCGGTCGTGGCGGCGGATATCGCGCAGCGACAGCCCGGAGGCGTACGTGCGGCGGATGCTGGTCACGTGCAACAGCGACCGGTTCCGCAAGCGGCGGGTCACCGAGGCGCTGACCGCGGCGCCGCCGGACCGGGCGGGGCTCGACGAGGGCGCGGGGCGGGTGGAGGAGCGTGGCTCGCTGCTCGCCGGACTCGCCCAACTGCCGCCCAGGCAACGGGCGGTGGTGGTGCTCCGGTACTGGGAGGACCTCTCCGAGGCGGAGGTGGCCGAGGTGCTCGGCTGCTCGACCGGCACGGTCAAGAGCCAGGCGTCGAAGGGTCTGGCCAAGTTGCGAACGTATCCGGGACTGTCCGCGGGCCGCACGTCGGCGGACGGTCGGGGGCAGGCAGAGCAAGGAGAGCGGGGAGACAGCGGTGAACGAGACAGGCGGGCACGAGGACTTCGGGTTCGAGGCGCGGATGCGTGAGCTGCTCGCGGAGGACGCGTACACCATCAGCCCGTCACCGGCGCCGTATCCGGCGATCCGGCAGCGGGGACTGGCCGAGCGGCGGCGGCGCGTGGCGCTGGCCGGTGCGGTGCTGGCGACGCTGGCCGCCGTGCCGGTGGGGGCGTACGCCGTGGCCGGCGGGAGCGGGGGGCGGGGCTCCGACACGGCGGCGACGAAGCCGTCGGCGAGCGTCCCGGGCGGCACGGCCGCGAACCCGGGCACGACGGGAGGCACGACGACGGGCTCGACGGGGGGCCCGGCGGCGGGCGGCGGCGCCTCCGGGCCCGCGCGGCCGGCGACGGACGGTCAGCTGCTGGACGGGATCACCTTCACGCAGGCGGCTGACGGTCTGGCAGCGTGCCTGAAAGCCGAGGGCGGGACGAAGGCCCGGCTGGGCAAGGCCCGGGACTACCGGATCATCCTCGCCGCGAAGAGCACGGGCGACTCCAACGCCCCCGGTGACGGCTTCCACGTCGTCGGCGTGAAGGAACAGCCGGCCGGCTTCCGGGTGGTGTGCGACATCGAGGGCGGCGTGGGCTCCGGCATCAGCGTCAGCTCGAGCGACGCGAACCCGGCGAACGTGGGCGTGGTGGTGCCCGATGCCAACGGCGGCGCCCTGTACCAGCAGTCGTACCTCGACAAGGGGCATTGGAAGCTGCCGTTCCGCTGGGCGGCCATCGGCACCGTCGAGCCGTCGGTGACCAAGGTGACCGTCTCCTACGGCGACGCGGGCCCGGTCGCCGCCACGCTCGACCACGGCTGGTTCGTGGCCGCCGGAATGCTGGACCGACAGGTCACCCTGGCCCCGCACGTCAAGGGTTACGACGGCGCGGGCACGCTCGTCTACGACTCCGACACGGACAGCACGTACCACCGGACGCTGCCGTAGGCGGTCACGCCCTGCCCGGTGTCACCAGTCCCGACTCGTAGGCCACGATGACCAGTTGGGCCCGGTCCCGGGCGCCCAGTTTGCCCATGATCCGGCTGACGTGGGTCTTGGCGGTGAGCGGGCTGAGGCCCAGCGCCTCGCCGATCTCGGTGTTGGTCAGCCCGCGCGCGACGAGGGCGAGCACCTCGCGCTCCCGCTCGGAGAGTCCCTCCGGTCCGCCGACCGCGGGTGGGCCGGCGGGACTGCGCAGGAACCGGGCGATCAGCCGGGCCGTCGGCCCTGGCGACAGCAACGCCTCGCCGGCGGCGACCGTGCGGATGGCGTCCAGGAGTTCGGCGGGCCGGGTGTCCTTCACCAGGAACCCGGAAGCGCCCGCGCGGAGCGCCTCGACGATGTTCGCGTCCGTGTCGTACGTGGTCAGGACCAGTACGCGGACCCCGGTCAGGGCCTCGTCGGCGGCGATCAGCCGGGTCGCCTCGATGCCGTCGAGATCGGGCATGCGGATGTCCATCACGACGAGGTCGGGCCGCTCGCCGCGGGCCCCCGCCAGCGCCTCCCGGCCGGTCCCGGCCTGCCCGACGACCTCCATGTCCGGCGCGGAGTCGACGAGCATCGCGAACGCGGCCCGGACCAGGGTCTGGTCGTCGGCCAGCAGCACCCGGATCGTCCGGCTCGCGGTCATCGGCTCTCCCCCGTCGGCAGCACGGCGCTCACCGCGAAGCCCCTCCCGTCGTCCCGCGGACCCGCGGTCAGCGTCCCGCCGACACTGCGGGCGCGTTCGCGCATGCCCACGAGACCGAAGCCCCGCGCCTCGTCGTCGACCCCGGACCGGTCGACGCCCGTGTCCGCACCCGGGGCCACCCGCGCGTCGGCCCCCGTCGCGACGCTCGGGGCGGCGGCGTTCGGGCCGGCACTCCTGACGCCGGCGCATGCCGCACCGGTACCGAGGCCTGTCGTACCGGTACCGACACCGGCCGTTCCCGTACCGAGTCCCGCCGCACCGGTACCGGCGACCGGCGTGCCGCTGTCCGCCGTGCCGGCGCCGCCCGCCCCGTCGTCGGTGATCTCGACCCGCACCGCGCCCCGTGTCTCGTACACCCGTACCCGCACCCCCACCGGCGCACCGTGCCGTCCGCCGTGCCGGACCGCGTTGGTCAGCGCTTCCTGGACGATCCGGTAGACGGCCGCGCCGACCGACGGCGGGGTTTGCGGCGACGTCACCTGCACCGAGAGGTCGACCTGCGCCCCGGCCGCCCGAGCCGTCTCCACGAGGTCGGCCAGGCCGTGCAGGCCGGGGAGCGGCCCGCGCGCGTCGAGGGCGCCGTTCTCGCGCAGCACCTCCAGCGTCGTACGGATCTCGGCGCGCGCACTGCGACAGGTCTCGGCGATGTCGTCGAGGGCCTTGGCCACGGCCGCGCGGTCGAGCCGCTCGGGGTCCGCCGTCAGGACGTGGGCGGCGACGGAGGTCTGCACACCGACCAGGGTGATGGTGTGCGCCAGCAGATCGTGCAGGTCACGGGCGATGCGCAGACGCTCCTCGGCGACCCGGCGGCGGGCCTCCTCGTCTCGGGTGCGCTCCGCGCGCTCGGCGCGCTCCACGATGGCGGCGACGTACTGGCGGTAGAAGCGGGCGCTCATGCCGCAGAACAGCACGGCGATGACCCAGCCGGAGATCCGCAGCACCTCCAGCACCCCGTCGGGGTTGGTGAGGGCGTTGGCGACCAGGGTCACGCCGAGGACGGCGGCGCCCGTGAGCAGCGTGCGGCGTGCCGTGCCGCTCGCCGCGACGGTGTAGAGCGCCACCATGGTCACGGCGAGGGGCGCGTCGTGATCGTAGTCGAGGACGTGGTACGGCACGATGCAGGCCACCACCACGAGCAGGGCCGTCAGCGGGGCGCGGCGGCGCCACACGAGTGGCACGTGGCCCGCGAGCAGCAGCGTCCAGCCGAGTGCGTGCGGACGGCCCTCATCGCCGGCGAGGGCTACGGCCGTGGCGAACAGGGCCGTCGCCGCGGCCAGCAGTGCGTCGGTGCGGGTGCGGTGCGGGGCGGTGCGGGGATCGCGGTTGATCACCGTCATGATCCGCTCGCCCCGCCGGGCACGCGCCGGTGTCGTGGTTGCCTGCACGGGACCATCCTGCGGCACCCGGGCGCCCCTCCGGTCAAGAGGGGCGCCCGGGCGCTCAGGCGAACTGCCGCTCACGGGCGGCGGTTTCGGGTTCCGGCGCCCGGGACAGCCGGCCCGGCCACCACACCGTCCGCCCCAGCGCCACGCTCGCGCTGGTCACCAGGTAGGTCCGCACGAGGAAGGTGTCCAGGAGCACGCCCACCGCGATCACGAAGCCCAGCTCGACGAGTTGCACGAGTCCCATGTTCGTCAGGACGGCGAAGGTCGCGGCGAGGACGAGCCCGGCGGAGGCGATGACCCCGCCGGTGGTGCGCAGCGCGGTCAGCGCCGCCGCGTCGGGTTCGGCGCCGCGCAGCGACTCCTCCCGCATCCGGTGCATCAGGAAGATGCCGTAGTCGACGCCGAGAGCGACCAGGAAGACGAAGGACAGCAGACCGAGCCCGGGATCCGTGCCCTCGAAGCCGAACACCGGCCCGAACACCAGCCCGCCGAGTCCGAGGGCCGCTCCCCACACCGCCACCACGGCGGCGACCAGCATCAACGGTGCGACCAGGGAGCGCAGCAGCAGGATCAGGATGAGCAGGACGGAGACGAGGACGATCGGCACGACGACGAGCCGGTCGCGGGCGTTGGCGTCCTCGAGGTCGATCTGCTGGGCGCTGGGTCCGCCGACGTAGGAGTCGGGCAACCGCTTCCGCAGTGCCTCGATCGTCGCCGTCTCGGCGGCGGACTGCGGTGGTGCGGCGGCGGTCACCGCGATCTCCGTCCAGCCGGCCGCGGTACGGCCCCGGCGGGCGTCGGCGACACCGTGCGTGTCCCGGATCGCGGCGAGGGCGGCGTCGGCCCGGCCGGCCGGGGTCAGCACGTCGACGGGCTGGGCGGACTGCTCGGGGAAGGCCTCGGCCAGGGTCTGCATGGCGACGACCGACTCGGGCCGGTCGACGAAGGAGTCCTGCTGCCTGACCGCGCCGGGCAGGTTGAGCGCGCCCAGTGCGAGCGCGCCGAGCAGCACGGCGCCGGCCGCCAGAACGGTCCGCGGGCGCCGCCCGGCCGAGGCGCCCATCGCGGCGAACAACGATCGGCGTGCTTTGGGCGTGCTGCCGTGGGCGGGAATGAGCGGCCAGAACACGCGGCGGCCCAGCAGGACGAGGAGCGCGGGCAGCAGCGTCAGCATCGTGACGAGCGCGCACAGCACACCCACCGTGCCCAGCGGGCCCATGCCCCGGTTGGAGTTGAGGTCGGCGGCGAGCAGGCACAGCAGTGCGGCGGCGACGGTCCCGGCGGAGGCGAGCACGGCCGGACCGCAGCCGCGCAGCGCGGCCCGCATGGCGTCGTAGGGCCGCTCGAAGCGCCGCAGCTCCTCCCGGTAGCGCGAGACGAGCAGCAGGGCGTAGTCCGTGCCGGCGCCGAAGACGAGGATGGTCATGATGCCCGAGCTCTGCCCCGACACCGTGGTGCCGAAGGTCTGGTTGAGGCCGTAGGCGACGCCCATGGAGAGGTAGTCGGCGATCCCGGCCACCGCGAGCGGCACCAGCCACAGCACGGGGCTGCGGTAGATGAGGATCAGCAGGAGGGCGACGACGCCGACGGTCGTGTAGAGCAGCGGGCCGCCGAGCGCGTCGTAGACCTTGGTGGCGTCCGTGGCCAGCGCGCCCGTGCCGCCCACCTCCACGGTCAGCCCGCCCCGGCTGTGGGCGACGTCCCGTACGTCCTCGACGAAGGCGTTCCGCTTGTCCTCGTCGGCGCCGGGCTCGTTGGTCGCGACCGGGTACATGAGCGTGGCGCCGTCGGCGGACGGGACGCCTCGCGGGGCCCCGGTCAGCGCGTGGTCCCCGGCGATCCGCGCGAGCTGCTGCTGCGCGGTCGTGCGGTCGGCGGCGGTCAGGCCGCCGTCGCGGTGGTAGACCAGCACCAGCTCGGTGCTCTCGCCGCCCGGCAGCTGCTCCTGGAGCCTCGCGGCCCGGGTCGAGTCGGCGCTCGCCGGCAGGTAGTCGGTGACCCGGTCGTGCTGCACGTCGGCGAGCGAGGCGGCGAACGGCGAGGCGAGCGCGAGCACGCCCGCCCACAGCACGAGCACGACCCAGGGGACGACGCTGCGCCCGCCCTTCGTCCGTCCGGTCCTGATGAAATCTCCGGCCCCCATGAACGGGACCTCCCTTCGGCGCGGCTGTCTGGCTTGCGTTCTCCAGACTTCCGGCGAGGGAGGGGCGGATCGTCGCGCCCGGGGGCGAGTTCGGGGGTACTCCCGGGGGTGGCCGGGCCGCCGCGCTACTCCCGGGGGAGTATCAGGACGGTGTGCGGGCCGCCGCCAGGAGGCGGGTCACGTCGTCCGCGCAGATCGTCAGGGCCGCGCCCACCGTCGCGAGGACCTCGCGTTCGGCCGGGGTGTAGGGACCGTCCGCGAGGGCGATCCGGGCGCCCTGCAGCAGGATCGATTCGCGGCCGACCGGTGCGAGGTGGGGGGTGAGCGGGTCGAGGGCCTCGTGGAGCTCTATGGCGAGCCCGGGGGCGTAGGGCTCGCCGTAGCTGCGGCCGGTGTCGGCGGCCAGCGCGTCGACGAGGGCGGCGAGCTGTTCCTCCGTGCAGTCGGCGAAGCCGGCCGCGCGGACCGCTCCCGCGGCCGTCTCGAGGGCGGTGCGGGCGCAGCCGCCGCCCGCGGACAGCACCGCGAGGGCGACGGTGTGGACGGCGTCGCGAAGCATCGCCGAGAAGCGGACGGTGGTGGGGTGGTCGAGGGCGTCGGCGCCGAAGTGCCGGTGGCAGGCCGCGCACTCGACGACCGGGCCGGTCTCGCCGCGCGGCAGGACGGGCACGCCGAGCACGGTGAAGCGGCGCTGGCCGGTCAGCCGCTGGTAGTTGCGGTCTCCGCCGCAGCCCGGGCAGAAGAACTCGCCGTCGCCGACGGGCGTCCACGCGGTGCGGGTGCCCAGGATGCGGGCACCCCTGGTGACACGGCCGTCTCGTCCCCGTTCTGGCAGCACGTCGCACCTCCATCAGCCGCGGCAACATCGCCGCACGCCCCCGTGATGTTAGCCACATCATTGAGGTGTAGTCAGCACCCAGGACGAGACCTCTCCGTGACCTTCACGGTCGGATGGCCGATATACGACGGGGTCCCGGCCGCCGGGTACGGCGACCGGGACCTCGAACCACCGATCAGGGTGTTCAGCGGCTCGCGCGGTTGACGGCCGAGACGACCGCCTTCAGCGACGCACGCGTCGTGTTCGCGTCGATGCCGATGCCCCACAGGACCTTGTCGCCGATCGCGCACTCGATGTAGGAGGCGGCCTGCGCGGAGGCGCCCTCGCTCATCGTGTGCTCCTGGTAGTCCAGCAGGCGTACGTCGACGCCGACGGACTGCAGGGCGTCGAAGAAGGCCGAGATCGGACCGTTGCCGGTACCGGTCAGGACGGTGTCCTCGCCGTCCACCGTGGCCTCGACGGTCAGGGTGTCCACGCCGTCGGTGTCGGTGGTCGACTGGCCGGTGCGGACCTGGATGCGGCCCCACGGGTTCTCGGGGTTCGGCAGGTACTCGTCCTGGAAGACGGACCAGATGGCGCTGCCGGTGACCTCGCCGCCCTCGGCGTCCGTCTTGGCCTGGATGAGCCTGGAGAACTCGATCTGCATCCGGCGGGGCAGGTCCAGCTTGTGGTCGTTCTTCAGGACGTACGCGATACCGCCCTTGCCGGACTGCGAGTTGACGCGGATGACCGCCTCGTAGGAGCGGCCGACGTCCTTCGGGTCGATCGGCAGGTACGGGACGGCCCACTCGATGTCGTCGACGGTGACGCCCTTGGCGGCCGCGTCTGCCTCCATGGCGTCGAAGCCCTTCTTGATGGCGTCCTGGTGGGAGCCGGAGAAGGACGTGTAGACCAGGTCGCCCACGTACGGGTGGCGCGGGTGGACCTCCATCTGGTTGCAGTACTCCCACGTGCGACGGATCTCGTCGATGTCGGAGAAGTCGATCTGCGGGTCGACGCCCTGGGAGAACAGGTTCATGCCCAGGGTGACCAGGTCGACGTTGCCGGTGCGCTCGCCCTGCCCGAACAGACAGCCCTCGACGCGGTCGGCGCCGGCCATCAGCGCCAGTTCGGCGGCGGCGACGGCGGTGCCGCGGTCGTTGTGCGGGTGGACGGATACGACGACGTGCTCGCGGCGGGAGAGGTTGCGGCTCATCCACTCGAAGCGGTCGGCGTGGGTGGAGGGCGTGGAGCGCTCGACGGTGGCCGGCAGGTTCAGGATGATCTCGCGGCCCGGACCGGGCTGGTAGACGTCCATCACCGCCTCGCAGACCTCCAGGGCGAAGTCCAGCTCGGTGTCGGTGAAGATCTCGGGGCTGTACTGGTAGCCGAACTCGGTCTCCGGGCCCAGCAGCTTCTCCGCGTACTCCATGACCAGGCGGGTGCCGTCGACGGCGATCTGCTTGATGTCGTCCTTGGAGCCGCGGAAGACGACCCGGCGGAAGACGGGCGCGGTGGCGTTGTACAGGTGGACGGTCGCCCGCCTGGCGCCCTTCAGGGACTCCACGGTCCGCTCGATCAGGTCCTCACGGGCCTGGGTCAGTACGGAGATCGTGACGTCGTCCGGGATCGCGCCCTCTTCCTCGATGATCGAGCGCACGAAGTCGAAGTCGGTCTGTCCGGAGGCCGGGAAGCCGACCTCGATCTCCTTGTAGCCCATCTTGACCAGCTGGTCGAACATCCGGCGCTTGCGCTCGGGCGACATGGGGTCGATCAGGGCCTGGTTGCCGTCGCGCAGGTCGGTGGAGAGCCAGCGGGGGGCGGCGGTGATCCGGTTGTTCGGCCAGGTGCGGTCGGGGATGTCGACCTGGTCGTACTGCCCGTACTTGTGGATCGGCATCTGGCTGGGCTGCTGGCGGTTCGCCATGGGGCGTTGGCTCCTCGGGGTGACCGGAGATGTCCGGACGGAAGGACGGCCGACACGCAACACCAAGCTCCGCGGGGAGGGGGTCGGCCTCGACTACAGGCCCTCGCCGCGGCAGCTAAGGAGAAGCAGCCCGAAACGCATAGTGCTCCGCAGCCTAGCCGAGCCGCATCTGTCGCGGTGGTCCGTATCAGTATGCGGGACCACCGGGAGCAACTGAAGGGAAAAGGGACGAAACGTGCGCCATACCACTTGAAGCCAGGAATCTGCCGTGTTTGTCACCGTTTTTCACCGATCATGGTTGCCTGTCGTGACAGTTGCGTCACAGAGTGCAAGGGTGCCGGGCATGACGACTCACGGGGGCTTCGAGCCCGTCTTCTGCACCGTCGTACCGCCGCACCTCCTGCACCGGCTGGCGCGCAACGACGACCCCGCGCTCTCCGGTCCCGCCCGGCGCACCCTCCTGCGCGACCTGGAGCTGCGCGGCCTGCGCCAGGTGACCACCGAGTTCCGCCTGGCCGCCGCCCCGGCCGTGAAGGCCCCCTCCGACCAGCCGCTGCGCACGATCTACGACTGCGGGCACGGCACCGACCTGCCCGGCGACAAGGTCCGCTCCGAGGGCCAGGACCCCGGCCGGGACGCGACCGTCAACCGCGCCTACTCCGGGCTCGGCGCCACCTTCGACCTCTATCTGAAGGCCTACCGGCGGCACTCCATCGACGACGACGGCCTCCCGCTGGACGCCAGCGTCCACTACGACGAGGGCTACAACAACGCCTTCTGGAACGGCGAGCAGATGGTGTTCGGCGACGGCGACGGCGAGATCTTCCTCGACTTCACCAACTCGATCGACGTCATCGGGCACGAGCTCACCCACGGCGTCACGCAGTACACGGCGAACCTGACCTACTACGGGCAGCCCGGCGCCCTGAACGAGTCGATGTCCGACGTCTTCGGCTCGCTCATCAAGCAGTACTCGCTCGGCCAGACCGCCGCCGAGGCCGACTGGCTGATCGGCGCGGGCCTGCTCGCCCCGGACGTCACCGGCTCCGCCCTGCGCTCGATGAAGGCCCCGGGCACCGCGTACGACGACGACGTCCTCGGCAAGGACCCGCAGCCCGCGACCATGGACGAGTACGTCCGCACCGGCCGCGACAACGGCGGCGTGCACATCAACTCGGGCATCCCCAACCACGCGTTCTACCTGGCCGCCGCCGCTCTCGGCGGATACGCCTGGGAGAAGGCGGGACAGATCTGGTACGACGTCCTGACCGGCGGCGAACTCGGCGACCGGGCCTTCTTCACCGATTTCGCCGCACTGACGGTGAAGGCGGCGCGCGAGCGGTTCGGCGACGGCGGCGACGAGTTCCAGGCCGTGCAGAAGGCGTGGGAGCAGGTGGGGGTGCGGATCCTGTAGTTCCGTACTACACAGGGACCCATGCGTATTCAGGTGAGGCGCACGGGCGGGTTCGCGGGCATCGAGCGGCAGGCCGAGGTGGACACGGCGGGGCGGCCCGACGCCGGCGAGTGGCATGCCCTGGCCGACCAGGCGGTCGCCGCCGGCCGGGGCACGCCCCCGCAGGGCGTGCCGGACGGCTTCCAGTACGAGATCACGGTGGACGGGCGGACCGTCCACGCGGCCGACCCGCGACTGACGTCGCAGCAGCGCGAGCTGATCACGAGAGTGCTGAAGGAAGGCGCCTGATCGGCAGTTCCCGTAAGGGCGTTGACTTCCTTACCCATGGGTAAGGATGATCCCGACCATGGCGAACGACACGCGCGAGGCGGCGCATCCGATCCCCCGATTCCCGGCCGACTTCCTGTGGGGGGTCTCCACGTCCGCACACCAGATCGAAGGTGCGGTGGACGGGCGCGAACCGTCCGTCTGGGACGTCTTCACGGCCGAGCCGGGACGGGTGAAGGACGGCTCCACGGCGGCGGTGGCGTGCGACCACGTCCGCCGTCACGGCGAGGACGTGGCCCTCCTCGCGGGCCTCGGCGTCAACGCCTACCGCTTCTCCGTGTCCTGGCCGCGGGTCAACGCCCCCGGCGGCCTCGACTTCTACGACCGACTCGTGGACGAACTGCTGGCGGCGGGCGTCCGACCGGTGCCCACCCTCTTCCACTGGGACCTGCCGGCGGACCTGGACTGGCTGGAACGGGACACGGCCTCCAGGTTCGCGGAGTACGCGTCCGTGGTGGTGGACCGGCTCGGGGACCGCGTCACGAAGTGGATCACCCTCAACGAGCCCGCCGAGCACACCCTGCTGGGCCACGCTCTCGGCACCCACGCCCCCGGCAAGCAGCTCCTCTTCGACGCGCTGCCGGCCGCCCACCACCAGCTGCTCGGCCACGGTCTCGCCGTGCAGGCGCTGCGCGCGGCCGGCGCCGCGGACATCGGCATCGCCAACTCGCACGGCCCGACCTGGCCGGCCTCGCAGGAGCCCGCCGACCTGGAGGCCGCGGCTTTCTACGACCTGCTGCTCAACCGTCTGTTCGCCGAGCCGCTGCTGCTCGGCGCGTACCCGGAGGGCATCGGCGAGCTGATGCCGGGCGACGTCGCGGCCGACCTGAAGATCATCGGCGAGCCCCTCGACTGGTACGGCGTCAACTACTACGCCCCGACCCGGGTGGGCGCCCCGCAGGGCACCGAGATCGAGTTCGGCGGCATCACCATGCCGGCCGAGCTCCCCTTCTCCGTGCGGGAGATCGAGGGCGTCCCGGTGACCGACTTCGGCTGGCCGGTCGTCCCCGAGGGCCTGACCGAACTCCTGACGACCTTCAAGGACCGCTACGGCGACCGCCTCCCGCCGGTCGTCATCACCGAGAACGGCTGCTCCTACGAGGGCCTCGACGACCAGGCCCGGATCGCCTACCTGGACGGCCACCTCCGCGCCCTGCACCGGGCCCTGGAGGCCGGCGTCGACGTGCGCGGCTACTTCGTCTGGTCGCTGCTGGACAACTTCGAGTGGGCGGAGGGCTACGCACGGCGCTTCGGGCTCGTCCACGTCGACTTCGCGACGCAGGTCCGCACCCCGAAGGCGTCCTACGCCTGGCTGCGGGACGTCCTCCAGGCGCAGGGATGACGACGGCGGACAGGGTCCCGGCGGCAGCCCTGGCCGAGCCCGTCGAACGGGTGGGCCGCGGCTGGACGTCGGCCCTGTCCCTCGCCAACGGGGCGATCTGGGTGGGCTGGTACGGGCCCCTGCAGATCCTCCTGGCCTCCCAGGCCGAGGACTTCGCGCCCGGCTCCGGCATGTCGAAGGAGGCGATGCTGGCCTGGGTGACGGGCGTCGGCGCGGTCGTCTCGCTGGCGGCGAACCCGCTCTTCGGCGCGCTGTCGGACCGCACGACGTCCCGCCGGGGCCGCCGCACCCCGTGGATCGTCGCCGGGACGGCGGGCGGCGCCCTGTCGCTGCTGCTGCTCGCGGGCGCGCGCGGGGTCTGGACGATGGCGCTGGGCTGGTGCCTGGTGCAGCTGACGCTGAACGCCGCCTTCGCGGCGGTGACGGCGGCCGTCCCCGACCGGGTCCCCCGGCTCCAGCGGGGTTCGGTGGGCGGCTGGCTGGGGGTCGCGCAGATCCTCGG
This sequence comes from Streptomyces sp. NBC_00425, assembly GCF_036030735.1. Lineage (NCBI taxonomy): Bacteria > Bacillati > Actinomycetota > Actinomycetes > Kitasatosporales > Streptomycetaceae > Streptomyces > Streptomyces sp. NBC_00425. The sequence goes on along the minus strand of NZ_CP107928.1, from coordinate 6,440,988 downwards.
TGTGGTCGGCGGCACGGGGCTCGCGACGGCCGCCGGAGGCGTCGGGGCGGGATATGTGGCGTGCGCGGTGTTCACGGCGCTGGGCGTGCTGCCGTACGTCCTGCGCTACGAGGACCTGCGGCTGGCGGAGGCGGACCGGCCGGCCTGGTCCTGGCGGGGCTTCGCGGCCGGCTTCTGGCTGAGCCCGCGCCGGTACCCCGACCTCGGGTGGGCGTGGCTGACCCGCTTCCTGATGAACCTGAGCAACGCGCTGGTACTGCTCTACCTGCTCTACTACCTGCGCGACCGCCTGCACCACGCGGACCCGGAAGGGGGCGTGCTGATCCTGACGGCGGTGAACGGGCTGACGCTGCTCGCCACGGTCGTCGTCGGGGGCGTCTGGTCGGACCGGATCGGCCGGCGCAAGCCGTTCGTGATCTGGTCCGGCGTGCTGATGGCGGTGGCGACGGCGATGCTGGCCGCCTGGCAGACCTGGCCGGGAGCGATCGTGGCGGCGGCGGTGCTGGGCGTCGGCTTCGGCGTGTTCACCTCGGTGGACTTCGCGCTGATGACGGACGTGCTGCCGAAGGCCGGGGACCGCGGCAAGGACCTGGGCGTCATCAACGTGGCCAACGCCCTGCCCCAGGTCGCCGCGCCCGCCCTCGCCGCCCCGATCGTGACGTACCTGGGCGGCTACCGGATGCTGTACCTGGTGTCCGCCGTGATCTGCCTGGCGGGAGCGCTGCTCGTGGGGCGGATCAGAGGGGTGGACTGAGGCGCCGGCCGACCGGCCCGTCGAGCCGGTGCGTGCCGCCGCCGCGTGACGACGACGGCCGCGCCGCCCGCTCGCGCCCTCAGAAGCCCAGTTTGCGCAGCTGCTTGGGGTCGCGCTGCCAGTCCTTGGCCACCTTCACATGGAGGTCCAGGAAGACCGGCGTGCCCAGCAGCGCCTCGATCTGCTTGCGGGACTTGATGCCGACGTCCTTCAGACGCTTGCCCTTGGGGCCGATGATGATGCCCTTCTGGCTGGGGCGCTCGATGTAGATGTTGGCGTGGATGTCGAGCAGCGGCTTCTCGGCGGGGCGGTCCTCACGCGGGAGCATCTCCTCGACGACGACCGCGATGGAGTGCGGCAGCTCGTCTCGGACGCCCTCCAGCGCCGCCTCGCGGATCAGCTCGGCGACCATCACCTGCTCGGGCTCGTCGGTCAGGTCGCCCTCGGGGTACAGCGGCGGGCTGTCCGGCATCATCGGGATGAGCAGGTCGGCCAGCAGCTCGACCTGCTCGCCGGCGACCGCCGAGACCGGCACGATCTGCGCCCACTCGATGCCCAGCTCCTTGCCGAGCAGGTCGATGGCGATGAGCTGCTCGGCGAGCGCCTTGGAGTCCACGAGGTCGGTCTTGGTGACGACCGCGATCTTCGGCGTCCGCTTGATCCCGGCCAGCTCCTTGGCGATGAACCGGTCGCCGGGGCCCAGCTTCTCGTTGGCCGGCAGGCAGAAGCCGATGACGTCGACCTCGGCCCAGGTGGCGCGCACGACGTCGTTCAGCCGCTCGCCGAGCAGGGTGCGCGGCTTGTGCAGCCCCGGCGTGTCCACCAGGATCAGCTGGGCCTCGGGGCGGTGCACGATGCCCCGCACCGTGTGCCGCGTGGTCTGCGGACGGTTCGAGGTGATCGCCACCTTCTTCCCGACCAGAGCGTTCGTGAGGGTGGACTTGCCGGCGTTGGGGCGGCCCACGAAGCAGGCGAAGCCGGCACGGTGTACGGACTCGGCCGGCTGCTCGGATGACTGGTTGCGAACGCTCATGGCCCCCATTCTCCCTGATCCGCAAAGCACCGCCGTACACACGAGCGGTCGGGCCCCGGACGGTGAGCTCCCGGAAACCTCCACGCAACGAAACGTCACGGAAACACACACGTGCACTGGAGGAAACGCGGGGCGGTGACCCTCTGACGAGCCCCCGCATCGTTGGAGACATCGTGACTCTGGCCGCCGCCCACGCGAACACCGGCGACACCGCCTGGTTGCTCGCCGCCACCGCCCTCGTCCTGCTGATGACCCCGGGACTGGCCCTCTTCTACGGCGGCATGGTCCGTACGAAGAGCGTCCTCAACATGCTCATGATGAGCTTCGTGTCGATCGCCCTGGTCACGGTGGTGTGGCTGGCGGCCGGCTACTCCCTCGCCTTCGGGAAGGACGCCGGCGACGGCCTCATCGGCGGCCTCGAGCACGCCGGGATGGCGGGCCTCGGCCCGGACAGCGTCCAGGGCACGGTCCCGACCCTGCTGTTCGCCACCTTCCAGCTCACCTTCGCGATCATCACCGCGGCGCTGATCAGCGGCGCGATCGCGGACCGGGCGAAGTTCGCGGCCTGGCTGGTCTTCGTGCCGGTCTGGGCGCTGCTCGTATACGTTCCCGTCGCGCACTGGGTCTGGGGCCCGGGCGGCTGGATCCTCGACCGGCTCGGCGCGCTGGACTTCGCGGGCGGCCTGCCCGTCGAGATCACGTCCGGGGCCTCCGGTCTGGCGTTGTGCCTGGTCCTGGGCCCGCGGCTGGGCTTCAAGAAGGACGCGATGCGTCCGCACAACCTGCCCATGGTGATGCTGGGCGCGGGCCTGCTGTGGTTCGGCTGGTTCGGGTTCAACGCCGGTTCCGCGCTGGGCGCGAACGGGCTGGCGGCGGCGGCCTTCCTCAACACGCTGGCGGCCGGCTGCACGGGCCTGCTGGGCTGGCTCTTCGTCGAGCAGCAGCGCGACGGCCACCCGACGACGCTGGGCGCGGCCTCCGGCGCGGTCGCGGGTCTGGTGGCGATCACGCCGTCCTGCGGCTCGGTCTCCCTGCTCGGCGCCCTGGTCGTGGGCCTCGCCGCCGGCGTCGTCTGCTCCTACGCCGTGAGCTGGAAGTTCCGGCTCGACTACGACGACTCCCTCGACGTGGTCGGCGTCCACCTGGTCGGCGGCGTCATCGGCACGCTCCTGATCGGCGTCTTCGCCGTGGACACCATGACCGGCGGCCCCGAGGGCCTGCTGTACGGCGGCGGGTTCGGGCAGCTCGGCAGACAGCTGGTCGCGGTGATCGCGGTCGCCGCCTACGCCTTCACCGTGACCTACGGCATCGGCAAGCTGCTCGACCGCACGATCGGCCTCCGCGCGGACGAGGACCACGAGCACACCGGCCTGGACCTTACGGTGCACGCCGAGACGGCATACGATCACGGCGTCCTGGGCCACGGCGCCCCGGTCTCCGCGCACTCCGTCCCCTCCGCCCAGAAGGTCAAGCCACACGCATGAAGCTCATCACCGCGATCGTCAAGCCCTACCGCCTCGACGAGGTCAAGACGGCCCTGCAGGAGCTCGGCGTACACGGTCTGACCGTGACCGAGGCCAGCGGCTACGGCCGGCAGCGCGGCCACACCGAGGTGTACCGGGGCGCCGAGTACCAGGTCGACCTCGTGCCCAAGGTCCGCATCGAGGTCGTCGTCGAGGACGCGGAGTCCGAGGCCGTCATCGACGCGATCGTGCGCGCCGCGCACACCGGCAAGATCGGCGACGGCAAGGTGTGGGCGCTCCCGGTCGAGACGGTCGTCCGGGTCCGCACGGGCGAGCGGGGACCGGACGCGCTGTAGTCCGGCGCCGGGCGTCGCGCGCCGGTCAGCCTTTCCGGTCCCGGTGCCAGGACGCGTTTCGAAAGTCCGCCTGCCGGGCTACGCCTGGCAAGCGTCCTAGCGTCCGGCGGTCCGGCCGGTCCTTGCCGGCGGGTGAGCGGGGACTGGTCGCGCCCCGCGGCGGAGCCGTGTGACGCCGGAGGCCCGCGCCCCGCGGGGGCAGTTTCGCCGATGCCGCCGGATCAGGAGCCACACCCCCGCCGCGATGCCCGCCGCCACAACCGTGAGGACCAGCCAGGGCACCGCCACGAACGACGCCGTCGCCGACTCCTGCGTCCTCGTGGCGGTCGCCGTCAGCTTCACGTCCGTCCGGTCGAGGTGGGGGGCGCCGGTCCAGCGTTCGGTGAGGCGGACTCGCTGGCCCGGAAGGAGCTGGGAGGGGACCTTCGTCAGGCGGCGGTCGAGGAGCGTGCGGCCGAACAGGCCCCGTGCCGTCAGCCGCACCTTCGGATCGAGGGTCACGTTGCCGGTGTTGTGCAGGGTGTAGGAGATCGTCGCGGTGCTGTCGCCGAAGCCCGGGACCAGCGGCTGGTGGTGGCTGACACGGACGTCCTCGACGGCGAGCGCGGGCAGGGTGGGTCCGCCGACCTGGAGGTAGACGCGGGCGGCGACGGCCCGCTGCACGCCGAGCGCGACCGAGCCGTCGCCCCGCTCCACGCGTTCGTCGAGGGCGACGACGGCCCCCGGATGGTCGCCCGGCTCGGCGCCCTCGGGCACCCGGACGGTGAACGGCACGGTGACGGTCCCGCGGCCGGGCACGGTGATCCGGTCCCGCGGCAGCTCGGCCCACGCGCCCACGCCCCGCATCCGCTCCCCCAGCGACCGGACGGCGAACCCGCCGTCGCGTGCGGTGTTGTACGCGTCGGCCGCGTACAGCCGGAAGGTGAGGGGCGCGTCGGTCTTGTTGGCGACGACGACCTTGTCCTCGATCGTCTGGCCGGGATCCGCGGAGACGTAGAAATAGGGCCGCGCGGCGACGGCCGAGGAGACGGGGTACACGGACCAGCTGCCGTTGTCGGCGGCCCGTGCGGGCGTGGGCGCGGCGAACAGCAGGCCCAGCAGGAACGGCAGGAGGAGGACGTACGGCTTGCGCATGGGTGCGGACCCCCCACGAACGGGCTGCGACGGCTGGGCGGACGGGCGGGTGCGGACCTGTGGGGCGGGCGCCCGGCCACCGGTGGACATGGTGCGTGAGATCAGCTGAGCGTGAGGGTCAGGACGCCGGCGTAGGTGCCCGGAGGCGTGAACGACGGTACGTCGAGGGACAGTCGGGCGTTGGCGGTGAACTCGCCGCCGGTGGCCGTACCGTCGGGCGTGGACGCCAGGGTCGCCCCCGAGGCGCCGACCGTGCCCGCCGAACCGGCCTGACAGGTGCTCGGGCTGCCCGCCTTGGTGCTGCATGCGGGCGTCCAGCTCAGCTTGCCGGCGTCGATCTTGGCTCCGGAGCCGCTGAAGTCGGTGACCTTGCCGGTCAGGGACCAGCCGGCGGGTCCGCCGCGGAAGTCCTTGACGGTGACCGTCTGCAGGGCGCCGGTCGAGGCGCCGCCCTGGCCGAACTCGACCCCGGACAGCTGGACGGCGTCCCCGGCCTGGGACATCGACAGCGTGCCCGCGCGGACCGTGGTGGTCACCTTCTGGCTGCCGTCCGGCACGGGCTGGTCGTCGATGACGACGTAGGCGACCGGTCCGGCGCCGAGGTCGGCGCTCCAGGCGCTCCCCTCGTACGCCACCACGCCGTTCGTGGTGAGGTCGCTGACGACGAGCGAGCCGGAGATGTTCCCCTGCCCGTTCGCGGTCACGGTCGCGGTGTCCGCCGTCTGGGCGGAGCCGGACCGGCCGGCCAGGGTGACCGACGCGCCCGGCGTGAAGCCGCTGCCGGTGACCGCGACGCTCGCCCCCGGGCTTCCGGAGGCCGAACCCAGCTGGATGGCACGGGTGTTGGCCGGCGGGTTGTCCGCCGCGGTGACCGTCTCCGACACCGGGGCGGGCGGGTTGATCACCGTGCAGGGGGTGTCCAGCTCGAGGATGTAGCTGGTGTGGATGTTGTAGTCGCCGGGCGAGAGGGTGATCGCGCCGGGGCTGGTGACGGTGAACGTGCCGGTCATGGAGAACGACGGGAAAGCGCCCTTGCCGGGCACCGGGTCGTTCTTCTTCGGGCCCGTCACGGTGATGCTGCCGGTCTGCGCGCCGCCGAGGGTGACCTTGCCCGTCGGCGTCATGATGTCGGCCGGCAGGGCCAGGTCGGTGGGGTTGCTCGCGGCGGGCGCGACCACCGTGTACGTCACGGTGACGGTGTCGCCGACCTCGGGCGTGGTGTCGTCGACCGCGAGCCTCGCGGTGGTGGTGCCGTCGATCGGCGGGATGCCGGCGATGGGCGGCGGAACACAGTGCGTCGGGAAGCTGACGTCGGTCGCGGCGCCGGCCGGACACGCCAGCGCCCCGCCCGTGGTGACCGCGAGCGCGGTGGCCCCGAGCAGTGACGCCCAGTGCCGTCTTCGGGAACTGCGGGGTGTCGAACCCATTGGTGCCCCCTCCTCCAGGGTGCGGGCGCAGCGGCTCTTCTGCGCCGACAGGGGGCATTGAGATGCGGATCGCGCAAGAAGTCAATGGAAACGCGCCAACGAACTGATGGACCGTCAGCTTCCTGCTGCAGCAGGAGAACTGACGGCCCGCACGTACAGTTTCCGACCGCTATCAGTCGTAGACGAACGGCCCCGGCGCCTGCGGGCCGGTCGCCTTGCAGGTGACGGTGATCCCGAAGATGACCATCTTCAGCGAGCCGCCGTTGATGTCGAGACTGTCTCCCGAGGCCACGGTCCCGTTGAGCGGTCCGACCGTGATCGGTGCGCCGGTCGCCATGGCGGGGTTCACCGCGCCGGAGAAGACCCTCGCGGCTCCGGTCGAGTTCGCCATCGTGAGCGTGGAGTTGATGCTGTTGGCGCTGATCGGGATCGGCGCGGTGATCGCGCTGGACGTGAGGGTGAGGGTGGCGGAGCTGCCGCTCTGGGTGGCCGTGAGGGTGGCCGCCCCGCCGCCGAAGAGACCGCAGCTCGCGGTGAACGTGGCCGTCGTCGGGCTGACGGCGGCGGCAGAGGGCGCGAACGCCAGTCCGGTGACCGCCAGGGTCCCGGCCAGCATTGCCGCACCTGATCCGATTCGCTTGCCTCTCATGGGGTTTCCGGCTCCTTCCCGGATGTGGGGAGACGGACGGCCGAAAAACGGGACGGTGGGTGCGGACACCGGTGCCGGTGGGGGTGAATCTGACGGTCCGTCGGAACTTACGGTCTCATTGACCCGGGCGGGACGGGACACGGCAAGGCCGAATTCCGGCCGAGTTGCACCCGGTGACACCGACGCCCGACCGGGACGGGTGAAGGACCGGGGCAACCCTGGGGAACGGGAGACACGGGGGACACGGGGGAACCCAGAGAACCCAGGGAACCCGGGGAACCCTGGAGACCCGGGGGCTCAGCCGGCGGAGACGGTGAGTCGAACCGTTCCGTCCGGCGAGGCCAGCAGCACCGGCGTCCCCGGCCCGCCGAGATCCCGTACGGCGGCGAGATCGTCCACGGCGGCCTCCTCCGACGACGTCACCACCGCCGCCGCCTCCAGCGACCGCGCGCCGGACGCCACGGCCATCGCCACCGCCGTCCGCAGCGCGCTCAGCCGCAGCGACGGCAGATCCACCGTCCCCGCGACATACGTGCGTCCGGTGTCGTCGCGGACGGCGGCCCCCTCGGGCACACCGTTGCGGGCCCGCGCGGAGCGGGCCAGCGTGACGATCTTGCGGTCCTCGGGGTCGAGCGCGGTGCTGTCGGTCATGCCCCGAGCATACGAAGAACCGGCGCGCCCACGGCGGCGGCCCCCGACGAGACGGGAACCGAGCGGAACCGGGGCCGGAACCGGGCGGCCGCGGGACGGCCCCGGGAACGCCGCAGCGCCCTCAGGGACGGTCGAGGCGCAGCCGTTCGGCGCGCGGCAGACCGGCCACCACCAGGTCGTACGAGTCCTCGACGAGCTCCCGGACCAGGCCGACGGGGAGCTCCGCGTCGACCGTCACCGTGTTCCAGTGCCGCTTGTTCATGTGGTACCCGGGCGCGATCAGCCCCGGATGCTCACCGCGCAGCCGCACCGCGTCCTCGGGGTCGCACTTGAGGTTGACCTTCAGCGGCCGGTCCGCCGTCCAGCTCAGCGCGAACATCTTCCCCAGCACCTTGAAGACCGAGATCTCCGGCCGGAACGGGAAGTCCTCCTGCACCGCCTCGAAGGACAGACACAGCTCGCGCAGTTCCTCGGGGGTCACCCGGCCTCGCCCTCCGACGACGTCACGGCGGGCTCCACCGGCTCCACCAGCACCGTCACGATCTTGTTCCGGCGGCCGGCCGCGGCCTCCGCCGTCAGCCGCAGCCTGCGCCCGTCGGGCAGCTCGACCTCGGAGGAGGCGCCGGCGATGGGCACCCGGCCGAGGGCCTTCGCCAGCAGGCCGCCGACCGTCTCCACGTCCTCGTCGTCGTACTCCTCCAGGCCGTACAGCTCGCCCAGGTCGGTGATGTCGAGACGGGCGGTGACCCGGTGACGGTCGTCGCCGAGCTCCTCCACCGGCGGGAGCTCGCGGTCGTACTCGTCGGTGATCTCGCCGACGATCTCCTCGAGGATGTCCTCGATGGTCACGATGCCCGCGGTGCCGCCGTACTCGTCGATGACGACGGCGACGTGGTTGCGGTCCTGCTGCATCTCGCGCAGCAGGTCCCCCGCGTTCTTGGTGTCGGGGACGAAGGCGGCCGGCCGCATCGCCGTCGACACCAGCTCGCCCTCGGCGTCCCGGCTGATGTGCGTCTTGCGGACCAGGTCCTTCAGATACACGATGCCGACGATGTCGTCCTCGCTCTCCCCGGTGACGGGTATCCGGGAGAACCCGGAGCGCAGGGCGAGGGTGAGGGCCTGACGGATGGTCTTGTAGCGCTCGATGACGACGAGATCGGTCCGCGGCACCATGACCTCCCGCACCAGGGTGTCGCCGAGCTCGAAGACCGAGTGCACCATGCGGCGCTCCTCGTCCTCGATCAGCGACTCCTTCTCCGCGAGGTCGACCAGCGCCCGCAGCTCCGCCTCGGAGGCGAACGGGCCCCGGCGGAAACCCTTGCCGGGCGTGAGCGCGTTGCCGATGAGGATCAGCAGCGAGGGGATGGGGCCCATGATCCTGGCCAGCGGCAGGAGCACGTACGCGGCCGCCGTCGCCGTGTTCAGCGGGTGCTGACGGCCGATGGTGCGCGGGGAGACGCCGACGGCCACGTAGGACACCAGCACCATCACGCCGATCGCGGCGAACAGCGCCGGGGCCGTGCCGTCGATCTCCTGCAGGCACTCGTAGGTGACCAGCGCGGCGGCCGCCATCTCGCACGCCACCCGGACCAGCAGGGCCACGTTGAGATAGCGGGTGGGGTCGGCGGCGATCTGCGCGAGCTTGGCGCTGCCGCGCCGGCCGGACCGCACGGCCTCCTCGGCGCGGAAGCTGGAGACGCGCGCGAGGCCCGCCTCCGCGCAGGCGGCGAGCCACGCGACGACGACCAGCGCGATCGCGCCGGCGATGAGGGTGGGGCTCATGAGACGGTCGGCGCCGGCGACGGCCCGGTCAGACCCTTCTCGGCCCGCCAGCCGTCCACGATGGCCGCCTGGAGACCGAACATCTCGGCCTTCTCGTCGGGTTCCTCGTGGTCGTAGCCCAGCAGATGCAGCACTCCGTGGACCGTGAGCAGCTGCAGCTCCTCGTCCATGGAGTGCTCCGTGGGCGCTTCCTTGCCCTGCCGCTCGGCCACCTCGGGACACAGCACGATGTCGCCGAGGAGGCCCTGCGGGGGCTCGTCGTCGTCCTTCGACGGCGGACGCAGCTCGTCCATCGGGAAGGACATGACGTCGGTCGGCCCCGGCAGGTCCATCCACTGGATGTGCAGCTGCTCCATGGCGTCGGCGTCCACGACGATCACCGAGAGCTCGGAGAGCGGGTGGATGCGCATCCGCGCGAGCGCGTAGCGGGCGATGTCGAGGACCGCCTGCTCGTCGACCTCGGTTCCGGACTCGTTGTTGACGTCGATCGACATGGCGCTGCTCGTCTACTTCCGCTTGTTACGGCCGCCCTGGTGGGTGCCGTTCTCCGTACCGTTGTGGCTGTCGTACTTCTCGTACGCGTCGACGATACGGCCGACGAGCTTGTGCCGGACGACGTCCTGGGACGACAGGCGGGAGAAGTGCACGTCGTCGACGCCCTCGAGGATCTCCTGGACCTGCCGCAGGCCCGACTTGGTGCCGTTCGGCAGGTCGACCTGCGTCACGTCACCGGTGATCACGATCTTCGATTCGAACCCGAGCCGGGTCAGGAACATCTTCATCTGCTCGGGGCTCGTGTTCTGCGCCTCGTCCAGGATGATGAAGGCGTCGTTGAGCGTGCGACCCCTCATGTACGCCAGCGGGGCCACCTCGATCGTGCCCGCGGCCATCAGCTTCGGGATCGAGTCGGGGTCGAGCATGTCGTGCAGGGCGTCGTAGAGCGGGCGGAGGTAGGGGTCGATCTTCTCGTAGAGGGTGCCCGGCAGGAAGCCGAGGCGTTCGCCGGCCTCGACCGCGGGACGGGTCAGGATGATGCGGTTGACCTGCTTGGACTGCAGCGCCTGCACCGCCTTGGCCATGGCCAGGTAGGTCTTGCCGGTGCCCGCGGGGCCGATGCCGAAGACGATCGTGTGCTTGTCGATCGCGTCGACGTACCGCTTCTGGTTGAGGGTCTTGGGTCTGATGGTGCGGCCGCGCGAGGACAGGATGTTCTGTGTCAGAACCTCGGCCGGGGTCTCCCGGCCTTCACTCGTCCCGTTCTCACTTGCCCGCAGCATGGCGATCGAGCGTTCCACTGCGTCCTCCGTCATCGGCTGCCCGGTGCGGAGCACCAGCATCATCTCGTCGAACAGGCGCTGGACAAGGGCGACTTCCCGTGGGTCGCCGACCGCGCTGATCTCGTTGCCCCGGACGTGGATGTCGGCCGCCGGGAAAGCCGTCTCGATCACGCGCAGGAGGGAGTCTCCGGATCCCAGCACGGTCACCATGGGGTGCTGGGCGGGAACGGTGAACTGTGCTCTCGCCTTGCCCTGCGCGGGCGTGTGAGCTGTCGGTGTCTGAGTCATAGGCCGGCCCGAAGGCCTCTACGTCCTCCCGGATACGTCTCGCCCGCCACAAGGGCGGCCTGGCGATTCAAGGGTACGCCAGGGGGCTGACAACGCCCCATGGGTTTTGTCATGTGCCGGTGACTATGCCGAACGGCCGAAACCGATCGTCGGCACCGCCCTGCGCAGCGGCCACGGCGCGGCCTCCTCCGCGGCGGGGAGCAGTGCCGGGAGCAGACCGTCCAGGAACGCGTACCGCTGCAGCGCCTCGGGGTCCTGGCCCTCGACCGACTGGACCCTGCGCCACCAGGCCGCGATCTCGGACCAGCCGGGGGCGGAGAGCGAGCCGCCGAACTCCTGCACCGAGAGGGCCGCCGTGAGGCCGGCGAAGGCCAGCCGGTCGGCCAGCGGCCACCCCGCCAGGGTGCCGGTGACGAAGCCGGCCACGAAGACGTCACCGGCGCCGGTGGGGTCCAGGGCCTCGACGGCGATGGCGGGGACCTCGGCGCTCTCGCCCGTGGCGCGGTCCACCGCGTACGCGCCCTCCGCGCCGAGGGTGACGACCGCGAGCGGAACGTGTTCGGTGAGGGCGTGCGCGGCGGCGCGGGGGCAGTCGGCGCGGGTGTAGCGCATGGCCTCCTGCGCGTTGGGCAGGAACGCCTCGCAGTGCTCCAGGTCGGCGAGGCCGGCCAGGTCCCAGGCGCCCGTGTCGTCCCATCCGACGTCGGCGAAGACGCGGGTGCCGCGGCGGGCGGCCTGTTCGATCCAGGGGGCGCGGATGCCGGGGGTGAGGGAGGCGACGGCGGCGCGGGCGGGCGGGGGGCACTCGGGCGCAGGCTCCTCGGGCGGCGGCTCGTGTCCGTGCGAGACCATGGTGCGTTCGCCCTCGTAGGCCATGGAGACGGTGACCGGGGAGTGCCAGCCGGGGACCGAGCGGGAGGGGGTCAGGTCGATGCCCTCGCCCTGTTCCAGGGCGTCCCAGCAGTACTCGCCGTAGTGGTCGTCGCCGAAGGCCGCCGCGAGGGAGGTGCGCAGGCCGAGGCGGGCGAGCGCGGTGGCCATGTTGGCGACGCCGCCGGGGCTCGATCCCATGCCGCGCGCCCAGGACTCGGTCCCGCGCACCGGGGCGGAGTCGAGCCCGGTGAAGATGATGTCGAGGAAGACCGTCCCGGTGAGGTAGACGTCCCACGGCGGGTCGCCGGCGGCGCGCCGCTCCTTCAGCGGGTCGACCCGGGCGGCCCGCCGCCCCGGACCCGGGTGACCGTTCTGCCCGGTGTGGCGGTCCTGCCCGGTACGGCCGGTGTGGCCGTTCGGGCCGGTGTGGCGGTGGCGTCCCTCTCCGGTGGACGCGTTGGACGCGGTCACGGTGCGCTCCCTGACGTGGTGCCGATCTGGCCAGTGTGCACCACGGGGCGGACACTCCGGGGTTCGTCGGGCCCGGGGCGGCGGGGTCTACCCGCCGGTACGGAACGGTCCCGGCCTGCTCCCGGGGCGGGCCGTGGGGCCGCCCGGCGCGGTCGGCGGTCCCGTGACGCGTCCCGCTTCCCGCGCGGGGGCTCCGGTCACCAGCGGGGCACGGCGGGCGTCTCCCAGCCCGGGTCGGCCACGCGCATCGCCGCCGCGTCGTCGCGGTCGCGCAGGGCGCCGTCGTCGTCGAGCCAGCGCCGGTGGAGGAACGCGAGCCGGTCGGGGTCGAGTTCGACGCCGAGTCCGGGCGCGTCGGACACCGTGACCTTGCCGTCGTCGAAGGTCAGCCGTTGGGTGAGGACGTCCTCCGACTGCCAGGGGTAGTGGGAGTCGCAGGCGTGGCGGAGGTTCGGGACGGTGGACGCCACGTGGGTCATGGCGGCCAGCGAGATGCCCAGATGGGTGTTGGAGTGCATGGAGACGCCGACGCCGAACGTCCGGCAGAGCGCGGCGAGTTGCTGGGTGTTGCGCAGCCCGCCCCAGTAGTGGTGGTCGGAGAGGACGACCTGGACGGCGTCGCGGCTGAAGGCCTCCTTGATCTCGGCGAACGTCGTCACGCACATGTTGGTGGCGAGCGGGACGTCGGTCCGCGCGGCGACCTCGGCCATCGCCGGGGTGCCGAGCGCCGGGTCCTCCAGGTACTCGAGGAGCCCTCCGATCTCCTCGGCCACCTTCAGCGAGGTCTCGACGGACCAGGCGCCGTTGGGGTCCAGGCGCAGCGGGCGGCCGGGGAAGGCCTCGGCCAGGGCGCGGACGGCGGCGATCTCCTCCTGGGGCGGGAAGACGCCGCCCTTGAGCTTGAAGGAGGTGAAGCCGTAGCGCTCGGTGAAGCGGCGCGCCTGTTCGACGACTCCCGCCGGGTCGACGGCGGCGCCCCAGTCGTCCTTCTCCGCGGGCACCCCGTCGGGGTGGCCGGCCCACTTGTAGAAGAGGTAGGCGCTGTACTCGACGGCGTCGCGCACCTTGCCGCCGAGCAGGGCGTGCACGGGCAGGCCGAGCGCCTTGCCGAGGGCGTCGAGGCAGGCGACCTCGAAGGCGGACACCACGGACAGGCGCAGCTTGTCGGCGGTCTGGACGCCGCGCAGCCCGCCGACGTCCACCTGCCCGAAGATCCGGGAGCCGTCGACGTCGACCTCGTCGGCGAGCGTGAACAGGCCGTTCAGGTCGCAGATCTGACGTCCGATCACTTTCGCGGCGTAAGGGCGGGCGAGTTCCAGGTACTTGGTGTCGCCGTACGTCTCGCCGATGCCGGTGGTCCCGTCGGCGGTGACGACCTCGACGATCAGCCGGGGGGTGTACGGCTGGTGCACGCCCTGGGTGTTGAGCAGGGGCGGGTCGGCGACCAGGATCGGGGTGAGGCGGACGTCGGCGATCGTGAGGTTCACAGGGCGGCTCCTACGAGGTCGAGGCCGGCGGTCAGGAGGGTCCGGAGCTCGTCGAGGTCGGCGGGCGAGGGGTCGGTGAGCGGGGCGCGGACCGGGCCGACGCGTCGGCCGCGCAGCCGGGCGGCGGCCTTCACCAGCGACACTGCGTATCCGGGCACCCGGTCGCGCAGTTCGACGAACGGGACGTAGAAGTCGCGCAGCAGCCGGTCCACCGTCTTGTCGTCCCCGTCGCGCGCGGCGGCGAAGAAGGCGTTCGCGATCTCCGGGGCGAAGGCGTGGACGGCGGAGGAGTAGGCGGGGACGCCGACGGCGGCGTAGGCGCGGGCCTGGATCTCGGCGGTGGCCGCGCCGTTGAAGAAGAGGAAGCCCTCGGGGGCGGCGAGGGTGAGCCGCTGGAGGCGGTCGAGGTCGCTGTGACCGTCCTTGAGGCCGACGACGGTCGGCAGGGCGGCGATGCGTCTCAAGGAGGCGACGGTGAACGCGACCTGGCCGCGCTGGTAGGCGATGAGGGGCAGCGGGGTGCGGGCGGCGATCTGCTCCAGCTGGGCGACGAGGCCGTCCTGCGGGGCGGCGACGAGGTAGTGCGGGAGGACGAGGAGGGCGTCGGCGCCGGCCTCCTCGGCGATGCGCGCGAAGCGGGCGGCCTGGGCCCAGCCGTAGCCGACGCCGGCGACGACGGGCACCCGGCCGGCCGCCTCCGCCACGGCGATCGTCACCACCTGCCGGTACTCGTCCTCGTCGAGGGAGAAGAACTCGCCGGTGCCGCAGGCGGGGAAGAGGGCGCCGGGGACGGCGGCGAGCCGGCCGGCGACGTGCGCGCGGAAGCCGTCGGGGTCGAGGGAGCCGTCGTCGTGGAAGCTCGTGAGCGGGAACGACAGCACTCCCTGCGCCATGCCGTCCCGCAGGCGTCGGACCGTGTCCTGGTCGGGGCTCACCCTCGTCATCTCCCTGCCATCTCCCTATGTAGACGTCATCCATGTATGCAGATGGAGGTTAGATACACGAACGCCAGGCGTCAATGGAGCGGGGCCCGCGCTTACGATCGGCTCATGTCGGAGACAGGGGGCGTCCGGGAGGTGAAGTCCGCGGCGCGGACGGTCGAGCTGCTGGAACTGCTCGCGGCGCGCGGCGACCGGCCCGCACGGCTGCAGGAGCTCGCGGACGAGCTGGGGGTGCCGCGCAGCTCGATGTACGCGCTGCTGCAGACCCTGATCGGCCGCGGCTGGGTGCGCACCGACGTCACCGGGTCCCTCTACGGCATCGGCATCCACGCCCTGCTGACGGGCACGAGCTACCTCGACTCCGACCCACGGGTGCGGCTGGTGCGCCCCTTCCTCGACGAGGCGTCCGAGGCGCTGGGCGAGACGATCCACTTGGGGCGGCTGGACGGCCGGGGGGTCGCGTATCTGGCGACACGCGAGTCGCACGAATACCTGCGCACGATCAGCCGGGTCGGCAGGCGGCTCCCCGCGCACGTCGGCGCGCTCGGCAAGGCCCTGCTGGCCCAGCGGCCGGACGAGGAGCTGCCCGAGGGGCCCTACGAGGCGCTGACCCCGCACTCGCACACCAGCAGGCGGGCGCTGCTGGCGGACCTCGAGCGGATACGGGCGCGCGGTCACTCCGTGGACCGCGAGGAGGGCGTCCTCGGCATCGTCGGCTTCGGTTTCGCCCTGCGCTACGACACTCCCGCCCAGGACGCGATCAGCTGCTCGGTGCCGGTGGGCCGGCTGACGCCGGAGCACGAGGAGCGGATCGTGTCGGTGATGCGGGAGATCAGGGCGAAGATCGAGGCGACCGCGCCGGGTTCCGCGGGCGCCGCCGACTGGCGTTGACGCACGAAGAACCTCGCGGCCGACCGGCGCCGGCGCACGGGGAGCGCCGGAGCCGGAACGGAGAAGGCCGGTTCAGAAGACGTAGGCGTCCACCTCGGCGAGACAGCGCGCCCGCCGCTCCTCGTCGTCCTCCAGGAACGAGGCGAGGAAGGAGTTGCGGGCCAGCTCGCGCAGCCGTTCCTCGTCCAGGCCCAGGGCGGTGCGCACGGCGTCGAAGTTGTCGCCGGCGTAACCGCCGAAGTAGGCGGGGTCGTCGGAGTTGACCGTGCAGAGCAGCCCGGCGTCCAGCATGGCCGGCAGCGGATGCTCCGCCAGCACGTCGACGGTCCGCAGCCGCACGTTGGACAGCGGACACAGGGTCAGCGGGATCCGCTCCCGCACCAGCCGCTCCACCAGCGCCGGGTCCTCCATGCAGCGCAGCCCGTGGTCGACGCGCTCGACTCCGAGGACGTCGAGGGCCTGCGTGATGTACTCCGGCGGGCCCTCCTCGCCGGCGTGCGCGACCCGCCGCAGTCCGAGCGCGGCGGCGGCCTCGTAGACCTCGCGGAACTTCACCGGCGGGTGCCCGACCTCGGCCGAGTCCAGGCCGACGCCGATGATCCGGTCGAGGTGGGGCTTCGCCGCGTCCAGCGTCGCCAGGGCAGACTCGGCGGACTCGTCGCGCAGGAAGCACAGGATCAGCCGGGTGGAGATCCCGTGGGCGGCCTCGCTACGGCCCAGCGCCCGCCACAGCCCCTCCACCACCGTGCCCATGTCCACCCCGCGGGCGAGGTGCGCCTGCGGGTCGAAGAAGATCTCCGCGTGCCGCACGCCCTGCGCGGCGGCCCGGGTGAGATACGCCTCGGCGAGATCCTCGAAGTCCCGCTCGGTGCGCAACACCGTCATGAGCTCGTAGTACAGGTTCAGGAAGGACTGCAGGTCCTCGAACCGGTACGCCTCACGAAGCTCGTCGGTGTCGGCGTAGGGCAGCGCGACCCCGTTGCGGGCGGCCAGCTCGAAGGCCAGCTCCGGCTCCAGGGTTCCTTCGATGTGCAGGTGCAGTTCGGCTTTGGGGAGGGGCATCAAAGCATGGTACGGCCGCTTCACCGCCGTTTCGGAACCGGGATCCGCAGCAGGTCGTGGGCGACGGTCAGCTCGCCGTCGAACCCGGCGGCCCGCGCCTGCCGCTCGAACTCTCCCCCACTCTCGGAGTATCGCTGGCTGAAGTGGGTGAGGACCAGATGCCGCACCCCGGCGTCCCGGGCGACCCGGGCGGCCTGACCGGCGGTCAGATGACCGTGGTCCACGGCGAGCCGCTCGTCCTCGTCGAGGAAGGTCGACTCGATGACGAGCAGGTCGGCGCCCTCGGCGAGGGCGTGCACGCCGTCGCACAGCCGGGTGTCCATGACGAACGCGAACCGCTGTCCGCGGCGGACCTCGCTGACGTCGTCGAGCGAGACCCCGCCGATCGCCCCCTCCCGCTGGATCCGGCCGACGTCGGGTCCGCCGATGCCGTGCGCGGCGAGCCGCTCGGGCAGCATGCGGCGGCCGTCGGGCTCGACGACGCGGTAGCCGTAGGACTCCACCGGATGCGAGAGCCTGGCGGTCTCCAGCCGGTAGGCGGCGGCGGTGGCGAGCGGCCCGTCCGCGTCGACCGGCGCCTCGGTGATGCCGACGGTCTCGCGGTAGGCGGTGGAATAGCGCAGCCGCTCGAAGAACCGCTGCCCCGAGCGCGGGTAGTGGGCGGTGACCGGATGCGGCACCTGGTCCAGGTTGATGCGCTGGATGACGCCCGCGAGGCCGAGGGAGTGGTCGCCGTGGAAGTGGGTGACGCAGATCCGGTGGATGTCGTGCGCGGCGACCCCGGCGCGCAGCATCTGGCGCTGGGTGCCCTCGCCCGGGTCGAAGAGGAGGCCCTCGCCGTCCCAGCGCAGCAGATAGCCGTTGTGGTTGCGGTGCCGGGTGGGCACCTGGCTGGCGGTGCCGAGGACCACCAGTTCGCGTACGGACACGGCGGCCTACCCGGGGGGCCAGTGCAGACCGCGGCCGCCGAGGACGTGCGCGTGCACGTGGAACACGGTCTGGCCGGCGCCCGCGCCGGTGTTGAAGACGACGCGGTAGCTGTCCAGCTTGTCCTCGTCGGCCACCGCCTGGGCTTCGCGCAGCACGTCGGCGGTGAGGGCCGGGTCGGCGGCCGCGAGGGCGGCGGCGTTCTCGTGGTGCGCCTTCGGGATCACCAGGACGTGGGTGGGCGCCTGGGGGTTGATGTCCCGGAAGGCGACGGTCGTTTCGGTCTCCCGCACGATCGTCGCCGGAATGGTCCCCGCGACGATCTTGCAGAACAGACAGTCGTCCTGCGCTTCCCCTGCCATGCGGGTTCCTCCTCAGCCGGTTGATCAGTACGGGGGCATGTTAGCGGGGCGACCGCGTCGCCCCGGCCCGTGCGGGCGCCCCCGGCGCGGGCCGCGACCCCGGTCAGGGCAGCACGGGCGGAACCTTCGCGGGCGTGGCTTCCAGCGAGGCCAGCGCCGACGCCACCGCCGCGTCGAGCTGGACGTCGCGGGCGGCCGCGTGGTCCTGGGGAGCGCACACCACCTCGATGTCGGGATCGACGCCGTGGTTCTCCACGCCCCACCCGTAACCCTCCAGCCAGATGGCGTACTTGGGCTGCGTGACGAGCGTTCCGTCGACCAGCCGGTAGCGGCTGTCGATCCCGACCGTCCCGCCCCAGGTGCGCGTCCCGACCACCGGCCCGATGCCGAGCGCCTTGATCGCCGCGTTGACGATGTCCCCGTCCGACCCGGAGAACTCGTTGGCGACGGCGACCACGGGGCCCCGCGGCGCGTCCTCCGGATAGCTGGACGCCCGCATGCCGCGCGGCACGTCCCAGCCGACGATGCGCCGGGCGAGCTTCTCGACGACCAGCTGGGAGGTGTGGCCGCCGCGGTTCTCCCGGACGTCCACGACCAGGCCCTCGCGGGCCACCTCGACCCGCAGGTCGCGGTGGATCTGCGCCCAGCCCGGCGCCTGCATGTCGGGCACGTGCAGATAGCCCAGCCGGCCGCCCGACGCCTCGTGCACGTACGCCCGCCGGTCCGCGACCCACGCGTGGTAGCGCAGCGCCTCCTCGTCGGCGACGGGGACGACGACGGCGTGCCGCGGCTCGCCCCCGCCGGACGGCGACACCGTCAGCTCGACGACCTTGCCGGCCGTGCCGACCAGCAGCGGCCCGGGCCCGGTGACCGGGTCCACCGGCTGCCCGCCGACGGCGACGATCGCGTCGCCGGCCCGCACCGCGACGCCGGGCGCGGCGAGCGGGGAGCGGGCGTCGGGGTCGGAGGTCTCCGAGGGCAGCACTCGGTCGATGCGCCAACTGCCGTCCGCGTGACGGGAGAGGTCCGCGCCGAGCAGGCCCTGCCGGGCGCCCCCGCGGTGGCCGCCGCGCGGTGAGACGTAGGCGTGCGAGGTGCCGAGCTCGCCGTGCAGCTCCCACAGCAGGTCGACGAGGTCGTCGTGGGTCGCGACCCGCTCCAGCACGGGCCGGTAGCGGTCGAGGACGCCGTCCCAGTCGACGCCGCCGAGGTCGGGCCGCCAGAAGTTGTCCCGCATGATCCGGCCGGTCTCGTCGTACATCTGCCGCCACTCGGCGGACGGGTCCACGACCCTGCGGATCCGGCCGAGGTCGACGGTGACGTTGCTGTCGCTGTCCTCGTCGCCGGAGGCGCGCCGGTCGCTGGGGACGACCTTGAGCTTGCCGTCGGTCCACAGCAGCAGCCGCTTGCCGTCGCCGCTGACCTCGAAGCGGTCGGCGTCCGACGCGAGGTGCTCGATGCGCAGGTGGACGAGGTCGTAGCGCTCCAGCTCGGTGTCGGGGCCGGGGTCGTCCGGGGTGGCGCGGGAGGCCCCGAGGACGCCGTGCACGGGATGCCGCAGCCACAGCACGCCGTCCTTCGCCGCGGCCAGCCCGGAGTAGCGGCCGGCCTCGACCGGGAAGGGCACTATCCGGTCGGCGAGGCCCTCGAGGTCGATACGGGTGGTCGGGGTGCCCTCGCTGTCGGGCGTCTCCTCCTTGTCGGGAGCCTCGAACGGCTTGCCGTGCCGCTGCGGTCCGAAGGGCGAGGGAGTGGTCGCCGCGAGCGTGATGAGGTGCGGGCGGGCGCCGGCCACGAAGGAGAGGTCGAAGACGTGCTCGTCGTAGACCGGGTCGAAGGCGCGTGTGGAGAGGAACGCGAGGTGCCTGCCGTCGAGGGTGAAGGCCGGCGCGTAGTCGCGGAAGCGCAGCGGGGTCGCCTCGGTGACCGACAGGTCGGTGACGTTGGCAAGCTTGAGCTGGCTGAGCGGCCGCGGCCCGGGGTGCGACCAGGCGAGCCAGGCCGAGTCCGGGGAGAAGACCAGGTCGGACACCTCGCCGTCGGGGCTGCTGTCGACCTCGCGGACCTCTCCGGTCTCCCGCTCGACGAGCAGCAGCCGTCCGTCGTGCGCGGCGACCGCGGCCCGGCTGCCGTCGGGCGCCATGGCGAGCTCGAGGACCCGGCCGAGCCGTCCGGCGGCGAGCCGGCGCGGGGTGGCGCCGGGGGCCGCGCCGGTCGCCGGGGCGAACTCCAGCGCGTCCTCCCCCTCGGCGTCGGTCACCCACACCGCCCACTCCTCCCCCTCCGTGCGGAAGGTGCGCGGCAGCCGGGCCCGCACGCCGGGTTCGGCGGCGAGCGCCCGGGCGGGCCCGGACCGGTGGGTGACCCAGTGGACGGCGCCGCGCACCTCGACGGCGCTGCCGCGCGCGGTGTGGTCGGGCGCGGCCCCGCCCAGCCACCGGGAGGCGGCGACCGGGTAGGGGCGGCGGTCGGTGCGCTGGCCGCCGAGCCGGACGTCGAGGCGGCGCGGTTCGGCCCCGTCGAGGTCGTCGAGCAGCCACAGCTCGCCCGCGGACATGTACACGATCCGGGTGCCGTCGCCGGCGGCCTGGCGTGCGTAGAAGCCGCCCCCGCCCTCGGCCTCGCCCGGGCGGGAGACGCCCCCGTGCGGCGTGTGCCGGCGCAGGTCGGAGCCGTCGGCGAGGGAGGAGTACAGCGCGCCCGTGCCCTCGTGGTCGGAGAGGAACGCGATACGGTCCCCGGCCCACACCGGGCACTCGATGTTGCCGTCGAGCTCCTCGTGCAGGCGGACGAAGTCCCCGTCGCCCTCCCGGTCGATCCACAGCTTGCCCGCGGTGCCGCCCCGGTAGCGCTTCCAGTGCGCGGCCTCGCGGCCCATCGACGCGGACAGCAGCACGGTGTGCGGGCCGTGGGCGACCGTGCCGACCGGCCCGTACGGCAGGGTCGTCGCCGGTCCGCCGTCGACGGGGACGGCACGGGCCCAGCTGCGCCGCAGGGTCGCCTGGTCGTAGGTGCTGACGGCGAGGACCCGGCCGTCCGGGGTCCAGCCACGCACCCGGGTCTGCGCGTTGCCCCAGTACGTCAGCCGGGTCGAGGGCCCGCCGTCGACGGGGGCGATGTGCACCTCGGGCGCGCCGTCACGGGTGGACGTCCAGGCGACGGTTGCGCCGTCGGGCGAGATGCGCGGCGAGGAGACCGGCACGTTGTCGGAGCTGACCCGCCAGGCGCGGCCGCCGTCGAGGGGCGCGAGCCACACGTCGTCCTCGGCGACGAAGGCCGCCAATTCGCCGTGCAGGTGCGGGAATCTGAGATACGCGGCAGGCGTCGCGGACTGGGTCACCGGATCACTGTATGCATCGCCGGGCCCGCTGGTCAGGGGTTTCGGTCACTTCCCCACGCCGCCCGAGCCGACGGTCTCGGTGACGGTGACCGTCACGGTGACGGTCGGCCGGGCGCCGGGCGCGGCGGAACCGGACGGCTTGACCGGCGACGGCGTCGCGGACTTGCAGTCGCCGAGCCCGCTCACCCGGAACAGCTGCTTCCGGCCGACGACCGCGGTGAGATCCCCCCGCACACAGGCCCCGTCGACCGCCCGCGTGATCCGGCCCTCGACCGTGATGTCGCGTCCGTCGGAGGTCTTGCCCCGGCAGTCGACGGTGGCGACGGCGGCCGCCTTCTTCTCGTCCTTGTACTGAGCTGTGCAGGTCAGCCAGCGCACGTCCACGTGCCGTCGCTGGATCTCGGCCGTCGCGGCCTCGTCGGTGGTGTGCGCCACGGACATGGTGCTCAGTCCGCCCGGCTCGCAGGCCACGACGCCTACCGCCGCGACCGCGACCGCCACCGCCGGAAGCAGCCGATTACGTCTCAATGCCCCCATGGACGGCAGCGTGCCACTCGGGCGCGCGGTGCGGTAGCCCGTATGCGGTCACGTTCCGCGCGGATACCGTGGGCGCATGAGCGGCAGGCGTCACAGAACCCTCGTCGTCGACGGGACGACCGTCTACGGGTGGACGGTCCGGCACCGCCACGGGGACGGGCAGCCGTGCCGGGAGATCCTCACCCTGCACCGGGACGGTCTGCGCACCCGCATCGTCTTCCGGGACGGCGAGGGGCGCTCTTCGGGCGGCGGCGGATACGGGGCGCACAGCGGCGGGGTGGGCGATCGCCGCCATCATCTCAACCTGCACGAACCCGGTGTGGTGCGCGCCTTCGTCGACGAGGCCGTCCGGCGGGGACTGCTGCCCCTGGACGGGGAGTTGGACGGCTGGGAGCTGTTCACCGCGGTCGCGCTCAGCTGCGCAGCAGCAGCCATTCCTGAAGCTCCACCAGGTTCCCCTCCGGGTCCTTGAGATGGGCGACGCGCATGCGGTCGGTCATCGGGGCGGGGCCGTGGATCAGGGCGGCGCCCCGGGCGGTGACGCCCGCGCAGTAGGAGTCCAGGTCGTCGACGCGCAGCACCACGAGGGAACGGTGCCCGTTCGCCGCGTCGCCCAGCTCCCCGAGCACCTCCGCCATCATCGCGCGGTCCTGGATCGCGATGCCCGCCGACCCGGTGGCGGGGCTGAACTTCTCGTACGGCCCCTGCTCCGCGCCCGACTGCGGCTTCAGCCCGAGGACGTCGGAGTAGAAGCGATAGCAGAGGGGGAAGTCCCTCACCAGCAGCCTGACTTGGACGAGTTCCACGAAAACCTCCGAAGGGCGGACGGACGGGCGGACGGACGGGCGGACGGACGGGGCGCCGTACGAGCGGGCGGACGGACGGTCAGGACCAGCGGCCGGTGCGGCCCAGGACGAGGGCCGCGGCCGCCGTGCCGGCGGTCGAGGTGCGCAGCACGCTCCGGCCGAGCCGGTACGCCTTCGCGCCCGCCTCCTCGAAGAGCGCCAACTCCTCGGGCGACACACCCCCTTCGGGCCCCACGACGAGCACGATCTCGCCCTCGGCGGGGAGTTCGGCGGCGGCCAGCGGCTCGCTGCCGTAGTCGCGGTCCTCGTGCAGGACGGCGGCGAAGTCGGCCCGGGCCAGCAGCGCGGCCACCTGGCGGGCGGTCGACGCCTCCGCGACCTCGGGGAAGCGGACCCGGCGGGACTGCTTGCCGGCCTCGCGGGCGGTGGCCCGCCACTTGGCGAGCGCCTTGGCGCCGCGCTCGCCCCTCCACTGGGTGATGCAGCGCGCGGCCGCCCACGGCACGATCTTGTCGACGCCGGTCTCGGTCATCGTCTCGACGGCCAGCTCGCCCCGGTCGCCCTTGGGCAGCGCCTGCACGACGGTGACCCGGGGCGTCTCGACGGGCTCCTCGACGGTCTCGCCCAGCCGCACGACCAGCCGGTCCTTGCCCTCGGCGGCGACGACCTCGGCCCGCGCCCAGCGTCCGGCGCCGTCGGTGAGGACGACGTCCTCTCCGGCCCGCAGCCGCTTCACCGAGACGGCGTGCCGACCCTCGGGTCCGTCCAGCACGAACTCGGCTCGACCGTGCGGGAGTTCGTCGACGACGAAGACGGGGGCGGTCATCGGGCGCCGCCCTCACCGGCCGTGAAGCCCTGTGACAACGCTGTCCGCGCCGCGGCGAGTTCGTTCACCAGTACCTCCACCAGTCGTCCGGCGGGCAGTTCGCGGGCCATCCGGTGGCCCTGCCCCGCCCACAGCGCCATCCCCTGGGCGTCCCCCGCCTTGGCCGCCGCCTTGCGCAGCGGCACCGTGAGGTGGTGCACCTCCGGGTAGGCGGCGGGCGCGTACGGGCCGTGCTCGCGCAGGAAGCGGTTGACCAGGCCGCGGGCCGGGCGGCCGGAGAAGGCGCGGGTCAGCTCGGTGCGCACGAACAGGGGGTTGGTCAGCGCCTGCTTGTGCACGGCGTGCGCACCGGACTCGGGGGTGGCGAGGAACGCGGTGCCCAGCTGGGCCGCGCTCGCGCCGGCCGCGAGGACCGCGGCGATCTGGCTGCCGCGCATGATGCCGCCGGCGGCCACGACCGGCAGGTTCACGGACTCGCGGACCTGGGCGACCAGGGAGAGCAGACCGATGCCGCAGCCGTCGTTCTCGGGGTTGTCCCGGTGGCTGCCCTGGTGTCCGCCGGCCTCCACGCCCTGCACGACCACCGCGTCCGCGCCGGCCCGCTCCACCGCGAGGGCCTCCTCCGCGGTGGTCGCCGTGACCAGCGTGAACGTTCCCGCGCGGCGCAGCGACTCCAGCGCCTCGGCGCTCGGCACGCCGAAGTGGAAGGACACCGCCGGCACCGGGTTGTCCAGCAGCACCGCGAGCTTGGCGTCGTACCCGTCGTCGCGGCCGCTGTCCGGATCTCCGAGCTCGGTGTCGTACCAGACGGCCTCACCGGCGAGCTGGTCGGCGTAGACCTCGACGGCGCCGGCAGCGGGGAGCGCGGCCTGGGCCACTCCGGTGGAGCCGGTGCTCGCACCGGGGTACTCGGGCTGCGGCATGAAGAGGTTCACGCCGAACGGGCGGCCGGTGAGGCTCCGCAGCTGTTTGATGTCCTGGTACATGCCGTCGGCCGTCTTGTACCCGGCCGCGAGGAATCCGAGCCCGCCCGCCTCGGACACGGCGGCCACGAGCTGCGGGACGGAGACACCGCCCGCCATGGGGGCCTGCACGATCGGGTGAGGGAGGAGACCGGTCAGCGCGGAGGACATGGCGGCATGTTGTCACGTCCTCAGGACAAGTCCGAATCGACCCTTCCCCTCGGCATCCGGTGTCACCGTCAGCCCGTCCGACGCTTGAGGACGAGGCCCTTTCGGGGCCGAAAAGCGGGGGGGGTCGGGGGCGCAGCCCCCGAGGACGGGAAGGGAAGGGGCGGCGGGGGCGATGAAGCAGCCCGCCGCACCCCCACCGTCACCGCCCGTTGAACGCGTCCTTGAGCCGCGAGAACAGTCCCTGCTGTCCGGGCTGGAACTGCCCCGTGGGCCGCTCCTCGCCCCGCAGCTTCGCCAGCTCCCGCAGCAGCCGCTCCTGCTCGGGATCCAGCTTCGTCGGGGTCTGCACCTCGACGTGCACGATGAGGTCGCCGCGCCCGCCGCCGCGCAGATGCGTGACGCCCCGGCTGTGCAGCGGGATCGACTGGCCGGACTGGGTGCCGGGCCGGATGTCGACCTCCTCCAGGCCGTCCAGCGTCTCCAGGGGCACCTTCGTGCCCAGGGACGCCGCCGTCATCGGCAGGGTCACCGTGCAGTGCAGGTCGTCGCCGCGCCGCTGGAACTGCGCGTGCGGCAGCTCGTGGATCTCCACGTACAGGTCGCCGGCGGGGCCGCCGCCGGGGCCGACCTCGCCCTCGCCCGCCAGCTGGATCCGGGTGCCGTTGTCGACGCCTGCCGGGATCTTCACCGTCAGGGTGCGACGCGAGCGCACGCGCCCGTCGCCCGCGCACTCGGGGCACGGGGTCGGCACGACGGTGCCGAAGCCCTGGCACTGCGGACACGGCCGCGACGTCATGACCTGGCCCAGGAAGGACCGGGTCACCTGCGACACCTCACCGCGGCCGCGGCACATGTCACACGTCTGGGCGCTGGTGCCCGGGGCTGCGCCCTCGCCGCTGCACGTCGTGCAGACGATCGCCGTGTCGACCTGGAGGTCCTTCGTGGTGCCGAAGGCCGCCTCCTCGAGGTCGATCTCCAGCCGGATCATCGCGTCCTGGCCGCGCCGGGTGCGCGAGCGGGGCCCGCGCTGCGACGCCGTGCCGAAGAACGCGTCCATGATGTCGGAGAAGTTGCCGAAGCCCCCCGCCCCGAAGCCGCCGGCGCCACCGCCGCCCGCCTGGGACAGCGGGTCGCCCCCGAGGTCGTAGACCTGCTTCTTCTGCGGGTCCGACAGCACCTCGTAGGCGGCGTTGATCTCCTTGAACCGCTCCTGGGTCTTCGGATCCGGGTTGACGTCCGGGTGCAGCTCGCGCGCGAGCCTCCGGAAGGCCTTCTTGATCTCTTCCTGCGACGCGTCGCGGCGCACGCCGAGGACGGCGTAGTAGTCCGTGGCCACTTACGACTCCGCCAGGATCTGTCCGACGTACCGTGCCACCGCTCGTACCGCTCCCATCGTTCCCGGGTAATCCATGCGGGTCGGTCCGACCACGCCGAGTTTGGCGACTGCCTCGCCGCCCGAACCGTAGCCGACCGACACCACGGAAGTGGAGTTGAGCCCCTCGTAGGCGTTCTCGTGACCGATGCGTACGGTCATGCCCGAATCCCCCGCCTCGCCAAGGAGCTTGAGGAGCACGACCTGCTCCTCGAGGGCCTCCAGGACGGGCCGGATGGTGAGGGGAAAGTCATGTCCGAAGCGGGTGAGATTGGCGGTTCCGCCGATCATCAGCCGCTCCTCGTTCTCTTCGACGAGCGTCTCCAGCAGCGTGGAGAGCACCGTCGTCACCGTGCCGCGGTCCTCCGCCTCGAAGGCGTCCGGCAGGTCCTCCACCAGACGCGGCACGTCGCTGAAGCGGCGGCCCGCCACCCGGCTGTTCAGCCGCGCGCGCAGATCCGCCAGCGAGGACTCCCCGAAGGGCGCCGGACAGTCCACCAGCCGCTGCTCGACCCGCCCGGTGTCCGTGATCAGCACCAGCATCAGGCGTGCCGGCGCGAGGGAGAGGAGCTCCACGTGCCGCACGGTCGAACGGGTCAGGGACGGGTACTGCACGACGGCGACCTGCCGGGTGAGCTGCGCGAGCAGCCGTACCGTCCGCGCCACGACGTCGTCGAGGTCGACCGCGCCGTCCAGGAAGTTCTGGATGGCGCGCCGCTCGGGGCCGGTCATCGGCTTGACGCCGGCCAGTTTGTCGACGAAGAGCCGGTAGCCCTTGTCCGTGGGGATCCGCCCGGCGCTGGTGTGCGGCTGGGCGATGTACCCCTCGTCCTCCAGGGCGGCCATGTCGTTGCGGACCGTCGCCGGGGACACGCCGAGGTTGTGCCGCTCGGTGAGCGCCTTGGACCCCACCGGCTCCTCGGTTCCGACGTAGTCCTGGACGATGGCGCGCAGCACCTGGAGCCTGCGTTCACTCAGCATCGCGCGCACACCTCCAGAATGTCGTCCCCCAGTCCCCTGGGCCCTCGCCGTTGGCACTCTTCACATTCGAGTGCCAGCGTTCCCCGGCCAGTGTACGGCTGTGGGGTACACCCGGGGCAAGGTCGGCCCCGGCACGGATACCGTGCAGCTAGCGTCGCGGTATGACGATGACTTGGGAAGAGCTGGGATGGGAGCGGGTCGCGGCCGGGGTGGGCAGGTGCCGGCTGCCGGGCTGGGACTGCACGGTGGGGCTGGTCGTCGGGGCGGGCACGGCGCTGGTGATCGACGCCGGATCGACGCTGGCGGAGGGGGCGCTGCTGCGGGCGCAGGCCGAGCGGCTCGCCGGCGGGCGTGTGACCCATCTCGCGCTCACACACCCCCATTTCGACCATGTGCTGGGTGCGGCGGCGTTCGCCGGCGCGGAGGTGTTCGGGGCGGTGGGCATCGACTCCGTGTCGGCCGACGAGCTGCGGGAGGACGCGGTCCGGCAGGGTGTGGACGAGGCGGCGGCGACGGAGGCCGCGGACACACTCGTGCGGCCCCGCCATTTCGTGTCCGGGGAGTGGACGCTCGACCTGGGCGCCGGCCGGCAGGTCCTGCTGGCGAACGTGGGCCCCGCCCACTCCGCCCATGATCTGGCGGTCCTCGTCCCGGGTGCGGCGGCCGGCGAGCCCGAGACGGTCTTCTGCGGCGACCTGGTGGAGGAGTCCGGCGATCCGCAGGCCGGCCCGGACGCGGTGCCGTCGCGCTGGCCCGCCGCCCTGGACCGGCTGCTCGAACTCGGCGGCGAGGACGCGCGGTACGTGCCCGGTCACGGGGCCGTGGTGGACGCGGCGTTCGTGCGGGCGCAGCGGGACGCGCTGGCGACGCGATTCGGCGTGTCGCCGTAATCCCGCCCCGGGGATTCTCCTATCGTCATCCGAATGCGCCAGTACTCCGCCGACCTGACCCCTCCCTGGAAGAAGCCGACGCCGGTTCCCGAGGTCGCGGCGGAGCCCGGCCTGGTGGTGGAGGAGCCCGGCACCGGTTTCTGCGGCGCGGTGATCCGCTGCGAGGCGGGCACGGTGACCCTGGAGGACCGCTTCGGCAAGCACCGGGTGTTCCCGCTGGAGCCGCGCGGCTTCCTGCTGGAGGGCAGGGCGGTGACCCTGGTGAGGCCCGCCGCGGGGCCCTCCCGTCCCGCCCGCACCGCCTCGGGTTCGGTCGCCGTCCCCGGCGCCCGCGCGCGTGTCGCCCGCGCCGGCCGTATCTACGTCGAGGGCCGGCACGACGCCGAGCTGGTCGAGAAGGTATGGGGCGACGACCTGCGCGTCGAGGGCGTGGTCGTGGAGTACCTGGAAGGGGTGGACGACCTGCCCTCGATCGTCGCCGAGTTCGGCCCCGGCCCGGACGCGCGGCTGGGCGTCCTGGTGGACCACCTGGTGCCCGGGACGAAGGAGTGGCGCATCGCGCAGGCGGTGACCAGCGAGCACGCACTGGTCGTCGGCCACCCGTACATCGACATCTGGGAGGCCGTGAAACCGGCGTCCCTGGGGATCGCGGGGTGGCCGCGGGTCCCGCACGGCCAGGACTGGAAGACGGGAGTGTGCCGGGCGCTGGGCTGGCCGTCGGAGAACACCGGGGCGGTGTGGCAGGCGATCCTGAAGCGGGTCGGCTCCTACAAGGACCTGGAGCCGGAGTTGCTCGGCCGCGTGGAGGAACTGATCGACTTCGTCACGGACGGCGGGGCCTGACGCCCGTATGCCCAAGCCACGGCCCGCTGGTACACCCGGGCCACGGCTGGCTCGTCCGCCCGGGCCACGGCTGGCTCGTCCGCCCGGACCGCGGCTCGCTGGTACGCCCGGTCCACGGCTCGCTGGTACGCCCGGTCCACGGCTCGCCCGTCAGCACGGGCCGCGGCTCGCTTCGCGCCCCGGTTCTCTCCCCGGGCGATCAGTCCACCAGGTCCCGTACCACCGCGTCCGCCAGCAGCCGGCCGCGCAGCGTGAGCACCGCGCGTCCCTCGTCGTACGGTCCGCGCTCCAGCAGCCCCTCCCCCAGCGCCCGGCGGGACGCCGTGAGCCCCGCCGGCCGGAGCAGGTCGAGCGGCGCCCCCTCGCGCAGCCGCAGCTCCAGCAGGATCCGCTCCACCCTGCGGTCCTCGTCGGACAGCAGCTCCCGGCCCGCGCCCGGGGAGCGGCCCGCCGCCAGCGCCGCCGCGTACGCCCCCGGATGCTTGACGTTCCACCAGCGCACCCCGCCGACGTGCGAGTGCGCGCCCGGCCCGGCGCCCCACCAGTCGGCGCCCCGCCAGTACAGCTCGTTGTGCAGGCAGCGGGCCGCCCGCGAGGTGGCCCAGTTGGAGACCTCGTACCAGTCGTAGCCCGCCGCGGACATCACCTCGTCCGCGATCAGATAGCGGTCGGCGTGCACGTCGTCGTCGGTCATCGGGACCTCGCCGCGGCGGATCCTGCGGGCCAGTTGCGTGCCCTCCTCGACGATCAGGGCGTAGGCGCTGACGTGGTCGGGTCCGGCGCCCAGGGCCGCCTCCAGCGAGGCCCGCCAGTCGTCGTCCGACTCGCCCGGGGTGCCGTAGATCAGGTCCAGGTTGACGTGGTCGAAGCCCGCCGCCCGCGCCTCCGCCACGCACCGCTCGGGCCGGCCGGGGGTGTGCGTGCGGTCGAGGACCTTCAGCACGTGCTGCCGCGCGCTCTGCATGCCGAACGAGACCCGGTTGAAGCCGCCCTCGCGCAGGGCCGTCAGATAGGCGGGGTCGACGGACTCCGGGTTGGCCTCGGTCGTCACCTCGGCGTCCGCCGCGAGGCCGAACTCGTCGCGGACCGCGCCCAGCATCCGTACCAGGTCGGACGCGGCCAGCAGGGTCGGCGTGCCGCCGCCGACGAAGACCGTGCGGACCTCGCGCGGATCGTCGCCGAGGACCTTGCGGGCCAGCCGGATCTCGTCGATCACGGTGTCCGCGTAGTTGTCGCGGGAGGCGAGGACCCCGCCGGTGCCGCGCAGCTCGGTCGCGGTGTAGGTGTTGAAGTCGCAGTACCCGCAGCGGGTCGCGCAGTACGGAACGTGCAGATAGAACCCGAGGGGGCGGTCGGCGGCGCCGGCGAGCGCGGACGCCGGGAGCGCGCCGTCGCCGGGAACCGGCTCACCGTCGGGGAGTGCGGAAGGCATACGGCCCATTGTCCCGCACGCCCGTGGCAACCCTCGTCGGCACGGGTCATCGCCGGAGCGGGCCCGGGACCGCGGCCGGGCCGGCCTCAGGCCAACAGCTCCGCCCCCAGCGGACGTCCAGGACCGGCGCCCGGCAGGACGTACGCCACCGCCGAGCCCCGTGCCTGGGTGAACGCTGTCAGGTCGTCCTGTGCGGCCATGCGCCGCTGGACCCGGGCGAACAGCGCCGGGTCCCGCATGAAGGCGAGGAACAGCAGGCCCTGGTCGGTGGGGCCGTCGGCGTAGGAGTAGCTGCGGCGCAGCATGCGGGCGCCGTCGTCGAGGCGGGGGCTCACGGCGCGCACGTGCGAACGCGGCGGCGTGGTGTACCGGCCCTGGGCGTCCTTGGCGAGCGGGTCGACCGGGTCGTCCTCGGATCCGCCCTCCAGCGGGGCTCCGGTCGCGCGGCGGCGGCCGACGACCTCCTCCTGACGGTGTACGGAGAGCCGGGCGAAGTCCTCCACCCGCAGGTGGACGCGCCGGACGACGAGGTAGGTCGCGTCGCCCGACCACACCCAGCGCTCGCACTCCTCGGCGGTCGGATTGGCGCTGCCGTTCTTGAATCCGATCAGGTCGCGCGGGGTGCCGCCGCCGTCCGGGGAGGGCGGCAGAAAGCCCGCCTGCCGCCAGCGCGGGACCAGCGCGTCCCCCGCCAGCCGGGTCAGTGCGGCCGCGGTCGCCTCGGTGGCGTCGGCCGAGTCGGCGCACAGCTGCACCAGCACGTCGCCGCCGCAGCGGGCGGGGTCGAGCCGGTCGCCGGGGAAGGAGGGCAGGTCGCGCAGGGCGTCGGGAGCGCGCAGACCGAGGCGGTCGGGCAGCCCGGGGCCGACGCCGACCGTGGCGGTGAGACGTGACCCACGACCGCCGTCGGTCTCCCGGGCGTCCTGGGTCTCCCGGGCGTCCTGGGTCTCGCGGGGCTCGCGGGGCTCGCGGGGCTCGCGGGTCTCGCGGGGCTCGCGACCACCGTCGGCCTCCCGGGCGTTCTGGCTCTCCTGGGCCTCAGCCAGGGCGCGGGTCCACTCCACGAGCACCGCCTTCAGCTCCCGTGCGCCCGCCGCACCGCGCAGGGCGGGATCGAGGTCGTACGCCAGGATCAGGGCGGTGGCCTGTTGCGGGGTGGTCACCCCGGCCTGGCGGCGGCGCGCCGCATGGGCCCCGGGCCCGGGCGCGCCCGCCGGCGGACGGGCCTCGCGGGTGCATGCGGTCGCGGTCAGCCCGATTCCCGCGCCGGCGATCAGGACGCTTCGACGGGTGGGCGTGTCATCTACGGCATTCGTCGCCTTCGGCACAAAACGGGACCATACATGCGCGGACTGCGCCCGGGTCGCGTCCCTCGCCGCCCCGGCCCGTCGTCTTCGCCGCGTCTGCGCCTCGCGCATCCCCGGTTCTCCGCGGCGGCTTCGCCGCGTCTCCGCCTCGCAGCCCCACCGCTGCCCCGTCGTGCGACAGCCCCGTCGTGCGGCCGTCGCTGCCGCCGCCGGGCCGCCGGGCCGCCGTCGTCACGGCTCGTCGCCGCACCGGCTCCCTGCCCGCTTCGCCGTCCCGCGTCGAGCGGCCCGCTACTGCGCCTGCAGCACGAGCAGCGCGAGGTCGTCGTCCGGCGGCTCCTCGCCGAACTCGTGCACCAGCCGGCGGATCCGCTCCGCGATCAGCTCCGCGTCCAGTCCGGCGCAGCCCGCCAGCGCCGTCGCGAGACCGTCCTCGTCGTCGAACTGGCGCGGTCCCGAGCGCCGCTCCGTCACGCCGTCGGTGACGCACAGCAGGCTGTCGCCGGGCCGCAGCTCCAGGCTGTCGCAGGTGTAGACGACGTCCTCTACGACCCCGAGAAGGGTCTGCGGGCGTCCGGCCGTGGCGACCGCGCCGTCCGGCCCGAGCACCAGCGGCAGCGGGTGTCCGGCGGAGGCGAGGGTGCAGCGGACGCCGCCCTCGAAAGGCGCCAGCTCGCCGTACAGGAGCGACAGGAAGCGGGTCTGCGGGCCGTCTCCGGGCCCGGCGGGGCCGACGAAGGCGCGGGCGGCGGCGTCGGCGGCCTCCGTCGCGTCGTCGAGGAGGAGCTGGTTGAGACGGTCCAGGACGTCGGCGACGCCGTAGCCCTCGCGGGCCAACAGCCGCAGCCAGGGGCGCGCCAGGCCGATGACGACGGCCGCCTCCGGGCCCTTTCCCTGGACGTCCCCCACGGCGAAGCACCAGCGGCCGTCACCCGCCGGGAACAGGTCGTAGAAGTCGCCGCTGGGCCCGCCCTGCTCGCGGGGCTCGTAGACGAGGGCGCTGCACACCCCGGGGATCTGGGCGACCGCGCCGGGCAGCAGCCCGCGCTGCAGAACCGCGCTGATGGTGGCCTGCCGGGCGTACTGACGGGCCGCGCCGATGGCGAGCGCCACCCGGCGGCCGAGATCCTCCACGAGCCCGGTGACCTCGTCGGGGAAGACGTCCGGTCCGGCCCGCCCGAGGACCAGGGTGCCCAGTGGCCGGCCGCCGGCGATCAACCGGTAGGCGAGGGCGGCGCCGTGCGGGCCGAGGGCCGTCGCGGGCCAGGGATAGGGCTCCGGCCCCGAGCGGGGGCCGCCGTCGGGCGGGCACGGCGGGTCCTTCTCCAGGGCGCGGCGCAGCTCCTCGATGCGGTTCTCGCTGCCGTGCCAGACCCGGGCCAGCCGCGGGCCCGGCCCGCCGGCCCAGTCGCCGCGGCCGCTGACCTCGTCCTCCAGCCACACCGCGCACCAGTCGGCGAGCCGCGGCACCAGAAGCTGGCCGGTCAGCGCGGCGACCAGGTCCTCGTCGAGCTGGCCGGCGAGCAGGTCGGACGCCTCGGCGAGGAAGGAGAGGGCGCCCCGGTTGAGCCAGTCGGGCTCGCCCCGGCCGTTCGGCTCCGGTTCGGGGGCGAGGGCGTCGAGGAGACCGGTGAGATCGGTGTCGCCGTAGCCGTGGCCGTACCCGTGGCTGCGACTGTGGCCGGAATCGGGGTCGGGGCGGTGATCGTCGCCCTGGCCGTCGTCGCACTCGGGGTCCGCGGCGCGAGCGTCGCCGGTGAATCCCACGACGCCGGCGGGCCGGCCCACCCCCTCGGCGGCCGGTGCCACGCCGCCGCCGGCGGAACCCGGCTCGGCGGAGTCGGCGGTCGGCAGCAGCCGCGCCCAGACCGTCTTCGCCCCCCTGCGGTACGTCACGCCCCAGGCGTCCGCCAGCGTGGCGACGAGACGCAGGCCACGGCCGTGCTCCGGCGTGCCGTGGGGCGGGTCGGGGGCGTGGTCGCGCGGGGTGCGGGAGGGGTGCCGGTCGCAGACCTCGACGACGATCGCGAGGCCGCCGTCGGACGGATCCGGCTCCGCCTCCAGCCGGCACACCAGCTCCACCTCGGTGCCGGCGTGCACCACGGCGTTCGTGACGAGCTCGCTGACGACGAGTATCGCGTCCTCGGCGAGGCGCTCACGGAGCTTCACGGCGCCGGGCAGGCCGGTCCCGGCCCACTCCGACAGCGCCGCGCGGACCAGGTCGCGGGCCGCGCCGGGCGCGAGGGAGCTGCCGGCCAGGGTCGCGCGTGTGTGCGGGAGCCCACTCGCGCGCGCGGGCGCGCCGCCGGTCCGGGAGAGGGTCTCCCGTTGCGTCGGAATGGCTCCCATGCGCTGCTCCCCGGGCGGTACGGATGCCCACCAGGGTGACAGACCGGTTGCATCCATGAGCGCTGGGTCACCGAAGTGGGCCGTCCGAAGCGAGAAGCGTGCTATGCGGGGGCACGCGTGTGTCCGATGACGCACGTTGACGCACGATTGAGGGGTGGAGTCCGAACAAACGGACTCCACCCCTCCCCTTCGTGTCGGTGGCGCCGATGTGCGCCGCCCGTCGGCCGTCGGCCGGGATCCGCGCCGCCCTCGCGCCTCGCGCCCCCGCCGGAGGTGCGCCGGCCCTACGCCTCGCGCGATCCGGCGTACATCTCGTCGATGAGGTGCTTGTACTCCCGCTCCACGACCGGCCGCTTGAGCTTCAGGCTCGGCGTGATCTCACCGTGCTCGACGTCCAGGTCGCGGGGCAGCAGCCGGAACTTCTTGATCGTCTGCCAGCGCTGGAGGCCCTCGTTGAGCTGCTTGACGTACCCGTCGACGAGCTCCACCGTGACGGGCGCGGCGACGACCTCGGCGTACGACTTTCCGGCCAGTCCGTTGTCCTTCGCCCAGTCCAGCAGCGACGGCTCGTCGAGCGCGATGAGCGCCGTGCAGAAGTTCCGGTCGGCGCCGTGCACGAGGATGTTGGAGACGTACGGGCAGACCGCCTTGAACTGCCCCTCCACCTCGGCGGGCGCGATGTACTTGCCGCCGGACGTCTTGATGAGGTCCTTCTTGCGGTCGGTGATCCGCAGGTACCCGTCGGGCGACAGCTCGCCGATGTCGCCGGTGTGGAACCAGCCGTCGGCCTCGAGGACCTCGGCGGTCTTCTCGGGGAGCCCGTGGTAGCCCTCCATGATGCCGGGGCCGCGCAGCAGGATCTCGCCGTCGTCGGCGATGCGCACCTCGGTGCCGGGCAGCGGCTTTCCGACCGTGCCCGTGCGGTAGGCCTCGCCGGGGTTCACGAAGGAGGCGGCGGAGGACTCCGTCAGGCCGTACCCCTCGAGGATGTGGATGCCGGCGCCGGCGAAGAAGTAGCCGATCTCCGGCGCGAGGGCCGCCGACCCGGAGACGCAGGCGCGCAGGTTGCCGCCGAAGGCCTCGCGGATCTTGGCGAACACGAGCGCGTCGGCGACCTTGTGCTTGGCGCCCAGTCCGAAGGGGACGGCCGCGCTGCCGGTGCGCCGGAAGTTGTCCTGGGCGGCCTTGGCGTACTCGCGGGAGACCTCGGCGGCCCACTGGAAGATCTTGTACTTGGCCCCGCCGGCCGCACGGGCCTTGGCGGCGACGCCGTTGTAGACCTTCTCGAAGATGCGCGGCACGGCGGCCATGTACGTCGGCCGGACGACCGGCAGATTCTCGATGATCTTGTCGACGCGGCCGTCGACGGCCGTGACGTGCCCGACCTCGATCTGGCCCGAGGTGAGCACCTTGCCGAAGACGTGCGCCAGCGGCAGCCACAGGTACTGCACGTCGTCGGGGCCGACCAGGCCGGTCGCCGCGATCGCCTTCGCCATGTACGACCAGTTGTCGTGCGGCAGACGCACGCCCTTGGGACGGCCGGTGGTGCCGGAGGTGTAGATGAGGGTGGCGAGCTGGTCGGAGGTGATCGCGGCGACCCGCTCCTTGATCAGCCCGGCCTCCTTCTCCAGCCGGGCCGCGCCGCGCTTCTCCAGCTCGTCCAGGGTGAGGATCCAGTCGGCGGTCTCCACGCCGGCCGGGTCGATCACGACCACATGGGTGAGGTCGGGGAGCTCGGCGCGCTTCTCGACCGCCTTGGCGAGCTGGGCCGCGTCCTCGGCGATCAGCACCCGGCTCTCTGAGTCCGAGAGGATGAACGCCGACTCGTCGGCGTTGGTCTGCGGGTAGACGGTGGTCGTGGCGGCCCCGGCGCACATGATGCCGAGGTCGGCGAGGATCCACTCCAGGCGCGTGGAGCAGGCGAGCGCTACGCGCTGCTCGGGCTGCACGCCGAGTTCGATGAGGCCGGCCGCGATCGCGTAGACCCGCTCGGCGGCCTGCGCCCAGCTCAGCGCCTTCCAGGCGTCGGGGCCCTCGCCGGACGCGGCGGGCACCGGATGGCGGTACGCCTCCGCGTCGGGCGTGGCCGCCACGCGCTCCAGGAAGAGGCCCGCGACCGACGGCGGACGGTTCTCGATCAGTGTCTGTGTGTCGCTCACGACATCCTCCGGGGCCCGCGACGGTGCGGCTGGCTCGTTGCGGCGTCGTTCGACGCGCGGCTGCTGTTGACGGCGGCTCTTGTTGACGACGGCTGTGCTGGACGGTGGCTGTACTGGACGACCGCCGCATCGGACTGCGGCCGTACCGGACGGCGACTGTTGTTTAACTCATGAGTAACTACCGAGCAGGCATCAGAGTAAAGGGCGACTGGCCAGCGCGTAAGGGGCTCCGGGCGGTCACTTTCTCCTGACTACAGCCAAAGGGCCCGCCGCGCGACAGCGCGACAGGCCCTTTGCACGCCCCGGACACCGGGCTCCGGCGCGGCTACTTCTTGCCCTTGCCCGATCCCGCGCTGTCGTCGCTGCTCAGGACGGCGATGAAGGCCTCCTGCGGAACCTCCACGGAACCCACCATCTTCATCCGCTTCTTGCCCTCCTTCTGCTTCTCCAGCAGCTTGCGCTTACGGGAGATGTCGCCGCCGTAGCACTTGGCGAGGACGTCCTTGCGGATGGCGCGGATGGTCTCGCGGGCGATGACCCGGGAGCCGACGGCCGCCTGGATCGGCACCTCGAAGGCCTGCCGCGGGATGAGCTCGCGCAGCTTCGCGACGAGCCGCACACCGTAGGCGTACGCGGCGTCCTTGTGGGTGACCGCCGAGAAGGCGTCCACCTTGTCGCCGTGCAGCAGGATGTCCACCTTGACCAGGCTGGAGGCCTGCTCGCCGGTGGGCTCGTAGTCCAGCGACGCGTAACCGCGCGTCTTGGACTTCAACTGGTCGAAGAAGTCGAAGACGATCTCCGCGAGCGGGAGCGTGTAGCGGATCTCGACCCGGTCCTCGGAGAGGTAGTCCATGCCGAGCAGGGTGCCGCGCCGGGTCTGGCACAGCTCCATGATCGACCCGATGAACTCGGAGGGCGCGAGGATCGTGGCGCGTACGACAGGCTCGTAGACGTCGCTGATCTTCCCCTCGGGGAACTCGCTCGGGTTGGTGACCGTGTGCTCGCTGCCGTCCTCCATCACGACGCGGTAGACCACGTTCGGCGCGGTGGCGATGAGGTCGAGCCCGAACTCGCGCTCCAGCCGCTCACGGATCACGTCGAGGTGCAGCAGGCCGAGGAAGCCGACGCGGAAGCCGAAGCCGAGGGCTGCGGACGTCTCCGGCTCGTAGACCAGGGCGGCGTCGTTGAGCTGGAGCTTGTCGAGCGCGTCGCGCAGCTCCGGGTAGTCCGAGCCGTCGAGGGGGTACAGGCCCGAGAACACCATCGGCTTGGGGTCCTTGTACCCGCCGAGAGCCTCGGTCGCGCCCTTGTGCAGGGTGGTGATGGTGTCACCGACCTTGGACTGACGGACGTCCTTCACACCGGTGATCAGATAGCCGACCTCACCGACGCCGAGGCCGTCGGCCGACTTCATCTCCGGCGCCGAGACGCCGATCTCGAGCAGCTCGTGCGTGGCGCCGGTGGACATCATCCGGATCCGCTCGCGCTTGTTGAGCTGGCCGTCGATGACACGCACGTACGTCACGACACCGCGGTAGGAGTCGTAGACCGAGTCGAAGATCATCGCGCGGGCGGGGGCGTCCTGGACGCCGACCGGAGCCGGGACGTCGGCGACGACCCGGTCGAGCAGCGCCTCGACGCCCAGACCGGTCTTGGCGGAGACCTTGAGCACGTCCTCGGGGTCGCAGCCGATGAGGTTGGCGAGCTCCTCGGAGAACTTCTCGGGCTGGGCGGCCGGCAGGTCGATCTTGTTCAGCACCGGGATGATCTTGAGGTCGTTCTCCATCGCCAGGTAGAGGTTGGCGAGAGTCTGGGCCTCGATGCCCTGGGCGGCGTCGACGAGGAGGACGGTGCCCTCGCACGCGGCCAGCGACCGGGACACCTCGTACGTGAAGTCCACGTGCCCGGGGGTGTCGATCATGTTCAGGATGTGGGTGTTGCCCGGATCCTGTGTCGGGGCCCAGGGCAGGCGCACGGCCTGGGACTTGATCGTGATGCCGCGCTCGCGCTCGATGTCCATGCGGTCGAGGTACTGAGCACGCATCTGCCGCTGATCGACGACTCCGGTCAGCTGGAGCATGCGGTCGGCGAGCGTGGACTTGCCGTGGTCGATGTGCGCGATGATGCAGAAGTTGCGGATCAGAGCCGGGTCGGTACGGCTCGGCTCGGGCACATTGTTAGGGGTCGCGGGCACGCAGGGTCCTGTCTCTTGAGGCGCCTTGTGCCTCGGGTCGGATCGATACGTAGGCTCCATGGTCCCACGGGCGGCGACCGGAGACCGGTTTGGGCCACTCGGGCAGCCGCTGGTAGTCTGGGCAGCTGTGTCTCATGCCCTCTCAGCGCGAGACACGCCCAAGAAATCACCTGGCACGAGCCCGTGCGGCTCCGTGCCTGAACCTGAAAAGGCTCATTCGTGGCGAACATCAAGTCCCAGATCAAGCGGAACAAGACCAACGAGAAGGCTCGGCTGCGCAACAAGGCCGTCAAGTCCTCCCTGAAGACCGCGATCCGCAAGGCCCGCGAGGCCGCTGCCGCGGGTGACGCCGAGAAGGCCACCGAGTACCAGCGCGCTGCCGCGCGTCAGCTCGACAAGGCCGTCTCCAAGGGCGTCATCCACAAGAACCAGGCCGCCAACAAGAAGTCGGCGCTTGCTTCCAAGGTCGAGTCCCTCAAGGGCTGAACCGCTTCACTGATCTGATCGCCGGAAGGGACCACAGCGGGCCCTCTCATCCGCTCCCGTCCGGCACCCCCGAGCCTGTACGCGGCCTGCGTTCGCCACGCGGGTACGGGCTCACCAGCTTGATCAGCTTTTCCGGAGGCCTCGGTGCTCCGCCCTTCCCCAGGGCGGGAGCCGGGGCCTTCGGCTTGGCCCTCACGACCAGAAGTCGTTGCTCGTGTCGATGTCCGAGACGCACTCGTCGAGGTCTGTGATCTTGTCGCCGACGATCCGGAAGACGATGCACCCGTCGTCCTCGATGTGCTTGCCGTTGCGGTCGGCGATGAAACGGTGCACGGAGACGGCGTGCCCACGACCGTCGACCATCACGTTGCGCAACTCGACGCGCATCGATCCGGCCGTCTCCGAGAACAGCCTGCCGTACATGTCCGTGATCGCGTCGAGGCCCTTGAAGTCCCCGGAGAGCGGGTGGGAACCGGGCACGTGATGCGTGCAGTCCCCCGTCATCAACCCGCGCAGGGTGTCCATGTCTCCGCGACTGAAGGCCCCGTATCCCTGACGGACGAGTGTCGCGTGCGGGTGTTCGGCCATGTCGATCGCCACCTTTCGCATGCGTCGGCGATGTGCGGCTGGTACGTCCGATTCTCCTCCCCGGCAGGGGAACGGCGACTGGATCACACCGAGGACGACCACACCCGGGACGACCACCCCCGGGGGACGATCACCCCGGGCGCCCGACCGGCCTGAGGCACGCGCAAGGGACGGTCATCCGCGGCCCCCGGACCGCGCCGCACGCGCGATGGCCACGACGGCCTTCTCCAGGGCGTACTCGGGATCGTCGCCGCCGCCCTTCACTCCCGCATCCGCCTCGGCCACCGCTCGCAGGGCGACGGCCACCCCGTCCGGCGTCCAGCCGCGCATCTGCTGCCGTACCCGGTCGATCTTCCAGGGCGGCATCCCGAGCTCCCGCGCGAGGTCCGCCGGACGGCCGCCGCGCGCCGAGGACAGCTTGCCGATGGCCCGCACACCCTGGGCCAGCGCGCTGGTGATCAGGACGGGCGCCACGCCGGTGGCCAGCGACCAGCGCAGCGCCTCCAGCGCCTCGGCGGCCCGCCCCTCCACCGCCCGGTCGGCGACGGTGAAGCTCGACGCCTCGGCCCGCCCGGTGTAGTACCGGCCGACGACGGCCTCGTCGATGGTGCCCTCGACATCGGCGACCAGCTGGGACACGGCCGACGCCAGTTCCCGCAGATCGCTGCCGATGGCGTCCACCAGCGCCTGGCAGGCCTCGGACGTGGCCGATCTGCCGGTCGCGCGGAACTCCTGTCTGACGAAGGTCAGCCGGTCCGCCGGCTTGGTCATCTTCGGACAGGCCACCTCGCGGGCGCCCGCCTTGCGCGCGGCGTCCAGCAGCGCCTTGCCCTTGGCGCCGCCGGCGTGCAGCAGGACGAGCGTGATCTCCTCGGCGGGCGAACCGAGGTACCCCTTGACGTCCTTCACCGTGTCCGCGGACAGGTCCTGCGCATTGCGGACGACCACCACCTTGCGCTCCGCGAAGAGCGACGGGCTGGTCAGCTCGGCGAGCGTGCCGGGCTGCAGCTGGTCCGGGTTCAGGTCGCGTACGTCCGTGTCGGCGTCGGCGGCCCGGGCGGCGGCCACCACCTCCTGCACGGCGCGGTCGAGCAGGAGGTCCTCCTGGCCCACGGCGAGCGTCAGCGGGGCGAGAGGGTCGTCATTCGCAGTCTTCCTGGCCATCACCGACAGCATCCCACGAGCCGCTGACAACGCGGCCGACGCACCTAGGGCTCCTCCCGCCAGCCCTCCCACTCCGCCGCGAACCCGTCCAGCTCCGCCGCGTCGAGCCGTCCGTCCTCGTCGTGCAGCAGGACGAGCCACTGCGCGTCCTCCGCGTCGTCCTCCCCGGCCAGGGCGTCGCGGACGATCCTCGGCTCCTCGCCGACGCCGAACCGCTCCCCGAGCGCCTGAGCCACCTCCTCCGCCGCGTCGCGGTCCGGCAGTACCAGCACATGTCTCACATCGCTCACGGCGCCATTTTCCGGCACGCGCACACGCCCGTGCACCCTGTCCCCCCTCCCCCCGCCCAAGGTCGGCACTCAACGTCCGTCCGCGATGTCCGCCCGGCGCGGACTACCCGTACGCGCGAACCGTCGGCACCCGCTCCAGCTCGATCCCGAACCGCTCCCGGTACACCCCCAACACCTCGTCGTCGGACTCCAGTTCGTGTTCCCCGCTCGCTCCGTCCACGGACGTCGTCTTCAGCCGGCGTCCGCTGAGCGTGATCCGCCCGCCGTCCTGCGTGAGCCGCGAGCAGATCAGCGACCGCGTGAAGTGCGACCGCGGTGAGGTGCTGTGCCACCAGGCTCCCGCCGCGAAGTCCCCCAGGACCCGGGGCCGTACCTCCAGCCGGTACACCGGCGCTCCGTCCCGCACGACGTCCACGTCCCGCGCCGGCGCCGCCCCATCGGCTCCCGCCTCCGCTCCGGCCGGGTCCGGACCCGCCTCGGCGATCCTGAACGTCCCGCCGGGGTCGGCCTGTTCACCCTCGTGCCCCCATCGGAGCGGGTGGTGACTGTGCGCCCCGAACCCGACGTCGGCCAGCCGATGCCCGCCGTCCACCGTCCCGACCAGCAGCGCGAGATGGTCGTACGGGATACCGAGCCGGCCCTCCTCGCCGTACACCCGTGCCGCCAGCAGGGCGACCTCGAAGCCCAGCGCCGTCAACAGCGCCCCGAACGCCCCGTTCAGCTCGTAACAGAACCCTCCCCTCCGCGCCTCGACGACCTTCTCGACCAGCCGCTTCTCCTCCAGCACGATCTCCTCCCCGAGATGCACCGACAGGTTCTCGAAGGGCACGGCCCGCAGATGCCTCAGATGCAGCTCCCGAAGAAGGCCGACGGTCGGGGCCGGAAGCGGCAGCTCGAGCCCGAGACCGAGACGGCGGAGATAGGCCTCGACCAGCGGAACGTCGAGGAAGCGGACGTCCTGGTGCCGAGCCTCGGAGAGCCGTGCGGCGGCCTGGCCGTCGGAGTGCTGGGCGGCGCCCTGGGGAACGGCAGGCCGGGCGGCGTCGCGGGCGTCGGAGGGACGGGCGGATTTTTGGGGGGCGGCGGGCCGGGGCGGTTCGTCCTTCGCCGGTGCGGGATTCATGTCCTCAGTCTCGCGCCACCCGCAACCCCCCGCCCCCGCCGTCGCCTCCGCCTCCGACGACCGCCAGGGCCCCGTCCCGGTCCGTCCGCAGTACCACCGCCCCTCCCTTGCGCAGTGCCGCGACCGTGCTGGGCGCGGGGTGTCCGTACGGGTTGTCCGCGCCGCAGCTGATCAGCGCCAGCCGGGGCGCCACGGCCCGTATGAGGTCCGGGTCCTGATAGGCCGAGCCGTGGTGCGCCACCTTCAGCACGTCCACTCCGCGTACCAGCGCGGCCGCCGGCGATCTCGACAGCGCCCGCTGCGCCGGGGGTTCGAGGTCGCCCAGCAGCAGCATGCGCAACCCGGCCGATCGCACGAGCAGCGTCACACTCGCGTCGTTCGGACCTTCCGGTTCGGGCGCCGGCGGCGGCGGAGGCCACAGCACCTCCCATTCCAGGGCGCCGACCCGCCGCCGCTCCCCGGCCACGGCCCGCACGACGGGAACGTTCCGCGCCCTCGCCTCCTTCCGTACGAACTCCACCTGCTCCACGGGTTCCTCGAAGCCCGTGGTCTCCACAGCTCCCACCTCCCGGCCCCGCAGCACCCCCGGCAGCCCTGCCACATGGTCCGCGTGGAAGTGGGTGAGCACGACGAGCGGCACCCTGGTGATGCCGAGCGTGCGCAGACACCGGTCCACCAGCGCCGGATCGGGACCGGCGTCCACGACCACGCCGACGCCGCCGCCCGCCGCGAGGACGGTCGCGTCGCCCTGCCCCACGTCGCACATCGCCAGCCGCCAGCCCGGCGGCGGCCAGCCCG
Organism: Streptomyces sp. NBC_00425; assembly: GCF_036030735.1. Classification (NCBI taxonomy): domain Bacteria; kingdom Bacillati; phylum Actinomycetota; class Actinomycetes; order Kitasatosporales; family Streptomycetaceae; genus Streptomyces; species Streptomyces sp. NBC_00425. Next base: position 6,398,542 of record NZ_CP107928.1, on the reverse strand, counting down.
TGAGCACCCTCGTCAGGGGCGGCGGCCGCACCACCACGAGCAACAGCAGCGCCCCGCAGACCACGCACAGCCACGGATGCCTCGACAACCGCCGCCCGGACACCACCACCACCGCCGTGACGACCGCCAGCAACAGAGCCCCGACCCAGCTGCCCGGCCAGTCGATTCCCGCGCCCGGCAGCGCGGCGCCCGTTCGGGCCACGCCCGCGATCCACCCGGCGGGCCAACCGGCGCACCAGGCCAGCGCCTCCGCCACCGGCATCGCCGCCGGCGCGGTCGCCAGCACCGCGAAGCCCAGTACCGTCGCGGGCGCGACCGCGAACTCCACGAGGAGGTTGCAGGGCACCGCCACCAGACTCACCCGCGCCGACAGCACCGCGACGACCGGCGCGCACAGGGCCTGCGCGGCTCCGGCCGCCGCCAGGGCCTCCGCGAGCCTCGGCGGCACCCGCCGCCTGCGCAGGGCGGCACTCCACCGCGGCGCCAGCGTCAACAGGGCCCCGGTGGCGAGGACGGACAGCAGGAAGCCGTAGCTCCGGGCCAGCCACGGGTCGTACAGCACGAGAAGCAGCACGGCTGTCGCCAGGGCCGGGACGAGGGACCGGCGGCGGCCGGTCGCCAGGGCCAGCAGCACGATCGCTCCACAGGCCGCGGCGCGCAGCACGCTGGGGTCGGGCCGGCACACCACCACGAATCCGAGCGTGAGCGCCCCGCCGAGCACCGCGCTCGCCCGCAGGGAAACTCCCAGCCGGGGTGCCAGCCCGCGCCGTTCGACCTGTTGGGCGAGACCGGGCGGACCGAGGAGCAGCGCGAGGATGATCGTGAGGTTGCTCCCGGAGACGGCCAGAGTGTGGGCCAGGTCCGTCTCCTTGAAGGCCTCGTCCAGTTCGGGCGTGATCCTCGACGTGTCTCCGACCACCAGCCCCGGCAGCAGCGCCCTGGCGTCCGCCGGCAAGCCGTCGGTGGCCGCCCGCAGACCCGCCCGCAGCCGCCCCGCCGTCCGCTGGGCGCCAGAGGGGCGTCCCACGACCGCCGGCGCCGCCCTGCCCCGCACCCGCAGCACCGCCGCGAACCGGTCCCCTCGGGCCATGGCGGGCACGAGCCGCCCGGCCACCCGCAGCCGGGTGGACGGCAGCAACGCGAGCCACGGGGCCTCGGGCCGCCCTTCTGGACCTCGCGCGCCGCCGTACTCCCGCCGGCCGTCGTGCCCCGGGCGTCGGCCGGCGTCTCCCCTGCGCGATCGTGCGTCCACGATCAGCAGGACCGGCGTCCGCGTCGCCACCACCGTCCGGTGCACGGTCTCGACCCTGCGCACTTCCGCCTCGATCATCACCGAGTCCGGCATCACGTGGTCCCCTCTGACGCGAGGGCGCGTGAGCCGTGGGTCGGAGGTGAGCTCGACCTCGGCGGTGACACTCGCATACCTGCCCGCCAGCGCGGGCACCGGCCCACGGCGCAGATCGGCGCCGTGCAGCCCGGCCGACGCGGCGGCCGCGGCCACACAGAGCAGAGACGCGGCGACGGTCACACGCCGCCAGACCGTCCGACGCCCCACCGTGCCCGCACCATCCAACTCCGCGACGGTCCCGCCCGGCGCAGCCCCACAACGCCCCGCCGAGCCCGCACCATCCGCCCTCGCGACGGTCCCGCCCGACGAACCCTTCCCACGCGTCGACGACACCGCACCACCATCCACCACTTCGGGGTTCACGCGCGGCCCGGTCCTCCAGGGGCCTGGCGTGACCGGGGCGTTCCTCGCGCTGCCCCGCCTCACGACGAGCAGGATCACTGCGGCCGCCAGACAGCCGATCACCAGGCCGCCCACCAGCCCTGGGGACGCGTCCAACGTGAACGCGGCCGTGGCCCAGGCCGCCAGGGCGGGCGGTACGAGCCGGAGATCCACCGGCCCCTCCTGACGGGGGTGGGCGTCGCCCAGCCGCTTTCCGGAGTCGGCGTGCACGGCCTGCCGACCGCGCCCGCCGCGCACCGGCGAGGCACCGTTCAGAGTGCCTCCGTCCTCCTCCCTGACGTTGCCGCCGAGCCCAGGAAGCCTCCGCGCCATGTTCGCCCGCCTCATGGCCGCACGAGATTCCGCAGGTCGGCGAAGCGCCGCTCACCGATTCCGTTGACGTCCCGCAGCTCGTCCACCGACCGGAAACCGCCGTGCTGCGCCCGGTGGTCGATGATGTGCTGCGCCAACACAGGTCCCACGCCGGGCAGGGCCTCGAGTTGGTCGACCGTCGCCGTGTTGAGGGACACGGGCATCGCAGGTCCGCCGCCCGGACCAGCCGCGCCGGCGGACCCCGCCGATCCCGTACCCGCCCCCGTACCCCCTCCGGCCCCGGCCCCGGCAGTCAGCGAGCCGCCGACGACGACCTGCTCGCCGTCCACGAGAAACCGTGCGCGGTTGAGACCGTCGGTGTCGGTGCCCGGTCGCACCCCACCGGCCGCGTCCAACGCGTCGACGACCCGTGAACCGGCCGGGAGGCGGTGGATTCCGGGCTTGCGCACCTTCCCGCTGACGTCCACCACGATCTCGCCGCCGGCCGTGCTCACGGCGCTCCCCGCGATTCCCGGACCCGGCGGACCGGCGGACGCCGTGGGCCCGGCAGCCGACTCCCGCTCGCCTGCCACCGCGCCGAAGGGAGCCGCGGCTCGCACCACTTCCGGCGCCTTCACCGGCTGGACCCTTCCGGTCCAGAAGTGCTGCACGGCGAAACCCGCGGCGGCGACCAGCAGCACGGTCAGTGCCAGTACGCTCCTGCGCTCCAGTCCGCACCGCGCCTGCAACCAGACCGGCATCCGCTCCCACAGCGCAAGCCCCGCCCGCTCCCACCAGGCCGCCCGGGCCGCCCACGGCACCCGGCCCGCACCCTCGAACGCACCGCCCTGCACGGTGACGACGGCACCCTCGAACGCACCGTCCTCCGCGGCGCCGGCACCGACCTCAGCGCCCCCGCCCTCGGCGCCGGCCCGTGCCCCACCCCCGAGACCGGGTTCCTCCGCACCGTCCGCCGGGCACACGCCTCCCGTGCCGTCCGCAGACCCCGTGCCGTCGGCAGCTCCGCCCCCACGGGACTCCGGCCGGTCACTGCGCTCACCGAGCCCACGGGACTCCGGCCGGCTGCTCTGTCCGGCCGGCCCACGGGACTCCGGCCGGCCGCTGCCTCCACCGCCCCTGTCGCCCGCGCCTCCTCCGCCCGGGGGTCCGACACCCGGCTTCTCCGGCGCGCCTGCCTCCCGGGCCCGTGCGGTGAACAACGCCTGTGCCCGACGGCGGTTCTCCTCCGCCGAGGCATGACGGTGCCCCGTCCGGCCGCCGCCGGGGGGACGCAGGCGGCGGGAGCGTGCGTCGGAGCCGCGGGCCCGGCCGGGTCCGCTGGTCGCGTGCGTGCTGCGTGAGCGTGATCGAAGTGCCATGTGACGAGGATCGGACACTCCGCCACATCGCGATGATCTTGCTCAATTTCCGTGGACCGCCGCCCCGTTGTGGATAACTTCGCCACTCGCAGGAGTGGGGGAAGCCCTCATCGCGGCGAGACCACGACTCCCAGCAGTCCTGGTCCGGTGTGGGCCCCGATCACCGCTCCGACCTCGCTGACATGCAGATCGACGAGTCCGGGCACGCGGGAACGCAGTCGGTCCGCGAGAGCCGACGCCCGGTCGGGAGCCGCGAGATGATGCACGGCGATGTCCACCGGCGCGCTGCCCGCCCGGTCGGCGCCGAGCTCTTCCAGACGTGCGATCGCCCTCGAGGCCGTCCGGACCTTCTCGAGGAGGTCGATGCGCCCCGCGTCCAGCTGAAGGAGCGGCTTCACGGCGAGCGCCGAGCCCAACAGGGCCTGGGCGGTGCCGATCCGGCCGCCCCGACGCAGGTATTCCAGGGTGTCGACGTAGAAGTAGGCGGACGTGCCGTCGGCTCGCTTCTCCGCCGCGATGACCGCCTCGTCGACCGTCCCGCCCGCCTCCGCGACCTCGGCCGCCGCGAGCGCGCAGAAGCCGAGTGCCATGGCCACCATGCCGGTGTCCACCACCCGCACCGGAACCGGCGCCTCGCGCGCCGCGACCACCGCCGCGTCATATGTGCCGGACAGTTCGGCGGAGAGGTGGAGGGAGACGATGCCGGCGGCGCCCGACTCGGCGACCCTGCGGTAGGTCTCGGCGAAGTACTGAGGGCTGGGGCGCGAGGTGGTGACGGGGCGTCGCTTCTGCAGCGCCTGAGCCAGCGAGCGGGTGGAGATCTCGCTGCCCTCTTCGAGTGCCTGGTCGCCGAGGACGACGGTCAGGGGCACCGCGGTGATGCCATGACGCTCCATCGTCCGCTGCGGCAGGTAGGCCGTTGAATCCGTGACGATCGCGACATGGCGGGACATGACCTGGAGGTTACCTGGCGTAGCCGCTGTCCGGCAGCCCGGCCCCTGGCAGCTGGGCTCCCCTTGACCGAATCAAATACCACGCCGCACAGGGCCCGCGCCGGGATCCGGTGCGGCGCCGAACGCACGTCCCGCGCCGCCGTCAGCGCGCGACGACCGCGGCATCACCGTGCCACCCGGCCGCTCTGCCGACGGACTGCCCGAACCCCGGACTCCGCTCAGGTGGTGCTCTCGGGTCGCGGCTTCTTCTGCCAGGGGTAGACCGGGCGCGGTCCGGGCGGGGTGATGGCGGGCGGGGCCTGCTCGTCCGCGGTGCGTGCTGCGGGCGTCTCCGGCCAGGTCTGGCCCGCCGTCGGGCTGTCGGCGGCCGGCGCCTCGGGCCACGGGGGCGGCGTCTGGTCGGCTTCCGGCGTGGTCCAGTGCCGCAGGGCGCCGGCCTCGACGCCGATCTGGGCGCTGAGGGAGTCGAGGTCGTCCTCCGCGAAGCGGCGGGCACGGTCACGGGCGGCCCAGCGCAACGAGTCGGCCGATCCCGTGATCCGCTCCGTGCGCTCCCGCAGTGCCGGCAGACGCTCGACGAGCGTCGCACGGTCCGGCTCCGACTCCAGGCGCTTGAGCTCGGCGTCCAGTTCGTGACCGTGCGCGCTGAGCCTCTGGAAAAGGCCGAGGGACTCCTTCAGTGACTCGTCCTCCACGACGCCCGCGTGCAGTGCGTCCTGAGTGGCCCGCATCGATGTGCGCAGGGCGAGCCGCAGCTGGGCGATCTCGCCGGCCGGTCCGAGCTGGGCGAAGGACTTGGCCCGCAGGGTGTGGTCCTCGACCGTGCGGCGGGCCTGGGTGATGGTGCGGTCGACGCCCCGCTTCGCGGCCCCGACCACCTTCACCGTGGCGTAGGCGCCGAGCGCCAGGCAGAGCACGAAGAGCAGGACGATGACGGCGATCACGGCTTCCACGAGCTCCTCCTTCGACCTGCACGACGCGTCCGGCCCCGCAGACGGCACACCGCAGCCGGCGCCCCGCCCTTCAAACGGTAAACGAGACGGGCAGGCCCGGAGTTCCAGAAGAACCCCGAACCTGCCCGCACGGAACCCCTAAGGGGCGACCGGCATCACGCGGCCCACCGCCCGGCCGGACGAGCGGGAGCCCGGTGCTGCACCCCCACCCGGCCGGCGCACCCGGCCACCGCCCGGCGGAACGACCCGCCCGCGTGCGCCGAGCAGGCGCTTACGCGGGAACGATGTTCACCAGCTTCGGCGCCCGCACGATCACCTTGCGGATACCGGCCCCGCCCAGCGCCTTGACGACCGCCTCGTCGGCCAGCGCGACCTTCTCCAGCTCGTCGTCGGAGATGGCCGGGGAGACCTCCAGGCGCGCCTTGACCTTGCCCTTGATCTGCACGACGCAGGTCACGCTCTCGTCCACGACGTACGCCGGGTCGGCGACGGGCAGGTCCTGGTGGACGACCGAGTCGGTGTGGCCCAGCTTGCGCCACAGCTCCTCGGCGATGTGCGGGGCCAGCGGGGCGGCCAGCAGCACCAGGTCCTCGGCGACCGTGCGCGGCAGCGCGCCGCCCGCCTTGGTCAGGTGGTTGTTCAGCTCGGTGATCTTGGCGATGGCGGTGTTGAAGCGCAGGCCCTCCAGGTCCTGGCGCACCCCGTCGATCGCCTTGTGCAGGGCGCGCAGGGTCGGCTCGTCGGCCTCGGCGTCGACGACGGTCACCTCGCCGGTGGCCTCGTCGACGATGTTGCGCCACAGCCGCTGCAGCAGGCGGTACTGGCCGACCACCGCGCGGGTGTCCCACGGGCGCGAGACGTCCAGCGGGCCCATCGCCATCTCGTACAGGCGGAGCGTGTCGGCGCCGTACTCGGCGCAGATCTCGTCCGGAGTGACGGCGTTCTTCAGGGACTTGCCCATCTTCCCGTACTCACGCTTCACGGGCGCGCCCTGGTACAGGAACGTGCCGTCCCGCTCCTCGACCTCGGCGGCCGGGACGTACACGCCGCGGGAGTCGGTGTACGCGTAGGCCTGGATCATGCCCTGGTTGAACAGCTTGTGGAACGGCTCCGCGGAGGAGACGTGCCCCAGGTCGAACAGGACCTTGGACCAGAAGCGCGCGTACAGCAGGTGCAGCACGGCGTGCTCGGCCCCGCCGACGTACAGGTCGACGCCGCCGTGCGGCTGCCCCTCGCGGGGACCCATCCAGTACTGCTCGACGGCCTGGTCGACCAGTTGCTCGCTGTTGTGCGGGTCCAGGTAACGCAGCTCGTACCAGCAGGAACCGGCCCAGTTGGGCATGGTGTTGGTCTCGCGGCGGTAGCGTCGCGGACCGGCCCCGTCGCCCAGGTCCAGCGTGACGTTCACCCAGTCCGCGTTGCGGGACAGCGGCGTCTCCGGGGACGTGTTCGCGTCGTCCGGGTCGAAGGTGCGGGGCGAGTAGTCCTCGACCTCCGGCAGCTCCAGGGGCAGCATCGACTCCGGCAGCGGGTGGGCGATGCCGTCCTCGTCGTAGACGATCGGGAAGGGCTCGCCCCAGTAGCGCTGGCGGCTGAACAGCCAGTCGCGCAGGCGGAAGTTGACGGTGCCCTCGCCGATCCCCCTGCCCTCGAGCCACTCGGTGACGCGCGCCTTGGCGTCGACGACACCCAGGCCGTTCAGGCTGATCTCGTCGTTCGCCGAGTTGATGATCTTCGCGTCGTACGACGCGAAGGCGTTCTCCCAGGTCGACGTGTCGGTGCCGCGGCCGTCGGTCGGCTCGACGATGCAGTGGATCGGCAGCTCGAAGGCGCGCGCGAACTCGAAGTCGCGCTGGTCGCCCGCCGGGACGGCCATGATCGCGCCGGTGCCGTAGCCCATCAGGACGTAGTCGGCGATGAAGACGGGAACCTGCTCGCCGTTGACCGGGTTGGTCGCGTACACGCCGGTGAAGACGCCCGTCTTGTCCTTGGCCTCGGCCTGACGCTCGACGTCGGACTTCGAGGCCGCCTGCGCACGGTACGCGGCGACGGCGTCGACCGGGGTGGCGTGGCCGCCCGTCCAGACGTCGTGCGTGCCCTCGGGCCAGGATGCCGGGGTGAACTTGTCGACCAGCGGGTGCTCGGGCGCCAGGACCATGTAGGTCGCGCCGAACAGGGTGTCCGGGCGCGTGGTGAAGACCGAGATCCGCTCGCCGTCCACGGGGAAGTCGACGCGGGCGCCCTCGGAGCGGCCGATCCAGTTGCGCTGCTGCAGCTTGATGGCCTCGGGCCAGTCCAGCGCGTCCAGGTCGTCCAGCAGACGGTCCGCGTAGGCGGTGATGCGCATGTTCCACTGGCGCAGCTTGGCCTTGAAGACGGGGAAGTTGCCGCGCTCGGAGCGGCCGTCGGCGGTGACCTCCTCGTTGGCCAGCACGGTGCCCAGGCCGGGGCACCAGTTGACCGGCGCGTCGGAGGCGTAGGCCAGACGGAACTCCCCCAGCACGTCGGCGCGCTCGGCGGCGGTCAGCTCGTGCCACGCGCGCGTGTGCCCCGGTACGGGGCGCTCACCGGACTCGAACTGGGCGACCAGCGAGGCGATCGGGCGGGCCTTGTCCGCGTCCGCGTCGTACCAGGAGTTGAAGATCTGCAGGAAGATCCACTGGGTCCACTTGTAGTACTCGGGGTCGATCGTGGCGAACGACCGGCGCTTGTCGTGGCCCAGGCCCAGCCGGCGCAGCTGGGACTTCATGTTCTCGATGTTGGCCTCGGTGGACACGCGCGGGTGCGTGCCGGTCTGCACGGCGTACTGCTCGGCGGGCAGGCCGAAGGCGTCGAAGCCCAGGGTGTGCAGGACGTTGTGGCCGGTCATGCGCTGGAAGCGCGCGAAGACGTCGGTCGCGATGTAACCCAGCGGGTGGCCGACGTGCAGTCCCGCTCCGGAGGGGTACGGGAACATGTCCATGATGAACTTCTTGGGCCGGGCCACCATCTCGGGGTCACCCGCCAGGTCGCCCTGCGGGTTCGGCGCGGCGTAGGTGCCCTCGGCGTCCCAGAAGTCCTGCCAGCGTGCCTCGATCTCGGCGGCCATGGCTGCCGTGTAGCGGTGCGGCGCGGCCTCTGCCGGGACAGCGGCGGCAGCGGGGTTCGTCTCGCTCATGGTCCTCAAAGCTCCATCGATCGTCTCTGCCAGCGGGTTGTCGTCCAGGAAACGAAAAATCCCCTCGCACAGGAGGGGACGCCGCGCCGATTCCGAACCGTCCGTTCACCGGCGGTCGGGACTGATCAGCGCGGCTCGCTAAGCAGAAGGCGTACAGCACGCATGGCGTTAGGGTACCGCAGGCCTTGAGCACGAGGCCACGCGCTTACGTATGCATGGTCGAGACACCGCAGGTGTGCCGAGAACGGGGGGTCAGAGCTGCATCCAGGGTCTTGGTTACTTCGCGTAACAGCCGCTAAAGGACATCACAACAGCCACATCGTCGTTTCATAACAACGCAATAACTCAAACCTCGTACCCATCGGTATGGAGCCACTTAGAGTTCGGCAGCGGGACCGCTTTCCCGAAACTGCTCGGAGTTGCCCCCATGAACCCTCGTTCCAGTAACAGCACGCTCCCCAAGCCCGGCCGGTCGGTCTACGGGTTGGCGACGGCTGTCGTCCTGGTCCTCATACCTGTGGTCGTGCTGGTCGGCGGCGACCAGTTGCAGGCATTCCTCAACTTCGGTGCGGGTGTCCTGTCGCTGGTGTGCCTCACCTGCTCGGTCATCTGGGGCCTCGTCGCCCAGGACCGGCTCATCCTCAACACCCGTCAGCGGATCCTCGCGCAGGGCGTCCACCGCGTGACCGCCGTCGGTTCCATCGCGTTCCTCGTGGTGCACATCACCGTGAAGCTGGCGCTGGAGCACACCGTCCTGATCGCCGCGCTGATCCCCTTCAGCCTGGGCATCAAGGGCAGCGCCGGGCTCATCGGCCTCGGCTCCCTCGCCGCCCTGCTCATGATCTTCGTGGGCATCACCGGTGCGCTGCGCAACCAGTTCGCCGCACCGGCCGAGGTCGCCGCCCGCTGGCGCGCGATGCACATGCTGGCCTACCCGGCGCTGTGCGCGGCCCTCATCCACGGCCTGTTCGCAGGGCGCGCGGCGAAGCCGTTCTTCATGGTCTCGTACGAGATCTGCCTGGCCGGCGTCATGGCCGCCCTCGCGCTGCGCGCCGCTCCGCGCCCGTTCAAACGCAGGGTCGCCGACCGGATCACCGCGCTCATGGGGGCGCCGGACCGCTCCGCGATGGACGGCCTCGAGGCGTCACGCGCGCGCGTGTCGGAGACCGGCTCGTCGGCGTCACGCGCGCGCGTCTCGGAGACCGGCTCGTCGGCGCTGCCCGGGTACGAGGGCCGCTCCGGCCGCTCGCCGCTGACGGACACGATGAGCTCCACCCGGATGACCCCGCCGTCGGCGTCGCCGCTGTACGACACTCCCGCCACCCCGGAGCCGGCGAACGGCTTCGCGGCCGCCTACCGTGCCGTCAACACCCCGCCGCGCGGCCAGCAGCCGCCCTACATCGCCGATCAGACGGCCCGCATGAGCATGCCGTTCGACCTGCAGCAGGCCACCGAGGCGATCCCGCGGGTCGACAACGGCGGCAGCACCTCGGGCAACTGGCCGATCCCGTCGCCGCCGCCGGTCGGCGAGGCGCCCCAGTCCGTCTACGACCCGCTCCAGGACACGGGATTCACCATCCCGGTCTATGGCAATCCGGGCACTCCCGGAGCCGGCGGACGTGACGTGTACGACACAGGTGAGACGAACCCCGGGTACGGCACGTACAACCAGAACGACACGTACAACAGCGGTCCCGCCAACGAACCATCGCCCGGTGCGTCGTACGACGCACCGGGTTCGGGCGAACCTTGGAACACGCCTTCCGGAGGCTATAGGTGAACGAGGCCCTGCCCGACGTCCCAGAAGTCCGCGTGGTCGGTCTTCCGCAACTCACGTCGGGTTTCGACCTTGTCGAGAGACTTGACCTGCCCATGCACCTGAAGGTGCACGGGCCGCTGGAGCCCCTGGGCGGAGAGGCCCTCGCGAAGCTCTCCGAGAACATCAACCTGAAGGGCCGCGGCGGCGCGGGCTTCCCCTTCCACAAGAAGCTGCGCTCGGTCGCCGAGGCCGCGATCAAACGGGGCGTCCGCCCGGTCGTCGTCGTCAACGGCAGCGAGGACGAACCGGCCTGCCGCAAGGACACGGTGCTCATCAACCGCGCCCCGCACCTCATCCTGGACGGCGCGCTGCTCGTCGCGGAGGCGCTGGGTGCCCGCACGCTCGTGGTGGGGGTCACCCGCGAATCCACTCAGCGCTCCATGGAGGCCGCGCTCTCCGAACGCGGGCTCAGCAACGGGCGTCGGTCGGCTCTGAAGGCGTTCGTCCAGCGCAACCCGATCCGCATGGTCACGGGCGCCGCCGCGTCGCTGATCCGCTCCATCGACGGCGGCCCGCCGATCCCGCCCGGCCGCAAGGTCAGCGCCTCGCAGAACGGCGTCGGCGGCGCGCCCACCCTCCTCTCCAACGCCGAGACGTTCGCCCAGCTGGCCATCGCCGCCCGCATCGGCCCGGAGCGGTACGGCAACACCGGCCTGTACGACGAGCCGGGCACCGTCATGCTGACGGTCTCCGGCGCGGTCGCCCGTCCGATGGTGATCGAGGTCCCCACCGGCGTACCGCTGCGTTACGTCCTCCAGCTCGCGGGCGCCCCGCCGGTGCCCCAGGGCGTGCTGACCGGCGGCTACCACGGCAAGTGGATCGACGCGGCGACGGTCAACGAGGCGGTCGTCTCCCGCAACTCGCTCGACGCGGTGGGCGGCGCGCTCGGCGCCGGCGCGATCCTGCCGATCAGCCAGGAGACCTGCCCGCTGGGCGAGTCCCTGCGCGTGGCCCAATGGCTGGCCGACGAGAGCGCGGGTCAGTGCGGCCCCTGCTACCTCGGCCTGCCGGCCGCCGCGCGCGGCATGGAGGACATCATCAACGGGGGCGGTCCGGCCGCCCTGGAGGCGCTCAAGCAGGTCGCCAAGAACGTCAAGCGGCGCGGCGCGTGCTCGCACCCGGACGGCTCCGCGATGTTCCTGGAGTCGACCATCAAGGCGTTCACCGACGACCTCGCCGCCCACGTCCTCGGCAACGGCTGCGGACGGCCCGTGGAGGGCGTTCTGCCGCTCTTCGAGGCGGGCATGGCCCCCGCGGCCATCACGAGCGGCCAAGCCCCGGAGGAGAGCGGCACGAGCCGTCAGAAGATCTTCGTCGACTGGACGCTCTGCCGCGGCCACGGCCTCTGCGCCGACATCCTGCCCGAGGTCTTCCAGCTCGGCGCCGACGGCTTCCCGACGGTGGCGCAGGCGAAGGTACCGGAGTACGCCGAGGCGAAAGCTCTACGCGCGGTGCGTCGCTGTCCGGCGCTGGCCCTGCGCATCGAGGAGGACACGCGCGCGCAGGCGCCCGCCCGCAACCTCCCGGTCCTCTCCCAGGGTCGCGGCCGCCGCGCGCTCGGCCGCTGAGGAACACGCCGACGACAGGCCGACGAACGACGGACAGGGGCCGCCCGAGAAAAGGCGGCCCCTGTCCGTCGTTCGTGACGGCACACACGGGAACGAGGCGCCGGAACACAAAAAAGATCCCGCCGAATCGCATCCGATCCGGCGGGATCTGTTGTGGAGCTAAGGAGAATTGAACTCCTGACCTCCTGCATGCCATGCAGGCGCTCTACCAACTGAGCTATAGCCCCTCGTGGCCAAGCGGCAGAGCCGCGATCTTGACCGTGCCGCCCGGTTTCCCCGGCGGCGACGCCAACTTTACCGGTCCGGCGGCGGACCGCCAAATCCTTTCCGCCCCGTCCGATTTAGCCCTTTATGTGGCGTCAAGCGGTGACGAACGAATAGAACCGCTTGAGCGTGCAGTGCTCCTCGAGGAGCCGGCCGTAGATCGGCTCCCCCTCGAGTTCGCGGTACGTCTCGATCGGGTCGCCCTTTATGATCAGCGCCCGCGCGCATTCCTCGCACCAGTACTGATAGTCGGGGTTGACCGGCTCCATGTCACGGACGATCGGGGTGCCGCTGCCGCACCAGTCGCACTTCCGCCTGTGTGCACCCATCGATCAGCTCCAGCTGTGGCCGCAGGCCGTGCACACGTAGGAAACCCCTCCGTTGTCGCCGAGAACCTGAGCCACATGGGCCGAACCGCAGGAGGGGCAACCGAGACGGGTGGCCTTGTCCCGCCCCACCGCTGCTCCGGAGAGACGACCGACCTCTCCGCGGATGCTCGCAGGCATCGCTACTCCCTCCCGTCGGGCCGCGCCCCCTCCGGTCGTTTGATTCTGCCACGGCCGGACCAATACGGTCAGCGACGCCTCAGTACCAGTCCGGACACGGCACCCAGGGCAGCTGTCGTAGCGAGCGCGAACATGCATGTGAGAAGCGCTTCCGCAGAGGTATACGCCTGCGGGGCACCAAGTGACTCAAGGCGGTTGAAGAACAGTGTGCCGAAGGCGGCGACACCGATCAGCTGCCCGAGCTGGGTGACCGTGGCCAGCAGCCCGCCGGCGTCCGCCGCGTCCTCGGGCAGCACGGCGGCCAGCGCCCCGGTCAGCGCCGGGCTGAAGGCGAGCGCGAGTCCGACGCCCACTCCGGCGTACGCCGTGTAGAGCCACGCGCCCCCGTCGTCACCGCCCCGGAAGACCAGCCCCACCGCGACCACGGACAGCGCGAGTATCGCGAACCCGGAAGGAATCAGGGCCCGTTGCCAGGAGGCCGGCCACCTGCGCCAGGTCAGCCCGACCGCGCCGAAGACGACCGCCGTGGGCGCGAAGGTGAGACCGGCGCGCAGCGCGCTGAACCCCAGGCCGCCCTGGACGTGCAAGGTCAGCACGAACAGGAAGCCCCCGTTGACCGCCATGACGGCCGTCACCCGCAGGACGGCGAGCGCCATCCCGGGGTGACGCAGTACCCGGGGCGCGATCAGCGGGTCGCCGCCACGCCGGGCGAGCCGGGACTCGGCACCCCAGAACAGCAGGAACACCAGGGCTCCGGCCGCCAGTGACAACCAGGACCACAGCGGCCAGTCCTCCTCCCGCCCGAGCACGAGCGGGACCGTGACCAGGGACACGGCAGCGCCCAGAAGCACGAGACCGGGCCAGTCCATCCTGCGCGCCCTGCTCCGCGCCGCTGCGCCCGCCTCCCGCTCCCCCACCGCTCCCGTAACCGCCGCCGAGTGCCCCGGCAGTCCGCCGCCCCGCGGCAGGACGCGCCCGCCCACCGCCAGCAGGACGAGGCCCACCGGCACGTTCACGAGGAACACCGGACGCCACCCGGCGCCCAGCAGATCGGCGTCCACCAGCACGCCTCCCGCCACCTGTCCGGCGGCCGCCCCGACCGCGAGGACCGCGGAGTAGACGCCGAGCGCCCTCACCCGCGCCTCCCCGCTGAACGTGCGCTGGATCAGGCTCAGCACCTGCGGGATCATCACCGCCGACCCCGCGCCCTGCACCAGCCGGAACACGATCAGCTCGGTGCTGCCCTGCGCCAGACCGCAGGCCAGCGAGGCGGCCGTGAAGAGGGCGAGCCCGACCAGATGGACGCGGCCTGGTCCGAACCGGTCGCCGAGCCGCGCACCGGTGATCAGCAGCACGGAGTACGTGATGGCGTAGCCGGCGACGACCAGTTGGAGGTCGGCTCCGGAGGCGTCGAGGTCGGAACCGATCGTGGGGGCCGCGACGTTCACGATGAAGACGTCGAGCAGTGCCATGAACTGGGCTGCGAGCACCACCGCCAGCAGCCGCCGGGACTGATTGTCAGTGCCGGGGTCTTTACTGGCAGCAGGACGTGAAGCGGTCGGGACAGCCGGGGGAACCGGGCTCGTCCGGGGTGTCGTCGTCATGCCGTCGAGCGTGACGAGGATCCGATACGGGTGCCGAGAGCCCGCTGATGCTGGTACTGACAGCACCTGGCAGGCGACGGGCGGAAACCCGACCATGGGGGCGTGACGATGGGGGGCGGCGTGACGATGGGGACGCGGACAGGGACACAGACGCACGCACGGGCGGACCAGCGGGCGGAGCGCGGGGCACGGGCCGCGGCGGGACCCGGACCGGCAAGCGGACCGGAGGCGGGACCGCGGACGGTTCTGCGGCCGGGGGTGGAGCCAGGGCGCCCGAAGCCCGGGGTGGCAGCACGGCGCCGGCCCGAACTGTCCGCCTTCCTGCGCAGCAGGCGCGCCAGGGTGACACCGGGCGACGTCGGAATACCGCCCGGGCTGCGGCGCCGCACACCGGGGCTGCGGCGCGAGGAGGTGGCCCAGCTCTCGGGTGTGGGCGTCACCTGGTACACCTGGCTGGAGCAGGGGCGGCCGATCAACGCCTCCGCACAGGTCCTCGACGCCGTCGCGCGCACGCTGCGGCTGGACCCGCCGGAGCGGGAGCACCTCTACCACCTTGCGGAGGTGCCGTTCACGGCGACCCCGGAGGCTCTGGTGCAGAGCGTGGGTCCCGAGATCCAGGGCATCATCGACGCGCTGGCGCCCCGGCCGGCCGTGGTCTACAACTCGCGCTACGACATCCTCGCCGCCAACCCGGTCTACCGTGACCTGTTCATCACCCCGGTCGAAGCCTGCGCACCGGGTCCGGACAACGCCCTGTGGCGGCTGTTCACGGTGCGGGAGGAGGACTGCCCGCTGATGTTCCGCGACAAGGAACTGCCGGTGATCGTGGCGACTCTGCGGGCGGCCTACGGGCTGCATGCCGGCGAGCCCGCCTGGGAGGACTTCATACGCGCGATGTCCGAGGCGAGTCCGCTGTTCGCACGGTTGTGGGAGACCGGTGACGTGGCGGAGCCCGGCCGTCGCGTGAAGGTCTTCCGGCATGCGGCCGTGGGCGAGCTGCGGATGACCTCCACCTCGCTGACGATCAACGGGATGCCGGAGTGCAGGATCGTCGTCTACACACCCGACGACGAGGAGACGGAACGGCGCGCGGCTCTGCTGCGGAGCGGGACGACAAAAAATCCCGCCCCCTGAGGGGCGGGACTTCCTGAAGCGATATCGACCGGTCTCTTTCGATCTTTGACAACTCAACAGAGTGTCGACCGACTGGCCGACCGGCCAATCCGTGGAGCTAAGGAGAATTGAACTCCTGACCTCCTGCATGCCATGCAGGCGCTCTACCAACTGAGCTATAGCCCCTCGTGCCACGCGGTGGAACCGCACGGTGTTTCGCTCCGCTCGGCGGTGCGAACAAGAAGAACTCTAGCCTGCGACCTGCCGGAAAGTGAAATCCGAGGCTCGCCGGCCCGACCGGTCGCTCAGTCGTCGTCGCCGAGCACCGGCTCGGGCAGTGTGCCGGCGTTGTGCTCGAGCAGACGCCAGCCCCTGGCGCCCTCGCCGAGGACGGACCAGCAGCAGTTGGAGAGCCCGCCGAGGCTCTCCCAGCTGTGCGCCTCCAGACCGAGAAGACGGCCGATGGTCGTGCGGATGGTGCCGCCGTGGCTGACGACGACGAGCGTCCCGTCATCGGGCAGCTTCTCGGCGTGCCGTACGACGACGGGGGCGGCGCGGTCGGCCACCTCGGTCTCCAGCTCGCCGCCGCCGCGGCGCACCGGCTCGCCGCGCTTCCATGCGGTGTACTCCGCACCGTGCCGGGCGATGATCTCCTCGTGCGTCAGCCCCTGCCACGCGCCCGCGTAGGTCTCGCGCAGGGACTCGTCGTGGGTGACCTCGAGGCCGGTGAGCGTGGCGAGCTCGGCGGCCGTGTCGGCGGCCCGCGACAGGTCCGAGGCGACGATGGCGTCGGGTTTGAGGGAGGCGAGCAGCCGGGCGGCGCGGCGGGCCTGAGCCACACCGGTCTCGGTCAGCTCGACGTCCGTCGTGCCCTGGAAGCGGCGCTCCACGTTCCAGGCGGTCTGGCCGTGCCGCCAGAGGATGACCCGGCGGCCACGGCGTGGCTGACGGGTCGTCGTCTGCTCCGGAGCTGTCACCGCAGCTCCTCGTATCCGGCGGTCTCGTCCTCCTCGGCCTGCAGTTCGGCGTGCTCCTGGGCCTTGCCGCGGGTCGCGAGGGCGTCGGCGGGCAGCGCCAGCTCGGGGCAGTCCTTCCACAGGCGCTCGAGGGCGTAGAAGACGCGCTCCTCGCTGTGCTGGACGTGGACGACGATGTCGACGTAGTCGAGCAGGATCCAGCGGGCGTCGCGGTCGCCCTCACGGCGCACCGGCTTGACGCCGAGCTCCTTCTGAAGACGCTCCTCGATCTCGTCGACGATCGACTTGACCTGGCGGTCGTTGGGTGCGGAGGCCAGCAGGAAGGCGTCCGTGATCGACAGCACGTCGCTGACGTCGTAGGCGATGATGTCGTGCGCGAGCTTGTCGGCTGCCGCCTGGGCAGCGATGTTGATGAGATCGATGGAGCGGTCGGTGGCGGTCACTACGTGGCTTTCCGTCGGCGGACACTTGTCCTCAAGGGTCTCACGGACCGCCGACGCCACCCCACGTGATTACGGCACCCCGCGTGACGAGGGGATCACGCGCGGGGGCCGCCTGTGTCGGGCCTCCCGCGCGTGCTCGCCGGCGGGTCATCCGGTGGAGGAGCGTTTGTAGTCCTTGCCCAGGACGACCGCCACGTCGGCGTTGCCGGAGACGGCGCCCTTCTTCACGGCGTCGGTGTCCAGCCCCAGGGTCTTGGCGACCTCGACGGCGTTCTGCTTGTTCGCGGCGTCCCCGTACAGGACCTGGGAGTCGGCCTTCGTGCCGGACGGGGCGCCGCCCTCCACGAAGGTGAAGCCGCCGTTGAGGAGCACCACGCGCGCGTCCTCGGTGTTGGCCTTGGCACCGCTGGCGTTCTGGACGAAGACACTGACC
This sequence comes from Streptomyces sp. NBC_00425, assembly GCF_036030735.1. NCBI lineage: Bacteria > Bacillati > Actinomycetota > Actinomycetes > Kitasatosporales > Streptomycetaceae > Streptomyces > Streptomyces sp. NBC_00425. The sequence continues at coordinate 6,381,332 of NZ_CP107928.1, read as the reverse complement.
GCCGCGTCCTTGTCGGGGCTCTTCGCGCTCCCGCCGAGGACGTCCTTGACGACGCTCGCACTGGCCTCGGCGCTGAGCGTGCCGTCGGCCTGGACCGGCAGCAGGGCGGTCTTGTAGTCGCCGCCCTTGGCGAGGTCGGCGAGCTTGGCCAGGAAGGCGCCGAGATCCTTGTCGGTCAGGGACGGGTCGAGAATCTGCGCGAGGGTCTGCACGGTGACGGTGGCGCCCTGCGGGTCGGAGGACACCTTGCGCAGCACGCCCTGCATGACCTGCCCGAACCGCTCCAGCTGGGCGTTCTGGGCCTCGCCCTCGGCGCGGTGGGTGGCGTAGGCGACCGCCATCTTGCCGCTGAGGGTCTGGTTCTCGCCCTTCGCTACGAGAGGGCTCTCGCCCTTCTTGGCGTTCGGACCGGGCACGGCCGTGTCGGTGTCGACCTCGATGCCGCCGACGAGGTCGACGAGGTTCTGCAGGTACGGGGTGTCGAGACGCCAGGTCCCCTGGATCCGGGTGCCGAGCACGGTGTCCAGCGCGCCGCGCGTCCCGTCGGAGCCGTCGTCGTCGACGGATTTGGCGAGGGTCGTCGTGGTGCCGTCGTCCTGCGTGAGGACGAGGGAGTTGGGCAACAGGACGGTCGTGGCCTGCTTGGTGGTGGTGTTGTCGACGAGCAGGGCCGTGGAGGTGCCGCCCCCCGCGGTGTCGTGCAGGTGGACCACGACCACGTCACGCTTCTGGGCGGCGGCCGAGGTCCTGGTGCCCGTGCCGGAGTCCGAGGACGACGACAGACCGGGCAGCTTCCCGGCGTACCAGAGGTAGCCCACCCCGCCGACGGCGACCAGCGCCAAGACCACGACCAGGGCGACGAGCCGGCTGCGGGCGCGCCGTTTGGCCTCCTCGCGGCGCTCGGTGCGGTTCTCGGTGAAGTTCAGCCAGTCGATGACGTCCTCGGAGTCGCCGTCGGGCTCCTCCACGAACGCGAACTGCTCGGTGTGGTACTCCTGTTGGCCCTGACCGGCGGCTCCGGCGGCGTCCTGGCCGCGCTGGGCGTCCGTCGCATCGTCACCCGTGCCGGCGCCGAGCCCGGACCCGTGCCCCGTGTCGCCGTCCGCGCCGGCCCCGGCCCGTGGCTCGGCCGGGCCGGCCTGCTGCGGGATGTAGGCGGTCTGCTCGGCGGTCCGTGCCTGTTCGGCCCGGGGCTGCTGCCCGGCGGCGGTCTGCCCGTAGGGGTCGTAGGGGGCCTGCGTAGCGGTGCCGTACGGGTCGTAGGCGGCGGGCGGCTGGGGAGCGGTGTCGTACGGGTCGTAGGCGGGCGTCTGCCGGCCGCCCGTGCCGTACGGGTCGTAGCCGTACCCCTGCTGCCCGTGGTCCTGGTTCTGGCCCTGGCCGTGGCTCTGGCCCTGCTGCCCCGGGTACTGCTGCTGCCCGTAAGGGTCGTAGGACTGCTGGGGGGTCTGCTGGGGCGGGACCTGCCGGTAGACGGGCTGGCCGTACTCGTCGTAGCCGACGAGTTCGTACTGGTCGCCCCCGTACCCCGCGTCGTGTCGGTCGTTCACCGGTACCCCTCTCGGCTCACTCGCCGCGGTACAGCTCGCGCTTGTCGATGTAGCGCACGACGCCGTCCGGCACCAGGTACCAGACGGGGTCGCCCTTGGCGACTCTCGCGCGGCAGTCGGTGGAGGAGATGGCGAGCGCGGGCACCTCGACGAGCGAGACGCCGCCTTCGGGCAGGCCGGGGTCCATGAGGTTGTGCCCCGGCCGGGTGACGCCGATGAAATGCGCGAGAGAGAACAGTTCGGCGCTGTCCCGCCAGGTCAGGATCTGGCCCAGGGCGTCGGCGCCGGTGATGAAGAAGAGGTCGCTCTCGGGGTTGAGAGCCCGCAGGTCGCGCAGCGTGTCCACGGTGTAGGTGGGGCCGCCTCGGTCGATGTCGATGCGACTGACCGAGAACTGCGGGTTCTCGGCGGTCGCGATGACCGTCATCAGGTAGCGGTCCTCCGCCGGGGAGACGCTGCGGTGGCTCTTCTGCCAGGGCTGGCCGGTCGGGACGAACACGACCTCGTCTAGGTGGAACTGCGCGGCGACCTCACTGGCCGCCACGAGGTGTCCGTGGTGGATCGGATCGAACGTTCCACCCATGACGCCGAGGCGGCGCCTGCCGTTGTCCGACGGGCCGGTGGCCATGTCCTGCTCTCCCATGCGTGCAGACCCTACCGGCCCGGTCGCGGGGCCCCGGCCGGCGAATGCCCGGAGCGCCCCGCTATGCCGGACTGCCCGTCGTCGAACACCGAAGGCTCAGCGGTCGCGGTTGAAGCGGGTGGTGATCCACAGGAGGAGCAGCAGGATGATGAAGGCGCCGCCACCCGTGACCAGCGGGTCGAGGCTCTGGTGGTTGCCGCCGTGCTCCTCGCCCTCGGCGGCGAGGGTGACCAACTGGGCAGCGGCGCTGTGAAGGCTCATCTTCGGCAGGACCTATCCGATGGAGGTCCCCCCGCTCGAGCGAGGTCGAGAGTGGGGGAGGGCGGGATAAAGACGTCGGCCCATCGTAAACGGGCGGCTCCGCGGCGATCACGCCGACTCCGCCATTGGGAACCTTCCCGTCGGCTCAGTCGTCTTTCCGCTTGTAGCCCCGCAACAGGAACCACGCGGTGAGCGCACAGCCCAGGATCATCACGATCAGTACGACGCGGAGCAGATTCCCCGGCCCCTGCTGCTGGGCGGCGCCGACGGCCTCGGAGAGCCAGGCGGCTGCGGGACGGTGCTCCATGGGACGGGACTCCTTAGGTGTAGTGCCCGTCCACGGTAACTCCGCCTAGGCTGGCCTCTGCTTCGGGGGCGCAAAGGACCGCACAAGGGTCCGTAAAGGGTCAGGTAACGGGCCACACAGACGCACATGGGGGAAGACATGTCCGACGACGGCCACGAGCACAACGGCGCCGGCCACGAGCGCGTGCCGAGCAGGCAGCGCAGGCGTTTCCCGGGAATCTCCTCGCGTGCGTACGAGCACCCGGCCGACCGTTCCGCCCTGGTGGCGCTGCGCAAGCTGAGCGGTTTCGACACGGTGTTCAAGGCGCTCAGCGGGCTGCTGCCGGAGCGCAGCCTCAGGCTGCTGTTCCTGTCCGACTCCGTGCGGGTCTCCGACCAGCAGTTCTCGCACCTCAACGACATGCTGCGGGACGCCTGTTACATCCTGGACCTGGAGAAGGTCCCGCCGATGTACGTCAACCAGGACCCGCAGCCCAACGCCATGTGCATCGGTCTGGACGAGCCGGTCATCGTGGTCACCACCGGCCTCGTCGAGCTGCTCGACGAGGAGGAGATGCGGGCGGTGGTCGGGCACGAGGTGGGCCACGCGCTGTCCGGGCACGCCGTGTACCGCACGATCCTGCTGTTCCTGACGAACCTGGCCGTCCGGGTCGCCTGGATCCCGCTGGGCAACCTCGCGATCATGGCGATCGTGACGGCGCTGCGCGAGTGGTTCCGCAAGTCGGAGCTGTCCGCCGACCGCGCGGGTCTCCTCGTCGGCCAGGACGTGAAGGCCTCGATGCGGGGGCTGATGAAGATCGCCGGCGGAAACCACCTGCACGAGATGAACGTGGACGCGTTCCTGCAGCAGGCCGAGGAGTACGAGTCGGGCGGCGACCTGCGCGACTCCGTGCTGAAGATCCTCAACGTGCTGCCCCGCACCCATCCCTTCACCACGGTTCGTGCGGCCGAGCTGAAGAAGTGGGCGGAGTCCCGCGACCACCAGCGGATCATGGACGGCCACTACCCGCGGCGCAACGAGGACAAGGACACCTCGGTCACCGACTCCTTCCGGGAGTCCGCCGCTCACTACGCGACGAGCGTCAAGAGCTCCAAGGACCCGCTGATGAAGCTGGTCAGCGACATAGCCGGCGGTGCGGGCGGCCTGGGCGGCCGCGTCCGGCGCGGTTTCGACGGCTTCACCGGCCCGACTCCGCCGGAGGACCGGCCGCGCAACGGCTCGGACGGGGCCGCCGGCGCGGACGGGACGGACGGAGAGGGCGGGGCACAGGGCCCGGACGACACCCCTGCGCACGGCGGGAAGTGAAGCTCCGCTCCCCCGCCCCGGCCGCACGCCGCTGGGGCGCATGCCCCTGGGCCTCATGCCCCGGGTCTCACACCCTCGGCTGCGCGCTCGTCGCCAGGGCCCCGCACAGGGCCGTCACGCCGCCGGTCGCGTAGGGGTCCGTGCCGGCCGGGCCGCCTGTCTTCGCGGTCTGGCCGGCCAGCAGCGGCCGCAGATGGTTCGCGGAGTCCTCGGCGCAGGAGAGCGGCCCTGCCTGGACGTAGGACACGATCAGCTGGAGCTGGTGGGTGCGCAGGTCCTCGCGGTCGAAGCGGAACTGCAGCTCACGGCGGACGGTGAACAGGGAGGCCGGGGCGTCGGCGGCGGCGCCGGCGGGTCGCAGCGCGTACACGAGGGTGTGGTCCGCGGTGACCTCGAGGGTCGAGGAGTCGGCCTCGGCGGCCTGCAAGGTGCCCTGGACTCGGACCTCTCGGTCGGCCAGCTGAGCCAGGGCGGGATCGAAGCGGACCAGCCAGCCGGTCGGCCCGTGCCGGCCGTCGGAGGCAGGATGGCTGAAGCTCTCGTCGAACTGGTCGAGCTGGTCGGCGTCGATCAGCGCCCGCACGGGCCGCACCTGCTGCCCGGTGAGCACCTCCGGATAGAGGGAGGAGTGCACGATGTACTCCTTGGCCGTGGTCAGCGCCGCCACGACCTGGCTGTCGGAGAAGTGCGCGGTGCGCCGCGAGGCGGGCAGCGGGACGCCCTCCGCGCCGATGCGGAACTGTGCGGCGGGGCTGTGCGCGAAGAGCGATTCGGCGGCCGCCGCCCCGGGCACGGCGCCCTGCGGGGAGAGCGGGATGACGGTCATCCGCAGCGGTTCGGCGGTGCGGCGGGCCGCCTGGGTCTGGTAGGGGCTGCGCAGTCCCATATAGACGGCGGTGCCGAAGGCGATGGCCATGAGGAGTACCAGGGCCAGGGCCTGCCGGGACAGGCCGCCTCGCCGCCGCGCGGGGCGGCGGCGGACGGCGGGGGCATGGTCGGCCAGGCGTTCGTGCGCGGAGTACTCCTGAATGCGGGCAGCGCGGATGAACGATTCGTCGAAGACGACGGATCGGTACTCGTCCTCACCTCCGGAAGTGCCCTCGGGTGTCCCCTCCGGTGGGTCTCCAGGGCCGGCCATACTTTCAGAGTAGGTCGCGCGGACCTCGGGTAAACGCCTCGCTGTACGCCAAGTTCTGACAGGGGCTCACCGGTTTCGCGCCCACGCGCGTACGGCTCGTACGGCTTTGCGTCGCACTGACGTTCAGGGTGTGCGTGGGACCGCCGAGACGGGTGGCCGGGACTGGTCGGCGGAGGCGGAGGGCGGGGGCACGCTCCCCTGTTCGAGTCCGGTCGTGGCGGGCGCCGGCACCTGGTCACGGCCGCCCGAGGAGGTGCCCCGATAGACCGCGGCGAACGCCAGCGCGACCATGCCGACGCCCATGACCAGGGCGAGCATCCAGGCCACGGGGCGGTGCCAGCGGCTCTGTCTGCCGTACGGCCCGTGGGCGCCGTAGCCACGCTCCCAGCCTTCGGCGAGCTCGGCGTCGTCCGGGTCGTCGATGTCCGGATCATGGCCGAAATCGTCCGCGCCGTAGACGTCCTCGTAGCGGTCGCCTCTGGCGCGGGCTCTGCGGGCCTCTGCCTCCGAGGCCTCGGCTCTCGCCTCGGCTGCGGCGAGGAGGCGTTCGACGGCGGTCGGCTCGTGCACCACGGCCGCCTGCACGAAGGCCTCGTCGAAGACCACGGAGGCGAACTCTTCGTCCGACACCCCGCGGTCGTGGTCGTCGTCGGGCTCCCAGCCGTCAGGGAACGGCGTACCCCCCACGTCCTCCGGCACATGTCCAGAGTAGACCTGGAGGGTCGTTTTGGGCAGGCGGAAGGGAAATTCATGAGCCGGATGAGACGCCTCTCACGGCGGCCTGCGCGCGATGGCGCACTCGGCCGTTCGTGCGTTCCCCGGCGGCCGGGTCAGCGCCGTACGTGTCCGTCGCCCGTGACGATGTACTTCGTGCTGGTCAGCTCCGGCAGGCCCATGGGACCGCGGGCGTGCAGCTTCTGGGTGGAGATGCCGATCTCGGCGCCGAAGCCGAACTGGCCCCCGTCGGTGAAGCGGGTCGAGGCGTTGACGGCCACCGTGGTGGAGTCGACCAGCTGGGTGAATCGGCGGGCCGCCTGCTGCGACGTGGTGACGATGGCCTCGGTGTGACCGGAGGTCCACAGCCGGATGTGCTCGACGGCCCGGTCCAGCGAGTCGACCACGGCGGCGGCGATGTCGTAGGAGAGGTACTCGGTCTCCCAGTCCTCCGGGGTCGCCTCGACGACGGTCGCCTTGGAGTCCTCGGCGTAGGCCAGCACGCGCTCGTCGGCGTGCACGGTCACGCCCGCCTCCGCGAGGGCGTCGAGGGCGCGGGGCAGGAACTCGGGGGCGATGTCCTGGTGGACGAGGAGGGTCTCGGCGGCGTTGCAGACGCTGACCCGGTGGGCCTTGGAGTTGATCAGGATGTCGATCGCCATGTCGAGGTCGGCGTGGGCGTCGACGTAGACGTGGCAGTTGCCGGTGCCGGTCTCGATGACCGGGACGGTGGACTCCGTGACCACGGTCTGGATGAGCGAGGCGCCGCCGCGCGGGATGAGGACGTCGACCAGTCCACGGGCGCGCATCAGCTCGCGGACGCTGTCGCGGCCCTCACCGGGCACCAGCTGCACGGCGTCGGCGGGCAGCCCGGCCCCGCCCACCGCGTCACGGATCACCCGGACGAGGGCGTTGTTCGACTCGTAGGCGGAGGAGGATCCGCGCAGCAGGACCGCGTTGCCCGACTTCAGGCAGAGCGCGGCGGCGTCCACGGTGACGTTCGGACGGGCTTCGTAGATGATGCCGACGACGCCGAGCGGGACCCGCACCTGGCGCAGGTCGATGCCGTTGGGCAGGGTCGACCCGCGGACGACCTCGCCGACCGGGTCGGGCAGCGCGACGACGTCCCGCACGTCGGAGGCGATGGCACGGACCCGCTCCGGGGTGAGGGTCAGCCGGTCGACGATGGCTTCGCTGGTGCCGGCCTCGCGGGCCTTGGCGATGTCCACGGCGTTGGCCTCGACGATCTCGCTCGTACGGACCTCCAGTGCGTCCGCGATGGCGAGCAGCGCGTCGTCCTTGGCGGCCCGGGGCAGCGGCGCGAGGTCGGCGGCGGCGGCCTTGGCACGGTAGGCGGCCCGGGTGACCGGGGACATGGAGTCGTACGGCGAGAGCGTGGTCATAAGGGAAGGGTAGTGCGCCGCACCGGCCCGTTCACCGCGCGTTCCACACCCCGAGATTCCCCGGGGAGACCGAGAATCCCCGCGGGACTTCCCGGGGCGCGGCGGCGAGGGACGTCAGTAGGGGTGGACCCCCACCGGCGTCGCCGGGGCCGGGCCATAGCCCTCGGCGATGCGCTGGTGGTAGGTCTGGCGGTCGATGACCTCGAGGCCGACGATCTCCCAGGGCGGCAGGCCGGCCGTCTGGCGGTGCTCGCCCCACAGGCGCAGGGCGACGGCGGCCGCGTCATGCAGGTCGCGGGCCTCCTCCCAGTACCGGATCTCGGCGTGATCGCCCGCGTATCTGCTGGTCAGGAGAAACGGATGATCGTGGGCGAGCTGTTCCAGAGCCCGCCGGACCTCCTGCACCGGGGCCTCCTCGCCGGAGACGCTGAGGGTGACGTGCCACAGCCGGGCGACCTCCACGGGCTGCCCGCCCTTCGACTCGGCGACCTCCTGCGCCCGGTAGCGCTCACCGGCGGCCACGCTGGTCAGGGCGCGCTCCTCGCCGGGTGTGCGCGGCGCCGCCGAACCGACCCCGCCGGTACTCCCACGAGCCGCTGCCACCCCAGGGCGCACTCGTCTCACGACGGCCTCCTTTACGCAGCGCTCGTGCGGATGTCCCGCGTTTCACCGCGGTCGCCCGCGGCCGTGTCCCTGAGACAAAGTTGAGCAGGCCGCACGCCTTCGTGGGGCGGTTTCACGGAACGTCCCCCACCGGTACGGATCGTTCGAGCGTGTTTACGGGTGGAGAATCACCAGGTCGTCGCGGTGGACGACCTCGCGCTCGTACTCCGCTCCCAGTTCGCGTGCCAGGTCCCGGGTCGACCGCCCGATCAGCTGGGGGATCTCCTTGGCGTCGAAGTTGACGAGACCGCGGGCCACCGCACGCCCCCGGGTGTCCCGCAGCTCGACGGGGTCGCCCGCGCTGAACTCGCCCTCGACGGACGCGATCCCGGCCGGCAGCAACGACGTGCGCCGCTCGACGACCGCGCGCACCGCGCCGTCGTCCAGGGTCAGGGAGCCCTGCGGGGTGGAGGCGTGCTGAAGCCACAGCAGCCGGTCGGCAGAGCGCTTGCCGGTCGGACGGAAGTAGGTGCCGGTGTCCCCGCCGACCAGGGCGTCCGCCGCGTGAACGGCGCTGGTGAGCACCACGGGGATGCCGGCGGCGGCCGCGATCCGGGCGGCCTCGACCTTGGTGACCATGCCGCCGGTGCCGACGCCCGCCTTGCCGGCGCTGCCGATCTCGACGTGCGCGAGGTCGCCGGGCCCGCGCACCTCGGCGATCCGCGAGGTGCCCGGTGTGCTGGGGTCGCCGTCGTAGACCCCGTCGACGTCCGACAGCAGGACCAGCAGGTCGGCGTGGACGAGGTGGGCGACGAGGGCGGCGAGCCGGTCGTTGTCGCCGAAGCGGATCTCGTCGGTGGCGATGGTGTCGTTCTCGTTGACGATCGGGAAGGCGCCCATCGCGAGCAGCTTGTCGAGGGTGCGGGAGGCGTTGCGGTGGTGGGCGCGGCGGCTCATGTCGTCGCTGGTCAGCAGCACTTGGCCGACACGGACGCCGTAGCGGGCGAACGAGGCGGTGTAGCGGGCGACGAGCAGGCCCTGGCCGACGCTGGCGGCGGCCTGCTGCCGGGCGAGGTCCTTGGGGCGGCGGCGCAGTCCCAGTGGGGCGAGCCCGGCGGCGATGGCCCCGGACGAGACGAGGACGACTTCCCTCTCTCCCCCGCTGCGGCTCTTGGCGAGGACGTCGACGAGCGCGTCGACCCGGTCGGCGTCGAGGCCGCCCGAGGCGGTGGTCAGCGACGACGAGCCGACCTTGACGACGATCCTGCGGGCCTCGCCCACGGCCTGCCTTGCCCCTGCCACCTTGTTCTTCGCCCCTTGCGTAGGTCCACGGCTGCGCTGCCCGGCAATCTACGCGAACGGGGCCCGGGACCGCTCCGGGGTTTCATCTCGCGGACAGCGCGGCGAAGCAGCGGCGAGCACACAACGTCACCGTTTGCTCACCATTTGCATACGGCAAAAAGGTTGTGTCGGTTCCTCGTCGAATTTGAAGAGAACACAAATTTATTTTCAAGTTTGGGTCACCTACAGTTCGCGGTGTGAAGCGCATACTCCTCCGGTCGGGGAAGAGCCCCTTCGACGTCGTCCCCGTCGAGGAAGCCCTCCACCGCGACGTCATGGCCACCAACTCCGGCAACCTGATCTTCAGTGACGCAGCGCACAAGATCCTCATGGCCCCGGACACCGAGGTCGTCTCGAACGGCATGCGGTCCGACGCGAACGCGGCGGCGCGGATCAACGAGGAGTACGACGCCTTCGTCGTCCCCCTGGCCAACGCCTTCCGGCCGACCTTCGAGCAGCCTCTGCAGCGGCTGACCCGGCTCATCGGGAAGCTGAGGATCCCGGTCGTGGTGCTGGGCGTCGGCGCGCAGACCGGGGTGACCTACGAGGCCGAGCGGCTGAAGCCCATCGAGGCCTCGGTGCGTGCCTTCTGCGCGGCGGTCCTGGACCGCAGCGCCACGATCGGCGTGCGGGGCGAGTTCACCGAGCGGTACCTCGACGACATGGGCTTCCGGGACGTCGAGGTCATCGGCTGCCCGTCGATGTTCCTGCACGGCGACCGGCTGCCGGTGGAGAAGCGGACGGCGGCGCTCACCGCGGAGTCGCGGATCGCCGTCAACGGCTCGCACGCCGCGGTGCGCGGGGGCGGTCTGCACCGGATCATCACCCGGGCGAACGAGCGTTATCCGAACCTGCTCTACATAGGCCAGAACCTCACCGACGCCCGTCAGCTGTACTGGCGGGACACGGACTCCGTGGGCGGCAGGGTCACCGAGATGCCCACCCACCCGGACCACCCGATGTACCGGGAGGGCAAGGCGCGGGTCTACATCGACCCGGTCACCTGGCTGGACGACCTGCGCACGTTCGACTACTCGTTCGGCTCACGCATCCACGGCAACATCGCGGCGCTGCTGGCCGGCACGCCCGCGACCGTGCTCGCCTTCGACTCGCGGACGCTGGAGCTGTGCCGCTACTTCGAGATACCGCACCGGCTGCTCAGCGAGACGCCCGCGGACCTCGACCCGGCCGACCTCTACGAGGAGGCCGACTTCAGCGGGCTCACCGGGAACCACAAGGAGCGGTTCGACCGGTTCACGGCGTTCCTGGACAAGAACGGGCTGCAGAACACCTTCACCCACGGCGACGGCGGCCGGGCCTTCGACAAGAGGCTGCGCTCGCTGTCCTTCCCGGCGGGCGTGCGTCCCTGGAACGACGCCGACCTCGCCTCGCTGACCACCCGGTTCGGCTGGCTCCAGCAGCGGATCAGCGAACTGGACTCCACCAACGCCCAGTTGAAGCGAGACCTGGCCAAGAGCCGGTCCGGCGCGCGGGGCGCGGCCAGGGCCGCCGCGGTCATCCCGGCCCCCTCGATCTACCGGCGGGCGAGACGCGTGGTGGGCGGTCCCCTGCGTCGCGCCCTCAAGCCGGGCAAGTAGCCCGGCCCCCGCTCCCCCGGCGGACGACGCTCCGGCTCAGGCCGCCGCGGTGCCGCCCGGCCTCATCGGGGGCCGGCGGAGTCTGCTCAGCCGCCTGCGGACCTTGCGGGCGAAGCCGCGCAGGAACGTCTCGGTGGCGTCCTTGCGCCAGCCCGGGTAGTCCGCGGCCTCGCGGGGCTCTGCGAGGTAGATCCGGTCGGGCAGACCGGTCTCGCGCGAGCCGTAGTGCGGATAGGCCAGGTAGAGCTGCGTGTTGCGCTTCTTCAGGACCGGCGTCGGCGCGCTCTTGGCCTTGATGAACTCGAGGACGTCCACGAGCAGGTCGGGGCGCTGCCGGGCCACCAGTTCCAGGCGCAGCCGCTCGTGGACCTTGAGCCGCTGGGCGACGCCCTCGTTCCAGTAGGCGTCCATCAGGGGCTGGGCCAGCTCCATCTTGGTGCGCCGGATCTCCTCGTCGTTCCTGAGGAAGACGGGCCCGAACTGCGGCAGCACGGTGACGAGGAACGGGCGGACCATGAGCACGTCCCGCTTGGCCCCCGGCGGGAGCAGCCGCGCCAGCAGGCCCATCAGGGCGCGCGCGGAGTCGAAGCGCAGGGTGTAACTCCCGCTCTTCGTCACATGCTTGCCGTCGCTGCGGCCCACCAGGTAGTAGCAGGTGTAGTCGGCGACCACGGAGACGCCGTCGGCCCGCAGATAGGCCTCCATGGTGAACAGCGCGTCCTCGCCGGTCCACAGGGACTCGTCGAACCGTATGTCGTGGCGCTGCAGGAACTCCCGGCGGAAGAGCTTCTGCGCGCTGAGGGTGAACTTGATGTTGGAGGAGAAGACGTCCGTGCGCTCGAGCGTCTTGGCCCACATCGACTTCGGGGGGTTGCGGTTGATGCCCTCGACGCGCCCGAGGACCACGTCCGTGCCGTTGCGGTCGGCCATGGCGACCATGCGCTCCAGGGCCTCGGCGCCGAGCCGGTCGTCCGCGTCGAGGAAGAAGACGTAACGCCCGGTCGCCTTGGCGAGGCCGACGTTGCGCGGGCCGCTGGGGCCACCGGAGTTCTCCTGCCGGATCACGGTGACGGCCATGGGAGCGCGGGCGGCGAACTCCTCCAGGCACTCCCCCGTGCCGTCGCGCGAGCCGTCGTCTATGGCTATGACCTCGATGCGGCCGGGCGCCAGGGTCTGCGCCTCGACCGAGGCAAGGCACTCGACCAGGTACGGCATCGCCTCGTACGCCCCGATGACCACCGTGACGTCAGGCTGCGCAACGGTCACTTTTCCCTCTCACCACCACTACGTTCCGACAAGACTGCTTTGGATACCCGATAGACGACGAACGACCGGGGCGGGTTGCTCGGACTTCGACACGTGTTCCACATCACAGGATGCACGACGAGCCGGACCCCCGGAGAGAAGTCTCCGGGGGTCCGGCTCGTCGTGCATCGCGGCGGCACCGCGGTCGGGCGCCCTCAGGCGGTCGCGACTCCGTCGGGCAGCGCCGCTCCGTTGTCCGGCGCGGCCCCCACCGAGGCCTCCGCCGCCGCTGCCCCGAGGGCCTGCTGGCTGACGTTGCGCGCCTCGGCCTTCAGGGCCAGACGGGTGACGGCGGCGTCGAACTGCTGCAGTGAGGTCGGCTCGTCCGGACCGAGCAGGTACTCCTTGAGCTCCTTGCGGTCCTTGGCCAGCGGATCGGCGGCCGGGTCGCGCACCGCGTCGAGCAGCTGGTCCAGCTCGGCCGCGTCGTTGCCGAGGATGACGGCCGCGCGCACCGCGGTGTTCTGCCGCCGGAACTCCTCCGCCCCCAGCTCCGCGGAGTCCGTGACCGCGTACGGCTTGCCGCTCGCGAGGAAGTCGGAGACCACGCTGGAGATGTCGGAGACCATCGCCGCGGAGGCGTTGAAGCAGTCGAACAGCTGGGGCGCCGCGCCCGTGATCACCCGGTGCTCGAAGGACGGGAAGGAACGCCAGTAGGCGGCGTCCCAGTCGGCGCGCAGCCGCGCGGCCTCCTCGTGCTTACGGACGTCGACGATGCCGTCGCGACTCGTCACGGCCTCGTCCGCACGCGCGTCGAAGGCGAGCGCGAGACCGTCCAGCCGGGCCTTGAGGCGGGAGAGCTCGGTCTTGGCCCTGGCCTGCGCCGCGGGGTCCGCGGTGAAGCGGGGGTCGGCGGCGCGCTCTGCCGCGCCCTTCTTGATCAGGGCCGTGATCCTCCGGTGCGCGGCCGCCGCCTTGGCGCTGCGGGTGCCGGTGAAGGGGTGCGGCTTGTACAGGACGCGGACCGGGGGCTCGGCCGCGATCAGCTTCTTCACGATGTTCTCGCCGGCCAGCAGCAGCGAGGTGTTGCCCGGGTTGTCGTCCCAGCCCTCCCAGGTGGGCGCGTACAGCACGGTGGGAACGTCGCCCTCGGGGGCGACCGCCCGGATCGGGGCCAGTTGCGGACGGCCGACCTCGACGATGTCCTCGTCGCGGATGCCGACGTCGGCGATGGCGTAACGGTCGCGGCCCGCGCGGCCGGCGGTCCACACCTCGTCGTAGACCTTGCTGAACGGGTTGACGCTGGCCGCCTTGTCGCTGTCGCCGTGGCCGATGAAGACGTGCTTCATCGTCGGCACGCGCAGCAGGTGGATGTTCTTGCCGACGTTCGCGCAGTACAACGCGACCCGCACCATGGACAGGTCCATGTTCATCAGGTGCACCCCCCCGGGCACGCAGACGACAGGGACCGACGTGGGCGCCATCTTCTCCAGGATGACGCGTTCACGCAGGATGACCAGGGGCCGGGACTCCATCTGCTCCATGGTCTCCAGCCACATGTTGACCTGGTAGGCGGAGTCGTCGGAGCCGGAGAAGTACAGCACCGTCTCGGGGCGGTACTCGCGCAGCCAGGCGCTCAGCGTGCCCAGGACCTTGTCGGCCTTCGGCGGGAGCCGCCTCGCCCGCAGGTGCGGCACCAGCAACAGGACGTACAGCGTGCCCAGGACCAGGGTGACGCCGATGCCGACGAAGCCCGCGCGCTGCGAGTCGGTGACCGCGCTGACGAGCAGGCCCACGACGGCGGCGAGGTCGAGGTGGAGCATCTTCACCGTGGCGTTGCCGAGCAGCAGACGCGGCGGGGCGTCCGGGATGCGCAGCCGGGAGGCCAGGTCGACGTTCCTGGTCGCGACCGGCATCTGACGGCGCTTGTCGATCAGGGCGACCAGCGCACTGTGCGGAGCCTGGAGCCCGAAGAACACCGTGAAGCACGCGATCGCCGCGTAGAACACCTGGTCCTCGGAGAGGCCGAGCCTCGCCAGAAGCAGGATCAGCAGCAGCTCACGGACCAGGAAGCGGGTGGCCATACCGGCCCGCACCTTGACCAGCAGGCTGATGAGGCGACTGTTCTTGTGGTGGAGATAGAGGTCCGCCAGGTACGTCACGGCGGCCGCGGCGGCGAAGGCGGGGGCGCTCGGGACGAGCGCGGCCGCCATGAGACCGGGATAGCCCAGCATCATGAGGACCGCCGCGGCCAGCTCGGCCGCGCTGCCCACCCGGGCGACGCGAATAGCAGTGGATATCACGGAGAAACCTGCTCTGGGAGGGGGCCGGTCAGAAGTGCCAAAAAGTCCGGAAAATCCTTTGTGAAGATTTCGGAAGCCTTACGGATACAGGCCTCTGTGAATTCTCCGTAAACAGGGATCCACAGAGGCCTGAAAAATCAATGACTAATTGTGCTTGATTATGCCACGCCGTTCTGCCGATCGAGCACCTCGGCAAGCGCCTGCTCGAAGTCGGAAGCCTTGCCCGCGGCTGCCGTCGGGTCCTGCTGACGGACGTCGACGACATGCCCGGTGAGCTCGGAAAGCAGCACGTCGAGGGAGGTACGGGCGACGGCTTCGGAGGAGAGCAGGGAGCCCGTCGGTTCCTGTCCGAAGGCCTTCGTGCGCATGGGCGTGGCGGTTCGTTCCGGGTTCACGCAGTTCACTCGAATGCCGTCACCGGCCCACTCGTCGGACAGCGCCTGGGTGAGGTTCACCATGGCGGCCTTGGTCGAGGAGTAGAGGCTGTACTCGGCCCGCCCGCGGGTGTAGCTGCTGGAGGTGTAGAGCAGCAACTGCCCCTTGGTCTCGGCGAGGTACTTGTAAGCCGATCGGGCGATCTGCACAGGTGCCAGGTAGTTGACCTTCAGCGCTTCCTCGATGGTCGCGTTGTCGGTCTCGGCGAGCTTTCCGATGCGCAGCACACCGGCCGTGTTGACGACGTAGTCGATGCGCCCGGTCTCGCTGTAGGCCTTGGACAGCGCGTCGTCGACCTCCTCCGGGTTCTCCACGTGGGTGCCGGTGGTGGAGCGGCCGAGGGCGTAGACCTTGGCGCCGTACGACTCGGCGAGTTCGGCGATGTCCTTGCCGATGCCGTACGAGCCGCCGAAGACGACCAGGGTCCGGCCGGTGAGCAGCTCGCGGTAGACCTCTTCGCCGTTCTGCTCCGGGGTGGCCGAGGAGGCCAGCTGGAAGAGCTTGTCGGCGATGAAGACGTCGACGGGCTGGGTCACCTTCATGTTGTACTCGTCGCCCGCGACGACGTGGATCGGCACGTCCGGCAGGTAGCGCAGCACGACGGTGCAGTCGTCCGTGGCCTGGAAGTTGGGGTCGCCCGCCGCCACTTCGTAGGCGCGGCGGATGGTGGACAGCTTGAACGCCTGCGGGGTCTGCCCGCGACGCAGCCGGGAGCGGTCCGGGATCTCGGTGATGAACTCGCCGTCCTCGCCGTGCGTGCGCGTGACGATGATGGTGTCCGCGGACGGGATCGCGACGTCGACGGCCTGGTAGCGCTCCAGCGCGGTGACGCAGTCGTCGATGACGCGCCGCGAGAGCAGGGGGCGGACGGCGTCGTGGAAGAGGACGTTGACGTCCTCGTCGTCGGCCAGCCCCTCGCCCAGGGCGGCGATGGCGCGTTCGGTCGTCTCGTTGCGCGTGGAGCCGCCCTCGATGATCGCCCGGACCTTCTTGAACCCGGCCTTGGAGACGATCTTCTCGACGTCGGGCACATAGCCCGGCGCCATCAGCACGATGATCTCGTCGATCGAGTCCGCCTTCTCGAAGGTGGCCAGCGTGTGCTCGATGACTGCCTTGCCGGCGATCTTCAGCAGCTGCTTGGGAATCGACAGACCCACGCGCTGACCGGTGCCACCGGCCAGGATCACTGCGGTGGTACGGGGCTTGGCTATGTGCTGAGACACAGAGGACCTACCTTGGGGCGACAGGGACGGGAAAATGGTCCCACTTGCGGTTACCTCGATGCAAGGTGAGCGCCGTTCGCTGCAAATGTGCACGCAACCTGGCATTCACCTTCCGTCACTGACGATTGGCGATACGGCGACGCTCCTTCCCGGGATGCTCCCAGGAAATCCTGTGAGTAACTCCACAACGAGTGAGCATTGCCCTGAGTGACGAGAGCGGCGCTGACGGCAGTGTGACTCTAACGGTTCCCGGCGGGTGTCCGCGCCGCCGTGATCGCCGTCCGCCCGCACGCCCTCCCGGTGCGGGCTCGGGCCGAAGGACAGCACGACGACCGGAACGCCGGTCGACCGCACACCCGTGCCCGTGATCCACCCGGCGGGTCCGCGCCCTCGCGGCAGACGACTCCACCGCCCTGCCGGGCGCGCCGACATCTTCACGTTCCGTGAGGCGGGACTGCACGGCTTCTTCATATGCCGACCGTGCCGTTGCGCAAACGCCTGGAATAGAGATCGTCGGGAGAACATTTCCCGGAATTCACCGGCGCGGCTGCGCGGCATTTCATCTCGCGAGAGCAGGAGCGCGGGCGAGGGTGTGAGCGGGAGAACCATTCACCGTGCCGGAACGGTAAGAGAGTTCTCCGAGGGGACGATGGGAGCGGCCTGGGGCGTGCCGGGTCGGGCATCAGGCCCGGGCCGGGGCCGCGGTGACGGCACAAGAGGGCCCCGGAGGCGGGAAACCGCCTCCGGGGCCCTCTTGCGTCAGGCTCGAAGCCCTGGAACGGCTCGGGAAGCCCCGAGGAGGGCTCGAGGCTGCAGAGCGGGCCGAAGCCCTAGAACGGCTCGAAGCCCTCGAACTCCTGGGCCGCCTCGTCGCGTTCGGCCTGCTTGTCCCGGCGGCGCTGGGTCGCGGGACGCGGCTCCTCGAAGCGGTGGTCCTCACCCCGGCGGCCGAGCATCTCGGCGCCGGCCGTGACGGACGGCTCCCAGTCGAAGACGACCGCGTTGTCCTCGGGGCCGATGGCGACGCCGTCGCCGCCGCGGGCGCCCGCCTTCATCAACGCGGCCTCCACACCGAGGCGGTTGAGCCGGTCGGCGAGGTAGCCGACGGCCTCGTCGTTGTTGAAGTCGGTCTGCCGCACCCAGCGTTCGGGCTTCTCGCCCCGGACGCGGAACAGGCCGTCCTCCTCCAGCGAGACGGTGAAACCGGCGTCGTCCACGGCCTTGGGCCGGATGACGATGCGCGTGGCCTCTTCCTTGGGCTTGGCGGCGCGCGCCGCGCCCACCATCTCGGCGAGGGCGAACGACAGTTCCTTCAGGCCCATGTGGGCGACCGCGGACACCTCGAAGACGCGGTAGCCGCGCGCCTCGAGATCCGGGCGGACCATCTCGGCGAGGTCCTTGCCGTCCGGTACGTCGATCTTGTTCAGCACCACGAGGCGCGGCCGGTTGCCGAGTCCGCCGTACTGCTCGAGCTCCTCCTCGATGATGTCGAGGTCGGAGACCGGGTCGCGCTCGGACTCCAGGGTCGCGGTGTCCAGCACGTGCACGAGGACGCTGCAGCGCTCGACGTGGCGCAGGAACTCCAGGCCCAGCCCCTTGCCCTGGCTGGCGCCCGGGATGAGACCCGGCACGTCGGCGATGGTGTAGACGGTGGACCCGGCGGTCACCACGCCGAGGTTCGGGACGAGCGTGGTGAACGGGTAGTCGGCGATCTTCGGCTTGGCCGCGGACAACACGGAGATCAGCGACGACTTGCCGGCGCTCGGGTAGCCGACGAGGGCCACGTCCGCGACCGTCTTCAGCTCCAGGACGATGTCCTGGAAGTCGCCGGGCTCGCCGAGCAGCGCGAAGCCGGGCGCCTTGCGGCGCGCCGAGGCCAGTGCCGCGTTGCCGAGGCCGCCGCGGCCGCCCTGGGCGGCGATGTACGAGGTGCCGTGGCCGACCAGGTCCGCCAGCACGTTGCCGGCCTTGTCCTGGATCACCGTGCCGTCCGGGACCGGCAGGATCAGGTCCTGGCCGTCCTTGCCGGAGCGGTTGCCGCCCTCGCCGGGCTTGCCGTTGGTGGCGCTGCGGTGCGGCTTGTGGTGGTAGTCGAGGAGCGTGGTGACCGACTGGTCGACGACCAGGATCACATCGCCGCCGCGGCCGCCGTTGCCCCCGTCGGGGCCGCCGAGCGGCTTGAACTTCTCACGGTGGACGGAGGCACAGCCGTGGCCTCCGTTACCCGCGGCGACATGCAGTTCGACGCGGTCCACGAAGGTGGTCATGGTGGGTGCCTCCAGCACTGGCTACAAAACGAAACGTACGTATCTGTCTACTGCGTAACACGCGAAAGGCGGACCCGCCTTCCCGCACGGGAAGTGAGGTCCGCCTCGCGAAAGCTTCCGATCAGGCGACCGGAACGATGTTCACGACCTTGCGGCCACGGTGGGTGCCGAACTGCACCGAACCGGCCTCCAGGGCGAACAGCGTGTCGTCGCCGCCACGGCCGACGCCCGCACCGGGGTGGAAGTGCGTGCCGCGCTGGCGGACCAGGATCTCACCCGCGTTGACGACCTGACCGCCGAAGCGCTTCACGCCGAGCCGCTGGGCATTGGAGTCGCGACCGTTCCGGGTGGACGATGCGCCCTTCTTGTGTGCCATGTCTCCTCAGTCCCTTACTTCGCAGCCGCGGGGATCTCAGTGACCTTGATCGCCGTGTACTGCTGGCGGTGGCCCTGACGACGGCGGTAGCCGGTCTTGTTCTTGTAGCGAAGGATATCGATCTTCACACCCTTGTGGTGGTCCACGACCTCGGCCTGGACCTTGATGCCGGCCAGCACCCACGGGTCGCTGGTCACAGCGTCGCCGTCGACAACGAGCAGGGTCGAGAGCTCGACCGTGTCGCCAACCTTGGCAGTGGAAATCTTGTCAACCTCAACGATGTCGCCGACAGCAACCTTGTGCTGGCGACCACCGCTGCGCACGATGGCGTACACGCGGATCTCACTCTCTCGCTCTGGGACGGCATCCCCGCAGTCCAGCCGTCCGGGAACGAACACGGACGGCCTCTCCCGACCACCGAGGCAACCGGTACCCGGGAGGAAGAGGTTTACGGAGATGTGGCGCGTCAGTCGACACGCCGAGGGTCAAGGCTACGGGGCGCCCGTTCGGGGGTCAAACCGGGCCGGTCTTCCCGGAACGTCACCTCTGCTCGTCCTCGGCGCTCTGCTCCTCCGGGACACCGAACCCGGACGTGTCGAGCTCGAAGTCGAACGGAGCAGGGATCCGCACGGGCCGCCCGAAGGGAACGTTGGTCCGGGACCGGTACCCCTTGGGAGACGGGTCCCACATGACATTGATCTCGCCGACACGCATGTCGAGAAGCAGGTACACGGGCACGATCTGCCCGTACGTCGCCATCTTGTCGAGCCAGTCGACGTCCTTGGTGGAGTCAGAGGTCAGCTCGGCCGCGAGCGAAAGAGCGGCGCCGTCGGCATGCCGGCCTTCGACTTCGAAGGCGGTTTCGTCGGCGACGTGCAGGTCAGGCCCGTATCCCCGCTCGGACCCCGGAAAGGTGAAGAGAAAGGGGGCCACATCCACGTCATGCCCCTCCGGAGCATGCTGTTCCAGCTGAAGCCTGAGCGCCTTCATGACCTTCTTGTAACGCAGCTTCGACCACGGTGACACGACGATCTTCCCCCGGATGAGCTCGGCCTTGTAGCCGGCAGGCGTGTCCAGCCCCTCGACGATCCCGAGCATGTCCTCGAAGGACCCGCTCGGAGGGGTGTCTATGGCCCGGGGACGCTCGCTCATGACGGTCACCACGATCCTCCACTGATTACAGAGCGTGTCACCCGCACCACGATAGCCCCGGGCAGTGACAGCCGCTCTCGCCTCGAGCGTTCCCGGCGGGCCTCACCCCACGGGGCTTCCCACGCCCATTTGAGGGCACAGCACCCGAGGGAACACCGTCTCGTTCCCCTGAGCTGATCTACGGGTCTGTGGAAGTCCGCTGACGGGCTGGGTCGCCGTCAGCGTTGCTGTCAGTCGCCGTCAGCGTTGCTGTCAGATGGCATCTACTGCCGCGTGAGTCCTGCCGGGTCGATCGCGATGGGGAACGGGGCGTCCAGGTGTGTGGTCGCGCCGGAGAGTGCAGTCGTCCGCTCCACGTACCGGCCGCCCTGCAGCTCGTAGACGGCGAGCATGGAGGCGGGGTCGAAGTCGAGTCGCCAGAAGTGCGGGATGGCTGCCTCGGCGTACAACATCGGCGTGACCTTACGGTCCATGGTGCTGTTGCCCGGGGAGACGAGTTCGACGACAAGCCGGACCGCTTCGATGTCGACGGTGACGGGGTCGTCGGCGGTCGCGCCGGCATCGGCCACAACCAAATCAGGAACGACCAGGCCCGACGGCAGGACGACATTGACGCCCTCCAAGATCTCCACTGGTGCGCCGACGGCCCGGGCGGCCGCGTCCAAGGCGACGTGGAGGCGGAAGGAGGCCCGCTGATGGCGCACTCCAGGAGCGGGGGACATTACGAGGGACTCCCCCAGCAGCTCGTAGCGGGTGGTGCGGTCTTCGGGCAGGGCGAGGACGTCGGCGACGGTCCAGGGCCCTGTGTGGTCGATGCCAACGCTCATTCCCTTTCACCTCCTCGTCCGCCCGGCAGCCGCGGTGTGACTCCGACAGGCGGCACACGGCCAGCATACGGACGCTCCCACCTGCCGACACCAGGTCTCGCTGGCACGAGCCAGACCCCGAACGTGCGTGCCATGAAGCCCTCTGCCGGAACGGCGTCGGCAAGGCTCACTCATGGCTGACCTAGACAGCCGAGTGCTGGCGTGTCCGGAGATCCTGCGGTCGACCGGCCGGGCCCTAGCCGCCTACGTCCGACAGCACCGTCAGTACGTACCTGACGCACTGACTGAACGGCGTTGCCGTGCACCAGGTGCGGGAGAACACCCACACCCGCTACGCCGCCTACGTCCGCCTTCATCTCAACCCCGGCCTCGGGGCCAAGAAGCTCTCCCGACACCGACCGGCGCTCCTGCTGCGCCATCGGCCAGTGCTGCAACAAGCAGCTCTCCCCGCTGACCGTGACCTACGTCCACTCGGTCCTCAAGTCCGCCCTGGAACACGCCGTCCGCGAAGACGACCTTCCTCGTAACGTCGCCCGAAATGTCAAGATACCGGCACCCCTCCCCCGGCGCTTCAAGCCGTTCACCGCGAGCGAGGCCCGGCAGTTCCTCCACGCAGCCAGCAGCGAACGGCTCCACGCCCTATACGAACTCGCCCTGAGCACCGGACTCCGCAAGGGCGAACTCCTCGGGCTGCACTGGGACGACCTCGACCTCAGCACAGGAACCGCCACCATCCACCGTTCCCTCCAGCGCACCCGCACCGGCGGCCTGACCGTCCTGCACACCAAGACCCGCGCATCCGAACGTCGCATCGTCCTCCCCATCGAATGCGTCAACTCGCTGAAGACTCACCGGGAACAGCAGGAGGAAGTACGCCGGGCCGCGGGGACGGGCTGGTCGGACAACGGCCTCGTGTTCACCACCCCCACCGGCGGTCCTCTCGAACCTGCCAACCTCACCCGCAGCTTCAGCCGACTCCTCAACCGCGCAGAACTGCGTCGCATCCGGTTTCACGACCTCCGCCACTCGACCGCCACCCTGCTTCTGGAACAGGGCGCCGACCTCGTGGTGATCAAGGAACTCCTCGGCCACGCCCACATCGGCGTTACCGCCGGCGTCTAAGCTCATGTCCGACTCCGCCTCCAGCGCCACGCCATCGGCATCCTCGGCAACGCACTCAGCCCCACCGGCAACGACCCCGGCGACCCACCCGCCGCAGCCCTCGTCCGCTGACGTTGCCGTCAGTGTTGCCGTCAAATAGCCGGGGGCCTCACCAGAATCGATCCGGTGAGGCCCCTCTGTGGTCGCTGAAGCGCTGACAGGCAGGAACTCGCCCATCCGTCTCAGCTATTCGATCCTGGCACGTATGAGAGCGTCAGTGGCCCTGCGTAGAGCTGCCTTCAGTTTCTCTCGCTCGTCGCGCACCTGGTCGACCTTCTTGCCGGACGCCTGGTAGGCGGTCTCAAACGCGACCCACGCCTCGTAGGTCTCAAGCAATGCCTCAGAAGAGGCCCGGCCTCGCTCAAACTGTTGACGAAATCCCAGGGGTGGCTCGTGATTTCCAATCCACAGTTCGAGCCGGGCATGTTCGGCCATATACTGCGCGGCGAGTTCGACCACGTCATTACCGACGATGTTACTGCCGATCACCTGCACACCAAGGTTGAGTTCAGGCGATGCCGTCGGGGTGCAAAGCTGCTCAGGCACTTCGCTGGACGGCTGCGGACCTCTCAGCCAATCCCAGTCGCCTGCCATCACAACCTCCTTCGTTCAAAGCTCGTTTCCAGGAGCCAGCTTGCGATTTCCATCGATCTCGAGACCGGCATTTCATACCCCCCAACCTTGAGGATCTTTGCACAGAACGTCACGCAATTATTTGCGTCGCGGTTATGCGGTCCCAGATTGTTGTCATCCAGGAAATAGTCCTGCGCCTGCTGCGCTCGCCTTGCATTCGACAGAGGCACTCGAATGACGTCAGTGCCGGGAGAATGAGAAGTACTCCGCAGGCCAACGATGGAGTCCTCTCCCACTTGCGAACCCGCCTCAGTGTGAATCGTTCTGCCGTTATGCGTCACCGCGATCGATGCGTGACCCTGTTCCATGTCCAGGTAAACATCCGCGTAGCCCGCGTCTCCACAGTTATGAACCAGGACCGGTGTCGCCCCCGCCAGCACATAGTACGTATGCACGTCGCTGACAGTGAGGTCATGCGTCCGCTGGCGTTTGTCGAAGGCGCGGACGTCCGTGAGGTCGACCGACTCGCCCTGCACCGTGTGCAGGCGCATGCCCGGCTTGAGGTCGCCGGCCTCGATCCACGCCTTCTCGGAGTCCACCCAGAAGGGGTGGGTTGTGGTGGAGACCAGGGCTTCCGGCTTACCGGACTTGCCCTTGATCGTCAGGTCGACGAAGTGCTTGTCGTCCTCGGTGACGATCGTGCCGACGACCTCGCGAACGGTCGTCGCGCCCGACTTCGGGTCGGTTGCCTTGATCTTGTCGCCGAGCTTGACCTTTTCGATCGGCTTCGTCTTGCCATTGGCCAGCAGGACTTTGGTGCCGGGCAGGAAGCTGTGGGGTACCTCGCAGGAGCCCTTGTTCCTCCTGAGGGCCGCTGCCGCCTTCTTCCTCGCCTCTGCCAGTTTCTCCGTCGCCTTGGCCAGGCCCAGCCTCGCATTGCCCAGCGCCTTGTTGGCCTTGAAAAGGCCCTTCACGCCGCCGATCAGGTCCTCGACGAGGCCTGCCACGCGTTTGACGAGTCTGAGGCCCTTGGCCCATTTCCACGGGGCTCCGTACTTCGCGAGGATCTTGCCCGCGAGGCCTCCCGCGAAGCTGCCCGCAATGTTGAGCAGGGTTTCCCCGCATGCTCCGACGTCGCCGCTGGAGACGCAGTCCAGGGCCGCGTCCACACCCAGGATGTCCCGGGCGATCTTGACCAGCGCCTTGCCGGCGGACTGGATGCGCTTCTTGGCCGCGGACTGCTCGTTCTGCGCGGCCGACAGGTTCCTGTCAGCCTGATCCTGCTCCTGCGTCGCTTGGTTGACGGCGTTATCCGCGACAGGTCGGCCGCCACTGCACCTGACCACGCCGTCCAGGCACTCCTGGAGGATCAGCCCGCTGGGGTCGGCGTTCGTGACCGGCGAGTTGTTGGCGTAGGCGTAACCGTTGATCTGCTGGGGCTGGGTGTAGTCGATGATCGGGTCGACCGATATGAACTTGCCGATCTCGGCGTCGTACTCGCGCGCGCCGAGGTGGGTCAGGCCGGTCGAGGCATCGATCGTGCCGCCGACGTAGCCTCGCTCTCCCGGCCAGGGGCCGAACTTCTCGCCCCGCTCGACGCCGTAGGGGTCGAAGCGCCGCTGGGAGATCGCCCCGGTGGCAGAGTCGATCGCCAACTCGCCCGTTCCGTGGTGGTCGGCGGCCACGAAGGACAGCTTCGCGGCTGTGCGGACCGCGACGGTCTGGCCCGCGAACTCGTAGTAGCGGGTGGCCGACTTCTTGGTGCCGTCGGCCGACAGCTTCAGCTCGGTGCCCGGCAGGTAGAGGGTCGTGCCGGAGGGGTCCTTGCGTGCGAGACGGTTGCCGCCCGCGTCGTACACGTAGCTGGTCTTCGAACCGTTGGCCTCGGTGACCTCGTTGACCTTGCCGGAGTCGGTCCAGGTCAAGGACTGGGGGTTGCCGCCGATGGTGCGCTTGGTGGTGTTGCCGGAGTCGTCGTACTCGTACGCCGACTGCTTGTCCCCGGTGGGGGTCTTCTCCGTGATTTTGGTGACCTGGTGCGGACCGTCGCCCACGGTGCCCGCGCCGCCGTACTCGTAGGTGCGGGTGATGTCGTTCGCCGCGTTCCGACCGGTGTCGTGGTTGGTCTCCGAGACGCGGTTGCCGATGGCGTCCGTCTCGTAGGACTTCCAGTACGGGGCCGGGCCACCGAGCGCGCCCGAGCCGGCTGCGGTGTCACAGGCGGTGGGGCCGGTGCCGTCCAACGGTGTGGTGGAGCCCCGGGTCCCGGAGCCCGCCGCGGTCGTCGCGACGGCCGAGGGGGTCCAGGCGTTCTGCAGGCGCCGGCGGCCGTCGTAGGCGAAGCACTGCACGTCCGGGGAGGCGGCGTTCGCCGTGTCCGCGATGGACAGGATGTTGCCCGCCTGGTCGTAGGAGTACCGCGCGTCCCTTGCCGGAGCGGCCACGCCCAGGACGTCGACCACCGAACGGGTCAACCGGTCGGTGCCCTTCTCGTAGAAGAAGGTCTGCTGGACCTTCTTGCCCCCTGAGGACAGTTCCAGTTGCTGGAGCCGGCTTTCCTTGGAGTAGACGGTGTTGGTGACGTACGGGTTGGCGCTGCCCGTCATCGCGACCGGGCGCTGCAGGGCGTCGTACGTGTAGGCCAGGCTCTCCGCAGGCAGGTCACCGACGGCCGGCATGCCCGTGGTCCGAACGGTTCCGTCCGCGTTGTACGTGGTCGTGAAGGCGTACAGGCCGGCCAGTGAGCCCTGCGAGGCAGGCACCTGGTAGGCGGTCTTGAGCGGACGGTAGAACGCGTCCATCGACTGGATGATCGTCGCGAAGTACTCGGTGGGCGAGACGTAGCTGAGGAAGCCGTAGGCCTGGCCCAACCAGCCCGCTTTGTCGTACCGGGTCTCGCTCAGCTGGGTGCCGGTTCCGGCGTCGCCCTGCCATGTCGTCAGTACGCGCCCGAGCTTGTCGTAGACCGTGGAGGTCTTCTTGCCACGGCCGTCGTAGGCCGCGATCGGGCGATCCAGTTCGTCGTACTCGGTGCGCGAGATCCCCGCGTCGGGGTCGACCGACTTCGTCTTGCGGCCCAGCTGGTCGTACTCGTAGCGCCATACGTTGTTCTTGGCGTCGGTGACCGTCTCCAGCAGACCGGCCGTGTTGTACGTGTACCTCGTCGAGTCGTAGGGCACTCCGACACCCGGCGAGGCGCCCTGGTAGTGGCGGATCTCGGAGACGTTGCCCTGGCCGTCCGTGACGGTCGTCGTGGGGACCCCGCCGACCGGCGGGTCGACGTGCGTCAGCTCACCGTCGTACGCGGATGTGGTCCGCCACTGCTCGGCGCCCGAAACGGCGAGGATCTCGGCGGTCGTCCGTCCCAGGCCGTCGTACTCCATCAGGCTCTGCGAGCCGACCTGGCCGTCGCTCACGAGGAGCAACTCGTCGGAGGCCGCGCCGTCCGCGTTGTACGTCGCGTTGGTCTTCCGGAGGTTGCCGGTGGGACCGTACCAGGTGTCGGCGACCATGCGGGTGCCGTCCGGGCCCTCGGTCTGGATCTGCCGGGCCCTGAGCAAGCTGTCGTACAGCTGGTACTCGGCGCCGTAGGAACCGTCGTTCTCGATCTTCTCCGTCTTGATCGCGGTGACCTTGTCCTTGCGGACGTTGTACGAACGGCTGGGTTCCCCCCTGAACGAACTCCCTGCTTTTGAACTCGGACGAACCCCGCCCCGTCACCCCGCCGCAGGCCCCGTATGCTCGCCGGACCAAGCCGCACACCGGAAGGCAGCAGAAGTGAACTACAGGGTCCAGCCGAGCGCGCAGGTCGACGAGCGTGCCGAGATCGGCGCCGGCAGCAGTGTCTGGGACCTCGCGCAGATCCGCGAGGGCGCGCGCCTCGGTGAGGGTTGCGTGGTCGGCCGCGGCGCTTACGTCGGCTCGGGTGTGCGGATGGGCGACAACTGCAAGCTGCAGAACTACGCGCTCGTCTACGAGCCCGCGGAGCTCGGCGACGGTGTCTTCATCGGCCCGGCCGTGGTCCTCACCAACGACCACAACCCCCGCTCCGTGGACCCCGACGGCAAGCAGAAGCGCGGCGGCGACTGGGAGGCCGTCGGTGTGAAGATCGCCGACGGCGCGTCGATCGGGGCCCGCGCCGTGTGCGTGGCGCCGATCACCATCGGCCGCTGGGCGATGATCGCCGCCGGCGCGGTCGTCACCAAGGACGTCCCGGACTTCGGCCTGGTCGTCGGCGTTCCCGCGCGGCAGGTCGGCTGGGTCGGCCGGGCCGGCGTCAAGCTGGTCGAGCGCGCGGGCGAGGCGGACGTCTGGGAGTGCCCGCAGACCGGCGAGCTGTACGACGAGCAGGACGGCGTCCTCTCCGAGCGCGTCTGAGGTTCCACGCCTTACAGAGCCCGAGGGCGGCCGGTGCGCAGCCGGCCGCCCTTCCTGTTCCCGTCCGGGCCCTGACCGGCGTCGGGTCAGGCCTCGGACGCCGCGGCGCGCTTGCGGGACTCCTTGTCCAGGCGCTCGCGCAGCCAGCGCTGGGCCGGCTTCTCGACGAACCGGTGGACCAGCCACGCCAGCACGATCAGCGACACCGTGGTGATGGCCAGCGTGGCCCACGCCCCGACGTGCCCGTACAGGGTGCGGATCATCGCCCAGCCCAGCTCCTCGTGGAGCAGGTACAGCGGGTAGACCAGGGCGCCCGCCGTGGACAGCCACTTCCAGCCGATCCGGTCGAGCTTGTGCAGGGCGACCGCGAGAACCAGCAGGTAGAAGACGGTGACCAGGGCGAGGGCGACGTACGGGGAACGGTCCATGCCCTTGTCGTGCCGCAGATGGTCCGCGTGCTGGACGAGGTCGCTCTGCATCACCAGCCAGCTCGCGCCCAGCAGCCCCCACAGCTTCAGGTCCGGACCGAACCGGTACATCAGGTACATCGCGATGCCGGACACGAACAGCGCGGTGTTGAGCGGCTGCGCGAAGATCCCGAGCAGCGGGAACTTCTCCTCCTGCACCAGGACGCTCGCGAGCAGCCACAGCCAGCAGAAGACCGAGACGCGGACGTAGTCGAGCCCCTTCCAGAGCACGACCAGGAAGATCAGGTAGAAGGTCAGCTCCACCCACAGCGTCCAGTAGGCGCCGACGAGGTGCCGGGCCGAGAGCGGCACCTGGAACATCGTGAGGTTGGTGAGCGAGTCGCTGACGCTCGGGGCCTTGCGGGCGCCGTCGGGCAGCGCCCGCCAGACGACGACGGCGACGACGACCGAGAACCAGTACGCGGGGAACAGCCGCAGGAACCGGGCCTGCACGAACTGGCCGGGAGTGCGGTTCCAGGCGGACAGGCAGATGACGAATCCGCTGATGATGAAGAACAGCTGCACACCGTAGGAGCCGTACGAGGTGTACGGGAAGATCGACGGGAACAGCGCCTTGGGGTTGACGCCCCAGTTCGCCTTGGTCGCCGCGTCCACGCCGGTGAAGTGGAATATCAGCACCGAGAGCGCCGCTATGACCCGCAGCGCGTCCAGTGCGTAGAGCCGATTGCCCCGGGATTGCCGTGGCGGCACGGTTCCGGCTGCGTCGGGCGCGTCCGGCAGGGCCGAGACCTTGACGTCGGTCTGGGACATTCGTCGTCCTCGCTGTGTGTCCGTACGGAGGGGGGACGGACCGCTCGGTTCTCCGCGTCTGCCCCCTTGCGGAGCCCCGCTGCCTCGCCTTCGGCGCGCCCGGCTCCCGCCCGGCGAGCATACGGGAGACACAGAGCCGGCACAGGGGCAACCCCGGGGAGACGGCCGCCCGAAACCGGCCACGGGAACGCCCCCGCGCACGTCCACGGCCCCGGCCACAGGGACCGGGGCCGTGGACGACGGCGGGCTGTGTCAGCCTCCGATGACGACCCTGCGCACGCCCTCCCAGGCCTGCGGGTCGGTGGTGCGACGCCCGTCCACCAGGACCGTGACGTCCGGCAGGTCCGCCGGGGTCAGGCTGCGGTACTCGGCGTGGTCGGCCTGCAGGATCGCCGCGGTGACCTTCTCGCCCGCGTGCGGGGTGAGGCCGTGCGCGACGAGCTCCTCGCTCGTGTACATCGGGTCCGAGACGAACGGGACCGCGCCGCGCGCCTTCAGGGCCGCGACGGTCGGGAAGACGCCCGAGAAGGCCGTCTCCTTCACGCCGCCGCGGTAGGCGGCGCCCAGCACCAGCACGTTCACGCCGTTCAGGTCACCGTAGGCGGCCGCCAGCAGGTCCACCGCGTAGTCCGGCATCGCCGCGTTCGCCTCACGGGCGGAGCGCACGACGGTGGCGGCCGGGTCGTTCCACAGGTACATCCGCGGGTAGATCGGGATGCAGTGGCCGCCGACCGCGATGCCCGGCTGGTGGATGTGACTGTAGGGCTGCGAGTTGCAGGCCTCGATGACCTTCTTGACGTCGATGCCGTTGCTGTCGGCGAAGCGCGCGAACTGGTTCGCGAGGCCGATGTTGACGTCCCGGTAGGTCGTCTCGGCGAGCTTGGCCAGCTCGGAGGCCTCGGCGGTGCCCAGGTCCCACACGCCGTTCGGCTGCGGCAGGTCGGTGCGCTCGTCGAAGTCGAGGACCTGCTCGTAGAACTCCACGCCGCGGGCGCCGGACGCCTCGTCGATGCCGCCGACCAGCTTGGGGTAGCGGCGCAGGTCGGCGAAGACCCGGCCGGTCAGGACGCGCTCCGGGGAGAACACCAGGTGGAAGTCCTCGCCCGCGGTGAGGCCCGAGCCCTCCGCCAGCATCGGCGCCCAGCGGGTACGGGTGGTGCCGACCGGGAGGGTCGTCTCGTAGGAGACGAGCGTGCCGGGCTTGAGGCCTTGGGCTATCGCCTTGGTCGCCGCGTCCATCCAGCCGAAGTCCGGGACGCCCTCGGCGTCGACGAACAGCGGGACGACCACGACGACGGCCTCGGACTCGGCCACCGCGGAGGCGGTGTCCGTGGTCGCGCTCAGCAGACCGGCGTCGACCGCCTGCTTCAGCTTGACGTCCAGGTCGTGCTCACCGGGGAACGGCTCGACGCCGGCGTTGACCAGCTCGACGACCTTCTCGTTGACGTCCGCGCCGATGACCCGGTGGCCCTTGGCGGCGAACTGAACCGCCAGCGGGAGCCCGATCTTGCCGAGCGCTACTACACAGATGTTCATGGAGGGTCGCTACTTCCTTCTCAAACGGGACTTCAGTTTCCTGACGGCGCCCCCCAGCGCCCGCCGGATGACCGTCCTCTTCGGGGGGTGGAGCTGGGCCGTGTCGACGACGACGCGTCCCTTGGGGTTGACGAGCGCCGACGCCCGGTACGGGTCCGCCTCCGGACCCCACAGCCGGGCCAGCGGCATGGGCAGCCCCTCGCCGCGCACGGGTATCTCGTACGTGAACCCTGCCACGTCCAGGTATACCCGCACACCCCGCCCGGCGGTGACGAGCTCCAGCGGGAACCGGGCGTGCAGCGTCGTGCCGGCGCCGTCCTCGGTGGGCTCCACCGTAGTCCCGCCCGTCGCGGCGGGCACGGCGTGGTCGGGCTTCAGCCGACGGGCGCCCGCCTTGTCGGCCGACTTCGGCATGGCCCCCTTGACGAGCCTCAGCACGGCGCCGTCGACGTCGCCGACGACCGGAACCCGCACCGACGCCGTGTACGTGAGCGCGTCGCCCTGCTGCTCCCAGGCGGAGGCCAGCAGCTCGGTGCCCTCGGCGAGCGGAGCCGGGACGGACTCCCCGAGCACCTCGTACACCCGGTCGGCGAGGCCGATGCGCGGGTCGCGGAAGCCGGGGTAGCGGGCGAAGGCGCGTGTGCCCTCGAGGACGAACGGGGTCGCTCCGCGCTTCTTCTCCGACGAGATCGCCTCGGCCAGCTCGTCGATCGCTCCGGCGTGCGCGAGGGCGATCCGCACCCGGCGCTTGACGTCCATCGCGTCGCGGATGCCGTCGGTGAAGTAGGTGTCGGCCAGCCGCGCTATGCCCGCGCAGATCTGCCGCTGCAGCTCGCGGTCGAGGGAGGGGAAGTCGTCCTGGACGAGCTTGGCCAGCTCCCACGTGAAGTGCCGCCGCAGGACCGCGTCGCGCTGCGGGCCGGCCTCGATGAGGCCGGCCGTGAAGTCCATGATCTCCGCGGTGGCCCGCAGCCGGGCCAGATGGTCGGCGCGGTAGGTGATGTTGCTGGCGTCGCCCCGCTTGACCGCGTAGTAGCAGACGTAGTCGGCCACCACCGAGATCTTCGCCGCGCGCACGCACGCCTCGATGGTGAACGGCTGGTCGCTGCCCACCGGCAGGTGCTCGGGGAAGCGCAGCTTGTACTTCTCGACCAGCTCCCGCCGGAACAGCTTGGTGTTGGCGAGGGTGAACGGCAGCGCCGAGTCGTACAGGCTGACGTTCGAGTCGTTCTTCTTGTACAGCGCCTGGTGCACGTACCGGCCGTTGGTCCCGACCATCTTGCCGACGACGACGTCGGAGCCGTGCTTGTCGCCGTACTTCACCATGCGCTCCAGGGCTTCCTCGCCCAGGTAGTCGTCGGAGCCGATGAAGTACACGTAGCGGCCGGTGGCCACCTCGAGCGCGCGGTTGCTGGGCGCGGCCGGGCCGCCGGAGTTGGGCTGGTGGAGCACCTTCACGGTGTCCGGGTACCGCGCCGCGAACCGGTCCAGCTCGGGCCCGCTGTCGTCGGTGGAGCCGTCGTCGACCGCGACGATCTCGAGACGTTCGCGGCCTATGCTCTGCCCGAGGAGCGAGTTCAGGCACTCCGTCAGGTAGGGCATGGTGTTGTACACGGCGATGACGACGGTGACGTCCGGAGCCGGAGCCGCCCTCATGATCCCGCCTTCGGGTTTCCGGGGACGAGACGGGTGTACAGCGCGTCGAGGACCTCGGCCTGTGCCTCCCAGGTCCAGGTGTCCAGCAGACCGGGCTTGTCGTACGCCGCCCGGTACTTCTCGGGGTCGGCCAGCACGGCCTTGATCGCGCGCGCCAGGTCGTCGATGTCCTCGGCCCGGCAGACCTCGCCCTGGCCGGTGGCACGGGTGACCTCGGACATGGTCTTCACGTCGCTCACGACCAGCGGCAGCCGGGCGTGCGAGTACTCGAAGAACTTCGTGATCAGGGCGATCTCGTGGTTCGGCCAGTGGTGGATGGGGATGCAGCCGACGTTCGCCGCGGACAGGAAGCGGACCACCTGCCAGTGCTTGACGTACGGCACGGCGTGCAGCCGGTCGCCGACGCCGAGCTCCCGGGCGCGGGCGAGCAGACCCTGGATGTAGCCGGCCGCCGGTGCGGGCACGACGAACGCCATGTGGACGCCGTCCAGCTTCGGCAGCGCCTCGACCATGTCGCCGAGGCCCCGCTGCGCGCCGGGTGAGCCGCTGTAGACGACCAGCGGGACGTCCGGTCCGATCCCGCACAGCTCGCGCAGGTCCGGCTCCGGCTCGGTGTCCTCGATCGCCGGGTCCCGCTCGACGGGGCGGTCTGGGGCGTTGAGGACGACGGTCGGCTGCTCGTCGAGGCCGTGGCGCTCGCGCAGCAGGTCGGCCAGGCCCTCGGAGACCGTGACGACGGCGTCGGCGAACGGGGCGTACTCGCTCTCGTGCGCGGTGTTGCCGGGGATCCAGTGGGCGTTGTCCTCCCACGGGCGTACGCCGGGCAGGAACTCGTGGGCGTCCCACACCAGCTTGACCTTGCGGCCCTTGGCGCGGGCGCGGACTGCGGCGCGGGCGCCGACGCCCAGCATGCGGAAGTCGTTGGCGTGGATGAGGTCGGGCTCCAGCGCGTCGATCTCCGCGCCGTACGTCAACTCGTAGTCCCACAGCACCGGTTCGAGGCGGCGCCAGGCGCGCTTGCCCTTGACGGCCTTCCAGGTCGCGGTGAAGGCGCGGTCGACCGGGCCGTGCAGGCCACGGCCGGCCTTCTGGGCCTGGCTGCTCTGACGGGCGCGGAACCCGACCCACTTCTGCATGAACTTCGACACCGGTCCGGCCACTGTGAGGCGGGCCTTCTCGGCCTTGCGGAACAGCGGGGAGCCGACCGCCTTCGGCGCGACCTTCAGCGCGGCGCGGCGGGTGGCCACGTCCACGCGCCAGGCCTTGATCCACTGACGGCGGTAGGCGGCCATCGGGCCCGGCGGGTAGGCGAGCGGACGACGCAGCGGTGAGCGGTGACGTTCGGCGTGCCGCTTGGCCAGCGGGGTCTTCAGCGGCAGCAGCCGGACCTCGGCGTCACCGAGCTTCCAGCTGCGGCCGTTGCCGGAGCGGACGAGACCGAGCAGCACCACGTCCCAGCCGGCGGCCGCGGCGGACTCGGCTGCCTTCTGCACCCGCGAGTCGCCGTCGACCTTGTTGTCGACCAGCATGACGACGCGACCCTTGACGGGGCGGGGTGCGCCGGCACTCTGCGCTTCCATTAACAGCCTCTCTAACCGGTCACTTGAGGAAATCGCTGAGGACCTGCACGGTCCAGGTCCCGTCGTGGTACATACGGGCGAACGCGGCGGACTCCCGGCCGATCCTGGCCGTGCCCTCGCGGTCGTCGACGAGGGCCTTCACCACTTCGCCGAGGGTGTCGGGGGTGGCGGAGACGATGGGCAGGGCGCCGTCCGTCGCGGCCTTCACACCATCGCTGATGTAGGCGACGACAGGCTTACCGGCAGCCATCGCCTCGACGGCGAACGTGCCATAACTGCCGGTGGTGAACTGGTCGAGCACCAGGTCGCAGCTCTGCACCAGCTCGCGCATCTCGGCCCACGGGATGCCCTCGGCGAGCCTGAACTCGATGAGTCCCTTGTCGTGGAGCTCGGTCATCACGGGGATGATCCGGTCGGTGCCCTTGGTCCACCGCTTCGAGGGGGCGTGCAGCACCAGCGGCCGCTCGCGCTCCATCACCGGCCGGTCCGTGGCCCAGGCGAGGACGTCCACGACCAGCGGCGCCCACTTCGCGGTCGGCAGGTCCTCCAGCAGGTCCGGCGTGGTGACGTACAGCGGCAGACCGGCCTCGGTGGCGATCCGCTTGTTGCGCTCGGCCTTGGCCTGGAGCTTCTTCGCGATGCCCTTGGGGGCGTCGTGGAAGAGCGAGAACGGGTGGCGGGCCATGTGGTTGCCGGGGTGCCGGATCTCGCTGCCGTGGGCGAGCAGCGCCACCTTGATACGGGCCTGCTTCAGCGCGTCGAGGTCACCGGCGATGGAGGAGCCGTTGAGATTGCCGAAGACCGGCATGAACGCGTCGACCAGCAGATGCGTATAACGTCCGACGATCCGTTCCACCTGCTGGAACTGGACGGGCAGCTCACCGAGCGCGGTCGCGTCGACGTAGACGTCGGCCGGGTAGTCGAAGGACTCCGGCTGCTTGTTCATGACGACCTCGACCGACACGTCGGGGTTGACGCGCGTGATCGCCTGGGCGTACGCGGCGCCCTGGCCCGCGTAGTTGGCCGGGCCGAGGCCCAGCCGGACACGGGTCTCGCCGAGCTTCTTCCAGGTCGGCTGGCCGTCGCCGTCCGTGATCTCCACGGTCCGTACGGCGTCCGGGGTCTCCTGCACCGTCCAGGACAGCTCGGGCCGCGGACCGGGCGGGGTCTTCTTCGACAGCTCGCGGTACAGCTTCAGCAGCTTGGCGCTCTGCGTCTCCCAGGACAGGTCCGTGCGGACCTCCTCGGTGATCGCCGCGGCGAGCTCGGCACGGTGCTCCATGGCCCGCGCCGCGGCCGGGGCGAACGTCTTCGGGTCGTCCCAGGTCCACACCTCGCCCAGACCGCGCTCCTCGACGTACGCCTTGATGACCTTCACGTCGCTGGTGA
Source organism: Streptomyces sp. NBC_00425 (assembly GCF_036030735.1). NCBI lineage: Bacteria > Bacillati > Actinomycetota > Actinomycetes > Kitasatosporales > Streptomycetaceae > Streptomyces > Streptomyces sp. NBC_00425. Next base: position 6,347,131 of record NZ_CP107928.1, on the reverse strand, counting down.
CCAGCGGCAGTCCGGCCTGCAGGTACTCGGAGACCTTCGTCGGCAGCGACACCTCGCAGTTGGGGACCCGCCGGAAGGGGGTGAGGCCGAGGTCGGCGGAGGAGAGGTAGTCGGCGACCTCGTGCTGCGGCACGTACGGCACCAGGTGCACGCGGTCGCGCACGCCGAGGGCCTCGGCCCGGGCGAACAGCTGCTCGAGCAGGGGCGTCATCCGGCCGTGGACCAGGGCGAGGTGGAACCCCGGGAGGTCCGGCATGCCGTCGATGACGGCGTCCACACCGCGCTCCGGGCCGATCCAGCCCGCGTAGACCATCAACGGCGTCTCGGGGCCGAGACCGCAGGCCTCGCGCACCGACGAGGTGGACTTGCCGCCGCCGATCACCTCACGGACCGGCGAGTTGCCCACCACCAGCGGCGACTTGGCCAGCTTGTGGTCGTTCTTCAGCAGTTCCGCCATCTGCGGGGACACGGTGACGACCGCGTCGGCGCGGCCGATGAACTCGGCCTCCACCGCGGGCAGCGCGGACGCCTGGCGGCGGTTGGGCCACTCCACGCCCTTGATGTACTCGTGCGCGTCGTACAGCCAGACGCAGGTGCGGCCCCGGGCGCGCAGCCGGGCCGCGCTGAGCGCCGCCGTGGCGATCATCGTCACGTCGTTGGCGTGGATGACGTCCGGCTCGACCTCTTCGATCACCGGTCCGAAGGCGAGGTCGAGGTCGACCACCTGCGGCCAGTCACGGCGCCAGTCGCCGACCGGCGCCGGGTCCTTGGACTTGCGCCGCTGCTCCCACTTGAACGCCTTGACCCGCAGTCGGTGCACCGACCGGCGGGCTCGCAGCGCGGCCTTGATCGACGCCCGGCGCGGGGAGCCCGCGTACGCGGTCTCGGCGGACTTCTGCCGGACCCACGCCCGGTAGGCCGCGGTGTAGCGGTTGAGGGCCGCCTGGTCCTGCAGGTTGAACTGGGTGGCGGCCGCCCGCAGGGGGCGCGCCTTGCGGGTGTTCACCTCACGCAGGTAGTCCACGCCCACCGGGACGCGGATGACCTCGATCGGACCCATCTTCGACCGCTGGACGCGCTTGCTGTCGCTCCGGCCGATGAGGGTCACGTCCCAGCCGTCCCGGGCCGCGGCGACAGCGGTCTTCTGTACGCGAGAGTCGCCTGTGATGCCGTTGGCGACAATCACGGCAAGGCGCGGCCGGCGGGCAGGGGATTCCATGTGTGAGTTCCTCCGAGTGGAAGACAGAAGTTCGGCGTCCCCGGTTCCACGATCTGGTGGGAACCGGGGACGGGCGTTGTCGGCGACCCGCCACGCGGGTGTGTCAGGCCGCTCCGCTGCGGCTGTCGTCGAACCGCAGGGTCTTGCCTTCGGCAGCCGATTCCAGCACCGCGGCCGCCACCTCGACGGTGCGCATGCCCTGGCGCAGGGTGCAGATGTCGGCGGGCTTGCCGAGCACCGCGTCCCGGAAGAGCTCGTGCTCCACCAGCAGCGGCTCACGCTTGGCGATGGCGTACCTGATCATGTCGCCCTCGGAGACACCGCGGAAGGCCCGCAGGGCCTCCCACTCGGTGGTCACCGCGGCGTTGGAGTGGAACGTCAGATCGGCGGTGAGGGTGTCGGCTATGAAGCAGCCACGCTCGCCGGTGACCGAGGTGAACCGCTCCTTGAGCGGGCTCAGCCAGTTCACCAGGTGGTTGACCATGGTGCCGTCGTCGAGACGACCCACCGCGGAGACCATGTCCTCGTGCTCACGACCGCTCTTGGACACGGTGTGCGCGGCGATGGACACGTACTGCCGCCCCGTCACCCAGCCGGTGAGGTCGATGTCGTGGGTGGCGAGGTCCTTGACGACGCCGACGTCCGCGATGCGGTGCGGGAAGGGGCCCTGACGGCGGGTGACGACCTGGTAGACGTCGCCCAGCTCACCGGCCTCCAGCCGCGTCCGCAGCGACATCAGCGCGGGGTTGCACCGCTCGATGTGCCCGACGCCGGCCACCAGACCGCGCGACTCGAACGCGTCGACGAGACGACGGGCGCCCTCGACGGTGTCGGCGACCGGCTTCTCGACCAGCGCGCAGACCCCGGCCTCGGCCAGCGCCAGACCGACCGGCTCGTGCAGGGCGGTGGGGCAGGCCACGACCGCGTAGTCCACACCGAGGGCGATGAGCTCCTCGACGGTGTTCAGGATCGGCGCCCCCTGGGCGGCGCCGAACTTGTCACCCATCGGGTCGACGACGCCGACGAGTTCGACGCCGTCCAGACCGGACAGGACGCGGGCGTGGTGACGCCCCATGGAACCGAGGCCGACGAGTCCCGCTCGCAGCGACTTCCCGGTACTCACAGTTGCTCCCCCAGAGCATTGACAGCGGTGACGATGCGCTCCAGGTCCTGCGCGGACAGGGCCGGGTGCACGGGCAGCGACACGACCTCGGCGGCCGCGCGGTCCGTCTCGGGCAGGTCCCAGTCACGACCCGCCTTCTGGTCCGGCTCCCAGTACGGCTTCAGCCGGTGGATGGGAGTCGGGTAGTACACGGCGTTGCCGATGCCGGCCTCGGTCAGCTTGGCCATGGCGGCGTCGCGGTCACCCTGGATGCGCACCGTGTACTGGTGGTAGATGTGCCGCGCGCCCTCGGCCACCTTCGGCGTGAGGACGTTCGGCGCGGTGATGTGCTCGGTGAGGTACGCGGCGTTGGCGATGCGCTGCTCGGTCCAGCCGTCCAGCTTGCGGCGCTGGACGCGGCCGATGGCGGCGGACACGTCCGTCATGCGCACGTTGGCGCCGACGATCTCGTTCGCGTAGCGCTTCTCCATGCCCTGGTTGCGCAGCAGGCGCAGGGTCCGCGCGGTCTCCGCGTCACCGGTGGAGATCATGCCGCCCTCGAGGCTGTGCATGTTCTTCGTCGGGTAGAAGCTGAACGTGCCCGCGGCGCCGAAGGCGCCGACCGGCGTGCCGTTCAGCGCGGCCGCGTGCGCCTGGCAGGCGTCCTCGACCACGGCGAGACCGTGCTGCGCCGCGATCGCCATGATCTGGTCCATGGCCGCGGGGTGACCGTACAGGTGCACCGGCATGATCGCGGCGGTGCGCGGCGACAGGGCCGCCTCGACCGCCGCCGGGGACAGACAGAACGTCTCCGGGTCGATGTCGGCGAACACCACGTCGGCGCCGACCAGCCGGACCGCGTTGGCGGAGGCCGCGAACGAGAACGACGGCACGATGACCTCGTCGCCCGGGCCGAGGCCGAGGGCGAGGAGCGACAGGTGAAGAGCCGAGGTGCCGGAGTTGACCGCGACACAGTGGCGCCCGTCGACCAGCTCCGAGAACTCCTCCTCGAAGGCGGCCACCTCGGGTCCTTGGACGACCATGCCGCTGCGCAGTACGCGTACCGCGGCCTCGATCTCCTCCTCGCCGATCACAGGCTTGGCGGCCGGTATGAACACATGGGCGTCGGTCATCGACATCCCCTCCTCTACGGCGACCTCGAAGGCGCACCACGTCTTGCCTGGTCGGGAAGGAGCCGTGTCGATGCTCAGCACGGCCGCATCCCTGGTTGTCCGCCGATGCCTGTGGGCGGGCGAACGGCTTGTACACAGGACCCGCCTCAATGGGTTCCTGGCGGGAAGTCAGCCGTGTCCGGCTGGAAGACCGGATGTGCTCCATCGGCTGTGGTCACGGTGTGCATGTCATCGGCCACCGGGACCACAGTGCACGTTACCAGCCCGCGGACGGCGATTTTCTCCAGGGTTATCGCAGTGAAACCCAGCGCACGGGTGCGCTCTGTCACAAGCAGAACACAGAGTAACCCGCGAGTGAACGCACGGCGACGCGGACACCCGGGGTGCCGGGCGGCCGCGTCGCCGTGTGTTCACGAAGGCTCCCTCACGGGGCGTCAGTCCTCCGTCGGGGCGGAGACCGACGGCGCGCTCTGCTGCGCGGCGACCGTCTTCTTGGACACCGTCTTCGCCGCCTTCTTGGCCGTCGTCTTCTTGGCGACGGTCTTCTTCGCGGCCGTCTTCTTGGCCACCGCCGTCTTCGTGGCGGCCTTCTTGGCCGTGGCCTTCTTCGCCGTCTTGCGGGCGGCCGTCTTCTTCGCCGGAGCGGCCTGCGCCTCCTCGGCGGCGGGCGCCCCGGTCTCGGCGACGGCCGGCTCGCCTGCGCCCTCCGCGACAGCGGCCTCCGGCGCGGTCGACGGGACGACCACGACGGCCGTCTCCTCGGACGCGGTCGGTGCGGTGGCCTTGCGCACGGCCCGGCGGCGCGGGCGGGCCGGAGCCGCGCTCTCGACGGCGGGCTCGGCGACGGGCGTGTCGCCCGGTCCGGCCTCCGGCTGTGCGGCCTCGGCGACCGGGGCCGGCGCGACGGCCGGCTCGGCGACCGTGACCACGGCGGCCTCGGCGCCCGCCGGCGAACCGGCCGGCGCGGACACCTTGCGGGTGGCGCGACGACGCGTCCGGCCCTTGGGCGCGGCCTCGTCGACGGCCGGCGTGTCCGCCGCCGCCTCGACGACCGGGTCCTCGACGGCGACCGGCTCGGCGTGCGCCTCGGCCGCCTCGGCGGGCCGCACCGGGCGCTCGGCCTCCGCCTCGGCGGTGACCTCCTGCGCGGTGGGCGCGTCGACGAGCGCCTCGGGAGCCGCGGGCGACGCGGGGGCCGCCTCGACGGTCTCCGCCTCGCCGAACGCGTCGGAGCCGCCCGCCCTGCGCGACGCGCCGCCTCGCGGCGTGCCCGCCGGGGCGGACGCCCTGCGGCTCGCCCTGCGCCGGCCCCGGCCACGGGTGGCGGAGGCCTCCGCCTCGGCGATGCTGCTGTACAGCTCCTCGTCCGGCGCGAACTCCGGAGCGGCGAGCGCGACCGGCTCGGCCACCTCGGCGGCGACCTCGGCCTCGCTCTCCGCCTCCGGCTCGGCGCCCAGCGGCTCGACGACGTCGAGCGCCGCCTCGTGCTCGTGGGTGTGTCCGTCGCCGCCACGGCCGCGCTTCTTGCGCTTCCCGCCGCCGCCGGCCGCGGTCGGCTGCTCCATGTGGACGATGACGCCGCGCCCGTTGCAGTGCACGCAGGTCTCGGAGAACGACTCCAGCAGACCCTGCCCGACCCGCTTGCGGGTCATCTGGACGAGGCCCAGCGAGGTCACCTCGGCCACCTGGTGCTTGGTGCGGTCGCGGCCCAGGCACTCCAGCAGCCGGCGCAGCACCAGGTCCCGGTTGGACTCCAGCACCATGTCGATGAAGTCGATGACGATGATGCCGCCGAGGTCGCGCAGCCGCAGCTGGCGCACGATCTCCTCGGCCGCCTCCAGGTTGTTCCTGGTGACCGTCTCCTCGAGGTTGCCGCCCTGCCCGGTGAACTTGCCGGTGTTGACGTCGACCACGACCATCGCCTCGGTCCGGTCGATCACCAGCGAACCGCCGCTGGGCAGCCAGACCTTGCGGTCCAGCGCCTTGGCGAGCTGCTCGTCGATCCGGTACGTGGCGAAGACGTCGACCTCGGAGGTCCACCTCGACAGCCGCTCGGCGAGGTCCGGCGCGACGTGCGACACGTACCCGTGGATCGTCGACCAGGCCTCGTCACCGCTGACGATGACCTTGGTGAAGTCCTCGTTGAAGATGTCGCGCACGACCCGGACGGTCATGTCCGGCTCGCCGTACAGCAGCGTCGGGGCGTTGCCGCCGTTCTTCGCCTTCTTCTGGATGTCCTCCCACTGGCCCTGCAGCCGCTCGACGTCACGGCGCAGCTCGTCCTCGCTGGCGCCCTCGGCGGCGGTGCGCACGATGACGCCCGCGTCCTCGGGGACGATCTTCTTGAGGATCGTCTTCAGCCGGGCCCGCTCGGTGTCGGGCAGCTTGCGGCTGATGCCGGTCATCGAGCCCTCGGGCACGTACACCAGGTAGCGACCCGGGAGGGAGACCTGGCTGGTCAGACGCGCGCCCTTGTGCCCGATCGGGTCCTTGGTGACCTGCACGAGGACCGACTGGCCCGACTTCAGGGCGGCCTCGATACGGCGCGGCCCGTTGGCCATGCCGAGCGCCTCGAAGTTCACCTCGCCGGCGTAGAGGACGGCGTTGCGCCCCTTGCCGATGTCGATGAAGGCGGCCTCCATCGACGGCAGCACGTTCTGGACCTTGCCCAGGTACACGTTGCCGACGTACGAGGTGGCCTGCTCCTTGTTGACGTAGTGCTCGACGAGCACGTTGTCCTCGAGGACGCCGATCTGGGTGCGCTCGCCGCTCTGGCGGACGACCATCACCCGCTCGACGGCCTCGCGGCGGGCCAGGAACTCGGCCTCGGTGATGATCGGCACACGACGGCGGCCCTGCTCACGGCCTTCCCGGCGGCGCTGCTTCTTGGCCTCCAGACGGGTCGAGCCCTTGATGGACTGCACCTCGTCGGACGGCTCGGAGGGCTTGCGCGGCTCGCGGACCTTGACGACGGTGCGCTCCGGGTCCCCGTCGCCGGGCTCGGCCTCGGTGGACGAGTCGCCGGCGCGACGACGACGCCGACGGCGGCGACGGCTTCCGGCGGTGGAACCGCCCGCCTCGTCGTCCTCCGCGTCCTCGTCCTCCTGCTCGGCGGTGTCCTCGGCGTCCTGCGCGGACTGCTCGGCGGCGAACTCGTCGGAGTCGGCGTCCCCGGAGTCCCCCTCGCCGTCGGCGGCGTCGCCACGGCGACGGCGGCGGCCGCCCCGGCGGCGACGGCGGCGCGAACCGGTCTCCTCGGTCTCGTCGTCGCCGTCGGCGACGTCGTCGGCGGACTCGTCGGCGTCCTCCGGCTCGGTCTCCGGCTCGTCCTCGACGGCGGGGGCGGCGGCCCGGGCGGCGGGCGCGGCGGGGCGGTCGGTCTCGGTCTCGTCGTCGGATCCGGCGGCCCGGCGACGACGGCGGCGGCGCGAACCGGTCGGCTCCTCCACCGGCTCCTGGATGTCTTCGCGCTCCTCCGCCTCGGCCTCCGCCTCACCGGCATCGGCCTCTGCGGCGGCGGCCTCGGCGGCGGCCCGCTGCGGGGTCTGGAACTGCGGCTCGGCGAACACGGGCGCCTGGAACACGGCGACCGCGGGCCGCGCGGGACGGCTCGGCGCGTCGGACTCGGCGCGCTCCTGGGCGGGCGCGGTGAAGCCGCCCGCGGCCCGACGGACCACACGGCGGCGGCCACGCCGGGAACCGGCGTCCTCGTCTGGGGCGGGCGCCTCGTCGGCGGCAGCGGCCTCGAGGGCCGTCGCCTTCGTCACGGCGGCGGGGGCCGGCTCGGCCGGCGCGGCGACCGGCTCGGAGACCTTCACGGCCTCGGACACCTCGGCGGTCTCGGCCTCGGCGGGCGCGGCGGCGCGACGGGTCGCCCGGCGACGGGAGCGGGGCGCGGGCTCTGCGGGCGCCTCGTCGGCGACCGCGGGCGTCTCGGTCTGCGCGGGGGCGGGCGTCTCGGCCTCGGCGGCGACGGCGGGCGTCTCGGCTTCCGGGGCTCCGGCGGGGGCGGTCGCCCGGCGGGTGGCCCGGCGGCGGGTACGGGGGGCGGCCTCGACGGGCGCCTCGGGCTCCGGCTCGGGCTCCGCGAGGGCCTTCTCTGAGGCCGGCTCGACGGCGGGCTCGACGACCTCGGCCGCGGCCTCCTCGGCCGGCGCGGACACGCGGCGCGTGGCCCGGCGACGGGCACGGCGAGGAGCGGCGTCCTCGGCAGGGGTCTCCTCGGCCTCGGCCACGGCCTGCTCGGCGGGGGCTTCCTCCGCCGCGGCCACGGGCACGACGGTCTCGGCGGCCTCGACGGCAGCCGGTGCACCGGCGGGCGCGGACGCACGGCGGGTGGCCCGGCGGCGCGTCCGGGGCGCGACCTCGGGCTCCTGCGCCTCGGCGTCCTCGGAGACCTTCTCCTCCGGGACGGTCACGTCCTGGAGGTCCTCCTCCGCCAGCTGCTCGGCTGACTCCACTGCCGGTATGGCCGGCGTGGTGATCTCGGCCGAGGCTTCGGCGGCGGCGACCGGCGGACCCGCCGGCCGGGAAGCGGCACGGCGCCGACGACGCGGCGGCAGGGTGTCGCTGGGGGTGTTGGCATCGGAGTCCGGAACGGACTCTGTGGATTCGGTTGGCTCGAGCATGCGGGCGTTTCTCCCGTCAGGCTCCCGGGCGCCGCGCCTGGTCCGGCGGCGATCACGAAGGATCGACCGCCGTTGACGTCCGCGGCTCGCGCGATGCGCGGTGCCGCCGTCCGGGGCGCGGGCGCCGCACGGGAGCTCTCTGTGTCCTGTCTCGCCGGTTCCGTACGCCCACTGCGCACGGCCTGGCGAAAGTCTTCTGGTCGGTTCGCCGCCCGACCCAGGTGGCTCCCGAGTACGAGGGCGGCGCTACGGCGTACGTTCCTTCGCGGAACCTTCCCTACGCGGGCGCCTTCGCGGCGGCAGGTTCGGCCGTTGTAGGGGCCTGAACTGCCTCGCGGTCGGGCGCGAGCGGGTCGGTCACCGTGCCGGTCTCTGCATCGAACAGCCCCTGCGCCAGCCTGGTCACCGCTGCGGGGACCGGCGGCGCCAGGTCGGCCACGGCGCGGAGACCGGACAGGACGTCGTCGGGTCGTACGGCAGGCGTCACGTGCCGAACAACCAGCCGCAGTATCGCACAGGGCTGGTCGGTCGGCCTATCAGCGGGTTCACTGTGCGTTTCCAGCCGGGCGACCGCGGCACGGGCGTCGAAGGTCCGCAGGCCGTTCTTGGTCATGCGCTGGACCTCGACGGCGTCAGCCTCGTTGAAGGCGTTCACCGCCCGGTCGGCGTCGGCCGGGTCCACGCCGTCCAGCCGCAGCTCCCACACGGAGGCCGTCAGCCGGTCGGCGAGCCCCGAGGTCCGGGCCTCGACCGCGTCGACGATGTCGAGGCCGGTGGGCAGCGACTCGTCGAGGAGGAGTCTCAGTTTCTCCGGGTCACGCGCCGCGGTGAGCGCGATCTCCAGATACTCCGCCTCACTGCCCGTGCCGGTGGGTGCGGCATTGGCGTACGACACCTTCGGATGCGGCGTGAACCCCGCCGAGTACGCCATCGGCACCTCGGCACGGCGCAACGCACGCTCGAAGGCGCGCTGGAAGTCACGGTGGCTGGTGAACCGGAGGCGGCCGCGCTTGGTGTAGCGCAGTCGGATGCGCTGCACCGCGGGTGCGGGCGGCGGGCCTTCGGGCTGTCGCTTGCCCAGTGTCGTTCAGTCCTTCGTGAGAGCGGTCGTACTGCTACCAAGAGTACGTGCCTCGCCCGTCGATGGTTCCCGCCGGCCGACAGCCTCCGGTTGCAGCGGCTTCCCGAAGAGCAGCTGCCGCACGTCGGCGCGGGCCTGCCGTGCCGTCTCCCGGGCGGCGTCCAGCGCCTGCCGGGTGGCCCGGCCCACGCTGCGCGCGGCACGGGCGGCGGGCCGCAGCACGGCGTCGCGGACGGCGTGCCCGACCGGGGTGAGGACGGTTCGGTACACCCAGCGCACCGGCTCGACGAAGATCCACCGCAGGAGGGTCCCGAGGAACCTCCCGACCGTCAGCGAGAGGTGTCCGGCGACCCGCCAGGCGTGCCCGAGCGCGTCCCCCACCTCCCGGGCGACGACCGCGAGGACGCGGCCGGCGGGGGCGAGCACCCAGCGCCACAGGGCGGCCGCGGGCAGCGCGACCAGGATCCTGGCGGTCCAGTACAGGACGGTCCCGATCCCGCTGAACAGCAGCGCCAGGAGGCGCCCCACCCCGAGCGCGCACCAGGCGACGGCCCGGCCGACCGGCGCGAGGATCCACGTGTGCAGCCACCGGGCGGGGACGACGACGAGGTGGCGAAGCAGCCAGGTGACGGCCGTGTACGAGCCGACCCCGACGGCGGCGAGGACGGCTCCGATCCCCTTGGCCAGCCACGCGAGCGCGTGCCCCACCGGCGTCAGCACGCGCGCGTACAGCCACCCGAACCCGGCCCCGGCCGTCCGCGCCAGCCAGGCGACGCCCTGCCCGAGCGGTGTCAGGACGTACCGGTACAGCCAGAGCGCCGGTACGACCAGCAGCACGTGTCCGAGCCAGGCGAGCGCCTTGCCCGCGGGGGTCAGGACGTACCGCCACAGGCCGATCAGCGGCAGGACGAACAGCGCCTTCCCGAGCCAGAGCAGGGCCCGCACGAACGGCCGCAGCACGGTGTCCCGGAGGAACCGTCCCGCGACGACGAGAAGGTCCCACGCCATCCGCACGGGCACGACCAGCACGAGCACGACGATCCGCACGGGCAGCCGGATCGCGACGACCAGGCACCCCTCGGGTGCCCGGTCGCCTGACGCGGGCGGCAGCTCGGGCGGTTCGGCGGTCGGTTTCTGCAGGTCCATGTGGACGTAGACGCCACAACGGGCTCGGCGGATGCGCCGATGCGAGGGCGCTGACCCGAACGGCCCCACACGGACGGGCGCCGACAGGTACGGACGGATACGGATGTGCGCGGACGGGTCATGAGGGAGCGTCAGGGCTGACTACCGCTTGCGGACCCGCGCCGCCTTCCCCGCCCGGGACGCCTTCGGACGGCGTACCGGGGTGATCGTGGAGGCCTGGGCCTTGACGTGGGGGACGGAGAACTCCCGGTTGGTCTCCGTCTGGCGGCGGATGGCGTCGGGCAGGTCCGGCATGGCCGACAGCACGTCGCAGGCCCGGACGGCGGCCGCGTGGTCGCCGACCCAGTAGGCGCAGATGGAGAACTCGAAGAGGAGCCCCCACTGGTACACCCAGGACCTGGTGAAGAGAAGATCGTCCGGCTCGGGGCGGCCGACGACCGCGCCGAGCAGGGAGTACGCCGTGTGGTAGCGGCCTCGCAGGCGCAGTCGCGAGGCCAGTTCGTAGACGGCCTCGAGCCGGGCGGGCCGGGACTCCCAGGCACGGGAGAACGTGTCCATGGCCCCCGACCAGTCGTCAGCCCCCTCCGCCCGGAGGATCCCGGCCTCGAGGAGCGAGCAGTACACCTCCTCGCCCCAGCCGCCCAGTTCGGCCCGCCGCTCGTACAGCGCGATCGCCTCGTCCGCGTGCCCCAGGTCGCGTTCGGTGTTGGCGAGGTAGAAGACCGTGCGCGGGTTGGCCGGATCGCGCTCGAACTCGGCGCGCAGCAACCGCGCGTCGCGCTCGAACTTGTCCCCGCGGCAGCCGCCGTCCGCGTGGTCCTCGATGACGAGCGCGTCGAGGTTCTCCTGCCGGTCGGGACCGTCGGTGCAGGGGTACTCGTGGGTGACGCCCTCGTACCGCCACGCGCGGTCGCCGCGCATGAGGTGCTTGAAGCGGTGCTGGGAGCCGGGGGTGTCGTAGCGCAGCATGTACGAGTCCGCCGTCAGCCGGGGCAGCGGGGCGTCCTGCCGCACGACGTGGTCGGCGTCGAGCGTGAGCAGGTAGTCGGCCTTGCCGAGGGCATGCCGGATGTTCCGTGTCCGGTTGTGCCCGAAGTCGACCCAGGGCTCGTCGTGGAGCTCCCCCGGAATGCCGTCGAGCACCTCCCGGATCACTTCCCGCGTCGCGTCCGTCGACCCGGTGTCGGAGATCACCCAGTAGTCGATGAGAGGGCGCACGGACTCCAGGCAGCGGCCGATCACCTGCGATTCGTCCTTGACGATCATGCACAGGCAGAGGGTCTGGTGTTTCACGGGCGTCAACGTGACACAGGCCCGCTCACCGGTCGCCCGTCCCACGCGCGGAATGCCCCCATCAGTGCGCGTCGATTAGTCCGATACGTCGATAAAAGTGATGATGCGGGCCTCGTGTCTCGATCGAGCCGCTTCACGTCGTCCAAGCTCGCCCACACGGCCGGGATGCGCCCGGACCGGTCGATCGCGAGGAGCACGCACATGCGGCATGAGTTCGGACCAGACTCCCCCCTCGGGCCGGTGGCCCGGCACAGGTGCAAGCAGGCCGGCATGCTGGCCTCGCTCGCCGTGATCCTGGCGGCCGGCCTGATCAGCCCGGCGGCCGCGGCGGCGGGCAGCGCCACCGAGGGAACACGGACGGCGGCCGTCGCCGGGGGCGACAAGTGCAAGCCGAAACCGCACCGTGCAAGTCAGGCCGGCGGCAAGGACAGGTGCCGCGGCCCGAGGGGTCCCCGGGGCGCCACCGGTCCGACGGGCCCGACCGGCGCCCCGGGCGAACCGGGTCAGCCGGGTCAGCCGGGCAGTACCGGCCCGACGGGACCGTGCGTCGACATCGACGCCTACCAGGACCAGCAGGTGTACGAGGTCCGCGGTGCGGTGACCGGCGGTTTCACCTACGCGGGCATCCGCGACGTCCGCCCCAACGCCGACCACCTCCTGCGGTGGACCGACCTCAGCACCAGGACCGGGTATCCGAACGGAGGCGCGGCGGGTTTCGCCTGCGGGGTGTCGATCAACGAGCACAGTCAGGGCGCGCAGGACCTGGCGGGGATCAAGATCGACGTCCTGACCACCACGGGCCAGGTCTTCGAGATCATCTGCAGGGCGAGCCAGGTCGCCGGCCGGGCAACCCTGACCTGTCCCGACCCCGCGTTCCCGACCCTGGCCTGGCAGCCGTTGAACTCCCCGGAACCGGGAAGCAACGACAGCCTCCGCCGCGCCACCTGACGTCGAAGGCCCCCCTTTCCGCCGGGAGAGGGGGGCCGTTCGCCGGACTCAGTGCGCGTGCCCGCTGCCCGCCGGCTGCTTCACGGTCAGCGGCAGCAGCTTCTGGCCGGTCGGGCCGATCTGGATGTGGGTGTCCATCGCCGGGCAGACGCCGCAGTCGAAGCAGGGGGTCCAGCGGCAGTCCTCGACCTCGGTCTCGTCGAGGGCGTCCTGCCAGTCCTCCCAGAGCCAGTCCTTGTCGAGGCCCGAGTCCAGGTGGTCCCAGGGCAGGACCTCCTCGTACGTCTTCTCCCGGGTCGTGTACCAGTCGACGTCCACGCCGAAGGCGGGCAGCGTCTTGTCGGCGCAGCTCATCCAGCGGTCGTAGGAGAAGTGCTCGCGCCAGCCGTCGAAACGGCCGCCGTCCTCGTAGACGGCCCGGATGACCGCGCCGATGCGGCGGTCGCCGCGCGAGAGCAGGCCCTCGACGATGCCGGGCTTGCCGTCGTGGTAGCGGAAGCCGATGGAGCGGCCGTACTTCTTGTCGCCGCGGATCTTGTCCCGGAGCTTCTGCAGGCGCGCGTCCGTCTCCTCGGCGGAGAGCTGCGGGGCCCACTGGAAGGGGGTGTGCGGCTTGGGCACGAACCCGCCGATGGAGACCGTGCAGCGGATGTCGTTCTGGCCGGAGACCTTACGGCCCTCGGCGATCACGTTCATCGCCATGTCGGCGATCTGCAGGACGTCCTCGTCCGTCTCCGTGGGAAGGCCGCACATGAAGTACAGCTTCACCTGACGCCAGCCGTTTCCGTACGCGGTGGAGACGGTGCGGATCAGGTCCTCCTCGGAGACCATCTTGTTGATGACCTTGCGCATGCGCTCCGAGCCGCCCTCGGGCGCGAACGTCAGGCCCGAGCGGCGGCCGTTGCGCGTCAGCTCGTTCGCCAGGTCGACGTTGAAGGCGTCCACGCGGGTGGAGGGGAGGGACAGACCGATCTTGTCCTCCTCGTAGCGGTCCGCGAGTCCCTTGGCGACCTCGCCGATCTCGCTGTGGTCGGCGCTCGACAGCGAGAGCAGGCCGACCTCCTCGAAGCCGGTGGCCTTCAGACCCCTCTCGACCATCTCGCCGATGCCCGTGATGGACCGCTCGCGCACCGGGCGGGTGATCATGCCGGCCTGGCAGAAACGGCAGCCCCGGGTGCAGCCGCGGAAGATCTCCACCGACATGCGCTCGTGGACCGTCTCGGCGAGCGGGACCAGCGGCTGCTTGGGGTAGGGCCACTCGTCGAGGTCCATGACGGTGTGCTTGGACACACGCCACGGCACGCCCGACCTGTTCGGCACCACACGCGCGATCCGGCCGTCCGGCAGGTACTCGACGTCGTAGAACCGCGGGATGTACACCGCGCCCGTCTTCGCGAGGCGCAGGAGGACCTCCTCGCGGCCACCGGGCCGGCCCTCGGCCTTCCACTCGCGGATGATCTTCGTCATGTCGAGGACGGCCTGTTCGCCGTCGCCGATGACCGCCGCGTCGATGAAGTCGGCGATCGGCTCGGGGTTGAAGGCCGCGTGGCCGCCCGCGAGGACGATCGGGTCGTCGATCGTGCGGTCCGCGGCCTCCAGCGGGATGCCGGCCAGGTCCAGGGCGGTCAGCATGTTCGTGTAGCCCAGCTCCGTGGAGAAGGACAGACCGAAGACGTCGAAGGCCTTCACCGGACGGTGGCTGTCCACGGTGAACTGCGGGACGGCGTGCTCCCGCATCAGCGCCTCCAGGTCCGGCCACACGCTGTAGGTGCGCTCGGCGAGGACGCCCTCCTGCTCGTTCAGCACCTCGTAGAGGATCATGACGCCCTGGTTGGGCAGGCCGACCTCGTACGCGTCCGGGTACATCAGCGCCCAGCGGACGTCCGAGGACTCCCAGGGCTTGACCGTGGAGTTGAGCTCGCCGCCCACGTACTGGATCGGCTTCTGCACATGCGGGAGCAGTGCTTCGAGCTGCGGGAAGACCGACTCGACAGACATCGCGGGGGCACCTTCGTGAGCGGACTGGGGGGTCCCCCCGGGCGGAGGCTGGGGGGTGACCATCTAGCCTAACCCGGCCGCAGGACTCCCCCACCCTCGTAAGGACCGCCGCGGTCCGCCGTCAAACCTCCGTCGCCCCGCGGATCCGCTCCCAGGCCGCCGGCAGCTCCTGCTCCACCAGCTCGGCCCGCCGTTCCTCCCGTCCGTACAGGAGCCCGTACGTGAACGCGCTCTCGCCCGCCGCGTGCGCCACGGCGGACAGCTCGCGCAGGGTCTGCCGGGCCATGACGCTGTCCTGGTGCTCACCGAGCAGGCTCTGCAGCGACTTCATGGACTTGGCCAGCGCCTTGGCCGGCCGGCCGATCGCCGGGGTCGCCGTCTCCGCCGCGTACCGGGTCCGCTTGGCCTTCTTGCGCGCCTCGTGCAGGCCCTCGTCGCGGTCGCGGCCCGGCGGTGCCTGAAGGGCCTGTTCGACGAGGTCGGACACCTTCCCGAAATCCCGTCGCACGGCCTTGGCGAGCACCTTGGCGGGCTTGCCCTCGGCGGCGGTCCGCAGCGGCGGTTCGGCGACGAAGGCGTCGAGGGCGTCCAGCAGGGCCAGGTAGCGCGCGGAGTCGAGGACGCCCAGCAGCCGGCGGCGGGAGCCGTGGTGCTGGGCCTTGGCCCAGGTCTGCAGCCGTTCGCCGACCGGGCCGGAGACGAGGGCGCCCGGCAGGCCGTCGAGGCCTTCGCCGAGGCGTTCGGCCAGCACCTCCTGGTCGCGGCCCACGCCCAGTTCGCCGGCCAGCCACTTCAGCTCGACGCCGATCGGGTCGGTGACGCCCCGGTCGAGGACCTTGCGGAAGGAGCGGAAGGTGCTGCGCAGCCGGCGGGTGGCCACACGCATGTCGTGCACGGCGTCCTCGGTGTCCTGGCGGACGGCCGGATCCAGCGCGAGGATCGCGTCCCGCTGCGCACGGAGGTACGCCAGTACATGATCACCGGCGGTCACGGGCTCCCGGTCCGGGGCCGTGCGCCCCGCCCCTTCCGCCTCGACCGCCGGCTTCCCCTTGGCGTGGCCCTTCGCCTTGCCGTCGCCCTTTCCGCTGGCCTCGCCCTTCCCCTTCGCCGCCGCCTTCATCTCGTCGCCCTCGGCAGCCGCCTTCGCCCTGGCCCGCTTCTTCCTGGGCGCCGTCTCCGCCAGAGCCCGCGCGAGCTTCGAAGCCGACTTCGAGGGCCGCACGCCCGCCTTGCGCAGCTTCTTGTCCAGCTTGTCGAGCAGGGCCGGATCGCCGCCGTCGGCGAGCTCCACCTCGATCTCGGTCCACTGGGCCCTGCCCTCGCCGCCGAACAGCCGGTCCGCCCGGACGGCGTCCACGCTGGCCTCGGCGAGCAGCCGGCCCTCGGCGTCGAGGAGTAGGCGGACGTCGCGCTCCGAGCGGAGCCGCACCACGGGCACGAGCTGCCCCTCGCGGACGCGGGAGCGCACCAGCCCGGCGAGCTCGTCGGGCACGCCGTCGGAGAGCGGGGCCCGGATCTCGTCCCGGACGCCGGCGGCGACGGGGAGTTTCAGGTGCCAGCCGGCGTCGGACCCGCCGGTGCGACGGCGCAGGGTGATGGACGCCGCTGCCAGGCGCAGGTCGGACGTGTCGTAGTAGATCGCGTCCAGCTCGGCGACGCCCTGGTCGAGGACGGACGCGACTCCGGCCACGCCGGTGAGGTCGGGCAGCCCGCTGTCATCGGATTCGTACTTGCGCTCGATCTCGCGTTTCGTCTCCGCCATGAACTGAATCTAGTCGGAGTCGGGCCCGCACGGCAGGGCGTACGGGCCCGGATACCGGCCGAACTCGGGGAAAACCGCAAGGTCTCCGCGCGTTTACGCGGACATCGGCCGCTGCACCCGGATGGACTGCAGCAGTCCCACCGCCACCCAGACGGCGAACATCGACGTGCCTCCGTAGGAGACGAAGGGCAGCGGCAGACCCGTCACGGGCATGATCCCCAGAGTCATCCCGATGTTCTCGAAGGACTGGAAGGCGAACCAGGCCACGATCCCCGCGGCGACGATCGTGCCGTACAGCTCCGTGGTCTCACGCGCTATGCGGCACGCGCGCCACAGGACCACACCGAGCAGGACGATGATCAGACCCGCGCCCAGGAACCCCAGTTCCTCGCCCGCGACGGTGAAGACGAAGTCCGTCTGCTGTTCCGGGACGAACTGGCCCGTCGTCTGCGAGCCGTGGAACAGACCGGCGCCGGAGAGACCGCCGGAGCCGATCGCGATGCGGGCCTGGTTGGTGTTGTAGCCGACGCCCGCGGGGTCGAGGCTGGGGTTGGCGAAGGCGGCGAAGCGGGCGATCTGGTAGTCGTCCAGGATGTGCAGCTGCCATACGGCGACGGCACCGGCCGCGCCCGCGCCGAGCAGTCCGAAGACCCAGCGGTTGGAGGCTCCGGAGGCCAGCAGCACCCCCAGCACGATCATCACCATGACCATGACGGACCCGAGGTCGGGCATCAGCATCACGATCAGCATGGGGACGGCCGCGAGGCCGAGGGCCTGGAGCACCGTGCGGTGGTCGGGGTAGAGCTTGTCGCCCGCGTCGACCCGGGCCGCGAGCAGCATCGCCATCCCCAGGATGATCGTGATCTTCACGAACTCGGAGGGCTGGAGCGAGAAGCCGCCGCCGATCACGATCCAGGAGTGCGCGCCGTTGACCGTCGAGCCGAGCGGGGTCAGCACCGCGAGGATCCCCATGAGCGAGAGGCCGTAGAGGACCGGTACCGCGTTGCGCAGGGAGCGGTGGCCGAGCCAGACCGTGCCGATCATCAGGCAGATCCCGATGCCGGTGTTCATGAGGTGGCGGATGAGGAAGTAGTACGGGTCGCCCTGGTTGATCTCGGTGCGGTTGCGGGTCGCCGAGAAGACCAGGAGCGAGCCGATCAGGGACAGGGCGATCGCCGACGTCAGAATCGGCCAGTCCAGCCGCCGGGCCAGCGAGTCTCGGGCGAAGACCCGGGTCCAGCCGGCCCGCTCGGGCCCGTATCCGGAGACGGAGAAACCGTTCGCGCCGCTCATGTGCACATCCTCCGGCTTCCCCTCTTGCGCCGTCGCCTGCGGGTGTCGCGGTTGGGATCGGTGTTCTGCTGGACGGTGGCCGCGGTCTGCGTCTCATCCGGCTTCGGAGCGGTCTGCTGGCTGGCGCGCTGCTCCTTGGCCGGGTCCTTCGAGACCTTCGGGGACTTGATCGTGCCGTCCGCCTGGACCTTCGGCAGACCGACCTGCGGGGCGGGCAGCAGGGCGTTCTTCTTGTCGATCTTGCCGTCGTCCGAGACGCCGTACATCGCGTTGTAGATGTGCCGCACGGCCTCACCGGAGGCGCCCGAACCGGTACCGGCCTGAGCGATCGTCATGACGACCGTGTAGTCCTTGCTGTACGTCGCCAGCCAGGACGTCGTCTGCTTGCCGTAGACCTCCGCGGTACCGGTCTTGGCGTGCAGCGGGATCTCCTTCTGCGGCCAGCCGCCGAACTTCCAGGCGGCGGTACCGCGGGTGACCACGCCCTCCAGGGCGGCGTCCATGCCCTTGATCGTGGCCTTGTCGACCGGCAGCCGGCCCTTGGGCTTGGGCTTGATCTCCTGGACGGTCTTGCCGTCGGCGCTGACGATGGCCTTGCCGATGGTCGGGGTGTACATCGTGCCGCCGTTGGCGAGCGCCCCGTAGATCACGGCCTCCTGGACCGGGGTGACGAGGGTGTCGCCCTGACCGATGGAGTAGTTGATCGAGTCGCCCTCGCGCATCTTGTTGCCCTCGAGGCAGTTCTCGTACGCGATCATCTCGACGTAGGTGCCGCCCTTTTTGCCGTACTTGCACCAGGAGTCCTTGTTGGCCTTCCAGTAGGACTCCTTCCACTGACGGTCCGGGACACGGCCGGTGACCTCGTTGGGCAGGTCGACGCCGGTCTCCTTGCCGAGGCCGAACTGGTGGGCCGCCTTGTAGAAGTAGTCCTTGGGCTCACCCTTCTTCGGGTTGATGCCGCCGTCCTTCTTCCACTCCCGGTCCGCGAGGCCGTAGAAGACGGTGTCGCAGGAGACCTCGAGGGCCCGGCCGAGCGAGATGGGGCCGAAACTCTCCCCCTCGAAGTTCTTGAAGACCTGGCCGCCCACCGAGTACGAGCTGGTGCACGGGTAGCCGCCGTCCCACTCGTAGCCCGCCTCGACCGCGGCGGCCGTGGAGACCACCTTGAACGTCGAACCGGGCGCCGACTGACCCTGTATGGCCCGGTTGAGCAGCGGGTAGTCGGAGTTCTTGCCGGTGAGCTTCCGGTAGTCCTTGGCGGAGATCCCGCCGACCCAGACGTTGGGGTCGTAGGCCGGGGCGGACGCCATGGCGACGACCCGGCCGGTCTTGGCCTCCATCACCACGACCGCCCCGGAGTCGGCCTTGTAGTTCTCGCCGGTGATCTTGTCGAAGGACTGGCGGGCCACCTTCATCGCGTTGCTCAGCTCGTACTCGGCGACCCGCTGGACGCGGGCGTCGATGCTGGTGACGAGGTTGGCGCCGGGCTGCGCCTCGTCCGCCTCGGCCTCGCCGATGACACGGCCGAGGTTGTCGACCTCGTAGCGGGTGACGCCGGCCTTGCCGCGCAGCTCCTTGTCGTACTGGCGCTCCAGGCCGGAGCGGCCGACCTGGTCGGAACGCAGGTAGGGCGAGTCGCTGTCCTGGGCCTTGGTGATCTCGTCGTCGGTGACCGGCGAGAGATAGCCGAGGACCTGGGCGGTGTTGGCGTTGCCGGGGGCCGCGTAACGACGCACGGCCTCGGGCTCGGCCGTGATGCCCGGGAAGTCCTCGGCGCGTTCGCGGATCTGGAGGGCCTGCTTGGCCGTCGCCTCGTCGGTGATGGGGATCGGCTGGTACGGCGAGCCGTTCCAGCAGGGCTGGGGGGTCTTCGCGTCGCACAGCCGGACCTTCTGCGCGACCTCGTCCGGCTTCATGCCGAGGACCCCCGCGAGCTTGGCCAGGACCGCCGCGCCGTCGTCCTTCTGCTTCAGCAGGTCGGTGCGGGAGGCGGAGACCACGAGCCGTGTCTCGTTGTCGGCGAGGGGCACCCCGCGCGCGTCCAGGATCGAGCCGCGCACGGCGGGCTCGACGACCTGCTGGACGTGGTTGCCGGAGGCCTCCTTGGCGTACGCCGCGCCCTCCCGGATCTGGAGGTACCACAGGCGGCCGCCGAGGGTGCCGAGCAGGGAGAGGACGAGGATCTGGATCACGACGAGCCGGATCTGGACCCGTGGGGTCCGACCGGTCTCGGGGATGTTGGTCACTGCGGCTGCTCCCCCTCTCGGTGCGCGAACGTGTGTGCGCGGACGAATGATGAACGACCGGCCTGTGAGGCCTCGTTCCGCCTGACCTTGCCCCGTTCGGGTGATTCCTGCACGGACGCGCTCAGCGCGCGGGCACCGGCGCTCACAGCCGCTTGACCCCCTTGATGCGGCCCGCCCGGGTCGCCCGTGACTTGGCCGCCTTCAGCTTGAGGCCGCCTCGCTGCCCGCCGATCCGCAGACCCGTCCCGGAGGAGAGCCAGCCGGAGGAGATGTCGGGGCTGTTGGCCGCGGAGTTGGTCTCCGCGAGGGGGTCGTTGTCGGCGCGCCGCGCCAGGAACATGATCGCGGGGACCACGAACGGCGCGAGCAGCAGGTCGTACAGCGCGGCCGTGAACAGCAGCCCGGTGAGGCCGACATGGCGGGCGGCGGTGTCGCCGACGAGGGCGCCCACCCCGGCGTACAGCAGGGTGGAGCCGATGGCGGCGCCGACCACCACGACCATCGGACCGGTGGCCGACTTGATCTGCCCGGTCTCGGGCTTGGCGAGCCCTGCGAGGTAACCGATCACGCACAGCACGAGGGCGTAGCGGCCGGCGGCGTGGTCGGCGGGGGGCGCCAGGTCGGCGAGCAGGCCGGCGCCGAAGCCGACGAGGGCGCCGCCGACATGGCCGTACACCATGGCGAGGCCCAGGACGGTGAGCAGGAGCAGGTCGGGGACGGCCCCCGGGAGGTGGAGGCGGGCGAGGACGCTCACCTGGATCACCAGGGCGACCACGACCAGCGGAACGGAGAGCAGGATCCGGTTGACGCGCATGGGGGTTGTCAGCTCCTACTGCTGCTGGCCGTCTTCGGGTGCGTTCGCGCTCGGCGTGACCGTGACGGTCACCGTCGGCGTGGGGACCGGTTTGGGCTTCGAGGGGAGCACGGTGTCGCGCGGATCCTTCTTCGGGGCCTCGACGACGACGCCCACGATGTCGAGCTTGGTGTAGCTGACGTACGGCGTGACATAGAGGGTGCGGGTGAGGTCGCCGCCGGACGGGTCGACGCGGGAGACGATGCCGACGGGGACGCCGGGCACGAAGGGCTTGTCGGCCTGCGAGCCGAAGGTGACCAGCCGGTCGCCCTTCTTCACGTCGGCCTTGCCGTTGAGGAGTTCGACGCGCAGCGGCCGGTCGCCCTGCCCTGAGGCGAAGCCGAGCTCGTCGGACGCCTCCATCCGGGTGCCGACGGTGAAGTCGGGGTCGCTGGCCAGCAGGACGGTCGCGGTGTTCGGGCCGACGGTGGTGACCCGCCCGACCAGCCCGTCCCCGTTGAGGACCGTCATGTCGCGCTTGACGCCGTCCCGCGCGCCGATGTCGATGGTGATGGTCCAGGAGAAGCCCTGGGCCGCTCCTATCGCGATGACCTCCGCGCCCTTGATGCCGTACTGGCCGGCGCCGGCGATCTTCAGCGTCTTGTCGAGCTGCGCCAGTCGGCTGCGGTTGCGGTCGTCGCTGCCGAGCTTCGCCTTGAGAGCCGCGTTCTCCTGCTCCAGATCGGTGAGCCGGTCGTGCCGTTCACCGGAGTCGCGGACGGCGGAGACGGCGTTGCCGACGGGGTCCACCGCCGACGCCACGCCGTCCTCGATCGGGCCGAAGGCCGCGGCCGCGGCCTGCCGGGCACCGTCGACCGGGGAGTCCTCCCCGCCGCGGATGTCCACCGTGATCAGCGCGAACGCGACGGCGATCAGCAGCACCAGGAGCAGCCGGCTCTCTCGTGTGTCCCTCACGTGCGGCGGCCGTGCCCTTCCTCGAGAAAAAACCAAGAACAGGAATCAGGAAGCAGGTGTCGGGTTCCGGGAATCGGAATGGTTAAGTCGGGCAGCCCCGGGCCAGGATGGCCAAGGGCGCTTTTGTCGGAGCTTATGCCTCTGGATCAACGATCCGCCGCACGAGAGGAGATCATCCCGTACGGCGGAATCGAAGCGTTACGTCATCTGCGCGGCGCGGCGTCCAGGACCTGCTGGAGCGCCTCGAACTCCTCGACGCACTTGCCGGAGCCGAGCGCCACGCTGTCCAGCGGGTCCTCCGCGATGTGGATGGGCATGCCGGTCTCCCGGCGCAGCCGCTCGTCCAGCCCGCGCAGCAGGGCTCCGCCGCCGGTCAGAACGATTCCGCGGTCCATGATGTCGCCGGACAGCTCCGGCGGACACTTGTCGAGGGTGGTCTTCACGGCGTCGACGATCGCGTTGACCGGTTCCTCGATCGCCTTGCGCACCTCGGCGGCCGAGATGACGACGGTCTTGGGCAGCCCGGACACGAGGTCACGGCCGCGGATTTCGGTGTGCTGGTCGTCGTCGAGGTCGTAGGCGGAACCGATCGTGATCTTGATCTGCTCAGCCGTCCGCTCACCGAGGAGGAGCGAGTACTCCTTCTTGATGTGCTGGATGATCGAGCTGTCCAGCTCGTCACCCGCGACGCGGATGGACTGGGCGGTGACGATGCCGCCGAGCGAGATGACCGCGACCTCCGTCGTGCCGCCGCCGATGTCCACCACCATGTTGCCCGTGGCCTCGTGGACCGGCAGGCCGGAACCGATGGCCGCGGCCATGGGCTCCTCGATGATGTGCACCTGGCGGGCGCCGGCCTGGGTCGACGCCTCGATGACGGCACGGCGCTCGACGCCCGTGATGCCCGAGGGCACGCAGACGACGACCCGCGGCCGAGCCAGATACCGCCGCTTGTGGATCTTCAGGATGAAGTAACGGAGCATCCGCTCGGTGATCTCGAAGTCGGCGATCACGCCGTCCTTCAGCGGACGCACGGCGACGATGTTGCCCGGCGTGCGCCCGATCATCTTCTTCGCTTCGGCGCCGACCGCGAGGATGCCACCGGTGTTGGTGTTGATCGCGACGACGGACGGCTCGTTGAGTACGATCCCGCGACCCCTGACGTACACCAGCGTGTTGGCGGTCCCGAGGTCGACAGCCATGTCACGGCCGATGAACGACATTGAGTTCCCCATCAGGATTCGACTGGCCTTCCATGAGCTTTGAGGGCTTTTCAGGTCGGCGAGGTGGGTGCTGTGACGTGAAGGCTTCCATCGTAAACGCGCCTGCACGAACACTGCGGAGCGGTCTCCGCCATTGTTTGCAGATGCTGTGTGGGTTCGCTTCCGGAGACGGGCGTTCGGGGGCTCACGTTCCCTCGATCGCCCGTTCAATCGCTGCGAAAGCCCTCCGGATCAGGCGCGACCGGGGAAGAAGATCTTCACCTCGCGCTCGGCCGACTCCTCGGAGTCGGACGCGTGGATCAGGTTCTCGCGGACGATCACACCGTAGTCGCCGCGGATGGAGCCGGGCGCGGCGGCGATCGGGTCGGTCGGGCCGGCCAGCGCGCGCACGCCCTCGATGACCCGATCGCCCTCGACGATCAGCGCGACGACCGGGCCGGAGGCCATGAACTGCACCAGCGGCTCGTAGAAGGGCTTGCCCTTGTGCTCGCCGTAGTGCTGCTCCAGCGTGTCCTGGTCCAGGGTGCGCAGCTCCAGCGCCGTGATCCGCCAGCCGGCCTTGCGCTCGATACGGCTGATGATCTCGCCGGTCAGGCCACGACGGACGGCGTCGGGCTTGAGCAGGACGAGGGTGCGCTGGCTCACGAGGGAACTCCTTCTACTACCGGTGTGCTGTGCCGATGCTCCGGCGCCGGGTGGCGGCGCCGGCGGGTGCGGTGGGATGAGGTTACAGG
Source organism: Streptomyces sp. NBC_00425 (assembly GCF_036030735.1). Taxonomy (NCBI): domain Bacteria; kingdom Bacillati; phylum Actinomycetota; class Actinomycetes; order Kitasatosporales; family Streptomycetaceae; genus Streptomyces; species Streptomyces sp. NBC_00425. The sequence continues at coordinate 6,323,557 of NZ_CP107928.1, read as the reverse complement.
GCGTGTCCCGGCGTTTGTCACACAGCGTCAGCAGGGTCCGGGGAGGGGCCTGCGGCCTGCGCGGCGAAGCGCGCCTTCGCCTCGTCGACCTTCCTGCCGTAGTGCACCGAAGCCCACCACAGCGCGCCGAAGAGCACTCCCATGAAGAACATGATCGGGACGAAGAACCCGGAGGCGACGAGAGCGATCTGCAGCGCCCAGCCGAGGGCGACGCCCCCGGGCCGGGTGACCACGCCGCACAGCAGCACGCTGAGGAGCATGGCGACGCCGCAGACCGTCCACACCGTGGACGTGGACAGGTCGGCGTCCTTCATGGCGACCAGGCCGGCGAAGCCGATGACGAAGAACTCGCCGATCAGGGTCGAGGAACAGAGAGTGCGCATGGTGTCCTCAGCCCTTCCCGAGGAGCAGTCGGGCCTCGCCGACAGTGATGACGGAACCGGTGACGAGCACGCCCCCGCCGGCGAACTCGCCCTCTTCCTCGGCGAGCGTGATGGCCGCCTCGAGGGCGTCCGGCAGCCGGGGCTCGACCTGGACGCGGTCGTCGCCGAACACCTCGACGGCGATCGCGGCGAGCTCGTCGGCGTCCATCGCGCGATGGCTCGTGTTCTGGGTGACCACGACCTCGGCGAAGATCGGCTCGAAGGCCTCGAGGAGTCCCCGGACGTTCTTGTCCGCGCTGGCCCCGACCACGCCGATCAGTCGGGAGAAGTCGAAGGCCTCGCCGACGGCCTCGGCGGTGGCGCGGGCGCCGGCCGGGTTGTGCGCGGCCTCCAGCACGACGGTCGGGGAGCGCCGGACGACCTCGAGGCGGCCCGGCGAGGACACCGCCGCGAACGCCTTGCGCACGGTGTCGATGTCGAGCGGTTCGGGCCGCTGGGAGCCGACGCCGAAGAACGCCTCGACGGCGGCGAGCGCGACGGCCGCGTTGTGCGCCTGGTAGGGGCCGTGCAGCGGCAGGTACACCTCGGGGTACTCGCCGCCGAGGCCGCGCAGGGTGACGAGCTGTCCGCCGACGGCGACCTGGCGGGCGACGACCCCGAACTCCAGCCCTTCCCGGGCGACCGTGGCGTCGACCTCGACGGCCTTCCTCAGCAGCACCTGCGCCGCGTCGACGGGCTGCTGGGCGAGGATGACCGTGGCGTCCTGCTTGATGATCCCGCCCTTCTCGGCGGCGATCGCCCCGGGCGTCTCGCCGAGTCGGTCGGTGTGGTCGAGATCGATGGGCGTGACGACGGCCACGTCGCCGTCGATCACGTTCGTGGCGTCCCACGAGCCGCCCATGCCGACCTCCACCACGGCGACGTCGACGGGCGCGTCGGCGAAGGCCGCGTAGGCCATGCCGGTCAGCACCTCGAAGAACGACAGCCGGTACTCCTGCATGCCGTCGACCATCTCGACGTACGCCTTGACGTCGTCGTACGTCTCGATGAACCGCTCGGCGGAGAGGGGGGCGCCGTCCAGGCTGATCCGCTCGGTGATCGACTGGACGTGGGGGCTCGTGTAACGGCCGGTGCGCAGTTCGAAGGCGCCGAGCAGCGCCTCGATCATGCGTGCGGTCGACGTCTTGCCGTTGGTGCCGGTGATGTGGATCGAGGGGTACGAGCGCTGCGGCTCCCCCAGCACGTCCATCAGCGCGGCGATGCGGTCGACGGAGGGCTCCAGCTTGGTCTCGCCCCAGCGGGTGGCCAGCTCGGCCTCGACCTCGCGCAGGGCCTTGTCGACCTCCGGGTCCGTGGGGCGCGCGGGCGTGTCGGACTGCGGCGCGCCGCCCTGGGTGCGCAGGGTGCGGCTGCCGGCTTCGATCACCGCGAGGTCGGGGTCACGGTCGGTCTCCTCGGCGATGATCTCGTCGAAGGGATCGAGGGGCTCGAAGGGGGCGGGCAGGTCGTCTGGGTTGCCGTTCGGGGGGAGCTCGCTCACGGGCCCAGTCTACGGACGGGCGGTGACAGAGGTGGGCGGAGGTGGGCGAAGGCCCCCGGAACCGTGCCGGTCCCGGGGGCCTTCGCCCGATGCGGTGTCCTACGCCTGCGGCAGACGCTCCAGCTGGGCCTGGATACGGGCGATGTCCTCGTCCGCCTTGGCGAGGCGGGTGCGGATCTTGTCGACCACGTTGTCCGGGGCCTTCGCCAGGAACGCCTCGTTGCCGAGCTTGGCGCCCGCCTGGGCCTTCTCCTTCTCGGCGGCGGCCAGGTCCTTGGCGAGCCGCTTGCGCTCCGCGGCCACGTCGATCGTGCCGGACAGGTCCAGCGCGACCGTGGCGCCCGCGACCGGCAGGGTAGCCGTGGCGGAGAAGCTCTCGCCCTCGGGCTGCAGGCGCAGCAGCTGCCGGATGGCGGCCTCGTGGGACGCCAGCGCCGTGCCGTCGAGCGTCAGGCGGGCGGGGACCCGCTGGCCCGGCTGGAGACCCTGGTCGGCGCGGAAACGGCGGACCTCGGTGATGACCGACTGAAGGCTCTCGATCTCACGCTCAGCGGCGGCGTCCCGGAAGCCCCCCGGGGCGTCGGCCCCAGGAACGAACACAGCGGTCGGCCACTCGGCGATGACGACGGACTCGCCGCCGGTCAGCGTCGTCCAGAGGGTCTCCGTGACGAACGGGACGATCGGGTGCAGCAGCTTCAGCGTGACGTCGAGGACCTCGCCGAGGACGCGGCCGGAGACCTTCGCGGGCTCCCCGCCGGCCATGAACGTCGTCTTGGACAGCTCGACGTACCAGTCGAAGACCTCGTCCCAGGCGAAGTGGAACAGCGCGTCGGAGAGCTTCGCGAACTGGTAGTCCTCGTAGAGCGCGTCGACTTCCGCGACGACGGAGTTGAGACGGGAGAGGATCCAGCGGTCGGCCGCCGACATCTGCGAGGCGTCCGGCAGCGGGCCGTCGACCGTGGCGCCGTTCATCAGCGCGAAGCGCGTCGCGTTCCAGATCTTGTTGGCGAAGTTGCGCGAGCCCTGGACCCAGTCCTCGCCGATCGGGACGTCGACGCCGGGGTTGGCGCCGCGCGCGAGGGTGAAGCGGAGCGCGTCGGAGCCGTACTTGTCCATCCAGTCCAGCGGATTGACCGCGTTGCCGAAGGACTTCGACATCTTCTTGCCGAACTGGTCGCGGACCATCCCGTGCAGGGCGATGGTGTGGAACGGCGGGGTGCCGTCCATCGCGTACAGGCCGAACATCATCATCCGGGCGACCCAGAAGAAGAGGATGTCGTAGCCGGTGACCAGGACGGAGTTCGGGTAGAACTTCGCGAGCGACTCGGTCTGTTCGGGCCAGCCGAGCGTCGAGAAGGGCCACAGGCCGGAGGAGAACCAGGTGTCGAGGACGTCGGTGTCCTGCCGCCATCCCTCGCCGGTCGGCGCCTCGTCGTCCGGACCGACGCAGACGACCTCGCCGTTCGGCCCGTACCAGACGGGGATGCGGTGACCCCACCACAACTGCCGTGAGATGCACCAGTCGTGGAGGTTGTCGACCCAGTCGAAGTACCGCTTCTCCATCTCCTGCGGGTGGATCTTGACGCGGCCGTCGCGGACGGCGTCACCGGCGGCCTTCGCCAGCGGGCCGACCTTGACCCACCACTGCATGGACAGGCGCGGCTCGATGGTGGTCTTGCAGCGCGAGCAGTGGCCGACGGAGTGGACGTACGGGCGCTTCTCGGCGACGATCCGGCCCTCGGCGCGCAGCGCGGCGACGATGGCGGAGCGGGCCTCGAGCCGGTCCAGGCCCTGGAAGGGGCCGTGGGCGGTGATGACCGCGTGCTCGTCCATGACGGTGAGCGACGGCAGGTCGTGGCGCCGGCCGATCTCGAAGTCGTTCGGGTCGTGCGCCGGGGTCACCTTGACCGCGCCGGTGCCGAACTCGGGGTCGACGTGGGTGTCGGCGACGACCGGGATGGAACGGTCCGTCAGCGGCAGCCGGATCAGCTTGCCGATCAGGTGCTTGTAGCGCTCGTCGTCGGGGTGGACGGCGACGGCCGTGTCGCCGAGCATCGTCTCCGCGCGCGTGGTGGCGACGACGATCGTGTCGTCGCCCTCGCCGTACTTCATGGAGACGAGCTCGCCGTCGTCGTCCTGGTACTCGACCTCGATGTCCGAGATCGCCGTCAGACAGCGCGGACACCAGTTGATGATGCGCTCGGCGCGGTAGATCAGCTCGTCGTCGTAGAGCCGCTTGAAGATGGTCTGGACGGCCTGGGACAGGCCCTCGTCCATGGTGAAGCGCTCACGGGACCACGCGACGCCGTCGCCGAGGCGGCGCATCTGGCCGCTGATCTGGCCGCCGGACTCGCCCTTCCACTGCCAGACGCGCTCGACGAACGCCTCCCGGCCGAGGTCGTGACGGGACTTGCCCTCCTTGCCCAGTTCACGCTCGACGACGTTCTGGGTGGCGATGCCGGCGTGGTCCATGCCGGGCTGCCAGAGCGTCTCGAAGCCCTGCATGCGCTTGCGGCGGGTGAGGGCGTCGATGAGCGTGTGCTCGAAGGCGTGTCCGAGGTGCAGGCTGCCCGTGACGTTCGGCGGGGGGATGACGATCGTGTACGGGGGCTTCTCGCTCTTGGCGTCCGCCTCGAAGTAGCCCCGCTCTACCCAGCGCTCGTACAGCGGCCCCTCTACATCGGCCGGCGCGTACTGGGTCGGCAGTTCGGTGTGGGGCGCTGATGGCTGCTGCTGAGCGTTCTCGGTCACGGGCCCAGTTTAGGGGTGTCACGGGGCCGTTCCGAAACGTGTTTGCCGTGTAACGGTGGGGCCCCCGCCGCCTTGCAGGCATCTACTTTGAGCCAGGATGTGAAAATCACATAAGTATCTGGAGGGGAACCCAGGAATGAGTCACAACCAGCCGGGCCCGTACGGCGGGCAGCCCCAGCAGCCCGGACCGTACGGACAGCCCGGTCCGTACGGCCAACCGCCGCAGGCGCCCCAGCCCGGCTACGGCCACCCTCAGCAGCCCCCCGCTCCGCAGCCCGGCTACGGCTATCCCGCCCAGCCCCCACAGGGCGTCCCCCCGCAGACCCCGCCCTACGGCCAGCAGCCGGCGTACGGCCAGCCGCCGACCCCTCCCTACGGCCAGCAGCCGCCCTACGGCCAGCCTCCCTACGGCGTCCCGCAGCCCCCGCCGCCGGGCGGCGGCGGCAAGAAGACGGGCCTGATCATCGGCGCGGTCGCGGTCGTGGCGGCGATCGGCGTCGGCGCCTACTTCGTGATCGGCGGAGGCGGCGGCGCCGGCGGCCTGAAGGACGACGGCCCACACAAACTGGACACCCCGGCGACCGCGCTCACCGACTACAAGCGGGTCGGCAAGGGCGGCGAGAGCACCGGCGCGGACACCGCCAAGTACCTGACGGCCAGCGGCGTCAAGGACGGCAAGGCCGTCATCGGGCAGTGGTCGACGGCCGACTTCGGCGACTACGACCCGCAGAACCCCGACCCCGCCGACCTGCCGAGCCAGGCCGAGCTCCTGACGGCCAGGGGGTTCTCGATGCTGGGCGGCTACGGCAAGATCGCGAACCCCCAGTCGTCGCTCGACACCTACTTCGCCGTCATCCAGAAGGAACTGCAGAGCAGCAACTCCTCCGGTTCGTCGAGCAGCACCCAGGGCAAGACCGAGCTGATCGGTCAGCCCGAGGAGGCCGACATCGACGGCGCGGTCATGAAGTGCCAGTCGCTGAAGAGCACCAACTCGCTGACCAAGAAGGAGTCGACCGACTGGTTCTGCGTCTGGGCCGACTACAGCACGATCGCCATGGTGTCCCCGGGCGACAACACCAAGAGCATCACCAAGGACGTGGCGATCGACATCACCACGAAGCTGCGCGACCAGGTCCGCGTCAAGGCCTGACAACCCGGAGCACCGCTCCGACAGACGGAACAGACGGAGGGGCCCCGGTCGGTCGACCGGGGCCCCTCCGTCGTGCAGGTGCGGATCAGGCGGTCTTCTGCTCGCCCGGGCCGCGGCCGCCGCGGGCGTCCCGCGGGATCAGGGTCGGGTTGACGTTGGAGAGGACGACGTCCGCCGTGATGACCACGCGGGCCACGTCCTTGCGGGACGGCACCTCGTACATGACCGCCTGGAGGACTTCCTCCATGATGGCGCGCAGGCCGCGGGCGCCCGTCTGGCGCAGGATGGCCTGGTCGGCGATGGCCTCCAGCGCCTCGCGCTCGAAGTCCAGCTCCACGCCGTCCAGTTCGAAGAGCCGCTGGTACTGCTTCACCAGGGCGTTGCGCGGCTCGATCAGGATCTGCAGGAGCGCCTCACGGTCCAGGTTGTGGACCGAGGTGATCACGGGCAGACGGCCGATGAACTCCGGGATCATGCCGAACTTGACCAGGTCCTCGGGCATGACGGCCTCGAACTGGTCCTTGGACTCCAGCTCGCGCTTGGAGCGGATCGTCGCGCCGAAGCCGATGCCCTTGGCGCCGGCCCGGGTCTCGATGATCTTCTCCAGGCCCGAGAACGCGCCGCCCACGATGAACAGCACGTTCGTGGTGTCGATCTGGATGAACTCCTGGTGCGGGTGCTTGCGGCCGCCCTGCGGCGGCACCGAGGCGGTGGTGCCCTCCAGGATCTTCAGCAGCGCCTGCTGCACGCCCTCGCCTGACACGTCGCGCGTGATGGAGGGGTTTTCACTCTTGCGCGCGACCTTGTCGATCTCGTCGATGTAGATGATCCCGGTCTCGGCCTTCTTGACGTCGTAGTCGGCCGCCTGGATCAGCTTGAGCAGGATGTTCTCGACGTCCTCGCCGACGTATCCCGCCTCGGTCAGCGCCGTCGCGTCGGCGATGGCGAACGGGACGTTCAGCATGCGGGCGAGGGTCTGCGCGAGGAGCGTCTTGCCCGAGCCGGTGGGGCCGAGCAGGAGGATGTTGGACTTCGCCAACTCGATGGCGTCCTCACGGCCTTGGCCGCCGCCGTTCTCGCCGGCCTGGACGCGCTTGTAGTGGTTGTACACCGCGACCGACAGGGCCTTCTTCGCGGGCTCCTGGCCCACCACGTAGCCCTCGAGGAACTCGTAGATCTCGCGAGGCTTGGGGAGTTCCTCCCAGCGGACCTCGCTCGTCTCGGCGAGCTCCTCCTCGATGATCTCGTTGCAGAGATCGATGCACTCGTCGCAGATGTACACACCGGGCCCTGCGATGAGCTTCTTGACCTGCTTCTGGCTCTTGCCGCAGAACGAGCACTTGAGCAGATCGCCGCCGTCACCGATGCGTGCCACGGTGTGCTTCCCCTTCGCCTGGGAGACGACTGGACGCTTACGAATCCAGCGGCTCCTGGTGCTGCCTTATTCCGACGGTACCTTGCCTGGCCCCCCGTTCGGGCCCCCCTTGGCACGGTTCACTGCGACGTGGACCGTGTCACACCGTACCGAGGGGGGTCCGAACCGGACGACCCCGTGCGTCAACGCAGGTTGTCGTTGTTCATCTTCCGGGTGGAGATGATCTGGTCGATCAGGCCGTACGACAGCGCGTCCTCGGCCGTGAGGATCTTGTCGCGCTCGATGTCCTCGCGGATCTTCTCGATCGGCGTGGTCGAGTGCTTGGCCAGCATGTCCTCCAGCTGACCGCGCATCCGGAGGATCTCGTTGGCCGCGATCTCCAGGTCGGAGACCTGACCGCGGCCGGTCTCGCTGTACGGCTGGTGGATCAGCACGCGCGCGTTCGGCAGCGCCATGCGCTTGCCCGGCGTGCCGGCGGCCAGCAGGATCGCGGCGGCGGAGGCCGCCTGGCCCATGCAGACCGTCTGGATGTCGGGCTTCACGAACTGCATGGTGTCGTAGATCGCGGTCAGCGCCGTGAAGGAGCCGCCGGGGCTGTTGATGTAGACGGAGATGTCGCGGTCCGGGTCCATCGACTCCAGGCACAGCAGCTGCGCCATGACGTCGTTGGCGGAGGCGTCGTCGATCTGCACGCCGAGGAAGATCACACGCTCCTCGAAGAGCTTCGCGTACGGGTCGTACTCGCGGATGCCCTGGGAGGTGCGCTCGACGAAGCGGGGGATGACGTAGCGGGACTCGGCGCGGGGGCCGGTGTATTCGGCCTCGGTGCGGGCGTAGATGCCGCTGCCGGGGAAGTCGTTCACGGTGTCTCCTGGAGAGAGGGCTGGGGCGGTGGGCTGAAGGGGCTGGAGAGGGGCGCCGACGGCTTCCGAGGGGCCCCGGGCCCCGCTGGGAGGCTCCGGGTGGCCCGGGGGCCCCGTGGGGCTTCCCGGGCCTCCGGGAGGCCTCAGCGGGCTCCTGGAGCCTCGGAGGGGTCAGGGACTCAGGGGGCTCCGGGGAGCACCCTGGACGACCCTGCCGCCGTCAGCGGCGACGCTCAGGCCGCCCCGGTACCGCCGCCGCCCGGCATGCCGGCGGCCGTGGGGATGACGTCGTCGATGAGGCCGTACTCCTTGGCCTCGAAGGCGTCGAACCAGCGGTCGCGGTCCGAGTCGCGGGTGACCTGCTCGACCGTCTGGCCGGTGTGCTGCGAGGTCAGCTCGGCCATGCGCTTCTTGGTGTGCAGCAGCCGCTCGGCGTGGATCTTGATGTCCGAGGCCGACCCGGCCAGGCCCGCGGAGGGCTGGTGGATCAGGATCTCGGCGTTCGGCAGCGCGAAGCGCTTGCCGGGGGTGCCCGCGCTGAGCAGGAACTGGCCCATGGAGGCGGCCAGGCCCATGGCGATGGTCACCACGTCGTTCTTGATGAACTGCATGGTGTCGTAGATCGCCATACCGGCCGTGATGGAGCCGCCGGGGCTGTTGATGTAGAGGTAGATGTCCTTGTCCGGGTCGGCGGCAAGGAGCAGCAACTGTGCGGTGATCTTGTTGGCGATGTCGTCGTCGACCGGCTGGCCGAGGAAGATGATCCGCTCGCCGAGCAGCCGGTTGTATACCTGGTCGCCGAGGCCACCACCGATGGAAGGCTCGCCGGCGGCGGAGGGCATCAGATTCGTCACGTATCCACCTGCTCGTCTTACGACGGCGCCGGGCCGTCTCACGTGTACTGCCGGGGGCAACGGGGACTCCCCTGCCCTCGTATTCATGGACCCTAACGCGCGGGTCCCTTCGGGGAATCCCGGAGAGCTGGGTGTTCGCCGGGGGCGTAGCCCGGGGGCTCGGGCTACGGGGCGGGGCACCGGTCGTGTTCCGGCCGCGGGCGGGCGTAGGCCGCCCGCGCGCCGCCCGCCTCCCCGGGGAGCACGACGGGCCCCGGGACAGAAGTCCCGGGGCCCGTCGCACCTGCTTCAGGAACTGCTCGAGGCTCAGGCCTCGGGCTTCTCCTCGGTCTCGGCAGCGGCCTCGACGGCCTCCGCGCTCTCCGGGGCGTCCTCGGCCTCGTCCTCGTCGTCCAGGTCGATGACCTCGCCGTTGGTGTCCTTCACCGTGGCGGACTCGACGACCGTGGCCAGCGCCTTGCCGCGGGCGACCTCGCCGACGAGGAGCGGAACCTGGCCGCCCTCGACGACCGCCTGGGCGAACTGGTCGGGGGACATGCCGGAGGAGGCGGCACGGCGCATGAGGTGCTCGGTGAGCTCCTCCTGGTTGACGTTCAGCTTCTCGCGCTTGACGAGCTCGTCGAGCACGAACTGGGTCTTGATGCCCTTGACCGCGGCCTCGCGGGTCTCGGTCTCGAACTCCTCGGCGGTCTTGCCCTGGATCTCCAGGTACTTGTCGAGGTCGAGGCCCATCTGGCCGAGCTGGTGGTGCTCCAGGTTGTGCTTGCGGGTGTTGACCTCGTCCTCGAGCAGCTTCTCGGGGACGGGCACCTCGACGAGCTCCAGCAGCTTCTCGAGGACGCGCTCCTGGGCCTGCGTGGCCTGGTCGTACTGCTTCATGTTCTCGAGGCGCTTGCGGCTGTCCGCCTTGAGCTCGTCCAGGGTGTCGAACTCGGAGGCGAGCTGCGCGAACTCGTCGTCCAGCTCGGGCAGCTCGCGGGCGGCGACCTGGGTGACCTTGACGGTGACCTCGGCCTCCTTGCCGGCCGCCGAGCCGCCCTTCAGCTCGGAGGTGAAGGTGGTCTCGCCGCCGGCCTCCAGGCCCTTGACGGCCTCGTCGATGCCTTCCAGCAGCTCGCCCGAGCCGATGGTGTAGGAGACGCCGCTGGCGACGCCGTCCTCGAGGACCTCGCCGTCGACCTTGGCCTCGAGGTCGACGGTCACGACGTCGCCGTCCTCGGCGGCACGCTCGACCGGGGAGGTCGAGGCGAAGCGCTCGCGGAGCTGCTCGACCGACTTGTCGATGTCCTCGTCCGTCACCTCGACGGCGTCGACCTCGACCTCGATGGAGGAGAAGTCCTCGGGGAGCTCGAGGGCGGGACGGACGTCGACCTCGGCGGTGAAGTTCAGCGTCTCGCCGTCCTTCAGCTCCGTGATGTCGACCTCGGGCTGGCCGAGGACGTCGATCTCGGCCTCGTTGACCGCCTCGGTGTAGAACTTCGGAAGCGCGTCGTTGACGGCCTCCTCCAGCACGGCGCCACGGCCGAAGCGCTGGTCGATGACCCGGGCGGGAATCTTGCCCTTGCGGAAGCCCTTCACCGTGACCTGCTGGTTGATCTTCTTGTACGCCGCGTCGAGGCTGTCCTTGAGCTCCTCGAAGGGCACCTCGATGCTGAGCCGAACCCGAGTCGGGTTCAGGGTCTCCACGGCGCTCTTCACGGTTCGGTCTCCTTGGGGGCTGACATCTTGGTTTCCGCCGGAGCCAGACCGGCTCCCGCAAATTCGCCGCCCGGAGGACTTCAGGAAGAGACACACGGGCGTGCAGCTTGCATAGTAACGGCAGCAGGGACACGCCCCAAAGGCGATCAAGCGAGGTGACCGCGGAGACGGCCTGCGAGGGCGGACGAGAACCGCGGTACTGGTCGGGGTGGCGGGATTTGAACCCACGGCCTTCCGCTCCCAAAGCGGACGCGCTACCAAGCTGCGCCACACCCCGTCTGGTGCGACACGTAGGGTACATGCCCGCAGGCCGTCCGACCGCCGCATTTGCCGGGCGTCGGGGCGGTCCGCGACGCGGCGCGGAAAGACGGTGTGCGACAGGGGGTGCGGACCCGCTACGATGCCTGCAGTGCCGCGGTCGGCTGACCTGCGGCGCGTCGTGTGCGGGCGTAGCTCAATGGTAGAGCACTAGTCTTCCAAACTAGCTACGCGGGTTCGATTCCCGTCGCCCGCTCTGTACGACGAAGGCCCGGGTGAGAGGTCGGTTTCCTCTCCCCGGGCCTTCGGCGTTCCCCGGGGCTTCTCCCGCCCCTCGCACCCGGTCGCCGGGCTCAGAAGCTGATCGAGTTGATCGTGTCGGCGAGCGAGTCGAGGAAGCGGCTGATCGACGGGGCCATGCCGGTCGAGGCGAGGAAGAAGCCGAACAGGATGGCGACGATCGCCGGGCCCGCCTTGATCGAGCCGCCCCGGATCAGAACCACCAGGATGATCGCCAACAGCAGCACCACTGACAGTGAGATGGCCACAACTGATCACACACCCTCGGTCGGTCCGCACTCCCGAGACCATCGTGCCACCAACCCGGCCCACCTATGCGGCCCGTGACGCATCATCGCGCGGCGGGTCGGCCGGCGACGCGTCGCGGGTCGTTCGGATCACATGTCGACACAGGTGTCCGCAGCGGGAATTGGGGAACTCCGTTTCCGTGTCCACACAATGCCTGCGCAGTTATTTCGAATTGCGGCCGCAACTCCGACACCTTGCGTCAACTGCGGGTCCACCACCGGCGTTATGCACCTTTTAGTCGGGATGAAGTGTGACATCACGGACGGCCCTGTGCCCTATCCCGTTCTGCCGGCAGCGCCGCCGAGCGCAATAACGAGGAATGACCAGGGGCGTTTTACGAATAGCCGCGCACGACGCTAGGGTGCCTCAAATGTTCCACGCCGCCTCGTCTCTCGTTCCGAGCACGCGCTCGTCCCCGAACCAGAACGACCAGCACGACCAGGAGGGTCGGCGCGGTCGGCACGACCGGTCCCGGGACAGATCCGCCGAGCGGCCGGCCCCACGGCCCCCCGCGCGGCGCGACGCGTTCTTCGACAACGCCAAGTACCTGGCGATCGTGCTGGTGGCCGTGGGACACGCCTGGGAGCCGCTCAAGGGCGACAGCCGGGTGCTGCAGGCGGCGTACATGTTCGTGTACACGTTCCACATGCCGGCGTTCATCGTCATCTCCGGCTTCTTCTCCCGGAGCTTCGACGGCAGCCCCGCCCGGCTCAAGCGCCTGATCACGGGCGTCGCCGTGCCGTACGTCGTCTTCGAGACCGCATATCCGGTCTTCCGGCGCTACGTCGACCACAACCCCGCCCAGGAGATCAGCCTTCTCGACCCCTGGTACCTCACCTGGTTCCTGGTGGCGCTGTTCGTCTGGCGGCTCACCACGCCGGTGTGGAAGCTCGTCCGGCATCCGCTGCCGCTGGCGCTGGGCCTCGCCATGCTGGCGACCGTCACCCCCGCCATCGGCGACGACCTGGACCTCCAGCGCGTCCTGCAGTTCCTGCCGTTCTTCGTGCTGGGCCTGTGCCTCAAGCCCGAGCACTTCCGCCTGGTGCGCCGGCGCCGGGTGCGCATCGCTGCCGTGCCGGTGTTCGCGTTCGCGCTGGCCTTCGCCTACTGGGCGGTGCCGCGGATGAACGTCTCCTGGCTGTACCACCGCGACTCCGCCCAGGAGCTGGGCGCCCCCTGGTGGGCCGGGCCCCTCATGCAGCTCGCCCTGTTCGGCTGCTCGCTGCTGCTGACGGCCTGTTTCTTCTCCTGGGTCCCGGGCCGCACGATGTGGTTCACGGTCCTCGGCGCGGGCACGCTGTACGGCTATCTGCTGCACGGCTTCCTCATCAAGACCGCCGACTACCGCGGCTGGTTCGAGCGCCCCGCGCTGCACCGGCCGCTCGGGGAGATCGCCGTCACCGTGGCCGTGGCCGTGGCCGTCACCCTGTTGTGCACCCCGCCGGTACGACGGGTCTTCCGGTTCGTGATGGAGCCGAGGATGGAGTGGGCCTTCAGGCGGGACGCCGCCCAGCTCGCCCGCGAGCGCGAGAACGGCGAGAAGGGCGTGAAGGGCGAGAGGCTCGAGGAGGGCCGAAGGCGCGAGGACGACCGGAAGGTCGCGGGCGGCGTCGGGAGCTGAACAGCCACAGGGCCGGGGGCTCGTTCCCGAAGGCCCGTCCCCGGGGGCTCATCCCGGGGTGATGTTCCGGTGAGGTCGTTCCGCGGGCGTGGCGAGGCCGAGGAGTGCGCGCATGCGCGCGTACTTCCGCGTCAGCCGTGCGCGGGTGGGCGCGTCCAGGACCGCCAGCCGGGCGGGGTCCGCGTTGTGGGCCAGGTCCGCCTCCTTCACCAGCAGGGCGCCCGGCGTGGCCAGGACGCGGGCCGCGTACGCCTCGGGCGTCTCCCCCGCCCGCTTGGTCAGGGCGAGGACGACGGCCTTCGTGCGGTCGCTCAGCGCGGCCGCCGCCAGCCAGGCCTCGGTCAGGGCGTCGTCCTCGACGGCGTCGTGCAGCCAGGCGGCCGCGATCTGCTCGGCGTCGCCGCCACGCGCGCGTACTCCCTCGGCGACCGCCTGGAGGTGTTCGGCGTAGGGGCGGCCCGCCTTGTCGGTCTGCCCCTCGTGGGCGGCGCGGGCGAGGGCCTCGACCTCGGACTCGGTCAGCACGGCGTTCCCCTCTCGCTCTCGGGAGAGCTCACCGGTCCAGGGGAGCTCGCGGGTTCAGGACAGCGCCGCGGACTGGGCCGTCGGGCCCTCGTGGCAGATCAGCAGCAGGGCGCGGTCGTCGTTGACGTCCTTCGCGACGGCCTCGATCAGATGCCAGGCGGCGCCCTGGAAACCGCCGGCGACATACCGGTCGGCCGCGCCGGTGAGGCGGTCGATGCCCTCGACGATGTCCCGGTCGGAGGTCTCCACCAGGCCGTCGGTGAAGAGCATCAGCACGTCTCCGGGGCGCAGCGAGCCCTTCACCGGGTCGAACTGGGCGCCGTCGTAAACCCCGAGCAGGGGCCCCTCGGCGGCCTTCTCCTCCCAGCGGCCGCTGCCCGCGCTGAGCTGGAGGCCCGGCGGGTGACCGGCCGAGTACAGCTCGTAGTCGCCGGAGTCGAGGTCGAGGACGAGATGGATGGAGGTCGCGAAGCCCTCGTCCCAGTCCTGGCGCAGCAGATAGCCGTTGGCGGCCGGGAGGAAGGCGTGCGGGGGCAGGGAGCCGAGCAGGCCGCCGAAGGCACCCGACAGCAGCAGCGCGCGCGAACCGGCGTCCATGCCCTTGCCGGAGACGTCGGTGAGGACGACCTCGAGAGTGCGGCCGCCGTTGGTGCGCGCCGCGACGACGAAGTCCCCGGAGAACGACTGGCCGCCCGCGGGCCGCAGCGCCATCTCGTGGTGCCAGCCCGGCGGCAGGCCCGGCAGCTTGCTCTGCACGCGGATGCGTTCACGCAGGTCGAACAGCATGGTTCCGCCGCGCCGCCAGGGCACGCCGACCCGGCTGCGGAACTGGGCGATGAGCAGCCCGAAGAAACCGCATGCGGCGACCACGAGCACCACGCCGGGCGTGACCCGGGAGGGGCCCTGCGTGTACGGGCCCAGCCGCACCGACTCCACGATGAGGGCCGTCGCGGCAGCCGCGTACAGCCCGAGCAGACTCGACGGGCGCAGCAGCAGGCCGCCGGTGACGATCGGCAGGACGAGGGCGGCCGGGGAGCACCACACCGAGTTGGCGAGCGTGGTGGCCGCGATCAGCGGGACGGTGAGCAGCAGGAAGGCGAGCGCGATCCAGTCCGAGCCGTCACCGCGGAAGTAGTCGACGGCGCTTCTGCGCACGCCGGTGCGGACCCGGTGCATCAAGTGCTTCAACCGGGCCGTCAACGTCTCGGCTTCCGCGCGCCGCTGTCGTCCTGCTGCCATTAGTTCGGGACCCTATCCATCCAACCCGCCGCTTGGCACGGGAGGTCCCACTTGTCCCCCGTCCGAGGTTCAACTTCACAGTGAACGTCACGGAAAGCGCTCCCGCCGCAAAGAGGGCGAAATTCCCTGGCCCGACCCCTATCGGAATGCTACGCATGAGCCCATGACGAGTGAGGCGGGTCACGGCTCAGCGGCGCGGGCGACGACGACCGACATGCGGGTTCTGCGGCAGAACGAATGGGACACGTGGTACGACGCTCTGGTGCGCGCCTTCGGCGGGGTCCCCGAGTCGGTCGAGGAGCGGGAGCTTTACCGGGCGCTCACCCCGTACGACCGCTGTCTCGGCGTGTGGGACGGCGACACGTGCGTGGCGACGGCGGGAGCGTACGACTTCCGGCTGACCGTGCCCGGCGGGGCGTCTACGCCGGCGGCGGGCGTGACGATGGTCGGGGTGAGCGCGACGCACCGGCGGCGCGGGATCCTGACGTCGATGATGCGGCGGCTGCTGGACGACACGCGCGCGGAGGGGCGGCCGCTCGCCGTGCTCACCGCCTCCGAGCCGGACATCTACGGACGGTTCGGGTATGCCGCGGCGACCTTCGGGCTGCATGCGGAGATCGACACCAGCCGGGTGCGGCTGGCGGTCCCCGACGGCACGGACGAGGTTCTGCTGCGGTACGCCGATCCCGGAGCGGAACTCACGGTGTGCGAGGCGGTGTACGCGCGGACGGTGCCCGGCCGGGCCGGGATGCTCGCGCGGCGGCCCGGCTGGGAACGGCTGGGCCTCCTCGATCCGGAGAGCGAGCGGGGCGGGGCGTCGCCGCTGCAGTGCGTGCTCGCCGAACGGGACGGCGAGGTCACCGGTTACGCCCGGTTCCGGGTGCGCCCGGAGTGGCGGCACACCGGGCAGAACGGGCGGGTGCTGCTCCAGGATCTGACCGCGGTCGACGCGCCGTCGCAGGCCGCGTTGTGGCGGTTCCTGTTCGGGATCGACCTCACCACCTCGCTCGAGGTGCGGGGGCGGCCGGTGGACGAGGGGTGGCGGCATCTCGTGTCCGACGTGCGGCGGTGCGAACTGCGGGTGCGCGACGCGTTGTACGTGCGGCTCGTGGAGGTCGGCGCGGCGCTGGAGGCGCGGACGTACCAGGCGCCGGTGGACGTGGTGCTGGACGTCGAGGACGCGTTCTGCCCCTGGAACTCGGGGCGTTGGCGGCTCTCCGGGGACGCCAAGGGCGCGGTCTGCTCGCGGACGTCCGATGCGGCGGAGCTCGCGCTTTCCGTACGGGAGTTGGGGGCGGGCTACCTCGGCGGGGTGAGCCTGGCGGCGCTGGGCGCGGCCGGACGGGTGCGGGAGATCAGGCGGGGGGCGCTGGCGGAGGCGGCGCTGGGGTTCGGGACGGTCACGGCGCCCTGGCTGCCGCACGGATTCTAGTCCTGACGCTGCCCGGCAGTGCGGCTTGCCGTAGCGCGGCTTGCCGTAGCGCGACGGTGCTCGGGGGGCGGCGGGCGCGCGGGTTCCGGCGGGATTCGGGTGTCCGGCGCCGCACGGAGGACGGTCAGTTCTTCTGGCAGGTCGGGCACCAGAAGAGGTTGCGGGCGGCGAGGTCGGCGGTGCGGACGGCGTCGCCGCACAGGTGGCAGGGCTGGTGTGCACGGCGGTAGACGTACACCTCGCCGCCGTGGTCGTCGACGCGCGGCGCGCGGCCCATCGCCTCCGGGGTGTGCTCCGGGCGGACGGTGTCGATGCGGTTGTCGCGGACGCCCTGCCGCATGAGGGCGACCAGGTCGGACCAGATCGCGTCCCATTCTGCGGGGGTGATCGTCCGGCCCGCACGGTAGGGGTCGACGCGGTGCCGGAAGAGGACCTCGGCGCGATAGACGTTGCCCACGCCGGCGATGACCTTCTGGTCCATGAGGAGTGCGGCGATCGTCGTACGGCTGCGGGAGACGCGGGCGTACGCGGCCTGCGGGTCGGCGTCGGCGCGCAGCGGGTCGGGGCCGAGCCGGGCGTGCACGGCCTGCTTCTCCTCGTCCCCGATGAGGGCGCAGGTCGTGGGGCCGCGCAGGTCGACGTAGGAGGCCGGGGCGGCGAGGCGGAGCCGGACGGTGTCCGTGGGCGGCGGCGCGGGGGCCGGACCGAAGGTGACCTTGCCGAAGAGGCCCAGGTGTATGTGGATCCACCGCTCGGCGGTGAAGCCGAGGAAGAGGTGCTTGCCGTGCGCCTCGGTGCGGGTCAGCGCGGCGTCGGCGAGGAGGGTCGCCGCCGCGGCGAACTTGCCCTGGGGGCTGCTCACTTGCAGGGGCCGCCCGGTGAAGCGGGCGTAGTCCTGCGCCAGTCGGTGGATCGTGTGGCCTTCCGGCACCGGTGTGTTCCTTCCCCGCCCCGGGACCCCGGGGATCGCTCGCGCCCACCCGCCGGGTCCGGTCGGGTGGGCGGCGCCTTCCGCCTGTGGCCGGAGGGTTACTGCTGGGGGTGGTGGGGCGGGACGGGGGGCAGGTCGCCCGTCGTCTCGTAGGCCGCCAGCATGTCGATGCGGCGGATGTGCCGCTCGTCCTCGGAGAACGGGGTGGCCAGGAAGGTCTCGACGAACTTCGCCACCTCGTCCTGGGTGTGCATGCGGGCGCCGACCGCGACGACGTTGGCGTTGTTGTGCTGGCGGCCGAGGGACGCGGTCTCCTCGCTCCAGGCCAGCGCCGCGCGGACGCCCTTCACCTTGTTCGCGGCGATCTGCTCGCCGTTGCCGGAGCCGCCGATCACGATGCCGAGGGAGTCGGGGTCCGCGGCCGTCTTCTCCGCCGCGCGGAGGCAGAAGGGCGGGTAGTCGTCCTGGGCGTCGTAGATGTGGGGCCCGCAGTCGACCGGGTCGTGACCCGCCGCCTTGAGCCATTCGACGAGGTGGTTCTTGAGTTCGAAGCCGGCATGGTCCGAGCCGAGATACACGCGCATGGGACGAGTGTGACATGGGGGCCGCGGGGTAGCAGCCCCGGGTGCCGCGTCTGGAATCGCTCACCAACGCCGTGGAAGCTCAGGAAAACCTCAAGTAACAATCTGGAATCAAAGGTTCCTGAATTCATTTACCTCGGATTCACTGGACCGGCTCGTAAGCCCCCCACCGCACGATCCCCCTGATTCCCCTCACGCGGCGCAAAGGAAAGACATCCCCATGACTTCGCAGCCGACCCTCACCAAGGCCGGACCAGGCCCCGGAGGCACCGGAGAACCCGGTTCCGGACTTCAGGCAGGTCTCAAGAACCGGCACCTGTCGATGATCGCCATCGGCGGCGTCATCGGCGCCGGACTGTTCGTCGGTTCCAGCTCCGGCATCGCCACCGCCGGGCCGGGCATCCTGCTCTCCTACGCGCTCGTCGGCACGCTCGTGGTGCTGGTGATGCGCATGCTGGGTGAGATGTCCGCGGCCAATCCGACCTCCGGTTCCTTCTCCGCGCACGCCGACCGCGCGCTCGGACGCTGGGCCGGGTTCTCCATCGGCTGGCTGTACTGGTTCTTCTGGGTCGTCGTGCTGGCCGTGGAAGCGACCGCCGGGGCCAAGATCCTCGAAGGGTGGATGCCCGCCGTTCCCCAGTGGGGGTGGGCGCTCATCGTGATGGTCGTGCTGACCGCCACCAACCTCGTCTCCGTCGGCTCCTACGGCGAGTTCGAGTTCTGGTTCGCCGGCATCAAGGTCGTCGCCATCGGCGCGTTCATCGTGGTGGGCGGGCTCGCCGTGTTCGGCGTGCTCCCCGGCGCCGACAGCGACAAGGCCGGGCTGGGCAACCTCACCGGGCACGGCGGCTTCCTGCCCAACGGACCCGGCGCGATCCTCACCGGTGTCCTGCTCGTCGTCTTCTCCTTCATGGGCAGCGAGATCGCGACCCTCGCGGCCGGCGAGTCCGAGAACCCGCAGCGGGCCGTCACAAAGTCCACCAACAGCATCATCTGGCGGATCGGCGTCTTCTACCTCGGCTCGATCTTCGTCGTCGTCACGCTCCTGCCCTGGGACGACCCGTCCATCAAGGAGCAGGGCTCCTACGTCGCCGCCCTCGACTCGCTCGGCATCGCGCACGCCGGCCAGATCATGAACTTCATCGTGCTGACGTCCGTGCTGTCCTGCCTCAACTCCGGTCTCTACACGGCTTCCCGCATGGCCTACTCGCTCGGTGAGCGGGGCGACGCGCCGAAGGCCTTCGCCCGGACGACGCGCCGTGGCGTCCCCCTGGCGGCGATCGTCTCCTCCGTGGTCTTCGGATTCGTCGCCGTCTTCTTCAACTACCGGTTCCCGGACTCCGTCTTCCTCTTCCTGGTGAACTCCAGCGGCGCCGTGGCGCTGTTCGTCTGGCTGGTGATCTGCTTCTCGCAGCTGCGCATGCGGAAGATCATCCAGGCCGAGGCGCCCGAGAAGCTGGTCGTGAAGATGTGGCTCTACCCGTATCTGACCTGGGCGACCGCCGCACTCATCGTCTTCGTGCTCGGCTACATGCTGACCGACACCGAAGGGGAGAGCAGCGGGCGGACGACGGTGCTGCTGTCGCTGCTCGTCGCCGCGGTCGTGGTCGCCGTCGCCGTGGTGAAGCAGCGGGGCGCGGGGGCGCGGACCGGCCACACCCCCGTCGGTCCCGCCGGCCCCGCGGCCGACTCCTCCGCCTCTGCCGGCTCGCGGGCCGACAAGGTCTAGCGGGCCGAGCGGCCGGTGACACAGGGGGTTCCGCTCCGGCGGCCCCCTGTTCATCGCGTCCGGGCCGCGTCCGGGCCGCGTGCGGCGCCGTCCCGCCCCCTCCGATCCGCCCGCTCCGCGCTGCTCCGTCCCGCCCGCTCCCCTCTGCGCCGCTCTCACAGCACCGTGAAGCTGTCCTTCACGGCCTCGTACGTCTGCAGGGCCTCCGCCTCCGCCCCGGGCCGGTACCAGGTGTTGACCTGGTAGGACTTCCCGCTCTCGTCGAAGCCCAGCAGCCGGGCGCGCCAGGGGTCTCCCCGGAGGGTGAAGGCGTACTCCCAGACCACCGCCGGCCGGCCGCGGAACGTCGTCTCCTCCAGACGGATCTTGCGGTAGTCCCGGCCCTGGCGGGCGTTCTCCTCCGAGGTGCGCCAGGCGTCCATCAGGTCGCCGTGGGCCAGGGAGGACTTCGCGACGAGTTCCTGGGCTCCGTCGGGTGAGGTGTAGTGCACCTCCGAGCCCGTCTTCACGTCCCGCCGCCAGCCCTTGGGCGTCGCCCATGCGTAGCCGCCCGCCTCCGCGTGCGTGCCCGGCGGCAGACTCGGCGGCCGGAACGTCCCCTGCACCGTGGGGGACGCCGCCCCCGGGCCGGACGGTGAGTGGGCCGCGGGACCGGTGGCGGTGACGGCGGGCGGGCCGGACGTCTTGCCGCCGGCCCGGTCCGCGCCGCCTCGCGCGCCGGGGACCATCGCCAGCACGACCGCGACGACCGCACCGACGGCGGCGACGCCGAGGGCGGCGAACAGGCCGGCACGCCGACGGCCCGCCCGTCCGTGCGGCCCCTGTCGGTGCTCCTGCACGTGCCCCCGCGCCGGTGCCCGTGCCGGCGCCTGTGCGGGTTCGCGTGTCCGCCGTCGGGTCCGTCCCCGTTCCCGCCCCGCCGCGCGTGCCGCGTGCGGCGCCTCGGGCGTCGGGGAGACGTTCCCGTCAGGGACGGACCTGCGTTCCGTGACCGCCTGGGAACGGGCGAGGGAGATCCCGGAACGCGGCGGCGGAGCGCCGGCCGCCATCGTCGGCGTGGGACGGGGGAAGGCGATGGGGACGAGGAGGGATTCCAGGGCGGCGAGGGTGGGACGGGCCGCCGGGTCCTTCTCCAGCAACGCGGCGAGCACGGCTCGCAACGGCCCTGCTCCGGCGGGGAGTTCGGGCTCCTCGTAGAGCACCGCGTGCAGTGTGGCCAGTGTGGTGTCGCGGGCGAAGGGGGAGTGGCCGGCCAGCGCCGCACAGAGCGTCGCGCCCAGGGACCACACGTCGGACGGCGGGCCCTGGGGGCGGCCGGAGATGCGCTCGGGGGCCATGTAGTCGGGGGAGCCGACCAGCATGCCGACCATGGTCAGCGCCTTCGTGTCCTGGATGGCGGCGATGCCGAAGTCCGTGAGGACGACCCGCCCGCCGCCGGGGTCGCTCCGCTCCCGCGCCTGCCCGCCCCCGCCGGTCGCCCCGCTCTCCACCAGGACGTTGCCCGGTTTGATGTCGCGGTGCAGGACACCCCTGCCGTGCACCTGGCGCAGGGCGGTGACCAGCCCCAGGCCGATGCGGGCGGCGGCGAGCGGGCTCAGCGGGCCCTCCTCGGCCATGATCCCTTCGAGGGAGCGCCCCGCGACCAGCTCCATGACGATCCACAGCCGGTCGCCCTCGTCGACGACGTCGTAGACGCGGACCACGTTGGGGTGGTCGATGCGCGCGGTGGCCCGGGCCTCGCGCAGGGTGCGTTCGCGGCGGGTGCGGGTGTCCTCGGAGCCGAGGCCGTCGATGCGCATCTCCTTCACCGCGACCTGGCGGTCGAGCACTTCGTCGACGGCCCGCCACACCCGTCCCATTCCCCCCTGGCCGATACTCCCGGCCAGCCGGTAACGCCCGGCCACGAGCAGCCCCGGGAAACCACCGCTCCCCGCGCTCCCGGCGTCACCCCCACCCCCCGGAATCCCTGACTCCCCCGAATTCCCCCAATTCCCCGGACCTCCCGCACTTCCCGAATCACCCGCACTTCCCGAATTCCCCGGCAATCCGCTGCACCCCCTCCATGACCCGGCCCCTGAAACGCAATAGTCACACTTAGTGCCGTACCAGCATAGTGCGGAGAAATCTTGTGGTACCTCTTCAAGTACTGCGAATTCAGGCGCAGCCAAGGGGGCGAACATGAGTTCTCGTCGTGCGACGACCGCCGTCGGATCGCTGGTCGTGGCATCCGTCTCGGTCGTTCTGACCCTGTCCTACCCCGCCGGGGCGGACGACCCGGGGCCCGGGAGCAGCAAGGGGGGAAAGGTCGTCGACGCGGCGCCGGCGGGCGTGCGGACGACGACTTCACTGCCGGAGCGGATCTCGGTCGACAACAGTTCCGGGAAAACGTCCATCACCGCCACGGTGAAGAACGAGGGGATCCAGGACGGCGAACAGATAAGGCTTTTGGTCGTCGGCTTCGACGGCCTTACGATCAAAAGCGTTCAGGGCTGTGAGGCGATCTCAAGGAAAGACCTGCCGGAAGGATCCAACAGCGGTTTCTCCTGCCCCATAGGCCATCTCGCGGCCGGTGCGTCGAAGTCCTATGCCGTCGACGCGACCTTCGACCTCGAGAAGACCGGAAAGATCTGTCTTCCCGTCCAGACGGGCGACGGCAGGAAGACGTACTGGCAGCAGGGCCCGGTGCCGTTCGGCACGACGAACCCGTCACCGAACGCGCCCGCCACCCCGCTGCTCCTCGGCACCGACAACGCACCCGTGGGCCCGGGCGGCGACGAACTGCCCAAGACCGGTGTCGGACGGGACCTGCTGCCGCTCGGCGTGGCCGGGGCGTCGCTGCTCATGGCGGGCGCGGCCGGGCTGTGGTGGTCCCGGCGGCCGGCCGGGTCGGCGGCGGGCTGAACGCCGAAGGGCCGCAGAAAGCGGAAGAGGTCCGTCGGGGGCGTCGTCGGACGACCCGGGCGGACCTCTTGCGCAGGGGCCGGACACGCCGGCCGGAATCGCTTGCAGGCCCCTACCGCTTGACGAGCTTCCACGCCGTCGGCAGCAGGCCCATCGCCAGGGCTGCCTTGACCGCGTCCCCGATCAGGAAGGGGGTGAGCCCGGCAGCGATCGCCTGGGACGCGGAGAGGTCGGCCGCATAGGCGAGGTACGGGACGCCGACGGCGTAGATGACGGCCTCGCCCAGCAGCATCGCGCCCGCCGTGCGCGGCACGGAGCGGTCGGCGCCGCGGCGGGCGAGGGCGCCCACGACGGCCGTCGCGAGGATCATGCCGAGGATGTAGCCGAAGGAGACGCCGATGCCGGAGGCGCCGTCGGCGAACCACGGCACGCCGGCCAGGCCGGCCAGCGCGTAGACGGCGAGCGAGGAGACTCCGCGACGGGCGCCGAGGGTCGTGCCGACGAGCAGCGCGGCGAAGGTCTGGCCGGTCACCGGAACGGGGCTGCCGGGGACCGGGACCGCGATCTGGGCGGCGAGTCCGGTCAGCGCGGCGCCGCCGAGTACGAGCGCGATGTCCCGGACGCGGGAGGCCGGGAGCAGGTCGGCGAGGACCTGTCCGGGGCGTGCGGGGGTGGCGGCGGCGGTGCTCATGGGGACTCCGCGGGGATCGGGGGCGGATCGGGACACGGCGACGCTATCCCAGCCCTGTTGAGCCGCTCACCGTCAACGCTCGACAAAGCGGGCGACCGCGGCTTGGTGGGCTCCACACAAAGGATGCCGGTTACACCGGGTACGGGGTGACGCCGATCACGGAGGTGGGGATGTTTCGCTCACCTTTCCCTCTGCGACGGGATTGTGAACTCCCGCCAACGAAATCCTAGTGGTCTGGTGGGATTCAAGGTCCCTGCCCTACGATTTCAGCCATGCTCGCCCTCGCCCAGTCCAGGAACCTCACGTCGCGTCGCCATGTCGACCTGCGACGCCAGGGCACGGCCACCTGTCGCCGGGCGGTCTGAGGCACGGTCGCTGCGCGCCTCGGCTCCCGAGACGTGTCAGCCTCGTTCCCGAGGACGGCCCACCATGCCCGCTTCCCCCGCCCTTCTTCCTCCGCCAGGACGGGAAAAACATTCCATGAGCTGTCGCACTCTCTGTTGCTGACGCCCCCGGCGCGCCGGGCGCGCCCTTCTTCACCGCTCTTTCCGGCGTTCCACGCGCCGTTTCGCGCGCTGTCCGCGCATCGCCCGTCCACGCGGCGTCCCCTCGACCGGGACGACCTTTCGGTGACGGCCTTTCCGTGACGGCGCCCTGAATTCCTCCTGCGTTTCCGCTGCTTTCCCCTTGGGGGTCCTGCTGTGCCTGCCACCTATGACCGACGCGTCTTCCTCACTTCTCTGCTCGGCGCCGCCGCCGGTGTCGCAGGTCTCAGCGGCTGCGCCGAGAGCAGCGCCGCGGCGAGCGCGAAGGGCGCCTCCACGGCCCCGCTCGCGGCCAAGGTGCCCGCCGGCACGAGCCTGAAAATCTCCTCTTTCCAGAACGTCCAGCAGTTGCAGTTCAAGCTGGCGAAGCTGCCGGCGCTGCCGTTCGAGGTGTCGGACTGGCTCAACATCGGGGCCGGCCCCGATGTCATCAACGCATTTCGCGCCAAGTCCCTGGACCTCGCCAACAACGCGGGAATCCCGCCGATCCAGGCGCATTTCCAGGGTTTCGACGCCAAGATCGTCGCGATCAACATCACGCGCAAGCCGAACTATCTCTTCGCCACCAAGCCCGGCAGCGACATCCGCACGGTGGCGGACTTCCGCGGCAAGAAGCTGGCGTTCTCCCAGGGACAGGCACAGGGCGTGGTCCTGCTGCGGGCGCTGAAGGGCGCCGGCCTGAAGTACGACGACGTGAAACTCGTCCCGCTGACCAGCAACCAGTTCCTCACCGCGCTGCAGTCCGGCCAGGTCGACGTCGCCCCGCTCGGCAACACCCAGGCGCCCGCCTACCTCCAGCAGTACGCGTCCAAGGGCGCCCGCACCGTCACCACCGACGTCGTCGACCTGCTCAACCTGCTGTGGGCGCCGGCGTCCGTGTTGAACGACCGGGCGAAGGCGGCGGCGGTCGCCGCGTACATCCCGCAGTGGGCGCAGGGCCAGGTGTGGCAGTACGAGCACCCGGACGTGTGGAACGAGGAGTTCTACGTCAAGACGCAGAACCTGAACCTCGCCCAGGCCCAGTCGATCACGGCGCTCGCCAACAAGCCACTCTTCCCGCCCAGTTGGGCCGAGGCCATCCGGTGGGAGCAGGAGACCGCCGATCTGCTCGCGGAGGGCGGCTTCGTGAAGAAGTTCGACGTCTCCTCGCTCTTCGACCACCGCTTCGAGGGCATCGCCGCGAAGTCCGTAGCCGCCGAGTACCGGAAGTGACCGCCATGACCACCACCACGCTGGGCACGGCCCACGTCGCCGCCGCCGAACCGGCGCCCCGCCGACGGCGCCGCCGCAGCCTCTCCCCCGGCAAACGCCTGCCCGCCGCCCGCATGGTCGGACCGCTCGTCGTCCTCGCCCTGTGGGCCGCCGCCTCCGCCGCCGGACGGCTCGACCCCGCGGCGATCCCCGCGCCCTGGACGGTGCTGGAGACCGGCGCCCGGCTGTGGAGCGACGGCACGCTCACCACCGACGTCCTCACCTCGCTGGAGCGCGCCGGATACGGCTTCGCGATCGGACTGACCGCCGGCGTGGCGCTCGCCCTGGCCTCCGGGCTGTCCCGGACCGGGGAGGCGCTGATCGACGGGACCGTGCAGCTCAACCGGGCGATCCCGACCCTCGGCCTGATCCCGCTGTTCATCCTCTGGCTGGGCATCGGCGAGACCTTCAAGATCGCGATCATCGCGATCGTCGTCTACATCCCGATCTACCTCAACACGCATGCCGCGCTGTCCGGCATCGACCACCGGTTCGTCGAACTCGCCGAGGTGCAGGGGCTGTCGAGGGTGCGGTTCATCCGGGAGATCGTGATCCCCGGCGCACTGCCCGGATTCTTCGTGGGACTCCGGCTCGGCGTCACCGGCTCCTGGCTCGGTCTGGTCGTCCTGGAGCAGATCAACGCCACCAGCGGCCTCGGCTACATGATGTTCCAGGCGCAGAACTACGGCCAGTCGGACGTCATCCTGGTCGGCCTCCTCATCTACGGCGTCTTCGGTCTGATCTCCGACAGCGCGGTCCGTCTCGTCGAACGGAGGGTGCTGTCATGGCGCCGCACACTGAGCAGCTGACCCGTACCGCCGCCGTCCGGCTGCGCGGTCTGACCCGGTCGTTCGACGGACGCACGGTCCTCGACGCCGTCGATCTGGACATCCCCGCCGGACAGTTCGTGGCCCTGCTCGGGCACAGCGGCTCCGGCAAGAGCACCCTGCTGCGGGCGGTCGCGGGCCTGGACCACTCGGTCGCCGGGAGCGGAGAACTGACGGCTCCGGAGCGGGTCTCCGTCGTGTTCCAGGACTCGCGGCTGCTGCCCTGGCGGCGGGTGCTGGAGAACGTGCTGCTGGGCCTCGACGGCAGGGAGGCCCAGCGCAAGGGGCGGGAGGCTCTCACCGAGGTCGGGCTGAAGGGTCGCGAGCGGGCCTGGCCCAACGAGCTGTCCGGCGGCGAGGCGCAACGTGCCGCGCTGGCTCGCTCCCTGGTCCGCGAGCCCGAACTCCTCCTGGCGGACGAGCCGTTCGGGGCACTGGACGCGCTCACCCGGATCAAGATGCACACCCTGCTGCGCGAACTCTGGGAGCGCCACCGGCCCTCCGTGCTGCTCGTCACGCACGACGTGGACGAGGCGATCGTGCTCGCCGACCGTGTCCTGGTCCTCGAGCACGGCCGGATCGGGCTCGACCTCACCATCGAGCGGCCGCATCCACGCTCGTACCGGGATCCGCTGCTCGGCGAGTACCGCGAGCGGTTGCTGGCGGCGCTGGGTGTGACGGCCGACGTCGGGTGAGTCCGGCCGGCGCCCCGCCGCCGCCCGGCCGGCCGGTCCGCCTCCCGGGGGCGGCTGCCCCCGGACCCCCGCTTGGGCCCTGAACGGGCCTCTCCTCGAACGCCGGACCAGCTGAGCCCTCCCGGCGTTCACCCCTCTCCGACCGTCCGAAGGACACGCCATGCCCCGCCAGCTTCATCTCAACGCGTTTCTCATGAACACCGGTCACCACGAGGCCTCGTGGCGGCTGCCCGAGAGCGATCCGCACGCCCACGTCGAACTGAGCCACTACGTCCATCTGGCCCGGACCGCCGAACGCGGCGCCTTCGACTCGCTGTTCCTCGCCGACGGACCGCAGCTCTGGGGCGACCTGGCACAGCGGCCGGCCGGCTCGCTGGAACCGCTCACCCTGCTCACCGCGCTCGCGACGGCGACCGAGCACATCGGTCTGATCGCCACCGCGTCGACCTCCTACAACTCCCCCTACAACCTGGCCCGCAAGTTCGCCTCGCTGGACATCATCAGCGGCGGCCGGGCCGGCTGGAACATCGTCACCACGGCCGGCGCGGAGGCCGCACGCAACTTCGGCCTCGACGCCGAGCCCGCGCACGCCGAGCGGTACGCCCGGGCCGCCGAGTTCCTCGATGTGGCGCTGAAGCTCTGGGACAGCTGGGAGGACGACGCGATCGTCGCCGACAAGGCGTCCGGCGTCTGGGGCGACGACCGCAAGATCCACCCGCCCCGGCACCGGGGGACGTACTTCAGCGTCGAGGGCGCGCTCAACGTGCCGCGTTCCCCGCAGGGTTACCCGCTGCTGGTGCAGGCGGGCTCGAGCGAGGACGGCAAGGTGTTCGCCGCCCGGTACGCGGAGGCGGTGTTCACGGCCCAGCAGACCCTCGCCGACGCGCAGGCCTTCTACGCCGACCTGAAGGCCCGTACGGCGGCGGCCGGACGCGATCCGGACCACATCAAGGTGCTGCCCGGGATCGTGCCGGTGATCGGCTCCACGGAGGCCGAGGCACGTGCGCACGAACGTGTCCTCGAGGACCACATCGTGTACGCGCACGGCGTCGGGCGGCTGGAGTCACTGCTGCAACTGGAACCCGGCACGCTGGAGTTGGACGCCGAGCTGCCCGCCGTCCTGCCGCCCGAGGAGGCCATCGAGGGCGCGAAGAGCCGCTACACGCTCGTGGTGGAGCTGGCCCGGCGCGAACGCCTCACCGTGCGGCAGCTGATCGGGCGGCTCGGCGGCGGCCGCGGGCATCTCACCTTCGCGGGGACGCCCGAACAGGTCGCCGACAAGATCGAGACCTGGTTCCGGCAGGGCGCCGCCGACGGTTTCAACATCATGCCCGCCGTCCTCCCCTCGGGCCTCGACGCCTTCGTCGACCACGTCGTCCCGCTCCTGCGCGCCCGGGGGCTGCTGCGCACCGGGTACGGCCCGCGCACGACCCTGCGCGAGCGGTACGGCCTGCCGCGTCCCGCCAACCAGTACATCGGCCCCGCACTCGCCACCGTCTGACTCGTCACGTCCGACTCCTCGCCGTCCGACTCCTCGCCGTCCGACTCCTCGCCGTCTGAAAGGACCCCTCCCATGTCCCTCCACCTGCGCAAGCTCTCCGCGAACATCGGCGCCCACGTCAGCGGCGTCGACGTCGCCGGGCCCCTCGACGAGGACACCCGTGCCGCCCTGCGCGAGGCGCTCAACGTCCACAAGGCACTGGTCTTCGACGACGTGAACCTCGACGACGAGAGCCAGCAGGCCTTCGTCCGTCACTTCGGCGACGTCACCACCGCCCACCCGACCGTGCCCGCCGTCGACGGCGCTCCGAACGTGCTGCCCGTCGACAGCGAGCGGGGCGTCGCGAACCACTGGCACACCGACGTCACGTTCGTCCTCAACCCGCCGCAGGCCAGCACGCTGCGCAGCATCACGGTCCCGCCGTACGGCGGCGAGACCCTGATCGCCAGCTCGGCCGCCGCCTATCGTCAGCTGCCCGAACCGCTGCGCGCGCTCGCCGACACGCTGTGGGCCGAGCACACCAACGACTACGACTACGCGGTTCCCGCGGAGGACATCGACGAGGAACGGGACGCCCAGCGCGCCCAGTTCACCTCCATCAAGTACCGCACCGCCCACCCCGTGGTCCGGGTCCACCCGCTGACCGGTGAACGCGGCCTGTTCATCGGCGGGTTCGCGCAGCGGATCGTGGGGCTGTCGGTGGGCGAGTCGCGCCGGATCCTCGACCTGCTCCAGTCGTACGTCGTGCGCCCGGAGAACGTCCTGCGCCACCGCTGGTCGGAGAACCAGCTGGTGCTGTTCGACAACCGCATCACCCAGCACTACGCCGTCGACAACTACGACAAGCAGCCGCGCCGGCTGCACCGGGTGACCGCCGCCGGCGACATCCCGGTCGGCGTCGAGGGCAAGGAGAGCTACGCGATCGAGGGGGACGCGGCGCACTACACGTCCGTCGCGGCGTAGCCGCGCCGCGCGACCGGCGGCCGCGTCCCCGCCGGAATCCGACCGGCTCCCGCCCCGAAGGCCCTCACGGTGTACCCGTGAGGGCCTTTTTGTTGTTAGCGTGCAGTTGCAAGTTACTTGCAACAAGAGGTTCGAGGGGACCACGCATGCCCGTCTACACGCTGCCCGAGCTGCCCTACGACTACGCCGCACTCGCCCCCGTGATCAGCCCCGAGATCATCGAGCTGCACCACGACAAGCACCACGCGGCGTACGTGAAGGGCGCGAACGACGCCCTGGAGCAGCTCGCGGAGGCCCGGGACAAGGAGTCGTGGGGCTCGATCAACGGCCTGGAGAAGAACCTGGCCTTCCACCTGTCCGGGCACATCCTCCACTCGATCTACTGGCACAACATGAGCGGCGAGGGCGGCGGCGAGCCGCTGGAGACCGACGGTGTGGGCGAGCTGGCGAGCGCTCTCGCCGAGTCGTTCGGCTCGTTCGCGAACTTCAGGGCGCAGCTCACCAAGGCCGCCGCGACGACCCAGGGATCCGGCTGGGGCGTCCTCGCGTACGAGCCGCTCAGCGGCCGGCTGATCGTCGAACAGGTCTACGACCACCAGGGCAACGTGGGCCAGGGCGCCACGCCGATCCTGGTCTTCGACGCCTGGGAGCACGCCTTCTACCTCCAGTACCGGAACCAGAAGGTCGACTTCATCGACGCCATGTGGGCCGTCGTCGACTGGCACGACGTGGCCCGGCGCTACGAGGCGGCGAAGTCCCGCCCGGACGTGCTGCTGCTCGCCCCCTGACGCAGCGGTGAAGCGTCCTGCCTCGTGATCGTCTTCTCACCCTTCACGACGGCGGGCGGAAGGAAACGGCGGCCCCGCGAGGACAGGACTCGCGGGGCCGCCGCGCTGTGCGGTGCAGTGCGGGCGTGGGGGCTTCCCAACAGCGGCGCCGCGGGCGAGAGTGACCCGCATGGGTCTTCCGAAGCGGCGTTGCCCCAACTGCGGGGACACCCAGCAGCACTTCCGGCACCTGCGGGGCGACGAACGCGCCTTCGCCCTGACTCAGGCTCAGGTGCACCTGGCGGATCTCGGCAAGTACCGGCGCTGCACCCGCGAAGGCTGTGTGCGGGTGCAGTCCTATTTCAGCTGGAAGTCCGGCTTCGACCTCCCTGAGGAGTTCCGCACGCCTGCCCGCACGCCGTAGGGCGTGTCGTTCCGTGGCGCCCCGCGAGCACCGCCCGCGGGGCGTCTCGGGCTCACAGGTTGCTGAAGTCGGGGCCCTTGGTGCGGGTGCGCTTGATCTCGTAGAAACCGGGGACCGAGGCCACCGCGAGGGTGCCGTCCCACAGGCGGGCTGCCTCCTCGCCCTGAGGGGCGGGGGTGACGACGGGGCCGAAGAAGGCGATCTGCTCGCCGTCGGGTCCGGGCACGGCGATGACGGGGGTGCCGACGTCCTGGCCGACCTTCTCGATGCCCTCCTTGTGGGAGGCGCGCAACTGGGCGTCGAACTCGAAGTCCGACTGCTCGGCGTAGTCGATCAGGGAGGCGGGCAGGCCGACGTCCTTCAGCGCACCGGCGATGGCCTCCACGGTCGGACCCTCGCCGTTGTTGTGTATGCGGGTGCCGAGAGCGGTGTACAGCGGGCCGAGGACGTCCTCGCCGTGCAGCTGCCAGGCGGCGGTGACCACGCGCACCGGCTGCCAGGCCTTGACCGCCAGCATCTCGCGGTACTCCTCGGGCAGCTCGTCGAGCTTGTTCTCGTTGAGGACGGCGAGGCTCATCACATGCCAGCGGACCTCGATGTCACGGACCTTCTCCACTTCCAGCACCCACCGGGAGGTCATCCAGGCCCACGGGCACAGCGGGTCGAACCAGAAGTCGACGGGGGTCTTCTCCGACATGTCTCTCCCTAGAGATCCTCAGCAGACACAGCTTTCCCGCTCAACGCCGCGACCCGTGCCGCACATTCCCTGCTGCCCGGCGTCAGGGGCGCATGACAGGATCGCTCCTGTCCGCCAGACCCATGCGTCACGCAGTGAGGGAGTACCGCCCGTGCCCGGTGAGAACCTGTCCCGCGACGAGGCCCGGGAGCGGGCAGCCCTGCTGTCCGTCGACGGGTACGACGTGTCCCTCGACGTCCGTTCGGCGGTCGGCGACCGGTCCGGGGACGGGCCGCGCACCTTCAGGTCGGTCACCACGATCCGGTTCCGCTGCAACGAGCCCGGCGCGTCGAGCTTCGCCGACCTGATCGCGCCGAGTGTGACGTCCGTCTCCCTCAACGGCCGCGACCTCGACCCCGGCGAGGTCTTCGACGGCGCCCGGATCCTGCTGGAGGACCTGGCGGCGGAGAACGAGCTGGTGGTGGACGCCCTGTGCGCCTACTCCCGCACCGGCGAGGGCATGCACCGCTTCGTCGACCCGGAGGACGGCGAGGTCTACCTCTACACGCAGTACGAGCCCGCCGACGCGCGCCGGGTGTTCGTCACCTTCGAGCAGCCCGACCTCAAGGCCCCCTTCCGCTTCGAGGTGCGCGCGCCCGAGGAGTGGACGGTGTGGAGCAACGGCGCAGGCGAGCGCTCGGACGGGGTCTGGCGGTTCGCGGAGACGAAGCCGATCTCGACGTACATCACCTGTGTCGTGGCGGGTCCGTACCACTACGTGACGGACACGTACACGCGCGACCTGGGCGACGGCACGACGCTGGAGATCCCGCTCGGCGCGATGTGCCGCAAGGGGCTGGCCCCCTACTTCGAGGCCGACGACGTCTTCCTGATCACGCGGCAGGGCCTGGACTTCTTCCACGACCACTTCGACTACCCGTACCCCTTCGGCAAGTACGACCAGGCGTTCGTGCCCGAGTACAACCTCGGCGCGATGGAGAACCCGGGCCTGGTGACCTTCCGCGAGGAGTACATCTTCCGCGGGAAGGTGACGCAGGCCTCCTACGAGGCGCGGGCGAACGTCATCCTGCACGAGATGGCGCACATGTGGTTCGGCGACCTCGTCACCATGGTGTGGTGGGACGACCTGTGGCTGAAGGAGTCCTTCGCCGACTTCATGGGCACCTTCGCCAATGTCGGCGCGACGCGCTTCACCGACGCATGGATCACCTTCGCCAACCGCCGCAAGGCCTGGGCCTACCGCGCGGACCAGCTGCCCTCCACGCACCCGATCACCGCCGACATCCGCGACCTGCAGGACGCCAAGCTCAACTTCGACGGCATCACCTACGCCAAGGGCGCCAGCGTGCTCAAGCAGCTGGTGGCCTACGTCGGTCAGGACGCGTTCCTGGAGGGCGCCCGCCGCTACTTCAAGCGGCACGCGTACGGCAACACCGGCCTCGCCGACCTGCTGTCGGTGCTCGGCGAGACCAGTGGCCGGGACATGGGCGCGTGGGCGCGGTCCTGGCTGCAGACGGCGGGCGTGAACTCGCTGACCCCGCAGGTGCTGCTGGACACGGCGGGCCGGGTCGCCGAGCTGGCGGTGCTCCAGGAGGCCCCGGAGTCCCACCCGCAGCTGCGGCCGCACCGGGTGGCCGTCGGTCTGTACCGCCGGGAGGACGGCCGTCTGGTGCGGTACGCGCGCGCCGAGGCGGACGTCGACGGTCCGCGCACGATCGTGGCGGACCTGGCCGGCCAGGAGGCCCCGGAGCTGGTCCTGGTCAACGACGACGACCTGACGTACTGCAAGACCCGCTTCGACGAGACCTCGCTGGACACCCTGCGCTCCTCCCTGGGCGACATCAGCGACCCGTTGGCCCGTGCGCTGTGCTGGTCGGCGCTGTGGAACATGACGCGGGACGCGCTGCTGCCCGCGCGGGACTTCATCGGGCTGGTGCTGCGCTTCGCGGGGCGCGAGTCGGACATCGGCGTGCTGCAGATGCTGCACGCGTGGGCGGAGTCGGCACTGGTGCACTACGTGGCGCCGCCGCTGCGGGAGACCGGCGCGCGACTGCTGGCCGAGGGCGCCGAGCGCGAGCTGTACGCCGCCGGGCCGGGCAGCGAGCACCAGCTGGCCTGGGCGCGGTTCTTCGCCGGCACGGCCGAGAGCCCGGCGGGCTTCGAGCTGCTGCAGGGCCTGCTGGACGGCACGACGACGATCGAGGGGCTGGAGGTCGACCAGGAACTGCGCTGGGTGTTCCTGGAGCCGCTGGCCGCGCACGGGTACGCGGACGAGAAGGCGCTGGAGGCCGAACTGGCCCGCGACGACACCGCGTCCGGCCGACGCCACCAGGTCCGCTGCCTCGCCGCCCGCCCCTCGGCGGCGGTCAAGGCGCAGGCGTGGGCGCAGGTGGTGGAGTCCGACGGTCTGTCCAACGCCCTGGTGGAGGCGACGATCGCCGGGTTCGGCCAGCCCTCGCAGCGGGAGCTGCTGGCGCCCTACCGGGACAAGTACTTCGCGGCGATCGAGCGGGTCTGGTCCGAGCGTTCCATCCAGATCGCGATGACCATCGTCAAGGGCCTCTTCCCGTCCTTGCAGGACTCCCCGCAGACGCTGGTGGAGACGGACGTCTGGCTGGCCGCGCACGACTCGGCGCCCCCGGCGCTGCGCCGGCTGGTCCTCGAGGCGTGGGACGACCATGCGCGGGGCCTGCGCGGACAGGCGTGCGACGCGCGGGCCGAAGCGGGGACCGCGGCCGACTAGGACTGCGCCGGGCGCTCCCCCAGGCCCTGGCTTTGGCCATGAATTCTGCCGACGGTCACCGTTACGGAATTCAGCCAATCCGACCCGTAACCCCTGGCCCCCTTATTCGGGACCAGGGGTTTTCGGTGCCTACTCGGCATCCGAACATCCGTCCTTTAGTGCTGACTTGTCCGGGTTTGTCGACAGGCGTGTAACAGCGGTTAATCGGCCCGCAGAGTGCGGAATCCCGGCTGCATGACCCACAACACCCCGCTCCCCCGCGTCCCCTCGGCATCCCCCCGCCGCGTCCGCCACCTCTCCGACGTCCACCGCCGGGTCGCCACCGCGACCCGCCTGCGCTCGCAGGGCGTGACCTCGGCCGAGGCCGACGAGCAGTGCCGTCCCGGCGGGCCCTGGCAGCAGGTGCTGCCCGGCGTGTACCTGCTCCACCCGGGTCCGCCCACCAGCGAGGAGCGGCTGCACGCGGTGCTGATGTACGCGGCCCGCGAGACGTCGGCGCCCGGCGTGCCGTCCCAGCCCGCCTCGGGGGGCCCGCACCGGCCGGTGTACCGGGACGCGATGATCACCGGTCTGGCGGCCCTGAACCTGCACGGGCTGGCGTCCGCCCCGCCGCTGATGTCGCTGGAGCACGTCGACGTCCTCGTGCCGCGGCTGCGCCGGCTGCGCTCGACGGGCTGCGCGCACGTCGTCCGCACGGCCTCGCTGCCGGCCCCGGAGCAGGTGACCGGGGTCCCGGTGGCGCCGGTGCCGCGCGCCCTGGCCGACGCGGTGGCCGGGCTCACGGACGCGAGCGTGGTGCGGCGGCTGCTGTCGGATGCGGTGCGCGGGGGGCACTGCGAACCGGCGTCCGTGGTGCGGGAGTTGACGGACGCCAAGCTGCTGAGCCGGCCGCACGTGGTGGACGCCGTGGACGCGTTGCTCGCGGAGGGACGCGCGATCGCGGAGGACCGCCTGTACGCGATGGTGCGCGAGCACGGTCTCCCCGACCCGGTCTGGAACGTGGACCTGCGCCTGCCGGGCGGCCCGCACCTCGGCGGTCTGGACGCCTACTGGCCGGGACAGGCGGTGGCGGTGGAGCTGGACACCAGGGCCCCGCGCCAGGACGAGGACGCGCTGTGGTCCGAGTACGCGCGCAAGCGGGAACACCTGGAGCGTCTGGGCATCACCGTCGTGTACGTCACGCCGAGGAAGCTGCGGGACGCGAGCGAGCAGCAGGCGGCGGTGGTCCGCACGGCCCTGATGGCGTCGGGCGACCGCGACCCGGCCGCGTACGTCGTGGTGCTTCCCCGGTAACAGATCCTCCCCTTCGCGAACGAGGGGGTTCCCGGTTCGGGCAGCCCGGCGGAACAGGGTTCCGCCGGGCCCTGCGCCGTCGGCCCCCGGCCGGCACGCTCTGTCTCCAGCACGCCCGGGGGTGATCGCCGCTCGCACCGGGCGGCGGCTTCATCGCGGCCGGCGGTCGGGCTCGACCGGCGGACGAGCGTGCTGCTGCTCCTCGCGGCCTGTCTCTTCATCGGGATCGGGTTCGGCTCCGCCGGCGGACGGCGAGGAGAGGCGCCCCACGGCCGAGCGTCCGCGGCGGACGGCGACGGGCCTTCGGCCGCCCTCTCACCCCGCGGGCGGCACGACTTCCTCAGGCGGCACGGCCTCCCCGGATGCCACGGCCTTCCCGGGCGGCAGGTCCTCTCCAGGCGGGACGGCCTGCCCGGATGCCACGGCCTCGCCGGGCGGCACGGACTGCCGGCCGTTCGGCGGGCGTTCCCGCCACAGCGCGAGCGCGGTGTCGACCAGGCGGACCCGGGTGAGGGAGGCGACCGCGTCCAGGTCGTGCCAGGCGGCCATGTCGGTGGAGCCGTTCACCTCGTGGCGCAGCTCTCCGCCGACGATCCGTCCCTCGTAGACGACGCGGACGCCGTGATGGTCCACGGGGCCGCGCAGGCCCTCTCGGCGGAAGGTGTGGCGGGCGGAGTCGATGCCGAGCAGTCCGGTCACCTCGACGCGGTAGCCGGTCTCCTCGTGGAGTTCGCGCACCACGGTGTCGAGGGGGTCCTCGCCGTGCTCCATGCCGCCGCCCGGGAGCACCCACTCGTGGGTGCCGTCCGGCACCGGCGAGCGGGCGAGCAGCAGCCGTCCGTCGCGGACACAGACGGCGTAGGCCGCCACCCTCAGCTTCTCGCGCATACGGGGACGGTAGCCGGACCCGTCCGCCCGGGCAGGGATTTTCCGGCCCCACAGCAGTCGGACAGCACGCGCACAGTCGGCTCGTAGAGGGTTTTCCCCATGCATCCATATCGATTCGGTCAACTCTCCCCAAACAACTGACTCTTAGGCAAAGCTTTGCGGTCATCCGGGAGCGCATTCCGGAGGACCGTGATCAGGCAGGAACGGCCTGATCACGCGTCGCTCGTTCCTTTACCTACAAGGGATGCCGATGACCCTCACCCCCGAGCGTGAACCGATATCGGGCGCAAGACGCGTGGCCCGGACAGTCGTGGCGGCGGGCCTCGTGGCCGCCCTGTCCGCGGCCGGCCCGATACCCATGGCCTTCTCCGCCGACGCCGGCCAGACCCCGGCCGCGGCCGACCCGGGCGTGAAGTCCGCCCACGACAAGCTCGGCTCCGACGACGCCGACCTCCTCGCCGAGGCCAAGGCCGCCGGCGACAAGAACGTCACCCTCATGGTCGCGACCGCCCCCGGCCAGACCGAGCAGGTCGCCGAGGAGCTGGACGCGGTCAAGGGCGGCTCCGTCGGCCAGTCCTACGACAAGCTCGGCTACGTCCGCGCCACCGTCCCGACCGGCAAGGCCGACTCCGCGATCGCCGCGGCCGCCAAGCTGTCCTCGGTGCACGCCATCGACCTGCGCCAGAACATCGTCCTCGACGACCCGGCGCCCAGCGCGGACACCGCCAAGGCCGGCAGGTCCGCCGCGAAGACGAAGACCTACCCGGCGCCGAGCCGGAAGACGCCCGCCGAGAACCCGTACAACCCGTCCTTCGAGACGGGCGCCGTCGACTTCGTGAAGAAGAACCCGAAGGCGGACGGCCGCGGCGTCACCATCGGCATCCTCGACTCCGGCGTGGACCTCGGCCACCCCGCGCTGCAGAAGACCACCACCGGCGAGCGCAAGATCGTCGACTGGGTGACGTCCACCGACCCGATCCTCGACAGCGACGCCTCCTGGCGCCCGATGACGACGTCCGTGTCCGGGCCCAGCTTCACCTTCGGCGGCCGCACCTGGACCGCGAAGCCCGGCTCGTACCAGGTCAACCTGTTCCGCGAGTCCGCCACCGCCGGCGGCGACGCCAAGGGCGACGTCAACCGCGACGGCGACACCACCGACGTGTGGGGCGTGCTGTACGACGCGGCGGCCGGCACGGTCACCGTCGACGTGAACGCCAACGGCGACTTCACCGACGACACCGCGATGAAGCCGTACAAGGACGGATACCAGGTCGGCTACTTCGGCACCGACAACCCGGCGACGGACGTCGTCGAGCGCCAGCCGTTCGTCGTGCAGATCCGCAAGGACGTGCCGATGGACCCGTTCGGCGGCGACTGGGTCGGCAAGAAGGCAGACTTCGCCAACATCGGTCTCATCGCCAGCGAGCACGGCACCCACGTCGCCGGCATCACCGCCGCGAACGGCCTGTTCGGCGGTGCCATGAACGGCGCCGCGCCCGGCGCGAAGCTCGTCTCCGCCCGCGCCTGCGTCTTCGGCCCGGGCTGCACCAACGTGGCCCTCACCGAGGGCATGATCGACCTGGTCGTCAACCGCGGCGTCGACATCGTCAACATGTCGATCGGCGGGCTGCCGGGTCTGAACGACGGCAACAACGCGCGCGCCGAGCTGTACACGCGCCTCATCGACACCTACGGCGTCCAGCTCGTGATCTCCGCGGGCAACGAGGGCCCCGGCGCGAACACCATCGGCGACCCCGGTCTGGCCGACAAGGTGATCTCGGTCGGCGCGGCCATCTCCAAGGAGACCTGGGCCTCCAACTACGGCTCGCAGGTGACGAAGAAGTACGCGCTGCTGCCGTTCTCCTCGCGCGGCCCGCGTGAGGACGGCGGCTTCACGCCGACGCTCGTCGCGCCCGGCGCCTCGATCAACACCACCCAGACCTGGCTGCCGGGCTCCCCGGTCGCCGACGCGGGCTACCCGCTGCCGGCCGGCTACTCCATGCTGCAGGGCACCTCGATGGCCTCCCCGCAGGCCGCGGGCGCCTCGGCGCTGCTGATCTCGGCCGCCAAGCAGCACAAGGTCGCGCTCACCCCGGCGATCCTGCGCACGGCGCTGACCTCGACCGCCCACCACATCAAGGGTGTGCAGGCGTACGAGGAGGGTGCGGGCGCCATCGACATCGTGGACGCCTGGAAGTCCATCAGGAAGGGCGCCACCGCCCACGACTACACCGTCAAGGCCCCCGTCGACACCGCGCTCGACCAGGCCCTGAAGACCCCGGGCTTCGGCACCGGCGTCTACGACCGCGAGAGCGGTCTGAAGGCCGGGCAGAAGAAGACGTACGACGTCACCATCACCCGTACGTCCGGCCCCGACAAGGCGGTCCGCCACGAGCTGGAGCTCGAGAACAACGCGGCCGGCACCTTCCGGATCGTCGGCGACGACGAGGTGAAGCTGCCGCTGAACAAGCCGGTGACCGTCAGGATCCAGGCCCAGCCGAAGGCCGCGGGCATCGCCAGCGCCATCCTGGAGGTGGACGACCCGAAGACCGAGGGCGTCGACAAGCAGATCCTCAACACGGTCGTCGTCTCGACGCCGGTGA
Source organism: Streptomyces sp. NBC_00425 (assembly GCF_036030735.1). Classification (NCBI taxonomy): domain Bacteria; kingdom Bacillati; phylum Actinomycetota; class Actinomycetes; order Kitasatosporales; family Streptomycetaceae; genus Streptomyces; species Streptomyces sp. NBC_00425. The sequence continues at coordinate 6,285,250 of NZ_CP107928.1, read as the reverse complement.
AGCACACGTTCTCCGTGTCGAACTCCGTGCAGCGCAACAGCTTCCAGTCGTACTTCCTGACCGTGCCCGAGGGCGCCAAGTCGTTCGAGGTCGCGATCGGCGGGCTGAAGGACAAGAGCCAGACCCGGTTCATCTCGATCCACCCGTACGGCGTCGGGGTCGAGGACAGCTCCACGATCTACTGCTACAGCAACTACCCCGACACCAACGGCTGCCGGCCGGACGCCCGTTCGTACCCGAACCCGCAGGCCGGCGTCTGGGAGATCGAGGTCGAGTCGCGTCGTACCTCGCCGCTGCTGGACAACCCCTACAAGCTGGACGCGACCGTCTACGGCGCGGTCTTCGACCCGGCGACCGTGACCGTGCCCGAGGCGAAGGTCGGCACCCCGGCCCCCGTCTCCTGGAAGGTCAAGAACAACTTCGCCGCGATCGACGGCAAGCTGGTCGGCGGCCCGCTCGGTTCGTCCAAGGCGACCCGTCCGACCATCGCCAACGGCGCGACCCAGACCACCACGGTCGAGGTCCCGGCCGGCGCCAAGTCGCTCGACGTCTCCATCGGCAACGTCTCGGACGCCTCCGCCGACCTGGACCTCACGGTCTTCGACGCGTCCGGCAAGCAGGTCGCGCAGCAGGCCGACGGTGACGCGGAGGAGGCGGTCTCCATCCCGTCGCCGGCCGCGGGCACGTACACCATCGAGGTCGCGGGCTACTCCGTCCCGGCCGGCACCACGGCGTACGACTACCTGGACGTGTTCTTCTCGTCCGCCCTCGGCACCGTCGGCGTCGACGAGTCGACGCCGGTGAAGCTCGGCACGGGCGCCTCGGCGTCGGTCAGCGCGACCGTCACCGCCGCGGCCGCCGCTCCCGAGGGCCGGGCCTTCTTCGGCCAGGTCCAGCTGGTGAACGCGCGGGGCACCGTCGCGGGCTCCGGCAGCGTGGCGATCGAGAAGGTCACTCCGTAACACCGTGCACGGCAGCAGGGGCGGGCGTCCGAAAGGGCGCCCGCCCCTCGCCGTTCCCGCCCGGCAGTCGGTCAGCCGGGCGGGGTTTCGTTGCAGGTGAGGGCGTCCGTCCCGGGCAGCGCGCGGGCGAGCGCGGTCCGCTCGGGCGCGATGTCGGCCTCGCCGACCGCCCAGACGTCGGGAGTGGCCGACGCCCGCCCCAGCGCGACCAGCACGTGGTCGCCCGTCGCCAGCAGCGGGTCCATGTCGTGCTCCATCTCGAAGGCGGCCTGCGGCGTGCTCGCGGCCGGCCGGTAGGCGTGCGTGACGCGCAGCGTGACGCGCTCGCGGGTCGTGCCGGGCAGCGGGCGGACGTCCGTCACCTCGCCCTCCACCACGAGCCGGGTGCAGACGAGGTACCGGGGGTCGCCGAGGGGACTGCCGGAGTTCTCGGTGCCCTTGGCCCCCGACCCGTCGGCGCCCGCGCCCGCGTCGCTCGCGGCGCTCGCCTTCGAGTCGGCGTCGTCGGACGCCCCGTGCCCCACCTGGACGACCGCCCACCCGGCCCCGAAGACCATCGCGCCGACGGCGGCGACGCCCGCTGCCCGCAGCACGAGAGGCCGCAGCCGGGCCGCCGGCGTGGGCCGGGACGGCCCGGGGAAACGGGACCGGTGATGCGGGCGGGGCCGCCGGAACCGCCCGGGCCGGTGCGCCGGGGCGGCCCGCTCCGTCCGGGCCGCCGGTTGCGCCGTGAGGGCGTCCGCGAGGACGCCGAGCTGTTCGCGCAGCAGCGCCAGGTCGGCCGTCGCCGAGCGGTGCTCCGCCATGAAGGCGTCGTCCGCCTGGCTCCCGTCCGGCAGCGGCTCGTCGACGATCGCCGCCATCAGCGCGTCCAGACCGGCGCGGCCGTCGTGTTCCGCGGTCACGTCACACCACCTCGTCCTCGTGCAGGCGGGCGCGCAGAGCCCGGACCGCCGTGTGCAGGCGGCTCTTGACGGTCCCCTCCGGAACACCCAGCTCCCGGGCTATCGAGCGCACCGGCAGATCGGCGTAGAAACGCAGGACGAGGACCTGACGCTGGGCGTCGGGCAGCTCGTCCAGGCCCTGGGCGACGGCGAGGGAGAGCACGCTGGTGTCCTCGCCCGAGGCCGGCTCGTGCTCGCGCAGCGAGGCCAGCCGCTCTCCCAGCCGCTCCTGACGGCGCTTGGCGCGATGCCAGTCCATGGCCAGGTTGGAGGCCACGACCGCGGCCCACGCGGAGACGTCGCGCGGCGCCTCGTAGCCTTTCGCCGCGCGTTCCAGCAGCCGCAGGCGGACCTGCTGCACCCCGTCCGGCAGGTCCGCCTGCGGCACCCCGCCCAGCGCGAGCACCGCCCGCACCCGGCGTTCCTGCCCCGCGTCCAGAGGGTCGTCGCCGGACACGGTCCCGTCCCCCTGGACGCGGTGGGCCCTTCTGCGCAGCACAGCCACCCCTCCCTACCGCGTTTCCTCTACGACGCCGTAGGCCGCGGAAACGTTCGGCCGAGTCGTGGGGGATCTCGCAGAGGCGTACGTCACACCGGCGCGCGCGGCAGCACAGCTTGCGGTGCGGGGCGGCCGCAGGGCGAATTCCTCCAGCTCAGCGGGGTGCGGGAGGGAGTTCCGTAACCGGCGGGCCCGGCGGGGCGTCCCAGCCCTCGGGCATGGGGGGCAAAGAATTGGACAGGCGGGCCGGGGTCGGCCGCATCATGGAACGGCCTCGGCCAGGCAACACGCACGTAAATGGGACGGACAGAGGGAGTCGCCGTGAGGGTCGGAATCGTCGGAGCCACCGGTCAGGTCGGCACGGTCATGCGCAGGATCCTCAAGGAGCGGGACTTCCCGGTCACGCAGCTGCGCCTGTTCGCGTCGGCCCGCTCGGCGGGGACGGTCCTGGACGGCGTGACGGTGGAGGACGCGGCGACGGCCGACTACGCGGATCTGGACATCGTCCTGTTCTCGGCGGGCGGCGCGACGTCGAAGGCGCTCGCGGAGAAGGTCGCCGCGCAGGGCGCGGTCGTGATCGACAACTCCTCCGCCTGGCGCAAGGACCCCGAGGTCCCGCTGGTCGTCTCCGAGGTGAACCCGCACGCGATCGCGAACCGCCCCAAGGGCATCATCGCCAACCCGAACTGCACCACGATGGCCGCGATGCCGGTCCTGAAGCCGTTGCACGCGGAAGCCGGTCTGGAGGCCCTGGTGGTCGCCACGTACCAGGCGGTGTCCGGATCGGGCGTGGCCGGCGTGGCGGAGCTGCACGGGCAGGCGCAGAAGGTGGTGCCGGACGCGGACAGGCTGACCCACGACGGCGGGTCGGTCGACTTCCCCGAGCCGCAGGTCTACAAGCGCCCCATCGCCTTCAACGTCGTCCCGCTCGCCGGCTCGATCGTCGAGGACGGCCTGGGCGAGACGGACGAGGAGCAGAAGCTCCGCAACGAGTCCCGCAAGATCCTGGAGATCCCGGACCTCAGGGTCTCCGGCACCTGCGTCCGGGTCCCGGTGTTCTCCGGGCACTCCCTGCAGGTCAACGCCCGCTTCGCCCGCCCGCTGTCCGCGGAGCGCGCGACGGAGCTGCTGTCCGAGGCCGCCGGCGTGGTCCTCACCGACATCCCGACGCCGCTCGAGGCGGCCGGCCAGGACCCGTCCTTCGTGGGCCGCATCCGCCGGGACGAGACCGTGGAGCACGGCCTCGCCCTGTTCATCTCCAACGACAACCTGCGCAAGGGCGCCGCGCTGAACGCGGTGCAGATCGCGGAGCTGGTGGCGGACGAGCTCAAGGGCTGACGCCCTCGCGCGCGTGCGAAGGGGTGGCCGCCGGTGTTCGGCGGCCACCCCTTCGGTGCGCTCAGAGTGCGAGGTGCCGCCGGAGTGCGCCGTCGATCTCCGCCATGCGCGGTCGTGGTACCGCACCGATCCGCGCGAGGATCCGCTCCAAAGCCACGGCTCGCACCTGCTCGCACTGGGCCTTCGAGTCCTTGGGCAGGTGGCACTCGTCCGCACCGAGGAACACCTGGAACGTCAGGACGCGCGTCGTGTTCGACGTGAGGGGCACCACGGTGATCACCCCTCGGCCGTGGCGCTCGACCGACCGGTTGGCGGCGTCGTTGGACACGATCACCGAGGGGCGCGCCGTGTTCACCTCGCCGCCCCGCGTCGGCTCGTAGTCGACCAGGTAGATGTCACCTCGCCTCATCGACCAGCCCGCCGCCCGCGAACCTGTCCCAGAACCCGGCGTCCTCGCTCCCGTCACACTCCTGGAAGGCCTCCGTGTACTCGGCCTCCAGTTGGCCGGAACGCAGCAGTTCGATGGCAGCGTGGATCACGGCGGACCGCGAATCGGCCTCGGTTCTGGCCGCGTACTCATCGACGAAGGCGACGTCCTCCTCCGGCAGGCTCACACTGATCTTCATACCCTGGTTACTACCCGTGGTAGGCAACCGGTAGCCACTCCAGCGTGGGCGGACTTCGTGGAAGGATGACGCAACCGACATATCGAGGAGATGACCGCGTGCCTGGCACAAACCTGACTCGCGAAGAGGCGCAGCAGCGGGCGAAGCTGCTCACCGTTGACTCGTACGAGGTCGATCTCGACCTCTCCGGCGCGCGGGAGGGCGGCACCTACCGGTCCGTGACCACGGTGCGCTTCGACGTGGCCGAAAACCGCGCCACGTCCTTCATCGACCTGGTGGCCCCGACCGTCCACGAGGTGACGCTCAACGGGGAGGAGCTGGCCCCGGAAGAGGTGTTCCAGGACTCCCGGATCGCGCTGCCGGGCCTGCTGGAGGGCCGTAACGTCCTGCGGGTCGTGGCGGACTGCGCGTACACCAACACCGGTGAGGGTCTGCACCGGTTCGTCGACCCGGTCGACGAACAGACCTATCTCTACACCCAGTTCGAGGTGCCGGACGCCCGTCGTGTGTTCGCGTCCTTCGAGCAGCCCGACCTCAAGGCGACCTTCCAGTTCACCGTGAAGGCGCCGACCGGCTGGACCGTCGTCTCCAACTCCCCGACGCCGGAGCCCAAGGACGACGTCTGGGTGTTCGAGCCGACCCCGCGGATCTCCAGCTACATCACCGCGCTCGTCGTCGGCCCGTACCACAGCGTCCACAGCGTGTACGAGAAGGACGGGCAGTCGGTGCCGCTCGGCATCTACTGCCGGCCCTCCCTGGCCGAGTTCCTCGACTCTGACGCGATCTTCGAGGTCACCCGGCAGGGCTTCGACTGGTTCCAGGAGAAGTTCGACTACGCGTACCCGTTCAAGAAGTACGACCAGCTGTTCGTGCCGGAGTTCAACGCGGGTGCGATGGAGAACGCGGGCGCGGTCACCATCCGCGACCAGTACGTGTTCCGGTCCAAGGTGACCGACGCCGCGTACGAGCTGCGCGCGGAGACCATCCTGCACGAGCTGGCCCACATGTGGTTCGGCGACCTGGTCACCATGGAGTGGTGGAACGACCTGTGGCTGAACGAGTCGTTCGCCACCTACACCTCGATCGCCTGCCAGGCGTACGCGCCGGGCTCGCGCTGGCCGCACTCGTGGACCACGTTCGCCAACTCCATGAAGACCTGGGCCTACCGGCAGGACCAGCTGCCCTCGACGCATCCGATCATGGCCGAGATCGGCGACCTGGACGATGTCCTGGTCAACTTCGACGGCATCACCTACGCCAAGGGCGCGTCCGTCCTGAAGCAGCTCGTGGCGTACGTGGGCATGGACGAGTTCTTCGCGGGCGTGCAGGCGTACTTCAAGCGGCACGCCTTCGGCAACACGCGGCTGTCGGACCTGCTCGGCGCGCTGGAGGAGACCTCCGGCCGCGACCTCGCCACCTGGTCCCGGAAGTGGCTGCAGACGGCCGGCATCAACGTCCTGCGCCCCGAGATCGAGACGGACGCCGAGGGCGTCATCACCTCGTTCGCCGTCCGCCAGGAGGCCCCGGCGCTCCCGGCCGGCGCGAAGGGCGAGCCGACCCTGCGTCCGCACCGGATCGCCGTCGGCCTGTACGGCCTCGACGGAGACAGCGGCAAGCTGCTGCGCGACGAGCGCGTGGAGCTGGACATCGACGGTGAGCTGACGGCCGTCCCGCAGCTGGTCGGCAAGCGCCGTCCGGACGTCGTCCTGCTCAACGACGACGACCTGTCGTACGCCAAGGTCCGCCTGGACGAGCAGTCGCTCGCCTTCGTCACCGAGCACCTGGGCGACTTCGAGGCGTCGCTGCCGCGCGCACTGTGCTGGGCGTCGGCCTGGGACATGACCCGGGACGCCGAACTGCCCGCCCGCGACTACCTGTCCCTGGTGCTGTCCGGCATCGGCAAGGAGTCGGACATCGGCGTGGTCCAGTCGCTGCACCGTCAGGTCAAGCTCGCCGTCGACCTGTACGCCGACCCGACGGCCCGCGAGGCCCTGCTGACCCGCTGGACGGACGCGACGCTCGCCCATCTGCGGTCCGCCGCCGCGGGCAGCGACCACCAGCTGGCCTGGGCGCGCGCGTTCGCCGCCACCGCCCGCACGCCCGAGCAGCTGGACCTCCTGGACTCCCTGCTGGAAGGTTCGCAGACGATCGAGGGCCTGGCCGTCGACACCGAGCTGCGCTGGGCCTTCGTGCAGCGACTCGCGGCGGTCGGCAGGTTCGACGAGGCGGAGATCGCCGCCGAGTACGAGCGCGACCGCACCGCTGCCGGCGAGCGGCACGCGGCGAGCGCGCGGGCCGCGCGTCCGACGCCGGAGGCCAAGGCGGAGGCGTGGGCGCAGGTCGTCGAGGACGACAAGCTGCCCAACGCCCTGCAGGAGGCGGTCATCGGCGGCTTCGTCCAGACGGACCAGCGTGAGCTGCTCGCGCCGTACACCGGCCGTTACTTCGAGGTCGTCAAGGACATCTGGGAGTCCCGTTCGCACGAGATCGCCCAGCAGATCGCGGTCGGCCTCTACCCGGCGGTCCAGGTCTCCCGGGAGACCCTGGACAGCACGGACGCCTGGCTGGCCTCGGCCGAGCCGAACGCGGCCCTGCGCCGTCTCGTCTCCGAGTCCCGCTCGGGCGTGGAGCGCGCGCTGAAGGCCCAGGCGGCCGACGCGCGGTAGCCGGCAGCGGTACGGCGCAACGCCGCGCGTATCGGACACGGCATGCACACAACGCGGCGCGTGCGTCCGCGTGAGGACGACGGCGAGGGCGCCCGGTGATCACACCGGGCGCCCTCGCCGCATGCTCACCTCCCCGCGGCCGTCCGCGCGGGCGGGCGGTCGGCCGCGGCCCCGAGGTCCTCGCCGCAGTCGAGCTCCTCGCGGGTCTCGCTGGTCTCGCTGGTCTCGCTGGTCTCGCTGGGGCGGGACGCGGTCCGCACGGCCGGTCGCTCCGGCCTCAGCTGCCCCGCGACCGTCGCGGCGAACGCCAGCGTCATGCCCGTCAGCTGCACGGGGGTCAGCGCCTGGCCGAGCGCCGCCCAGCCGACGACGGCCGCGGTCAGCGGCGAGAGCGGCGCGAGGAAGGTGACCTGGGTGGCGCTGAGGCGGCCGATGCCGCGGAACCAGAGCCAGTACGAGACGGCCGTGTTCGCCAGGGCGAGGTAGAGGTAGCCGCCCAGGGCGCGGCCGTCCAGGGCGGGCGGGGCGCCCTCGACGAGCAGGGCGAGCGGGGCGATGAGCAGACCGCCCGCGGTCAGCTGCCAGCCGGTCAGGGCGAGCGGGCCGACGCCTTCCGGGCGGCCCCACTTCTTCGTCAGGACCGTCCCGGCCGACATCGACGCCGTGGAGGCGAGGGCGGCGACCACCCCGAGCGCGTCCGGCGCCCCGGCCGCCTTCAGCACGACGAGGCTGACGCCGAACACGGCCGCCACCCCGGTGAGCAGGGTCCGTGCGGTGGGCCGCTGCCTCAGCAGGACGGCCGAGAGACCGACGACGAACAGGGGGCCGACCGAGCTGACGATGGCCGCCATGCCGCCGGGCAGCCGGTAGGCGGCGAGGAAGAGGAGGGGGAAGAAGGCGCCGATGTTCAGCGCGCCGAGCGCCGCGGCCTTGCCCCACCACATGCCGCGCGGCAGCACCCGGCCGAGCGCGAGCAGCAGCAGCCCGGCGGGCAGCGCCCGCATCAGGCCGGTGAACAGGGGCCGGTCGGGCGGGAGGAACTCGGAGGTGACGGCGTAGGTGGTGCCCCAGGAGACCGGGGCGAGGGCGGTGAGCAGGACGGTCGCTGACCTCTTCATAGAAGTAGCTTAGCGCTAAGCTACTTACTTGCAAGTGGCTTGTCGGTCATCCGCTAGTTCGCGAGCCACTTTCTTGCGGGTCACCGAAGGCGGGCGGATACTCACCCCATGAGCAGCCAGCGCCCCACGCCCGCGGCCCCCTCGCGCAAGGACCCCGTCGACGCGATCATCGAGCAGTGGGCGACGGTGCGGCCGGACCTCGACACCGCCGCCATGGAGGTGTTCGGCCGCATCGGCCGGCTCGCCCGCGCGATGGGCGACCGTATGGAGCAGGCGTACGCGGCACTCGGCATCGCCCGCGGCGAGTTCGACGTCCTCGCCACCCTGCGCCGCTCCGGCGAGCCCTACACCCTCTCGCCGCGTCAGCTGTCGGCGACCCTGATGCTGACCACCGGCGGCATGACCGGCCGCCTCGACAAGCTGGAACGGGCCGGGCTGCTGCGCCGCTCCCCCGACCCGCACGACCGCCGGGGCCTCCAGGTGACGCTGACCGAGCGCGGGCTGGAACTGGTCGACCGCGCCGTCGGCGCGGGCCTCGCCGTCCAGACGGACGCCCTCGCCGCAGCCCTGAACGCCGAACAGGCCGGCCGACTGGCCGACCTGCTGAGGGAGTTGCTGCTGTCCACGGAGACCCCCCGAGGCTGACGGCGTCCGATCCGGTCAGGTGCCGAAGGGCCAGGCGAAGCCCAGTTCCGCAGCCCGCTCGCGGGTGCCGCCGCTGACCCGGCCGTAGTGCTTCGGGTCCTCCTCGGCCAGCCGGCGCAGGGCTGCCGCGGCCTGCTCCTCCGGTGGCGCGCCGTCGTCCGGGACGGCCCACTGGAACACCAGGGGGTCCCCTTCCGGGTGCCCGGCGGCGAGGCCCGGCTGGTACCAGAAGTTCACCTTGACGGTGTCCGGGTCGTCGAAGCCCGTGCCGACCCGGCCCCGGCGCGCGTCCCACCGGGCCAGCAGGTCCGGACGCGCCGTCAGCCCGGCCTTGACCAGACGGGCCGTCCTGCGAGCCCGCCAGGACCAGTCGCCGTCGGTCTCCGCCCGGACGATCTCGGCGTCGTAGGCGGCCGCGTCGAAGCGGAGGGCGGGGACCGCGGGCGCGGGCCCACGGCTGCCGGGAAGGGTCGGACGCCGCCAGTCCTCCCACACCACCTCGTTCCCGTCACGGCGGACGGTGACGTGCAGGGCACCGCAGCACCCCTCCGTGCACCAGGCCTCCGCGAGCCGCACCCGGCGAGGCTCGGAGCCCGCCCGCAGCAGCCCCTCGTCCAGCAGGATCTCCGGACTGTGCGCCGGACCGAACGGGAACAGCGCCGGAACGAGCGGCCGTCCGTCCACGAGGATGCGGGTCTCCAAGGACGCCCGGTCGCCCTCCGGGTCGCCGGCCACGATCTCGATGCGCAGCCCGCCGCCGGCCGTGGCCGCACCGGTGAACGGCCGCCGTCCGGTGCGCCGGATCCAGCCTGCCCGCCTCCGCCAGGCAGCAGCGGTGTCCGGATCCACGTCCGCAGCGCCGGCCGTGGCGGCCGCACCGGCCGTGGCGGCCTCAGGAGACCCGCCGGCCGGACCGGACGTGCTGCCGGGGTCCGTCACGGCGGTCCACGCCGGCCGGGCCAGCAGCCGGCCGAGGGCCGCCAGCAGGGTCTCGCGGAGGCCGGGCGGCCAGTCCAGCAGCACTCCGGTCCCGCTGCTCAGGCTCAGCGCGAGCGACAGCAGCATGGCGTGGTGTTCCAGGGTCGGGGTCAGCAGACCGGCCCGGCCGACGACGGTCTCGTACACGCCGGGCGCGTCCCGGTAGCGGAGGAGTTCGCCCGGCTCGTCGCCCGCGCACGCGATCCGGACGAGCAGCAGCCCCGCCCGGGCGAGCAACTCCGGGTCGGCGGGACGCGCGGCGAGCAGGTCGTGCAGCCGGGCGGCCTCCGCGATGCGCCGGGCGGTCCTGGCGCCGACGAGGCGCGGACCGGCGGGGAACGCCGTCAACTCCCGGCGGACGGCCACCTCGTCCGCCGTCGCCAACGCCCGCACCAGCGGCCGCAGCTCGCCGCGGCAGACTGACGACACCAGACAGACGACGGCGCCGGCCCGGCGGTCGAGGACGTCCAGAGCCTGCAGAGCCGCGCCGGTGAGGGAGCGCACCAGACCGAGCACGAAGACGTGCGGGACGTCCTCGGGTTCGCCCACGCGGGCGAGCAGGGCGAGCCCGACGGTGACGGCGGGGACGGTGGTGCCGGTCATGGTCAGCTGCCGGGCCAGCGAGCGGGCCGCCGGGCGCTGTCCGGCCGGCAGCGGCAGCGCCGCGACGGCGTACAGGACCGCCCTGCGGTGGCGGGCCAGGACGCCGAGTTCGGCGAACCGGCGGTGCAGGGTGGCCGCGTCCGCGGGCAGCGGCTCCAGTGCCCTCGGGACGACGACCGCCGCCTCCTTGTGGGACAGCGTGGACTCCCCTGCACGGGCTTCGCCCGGAGAGCCGGGAAGATCGAAACCACGGCCCGGCGGCAGGCCCTCCGGGGACTGTCGCCGCAGGGTCAGCGCCTGTTCGTACAGCGCGGGCGGGAGAGCGTCCGGGGCGCTCACCGGGCGGTGGGAGACTCGATTCCGTAGGTCATGCGCAGCAGCCTGCCCGCCGGGTCCCGGGCCTGTCGACGGATTTTCCCGGACTGTCACCCGCCCCCGACCACCCCGGGCGAGCGCGGTCCGACACGGCGAAGGCGCCGGTCCCGTCGTGTACGGCCTGTGCGTACATGCGGCGGGACCGGCGCCCTCGATGAGCGTGCCGAGAACGGGAGACTAGGCCTGGCCGGCCTTGGCCTTCCCCCGGACGGAGATGTTGGAGCTGGTGTCGTCGCCCCGGTCCTTCGACTTGTCCAGGACCCACACCAGTCCGGCGATCAGCGCGAACAGTGCGAGAGGGGCCACGACGTAAAGACCCAGCGTCTCGACGACGCTGAGACCCGGGCCGGGGTCGTCGCCGTCGTCGCGGGTCACCGCGAGCGCGGGGGACGACATGAGCAGCATCATCAGCGTCGTACCGGCAGCCAGGGCGCCGGCGCGCAGGGCGTTCTTCTTGTCCACGGTGCCCAAGTTAGCGAACGGCGTCGGGGCCCGCGCGTCCGGGGTGCCGTCCGAGGCGCGGGACGGCCCTCACGCGCCCTCCCGGGCGTCACCGGACGGTTCGCCCCGCACGCCGCCGGACGGCCGGCCCACCGTGCCGGGCGGCTCGCCGCCCGTGTCCACGGCCGCGGCTTCCTGGCCCCGCTCCCGCAGGACGTCCATCAGCGCGTGCAGCCTCGGGGAGGCCGCCAGTTGCTCCAGGGTGACCGGGCGCCCCTCGGCGTCCGCGATCGGCAGTCGCCAGTTCGGGTACTGGTCCCAGGTGCCGGGAAGGTTCTGCGGGCGGCGGTCGCCGACGCCGTCCGGCAGCCAGACGCCGATCATGCGGGCCGGGCTGCGCACCAGGAAGCGGTGGACGGCCTGCACCTCGGCCTCCTCCGAGGAAACGTCACCGCCGCCGGTGCCGGCCAGGAGCCCGAGACGGCTCAGCTCGGCCAGCCATTCGGCGGTGTCGTTGGCGGCCGCGGTGCGCTCCTCCTCCAGCGGGCGGGTCAGCAGGCCCAGCCGGTCGCGGAGTCCGACGTGCTCGCCGGTGAGCCGGGCGGCCGTGGACGGCAGGTCGTGGGTGGTCGCGGTGGCCAGGCAGTCGGCCCGCCAGCGGTCGGGGGACAGCGGACGTCCGTCGCCCTCCCAGTCCCGCTCGAACCACAGGACGGACGTGCCGAGCACCCCGCGCTCGCGCAGCGTCTCCCGCACCCCCGGCTCGACCGTGCCGAGATCCTCGCCGATCACCATCGCGCCGGCCCGTGAGGCCTCCAGCACGAGGACGGCGAGCATGGCCTCGGCGTCGTAGCGGACGTAGGCGCCCTCGGTCGGCAGCTCGCCCTGCGGGACCCACCACAGGCGGAACAGACCCATGACGTGGTCGATGCGCAGCGCGCCGGCGTACCGGAACAGCGCCCGCAGCAGCAGCCGGTAGGGGGCGTAGCCGGAGGCGGCCAGCCGGTCGGGGCGCCAGGGCGGCAGGCCCCAGTCCTGGCCGCGGGCGTTGAAGGCGTCCGGCGGGGCGCCCACCGACATGCCGGCGGCGAAGTACTCCTGCTGCGCCCACGCGTCGGCGCCCTCGGGATGCACGCCGACCGCCAGGTCGTGCACGATCCCGACGGGCATGCCGGCCTCGCGCGCGGTGCGCTGCGCGGCGGTGAGCTGCTCGTCGGTGAGCCAGGCGAGCCGCGAGTGGAAGTCGACGCGGTCCATCAGCTCGCCCCGCGCGCGGGCGGTCTCGGCCGAGCGGGGGTCGCGCAGTGCGGACGGCCACTGCCGCCACTGCGAGCCGTGCACCTCGGCGAGGGCGCACCAGGTGGCGTGGTCCTCCAGCGCCCGGCCCTGCTCGGCGAGGAAGTCGCAGTAGGCAGCGCGCCGGCCGGGGCCGAGCGGCACGCGGGCGACGAGTTCCAGGGCCTCCCGCTTGAGCCGCCACACCGCGTCCCGGTCGATCAGCTCGCCCTTGTCCAGGACGGCCTCGCGCAGTCGGCCGGCCCGCTCGAGCAGTGCGGCGCGCAGGGCGTCGTCCGGGACGTACGCGTATTCGGGGACGTCCTCGACGCGCAGATGCACCGGATCGGGGAAGCGGCGGGAGGAGGGCCGGTAGGGCGAGGGATCGGTCGGGGAGCCGGGCACGGCCGCGTGCAGGGGGTTGACCTGCACGAATCCGGCGCCGAGCGTCCGCCCGGCCCAGCCGGTGAGTTCCCCGAGGTCGCCCAGGTCGCCCATGCCCCAGGAGCGGCGCGAGAGCAGCGAGTACAGCTGGACGAGGAGCCCGTACGACCGTCCCGCGGGCGTGGGCAGGCGGGCCGGGGCGACGACGAGGTGGGACGCGCCGGTCCGCCCGTCGGGTGCGGTGACCGTCAACCGGTGCACCCCGGGCGGAAGTTCTCCGACACCCTCCCGGCTCTCGCCGTGCTCGGTCTCGACGTGCAGCCGACTGCCCTCGGGGAGGGCCGCGAGCGCCTCGGGCGGGCTGCCGCTCCAGCACACCACGGTCGGCGGCAGAAGTCGCTCGCGCAGTTCCGCCTCCCGGGCCGCGAGCGCGGCGCGCACGGCCTGCGGCGCGCTCACGTCGACGCCGAGGGCGGCCAGGACGCGGGTGACGGCGGCGGCGGACGCCGTGACCGTGCGGTCCGCGGAGGGCTGGTAGGAGGTGGCCACGCCGTGCAGCGCTGCGAGCCGGGCGAGCTCTTCCCCGGGGGGTGCGGTCATCTACGGCCTCGTGGAGTCGGAGTCCGCGGCGGCGAGCGGCGGCTCGCTGGTCAGGGGCTCGGCGTCGGGCAGCGGGGGTTCGCTGGTCAGCGGGGGTTCGGCGCAGGTTCCTTCGGCGCTGAAGGCACACAGACGGACGTCTTCGGTGGCGGCGGAGAGCTCCGCCGGGCGTTTGGACCGGGGCGGCGCGATCACGGTGGCCTCCTCAACGGATACGACATCGGTTACCGCAGCCCTACCCAGCGAACGCCGGGCCAGACGTCCCGCTGTCGCGCGCACTGCGTCACACGCTGCCACGGAGCGCGGCGTCCCGCCCTCCGGTCGTGCGTGTCTTCCCGTGTCGTGTCTTCCCGCGTCGTGTCGTGCTCCGAAGGGCTCGCCCGGAGCGACAGACGGGGTGTGAAACTGTTCCGCCCCGTGAGGGGGCACCGGGAGAACGACTCGGACGCGGCGCCGCTGCGGGCCGTGGCGGGCGGGGACTCGGCGGCGCCGGCCACGCTGTACGACCGGCATGCGGGTGGCTGCACGTGCGGCCGACCCGGCGCTGTGCCGACGCCGAGGTGGTGCGGGAGGTGCTGCAGGACACCTTCGTGACCGTGTGGCGGTCGGCGGCCGGGCACCGCGGCGGGGAGGCCGGGGGGTGGCTGTGGACGATCGCCGCCCGGCGGGCTCGTCGACGCGCGGCGGGCGCAGGAGCGGGCCTCGCGGCTCGAAACGACGCCCCTGGAGGCGGGTCGGGTCGCCTACCGGGGCACCCGGGCGTCCCTGGCCGGCCTGGGCGAGGAGTCCGGCGGCACCGGCGACAACCCGATCGAACGCGGTTACACGGCCGCCCTGCGCGGCCACCGCGCCGAGTCCGCGCCCGGTTCGGGGACCGGGACGGCAGCCGGGGTCACGGGCCGGGCCCCGACCCGTGAGGAGCAGACGCGATGACGGTCCTGGCAGAGATGACGGTCCTGGCAGAACGGGCGGACGCCCGGCGGTCCGGGCGGGCGGCCTCACGGCTGCCGGGGCCGCGCTGTGCGGAGCCCGGCTGAGCCGGCTGCCCGCCTCCTGTCACGTCGGCGTGGTGTTCCTCGCCGCGGACCCGGCGCACGGACCGGCGGTCACGGCGTGGGCCTGGCCGATGCAGCCGGGGCAGTCGGCGGCGGCATGGTGGGCGGCCGGCACGGCGTTCGTCCTGGGCACGGCGCTGTACGCGGTGCGGGGGCCCGGCCACAGGGCCCGGGTGCCTGAACGTCCGCCCCCCGGCCTCCAGAGATCGCCCCGGACCACGGCGACGTCGCGCATCCAGCAACCCCGTCCCGAGCCGACGGCGTCCGTGCGGACGCCGTCCCGCGCGGCCTCGTCCCGGCCCGGAGCCACCGCGGGGAGGGTGCCCCGGAACGTCGGCGCGCCCCCCTTCGCACCGCTTCGTCCGCCGCACGCCCGGCGCCTCTCGGCCATTGCGCCTCGCCCGGCGCCCTGCGCAACCGCCGACGTCCCGCCCGGGCGGTGCCGTACGGACCGGACGGCCGGGGACGGACCTAGGCGGAGATGCCGTCGATCCTGGCCAGGGCGTCGTCCGCGCCGTACGGCTGCAGGTACGGCAGCCAGCGCGGGTCCCGGTGGCCGGTGCCGATGATGCGCCAGGCGAGGCCGGAGGGCGGGGCGGGCTTGTGGCGCAGTCGCCAGCCGATCTCGACGAGGTGCCGGTCGGCCTTGGTGTGGTTGCAGCGGCGGCAGGACGCCACGACGTTGTCCCACACGTGCTTGCCCCCGCGGCTGCGCGGGACGACGTGGTCGACGCTGGTTGCGACGCCACCGCAGTACATGCACCGGCCCCCGTCCCGGGCGAACAGCGCCCGACGGGTCAGCGGAACGGGCCCACGGTAGGGAACCCGGACGAATCGCTTGAGCCGGACCACGCTGGGTGCGGGGACTGTGACGGTCGCGCTGTGCAGGAAGGCGCCGGATTCCTCGAGGGAGACCGCTTTGTTCTCCAGGACGAGGACGAGCGCGCGGCGGAGCGGTACGACGCCGAGTGGTTCGTACGACGCGTTGAGGACCAGGACGTGCGGCACGGATGCCTCCTTGGGCGTCGGCGGCGCGTGGCTCGCGCCGGGACGATCTGTGGTCAGTGTCCCCTCTCGCCCGCTGACCGCGCCACCATGTCCCGGTAACGGGCTGGGAGTGTTTTCGACCACACCCTGCTGTCTCCCCGGGATCATGGCCTGTTCAAGCGCAGGTGAGGACCGTCTCTCCTTCACCGACCGCGCAGGACCACTCACAATGCCCCGTTAGTGTGGTGGTTCTGTCTGTCCGGTGACCTTTCCGTGACCTCGCCGAGCGCGTCACCCTCGACCGCCGTACCGGATGGAGCAGTGCAGCACCTGGAGGTACCTGCCGTGTCCTTGCCCGCCGTCCTACTGGCCGCCGACGCGTCGCCGACGCCGACTCCCTCGGAGTCGCCGTCCGCCGTGACGGTCCCGTCGCTCCAGGACGCCCAGGAGAGCGCGACGAACGCGGCCAGCTGGGTCGAGCAGAACTGGTCGACGTGGCTGGCGATCGGTCTGCGGGTGCTGCTGATCCTGGTGATCGCGGTGGTGCTGAGAGTGGTGGTGCAGCGGGCGATCACCAAGCTGATCGACCGGATGAACCGCACCGTCGCCTCGGTCGACGGCACGGCGCTGGGCGGGTTGCTGGTCAACAACGAGCGGCGGCGCCAGCGCTCGCAGGCGATCGGCTCGGTGCTGCGCTCGGTGGCGAGTTTCCTGATCCTCGGCACGGCCGCGCTGATGGTGCTGGGCACCTTCGAGATCAACCTGGCCCCGCTGCTGGCCTCGGCCGGTGTCGCGGGTGTCGCCATCGGCTTCGGCGCGCGCAACCTGGTCACCGACTTCCTCTCCGGCGTGTTCATGATCCTCGAGGACCAGTACGGCGTCGGCGACCAGATCGACGCGGGCGTGGCCTCGGGCGAGGTCATCGAGGTGGGGCTGCGGGTGACCAAGCTGCGCGGCGACAACGGGGAGATCTGGTACGTCCGCAACGGCGAGGTCAAGCGGATCGGCAACCTCTCCCAGGGCTGGGCGACGGCCGGCGTCGACGTGACCGTCAAGGCCTCCGAGGAGCTCGACCGGGTGAAGGCCACCCTGGACGAGGTCGCCGAGAAGATGAGCAAGGAAGAGCCCTGGAACGAGCTTCTGTGGAGCCCGATCGAGGTCCTCGGCCTGGACAGCGTCCTGCTCGACTCGATGGTGGTCCGCGTCTCCGCGAAGACGATGCCGGGCAAGTCCCTGGCGGTCGAGCGGGAGCTGCGCTGGCGGGTCAAGCGCGCCTTCGACGCGGCCGACATCCGCATCGTGGGCGGCGCGACCGCCCCCGCGACGGAGGACCCGGCGGACCCCTCGGCGGCGGTCGCGGCGCCCTCCGCGTTCTCCAACGCGGACTCCCCGCAGTCGGCGGCGGCGACGCCGATCACCCAGCCCCGCGCGGGGACGAGCACCCCCTCGCCGCGCTAGGGAACGGTTCAGCACACGCGTTCGCGGTACGGCGCTCCCGGGTAACGACTCAGTCGACCCGGGAGCGTTTGCCGTTTCGGTCCTTGACGTCCCCTTCTCGGCGGGTCTAGGTTCCTGCCAGTCGATAGGAAACTTTCCTAACAGTGACCGCATATGGACGTGCGTCCGGCGGACTTGAGAAGCTGGGCAGTTCAGAGAGGCAGGTGTCGATCCCATGGCAGGAACCGCCGGCACGCCGGGCACCCCGCGCGTCCTGCGCGCCATGAACGACCGCGCCGCGCTCGACCTCCTGTTGGCGCACGGCCCGCTGTCGCGCACCCGCATCGGCAAGCTCACCGGCCTGTCGAAGCCCACCGCCTCACAGCTCCTGGCCCGCCTGGAGGCGGCGGGGCTGGTCCTCGCGACCGGCACCACCGCCGGGCGGCCGGGCCCCAACGCCCAGCTCTACGCGGTCAACCCGGCCGCCGCGTACGCCGCGGGGCTCGACGTCACCCCCGAACGCGTCCTCGCCTCGGTCGCCGACGTCACCGGCCGGACCGTGGGCGCGCACGAGGTGCCCACACCCGGCAGGAACACCGCCCAAGCCGTCGTACGGCAGGTCACCGACGCCCTCGACGGCGCCGTCAAGGCCGCCGGTCTCACCCGGGACGACGTGCGCCGGCTCGTCGTCGCCACCCCCGGCGCCTTCGACCCCACCACCGGTCGGCTGCGCTACGCCTCCCACCTGCCCGGCTGGCACTCCCCCGCGCTGCTCGACGACCTCGCCGCAGCCCTGCCGATGCCGGTCGAGTACGAGAACGACGTCAACCTCGCCGCCGTCGCCGAACAGCGGCTCGGCGCAGCCCGCGGCCACGAGGACTTCGTCCTGCTGTGGAACGAGGGCGGACTCGGCGCCGCCCTGGTCCTCGGCGGCAGGCTGCACCGCGGCTGGACCGGCGGCGCGGGCGAGGTCGGCTTCCTGCCGGTCCCGGGCGCCCCCCTGGTCCGTCAGGTGACCAAGGCCAACAGCGGCGGCTACCAGGAGCTCGCGGGTTCGCAGGCCGTACCCCGGCTGGCCCGGGAGCTCGGCATCGACGACGTCCCCGAGGGGCCGTACGCCGAGGTCGCCGCCGCGCTCGTGCGGCGGGCCGCCGCCGAGGACACCGCCCTGCACCGGCTGCTGCTGCAGACCTACGCGACCCGGCTCGCGACCGGTCTCGCCTCGCTGGTCTCCGTGCTCGACCCCGAACTCGTCGTCCTCAGCGGCGCCTCCCTCACGGCCGGCGGCGAGGTGCTGCGCGGCCTCGTCCAGGACGAACTGGAGGAGCTGGCGGCGTCCCGGCCGAAGCTGGTCATGGGCGACGTCACCGAACAGCCCGTACTGCGCGGGGCACTGGAAAGCGCGCTGGCCGCCACCCGCGACGAGGTCTTCGACACCTCACGCTGAGCCGCCCCCGCACCTCTCGGCCCTGCCCCCCCCCTCAGCCCCACCCCCTGAAACCCCGCGGAAGGTCCCTCCTCCGCCCCGTCACCTCACTCCGTCCTGCCCCGCCCTGTCCCTGGAAGGCTCCGCCATGCCCACACGCATACCCGCGGTCGTCCGAAAAGCGGCTTTCGCCCTCACCGCTTCCACCGCCCTGCTGCTCAGCACGACCGCCTGCACCGGCCAGTCCGCCTCCGACGCCGGCGACGACGCGTCGAAGGAGACGACCCTCACCTTCTGGCACGCCTGGAGCGCGCCGAACGAGGTGAAGGCCGTGCAGGCGCTGGTCGCCGGCTTCGAGAAGCAGCACCCCAACATCCATGTGAAGGTCGTCGGCAACATGACCGACGACAAGATCAACCAGGCGCTGCGGGCCGGCGGCAGCACGGCGCCCGACGTGATCTCGTCCTTCACCACCAACAACGTCGGCAAGTTCTGCTCGTCGGGCGCCCTGGTCGACCTCAACCCCTTCTTCGAGAAGGCGAACATCGACCCGCAGACGACGTTCCCGAAGGCGATGAACGAGTACACCCAGTTCGAGGGCGACCGTTGCGCCGTCCCGCTGCTGGGCGACGCCTACGGCCTCTACTACAACCGGACGGCTTTCGAGAAGGCCGGCATCACCGCTCCCCCGAAGACCTGGTCCGAGTTCGAGGCCGACGCCGAGAAGCTGACGATCCCCCAGGGCGCCACGTACAAGCAGCTCGGCTTCATGCCGAACTACCACGGCTGGGAGACCACCACCGAGCACTACATGGGGCAGTTCGGTCCGACGTACTTCGACGCGTCCGGCAAGTCGACCATCGCCACCGACCCGGCCGTCGCGGCGGCCTTCACCACCCAGAAGAAACTGGTCGACGAGCTCGGCGGGTTCAAGAAGCTGGAGACCTTCCGCGCCGGCCTCGGCGACGAGTGGGGCCCCAAGCACCCCTTCCACACCGGCCAGGTGGCCATGCAGCTGGACGGCGAGTGGCGTCTGGGCATGGCCCTGGAGGCCAAGCCGTCCTTCGAGATCGGCGTCGCCCCGCTGCCCGTCCCGGACGACCAGGCGGACCGGTACGGCAAGGGCTACATCACCGGAACCATCGCGGGCATCGCCGCCACCAGCAAGAAGCAGAACGCGGCCTGGGAACTGGTGAAGTACATGACCACCGACACGGACGCGGTCGTCGCCTTCTCCAACGCCATCCACAACGTGCCCTCCACCCTGGCCGCCCTGAAGTCCCCGGCTCTGAAGTACGACCCGCGGTTCAAGACGTTCCTGGACATCGCGGCGAACCCGAACTCCACCACCTCCCCGGCCTCCGTCAACGGCGGCGTCTACCTGACGACCGTCCAGCAGCTCGGCTACGACTACGAGAGCGGCAAGGTCACCGACCTGACGGCCGGGCTGAAGAAGGCCGCCGCGCAGATCGACACGGACATCGCGCAGGCGAAGTGACGATGGCGACGACCCACACGTTGAGGGCGAAGCACCGGCGCTCGGCCCTGCGCACCCTCGCCTTCCTCTCGCCCTGGCTGATCGGCTTCGCGGTCTTCTTCGCGTACCCGATGATCTCGACGGTCTACTTCTCGTTCATGCACTACGACGGCTTCCGGCCGCCGACCTGGAGCGGCACGAAGAACTGGACGTACGTCTTCGAGCACTACCCCTTCTTCTGGCCGGCGCTGCGCAACACCCTGTGGCTGGTCGTGATCATGGTGACCCTGCGGGTCCTGTTCGGGCTCGGGATCGGCATGCTGATCACGAAGATCAAGACCGGTACCGGGGTCTTCCGCACCCTGTTCTACCTGCCCTACCTCGCCCCGCCGGTGGCGGCGACCATGGCCTTCGCGTTCCTGCTCAACCCCGGCACCGGACCCGTCAACTCGCTGCTGGAGAACGTCGGCATCCCGGCGCCGGGCTGGTTCAACGACCCGGACTGGTCCAAGCCCGCCCTCACCCTGATGTTCCTGTGGGGGGTCGGCGACCTGATGGTCATCTTCATGGCCGCACTGCTCGACGTGCCGAAGGAGCAGTACGAGGCGGCGGAACTGGACGGCGCCTCGGCATGGCAGCGCTTCCGGTTCGTCACCCTCCCCAACATCTCGCCGATCATCATGTTCGCGGTCGTCACCGGCGTGATCGCGGCGATGCAGTGCTACACCCAGCCCCTGGTCGCCGGAAAGGTCGCCTCGGGCGTGATCCAGGGCGCGGGCACCATGTTCGAGCCCGGCTACCCGGAGCACTCCACCCTCACCCTCCCCCAGCTCGTCTACAACCTCGGCTTCCAGCGCTTCGACTACGGCTCGGCGTGCGTCGTGGCCCTGGTCCTGTTCGCCCTGTCGATGGCGTTCACCGCGCTGCTGATGCGGCGCCGGGGCGGGCTCATCCAGGCAGGTGACTGACCCCCATGACGCAAGTACTGGACCGGCCGGCGGAGTTGACGACCCCGTCCACGCCCGCCGAGCGCACCGCCCGCCGCAGGGCGCTGCTGGAATGGATCGCGGTGCACTCCCTCGGCGTCGCCGCCGCCCTCTTCTTCACCCTCCCCTTCGTGTTCGTGTTCCTGACCTCCCTGATGAGCGACTCGCAGGCGCTCAGCCGGGACCTGATCCCGCACACCTGGGAATGGGCCAACTACCGGAAGGTCTTCGACACCCCGGGCTTCCTCACCTGGTGGCGGAACACGCTGGTCTACGCCGGCCTCGGGACCGTCCTCACCGTGGTGTCGTCGATCCCGGTCGCGTACGCGCTCGCCAAGTTCCGCTTCCGGGGCCGCAACCTGACGCTCATGCTGGTGATCTCGATGATGATGCTGCCCCCGCAGGTGGTCGTCATCCCGATGTACCTGTTCTGGGCCAAGCAGCTGGACCTGTCCGGCACCCTGTGGCCGTTGATCATCCCGCTGGCGTTCGGCGACGCCTTCTCGATCTTCCTGCTGCGCCAGTTCCTGCTGACCATCCCGGGCGAGTACCTGGACGCGGCGAAGGTGGACGGCTGCGGCGACCTGCGCACCCTGCTGAAGGTCGTCCTGCCGATGGCGAAGCCCGGCATCGCCGCCGTGGCCCTCTTCCAGTTCTTCGCCGCCTGGAACGACTACTTCGGCCCGCAGATCTACGCCTCCGAGAACCCGGACGCGTGGACCCTCTCCTACGCCCTGGAGTCCTTCAAGGGAGCGCACCACACCGACTGGAACCTCACCATGGCGGCCACCGTGCTCGTCATGGCCCCTGTGATCCTCGTGTTCTTCTTCGCGCAGAAGGCGTTCGTCGAAGGTGTCACCCTCACCGGAGTGAAGGGTTAACAAGGCATGAAACTCACCGTGGTCGGCGGCGGCTCGACCTACACCCCCGAACTGATCGACGGCTTCGCCCGGTTGCGCGACACACTGCCCGTCGAGGAACTGGTCCTCGTCGACCCGTCGGCCGAACGCCTGGCACTGGTGGGCGGGTTGGCGCGGCGCATCCTCGCCCGCCAGGGCCACCCCGGCACGATCGTGACGACGAACGACCTCGACCGGGCCGTCGAGGGCGCCGACGCCGTGCTGCTCCAGCTCCGCGTCGGCGGCCAGGCGGCCCGAGAGCAGGACGAGACCTGGCCCCTGGAGTGCGGCTGCGTCGGCCAGGAGACGACCGGAGCGGGCGGCCTGGCGAAGGCGCTGCGCACCGTCCCGGTGGTCCTGGACATCGCCGAGCGGGTCCGCCGGACCAACCCGGACGCCTGGATCATCGACTTCACCAACCCGGTCGGCATCGTCACCCGCGCGCTGCTCCAGGCCGGCCACAAGGCCGTCGGCCTGTGCAACGTGGCGATCGGCCTCCAGCGCAAGTTCGCGGCGCTGCTCGACGTCGCCCCCGCGGACGTCCACCTGGACCACGTGGGCCTCAACCACCTCACCTGGGAGACCGGGGTGCGGCTGCACGGGCCCGAGGGCGAGGACGTCCTGCCCCGCCTGCTGGCCGGCCACGGCGACACGATCGCCGCCGACCTGCGGCTGCCCCGCCCGCTCCTGGACCGTCTCGGTCTGGTCCCGTCCTACTACCTGCGCTACTTCTACGCGCACGACGAGGTCGTCCGCGAACTGCGCACCAAGCCCTCGCGGGCGTCCGAAGTAGCCGAGATGGAACGCCGGCTGCTGTCGCTGTACGCCGATCCCGCGCTGGACGAGAAGCCCGAGCTGCTCGCGAAACGCGGCGGCGCCTACTACTCGGAGGCCGCGGTGGACCTGGCCGCGGCGCTGCTGACCGGGACGGGCAGCCCCTACCAGGTGGTGAACACGCGCAACGACGGCACACTGCCCTTCCTCCCCGACGACGCGGTGATCGAGGTGCAGGCAGCCGTGAGCCAGAAGGGCCCGACCCCGCTTCCGGTGCCGCCGCTCGACCCGCTCTGCGCAGGTCTGACGGCCCAGGTGACGGCCTACGAGGACCTGGCCCTGCGGGCGGCCCTGCACGGCGGCCGCGACCGCGTGTTCAAGGCGCTCCTGGCACACCCCCTGATCGGCCAGTTCGCGTACGCCGAGCAGCTGACCGACCGGCTGATCGCACACAACCGGGAGCACCTCGCGTGGGCCTGACGGCAAGCGTCCTCGCGATCGACGCGGGCAACAGCAAGACGGACGTCGCGGTGGTCGCGGCCGACGGGGAGGTCCTCGCCACGGCCCGCGGCGAAGGCTTCCGTCCTCCCGCGGTGGGCGTGACGGCGGCGATGGACGCCCTCGCCGAGACCGTCACGCGCGCGTACGGGGCGGCCGGGGTGACGGCGGCGGCGCACGTATCGGCCTGTCTGGCCAACGCGGACCTGCCCGTGGAGGAGGAGCAGCTGGCGGCGGCGCTGCACGCGCGCGCGTGGGGCGCGTCGGTCGACGTCCGCAACGACACGTTCGCCATCCTGCGGGCGGGCGTGGCCGAGCCCCGGGGCGTGGCCGTGGTCTGCGGCGCCGGCATCAACTGCGTGGGCATGCGCCCCGACGGCCGCACCGCCCGCTTCCCGGCCCTCGGCCGGGTGTCCGGCGACTGGGGCGGCGGCTGGGGCCTGGCCGAGGAGGCCCTGTGGCACGCGGCGCGGGCGGCGGACGGCAGGGGCGGACCGACGGACCTGGCGCGTGCGCTCCCGGCCCACTTCGGGCTCCCGTCCATGTACGCGCTGATCGAGGCCCTGCACCTGGAGCGCGTCGCGCCGGCCCGCCGTCACGAGCTGACCCCCGTCCTCTTCGCGACGGCCGCGGCAGGGGACCCGGTGGCGCGCACGATCGTCGACCGGCTGGCCCAGGAGGTGGTGACGATGGCCGCGGTGGCCCTGTCCCGTCTGGACCTGCTGGAGGAGGAGACGCCGGTGCTGCTGGGCGGCGGCGTCCTGACCGCGGGACACGGGCAGTTGGACGACCGGGTCCGGGAGCTCCTCGCGGCGCGGGCCCCCAAGGCGGTCGCGCACGTGGTGCGGGCACGGCCCGTGCTGGGGGCGGCGCTGCTGGGCCTGGACCGGACGGGAGCGGAGGTGGCGGCGCAGGACAGGACGCGCGCCTTCTTCGAAGGCTGAGCCTCCCCGTCCTCGACGGACCGAGCCGCCCGCGCGCGCCCCCGCGCACCGAAACCGGCGTACACCCCCATGAAGGAACCGAACACCCGCCCCAGGCGTATTCATGGACAGGGGTGGCTGCGATCTGATCAAGATCCAGCGAAGGCCGGTGCGCAGTACCGCTCCCGCCAGGGATACTGACCGGCGGGAGATGACCATGGGGGAGGTCGAACAGTGGCAGATCCGGCAACCAGCACGGCACCACCGCCGGTCAAGGCGCCGGCGCCGGCGCCGTCCGGCCCGCGCCGGACGGCGTTCGCCGAGGGCGTCGACAGGGCCCGTGCCGCGGCGACCACCGAACCGGGGCGGCTGCGTGTCATCGGCGCCGTCCTCGCCCTGCTCGTCCTCGCCTTCGGCGCGGTGACGGCGTGGCAGACCACCGACCGCGCCACCGCCGCCGACGACGTACTGAACAAGAGCCAGCCGCTGAGCTCGGACGCGGCCGACATCTACCGTTCGCTGGCCGGCGCCAACACGGCAGCCTCCGACGGCTTCCTGGCGGGCGGCCAGGAGACGGCGACGTCCCGGAACGACTACGAGAAGAACATCGACAACGCGGCCGAAAAGCTCGTCCACGCCGCCAACAGCGCCGACGCCGACTCCGCCTCCACCGAGTACATCGTGAAGCTGAACACGATGCTGCCCGAGTACAAGGGCCTGGTGGAGCGGGCGCGGACGTACAACCGTCAGGGCTTCCCGGTGGGCGGCGCCTATCTGCGCTACGCCAACCAGAAGATGCAGGACGAGATGCTCCCGGCGGCCCAGGAGCTCTACGACAGCGAGAACCGGCGACTGCAGGACGACTACGGCGACGCCACCCCCTACCCGTGGGCGGCGATCGCACTCGGCGTGGTCGCGCTGGCCGGTCTGGCCTGGGCGCAGCACCGCAACTACCGCCGTACGAACCGGGTGCTCAACCACGGACTGGTCGCCGCGACGGCCACGACGACGGTCGTGCTGCTCTGGCTGGTGGTCGGTCACAGCGTGGCCCGCGCCGGGCTCGACGACTCCTACGAACAC
Organism: Streptomyces sp. NBC_00425; assembly: GCF_036030735.1. NCBI lineage: Bacteria > Bacillati > Actinomycetota > Actinomycetes > Kitasatosporales > Streptomycetaceae > Streptomyces > Streptomyces sp. NBC_00425. Next base: position 6,260,254 of record NZ_CP107928.1, on the reverse strand, counting down.
GGCGTCCGCTCGCTGAACGTGCTGCACGACGCGCGGATCGCCTCCCTCAAGGCCCGCGGCAACGAGAACCTGACCCTGGTGGCGCGCGGCGCCGAGACGGTGAAGGTGACGGCCGACGGCAAGGAGGTGACGCTCGACAAGTACGACCACGACTTCAACACCGACATGAACGACCTCGGCAAGGGTCTCGCCCAGGCGGCGAAGCTCGCCGACGACGAGTCCGGCGAGAAGCCGGTCACGTCGGCCGAGAGCAACATGGCGGAGTGGAAGGAGCGCCACCTCGCGGCCCGCGCGCAGGACGACAACGGCAACTACGAGCAGGCACTGGCCCTCGTGATCGGCGGGAAGAACGCGACCGGCGCCTGCTTCGACAGCGTCGACGACAATCTCGCCACGGCGCTGGGGCACGAGCGGAACGAGTTCCGGAAGGCGGCGAGCGGCGGTCTGAACGCGATGACGGGGCTGCCGATCGGCGCCGCCGTACTCGCCGTGCTGGGCGCGGCGGGCGCGGTCCTCGGCATCGGCCGCAGGCTGTCGGAGTACCGGTGATGGGGGGCGTGACGATGCGTGTGCGACGTGTGCGGGCGGGCCTGCGGGGCTGGGGCGGAGTCGGCGCGATGGCAGGCCTGTGCGCCCTCGCGCTGGCCTTCGTGCTGCTGCTGCCGTGGACCGGCTCGGGACCGGCCGCCGGCGCGGGAGCCGGCCGGGGCGGCCGGGGCGTCGCCTCGGGCACCCCGGCGGCCGACGCCGCCTGCAAGGACCCGGAGAAGCAGACGCTGGCTCCGTCGAGCGCGGACGGTGAGACGATCGCCGCGATCAAGGCCCGGCAGGGTGAGAAGCGCAAGCTGATCGTCGGCGTCGACCAGAACAGCTACCGCTGGGGCTACCGCGATCCGAACAACTCCGTCGCGGAGCTCGAGGGCTTCGACATCGACCTGGTCCACCGGATCGCGCAGGACATCCTCGGCGACCCGAAAGCGGTCCAGTTCAAGGCCATCCCGACCAACCAGCGCATCCCGGCCATCCAGGAGGGCCGGGTCGACATGGTGGTCCGCACGATGACGATCTCCTGCAGCCGGCTCGGCGACGTCGCGTTCTCCGCGCCGTACTTCAAGACCGGTCAGCAGGTCCTCGCCCCCAAGTCCTCGTCCGTGGACGGCTACGACGCCACGCTGGCGAAGAAGAAGATCTGCGCGGCGGCCGGCTCGACGGCTTACACCAAGCTGGCGGACGACCGGAAGGCCGGCAAGCTCGCCGCCGGCGCCACGATCACCACCGTCCCCAACCAGCTCGACTGTCTGGTGCGGTTGCAGCTCGGCGAGGTCGACGCGGTCGTCACCGACGGTGCGCTCGCGGCCAGTCAGGCCGCGCAGGACCCGACGGTGGAGCTCAAGGGCGCCCCGTTCACGACCGAGTACTACGGGGTGGCGATGAAGAGCAGCGCGAGCGATCTGGTTCGCCGGGTCAACCAGATCCTGGTGGCGTACAGCGCGAACGGCTGGCAGGCGTCGTACGACAGGTGGCTGTCGGCCACACTGGGCGGTGACGCGGCCACGTCGAGGCCGCCCACACCGCCGCAGTACCTGCGCACGGGCTGACGGACGCCGTCGGGCGGCACACCGGAGCGAGGGCCGGCGGACGGGCCGGGCAGAACGGGCAGTCCGGGCGGGGCAGGGCAGAGCAGGCAGCGGACAGAGCAGCGAACCGACACAGCAGCGAGAGGTGATCGATGGGCGTCACGGGACCCCCCGGGCCGGTCATGGACCGGGACGAGGTCGACCGTGCGCTGGCGCGGCTCGGCGCGGAACACGAGGCGATCGAGACCTCGCTCCTCGCCCTGCAGGACCACGCGGGCCGCAGGCTCCTCGAAGGCGCCCAGCTCACCGGCGTCACCAAGGAGCGCTGGGCGTCCGCGGAGACGTCGATCACCCTGCTGTGGGCGTACTTCGACGCGTACACGGCCGCCCTGCGCGGGGCCCGCGAGATCCGCTCGCGCCGCCGCTGGTCCAGCCGCGAGGACCTCGCGGAGCTGACGGAACTGCTGCGCGGCGAGTCCGTCACCGTCGCCGGTTCGCTCGCGGGTCCGACGGCCGCGACGGCCAACGCCCCGACGCTGCACGGCACGGGCAAGCTCAGCCAGAGCTTCTCCCTGACGACGCTCGTCGACCGGATGAACGAGCTGTACGCGTCGTCGCTGGACATGGTCGTGGCCGCCGACGCGGTGTGGTCGGCGCTTCCCGCCCGGATAGATCTACTGGCCGCTGAGCTCCAGCGCACCCGCCGGCTGGCGCACTCCGTCGGCGTCCGCCCGGGCGAACACCCGGCGGGCGACGACCTGGAGCGGATCACCCACACCCTGACCGCCCTGCGCGAGCAGGTGATCTCGGACCCGCTCGCCCACTGGACGCCGGCGCAGGGCAGTTCGGCGCCGGGCGGCGGCCGTCCCGACACCACGGTGTACGACCGCGAGGCCCGCGCCCTGGACGACGTGCGCCGGGAGATCGACGCCGTCCTGACCGTCCGGCAGGACGCCGAGCAGCGACTGGTGCGGCTGCGGGACGTCCTCAGCCGCGCCGACCGCACCCTCGCCGAGGCGCGCGCCGCACGCGGCGAGGTGCTGGCGAAGATCGCCGCCACCGAGGTGCCGGTGGTCAGCGGCCCGCCGACCGTGCTGCAGGAGCAGCTCGCGACGGCCGCCGAGTACCGCCGCCACGCCCAGTGGCACCGCCTGTCCCCGCTCCTGGAGTCACTGGAGCAGAAGGCGGAGGACGAACTGCTGCGCGCCCGCGAGTCGTTGGGCGCGGTCACCCAGCCGCTGGCGGTCCGCGCGGAGCTGCGCGGCCGCCTCGACGCGTACAAGGCGAAGGTCGCCCGTCACGGGCTCGCCGAGGACCCGTTCCTCATCGAGCGCTACGACGCGGCGCGCCGCATGCTGTGGAGCGCACCCTGCGATCTGCGCGTCGCCGAACAGGCCGTCCTGCGCTTCCAGCAGGCGGCCGCCGAACTGCTCGGCGCGCCACGCGTGGCGGAGCAGGGCGGACCTCAGGACCACAGGGGGGAGCAGTAGCCATGAGTCAGGCAGGGCAGGCGTGTCAGCGGCCGGGCTGCGAGGGGTCGTACGAGGACGTGGGCGGCGGCGAGCTGTACTGCGACACCTGCGGTCTGGCCCCCGTCGTGTCGTCGGAGGCTCCCGCCTCCGGGGGCGGCCTGGTGGGCTCGCCGCCGACCGGGGTGACCGGCGGCGGCAAGGGCTCGTCGGGCAGCACCAGTAGTTCACGTTCCAGCGCGCGCAGCGCCCGTACGACGTCGCAGTCGGCGAAGTCCCGCCGCTCGGTGTCCGGGCGGCTGTCGCGTTCGCTCTCGGGCACGTCGACGGGGCGGTCGGTGTCGGTGCGCAGCTCCGGCTCGACGTCGAGCTCCTCCGGGCGGGCCCGGCTGGGCGCGGGACTGGTCATGGTGCCGCAGGTGCCGAAGCCGGACCCGCGCTCGATGGTGCTGGACAACCCCGAGGTGCCCGAGCGCAAGCGGTTCTGCTCGCGCTCCGACTGCGGGGCCCCGGTGGGCCGTTCCCGCGGCGAGCGGGAGGGGCGCACGGAGGGCTTCTGCACCAAGTGCGGCCACCCGTACTCCTTCGCACCGAAGCTGAAGGCCGGCGACGTCGTGCACGGCCAGTACGAGGTCGTGGGCTGCCTCGCACACGGCGGGCTCGGCTGGATCTACCTGGCCATCGACCGCCCGGTGGGCGACCGTTGGGTCGTCCTGAAGGGCCTTCTGGACACCGGCGACCAGGACGCGATGGCCGCGGCCATCTCCGAGCGGCGCTTCCTCGCCGAGATCGAGCACGCCAGCATCGTGCGGATCTACAGCTTCGTCGAACACCTCGACCAGCGCACCGGCTCCCTCGACGGCTACATCGTCATGGAATACATCGGCGGCAAGTCCCTCAAGGAGATCGCCAACGACCGCCGCACGGCGCAGGGCAAGCGGGATCCGCTCCCCGTCGAGCAGGCCTGCGCGTACGGCATCGAGGCGCTCGAAGCGCTCGGCCATCTGCACAGCCGCAACCTGCTGTACTGCGACTTCAAGGTCGACAACGCGATCCAGAGCCAGGACGAGCTCAAGCTGATCGACATGGGCGCGGTCAGACGCATGGACGACGACGAGTCGGCCATCTACGGCACCATCGGCTACCAGGCGCCTGAGGTCGCCGAGGTGGGCCCGTCCGTCGCCTCCGACCTGTACACGGTGGGCCGCACGCTCGCCGTCCTGACCTTCGACTTCCAGGGCTACACGACCGTCTTCGTGGACTCGCTGCCCGACCCCGACAACATCGAGGTCTTCCGGCAGTACGAGTCCTTCTACCGGTTCCTGGTCCGCGCCACCGACCCGGACCCGGACCGCAGGTTCGCCTCCGCCCAGGAGATGGCGGAGCAGCTGACCGGCGTGCTGCGCGAGGTCGTCTCGCTGCAGAGCGGTCGGGCGCGGCCCGCGCTGTCGACGCTGTTCGGCCCGGAGGTCAAGGTCACGGACACCGAGCTGTTCCCGAAACTGGACGGGGAGGTGTCGCGGCTGGGCACGCGCGTCGCCGTCACGTCCCGTGGGCTGTTCGGGGGCGCGCGGTCCACGACGCAGCCGGCCGGCGTCGCCGGTCACGCTCCCGCCCTCGCCGCCGCTCCCGCCACGACGGCAGGTTCGCCGTCCGCGCTGCCGGGGGGCGCCGCTCCCGCTCTCGCTCTCGCGGGCCCGGCGTCCCCCGTCGCGGCCGGCGCCGCACTGCCGGGCGCCGGCGGTGCTACCGCGCCCGGCGTTCCCGCCGCGCCGGTCGCCCCCGGTCTCGTCAGGGCCGTTCCCGCGCCCACCGCGGCCCTCGCGCTGCCCGCCCCCCATGTCGACCCCACCGACCCCAACGCGGGCTTCCTCGCGGGCCTGCTGGCGTCCGCGCCGGCCGAGCTGATCACGGCCCTCGCGGCCGCGCCGGCGCCGTCGGTCGAGACCCGGCTGCGGCAGATCCGCGCCTGGCTGGAGAACGGCGACCACCAGGCGGCCCTCATGTCGCTGGCGAAACTGGAGGGCGAACGGCCGGACGACTGGCGGGTGGTCTGGTACCGGGGCGTGGCCTCGCTGGTCACCGGCGACCACGAGGGCGCCGCGCTGGCCTTCGACGCGATCTACGACGCCTTCCCCGGCGAGACCACGCCGAAGCTGGCGCTCGGCCTGTGCGCCGAGGTGCTGGGGCAGCTGGACAACGCCGCCGAGTACTACCGGCTGGTGTGGTCGACCGACCCGAGCTATGTGAGCTCCGCGTTCGGTCTCGCCCGCGTCCAGCTCGCGGCCGGTGACCGCGGCGGCGCCGTACGGACGCTGGAGTCGGTGCCCGAGTCCTCCATCCACTACACCGCGGCCCGGGTGGCGGCCGTGCGCGCGAGGCTCCGGCAGCGGACCGCCGCCGCCTCCGACGTACCCTTCCTGGAGGATCTCACCGCCGCCGCGGCCCAGGTCGAGGCGCTGGACGCGTACGGTCTGGACCCGAAGCGGCGCGAGCAACTGTCCGCCGAAGTCCTCGGCTGCGCCCTGGACTGGATACTCTCCGGTGGCCAGGGCGCGGGACCGGCCGCCCGGGTGCTGCTCGGCAGCCAACTGGACGAACGGGGGCTGCGCTTCGGGCTGGAGCGCTCGTACCGCACGCTGGCCCGGCTGGCGACCGGCGGTGAGGAGAGAGTCGACCTGGTGGAACGTGCCAATCGTTACCGCCCCCGGACGTGGGTGTAGTTGATGTCGCAGATGCCCCGGCAGGCCGCCCTGCCGACGTGTCCGAGCTGCGCGGAGCCGCTCGACGCGGGTGACCGTTTCTGCGGTGCGTGCGGGTACGACCTGTCCGTCGTACCGCCGAGCCCGGACGACCACCCGACCCTGACGATGAACGGCTCGGCCCTGCCGGCTCCTGCCGAGGCCGGCGGCGCCGTCCGCGAGGTCCGGGACGACCGGCGAGCCCAGGAGGCGCCTCCCGGGGCGCCCACGGCCCCCGGCGTTTCCGGTGTTTCCGGCGGCCCGGGTGCGGCCGGCGTTTCCGGCAGCCCGGGTACGGCTGACGTTTCCGGTGTTTCCGGTGTTTCCGGTGTTGCTGCCGGATCCGGGGTGTCCGACGTCTCCGGCGTCCGGTTCGACCGGCCCGCGGAGCCGGACGAGTACGCCCTGCAGGCGCCGGACCCGCGGGTCGCCGCCGAGGCCGCCGTCGTGGCGGAGAGCGCGAAGGTGTGCGTGGCCTGCCGTGCGGGCCGGGTCGACGACGACGGGTACTGCGAGAACTGCGGCCACGCCCAGCCGCGCGAACGCGACCACATGGAACTGGAGTCGGGCCCGATCGCCGCCGTCAGCGACCGCGGTCTGCGCCACCACCGCAACGAGGACGCCTTCGGCCTCGGCTGCACCGCCCTGCCCGACGGCACGCCGGCGCTCGTGGCGATCGTCTGCGACGGCGTGTCCTCCGCGACCCGCCCGGACGACGCCTCCCTCGCCGCGTCGAAGGCGGCGAGCGAGACGCTGCTGGCCGCTCTGCCACAGGGCACGCACCCCCAACAGGCCATGCACGAGGCGATCGTCGCCGCCTCGCACGCGGTCAACGCGCTGGCCGGGGAACCCGCCACGGCCCGTGAGCACGCGCCGCACCAGAACGCCCCCGCCTGCACCCTGGTGGGCTCGGTGGTCACCGCCGGGCTGCTGGTCGTCGGGTGGGTCGGCGACAGCCGGGCCTACTGGGTCCCGGCGGACCGCAGCTCACCCCCGGCCCGCCTCACCGAGGACGACTCGTGGGCCGCGCAGATGGTCGCCGCGGGCCTGATGAACGAGGCGGAGGCCTACGCCGACGAGCGCGCCCACGCGATCACCGGCTGGCTCGGCGCCGACGCCTACGAACTCGAGCCGCACACCGCTTCCTTCAAGCCGGACCGCCCTGGTGTGGTGGTGGTGTGCACGGACGGCCTGTGGAACTACGCGGAGGCCGCGGAGGAGATGGCGGGCGTCGTCCCGCCGGACGCCTCGGCCCGGCCCCTGCACAGCGCACGCGTACTGGTCGGCCACGCCCTCGACGGCGGGGGCCACGACAACGTAACAGTGGCCGTCGTGCCGTTCCCCGCCCCCGCGCAGGGGGCAGGATCGGCCTGAGGCCGCAGAACGAACTACGGGAAACCCGGGAATCACGGGCAGCACACGAACCCCGGGATTCACGGCGATCACGGCAATCACGGGGAAGCACGCGTGCGGACCGGAGGGGACCGGTCCGTGCCCAGACATCGCCTCACCGACGTGGGGTTTCCGAGGGGGATTTGAGTAGGCATGGCCAATTTCTCGAAGTCGAACGTGCCGCAGTTCTCGGTGGACGTCTATCAGAACGAGTACCTGCCGGAAGGCGGCCGCGAGGTCAGCGCCATCGTCACGGTCACCGCCACCGGCGGCGGCACGGTGGGCAGCGCGGCAGCCGCGCCGCACCTCTACTCGCCGAGCCAGGGCCCGTCCGCCGCCGTGGCGATCATGGTGGACTGCTCCGGCTCGATGGACTACCCGCCGACCAAGATGCGCAACGCCCGCGACGCCACCGCCGCCGCCGTCGACACCCTGCGCGACGGGGTGCACTTCTCGGTGATCGGCGGCACGCACGTCGCCAAGGAGGTCTACCCCGGCGGGGGCCGGCTCGCGGTCGCCGACGCGACCACCCGCGAACAGGCCAAGCAGGCGCTGCGCCGGCTGAGCGCGGGCGGCGGCACCGCGATCGGCACCTGGCTGCGGCTGGCCGACCGGCTGCTGTCCACGGCGGACGTCGCCATCCGGCACGGCATCCTGCTGACCGACGGCCGCAACGAGCACGAGTCGCCGCAGGACCTCAAGGCGGCCCTCGACGACTGCGCCGGCCGATTCACCTGTGACGCACGCGGCGTGGGCACCGACTGGGAAGTGAAAGAAGTCACAGGGATCGCGTCCGCCCTGCTCGGCACCGCCGACATCGTCGCCGACCCGGCCGGCCTCGCCGCCGACTTCACGCAGATGATGGAGACGGCGATGGGCAAGGAGGTCGCGGACGTCGCGCTGCGGCTGTGGACCCCGGTCGGCACCGCCATCAAGTTCGTCAAGCAGGTCGCCCCGACGGTCGAGGAGCTGACCGGACGCCGTACGGAGGCAGGCCCGCGGGCGGGCGACTACCCCACCGGTTCCTGGGGCGACGAGTCCCGTGACTACCACGTGTGCGTCGAGGTCCCGGCGGCGAACGTCGGCCAGGAGATGCTCGCCGCACGGGTCTCGCTGGTGGTCCCGGAGGCCGGGGGCAGCGTCCGGAACCTGGGCGCACAGGGGCTCGTGAGGGCCGTCTGGACCGATGACATGGCCGCCTCCACGTCGATCAACCCTCAGGTCGCCCACTACACCGGCCAGGCCGAACTGGCACAGGTCATCCAACAGGGGCTCGATCTCCGCAAAGTGGGAGATATGGATGGAGCGACGGCCAAACTGGGCCGCGCGGTCCAGCTCGCGAGCGTCTCGGGGAACGCGGATACTGCGAAACTGCTTGCGAAGGTGGTGGACGTGGTCGATGCCACGACAGGTACTGTGCGACTGAAGGCCAAGGTCGCGGACGCCGACGAGATGACGCTCGAGACCCGGTCCACAAAGACTGTTCGTGTAAAGAAGTGACCTGAACCAGCTCCCGGGCCGCCGAAGGCTTCCCGGGACACCGAAGAAGAGAGGGGGACGCGCCGACATGCCGACCTGCCCGAACGGACACCAGTCGGGTTCCGACGACTGGTGCGAGGTCTGCGGTCACCGCATGGCCGGTGCCGTACCTCCGCCCCCGCCCCCGCCGCCCCCCACCGCCGGCGGCGGCTACGGCTTCCCGCCGCCCCCGCCCGGCCAGGGCGGCGGCCGGCCCGGCGGACGCCCCATGTCCTCGGTGCCCGGCCACGAACCCGAGCTCTGCCCGCAGTGCCGCACACCCCGAGAGGGCGGCGCGCCCTTCTGCGAGGAGTGCCGGTGGAACTTCCTCACCAACACGGCGACCTCGTACACCCCGGCCGCCCCGCGCACACCGTCCCCCGGCCCGGGCGGACCCGGTGGCCCCGGCGGCCCCGGCCACATGGGTCCCGGCGGACCGGGTGGTCCGGGTGGTCCGGGTGGTCCGGGTGGTCCGGGTGGTCCGGGTCAGGGCGGTCCGGGTCCCGGCGGGCGCTTCCAGCCACCGCCGCCGTCCTACGGGGGCGGTGATTCCTTCGAGTACCAGGGTTCCCGTCCGTCGCAGGTGAACCGTCCCGCGGAACCGATTCCGTCGGGCCCGCCGTTCGGCGGCGAACCGTCGGGGCGCCAGGGCGGTCCCGGCGGCGTGGGCGGCCCCGCGGGGCAGGCCGGCGGACCCTTCGGCCGCGAGCCGGGTGCTTCCGGCGGCCCCGGCGGCCCCGGTGCTCCGGGCAGACCCGGTGGCGCCTCCGGTCCGCTCGGCGGTCCCCCGGCGGGCGCCTTCGGAGGCCCCCCGACCGCTCCGGGCGGCGACCCCTTCGGCCGTGAGCCGTCCGGACCCGGCGGCCGTCCGCCCGGCCCGGCCGGCGATCCCTTCGGGCAGCCTTCGGGTCCGCCCTCGGACCCCTACCGGCGTGAGCAGGGCGGGCAGTCCGCCGATCCTTTCGGACGCGAGCCGTCCGGCCCGTCCGGCGACCCGTTCGGTCGCGAGCCGTCCGGACCCGGCGGCCGTCCGCCCGGCCCGGCCCGCCCCGGTGACGGCGGCCCCTCGGGCTTCGGCGGCGAGCCCCCGCGGCCCGGCTCTCCCGGGCCCGCGCCCACGGCAGGTCCCGGCTTCCCGGGCCAGGGCGGCCCCGGAGGTCACGGCGGCCAGGGCGGTCCCGGAGGCCCCGGAGTTCCGCAGGCCTATCAGCCGTCCGGCCCGCCGTCCCCGCCCGGCTACCCGCAGGAGACCGGCCGGCAGCAGCCCGGCGGCCGGCCCTTCGGCGGCGGTGACGACGACTGGGTGATCTCCCCGCCGTCGCACACGGGCCCCGGCCAGGCAGACCCCCGGAGCCAGGGAGCGCCCCAGGGCGGCGGTGGCTACGGCTACCCGCAGACGGGCGCCACCCAGGCCCCGCCCCCGCCCAACCCCGCGTACTCGCAGCAGCCGGCGACCTGGACCGCGACCATCGGCCCGGACCGCTCGTACTTCATGGCGATGATGCACCGCTCCGGTCCGGAGGCCGCGGGCCTGAACCTGCCCGCGTACTCGCCCGAGCAGCAGCGCACGCTCACCGGCAACCAGATCACCATCGGCCGCCGCCGCCACTCCACCGGCGAGACCCCCGACATAGACCTGTCGGTGCCGCCGGAGGACCCGGGCGTCTCGCACCAGCACGCGGTGCTGGTCCAGCAGCCCGACGGCAGCTGGGCCGTCGTCGACCAGAACTCGACGAACGGCACGACGGTCAACGGCTCGGAGGAGCCGATCCAGCCGTTCGTCCCGGTGCCGCTGCAGGACGGCGACCAAGTCCACGTCGGCGCCTGGACGACGATCACCGTCCGTCGCGGCTGACAGTCGCCGACCGGGCCGGGCGAGCACAGACCGCCCGCCCCCGGTCGGCTCGGCCGTCCTGGAATTCCTGGACACCCACGACGTCCACGACGTCCACGACGCCCTCGCCGTCACGGCCGTCTCGGGCGCGTGGAAGGTCCCGGACGTCCTTGGCGGTCATCGGCGTCCAGGCGGGTCCGTCGTCCGACCGTTCCGCCGTTCCTGAGGCCGGGCCCCCGACCCGGTCGGACTGGCGCTCCACCGGGTCGGGCCGGCGCGCCACCGGGTCGGGCCCGGCTAACCCGGCAGGGGCCATGCGTACGGGCCCTCCGGATCGTCGAGCCACGCCCACGCGTGTCCGCCGCCGACCGTGACGCCGTAGCGCTCCCGTCCCGGCATGCCCTCGCGCTCCCACAGGGAGCACGCCTCCTGCGGGTCGAGGGCATCCCGGGTGAGGGTCAGCAGGAAGCGGAACCGGTCGCTCTCCCTGGCCCGGCCGGGCACCCCCGAGAGGGTCACCGGCTCCGGGTCGGGCCGGTCCGACCCGCGCAGCGGCACGAAGTACGCCGGGGTGTGCAGGAACCGTCCCTCCGCGTGTCCGGCGTCCCGGACCGTCAGCGCGATCAGCCCGGTGGCGAGCGGCGCGAGGATCAGGGCCCCGGGGGCGCACTGGGCGAGCCAGGCTCGCGGGACGGACGCCAGCGTGCAGGTCGCGATGATCCGGTCGAAAGGGGCGCGTTCGGGGACCCCTCGCGCCCCGTCCCCGGTGACGACGGCGGGCCGGTATCCGGCGTCCGAGAGATGCCGGCGGGCGGACTCGGTGATCTCCGGATCCAGGTCGACGGTGGTGACGTTCTCCTCGCCGAGCCGGTACGACAGCAGCGCCGCGTTGTACCCCGTGCCCGCGCCGATCTCCAGGACCCGGTCGCCGTCCTCGACCCGCAGCTCGGCCAGCATCAGCGCCATCAGCGAGGGCTGGCTGCTGGACGTGAGCAGCACGCCGTCGCGCAGCCGGGTGGCCAGCGGGGTGTCCTCGTAGACGCCCCGCATCCAGCGCTCCCTGGCACGCCGGTCGGGACTCTCGCCCCAGCGCCGCTCGTAGCCTCCGGCGCCGGCGACGTAGTAGTACGGCACGAAGAGATGGCGCGGCACCGTCGCGAAGGCCTCCCGCCATCGAGGGTCGGCCGCGAACGCTCCGCTCGCCTCGATCTCCCGCACCAGCAGGGCCCGGGCGGAGGCGGCGAGGCCGGCCGCATCGGCGGGTTCGGGATCGTGGGCGCCCATGAGTCCACTGTGCGGTGCGCGGCCCCGGGAAGCGAGCATCGGGGGGGTGGTCCTAAGCCTCGAGTCCTCCGTCGCGCCGTCTGAGACCATGGGAGGCGTGACAGAGATTCGGCGCGGCACGCTTCAGGAGCAGACCTTCTACGAGCAGGTCGGCGGGGAGGAGACCTTCCGTCGGCTGGTCCACCGTTTCTACCAGGGGGTCGCCGAGGACCCACTGCTGCGCCCCATGTACCCGGAGGAGGACCTGGGTCCGGCCGAGGAGCGCTTCGCGCTGTTCCTCATGCAGTACTGGGGCGGCCCGACGACGTACAGCGAGCAGCGGGGTCACCCGCGGCTGCGCATGCGGCACGCCCCCTTCGCCGTGGACCGGGCGGCGCACGACGCCTGGCTGAAGCACATGCGGGACGCGGTGGACGAGCTCGGCCTGTCGGAGGAGCACGAGTACACGCTGTGGAAGTACCTGACGTACGCGGCGGCGTCGATGGTGAACACCGCGGAGTAGACGTCGGCGTTCCGCACGGCACGACTGCGGCACCGCGCACGACGGCGTGAGAACCCATGCCGCAGGCAGCGCACGACGGCGGCTGAAGACGACGACGTCAGAACACGACGCCGTCAGCGCACAGCCACGTCGGAGGGCGGCGTCGGAAGAAGGCGGCGTCGGAAGAAGGCGGCAGCAGAACCCGCGGCCTCGGACGGGGTCAGCGCACGGTGACGTCCAGCATTCCCAGCTGTCCCGCGCGCCGTACGGCGACCGACCCGTACGGGGTGCGCAGCCGCAGCCATGCGCCGAGCGAGAGCAGCGCCAGGTCCCCCGGGCCGGCCGTGGGCCGGAGGAAGCCGAGCGACTGGGCCGCGTGCACGGCCCGCACGGGAAGCCCGGTGTCCCCGATCGTCCGGGACCAGATCTCCCGTCCGATCCGGTCGACTTCCGCCCGGGTGCGCAGTTCGGCCGCCAGCCCCTCGGTGCGGGACCGGAACTCGGCGACGGCCGCGCCGACCGCCGCACGCAGCGCGTCCGGCGCGGGCAGGCCCGTCTCGGGCCGCCACCCGCCGCGCGGCGGCAGCACGCCGGCCCACGGAGGGCCGGTGACCGCGGTGGGGACGCCGGCCGTGGCGGCGCTCTCGGCCACGGACTCCAGCAGCTCGCCCGCCGACACCGTCACGTCCAGCGTGACGTCCAGGCCGTCCTCGTACGGCTTGGCGAGCCGGACCGCGCGGATCGCGAGGACCTCGAAGGACGGTGGCCGTCCGAAGACGGCGAGCGCGGTGCGGGCCGCCTGCAGCCGCACCGCGGCTGCGCGGTCGTAGTGGAGCAGCCGGGAGAGGAAGGCCGCGAGGTCCGCGGCCTCCCCCTCGTCGGCGAGGTGGAGCACCGTCATGCTGCGACGGCCTTCTCGGCGTCGTCGTCCTGGTACTCCTCGAGGAAGAGGCGCTCCTCGGCGGTGATCCGGCGCGGCCGTTGCGTCGCGAAGTCGAACGGCACGATGACGGTGGAGGCCCGCACGTAGACCACGTCGTCGTCCTTCACCTCGTAGGAGATGGTGAAGGACGCCGCCCTTATGTTCGTGACCCACAGCTCGATGTCCACGGGCGTGTGCCGGTGGACGAGCTGCCGCTTGTAGTCGATCTCGTGGCGCGCCACCACGGACCCCTGCTGGAAGTCCTTCTCCGGACGGAACAGGAAGTCGATACGGGCTTCCTCCAGGTAGCGGAGGAAGACCACGTTGTTGACGTGGCCGTACGCGTCCATGTCCGCCCAGCGCAGCGGGCAGCGGTAGAGGTGCCGCAAGATCGATCAGCCCCGGGTCAGCTTCTTGTAGGTGGCACGGTGCGGACGTGCGGCGTCCGCACCCAGCCGCTCGATCTTGTTCTTCTCGTACGACTCGAAGTTGCCCTCGAACCAGAACCACTTGGAGTCACCCTCGTAGGCGAGGATGTGGGTGGCGACCCGGTCCAGGAACCAGCGGTCGTGGGAGACGACCACGGCCGCACCCGGGAACTCCAGCAGCGCGTTCTCGAGGGAGGACAGCGTCTCCACGTCGAGGTCGTTGGTCGGCTCGTCGAGGAGGAGCAGGTTGCCGCCCTGCTTGAGGGTGAGCGCGAGGTTCAGGCGGTTGCGCTCGCCGCCGGAGAGCACACCGGCCGGCTTCTGCTGGTCGGGGCCCTTGAAGCCGAACGCGGAGACGTACGCGCGGGACGGCATCTCCACCTGCCCGACGTTGATGTAGTCGAGCTCGTCGGAGACCACGGCCCACAGCGACTTCTTCGGGTCGATGTTCGCGCGGCTCTGGTCGACGTACGAGATCTTGACGGTCTCGCCGACCTTGATGGACCCGGAGTCGGGCTCTTCGAACCCCTGGATCATCTTGAAGAGGGTCGTCTTGCCGGCGCCGTTCGGGCCGATGACGCCGACGATGCCGTTGCGCGGCAGCGTGAAGCTCAGGTCGTCGATGAGGACCTTGTCCCCGAAGGCCTTGGTGAGGTTGTTGACCTCGACGACGATGGAGCCCAGGCGCGGGCCCGGCGGGATCTGGATCTCCTCGAAGTCCAGCTTCCGCATCTTGTCGGCCTCGGCTGCCATCTCCTCGTAGCGGGCGAGACGCGCCTTGGACTTGGCCTGACGCCCCTTGGCGTTGGACCGCACCCACTCGAGCTCTTCCTTCAGACGCTTGGCACGCTTGGCGTCCTTCTGCCCCTCGACCTTGAGACGGCTGGCCTTGGTGTCGAGGTAGGTGGAGTAGTTGCCCTCGTAGGGGTGCGCGCGACCGCGGTCGAGCTCGAGGATCCACTCGGCGACGTTGTCGAGGAAGTACCGGTCGTGGGTGACGGCGACGACGGTGCCGGGGTACTTGGCGAGGTGCTGCTCCAGCCACTGCACGGACTCGGCGTCCAGGTGGTTGGTGGGCTCGTCGAGAAGCAGCAGGTCGGGGGCCTCGAGCAGCAGCTTGCACAGCGCGACGCGGCGACGCTCACCACCGGAGAGGTTGGTGACGGGCCAGTCGCCGGGCGGGCAGCCCAGGGCGTCCATGGCCTGCTCGAGCTGGGTGTCCAGGTCCCACGCGTTGGCGTGGTCGAGGTCCTCCTGCAGCTTGCCCATCTCGTCCAGCAGCGCGTCGGAGTAGTCCGTCGCCATCAGCTCGGCGACCTCGTTGAAGCGCTTGAGCTTGCCCATGATCTCAGCCGCGCCGTCCTGCACGTTCTCCAGAACGGTCTTGGACTCGTCGAGCGGCGGCTCCTGCAGCAGCATCCCGACGCTGTAGCCGGGCGACAGGAACGCGTCACCGTTGGAGGGCTGCTCCAGTCCCGCCATGATCTTCAGAACGGTGGACTTACCGGCGCCGTTCGGCCCGACCACACCGATCTTCGCGCCGGGCAGGAAGCTCAGCGTTACGTCGTCAAGGATGACCTTGTCGCCGTGTGCCTTGCGCGTCTTGCGCATGGTGTAGATGTACTCAGCCAAGAGAAACCGTCCGGCAGCTTGAAATCTGGCAGTGGGCAGATACACCCCATCTTGCCGGACGGCTACCCCTCGGGGGAAACCCGTCCGGGCAGGGGGCTTTGATCTGGGGTTTTCGCCGGGAGGTCCCGGGGCGGGGCGCCGGCGGTGCCGTCGACCGGCAAGCGGTGCCAGTGGTCGGCGGGCGGCCGCGGCAGTGTTCTGTCGCGGCACGCCGCCCGTGGTGCCGTGTGGTGCGGTGCTAGAGCTTGGTCATCTTGGCGTAGGGGCTCAGGATCCGCTCTTGTGCCGAGCCGAAATCCACGAGCGCGGCGATTCCGTCCTCGATGCCGATCACTCGGCCGAGGCCGTACATGTCGTGTGTCACCTGGTCGCCCACGGCAAAGTGCTTGGGCACGAGTGTTGCCGGCGCCTTGAAGGGGCTGGTGGGCAAGTGACGCTTCGGTGCAGAAGGTTTTGTCATTGCCTTCAGTATGCGCCTGGATCGGGGTGGAAATCGGCTGGAGTCCGCGGTCGGGGCTCTTCCGGGGTCTCGCGGGTGGACCGGAACAGGTTGCACGACCGGTACGACGCCCCGGATTCGCCGCCTGCCCGACGGCCGTCGACGCTGCGGAACCGAGTACGGCCGGCGCTGGACGATCCTCCGCCCGGCCCGCTCCGGGTGCCGAGCCTCCGTGCGGGGCAGGGACACGATCCGCTGGGTGTTCTGCCTGGTCATCCACGCCGCGAGGACGGGCGGGCGCGGGTGGTGGAGCTTGACCGGCGCACCGTCGACGCGGCCCTCGATGCCGTCCGGCCGGTCGGCCTCACGCGGATCGAGGCCCTCGCCGCCGACGCCCCGCTCCTCGATCACCGTGCCGGGATCACGCCCGCCGACATCGTGCTGCTCTGCGGAGTGTTCGGAAACATCACGGATTCGGACATCGAACGGACCGGCGACGCGTGCACCCGGCTGTGCGCGACCGGAGGCCGGGTGATCCGGACCGGGAAGCGCAAGGCTCCGGACCGGATGCCGCTGATCTGCGGGAGTTCGGGGCGCGCGGCTTCGGGCGCGAGTGGCTCACCGGCGAGGAGCAGTCCCCGTCCGTGGGCGTGCACCGCCTCCGCGGGCGGTCCCGGCCCCCTCGGCCGGGCGAGCACGCCTTCACTTTCCCTGGCCGGCGCTCCTTGGCCGGCTGCTCCTTGGCCGGCGCTGTCCGTGCCGTCAGCTCTGTGAGCCGTTCTCCTTCCGGCCGACGAGCACGAGCGCGGCTCCGCCGATGACCACCAGGCCGATGGCCGTGCCCGCGATGAGCGGGGTGGCACTGCTGCCGCCCGTCGCGGCGAGGTCGGTGTCGTCCACGGTCGAGACGCCGCCCACCGTGGCCGGGCTCGGTTCGCTCAGGGTCTGGGTGGTCAGGCCTGCGATCTCGTCGGTCTGGGTCCGGCAGTCCAGGACACCGGTGAACCTGTTCTGGTCCCCCTGGGGGCCGACGATCGAGAAGTCGTACGCCTGGTCCTCCTGCAGCGGGATCGTCACCGTCAGGGACCCGCCGGCGGGGATGGTGTGCTGCAGACCCATCAGCTCGAACGTGAAGGCCTCGTCACCGCGGTTGGCGGCGGCGATGTCGACGCCGGTCTTCGTGCAGTTCTTCGCGGCGGACAGTGCCGGTATGGCGCCCTTCTGGGCCCAGGTCGCGCTCGCCGTCGCCGACACCGTGGACTCGCTGGAGCCGGCCAGGATCTGCGTCTGGCTGCGGCTGTCTGAGGTGAAGGCGCGGCCGACCGGGACGGTGGTGGAGGCCTGCACGGTCAGCTCGGCCGAGCCGGCGGCCGTGTCGGCGGGCACGTCGAAGAACAGCTGGCTGCCGTCCGACACCGCCGTGAGCGGCTTGCCGTCCTCGCCGACGATGCGCACCCCGCTGGTGGCGGCGTCCACCGGCGGCGTCACCGTGGCGCTCGTCGCGTTGGTGTGGACCGTCACCGGGCCGAGCAGCCCGCCCGGGCGGCCGGACACGGCGGGCGCGTCGAGGGTGAGGGACGCCGTGGGCTCAGGGACCACCCGGGCGGCCTTCTGCAGGTAGTCCGCGAGCCGCTCGGCCTGCGGGTCGACAGCGTCGACCGCCGCGCCGTCCGAGTAGCGCCAGATGGCCACCTGGGTGCCGGCGGCCGCGTCCTGCTCGGTGAGGCCGGCACCGATGCCGGCCTTGTCGGCGAGCGAGGCGAGATCGTTCACCTGGGGGTAGGAGTTCTGCAGGATCCAACGGATGCGGCCCGCGTTCCGGTTGGCGGCCAGCAGCGTGCCGCTCCAGGGCGTCTCGTGGTACTTGGCGTCTCTCTGCGTGGGGTTGTAGAGGTCGACGCAGTACGTCTGCAGGGTGCCGCCGCCGTCGACGGACATCTCGAACAGGCCGGCCGACACCTCCTGGTCCCCGCCCTCGGCGTGGACCAGGGCGGCGCCGTAGGTCTTGAGACCGCCGATCGTCGCGGTGGCCCCGCCCTGACTCTGCGTCACCTCTGCCGCGGCGGCCGTGCCCGCAGTGGCCAGCACGCCGACGGCGACGAGGCCGGACGCCACGGCCGCCGCCGCGAGACGGACCGGGCCCCGCCCGCGAGCGAACAACGCGGAGATCGAAGAAATCACACAATTCCCCTTCGAGCAGGACCGGTTGATGTGGGGGTACGGTCCCACCAGCAGAATCAGAAGCCCCAGTGAGCTACGTCCGGCATCCTAGAGACGCCGCGCACCACGCCTGCCGGTCATCTCGTCGGATCACCGATCCGACTCGGAATCGTTATCCCCAAGATCGACCACTGGTGAGGCATGTCGACTTGTCCACTTGGCGGCTCCACGCAGATACGCCGAAATGCCGCAGCCCACTGTTGACTGACCGTCACCATCGCACTCCGCTGCGGATCGTGAGGCCGCTCAGGTCACCGCCGCGGGCTCGCGACGCCGTGCGTCGTCGGACTTCGCCTCCGCCGCATCGGCGACCGGAGTCTCCCAGTCCGGCTCGGGCTGTGCCGGCGGTCCCGCCCCCGCGGGCTCGGCACGGCCCTGCCGCCGGAAGGCCGACGTCCCCCGTGCGATGTCGTGACCGATCGCCACGGCGTCGATGTCCGCCGAGGTCCAGCTCTGCTGCCCCTCGCGCGACTCCGTGCGCACCTTCAGCCTGCCCTGGACGATCACCGGATCCCCGACGTTCAGCGAGGCCATCGCGTTCTGGGCCAGTTGCCGGTTGGCCCAGACCGTGAAGAAGTTGGTGTGGCCGTCGGTCCAGGCGCTCTTCTCCCGGTCCCAGTAGCGCGAGGTCACCGCCAGCCGGAACCTCGCCGACGCGCCCGCCGCCAGGTCCCGGTAGACCGGCTGCGTCGCCACGTTGCCCACCGCGCAGACCAACGTCTCGTTCATGCGAACCCCTCCCTCACGCGGACGGTCGCGCCGCCCGGTCACCCGCACGGGCCCCTCCCGTACGGCTGCGTCCGCCGCGACGGCCGCGGTGGCCTTCACCGCGTGCCGTCAGCGCCGTTCGCGGCGACCGCGTCCGTCGCGACCGCCGCGAAGCCAGACTGCCTCCGTCGGGCCGGACCCCGCCGAGCCCTGTGGACCACCGCCCGCCTGTGGAAAACTCCGCCACCCGGACGAGTGATCAGCGCCCGTGCTCCCGGTGATCACCCCGGCGGAACTGCTACGCCGTCGTCCGACGTCCGGTCCCAGGGGCTCCACCCCCCTTGTGGACCACCGCCGTTTCACCGTGAGCCGGTTCGCTGGGCGCGCCGCGCCCGTGCGCCGTCTCCCCTTCGCCGCGGGCTCCCTTCGCCGCGGGCCCGGTCACCGCGCGACCGATCGCCGCGGGCCGGGTCGCCGCGGCCCCCTTCACCGCGGGACCGATCATCACGGGCCCGTGCATCGAGACGGGCCCGTGCATCGAGCGTCCCTCACCGCGCTCCGGCCACCGCCCCCGTGACCCTGGCGTACTGCTCCCGCACCTCCCGGTAGCGCAGCAGCTCCGCGGCCACCGGGTCCAGCACCCGGGCCCGTCCACAACCGGCCGCAGCCTCCCGCAGCCGGCGTTCCGCGTCGTGCCCGTACCGCCGGGCCGGTCCCCGGGCCGCCATGCGGCAGCTCCACTCGACCAGCGGGCCGCCGATGATGCCGGACACCATCAGCAGCACCGGAACGCCGAGGTTCGGGGCCATGACTCCGACGATCTGGCCGACCAGCCACAGTCCGCCGACGACCTGCAGGAGCGTCATGCACGCCTGCGCCAGGACGGCGACCGGCCACCAGCCCGGCCGGGGCGGTCGTCCCGGCGGCAGACCGGCCCGCGCCGTCAGGTCGTCCAGCGCCTCGGGCAGCCCCTGCGCGCCGCGTACCGCCGCCTCCCGGACGGCCTGCGCCCAGGGCGTCGGCAGCCCCGCCGAGGCCCGTTCGGACACGGTGCGCACCGCCTGCTCGACGCGCTGCCGTGCCGTGGCCTCCTCGTCGGCCTGGGCGCGGAGCGGCAGCCGCCCGGTGGGAGGGTCGCGCCGGTCCTGCTGCCAACGCCACAGCCGCAGCCAGGGCGTCCCGCACGCGCGGTTGGCGTTGCGCAGCCAGGCGCGCTCGGCGGCCTCGCCCGCCGCGGTGGCGCCCACCGCGTCCGCCAGCAGGTCGGCGAACTCGTCCCGCGCCTGCTCGCTCAACCCGATGCGGCGTCCGGTGGCGTAGACGGACCGCAGTCGCCAGGCCGCGGCGTCCACGTCGGCCGAGATACGCCGGGCGGCGGCGCCGCGCTCCGCGACGAACTGGCCCAGCGCCTCCCGCAGTTCACCGACTCCGTCACCGGTCAGCGCGGACAGCGCGAGCACCGTGGCGCCCGGTTCGCCGTACTCGCCGAGGGCGACGCCGTCCTCGTCGAGCAGCCGCCGCAGGTCGTCGAGGACCAGCTCGGCGGCCTCGCCGGGCAGCCGGTCGACCTGGTTGAGGACGACGAACATGACCTCCGCGTGTCCGGCCATGGGCCGCAGATACCGTTCGTGCAGGACGGCGTCGGCGTACTTCTCCGGGTCGACGACCCAGATGACGGCGTCCACGAGCGCCAGCACCCGGTCGACCTGCTCGCGGTGCTGCACGGCCGCCGAGTCGTGGTCAGGCAGGTCGATCAGGACGAGCCCGCGCAACTGCGCCTCCGCCTCGGCGGTCTGCACCGGCCGTCTGCGCAGCCGGCCCGGGATGCCGAGCCGGTCGATGAGGGACGACGCGCCGTCGCTCCAGGTGCACACGATGGGCGACGACGTGGTCGGCCGGCGGACGCCCGTCTCCGAGATCGTGACGCCGGCGAGGGCGTTGAACAGCTGTGACTTGCCGCTGCCGGTGGCGCCCGCGAGGGCGACCACGGTGTGTTGCCCGGAGTGCCGGCGCCGGGCGGCCGCCTCGTCCAGGACCCGGCCGGCCTGGGCGAGTGTCCTGCTGTCGAGGCGCGTGCGGGAGAGCCCCACGAGTTCGCGCAGCGCCTCCAGCCGTGAGCGCAGCGGTCCGTCGTAGACGAGCGGGGTCGAAGGCAGGGCGCCTCCGCCTCCGCCGGACCGGGCCGCCCTGTCGGCCGCTGCCGCCTGCTCGGCGGCGGCGGCCTCGTTCACGCGGCGGGCGATGAGACCGTCGTCCCAGGCGTCGGCCGAGTCCTCGTCGGCGTCCGCGTGGGACGTGCCCGCGGACGAGGGCCTGGACGGGTCAGGGGCCGGGGCGGGGGCGGGGGCGGGGGCGGGGCCGGCGCTCGGACGAGGCAGGGCGTCCTCGGTGCGGTCGGCCACGCGCGCGTGCCCGGTCGGCTCCTTCGCCGAGGCGTCCGCCTCTTCGGGCAGGTCGCCCCCGTTCTCCGGCTTCCTCCCCTCCGGCAGCTCGCTCTCGGCGCGCTCCTGGACTTCGCGATCATCCTGGTGACGCAGCCGGTCCTCGCACTCCTGGTGCTCCTGGTGCTCCCGGTGCTCCCGGTGCTCCCGGTGCTCCTGATGTCTTTCCGGGTCTCGTCGGCCTCCGTGGGACGTGTTCTCGTGCTTCTCCTGGTCCGTGTGGCCTGTCTGGTCCGTGTGGCCTGTCTGGTCCCTATGGCCTGTCTGGTCCCTATGGCCTGTCTGGTCCCTATGGCCTGTCTGGTCCGTGTGATCCTGGTCAGTGACGGCGGTCACCGGTCACCTCTCCTTCTGCAGTACGGACAGCGCGGCGATGAGTTCGGCCTGGGGTTCGGGGTGGACTTCTAGTCCGTCGAGGGGAGCGAGTCGGCGTTCGCGTTCGGCGTGCATGACCCGGTCGAGGTGTTCGGCGAGCAGCCGCCCGCCCCGGTCGCGCAGCCGCAGCGCCCCGTGCGCGCCGAGCCGCTCGGCGAGCCCTTCGCCGGCGGAACGCGCCCTGCGGCCGCCCAGCAGCGCCGTGGCGACGAGAGCGGCGACCGACTCCGGATCGGGCGTGGCACCCCGCTCCAGGCCGCGCACCTCGTCCTCGGCGTACTCCTCCAGCTCGCGCCGCCACCGTCGGACGGCGAGGCCGATGCGGTGCTCGGCGCTCTCCGCGGAGGCGTCATGGTTCGTCAGCGCCGCGGCTTGCGAGGCCGGTTCGCGCCGCCAGGCCTCGTCGACGCGTTCGTCGGCGGCGGTGACCGCGCACAGCAGCAGTGCGGCGAGGCTCTCCACCAGGGCGTCGAGGAGTTCACCGGCGGTGCAGTCCAGCGGGAAGGCCCGCCAGCGTTTGAGCGCGTCGCCGGCGACGACCGCGCCGCTCTGCAGACGACCCCGCACGCGCGTGTACTCGCTGTCGTACGCGCCTTCGACGGCCGAGGTGAGCCGCAGCGCGGCCGCGTACTGCGCGGCGGCGGCGCCGGCCAGTTCGGGCATCCGTGCCTTGAGGGACTCGAGGACGCCGTGGGCCGTGCGGGCGAGGGCGTGGTTGCGGGCGGCCGGGTCCTGGGCGTGGTGGACGAGCCAGGAGCGCAGCTGCGCCACCGCGGTGGCCGGAAGCAGCCCACCGCCCCAGGCCGACTCGGGCAGTTCGGGGACCGTGAAGCGCGGCACATCGCCCAGCCCGGCCTTGGTGAGCAGGGCGCCGTACTGCCTGGACACCTCGGAGACGACCTGGTGGGGCACCCGGTCGAGGACGGACACGAGCGTGACGTCGTACTCCTTGGCGGTGCGCAGCAGGTGCCAGGGCACGGCGTCGGCGTAGCGGGATGCCGTCGTGACCATCACCCAGATGTCGGCGGCGCAGATCAGTTCGGCGGCGAGTACCCGGTTGTCGGCGACGAGTGAGTCGATGTCGGGCGCGTCGAGAAGGGCGAGACCGGGCGGGAGCGTGTCGGCGGTCTCGATCCGCAGCACGGGTCTGCCGTCCTCGCCGGTGAGCAGCAGATCGTCCGCCGACTCGTGATGAGGGGCCCACGCGCGGGCGAGGCCGGGCAGCACCCGCATGCCGCTGAACCAGTGATGGTCCTCCGGGTGGCATACGAGCACCGGGGTCCGTGTCGTCGGCCGCAACACGCCCGCCTCGCTGACGCGTCGCCCCACCAGGGAGTTGACGAGCGTCGACTTGCCGGCGCCGGTGGAACCGCCCACCACCGCCAGCAACGGCGCGTCGGGTTGCCGGAGCCGCGGCACCAGGTAGTCGTCGAGCTGGGCTAGCAGTTCGTCGCGGTTGGCACGCGCGCGCGGGGCCCCTGTCAGGGGCAGCGGGAAGCGTGCGGCGGCGACACGGTCGCGCAGGGCGGAGAGTGCGTCGAGCAGCTGAGGCCTTACGTCCAAGGTCACCACACGCGAAGAATGCCCAATTTTAGGGGATTTATGAAGCATATAGGCATGTCTGCGCGCCGATAGGACACAAGGGACGGAAGGCGCGAGTGGGACAGAGGCACTGCGCAGGCATAACGAGTGCACAACACCCGTGGCCAGGGACGCCAAAAGCGGTGCACGATTCGTACCTGCCTGCGATTATCAGGACCGCTTCACCGAACCTCCACATTGAGCCACGGAGGCGAAGCAACCAGGACAAGGAACCGGGAGCCCTATCCTTGTCCCCGGCAACGTCACGGATCAGCCCACACCCGGGCAGCACGTACGAGGCCACCACACCGGCCCCCGTAGCTCAGTGGATAGAGCAGGCGCCTTCTAAGCGCTTGGCCGCAGGTTCGAGTCCTGCCGGGGGCGCAAGTCTCCGCCCTCCCTCCGGGAGGGCATTTTTGCTGCTCAGAGCAGTTTCACTCCACACGCCGAAGCCCCGGCCCCTCCCCGATGACCAAGGGGAAGGTCCGGGGCTGCCCGGCTGTAACCGGGTTTTCGCGGGTGGCTGTGTCGACTACGTGCCGAAGTTTGGGGGAGAGGCGACAGCCAAGTCGCCGGTCGCAGTGCTGACCGATTACATGGCCACAGGTCAGGGACCCGGCCCGTCACTTCTTCGGCCACTACGACCTGGCGGCCCCTGCTGGAGCAGGTGGCGAGGGTGGCCACGGCCCGGATTCGAACCGGGGTTTCCGCGTCGAGGCGAACCCGAGCGCGACGTCTTGGGCCGCTAAACGACTCGTGAACAGGCAGATCGTACCGACTCAGAGACTGGCGAGCCCATCTCTTTGCCAGGGGTGACACCTCAAGGCACGGGCTCAAGTCGAGCCCATCACTGGGCACGGTTGGCCACCTACGTCCTGGATCGCCGGATACGGCCAAATCGCGACCTACTGGGATCCGGTCAGGTCCGCTCACACTCAAACACATGGGGGCGATTCAGGATCGTGACCAGTCGGCATGCCATCGCTGCGGGGAGACCGGCCACGCCGTGCGTGAGCGCGGACGGTTCGGCCTCATGGCGAGCTACTGCCAGGGGTGCTGGAACACCCTCGCCAACGAGATGGCCGAAGCCGATGGGGCCACGGCCACACCCAGACCGGATCCCGACCCCGACGACGTGACATGGATCGAGCCCCCTCTTTGCGCAGAATGCGGAGCATTGGTCCGCATATATCCCACCAACTACGATCGATGGGTCAGTCTCGCCATGGTGGAGTTGCCCGCCAAAGACGTCCCAGAGGCATTCAGGTGGCGTGTGACGAGACTTCCGGGGCGATCCCTCATCCCCACGGATATTGTGGCCGTACGTGTCCGTGGAATCGATCCGCTACCGAGCGAACCCGTCGTGCCGGCTCACCGCATGATGTGCATCCCCGAGTGGGGAGAGCCGTAGATCACACGGCCGCGAGCAGGCGGCCCGGCCCGGCCCCGTGCCCTCTGCGTGCCCGATCGAGCAGCGACCGGCGGGGAGTGGCGGCGAACACCGGAGAGGGATCCGAGAACCCGCCCGTCAGCGACTTGCCGGCTCAGCCCGCGGTCCGCATACGCGATCTTCCAAACTGGCTGCGCGATCGGCCGACCGCGCTCCCGGCCGCGTTGTACCCTCCGGCTTCAGAGAGGGGGATCTCCATGGTGCACCTGGCACGGCCGGACGCCCGCCTGCGGACCCGCCTTCGGGGCTATCTCCTGCTGAGCGCATGGTTCGGCCTCGTGGCAGTCGCGGCACACAAGTGGGTCCCGGAGACTTGGGGGCAGGCGATCGAAACGGCGATCACCTTGTCCGTAGGTTGCGTCACCTGGCTTGAGCTTCGCGCGTGGAAGTACCGGCGCCGAACTGGGCCAGGGCTCGAACCGTAGGTGCTGAGCAGTACAGCGAAATACAGCATCGAGGATTCGTGGCCCGGTCTCCGGGCCGTGCCACTCTCGTGCCAGAACGAGCGGGGAGCAGCGGGGAGCAGCGGGGAATCAGGGTACGCAAGGCACACACGCCCAGCATCCGCGCAAGGCAGGGAATCCGCAGGTCAGAGCCATGATTACCCAGCCTCGCTCCTAAAGCGGTGCTTCACATCTGGCGGGTGAGACCATCCGTGGATGGCAGACGCACAGCTCCCCCCTGGATGGTCTCTCCAGCAGATCCGTGACGTATCCGGGGACGAAGAGGCTGTCGCCCTGGATGCAAACCGGGCGGTGAAGTGGGTAGCCCGCCCCGGAGCCCCTGACGAGGTCCTGCCCCCGGAGATCGTTCTCGGGTTCCACAGCCTGTGCCTCGTGAAGCCTGTTGACGATGACGACTGGTACATGGGCAGCCTGTACGACGACGGCAGCATCGACTGTTGGGCAGCCTACGCCGATCTGTATGAGGCGCTGCGCGGTCTGTAGGGGGCCCGGGCTGCAGACTTCCGACATCTACGGCTGACATCAACAGCGCGGACGGAGGCGTACACCAGCGTCCCTGTCCGGCCGTGGCGCCAGCCGTTGGCAGCAACGAGTGCGGACTCGGATCGCACTACTGAAAGCGGACGTCACACGTTCGAATGCTGCCGGAGCGCGGGGTGGCGCGAGGTCAACAGGCGTCGTACTTCCATGCGTCGCCCTCAACCGTCCACGGCTGTCCCTGCTGGTCGAACTTCGGCAGGCCTTTTACCTTGTACGAGACGCGGCCCTTGTCTCCTGAGACCGTCGCGTGCACGTCCGTCGGCGGGTGGTCGGGCCCGTGGTCCTTCGCGGCCTGCTCCACGGTGGCCGCGTACGTGGCCGGGTCTGCCTTGGCGCGACAGCGCTTCGACAGGAAGGCGTACGCCCCCTCCCCGACCCCTCCGAAGTAGAGGTTCACGTACGTGCCCGCGACGCGCTCCAACTCGACGGCGCCGGGCGGAGTCGGGGTGGCGGTCGGCGTCTCGGCGGCCGTCGCGGGGCTGCTGTTCGGGGCGTCCGCTTTGTCGTCGCTGGACGATGAACAGGCGGCGAGGGTGACGAGCAGGGCGGTGGTGAGTGTGATGGTGGCGCGGGTACGCATGTGTCCCCCATGAAACGGTGTGCTGGAGGGGCATGGTGCCACGCCGGACATGGTT
The DNA here is from genome assembly GCF_036030735.1 of Streptomyces sp. NBC_00425. Classification (NCBI taxonomy): domain Bacteria; kingdom Bacillati; phylum Actinomycetota; class Actinomycetes; order Kitasatosporales; family Streptomycetaceae; genus Streptomyces; species Streptomyces sp. NBC_00425. The sequence continues at coordinate 6,234,123 of NZ_CP107928.1, read as the reverse complement.
GGGGCCCCGCCCGGGGAATTCGGCGGGGCCATGGGACCAGTCTGCTCTCGTCGGACGTGTGGCGGGTGGTGAAGACTGCGCCGGCTCGATCCCCTGGGAAGACCAGGAAGGCCGCCTCAACCACTCGGCCGACGAGGTCGGTCGAGACGCGTGATCGCCAGAACTGGCGCGACGGAGTTGGTTCGAAGAGTCGATGACTCGTCCGGTGCCGGCAGACGGGCGCAGACCGATTCCTGGACCGCGGCCGGCGGAGGGCCGAGTACGGCGAATCCGGGAGCGCCCCTGAGCAGCAGCTCCGGCCCAGAGCCGCTCCCTCAGGCTTCGTTGCCGACAGCAGGCAGTCTGGCCGTGTCCAATATGCCGGATCAATACGTGATACCGACTCGGCGGACTTCGTACGCTGTTCAGCGACACGGACTTGAGGTGCAGTCCCCGTCAGACGCGGCCCACCGCCTCGGCACGAACTGAAACGGATGGTGAGAGCTCTGATGCAGCGATGAGGGACGGGGGCACGGGGGCCACGGGGGGGCGCACTTACCTTTGGCGTCGGATGTACCAACCCGCCACCAGCACGATGAGAGTGGCAACCACGAAGGCCCACACGGTTGTTGCGCCGTGGTAGGAGCGGTAGGCGATCAGAGCGAGCATGTTCAGGCGGATACCCCGGGCGGACGGCTTCAGCCGATACGCGTCGCCCGCTTCTCCGCCGAATGCCGTCGAAGGCGGCGCGCACGTCCGCGACGCAGCGAGCATGGGCGGCCCAGCCCGACCTGAGCCTGCCGTTGGCGGCGGACTGCCGGAACTTTGAGGAACACGGGGGCGCGATGCGCAAGAAGCATGTGCGGAAGATGCTGCGGAACATGGCAAGCGGGGAGCCCGTGCGGCTGACCGTCTCCATGTCGTCATGGGAGGGACTCGCCCGACTCGCCTTCTTCGCCGAGCAGTTCGGGTACGCGTACGCGGACGTGCAGCTGACCGACGACAACAAGTTCGCGCTGTTCATCGTGCCCGACCCCGGTCCGCAGGCCCGACAGCGCGCTGCGCGCAATTGGGAGCGGTACCCGGGCGCGGGCGACGGGGTCTCGCTGCCGCCCGTCGTACCCGACGCGATCGAGATCCTCAAGGCCCGCATGGTGGTCGACAGCGGAAGTCAGTACAGCGACAAGGTGCGCATGGGGCTCGCGGTGTTCACCCTGACCGCGTTCGCGGCGGCCATCGGCTTCAGGCTCCGCGCGGACTCCGTCGCACTCGTCGTCGTCGGCGTCGTGTGGGCCGCGCTCATGGCTCTGCTGCCCGTCCTGCTCGTCCACGGCCGCCGATACCGAACCCGTCACGCGGCCCGCCTCCAGGCCGCCGGGTTCACACCGGTGACCGACCGGGGCGGTCGGCTGCGGTACGTGCCGCCGGGCGGGCAGCTTCCCGGACACGGCAATCCGTTCGCCGGAGGGTCGTGACGGCCGAAGCGACCGCGCCACCGCCGTTCAGCGGCTGTGCGCGGCGAGTATCGCCGAGCCGTCGCGCGGGACGACCCGCACCTCTCCCGGGCCGCTCACCGCGCCGCGCGCCGCGAGCCCCGTCGCCGCCTTCACCTGTGTCACCGCTGTCGCCTCTGTCACCGCCATCGCCACCGTCGCAGGGTGCACGCCGTCGACGAGCAGGTCCGCCATGCGCAGGTCGGCCGGGCGCAGGTTGGAAACGCGCAGGTCAGGAGGGGCGGCCGACGGGGGCGGCCAGACGAGCACGGCCGGAGGCGCTGCCGGCGGCGACACCTTCAGTGCGCGCAACGGCATCCGCAGGCCCACGCCGAGGGCCTTCAGGACGGCTTCCTTCCTGGTCCAGACGCGCAGGAAGGCGAGGCGGCGCTCGGCGGGAGGAAGGGCGTACAGGGCGGCGAGCTCGGTCCCGGACAGTGCGGTCCGTGCGGCGCCGTCCACATCGACGGGCGCCTCGCCGTCCTCGACGTCGAGGCCCACGGATCCGTCCGAGGACACCGCCACGCCGACGACCGCGCCGCTGTGGGTCACGGAGAAGTCGTACGGCACAGGGGCGTCCGGCAGGTCCAGCCGGACCTTTCCGTGCGGTCCGCCGCAGCGGGGACACACCCGGCGCAGCGGCACGTCGGCCGGGGGCAGGTGGAGCAGCTCGCCCAGGAGCAGACGGCTCAGGGCGCAGCCGGCGAGAAAGCGGGCCCGGTCGGCGGGGGCCACGGTCTCGTCGTGACGGCCTCGCTCCACGGGATCGAGGAGCGTCAGCAGATCGGCGTGGGCGTCACCGAGGCGCGCCCACGCGACCTGCACGGAGATCACGGGCCCGGTTCCGGAAGGAAAGGAACGGGTCAGTGCACGGCGCGCAGCATGCGCGTCACGTTGATCCGTGTCGGCGAGAGGCCGAGTTCCACGCTCTGCATCATCCGCTCGCCGTTCAGCCGGCCGTAGGCGAGGAGATCCACGTTGGCCAGGCTGAATTCGGGCCAGGTGTGAATGCTCAGGTGCGATGCGGAAAGGAGCAGAATAGCGGTGACGGCACCGTTCGGAAAAACGTGCGACGCCTCACCGAGAACCGTGGCGTTTCCCTTTTCGGCGGCCGTGCGCAGCACCTGGAGGAGGCGCTCCTCGTCGGTCAGGATGCTGTGATCGCTCACCCATACGTCGACCGCATAAGAGCACAGATCGTCGACGTTTATACCCTCGGTGGCGAGGTCGGTGGAGTTGGTCATGGGGAACCGGGGGTGACGAACAGCTTCCCCCGTCTCCTTTCACATAGGCGCTCGGTGGCCCCCAGCGTAGCATCCGGGATGCCCTACGGCTCGCGCGCGCCCTCGGTCAAGGGCGGCCGGGGGCGCTCAGGGCATTTCTGCAGCAATTCTCCCGGACCGTTTCGCAAGCCGTTACGGATACGGTTACAGAATTCTTTCCGTGAACCGTGAAGCAGCAATCCGAAATCACCGCAGCACCGCTTGCCGAACACACCGGAAACCATTCTTCGAATTCCCCTTTCGCACCGCGATCCCGCACTGTTTCCGCAGTGTGGGAGTGGGTCCGGTCGGCTGCCTACCAGCCCGTATACTGGATGGTCCCGCAATCGATCGAACAGCTTGCCTGGAGCAGCATTGTGACCAACGCGCGTCGGCACCCTGGGAGCAGCACCGCCGAATCCGTGCTCACGGAAGTCGCGGAAGCCGTCCGGCTCCAGGAGGGTCCGCCGGGAGTGCGGTCCGTCCTGCGCGCCCTGCGCCGGCTGGCCCCCGCCTCCACCAAGGACCTCAGCCGGGCCACCGGCCTGCCCGTCCCGATCGTCGCCGCGCTGGGGAACGAGCTGCGCCGACGCGGCCTCGTCACCACGCAGCGCCCGTCGCGGCTGACCGAGGCCGGTCAGGAGCTCGTCGCCCGGCTCGGCATGGACCTCGTCCTCGACGCCACCTGCCGCGCCTGCGACGGACGCGAGCTGGTCATCCCCGACGTGCTGGACGAGGCCGTGCGGCGGCTGCGCGCGCTGATGGAGTCGGGTCCCGCCGCCGACATGGCGATCGACCAGTCGCACTGCACGGCCGAGACCAAGGTCCGCCGGGTGCTCGCGCTCCTCACGGCCGGCGCGCTGCCGGGCGGCTCGCTCCTGCTGATCGGGGACGACGACCTGATCTCGCTCGCCGTCGCCGTGGTGGGAGACGTGCTCGGCGGCCCGATCGTCGAGCAGGTCACCGTCGTGGACATCTCGCAGGAGATCCTCGACCACATCCAGAAGACGGCGGCCGGTCTCGGCACGCGCGTGGAGACGGTCCAGCACGATCTGCGGCTGCCGCTGCCCGCCGCGCTGCACGGGCAGCACGACGTGGCCATGACCGACCCGCCGTACACCCCGGAAGGCGCCCGGCTCTTCCTCTCCCGCGCCGTGGAGGGCCTGCGGCCCGGTCCGGCGCACAGCGTCTTCTTCTCCTTCGGCGGCAAGAGCCCGGACGAGATGCTCGAGGTGCAGCGGGAGATCATGGCGCTCGGCCTGGTCACCAACGGCTACATCCGCAACTTCAACGAGTACGAGGGCAGCGGCATCCTCGGCGGCGTCGGCTTCTTCCAGCATCTCCTGACGACCACCTCGACGGCCCCCTCCCACCTGGGCGAGTTCAGCGGACCCCTCTACACGGGCGACAAGCGGACCCGGCAGCGCGAGTACACCTGCGCGGCGTGCGACGCCCGGATCCGCGTCGGCCCCGGCGCCCGCTGGACGTCGGTGGCCGCCCTGCGCGCCGACGGCTGCCCGACCTGCGGCAAGGGCCCCTTCCGTCCCGGCCGCCTGGTCCCCGCGGAGGAACCGGCGCCCCCGGCGCCCCAGGACACGGCCCCCGCCCCGGCGCCCGTGACGGCCCCGACGTCCGTAGCGGCCCAGGCCCCCGTGACGGCCCCCACTCCCACACCTGCCGCCACCGCCCCTGCTCCGACGCCCACCCCCGCCGCAGCGACCACCGCCGGACGCGTCCACGGCTGGCGCGCCCCGGGCGACGACGAGCGGGCCGCCCTCGCCGAGCGGGCGCAGCCGTACGTCACCCGCCAGGCCGACGAGCGCGACCTGCCGGCGATCGGGCGGTTCGAGGCCGAGATCGCCCGGGTCTCCTTCGGCGAGGACGCCATCGACGACCCCGAGCGATGGGCGGCCCGGCTCGGCCGCGCCATGGAGAAGTCGAAGGAGGGCATGATCGTCGCCCACGGGCCGGGCGGGGAACCCGTCGGCTGGTGCTGGGTGAGCATCAACCAGAACGCGATGACCGGCGACCGCTACGCCAACTTCCGCTCCCTCGCGGTGTCCCCCGTCGACAACCGCAGCGACGTCGCGGAACTCCTGCTCACGGCGGGCCTGGAGTTCTGCCTGGCGAACGGCATCACCGAGGTCGTCGGTCGGGTGCACGTGGGCAACGTCCCGATGCGCACGGTCTACCGCAAGTTCGGCTTCGACCCCACCAGCCTGGCGATGAAGCTGTTCCTGCCGGAGCAGGACGGCGTGCGGTGAGCGGCACGGAGGGCCTCGACCCCGACCGGGTCAAGTGCGTCGTCTGGGACCTCGACGGCACGCTGTGGGACGAGATCGCCGTCGAGTCGGCCACCGACGCACTGCCCGTGCCCCGACCCCGGATGCTCGCCGCGATCGACGCGCTGGCGGCCCGCGGTGTGCTGAGCAGCATCGCCAGCCGCAGCGCCCCCTCGGTGCTCGGCCGGCTGGAGGGCGTGCCCGACCTGCGGGCGCGCTTCCTCGCCCCGCAGGTCTCCTGGCAGGACAAGAGCGAGTCGCTGCGCGCGATCGCGAAGGACCTCGGCATCGCCGTGGAGGCCCTGCTCCTGGTCGACGACTCGCCCTACGAGCGTGCCGAGGTCGAGGCCCTGCTGCCGGGTGTGCGCACCCTCGACCCCGCGGAGGTCCCCGCCCTGCTGGCCGCCTTCGAGGGCCGGGAGGAGACGCCGGAGTCCCGCGCGCGCGTGCACCGCTACCGCACCGAGGAGACCCGCCGGGCCGAGGCCGAACGCTTCCAGGGCACCCGCGAGGAGTTCCTGCGCTGGTGCGGTATGCGCCTGACCGTCGGCGCCGCCACACCCGAGGAGATCCCGCGCGCGCTGGAACTCGCCGCGCGCACGCACCGGCTGAACTCCTCCGGCCTCACCCCCGACCGGCTGCGCGAGCTGGCCGGCTCGGCGGGACACCACCTGTTCACGGCCGCCATGACGGACCGTTTCGGCGACTACGGCGTCATCGGCGCCGCCCTCGTCGACGGCACCGCTCCCGCCGTCCGTTCCGTGCCGCTGCTGGCCCTCTCCTGCCGGGTGGCCGGACGAGGCGCGGCGGCGGCCTTCCTGTTCCGGCTGATGGAGCGCTCGCGCGCGGCCGGCGCCGAGGAGTTCCGGGTGACGCTGCGCCCGACGGACGCCAACCTCGAGATGCGCATCCTGCTCCGCCAGGCGGGCCTGCGCCGCACGGACGACACCACCGACGCAGCCGTGGGTGCGGCCGCCGGCGCCGCGGGTGCGGTTCTCGGCAGGTCCCTGCACGGCGACCTGCCCGAGCCGCCCGCATGGCTGCACGTATCCGACCGAGAGGACACAGAGGCGTGAGCGACACCCCGGACCGGGCCGCGGTGGAACGGGAGATCCGTTCGATGATCGCCGAGGCCGCCCGACTCGACGAGACCTTCGTCGCGGAACTCCCCGCCGACGCCGACCTGTTCGGTCCGCGCATCGGCCTCACCTCGTTGGCCGGCGTCGCCCTGCTGGGCGCGATCGACCGGCGTTACGGCGTCGACGTGGCCGCACTGGACCTCAGCCTGGACAGTCTGCAGTCCATCGCGACCCTGGCCGACTTCGTGGCGGCGTGTCTGCGGTCGTAGTGGCCGGCCACCCGTCTGCACTACTCCCGGTTCAAAAAGGGTGATCCGTACGGACGCCCCGTGACCGGTCGGCGGCGGCGGCGTTGAACGGGGCGTGCGGCGGCGCCCCCTGCTGCCGCACGTACCGAATCACTTAAGGAGAACGTGATGTCTCGCATCGCGAAGGTCGCCGCTGTTGCCCTCGGCACCAGCGCCGTGGTGGTCAGCGGAGCCGGCCTGGCCATGGCGGACGCGGGTGCGCAGGGCGCGGCCGTGGGCTCGCCGGGTGTCGTGTCGGGCAACGTCGTCCAGGTTCCGGTCAACATCCCGGTCAACGTCTGCGGCAACACCATCAGCGTCATCGGCCTGCTGAACCCGGCCTTCGGCAACACCTGCGCCAACGTCGGCGGCGACCACGGCAAGGACGGCGGCGACAAGCACGGCCACGACCACGGCCACGGCCACGGCGGCAGCGGTTACGGCGGCTGAGCAGTCGTCCGTACGCTCCGCGCGTACACCCCGGTCGTACGCACCGGATGCACCACCAGGAGAGCCCCGGCACCTCGAGCGCCGGGGCTCTCCCCCTGTCCTGACCGCCGTGCCCCGACTCCCCCTCCGCGGGCGCCCGTGCCGGGGTCAGGCGTACCGGTAGGTCCGGGACACGTCCTCCAGCTGATCCGGCGTCACGTCCCACGGCGGCAGCTTCTCCCGGCGGGCGACGACCCGTCGGTACTGGCCGCTGGTCGGCCCCGGCGGTTCGGCCGGCAGATAGCGGTGGTCGCGGTGGCGGCTCTGCCAGCGGGTCCACAGCAGGTCGACGAAGGCGTGGTGCAGCCAGAAGACGGGGTCGTTGACGGAGGCGCCGCCCAGCATGACCCCGCCGACCCAGCGGTGCACCCGGTTGTGGTTTCGCCAGGCGGCGCTGCCCGAGCCGGTCCCCCATCCCTCCAGCTTGTTGCGGAAGCCCCGGGTGAGGGTCGAGTCGTAGGGCGAGACGTCGTAGACCGGGTCCTTCAGCGCCCACTCCACGTCGGCGGCGGTGGGCAGGTCGATCGGGGCGGCGGCCCGGCCCAGGTCCCGGGTGAGGAACTTTCCGTCGGTGACGTTCTCCTTGAGCGTCCAGTCACCGGTGGCGTAGGCGAACGGTCCGGTGGTCACCCGGTGGTCGGAGCGCCGCCCGTTGCCGCCCAGCAGGTCCGCCGTCCAGGGCGCGGCGGTCGCGGTGCGCCGGCGCGTCCAGTCCCAGTAGGGCACCGTCACCGAGGAGTCGACCCGGCGCAGCGCCTCCTCCAGGTCGAGCAGGAACCGGCGGTGCCAGGGCAGGAAGGAGGGCGCCATATGGGCGCTGCGCAGGCCGCCTTCGCCGTCCGCGACGTAGTGGTCGATGTGCATGCGCACGAACTCGTCGTACTCCCCCTTCCGTTTGATCTCGAGCAGCGCGTTCACGAAGCGCCGCCGTTCGGCGGCGGTGAGCGTGCTGACGTCCTTACGGATGTAGGCCATGGTGTCCCCCCATGTGCGTGTCGTCGTGGTGTGCCGGGCCCGCCTCGCGCAGCCGCTGTCCGGGGCCGAGTTCGTCGACGGCGGCCCGGGCCGCCTCCAGCGGGGTGGCGTACGAGCGGTAGTGGTCGACCATGCTCAGCCAGGTGCCGTCGGCGCGGCGCATGAGGTGCAGCGGACGGCCGTCGACCGTGACCGTCCACTGGGCGTGGCCCGCGCCCGCGGTCCCCGCCGTGGTGAGGAGCCCCCGGATGTGCCGTCCCCGGTAGGTCTCGTCGAACGAGGTGTCCGCGGGGCCGCCGTCCGCCGGGCCGCGCGGCCGGGTGGCGGTGACGACGGGGACGATCGCGAGGGCGGCGGACGCGCCGAGCAGAGCGCGCAGCAGGTCGCGTCGTCGTGTGCCGCGCGCCGTGGCGGGTCTCGCCGGGCCCGCCGGCGGCGCGGTCAGGGGTACTGCGTCGGCGCTGACGGCCATGGTGTGCTCCTCGTCCGGGTCCGCTCGTCCCCGTGGTCCGGTGGCTTCCTTCGTGGGGGTAACCGTCCGGTGGCCCGACTGGTCACCGCCCAGCGCTCGATCGGCCCGCCGCGGTGTGGCGACGGGCACGGCGACGGGCACGGGACGAGGTGTCCGGGCCCGTGGTCGTGGCGGTTCGTCGGTGGTCTCTCAGCGGTCTCGTCGGTGGTCGGTCGTCAGTGGTCTCTCAGCGGTTCGTCCGCGGTCCGTCAGCGATCCGCCGGTGGTCCGTCAGCGGTTCGTCGGCGGTTCGTGGGAACGGCCCGTCTACAGCCCCTCGCCCAGGCCGAGGTCCGCGCCGGGCACCGCCTGCAGCACGGGGGTGATCACGCCGACCTGGGGCACCTGGAGGTCCGGCAGACCGAAGCGGTCGGGGTTGGGCGCGGTGAGCGGGGCGTCCAGCGCCAGGCCCGGGCCCTGCGTGCGGAGGTCGGAGGCGGGGGCGGCGAGGCCGACGTGGTTGAAGTCGGCTCCGAGGACCTCCGGCAGGGGCGCGCGCAGGCCGAGGCCCGGCAGTCCGGCGGCGACGGGCAGCTGCGGAACGACCCGGTCCGGGATGAGCCGGCCCTCGACGAAGCGCGGTCCCTCGGGCGCACCCGGCGTCGGCAGGGGGATCTCGCCGCCGACCGTGGGCAGTTCCACGTTGAGGGACTTCTCGACGCCGTCCAGCGGTACCGGGACGGGGACCGTGCCGATCGCGGCGGCAGGGGTCACGGAGACGGCGGCGCCTGCGGCGGCGGCCACGCAGGTGATCACTGCGGCGAGGGTTCCTCGGGTGGTCGACTTCATCTCGGGTACGGTCCCTTTCGACAGGAGAGCGGGGAGGCCTTGTGTCCGTACCGGGTAACGAGCCGGAAAACGGCATCAGTTCACAAATCCCCCGACTGCCGTAGTAGTGCTACCGCCATACCGGTCAGCCGGTCCAGAAACTCCACCACCGGGTCAGGATCAGCATCCCGACCGCTCCGATGTGCAGCAGCGGCAGCACCCAGGTGAACTCGGCGAAGAACGTCCGCACCCCGGCCGGGGCGGGCAGGAATCCGTGCCGCACGTCGAACGAGACGGCGTACCAGAACGCGAGGATCGTGGCGACCCACGCCAGACAGCACCACAGACACAGCGCGTTGATCCGGTACAGCGACTCGAACTGCAGCCAGGACACGAATCCCACGCCGAACAGGCAGCCGGCGGTGAAGGTCAGCCAGTACCAGCGCGGGAAGGCGGCCCGGGCGAGCAGGCTCATGCCGACGCACACGACCACGCCGTAGGCCACCAGGCCGAGCATCGGGTTGGGGAACCCGAACACCGAGGCCTGCTCGCTCCGCATGACGCTGCCGCAGGAGACGACGGGGTTCAGGCTGCACCCCGGAGTGAATCCGGGGTCCTCCAGCAGTGTGAACTCGTCGAGGGTGATGACCCAGGACGCCAGCAGCCCGGCCGCGCCGGTCAGGACGAGCAGCAGGGCGAACGCGCGTCCGCCGCCCACGGCCGTCGGCTGCGGCGGCCTCATCAGCCGCGCAGGCGGCGGGCGGGCAGGACGATGTGCGCCGCCGCCGTCAGGGTCTCCTCGGCGCCCGCGAACGCGGCCAGCGCCTCGGGCGTGACGGCCTGTCCCGGGGTGGCCTCCGGCCAGGCGCGGCAGGTGAGGACGAGGTAGGCGTAGCCGCGCTGTTCGACGGCCGCGAGCCACTCCCGCGGCGGCATGCACTGGGCGTTGAGGCCCGGCATGTTCAGGACGGCCGCGCCGGACTCGACCAGCAGGCTGAACGGCAGGCTCGGCCGCTCGGTGCCGTCGACGACGCCGCCGCCGACGGGCATGCCGTGGTCGCCGAGCAGTCGCGCGACGGCGAGGGCCGTCCCCTCGGGGCCCTCCGCGGTGTCGCCGAGGGAGTACGCGAGGAGGTAGGGCATGTCGCTGCCGTCGGGAGCCTCGCCGCTCCACGGCATCACGACGAGGGTGCCCAGGTCGGTCACGCGGAAGGGCCGGGTTGCGCTGGGGGTTGAGGTCACCGCGCGACCTTATCGGCGTGCCGCGGGGCCGCAGGACGCGTTCTCACCCGACCGGGGGACGCCGGTGCGTTGCTCCACACGAACGAGGGACGCGCCGCTATACAGGCCTCGAACAGCGCGCGGGGCCGGTCCCGTCGGTGACGGGGACCGGCCCTGCGGCGGCGGGCGTCTCAGCCCTGCAGCGGCAGTCCGCCGAGGAGCGGGTTGTGGGTGTTGAGGGCCTCGGCGGCGCCGTTCACGGTGTGGAGGACGGAGCCCTTGTTCTCGGTGTCGAGCGCGTCGGACTGGTGCTGCAGCGGCAGCGCGTCCTTCAGGTCGATCGGCCCCCTGGCGAGAGTGTCCACGGCGCCGTTGAGGCTCGTGGGCGTGAGGTCGGCGGGGGTCGCGAACGCGGGCGCGGCGACACCGGCGAGAACCACGGATCCGGCGACGACGACGGCGGCCTTCAGGGACTTCATCGGATTCCTTTCGTCGGCGACTCTGCGACTCGGCACGGCAGGTCACCAGGGGAAATTCTGACGCCGTGCCTAACGAGCCCCGTCCGGTGCGGAAACCGTGTGCGCAGAATTTCCGCACCCCGGCGGCCTTTCGGAGCCGGGGTGCGGATCTGCGGAGAACCGCCGGGCCGGGAACCGCCCGTGCGGACAACGGCCGTGCGGCGGCCGTCAGCCGACAGGCAGCACGGGCGCCGCCGGAGCCGCGGGCTCCACGGACAGAGCCGGAGCGGGCGGCAGAACCGGAGCGGGCGGCAGAACCGGGGCCGCGGGCAGCGGGGCGGCCGGCGCGGCGGGCGCCTCCGCCGGGAGCGCGGGCGTCTCCACCGGCGCGGCGGGCGCCTCCGCCGGGAGGGCGGGCAGGGTCAGGCCGAGCCCGGCCAGCGTCCCGGCCAGCAGGTCGAGCAGGCCGTCCACGACACCGGTGACCGCCGACACGACGTTGCCGACGTCGAGCGAGGTCGCCGCCGTGAGCAGGTTGTCGACGGCCTTCTGCAGGGCGGCGAGGGCGTCGGACACCGGGTCGGCGGCCGCCTTCGGCTTTGCGGCGGCGACGACCGCGGCCGGCGCGGAGACCGCGGCCCCCGAAGCGGCCGGGACCGCGGGAGCGGCCGGGACCGCGGGAGCGGCCGGGACCGCGGGAGCGGCCGGGACCGCGTGAGCGGCCGGGACCGCGGGAGCGGCCGGGACCGCGTGAGCGGCCGGGACCGCGGGAGCGGCCGGGACCGCGGGAGCGGCTGGGACCGCGGCCGCCGGGTCGGCGGGCAGGGCCGGCGCGGTCGTCCCCGCCGTCGCGGTGATCTTCGCTACGCCCGACTTGACGGCTTCGGCGAGCTGGGTCGCCTGATCGGCGGTGAGTTGACCGTCCTCGGCCTTGAGGACGGTTCTGAGCAGGTCGGTGACAGGGGTGACCACGGAGCCGAGACGGCCGAGGCCCTCGACCTGGGCGAGCAGCGCGGCGGCGCCGGGGACGGGCGCATCCGACGCCGCGGCGACGCGCTCACGGGTCGCGGCTCGGTCGGCCGCCATGGCGGCGGGGGCGGCGACGCCGAGGACGAGGGAGGCGCACAGAGCGGTGGAAGCGATACGCCGTACGGGCAGACCACGCATGGGAAATCCTTTCGATTGCGTCGGGTGTCGTCCCCACCGTGCGAACAGGTGTCGCACTCCGCAACAGAACGAATGCGCACCGTGACCGTCGACGGCCCGGCTCGCCCGCTTCGCCGCAGGTGGAAGGCCTGTCAAGGCCTGCCGAGCGTGTCGCGGCCCTTCCGCCCGTTCGGGGCATCACCTTTCGCAAACGCGAACGGCCGCCCTCCTGGCGGGAGGGCGGCCGTTCGACGGATGACGTGTCGTGACCTCGGGACGAGGTGACGTCAGTCGTTGATGCAGGTGTTGCCGAACGCCGGGTTCAGCAGACCGACCACGTTGATCGTGTTGCCGCAGATGTTGACCGGGATGTGGACGGGAACCTGGACGACGTTGCCCGACAGCACGCCCGGGGAGTGCGCGGCGACGGCGTTCGCGCCACTGTCGGCTGCGGCGATGCCGGAGGCGCCGACGACGGCCGCGGCGGCAACGGAGGTCAGGGCCAGGCCCTTCGCGATACGCGACATGGAGAGGTGCTCCTTGGGGTTTTGACACAAACACCTGGGCGGGGATGCCCGGCGCTGAGGTCAACGCGCGGGAGCGGCGGGGGATGTGCCGCCAAAAGAGTGATGTCACCGGAGGCTGCGCTTCACCATTCCGACACACTTGTCCTGTTTCTACGGATTAATCCGGACAGAAGTTAGAGTTGCGCCCCATCTGCCGCACGCCTATAGCAAGCAAATCGCACGAAAGGCCACTGCCGGTCATGCGCAATTCCCTGGGTCCGCTGTTGCGCCGCGCGACGGTCGGCGTCCTCGCCCTCGCCTCGCTCTGGGCTCCGTCCGGCGCCCTTGCGGCCGGCGCGCCGCCCGCCACGGAGGCGAAGAGCCTCGCCTTCCAGCAGCGCTACCACGCCACGCAGCACGGCGGGATCGTCCGTGCGGCCAACGCGGCCATCAGCTGCCGGGCCGCTCCGGCGGTCCGCGCGGTCCCCTCCTGCCCCGCCGTCCGCCAGGGCGGGGCAGGCGTCAACAACGGCTTCGACATGTTCTACGTCGACGTCGACGACGACCCGAACACCTACAACTCCTCCCGGGCAGAGGTCCGTCTGCCGAAGGGCGCACAGGTGACGTACGCGCGCCTGTACTGGGGCGGCAACCTGCGCGTGGGTGAGCAGAAGCCGCCCAAGGACAACGGGAGGGTGCTCGTCGCCGAGCCCGGCGGGGCCTACAAGGCGGTGCTCGCGGACACGGTCGTCGGCCACCGGGTGGCCCAGGGCGCCGACGCCTTCCAGGCCTCCGCGGACGTCACCCGGCTGGTGCGTCAGAGCGGCCAGGGCCTCTACACGGTCGCCCAGGTGAACGTGGCCATGGGTCGTTCGACGACCGGGGCGTGGGGCGGCTGGACGCTGGTGGTGGCGTACCGGAACCCTGCCGAGCCGCTGCGCGACCTGTCGGTGTGGGACGGCTTCGACACCCTCGGCTCCCCGGCGGGCAAGGAGATCCGGCTGCGCGGGCTGGACATCGCGCCCGGTGCGGGCGGCCGGGCCGGGCTCGTGGCCTACGACGGCGACCGCGGCCGTTCGGGTGATTCGCTCATGTTCTCGACCGGTGGTCGGCCGGCCGTCGCGCTCACCGACCCGGTCAATCCATCTGACGATGTGTTGAACTCCACGATCAGCGAGCCGGGGGAGGCTCCGGCGGCGCGTGTACCGGCGTACGTCAACACGCTCGGCTACGACTCCGACGTGTTCGATCTCCGCAGGGGTTTGCGGCACGGCGGTGACCAGCTGGCCGTTCGGCTCGTTTCTCACCGGGACGCGGCGTGGGCCGGGGCGCTCTTCGTAGCCGTCGACACACGGAAGAAGTAATCAGGCGCGTTCCCGCAGTCCCGAGCGCCACCGTGAGCGAGGAATCCGCGCAATGCACCAGCCAGAACCCGACGCCGGGCCCCGGGTCCTGCACCTCACCCAGCCCGTGGACGGCGGGGTCGCCCGGGTCGTGACCGACCTGGCGCGGGCCCAGCTCGCGGCGGGTCTGCACGTCACCGTAGCCTGCCCGGCCGGCGGGCTCGCCGGGGAACTGCGGTCCCTGGGCGCACGGACCCGGCACTGGGCGGCGACACGCTCGCCGGGGCCCTCGCTCCCCGGCGAGGTGCGGCGGCTCGCACGCCTGATCGCCGAGGTACGCCCCGACCTGGTGCACGCGCACAGCGCGAAGGCGGGGCTCGCCGGACGGCTCGCGGTGCGCGGCCGGATCCCGACCGTGTTCCAGCCGCACGCCTGGTCCTTCGAGGCCGTAGGAGGTGCCACCGCGGCGCTCGCCCTCAGGTGGGAACGCCTCGGGGCGCGCTGGGCCGACCGGCTGGTGTGCGTGAGCGAGGCGGAACGCGCCGCCGGTCTGCGGGCGGGTATCGCCGGACGGTGGAGCGTCGTCCCCAACGGCATCGACTCCGGACGTTTCCACCCCGCCCCCGTCGACACCGTGCGGGCCTCGCTCCTGCCCGGCCTCGACCCGGCCGCCCCGCTGGTGGTGTGCGTGGGGCGGCTGTGCCGGCAGAAGGGGCAGGACGTGCTGCTGCGGGCCTGGGACACGATCGCGGCCCGGACGCCCGCCGCCCGGCTGGTGTTGGTCGGCGACGGACCGGACGCGGCGCGTCTGCGCTCCGGCGCGCCGCAGTCGGTGCTGTTCGCCGGGGCCGTCGCCGACGCCGTGCCCTGGTACCAGGCGGCCGACCTGGTGGTGCTGCCCTCGCGCTGGGAGGGCATGGCGCTGGCCCCGCTGGAGGCGATGGCCTGCGGAAGACCCGTGGTGGTGACCGACGTGAACGGCGCCCGGGAGAGCCTGCCGGCCGGACTCGCGGAGCGCTGCCTCGCCCCCGCCGACGACCCCGCGGCGCTCGCCGACGCGGTCTGCGCGCTGCTGCCCGACCCGCTGCTGCGTGAGTCGCTCGGCCACCAGGGGCGCCGGCACGTCCTGGCCGTGCACGACGTGCGGCGCACGGCCGAGGCGGTCGAGGGCGTGTACCGCGAGCTGCTCACGACCACCAACGGGGCGCGGGTCGCGCCCACCGAGTGCAGGGAGTCCATCCACTCGTGACTGCGGAAAGCACCGTCCCCTCTCCCGGCGCGCAGGCCGGATTCTCGCCCGTCTCGGTCATCCCGCGGCGAGGGAGCGCAACGGGATTCCGGTTCCCCGCCCGCCGGCCCCCGGCGCGGCCCGCGTCGCCGCTGCCGCTGCTGCTCGCCGACGGCCTCGCCGCGTTCGCGGGCGCGCTGGCCCTGACCGGGGCGCAGCGCCGCCCGTTACTGGTGGCCCTGCTGGTGGCGGCGACGATACTGCTGTGCCCGCAGCGCCCGCGTCCGGTGGCGGGGGTGCTGGACGAACTGCCCGCCGTGTGCGGCCGGATCACGGTGGCCTGGCTCGCGCTCGGCGCCCTCGCCGCGGCGTGGAACCCGGCGCACGCGCTCTCTGCCCGCACCCTGGTCCTCGGCTGCGCGGTGCAGGCCGCGGCCGGCTGCACGGCCCGCGCGGTCGTGCATCTGCGCCGGCGGCGGGCGCTGCTGCGCCGGCCTCGCGCCGCACTCGTCATCGGCCCCGCCACGACCGCGCAGCGGGTGGCCGCCGCGGTGCTGCGGCATCCCCGGTGCGGGGTCCAGCCGGTGGGGGTCGTGGCCGAGAGCCCCGGCGGCGACGAGGGGCTGCCGGTGCTGACCTCCGGTCAGGAGGTGCAGCGGGCCCTCATCCAGAACGGCGTGCGGGACGTGCTGTGCGTCCACCCCGCCGTGCGCAGCGTGCAGGGCCCGCTGCTGCGGGCGCTCGCCGAGTCGGGCTGCACGGTGTGGGAGGTCGACGCCGACTCCCCTTCGTACGCGAGCCGCGAGCAGCTGGCCGGGTTCTCCTGCCGGCGCCTCGACATGGGCGCCCGGCGGCGCGGCAGCCTCGGCAAGCGGCTGCTGGACGTCATGGTCTCCGGGGCGCTGCTGCTGCTGGTGAGCCCGCTGCTGCTGCTGTGCGCGGCCGTGCTGCGGGTGACCGACGGACCCGGGGTGGTCTTCCGGCAGGAGCGCATCGGCAAGGACGGCCGGCCCTTCACCCTGCTGAAGTTCCGCACCCACCGCCCGGTCGACGAGCACGAGTCGGCGACCCGCTGGAGCGTGGCCGGCGAACGCGAGATGAGCCGCTTCTGCCGTTTTCTGCGCCAGACCTCGCTGGACGAGCTGCTCCAGTTGTGGAACGTGCTGTGCGGCGACATGAGCCTCGTCGGACCGCGTCCCGAACGCCCCTTCTTCGTGGGCCAGTTCAGCCAGACCTATCCCGGTTACGCGGCACGTCACCGGATGCGGACCGGCATCACCGGCCTCGCCCAGGTGCAGGGGCTGCGCGGGGACACCTCGATCGAGGACCGGGCCCGCTTCGACAACGCGTACATCGACAACTGGTCGCTGTGGCAGGACGTGTGCATCCTGCTGCGCACCGCGGCCGCCCTCGTGCGACCGACCGGGAGCTGAACCGCCGATGACCCTCGCCCCGCCCCTTCCGCTGACGCTGCCCCGGGCCCGGACGCTGTCGCCGGTCCTGCCGGTGGTCGCCGTGATCGCCCTGCTCGGTCTTCCCCTCTCCCCGGGCGGCGAGGGCGGCGCCGGGCCGGCCGACGCGCTGTCCGCGCTGGTCGTGCTGTTCTGTGTGGTGCGGCTGCTGCGGCAGCGGCGGCGCCCGCTGTCCCGCACGGCGGCCGTGGTCCTCGCGATGCCGGTCGCGGGGCTCGCGCTCGCGGCGATGGGCGCGTCCTCGCCGGGCGCGGGTCTGACCGGCCTCGGCCGCTATCTGCAGATCTTCGTACTGGTCCCCGCGGCCGTCGTGCTGCTGGTCCGGGACCGGGCCGACCTGCGGGTGCTGGCCTGGTCGTTCGTGGGGCTCGCGGGCTGGCAGGGGGCCGTCGGCGTCCACCAGTTCGTCACCGGGACCGGCGCCTCCTACCAGGGCGAGACGATCCGGGCGGTCGGCACCTTCGGACCGCAGGACGTGATGGGCATGGCGACCGTCGTGTCCTTCGGGCTGGTCTGCGCGGTCGGCCTGGCGCTCGGCGGCTCCCGCGTGCGGCAGCGGGCCGTCGCCGCCGCCGCCGCGCTCGCCCTGCTGGCGCCGCTGGCGCTCTCCTTCAGCCGGGGCGCGTGGATCGCTACCGCGCTGACCTGCACGGTCCAGCTGGCCCTCGCCGGGCTGCGCCGGGCGCTCAAGGTCGGCGCGGCGGCGGTCGCCGCCGGGGTGGTCCTGGTGGGCGGCTTCGGCGTCGGCTCGGCGATGCTCCAGGAACGCGTCAGCAGCATCACGCAGGTCGCGGACGCCCCCGACCAGTCGGTCACCGACCGGTACACCCTGTGGGCGTCCGCGGTCGGCATGTGGGCCGAACAGCCCCTCACCGGTGTCGGGTTGAAGGGCTTCCCCGAACACCGGGACGCGCACGCCTCCCTCGCGCTGTCCTCCGGCAGCGACACCGACGGCGCGGGTTCCGGCTTCGTCCGGCAGCCGCTGCTGTCCCCGCACAACATGTATCTGCTGGTCCTCGGCGAACAGGGTCTGGTCGGGCTGCTCGCCCTCGCGGGCGGCTGGCTGGCGATGCTGGCGTGCGGGCTGCGGGGGTGGCTGCGCGCCCGGCGCTCCGGCCGCGGCCTCGACTGCGCGCTGTTCGCCTGCGGCCTGCTGGTCTGGCAGCTGATCGACTTCGTGTACGCCGACATCGGCGGACCGTCGACGGTGCTGACCGCCGTCGTCTTCGGGATCGTCGCCTGGTGGGCGCTGGTCGGCGGCAGCGCCCTCGAGGAGGCGCAGGCCCGATGACCGTGACGCCTCCTCGGACACCCCGCACGGACGGGCCCGTGTCCGTGCCGCCCGCGCGGTCCGCCGCCCGGTCCGGGGAGACGGCCCCCGAGACCGTCGGGGAGGCCGGCGAACTCCCCGCCGCCTCCAGCGGTTTCCTCGCCAAGGCCGCGCTCGTCACCGCCGCCCTGTCGGTGGCCGGGGCCCTGCTCGGGCTGGTCCGTGACCAGGCGCTGGCCCGGCTCTTCGGGGCGGGCAGCGACACCGACGCCTTCCTCGTCGCGTGGACCGTGCCCGAGTTCGCGGCCACGCTGCTGATCGAGGACGGACTGGCGTTCGCCCTCATCCCGGCGTTCAGCATGGCGCTGGCCCGCCGCTCCCAGGGCGCCCCCGGCGACCCGGTGCGGGCGCTGGTCGCCGGCACGCTGCCCCGGCTGTCGCTGGCGTTCGTCGCGGTCGGCGCCCTGCTCGTCGGCGGGGCCCCGCAGGTGGTCGACGTCCTCGCGCCCGGTCTGCCCGACCCGGCGCTCGCCGTCGACTGCACCCGGCTCACCGCGACCTGCGCGGTGAGCTTCGGACTCGCCGGGTACTGCAGCGCGGCCCTGCGCGCCCACCGGCGGTATGTGGCGCCCGCGGCGATCTACGTGGCCTACAACGTGGGCATCGTCACCGGGATGTTCGTGCTGGGCGGGCGCTGGGGCGTGCGGTCGGCGGCGGCCGGGGTGGCGGTGGGCGGGCTGCTGATGGTCCTCGTGCAGCTGCCCTCGCTGATCGGTCAGCTCCGCAGGGGCCGGACGGCCGGGGAGGCGCCCGTCGGGCACGAGGAGCCCCGGCCCCTGGACACCGCGCTGCTGACGACCGTCCTGCTCTTCGCGCTGTGCCGGCAGTCCCAGACGCTCATCGAGCGTTTCCTCGCCTCACAGCTTCCGGCGGGGGCCATCTCGCACCTCAACTACGCGCAGAAGGTCGCGCAGATGCCGATGATCCTGTCGGTGATGGTGTGCACGGTGACCTTCCCGGTGGTCGCGCGGGCGCTGGCCGAGGGGGACGCCGAGCGGGCCCGCAGCCGGGTGGAGCGGGATCTGGCGCTGGCGTCGTGCATCGTGCTGCTGGGCACGGCCGCGGTCGTGGCGTGCGCCCCGCAGATCGTCGAACTGCTCTTCCAGCGCGGTGCGTTCACCGCCCAGGACACGGCGGCGACGGCGGGCGTCATGCGGGTGTACGCGCTCGGGCTGCTCGGTCAGACCCTGGTGGGCGTGCTGGTCCGCTCGTACTTCTCGGGGGGCCGCGGCTCCTGGTACCCGGTCGGCGCGATGGCCGGCGGCATCGTCGTGACGTCCTGGATCGGCGCGCTGGGCGTCGGCCCCTGGGGCGTGTACGGCATCGCCGTCGCCAACGCGACCGGCATCACCGTCACCGCCCTGGTGCTGCTGGCCGGCACGGGTCCGCGCAGCGTGCCGATCCGGGTCCGGGGCGTGCTGCGCGAGCTGAGCCGACCGGTGCGGGCGGCGCTGGTGGCCACCCTCGCCGGGGCCTTCGCCGCCGCGCGGTTCGCCGACCCGGTGCGGGGGCTCGCCGCCGGGGGCCTCACCGTGACCGTCGTCTTCCTGCTGCTGGGCCGGGCCCTGGGCGCCCAGGGCATCGTCTCCGCATTCCGTTCCGTACGTTCCGCGACCCGAAAGCTCTCCCATGGCCGCTCCTGACCGCAAGCTCCGCGCTCCCGTCCCGTGGGTGGCGATGTACCACTCCGTGAGCGACTGCTCCGACGACCCCTACCGCATCACGGTGACCCCCGAGCGGTTGGAGAAACAGCTGAGGTGGCTGCGCCGGCGCGGGCTGCGCGGCGTCTCCATGGCCGAGCTGCTGGCGGCCCGCGCCCGGGGCGAGGGCCGCGACCTGGTGGGCCTCACCTTCGACGACGGCTATGCCGACTTCCTCACCGGGGCGCTGCCGGTGCTGCGCCGGCAGGGCTGCAACGCGACCCTGTTCGTGCTGCCCGGACGGTTCGGCGGCGACAACGCCTGGGATCCGCTGGGCCCGCGCAAACCCCTGCTGACCGCCGACGGCATCCGCCGGGCGGCCGGGGAGGGCGTCGAGATCGGCTCGCACGGCCTCACCCACGTCGATCTGACCCGGGCCGACGACGGCACCCTGAAGGCGGAGACGGTCGAGAGCCGCGCCGCCCTCGCCGAGCTCCTCGGGACCGAGGTCGACGGCTTCTGCTACCCGTACGGGACGGTAGACCGGCGCGCGGTGGACGCCGTGGGCGAGGCCGGCTACGCCTACGCCTGCGCGATCGACCCCGGGCCGCTGAACGGCCTGCACGCCCTCCCGCGGGTCCATGTCGGGCAGGACGACGACGCCGTCCGGCTGTTCCTGAAGTACCGGCTGCACCGGTTGCGCCGGCGTCCCGTCGAGGGGCTGCGGTGAAGGCGCTGCACATCATCACGGGGCTGGGCGTGGGCGGCGCCGAGCAGCAGTTGCGGCTGCTGCTGCGGCACCTGCCGGTCGACTGCGAGGTGGTGACGCTCACCAACCCGGGCTCGGTGGCCGACGGGCTCGCCGAGGACGGCGTCAAGGTCGTCCATCTGGGCATGGCCGGCAACCGCGACCTGGGCGCGCTGCCGCGGCTGGTCCGGGTCGTCCGCTCCGGGGGCTACGACCTCGTGCACACGCATCTGTACCGGGCCTGCGTCTACGGCCGGCTGGCCGCGCGGCTCGCCGGGGTCCGCGCGGTGGTGGCCACCGAACACTCCCTGGGCGACTCACAGATGGAGGGGCGGCCGCTGACCTCCGGGGTGCGCGCGCTGTATCTGGCCAGCGAGCGGCTGGGCCGCACCACGGTCGCCGTCTCGCCCGCGGTCGCCGACCGGCTGCGCGGCTGGGGAGTACCGCAACCGCGGATCGAGGTCGTCCCCAACGGCATCGACCTGGCCCGCTTCCGCTTCGATCCGGCGGCCCGCCTGCGCACCCGCAGACGGCTCGGACTGCCCGACGACGCCTGTGTCGTGGGCGGCGTCGGACGCCTGACGGCCGCCAAGCGCTTCGACGTCGTCATCCGCGCGCTCGCCCGCCTCACGCCGGACCACTGGCTGCTGCTGGTCGGCGGCGGGCCGGAGGAGAACGTGCTGCGGCGCGTCGCGCAGGAGGCCGGGGTCGCCGACCGGGTCCTGTTCACCGGCGAGCGCCCCTACGTCGCGGACGGCTCGCCCGGCCCCGACCTGCCCTCCCTCGCCTGTGCCATGGACGTGTTCGTCTCGCCGTCCGCCGAGGAGACCTTCGGGCTGGCCGCCGTGGAGGCGCTGGCGTCGGGACTGCCCGTGCTCTACGCCTCCTGTCCCGCGATCGAGCAGCTGCCCGCGCGGGCGGCGCCGGGCGCGCGCCTGGTGACCGGCGGCGCCGACGCGTTCGTCCGCGCGCTGTCCGAGTCCCGCGCGCGGCCGCCCGGACCGCGCACCGCCCCCGAGGCGGCGCTCCACTACGACATCGCCCGCAGCGCCGCCCAGCTCATGGACGTGTACGCGACCACCGTTTCCGGACCAGCCCTGTCGTCCTCCGCTTCCCCGACACCCCAGGGAGTCAGTTCCCCATGACCGAGAACCCTCGCCGTCCCGCCGCCCTGCGCCGCGCCAAGGCGCTCCCGCCCTGGGCCCTGCTCGCGGCCGGCGCCGTCGCCGGCGGCCTGCTCGGCGGCGCCTACGGGGCCGTCAAGCCGCCCGTGTACACGGCCACCGCGTATGTCGTCGCCGTCCCCACGGCGAAGTCCGACCCGGCCTCGGCGCTCGGCTTCGCGCAGGCCTACGGCCGGGTCGCCACCCAGCTCGCGGTGCTCGGGGACGCTCAGGTGTGGGCCGGTGTGCCGGTGCGGACTCTCCAGCAGAGTGTGCAGACGGCGACCTCGCCGGACGCCCCGATGGTCTCGATCACGGCGACCTCCCCGCGCGCCGACCTGGCCGCCGACATGGCCAACGCGGTCTCCCGCTCGCTGACCCAGCACGCGAAGAGCTCCCAGGCCACCACCAACGTCGAACTCCAGCAGTTCGCCCGCGCGGTGAAGCCGACCGGACCCTCCTCGCCGTCCCCCACGCTGACGGGCGCCGTGGGGGCGAGCGCGGGCGGGCTGCTCGGCGGACTGCTGCTGCTGGTGCGGCCGAAGCGGGGCCGGGAGGAGGAGGGCGCGCGCTCCGCCGCGGTCCCCGGCCCGGCTCTCGCCGCCGACGCCCACGGGGCGCTGTGAAACCGACGTTCACCACCGAGGTCGTCACCGACGAACAGGCCTTCGCCGCTCTCGCCCCGGCCTGGGACCGGCTGTACCAGCGGTGCGCGACGGCCACCCCGTTCCAGAGCCACGCCTGGCTGCACTCGTGGTGGCTGTCGTACGGCCGCCCCGGCCGGCTGCGCCTGCAGCTGGTCCGGGACGGCGCCGAACTCGTGGCCGTCGCCCCGCTGACCGCCGTGCGCCGGCCGGTGCCCGCGCTCGTGCCGCTCGGCGGGGCGATCTCCGACTACGGGGACGTCCTGGTCGACGACGAGCACGGCGAGGCAGCCGTCGGCGCGCTCACCGGGGCCCTCGCGGCCGCCGCCCGCACCGCGCTGATCGACTTCCGCGAGGTGCGGCCGGGCGGTGCGGTGGAGCGCGTCTACGAGCACTGGCGCGGGCCTCGGCGGCGGGTCGGCGACTCGGTGTGCCTGGAGCTGCCCGCCGTGCCGATGGACGAGCTGGTGGCCCGGCTGCCGTCGGCGAAGGCCCAGCGGGTGCGCGCGAAGCTGCGCAAGCTGACCGCGCTCGGCGTGCAGCGCCAGGCGGTGCGCCCGGAGGAGGTGGACTCGGCGCTGCGGCGGCTGCTGGAACTGCACCGGCTGCAGTGGCAGGGGCGGAAGGTGACGGGCGAGCACCTGCGCGACCGGTTCTGCGAGCACCTGGTGCGTTCGGTCGGTCCGATGGTGCGTTCCGGGGACGCTGTGGTCACCGAGTTCCGGCTCGACGACGACGTGGTGGCCGTGGATCTGACGCTGCTGTCGCGGCGGCTGGCCGGGGGCTACCTCTACGGCGCCCATCCGCGGCTGCGGGAGCGCAAGGCGGACGTGGCCGTGATGCTGCTGGAGGCGTGCGCCGAGCACACCCGGGACGGTGGGCGCGCCGCGCTGAGCCTGCTGCGCGGCGACGAGCCGTACAAGCACCACTGGCGGCCCGAACCGGTCGTCAACCAGCGGCTGCTGCTGGCCCGTCGGCGCACCGCCCCGCTGCTGTCGGCGGTCGTGTGCGACGTGGCCGCGCGGCAGCGGGGCAAGGAGCTGCTGCTCCGGCTGGAGCAGCGGAGGGAGCGTGCCGGTGGCGGCGGGCCCTGACGCGGACCTGCCGCCACAGCACATCGGTTCACCCGTTGCGCGACCACCAGTCCAGGCGGATGCACAGCTTGCCGCCGAGCCAGTACTCGACCCAGTCGCCGAGGTCCATCGGCGTGCAGTTCACCGGGGGTTCGCCGGTGGGGTCGGTGGTGGGCGGTTCCGTGGCGGGCGGTGTCGTGGGCTCGGTGACGGGCGGGGTCGTCGGGTCCGTGGACGGGTCCGTGGTGGGCGCCGGGGTCGTCGGCTCGGTGACCGGCTCGTCGGTGCGGCCGGACAGCAGCGAACGGTAGACCTCGGACGACCGCGGGTTCTGCCCGCACTGCCACACGCCGTGCGGGCAGTAGTCGGTCAGCGTGTTGTACAGCGGCCGGTGCTCGTCCATCCAGGCGATCATGCGGCGCATGTATTCGGAGTTGTCGCCGTTGCGGAAGAGTCCCCATTCGGGATAGGAGATGGGCTTGCCGTGCGATTTGGCGAAGTCCACGTGTGCCTGCAGCCCGTAGGGTTCACTCACCTGCTCGTCGAAGGACAGACCGGTCGGCTGGTCGTAGGAGTCCATTCCGATGATGTCGACCGTGTCGTCCCCCGGATAACACTCGGTCCACGGAACGGCGTCCTTGCCGCGCGTCGGCGTGAAATCGAACCTGAATTCCTGGCCCGGCACCGCACGCATGGCGGTGACGATTCTGTTCCAGTACTTCTTCCAGGCCTCCGGGTCCGGCCCGCAGCGATGGGTGTACGTGATGCCGTTCATCTCCCAGCCGAGCACGATCACCGTGTCCGGCGCCTTCAGCGCGACCAGCCGCTCGGCGAGAGCCGTGAAGTGGTGATCGAACTCCCCGTCCGCGCCCTGCTTCAGCAGCCGGCGCACCTCGGCGTCGGAGACGCCCTCCTCGTTGCGTTCCATCATGGGCACGTTGAGGACGAGCATCCGGTCGTCCTTCTCCCGCCGCCAGTTCGCCCACACGTCGAGGAAGCCGGCCGGGCCCTCGATGTTGTGCCACCGGTCGCCCGGCAGGTAGGTGTGGCCGACGCGCAGGTCGGAGCCGCCCAGCCAGGCGCTGAGCTCGGCGATGCGGGTCACGCCGCGGGCTCCGTAGTCGAGGTAGGCGCCGAAGGCGGGGGCGGCGGCCTTCGTCGGCGAGGCCGAGGCCGAGGGCGCGGGCGTCTGCGCCGGGGACGCGCCCGGGGGCTCGGTCGGGGTCCCCGGGGTCCCGGTCGGGGTCGGGGTCGGCGTCGGGGACTCGGCCGGGGTGGGTGTGGGGCTCGCCTCTGCCGCCGCGGTCGTGGCCGGGGCGGGGACGGCCGGTTCGGCCGCGGCGGGAGCCGGTTCGGACGCGGCGGGCACCGGGACGGTCGGGGTGGGAGCCGGAGGATCGCCGACCCGCACCACCCCCGCGCCCGCGGCGAATCCAGGCCCGGACGCCAGGGCGGCCGAGGCCGCGACGGCTGCCGCGACGACGGCAAGCCGCCGCGACCGTGCGCGTCGCTGTTGTGGAGTCATGCCTGCTCCTTTCTCCACTCGCGCGTAACGCGCACTGCCCGCGCATTACTGACACTCAGTCATATGAAAGTCACACCAAAAGGATCCACGCCACCGCCGATACGGCTTTCGAGTGCCTTGATCGCCCATATCGGTGAACCGAGCCGAAGGACCCGCTGAAAAATGCCCCAGTCGCTGCTCGACACCCGCGTCCCCGCCGTTCTCCTGCGGATCGACCGGAATCCCTTTCACCACGGCACGCTGGGTGCCGTGCGCTCGCTCGGACGCGCCGGAGTCGACGTGCACGTGGTCGCCGAGTCGACGGGAAGTCCCGTGCGCACCTCCCGTTTCGTACGGGAGTTGCACCCCCCGCCGCCGCCCGGCGCCACCCCCTGCGACATCGCCGCCACCCTGCTGCGGGTGGCCGCCCGCGTCGAACGGCCCGCCGTGCTCATCCCGATGGACGACGCGGGGGCGATCGCGGTGAGCAGGCTGCGCGACGAACTGGCGCCGGCCTATCTGCTGCCGCAGCAGCCCGGCGCGGTGCCCGAACGGGTCGCCGACAAATCGGAACTGGTCGCCCTGTGCGCGACGGCGGACGTGCCGCACCCGCTCACCGTGATCCCGGACAGCGCCGCACAGGCCGCCTCCGAGGCCTGGCGGCTCGGCCTGCCGGTGGTGGCGAAGTGGAGCCGGCCCTGGCTGCTGCCCGCCGGATCGGGGCTGCGCAGCACGGCTCTGGTGCGCTCTCCCCAGGAGGCGCGCGAACTGTATCTGCGCACCGACGAAGCGGGCAGCCGGCTGCTCCTCCAGGCCTTCCTGCCGCCGGGTCAGGACCGCGACTGGTTCTTCCACGGATACGCCGACCGCTCCGGCTCGCTCCGCGCCGGCGGCTCCGGCCGCAAACTGTGCGCCTGGCCGCGCGGGGCCGGACTCACCGCGGTCGGCGAGTGGACGGAGAACCCCGAGGTGCGCGGGCACGCCGAGCGGCTCGTCGACGCCCTCGGCCACCGGGGCATCCTCGACCTCGACTTCCGCCGCTGCGGCGGCACCGGCGAGTACCACCTGCTCGACTTCAACCCGCGCCCCGGCGCCCAGTTCCGGCTCTTCACCGACGCCGCCGGGGTGGACGTCGTCCGCGCGCAGCACCTGGACCTGACGCACCGTCCGCTGCCCGTGTGGGAGCCCCGGCCCGGGCGGACGTTCGTCGTGGAGAACTACGCGCCGCTGGCCGCGCTGCGACCGACCCGCCGGGGCCGCGAACTGGCCTGGCACGCGGGCGACGACACCGCTCCCGGCCGGGCCATGTGGGGCCTGTGGGGCGCGCACGTCACCCGCCGGCTGCTGCACCGGCTGCGCGGGCTGGGCCCGGCGCCAGCCGCCGGGGACGGACCCCGCGTGGTCCGCCAGTCCCCGCCGCCCCCGTCCTCCCTGACCCGCCTGCGCACCCAGGCCGGACCCGCCGAACAGAGCGGACGCACCGCACCGGCCGTGGCCGGACCGACCGACGACGAGAAAGCGAGCAGCTGCTGATGTACGACCTGCTGGTGGTGGGAGCCGGCCCGTACGGCCTGTCCATCGCGTCGCACGCCGCGGACGCCGGGCTGAGCCTGCGCGTCTTCGGCCGGCCGATGGCCTCCTGGCGCGACAACATGCCGGGCGGGATGTTCCTCAAGTCCGAGCCGTGGGCGTCCAACCTGTCCGATCCGGCCGCCCGCTGGCGGCTCGACGCGTACTGCGCGACCCAGGGCGTGACGGCCGGGCACGGACAGCCGATCCCCGTGGAGACGTTCGCCGAGTACGGCCTGTGGTTCGCCCGCAACGCCGTCCCCGAGGTGGACGAGCGCACGGTGGTCCGCATCGCGTCCCTGCCCGGCGGCTTCGAGGCGGTCACCGAGGACGGCGAGACCGTGCAGGCCCGCACGGTCGCCCTCGCGGTCGGCGTGATGCCGTTCGTGGAGATCCCCGCGGCCCTGCGCGGCCTGCCCTCCTCACTCGTCTCGCACAGCAGCCACCACGGCGACCTCGACCGCTTCCGTGGCCGGGACGTCACCGTGATCGGCGGCGGGCAGGCCGCCCTCGAGACGGCCGCCCTGCTCGCCGAACAGGGCACCCGGGTGCGCGTGCTGGCCCGTGCCGACCGGCTGCAGTGGAACGACGTGCCGCCGCCCTGGGAGCGCCCGTGGTGGCGGTCGGCCCGCTCCCCGCACAGCGGCCTCGGCTGCGGCTGGCGCAACTGGTTCTACGCCGAACGCCCGGGCCTCTACCGGCGGCTCCCGGAGCCGACCCGGGCGCGGATCGCGGCGACGGCGCTGGGACCGGCCGGCGCCTGGTGGGTGCGCGACCGGGTGGAGGGCGCCGTGGAGGTGTGCCTCGACCACGAGGTGACGGCGGCACGCGCGGCGGACGGCGGGGTGCGGCTGGAGGTGACGGGGGCGGACCCCTTCGAGACCGAGCACGTGATCGCGGCCACCGGTTTCCGGGCGACCCGCGAGCGGCTCGGGCTCCTCTCCGGCCCGCTGCGCGACGCACTGGCCACGGTGGCCGACGGCTCCCCCGAGGTGGGCCGGGACTTCGAGTCGTCCTGCCCCGGACTGTTCATGGCCGGCCTGGTGACGGCCGCCGGGTTCGGGCCGGCGATGCGCTTCGTGCACGGCGCGACCTACACGGCGGGGACCCTGGTCCGGGGCGTCCGGCGCCGGCTGCACACCGGGCTGCCGGGCGGGGCGATCCCGGCGCCCGGACGGCGCGGGGCCACGGAGACCGTACGGCGCTGAGCACACCGAGGGCCCGCCGCCCGGATCGACCCGCACGCAGTGCGACACGACCGGGCGACAGGCCCAAGGCATGACACCGGGCCCCACACGGGGCTGCCGGGCCGGGCCACCCCGGCGCCCGGACGGCGCGGGGCCACGGAGACCGTACGGCGCTGAGCACACCGAGGGCCCGCCGCCCGGATCGACCCGCACGCAGTGCGACACGATCCGGCGACAGGCCCGAGGCGTGGCACCCGCCGTGCGGGCGGCCGGCGCCGGGTGCGTTCAGCGCCGGGAGGCGGCCCTGCCTCGCCGGTACAGAACGGCGCCGCCCGCGATCAGCGCCGCGCTGACGCCGGAGGCGGCCAGCAACGCCGCGTTGTCACTGCCGGTGTGCGGCAGCTCGGGCGGGGTGTGCCCGCCGCCACCGCCGTTGTGCGGGGGCGCGGTGTGCTCGCCACCGGGCGGCGTGCTGTGCCCGCCTCCGGGCGGAGGCGTGCTGTGACCCCCGTGCGGAGGCGGTGTCGAGTGGCCGCCGTGCGGAGGCGGGGTGCTGTGACCTCCGCCGGGCGGCGTCGAGTGACCGCCGCCCGGAGGCGTGGAGTGGCCCCCGCCGGGAGGAGAGCTGTGACCTCCACCGGGCGGCGTGGAGTGACCGCCGCCGGGAGGCGTCGAGTGACCTCCGCCGGGCGGCGTGGAGTGGCCCCCGCCGGGAGGAGAGCTGTGACCTCCACCGGGCGGCGTGGAGTGACCGCCGCCGGGAGGCGTCGAGTGACCTCCGCCGGGCGGCGTGGAGTGGCCCCCGCCGGGAGGAGAGCTATGGCCTCCACCGGGCGGCGTGGAGTGACCGCCGCCGGGAGGCGTCGAGTGACCTCCGCCGGGCGGCGTGGAGTGGCCCCCGCCGGGAGGAGAGCTGTGACCTCCGCCGGGCGGGGTGGAGTGACCGCCGCCGGGAGGCGTCGAGTGGCCCCCGCCGGGCGGCGTGCCGTGGCCGTGACCGCCGCCCGGAGGCGTGTGGCCTCCGCCGCCGCAGGTGTCGCCGTAGCCGCAGTCGTCTCCGTGCCCATGGCCGGCCTGACCGGAGTCGCCGTAGCCCGAGTCGCCGTAGCCCGAGTCGCCGTAGCCGGAGTCGCCGTAGCCGGACTCCTCGTCGTCGGAGTCGCCGTAGCCCGAGTCTCCGTAGCCCGAGTCGCCGTAGCCGGGCTCCTCGTCGTCGGAGTCGCCGTAGCCGGAGTCCCCGTAGCCGGGTTCCTCGTCGTCGGACCGGCCGTAGCCGGAATCCCCGCCGTGCGGGTCGTCGTGGCCCTTCGGTGTCCCGTGTGCACGCTTGTCGCGGGCGACGGCCTGCTCGGCGCAGGCGTTGCCGAACGCGGGGTTGAGCGCGGCGACGACGTCGGCCGAGTTGCCGCAGACGGTCAGCGGGACGTGCAGCGGGGCCTCGACGTGGTTGCCCGAGAGGGCTCCTGGTGAACCGTTGGCCGCTCCCTCGGCGTTCGCGTCGGCGAGGGCGTAGCCGCCCCCGCACAGGGACAGAATGCTCGTCGCGGCGGCGGCCGCGACCACTCCCCTGCTCAGGGTCTGTCGCAATCTCGTGGTCTTCCTGCTCGAAGAAGTGGGAAAGGCCGGCCTCGGACCACACGGAAGTCGTCCAAGGCCGGCCCGGGTCCGGCCCGACGGCCGGGAATGACGTGTCGTCAGTCGTTGATGCAGACGTTGCCGCCGGTCGGGTTCAGCGCGGCGATGACGTTGATGGAGTTTCCGCACACGTTGATCGGAATGTGGATCGGAATCTGGACGACATTGCCGGACAGGACGCCCGGGGAGCCGATGGCCGCGCCGTTGGCACCGGCGTCGGCGAAGGCGGGGGCGGCCCCGCCCAGGGCCAGGATCAGACCCGCAACAACAGCAGCGCTCTTCTTCATGGGATTCCCTTCTCTGCGGTCATGCCTAGATGACGGTCGAAACCGAGCGAGCGCAACTGGAACGGCTCGCACCATGACTCGCAGGCTGCAAACGAGAGATAGACATCCGAAGAAACTGACGAACGCGCGTCGTCCGGGAATTCACTCGAACGCCTTCATACAATTGACCCGCCAGGATCAATCGGGAGAAACGATTCGCCTGAGCAGTGGAACAAAAATTGACAGAACATCAGGAAGATTCGCCGCGTGAATACCGAAGCCGGACGGTCCGCCGAAAGAGGCGCGGACCGTCCGGCGAGCGGCGCCGTGGGCGTCAGTGGTTGGCCACGCCGTTGCCCGACAGGGCGGAGATGTCGTCCAGGATGTGCGACAGCGGCTCGTCGCCCTTGGCCTGGGTGCTGTTCTCGGCGCACTGCTGGTCCTGCGGCGAGGACAGGACGTTGACGTCCTGAACGTCGATCGGGACGGCGCCCAGGACACTCTGCACGCCCACCTTGAGCGGCAGGCCGACGCACAGCTTGTTCAGCGAGCTCTGGACCAGAGTGGCCTGCGGGCTCATGTCGCCCTTGGTCACCGAGTTGCCGAACGCCTCGCGCGCGCCGTTGCCGCTGGCGGAGGTCGTGCCCGCGTCGTCCCCGATGGCGAACGCCTGGGGGGCGACAGCCGCCGACGCTCCGATGACGGAAGCGGCGACCGCAGCCGCGGCCATTGCCTTCTTCAGCATTTCGATTGTTCCTTTCCCTGCCCTGACTCCGTGCCAGGACCATGTGCCTGCCACCGATCAACCGGATGCACCGGGTTTGGTTGCGGCCCTTCACCCGATCGGTTTTTCCGACCCGACGACCGGATTTCCCGCCAATAGGCCATCGGAGTGAAGAGCGGCAACGAAGCAGCCCAGAAAGCGTTGTTCAGAGGGCTCCGGTGGACGGGGTTCTCACGAAGGGACTTACAAGTGATCAAGAAGGTACTGGCCGCCGCTGCGGTCGCCGCCTCCGTCGCCGGCGTCTCCGCCGCCGCGGCAGCCCCGGCGCTCGCCATCGGCAACGACAGCGGCACCACCTCCGCCAGCGGCAACGGTGCGAGCCAGTCGTTCGGCAACTCGGCCACCTTCGGCAACATGAGCCCCCAGATGGCGCTCATCCAGGGCTCGTTCAACAAGCCGTGCATCGGCCTGCCCGCCAAGATCGGGGCGCAGGGCCTCCTCGGCGCCGTCCCGATCAACGTTCAGGACGTCAACGTCCTGTCCTCCCCGCAGAACCAGCAGTGTGTGGAGAACAGCACCCAGGCCAAGGGCGACGAGCCGCTGTCGCACATCCTGGACGACATCTCCGTGCTCGCCGGCAACGGCGCGGCCAACCACTGAGCCCGACGTGGTGAACGGGTTCATTTCCTGAGCCCCGGAGTGGTTTCTCCGCCCCCCGCAGCGGGCCGCCGGATCATCGGCGGCCCGCTGTTCTAGCGTGCGGCGCGTGACGACGAAGAGAAACTCTCTGCCACGTCGGCTGGCGATTCCCTCAATCGTCCTGGCCGCCACCGGCGCGCTGCTCGGCAGTTCCGCGCTCCCCTCCCGGGAGCACGCCCCGCGCGCGATGAACGTTCTGCTGATGGGCACCGACGAACGGGACACCATCTCCGCCGACGAGAAGCACGAGTTCCACGCCGGTGGCCAGGCCTGCGGCTGCACGGACGTCCTGATGCTCGTTCATCTCTCGGCGCGGCGGGACCGCGTCAGCGTGATCGGTCTGCCGCGTGACTCCTGGGCGCACATCCCGCAGTACCGCGGCCCGGACGGCAAGCAGCGCAAGGCGCATCCGGCGAAGCTCAACGCGGCGTACCAGGAGGGCGGCGCGGAGCTCACCGTCAAGACGGTCGAGTCCATGACCGGGCTGAGCGTCGACCGGTTCGTCCAGGTGGACTTCCGGCGCTTCATGGACTCCGTGGACGAGGTCGGCGGTGTCGAGGTGTGCACGCCGCGACGGCTGAAGGACTTCGCGACCGGCATGGACCTCAAGCCGGGCAAGCACCGGCTCGGCGGCGGGCAGTCACTGCAGTACGTGCGCTCGCGGCACGTCGACACCAGCGCCGATCTCGGCCGCATCCAGCGTCAGCAGCGCTTCCTCTTCCAGTCGTTGCTCGAGGTGCAGGCGCGCAGACTGCTGGACGACCCGCGGCGCACCCTGCACCTGATGGGCACCCTCCTCGGCGGCGGTCAGCAGGGATTCTCGCTGAACGAGCTCGCCCAGGAGGCGGCCGCGCTGCGCAGGCTGCCGGACGCGGCGACGGAGTTCACGACCGTGCCGATCGGCGGGTCGGCGCCGGCCTCGCTGGGCATCGGTTCGGCGCTGGCCTGGGACGACCGTAAGGCGGACGCACTCTTCACGAAGGTGCACAGGGACCAGCCGCTGGTCGCCGAGGGCAGGAACCCCCGGCCGAAGGATCCGCCGACCGTTCTCGGCAGCACGGTGGCGGTGCGCGGGAGCGCGTACGCGTGCAGGTGAGGGGCGCACGGCAGGGGCGGCGGGTGCGCTGGGCCGATCGGGGCACACCACGCAACCCCGGCCGGGGGCGGGGCGTTGTTGATCACGCGGCTCCTCCCCCGGTGTCCGCGCCTTTCGAAAGGGAACGAACATGAAGAAGCTGTGGGCATCCGCGGCCCTCGCCGCCTCGGTCGCCGGTCTCGCGGCCGTGAGCGCCCCGCAGGCCCTGGCCATCGGTGACGACAGCGGCACCACTTCCGCCAGCGGCAACGGCGCCTCGTCGGAGTTCGGCAACTCGGCCACCTTCGGCGACATGAGCCCGCAGCTCTCGCTGGTGCAGGGCTCGCTGAACAAGCCCTGCATCGGCCTGCCCGCCAAGCTCGGGCTGCAGGGCCTCGTCGGCGCCGTCCCGATCAACGTCCAGGACATCAACGTCCTGTCCTCCCCGCAGAACCAGCAGTGCGTGGAGAACAGCACCCAGGCCAAGGGCGACGAGCCGCTGTCGCACATCCTGGACGACATCTCCGTGCTCGCCGGCAACGGCGCGGCCAACGGCTGAGCCGCAGCCTGACGTACCGCGACGGCGGGTCACCGGTTCTCCGGTGACCCGCCGTTTCGTGTGCCGCCCGCGGTGCGCGGGGCACAGACGGACGTCCGGGCGTCCGGACGGGACCTCCTACAGGTCCAGGCGGTTCGCGTCGGCGATCGCGTCGGCCAGGGCGGTGACGTCCGCGTCCTCGGTCTTCTTCGCCAACGTGCGGGCTGTTTCCTGCAGTTCGGTCAGGTCGGGGGCGTCCGGGAGCGGGGTCTCCGGGCGGCGCAGGGCGTCGGCGAAGTAGGCGGCCGTCGCCGTGACCCGGAAGCGGTCGGAGGCGCGGGCGAGGTCGTCGTGCAGGGCGCCGGTCTCCAGCCGGCCGGAGGTCTCGTGCGGGGTGCGGGTCTCGGGGTCGAGCCAGCGGACGGTGGCCGTGGCGAGGCGTCCGGAGGCGCCGGGCTTGACGCGCACGGCGTAGAGGGCGGTGACGGTGTGGCCGGGGCCGACCTCTCCGCCGTCGACGCGGTCGTCGCGGAAGTCGTCGTCGGCGACCCGGCGGTCGTCGTAGCCGACGAGGCGGAACCCGGCGACGGTGTCGGGGTCGAAGGCGACCTGCGCCTTGGCGTCGCGGGCGGTCAGGTCGACGTTGCGCGGGAGGTCGTCGCAGAAGACCTTGCGGGCGTCGGTCTCGTCCGAGACGTAGACGGTGTGGCCGTCGCCCTTGTCGGCGAGGCGTTCCATCAGGGCGTCGCCGTAGTCGCTGCCGACGCCGACGCCGAAGAGGGTGACGCCGTGTTCGCGGCGGGCGGTGTCGATGCGCTCGAGGATCGCGTCGGCGTCGGTGTCGCCGGTGTTGGCGAGGGCGTCCGAGATCAGGACGACCCGGTTGGTGGCGCCCTTGCGCAGTCCCTCCACGGCGGTGGCGTAACCGGTCTCGACGCCGGCGCCGAGGTTGGTGGAGTCGGTGGGTTCCAGGCCGTCGACGGCGTCGTGGACACGGCCGCGGTGGCCGCCGAGGCGGGTCATCGGCAGGACGGTCTCGGCCTCGCCGCTGAAGGTGACGAGGGCGACGGAGTCGTCGTCGCGCAGGCGGTCGGTCATCGTGCCGAGGGAGGACTTGGCGAGGTCCAGACGGCCGGGTTCGCCCATCGAGCCTGAGACGTCGATGACGAAGGTGAGGGCGGCGGGCGGACGCTCGCCCTGTTGCGCGGCCGTGCGGGTGGCGAGGCCCACGCGGACCAGGGACCAGTCGTCGTCGCCGGTGCGGGCGCCGTCGACGGTGACCGAGAAGCCGTTGCCGTCCGGGCGTTCGTAGTCCTGGCGGAAGCTGTTGACGAACTCCTCGGGGCGGACGGTGGCGGGCTCCGGGCGGCGGCCCTCGGCGAGGGTGCGGCGGGCGTAGCCGTAGGAGGCGGTGTCCACGTCGAGGGCGAAGGTGGAGAGGCGGTCGGAGCGCCCCTCGTCACCCTCGTCGCGCTCCTCGCCGGCGCGCGGTGCGCTCGGCGCGGGGAAGGCGTCGCTGTTGCGGGCCGCTCCGTCAGCGGCCTTGCCGCCGGTGGAGTCCTGGCCCCCGCCGCAGCCGGTCAGCAGCAGTGCGGCTGCCGCCATGAAGGCGAACAGCGCCGGTGCCCGATGGTTGTTCATGTCTGTGCCCCCTGTGTCCGTCGACGTCTGTGACTGTGACGGGACAGGGGGCCGGAACGTGCGACACGGGGAGTTGCGGATACGTCTCGAACCGGGCACGACGGGGGGCCGCCGAGACCGGCCGGTGACCCTGCGGTGACCTAGGAGACGACGTCCTTGCGGGCGAAACCGCGGAAGGCCAGGGCGAACAGCACCAGGGCGTAGGTCACGGAGACGGCGGTGCCCTGGATCATGCCGGACCACTCGGGGGTGGGCTGGACGGCGTCGGCCCAGGCGAACTGCCAGTGCGCCGGCAGGAAGTCGCGCCAGTCGCCGAGGGCGGTGACGGCGTCCAGGACGTTGCCGACGATGGTCAGGCCGACCGCGCCGCCGACCGCGCCGAGGGGGGCGTCCGTCTTCGTGGAGAGCCAGAACGCAAGCCCCGCGGTGACCAGTTGGGAGACGAAGACGTACCCGACGACGACCACCAGCCGCTGGGCGGCGGTGCCCGGGTCGAGCGCGCCGCCGGTGGGCAGCTCCAGCGGGCCCCAGCCGTAGGCCGCGCTGCCGACCGCGAGGGCGACGACCGGCAGCAGGACCATCGCGGCCAGGCTGAGGCCGAGGCCGACGACGAGCTTGGACCACAGCAGCCGGGCGCGGGGCACGGGGGCGGCGAGGAGGTAGCGCAGGGAGGACCAGCCGGCCTCCGAGGCGACGGTGTCCCCGCAGAACAGGGCGACCGGGATGACGAGCAGGAAGCCCGCCGACACGAACAGGTTGACCGCGGCGAAGTTGGCGCCCGAGGCGGTCGCCGTGTCCATCAGGGTCACCTGGTCGTTGCGGCCGCCGGGCTCGCCGCCGATGGCGAAGGCGATGAGCAGGACGAACGGCAGGGCGGCGAGGATGCCGCCCATGATCAGCGTGCGGCGGCGCTTGAGCTGGCGGACCAGCTCGACGCGCAGCGGCAGGGTCCGGCCGGGCTGGTAGCCGGAGGCGACCTCGGTGAGCGTGCTCATGCGGAACCTCCGATCAGGGTGAGGAAGGCGTCCTCCAGGCGGCGGTGCGGGCCGACCGAGGTCACCGGCACGTCGAGCCGGACGAGCTCGGCGATCAGGCGCCGGGCGGTGCCGTCGGCGTCCAGCCGGATCAGCAGGCCGTCGTCGGCGGGGAGCGCGGAGGCCACGCCGGGCAGCGCGGCGATCTTCTCGACGACCGGCTCGTCAACGGGGACGGCGGTGCCGACGAGGATTGTGTCGCCGGAGCCGACGATCTCGGCGACCGGGCCTGCCTGCACGAGCCGGCCGCGGTCCATGACCACGAGGTGGGTGCAGGACTGCTCGACCTCCGCCAGGAGGTGGCTGGAGACGATCACCGTGCGGCCGGCCGCCGCGTAGCGGATCATCACCTCGCGCATCTCGCGGATCTGCGGCGGGTCGAGGCCGTTGGTCGGCTCGTCGAGGATGAGCAGGTCCGGCAGGCCCAGCATGGCCTGGGCGATGGCGAGGCGCTGGCGCATGCCCTGGGAGTAGGTGCGCACCGCGCGGGCGAGCGCGTCGCCGAGGCCGGCGATCTCCAGGGCCTCGTCGAGGTGGGAGTCCTCGGCCGGGCGGCCGGTGGCCCGCCAGTACAGCTCGAGGTTCTCCCGGCCGGTGAGGTGCGGCAGGAAGCCGGCGCCCTCGACGAAGGAGCCGACGCGGGAGAGCACGGGGGCGCCCGGGCGGATGGCGTGGCCGAAGACGCGGATCTCGCCGCCGTCGGGCGTGATCAGGCCCATCAGCATGCGCAGGGTCGTCGTCTTGCCGGCGCCGTTTGGGCCGAGCAGTCCGAGGACCTGGCCCTTCTCGACCTGGAAGGACAGTTCACGGACGCTGTAGCGGTCGCCGTTCGCGTACTTCTTGCTCAGGTCGGTGATCCGCAGCGGGACCTCGGCGAGCGCCGGGTCGGGGGCGGGTGCGGCGGTGCGGCGGCGGGCCGTCAGCAGCAGGGCGAGCGCGAGCGCCGCGCCGGTGAGGGGGAGCCACCAGACCCAGGACGGGAGCGGTGCGGCGGCGGTCGTCACGGCCGGGGCGGTGGGGACCGACAGGTCGCCCTTCATCGACACGGTGTACGTCGCCGGGGTCGTCGGGGAGGCGTAGCCGAGGTCGGTGGAGGCGAGGACCAGGCGCAGCCGGTGCCCTTCCTCGACCTTGTGGTCGATCGCCGGGAGGGTGATCGTGACGTCCTTGCCGGCCGCGGCGCCGTCGACGCGGACCGGGGCGACGAGTTGGGAGGGCAGCACCTGGCTGCCGCTGCCGCCGACGTCGTAGACCTTGGCGAAGAGGACGGCGGTGCCGGTCGTCGACTTCACATGGACGGTGACCGTCGGCGAGCCGGTGACCCGCAGGTCGTCGGCGAGCGGCGCGGAGTCGAAGGCGGCGTACTGGCCGGGGAAGTCGAGGGAGACGCCGACGCCGAGGGCGGAGAGCTGGGAGAGGCCGCCGCCGCCGAGGCCGGGCAGGGCGGACACGGCGGGTGGGGTGGCGCCGGGCGGGTTGACGAAGGTCTGCTCCTCGCGGCGGCCGGTGAGCGCGAACGCGCGGTCGTCGTGGCTCAGACCGGGGTAGGCGTCCGCGCCGGCGCCCCGGAGCTGGGCTGCGCCGTCGGTGGAGTCGATGCCTCCGGTGCGGGTGACGCGGAAGGCCGGGCCGGTGTCGGCGGACCTGTCGTCCTTGAGGTAGCGGTCGAACCAGGAGGCGACGCGGGCCTGGACGCGCGAGGCTTCCATGTCGCCGCCGTCGTGGCCGCCGGAGATCCAGTCGACGTCGACGGGCGCGCCGTTCTTGCGGATCGCCTTCTCGGCGGCGTCGGACTGGGCGAGGGTGAAGAGGGAGTCGGTCTGGCCCTGGAGGAGGAGGGTGGGGACCTTGATGCGGTCGGCGACGGCGGACGGCGAGCGCTCCTCGAGCAGGGCGCGGGCGGCGGCGTCCGGGACGCCGGACTCGGCGACGCGCTCGTACATCGCGGCCAGCGCGGGTTCGAAGCGGGCGGAGCCGCCGCCGGTGTTGAAGAAGACGCCGGCCCACAGCTTCTTGAACACGCCGTCGGGGAACAGGGCGTCCGCGAGGTTCCAGTAGGTGATCGCGGGGGCGATGGCGTCGACCCGGTCGTCGTGTCCGGCGGCGAGCAGGGAGATCGCACCGCCGTAGGAGGCGCCGGCCACGCCCACGCGCGGGTCGCCGGGCTTGTCGAGCTGGACCTCGGGCTGCTTCGCGAGCCAGTCGATCAGCCGGGAGACGTCGGCGACCTCGCCCTTCGGGTCGTTGAGCCCGATCCGGCCGGTGGACTCGCCGAAGCCGCGTGCGGACCAGGTGAGCACGGCGTAGCCGTCGCGGGCGAGCTGCTCGGCCTGCTGCCGGACGTCGTCCTTGCTGCCGCCGAAGCCGTGCGCGAGGAGGACGGCGGGGCGGCGGCCGGAGCCGCCGGCGGTGAAGTAGGAGGTGTCCAGGCGTACGCCGTCCACCGCCATGACCCGGTCGGCGTGGCGCACCGCGGGCGTGTCGTCGTCGGAGGCGACGGCCGTCCAGGTACCGGCACCGGCGAGTACGACCACGGCGGCCGCGGCGGCGAGGAGCCGTCGCGGCCGCCGTGGTCCTCGCAGACCGGGCAGTCGAAGATCCATGCTTCAACCGTACGGGGTCAACCTGTCGTGGAGTTGTCGACCGCAGACCGAACTCGGCGACCTCCCGGAGGCGTACGCGGCCGTGGTGGCATACCGCGGACGCGGTACACGCGGGCCGGTCCTGCCCGTCCTCCGGGTCGGTTCCCGTGCGGCCGATCGGGTGGCTCGGCGGGCGCCGGAACCGCGGGGCTCCCGGCGCGAAAGTGGGGCGACGTCCGGCATCCGGACGTGTCAGTGTGACCCCTTAGGGTTCGGGGATCACAGACGACGCACAGGGGTGGGGACTCATGAAGGCGAAGTACGCGGGGGCCTGGACGGCGGTCACTCTGGCGGCCCTGGTCACGACGGCCGGGTGCGGCAGCGAGACCGCCAAGGACGCGGCCAAGGCCGTGGACGGCACGGACGCGATCATGGCGGCGCTCGGCCGGGCGACCGACCGCACCGAGCAGCTCGGTTCGGCCGAGGTGAAGATGACCACCTCCATGGGCGCCGGCGCTCCGGTCGCCATGGAGGGCACCTACTCCTGGGGCGACGGGTACGCGTTCGACGTCCTGATGGACACCGCGGCCGCGCAGCTGCAGCAGCTGCAGGACGCTCCGAAGACGCGCATGCTCTTCGTGGACGGCGCGTACTACTACGACGTCGACCCGCAGGCCGCCGGCCCTCTCAAGGGCAAGGAGTGGATGAAGATCGACAGCTCGGCCGTCTTCGGCAAGCAGGGCGCGCAGGCGCTCAGCGGCAGCAACGGCAGCCCGTCGGCGTCCATGAAGGGCCTGAAGTACGCGGACGACGTCGAGAACCTCGGCTCGGAGAAGATCAACGGCAAGACCACCACGCACTACCGGGCCGTCATCGACCAGGCCGGGATGGGCAAGTTCAAGAAGGCCTACGGCGACAAGGACAACCTCTTCGGCTCGCTCACCGGCGGCGCCACCTCGATCACCATGGAGGTGTGGGTCGGCCCCAAGGACCTGCCGGTCCGCATGATCCAGGAGATCGGCGCCATGAAGGTCACCATGGACTTCGAGAAGTTCGGCCAGACGGCCCCGGTCAAGGCGCCGCCGGCCGCGCAGACCGGCGACCTCACCGAGGCGATCAAGGCGGCGGGCGGGGGCACCGGCGCCGGCTCCACCACCGGCTGACGTCCACGCCACGGCCGGGGTCCACGCCCGGCGGCCGACGCACGGCGACGCCCTGCCCCCCGGACGGGGCAGGGCGTCGCCGTGTGCGGTATCAGTGGTTGCGGGGGAAGCCCAGGTCCACGCCCGCCGGGGCGTCGGCCGGGTCGGGCCAGCGGGTGGTGACGACCTTGCCGCGGGTGTAGAAGTGCGTGCCGTCGTTGCCGTAGATGTGGTGGTCGCCGAAGAGCGAGTCCTTCCAGCCGCCGAAGCTGTGGTAGCCGACGGGGACCGGGATCGGGACGTTCACGCCGACCATGCCCGCCTCGACCTCCAGCTGGAAGCGACGGGCCGCGCCGCCGTCCCGGGTGAAGATCGCGGTGCCGTTGCCGAACGGCGAGGCGTTGATGAGGGCGATGCCCTCGTCGTAGGTGTCGACGCGCAGCACGGTCAGCACCGGTCCGAAGATCTCGTCCTGGTAGGCCTTCGCGGTGGTCGGCACCCGGTCCAGCAACGAGATGCCGATCCAGTGGCCGTCCTCGTAGCCCTCGACGGTGTACCCGGTGCCGTCGAGGATCACCTCGGCGCCCTCGGCCGCCGCGCCCGTCACGTAGGACGCCACCTTGTCGCGGTGGACGGCCGTGATGAGCGGGCCCATCTCGCTCGTCGGGTCGTTGCCGGGACCGATCTTGATCTTCTCGGCGCGCTCGCGGATCTTCTCCACCAGCTCGTCGCCGATCGCGCCGACGGCGACGACCGCGGAGATGGCCATGCAGCGCTCGCCCGCCGAGCCGTACGCGGCGGAGACGGCGGCGTCGGCGGCCGCGTCCAGGTCCGCGTCGGGCAGGACCAGCATGTGGTTCTTCGCGCCGCCCAGCGCCTGGACGCGCTTGCCGTTCGCGGAGGCGGTGGTGTGGATGTAGCGGGCGATCGGCGTGGAGCCGACGAAGGACACGGCCTTGACGTCAGGGTGCTCCAGGAGACGGTCCACGGCCACCTTGTCGCCCTGCACGACGTTGAACACGCCGTCCGGGAGACCGGC
Organism: Streptomyces sp. NBC_00425; assembly: GCF_036030735.1. NCBI lineage: Bacteria > Bacillati > Actinomycetota > Actinomycetes > Kitasatosporales > Streptomycetaceae > Streptomyces > Streptomyces sp. NBC_00425. Next base: position 6,194,391 of record NZ_CP107928.1, on the reverse strand, counting down.
CTCGGACAGCAGCTCGGCGATCTTCAGCGAGGCCGACGGGTCCTTCTCGGACGGCTTCAGCACGAACGTGTTGCCGCAGGCGATCGCGATCGGGAACATCCACATCGGGACCATCGCCGGGAAGTTGAACGGCGTGATGCCCGCGACGACGCCGAGGGGCTGGCGGATGGACGCGACGTCGACCCGGCTGGCGACCTCGGTCGACAGCTCGCCCTTCAGCTGCACGGTGATCCCGCAGGCCAGGTCCACGATCTCCAGGCCGCGCGCGACCTCGCCGAGCGCGTCGCTGTGCACCTTGCCGTGCTCGGCGGTGATCAGTTCGGCGATCGCGTCCCGGTTCGCGTCGAGCAGCGCCCGGAACGCGAACAGGACGGTGCTCCGCCTGGCCAGCGAGGAGGTGCCCCAGGTGGCGTAGGCGTCCTTCGCGGCCGCGACCGCGGAGTCGACCTCGTCCACCGAGGCGAACGCGACCTTCGTGGTGACGGCGCCGGTCGCGGGGTCGGTGACCGGCCCGTACGAACCCGACGCGCCCTCGACGGTCTTGCCGCCGATCCAGTGGTTGACGATCTTCGTCATGACCGAGTGCTCCTTCACAGATGGCGGCGTCGGGTAGAGACGTGCCGTTCGTACAGCTCACGTGCCTTCACCGCGGACGGTCGCGTCGCGGTCTCGGCCACAGGTACATCCCACCAGGCCTGCGCGGGCGGCGGGCCCGACACAGTGTCGGCCGTTTCGGTCTCGACGTAGACACATGTGGGAGTGTCGGCGCGGCGCGCCTCGGCGAGGGCTTCGCGCAGTTCGCGGACGGTCTTCGCGCGCAGCACGCGCATGCCGAGGCTGGCCACGTTGGCGGCCAGGTCGACGGGCAGCGGGGCGCCGGTGAAGGTGCCGTCGTCGGCGGTGTAGCGGTAGGCCGTGCCGAAGCGCTCGCCGCCCACCGACTCCGACAGACCGCCGATCGAGGCGTAGCCGTGGTTCTGCACGAGCAGGATCTTGATCGCGATCCCCTCCTGCACGGCCGTCACGATCTCCGTCGGCATCATCAGGTACGTGCCGTCGCCGACCAGCGCCCAGACGTTGCGCTCCGGTGCGGCCAGTTTCACACCGATCGCGGCCGGGATCTCGTACCCCATGCAGGAGTAGCCGTACTCCAGGTGGTACTGGTCCCGGGAGCGCGTCCGCCACAGTTTGTGCAGGTCGCCGGGGAGCGAACCGGCCGCGTTGATGATCACGTCCGACTCGTCGACGAGGGCGTCCAGCGCGCCGAGCACCTGCGGCTGGGTCGGGCGGACGTCGGGCTCGTCGGCCTCGTAACAGGCGTCGACGCGCTGCTCCCAGCGTTCCTTGTCCTCGGAGTACGCGGTGACGTGGACGTCCGCGACCCGGTGTCCGTGCAGACGCAGGGCCTCGGTCAGCTCGCCGAGGCCGCTGCGGGCGTCCGCCACGAGGGGCAGGCCGGCGAGCTTGTGGCCGTCGAAGGAGGCGATGTTGAGGTTGACGAAGCGGACGCCGTCACCCGCGAACAGGGTGTTGGAGGCGGTCGTGAAGTCGGTGTAGCGGGTGCCCACGCCGATGATCAGGTCCGCCGTGCGGGCCAGCTCGTCGGCGGTCGCGGTGCCCGTGTGGCCGACGCCGCCCACATCCTGCGGGTGGTCGTGGCGCAGCGAGCCCTTGCCGGCCTGGGTGGAGGCGACCGGGATGCCGGTGGCCTCGGCGAACTCGGCGAGGGCCTCCTCGGCGCGGCTGTGGTGGACGCCGCCGCCCGCGATGACCAGGGGGCGTTCGGCCGACAGGATCGCCCGTACGGCCTCGGCGAGTTCGACGGGGTCGGCGCCCGGGCGGCGGACCGCCCAGACGCGCTCGGCGAAGAACTCCTCGGGCCAGTCGTAGGCCTCGGCCTGGACGTCCTGCGGCAGGGCGAGGGTGACCGCGCCGGTCTCCACCGGGTCGGTGAGAACGCGCATCGCCTGCAGCGCCGCCGGGATCAGCGCCTCCGGGCGGGTGATCCGGTCGAAGTACTTCGACACCGGGCGCAGGCAGTCGTTGACCGACACATCGCCCGCGTAGGGGACTTCGAGCTGCTGGAGCACCGGGTCGGCGACCCGGGTGGCGAAGACGTCGCCGGGCAGCAGCAGGACCGGCAGCCGGTTGACGGTGGCGAGGGCCGCGCCGGTGACCAGGTTGGTCGCGCCGGGGCCGATCGACGTCGTCACCGCGTGGGTGGACAGCCGGTTCGACTGGCGGGCGTAGCCGACGGCCGCGTGGACCATCGACTGCTCGTTGCGGCCCTGGTGGAACGGCATCTCGTCGCCGTACTCGACCAGCGCCTGGCCGAGGCCGGCGACGTTGCCGTGGCCGAAGATGCCCCAGGTCGCGCCGATCAGCCGCTGCCGTACGCCGTCGCGCTCGGTGTGCTGGGCGGCGAGGAAGCGCACCAGCGCCTGGGCGACCGTCAGCCGCGTCGTCGAGGTCTGCGCCGTCATCGGTAGCCCCCTGTGCTCTCTACGTGGTCGGGGTGGAAGCAGATCCGCCACTCCCGGGTCTGCCCCGGTCCCGCCATGACGTTCAGGTAGTACATGGCGTGCCCGGGCTGGGCCACGGCCGGTCCGTGCCAGCCGTCGGGGACGAGCACGGCGTCGCCGGAGCGCACCTCGGCGAGGACGTCGGCGCCGCCCTCCCGCGAGGGGGACACCCGCTGGTAGCCGAAGCCGTTCGGGCCGTCGATCTCGAAGTAGTAGATCTCCTCGAGCTCGGCCTCCTCGCCCGGCCGGTGCTCGTCGTGCTTGTGCGGCGGGTACGAGGACCAGTTGCCGCCGGGGGTGACGACCTCGACGGCGATCAGCTTGTCGCAGTCGAAGGCGTCGGCTGCGGCGAAGCCCCGCACCAGACGGGCGCACGTGCCGCTGCCGCGCTCTTCGACGGGGACCTCCGGCGCGGGGCCGTAGCGGGCGGGGAGTCGTCGCTCGCACTTCGCTCCTGCCAGGGCGAAGCGGCCTCCCGCGCCGGAGGCGATCTGGACCCGGGCGTCCCGGGGAACGTACGCGAAGTCGGATACCGACGCGAACACCGTTTCCCGGCCCAGGAGTTGGAACTCTTGTTGATCTGTGCGCACGGTACATCCGCCTTCGAGGGGCAGCACGATCCATTCGCTGTCACCCGTGTCGAAGACGTGCCCGCCGCCCGGCTCCAGCTCGACGACCCGCAGGCTGCAGTAGTCCCAGCCCGCTCGTGCGGGATCGATGTCGAGCGCGTAGCCGGAGTGCGCGGTGGTCCCGCGCGCGAGGTACAGGTCGTTGCTCATGCGGCCCTCACAGCAGTCCGACGGCGGTGTCCACGGCGGCGGCGACGTCCCCGTCCGCCGGGTACAGCAGCGAACGTCCGACCACCAGGCCCTGCACGGTGGGAAGTTGCAGCGCCCCGCGCCACTTCTCGTACGCGCCGTCCTGGTCGTCGCCGACCTCGCCGCCCAGCAGGACGGCAGGGAGCGTGGACGTCTGCATGACCTCGGCCATGTCGTCGGGATTGTCGGTGACGGGCACCTTCAGCCAGGTGTAGGCCGATGTGCCGCCCAGCCCGGAGGCGATGGCGATCGACCTGGTGACGGCCTCCGCGGAGAGGTCGTTGCCGAGTCTGCCGTCGGGTGTGCGCCGGCTGATGAACGGCTCGACGAAGAGGGGGAGTCCGCGGGCGGCCATGTCGTCGACGGCGCGGGCGGTGGTCTCGAGGGTGGTGAGGGAGCCCGGGTCGTCGTAGTCGATGCGCAGCAGCAGTTTGCCCGCGTCGAAGTTGAGCCGCTCGATGTCCTCGGCGCGGTGGCCGGTGAAGCGGTCGTCGAGCTCGAAGGCGGCGCCCTGGAGGCCGCCGCGGTTCATGGAGCCCATGACGACCTTGCCGTCGAGGGCGCCGAGCAGGAGCAGGTCGTCCAGGATGTCGGCGGTCGCGAGGACGCCGTCCACGCCGGGGCGCGACAGGGCTAGGCAGAGGCGTTCGAGCAGGTCGGCACGGTTGGCCATGGCCAGCTTGCGCCCGCCGACGCCGAGCGCGCCGCGGGCCGGGTGGTCGGCGGCGACGATCATCAGCCGGCCGGAGTCGCCCAGCAGCGGCCTGCGTGTGCGGCGGGCGGCGGCCTCGGCGATCGCCTCGGGGCGATGGCTGCGCAGACGGACGAGTTCCAGGACGTCGACGGTGGTCACAGGACGGCTCCCGCCTCGATCGCCGCGGCCACTTCGTCCGGCGTCGGCATCGCCGAGGAGCACTCCAGCCGGGAGGCCACGATGGCGCCGGCGGCGTTGGCGTGCCGCATGGTCTTCTCCAGGTCCCAGCCCGCGAGCAGGCCGTGGCAGAGGGAGCCGCCGAAGGCGTCGCCGGCCCCGAGGCCGTTGAGGACGTTCACCGGCAGCGGCGGGACCTCGGCGGACCCGCCCTTGTTGTCGACGGCGAGGACGCCCTTGGGTCCCTGCTTGACGACGGCGAGCTCGACCCCGGCGTCCAGCAGCGCCTGCGCGGCGGCCCGCGGCTCGCGCACGCCGGTCGCCACCTCCACCTCGTCGAGATTGCCGACGGCGACGGTGGTGTGCTTCAGGGCCTCGGCGTAGAACGGGCGGGCCGCCTCCGGGTCGCTCCAGAACATCGGGCGCCAGTCGAGGTCGAAGACCGTGATCCCGGCCTTGTCGCGGTGGGCGAGGGCGGCGAGGGTGGCGGTCCGGCTGGGCTCCTCGCTCAGACCGGTGCCGGTGACCCAGAAGACGCGGGCCTCGCGGACGGCGTCGAGGTCGAGCTCGTGGGCGTCGATCTCCAGGTCCGGCGCCTTGGGCTGCCGGTAGAAGTACAGCGGGAAGTCGTCCGGCGGGAAGACCTCGCAGAAGGTGACGGGCGTCGGCAGGCCGGGCACCGGCGTCACCCAGCGGTCGTCGACGCCGAAGCCGCGCAGGGCCTCGTGCAGATAGGTGCCGAAGGGGTCGTCGCCGGTGCGCGAGATCACCGCCGTGGACCGGCCGAGACGGGCCGCGGCGACCGCGACGTTGGTCGCCGATCCGCCCAGGAACTTCCCGAAGGACGTGACCTGCGGGAGCGGGACGCCCGTCTGCAGCGGATAGAGGTCCACCCCTATCCGCCCCATGGTGATCAGGTCGTACGCCATCGACTTCCCTTCGTGTCGGTCGTCCCCGTGACGCCGCTCGCGGCATGTCCTCGGCACACGTCCCGTATCGGCTCTCAGGCTTTGTAGCCCCGCACGGCGGGCCCTGTCAATGTTTTGTCCAGACATTCGGACCAGGCCTTGACACCCCTTCGGTGAGACCGCACTCTGACGGCCATGACGTCGTTGTCACCTCAGTCCTCACTTTCCCGCATCCGGATCGGATCGGCCCCCGACAGCTGGGGCGTCTGGTTCCCGGACGATCCCGCCCAGGTCCCGTGGCAGCGCTTCCTCGACGAGGTGGCGCAGTCCGGCTACGAGTGGATCGAGCTCGGCCCCTACGGGTACCTGCCGACCGACCCCGCCGTCCTCACCGAGGAGACGTCCAGGCGTGGCCTGAAGGTCTCGGCCGGCACGGTCTTCACCGGCCTGCACCACGGCGAGGCCGTGTGGGAGAAGACCTGGGCGCACGTCGCCGACAACGCGGTGCTCGCGCAGGCGATGGGCGCGAGGCACCTGGTCGTCATCCCGTCCTTCTGGCGGGACGACAAGACCGGCGAGGTGCTGGAGTCCGACACGCTCACGCCCGAGCAGTGGCGCAACCTGACCACGCTGACCGAGCGGCTCGGGCGGGAGGTGCGGGAGCGCTACGGCCTGCAGATCGTCGTCCACCCGCACGCCGACACCCACGTCGACAGCGAGGAGAACGTCGCCCGGTTCCTGGACGGCACCGACTCCGACCTGGTGTCGCTGTGCCTGGACACCGGCCACTACGCCTACTGCGGCGGGGACAGCGTCAAGCTGATCGAGACGTACGGGGAGCGCATCGGCTACCTGCACCTCAAGCAGGTCGACCCGGAGATCCTGGCGGACGTGCGCGCCAAGGGGACCCCGTTCGGGCCGGCCGTGGCCCAGGGCGTCATGTGCGAGCCGCCCGCGGGCGTGCCGGCGCTGGGGCCCGTGCTGGAGGCCGCGCAGAAGCTGGACGTGGACCTGTTCGCGATCGTCGAGCAGGACATGTACCCGTGCGCCCCGGACACCCCGCTGCCGATCGCGCAGCGTACGCGGGCGTTCCTGCGGAGCTGCGGGGCCTGAGGCCGGGTCCGCGCGACCCGCCGGGGTCAGGGCGGATCAGAGCGGATCAGGGCGGGCCTGCGGCACCCCTGGCGGTGCCGCGCGCCCTGGAGCAACATAAGCGCCCATGGCTGTACGGGCGGTACACACCCGGTCCGGGCAAGGGCCGGGCGGGTCCTGGGAGTTCGTCACCGCGGTTCCTCATCCACGGCTGCGGCCGGGGGTGATGAGCTATCGCGGGATCCGGCTCGCGATGCCCCGGCCCCGGCGGCGCCTCGAGGCGCCCATCGGGGCCTCCACCCTGCTGCTGGGGTTCGACGAGCCGGTGCGCATCTGGCGGGCGGGGCAGGAGCCGGAGACCCGCGCCTGCGTGTACTGCGGTCCCACCACCACCCCCGCCGTCGGGGAGCACTGCGGACGGTTCTCGGGCGTCGAGGTGCTGCTGACGCCGTGGGCCGCGTTCGCCCTGTTCGGCACACCGCAGCACGAGCTCGTCAACCGCACGGTCGATCCGGACGAGCTGCCGCACAGTCTCGGCTCGCCCCTCGGCGAACTCACCGCCGCCCTGGCCGCGCTGCCGTGCTGGGAGCGGCGGTTCGCGCTGCTCGACGACACGTTCGACCGCTGGCGGCAGGCGGCCATGCCGGGTTCGGAGCGGGTGGCGCGGGCCTGGTCGCTGCTGGTGCGCACGGACGGCGCGCTGCCGGTCCCCCGGCTGGCCGAGGAGGTCGGCTGGAGCGTACGGCAGCTGGAGAGCCGCTTCCGCGAGCAGATCGGGCTGGGCCCGAAGGCGGCGGCCCGCGTGCTGCGGCTGCAACGGGCCCGGCGGCTGCTCGCCGAGGGACGGAGCGCGGCGGAGACGGCGGCGCTGTGCGGTTTCTACGACCAGGCCCATCTCAGCGGCGAGTTCAAGGCGATGACAGGGTGCACGCCGAGGCAGTTCGCGCAGGCCAGGAGGCTGCCGGAACCGGCGTCACCGGGCGCGGACCGGATCAGCGGCGAGGCGACCAGCCTGCTGCTGCCGACGTCGGCCGGCAATTGGTCCGGACCGGATGCGCATTTTTCCAAGACCGGACGCATTGGCTGAATACAGGCTGGGGTCCTGCCAGTTGAATCCGGTCGTTCCGGTCGAACCGGCCGATCAGACCCATGCGGTTGCTCCGGCCCATGCGGTGGATCCGGCCGGTCCGGCCGACGGGGACGTGCCGGGGGGACGGCGGGGAACGGGGCCGGGCCGGGCCTGTCGCAGCGGGCCCGGCCCGTCTCCTGTCGCCCACGCGGGCCGCCCCGGCGACTGACCCGCCGGCCGGCCCGGCGAGCAGCCGTGCGGCCGGCCCGGCGAGCGGCGGGCGCCCCCTCGCAGGCCCCAAGCGCGGCATTGCGTCACTCGTGTCACAAACACCCCCTTCCTGTCACACATGTCGCGTATACGCGGGTCTTGTGTCACACACGGTCAACAGCAGCCTCCGCTCGGCAACAGCACCTCGTTCACGGGGCACAGGCTCGTTGATCGCCAGCGCAGCGCCGGGCTCCCCCGGGCGGCCTCCCGGCCGCCGCCCCGCGCGCGCAGGGAAGGTGCGGCTCATGACCGACCGAAGGCTCTGGTCCTACAAGGAGATCGCGGCGCACATCAGGGTGCAGCCGGACACCGTGCGGTCCTACCGCAAACACGGACTGCTGCCCCCGCCCGACCAGGTCGAGCGCGGCAAGCCCTACTGGTACGCCGACACCGTCCGCGCCTGGGTCGCCTCCCGCCCGGGCAACCGCGGCCGCAGGCGGGACTGACGCCCGGGGGAAACCCGACGTCGCCCCGTGCCCCGCCCGTCCCGTGGGGCACGGCGCCTTCCGGACGCCGCCGGACGTCCGCTCAGGTCCACGCTCAGGTCCACGGCTCGACGACGGTCATTCCCGCGCCCGGGCTCGCCCCCAACGCCGCCAGCGCCGCCGGAGCGGCGTCGAGCGTGATGATGGACGTCACCAGCAGGTCGGGACGCAGCACGCCCGACCGGACCAGCTCCAGCAGCTCCGGGTAGGCGTGCGCCGCCATGCCGTGGCTGCCCAGGATCTCCAGCTCCAGGGCGACGGCACGGGCCAGCGGCACCGACGTCATGCCGTCCGCGGAGGGCAGCAGGCCGACCTGGACGTGACGGCCGCGGCGGCGCAGGCCGTTGACGGAGGCGGCGCAGACCGCCGGGGAGCCGAGGGCGTCGAGGGAGAGGTGCGCGCCGCCGCCGGTCAGCTCACGGACCGCCTCGGCCGTGTCCGGCACGCCGGTCGCGTCCACGCACTCCGCCGCGCCGAACGTCCGCGCCAGCTCCAGGGCCTGCGGGGACACGTCCACCGCCACCACCCGCGCGCCGCTCGCCGCCGCGATCATCACCGCCGACAGGCCCACCCCTCCGCAGCCGTGCACCGCCACCCACTCCCCGGCCGCGACCCGCCCCTGCTGCACGACCGCACGGAACGCGGTGGCGAACCGGCAGCCGAGGGAGGCGGCCGTCGCGAACGACAGGTCGTCGGGGATCACGACCAGGTTCACGTCGGCGTGGTCCAGGGCCACGTACTGGGCGTAGGAGCCCCAGTGCGTGAAGCCGGGCTGGGTCTGGCGCTCGCACACCTGGTGGTGGCCGGCCGCGCAGGACGGGCAGCTGCCGCAGCCGCACACGAAGGGGACGGTGACCCGGTCGCCGGGCCGTCGGAGGGTGACCAGCTCGCCGACCTGCTCGACGACGCCGGCGAGTTCGTGACCCGGCACGTGCGGCAGGACGATGTCCGGGTCGTGGCCCATCCAGCCGTGCCAGTCGCTGCGGCACAGGCCGGTGGCCTCCACCCGGACGACCACTCCGTGAGGGGCGGGCCGGGGGTCGGGCACCTCACGCACCTCGGCCGGTTCGCCGTACCGCTCGAAGACCACCGCTCGCATCCGCGCTCCCGTCGCCGTTCCCGTTCCCGTCGCCGTCTCGCCGGCGGGTACATCGTCGCCGGACGGCCGGCGCGGCGCGCACTCGGGTGGCGTCCGTGCCGCCGGGAGCCTCCGACCGGCGGCACGCCGGACCGCGCAAGTGCGTGGGCGGCACCGGCGGCGCGGCGGCGGGCTTCCTTTGGTAAATACCCCCTAGGGGTATACTCTCGACAACGGCGGGCCCTGGCGACGCCGCCCGCCCCAGCCGCCTCTGCGAGGAGAACGACATGACCGCTGCAACCGATACCCCGGGCTCCGTCACCACCGTCTACAAGGTGAGCGGCATGAGCTGCGGCCACTGCGAGGGCGCCGTCTCCGGCGAGCTCTCGGAGCTCACCGGAGTCACCTCGGTGAAGGCCGTCGCCTCGACCGGCGAGGTCACGGTCGTCTCCGCCGCCCCGCTCGACGAGGAGGCCGTGCGCGCCGCGGTCGACGAGGCCGGCTTCGAGCTGGCCGGCCGGGCCTGAGCACCGATTCCCCATCCCGAGGCATCCACCGGGCCGTGCCGACCAGCTGATACTGGTTCCGTACGGCCCGGTCCGTTTCCTGGAGTACGGACATGACCAGCACCGCCACCTCCGCCGAGTCCGCGATAGCCGCTCCCCCTTCCGAGGTCGAGCTGCTCATCGGCGGCATGACCTGCGCCTCCTGCGCGGCACGCGTGGAGAAGAAGCTCAACCGCATGGACGGCGTCACCGCCACGGTCAACTACGCGACCGAGAAGGCGCGGGTCAGCTATCCGGCCGGCGTCGAGGTCGCCGACCTGATCGCGACCGTGGTGAAGACCGGGTACACGGCCGAGGAACCCGCGCCCGAGCCGCCCCCGCAGGACGCCGGCGACGCGCCGCGGGACCCCGAGCTGACGGCCCTGCGTCACCGCCTCCTCGTCAGCGCCCTGCTCGCCGCCCCCGTCGTCCTGCTCGCGATGGTCCCGTCCTTCCAGTTCGACAACTGGCAATGGCTCTCGCTGACGCTCGCCGCCCCGGCGGTGGTCTGGGGCGGCGCACCGCTGCACAAGGCGGCCTGGACGAACCTGCGGCACGGTGCGGCCACCATGGACACCCTGGTCTCCGTCGGCACGCTGGCCGCCCTCGGCTGGTCGTTGTGGGCGCTGTTCTTCGGCGACGCGGGGATGCCCGGCATGCGGCACCCCTTCGAGCTCACCGTCTCGCGCTCCGAGGGCGCCTCGACGATCTACCTCGAGGTCGCCGCCGGCGTCACCGCCTTCATCCTGCTCGGCCGCTATCTCGAGGCCCGCTCCAAGCGGCGTGCGGGAGCCGCTCTGCGGGCGCTGATGGAGCTGGGCGCGAAGGAGGTCGCCGTGCTGCGCGACGGGCGCGAGGTGCGGATCCCCGTCGACCGGCTGGCGGTAGGGGACCTGTTCGTCGTGCGGCCCGGGGAGAAGGTCGCCACCGACGGCACCGTCGTGCAGGGCACGTCCGCCGTGGACGCCTCGATGCTGACCGGTGAGTCCGTGCCGGTGGACGTCGCGCCGGGGGACGCCGTGACCGGGGCCACCGTGAACGCCGGCGGCCGGCTGGTCGTCGAGGCGACCCGGATCGGCGCGGACACCCGGCTCGCCCGCATGGCGCAGCTGGTGGAGGAGGCCCAGACCGGCAAGGCCGAGGTGCAGCGGCTGGCCGACCGGATCTCCGGCGTCTTCGTGCCGGCGGTGCTGCTGATCGCGCTCGCCTGCTTCGGGGGCTGGCTCCTGGCGACGGGCGACACGGTCGCCGCGTTCACGGCGGCCGTCGCCGTGCTGATCATCGCCTGCCCGTGTGCGCTGGGGCTCGCCACGCCCACCGCGCTCATGGTGGGCACCGGGCGCGGCGCGCAGCTCGGCATCCTCATCAAGGGCCCGGAGGTGCTGGAGTCCACGCGCCGTGTCGACACCGTCGTCCTCGACAAGACCGGCACCGTCACCACCGGGCGGATGACCCTCCAGGACGTGCGGGTCGCCGACGGCGTGGACGAGCGGCTGCTGCTGCGGCTCGCGGGCGCCCTCGAGCACGCCTCGGAGCACCCGGTCGCCCGGGCGGTGGCCGCGGGCGCCGAGGAACGCGTCGGCGAGCTGCCGGCGGCCGAACGGTTCGAGAACGTGCCCGGCCGGGGTGTGCGCGGGCTGGTGGAGGGCCGCGAGGTGGCCGTGGGGCGCCTCTTCGCGTCCCTGCCCGAGGAGTTGGCCCGCGCCAGGGACGAGGCCGAGCGGGACGGCATGACGGCCGTCGTCGCCGGATGGGACGGCGTGGCGCGCGGGGTGCTCGCGGTCGCCGACGCGGTCAGGGAGACCAGCGCCGAGGCGGTGCGGGAGCTGCGGGCCCTGGGTCTCACGCCCGTGCTGCTGACCGGGGACAACCGGACGGTCGCGGAGGCGGTCGCCGCGGCCGTCGGGATCGACCGGGTCGTCGCCGAGGTGCTGCCGGAGGACAAGGTCGACGTCGTGCGGCGACTGCAGGACGAGGGGCGGGTCGTCGCCATGGTCGGGGACGGGGTCAACGACGCGGCCGCGCTCGCCACCGCCGACCTGGGACTGGCCATGGGGACGGGCACCGACGCGGCGATCGAGGCGAGCGACCTGACGCTGGTGCGCGGCGACCTGCGGGTGGCCGCGGACGCGATCCGGCTGTCCCGGCGGACGCTCGCCACGATCAAGGGGAACCTGGTGTGGGCCTTCGGCTACAACGTGGCGGCGCTGCCGCTGGCCGCGGCGGGCCTGCTGAACCCGATGATCGCGGGGGCGGCGATGGCGTTCTCGTCGGTGTTCGTCGTCACCAACAGCCTGCGGCTGCGCGCCTTCAGGTGAGGACCGGACCGTACCGCCGAGTAGGCCCAGGCCTTTCGACAAGACCCCTGGAGTCCTGCCCGTACCTCACATAAGCTCTTCACAAGGCTCGCGCATCATCCTTACGCTTGGGCCTCGATCGCCGTATCCGTTCTCTTGCGCATCTAACGGACATATGCAAGAGACACAGATCACAGTGATGCGAACGAAACCATCGAAGGGCTTCGAAGGTCTAAGTTGACGATGTCAGGAAGCGTCTTGGGGGGCGTGCCCTGACGTCTGGGGATGTCTTGGGGGACTTCCTCAGAGATGCGTTGCCGGGGCACGCACACCGGGAAGCTTTGAGCGGCCCTCCCAGCGTGCGCTGTCCCGGCAGACCGCACACTGCGGTAGTACGAGCAGTTCTGCTCGTTCTGCTCAACCGCAGGCACAACAACCGCACATCGTAACGAAAACAGCGAATTCAGGCGCTGTCCTCACAACGCCCGGCCGGATCCCGTGGGGGGAATCCGCACCGGGACATGGGAAGGCGCCCTGGTCGTCGGCCCGTGGGGGGACTGGCGCCGGGGCGCCTTCCGTATGCCCGCACGCAAGAACTCCGGCCGCGGGCAAGGACAGCCCTCCGACCGCGGCCCACCATCCCCACCCAAGGCGCGCGCGAGCACCTCTCGATCGCGGTCGACCGTCCCCGCCCGAGGCGCGCGGGGAACTGCGCGACCAGCCCCCAGCCACCCGCACCGGACAACGCGCCCACGTAGCGCCCGGAGTCCCGGCCCCGGACACACGACTGCCCGGGACAAGGCCCCGGGCAGTCGACGTTCAGGACATCACAAGCGACGAGGGGCACCCGGTAGAGACCCGGCCCCCCGCCGGAGGCGCTAGCGCTGCTCGACGGGAACGAAGTCGCGCTCGACCACGCCGGTGTAGATCTGGCGCGGGCGGCCGATGCGGGAACCCGGCTCCTTGATCATCTCGTGCCACTGGGCGATCCAGCCCGGGAGGCGGCCGAGGGCGAAGAGGACCGTGAACATCTCGGTCGGGAAGCCCATGGCCCGGTAGATCAGGCCGGTGTAGAAGTCGACGTTGGGGTAGAGGTTGCGCGAGACGAAGTAGTCGTCGGAGAGCGCGTGCTCCTCCAGCTTCAGGGCGATGTCCAGCAGCTCGTCGGACTTGCCGAGGGCGGAGAGGACGTCGTGCGCGGCCGCCTTGATGATCTTGGCGCGCGGGTCGAAGGACTTGTACACCCGGTGGCCGAAGCCCATCAGGCGGACGCCGTCCTCCTTGTTCTTCACCTTGCGGATGAAGGAGTCGACGTCGCCGCCGTTGGCCTGGATGCCTTCGAGCATCTCCAGCACGGACTGGTTGGCGCCGCCGTGCAGCGGGCCCCACAGGGCGGAGATGCCGGCCGAGATCGACGCGAACATGTTGGCCTGCGACGAACCGACCAGGCGGACCGTGGACGTGGAGCAGTTCTGCTCGTGGTCCGCGTGCAGGATCAGCAGCTTGTCGAGCGCGGAGACGACGACCGGGTCGAGCTCGTACTCCTGGGCGGGCACGGAGAACGTCATGCGCAGGAAGTTCTCGACGTAGCCGAGGTCGTTGCGCGGGTAGACGAACGGGTGACCGATCGACTTCTTGTAGGCGTACGCGGCGATCGTCGGAAGCTTGGCGAGCAGCCGGATGGTGGAGAGGTTGCGCTGCTTCTCGTCGAACGGGTTGTGGCTGTCCTGGTAGAACGTCGACAGCGCGGAGACCACGGACGACAGCATGGCCATCGGGTGCGCGTCGCGCGGGAAGCCGCGGTAGAAGTTCTTGACGTCCTCGTGCAGCAGGGTGTGCTGCGTGATGTCGCTCTTGAAGACGGAGAGCTCGTCGACGGTCGGCAGCTCACCGTTGATCAGGAGGTACGCGACCTCGAGGAAGGTCGACCGCTCGGCCAGCTGCTCGATCGGGTAGCCGCGGTACCGGAGGATGCCCTGCTCGCCGTCGAGGTAGGTGATGGCGGATTTATAGGCGGCGGTGTTGCCGTAGCCGCTGTCCAGGGTCACCAGACCGGTCTGGGCGCGGAGCTTCCCGATGTCGAAGCCCATGTCGCCGACGGTGCTGTCGATCACCGGGTAGGTGTACTCGCCGTCGCCGTACCGCAGTACTACAGAGTTGTCGCTCACGTCATCCCTCACCGACGTTGTGCCTCTTCTTCGAGGTTGCCCTGACTGTCTCTACCATCCCCCATTTGGCGCACGAGAGTGCACTCGGGGTCGACCATTGGGCTTATCGACGGCACTCAGTGCCGCCAACTAGCTCATCCTGCCGCCTTGGTCACGGTTGGGGAAGTGCTCTGTGACCTTCGTGACTCATTTGATCGATCATTTTTCCCCTGCCTCCGCGCCGCCCCCGGAGCGCTCAGGTCACCGGCCCGCGAGCCGGAAGTCCAGAGCCGTGCAGCGCCGGCCCGCCGAGACCGTGCGCACCGCCTGGCCGATCGCCTTGCGGGAGCCGACGAGGACGACCAGCTTTTTCGCGCGGGTGACGGCCGTATACAGAAGATTCCGTTGCAGCATCATCCATGCTCCGGTGGTGACGGGGATCACCACCGCGGGATATTCACTTCCCTGGGAACGGTGGATGGTCACCGCGTACGCATGAGCCAGCTCGTCCAGCTCGTCGAACTCGTACGGAACCTCCTCGTCCTCGTCGGTCAGCACCGTGAGCCGCTGGTCGACCAGGTCGAGCGAGGTCACCACGCCCACGGTGCCGTTGAAGACACCGTTCTCCCCCTTGTCGTAATTGTTGCGGATCTGGGTGACCTTGTCGCCGACGCGGAAGACCCGGCCGCCGAAGCGCTTCTCGGGCACGTCGGGGCGGCCTGGCGTGACGGCCTGCTGGAGAAGACCGTTGAGGGCGCCGGCGCCGGCCGGACCGCGGTGCATGGGCGCCAGCACCTGCACGTCCCGGCGCGGGTCCAGGCCGAACTTGGCCGGGATGCGCCGGGCCGCCACGTCCACCGTGAGGCGGCCGGTCTCCTCGGTGTCGTCCTCGACGAAGAGGAAGAAGTCCTTCATGCCGTCGGTGACCGGGTGCTGCCCGGCGTTGATCCGGTGCGCGTTGGTCACCACGCCCGACTGCTGCGCCTGGCGGAACACGCGCGTGAGCCGCACCGCCGGGACCGGGCTGTCGTCGGCCAGCAGATCGCGCAGCACCTCTCCCGCGCCGACGCTTGGCAGCTGGTCGACGTCCCCGACGAAGAGCAGGTGCGCGCCCGGCGGCACGGCTTTGACCAGCTTGTTGGCGAGGAGCAGATCCAGCATCGACGCCTCGTCGACGACCACCAGGTCGGCGTCCAGCGGACGGTCGCGGTCGTAGGCCGCGTCACCGCCGGGCTTGAGCTCCAGCAGGCGGTGGACGGTGGACGCCTCCGCGCCGGTCAGCTCGGCGAGCCGCTTGGCGGCCCGGCCGGTGGGCGCCGCCAGCACGACCTTCGCCTTCCTCGCGCGGGCCAGCTCCACGATCGAGCGGACGGTGAAGGACTTGCCGCAGCCCGGGCCGCCGGTCAGCACGGCCACCCTCTCGGTCAACGCCAGCTTGACGGCCGCCTCCTGCTCGGGCGCGAGCTCCACGCGCGTACGGGACTTCAGCCACGCCAGCGCCTTGTCCCAGGACACGTCACGGAAGGCCGGCATCCGGTCCTCGTCGGTGCGCAGCAGCCGCAACAGCTGGGCGGAGAGGGAGAGTTCGGCCCGGTGGAAGGGGACGAGCCAGACGGCCGTGACGGGTTCCGCCACGCCGTCCGGGCCTGGGACCCGCTCCCGGACGACGCCCGGGTCCTCGCCTTCCTCCGTGGGTTCCGCGAGGGCGGCGAGGCATTCGATGACGAGGCCGGTGTCGACCTGGAGCAGCTTGACCGCGTCGGCGATCAGCCGTTCCTCGGGGAGGTAGCAGTGACCCTGGTCGGTGGCCTGGGACAGCGCGTACTGGAGGCCCGCCTTGACCCGCTCGGGGCTGTCGTGCGGGATGCCCACGGACTGGGCGATCTTGTCGGCGGTGAGGAAGCCGATGCCCCAGACGTCGGCGGCGAGCCGGTAGGGCTGGTTCTTCACCACGGAGATCGAGGCGTCGCCGTACTTCTTGTAGATGCGGACCGCGATGGACGTGGACACCTCGACGGTCTGCAGGAAGAGCATGACCTCCTTGATCGCCTTCTGTTCCTCCCAGGCGTCGGCGATCTTCCTGGTGCGCTTGGGGCCGAGGCCGGGGACCTCGACGAGCCGCTTCGGCTCCTCCTCGATGATCTTCAGGGTGTCTACGCCGAAGTGCCGGGTGATGCGGTCGGCGAATACCGGACCGATGCCCTTGACCAGGCCCGACCCCAGATAGCGGCGGATGCCCTGGACGGTGGCGGGCAGCACGGTCGTGTAGTTCTCGACGGTGAACTGCTTGCCGTACTGCGGGTGGGAGCCCCAACGGCCCTCCATGCGCAGGGACTCGCCGACCTGGGCGCCGAGGAGCGCGCCCACGACCGTGAGGAGGTCGCCCGCGCCCCGGCCGGTGTCGACGCGGGCGACCGTGTAGCCGTTCTCCTCGTTGGCGTACGTGATGCGCTCGAGCACGCCTTCGAGCGTGGCCGTCCGCCGCTCGCCCGCCGCCTGGGCGGCCCCCGTCTGTTGGGACATGAACCGACCGTACCGCCCGGCACCGACAGGCCGGTCCGGGTCGTCCGGGGCGGTTCAGTTCTGCGTGATCGTCACACAGGTGCCGACGACGTAACCGGTCACGCCGCTCCTGGTGACCTTCACCCAACGCTTGCTGACGATGCCGCACTTCTCGTACGAGGAGTTCGCGTAGTACATCGTGCAGTCCGCCGGCGCGCTCTGACCCTTGTTGAGCTGGGCGAGGGCCGTGCCGCCGGTGCTTTTCGTGGCCCGGATGACGACCGTCTCGTCGGCCTTGGCCGTGCAGCCCGCCGCGGCCGCGGGGGCCGCGACGACGACGGTGGTGCCGAGTCCCAGGGCCGCGGCCCCGATCGTCGCTGCGAGTATCCGACCTGCGCGCATGTCCACTACTCCCCTGTCGGCTGGCGCGGGCATGTCACCCGCGACGGACAGGGGGCAGCCTAGGACAGGCCCCGGACGCGGCAGGCGTCCCCCGAGGGGGCGCACATCACGATCCGGTTGCGGGATGGGGCGGAGGGGTTGATTCCGGCTCGTGTAATCGATTTCATTCCTCCGTACGCGTCGATGTAATCGATTCCATGCAGGGATCACACGCACCGATTCCCCGACGCGTCCCGTACCCGAACCGAGTCCACGAGGAGGTGGCACGGCGATGGCGAGCATCAAGGACGTCGCTGCCGAGGCGGGGGTCTCCGTCGCCACGGTGTCCCGCGTCCTGAACGACCATCCGTCGGTCAGCGCGGACGCACGCACGCGCGTGCTGGCCGCCGTGCAGACGCTGGGCTACCGCCCGAACGCCGTGGCCCGGTCGCTGCGCACCGACCAGACCCACACCCTCGGCCTGGTCATCAGCGACGTGATGAACCCCTACTTCACCGAACTGGCCCGCTCCGTCGAGGAGGCGGCCCGCGCGCTCGGCTACAGCGTCATCATCGGCAACGCCGACGAGCGGCCCGACCTCCAGGACCACCATGTGCGCAACCTGCTGGACCGCCGCATCGACGGGCTCCTCGTCTCCCCCACCGACGGCGGCTCGCCGCTGATGCTGGACGCCGCGCGCGGGGGCACCCCGATGGTGTTCGTCGACCGGTGGATCCCGGGCGTCGACGTGCCCGTGGTGCGGGCGGACGGACGGGCCGCCGTGCGCGACCTCGTGGCGCATCTGCACGGGCTCGGACACCGGCGGCTCGCCATCATCGCGGGCCCGGCGGCCACCACCACCGGCAGCGAGCGCGTCGACGCGTTCCGGGCCGCCCTGGCCGAGTACGGCCTTCCCCTCCCCGACGCCTACATCGGTCAGGGCGACTTCCAGGCGGAGAGCGGGCGGCGGGTCACCGAGGGCTTCCTCGACCTGCCCGAGCCGCCCGAGGTCGTGTTCGCCGCCGACAACCTGATGGCGCTGGGCGCGCTGGACGCCGTACGCGCGCGGGGGCTGCGCGTTCCGGACGACCTGGCGCTCGCCGCGTTCGACGACATCCCGTGGTTCGTGCACACCGACCCGCCCGTCACCGCCATCGCCCAGCCGACCGGAGAGCTCGGTCGGGCCGCCGTGCGAGCGCTCGTCGACCGCATCGAGGGGCGGCCGCCCCGGTCCGTCACCTTCGCCGCCCGTCTCGTCGTACGCCGGTCGTGCGGCGAGTCCCCCGCAACGAACAGGAGCCAGACGTGAGCAACGCGGACGAGTTGCTGCGCATTGAGGGCATACGCAAGTCCTTCCCCGGGGTGGTCGCGCTCGACGGCGTCGACTTCGACCTGCGCCGGGGCGAGGTGCACGTGCTGCTCGGTGAGAACGGCGCGGGCAAGAGCACCCTCATCAAGATGCTCTCCGGCGCCTACACGCCCGACGCCGGGCGGATCCTGGCGGGCGGCGAGGAGGTGCGCATCCAGGGCGCGCAGGACTCCGAGCGCCTCGGGATCGCGACCATCTACCAGGAGTTCACTCTCGTACCCGATCTGACGGTCGCCGAGAACATCTTCCTGGGACGGCAGCCGCGCCGCTTCGGGATGATCGACCGGAAGAGGATGGAGGCGGACGCCGCCGTCCTGCTGGAGCGGGTCGGGGTGAACGTGTCGCCCCGCGCGCGGGTGCGCGAACTCGGCATCGCATGGCTGCAGATGGTGGAGATCGCCAAGGCGCTGAGCCTGGACGCCCGCGTGCTGATCATGGACGAGCCGACCGCCGTGCTGACCTCCGAGGAGGTCGAGAAGCTCTTCGGCATCGTGCGCAGGCTGCGCGAGGACGGCGTCGGCATCGTCTTCATCACGCATCACCTGGAGGAGATCGCCGCCCTCGGCGACCGGGTCACGGTCATCCGGGACGGGAGGTCGGTCGGCCAGGTGCCCGCCTCGACGCCCGAGGACGAGCTCGTCCGGCTCATGGTGGGCCGTTCCATCGAGCAGCAGTACCCGAGGCAGCGCGCCGGGACGGGGGCCGCGCTGCTGTCCGTCGAGGGCCTGACGCGGGACGGCGTCTTCCACGACGTCAGCTTCGAGGTGCACGCCGGTGAGGTCGTCGGCATCGCCGGGCTGGTCGGCGCGGGTCGTACCGAAGTGGTACGGGCCGTCTTCGGGGCGGACCCGTACGACCGGGGCGCCGTGCGGGTCGGGGGCGACCGGGTGCCCGGGCACGACGTGCCGGCCGCGATGGCCGCCGGGATCGGGCTCGTGCCCGAGGACCGCAAGGGCCAGGGGCTGGTGCTCGACCAGTCGGTCGAGGAGAACCTCGGGCTCGTGACCATGCGGGCCGCGACCCGTGGCGGGCTGGTGGACCTCAAGGGCCGGCACGAGGCGGCGGCGCGGATCGCCGAGCAGCTCGGCGTGCGGATGGCCGGGCTCGGCCAGCAGGTGCGCACCCTGTCCGGCGGCAACCAGCAGAAGGTCGTCATCGGCAAGTGGCTGCTGGCCGACACCAGGGTGCTGATCCTCGACGAGCCGACGCGCGGCATCGACGTCGGCGCGAAGGTCGAGATCTACCAGCTGATCAACGAGCTGACGGCGGCCGGCGCCGCCGTCCTGATGATCTCCAGCGATCTGCCCGAGGTGCTCGGCATGAGCGACCGGGTGCTGGTGATGGCCCAGGGCCGGATCGCCGGCGAGCTGTCGGCGCAGGACGCGAGCCAGGACACCGTGATGGCCCTGGCCGTGAGCAATCCCGGTAGCGCCCCCGGTGCCCCTGACACCCCTGACACCCCTGACACCCGTAGTACCCCTGACACCCCTGACACCCCTCCGACCACTGAAGTGGAGGCCGGCCGTGGCCGCTGACACGCATCTGAGCTCGACGGGCGCCGGCGGCGGCGCCGCGGCGGTCCGCCGTCTGCTGCTCGACAACGGCGCGCTCACCGCGCTGATCGTCCTCGTCATCGCCATGTCGGCGCTGTCGGGCGACTTCCTGACCACGGACAACCTGCTCAACGTGGGCGTCCAGGCGGCCGTGACCGCCATCCTCGCCTTCGGCGTGACCTTCGTGATCGTCGCGGCGGGCATCGACCTGTCGGTCGGCTCGGTGGCGGCGCTGTCGGCCACCGTGCTCGCCTGGAGTGCGACCCAGCACGGCGTGCCGGTGGTCCTGGCGGTGGTGCTGGCCGTCGCCACCGGCGTCGCGGCCGGTCTGGTGAACGGTTTCCTCATCGCGTACGGCAAGCTGCCGCCGTTCATCGCGACGCTCGCGATGCTCTCCGTGGCGCGCGGTCTGTCGCTGGTGATCTCCGAGGGCTCCCCGATCGCCTTCCCCGACTCGGTCTCGCACCTCGGCGACACGCTCGGCGGCTGGCTGCCGGCGCCGGTGCTCGTCATGATCGTGATGGGTCTGCTCGCGGCGTTCGTGCTCGGCCGCACGTACATCGGGCGTTCGATGTACGCGATCGGCGGCAACGAGGAGGCGGCCCGGCTGTCGGGTCTGCGGGTGAAGAAGCAGAAGCTCGCGATCTACGCGCTGTCCGGGGTGTTCGCGGCCGTGGCGGGCGTCGTGCTCGCCGCCCGGCTGTCCTCGGCGCAGCCGCAGGCCGCCGACGGCTACGAGCTGGACGCGATCGCCGCGGTCGTCATCGGCGGCGCCTCCCTCGCGGGCGGCACGGGCAAGGCCTCCGGCACCCTGATCGGCGCGCTGATCCTCGCGGTGCTGCGCAACGGCCTGAACCTGCTGTCGGTCTCCGCCTTCTGGCAGCAGGTCGTCATCGGCGTCGTCATCGCGCTGGCGGTGCTGCTGGACACCGTGCGCCGCAAGGCGGGGGCGACTCCGGTGGCGGCCGGGACCGGCTCGGGCGGGAGCAAGGGCCGGCAGGCGGCGACGTACGGACTCGCGGCGGTCGTCACCGTGGCGATCGTGGGCGCGACCTCGTTCCTGCACGGCGGCGGCTCGTCGACCGCGAACCCGCGGATCGGTCTGGCCCTGTCCACGCTGAACAACCCGTTCTTCGTGCAGATCCAGTCGGGCGCGAAGGCCGAGGCGAAGAAGCTGGGCGTCGACCTGACCGTCACCGACGCCCAGAACGACGCCTCGCAGCAGGCCAACCAGCTGCAGAACTTCACCAGTTCGGGCCTCGACTCGATCATCGTCAACCCGGTGGACTCGGACGCGGCGGGCAACTCGGTGAAGGCCGCCGACAAGGCGAAGATCCCGGTCATCGCGGTCGACCGGGGCGTCAACAAGGCCACGGTGGACGCGTTGGTCGCCTCCGACAACGTGGCGGGCGGCGAGCTGGCCGCGAGGACGGTCGCCGAGAAGCTCGGCGGCACCGGCAAGATCGTGATCCTCCAGGGCCAGGCCGGCACATCGGCGGCGCGGGAGCGGGCGGAGGGCTTCGCCAAGGGGCTGAAGGCCTACCCGGGCATCCAGGTGCTCGCCCAGCAGCCGGCCGACTTCGACCGCACCAAGGGGCTCGACGTGATGTCGAACCTGCTCCAGGCGCACCCGGACGTGCAGGGCGTCATCGCCGCCAACGACGAGATGGCGCTCGGCGCGATCAAGGCGCTCGGCGCGAAGGCCGGCACGTCGGTCCAGGTCGTCGGTTTCGACGGAACCCCGGACGGGCTGAAGGCCGTTGAACAGGGGACGCTGTACGCGTCCGTCGCGCAGCAGCCGTCGCAGCTGGGGAGGATCGCCGTGGACAACGCGGTGAAGGCGCTGCAGGGCAAGAAGGTCGAGGAGACGGTGAAGGTGCCGGTGAAGGTGGTCACGAAGGAGAACGTGGCCGGCTTCAGCGGCTGACATTCGGCGGGCGGGCGGCGGTCGCCCCGGGGACTTCTCCGGGGGCCGTCGCCCCGAGTCACGTATCAGGGGAGTCACTTCATGTACGACCACGACCTTCTGGTCGTAGGGTCGGCCAACGCCGACCTGGTGATCGGCGTCGAGCGCAGGCCCGCCGCCGGGGAGACGGTCCTCGGTTCCGACCTGGCCGTCCATCCCGGCGGCAAGGGCGCGAACCAGGCCGTCGCGGCCGCCCGGCTCGGCGCCCGTACGGCCCTGCTGGCCCGGGTCGGCGACGACGCCCACGGGCGGCTGCTGCTCGACTCCCAGCGGGCGGCCGGGGTCGACACGGCCGGCGTCCTCGCGGGCGGGGCTCCGACGGGCGTCGCGCTGATCACCGTGGACCCGTCGGGCGACAACAGCATCGTGGTGTCACCGGGAGCCAACGGGCACCTGACACCGGCGGACGTCCGCGCGGCGGCGGGTCTCGTCCACGCCTCACGGGTGGTGTCGGCGCAGCTGGAGATCCCGCTGGAGACGGTCGTGGAGGTGGTGCGGAACCTGGCGCCCGGCAGCCGGTTCGTGCTGAACCCGTCCCCGCCGCGCCCCCTGCCGGCCGAGGTGCTGGCAGCCTGCGACCCGCTGATCGTCAACGAGCACGAGGCGAAGGTCATCCTCGGCGAGGAGCTCCCCGGCGGGAAGCCCGAGGACTGGGCGCGGACCCTGCTCGCCAGGGGGCCGAAGTCGGTGGTGGTGACGCTGGGCGCGGAGGGCGCGCTGGTCGCCTCGTCCGATCAGGACGTCACGCGGGTGCCGTCGGTGCGGGTGGACGCCGTGGACACGACGGGTGCGGGCGACGCCTTCACGGCGGCGCTGGCGTGGCGGCTGGGCACGGGGTCCTCCCTGGCCGAGGCGGCGGCGTACGCGGCCCGGGTCGGGGCGGCGGCCGTGACCCGGCCAGGAGCGCAGGAGTCGTTCCCGACGGCGGACGAGGTCGCGGCGCTCACCTCCGGGGACGGGGAGGTCCGGTGAAGAAGGCCGGGATCCTCAACCGTCATCTCGCCGGGGCGCTGGCCGAGTTGGGGCACGGCGACGGGGTGCTGGTGTGCGACGCCGGCATGCCGATCCCGGACGGTCCCCGGGTCGTCGACCTGGCGTTCCGGGCGGGCGTGCCGTCGTTCGCGGAGGTGGTCGACGGGCTGCTGGACGAGCTGGTCGTGGAGGGGGCGACGGCGGCGGAGGAGGTCCGGGAGGCGAACCCGGCCGCGGCCGGACTGCTGGCGGGCCGCTTCCGGGCGCTGTCGTACGTCTCGCACGAGGAGCTGAAGGAGCTGTCGGCCGGAGCCCGGCTGGTGGTGCGCACGGGCGAGGCCCGGCCGTACGCGAACGTGCTGCTCCGGTGCGGGGTGTTCTTCTGAAATCCGTCCCCGGCGGCCCGCCGGCCGGCGGGAAAAGCTTCGAGGGGGTCTGGTCTGTCGACCAGGCCCCCTCGGCTTTTCCCCTCCGTACCAGAACCCCCGCGATCCCCCCGGATCCCCCTCCAGAAGCCCTGATGCCACATACGACACACGGTGGTGCGGAAGGGTTGCACGGCTTCCGGAAAATTTCTGGCAGCGCGTGCGACGCCCACAGCGGTGCGAACAGCGGAGCGAACAGAACAGGCCGAAGGCACATGCCAGACGCATCAAACACCTTCCGGGCTCATTGCATCACTTGTAATGAACCGCGCTGGTCAAACGGGTGATCCGGGCAAATCGCCCCCCATGATGTGGTCGTTCACCATCCCTCCCACAAGGAGCACGACCATGTCGGAGACAGCCGAGCCCAACGTCGGCGCGTTCACCCTCGGTGCCGCCGTCACCGCCGCACCCGCCAGCCCGGTCGCGGTACCGGACCACGAGGACTGGACCCTGCCGAACGGCTTCGCCTGGATCTTCCGGGGCGAGGGCAACACCACCCCCGGCAATCTCGTCCGTCCCGTGATCATGGCCGACGGCTTCAACCTCGGCCGCAGCGAGCTCGACAAGCTGTACCAGGGGCTGGAGGGCGGCTTCCCCTTCATCAGCGAACTGCGCCGACGCGGCAGGGACGTGATCCTGCTCGGGTTCGAGGAGCGCCACGCGTCGATCCTGGACAACGCGGAAGCCGCGGTGGCCGCGATCATGCGCGCCAACGCCGAGAAGCAGGGCGACGCACCCCTGGTCGTCGGCGGGTTCAGCATGGGCGGCATCGTCACCCGTTACGCGCTGGCCAAGCTCGAGACGCAGCGGATGCACCACCAGACCGCGCTGTACTTCTCGTACGACAGCCCGCACCGCGGCGCCTCCATCCCCATCGGCGTGCAGGCGTTCTCGTACTTCATCCCGTTCGCGAACGACTTCGCGAAGCAGATGGACAGCCCGGCGGCCCGTCAGATGCTGTGGCGGCACTACGACAAGGACACCGGGAAGATCGACGTCGCCCCGGAGCGCACCGAGTTCCTGGCCGCGCTCGACCGGGTGGGCGGCTGGCCGCGGATCCCGCGCACCCTCGCCATCGCCAACGGACGCGGCGACGGGATCGGCCTGCCGGACGTCGCGCCCGGTGACATCGCGCTGCGGATCGACCGGATCTACCCGGGCACCACCTTCTACACGCAGGCCCAGGGCGACGACGTGACGGTCGCCTACCTGAACCGGCGCTTCCCCCCGGCCGAGGACACCATCACCACCGACGGCTTCCCGGAGCTGGACGGCGCGCCTGGCGGCACCCTGCACACGTACAAGATCCTCGCCGACGCGATGGAGAAGCTCGGCGGCACGGTGGACCTGCGGCACGAGGAGGTCTGCTTCGTACCGTCGGTGAGCGCGGTCGCCATCCGTGACTTCGAGACGCAGGCGGACCTGTACGCAAAGGTCGACGAACTGTCCCCGGACGACAGCGAGCTGGACGAATTCGTCTGTTCGTCGGCGACCACGCCGCACACCGGGATCACCGAGGAGCTGTGCACCTGGCTGCTGGACCGCCTGCCCGACTGATCCGCCGCGTCACGCCCTGACGTCACCGGGGCCGCCCACCGCTCACACCGGCGGGGGCGGCCCCTTCGTCACTCCCGGAGCCGGCGGCACTAGGCAGGCGGCACGGGCGCCCCGGGCGCGGGCGGCAGGGGGTCGGAGACGAACGAACCCCGGGCTCGTACGGTCACCACCAGGCCTCTGTCCCGAAGGATGTCCAGAGCGCGGCGCACCGTGCCCGGACCGACCTTGTGCTCGTGCGTCATGGTCAGTTCACCCGGCAGCCTGGTGCCCGGCGGGTACTCACCGGAACGGATCTTCCGCTCGATGATCGCGGCGAGCTGTTCATAGACGTACTGCGGCGAATCTGGGCTGATCTTGTCCACCCGCTGACCGTACCAACCACTACTGGGCAGGCGGCGCGGGCGATTCGAGGGCGGGCGGCAGGGGGTCGGAGACGAACCAGCCGCGTTGTGGAACGGCGTACACCCAGCCTTCGTCCGCCAGCAGGCCGAGTCCTCGCCGCACGGTCGTCCGCGCAATGCCGTACCTCTGCACGAGCTGAGCTTCGCTCGGCAGCATCCGCCCGGGCTGCCAGTCGCCGCGTCGGATCTGCGCCCGCAGAATCTCGGCGAGCTGCCGGTACGGGGTCAGTGGCGCGCCATGGTCGATTTCAGCGTCGGGGTTCATGGAGTCGACGCTAGGCAACGGGCGTACTCCCCACACTTTGAGATACGTATCGCGACGAGTCGATACAAGGCGATACGATGAGGACCGTCCAATGAAAGCGCCCCGGCGGGAAGGGTGAGAGCTTCCATGCCGGGGCTCAGCCGACGCTAGGAGTCGACCTGTGCGCAGCCTACTTGCCGCGATCCTGAGCCTGTTCCTGCCGCCCCGCGGAGCGCACCGCGCACCCGGCCGCCCGGCGCTTCGGACCGCGCGACCCGTCCCCCCGTGCCGTAGGCGGCCGTGCCCCGCGGACGTGCTCCTCGCCGACGGCCTGCCGCTGGTGAGGCCGTACCTCGCCGTCTGGGAACGCGAACGTGACGCGCTGGACCGCGAGCGGCTTCAGCGGGAGCGGCGGCGCGCCGCGGTCCTCGCCACCATGGGGCAGGACTACGTCCCCGTGCGGGCCGCCGTATGAGCGCGAAGCGATTCCGCAGCGTCGGCGTCGACCCCGCCACCGGCAAGGAGGCGTTCGTGCTCACGCAACCCGGCGGTGTGCTGGAGGAACTGGCCGACGCGCACGCGCTGAAGGCCTCCGCCGTCCTGGTGACGGTCGTCGGGGCCGTGCTGGAGGCCGGCAGGTCGTCCGACGCCGAACTCGCCGCGTTCGTACCGTCGCTGCACGCCGCGCTCGAGGAATGCGTCGGCATCATGGCGGCGGACAGGGAGCGCTGACGGGGAAGAGCCTGCGGGCACCGCACGTCCCAGCGGCCGTCGCACGGCACCCGCGGCAAGGCACCGTCCTCTGACGGCCGCTTCTGGTACCAAAAACTCGCACCACTACTGGTACCGTTTTCTTGTACCGGCATGAGAAGAGGAGTCCACGATGTCGATAAGTGCCAGCGAGGCGAGGAAGACCCTGTTCCCCCTCATCGAGCAGGTCAACAACGACCACACCGTCGTGGAGATCACCTCCAGGTCGGGCGACGCGGTACTGATGTCCGCCGATGACTACCGGGCATGGCAGGAAACCGTGTACCTCCTGCGGTCCCCCGCCAACGCGGCGCGCCTGATGAGGGCGGTCGCAGCCTACAAAGCCGGGGAAACCGTCGAGAAGACCGTCGACGAGCTGTACGCCGCCGCGGAGGGTGAGGGGTGAGAGACATCCGCTTCACTCCCGACGGATGGGACGACTTCGCGTATTGGGCGACGGCCGATCCGAAGATGTGCCGCCGTCTGGCGAAGGTGATCGACGACTGCCGACGCGATCCCTTCGCGGGGATCGGGAAGCCGGAGCCCCTGAGGGGCGAGCTGTCAGGGTTCTGGTCCCGCCGGATCAATGACGAGCACCGTCTGGTGTACGCCGTGGAGGACAAGGCTGTCGTGGTTCTCAAGGCCCGATACCACTACGGCTGACCGCTCGCCGCAGCGACACGAGCAGCCCTCGGGCCGTCCCGGACCCGGTGGGCCGTGTGGTCCGGGACGGTGATCCCTCTGGTGACGGGGGGCTACCGGTTCACGTGCGCCAGGAACCGCTCCGCCGTCTCCGTCAGGACCTCGCGGCCGTCCCGCGCCCACAGGCCGTCGTTGAACAGCTCGACCTCGATCGCGCCCGTGTAACCGGCCGCCTCCACGTAGCCCTGCCACTCACGCATGTCGATCGCGCCGTCGCCGATCTGGCCGCGGCCGGTCAGGACGCCCTCGGGCAGCGGCGTCGTCCAGTCGGCGAGCTGGAAGGTGTGGATGCGGCCGCCCGCACCTGCCCGGGCGATCTGTGCGGGCGCCTGGTCGTCCCACCAGATGTGGTAGGTGTCGACCGTGACGCCGACCTGGTGGGCCGGGAAGCGTTCGGCCAGGTCGAGGGCCTGGGCGAGCGTCGAGACCACACAGCGGTCGGCGGCGTACATGGGGTGCAGCGGTTCGATGGCCAGCTTCACCCCGTGCTCCTCGGCGTACGGGCCGAGTTCGGCGAGGGCGTCCGCGATGCGTTCACGGGCGCCGTGCAGGTCCTTGGACCCGGCGGGCAGGCCTCCGGACACCAGGACGAGCACCTCGGTGCCGAGGGCCGCCGCCTCGTCGACCGCCCGGCGGTTGTCGGCGAGGGCCGCCGCCCGCGCGTCCGGGTCGATCGCGGTCAGGAAGCCGCCGCGGCACAGGGTCGTCACCGTCAGGCCCGCGTCGCTGACCAGCTTCGCGGTCGCCTCCACGCCGTAGGTCTGCACCGGCTCGCGCCACAGGCCGACGTTCGTCACGCCCAGGTCACCGCAGGCGGCGACCAGTTCGGGCAGCGACAGCTGCTTCACCGTCATCTGGTTGATGGAGAAGCGGGTCAGATCCGGGTCGCTCACTGGGACACTCCGTACAGGGCGAGCAGGTTCCTCATCCGCTCCTCGGCCAGCTTCGGGTCGGGGAACAGGCCCAGACCGTCGGCGAGTTCGTAGGCGCGGGCGAAGTGCGGGAGGGAACGGGCCGACTGCAGGCCGCCGACCATCGTGAAGTGCGACTGGTGTCCTGCCAGCCAGGCCAGGAACACCACACCCGTCTTGTAGAAGCGGGTGGGGGTCTGGAAGAGGTGGCGGGAGAGTTCGACCGTCGGGTCCAGCAACGAGCGGAAACCCGTTACGTTCCCCGTGTCGAGGACGCGGACCGCCTCCGCCGCCAAGGGGCCCAGCGGGTCGAAGATGCCGAGGAGGGCGTGGCTGAAGCCCTTCTCGTCGCCCGCGATCAGCTCCGGGTAGTTGAAGTCGTCGCCGGTGTAGCAGCGCACGCCCTGCGGCAGCCTGCGCCGGATGTCGATCTCGCGCCCGGCGTCCAGCAGCGAGACCTTGATGCCCTCCACCTTGTCGGGGTGGGCGGCGATGACCTCGAGGAAGGTGTCCGTGGCCGCGTCCAGGTCGGAGGAGCCCCAGTAGCCCTCCAGCGCCGGGTCGAACATCGGGCCCAGCCAGTGCAGGATCACCGGCTCGGCGGACTGGCGCAGCAGATGGCCGTAGACGTCCAGGTAGTCCTCGGGGCCCGTCGCCGCCGCGGCCAGGGCGCGCGAGGCCATCAGGATGGAGTGCGCGCCGGAGGCCTCGACGAGGGCGAGCTGCTCCTCGTAGGCCGCGCGGACCTCGGCGAGCGTCCCGCCGGCGGTGAGCTGGTCGGTGCCGACGCCGCAGGCGATACGGCCGCCGACGGCCTTGGCCTCGGCGGCGGAGCGGCGGATCAGTTCGGCCGCGCCCGCCCATTCCAGGCCCATGCCGCGCTGCGCGGTGTCCATCGCCTCGGCGACGCCGAGTCCGTGGGACCACAGGTGGCGGCGGAAGGCGAGGGTGGCGTCCCAGTCGACGGCGGCGGGCGAGTCGGGCGACACGTCCGCGAAGGGGTCGGCGACGACGTGCGCCGCCGAGTAGACCGTGCGGGAGGTGAAGGGTGCGCCGGTGGTGAGGGCGAGCGGCTCGGTGCGGGGTTCATAGGTCCGCAGGCCGCCGTCGGCGTCGGGCAGCCGGAGGGTCACAGCGTGACCTCCGGGACCTCGAGGCGGCGGCCCTCGGCGGAGGACTTCAGGCCGAGCTCGGCGAGCTGGACGCCGCGGGCGCCGGCCAGCAGGTCCCAGTGGTAGGGGGCGTCGGCGTAGACGTGCTTGAGGAACAGCTCCCACTGGGCCTTGAAGCCGTTGTCGAACTCGCCGTTGTCGGGGACCTCCTGCCACTGGTCGCGGAAGACCTCGGTGGCGGGGATGTCGGGGTTCCAGACCGGCTTGGGGGTCGCGGAGCGGTGCTGGACGCGGCAGTTGCGCAGTCCGGCGACGGCCGAGCCCTCGGTGCCGTCGACCTGGAACTCGACCAGCTCGTCGCGGTTGACGCGGACGGTCCAGGAGGAGTTGATCTGCGCGATGGCCCCGCCGTCGAGCTCGAAGACGCCGTAGGCCGCGTCGTCGGCGGTGGCGTCGTAGGGCTTGCCCTGCTCGTCCCAGCGCTGCGGGATGTGGGTGGCGGTGAGTGCCTGGACGGACTTCACCCGGCCGAACAGCTCGTGCAGGACGTACTCCCAGTGCGGGAACATGTCGACGACGATGCCGCCGCCGTCCTCCGCGCGGTAGTTCCAGGACGGGCGCTGCGCGGCCTGCCAGTCGCCCTCGAAGACCCAGTAGCCGAACTCGCCGCGGATGGAGAGGATCCGGCCGAAGAAGCCGCCGTCGATGAGGCGCTTGAGCTTGAGCAGGCCCGGCAGGAAGAGCTTGTCCTGGACGACGCCGTGCTTGACGCCGGCGGCGGTGGCCAGCCGGGCCAGCTCCAGGGCGCCTTCGAGACCGGTCGCGGTGGGCTTCTCGGTGTAGATGTGCTTGCCGGCGGCGACCGCCTTCCTGATCGCCTCCTCGCGGGCGGAGGTGACCTGGGCGTCGAAGTAGATCTCGACGGTCGGGTCGGCGAGGACCGCGTCGAGGTCGGTGGAGACGTTCTTCGGGTCCAGTCCGTGCTGTGCGGCAAGCGTCTTCAGGGCGTGTTCACGACGGCCGACGAGGACCGGTTCCGGCCACAGCACGGTGCCGTCGCCGAGGTCGAGGCCGCCCTGCTCGCGGAGGGCCAGGATGGAGCGGACGAGGTGCTGGCGGTACCCCATGCGCCCGGTCACGCCGTTCATGGCGATACGCACCGTCTTGCGTGTCACGTCGATCCCTTCGTAGGCGTCGTGCGCAGCGTGCCTGCGCGTTCCGTACGCGGTTGTGCGCGCCGCGTACGCCTCATTCCTGATCAGCGTTACAGCAAGCGCTTTCTATACAGGAAGAAGCTAGCCTCTGACCGGTGGTCCGGACAAGACCGTGTCCATCCCGAGTTGTTCGAGGGGGCGAACAACAGGGGTCCCGGGCCGTAAGGTCTGCTCGACACGCCCGGAACCGCGCTCACCACGGCACGGTCCACCAGGGCGGATGACGACGTACGACGAGATGCGTGACCGGAGGACTGACGAGATGACGGTGACCCTGGCGGACGTGGCGGCCCGCGCGCAGGTCTCGCCCGCGACGGTGTCGCGCGTGCTGAACGGAAACTATCCCGTCGCCGCTTCCACCCGGGAACGGGTGCTGCGAGCGGTCGACGAGCTGGACTACGTGCTGAACGGGCCGGCGAGCGCGCTGGCGGCGGCGACCTCCGACCTCGTGGGCATCCTGGTGAACGACATCGCGGACCCCTTCTTCGGGATCATGGCGAGCGCGATCCAGTCGGAGATCGGGGGACCGGGCGGCCGGGCCGGGGGCGAACGGCTCGCGGTGGTCTGCAACACCGGGGGCTCGCCGGAACGCGAGCTGACCTATCTGACGCTGCTCCAGCGGCAGCGCGCCGCGGCCGTGGTGCTGACCGGCGGGGCCGTGGAGGACGAGCCGCACGCGTCGGCGGTGGCGTCCAAGCTGCGCAGACTCGGCGAAGCGGGCACCCGCGTGGTCCTGTGCGGCCGGCCGCCGGCTCCGGACACCTCGGCCATAGCGCTGACCTTCGACAACCGCGGGGGCGGGCGTGAGCTGACCGAGCACCTCCTCGGCCTCGGACACCGGCGGCTCGGCTACATCGCCGGACCCGAGGAGCGCACGACCACCCGGCACCGGCTGGAGGGCCATCGGGCGGCACTGGCCGCGGCCGGCGTCGAGGAGGACCCGCGCTGGACCGTGCACGGGCCCTACGACCGGCGGGCCGGCTACGAGGCGACGCTGGAGCTGCTGCGCCGCGACCCGTCCCTGACGGCGGTGGTGGCCGCCAACGACTCCGTCGCCCTCGGCGCCTGCGCCGCCCTGCGCGACTCGGGCCTGCGCATCCCGGACGACGTCTCGGTGGCCGGCTTCGACGACCTGCCCTTCAGCATCGACGTGGTGCCCTCCCTGACCACCGTGCGGCTGCCGCTGGCCGAGGCGGGAGCGCGGGCGGGCCGCATCGCCATGGGCCGCGAGGAGCCGCCGCCCGGCGGTATCGCCACGGTGCGGGGCGAGTTGATGGTGCGGGGGTCCTCGGGCGTACCGCGAGCGGCCTCGGAGGAGAAGCGGACGACCCGGGCCGCACAGCGGGGCGCCGCCGGCGAGAAGCAGTCGGCTCGGGCCGGACAGCCGGCCGCTTCCGGCGAGGCGGCCCAGGCAGCGCAGCCGGCGCCGTCCGGCGGCCCGCAGGCGTGAGCCTTCCCGCCGACTGCGGGAGGGCCGGGCTCCTCGAACTCCTCGAACTCCTCGAGGTCGTCCGGTCGGCCGGGGCTGGGCCCTGAGCCGATCCGTGGCCCGGGCCGGGCCCTCAGGGGGTGGGGCGGCGCAGCGCCGGGCGACGCCATCGACGGCCGCATGTCCCGCCTTACTGGACCCGGCCCCGGGTCCGGGTGAGAGTGGAGGCATGAAGTTCGCCTTCTCCACTCTCGGTGTTCCCGGTCTGCCCCTCCCCCAGGTGCTGCGGCTCGCGGTCGCGCACGGCTATCACGGCGTGGAGCTGCGCGCCCATCCCGAGGAGCCGGTCCATCCGGGGCTGAGCCCCGACGAGCGGTCCGAAGCGGCCGCCGCGTTCAAGGCGGCCGGCGTCGAGGTGCTGGGGCTCGCCGGGTACGCGCGCGTCGCCGCGCCGGGAGACGACGAGGCCGTCATCGACGAGATCCGCGCCCTCGCCGGTCTCGCCCGCGATCTCGGGGCGCCGTTCGTCCGCGTCTTCCCCGGCGGCGCGGACGGGCAGTCCCCCGCCGAGGCCGACGCCGTCGCCGCCCGACGGCTCGCCGTCGCCGCCGAGTTCGCCGCCGACCTCGGCGTGCGCGTCCTGCTGGAGACCCACGACTCCCATCGCACCGGCGCGGACGCCACCCGCGTGCTCGGCCTCGTCGGGCACCGGCAGGTCGGCGCGCTGTGGGACGTGATGCACACCTGGCTGGGCGGCGAACAGCCGCAGGAGACGTACGCGGCACTCGCCCCCTACCTCGGCTATGTGCAGGTCAAGGACATCGCGTCGGCCGACGACACCACGCCGCTGGCCCTGGGCACGGGGGTGCTGCCGCTCGCCGAGTGCGTGGAGGTGCTGACGCGCCACGAGTGGGACGGGTGGCTGTGCTGGGAGTACGAGAAGCGCTGGTACGAGGCCGCCGCGCCACTCGAGGGGCTCCTTGACGCCGGACGCGCGCACCTCGGCCGGCTCCTGAACGACTCCGCCTGAGGCCTGGCCGGGCCAGGACCTCCCCGGGCCGGTCGGAGCGCCGTGCCGCGTCCCGCGCGGTGCTCACCGTGCGGCGTAGCTCGCGGAGCTCACCGTGCTGCCTCCCGCGCGGTGCTCACCGTGCGGCATAGCTCGCGGAGCTCACGTGCGACGTACCTCGCTGTGCTCACCGTGCCGCCGGCAGGAACCGCGCCACCCGCTGCGCCAGCCGCCGCTCGCAGTCCTGCCATTCGTCGGCCGTGACCGCGAACATCGCGGAGTCGCGCAGGAGGCCGTCCTCGCCCGGCGCCCAGGAGCGGGACCAGTTGCGCAGGACGCCCTCGAAGCGGGCGCCGACGCTCGCGATGGCGGCGCGGGAGCGGCTGTTGCGGGCGTCCGTCTTCAGGTCCACCCGGGAGACGCGCCACTGTTCGAAGGCGTGCCGGAAGAGGAGCAGTTTGGCCTCGGCGTTGATGCCCGTGCCCTGGGCGGAGCCGGCCAGCCAGGTGTAACCGACTTCCACGGCGTCGAGTTGTTCGTCGGTCCGCCAGGAACGCGGCTCCAGGTACGCGGTCGCGCCGACCACTCGGCCGGAGGCGAGGGACATCTGCGCGTAGGGCGCGAGCCGGCCCGTGGCCGCGCGGGCGAGCTGGGCGTCGACGTAGTCGCCCATCTCGTCCGCGCGCGGGACCCAGGTGAAGGCGTACGTCTGCCGGTTCTCCTCGGCGGCCGCCGCCAGTCCGGCCGCGTGCCGGTGCTCCAGCGGCTCCAGGCGCACCAGCGCGCCCTCGAGCACCGGTCCCTCCAGTGTGAAAGTCACCCGACGACGTCCTTCCGCAGTGCCTTCGCCAGCTGCCCGAACGCCTCGTGGAAACCGGGGAAGGTCTTGCGGACGCAGCCGGGGTCGTCGAACGAGATTCCGGGGACACGCAGTCCCGTCACCGCGAAGGACATGACGATGCGGTGGTCGCCGTAGGTCTTGATGTCGGCGCCCGTGGGAGCGCCGGGGGCGGGAGAGCCGCTCGCGTCGGGCCGGATCTCGATCCAGTCGGGGCCGGTGGCCACCTCGACGCCGAGCCGCCGCAGGTTCTCCGCGCAGGCCTCCAGCCGGTCGCACTCCTTCACGCGGGTGTTCGCCACGTCCTCGATGCGCACCGGGCCGGTGGCGAAGGGGGCGAGCGCGGCGAGGGTCGGCATGGTGTCGGAGACGTCCCGCATGTTGACGGTGACGCCCCGGAGTTCGCCGGTCCCCGCCACGGTCGTGCGGTCCGCGCCGACGTCGACCCGGGCGCCCATCCGCCGCAGCACCTCCACGAAGCCGAGGTCGCCCTGGAGCGCGTCCTCGCCGAGGCCCGGCACGGTCACCTCGCCGCCGGTCAGCGCCGCCGCCGCGAAGAAGTAGCTCGCGGTGGAGGCGTCCGGCTCGATCGCGTACGTCGTGGCGCGGTAGCCGCCGGGCGGGACGACGTACGTGTCCCCCTCGCGTCCGACCTGCACCCCGAACGCCCGCATCATCGCGAGCGTGATCTCCACGTACGGCGCCGAGACCAGGTCGGTGACGGTGACGCGCAGACCGGTGCGGGTCAGGGGGCCGAGCAGGAGGAGGGCGGTCAGGTACTGGGAGGACTGGCCGGCGTCCAGCACCACCTCGCCGCCCTCGACGCCGGCCGCCCGCACGGTCAGCGGGTGGTGGCCCTCCGCCTCCTCGTGGCGCACGTCCACGCCCAGATCGCGCAGGGCGCGGGTGAGCGGGAGGAGGGGGCGCCGGCGCATCTGCGGGGAGGCGTCGAAGCGGTACACGCCGTGGCCTGCCGCGGCGAGCGCCGGCAGGAAGCGGGCGGTGGTCGCGCCGTCCCGGCAGAAGACGTCGGCCTCGGCGAGCGCCGGCCCCTGCGGACGGCCGTCGATCTGCCAGGCGTCCGGCGTCCGGCCGACGCGGTAGCCGAGCCGCGTCAGGCCCTCGGCGAACCCCTCGGTGTCGTCGGAGCGGAGAGGGCGCTGCAGCGTGGTGACGCCGTCGGCGGCCGCGGCCAGGAACAGGGCGCGGGCGGTGATGGACTTGGAACCGGGGATGTCGACGAGGACCATGCCCCTCATGATCCCGCGCCGCTCGCCCGCGGTGCCGGTACGTCCACGGGATGGACGAGCGACGAGACGGTTCCGTCCAGGTGAACGGCCGGGTCGACGGCGGGTCGGTTGCGGGTGGGTTGCGGATCGACGGCTTGGTCCGCGGCGATCCGGCGGCGGGTGAGCGCGGGTCCGCGGCCGGGGCGCCGAACGGTTCGGCGCACGAGCCCGCGGGCGGGTCGGGGGCCGTGGGGTGCGGGCTTTGCGGCCTCACTGGGGGCCGCACGGTCGGTCGGTGTCGGCGCGCCCCGTCCAATGCGCCGATGGCGGCGGCCGCGCGGGTAGCGTGCGCCACCGGTTCCCCACCCCGCCGTCCCCCCACCGGAAGGAGCGCCGATGCCCTCCAGACGCACCGTCCTCGCCGCCACCGCCGGCGTCACCGCCGCACTCGCCGTCCGAAGTCCCGCGCACGCGGACGAGCGCCGGCCGCGCGAGCTCCTCTCCCGTATGACGCTGGAGGAGAAGGTCGGCCAGGTCTTCGTCTCGCGGGTGCACGGCCACTCGGCGACCGCCCCCGACCCTGCCGACGCCGAAGCCAACCTCGCCGACTTCGGCGTGCGCACCGGCGCCGAACTGCTCGCCCGCTACCGGCTCGGCGGCGTCATCTACTTCGCGTGGGCGCACAACACCCGCGCCCCGCAGCAGATCGCGGACCTCTCCGACGGCCTCCAGCGGGCCTCGCTCGGGCAGCCGCGCGGTCTGCCGGTGCTGATCACCACCGACCAGGAGCACGGCGCGGTGTGCCGGGTGGGCCGGCCTGCCACCCTGTTCCCCGGCGCGATGGCGATCGGCGCGGGCGGTTCCCGCGACGACGCCCGCACCCTCGGCCGGATCGCGGGAACCGAGCTGCGGGCGATGGGCATCCGGCAGAACTACTCCCCCGTCGCCGACGTCAACGTGAACCCGGCCAACCCGGTGATCGGGGTCCGCTCGTTCGGCGCCGGCCCCGACGCGGTGGCCGCGCTGGTCACGGCGGAGGTCGAGGGCTACCGGGCGGCGGGGGTCGCGGCGACCGCCAAGCACTTCCCCGGGCACGGGGACACCACCGTGGACAGCCACACCGGCTTCCCCGTCATCACCCACACCCGTCAGGAGTGGGAGGCGCTGGACGCGGCGCCGTTCCGGGCGGCGATCGCGGCCGGCGTCGACTCGCTGATGACCGCGCACATCGTGGTGCCCTCGCTGGACGCCTCCGGCGACCCGGCCACCCTCTCCCGGCCCGTCGTCACCGGGCTCCTGCGCGAGGAGTTGGGGTACGACGGCGTCGTGGTCACCGACGCCCTGGACATGGCGGGCGTGCACACGAAGTACGGCGACGACCGGGTCCCGGTGCTCGCCCTCAAGGCCGGCGTCGACCAGCTGCTCAACCCGCCCAAGCTGGACGTCGCCTGGAACGCGGTCCTGAAGGCCGTCCGGGGCGGGGAGCTCGCCGAAGGGCGACTCGACGAGGCGGTGTTGCGCATCCTGCGGCTCAAGGAACGGCTGGGGCTGTTCGACGATCCGTACACCGACCCGGCCGGGGTCGCCCGGACCGTCGGCGCCCCCGAGCACCTCGCGACGGCCGACCTGCTCGCCGAGCGGACGACGACGCTCCTCGTCAACGAGGGCGGCGTGCTCCCGCTGTCGCCCCGCTCGCACCCCGCGCTGCTGGTCGTCGGCGCCGATCCCGCCTCGCCCACCGGCACCACGGGCCCGCCCACCGGCGTCCTCGCCGCCGCCCTCGCCGCACAGGGCTTCCGGACGACGACCCTGCCCACGGGCACGGCCCCCTCCGCCGAGACGATCGCGCAGGCGGTCGCGGCGGCGGGCGAGGCGTCCGCCGTGGTGGTCACCACCTACAACGTCACGGCGGACAGCGCCCAGAGGACACTGGTCGAGCGGCTGTCGGCGACCGGCCGGCCGGTGATCGCGGTGGCGGTCCGCAATCCCTACGACGTGGCACGGCTGCCGTCCGTCACGGCGTGCCTGGCGACGTACTGCTGGACCGACGTCGAACTGCGGGCCGCGGCGCGGGTGATCGCCGGGACGGTCCGGCCGCAGGGGAAGCTGCCGGTGCCCGTGCAGCGGGCGGATGATCCGACGCACGTGCTCTACCCGATCGGCCACGGCCTGACGTACTGAACCCGGGGCCGGCCGGGGGAACGACGGGAGCCGTGGACGCCGGACTCCCGGTGACCCCGTGTCGGGCCTGGTCGGCCGCACGCACCCGGGCGGGTGCGCGCGGCCGGCGGGGCGGCCGGTCCGGGCTGCTCACGGGCGCAGCGCGGGCTCCCGTTCCACATCGCGCACGTCCAGCTTCGGGTCGAACTTCGCGAGGGGCTTCGCCCGGTCCACGGCCGGCGCCGGGACGCCCGCCCAGTCCAGGATGCGGGCCGTGGCCAGCGCCTTCTGGTCCGCGACCAGGCCGGCCACGTTCGCGCCGTGGTTCAGGCCGGGGGCGGTGAAGACGTAGCTGTCCTTCGCGCCCTTGCCGAGCCGGAACCGCTCCGAGCCCCACGGGTCGTTCTGGCCGTAGACGAAGAGCATGTGGCGGGCGTTGTGCCGCACCCATGTGTCGACGTCCCGCATCGCCCCGGGCTGGAACCGCATCGGGATGTCGCGGGGGACGAAGTTGCGCGGCGGCTGGTAGCCGTAGCGGATGTACTTCTTCTCGATGGCCGGGAAGTGGATGGTGGGGGCGCCGAGCTGGGTGCCCGCCTGGTAGTAGTACGGCGTGTACGTGGCCAGGCCCTGGTCGGTGTAGGCGGAGAAGCCGGAGATCGCGTCGACCGAGTCCCAGATCTCGTCGTCGGTCGCGGTGGGCGCGTCGGCCGGGATCGACGCGCAGTCGGACAGCAGGCTGTACTGCCAGAAGCCCCAGACGTAGTCGAGGACGACCGCCTCGTAGGCGCGGTCCAGGCTGCCGATGGTGGTGAAGGTGTAGCCGTTCGCGGCCGTCTCCGCCGCGTATCTGCGCTCCAGGGGCTCCCGGCGCACCAGGGCCTCGCGCTGGACGGCGTTCAGCCGGTCGCGGCACTCCTTCGTGCCGACGGAGGCGAAGAAGCGGTCGTAGGCCGAGTCCTCGTGGTCGACGACGTCGTCGGGGGCGACGTAGGCGACCACGCCGTCCATGTCCCGGGGGTAGAAGCGCTCGTAGTACGTCGCCGTCATGCCGCCCTTGGAGCCGCCCGTGGAGAGCCAGTTCTTCGCGTAGATCTTCTTCAGCGCCGCGTAGACGCGGTGCTGGTCGCTCGCGGCCTGCCAGATGTCCAGCTTGGACCAGTCGGCGGGGGCCGGGCGGGACGGGGGGAAGAAGCGGTATTCCAGGGAGACCTGGTTGCCGTCCACGATCTGGGTGGGCTCGCGGCGGCCGGGGTTGGTGGAGACGTTGTAGCCGCTGGTGTAGAAGACCGTCGGGCGGCTGACGTCCTTGTGCAGCACCGTGATGCGCTGCTGGAAGGCGCCCTTGGAGGGGTGCCGGTGGTCCACCGGCTGGGTGAAGTTCAGGACGAAGAAGCGGTACCCGGGGTACGGCTTCTCCTCGATCAGGCTGACGCCCGGGATCGCGAGCAGCCGGTCCTTGATGTCGGTGGCCTCCGGCGTGGGGGCGGCGGTCGCCGCTCCCGCCGTGCTCAGCGCGCCTATGAGCACCGTGAGCGCGAGCAGCCATCTGAGCGCCTTGCGCATGCGCGTGCACCCTCCTTGTGAGACAGATGTGCGTCGCCGGAAGCTATCGGAGCAACACCGGTCACACCAGAAGGGGTTGGCGCGTCACGAGTACGGCGTGGCCGCCGCCCGGGTCAGCACAGGAACCAGCCCGACCGGTACGAGACGCTGCCCACCGCTGCCGTCACCCGCACGCGCCGGTGGCCGGCGTACGTCTTCGCGACCGGTGAACTGCGCGTGTGCATGCGCGACTTGTGCACGGCGACCAGTCCGCGCGCCTGGACGCTCACGGACACCAGCCGCTTGACGCCGGGCCGCTTCTGCACGGTGACGGCGCAGACCACGCCGCCGTCCCGGTAGATCAGTACGGAGCCGGTCGAGAAGGACAGGGTGCGCACCTTGCGTCCGGTGCAGGACGAGCCGGCGGTGGCCGCCTGGGCGCTGCCCGGGACGGCGACGGCGAGCACGACGGCCGCGATCAGCGCGGCCAGCGCCGCCGTCAGTCGTCGGACCGTCGCGCTCCGTGCGCGTTCCGCACCTGTGCCCACGGCCTTGGCCCCCTCCCGCGTCCGTCGTACGCGACGGCCGACTGTGCCCCGGCCGTGCGCGCGAATCCCGTACTGATGTACGGACGCCCGAGATGTGCCGATGGTTGCGCGACCGTCACCGGGACGCGCTCACCGGCTCCTCGGGCTCGGCCGCGCCCACGAAGGTGCGCCACAGGCGGGCGTAGCGTCCGTCCAGGGCGACGAGCTCGTCGTGGGTGCCGTCCTCGACGACCCGGCCGTGGTCCATGACCACCACCCGGTCCGCGCGCGCGGCGGTGGTCAGCCGGTGGGCGACCACGAGGGTGGTGCGGCGGCCCGTCAGACGGTCGGTGGCCTGGTTGACCTGTGCCTCCGTCGCCAGGTCGAGGGCGGCCGTGGCCTCGTCGAGCAGCAGGACGTCCGGGTCGACGAGTTCGGCGCGGGCCAGCGCGATCAGCTGGCGTTGGCCGGCGGAGAGGTTGCGGCCCCGCTCGGCGACCTCATGGAGGTAGCCGCCGTCGAGCGTGGCGATCATCTCGTGCGCGCCGACCGCCCGCGCCGCCGCCTCCACCTCGGCGTCGGAGGCGTCGGGCCGGCCGTAGGCGATCGCGTCGCGGACGGTGCCGGGGAACAGGTACGCCTCCTGCGGGACGACGCCCAGCCGGTGACGGTAGGAGGTCAGATCGAGGGAGCGCAGGTCCCGGCCGTCCACGGTGACCCGGCCGTCCGTGGGGTCGTAGAACCGGGCCACCAGCTTGACCAGGGTCGACTTACCGGCGCCGGTCTCGCCGACGAACGCGACGGTCTGGCCGGCCGGGATGCGCAGGTCGATCCCGGTGAGGGCCTCCTCCTCGGTGCCGTAGCGGAAGTGCACGTCCTCGAAGGCGATCTCGCCACTGAGCGAGCGCACCTCGTGCGGCCGTTCGGCGGACCGCGTGGACGTCGGCTCGCGGAGCAGTTCCTGGATGCGGCCCAGCGAGACGGTCGCCTGCTGGTAGCCGTCGAAGACCTGCGAGAGCTGCTGCACGGGGGCGAAGAACAGGTCGATGTACAGCAGGTAGGCCACCAGGGCGCCGGTGGTGAGCGTCGCCGCGTCGACCCGTCCCGCGCCCGCGATCAGCACGGCCGCCGCCGCGACCGAGGAGAGCAGCTGCACGAAGGGGAAGTAGATCGAGATCAGCCACTGTCCCCGGATGCGGGCCCGGCGGTAGCTGTCGGAGCGTTCCGCGAACCGTGCCGCGCCGTCCCGCTCGCGCCGGAAGGCCTGCACGATCCGCAGCCCGGACACCGACTCCTGGAGGTCGGCGTTGACCGTCGACACCCGCTCGCGGGCCAGTTCGTACGCCTTCACGCTGGCCTTGCGGAAGAAGTAGGTGGCGATGATCAGCGGCGGCAGCGTCGCGAAGACGACCAGCGCCAGCTGCACGTCGATCACCAGCAGGGCGACCATGATGCCGAAGAAGGTGACGACCGAGACGAAGGCGGTGACCAGCCCGGTCTGCAGGAACGTGGACAGGGCGTCGACGTCCGTCGTCATCCTCGTCATGATCCGGCCGGTCAGCTCCCGCTCGTAGTAGTCGAGGCCGAGACGCTGGAGCTGGGCGAAGATCTTCAGCCTGAGCGTGTAGAGGACGCGTTCGCCGGTGCGTCCGGTCATCCGGATCTCGCCGGTCTGCGCGACCCACTGCGCCACCACGGCCAGCAGGGCGAGCAGGGAGGCCGTCCAGACGGCGCCCAGCGCCGCCTGGGACACGCCCTGGTCGATGCCGTGCCGGATCATCACCGGCAGCAGCAGGCCCATGCCGGCGTCGACGGCGACCAGGGCGAGGCTGACCAGGAGCGGCGCGCCGAAGCCCTGCAGCAGCCTGCGCAGGCCGTACGACGCCTCCGGGAGGACCGCCCGCCGTTCGTCGACGCCGGGGGTGTCGGCGGCCGGGGGCAGCGCCTCGACCTGGGCGAGGAGCTCGGGGGTGGCGGGCGTCCCGGACAGCGCCGTGTCCTTCGGCTCGCGGTCGCCGGTCCACAGCCGGGGGGTGACCCCGCGTTCGGCGTCGAACTCGGCGTCCAGCTCGTCGCGGACGGAGGTGTCCTCGCCGGGGGCCTCCGGCCGGGCGTGGCCGGGCGACACGCCGCCGAGCTCGTCGGGGTCGGTGAGCAGCCGGCGGTAGAGCGCGGAGCGCTCCTGGAGCTCCTCGTGGGTGCCGAGGTCGGCGAGTCGGCCGGCGTCGAGGACGGCGATGCGGTCGGCGAGGCCGAGGGTGGAGCGGCGGTGGGCGATCAGCAGCGTGGTGCGGCCCTGCATGACCTGCCCCAGCGCCTCGTGGATCTCGTGCTCGACGGCCGCGTCCACGGCGGAGGTCGCGTCGTCGAGGACCAGCAGGCGCGGGTCGGAGAGGATCGCGCGGGCGAGCGCGACGCGCTGGCGCTGGCCGCCGGAGAGGGTGAGGCCGTGCTCGCCGACCTTCGTGTCGTAGCCCGCGGGCAGCTCGGCGACGAACCGGTCGGCCTGGGCGGCGCGGGCGGCCTCCTCGATCTGCTCCTGGGTGGCGTCGGGGCGGCCGTAGGCGATGTTGGCGCGGATGGTGTCGGAGAAGAGGAAGGAGTCCTCGGGGACGAGGCCGATCGCGGCCCGCAGCGAGTCGAGGGTGAGCTCGCGCACGTCGTGGCCGCCGATGAGGACCGCGCCCCGGGTGACGTCGTAGAAGCGGGGCAGCAGCAGTGAGACCGTGGACTTGCCGGAGCCGGAGGAGCCGACGACGGCGAGGGTCTCGCCGGGGCGGATCTCGAAGCTGAGGCCGTCGAGGACGGGACGCTCGGGGTCGTAGCCGAAGGAGACGTCGTCGAACTCGACGGTGGCCGGGGCGTCCGCGGGGAGTGCCTTGGCGCCGTCCGTCATCGACGGCTCGGTGTCGATGAGCTCCAGGACGCGCTCGGTGCCCGCGCGGGCCTGTTGGCCGACGGTGAGGACCACGGCCAGCATCCGGACCGGGCCGACGAGCTGGGCCAGGTAGGTGGAGAACGCGACGAAGGTGCCGAGGGTGATGTGGCCGCCGACGGCCAGCCAGCCGCCGAGCGCCAGCATCGCGACCTGACCGAGGGCGGGCACGGCCTGCAGGGCGGGGGTGTAGGCGGCGTTCAGCCGGATCGTGCGCAGCCGCCCCGCGAAGAGCCGGCGTCCCACCTCGCGGAGCTTCCCGGTCTCCTGCTCCTCCTGCCCGAAGCCCTTCACCACGCGCACGCCGCTGACGGCGCCGTCGACCACGCCTGCCACGGCCGCCGCCTGGGCCTGGGCGTACCAGGTGGCGGGGTGGAGCTTGGTCCGGCTGCGCCCCGCGATGTACGCGAGGGCGGGCGCCACGGCGAGGGCGACCAGGGTGAGCGGGAGCGACAGCCAGGCCATGATCACGAGGGAGATCAGGAAGAGCAGCAGGTTCCCGATCGTCATCGGGAGCATGAAGAGCAGGCCCTGGATCAGCTGGAGGTCGCTGGTCGCACGGCCGACGACCTGGCCGGTGGACAGCTCGTCCTGACGACGGCCGTCGAGCCGAGTGATCGTCTCGAACATGTCGGTCCGCAGGTCG
The DNA here is from genome assembly GCF_036030735.1 of Streptomyces sp. NBC_00425. Classification (NCBI taxonomy): domain Bacteria; kingdom Bacillati; phylum Actinomycetota; class Actinomycetes; order Kitasatosporales; family Streptomycetaceae; genus Streptomyces; species Streptomyces sp. NBC_00425. Next base: position 6,151,909 of record NZ_CP107928.1, on the reverse strand, counting down.
TGCTGGACGTCCAGGGCGAGACGGCCGCCGTAGTAGCGGCGGACGTAGGTGGCGGCGTAGACGAGGACGGCGGCGGCGAGGAGGGCTCCCGCCCAGGGGGCCATGTCACGGGAGTGGTCGCCGATGACGTCGTCGATGATCACCTTGGTGACCAGCGGGACCAGCGCCATGACGGCCATGCCGACGAGCGAGGAGCCGAGGGCCAGGGCGACGTCCGCAGGGTGGCGCCGGGCGTAGCCCGCCAGCCGTCGTGCCCATCCCCGTTGCTCCGTCACGCCGGTGCCTCCGCTTCCTCGAGCTGACCTGATCTGCCGGAAGGCACCAACGCCGGGGGGTGCGGATTTCATCCCTCCGCAACAATCCTCTTCTCGGTGCGCGGGGCGCGCCTGCGGAGAGCACATACGGTCACCGGCCCGTGACCGGGGTGAATCGGCGGCGGGCCGGTGACCGGCGGGGCGATCATGCGCGTGTGCACGGGGGCGCGATCATGCGCGGGGCCGCGCTCAGGAGGCGGCCAGATCCTTGTGGACGACCTTGGCGACGCCCTGGATGGTCGCGATGCCGTAGTTCATGGTGCTGTTGCCGTGCGTGAGGACGGTCATCACGTAGTCGTGTCCGCCGCCCTTGAACGTGCCGACGCTGTGCACCCGCCAGCCCTGCGTGGCACGCGACAGCCAGCCGTTCTTCACGTGCCAGGAGACGTTCGCGGGCCGGCCGTACGGGGTGCCCCAGCGCTGCGCGGAGACGACCTTGCCCATCAGGGTGGTGACGTAGGACCTCGAGGCGTCGGTCAGCACCGTGTTCCGGGCGTGGATCAGCTTGAGCAGCTTCTGCTCGTCGGTGACGGTGATCTGCGTCAGCCCCCAGTAGTTGTTCGCACCGGGCTTGGTCTGGGTCATCTTCGCGGCCGTCAGGAACTTCTTGATCTTCGTCACGCCGAGCTGCTTCCACAGGGTGGAGGTGGAGGCGTTGTCCGACTTGGTGATCATCGCGGTGGCGAGCGTCTTCTCACGGCTGGTCAGCGTGCGGCCGGCGTTCTGCGCGTCCCACAGCAGCGCGGACAGGACCGTCACCTTGACCACGCTGGCCGAGTCGTAGGCGGTGGAGGCGCGCAGGGTGCAGGTGGTGTTCGTGCTGCGGTCGTAGAGACCGACGGCGATCGTGCCCTTGCGGCCCACCAGCGCCGCGGTGATGTCCTTCTTCAACTTGGCGGCGAGCGCGGCCTTGCTCGACGTGCAGGTGACGGTGGGCGTGGCGGCGGAGGCGGGCGCGGCGGTGGCCACGCCGGTGACGAGGACGGCGGCGCCGAGCGCCGTGGCGACCAGTCCCCTTCTGTTTCTTGCGGTCCGGTGAGTCATGCCACGTTGACTCACACATCTGACCGATAGTTGTACTTCCGTTCGACACGCGGGAGTTCGTAACAGGCTCGTCGCCGGCCGGAGACACACCGCGGACCGCGACGAGAAGTCCGAGTCGCGACGGAGGCGCTCTCACGGGTTTTTCACCCGGTCACAGCTCGTCCCCAGGCGGAGCACAGCCCCCGCTCATCGGCCGTGCGCATCGTGCAGTGGTGACATCTGCCACCGATCCCCTCCCTCACCCGACCGTGACCCCCGCCGGGTCTTCCGCCGTGTCCCCGGACCGGTCGCCGCCGGCCTCCTCCGAGACGGTTCCCCCGGCGCCCCCGCCGGCGAAGGTGCCCCGCTGGTCGCTGCCCGCGCTGATCGCGATCCTGGTCCTGGCGGGGGTGCTCTACGGCTGGAACCTGTCCGGCAACAGCCTCAACAGCTTCTACAGCGCCGCCGTCTACAGCGGCACACAGAGCTGGAAGGCGTGGTTCTTCGGCTCGCTCGACGCCGGGAGCTTCCTCACCGTCGACAAACCGCCGTTCGCACTCATGATCATGGGCCTGTCCTGCCGGGTCTTCGGCTTCGGCACCTGGCAGATGATGGCCCCGGAGATCGCGGCGGCGCTGGGCACGATCTGGATCCTGCACTCCTCCGTGAAGCGGGCGTTCGGGCACGTCGCGGCAGCCGTCGCGGCGCTGGTGCTCGCGCTGACGCCCATCACCGTCGCCATCAACCGCGACAACAACCCCGACACGATCCTCGTCCTGCTGATGGTGGCGGGCGCCGCGCTCGCCCTGCGCGCCACCCGCGACGACAGGCTGCTGCCGCTCGTCGGCTCCGCGGTCTGCTTCGGCCTCGCCTTCAACACCAAGATGCTCCAGGGCTACATCGCCCTGCCCGCCGTCTTCGCCGTGTACCTGTACGCGTCGCGGCTCGGATGGCGCAGGAAGGCCGTCAACCTGGCGCTGGCCGCCGTGGCACTGGCCGTCTCGAGCTTCTGGTGGGCGACGGCCGTCTCGCTCGTGCCGGCCGACGACCGCCCGTACATCGGCGGTTCGACCGACGGCAGCGCCTGGGACCTGATCATGGGCTACAACGGCCTCGGCCGGGTCCTCGGCGGCGAGGGCAACGGCGGGGGCGGCGGAGGCGGGGGCGCCACCTTCGCCGGGACCGCCGGCATCGGCCGGATGTTCAACGACGTGCTCGGCGGCCAGATCTCCTGGCTGATCCCCTTCGCGGGCGTCGCGCTGGTCGCCGGCCTGGTGCGGTGCGGCCGGGCCCCGCGCACCGACGCGACGCGTGCCGCGCTGGTGATGTGGGGCGGCTGGCTCGTCCTGCACTACCTGACCTTCGCCATGGCCGAGGGCACCATGCACCCCTACTACACGACCGCGCTGGCCCCGGGCATCGCGGCGCTGTGCGGGGGCGGCGGCGTCCTGCTGTGGCGCGCCTTCCGCGGCGGCGACGCCCGCTGGTCGTGGGTGCTGCCCGCGGGCCTCGCGGTCACCGGCGTCTGGGCGGTCGTGCTGCTGCGCCGGGCGACCGGCTGGAACACCTGGCTCTGGCCGGCGGTGGGCGTGGTGACGGTGCTCGCGCTCGTGGGCCTGTTCGTGCTGCGGTCGGCGACCTCGGGCACGAGGCTCCGGCTGCTCGGGGTGTCCGTCGCGGCGGCCCTCGTGGCGGGCCTCGCGGGCCCGACGGCCTACGCGGCCTCGCCGGCCTTCGGCTCCTCCGGCGGCATGATGGGCGGCACCAACCCGACCGCGGGCCCTTCCACCGGCGGCGGCATGGGCGGCCCCGGCGGCGGTGGCCGGGGCGGCTTCGGCGGGGGTGGCGGCAACGGCGGCGGCCCCGGCGGCCAGATGCCGGGCGGCACGCAGCAGGGCGGCCAGGTCGGCGGGGAGGCTCCCGGCGGCGGCAACGCCGAGACGGCGCCCGGTGGCGGCACCGGCGAACTCCCGCAGGGCGGCGGAGCAGGGGAGTTCCCGGGCGGCTCACAGGGCGGCGAGAACGGCACGGCTCCCGGCGGCGCGGCGGGCGGCGCGCCCGGCGGCATGGGCGGAGGCGGCGGCATGGGCGGCGCCGACAGCGGGCTGGTCTCGTACCTGGAGAAGCACCAGGACGGCGCCACCTGGCTGATCGCGGTGTCCAACTCGCAGAGCGCGGGCCAGCTGATCCTGAGCACCGGCAAGCCCGTCATCTCGATGTTCGGCTTCACCGGCTCCGACAACGCGATGACGCTGACCCGTCTCGAGGAACTGGTGAAGAAGGGCGAGCTGCACTACATCCAGCTCGGTGGCGGCGGCGGTCCCGGCGGCGGCGACAACAGCCTGCTGGCCGAGATCACCACGTGGGTGCAGAAGAACGGCACGGCGGTGAAGGCGAGCGAGTACGGCGCGACTTCGGCCTCCGAGGCCGGTTCCGGGACCGGCGCATCCGCCACGTCCACCGTCTACCGTCTGGACCCCTCCGACGTGAGCTGACCCGCACACCCCGGCGGCCCCCGACTCTTTCGTCGGGGGCCGCTCTGCGCCTGTCAACTCGCGTAGACAAAGGACAGTTTGCCGGTTCTCGTCATCTGAAAGACATGTCAGATTCATTGCCATGACTGCATGTGCATGTCACTCTCCCGATTGCCGCCTTCAATCAACCCGCGTAGATCGGACACCCCACATGCTGGCGACACGCATACGCCGATGGAAGTCGGTGGCGCTTGCCACCACTGCCGTCCTGGTCGGCCTCACCGCCCCCGCGCTCACCGCGTCCCCCGCCGCGGCGACCACGACGGCGTACGACTCGACGTACTACAAGAACGCGGTCGGCAAGACGGGCACGAGCCTGAAGTCCTCCCTGCACACGATCATCAGCGCCAACGTCTCGAAGATCTCGTACTCCGCGGTCTGGAACGCCCTGAAGGTCACCGACCAGGACCCGAACAACAGCAGCAACGTGATCCTGCTGTACAGCGGCGTCTCCCGCAGCAAGTCCCTCAACGGCGGCGACGTCGGCGACTGGAACCGTGAGCACGTCTGGGCCAAGTCGCACGGCGACTTCGGCGAGGTGACCGGTCCCGGCACGGACCTGCACCACCTGCGTCCCGCGGACGTGACGGTCAACAGCATCCGCGGCAACAAGGACTTCGACAACGGCGGCAGCACCGTCTCGGGCGGCGGCGGCAGTCTCACCGACTCCGACTCCTTCGAGCCGCGCGACGCCGACAAGGGCGATGTGGCCCGCATGATCCTCTACATGGCGGTCCGCTACGACGGCGGCGACGGCTTCGCCGACCTGGAGCCCAACGAGAAGGTCAACAACGGCAGCAACCCGTACATCGGCAAGCTCTCCGTGCTCAAGCAGTGGAACGACGAGGACCCGCCGAGCGCCTTCGAGGAGAAGCGCAACCAGACCATCTACGACACCTACCAGCACAACCGCAACCCGTTCATCGACCACCCGGAGTGGGTCGAGGCGATCTGGTAGGAACGCGGCACGCACACCCGAAAGGGGCTGAACCTCCTTGTCGTCAAGGGAGGTTCAGCCCCTTTCGGCGTCACCCGCGGGGAGCCCCGTGCCAACGCCACCGCGTGAGGCGCGCACGCCCCGACAGCTCGCCCCGGCCGGTCGCCCACAGCAGGGTGGGCCACGGGCCGGTGTCGGTCGGGGCGTCGGGGAAGAGCCGCGCCAGCACCCGGCCGCACAGTCCGGCGTCCGGCTCCCACCGCACCCCGAGCCCCTCGGCGACGTCGTGCAGGTGCACCAGCGTCTCGACGACGCCCATGGCGGCGAAGCCCTCGGGGTCGGAGGCCCCGAACACGTGGTGCGACCTGACGTCCGGCGGGGCGGTGCACACCATGGCCGTCAGCAGAGCGCCGCTCGCCTCCAGCACCTGCACCAGCCCGGCGGCTCCGGCGGCGCGGTCGGCGAAGACGACGTTGGCCGGTCCCCCGGGCCTTCGCGGGCTCCAGACGAAGGGGACCTCCCGGTCCGACGGCGGCTGCTCGGGCCCCAGTTGGGCGGCGTAGGCGAAGAGATCGTCGGCGAGGTGCTCGACGGTCTCCCAGCAACTCCATTCCAGGGAACCGGCCCTGACGTCCCAGTCGGCCTCCCCCGCCCCCCGCAGCACGACCACGGCCGCCCGAACCACGTCCCGCACGTCGTCGGCGGTGACGGGGCCGGGGTGGGGGTCGGGGCGGGTGCCGGGGCCGGGTGATCCGGGTGCTTCAGACATGCCGGGACGGTATCAACGGCCGTCGCCGGTCCCGGTGTGCGTCGGCGCGAACATGCGCAGCGCCGCCGGGAGGACGACCACCGACGGGCCGGGCTCGGACAGGGCCTTCGCCAGGTCCGCCGCCAGGGTCTCGGGGGACGTCCGCACGGCCGGCACGCCGAAGGACTCGGCCAGCGCCACGTAGTCCGGGCGGGCCAGTTCGGTGCCGGTGGCCGCGCCGAAGGAGTCCGTCATGTACTCGCGCAGGATGCCGTAGCCGCCGTCGTCGACGATCAGCCAGGTGACGTCCAGATCGTGCTGGCGGGCCGTGGCCAGCTCGGCGACCGAGTACGACGCCCCTCCGTCACCCGACACCGCCAGCACCGGTCGCGAGGGGTCGGCCACCGCGGCGCCCAGGGCGGCGGGGAAGCCGTAGCCCAGACCGCCGGCGCCCTGGGCGGAGTGGAGCAGGTTGGGGCCCTTGGCGTCGAACGCCGACCAGGCCCAGTACGCCAGGATCGTCATGTCCCAGAAGGACGGGGAGTCGGCGGGGAGCGCCCTGCGCACCGACGCCAGCACCTCCTGCTCCAGAGTGAGATCCTGGGCGGCGATACGGTCGGCGACCTTCGCGAGAACGGTACGGACCCGGTCGGCGGCCTCGGCGTCCTCCCTCGGGGACACCGTCTCCAGCAGCGCCTGCAACGCCAGTCGCGCATCCGCGTGGATGCCGAGCGCGGGATGGTTGGACTCCAGCTTGCCGAGGTCCGCCTCGATCTGGATCACCCGGCCCCGGGGCTTGAACGTGTGGTAGTTGGACGACAACTCCCCCAACCCCGAGCCCACCACCAGGAGTACGTCCGCGTCCTCCAGGAAGTCCGTGGTGTGGCGGTCCTCGATCCAGGACTGGAGGGACAGGGGGTGTGTCCAGGGGAAGGCTCCCTTGCCGCCGGGGGTCGTGACGACGGGCGCCTTGAGGGTCTGCGCCAGCTGCCGCAGCTTGCCCGAGGCGTCGGAACGTACGACTCCCCCGCCCGCGATGATCGCCGGGCGGGCGGCGTTCGACAGCAAGTCGGCCGCCACCGCCGTCAGTTCGGGGCGCGGCGGCAACTCCTCGGGGAAGGCGTCACCGCCCGTCACCACCGGGATCGACGTCTCGGCGAGCAGCACGTCCTGCGGGATCTCCACCCACACCGGCCCGTGCGGGGCGGTCAGCGCCGACTTCCAGGCCGCCTCGATCGCGGAGGGGATCTGGGACTGGGCGCGAACGGTGTGGACGGACTTCACGACGCCCCTGAACGAGGCCGCCTGGTCCGGGAGTTCGTGCAGATAACCGCGCCGGCCGCCGCCCAGCCCGGCCGTCGGGACCTGGCTGCTGATCGCCAGGACCGGGGCGGAGGCCGCCGCCGCCTCGTGCAACGCGGCGAGGGAGGTGAGCGCGCCCGGGCCCGTCGACAGCAGCAGCGGCGCCGCCTCCCCGGTGATCCTGCCGTACGCGTCCGCCGCGAAGCCCGCGTTGTTCTCCATCCGCAGGCCGACGTAGCGCAGCGAGGAACGGCGCAGGGCGTCGAACACGGCGAGCGCGTGCTGGCCGGGCAGGCCGAACACCGTCGTCGCGCCGAGCCCGGCCAGGGTCTCCACGACCAGGTCTCCTCCGGTGCGGCCGGGGGGAGGGTTCAGTGCGGCCTCCGTCTGCGCGGCTGTCGGGCGGAGCACCAGGTCGTGGTCGTGAGTCACTTCGCGCGAGCCTCGGCAATCTGTCGGGACATGATCGTGGTGAGTTCGTACGCCGTGTGGGACGCGGCCACCGACGTGATCTCCGCGTGATCGTACGCGGGTGCCACCTCGACGACGTCCGCCGAGACCAGGTTGCAGGAGGCCAGGCCGCGCAGGATCTCCAGCAGCTCGCGGGAGGTCATGCCGCCGGCCTCCGGCGTGCCGGTGCCGGGTGCGTGGGCCGGGTCGAGGCAGTCGATGTCGATGGAGATGTAGAGCGGGCGGTCGCCGATGCGCTGCCGCAGCTGGTCGGCGATCTCGTCGGCGCCGCGCCGGTAGACGTCCGCCGAGGTGACGATGCCGAATCCCATCTTCTCGTCGTCGGTCAGGTCCTGCTTGCCGTACAGGGGACCGCGGGTGCCGACGTGGGACAGCGCCTCGGTGTCGAGGATGCCCTCCTCGACGGCCCGGCGGAACGGCGTGCCGTGCGTGTACTCCGCGCCGAAGTAGGTGTCCCAGGTGTCGAGGTGGGCGTCGAAGTGGAGCAGGGCCACGGGGCCGTGCCTGCGGGCGACCGAGCGCAGCAGGGGCAGGGCGATGGTGTGGTCGCCGCCCAGGGTCATCAGGCGCGCGCCCGTGCCGAGCAGGTCGTCCGCGGCCGCCTCGATCGTGTCGACGGCCTCGTGGATGTCGAACGGGTTCACCGCGATGTCGCCGCCGTCCGCGACCTGGGCGAGGGCGAACGGGGAGGCGTCCTGCGCCGGGTTGTACGGCCGCAGCAGCCGGGACGCCTCACGGATCGCGTTGCCGCCGAAGCGGGCGCCGGGCCGGTAGGAGACGCCCGAGTCGAACGGCACGCCCACCACGGCGACGTCGGCGCGGCCGACCTCGTCGAGGCGGGGCAGCCGGGCGAAGGTCGCGGGGCCGGCGTACCGCGGGATGCGGGAGGAGTCGACGGGCCCGCGGGGCGTCTCGTTGCCGTTCATGGTCGAATGCTCTCTTTCTCACGCTTCGTCGCGCATGCACTGCTTGTCGCCAGACCCTACGGGGACCGGACCTACGGGGACCGGGTCGAGGGCTCCCGTCAACCCTAGGCAGCCGAGCGACGGCTGCGAACTGTACGTTTCGTCCATCAGGGGGCCGTCGACCGTCCGGGACTGTACGAACCGTCCGGGACCGAACGGGACCGTCCGGGAGCGGCAGGGGTCCGGCAAGGACCGGGACGGGGAGCGCGTGACGCGTGTCCCAGCGTCCGGAACAGCCGGGACGCCCGCAGCCCGCTGCCCCACAATGGAGACCATGCCGATATCCGCGACGCCCAGCCGCGTCGAACTCGTCGACCACCTCGTCAGAACCCGTATCGCCGGGGACGTCGCCACCCCGCGCGAGAACAACCTCTCGCACTACCGCCAACTCGCGAACGGCGTGCGCAACTTCTGGCTGGGCCTGGAACTCGGCGACCGCTGGACCGACGAGCAGGACGTGCTCGCGGTGATGGCCGAACGGGTGGGCGTCAACGACGATCCCGAGTACCGCTACGGCCAGGACACCATCGACCCGGAGCTGACGGTCGACGGCCTGAACCGGATGGCGGCCCGGCTGCGCAAGGCGGCCGAGGGACGGCAGCGGGTGCTGTTCGCCACCGGCCACCCGGGCGGCCTGCTGGACGTGCACCGCGCGACCGCCGCCGCCCTGCGCGCGGCGGGCTGCGAGATCGTCGTCATCCCGCCGGGTCTGCAGACCGACGAGGGGTACGTCTGGCAGGTCGCCGACGTGGCGGTGCTCGAGCACGGGGCGACGCTGTGGCACACCCATTCGGGCGAGCCGATGAAGGCCGTCCTGACGGCGCTGGAGCGCGCGGGGCGCCCGCTGCCGGACCTGGTCGTCGCCGACCACGGCTGGGCGGGCTACGCCGGCCGGCACGGCGTGGACTCCGTCGGCTACGCCGACTGCAACGACCCGGCGCTCTTCATCGGCGAGGCCGAGGGCGTCGTCCAGGTGGCGGTCCCCCTGGACGACCACGTCGTCAGCCCGCGCCACTACGACCCGATGGTCGCCTACCTGCTCGCGGAGGCGGGCCTGTAGGACGGACGGGGTCACGGACGGGGGTCCAGGACAGGAAGCTCAGTCCGCCCGGGGGACGCGGACCACGCCCTCCTGGATCACCGACACCGCGAGCCGGCCGTCCTGCGTGTAGATGCGGCCCTGGCCGAGGCCGCGGCCGCCGTGCGCGGAGGGCGACTCCTGGTCGTACAGGAGCCACTCGTCGGCGCGGAACGGGCGGTGGAACCACATCGCGTGGTCCAGGGACGCCCCCACCACGTCTCCCACGGCCCAGCCACCGCGCCCGTGCGCGAGCAGCACCGAGTCGAGCAGGGTCATGTCGGAGACGTAGGTGGCGAGGACCACGTGCAGCAGCGGTTCGTCGACGGCACCGCCCAGCTTGCCGTTGGTGCGGAACCACACCTGGGAGTGCGGCTCGCGCGGCTCGCCGAACTTCCCGTACGGCGGCTCGTCGACGTAGCGCAGGTCGATCGCCTCGCGGGCCTCCAGGAACCGCTCCACGACCGCCGGGTCGAGGTGGCCGTAACCGCGCAGCCGCTCCTCGGAGGTGGGCAGCGCCACCGGGTCCGGCGAGGCGGGCATCGGCGCCTGGTGGTCGAGGCCCTCCTCGTGCGCCTGGAAGGACGCCGACAGGGAGAAGATCGGCCGGCCGTGCTGGATGGCGACCACGCGGCGGGTGGTGAAGGAACGGCCGTCCCGGATGCGCTCGACGTCGTAGACGATGGGCGCACCGGGGTCCCCCGTACGCAGGAAGTACGCGTGGAGCGAGTGGGCCGGCCGGTCCTGCGGGACCGTCCGCCCGGCGGCGACCAGCGCCTGGGCCGCCACCTGCCCGCCGAAGACGCGCGGGACGACTGCGGACCGGGACCGGCCGCGGAAGATGTTCTCCTCGATCTGCTCCAGGTCGAGCAGATCGAGGAGATCCTGTAGTGCGTGGCTCATGGCGTCCAGTTGTACCGGGCGGTAGTTGCCGGGGCCTTACAGACCCATGTCCTTGGCGATGATCGACTTCATGATCTCGCTGGTGCCGCCGTAGATGCGGTTGACGCGGTTGTCCGCGTACAGGCGGGCGATCGGGTACTCGTTCATGAAGCCGTAGCCGCCGTGCAGCTGGAGGCAGCGGTCGATCACCCGGTGGGCGACCTCGGTGCAGAACAGCTTGGCGCTGGCGGCCTCGGCCGGGGTCAGCTCGCCGGCGTCCAGCGCCTCCGTGGCGCGGTCGGCGACGGCCTCGGCCGCGTCCACCTCGGCCTGGCAGGCGGCCAGCTCGAACTTGGTGTTCTGGAAGTGCGCGACCGGCTTGCCGAAGACGGTGCGCTCCTGCACGTACTGCTTGGCGAACCGGACGGCGGCCTTGGCCTGCGCGTACGCGCCGTAGGCGATGCCCCAGCGCTCGGAGGCCAGGTTGTGGCCGAGGTAGTAGAAGCCCTTGTTCTCCTCGCCGAGGAGGTTCTCGACGGGCACCTTGACGTCGACGAACGCCAGCTCGGCGGTGTCGGAGGTCTTCAGGCCGAGCTTGTCCAGCTTGCGGCCGATCGAGTAGCCCTCGGACTTGGTGTCCACCACGAGGAGGGATATGCCGTGCCGGCGGTCGTCGGCGCTGGGCGCGTCGGTCCGGGCGCAGACGATCATCTGGTCGGCGTGGACGCCGCCGGTGATGAAGGTCTTGGAGCCGTTGAGGACGTAGTGCGTGCCGTCCTCGCTCAGCTTGGCGGTGGTCTTCATGCCCGCGAGGTCGGAGCCGGTGCCCGGCTCGGTCATCGCGATCGCCCACATCTCCTCGCCGGAGACGAACTTCGGCAGGTACCGCTTCTTCTGCTCGTCGGTGGCGAGCAGCTTGATGTACGGCAGACCGAGCAGCACGTGCACGCCGGAGCCGCCGAACGTGATGCCCGCGCGGGCCGTCTCCTCGTACAGGACGGCCTCGAACTTGTACGAGTCGATGCCGGCGCCGCCGTACTCCTCGTCCACCCGGATGCCGAAGACGCCCAGCTCGGCGAGCTTGTAGTAGAAGTCGCGCGGCGCCTGGCCGGCCGCGAACCACTCGTCGTAGACCGGGACGACCTCGGCCTCGATGAAGGCCCGGAGGGTCTCCCGGAACGCCTCGTGGTCCTCGTTGAACACCGTACGGCGCACCGCCGCCACCCTTCTGTGCGCCTAAACCGGCGCCGCTCTCGCGTACCTGGTTGCTCGCCGTGGGGGTACCTCAACCGGTGGTTGCGGTCACCTACGGCTAAGCGCTCGCTCAGGGATAACCGTACCGGCGGGTAGGGAAGAGCGTCCAGACCCCTCGGGGCTCGGCGCCCGTAACGCTCGTCACTCCGCCGCGGCCGCCGCGAACGCGCCGCGGGCCATGCGGTGCAGCAGCTCCGCCGTGGCCGCGCGGCCGGGAAGGGAACCCGGGCGGCCGAGGTGCGGGGTGGAGTTCAGCAGACCGAAGACCGAGTGGACTGCGGAGCGGGCCGCGGGCTCGGCGAGGTCCGGGTACAGCGCACGCAGCGCCTCCACCCACAGCTCGACGTACTGCCGCTGCAGCTGGCGGACCAGCTTGCGGTCGCTGTCGCGCAGGCGGTCCAGCTCCCGGTCGTGCAGGGTGATCAGGGGACGGTCGTCGATCGCGAAGTCGATGTGCCCCTCGACGAGCGAGTCCAGCACCGCCTCCGCCGGGTGGCCGTCGGCCTCCGCCAGGCGGCGCCTGGCGCCGGTCAGCAGCTGTCCGCTGATGCCCACCAGCAGTTCCGCGAGCATCGCGTCCTTGCCGGGGAAGTGCCGGTACAGACCGGGGCCGCTGATGCCGACCGCGGCGCCTATCTCGTCCACCCCGACGCCGTGGAACCCGCGCTCGGCGAACAGCCGCGCGGCCTCCCTGAGGATCTGCTCGCGCCGGGTGGGGGCGTCGGTTCTCGTGGCCATGGGAACAATTCTAGACAGGGAGGTTAGCGGTCGTTAACCTGAAGGAAATGGTTAACGCTCATTAACAGTCGATCACTGGCGTGAGGGGACCGCGAGGATGGAAGAGGCACCGGAGCTGACGAGCGCGGGCGACCCCGCGTCGGAGGCCTGGCGGGCCAACGAGGACGCGCACCGCGCACTCGCCGAGGAACTGCGCGGCAAGCTGGCCGCGGCCCGGCTGGGCGGCGGTGAGAAGGCGCGGGCACGGCACACCGCGCGCGGCAAGCTGCTGCCCCGGGACCGGGTCGACACCCTCCTGGACCCGGGGTCGCCCTTCCTCGAGCTCGCCCCCCTCGCCGCCGACGGGATGTACGACGGGCAGGCCCCGGCCGCCGGCGTGATCGCCGGGATCGGCCGGGTCAGCGGGCGCGAGTGCGTGATCGTGGCCAACGACGCCACCGTCAAGGGCGGCACCTACTACCCGATGACGGTGAAGAAGCATCTGCGCGCCCAGGAGGTCGCGCTGGAGAACCGCCTGCCCTGTCTGTACCTGGTCGACTCCGGCGGGGCGTTCCTGCCGATGCAGGACGAGGTGTTCCCCGACCGCGAGCACTTCGGGCGGATCTTCTACAACCAGGCCCGGATGTCGGGGGCCGGCATCCCGCAGATCGCGGCGGTCCTCGGGTCGTGCACGGCCGGCGGGGCCTATGTGCCCGCCATGAGCGACGAGGCGGTCATCGTCCGCGGTCAGGGCACCATCTTCCTGGGCGGCCCGCCGCTGGTGAAGGCCGCCACCGGCGAGGTCGTCACCGCGGAGGAACTGGGCGGCGGCGAGGTGCACTCCCGGGTCTCCGGGGTGACCGACCATCTCGCGCAGGACGACGCGCACGCGCTGCGGATCGTGCGGAACATCGTCGCCACGCTCCCCGCGCGCGGACCTCTGCCCTGGCAGGTGCGGCCGTCCGTGGAGCCCAAGGTCGACCCCTACGGGCTGACCGGCGCCGTGCCGGTCGACTCCCGCACCCCCTACGACGTACGCGAGGTCATCGCGCGCGTGGTCGACGGCTCGCGCTTCGCGGAGTTCAAGTCCGAGTTCGGGCAGACCCTGGTCACCGGCTTCGCCCGGATCCACGGCCACCCCGTCGGGATCGTCGCCAACAACGGCATCCTGTTCTCGGAGTCCGCCCAGAAGGGCGCCCACTTCATCGAGCTGTGCGACCAGCGTGGGATCCCGCTGGTGTTCCTGCAGAACATCTCCGGCTTCATGGTCGGCAAGGACTACGAGGCCGGGGGCATCGCCAAGCACGGCGCCAAGATGGTGACGGCGGTGGCGTGCACGCGCGTGCCGAAGCTGACGGTCGTCGTCGGCGGGTCGTACGGCGCGGGGAACTACTCCATGTGCGGCCGGGCCTACTCGCCCCGCTTCCTGTGGATGTGGCCCAACGCCAAGATCTCGGTCATGGGCGGCGAGCAGGCCGCCTCCGTCCTCGCCACCGTCAAGCGCGACCAGCTGGAGGCCGGCGGCCAGGAGTGGCCCGCGGCGGACGAAGAGGCGTTCAAGGACCCGATCCGCGCGCAGTACGAGCGGCAGGGCAACGCCTACTACGCGACCGCCCGGCTGTGGGACGACGGGGTCATCGAACCGCAGGAGACCCGGCAGGTGCTGGGCCTGGCCCTGACGGCCTGCGCCAACGCGCCGCTGGGCGAGCCCCGGTTCGGCGTCTTCCGGATGTGAGGAGGGGACTTCATGTTTGACACAGTGCTCGTGGCCAACCGGGGCGAGATCGCCGTCCGCGTCATCCGCACGCTGCGCGCCATGGGCGTGCGCTCGGTGGCGGTCTTCTCCGACGCCGACGCGGACGCCCGGCACGTCCGGGAGGCGGACACCGCCGTGCGGATCGGCCCGCCGCCCGCCGCGATGAGCTATCTGTCGGTCGAGCGGCTGCTGGAGGCGGCCGCGCGGACCGGTGCCCAGGCCGTCCACCCGGGATACGGCTTCCTGGCCGAGAACGCCGGCTTCGCGCGTGCCTGCGCCGACGCCGGGCTGGTCTTCATCGGGCCGCCCGCCGAGGCCATCGCCCTGATGGGCGACAAGATCCGGGCCAAGGCCACCGTGCGGGAGGCCGGGGTCCCGGTGGTGCCGGGATCGAGCGGCAGCGGCCTGACGGACGACCAGCTCGTCGCCGCCGCCCACGAGATCGGCGTGCCCGTGCTGCTCAAGCCCAGCGCGGGCGGCGGCGGCAAGGGCATGCGGCTGGTGCGGGACACCGCGGCGCTGGCCGAGGAGATCGCGGCCGCCCGTCGCGAGGCCCGCGCCTCCTTCGGCGACGACACGCTCCTCGTCGAACGGTGGATCGACCGCCCCCGGCACATCGAGATCCAGGTCCTGGCCGACGGCCACGGGAACGTGGTGCACCTCGGCGAGCGCGAGTGCTCGCTCCAGCGCCGGCACCAGAAGATCGTCGAGGAGGCGCCGAGCGTCCTGCTCGACGAGGCCACGCGCGCGTCGATGGGCGAGGCGGCCGTGCAGGCGGCGCGCTCGTGCGGGTACCGGGGCGCGGGCACGGTGGAGTTCATCGTGCCGGGCGACGACCCGTCGGCGTACTGCTTCATGGAGATGAACACCCGCCTCCAGGTGGAGCACCCGGTCACCGAACTGGTCACCGGCCTCGACCTGGTGGAGTGGCAGCTGCGGGTGGCGGCGGGCGAGCCGCTGTCCTTCGGCCAGGAGGACGTGCGGCTGACCGGGCACGCGGTGGAGGCGCGGATCTGCGCCGAGGACCCCGCGCGCGGCTTCCTGCCGTCCGGCGGCACGGTGCTCAGGCTGCACGAGCCGCAGGGCGACGGTGTGCGCACCGACTCCGGGCTCAGCGAGGGCGCCGAGGTCGGCAGCCTCTACGACCCGATGCTGTCCAAGGTGATCGCCTACGGCCCGGACCGGGAGACCGCGCTGCGCAAGCTGCGTGCGGCCCTCGCGGAGACGGTCACGCTGGGCGTGCAGACCAACGCCGGGTTCCTGCGGCGGCTGCTGGCGCATCCGGCGGTCGTGGCGGGCGATCTGGACACCGGGCTGGTGGAACGGGAGTCGGAGTCGCTCGTCTCCACCGACGTGCCGGAAGCGGTGTACGAGGCCGCGGCGGCCGTACGGCTGGACTCCCTGCGCCCGGCCGGCGACGGCTGGGTCGACCCGTTCTCGGTGCCCAGCGGCTGGCGGCTGGGCGGCGTCACGCGGCCGCCCGCCTTCCCGCTGCGCGTCACCGACCCGGTGGAGCACACCCCGCGCGGCACGCATTCCGTCGCCGGCGACCGGGTGTCGGTGACGCTGGACGGCGTCCGGCACACCTTCCACCGGGCCGCCGACTGGATCGGGCGCGACGGCGACGCCTGGCACGTGCGCGACCACGACCCGGTCGCCGCCTCGCTCACCGGGGGCGCCCACGCGGGCGCGGACTCGCTCACCGCGCCCATGCCGGGCACGGTGACGGTCGTCAAGGTGGCCGTCGGCGACGAGGTGGCCGCCGGCCAGAGCCTGCTGGTGGTGGAGGCGATGAAGATGGAGCACGTCATCTCCGCCCCGCACGCGGGCACGGTCGCCGAACTCGACGTGGCGCCGGGCTCGACGGTCGCCATGGACCAGGTGCTCGCCGTCATCGCCCCGGCAGCCGCCGCGGCCGCCGCCGCGGTGAAGGAGGAGCGATGACACTCCCCATGGTCGTACCGGAGCCGGACCTGCCGGCCCGGGTGCGCGTCCACGAGGTCGGCGCGCGCGACGGACTGCAGAACGAGAAGACGACCGTGCCGACGGCCGTCAAGGCGGAGTTCGTGCACCGGCTCGCCGGCGCGGGCCTCACCACCATCGAGGCCACCAGCTTCGTCCATCCGAAGTGGGTGCCCCAACTCGCGGACGCCGAGCAGCTGTTCCCGCTGGTGAGTGATGTGGACGCCGCACTGCCGGTGCTCGTGCCGAACGAACGCGGACTCGACCGCGCGCTCGCCCTGGGCGCCCGCCGGGTCGCCGTCTTCGCCAGCGCCACCGAGTCCTTCGCCAAGGCCAACCTCAACCGCACGGTGGACGAGGCGCTGGCCATGTTCGAGCCGGTGGTGGCGCGCGCCAGGGCCGAGGGCGTGCACGTGCGCGGCTATCTGTCCATGTGCTTCGGCGACCCGTGGGAGGGCGCGGTGCCGGTCGACCAGGTCGTGCGGGTCTGCCGCGCCCTGCTCGACCAGGGCTGCGACGAGCTGAGCCTGGGCGACACCATCGGGGTCGCCACCCCGGGCCACGTCCGGGCGCTGCTGACCGCGCTGAACGAACAGGGCGTGCCCACCGACGTGCTGGGCGTGCACTTCCACGACACCTACGGTCAGGCGCTCGCCAACACCCTCGCCGCCCTCCGGCACGGCGTCACCACCGTCGACGCGTCGGCGGGCGGTCTCGGCGGCTGCCCGTACGCCAAGTCCGCCACCGGAAACCTCGCCACCGAAGACCTCGTGTGGATGCTGCAGGGCCTCGGCATCGACACCGGGGTCGACCTCGGCCGTCTCGTCGCCACAAGCGAGTGGATGGCCGGCCACCTGGGCCGACCCAGCCCGTCCCGCACCGTACGAGCCCTCGGTAACACGACACAGCCCCACAAGGAGCAGTGACCCCGACATGGACCACCGTCTCTCCCCCGAACTGGAAGAACTCCGCCGCACCGTCGAGGAGTTCGCGCACGACGTCGTCGCGCCCAAGATCGGCGACTTCTACGAGCGGCACGAGTTCCCGTACGAGATCGTCCGCGAGATGGGCCGGATGGGCCTGTTCGGGCTGCCGTTCCCGGAGGAGCACGGCGGCATGGGCGGCGACTACCTCGCCCTCGGCCTCGTGCTGGAGGAACTGGCCCGGGTCGACTCGTCGGTGGCGATCACCCTGGAGGCGGGCGTCTCGCTGGGCGCCATGCCGATCCATCTCTTCGGGACGCCGGAGCAGAAGCACGAGTGGCTGCCGCGGTTGTGCTCCGGCGAGATCCTCGGCGCGTTCGGGCTGACCGAGCCGGACGGCGGCTCGGACGCGGGCGCGACGCGCACGACGGCCCGCCTCGACCCCGACACGGACGAATGGGTCATCAACGGTTCCAAGTGCTTCATCACCAACTCGGGCACGGACATCACGGGGCTGGTCACCGTCACGGCGGTGACGGGGCGCAAGCCGGACGGCAGGCCGCTGATCTCGGCGATCATCGTGCCGGCCGGCACCCCGGGCTTCACCGTGGCGAGCCCTTACTCGAAGGTCGGCTGGAACGCCTCCGACACCCGTGAGCTGTCCTTCTCCGACGTGCGCGTCCCGGCGGCGAACCTGCTGGGCGAGGAGGGGCGCGGGTACGCGCAGTTCCTGCGCATCCTCGACGAGGGGCGCATCGCCATCGCGGCGCTGGCGACCGGACTCGCCCAGGGGTGTGTGGACGAGTCGGTGAAGTACGCGAAGGAACGGCACGCGTTCGGCCGTCCGATCGGCGCCAACCAGGCCATCCAGTTCAAGATCGCCGATATGGAGATGAAGGCCCACACGGCCCGCCTCGCCTGGCGGGACGCGGCCTCTCGGCTGGTGGCCGGCGAGCCCTTCAAGAAGGAGGCCGCGCTGGCGAAGCTGTACTCGTCGACGATCGCCGTCGACAACGCCCGCGACGCCACCCAGGTGCACGGCGGTTACGGCTTCATGAACGAGTACCCGGTGGCCCGGATGTGGCGCGACTCCAAGATCCTGGAGATCGGCGAGGGCACGAGCGAGGTCCAGCGGATGCTGATCGCCCGCGAGTTGGGTCTGACGGACTGATCCGGCGGGGGCCCGGGGGCCGCGCCGCTTGCGCAGATGGCCGGAAGCAACCCTGCCTTCCGCGCCCTTCGCGCCCCGCACGCTCCCGCGTCGGACAACTCGCTTGCCGCGGCGGCCTCGTGGACACATCACGAGGCCGCCGCGGCGTTCTTCGCTTCGACGGGCGAACAGCCGGACAGCCCCCGGCCCGCTCTCCTGACGCCCACTCAGCCTTCGATGCACAGGCTTTGCACAGACAACGCGCGGGCGCCGTCCTCGGCGTCCCGCGCCCTGGGGCTGCCTTCTGGACATCAGGTGAGGTTAGGCTAACCTATGTTCGAACCGTCCCCGGGTGATCCACCCCGTTCGAAAGTAGCCAGAGACATGTCCAACGTCAGAGCCGCCCGCCTCTCCCGCCGCGGCATCCTCGCCGCCGGTGGCGCCCTCGGCCTCGGCGCCGCGCTCGCAGCCTGCGGGGACGACGACGCGAAGAGCACGGGCTCCGGGTCCTCGGCGAGCGCCTCTGCCAAGTCCGGCCCCTGGAGCTTCAAGGACGACCGCGGCACCACGGTGAAGCTGGACGCGATCCCCGCGAACATCGTCGCCTTCACCGGCGTCGCCGCCGCCCTCTTCGACTACGGCATCCAGGTCAAGGGCGTCTTCGGACCGACGAAGACCGCCGCGGGCAAGGCCGACGTCCAGGCCGGCGACATGGACGTCAGCAAGGTGACGGTCCTCGGCAACGTCTGGGACGAGTTCAACGTCGAGAAGTACGCGGCCCTCGCGCCCGACGTCCTGATCTCCACGATGTTCGACAGCGCGGGCACCCTCTGGTACGTCCCCGAGGCCTCCAAGGACAAGATCGCGGGGCTCGCCCCGAGCGTCGGCATCTCGGTCTACGACCGTCAGCTGACCGCTCCGCTGCAGCGCTTGTGGGAGCTGGCCGAGTCGCTCGGCGCCGACATGACGGCGGCCGCGGTCACCGACGCGAAGAAGAAGTTCGAGGCCGCCGCCGCCCGGCTGCGCGCCGCCGCCAAGGCCAAGCCCGAGATCAAGGTGATGGCCGGTTCCGCGAGCGCCGAGCTGTTCTACGTCTCCGGCACCAACCTCTCCGTCGACCTGGAGTACTTCAAGTCCCTCGGCGTGAACTTCGTCGAACCGCCGGAGAAGGCGAAGGCCCAGGGCGGCGGCTGGTACGAGTCGCTGAGCTGGGAGAACGTCGACAAGTACCCGGCCGACATCATCATGATGGACGACCGCTCCTCGACGATCCAGCCCGCCGACATCACCGAGGCGACCTGGAAGAAGCTGCCCGCGGTGAAGGCCGGTCAGGTCATCGCGCGCTCGCCCGAGCCGATCCTGTCGTACGACAAGTGCGTGCCGCTGCTGGAGAACCTCGCCGCCGCGCTGGAGAAGGCGAAGAAGGTTTCCTGACCATCGGGTGGCTCGGGTGAACGCAGGTGAGCCACCTCTCCCCGCCGACAGGAGCACCTCCGTGACCACTGCCGTCGCTGCACCTTTCCGCTTCTTCTCCCTCCAGGTCGTGCGGACCCGGCGGTCCGGGTCCTCGCTCGTCCGGGTCACCTTCGCCGGGGAGGACCTCGAGCACTTCCTCTCCGACGGGCATGACCAGTCGCTGTCGCTGTTCCTGCCCCACCCCGGACAGGACGCGCCCGCCGTGCCCTTCGAGCTGGGGGACGGATGGTGGCAGGCATGGCGTGAACTGCCGGACGGAGTGCGGGCGGTGATGCGGTCGTACACCCTGCGCGCCCTGCGCCGCGACGCGCTCGGCCGCACCCGGGAGATCGACGTCGACTTCGTGCTGCACACCCCGGCCGGTCCCGCCTCCGCGTGGGCCGCGCGTGCCGCCGCAGGGGACCGGGTCGTCCTGCTGGGCCCGGCCGTGGCCGACAACCGGGCGATCCGGTTCCGGCCGCCGCACGACAGCGACCTGGTGCTGCTGTGGGGGGACGAGAGCGCCCTGCCTGCCGTCGCCGCGATCCTGGAGTCCCTGCCGGCCGGGCAACGTGCCCGGGTGTGGCTCGAGACGCACGACGCCGGAAACGTACGGGAGTTGACGACGGCGGCGGACGCCGAGGTCACCTGGGTGGTCGGGGAGGGCTCCGTCGACGCCGTCCGCGCCGCCCGGCTCCCGGCCGCGACGCGTCCGTACGCCTGGATCGCGGGCGAGTCGGGGTGCGTGAAGGCGCTGCGGCGGCACTTCGTCCAGGAGCGCGGCTTCGACCGGCGCCGCGTCACCTTCGTCGGGTACTGGCGCCGGGGCATGAGCGAGGAACAGCTCCGCGAGGCGGAGTAGGCGCTCCGACCACCGTGCCCCCGTGGGCAGTCGCGCCGGGCGTGGACGTGACCACGGTCACGGCCCGGGCATGACCTTGATCGTCTAACTTAGGTTAGGCTAACCTAAATTGAATCCGCGGTTCCGTCCCTTCGCCGTCCACCCGCGGACCCCGTCCCCACCCCCGGAGGACCCCCACCATGCGCTCGCACCTGCTCAATGACACGACCGCTGAGCAGTACCGCCGCTCCGTGACCGAAGGAGTGGAGCGGGTCGCCGCCAAACTGGCCGCCACCCAACGGCCGTTCACCGGCATCACGGTCGACGCCCTCGCACCCCGCATCGACGCGATCGACCTCGACCGGCCGCTGGGCGACACCACCGCCGTGCTGGACGAGCTGGAGGAGGTCTACCTCCGCGACGCGGTCTACTTCCACCACCCCCGCTATCTCGCCCACCTCAACTGCCCGGTCGTGATCCCCGCCGTCCTGGGCGAGGCGGTCCTGTCCGCCGTCAACTCCTCCCTGGACACCTGGGACCAGTCGGCGGGCGGCACCCTCATCGAGCGCAGACTGATCGACTGGACGACCGCCCGCACCGGCCTCGGGCCCGCCGCCGACGGCGTGTTCACCTCCGGCGGCAGCCAGTCCAACCTCCAGGCACTGCTGCTCGCCCGCGAGGAGGCGAAGTCCGACTCCCCGGCGAAACTGCGCATCTTCGCCTCCGAGGTCAGCCACTTCAGCGTGAAGAAGTCCGCGAAGCTGCTGGGCCTCGAGCCGGACGCCGTGATCAGCGTCCCCGTCGACCACGACAAGCGCATGCAGACCGTCGCGCTCGCCCACGAGCTGGAGCGCTGCAAGCGGGACGGACTCGTCCCCATGGCCGTCGTCGCCACCGCCGGCACCACCGACTTCGGCTCGATCGACCCGCTGCCCGAGGTCGCCGAGCTGTGCCAGCAGTTCGGCGCCTGGATGCACGTCGACGCCGCCTACGGCTGCGGGCTGCTCGCCTCCGTCAAGCACCGGGACCGGATCGACGGCATCGAGCGCGCCGACTCCGTCACCGTCGACTACCACAAGTCCTTCTTCCAGCCCGTGAGTTCGTCCGCGCTGCTGGTGCGGGACACGGCCACGCTGCGCCACGCCACCTACCACGCCGAGTACCTCAACCCGCGCCGCATGGTGGACGAACGCATCCCCAACCAGGTGGACAAGTCTCTGCAGACCACCCGCCGGTTCGACGCGCTCAAGCTGTGGATGACCCTGCGGACCATGGGCGCCGACGGCATCGGGCAGCTCTTCGACGAGGTCTGCGACCTGGCCGCCGAGGGCTTCGACCTGCTGGCCGCCGACCCGCGCTACGACGTCGTGGTCCGCCCGTCGCTCTCCACCCTCGTCTTCCGCTACATCCCCGCCGCCGTCACCGACCCGGCCGAGATCGACCGGGCCAACCTCCATGCCCGCAAGGCCCTGTTCGCCTCCGGCGACGCCGTGGTCGCGGGCACCAAGGTCGGCGCCCGCCACTACCTGAAGTTCACCCTGCTCAACCCCGAGACGACGACCGACGACATCACGGCCGTCCTCGACCTGATCGCCGGCCACGCCGAGCAGTACCTGGGAGACTCCCTTGACCGCGCTTCCTGAGCCCGCCCCCGTGACCGGGACCCACGACTTCATCGGCATCGGACTCGGCCCGTTCAACCTCGGCCTCGCCTGCCTGACCGAGCCGATCGACGCGCTCGACGGCGTCTTCCTGGAGTCCAAGCCGCACTTCGAATGGCACTCCGGGATGTTCCTGGACGGCGCCCACCTGCAGACCCCGTTCATGTCGGACCTGGTCACCCTGGCCGACCCGACCTCCCCGTACTCCTTCCTGAACTACCTGAAGGAGAAGGGCCGACTCTACTCGTTCTACATCCGCGAGAACTTCTACCCGCTGCGCGTCGAGTACGACGACTACTGCCGCTGGGCCGCCGACCAGCTGAGCAGTGTGCGGTTCTCCACCACCGTCGCCGAGGTCACCTACCGGGACGAACTGTACGTCGTGCGCACGACCGCCGGCGAGGAGTTCCGCGCCCGTCACCTCGTCCTCGGCACCGGGACGCCCCCGTACGTCCCCGAGGCCTGCGCGGGACTGGGCGGCGACTTCACGCACAACTCGCGCTACCTCCAGCACAAGGCGGAGCTGCAGAAGAAGGAGTCGATCACGCTGGTCGGCTCCGGACAGTCGGCCGCCGAGATCTACTACGACCTGCTCAGCGAGATCGACGTCCACGGCTACCGGCTGAACTGGGTCACCCGCTCCCCGCGCTTCTTCCCGCTCGAGTACACCAAGCTCACGCTGGAGATGACCTCCCCGGAGTACGTCGACTACTTCCGCGAGCTGCCGGAACAGACCCGCTACCGGCTCACCGCCGAGCAGAAGGGCCTGTTCAAGGGCATCGACGGCGATCTCGTCAACGAGATCTTCGACCTGCTCTACCGCAAGAACCTCGGCGGCCCGGTGCCCACCAGACTGCTCACCAACTCCTCGCTCACCGGGGCGACCCACGCCGACGGCGCCTACACGCTGTCCTTCCGCCAGGAGGAGCAGGGCAAGGACTTCGAGCTGACCTCACAGGGGCTCGTCCTGGCCACCGGCTACCGGTACGCCGAGCCGGAGTTCCTCGCGCCGGTCCGGGACAGACTGCGCTACGACTCCCGGGGCAACTTCGACGTCGGCCGCAACTACGCCGTCGACGTCACCGGACGGGGCGTGTTCCTGCAGAACGCGGGCGTGCACGCGCACAGCGTCACCTCCCCCGACCTCGGCATGGGCGCCTACCGCAACAGCTACATCATCCGCGAGCTGCTCGGCAGCGAGTACTACCCCGTCGAGAAGACCATCGCGTTCCAGGAGTTCGGCGTATGAACACCGTCACCGCCACGGCCCCCGTCGGCCGGCTGGCCTTCCGCCCCCTCGACCCCCTCCGGGACGCCGAGCTGCTGCACCGCTGGGTGACGCACCCGAAGGCCGCCTACTGGATGATGCAGGAGGCACGACCCGTCGACGTCGAGCGGGCCTACAGGGAGATCGCGGCCGACGAGCACCACCACGCGCTGCTCGGCCTGCACGACGGGGAGCCCGCGTTCCTCATGGAGTACTACGACCCCCGCCACCGCGAGCTGGTCGGCCTGTACGAGCCGCGGCCCGGGGACGTCGGCATGCACTTCCTGGTCGCCCCCACCGACCGGCCCGTCCACGGGTTCACGCGTGCCGTGATCACCGCCGTCATGGCCCGCCTCTTCGAGGACCCGGCCGTCGTCCGCGTCGTCGTCGAGCCGGACGTGTCCAACAAGGCCGTGCACGCGCTGAACGAGGCCGTCGGGTTCGTGCCCGAACGGGAGATCCAGAAGCCGGAGAAGCCGGCGCTGCTGAGCTTCTGCACCCGCGAACAGTTCGCCGCGGCCACGGGGGTGACGGCATGAGCCTCGCCGACGCCGTGACGCACCTGTCCCCCGAGCGCTGGGCGCAGGCCAACCGCCTGCTCGTCCGCAAGGCCCTCGCGGAGTTCGCGCACGAACGCCTGATCACCCCCGAGGAGCAGGACGGCCGGTACGTCGTGCGCAGCGACGACGGGCTGACGGCCTACCGGTTCACCGCCGTCCGCCGCGCCCTGGACCACTGGCAGGTGGACGCCGGCTCGATCACCCGCACCCGCGAGGGGGCCGAACTCCCGCTGGAGGCGCTGGACTTCTTCGTCGAGTTGCAGAAGACGCTGGGCCTCAGCGACGCGATCCTGCCGGTCTACCTGGAGGAGATCTCCTCCACCGTCTCCAGCACCTGCTTCAAGCTGACCAAACCGCCGCTGACGTCGGCGCAC
Organism: Streptomyces sp. NBC_00425; assembly: GCF_036030735.1. Taxonomy (NCBI): domain Bacteria; kingdom Bacillati; phylum Actinomycetota; class Actinomycetes; order Kitasatosporales; family Streptomycetaceae; genus Streptomyces; species Streptomyces sp. NBC_00425. The sequence continues at coordinate 6,127,735 of NZ_CP107928.1, read as the reverse complement.
CTGGTCAGGAGCGGCTTCCAGGACATCGAGACCGGGATGACCGAGGGCCACCCGTGCTTCGTCGCCAACAACGGGCGGCTCGGTTTCGGCGTCCACGAGTACCTGGCGTACGCCCCGGAGGCGGCGAGCCCGGTCCGGCTGGTGTGGCTGGCGGCCCACCGCTCGCGGGCCGCGTTCACCGCGGGCGTCGGGATCACGTACGAGTCGTTCGTGCGCGAGGAACTGGGCGAGGAGACGGTCGACCGGTTCGACGGGATCCTGCGCGAGCGGAACCTGGACCCGTCCGACTACCTCCTCATCCCCGTCCACCCCTGGCAGTGGTGGAACAAGCTCTCCGTCACCTTCGCGGCCGAGATCGCCCGCGGGAACCTGGTGTGTCTCGGCGAGGGCGACGACGAGTACCTGGCGCAGCAGTCCATCCGGACGTTCTTCAACCGGTCCCACCCCGCCAAGCACTACGTCAAGACGGCCCTGTCCGTGCTCAACATGGGCTTCATGCGGGGGCTGTCGGCCGCCTACATGGAGGCGACCCCGGCCATCAACGACTGGCTGGCCCAGCTCATCGACAACGACCCGGTGCTGAAGTCGAGCGGCCTGTCGATCATCCGGGAGCGGGCGGCCGTCGGCTACCGGCACCTGGAGTACGAGGCCGCCACGGACCGCTACTCGCCGTACCGCAAGATGCTGGCCGCGCTGTGGCGCGAGAGCCCCGTCCCCGCACTGCGGGACGGCGAGTCGCTCGCGACCATGGCCGCGCTGCTCCACGTCGACCACGAGGGCAGGTCGGCGGCGGGCGCGCTGATCGAGCGGTCCGGGCTGCACCCCGCCGAATGGCTGCGCGGCTACCTGGAGGCGTACTACACGCCGTTGCTGCACTGCTTCTACGCCTACGACCTGGTCTTCATGCCACACGGCGAGAACACGATCCTGGTGCTCAGGGACGGCGTCGTGCAGCGGGCGGTCTACAAGGACATCGCCGAGGAGATCGCCGTCCTGGACCCGGACGCGGTGCTGCCGCCCGAGGTCCGGCGCATCCGCGTCGAGGTGCCCGACGACACGAAGCTGCTGTCCGTCTTCACGGACGTCTTCGACTGCTTCTTCCGCTTCCTCGCGGCCGGCCTCGCCGACGAGGGAATCCTGGGGGAGGACGACTTCTGGCGCACGGTCGCCGAGGTCACCCGCGCCTACCAGGAGGCGCACCCCGAGCTGGCCGACAGGTTCCGCCAGTACGACATGTTCGCCCCCGAGTTCGCCCTGTCCTGCCTCAACCGGCTCCAGCTGCGCGACAACGAGCAGATGGTGGACCTGGCGGACCCGTCGAGCGCCCTCCAGCTGATCGGCACCCTGAGAAATCCCGTCGCGGGGTTCTGATCGGGCGCGCGGGCGCCCCCGGGTACGGTCCCCGGGGGCGCCCGTCGCCGTGTTTGGAAGAATCCCCCCATGGCGGAAATCATCCAGCGCGACGGAACATGGGTCTTCGACGGTGACGCCCTGCGGCTGACCCCGGGCCGGGACAAGAACGTCAGCCTGCTCCGCCGGACACTGGGCGAACTGACCGTTCCCCTGGCCGCGTTGGCCGGCATCTCGTTCGAGCAGGGCAAGAAGGCCGGACGGCTCAGGCTGCGGCTGCGCGACGGCGCGGACCCCCTGCTGCACGCGACCGGCGGCCGGCTGACCGAACCCCACGACCCCTACCAGCTGACCGTCGAGTCCGACCGGTACGGCGTCGCCGAGTACCTCGTGGACGAGGTGCGCCGGGCGCTGCTGCTCGACGGGGTCCCGGCCGGCCCGGTGGACGCCTATCTGCTGCCCGGCCCCGCCGTGCCCCTGTCGGTCTCCGCCGGGGACGGCACCGCGGGCTTCGACGGCGAACGGGTGCGCCTGGAGTGGAACTGGAAGACGGAGGAGTCCAAGGCCTCGGCCGGCGCCCGCAGTATCGGCGTCGCCGAGATCGAGGGCGTGGAGTGGCGGCCCGCGGTCGGTCTCGAGAACGGTTGCCTGCGTTTTCGGCTGCGGCACGCGCCGACGGGGACGCCGGCCAAGTACGACCCCAACGCCGTGGAACTGTGGGGGTTCAAGAAGGATCCCCTGATGGCGCTCGTCGCCGCGGCGGTGCAGGCCCGGCTGCCCCACCCGGCCGCCGCCCCCGAGGACGCGCCGCCGCCGTCCGCGTCCGGCGCGCCGGGCCTGCCGCCGGGGGCCGTGCCCTCCCCCGCATCCGGTCACGACCACGACGCCCTGCTGCGCCGGCTGCGCGAACTCGGCGAACTGCACCGTGAGGGCGTGCTGACGGACGACGAGTTCGCCCTGGCCAAGCAGGCGGTCCTGCACCGCATGTGACGCGGACGAGGACCGCCTGCCGGCCGGCGCCGGTGCCAGTGCCGAACCGGTGCCGGAACCGGTGCCGGGGAGGTGCGCGCCCCGCCTTCCGGGCGCGCCGGCCCCGCTACTTCGCCCTGCGGGCCACCGTGAAGTGGTCGATGCGGTCGCCGGTCTCCGCGATGCCCTGGACCTTCAGGGTCGTGTAGTGGCCCTTGGGCGCGGGAGTGACGTCCACGCGCAGGAACGAGTAGTTCAGATAGCGCACCCGCGACCAGGCGACGGTCTCGTTCTGCTTGCCGCCCTTGAGGTTGACGAACGAGGCCACCGAGTCGACCTCGTTCTCGTGGCCCTCGTACGAGTCCGGCGCGGTGAAGGCGTACAGGCTGCGGCCCGCCGCGCCCGCCGTCACGTAGACGACGCCCTCGGTCTCGGGGTAGGCCGTGCCGCCGATCGGCAGCTTCTTGGTGACCGTGTCGCCCTTGATGACGTCGGTGCGCTCGTACTGGTGGTTGTGCCCGTTGATGACCAGGTCCACCTGGTACTTGTCGAACAGCGGCACCCACTCCTGGCGCACGCCCCCCTCCGAGGCGTGCGCGGTGGAGGTGCAGTAGGCGCAGTGGTGGAAGAACACCACGACGAAGTCGATGTCCTTCGCGGCGCGGAACTTCTTCAGCTGCGCCTCGAACCACTTGGTCTGGGTGCCGCCGGAGATGCCGAGGTTGGCCGGGATCTCGAAGGAGACGTCGTTGGGGTCCAGCGAGATGACCGCCGTGTTGCCGTAGACGAAGGAGTAGACGCCCGGGAGGTTCTTCTTGTCGGGGCCGTTGTCGGGGAGGTTCCAGCGGGCCTCCTCGCCGCCGTAGCCGTTGGGCGAGTACCAGGCCTCCATGTCGTGGTTGCCGTACGACACCATCCACGGCACCGACTTGGACACGGACTCGGTCTGGGCGAGGAACTGGTCCCAGGTACGCGAGTCGAAGACGGTGTCCGAGGTCTTGCCCTGCCCGGCGGGGTCGCCGTAGGCGATGTCGCCGGCGTGCAGGTGGAAGGCCGGGTTCTGGCCGAGGATCAGGCTGTCGTTGGCCAGCGCGTGGTAGCTGACGCCCTGGTCGCCGAAGGCCGTGAAGGTGAAGGGCGCCTTGTGGGCGGGGGCCGTGGTGAAGGTGCCAAGGGTGCCCAGCAGGTGCGGCGCGGCCGGGTCGAAGCCCGCGTGGCCGACGCCGAAGTAGTAGGTCCTGCCCGGCTTGAGGCAGGTGAGCTCGGCGTGCACGTAGTACTGGGTGTGGTCGCCGCTGGCGCCGACGCCGGCCGGGGTGTACAGGGTGCGCACCTCGGCCTCGATCTTGCGGGAGAGGTCCCAGGGGTGGGCGCCGATGCGGATGAACGGCTTCTGCACCGCGACCGGCACCTGCCAGGAGACGGTCATCTCGGTGCGCGGGTCGTTGCCGTAGGCCAGGTGACGCCCGAAGGGGGCGACGAGAGCGCCGTCGACGGTCTCGGTGTGCGAGAGCGGCTGGGTGGGAACGGCGGCCTGGGCCGTGGCGCCCGTCACGAACGCGCCACCGGTGACGGCGCCCAGCGTGACCGCGCCGCCTCTGATCATCGTGCGCCGGGAGAACCTGGTGCGCAGGTACTCGTGCTGCTCGGCCATGCTCATGCGTTCGGCGAGCCGGTCGGGTACGCCCATGCGAGGAGTGTCCATGACGTCTGAAAGTCGTCGCTGCGGACGACGGGCCGCCGGACGCCACATGGACGGCGCACGAACAGGGGCTCATAACACATTCAATGTTCCGCCAAGGCTCCTTAACAGGGGCCTGCCCGGAATCGGGCAGGTTTCTTGCGAAACTGGCTCTCGTACTCCAGGATCTACCGGGTGCACGACGAACTTGTTGATCACCTGACGCGTTCCACGCCCCTCCAGCGGGGCGAGGCGCTGCGGGTGATCCAGGATGTGCTCGCCTACTTCGACGAGACGACCGAGAACTACGTCCGTCGCCGCCATCGCGAGCTCCAGGCCCAGGGCCTGGTGAACGCGGAGATCTTCGGACAGATCGAGGCGGACCTGAAATACCGGGCGGTCGCACCGCCGGAGCTCTCGCTCCGGCAGCTGCGGCGCATCGTCTACGGCTGATCGAAAGCTTGGGGATACCTTTATATGTGCGGAATCGTCGGATACATCGGCAAGCGCGACGTCGCGCCCCTGCTGCTGGAAGGGCTGCAGCGCCTGGAGTACCGCGGGTACGACTCCGCGGGCATCGTCGTCACCTCCCCGAAGACGGCCGGCCTGAAGATGGTCAAGGCCAAGGGCCGGGTCCGTGACCTGGAGGCCAAGGTCCCGGCGCGCTTCAAGGGCACGACCGGCATCGCGCACACCCGGTGGGCCACTCACGGCGCCCCCTCCGACGTGAACGCCCACCCGCACATGTCGGCCGACCTCAAGGTCGCCGTCGTCCACAACGGCATCGTCGACAACGCCTCCGACCTGCGCAGGAAGCTCGAGGCGGACGGCGTCGAGTTCCTCTCCGAGACGGACACCGAGGTGCTCGTCCACCTCATCGCCCGCTCCCAGGCCGAGAAGCTCGAGGACAAGGTCCGCGAGGCGCTGCGCGTCGTCGAGGGCACCTACGGCATCGCCGTCATGCACGCCGACTTCAACGACCGCATCGTCGTGGCCCGCAACGGCTCGCCGGTCGTCCTCGGCATCGGCGAGAAGGAGATGTTCGTCGCCTCGGACATCGCCGCGCTGGTCGCCCACACCCGTCAGATAGTCACGCTCGACGACGGCGAGATGGCCACCCTCAAGGCCGACGACTTCCGCACTTACACCACCGAGGGCACCCGCACCACCGCCGAGCCCACCACCGTCGAGTGGGAGGCCGCCTCCTACGACATGGGCGGCCACGACACCTACATGCACAAGGAGATCCACGAGCAGGCCGACGCCGTGGACCGCGTGCTGCGCGGCCGCATCGACGACCGCTTCTCCACCGTGCACCTCGGCGGCCTCAACCTGGACGCCCGCGAGGCCCGCCAGATCCGCCGCGTGAAGATCCTCGGCTGCGGCACCTCGTACCACGCGGGCATGATCGGCGCCCAGATGATCGAGGAGCTGGCCCGCATCCCCGCGGACGCCGAGCCGGCCTCCGAGTTCCGCTACCGCAACGCGGTAGTGGACCCCGACACCCTGTACATCGCCGTCTCGCAGTCCGGTGAGACGTACGACGTGCTGGCGGCCGTGCAGGAGCTGAAGCGCAAGGGCGCGCGGGTGCTGGGCGTGGTCAACGTGGTCGGCTCGGCGATCGCCCGCGAGGCGGACGGCGGCGTGTACGTGCACGCGGGACCCGAGGTCTGCGTCGTCTCGACGAAGTGCTTCACCAACACCACGGTCGCGTTCGCCCTGCTCGCCCTGCACCTGGGCCGCACCCGCGACCTGTCGGTGCGCGACGGCAAGCGGATCATCGAGGGGCTGCGCAAGCTGCCTGGCCAGATCGCGGAGATCCTCTCCCAGGAGGAGGAGATCAAGAAGCTGGCCGAGGAGTTCGCCGAGGCCCGCTCGATGCTCTTCATCGGTCGCGTCCGGGGTTACCCGGTGGCCCGTGAGGCCTCCCTGAAGCTCAAGGAGGTCTCGTACATCCACGCCGAGGCCTACCCGGCCTCCGAGCTCAAGCACGGCCCGCTGGCCCTCATCGAGCCCGCCCTGCCGACGGTCGCGATCGTCCCGAACGACGACCTGCTGGAGAAGAACCGCGCGGCCCTGGAGGAGATCAAGGCCCGCAGCGGCCGGATCCTCGCGGTGGCCCACGAGTGCCAGGAGAAGGCCGACCAGACGATCGTCGTCCCGAAGAACGAGGACGAGCTCGACCCGATCCTCATGGGCATCCCGCTCCAGCTCCTCGCCTACTACACGGCGAAGGCGCTCGGCCGGGACATCGACAAGCCGCGCAACCTCGCGAAGTCGGTGACGGTCGAATAGCCGGACCGGACACCAAGCGGCCCCCCGCGTGCGCCACCTGCACGCGGGGGGCCGTTCTCGCACCGGGGACGCCCGGCGCCCCGACGCCGGCTGCCGGTCAGCCCGCGGCCGTCACTCCGGGGCGGGCAGCACGTCGGGAGAACGCGGTGGGCCAGTGGGCCAGCGCCGCCGTGGCCGCGTACCAGGCGACCGCGCCCGCCGCGACGGCGAACCAGCCGCCGGCCTTGGTCAGACCGTCGCTGTCGGCGAACCGGGCGACGGCCATCAGCACGAGCCCCGCGCAGAACAACCCGTAGGCGCCCTGCCCGAGTTGGTCGCCGCCGGCGAGGGTCAGGGAGAGCGCCACGAGGGCGAACAGCAACAGGAAAAGCCCCGCCGCGTTGTCGGAGGCCTGGGTTCCGGCGGAGACGGCCCAGGTGAACCAGAAGGCGCCGAGAACGGTGTAGGCGGTGCCGGTGGCCGTGTCACGGTCCCGGAGGGCGAACAGGCCGGCGACGAACAGGGCGACGCCGCCGATGTAGTGGGCGATGGACACCGCGTCCGCCGCCGTCACACCGTCGATGAGGTCGGTGTACCCGAGACCGAAGGCCAACAGGGTGACGCCGAGGGCGAGTCGGCCGGCGATGGTGGTGGTGCTGCTTCCCGCAGAGACGTCGTTGTCCACGGCGGGGCTCCCTTCAGGCATGTGCAGTTGTGTGAGCGATATATGCCCTTCACAAAGGCACAAACACCTCTACGCGTCAGTAGGTTCACGCTGCGCGCACAGGGGGCGGGAGCGACCCCGGGATCGCATCTCACCTGGAAGGACGGCGGGTCACGGAATGACGATGACGGGCCGCTTCGCCCGCTTGGCGAGCCGCCCCGCGACGGAGCCGAAGAGCCGGCCGACGAGGCCGTGCGTCGAGCCGACGACGATCGCGTCGGCCTCGTACTCCCGCCCCACCTCTTCGAGTTCGTGGCAGATGTCGCCGCCCCGCTCGACCAGGATCCAGGGCACCTCGGCGAGATAGTCCGCACACGCCAGCTCCAGACCCAGCACCTCGGTGCGGTGGTCCGGCACGTCGACGAAGACCGGCGGCTCACAGCCGGCCCACACCGTGGTGGGCAGCCGGTTGGCGACATGGACGATGATCAGCCCCGAGCCGGAGCGATGCGCCATGCCGACGGCGTACGCGAGAGCGCGCTCGCTGGACGTGGAGCCGTCGAAGCCCACGACCACACCGTGCTTGAAGGCGGGATCGCAGGAATGACGTGCCTCTTCCGCCGCCAGGGGCTCGGCCGCCGTGGGATCGGCGACGGGCCGCTTGCGGTCCGCGGGTTCGAAGAATTCGTGACCGGCCATGGCTGTCTCGGCGTATCGATCCTTATACGGGTGCGACGACAGTGAGCGGCGGAGCTGTCCGGGAATGGTCTTCCCAACCCCATACCCCCAAGGGTACGGCGGCACGCCTCCTGGGCCCAGAGCCCGCACACCCTCGGTGGGGGTTCCAGGGAGCATGCACGAGCGGACGCCCGTAACGCAATGGTTGCTGCCCCGTACAGGCGGTTTGCACAGAGTTCGCCTGTACGGAACGCGCCGCGGCAGTGACCGACCGCTCGAACAGGCGTTGAACCCCTTGCACCGCCGCCCGCCCCACCGCCGACCTCCCTTCGACTCACCACCCGCCCCGCCACCCGCCCCCTTCGCCCGCCCCCTCGCCCCGCCGCCCGCCGCCCGGGAAGGAGCCCGCCCCGTGCCCTCGCCCCGCCTCCGCCGCGAGAACCGCCCCGCGAACCGCCCCGGCGACGACCGGGCCGCCGACCTGATCCGCTGGGCGGCCTTCACCTGCGTGCTCGTCCCGGTGGTCCTGCTCTGGTACGGGACCTCACTCGCCGGCACGGCCGGAACGGCCCTGGGCCTCGCCGCCGTCACGGCCGTCTGCCGGCTGCTGCTGCGCCGGTCCGAGCGGTATCCGGCCCGGCTGCTCGCCGGGGAGCAGGCGCCGCAGGCGCACCATCGCGGGCGCCGCCAGCGGACCGGAACGGGGTCGCACCGTGGCGGTCGTCACTCCGGGGCAAACTCACCGGTCGGTTGACCGGTTTTCACACATGGACCCGCTTCTTTTCAGCCAACTTCCGGCACCTGTGCATCTCTTGCCGTAACCACCCCCCACCCCCCGTTCCACCTGCACGGAAAGGGTCTTCGGGGCCCTGCGCACCCTACGGGGATTGGCCACCCCACCGAGGCGCACTTCCCTGCACGGCCCACGAGTGCAACGCTTCGTGATCGAATGCTTCACGCCAAGTTGCCATGTCGACAATCCGCCGGATGGGGAACTGGCCACGCCGGCATTGTGCGACACGTTAGATTCGATCTTGACTGTCTACGGCGGGGGACTCGTGCAGGACCGAGGGGAAACGTGCTGGAGCGACAAGCCCGACAAGTTAGGGGCGCCGCGACCACCGAGGGGGGCTTAGCAGGATGAGCCACGACTCCACCGCCGCGCCGGAAGCCGCGGCCCGGAAGCTTTCCGGGCGACGCCGCAAGGAGATCGTCGCGGTGCTGCTGTTCAGCGGCGGCCCCATCTTCGAAAGTTCCATTCCGTTGTCGGTGTTCGGGATTGACCGCCAGGACGCCGGCGTACCGCGCTACCGCTTGCTGGTGTGCGGCGGTGAGGAAGGCCCACTGCGGACCACAGGGGGCCTGGAACTCACCGCGCCACACGGCCTGGAGGCGATCGCACGGGCGGGCACGGTCGTCGTGCCGGCCTGGCGTTCGATCACCTCGCCGCCGCCGGAGGACGCGCTCGACGCACTGCGCCGGGCGCACGAAGAGGGCGCCCGGATCGTGGGCCTGTGCACCGGCGCGTTCGTACTGGCCGCGGCCGGCCTGCTGGACGGCCGTCCGGCCACCACGCACTGGATGTACGCGCCGACGCTGGCCAAACGCTATCCGTCGGTGCACGTCGATCCACGAGAGCTCTTCGTGGACGACGGCGACGTGCTGACGAGCGCCGGCACCGCGGCCGGAATCGACCTCTGTCTGCACATCGTGCGGACGGATCACGGCAACGAGGCGGCCGGCGCGCTGGCCCGTCGCCTGGTCGTCCCGCCGCGCCGCTCGGGCGGTCAGGAGCGCTATCTCGACCGGTCTTTACCCGAGGAGATCGGCGCCGACCCGCTCGCGGAGGTCGTCGCCTGGGCGCTGGAGCACCTCCACGAGCAGTTCGACGTGGAGACGCTGGCGGCACGCGCCTACATGAGCCGCCGCACCTTCGACCGCCGTTTCCGGTCGCTGACCGGCAGCGCGCCGCTGCAGTGGCTGATCACCCAGCGGGTGCTGCAGGCGCAGCGGCTGCTGGAGACCTCGGACTACTCGGTGGACGAGGTCGCCGGCCGGTGCGGCTTCCGCTCACCGGTGGCCCTGCGCGGCCACTTCCGCCGCCAGCTCGGCTCGTCGCCCGCGGCGTACCGGGCGGCCTACCGGGCGCGCAGGCCGCAGGGCGAACGCGCGCCGGACAGCGAGCCGTCGCCGCCACCGCCACCTCCGTCGCTGCACCCGGAGACGCCCGGCCCGGTGCCGCCGCAGGTCCGGCGCACGGCAGGACCGGTGAGCGCGTCCGCGTCGCTGCCGTCCGAGCACGCCCGCGAGGCCTACCTGGCGTCACGGGCGAGCCTTCCGGGGCAGCGCAGCGGCCTGTGACCGGATGACAGCAGTGTGTGGACGCCGGACGGGCATCTCGGCCCGTCCGGCGTCCGCGTCCGCGGCGGGCGAGCCCCGTGGCCACCGCGGACGCATCAAAAGCCGACGTCAGCTTTAGGGTGGGTCGCATGAACGATCGCATGGTGTGGATCGACTGCGAGATGACCGGCCTCTCGCTGTCGGACGACGCTCTCATCGAGGTTGCCGCCCTCGTCACCGACTCCGAGCTGAACATCCTCGGCGACGGCGTGGACATCGTCATCCGGCCGCCGGCCGAGGCGCTGGAGACGATGCCGGAGGTGGTGCGTCAGATGCACACCGCGTCCGGGCTGCTCGACGAGCTGGCGGGCGGGACGACGCTCGCCGCGGCCGAGGAGCAGGTGCTGGCGTATGTCCGCGAGCACGTGAAGGAGCCGGGCAAGGCGCCGCTGTGCGGGAACTCCGTCGGCACGGACCGCGGATTCCTGGCACGGGACATGACGTCCCTCGAGGGCTACCTGCACTACCGGATCGTCGACGTCTCGTCGATCAAGGAGCTCGCCCGGCGCTGGTACCCGCGGGCGTACTTCAACAGCCCCCCGAAGAACGGCAACCACCGCGCACTCGCCGACATCCGCGAGTCCATCGCGGAACTGCGGTACTACCGCGAGGCCGTCTTCGTGCCGCAGCCGGGACCCGACTCCGACACCGCGAAGTCGATCGCCGCGAAGCACGTCCTGCCCGCCCCGTAGAAAGCCGTGCGCGAGCACCCCTTCGGACCCTGTACACTTTTTCTCGGCCGGTAGGGAGACCGCAAAGTCCAACTGCCGGGCGTGGTGGGTGTAGCTCAGCTGGTAGAGCACCTGGTTGTGGTCCAGGATGCCGCGGGTTCGAGTCCCGTCACTCACCCTGAGTCATCAGCCGGTGACTTCCCGCGAGGGAGGTCACCGGCTGATGTGTTTCCCGGGAGCAGCCATGCGCTCAGTCCTCCGTCCCGAGCCGATCCGCACCGCGCGGCTCGACCTGCTCCCGCTGCGCGTCGACCACGCGGCACGCATGGCGACCGTCCTCGCCGATCCGGCCCTGCACACCTTCATCGGCGGCGCGCCCAGCACGCCCGAGGCGCTGCGCGAACGCTACGAACGCCTCGTCGCCGGCTCCCCCGACCCGTCCGTCTCCTGGTGCAACTGGGTGCTGCGGACACGGGACGACGACTGCCTCACCGGGACCGTCCAGGCGACGGTGACCGGCCGGACCGAGGCCGAGATCGCCTGGGTCGTGGGCGTCCCCTGGCAGGGGCGCGGTCTGGCCTGCGAGGCGGCCCGCGGCCTCGTCGGATGGCTGCGGGAGCAGGGCGTGCGGACGATCGTCGCCCATGTCCACCCCGACCACCGGGCCTCCGCGGCGGTGGCCGCCGCAGCCGGTCTCTCCCCCACGCGGGAGGAGCAGGACGGCGAGATCAGGTGGCGTTCCCGGAGCCCCGGCAGCGTCTGACGGCCCCAGACCCGGCCCGGACCCGGACCCGGTCCGGCTCTCCGTCCGTCAGGAGGACGCCCGTCCCACCAGCTCCGTCGCCAGCACCACCTGCCGGCGCTCCAGGCCCCGGGAGACCGCCGGACGTCGGTCCGCGATCTCGGTGAGGAGGAGGTCCAGCATCCTGCGGCCCATCTCCTCGATGGGCTGGCGCACACTCGTCAGCGGCGGGTCCATGTGACGGGCTATCGCCGAGTCGTCGTAGCCGACCAGGGCCACGTCCTGCGGAATACGGCGGCCCGCCTCGCGCAGGGCCTGCCGGGCGCCCGCCGCCATGACGTCGGAACCCGCGAAGACCGCGTCGAGCGTCGGGGTGCCGGCGAGGAGCTCGTGCATCGCGCGGTGGCCGCCCTCCTCGGTGAAGTCGCCCAGGGCGATGAGCCCTTCGTCCACCGGGTGCCCCGCGTCGCGCAGTGCGTCCCGGTAGCCGTCGACGCGCCGCTGCGCGCCGTAGACGTCGAGGCGGCCGGTGATGTGGGCGATGCGGGTACGGCCCCGGGACAGCAGGTGCTCGACGGCCGAGCGGCCGCCGCCGTAGTTGTCGGAGTCCACGGACGGGAGCGTCTCCCCGGCGGAACGCGGACCGCTGATCACCGCCGGGATCTCCAGCTGCGACAGCAGATCGGGCAGCGGGTCGTCGGCGTGCACCGAGACCAGCAGGACGCCGTCCACGCGGTGCGCCGCCAGGTACTGGGCCAGCCTGCGCCGTTCGCGATCGCTACCCGCGAAGATCAGCAGCAGCTGCATCTCCGTCTCCGCGAGCTCCGCGCCGACGCCGCGCAGCATGTCCGAGAAGTACGGCTCGGCGAAGAACCGGGTCTCCGGTTCGGGGACGACGAGGGCGATCGCGTCCGTGCGGTTCGCCGCGAGCGCGCGGGCGGCGGTGTTCGGGACATAGCCGAGCTCGGCGACCGCCGCCTCCACCGCCGCGCGGGTCGCGTCGCTGACCCTCGGCGAGCCGTTGATCACCCGGGAGACCGTGCCCCGGCCCACGCCCGCGCGCGCGGCCACCTCTTCCAGGGTCGGCCGGCCCCCGCTGCGCCCCCGTGCTCCGTGGCCTGCCATGGGCTCCGCCTTCCCGTTGTTCGCACTCGCCTGGAATCTAACAGTCCTGTCCGCCGGGCCCGCGGTCACCGGGGGCCACGGCCAGGACGAAGCCTGCCGCCGGCCGGGATCCTCGTCACTTCGGACACCTGGCGGACCATTTATGCCGAACTGTGCTTTATGGGCCCTGCTTCATCCGATTAGCTAACAGGCCGATAACTGAACGCATCTCTCCGCGCCCCCACCCTTGACACCCCCGCCGGAACCGACGACTCTTCAACACATCACCTGTGGGAGCGCTCCCACGGTACCTGACACATACACATCCCGCACGTTCCCCGCCCGAGCCGCAGCGAGTAACTGACGGGCCCAACATTGCAGTTGGCCGGGGGGTCGGCACGTCAGGGCAACAGGAGGACGTAATGCGAGCACGTACCCGAACCGCCCGCCGGGCGGTTGTCCTCGCGGCCGTCGCGTCGTTGGGCGCCGGCCTGCTGGCCGGCTGTGCCGACGACGGCGGCGACGACAAGGCTTCCGACGGTTCGTCGTCCGGCAGCGGCAAGGGCAAGACCACGATCACTCTCGGTCTGTTCGGCACCTTCGGCTTCAAGGAGGCCGGGCTCTATGCCGAGTACGAGAAGCTCAACCCGAACATCAAGATCGCCGAGAACGTCATCGAGCGGAACGAGAACTACTACCCCGCGCTCGTCAACCACCTGACCACCAACAGCGGTCTGATGGACGTCCAGGCCATCGAAGTGGCCAACATCGCCGAAGTCGTCGCGACCCAGGCGTCCAAGTTCCAGGACGTGTCCAAGATCTCGGGCGTGAGCAAGGGCAACTGGCTGGAATGGAAGTGGGCGCAGGCCACGGCCAAGGACAACAAGACGATCGGCCTCGGCACCGACGTCGGTCCCATGGCCCTCTGCTACCGCACGGACCTCTTCAAGCAGGCCGGTCTGCCCACCGACCCCAAGGCGGTCGGCGCGCTGTGGGCGGGCGACTGGAACAAGTTCATCTCGGTCGGCGAGCAGTACAAGAAGAAGGCGCCCGCGGGCACGTTCTTCATGGACTCCCCCGGCGGGCTGCTCAACGCGGTCCTCAGCAGTGAGAAGGAGAAGTTCTACGACTCCTCCGGCGAGATCATCTACAAGAAGAACCCCGCCATCAAGGCCGGCTTCGACCTGACCGCGAAGGCCGCCGCGGCGGGCCTGGTCCAGCCCCAGACGCAGTTCCAGCAGGCCTGGGACACGACGATCGCCAACAGCAAGTTCGCCACCATCGCCTGCCCGCCGTGGATGCTGGGCACGATCAAGGGCAAGTCGAAGCCCGAGTCGTCCGGCAAGTGGGCCGTCGCGGTGGCGCCGAAGTCCGGCAACTGGGGCGGCGCCTTCCTGGGCGTGCCCTCCGCCGGCAAGCACGTGAAGGAAGCCGAGAAGCTGGCCGCCTGGCTGACCGCGCCCGAGCAGCAGGCGAAGCTGTTCAAGGTGCAGGGCAACTTCCCGAGCGCTCCCGGCACGTACACGATGCCCGAAGTCACCGGCGCGAAGAACCAGATGACCGGTGAGCAGAACATCGGCACGATCTTCGCCGAGGCCGCCAAGACCGCCCCGGTCCAGGTGATCGGCCCGAAGGACCAGATCATCATGCAGGGTCTGAGCGACAACGGCGTCATCCTGGTGACGAAGGGCAAGTCGGCGGCGGAAGCCTGGGAAGCGGCGACCAAGACCATCGACAACAACCTGGACAAGTGACCCGAATGGCCACCCGCCACGACACCGCCGCGCCCCCAGCCAAGGAGGGGGGCGCGGCCCCGGGCCGCCCGCCCGCCGTCCTCACGGATGCGGAACAGCGGCGCAGGGCCCGGCTCTCCCGCCGCTGGCAGCGGGACAAGCGCTGGAGCCCGTACGCGTTCGTCTCGCCGTTCTTCCTGCTGTTCCTCGCGTTCGGCCTGTTCCCGCTGCTCTACACCGGCTGGGCCTCGCTGCACCAGGTGGAGCTGACCGCGCCCACCGACATGACGTGGGTGGGGATGCGCAACTACACGCGCATCTTCGACGACGACTTCTTCTGGAACGCGGCGAAGAACACCCTGACGATCGGAATCATCGCCACCGTTCCGCAGCTGCTGATGGCCATGGGCATCGCCCACATCCTCAACTACAAGCTGCGGGCCTCGACCTTCTACCGGGTCGCGATGCTCGCGCCGTACGCGACGTCGATCGCGGCCGCCTCGCTGGTCTTCGTCCTGCTCTTCGGCCGTGACTACGGCATGATCAACTGGGCGCTGCACTTCGTCGGGATCGACGCGATCGACTGGCAGAACGACAAGTGGCCGTCGCAGATCGCCGTCTCGTCGATCATCATCTGGCGGTGGACCGGGTACAACGCGCTGATCTACCTGGCCGCGATGCAGGCCATCCCGCAGGACCTGTACGAGTCGGCGGCGCTGGACGGCGCGAGCCGCTGGAGGCAGTTCCTGCACGTGACGCTGCCGTCGCTGCGGCCGACCATCCTGTTCACGGTCGTCGTGTCGACGATCGGCGCGAGCCAGGTCTTCGGCGAGCCGCTGCTGTTCGACGCCAACAAGGGCGCGTCGGGCGGCGCGGAGCACCAGTTCCAGACGCTGGGCCTGTACCTGTACGAGCAGGGCTGGGTCAACCAGCACCTCGGCCGGGCCTCGGCGATCGCCTGGACGATGTTCCTGATCCTGATCGTGGTCGGCATCGTCAACTACGTCATCTCGCGCCGGCTGCGCGCCAGTAGTTAGGAGTACCGGCCGTGACGACGACGACAACGACCGCCAAGACCGTGGAACCCGAGGACGCCGTACCGGCGGCCCGCAAGGTGCGCCGGCCGAAGTCCGCGCGGGCGGGCGGGCAGATGCACGGTGGCCCGATCGCCTACATCATCCTGGCCGTGTTCACCATCGTGTCGCTGTTCCCGCTGGTGTGGACGGCTATCGCCGCCTCCCGGGACAACAACCGGCTGGCGCAGAACCCGCCGCCGTTCGTGTTCGGCTCCAACCTCTTCCACAACCTGGACGTGGCCTGGAACGACGCGAACCTGGGCAAGGCCTTCGTCAACACGACGATCGTCGCGGGCACGTCGGCGGCGACGATCGTGTTCCTCTCGACGATCGCCGGGTTCGCCTTCGCCAAGCTCCGCTTCCGGGGCCGGGGCGCGCTGATGCTGATCGTGATCGGCACGATGATGGTGCCGCCGCAGCTGAGCGTGATCCCGCTGTACATGATGGTCGCCAAACTGGAGTGGACGGACCAGCTCCAGGCGGTGATCCTGCCGTCGCTGGTGAGCGCGTTCGGGGTGTTCTTCATGCGGCAGTACCTCATCCAGGCGTTGCCCGACGAGATCATCGAGGCGGCCCGGGTGGACGGCGCGAGCAGCTGGCGGGTGGTGTGGCACGTGGTGTTCCCCGCGGCGCGCCCCGCGATGGCGGTGCTCGGCATGCTGATGTTCGTGCAGACCTGGAACGACTTCCTGTGGCCGTTCCTGGTGCTGAGCCAGACCGGCAACCCGACCGTGCAGGTCGCGGTGGCGGGCCTGGGCCGTGGCTACACCCCGGACCAGTCCCTGATCATGGCGGGCGCACTGCTCGGCACGCTGCCGCTGCTGCTGGTCTTCGCGATCTTCGGCAAGCAGATCGTGGGCGGCATCATGCAGGGCGCGGTGAAGGGCTGAGCCGCGCCGCGCGGCCGGGACGCCCACCGCACACGACGCCGGCGGCACAGGCGCGGGCCGTCACGCGTCCATGAATCTCCCGGGGGCCGGGTCACCGCCGTCCCGGCCCCCTTCGCACCACTTCCCCCCTCAACCTCCGTCGGTCTCGACGACCACTCATGGGAGCGCTTCCATGCCTGAGCCCGTTTCTCCGGTGACCTTTCCTCCCGCCTTCCTCTGGGGCGCGGCGACCTCCGCCTACCAGATCGAGGGGGCGGTGCGGGAGGACGGCCGCACCCCCTCGATCTGGGACACCTTCAGCCATACACCCGGCAAGACGGCGGGCGGTGAGCACGGTGACATCGCTGTCGACCACTATCACCGCTACCGCGACGACGTCGCCCTGATGGCGGACCTGGGCCTGACGGCGTACCGCTTCTCCATCTCCTGGTCCCGGGTCCAGCCGACCGGCCGCGGTCCCGCGGTCCAGGTGGGTCTGGACTTCTACCGCCGGCTGGTGGACGAGCTCCTGGCGAAGGGCATCAAGCCCGCCGTCACCCTCTACCACTGGGACCTCCCCCAGGAGCTCGAGGACGCGGGCGGCTGGCCGGAGCGGGACACGGCCTACCGGTTCGCGGAGTACGCGCAGATCGTCGGCGAGGCGCTCGGCGACCGGGTGGAGAACTGGATCACGCTGAACGAGCCGTGGTGCAGCGCCTTCCTGGGCTACGCGTCCGGAGTGCACGCGCCGGGCCGTACGGAGCCGGTGGCCTCGCTGAAGGCGGCGCACCACCTGAACCTGGCGCACGGGCTGGGCACGTCGGCGCTGCGCGCGGCCATGCCGGCCCGCAACTCGGTGGCGATCAGCCTCAACTCCTCGGTGGTGCGCCCGCTCTCCCCGGGCGACCCGGCGGACCTGGCCGCGGTGCAGAAGATCGACGACCTCGCCAACGGCGTCTTCCACGGTCCGATCCTGCGGGGCGCCTACCCCGAGACGCTGCTCGCGGCGACCTCGTCGCTGACGGACTGGTCGTACGTCCTCGAGGGCGATCTGCGCACCATCCACCAGCCGCTGGACGCGCTGGGCCTCAACTACTACACGCCCACGCTGGTCTCGGCGGCGGACGCGTCGGTGCGCGGCCCCCGCTCGGACGGTCACGGCGCGAGCGACCACTCGCCGTGGCCGGGCGCGGACGACGTCGCGTTCCACCTGACCCCCGGCGACCGCACGGAGATGGGCTGGTCCATCGACCCGACCGGTCTGCACGAGCTGATCATGCGCTACACCCGGGAGGCGCCGGGCCTGCCGCTGTACGTCACGGAGAACGGCGCGGCCTACGACGACAAGCCCGACTCGGACGGCCGCGTCCACGACCCGGAGCGCATCGCCTATCTGCGCGGCCACCTTGCGGCGGTGCGGCAGGCGATCGCTGACGGCGCGGACGTGCGCGGCTACTACCTGTGGTCCCTGCTCGACAACTTCGAGTGGGCGTACGGCTACGAGAAGCGGTTCGGCGCGGTGTACGTGGACTACGCGACGCTGACCCGCACGCCGAAGTCGAGCGCCCTCTGGTACGGCCAGGCGGCGCGGACCGGTTCCCTGCCCGAGGCCGACACCGCCTGACGGTGGCCGACACCGCCTGACGGTGGCCGACACCGCCTGACGGTGGTCGCGGCAGTTCGACCGCACAGACCGCCTGACCCGGGGGGGGCAGGGGGGAGGGGCGCGGCACGCCGTGGGGAGCGTGCCGCGCCCTCTGCGTGCCGGGCGGCGGCGTGCTAGTTGTAGGCGGCGAACGCCTTGGAGAACGCGGAGCCCGTCTGGAGGACGGAGCTGCAGGTGGCGTCCGCGGAGTTCTTGGCTCCGCCGGGGCACTGCCGGTCCCGCGTCGCCGACCACATGGACAGCCAGCCGAGCCCCCTGGCCTTGGCAAAGGCGACGAGCTGGGTGGCGTCCTGCACGGTGAACACCTCGGAGGCCACGTCGTTGACGCCGATCATGGGAGTGACCGCGACCGTCTTCCAGGCCACGCTGTCGCTCAGCGCGAGGACGCTCTTGATCTGTGCCTGGGTGGCGGTGGCGGCCTGCTCGGCGTAGGTCCCCATGTCGCCGCTGTAGGCCGGGCCGTAGTCCATCGCCATGATGTTGACGGCGGCGATCCGCACGCCGTCGGACTTGGCGGCGGCCAGCAGGTTCACGCCGTCCTGGGTCAGTCCCTCGGGCATGACGGGGAGGGTGAACGACACGTCGAGGCCCGGGTGCTCGCGCTGCAGCTGGGCGATGGCCCGGGCGCGGCGGGTGTTGGCCGCCGTGTTCGGCAGTGCGCCGCCCTCTACGTCGAAGTCGACCTTGGTGAGCCGGTACGCGTCCACCGCCTTGGCGTACGCGGCGGCCAGCGCCGTGGCGGACGTGCACGTCGTCGCCAGCTCGGAGCCGGCGGCGCCGCCGAAGGAGACCCGCACGTCACCGCCCTTGGCCCGCAGCGCCCCGATCTGCGCGGCGACGGCATCGCTCGCGAGGTCGGTCACCCCGCCCCACTTGGGCGTGCAGCCGCCGCCGTCGGTGACGAACGCCAGGTTGTAGTCCTTCACGCCCGTCGCGTCCGCGTTCGCGAGCAGGTCGAAGGCGGGGTAGAGGGAGGTGTCGACGTAGGGGGCGAACCCGGCCGCGGAGGGTGTGCCGGTGCCGGTGTCCGTTCCGGTGCCGGTGCTGCCGCTCGGGCTCGGCGAGGAGGAGCCGGACGTGCCGGGCGTGGGGCCGGAGCCGGTGCCGGGGCTGCTCGGGGTCGCCGTGGGGCCGGCGGACCCGGTCGGCCGTCCGCTCGGCCGGGGGGTGGCGCCGTCGTCGGCGGAGCACGTGGCCCCGTCCACGAGACAACCGCCGGGATCGCCGCTGCCGTTGACGACGAAGCCGACGGTGACGGACTCTCCGGCGGCGAGTCCGTCGGTGTCCCAGCGCGGCGGTGACACGGTGACGTGACGTCCGCCGACAGCGGCCTCCCCGTTCCACAGGGAACTCAGCTTCGCCCCGGCCGGCAGGTCGAACTCCAGCTTCCATTCCTTCTCGGCCTGTGGGCTGTTGTTCGTCACGACGTACTGCGCGGTGTAGCCCGTCGACCACTCGCTGGTCCTGGTGTACGCGGCGCCGACCCCGGCGGCCTGCGCGGTACCGGTGACGAGGACGACCCCGCCCCCGACGACCGCCGCGGCGACGACACCGCCGATCACCTTGCTCCTGCTGCCGATCCTGCGCCGATGCGTGCTCATGACGTGCCTGCCTTCACTGCTCACGGGGGTCCCGGGGGCGGGGTGCGAGTGCGGGGTGCGGCAGCACGCTAGCGATGCGGAACCGGACAAAACGCCTGATGGGGACAGGGGTCGCCGATCTTAGGACGCGCTTAAGGAAGGCATCGGAACGGGTTAAAGGTCGAGACCAATCCGGCTGTTCCCGGCAGGCGGGCCACAACGGCGGCCGTCGTCACCGGAGCGCCGTCCGTCTCCGTCTGCGGACCGTGCCACGGTGGCCGGTGCGGGCCGGCCTGCGGTCGGTCAGCTGGAGCCAGAGGCGGACCTCCGTGCCGCCCAGCACCGAGGCGCCGATGCGGACGTCGCCGCCCGTGGACTCGGCGAGCCGGCGGACGATGTCCAGGCCGAGACCGGTGGAGCCGGCGGTCCCTGACCCCCGGCCGCGGGCCATCGCCGTGACGGGGTCGGGGATGCCCGGGCCGGCGTCGGAGACCAGGACGATCACCGCGTCCTCGGCGTTGTGGACGTCGACGGCGAAGGCGGTGCCCTCCGGGGTGTGGCGGAAGACGTTGCCGAGGAGCGCGTCGAGGGCGGCCGCGAGGTCGGCGCGGGCCACGGGGATGCGGACCGGACGGTCGACGCCGGCGGTGCGCACCTTGCGGCCCTCGTCCTCCGCGAGCGCCGACCAGAACTCCATCCGTTCCCGGACCACCTCCGCCGCGTCGCAGCCCGCGCCGGGACCTGCGGCCGCCGTCTGCGGCTTGGCCTCCCGCGCGGTGCGGATGATGGTGTCCACCTCGCGTTCCAGCTGGGCGACGGCCGTGCGGGTCTGCTCGGCGGCCGGGGAGTCGCCGAGGGAGGCCGCGTTGAGCCGGAGCACCGTCAACGGGGTCCGCAGACGGTGGGACAGGTCCGCCGCCAACTCCCTCTCGTTCGCCAGCAGTCCGACGACCTGATCGGCCATCGAGTTGAACGCCACGGCGGCCAGGCGCAGTTCGCTCGGCCCCTCCTCCGGCACCCTCGCCCCCAGCTTCCCCTCCCCCAGCTCGCGCGCCCCCTCGACCAGCCGCCTGGCCGGCTGCACCATCCGCACGCCCAGCCGGTCCGCGACCGCGACCGACCCGACGACCAGCGCGGCCCCGACCGCCGCCAGCACCGCCCAGGCCGTGGCGACCCCGTGGCTCACCTCGGACTCGGGGACGTACACCTCGATCACCGCGGTACCCAGGCTCAGCGCGACCGGCTGGAGCAGCACGGAACCGCCGGGGACCTCCGCCATGGACGCCCGGCCGAGCTTCCGCACCGCCGCGACGTCGGCGGCGTCCGCGCGCTGTCGGCCGAGGTCGACGGCGGCGCGGCCCTCGCCCGCCGGCAGGTGCACCGCCATCCCGTCGTCGGAGCCCGCCGCGGCCACCACCCGCTCCAGCTGATCGCGGTCGGTGGTGATGGACAGCGCCGGGACGACGACCGCGGCCACCCGCTCCGCGTTGGAGAACGCCCGGTCCCGGGCCATCTCCTCGACGACGAGCCCCAGCGGGACCGCGAAGGCGATCACGACCATCGTGGTGACCGCCAGACACACCTTGACCAGGGCCCACCTCATCGCGGCGGCTCCGATCGGCCGGGGCCGCAGACGGGGGGCTCCAGCTTCACGCCGACGCCCCGCAGCGTGTGCAGATAGCGCGGCCGCGCCGCCGTCTCGCCCAGCTTGCGCCGCAGCCAGGACAGATGGACGTCGATGGTCTGGTCGTCGCCGTAGGCCTGCTGCCACACCTCGGCGAGCAGCTCCCGGCGCGCCACCACGACGCCGGGCCGGCCGGCCAGGAACGCCAGCAGGTCGAACTCGCGGCGGGTCAGGTCGAGCCGCACGCCGTCCAGCTCGGCCTGACGGCGCAGCGGGTCCACGGTCAGCCCGCCGACCCGCAGGACGGCGGACGGCGCCGCCTCCCCTGCGCCGGTGCGGGAGCGGCGCAGCACGGCCGCCATCCGGGCCGACAGGTGCTCCACCGAGAACGGCTTGGTCAGGTAGTCGTCCGCACCCGCGTTGAGGAGCCGGACGATCTCCGACTCGTCGTCGCGCGCGGTGGCGATGATGACCGGCACGTCCGTGATCCCGCGCAGCATCTTCAGGGCTTCGGAGCCGTCCAGATCGGGCAGCCCGAGGTCGAGGACGACCACGTCGAAGGAGAAGTGGGCGACCTCGCGCAGCGCCTCCAGCGCCGTGCCCACGCTGCGCACCGTGTGCGCGGCGTCGGTCAGATGCCGGATGAGCGCCGAGCGTACGAACTGGTCGTCCTCGACCACGAGCACACTTGCCATGCGCCGCAACCTACGCCATGCGGGCGGGCGTCGATCGGGCCTGTGGACAACTCGGCGTCTGTGGAGAACCGGTGGGCCGCCGGGCTCCGCGGACGGTACGACCGGGGACACGGGTGAGGCGCGTGGGGCAAGATGGCGGCGATGCGCAGAGGACTCGTACACGTACTGGCCTGGTCGCTCGCCACGGGCGCGGCGGTCACGCTGTCGTGGTGGGGCGTCCACGCGGTGATGGCGGGCACGGCCTACGACCCGCCGCGCGCCCTGCCGCTGGTGGCCGACGCTGCCGTGCGGGAGCCGAAGCCGCCGGCCGCGTCCGCGAGCGGTCCCGGACCGTCGGCCGGTCCTTCGGCCGGTGCGTCCCGCGGGCCCGGCCGCACCACGCCCGTCGCGCCCGCCCCGTCGGACACGGCGACGGCCGGCAGCCCCTCTCCGAGCGGCCCCGGCGCCTCCGGCACGACGCGGAGCAGCGTCCGGAGCTACGACACCGACGGCGGGCGGGTCGTCTTCGACCTCGGGAAGACCTCGGCGACGCTGGTCTCGGCCACCCCGGGCGCGGCCTGGTCGGTGCAGGTGTGGAAGACCGAGTCGTGGATCCGGGTGGAGTTCAGCTCCGGCGCGGACCGGGTGTCGGTGTTCTGCACCTGGCACGACCGTCCGCCCCGGGTGGAGGTGGGGACGTACTGACGCGGGAACGAGGCCCGGAGCGGACGCCGGAACGGACGCGTGACCGATCGCCCGCTGCGCGAGGCCGAACGCGTCAGCGGAACACCGACGGCGGCGGCGCGGGCGAGGCCACCGCCGACGCGTCCACCACGGCCACCGCGCCTCCGGTGAAGTCGGTCAGCGCCCGGCCGTGCTCGACCCTGCCGGGGTGCGGATCGGAGGCGGCCCGGCGGGTCAGTTCGGCGATCGGCAGCGGCAGGTCGGAGGCGACGAGCACGGCGTTGCCGAACCGCTTGCGCCGCAGCACGGTCGGGTCGGCGACCAGCGCGAGTTCGGGGAACCGGGCGGCGGCGGTGGCGATCTGCCCGCGCAGATGCGCGAGCGGCGGGCCGTCGGCCAGGTTGGCGGCGTAGACCCCGCCCGGCCTCAGCGCCCTGCGGACCTCGTCGAGGAACTCGGTCGAGGTGAGGTGGGCGGGGGTCCTGGCGCCGCTGAACACATCGGCCACGACGAGATCGGCCCATCCGTCCGGCACCTTGGCCAGACCTTCGCGCGCGTCGAGGGACCTGACCCTGATGCGCGCACCCGGGTCCAACGGCAGTTCCCGGCGCACCAGTCGGACGAGGGCGGCGTCGCGTTCGACGACCTGCTGGGTGGAGCGGGGGCGGGTGGCTGCGACGTACCGGGCGAGGGTGAACGCGCCACCGCCGAGGTGCACGGCGTGCAGGGGCTTGCCGGCCGGGGCGGCGAGGTCGATGACGTGTCCGAGGCGCCGCTGGTACTCGAAGGAGAGGTACCCGGGATCGTCGAGGTCGACGTGCGACTGGGGGGCGCCGTCGATGAGCAGCGTCCAGGCCCGCGCCCGGTCCCGGTCCGGTACGAGTTGCGCGAGTCCGCCGTCGACGGGCTCGACGACGGCGTCGGCGTCCCGCTCGCGCCGGGTGTTCCTGGGCTTTCCCATGACAGCATTTTCGCAGGCCCCGACGGCTCGCCGCGCGCCCGGCGCCCGGTGGGCCGACCACGGGCCCGGGCCGGGTTCCCGCCCCGGGTCGGACCCGGCCTAGCGGCAGCTGTCCGCCGCCTCGATCAGCCGGGCCGCCTCGCCCAACGCCCGGCGCAGCACCGCCGGATCGGTCGCGAGGTCCGCCTCGCCGGGAGGCACCAGCCAGTCCGAGCCCTCGACGGGCGGCTCGGGGGCGGGTCTCAGTCCCCGTTCGCCGGTTCTGGTGCAGACGCTGCCCGGCACGTCCCACGCCGCCGCTGTGCCGGGCGGCACCACGAAGCCGAGGGTGTCGCCGCCGTCGTCGTGCAGAACGGGACCCACCCCGTCCCGGGACGACCCGCGCCGCAGGATGTCCACCGCCTCCAACCCCTGCCGGGTCCCCACCGTCACCAGGTCGCACGCCGCCACCGACGGCATACGACGATCGTTGCTCTGACTGGTCTCCATTCCGGCCTCCACCGCACAGCCCGCCTGCAGTCCACAAGGCTCAACGCGTCACGGCGTCAAGGGCTACGGCGGAAGTCCGCCGCAAAGGATGGCAGTTCATGGCAGATCGCGGATGAGATATCCGTTTTGCAGCCAAACACCGCATGGCGGCCCGACCACAGCAGGTACGTTCTTGCCCGCCGGGAACAAGGGTGCCACTCGGACAACTCACCCCTGGTCCGGCATGGTTCGACGGTTCGCACGAGAGGACCCGGCCATGGCGTCGTCAACGGTGACCCCAGCTCGGCCCGACCGGCCGGCACGGCCCAACTCCGTCTTCCGGCAGCTGCGCGGACAGCGCTCGCCGGCCGAGTTCGCCGCGCTCGTACGGCGGGCAGCGCGCGAGATCGGCGAGCGGGTCAGCTGTGACGCGCGCTACATCGGGCGGGTCGAGGCGGGCGAGATCCGCTGCCCCAACTACGCCTACGAGCGGGTGTTCCTGCACATGTTCCCCGGCCGCACACTCGCCGATCTGGGGTTCGCGCCCCGCTCGTCCGTTCGCGGCCGAGGGGCGCGCGGCACCGAGGACGCCCCCCGCGCTCACCCCGCGGAACCGGCGCGCGCCACCGGTGACGAGCGGCACACGGATGAGACGCGCCGGGCGCACGAACCGTATGACAAGCAGGACCCGTACGACATGCACCACGACCACGAGGAGAGCGACGTGCTGCGTCGCGCATTCATGACCGGCGGAGGCGCCACCATGGCCGCCGCCACGCTGGGCCCCTTCGTCCTCGCCCACGGCGCTTCGGCGGCGGCCCGCCGGAGCCGGCGCGCGGGATCGAGCGAGGCGGGCGCACTCGAAGAAGCGGTCCGCAGAATCCGGCTGCTGGACGACCGGCACGGGGCCGACGGCCTCTACCGGCGCGCGGCCGCTCCGCTGCGCGCCGCCTTCGCGCTGCTGGACGCCGGGACCACCCGTCAGACGACGGCCGACCGGCTCCACTCGGGCGCCGGGGAGCTCGCCATCTCGGTGGGCTGGCTGGCGCACGACTCGGGCCGGTTCGACGACGCGCGCTCGCACTACGCCGAGGCCCTGGCGACCGCCCGGGTGACCGGGGACGACGCGCTGGAGGCGCACGCCTTCTGCAACACGGCGTTCCTCGCGCGGGACGCGGGCCGCCCCCGCGAGGCCGTCCGCGCCGCCCAGGCCGCCCAGCGCGTCGCCCGCCCGCTGGGCTCGCCCCGGCTGATGTCGCTGCTGGCGCTGCGCGAGGCGGGCGGCTGGGCGGGGCTCGCCGACCGGACCGGCTGCGAGCAGGCCCTCGTCCGCGCACAGGCCCTCTACGACCGCGGCCGCTGCGACCACGACCCCGAGTGGATGAGCTTCTACGGCGAGGCCGAGCTGGAGGGGCTCACCGCGCAGTGCTGGTCGGCGCTCGGCGACTGGCCGCGCGCGGCCCGGCACGCGAGACGGGCCGCGGACCTCCAGGACCCGCACTTCACCCGGAACATCGCCCTGTACACGGCCGAGCTGGCGGACGACCTCGCGCGCGGGGGGCGTCCCGACGAGGCCGCGGTGGCCGGACTGCGGGTCCTGGATCTGCTGGACCAGGTCCAGTCGTCACGGATCCAGACCATGCTGGCGGGGACGGCGCGGGTGTTGCTGCCGCACCGGAGGGCGGGCGGTGTCTCCGCGTTCCTGGAGCGGCACGCCTCGACGCCGCGGAAGGTGTGAGCCGCGTCTCCCCGGGCCCCGTCCCGGCCGCGTGTCCCCGCCCCGTGCGGCCCCGGTCCGCGCCGCCCCCGGGCCCGCCTTTGCGCGCTGTGGTCCGCGCCCGTGGTCAGACGAGGTGACCGAGGTCGTTCCAGCTCTCGATCGCCGGCTCGCCGTAGGCCCAGCCCAGGACCGACACCGACGTCGGGTTCAGACGGATCCGCGCCGCGAAGTCCAGCGGCAGACCCAGCCAGCGTGCCCCGATGGAACGGAGGATGTGCCCGTGGGCGAAGACCAGCACGTCCCGGTCGGCCGAGCGGGCCCAGGCGACGACCTCGTCCGCGCGGGCCGTCACCTCGTCCAGGGTCTCCCCCTCGGGGACGCCGTCGCGCCAGATGAGCCACCCGGGCCGGACGGCCTGGATCTGCGCGGGGGTCATCCCCTCGTAGGCGCCGTAGTGCCACTCCATCAGGGTGTCCCAGACCTCGGCCCGCTCCCCGAAGCCGGCGAGTGCGCACGTCTCCCGCGCGCGGACCAGCGGGCTGGTGCGTATCTCGGCGCCGGCGAGGCCGTCGAAGGGCGGCCGGTGCAGCCGCTCCCCCAGCAGCTCGGCGCCCCGGCGGCCCTCCTCCAGGAGGGGCACGTCGGTCCTGCCGGTGTGCTTGCCGGACAGCGACCACTCCGTCTGCCCGTGCCGGGCCAGCAGAATGCGCGGTGCCATGGGGGACCTTTCCGGGAGAACCCTGGGAAGGACCAGGGAGGAGTTCGGGGGCGGATCCCCTCCATCATCGCTCACCCTGAACAGGGGCAACCCGGCGGGCGATCTCAGCGTCTTTGAGATCCGGGGCCCCTCGCGAGGGGCGCGTCCGCCCGCCGTAAAGTGGCACGTCCCGCGCCACCGGCGGCGCAGTGACCGGACCAGTAGCAGACAGCGACCAGACAGCGACAGAAGGGGGAGGCGATCGGATGCCGCAGACCGAGACACCAGGCACCGAGGCGGCCCCGCGGACACGGCTGCGCTGGTGGACCGAGCTGCCCCTGCTGGTGCTGGTGTACCTCTGCTACTCGGCGGGCCGGCTGCTCGCGCGCGGTGACGTCTCCACCGCCGTCGACCACGGTCTGGCGATCCTGCGCGTCGAGAAGGTGTTCTACCTCAACGCCGAACACCCGCTGAACCGACTGTTCACGGCCCACGCCTGGATCGGCGTGCCGGCCGACTTCTGGTACGCGTCGCTGCACTACCTGGTCACCCCCGCGATCCTGGTCTGGCTGTTCCGGTCGCGGACGCTGCACTACCGGGCGGCCCGCACCTGGCTGATGGCGTCCACCTTCATCGGCCTCATCGGCTTCACGCTGATGCCCACCTGCCCGCCGCGGCTGCTGTCGGCCGGGCACGGCTTCGTGGACACGATGGCCCAGTACAGCTCGTACGGCTGGTGGGGCGGCGAGGCGAGCGCACCGCGCGGCATGGGCGGCATGACCAACCAGTACGCGGCCATGCCGAGCCTGCACGTGGGCTGGGCCCTGTGGTGCGGTGTGATGCTGTGGCGCCACGGCGGCACACGCCTGGCGAAGACGGCGGGCGTCGTCTACCCGCTGGTGACCACCCTCGTGGTGATGGGCACCGCCAACCACTACTTCCTCGACGCGGCCGCCGGCGCGGCCGTGATGGGCGTCGGACTGCTGCTGGCGCCGTGGGCGATGCGCGCCGCGGACCGGGCCCGGGTGTGGTTCGCCTCCCGCGTCCCGGCGCTCGCCCCGGCTCTCCCGGCGGACTCTCCCGCCCCTTCGGCCTCGGTTGTCAGTGGCGGATGCCAGACTTCCCCGGGTGAGCGAATTCCACGGCAGCGCGAGTCACGGCTCCGCCCCGGAGTCGAACCGGACGCCACCCCCTCGGAAGCTGGGGACGGCGCTCCGGCAGCGGCTCGCTGAGCTGCGCGGCCCCGACACACCGGCCAAGGCGCTGGACGCCCGCGCCCTCGCCGCGCTCGCCGCGAACCCGGGCTGCAAGCGGCGCGCCATCCTCGACGGCGCCGGTGTCGACAAGGCGGCCCTGGCGGGCGCGCTGGGTTCGCCGTCGGCCTTCGGCCAGTCCCAGTTCGCCCTCACCCGCGGCAACGCGTTCGAGGCGAAGGTGAAGGCGGACGGCGGCGCGGAACTGCTGCGGCTGGTGCACGAACGGCTGGACCCGGCCGCGCCGCCGCCCTCCGGCGCGGCCGTTCCCGACCTGTCCGCGATCGGCCCCGAGGGCCGCACCGCCCGCACGGCGCTGGCGCTGCGCGAGGCCGCAGCGTCCGCGGCGGAGGCCGCCGAGGCGGGCGAGGCGGGCGGCTGGACGCTCCTCGACCACCCGATGATCGCCCTCGACGTGGCGGGCTCCCCCGCCTTCCTCGAGCCGGACGCGGTGGTGGTCCACCCGGACGGCAGCTGGACGGTCGTGGAGATCAAGTCGTTCCCCATGCTGGACGGCGCGGCGGACCCCGCGAAGGTCGGCGCCGCCGCCCGGCAGGCCGCCGTGTACGTGCTGGCCCTCGAGGAGGTCGCCGCCCGTCTGGAGCCCGCCCCGCGCGTGCGCCACCGGGTGCTCCTGGTCTGCCCCAAGGACTTCTCCAACCTGCCCACCGCATCCGCCGTGGACGTGCGCAAGCAGCGTGCCGTCACCCACCGCCAGCTCGCGCGCCTCACCCGGATCCAGGAGATCGCCGACGCCCTGCCCGACGGCGTCTGCTTCTCCCCCGAGCTGCCCGGCGAGCAGCTCACGGAGGCCGTCGAGGCGGTCCCCGCCGCGTACGCGCCCGAGTGCCTGGCCGCCTGCGAGCTCGCGTTCCACTGCCGTGACCGCTCCCGCGCGGCCGGTGCGGTCACCGCGCTGGGCCGGTCGGTGCGGGCCGAGCTGGGCGGGCTGAGCACCGTCGAGGACGTCCTGGCGGCGGCCCGCGGCGAGGCCGGCGATCCCCGGGACCCGGCCGTCGCCGCGCTGCGCCGGGCCGCGGAGCTGCGCCGGGAGGCCCTGGGGGCGATGTGTCCCTGATCACCGCCCTGGCCCGGCTGGAGGCCGTCGCCACCGGTCGCGCCCAGCCCGCCGCCACCGTCCGGCACCGGCGGCTGTCCGGGCGGCCGCTGGTGTTCGTGCCGCTGACCACCGCCGGTGAGGCCGGCGCTCCGCTGGGCGCGCTGGTCGGCACCGACCGGGACGCGCCGCGGCTGCTGGTCGTGCCGCAGCCGCGCGACCGCGACCTGCGCTTCGCGTTCCTCGCCGAGCTGGCCGACGTGGTCCTGCCCTACCTCGACTCCTACGCCGACGACGTGGAGGCCGCCGAGCGGGCCGAGACCGACCCGGAGACCGGCAAGCGCGTCAAGGTCGAGGTCGAGCTGTGCGCCGACGCGCCCCAGCTGATCGTGCCGAGCCGTGCGGGCGTCGACCTCGTGCGCCTGCTGGGCCGTTCCATGCGCTTTCGGCGGACGGCCGAACAGGACCCTGAGACGCCGCATCCCGCACCCCCGCGCGTGCCGCTGCTCGGGCGGTGGCTGACGCACTTCGGGGAGCGGTCCCGGGTGCCCGGCTCCTCGCTGCTGCTGGCCCTCACGGAGGTGCTGGGCCGGCACTGGGCGACCGGGCAGTCCAGCCTGGAGGACCAGCACCTGGGGGCGCTGCTCGCCTGGATCGACCCGCCGCCGGGCGAGACGGGCGCCGAGGCGGCGCTGCGCGCGGAGCTCGCGCGGGACGCCGACGGGCAGTTGCGGTGCCCGCCGGCCGGTCCCGCCACCGACCCGGCGTTCGACAACAAGCTGCTCGCCCCCGCCATCGAGCGCTACGACCGCGCGCGCACCGCCCTGGCCGCCGCCGAGGACGGTCTGCAGGCCGACGACCGGCTGGGGGCGCTCACCGCCGCCGAGCGGGAGATCCGCGAGCTGGTGCGCAGCCGGACGCTGCCGACCTGGAACGCGGTGTGGGCGGGCCTGGACCTGTTGCGGACGCTGCCCGAAGGCGCGCACGTCGAGGAGCGGTGGACGCGCGACCGCTGGTCGTTCACCGGCCACCGCGACCGGGTGGTCGCCGGCGAGCCCCCGCAGCCGCGCCGGGACGACGCGGTCACGGCGGCCGGCAAGCTCGCCACGCGCGAACGCGAACAGGCCCGGCTGGAGGCCCAGGAGGCACTCGACGACCCGCTGGCGATGGCGGGGCGCCGGCTGGCCGGGGAAGCGTTCGCGGGCGAGGTCGTCGACGTCGTCATGGCGTACGGCGAGGGCCGCAGGCCGAGCCCGCGTCCGCTGGTCACCGTACGGACGGACGACCGGCCGCATCTCGCCGAGCGGGCGAAGGCGTACCGGTCGCTGGGCGGGAAGCCGCAGGCGGCCGAGTTCGTGGAACGGGTCGCGGAGGACCTGGTCGTGCTGCGGATCGTCGACAAGATGGGCCGCGGCAAGGAGCCCGAGGCGGGGTCCGTGCCGGAGAAGGGCGACCGGCTCTGCTTCACCCTCTTCGAGCACGAGCAGCGCGGCGGCGCGAAGCTGCCCGACCCGGAGGACACCCCGTGGACGCACGGCGGTCCGCCCGGTGAGCAGACGCCCGAAGCCCCCGACTCCGTCACCCAGGAGGACGTCCTGTGACCGCCGAGGCCGCTCTCGACCCCGGTACCGCCGCCGCCCGTGCCACCGACGCGATCCTGCGCGACACCCTGCACTCCACCGCGCGCGGGGTCGTCGTGGACTCCCCGCCGGGGGCCGGCAAGTCCACGCTCGTCGTCCGGGCGGCGCTCGAACTGGCCGACGCGGGGCGGTCGTTGATGGTGGTCGCGCAGACCAACGCGCAGGTGGACGACCTGGTGCTGCGGCTCGCCGAGAAGAGCCCCGAGCTGCCGGTGGGCCGACTGCACAGCAGTGACGCCGACCCGTACGACAAGGCGCTGGAGCGGCTGCCGAACGTGCGGAAGTCGGCGAAGGCGGCGGAGCTGGCCGGGCTGCCGGTGGTGATCTCCACCGCCGCGAAGTGGGCGCACGTGAAGACCGACGAGCCGTGGCGGCACGCGATCGTGGACGAGGCGTACCAGATGCGGTCGGACGGGCTGCTGGCCGTGGCCGGGCTGTTCGAGCGGGCGCTGTTCGTGGGCGACCCCGGGCAGCTGGACCCGTTCTCGATCGTCGGCGGCGAACAGTGGGCGGGGCTGTCGTACGACCCGTCGGCGTCGGCGGTCAGCACCCTCCTCGCGCACAACCCGGAGCTGCCGCAGCACCGGCTGCCGGTGTCCTGGCGGCTCCCGGCGTCGGCCGCGCCGCTGGTCTCCGCCGCGTTCTACCCGTACACGCCGTTCCGCAGCGGCACCGGGCACGGCGACCGCCGTCTCTCCTTCGCCGTACCGTCGGACGGCTCCGGCGCCGACCGGGTGATCGACGAGGCGGCGGAGTCCGGCTGGGGCCTGCTGGAGCTGCCCGCCCGGCACACCCCCCGCACCGACCCGGAGGCGGTGCGGGCGGTCGCCATGGTGGTGCGGCGGCTGCTGGACCGGGGCGGCGCCGCCGTCTCGGAGCGCTCCCCCGACCCGACCCCGTTGACGGCCGACCGGGTGGCGGTCGGCACGGCGCACCGCGACCAGGCGGCGGCGGTGCGCGCGGCCCTGGCGGAGCTGGGCGTCGGGGAGGTGACGGTGGACACCGCGAACCGGCTGCAGGGCATGGAGTTCGACGTCACGGTGATCCTGCACCCGCTCTCCGGCCGCCCCGACGCCACCGCCTTCCATCTGGAGACCGGCCGGCTGTGCGTGCTCGCCTCCCGCCACCGGCACGCGTGCGTGGTGGTGTGCCGGGCGGGCGTCGACGACCTGCTGGACGAGTACCCGTCGACGGAACCGGTGCAGCTGGGCACCCTCGTGAAGTTCCCGGACGGCTGGGAGGCCAACCACGCGATGCTGGCGCATCTCGGGGAACATCGGGTCGCCTGGAAGCCTTGAGTGTCCGGGGCCGAATGCCTCTAGCGCCATCGGGGGAGAATGGAAGGCGGTCTGCATCCGAACCGTACGAGGAGGAGAAGACATGGCGGAGCCCACGCCGCGTCGGAACGAATCGCGGCTACGCCCCGCGCCCCTGCTCTTCGAGCCCGCCGAGGCGGCCGGCGACCCTGAGCACTTCTTCGACCTGGAGTCGATAGACGATCCGGGGGCGCTGCTGAGCCGGGCGACGGAGCTGACGCTCGCGTTCCGGGCGGCCGCCGACCGGGCGCTGGAGTTCCAGGCGATGGCGGCGGCGCAGCTCGCCGATCCGCGCCGCTTCGACCGGCTGACGACGGCGGACATCGCCGATCGGGCCGAGTGGACCGAGGACTACGCGAAGAAGATGGTCGAGTTCGGCCGGGATCTGCTGCGGGGCGACGCCGAGGGGCGGGGGCCCGCCGACCCTGGGTGAGGCGTCGCCGGCCGCGTGCGTGAGGTGAGCCGTGTGACCGGCGTGAGCCGTGTGACCGGCGTGAGCCATGTGACCGGCGTGGGCCGTCCGCGCTGTGCGAGGCCGCCGGGGGCGGCACGCGACCTCACCGCTGGCATATGCCGGGCGGGCAAGATACTCCCTCCGCGTCCCTCACGTCCCGATTTCGCGCAACCCTGTGAGAGCGCCTGTTCACAGCCGGTAGACCTGTCGGTATGAGCAGCGCATACGACGAAGCCCTCGGCGTCACCCCGGACGGCGCCGCCTGGCTGGCCTCCGCCGGAACGTATCCGCGCAGCACGCTCGCCCTCTGGGAGGAGCGGCCGCAGGCGCCGGTGGTCCTGCCGTGCGGCGCGGTGTTCGACGTCGTCAGCGCGCCGGCGATGTTCGGGCGGGCGATGCTCGACCGGTTGTGGGGCGAAGGGCCGGGCTCCGGGCCGGTGGCCGCGTTCCGCGGCCGGACGCTGCTGTTCGCGGCGCCCGGCACGGCCCAGCGGCTGCCCTCGCTGCTGGAGTGGGAGGAGTGGAGCGCCGAAGGCCGCCGGGACGGCCGTGCCGCGACCGTGCCGCCCCTGCTGTGCCACGGCACCGGCGACGCGGTGACGGTGCCCGCGCTGGTGCCGTCCGATCCGGGGTGCGGCACCCGCTGGATGGTCGCCCCGGACACCCGCCACCCCTGGCTTCCGGGGCCCGACATCCTGCTGTGGGCGGCGGTGCGGGCGGCCCGTTCGGCCGTGCGCATATCGATTTCTCCTCCCCCCGACCAGGATGCTAAGGTCTACGACGTCAGCAGGCGCCGCTAGCTCAGTTGGTTAGAGCAGCTGACTCTTAATCAGCGGGTCCGGGGTTCGAGTCCCTGGCGGCGCACGACAGTGAAAGGCCCCTCGCGTGAGCGGGGGGCCTTTTTCGTGCCGTCATCTCACAGCTTCTTCCCGGGGGTGATCGTCAACGTCCAGGCCCCCGAAGCCGAGCGGCTCTCCACGTCCACGCGGACGCCGTCGTCCGGGACGGTGAAGCTCTCGCCGAGGGCGACCGGGGCGTCGGCGAGCGGCGGATAGACGGAGTTCTCCCAGCAGGCCTCGGTGCGCGGGTGGGCATCGAGCACCTCGACCGGTCCGCGGCCCGACCGGGCGGCGCTGCTGACGCGGTAGACGAGGATGCCGGCGCGGCAGGCGGCGCGGTCGTTGCCCACCGGGCCGCGTGCCTCGAAGGCGAGCGCGCTGTCGGGGCCGGTGCGGACCACCGCGAGCCTGGCGCCGCCGCCGGGCACGGGGGCCGACCGCACGGGGGCCGACCGCACCGGGGCGGGAGCCGGCTGCACCGGGGCCGGAGCCGGCGCCCCGAGGGTTCGCCCGTCCGGTTCGCCGGGCCCGGGAGCCGGCGCCCCGAGGGTTCGCGCGGCCGGTTCCCCGGACCCGGGAGCCGGTTCCCCGAGGGCTCGTGCGGACGCCGCACCCGGTCCGGCGCCGACCGGCTCCAGCGTCAGCCGGGTCGGGCCGGGACTCCGCAGGCACAGCACCTGGCGCGGATCCAGCCAGCCCAGCTTCCACTTGTGCCAGGCGAACAGGTCGGGGGCGAGCCCGAACTGGCTGCCCATCAGGTCCCAGTCGCCGACATAGGTGTCCCAGTCGCCCTTGCCGTCGACGGGGCGGTGGTAGAGGTCGGGCAGGTCGAAGACATGGCCGGTCTCGTGGGCGAGGACGAGCCGGTCCGGGGGGTGCTTCTCGAACACGGTGACGACCCGGCGGATGTCGGTGCCGTCGGCGTGCAGCGGGTCGTCCAGGTTGACGACCTTCGTGGCGTCCGAGTCGACGCCGGGGGCGTCCGGATCGGCCACGAAGTAGACGACGTCGTAGCGGGAGAAGTCGACGTGGGGGTCGGCGGCGGCCAGGGCGTCGTGCAGGTAGGCGGCCCGGCCCTCGGGGCTCCAGTCACGCCGTATGGCGTAGGCGGCGGACGGCTTCGGCATGCGGATCCACTGTTTCAGCGGATGGGAGCGCAGGCTGAATCTGCCGTACGACGCCTGCTCGAAGAAGCGGCTGGTGGCCGGGAAGTGGTCGGCGGCCAGTTCCGCGGGGGAGGTCAGGGGGGTCCAGTCGGGGAAGGACAGGAACACCATCACCGCGTCCAGCGAGCGGGCCGGACGGGGGTAGGCGGCGTTCCAGGTGGCCAGGCCCTCCGAGTGGTGGGCCGTGGTGCGGGCCAGGGCGCAGGGCTCGGCGGAGAAGGGTTCGGCCACCGAGGGGTTGCCGATCAGGGAGGTCGCGGCGAGCGCCGTGAGGGTGGTGAACACGGCCGCGGTACTGCGAAGTCGGGGGCGCGGGAGCAGGCGCACGGGTCGCGGCAGTCGCGGCACAGAGACCTCCGGGAGCGGTTCACGGGACACCGCAACCCAGACTGTGTTGATTTGTCGTACTACGCCCTGTTTTTCTGCACCAGACGAGTGAGGACGCGGAAAGCGGGCATCACCCCGACACCCCCGGAATTCTCACGGAACGTCACAAGCGGTCGCGGGCCCGCAGAACCGGGCCAGCTGCGGGCAGAAACGATCTGTCAGAAAGGCGGGTTGTTCCGGGACACTGGGCATAGGCTGCGCGGGTCCCCGGGCAGCCTCTATGATCGGCACACTTTCCTGCACGGACAGCGATCGAGTGCACTGCGGGAGCGAGCGGTGAGCGGAACGTCCGAAGGGCCGACGCCCGCGGCAGACCTCGACCGGTCAGCCGTCACAGAGAGTGACATCAACAGTACGAGCGGCGGGCCTGCGGCCTACCGGTCCGTCTTCGCGGCGGCACCGCTCGCCATGGCCGTCGTCGACGGCGAGGGGCGGATCGTCGACGCCAACGGCGCGCTCGGCGCGTTGCTCGGCGGCGGCAGCGCCCCGCTGGTCGGCAGGGTCGCCTCCGACCTGCTGGACCTGGCCTCCGACGCCCGGATCCGGCACGCCTACCGCGAGGTCCTGCGCGGCCGCCGGGCCAAGCTGCGCTGCACCCGGCGACTGAAGCAGCCCGACGGGCACGCGCTGTGGGCGCAGGTCACCGTCTCGCCGCTGGAGGCGCAGACGCCGGGGGCGCAGACGCCCGGGGTGCTGCTGTCCGTGGCCGACGTCAGCGCACACCGCGACCTGCAGGCGCGACTGCGGCACCTGCAGATGCACGACCCGGTGACCCGGCTGGCCAACCGCACGCTGTTCTTCGAGCGGGTGTCGGCCGCCCTGGAGGCGGAGGCGTACGAACAGAGCGGCACCGGCCGGATCGGCCTGTGCTACCTGGACCTGGACGGCTTCAAGGCGGTCAACGACACCCTCGGCCACCGGGTGGGCGACCGTCTGCTGGCCGCCGTCGCCGAGCGGCTGAACGGGTGCGCCGAGGAGGCCGGGCGGACCAGGCCGAGCGTGCCGCTGGTGGCCCGGCTCGGCGGGGACGAGTTCGCCCTGCTGGTGGAGGACTCCACCGGCACGGACCAGCTCGCCGACCTCGCCGAGTCCGTGCTCAAGGCGCTCCAGGCCCCCTTCGACCTGGCCGGACACCGGCTGAACGTGTCCGCGTCGATCGGGGTGGTGGAGCGGGCCGCGGCCGGCACCACCGCAACCGGTCTGATGCAGGCCGCCGACACCACGCTGTACTGGGCGAAGGTGGACGGCAAGGGCCGCTGGACGCTGTTCGACCCCGAGCGCAACGCCCATCTGATGACCCGGCAGGCGCTGGCCTCCACGCTGCGTCCCGCCATCGAGCGCGGCGAGTTCCGGCTCGACTACCAGCCCCTGGTCGGCATGTCGGACGGCCGGCTGCGCGGCGTGGAGGCGCTGGTCCGCTGGGATCACCCGCGGTTCGGGCTGCTGTCGCCGAATCGGTTCGTCGCGCTGGCCGAGGAGGACGGCTCGATCGTCCCGCTCGGCCAATGGGTTCTGGCCACCGCCTGCCGCCAGGCACGGCAGTGGCAACTGGACAATCCGGACGATCCACCGCTGTTCGTCAGCGTCAACGTGGCGGTGCGTCAGGTGTGGGACTCCGACCTGGTGGCGGACGTGGCGGAGATCCTCGCCGAGACCGGGCTCGCGCCGCACCTGCTCCAGCTGGAGCTGACCGAGTCGGCGGTGATGGGCTCGGCGGGACGGCCGTTGCAGGCGTTGCAGGCGCTCAGCGACATGGGCGTGGGCATCGCGATCGACGACTTCGGCACCGGCTACTCCAACCTCGCCTATCTGAGCCGGCTGCCGGTGTCGGTGCTGAAGCTGGACGGCTCCTTCGTGCGCGGCTTCCAGTACGAGAGCGACAAGGAGGGAACCACCCCGCCGAACCCGGCCGACCAGGTCGTCGTCGAGGCGATGATCGACCTCGCCCACCGGCTGGGGCTGACCGTCACGGCCGAGTGCGTGGAGACGTCCGCGCAGGCGACCCGGCTGCGCAGCATCGGCTGCGACACCGGGCAGGGCTGGCTGTACTCCCGCCCGGTGTCGCCGGACCGCATCTCCGAGCTGCGCGGGACCGCCGAGTCCTACGCGGTCGGCAACCCGTAGGCGTCCGCGACGAGTTCGTAGGAGCGCAACCGCAGGGCGCCGCGGTGGGCGTGGCTGGTGAGCATCAGCTCGTCGGCGCCGGTGCGCTTGTGCAGGTCGTCGAGGCCGGTGCGGACCTCGTCGGCGGTGCCGTGGATGATGTTCGCCGTCCAGGAGTCGACGAACTCGCGCTCCAGCGGGCCGAGCCGGTGCGCCTGCGCCTCCTCGGGGGAGGGGAACAGGCCGGGGCGGCCGCTGCGCAGCCGGACCATGTTGACGCCGGTGGCCAGCACCTGGCGTCGGGCCTCGCGTTCGTCGTCGGCGGCCAGCACGGAGACGCCGATCAGCGCGTACGGCTCGGCGAGCACCGCGGAGGGCCGGAACGACGCCCGGTACAGGTCGAGGGCCGGCACGGTGTTCTGCGCGGAGAAGTGGTGCGCGAAGGCGAAGGGCAGACCGAGCACACCGGCCAGACGGGCGCTGAAGCCGGAGGAGCCGAGCAGCCAGATCGGCGGCCGGTGCGCCGACTGCACTCCGCCGGGGGACGTGCCCTGGACCGGGCCGGGGATGGCGTGCACCCTGCGGTAGGGATGGCCGTCGGGGAAGTCGTCGTCCAGGAAGCGGGTGAGCTCGGCGAGCTGCTCGGGGAAGTCGTCGGCGCCCTCGTGCAGGGTGGCGGTGCGGCGGAGAGCGGCCGCGGTGCCTCCGTCGGTGCCGGGGGCGCGGCCGAGGCCGAGGTCGACGCGGCGGGGGGCCAGCGCCTCCAGGGTGCCGAACTGCTCGGCGATGACGAGGGGCGCGTGGTTGGGCAGCATCACGCCGCCGGAGCCGAGCCGGATGCGGTCGGTGTGGGCGGCGAGATGGGCGAGGATCACCGCGGGCGAGGACGAGGCGACGCCGGGCATCGAGTGGTGCTCGGCGACCCAGTAGCGGTGGAAGCCGCGCGACTCCGCGAACCGCGCGAGGCCGACGCTGGTGCGCAGGGCGTCGGCGGCGGTGCTGCCGGAGCCGACGGTGACCAGGTCCAGTACGGACAGGGGGGTCGGGGCGCTGCCCCGTGCCGTGCCGCGGATCCCGTCGCCCGCCGTGGGCCCGTCGCCCGTCGTGGGTCCGTCGCCTGCCGTCGTCGCGCCGGCCGGCTCGGCCTCTGCCGGCGTCTCTTCTGCGGCCACGGGGTCCTCCTGTCGTCAGCCGTGTGCTGTCCTCGCAGCGCCAACAGGAGGGTGTCCCCGCTTATTCCCGGTGGACCGGCGACCGCTCCGGCGACCGCGGACCGGCGACCGCGGCACGCGCGTCGTCGGTGCGGACGGCACACCCGGCGCCGTACCGGGCCTCACACCTGCACGACGGGCTCCCGGGTGAACAGGGCGCCGAGCCCCGGCGCGTTCACCCGCCGGTCGGTGAGGCGCAGCGCCTCCCACACGGTGACCTGGTTGGCGGTGAGGACCGGCTTGCCGAGCTCCTTCTCCAGCTCCGGCAGGAACGCGGCCGTGTGCAGGGCGGTGCCGGGCAGCATGACCGCCTGCGCCTCGGGGGAGTCGGCCGCCCGCGCGAGGGCTGACACCTGCGCCTCCCCCCAGGCGCCGGCCTCGGCCGCCGTGACGATCCCGGCGCTGTGGACGCCGGTCACCCCGACGCCGCCCGCCCGGAGGAAGTCGGCGAAGAGGGCGGCCACGTCGTCCGGGTAGGCCGCCGCGACGGCGACGCGTGCGGCCCCGACCTCCCGGGCCGCCCGCACGAAGGCGAAGGAGGTCGAGGAGGCCGGCGTTCCGGCACTGGTGGCCAGGGCGCGCACCTGCTCCTGGGCGCCCTCCCAGCCGTGCACGAAGCCGCCGCTGGTGCTCGCCCACACGATCGCCTCGACGCCGGCGAGCCGCAGTTGCCCGACGCCCTCCGCCAGCCGCTCGGCCGCGCCCTTCTGCCGCAGGGCGTCGACCCGGTGGGCGTCCTCGCCGACGCCGGTGTGGACCAGGTCCAGCCGGACGTCGCTGCCCAGGAGCTGCTCGATGCGGGGGTAGTCGTCCTCGGCCGAGTGGCCCGGGTAGAGGAATCCGAGTGCGGTCATGTCCAGCCTTTCCTGCTGCTCTTCTTCCGGCAGTGCCGGCGGCGGGTCCCGCGGTGGGGGCCGGCCTCCGGCGGTTCGGTGGGCCGCACGCGCGCCGGGATGTCCGGCGGCGCTCCACGGTCCCACCGCCCGGGTACCCAGTCGGCGCAACGCCGCCCACACGGTCACCTGGTTGGCCGAGATGAGCGGTACGGGCGGTATGAGCGGTGGGGCCGCCGGCCGGGAGCCGCTCCGCCCTGCCGCGGCGGGGCACTCCCCGGGGTCCGCCCACAGAGCGGGGCCCCCGGCGGAGCCGACGGGCAACGGACGGTAGGCGCAGCCGTGTTGACGGCGGTGGGTCCGGGTGCCAACGTGGTCAATCCGCGCACGTCATCATCCGCGCTCGCCGGAATCCGCGCACGTCGGACGCGCCGGGGAAGGGACACCGGATGGCCGCCGTCCCCCCGCCTCCCGCCGCGCCCCCTCCCGCCTCCCTTCCCACGCTCCTCGTCCTCGACGCCGACCCGCCGCCCCGGCTCGGGCGGCTCACCGGGCGGGTCCGGGTGGTGCACACCGACGAGGCCTCGCTCGCCGAGCGGCTGCCGGCCGCCGACGCCCTGCTGGTCTGGGACTTCACCTCGCACGCGGTGCGCGACGCCTGGCCGGGCGAGGGCCCGCGGCCGCGCTGGGTGCACACGGCGAGCGCGGGCGTGGACCATCTGATGTGTCCCGAACTCACCGCGTCGGACACGGTGGTGACGAACGCGCGCGGTGTCTTCGACGAGCCGATCGCCGAGTACGTCGCCGCGCTGGTGCTGGCGATGGCGAAGGACCTGCCCCTGACCTGGGAGTTCCAGCAGCGGGGCGAGTGGCGGCACCGGGAGGGCAGGCGGGTCGCCGGGACGCGGGCCGTCGTCGTCGGGTCGGGGCCGATCGGGCGGGCCGTCGCCCGCACTCTGAAGGCGCTCGGCATGACCGCGGCGGTCGTCGGACGTGTCCCGCGGACCGGCATCCACGGCCCCGACGACCTGGACCGGCTGCTGGCCCGCGCCGACTGGGTGGTCGCGGCCGCCCCGCTCACCGAGCAGACGCGCGGCATGTTCGACCTTCGGAGGTTCGGCGTGATGCAGCCCTCGGCCCGGTTCGTGAACGTGGGCCGCGGCCAACTGGTGGTGGAGGAGGCGCTGGTGCGGGCCCTGGAGCGGCGGTGGATCGCCGGCGCCGCCCTGGACGTCCTCACCTCGGAGCCGCTGCCCGCCGACAGCCCGCTGTGGCGGGTGCCGGGGCTGCTGATCTCGCCCCACATGAGCGGGGACACGGTCGGCTGGCGGGACGACCTCGGCGCGCAGTTCGTCGAGCTGTTCGAGCGGTGGGCGGTGGGCCGGCCGTTGCGGAACGTGGTCGACAAGCAGCGCGGGTACGTGCCCGGGCACTGACGTCACGGCGCCGCGCACACGCCGCCGCCGGGGACGGCTCAGGCGTGGTCCGGGGCCGTCCGGCGCAGCTCGTCACGCCAGAGCGCGCTGTCGACGTAGTGGTTGTCGTAGCGCTCGGAGCTCGCGCGGATGTCCTCGACGCCCGCCTCGCCGTGGTGCACACGCTCCAGCAGCCGGTAGTAGTCGAAGCGGTGCAGTCCCGGCGTGAAGAGCACGAGCAGTTCGGCGGTGCTGCCGGGGGCCGGCGCGAAGGCGTGCGGGACGGTCGGCGGGACGGTCAGGAAGTCGCCCCGGTCCAGGGTGCGCACCTCGTCGCCGACCAGGAAGCGCATCCGGCCGTCCAGGACGTAGAACACCTCGGTCGCCCGGGTGTGGAAGTGCGCGGGCGCGCCGGGCGAGCCCTCGGCGAAGGTCGCCTTGTTGGCGGTGAGGGCCCCGCCGGTGGCGTCCGCGTCGGCGAGCAGCGTGATCAGGCTGAGGGCGCCGTCCTGGAGGGTCTCGGCCTGGCCGGAGCGGACGACGAGGGGGCTGGTCATGGGGACTCCCGAAGATCGGCGGGCGGTCCGCGGCTGCGGCCGTCGGACCTGTCACCCATGAATCTAGACCCGCGAAAGACCCGGTGAACGGTGCATTGTGAGGTCATTCTCGTGGGTCAATCCGCCGCCGTCCCCCCGGTCGTCGGCGGCGGCCTTCCCGGGGCTGAGCAGCGAGGGAGACGGCGCACCGGCCGCCCGTGCGGTCCGGGTCGGGAGCGCCGTCGCGGGGTCCTTCACGAGGTCCTTCGCGGAGAACGGGGCCGGAAGCGATCCGCATAACCGGCCGGAAGCCGGGTAGCGGCGCGCCCATGGCTCGACCACAAGCACATCGATCAGGAACCGGCCCCCGACCCCACAGAGGACCCAGCCGCCGCTCACTGCTCGCGGCGGCGGTGTCGCTGGGCGCCGCGGGGGGTCTGGGGGCGGCCGGCTGCAGCCGCGTCCCGGACGACGGAAAGGTCCTGGGGGGTGGTCTTCTGGACACCCTGCGGAAGCGGGGGTCCGTGAAGATCGGCATCGCCAGCGAGCCGCCCTTCGGGTACGTCGGGGACGACGGACGGGCCACCGGGGAAGCGCCCGCGATCGCGAGGGTGATCTTCGAACGGCTCGGCATCGACGACGTCGAGCCGGTGCCGGTGGACTTCGGCGCCCTCATACCGGGCCTCAAGGCGCGGCAGTTCGATGTGGTGTCCGCCGGCATGTACATCAATCCGGTCCGGTGCGAGCAGGTGCTGTTCGCCGACCCGGACTATCTGATGCTGGACTCCTTCATCGTCCGCAAGGGCAATCCGCACGGCATCAGGACGTACGACGACGTCAGGAAGAAGGGGCTCAGGCTCGCCTCCGGGAAGGCGTACGCCCAGATCGACTACGCCAGGGCCGCGGGCATCAAGGACGTGCTGGTCCTGCCGGACCAGGTGGCCGGTCTGGACGCGGTGGCCCAGGGCCGGGTGGACGCCTTCGCGGGGACCCGCATCACGGTGAAGTCGGCGGTGGAGAGTTCCGGACGGGTGTCCGCGACAGAGCCGTTCCAGCCCGTGGTGGACGGCGAACCGGCCTACGGCGCGGGCGGCTTCGCCTTCCGGCAGTCCGAGAAGAACCTCCGTGACGCGTTCAACGAGGAACTGCTGAAGCTCAAGAAGGACGACTACCGGGAGCTCCTGCGGATCGTCGGCCCCTTCGGCTTCGAGAGGGCCGACATGACGGACCTCACGGCGAAGGAGCTGTGCGGCTGATGATGAGTTCCGAGTTCTTCACCACCTGGTTCCTGCCGGGCATCTGGATCACCGTCCAGGTGACGGTGTACGCGGCGGCCCTCGGCGCGGCCATCTCGTTCGGGGTCGGTCTGGCCCGCGGTTCGCGGTACTGGATCGTCCGCTTCGTCGCCGGGATCTACTTCGAGGTCTTCCGGGGCATGTCGGCGCTGGTGCTGATGTTCTGGATGTTCTTCGCGCTGCCCCTGTTCGGCTGGCAGCTGGTGCCCATGTGGGCCGGCGTCAGCGCGCTGGGCCTGACCTACGGCGCGTACGGCTCCGAGATCGTCCGCGGGTCCCTGGCCGCCGTCTCCCCGGCGCAGAAAGAGGCGGGCGTCGCGCTCAATTTCAGCCGTCTGCAGCGGCTGCGCCTGATCGAACTGCCCCAGGCCTGGCCCGAGATGGTGCCGCCGTTCAACAACCTGCTGATCGAGCTGCTGAAGGGCACCGCCCTGGTCTCGGTCATCACGGTGGCCGACATGACGTTCGCCGGCAACCTGGTCCGGCTGGGCACCAACGAGACGACGCCGGTCTACACCCTGCTGCTGGTCCTGTACTTCGTCCTCGCCTTCCTCATCACCCGCGGCATGCGGCTGCTGGAGCGCAGGGCGAAGGCGGGGGTCGGGCAGCGGCCCGAGAAGACCGGCGGGACCGCCCGCACGTCCGGCGCCCGCGGCGAACGCCCGCCCGCCGGTTCGCAGTCGGCGGCGGGAGGCACGGCATGAGCTGGGACTGGAACGTCGTGGACGACTTCATGCCGCGGTTCTGGGACGGCGTGCTCGTCACCCTCCAGGCGCTGGCCGTCGGCACGCTGATCGCCTTCGCGCTGGGACTGGTGTGGGCGCTGGCCCAGCGGTCCGGGCGGGCGTGGGTGCGCTGGCCGGTCGTCGCCGTCACGGAGTTCATCCGCAACACGCCGCTGTTGGTGCAGCTGTTCTTCCTCTTCTA
The DNA here is from genome assembly GCF_036030735.1 of Streptomyces sp. NBC_00425. Lineage (NCBI taxonomy): Bacteria > Bacillati > Actinomycetota > Actinomycetes > Kitasatosporales > Streptomycetaceae > Streptomyces > Streptomyces sp. NBC_00425. Next base: position 6,085,018 of record NZ_CP107928.1, on the reverse strand, counting down.
CGTGGTGCCGAACTTCGGCCCCTCGATGTCACCGCTCACCACCGGCATCGTCGGCCTCGGACTGCACTACTCCACCTACACCGCGGAGGTCTACCGCGCGGGTATCGACGGTGTGCCCGCCGGCCAGTGGGAGGCGGCCACCGCGCTGAGCCTGTCCAAGGGTCGCACCTGGCGTGTGGTGATCCTCCCGCAGGCGATCCGCCGGGTCGTCCCGCCGCTGGGCAACTACGTCATCGCCATGCTCAAGGACTCTCCGATGATCGCGACCATCGGCGCCTTCGACATGCTCGGCGAGGCCCAGACCTTCAGCAACGAGACCTTCACCACGGAGGCGCTGACCGTCGTGGGCGTGGCGTTCATCGTCATCGCCTACCCCGCCTCCCTTCTGATCCGAGCCCTGGAGCGACGCCTTGTCCGCTGACACCGATCCCGCGCAGACCCTCGAGCACCTCGCCAACCCGCCGGTGGACGGCAGTGAGCTGATCCGCTTCGACCAGGTCACCAAGCGCTTCGGCGAGAACACCGTCCTCGACCGGCTCGACTTCTCCGTCGACTCCGGCAAGCACGTCACGCTGATCGGCCCGTCGGGCTCCGGCAAGACGACGATCCTGCGGCTGCTGATGACCCTGGCCACGCCCGACGAGGGCACCATCAAGGTGGGCGGCGAGTACCTGACCCACGAGGAACGCGGCGGCAGACTGGTCCCGGCCGGCGAGAAGCACGTCCGTGAGGTCCGCAAGAACATCGGGATGGTCTTCCAGCAGTTCAACCTGTTCCCGAACATGAAGGTGCTGCGCAACATCACCGAGGCCCCCGTCACCGTCCTCGGCCTGTCCCGGGACGAGGCGGAACAGCGGGCGCGCGAGCTGCTCGAACTGGTCGGCCTGACCGAGCACATCGACAAGTACCCGAGCCAGCTGTCCGGCGGCCAGCAGCAGCGGGTGGCGATCGCGCGGGCGCTGGCGATGCGGCCGCAGGTCCTGCTGCTGGACGAGGTGACCTCCGCACTGGACCCGGAGCTGGTGGCCGGCGTCCTGGACGTGCTGCGGGACATCGCCCGCACCACCGACATCACGATGCTCTGCGTGACCCACGAGATGGGCTTCGCCCGGGACATCTCGGACCAGGTGCTGATGTTCGACTCGGGCCGTGTCATCGAGTCGGGCCCGCCGGAGAAGATGTTCAGCGATCCGGAGCAGGAGCGGACCCGGGAGTTCCTCAGCGCCGTCCTGTGACCACCCCTGACGTGAGCCGGGGGCCGGATGCGTGAGCCGCGGGGGCCGGGGTGCGTGAGCCGCGGGGGCGGGCTCGCGTGACCCCGGCCCCGGTTCGTTCCTTGGGCATATGCCAGGGGGACGGTCCGCTGCAGAGGGGGTGGGCAATCCCGCCGACGCCCCTCCCGGCAGACCCGTCGGCGGTTATCGTGGTAGCGGTTCACTGACCGGATTACGGCCCATAGGCAAGCGCAGCCGACACAGCGAGCGCAGGGGGAACCGTGGCGCTGAAACACGAGCCGTCCGCGCCGTACCACTCGACCCAGCACGCCCTGCGCGTCCTGGAGAGCGTGGCGCGGCACCCCACCGGAATCACCGACGACCGACTCGCCCGTCTGACCGGCCTCAGCCCGGAGCGCCTGACCACGCTCCTGCGGATGCTCCGCCGTGAGGGATACGTCGAGCAACTCGCCGACGGGGTGTACGTGACCGGGGACGCCCTCACCCGCCTCGGCTCCGCGCAGGACCACGACCAGGCCCTGCACGCGAGGCTCCAGCACACCCTCGACCGGCTGCGCGACTCCGTCGGCGCGGCCGTCTACATCAGCCGGTACGTCGACGGCGAGGTCACCATCACCCAGTACGCGGACGGCCCCGCCACACCGTCCGTCAACGAGTGGTTCGACTTCCGCCGCTCCGCGCACGCCACCGCGCTCGGCAAGAGCCTGCTCGGTCAGCTCGACCACAACAGCCGCCGCGACCACCTCTCCCGGCACAAGATGGCCCGGCTCACCTCGCGCACCATCACCAGCGACAAGCTGCTGCTCTCCCGGCTGGAGGCCCAGGCGCCCACCGTCCCGGTGCTCGACCTCCAGGAGTACGCGATCGGCACGGTCTGCGCGGCCGTCCCGATCACCGCCGGCTCCACGGCGGGCTGTCTCGCCCTCTCCCTGCCCGTCGCCCACGCCCACCGGCTCCGCCAGGCCGCCGAGACCCTGAACAGGAACGCGGCGCCGGTACTGCTGTCGCTCGCCATCTGAGGCGCGTCCCGGGGGCGCCCGCCTCATGGTCGGAAGCACCCCCGCGGACCGGGTAGTATTTTCTTCGTCGCAGGCCGCCGAAGGCGGAGGGCGAGAGTCATGCGCCGCTAGCTCAGTTGGTTAGAGCAGCTGACTCTTAATCAGCGGGTCCGGGGTTCGAGTCCCTGGCGGCGCACAGAGGAAGGGCCTCTCGTGAAGACGAGGGGCCCTTCGGCTTTCCCCGGTCCTCGGCCCTTTCCGCAGCCCCCTCCGCCCACGGTCCGCCCGGCCGTCCCGGTCCGGCCGGTCCGGCCTCCGCCGCCTCCCGCTCCGTCAGCCTCCGATAGGCGGACTCTCCCGGCGGCCGCCACCACACCGGGTCGGCGCAGCGCGGCCCCTCGCGTCGCAGCAGCGCCCGGTGGATCTTGTTCGTCGCGGTGACGGGCATCCGCTCCACCACCCGTACGAACCGGGGCGCCATCTTGGTTCCCAGGTCGGGCTGGGCGAGCAGGAACCCGGCGAAGCCCGCCGGGTCGAAGGTTCCGGCCAGCGTCGCCATCACCTGGTCGCCGGTCACGGGGTCCGGCACCGCGTAGACGGCGACGGCGTCCGCCCCGTCGTAGCGGGCGAGGATGTTCTCGATCATCGCGGCGGCCAGGTTCTCGCCGTCGACGCGGAGCCGGTCGTCGGTGCGGCCCGCGAAGTAGAGGAAGCCCTCGCGGTCCCGGTAGAAGAGGTCACCGGTCCAGTACGCGCCGTCCTCCCGACGCCGCTCCGCCTCCGCCGCCGGGTTGCGCCAGTAACCCTCGAAGGGGTTCGGACCCCGGTTGACCAGCTCCCCGATGGCCGCGTCGCCGTTGAGCAGCCGCCCCGCCGCGTCGAACACGGCCCGCGGACACTCCTCGCGCGTCTGCGGGTCGAGGACGACGAGACCCGCGCCCGCCCGGCCGACCGCCCCCGGCGGAGTGCCGGGCGACCACTGCACCGCCGCCCCGCCCTCGGAGGAGCCGTACCCCTCCACCAGCCGCACCCCGAACCGCCGCTCGAAGGCGGCCGCGTCCACCGCTCCCGCCTCCGTGCCGAAGCCCAGCCGCAGCGCGTGGTCCCGGTCGTCCGGGCCCGGCTCGGTGGCCAGGACGTACTGGATCGCCCGTCCGACATAGGTGAAGTACGTCGCCCGGTGGCGCCGTACGTCCGCCAGGAACCCGGACGCCGAGAAGCGCCGCCGCAGCGCCACCCCGGCCCCTGCCGTCAGCGCGGGCGCCCAGTCGGCGATCACCGCGTTGCCGTGGAACATCGGCATGCAGACGTAGTGCACGTCGTCCGGCCCGACGGCGAACTGCCCCGCCAGGGAGCGCCCGGCGGCCGCCAGCCGGCCCTGTGTGCAGATCGCGGCCTTGGGGGCGCCGGTCGAGCCGGAGGTGAAGTAGAGCAGGAACCGGTCGGCGGGCGTGGCGCGGGACGGGTCCGGGCGGGCGTCGGCGTACGGGGCGAGGAGTGCGTCGTACTCCGGCGTGCCGGTGATCAGCAGGCGGACTCCGGGCAGGTCGAGCCCTCTGAGCAGCGGCAGGTGGGCGTGCTCGGTGACCAGCAGCCGGCACTCGGTGTGCAGGACGTCCCGGGCCAGCTCGGGGCCGCGCCGGGTGGAGTTGATCCCGGCGACGGCCGCCCCGGCGAGGGCCGCGGCCGACAGCCAGAGCGGGAACTCCGGCGTGTTGTCCAGCAGCAGCCCGACGTGCGGCGGGCCGTCCGTCGGCAGCAGGTCGGTCAGCAGGGCCGCCCGGGCGGCGGCCCCGGCGGCGACCTCGTGGTGCGTGAGGACGGTGTCCTCGCACCACAGCCCCGGCCGGCGGTCATCCCAGCGGGCGGCCACGAGTTCGGCGACGGTACCGGTTCCGGTTCCGGTTTCCCTGGTGGACTCCATGGGCGCGCACGGTAGTTGACGTACCGTCAGATGTGGAGAGCCGGACGGGACGTCGTCAGGGGATCATGCGGTCGGTCTCGGCGAGCATGGTGTGGACCGAGACCATGAACAGGACGCAGCCGGCGATGAACACGGCGAAGAAGGCCAGCAGACAGCCCGTGCCCGCAGCGAGCTTGCCCCGGCTCGGCGGGCGGGCCGTGGCCCCTTCGGGGTGCTCGGGCGCGTAGAACACGGTGACGATGTCGCCCTCGATGACGGTGCCCGGACCGCCGCTCTCGTCGAAGCGGTAGGCGCGACCGTCCCTCGTGGTGAACTCGTAGACGTGGTGCAGGGTGGTGCTCACCGAGGTGTCGTTGCCCCCACCGCTCGTGCTCGTGTAGGTCCGCAGACAGCGGCCCTCGGCGGTGACTCCGCTGTCCCAGGCCGCCCTGACCTGCCGGGTGCGGCCGAGCACCTTGTACGCGGCGAACAGCACGCCGGCGATCATGAACGTCGGCACGATGTAGAAGAAGAACGCTTCCATGAGCTCCCCCGGATGTTCTGACGCCGGCCTGGTCCTGACGGCGTGCAGGGAACGTACCCGTGCGCGGGCCCGGGGGAGCTCAAACAATGCTCAGGAAAACCGGCCGCTCAGAACGTGACGTCGGAACAGGCGTAGAAGGCGTTGGTCGTGTCGGCGATCGTCCACACGGCGACGATCATGTGCCGTCCGCTGAGCCCGGACGGCAGCGTGCCGCTGTGCGAGAGGGTCGACGGGGGCCGCTGACCGCCGTAGGGCACGGTCAGGAACGGCGTGAGGTTGAGGTCGGAGCGGGCCAGGTTGTGGTTCTGGTTCCAGCCCTGCCTGGTGACGTAGTACTTGAAGTCGGTCGTGGCGTGCATCGCGGTGAACTGCCAGCGGAAGGTGTAGCTCTGGCCGCCGTTCACCCGGGTCGCCGGCCACGCCCCGCCCGAGGGGGTCCGCGGACCGTCGAGCTGGGCGAAGCGGGTGTTGTTGCCGGAACAGATCCGGCCGTCGGCCGCGCCGGAGCCCGGGAAGCCCTTCGGCCCCTCGACGCTCTGCGGCTCCCACTGGATGTCGCCGCAGTCGGTCACGGAGCCGTTCTGGCAGAGCTTCTGCCGGCTGACGGGGAGGTCGGTGTAGCCGTGGCCGCTCGCGCCGCCGGCGGTGAGCACGAAGGCTCCCGCCGTGGTGAGCCCGAGCGCGGCGGCGTACCACCTGGTCTTTTTGCGCATGCTGCCGCTCCTGGAGAACGTGGGGAGTTCAGTGAGCCGAGCCGTGCAGGTCTAGACCAAGTTCGAGATTATGGGCGACCGAGGGACATGTCCATACCCGTCGCGCGTTCTGTTCGACGGGCCGTCAGGGCGACTGCTCCCGGCCCGCGCAGAAGGCCACCGTCAGGTCCTTCACCAGCGCCTTGCGCTCGTAGTCGTCCAGTTCCACCAGCCCGCGCATGGTCAGCCGGGTCACCGTGTCCTCCACCGAGTCGACGACCGAGGTCAGCACCGTGGCCCGGTGCTGGGCGTCGAGCGCGGCGATCCGTCGGCGGTGCATCGCGGCGGCGACCTCGGGGGCGTACTCCACCCGGACCGGCTGCACCGAGAACACCTCGAGGCCGACCACTCCCGCGTCCCGCGCGACCAGCCGGGTCAGCGCCTCCCCCGCCGCCTCCACCGAGCCCCGGCCCGCGCCCGGCGTCTCCACCGGGATGCGGGCCAGGGCCGCCTCGACGCACTCGCGCAGATACGTCTCGTGGTCCTCCACGCCCAGTGTGGCCCGCGCGGTGTCCCGCACCCGCCACACCACCAGGGCCACCACCCGCAGCGCGACCCCGCTGCCGTCGGCGGCGAACATCGGCTCGCTGCGCCAGTGCCGCAGCCGCACGTCCACCCGCCGGCGCAGCAGCAGCGGGTTCACCCACAGCAGCCCGGTGCGCCGCACCGTGCCCCGGTAGCGGCCGAACAGGCCGAGCACCCAGGCCCGTCCGGTCCGTCCGCGGGCGAGACCACCGAACCCGAACAGCGCCAGCGCGCCCGCGCCCGCGTACGCCGCCCACTGCACCGGACCGAGGCCCGCGCCCGCGATCTCCGGCAACCGCAGCGCCGCCACCGCGAGCGGCGGCAGGACCCCGGCCCACCACGAGGCGGCCCCACAGCAGGCCACCCCGCAGACACCGGCGAGCACTCCCGCGGCGCCGGGCAGCACCCGCGCCGGCCGCTCCGCCAGCTCGGGGTCCGGCTGCGGTGCGGGGCGGGGCTTCACGGGCATCGGCCGGCGCAGCCTCGGCTGCTCCCCGGTGCCCGCCCGGCTGCCCACCACGGCGGGTCCGAGCGGCACCGGCCGCGGCTCCGGCTCGTCACGGAACAGCAGGTGGACGGGGATCTCGGTGGTCGCCTCGTTCTGGATGAGCCGTGCGGGCCTGGACGGTCCCTCGGACTCGGGTGTGGGAGAAGTGGTCGTGTGCATTGCGTGCCTCCAGCCTCCGCGCCAGATACGCCATGACAGTGGGGGGAACGGTGGGGGTGAGGGGGATCGGTGTGCGGGGAACGGTGCGGGTGGGAACCGTCCGGGTGGAACCGCGCGGGCGGGAACTGCCCGGGCGGCGATCACCCGGGGGGGCGCCGCGGGTGCGGCGGCGTTTCTACGAGAAGAGCCGCCGCCAGGTCTCGGGCCCCGGGTAGCCGTCGGCCGCGCCGCCGCGCCAGCCCTGGGCGCGCTGGAAGGCCTCGACCGCTCGCCGGTCCGCCTCGCCCCAACGCGGTCCCGGACCCGTCGCGTAGTGCCTGCCGAATCCCTTTTTCACCAGCTGCCGCCCCAGCTGCGTGACGTACGCGCTCTGCGCGCCGGGCCGGAACACACCCCGGCCCGGGTAGGCGGGGCCGCGCGACCCCGCGGGGGCGGGAGCAGCGGGCGGCCCCGCCGCGCCCCACCCCGACCCTGACCCGACCCCTGCCCCGACCCCTGACCCGCCGCCTGTCTCCGGGTTCGTGCCGGGGACCTGCGGGACCTGCGCCGTCTGCGGCCCCGCGATGTCCGTGCCCCGGCCGGCGACCAGCAACGCCCAGGTCCGCGGGCCGGGCAGGCCGTCGGCGTCGGGGCCGCGCCAGCCCTGGGCGCGCTGGAAGGCCTGGGTGGCCCTGCCGTCGGCCGCCGACCAGCGCGGGCCGGGCCCGGAGGCGTAGAAGCGCTCGGCGCCGCGCTCGACGAGGAGCCCGCCGAGCAGGGTGACGTACCTGTTGTCGGCGCCGGGGCCGAACGCCGCCCGTCCCGGGAACGCCGGCAGCGCGACCTGCTGCCCGCCGGGCTTGTCGCCGCCCGCGTTCGCGTTCGCGACCGCGTTTTGACCCGTGCCGCCGGACTGCTCCTCGGTGGTCTGCGCGGCCGGCCGGAGGCCCTTGTAGCGGTAGGGGACGTAGCGGTCGGAATTGCTCCAGTAGGCGTAGGGAGTCGCCTGGCGGCGCGTGGCCGGACGGGTCTGCTCGTAGACGATGTAATAGCTGTGCGTGTAGTCCGTCCAGCCGCCGAAAAGGACGACGTGCGAGCCTTTCTCGGGGTCGGACGGATTGTGGAACAGCAGAATGTCGCCGGGCTGGAGTTCCTCCTTGGAAATCCTCGTCCCGAACTGGTGGAGACTGCCCGTCCACTCGTTCCGGGGCAGGTTCCAGGCCATGGAGACGAAGCCGGAGCAGTCCTGCCGGTACCCGTCCCACCAGTAGGCGCTCATGCTGTACGGCACCTGGGCCGAAACCCACTCCTTGGCCCGTCCGATGATGTCGGCCCGGGTCGTCGCAGGCGTCACGACCGGTCCCGCCGCCCCGCCCGGACGCACCGGCTGCCCGGCCAGGCCGTGCAGCGGGGCCCTCACCCCCTGAGGAGTCTTGGGCTCGTCACCTGCGGGAACGCCAGGACGGTCGGGGGCGTGCGGAGCCGCCGCAGCGGGCGCCGCGTGCGCCGCACCGAGCGCCGCGGCCGTCGCGGTGGCCACGACCAGAGCGCGGTGAGCGGGCGGGAAGCCGCCGAACGGGCCGGTCGGGGCATTACGGGCCGCCCGTCGGCGTGCCGCACATCCGGGGCAGTCGCAGTCGCTCTCGGGATCGAATTCCTCGAATGCCGGAGGCTCCATGCGATTCCCCTCACACCTCAGCTGGAAATGTCCGCGACTGCTCACGTTCGCCAGTTTCTCAACCGTCTTGTCGACGCGCATGCTGACGGTCCGAATGATGTAAGCGGCGCTCTCCCGGCGCCCGGCGCCCCGGACGGTCGGAGGCACCCTCCGGGGTCCTGTAGAGTTACGGAGTCAGTGCAAGCGCCGCTAGCTCAGTTGGTTAGAGCAGCTGACTCTTAATCAGCGGGTCCGGGGTTCGAGTCCCTGGCGGCGCACAGACGACGAAGGCCCCTCGCGAGAGCGAGGGGCCTTCGTTCGTTCCCGTCCCCATCACGTCAGGCGCTCGCGCCCGTCAGGTAGGCCGACACGATCACGTTCGCCGTGTAGCTGTGGCCGGCTCGGTCGAAAGCGCCGCCGCAGGTGATGAGGCGCAGTTCGGCGCGGCCCGGCCGGCGGACGCCGTAGGCGAGCCGGGCGTCGAAGCGGTCGCGCGGGACGACCTCGACGTCGTCGACCGTGAACTCGGCGACCTTCCCGTCGTCCCGGACCACGCGGACCGTCTCGCCGCCCCGGAGCGTGCTCAGCTTGTAGAAGACGGCGGGCCGGGTCTCCGTGTCGACGTGCCCCACCAGCAGGGCGGCGCCCCGCGCACCGGGCTTCGCGCCGCCGGCGTACCAGCCGACGACGCCCGCCTGGTCGAAGGGCGGCGGGTCGACGGCCCCGTCCCCGTCGAGGCCGCGGGCGACGACCGGGGCCTGCACGCCCAGCACGGGTATGTCGACGCGCCGCGGCAGCGCCTGCCCCAACGGCGCGACGGCGGGCGGGAGCACGACCGGCGGGCGGCCCACCGCGGCCATGTCGCCGGTGGCCGGAACGGGCGCCCCGTGCCGCACCTCGGTGACCTCACGCCCCCACAGCCACAGCCCGAGCAGCAGCACCGCCCAGGCCAGGCCGGTCAGGAAGCGTCCGGAAGCGCGCTCGCGGTCGGACACGGCTCAGTCCGTCCTGCGTCTCCGCCGCACACCGCGGAAGACGACGGCGGCCGCGGCGACGCCCGCCAGCACCAGACCGATGACCGCCTGCACCGCGCCCGGGCCGTCCACCCGCGCCTCCTCCACGGCGGCGAGCGGAGCCGTACCGCCGCCGCCCGCGCGAACCGGGGCGACGGGAGAGGCGGCGACCGTCGGGGCGTCCCGCACCGGGGAGTCCGACGACTCCCGCGGCCGCGACGGCTCGGCGGGCGACGGGACGACGACGCTGATCCGGCCCTTGACCGTGAAGTCGACGCAGGTGATCCGGACGTCGTAGGCGCCGGCCGCGACCGAGGAGCGGACCCGGGTGTCGCCGACGAGCGAGCCGCCCGAACCGCTGAGCCGTGCGTCCGCGACGAAGGCGTCCGAGGTCGCGGTGGCCGTGCGGCCGGCGCAACCCGTGACCTTCAGCGTGATCTCGGCGCCGGGCGCGGGCCTGGACGGTGTGACCGAGACGCTGCCGCCGTCGCCCGAGGCGCGGGCCTCCGGGGCGTACGCCATGGGGACGAGCACCGCGGGGACGAGCGCCGCGACGGCGGCCGCGACACCAGAACAGAGAGTGACCTTGAGTGAACTCATCGTGAACCTCCAGCTCTCTGGAGAGTCCCCCGCCGGGCCGCCCGGCGCATCCCCTGGCGGGTTTTCACTGCTCCGTACGGGTGGCAGGCACGACGCCGCGGGTTTCAGACCCGGTCGACGAGGTCCGCGATCGAGTCCACGATCTTCGACGGCCGGTAGGGGAAGTCCTCGACCTGCTCCGGCCTGGTCAGACCGGTGAGCACCAGGAACGTCTGCATGCCGGCCTCCATGCCCGCCAGCACGTCGGTGTCCATGCGGTCGCCGATCATCGCGCTGGTCTCGGAGTGGGCGCCGATGGCGTTCAGTCCGGTGCGCATCATCAGCGGGTTCGGCTTGCCCGCGAAGTACGGATTCTTGCCGGTCGCCTTGGTGATCAGCGCGGCGACGGCCCCCGTGGCGGGCAGCGCGCCCTCGGCGGAGGGGCCCGTCTCGTCCGGGTTGGTGCAGATGAAACGCGCGCCGTCGTTGATGAGGCGGACCGCCTTCGTCATCGCCTCGAAGGAGTAGGTGCGGGTCTCGCCGAGCACGACGTAGTCGGGCTCGTGGTCGGTGAGCACGTAACCGATGTCGTGCAGCGCGGTGGTCAGCCCCGCCTCGCCGATGACGTACGCCGTGCCCTCCGGCCGCTGGTCGCCGAGGAACTGGGCGGTGGCCAGCGCGGAGGTCCAGATGTTGTCGATCGGCACGTCCAGACCCATCCGCCGCAGCCGGGCGTGCAGGTCGCGCGGGGTGTAGATCGAGTTGTTGGTCAGGACGAGGAAGGGCTTGCCGGACTCCCGCAGCTTCTTCAGGAAGGCGTCGGCGCCGGGGATCGGCACGCCCTCGTGGATGAGCACACCGTCCATGTCGGTGAGCCACGACTCGATGGGCTTGCGGTCTGCCATGTGCGGGATCTCCCTGCCGTGCGCGAGGACGCAGTCGCTGCGTGCGCGCCCCAGCCTAATCACAGGGCCGATCTTGGGGAATGGCCGCTTCCGGGCCGTCCACCTGCTGGGACGCGTCCCCCGAGGTCAGCGTCGCCGGCGGGCCAGCAGCAGGGCGGCGCCGACGAGCAGGAAGCCGCCGCCGACGACGCCGAGAGCGGTGGGCGAGGACAGGCCGGTGCGGGCCAGCTCCGCGGCCTCGTCGGCGAGGGAGAGCGCGCCGGGGTCGGCGGCGGAGGGGTGCGGGGAGGGCGTCGCGGGGTGCGGGGAGGGCGTCGCTGGGGACGCGGAATGCGGGGCGGCCGAACCGGAACCCGCCTCGGCCTTCCCGGCCTGCGGGTCGGCGCCGGGTTCGGTGCCGCGCTCGGAGTCGCGTCCGGAGTCGGGTTCGGAGTCGGGTTCGGGTTCCGCTTCGGGCGGGGTGGCGGGCGCGGTCCCGACGGCGAAGCGGTAGTCGTTCGACTGGCCGACCCAGTCGCCGTCGTCACCGTGCCGCTGGACGACGGCCGCGTTGGCGGTGACGACGTTGGGGGCGGTGTCCGGGGCGAGGGCCAGCCGCAGCTTCACCGTGAGGGTCCGGCCGGGGCCCACACGGAACCCGGCGAAGCCGCCGGCCCCCTGCTCGTCGGCGAGGACGCCGACCAGTTCGTCCTCGTCGGTGGTCTCGAAGCGGACCGGGTGCGCCCGTCCGTCGGCGTAGAACTCCAGGCGCGGCTGATCCGGTTTCAGCTGGTGTCCGGCGTCGACCAGGACGACGACCGGATGAACGCCGTCGCAGGTACGGCGAGTGGTGTTGGTGAGGTCGAGATACCAGGCGCCGAATCCGCCGCCCGGCCGGTAGGAGTCGGGACCGCCGTGCAGACGGGTGGTGAGCGGGAAGCCGTCGGCGCCGGAGCCGGCACAACCCGGTCCGGCTTCCGCGTACGCGGGCACGGGGAGGAGGGCGGCGGCCGCGGCGAGACAGAGGGAGACAGGCGGGCACAGTCGCATGAACACGTGAGCCTGCACGATGATCCGACCGGACCGCCTCCGCCACACCGCACACCCACGCGCATCCCCTCGTTCGGCGGAGACGCCCGGCCGGTGGGGGGCGCCCGTGCGCCGGGGGCTCACCGGGGCTCACCAGGGGTTCCGGGCGCACCGGACCCACCAGGCTCCCGTGCCCACCGGCGCTCCGGACTCACCAGGGGTCCCGGACCCACCATGCGCTCCGGGCTCACCAGGGGTCCCGGACTCGCAGGGCGCTACAGGCTCACCCGCGGGGCACCAGGGGCGTGCCCGGCGGTCCGCTCAGCCGGCCCCGCGGCCGAACAGGGGGGCCAGAAGGAGCTGGGCGGCGCCCTCCGCCACGTTGCGCGGACCGCCGGGGGCGAGCCGCACCGGCACGGCGTTCTGCGGGGCGCCCTCACGGCGGGCGTGGGTGTCGAGGACGGCGGCCACACCGCGCAGGAAGGGCTCGGGGTCGGCCGCGACGGTCCGGCCGCCCAGCAGGACGGCGTCGATGTCGAGCAGTCCCGCCAGGTTCGCGGCGGCGACCCCCAGCACCCGCGCCGCCTCGCCCACGTCCCCCCGGGCGAGGGCGGCCAGGCACAGCGCCTCGACGCACCCCCGGTTGCCGCACGGGCACGGCGGTCCGTCCAGCTGCACGACCTGGTGCCCGAACTCCCCCGCGCCGGTGCGCGCGCCCCGGTGCACGGTCCCGCCGATCACCAGGCCCGCGCCGAGGCCGGTGCCGAGGTGCAGACAGGCGAAGGAGCCGCGCTCCCCGCCGACGGCGAGTCCGAGCGCGACGGCGTTGGTGTCCTTGTCGACGACGACCGGCGCCCCGAGCCGCGTCGCCAGCGCGTCCCGCAGCGGGAAGCCGTCCCACTCGGGGAAACCGGTGATCCGGTGCAGCACCCCGTGGCTGTGGTCGAGCGGACCGGGCAGCGCCACGCCGACGCCGAAGAGGGTGCCGCCCGCGGTCCGGCCCAGCGGTCCGGCCTCCCGGACGACCGCCCCCAGCACCGCCTCCGCGCCCGCGCCCAGGTCCACCGGCACACGCCGCTCCGCCACCACGGTCCCGTCGAGATCGACCAGCACCGCTCTCAGCTCGTCCCGGTCGAGGTGGACGCCGACGGCGTGGCCGGCGCCGGGAACCAGCCGCAGGACCGTGCGCGGCTTGCCGCCGGTCGACGCGCGCCGGCCCGCCTCCGCCGCCAGCCCCTCCTCCCGCAGCCGAGCGGTGATCTTGCTGACGGCCTGCGGGGTGAGGCCGGTCCGCTCGGCGAGCTCGAGTCTGCTGATGCCGTCCGGACCGGCCGTGCGCAGCAGGTCGAGCACGAGCGCGGTGTTGTGGCTGCGCAGACCCGGCAGGTTCACACCGGTCGGGCGGCCGCCGCCGTTCGTCCTGTTCACGAGGTCATTCTCCCCCCTGCTTGCACTTTGGCAACAGTGTTGCGAAAGTGGGGCGCATGACTGGACGCAAGACTGGCGAGACTCCTCTGCGTGTGGGCCTGATCGGCTACGGCCTCGCGGGCTCCGTCTTCCACGCCCCGCTGATCGCCGCCACCGAAGGCCTCGCGCTCGACACGGTGGTCACCTCGAACCCGGAGCGGCAGGAGCAGGCCCGCGCCGAGTTCCCGGACGTGCGCCTCGTCGCCGGCCCCGACGACCTCCTCGCCCGGGCCGGCGAGCTGGACCTGGTCGTCGTCGCGTCCCCGAACAGGACACACGTGCCGCTCGCCACCGCCGCCCTCGAGGCCGGTCTGCCGGTCGTCGTCGACAAGCCGGTCGCGGGCACGGCGGCCGAGGCCCGTGCGCTGGCCGCCCTGGCCGAAGAGCGCGGACTGCTCCTCTCCGTCTTCCAGAACCGCCGCTGGGACAACGACTTCCTGACCCTGCGCAAGCTGCTGGACGAGGGCGCGCTGGGCGACGTCCAGCGCTTCGAGTCGCGGTTCGAGCGGTGGCGGCCGCTGCCGAAGGGCGGCTGGCGGGAGTCCGGCGACCCGACAGAGATCGGAGGTCTGCTCTACGACCTCGGCAGCCATGTCGTCGACCAGGCGCTGGTGCTCTTCGGCCCGGCGGTCCTCGTGTACGCCGAGGCGGACGTCCGCCGGCCGGGCGCGGAGACCGACGACGACACGTTCATCGCGCTCACCCACGCGAACGGCGTCCGCTCCCACCTGTACGTCTCCGCCACGACCGCCCAACTCGGCCCGCGCTTCCGGGTGCTGGGCTCGAAGGCGGGGTACGTGAAGTACGGCCTGGACCCGCAGGAGGCGGCGCTGCGCGAGGGCCTGCGGCCCGACGGCCGGGCGCAGGGCGCGGACTGGGGCACGGAACCGGAGGAGCTGTGGGGCCGGGTCGGCGCCGGCGAGTCCCCGTCGACCGGCGGCGGACGCCCCGAACAGACCCTCCCCGGCGACTACCCGGCCTACTACGCTGCGGTGACCAAGGCACTGATCGACGGCGGCCCGGGCCCGGTGACCGCCGTCGAGGCGGCCGCCGCCCTCGACGTCCTGGAGGCGGCCCGCCGATCGGCACGAGACAAGGTGGCGGTGACGCTGTAATGGGCACCCACGAGATCACCCCGAAGTTCACTCCGGAGATCACCCCGACCCTGGAGGAACTGCAGACCCAGGAACGCCGGCTGGTCTTCCGCCAGTTCACCCACGACGACGCGTGGGCCCTCGGCTCGCTGCTGGTGGAGCTGGCCCGCGAGCGCCAGGCGCCGGTGGCCGTCGACATCCACCGGACCGGCCAGCAGCTCTTCCACGCCGCCCTGCCCGGCTCGACCCCCGACAACGACGCCTGGATCGCCCGCAAGCGCCGGGTGGTGGAACGCTTCGGCGCCTCGTCGTACCTGGTGGGCTCCCGCTTCCGCGCCAGGGGGACGACCTTCGAGGAATCCTCCCGCCTCGACCCGGACGCCTATGCGGCCCACGGCGGCTCCTTCCCGATCAACGTGGAGGGCGTGGGCATCGTCGGCGCGGTGACGGTCTCGGGCCTCCCCCAGCTCGAGGACCACCGCTTCGTGGTGGCCGCCCTGGAACAGTTCCTGGAGAAATACCTGTAACGGACCGCGGGGGCGCGGGACGGCGACACCCAGGCCCGAGCAACCCCCTAGGGGCGCGGACGCCCGTGACACTCACGGCTGTGCAATTCCCCGGGGGGTGCGGGCGGCCGTGACACCCACGGCTGTGCAACCCCCAGGGGCGCGGGGAACCGCGCGACCAGCCACTCCCCGCCCGCACCCGACGACCAACGCACCCCTGCCCCTGCCCCTGCCCCTGCCCCGCAGTCCCCCCACCGACCCAGCGGAGCGCTACGCGACGGCGAACACCTGCCGCTGCCGCCCCAGCCCCGAGATCTCCAGTTCCACCACGTCCCCGCCCCGCAGGAACGGCTTCGGGTCGGGCGCCCCGAGAGCCACCCCGGCCGGCGTCCCCGTGTTGATCACGTCCCCGGGGTACAGCGTCATGAACCGGCTGACGTACCGCACGACCTCCCCGACGGCGAAGATCTGCTCGGCCGTCGTGCCGTCCTGCTTCAGCTCGCCGTTGACCCAGAGCCTCAGGGAGAGGTCCTGCGGGTCGGCGATCTCGTCCGCCGTCACCAGCCACGGCCCCAGCGGGTTGAACGTCTCGCAGTTCTTGCCCTTGTCCCAGGTCCCGCCGCGCTCGATCTGGAACTCCCGCTCGGACACGTCGTGCGCCACCGCGTACCCGGCGACGTGCGCGAGCCCCTCCTCGGCGGACTCCAGGTAGCGGGCCGTCCGCCCTACGACGACGGCCAGCTCCACCTCCCAGTCCGTCTTGACGGACCCGCGCGGGATCAGCACGGTGTCGTGCGGCCCGACGACGGTGTCCGCCGCCTTGAAGAAGATCACGGGCTCGGCGGGCGGCTCGGCCCCGGTCTCCCGGGCGTGGTCGTGGTAGTTCAGCCCGATGCACACGATCTTGCCGATCCGGGCCAGCGGCGGCCCGATCCGCAGCCCGGCGGCGTCCAGCGCCGGCAGGGCCCCGGACTCGGCGGCGGCCCGGACCCGGCCGAGCGCCGCGTCGTCGGCGAGCAGCGCCCCGTCGATGTCCCGGACGACCCCGGAGAGGTCCCGCAGGACCCCCTCGGAGTCGAGCAGCGCGGGACGCTCCGTTCCCTTCGCACCGACTCGCAGCAACTTCATGGTGATCGTCTCCCTGGATCGCGGGCGCCCTCCGAAGGGTGCAGCCATCGGAGGACTGGTCGATCGTCCAAGCTCCGCGTCCGCTCCGCAATACCCGGTTCACGTACTGGACCGTCCGGACCGTCACCGGACGGACGCGTGCGGGACGGTCATCGGTAGAGGACGGCCCGTTCGACCGCGCTCCACGTCGTCGACGTGATCACGTACAGCGCGGCGGCCAGCGGGACGACCGCCACGGTGACCAGGGTGAAGAACGACATGAACGGCATGACCCTGGTGAGGGCGCCTGCCCCGGGCACCTCCTGGCCGCCGGTCACGGGCAGCGGCATCCGCCTGGCGCGCAGGTAGTTGAAGGTGGCGACCACGGCCACGACGGTGAACAGCGCGAGGTAGACCAGTCCGGCCCCGCCGACCGGGCCGCCTCCGGCGAGCGCGTCCGCCCAGTGGTCGCCGAGGGGTGCGTCGAACAGCCGGTGGCCGAGCAGCCCGTTGCGTTCACCGCCGATGGAGGTGCTGGAGAAGAGGTGGTAGAGCACGAAGAACGCGGGAGCCTGGAGCAGACTCGGCAGACAGCCGGAGAGCGGCGACACCTTTTCCGCGGCGTGCAGTTCCAGCACGGCCTTCCGGAGCCGTTCGGGGTCCTCGGCGTGCTTGCCGCGCAGTTCGGCGATCCTCGGCTGCAGGGCGGTGCGGGCCTTCTGCCCGCGGGCTGCCGCGCGGGACAGCGGGTGGACGAGGAGCCGTACGAGCGCGGTGAACAGGACGATCGCGGCGGCCGCGGCGGCGGCGCCGAACAGGGGCTGGAGCAGGTCGGCGAGGTGCTCGACCAGGCTGGCGAAAACGGACATGGGTGAGGAGCCCTCCGGGGGTCTCGTCGTGCCGGGGACAACGGGGTTGGCGGCATGACGACCCGCGCGGGGTCACGAGGACGACGTCGGACGTGCCCTACGCGGCGGTCGCCGGAAGGGCGTGACCGGGCGCTCGGGGGCGGGGGCGGCCGGACGCGTCCGGATCGCGTTGCGGCAGGAAGGCCGTGCGCCGCGCCCGGTCCCTGATCGCGGTGCGCACCCGGGTGGGCGGCACGCGGGGTGCGCTGCGCGCGGCGACGACCGTGCAGACGGTGAGCGCGGAGGACGCGGCGGCGGTCGCGGCGAGGGCGACGGCGGCCGTGAGACTGCCGGAGTCCAGGAGCAGGACGTCCAGGACCAGGAGGAGCAGGAAGGGCATGACGGCGCGACGCGCGTCGAACCGGGTGTGCGGCATGCCTCTCCTTCCCTGCTCCCAGGAGGACGTCCGGGGCGCCGCGATGGTTCCGGGGCCGGGTCGAGGCCGGGCCGGAACCGGGCCGGAACCGGGAGCCCGGAGCCGAGGCCGGATCGAGGCCGGGCAAGACCGGGACCGGGACCAAGGCCGGAACCGGGACCGGGGCCGGGACCGGTTCCTGAGCCGCCAACTTGTATCAGTTGTTTGACACAAGATTCGGCTCGCGGCATCTTGTACCCACCACTTGATACAAGTACCGACCGGGGGTCCGCCATGCTCGACACCGTCACGCCCGAGCGGCTGCTGGCGCGCGCCGACCTCTGCGCCCGCTGGGCCGGCCTGGCCCTGGGCGTCGTCGTCGCCCAGCCGCTGGCGGCCATGGACAGCGACGACCTCGCCATGCGCTTCCTCAGCGCGGTCACCGCGTTCGGGCTGTGCGCCGTCGGCGGGGTCCTGCTCGGCGACTCCCTCACCCCCGCGCCCCTCGAAGCGGTCCGCACCGCCGCCCTCGCCCCGCGCCGGGTCCGGGACCACGTCCCGCCCCGGATGGCGCCGCTGCTGGTCTTCGAGGCGGCCTGGATCGCCGTCCTGCTGACGACAGGGACCCTCATGGCCTCCCCCGACGCCCACGGCCGGGCCGGCCGTACCCTCACCGTCACCTGCGCCGCGGGCAGACCCCGGCTCCTCGGCCCCTGGCCCGGCCTGCACTACGCCGCCCCGGCGCTCGCCGCCCTCGCCCTCGGCACCGCCGCCTGCGTCTGGGCGCTGCGCCGCATCGCACACCGCCCGGGCGACAACCTGCGGCGCCACGACCGCAGCTGGGCGATCACCGGAGCCTGGGGGCTGCTGGTCTCCAGCCAGCTGTTGATCGTCCTCGGCATGATCGGCCGGGTGCTGTCCCGTACGACCTGCGCCGGCATGCTCGGCAACGTCACCGCGCTGGTGATCTACCCCCTGGGACTGCTCTCCCTGTTCACCCTGGGATGGTGCCTGTTCACCGTCGTCGCGCCCCGGGCCGTCGGCGATGAGTGAGCCCGCGGTACGCGTCGACACCACCAGCCAGGTGCCCCCGTACGACCAGATCCGCTCCCAGCTCGCCGCGCTGATCGTCACCGGCCGACTGGCGGAGGGCGAGCGGCTGCCGACCGTGCGCCAGCTCGCCGCCGACCTGGGTCTGGCGCCGGGGACGGTGGCCCGCGCCTACCGGGAACTGGAGGCCGCCGAGCTGATCCGCACCCGGCGCGGCGCCGGCTCCCGGGTGGCCGCTCCCCGGCCCCGTCCGGGCCGCCCCGATCCCGAGCAACTGGCGACGCTGGCCCGCGACTTCACCGCGTCCGCCCGCGCCCTCGGCGCCGACACGGACGCCGTCCTGACCGCCGTCCGAGAGGCTCTCGAGGAGGGCGCGTAGCGGCCTCGGACGGGAACTGCGCGACGCGGTCCGCAACCGCACGCCCCGCCCGGCGGCTCTACATGACCATGCACCTGCTCGACATGCGCGACATGCACGACATGCACAAGAGGGTGGCCGGCGTCGTCGGG
Organism: Streptomyces sp. NBC_00425; assembly: GCF_036030735.1. Lineage (NCBI taxonomy): Bacteria > Bacillati > Actinomycetota > Actinomycetes > Kitasatosporales > Streptomycetaceae > Streptomyces > Streptomyces sp. NBC_00425. The sequence continues at coordinate 6,066,256 of NZ_CP107928.1, read as the reverse complement.
AGGTTCGCCGGCCAGCTGGCACGCTTCGGCTGGGTCCAGGCGCGCTGCTGCGCCTTCGCGGTCGCGCTGCTCGGCGGCATGGCCGTCTCCCGGCTGCTCCCGGTCCTCCCGGTGGCCCGCTACGACCTCCTCCTCGCCTACGGCGTGCTGCTCACCGCGGCCGCCCGGCTCCTCGGCTGGGAGTCCCGGCGGGAGGTCGCGGTGGTGGCCGTCTGCCACGTCCTGGGCCTCGCCTTCGAGCTGGTGAAGGTGCGGGTGGGTTCGTGGAGCTACCCCGAACCCGGCCTCACCAAGATCGCCGGAGTGCCGTTGTACGGCGGCTTCATGTACGCGGCCGTCGGCAGCTACGTCTGCCGGTCCTGGCGGCTGCTCGACCTGTCGCTGACCCGCTACCGGCCCCGCTCGACCGCCGTGCTCGCCGTCGGCCTGTACGTGAACTTCCTGACCCATCACTGGCTGCCGGACCTGCGGCTGCCGCTCGGCGCGCTGCTGCTGGCCGCCACGGCGGGCACATGGGCGCACTTCACGGTCGGCGGGCTGCGGCACCGGATGCCGCTGGCGCTCGCCTTCACGCTGATCGGCTTCTTCCTCTGGCTCGCCGAGAACATCGCCACCTACCTCGGCGCCTGGACGTACCCGTACCAGCTCGACGGCTGGGAGCCCGTCGCCCTCTCCAAGTGGGTCTCGTGGGCGCTGTTGATCAGCGTCACCTTCGTCATCTGCGGGGCGGGCCGGGAGCGCCGCGAACTCCGTGAGCGCCGCGAACTCCGGGAGCGTCGGCGCGACGGCGTCCTATCCGCGGGGCTGCGCGGCGACCAGGACGCCCCACACGACCAGCCGGTACCGGGAGGTGTACTCGGGCGTGCAGGTGGTCAGGGTGAGGTAGCGGCCGGGGACGCCGTAGCCGTGGCCGGGCTTCGTGAGGGAGCGGGGCACGGGCCCGATGACGCCGGAGTCGCGGGGTGAGGTCTGCGGCAGGACCTTGTCGACGAGGTAGGTGTAGGTGGCGTCGCGGGTCTCCACCTCCACCCTGTCGCCCTTCCCCAGGCGGTTGAGGTACCGGAAGGGCTCACCGTGGGTGTTGCGGTGCGCGGCGACCGCGAAGTTGCCCTGCTGCCCCGGCTGTTGACTGCCGCTGTAGTGACCCGCGTACCCCTTGTCGAGGACCTTCCGCTTGCTGGTGCCTTCGGCCACCGGCACCCGCAGGCCGAGCCGGGGGATGCGCAGGACGGCGTAGGCCTGGGAGGCGCGCGGGACGCCGCTGTCGGCGTCGCTCCCCGCCGATGAGCCGGTACCGCCGTCGACGCCGCCTCCGTCGCCGGCGGACGGGTCGCCGGCGGCGGTGCCGGCGCCCGGGCCGCCGTCACCGGCGGCGCCCTGCGGATCGTCCGCCGCACCGCTCCCCCACTGCCGCTCCAGGGCCGCCACCCCGCGCTCGGCGCCGGCCCTCGCCTCCCGGTTGGTCCACCACAGCTGGTGGACGACGAGGAGGAGGACCAGCACCCCGGCGGTGACGAGGAGTTCGGCGCCGGTCCACAACGCCCGTCGGCACCGGGCGCGCCGCCGCCGGGTGCCGTGCCGAACCACGGGGACGCGTCGGCCGGGGGCGACGCGCCGGCCGAGGGGAGTCCGCTGCCCGGGGGAAGTCCGCACGCGGGCACGATAGGGGGAGGGGGACAAGGTCTCCAGACCCGTACATACACGGACCGTTCCCGCCCCGTCCGTTCGTCGCCTCGAACGCTCTCCGCCCCTTTCTCCACAGGTTCGAGAAAGGGCTGTCAGAACTCTCGACAACGCCACGGGCCACACCCGATGCTTCGTCACGCATTCACGCATTCACGCATTCACGCATTCACGCTCTGACGCATTCACGCACTGCCGCAGTCACGCACTGCCGCAGTCACGCACTGACGCACTGACTCACTCCGACGACGCCGGCGGGGACGACCGGCGGTCGATCGCTGTCATGAAGCGGAGAAGTCATGATCCGACGCAGAACACTGCTGGCGGCCACGGGCGGCGCGCTCCTCGGAAGCACCCTCGCGACGGGCACCGCCCGCGCCGACGCCACGATCGCCGTCAACCCGTCGACGACGTACGGCACCTGGGAGGGTTGGGGCACCTCCCTGGCCTGGTGGGCGAACGTCTTCGGCGCCCGGGACGACTTCGCCGACATCTTCTTCACGACCAAGTCGGTGTCCTACAACGGCAGCACCCTGCCCGGCCTCGGCCTCAACATCGCCCGCTACAACCTGGGCGCGTGCAGTTGGAACACCGTGGGCGGCGCGTCGATGGCGGTGTCCGCCAACATCCCCGGGTTCAAGCAGATCGAGGGCTACTGGCAGGACTGGAACAACGAGGACCCGACGTCCTCGGCCTGGGACTGGACGGCGGACGCGAACCAGCGCGCGATGCTGCAGAAGGCCGTGTCGCGCGGCGCGACGTCCGAACTGTTCGCCAACTCCCCCATGTGGTGGATGTGTCTGAACCACAACCCGTCGGGCGCGGCGGGCGGCGGCAACAACCTCCAGTCCTGGAACTACCGCCAGCACGCCTCCCACCTCGCGGCGGTCGCCCTGCGCGCGAAGAACAACTGGGGCGTGGACTTCGCGACGGTCGACCCGTTCAACGAACCGTCCTCGTCCTGGTGGACGGCCACCGGGACGCAGGAGGGCTGTCACATGGACGCGACCGTCCAGGCCGCCGTCCTTCCCTACATGCGCAGCGAGTTGGACTCGCGGGGCCTGACGGCGACGAAGATCTCGGCCTCGGACGAGACGAGCTACGACCTCGCCCGCACCACCTGGAACTCCTTCTCCGCGACGACGAAGGGGTACGTGAACCGGGTCAACGTGCACGGCTACCAGGGCTCCGGCGGCCGCCGCGACCTGCTGTACACGGACGTCGTGACGACGGCCAAGAAAGCGCTGTGGAACTCCGAGACCGGCGACAAGGACGGCACCGGCCTCACGATGGCGAGCAACCTGCTCTACGACTTCCGCTGGCTGCACCCGACGGCCTGGGTCTACTGGCAGGTCATGGACCCGTCGGCGGGCTGGGCGATGATCCGCTACGACGAGAACACGCTGGCGGCCGGCGCGGTCACCACGAAGTACTACGTGATGGCCCAGTTCAGCCGTCACATCCGGCCCGGCATGACCATCCTCGACACGGGCGTGAGCTACGCGGCGGCGGCCATCGACAGGACGGCGAAGCGCCTGGTGATCGTCGCGGCGAACACGTCGTCGTCGGCCCAGACGCTCACCTTCGACCTGTCCCGCTTCACCACGGTGAGCGGCGGATCGGGAGGCCTGGTCCCGCGCTGGAACACGGTGACCGGCGGCTCCGGCGACCTCTACACGTCCCACTCGGACACGCACCTGAGCGGCAAGTCGATCAGCGTGCCGTTCGCGGCGGGCGCGGTGCAGACCCTCCAGGTGGACGGGGTGACGATCTAGGGACGTCCGACACGGCTTCCGGGTGGGCGGGGCGGCGATGTGGTCGCTGGCCTGCAGGTATCTCTCCTTTGTCGCCGGGCGGCGCTACCGTGTCACCCATGCGCCCCGACACGCCTGCCGAGAACGTCGACCACACCGCCGAAGCGGCACGCCTGGAGCGGACCGCCGGCCTGTATCCCGAGGACGCGGAAGCCCTGCTGCTGCAGGCCGCGGCCCACCTGGAACTGGCCGGCGACCGCCCCGCCGCGACGACCCTGTACGACCGGCTCCTGTCCTCCTCGGAGGGTCCGGAGAACCTGGACAGCCCCCACCTGATCCGCGCCCTGAAGGCCTCCAACCTGTGGGAGTACGGTCACGAGGCCGAGGCCAGAGCGATCATCGACGGCATCCGCGCCGCCGCCCCCCGCGACCCGGCCCCCTGGGTGATCGTCGCGGAGTCGCTGGAGTCCCACGACGAGCTGGAGGCCGCGCAGAAGACGTTCACCGAGGGCGTCACCCTGCTCCTGGCGGACGTCCCGGAACCCCCGCCGCACTCCTCGCACCCCCTGCTCTTCGGCCGCCACCGCGTGCGCCGCATGCTGGGAGCCGCCCACGACGACTGGGACGTGCTGGCCGACACCCTCCACTCCTCCCCCGTCCCCCTCGACGAGCTGCACGACCCCAAGCGCGTCTGGTCGCTGGGCTCGGACAACCCGGCCGAACTGCAGGCGGAGATCTCCCGCCTGCGCGCCGAGCTCGGCGCGTACCGGGAGGAGCTGTCCCGCCCGTTCCCGGTGGCGGTCCTGCACTGGCCCACGGGAGAGCTCGCGGAACTGGTGGGGGCGTACCCGACGCTGTCGGACGAGTACCCCTCGCACGACGAGCACCTGGCGACGATAGAGGCGTCCCTGCGCGAACTCGCCGCCTCCGGCACGGCCAACCTCGGCATCGTCACCGGGACAGTCCCCTCCTACGAGGCCTTCGCGGCCTCGGAAGCCTCGTCACCGGGGGACACGAACCTGCTCCCCCAGTACGCGACGACCCTGGCAGCCCGGGGCAGGGCAGTGGGCTGGCCGCCGGAGCGGGGGGCTGCTTGCTGGTGCGGGTCGGGGAACAGCTACGAGGCATGCCATGGAGTTGCAGGGACTTGAGACCGGGGCTGCGGCATCCGGGGCACTTCAGCGGCCACACGCCCAGACGCAACGACCGGGCGCCGGCCTGTCCGTGGCGATCATCGACCGTGACCACATGCATTCGTGAGGCATGACGACAGTGAACAGCGTGACGCCTTCCTCTCCCGGCGTCTCAGCCCGCATGAGCAGGCAGGCGAGCAAGGACACCGGTGTCGAGCTGGCCGTGCGGCGGCTGCTTCACTCGACCGGTATGCGCTACCGCGTGGAGTACCCCGTCCCCGGCATGCCACGACGGCGGATCGATGTGGCCTTCCCTCGCGCGAAGGTGGCGGTCCTCATCGACGGCTGCTTCTGGCACGGCTGCCCGCAGCACGCCACGCAGCCGAAGGCCAACGCGGAGTGGTGGCGGACCAAGCTGGACCGGAACATGGCGCGGGACCAGGAGACGACCGAGCACCTCACCGCCCGGGGATGGACGGTGTTGCGGTTCTGGGAGCACACACAGCCGGAAGAGGTCGCCCAGACCGTGCGCGTCACGGTCGACCGCAGGAGACGCGAGATGCGGGAGAGTGCCACCCTCGCGCGGGAGGCAGGGGAGAATAGGCGGCGAACGAGCCGAGGGGGAAAGACGGTTGACTGACAGACTGACTTTCGTGGACGTCTGCTCCGGTGCGGGCGGGTTGGCGTCGGGTCTGGAGAGTGCGGGCTTCACGCCGACGCTGCTCCTCGACGACAAGCAGCAGGCGTGTGAGACGCTCCTGGCCAACCGACCGCACTGGAACGTCGTCCGCGAAGATCTGATCGACTTCGTGCCGGACGAGCACCGGGAGAGTCTCGACGTCGACCTGCTCTCGGCCGGTCTGCCGCGAGTGAAATCCTCCGCCGCAGTGGGACGTTCTGACAGTGAGCCCGAACTGCACCTCCTCCGGGCCGCGGTGTACCTCGTTCACGGAATCCAGCCTCGCGCACTGCTTCTGGAGAATCTGCCCGCGCTCGTACACTCACCCGCGTACGAGGAGGTGCGTCGGTTCGTCTCGGAGGAACTCGCCCACCTCGGTTACCGCTTGCGTTGGTTCGTGTTGAACGCAGCGGACTTCGGCGTTCCCCAGGACCGGGAGCAGGGCGTCCTGGTGGCGCTCAAGGAACCCTGGTTCGACCGCTTCGTCCCGCCGAGGCCGACCGTCGACACGCATGTCCCGGTCGGAGAGGCGCTGCGGAAGTCCATGGCAGCCCGGGGCTGGGCGGAGGCCGACGCCTGGGCGGATCAGGCGAGCACCGTGGCTCCGACCCTCGTCGGTGGTTCGGACAACCGGGGCGGTGCCGACGTCGGTCCGACCGGCACGAAGCGTGCCTGGGCGCGGATGGGGATCAACGGGAACGCGTTCGCCGACGAGGTGCCGGGACCGGACTACATGTGGCCCCGCTCCGACGACGTGGCACATATGCCGAAAATCACGGTGGACCAAGCCGCGGTCGTCCAGGCGTTCCCCCCGGAGTGGCAGATCACGGGACAGAAGACCGCCCGATACCGACAGATCGGTCATGCCACCCCTCCGCCGGTCGGCAGGGCACTCGGCGAGGCGATAGCGACCGCGCTGCGGTCCTCAGGCCGGGAGTAGCCGGTGGGCGATGGCACAGCCGACAGCCGGCTACACTTCTCGCACATGAGCCACGCCAAGCACACACCCTCCTCACCTGCGGTTTTCCACATCGTGGACCTTTTCGCGGGGCCTGGAGGTCTGGATGTGGCGGCGGAAGTCCTCGGTCATCGGGTCACCGGCATCGAATGGGACGACGACGCCTGTGACACCCGTGCGGCGGCGGGAATGGACACCTTCGCCGGCGACGTGAGGGAGTTCCGCGCCGCCCACTTCCCTCACGCCCAGGTGCTGACCGGTGGGCCGCCCTGTCAGACGTTCACCGTCGCCGGCCACGGCGCGGGCCGCAGGGCCTTGGACGATGTGTTGGAGTACATCGCGCGGCTGCACGATGCCGTGCGCTCCGAGTCGACGCCTTGGCGTGAGGTCTTCCGCACCTGGCGCAGGATCTCCGAGGAACTGCGGCACAAGGCCGCCGAGGCGGAGACGGTCAAGGCCGCGAAGCGTGAGGTCGAGGCAGTCCGCTCGGTCACCCGCAAGGCAGTCAGGAAGAACCTCGCCGAGCACGGCTGCTCGACCGAGGAGATCAAGATCGCCTTGAAGACGCTGGAGGCGCCGCTCGGCCTCGCCCGCCGGGACGCCGAGCTCAAGACCCTCCTCGACGGTCTCGTCTCTCTGGAGAAGTCCCTCGACACGCATCGAGTGAGGTTGGAGGAGCTGGGCGACGAACGGACGGGGCTCGTTCTCCAGCCGCTGTGGTGGGTGATCGAACGGAGTCGCCGCCCGGGACTGGTGCCCTACGAGGCCGTGGTGCTGGAGCAGGTGCCCGCTGTGATGCGGGTGTGGGAAGAGTACGAGAAGGTGCTGGCCACCCTCGGTTATCGGACTCGGAAACAGATGATGCACACCGAGGCTTTCGGTGTGCCGCAGACCCGCAGGCGTGCCGTGCTCATGGCCAGGTTCGGAAAGATCGACATCCCGGAGCTGGAGGAGACCCACGAGCGCTACCGGCCTGGCGGCGTTCTTGCTGCCTCCCGGGGCACTGATCGCGCGGACGGGCTGCTCTGGGACATCGACGAGAAGACCGTCAGCAGGAGCAACGAAAAACCGAAGGACTCCTGGGTGTCCATGGAGGCAGCCCTGAAGAAGGTTCGGGACATCGCACCGGACCTGAACCTGCCGGACCGCCCCGCCTTCACCGTGGTCTCGAACTACGGCACCGGCGGCGACCCGGGTGCGCGCGGGCGCCGTGACCACGATGCGCCGTCCTCGACGGTCACCGGGAAGGTTTCCCGCAACCGGCTCGTACACAAGGGGACGGACACGGATCTCCCCCAGTTCAGCCGTTTCGAACTCGCCGAGGCCGGAGTGCTCCAGACGTTTCCCGTCGCGTACCCCTGGCGGGGCGGCGACCGGCCCCAACAGATCGGCAACGCGGTGCCGCCCCGGCTCGCCCTGCACGTACTCCGGCACGTGCTCGAACCGGAGTTGAGCGAGAAGGAGGCCGATGCCAGGCTGGAGCAGGCCGTTGCGAAGCTCGAGAACTGGCGTCCTCCGACCGCACCGGTGAAGGTCCGCCGGCGCAAGGATCTGGAGGCTCACCCGCACACCGACGGGTGAGCCCCCTCGGATCATGCCTGGGAGGTCTTGCCCCTGACGGGGGCCGTCTCGAAGAGTTCCGCGAAGCAGTCCGTCAGCTTCTCGATCGACTCCTCGGGCACGGGTTCCTCGTCGGGTCCGGTCGGCAGCTCGTGCCGAGGCACCGGTGGCGCGTTCTCGGCCTCCGCAATCCACTGGCGCAGGTCTTCGGGGTCCCTCGGCTCGTCAGCGGCCAACACGTCGTAGACGAGGGTGGCACCAGCCGTGTTGATCGCGGCCATCAGACCGGTGATCTCCCGACCGGTGGTGGCGATACCACGCTGGAGAACGCGCACAAGCGCCTGAGCCGTAGGGCGGTGGTCGACCAGGTCCGACCGCATCACTGTGTGGATCAGATCCTGGTTGGCACAGGCGGCCACGACCGGGGCGTAGTCCGAGCCGTTGCGAAACACCTCGGCCGCCCACCACAGGCGCGAGAAGCACTGACGGTCGGGAGCTCCCTTGAAGCGGGCTGCGTCGATACGGGGCTCGGGCGTGTTCGCCGTGGGCGCGGCGAGGTGCCGCCAGGCAACGTAGTCAGGGGCCACACCGAGGGCAAGATGGTTCCAGATCCGCCGGTCGGCGGCCTCCCGCCGCGTGAGGCGGAGAGCCGCGTGCAGACGGGGCGCCAACCAGGCGTCGGCGTCCGTCTTGTTCTCCTTGAACTTGTGCAACGCGTCTTCGACCAGCTCCCGCAGGGGTTCCGCCCGCCAGCGGGGATCCTCCGCCGGCAGGGGCTCGACGACCTTCGCGAGGTCCACTCCCCCATGCCCCTGGACCCCCCGCAGCAGGTCATCGGTGAGGAAGGGGTCTGCGGCCGTCGCGGAAAGCAGACCCAGCCGGTCCGGGAGATGGTGCGGCTGCTCGATCACGGCCTGTCCTCTCGGTTGTTCTGCTGCAGTGCGCGCAGGATGTTGGCGAGCGACTGGCGTGCACCCGCCCGACGGACGGCGGCGTAATGGACTCGGGTCTGGAGTTCCACCCATCCCGCGTCCCCGGTCCGCCGGCGCTGGACCTGACGAAGCGCGTCCTCTGCACGGAGGTTGGGCACCACGTCGGGGAGCATGTCCCGCAGCACCTCCCCTCTCCAGTCGGTGGGGAAGACGGGCGAACCGTCGGGCTCGACCTCCAGATCACCGATCGCACTGTGAAAGACGGCGGTCCACACATCTGTGGCCATCTGAGAGAGCAGCAGTTCGTGGACCTTGTTCTCCATCCCTCCGGTGTCACCTCCGAGAAGGTCCGCGAACCCCTCGACATCGGTATTCACCATCACCAGCGGGAGCCGGCCCGAGGCATCGACGACCCAGGGCGCGTCGGCGTACGGGCGTAGCCATTCGCGTGAGCTCTTGGAGAAGCTCGCCTGCTTCACGTCGAGCCGCAAGCCACCGAGCGGCTCCTCCGCCGTCGTGTCGACCGTCCAGTCCGTGTCGGTCTCGGTGATCCCTCGGCCCGGAACACCGTCGACCGTGGCTACGGCATGGACGGCCAGGTCGGCCCGGTCCACGTGGTCGTCCCGACGCACCTCGATCGCGCCGGACCACTCCTTGCTGCCCGGAGCGTCCTGGTCGAGGTCGACTGTGGTGCGGACGTTGGTATCTCCATCGGTGAGTACCGCGAGGACACGGAGGTCGCTCCACGGGGCGTCGGCGTCCGTGGCTCCGGGTGGGAGAGTCGCCGACAGACCGATCCGAGCCGTAACCCAGTCCTCGTGCTGTGCCACACCCAAAGCAACGGTCCGCTTGGGGGTCGAGTACGCCGAGGTGTCCAGATGATCACGCGAGCCGTCGGGCAGTTTCAGAGAAACCGAGGTCACCCGCAGCGTGACGGGACGGTTCAGTCGCTTGTACGGATAGAACTTCATGCCTCACTCCCTGAACCGGCACGGAGTTCGAGTACCAGTCGCGTGAGTTCGGTGCGGACCGGATGGCTGGTCGGATCGGTGGCACCGTTGAACACCGCCCGGCGTGCGCCGGGCGTGAAGTGCAGGACACCGTCCTGAACCCGGCAGCCCTCCACCGCGACCAGTTCGGCCCAGTCCAGCCGTGGCCTGCCTCCCGACCGGACGTCGAGGAGCACCATCGGGGTCATGGCGGGCAGTTCGTCGACGCGCGGCAATTTCACCTCGGCGGTGATACGCCACTCACGGTTCTCCCCGATGACGGCGTCCAGCTCGGAGAGTTCCGGCAGGCCCGAGCCGGCGGCACGTCTGGGCACCGCGGCCTTCCGGGGGACGGTGAGCTTCTTGCGCAGCTTGGCGCTTTCGTGCGAGCCGGGGCGCTTGGGGCGGACGACGAGCTCCCGCACCGCCGCGTTGACCTCGGTGGTGAGCCGGGAGATCCGGTAGTGGGCGCTGTGGGACCAGCGGAGCGTCAACTCCTCGGTCTGGCCCCATCGATCGTGTTCGGGTGGTTCGGCAGCTCGTAGGAACTCTTCGGCCTCCCCGGCGAAGGGGGCCGAATCGCCGGCCGCGTGCCCCACCAGCAGGACCGCCTGAAAGGAGGTGACGCCCAACGGCAGACCGGCGACGGTGGATTTCCTGATGGTCATCCGGTTGCCGCGCAGGGAGTGAACCTGGTTGGGGCTGCCGTCCTTGTCCTCGGCCTCCGTGACAAGGAGCACCCCGTGATGAGTACCGAGTGTGCCGCGTCGGCCTCCGGAGAGGGGCAACTTGAGCGGAACCGTGCGGAGCGCCACCTGGCCGGACTCGGTGAGCCGGTCGACGGTCTTCCCCTCGTAGAAGGCGCGCAATGCCCGAGTGCGGGAGGGTTGGCCGACCAGGGGGTCGACCTGTTCTTCCTCGACGACCACCTCGTCGTTGCGCAGGGTGCGCACCGACGTCTCCAACAGTGGAAGCCGGGGCCCTCCTCCGGTCATGGCTGCCCAGAAGTCCCGGCTCAATGCCTCGACCAGACGTTTGTGCATGGTCCGGATGTCACGGGCGCCGTCCTCCTCGCTCCCGTCCTCGTCCTCGTCGTCCGTGGACGGATCCCTGCCCTGGTCGAGGCTCGCCACGTCGTGGGCGCCGACGATGAGGAAGGATGTGCCGGGCTCTTCGCTGTCACGCGTGAGGTGAAGGCGTTCGACCGTTTCCTCGTCGGCCCACCAGGACCGTACGACCTCGGCGTTGGGCGTCTCGGGGTCGGGGCGTCCGAGCCAGGCGGGGCCCGCGTAGGCGGTGCCGCCGACGGAACGCCACGGCAGTTCCAACCGCCCGATGACACGGCGCTCGGTACGTCCCTCGTGCGGGACGGAGAGAGTGGAGTTGATCAGCACCAGACCCAGTGCACTGGTCGCCCAGAGGGTGGCCTTGCCGAGACCGTACGAGCCACCGGCGCCGGAGCCCGATTTCAGGCTTTCCAGCTGGCGGCGGACGACAGCCGCGAACTTTCCGTCGTCGTAATCATCTCCGGTGAGACCGGAGGCGTTGTAGTCGTCGACCCGCAGCAGGATCAGACGACCCTTCTCGAACATGTCGCGCACGCCGGCGTCCACGACCCGGCCGACCTTCTGATCTGCGGACGACTGGGACACGGCCGAATAGTGTGGCTGGAGCTCGTCCCAGAGGAGCGCGGCACGAAAGGCCTCCAGTTTCCCGCCGGTGAGTTCGTGGATGGTGTATCGCACGCGCACCGGACGGCCGTTGTGCACGAGCCGCTCGTCGAGGCTGTTCTGACAGGTCTCGCGCGCGAGGACCTGGACATCCGCGTCGAAGGCGAAGGCCGCCGCATTGCCGCCGTCGCGCCCACCGTCCCGGTAGCCGGGTCGGTGGTACCAGGTGACGGGCAGACCGGCCTGGGTGTCAGCAGTGCGGGTGTGGACCGTGCCGAGGTCCGTGCCGAGCGCCTCGGCGATCTGCGCCATGACCGAGGGACGCGGCACCGAGCGCCGGGTGACCCAGGCGGAGACCGCCGCACGGGTCATTTTGAGTTCCTTCGCCAGCTCCGTCTGGCTCATGTTCGAGATCGCAAGCTGACGGGCCAGCCAGGGCCCGAACTCCTCGCCGGCCTCCATGTGCCTCCCCAACTCCTAGTGCTTCTGCCGTTGTGTCCACGGCTTCGGACAGGCTAATTTGACAGGCGACGCCTCGTCAACAAACGCTTGACGAGGCGCACCTGCCGACCGTCGGTCACCGGATGTCCGAATCAGTCGCAATGTACCGACCAAGCACCTGGTGACCGAAATGGGAATTTCCTGTCGCAAATATTTGCTGGAGATCGGAATTTCGACCTCCGGAAATCGGTTCGCGAAATTCCGTACCCCGAACGAGTGAACCTGCTAAGGTCGTTGAAGGCGGTTCTACCTCCTGGCTCAGATATTCCTGAGCGACATACGGCACAGCCATGTCTTCATCGTTGAATTCTCCGGAAATTCTCGTTGAACGAGTCCCCGGAAACGAAAAACAGGAGGAAGCGGAACGTCATGGAAGAATATTCAGGGGAGACCGATCCCCCGTACGCTGTCGAACCTTTTTCCGGGCGCGAGGTCCACTGCCTCGAACTCCAGCACTTATTAGCAGGAGAAGATGCACGGAAGAAGCAGATCTATAATTTTTCCGGGCTCACTCCCGCAGATCTGGACGAGCCCTAATGTTCGGTTCCAGGGTTCACCGAAACCCATGACACCGACCCGAGAAATCCCTGGACGAACCTTCCGGAACCCGTCGGACAGCTCGGCCAGACATCCTCATCTGCGCACTCCCGAGCGGATTCATATCATTGTTTCCGCTCCTGTCCTTTCCGTGTTCCGTCATCCCGCCCACCGCAGGAGCCGTGAAGAAGCAGTGTCCGAGTCATCGTCGCCGCTGTCGCCGGTCATCGCGACCGTTCTGGAACAGTCCTCGCGCGTTCTCCAGACGTATAAGGTCGATCCCGGTCTTATTCCCGAGCACGCCAACAGTGAGCGTCGTATCACCCAGGGTGGGTACGGGGACAGGCAACTGTTCGAGCTTGTCCAGAACGCCGCCGACGAAATCGCCGATGAGCCCGGCGGAACCACTCACGTCGTTCTCACCGCCTCCCATCTCTACTGCGCCAACGAGGGTTCACCGGTGACGGCCGAGGGTGCCGAAACCATTCTCCGTATGAGCATGTCCCGCAAAAGGGGGGGCCAGATCGGCCGATTCGGTGTAGGGGTCAAGTCCGTTCTGGTGGTCACCGATACCCCTCAGTTCTTCAGCACCTCGGGGGCCTTCGGGTTCGATCGCGAATGGGCATGCGAACAGATCCGCTCGGTTCCCGGCGTGCAGGAGCGTCTCGGCGACCGGTTCGAGGCGCCTGTGCTTCGGATGGCCCGCCCGCTCGACGAGGCCGCCGAGCGGGCCGCGGATCCCGTGCTCGACGAGCTGCTCGGCTGGGCCACCACAGTCGTGCGGCTGCCTCTGCTCCCCGGGGCCGCCGGCAGGTTGGCGTTGGACATGCACGGAGGGAAGACCTCCACCGGGGCGAGCCGCGAGGAGTTCCCTCTCGGGTTCCAGCTCCTCTCCCCGCACGTGGCGCGGGTGGTACTGGAGGACCGCAGGACGCTTCCACCGGCCCATCGCGTGCTCACCACCGAGCGGGACGGGAACCTGCACACGGTGCGGGAGGAACGCGCGGGCAGGTCGCCCCGCGACACCCGGTGGCGGGTCTTCACCACCATGCACGAGCCCGGCCTGTCCGCCCGCGCCGACGCCGGTGAACTGCACGACCGTCTCGATCTCGAACTCGCCTGGGCGGTACCGGCGTTCGAGAAGGACACGGACAGCGGACTCCACATCAGTCGGTCACGAGGACGTGGCCGCTTCTGGTCCTTCTTCCCCACCAAGTACGAGATGTCGTTGAGCGGCATCCTCAACGGCGCGTGGAAGACCAACGAGGACCGGCAGAACTTGCTGGACTCCTCCGCGTTCAACGAGGAGATGATCAGGGTCTCCGCAGCCCTGGTGGTCGACTCCCTCCCGGCCCTGTCGCCGGCAGAGGACCCCGCCGCATACCTCCCGCTCCTGCCCGGCCGTACGAAGGAATCGATCAGCTGGGCCGACGACTTCCTGACCCAGGAGATCTGGAAGCGGGCTGCCTGCCGCCCCTCGCTGCCCGATCAGGAAGGCGTACTTCGCGTACCGACCGAACTGCGGATTCCCCCACGCCTCGACAAGGATTGCAGCACGATCTGGGCACGGATGTGGCACGAGACGCCCGGTCGACCGTCGAACTGGCTGCACCCCTCGGCGGAGGTCAACACCCTCCGTTCGGGAAAGGTCCAGCATGTTCTCGACGCAGCCGAGCACGAGCGGTCAGGCGTCCGCGAGTGGCTGGAGGCTCTTGTCTCGGACGGCTCCGCGGTGGCTTCCGCGACCGCCGTCCGCATCCTGGCGGACATGGTCCGGACGGGTTCGTCCTATGTCGAAGAGGCGCGCAGGGCACGGATCGTGCTCACCGAGGAGCACGGCCTGGTGCCGCCGGTCCCCGGGCAGGTGTTCCGCCGCGCCGACGACGACGGGCCCCGCGAATCCCTCGTGTACGTGGTGCCGGAGATCTCCGAGGAACCCGAACTGGCCTCCGCCCTCGACGCGCTCGGTATTCGCGAGGCCGATGTGGAGGGCCGTTTCGTCAGCGTCCTCGACCGCGGCCTCGACGGCTACGGCGACGCTGACTGGGAGCGCTTCTGGAACCTCTTCCGTCAAGCCGGCGGCCACCGGCTGATCGACACCGTGCTCCAACACGTACCGGACGTCCCCCGGACCTTGCGGGTGCGGACGGCCGACGGGAGGTTCCGGCCACTGCGCGACTGCATGCTGCCGGGCGCGGTGGTGAGCGCCGAGCGTGACCCGCGCGTCGCCGTCGACATGCGCTTCCACTCCGACGACATCGCGGTGTTCCGCCAGGTAGGGCCGAGGGAACGGCCCACGACGGCACGGCCCGAGGGCGAGGCCTGGTTCGAGGAGTACCGGGAGGCGGTCCACGCGACCTACCTGCACGGGCTGGACAAGCGTGCCCCCAGGCCCACCCTCAACCGATTGAAGGTGGAGGGAGCGCCCATCGGCGGACCGCTGCACCTGTTCCCCTCGCTTTCGGAGGAATCCCGCGCCGCCTTCCTCAAAGCCCTGCCGGACGACGCGGTGGTGGACAACTGGACGCGTCAGATCGGCGCACAGTCGAGCACCCGGCAGGCCGTCGAGTCGCCGATCCGCTGGATGCTCAGGAAGCACGGCACGGTCCTCACCTCCCGGGGGGTCAAGCCGCTGGCAGAAGCGGTCGGGCCTCAACTGGCCTCCTACCGCGACATCCTGCCGGTGGCCGACCTGTCCCCCGAGAAGGCCAGAAAACTGCGGTTGCCGACCACGGTCGACGACGTACCGGCCGAGCTCTGGGCGCCGCTCCTGCTGGAGCTGACCCGCAGCGAGGACGACAGGTTCGTCGGCAACACGTACGTGATGCTCACTCGGCTCGGTGCGGCCTTCCCCGAGGATTCCCTGACCCGCTGTCGGATCGGAGACAGCTGGAGCACTCGCCCCGATGACGAGATCGTCGTCGCCGTCGGCGCCTCCGAGTACCGTGCCCTGCGTGCGGAGCAGCTCCCCGCACTGCTCGTGGGGACGGCCGCCGACGCCGATCTGATGATCGAGCAGTGGGGCATGAGGTCCTACAAGGGTGCGATCACCCGTGAGACCCGTGAGGTCCCGGAAGGCGAACCGGTCCCGCTCGTCGAGCTGTACCCGGCGCTGCGCCAGCGGCTCGGCAGCGTCACGCGCGGCGCTCTGGTGCAGCGGTGCACGAAGTTGGAGGAGGTGACCCGGACGGACAACGGCACCAAGTCCCGCGCACTCGACGCGGTCCGCCAGGGGAACACGGTCAAGGTCCTAATCCCCCTGGAGCGGGAGCCGATGCTCCGTCTGATCGACCGTGAGCTGGAACTCGGACTGGGTGCGAGCGGCTGCCGGGCGGTCCTGGAGCGTGAGGAACAGATGGCACGGGACAGCGCGGTCCAAGCCGCGGTGAAGGCCGTGCGCGACGCGACGGACGTGGTCACCAAGATCGAGTTGCTGATCGGCGCCGAGGCTCTCCGGTCGGGGCTGCCGGACGGTCTGCTGGATGCCGAGGCGGAGGCGACGGGGGGCACGGTGCCGTCCGCACACCGGGTCGCGCAGATGGCATTCAACGCGCGCGGCGACAGGGTGCTGCATCACCACGCCCGTGACATCCAGGGCCGTTTCCCCAACGCGCCTGTCGGTTACGGGGGTTCGGCGGCGGCGATCTCGTTCGTGTCCGGTCTCGGCTTGCCGATGACCTTCGCGGGCTCCCGCACGCCGTCCCCGCCGGCCTCCGAGACTGTCGACGGGCCGCGGGACTTCCCCGCACTCCACGACTACCAGGAGGATCTGGTCCGGAACATCACCACCCTGCTCGACCGACTGGCGCCGCAGCGGGCCATGCTGTCCCTGCCCACCGGTGCGGGCAAGACCCGGGTCACCGCCGAGGCCGTGATCCGCTGGGTGAAGCGGGTGGGCGATCTGGAGGGGCCGCTGCTGTGGATCGCGCAGACCGAAGAGCTGTGCGAGCAGGCCGTGCAGAGCTGGAAGTTCGTCTGGGGCAAGGTAGGTGCGGAACGCCCGCTCACGATCAGCCGGCTCTTGGGAGGCAACGAGGCCGGTGACGTCCAGGGGCACCCGCATCTGGTGGTGGCCACCGACGCCAAGCTGGAGCGGTGCCTGGACGGCGACGCCTACGAGTGGCTGCGGAAGGCCTCCTTGGTCATCGTGGACGAGGCGCACACCGCGATCTCACCGCGATACACCGCCATCCTCGGGATGTTGGGGCTAACGCAGTACGAGACCCGACGGCATCTGCTCGGTCTGACCGCCACCCCGTTCCGTAACAACAACGAGGAGGAGACCAGCCGTCTGGTGGGACGCTTCGGCCGACGACGTCTGGACGAAGGCGTCTTCCCCTCGGGCGACCCTTACCGAGATCTCCAGGAGTGGGGCATGCTCGCCCAGGTCGAGCACCGCACCCTGGAGGGCGGCAGCATCGAGCTGACCAGTGACGAGAAGGTCCAGGCGGACCGCATGGCCATGCTCTCCAGCTCGGCCGAGCAGCGCCTGGTGGAGGACCACGCGCGCAGCCTCCGTATCGTCGAGGAGGTGGCCGGTCTCCCCGAGGACTGGCCGACTCTGCTGTTCGCGACCTCCGTCGACCACGCCAACTCGTTGGCCGCCTTGTTGAACGACCGGGGGGTTGCCTCCGCGGCCGTCGACTCGACCAGCAGCATGCCGGACCGTCGTAGGCGCATCGACGACTTCCGCGAGGGGCGCATCCGCGTGCTCACCAACTACGGGGTGCTGACTCAGGGGTTCGACGCCCCCGCCACCCGAGTCGTGGTTGTGGCACGCCCGGTTTACAGCACCAACGTCTACCAGCAGATGATCGGTCGCGGTCTGCGCGGCCCGAAGAACGGTGGAAAGCCCACCTGCCTGATCCTCAACGTCAGCGACAACATCGCCAACTTCGACACCCAGCTCGCGTTCACCCAGTTCGAGCACCTCTGGAGCCGAAAGTGACCGAGCCCTATCTGGGCAGCCCCCCGCTCACGGACGAGCAGCGGATCGTCGTGGAACAGCCCTGGGGTGCAAGGGTGTTGGTGACAGCAGGAGCCGGGGCCGGCAAGACACACACGCTGGTGCGCCGGCTGGACGCGCTGTGCGGCCACGAGGATCCGGAGGAGGCGTTGGAAGCCGCCGAGATCCTGGTCCTGACCTTCTCCCGGGCGGCCGCCCGCGAACTGCGCGAGCGGATCACCCGGCACGGGGAACGGGCCCGCCGGGTCCGGGCGCAGACCTTCGACGCCTGGGCGTACGGAGTGCTCGCCCGGGCCCGTCCGGACGGGGACTGGGGTGGCACGACCTTCGACGAGCGGATCGCCGCGGCGGTCGACGCGGTGGAGAAGGGAGCCCTGGAGATCGGCGACTCCGATCCGCCCTCCCACGTCGTCGTGGACGAGGCACAGGATCTGCTGGGCGTGCGTCGCGAACTGGTGGAGACGCTGCTCGACCGTTACCGGGACAGTTGCGGTTTCACGGTGGTCGGGGACATGGCCCAGTCCGTGTACGGGTTCCAGATCGCCGACCGCGACGAACGGCTGGACGAGACCGGCCGGTTCTTCGACTGGTTGCGCGTCTCCTACCCCGACGACCTGGTGGAGTTGGAGCTCACCGGCAACTTCCGGGCCACAACCGACGAGGCCCGGGTGGCACTGGCGCACGGTCCGCGTCTCCAACGGCTCACCGATCGGGACGAGGCCGGCGCGCTCTACGGCGAGTTGCGCGACCTGCTTCTGGACCCGGCGAACGGGATCGGCGACCTCGACGACGAGTTCACCCTGTCCGGGCTGCGCGATCTGTCCGACACATGCGCGATCCTCACCCGCGACAACCGGGAGGCCTTGGTGGTCGCCGAGCTGCTGCACGCGCACGGCGTCGAACACCGGTTGCGGCGTCCGCTCGAAGAACGTCCTGTGCCGTACTGGGTGGGCGAGTTGCTGCGTCGTACCGACGCGACCGCTCTCACCGAGGACCGGTTCCGGACCCTGCTCGCCGAGATACCCATGTCGTTCGAACCGGACGTGTCGATGCTGTGGCCCGTCCTGCGGCGGGTGGCCCGCGGGCCCGCGGGGGGCGTGCTCGACCTCGACCGACTGCGGCACGCCGTCGCGGGCGGCAGGTTCCCCGACGAGGCGGCCGATCCCGAACCCTCCCGGATCGTCGTCTCGACCGTCCACCGGGCCAAGGGACTGGAGTTCGACCAGGTGATCCTTCTGGCCCCTCCCAGCGCCGAGGAACTCCACCGCCGGTACGCGGCCGACCTGGATCTGCCCGCCGAGGCGCGTGCCCTCTACGTGGCGATGACCCGCGCCCGACAGGACCTGTATCACGCGAATCCCCCGAAACTGCCGCACTTCAGGCGAACGGACAGCCGGGGCGACGGCCGGCGCTATCTCGGCGGCTGGCAGTCGTACAAGCGATTCGGCATCGTCGCCGAGGCGGGCGACGTGGATCGGGACGACCCGCCGGGAGCCGAGGGGGGCGCCCGCGACATCCAGTCGTACCTTTTGGAACGGGTCGCACCCGGGCACGCCGTGATGCTGCGCAAGCGGCACGACATGCAGATGGGCGAGCGTCAGAGCCCGCCCTACGCCCTGCTGCACGAAGGGCGGGAGATCGGCGAGGCCTCGCGGCGATTCCGCGAGGACCTGTTCCGCGTGCAGAAGGTGAGCAGAACGTGGGATCCGTCCTGGCCTGCCGAGATTCACGGCCTGCGGATCGACACCACGGAAACCGTGACGGGCAGCACCGCCGCCGGCGCCAACGCCGGTCTCGGCGACCGGGGCGTGTGGATCGCCCCCAGGATCACCGGCATCGGACGGTACCGGTGGACGAACCACGACGAGGAGCGGAACACGTGACGAACGGGGCGGACAGGCACGCCGAGCACTACCGCGTGCGAGACGAAGATCTCCTCGTGGGGCTCCGCCGCGAGCTCCTCGGCCCCGCCGAGGACGCGGACAAGGACGAGCGGAACGAGATCCTCACCCAGGACACGCCCGTCGACCGCTACCCGACCGGGGTGTTGTACCCGGGTTCGGCGGACACGGGCGCGACGGAGGCGCGCAAGGAAGAGGCCGCGGAGCAGGACGGCTTGGACGCCGCTCCCGTACTCACCCGCGACAGCGTGGAGGAGTCCGGCGCGGAGCGGGACCCGGGGCGGCCCGGAGACCGTCGGCCCTCCTCCATGGGTCTGACCTTTGCGGTCGACCCGAAGACAAGCAAGAGGATCGTGGTCTCGTCGCGCGCCGCCGCGTACCGTCCCACCGACGCGGAAGGAAGGCCGGTCGAAGCACGCAGGGCCGAGGCCCGCACCCTGTCCGCCCAGCGGGAGCACTGGCGGCGGGAGGAACTCGACCTCCCGGACTACACGATCGACGTCACCGTGCCGGGCAGCGGTGTACGGGCTCGGCTGCACGCCGACAGAAAGGTCGACCTGCACGCGATCGTTCGTCGCGCCGATCCACGAGGAATGGTCAGCGTCACGGTGACCCTGATCAACGCGGAACAGGTCGGCAAGTACGACCTGAAAGACGCGTTCTCCCTGTTCCAGTGCGGTCTTCGGGTCCGCGCCGCCGACGGTTCCACCGCGTTCGTGGAACGCTCCGCCAGGACAGCCTCCCACGACCCGGAGATCGCCATGAGCCGGCTGCTGCACCGGCACGCACCGACTTTCGCCGTCGGGCACGGCTGCTCAGCGGAATGGGACTGGACGCCGTCGCCCATCGGGGTGACCGACACGAACGAAGGCGGCGTCCCCGAGGTACGCAGCCAGTTCGTACCGTCCGTCGAGGTGCTGCTCACCGACTCCAACCCCGAGATCGACAGCTCGGCACTGTCCATGCTGGGGCTGGCGGAGAAGCCCGACACCGAGATCCTGGCCGCGCTGGAGAATCTCGCCTCGGGGTACGAGCGGTGGATCGACCGCAAGCGGGACGAGGCCGCGGGCCTGGCCGGCACGCACCACGAGGAGCCCGCGCAGAAGCAGGTGACAGCCTGCCACGAGGCTCTCGGCCGCATCCGGGAGGGCATCGAACTGCTGCGGACCAAGCCCGACGTGATGCGGGCGTTCCGGCTGGCCAACCGTGTCATGGCCGACCAGCGCGCCCGCAGCGAATGGGTGCGGAAGGGGCGGGTCGGTACGCCCGACCTGGCCAAGGGCCGGTGGCGCCCGTTCCAGATCGCGTTCGTGCTGCTCTGCCTGGCCGGGGTCGACGACCCGGGCCACGACGATCGCAAGCTCTCCGACCTGCTCTGGTTCCCCACGGGTGGTGGCAAGACGGAGGCCTATCTCGGCCTGATCGCGCTCACGTCGTTCCTGCGCCGTATCCGTAAGGGAGCGACCGGCGGTGGGGTCACGGTCATCATGCGGTACACGCTGCGACTGCTCACCCTTCAGCAGTTCGAGCGTGCGGCGATCCTGTTCTGTGCGATGGAACAACTGCGCCGCCGTACGCCGGAACTGGGCACGGAGGAGTTCTCCGTCGGCATGTGGGTGGGCCGTTCGGCCACCCCCAACCTGCTGGCCAAGGCCGACGAGAAGCTCGTCGAGCTGCAACGGAACCTCGGCAAGAGCCTCGCCAGGGAGAACCCCGTCCAGTTGCACGCATGTCCCTGGTGCGGCGAGCGCCTCGACGCGCGCGACTACAGCGTCGACGTCGAAGCCCGGCGGATGTTCGTCCGTTGCCCTGCCCAAGACTGCGACTTCGGCGACGGGCTGCCCGTCCACCTGGTCGACGAGGCGGTGTACGCGGCACGGCCGACGCTGGTGATCGCCACCGTCGACAAGTTCGCGTCGATGCCTTGGCGCCCGGCCACCGCTGCGCTGTTCAACCTGGACGACACCGACGACCCCACTCCGCCGCCCGAGCTGATCGTCCAGGACGAACTCCACCTGATCTCCGGCCCGCTGGGAACCCTGACCGGCCTCTACGAGACGGCGGTGGACGCCCTTGCGAACAAGCCCAAGGTCATCGCCTCCACCGCGACCATCCGTCGCGCCTCCGACCAGGGCAGGCACCTCTTCGCCCGGGGCGTACGACAGTTCCCGCCCGCCGGCCTGGACGCCCGCGACTCGTGGTTCGCCGTGGAGACGCCTCGCGAGGAAAAGGCGACTCGCCGCTACGTCGGCCTCCTGGCTCCCGGTACCAGCCAGTCCACGCTGCTGATCCGCACGTACGCCACCCTGCTGCACCGGGCGATGCACGCGGACACCGAGGACGACAGGGTGAAGGACACGTACTGGAGCCTCGTCGGCTACTTCAACAGCCTGCGGCTGCTCTCGGCTGCGGAACTACAGGTCCACGACGACGTGGTGGCGTACCTGGAGCTGCTCGCCGAGCGCGAGGGGAAGGAGGTCCGACCGATCCCCAACTACTCGGAGCTGACGAGTCGTGTCGACGCCAGCGAGATCCCGACCCGACTCAAGCGCATCGAGAAGCGATACCCCGACGAGGACGCCGTTGATGTCCTGCTCGCCACCAACATGATCGCGGTCGGCGTGGACGTCGACCGTCTCGGCCTCATGGCCGTGATGGGCCAGCCGCAGACCACGGCGGAGTACATCCAGGCCACCAGCCGCGTCGGTCGCGCACACCCTGGTCTGGTGGCGGTAATGCTCAACTCCACCCGCTCCCGCGACCGTTCGCACTACGAGAGCTTCCAACACTTTCACTCGGCTCTCTACCGGGAGGTCGAGTCGACCTCGGTGACCCCGTTCTCCGCGCGCGCCCGCGACCGGGGCCTGCACGCGGTGATCGTGGCTCTGGCCCGCATCCTGATCCCGGCCGCCCGTCCCAACGACGGTGCCGCCAAGGTCGAGTCGTACGTGGAAGTACTCGAGAACAAGGTGAAGGACGTCATCCTCGACCGTGTCGGAACAGTCGACAGCAAGGAGACCACTGCCGTGTCCCTGACGTTCGACGAGTTCCTGACCTGGTGGCGCGACGAGGCCGACCGACACAGCGGCCTGCTCTTCGAACCTCAGCGAGGCAACCGCTCGCCCTCGATCCTGAAGTCGTACGACGACGAGACCGACGGCCCCGAGGCATGGCCCACGCTGTGGAGCCTGCGCGACGTCGACGCCGAGTCCGCACTGTTCATGGAGGGAAACCGATGACCCCGCCCCCCGCCCGCCGCCGACGCACAGGCCAAAGCGGTGCGCCGGCCCACACCCTGCCCCGGCGGGGCTCGGTCCGCCGCGCTCAGGCCATCACCACCTACGGCGTCGGCTCGCTCATTGCGGTCGACCAGGAATCCTTCGTCGTCTCGGGTCTGGACGACGCGGAGAGGAGCTGGCGAACGGACGAGGCACCACGGATCTACGAACGGCGGTTGGCTCGCCTCCTCGGCGTCGGCTACTTCCGGCTGCCCCCCGCGTCCGGCGACGAAAGCAAGGACGGCATGCGGGTCCGGCGCTTCCCTCAGATGCACTCCTGCCCGGAGTGCGCCGAACTCCAGCGACACCGAGACTTCAACCCGCCAGAAGGACGCAGTGCCTGCGGCACCTGCGAGGTCGCCCTGGTCCCCTCCCGCTTCGTCGTCGCCTGCGAAGACGGGCACCTCGACGAGTTCCCGTACTGGCACTGGGTCCACCGGTCCACCGAACCGGGGGCCGGCAGCGAGCAGTGCGGTGGGAGGCTCAAGCTGCGTTCGTCCGGTCGTACGTCCTCGCTCCGCTCGATCGTCGTCTCCTGCGACTGCACCCCCAAACCCGAGGTCTCGATGGAGGGTTCCTTCCGCAAGGCGGCACTCAAGGACCTCGGACTCAGGTGCCAGGGTGCTCGTCCCTGGCTCGGAAACTCAGCGAACGAGACATGCGGGCTGCCCCTGCGTACCCTCCAGCGCGGTTCCTCCACCGTTTGGCAGCCGGTGTTGAAGTCGGCGCTGTCCATCCCGCCGTGGAGCGACGGCCGTTCGGACCCGCTCGCCGAACACTGGGACGCGCTGCGCGAGTGCGCCGACCGCAGTGAGGTGGCGGGGTATCTGAAGGCCGCCCTCAGAGGCAAGGCGCCCATCCCGTTGGAAGTGGTGATGACGCTCCTGAACGCGGAGCTCGAGGAGGACCCCGACGGGGACACGGCTCCCACCTTCGACCACCGCTATCGCGCTCTGCGCAACAAGGAGTACGAGCGTCTACGCGCCGGCAACGAGGAGAGCGAGCACACCCGCGGCGAGCAGTTCCTCTGCGAGCCCCCGGAGGGCGACACGGCCATGCTGAAGCCTCTTGGCGTCAGCGACCCGATGTTGGTCAAACGGCTTCGCGAGGTACGCGCTCTGAAGGCCTTCACCCGGCTCGCCGATCCCGACTCGTCCACCGAGGCGAAGGAGGTGCCGCTCGCCGGCGGCCCTCTGCCGTGGCTCCCGGCGATGGAGGTCCGTGGCGAGGGAGTGTTCCTCCGCCTGGACGAACAACGGCTCGACTCCTGGGAGCGGGCCGTCGGCGTGGCGGACCGCGCGAAACGTCTGCGCAATGCCCATCAGCGCGTGTTGGAAGAGAGGGCGGGCGACCGTCACCAGGCCGTCCAGTCACCTGCTTCCCCTCGCATGGTGCTGCTCCACACGCTTGCCCATGTGCTCATCAACGAGTGGAGCCTGGAAGCGGGTTACCCGGCGGCGGCACTCCGCGAGCGTCTGTACGCGGACGACGACATGGCCGGAATCCTGATCTACACGGCGACGAGCGACTCTGCGGGCAGCCTCGGCGGCTTGGTCGCACAGGGCGAACCGCATCTGCTGGATCAGACGGTCCGCTCCGCCGTCCGCCGTGCCGAGTGGTGCTCCTCGGATCCGCTCTGCATGGAGAGCGGCGTGTCCGGCGTCGGTGGCACGAACATGGCTGCCTGCCATGCCTGCGTGATGCTCCCGGAGACGAGTTGCGAGCACAACAACGTCCTGCTGGACCGGGCGCTGCTCGTCGGCACTCCAGAGGATCCGGACGTGGGGTTCTTCGCGAACCTCCTGGAGCGTTGACACAACATTCGCGGTGAGGTGGCGAGCAGTGGCTTGTCGCCCTGATGCAGACCCGCCCTCCCAGGGCAGGGATGTCGGGTGGCCTGCACGATGCACTTCTGCTCGCCGCGCACGTTCTCGGCGGGGCCGCCGTCAGGCGGTCGATGCGCGTGAGAACCCGTCCCCGCGGTTGCCCCGCTCGACCTCGTAGCGCATCTGAGCACGGTCCAGGGCTTCGTCGGCGTCGCAACCGTGGGCGCGAAGCCAGTGAAGGAAATCCGCGATGGCCGTGATCACCGAATCCTCGTTCACAGCCTTTCCGAGTCTCCCCGGACCGGCTCGGAGTTGCGATTTCCCGTCCGGGCAGGACGCCAACAGAGCCTCGGCGCGCCGGACGCCGGGGTCTTCGACATGGCCGTTCGGCGACGTGAGGCCGGTCGTTAGCTCACACCAGGTGACTTTCCGATCGAGCTGGAGCTGTACGCCCCAGCGTGCGGCAACGGCGTCGACCAAGGCCATGCCTCGCCCGCCCTCCGAGTCCGAGTTCGCGTCAAGGAGCGTAGGCAGGGCTCGGGTGTCAGGATCGTGGACCTCGATGCGCAGATGCACCCCGTTCATCGACACCGCGAGTGTGGCCGGCGTTCCGGGGCCGACGTGCGTGATGACGTTGGCCGCCATCTCGCTGACGCACAGCTGCGCTTCGTCCGTGACCCCGTGCAAGCCCCAGATGCCGAGGTGCAGGCGCATTACCCGGCGAAGGGCTGCAACCTCCGCCGGCTCGGCGGTGAAGGCCAGGTCCCACGGTTTGCGCGTCATGCATGCGTCCTGTCCCACGTAAACCCCTGTCATCGCAGGTGACACCCCATGCAGCACGCAGTGTCACGGGGAATCACGATGAGTTGCTCTGCCTTCAGACTGCAGCTGGCGCATCCCTTTGTGCAATGTGCACGGCGGGATTCCCACTTCCGAGTGATTGGCAAGCACACCCCTTGGCGCGAGACTGAACGCCCGCTACAAGGAACGGGGTTGATATGGCCGGATCACCCACCGCACGCCGTCGCCGCCTGTCGATCGAGCTGAAGAAGCTCCGTGAGCAGTCCACTCTGACCTGTGCCCAGGTGGGCGCGGCCCTGGACTGGAGCGGCTCGAAGGTGAACCGCATGGAGACGGGCAGCGGCCGGGTCCAGCCGTCCGACATCGACGCCCTGTGCCGGTTCTACGCGACCAGCGAAGAGCTGCGCGAGTTCCTCAAGTCTCTGGCCCGGCAGGCCAAGATGCGCGGCTGGTGGCAGGTCCACGGCTCGGGTGTGCCGGAATGGTTCAACATCTACATCGGCCTGGAACAGGAGGCTTCGGCTTTCCGCCAGTACCAGTGCGAGGTCGTGCCCGGTCTCATGCAGACCCACGCCTACGCGTCCGAGCTCCACAAGACCGGTGCGCACATGTCCGCCGAGGACATCGCCAGGGCCGTTCAGGTGCGCATGGAGCGTCAGGCCCTGCTGACCGGGACGGACGCCCCCGAAGCCTGGTTCATCGTGAACGAAGGCGCTCTGCGCAACGTCATCGGCGACCGGGCGCTGATGCGCGATCAGATCGAACGGGTTCTGGACGCCGGCCGTTTGCCCTCCGTGACCGTTCAGGTCCTCCCCTTCGACTCCGGCACCTATCCGGCCACGGGTTCATTCACCATGCTGGGCTTCCCCGCGCCGGAGGACCCCGACATCGTCTACCGGGACGGCATCACCGATGCGGTCTACCTGGAGGGCGAGCATCATGTCCGTGAGTACACCCGAGCGTTCGACGGCCTGCGGGCCGCAGCCCTGAGCCCTCAGCGCTCGGCCCACCTGATTGAAACCGTCTTGAAGGAATACGCACGGTGAGCATTGCAACGCCCAGCGGGAGAAGCCATCCGGTGTGGTTCACGTCGTCGTACAGCAATGGTGCAGGAGGGGAGTGCGTCGAGTGCGCTCTGTCGAGTGAAGGCGCCCTGGTTCGTGACTCGAAGCGGGCAGAAGGGGCTGAGATTGCTGTGCGCGGCGAGGCCTGGTTCTCCTTCATATGTGCTGTGAAGCGGAATACCGAGGACTGAGAGTTCCTCAGGTCGTCTCGCGGAGCCGTATTCCTTCACCAAGTCGCCACGGTCGACTCATAGTGCTCGGCCAGAGCACTCCGGTCGATCAGGTCCGTGTCCGGAATTCGCAGCGCGGCGCCCTCCAGTTCGCTATACGTTACGTAGCCGCCGAGGCTCGGAGCGACTTGGACGATGAAGTCTTCGGGCCTGATGGCCAGGAGGCCGCTGTCGAAGAGGTGATGAATGTCCGAGCGTAGGAGGAGTCCTTCCTCCGCTCTGTGCTGCTCCGTGATCGCGAAGGCTCGGAGATGGGCGGCTTGGAGCACTTCCGCGGGAGCAGGCCCCGTGACCGCGCAGATCATCCCGTAGCGACGGACCAACGCTCGGCGGAACGCATCCTGCCCCCGTCGCACTGCGACCGTTGCGCGCCGACGCCCGCCGGGCAACTCGAAGGGACGAGGCCGGACGCCAGCGGATGACGGCCTGCTGCGGGGAAGCCGGACACCTCTGAGAGACACGGCCGCAAGGACCCCGGAGTAGTCCAGGGCTTTGATCGACTGCTGGTCGGAATTGGTCAAGCTGAGTTCGGAGAGCAGGGCCTTTTCGAGGCAGCCCTCGAGGGCCTGCCAGGTGCCTCCGTAGTGGGCCCGATAGGAGGTCACCTCTATCGTCTCTGTCGAAGGGACGTCGAAAGTCTCTCCGCACGGACTGCACCTGAATCTGGGAAGCACAGAGGTCCGCTCCTTGAAGCCGGTACTCCCGCAACCAGGGCATCTGCTCCGGAGCTTCTCTTGATCCGGAAAGATCTCCAACTGCTCGACGTAGCCGATGCCAAGTGCCTCGCGTCCGCTTCGGACCACCACCAGGTCGTCCAGCGCGACCCGTCGATGGTTGCCCACCGTGGAGTCATAGCTGTAGGACTCCTCGATGACGTCCTCGTAGCCGGTGTTCCCCTGGAACTGTCGGTCCTCGCCGGCGATCAGGAACGACCAAGCCCTGCCGGCCGATTCCCCCGTGACAATCCCTGTCTCGTCCATGCCACGAGCTTATGAGCCGACACTGACATCACACGACGGGGCTGGGTGTCCCGACGTTCCTCGGCCTGTCGTGCAGCAACCGGTTCGTCGAGCCTTTCTTGGGCACGTTGGGGCTGACTGCCAAGCGTGGGGTGCGCCGCTACTGGAGCGCCTCGATCGCCTTCAGTATCAAGTTCCGGGCCTCAGCTCCGTAGACGGCCATGCTGCGCAACCGCTCGAAAGCCCTGATGTACAGGCTGATCTCCGAAGGTTGGGTGATGTTCACCTCGGCGGAGATCAGCTCGACGGATACCAGGGTGT
This sequence comes from Streptomyces sp. NBC_00425, assembly GCF_036030735.1. NCBI lineage: Bacteria > Bacillati > Actinomycetota > Actinomycetes > Kitasatosporales > Streptomycetaceae > Streptomyces > Streptomyces sp. NBC_00425. The sequence goes on along the minus strand of NZ_CP107928.1, from coordinate 6,038,514 downwards.
CGTCGTGGACGTCGAACGTCTCCTGCGGCCAGAGAGTCCGTTCGCGCGTCGACATGGGGATGACCCCGAGGGACACCGTCGGGAGTGCACCAGCGGTCAGCAGGTAGCCGAGCTGCGCCGCCATCGCGTCCGCGTTGCCCAACTGGTAGTACAAGACGGCCTCTTCGACGACCATCACGAAGCGATGGCCGGGCTCGTGGATGATCTGGGAGCGCTGGAGGCGTGCGGTTGCGGCTTCGGCCGCGTCGTCGGGGACGCCGAGGAGGCGGGCGTTGGTGCTCAACAAGGCCCGCGCGTAGCCCTCTGTCTGCAACAGCCCGGGCACCAGCACCGGGGAGTACGTGCGCAGCAGGTCCGTCGACCGGTAGAGCTCCACATAGCTGTCCTGCAGCTTGCGAAGGCCTGCCCGTACGCGTTGCCGCCACTCACGGTAGAGGGATTCTGCGTCCTGGGAGGCCGCGATCAAGTCCTCGGCCTGGTCGTCCGCGCCGGTCGCATGGCACCAGACGCGGACGTCCGCGGGGGACGCCGGCGTCCTGGCGTTCTCGATACGGGAGGTCTTCGAATGGTGCCAGCGGCATCGCGAGGCCAGCTCGGTGACCGTCAGACCGGCATTCCTTCTCAGGTCGCGCAGCCGTCGCGCCACGTTCTCGCGAGCGGCCTGGGCGGAGGAGGACGGTGAAGTGGACATGAGCTGGCCGAAGTTGCTTTCTGTCAGTGGATCTCGTAGTCGTCGTGCGGGACGGCGCGCTCCCATACTGCCTCGAAGGCGTCCGAGCACTGCTTGACGATAGTCGGCTCGGTGCGTAGCTCCATGGGAACGTCACCGCTCCAGTCGCCGTCGCCCGAGAAGTGGTTGAAGAGAACCTGTGCGTCGTCGAAAATCCACAGGTCGGCACCGGGCAGCATCAGGTCCGCCGTCCCTCTACGGGGCAGCCAGCGAACGAGTTCGCCTGCGTGCAGGTTGACGACGGTTCCGGCGTGCTCGTAGCGGATGTAGTCGGTGACCGGTTCGGACACGACGCGGGCACGTCGTACCACCACTCCGCGGGCAACCGCTCCGGAGACCATGTCGACCCACGGAGCCCAGTACTCCGAGGTGGGATCCGTGTCCCGCAGGCCGGTGCGCAGCCAGGTGTCGTAGTCGTCGGCCTCGTCGCCCACCGCGTACTGATCGCGCATTTCCAGGTGCACGGCGGAGAGCTGCGCGGTTTCCATCAGCTCGTCAAAGCTGGGTACGTTCTGCGACATCGCAGGCCTCCCGCAGGACCGGTACCAAGCGGGCCGGAATGCGCACCACCGTCTCGTGGTCGGGGATGCCCTGCGCGTGTCCGGGAGCCGAGTTGTCCACACATTGAGCTCGTGTCGGCTCGTCCGCCATGTAGCTCTGGATCACGATGTCCGCCGTCTCCAGATCCACCCATGCTGTCGGCGACCCGTTCTTTCCCGTATCCGGGTCGATCCCGATGAACCGTAAGCGCATAGTCGCCTCCGTTGTCGATGCTGTGCGCCGATGTGCACCAATTTCACGGACATATGCCGCCCCCGTCAAGGTGAGAAAGCAGCCAGACAGCACTCATAAAGCTGTGCACATCGGTGCACATTGCTGGTGATGGACCACACAACACCCCTAGCTTCGGCAGGGTGACAGACACGCGAACGCGGACTCTGCGTCCCGCCGAACCAGAACCCGGCATCTTCATCCACTCACGCACCGACCGCGAGTCGGCCACCGCTCACTGGCTCCTGTCGGCTCACCCCGTCCCCAGCCGGGCGGCCATGGAGTGGACGGAGTGCGGCATCGCGCTGCTGCCTCTCGGCGCCCTCATGTCGGCCGTACGGCTACCCCAGGACCTTGTGCGCGCTGTTGCCGACCACTGCGGACGCGACGTCGACTCATTCCTCGACGAAGCCTGCGAGGGTGGGTCGGTCATCTGCGACCCACAGGGGTGCCGGTACTACGCCCTGGTCCCGGCCCTCATGCCTGCCACCTGGCACGGGGCCGCCGAGGAATGGCGTGCGCTGGGCGTGGAGTGCCTGGGGCGCGGCACCTATCTCGGTGTCCCAGAACCGGGGGCCAACTCCCTCAACCCGCTTGGGTGGCACTCCTACTGGTCCGTGCCCATGACCTCGGCAGGCGCGCTGTGCCGCCCACTTGACGTCGCCCGCATCATCGCCGCCGGAAGACGACTGGCGTGCGACGAGCAGTGAAGCAAGGTCCTCCGACCGCAGAAGCAAAGCACTCCAACTGCGAAGGAGCCATTCCATGGCCCCCACCGTCGCCACCGAGCCCCGCACCGGCCGTTCTCTCGTCACCGACACGGAGTTCGAGACGCTTGCCGCGTTCTGCGCCGACGAGTACGGCCTGGAGCGCTGCGTCGCCGACCGGGTCGTCGACCAGGCCCTCGCCCTCGTCTACGTCATGGGGAGCAGCGGTGACGGGGCGAGCATGGCACCGTCGCAGCAGGTCGATCCCGGCTGGCACACGCTCATCCTGCACACGGGGTGGTACGCCGACTGGTGCGAGCGCAGCTTCGGCCACTTCCTGCACCACCAGCCCAACGCCAAAGTCCGCACGCGTGGGCTGATGGTCGACGTCGTGGGCCGGTTGCGTACCGCCGGGTTCGAAGTCGACGAGCGGCTCTGGGGCACGGCCGCAGAATGCAACCCGCCCGCCTGCTGCGGCGACGGCGACGGCTGCTGACACCCGCTCCCCCGTCCGTGCGGGCCGACCGTACCCGTGGCCGGGCCGCCTCGCTCCGTGCCAGAACGGACTGCCCATGCTCCTCACCGAGCTCACCGCGACCAGCCGCGTCACCATGTTCCCCCTCGGCCACCTCACCGTCGCCTACACCACCCACTCCAGTGACCCACGAGGCCTCGGCGACATCGGGCTCGTCACCGTCGTCGACGAACAGTCCGACGGCGAGGAGCTGTGGCGGCTCGCCCGCGACCTCGGCGGCCGAACCCAGAACCCGGACCAGGCCCGATGGATCCTCACCCAGGCGAGCCGCGCCCGCGTGGTCGCTGCATACACCAACCTGACGGACGCCAAGTGGACCGCCCGCGTCCGTCGACGCTTCGCACTCGACGCGCTGTTCGCGAACCACGAAATCCTCATGACCGGGCGGATCACTCTGCCCCTTGGAGAAGGTGTCCCGATCGCGAGTTGCGCTCCTTGACGCCCAGCTGACGGCCGTTGCACGGAGCGCGCGGAGCTTCGTCGGGCACAGGAAGTCTGCGAGGTCGGAGAAGATGTCTGTATGCCGAAGACCACGCAGTTGCGTACGTACACCGTCCGAGCGGGCATGCTCGACGAGTGGGTGGAGCGTTGGCGGGAGGAGATCGTGCCGTTGCGGCTGGCGTTGGGGTTCGGGATCGGAGGGGCCTGGGTGGACCGGGAACGCAACCAGTTCGTCTGGCTGATCTCGTACGACGGTCCGGAGACGTTCGCCGAGCGCAACGCGCTGTACTGGTCGTCGCCCGAGCGCAAAGCCATGGGCCTGGACCCGGACGGCTACCTGGTCCACACCGAGGAGCGCACGGTGGAATCGGTCTACTGATTCAGGGGGTCACGGTGGGTCGAGCGGCAGAAGTTGCTGCCGCCGCTCCTCGCGGGTCAGAGCACGGAAGACCCTTCCCCGGGCCGTCGCTTCCAGCCGGTCATAGTCCGGCACCGCCAGCCACGCGCGCGACGTCCCGTCGGCCGAGCCCGTGAGCAGCCGTGCGCCGTCCGGGGACCAGGCCACGGAGGTCACCTTGTCCTGGTGCACACCGACGACGGCGATCTCCTCAAAAGTGGCGGCGGACCAGACGCGTACGGTGCGGTCGTCTCCCCCCGTGGCGATGTGCCGGCCGTCCGGCGACCAGGCGGCGGCACGGAGCCGCCCCTCGTGACCCTTCAGCACATCGATGCGCCGTCCGGTGGCGACGTCCCACACGGCGGCCGTCCAGTCGCCGGAAGCGGTGGCGATCCTCGTCTCATCCGGAGACCAACTGACGTCCTCCACGTAGTTGTCGTGACCGCGCAGCACGGTGAACTGCTGCCCCTCCCCGATGTCCCACAGCCGACAGGTACGGTCGTCGGAACAGCTGGCGAGCAGCCGTCCGCTCGGCGACCATGCCACGCGCCCCACCCAGTCCTGATGTCCCGTCAGTTTCAGCAGCTCGGTCCCGTCCGACGCGGACAGCACCCGCACGGCGCCGTCGTGGCCGCCGGCGGCGATCCGGCCGCCGTCCGGAGACCAAGCACAGCCCTCGATGACCTCACCGTGTCGCTCGAACAGCGTGCCGCCGTGCCCGTCGACGATCCGGAACAGGCCGTCGTTGGCGCTGAACGCGAGCCGTTCCCCCTGCGGAGCCCAGGCGACGGCCCAGACCCGGCCCTCCCACTCGATCACCGGTCCGGCCGGAACTCCGGTTACCGCGTCCCACACCCGTACGGTGCCATCGTCTGAGGCCGTGGCGATACGGCTGCCGTCGCCGGACCATGCGGCCTGGTTCACGGGGCCACGGTGTCCGTCGGCCAGTAGGACTTCGGCGCCACGCGGGCGCAGGTCCCACACCATGCCGGTGCCGTCGGTGGAACTGGTGGCGAGCATGGTCCCGCGGGGTGACCATGCGACGCCCCACACCGTGTCGGCATGGCCTCGCAGCACGGCCAGGACCTTGGCGTCCTCGGTGCCGACAATGCGCACCGTGCGGTCGGAGGAGGCGCTCGCCAGCATTCGCCCGTCCGGAGACCAGGCGAGGTTCCACACGTAGTCGGTGTGTCCTCGCAGCAACAGGCGCAGGTCGCCGGTACCGGCGTCCCAGATGCGAGCGGTGTGGTCCCCGGAGCCGGTGGCGATGTGCCTTCCGTCCGGTGACCAGGCGATGCCCTCGACGAAGTCCGAGTGGCCGGTGAGTGTGGTGGCCGCCGTACCGGTCGTCAGGTCCCACACGATCGCGGTCTGATCGTGTGAGGCGGATGCGAGGCGGATGCCGTCCGGTGACCAGGCAACACCCCACACGTCCTCGTCATGCCCGTGCAGTTCGTGCGCGAGCCGCCCGGTGTCGGCCTCCCAGACCCGTACGATCCGGTCCTTGGAGCTCGCCGCGACGTGCCGGCCGTCCGGCGACCAGGCCACCTGCCTGCCGAGGTCTCCGGCACCGGTGAGCAGCCGGACCGGCTCCCCTGTGGTGGCATCCCAGATCCGTACGACACGTTCACGGCCGGCGGTTGCCAGCCTCGCCGAGTCCGGTGACCAGGCAACGGACTCGACCATGACTCCGTCGCACGGCAGCACCAGCAGTGCGCGTCCGGACCCCGCGTCGTGAACGCGGGCCGTGCCGTCCCTGGACGCCGTGGCCAGCATGCGCCCGTCCGGGGACCAGGCGATGTGACGGACAGTGTCAGTGTGACCGTCGAGCCGCGCGCGGAGATGACTCGCCGCCAGCGCCGCCATCAGCCCGCGCCTGGCCGAGGGCGTGGGCGTGCACTCACCGATTGCGGCGAGTGAGAGCAGCAGGGAGCGCTCCGGTTCGCTCTCCGCGTTCAGAAGAACCTGGCGGCCGATGCTGTCGGAGACGCGGCTGAGGAAGGACAGGTCGCGGCGTTGCGAGGATTCGACGAGTGAGCGGGCGGGTGCGGACGCCTGTCCGGACTCCTCCAGTGCTTCGAGCCAGCGCCGGGCAGCCGTGAGGCGTTCCCCGGTGAGGAGATAGTCGTCGCTGCGTCCGGCCCGCTCCCAGTCGGCCGCCCACCGCTCCAGTTCGGCGCGCTCACGCAGTCGTTCGGCCCGCGCCTCGACCTCCTGGCGCAGCGGGGCCCACTGGCGGAACAGAGCCTCGTGCGTCACCTGCGCACAGGGCTCGCTACCGGCTGCGGAGCCGCTGCCCGTGATGTCGGTGCGCAGCAGCCTCGCCTCGACAAAGGCATCGACGACATGGAGGTCCCGTTCGTCGAGTTCGGACAGTGGCACATGGCGGCGTACAGCGTCCTGCCCCTCCACGGTCACGAACCTGAGCAGGACACGGAGGACAACGTCGATGCCCACGCCCGCCCCGAGCCCGGCTACGGCGTTGTCTGCCTGACGCGCCAGCGCGCCGGGCACGCCCCCGAGCCGCCGGTACAGCGCCTCGGTCACCATCCCGCCAGGGCCGGAGGCGAAGTACAACTCCTGGAGGAGGTAGGCGAGCAGCGGTAGTGCGTCGTCCGTCCCGGTCTCGCTCACGATGGAGTCGACGACTCCGTGCTCGAAGCTGAGGCCGACGAGGGCCCCGGGGCGCTCCACGACTTCGACGAGCTGTGCTCTGCCCAATGTGCCGATGGCGACGGGGTTCTGAAGGAGGTCCGCCTGTCCGGTGCCGAGCAGCCTGCCGAGCAGGTCCACTCGGAGGGTGACCAGTACGCGAACCGCCAGGTCCTGTTCCACGCACGTACGCAGCGCTTCGAGAAACTGGGCGCGTTCATGTTCGCCCGTCAGGGTGACGACCTCCTCGAACTGGTCGACCACGAGGAGTATCCGCCTGAACCGGCCGCCTCGGAGCCGCGACAGCTCGGCTCGCAGTGCATCCGGTCCCTGACGCAGCCTCCGCAGTACTGCGCTCGCCGGTTCCTGCCCGTCGGCGGCGGCCGCCAGCGCACCCGCGAGGGCGCCCAGCGGGTTGGGGCCCGGGGCGAAGGCGGGTACGACGGTCCAGCGGCGATCCCGAAGCCGGGGCACCACTCCCGCCCTGACCAGGGAGGATTTTCCGCTCCCGGAAGCCCCGACCAACACCAGGAACCGTTCCGCCGGGCGGGTCGTGGTGGCGTGCAGCCTGCGGGTCAGTTCGACGGCCTGTGCCTCCCGGCCGAAGTAGACGGCGGCCTCGTCCTCGTCGAACGCGTCGAGGCCCGGGTACGGAACCCGCTCACGCGGCCACTCGATCCGGGCCGGCGCGGGATGCTCCAGCCGGTAGACGACGACCTGCCCGACCACGAGTGCCAAGATCAGCACTCCGATGGCCGGAACGGAGAACCGCTGAATCGCCTCAAGCACCCACGGCGCCTTGTCCGTACTGGTCGCGTAGTTGGTGGCGATCCCGAGTAAGCAGGCGACCAGCGCCAGCATGACCTGGAGCGCGACCTGCATACGGTTCCTCATCGGCCGCCGTTCACGGCCGCGTAGCCACCCGCCAGCACCGCTCAGCCCCCGTTTCCCCGGTCTCGAAAAGCCGGCATCGTGTCATCCCGCTCATGACCATCTTCTGCGGCTTCACAGGCGCGTTCAACGGTGCGTATGGGTTTCGGCCATGTGCGGCGGCCGGTCCCGAGCCCTTGCAGTTCCGTATCTCGATCCTGGCCCGATGGTGCCAAGCGTGTACGAGTCAGTACCGCCACACGCCGCTCCCGCACCCTCCTCCTGGCTCATTTCCCTGTTGCTGACGAGTCGGCCGGTGGGCAGACGCCGGGGGACCCGCAAGGCCCGGGTGGCGACTCGCGGTAGTCGAAGGTCGTTCTCGCCCGTTCCCGCCCACGGCGACGGGGCTCGGGCGTCGGGCGGTGCGGCGGGGGCGTTAGCCTCGGGGGCGAGCTTGACGATCAGGGCGAGGAGGCGGCAGACATGGCGAAGGTTCCCAGTGCGGTGATCGCGGCGGGCGGGCTGGTCGGCGGGTACGGGGTGGCTCGGTGGACGCGTCAGCGGCCGCTGGGCGGGGCCGTCCTCGCCGTCGCGGGGGCCGCGGCCGCGCAGCAGTGGCGGCGGCAGGCCGGTGGGAAGGCCGCGGGGGCGCTGAGCGCCGCGTACGTGGCCGCCTTCGCGGCGTCGCATCCGCTGGCGAAGAGGGTGGGTGCCTGGCCGTCGGTGTTCGGGGTTGCGGGGGCCGTGGCGCTGGCCTCGTGGGCGGTCGCCGACCGCCGGGGGTGAGATGCCGGGCCGGCTCTCCGCCGGCCCACAGGGTCCGAAGGTCCGCCGGGCCCGCACGGCCCAGAGCTTGCCGCAACCGGCCGCTGGACGCGCCCCGCGAGCCATACGAGCCCCACGAGCGCAATAGGGGTCACGGCGGCTACACCTACACCTACACCTACGGGGAGTACGGCGAGTTCGGCGCGTGCGACGGGTATTGCGGCACCGGCGCACAGGTCGGTCCCGGGACGTGGGTCTGCCCCGGGAGAGGGGTCGGGACCGGGAGGTGTGGCGCTCCCGGGGCGTACGTCGGCGTCTGCGTCTGCGTCGGCGCGTAAACAGGTACCGGCGTCTGCGCGGGCTCCGGCGTGTACGTCGGCTCGGGGAGGCCGCCTCGGCCCAGTGCCGAGCGCATCGTCACGCCGTAGCGGTGCCTCAGCCGCCGTATCTCCCAGGCCGACAGGGCCGTCACGGAGAGCGGGCCGCCCAGCAGGAAGGCGAGGCGGACGAGCGGCGGGGCGGCCACCTCGGGGCCGTCGGAGTAGCTCAGCGCGAACAGGGCCCACACCAGGAACGGCGAGATCAGCGCGGGCAGCAGATCGTGGACGTCGCCGACCCGGAAGCAGGAGTTGAGCGCGAACACCCCGGCGGCCAGCGTGAACACCGCCACCACGGCCAGGACGAACGCGCCGATGAGCATCACGATGACGAACACCAGGAACGACGCGAGCCAGGCGAGGTTGCCGGCGGCGCGGATGTCCGCCCACGGGATGATCTCCGCGTGCAGCAGCCTCACGCCCAGCAGGACGCCGCCGCCGCACACGCCCACGCCGAGCGCGATGACGCCGAGCGCGGTGCCGGGGCCGGTGAGTCGCCGGGCGTAGACGCCGCGCAGCGAGGGGCGGGCCATGCCGATGAAGACGCTCAGGGTGATCAGTCCGGCGACCAGGGCGATCCCGCAGCCGACGACGACGTCCAGCACCTTGCCGAGGAGGATGTCCTCGCCGCTCTCGGCCAGCGGGTAGGCGAACAGCAGTCCCGCCGACGCCACCGTGCCGGCCCAGGTGCGAGCGGACTGGAGGCGCTGGACGACCGGGTCCCCGACGCGGTCGGGGCGGGACGCGGCCGCCAGCGCGGCGGCGGCGGCGAGCGGGCCGGGCGCCGAGCGCACCCTGGACGACAGAGTTGAGCGACGGGTGTGCACGGTGACGTCTCCCCCGAGTACGTGACGGTGGCTCACGTGTTCGCACGTGCCACGGCGGGTCACCTTATCCGACCCTTACCCGCCCGGCGATCACGCCCCTGCCACCCCCAGCCGCCTCTCATCGTCCCGGTGACCCCCTGTCACCCCCCGTCGGCCCCCGCCGCGCTGCCGGGACGCGCGCGGGGGACGGCCGAAGCGGCTGCCCCGGGCGGCACGCTCACCTGCCGCCCGGGGCAGCCGCTCCCGGGAACCGTCCGACGGGCCGCCCCCTGTCGCCTACGACCTCGTCAGGCGGTCGCCTTGCGGTCGCCGTCGCCCCGCTTCGTCGCCTCGCGGGCCTTCGTCGCCGCCGCCGTCAAGGGCTTGGCGATGTCCTCCAGGGACCGTCGCTCGGCGTTGACCGCGAGGAACGCCGCGACCAGGCCCGCCAGGCACATCAGCGTCGCGCCGATGGAGAAGGCGAGGACCGTGTCGCCGACCTTGCCCGTGTCGGTGAGCTTGGCGAACAGCAGGGGGCCGCTGATGCCGCCGGCGGCGGTGCCGAGGGCGTAGAAGAAGGCGATGGACATCGCGCGGGTCTCCATCGGGAAGACCTCGGACACCGTCAGATAAGCGCTCGACGCGCCCGCCGACGCGAAGAACAGCACCGCGCACCAGCAGGCCGTCATCGTCGTCGCGTCGAGCGAGCCCTGGTCGAACAGCCAGGCCGTGCCGAACAGCAGCACACCGGACAGCAGATACGTCGAGGAGATCATCACCCGTCGGCCGACCGTGTCGAACAGCTTGCCCAGCATCAGCGGGCCGCAGAAGTTGCCGATCGCGATGACCGCGAAGTAGTAGCCGGTGTCGCCGCTCGGCACGTCGAAGAACTTGGTGAGGATCGCGCCGAAGCCGAAGGTGATCGCGTTGTAGAGGAAGGCCTGTCCGATGAAGAGGGAGAAGCCGAGGATCGAGCGGCGCCGGTAGTCGGAGAACACCGTGCGGGCGATCTCGACGAAGGACACGCTGCGGCGCTGGTGGATGGTGAGCTCACCCTCGGCCCGCGGCAGTCGCTCCCCCTTGTCCGACTCGATCTGTTTCTCGATCGAGGCGACGATCTCCTCGGCCTCCCGGTCCCGGCCGTGGATCAGCAGCCAGCGCGGACTCTCCGGGACGTGCCGCCGGACGAGCAGGATCACCAGGGCGAGGACGGCGCCCAGCGCGAACGTCAGCCGCCAGCCCACGTTCGCCGCGAAGACGTCCGTGTTCAGCGCGACGATCGACAGCAGCGAACCGGCGACCGCGCCCAGCCAGAAGCTGCCGTTGATGATCAGGTCGACGCGCCCCCGGTACTGCGCCGGGATCAGCTCGTCGATCGCCGAGTTGATCGCCGCGTACTCGCCGCCGATGCCGAAGCCGGTGAGGAACCGGAACAGCAGGAACCACCAGGTGTCGAAGGAGATCGCGGTCAGGGCGGTGGCCGCCAGATACACCGCGAGGGTGATCATGAACAGCTTCTTGCGGCCCCACTTGTCGGTCAGCCGGCCCCAGAACAGGGCGCCGGCGCAGGCGCCGGCCACGTACAGCGCCGCCGCGATACCGGTGACCTGACCGGATGTGATGGGCAGGCCGCTGCCCGGTTCGGACAGCCGGGCGGCGATGTTCCCGACGACCGTGACCTCCAGGCCGTCCAGGATCCACACCGTGCCGAGTCCGAAGACGATGGTCCAGTGCCAGTGCGACCAGGGCAGCCGGTCCAGACGGGCGGGGATGTCGGTGGTGATCGTGCGGTCTCTCTCGGCCGGCACTGCGGCTTCGGCGCTGGTCATGGGCTCCCTCCTCGGCCCGCTCCTCCTCGAGCGGAACGCGGATCGGGTGCCCGCCGCCGGCGTCTTCACGCCCCCAGCGAGCGCGCCACGGTGTAGATCAGCAACCCGGCCAGCGAACCCACCACCGTGCCGTTGATCCGGATGAACTGCAGGTCACGGCCGATGTTGGCCTCGATCTTGCGCGTCGTGTGCTCCGCGTCCCAGCCCGCCACGGTGTCGGTGATCAGCGAGGTGATCTCCTTGCGGTACGTCGTCACGACATGCACCGCCGCGCCCTCCACCCAGCTGTCGACCTTCTCCTGCACCTTGGGCTCGGTGGCCATCCGCGCCCCCAGCGACAGCAGCGAGGCCCGCACCCGCAGCCGCAGCTCGCTGCGCTCGTCCTCCGCGGCCGCCACGATCATGGAGCGGACGGCCGTCCACACCGACGCGATCAGGTCCTGCACCTCGCCCCGGCCCAGCACCTCGCCCTTGAGTCGCTCCACCCGCGCGCGCGTGTCCGTGTCGGACTGCAGATCGACGGCGAAGTCCCGGAGGAAGCGGTCGAGGGCGCCCCGAGCCGGGTGGGAGGGCATGTCCCGCATCTCCGCGCAGAACCGCAGCAGCTCCTTGTAGACGCGTTCACCGATCCGCTTGTCGACGAACCGGGGCGTCCAGCCGGGCGCACCGCCCTGCACCGCGTCCATCACCGAGTCGGCGTGCAGCTCCAGCCAGTCGTGCGCCCTGGACACCACCAGATCCACGGCCCGCCGGTGACCGCCGTCCCCGACGATCCGCTCCAGCAGCTTCCCGATGCCCGGCGCGATCTCCTGCGCGTCGGCGCGCCGGGTGATCGCCTCGCCGACCACCGCCTGGACGTCCGCGTCGCGCAGCACCGTCAGCGCGCCGCGCAGGGCCGTCGCCAGCTCCGCCGTCACCCGGTCGGCGTGCTCCGGCTCGGCCAGCCAGGCGCCCAGCCGGGTGCCGATGCCCACCGACCGCAGCCGCTGCCGCACCACGTCCTCGGAGAGGAAGTTCTCCCCGACGAACTCACCCAGCGAGACACCCAGCTGGTCCTTCTTGTTCGGGATGATCGCCGTGTGCGGGATGGGCAGGCCGAGCGGGTGACGGAACAGCGCCGTCACCGCGAACCAGTCGGCGAGCGCACCGACCATGCCCGCCTCCGCGGCCGCCGCCACATAGGACGCCCACGCGCCCGCCCCCCGGTGCGCGGCCCACTCGGCGAGGACGTACACCACGGCCACGAACAGCAGCAGCCCCGCCGCGGTGAGCTTCATCCGGCGCACCCCGCGCCGCTTCTCCTCGTCGGCGGCGCTGAACACGGTCATCGCGCGCGCCGCCCCGGCACGGGCCGTCCCGGCGCCCGCCGGTTCCTCCGTACGATCCATCCGCTCCACCCGTTCCGTTCGGCCGTGCACCGCCGGCGTCCCGCACGCTGATAATGGTCCCTGCCTGACCGACTCCTGGAACGGAACAAGAGTTCCCGTCGTCTGTCAGACGGGGGAGCTCAACGGTGAACTCCTGCATGAACGCGTGCCCCATCGGCGCACGCACGCATCATCCGGAGCAGCACCGCTCCCCTCACGAGGAGAACCACACCCGCATGACCGCCAAGCATCATGGTTATGCCCTGCTGGCGGCGATCGTCGCCCTCGTCGTGGGCGTGTCCGCCGTCATATACCTCGGCGTCGCCTCCGGGGACGGCGCGGGCGCCGGCTCCGGGCGCCGCTCCGCCGGGGACACGGTCGCCGCCGGCCCCGCCCCGGGCAACGCGGCTCCCGTCTCGACCGGCGTGTGGGTCGGGTCCTGGGCCGCCGCACCGGCCGGCGGGGAACCGGGCACCGAGGCCCACGGCATGGCCGGCCGCACCGTCCGCAACGTCGTCCACACCGGTGTCGGCGGCACCAGCGCCCGGATCACGCTCTCCAACCTCTACGGCAGCCTGCCGCTGACCGTCACCCACGCCACGCTCGCCGTCGCCGCAGCCGACGACAGCGCGGCCGCGGACCCCGCCACCCTGCGCCGGCTCACCTTCGGCGGAGCCGCCACCGTCGTCGTCCCGGCCGGCGGGCAGGCCGTCAGCGACGCCGTCGCCGTCGTCGTCCCGCACGACGCCGACATCCTCGTCAGCACCTACTCCCCGACCTCCGCCGGCCCGGTGACCTACCACCCGCGCGCCCGGCAGACGAGCTACGTCGCCGACGGCGAGTCCACCGAGGACGTCACCGGCGCCTCCTTCACCGCGACCAGCGTGTACTGGCGCTACCTGACCGCGCTGGACGTGCTCAGCAACGAGGCCGACGGCACCCTCGTCGCCTTCGGCGACTCCATCACCGACGGAGTCACCTCCACCGCCGGCGAGAACCGCCGCTGGCCCGACGTCCTCGCCGGCCGACTGCGCACGGCGCTCGCCGCCGGCGGATCCGTCGACGGGGACACGCCCCGCTACGGCGTCGTCAACCAGGGCATCAGCGGCAACCGGGTCCTCGTCGACGACCCGCTGCGCGGCGCCGGCGGCATCCACCGCTTCGACCGGGACGTCCTCGACCGGCCCAACGTGAAGGCCGTCGTCGTCGACCTCGGCATCAACGACATCCTGCGCGACCCGAACCCGTCCGGCCCACAGGCGATCGTGGCCGGCCTGCGCACCCTCGTCGACCGTGCCCACGCCCGCGGCGTCCGGGTCGTCGGCGCCACCCTCACGCCGTTCCGCGGCCACCGCGGCTACACCGACGCCCGCGAGCGCGTCCGGCAGCAGGTCAACGCGGCGATCCGCACGGGCGGCCTGTTCGACGAGGTCGTCGACTTCGACAAGGCGCTGCGCGACCCCTACGACCCGCGCAGCCTGCGCTCCGAGTACGACTCCGGGGACCATCTGCACCCCAGCGACCGCGGCTACCGGACGATGGCGCGGACCGTCGACCTGAGCGAACTCGCCGGCCCGGCCGCCCCCGCACGGCTCTGACGACGGCGGCGCCGAAAGCGGCGTCCGCCGGTCACGACGACCACAGGCCGCGACGACCACGGGCCGCGACCGCGACGCGCTGCGACCGCGACCCACCGCGACGGCGGCCCGCGGCGACGGCGCGTCGCCCCGCCTACTCCTCGCGGCGGCGTTCCCGCCGCTCCTCCCGCCGCCCGCGCCCCTCCTCGGGACCGAGCCCGAGGCCGTGCCCCCGCAGCAGGTCCTTGTGGCCCTCCAGCATCCGCCGGTGCGCCTCCTGCACGTCGTCCCGGAAGGAGGCGTGCAGCTCGCGCCTCGCCGCCTTGCGGTCCAGCCTCTCCTGGCGCCGCGCGGCCCGCGTCATCTTGCGCTCCACACCGACCCCGCCCCAGAACGCGAACCCGCTCACCACCACCCGCGGCGCCCCCGGCTCGCCCACCACGCCGCTCTCCCGCTGGTCGAAGCCGCCCATCACACCGATCCCGCGCACGACGACCTCCACCCCCGGCGGCACCGTGATCTGCACCCCGCCCATGACCGCGAAACAGTTGATCTCGACCTCCCCGGCCGAGAAGTCCGCCTCACGCAGGTCGATCTCCCCGCCGCCCCAGAAGGCGACGCACGTGAACCGCCGCGGCACCGTCCAGCGGCCCTTGCGCTGGAAGCCCGACATCACCGCCACCGCCCACGTCGACGACCCCTCGCCGCCCACGATCCGCCCGGCCCAACCCCCGTCCCGGGACGGCTCCTTCTGCAACGACACCACAGGCGGCGCCGCCACCCCCCGCGCCGGCAGATCACGCGTGATCGGCGCCAACTCCCGGTACGTGCGCGCCGCGTAGGTCTGCTCCAGCCGCTCCTCGAACTCCGCCATGTCCAGACGGCCCTCGGCGACCGCGTCGCGCAACACCTCGGCGACCCGCTCACGATCGGCGTCGGAGGCACGGAGGTCCGAACGGTCCGGGACTGCGTCGTCGGTCATGCCCGCAGCCTACGAGTTCCCGGCCCCCGGCACTACGGTCTCCCGCTCCTCCGAGGACCCGCCGCCCCCCGCCCCGTACAACATCCTGGCGATCACCGCCTCGATGTCCGGCTCCCGCACCGACAGGTCCACCAGCGGATACTCCGCCGCGATCCGCGCGACCAGCGCCGCCGCCGACCCCGACGCCGGGAACGCCAGCCACTGACGCGGACCCTCCACCCGCACCACCCGCGCCGCGTCCCCCACCTCGATCGGCGGCGACTCCCGCTCCAGATCCACCACCAGCGTCCGCTCGCTCTCCCCCACCTCGTGCAACCCCGCGAGCGCGCCGTCGTACACCAGACGGCCGTGGTCGATGACCATCACCCGCGAACACAACTGCTCGATGTCCTGCAGATCATGGGTGGTGAGCAGCACCGTCGTACCCCGCTCGGCGTTCAGCTCGCGCAGGAACCCCCGCACCCGCGCCTTGGACACCACGTCCAGACCGATCGTCGGCTCGTCGAGATACAGCACCTCGGGATCGTGCAGCAACGCCGCCGCGATGTCACCGCGCATCCGCTGCCCCAGCGACAACTGCCGCACCGGCACCTCCAACAGGTCCGCCAGATCCAGCAGTTCCACCAGCCGGTCGAGATTTTCCCGGTAACGCCCGTCCGGGATGCGGTACATGCGGTGCATCAGCCGGTACGAATCGATCAGCGGCAGATCCCACCACAGCGTCGTCCGCTGCCCGAACACCACCCCGATCCGGTGCGCCAGCCGCGTCCGCTCCCGCGACGGATCGATCCCCGCCACCCGCAGCCGGCCACCGCTCGGCGTCAGGATCCCCGTCAGCATCTTGATCGTCGTCGACTTCCCTGCACCGTTCGGCCCGATGTAGCCGACCATCTCCCCCCGCGCCACCGAGAACGACAGCTCGTCGACCGCCCGCACCTGCCGCAGCTCCCGCCTGAGGAACCCCGTCCGCCTGCGCACGTCGAAGACCTTCTCGACCCGGTCCACCTCGATGAAAGCGTCCTCGGACACACTCAACTCCCCGTACTCCGATACGACCTGAGACCCACCCGCCACGCCAGCCCCGCCGCCACGCAGCACAACAGCGCCGCCACCGGCGAGGCGAACGCCGCCCACCCCGGCAACCCCAACGGATACGGCCGCCCCAGCACATAGGCCGCCGGCACCCAGTTGACGAACGCCAACGGCAGCACGAACGTCACCGAACGCAGCAACTCCCTGCCGAACACCGTCGGCGGGTACTGCAACAACGTCTGCCCGCCGAACGTGAACGCCGCCTGCACCTCCGCCGCGTCCTGCGCCACGAACTGGAACGCCGCACCCGCCACGAACACCGCCGAGAAGATCAGCCCGCCGCACACCACCATCACCGGCACCAGCAGCACCTTCACCGGCGTCCACGCCACGTCCAGCGACACCAGCGCCCACCCCAGCACCAAGCCGCCCTGAGTGATCCGCGAAACCCTCCGCAACGCGAACCGGTCCGCCGCCACCTGCGCCAGCACCGGCGCCGGCCGCACCAGCAACATGTCCAGCGTCCCGTCACGCACCCGCGTACCCAGCCGCCCCGCCGACCCGATCGCCAGATCCGCCACCCCGAACGACATCGCCGACAACCCGTACAGCAACGCGATCTCCGGCAACGTGTACCCGCCCAACACGTCCACCTGCGAGAACATCAACAAGATCGCGACAAAGTCCAACCCCGTCACCAGCAGACCGCCCACCACCGTCATCGCGAACGACATCCGGTACGTCAACGTCGACCGGATCCACATCCCGGCGATCAACCGGTACGCCCGCAACCCCTCCGCCAGCCGGCCGCCCTCACCCACCCTGCACCACCACCCGCCGCGTCGCCGCCCCCTGCACCAGCCGGCCCACCGCCAGCAGCACCACAGCCCACCCCGCCTGGAACGCGAACGCCGACCACACGTCGACGCGCCCCATCAGCACGTCCGCCGGGGTCTGCAACAACGCCGACCACGGCAGCAGCATCACGATGTCCCCCAACGGCTGCGGAAACGCGTTCAACGGCAACGCCATCCCCGAACAGAACACCCCCGTGACCATCAACACCTGCAACGCCCCCGTGCCGTCCAGCAGCCAGAACCCGCTCAACGCCACCAGGAACCGGATCGCGTAACTCACCACCATCGCCAGCACCACCGCCACCAGGAACGCCGCCCACACCCCCGCCTCCCCCGGCAACGCCGTCGGGAAGAACAACGCCCCGAACACGAACGGGATCACCCCCCGCCCCAGCAACTGGAACAACGCCCGCCCCAGATCCGTCGCCAGCCACCACGCCTGAAGATCGGCCGGCCGGTACAGGTCGACCGCCACCTCACCCGTGCGAATGCGCTCGATCAGATCCGTCTCGAAACCGCCGCCCTGGATCGCCAGCGTCGCGAACAACGCCTGCCCCAGCCACACGTACGTCACCGCCTGCGCCTGGTCGTAACCCCCCAGGTGCGGCCGCTCGTCCCACAACGCCAGATATGTGTAGACGAGGATCAGGCCGAAAACGGTGTTCGTGAACACCCCCGCCGCCGTCGCCACCCGATACGTCGCGTACCTTCGGAAGCCCCCCGCCGCGACGGCCGCGTACAACCGCGCCGTTCCCAAGGCAACCCTCCTCCTCGCCCAACAGTCACCTGGGTGCCCCCTGCGACACCGAAACGCAGGAGCCTAGTGCGCCGCCCCCGCCGCATGCCACGCGTTTTCCGGCACAACACGCGTGGATTGTCGGGAACGGAACGCCCGGTGCGAGAGTCTTCAACAGGGGGCGCAGAGAAATACCGAGGCGTACGAGGCGTACGGGCACGTACGACGCGAAACAGGAGTCCGGCAACACATGAGCGACGAGCCGCAGCCGCAGCAGCCGACCGAGGGCACCGCCCCCGGAGAGCCCGAGGCGGGTGACGGAGGGAACAGCAAGAAGGTGAAGCGACCCAAGCGCACCGGCTGGCGCCGCCTGCTGCCCACCTGGCGGATGGTGCTCAGCACCATCGTCCTCGGCCTGCTGCTCCTCGTCGGCCTGTTCTTCCTCGGCTACTCCATGGTCGAGATCCCGCCGGCCAACGCCCTCGCCACCAAGCAGTCCAACGTCTACCTCTACGCCGACGGCACCGAGATCGCCCGCGACGGCAAGGTCAACCGCGAGAACGTCGACCTCGCGCAGATCTCCAAGGACGCCCAGCACGCCGTGCTCGCCGCCGAGGACCGCGACTTCTACACCGAGTCCGCCATCGACCCCAAGGCGATGCTGCGGGCCGGCTGGAACACCGCCACCGGCAAGGGCAAGCAGTCCGGCTCCACGATCACCCAGCAGTACGTGAAGAACTACTACCTCGCGCAGGAGCAGACCGCCACGCGCAAGGTGAAGGAGTTCTTCATCGCGATCAAGCTCGACCGCGAGAAGTCCAAGGACGACATCCTCGAGGGCTACCTCAACACCAGCTACTTCGGCCGCAACGCCTACGGCATCCAGGCCGCCGCCAAGGCCTACTACGGCGTCGACGCCCTCAAGCTCAGCCCCGCCCAGGGCGCCTACCTCGCCGCCCTCGTCAACGCGCCCAGCGAGTACGACGTCATCGCCCACCCCGAGAACCGCAGGGCCGCCGAGGCCCGCTGGAACTACGTCCTCGACGGCATGGTCACCAAGGGCTGGCTCACCGCTTCCCAGCGCACCGGAATGAAGTTCCCGAGCCCCAAGGAGACCTCCGGCGCCGACAACGGGATGTCCGGACAGCGCGGCTACCTCGTCAACGCCATCAAGGACTACCTGCGCGACAACAAGATGGTCACCCAGGCGGAACTCGACGCCGGCGGCTACCGCATCACCACCACCCTCGACAAGAAGAAGCAGAACGCCTTCGTCGACGCCGTCAACGACCAGCTGATGAAGAAGCTCGACAAGAAGAACCGCAAGGTCGACACCTACGTCCGCGCCGGCGGAGCCGCCGTCGAGCCCAAGACCGGCAAGATCCTCGCCCTGTACGGCGGCGTCGACTACGTCAAGCAGTACACCAACAACGCCACCCGCCAGGACTTCCAGGTCGGCTCCACCTTCAAGCCGTTCGTCTTCACCTCCGCCGTCCAGAACGACTCCACCACCCAGGACAACCGCAGGATCACGCCCAACACGATCTACGACGGCACCAACAAACGCCCCGTCCAGGGCTGGAGCGGCCCCTCCTACGCGCCCGAGAACGAGGACTACGTCAACTACGGCGACATCAACGTGCGCACCGCCACCGACAAGTCCGTCAACTCGGTGTACGCACAGATGGCCGTCGACGTCGGCCCCGCCAAGGTCAAGCAGACCGCGATCGCCCTCGGGCTGCCCACCGACACCCCCGACCTGCAGCCCTACCCCTCCATCGCGCTCGGCACCGCCACCGCCAGCGTCCTGGACATGGCGCAGGCCTACGCCACCCTCGCCAACCACGGCAAGCACGGCATGTACACGATGATCAGCAAGGTCACCAAGGACGGCTCCGACGTCGTGGAACTGCCCGCGTACAAGGCCTCCCAGGTCGTCAGCCGCGAAGCCGCCGACACCACCACCTCCGTCCTGCGCAGCGTCGTCCAGAACGGCACCGCCAGGAAGGCCCAGGCCGCCGGCCGCCCCGCCGCCGGCAAGACCGGCACCGCCGAAGACGACCAGGCCGCCTGGTTCGCCGGCTACACCCCCGACCTCGCCACCGTCGTCGCCGTCATGGGCCAGGACCCGGTCACCGCACACCACAAGTCCCTCAAGGGCGCCCTCGGCCTGCCCCGCATCAACGGCGGCGACGCCCCCACCCAGATCTGGGCCCAGTTCACCGAGGACGCCCTCAAGGGCAGCCCCGCCAAGGACTTCGACCTCACCCTCCAGGAAGGCGGCGGCGACTCCGCCACCCCCTCCGACCCGGCCGACGACCCGGACGAGCCCTCCGACGACCAGACCGGCGGCAGCACGCCGAGCGACGGCACCAAGGGACAGACGCAGGGACAGAGCCAGGGCCAGTCCCAGGGGCAGACCGGCGGCGGCACCACGACCAACGGCAACACCACCGGAGACGCCACCACCGGCACCACCGGGGGCGGCACCGGGGGCGGCGGAACGTCGACCGGCACCGCGAACGGCGGATCGGCGACCAACGGGACGACCAGCGGCACCAGCTCCGGCACCACCGACGGCGGCGGCACGTCGGCCGGCGCCACCGACGGCGGCGGGGGCGGCGACGCCGGCAACTCGGCCGGCACCACCGTCGGCCCCCAGCTCACGCCCACCCGCCGGGAATGACCCTCGCCCCGCCGACCCGGTGACCGCACCGCGGCGGCCGGTCAGTGACCGACGGGGCCCGCGTGAAGACACAGCACAAAGGGCTGGTGACGACAGTCACCAGCCCTTTGTGGCCCCACAATCAGAGATACAGCCCCGTGGAGTCCTGCGACCCCTCGAACCGGTCCGCGGCCACGGCGTGCAGGTCGCGCTCCCGCATCAGCACATACGCCACGCCCCGCACCTCCACCTCCGCACGGTCCTCCGGGTCGTACAGCACACGGTCGCCCGGCTCCACCGTCCGCACGTTCTGCCCCACCGCGACCACCTGCGCCCACGCCAGCCGACGCCCGACGGCCGCAGTGGCGGGAATCAGAATCCCGCCACCCGAACGCCGCTCGCCCTCACCGGCCTCCTGCCGCACGAGCACACGGTCGTGCAGCATCCGGATGGGCAGCTTGTCGTGCTGCGGATCGAGGTCGTCTCTCTTGGCGCTCACACCACTGAACCTACCTGCCCGCGACGCCCCCGTGAGCGAGCGGGGGTGGTGACGCCCCCGAGCGGATCAGCCCCTGCGGCGACGCGGACCGAAGGCCAGCAGCCCCACGACCCCCACAACCACGAGCGCCACCGGCACCACCCGCTCCAGCCGCGGCGCGCCCTCTTCGTCCACGAACTGCGCCTTCACGTCACTCACCACCCGGTTCACCTGCACATACGCCCGGCCGAGGGTGTGATCGACGTTGGCGACGACCTTGGCCTTGACGTCCCCGACAATGGTCTTCGGGTGCACCCGCACCCCGATCTCGTCCAGCGTCTCCGCCAGCACCTCGCGACGGGCCCTGATGTCCGCCTCGATCTGCGCCGGGGTCCTGGTGTCCGACGTCTCCGCCACGGTCAGCCTCCGAAGTCACCTGGGTCCTGTTCCGGACAGTCTGTCAGCTCCACCCTCGCCCGCACCGCCAGGACCCCCGGTTACGCTGGACCGATGAGCGAGCGACTCCAGCCCGGGGACGTGGCCCCCGCATTCACCCTCTCCGACGCCGACGGCAACCAGGTGTCCCTGTCGGACCACAAGGGCCGCAAGGTCATCGTCTACTTCTACCCGGCCGCCCTGACCCCCGGCTGCACGAAGCAGGCCTGCGACTTCACCGACAACCTCGACCTCCTGACCGCCGCGGGCTACGACGTCCTCGGCATCTCCCCGGACAGCCCCGAGAAGCTGGGCAAGTTCCGCGACAAGGAGTCCCTGAAGGTCACCCTCCTGGCCGACCCCGAGAAGACCGCCCTCGACGCGTACGGCGCGTTCGGCGAGAAGAAGAACTACGGCAAGACGTACATGGGTGTCATCCGCTCCACGATCGTCGTGGACGAGGAGGGCAAGGTCGAACACGCCCTCTACAACGTCCGCGCCACGGGCCACGTCGCCAAGATCATCAAGGACCTGGGCATCTGAAGTCCCCACTCCGCAGACAGGCGGCCCGCATCGGACACCCCGACGCGGGCCGCTCCACGTTTCACGCGTGACTGTCCGATAAACGGTTCGTCACTCCGTACGAGACCACGAACGGGTGGCCGGAAGACGGAGGGGATTCGAATGGGCGCGAGCGCGTACACCAAGGAGCGGCTCGCCAGGCGGTACCCGAGCAGTCGGCTGAAGCGGGCGATGAGCGAGTTGGGCATGGAGGAGCGATGCGTCCTGTGCGGGATCGAGGGGGTGCGGGGAACCGTTGCCTCTGGAGGTCGACCACATCGACGGCGACTGGAGTGACGATCGACGGGAGAATCTGCGGTTGCTGTGCCCCAACTGCCACGCCATCACCAGCACCTGGTGCAGGGGAGGCAGAAGCCGGGAAGCAACTCCCGGTACGATGACAGACGGCTAGCGGCGGTGGTGCAATGGCGACACAGCAGACTTAGGATCTGTGGCCCCGATGGGGGCTTGAGGGTTCGAATCCCTTCCGCCGCACACTAACGGCCTGCGAATCGAAAGGAATGATTCGCAGGCCGTTTCTGTGGCCCACCTCAGCCCAGCAGCTCCCGTACCGCCGGTACCAGCCCTCGGAACGCCTTGCCTCGGTGGCTGATCGCGTTCTTCTCCTCCGCCGTCAGTTCCGCGCACGTGCGCGTCTCGCCGTCGGGCTGGAGGATCGGGTCGTAGCCGAAGCCGTTCGTGCCCGTGGGCGCGAAGCGCAGGACGCCCGTCAGCCGGCCCTCGACGACGCGTTCCGTGCCGTCCGGGAGGGCCAGGGCCGCCGCGCAGGCGAAGTGGGCGCCGCGGTGTTCGTCCGCGATGTCGGACAGCTGGGCCAGGAGGAGGTCGAGGTTGGCCTTGTCGTCGCCGTGCGTGCCGGACCAGCGGGCCGAGAAGATGCCGGGGGCGCCGTTCAGGACGTCCACGCAGAGGCCCGAGTCGTCGGCGACGGCCGGGTGGCCGGTGGCCCGGGCGAGGGCGTGGGCCTTGAGGAGCGCGTTCTCGGCGAAGGTGACGCCGGTTTCCCTGACGTCGGGGATGTCGGGGTAGGCGTCCGCGCCGACGAGGTCGTGGGGCAGTCCTGCGTCGGCGAGGATCGACCTGAGTTCGGTGATCTTTCCGGCGTTGCGGGTGGCGAGGATCAGGCGGGTCATGTCCACCAGTATCCCGGCCGCCGCGGCCGGCCAGGCCGGCCCGGCGCTAGGGCGTGCAGACCTTCGTCAGTTCGCCCGCTGCGTCCGTGACGGGGCTGACGTCGGGGGTGTTGTCGCCGTTCTTGACGGCGGTGCGGACGTTCGCGACGGCTTTCTGAAGGTCGTCGACCGCCTTGTTGACGTCGGCGTTGTCCGTCTTGTCGCCTATCTTGTCGAGGTTGTTCTCGATGGAGGTCAGCGACTCCTGCGTCTGGGTCGGGTCGTTCGCGGCGTTCTCCACGGCCTGCTGGAGGTCGGTGACGCTGTCGGCGATCGAGTCCGCGGTCTGGACGCAGTCGAGGGCCTTGTTGACCGCGTCGCAGCCGGTGGCCGTCAGTCCCAGGGTGAGGGCGACGGCCGCCGTGGTGGCGGCGATGACGGTTCGGCGACGCCGGAGTGGGCGTCGGCTCGCGGCCGTGGACATAACTGTGTTCCTCCTCTTGTCAGGCCCAGGAGGCCCCCGTCGGTGTACTGGCCTAGACGCGACGGCGGGCGGACCGGTTGCCCGCGCCCGCCGCCGTTCTTGGTGTGCTCTTTACTTTTCGAGGACGGCGGCGAGTGCCGTGCGCTGGAGCGCGGTCAGTTCCGCGCAGCCGGAAACGGCGAGGTCGAGGAGGGAGTTGAGTTCGTCGCGGGCGAACGGCTCGGCCTCGGCGGTGCCTTGGACCTCGACGAAGCGGCCGTCGCCGGTGCAGACGACGTTCATGTCGGTCTCGGCGCGGACGTCCTCCTCGTAGCGGAGGTCGAGGAGCGGGACGCCGCCGACGATGCCGACGGAGACGGCGGACACGGTGCCGGTGAGGGGCTGGCGGCCGGCCTTGATCAGCTTCTTGCCCTGGGCCCAGGAGACGGCGTCGGCCAGGGCGACGTACGCGCCGGTGATGGCGGCGGTGCGGGTGCCGCCGTCGGCCTGGAGGACGTCGCAGTCGAGGACGATGGTGTTCTCGCCGAGGGCCTTGTAGTCGATGACGGCGCGCAGGGAGCGGCCGATGAGGCGGGAGATCTCGTGGGTGCGGCCGCCGATCTTGCCGCGGACGGATTCGCGGTCGCCGCGGGTGTTGGTGGCGCGGGGCAGCATGGAGTATTCGGCGGTGACCCAGCCTTCGCCGCTGCCTTTGCGCCAGCGGGGGACGCCTTCGGTGACGGTGGCGGTGCAGAAGACCTTGGTGTCGCCGAAGGAGACGAGTACGGAGCCTTCGGCGTGCTTGCTCCAGCCGCGTTCGATGGTGACGGGGCGGAGCTGTTCGGGGGTGCGGCCGTCGATGCGAGACATGGCGCTGAGCCTAGCCGTACGCGCGAAGGGGCTCCTCCCGTGGTGTCGGGAGGAGCCCCTCACGGGTGAGTGCTCGGAGTCGAGGTCTCACGGGTGGGCGTGTCGGCTCACATCATGTCTTCGATCTCGGCTGCGATGGGGTCGGCGTCGGTGCCGATGACGACCTGGATGGCGGTGCCCATCTTGACGACGCCGTGGGCGCCGGCGGCCTTCAGGGCGGCTTCGTCGACGAGTGAGGCGTCGCTGACCTCGGTGCGCAGGCGGGTGATGCAGCCTTCGATCTCTTCGATGTTGTCGAGCCCGCCGAGTCCGGCGACGATCTTCTCAGCCTTGGTGGCCATGTTCGGTCTCCCTGAATTCCCTGGTGCCGGCCGTGATTGCGTGTCGGACCGCTGGTGGCAGTAACCCACCGTTGGCCCAGCTTCGCGAGCGATTGCGTCGGGTGTGGCGAAGGATGACGTCAGTGATGACGTCGCCGCAACCCAATCGTCCGTAGCTGGTCTACACCACCTGACAGGCGGTCGCCAAACGATGAGTGCCGAGAGCGCCCGGTCCGAGGTCAGTCCCGCGCGAAGGCGCTGGCAGAGTGCGTTCCAGGGTCTGCAGAAGATGGGCCGGAGTCTGCAGTTGCCGATCGCGGTGCTGCCGGCCGCGGGCATCCTCAACCGGCTCGGTCAGCCTGATGTGTTCGGGGACGACGGGCTGGGCTGGACGAACGTGGCGAAGGTGATGGCGGGTGCGGGCGCGGCGCTGCTCGACGGTTCGCTGGGGCTTCCGCTGTTGTTCTGCATCGGTGTGGCGATCGGTATGGCGAAGAAGTCGGACGGTTCGACGGCGCTGGCGGCGGTGGCGGGATTCCTCGTCTACTACAACGTGTTGCGGCAGTTCCCGGAGGACTGCGCGCCCGGTTCTAAGGTGATTCCGAACATCGGGTGCCAGGCGACCGACAACACGGTGGGGGCGTTCGCGTATCAGAATCCCGGGGTGTTCGGCGGGATCGTGATGGGTCTGCTGACGGCGTTCCTCTGGCAGCGGTACCACCGGACGAAGCTGGTGGACTGGCTGGGGTTCTTCAACGGGCGGCGGTTGGTGCCGATCATCATGGCGTTCGTCGCGATCGCGTTCGCCGCGTTGTGCCTGTGGGTGTGGCCGCCGATCGGCGACGCGCTGGAGAACTTCAGCGACTGGCTGGACGGGCTGGACGCGTGGGGTGCGGGCATCTTCGGGGTCGCGAACCGGGCGTTGCTGGTGATCGGTCTGCACCAGTTCCTGAACGTGCCCATCTGGTTCCAGTTCGGGAGTTACACGAAGCCGGACGGTTCGGTGGTGCACGGTGACATCAACATGTTCCTGGCGGGTGACCCGGACGCGGGGCAGTTCACGTCGGGCTTCTTCCCGATCATGATGTTCGCGTTGCCGGCGGCGGCGCTGGCGATCACGCACTGCGCGCGGCCGGGGCGGCGCAAGGAGGTCGGGGGCCTGATGCTGTCGGTGGCGTTGACGTCGTTCGTGACGGGCATCACCGAGCCGATCGAGTACTCGTTCCTGTTCGTCGCGCCGTTGCTGTACGCGGTGCACGCGGTGCTGACGGGTGTGTCGATGGCGGTGACATGGGGGCTGGGCGTGCATGACGGGTTCAGTTTCTCGGCGGGGTTGATCGACTACGTCATCAACTGGAACCTGGCGACGCGGCCGTGGGCGATCGTCCCGATCGGTCTGTGTTTCGCGGCCGTCTACTACGTGATCTTCCGGTTCGCGATCACGAGGTTCGATCTGAAGACGCCGGGGCGGGAGCCGGAGGAGGAGCGGGAGGACGTCACGAAGGCGTGAGCGGAGGTCTGCGGCGCGCGGTCGGCGACGGCGGTTCGCGACGGCGGTCGGCGCACTGATCAGAGGGCCCCCGGGACTCGGTTCCCGGGGGCTCTCGCGTGCGCGGAGTGCACACGGTGCGCATCGGAACGAACGTGCAAGATCCGGCACGGGGCGTAGTTCTTCGGTTGCACGTTTGACGGGTTCCTTATATCGCCACCATCGTGCTAGAACATGGTCTACACCACTGAGTGGTGTAGACCATCACCGATGGAGGACGTCTATGAGCACCGCCACCGCGCCCACGGCGGCCCCTGCGAAGAAGCGGGGATCCGGCCTGTTCCAAGGCCTGCAGAAGGTCGGCCGAAGCCTTCAGCTGCCCATCGCCGTGCTGCCGGCGGCGGGCATCCTGCTGCGACTCGGCCAGGACGACGTGTTCGGCAAGGACGGTCTCGGCTGGGACAAGGTCGCCAAGGTCTTCGCGACCGCCGGTGACGCCGTTTTCGCCAACCTGCCGCTGCTCTTCTGCGTCGGCATCGCCATCGGCTTCGCCAAGAAGGCCGACGGTTCGACCGCCCTCGCCGCGCTGGTCGGCTTCCTCGTCTACAAGAACGTGCTGACCGCGTTCCCGATCGCGGATGCCCAGATCACCAAGGGTGCGGACGTCGCCGCCACCTACAACGACCCCAAGGTCCTCGGCGGCATCGTGATGGGCCTGATAGCCGCCGTCACCTGGCAGCGCTTCCACCGCACCAAGCTCCCGGACTGGCTGGGCTTCTTCAACGGCCGCCGCCTTGTGCCGATCCTGATGGCCTTCATCGGCACCGCTGTCGGCGTCTTCTTCGGCCTGGTGTGGGAGCCCATCGGTGACGTGATCACGAACTTCGGCGAGTGGATGACCGGCCTCGGCGCCGTCGGCGCGGGCATCTTCGGCGCCGTCAACCGTGCGCTTCTCCCGGTGGGCATGCACCAGTTCGTCAACACGGTGGCCTGGCAGGAGATCGGCAGCTTCAAGGACCCCTCCGGCGCCGTCTGGCACGGTGACCTGCCGCGTTTCTTCCACGGTGACCCGACCGCCGGCCAGTTCATGACCGGCTTCTTCCCGATCATGATGTTCGCGCTCCCCGCCGCCGCTCTCGCCATCACGCACGCCGCCCGTCCCGAGCGCCGCAAGGCCGTGGGCGGCATGATGCTCTCGCTCGCGCTGACCTCGTTCGTCACCGGCATCACCGAGCCGATCGAGTTCGCGTTCATGTTCATCGCGCCGGTGCTGTACGTCATCCACGCGCTCCTGACGGCCCTCTCCATGGCCGTCACCTGGGCCCTCGGCGTCCACCACGGCTTCAGCTTCTCGGCCGGCGCGATCGACTACTTCCTCAACTGGAACCTGGCCACCAAGCCCTGGATGATCATCCCGATCGGTCTCGTGTTCGCGGCCGTCTACTACGGCGTCTTCCGCTTCGCCATCATCAAGTGGAACCTCCCCACCCCGGGCCGGGAGCCCGAGGAGGAGGTCGAGGACCTCACGAAGGCGTAGGCGGAGACCCCGTCCACGGACACGCGAAGACCCCCGGAGCCCTGAACTGCTCCGGGGGTCTTCGTCTGTGCGGGGGATCAGATCTCGTACGTCTGCCGGGGCGCGGCCAGTTCCACCGTGCCGTCGAACACCGCGCGGGCGTCCGCGAGGTTGACCTGGGGGTCGGTCCACGGCGGGATGTGGGTCAGCACGAGCTTGCGCGCGCCCGCCCGGCTGGCCGTCTCGCCGGCCTCACGGCCATTGAGATGCAGGTCGGGGATGTTCTCCTTGCCATGCGTGAAGGCGGCCTCGCAGAGGAACAGGTCCGTGTCGCGGGCGAGTTCCAGCAGTGCGGGGCTGACGCCGGTGTCACCGGAGTACGTCAGCGATCTGCCGCGGTGTTCGACGCGGATGCCGTACGCCTCCACCGGGTGGGCGACCCGTTCCGTGTGCACGGTGAACGGGCCGATGTCGAAGGTGGACGGCTTGACCGTGTGGAAGTCGAAGACCTCGCTCATGGAGGAGGCCGAGGGGGTGTCGGCGTAGGCGGTGGTCAGGCGGTGTTCGGTGCCCTCGGGGCCGTAGACCGGGATGGGGTCGCAGCGTCCGCCGTCGTGCCGGTAGTAGCGCGCGACGAAGTACGCGCACATGTCGATGCAGTGGTCGGCGTGCAGATGGCTCAGGAAGATCGCGTCGAGGTCGTAGAGACCGCAGTGGCGCTGCAGCTCGCCCAGGGCGCCGTTGCCCATGTCGAGAAGCAGCCGGAAGCCGTCGGCCTCGACGAGGTAGCTCGAGCAGGCCGATTCCGCGGAGGGGAACGACCCCGAGCAGCCGACGACGGTGAGCTTCATAAAGCAGAAACCTCCGCTGGCGGGTAACCGGGAAGGGTCCGGGAGGGACCGTGAACGAATGATCGTCACATGGGGCGACGGGATCGTGCGGTTCGTCGAGCGTAAGGCGCAAAACCCCGGGTCGCTCCTCCGCCAGGGGCCGTTGTGGGCGAACTCACCTGTGCTGTCACCGGTTCGGCTGGACCAGGGGCGTGCGGGGTACAGAAGGGGGCGCGCGTCGATGGTCGCGCGCTGGTGGGGCCGCCGGTAACGTCGTCGTATGGACACGTCCTGGTGGCTCGCGCTCGCCGCGGTGGTACTGCTGGCGCTGGTCGCCACGCTCGTGGACAGCTGGGGTCGCGGGCGGCGTCCGCGGGGCAGCGGGACCCGGCCGCCCGGTCGGCCGAAGCGTCCGGCGACGGGACGGCCGGCGCGGGGACGCGATCGCACGGGGCGGCCGCAGCCGGCGGAGATCTGGTGGGCGAACGTGCCGTTCGAGGACGGGCCGCAATCGTGGGGGGCCGGGCGTCGGGGGTCACCGCGCTCCTCCGGCGCCGGGGACGGATCGGGCCGGACGGCGGCGGCGGACGGGCGGGCCAAGGACCGGCCGTGTCTGGTGCTGGCGGTGCACGGCGACCGGGTGACCGTCGCGAAGATCACCAGCAAGTACCGCGACGAGCGGCCCGGGGTGATCCCGCTGCCGCCGGGCGCCGTCGGAGACGCGCAGGGGCGGCGGAGTTTCCTGGAGACGGACGAGTTGCGCCAGGTCCCGGTGCGGGAGTTCCGGCGCCGGGTGGGCGTCGTGGACCCGCTCCTGTGGGACCAGGTCCGCCATCTGACCGCCTGAGATCCGGAGGCGTGACCGCCTGAGATCCGGGAGTCGGGGCCGCCCGGGATTTGGGAGTCGAGGCCGCCTGAAGTCCGGGGCCCGGGGCCGCCCGGGATCCGGGGGTCGGGACCGGCCGGGATCCGGGGGTCGGGACCGGCCGGGATCCGGGGGTCGGGACCGGCCGGGATCCGGGGGTCGGGGCCGCCTGAAGTCCGGGGCACGGGACCCCGGACCCGTGTGGCATCGTGCCCGGCGGACCGTTCCGCGCCCGGTGGTCCGCGGTCCGCGGGCGGCTGCCCGCGGTCCCCACGGGCGGGCCGGGCCGCTACGCCCAGAGCTGGCCCTGGACGGTCTCGATCGCCTCCTCCGTGGTGGCCGCGGTGTAGACGCCGGTCGACAGGTACTTCCAGCCGCCGTCCGCCACGACGAACGCGATGTCGGCGCTCTCCCCCGCCTTCAGCGCCTTGTTCCCGACGCCGATCGCGGCGTGCAGGGCGGCGCCGGTGGAGACGCCGGCGAAGATGCCCTCCTGCTGGAGGAGTTCCCGGGTGCGGGTGACGGCGTCGGCCGAGCCGACGGAGAAGCGGGTGGTGAGCACGGAGGCGTCGTACAGCTCGGGCACGAAGCCCTCGTCGAGGTTGCGCAGGCCGTAGACGAGGTCGTCGTAGCGCGGCTCGGCGGCGACGATCTTCACGTCCGGCTTGTTCTCGCGGAGGAACCGGCCGACGCCCATCAGCGTGCCCGTCGTGCCGAGGCCGGCGACGAAGTGGGTGATGGAGGGGAGGTCGGCGAGGATCTCGGGGCCGGTGGTGGCGTAGTGGGCGCCCGCGTTGTCGGGGTTGCCGTACTGGTAGAGCATCACCCAGTCGGGATGCTCGGCGGAGAGTTCCTTGGCGACGCGCACGGCGGTGTTGGAGCCGCCGGCGGCCGGGGAGGAGATGATCTCGGCGCCCCACATGGCGAGCAGGTCGCGGCGTTCCTGCGAGGTGTTCTCGGGCATCACGCAGACGATGCGGTAGCCCTTGAGCTTGGCCGCCATGGCAAGGGAGATGCCGGTGTTGCCGCTGGTGGGCTCGAGGATGGTGCAGCCGGGGGTGAGCCGGCCGTCCTTCTCGGCCTGTTCGACCATGTGCAGGGCGGGGCGGTCCTTGACGGAGCCGGTGGGGTTGCGGTCCTCGAGCTTCGCCCAGATGCGGACGTCGGCGGACGGCGAGAGCCGCGGCAGGCGCACCAGAGGGGTGTTGCCCACCGCGGCCAGCGGGGAGTCGTAACGCATGGGGTCCGGCGGCCGATCAGGCCATGCCGCCGGCGACGGCCGGCAGGATCGTCACGGTGTCGCCGTCGGTCAGCTTGGTGTCGATGCCGTCGACGAAGCGGACGTCCTCGTCGTTCAGGTACACGTTGACGAAGCGGCGCAGCTTGCCGTCGTCCACGATGCGGGCGTGGATGCCCGCATGCCGGGTCTCGAGGTCGGTGAACAGGTCGGCGAGGGTCTCACCGCTGCCCTCCACCGCCTTCTGACCGTCGGTGTACTGGCGGAGGATGGTGGGGATGCGGACCTCGATGGCCATGGCTGAGGGCTCCTGTCGGAAGGTGTGGGCAGCGCGGAAACGTGCGTGTCGGACGCCGCGGCTCACGGCCCACGGCGGCAGGGCCTGCGTCAACAGATGGCGCTGGCGAGCCTGCACAGGTCGACGTGCAGCCGCGCCACGAGCAGTGTGCCCGGCGTCTTGTCGCTCACGTCGTTCAGAACCATGGGCTCATCGTATCGATTCCCGGTCAGGCGTCCGGAGTGTGATCCCACATGGTGGACGGATCGGGTCCAGAAGATGGGATCGCGCCGGTGGGAGCCTTCCCGGTGCGGTCGGCCCGCCCGGCCCGCCCGGCAGGTGCGGGGCGCGCGGCCCGGGCGTCGCGGCCCGGCGCATCACGACCCGTCCGGCGCATCACGGTCCGTCCCGGCGCGGGGGACGTCAGACGACGGGCTTTCCGGTCAGGTGGACGCCCGCCGCGCGCATGTCCTCCAGGGCGCGGTCGGTGGTGTCCTCGGCCACGCCGGCGGTGAGGGACAGCAGGACCTGGGTGCGAAAGCCCGCGCGGGCGGCGTCCAGGGCGGTGGCCCGGACGCAGTGGTCGGTGGCGATGCCGACCACGTCGACCTCGTCGATCTGCCGGTCCCGGAGCCAGTCGCCGAGGCCCACGCCGTTCTCGTCGGCGCCCTCGAATCCGCTGTAGGCGGCGGCGTAGTCGCCCTTGGAGAAGACGGCGTCGACGGCGCCGGAGGCGACGGCCGGGGCGAAGTTGGGGTGGAAGCCGACGCCCTCGGTGCCGGCGACGCAGTGCGCGGGCCAGGAGTGGACGTAGTCGGGGTTGTCGGCGAAGTGGCCGCCGGGCGCGATGTGGTGGTCGCGGGTGGCCACGACGTGGCGGTACCCGGCGGGGGCCTGGCCGATGAGTTCGGTGATGGCGGCGGCCACGTCGGCGCCGCCGGCCACCGCGAGGCTGCCTCCCTCGCAGAAGTCGTTCTGCACGTCTACGACGATCAAGGCGCGGCGCATGGGCGGTGTCCTTCGGTGGGGGTCCACCGGTTCTTCCGAGCCGGAGGAGGGTGAAGTACTTGAGCCTAGAGACTTTGCCGGCGGTACGGGAGGGGGCGGGCGAGGGACCGGCGCGCTCCCGCACCGCCGGGCTCAGGCCCTGGTTCCGGTCACGGCACTAGCTACCCGACGGGCCGTGCACATACTCCGTGGGGATGACGGGTTCGCCGCGGGAGAGCTGGGTGGCGGACAGGGGCAGGCCGGCGCGGGCGGCGACATGGCGGTCGCGGACGGCGTCGAGGGGCTCGCGGGCGACGACCTCGCCGTCCCTGACGAGGTCGACGAGGAGCCCGCGGCCGGCCAGCCCGTCGGGGACGTCGCCGGTGCCGACGACCTCGGCCTCGGCGACGCCGTATGCGTCGAGGCGGCGGGCGGCCCACTTGCGTCCGCCGACGGAGGTCTTGCCGCCGGACGACTTCTTCGCCACCGGGACGAGCGGCGCGGCCGGGTCGTCGGACTCGGCGCGGGCGACGAGTTTGTAGACCATCGAGGCCGTGGGGTGTCCGGAGCCGGTGACGAGCTGGGTGCCGACCCCGTAGGCGTCCACGGGGGCCGCGGCGAGGGAGGCGATGGCGTACTCGTCGAGGTCGGAGGTGACGATGATGCGGGTGCCGGTGGCGCCGAGGTCGTCGAGCTGCTGGCGCACCCGGTGGGCGACGAGGAGGAGGTCGCCGGAGTCGATGCGGACGGCGCCCAGCTCGGGTCCGGCGACCTCGACGGCGGTGCGGACGGCTTCGGCGACGTCGTAGGTGTCCACGAGGAGGGTGGTGCCCCGGCCGAGGGAGTCGACCTGGGCCTGGAAGGCGTCCCGCTCGTTGTCGTGGAGCAGGGTGAAGGCGTGGGCGCTGGTGCCGACGGTGGGGATGCCGTAGCGGAAGCCGGCGGCGAGGTCGGAGGTGGTGGTGAAGCCGCCGATGTAGGCGGCGCGGGAGGCGGCGACCGCGCCGAGTTCGTGGGTGCGGCGGGCGCCCATCTCGATGAGGGGGCGCTCGCCTGCGGCGGAGGACATGCGGGAGGCCGCGGCGGCGATCGCGGAGTCGTGGTTGAGGATGGAGAGGATGACGGTCTCGAGGAGGACGCACTCGGCGAAGGAGCCCTCGACGCGCATGATCGGCGAGCCGGGGAAGTAGACCTCGCCCTCGGGGTAGCCGCTGATGTCACCCGAGAAGCGGTATCCGGCGAGCCAGTCGAGGGTCGCCTCGTCGACGATGCCGCGTTCGCGCAGGAAGCCGAGGAGGTCGGCGTCGAAGCGGAAGTTCTCGACCGCGTCCAGGACCCGGCCGGTGCCGGCGACGACGCCGTAGCGCCGGCCGTCCGGCAGCCGGCGGGTGAAGACCTCGAACACGCTGCGGCGTTCGGCGGTGCCCGCCTTCAACGCGGCCTGCAGCATCGTCAGCTCGTACTGGTCCGTGAAGAGCGCCGTCGACGGGACTCGCACCGGCAGCCCAAGGTCCGCTGTGTTCATGACGAGGATGCTACCCCCTTTTCGTCGGTGTGACGATTTCGGTGCGGCGTGGCAGCATGGGCCTTGTGACGTCACCCGCTCCCCTTGAGATCGAACGCACCGAGTCGGCGGAGGAGGTCTTCGCCGTACCCGAGCCGGACGTCCCCTGGGTCACGATCGTCCACAACGACCCGGTCAACCTCATGAGCTACGTGACGTACGTCTTCCAGGCGTACTTCGGCTACTCGAAGGACAAGGCCACCAAGCTCATGCTCGACGTCCACCACAAGGGCCGGGCGGTCGTCTCCAGCGGTTCGCGCGAGGAGATGGAACGCGACGTGCAGGCCATGCACGGGTACGGCCTGTGGGCCACCCTCCAGCAGGACCGGAAGTAGCCTCCCCTCATATGCCTGGACACTTCGAACCGCTCCCCGGCGGCGGCGCGGCCGTCGCGCTCGACGACGTCGAGATCTCCATCATCCGGTCGCTGGCCGTGCAGCTCCTGGAGCTGATCGGCCCGGGCCCCGCCGAGGACGCCCCGGACGACCCGCTCGCCGAGCTCTTCGCCGAGGGGCCGAGCGAGCCGCCCTCCGATCCCGTGCTCCGGAGGCTGTTCCCGGACGCCTACACCGACCCGGAGGCCGCCCCGGGGCCCCGGGAGGCGGACGAGCAGAAGGCGCACTCCGCCGAGTTCCGCCGGTACACCGAGAACGACCTGCGGGCCGGCAAGCGGGAGAACGCCCTCACGGTGGTCCGCTCGCTGGACGCGCTGGCCGCCGAGGCGGCCGACGCGGGCGGGGCGGTGCTGAAGCTGACGCCGCAGGAGTCCCAGCAGTGGCTGCGGGCGCTGAACGACCTGCGGCTGGCGATCGGCTCCCGGCTGGAGATCACCGACGAGGAGGACACCGACCTCCTCTACCGGCTGCCGGACGAGGACCCGCGCAAGCCGATGGTGATGGCGTACCTGTGGCTGGGCGGGCTCCAGGAGACCCTGGTGACGACCCTGATGCCGTAGCCGCCGCCTCCGCAGCCGTTGCCTCCGCGGCTGCCGCCTCCGCACGTCTTGCCTCCGCGGCCGTTACGCGGGGGTTCCTCTGCCTCCGCAACCGTTACGCGGGGGTTCCTCCGCATTTTCGGTTCGCTCAGAGGGCGCTCAAATCCGGATAACGATCGCGTCACCGCGGCGGCCGGGAGTGTCCTCTTTGTGTCACGTTCATCCGCTTCTTCTGGTGTCGTGCGCCACACGTCCCACCGCTGACCGATATTGCGGGCGTGATAAATCTTCACGACCGCCCGGCGAACACCACCCGTATGTTCCGCCGGGTGCGCCACCGAGCCGGTTGATCGCCGGCCAGGCATCGCTCCATCAGTCCGGGGGGATCGAAACCCGATCCGAGGCCGACGAGAGGTCCGGATCGGCATGGAGAAAGGCGCACCACACATGTCCTCTGAGAAGGTCACTGACACCGCCGTCACTGACACTCCCGAAGAGGGGTACGAACGCGGGCTCGGCAGCCGCCAGGTCCAGATGATCGCGATCGGCGGCGCCATCGGCGTCGGCCTCTTCCTGGGAGCCGGGGCGAACATCGCCAAGGCCGGTCCCAGTCTCATCGTGATGTACGCCCTCGCCGGCGCGATCGTCTTCTTCATCATGCGGGCGCTCGGCGAGCTGCTGCTGTACCGCCCGGTCTCGGGCTCGTTCGCGGAGTACTCCCGCGAGTTCCTCGGCCCGTTCTTCGGCTACTTCACCGGCTGGACGTACTGGCTGATGTGGGTCGTCACCGGCATGGCCGAGCTGACGGCCGCCGCGATCTACGTCAACTACTGGTTCCCGGCCGTCCCCCAGTGGGTCACGGCCCTGGTCTTCCTGGTGATCCTGTTCGGGGTGAACCTGATCTCCGTGAAGGTGTTCGGAGAGCTCGAGTTCTGGTTCTCGATGGTCAAGGTCACCGCGCTGATCGGCATGATCGTCATCGGTCTGGGCGTCCTCACCTTCGGTTTCAGCTCGGCCGGCGACACGGCGGCGGTCTCCAACCTGTGGGCCTTCGACGGCTTCTTCCCCAAGGGCGTCGGCTCGTCCCTGATGACCCTGCAGGGCGTCATGTTCGCCTACCTCGCGGTCGAGCTGGTCGGCGTCACGGCCGGTGAGTCGGAGAACCCGGAGAAGACCCTCCCGAAGGCCATCAACACGCTGCCGTGGCGGATCGCGCTGTTCTACGTCGGCGCGCTCACCGTCATCCTGTGCGTGGTGAAGTGGACCGAGTTCGCACCCGGCGTCTCGCCGTTCGTCGCGGCCTTCGCGAAGATCGGCATCCCGGCGGGCGCGGGCATCGTCAACTTCGTCGTGCTGACGGCCGCGCTGTCCTCGTGCAACTCCGGCATGTACTCGACCGGCCGCATGCTGCGCAACCTGGCCGACAGCGGCGAGGCCCCGGCGGTGTTCCGCAAGCTGTCCGCCTCGAAGACGCCGGCCTTCGGCATCACGATCTCGGTGCTCTTCATGGGCATCGGCGTGATCCTGAACTACGTCGTCCCGGAGAAGGCCTTCGGCTACGTCACCTCCGTCGCCACCGCGGCCGGCATCTGGACCTGGCTGATGATCCTGGTGAGCCACGTCCGGTACCGCCGCGCGGTGGTCGCGGGCCGGCTGCCCGCGTCCAGCTTCCCGGCCCCGGGCGGCTCGGCGTTCAGCTGGGTGGCCATCGTGTTCCTGCTCTTCGTCACCGGCCTGATCGCGTACGACGCCGACTCACGGGTGTGCCTGTACGTGATGGCGGGCTGGGCTGTCGCCCTCGGCGTCGGCTGGGCGGTCCTGAAGAGCCGCAACCCGCAGGTCACCGACCGGCGCGAGCCGGAGTTCGAGAAGGTCGGCTGACCGCCGGCCGGACGTCCGCCGGGCGCGTCCGCCGCTGGGAGCACTCGTGGCGCTCCCTGCGGCGGACGGCCGGACCGTCCGCGATGTGGGCCGTTCCGTACCACCCCTCGGTACGGGCGGCCCCTTTGCTTATCCTGGCGACCATGCTGACCATCACCCAGGACCTGCACGACCGGATCGTCGCCCACGCGCGCAAGGACCACCCCGACGAGGCGTGCGGCGTGGTCGCGGGACCGGCGGGCACGGACCGCCCGGAGCGCTTCGTCCCGATGCTGAACGCGGCCATGTCCCCCACGTTCTACGAGTTCGACTCGGGCGACCTGCTCAAGCTGTACCGCGAGATGGACGACCGCGACGAGGAGCCGGTGATCATCTACCACTCCCACACCGCGACCGAGGCCCACCCCTCCCGCACCGACATCTCCTACGCCAACGAGCCCGGCGCGCACTACGTCCTGGTCTCCACCGCCGACACCGACGGCCTCGGCGAGTTCCAGTTCCGCTCGTTCCGCATCGTGGACGGCGTCGTCACGGAGGAGGACGTCCGGGTGGTGGAGGCGTACTGAGCCGCCCCCGGGGACGGCTGCCGGGTCGCTACGCCGCCGCGGAGTCGAGCAGGGCGCGGACGGGGCGCCACAGCTGGGGGCCCGCGGGCCCGCCGGCCACGGGGACACCGTTGTCAGGGGTGGTGCGCCAGACGAGGCCGTCCGGGTGGTGCAGGACGGCCGTGATCTCGTCCGGGGTGGGGGGCGCCGCGTTGCCGCGCAGGTAGACCGCCCGCAGGCCCAGGTTGCGGAGCCGGGTCAGGGCGCGGGCGCGGTTGTGGGCGTGGACGAGGAAGCGGACGTCCGTGGAGGGGCCTGGAAGGCCCTCCCGGGCCGCGGGGCGGGGCAGGTTCAGCGCCACCACCACCATGCCGTCGGGCAGCTTGCAGAAGCCTCCTGCGGCCATGCGGTCACACCCCCGTGCGCGTCGGTATCGGCATGGGCGCCCAAGGCGGCGCCGATGCGCTGGTCAGAGTCCGTGTCGGTGCTGGTGTCCAGGCGACTGTCAATAAGAAGAGCACAGGAGGCACCTAAACACGATCGGCGGCAACCCGCCAGGGGGTTGCCGCCGATACGCGTCTGACCTGCTAAAACGTCGACTACTTCGCCGACGGTCCGACCTGCAGGCCGATCGTCGAGCCGTCCGAGGGCTCCTTGACGATCTTGATGCGGGTGTTGGTGTCAGTGACCTTCACGCCCGCGAGCGGGGTCTTCGGGTCCCAGTACGTGGACGTGCCGTCGTCGAAGACCGGGATGCCGATCCGCGACTTGACCTTGGTCGCGACGCCCGCCTTGTGCAGCGTGAACGCGTCGGTCGCGGCGCGGCCGAAGGTGGAGTCGAAGGACTGGATCCGGCTGTTCATGTACGTGCCGTCGGCCCACTTCATCGGCGTCGGGTGCGCGTCGACGGGCAGGATCAGGCCCGTGCCGTTGTGCTGGCTGGTGTTGTCGTCGGCCTGCGAGGTGTCCCACTTCCAGATCAGCAGACCGTTCTGGTACGGGTAGTGCTCGACCCAGGACGGACGGGTCGTCGAGAAGCCGAAGTTGTACGGGCCGACCTTGAGGGTCTTGTCGTACGACGTGTACTGGCGGTTCTCGGCGATGTAGTACTGCGGGTAGTCGTCCGTGATGGACGCGCCGATGCGGGAGAAGCCGTTCGTCGTCCAGGCGCTGTCCTGGGACTCGGCGTTGTCGGAGAAGACGGTCGCGCCGTTGGCGGTCACCGTGATCTCGTCGGCCGCGAAGCCCTTCAGCGCCACGCCGCCGTCGCTCTGGTAGCGGAAGCGCAGGTCGACCTTCTTGCCCGCGTAGGCGTCCAGCGAGTAGGTCAGCTTCTGGTAGGCCGCGACCGAGCCGGTGAGGGCGGGCTTGCCGCTGCCGTCACGGGTGATGGCGCTGCCGTCGGCCAGCTTGCCGTCGATCGGCGTCCAGTTGGCGCCGCCGTCGGTGGACACCTCGGTGTAGAGGTAGTCGTAGTCGGCCTCGATGTCCCACCAGCCGTCGAGGGTGAGGCTCGCGGCGGACTTGCCGGTCAGGTCGACCGAACGGGACAGGGAGTTGCGCAGGTCGTTGCCGCTTCCGCTCCACCACTGCGTCTTGCCCTGCGCCGGGGCGACCACCTCGGTGGTGACCGTCTTGTCGGGCAGCTGGACGATGAGGGCCTGCGGGTTCTTGGTGTTGTACTCCGCGACGCCCAGCGTGTGGTTCGACTTCTTGCCGGCCGTGGCGACGTCGTAGTCGAGCCAGCCCAGCTGCAGCTTGTCCCAGGCGTTCATGTCGCCGGGCAGGTCGCCGATGGTCTCCTTGCCGGTGCCCAGCCAGGAACCGGAGGACATCAGCGTCCAGAAGCCGGTGGAGTTCTCGCCGCCGCCGGAGGTGTCGTACTCGTCCGGCAGGCCGAGGTCGTGGCCGTACTCGTGCGCGTAGACGCCGAGTCCGCCGTTCTCCGGCTGGATGGTGTAGTCGCCGACCCAGACGCCCGTGTCGCCGATCTGGGTGCCGCCGAGCCGGTTGGCGTCCGGGCCGGTGGAGCCGGCGTCGGTGCCGAAGGCGTACCAGCGGTGGGCCCAGATGGCGTCCTCGCCCTGCGCGCCGCCGCCCGCGGACTCGTCCTCGCCGGCGTGCACGATCTGGAAGTGGTCGATGTAGCCGTCGGGCTCGTTGAAGTCGCCGTCGCCGTCGAAGTCGTAGCGGTCCCACTGGTCGTACTGGGCCAGCTCCGCCTTGATCTCGGCGGCCGTGTCACCGGCGGCCTCGCGGTCGGCGACCCAGGCGTTGACGCCGTCCTGGACCGCGTACCAGGCTCCGGTGGAGGCCTTGTTGGAGCCGTAGCGGGCCTCGTTGTAGGGGACCTTGACCCAGTCGGTCACCTCGCCGTCGACCGAGTAGCGACCCGAGGACTGCTTCTCGTAGTACTTCTTGAGCGACTCGGCGTTCTTGCCGGTGCCGAAGTACAGGTCCTGGAAGTGCTTCTGGTCGTAGTCCGCCTGCCAGGCCGTGGAGTTGTCCTGCTTGCGGTCCGGCTTGGCTATCTGGTTGTGCAGCGGGCCGGCCGTGCCGCCGTAGCGACTGTCGACCTGGTCGCCGAACTCGACGAGGATCGTGAAGATCTTGTCGGTCTTCTCGCGGCCGAGCTCGACGAACTTGCTGTCGCCCTTCTTGCTCTTGAGCTGGACGACCTTCGAACCGTCGCGGTTCTTGACCGTCGACCGGCCGGCTATGACCTCCTTGAGCGCCTCCTCGCGCTGCGCCTCCTGCGTCTTGCTGAGCGGCCCGTCGAAGTCGTGCTCGCGGGCCTTGGCCGGCTGCGGGTCGTGCCGGCCCGCCGCCGGGGACTGCGCCGAGTTGTTCTCGGCGGCCTGCGCCACGGCGAACGTCGTGAACGTCGCCGTGGCCGCCGCGAGTGCGACGACCGTGGCGGCCGTGCGGAACGTCCAGGATCTACTGGTCACTTGATGTCCTCCCACGCACGCGTCAGCCCGCGCGGTAGGGGGATTCCTGTCAAGGAAAGTCCGCGCGCTGTTATACGCGTGTAGTCAAGTGACGCTATTTGACTACTGGTTTAGAAGAAAAGACAGACCTTGACTTGGACAGGTCAAGTGCATTATTAGGAGCCGGTGTTCGCATTGCGGACATGTGACGGTTTCTTGACGTTGCCCCTCGCGGGCGCGCGGGCAGTCCACGTGGTGGACGTCATGACTCCGTGCGCCCCCTGTGCTCCGGCACCGTGGGTTAGGTCACGCTTACCGTTCGTTCCGCTCGGGCATGCAGCCGAATAGAGTCGAGACCGCCCCCGCTCCCGAGGACACGATTGCCATGCCTCGTCCGACAGTCGCACAGCTCACGTACGGTTCCTGCACCGTCATCTTCTCGACGCTCGCCATGCTGCTGCTGTCGCAGACCAGTTCGGGCCCCGGGATCGCCGTCGTCGTCGTCGCCGCGGTCGCCCTCGGGGTGCTCGTCGCCATGACGGTGCCGACGCCGAAGCCCCCGCGAGCCCCCGTCGCCCGTTCCACGGCGAACCGGTCCGCGAACCGGCCCGCACCCGTCGCGGTTCCCGCGCACACGTCCGCGACCAGGTCCGTGACCCTGCCCGTCCCGGCTTCGGTCGCCTCGGCGCCCGAGCCCGTCCGGGAGCCCACAGCTCCCTGACCCGCACCCGGCGGCACGGTGAAGGGCCCACGACCTCGGCCGTGGGCCCTTCACCGTGCCGCCGTCCGCCGTGCCTTCCGCATCGTCGTGCCGCCCTGCCCGGCGCTCCGCCGTACGGCGCGTCAGCGGATGCCGACCACCACCGTCTTGGCGGCCTTGTCGTGCAGGCCCTGCTTGTAGGGCTTGTCGAAGTAGCTCCAGCCGCCGCAGACCGCCGTCCACAGACAGGCGCAGCAGAACGCGAACGGCACCCACAGCACCAGGGCGCGCACCAGGGACGTCTGCACGGAGGGCGTCGAGCCGTTGTCGAGGTTGGCCACCCTCATGCCGAGCCACCTCTTGCCCAGCGTCTGCCCCGTCCTGGCGGTGAGGACCGTGTCGTACGCGACGTACAGGATCGCGGCGACGAGTTCCCGTCCGAAGGTCTTGCCGAACTCGATCCGGTCCGCGTCCACGGTGTACTGCGCCACCCCGAAGGCCCACGCCAGCAGCGACACCACGACGAAGACGAGGATCATGTCGATGATCCGGGCCAGCGTGCGCCGGCCGCTGTCGGCGAGTGGGGGCATCCCGGCGAGCGGGTCCGCGGGGTAACCGCCGTAGGGGTCGCCCCCGCCGCCGCCGTAGGGATCACCGCCGTAGGGGCCGCCGCCGTACGGACCGCCGCCGCCCGGCGCGCCCGTGTACGGGTCCCGCGGGGAGTCGTACGGCGAGCCCTGCCCCTGGCCGGGCGGGGGCTGCGGCGGCCGCTTCCTGAACGGGTCGTCCTCCGGCGGCTCGCCGCCGCCGGATCCGGGAGGCGGTTCGTTGGTCATGCCCCCGAGTCGACCGTGAACCCCCCGGCTCCGCATCCGGCGAGCGGCCGTCCGGGGTACGCCCCGCCGGGCCGGGCCGGGCGGAGCCCGGTCAGCCGGCGACGAACGTGTGCGCCGCCTTGTCGTGCCAGCACTGGCGCCACGGCCTGTCGAACAGACCCCACAGGACGCCCACGACGCCGACGGCGAGCAGGCCGGGCACGCTGTAGACCAGCCAGCGACGCAGGGCCGCCCCGTAGGACGGGGGCTCGCCGCCCTCGATGTCGCGCACCTGCAGCCCCAGCAGCTTCTTGCCGAGCGTGCGGCCCCACTTGGCGGTCGGCAGCGCCTCGTACAGGATCCCGAACACCAGCAGGACGGCGACGACGATCCCGAGGTACACCGACGTCGTGCCGTCCAGCAGCCAGACGGTGACGGTCTCTCCGCTCAGCTTGGCCGCGTCGATCTTCTCGTCGACGTGGTCGAGGGCCCGCACACCGAGCGGCAGGGCAGCGCCCGCGGTGACGGCCGCGAGGACGAACGTGTCGACGAGGCGGGCGGCGAGCCGCTTGCCCAGGCCCGCGGGGCGGGCCTCGGCCTGACGCCGGGCGGCTGCCTGGAAGACGTCGTCGACCGGCGGCTTCCAGGGCGTGACGGGTCCGTCCTCGGCGCCGGTGAGGCGGTGCACCTGCTGCGCCCAGGAAGGCTGGCCGCCCCCGGACCCCGCGGCCATCGGGGCGGAGGCGACGGGGGTCGCGGGGGCTGCGGCGGCCGTGGCCGGACGGGGCTGAGCGGCGCCGGGACCGCCCGGGCCGGGCCGGCGGGGCACGCCCGGAGCGGGCTGCGCAGGCGCGGACGGAACGGACGGCGGCACGGGGGCGGACGCGGGCGTCCGTGCGACGTGCGGCCCGGCGGGCTGAGCCGCGGAGGGCGCCGAGGGTGCGGGCGGGAACCCGGGTCCCTGCGGGGCGGGGGTGGCCGCGGCCGGCGCGGGGTTCTGCGGGGACGGAATCTGCGCGGGCCCCTGAGGAGCCGGGGCGCCCGGTCCCGGTGCGGCCGACGCCCGGTCGGCCGCCGCCTTGCCCGCCCCGAATCCGGGGGGCGCGGTCGTCGGGCCCTGGGCGGCGGGCGGGTACCCGCCGTCGGAGCCGCCGGTGCGCGGCGCCGGCGGGCGGAAGGTGACCGTGCCCTGGTCGGGGGTGCGGCCCGCGGGAGCGGAGGGGTCCGGGCCGGCCGGTGCCGCTCCCCCGCCGCCCGCGGTCGGCCGGCGGAAGACGAACGTGCCCCCGGAGACCACGTCCCCCGCGCCCGCCTCCGGCTCCGCGGGCGGGATCGTCGTCATACCGTCGGTGCTCGTCGAGGCGCCCTCGGGCTGGACCTGGGCGGGCAAGGGGATCCTCGGGTCGGCGGCCGGCGGGGCGCCCCAGGAGACCCGGCGGTCCTGGTCGCCGCCGAAGCCGGACTGGTGGGAGCGGTCGGCGCCCCACGCGGAGGCCGGCTCGGGGTGGCCGCCGTACGGGTTCGCCGGTGCGGGGCCGGCCTGCACGGGGTCCTCGTCGAAGAAGTGCGGGCCGGTCTCCTCCACCGGGGACGCGGGCCCGCCGCCGGACGGGGCGGTGAGCGGGCGGCCGTC
This sequence comes from Streptomyces sp. NBC_00425, assembly GCF_036030735.1. NCBI lineage: Bacteria > Bacillati > Actinomycetota > Actinomycetes > Kitasatosporales > Streptomycetaceae > Streptomyces > Streptomyces sp. NBC_00425. Next base: position 5,995,955 of record NZ_CP107928.1, on the reverse strand, counting down.
GGACGGCGCCGGCCGGCTGGTGCCCGGTACCCAGGCGGAACCGTTCCAGTACCGGACGTATCCAGGGATGGACGGGTCCGGGTAATACCCCTCGCGGGGCCTGTCGTCGCCGGGTGCCGGGGTTGGGGCGCTCATGTCCGTCGTCCCGTATCTGCTCGGGGGTGGGATGGGGGGCTCCACATCTATCAGACGGACGCAAGCCCCACCGCCAGTCCTGCCGGACCCGCCCCTTTCCGGGCAACCCCGTGCACGCTCTTCACACGTTCGGAACCGTCCGCAGAGAACTCGGAGGTCCCCGCACCGGGCCGGTGCGGACGGTCCGCCGAAAAAAATTCCGCAGACCCGCGTAATGGTTGCGGCGCTGTGCCCTCTCCACTCGTACGAGCCCGCTCACGGGCCCGCCCACGGGCCGCGAACGGGGTCCGTCGACGAGAGGAGAACGACATGCAGCACACCGTGGTGGAGCGCGAGCTGGAGCTCAGACTGATCCTGTCGCCGGAGCGCGCCGTCCAGGTGCCGGCCCGGCTCGGCTACCGCACCGACGACCCGTTCGCCGTCCACGTGACCTTCCACATCAACTCCGCGCACCCGGTGGGCTGGACGTTCGCCCGCGAGCTGCTGGTGGAGGGGGTGTTCCGGCCGTGCGGGTACGGGGACGTACGGGTGTGGCCGACGAAGTCGCAGGGGCGCAGCGTGGTGCTGATGGCGCTGAGCTCGCCCGACGGGGACGCCCTGCTGGAGGCGCCGGCGGCCCAGGTGTCGGCATGGCTGGAGCGGACCCTGCGGGTGGTGCCGCCGGGCGCCGAGGGCGACCGGCTCGGCATCGACGACGGGCTGGCCGAGCTGCTCGCCGCGACGCCCGCCGACGACCTGTGGCTGTGCGACCCGTGGCCGTCGGACGAGTCCCGGGACGGCGAGTGAGCCGCCGGGGCGCGAGCCGGGCGGTTCACGGCGGCCTGCCCGGACTCAGAACAGCTTGCCCGGGTTGAGGATGCCCAGCGGGTCGAAGGCCGCTTTGACGGCGCGCTGCATCTCGACGCCCACCGGGCCGATCTCACGGGCCAGCCACTCCTTCTTGAGCACGCCGACGCCGTGCTCGCCGGTGATGGTGCCGCCGAGTTCCAGACCGAGGCCCATGATCTCGTCGAAGGACTCGCGGGCGCGCCGGCACTCGTCGGGGTCCGCCGCGTCGAAGCAGACCGTGGGGTGGGTGTTGCCGTCTCCGGCGTGGGCGACGACCCCGATCGTCAGCCCGTGCTCGCGCGCGATGCGTTCGACGCCCTCGATCATCTCGCCGAGTCTGGAGCGCGGCACGCACACGTCGTCGATCATCGTCGTGCCCTTGACCGCCTCCAGGGCGACGAGCGACGACCGCCGTGCCTGGAGCAGGAGTTCGGACTCGGCGGCGTCGTCGGCGGGGACCACCCGGGTGGCGCCGGCCGCCTCGCACAGCGTGCCGACGGCGGCGAGGTCGGCGGCCGGGTCGGGGGTGTCGAAGGCCGCGAGCAGCAGGGCCTCGGTGGTCTCCGGCAGGCCCATGCGGGTCAGGGCGTTGACGGCCCGGACGGTCGTGCGGTCCATCAGTTCGAGGAGGGACGGCACGTGCCCGCCCGCCATGATCCGGCACACCGCGTCGCACGCGGCGGCGCCGGAGGCGAACTCGGCCGCCAGCACCAGCTGCCGCGGCGGCCGTGGCCTGAGCGCCAGGACGGCCCGCACGACGACGCCCAGCGAGCCCTCGGAGCCGACGAACAGGCGGGTGAGGTCGTATCCGGCGACGCCTTTCGCGGTGCGGCGGCCGGTGGACATCAGCCGTCCGTCGGCGAGCACCACGTCGAGTCCGAGGACGTACTCGGCGGTCACCCCGTACTTCACACAGCACAGGCCGCCCGAGGCGGTGCCGATGTTGCCGCCGATCGTGCACGTCTCCCAGCTGGACGGGTCGGGCGGGTAGTACAGGCCGTGCTCGCCCACGGCACGGGAGAGGGCCGCGTTGACGACGCCGGGTTCGACGACGGCGATCCGGTCGACCGGGTTGATCTCGAGGATGCGGTCCATCGCGGTCAGGGACAGGACGATGCAGCCGTCGGAGGCGTTGGCGCCCCCGGACAGGCCGGTGCGGGCGCCCTGCGGGACGACCGGGACGCGCAACTCGCTCGCCGTGCGCATGACGTGCTGCACCTCGTCGACGGTGCGCGGCAGCACGACCACGGCCGGGGCGCCGGCCGGGCAGAAGCTCGCCATGTCGTGGGCGTAGGAGGCCGTGACGTCGGGGTCGGTGAGGACCGCCCCGGCGGACAGCCCGGCCCGCAGCCGGTCGAGCAGACCGTCGGTCGCCACGGTGTCGCGCGTCGCCACGGCGTCGTCCTCGGGTGGTGCTTCCCAACGGCTCATGATCACAGGTTCGCACCCGGGGCCATCGGTGTGAACCCCCGTCCGGGGACCCTCCGGGTGACGTCGCGCGGTCGTGGTGCTGACGCACAGTGAGCGCCATGGAGAACGAGGAGCGCGCCGCCGAAGAGCGCACCGCCCCCGACGGGACTCCTGCGGAGGTCGTCGCCGAGGCCGTTGCGGCAGCCGCCGGAGAACCCGCCGCAGAGGCCGCCGAAGCCGCCGGGGAGGTTCCCGGAGAGGTCTCCCGGGCGCGCCGGCGCCAGCGTCTGGTCGTCGGCTCGCTCGTCGGGTGTCTGGTGCTGGGCGGCGGGGTGCTGGTGTGTCTGCCCGGCGAAGGGCCGGCGGGGCGCGCGGCGCCGGTGGCGGCTCCGGGGGCCCAGGCGGGATCGGCGGTGCGGGCGGGCGTGGCGGCCGCGCTGTCCGATCTGGCGGCGCTGGTCGAGGAACGGGAGCACGCGGTGCGGGAGCGTCCCGAGGACGCGCGGTCCTGGGCGGTGCTCGGCACGGCGTACCTCGAGCAGGGCCGGCGCACCGCCGACATCGCCGTCCTGTATCCGAAGGCCGAGCGGGCGTTGCGGGCCTCGCTGAAGGCCCGCCCCCGGGGCAACGCGGACGCCCTCGGCGGTCTGGCCGCGCTGGCCAACGCCCGCCGGGACTTCCCCGCCGCGCTGCGCTGGGGCGAGGCCGCGCGCAAGGCGGCGCCGAAGCGCTGGACGACGTACCCGCAGCTCATCGACGCGTACACCGGGATGGGGGACTACAAGAAGGCGCTCAAGGCCCTGGACACGCTGACGGCGCTGCACTCCGGTCCTGCCGTGCGGGGACGGGCGGCGGGCGTCTACTGGGACCGCGGTCGGCGTGAGGACGCCCAGGCCGCGCTGGCGGACGCCGCGGTCGGCGCCCTCTCCCCCGCCGAGCAGGCGGCGTGGCTGGAGCGGGCCGGACAGCTCGCCTTCGAACGCGGTGAGCGGGAGGACGCGCTGCGGCACTTCCAGGAGGCGGTCCGGCTCGACCCCGACCAGCGGGCGGCGCAGGCCGGGCAGGGCAGGGCGCTGGCGGCGCTGGGGCGGACGACGGAGGCGCTGAGCGCGTACCGGGTGGCGCTGGAGCGGCAGCCGCTGCCGCAGTACGCGCTGGAGCTGGGCGAGCTGTACGAGTCGCTGGGGCTGGCCCAGGCGGCGCGGGTGCAGTACGACCGGTTGCGGACGCTGGTCCGTCAGGAGTCGGCCGGTGGCGTGGACGGGGAGCTGACGCTCGGCCGGTTCGAGGCGGACCACGGGGACCCGGCGTCGGCGGTGCGGCGGCTGCGGGCGGAGTGGCGTCGGCAGCCGGGCGTCGCCGTCGCGGACGCGCTGGGCTGGGCGCTGCACCGGGCCGGGGACGACGAGGCGGCGCTGAGCTTCGCCTCGATCGCCACCGACCGGGTGCACGCGGGCGCGGTGTACAGCGCGCCGTACGTCCACCACCTGGCGGTGATCGAGCGGGCGCTGGGGAAGGACGGCCCGGCGCGACGGCACCTTCAGGAGGCGTTGCGGATCAACCCCTACTTCTCGCCCCTGTTCGGCCCGGCGGCCCGGGCAGCCCTCGCCGGCCTCGGTGAGGAGCCGCCCCCGGCCGGACTGCCCGACTGAAGGGTGCGGCGCCCTCCGGTCACAGGTTGCCGCGCTTGTCCTGCTCGCGTTCGATCGCCTCGAAGAGGGCCTTGAAGTTGCCCTTGCCGAAACCCATCGAGCCGTGGCGTTCGATGATCTCGAAGAACACGGTCGGCTTGTCCTGGACCGGCTTGGTGAAGATCTGCAGCAGGTAGCCGTCCTCGTCGCGGTCGGCGAGGATCTTCAGTTCGCGCAGGGTGTCGACGGGGACGCGGGTGTCGCCGACCCACTCGCCGAGGGTGTCGTAGTAGGAGTCGGGCGTGTCGAGGAACTGCACCCCGGCCGCCCGCATCGTGCGGACCGTCTGCACGATGTCGTTGGTGTTGAGCGCGATGTGCTGGACGCCGGCGCCGCCGTAGAACTCGAGGTACTCGTCGATCTGCGACTTCTTCTTGGCGACGGCCGGCTCGTTGATCGGGAACTTGACCTTGAGCGTGCCGTCGGCCACCACCTTCGACATCAGCGCGCTGTACTCGGTGGCGATGTCGTCGCCCACGAACTCCTTCATGTTCGTGAAGCCCATGACCGTGTTGTAGAAGCCGACCCACTCGTTCATCCGGCCGAGTTCGACGTTGCCGACACAGTGGTCGACGGCCTGGAAGGTGCGCTGGGCCGGCGGCTCGACGATCGGGTCCGCGCTCACGTAGCCGGGGAGGTAGGGGCCGTCGTAGCCGGAGCGGTCGACGAGGGTGTGCCGGGTCTCGCCGTAGGTGGCGATCGCGGCGAGGACGACCGTGCCGTGCTCGTCCTTGAGTTCGTAGGGCTCGGCGAGGGAGCGCGCGCCGTGCTCGACGGCGTAGGCGTAGGCGGCGCGGGCGTCCGGGACCTCGATGGCGAGGTCGACGACGCCGTCGCCGTGCTCGGCGACATGCCGGTCCAGGAAGTGGCCCCAGGTGGTGGCGGGCTTGATGACGGAGGTGAGGACGAAGCGGGCCGAGCCGTTGGTGAGCACGTACGAGGCGGTCTCGCGGCTGCCGGTCTCCGGTCCGGAGTAGGCGACCAGCTTCATGCCGAAGGCGGTGGAGTAGTAGTGCGCCGCCTGTTTGGCGTTGCCCACGGCGAAGACGACCGCGTCCATTCCCTTCACCGGGAAGGGGTCGGCCTGCCGGGCGGTGTCGGGAGTGAGGTGCGTGGTCTGCGTCATGACGAAAGCCTCGCGCCAGCCCTGCAAGGTGCGCAATAGTTCGCGTATCGCCTGGGCAATCTGTGCAGCTGTCCGGCGGTTTCGGCGGGCTTTCTGTACAGGGTGACCATCGTGGAGGCGGACGGCATGGGGATCGATCGTCTGGACGGCCGGATCATCGTGCTGCTGGCACGGGAGCCGCGCCTCGGGGTACTGGAGATGTCCCGGCGGCTGGGTGTGGCCCGCGGGACCGTGCAGGCGCGGCTCGACCGGCTGCAGTCGAACGGCGTCGTCCGGGGGTTCGGCCCCGAGGTCGACCCGGCGGCCCTCGGCTACCCGGTCACCGCGTTCGCCACGCTGCAGATCCGGCAGGGCCAGGGGGCCGATGTGCGGGCCCACCTGGGATCCGTGCCGGAGGTGCTGGAGCTGCACACCACCACCGGCGGCGGGGACATGCTGTGCCGGCTGGTGGCCCGCTCCAACGCCGATCTCCAGCGGGTGATCGACCGGGTCGTCGGTTTCGACGGCATCGTCCGGGCCTCCACCGCGATCGTGATGGAGAACCCCGTCCCGCTGCGGATCATCCCGCTCGTGGAGCAGGCGGCGGAGCAGGCGCCGGGCCGGCCCGGAGAGGACGCGGGCGACAGGGACGGCGACAGGGACGGCGACAGGGACAGGGGCAGGGAGAAGGACAAGGGGCGGTGAGGCGGTCGAGGGAGGGGAGGTCGAGGGAGGGGAGGTCGTTCAGCGGCCCGCCGCTCAGCAGCCGGGGACCGAGCCCTTGCCCTTCTCCAGCGCGACGAGCGCGCTCACCGCGCCCTTGAGCGTGGTGACCGGGACCAGCCGCAGTCCCTTCGGCAGCTCGGACTTCGCGTCGGAGCACTCGTCCTTCGGGACGAGGAACACGGTCGCGCCGTCCCGCCGGGCGGCCTGCGTCTTCAGGGCCACGCCGCCGACCGCGCCGACCTTGCCGCCGGCGTCGATGGTGCCCGTGCCGGCGATCGTGCGGCCGCCCGTGAGGTCGCCGCCGGCGCCGTCGCCGTCGAGCTTGTCGACGATGCCTAGCGAGAACAGCAGTCCGGCGCTGGGTCCGCCCACGTCGGCCAGTTTCAGCGTGACCTCGACGTCGTCCTCGCCCAGCTTCAGATACGCCAGCGCCGCCTGGGTCGCCGCGTCCTGGGAGTCCTTCATCTGCTCGGTGTTGTGCCGCTCGATCTCCTTGGTGCTCTCCCCGCTGGGGTACACCGCCTCGCGCGGCATGATCGCCTGGTCGGTGCGGAACCAGCCGTCGAGGACGTCACCGAGCTTGACGTGCGCGTCGGGGCCTGTCGCCTCGATCGTCGTCATGCGCAGCTGCCCGCTGGTGTCCCGCACGGGAGCGCCGGAGATCGTGATCACCGGGGTGCCCTGGTTGTCGCCGAGGACGTTCGCCGTCATCCCCGGCTGCGCCACCGAGAACGGCAGCGGCGCGAACGCGGCCGTGGCGAGCAGCGCCACGAGGGGCAGGGCGCAGACGGCGAGAGCCCGGGGGCGTGAGAGGCGAGAGAGCACGGAGTCAATCTAACGTGACGAGGTGCCGCGGCCCGCGGCCGCACGACGCCCACACTCGAGCCACCCGCACGCCGGCACGCCGCCCGACCCGCACACCACCCGCCCCGCCCGCCCCCGCCACCGCCACCGCCACCGCCACCGCCACCGCGCGTGAACGACGCGGATCGCGCGTGAACGACGCGGATCGCGCGTGAACGACGCGGGCCGAGCGTGAGCGAGGCTGCCGGAATGCGGGGCTGCCGGAGTGCGGGGCTGCCGGAATGCGGGGCTGCCGGAGTGCGGGGCGCGCCCGGGCCGGGGTGGCGCGGGTCGTGCGGCCCGGCTGCGGTCAGCGCAGCGCCTCCGCCACTTCGCGGGCCGCGTCCACGACGCGTGGCCCGACCCGCTCCGGCACGGCGTCGGCCAGCATCACCACGCCCACGCTGCCCTCGACGCCGGTCACGCCCAGCAGCGGGGCGGCCGCGCCGCTCGCGCCGGCCTCCAGCTCACCGTGCGTCAGCGTGTAGCCGGGCTCGTCCGCGTGACGCGCCGTCTTCTGCCGGGCGGAGAGGATGGCCCGGCCGGCCGCCCCCCGGTCCAGCGGATGCCGGAACCCCGCCCGGTAGGCCACGTGGTAGTCGGTCCAGGTCGGCTCGACGACGGCTACGGCGAGCGCCTCCGTCCCGTCCACCAGCGTCAGATGCGCGGTCGCGCCTATGTCCTCGGCCAGCGAGCGCAGCGCGGGCAGCGCGGCCTCCCGCACCAGCGGATGCACCTGGCGGCCGAGCCGCAGCACCCCGAGGCCGACCCGGGCTCGTCCGCCCAGGTCACGCCGTACGAGCGCGTGCTGCTCCAGCGTGGCGAGCAACCGGTACACAACGGTCCGGTTGACGCCCAGTTTGTTGGAAAGCTCGGTGACGGTCAGCCCGTGGTCGGTGTCGGCCAGCAGCTTGAGGACTTTCAGTCCCCGGTCGAGCGTCTGAGAGGTCTCCGCGGTCACGACGCCCACTCCTTAAGTGGTGAGGTCGGCTGCCTCCGTCGCGGCGGGGCGTCACCGAGTCCCGTCAGTGACGCGCCACAGAGGCCGCCGATCGACAGACGGGCCCGGCGTCTCCGGGCCCGGTCGCTTCACGGCTGCGCTCCGCGGCGGCGCTGCCACGGGGCGTGTGCGTAGCGGGACAGTAGCGAAGCCGGTTCGCTGAGCGGAAGGCTCCGTCCAGAATCCGGTCAACGGCCGGTAGGGACTACCTGCATTTATCCCGATACGTACGGAGCGTGGCAGCGTCGCATGCGCCCCCGGGAACGGACGGGGCCTGTGAGCCGGACGGGACCGCGGGGACGCGCCACCGCCATCACCGTCGCCGCGATCGCGACGGTCGCCGCGGTCCCGGCGGGACTCACCTCGTCCGGGTCACCCAGTCGTGCGCCCGGGCGACCGGACTCACTTCATCCGGGTCGCCCACTCCTGCACCTTGGCGATGCGCTGGCGCAGTTGTCCCGCCGTCGCCTCCGCGCTCGGCGGTCCGCCGCACACCCGCCGCAGCTCGGTGTGGATCACCCCGTGCGGTTTGCCGCTCTGGTGCACGTACGCGGCCACCATGGTGTTGAGCTGCTTGCGCAGCTCCATCATCTCCTTGTGCGAGACGACCGGCCGCCGCTCCGCGGGCAGCTCCAGCAGGTCGGCCTCGGCGTCCGGCCGCTTCTTGCTGTGCGCGATCTGCTTGGCCTGCCGCTTCTGCAGCAGCAGTTGCACCTGGTCGGGCTCGAGCAGCCCCGGGATGCCGAGGTAGTCCTGCTCCTCCTCGCTGCCCGGGTGGGCCTGCATGCCGAACTCGGCCCCGTTGTACGTCACCCGGTCGAAGACGGCCTCGGACTCCAGCGCCTCGAAGGCGAACTGCTCCTGTTCGCCGGTGTCCTCGTCCTGCTCGCGGTTCGCCTCGTCCATCTCCTTCTCGGACTCGGCGTACGGATCCTCCTCGCCCTGCTTCTTGGGCTTGTCGAGGACGTGGTCGCGCTCGCGCTCCATCTCCCCCGCGAAACCGAGCAGGTCGGGCACGGTCGGCAGGAAGACGGAGGCGGTCTCGCCGCGCCGCCGGGACCGCACGAAACGTCCCACGGCCTGAGCGAAGAAGAGCGGTGTGGAGATGGTGGTGGCGTACACCCCGACCGCCAGCCGCGGCACGTCGACGCCCTCGGACACCATGCGCACGGCGACCATCCACCGGTCGGTGCTGCCGCTGAAGTCGTCGATGCGGCTGGACGCGCCGGTGTCGTCGGACAGGACGAGGGTCGCCTTGGAGCCGGTGATCTCCCGGATCAGCTTGGCGTAGGCGCGGGCGGAGTCCTGGTCGGAGGCGATGACGAGCGCACCGGCGTCCGGGATGGCCTTCCTGACCTCGGTGAGACGCTGGTCGGCGGCGCGCAGCACGCTCGGCATCCACTCGCCGCGCGGGTCGAGGGCGGTGCGCCAGGCCTGGCTGATCGCGTCCTTCGTCATCGGCTCGCCGAGCCGGGCCGCGATCTCGTCGCCCGCCTTCGTCCGCCAGCGCATGTTGCCGCTGTAGGAGAGGAAGATGACGGGCCGCACGACGTGGTCGGCGAGCGCAGACCCGTACCCGTAGGTGTAGTCGGCGGCGGACCGCCGGATGCCGTCGTCGCCCTCCTCGTACGTCACGAACGGGATGGGGTTGGTGTCAGACCGGAACGGCGTGCCGGTGAGCGCCAGGCGGCGGGTCGCCGGCTCGAACGCCTCGAGGCACGCCTCACCCCACGACTTGCTGTCGCCGGCGTGGTGGATCTCGTCGAGGATGACGAGGGTCTTGCGCTGCTCGCTGCGGTTGCGGTGCAGCATCGGGCGCACGCCGACGCCCGCGTAGGTCACGGCGACGCCGTGGTAGTCCTTGCTGAGCGGTCCGGCGCTGTACTCGGGATCGAGCCGGATGCCTATCCGGGACGCCGCCTCCGCCCACTGCTTCTTCAGGTGCTCGGTCGGCGCGACCACGGTCACCTGCTGCACGACGTGATGGTGCAGCAGCCAGGAGGCGAGGGTCAGCGCGAACGTCGTCTTGCCGGCGCCGGGTGTGGCGACGGCAAGGAAGTCGCGCGGCTGCTCCTGGAGGTACTTCTCCATCGCCCCCTGCTGCCAGGCCCGCAGCTTGCCGGCGGTGCCCCAGGGGGCGCGGCCGGGGAAGGCGGGCGACAGGTGGTGGGAGGTGGAGGTGGCGGCGGTGGTAGTCACGGTCTCCGGTTCGGGGGGTCGGGCTGCACGTTACTCGGCTACGTATGACAACCGGGCCACCCTACCGGCGGCCCGGATGTCAACGCGCCGACGAGGCCGCGTCGCCCGCGGGTGGGACCCAGCTCACAACGTCCGGCCGTCGCGCGACCGCCGCGCGGCCGCGTCGCCCCCGCGCCGCGCGCCGGACGCCCGCACCGGTCACTGGGCCGCAGGGCCCGGTCAACGGGCCGCAGGCCCCGGTCGCGCCGGCCGCTCGTGCAGCCGGGTCGCCACCCAGGCGCCCGCGAGCGCCACAGCGGCCATCGACAGGAAGACGGCGGCGAAGGCGGCCGGATGCGGGGAGCCGTCGGCGGTCGTGACGGCGTGCGCGACGCCGCCGCCGCCGAGCGCCGCGAAGGCCGCGCCCCCCACGGCGAGCAGCAGCACGTTGGAGAGACCGTCCGAGATCTGCAGGGCGGCGGAGTTGGCGCCGGCCTCCTCGGGCGCGGACAGCTGCAGCAACAGCACGCTGGTCGAGGAGATGACGAGCCCCATCCCGAAACACCCGAAGCCCCAGGCGACGGCCACTGTCCAGACGGGCACAGAGGCCACCAGGACGCTCGGCGCCGCGGCGATCGCGGCGGCCGCGAGCACCATCCCGAGCACGGTGAGGCGCTGCCGGTACGGCTCCGCCCTCGGCCGCGACTGCACCCACGAACCCAGCGCCCAGGTCCCTCCGCCGGCGGCGAGCGAGAGCCCGGCGAGGGTCGGGCTCAGTCCGCGCCGGGTGACGAGCATCAGCGGCACGAAGGACTCGGCGGCGATGAAGGATCCGGCGGCCAGACCGCGCAGCAGCACGACCGAGGGCAGCCCGCGTGCCGCCCGCCAGGTGCCGCGCGGCAGGAGTCCGAGCACGGCGGGGACGAGCAGCGCGCACCCCGCGACGGCGGGCGCCGCGGAAAGCGGCCGCAGATCCTGCGCGGCGTACTGCAGGAGTCCGGCCCCGAGGGAGATGCCGAGCGCGAGGCGGATCCGCCGCCGGTCGAAGGCCGCGACGGCCGCGCCCGCCACCGGACCGCCCGCCCGACGCCGTATCCGGGGCAGCGCCAGCGCGAGCGGAAGCACGACGAGGACCGGTATCCCGAGGAAGACCCAGCGCCATCCCAGCCGTTCGGTCACCGCCCCCGCGGCCAGCGGGCCCACCACCGAGGGCACGACCCAGCACGCGGCGAACGCGGCCATGATCGCGGGCCGCAGCCGCTCCGGATAGGCGCGTCCGACGACGACGTACAGCGCGACGATCACCAGCCCGCCCCCGAGCCCCTGCACGGCCCGCCCGAGGATGAACACCCACATGGTCGCGGCGCTCCCGGAGAGCACGAGCCCCGCCGCGAAGGCCGCGATCCCGCCCGCGAGCGCCCCGAGCGGGCCGCGGCGGTCCGACAGCTGCCCGGCGAGCACCATCCCGAAGAGGCTCGTCGTGAAGTACCCCGAGAACGCGAACGCGTAGAGCGACACCCCGTCGAGCTCCCGCGCCGCGACGGGCATGGCCGTGCCGACGGCGGTCGCCTCGAAGGCGATGAGCAGCACGACGGAGACGATGCCGATGCTGAGGGCGCGGTAGGGGCGTCCGAGGACGGTCTCGTCGGGACCCGGTGACGTGTCGGGGCTCTCCGGGATGTCGGCGGCGACGGCGTCGCGGGATTCGAGGGCAGCCATGGCCGCCAGCGTAAGGTGCGCAAGCCAGGTTGACCCCTGTCGGAAGACGGATCATCGCCCGGGACCTCGGTACTAGGACCCGCCCTGCAGCCACCCTCCACTCGCCCCCCAGGCGACTCCCGACCCGCTTTCATGAACGGCGTATGGCAGTCCCGTTGCGGCACCGGCCGGTTGCTTGAGCCCGGTCCGGTGCCGCCCGTACGGTCGTCACATCAAGTCCGGCGGGGCCGAGGTCCCGCCGCCGACCTGACCGTGTGCCCGAGAGGCTCAGGGACTCGCCTGCAAAGCGAGTTACACGGGTTCGAATCCCGTCGCGGTCTCCAGCGCCTGACCAGGGCAGACCAGAAGGGCGACACCCTCGCGGGGTGCCGCCCTTCTGGCCGTCCGTCTCAGTTTCCGTCTCAGTTAGCTGGTCCACACGTCAGCAGCAACCAACTGACGGAGGGGCACTCAGCCGTAGGCGGCTTCACACGACTTCACCTCTGCGTCCACCACCACCAAACGATGGCGACGCAGACTGCGCCCAGCTGCCGAGCGGCTCCCTTCAGCGCCTCCTCGGAGAGCGATCGCCACCGACGGCGCAAGGCCCCGTTCAAACGCGCTGCCCCGTCCCTAAGCCTCTTGCAGCCGTGAAGGGCACGGTGCCTGGCGGCTCGAACGCGGTGCACAAGGTTTGCGATCCAGTGCGCGATGTGTGACAACGGATGTGTCCTCCTCGCATAGCAGTGCAGGGGGTCACTGAGCGGGGGGTGTGCACCCGTCGGTTTGCGAGGCCCTGGGCGTCCAATTAGCCCCCCGCTCAGCTGCAAGGACGTTAACAACGGGCCCGCGTGTGCATGCGTGCACATCTGAGGTGCAGCCGGGCGCACTGCGCCTCTCAGCTGGAGAAACCGGCAAGCGCCGTACCCAGTCCCACTCTGCGCTTCACTCGAAAGAGTTCCGAAACCTTACGCCATTCGGGTGGTTGTAATTCCCGCCACATCCTTGGTCCATGATCTTGGCCCATGGACGTACTCATCCATCTCTTCGTCGGCCTACACACGATCATCGGGCGAACGCCAGATGAGAGCATCAACCTGTTTCGCGATGTCTGTCCGCACGGCGTCCACCATGTGCTGATACCGAGCAGCCATGGCGGTCGTCGACCACCCCATGAGCCCCATGACCGCGCGCTCGGGGACTCCGAGGATGAGCAGAACCGTCGCGGCCGTGTGGCGCGCGTCGCGCAAACGCCCGTCCCGGACCTTCGCCTCTGTCAGAAGGGCCTTCCACTCTGACCAGTCCCGGCGATGGGACGGACTACGGCCGTGCTCGTCCGGGAAGACAAGGCCGTTCTCCTCCCAGCGCTTCCCGGCCGTCTCCCGCTCCGCTTTCTGTGCCTTGAGGTGCGCGCCGAGAAGGTCAACAAGCTGTTCGGGGAGACCTACCGCACGGCGGCCGGCGCGGGACTTGGTGGTGGACAACTCTGGGTTGGTTCGCCGCCTATCCGGGCAGTACCCGGCCGCTTTGCGTCCGCAGGGCTCTGTGCACCCGTGGGCGTACTGCGGCCGGTGGCGACTGCGGCGGACAACGAGGAACCCACCCTCAAGGTCCACGTCCTCCCACTTCAGCCCCAACACCTCGCCCTGGCGCAGTCCGAGGGCGAGGGCGAGGGCGATGGCCCACCGTGCAGAGTTGCGATGCTGGTCAGCGGCCTTGAGCAACCGCTGAACCTCTTGGACGCTGTAGGGCTCCACCTCGTACTCCCCTGTCTTTGGGGCCTCGGCCAACTGAACGGGGTTCCTACCGAGGTGTCCTCGCCGCACGGCCTCATTGAGGGCGGTGCGAAAGGTGCGATGTACCTGGTGAGCCGTCCCGGACTTGCTGCCGTTGGCCTGCATGTTCGCGTAGAACACCTCGATGTGCTCGGGCTTGAGCCTGTCGAGACGGTGGGCCCCCAAGCCGGGGATACCGTGGTTGAGTTCGCCATCGGGGTGCACGCGGCCAGTCGGTTCGCATGGTCGTACGACTTCAAGGTGCCCGACTCGGCGAAGACAGAGGCGGAGGGCGTCAGCAAGTGATCTCGGTGCAGGCATGGTCGGATGCTCAGAAGCTCTGGGACTTCCAGCAGATGGGCCATGAGCCCCGCCCGTGCTCTGTGGCCGTCGGTCTCGGCAGCCACGACTTGGGGGTGGCCGACACCACAGCGGACCTCTATCACCGGAGCATGTTCCCGCTCGTCGTCTTCACCGGAGCGACCAGCCGTACGACGCAGGAGCGGATGCCGCGCGGCGAAGCCGAGCACTACCGCGAACGCACCGTAGAGCTGGGGGTGCCGGCGGGCGCGATCCTGGTCGAGCCCAACGCGCGCAACACCGGGGACAACATCCGCTTCTCTCGCGCGATCCTTGAAGAACGGCACGTGCCCGTCTCGTCGGTCCTGCTGATCAGCAAGCCGTACGAGGAACGGCGCTCGTACGCGACCGCCCGGAAGCTGTGGCCGGGTGTCGAATGGGTGTGTGCGTCCACCCCCATGACGCTCCCCGAATACGTCGACTCGATCGGGGACGCGCGCCTTGTCCTCGACATGATGGTCGGCGCACAGCAGCGACTCATGATCTACCCCCGGCAGGGATTCATGATCGAGCAGGAGATTCCCGACGCCATCAGGGCCGCGTTCGAGCGGCTACGCGACCGCGGCTTCACGAGCCGACTCGTACCTGAATCCGCAGATCAGGCCTGACGGGGTCGGAGGCCGCTCCGTCTCAGTTTCCGTCTCATTCATCCCCGTCCAGAGCCGTTCACCGTGGTCCACGCTCCGGACGGAAGTACGGGAATGAACGAGGTCGAACGGTTGTGGATCATGCTCTGACCAGCACCGACAAACCTGCAAAGCGAGTTACACGGGTTCGAATCCCGTCGCGGTCTCCAGCGCCTGACCAGGCAGACGGAAAGGGCGGCGCCCCGGCCGGGGCGCCGCCCTTTCCGTCGCCCGTCTCGGTCGGCGTCTCGATCGACCACGCGTCCTGCGGACCCGCTCCGCCCCGTTCCGCGCAGGACGCCGGGCGGCGCGGGGTGCGTCGAGGCTTGTCAGGGGGTTGTGGGAGCGGCCGGGGCGGCGTCGCAGGGGATCGGGCCGGGCGGGGGGACCCGGTCGACCGTGGCCAGGGTGCGGGACATCGTGTCGGCGAGCCGGCCGTAGGCCTCGGTCAGTTCGCGCACCGCGTCCAGGGCCCGCTCGCGCCTCAGCAGCCAGAGGCTGAACGCGAGGGTGGAGATGTCGGCGTTGAGCGGACGCAGGGTGAGGCCGGGCGCGCTCCAGCTCAGCACCGCGCCCGTGGCGCCGTCCAGGACGAGGCTGGTGTCCTCGGCGAGGCTTCCCAGCCGGATGAGGCGGTCGGCGTGCGCCGGAAGCCGGTTCCCGCCGCCGGCGCCGCCGCGGTCGTCTGCCCCGTCGTCGGCCCCGTCGTCGGCCCCGTCGTAGGCGTGGTGCTCCGTGTGGTGCTCGGCGAGCGTCCGCAGGGGCAGGTCCGTCTCCAGCGAGAACGGGACGGCCTCCTCCGGCAGGCCCGTCGCGCGCAGGAAGCGCCGGGTCGGAGCGTGCGCGAGTGCGGCAGGCAGGTCGACGTCCTCGAAGCGGACGACGCCGGCGGAGCCGAACTCCTCGTCCAGCAGCCGGACCGGCAGGTCCAGGGCCAGACCGGACGTCGTGACCGGGCCGGCCACCAGGGCCAGCGGACGGATCACCGCGGCCAGCTTCCAGAACAGGGCGGAGGCGTCGCCCGGGCCTTCGGCGCCCGCCTCGAACACCGCCAGCAACCGGCGGGAGGCCTCGGCCACCGCCTCTCGCCCGAGCCGGCCGGCGTAGCAGGCGAACTGCCCGCGCAGGGCCGCCAGTTCGTCCACGGCCGTGGCGCAGCGGAACAGCTTCTCCAGGGACGGGGCGAGCGGCGGGGCGTCCATCAGGCCGAGGCGGTCGTGGAAGAAGTACGTCGTCGAGATCTCTCCCGTCATTCCGTCGAGCAGGACGGTCTCCGCCGCACGGCGGCCGGCGCCCAGGATGCCGCCTGTCGCCCGCCGGTCGCGCAGCTCCGCCGCCGGGTGGGCGTCGGGGCGGCCCGTGACGTCCGCGACCGTGCCCGGAGCGCCGGTGCGCGGTGCCTCGATCGTCATCAGGGGGCCGTCGCCCGGCCGGCCCGGCAGGCCCGGGCCGGTGAGCCGGCGGCGGGCGGGGGCGGATGCGACGTACGGGTTCAGCTCGGCCTCGGTGAAAGTGATCGTCGTGATGGCGGTGGTGGTCCTGGTCGTGCCCATCGGTCCCCCTGGCGGAAGTTGCGTGCGCCGTCCCACTGCTCCGCAGCCTATGCGGACCCACTGACAACGACTCCGACCAGCGGCGACGCCCGAACGCGCCGGGGGGTTTCGCCCGCTGCGCCGACACCGGTCCTCACCGGAAGACGTCACGCAGGCCCCGCGCGTTCCCTTCCCGCCCGGATCTCCCGGTCCCGCTCCGTGTTCATGGGACGCCGGTGCGCGCCCGCGAACACGGGACGCCGGTACGGGCCCGTCATGTGAAGTAGACGCCGCCCAGCACGACGGCCAGCGCCGCCGTCACGAACAGCAGGATCCAGAGCAGCAGCTTGCCTGCGCTCGGCGGGGGTTCGTACTGCCGGGCTTCGGGCCGGCGCTCACCCGTCGGATCGCCCGCCGTCGGATCGCCCGCCGCCGGGTCGCTCACCGGTCGGTCACCACCGCGGCCTGCGGCCTTATCGGGAGGCGGTTGACGGGGCGGCCCGTCGCGGCGCGGACGGCGGAGGCGATCGCCGCCGGCGAGGTGACGACCGGGACCGCGCTGGCCGCCTTCGCCCCGAACGGCGCGACCACGTCCCGCTCCTCGACCAGTTTGACGATCCGGATGTCCGGGGCGTCCAGGGCCGTCGGCAGGGCGTAGCCGGTGAGGTCGGGGTGGCGGATCAGGCCGCGGGGGGTGCGCAGGTTCTCGGTGAGCGCGATGCCCACGCCCTGCGTCACGCCCGCCTCGATGCGGGCGGCGAGCTGGGCCGGGTTCAGGATCCGGCCGACGTCCTGGGCGACGGCGAGTTCCACGACCCGCACCGAGCCGAGTTCGATGTCGACGTCCACGACCGCGCGGATCGCGCAGAACGCGAGGCCGACGAAGGCGTCGCCCTGGCCGGCCGCGTCCAGCGGCTCGGTGGGGTGCGGGCGGCACTGCGCGGTCGCCCACAGCTCCTTGCCGTGCATCTCCTCCGTGACGGTCGTCGACAGGACGCCGTCGTAGGAGGTGATCTTGCCGTCGGTGATCTGCAGCAGTTCCGTGGACATGCCGAACTTGTGCGCCAGCGGCTGGAGCAACTGCGTGCGGACCATCTTCGCCGCACGCTCCACCGCGCCGCCCGAGACCCAGGTGTGACGGCCCCGGCAGCCGGGCCCCGCGGGGGGCTGGTCGGTGTCCACGGGGGCCACGTGGACCTCGTCGACGCCCAGCGTCTCCTGGACGATCTGACGGGCCAGCGTGGTGAAGCCCTGCCCGGTCTCGACCGCCGCGCACAGCACCGTCGCGACGCCGTCCTGGACCTTCACGGTGGCGGTGGAGACCTCGTCGGCCCCCTCCGCGCCCAGCATGTGGACCATGCCCAGGCCGTAGCCGACGCCGCGGCGCACCGCGCCCGGTTCGCCCGCGCCCTCGGGGCCGCCGGGCAGCAGCCAGTCCTCCTCGGGCGCGTCCTTGGGGAGCGACGGGAGGGGGAACTCCTGGACTGCCTGGAGGAGTTCGGCGACGGGGGCGGGGCAGGTGACCGTCTGGCCGGTGGGCAGGACGTCCCCGGTCGCCATGACGTTGCGCAGCCGCAGCTCCGCCGGGTCGACGCCGAGCTTCTTCGCCAGTTTGTCCATCTGCGCCTCGTAGGCGGCGCAGACCTGCATCGCGCCCTCGCCGCGCACATGGCCCGACGGCGGGTTGTTGGTGCGCACCGCCCAGCCCTCGATGAAGGCGTTCGGCACCACGTAGGGGCCGCAGGCGAAGGAGACGGCGGCGGCCAGGGCCTCGGCGGAGGTGTCCGCGTAGGCGCCGGCGTCCAGCAGGATCTGCGCCTCGACCTTCACCAGCCGGCCCTCGGCGTCGGCGTGGTGGCGGTAGCGCAGCAGTGTGGGGTGGCGGTGGGCGTGGCCGAGGAAGGACTCCTCGCGGGTCGCCGTGAGCTTCACCGGACAGCCGGTCCTGAGGGCCAGCAGGCCCAGCGGGAGCTGGAAGCCCTGGTCCTCGCGGTCGGCGGTGGCGCCGGGCACTCCGGTGACGACGATCTTCACCCGTTCGGGGTCGAGTCCGAAGCAGGCGGCGGCCGTGTCGCGGTCGGCGTGCGGGTCGGTGGAGGCGAGGTAGAGCTCCACGCCGCCGTCGGGACGGGGCACGGCGAGGCCGGCCTCGGCGCCGATGGGGGCGGGGTCGGCGCGCCCGATGCGGTACTGGCCCTCGACGACGACGACGCCGGCCGCGTCGGGGTCGCCGTGGTGCAGCGGGATGTGCCGGATCAGGTTGCCGTCGGGGTGCAGGGGCTCCGCCTCGAAGGCCTGCTCCGGGTCGATCACCGGGTCGAGCGTCTCGTACTCGACGATGACGGCCGCGGCGGCCATGCGCGCGGTGTCGGGGTGGTCGGCGGCGACGGCCGCGATGGGCTCGCCGTGGTGGCGGACCACCTCGGAGGCGAACACCGGCCGGTCCGCGGTGCCCCGGCCGTGCAGCGCGCGGCCCGGAACGTCCTCGTGGGTGACGACGGCCCGCACGCCCGGCATCTCACGCGCGTGGGACGTGTCGATGGACACGATGCGCGCGTGCGGGTGCGGTGAGCGCAGGACGGCCGCCCAGAGCAGGCCCTCGGCCCACAGGTCGGCCGCGTACGGGAAGGTGCCCTCCGTCTTGGCGCGCGCGTCGGCGGGCTGCAGGGACACGCCGAGGCCGTGCGGGGCCGGGTCGGGGGCCGGGGCGGCGTCCACGGGGGTCGTCGCGGTGGCGGTTTCGTTCGTCACGCCTGGCCTCCGTCCTGGCCCTGCCCGTATGCGGGGTCATGCGGGTGGGGCTGTGCCGGGTTCTCGAACGCCGACGCGTGCACGCCGCCCGCGCCCGGGCCCGCCTGATGGGGGATACGTGCTTCGTCGCCGTCCGTCTCGGCGTCGGCGTGCGCCTGGCGTTCGGCGACGACGTCCTGGACGGCCTGCAGGACGCCCCGGTAGCCGGAGCAGCGGCACAGGTTGCCGCACAGGGCCTGGCGGGCCTCCAGCTCGGACGGCGCCGGGTTGCCCTCGAGCAGGTCGTGCACGGTCATCGCCATGCCGGGCACGCAGAAGCCGCACTGCACGGCCCCGCAGGCGGCGAGGGCCCGCTGCACGTCCGAGGGCTGTCCGTCGACGGCCAGCCCCTCGACGGTGCGGATCTCGCTGCCGGCGGTGGTGACGGCCGGGACCAGGCAGGAGGCGACGAGCCGTCCGTCCACCTGCACGTTGCAGGCGCCGCACTCGCCCTGCGAGCAGCCGTCCTTGGCGCCCGCGAGGCCGAGCCGCTCGCGCAGCACGTAGAGCAGGGACTCGCCGATCCAGGCGTCGGTGACGGGGCGGTCGGAGCCGTTGACGCGCAGTACGTAACCGGCGAGGGGGTGTTCCTCGTGGAACGGCGGCGGGGCGTCGTCGGCGCCCTCGTCGGCCGCCGGCTGCGGGTCGGAGGCGTGCGGGGCGGAGGTCTGCGGGTCGGAGGCATGCGGGGCGGAGGTCTGCGGGTCGTCGCCGGCGGGTGCGTCGTCGTCCGCGGCGGCCGGCCCGGTGGGCGGCTGCGCGGGCCGGTGGACGGCTTCCGCGGGGCCGTGGGCGGCGTCGCGGGCGGCCTCCAGCTCCCCGGGCCCCTCGGCGGCCTCCTCGGCCTCAGCGGCCTGCCGGGCGGTCGCGGCGGGACCGTCGGCGGGCACCGTGTAGGCCTCGGCGGAGACCTCCGGGGCGAACGCGCCGCCCGGGTGCGGGTGCTCGCCGGTGTGCTCGGCGTCGGGGCGGACCCGGTCGGGGGCCGCGGCCGACGGATCGTGCTCCGTCGCGAACCCGGTCCCGGTCTCGTGCGGCGACGGGTGCGCGGGCGCGTGCCCGTACGGCGCCGGGTCCGTCGCCCGGCGGGCGGCCGGACCGCCCTCGTCGGCGGGCGGCGCCCACGGCTGGTGCGCCGTGCCGGACGGGTCCGTCGCCCAGGGTGCGGACGCGCCGCCGGGCAGGGTGGCCGGGGGCGTGCTGCCCCACTGCTCGACCAGGGACGACGAGGTGAACTCGCCCGATTCGTCGGGAAGGTCGCCGCCCGCGACGGGGATCGACCACTGGCCGGTCACGTCGTGGCCCGGGGCGGGGGCGGACTGCGGCGCGCCCGGGCCCGCCGAGGTGTCTTCGAACGTCCACTGGCCGGTCGCGCCCGGGTTGTAGCTGAAGCGGTCGTCTCCCACCGTCTGCGGGGTGTCCTGCGCGACGGGCCAGTCGCTGCCGCCGGCCGGGGCCGCCCAGGTGGCGGCGTCGTCCGCGGGGGGCGCCACCGCTATCTGCGGCGGCACGTACCCGTGGCCCGGCGCGGCGAGCGGGCTGTCGCCGCGGCCCGCGAGAAGGGCGTCGATGCCGCCCTCGGGGAGCTTCACGAAGGCGGTCGCGCCGTCGTCGTAGTCCCCGTGGGGCAGCGGGTCCCAGCGGCCGACGCCCTGCGGCGCGCCCTGGTCCTGCCCGTTCTCCTGTCCGTGTCCGGGCCCCTGCTGCTCGTCGGTCACGACAGCGCCCTCCCCAGTGCTCGTCGGGCCAGTGCGGCGACGGTGCGCCGCAGGTGCAGTACGGCGGGCGGGAGTTCCGGCACGGAGCCGTCCACGCCGGGCGCCGGGTCGGGGATGCAGGCGGCGGCGACGTACTCGCCGAAGGCCGTGAGGGCCTCGGGGACGATCGCGCGGCCGTTGTCCCAGTCGATCAGCCGGGCGACCCACTGCTCGGCCTCGAGCGGCCGCAGCGGCATCGGCGCTATGGCGCCCACCGCGCATCTGACGCCGCGCCGCGCGGGGTCGAGGACCAGCGCCACGGATGCCACCGCGCGGCCCGGGCCGGTGCGGCCGGTGGCCTTCAGGAAGACCTGCGGGGCGTGCAGCAGGGGCACGCGCACGTACCCGATGAGCTCGCCGCCGCGCAGCATCTCCATGCCGGCCAGCAGGTGCGACACCGGGACCTCCCGGCGGGCTCCGCCCGGGCCCGCGACGATCAGGGTCGCCTCCAGCGCGGCCAGCACGGGCAGCGCGTCGCCCGTGGGCGCGGCCGAGGCGACGTTGCCGCCCAGGGTGCCCGCGTTGCGGATCTGCGGCGGCCCCGCGGCACGGGCGGCCGCGGCGAGCGCCGGGATCAGGGCGGCGAAGTCGGGGCGGCCCATGCGCGCGTGGGTGAGTCCGGCCCCGAGCAGTGCGTGGCCGTCCTGGTACTGCCAGCCGCGGATCTCGCTGATCCGGCCGAGGCCCACCAGGCCGGCGGGGCGCAGCTGCCCCGAGTTCACGGCGGCCATCAGGTCGGTGCCGCCGGCCACGGGAACGGCCGCGGGCATGGCCGCCAGGGCCGCCACGGCGTCGTCCAGAGTCGTGGGCAGCGTGACGGCCTGCGCCGCCTGCGGTGCATGCGTGCTCAAAACCGGCTGCCCCTTCCCGCTGCCCCACCTGGTCCCACCTGTGTTGCCGTACGGTACGTGCTGACAGGGCGGACGTGGCAACTCTGGCACATCTTCGCAACACCCGAGCGCGGGGGTCCGCTAGGAGGCATTCGCCCACCTCGTCGCACAGATGGTCCGTTTTCACACGGCATCACCGGTGCGCGCGAATTGCCTCTCTTCGGTGACCCTGCCGGGGTTTTGCCGTGACGCCCCGGATCACCGGTTCGGGGGCCTTCCCTCGAGGGGCCGCCCGAGGACGCCGGGGCGCCGCTGCCACGGCCGGGGTCCGTCCGGCGGGCGGTAGCTGACGCCCAGGGCGTCGAGCCGCGCGTAGTGGGCCCGCATCCGCCGCTCGAAGCCGGCGAAGTCCCGTTCCCGCGGGGCGGGCAGGTCGCTCCAGGCGACCTCGGCGAAGGCGGCGAGGCGGGGAAAGGCCTGGTAGTCCACGCGCGTGTGGTCCTCCATCGCCTCGGTCCACAGGTTGGCCTGCGCGCCGAGCACGTGCCGCGCCTGTTCCGGCGTCAACTCCGAGGGAACGGGGTCGAACCGATAGACGTCCTCCAGGGTGCGGACGTAGCCGATCGGCACGGGCTCGTCCGCTCCGGCCGCCTGCCGGTGGTCGAGGTACACCTGCTGCTCCGGGCACATCACCACGTCGTGTCCGGCCCGCGCGGCGGCGATCCCGCCCGCGTAGCCGCGCCAGGAGGACACGGCCGCACCGTCCGCGAGCCCGCCCTCCAGGATCTCGTCCCAGCCGATGAGGCGCCGCCCGCGCGCGGCGAGCCAGGTGTCGAAGTGGCGGATGAACCAGGACTGCAGCTGGTCCTCGTCCGCGAGGCCGAGTTCCCCGATGCGGGCCTGGGCGGCCGGTGAACGCCGCCACTGGTCCTTGAGGCATTCGTCACCCCCGACGTGGACGAACTCCGAGGGGAACAGTTCCAGCACCTCCTCGAAGACCCCCTCGTAGAAACGCAGGGTGTGCTCGGTGGGGGCGAGCACGTTCGGGTTGATCCCCCAGGTGTCCCAGACGGAGAGGGCGGTGGTGTCGACGACGTCGGTGTTGCCGAGTTCCGGGTACGCGGCGATCGCGGCCTGCGAGTGGCCGGGCACGTCGATCTCGGGGACGACGGCGATGTGCCGCTGCGCCGCGTACGCGACGATCTCCCGGACGTCGTCCTGGGTGTAGAAGCCGCCGTGCGGCCTGTCGTCCCACAGCGGCGAGGCGCCATGGCCGAATTTCGTGCGGGCCCGCCAGGAGCCGACCTCGGTGAGCCGGGGATGCCTGCGGATCTCGATCCGCCAGCCCTGGTCGTCCGTCAGATGGAGATGGAAGACGTTGAGTTTGTGCGCCGCCATCAGGTCCAGGTAGCGCAGGACGCCGTCCTTGGGCATGAAGTGCCGGGCGACGTCGAGCATGAGACCGCGCCAGCGGAACCGGGGGGCGTCCTCGATGATCTGGTGCGGGACGCCGTACCTGGTCCCCGGCCGGACGGGGGCGCGCCGGAAGGCTTCCGGACCGAGGAGCTGCCGCAGCGTCTGGGCGCCCCAGAAGACGCCGGAGGGGCCCCCGCCGCGGATCTCGACGCCCCGATTCGCGACGACGCTCAGCCGGTACGCCTCGGGCTCCAGCGTGTCGTCCAGGCACAGCCGTACGCCGTCGCGGGCGTCCCGCGGTCCGGGCCGCAGGGGCAGGCCGAGCGCCGCGCCGAGCGTGGTGCGCAGCCAGCGCTCGGCGGTCTCCGTGCCGGGGGCGGCCCACAGGGTGGTGTCCTCGCCGAACAGGACGCCGCAGCGCATGGGGCCCTCGACGGAGCGGGGCGCGGGGACGAGATCCATCGCAGACGTCACGTCAGTCCTTCGGGGCTCCGGAACCGCATGCGCGCAGGACCTCCGGGAGCGGCCTGCGCGATGGCTGCACTGGTCTGCACCACACACCGGAGGCTAGGACCGGGAGATCGCCCCGACAAGAGGTCTGGACCAATCTGTGACCTCCGGGCGCCGCCCGGCGCACCCCCGCACGGCGACGCACACGCCGAAGGCCCCCGAGACGCGTCGAAACGCGCCCTCGGGGGCCCGGAAGCCGCGCGGGCTACTTCTTGTCGCCGCCCTTGCCCTTGTCGTCCCCGCCGCCCGCCATGGACTCGAAGATCTCCTTGCACATGGGGCACACCGGGTACTTCTTCGGGTCGCGACCCGGCACCCAGACCTTGCCGCACAGCGCCACGACGGGCGTCCCGTCGAGGGCGCTCGCCATGATCTTGTCCTTCTGGACGTAGTGGGCGAAGCGCTCGTGGTCCCCGTCGCCGTGCGACACCTGCGGCGTCGGCTCCACGAGGGTCCCCGTCCCCGTGCCTCGCTGGGGCTGGGGCTGGGTCTCAGGCTCAAGAGTGCTCATGGCGCCAAGCGTACTGAAGCCGGGCCGGGATGCTCACGCGCATCAGTTCAGCGAGGCGTCGTCCGGATAGGTGGCGACCATCGCCAGGTCGTTGCGCTGGCGGCGCAGCACCTCGCGCCAGAGCCGTTCGGGGGACGGCGAGGACACGTCACCGGGCTCGGACTCCACGACGTACCAGGCGCCCTCCACGAGCTCGTCCTCGAGCTGGCCGGGCCCCCAGCCCGCGTACCCGGCGAAGATCCGCAGGGAGCCGAGAGCCGCGGCGAGGAGCTGCGGCGGCGCCTCCAGGTCGACGAGCCCGATCGCGCCGTGCACCCTGCGCCAGCCGAGCGGGGCGCCGTCGACGGCCCCGCCGCCCGGGATGACGGCGATCCCGAGGGCCGAGTCGAGGGAGACCGGGCCGCCCTGGAAGACGACGCCGGGTTCGCCCGCGAGCTCCGCCCAGTCCTCCAGGATGTCGCCGACGCCCACCGGGGTGGGCCGGTTGAGGACAACGCCCAGCGAGCCCTCCTCGTCGTGGTCGAGGAGGAGCACCACCGCACGGTCGAAGTTCGGGTCCGCCAGGGCGGGCGTGGCCACGAGCAGCCGCCCTGTGAGCGAGGACACCTCGGTCATGCCAGACATGATCCCGCATCTTCCCGCGGAGTGGGGAGGCAATGCGGGGTGCGAGGGTGCGCGCGAGGGAACGAGGAGGTGCGAGCCGGTGGGACGTCGGCCGAGGGGGGCCGCGGGAGCCGGACGGGCGCACGGACGCGGACCGGGCGCACGCGCCGCACGGACGGGCGGCGGTGACCTTGTGTGCCCGCCGGGGAACCGTTCGTGTTGTGACACAGCCATGACGATCCTGAGGCGTCCTCGGGCTTACGGCACAGGGGCCGACGGCGATTACTCTGTCTCATCTGGCCCTGCCCCCACCCCAACGGCCCTGCCCTGATCCACCATCCATGGAACGCGAGACACATGACCGTCAACGGCTCTGACGACGTACTGCTTGTCCACGGCGGCACCCCGCTCGAGGGCGAGATCCGGGTCCGCGGTGCG
Source organism: Streptomyces sp. NBC_00425 (assembly GCF_036030735.1). Taxonomy (NCBI): domain Bacteria; kingdom Bacillati; phylum Actinomycetota; class Actinomycetes; order Kitasatosporales; family Streptomycetaceae; genus Streptomyces; species Streptomyces sp. NBC_00425. The sequence goes on along the minus strand of NZ_CP107928.1, from coordinate 5,971,193 downwards.
AAGAACCTCGTACCCAAGGCCATGGTCGCCGCCCTGCTGGGCAGTGAGCCGAGCCGGCTGCGCAACGTTCCGGACATCCGTGACGTGCGGGTCGTGCGCGGTCTGCTGCAACTGCACGGGGTGACGGTCCGTCCGGGCGAGGAGCCGGGCGAGCTGGTGCTCGACCCGACCTACGTCGAGAGCGCGAACGTCGCCGACATCGACGCCCACGCGGGTTCCAGCCGCATCCCGATCCTCCTCTGCGGTCCGCTGCTGCACCGTCTCGGCCACGCCTTCATCCCCGGCCTCGGCGGGTGCGACATCGGCGGGCGGCCCATCGACTTCCACTTCGAGGTGCTGCGGCAGTTCGGCGCGACGATCGAGAAGCGCGAGGACGGGCAGTACCTGGAGGCGCCGCGGCGGCTGCGCGGCACGAAGATCCGGCTGCCGTACCCGTCGGTCGGCGCGACCGAGCAGGTGCTGCTGACGGCCGTCCTGGCGGAGGGCGTCACCGAGCTCTCGAACGCGGCCGTGGAGCCGGAGATCGAGGACCTCATCTGCGTGCTGCAGAAGATGGGCGCCATCATCGCGATGGACACCGACCGCACCATCCGCGTCACCGGCGTCGACAAGCTCGGCGGCTACAACCACGCCGCCCTGTCGGACCGCCTGGAGGCCGCGTCCTGGGCGTCGGCGGCGCTGGCGACGGAGGGCAACATCTACGTCCGCGGGGCCCAGCAGCGCTCGATGATGACGTTCCTGAACACCTACCGCAAGGTCGGCGGCGCCTTCGAGATCGACGACGAGGGCATCCGCTTCTGGCACCCCGGCGGCAACCTGAAGTCCATCGCGCTCGAGACGGACGTGCACCCCGGCTTCCAGACCGACTGGCAGCAGCCGCTGGTCGTCGCCCTCACCCAGGCCACCGGCCTGTCGATCGTCCACGAGACGGTCTACGAGTCCCGGCTGGGCTTCACCTCGGCGCTCAACCAGATGGGCGCCCACATCCAGCTCTACCGCGAGTGCCTCGGCGGCTCCGACTGCCGCTTCGGGCAGCGCAACTTCCTGCACTCCGCGGTCGTGTCGGGTCCCACGAAGCTCCAGGGCGCCGATCTGGTCATCCCCGACCTGCGCGGCGGCTTCTCGTACCTGATCGCCGCCCTCGCGGCCCAGGGCACCTCCCGCGTGCACGGCATCGAGCTCATCAACCGCGGCTACGAGAACTTCATGGAGAAGCTGGTCGAGCTCGGCGCGAAGGTGGAACTGCCGGGCAAGGCACTCGGCTAGCCGACCCGCTGTCCGCGTACGACGATGGGGCGGCTCCCCGAGGGGAGCCGCCCCATTCGCGTTGCTGAGCCTCGTACGCAGATCCCGTCGCGTACGCGAAGGCCTACTTGCCCTTGGCGGCTTCCTTGAGCTTGCTGCCCGCGGAGACCTTGACGCTGTAGCCGGCCGGGATCTGGATCGGGTCACCGGTCTGCGGGTTGCGCGCCGTGCGAGCGGCACGGTGGGTGCGCTCGAAGGTCAGGAAGCCGGGGATGGTGACCTTCTCGTCGCCCTTGGCGACGATCTCGCCGACGGTCTCGGCGAACGCGGCCAGAACGGCGTCGGCGTCCTTACGGGTCACCTCGGCGCGGTCGGCCAGCGCGGCCACCAGCTCACTGCGGTTCATGTTGTTACTCCCGTGTTCTTCTTGCCGTTGAGGCGTGCCACGCGGCTGAGCCGCCTGTGGGGCACAGCGAAGTCGTTGTGCTCGCGCCCAGGGACGCATCCTGCCCCTACCTGCGGCGGGAAAGCCAATCCGGCACCCGCTCGGAGTCGTGAGACAACCCTTGGGAGTCACACGAGAGCGCTCGGCTCGGGCGCAACCCTAGAGGGCCGTCCACGGCGCGACGTTCCACGACGCGCCGGTGCGGGGGCCGTCGTGGCGATCGTCACAGACCGCCCCGGGCCCCCGCGTGCTGCACGACAGAGCCTACAAAGGCTACGGGGCCGACGCCCCGGCGGCCTTGGCCGCGTCGCGCACCGCGCCCGCCACCGCGCCCGCCACCTTGTCGTTGAAGACGCTCGGGATGATGTAGTTCGCGTTCAGCTCGTCCTCGCTCACGACGTCCGCGAGGGCCTTCGCGGCCGCGAGCATCATCTCCGTGTTGACGGTGCGGGACTGCGCGTCCAGCAGGCCGCGGAAGACGCCCGGGAAGACCAGAACGTTGTTGATCTGGTTGGGGAAGTCGGAGCGGCCGGTGGCCACGACGGCGGCCGTCAGGCGGGCGACCGCCGGGTCGACCTCGGGGTCGGGGTTCGCGAGCGCGAACACGATGGAGCCCTCGGCCATCGCGGCCACGTCGTCGCCGTCGAGGACGTTCGGGGCGGAGACGCCGATGAAGACGTCCGCGCCGCGCACGGCCTCCTTCAGAGTGCCGGTGAGGCCCTCGGGGTTGGTGTTGTCGGCGATCCAGCACAGTGCCGAGTCGGGGGCCGCGTCGACGAGGTCCGGGCGGTCCGCGTGGACCACGCCGTGGATGTCGGCGACGACCGCGTTCTTGACCCCGGCGGCGATCAGCAGCTTGAGGATGGCCGTGCCGGCCGCGCCCGCGCCCGACATGACCACGCGCACGTCGCCGATGCCCTTGCCCACGACGCGCAGGGCGTTGGTGAGGGAGGCGAGGACGACGATCGCGGTGCCGTGCTGGTCGTCGTGGAAGACGGGGATGTCGAGGGCCTCGCGCAGCCGGGCCTCGATCTCGAAGCAGCGGGGGGCTGAGATGTCCTCGAGGTTGATGCCCGCGAAGCCGGGGGCGATCGCCTTGACGATCTCGACGATGGCGTCGGTGTCCTGGGTGTCCAGGCACAGCGGCCAGGCGTCGATGCCGGCGAACCGCTTGAAGAGGGCCGCCTTGCCCTCCATGACGGGCAGCGCGGCCTTCGGGCCGATGTTGCCGAGGCCCAGCACGGCGGAGCCGTCCGTCACGACCGCAACGGAGTTGCGCTTGATGGTGAGGCGGCGGGCGTCCTCGGGGTTCTCGGCGATCGCCATGCAGACGCGGGCCACGCCCGGCGTGTAGATCATCGAGAGGTCGTCACGGTTGCGGATGGGGTGCTTGGACGCCATCTCGATCTTGCCGCCGAGGTGCATCAGGAACGTACGGTCGGAGACCTTGCCGAGGGTGACGCCCTCGATGCCGCGCAGCTGCTCGACGATCTCGTCGGCGTGCGAGGTGGAGGTGGCGGCGATGGTCACGTCGATGCGGAGCTTCTCATGGCCGGACGCCGTGACGTCGAGGCCGGTCACCGAGCCTCCGTGGGACTCGACGGCCCCGGTGAGCTGGGAGACCGCGGTGCCGCTCGCGGGCACCTCCAGCCGGACCGTCATCGAGTAGGAGACGCTGGGCGCCGTTGCCATGGCCGACTTCCTCTGCACTGCTGGGTCGCGGGATTGCGGTCCGATCGTCGCACCTACCGACGAGTACGTGAAAGCCGCCCCGAATTGCGATCGTTTTGTTCTCGACGTAACGGGTGGACGCGGCCCGGCCCGGCACAGGAAAGAGGCCCGCATCACAGGTGATGCGGGCCTCTCCCCTCGTTCATGACACCGACCCGCCATGCTCGCCTCGCGGCAAGTGGTCGCTCGTAGCGACGAAGGTTGGGCCCGGGGGCTTGGATCGAGCCGGTGTCACGACCAGGCTAACAAACGGATGCCCGAACGCCATTCCCGTGCGGGCAGTTCACCTCGATCAGTCCCGCAGAAGGTCCGGCACCCCGTGCCCGTCCGGCTCGTCCCGCTCCCCGGACACCACCGTGAGCTGCTGCGTCGCCCGGGTGAGGGCGACGTACAGCACCCGCAGGCCGGCCGGCGACTCGTCGGCGATCTCCGCCGGCGAGACGACGACCGTGGCGTCGTACTCCAGGCCCTTGGCCTCCAGGCTGCCGAGCGCCACCACACGGTCCCCGAGACCGGCCAGCCAGCGCCTGGCCTCCTCACGGCGGTTCATGGCGACGACGACGCCGACGGTGCCGTCCACGCGCTCGAGGAGCCGCTCGGCCTCCGCGCGCACCGTCGGCGCCAGGGAGCCGCGGGCGGCCGTGAAGCGGGGCACGACACCCGTCGACCTGACCGCCGACGGGGACTCCGCGCCCGGCATGGCGAGGGCCAGCACCCGGGCGGCCAGCTCGGCGATCTCGGCCGGGTTGCGGTAGTTCACCGTCAGCTGGAAGCGGCGGCGGGGGCGGGAGCCGAGGGCCTCGTCGCGGGCCTCGGCGGCCTCGTCGGGGTCGGACCAGGAGGACTGGGCCGGATCGCCGACGACGGTCCAGGTGGCGTGCCGGCCGCGGCGGCCGACCATGCGCCACTGCATCGGGGTGAGGTCCTGCGCCTCGTCGACGATGACGTGCGCGTACTCGGTGCGCTCCTGCGCGAGCCGCTCGGCGCGCTCGCGCTGCGTCTCCTCGCGCACCGGCATCAGCTCCTCGAGACCGCTGAGCTGGTCCAGCGGGTCCAGCTCGCGTCTCTTGCGCGGGCGGGCCGGGGCGCCGAGGATCGCCTGGAGCTCGTCGAGCATGGCGATGTCGTGCACGGAGAGCCCGTCGCGCTTGAGGGAGCGGGCGACCTTGCGGACCTCGCCGGGGTTGAGGATGCGGCGGGCCCAGCGGCCCAGCCGCCGTTCGTCGGCCATGCCCCGCAGGACGGCCTGCGGGGTGAGCTCGGGCCACCAGGCGTCGAGGAAGGCGATGAAGGCGTCCTCGGCGCTCACGTCCTCGTCGAAGGAGGAGCGCAGCTCGGCGGCGAGCTCCGGGTCGCTGTGCCGGCCGGACGCGCCGGAGCGCTCCCACAGGGCGTCCAGGAGCAGCTTGCGGGCGCGGGGGCGCAGGAGGTTCACCGGGGCGGTGCCGCTGAGCGCGTTGTGCCGGACGCGCTGCAGGTCGGAGGCCTCCAGCTCCAGCCGGCGGCCGAACGCGACGACGCGCAGGCGGCTGGGCGTGCCCACGGGCGCGGGAGCCTCGTCGGGCTCGTCGAAGCCGAGCTGCGTCGCCCGGGTCGCGCCCCGGCCGCCGTCGGCGCCGTTCTCCAGTGCGCCGCGGGCGGCTTTGCGCAGCACCTTCAGCATCCTGTACGACCCCTTGGCCCGGGCCACCGCCGGGGAGTCGTACAGGGTGGCCTCGGCGCCGTCGACGAGGGAGCCGATGGCGCGGATGGCGACCTGGCCCTCCTCGCCGAGGGAGGGGAGCACGCCCTCGGTGTAGGCCACCAGCAGGGGCGTGGGCGAGACGATCAGGATGCCGCCGGAGTAGCGACGCCGGTCCTGGTAGAGCAGATAGGCGGCCCGGTGCAGCGCGACGGCGGTCTTCCCGGTGCCCGGCCCGCCCTCGACGTACGTGACGGAGGCGGCGGGCGCGCGGATGACGAGGTCCTGCTCGGCCTGGATGGAGGCGACGATGTCGCGCATGGTGTGGCTGCGGGCCTGGCCGAGGGCGGCCATGAGGGCGCCGTCGCCGATGACGGGCAGTTCGCCGCCGTCCAGGGTCGCTCTCAACTCGGGACGCATCAGGTCGTCCTCGACGCCGAGGACGCGCCGTCCCTTGGAGCGGATGACCCGGCGGCGCACGACGCGCCCCGGGTCGACGGGGGTGGAGCGGTAGAACGGGGCGGCCGCGGGCGCCCGCCAGTCGATGACCAGCGGCGCGTACTCGGAGTCGAGGACGCCGATCCGGCCGATGTGCAGCGTCTCGGCGATGTCGGCCGTGTTGTCGGGGCGGACGGCGCCCTCGGCGGGCTCGACGGCGGTGTAGGCGCCGTCCGGGCCCTTCTTGCCGTCCTTGCCGAGCAACAGGTCGATCCGCCCGAACAGGAAGTCCTCGAACTCGTTGTTGAGCCGGTTGAGGTGGACGCCGGCCCGGAAGACCTGGGCGTCCCGTTCGGCGAGGGCGCCGGGCGTGCCGACCTGGCCGCGCTGGGCCGCGTCGTTCATGAGGAACTCGGCCTCGTGGATCTTCTCCTCGAGGCGGCGGTACACCCGGTCGAGGTGTACCTGTTCGACGCTGATCTCTCGGTCCCGCACCGAATCCCCCATGGAATCCTGCGCGGCTTCGTCGACCGATCCGACCACGGTCTCCTGCTGTGCCTGAGCGGCCACCGGGCCCCCTTCTGACGTGCTGGGCAGCCGTCAACCGTACGCGAAGGGGGCCCGCGAAGCCATGCGCGACTACGCGTCGACCTGGACGAGCTTCTTGCCGTCGAAGGTCATGACCTCGAAGTGGTCGATCTCGTTGGTCTTGAAGGCTGCGCCGCCGGATACGTAGAGCGGGTTCTTGGCCTGTTCGGTCTTGGCGTCGGGGAGGCCGTAGCCCCAGTCCGGCACCGACCAGGAGGAGACCGTCTCACGCTCGCCGTTCTTGCCGACGGCGATCAGCGAGCACTTCTCCGGGCCCTTGACGTTCTTGAGCTCGACGCCGATCTCCGTGCCCCACGCCTTCTCGCCCATGGCGACGGTCGCGGAGACCTTGGTGGCGGAGTCGGTCGCGGAGACCCGCTGGGCGAGCGTGTCGAAGGCGTCCTTGGCGGCGTTCGCGGACTTGGTGGAGCCCGCCTGGACGCCCTTGCTCCCGCCGTCGCCGCCGGTCGCGGCCAGCACCGTGAGGGGGCCGCCGATGATCAGCGCGGCCGCGGCCGCCACCAGGAAGAAGGAGCGGCGGCGCTTGAGCGCGCGACGCTCGGAGATCTCGTCGACCAGCCGCTCGGCGAGACGCGGGCTGGGGCGGGCGGACAGGGAGTCGCCGATCGCCGGGGTGCCGGAACCCGGCAGGTCCGCGAGCGCGGCCAGCATCGGCTCCATCCCGGCGAGCTCGTCGAGCTGCTGGGCGCACCATTCGCAGCCGGCGAGATGGGCTTCGAAGGCGGTCGCCTCGGCGTCGTCGAGGATGCCGAGGGCGTAGGCGCCGACGGTCTCGTGTTCGCTCGGGCTCGGAGATCCCACAGATCCCTGCATGGGGCCAGACATACCCGGCCCACCTGCTCCGAACCCCCCGTAAATGCTCATCACGCCGTCACCCCCCGCTCCTCCAGAGCCAGCTTCATCGATCGCAGGGCGTAGAACACCCTTGAGCGCACGGTGCCGCTGGGTATGCCGAGCGTCTCGGCCGCCTCGTTGACGGTACGCCCCTTGAAGTACGTCTCGACGAGCACCTCCCGGTGGGCCGGGGTCAGGTCGTCGAGCGCGTCGGACAGCGTCATCAGCCACAGCGCCTTGTCGATCTCGTCCTCCGCAGGAATGACCTCCAGCGGCGACGGGTCGACCTCCTGCGGCCGGGCCTGCCGGCTGCGGTGGCCGTCGATGACGATGCGACGTGCGACCGTCACCAGCCAGGGGCGTACCGATCCGGTCGCCCGATTGAGCTGACCGGCGTTCTTCCAGGCACGGATGAGCGTCTCCTGCACGACGTCCTCGGCACGCTGCCGATCTCCGGCAACCAGGCGCAGGACATACGCAAGCAGGGGTCCGGCATGCTCCCGATACAGAGCACGCATCAGCTCCTCGTCAGGTTCCGAGGGCTGGGACATGCGATGTCGGGCCCTCGATCCACGTTCATTGGCCACGGCCGCATCTTTGCGCACGCCCACCTCCGGTGTCCGGGGGATCCCCCGTTCGGTCGCTCGACGACGGGTACGCAGGGGGGGTGTTGAGCGTTCAAACCGCGGGGACACTTTTCTTCCGGGTGTCATGACGAGGGGGACATGGCGGCACATTCCCACCGTCTTTTCTTTACAAATCCGCCACACCGACAAGATCGCGCCGACTGCCCGCCGACCGCCGGGGGTAAACGGTGTGTAATCGAAATCACTTCGACAACGGCCAGGCCGCGGGTCCACGAAAGCCGCATACCCGACAGGGCAGTTGGCGGACGGTCACCCGGAGTGCGGCCCGGAAGGGCGCCCGACGGGGACTCAGGCGCGCGCGAGCGCGGCGCGTCGGCGGTGCCGCGCGACCCGTTCCCGGTTTCCGCAGACCTCGCTGGAACACCAGCGCCGGCGCCGGCCCCGGGAGGTGTCGACGTACACGATCGGGCAGTTGTCCCCCGCGCACTGCCGCAGCCCGCCCCGGGCGACCGGATCGGTGAGCAGTTCCACCGCGTCCAGGGCGACCGCGGCGAGCAGCGCGGCGCAGCCCGGCGGCCGTTCCAACTCGCGCACCAGCGCGCCGTCCTCGCCGCGCACCGCGCGAGGGACGGGCGGCGCGATCCGGGCGGCGTCGTTGACCCGGGCCAGCGCGAGATCGTGGGGGGCGGCGGAGGTGTGGGCGAGCCACCCGTGCACCAACTGTCCTACATTGCGCCGCAGTTCCCGGAAGGCGGGCGGCCACGAGGGGTCGGCGTGGGTCAGCGGGGTGCCCGGCGGGACGAGTCCGCAGCCGCGGATCCACGCGCACAACGGCGCGACGCCGTCGAGATGTTCCTGGGGGTGACTGGTCGCCAGCAGGTCGAGACAACACCGCCCGGCGTCGAACCGCAGCTCGTGGAAGTCCGTGACCGTCCCCAGTGCCATGCGCCACCGCCTTGGGCGTTCTCCCGGAAGAACCCTTCCCCTCACAGTGCCAGCGCGGGAAGCCGATAACCAGCCCGTCCGCGGCCACTCCCCGGGGCAGTCGCGGCCCCGGGGCGGGCAAACCGCTCAGACGTCCGCGTACTTGGCGTCCGCGGCCGGATCGAGCGCCAGCCGGTACCCGCGCTTCACCACGGTCTGGATCAGCTTGGGCGCGCCGAGAGCCGTCCGCAGCCGGGCCATCGCCGTCTCGACGGCGTGTTCGTCCCGTCCGGCCCCGGGCAGTGCCCGCAGCAGATCGGACCGCGGCACGACCCAGCCCGGCCGCCGCGACAGCGCCCTCAGCAGCGACATCCCGGCCGGCGGCACCGGCCGCAACGCCCCGTCCACCAGCACCGCATGACCCCGGATCTCCACCCGGTGACCGGCGAGCGGCAGCGCCCGGGCCCGGCTCGGCAACTCCTGGCACAGCAGCTGCACCAGCGGCCCGAGCCGGAACCGCTCCGGCTGGACGGTGTCCACGCCGCGCGCCTGCAGCGGCAGCGCGGTGACGGGGCCGACGCAGGCCGGCACCACGTCGTGGTGCAGGGCGGCGAGCAGCTCGGACAGCAGCCCGCGCTCCTCCGCCCGCGAGAACAGCGAGACGGCCGCGGGCGCGCTGGTGAAGGTGATCGCGTCCAGCCCGCGCGCGACGGCGGCGTCGATGAGCCGGTCGAGCGGCGAGATGTCCTCCGGCGGCATCCACCGGTAGACGGGCACCCCCACCACCTCGGCGCCCGCCACCCGCAGCGACTCCACGAACCCGGGCAGCGGTTCGCCGTGCAGCTGGACGGCGACCCGGCGCCCCTCGACGCCCTCCTCCAGGAGCCGGTCGAGCACCTCTGCCATGGACTCGCTGGACGGCGACCACGCCTCCGTCAGCCCGGCGGCCCGCACGGCGCCCTTCACCTTGGGGCCGCGGGCGAGCAGCTCCACCCCGCCCAGCCGGGCGAGCAACTGCTCGCCGAGCCCCCAGCCGTCGGCGGCCTCGACCCAGCCGCGAAAGCCGATGGCGGTGGTGGCGACCACGACGTCGGGCGCCTGGTCGATGAGCTCCTTGGTGGCGGCGAGCAGCTCGCCGTCGTCGGCGAGCGGCACGATCCGCAGGGCGGGCGCGTGCAGCACCACCGCCCCGCGCCGCTGGAGCAGCGCGCCGAGCTCTTCGGCCCGGCGCGCGGCCGTCACGCCCACGGTGAAGCCCGCGAGAGGCCCGTGTTCGACGGCGCCCCGTTGGACGGTGGCCGGTTGTTGCTGTTCCTGGTGCATAGCTCTCGTCCCGCAGTCACGTCGCGTTTGACCTACATGCCGACGAGCCTGTCAACGGTGCGTGACAGGCTCGGTTCGGCTTCATGTCGCCCGTGTTACGTCACACCTCGGCGTAACTGAGCTGCGGCTTCGCCTCGGATGCCGAGCCGGTGGCGGTCACCCGGCCGGCCGGACGGCGAAGGTATACGGCCCAGGTGACCGCGAAGCAGGCCGCGTAGAAGGCGAGGAAGGCGACGAAGGCGCCGGTGCCGGAGCCGTAGGAGAGGAACGACTGCCGGAAGGCGAGGTTGATGCCGACACCGCCGAGCGCGCCGACCGCACCGATCAGACCCATGGAGGCGCCGGACAGACGCCGGCCGTAGGCGGCCGCGGCCTCGCCCTCCAGGCCCTTCGCGACGGCCTTGGCCTGGAAGATGCCCGGGATCATCTTGTACGTCGAGCCGTTGCCGAGGCCGCTGAGCACGAACAGCACCACGAAGGCGGTGACGAAGAGTCCGAGCGACTTCTCCATGCTGGCGAAGACCAGGACGCCGGTCGCGGCGGCCATCCCGACGTAGTTGTAGAGCGTGATCCTCGCGCCGCCGTACTTGTCGGCCAGCCAGCCGCCGACCGGGCGGATCAGCGAGCCGAGCAGCGGGCCGATGAAGGTGAGGTAGGCCGCCTGGAGGGGCGTCCGGCCGAACTGGTTCGTCAGGACCTGCCCGAAGGCGAAGCTGTAGCCGATGAACGACCCGAACGTGCCGACGTACAGGAAGGACATGATCCAGGTGTGGGCGTCCTTCGCGGAGTCGATCGCGGCGCCGGTGTCGTTCTTCACGGACGCCAGGTTGTCCATGAACAGCGCGGCCAGGGTCGCGGCGATCACGATCAGCGGGATGTAGATCCCGAGCAGCACGCGCGGGCCGCCGCTCGCGCCGATGACGGCGAGGCCGATCAGCTGGAGGACCGGCACGCCGATGTTGCCGCCGCCGGCGTTGAGCCCGAGCGCCCAGCCCTTCTTGCGGAGCGGGAAGAAGGCGTTGATGTTGGTCATGGAGGAGGCGAAGTTGCCGCCGCCGATGCCCGCGATCAGGCCGACCAGCAGGAAGGTGTCGAAGGAGGTCCCCGGCTCCATCACCGTGAAGGCGGCGACGGTGGGGATCAGCAGCAGGCCGGCGGAGATGATCGTCCAGTTCCGGCCGCCGAAGATCGCGACGGCGAAGGTGTACGGCACCCGCACCACCGCTCCGACCAGCGTCACCATCGACGTCAGCAGGAACTTGTCGGCGGGGGTGAGGCCGTACTCCGGGCCCATGAAGAGCACCAGCACGGACCACATGGTCCAGATCGAGAACCCGATGTGCTCGGAGAGGACGGAGAAGACGAGATTGCGGCGGGCGATCTTCTCGCCCTTCTCGTTCCAGAAGGCCTCGTTCTCGGGGTCCCACTCCTCGATCCAGCGGCTCCCCTTCTTGGCGGGGGACGGCGGTGCGGGGGCTGTACTCGGGGCTGTCATGACGCCTCCACGTGCTCCGGGCTCGGGTGGTCCGGGGGGATGAGCGGTGATGACTCCCGAAGGTAGGGAGAGCGCGTTTCCGCGCTGTGGCTGTGGGTGACCGGAAAGGAACGTTGCTCTCACCTTGCGCGGACGGCCGGTGAGAGGTCGCGAGAAGAACTCAGCCCTGGGGCGGCCGGTCGTAGGGGGCGGGCTGCTGGGGCTGCGGGTAGGGCGGGGCCTGCGGGATCGGCGGGGCCTGCGGGGCCTGCGGGGCCTCGGCGGCCTGGGGAGAGTACGGGTGCTGCTGAGGGTACGGCTGGGGCTGGCCGTAGGGGGTGGGCGGGTGAGGCTGGGGCTGGGCGTACGGGCCGGGCTGGGTGTACGGGTCCGGCTGGGGGTGAGGCTGGGGCGGGGCGTACGAGCCGGGCGGGGCGTACGGGTCCGGCTGGGGGTGAGGCTGGGCGTACGGGCCGGGCTGGGGCTGGGCGTACGGGTCCGGCTGCTGCTGGTACGGCTGTGGCGGCTGCTGCTGGTGCGACTGCTGATACGGCTGCGGCGGCTGCTGGGGGTGCGTGGGCTGCTGCGGCTGATACGGGTAGCCGTAACCGGGGGCGGCCGCCGGGGCGGCGCCGTACGGGCCGTACGGGGGCTGGGCCGGGGGCGACGCCGGCGTTTGGGCCGGGGCGTGGGCGGGCGCCTGGGCCGGGGTTCCGCCGCCGTACGGGTTCCGGCCGGGACCGGTCCCCGCTCCCGTCCCCACTCCCGGGGGCAGGTACCGCAGGCGGCCCGTCGCGTCGGTCACCGGGGCGAACCCGGCGGCCTTCAGTCGGGCGCCGGACGCGGCGTTACGACGCCGGTTGACGGCGAAACCGGCGCCGCAGACGGCCATGAGGACGACCCAGACGGCGGCGGCGACGCCGAAGTCCGCGCCCGTGGCGCCGAGCCGTATCCCGAGGACCGCGCAGCCTGCGGTCGCGCCCAGCGCGCCGTACCCCATCCGCTTCTCGGCCTGCCTGCCGGTCAGGTCGAAGGTGATGCGGGTCCTCAGGAGTTCGAAGGCGTCCGGGACCAGCGGCGGCAGGGAGGAGCCGTCGTGCGCGTTCGGGTACTGCGCCCAGTTCTGCGCGGCACGCGCGCGTGCCTGCGGGCTGGGATCGGGGACGATCAGCAGCTTCAGCGCGTTGCCCTGCGAGCCGCCGTGCCCGGCGTCCGCGTACTCGTACCCGAACTGCTGCGCCACGAAGGCGAGCCGGGCCAGTTTCTTCACCGAGGCCAGAGGGCTGGTGAGCTCGACGGGCCCGCCTCCCGCCATCGACTTCAGCATGCTTCGCATCTGCCGCTTGCTCACCGGCACTCACTCCCCCACCAGCCGAACGGCTGTTCACTCGCGCAACGCGGGCAGTCTTCCACACGCCCGCGGCACCGGTGAGCGGCGACCGACCCGCTTGACCTGCCCTTCACCCACGCCCGGCGACCGCGCAGGGACGGCACACGCCCCAGGTCACGCCCCAGGTCACGCCCCAGGTCACGCCCCAGGTCACGCGCGATGCGCGCCGACGCGCCCGTCCGGCCACAGACGGGGCCTGCGGCGGGCCGCCAGATCCTCGACCCAGCCGAAACAGACGACGCAGGCCGCCGTGAGGAGCCAGACGCACGGCAGCTGGGGCCACGGGCTCTCCAGGACCCAGGGGGCGTCGGTCTCCAGCAACGGGAAGGCCCACAGCCGGTCCCACAGGGCCTCGACGACGCCGATGCACACGTTGTGCCAGAGATAGATCGTCACCGCACGGGAGTTGAGCAGGGTGACCACCCGGTCCCAGCGGCGCAGCCGGGCCGGCCACTCGGTCCAGGACGGACTGATGTGCAGGAGCAGCAGGACCGCGGCGAAGGACCACAGGGACTGCGCGAACGGCATGTCGTCGAGGTCGTGGCCCTCCCTGAGGTGGTGGCCCAGCGCGTACCAGAGACCGGTCGACGCCACCACCGGGGCCAGGGACGGCACCACATAGCGGGGCAGGCGGCGCAGCAGACCCTCCTGGTGCGCCATGCCCAGCAGCCAGCACGCGCCGAACGTGCCGAAGTCCGTGAGGCCCGCCTGCAGACGCCAGCCGGGCAGTGACAACGCGCCGAACTCCAGGGCGGCGGACAGCGCGAGCGGCGCGAGAACCGTCGGCCACGGCAGCCGGCGCAGGGCGCGCAGCAGGAGCGGGGAGAGCAGGACGAACCAGAGGTAGGCGCGCAGGTACCACAGGGGCACCCCCATGTCGGTGGCCCAGTCGTCGCCGATCAGGTGCTGCACGCCCGGCAGGGAGTCGCCGTACGGCGGGTCGCTCAGCGGGAGGACCCAGTACACGAGGTGGAACCACCACCAGCCCGGGTGCCCTTCCTCGTCCGGGCCCCATCCCGCGGCCAGCATGCCCGTCACGCCGACCGCGCCCAGCAGCCACAGCGGCGGCAGCAGACGGCGCATGCGTCCGCGTACGACCTCCAGCGCGGGGCGCCGGGCGAGCGAGCGGGCCATCAGGTTGCCGGCGAGCGCGAACATCACGCCCATCGAGGGAAACACGACGGGGAGCCAGGCCCAGCCCATCAGGTGGTACAGGACGACACGGAACAGGGCGATCGCCCGGAGGAGGTCGAAGTAGCGGTCGCGTCCGCCGCTCTTCTTCGTCGTCTCCGAACCCGTGGTGCGCGCGGTCCCGCCCGGCTGCTCGGTCGTCCCGGCCGGCTCGGTTGTCGCGGTCGGCTCGGTCAGTCGAGGCAATCGTGCGGTGCTGTCCATCGGGCGGTCGTCCGCCGGCCGACCGCCCGCCGGCCGGCTGCCCGGCCGGCCGCTCGACTCCGTCCTCGGCTCGGTGCTCATCGGACCGCACCCCCGTCCAGGCTCGCGGCCGGCGCCACCGCGCCCGGCGGGGCGGCCACCTGCCCCTTGCGGCGCAGCTTCTGCCAGCGCAGCCGGCCGCCCGTGAGCGCGGTGATCCAGGACTGGAGCAGCACGATGTACATCAGCTGGCGGTAGAGGAGCTGCTGGAGCGGGAGGGAGATCAGCGGGGTGAGCCGCTCGCGGTCGAGGACGAACGCGTAGGCCGCGCAGCCCGCCTGGACGGCGAGCACACCGAACCAGGCCGCGATCGTCTGGCCGGTCGGGCCGAAGAGCAGGCCGTAGACGAGGAACAGGTCGATGAGGGGTGCGAGGAGCGGGGCGACGACCATGAAGAGGGAGACGAGCGGGAGGCCCACCCGTCCGAAGCGGCCCGAGGGCCCGCGTTCGACGAGGGCGCGGCGGTGCTTCCAGATCGCCTGCATCGTGCCGTAGCACCAGCGGTAGCGCTGGGACCACAGCTGCTGGACGGACTCCGGGGCCTCCGTCCAGGCGCGTGCCTTCTCCGCGTACACGACGTGCCAGCCGTCCCGGTGGATGGCCATGGTGATGTCGGTGTCCTCGGCGAGGGTGTCGTCGCTCATGCCGCCGACGCGGTCGAGCGCGCTGCGGCGGAACGCCCCGACGGCTCCCGGGATGGTGGGCATGCAGCGCAGGACGTCGTACATACGGCGATCGAGGTTGAAGCCCATCACGTACTCGATGTGCTGCCAGGCGCCGATGAGGGTGTCCTTGTTGCCGACCTTGGCGTTGCCGGCGACCGCGCCGACCTTCGGGTCGGCGAACGGCTGGACGAGCTCGCGGACCGTGGACGGTTCGAAGACCGTGTCGCCGTCCATCATGACGATGAGGTCGTGCCGGGCGTTGGCGATGCCCCGGTTGAGGGCGGCGGGTTTGCCCGCGTTGAGCTGGCGCACCACGCGGACGCCGGGCAGCCCCAGGTCCTCGACGATGCGGGCGGTGCCGTCGCTGGAGCCGTCGTCGACCACCAGGACCTCGATCGGATGCTCGCTCTCCATCAGCGAACGCACCGTGTTCTCGATGCACTTGGCCTCGTTGTAGGCCGGCACGAGCACCGAGGCAGGTTCGGTGACGGGCGCGTCGGGACCCCACACGAAGTCCCGGCGGCGGGTACGGCGGGTGTGGATCGCGGAGAGCAGCAGCATCAGGCCGAAGCGGGCGAAGACGAGGACGCCGATGACGGCGAGGCCGACGACCAGGACGGCGGTGATGTCGTCGGAGGCCCCGACCAGGAAGACCCAGGCCCTGCCCTTCCACAGGTCGGTCCCGGTGACCGGGGTGTGCGCGCTGGGCGCGTGCAGGGCCTCGGTGAGGTTCTCGAACGCGTAGCCCTTGCGCGCGAGTTCGGGGAGATAGACGTCGAGGGCCTGGACGGTCTGCCGACGGTCGCCGCCGGAGTCGTGCATGAGGACGACGGCGCCCTTGCCGTTCTTCGGCGTGGCGTTGCGGATGATCTGCCGCACGCCCGGCCGCTGCCAGTCCTCGCTGTCGGCGGTGGTGAAGACGGTGAGGTAGCCGCGCGTCCCGACATACCGGGTGACCGGCCAGGAGGCGTCGTCGAGCGCGTCGGCGCTGGAGGAGTACGGCGGCCGGAAGAGGGACGTCCGGATGCCGGCGGCGCCCGCCAGGGCCAGCTGGTTCTGGGTGAGCTCCCAGTCGATGCGCTTCTTCGACTGGTAGGAGAGGTCGGGGTGGTTGAAGGTGTGCAGGCCGATCTCGTGGCCTTCGTCCACCATCCGCCGGACCAGGTCCGGGTAACGGGAGGCCATGGTGCCGGTGATGAAGAAGACGGCGTGCACCCGGTGCTTCTTCAGGACGTCCAGGACCTTCGGGGTCCACGTCGGGTCGGGCCCGTCGTCGAAGGTGAGCACGATCCGGTGGTCGGGCACCTGAAGGCTGGTCACCTGTCCACCGCGGGTGTCGACGACCGGGCCGCCGTCGAGGATCTTCTCGGGCACGGTGCCGGAGGCGGCGTCGGGGCGGACGCGGTGGTCGGCGAGGATCTCGCTGTGCACATAGCCGCGCAGCATCAGCATCGCCATCATCGCGACGAGCACGAGCAGCGGCAGCAGACGGCGCAGCCTGAGAGGCGGCATCAGGCGGCGGCGTCCGGGCGGGGACGCGCCGTGCGCGGGGCCGCCGGCGGCCCGGCCGCGCCGTGAGCCGGACCGTCGGCCGGCCTTTCGCCCGCCGCCCGGATCGCCTCCTGGCGACTCGGCGACGGGGGAGGCGGTCTGGCCGCCCGACGCGTGCGCGGAATGCCTGACGGCGGACCGTCGGGCCGAACGCCGGCTGGTATGTGGTGCCATGGGAGTCGGTTCTCCGGGGACGAGAGTCGGACGAGGGTTTCGCGCCGCCCCGCCGGACGGCGCACTCGGGCCGCGTCGGCCGGACGGTCGCGTCGGACGGCCCGGGCGGGCGACCGGACTCACTCCGGACGCGCGGCGGGCAGCGGTACGGGCTCCGGGCGGACGGCGGGACGGGCTGCCCGCCCCGGACGGACGCCGGAGCGGAACGGATGCGGGACGGGTTGCGAGAGCGGAACGGATCGCGGGCGCCGGGCGGACGGCGGGGAACGGGATGGATCGAGGGCCTCGGGCGGTGGTCCGGGGCAGGCGGGTGACGAGGAGCCGACGGGAACCGGACCGGGCGTCACCGTCACGGCCGGGCCGGGGCCGGACCCGACCACGTCAGGCCGGCGCAGCGCTCAGTCACGCGGCCGCCGCAGCGGCTCGGCCGCTCGGGACAGAACCGCTGCTCCCGCCCTTGCCGCGCCCTTGCCGCGGGTCCGTGCTCCTGCCCGGTCCCCGAGGCCCGCGCGACTCCGCCCCCGCCCGCACGCCGTCGGCCGGCAGTGCTCACGGGCTCTTCAGGCCGCCGGGGTCGAGGCGGCCGGGGCCGGTTCCGCGGGGCCGCCGGCGACCGTGGTGGAGGCTCCGCCGGCCGGGGACGGGGACGAAACCGGCGAGGGGGACTCCGCGGGCGTGGAGGCCGGCGGCGGTGGCGTGGACGCCGGCGGCGCGATCACCGGGCCGGTCGGACCCGAAACCGGGGACCCCGTGGCCGTCGGGCCGGCGCTGGGCCGGGCGGCCCCGCTCGCCGACGGCCGGGCCGCCGCCGACGCTCCACCGGTCGGCGCGGCGCTCCCCGAGGCGCCCGGCCCCTTGCTCGCCCCCGGCTTGCCCGGTTCGGCGGCGGAGCCGGAAGCCGTGGCCCCCGCCTCGCCGGGACGCCCGGAGCCCGGTGCTCCGGGGCGCGAGGAGGCGGAGTCGTCGTCGGGCGCCGAGGAACTGTCCACCTCGCCGGCCGCGGGCCTGTCGTCGGCCTGTCCCGGCACCGGTACGGGCAGCCAGGGCGCGCCGGCGTTGCCCGAGAGCAGCGCGGCCACGATGACCACGGCGTACGCCCCGCACGCGATGCCCACGAAGATGCCGATGCGGCGGAACGTCCGGCTGCGGCGACCGGACTCGTCGACGAACACCGGGACGTCGGAGGCGGCCTCGGGGCCGTCCGGCCGTCCCTTCTTCAGCGGATCGAGCTGGACGGTCACCTCGCCGGGATCGGCGCCCTCCCCTTCCGGGCCGCCGGGCTTCTCCCCCCAGGGATCCCGAAGGTCGCTCGAACGTTCGTTTTCGGACACGTCGGTCGAGTCCACCGGGGCCGGCAGGAGGCCGTTCTCACGCGGTACGTCCATCAGCGAGCGGTATCTTCCGCCGCCTCCCGTCAGGGGTGCCAGGGATTGCCCCCCGAGCCCGGGAGCGCTTCGAGATCCTGCCGATCCCGCCCCCGCGACCGGCACGTCCCGCGTCGGGAACACCGCCTCGGGCCACTCCGGTCGGGCTTCTTCTCGCCAATTCTTCACGTGCGCACTACCCCCCACAGAACTGTTCCGGGTGCGCCTACGACTCCGAGCCCACGTCGACGGAACCAGGCCCCCACCCAGCTCTCGCGCCCCTTTTATCCCATTGCGCTCAGATCCACGAACCTAGCGCAGGCATGGGCCCGGCATTCGCGTTGTGTCATTTATGGACACAAGTCATGCCCATGCCCATGGCTGGATTCCATCCCTCCACGAGTCGTCCGCGCGGTCTTCCGACACCCGGAATCCGACGGGTGCGCCCCGGACGGACGGCCAGCTCCGGAGAGACCAGCCTCTTCGCCGCACCGGCGTGACGGGAGGGGCCGAAGAGGCCGGACGACACCGCACCGGGCACCCCTCCAGGCATGGCCGGAAAATACACCTTGATGGATGTCGGATTGCCTGCTTTTCTGACCGCGCACCCACACCAACCGATCGCCCATGCATGGGCCGCCGACGGCGACCGAAAGCGCCGGCGGCTGAGGCGGCGGCGGCCGAACGGCCGACTGAAGCGCCGCGCGGGGCCGACGCGGGGCCAGCGCGGGGACGCGGGGCCGCACGCAAAAAGACCCCGCTCCCTGAGGGGAGCGAGGTCTTCTTGTCACATGGGATGAAGTGGAGATGGCGGGAATCGAACCCGCGTCCAACGGTGCAGAATCAGGGCTTCTCCGTGTGCAGTTCGCTGTGATTTTCTCGGCCCCGGTGATCACGCGAACAAGTCGCCGACGGGCCCAGTCACTGTTTGGTTTCCCATCGCACCCCGTGACCGGGCGCAATGGTTTAGTCCCCTAGATTATGCCAGGATCCGGATCGGGAACACTTCCGGGCTGACACCCATTATGGGTCCTACACTCACTGCTTATTAGGCAGCGAGGGCGTAGGACTGGGAATCGCTCTTGGTATTGGCGATTATTTTTTGCGACATATGGTTTACGAGATCATTGCCGCTTCCTCGACACGCTTCCCCTGCTTCAACAGTCGCTGTCGAAACCGATCATCCCCATGTTGATTTTTCAAGTCCCTCCGAGGAGGGCCCGTGCCCACTGCGGGGCACAGGTGCCATCGTACGTGACCAACGCGCGCCGATGCCACCGTATTCCCCGCGGGCCGCTCGCTAGGCGTGCCGCTGCTTCCGCTTGACCGCGGCGATCGCCCGGTCCGTCTCCCTGCGGTCCTGCTGCTCGCGCAACGTCTGCCGCTTGTCGTACTCCTTCTTGCCGCGCGCCAACGCGATCTCGGCCTTGGCCCGGCCGTCCTTGAAGTACAGGGCGAGCGGCACGATCGTGTGCCCCGTCTCCTCGGACTTCACCGCGAGCTTGTCGATCTCCTCGCGGTGCAGCAGCAGCTTGCGCTTGCGGCGCGCGGAGTGGTTCGTCCAGCTGCCCTGGCTGTACTCGGGGATGTGCGCGGCGTGCAGCCACGCCTCGTCGCCCTCGATCTGCACGAAGCCGTCGGTCAGCGAGGCACGGCCCTGGCGCAGCGACTTCACCTCGGTGCCGGTCAGCACCAGACCGGCCTCGTACACGTCGATGATCGCGTAGTCGTGCCGGGCCTTCTTGTTCTGCGCGACGATCTTGCGCTTGCCGTCCTTGGCCTTGCCGGACGCGGCCGCCCCGCCCTGCTTCGGCTGGGACTCCTTCGGTACGTACATTCCCTTGCTCATAGTCCCGCCATTTTCGCATCCGGAAGGGGCCGAAGGGAAAGCCGATTACGGGAGGATCCGGGGCGGCGGTCGCTCAGGTCGTGTCGCCGAGTCCGCTCAGCACGGTCTCGGCCCGCCCCAGCGCCCCGTCGTCCGCCTCCAGGTCGGGCGTGATGCCGCGGCCGTCGACGCCGTGGCCGGAGGGGGTGCGGTAGTGGCCGACGGTCAGCTCCGCCACGGAGCCGTCGGGCAGCCGGCGCGGCATCTGCACGGAGCCCTTGCCGAAGGTGCGCGATCCCACGACGATCGCCCGCCCGCGGTCCTGCAGGGCGCCGGTGACCAGTTCGGCCGCGCTCATCGTGCCGCCGTCGACGAGGACGACCAGGGGCTTGCGGGTGTCGCCGCCCGCCTCGGCGTGCAGGGCGCGCTGGTCGCCGTCGACGTCGTAGGTGGCGACGAGGCCGCCGTCGAGGAAGACGGAGGCGGTGGTCACGGCCTCGGTGACCAGGCCGCCGGAGTTGCCGCGCAGGTCCAGCACGATCCGGCCGCCGGTCGGCGCACGGCGCACGGCGCCGCGCACGGCGCTGCCGACGCCCTTGGTGAAGGCGGCGACGGTGACGACGGTGACCCGGTCGGCGAGTTCCCGGACGGTGACGGAGTCCTTGGACAGCACCGCCCTGCGCACGGTCTCGGTCCACGCGCGCGCGGCGCGCTCCAGCCCGAGACGGACGGGGGTGCCGGCGGACGCGTCCTCGGCGTCACCGCGCAGTAACGCGACGACGTCGGTGACCGGGAGGCCGTCCACGGACCGTCCGTCGACGGTGCGCAGCCGGTCGCCCGCGCGGATCCCGGCGGCTGCCGCGGGCGACCCCGGCTGCACCTTGGTGATCTCGATCCGGCCGCCCCGCGCGCGCCGCGCCTCCAGACCCACGCCGGTGTACCGGCCGTCGAGGGACTCCTCGAACTCCTGGTACTCGCCCTGGGAGTAGACGGCCGCCCAGCGGTCCCCGCTGCGGCTGACGGCCCGCTCGGCGGCCTCCAGAGGGGACTTGCCGTCGGCGGCGGCCTCCTCGGCGGCCCGGGCGACGTCCTCCGAATGGCCGGCCGGGGCTGTGGCGGGTGCGGCGCCCGAGGCGCTGCGCGGCCCGTCGCCCGGCCCCCGCGGCAGCGACCCGGTCGCCGCACCGGCGACGAGGACGCTCGCGAACACCAATGTCAGCGCGGCCCCGCGGCCGAAACGGCGGGGCTGACAGAACAGGTCACGGCCTGACATGGCGGTGAGTCTAGGGGAACGCGAAGAGCCGTACGGACGGTTGACCGTACGGCTCTCGGGGCGTGCGTCACACCTTCAGGTACTTGCGCAACGCGAAGAAAGCGGCCAGGGCGGGCATGAGCAGGCTCGTGGCGAGGATGAGCGGAAGCTTCGTCAACACGGCGTCCCAGCCGATGAAGTTGATCAAGTTCAGCTTCTCGGACAGCGCCAGGCCGTTGTCGATGATGAAGTACCGGCCGATCACCAGGAATCCGCAGGCGACCGTGCCGCCGATGAGTCCGGCCACCGCGGCCTCCGCGATGAACGGCGCCTGGATGTAGAACCCCGACGCGCCCACCAGCCGCATGATCCCGGTCTCGCGCCGGCGGCTGAACGCCGAGACGCGCACGGTGTTGACGATCAGCATCAGCGCGACCACGAGCATCAGCGCCATCACCGCCCGCGCCGCCCAGTTCATGCCGTTGAGCAGCCCGAAGAGGTTGTCCAGGATGCCCTTCTGGTCCTGCACGGACTGCACGCCGTCCCGCCCGTCGAAGGCGGTCGCGATGACCTGGTACTTCTCCGGGTCCTTCAGCTTGATCCGGTACGACTCCTGCATCTGGTCCGGCGTGAGGGAGCTGGCCAGCGGCGAGTCGCCGAACTGCTCCTTGTAGTGCTTGTACGCGTCGTCCTGCGACTCGTACGTCACCTTCTCGACGACGCCCATCTTGTCGAGGTCGGCCTTGATCTGCTTCTTCTGGTCCGCGGTGACGGCGCCCTTGGCGCAGTTGGCGTCCGACTCGGCGTCGCTCTTGTTGCAGAGGAAGACCGAGACGTTGACCTTGTCGTACCAGTAGCCCTTCATCGTGCTGACCTGGTCGCTCATCAGGAGCGACCCGCCGAAGAGCGCCAGGGACAGGGCTACGGAGACGACGACGGCGAAGGTCATCGTCAGGTTGCGGCGGAGACCTACGCCGATCTCCGACAGTACGAACTGGGCGCGCATGGCGTGTTGTTCAGGCCTTTCCGGGGACGTCCGCGAGAACGGGGGCGATGGCGGGGGCGGTCAGTGCTGGTAGCCGTAGACGCCGCGTGCCTGGTCACGCACGAGGCGGCCCTGCTCCAGCTCGATGACGCGCTTGCGCATCTGGTCCACGATGTTCTGGTCGTGCGTGGCCATCAGCACGGTCGTGCCCGTCCGGTTGATCCGGTCGAGCAGTTTCATGATGCCCACGGAGGTCTGCGGGTCGAGGTTGCCGGTCGGCTCGTCCGCGATCAGCAGCTTGGGCCGGTTCACGAAGGCGCGCGCGATGGCCACGCGCTGCTGCTCACCGCCGGACAGCTCACCGGGCATCCGGTCCTCCTTGCCGCCGAGCCCGACGAGGTCGAGCACCTGCGGCACGGACTTGCGGATCTCGCCCTTCGACTTGCCGATGACCTCCTGCGCGAAGGCGACGTTCTCCGCCACCGTCTTGTTCGGCAGCAGCCGGAAGTCCTGGAACACCGTCCCCAGCTGGCGGCGCATCTGCGGCACCTTCCAGTTGGAGAGGCGCGCGAGGTCCTTGCCCAGGACGTGCACCTGACCCTGACTGGTCCGCTCCTCGCGGAGCACCAGCCGCAGGAAGGTGGACTTGCCGGAACCGGAGGATCCCACGAGGAACACGAACTCGCCCTTCTCCACCTCGAGGGAGACATCCCTCAGTGCGGGGCGGGTCTGCTTGGGGTAGACCTTGGAGACGTTGTCGAATCGGATCACGGATGCACCACGGGTCGCCGGGGGTAGATGAGCGTGACCATACGCGAACCGGGGAGGGCGGCGCAGGCGTCGCGAGGGGTTGGGTGGGGCTTGTGCGTTTTTGTACGGGACTTTGTACGCCCTGCGCTCTTCGAGTGAGCCGCGCGGGCACCGGAGGAACCTGGCACAGTGGAAGGGGAACGTTCGCGCCCCCGGAGGCGTTGTGTCCATGGAACCGGTGCAAGGAGGGCGAGGCGCATGACGTACGACCGGCTGGTGTGCGCTAACTGCGCGGCCCCCGTGAGCGAGGGCCGGTGCCCCGTGTGCCGCGCGAACCGCGAGCGGCTGCAGCAGCAGGAGAACTTCTTCGCGGGGCTGAACCCGATGGCGCTGATCGCGCTGCTGGCGGTGCTGGTGGCGGCGCTGGCGCTGCTCGCCCACCAGACCGCGTAGTCCGCCCGCCACACCCATACGCGCAGCA
The DNA here is from genome assembly GCF_036030735.1 of Streptomyces sp. NBC_00425. NCBI lineage: Bacteria > Bacillati > Actinomycetota > Actinomycetes > Kitasatosporales > Streptomycetaceae > Streptomyces > Streptomyces sp. NBC_00425. Next base: position 5,948,028 of record NZ_CP107928.1, on the reverse strand, counting down.
CAAGGGGCCCGGAGCTGATCACTCCGGGCCCCTTGCTCACGTCATGTGCGCGTACGACTGCTCACCGTCAGGCAGCGGCTCCGCCGCGGCCGGCCACGAGGCGCGGCAGCACCCGGAAGCCGATGCCGCCGGCGATCATCGTGGCGGCGCCGAGAATGAGGAACGTGGTCTCGCCGGCGCCGGTCTCGGCCAGCTCCTTGCCGCCGCCCTGGGCGGCCGCGTCGGAGGTGGAGTCCGAGGTGTCGGTCAGCGCGGAGCTGCCCTCCTCCTGAGTGGAGGTCCCGTCGGCGTCCGGACCACCGACGGTGGAACCACCGGTCGAACCGGTGGTGCCGGTCGAGCCGGTGGAACCCGTGGTGCCGGTCGAGCCGGTGGAACCCGTGGTGCCGGTCGAGCCGGTGGTGCCGGTGGTGCCCGTCGTACCCGTGGTGCCAGTGGTGCCGGTCGTACCCGTGGTGCCAGTGGTGCCGGTCGTACCCGTCGTGCCAGTGGTGCCGGTCGTACCCGTCGTGCCGGTGGTGCCGGTCGTACCGGTGGTGCCCGTCGTACCCGTGGTGCCGGTCGTACCCGTCGTGCCAGTCGTGCCGGTGGTACCCGTGGTGCCCGTCGTGCCGGTCGTACCCGTGGTGCCCGTCGTACCCGTGGTGCCGGTCGTACCCGTCGTGCCAGTCGTGCCGGTGGTACCCGTGGTGCCGGTGGTGCCGGTCGTACCCGTGGTGCCCGTGGTGGCCGGGTCGCAGTCGGGAGTGGTGACGATGTCGCACGGGTCGCCACCCGGGTTCGGGTCGTCGGGGCCGCCCACGGTCTGTACGAGGCCGCTGAGGCCGCCGTCGTTGCCGGTGGCCGAGGCGACGCCGGCCACCGTCAGCGAGGCGCCGGCGGCGATCACGGCGCCGGCGGCTATGCGCGCGACCCGGATACGCGTCTTCTTGGTCATAAGGTTGCTACCCCCAGTAGCTGAATCGTCGATGAGGCCGCGCCGGAGGCTGTGATCGACGGGGGTAGCTGAGATCTAGCTGAATCCCCCCGGTTCACATGCGCCCCGGAGATACGCATGCCACACTGCACCCTCCCCATTTTTCAAAGCAGCGTCAAGGCCGTTGCGTACGCAATGTCCAAGTCAGGGCGCTTTGCGTGATGTTGGTGCTGTGAATGTGACGTAAAAAGCAAACCGCCCCTGAATCAGGGGCGGTTACCGTGTCGACAAACCTACTTCTCCTGCTGCTTGCGCCAGCGAATTCCGGCTTCCAGGAACCCGTCGATCTCACCGTTGAACACGGCCTCGGGGTTGCCGACCTCGAACTCGGTGCGCAGGTCCTTGACCATCTGGTACGGATGCAGGACGTACGAACGCATCTGGTTGCCCCAGGAACTGCCGCCGTCCTTGAGGGCGTCCATCCTGGCCCGCTCCTCCTGGCGCTGACGCTCCAGCAGCTTCGCCTGGAGGACGTTCATCGCGGTCGCCTTGTTCTGGATCTGCGACCGCTCGTTCTGACAGGAGACGACGATGCCGGTGGGGAGGTGGGTCAGACGCACCGCCGAGTCGGTGGTGTTGACGCCCTGGCCGCCCGGACCGGACGAGCGGTACACGTCCACGCGCAGCTCGGACTCGTCGATCTCGATGTGGTCGGTCTGCTCGACCACGGGGAGGATCTCGACGCCCGCGAAAGAGGTCTGGCGGCGGCCCTGGTTGTCGAACGGCGAGATGCGCACGAGGCGGTGCGTGCCCTGCTCGACGGAGAGCGTGCCGTAGGCGTACGGCACCTGCACGGCGAAGGTGGTCGACTTGATGCCGGCCTCTTCGGCGTACGACGTCTCGTAGACCTCGGTCTTGTAGCCCTTCTGCTCCGCCCACCGCAGATACATGCGCTGCAGCTTCTCGGCGAAGTCGGCCGCGTCGACGCCGCCGGCCTCCGCGCGGATGTTGACGAGCGCCTCGCGGGCGTCGTACTCACCGCTGAGGAGCGTGCGCACTTCCATCTCGTCGAGCGCCTTCTTGACGGAGGTGAGCTCGGTCTCGGCCTCCGCGAGGGTGTCCGGGTCGTCCTCCTCCTGGGCCATCTCGAACAGCACGGCGAGATCGTCGATCCGGCCGCGCAACGTGTCGGCCTTCCTGACCTCGGCCTGGAGGTGGGAGAGCTTGCTGGTGATCTTCTGCGCCTCGTCCGGGTTGTCCCACAGGGACGGCGCGGCCGCCTGCTCCTCGAGCACGGCGATGTCTGCCCTCAGCTTGTCGAGGTCCAGAACGGCCTCGATCGACTCCATGGTCGAGGAGAGGGACTTGAGCTCTTCGGATACATCGACGACTGCCACGCCTCCAGCCTAACGGACCCGGCATCCGGGCCCGTCCGGGCTTGGCGTCCAGGCCCGCCGGCGGTCGCGGACGAGGCCTCTCCAGGGCCGCAGCAGGTGCCGGAGACCCGGCCCCCAGGTCACGGGATCAGGGGGTCACGGGGAAGCAGGCGCCGAGTTCTTCGTGTCCTGCGGGGTGGCTCCCGCGTCGTCTCCCGAGGTGGCCGCCCACGTGCCGATTCCGGCCGCCGCGACCAGCGCGGCCGCCGCCACGCTCAGCGTCACGCGCCGGCGCCGGGCGGCGGAACGGTTCCGTGCCGATCCGGGACGCGGCGCCCCGGCAGCCCTCGGCACCCGCGCCGTGCCGTGCGCGCCGCCCGCCAGCTCGTCCGGCGCGGGCACGCGCATCGACGTGTGGGTGTCCCGGTTGGAGTCCGGCTTGGCGCCCGGCACCAGGGGAACCGAGCCCCGTCGCTCCCGCCGGGCGGAGGCGGGCGCGGCGGAGGCGTCGGGCGTGATGTCGTCCGGTTCGCCGCCCTCCGGCTCGGTGTCCGGCTCGTCCACGTCCAGCGGCGGCATCCCGGCCAGCGACGGCAGCTGCTCACGCAGCCGGGCGGCCAGCTCGGACGCCCGCAGCCGGGACGCCGGCGCCTTCGCCAGGCACTGCACGAGCAGCTGCCACAACTCGTCCGGAATGCCGGGGAGCGGGGCGACGGACTCCGTGACATGCCGGCGCAGCACCGCGCCCGGGTGGCCGCCGCCGAACGGGGTGAAGCCCGCCAGCAGCTCGTAGAGCACCGTCGCCAGCGCATAGATGTCGACGGAGGCACGCGGCGGCAGGCCCTCCACGATCTCCGGCGCCAGGTAGTCCGGCGTACCGATGATCTTGGTGGCGCGGGTCCGTTTGGGGGTGTCGATCAGTTTCGCGACGCCGAAGTCGGTCAGCAGCGCACGGTGCGAGCCGCCGGGGCCGAGCGGGCCCTGCATGTCGAGGAGCACGTTCTCCGGTTTGACGTCGCGGTGCACGACCCCGGCGGCGTGGGCGGCGGCCAGCCCTTCGGCGACGTCCGCCACGATCGCCACGGCGGCCTCCGGCGCGAGCCGCCGTTCGCGTTCGAGGCGGGTGCGCAGGTCGGTGCCGCGGACCAGGTCCATGACGAGTGCCAGGTCGTTGCCGTCGACCACGAGATCGCGGACGGACACCACATGGGGGTGCTCCAGGCCGAGCAGCGCGGTGCGCTCCTGCACGAAGCGCCCCACGAGCTCCTCGTCGGAGGCGAGGTCCTCGCGCAGCAGCTTGACGGCGACGGGCCCCTCCGGTCCCTCGCCCAGCCACACCGTGCCGGCGCTGCCCCGTCCCAGGATCTGGTGGGCGGTGTACCGGCTGCCGATCTTCCGTGCCAAGGCTGCTCCTACAGACGCGTGTTGCCCATCAAAGTACGCGTCCTGAGAGCCAACCTTCACCGCGGAGACGGAAATCACCCGCCGGATGTCGACAAGTCCACAGACTCACGACGCTCACGGCCGGCTCGGAGCCCGCGGGACGGTCAGCCGGTTCCGCTTCCGCTTCCGCCGGAGCTCGACCCCAGCTCGCCGATCCAGCCGGTGATGTCGTGGAACCAGCCGCTGATGAGCTTCCAGTAGCTCTGCCCCGTGCCGATCCAGTCCTGCAGCGGGGTCAGCTCCCAGACCAGCCAGCCGGCCACGAACAGGATGACGATCGTGAACAGGCAGCCCTTCAGGCAGCCCAGGCCGGGGATCTTCATCGGGTTGGCGCCGCGCTGCCGGGGCTCGCGCGGCTGCCGGGGCTCGGCCGGCGGCCGCTGGCGCGGCTGCTGCTGGGGCGTGGGCGCCGGAGTGTACCGCTGGGGCTGCTGCTGGGGTTGCTGGGCCGGCGCGTACTGCTGCTGCGGCGGCTGCCCCGGATACCCGTAGCCGGCCTGCGGCTGGGGGCGCTGTTGCTGACGCTGTGGGGGCCGCTGCTGCTGGTAGGGCTGCGGCGGCTGCTGGGGCTGGCGGGACACCTGCCGCTGGGGGCGGCGGCGCAGCGGGTCCTCACCGGGGTCGAGGTACTGCTGGACCTGGGTCTGCTCGTTGCGGTCGCGGGCGCCCTGCATCTGGGTCTGCCAGGGGTGCGGCTGCTCGGGAGGCTGCGCGGGCCCGCCGTACTGGCCCGGCGGCACCGGCGGCAGGACGGCCGTCGGGTCGGCCGCGCCCTGCGGACCGCCCGTGTGGGGCAGGACGGCGGTCGGGTCGGCGGCGCCGGCCGGGCCACCGGTGTGCGGCAGGACGCTGGTGGCGGCGTTCGGGTCGTAGCCGCCGCCCGGCACGGCAGCGGGCGCCGGATCGGGCGCGAGCACATGGCCCACGCCTTCCGCCGCGGCGATCTGCAGGGAGTTGGCGTGCACGCCGATGCCCTCGGCGACGATCCGCAGCCCGCGCGCGAGGTTCTCGGCGCTCGGACGGTCGTCGGGGTTCTTGCGCAGGCAGCGCTCGATGACCGTCCAGAGCGGGTCGGGAACCGTGGAAGGGCGGCGCGGCTCGGCGTTCAGGTGCTGGTGCAGGACCTCGAGGGCGGAGCCGCCGGAGAACGGCGGACGGCCGGTGACCAGCTCGTACAGCAGGATGCCGGCGCCGTAGATGTCGACGGCGGAGGTCTGCGGGCGGCCCTCGGCGGACTCCGGGGCCACGTACGCGGGCGTGCCGACGAACTCGCTGGTCCGGGTCAGGCCCGGGGAGTCGGCGAGGCGCGCGATGCCGAAGTCCGTGAGCAGCGGATGCATCTGCCCGCCGTTCTGCATCATCAGGACGTTGGCGGGCTTCAGGTCGCGGTGCACGACGCCGTCGGCGTGGCTGGCGGCGAGCGCGTCGGCGACCTGCGCGGTGAGCAGGGCGGCGGCGACGGGCGTGAAGGGGCCGTTCTCGCGCAGATAGCGGTGCAGGTCGGGTCCGTCGACGAGGTCCATGACCAGCGCCAGCAGGTCGCCCTCGACGACCAGGTCACGGACCCGGACGATGTTCGGGTGGGTCAGGCGCAGCAGCACGGACCGCTCCCGCAGGAAGCGCATCACGACGTCGGGGTCGTTCGCGAGCTCCTCCTTGAGGACCTTGATCGCGACGGTCTCCCCGGGCTGGCCGGCCACGGCCGCCTCGGCGCCCGCGGTCTCGCGCTGGCGGGCTCGCCAGACGGTGCCCGTGGCGCCGCGTCCGAGCGGCTCCTCGAGCAGGTACTTGCTGCCTACCGGCCGCACGTCATGCGCTCCCTGCTGCTTGCTTGCCAGTCCTGCTGATCCCGCCAGTACCGCCGATCCGCCGGACTTCCCGGTCCCGCTCGGCCGTCCTGCCGGTGTTCCGACCCACTGTAGTGCCGCGGTGCGGGCACCGGGCTGTCGTCGCATTTCGAAGGAAAGACGTTTTGCCCGGTCGTCTTGGTTGCCCGAGCCGGACGTGACCGATCTCAACTGATCGTCGGCGAGGCACTTGTCCGGCACTTTTGCGGGCAGAGCCGACCAATCAAGATCACTTGTCCCCGGCGGGTGGGCGCGTTGTCAGTGACAGGTGCGAGGATGCCTGCAGTACTGGCCGCTGTGCTCGTGTGGGGTGGGGGGGAAGCCCGCGCCCGTGCAGAAGGGACCGCTGACGGCGATGCAGATCCGGCTGACCGTCGTAGACCCGCAGGGCCCGCCCGGCCCGCCTGTCGATGTCCGGGCCCGGGCCGCGAGCTGCGACGTACTGGTCACCGCCCCCGCCGGCACGGCTCTGGCCGAGGTGGCGTCCGCGCTGGCCGCCGCCGTCTGCGGGGAGGGCTCCGCTTCGTCTCCGTCCGCCGCGGCGGTCGTGCTGTACGCGGGCGTGGAGCGGCTCGACGGCCGACGGTGCACTCTCGGCGAGCCCCCGCTGATCGACGGCGCGGTGCTGTCCCTGGGCGCGCCGGCCGACCCCGAGCCGCATCCCGAGGTCGACGAGGCCCCGGCCCGCCTGCACGTGGTGGCCGGGCCGGACGCGGGCGGGGTCCACCTGCTGCACGGCGGCCAGGTCCGGGTGGGCCGTTCGGCCGACGCCGACATCCCGCTGGACGACCCGGACGTCTCCCGTCTGCACTGCGCGGTGACGCTCTCGGCCGACGGCCGGGTCACGGTCGCCGATCTCGGCTCCACCAACGGCACCGCGCTGGACGGCACGCGCGTGCAGGACCGCCCCGTGCGTCTCGCCCCCGGCGCCCTGCTGCGGGTCGGCGAGTCGGCGCTGCGGCTGGCCCCGCCCGGCGGCCCGGGCCCCCGGGTGGCGACGACGCCGGACGGCGAAGGGCATGTACGGGTGCCGTGCGGGGACACGGCGGCCGACCCCACAGCCGGGCCTTCGGACGGCACGGCCACGGGCCCGGCGGGGCCGCCGAGCCCGGCGGGGCCGACCGGACCGTCCGGGCTCGCCGGGTCCGCCGGGCCGTCCGGTGCGACCGGCCACGCGTACGGCACCGCGGACCGGAGCGCCTCCGGCGAGGCCCGCGGCGAACTGCTGCGCGGCGCCCGGGAGATCCCCCTCGCGTCTCATGTCGTGCCCGGCCAGGGCGCGGCGCCGCGCATCGAGAGCCGGCTCGCCGGCGACGCGTCCACGCGCGCGGCGGGCGAGGGTTCTGCCGCCACCCACGGCGGCCACGCGGGCCTCGGCTCGTTCACGGCCGCGCACGACGACCAGGGCGCCCGCGGACCGCACACCGCCCACCCCGCGACCTCCGGCACCGGTAGCGGGATCGGCAGCGGCGTCGGCCCGCGGCACGACCCCGCCTCGCCCGACGGCTCCTTCTCCCCCCTCGGTGACGCGTCCGGCGCATCCGGGGAGATCGACCACGCCGGCGCCGGCCGCAAGGGCACCCCCCTGCGCGGCACCGACGTCCCCGCGGGCGTGCGCCGCCGCGGAGGCCTCTCCGCCTGGGCCCGGCGGCTGGCCGGAGGCCGCGGCGGCCAGGACGAGACCGCCGCCGGCGCGCCCGGCGAGGAGCCGGCGGCGGCGGCCGAGAGCCGGCCTTCGGCCGCCGTGCCCGCCGCGCCCGAGACCTGGCCGGACCCGGCGGCGCTGCTGCTGACGGCGCTGGGCCCGGGTCCCCGGCTGTGGGAGCGCGGACCGGGCCACCCGGAGACGCTCACCGTGCGGCTCGGCACGGCTGACCGGCCGGCGCCCGACGGCTCGGGACTGCTGCCCGCGGTGCCGGTCACGGCGGACCTGCGCGAGGTCGGCGCGCTCGGCCTGGCCGGGCCGCGACCGCGGCTGTCCGGGCTGGCGCGCGCGGTGCTGGCCCAACTCGCCGCGCTGCACTCCCCCGACGCCCTGGAGATCGTCCTGATCAGCACGGACCGGGCGCGTTCCGAGGAGGAGCGCACCGCCGAGTGGTCCTGGCTGGGCTGGCTGCCGCATCTGCGCCCCGGGCACGGACAGGACTGCCGGCTGCTCCTCGCCTACGACCGCGACCAGGCCGCGGCCCGCGCGGACGAACTCCTGCGCCGGCTGGAGGACTGCCTCGCGGACGGCGCGGGCGGGGCCGACGGCGCGGGCCGGACGGGCGGCGCGCGTGCCGCCGTCCCTGCTCAGACGCCCCCGCTCCGGGACGCGGCCCGCCGCCCCTCCTGGGCCGTGGCGGACGATCCGGCCGACGGAGGCTTCCCCGGCCCGTACACGGTGGTCGTGGTGGACGGCGACCCCGGCGGCGCGGACCTGCGGCAAGCGGTGGCGCGGCTGGCGACGGCCGGACCGCGCGCCGGGATACACGTGGTCTGCCTGGCCGAGACGTCCGCCGCCTCCCCCTCCTCACCGGTGAGCGACACCTACGAGGCGGCCTGCGCGGCGGCGCCCACGTTCCGCGCGTGCGGGGCGGTCGCCCTGCTCAGCGGAGACGTGGCGACGGCGCTGCGGCTGCTGCGGGTCGCGCCGGCCGGAGCACGGACGGAGCGGCCCGGCCCGGTGGGACCCGGCACGGTCGGCGCGGTGGACGCGGTCTCCGCGGCCTGGGCCGAACGCTTCGCGCGGGCACTGGCGCCGCTGCGTCCGGACGGCGCGGGGGCGGGCGACCGGCACCCGCGGGTGTCCGCGCCGCTGCCGCCGTCGGCCCGGCTGCTGGACGAGCTGGGTCTCGCCCGGGCGACGCCCGCCTCCCTGATGGCCCGCTGGGCGGACGCGGCCGACGACACCACCGCACTGGGCGGACGGGTGCGGGCCGTGCTCGGCGCGGGCCCGCGCGGCCCGGTCGCGGTGGACCTCGTGGCCGAGGGCCCGCACGTGCTGATCGAGGGGCCGGGCGGCAGCGGGCGCACCGAGCTGCTGCGGGCGTTCGTCGCCTCGCTGGCCGCCGCCGAGCGGCCCGAGCGGCTCGGCGTGATCCTGCTGGACGGCCGTGACACCGTCGGCAAGGGCGGCGCCGGCGACGGCCTGCGGGTGTGCACCGACGTCCCGCACGTCAGCGCCCACCTCACCGCCAACGACCCGGTCCATATGCGGGAGTTCGCGCAGTCGCTGAGCGCCGAGCTGAAGCGGCGGGCCGAGCTGCTGGACCGCTCCGACTTCGCGGAGTGGCACACGCACCGCGCGGTCTTCGGCCGCATCGTCCCGCAGCGCACGCCGGGAGCGCCCCCGGCCGGGGCGGGCGCGGGCGCCGCCGATCTGGACACCCCGCCGAGTGCCACGCTCCGGCTGCGTCCGGGCGCGGCGGCCCGACAGCGGACCGAGACGCCGTCCCCGCTGCCCCGCCTGGTGGTCGTCGTCGACGATCTGGACGCGCTCGTCTCCCCCGCCCTCGGTTCCCCGGGCCGGCCCGCCGCCGGCTCGGTGATGCGCGCGCTGGAGGCGGTGGCCCGCGAGGGCGAGCGGCTCGGCGTCCATCTGGTGGCCGCGACCGGGCCCGGCGGCCGTACCGCGGAGTCCGAGCCGGCCCGCCGCGCCACCGTGCGCATCGCCCTCGAGGTGCCGGGTTCCGGCCCGGACGAGCCGGCGCCGGGCCGTGGCCGCCTCCAGGGCGCGGACGGCCGTCCGACGCCCTTCCAGGGCGGCCGTGTCACGGGCCGCATCCCCCGCACGGCGACGCTGCGCCCCACCGTGGTCCCCCTGGACTGGCGGCGCATGGGCGATCCGCCCACCCGCAGGCCGGTGCGCGAACTGGGCAACGGCCCCACCGACCTGGCGCTCCTGGCCAGCGCCCTGGAGCGGGCGGCCGGCCGGCACACCGCCCGGTCCAGCCCGTCGGGGGTGTGAGGCCCGGCCGCCGGGTCCCGCCCCGCGGACGGCGCTCACGATCACGACGCGGTCACGATCCCCCGCTTGACACCGTGGGCACTCTTGCCGACCCCCAACACCCGGCGTAGACCAGTTGCCACGGACAGCGCTCAACGTTCGACGACGAACGAAGAACGGGGCAGTGATGCGCAGTACGAGCAACACCATCCGGACACGCAGGACCGTGAGGGCGGCGGCCACGCTCCTGGCGGGGACCCTGGCGCTCTCGCTCAGCGCCTGCGGAAGCGACGACGACAAGAGCAACGACGGCGGCACGACGGCCGAGGAGACCGGCGCCTCCGTCACCCTTCCCAAGCTGGACGGCAAGAGCCTGGAGGTGGCCGCCGTCTGGACCGGCGCCGAGCAGGCCAACTTCAAGAAGGTCCTCGCGGAGTTCGAGAAACGGACGGGCGCCAAGGTCACGTTCGTGCCCGCCCAGGACCCGATCGTCAACTTCCTCGGCTCGAAGGTCGCGGGCGGGCAGCCGCCGGACGTCGCGATGCTGCCGCAGCCGGGCGCCATCAAGCAGGCTGTGGACAAGGGGTGGGCGAAGCCGCTGGGCGCGGCGGCCCTGAAGGAGCTGCAGAAGAACTACTCGCAGGGCTGGCAGGACATCGGCAAGGTCGGCGGCAAGCAGTACGGCGTCTACTACAAGGCCGCCAACAAGTCGCTGATCTGGTACAACGCCAAGGTCTTCGAGAACGCGGGGGCTTTTGAACCCAAGACGTGGAGCGAGCTGCTCACCACCGCGCAGACGGTCTACGACTCCGGCGTCACACCGTTCTCGGTCGGCGGCGCCGACGGCTGGACCCTGACCGACTGGTTCGAGAACATCTACCTCTCGCAGGCGGGCCCGGAGAAGTACGACCAGCTGGCCAAGCACGAGATCAAGTGGACGGACCCGTCCGTGAAGGCCGCGCTGACGACGCTGGCGCAGGTCTGGGGCAAGAAGGACTACATCGCCGGCGGCGCGGCGGGCGCCCTGCAGACGGACTTCCCGGCGTCGGTGACGCAGACGTTCTCCGGCGGCGACCAGCCCAAGGCGGCCATGGTCTACGAGGGCGACTTCGCGCAGGTCAACATCGTGCAGGCCGGTGCGAAGGTCGGCACGGACGCGAAGGTGTTCCCGTTCCCGGCGGCCGGCGGCAGCTCGCCGGTGGTCTCCGGCGGCGACGCGGCGGTGATCCTGAAGGACTCCGAGGCGGCCCAGGCGCTGGCCACCTTCCTGGCCTCGCCGGAGGCGGCGACGATCCAGGCGAAACTGGGCGGCTACCTCTCGCCGAACAAGAACGTGCCGGAGTCGGCGTACCCGAACCCGGTGCAGCAGAAGATGGCCAAGGCGCTGATCGCGGCGGGCGACGACTTCCGCTTCGACATGTCCGACCAGGCCCCGCAGGCCTTCGGCGGCACCCCCGGCAAGGGCGAGTGGAAGGCGCTGCAGGACTTCCTGAAGAACCCGACGAACGTGGCCGGCACCCAGGCGACCCTGGAGTCGGGCGCGGCCGCGGCGTACGGGAACTGACGCGGCGTGACGAAGCCCGCGACGGCGGGGGCTCCCGGAGCCCCCGCCCCTCCTCGCCCGCGCAGAAGCGTGACCGGCACCCGCAAGGCCGTGGCGGCGTTGTTCCTGCTGCCCGCCCTCGTGCTGCTCGGCGCGCTCGTGGTCTACCCGATCGGGTACTCGGTCGTGCGCAGCTTCTACGACCAGTCCGGCGACGGTTTCGCCGGAGTCGACAACTACAAGGCCCTCTTCACGGACGCCGGCATCCGCACCGCCCTGAAGAACAACGTGATCTGGGTGGTGTTCGCGCCGACGGTGGCGACCGCGCTCGGTCTGATCTTCGCGGTGCTGACCGAACGGGTGCGCTGGGGCACCGCGTTCAAGCTGGTCGTCTTCATGCCGATGGCGATCTCGATGCTCGCCGCCGGCATCATCTTCCGGCTGGTGTACGACCAGGACCCGGACAAGGGCGTCGCCAACGCGGTGTGGGTGGGCGTGCACGACACGTTCGCCGAGGCGTCGGCGTTCCCGAAGGCGCACCCGGGCCGTGACTCGCCGCTGCGGCCGGAGCAGGGCGGCGGCTTCGTCACCAGGTCGGCGGTGCGCGCCGGCGACCCGGTCGCGCTGCCGCTGGTCGGCGTGGCGCCCGACCAGATGCCGGACGGCGCGAAGGGGGCCGTGGCGGCGCGGCCCGAGCCGGGGAAGGTCACCGGCACCGCCTGGCAGGACTTCACCCGCGGCAAGGGCGTGGGCACGCTCGGCGTCCCCGATCCGTCCGAGCTGGGCTACACCGGGATGCGGATCGAGGCGGTGAAGGACGGCAAGGTCGTCGCGTCGACGAAGGCCGCCGCCGACGGCGCCTTCACCCTTCCGGCCGCGGCCGACGGGGCCGTTCTCCGGCTCCCCGCGAGCAACTTCACGGAGGCGTACAACGGCCTGGACTGGCTCGGCCCCTCGCTGGTCACGCCGGCGATCATCGGCTCGTACATCTGGATGTGGGCGGGCTTCGCGATGGTGCTGATCGCGGCCGGGCTGGCCGGGGTGCCGCGCGAGCTGCTGGAGGCGGCACGCGTGGACGGCGCGGGCGAGTGGCAGGTGTTCCGCAGGGTCACCGTCCCGCTGCTCGCGCCGGTCCTCGCGGTCGTCACCGTCACCCTGATGATCAACGTGCTGAAGGTGTTCGACCTGGTCTTCATCATCGCCCCGGGTTCGTCGCAGGACGACGCGAACGTGCTCGCCCTGGAGCTGTACCGCAAGGGCTTCTCCGAGGACCAGCCCGGCGTCGCCAGCGCGATCGCGGTGTTCCTGCTGCTCCTGGTGATCCCGGTGATGTGGTTCAACGTGCGGCGGCTGCGACGGGAGGTGCGGCGGTGACGAAGCGACTCGCCTGGGTCATGGAGAAGCTCAACGGCGGACTGGTCCGCGCCTTCCTGATCGTCGTCGGCCTGTTCTGGCTGGTGCCGACCGTGGGGCTGCTCATCTCCTCGCTGCGGCCCCCCGAGGAGATGAGCGCCAGCGGCTGGTGGGAGGTGTTCGCCAAGCCCTCCCAGCTGACCTTCGACAGCTACCAGAAGCTGCTGGAGAACGGCGACATCACCGACTCGCTCGTCAACACGGCGCTGATCACGGTGCCGGCGACGGTCCTGGTGGTGGTCATCGGCTCGCTCGCGGGATACGCGTTCGCGTGGATGGAGTTCCCCGGCCGCGACTGGTGGTTCCTGGGCGTCGTGGGACTGCTGGTGGTGCCGGTGCAGGTGGCGCTGATCCCGATCGCCGAACTGTTCGGCAAGATCGGCCTGTTCGGGTCGATCATGGGCGTGGTGCTGTTCCACGTCGGGTTCGGGCTGCCCTTCGCGGTGTTCCTGCTGCGGAACTTCTTCGCGGAGATCCCGCGCGAGCTGCTGGAGGCGGCCCGTCTCGACGGCGCGGGCGAACTCCGGCTGTTCGCACGGGTCGTGATGCCGCTCGGCGGCCCGGCGATCGCGTCGCTGGCCATCTTCCAGTTCCTGTGGGTGTGGAACGACATGCTGGTCGCGCTGGTGTTCAGCGACGCCGGCAGTCAGCCGATCACGGTCGCCCTGCAGACCCAGGTACGGCAGTTCGGCAACAACATCGACGTGCTGGCGCCCGGCGCGTTCATCTCGATGGTGATCCCGCTGGCCGTCTTCTTCGCGTTCCAGCGGCAGTTCGTGTCGGGGGTGATGGCGGGCGCGGTCAAGTAGCCGTGAACGGCAGGGCGGTCAGTGTCACCGGTCCGCCCTGCTCTGTTCACCCGAAATTCCCCCGTATGCCACAGAAACCGTAACCACGTCACTCCATCGGCCGTTTCCGGGCAAGGCCCTGTCTACCGCCCGCGCCGACCCATGGATGTCCCTTGCCCAGGTTCAGTGTCATCGTTCCCGCGTACAAGGTTCAGGCGTACCTGCACGAGTGCCTCGAGTCGGTGCTGTCCCAGTCCTGTGCCGATCTCGAACTGATCGCCGTCGACGACTGCTCGCCGGACGCCTGCGGCGAGATCATCGACGAGTTCGCGTCCCGGGACGCGCGGGTGCGCGCCGTGCATCTGCCGGAGAACGTGGGCCTCGGGCGGGCCCGCAACGCGGGCCTGGAGCGGGCGACCGGCGACTACCTGGTGTTCCTCGACTCCGACGACACGCTCACCCCGGGCGCGCTGCAGGCGATCGCCGACCGGCTGCGGGAGACGGGCGAGCCGGACGTCCTGGTCTACGACTACGCGAGCACGTACTGGACGGGTGAGTCGCTCCGCAACAAGTTCGCCGAGCAGCTCGGCGAGGAGGGCCCCGCCCCGTTCCGGCTCAAGGACCGTCCCGGACTGCTGCGGGTGCTGATGGTGGCCTGGAACAAGGCCTACCGGCGGGAGTTCGTCGACGGCGTGGGCCTGGTCTTCCCGCCCGGCTACTACGAGGACACCCCGTGGACGTATCCCGCGCTGCTGTCGGCGACGTCGATCGCGACACTGGACCGGGTCTGCGTGCACTACCGCCAGCGCCGCCGGGGCAACATCCTGTCCACCACGAGCCGGGGCCACTTCGACGTCTTCGAGCAGTACGACCGGGTCTTCGCGTTCCTCGAGGACCACCCCGAACTCGCCTGCTGGCGGCCGGTGTTGTTCCGCCGCATGGTCGACCACCTCTCGACGGTGTTCACCAAGCGCGACCGCCTGCCGCGTGGCTCGCGCGCCGAGTTCCTGCGCAAGGCCCGCGCCCACTACCGCCGTTACCGCACCCCCGGCGTCCCGGTCCCGCTGCGCTCGCGGCTGCGGCACACCCTGGTCCACTTCGGCGTGCACCGCGTGTATCGGGCGCTCCAGGCGTCCATGACCGTGCGTCGGCGCACGCACAAGGCCGTGTCGAAACTCGCCCGCTCCCTGAAGGCGGCCGTCCTGCAAGCTCACTACCGGGTGCAGCTGCGGTTGCCGCTGCGCGCCGACCGGGCCGTGTTCGCCGCCTACTGGGGCCGCGGGCACAGTTGCAACCCGGGTGCGCTGGAGGCCGCGTTCCGCACCTTCGCACCACAGGTGCGCACGGCGTGGGTGGCCCGCCCCGAGCACCGCGGAGCCGTCCCGCCCGGGCCGCGCCAGGTGCGCCCCGGCACGGCCGCCTACTGGACGGCGCTGGCCCGCTCCAAGTACCTCGTCAACAACGTCAACTTCGACCGGCGGCTGGTCAAGCGTCCCGGCCAGGTCTTCGTGCAGACCCAGCACGGCACCCCCCTCAAGCACATGGGCCTGGACCTCCAGGAACGCCCGGCGGCCGCCCGTGACATGGACTTCGCGGAGCTGCTGCGGGGCGTCGACAAGTGGGACTACGTCCTGTCGGCGAACCGCCACACCACCCTCACCTGGGAGCGGGTCTACCCGGGCCGCTACGAGACCCTCGAGTACGGCTATCCCCGCAACGACGTCCTCCTGCGGGCGACCGGGGCGGACGTGGCCCGGCTGCGCGAGTCGCTGGGCATCCCCCGCGGCACGGTCGCCGTGCTGTACGCGCCCACCCACCGCGACTACCGCCGCCTCCAGCGCTGCCACCTCGACCTGGAACGCGTCATGCGCCGGCTGGGCCCGCGCTTCGTCGTCCTGGCCCGCGCCCACTACTGGCAGGAGAGCCCGCTCGAGCGCGGCACGCCCGGCGTCATCGACGTCAGCGACCACCCGAGCGTGGAGTCCCTCTGCCTGGCCTCGGACGCCCTGCTCACCGACTACTCGTCCCTCATGTTCGACTACGCCAACCTCGACCGCCCGATCGTGATCCACGCCGACGACTGGGAGGCGTACGAGGCGGCCCGCGGCACCTACTTCGACCTGCGGTCCTTCCCGCCGGGCGCGGTCGCGCGCAGCGAGGACGAGCTGATCGACATCTTCACGACCGGGCACTGGCGCGGCTCCCGCTCGGCGCAGCTGCGGGCCGCGTTCCGCGAGCGGTTCTGCCCGCACGACGACGGACGCGCCGCCGAGCGCGTCGTACGGCGGGTGGTGCTGGGCGAGACGGCCGTGCCGCCGGCCGTGCCGCTCGCCGAGCGCCGCCCGGCGCCGTCCGCGGCGCAGTCGCAGGCGCCGGCATCGTCGGGGCGTCCGCCGCTCGGCACCGTGCCGCATCCCTCCGGTCCGCCGGCCGTCACCGAACGCCGTTGAACGCCGTTCGCCCACCGGGAGTCCCCATGCCCACCGGCTCGTCGCGGCCGACCCCGACCCGACCCTCCACCTGGCGCCCGACCGGGCGCCCCGGCCGGGTCCGTACGGCCTGAGCATCAGGCACCTCACCGAACAGACGGAGAAAGAGCAGCATGCCCCGCTTCAGCATCATCGTCCCGTCCTACGGGGACGGGGGTCCCCCCGGCCGAGTGGATACGCGGCTGGGGGAGGGCCGGCTGTCCCTGGCGCTGGACTCCGTGCTCGCCCAGTCCTTCGGCGATCTCGAGCTGATCCCGGTCGCCGACGCGCCCGACGCCGTGGCCGCGGGCACCGCCGCCGGGTACGCGGCGCGCGACTCGCGGGTGGTCCCCGTGCAGGCGCCGCCCTCGTCGGGCCTCGCCGGCGTCCGCAACGCCGGGATGCGGGCGGCGACCGGCGCGTACGTGCTGTTCCTCGACGGCGACGACACCCTCGCCCCGGGCGCCCTGGCCGCGCTGGACGCCCGGCTCGCCGAGACCGGCGACGTGGACGTCCTGTACGCCGAGCACGAGCGCGTCCACTGGTGGGAGGGCCGCCCGGACGGTCCGGCGGCCGCGCTGCCCGCGCGGACCCCCGACGGCGCCTTCGCACCCGACGAGGCGCCCCGGCTGACCGGGCTGCTCCTCCCGGTGTGGGGCACTCTCTACCGTCGCTCCTTCCTCGACGAGCACCGGCTCGCCTTCCCCGAAGGGCGCTTCACGGACGTCGGCTTCGGCGGCCTGGTCACCGTGCACGCGGGCCGGGTCGCCGTGACGCGTTCGGTCGTCGTCCGGCATCTGCTGCGACGTCAGGGCGACCCGCTGAACCTGCCGGGCGAGCACCATCTGGAACTGCTCGACCAGGCCGCGCTGGTGCTGACCCGGGCGGCCGGGCGCGGGCTGTCCGAGGACCGGTCCGGCGCGCTGTTCGACCAGCTCTTCGCGGCCGTCCTGAAGACCGCCGCGCACCCGGCGCGGCTGCCGGGGCGCAGCCGCCGGGCCTTCTTCCGCGGCGCGCGCAGGCTGTACCGGCGTCACCGCCCGGCCGGTCACCGCAGGCCGGCCGGGAGCCTCGGGGTGCAGCACCGGCTGCTGGCGGCCGGGGCGTACACGGCGTTCCGGGCGCTGCGCGGCGCCAACCGGAAGGCGTCGTCGGCCGCCCGGCGCGTCCCGCGCGCGCGAGGGCTGCGCACCCGCCTGTACTACCGGCGTCAGCTGCGCCGCCGCATCGATCCCGGTCTGGCCGTGTACTGCGCCTACTGGGGCCGCGGTTACGCCTGCAACCCGGCCGCGATCCACGCCAAGGCCGCCGAACTCGCCCCGCACATCCGCTCGGTGTTCCTCGTCGAGGCCGACCAGGCGCACACCCTGCCGGAGGGCGTCGAACACGCCGTCATCGGCAGCCGCCGTTACTGGCAGGTGCTGGCCCGCGCCAAGTACCTCGTCAACAACGCGAACTTCGAGGGAGCCGTCGTCAAACGCCCCGGCAGCGTGCACCTGTCGACGCAGCACGGCACGCCGCTGAAGAAGATGGGCGTCGAGCAGGCCGAGCATCCGGTGGTCGCCGCCGCCACCGGCAGCTTCGAGCGCCTCCTCGGCCGGGTCGACCGCTGGGACTTCAACCTGAGCTCGAACCGGCTGTCCACCGAGGTGTGGGAGCGGTCCTTCCCCGCCTCGTACGAGATGCTCGAGTACGGCTATCCGCGCAACGACGTCTACTACACCGCGTCGGCGGACGACGTGCGCCGCGTGCGCCGGCGGCTCGGCGTCCCGGAGGGCCGCATCGCGGTCCTGTACGCGCCCACCCACCGCGACCACGACGCCGGTTCCGACTCCCGGCTCGACCTCGGGGCGCTCTGCGACGCCCTGGGGGACGACTTCGTGATCCTGCTGCGCGCGCACTACTTCCACGACGACGACCGGGCCCGCCCGCGCGACGCGCGGATCATCGACGTCACGGCGCACCGCTCGTCCGAGGACGTCTGTCTCGCCGCGGACGCCCTCGTCACCGACTACTCGTCGATCGTCTTCGACTACGCCAACCTCGACCGGCCGGTCGTCGTGTACGCCGACGACTGGGACGTGTACCGCGAGACGCGCGGCGTCACCTTCGACTTCCCGGGCTCCCCGCCCGGGCCGGTCGCCCGCACCCCGCGGGAACTGGCCGAGGTGTTCCGCTCCGGCCGCTGGGCCGACGCGGAGGCGGACGAGCTGCGCGCCCGGTTCCGCGCACGCTTCTGCGAGTTCGACGACGGGCGCGCCGCCGAACGCGTCGTGCGCCGGGTGCTCCTCGGGGAGCCGGCCGAGCGCATCGAGCCCGCCGTTCCGCTCGCCCGGCGCACGCCCGCGCCCGCCGCCGTGACGACCTCTTCGAGGAGCTGACCTTCGTGCCCCGCTTCAGTGTCATCGTCCCCGTCTTCAAGGTGCAGGGCTTCCTGCGCGAATGCCTCGACTCCGTGCTCGGCCAGTCGTTCGACGACCTCGAGGTGATCGCCGTCGACGACTGCTCGCCCGACGGCTGCGGCGCGATCCTCGACGAGTACGCGGCGCGCGACCCGCGGGTCAAGGCCGTCCACCTGCCGGAGAACGTGGGCCTGGGCCGCGCCCGCAACGCCGGCCTGCCCCACGCCACCGGCGACTACGTCCTGTTCCTGGACAGCGACGACCGCTACACGCCCGGACTGCTGCGGGCGGTCGCCGACCGGCTCGACGTGACCCGCGATCCCGACATCCTGGTCTTCGACCATGTGCGCACCCACTGGTGGGGCCGCGCGGGCCGCAGCGACGCGGCGGGACTCCTCGAACGGGCCGGCGCCGACACCTTCGACGTCCGCCGCTCCCCCGAGTACCTGCGGCTGTTCCTGGTCGCCTGGAACAAGGCCTACCGCCGGGACTTCTTCGTCGGGCACGGCTTCCGGTACCGGCCGGGGCTGTACGAGGACGCGCCCGTCACCTACCAGACCATGGTCACCGCGGAGCGGATCGCCTGCCTGGACCGGGTGGGCGTGGAGTACCGGCAGCGGCGGCAGGGCGCGATCACCCGCACCCCCGGGCGCAAGCACTTCGACATCTTCGAGCAGTACGAGGGCCTGTTCGCGTTCCTCGCCGAACGGCCAGGCCTCGACTGGGCGCGGCCGCTGCTGTTCGAACGGGCCCTGGACCACATGCTGTTCGCCGTGGCCCGCCCCGAACGCGTGCTGCGCGGCGACCGCAAGGAGTTCTACCGGCACATCCGGGCCTTCTACCGGCGGCACGTGCCGCCGGGGTTCACGCCGCCGCCGGACAGCCGCCGCGCGGAGAT
Organism: Streptomyces sp. NBC_00425; assembly: GCF_036030735.1. Lineage (NCBI taxonomy): Bacteria > Bacillati > Actinomycetota > Actinomycetes > Kitasatosporales > Streptomycetaceae > Streptomyces > Streptomyces sp. NBC_00425. The sequence continues at coordinate 5,929,006 of NZ_CP107928.1, read as the reverse complement.
CCGGCTGCTGGCCCTCGTCCCCCACCATCGCGCGCACTTCGGTCTCGACCTGTGGCGACGCGGCGGCACGGCGGCCGCGCGCACGGCGAGCCGGCTGCGCGGCCTGGTCGCCCGGCACGTCAAACGGTCCTGGTACCGCGTCCAGCTGCGGCGGCCGCTCGACCCGCGGCTCGCCGTGTACTCCGCCGGACACAGCCGCGCCGTGAACGGCGACCCGCGGGCGATCCACGCCCGAGCGGCGGAACTGGCGCCACAGGTGCGGGGCGTGTGGGTGGTGCACCCCGACGCGCTGGACCAGGTGCCGCCGGGCGTCGAGTGCGTGACGACGGGGTCCTGGCGCTACTACCGGGTGATGGCGCGTGCCATGCACTGGTTCAACGACTGCAACTGGGCCGGCGACCTGGTCAAACGGCCGGGTTCGGTGCATGTGCAGACACACCGCGGCACGCCGCTGAAGCACATGGCGCTGGACCTCCTCGACCGGCCGGGCGCCCGGCACGGCACGAACGTGCGCGGCATGCTCCGGCGCAGCGACCGGTGGGACGTCAGCCTGGTCGCGAACCGGCACTCCGAGGAGGTCTGGCAGCGCGCCTACCCCTGCCACTTCGCGTCGCTGCGCAGCGGCAGCCCGCGCAACGACGTCCTGGTGAGCGGCGGGGGCGGGCGCGGCGCCGAGCTGCGCGAACGGCTCGGCATCGACGCCTTGGAGACGGTCGTCCTCTACGCGCCGACCCTGCGCGACTACCGCAGGGGCCGGCATGCCTGGCGGGTCGACCTGGAGGTGCTGACCGCGTCCCTCGGTCCCGGGCACCGGCTGCTGGTGCGCCTGCACCCGAGCCTGGCCCGGCATCACGAACGGGCGCTGGTCCTGCGCGACCTGCACCGGCGCGGCGCGCTGACGGACGTCACGGACGAGCCGCACGTCGAGGACGTCCTGCTGGCCGCCGACGCCCTGGTCACCGACTACTCGGCACTGATGTTCGACTACGCGGTCCTGGACCGGCCGATCGTGATCCACGCCGACGACTGGGCGGCCTTCCGGGCGACCCGGGGCGCCTACTTCGACATCACCGCCGCGCCGCCGGGACACGTGACGCGGTCCGACGAGGAGCTGGCGAAGGCGTTCACCTCGGGCGCCTGGCGGGACGCGGAGTCGGCCCGGCTGCGCGCCGCGTTCCGGGAGCGGTTCTGCGAGTACGACGACGGGCGGGCCGCGGAGCGCGTCGTCCGGCGGTTCCTGCTCGGCGAGCCGCCGGAGGCGACGACGGCCGACGGCGCGGGTGACGACGCGGGTGACGGCGACGGCCGGGAGGCGGGCGGGGTCGTCCGGATCCCGAAGGCCGTCGACCGCTCGGCGCGCCGGCCGCAGCTCCGCTGACCCCCGGCCCGCCCCGGCCCGTCGGGCAGGCGGAGAGCCGAGAGGCGCGGAGGGCCTGTCACGCACCACACCGGACGCCGTGTCCGCGGCGACGCGCCGCGCCACCGCCGCGGACACGGGCGTCCCCCGTGCGGCCTAGCCGCCGAGAACAACGCGTCGGGAGAGGGAAGGCGCGTGGCATGCGCCCCACTGTCCGCACCCCCTGGCCCCTGACGCCCTACCGGTTCGTCGGCGTCCTGCTCTGGACGGCGATGTCCCTCGCGTACTGGCACGATCCGCTGAGCCGCACGGCGGCGGCGGGCCCGTTCCACCTGCTGGTGCTGCTGACCGGCGTCGGCCGCTTCGCGCGCGTGCTGACGGGCCGGCCCTGGGCGGCGGCCCTGGGCCTGGTCGCCATGGCCCTGGTGTGGCGCGGACACCTCGGCTGGACGGCGGCCGCCGGCGACCTCGGTCATCCCTCGACGCTCGCCGTGGGGCTCGCCTTCTGGGTCTGGGCGTCGACGGCCGCGCGCGCGGGGGCGGTGCGCTGCCGGGTCCGCTATCTCGGCCCGAGCGGCCTCAGGAGTTGCTGGGGGTACGCCTGGCTGGGCGCGCTGTACGGGCTGATCCTGCTCGTGGACCCGGTCGCGTGCGCCGCGGCGGCCGTCGGGGCGGCGGCGATCGTCGTCGGCTGGGAACGCGAGCGGCGGGCCGCCGTGTGGGGCCGGTGGGCGCTCACCGCAGCGGTGCCGCTGGCGCTCGCGTGCTGCGGACCGTACGTCGGCGTCGTGCCCGGGGGGCGCTGGTAGCGCGGCCGACCGCGCCCGCCGGACGCGAGCGGCCCCCGGAGGGAGCGGGACCGCTCCGCCCGAGGGCTGCCTGACGCCTGGGGGCTCGACGGCCCCTCGGGACTACTCGATGACGAGCTCGACCGGGACGTTGCCGCGGGTGGCGTTGGAGTAGGGGCAGACCTGGTGGGCCTGCTCGACGAGCTTGCGGCCGGTCGCCTCGTCCACGGTCTCGGGCAGCTCGACGCGCAGGGTCACCTTGAGCGCGAAGCCCTCGCCCTGCTTGCCTATGCCGACCTCGGCGGTCACGGCGGCGTCGCTGACGTCCACCTTCGCCTGGCGGCCCACGAGGCCGAGGGCGCTGCCGAAGCAGGCGGCGTAACCGGCGGCGAAGAGCTGCTCCGGGTTGGTGCCCTGTCCGTTGCCGCCCAGCTCCGCGGGCATGGCCAGCGCCAGGTCGATCTTGCCGTCGGAGGAGACGGCGCGGCCTTCGCGGCCGTGGGTGGCGGTGGCGACAGCGGTGTAGAGCGCGTCCATGGAATCCATCCCTCTCAGGTCGATCCGGCGGCCCGGTCCGGCCGCCTCACACCCAGAAGTAGAGCACACAATTTAATTGGGCACAACCAAATGGCGCGTTAAGAGCTACCCTGGAGACATGACCGCCCCACCGCCACCCGCCGGCCACGAGAACGCCACGGCGAACTGGCTCCGACTGGACAGCCAGATCTGCTTCTCCCTGCACGCCGCTTCGCGCGCCTTCAACGGCGTCTACCGCGTGATCCTCAAGGACCTCGGGCTCACCTACCCGCAGTACCTGGTGATGCTCGTCCTCTGGGAGCAGGGCACGCTGCCCGTCAAGCGGCTGGGCGAGCACCTTCGCCTGGACTCCGGCACGCTCTCGCCGCTGCTCAAGCGCCTGGAAGCGGCCGGTCTGGTACGCCGTGAGCGCAGCGCCCGCGACGAGCGCTCGGTGGAGGTGCGGCTGACCGAGGAGGGCGCGGCGCTGCGCGACCGGGCCGTGGAGGTCCCGCGCAGGATCGTCACCGCCACCGGCCTCGACCTCGCCGAGATCGGCGAACTGCGCGCCCGCCTGGACCACCTCACCAGCGCCCTGGACACGGCGAGCGCACAGGACACGACACCGGAGACCCACTGACCGCCGAACTCCGGGCACCGACGAGCGCCGGAAGCCTGCGGCAACGCAACGCTGAACGCCGGAAGCCCGCCAGGCACCGGAAGCCCTGGGGCACCCAACGCCGGGGCCGCCGGGCGCCGGAGGGGCGCCCGGTGCCTGAAGGCCGCTAGCCGTCCGATGCCGGAAGGCCGGGCGAGGGCGGGGAGCCGCCGTCCGATGCCGTGCCCGGCCCGCGGCGGACGTAGAGGCGCAGGGTCACGCCGGACCGCGCGCGCTCCCACCGCGGAGTGAACCGCTCCTCCACGGCAACCAGCTTCAGATGCTCGGTCGGGTCGCCCGGGAACCAGCGCGAGCGCAGCGCGTACGGCTCGGCGACGACCCACAGCCGGTCCACGCCGGCGAGCCTGCGCTGCAGTTCGCGCGGCCCGACCTCGCGGCCGTACAGCGTGCCGGACCGGGCTCCGGGCGCTTTCAGCGCCAGATCCCGCGCCCCGCGGAACCCTGCCGGATACGCGAGCGCCGCCCGCCGCCCCAGCGCCGGCAGGAACAGCACCGGGTCGCCGGGGCGGACCGCGCCCGCCGCCAGGGCGGCGACGGCGGCGAGGTCGTCCGGGCGGTGCGCGAGCGTGCGGTAGTACCGGTGCAGCGGAAGCAGCTGGACGAAGACGAGCGCCACGGTGAGCACGCCGGCCGCGGTGACGACCCGTGAGCGTGAGGGACGTCCGGCGAGGGCGGCCAGCCGGCGGACCAGCAGGTCGGCCCCGGCCGCGACCAGCAGCGGCGCCCCCGCCAGGGCATACAGCACGTACCGCTCGTGGTACAGCGGCATCACCTGCGAGAACAGCATCAGGAGGGCCGGCGGCACCAGCATCACCGGCGCCGTGACAGCCGCCGTCCGCCCGGACAGCAGCCCCACCGCCATCAGGGTCACGCAGCCCCAGAACACCGCGCCTTCCGGGCCGACGGCGAAGGCGCGCAGCAGACTCTCGGCGCTCTCCCGGTCCGGCACTGGCAGCCACTCCACCTGACGCGACTGCCTCCGCGACTCCAGCACCAGCGGCAGCAGCACGGTGACCGCTCCGCCGGCCGCGCGCGTCCAGCTCCGCCACACCGCCCGCGGCGACCGCAGCAGCGCCAGCGTGAGCGCGTGGGCGCAGAGCACGAGCACCGCCAGCTCGTGCAGCAGGCACGTCGCGGCGACGACGCCTCCGTACGCCCACCACATCCGCGGGGTGCCGCCGTCCAGGGTCCGCGCCAGCAGCAGCGTCGCTCCGGCCGCGCCCGCCGCGACCAGCGCGTACGAGCGGCCCTCCTGGGCGTAGTGACCGGCGAGCGGGGTCACCGCGTACAGCAGGCCCGCCCACAGGCCGACCCGGGGCCGGGCCAGCCGCACCCCGAGCGCGGCGACCATGCCCGCGGCGGCGGCCGCCGCGCACACGGACGGCAGACGCAGCACGACCTCACCGGGGCGGACGGCGAGGACGGCGTGCATGACGAGGTAGTACAGGCCGTGCACCGCGTCCACCCCGTGCAGCAGGCGCCAGATCTGCGGCACGGTCCGCCGCGCGACCTGGAAGGTGACGGCCTCGTCACGCCATATGCCGCCGCGGTCGAGCCCCCACAGACCGACCGCGAGCATGACGGCCGCCGGGACGGTGACGGCCAGGACCTCGGTACGGCGCGTCGGCCGCGAGCGTGCGCACACCACGGGCCGATTCTGCGCGGCGCGTGCGCCCATCACGGGGACTGACATCACATGACGTACAGATTAGCCCAAAAGCGATATTCATCACTATTACCGTCCGTCGAGATGAGCACCTCGGCGAAGCGTCACCTCCCGGGGGTCGCCGTCATCCGACTCGCCGCCCGCACGCCGATGCGGGCGACCGCCCGCCCGCACCACACGCCCGTGCCGCTCCACCCGCTCCGCCCCGTCGCCCGCACGGGACTCCACCGTCGGCGCGCCCCGCCGGACGATCCGGTGACGGCCTCGCGGTCGAGGACCGTGGTGGAGCAGGCGTCACAACGTCTTGATCGCCTCGGCGGTCGCCCGGGCCAGCGACCCCAGGTACCCCTTGGGCAGCTTCGGGCTGCGGATCACCACCGAACGCCAGTAGAGCGGGCCCGAGATCAGGTCGAGCGCCAGCTCCTCGTTCAGCCCGGCGCGGACCTCGCCGCGCCGCTCCGCCGCCGCAACGATCTTCAGGGCGACGCCCTCCTGCCCCTCCTTGAGCGCCTTCTGCAGAGCCTCGGCGATGTCGGGGTTGCGGGCCGCCTCGGCCTGCAGGTCGGGGATGATCTGCGAGGCCACCGGATGGCGCAGCGCCCGGGAGGTCACCTCGTACAGCATGCGCAGGTCGCCTTCGAGGCTGCCCGTCTCCGGGGCCGGCAGGCCCTGCACGGCGATCACCGAGACGATGTCGAGGACCAGGTGCAGCTTGGAACGCCAGCGCCGGTAGACCGCTGTCTTGCCCACGCCGGCCCGGCGGGCGATGCCCTCGATGGACATCCGGGCGTACCCGACGGACGCCAACTCCTCGAACACGGCTGCCCGGATGGCTTCCGTCACATCCTCGCGGAGCACGGCCGCGCCCGCGGGGGCCCGGCGGCGCGGGCGCGCCCCTGGTCCGTCGGCGTTCGTCGCGTTCGTCGTCATGCGACCCAGCATAGGGCGTTACGACGAAACGGTTGCGTTCCGACGTCAGATCGGCCTACTCTCACGTTGCGACGATACGGTCCCGTTCCGACGTAAGAAAACGTGAAGAAAAGCGTAAGGAAACGATCGGACGACTGCGGGAGCCGCCGCCGCCCGAGCCCCCCTCCCCGAGTGAAAGCAGCGGATGTGAGTCAGGTCCTCCACACACCGCCCCGCACGGAGGCCGCGCCCCACGGCGACCTCGCGGCCCTGGCGGCCCGACACGGCCTCACGGTCAGTGGCGCCCGGCCCACACTGCCGGAGTACATCCGCCAGCTGTGGGCGCGCCGCCACTTCATCACCGCGTTCGCCACCGCCAAGCTCACCACCACCTACAGCCAGGCGAAGCTGGGCCAGGTCTGGCAGGTGATGACCCCGCTGCTGAACGCGGCGGTCTACTACTTCATCTTCGGTGTGCTGCTGAACACCAAGCGGGGTGTGGCGGACTTCATCCCGTTCCTGGTCACGGGCGTGTTCGTCTGGACGTTCACCCAGACCTCGATCATGACCGGCACCCGCGCCATCTCCGGCAACATCGGCCTGGTGCGCGCCCTGCACTTCCCGCGGGCCGCGCTGCCGATCTCGTTCTGCCTGCAGCAGCTGCAACAGCTGCTGTTCTCGATGGCCGCCCTGGTGTTCATCCTGCTCGGCGTCGGCGTCCCGCCGGCCTTCTCCTGGTTCCTGGTCATCCCGGCCCTGGCACTCCAGTTCGTCTTCAACGCCGGCGTCTCCATGATCCTGGCCCGGCTGGGCGCCAAGACGCCGGACATCGCGCAGCTCATGCCGTTCGTCCTGCGCACCTGGATGTACATGTCCGGCGTGATGTGGAGCCTCGACAACCTGGTCAAGGCCCACCACGGCATGCCGGCCTGGGCCGCCGACCTGCTCCGGGCCAACCCCGCCGCCGTCTACATCGACCTGATGCGGTTCGCGCTGATCGACACCTTCCACGCGAGCCAGCTGCCGCCGCACGTGTGGCTGGTCGCCACCGGCTGGGCGCTGGTCGCCGGCGTCGGCGGGTTCATCTACTTCTGGAAGGCCGAGGAGACGTACGGACGTGGCTGACATCGCAAACCGCACCGACACCCGCGACGCCGCCGGCACGCCGGCCCCCGCGGTCGCCGACGAGCGGACCCCCACCGTCATCGCCGACAGCGTCGACATCGTCTACCGGGTCAACGGCACGGTCGGCGGCAAGGGCAGCGCGACGGCCGCCCTCAACCGCATCGTGCGCCGCAAGCAGGCCGACAAGGCGGCCGGCGTACGCACCGTGCACGCGGTGAAGAACGTCTCCTTCGTCGCCTACAAGGGCGAGGCGATCGGCCTGATCGGAACCAACGGCTCCGGCAAGTCCACGCTGCTCAAGGCGGTCGCCGGCCTGCTCCCGGTGGAACGCGGCAGGATCTACACGGACGGCCAGCCCTCCCTCCTCGGCGTCAACGCGGCCCTGATGAGCGACCTGACCGGCGAACGCAACGTCTACCTCGGCGGCCTGGCCATGGGCATGACGCGGGAACAGATCAAGGCGCGCTACCAGGAGATCGTCGACTTCTCCGGCATCAACGAGAAGGGCGACTTCATCTCCCTGCCGATGCGCACCTACTCCTCCGGCATGGGCGCCCGGCTGCGGTTCTCCATCGCCGCCGCCAAGGACCACGACGTCCTGCTCATCGACGAGGCGCTGTCCACCGGCGACGCCAAGTTCCGCGGCCGCTCCGCCGAACGCATCCGCCAGATGCGCGAGCACGCCGGCACGGTGTTCCTGGTCAGCCACAGCAACAGCTCGATCCTGGAGACCTGCGAGCGGGCCCTGTGGCTGGAACGCGGCGAACTGCGCATGGACGGGCCCGCGGAGGACGTCATCAAGGAGTACGAGGCCTTCACCGGCGACGGCAAGAAGAAGCCCGCGGCGAAGTAACCGCAACCCCCTCGAGCGACACGCGCGTGAAGGGCGCCCCCGAATCGATCGGGGGCGCCCTTCACGCGTGCCTACGGCCTGCCGCTCACCGCCTACGAGTGCGTCCGCAGCAGCGTGCGCATCGTCCGCATGGCCACCGACAGGTTGGCCAGGTCGAAGGTCTCCGAACTCTGGATCTCCTCCAGCGTGGTGCGCGCCCGGCCCAGGATCGCCGCGTTCTTCTCCTCCCACGCCGTGAACCGCTGCTCGGGCGTCGAGGTCCCGTTGCCGACCGCCAGGACGTCCGCGGTCAGCGCCGCGTGCGCCGCGAACAGGTCCTCGCGGATGGAGGCGCGGGCCATCGACTGCCAGCGATCGGCGCGCGGCAGCTCGATGATCCGGTCCATCAGCCGGCTGATCTGCAGGCGGTCGGCGAGGTCGTAGTACACCTCGGCGACGTCCAGCGGGTCCTTGCCCATACGGTCGGCCACCGACACGATGTCCAGCGCCGGGAACGCCGAGGAGAACCCGGCCACCCGCGTCGCCAGCTCGTCCGGGACGCCGGACGCGGCCAGCTCGTCGTGGATGCGCTGCCACCACTCCAGGTCCGCGCCCCGCAGCAGCTTCGTCAGCTGCGACCACACCTGCTCGACGCGCTCGGCGAAGAAGTCGACCGTCTCCGCGAGCTGCAGCGGCTGCGGTCGGTTGTTCAGCAGCCACCGCGTGCCGCGCTCGACGAGCCGCCGCGAGTGCAGCCGGATCCGGGTCTGCACGTCGGCCTCGACCCGGTTGTCCAGCTCTTCCACCGCGTCCCACACCGGCGCCGAGCTGAAGATCGCCCGGGCCACCGTCTGCGCCCGCACGATCTCCTCCAGCGACGCGCCGGTCTCCTCGCGCAGCCGGTGCAGATACGTCGTGCCGCCCGTGTTGACCGTGTCGTTGACCAGGACGGTCGTGGTGATCTCACGGCGCAGCGGGTGACTGTCGACGCCCTCGGGGAACCGCTCGCGCAACGCCGTCGGGAAGTACGCGTGCAGCAGCGTCCGCAGGTACGGATCGTCCGGCAGCGAGGTGTGCAGCAGCTCGTCCGACACCGTGATCTTGGTGTACGCCATCAGGACGGCCGTCTCCGGACTGGTCAGACCCTGGCCGGCGCCGAGACGCTCGCGGATCTGCCGGTCGGTGGGCAGGAACTCCAGGGCCCGGTCCAGATGCCCCTCCCGCACCAGGTGGCGCAGGAAGCGCTGCTGCGCGTGGAGCATGTCCTTGGACTGGGCGAGGGCGTTGGCGATCGCCGTGTTCTGCGCGTAGTTGTTGCGCAGGACGAGCGCGCCGACCTCGTCGGTCATCTCCGCGAGCAGCTTGTTGCGCTGCTTGACGGTCATGTCGCCCTCGGCGACCAGGCCGTTGAGCAGGATCTTGATGTTCACCTCGTGGTCGGAGGTGTCCACGCCGGCGCTGTTGTCGATGGCGTCCGTGTTGATGCGGCCGCCGTGCAGCGCGAACTCGATCCGGCCGAGCTGGGTCAGCCCCAGGTTGCCGCCCTCGCCGACGACCTTGACGCGCAGGTCGGCGCCGTCCACCCGGATCGGGTCGTTGGCCTTGTCGCCGACGTCGGCGTTCGACTCCGCGGCGGACTTCACGTACGTGCCGATGCCGCCGTTCCACAGCAGGTCCACCGGCGCCCGCAGGATCGCCTTCATCAGGTCGGCCGGGGTCAGCTTGGCGACGCCCGCCTCGATGCCCAGGGCCTCCCGGATGTGCGAGTTGACCGGGATCGCCTTGGCGGTGCGGGGGAAGATCCCGCCGCCCGCGGAGAGCAGTTCGGCGTTGTAGTCGGCCCAGCTCGAACGGGGCAGTTCGAACAGCCGGCGCCGCTCGGCGTACGAGGTCGCCGCCTCCGGCTTCGGGTCGATGAAGATGTGCCGGTGGTCGAACGCGGCGACCAGCCGGATGTGCTCGCTGAGCAGCATGCCGTTGCCGAACACGTCACCGGACATGTCGCCGATGCCGACGACCGTGAAGTCCTCGGTCTGCGTGTCCACGCCCAGCTCCCGGAAGTGCCGCTTCACGGACTCCCAGGCGCCGCGGGCCGTGATGCCCATGCCCTTGTGGTCGTAGCCGGCCGAGCCGCCGGAGGCGAAGGCGTCCCCGAGCCAGAAGTCGTACGACTCGGCGACCTGGTTGGCGATGTCGGAGAACGTCGCCGTGCCCTTGTCGGCGGCGACCACGAGGTAGGTGTCGTCCTCGTCGTGCCGCACGACGTCGGCCGGCGGCACGACCTCCCCGCCGACCATGTTGTCGGTGATGTCGAGCAGCGCCGAGATGAACGTCTTGTAGCTGGAGATGCCCTCGGCGAGCCACGCGTCACGGTCCACGGCCGGGTCGGGCAGCTGCTTGGCGACGAAGCCGCCCTTGGCGCCGACCGGCACGATGACGGTGTTCTTCACCATCTGCGCCTTCACCAGGCCGAGCACCTCGGTCCGGAAGTCCTCACGCCGGTCGGACCAGCGCAGACCGCCGCGCGCGACCTTCCCGAAGCGCAGGTGCACACCCTCCACCTGCGGCGAGTACACCCAGATCTCGAACGCGGGCCTCGGCGCCGGCAGGTCCGGGATGGCCTGCGGGTCGAACTTCATCGACACGTAGTCGTGCGGCCCGCCGTCCGCGCGCTCCTGGAAGAAGTTGGTGCGCAGGGTCGCCTTGATGACGGTGAGGAAGGACCGCAGGATGCGGTCCTCGTCCAGCGAGGCCACCTGGTCGAGGGCCGCGTCGAGCTCCTCGAGCAGGGCGTCGACGATCTCGTGCCCGGCGCGCTGCCGGTCCGGCGACATCCGCGCCTCGAACAGCGACACCAGCAGCCGCGTGGTGTGCACGTTCGTGCGGAGCGTGTCCTCCATGTAGTCCTGGCTGAACGTCGACCCGGCCTGCCGCAGGTACTTGGCGTACGCGCGCAGCACCACCGCCTGCCGCCAGCTCAGCCCGGCGCCCAGCACCAGCGCGTTGAACCCGTCGTTCTCCGCCTTGCCCGTCCAGGTCGCCGAGAACGCCTCCTGGAACCGCTCGCGCCCGTCGTCGCCGAGGAAGTCGCCGCCGGGGCCCGCCAGCGCCTTGGGGATGCGCAGACCGAAGTCGTAGATCCAGGCGTGCGTGCGGTCCGAGCAGCGCAGTTCGTACGGCCGCTCGTCGATCACCTCGACACCGAGCCGGCTCAGCACCGGCAGCACCGCCGACAGGGAGATCGCTTCACCCTTGCGGTAGATCTTGAAACGGCGCTCCCCCGGCGCGGCGCCCACCGGCTCGTACAGGCTCAGCGAGAAGTTCCGCTCCTCGGTCAGCCGCTCCAGGTGGACGAGGTCGGCGACCGCGGCGCGCGGCGTGTGGTCCGCCTTGTAGCCCTCGGGGAAGGCGTGACTGTAACGCCGCAGCAGCTCCGCGGCCTTCTCCTCGCCGAGTTCGGCGTTCAGCGCCTCCTGGAACGCGTCGGCCCAGGAGCGTGCCGCCTCGACCAGCCGCGCCTCGATGCGGTCCTTGTCGGCGTCCGACAGCTCCGGCAGCTCGGTGCCCTGCGGCACGCGGACCACGAAGTGCAGCCGGGACAGGATCGACTCGGTGTTCCAGGCGGTGAAGTCGACGCTCGTCCCGCCCAGTTCCTCCTTCAGGATGTCGATGATCCGCAGCCGCACGCCCGTCGTGTACCGGTCGCGGGGCAGGTAGACGAGCGCGGAGTAGTAGCGCCCGTACTCGTCCTGCCGCAGGTAGAGCCGCAGCCGCCGCCGCTCCTGCAGGTAGAGGACGCTGGTGACGATGGACCTCAGCTCGTCCACCGGCGTCTGGAAGATCTCGTCGCGCGGGTAGGTCTCCATGATCTGGAGCAGGTCGCGTCCGTCGTGACTGTTGGGCGAGAAGCCGGCGCCCTCCAGCACGGCCGCGACCTTGCGGCGCACCACCGGCACCCGCACGACCGACTCGGTGTAGGCGGCGGACGAGAACAGCCCGAGGAAGCGCCGCTCGCCGACGACGTTGCCCGCCTCGTCGAACTTCTTCACACCGACGTAGTCGAGGTAGGACGGCCGGTGCACGGTGGCCCGGCTGTTCGCCTTGGTCAGCACCAGCAGCTTGTGCTCCCGCGCCTTGGCCCGGGCGTCGGCCGGCAGCCGCTCGAAGGACGGGCTGACGGGGTGGGCGTCACCGTCGGCGTGATGCGGGTCGGAGCGCAGGATGCCGAGCCCGGTCCCGGGAACGGCGGCCAGCGAGTCGTCCCCCCGCAGCTGGTACTCCCGGTAGCCGAGGAAGGTGAAGTGGTCGGCGGCCAGCCAGCGCAGCAGCTCGCGGGCCTCGTCGACCTCGGGCCGCGCCAGATCGCCGGGAACATGCTCCTCGGGGAGCATGTCGGCGACGCGCAGCGCCGTCTCCCGCATCTTCTCCCAGTCCTCGACGGCCTCCCGGACGTCGGACAGGACGCGCAGCAGATCGGCGGTGATCTGCTTGAGGTCGGCACGGTCCGTCTCACGGTCGATCTCGACGTGGATCCAGGACTCGACATGCCCGTCGTGCGGAAGCGTCCCCGGGGCCGGCGGAACGCTCAGCACCTCGATGAGCTTGCCGGTCACATCGCGCCGCACCATGACCTGCGGGTGGATGACGAGATGGATGCCCCGCCCCTGCCGGGTCAGCTCGTTGGTGACGGAGTCGACCAGGAACGGCATGTCGTCGGTGACCACCTCGACGACCGAGTGGCTGCACGTCCAGCCGTTCTCCTCGACGGTGGGCGTGTGCACCCGCACGTTCGCGGTGCCCTGCGGCCGGTTCTCGGCCAGCCGGTAATGGGAGAGCGCCGCCCCGAAGACGTCGACCGGGTCGCGGTCGCTCAGGTCCTCCTGGGCGGTGTGCAGGTAGTAGCGCTGGAGGAACGCGAGCAGAGCGGCGTGGTCCGGGGTACCCGGAGTGCCCTCGCCCGTCGTCCCAGTCGGTAGATGCCCCCCGACCGGGCTGTTCTCAGCGACCCGCGCCGCCCTGTCGAGCAGCTCGGCCTTGGCTTCGTCCAGCTTGGTCTGCATTGTCCTCTGACTCCTGTCGCGCGCCGTTGCGTGACGTAGAAGGAAGTACGGGCTCTTCCCCTGCGGCTCGACGCCACGAACCGGGGTCTCCGGTCTGCTCCGACGCTATGCCGCAAGGTGAGATGAGCGGGGGGTTATCGGCCATTCTCGACACCACTCCGGCGTGTGACGCTGCTCTCCGCGTCATGCTTTTCCCGCCGGGTGTGTACGGCGTCCCGGGGCACTTCGCGCCCCTGTCCCGCCCGCGCCGACCAGCGACCGCCGCCCGGTCGCGGAGATGGTCCGCACACACCGGGCGCAGGGCAGGGGCAACAGCGCCCCCGCGAGATATCGCGCTGATCACGCCACCAAGGCTATCGCTCCCCCTGGGCCCCCCGTCATGAGCCGTATGTGTACAAAAGAGGGACCAGAACTTTGACGTTCTGCACAGAACCACCAGCCCACAACCACCCCCACCCCGGCAACGGACAGGACCCAGGGCGGCGGGGGCGAGACACTCGGGCCCGCCCCCACCCTGAGCGCCCACAAGAACCGCCCCACCGCCGGAGGCCTACGCGGCGATACGCCCCGCCATCTCCACCGCCTCCCCCAGCGTGTCGACCACCGGCGCCCCGACCCCCTCCAGGCTGGCCCGGCTGTGCGACCCGCCGGTGTACAACACGGCCTTCGCCCCCGCGTGCAACGCGGCGACCGCGTCGTCGGCCGCGTCCCCGATCACCACCGTGCGCGCCGGCTCCACCCCGGCAAGCGCCGCCAGATGCCGCACCATGTGCTCGGCCTTGCTGCCGCCGGACGGCCCGATCCGCCCGTCGACCCGGACGAAGTGCGGCTCGATCCCGAACCCCCGTACCAGCGGCACGAGTTCATCGTGCACGTACATGCTCAGCAGCGACTGGCTGTGCCCCGCCGACCGCCACCCCGCGAGCAGCTCCGCCGCGCCCTCGGTGAGCCCGCACCGCACCCGGTGCTCGGCGTAGTACCGGTGGAACACCCCGTCCATCAGCTCCCACTCGGCGTCGGTGGGCAGCCTGCCCATCAGCCGCTCGTAGAACCTCGGCACCGGCACGCAGTACAGCGTCCGGTACTGCTCCAGCGTGATCGGCTCCAGCCCCAACTCGACGAACGCCGCGTTCGTCGCCCCGATGATCGCGTCGTTGTCGTGGAACAGCGTCCCGTTCCAGTCCCAGACGATGTGCGCCGCTTGCTGCTTCCCCATGTCTGCAAAAATACCCGCCGCCACCGACAGTCAAGTGGCCGTCCACCCCTGAGACGACCCGGATCGCCCCGGGGGAGAACCAGGGGGACCGGGAAGGCCGGGGCGGCGGAGGTTCGGGAGGGCAGGGGGACTCCGGAAGGCCCGGAAGCCCGGGAGTCGGGCGGTCCGGAAGGACCAGGGGACCGGCATGCCCGGGGGCCCTGAGGACCGGTAACGGGAACCGGGAGGACTGGGCGGCCCGAAGGACCGACCAGGAGCCGGGCCGCACGGGGGGCGGGGGACCGGGAACGGGGGACCGGGAACGGGGAGAGCCGGGGAGCCCGAAAGACCGGGAGCCGGGCGGCCCGGAGAGCCGGGAACCCAGGACGCCCTGCAGCGCCGAGGTCCCCCGGGCGGCTCGCGCTCAGACCCCGGACCCCAGAAGGCTCGCGATCTCCTGCGGGGCGAACCAGAGCAACTCATGGTCCTCGGCCCCGTCCACGGCGGCCTGCGCGTCGTCGTCCCCGCCGTCCGCCGCAGCGAGCGCCCGCGCGGCCGCGGTCACGTCCGCCTCGGCCTCGGGGGCGTCGACGTGCACCGCGGCCGCCTTGGCCAGCCGCACGGTGCCGCTCACCCGCACCTCGCCCGGCCCGTCGGGTGCATCCGGCCCGCCCGGCGCGTCCGGCGCATCCGAGTGGGGCGCGCGCCCGGACGCACGGTCGGCCCCACCCTCGGCGCCGACGGCGGCCATACGGTCCGGCACGTCGACGGCGACCACGACCCGCCGGCGCGGCGCGCCCGGGTCCGCGTCCAGGAGCCGCAGCGAGGCGAGCGCCGCCCTGCCGAGCGCCGCGTACTCCAGTTCCTCGGTGTCGTCGGAGAGGTACCACTCGCGCAGCGCGGGCGTGACGGCGTACGCGACGAGCGGCCCGGCTCCCAGCTCACCCGTCTTGTGCGCCTCGGCGAGGCCGGGGAGGGTCAGGGGGACGTAGACGCGCATGGCTGGCCGCTCTTCTCGTGGTCGCCGGCTCTGGTCGCCGGCTCGGACTCGGTGCCCCGGGAAGCACGGTTCCGCACCTTCCGGAGGGCCTTCAGGATACGTGCGGGCGTCCCCTTTCGGGTCCCTGTCCACACCCCGCCGGACGTCAACCCCGCACCCCGGATCTCACCCGGCCCCGGCCCACGGCAGCGGGCCCCGGGCACGCCGCCCCACCCCTGATAGGTGAACCTTCCAGCCCCTCACACCCACCCCACCGCTTCCTTGCCGCAGCGAGCCCCGACCCCGTACAAGATCCACAGCGGCAAGTTACCGCTCGGTAGATGCAGAGCTCCAAGAGCCCAGCGAACGGGGACCCCCATGGACAAGGTCATGACGAGGACGCACCACCACCCCGGCGCCCACCACCCCGGCGCCCGACCTCCCGGCCGCCGCGACACCCGGCGCCCCGCCGGCGCCCCGCCCCGCACCCCCGACGGCGGCGCCCCCCGCACCGCTCCGCCCCGCACCCCGGCCGGCGGCCACCGCCCGCCGGTCGCGCCCGTTCCGCCCGTCCCCTCGGTCCCGCCCGTGCCGCCCGTGCCGCCCACCAGCGGCTCCCCCGCCGTCCCCGCCCGGGCCCCGCGTCGTCCTCTCACCCAGCCCCGCCCCACCGACCTCTTCGCGGACCGCCTCCTCGCCGTCCTGACCGGCCGCCGCCCCGTCCACTTCATGCTCCGCCACACCCTCGGCCGCGCCTACGACGACCTCGCCCACCTCGCCGAACGCGGCCCGCTGCGCACCTCCCACGGCGCCCGTGCCGTCGTCCGCGACATCGGCTACTACGTCCCGCGCCCCGGCGCCATCGAGGCCTTCGCCCGCATCGGCGCCGGCGACCGCCTGCGCGCCATGGCCTTCCGCCTGGAACTCGGCACGGACCGCCGCTGGCGCTGCACCGCCGTGGAACTGGACGGCCCCCGCAGGCCCGCCGCCCGCGGCGACTGAAACGGCCCTGGACCCCGCCCTCAACCGGCACACGGCCCTCGACACACGGAAAGGCCGGGCCACCCACAGGTGACCCGGCCCTCACACCGTCACACAGCCGCCGCAGCGACCGTGCACCCCGCTACTTCTTGCGGCGCCGCCCGGCCTTCGCCTGCTTGCGGCGCTCCGCGCGCGTGAGACCGTCGGCCGCGGAACGGACCGGCTCGTCGTCGTCGCTCTCGAAGTCACCCTCGATCGTGCCGCCCTCACCGTCCACCGTGGGCGCCGAGAAGTGCAGCTGACGACGCTGCGGAGCGTCCAGGCCCTTCGCACGGATCTCCGGACGCGAACCCGCCTGCGCCGGCACCACGTCCTGCTTGTCCTTGTCGACCGGCGCGTCCTCCACCGGGACCTCCTCGACCTGCTGCTCGACCTGGACCTCCAGGTTGAACAGGTAGCCGACGGACTCCTCCTTGATGCCGTCCATCATCGCGGAGAACATGTCGAAGCCCTCACGCTGGTACTCCACCAGGGGGTCCTTCTGCGCCATCGCGCGCAGACCGATGCCCTCCTGGAGGTAGTCCATCTCGTAGAGGTGCTCACGCCACTTGCGGTCCAGGACCGACAGCACGACCCGGCGCTCCAGCTCACGCATGATCTCCGAGCCGAGCTGCGACTCACGCGACTCGTACTGCTCGCGGATGTCGTCCTTGATGGACTCGGAGATGAACTCGGCCGTCAGACCGGCCCGGTCGCCGGCCGCCTCCTCCAGCTCCTCCACCGTCACCTTCACCGGGTAGAGCTGCTTGAAGGCGCCCCACAGCCGGTCCAGGTCCCAGTCCTCCGGGAAGCCCTCGGCGGTCTCCGCGCCGACGTACGCGTCGATCGTGTCGTCCATGAAGTGGTGGATCTGCTCCTGCAGGTCCTCACCCTCCAGCACACGACGCCGCTCGCCGTAGATGACCTCACGCTGACGGTTGAGCACCTCGTCGTACTTCAGGACGTTCTTACGCGTCTCGAAGTTCTGCTGCTCCACCTGCGACTGCGCGGACGCGATCGCGCGCGTGACCATCTT
This sequence comes from Streptomyces sp. NBC_00425, assembly GCF_036030735.1. NCBI lineage: Bacteria > Bacillati > Actinomycetota > Actinomycetes > Kitasatosporales > Streptomycetaceae > Streptomyces > Streptomyces sp. NBC_00425. The sequence goes on along the minus strand of NZ_CP107928.1, from coordinate 5,911,844 downwards.
GTTCTCGATCGGCACGTCGTCCGGCACGTTCGCCATCGACATCACGCGCTCGACCATCTGCGCCTTGAACAGCCGCATCAGGTCGTCGCCCAGCGACAGGTAGAACCGGGACTCGCCCGGGTCGCCCTGACGGCCGGAACGACCGCGCAGCTGGTTGTCGATACGACGCGACTCATGACGCTCGGTGCCGAGCACATAGAGGCCGCCCAGCTCCTTGACCTCGTCGAACTCGGCCTTGACCGCCTGCTCGGCCTTCTCCAGGGCGGCGGGCAGCGCGGCCGCCCACTCCTCGATGTGCTCCTCCGGGTCGAGGCCGCGCTGGCGCAGCTCCGCCTCGGCGAGGTCGTCGGGGTTGCCGCCGAGCTTGATGTCCGTGCCACGGCCGGCCATGTTCGTGGCCACCGTGACAGCGCCCCGACGACCGGCCTGGGCGACGATCGACGCCTCACGCTCGTGGTGCTTGGCGTTCAGCACCTCGTGCTGGATGCCCCGCTTCGACAGCTGCTGCGACAGGTACTCGGACTTCTCGACCGACGTCGTGCCGACGAGGATCGGCTGACCCTTCTCGTGCTTCTCGGCGATGTCGTCGACGACCGCCTCGAACTTCGCGACCTCGGTGCGGTAGATCAGGTCCGACTGGTCCTTGCGGACCATCGGCCGGTTCGTCGGGATCGGCACCACGCCGAGCTTGTAGATCTGGTGGAACTCGGCGGCCTCGGTCATCGCCGTACCCGTCATGCCGCACAGGCCGGGCTGTTCCTTGCCGTCGTGGTTGTGGCGCTTGTAGAGACGGAAGAAGTTCTGCAGGGTGATCGTGGCGAGCGTCTGGTTCTCGTCCTTGATGTCCACCCCTTCCTTCGCCTCGATCGCCTGGTGCATGCCTTCGTTGTAGCGGCGACCGGCCAGGATACGACCGGTGTGCTCGTCGACGATCATGACTTCGCCGTCCATGACGACGTAGTCCTTGTCCTTCTTGAAGAGCTCCTTCGCCTTGATGGCGTTGTTCAGGTAGCCCACCAGAGGCGTGTTCACCGACTCGTAGAGGTTGTCGATGCCCAGCCAGTCCTCGACCTTGCTGACACCGCTCTCGTGGATGGCGACCGTGCGCTTCTTCTCGTCGACCTCGTAGTCGCCGGTCTCCTCGATGCCCTTGAGGGGGTTGCCGGCCTCGCCCTTCTTCAGGCGCGTCACCAGCTTCGCGAAGTCGCCGTACCACTTCGTGGCCTGGTCGGCCGGGCCGGAGATGATCAGCGGCGTGCGCGCCTCGTCGACCAGGATGGAGTCGACCTCGTCCACGATGGCGAAGTTGTGGCCGCGCTGGACCAGCTCGTCCTGCGCCCACGCCATGTTGTCGCGCAGGTAGTCGAAGCCGAACTCGTTGTTCGTGCCGTACGTGATGTCGCACGCGTACATCTCGCGCCGCTGGGCCGGCGTCATGTTGGCCAGGATGCAGCCGACCTCCAGGCCCAGGAACTTGTGGACGCGGCCCATCATCTCCGAGTCACGCTCGGCCAGGTAGTCGTTGACCGTGATCAGGTGGACGCCCTTGCCCGACAGCGCGTTCAGATACGCGGGCAGCGTGCCGACGAGGGTCTTGCCCTCTCCGGTCTTCATCTCCGCCACATAGCCGAGGTGCAGGGCCGCGCCGCCCATGATCTGCACGTCGTAGTGACGCTGGCCCAGAACGCGCTTCGCGGCCTCGCGCACGGTGGCGAACGCCTCGGGCAGCAGGTCGTCCAGGCTCTCACCGTCGGCGTACCGCTGCTTGTACTCCTCGGTGAGGGCCCGCAGCTCGGCGTCGGAGAGGTCGACGAAGTCCTCTTCGATGGAGTTGACCTGGTCCGCGATGCGGTGCAGCTTGCGCAGGATCTTGCCTTCGCCTGCACGCATGATCTTCGAGAGGACGGACACGGGGGTTGGTCTCCTTGCCGGTCGGGCCTAGGACGGACGGTTTCCATATGACTCACTGAGCAACGGCCATCGTATGCGAGGACCCCACCACGCCGGGAGGCCTGCCGTGACGAGGACTGCAACCGCTGCGCAGCTTCACCCAAATCTTCTTCAAAGAGGACAACGGCCGGGCGCCGCCGATGGTGCCGCGTCCGCCCGACGAAGTGCGCGAATTGTGATCACACGCTCACGCGGCGCAAACCGATGGCGGCCACCCCCCTCTCCCAGCAGAATCGGTCGATGGAGCACCCGCCCGTCACCCTCACCGGCGCCCGCCTCGTCCTGCGCCCCCTCGGCCCCCAGGACACCGAAGCCGTCTACACGGCGGCCCAGGACCCCGACATCCAGCGCTGGACGACCATCCCCTCCCCCTACCTCCCCGAACACGCGCGAAGCTTCATCGAGCTGATCGCACCGGAGGGCTGGACGACCGGCGCGATGTTCACCTTCGGCGTCTTCCTCCCCGGCGGATCCCTCACCGGCGTCCTCAGCCTCACCATGCGCTCCCCGGGCACCGCCGAGATCGGCTTCTGGGCCGTCAGGGAACACCGCGGCCGGGGCTACACCACCGAAGCCGTCCTCACCGCCACCCGCTGGGCTTTCACCACCCTCTCCGTCGACCGCGTCGAATGGCGGGCGGAAGTCGGAAACGCCCCCTCCCTCGCGGTGGCCGAGCACGCCGGTTTCACCCTGGAGGGCACCCTGCGCTGCGCCATCGACAACAAGGGCGTACGACGGGACTGCTGGATCGCGTCCCTGCTCCCCTCGGACCTGGGACTCCCCTCCACCGCGCCGTACATACCCACCCCGTCGGACGACTGACGCCCACGGGACGGGGAGGAGGTGGGGGTGGGGAATTGAGGGGGGTGGGCCCGCCCGTCACGCCACCACCGCCCACCGCCACCCCCACGAAATCCCAGCTCACCGGCCACTGTCAGACCCACCGCCTATCGTGCGGACCATGACGACCCCGCGCCCCGCCGCCGAGCTCTCCGCAGACGAAGCCCGCCGCATCGCCCTGCGCGCACAGGGCTTCCTCGGCACGCCCGACCGCAAGGCCGGCGTCCGTGGCGTGCTCCGTCACCTCGGCGCGGTCCAGCTCGACACCATCTCCGTCCTGGCCCGCTCCCACGAGCTGATCCCCTACGCCCGCCTCGGCGCCGTGGGCCGCAAGGCGGTCGAGCGCGCCTACTGGCAGGACACCCACGCCTTCGAGTACTGGTCCCACGCCGCCTGCATCCTCCCCATCGAGGAATGGCCCCACTTCGCCTTCCGCCGCCGCGCCTACCGCAACCGGCCGCACTGGAACCACGCCCTCCCCGAGGGCACCTACGACCAGGTCCTCAAGCAACTCCGCGCCGAAGGCCCCCTCACCGCCACGGACCTGGGCGGAGCGAAGAAGACCAGCGAGTGGTGGGACTGGTCCGGCACCAAGGTCGCCGTGGAGCGCGCACTGATGTACGGCGAGGTGGTCTGCGTCGAGCGCCGCGGCTGGAAGCGCGTGTACGACCTCGCCGAACGCGCCGTACCCGCCGCCCTGCTGCACGACGAGCTCGACGACGCCGAGTGCCTGCGCCGCCTCGTCCTGCTGGCCGGCCAGTCCCTCGGCGTCGGCACGCGCGCGGACATCGCCGACTACCACCGGCTCAAGGGCGAACAGGTCGACGCGGTGATCGCCGACTCCGGCCTGGTCCCGGTCACGGTCGAAGGCTGGGGCAAGCCCGCATGGGCCGATCCAGCCGCACTGGAGACGGCTCCGCACGGCCGCCACCGCACCACGCTCCTGTCCCCCTTCGACTCCCTCATCTGGGAACGGGCACGCACCGAGCGGATCTTCGGCTTCACCCACCGCCTGGAGGCCTACGTCCCCAAGCCGAAGCGGGTCCACGGCTACTTCGCGATGCCGGTGCTGTCAGGCGGGCGGCTCGTCGGCCGCGTGGACCCCGCCCGCGAGGGCCGCACCCTGGTCGCCAAACAGGTCACCCTGGACGGCCCCAAAGCCGTCCCGGCGGTCGCCCAGGCCCTGCTCGAAGCCGCGACCTGGGTGGACTGCACGGACGTGCGCGTAGAACGCGTGGACGCCCCGGAGCTGCGCGAACCGCTCGCCGGGGAACTCGCCCGCGCAGTCGCCTGACCCGACCGCGGCACGACGGCCCGGACCGGCGTCAGCGGATCTCGAGGATCTTCTCCCGCATCGCGTACACCACCGCCTCCATCCTGGAGTGCAGCTGCAGCTTCTCCAGGATGTTGCGCACATGGTTCTTCACGGTGTTCTCGGAGATGAACAACTCCTTGGCGATGTCACGGTTGTTCATCCCCGTGGCGACCAGCTTGAGCACCTCCAGCTCCCGGTCCGTCAGCCGCGGCGCGGGGACGAGCCGACGCTCGTCGGTCCGCTGGATCATCGACTTGAACTCGGTGAGCAGCTTCGACGCCATGGAGGGGCTGATCTGCGACTGCCCGTCGGCCACCGCACGGATCGCGGTGGCGACCTCGTCCGTGGAGATCTCCTTGAGGAGGTAACCGGTCGCGCCGGCCTTGATCGCCTCGTAGAGGTCGGCTTCCTCGTCGCTGATCGTCAACATGATGATCTTCGCGCTGGGAGCGACCTCCTTGATGGAGGTGCACGCCTCGATGCCGCCGCGCTTGGGCATCCGCACGTCCATCAACACGATGTCGGGCAGCAGGTCGGCCGCCTTGTCCACCGCCTCGGCGCCGTCACCCGCCTCACCGACGACCTGGATGTCCTCCTCGGCCGCCAGCACGATCTCCAGTCCGCGGCGGAACAGGGCGTGGTCGTCCACGACAAGGACTCTGATCGGCTCCTTGCGTGGAGTGCCGTCATCACCCGCGTCCGGGCCCATGCCGACGACACCCTCGTGGGCACCCTCGTCACGCATCGGTCCGAAGCTGTCCGCCATCGTTCCTCCCCCTGAAGGCTGTGGCCGTGGTCCTGAGCCATCGCCAACCCAAGGCAACGGCCCATCGGTTGGGCCGCCCTGCCATGATTCCATGCCCGGACGACAACGCGGTGACAGAGCGACTCCCCCGAGGGGTCGCACACGGGTGCCCCTGGGGGCGCACACGCGCTCTCCAGGGGCACACCGCTCAGCTGTCACCGGGCGCGTCAGCCGCCCAGCGCGCCACCCGCCTCGGGTGAGTGCGCCTGAGCCACCATCGGGTCGGTGTCGAGGTAGATCACGCCGTAGTCGTACGCGTGCCGCCGGTAGACGACACTGGGCTGCTTCGTCTCGGAGTCGACGAACAGATAGAAGTCGTGTCCGACCAGTTCCATCTCGTAGAGGGCCTGGTCGAGCGTCATCGGAGCTGCGACGTGCGTCTTCTCACGGACCACGAGGGGGCCGTCGCCCTGCACCTCGATCGAGCCGATGCGCTTCGTCGGCACGCTCTCCGACTCTTCGGAGGGGACGGGACGGCCGTTGCCGTTGAGCGTCGCCACACCCGGAACGTGGTCGGGAACCTCGGCCGCGGACAGCCTGCGGGCACCGCGGCGCGTGTATCGCTTGTCGTGCTGCTTGCGGAGCTGGGCGTCCAGCTTCTCCGCCGCCAGGTCGAGTGCCGCGTACGCGTCGCTGGCGGCCGCCTCCGCACGGATCACCGGGCCGCGTGAGTGGAGCGTGATCTCCACTCGGTCGCACCGGTCGGCTTGTCGGGGGTTGGGCTCCTTGGACACCTCGACGTCGAGGCTGATCACCTTGCCGTCGAGCTTCTGGATCTTCTCCAGGTTCAGCTTCTCGGCCACGTGCTTGCGGAACCGCTCGGGCACCTCGGTCTTGCGGCCCTTGACGACGATGTCCACGCAGAACTCCGTTCCCGGATCACTCCGCTTCTCTGGCGGAGCGTCTCCCTTTTGCACCAGGCCCCGGTGAGCACCGGAACCTCCGACTTGGCGACTTCCACCTCCTCCTCCCCCATCGACGAGATCTACACCCCAGGTGCTGCGGATGATGACCAAAACCGCAGCACGGCATTCGGATTTGAGAGGTGTGGCCTGCGGCTTTCCCTCACAACCGAACATATCTCGCCCGGACGGATGTCGTCACCCTCTACTGCGGCGTACCTCCGTTCAGGTGAATTGACTCTCTCATTACCTGCAACGACGCAAGTTCTGAGTCAGTTCCGGTTTATTTCCAAAGAATCGGCGAAGCCGCGACCACGGCCGCGCAGAGCACACCACCGGCGCCGCCGACGTCCGACGGACCGACGTCGGACGGGCCCGCTGATCTCCCGGATCCCCTACCCCCTGCGGTCCCCGAGGCTCCCAGGGCCCCCGCAGCTCCGGCCCATCGCACCCGCGCCCCACACGTCTCGTCCGTCCCGTCGATGTCTTCCTCCCTCGCTCCGGACGACTCCTCTCTTCTGCCTTCCCTCGCGACACCCGCGTACACAGCCCACGCATCTCCACCACACACCTCCCTCGCCATCTCCTCCCCGTCCTCTCCACCCTCCACCCGATACCCCGCCTCCGCCCGTCGTCCCGCGCCCGGCCCCGACGGCTCCGCAGGCGCCGCCGCACCCGGCCGACCCGTGAAGGCCGGCGACCCGGCTTCCCCGCCCGCGCCCTCGCCCTCGCCCTCGCCCTCGCCAGCCCATGCAACCGCCTGGGTCGCCGCCCGGACCGCGCGAGCCGCCTCCGCCAGCGAAGCGCCGGTCGTCACCAGATCGTCGACGAGGACCACCGGACCGCCGCACAACAGCCGCGCCCCACCGGGCGCCACCGCCAGTGCGCCCACCAGGTTGTCCCACCGCCGCCCGGCGTCGAGCCCCGACTGGTCGGCCACGGCCCGCCGCTGCCGCAGCACCGCCGCCACCCGCGCCGGAACCCCGGCGCGCCGCAACTCACCCGCAGCCGCGAGCGCGATCCGCCGCGCCGGATCATGACCGCGGGCCCGGACGGCGGCGGGGGCGGAGGGTACCGGGACCAGCAGGACGTTGCCGGGGGGCCGGGCCCCCTCCCCCTCCCCCCACCCCACCCCCCTCTCCCTCATCCCCGCCCGCACAGCCCCCGCCAGCGCCGCTCCGAGCGGTCGTGTGAGCGCCAGCGCGCCGCGTTCCTTGTGGGCCAGCAGCACCGCCCGGACCTCGTCGGCGTACCGGGCCGACGCGTGCACGGCGGGCAGTCCGGGCGGCGGCAGCAGGGGGTGCACCCGGAACGGCGCGGTGTCGCACAGTGCCGCACGGCACCGCGGGCAGAGCACGGTGCGTGCCCTTCCGCAGCCTCCGCACTCGGCGGGCAGCACCAGGCCGGCCAGTTCCTGCCACCACCCGCGAACGCCTTCCACGTCGACCACTGTGCCGACTCGGGAAGTGGTTCACCACCCCTGTGGAAAAACCCTGTGGAAAACCACCCGGCGCCCTGTGGACAACCCCGTGGGGAAGGCGGCGGCCGGCGAAATCGGCCGACGCGAACGAAGAGAGGCCCGCCGGTGAACTCGGAGCGGTAAGCGAGGTGACCGAGGTAAGAGGGATGAGAGAGGTGAGAGGGGCAAGAAGGGGCGGGGAGACCCCGGAACGGAAAGGATCTATCCCGGATAGAGCGCCATCGAGGCGGTTTCCTTCAGCGTCCGCCACCCGCTCCCGCCGGGCAGCCAGAGCAGCCCGTTCTTGGAGGTGGCGAAGAGCGGGGTGTCGCTGTCCTCGGAGGCGGCGATGCTGGTGACCTCGGTGAGTCCGGGCAGTGTGCCCGCCTCGGGGATCGAGCCGTCGCTCTGCACGTACTGCACCTGCTCGACGCCGCCGGCTTCCCGCCCGACCACCACGAGCCGGCTGTCCCCGGCCCAGGACACCGCCCTGACCTGTTCCAACTCGGGCGTCGCGGAACGCAGTTCCTGGACCGACAGGGACGGCGGTTCGGTGTCGCCGGTGCGCTCGATGCGACCGATGAGCAGGGACTGCTTGCCGCCCTTGTCGACGACGAGGGCGATCCGTACCCCGTCGGCGGCCACGCGCACGGCGTCGACACGGCCGTCGAGTCCCGGGGTGAGGACCTCCAGCGGCTCCCCGCCGCCCTTCTGCAGCAGGAGCAGCCGCGGGTCGGCGGGGTTGCGGTCGGCCACCCAGAGGTTGCCCTCGGCGTCCCAGCTGGGGGTGGTGAGCCGGTCGGACTCCGTCTTGCCGGTGCTCTGCAGGACGGGGTCGCCGACGGTGCTGCCGGAGAGGGTGGAGGTGACGTAGAGCGCCTTGCCGTCCAGGGCCACTCCTGCCGCGCTGCGTTCGTCGCGGGCCACCGCCACGGAGCGCAGGGCCGTGGCGCCTGCGCCGAGGGCTCCGGGGACGGGGTCGGCCTTGGCGTTGCCGCTGGCGCTGCCGGCGGCCATCCGGACGAGGCGGTGCTGGCCGTCGATGAAGTACAGGTAGCCGGGGTCGCTCTGGGAGCCGCGTGCGGCGACGGTCTTGGCCTGGTCCCCGGACAGTGAGCACAGTTGGCTGCCGCCCGCGCGCAGTGCGATCTCGCTGACGGTGGGGGCCAGGCTCTGGAGGGAGAACAGCAGCTGGGCCGCCATCTCGTCGCACTTGGCGCGTCCGATGTGGGCGGCCTTGTCGTTCAGCGGGACGGTGAGTTTGTTCTGGTCGTCGGGGGCCAGCGAGGTGACGTCCTTGGCGAGTGCGGTTCCGGTGGGGAACCCGGATCTGACGACGGGGCGGAGCCAGCTGGTGGGGCCGCTGAGGACGGAGCGCACCATCTGGGTCATGGGGTCGACCCGTCCGCGGACGTAGACGGGGTCGGCGACGGCCACGGGCTGCCCGGATCCTTCGACGGCGGTGTCGGAGGCGAGGTAGTACTTGTTGACGGACACGTAGTTGCGCTGGAAGTCCGACTTGCCCATGACGACGCCGTCGGGGAGCGCGTCGATGCGCCACTGCCCGTTCTTCTTGTCGCGGGTGAGGTGAACGGTCTGTCCGTAGTCGCCCGAGGCGGGCGAGTACGCCTGCTGGGCGTCGACGACGGCGACCCTGGAGCCGGAAAGGATGTACGAGCGGTCGTCGCCCTCCCGGTTCCCGGCGGGTCCGGTCATGGTCGCCGGGCCGTCCGCGAGGACCGTCGTGGACCGTTCGGGCTGCCACTTCTGGGCGGCCTTCCCGGTCAGGTACTGGCGGGCCGTCGAGTAGCTGGGGTCGTCGCTGGTGAGCGCTTCCAGAAAGCCCTGGAGGATCTCCAGGGGCTGTGCGTCGTCGCGGGGCGGCATGGCGAACACCCGGACCTGGGTGTCCTGGCCCGGGGTGGATTCGACGCCGCGCAGGTCGCCGCTGTCGGGCATCGAGGCGCACCCTGCCAGCAGGACGACTCCGCAGACGGCGTACGCCATGGCGCGCCCCGGCGTGCGCCGGGTTCCCCCCTCGCGCTGCTCAGCGCCCACGAGTTGCCTCCCCTTGCTTGTCCGCGCTCCCGGACGCGGAATCCGCCCGGTCGGCGGTCCCGGTGTGCCCCTGCCCCTGCGCATGCCCGTGCCCCTGCCCCTGCCCGTGCCGGTCGTGCTCGTCGGCGCCCGTCGGCCCGCCCGCCGGGGCGGTCCTGTCGTCCGGGGTCTCGTCGTGCCGTGTTCCGCCGCTGGTGCTGGTCCCCGTCGCAGCGCCCGGACGGGGCACCACGCGTGCGCCGTTGCCGGGCAGTGCCGTCGGGTCGGCGGTGGGGGCGGCGGGGCGGGGCGCGAGCGGCGTCCGCGCGGCCGACTGCTGCTCGCCCGCGGGCTGCACCGGCACGGTGGCGCTCTTCTCGCCTCCGCGGCGGGGCTGACCGGCGTCGTCGAGTTCGCCGCGATTGCGGCGGGAGTCCTTGGGCTCGAGCGGTATCGGCGAGCCTCGCAGTGGCTCGTCGGCCGTCCTGGGCAGCGTCAGCCGGAACTGGGAGCCGCCGCCGGGCTCGCCCCAGGCCTGCAGCCAGCCGCCGTGCAGTCGCGCGTCCTCCAGGGCGATGGAAAGCCCGAGGCCGGTGCCGCCGGTGGTACGCGCGCGTGCCGGGTCGGCGCGCCAGAACCGGCTGAAGACGCGGGTGGCCTCGCCGGGCTTGAGTCCGACGCCGTAGTCGCGCACGGCGATCGCGACGGCTCCGCCCGCGGAGGCCAGTTTGACGACGACGTCGTTGCCCTCGCCGTGTTCCACGGCGTTGACCACCAGGTTGCGCAGTACGCGTTCCACGCGCCGGGCGTCGGCCTCGGCGACGACGGGCTGCTGGTCGCCGATGACGCGGACGGTCGACCCCTTGCGTTCGGCGAGCGGCGCGGCCCCGCTGACGACGCGCCGCACGACTTCCCTGAGGTCGATCGGCTCGGCCTCGAGGGCGGCGGCGCCGGCGTCGAAGCGGCTGATCTCCAGCAGGTCGGCGAGGAGTGTCTCGAACCGGTCGAGCTGGTCGGCGAGGAGTTCCGCGGACCGCGCGGTGACGGGGTCGAAGTCGACCCGGGCGTCGTGGATGACGTCCGCGGCCATGCGTACGGTGGTCAGGGGCGTCCGCAGCTCGTGCGACACGTCGGACACGAACCGCCGCTGCATCCGCGACAGGTCCTCCAGCTGCTGGATCTTCAGTTGGAGGTTCTGGGCCATCTTGTTGAAGGCCTCGCCGAGCCGTGCGATGTCGTCCTCGCCGGTGACCTTCATGCGTTCCTGGAGCCGCCCGGCGGACAGCCGTTCGGCGATCCCGGCGGCCATCCGCACGGGGGTGACGACCTGCCGCACGACGAGCCAGGCGATGGCCCCGAGGAGGACGACGACGAAGAGTCCGGCGGTCGCCAGCGTGCCCTTGACCAGGCTCAGCGACTTCTCCTCCTGTGTGAGCGGGAAGAGGTAGTACAGCTCGTACGGGTCGCCGTTGGGGTCGTTGACCTGCTTGCCGATGACCAGGGCGGGCTGGGATTCCTTGTCGTTGAGGTAGTCGATGCGCGAGTAGCTCTGGAAGGCGCCGGTGCCGGTGTTCACGCGCGCGCGGAGGTTCTCGGGAACGCTCTTGTTGGGGTCGACGTATCCGGAGGCACGCGGTCCGTACCCGCCGCCGTTGTCGAAGCCGGGGGGCAGGGTGACCACGTCGAAGGCGCCCTGACCGCCGCTGGACAGCGACAGCACGAGCTCGCTCATCCATTCGATGACGTTCTGCGAGGTGCGGCCGTCCGCCGGGGTCCCCCCGTCGGCGGGCGTGCCGGCGGCCTCGTCGGCCTTCTGTTTGGCCACGGCGAACCCACCGGTGGCCTGGCTCTGCGATGCCTTGACCTTGGCGTCCAGCAGGCCGTTGCGCACCTGCCCGATCACGACGAAGCCCAGCAGCAGGACGACGCCGAGCGACATCAGCAGCGTCGTGGCGACGACCTTCAGCTGGATGTTGCGCCGCCACAGCCGCATGACCGGCAGCAGCGGCCGGCGTATCCACCGCATCAGCAGCCTGAGGACGGGGCTGCCGTTCACCCCGCCCCTCAGCAGCCCGCCTTCGAGGAGGCGCGCGAAGCGTGAGCCCGCTGTCCCACGGCCGACAGGCCGCTCCGGACGGGCCCCGGACCGGCCGGGGGCCGAAGCGGCACTGTCCTGCGACATGTCAGCTGGGTCCTGCCTTGTATCCGACGCCACGGACGGTCACCACGATCTCCGGCCGCTCCGGGTCCTTCTCGACCTTCGAGCGCAGCCTCTGTACATGCACGTTGACCAGGCGGGTGTCGGCGGCGTGCCGGTAGCCCCACACCTGCTCGAGCAGGACCTCGCGGGTGAACACCTGCCAGGGCTTGCGCGCCAGGGCGACCAGCAGGTCGAACTCCAGCGGGGTCAGCGCGATCGACTGGCCCTCCCGCTTCACGGAGTGACCGGCCACGTCGATGACGAGGTCGCCTATGGCGAGCTGTTCGGGCGCCGGCTCCTCCGACCTCCGCAGCCGGGCCCGGATGCGGGCGACCAGCTCCTTCGGCTTGAACGGCTTCACGATGTAGTCGTCGGCGCCGGACTCCAGTCCGACGACCACGTCGACGGTGTCGCTCTTCGCCGTGAGCATCACGATCGGCACGCCGGACTCCGCCCTGATCAGGCGGCACACCTCGATGCCGTCCCGGCCGGGCAGCATCAGGTCCAGCAGCACCAGATCGGGCTTCGCCTCACGGAAAGCAGCCAGCGCCTTGTCGCCGTCGGCTACGAAAGACGGCTCAAAACCTTCACCACGCAGCACAATGCCGAGCATCTCGGCCAGTGCGGTGTCGTCGTCGACGACAAGGACTCGTCCCTTCATAAACGACATCATCCCATTCTCATAACGGTGAAGGAGGCGCAGGTGAGAAGGCTCACCGGCCAGTGACGATAGTCGTACGCGGCCGTCACTGTCTGCCCCCGTCCTTCGCCGCGGCCTCCGGCGGGCCTTCCGGCGGTGATCCAGCGGCGCTTCGGCGCTGCGCTCACGGCGATCCGCGAGCGGTCCGGTGGCGAAAATCTTCGTGCAGCGCGGTGTCCTCCAGTGGTGGGATGCGCCCCATGAGCGACCCGTTGCGCGACCGCGTCCAGGAGTACTACGCGGCCGTCCCTCTCCTTTTCGCCGCCGCCGAGGACTTCGGCCCGCTGCGCCTCTTCGTGCGCGAGGAGCCCGGCGCCCCGTACTACGGCGGTCCCGGCCACGCCCAGCCCACCACGCAGGGCGCAGCTCGGATCGGCGCCGACGACATCGCGCGGGTGCGCGCCCGTCAGCGGGAGCTCGGCGTGCCGGAGGCGTTCGAGTGGCTGGCCGAGGCCGCGCCGGCCCTGCGCGCCCTGATCGAGGCCGCCGGCCTCACGGTGCTGGAGCGCCCGCTCATGGTGCTCCCGGCCCACCCTCCGCTCCCTGCCCCCACGCTGCCGGACGGCGTGACGCTGCGTGTGCTGACCGCGGACGACCCCGCGCTGCCCGCCGCCCTCGCCCTGCCCCGTCTGGCCTTCGCCCAGCGGCCCGGCACAGGGCCGGCGGACCGTGCGGAGCTGTCGCGGCTGACCCGCGAGGTGACCGAGGACGGCACGGTCGCCGCCGTGCGCCCCACGCTCCGCGCCGGACACAAGACACTCCTCGCCGCGCTCGCCCGGGACGGCGTGCCCCTGGCCGTCGGCCACTACCACCCGGCGACGGGCGCGACGGAGATCGGCGGCGTCGGCACTCTTCCCTCCGCCCGACGGCAGGGTCTGGGCGCAGCCGTGACGGCGGCCCTGGCGGTCCACGCCCGCGAACACGGCGTCGACACGGTCTTCCTCGCCTACGCGCAGGAGTCCGTCGCCCGCATCTACGCCCGCCTGGGTTTCCGCCCCGCCGGCACGACCCTCCTGATCGCCGGCCAGCCCGCCCGCTCATAGACCAGCCCCGACGACCCCTGCCTCGGATCAGGACTGCTCAGGTTCCCCGCCCCGGACCCTGGCGTCGGCCCCTACCCCGGCCCCGGCCTCGGTGGTGCCCCTGCCCGCTTTGGCGCACAGCTCGGCGAGCGCGTCTGCCGTCACGGGCGAGATCACGCCCTGCTCCGTGACGATCGCCGTCACCAGCTCGGGCGGCGTCACGTCGAACGCCGGGTTGTACGCCTGCGTCCCCAGCGGCGCCACCGGCACCCCTCCGCCCGCTCCCGTGACCGGCGCCTGCGGGGCCGCGGTCTCCGTCACCTCGTACCCCGGACGCTGCTCCACCTCGATCGACGCCCCGTCCGGTGTCTTGGGATCGACCGTCGTCACCGGCGCCACCACGATGAACGGCACATGGTGGTAGCGGGCGAGGACCGCGAGCGGATAACTCCCCACCTTGTTCGCCACCGAGCCGTCCCCCGCGATGCGGTCCGCCCCGATCAGCACCGCGTCCACCTCGCCCGCCGCGAAGAGCGAACCCGCCGCGTTGTCCGTCAGCAGGGTGTACGCCATACCGTTGCGCGCCGCCTCGTACGCGGTGAGTCGAGCGCCCTGCAACAGCGGACGGGTCTCGTCCACCCACAGCCGACGCAGCCGCCCCACCCGGTGCGCGGCGAGCGCCACCGCGAACGCCGTCCCCTCGCCGCCCGACACCAGCGCGCCGGTGTTGCAGTGGGTGAGGATCCGGTGTCCGCCGCCGGGCAGGAGTTCGTCGAGCAGCGCCAGCCCGTGCGCAGCCATCCGGGCGCTGGCCTCGGCGTCCTCCCGGTGCAGCTGCCGTGCGGCCGCCAGCGCGGCCCGCGCTCCCCGGCCCGGGTCGCCGCCCTCGGCGAGCTCCGCCTGATATGCGGCGCGAGCGCGGCGCACGCCCAGGGACAGGTTCACCGCGGTGGGGCGGGCCGACGCGAGCGCGTTCGCGGCCTCGTCCACGTCGAAGCCGCGGGCGGCGGCGAGCGCGACGCCGTACGCCCCGGCGATCCCCAGCAACGGCGCCCCGCGCACGGCCAGCGACCGGATCGCCTCCACCAGCGCGGACGCGTCCGTACACACCGTTTCGACCTCTTCGCTGGGAAGTCTCGTCTGGTCGAGGAGGACCAGCACGGGGCCTTCCGGCAGCTCCTCCCAACGGATCGCAGGTATCTCGGCCGGCCGCTTGTCCTCGCCGGATTGCGCGTACTGATCAGCCATGAAGTCAGTCTGCCCCCTATCCGACGGACCATTGAAGGTGTGCGGCCCGTACCGCGGCCGGTCACCCGGTGAGCACCCCATGGCACGATGGCTCCCAACCTGCCGCCGCGCCCGCGGACGGGCACCGTGAAGGAGCGACGATGAAAGACACTCCGGGCTGGGCCTCGCCCGGATCCGCCCCGTCCGACGGACAGGAGCCCGGCGCGTCCCACCCCGCCGAGCCCGCGGCCCGGCCCGCCGGCGATCGACCCGCGGAGCAGCCGGACGCGAGCGCGAACCCGCAGAGCCCCGGCACGAAGTGGTCCAAGGAACAGCCGCCTCCCGGCCAGTGGTCCGCGCCGGCAGGCCTCCAGAACCCGGCTCAGCCGCCGCCCCCTCCTCCGCCCCCGCCCGCCCAGCACTGGGGCGCCTACCCGCCCGCGGGCCCGGGCGGACACCCGGGAGGCCCGGCCGGCCACGGCGGTCCCGGAGGCTACGGCGGTTACGGTCCTCCCGGCGGCTGGGGCGCCGGCTGGGGCGGCCCTCCGCCCGCCGCCAAGCCCGGCGTGATCCCGCTGCGTCCGCTCGGCGTGGGCGAGATCCTCGACGGCGCCGTCGCCACGATGCGCGCCCACTGGCGCACGGTCCTCGGCATCTCCCTGACGGTCGCGATCGTCACCGAGGTGTTCATCGTCCTGCTGCAGGGCCTGATCCTGAACGACGCCACGGACACCGCCGCCCTCGGCGACCCGAGCGCCACCGCCGACGAGCAGCTCAACGCCATGGGCGACGCCATGCGCGCCTCCGGCCCGGTACTCCTCATCAGCCTCATCGGCACCGTCGTCGCGACCGCCCTGCTCACCACGGTCACCAGCCGCGCGGTGCTCGGGAAAACGGTCACCCTCAAAGAGGCATGGCGTGACGCCCGCCCGCAGCTGCCCCGGCTGTTCGGCCTGATCTTCCTGTTGATGCTGATCGCCGCCGGCATCGTCCTCGTCTGCCTGCTGCCGGGCATCCTCGCGAGCGCCGCCGGAAACAGCGACGGGGGCGCCGCGCTGAAGGCGTTCGGCATCCTCGGCTCGATCGTCCTCGTGCTCTGGCTGCTCATCCGCTTCTGCCTGGCCTCGCCGGCACTGATGCTGGAGAAGCAGGGCATCAAGAAGGCCCTCGGCCGTTCCGCGAAGCTCACCCGCGGCTCCTGGTGGCGCGTCTTCGGCATCCAACTGCTCGCCCTGCTCATCGCGAACATCATCGCGATGATCGTCGTCGTGCCCTTCGCGCTCCTCGGGGCCGCCCTGAGCGACGGCGGCATCAGCGGCATGGTCGAAGCGAGCAGCGACTACGGCTGGACGTACCTGATCGTCAGCGGCATCGGCTCGGTCATCGGCTCCATGATCACCTTCCCGATCGCGGCCGGCGTCATCGTGCTCCTCTACATCGACCAGCGCATCCGCCGCGAGGCCCTCGACCTCGACCTGGCCCGAGCCGCAGGCCTCCAGGACTACGGCTCGCCCACCCCCGGCGCCACCCCGGGGAGCTGATGCGGTGAGACCGACGGGGGGAGTTCTCACAGCGCTGCCGCACACGGACGGCCTGTCCCTACGGGCACTGCCCGGCCTCACCGACACAGCCCCGGCGGCCCTGTGCCGCGCCGCCGACAAGGCTGTGCGGGCCCTCTCGCGGGCAGGCGACGGCACGGCGCTGTCCCTGGCCCGCTCGGGCGACGAACCGCCGCTGACCGTCCCCCGCGACCCCGCGCGGGAGGCGGCTCGCCGCGAGCTGTCCAAGGACCTGTACCACCAGAACGACCCCGGCCTGTTCCAGCGCGCCCTGGACACCCTCTGGAACTGGATCGGCGACCTGTTCGACACCGCCTCGACCGCCACCCCCGGCGGCACCCTCGGCCTGCTGGTCGTCGTCCTCGCCGTCGTCGCCGTCGTCGCCGCCCTGTGGTGGCGCCTGGGCTCACCCCGGCGCCGCCCCACCTCCACGCCCGCACTGTTCGACGACCGCCCCCGCAGCGCCGCCGAACACCGCGCGGCCGCCGAAGCGCACGCCGCCCAGGGACACTGGAACCAGGCCGTCCAGGAACGCATGCGAGCCGTCGTCCGCGCCCTGGAGGAACGCGCCCTCCTCGACGCCCGCCCCGGCCGCACGGCCGACGAGGCCGCCGCCGAGGCCGGCCGCAGCCTGCCCGTCCACACCGACCGGCTGCGCGCCGCCGCAAGCGACTTCGACGACGTGACATACGGTGGCCGCCGGGCGACCCAGCAGTCGTACACACGCATGGCGGCACTCGACCACGACCTGGAGCGCACGAAACCCGAGCTGACGGCCCACAGCCCCCACGACGCGGCCCACACCGCCCACCGGGGGGCCGCCGAATGACGACCGAGGCCAAGCTCCCCGCCACCTCGGCCCCGCCCACCGCCCTCCGACTGTGGACCCGCGCCCGAGGACCCGTCCTCGCCTTCGCCCTGCTCCTCGTGGCGGCGATCACGCTCGCCGCACTGCGGTCCGACACCCGCCACGGCGCCCTCGACCCACGCTCCCCCGATCCCTACGGCAGCCGCGCGATCGCCGAGCTCCTCGCCGACCGCGGCGTGACCACCCGCGTGGTCACCGACCTGGCCGACGCCCGCACCGCGGCGGACCCCGACACCACGCTCCTGGTCGCCGCTCCCGACCTCCTGACCAAGCGTCAACAAGAAGAGCTGCACACGGCGACAGCCGGCTCCGGCGGCCGCACCGTCCTCGTCGCGCCGAGCAGCTGGTCCGTGGGGACCCTCGCCCCCGGCGTGACCGCCGACCCGGCCAACAGCCGCGACTCCACGCTCTCCCCCGACTGCACCCTGCCCGCAGCGCGCCGCGCCGGCACCGCGGACACCGGCGGCATCCGCTACACCACCCGCCGCCCAGGTGCCGACGAGTGCTATCCCAGCGAGCGCCTGGCCACCCTGCTGCGCCTCCCCGACACCACCGGCGACGGCGACACCCTGGTGCTCGGCGCACCCGACATCCTCTACAACAACCGCCTCGACCAGCAGGGCAACGCCTCGCTGGCCCTGCAGCTCCTCGGCTCCCGCAGCCATCTCGTCTGGTACCTCCCCTCGCTCGCCGACACCACCGCCACCGACCCGGACGACGAGAAATCCTTCCTCGACCTGCTCCCCTCCGGCTGGCTCTGGGGCACCCTGCAACTCTTCTTCGCGGCAGCACTCGCCGCACTGTGGCGGGCACGCCGCTTCGGCCCCCTCGTCACCGAGAAACTCCCCGTGGCGATCCGCGCCTCCGAGACCGTCGAAGGCCGTGCCCGCCTCTACCGCAAGGCCGACGCCCGGGACCGCGCGGCCGCAGCTCTCCGCTCCACCGTCCGCACCCGCCTCGCCCCTCTCCTGGGAGTCCCGGTACCCCAGGCACACGCGCCCGAGGCACTCATCCCCGCCCTGACCGCCCACCTCCACGGCAACGGACAGGCCCTGCACTCCCTCCTCTTCGGCCCGCCGCCCGGCGACGACGCGGCCCTCATCGCCCTCGCCGACCAACTCGACGCCCTCGAAAGAGAGGTACGCCGTCCATGATGGACCCGACCACCGACAACGCCGGGACCACCGGGGACCAGGGCCGCGCCCGCGCCTCCCTGGAAGCCCTGCGCGCCGAGATCTCCAAGGCCGTGGTCGGCCAGGACCCCGCCGTGACCGGCCTCGTCGTCGCTCTGCTCTGCCGCGGACACGTTCTCCTTGAAGGAGTCCCCGGAGTGGCCAAAACGTTGCTCGTCCGCGCCCTCGCCTCCGCACTCGAACTCGACACCAAGCGCGTCCAGTTCACCCCCGACCTCATGCCGAGCGACATCACCGGCTCCCTCGTCTACGACGCCCGCACCGCCGAGTTCTCCTTCCAGCCCGGCCCGGTCTTCACCAACCTCCTCCTCGCCGACGAGATCAACCGCACGCCGCCCAAGACGCAGTCGGCCCTCCTCGAGGCGATGGAGGAACGACAGGTCACCGTCGACGGCACCCCCCGTCCCCTCCCCGACCCCTTCCTCGTCGCCGCGACCCAGAACCCCGTCGAGTACGAGGGCACCTATCCCCTCCCGGAAGCCCAGCTGGACCGCTTCCTCCTCAAACTGACGATCCCGCTCCCCTCCCGCCAGGACGAGATCGACGTCCTCACCCGTCACGCCGAAGGCTTCAACCCCCGCGACCTGCACGCCGCCGGCGTACGCCCCGTGGCCGGACCCGCCGACCTCGAGGCGGCCCGCGCCGCCGTCGCCAAAACCGCGATCTCCCCGGAGATCACCGCCTACGTCGTCGACATCTGCCGCGCGACCCGCGCATCGCCCTCCCTCACACTCGGCGTCTCCCCACGAGGCGCGACCGCCCTCCTGGCCACTTCGCGCGCATGGGCCTGGCTCACCGGCCGCGACTACGTCATCCCCGACGACGTCAAAGCCCTCGCCCTGCCCACCCTCCGCCACCGCGTCCAACTCCGCCCGGAGGCCGAAATGGAAGGCGTCACCGCGGACTCCGTCATCACCGCGATCCTCGCCCACGTCCCCGTCCCCCGCTGATGGCTCTCACCGGACGCACCGCGCTCCTCGCGGCACTCGGCTCCCTCCCCGTCGGCATCTGGGGCCCCGGCTGGCCGGGCATCCTGGCCGTCAACGCGCCACTGGCACTGGCCTGCGCCTGCGACTTCGCGCTGGCCGCCCCCGTACGCCGACTCGGCCTGATCCGTTCCGGCGACACCACCACCCGCCTCGGCGACCCCGCGGACATCACCCTCACCGTCACCAACCCGTCCCGCCGCCCCCTGCGCGCCCACCTGCGCGACGCCTGGCCTCCCAGCAGCCGGCAGCCGGGCGCGGAGACGGAGGCCTCCCGCCACCGCCTGACGGTCCCGCCCGGCGAACGCCGCCGCGTCACGACCCGCCTGCGCCCCACCCGCCGAGGCGACCACCACGCCGACCGCGTCACCATCCGCTCCTACGGTCCCCTCGGCCTCTTCTCACGCCAGGGAGCCCACCAGGTCCCCTGGACCCTACGCGTCCTGCCTCCTTTCACCAGCCGTAAGCACCTGCCGTCGAAGCTGGCCCGCCTGCGCGAACTCGACGGCCGTACCAGCGTCCTGACCCGCGGCGAGGGCACCGAGTTCGACAGCCTGCGCGAGTACGTTCCCGGCGACGACACCCGCTCCATCGACTGGCGTGCCACGGCTCGCCACTCCACGGTCGCGGTCCGCACCTGGCGTCCCGAACGCGACCGGCACATCCTCCTGGTCCTCGACACCGGCCGTACCTCCGCAGGCCGCGTCGACGACGCCCCCCGCCTCGACGCCTCCATGGACGCGGCACTTCTCCTCGCCGCCCTGGCGTCCCGGGCCGGCGACCGGGTCGACCTCCTCGCCTACGACCGCAGGGTGCGCGCACTCGTCCAGGGCCGCACCGCACGCGACGTCCTCCCCTCCCTGGTCAACGCCATGGCGACCCTCGAACCAGAACTCGTCGAGACGAACGCCCGCGGACTCACCGCCGCAACCCTGCGCACAGCGCCCCGCCGCTCCCTCATCGTCCTGATGACGACGCTGGACACCGCCCCGGTCGAGGAAGGCCTCCTCCCCGTCCTGCCTCAGCTCACCCAACGCCACACGGTTCTCGTCGCGTCGGTAGCCGATCCGCACGTCGCCCGCATGGCCACCTCACGCGGTGACGCCGACGCGGTGTACGAGGCCGCAGCCGCCGCCCAGGCCCAGACCGAACGGCACCGGATGGCCGAGCAACTCCGCCGGCACGGCGTCACCGTCGTCGACGCCACACCCGATGAGCTCGCCCCGGCCCTCGCGGACGCCTACCTCGCACTGAAAGCAGCCGGACGCCTCTGACGCAAAAAGGGCTCTCCCATGGGAGAGCCCTTCAAAAACAACGTCGAAAAACCCTGAACGCAGAAAACCCCCGTGCCGAATGGCACGGGGGTTTTCGCAATGATTGTTCGGCGGTGTCCTACTCTCCCACAGGGTCCCCCCTGCAGTACCATCGGCGCTGTGAGGCTTAGCTTCCGGGTTCGGAATGTAACCGGGCGTTTCCCTCACGCTATGACCACCGAAACACTATGAAACTGTTTCAGCCGCACCACACCGTGACCATGGCATGGGGCTGTTCGTGGTTTCAGAACCAACACAGTGGACGCGAGCAACTGAGGACAAGCCCTCGGCCTATTAGTACCAGTCAGCTTCACCCATTACTGGGCTTCCACATCCGGCCTATCAACCCAGTCGTCTACTGGGAGCCTTACCCCATCAAGTGGGTGGGAATACTCATCTCGAAGCAGGCTTCCCGCTTAGATGCTTTCAGCGGTTATCCCTCCCGAACGTAGCCAACCAGCCATGCCCTTGGCAGAACAACTGGCACACCAGAGGTTCGTCCGTCCCGGTCCTCTCGTACTAGGGACAGCCCTTCTCAATATTCCTGCGCGCGCAGCGGATAGGGACCGAACTGTCTCACGACGTTCTAAACCCAGCTCGCGTACCGCTTTAATGGGCGAACAGCCCAACCCTTGGGACCGACTCCAGCCCCAGGATGCGACGAGCCGACATCGAGGTGCCAAACCATCCCGTCGATATGGACTCTTGGGGAAGATCAGCCTGTTATCCCCGGGGTACCTTTTATCCGTTGAGCGACGGCGCTTCCACAAGCCACCGCCGGATCACTAGTCCCGACTTTCGTCCCTGCTCGACCCGTCGGTCTCACAGTCAAGCTCCCTTGTGCACTTACACTCAACACCTGATTGCCAACCAGGCTGAGGGAACCTTTGGGCGCCTCCGTTACTCTTTAGGAGGCAACCGCCCCAGTTAAACTACCCATCAGACACTGTCCCTGATCCGGATCACGGACCCAGGTTAGACATCCAGCACGACCAGACTGGTATTTCAACGACGACTCCACCTGAACTGGCGTCCAAGCTTCACAGTCTCCCAGCTATCCTACACAAGCCGAACCGAACACCAATATCAAACTGTAGTAAAGGTCCCGGGGTCTTTCCGTCCTGCTGCGCGAAACGAGCATCTTTACTCGTAGTGCAATTTCACCGGGCCTATGGTTGAGACAGTCGAGAAGTCGTTACGCCATTCGTGCAGGTCGGAACTTACCCGACAAGGAATTTCGCTACCTTAGGATGGTTATAGTTACCACCGCCGTTTACTGGCGCTTAAGTTCTCAGCTTCGCCACACCGAAATGTGACTAACCGGTCCCCTTAACGTTCCAGCACCGGGCAGGCGTCAGTCCGTATACATCGCCTTACGGCTTCGCACGGACCTGTGTTTTTAGTAAACAGTCGCTTCTCGCTGGTCTCTGCGGCCACCCCCAGCTCATGGAGTAAATCCAATCACCAGTGATGGCCCCCTTCTCCCGAAGTTACGGGGGCATTTTGCCGAGTTCCTTAACCATAGTTCACCCGAACGCCTCGGTATTCTCTACCTGACCACCTGAGTCGGTTTAGGGTACGGGCCGCCATGAAACTCGCTAGAGGCTTTTCTCGACAGCATAGGATCATCCACTTCGCCACAATCGGCTCGGCATCAGGTCTCAGACTATGTGGTGTGCGGATTTGCCTACACACCGTCCTACACCCTTACCCCGGGACAACCACCGCCCGGGATGGACTACCTTCCTGCGTCACCCCATCACTCACCTACTACAAGTCTGGTCCGTCGGCTCCACCACTTTCCATTCCCCGAAGGGTCCGGAACGGCTTCACGGACTTAGCATCGCCTGGTTCGATGTTTGACGCTTCACAGCGGGTACCGGAATATCAACCGGTTATCCATCGACTACGCCTGTCGGCCTCGCCTTAGGTCCCGACTTACCCTGGGCAGATCAGCTTGACCCAGGAACCCTTAGTCAATCGGCGCACACGTTTCTCACGTGTGAATCGCTACTCATGCCTGCATTCTCACTCGTGAACCGTCCACAACTACCTTCCGGTGCTGCTTCACCCGGCACACGACGCTCCCCTACCCATCACGATCCCCGTTGGGGGTATATATCGCAATGACACGACTTCGGCGGTACGCTTGAGCCCCGCTACATTGTCGGCGCGGAATCACTAGACCAGTGAGCTATTACGCACTCTTTCAAGGGTGGCTGCTTCTAAGCCAACCTCCTGGTTGTCTCTGCGACTCCACATCCTTTCCCACTTAGCGTACGCTTAGGGGCCTTAGTCGATGCTCTGGGCTGTTTCCCTCTCGACCATGGAGCTTATCCCCCACAGTCTCACTGCCGCGCTCTCACTTACCGGCATTCGGAGTTTGGCTAAGGTCAGTAACCCGGTAGGGCCCATCGCCTATCCAGTGCTCTACCTCCGGCAAGAAACACACGACGCTGCACCTAAATGCATTTCGGGGAGAACCAGCTATCACGGAGTTTGATTGGCCTTTCACCCCTAACCACAGGTCATCCCCCAGGTTTTCAACCCTGGTGGGTTCGGTCCTCCACGAAGTCTTACCTCCGCTTCAACCTGCCCATGGCTAGATCACTCCGCTTCGGGTCTTGAGCGTGCTACTGAAACGCCCTGTTCGGACTCGCTTTCGCTACGGCTACCCCACTCGGGTTAACCTCGCAACACACCGCAAACTCGCAGGCTCATTCTTCAAAAGGCACGCAGTCACGAGACGCCAAGCAAGCTTGACGTCCGACGCTCCCACGGCTTGTAGGCACACGGTTTCAGGTACTATTTCACTCCGCTCCCGCGGTACTTTTCACCATTCCCTCACGGTACTATCCGCTATCGGTCACCAGGGAATATTTAGGCTTAGCGGGTGGTCCCGCCAGATTCACACGGGATTTCTCGGGCCCCGTGCTACTTGGGTGTCTCTCAAACGAGCCGTTGATGTTTCGACTACGGGGGTCTTACCCTCTACGCCGGACCTTTCGCATGTCCTTCGCCTACATCAACGGTTTCTGACTCGCCTCACAGCCGGCAGACTGTGAAAGAGAGATCCCACAACCCCGTACACGCAACCCCTGCCGGGTCTCACACGTATACGGTTTGGCCTCATCCGGTTTCGCTCGCCACTACTCCCGGAATCACGGTTGTTTTCTCTTCCTGCGGGTACTGAGATGTTTCACTTCCCCGCGTTCCCTCCACATACCCTATGTGTTCAGGTATGGGTGACAGCCCATGACGACTGCCGGGTTTCCCCATTCGGAAACCCCCGGATCAAAGCCTGGTTGACGGCTCCCCGGGGACTATCGTGGCCTCCCACGTCCTTCATCGGTTCCTGGTGCCAAGGCATCCACCGTGCGCCCTTAAAAACTTGGCCACAGATGCTCGCGTCCACTGTGCAGTTCTCAAACAACGACCAGCCACCCATCACCCCCAACCTGAGCTGGAGTTCACTGGGGCCGGCATCAGAAGGACGACCTCACGGCCATACCCTCAGACACCCAACAGCGTGCCCGACCCGATCCCGCCCGGAGATCATGCTTTCCACGCTCCGAAGAGCAGTACTCGCAAGCCTCCGACCCGGAAACCGGACCGAATAATCAACGTTCCACCCATGAGCAACCAGCATCGGACGTTCGCCGATGAACTGGCCCCTGGACAACCTTGCGGCTGCCTAGAAGTGCTCCTTAGAAAGGAGGTGATCCAGCCGCACCTTCCGGTACGGCTACCTTGTTACGACTTCGTCCCAATCGCCAGTCCCACCTTCGACAGCTCCCTCCCACAAGGGGTTGGGCCACCGGCTTCGGGTGTTACCGACTTTCGTGACGTGACGGGCGGTGTGTACAAGGCCCGGGAACGTATTCACCGCAGCAATGCTGATCTGCGATTACTAGCAACTCCGACTTCATGGGGTCGAGTTGCAGACCCCAATCCGAACTGAGACCGGCTTTTTGAGATTCGCTCCACCTCACGGTTTCGCAGCTCTTTGTACCGGCCATTGTAGCACGTGTGCAGCCCAAGACATAAGGGGCATGATGACTTGACGTCGTCCCCACCTTCCTCCGAGTTGACCCCGGCAGTCTCCTGTGAGTCCCCATCACCCCGAAGGGCATGCTGGCAACACAGAACAAGGGTTGCGCTCGTTGCGGGACTTAACCCAACATCTCACGACACGAGCTGACGACAGCCATGCACCACCTGTACACCGACCACAAGGGGGCGACCATCTCTGGCCGTTTCCGGTGTATGTCAAGCCTTGGTAAGGTTCTTCGCGTTGCGTCGAATTAAGCCACATGCTCCGCTGCTTGTGCGGGCCCCCGTCAATTCCTTTGAGTTTTAGCCTTGCGGCCGTACTCCCCAGGCGGGGAACTTAATGCGTTAGCTGCGGCACCGACGACGTGGAATGTCGCCAACACCTAGTTCCCACCGTTTACGGCGTGGACTACCAGGGTATCTAATCCTGTTCGCTCCCCACGCTTTCGCTCCTCAGCGTCAGTAATGGCCCAGAGATCCGCCTTCGCCACCGGTGTTCCTCCTGATATCTGCGCATTTCACCGCTACACCAGGAATTCCGATCTCCCCTACCACACTCTAGTCTGCCCGTATCGAATGCAGACCCGGGGTTAAGCCCCGGGCTTTCACATCCGACGTGACAGACCGCCTACGAGCTCTTTACGCCCAATAATTCCGGACAACGCTTGCGCCCTACGTATTACCGCGGCTGCTGGCACGTAGTTAGCCGGCGCTTCTTCTGCAGGTACCGTCACTTTCGCTTCTTCCCTGCTGAAAGAGGTTTACAACCCGAAGGCCGTCATCCCTCACGCGGCGTCGCTGCATCAGGCTTTCGCCCATTGTGCAATATTCCCCACTGCTGCCTCCCGTAGGAGTCTGGGCCGTGTCTCAGTCCCAGTGTGGCCGGTCGCCCTCTCAGGCCGGCTACCCGTCGTCGCCTTGGTGAGCCATTACCTCACCAACAAGCTGATAGGCCGCGGGCTCATCCTTCACCGCCGGAGCTTTCAACCCCCACCCATGCGAGTGGAAGTGATATCCGGTATTAGACCCCGTTTCCAGGGCTTGTCCCAGAGTGAAGGGCAGATTGCCCACGTGTTACTCACCCGTTCGCCACTAATCCCCACCGAAGTGGTTCATCGTTCGACTTGCATGTGTTAAGCACGCCGCCAGCGTTCGTCCTGAGCCAGGATCAAACTCTCCGTGAATGTTTTCCCGTGATCGGGATCGCACACACGAGAGCGGAACGTCGAGCGGAATAAGCCCGGCGTTCACAACGTCCTCGCTGTGTTTGTTTCAAAGGAACCTCATCCTCGGCTATCACTGCCGGGGACGGGGTATCAACATATCTGGCGTTGATTTTTGGCACGCTGTTGAGTTCTCAAGGAACGGACGCTTCCTTCGTACTCACCCTCTCGGGCTTTCCTCCGGGCAGTTTCCCTTCGGTCTTGCGTTTCCGACTCTATCAGACCGTTTCCCGATCCGATTTCCTCGGTGCTTTCCAGGTTTCCCGCTTATCTCGCGGTTTCCCTTTCCGGCGGTTCCGACTTTATCAGAAGTTTCAGGACGGTCTGACCGGCCATTCGATTTCCGACTTGTCGAGAAGCCTCTGTGGAATCAGAGATTCACGAGGCTGACAGATACTAACCCTTGCCGACCGGACTCTGTCCAGTTCCAGGCAACTGTTCGAATCTACCTCCTCGCGCCCTCCGTGTCAACGGTGTTTGCGAGGCGAAGAGGAGACTAGCAGTTCATCGGGGGCGGTTGCACATCAGGCGGCTGTCGGCACTGTCGCGCTGCGCTCGGCCGCCTCGACGTCGCCCATGTCGCCGGCCCGGGCGGCCCTGCCGCCGAGCACGTAGACATAGGCCAGGAAGGCCAGTTCGGCTGCGATGCCGATGGCGATGCGGGCCCAGGTGGGCAGGCCGGACGGGGTGACGAAGCCTTCGATGGCACCGGAGACGAACAGGACCAGGGCGAGGCCTATCGCCATGCCGACCGCGGCGCGGCCTTCTTCGGCGAGGGCGGTGCGCCGGGTGCGCGGACCGGGGTCGATGACGGTCCAGCCCAGCCGGAGCCCGGTGCCGGCCGCCACGAAGACCGCCGTCAGCTCGAGGAGACCGTGCGGGAGGACGAGACCGAGGAAGGTGTCGAGACGGCCCGCCGAGGACATCAGGCCGGCTCCGATGCCGAGGTTGAGCATGTTCTGGAAGAGGATCCAGAGGACCGGCAGGCCGAGGAAGACCCCGAGGACCAGACACAGGGCGGCGGCCTGGGCGTTGTTCGTCCACACCTGTGCGGCGAACGCCGCGGCCTGGTGGCTCGAGTAGTACGTCTCGTAGAGGCCGCCCGGCCGGGTGAGGTCGCGCAGTTCGTCCGGGGCGGCTATGGAGGCCTGTACTTCCGGATGGGTGCCGATCCACCAGCCGAGGAGGGCCGCGACGGCGGTGGAGAGCAGTGCGGTGGGGATCCACCAGTGGCGTGACCTGTAGACCGCGGCGGGGAAACCCTGGGTGAGGAAGCGCGTCACATCGCGCCACGAGGCCCGGCGGGTGCCCGTCACCGTGCTGCGCGCGCGTGCCACGAGCTGGGTGAGCCGTCCGGTGAGCTGAGGGTCGGGGGCGCTGGACTGGATGAGGGAGAGGTGGGTGGCGGTGCGCTGGTACAGGGTGACGAGTTCGTCGGTCTCGGCGCCGGTGAGGGTGCGTCGGCGGCGCAGGAGGGCGTCGAGGCGGTCCCATTCGGCTCGGTGGGCGGAGACGAAGACGTCGAGGTCCATCGGTGTGCCTGCTCCTCGGCTGTTCGTCGGCGGCCGGCGGTGGGATGTCAGCTTGTCGTACTGCGGCGCGAAGTGCCTTCAGCTTGGCAGACTGGCGGTTCTCGGGGTGGGCCAGGGAAGGGATGTCGGGCGTGAGTGAGCTGGTGACGGGTGAGGCGGTGGCGTTGGAGCTGCGGCCTGCCAGGCTGCCCAGCCGGGGGTTGGCCACGTTGCTGGACCTCGTGGTGGCGTTCACGGCCTATGTCGTCGTGAGCGTCGTGGTGGTGGTGACGACGGCGTCGCTGGACGACGCGGCGCAGATCGCGCTGTCGATCGCCACGTTCCTGCTGGTGCTGGTGGGTGGGCCGATAGCGGTGGAGACCCTCAGTCATGGGCGGTCGCTCGGGAAGATGGCCTGCGGTCTGCGGGTGGTGCGGGACGACGGTGGGCCGATCCGGTTCCGGCACGCGCTGGTGCGGGGTGCGATCGGGGTGGTGGAGATTCTGCTGACGCTCGGGGTGGTGGCCTGTATCGCCTCGCTCGTGTCGGCACGGGGGCGGCGGCTCGGTGACGTCTTCGCCGGGACGTTGGTGGTGCGGGAGCGGGTGCCGGCGGCGCGGTCCGGATTCGTGCCGCCGCCTCCGCCCTGGCTGGCGGGTCGGTTCCAGGGTCTCGACCTGTCCGCGGTGCCGGACGGGCTGTGGCTGGCGGTCCGGCAGTACCTGGGGCGGATGGGCCAGCTGGATCCGCAGGTCGGCTGGGCGATGGCGGTGCGGCTGGCCGGTGAGCTCGCGGCGTGTACGGGGGTTCCGGTTCCGCAGGGGGTGCCGCCGGCCGCGTATCTGGCGGCGGTCGTGCAGGAGCGGCAGGTCCGGGAGGCGCGACGGGCGTTCGGGGGCGGTCCGGTGGCGGTGCCGGTGGTGGGTGCGGGCGGCGCGGCGATGGCGTACGGTCCGCCGGCTGCTGCGTATGTCCCGCCGGTCGTGGCGGGCGGGGGCGCGCCGGAGGAGCCGGCTGTCGACCGGTCCTCGGGGCCGGGCACGGGGTTCGCGCCGCCGGCGTAGGTCGGGGCGCGGGTCAGTCGAAGGCCGAGGGTGGCGTTTCGAGGTCTTCGAGCTCGATGCCGGGGGCGGCGAGGACGACGTCGCCGGCGAGGTGCACGGTGTGCTGTTCGCCGGTGTCCAGGGCGGTGACCTGGTATTCGTCCACGGTCAGGGGGCCGTTGTCAGTGGCGTGTGCTTCGCTTTTCAGCAGGGACCAGGACTGGTCCACGGTGCGTGGGGCGAGGACCGGGTCGGTGAAGGCGACGAGGCGTACGCGGGTGGCCGAGGAGGAGGGGGTGAGGCGCAGGAGTCGGCTGGTCGCGACGAGGAAGGCGGGGGAGGTGCCGGTGAAGGCGTGGGCGGGGACGTTGCCTTCCGTGGCCTGGGCTCCGGTGGGGTCGGTGCGGACCCAGGTGACGCCGTCCAGGGCGGCGCCGCGTACCTGCCAGCTGCGGGCGTGGAGTTCGAGGCGGAGGGGGCGGCCGAGGTCGTCGAGGGTGAGGTCGACGGAGCCGGTGTGATCGCCGGTGGGGGTGGTCAGCTGTGACACGTAGCGCCAGCCGGAGGGGCCGGGGGCGCACTGGAAGTGCTCGTGTGCGAGGGGGGTGTGGTCGTGCGGGTCGTACAGCGAATACCGGCCGCGGGGCATGGGGGTCCTGGGGTGTGACGGGGTGGTCGGGGCGCCGCGGCGGTCCGGTCCGGGTGGCGTAGGGGCAGGCCCCCGACACGGGGGTGCGGGGGCCTGTCTCTGTGCTGCTGCGGATCGGGGCTACGGGCTCAGTAGCGGTAGTGGTCCGACTTGTAGGGGCCGTCGACCTCGACGCCGATGTACGCGGCCTGCTCGGGTCGGAGCGTGGTCAGCTTGACGCCGAGCGAGTCGAGGTGGAGGCGGGCGACCTTCTCGTCGAGGTGCTTGGGCAGCACGTAGACGTCGGTCGGGTACTCCTCGGGCTTGGTGAACAGCTCGATCTGGGCCAGGGTCTGGTCCGCGAACGAGTTGGACATCACGAAGGAGGGGTGGCCGGTGGCGTTGCCCAGGTTCAGCAGGCGGCCCTCGGACAGCACGATGAGGACCTTGCCGTCCGGGAACTTCCACGTGTGGACCTGCGGCTTGACCTCGTCCTTGACGATGCCCGGGATCTGCGCCAGGCCGGCCATGTCGATCTCGTTGTCGAAGTGGCCGATGTTGCCCACGATGGCCTGGTGCTTCATCTTGGCCATGTCGGCGGCCATGATGATGTCCTTGTTGCCGGTCGTGGTGATGAAGATGTCGGCCGTCTCGACGACCTCGTCGAGCGTGGTGACCTGGTAGCCGTCCATCGCCGCCTGGAGCGCGCAGATCGGGTCGATCTCCGTGATGATCACTCGGGCGCCCTGGCCGCGCAGGGACTCGGCGCAGCCCTTGCCGACGTCGCCGTAGCCGCAGACGACGGCGGTCTTGCCGCCGATCAGGACGTCGGTGGCGCGGTTGATGCCGTCGATCAGGGAGTGGCGGCAGCCGTACTTGTTGTCGAACTTCGACTTGGTGACGGCGTCGTTGACGTTGATCGCCGGGAACAGCAGGGTGCCGTCCCGGTGCATCTCGTAGAGGCGGTGGACGCCGGTCGTGGTCTCCTCGGTCACGCCGCGGATCTCCGAGGCGAGCTGGGTCCACTTCTGCGAACCGTCGGAGATGGTGCGGTTGAGGAGTTCGAGGATGACGCGGTGTTCGTCGTTCTCGGCGGTGTCGACCGAGGGGACCTTGCCGGCCTTCTCGTACTCGACGCCCTTGTGGACCAGGAGGGTGGCGTCACCGCCGTCGTCGAGGATCATGTTCGGGCCGCCGGTGGGGCTGTTCGGCCAGGTCAGCGCCTGCTCCGTGCACCACCAGTACTCCTCCAGGGTCTCGCCCTTCCAGGCGAAGACCGGGACGCCCTGCGGGTTCTCGGGGGTGCCGTTCGGGCCGACCGCGATGGCGGCGGCCGCGTGGTCCTGGGTGGAGAAGATGTTGCAGGACACCCAGCGGACCTCGGCGCCGAGCGCGACCAGGGTCTCGATGAGCACGGCGGTCTGCACGGTCATGTGCAGCGAGCCCATGATCCGGGCGCCGGCCAGCGGCTGGGTGGCGGCGAATTCCTTGCGGATCGACATCAGGCCGGGCATCTCGTGCTCGGCCAGGGTGATCTCCTTGCGGCCGAAGGCGGCCAGGGAGAGGTCGGCGACCTTGAAGTCCTGTCGGTTTTCGACGGTCGTCATGGTGTGCTGCTCCTCGGGGGTCGGGGCGAGGTCTGGGTACGGCTGGTCTGCGCGGCGGCGGACACAGGGGTGCCCGAAGGAGGACACAGGCATGCCCGCGTGCGCGCAGCGCAGTCCGTCGGAGGCCCTCTCTCCCTCGGACGGTCCGCTGGGGACCGCCCGACCGCCATCAGCAGCGACGTCTGGCTCCGTTCCAAGCTACACCGCGGGCGCGGGGCTGCCCCAGTCCGTGTGGGGTCGGATGGCGTGGGATCGGGCTGGATCCGGCCGGATCCAGCCCGTTGGGGTCGGGGGAAGGGGGCAGAACGGCGACAGGACCCTCCGGTGGTTGCCGGGGGTCCTGTCGGGTGGTGTCGGGGACGGTCAGTGTTCGGCGGTGGGGCGGCTGGGGCCGCCGGGGGTGGCCTCGGGGTCGGGGCCCTTGGCGGCTTCCGTCTCGCTGTAGATGTCCGGCTCGAGGTAGATGACGCGGGCGATGGGGACGGCGGCGCGGATGCGGGCCTCGGCGGCGTTGATGGCGGTGGCTACCTGGGAGGCCGTGTCGTCGTGCTCGACGGCGATCTTGGCGGCGACCAGGAGCTCCTCGGGGCCGAGGTGGAGGGTGCGCATGTGGATGACGCGGGTGACGGTGTCGCCGTCCACGATCGCGGCCTCGATCTTCTGGACGTCTTCCAGGCCTGCGGACTCGCCGAGCAGCAGGGACTTGGTCTCGGCGGCGAGGACGAGGGCGATGAGGACGAGG
This sequence comes from Streptomyces sp. NBC_00425, assembly GCF_036030735.1. Classification (NCBI taxonomy): domain Bacteria; kingdom Bacillati; phylum Actinomycetota; class Actinomycetes; order Kitasatosporales; family Streptomycetaceae; genus Streptomyces; species Streptomyces sp. NBC_00425. Next base: position 5,880,661 of record NZ_CP107928.1, on the reverse strand, counting down.
AGGACGCCGATGCAGACGGTGCCGATGCCGTCCCAGATGCCGTCGCCGGTGAGGAGGGCGAGGCCGACGCCGCAGAGGGCGAGGACGAGGCCGATCAGCGCGCCGAAGTCCTCGAGGAGGACGACGGGGAGTTCGGGGGCCTTGGCGCGGCGGATGAACTGTGACCAGGAGAGCTTGCCGCGGTGTTCGTTGGACTCCTTGATGGCGGTGCGGAAGGAGAAGCCCTCGGCGATGATCGCGAAGACGAGGACGCCGACGGGCCAGTACCAGCGCTCGATCTCGTGCGGGTGCTGGATCTTCTCGTAGCCCTCGTAGATGGCGAACATGCCGCCGACGGAGAAGAGGACGATGGAGACGAGGAAGGCGTAGATGTAGCGCTCGCGGCCGTAGCCGAAGGGGTGTTGCGGGGTGGCTTCGCGCTGGGCCTTCTTGCCGCCGATGAGGAGCAGGGCCTGGTTGCCGGAGTCGGCGAGCGAGTGCACGCCTTCGGCGAGCATCGACGACGAGCCGCTGAACGCGAACGCCACGAACTTCGATGCTGCGATCGCGAGGTTGGCGCCGAGTGCCGCCACGATCGCCCTGGTGCCGCCTGACGCGCTCATGTGTTCGCGTTGTCCCTTCGCCTTCGTGCGTACGCCGTGCTGGGCGCGGCCCGTTGCGGCTTTGCCCGTCCTTTGCCGGGGGGCCATTGTTGCAGCCCCGTCCGACGGTGCTGCGTCAGGTCGTCGCGAGCGGGGTCATGCGACGACTGTGGCCCGGAAGACCGTACCCGCCCCGCTCACTTCGGCCTTGTGCCCCGCGGGGACGAAGACAGACGTGCCCGGTGTCAGTGCGTGCTCGCCCGCGCGGATGCCGCCTGCGGTGCACAGCAGGATCTGCGGGGTGGGGAGGGTGAGGTCGTGGGCGGGGCCGCCGGTGGCGAGGACGTAGCGGGAGAGCCGGAACTCGTCGGTGGGGGTGTCGTAGACCTCTTCGCCGTCCGGGGCCGCCTCGGGGCGCAGGACGGCGGGGTCGCCGGGCTCGAAGCGGACGATGCGCAGGAGTTCGGGGACGTCGACGTGTTTGGGGGTGAGTCCGCAGCGCAGGACGTTGTCGGAGTTGGCCATGATCTCGACGCCGAGCCCGTTGAGGTAGGCGTGCGGGATGCCGGCGCCGAGGAAGAGGGCCTCGCCGGGCTGGAGCCGGACGTGGTTGAGGAGCATGGCGGCGATGACGCCGGGGTCGCCGGGGTGGTGGTGGGCGATGCCGGCGTAGGGGGTGTACGCGCCGCCGAGGCGGTCGCAGGCGGTGGCCGCGGCGGCGACGGTGTGCGCCGTCTCGTCGGGGTCGGCGGTGAGGATCGCCGTCAGCACCTCGCGCAGGGCGGCTTCTTCGGGCTGTGCGTGCAGCAGGTCGACGTACGGCTTGAGGGAGTCGACGCCGAGGCCGTCGAGGAGGTCGGCGGCGTGTGCCGGGTCACGGAAGCCGCAGAGGCCGTCGAACTCGGTGAGGGCGCAGATGAGTTCGGGCTTGTGGTTGGCGTCCTTGTAGTTGCGGTGCGGGGCGTCGACGGGGATGCCGCGGCGCTCCTCGTCCTCGTAGCCCTCTTTGGCCTGGGTCAGGTCGGGGTGGACCTGGAGGGAGAGGGGGGCGCCGGCGGCGAGGAGCTTGAGGAGGAAGGGGAGTCGGGGGCCGAACCTGGCGACGGTCCGTTCGCCGAGTTCGCGCCGCGGGTCGGCGTCGATCACGTCGACGAGGGTGCCCCGGTCGGTGCGGGAGGGCGCGCCGGGGTGGGCGCCCATCCACATCTCGGCCTGCGGTTCGCCGGTGGGCTCGACGCCGAGCAGGTGCGGGATCGCGGTGGGGGAACCCCAGGCGTAGGGGCGGACGGTGTTGTCGAGGCGGTCCATGTGGTCTCTCTCCGGCTGCCCGTCCGTCGTCGGTGGGTCGGTTGTCGGTCGGCTGTCGTTCGGTCGTCGGTCATGCGGGGGGGGGGCGTGCCGGCGTCGGGCGTGGGTGGTCGGCCGTGGACGGACGCGGACGGCCGTTCCGTGGCCTTGACGCCGGCTCGTCAGGCTCCGGAGGCGAGCGCCAGGTAGACGGCGGCGAAGTCCGTGGTGGCGATGAGTTCGGCGAGGGTGACGAGTTCGCCGCCTTCCTCGGGTTCGAGTTCGCTGATCGGCGTGTCGTGGCTGAGGGCCAGTTCGCGGGCGGACGGGGCGGCGGTCAGGCCGCCGATCGGACGGTCCCGCAGCAGCACCACGCGCGCGTGCAGGGCGGGCGGTTCCTCGACGCGGTCGCGGAAGAAGTCGTCCGGGTCGGCGCTGGCGGCGAGCGGGCCTGCCAGCAGCGCGTTGTGCTCGGCGAGGGCCTCGGGGAGTTCGGCGACGAGGGCGGGGCGGCCGGCGAGTTCGGCGAGGGCGGCGGCGAAGCGGCGGCCCGCGGGGCCGGCCGAGGTCCCTTCGGTCCAGATCACCGGGAGTGTGTCGGCGAGTTCGGCGGCCAGGGTCTTCGCCGGGTTGCTGTAGGTGGCGACGGCGGGTCCGCAGCGTTCGGCGACCTGGTCGAGCCGGTCGGCGACCTTGTCGAGCTCCTCGGGCGGGGCGGAGATCAGGGCGATGCGGTCGAGGAGGGCGAGGAGCGGGGTGAGCAGGGCCCACAGGACGCCGGGCGCGGAGGCAGCCACGGGGGGTTGTTCGTCCTGCTCGTAGGGGGCGGTCGCCAGGGGGACGAACAGGCTGTGCGCGGCGACGGCCGCTTCGCTGAGCGGCGAGTGGGCGGGGGCCACGGCGGCGACGGTGCAGCCCCTGCGGTAGGCCTGCTCGACGAGGAGGGAGAGGCCGGGTTCGCTGCCGTCCGGGGTGGCGATGAGGAGGAGGTCCACGGAGCCGGCCCAGCCGGGGAGTTCCCAGCGCAGGGCGCCCGCGGCGGGGGCCACTCCGGTGGGCGCCAGCCGGATGACGGGGCACGCGGCGCCGGCGAGGGTGCCGAGGAGGTCGGCCACGCAGACCGCGGCGGCGCCGGGTCCTGCGATGAGGATGGCGCGGGGGCGGCCGTCCGGTGCCAGGTCGTTCACGCCGGCCTCGGCCGCGTGCCGGACGGCGGTGCGGACGCGGGCGCCGGCTTCGGCGGCGCCGCGTAGCAGGGCTCTGCGGTCGGCCTCGGTGAGGGCATCCGGCGTGTCGAGAAGCGAGTCGTCGAGCATGGCGGCAGTCTCCGATCGCCTGGAGCGTCGTCGTTTCGGGGCCGGGGGTGCGGGGGCGGCGGACGCGGTGCGCCCGAGGGCGCGGGTCGCCGGGGGCGCGGGTCGCCGGGTGTGGGCGCGCCGGGCCGGTTATGCGGGGCGGCGGGCCTCGTCGACGAGGAGGACGGGGATGTCGTCCCGCACCGGATAGGCCAGGCCGCAGTCCTGCGCCGTGCAGATCAGCTCGGTGTCCTGCTCCTTGAGAGGGGCGTGGCAGGCGGGGCAGGCGAGGATCTCCAGGAGGCCGGCTTCGAGCGGCATGGGGTGTCCTTTCGAGGGTGCGGGCGGGTGTGGTCCGGGGTGCGGACGCGCCTGGTCAGCGTACCGCTGGTGAGGGTGGGGCCGTGGGGGTCCGGCGCGGCGGGCGGGACGGGCCGGGGAGGTGCCGGTGGGGCGGGCGGAGCGGACCGCTCGGGACCGGTCTCGGGCTGGGGCTCAGGCTCGGATGATGCGCAGGGCCTCGTCCCGGATCCTGGTCATCGTCTGTTCGTCGCGGGCCTCCGCGTTGAGGCGGAGGAGGGGCTCGGTGTTGGAGGGGCGGACGTTGAACCACCAGTCGGCGGAGGAGACCGTCAGACCGTCGAGCTCGTCCAGGGTGACGTCTTCGCGGGGGCCGTATGCCGCCTTGATCGCGGCGATGCGGCCCGCCTGGTCGGCGACCGTCGAGTTGATCTCCCCGGAGCCGCTGTAGCGGTCGTACTCCGCGACGAGGGAGGAGAGGGGGCCGTCCTGGCCGCCGAGGGCCGCGAGGACGTGGAGGGCGGCCAGCATGCCGGTGTCGGCGTTCCAGAAGTCCTTGAAGTAGTAGTGGGCGGAGTGCTCGCCGCCGAAGATCGCGCCGGAGCGTGCCATCTCGGCCTTGATGAAGGAGTGGCCGACGCGGGTGCGGACGGGGGTGCCGCCGTTCTCCTTCACCGTCTCCGGGACGGACCAGGAGGTGATCAGGTTGTGGATGACGGTGCCCGTTCCGCCGTTGCGCGCCAGTTCGCGTACGGCCACCAGGGCCGTGACGGCGGACGGGGAGACCGGTTCGCCTCGCTCGTCGACGACGAAGCAGCGGTCGGCGTCGCCGTCGAAGGCGAGGCCCAGGTCGGCGCCCTCTTCGCGGACCCGCTTCTGGAGGTCCACGAGGTTCGCCGGGTCCAGCGGGTTGGCCTCGTGGTTGGGGAAGGTGCCGTCGAGCTCGAAGTACAGGGGGACGAGGGTCAGGGGCAGGCCCTCGAAGACGGTGGGGACGGTGTGGCCGCCCATGCCGTTGCCCGCGTCGACCACGACCTTGAGGGGGCGGATTCCGGTCAGGTCGACGAGTGCGCGCAGGTGTGCCGCGTAGTCGTTCAACGTGTCGACCCGGGTGATCGTTCCCCGCGGGGCGCCGGCGTGCGGGTCGGCCGTCGTGCCGGGTCGCGGTGCCGCCGGGGTTGCCGTTCGTGGTGCACCGGAGTCCGTGCCGGCGTCCGCGCCCGGGTCCGCGGCGTCGTCCGTCCAGCGCTCCACGAGTGCGCGGATCTCGGTCAGGCCGGTGTCCTGGCCGACCGGGGCCGCGCCCGCGCGGCACAGCTTGATGCCGTTGTACCGGGCCGGGTTGTGCGAGGCCGTGAACATCGCGCCGGGCAGGTCCAGCGCGCCCGAGGCGTAGTACAGCTGGTCCGTGGAGCACAGGCCGATCTGCGTGACGTCCACGCCGCGGGCGGCAGCGCCGCGGGAGAAGGCGTCGGTGAGGCCGGGTGAGGAAGGGCGCATGTCGTGGCCGACGACGATCGCCCGGGCGCCGGTCACCTGGGCGAAGGCCGCGCCGAACAGTTCGGCGAGGGACTCGTCCCATTGGTCGGGGACCAGCCCGCGTACGTCGTACGCCTTGACGATCTGCGACAGATCAGCAGCCACGGCCAACCTTCCTGAAGTCCTGTGGGTCACCACAAACTACCCGGGCCGGTTCGGCGTGCGGCGGCGGGCCGCCGAGTGGGACGTGGTGGTGTCCGGTCCGGTGCCGGACGGTTCAGAAAGCGGTTGCCGGTCTTTTCAGCGGCCGCACGGCGGGGTGCGCGCAGACGGCGCGTGCGGGAGGTGTGCCGGCCGGCGAGGGGGAGGGAGGGTGCGGCTGCTCAGTTGTCCGGTGAGCGCAGGACCCGCAGGTGGCCGCGGCGTGCGACCTCCATCGGGTCCGCCGAGCGTCTTCCGCCGCCGGCTCCGGCCGCGCGCTCCTGCGGGCGGGCCGCCTCGCGTACCGCGTTGGCAAGCGCTTCCAGATCGTCTCCGCTGGGGCGGGCGGGGGCCGAGCTGTCGAGGAGCCGGACCACCTCCCAGCCGCGCGGGGCCGTGAGGCGCTCGGAGTGCTCGGCGCACAGGTCGTAGCAGTGGGGCTCGGCGTAGGTGGCGAGCGGGCCGAGGACCGCGGTCGAGTCGGCGTAGACGTACGTCAGCGTCGCGACGGCGGGTCGGCCGCAGGCGGTGCGCGAACAGCGACGTACAGGGCTCACGATGTTGGACGGTACCGCACTCTTGAGCGGGCTGCGACGACTCTCCACCAGGTCACTCCACCGTGTCGGGTTGTGAAACGCCCCACGCGCAGGTTCAGTCATACCCCGCTGACCTGCGTGAACACCAGTCGTTGAGGGCGGGAACCTGCCGGCTCGCGGTCATCACTCGGCACAAACGGCATCAATTGCCATGAGCTCACCGGTCTCGGAGGGATACGGATTCGAGCCCAACGTTGGCTGGAATGGTCATCCCGCGACAGGACGCGCGCGTGGGGCGACGACGGGCCGCGACGGCGGCGACGGCGGGGAGCCGTGCGGGGGCGGGGCGCAGGGTCACCGCGGGGACTACGCTTCAGTAGTGATGGAGAGCCCCGTACCGCCCCCTGCCGCCGGCCCAGGTCCCCGTCGTCGCGATCGCCACGGGCGGGGGATGCGAGGTCCTGTCGCGCCGCCCCAGGTGCCGCTGGCCGCCAGCCGCGCCGACGTGTTCGCCGATCTCGTGCAGGACTCCGTGGACCGGCTGGAACGGCGATGGCCGCAGCTCACCGACATCGACTTCATGGTCCTGGAGGTGCCGCGCCTGGACGCGGCGTCGGAGCCGTGGAACGACGAGGCGGTCCCGCTGGGCGGCACGATCCCCGCGCGCGAGGGTCGACGGGCACGGGTCGTCGTCTACCGGCGGCCGGTCGAGATCCGCACCAAGGGGCGCGACGAACGGGCCGCCCTGGTGCACGAGGTCGTCGTGGAGCAGGTCGCCGAACTGCTGGGGCTGACGCCCGAGACGGTCGATCCGCGCTACGGCGAGGACTGAGCGCCGCACGGTCCGACGTCCCCCTCCCGGGGGACGGAGCCACCCTTTCGGGTCACCTCTGCAGCACCGCGATGTCCTCGTCGACCTGCGGCACCGCGACCGTTCCCCGGTCGTCCGGCAGGGTCTGGATCGTGAAGCCCGAGACGCCTTCCTGAGTGACCGTCAGGGTGCGGGCGGCGTAGACCGGGGTGGCCGTGAGGGGTTCGACGGTCAGCGCGAACGTGCCCTTGAGCCCGGCGGGGACGGGGGGTCGGACCTCCAGCGTGGTGCCCGCCTTGACCGTGTAGGTCTGAGAGACGGATGTGCCGCCGCCGCTGCCCGCGGACGCCGTGACCCTGACCTTTGCCGCGCCCTTGGGGGCGGTCAGGGAGAGGGCGGCGGTCTTGGCCGCGTTGTCGGCCGCCGACGCGCGCGCGCCGACCGGCCCGGCTGCCGGGATGAACGCCGACTCCTGCTTGTCGCCCTTGCCGCGCAGCACCCGTACGGCGGCGACCACGGGCGTCGCATGGTCCGTCGGGGTCAGGATCAGGGAGCCGGCCTCCCCGCGCGTGACGTCGCCGAGGTCGACGGAGGTCGTCATGCCCGCCTTGACGTGCAGCGTCTCGTGTCCCGCCGGGGTGATCAGGCCTGAGGTGGAGGCCAGTTGGACTTTGAGGTCGGCGTCCGCGTCGCCGGGCGCGTAGGCGACGAGGCGGACGGCGGTGGCGTCCTTGGGGATGCCGGGGATGACCTGGGTGGCGGCCGGTTCGGCGGAGGAGGCGAGCCAGTCGCCGCCGAGCTTCGCGTCCAGGGCCTGGACGGCTGCCCCGAGGCGGCCGCTGCGGACGTTGACGTGGACGGTGAGGTCCTCCTGCTTCTCGGGCGTGAGCGTGGAGAGCAGGATCGGCTCGCTGGAGTGCGGGGGAACGGTGATGTCCTCCCCCACCGTGCTCGCCAGGGCGCCGCCCTTGCCGTAGAGCTCGACGTCGACGACGGCGGCGGAGTCGTCCGGATTGGTGAGGTGGACGTAGTCCGTGCGGTCGGCGGACGTGCTCGCGCCCGGGAACCAGAACTCGGTGTCGGGCGCGGTGCAGGTGAGGCCCTGCAGGCCGCGACCGCTGCCGGCGACGATCTCCGTGGTCTCCTGGACCGTCCAGCCGGGGGCGAACTTCCCCTCGGCGGTGCCCAGGAGCGCGGGAGCGTCGCCGCCGGTGGTGACGCCGACGGCCGGGGTGCCGGGCGTCTTGGGGGCGACGACGGGCTTCGCGGCCTTCTTCTTGCCGCTCGCCTTGTCCCCCGTTCCACCGCTCGTCTTGTCGCCCGGTTTACCGCTCTTCTTGTCTCCTGCCTTGTCCCCCGTCTTGCCGCTCGCCGTGTCCGTCGGAGCGGCCGCGTCGCCCGCCGCGGCCGTGAGTTCGGCCGTGCCGGTGGCGGCGGTCCCCTTGGTGACGGGTGTGAAGGACGTGTACGACGTCTCGGCGAGGTCCGAGGTGCTGGGCGAGGGGCAGAGCAGGCTCGTGCGCTCCACCGGGAGTTCGGCGGCCGCCCTGGCGGTGTCCTGGCCGGCGGGCTCGGGCTGGTTGAGCGTGGCGAACCCGGTGACGGCGGCGAGGGCGGCCGTGCCGGCGATCAGGGACAGGGTGGTGCGGTTCACTGCTGGCTCCCGTCGGGGCGCTCGTTGCCGGTGCCGTGGGGGTGCTGGGCCGGGTCGTAGGCGGGGTCGTAGCCGCCCTGGCCGTAGGCCGACGGGTCATAGGCCGACGACGGGTCGTAGGCGGACGGGTCGTAGGCCTGCTGCGGCTGGTTCGGGTCGTACGGCGCCTGCTGGGCCTGGCCGTCGTAGGCGTACGGCTCGTACTGGCCGGCCTGGTAGGGGTCGTAGGACTGCTGCTGCTGGTCGTAGCCGCCCGCCGGGTACTGCTGGGCGTCGGGGTACTGGCCGGCCGGGTAGCCGCCGTACTCGGCGCCCGCGTAGGCCGGCTGCTCCGGCCCGCTCCAGTCCCCGTAGGACTGCTGCTGGGGGACCGCGGCCGGGGGCTGCGCCTCCTGCGCGGGCACCGGGAACTCGCCGTCCTGGCCGGGCTCTTCGGCCTCCGCCTCGGCCTGGGCGCGCAGGCGTCGGGCGCGGCGGCCCTCGCCCTCGACGGCCTGGGCGGGGACGGGATCCTCCTCGGGGAGGTCGTCGTCGACGTCGCGGCGGCGGCCGGGGAGGGCCAGGACGACCAGGACGACGGAGAGGAGGCCCTGGGCCCACAGCCAGACGGTGTGGGTGAGCGGGTCGTCGTAGGTGACGCTCAGCGTGCCGCCGGAGGCGGGCAGTTCGAAGCCCTGGGCCCAGCCGTCGACGGTGGTGGGCGTGAGGGGCTTGCCGTCGAGGGTGGCCGTCCAGCCGTCGGCGGCGGCGTCGGCCAGCCGCAGGACGCGGCTTGCGGCGCCGGCGGGCAGCGTGGTGTGGATGTCGACGGGGCCTGCGGCGACCGGGACCGGCGTGCCCTTGCCGGACGCGGCGACGACGGCCGCGCGGGAGACCTCCTGGTCGACCCGCCACAGCGCGCTGCCGTCCTGCTGGCTGAGCCGCTTCAGGCCGGGCGTTGCGTCCAGGACGCGGGCGACCTCGCGGGGAGCTCCCTTGTGGACGAGGACGTAGCCCACGGCGAACTTGCCGAGCTGGTCGCTCTGGTCGGCGCCGGAGCCGGCGACGAGGTTGGCGACGACCTTGTCGAGCTGGGCGTTCTCGCCGTCGGCCGCGGCGAGTTCGGCGTCGCCGAGGCGCGCGCCGGAGCCGCGGACCAGCATGTAGCCGACGTGTGCGGCGGAGTCGCTGTCGAGGACGAGGGTGCGGGCCTGGTCGCGGCCGCCGGCCTCTTCGGCGACGAACGCGGGCACCTGGACGGGGTCGCGGCGCTCCAGGGGGCCGTCGGCGCCGCCGATCATCCAGCCGGCGGCGACGAGCAGCGGACCCGCGGCCGAGGCGAAGGCGATGAGGACGGCCACCGGCTGGCGCCAGCCGAAGCTCTGTTCGGCGACACGCGTGCGTGCTCCCTCGGCGCCGATGACGGCGGCGGCGAGGAGGGCGATGCCGTAGACGAGGGTGGCGGGGCCGGCCCAGGTGGAGTTGTTGGACAGGACGGCGAAGACGAGGCCCACCAGGGCGACCGCCCAGGCCGCCCAGACGCCGAAGTGGCGTTCGGAGCGCAGCAGGGCGGCCAGCGCGGCCAGCACGATGCCGATCAGCATGAGGCCCTCGACGGTGCCGGGGCCGCCGGGACTCGCGCCGAGCAGGTCGAGCGCGGTGGCGGCCGACGGGCCGAAGTCGAGGCCGGCCTGGGTGAAGAAGCCGAACGGCAGCAGCGAAAGCGACCAGGGCGCGAGGATCAGCAGGGGCGTGCCGAGCTGGGCCAGGAAGCGCAGGCCGTGGGCGGTGATGTCGCCGCGGCGCAGGACGAGGACCGCGAGGCCGAGGACCAGGGCGATGGGCCAGACGATCGGCGTGAACGCGGTGGCGACGGTCAGGAGCAGCGCGTAGGCCCAGGTGGCGCGCCAGCTGCCGCGGCCGCCGGAGCGCTGCGTCAGGCCGCCGGCGGCGGCGCCCGCGCGGGCGATGAGCGGCAGCAGGACGGCCAGGACGGCGGTGCCGACGCGGCCGCCGGCGAGGGCGCCGGTGGCGGCGGGCAGGAAGGCGTAGACGACGGCCGCCCACGCGCGCAGCAGACGCGACTCGACGAGCGGCCGGGAGGCGAAGTAGGCGCTCACGCCGGCCAGGGGAACGGAGCAGACGAGCAGCACGGTGAGGGCGAGGCCGGTCGAGCCGAGGAGCAGGGTGGCCAGCGTGGCGATGATCGCGAGGTAGGGCGGGGCGGACGCGGTGCCGCCGGCGCCCACCGTGTGCCAGGCGTCGGTGTAGCGCGCCCACAGGTCGGAGGCGTCGGGCGGGGCGGGCAGCAGGGCGCCGCCGGCGAGCGCGCCGCCGCCGAGGAGGTTGCGGCAGGCGACGAGGGAGACGAAGAGCAGGATGACGAAGAGGACCGGGCCGGGCTTGCGGGCGATGCGCTTGAGGCGGGCGAACTGCTCGATCTCCAGGAACTCGGCGTCGTCGCCGCCGGGGCCCGACTCGACGGCGCCGCCGTGCCGGCCCGCTCCGGCGACGGCGTCGGGGTCCGAGGAGCCGAAGAGGTCGCCGGCGACCTGTTCGATGGTGGCCCGCACGGTCGCGCCGGGCGGCGGGAACAGGGGGCGCAGTTCGTCCTTGTCGACGGTCGCGCGGCCGCGCCTGCGGCGTCCGGCGATGATCCGCTCGGGCCGCAGCAGGGTGCTCAGCAGGCCGCGGATCTCGTCGACGGCCTGTCCGGGGACCTTGCCGACGAGGTAGGCGACGGTGCGCAGCAGGGTGCCGAGGACGAGGCGTACCAGGACCCAGGGCAGCAGGGCCGTGCGGCTGTTGACGAGGAGGGTGTAGGCGGCGCCGGCCTTGTCGACCTTGTGCGGGGAGGCGCTGGTGCGGCCCGCGCAGTCGACGGTGCGGCGTTCGCGGGAGGCGGCCTCGGCGTGCCGCACGACGGCCTCGGGGGCGATGAGGACGCGGTGGCCTGCGGCCTGGGCGCGCCAGCACAGGTCGACGTCGTCCCGCATGAGGGGGAGGCGGCGGTCGAAGCCGCCGAGCTGTTCGAAGACGTCGCGGCGGATCAGCATGCCGGCGGTGGACACGGACAGCACGGACCGGACGTGGTCGTGCTGGCCCTGGTCCTGTTCGCGGCGGTCGAGGCCGGTCCAGCGGCGGCCGGAGTGGGCGATGGTGACGCCCACCTCGAGCAGCTGGCGGCGGTCGTACCAGCCACGGAGCTTGGGTCCGACGACGGCCACGTCGTCACGGCCGAGTTCGAGTTCGTTCTCCACGACGCGCAGCAGTTCGGCGAGCGCGTCGGGTTCGGGGGCGCTGTCGTCGTGCAGCAGCCAGAGCCACTGGACGGGCTCTCCGTGCGGGAGTTCCGGCAGGTCGTAGGCGTCGTCGCGCCAGGTGCGCGTGACGGGGTCCCAGCCGCTGGGGCGCTTGAGGTAGGGCAGTTCCTCGGGGGTGAGGACGGGGGCCGTGCGGTGGGCCTCCTCGACGGCCTGGCCGAACCCGGTGCGCCGGGCGAGGTGCAGGACGCGGTCGTCGCCGAGGGCTTCGGAGACCAGTCGCGCGGAGTCGTCCGAGCTGCCGGTGTCAGCGGCCATGACGGACTGGACGGGGCGCTCCTGGCCGAGCAGCCCGGCGAGCGCGTCGGGCAGCCAGCGGGCCCCGTCGTGGGAGACGATCACCGCGGTCACTACATGACGCGGGAACTCAGGTGTGACAGCGCCGTCATGGCGGGCTGCCGTGTGGCTGTGCACGGACATCGAGGTACGGGCCCCGGTTCGCTGGACTGCGGTGGACGCCTGCGCCGTGTGGGGGCGGCGGGGTGTCTCGGACGAGCGCCCACACTATCGGCTGGGCAGGACGACGGCCCGCCGCCTGTGGACAACCCACCTGCGACGGGCCGTTCGGACCCCTGTGCCTCGCTGCCGGCATGCCGTGCCGCCGCTCCTGCAGCCCAGCGGGCGGCGCTCAGACCGCGGCTTTCTTCAGTCGGCGGCGCTCCCGCTCGGAGAGGCCGCCCCAGATGCCGAATCTCTCGTCGTTCGCGAGGGCGTACTCGAGACATTCGGAGCGGACCTCGCAGGCGAGGCAGACCTTCTTGGCCTCGCGGGTGGAGCCGCCCTTCTCGGGGAAGAAGGACTCGGGATCGGTCTGGGCGCACAGCGCGCGCTCCTGCCAGCCGAGTTCCTCGTCCGCGTCGTCGACCAGCAGTTGCTGCACCAGCTCGGTCATGTGCGCCCCTCGCTCTGTCTTTCGCGTCCCCGTGACGTGGCCGTTACCGATTCCGGCTGAACGACACGAGTGAAATTACAAGTGTGCTGCTCCGGGCGAGTCAAGCCGAGATCTGCTATTGGGCCCCTTATTCACTCTGCGGAACCAAGGCCATGCGGTAAGTGTTCAAATCGCCATAAACCTTGACAAGCAGATGAAGCCCCGGAGGGCCGCCGGCCCTGCGCGGTGCTTGTACAGGGAAAGACGCCCAGAGGTTCGATCTCGTTGCGGCACACGCGCGGAAGCGAAGCGGATCACAGCCCGATCACGGATCGCCGTGCGGCTTGCGCGCTCGGCATGTGCGCCATGTGTCCCGGTCGGCGGGTGCACAAACCTTTCACCTCGGAGATGAACCTGATGAGGTGAACCCCGTCCCACATCCTGGGTGTCGAGTTGACAGTGAAGGTGTGAGCCGCTGTTCTAGTGGGCATGCTCGCGAACTTGGCACTCACCTCGACCGGCTCCGCCGGGTCCCACGGTGCTGCCCGCGCTCGCTGTAGCTGTTGTCGCTGTTCCAGCTGTTGAGCCCAACGCGCTCCGGCTGTACCCGTCGAGTCCACCGCGACTCGGCCGCTGCCCTTCTCCGGCCCACACCAGGGCCTCGCTGATCCACCCGTGATCCGGGCGGACGGTACGCGGCACCCCGCCGACCCCCACGCTCTTCCGCCTCTTCCTCCGAGGAACACCGCACCCCATGAACAGCGACAGCGACCTCCAGATCGCCGGCGACATCCTCGAAGTCCCGCACCTTCTCCAGGCGCCGCGCGAGCATCCCGCCACGGTGGCCGAGTTCGTCGGCCTGGCCCGCTCCCTCGCGGACGACCGCTCCCAGTGGGAGCACCTGGTCCGCTACGACGCGACGACCCGCTGGTACCACCGGCTGCGCACCGGCCCCGGCTACGAGGTGTGGCTGCTGTCCTGGGTGCCCGGTCAGGGCAGCGGACTGCACGACCACGGCCGTTCCTCCGGGGTGCTCACGGTCCTGGACGGCGTGCTGACCGAGCGCACGGAGCGCGGCAAGCGCGTGCTCGCGGCCGGCACCCAGCGCGTGTTCGCGCCCGGGTACGCGCACGAGGTCGTCAACGACGCACTCGAGCCCGCGGTGAGTCTGCACGTGTACTTCCCCGGGCTCACGGAGATGCCCATGCACAGCGAGTCGCGGAGCGGTTCCGTCGGCGCGTCCGCCGTGGCCTGCACGCCCGTCGGCGCGCAGGGGCACGCGGGCGTCGTCGGAGCGTAGGACGAGGTCCCGGCGGCCGGGCGGCCCGGTCGCGCCGACGCCGTCGGACGCCCGTCGGGACGCCTGCGCGGGCGCTTGTGGGGGCGCCTGTGGGGGCGCCCGCCGGCGGGGGCGGGAGACGGGGGCCGCTCGGGCGGGTGACCGCGATGTCCACAAGCGGCCCGTCGTCCACAACCGGGCGTCGTGCCGTCGGCGCCGCCTGCGAGACTTGCCCTCATGCGCATTGTGGTTCTGGCAGGCGGCATCGGCGGTGCCCGGTTCCTGCGCGGTCTGAAGCAGGCCGTGCCGGACGCGGACGTCACGGTCATCGGCAACACCGGCGACGACATCCATCTCTTCGGGCTGAAGGTCTGCCCGGACCTCGACACGGTGATGTACACGCTCGGCGGCGGCATCAACGAGGAGCAGGGCTGGGGGCGGTCCGACGAGACCTTCCACCTGAAGGAGGAGCTCGCGGCGTACGGCGCCGGACCGGCGTGGTTCGGGCTGGGCGACCGTGACTTCGCCACGCACATCGTGCGGACGCAGATGATCGGCGCCGGCTATCCGCTGAGCGCGGTCACCGAGGCGCTGTGCGACCGGTGGAAGCCGGGGGTACGGCTGATCCCCATGACGGACGACCGGGTCGAGACGCATGTCGCCGTCGAGGTCGACGGCGAGCGCAAGGCCGTGCACTTCCAGGAGTACTGGGTGCGGATGCGCGCGTCGGTGCCGGCGGTGGCCGTCGTGCCCGTCGGCGCCGAGCAGGCCAAGCCGGCTCCGGGGGTGCTGGAGGCGATCGCCGAGGCGGACGTCGTCCTCTTCCCGCCGTCGAACCCGGTCGTCTCGGTCGGCACGATCCTCGCCGTGCCCGGCATCCGCGAGGCGATCGCCGAGGCCGGCGTGCCGGTGGTGGGCCTCTCCCCCATCGTCGGCGACGCACCGGTGCGCGGCATGGCCGACAAGGTGCTCGCCGCGGTGGGCGTGGAGTCGACGGCCGCGGCGGTGGCCGAGCACTACGGCTCGGGGCTGCTCGACGGCTGGCTCGTCGACACGGTGGACGCGGGCGCCGTCGGTCAGGTGGAGGCCGCCGGGGTCCGCTGCCGGGCCGTCCCGCTGATGATGACCGACCTCGACGCGACCGCGCAGATGGCGCGGGAGGCGTTGCGGCTGGCGGAGGAGGTGCGGGCCGCATGAGCGGGTCCATCGAGAACGGCTACCGGGTCTGGGCCGTGGCCGGGCTGCCCGAGGTGCGGTCCGGCGACGACCTCGCCAAGCTGATCGCCTCCGCCGAGCCGCGGCTCGCCGACGGTGACGTCCTGCTCGTCACCTCGAAGATCGTGTCCAAGGCGGAGGGCCGAATCGTCCGGGCGGACGACCGGGAGGCGGCGATCGACGCCGAGACGGTCCGGGTCGTGGCCCGGCGCGGAGCGCTGCGGATCGTCGAGAACCGACAGGGCCTGGTGATGGCCGCCGCGGGCGTCGACGCCTCCAACACCCCCTCCGGGACGGTGCTGCTGCTGCCCGAGGACCCCGACGCGTCCGCGCGGGCGCTGCGGGACGGGCTGCGGGACGCGCTCGGCGTCGACGTCGGCGTCCTCGTCACCGACACCTTCGGGCGTCCCTGGCGGGCCGGGCTCACGGACGTCGCGATCGGCGCCGCCGGCGTACGGGTGTTGGACGACCTGCGCGGGGGCACGGACGCGTACGGCAATCCGCTGAGCGCGACCGTCGTCGCCACGGCGGACGAGCTGGCCGCCGCGGGGGATCTCGTGAAGGGCAAGGCGGCCGGGCTCCCCGTGGCCGTGGTGCGCGGACTCGGGCACGTCGTCGTGGCCGAGGACGACGCGGCGGGGTCCGCGGAGGCCGCAGCGGGCGCCCGGGCCATGGTGCGCGGCGCACGCGACGACATGTTCCGCCTCGGGACCTCCGAGGCGGTCCGGCTGGCCGTGACCCAGCGGCGGACGGTGCGCTCCTTCACCGACGAACCGGTCGACCCGGGAGCGGTCCGGCGGGCGGTGGCGGCGGCCGTGACCGCGCCGGCGCCGCATCACACCACGCCGTGGCGGTTCGTGCTGCTCGAGTCGCAGGCGTCGAGGATCCGGCTGCTGGACGCCATGCGGGACGCGTGGGTCGCCGATCTGCGCAGGGACGGGAAGTCCGAGGAGTCCATCGCGAAGCGGGTGCGGCGGGGCGACGTCCTGCGCCACGCGCCGTATCTCGTCGTCCCCTGTCTGGTGATGGACGGCTCGCACACCTACGGGGACGCCCGGCGGGACGCGGCCGAGCGGGAGATGTTCGTGGTGGCGGCCGGCGCCGGCGTGCAGAACTTCCTGGTCGCGCTGGCCGGCGAGCGACTCGGGTCCGCGTGGGTGTCGTCGACGATGTTCTGCCGGGACGTGGTCCGGGAGGTCCTCGAACTGCCGCAGGGCTGGGACCCGATGGGCGCGGTGGCGGTCGGACACGCGGCCGGGGAACCACGGGCGCGCGGGGAACGGGAGGTGGCCGACTTCGTCGAGGTGCGCTGACTGCTCTGTCGTCCGGCTCCTGGTTCCTTCCTCAGGCTCCTGTTCCTTCGTCCGGCTCCTGGTTCCTTCCTCCGGCCCTTACCCTCATCCGACCCCCTCTCGTACGACCCGGGACTTCACTCGTGGCAGGACGCTTCTCTCCCCGGCCCACCCGCACCACCGTGCGCGGCGGTCATGTCGGCGTGCCCGCCGGGGTGCCCCGGCAGGCTCCGACGCCGGGGCGGGTGCGGCACTGGGCGCCCGAGGGGCCGCTCGACCTCGGGCTGGTGCTCGGTCCGCTGCGCCGCGGGCCGGGCGATCCGACGTTCCGGGCGACTCCGGACGGGTGTGTGTGGCGGGCCAGTCTCACCCCGGCAGGGCCGGGGACGTTGCGCGTGGCCGCCCACGACGGGTCGGTGCGCGCCGAGGCGTGGGGACCGGGGGCCGAGTGGCTGCTGGAGCAGCTGCCGGAGCTGCTCGGGGCCGCGGACGCGCCGGAGGCCTTCGAGCCCCGCCACCGTCTGGTGGCCACGGCGCGGCACCGGCGGCCGGGGCTCCGGCTGACGCGGACCGGTCTGGTGCTGGAGTCGCTGATCCCGTCGATCCTGGAACAGAAGGTCACGACGGACGAGGCGTATCGGGCGTGGCGGCTGCTGGTCCGCAAGTTCGGCGAGCCGGCGCCCGGGCCCGCGGCCGACGGACGGCTGTGGGTGATGCCGGCGCCGCGGACGTGGGCGCTGATCCCGTCGTGGGAGTGGCACCGGGCGGGCGTCGACGACAAGCGGGCGTCGACGATCCTGCGGGCCGTCCGGGTGGCCGGGCGGCTGGAGGAGTCACTGCGGATGGAGCCGGCCGCGGCGCAGGCCCGGCTGGAGGTGGTGCCGGGGATCGGGCCGTGGACGTCGGCGGAGACCGTACAGCGCAGTCACGGCGCGGCGGACGCGGTGACCGTGGGGGATCTGCATCTGCCGGGGATCGTGGGCTGGGCGCTGGCCGGGGACCGCGAGGCCGACGACTCGGTGATGCTGGAACTGCTGGAGCCGTACGCGGGGCAGCGGCACCGCGCGGCCCGGTTGATCCTGTTGAGCGGGCGGACGCCGGCCCGGCGGGCCCCGAAAATGCCGCGATGGGACATCGGGACTTTGTGAGGGCCCCGCTCCGCGCGGACGCGGCGCACCGGGCGCACCGCCAGCCAGGGCGAGGCGCTCAGAGGGGCACTCCACGCGGCCGGGGCGCTACGCCTCGGGCGGGGCGCTTCGGGCGGGGCGCTTCGCGCGGGCCGGGGGCTCGGGCCGTGAGGAGGGCCAGTGCGAAGGGTGGGGCGGGGCGAAGGGCGAAGGGCGGAGCAGGGGCGGGGCGAAGGCGAAGGCCGGGGCGAGGACCAGTGCGAGGAGTGGGGCGAAATCGGGGACGGTCGACCGGGCCTCACGCCAACCCGCGCGGGGCCGGCCTCACCCGGGCGGCAGGCTACTGATCCGACGAGAACCGCACCGCGCCCGCCGGGATCCTCGCGTCGCACCACACCCGCGCACCCTCGCGGAACTCGTTGTCGGCGCCGACGACCGCCCCGTCGCCGATCACCGCGCCGGTGAGGACGGAGCGTTCGCCCACCCGGGCCCGGGTCCCGACGACGGAGTCGGTGATCACCGCGCCGGGTTCGATGACGGCGCCGGGAAGGATCGTCGAGCCGAAGATCCGCGCACCCTCCGCCACGAACGCGCCCTCGCCCACCACCGTGCCGCCGGTCAGCTTCGCGTCCGCCGCGACCTGTGCCGTCGGCAGGACGAGGCGGTCGCCGCAGCGGCCGGGGACCGCCGGGGACGGTGCGCGGCCGAGGACCAGGTCGGCGGAGCCCCGGACGAAGGCCGCCGGGGTGCCGAGGTCCAGCCAGTACGTCGAGTCGACCATGCCCTGGAGACGGGCGCCGGCCGCGAGGAGGCCGGGGAACGTCTCGCGCTCCACGGACACCGGGCGGCCTGCCGGGACGGTGTCGATGACCGAGCGGCGGAAGACGTACGCTCCCGCGTTGATCTGGTCGGTGACGATCTCCTCGGGCGTCTGCGGCTTCTCCAGGAACGCGAGGACCCGGCCCGTCTCGTCGGTGGGCACCAGACCGTAGGCTCTCGGGTCCGTCACCCTGGTCAGGTGGAGGGAGACGTCCGCACCCGTCGTCTCGTGCGTGGTCACCAGACGGCCGATGTCCAGTCCGGTGAGGATGTCGCCGTTGAAGATCAGCACCGGGTCTTCCGGGGCGGAGGTGAGGCGGGACGCCACGTTGCGGATCGCGCCGCCCGTGCCGAGGGGCTCCTCCTCCGTCACGTACTCGAGGTGCAGGCCGAGCGCCGAGCCGTCGCCGAAGTACGGTTCGAAGACCTCGGCCAGGTAGCTCGTCGCGAGGACGACGTGGTCCACGCCTGCCGCCCTCGCCCGCGCGAGTTGGTGCGCGAGGAACGGCACCCCCGCCGCCCTGACCATGGGTTTGGGCGTGTGCACCGTGAGGGGGCGCAGCCGGGTGCCCTTGCCGCCGACCAGGAGGATCGCTTCTGTCACCTTCGTCTCTGCTTCCTGCCGGGACCGGCCGAACTGTCTTTCGGCCGGCCAGTGTATGCAGACCGTCGTGTGGCGACTTCCGGGCCGTCGGCGTTCCGTCCGTACCGGTCGCCGCGGGCCGGCGGGACCGACAGGACCGACAGGACCGACAGGACCGACAGGACCGGCGGGAGCGGCGGGAGCGGCGGACCACGAGGCCCGCGGACGACGAGGCCGACCGGGGGTGAGCCGGTCGGCCGGTACGTCTCGGTGCGTCAGCGCCTCGGCGCGTCGGTGCTCGGCGCGCCTGCGCCTCAGCGGCCCTGGTAGCCCGCCGAGGTCGAGCGGGCCGAGCCGAGCTTGCCGTAGAGCTGTTTGCCCGGGCACTCCGTGGCGAACCCGTCACGATGCCCGGAGATGACGTTCAGCCGGACGCTCCTGCCCTTCGCGTAGAGGTTGCCGCCCCCGGACGTCAGGTAGGTCTTCCCCTTCGGGTTCGCCCCGAAGAGGCCGAGCTTCCACGCCGTCAGCCGGGCGACGGCGTTGACGGTGGCGGAGTTCGGCTTGGCGGACGTGAACGTGCCGAGGACGGCGATCCCCATGCTGTTGGAGTTGAACCCGAGGGTGTGGGCGCCCAGGACCGGCTTGGCCACTCCCCCGGCGCGGCCCTCGTAGATCCTGCCGCACTTGTCGACGAGGAAGTTGTAGCCGATGTCGCGCCAGCCCATGCTCCTGACGTGATAGCGGTAGATGCCCCGGATGACGGACGGGGCCTGCGAGCACGAGTAGCTGTTGCCCGACGCCGTGTGGTGGACGAACGCGGCCTTCACCTTCGTCGTGTAGCGGAAGCCGCTCTCCCGCAGCTTCTCGTCGGCGCCCCAGCCGCGGCGCGTGACGATGCTCGGGCGCGGGCCGATGTACGGCTTCGCCCGCTGGGCCGCGGTCAGTTCGGCCCCGCGCAGGTCGAGCAGTTCGCGTTCGGTGTCCGCGCGGTCCAGCGCCGGGATCTGTTCGGCGCCGAGCGGCGCGAGGGAGGTGTTGGCCGCGGAGGCCTCGGCCACCTCGGCGGACAGCCCGGTCGCCGATTTCGTGTCGGCCGCGTTCGCCTCGTCGACCGGGTCGTCCGGGTCGACAGGATCGTCCGGGTCGACAGGATCGTCCGGGTCGACCGGGTCGAACTCGTCCACGGCGGAGGCCGCCTGCGGGGGCTCGGGGGCGACCGCCCGCCGGGCACCGGTGGTCAGCGCGCGGCCGCGCGGTGGGCCCGCCTGGGCCTGGACGGGCGGCGCCGCCCCCGGGTCCACCAGTTCCAGGTGCAGGCCGGAGGGGAGGGGTGCGGTGGCCGTGAGGGTCTGGGCGCCCCGGGCCGTGTCCTCCGTGCGGCGTTCGGTGTCGGGATGGACGCGGATCTCGACGCCGTCGGAATCGCCTACCCAGAGCGGGGCGGTGGCTCCGCGGACCCGCCCGGAGGCGCTCTCGGCCGTGCCGGGATCGGCGCCGTGGTCGGCGTTGTGGGTCTCGACGTCCTGCCAGCCGGACCAGGCGTCGGCGCCGGTGCGGCGGATGCGGACCTGGACCCGGCCGTGCAGTTCGGCGGCCGGATCGTCCCAGACGACGCCGAGGAGGGAGAAGGAGCGGACGTCCCGCCTGGGCAGGCCCTGGACCACCGCCGCGCCGGCGAGGGCGCGGTCGCGGCCGAGAGGAGCCAGGGGCAGCGACTGGGTGCTGCCCGGGAGGTCGGGGACGGCGGGGAGTTCGGGATGGTCGGGGAGTTCGGGGAGCTCACGGAGCTCCGGGCGGTCGGGAAGAGATCCCGTGGTCGCGGTGTCGGGGCTCGTGGCCCTGGTCGTCCCGTTGGGCGCCGCCTCCGCGGTCGGCGCGGGTCGCACCGTCGCCGCGTCGGCGGGCGGCGTCAGCGGGAGGGCGAGAGCCGCCGCACAGGTGACACCGATCGAGGTAGCAAGCAATCCACGCATGCCACCGATCCTGGACATAGTCATACATTTCTGTCCATCGGGAAGTTGACGGACCGTCGGGATGCGTTCCGCCGAACCGGTGGCCCCGGGCGGGCCCCGCGACCGGCGTGGCGGCGCGCGCGGCGCGTACGCTTGCGCGGGTGACTGCCACCGATCGCACCCCTGCCGACCTGCTGCGTTCCGCGCTCGCCGCCGATCCCGCGCGCCCCCTGGTGACCTTCTACGACGATGCCACGGGCGAGCGGGTCGAATTGTCCGTGGCCACGTTCGCCAACTGGGTGGCCAAGACCGCCAACCTCCTCCAGGACGGACTCTCCGCCGAGCCGGGCGACCGGGTCGCGCTGCTGCTGCCCGCGCACTGGCAGACGGCGGTGTGGCTGCTGGCGTGCGCCTCGGTCGGCGTCGTCGCGGACGTGGAGGGGGACCCGGGGCAAGCCGATTTCGTCGTGGCCGGGCCCGGCCGGTTCGAGGCGGGGCTGGCCTGCCGGGGCGAGCGCTACGCGCTGTCGCTCGCCCCGCTCGGGCGCCGCTTCGTGCCGGGGCCTCCCGAGGGGTACGACGACTACGCGGTGAACGTCCCGAGCTTCGGGGACCGTTTCGCGCCCTACGCTCCCGTGGACCCCGAGGAGCCCGCGCTGATCGTGGCGGGGGCGGAGTACACCGGTGCGGAGATCGTGGAACGGGCGCGCGCGGAGGCTTCGGGGCTGGGCCTGACGGGACCCGGGGCGCGGCTGCTGTCGGGGCTGCCGTACGACACCTGGGAGGGGCTGAGCGCCGGGCTCTACGCGCCGTTGGCGAGCGGGGGGTCCGTGGTGCTGTGCCGGAACCTGGCGGAGGCCGGCGAGGAGACCGTGGCGCGGCGGATCGAGGCGGAGCGGGTGTCCGCGACGGCCCGGTAGTCGCAGCGGGCCGTCATGCCCCGCAGCCGGCTGCGGCGGCGCGGCCGGTGACTGCCGCCCCGGGCCCCCGCCGCAGGCCCTGAAGGGCCTCGTCCTCGAACTCCCCCAGAGGGGGCACCCCCAGACGGGCTGGTTCCGCGAGCCCCCGCCCGGACCGAGAAGTGCTGCCGTCACCCGTTCGGCTCGCTTCCGGCCGCCCCCTTCCGGGCTTTCGGGTCATCGTCGTAGGAGTAGCTCTGCGCGCTCGTGCGGGAGGGGTGGATCCGACGTGACGTACTCCGGTGGTGGGGGCGGGCCCCTCGGGCCGGGGGCGGGGGCGTCCGCAGACGGGCGGGGGCTCGCGCGGCGGCGCCGGCGGCGGTGGCTGCGGTACGGGGCGACGGCGGGGGCCGTGGTCGTGCTGGGGATCGGGGTGGCCGGCTGGGCCGTCTACGTGAAGCTCGACGGGAACATCACGCCCGACGACGCGGCCGCGGCGGAGCTGGCGCGGTACGCGAAGGAGCGGCCGACCTCGCTGGTGAAGGACGCGCAGAACATCCTGCTCATCGGGTCCGACACGCGCTCCGGCGACGGGAACGAGAAGTACGGGCGGGACTCCGGGACCGAGCGGTCCGACACCACGATCCTGTTGCATCTGGCCGCCGGGCGGCGCAGTGCGACCGCCGTCTCGCTGCCGCGCGACCTGATGGTGGACGTGCCGGGGTGCCTGCGGCGGGACGGCAAGCGGGCCGGGCCGACGTTCGCCATGTTCAACTACGCCTTCCAGAGCGGGGGTTCGGCCTGCACCATCCGGACGGTGGAGAAGCTGACCGGTGTGCGCATCGACCATCACGTCGTCGTGGACTTCAGCGGGTTCAAGGACATGGTCGACGCCGTGGACGGGGTGCGGGTCTGCCTGAAGGCGCCGATCAGCGACAAGGCGGCCAAGCTGCGGCTGCCCGCCGGGAAGGTCACGCTGAACGGGGAGCAGGCGCTGGGATACGTGCGGGCCCGCAAATCGCTCGGGGACGGCAGCGACACCGAGCGGATGGACCGGCAGCAACGGTTCCTCGGGGCGCTCGTCAACAAGGTGCAGAGCAATGACGTCCTGCTGAACCCGGTGAAGCTGTATCCGTTGCTGGACGCGGCCACGTCCTCGCTCACCACCGACCCGGATCTGGCGAGTCTGCGCGGCCTGTATGACCTCGTGCGCGGACTGCGGCACATTCCTACCGAAAATGTGCAATTCCTGACTGTTCCACGTGAGTCCTATGTCCACGACGCGAACCGCGACCAACTGGTGCGCTCCGAGGCGGAGAAGCTCTTCGGCCGGCTGCGGACCGACACGCCTGTCGTGGTTTCTCAGGAGATTCCCACGAACTCACCCCTCTCGGAGTCGGGCGACCACGCTGCGTACAGATCGCCACGGCCGGCCGGAACGGCTTACGGGACGGTTTCGCCCTCTCCGCCCGCTCCGACCTTCCGCGGGAACACCGCCGCCGAGGACGACTGCGGGTAAAGCGCTTGCCAAGGGCAGCCCTCAAGGGGAACTGGAGTTCCAGGAAATGGGGCGGATTGCCCGCTTGTAGGGGCGTGGAATTTGTCACGGCCGTCGCTCGACGCCGAACTGGGCGGATAGTGTGAGCGATCCGGTGCACCCGGCCGCGAGGTCCTTCCCTTGGGTCGCGCACCGAGTGACCGAGACCCGAGCGCCTTAGAGGGGGTAAAGGCGCCGCGTGGCCCCGACGGAGGATTCGGACAATCGTGGACGCGCAAGGCCGTGGGCGGGCGGACGACATCGACCCCGCAGACCAGTGGGTACTCAACCCGGACACCGGTGAATACGAACTGCGACTGGGCGCTTCCGGAGCGCAGTCGACCGTCCCCGGACCGCGTGGATCCGCCGCGGACCGGGTCGGCGGACCGGACCGGGCGCGCGGCCGCACGGCGACGCCCGACCGGGAGTCGTCGTCGCCCCAGCAGCCGCAGAGCGCGGACCTCCCGGGCCCGAGAAGGCGCCGGGGTGCGCCGCCGGAGGAACCGGCGAACCGGCGCGGCCGACGGCCCGTGAAGAAGAAGTCGAAGGCGAAGAAGATCCTGGTGTGGACCGGCGGCACCATGGCCTTCGTCCTCGTCGGCGTCGCCGGGGCGGGCTACCTGTACCTCAAGCACCTCGAAGGCAACGTCACCACGACGGACGTCGGCAGCGCGGGAAAGAGCGGCTTCAGCAAGGACGAGGCCTTCAACATCCTGATCATCGGCACCGACAAGCGCACGGGCAAGGGCAACGAGGGGTACGGCGACAAGGGCAGTGTCGGCCACGCCGACACCAACATCCTGCTGCACGTCTCCAAGGACCGTACGAACGCGACCGCGCTGAGCATTCCGCGCGACCTGATCGTCGACGTCCCGGACTGCCCGACGAAACAGCCCGACGGCAGCGAGAAGAACATCCCCGGCACGCGGAACGTCCGCTTCAACACCAGCCTCGGCCAGTACGAGCGGGACGCGGGCTGCACCATGCGCACCGTCAAGGAGGTCACCGGCATCACGGTGGACCACTTCATGATGGCCGACTTCAACGCGGTGAAGACGCTGACGACGGCGGTGGGCGGGGTCGAGGTGTGCCTCGCGCACTCCGTCGACGACAAGGAGTCGAAGCTGAAGCTCCCCGCCGGCAAGTCGGTGGTCGAGGGTGAGCAGGCGCTGGCGTTCGTGCGCACCCGGCACAGCTTCGGCAACCAGGGCGACCTCGACCGCATCAAGGTGCAGCAGCAGTTCCTGAGCTCCCTCATGCGCAAGATGTCCTCCAGCGACACCCTCACCAGCCCCACGAAACTGGTGAGTCTGGCCGAGGCAGCCACGAAGGCGCTGACCGTCGACACGGGCATCGGCAAGGTCAGCACGCTGAAGGACGTGGCGCTGCAACTGAAGAAGGTCCCCCCGAAGAACATCACGTTCCTGACGGTGCCCGTGGTCGACAACCCGGCCGAGAAGGTCAAGGCGACCGTCGTCGTCGACCAGACGCGTGCGCCCCAGGTCTTCCAGATGATCACGAGCGACACGTCCTTCACCGAGGTGAAGAAGGAGGCGGCGAAGGAGAAGGCCGCCATCGCCGCCCGTCTCAAGGGCACGAAGTCCGCGGCCTCGGACGTGCGTGTGCGGATCCTCAACGGCGGCGCCCCCGGGGGCAGCGCGCAGGAACAGCTGACCTGGCTGCAGACCGAGGCGGACGTGACCAAGTCCGAGAACGCCGGCAACGCGGGCGCCGTCCAGAACACGACGACGCTCGAGTACGCGCCCGACCAGGCGGACCAGGCACGCCGGCTGGCCGACATCATGGGCCTGTCGGGATCGGCGATGAAGCCGGGCAAGAGCGTCACCAACGCGCAGGGACTGCCGACGATGACCCTCGTCCTGGGCAAGGACTTCAAGGGCGCCGGGGTGAAGCTGAACTCCTCCACGGTGGCCACGCCGGACGTGGAGAAGTCCACCGCGGACAAGGTCCAGTGCGCCAGCTGAGTCGGCGAGACGGGTGACCTCCGGGGCCCGCCCCCGTCCCGTGGAGCGGGCGACCGGGTCCTTCGGGCGCCCGGTCGCCGGTGTCCGTACCGCGTCGCCCGGCTCGGGACGCAACCATTCGGCACGCATGACGGTCTGACAACCGGCACCGCTGTGCCGACGGCACGTCGGTGCGGCCGGGAACGGCCGGCCGTGCCGGACCGTGATTTTACCGATGCGCGGCCAACCCGCTTCGGGCCTGGAAGGGTCTGACAGGTTGCCATCAGGTGTCGGAACGAGTGGGCCGACAGGGTGCGCTCGCGCCATCCGGGGGAGACCGGGCGGAGAGCGCAGCTGTCGGATAACGGGTGGGGAGGGGCACGAAGTTGGGGCAGAGCAGGGTGCAGCAGGGAAAGACTTCCGCAGTCGAGGACACGATGTCCCTCGCGCCGCAGGACCGGGCGCCGGCGGGAGCGGGCGGGTCGGGCGGAAGCGGACGACGACGCCAGGGGCGCGACAGCGACCGGCCCCGTCGCAGAAGACGTGTCCTTCGCTGGTCCGCGATAGTTCTCGCGGTGGTGATATCGGGGACCGCCGGCGCCGGGTACCTGTACTACCAGCACCTGAACGGCAACATCCAGAAGGGCGAGCGCAGCAGCGGCGACTCGAAGGCGAAGAAGACCGAGGCCAACACGGCCGGGGAGACTCCGCTGAACATCCTGCTGATCGGCTCCGACAGCCGCAACTCCGACGAGAACGTGGCGCTGGGCGGCAGCCGGGACAACCGCGGCAACCCGCCCCTGGGCGACGTGCAGATGCTCATCCACCTGTCCGCCGACCGCAAGAGCGCCGCGGTGGTGAGCATTCCGCGTGACACCCGGGTCGACATCCCCCGGTGCAAGGACGCGGAGACCGGCAAGACCTACCCGAAGATCAACACCATCATCAACGAGTCGCTGGCCCGCGGCGGCGCCGGCTGCACGCTGGCCACCTGGCAGAACCTCACCGGCGTCTACATAGACCACTGGATGACGATCGACTTCTCCGGCGTGGTGAGAATGGCGGACGCCATCGGCGGGGTCGAGGTCTGCGTGAAGCAGAACGTGTGGGACCGCGGGGGCTCCGGCCTGAAGATGAAGGCCGGCACGAAGAACGTCGAGGGCAAGCAGGCGCTCCAGTGGCTGCGCACACGCCATGCCTGGGGAAGCGACCTCCTGCGGGCCAGGGCCCAGCACATGTACCTGAACTCGATGATCCGCACGCTGCAGCACCAGAACGTCTTCACCGACACGGGCCGGCTGATGGACCTGGCCGAGGCGGCGACCAAGTCGCTGAAGGTGTCCGAGGAGATCGGTACGGTCAAGAAGCTGTACGACCTGGGCATGCAGCTCAAGACGGTGCCGGCGAACCGCATCACCATGACGACGATGCCGAACATCGAGGACCCGCAGGACCGCAACCACGTGGTGCCGGCCGGCGCCGACGCCGACAAGGTGTGGGCGATGCTCCGCGACGACGTGCCGTTCGACGCCAACGGCAAGGCCACGGACGTGAAGAAGCCGGCGACCGGGGAGAAGCTGTCCAAGGACCCGGCGGCGGCCGACGACAAGATCGCCGTACGGGTGGAGAACGGTACGCGGACCAGCACCTCGGCCGCGGTGCCCCGACGGGCCGGCACGATCGCCCAGCAGCTCGCCGGCAAGGGGTTCACACAGGCGGTGGCGGACTCCTCGGTGCTGCCCGACATGGACAGGACGGTCGTCCGCTACCCCAGTGCGGACCTGGAGGGCGACGCGCAGCGCGTCGCCAAGGCACTGGGGATTCCGCTGACCTCGGTGGAGCGGACCAGCGACGCCTCGGGGGTCACCGTCATCGTGGGCGCCGACTGGCGTTCGGGGACGACCTACCCCAAGCAGTCGACGCCGAAGGCCGGGGACATCCCCGACAACGCCGACGCCATCAACGGGTCGGACAGCACACCTTGCATGGACGTGTACGCGCCCTACCGCTGGTAGCCCGGCCGGCGCCCCGGCCGCCGACGGCACTGGGGCGCCGGACCGCACCTGCCCCGAGGGGCACACGACGAGGGGGCTCGCCGTCACTCGACGGCGAGCCCCCGGCCGGTTGTGGTCACCCCTGAGGGCGGCGCTTCCCCGGCATCGACAAGTCGCGGTCCGCACGTGCCGCTCGACGGACGGTCCCGGTGTCCCGGAGGGGACGGGCCCTCACCTGTCGCTGAGGAGGACCGCCGGCCGCCGGGACGCGATGACCTTCCTGGCCAGCGCCTTCGGACTGGTCAGGAAGCCGAAGCCCCAGGACATGTGCATGGTGGCGAGGGCGACCGGGATCTGCAGCCGGGCCTTCGCCGGCAGCCCCCGGCCGGCCGGCAGCGAACCGGCGGCTATCGCCGCGAGGTAGCCGCCGGGGATCACGAAGCCCAGCGGCGTGAGCGCGGCGCCCACCACGATCCCGGCGGCGATCGCGCACACCGCCGTCGGCGGGGCGAGGTAGCGCAGGTTGATGGAGCCCTCGTGGTAGCGGGCCACGACGTGACGCCAACGGCCGTAGTCCTTGTACTGCTTGGCGAGCGCCTTCACGCTGGGGCGCGGCCGGTAGGACACCCTCAGCTCGGGCGAGAACCAGATGAGGCCGCCGGCCTCCCTGATCCGGAAGTTCAGCTCCCAGTCCTGGGCGCGGACGAACTCCTCGTTGTAGCCGCCCTGTTGCTCCAGCGCCTCGCGTCGGAAGACACCGAGGTACACGGTCTCGGCGGGGCCGGCCTGCCCTCCCGTGTGGAAGGCGGCGTTGCCGACCCCGATCTTCGACGTCATGGCCGCGGCGACGGCGTGCTCCCAGTCGTTCTCGCCCTCGGCGTGCATGATGCCGCCGACGTTCTGCGCGCCGGTCTCCTCCAGGAGCCGCACCGCGGTGGCGATGTAGTTCGGCGAGAGCATCCCGTGCCCGTCCACGCGGACGACGATCGGATGGCGGGAGGCCTTGATCGCGGCGTTCAGCGCGGCGGGCGTGCGCCCGGTGGGATTGGGGACCGTGTGCACGCGGGAGTCCTCCGCGACGAGCTGGGCGGCGATCTCGTCCGTCCGGTCCGTGGACGGACCGATGGCGATCACGACCTCCATCTCGCCGGCGTACTCCTGCGCGAGGATCGCTTGGACGGCTCCGCGCAGATGCCGCTCCTCATTGAGGACGGGCATGATGACGGACACGGCGGGGAGCTGCACGTCGGGCTTGGCGTTCATAGGGGGCTCACGTTACCGCGAACGGGGGACAGCGCCCGCCCCGCCGGGTGTGCTGCACCGGTCGGCAGATCGTATGGGCCTACCGTTCCAACGGCTTCCCCCCACCCACGGCCGCCGCCCGGAGGTGCCCCTATGCCCACCACACCGCCCCGGTTCCCGCGCCGCCCCCGCCCGCAGCGCCGCGTGCCCCCTCACCCCGCCCGACGGCGGCGCCCCCGCTGGGCCGTACGGGCGGCGACCACGCTCTCCGTGGTGCTGCTCGCCTCCGCGGGCATCGGCCACTCGGTGATCAGCAGCCTCGACGCCGGCATCGCCCGGGTCGACCCCTTCAAGGACATGAAGAACCGCCCGCGGGCCGGTCACGGCATGAACGTGCTGCTGGTCGGCACCGACGGCCGCGACCGGATCAGCGCGGCGGAGCGCCGCCGGTACCGCCTGGGCGGGGTGCCCTGCCATTGCACCGACACGATCATGATCGTGCACGTCTCCGAGGACCGGGAGCGGGCCAGCGTGGTCAGCCTCCCGCGCGACTCCTACGCCGAGACGCCGCCGCACACCGACCAGGTCACCGGCAAGGAGCATCACGGCCACCCGATCAGGATCAACGCGGCCTACGCGGAGGGCGGCCCGCAGCTGACCGTCCGCACGGTCGAGAACATGACGCACGTCAAGATCGACCACTATCTGGAGGTCGACTTCACCAGCTTCATGAAGACCGTGGACGTCCTCGGCGGCGTGAAGGTCTGCACGGCGACGCGCCTGAAGGACGCGTACACCGGCCTGGACCTGGAGCCGGGCGCCCACACCCTCGAGGGCGGCGAGGCCCTGCAGTACGTGCGCTCACGGCACGCGGACGCCTCGTCCGACCTCGGCCGGATGAAGCGCCAGCAGCGCTTCCTGGCGGCCCTGCTGGACCGGGCCACCTCCTCCGGGGTGCTGCTGAACCCGCTGAGGTTCCGTGACGTGACCCGGGCGGTGCTCGGCTCGGTACGGGCCGACCGGGGCTTCGGCGCGGAAGAACTGCTGGACCTCGGCAGGGCGATGCGCACCTTCTCCCCGTCCTCCTCCGAGTTCGTCACCGTCCCCGTCGGACAGATGGAATATTTCGTGAAGGGCATCGGCTCCACGCTGAAGTGGGACCCGGTGAAGTCGCGGCGCCTCTTCCGGGCCCTGCGCGACGACAAGCCCCTGGCCGCACCCGCCCGGCGGCTCGACCGCGGGGTCGCGCACGTGGAGGTGGCGCCGCAGCAGATCCGCGTCCAGGTGGAGAACGGCACGCACACCACGGGACTCGGCAGGCGGGTGGACGCGGCGCTCGCGGCGACGGGCTTCCGCACGACGGGGCAGCCGGTCAGCGCGGCCGACCCGACCGTCCGGCGCACGGTCGTCGCCTACGACCCGCGCTGGGACCGCTCCGCGAAGTCCCTCGCGACCGCCCTGCCGCACAGCGAGCTGCGGGTCGTCAAGGGGCTCGGGCCGACGCTGAAGGTGACCGCCGGCGCGGACTTCCGGGGGGTGCGCACGGTGCGGGCGGCCGACGCCGAGCACGGGGAGTTCGCCGTCGTACGCGGCGACGAGGTGGGCTGCTCCTAGGTCGTGTCCGCGGCGCGGATCACCGGTGCCGCCGGGTCCCCGATGGCGGAGGCCCGTGGGAGGGCGTAGGACGGAAGGGCACGCAACGGGCCCGCCCGGCCCCCCTCACTCCCGAACGGGCCCCTCACCACGAGGAGGAGCCATGACCCGGCCCGGAACCATGAACGCCATGAGCAGCCAGATGCAGGACTGCGTCGAGGCCTGCATGTCCTGCCACAGCATGTGCGAGGAGACCATGAGCTCCTGCATGCAGATGGGCGGCCAGGCCCAGATGCAGATCATGCGCGCGCTGCTGGACTGCTCCGAGACGACCCGTATGTGCGCCGACATGATGATGCGGCGCTCGCCCATGTCGACCGAGATGTGCGCGATGTGCGCCAAGGCGTGCGACATGTGCGCCGAGGCGTGTACGGCCATGCCGGACGATCCCCAGATGATGCGCTGCGCGGAGTCCTGTCGCCGCTGCGCCGAGATGTGCCGCACGATGGCGGGCGCCGCCATGTGACGCGACGCCGCTCGAACGCGGTCCGGAACACGGACCGCAACACGGACCGGAACGCGGTCCCGGAACACGGAAAGGGGCGCCCGGTTGCGGGCGCCCCTTTCCCTGCGCGGACCCGTCAGTTGCCGGTGACGGTGACCTTCTCGTCGTTGTTCAGCTCGTTCACCAGCTGCTTGACCTTCGTCTTGTCCCAGACGAGGTTGCCGCCGGAGGAGCCGGAGATCGGCATGTTCAGCGAGGTGCCGTCGCCGCCGTTGACGCCCTTCATCGCGAAGAACATGGACCCGAGGTCGTACAGACCCATGTCCTTGTCGACGATCAGCGAGTCCAGTCCGGCGCTCATCGTCGGGTACAGCTTGAAGGGGTTCAGGACCGTGCCCGGGGTCGCCACCTCATGGGCGAGGGCCGCGAGGAACTTCTGCTGGTTCTTGGTGCGCTGCAGGTCGGACGCGGCGAACGCGTGCCGGGTGCGGACGAAGGCCAGCGCCTCCTCACCGTTCAGCTTCTGCTTGCCCGCCTGGAAGTCGGCGCCCGAGTACTTGTCCTTGAAGGCCTTGTCGATGGTGATCTCGACGCCGCCGACCGCGTCCACGATGCTCGCGAAGCCGGCGAAGCCGATCTCGACGTAGTGGTCGATGCGCAGGCCGGTGTTGAACTCGATCGTGCGCACCAGCAGCTCGGGGCCGTCGGTGGCGTACGCGGCGTTCAGCTTGATGTGCCGGCCGGTGCCCTTGTACGTCTTGCCGGACTCGGAGCCGACGAACGTCGGAAGCTCGACGTCGGAGTCGCGCGGCAGCGAGATCAGCGTGTCGCCGTTCGACCCGACGTGCAGGATCATCATGGAGTCGGTGCGCTTGCCCTCGGCGGAGCCGGTGTGCAGCTTCTTCTTCTCCTCGGCGGACATGCCCTCACGGCTGTCGGAGCCGACGATCAGGTAGTTCGTGCCGTCGCCGCCCTCGGGCCGGTCGATGACCTTCGACAGGTCGACCTCGCGCTTCAGCTTGCCGTCGGCCCAGAAGTAGGTGCCCACCGTCGTCACGACCAGCACGGTCACGACGGTGATCGCCGTCCACTTGATGCGGCGGCGCCAGTTCGGCGCGGGGCGCGGCTCACCGCCGGCGTATCCGCCGGTCCCCCCGGAGTCGCCGGAGTCGCCGCCGTAGACCTGGCCCGTGTTGTAGCCGCTGTCGTACCCGGTCTGCCGGGCGTCGGTGTAGTCGCCGTATCCCTGGCCGTTGACGTACGACGGCTGCGGCGGGACGCCGGCGCCCTGCGGCGGCGCGGCCGGACCGCGGCGGACCTGCCGCATGACACGCGGGCTCTCGGGCTGCGCGTTCGCGCTGCCGCCGCCGTACCGGTTGCCGCGGTCCCTGTCGGACCATCCCTCGGGCCAATCGTTCATGCGGACCAGTGTGCAGGGCAGTGCTGTGTGCCGTACAAGGGTCGTCGGAGAATCAGGGCCCCGCTGTTGCCAAGCTGACACAAAGTCCCGGGTTGTCCCCCGCACCATAAGGTGGAGGACATGACAGACCAGGTCACCGCAGCGGACTCGGGCAGCACCCCGGACATCCCGGGCAAGCCCACGTCGGCGTCCCGCACCACTCTCAGCCACATCATGACCCACGCCGACACCAACCTCCTGGGCACGGTGCACGGCGGTGTGATCATGAAACTCGTCGACGACGCGGCGGGCGCCGTGGCCGGACGGCACTCCGGGGGCCCCGCCGTCACCGCGTCCATGGACGAGATGGCGTTTCTGGAGCCGGTCCGGGTGGGTGACCTCGTCCATGTGAAGGCCCAGGTCAACTGGACCGGCCGGACCTCGATGGAGGTCGGCGTACGGGTCATGGCCGAACGCTGGAACGAGTCCGCCCCGGCCACCCAGGTCGGCTCGGCCTACCTGGTCTTCGCCGCCGTCGACGCCGACGGCAAGCCGCGCACGGTCCCGCCGGTGCTCCCCGAGACGGAACGCGACGAACGCCGCTTCCAGGAGGCCCAGATCCGCCGCACCCACCGCCTGGCCCGCCGCCGCGCGATCATGGAACTGCGCGAGCGCCGGATCGCGGAGGGCTTCGGCGACTGAGCAGGCGCTTCATCCGATCGCCCCGCCGTCGGCTTCGGGTCGGATGCGAATTCCTCAGGAGGCGTGCTTGCCGATTCGCCGCAAAGGGCCCGACGTGAGACGTCGGGCCCTCTGTCACTGCGTCCGCTCGGCCTTGTGCAAGGCCGTCGCCGCGTCCGTCACGGGCGACTCGAAGAGTTCGGCGAACCCCCGAAGGAAAACCCTGTCAGGCCGCTATGGAAACCCAAGCGCCGCAATGCTCGAGGAAGGTGCCGTTGGAGTGCCCACGGCATACCCTGAACTGCAGCTTGTAGCCTTCGGTGAAGTCCTTGTCCTTCCAGCGGGACTCGCCGGCTCCCAGATTCATCCAGACGTTTCCACCGCGCACGAGCGTGCCACTCGTGTTGTAGAGACGCCATTCGGCGACGGTGGAGAAACCGTCCGCCCTGTTGTCGGAGACGAAGAACCAGTCGCCGTTCTTCTGGAACGCCGCGTTCCCGTCTTCCTGGGGGCTGTAGGACCAGACGGCCGACCCGCTGGAGGACGGGGCGAGCCCGGTCGCGAAGTCCTTCTCCCACGTGATGGCGGACGCCTGAGTGGAAAAGAGCGCGAAAGCTCCTATTGCGGCGGCAACGACTGTCCCTATGCGCCTCTTGCGCATGCACCCTCCCTGAGTGAATTCCAAACAGCAGCGATCACATTAGCACGGGAAAGGAAGGGGCCAGCGAATTAAAGAATGCCTTCACCGATTCACGAAATGTCCAAATAATCTGCACATCGGTCGCCCCCTAAGCCCGGGAGCGGTGAGGGACGCCCTTTTCCGGGCGTCCCTCACCGCTCGGCCGGGCCGTCGGCCGACGGCTACGGCAGGTTCCTCGCCATGACGATGCGCTGGACCTGGTTCGTGCCCTCGTAGATCTGCGTGATCTTCGCGTCGCGCATCATCCGCTCGACCGGGTAGTCACGGGTGTAGCCGTAGCCGCCGAGGAGCTGGACGGCGTCCGTGGTGACCTCCATCGCCACGTCCGAGGCGAAGCACTTGGCGGCCGCGCCCTGGAAGGTGAGGTCGGAGTCCAGGCGCTCGGACTTGGCCGCCGCCGCGTACGTCAGCTGACGGGCGGCCTCGATCTTCATCGCCATGTCGGCGAGCATGAACTGGATGCCCTGGAAGTCGGCGATGGCCTTGCCGAACTGCTTGCGCTCCTGGACGTAGCCCTTGGCGTAGTCGAAGGCGCCCTGGGCGACGCCGAGCGCCTGCGCGGCGATCGTGATGCGGGTGTGGTCGAGCGTCTTCATCGCCGTCGCGAAGCCCGTGCCCTCCTCGCCGATCATGCGGTCGGCCGGGATGCGGACGTTGTCGAAGTAGACCTCGCGGGTCGGGGAGCCCTTGATGCCGAGCTTCTTCTCCGGGGCGCCGAAGGAGACCCCCGGGTCGGACTTCTCGACGACGAACGCGGAGATGCCCTTGGAGCGCTTCGTCGGGTCCGTCACGGCCATGACCGTGTAGTAGTCGCTCACGCCGGCGTTGGTGATCCAGCGCTTCACGCCGTTGAGGATCCAGTGGTCGCCGTCGCGGACCGCCTTCGTCTTCATCCCGGCGGCGTCCGAGCCCGCGTCCGGCTCGGAGAGCGCGTACGAGAACATCGCGTCGCCCTTGGCGAGCGGCGACAGGTACCTCTTCTTCAGGTCCTCGGACCCGGAGAGGATCACCGGGAGCGAGCCCAGCTTGTTGACCGCGGGGATCAGCGAGGAGGACACGCAGACGCGGGCCACCTCCTCGATCACGATGACCGTCGCGAGGGCGTCGGCGCCCGCGCCGCCGTACTCCTCGGGGACGTGCACGGCGTGCAGGTCGCTGGCCACCAGCGCGTCCAGCGCCTCCTGCGGGAAGCGTGCCTCCTCGTCCACCGCGGCGGCGAACGGCGCGATCTTCGCCTCGGAGAGCGAACGGATCGCGTCGCGGAGCATGTCGTGCTCCTCGGACGGGCGGTACAGGTCGAAATCAGCCGATCCGGCCAAGGTGTCTCACGCTCCAAAGACGCTGCGGTCACCGTGCTAATTACCGTTAAGTAACTCAAATTTTAAAGCGCCGCCGAGCCGGTTGATACGTGACCTTGGCGACAGGGGTCCCGTCCCGTGATCTGCCCGGTGAAGGGCGTCCGCACGCCCCGACTATGCTCGGGCGCGCAGCGACCGGCATCCCCCACCAGGAGCATTCATGGCCCTCAACATCACCGTGATCGGCACCGGCTATCTCGGCGCCACGCACGCCGCGGCCATGGCCGAGCTGGGATTCGAGGTGCTCGCTCTCGACGTGGTGCGCGAGAAGATCGAGATGCTCGAGCGCGGTGAGACGCCCATGTACGAGCCGGGTCTGGAGGAGCTGCTGCGCCGGCACGTCGCCGGGTTCGAGGGTTCCAGCGGCCGGCTGCGGTTCACCCAGGACTGGGCCGAGGTGGGGGCGTTCGGCGACGTCCACTTCGTCTGCGTCAACACGCCCCAGAAGCACGGCGAGTACGCGTGCGACATGTCGTACGTCGAGTCCGCCCTCGCCTCCCTCGCCCCGCATCTGACGCGGCCCGCGCTGGTCGTCGGCAAGTCGACCGTGCCGGTGGGCTCCGCGGACCGGCTGGCCCGCATGATCGCCGAACTCGCGCCGGCCGGTGAGGACGCCGAGCTCGCCTGGAACCCGGAGTTCCTGCGGGAGGGCTTCGCGGTGCAGGACACCCTGCACCCGGACCGGATCGTCGTCGGCGTGCGCAGCGAGCGGGCCGAGGCGCTGCTGCGGCAGGTGTACGAGACGCCCGTCGGGGAGGGTTCCCCGTTCGTCGTCACGGACTTCCCCACGGCCGAGCTGGTCAAGACGTCCGCGAACTCCTTCCTCGCCACCAAGATCTCCTTCATCAACGCCATGGCGGAGGTGTGCGAGGCCGCCGACGGCGACGTCGCCAAGCTGGCCGAGGCGATCGGGTACGACGACCGGATCGGCAAGAAGTTCCTGCGGGCGGGGATCGGCTTCGGCGGCGGCTGTCTGCCCAAGGACATCCGCGCCTTCATGGCCCGGGCCGGTGAGCTCGGCGCCGACCAGGCGCTGACCTTCCTGCGCGAGATCGACTCGATCAACATGCGCCAGCGGGGGCGGATGGTGGAGCTCGCGCGGCAGGCGCTCGGCGGCGGGTCGTTCCTGGGCCGGCGGATCGCCGTGCTCGGCGCCACCTTCAAGCCCGACTCGGACGACGTCCGGGACTCCCCCGCGCTGAACGTGGCCGGGCAGATCCATCTGCAAGGCGGTCAGGTCACGGTGTACGACCCGAAGGGGATGGAGAACGCCCGCCGGCTCTTCCCCACCCTCGGTTACGCCCCCTCGGCGCTCGACGCCGTGCGGGGCGCCGACGCGGTGCTGCATCTCACGGAGTGGCGGGAGTTCCGCGAGCTGGACCCGGCGGCGCTCGGCGAGGTGGCGACGACCCGGCTGATCCTCGACGGACGCAACGCGCTCGACCCCGAGCTGTGGCGCAAGGCCGGCTGGACCTACCGGGGTATGGGCCGCCCGACGGCCTGACACCCTTCGCTCCCGCGGGGGCGCCGCGCGGGCGCGTGCGGGCGACGCCGGTTCGGCCGAGGCTCAGTCGGCCGAACCGGCGTCTTTCTGCATTCTGCACCACCGGCCTGTGCGACGGCCGGTGAACTACTTCGACCGGTACCGGCGCATCTTGGCGCGGGCCCCGCAGACCTGCATCGAGCACCAGCGGCCCCGGCCGGCCGGGCTGCGGTCGTAGTACGCCCAGTGGCAGGTGACGGCCTCGCAGGCCTTCAGCCGGGTCCAGGTGCCCTCGACGAGCGCCTGCGCCACGGCGGCCGCCGTACGGGCGAGCAGCGGGGTCCCGACCGCCGCGGGGTCGAGTCGGGCCGAGCCGTCGTGGGCGTCGACCGTCACCAGCAGGGGCGCCGCGGCGAGCAGGTCGCTCAGCGGGGTCACCGCGCGGTGCGGCGGATGGCCGGCGTGGGCCAGCAGGGCGGCGCGCAGGGACTCCCGGAGCTCGCGGGCGTGCGCCGCCTCGCCTTCGGCGATCCCGAACCTCGCCCGGCCCTCCGCGGTGTCCAGCGTGTCGGCGCCGGACTCGATGTCCAGCGTGTTCACCAGGGACTCGACCAAAGCCAGGGCGCCGGGCGCGGCCGATCGCTCACTCATGCTTGCGACGTTACCGCCGATACGGGAGTATGCAGTAACCGTTACCGGTTACCGGCATCTATGGGTAACCGACTGGCAGGCAACTTCGACTCGAGGAGGAGCGTCATGGCTCTCGCCGAACTGGGCGTCGTCGTTCTGGACTGTCCCGACCCGCGCGCGCTGGCCGGTTTCTACGCCGAGGTGCTGGGCGGCAGCACGGAGGGCGACGGCGACTGGGTCGATCTCAAGCTGCCCGACGGCCGGTCGCTGGCCTTCCAGGCCGCCCCCGGGTTCACTCCGCCCGCCTGGCCCGCGCCCGAGCACTCGCAGCAGTTCCACCTGGATCTGACGGTGGACGACCTGGACGCGGCCGAGCGCGGCGTGCTCGCCCTCGGCGCGAAGCCGCTGGACGCCGAGGACCGCTCGCGCGGCTGGCGTGTGTACGCCGATCCGGCCGGGCACCCGTTCTGCCTGTGCTCGTGCTGATCGCCAGGAGGCCTCCATGCCGCCCGTAGCCCGTTTCCGTTCCGTCGTCCTCGACTGTCCCGATCCGCGCGCGCTCGCCGGGTTCTACGCGGCGGTCCTGGGCGGCTCCCTGGATGCCGGGGAGGGCGAGGAGGGCGAGGACGACTGGATCGTCCTGCGCGTCCCCGACGGACCCAGGATCGCCTTCCAGCAGGTGGCGGGGTACACCCCGCCGGAGTGGCCGCGCGCGGACCGCAACCCGCAGCAGTTCCACCTGGACCTCGACGGCGGCGCCACCTGGGAGGAGATGGACGCCGCCCACGAGCGGGTGCTGGCACTGGGCGCCCGTCCGCTGGATCTGGAGGACCGGGAGAAGAAGGACTTCCTGGTGTACGCCGACCCGGCCGGGCATCCGTTCTGCCTCTGCCGCATCGCACACGCGTGAACCGGCCGACCCGGGCGGCCGCGTGAACCCGCCGACCCCGGCGGCGGCGTAGGCCGGTCACCGGACGCGCGAGGCCGCGTGGGACGTCCGGGGCCCGCCTCGGCATCGGACGAGCCACAGCCCGCACGCTCGCCGCCGTGGTCATCGGGGCCGTGCGGGCCATGCGGGGCCGCACAAGCCGCGCGCGGCATGGATGCCGTGCAGGCCGCGCGCGGCATGGATGCCGTGTCAGGCGTCCTGGTGGCCGTCCAGCTGGGCGACGCCCGCCGTCGGCGGCTCCCGGCGGTCACGGGCTGCCCGGGCCGCGAAGTCGGCCGTGCGCAGGACGCGCTGCATGTTGCCCCAGGTCAGCAGGGCGATGTCGGTCTCCGGCCAGCCTCGGCCCAGCAGCTCGGCGATCAGGTGCGGGTAGCCGGAGGCGTCGGCGAGGCCCTGCGGGTGGGCGGCGCCGGAGTCGTAGGTGCCGGACAGGCCGACGCAGTCCGGGCCGGCGATCTCGCGGACGTGGTCGAGGTGGTCGGCCACGTCCCGGACGCTCGGACCGGTCTGCTCGGCGGTCAGCGGCACCAGGCACAGCCCCTTGGCCGCGCCCAGCTCGGCGAGCAGCCCGTCGGGCAGGTTGCCGGGGTGCGGGCGCAGCGCGCGGGCGGCGGAGCGGGTGCACAGCACCGGCGTCTTGGAGAGCACCAGCACACGGCCGATCGTGGCGTCGGAGGCGCCGGAGAGGTCGGCCAGCACCCCGATCCGGTTCATCTCGCGCACGACCTCCTCGCCGAACCGGGTCAGCCCCGCCTCACCCGCCCACGAGGCGCCGACGAGGGTCAGGACGCGCAGCCCGAGGGTGTGCAGCGACCGCAGGATGCCGAGGGAGCCGTCCAGCGCGGCGGCCGTGGCCGGGCCCAGCACGACGGCCACCCGGCCGCAGTGGTGGGCGTCGATGACCTGCC
Organism: Streptomyces sp. NBC_00425; assembly: GCF_036030735.1. Classification (NCBI taxonomy): domain Bacteria; kingdom Bacillati; phylum Actinomycetota; class Actinomycetes; order Kitasatosporales; family Streptomycetaceae; genus Streptomyces; species Streptomyces sp. NBC_00425. Next base: position 5,842,232 of record NZ_CP107928.1, on the reverse strand, counting down.
CGGCGCTGAGCGCCAGCCGCAGCCCCTCGGGATGGGCGGCGATCACCGCCCGGGCGTGGTCCAGCTCCTCCAGGGTCGCGCCGACGGCCCGTTCGGCGGCGAGGCCCTCGGGCGGATGCAGCGACCACAGCAGCGCGCCGACATGGCCCTCCCGCAGCCGGGGCACGTCCGTGTCGACGGCGCTCTCGCCGAGCTGGAGGTCGTACCAGGGCAGGTGCCGCAGGGCCCACGGCAGTCCGCTGTAGCCGTCGGCGACGGGGTGGGCGGCGAGGAGGGCCCGGGCGCGCTCCAAAGGGCTGCCCTCCGGCTCCCGTGCCCGCTCGGTCTCCGGCCCCGGTCCCGGTCCCCGTTCCCGCTCGGACTCCGGCTCCGGCACGGCCTTCGGGGCGGCGGCGTCGAACTCGCCGGTCCCGCTCGCCCCACGGGTGTACGGGGCGGCCGGGGAAGGGGCCGTCTGCGCCTCGTCGGCCGGCTCGCCGGCCTCGGGAAGAGGCCGCAGTTCGTCCTGGAGGTCGGCCATGACGGTCTCCGTACGTCGATCAGCAGTACGGACACCGTCGCACGGGGGGCGGCGTTCTTCCCGGTGGGCAGGGCGTTCGGGGGTACGCGGGCGAGGACGGCCGCCCCCGCCCGCGTCGGACGGGGTCAGCCGTCCAGCGACCCGATCGTCGCGTGGGACGCCGCGCGCGTGGTCCGCAGGTCCCGGGCCACGTCCTCCGCCGCACCCAGCACGCGCACCGCGTTCTGCCAGGTCAGCTTGGCGAGGTCGGCGGCCGACCAGCCGCGGTCGAGGAGCTCCGCGATCAGGCGGGGGTACCCGGAGACGTCGTTCAGCCCTTCGGGGGTGAAGGCCGTGCCGTCGTAGTCGCCGCCGATGCCGAGATGGTCGACGCCGGCCACCTCGCGCATGTGGTCGAGGTGGTCGGCGACCGTGGCGACGGTGGCGATCGGCCGGGGGTGGGTCTCCTCGAAGGCCCGGTGCACCTTCATCGCCTCGGGGGTGGTGTCGAGGTGGTGGAAACCGTGGTCGCGCATGTTGTCGTCGGCCGCGGCCGTCCAGTCGACCGCCTCCTGCAGGACGAACTTCGGCACGAACGTCACCATCGCCATGCCGCCGTTGGCGGGCAGCCGCTCCAGGACGTCGTCCGGGACGTTGCGCGGGTGGTCGCAGACCGCGCGCGCGGAGGAGTGGGAGAAGATCACCGGCGCGCTCGTCGCGTCGAGCGCGTCCCGCATGGTGGTCGCCGCCACGTGCGAGAGGTCGACCAGCATGCCCTCGCGGTTCATCTCGCGCACGACCTCGCGGCCGAAGGCGGTCAGCCCGCCGACGGCCGGCTCGTCGGTCGCGGAGTCCGCCCAGTCCACGTTGTCGTTGTGGGTGAGCGTCAGGTAGCGCACGCCGAGCGCGTACAGCCCGCGCAGCGTGCCCAGCGAGTTGGCGATGGAGTGACCGCCCTCCGCGCCCATCAGCGAGGCGATCCGGCCCTCCGCGCGCGCCGCCTCCATGTCGGCGGCCGTCAGCGCCGCACGCAGGTCGCGCGGGTGGCGGGCGACGAGCCGCCGGACGCAGTCGATCTGCTCCAGCGTCGCCGGGACCGCGTCGGGCAGGTCCGAGCGCACGTACACCGACCAGTACTGCGCGCCGACCCCGCCCGAGCGCAGCCGGGGGATGTCGGTGTGCAGGTGGGCGTGCTGGTCGGCGGCGATGTCACGGGCGTCGAGGTCGTAGCGGACCTGTTCGCGCAGCGCCCAGGGCAGGTCGTTGTGGCCGTCGGCGACCGGGAACTCGCGCAGGAGCTCGCGGGCGGCGGCCAGTGAGGTCGGCTCGCTCACGTCGCCCGTCACTTCCCGAAGCCGAAGCCGTTCGAACCCTCGACCTTGGCGCGCAGGCGCTTGCCCTTCTCGGTGGCCTGTTCGCCCAGCTCCTGCTGGAACTCGCGCATCCGGGCGAGCAGCTCCTCGTCGTGCGCGGCGAGGATGCGGGCGGCCAGCAGGCCGGCGTTGCGCGCGCCGCCGACGGAGACGGTCGCGACGGGCACGCCGGCCGGCATCTGCACGATGGACAGCAGGCTGTCCATGCCGTCCAGGTACTTCAGGGGCACGGGCACGCCGATCACCGGCAGCGGGGTGACGGAGGCGAGCATGCCGGGCAGGTGGGCCGCGCCGCCGGCGCCCGCGATGATCACCTTGAGTCCGCGCCCGTCCGCCTGCTCGCCGTACGCGATCATCTCGCGCGGCATGCGGTGCGCCGAGACGACGTCGACCTCGTACGCGATCTCGAACTCGTCGAGGGCCTGGGCTGCGGCCTCCATGACGGGCCAGTCGCTGTCCGACCCCATGACGATGCCTACGACAGGGCTCATTCGGTGATCGTGCCTCTCAGGTAACCGGCTGCGTGACGTGCCCGCTCGAGGACGTCGTCCAGGTCGTCGCCGTAGGTGTTGACGTGGCCGACCTTGCGGCCGGGCTTCACGTCCTTGCCGTACATGTGGATCTTCAGCTGGGGGTCGCGGGCCATGCAGTGCAGGTACGCGGAGTACATGTCCGGGTAGTCGCCGCCGAGGACGTTGACCATGACCGTCCAGGGGGCGCGCGGGCGCGGGTCGCCGAGCGGGAGGTCCAGGACCGCGCGGACGTGGTTGGCGAACTGCGAGGTGATCGCGCCGTCCATCGACCAGTGGCCCGAGTTGTGCGGGCGCATCGCCAGTTCGTTGACGAGGATGCGGCCGTCGCGGGTCTGGAACAGCTCGACCGCGAGGTGGCCCACGACGCCCAGTTCCTTGGCGATGCTGAGGGCCATCTCCTCGGCCCGCAGCGCGAGGGCCTCGTCCAGGCCGGGGGCCGGGGCGATCACGGTGTCGCAGACGCCGCCGACCTGCTGGGACTCGACGACCGGGTACGCGACCGCCTGGCCGTGCGGGGAGCGCACGACGTTGGCGGCGAGCTCGCGCACGTAGTCGACCTTCTCCTCGGCCAGGACGGGGACGCCGGCCCGGAAGGGGTCCGCGGCCTCGTCGACGGAGTCGACGACCCACACGCCCTTGCCGTCGTAACCGCCGCGGACGGTCTTCAGGACCACCGGGAAGCCGTCGCCCTCGGCCGCGAAGGCGGCCACGTCGGCCGGGTCGGTCACGATCCGGTGCCGTGGGCACGGGACGCCGATCGCGTCGAGTCTGGCGCGCATCACCCCCTTGTCCTGGGCGTGCACCAGCGCGTCGGGGCCCGGGCGGACGGGGATGCCGTCCGCCTCCAGCGCCCGGAGATGCTCGGTGGGAACGTGTTCGTGATCGAAAGTGATCACGTCGCACCCGCGTGCGAACTCACGGAGCGTGTCGAGATCGCGATAGTCGCCGATGACGACATCGCTCACGACCTGCGCCGCGGAATCCTGTGGGGTGTCACTGAGGAGCTTGAACCTGATGCCGAGCGGGATGCCCGCCTCGTGTGTCATACGAGCGAGCTGGCCCCCGCCGACCATGCCGACTACCGGGAACGTCACGCCCCCAGGGTATCGGCCACGACGGCGCGGCCGGATCCCGCGCCTCTTACCGGCGCCTTTCCCTGCTCATACCCGCCGTATCACCGCATCTGCCCCGCCGGGGGCGGTCCGGTGAGCGGGACCACAGGAAACCGGCAAGAGTGGTGGTTAGCATGGCTGGGTTGACGAAACCGAACCCGGACGGGGGCCTGTACGACCATGGCGCATGGTTCCTCGGGGCTGAAGAGGCTCGTCCACGAGCTGGCCAAGTTCGGAGCCGTGGGCGGCGCGGGACTGCTGGTCAACCTCGGCGTGTTCAACCTCGTCCGCCATCTCACCGATCTGCAGGTGGTGCGGGCGAGCGTGCTGGCGACCGTCGTGTCGATCGTCTTCAACTACGTGGGGTTCCGCTACTTCACCTATCGTGACCGCGACAAGGGCGGGCGCACGAGGGAACTGACGCTGTTCATGGCGTTCAGCGCGGTCGGCCTGGTCATCGAGAACGGGCTGCTGTTCACCGCGACGTACGGCTTCGGCTGGGACAGCCCGCTGCAGAACAACGTGTTCAAGTTCGTCGGCATCGGGGTCGCGACGCTGTTCCGGTTCTGGTCCTACCGCACGTGGGTCTTCCGGGCGCTGCCCGTGACGGAGCCCGTGTCCGGCGCGGAGCCGTTCCGCGCGGTGGCCGAGCAGGCCAGGAGGCCCGCGCCGAAGGCGTCGCAGCGGGTCGGCTGAGTCCGCCCCTGGGCCGCAGGGGCCGCGGAGCCTGCGCGGGTCGCCGGGCCCGCTCGGGCTGCCGAGCCGGGGCGCGGGTCCGCCGCCCTCGTCCGACGCTCGGCTCCCCGTCGCTCATCCGACGCTCGGCTCCACGTCGCTCATGTCATGTCCGGCTCCACGTCGTTCAGCTGACGTCCGGATCCTCGTCGCTCATGTGACCGTCGACCGCCCGTCGCTCATCTGACGGTCGGCTCCTCGTCGTTCGCCGTGCGCGTCTGCGGGGCCGTGCGGGACAGGAACAGGCCGAAGACGGGGGGCTGCGCCTGGAGCATCTCCAGACGGCCGCCGTCCGCCTCGGCCAGGTCGCGGGCCACGGCCAGGCCGATGCCGGTGGAGTTGCGGCCGCTGATCGCCCGCTCGAAGATGCGGGCCCCCAGGTCGGCGGGGACGCCCGGCCCCTCGTCGGTCACCTCCACGACGGCCTGGTTGCCGATGACCCGGGTGCGCAGCGCCACCGTGCCGCCGCCGTGCATGAGGGAGTTCTCGATCAGGGCGGCCAGGACCTGGGCGACCGCGCCGGGCGTGCCCACCGCGCGCAGGTGGCGTTTGCCGGAGCTGACGATGGCCCGGCCGTCACCGCGGTAGGCGGGCCGCCACTCGGCGAGCTGCTGCTGGATGACCTCGTCGAGGTCGAAGGTGACGGCGGAGCCGGTACGCGGGTCCCGGGCGTTGGTCAGAAGGCGTTCCACGACGTCCGTCAGGCGCTCCACCTGGGTCAGCGCGATCGTGGCCTCCTCCTTCACCGTGTCGGGGTCGTCGGTGAGGGTGATCTCCTCCAGGCGCATCGACAGGGCCGTCAGCGGGGTGCGCAGCTGATGGGAGGCGTCCGCCGCGAGCCGTCGTTCGGCGGTGAGCATACGGGCGATGCGTTCCGCCGAGGAGTCGAGGACGTCGGCGACCCGGTCCAACTCGGGGACGGCGTACCGCTTGTGGCGGGGGCGCGGGTCGCCCGAGCCGAGGCGTTCGGCGGTCTCGGCGAGGTCGGTCAGGGGGGAGGCGAGGCGGTTGGCCTGGCGGATGGCCAGCAGGACCGCGGCGACCACCGCGAGCAGCGCCACGAGGGCGATGATCAGCAGGGTGCGGCCGACCTCCCGGGTCACCGTGGAGCGCGGCTCCTGGACCAGGACGGTCTCCCCCTCCTCGCCCCTGGCCTGCGCCCTGATGACATCGCCGGTGGGCTTGGTCCCGACCTCGATGACCGGCCGGCCGGGGATGCGGATCTCGGCGTAACGGTCCTGCGTGACCTGGTCGCGCAGTATCGCCGGGGTGACGTTCTCCGAGCCGACCAGCCGGCTGTCCACGATGCTGGCCAGCCGCAGCGCCTCGGAGTCGACCCGCTCCTGGGCGCTGTTGCTGATCGTGCGGGTCTCGACGATGACGAGGGACACCCCGAACACCGCGATGACCACGAGCACCACGGCGAGGGTGGACTGAATGAGACGGCGACGCACGGTGCCCTCCGGGGCGGTGACGTGACGAGAGCGGTTTGCACAGCGCCCTCAAGGGGCGCGGGGAACTGCGCGACCGGCCCCCCACCGGCCCGAGGACGCGCATCCCGCACAAGCCGAGCCGATGGAGACGCGCGTCGTCCGGGCCCACCCCGGCGGAGCAGTCAGCTCTTCTCGAAGCGGAAGCCCACACCTCGTACGGTGGCGATGTAGCGGGGGTTGGCCGCGTCGTCGCCGAGCTTCTTGCGCAGCCAGGAGATGTGCATGTCGAGGGTCTTGGTCGACGACCACCAGGTGGTGTCCCACACCTCGCGCATCAGCTGGTCGCGGGTGACGACCCGGCCCGCGTCGCGCACCAGGACCCGCAGCAGGTCGAACTCCTTGGCGGTGAGCTGGAGTTCCTCCTCGCCCATCCACGCGCGGTGCGACTCGACGTCGATGCGCACGCCGTGCGTGGCGGGCGGCTGCTGCGGTTCGGACGCACCGCGCCGCAGCAGGGCCCGGACCCGGGCGAGCAGCTCGGCCAGCCGGAAGGGCTTGGTGACGTAGTCGTCCGCGCCCGCGTCCAGTCCGACGACGGTGTCCACCTCGTCGGCGCGCGCGGTCAGGATCAGGATCGGAATGGCGTGGCCCTCGGAGCGCAGCCGCCGGGCCACCTCCAGGCCGTCCATGCCGGGCAGACCGAGGTCCAGCACGACCAGGTCGACGCCGCCCTGCATTCCGGCGTCCAGCGCGGTGGGGCCGTCCTCGCGCACCTCGACCTCGTAGCCTTCCCTGCGCAGTGCGCGGGCCAGCGGCTCCGAGATGGACGCGTCGTCCTCGGCGAGCAGTACTCGGGTCATGAGCTGATGGTAGTCCGCGGCGGGCGACCGTCGAAGTGTGATCGCCCACGCGGTTTCTTACCCCGGACATGCCGGACAGTCCGGCCGCCCGACGGGGGCCACGGGACCGTCGATGTTGGTACGGACCTGCGGTCGGGGGATGGCATCCTGGTGCAGACCTTCGAAGTGTCGCCCCCGGTTCCTTGATCACCTGTGATCCGTGTCTCAAGTCCTTCCATATGCGGCGTTGTGCTGTCGTATGGTGAGAGAACGCCTGTAGTACACATGGACCTTTGGCGGTCGGCTCGACGCTGAGGGTCTCTTCTGTGTGCGGGCCGGTCCGCCGGCCCCGACGAGGAACGACCTGTGGCCGGGCCCCCGAGGAGGGGGCGTGGATCCCGGTGATCGCCGTCCACCGCTTCGCGACCCGGAGCGGACCCCCCCGGGGCGTAGGGGTGGGCGACGCGGTCCGCCGGTGCCGGCCAGCCCCCCACCGGGCGCGCGAGCTCTCGCGGCGCGTCCCGACCAGCAAGGAACGACATGGCGTCCAGCCTGACGAAGGACTCGGTCCGCCCGGGCACCCCCGGCTCCGGGAAGACCTTCTTCGGCCACCCCCGCGGACTGGCCACTCTCTTCATGACCGAGATGTGGGAGCGTTTCTCCTACTACGGCATGCGGGCCCTGCTCCCGCTGTACCTGGTCGCCCCCGGCGGCCTGCACCTCAGCGCCGCGACGGCGACCGCGATCTACTCGGTCTACCTGTCGCTCGTGTACCTGCTCGCCCTGCCCGGCGGCTGGTTCGCGGACCGCGTGCTCGGCCCCCGCAAGACCGTCGCCGTCGCCGGCGCGATCATCATGCTCGGACATCTGACCCTCGCGCTGCCGAACGCCGGCACCTTCTACGCGGGTCTCGGTCTCGTCGCCATCGGCTCCGGCCTGCTCAAGGCCAACATCTCCACGATGGTCGGCCACCTCTACGACGGGCCCGACGACCCGCGCCGCGACGGCGGCTTCACGCTGTTCTACATCGGCATCAACCTGGGCGCGTTCGCCGCGCCGCTGATCATCGGCACCATCGGCGAGAACGTCAACTGGCACCTGGGCTTCGCGCTCGCCGCACTCGGCATGGGCCTCGGCCTCACCCAGTTCCTGCTCGGCGGCCGCCACCTCAGCGCCCGCTCGAACCTCGTCCCCACGCCGCTGTCGGCGCAGGAGAAGGCGGCCACGCTGCGCAAGGCCGCGTTCTGGGCGGCCGTCGCGATCGTCTTCTACGCCGTCGTGGGCGTCTCCGGCGTCTACACGCTGAACTGGCTGCTGGTGCCGATCACGGTGGCCGGCCTGGTCATCCCGGTGCTCGTCATCGCCCGGATGAAGCGCGACAAGGAGCTGGACCGCGCCGAGCAGTCCAAGCTGACGGCGTACGTCTGGTTCTTCGTCGCCGCGGCCGTGTTCTGGATGATCTACGACCAGGGCGGCTCGACGCTGTCCCTGTTCGCGGAGTCCTCGGCGAAGAACAGCGTCTTCGGCTGGGACTTCCCGGTCTCCTGGTACCAGTCGGTCAACCCGGTCCTGATCATGGCACTGGCCCCGCTCTTCGCCTGGGCCTGGCTGGCGCTGGCCCGGCGCGGCAAGGAGCCGAGCACCGCGACGAAGTTCGCCATGGGCCTCGTCCTGGTCGGCGCGTCGTTCTTCCTGTTCCTGGCCCCGCTGGCGATCGCCGACGGCGGTCACAAGGCGGCCGCGCTGTGGCTGGCGGCGATCTACTTCGTGCAGACCGTCGGCGAGCTGACCCTCTCCCCCGTCGGTCTGTCCGTCACCACGAAGATGGCGCCCGCCAAGTACGCCTCGCAGATGATGGGCGTCTGGTTCCTGGCCGTCACCGCGGGCGACGCCACGACCGGTCTGCTGTCCATCGCCGGCGTCGACCTCAACAAGACGGGCATCGTGGCCCTGGAGGCCGTGCTCGCCGTCCTCGCCGGCGCGGCGGTGTGGATGTACCGCAGGAAGGTCGAGGAGCTCATGGGGGACGTGCACTGACGTGCGCTGACATCCGCTTCCGTGCCGACGGAGGGCCGCCGTACCCCACGGGTACGGCGGCCCTCCGTCGTCGTTCCGCCTCGGCTCAGTTCGCCCTCCTCCCGGGCATGAAGGTGAACACCGCGCCGCCCAGCAGGATCGCCGTGCCCGCCACCAGGCCCAGCGCCTTCAGGGCGCCGTGGTCGCCGGAGCCCGTCTCCGCGAGACCGCCGCTCGCCGACGTCGACCCGCCCGAGGACGACGAGCCGCCGCCGGACGCGCCGCTCGCCTGTTCCGCGGTGTCCAGCGTGAGGGAGACGGCCGTGCTGTCCGGGGTGCAGGTGGTGGTCGTGCCCATGGCCTCGACGGTGAGGACGCCCGGGGAGAGCGTGGACTCACCGGTCGCGCCGGGCTTGTAGACGCCCTTGAGGTCCGGGATCTTGATGGGGCTGTTCTGCGGGATCGGCGCGGCGTTCAGCGGGCCTTCCACCCTCACCGACCCCTTGTCCGCGCCACCCAGCACGACCTGCAGGATCGGCTTCACCTTGCCGGCCGGGATGGCGATGGGGCTGTCCATGACCGACTTCTTGAACTGCACGGTGAGGTCGTAACTCCCGCTGTTCTTGCGTGCGTTGATCTGGATGGGCGAGGTCGCCCTCTTGACGCCGATCGGCGACTGGCAGGTGTAGGGGATGTCGACGACCTTGCCCGTGAAGTCGGTCGCGCCGCTGTCGCCGCTCGCGGACGCCGACGGGGTGGTGCTGGGCGTGGACGACGCGCTCGACGACGGTGACCGGCTCTGCGAGGGAGTGGTGGACGTGCTCGGCGAGGACGAACTCGATCCCGAACTCCCCGATCCCGCCGTCACGGTGATGGTCGCCGCCGGCTGGACCGCCTCCGTCGGCGCGCACCGGGTGTCGGTCGACAGCGCGTTGACCACGTAGGCGTCCGGCGTCAGCGTCACCTGACCGGCCGCCGTCAGCTTCAGCGTGCCCTTCATGTCGGACAGCGTCATCGCGCCGCCCTTGGGGATCGCCGGGTTCTGCCGGGTCCCCTGCATCGCGATGTCCGCGCTCTGCGCGCCGGCCGCCTTGAGAGTGCCGGACGGCTGCACCGAGTTCGCGGGCAGGTCGATGATGTCGGGGTTCCTCGACGCGGCCTGGGTGAACTTCCAGACGACGTCGACGGTATCGCCCACCTTGGCCGTGGCCGGCGCGGTGATCTCGACCTTGGTGGTGCCGTTGACGTCGGGCAGGCCGATGCCGGAGGGCGGTACGCACTTGGTGGCGTAGGCGACCTCCGCGGCCTGTGCCGGTGCGGCGGTCACGCCCAGCAGGACGGCCGCCCCGGTGAGCATGACGGCGGCGCCCGCGACGGCCGCTCGCTTCCGGGCGGGCGCCCGCTCGGAGGGTATGGCTCTCTCACTCACGTGGATCCCTTCCTGTGGGGAGTCGTGGGGCTCGGTGAACTCGTGGGATGCGTGGGGGGCGGAGGACTCACGGGGGGCGCCGCAGGAGGGGGAGGCGCGGGACTCACGGGAGTCGCGGAGGCCGCGGGAGCGGTGGGAGGCGCAGGACGCGCCGGAGTCGGGAAGGCCGCCGGAGCGCTGGGAGGCGCAGAACCCGTGGGAGTCGGGGACGGCGCCTGAGCGGTGAAGCCCGTCGGGAGCGTCGGCGGGTCGTCGTGGGGTGCGGGGGGCAGGGCCGTACCGCCCGGAGCGCCGTCCGGGGTGAACCACGGCAGCGTCGCGTGCGACAGGGCGGCCGGCTCGGGCTCCGGGACCGGCCGCCGGCGTCCCGGACGGCGGGCACGGGCCGGCCGCCGGACCGCCGGGCGGGGGCGCACCCGGTCCACCACGGCCATCCCGATGCGGAAGAGCGCCGCCGGCACCACCAGGCAGAGCAGGATCCAGAAGAGGGTCACGCCCCAAGGGCGGCCGACGCCCCACGGCTGCTCGGCGAGGACCTTCCCGCCGTACTCGAGGGAGACGGTGTAGTCGCCGTGGGCGCCGGCGGCGAGCTCCACGGGCAGCTCGACGCGGGCCTTCCCGCCGGGGCGGATCGTGCCGTGCCACTGACGCTCGTCCCACTGCGGGGCGAACACCCCGTGCGCGGTGCCGACGCGGAAGACGGGGTTCTCGACGGGACCGGTGCCCACGTTGCCGACGGTGAAGACGAGCGTGCGGGAGGGCGGCGCGCCGAACCAGGTGAGCAGACCGCCGGAACCCTCGAGCCGCGTGTCGGTGAGCACCGACAGCCGTCCGCCGGTCGTCGCCGCGGGCAGCGGCCGGACGGGGTGCCCGGCCACCTGGAACACCGCGTCGGCCTGTGCCTTCGCACCGGTCGCGGTGGCCGCGTGCACCACGCACGGACAGGGCGCCGGCGGTTCGGCCACCGGCAGCGGCCGGCTGAAGCGGCCGTCGGCGTCGGTGGTGACGGCGCGGCCGTCGGCGTTGGCGCACGAGTTGGTCCCGCCGACGACCCCCCGGGCCGGCGTCGCCTGCCCGCAGATCAGCAGCATCACCAGTGTGCGCGGCCGCCAGCCGCTGCCGTTGACGGTGACCGAACCGCCCGCGCCCGCCTGGGCGGTGGAGAGCGTCACGGCCGGCTTGCCGGCGGCGGCCGCCGGACCGGCCGCCGGCAGCGACAGGAACGGCACGAGCAGGGCCAGGAACAGGAACAGCAGCAGGGACGGGCGCACGGCCGGCGGCGTCGCCGTCACCGTGCTGCGCGGCTTGCCTCTCACGCCGGCGCTCCTCTCGACTCGGCTCGCGCGGCGGCCGGGCGGCGCCCGCGTCGTCGTACGGCCACCACGGCCGCCGCCGACAGCGCGCCGGCCGCCGTGCCCGCCGTCGCGGCCCACGGCACGAAGCGGGCCGACGCGCGCCCGGTGGCCGGCGCCGCGCCCTGAGCGGTGACCGTCAGGCGCACGGTGACCGCGTCCAGGGCGGGACGGTTCGGCCAGGGCTCGTCGAGGACGAGGCGGCGGCCCGGCGGGAGCCGGACGGGCAGGGTGCGCGGGGCCCGGTCGAGGACGGCCCCGAGGACGCCGTCCGCGTGCACGGCGAGCCGCGGGACGAGGACCGTGGTGCCTCGGTTGACCAGCTCGTACGTGATGCGGTCGCCGTGCACGGCCACCCGCTCGACGGTCAGCGCGGCCAGCCGCGGACCGCCGACCCGGACCAGCAGCGGCACGACGGTCTCCCGGCCGGCCGCGTCCCGCACGACGATCCCGCCGGCGACGTCGCCGGGCCGGGCGTCCGCCGGGACCGTCACCGTGAAGGGGACCTCGGCGCGGGTGCGGGCGGGCACGGCGAGGGCGGCCGGCCCGGCGAACGCGACACGCAGACCGGCGCCGGCCGCCCGCAGCCGTACGGTGAGCGGCCCGGCGCCCCGGTTGACGACGGCCACCGTGTCCTGGAGCACCGCGCCGGGCACCCCCTCGCAGTAGAAGGACGGCCGTCCGCCTCCCGAGGGCGCCGCCGCCCAGCCCCCGCCGGAGTCCGCGGGCGCGGCGGCGAGCAGCAGGGGCAGGGACAGCAGCAGGACCAGCGGCAGGGACAGCAGCGGGGCGCGGGCTGCGGGGTACGGCATCGGCGGCTCCAGCACTCGTGCGCGGGGGGGCGGTGCGGTGCGGTCAGTGGCGGGTGCGCGCCGGCTGGTTGCGCCGGGTCAGCCACAGGGCGCCCGCCGCGCCGGCCAGCAGGACGGTGCCGCCGAGGGTGCCGAGGGCGATCGCCGAGTCCTCGGGGCCGGTCTGCGGGAGATCGCCGCCGGAACCGCCGGAGCCCGTCGTCCCGCCGGAGCCGGAGCCACCGCCGGAGCCGCCGCCCGCCGCCGTCACGTCGAGGGTGAGGGAGGGGCCCGGGGTGTTGGAGGGCGTGCACGTGGTCGTCGTGCCGAGCGCCTTGATGGTGAGCACGCCGGCCGTGAAGGTGACCTTGCCGGACTTCTTCGGCGTGTAGGTGCCGCTGAGGTCGTTGATCTTGATGGGGGTGTTCTCGGGGATCGCGGCCTGGTTGGCGGGCCCGGTGACGTCCAGGGTGCCGCTGTCGGCGCCGCCCAGCTTGACGGTGGCGCTCGGCTTCATGGAACCGGCGCCGAGTTCGACCGGGCTGGAGGACACGCCCTTCTGCCAGGACATGGTGATCCGGTAGCCGTCACCGCTCTTGACGGCCTTGATGTCGATGGGCGAGACGGCGCTCTTGTCGCCGATCGGGGTCTTGCAGCCGTAGTTGACGTTCACGACCTCGGCCACGGCCGCGGGGGCGGCCGTCCAGACCACCGCCGCGCCGGCCAGAGCCGCGGCAGTCGCGAGCGCGGCGGTTCGCTTCCGGTTCGACACGGTCCCGTCCCCTCCCTCCCACCGCCCCGCCCTTACTGACGAGGCATCAGATTGAGCCGTCAAGGTACGCCCGGGGCGATGAGGAGGGAAGAGAAGGCACGCGCCGGAGTTGCGCCGATCCCGCGCGGGGGTTCAGCGGGCCCGGAGGAGGGCGGGACCCCCCGCGGCGGAGGACCTCGGGGACCGCGACCGTTCCGTCGGGACGCCGATGCTGCTCGAGGAGGGCCGGCAGCAGGCGACCGGTGGCCGGCCCCGACGCGTTGAGCGTGTGCACACAGCGCCCTTCTCCGCCGCCGGCCGGACGGTAGTGGATCGCTGCCGCCCGGCGTCGGCCCGGCGGTGCGGCGATCTCCGCCGAGACGCGTCGGCGCTCGCCGCGCAGCCGCTTCCCTGCGGTGCGGGCAGCGCGGAACTCCACGTCCAGGACGAGAAAGGCGGGCAGGCGGCGTCGACGCCGCGGAGCGGGACGGCGCCGGTGCGCCGACGGGTTTGGGCGACGGCGTCCGAGCGGCCGGACCGGGCCGGGGCGGCCTGGCCGGGGTGGTCAGGCAGGGGCGGCCGGGCGGGTCAGGCCGGGGCGCCCAGTTCTGCCCAGACCGTCTTGCCGGCGAGGCCGGGGGCGCGGACGACGCCCCAGTCGAGACAGAGGCGCTGCACGATGAACATGCCGTGTCCGCCCGGGCGGCCCGCGCGGTGCGGAGTGCGGGGTGCCGGCTGTCCGGTGCCGCGGTCGGAGACCTCGACGCGGATCACCTTCTTGTCGCAGCCGAGGACCAGCCCGTCCGGTCCGTCGGCGTGCAGGCACGCGTTGGTGACCAGCTCGGAGACGACGAGCAGCACGTCCTCGGCGGCGGCCCGCTGGTCGGCGGTGGCTGCGGGCAGCCAGCCCCAGGCGTACAGCGCCTGCCGGGCGAAGTCGCGGGCGAGCGGGACGACGCCGCTGGCGTCCTCGAAGCTCAGTCTGCGTACCTGAGGGCCGCCGGACGACGCGGAGGCCACGGCTGCCGTGCCCCCTCCGGACGCACCGGCCTCCTGCGGGCCCCCTTGGGACGCCCCGGAAGCGCCGCTGGGCTCCGGGCCGCGGTCGCCCGGCGAGTAAGGCCGGGTGGTGCTCATCAGCGCTTCACCTCACCGATTCCCCGATTCAACCGGTTCACAGTTCAACAGTCGATCACTACAGTCTGTACGTAGCCGAACGGCGTGCGTGTCGGCGTCGCCGCCGACATGTTCGGGTTCAGGATGTCTCCTGCCCGGGGGAACCGGCGGAACACCCCCCGCCTTCGCCCCGTTTCCACCCGTTTCGGACGGACGGCGAAGCTCAGCCGTCCCCGTCGCGCCCGTCGCCGTCGTCCGCGAGCGCCGCCTCCACCGTGTCGTGCACGGTGAACACCGCGTCCGCTCCGGTGATCTCGAAGACCCGCGCCACCACCGGCTGCATGCCGGCCAGATGGACTCCGCCGCCGGCCGCCTCCGCCTTCAGGCGGGCGCCGAGGAGCACGTTGAGTCCGGTGGAGTCGCAGAACTCCAGGCGTGCGCAGTCCACGACCAGCCGGCTGAGGCCTCTGGAAAGGCAGTCGTCGAGTGGCTCACGCAACAGATCAGCCGTGTGGTGATCCAACTCACCTGCCGGGGTCACCACGGCACTGGAGCCTTCCTGCCGCACCTCGACCAGAAGCCGGCCAGACTGTGCGCTGCCGACCGTCCCGCGGTCCATGCCGTCTCTCTCCCGGGGTCGTGAACTGGTTGCTGACGCTCTCGCACCCTACGCCCTCGACCCGCGACCTCACACCTGAACAATCGCACACAAACGGACATAACCCTACAAAATGCACTTGCGATCGGTCAAGTAAAGCGGGTAGGGCTAGGGGGAACACGTACCCGACCCGGCCGGCTATGGAGGCGCCGCACACCGAAGTGCGCTCACTGGCATCGGCAGCCATATGCCGAGAACGATGGAGGACTCATGTCACCCCGGCTCGACGCACCGCATACCCGCGGCGCGACGTCGACACCCCCTCCGGAACTGAAAAGTCTGGAACCCATCGCACAGCACGCGGTGCAGGACGTCGACCCCACCGACCTCCTCGCCGGACTCCCGGACATCCCCCCGTACGACGAGATCGCACCCGTCGACGCACGGGCCCTGTCCAAGACCCTGTTCGCGCGGCTCGAGTCCCTCGAAGAGGGCACGCACGCGTACTCGTACGTCCGCAACACCCTCGTCGAACTGAACCTCGCGCTGGTCAAGTTCGCCGCCTCCCGGTTCCGCTCCCGCAGCGAGCCGATGGAGGACATCATCCAGGTCGGCACCATCGGCCTGATCAAGGCGATCGACCGCTTCGAGCTGTCGCGCGGCGTCGAGTTCCCGACCTTCGCGATGCCAACCATCATCGGCGAGATCAAACGGTTCTTCCGTGACACCTCGTGGTCGGTGCGCGTCCCGCGCCGGCTCCAGGAGCTGCGGCTCGACCTCGCCAAGGCGGGCGACGAGCTGGCCCAGAAGTTCGACCGGGCGCCCACCGTCGCGGAACTGGCCGAACGCCTCGGCCTCTCCCGCGACGAGGTCGTCGAGGGCATGGCCGCGTCGAACGCGTACACCGCCTCGTCGCTGGACGCGCAGCCGGAGGAGGACGACTCGGAAGGCGCCCTCGCCGACCGCATCGGCTACGAGGACCACGGACTCGAAGGCATCGAGTACGTCGAGTCGTTGAAGCCGATGATCGCCGAACTTCCCTCCCGTGACCGCCAGATCCTCTCCCTCCGCTTCGTCGCGGGTCTCACCCAGTCGGAGATCGGCGAGGAACTCGGCATCTCGCAGATGCACGTGTCGCGGCTGCTGTCGCGCACGCTGGTGCGGCTGCGGAAGGGCCTGACGCTCGAGGAGTAGGCCCACGGGCCGCGGAGCGAGCAGCAACCCCGATCTCACCGGTGTCCACCGGACACCGGTGCCGTCCGCGTCCGGGCGATCAGCCGCTGAGCGATCGCCCGGGCGCGGACGTCGCCATGTCGGCGGTCGTCAGTCCATGGCGCCCGTCCCCCGGTCCGCGTCCCTCGGTCCGCAGTCCCCGGTCCGCGTCCCTCGGTCCGCAGTCCCCGGTCCGCAGTCCCGGCCCGCACGGAGGCGGCCTGCTGCTGTCCTCATGGTGAAATTGCCTGGCCGGATTCCTGGCGATGGCTACGCTGGCCCAGCCCCTCTGACCAGCAGCGCCGCTGGGCCAGCCGCGTCACCTGCTCATGAGGAGCCCCGTGGCCGCCTCCCCTGCCTCTCCTGCCTCTCCTGCCTCGACTGGCTCTCCTGCCTCCTCCGCCGCCTCCCGGCTCGGCCGGCTCGCCGACGTCCCCGTGCTGCTGGTCGCCGTCGTGTGGGGGTCCAGCTACCTCGCCGCCAAGGGCGTCACGACGGCGGACACCGTGCTCGCCGTGCTGGTGCTGCGGTTCACCGTGGTGCTGCCGGTGCTGGTGGCCGTCGGGTGGCGGCGGCTGCGCGCGCTGAGCGGCGCACAACTGCGGGGGGCCGGGCTGCTGGGGCTGATTCTCGCCGGAATCTTCCTGCTGGAGACGTACGGCGTCGTCCACACCTCCGCCACGAACGCCGGGCTGATCATCAGCCTGACCATGGTCTTCACGCCCCTCGCGGAGAGCCGGGTGCGCCGGGTGCGGCTGCCGGGCGCGTTCCTGGCGGCGGCGGGCCTGTCGGTGGCGGGTGTGGCCCTGCTGACGCAGGGGGCCGGGTTCACCGCTCCGTCGGGCGGTGACCTGCTGATGCTGGGGGCGGCCCTGGCCCGGACCGTGCACGTGCTGGCCATGGCGCGGATGGAGTCCGTGCGCGGCGCGGACGCGCTGTCCCTCACGACCGTGCAACTGGGCGGCGCCGTGGCCGTGTTCGCCGTGCTGGTGGCCGTGCCGGGGACGGGGTCCTCGCCCTGGGCCGCCGGGGCGGACTTCGACGCCGGGGACTGGGCCGGCCTGGTCTACCTGTCGGTCTTCTGCACCCTCTTCGCGTTCTTCGTGCAGATGTGGGCCGTCCGCCGTACCTCGCCGTCCCGCGTCAGCCTGCTGCTGGGGACCGAGCCGGTGTGGGCGGCGGCCGTGGGCATCGCGCTCGCCGGGGACCGGCCGGGACCGCTCGGGTTCGCGGGCGCGCTGCTGGTGCTCGTCGGCACGGCCTGGGGGCGGTCGGCGGCGGACCGGGGACGGGCTGACGCGGACCGGGGACGGACAGCGGCGGACCGGGGGCGGGCAGCGGCGGACCGGGGACGGGTTGCCGCCGGCGCCCCCGCCGACCAGGGCCCTCAGACGACCCGGACGCCTCGCCGCCACACGCCGGAGACCAGGGGCACGCCCGGCCGGTAGGCCAGGTGGACGTGGCTCGGCGCGTCCAGGAGGGTCAGGTCGGCGTACGCGCCGGGCGCGACGCGGCCGACGTCCGTGCGACGCAGGGCCGCGGCCCCGCCCGCCGTGGCGGACCACACCGCCTCGTCCGGCGTCATCCCCATGTCCCGCACCGCGAGCGCGATGCAGAACGGCACGGACGAGGTGAAGGACGAACCGGGGTTGCAGTCCGTGGAGAGGGCGACGGTGACGCCCGCGTCCAGCAGCCGTCGGGCGTCCGGCCACTGCGCCCGGGTGGAGAACTCGGCGCCGGGCAGCAGGGTGGCGACGGTGTCGCCGTTCGCGAGCGCGTCGACGTCGGCGTCGGTGAGGTGGGTGCAGTGGTCGGCGCTGGCCGCGTCCAGCTCGACCGCCAGCTGCACGCCGGGGCCGTGGGAGAGCTGGTTGGCGTGGATGCGGGGATGCAGTCCCTTCGCCCTGCCGGCGGTGAGGATCGCGCGGGCCTGGTCGCCGTCGAAGGCCCCCTTCTCGCAGAAGACGTCGATCCAGCGGGCGTGTGGGGCGCACGCGTCGAGCATCTCGCCGGTGACCAGGGCGACGTAGCCCGCCGGGTCGTCGGCGTAGTCGGGGGAGACGATGTGGGCGCCGAGGTAGGTGACCTCGTCGGTGTGGGCGGCGGCGAGGCGCAGGGCGCGGGCCTCGTCGGCGACCGTCAGGCCGTAGCCGGACTTGGTCTCGAAGGTGGTGGTGCCCTGGCGCAGCGCCTCGGAGAGCAAACGGGTGAGGTTCGCCTCGAGTTCCGCGTCGGTGGCGGCCCGGGTGGCCGCCACCGTCGTGCGGATGCCCCCGGCCGTGTAACCGCGGCCCGACATCCGGGCGTTGAACTCCTCGGTGCGGTCGCCCGCGAAGACCAGGTGGGAGTGGGAGTCGACGAAGCCCGGGAGGACCGCCCGGCCTCCGGCGTCGACCCGGTTGTCAGTGGCGGGTGCTTTGCTTGATTCACCGGTCCACACGACGCGGTCGCCCTCGATGACGACGGCCGCGTCCCGGACCAGCCCGAGTGGGGAGCAGTCGCCGAGGGAGGGGTCGTTGGTGACCAGCGTGGCGATGTTCGTGATGACGGTGGTCGTGCCGGTCGTGCCGGTGCTGCTGCTCATCGTCGTGTCCTCGTGGGGGCGGGATCCGGTGGTGGTCGCTGGGGCGTGTTGCGAAAGTCCCTCCCCCGGAGGGGGTGCCCCCAGCCGGGCGACGCGTGGCACGCACCCTAGGCGCGCAGGGCCGCCACGGCCCGCGCCAGGGCCTGCGGCACATCGGGGACGAGCGTGTGCGCCCCGTCGCGTACGACGTGACGCCCGGCGACGACCGTGTGCCGTACGTCCGCGGCGGTCGCCGCGAATACGGCCGTCTCGGCGCCGAGCCGTGGCAGCGGGCCCGCTGTCCTGACCGAGTCGAGGGCGATCGTCGTGAAGTCGGCGGGCGCTCCGGCCTCCAAGGCGCCCGCGTCCGGGTTGCCGAGGGCGGCGTGGCCGTCGGCGGAGGCCGCGCGCAGCAGGGCGGCCGCCGTCCAGTGGCCCCGGGTGCGGGTGCGCAGCCGCTCGTTCAGCTCCATCGCGCGCGCCTCTTCGAGCAGGTCGATGACGGCGTGGCTGTCCGAGCCGAGGGAGAGGGGCGAGCCTGCGGCCTGGAGGGCGACGGCCGGGCCGATGCCGTCGGCGAGGTCCCGTTCGGTCGTCGGGCACATGCAGGTGCCGGTGCCGGAGCGGCCGAGCAGGGCGATGTCCTCGTCGGTGAGGTGGGTGTTGTGGACTCCGGTGGTGCGCGGCCCGAGCACGCCGTGCTCGGCGAGGAGCCCGGTGGGGGTGCATCCGTGGGCGGCGCGGCAGGCGTCGTTCTCGGCGGTCTGCTCGGACAGGTGCACGTGCAGCGGCGCCCTGCGCTCTTCGGCCCAGCGCGCGACGGCCGCCAACTGGTCGGCGGGCACGGCCCGTACGGAGTGGATCGCCGCGCCGATCCGCGCGTGATCTCGTTCCTTGAGAAGTGAACAGCGTTCGGCCCAGGCGTCCGCGTCGCCGTCGGAGAAGCGGAGCTGATGGGCGTTGGGGGGCTGTCCGAAGCCGGAGGACAGGTAGGCGGTGTCGAGGAGGGTGATGCGCACCCCGGCTTCGGCGGCGGCCTCGATCAGCGCCTCGCCCATGGCGTTGGGGTCGGCGTAGCGGACGCCGCCCGGGGCGTGGTGCAGGTAGTGGAACTCGCCGACGGCGGTGATGCCGGCCAGCGCCATCTCGGCGTAAACGGCGCGGGCCAGCTGGTGGTAGGTGTCCGGGGTGAGCCGGTCGGCGACCGCGTACATGACCTCGCGCCAGGTCCAGAAGGTGCCGGAGCCGACCTGGACGGTGCCGCGCAGGGCGCGGTGGAACGCGTGGCTGTGGGTGTTCGCGAGGCCCGGCAGGGTGAGGCCGCGCAGGATCTCGGCGCCGGGCGGCGGGGCGTCGACGCCGGTGCGCACGGCGGTGATGCGGCCGTCCGTCCCCGCGCCGGAGCCGCCGCCCGCCGACACCGTGAGGGCGACGCCCGGCTCGACGCTCGTGTCGAGCCAGGCGTGCTCGAGCCAGTACGTCCGTGTCCGCTGCGTGGGAGTCACCGGCAGGCCAGTCCTTCCAGTACGTCGGCGAGGGCGCGCACCCCGGCGACACAGTCGTCCTCGGCGGCGAACTCGGCCGGGGAGTGCGAGACGCCCGTGGGGTTGCGCACGAACAGCATGGCGGTCGGGATGCGGTCGGAGAGGATTCCCGCGTCGTGTCCGGCGCCGGTGCCGAGGACGGGGACCGTGAGCCGGGCGCCGCTGTCCTTGCCGAGGATGCGGGCGAGCTCGTCGCGCAGCGCGTGGTCGAACTCGACGACGGGCGTGAACGACTCCCGGACGACGTCCAGGTCGATGCCGTGGGCCGCAGCGTGGTCGCGGGCGGCCCGTTCCACCCCGTCGACGACCGTGTCGAGGGTGGCCTGGTCGGCGGCGCGGGAGTCGAGCCAGCCGCGCACCAGGGAGGGGATGGCGTTGACGCCGTTCGGCTCGACGGAGATCTTGCCGAAGGTGGCTACGGCGCCCGCGAGCCGGGCCTCGCGGCGGGCGGCGAGGACGGTCTCCGCGTACGGCAGCATCGGGTCGCGCCGGTCCTCGAGCCGGGTGGTGCCGGCGTGGTTGGCCTCGCCCCGGAAGTCGAACCGCCAGCGTCCGTGCGGCCAGATGGCGCTGGCGACGCCCACCCGGTCGCCGCTCAGGTCGAGTGCCCGACCCTGCTCGACGTGCAGTTCGACGAACGCGCCGATGCGGGAGAGCCGCTCCGGGTCCGGGCCGATGGCGTCCGGGTCGTGCCCGGCGGCCTCCATGGCCTGCGGGAGGGTGACGCCCTCGCCGTCGGTGAGCCGGTGGGCCTGCTCCACGGTGAGTCGACCGGCGGTGAGCCGGGAGCCGACGCAGGCGAGCCCGAAGCGCGCGCCCTCCTCGTCACCGAAGTTGACCAGGGCGAGCGGCTTGGTGAACTCGGCCCGGCGGGCGCGCAGTTCGTCGAGGGCGGCGAAGGAGGACACCACTCCGAGCGGTCCGTCGAAGGCGCCGCCGTCGGGCACCGAGTCGAGGTGCGACCCGGTCACCACGGCGTCCCCGGCCAACGGGTCGCCGAGCCAGGCCCACTGGTTGCCGTTGCGGTCGACCTCGTACGTCAGGCCGCGCGTCTCGGCCTGTTCGCGGAACCAGGCCCGGCAGTCGGCGTCGGCGGCCGTCCAGGCGTAGCGGCGGTAGCCGCCGGAGGCGGAGCTGCGGCCGATCGGCAGCAGCTCCGCCCACATGCTGTGGAAGGTCACGCGTCGTCACCTTCACGCAGGGGCACCCGCACGCCCCGTTCGTCCGCGACCGACTCCGCGATGTCGTAGCCGGCGTCGACGTGCCGGATGACGCCCATGCCGGGGTCGTTGGTGAGGACGCGGCGGATCTTCTCGCCGGCGAGTGCGGTGCCGTCGGCGACGGTCACCTGGCCGGCGTGGATGGAGCGGCCCATGCCGACGCCGCCGCCGTGGTGGAGGGAGACCCAGGAGGCGCCCGAGGCCACGTTGACCATGGCGTTCAGCAGCGGCCAGTCGGCGATCGCGTCCGAGCCGTCGAGCATGGCCTCCGTCTCGCGGTACGGGGAGGCGACGGAACCGGAGTCGAGGTGGTCGCGGCCGATGACGAGGGGGGCGGCCAGCTCGCCGGACGCCACCATGTCGTTGAAGCGCTCGCCGGCCTTGTCGCGCTCGCCGTAGCCGAGCCAGCAGATCCGGGCGGGCAGGCCCTGGAAGTGGACGCGCTCACCGGCCAGCTTGATCCAGCGGGCCAGGGACTCGTTCTCGGGGAAGAGGTCGAGGATCGCCTTGTCGGTCTTGGCGATGTCGGAGGCCTCGCCGGACAGGGCGGCCCAGCGGAAGGGGCCCTTGCCCTCGCAGAACAGCGGGCGGATGTAGGCGGGGACGAAGCCCGGGAAGGCGAACGCCCGGTCATATCCGGCGAGTTGGGCCTCGCCGCGGATGGAGTTGCCGTAGTCGAAGACCTCGGCGCCGGCGTCCAGGAAGCCGACCATCGCCTCCACGTGCCGCGCCATGGACTCGCGGGCCCGGGTGGTGAAGCCGGCCGGGTCCTTCGCGGCGGCGTCCGCCATGTCCTCGAAGTCGATCCCGGTGGGCAGGTAGGACAGCGGGTCGTGCGCGGAGGTCTGGTCGGTGACGATGTCGATGGGGGCGCCCATGGCGAGCAGTTGCGGCACGAGGTCGGCGGCGTTGCCGAGGACGCCGATGGAGAGCGGCTTGCGCCGGTCGCGGGCCTCGACGGCCAGCTGGAGCGCGTGGTCCAGGTTGTCGGCCCTGACGTCCAGGTAGCGGTGCTCGATGCGGCGGTCGATGGCGCGCGGGTCGCAGTCGACGCAGATCGCGACGCCGTCGTTCATCGTCACGGCGAGCGGCTGGGCGCCGCCCATGCCGCCGAGGCCGGCGGTGAGGGTGATCGTGCCGGCGAGGGTGCCGCCGAACTTCTTCGCGGCGACGGCGGCGAAGGTCTCGTAGGTGCCCTGGAGGATGCCCTGGGTGCCGATGTAGATCCAGGAGCCGGCGGTCATCTGGCCGTACATGGTCAGACCCAGCTGTTCGAGCCGGCGGAACTCCTCCCAGTTGGCCCAGTCGCCGACGAGGTTGGAGTTGGCGATGAGGACGCGCGGGGCCCACTCGTGGGTCTGCATCACGCCGACCGGCCGGCCGGACTGGACGAGCATCGTCTCGTCCTGCTTGAGGGTCCGCAGGGTGCGGACCATCGCGTCGAAGGAGCGCCAGTCACGGGCCGCCTTGCCCGTGCCGCCGTAGACGACGAGCTTGTCGGGGTGCTCGGCGACCTCGGGGTCGAGGTTGTTCTGCAGCATCCGCAGGGCGGCTTCCTGCTGCCATCCCAGGGCGCTCAGTTCCGTACCGCGCGGTGCTCGTACGGGGCGGGGTCCTGACATGGTCTGCCTCCTTGCGGACGGGTGATCCCGGCGGGCTTTTACTGCCGTTATTCACATCCTGACCCGCTGAATAGAGCTAGTCAATACGGCCGCGCGACGGGACGCCTCCCCGGAGGCGGGCCGGGAGCGGGCCGAAGCGCGACGAGACGAGGGCGGGAACGGGCGGCGAAAGGAGTCGACAGAGGGCGAGAGCGGGCGGCCGAGGGGACGGCAGCGGCCGGAAGCGGCGCGGCGACCGGGCGGGAGCAGGGGGCCGGACACGCCCCCGCCGAGGGCGCGCGGAACCGCCGCCACCACCCTTCGCGAGCTCGTGCGCCGTGGCGCGCACCGATGGGCGCGGTGTTGAAGGGACGCATGGGACGTCACACCGGGCACGGAAAGTGGTCAGTCGACCCACCTTAGTCACCACTCCGCATGTTCCGCGGGAAAATGCCAGAAGACTCACCCTCGACGCACACGTTGCGTAGCTTCTTCATCACTCAGCCGAACGGCGGGCGGGAGGGGGAGCCAACGGTGCCCGGAATCGACGAGTGTCTACTGGAGGCCATGCGGCTGCCCGGCGCACGGGGCGCGGCGCTGGTCGACTGGACGAGCGGGCTGGCCCTGGGCGCGGTCGGGGAGTTCCCCGGCGGCGACCACGAGGCGGCGGCCGCCGAGGCCGCGGAGGTCGCCCGGCTGACGGCGGAGCAGCGGGCGTTCACACCGGACGGCCACGACGGTCCCTTCGGTCACGAGGACCGCGAGGGCGCGGCGGGGGCCGCCGATCCCCCGGTCGAGGACCTGATCATCAGCAACCGGGACAGCTACCACGTGCTCCGGTTCGTGCCGACGTCCTTCGACAGCAGCGTGTTCCTGCACGTCTGGCTGGCCCGGTCGGACGGCAACCTCGCCCTGGCCCGGATCAGGCTGGGCGAGATGGCCGAACGGCTGGTGCTGGGATGACGGCGGTGAGAACGACCCCGCCGGGCACGACCCCGCCGCCCCGGCTGCCCGTCCGGGAGAAGTCGGCGGCGCAGGGGCAGGGCGGCGGGCTGTCGCCGATGCTGAACCGGCTCGCCGCCGAACGCGCGACGGGCGTCCTGGAACGCGAGCGCGGCTCGCTCTACCTCGCCGAGGGGCGGGTGGTGCACGCCGAGAGTCCCCTCGCCCCCGGCCTCGACGTGCTCCTCCTGGCCCACGGCACCCTCTCCCCCGCCGTCTGGCAGGACGCCGTCGAGCGGGCCGACGAGGACTACGGCATCGCCCGCCTGCTGCTCGACGCCGGCCGTGTCCCGCGCGGCGCGCTGGAGCTGTGCCACCTGGAGGCGGTGTTCGACGCGGCGTACTTCGCGCTCGCCCCCAGCAGCACGCCGGGCCGCTTCCACTACGGCGCCCGGCACCGGCTCGGCGCCCTCAGCCCCGTCCCGGTCGGCACGGTCGAGCGCGAGACGCTGCGCCGGCGCGCGCTGCTGGACCGGCTGTGGCCCGACCCGGCGACCGACGGATCACCGCTGCGCCGGTCCGAGGCCGTCGCCGCGCCCGCGCCGACCGCCCGGCAGAGCGCGGTGCTCGCTCTCGCCGACGGGATACGCACCGCGCCGGACATCGCCCGCGAACTGGGCCGACAGGCCTTCCACACGCTGGTGGACGCCCGGCGGCTGGCGGCCGCCGGTCTGCTCAGCGCGCTCTTCCCGCCCCCCGGCCCGCACCGCCTGCCGACCGGATTCCCGCCCCGCCACGCACTCCCCGCGACCGGGTCCCCCGCGGCCGCGGACCCCACAGCCGGGGTGATCGCGCCCGGAGCCCCGACGACCGGGGCCCCCGCAGCCGCGGGACTCCCCGCACCCCCCGTCCCCGACGCCCCGCAGGGCATCGCCCTGCCCCGCGTCAACGACCCCGACATCACTCTGCTGAAGAGGCTCAGGGATGCGCTGGAGGCCCTTTGAACGGCAGCGACCGCGCGCCGAGAGGAGCGAGCTGATGGCTTCCGCGCCCGAGATACTCGACGAGCTGAAGCGACTACGGGCGCGGGTGCCCCAGCTGACCGGCGCGCTGGCGGCGGGTGTGGACGGACTGGTGCTCGCCCACGACACCCCGGGCGTGGAGCCGGAGGTGGTCGCCGCGCTGACCGCCGCCGCCCTCGGCGTGGCGGTGCGGATGGCGGACACGACCGGCCAGGGAGACTTCCGCGAGCTGCTCGTGCGCGGCCGGTACGGCTACGTCTCGACGTACTCGGCCGGCGAGAACGCCGTGCTGACGCTGCTCGCGCAGGACCGCGTCAACGTCGGCCGGCTGCACCTCGAGGGACGCCGGGCCGGTGTCCGCATCGGGGAGCTGGTCGACGCGCGGGAGGCGACGGCGCGGGCGGCCGCGGCGGCCGCCCCCGTGAAGACACCGCCCAAGCCGCCCGCGAAGGCGCCGGTGCGGACGCCCGCGAAGCCCACGACCGTACGGACCAGATCGGCGCGCGGCCCAGCCACCACCAACGCGCGCACCACCACGGAAAGTTGAAGGAACCGAGGAGCACAGTCATGGCCAATACCGAGACCTGCCTGAAAGAGGCGCTCGCCTCCATCGAAGGCGCCACCGGAGTCGCGCTCGTCGACTACACCAGCGGCATGGCGCTGGGCACCATGGGCGGCGGCAAGACGTTCGACCTGAACGTCGCCGCCGCCGGCAACACCGACGTGGTGCGCGCCAAGATGCGCACCATGGAACACCTCGGGCTGAAGGCCCAGATCGAGGACATCCTGATCACTCTGTCCGACCAGTACCACATGATCCGGCTGATCAGCGGCCGCGGCGGGAACGGCCTCTTCCTCTACCTGGTGCTGGACGCCAAGCGGGCCAACCTGGCGATGGCCCGTCACCAGCTGAAGAGGATCGAGGAGGACCTCGAGGTGTGACCTGACCGGCGGGTCAGGTCCGCAGGGCGCGTCCGACAGGCCCTGGGTCGCGTCCGACAGGCCCTGGGTCGCGTCCGACAGGCCCTAGACCAGTGCGGCGGCGCGGCGGCGGGATCCGCCCGGGGCCGCGTCGCCCGCCGCGATGCCGGTGCTGCGGTACGCCTTGACGGTTCGGCCGGCGGGGCGTCCGCCGCGTCGGTCCAGCCAGTCGACGCGCACCCACAGCAGCGCGTCGTCGGCACGCTCGCGCCGACCCAGCCAGGAGGCCTTGAGCCACAGCCCTGCCCCGCAGCCGGCGAGCAGCATGCCGCCGGCCGCGGGCACGGCGAACGCGCTGCCGAGCGCGGCGAGGAAGGCCGGCAGCAGCCACCGGCGGTGGCCGCGCCGCCAGGCGCGGACGGTCACCGCCCGGTCCTGGAGCACGTCGTGCTTGCCCGCACGGACCGCGCCACGCCCGAGTTCCGTGAACCGACGACGGCCGCGCACCGCCGTGACCGCCGCGGCCACGAGGAACAGCGCGGCTCCGGCCCACACCCCGATCCGCCGCCCGGTCAGGCCGGGCACCAGGACCCCGACCCCGGCCGCGAACACCCCGCACCACCACAACGGCGCGGCCCCGGCCCGTACGACGACGGCCACCCGAGCCAGCCCCTGCCCTCCGCGTGCCACGTCCGCCTCCTCGTCACTCCGGCTCCCTCTCGTGGCCGTTCAGCGTAGTCAGCGAACGTGAGACGAGTCTGAGAGGCGCGGCCTTCACTCCACGAAGAGGCCGCGTGTCGCCGCCCGTGCGTCGAACTCCTCCAGCCGGGCCTGTGCATCGGGCAGGTCGTCGCACATCGCCTCCAGCAGCACCCGCCCGAGCAGCATCGGCGCGCACGCCGTGTCGAAGGCGAGCCCGGTGCCGACGGCGGCCGGCAGCAGCAGGTCGGAGACCTTGGCGACCGGCGCGAACGCGGAGTCGGCGACCGTCACCACGCTCAGCCCGGCTTCCCTGGCATAGGCGAGGGTGTCGACGACCTCCCGCGGGTGGCGGGGCAGCGCGAAGCAGAGCAGCGCGGAGGCGCCGGCCCGGACCGCGGCGTCGATCCGGTCGTGGATCATCGTGCCGCCCTCGTGCAGCAGCCGTACGTCGGGATGCACCTTGGCGGCGAAGTAGGCGAAGCCGTACGCCTGGGAGGCTGCGGCCCGCAGTCCGAGCACCGGCAGCGGCCGCGAGGCCGCCAGCAGCCTTCCCGCCCGCTGCACGGGCCGCGGATCGGCGAGCAGTTCGGCCAGGTGCCGCAGGTTCTCGATCTCGGCCTGGACGGCCTGCTGGTAGGCGTTGTACGAGGCCGAGCCCGGGGTCCGGTCGGCGGGGGCGACCTCGCGCAGGTGTTTGCGCAGGGCGGGGTAGCCGTCGAAGCCGAGAGCGACCGCGAAGCGGGTCACGGACGGCTGGCTGACCCCTGCCAGCTCGGCCAGCTCCACGCTGGACAGGAACGGCACGTCGGCGGCGCGCCGCACCATGCTGTGCGCGATGCGCCGCTGGGTCGGCGTCAGCCGATGGCCTTCGAAGAGCACCTGCAGCCGGGCCGCCGGGCTGTCCGGCAGTGCCGCACCCTGGGCGCCGGCACCCGGCACACGCTCACCCGGCCCAGGCCCCGCCCCCGCCCCCGGACGCGACCTCGGCCCGGTCCCGGACGCCGGCCCCGTCCCGGACCCCGCTCCCGCTCCTGATCCCGCATCCGTCCCCGCGTCCGTCTCCGCGCTCATGCCCGCTCCCCCTTCAGCCGCCCGCGATCCGAGCCGTCGACGAGCTTATTCAGCTATCACGCACTCTGCATGACGTCATACAGCCAAGCAAGGGAGGCCCGAAGCCCCGCCTGGCCCGCCCGGCGAACCCGGCGAACCCGACGGACCAGGCGGGTCAGACGGGCCGGGCGGGCCAGGCGGGCCAGGCGGGGCACGCGATCAGGCGGGGCGCTTCAGGCCCCAGGTCTGCAGGGCGTAGGGCCGCCCCTTCTCCTCCCCCTCGATCAGCGGGACGCCGAGCAGGCGGAAGCCCGCCCGGGTGGCCACGGAGACGCTCGCGGCGTTCTCGGCCTCCAGCTCCAGGACCACCTGTGCCACCTCCAGCTGCTCGAAGGCGTACGCGGCCATGACCCGCACCGCCCGCACGGCCAGCCCGCGGCCGCGGTGCGCCGGGCCGACCGCGTAGCCGATCTCCGCGCCCTCGGGCGTCCGCCGCAGCATCACCTCGCCGAGGGGTGCGTGGCCGTCGACGGTGACGGCGAGCAGGACGGTCGTGCCCTCCGCCCGCAGCCGCCGGGCCCGGTCCAGCCGCGCGCGGGCGGCCGCCGCGTCGAAGGGGGAGACGATCGGCGTCCAGTACGCGATGTCGGGGTGGTCGAACAGATCGGGCATCGCCGCCAGGTCCGCCTCCGTCCAGTCGCGCAGGACGAGGCCTTCCCCCACGAGCTCGATCCGGTCGGGAAAGGGCGGTGTGCTGCTCATGGTGTAGGACCTCCCAGGCCTGTTCAGGACGGAGCAGCCTAACCGGGGCCGACCCCGGTGCGGGTCGTCGGTCGGCCGGATCCCGGCGGCGTCCGCCTCATGCCGCGGACGCGTCGCCCGGGACCGCGGACCAGGCGACCCCGGCGGCCCCGACCCCGAGAGGGGGGCTGTCCCCAGTGCGACGGGCGCACGCCCTCTCTAGCCTGGTCCCATGACGGGACGGGAGACCACCATGGAAGCGCGGGACACAGACCTCAAGAAGGATCTGGACGCCACCCTGCAGACCCGCAGGGAACTCGGCGAGGAGTACGAGTCCGCGCTGGTGGACTCGTTCCTCGAGAAGGTCGACCAGCGCATCGACGGCGCGGTGGAGCGCCGGGTGCGTCGCCAGTTCGCGGAGCAGCAGATGGCGGCGGCCCGCGACTCCCGCTCGCCGAAGGCGACGGACTCGTGGGGCGAGCGCTTCGGTTTCGGCATCGTCTCACTGGTGCTGGCGGTCCCGCTGTCCGGGATCGGCGCGGGCGTCGAGGGCCTGCCGGGCCTGATCGTCTCCTGGGTGGGCATCGTCGGCGTCAACGTGGTCCAGGCCGCCCGCAGCAATCCCGGTCTCTTCCGTGGTCGGCGCCGCTCCTCGAAGGACGGCGACTGGGAGGAGTGAGCGGCGCCACAAGGCGCCCTCGGGCCGGGTGCACGCGTGGGAAGACGTGAGGCGAAGGCCGTGCGCGGGGACGGCGGCGCACGGGGAAGGCGACCGCGAAAAAGCTGTGCGCGGGGACCGCCGCACCCCCGTTGCCGGGGGGCGGGACGACGGCGGTCCCCGCGAGGGACGCGGGCCGGGTCAGGCCGGGTCGCCGCGTCCATGGCGTCTGTGGAAGGTCCGGGAGCCGCTCCGGAGGTCCGTGACGCCGTTTTGGTGCCGGCCGGGGAGCCGCTCCCTGCCGACATCCACAAATATGCCGGACGCGTGTTAACCGGGTGCTGCGCGGACGTGACGCGCGCGTACCACTTCCGCGAAGTCCACCACTTCGGTGGGGAAACGGAATTTCAGCGCCCCGAGGGGCCGTTCACCGCAGGTTTCCCCGCCGTGACGGCCCCTGTCACGCAGACGTCACTTCCCGCCCTTGGCCAGGAAGGCCAGCAGGTCCTGGCGGCTGACGACACCGGTGGGCTTGCCCTCGACGAGGACGATCGCCGCGTCGGCCGTGCCGAGCACCGACATCAGGTCGCCGACCGGCTCACCGGAGCCGACCTGCGGCAGCGGCGCGGACATGTGCTTCTCCAGCGGGTCGCCGAGGGAGGCCCGCTGGGTGAACAGCGCGTCGAGCAGCTCCCGCTCCACGACCGACCCGACGACCTCGGCCGCCATGACGTCGGGGTGACCGGCGCCGGGCTTCACGATCGGCATCTGCGAGACGCCGTACTCGCGCAGCACCTCGATGGCCTCGCCGACGGTCTCGTCCGGGTGCATGTGGACGAGGGACGGGATGGCGCCGTGCACCTTGTCGTTGAGGACGTCGGCGACGCGGGCGCTCGGACCCTCGTCCTCGAGGAAGCCGTAGTCGGCCATCCACTCGTCGTTGAAGATCTTGCTGAGGTAGCCGCGGCCGCTGTCCGGCAGCAGCACGACCACGACGTCGTCCGGGCCGAGCCGCTCGGCGACGCGCAGCGCGGCGACCACGGCCATCCCGCAGGAGCCGCCGACCAGCAGGCCCTCCTCTTTCGCGAGCCGCCGGGTCATCTGGAAGGAGTCCTTGTCGGACACCGCGACGATCTCGTCGGCGACGGTCCGGTCGTAGGCGGTCGGCCAGAAGTCCTCGCCGACGCCCTCGACGAGGTACGGCCGCCCGGACCCGCCGGAGTACACGGACCCCTCGGGGTCGGCGCCGACGACCTGGACCCTGCCCTCGCTGGCGTCCTTCAGGTAGCGGCCGGTGCCCGAGATGGTGCCGCCCGTGCCGACGCCCGCCACGAAGTGGGTGATCCGTCCCTCCGTCTGCTCCCACAGCTCGGGGCCGGTGGAGTGGTAGTGGGAGAGCGGGTTGTTCGCGTTGGAGTACTGGTCCGGCTTCCACGCGCCCGGCGTCTCACGCACCAGCCGGTCGGAGACGTTGTAGTAGGAGTCCGGGTGCTCGGGATCCACGGCGGTCGGGCAGACGACGACCTCGGCCCCGTAGGCCCGCAGCACGTTGATCTTGTCCGTCGACACCTTGTCGGGGCACACGAAGATGCAGTGGTACCCCTTCTGCTGGGCCACGATGGCGAGCCCGACACCGGTGTTGCCGCTGGTCGGCTCGACGATCGTGCCGCCGGGCTTCAGCTCCCCGCTCTGCTCGGCGGCCTCGATCATGCGCAGGGCGATGCGGTCCTTCACGGAGCCGCCCGGGTTGAAGTACTCCACCTTGGCCAGGACGGTCGCCCGGATGCCCTTGGTCACGCTGTTGAGCTTCACCAGCGGGGTGTTGCCGACGAGGCTGATCATCGAGTCGTGGAATTGCACCGTTGTCTCCGGTTGCTTGCAAAAACAGTGGTCGTAGTGGTGACGCCAGAGTACGGGTCGGGCTCTGACCGAAGCGGCATGTTCACACCTCGTCGAGATTGGGCGACCGTCCGTACGGGGCAAGGAGTGGGTGTACGGACACGAGGAGGTGGCGTCGAGGCATGACGAGCATGTCGAGGGCGAGAGTGGCCCGGCGCATCGCGGCCGGCGCGGCCTACGGCGGCGGCGGACTCGGGCTGGCCGGGGCGGCGGCGGCCGGACTGGTGCTGGCCGAGATGCACCTGGCCCGACGCCAGGTGAGCAACGGGGTTCATCCGCACGTCCCCCAGGCGGACGGCCGCTACGGCGTCGCCTATGACGCCCCCGGTCCCGGCAGGGAACCGCTGCGGCTGACGATGCTGGGCGACTCCACGGCGGCGGGCCAGGGCGTGCACCGCTCCGGTCAGACGCCGGGGGCCCTGTTGGCCTCCGGGCTGGCGGCGGTCGCCGAGCGTCCCGTGGAGCTGCGCAACGTGGCGCTGCCGGGGGCCCAGTCCGACGATCTCGACCGGCAGGTCGCGCTGGTCCTGTCGGACACCGACGGGGCGCCCGACGTCTGCGTGATCATGATCGGCGCGAACGACGTGACCCACCGGATGCCTCCGACGCGCTCGGTGCGGCATCTGTCCGCGGCGGTGCGGCGGCTGCGCACGGCCGGCGCGGAGGTCGTCGTGGGCACCTGCCCCGACCTTGGCACCATCGAGCCGGTCCAACAGCCGCTGCGCTGGCTGGCCCGCCGGGCCTCCCGCCAGCTGGCGGCGGCCCAGACGATCGGCACCGTCGAGCAGGGCGGTCGCACGGTGTCGCTGGGCGACCTGCTCGGCCCCGAGTTCGAGGCGAATCCGCGTGAGCTGTTCGGCCCCGACCACTACCACCCGTCGGCGGAGGGGTACGCGACGGCCGCGATGGCGGTCCTCCCCACGGTCTGTGCGGCGCTCGGCCTGTGGCCGGCCGACGAGGAACGCCCGGACGCCTCCCGCCACGAGGGCTTCCTGCCGGTCGCCCGTGCGGCGGCGGAAGCGGCCTCGGAGCCCGGCACCGAGGTGACGGCCGCGATGCCGACGGGCCCCCGGGGCCCCTGGGCCCTCCTGAAGCGCCGGCGCCGGCGGCGGGTGTCGGAATCGGAACCGACCTCCCCGACCAACGCCTGACCCCCGGCCCGCCAACCCGTCCGTCCGACGCCGGCCGGACCCTCGGCACGCCAGTCAGCCCGTCTGGGGGCGCCCCTCTGGGGGAGTTTGAGGACGAGGCCCGTTCAGGGCCGTAGGGGGTCCGGGGGCGCAGCCCCCGGGGTCCGCGCCCCACCGGCACAATCCCGCCCCACCGCCGAAGGCCAAAGCAAGCGCTTAGTAAATTGCGGCCAGGGTCACACCGCGACACCAGTGACCCAGGCCATACGTACGGGTAACTTCCCAGGAAGCCGTCCCCGTACGAATCTCGCCAATGGAGCCGTGATGCCCGAAGCCGTCATCGTCTCGACCGCCCGCTCGCCCATCGGCCGCGCTTTCAAGGGCTCCCTGAAGGACCTGCGCCCGGACGACCTCACCGCCACGATCATCCAGGCGGCCCTCGCCAAGGTCCCCGAGCTCGACCCGAGGGACATCGACGACCTGATGCTCGGCTGCGGTCTGCCCGGCGGCGAGCAGGGCAACAACCTCGGCCGGATCGTGGCCGTGCAGATGGGGATGGACCACCTCCCCGGCTGCACGATCACCCGCTACTGCTCCTCCTCCCTGCAGACCAGCCGGATGGCGCTGCACGCCATCAAGGCCGGCGAGGGCGACGTCTTCATCTCGGCGGGCGTCGAGATGGTCTCCCGGTTCGCGAAGGGCAACTCCGACAGCCTTCCGGACACCCGCAACCCGTTCTTCGCCGAGGCCGAGGCCCGCACCGCGGCCGTCGCGGCCCAGGAGGGCACCACCTGGCACGACCCGCGCGAGGACGGCCTCGTCCCGGACGCCTACATCGCCATGGGGCAGACCGCCGAGAACCTCGCCCGCGTGAAGGGCGTGACCCGCCAGGACATGGACGAGTTCGGCGTCCGCTCGCAGAACCTCGCCGAGGAAGCCCTCAAGAACGGCTTCTGGGAGCGCGAGATCACCCCGGTGACGCTCCCCGACGGCACGGTCGTCTCCAAGGACGACGGCCCGCGCGCCGGCGTCACCCTCGAGGGCGTCCAGGGCCTGAAGCCGGTCTTCCGCCCCGACGGACTGGTCACCGCCGGCAACTGCTGCCCGCTGAACGACGGCGCCGCCGCGGTCGTCGTGATGAGCGACACCAAGGCCCGCGAGCTCGGCCTCACCCCGCTCGCCCGCATCGTGTCGACCGGCGTCTCCGGCCTGTCCCCCGAGATCATGGGCCTCGGCCCGGTCGAGGCGAGCAACCAGGCCCTGCGCCGGGCCGGCCTCACCATCGACGACATCGACCTGGCCGAGATCAACGAGGCGTTCGCCGCCCAGGTGATCCCCTCCTACCGCGACCTGGGCATCCCGTTGGAGAAGGTGAACGTGAACGGCGGCGCCATCGCCGTCGGCCACCCCTTCGGCATGACGGGCGCCCGCATCACCGGCACGCTCGTCAACTCCCTCCAGTTCCACGACAAGCAGTTCGGTCTGGAGACCATGTGCGTCGGCGGCGGCCAGGGCATGGCGATGGTCATCGAGCGCCTCAGCTGACCCACCCCTGAGTGACCGCTTCGGCACCTGCTGTGACGGAATGGCCCGGAGTCCGGAAAGCACCCGGACTCCGGGCCGTTCTGTGATCCAATCTCCCCCAGGATGTGACCTATCTCCCTCCCAGGAGGGGTTCACCCAGCTCAGCGCCTTTCGGCAGTAAACCGGAGGACCAAAGTCCTGCCCGTTTCGTGACGTTACGCACTGACAGGTGGATAGTCCGCCCTTCAAGCTGATGCTAGGAAGTCGGGGGTCGACTTGAAACCGGGAGTACGTCAGTGAGCGCCATGCCGATCGCCTTGCTGGTCACCACGGCCGCCACGGGCGCCGTGGGCGTCGCCGTCCTGCGCACCCTCATGCAGTTGCGCCGGCAGGTCGCCGCCCTGCACCTCCAGCTCGCCAGGAACGCCGAGGACGCCGCAGCGGACCTGCGCGGCTTCGTCCCGGCCGCCCGCACCACCGCCGACGCGGCGGAGATACGCGCCGCCGTCGCCGACGCGCTCGCGGAGGAGCGGGAGCGCGAGCTCGCCGAGGCGCGTGCGTTCTGGGCCGCCCAGGAGGCGCGTGACGCCTCCGACGCCCCGTCGCTGCTGGGCCTGCCGGACAGTGAGCTGTTCCTGCCCCGCCAGGCCGACCTGCTGGGTCTGGAGCCGTTGGAGTCGGTGGCCGAGCCGGCCGCGGACGCCGACGAGTTCGCCGGGGAGCTGGCCGGAGAACTGGCCGGGGAGTCCCCCGAACTGGCCGCCGCCCGCCGCCGGCACCCGTCCCACCCGGACTTCGTGCCGGTGCAGTCACCCGTCGTGAACGACCACGAGCGCACGGTCGCCGCCCTCGAGGAGCTCGCCTCTTCGCAGATCGAGCTGACCGACGTCCGGCCGGGCCCGCTCGGCACTCTCGACGTCTACGTCTTCGCCGACGGCACCACGCTCTGCATGACCCCGGGTCACCGCGAGACGGCCGAACGGCTCTCCGCGGCCCTGACCGCGGGCCAGACGCCGTTCCTGCTGGGCGGGTCGGGCATCTCGGGCGCCTACACCCTGACGTTCCAGTGCGGCGGGGACAACGTCTACATCCTGGCGGACCGCGTCATAGCGAGCCTCTGAGCGTCCTGCGGGTCCCGGGCGTCACACGCCGGCCCGCTTCTGCGCCTGCGCCACCAACTCCACAGCCTCGTCGACCTGGCCCTCGTCCGTGAGCACGAGGGCCAGGTCGTGCGCGGCGACGGTGATCTGGTCGGCGGCGGCGAACATGCCGGCGTCGGGCATCTCCCGCAGGGGTGTCCCGGGCTCCTCCATGAGCTGGGTCCGCCGGGCCAACTCCCTGGCCAGGGCCAGCGCCTCGGCGGCCGCGCCGCGCTGCAGCCGGCTCTGCGGGGCGGCGCGCAGACGATCGGCGAAGTGATCCACCGCACGGGTCAGGGACGTCGTATCAGCCACGCCGCGAGACTACGCGTCACAGCGGGACTGTTGCCAACGGGCGAACAGTCAGGCACGGTGACCTGAGGACCGGCTTACATCCCCTTTGCTACCGGAGGCGCCGATGTCCCATGTCCTCTCCGAGGAGACCCACCGCAACATTCTCGCCCGCATCCCCCATTGCACCGGTCGTGAAGTCGCCGACTGGCTGCGCACCGTCGACGAAGGCCCCGCTCTCCGCTTCGAGGAGAAGGTCAGCTGGCTGCGCGCCGAGCACAACCTCGCGTACGGCCACGCCAAGGCGATCATCCACGAGTACGACCTGAGGAGGGCCGCGCGCAAACTGCTCTAGCGCGCACGCGACACACGGCGAAGGGCCCCGGGATCGATGATCCCGGGGCCCTTCCCGCTGTCGTGCGCCGGCGCTCGCGCGCCGCCGGCCGACGGCTCCGCGCTCAGTCGCTGTTGAGGATGGACAGGAGTCGCAGGAACTCCATGTAGATCCACACCAGCGTCATCGTGAGGCCGAAGGCGGCCAGCCAGGCCTCCTCGCGCGGGGCGCCGTAGGCCACGCCGTCCTCGACCTGCTTGAAGTCCAGGGCGAGGAAGCAGGCGCCGAGGATGATGCCGATGATGCCGAACACGATGCCGAGGCCGCCGCTGCGGAAGCCGAGGCCGTCACCGCCGCCGAAGACGGCGAAGAGCAGGTTCACCATCATCAGCAGGACGAAACCGATCGCGGCGGCCATCACGAAGCCGTAGAAGCGACGGTTGACGCGGATCCAGCCGGCCTTGTAGGCCACGAGCACGCCGGCGAAGACCGCCATGGTGCCGAGCACCGCCTGGGCGACGACGCCGTCCGCGATGTAGGTCGAGACCGCGCTGGAGATCACGCCGAGGAAGACGCCCTCGAAAGCGGCGTACGACAGGATCAGCGCGGGCGACGGGCGCCGCTTGAACGACTGGACCAGGGCGAGCACCATCGCGACCAGGCCGGCGCCGATGGCGATGCCGTACGACTTGCCGATGTTGGCGTCGTCGACGGGCAGCAGCAGCCACGACAGGATCGCCGTGACGACCACGGTGCCGAGCGTGGTCGCGGTGCGCGCGACGACGTCGTCCATCGTCATCCGGCCGGTGGCGGCCGGGGCCTGCGGCGGGGCGCCGTGCTGCTGGGCGTAAGGGTTCTGCGCGTACGGGTTGCCGGCCGGCTGGGCGTACGGGTTGCCCTGCTGCGTGCCGACTGCGGGTCCCCCGGCCTGCGGCGCGGCGTTGAAGCCCGCGTAGCCGTTGTCGCGGCTGAACCCCCGTCGCGAGAAGACCGGGTTTCTGCTCCTCATTGCACTCCTCCGTGGCCACACTGCGCGGCCTTGAGCTCAAGGGTAATGGGTAGGCAAAGGATTGACCCTAGTGCTTGGGGAGGATCTTTCCCTCTTGTTGCTGCGCAACACGCTACGTGGCGTCGTGATTCCCGGCACGGAAGGTTCCCGATCATGACCAAGCCGCGACATGTCCGCTACCGCACGGAGACCGGACGGGCCGCGGTGTTCGGTCATTCGAACGAGAACCCGGTGTATCCCTCGGCGAGATCGGTCTCGGCGGCCCGGGAGGAGGCGAGCCGCTCGAGACGGGCGAGCTGGAGACGGCTCTCGAAGGGGTCCGCGTCCGGGGCGGGGTGCAGCAGGGTCGTCATGTCGTAGGAGAACCGCTCGGC
Organism: Streptomyces sp. NBC_00425; assembly: GCF_036030735.1. Lineage (NCBI taxonomy): Bacteria > Bacillati > Actinomycetota > Actinomycetes > Kitasatosporales > Streptomycetaceae > Streptomyces > Streptomyces sp. NBC_00425. The sequence goes on along the minus strand of NZ_CP107928.1, from coordinate 5,805,779 downwards.
CTGCCACACGCGCCGCAGACAGGTCGCGGAGTAGGCGTCCAGGAGCGCGGACGATCCCGTCTCCCGACGATGGGTCAGCGCCCGCGCGAAGGTGACGACGTCCCCCACGGCCAGGTTCAGCCCCTTCGCCCCGGTGGGCGGCACGATGTGGGCCGCGTCGCCGGCGAGGAAGAGCCGGCCGTGCCGCATGGGCTCGTGGACGTACGAGCGCATCGGGGTGACCGACTTCTGCGTGATCGGGCCGCGCTCCAGCCGCCAGCCGTCGTCGGTGGCGAACCGCCGCTCCAGCTCGTCCCAGATCTCCCCGTCGCTCCACGACCCGGCGTCCGTGCCCTCGGGCACCTGGAGGTAGAGACGGGAGACGGACGGGGAGCGCATGGACAGCAGTGCGAACCCGCGGTCGTGGCGGGCGTAGACCAGCTCGTCGTGGGAGGGCGGCACGTCGGCGAGGACGCCGAGCCAGCCGAAGGGGTAGGACCGTTCGAAGGTGCGGCTCAGTCCGGCCGGGACGGCCCTGCGGGCGACGCCCCAGAAGCCGTCGCAGCCGACGACGTAGTCGCACTCCAGGACGTCCTCGACGCCCTGGTGACGGAAGCGCACGCGGGGGTGGTCGGTGTCGGCGTCCTCCACGGCCAGGGCCTCCGCCTCGAACAGCAGCGGGCCGCCTTCCTTCAACTGGAGGGCGATGAGGTCCTTGCACACCTCGGTCTGGGCGTAGACGGTCACCGACCGGCCGCCGGTGAGCGCGGGGAAGTCGACGCGATGGCGGCGGCGGTCGAACCGCAGCTCTATGCCGTCGTGCCGCAGGCCCTCGCGGTCCATGCGCTCCCCGGCGCCCGCCGCCCGCAGGACGTCCACCGTGCCCTGTTCCAGGATTCCGGCGCGCTGCCGCTGCTCGACGTAGGCGCGGTCACGGCTCTCCAGCACGACCGAGTCGACGCCGGCGTTGTGCAGCAGACGGGCGAGGAGGAGGCCGGCGGGGCCGGCGCCGACGATGCCGACGGTCGTGCGCATCGGACGTTCCCTTCGAGGGCGGGACGGAGGCTGTTCGTACAGTGAACTTTTCTTCACTTCACGATCCGCGTCCGAGTCTGCGCCCTGGCTCTGCGGGTGTCAACGGTCAAGGGTTCCGGCCCATGGCGGACGGGGTGCGGGCGCCGGTTCTGCAAGGACGGGCGCCGGCGCGGAGAAAGGGGACGGAACGCGCATCGGGGACCGAACGCGCATCAGGGGTCGGCCGGCCGTGACCGGCGACCCCTTTCGCGACCCACCGTCCCCGAGCGTCACACACGGTGACCGCGGAAGTGCCCAGAGCCGGACTTGAACCTGCCTTGCGTCGCAGGTCAGAGCGCCGACCTGCGAGTTCGACCCCGCAACTTCCCGAATTCACCCGCATCCACCCGCTTCAGCCCGCTCCGTGCGCCAAGTTCTGGCGCACCTGGCGCACGGTTTCCTGACCTGCTGCAACGCACTCGACGGCTGGCTGAGAGCGCCCCGCCGTCCCAGGCCACGACCTTGGCCGGATCAATGCCCTTGAGGGAGTTCTGGCGCAGATGCATCCGCGCGAGGATGCTGGACAGAACAGAGACGGGCCCGGCAGTAGGTCTGCCGGGCCCGTCTTGCCGGCCCCAGGGGCCCGCTTATGCGGAGCAGGGCCCCCGGCCCGGTCGCCGCCCAAGGAGGGGCGACGGGCTCATGTTGCGCGCACAACCATTCTGCCCTGATCTGCCCTGCGCTTTGGCTAAAACAGCGCTTTCTATGCCCATACGTCTATACGGCGGACAGGCCCGGCGGACGTCAGTCGGGCCTGCACGACGGAGGGGCGAACCGTCAGGTGGTGTACTCCAGCTCGCTGAGCGCCGCGGTGGTGACCCGCTCGGCGAGCCCCTCCACGTCGACTGAGGCCAGGTAGGACGCCAACTGTCCGCAGGTCTCTTCCAGGTGGCGGGGCAGCCCCGGGCCGAGCAGCTCGCCGGGCGGGATGATCCGCCGCATGGCCGGGTTCTCGATCAGCCCGGCGAGGATCTTCTCCGCAAGCCAGTACGGCGTGCGCTCCCGGATCGCGAACGTCAGGTGCACGCTGTCCTGACCGTCCTCCGGTACGGACGGGTTGTGGACCCAGCCGCGCGGCACGAGTAGCGATTCACCAGGCATCAGGTGCACGGAGAGGTCAGGACCGCGGTCCTCCCAGCCGGGGATCCACGACTCGTCCCACACCCGGCCGGACTCGTTCACCTCTCTCATCGGCGAGTCCACGACCGGCCCCCACAGCTCCCAGAGCTTCCCGCCCGCAAGCTGGACGATCACCGCCATCTGCTGATCCCAGTGGTGGCTCAGGCCTTGCTGGCCGGCCGCCGTCATGAACGCGTGGACGTAGTTGCTGCAGCCGGTCTCCTGCTGGATCTCGTGCGAGATCCGGCCGAACACGGCCATGACCCGCTGGAGGTTGCCCAGCCGGATCGTGTAGCCCCGCTCGTACAAGCCGCGCAGGCGCCGGCCGTCGGTGCGGCCGTGGGTGGAGAAGGCGTGCGCCGTGATCGACGGCACGCCCTTCTTCACGGCCCGCACCTCCTCGGGCGGCACGCACCCGAGGTCGATGTGGTCCCACAGCCAGTCGGCCGTGATGACGCTGTCCACGTCTGTCCGTCCGCGCTGGTATACGCGCGGCTCGTCCGGCCAGCCGGACAGCAGCTCCTCAACGCCGTCAGGCGGGAGCAAGTGCCGAAGCGACATCGCTTCTGTTCCTCCTCGTATCGAGGGAGATCGCATCCGGAGGGGAAGGGCACGCCAGGTGATGTTGCGCCAGATTGCGGCAGCAGACCACCGAGTACGACGCGAGCATGCGGGTCTGTGTCCAGTAGCACCAGGTGACGTCGACCCCGCGCGGCAGAACATCGAGGGCGTACCGGATCTTGTCGGGCAGCTCGACGTACGCGGCTTTCCCGTCGTCCCGGACCATCGGCGGCGCCGCTTCGTAGCGCTCCTGCAGCCAGGCGACAGCGTCCTCGACGCTGGTCCACGTCCCGGCGACCTGATCGGTCTTCATCAACCAATGACCGGTCATCATCGGGGGCCGCTTGTCCCTGACGAACAGCTCGGTCTGCGGGTCCCGCGCACCCTGGCCGGGGCGACGCCGCGACTCTTCCTTGTGGCTCTGGCCGCTCCCGATCCACGGACCGAACCCGTGCCAGTGGCCCGTCCAGTTCTCGCTGCTTACCGGCCAACCCTGCTGCTTCACGATGACCCCTTCCCGAAGGTCAAGAGGGGCGGACCCCCGTGCGAGAGCCCGCCCCGGAACCGTGCCGAGGCGACGGTCAGACACTACGGTCAGGCACTGACAATGACCTCCGCGTCACGAAGCTCCCGCAGCTCCGCGCCGGTGAAGCGGAGCACGCCGGCCGCCGGGTTCTTGCTGTCGCGGACCGCGAACGCGTCGACCGCGCCCGGGATGGCCGCCAGCTCGACGCACTGCTCGTTGTCGCCGCCCTGGTTGCCGCCGCACAGCGCGGTGAACTCGGCGCCGTCGAGGGACAGGGCGTAGAGGTCCTGGTTCTGCTGCATGACACTCCTCGTGTCTCTGGCGGGGAACACGCTCCCCGCTCTGTGCCCGGCCCTCTCGGATGGGAGGGCGGGAGTCTGTGGTGCCGGTCCTGGCCGTCGGGTGGGCGGCCAGGACCGGTGGGCCCGCTCCAGGCCGGGGGCCTCGCATCGGGCGAGATCCGGCAACCGTGGGAGATCGGTTCGTCCGTGAACGACCGGCCGGGAGCGGGAGATCAGCGGTGCGCGGCGACGCCCGCGACCAGCAGCGAGGCGACCGTGAGGACTATCAGGAGGTAGATCGCCTGCGCCTGCAGCCGCGCATGCCGGGCCGACAGCCCCGGCCGCAATGGCATCTCCAGGTCGGCCCACACGCTCTTGCCGTGCGGCAGGAGTTCGGTGTCCCAGCGCGCGGCCACACGCTCGACGAGGAACAGGCCGCGGCCGTGGTCCTCGTCGTCGCCGGCCGTGTACACGGCGGGAGGCGTACAGCTTCGGTCGGTCACCGCGACCCGCACCAGGCCGTCGCTCAGTCGGTGGATAGTCACCTGGAACTCGTCCGCCCGCGTGTGCTGCACGGCGTTCGTCGCCAGCTCGGAGGTCACCAGCTCGACCGCGTCGGCGAGTTCGGGCATCTCCCAGCCGTTCACGACGCCGGTCGCGAACTGGCGGGCGGCCCGTACCGACTCGGGGGCCCGCACGAAGTCGCCCTCTGCGACGTGCGTCGCCAGCAAGCGGCGCCGCCGCAGCGCCTCACGCACGGCGCTGGCCGTCCCGAGTCGCGGCACGGAAGTGAGCGAACGTCACCATCTGCGACACCGCGTCCAGCACGCACACCGCGCCCGGAGCGTCCGGCTCGACCAGCCAGTAGGACCGCGCGGTATCCGGGCCGCCCGGGAGGGGAACGCCGAGGTAGTTGTCCCTGCCGAAGTGCCCGCAGTCCGGCGGCCGCCAATCGGGCGGCGTCGAGGTCGACAGCAGGCAGTACACGAGGTGTGAGGCAGTGTCGAGGAAGACCGGGCCGCCCAGCAGCGCCTCGTGCAGGTAGGCCGCCAACCGCTGCCGGTCTGTCGTGCCGGCCGCCGTCTCGACGAGGACCAGCGGGACACAGACCGCGTCGAATGAGCGGCCGCAGCGCAGCAGCGCGATACCGCCGGCCTTCCACTCGCGCCGTGCCTGCTCCTCGTCGTCAGCCGCGTCCAGTAGCCATCGTGCGATGGCGAGGAAGCGTTCCCGGCCGGTGACGACCTGGCCGGCCGTGTGGTCGAGGGCTGTCGCTCTGTGCTCCTGCGTGGGTTCCGACATCGTCACGCCTCGGTCAGGGAGGGAGGAGCGGGCCCTGCCCTCGGGGGACGGGGGCGGGCCCGCTGTGCCCGCAGAAGGGCAACAGGACCATTGGAGTCCACGACCATCGGTCATCCCAGGACACTGAGCGGCCATCTACCGGCCATTCACCGTCCTCTGACGGGCTGTCCGCTGCCATTTCGCGATACGGCACGCCCCCTGCACGCGTTGCGTCCTACGGTGATATCGGTCATACGCATCAGGGGGACTGATGGCGAAAGCGCCAGGCAACGAAGCACTGTTCGCGGCGCGGATCTCCAAAGGCTGGTTCAGCCAGGACTCCGCCGCCGAAGGCATCAGCGCGGCCGGAAGAGGCGCGCTGCACGACAGCGCCTTCGAGGTCAGCGTCCGTACGTACCGCCGCTGGGAGTCCGCAACTCCCGGCTGGCCCCAGCCACATCACGCGACCGCCCTGCGCGCCGCGTTCGGCAAGGGCCCCCAGTACCTCGGGTTTCAACCTCCTGCGACCCTGGGGGGAGAAGCCCCCGCAGTCGCTCAGGAGAACGATCCCGTGAAACGTCGCTCTGCCCTGTTCGGGGCCGGTGCCGCCGTCGGCCTGCCCTGGCTCACCCCCTCCCGCGCCTCAACTCGCCCCGGCCTCACAGAGGTCAGAGTCGGCGAGGACGAAGTCCATGAGCTGAAAGAGGCCGCCGCCGACCTCGACGCCATCGACCAGCGCTTCGGCGGCGACCGGCTATGGCGCACCGCCCGCTCACACCTCATGTGGGTACAGCACCTCATCGACGAGGGCACCTACCCGGAGGAGATCGGCGCCGAGCTCCACCAGATCAGCGGCCAGCTCACCACCTCCCTCGGCTGGTTCTGCTACGACGCCAACCGCCAGGAAGAGGCCCGGCTGTACTTCTCCGAGGCACTGAACACCGCCCTCCTGGAGAATGACCTGCCGCTCGCCACCCGCACCCTGTCCAACATGAGCCGACAGAGCGTCGACCTCGGCAAGCCGAGGGAAGCCGTCCGCCTGGCAAAGCTCGCCGGCCAGCACGCCGCGTCCTGGTCCGCTCCCCCGCGCGTGAACGCCATGCTGGCCATCCGCACCGCGCAGGGCTATTCCCGCGCCGGGGACGAGCTGAACGCCTCCACCGCGATCCGTCGGGCCTGGCGGCACTTCGATCAGGGCCCCAGCGACCGCGACCCGGAATGGGTCCACTTCCTCAACGAGGCCGAGCTGGTCTGCCTCGAGGGGATGTGCCGCTCCGACCTCGGCCAGCACCGGCGGGCGGTCAGACTCCTCGAGCGCTCGGCGACCCTCCAGGACATCCAGCACAGCCGCAACCGGGGTATGTGCCTGGCCCGCCTCGCCACGGCGGCCGTCGAAGACCGGGACCTGGACCGCAGTGTCAGCGCGGCCCGCGAGTCCCTGCGCCTCATCGACGGCGGCCAGGCCTCCACCCGCAACCGGCTGCAGCTCGTCGTCGTCCGGGACAGCCTCACCCCGTACGGCAGCCGCGACGGCCAGGCCCGTGACACGATCGAGCTGCTGAACCAGCACATCGCCTGAAGGGAGCTGGCATGCCCGTCACCGGGAGCCTGACCGTGGAGTACCACAGCCCCGAAGGGGCCAAGGAGGTCGCGGACGAGCTGATCGCCGTCTACGCCGACGTCTACAACGTTCCCCCGTACGCCGGTGACCCGTTCTTCTCCGTCCCGACGTACATCAACCGGCTGCACGCCGCGTTCGACATGCCGGGCTTCTCCGTGCTGACCGGCCGTCTCGACGACGGCACGCTCGTCGGCTACGTCCACGGCGTCACCCTCGACCCGGAGCGCGCGTGGTGGACATCCCTGGGCGAGGCGCGGCCGGCCGACGCCGTCCGGGCCGCCGAGGAGGGTGAGGTGTTCTGGCTGCGGGAGCTGATGACGCTGCCCGCCTACCAGGGTCAGGGCGTGGGCCGTCGCCTGCACGACGTGATGGTCCAGGCCCGCACCGAGCCGTGGACGACGCTCACCTGCATCGTCGACAACGAGCCCGTCCGCAGCGCGTACCCGCGCTGGGGGTATGAGGTCATCGGGCAGATCAAGCATGCCGAGGAGTCGCCGGTCTACGACGCCATGGTCCTGCGCCCCTGACCGACTGACCCGAGTGTCAGTGCCGGGCCGTACGGTTGCCCCTATGTCCCGGCATCACCCGCTTCGCGGTCATCCGCGCCCGGAAGCGGACCAGGTCAACGCTCGTATCCGTCGGCTCATGTCCCAGCCCGCCACCCGAACCCGGACCGCCGAGTACGCCCGCCTCCTCGTCCAGTGGGCGGAGGCCACACAAGCTGGCGGAAACCCCGCATAAACGGCACCGCCCCGACCGGATCACCGGACGGGGCGGACCTACGGGCACCGAGTAGCACGCCGTGGACTACGTCACCGTACCCGTGGACCCCCCGTCGGACAGGACGACAGGCCGGTCAAACCGCAGCTCACTCGGCACCCACCGGGCAGCCGTCTGCAGCCCCGCCAAGATCCCGTCCACAGCCATCTGGCCGAACCGCGATAGGGCCGCCTGGTTGTAGGCGCAGTACGCGCACGCCACCCGGCCATAGCCGCGGGTGCACACACGCTGCCCGCCCTCGATGGCATGGACGCGCACCGGATGCCCGCAGCCTGAGCACTCACGCACAGCCAGCGCCCGCGCGACCTGGTTCAGGGCGCGGTCCACGTTCGGGAACGCCCGCCGATTGCGCCGACTGTAGGGCCTCACCACACCTCCCGCACCGGCGGCTCCTGCCCTGGGTGGGCGTCGGCGAAGTGCTCGCGCACCGCCGTCTCGATCCGCACGCGTACCGTCGCTCCGCGCTTCTCCGCGTGCTCGGCGAACAGGCAGCCGATCTCCTCGGATGAGGCCCCCAAGGGGACGGCCAGGATGTCGCCGCCGTCGGCGTAGACGTCCTCGTCGTGCGCCCACCCGCAGCCGAGCCCACACGGGAACTTCATGATCCCGGAGCCCGGCGCCGGCCACATCGGCGGATGCACCGGCTCAGGGATGATCGTGTACGTCCTGGGCCGTTCCGCGTCGGCCCGGCGAGCGGCTTCCAGCTCCGCATACATGTCGAGCGTCGACTTCTGCGGCAGCTCGGCAAGCAGTGTGGCCAAGGCGGCGTCATCAGTGGGCACGGCGTCCTCCGTCTCGTACGGCAGGACAGGATGCCACAAATGCCGCAGCCCACCGTGCGGGCGGGCTGCGGCATCCGTCAGGACTCGCCGGCCGGGCCGGCCGGTGACGGCGGATCATGCTCCGGATGCCGGACACACGGACTGCCCTCGGGGAGGAGTTGCGCGAGCTGACAGTTCGCCCGGTCGATCGCATCCCGCAGCGATGCCCCGGAGTTCGGCTGCATCTCGTGCGCCAGCTGCTCCACCCGGCCATTCAGCGTGTCCACCTGCCTCTCAGTGCGCTGCAGCCGCTCCAGGACACCGGGGCGAGCCGCCACGCCGGGACGGGGCGGCTCCCCGTACCAGTCCGTCAGGTACTGGTCGACGCCCTTCCCGATACGCACCAGGACGCGACCCACGCGCCACAAGCCCGTGCCGATGCCGAGGGCGATGGAGACGGCGCCGCCCCAGACGAGGACCTGGTCCAAGGCTGCGATCCCGGTGGGGTCCGGCATCACGTCGCCAGTCGCGCGGCGAGCTGGTCGGCGACCCGGGCCGCGATCGCGTCGGCCAGCGCAGGTGTCGCGGCGACCTTGTCCGCGATGGCCTTCACCTGCGCGTCCGTCAGCCCGCTCGTGGCGAGCCCGGCGACCTTCGTCTCCAGGGCCCGCACGTGCTTGCCCTGGTCGACAAGGACGCTAGCCGCCATCCATTCCGGGTTGTCGGGCGTCGTCCACTCGGGCGGAACGGCGAGGACCCCGTCCGTCAGCCACACCGCCTTGCACACGCCGGCCAGCACCAGAGCGGCCGCCTTGCTGGCGACCTTCTCGATCTCCGCGTCTGTGAGTGCCACGTCGTCTCCCTTCGCGCGCGCGACGATCCGCGGGAACACCACCTCGCGGAACTGCTTGACCCTGGCGGGCCCGGGGCACGCCGTGCCCCCGGTCGACCACTGGGGGAACATCGAGTGATAGCCGAACCCGGGGTCGTCCCAGGTCCGGCAGATCCGCAGCGGCACCTCCGGATGCCGCTCGTGGACCCATACGCCGAGCTCGACCAGGACCTCGATCTGTGCGGCCGTCCACGGGTCGGTGGAGTCGGTGTTGCTGGCGGTCTCCACTGACACGGCGCCGGTGCCGTCCGCGCGCCGGTTGGCCTGCGCGTTGGCGTCCGCTCTCGTCTCGGTGCCGATGAACTGCCCGCACGAGCCGTCGAAGTCGACGCCGAAATGCGACTCCAAGCTCGTGCTGTCCCGCCAGTACCGATACAGCCGCTGCTCATCCCACGGCGCGGCCTCGCTGTGAAAGATGACCTGCGTCGGCCGGATCGCGGGCTGGTCGTCGCTCTCGGGCTGCAACTCCAGCTTGATGGCCTTCCCCCACCACGCCATCACACACGCTCCGGCCAGTGCCAGGTGCCACCACGGCGGTCGCCTGGCTCCAGCGAGCAGCCGCCGCCGGGCGGGTCGTACAGGAAGCAGCCGCCCTCGGACAGCGGGCGGAAGTGCAGCCCGGTCGGATTCTGCACCGACAGGCCGACCTGGTGCGGCTCCTCGACATTCACCTCGGTCACCGTCGCTGCCCGGCACTGCGCCGTGTACGCCTGCGTCCCGTCGGCCCTCACCGGCGAGCCCATGCTGACGTAGTGCACCATCCGGCCGACGGACGGTCGAGGCGCGATCACATGTCACCGTCGCTGGTGTAGCCGGACAGCCGGCGAGCGGTCGCCTCCGGAATGCCCGCGGCGCGCAGCGCCTCGTAGTCCTCCACGTGGCGCTCCCGGTCCGCGGTGGCGAGTTCGGTCTTGCCCTCCTCGTTCACCCGCTGGATCTCGGCGTACGCCTCCTGGTACTCGGCCTCCGTGATCTGCACCGTGCCGCCCTGCACGCGGATGTCGTCCGCGTCCAGGCTGGTGACGACGCGCGAGACCGACCCGTTGGCGTTGCGGTAGTACAGGGTGTGCTCACTCACGACGGGCCTCACAGGTTGAAGATGAACGCGCGCTCGATGGTCTGGATCCGCTGGTACGTCGCCCCGTTGGAGCCCAGGCCCATCGTGATGGGGAACGGCTCGACCAGACTCCCGCCAGGCGGGATGGTGCGGTTGTAGGCCTTGGTGGTCTGCCAGTGCACGTTGTTCTGCGTCGCGTTGCCCCGGTTCTCGACGTACACCGTGTCGTCGCCGCCCATGCCGTACATCGCGGTCCCGTTGACCGGCAGCCGCAGGTCGACGTCCAGCTCGACCTCGACGATGACGAACGCCGGCCGACAGAGGTCGGGGTTGTCGATCTGGAGGTTCCGGGTCTCCACCGTCGCCTCCGTCACCGTGGGCACGGCAACCGACGGGTACGCGTTGTCGATGAGGACCTGCGTGAACGTCGCCCGTCCGCGCGGCTCGCTGCGCAGGTTGCCCGACGGATCGCAGTAGACCAGGCCCGCGTTCGCGCCGAGGTCGCAGGGATAGCTCCAGGCGGCGACAGCAGCGGCCAGCGGATTCCCGGCGGAGCCGTCGCCTGTGAGGCCGCACTGCACGCTCACCGTCGCCGCCCCGGTCGGGACGAACAGGCCGCCGTCGCCGCCGAAGGTGACGTTGTTCCCCGCGTCCGTCGAGGGCCTGGCCGCGATGACCCCGGTGACCGGGTCGTAGTCGATGCCGTTGCCCTCGGTGAAGCACTGCCGCACCTGGGCGCAGTTCGTCGTGACGTACAGGCCGCCGTCGCCGCCGAAGGTGACGTTGTTGTTCGGGTCGGTCGACGTCCGCGCCGAGATGATGCCGGACGCCGCACTGTACGAGGCGCCGTTACCCGCCGAGAGGCACGCCCGGATGACCGAACAGTCCGGGTTGTCGGCGCTCACGACGAACGGGTTGCCCGCCGACCCGCTTCCACTGACGGTCACGCCCGTTCCGGCGACCACCGCACAGTTGCAGGTTCCCCCGCCACATCCGCACCTAGCCAAGGTTGCTCCCTGGTCGGAGTCCTCGGCCCGGCCTATCGCCAGCAGCTCGCAACGAGGGTACATCGCAGCGTCCGGACGCCATCCGGATACCGTCCGGACCGGTGAAATGAGCAGCTTGAGGTGTCCTACCGCGTTACGGAAGTTGACCATCGCCCGGAGTACCAGTAGCCCCACACGCCTCCTGCAGCAGCCGCCAGCGGGGCCCAGGGAGTGGCTTCTACCCCGGTCGCCGCGCACGCAATGACGGCAAGAATCCCTGCGCCAAGAGCAGGGATGCCTGCGAAACCCAATCGGTGCGGTCGGTCGACGGTCGCCATAGGGCTACCTTGGCAGATCCGGCGCTGGGAACGGGAGGAACGGCCGAGAGGCAAGGGATCCCGCCACTCTGGAGCGCTAAGAAACCCCAGGTCAGCGAGTTCCTTCGGTTTCCGACGTGCGGAGTCCAGCGCTTCCCTCAGGTCTTCACGGGTCAAGCCGCAGTCCTGGTTGCATTCGCCGGGGTGGTCCCAGATGAGCAGACAACTCTCGGCGACGACGCTTCGGCGGCATCCCGGCGCGATTCGGAGTTCCCTGTAGCCATCGTCGTCCCACAACAGCCACCAGAGAATGACCTTCCCTGCGATGTACTGCATCTGCGCGCAGACCGCGTGCCGCCCTCCGGCGTCGTGCATGGCGAAGTCGCAGCCGAGCGGCTCGGCGTCGGCTTCGAAGTCGGCGCCGGGCAGGCTGTTCATGTCGCGTGCCTCATCGCTGGTTAGCGCCGCCTCTGCGGGGCAAGCCGGCGTCGGCCGAGACTCATTGGGCGAGATCATCAAAGTCCTCCAAGTTGCGATGCCCTTACTCTCTGGGCGCGGCAGACATGCAAAACGGCAATAGATCTTGGAAACAGGATTGTGATCTGCGTCACTGCGGAATCTGAGTGCCACCTACGGGCAGCCCTTCCGGTGCCGGGACCTGCCGTCACCGCCACGATCACCGAGCGGGCTTCCGGAATAGGGCGTGCGGAAGACGTGGCGTACCTGGCACTGTCACGGTCCACCGCCCGGCCGAGAAGGTCCACCCGGTCCATGGATGGCCGCGGCGGCCAGGCTGGACCTCGCGGGCGAGGGCCTGGCGGGCGGCCGCGTTCAGCACGGTGGTGCGGCCGGTGTACTGAAGCCGGCCGGTTGCGTCGAAGCGCCCAAGGAGGGCCGTGGTCGGGGCAGCCAGGGTGCCGGTGACCGCGCCGATCACGGCCTCGGTGCTGTGCCGGGACCGGTACTTCCGCCATCCTCTCCAGCCGGGCACGTAAGTTTGATCAAGGCGTTTGAACACGAGGCCTTCCATGCCCACCGAGGACCACTGCAGCCATGCGGCGGCCTGCTGCGGATCGGTGGTGGCCGACATCCGTATGCGTCCACATACAACACGCTGACCTGGGCGGACACCGTCCGGACACCGCGTCCGGACACCGTCCGGACGTCAGTAGTACAGCTCGACGACGACGATGCCCGATCCGCCCGCGAGGCCGTCGAAAGCGTTGCCGTACGACAGCGCGCCGCCCGCTCCCCCGCCGAAGCCGCGCGGTCCCGTGCCCGTCCCCTGGGTGGCGCGCTGGAAGCCGCCCGTGCCCATGAAGGAGTTCCCGCCGTACCCCGACAGCCCGTTGGTGCCGTTCAGCCGGATCGCTCCTCCACCCGCGCCGCCGCCCATGCGGAAGTCGCCCGTCCCCGCCAGCGGCCCCGCGACACCCGACGTCGTGTCAGGCGCAGTACCAGACCCCTGCGTCGAGGTACCCCCGGCGCCGCCCGGCGCGGTCACGAACCCGCCGAACGATGACGCCCCGCCCGCACCTCCGTCGGACGACGACGTGCCGGCCGCGCCGCCCGCGCCGACGGTGATGTTCTCCAGCGCGCCGAGCGTCGCGACGTCGATCAGGGACTCGCTGTACCCGCCCCCGCTGCCGCCCGGGCGCGTGATGCACTCGCCCGCCGCGGCGTCCACGCCCGCCGAGCCCCCGCCGCCGCCCTGGACGCGCACCCGCACCCGCGCGAGCTTCGGATAGTCGGCCTTCTTGAACTGAAAGGTGCCCGGGTCGCTGAATACCAGGAGGTCTTGCAGACCGGTCGAGCCCGGGGTCAGGCACAGCTCGCCGTCGTCGTTGACCGTGAAGTAGTCGGAGCACACACAAACGCTGGCCATAGCTCACCCCTGAGTAACGAAAGGTGAGTCCGGCCCACAACCAGCGACATCGCCCATCAGGTTAGCCGGACGCCCGCGCGGGCCGGGCCGTTACATGGACCCGCACCCCGGACCCCACCGGGCACGCTAGCCCCGACACCGGGTCGGGGCGCACCTGCCACACCCTGACGACCGCAAAGCCCTCCTGGACGTCTTCGAGGACGACGACGGCGGGCCGCTCCGACATGGCGACAGCGGTCAGCACCGGAGCCTCCTCGTACCGCTCCGGGTACGCCCATACGGCGCGCCCGTCGTCGCCCGTCTCGACGACCGAACCGGCGGACGGCACCGCCGGCGGGCCTTGCTCGCCGCGCGGCCCTCGTGGACCGCGGGGGCCCTCGATGGCTTCTGGCGGCGCGGGCTTCTTCCTCCTGGTCGTCGTCCTCGACCGGCGATCCAGGTCGCGCAGGATCCCGCCCAACGGGTTGTTCTGCAGCCGCCTCGGCGGTCCGCCACGCAGCGCCATCAGCTCGTCGCCTCCGCTCCAGTAACAGCTACCTGCACCTGCACGCTCTCGCCGCCCGGGTCGTCGCCGTCGCCGCCGGTCTCGGTCACCGTCAGCCCCACGATCTTCAACCGCTGGGCGACCGTACGGCACGTCTCCGCGCTCGTGATGTCCAGGCACCAGCCCGGCACCAGCTTGTTCACCTCCACGGCCGCCAGCGGGCTGATAGTGACCTGCTGCGAGTCCACGAACACCGGCACCGGCAGGCTGGCGCGGAGCTTCGCCGCCGCCGCGGCGGCCGCCGACGCGTCGTCCGGGACGGACGTGTTCTCCACGTACCGCTCCAGCAGCCCGTAGTAGTCGTGCGAGCCGCCCGCCGACCCCAGTACGTCCCCGTCCTCGTCGCCCGCGACGACCCACCGCGTTCCCAGCGACGCCCCGTCCTCGGCGACGACCAGGCCGTCAGGGAAGTCGGCGTCGCTGAGCCGGCCGACGGTCGCCGTGTGCGTCTCCGGGAGCAGCACGATCGTGTTCCCGACCACCGTGAAGTCGATCCCGGTCTCCGCCAGGTCCGTGAGGTGGTCGAAGGTCTGCCCCACGTCCTTGGTGTACTCCCGCGACCCGTACACCCCGGCCTCGCCGACCGTCTGCACAGCGTGCCCCGGGTCGTCAGGCGCGAACCCGTCGGCGATCAGCCACTCAGCCGCCCGCATGAGGTCCACGTTCGTGAAGATGATCGAGTCGTGAGGCACCCGCCGCGACAGCCACGCACTGATGTCGGCAGCGTTGACCTCCACCTCGCCCTGGCGCCACTCGATCCCGATGATCGGCCCCGTCCATACGAGGATGCCGTCCCGGAAGATTGCCAGGGAGTGTCTCCAAGACCGGACCTTCCCCAACCGTTCACAGCAGTCGCCCTGAGGCATGATCGTGACGCGCGCCGTCGACGTCTCATCGAGGGCGCGGTGCCATTCCACCTCGGTCAGCACGCTCGCCTCGGTGACGATGCCGCCACCCCGGTCGATGATGCGCGCCGCATGCGATCCACACCCGGCAACGGCCAAGGCCGGACCTCCCCACATCAGTGGACGGAGGCCCGGCCCAAAACCAGTCGGCATCGACCGCCAGGGTAGCTACAAGCCCCGTCCCGTGACGGAGAGCAGGACCAGGGCGTCATCAGCAGGCGGGTACTGCACGTCGCTCTCCATGCAGATCACGTACGACGCGCAGTTCAGCGAGGGGAACGTCAACGGGCCGCCGTCGGCGCCATACACATCGGGGCTGGTCTCGCACACGCCCGCGCACTCGACGGTCGCCCGGTTCGTCTGCCCGTCGATGACGACCGCGCCGCCGGCCGGGATGTACCGGATGGTGTAGCTGGCCAGCGCGTCACACCGGCTGGCGTTGGCGACCTGCTCGCACGTCAGGGCCGCCTGGTCGTCGGTCCGTTCATAGATGGTGATGGTCAGGTTCCGCAGGTCCGTCTTCCCCGCGCGGACGTTGATGATCACGCCGTCCGTGCTCCACGCCGGACACTCGCTGAGGTCCATGTCGCAGCACTGCCGCTCCACCGCCAGCGGCAGGCAGTAGCACGTCGACAGCTCCGCGACCGTGGGAGGCGTCGGTGTCATGCACATCGGGTCCGCGCACGACGCCGTCGCATCCGTGCACGGCTTCAGGCGGCACGTGGAGTCGCACTCATCGACCGTCTCGTCGACCGGCCACGCCAGCCCCGTGCACGAGTCGACTGGCGTCACGCCGATCGAGCCGTTCGGGCAGGACGCGACCAGGTCGACGCAGTTCGCCTTGCCGTTCTGGCCGTGGATGCACCAGGTGATGCACTCCGTGCTGGCGTCGATCGGCGGCTTCGTCTCGATCATCGTCACCGGGTCGGTCCACAGCCAAGGTGTCGCCGCGACCAGCGTCCACTCCACCGTGAGGATGTCCGCCCCAGTCGAGCACTCGCCGACCGTGCAGCCCTCACCCACGCGTTCCAGGACGCGAGGGCCGTCGACCAGCGCCACCCGGCGCAGCGTGCGCCGGTAGCCGTCCATCAGGCACAGGTGGTCGAGCTCCTCGTCGGGGCAGCACGACAGGATTTCCATGCAGTCGCCGTCGCACTCGTTGCCCGCGCAGCCCTGCAAGGCCTCCGTCAGCCAGTGCAGCCCGTACTCCACGCCGCAGCACGTACTGCCCAGCAGCACCGCGGTGAACACCAGCGTGCGCGGCAGGACGCGGGCCGGCCCGAGCACGCCGCCGCCGCTGATGGCGTTCGTGACGCTCCGCTTGACCGGGTTCTCGTCGAGGCCTTCGATGCTCAGCAGGAGCACCCCGGCGAACTCGGTCGACTCGGGCACAGCCGCGTCGTACCAGGGCGCCGGATCCTCGGCCGGCTTGGTGTACGCGGTGTCCTCGCTGAGGTTCGCCGAGGTGAGCGTCGGGCACACACACGCCGTCGCGGACGTGAGGGGCGAGCCCACCGACTCGGCGTCCAGGTAGGCGTTCAGCCGCACATGGTTGACAATCTCGACCCCGCCGAGGGTCACGTAGTCGAGCAGCGCCACAGGGCCTACCTCCTGGAGAGCAGGACGGCCCGGCCCAGAGCCAGCGGCGCGCACGCCAGTCTAGGTGTGCACCCATCCGCCGCTCATTCCCACGACCAGCCGGGCCCCGCTCGGGCATCCTGAGGGGCATGAGCAAGCGCGCCGCCCGAGTGCCCGCCCCAGCCGCCGTCACGCAGGGGCAGTCCCTCCTCTTCGACGTCGAGCGACCCGAGCCGGCCGTGCCCGCGCTGGTCGTGCGCTGCTCGGAGTGCAACCACGTCCTACGCTCCGACCGGTCCAAGGCGGCCGGGGTCAGCCAGGCCTGCGCGGCGAAGGTCGGCCGGGCCGTCCTCGCCACGGTCCGCGGCGCCCGCAAGACGGCTGCAGCAGCCTGACCGCTTCGATCCGAAGGCGAGGACGCGCGGCCGCGCCTTCGGATCGAAGGACTACAGGCCGCTCCCGGCCAGGGCGAGGCGGGTCACGACGCGGTGAGCGGTCGCCCGCCCGTCGCCGACCTCGCTGATGTTGAACGTGTTGTTCTGCACCATCCCGCTCCCGGGCCCGCGGCGTCCGCCGGTGCCGGTGGCGAGGAGGTCGGTCAGTCCGGACTCCTGCGCGAGCTGCCGCGCCCTCGAGGGCCTGGTCATCGGGATCACGACCTCGCGGCCGGCCTCGCCGAGCAGGCCGATCGTGGGCTCGTTGACGATCCCGCCGTCCGCGAACGGCAGCAGGTTCCGCGCCCCGGCGGGCAGCCCGCTCTTGATCTGCGCCAGCACCTTCGCAGAGATGTTGCCGAGCGCGTCGGTGACCGTCGAGGGCAGCGCGGCGAACGCGGCGGCCACCACCGCGGCGACCGACTCGGCCGACGACTTCGCCGAGTCCTGGAGCGCAGCCAGGCGCGCCGCGAATCCCTTCTCCAGGCCCAGGCCGGTCAGGTCGCCGATCTTCTCGAAGACCTGCGACGGGCTCTTGATCTTCAACGCCGCCCGGATGGCCCGCTGCATGCCCTTGGCGATGTCGAGCATGAGCTGCTCGATCTGCTTGCGCTGCCCCTTCAGCCCGGCAAGGAAACCCTTCCCCGCCTGCGTCCCCGCGTCGAACAGGGCATCCGCACCCGTGACGCCCAGCTTCGTCGACGCCTTCACCAGGTCGGCCTGCAGTGAGTTGATCCGCTTGAGGGTGGCCGGCTCGGCCTCGGCGAGCGACCGCGCGAGCGCGGCGCCCTGCTCCGGGCCGAGCCCGATCACCTGCTGGAGCAGGTCCTTGCGCAATCCCCGCTTGGCGAGCGCCGTGATCTCCGCGTTGAACTGTTTCACCCCGGCGATGGCGCGCCGCAGGCCCCGTAGCACCGTGTCGGTGTTGTCCTCGCCCTCCCCTTGCGTGAGCGACGACAGCGAGCCCGTCGCCAGCGCCGCCGCCGTGGTGTCGGCCGCGAACTTGGACGCCTCCTCGAGCCGCTTCACGATCGCGTCCCGCCGGTTCGCCAGCAGCTGGAGCTTCTTGTTGCCGTCCTGGATGAGCCGCACGAGGGCGTCGTCGATGCTGGTCTTCTTGCCCTTGAAGGCGTTCACGATGGACTGGGCGATCTTCTCCGACGTCCGCTGGATCTCCGCCGCCGTGCCGGTCAACCCGATGATGAAGCCCTTCCCGGTGTCCTTTCCGATCTTGATGAAGACCTTCGACGGCGAGCTGATTCCGAGGAGGTTCTTCGCCCCGTCGACCGCGCCGCTCACCACGCCCTTGGCTGCCGATACGAGCGCGCCCGCCGTCGACTTGATGCCGCTGATCAAGCCGAGAATCAGGTCCTTTCCGGCGGACACCAGAGCCGACTTCGCGCTGGCAAGGGCGGCGCGGGCCTTCCCCGGCAGACTGCGGAGGAAGGCGATGGCCTGTGAGATGAACGAGGAGACCGTTGCCAGCGCCGAGGATGCCATCGACTTGAAGAGGCCCACGACCGACGACACCAGCGAGCTGAGGACGCCCACGATCTGGCCCGGCAGGCTCGCGAAGAACCCGAGGATCGCAGTGACCAGATCCGGGATGATCGAGTTCCCGACCAGGACGTCATACATGAACTGGAAGCCGGCGATCGACGCATCCACGAACGCCGTGATGTAGCCGACGACCGTAGTCAGGACGCTCGCCAACCCGGTCAACGCGGACACAATCCCGCTGATGATCGGGACGAGGATCTCGATTGCGACGGCCTGCGCCGCGACTGCCGCGAACTGGAGCAGCGGCGCCAGCAACTCGACGATCTTGGCTGCCAGCGGGCCCAAGGCAGCGAGGAGTTGACCGATCGGTGCGATCAGCGGGACCACCGCGGCGACGATGGCCTGGAAGGCTGCCAGCAGCGGTGGCAGGACGGGCAGCAGCGCCGCCGTCAGCTGCTGGACAAACGGGATAAAAGCGACCACGACCTGAGCGATGGCCGCTGCCAGGACGCTCAGCAGCGGGCCCAGGGACGCGACCGCAGCCCCGAGGACCTGCCCCAAGGCCACGCCCAGAGGGATGACCGCCGCGAGGATCGACTGGAAGGCGAGCGTCAAGGGCGGCAGGACCGGCAGGAGCGCACCGACCAGGGCCGAGATCACCGGATTCAGGACCGCGAGAACCGCCTGGAAGGCGGGTGCCAGGACCGCCAGGACGGTGTTCGCCAGCGACCCCACCAGCGGCAGCAGCGGCGCCAGCCCGGCGAGGAGCTGGCCGACCACCGTGCCGACAGCGGTCAGCGCGCCGCCCGAAGCCAACGCGGACAGAGCCTCCGACAGCGCGGCACTGACCGTAGTGAGCGCGGGCGCGATCTGCGCCAGAGCCGGCCCCAGCGACGTGATCAAGGTGACCAGCGCCGGGCCGAGCGTCGTGAAGATCGGCCCTAGGGCTGGAGCGATGGCCCCGACCTGCGTGACCAGGGCCCGCAGGATCGGCCCCAGCTGTGAGGCGACCTGCGCGACCGTCGAGAAGATCGCGCCGATGGCCTCCTGACCCTTCGCCGACTTGACGAACTCCTCGAATGACGCGGTGACCGCCTTCAAGTTCGCCAGCAGCCCGCCACCGGAACCCTGCGCCGCCTTGAAGACGCCGGCGAGGATCCCGCCGACGTTGCTGACGATCGCGCCGAGCTGCCGGAACACCGTGAGGGCGTTCGTCACCCACGACAGCGCCTTGCCCGACTCGGTGGCCCTCTCCAGGAACCCGGCGAACTTGTTGGCGACACCGTCGATGCCGCCGCCTAGCCCCTTGAAAGCGGGCAGCGTCGCCGTCGTGAACTTGGCGACCGCCGTCAGCAGCCGGTCGACCGTGTCCGACTTGATCGCGCCGAGCTGCTTGCTCAGACCCCCGAAGACGCCGTCGAGGAGCTTGACCGCAGAGGACGACTTCGCGAACCCGAGCGCCGAGGACGCCAGCCGGCCGAACTGGGAGGAGACCGCGGTCATCCCCTTCTTCAGGGGCCCGCCCAAGGCCTTCGCCGTGGCCTCGATCTGCCCCTTGAGCGGCTTGAAGAACGCGTTCTGGACGCTCTTCTTGAGCGAGTCGAACGCGGGCTTCAACGCCCGGACTTCCCTCGCTGCCGCCTGGGCTGCCGGGGACAGATCCTTGAGAGTCTTCTCGAACTCCTTCGCGTCACCGGTCAGCGCCGCGGTGAACGCGTCCTTCACCCCGGACAGGGCGAGAGTCAGGGTGAGCGTGGCCGCCTTCAAGGCCAGGAACGCGGCGGGCGCCGCAGCCACGATGCCCAGCGCTGGCGCGAGCGCCGCCGTGAACGCGATGGCGGCCTGCGCGGCCCCTGCGAGCGCAATGCCGATCGCGCCGACCTTCAGCAGGCCGATCAGCGCCTTGCCGACGCGGCCCGCGATACCGCCCAGGCCCGCGAGGGCGCGACCGAAGCGGTCGGCGTCCGGGTTGACGTTGACCGTGACGTCCGGGGCGTTGTGCGCCCGGATACGGGCGTCGAAGTCGTCCAGGTCGGGGACGACCCGGATGCTGACCTCTTCGCCCGCCAGGAGGGCGCGGAGGCGCTCCAGGAAGCCCGTCAAGTCCGGGACGAGGTCGAGCGACACCCGAGGGAACTTGTGCCCCCGGATAAGGCGGTCGAGGGCATCCAGGTTCAGGAGGATGTCGAGCGACACCTGCGGCAGCTTGTGGCCGCGGATCGCCCGATTGAGCCGGTCAAGGTCGGGGACCAGCGTGACCGGCAGCTCGGGGAGACTGTGGCCCCGGATCGCCGTCGAGAAGCGGTCCAGGTCGGGCAGGACAGGGACCGTCAGGTTCTCGCCGGCGAGCGCCGTCCGCACCCGCGCAGCGAAGTCCGCCAGATCTGGGAGGACAGGAACGGTGAGACCCTCGCCCGCGAGGGCCCTGCGGACGCGGTCCGCGAAGTCGGCCAGGTCGGGCAGGACCGGGACCGTCAGGCCCTCGCCCGCGAGGGCCGTCCGCACCCGCGCGGCGAAGGCAGCCAGGTCCGGCAGGACCGGGACCGTCAGGTCCTCGCCCGCGAGGGCCGTCCGCACCCGCGCACCGAAGGCAGCCAGGTCCGGCAAGACGGGAACGGTGAGACCTTCGCCCGCGAGAGCCGTCCGCACCCGCGCAGCGAAGTCAGCCAGGTCTGGCAGGACAGGAACGGTGAGACCCTCACCGGCGAGGGCCCGGCGGACGCGGTCCGCGAAGTCGGCCAGGTCCGGCGCTACCGGGACCGTCAGGTCCTCGCCCACGAGGGCCGTCCGCACCCGCGCGGCGAAGTCAGCCAGATCTGGGGTGACCTGTACCGAGACGGCTGCCTCGCGCAGACCGGCCGTGATGTTCTCGCGGATCGTCCGGCCGAGGTTGCGGGTCGCCCGGTTCAGCGCCCGCTGGAGACGTGGGCCCAAGAGCCGGGCATCCGACTCCGCTTCGCTCTCGTCGAGATCGACGGTGATCCGGGCTGACCCGAAATCCTCTTCGCCGGCCATCGGGCACCCTCACGAAGTCGTGATGGATGCCCGGCCTAGCGCCAGCGGCGAGTCCCAGATTAGCCGGTCAGCCCCTCCCGGCCTGGGCGTCTTGAACCGCAGCAGCCGCTAGGAGATCCCCAGCCTGCCCCCGCGTCATCCGCATACCCGGCGGGCGCGCACGGCCGCCCTGGGGCCGTCTGGAGCCCTTCGGCGGGGCGTACAGCTGAGCCTTGAGCCTGGCCCGCCCCTTCTCGTCCTCGGCGCTGCCCATGATGGCGGCCTCCGCCGCATTCACCATGGTCGACAGCCGCCACCGTCGCAGGTCTACACCTTGGAGCGCGAGGGAGCCTTCCCACGCGTCCCAGTTCGCCTCGATCCAGCCGAGGATCCTTTGGACGGCCCAGTAGGGCGGGTCTCACCGCCCCCGCCGTACAGCTCCACTGACCACTCCATCAGCTCGATCAGGACGCGGTCCGGCAGCCGCACCGACTTGTCCACGACGCGGGCGGCACCCTCGAGCCGGCCCGCATACAGGTCGGCTTCGGCCCGGTCGCGGAACACCTCGACCGCATCACCCTGGTGGACCTCGAACCGCTGGAAGCGGTCGGCGGACTCCTCCGTCATCATCTTGAAGAGGAACGTACGGATCGCCGTGTACAGGACCCGCAGCTTGTCGCCAGTCAGCTTGCTCATGTCGCCGTCTGCCGCGCCGAGCGCGGCCTGCGCTTCCTGCAGCTCGGCGTACGCGTCGAGGAACTCGTCGCCGTAGACCTCGGCCGTGAAGCGGAGCTCCAGGTCTGCGCCGATCTGGGCGACGTGCGGTTCCGTCCTGAGTGCGAACTGCTTCTGTGCC
This sequence comes from Streptomyces sp. NBC_00425, assembly GCF_036030735.1. Taxonomy (NCBI): domain Bacteria; kingdom Bacillati; phylum Actinomycetota; class Actinomycetes; order Kitasatosporales; family Streptomycetaceae; genus Streptomyces; species Streptomyces sp. NBC_00425. The sequence continues at coordinate 5,783,848 of NZ_CP107928.1, read as the reverse complement.
ACGGGGATGCCCTTCTCGCGCGTTGACGCCCGGCCCACAGCCAGCGGCGTGCGACCGCAAAGAGTAGGGCATCGGGACAAACTGCCCCGGGTATGGGCGAGGCCCCGGGAGCACCATCCCGGGGCCTCTCTGTGACGCGAACTGCCCACCCAGGCATCAAGCGCACATCCGCAGTCTGCCACGGCCTTCCGACTCACCGGCCGAGCCTCAACGCCCTCGCCATGAAGTCGTTCGGTCTCGTCCCCGGATGCCGGACCAGCTTCGTGAACACCTCCGTGCCGTCGACGTAGAAGTGCAGCGCCTGCCGCCGGCGCGGCCGGATGATGTGCGGCCGCGTCCCCTTCAGCACGAACAGGACGGCCGGGTGGTTGCAGCGGACGACGCCCTGCAGTCCCTTCGGCCCGACCACCACATCCCACGACACGAAGTCGCCCATGCTGCCCGGAGCCTCCTCCTCGGCGAACCGGGCGACGCGGCGGGCGCGCTCCTCCATCTGCCTGTACGCCTTGCCTCCCCGGCGCCGCAGCAGCCGTTGGATCGCCCCCTGGTCGATACGGACCTCGGCGCTCACGGCGACTCCTCGTCCGGACATGCGCAGCTCGCCAGCGCGATCGTGACGCGCTGCTCGATCCCCCCGCAGCCGCCCTTGGGGTCGAGCGTCTTCTGCTGCCCGATCACGTACAGCGGGCCACGATGCCTGACCCCGATGGACGGCACGCAGCACAGCAGCGCGTTGAGGACCGTCGCCGAGTCGATCTGGATGACCCGGGCGGCCGCAGCCGTCGCCTCGCACGTCGGCGGGCACTGGCTTCCCTCGTCCATGGTCGGCACGCACCGCAGCAGCGTGATGACCAGCTCGACCGCGATGCGGGTCGCCGAGCACGACTTGAGGCCGCGGACCTCCCGCGTCTCCGTGGGGAACTCCGTCGTCGGGTAGATCCGCGCGACGTGCACGGTCAGCTGGCCACCCGTGTCGTCGGAGCCGTCGCACGGGTCCTCGCACGAGTCCCACGCCGGCGTGCCCGGCACCACGCACGACCGGCACGGACATCCCGGCTGGTTCTCGACCGTCGCCGCGGTCGCCTCGAGGGCCTGGCAGACGCACGCCAGGACCGCGGTCGCCAGCTCGTTGACGGACTCCAGGATCAGGGCCATGACGTGAACCTCGGCCGCTTGAAGTCCGGCGAGTACACCCGGGACGGCGAGCTGAGCCGGTACGGGTTCACCATGTTCAGCCACATGTCCACCAGCGGCAGCCCGGTGCGGCCCTCGCTGTAGATGACCGTCGGGTCAGCCCACTCGTAGTCCACGCCCTGCCTGCTGACGCGGGTCATGTTCCGGTTGGACTTGCAGCCGCACGACCCGCCACCGCAGCCCTTCAGCAGGTGACAGACCAGCTCGGACACGGCCGCGGTCGCGGACTCGTCGAGCGGTAGGCCATACCGGTAGCGCACGACGAACGTGTTCTCCGCGCCGGCCGGGGCCCCCATGTCCTGGCAGTCGGGCCAGCACTCCCCGTCGGTACGCACGAGCATGCCGTTGTTGTCGACGCGGTACGCCTCTGGCGGGATGACGTCCCCTCCGATCGTCACCTCCTGAACGTCGTGCACGGGCCCGGCGAGGTAGACCTCGCACAGCTCCCCGCATGAGCAGTCCGAGCGGCAGCCGCACACCGAGGCGTTGCGCCACTGCCCGTAGGAGTCGATGTACGGGATCCACGGGCCGGTCGACTGCCACAGCACCGCGTACGAGGGCATCCCGTCCATGCACGACTTGCGGCACGGCCGCACCGTCACCGGGCACGGCCCCCAGCGGCGCCCCGACAGCCCCCACAAGACCTGGGAGGCGACCATCGTCCAGAACTCCAGATCCTCGGCCTCGACGCCCTCGGTGGTGCAGCACAGCTTCGTGGGCCACGGTTCGCACGGGCCGGTCTGAATCGGCATCAGCGCCTCCCAGCGCGCTCGTACCGGCAGGGCAGCGGGAACGCGGCCCGGATGAACCGTCCAACGTGCCCGTTCGTGAAGCTGTCCGGCATCGTCGACAGGAACAGCGACTCAGGGCCGAAGCCGCGAGGGCCTCGGTGCGCCACTTTCACGTCGCCGATCTGCTCGCCCCCGAGGCCGGCGAGATTCCCGTACAGCGTCCGCTTATGCATCCCGTCGAGCTGCGGCGCCTGGTCGAGCGCGGCGACCATCCCCGCCTTGTCGACCGGCATCGGAACGTGCAGCTCGTACGACAGCGGCTCCGGGTGGCCGAGTTCGGCGAGCACCGTCCGCGTCTCGCGCATCCCCCGCAGGTAGGCCCCGTAGCCGCGTGCCTCGTAGTGCTTCTCGACGTCGGCGACCAGGCCGCGGTGCAGCACGGGCATCCCGTCGGGCAGCGGCCCCATCGTGAACGTGTCGTCGTTGCACCACACGAAGCGGTCCGACACCTCCGGGTGCGCGCAGGCCGCCCGCATCGCCACCGTCGTGTTCTCGAACTTGCTGCCGGTCTGCCAGATCGGGATGTGGCCCACATCGTCGGCCAGCCAGTCATGCCGGTAGCCGACGACCCACACTTTGCGGTGGGGCAAGCTCTCGCACCACGACCGCAGCGCGTACCGCAGCTGCTGGTTGGTGGCCTCCTCGCGCACGGGGACCACGATGTCCATATCGCCCGGGGCCGTCATGATCTACCCCTAAAATGGGTGGTCCGGCGGCTGCGCGAACAGCCCCGGACCCGGCTCGAACCTGGATAAGAGGTCCGAACATGAGCAAGTCTACGAGTCCGTCCCGCCTCTGCGTGGTCGACGGCAAACCTGGCTACCGGCGCGCGAAGACCTGCGCTGGCTGGTGGTGCTCCGCCTGCTACGAGTGGGCGCGGACGCACGACTGGACCGACCCCGCAACGCGCCAGATGAAGCGGCGCGTTGGCGACGTCATGCAAGAGCTGACCGCAGCGGCCCACGCCACCACCGATCAGTGCATCATCCTGACCGGCTACGCCTCTCGCCCCCGCGTGCGGAACTACGGGCGGCTGGCCACCGAGGCGAAGGCCGTGCACGCGTCCCGCGCCGTCTGGATCATCGCGCACGGCGATCCCGGAGAGCGTCACGTCCTGCATACCTGCCACCGGGGCGAGGAGGGATGCATCAATATCCGCCACCTGACGCTCGGGGACAGCGATCAGAACGTCCAGGACATGGTCGGCGCTGACCGCCACTCGCGCGGCACTCGCCGCTGGAGCGCGAAGCTGGAGGACGCCGACGTGGCCAAGATGCGGACCGAGTACGCAGCCGGGGGGATCTCCTACGCGGCCCTGGGTGCCCGCTTCGGCGTGTCTGAGTCGACGGCCCACCGCGTTGTGAGCCGAGCGGGCTGGAAGCACGTCTGAGACGCGGGAACGAGCGGTAGCCGGGTGACCGATCAGGTCCCCGGCTACTCGCTTGTGACGTCGAGACGTCCTCAGCTGGCGAGGCACAGCCCCTCGGTGACGTCGACGTACTCGCACGTCGCGGTCGGCGGCGCGATGTGCGTCGTGATGATCCGCCGGTGGCAGTTCGCACTCAGCGGGGTGAGGAGCGGGCCAGGGGTGAGCGCAGCGTTCTGCTCCAGGACGTTGTACGGGCCGACGCCCCAGCCGCCGTTGGTGCGGGTCGAGCCCTGCATCGTCAGCGTGACCGCCTCGTTGCCGACCTCGATGTCCCCGAGCAGGCCGTTAGTGACCCACGGCAGCAGGAAGTAGATCCACTCGCCCGACGCGAGACCGTTGGTGATACAGATCTCCTCGCCGACGACCTCGGCCCAGCCCTCCAGTGCGAAGCCCTGCTTGCACTGGATCGAGCAGTCGTCGAAGCCGATCGGTTTGCCGTCGAACCCGTAGACCACGGGATTGCCCGTGGCGATCTCGATGATCTCCGGGGACACCGAGTAGAAGTTCAGCTCGATGTCGTAGCCCCGGAACGTCGGGCAGCCCTTCTTGTAGCCGCAGACGCGGCCGTTCGCGGCCTTGTACTCGACGTCCGTGCCGTCGTCCGAGTTGACGTTCATCGCCAGTGAGGCGAGGCAGTCGAAGGGGATCGCGTTGTCGGCGCCACAGACGGGCCGGCCGCAGGAGTCCAGACGTGTCAGCCGGACGACGTCGAGGTTTGCGATCAGGGGACAGGTCATGCCGATGACCTCCAGAAGCGCAGGAGGCCCGGCCTAACGCCAGCGACACTACGACCAGCATAGCCAGGCCGCGCCCTGATGGCCCGGCTCGGGATCAGCGCCTCGTCAAGTCCCGCACCGCGTCGGTCCAAGCCGCCAGCTCCCGGTCGGTCTGCTCGGCGAGGAACGCACTGCGCTCGAGGGCCGCCGCGACGGCAGCACGGCGACGCGGCCCGTCCTGGTACAGCTCGTCGGCTGCTGCAGCCCACGCCGCGGTGTCCGCGCGGTCGAGGAAGGTCGCCCCGTCGCCGAGGGCCTCGCGCAGACCCGGGGTGGGGTGAGCGATGACGGGGATGCCCGACGCCAGCGCCTCGACTGCAGCCATGCCGTACGACTCGTACAGGCTCGGCATCAGCAGCACCCGCGTGTGCGCCCACACGTCGCGCCGCATGTCGGAGGTCTGCCCGATGATCCGGGCGTTCGGCGGGCAGGGCAGGGTGAGCTGCTGGCCATGCGCCCCGGCGACGCCGAGGAACGGCAGGTGCGGCAGTGCGCCGGCCATGGCTCGCCACGTCTCCACTCCCTTGTCGGCGCTCATGTTGACCAGGGTCACCCGGTCCCCCGCCGCTTCCGTGCGGTGCTCCTGGGGGCGAACAGGGGGGCGCACGACGAGCGTCGGCAGCTCGGCGACCTCGACGTACCGGGGCGTCAGGGAAGCCCACACCCACTCCGTGTTGAGGACCACCAGATCCGGGCGCGCGGCCAAGGAGCGGGCAGAGTAGTCGAGGTCGGAGTGGATCAGCATGACCGGCCGTGCCCCGATCCTGCGGGCGATGGCCGTGGCGCGGGCCGCGTAGTTGTGGTGGGTGACCAGGACGCTCGGTTCCATCCGCTGCAGGAAGAGTTCCGCCGGCTGCGTCCCGAGCCGCAGGTAAGGAACGTCGTCGACTTCCCAGGCGGACGGGGCGTCCGGCATCGAGGAGCACACCACCGCCACCGGCAGACCCGCTGACTTCAGCGCCCGCATCATCGTGTGAAGCATGGTCTCCGACCCGGCGCGCCGGTACGGCACCCCGTAGTGGATCCACGCCACGACCTTCACGGGCTGGCCCGCGAGCGGGTCGACGGGGATCGGCGTGCGCGCCGCGTCTCGCTGCTGGAAGGGCAGGAGGCCGATGCACGCCTCCTCGAACTCCCCAACGTCGGTATCGCCCTGATCGATCACCAGGCGCCGGACCCGCAGGTCCGCGGTGAGGCGCAGCATCTTCGCGTCTCGCCGGTCCACGACGACGACCTGCGGGTGAACGGTCTGCACTGCATGCCACCAGAATCCGAGGGACCAGAAGCTCATCCCGTCCTTGACGCACGGGCCTCCCACGCCGCGCGTCACGCTGAGGCTCACGCCGTCTTCGGCGCACGGCCCTGGTTGCTCGCGGCCCGAAATGACCACGTGGACCTCGTGGCCGGCCGCAGCCATCGACCGCAGGTGCTCCTGCTGCCCGTACGCCTGGAGGAACGCGAGGATGCGCATGGTCACCGAGACCACCAGAAGCAGGCGAGGACGTCGCCGACCAGCTCGCCGTTGATCGTCCCGGACCGGCCGAGTTCGGCGCGCATCTGGTCGGCGGTCCAGTGGTCGACGTGCACCTCGTAGGGATTGCCGTACACCGCGCCCTGGTCGAGGTGGAGAACCGGAACCGACACGATCAGGTGCGCGGCGTGGGCACGGGCCTTGCCGAGGAGGCGGACAGCGTCGGCGCGCGGCATGTGCTCCAGAACGTCCCCGGCGATGACCAGGTCAGCGCGGTAGAACGGCGCGACCAGCTGGCGGGCATCGGCGACCACCACGGCGTCGTACAGACTGCGGAGGCCGAACCGGTCGACGTACGGCTCCCACGCCTCCACAGCCGTCCAGCGGCCTTGCCACCAGCTGTGGGCGCGGACGGCCTGCGCGTACGTGCCGGACCCGGCGCCGACGTCGATGACGGTGCCGGGCTGGATCTCCTCGTACCAGGCGAGGGCCGCGTCCTTGCCCTCGGCGTCGCTGTACGGCATCAGGGCGTCGCGCCTGCGGGAGTGGCGATGGCGTGCACAGTCACCCCGGCGATAGGTGCGGCGACGCCCAGCACCGACAGCGACAGGACGACGAGCGTCGGGGACTGCCTCACGTTCACCACGGCCGAGGTCGCGGTCAGCGTCGTGGCCCGGTAGTCGATCGGGTTGGAGCCGGCCGCGAACTGGATCGCCACGTCCAGCACGGGCGCGGCCGAGAACAGGCCGGCGGGAAAAGCGAACGTCGCGTTGCCCGAGGCATCCGTCACGGCGGTGGCGGCGAAGAACGGGCGAGAACCGGAGCCGCTGACCAGGACCCAGCGGGTGCCGTTGCTGTAGACCCTGCGCGCTTCGCCGACAGGAATGGTCAGGGTGGCCACGTTCGCGCCTCCGACCACGAACGGTGTGGCGCCGACCGATGACCAGGTCTGGGCGACGTTGGCGTTGTTCTTCAGTTCCAGCGTGCGCCCGGCGAACAGCGCCGGGTCGACCAGGCTCTCGGCTGAGCCGGCCCCCTCGATGGTGAGTGCTTCAGAGTCACCGTGAACGCTCATGGCTACACACCAATCCAGTCACTTGCCGCGTAGCACTCGATTGAAAGTCGGCTGGGAGATGCCGTACTTCTGCATGAGGGCCTTGGAGTTGCCGTACCCCGGAACGTGCTCGTCCCGGATGGCCTGGCGCTGAGCGTCTGTGAGCTTCGCCCGGCCGTTCCGTTCGCCCCGGCGTTTGTCGCCGCCACCGAGACCGCGCTCCTCGCGCTCTCCCGCGTTCCGCTTGTTCGTGCCCCAGGAGAGGTGGGCCGGGTTGAAGCAGGGCGGATTGTCGCAGGAGTGCAGGGCGTGGTCGCCAGGGGCTGTTGGCCGGGGTCGGCCGTCTTGCTCCAGGACGAGGTGACTGACGAGCACCTGGCCGCCGTAGACGCGGCCGTAGCCGTTCGAGTCCTTGCCGTGCGGCCAGGGCCAGCAGAGCGAACGATCACCGGTGACGAGCATGAGGTCGATGAGCGCGAGGGCTTCATCCAGAGGTGTGCGAGACATGCAGTCATCATACGCCAATCCAGTCATCGAACGCCTTCGACCGGAGCTTGCCGATGTTGGCAGCTGTGCAGGTGAACGGCGTCGGGACGGCCACGGCGAGCGGGTTCCGCAGCTCGAAGACCGTCCAGAAGTGGCTGAACGCCCCGGTGTTCAGGACCGTCTCCTGGTCCTGGCGGTGGTTCTGGATCGAGCCTCCGATGTTCACGTTGCAGACTGAGCGGCCCATGATGTCGATGTCCCGGACCGGTGCCGCGAGGGCGCCGAGAAGGTTCAGCTGCGACTCGTCCGACAGCTCGATACCGAAGACGTCGAAGTTCGGACCGCCAGAGGTGTTGAGCGCCGAGAACACCGCGCGGCCCTGGATGCGAATGTGGCGGAACTGGCGGGTGGCCGCCGCGCTCGGGTTGACCACTGAGAAGGTGCCACCGCAGCCGACCTTGATGTCGTAGACCGAGGTCGGCGACGTGAGCGAACCGGCGGCCGCGTTCGTGACCGTGAAGATGCCGTCATCGACCACGCAGTTACTCACCGAGAAGGCGTCGCTCGTGCCGTCGATCAGCATCCGGCCGAAGGAGCCTCCCAGAACGCCGCCCTTGATGACGCAGCGGTTGACCTGGATGAAGCTGCCCGCGCCGGTCTCGGTGATGTCCAGGCGGCCGTTTTCCCTGATCTCGGTGCCGCTGAGCGCGATGCCGGTACTGGTGTTGGCCGTGTTCGAGGTCTTGATGTAGTTCGACGCCTGGTTGATGCCGTTCATCAGGCAGTCGGTCAGGCTCAGGTTCTTCGGGCCGGACGTCATCTCGATCAGGGAGTTGTTCAGGTTGCAACTGTTAAAGGAGATGCTGCCGCTGGAGGCCGGGAGCTGGGTGATCGCCATGCTGGTGAGGCGGGAGAAGGTCATCGAGAAGCGGGCGTCGGCGCCGGTGGTGGTGCCGTTCGCCGTGATGATGCCGCCGAGAATGTCGGACCCGTTGGCGATCTGGAACGCGTGTGCCGCGACGCCCTTGACGATGCGCGCCTGGCGGAGGATGGAGTCGGAGATGATCGCACCCTGGACGCCGTCCCAGGAGTGCGCGGGCCCGGCGCCGACCACGCCGCAGTCGACGTCGACGCGGCTGTAGCTGATGGAGCCGGCGGTCGTGGTGCCCGACAGCAGGATCGAGTCGGTCGGTGCGGCGGAGGGGCGGCCGTAGACGCGCGCCGTGGTGAGGGTGATGCCGCCCGTGCCGGTGCCGTCTACGCGGAGGGTAGCGCCGTTGATCTCGGACCCGGCGCTGACGTTGATGGAGCGGGCCGCAGGAACGACGGCCTCGGTCGTGATGATCGAGCCGTTGGTGACGACCGAACCGCCGGAGACCGTGATGTTCCCGGCGCCCAGGACGGTCAGGACCGACGCGCCCTTGATGGTCGCGTTGGTGAGGCCGGTCGCCGAGCTGGTCAGGCCGGCCGTATTGATGACCTGGGACGAGTTCTCGATGTGGGAGTTGTTCAGCGTGATCCGGCCGTTGACCGTCGAGCCGCCAGTGATGTCGGAGTTGGTCCAGCTCGCGAACGCGCCCGTGATGGCGTGCGTGCCGGTGCCCTCGACCTTGGTCCGCGTGATGGCGCCAGAGACCCAGCCCGTGAAGTCCATCGTCGTGTCGCGGAGCGTGTTGCCGACGAACTGGTTCGCCAGGACCACCGTGTCGGCGGCCGTGAGGGTGGTGTCCTCGATGTAGTTGTCCCGCCAGCCGCCGACGCCGAGCGCGGCGCCAAGGTGCCACGGCACCTGCGTGGCCACCGTGTCGAACGTCAGGTCAGTGTCGACCGCCACGTTGCCGGACGAGTCTGCCAGCTTGGTGAGCTTCTGCGCGGCGAAGTCGTACGTGCCCTGCCAGGCGCCCAGCTCGAAGGCGGTGTTGACGAGCGCCTCGTCGGCGAACTCCGTCGCCGACACCGGCTGGAGGGTAATGAAGGTCGCCGACGTGTTCCCGGCCGTCCCGATGACGGGGCCGGGAACGGTGACGACACAGTTCTCCTTGAGGGCCCCGCCCGCCCGTAGCGCCTCGGCCGAAGCCCAGGTCTGCGTGACGACGTACGGGCACTCTGGGACGGCGGCCGGCGTGTAGCCCGCGGAGGTTCCCATTACGGCTCCCAGAAGTCGATGCGGAATCGGTACGGCGTGAAGGCCGCGAGCGCTGCCGGGCCGATGCGGATGTTGGGCCCGCCATCCTGGCTCGGCGCGCCGGTCGCAGGGGCGCCCGCCGGGGCGAGGTAGGTGATCGTCGCGTACCCGCCACCGATGAGCGGGTTGGACCTGCGGACCTCGCCGGCGACCATCTTCACGCCGTTAGCCGGCCAGGTAACCGTCCCGATCGACGGAGCGGAGAACGCGACCAAGGCGGCGCCAGCCGAGGCGCTGCCGTTCGACTCATAGCTCATCGACACCGACGACAGCGGCCCGGCCCAGTTCAAGGTGTCGCCGTTGGCCGGTGATCCGTCGTAGCAAGTGCCGGGCTGGAGCGTGTAGCCGGTGAAGCTCGTCACCGCGGGTACGACGTTGCAGATCCGCTCGCCGAGGCCCGCGTCGTCTCCGAGGGCGCTCTCCGTCATGGTGACCAGCGGGACCATGAGTGGCACGGCCGGTGTGCAGCTGCCGACCTCGGCGGCGGGGACCAGGTTGCCAGCCTCGTTGTACCACTCCAGCGTGCCGCCCCTGCGCCGGCAGGGGAACACCGGCCCGGACACGAAGGCTTCGACCTGCCGCAGTAGAGGAGAGCCCGCGCCCATGACCGCCGTGTTCTGCTTGTGGAACCCGGAGAAGCGGACCCGCGCGACACCGTTGACGGCCGCGAAGTCCAGTTGCCGGGCCGGGCCGTTGTTCCCGAGGGGTGCGGTGACGTCCCAGGGCATCGTGGTGAGCGGGATCAGCCCGGCGTTCAGAAGCGTCACGGTCATGAGCCCGAACCCGTCCTGATCCGTCAGGACGCCGCCACCGCCGTTGGCCCAGCGCAGCCGGACCAGGTTGTCTACCGGGCTCGGGAACACGTAGTCGATGGCGGTCGTCGGGTTGGCGACGAGGACGGCCTCCGTGACCGGGGGGACGAAGCCGGACAGGTCCGCGCCCACGGTCCCGTCGATCGTGCTGGCGAGGTTGACGATGGTCAAGCCTGCGGGGTTCGCGGACACGACCGCCGAGGCGAACGGCACCTCCCCGATGGCGCACCGGGGAGGAGCCGCGACGGGACAGCAGTCACAGGGGACGCTCACGGGCGCCTCACCTCTGTGTCCAGTTCGCTACGACGCTCGCTCCGGCCTGAGGCGTGACCGACTGGGGGCCGGTCAGCGTGTTGTCGTCGGAGGCCGACCACGTCAGCGTCAGCCCGGCTGGGAGGCCGGTGAGGGCGGTGCCGTTGGAGTCGACCAGGTCCCACAGGCCGCCCACGCCCGTGACGGTCAGGCTCGTGAGGGTGCCGGCGACGTCGGCGCCCGGAGTCCACGGCGTCGCGTTCGTGAGGACGCGGCCCTGGGCGGTGAGCGTCCGGACGGTGTTGTCCGACGGGCACGGGATGATGTTCGCCGCAAGGACGGTCGCGCCGGTCACGGAGTCGATCAGGCTGATCGTGCCGTTCGTGGCACGGATCGCCGTGTAGAAGCCCGACCCGGTGTTGGTGCAGCCGTTGCCCATGACGACGGGGCAGCAGTTCGAGCACAGGGCTACCGCGCCGACCGGCACGAATGCCGCTCCGGTCAGGGTGGTGTTCGTCGTCGCGGTGACTGCACCCGAGGCCGAGTTGAACGTCAGCCGCTGGATGAACTGCGTCCCATTGCTGTCGCACAGGACCGTCGACAGGAAATCGAAGTCCGAAGCGATCGCTGTGGTGCACACGCCGACGGCACCGACCGGGACGAACGGCGTCGAGCCGTCGAGCGTGGTGTTGACGATCGAGACGAGCGCGCCGGTCGTGGAGTCGTAGTTGTACCGGCGCAGGAACCGCGTCGGGGTGGCGTCGCACAGGACCATCAGCTCTTCGTCGCGGCCAGCCGCGTCGGTGCCTCCGCACACCACGGCATTGCCGGACACCGTGTACGGCGAGCCGTCGAGGTCGGTGTCGACGGTGGAGGCGAGGACCCCGGCGTCGTCGAAGGTGAGGCGCCGCAGGAAGGGTGTAGCGGGGTCCGTGGCGTTGTCGCAGAGCGGTACGACCTCGGTGTCAGCGCCGGCGCTCGGATCCTGGACCACGGGCGTGCACTGCCCGACGTCGCCGGTGACGACGTACGGGGCACCGGCCAGGTCGGTGTCCGTGGTCGCCACGACGTCGCCGGTCTCGCAGTCCGTGACCAGCGTCCGAAGGAACTGCACCGCCGACGTCGCGTCGCAGCCGGCCAGCTCGACCGAGGCCGAGAACTGATCGGCCGTCCACGCCTTCGCGGTGCCGTGGAAGTTCTCCAGCACCACACCGACGCGAATGTCCCCGGCCGCGAGGTCCGCCGCGGTGACCGGCACGGACGCGGTGAGGGTCTGCACCCAGCCGGGAGGGGCGTAGGTGCGCACCGGGGAGTCCGCGATGAGCGTCGTGCCCCGGAAGACGCGCAGAGCGCCGTCCCAGGCCTGGCCCGTGCCGGGCCCGTTCTGCGTGACGCGCACGCTGACGTTCAGGGTGCCCGAGGCGTCGTCACATCCGAGGGGGCTGGCGGTGAGCCGGCCGACGGCCATGCGGTACTGCTGGCCGGGGCCCGCGGTGGCCGGGTAGGCGAGCGTCCCTCCCGTCCACAGCGTCGTGTACGCGCCGGGGAGGTTGGTGAACTGCGTCTGGTTGACGTCGGCGACGGTGCCGTCTGTGATCGCCGGGGTGACCGTCAGGGTGTCATCGGCGGGGGCGTCGCACAGCAGGACCGTGCTGGAGTCCCGGCAGGGGCCCGTGTCGCCGCAGACAGCGACCGGGCCGACGACGGCGTACGGGGTGGACCCGTCGAGCTCGAAATCCCACTGCTGGTCAGAGACGCCCAGGATCGGGCTGTCGATGTACCAGCGGAGGAACTGGTGCCCGGCGTTGCCCGAGTCGCACAGCACGTGGGACTGCTGAGTGAGCTGGGGGCAGACGACGATGGTGTACGCGCCGGCGGGGACGACCGCGCCGAGCGTGTCGTAGAGGACCGGGTCGCCGTTCTCGTCCAGCGTCATGAAGCCGCTCTGGCTGCTTCCGACGGGCGGGTTGGAGACCCAGCAGACGGGGCCGAGGGTCTGGCCTGCCTGCTGCGGGCACGGCCCGGGTGTCCAGCCGCCGTCGGGGGTGATCGGCAGCCCGTTGAAGCCGAGGAACGTGACCTCGATCCCGCCGTCCGGGGTGCGGACCTCGCGGCGGAACGCGGTCTGCGGGGTGCCGCCCACCGTGGCGCAAATGATCTGGTCTTCGAACGTGCTGGGGGTGTTGACGACCGTCGTGCCACCGCCGCCGCCTTCCCCGGTCCCGCCGCCCACGATCGTGACGGGGATCGGGCAGCGGGCGGAGATCTCCATCGTGCGCCGCGGGGTGGCCGGGCAGCCGGCGCCGGTGGCGTCGACGGTGAGGTTCTCCCACGTCGTGTCGTACTCGCCGACCTCGTCACGGGACTCGGCGCCGACGTACAGCCGTAGGTTCGGCACGTCCGCCGGGGGCACCGACGCGCTCACGGACAGCGTCTGTACCTGGCCGAGCTGGCTCGGGATGATGCTGTACTGGTCCCGGTCCAGGACGGTGTTCGTCGCCGTGTTGACCAGCCAGAAGTACAGCTCCGGGTTGCCGTTACCGGCGGTCTGGGAGCCGTCGTCGTTCGGGGTGACGTCGACCGACGCGTTGATGTTGACCAGGGTCACGCAGGCCGGGATCGGGTCCGTGGTGACCGGGAAGGCCCGCCAGTTGGACACGCCTGCCGGGCGGGCGACCGCGTCCCGCGCCTCCTTGATGGCCTGGTAGGCGCCGCCGCTGTTCATCGACAGGCCCATGCGCAGGGTCGGCGGGACCGTGATGCACGAGGTGATGTTGACGCGGTCGAAGTACTGGATCGGGCCGTTGCCGTCATTCCAGTCGACCGACGCCGACACGTAGGTCTGGCCGCCCTCGGAGATGACGGAGGTCAGCAGGCGCAACGGCTGGGAGCGCGTGGTCTGGTTGATCGCCTTCGGGGCGAGCGGGGCGGAGGCGATCGTGCAGCAGGAGCAGGAGGCGCCGACGCGGGACGCGCCCGCGCGCTGGATGCTGATCGTGTTGGGGCAGAATCCGCAGGGCCCGGCGTTCGGGTCGCTGGGGAGGGCCTGGCCGCAGGAGCAGGACTGGCCGTACTCGTCGAGGACGACGGCGAAGACGCCGCCGGTCCAGTTGTTCAGGCCGAGGTTGCCGAAGCCGCCGATCGGTGTGGCCTGGGTGCCGGCCGAGCCGTCGGTGAAAACGAAGTACTGGCCGTCGCCGCCGGGCGTGGTGCCGTCGTGGCTGGCGAGGGTGACGGCGGCGTTCATGCCCTGGCTGGTGCTGAAGGGCGCGGGCACCTGCCAGATGCCGTTTGAGGCGTAGGAGCCGTCCGAGAGGCGGATCCAGCCCGCTCCCGCGCCGTCGTTCGTCGGGGGGCCCGCGGTGAGGAACGGCGGGGCGGGCTGGCCCTGGATGACAGGGCCGGGCTGGTCGAAGGTCGTGTTCCGGAACGTCTCCGCGACGGGGAAGCCCGGCGGGAGTTCGTCCGCCGGGCGGTCCCAGGTGCCGCCGCACAGCGGGTCGGCGGTGTCGTCGTCGTTGAAGACGGCGTTCGACAGCGGCTTGCTGACGTCATCGAGCAGCACCTGTGTGACGACCGGCTCACCGGGGCCGCACTCGGCGTTCAGGTCCTGGTTCGACTCGGGGGTGCAGTTCGCCAGCGGGTCGCAGGTCTGGACCGAGTTCAGCGGCACGTACGGGGCGCCGTCCAGGCCGAAGTCCGAGACGGACAGGACGGTTCCGGCCGGGCCGATCGTCTTGACCCGCTCGAACTGCACGGAGGAGCCGTCGGCGTCGTTGACGTCGCAGAGGATCTCTACCGAGTGGCTGAGGGTGTCCCCGCACGGCTGGAGGACGCCCTGTGCGACGTACGGGAGTCCGGTGACCGGGTTGACGAAGACCGGGGCGCCGACCGGGGCGCCGCTGCTGTCGTACTCGTAGACAGCGAGCGCCGAGCCGACGACATCGCCGTTGGGCATCACATCGCAGAGCAGGGTCTGCTCGACGTCCACGGCGTCGGAGCCGGCTCCGGACCCGGCGCACGGCTGGGGCTCGATCGGCATGGGTCAGCTCTCCTCGGCGTGGGCGATGCGGAAGTGCGTGTCCCGGCCCCGGGCGGTGGTGAACGACCTGTCGCAGCCGGGGCACGGGTTGTCCGTGAACTCCTCGGCCGGGGCGGAGGCTTCGCCGGGCTCGGGCTCCGGGAGGACGCTCCCCCCTGCGGTAGTACCGGCATCCGAGTCGCTTGGGTCGCTGTCGGCGGGCGCGTCTTCGAGCGGGGCGAACTCCACGGTCAGCGGCACCGAGTCGGGGCCGTACGCGGACTCTGGGACCTCGGGGAGGGGCTGGCCGGGCTCGGCCCACTGCTCCCCCGTCACAGGCGCCACAGTGGGCTCCTGCTCGTCCGGGGAGACGTAGCGCTGGCCGTCGACCAGGGCGCCGATGAGGAGCGGCTCAGGGATCTCCGTGTACAGGCCGGCGGGCACGGCGAAGGTGTTCGGCGCCACGGTGTGGATCTTCGGGTGCTGGCTGGTCCCCCACAGGGCGAATTCCTGGCGCAGGCGCGCGGCGGGCTGGACGCGGATGGTCGTGCTCATGGGCGGGTCTCCTACTCGGCGCACAGCTTGACGCGGACCGCAGCGGCACGGCAGCAGGCGATCTCCACGACGAAAGTCCTCTCGACGAGGACACGGCGGTCGTTGGTGAGGGTGGCGACGCTCTCGCCGTCCTTGCCGGGGACGGTGGCCGGCGGCTCGCGGCGGATACGGACGGGGCTGGTGGCGTACAGCCAGGCCTCGCCCGGGTCTGCGGTGGTGCAGTCCGGGGGGCCGACGTTCGCGGCGTATCCGGCGCCCAGGACGACGCAGTTCCCGACGAGGGTGACGGGGTTCCCGCCGGTCAGGTGGACGATGTTGCAGCAGCCGAGGAGCGCGCCGACGCCGACGGGGACGTGCAGGACGCCGGTCCCGCCGTACTCGGTGCCGAGCCAGTCCTCCAGGATGCTGACGCCCTGCGACACGGACACCGCGCCGGCGACCGGCGTCTTGTCCTCGCCGATGGAGCACAGGACGTCCCGCTGGAGCCACTCCTCAAGGGCACGCTGCTCGCCCATGCGGAGCGTCTCCCGGGCATGCCGGGTGGCTTCCTCGTACGTGTAGCCGATGGTCGTGCACTCGGAGCCGGCGTAGATCGTGACGGGGGCCGCGGTACAGGTACCGGGCCGGTCGAACGTCTTCGGCGGGACGACCGCGTCAGGGTCGGGGCACCAGGTGGTGTCGTGTGCTTCGGAGCACGACAGGGGACGCCAGTCGGTGCCGAGAAGCTCGTGCGGGTCGGTGACGTCGATGATGTCCGCACAGCCGCCGAGGAGGCCGTGGGGCAGCGGGTCACCGGGGACGGCTTCGACGTACTTACGGAGTCCTGTCGAGGGCATCGCTGGCCTCCTGTCTGCTCATGGGTGGTGCCGGGCCTGTGTCAGGTCACAGGCCCGGCACGTCAGGGGTGGAGGTGGCTCACGCCGCCGGGCAGGTCAGGAGGGTCTGTGCGCCGGTCTCGCCGGACGGGCAGACGGGGACGGTGACCAGGCGGGTGTCGATCGACCGGTCGACGATCGTCACGCACTCCTCCGAGAAGGCCGCCGTGTAGTCGTTGGTGCTGAATTTGGCGCTGTCGTGGATCACGCCCAAGTTGACCTCGGCGCCGCGTCCGATCTGGATCTGGCCGGCCGGGTACATGAGGAACTGGATCTGGTCCGGCCACACCGTCGCGGGGGTCGCCCCGCCGATGCCCGCGTTCACGGGCGGGCTGCCCGCCGGGAGGTCGTAGGTCAGGCCGCGCGCCCACTGGACGCGCACCCCGAGCGGGGTGAACAGGGCCTGCACGTCGGCGACGGACACCTCGCTGAGGTCGACGCCGTTGCGGCGCGCCAGGTCGGCGAGGAACAGGTTCCGCGACCACCAGGGGAAGACCACTTCCAGGCTGATGGAGTCGCACAGGCTGTGCCGCTCGATGACGTCGGCGCTCTGGAGGGCGACGGCCGCGAAGACCGGAGCGATCGCGCCGAACGACGTTCCGATGGTGACCGGCGTCGCCGTGGCGGCGACCTCGTTCAGCAGCTCCTGCCGAATGCGGATCTCGTGCGCGACGAGGGCCTGCCGCAGGTAGAAGGAGACCAGCTCCGGGAAGTGGCGCTGCGTCAGGATGCCGGCCTCGATGCAGATGCCGATGGCGTCGCAGCGGGCCTCGATCGGCTCCTCACAGGGGATCTTGAAGCAGGGCTTGGCGTTCCCGGCGATGTCGTCCGCCTCGGTGTGGACCCACGTCATGGCGGCCACGTCCAGCGACGGCGTCCTGAAGTAGCGGATGCCGCCTCGGGCGAGCTGGATCTCGGGGGCGTCCCACAGCATGTCCGGGCACGCCGTCTGCAGGAACGTGTACTCGGTCTCCGACGGCGCGCACCAGCCGCCGGACGCGACCAGGTCGCCCTTCGGGAGGCGGGCCTGGCTGGAGGCGTACAGGGAGACGTTAGAGCCCTCCGGCGCGCTGCCCGGGTCGTTGACGATCAGGTCGTCCGGGAACGGGTGGTGGTAGCTCGCGACGAGGCCGACGCCACCGCCAGACGACTTGAGGGCGTTGGCCCGGTTGATGGTGCCCGGGGTGAGGTCGGCGAGGTCCATGCGCGCCCCGGACCGGAAGCCGGGGACGTCGACCGACGCCGTCAGGTACGGCTGGGCGGCCTGCGCGGCCGGAAGGACGCGCGGCTGCCGCTGGCGGACCTGGGCGAGGTTCATCGCCGGCCGGGCGGACGCCGTCGCCGACGGGGCGAGGTCAGCGGCGGGGTCGGTGGGCTCGTCGCCGGCCGGGTCGGCTGCCGCGACGGGCTCGGCGGCGGGCTCGGCCGGTGCGCCTTCCGGGGCCGGGTCCTGTCCCGGGGCGTCGAACTCGGCGGCGAGGGTGTCGATCTCGGCGGCGGCCTCGCGCGCGGAGTCCAGGCGGGTGGCCTGCTCGGCGTGGATGGCGCGGGCACCGGTGGCCAGGGCGCGCATGCGCTCCATATCGGTGCCGCTGACGGTGTCCTGTCCACGGAGAGCCTGGAACTCCGCGTTCGCCCGGGTGAGCAGGTCGGCCAGCTGCGTGTCGTCGAGAGCGCTGAAAGTCTCGGGAATTTCGATCGGGTCCATGGACGGGTCTCCAGTGTTGCGATGGAGGCCCGGCCCAGAACCAGCGGCTTCAGTGAGAGATGGTAGCCCGCCGCGTTGAGCTGCGGCGGGACGCTTCCAGGGGACAGGCTACTCGGCGACCTCGGACGGCTGCCCGCTGCTGGGCACCGAGGTGGAGACGGGAGCCACGTTCGTGTGGACGATCTTGTCGTCCTTGTCCATCACCACGCTGCCCTCGTACTTCTTGCTGATGGCGATGGTGGTCTCCTTCGACGAGTTCGAGAACACCGCGCGGCCGGCTCCGCCCCGGGTGACGACTCGGAACAGGTCCTTCTTCTTCTGGCAGCCACAAGCCATCAGTTGTCTCCCTCGGGGTGGCCGCCGACGGCTGCGGCGGCGAGTTCGGCGGTGGTCGGGTCCATCTGTGCGGCGAGCCGTTCGATCTCGGCGTCCATCTCGCCGCGTTCCGTGACCCGCGTCTCCAGGGCCGCGTTGAGGCGGTCGAGGAACTCCGGGCTGGTCAGCATCGTCGCGACGACGACCTCGGCGACTTCGGACGCGTCCGGGAACCATCCGGACTCATCGTCCGGACGCTGTCCGCCCAGGTCAGTAGCCTCCTCGTCCGAGCTCGCGGACGTCGTCTGGACATCGTCCGGATCCTGTCCGGACACGGTGTCCGCGGCGACGGCAGACGCCACCAGGGCGAGGTTCGCGCGCTCTACAGCGGCGGCCACGAGCGCCGACGAGTGGCCCGGCACCGGCACGGTCAGGACCGCCCTCAGCTCCCAGCCACGGCCGCGCGCCGCCTGCTTGAGGTGGTACGAGGGCTGGCAGGCGAGGAACACCCGCATGTCCCACTCGGACAGCCACGGGGCCGCCGCGCCGCTGAACCACATTCCGCCGTCGGACATGCCGCACGTCACCACGCCCGCGACGGTCCGCGAGTCGTCGAACTGGCAGGCCGCGTCCTCGCACTCGGCTCCGTCCCGCCGGTGCGGCACGTTCATCGTGAAGGTGCCGCACCGGACCGTGCTGCCGTCGTCGAGGACGAACTTCTGCCGCAGGAAGTGCGTCGTGTCCAGGCCGGCCTTCGCCAGCTTCTCGATCGTCAGGTCCTTCCCCGGGTAGCCCGCGTGCGGCACCCCGGCCTGCGCGACCCACCCGTACACCCGGCCGTCCTTGTAGTGGACTCCTCCGGAGCCCGGCGGGAGTTCCTCGGTGGTCGGCTCGGCGAACCAGGCTGCGGGCATCGGCGGCAGGTCGCGCATGGCCGTCCACGCCGACGCGGCGAGTTCCTCGAGGGCCTGGTCGACGGCGGCGGCCGTCTCCTCCCCTTCGGGCATGCTCGACGCGCCGGTGTACTGGCCGGGGGCGAGGCGTACCAGGGTGCCCGCCTTCGCCGCCCGGTTGAGGTGGCCGCGCGCCTGCTCCATGGTGATGCCGACGATGGAGGCGACCTCCCGTGCACCGACCGCGATCGGGCTGGAGCGGACGTACGCGATGACCGCCTCGTGGGTGTCGCTCGCCGCCGACAGATCCAGCGCCGGGGCCGCGGCGGCAGTCTCCTCGTCGACCGGGTCCAGGACGATACGGGCCCCCGCGAACGCCGGCATGGCGACGAGGGTCGCGCCACGCACCCGGGCGCGGGTGATCCGCATGAGGAGGTCGCCCGCGTTCTCCGTCCAGACGACCATGCCGCTGTCGTCGTCGGCGTCGCCGGCCGCCGCGGTGAGGACGCCCGTAGCGCCGAACGCGGCGCGCAGCGCCTCGGCGGGGACCACGCCGCCCGGGTTGGTGATGATCTGGACGTCATGGCGCTGCCGGGAGAGGCCTCCACCGTCGGCGGTCCACTCGGGGGCGGTCGCGGCCGACACGAAGTATGAGCCGTCCTCCATCCGCATCACGCTCATCGACGGGACGTGCGCCGACGCGAACAGCACATCCTCGCTGTCGTCCTCGGCGGTGATGGTGCGGTCGACGAACTCGACGTCGACCGAGTCCAGGTCGACCGAGACGCCGAGGGGCGAGCCCTCCTCGAGGAGCTGGACGGCGTCGGCCCCGGCGGGCCGGGTGATGTACAGGGGGCCCGCTCCGGTGAGGCGCTGCCCGTCGCGGCCCATCTCGCTGATGGCGCCGGCCAGCTCCGCGCCGTCGTGGCCCATGCCCATCTCGTCGGCGTACTGGAGCGGCCACGGCCCGTTCTCCCAGTAGAGGGCTCCGGAGGTGAACAGGCGGCCGTCGCCGGTCTCCTGGTCCTCGAAGGCGAGCGCCGTCTCGTCCGGGTTGGACCAGGTGCGGACTGTCGGTGCGGGGGCGGCCTCTGTGGCGGCCGCCGCATTGTTCTCGGCCATGTCGGTGTCCTCCTGGGGGGCGGCGAGAGGGATGTCCGTGTGGTCGCCGCCGAAGGCGACCCTGATGCGGTCGAAGGTGACGGGGCCGACCTTGGCGACCATCTCCTCCAGGGGCCAGGCCCGCTGGGTGTAGACCCCAGTCATGTGGGCGTGCCAGGGCGAGTGCTGCGCGGGCAGCTCGGGGCGTTCGTGGGTGTCCTCCAGGGCCACGGTGGCGGCCTTGCGGGCCAGGTCGAGGGTCGGGGCATGTTCGCCGCTGTCGGCGGCGTCGCCGACGGCCCACACCCAGCACGGGTCGTCGCCGCCGGGGTTCCAGTGGTTCACGCCGAACAGGTGGGCCTGGACCGGGCCGCCGAGGTCGGCGGCTGCCGTCTGGAGATTCCCGATCAGCTCGTTGCGCTGGTCGGCGGTCCAGGTGGACGCGTCGCCGCCGAGGAACCACAGCGTCAGGTGGAGCTCCTCGACGGCTTCCCCGTCGGGCAGGGCCAGGCGGGCGGCGTCGTCGTCGGTCGGTACCAGGGCGATCATCCCGCCCATGAGGTGGCTCCCATCATCAGCAGCGGCCAGACTGCCCGCTTCCGTGGATTCGAAGGCTGGCCCGCGCGCCTGCAGTTGCGGATCCAAGGCCGCCGCCCGTACTTCGGGATGGACTCGCAACACACAGCGGCAGTTGACTACCTGTCCGGCGGGGGCGGTCGGGTCGTGAGGGGCCGTCATCAGGACCCCGCCGACGGTGAAGCTCTCCGAGAGGAGGCGGAGCTGCCCGTCGGCCTGGTCGTGGTCGTGCCGTACCCGGCTGTCGCGGCGGGCGACCCACTGCTTCACCAGCGGCCGGTCAGGGCCCTCGACGGCCTGCGCCGCGCCGAGCACCGCGGTGTTCCAGGCCCGTCCGGCTTCGGTGCGGGCGATACGCTCCTCGCGGGCGTCGCCGAGCTGGGCGGCCTCGCGGGCGAACCTGGCGCGGAGGCGGGCGCGGAGCTGCTCCATGTCCTCGCCGGCGTCGACCCCGGCGGCCAGCTCCTCGCGGGCGGCCTCGGCGAGCCGGTCTCCCACGGCGTTCAGCAGGTGCTCGGTGACCGTCACGTAGGAGGCGACCGCGTCCGGCAGCTCCCGGCCCTCGTCGTGACGCTCTGGCAGGTCCGTCCACGTTTCGGGGAGTTCCGCGTCGACGTCGTCGGCCGTCTGCTGCGCGGCCTGCTCGGTGACGCCGAGGAGGCGCCGCACGATGCGCGGCACCCGCAGGCGGAACAGGCGGCTGATTGAGCTGACCGAGAAGCGGGCGGCGACGATCTCCGTCGCCGTGTCGAGGCCTTGGGCGAACTCGTCGGCGACCTCGGCGAGGACTTCCGCGACGACGGCCGCGACAGCCTCCTCCGCCGCGTCCAAGGCCTGCTGCGTCTCCTCATCCACGGGCGGCCTCCTTACTCGGCGCGGTGGCTCTGTCCGGGGCCTCCGACCTGTCGTCGGCCTGGTTCTGCCGGGTCCGCCAGGCGAGGAGCTCCTCCCACACCTCGCGGCCGGTACAGCGTGAGCACCAGCCGAAGACGCGGTGCCCGGCCCGGGAGTGGCCGGGTGGTGCCGTGTGCAGTGGCGGCGGCGACGGCTTGGGCTGTTCCTCGGTGTCACACATCGCTGCCTCCTTGGTCGGTGGGGTCGTCGCAGATCTCGCACGCCGAGAGCGTGCCGAGGAGCATCAGGCCGGTGGGGAACAGGGCGTGCACGTCGACCTCGGCGGCCGTGTACGCCTTGCAGGCCGGGCACCAGGCCTCGCGCGGCTCGCTGGTCGCCGTGTTGAGGACGCCCGCAGCTGGGGCACTCATGCCGCCACCGCCATGTCGCATGTGTTCAGCAGCTTGGGCACCAGGTCGAAGTCGTGGCCGATCCCGGCGATCAGGAGATCCCGGCAGTACTCGTCGAGGGTGGAGGTCAGGCAGTCCGGGTTCCCGCCGTAGCGGGTGACGACCTCCGGGAGGCGCTCCCACGCGCCCTCGAACAGCCGGTACTGGTCGATCTGCTCTCGGTCGACCCGCACCAGCGTGTGGATCGCCGATGGTGCTGAGCGGTGGACCCGGCCGCGTTCGGAGCGGGGGCAGGCCGGGGTGCCGGCCAGCTTCTTCCCCGCGACGGACAGCGCCGTCCAGATCAGGCCGTCGACGGCGGCGACCAGCGCCGTCCGGTCCGGGCGGGCGGAGGCGGGCAGGCTGTCGGGGTCGTCCTGCGTCTCGTCAACCGGGAGGTCCGTGGCGGACTCCGGCGCCGTCTGGTCGTCCTGTCCGTTCGGCGGGTTCTCCTCCGCGTTCCGCTCGGCGATTTCCTCGGCTTCGGGGGCGTCGTCGTCGTCGAAGCCGGTTTCCCGGCGCAGGGCCTCGGCGGAGATGGCCTTGCGGTCGAAGACCTGCAGCGCGGTCTCCGACCGGTTGGCGCGTACCCGGAGCGGGCTGGAGTCGTACCAGACGAGCCAGCGGTCCCAGTCCTCGGCGCCCTCGGCTTCCAGGATGGGCCGTACCCACTGCTGGGTGAGGGCCCGGCACACGGTCGCCAGTCGCGGCTCGATCGCCAGCCGGATCGCCTCGGCTGTCAATCCCCACAATCCCCAATGGTTGATGTCGCCGAGGCCGAGGAGGATCTCGGCGGGCATCTCCAGGCCGATCGCGAACCGCTTGATGGCCTCTTCCCGGAGGCGGATGGCCAGCTCGTCGAAGTTCGACTCGAAGGTGATCAGCTTGAAGTCCGAGATGGACTCCGCGGGGACTTCCAGGACGATCGGGACGGTGGCGGCCGCCGACTCGGGGTCGCGGATGGCGGTCTCCGCGACCGTCATCAGCGTTTCGATCAGGTCCTCGTCGGCGCCGTTCTGCTGAGGGAGCGTCGGGAAGCGGGTGCCCTTGGGCACGAGGAGGATCCCGCGCCCGGTGAGCCGGCTGCGGGCGATGGCCTTGACGGCCGCGTTGAGGAGGAGGAGTTCCTCGAGGAGATCCATCGACGAGCGGACCGGGCTGTCGGCGTGGATGGCGCGTTCCGGGTCGGGCTCCCATACGCGGATGCCGACCGGGCCGTCCGGGTCGAGGGTATCCGGGTCGCCGGCCGGGATCTCGATGTCCTCGCCGTCGACCTCGGCCTGGAGTTTGCCGTTCTGCTGGCGGACCTCCCGCACGGACAGGACGCGCCAGTCGTGGCCGTCCTCGGCGATCTCCGGGTTCTGGACGTCCGCGTTGGGGCGAACGATGATCCAGCCCTCTCCGGGGACGGTGAGGTGCTTCCCGAACGCCTTGAGCATCTCGGCCTGGCCGTCGGGTCCGCCCGCGATGCCGGAGACGATCTCGGTGACGCGGTGGCCGTCGGGGGCGGCCTCGATCGTGCCGTCGTCGGCGCGGCGGCCTGCGAAGAGGAGTGCGCCGGCCATGGCGTTGGCGACGTACGTGGCCGCGAACCGGACTTCGGGGACGAGGTGGTACAGCTCCCAGGCGCGGAGCTGCCATCCCTGGTCGGTGCTGGTCTTCTGCCGGGTCAGGCGGCGCTCGACGTACCGGGAGGCCGCTGCGGTGACGGCGGGGCGCGTCATGCGGCTTCCTTGCGGGAGTCGTCCCAGCGGTTGAGGAGGGACTGCCCGCCCGCGACGGCGAACCACTCGACGACGTGGGCGGTCAGGGGGCCGTCATGCCATTGGCCGGTGGTGTAGAGCCAGACGGCGAGGAATGCGCCGGACACCCACCAGCCCGCGCAGTAGACGCAGCCGATGAGAGTGACCAGGGCGAGCCGGGCTGTCGACTCGGGTTTCCTTGCGAGCCAGGCATCGAGGCGATCCCGGGGGTTGTCCAGGAGCGAGTCATGGACGACCAGCTGTGTGCCGCGGTATCCCGCGACGGCGAGGATGGCTAGCTCGTAGACGGGGATCATGACCGGCCCCTCGTGAGGATCGTGCAGGTTGCGGCGGGCACTATAGGTCATTCGTGACAAACCGTGCGCTGCAAGTGATCAACCCTGTACGGCTTTCGATCTCCCCGGGGTGTGGGTGCACCCGCCGGTCCCGGATGCCGGGTTCGATGCAAACGCCGCGAATGCCGCTTCTGCTACAGTCCGCGATCGCGCGTCCTGAGCAGCGCGCGTTCCGGGAAGGACGTCGGCGGTGATGCCGCACGCAGCGTTCCGGACGGCAGGGGTGGCGCATCCCCGGCTGTCGGCGTCGAGCGGTCCCCGGGATCGCTGGCCGGGCCCCGTACCCGAGCGGGGCCTGGCCAGCAGATGCACCCCCCGTCTCATTTCCCGATGCGGCGCCCGTACGCCGCGGCCGAACTCCCCGACGGCGGCGTCACGCTGCCGGGCTGCGGGGCCGTGGGGAGCGGGGCGTGAACGATGGCCCCCTTGTTCGCCTCGGGGATCAGGCCGTACGCCAGAACGCACGACGAGTCGATCCGGCCGGGCGAGCTGGGGTCGGTGGGCTGCCACGTCGCCCACTCGCGTTCCAGGTCGGTGAACAGGCCGCGGAACCGCACCTTGTCCTGCACCATCAGCTGCGCCACCGGCTCCGCCCTCAGCAGCTTCCCCTGCTTGGCGCGGACCGGGAGGATCGCGGGCATCAGTACCCCCGGGGGGATCTCCCCGTCCCGCTGGAGCTTCTCCCACGACGTCTGGATGGCCAGGACGCACATGTCCCTGCCGAAGTTCCACTCGACGTAGATGATCGCCGCATGCGTCCGGTAGGCGAGCAGCGAGGCCGCGGTGGACCACTCCGCTGACGACATGGGCGCCGAGACATCGTCGGTGACCCACACGCGGCCGTCGTCGCCGAGGAACCCGCCGATGACGCCGGCCACGTCGCGGCCCCCGCCCGAGGGGTCGATGCTGACGGCGATCTTCTGCGGCTCCACCTTCGTCGTCGTGTCCCGGATGAGGCGCAGCAGCTCCTCGGAGACGAGCGCGCCCACAGCCGGCTGCGGGTCGCCCTGGCACAGCGAGTGCCAGTCCCTGGGGATCGAGGTGACCTTCATGTCCGCCCACCAGGCCCGCAGCTTGGCCTTGTTCCGGGTGGGGATCTTCGGGTGCGTCAGCGGTTCGCCCGGGGCGCGGCCGAGGGGGTCGGGGCCGAACTTCGGGTCGGCGTGCGCGGGCAGGTGGACGACCTTCCATCGCCCCCCGTCTTCCAGGCGGCCCTCCTCCTCCAGGCGGCGCCCGGCGAAGTCGTCGGGATGCCACCTGGTCTGAATTCCGACCACGGCGTTGCGGTCCGGCTGGAGCCGCTTGAGCGCGGTCGACGAGTACCAGTCGTGCAGCGCCCGCCGTGATGCCTCGGACTCGGCGTCCGCGCGGTCCTTGTGCGGGTCGTCCACGATCAGCAGGTTCACGTCGAAGCCGGTCAGGCCCTTACCGACGGACACCGACCGCACGCCCCCGCCGCGCGTCACCAACCAGTCCTGTTTCGCCCCCGAGCCGGGCTGCATGCGCAGGTCGTACTCGTCGCCGTGCTCCTCGACGTAGCCGCGGATCGTCCCGCCCCGCCGCAGTGCGAGGTCATCGCCGTACGAGGTGACCGCGACCTTGTCCATGGGGAACAGGCACAGCCACCAGAACGGAAACCACTCCGCCACGACGGTCGATTTCCCAACCTGCGGTGGCGTGAAAATGAGCAGCCGGTCGTAGTCGCCCCGCGTCACCTCGACCAGGGCATCGCTGATGACCTTCAGGTGCGGGCGCATCCGGAAGCGGGGGTCCAGACCGCGCGCGAGCGTCGTCGGGTCCCGGAGCAGTTCCCGGCTCATGGACCGCTCAGCGGCACGCAGCTCCCCCCAGACCTCCGTGTCGTCGAGGTGCTCCAGCTCGCGCGCGACGGTCGTCATGGCTACTCCTCGTCGTCGTCAGTGCCGTCGACCGCCTTCAGGCGTCGGTTCACCGATGCGGACAGCGCAGCCAGCCGCTGATGCCTGGCCTCGGGGGTGAGCTGGGCGAACTCGGCGAACTGCTGCGCCAGCGGGTTCGCGCCGTCGCCGGCCAGGACGATCGTCTCCGTGGGATCACCGAACAGGACGCGCCGATGCCGCATCGCGACGTCCATCAGGCGGATGAAGTCCCCGGTGGACAGCTCCTCCGGGCGCAGCGTCCGTAGCCGCTGCACCAGGACGCCGATCGACGCGCCCAGCACCTTGGCGTCGTTCTCGGCGGCCTTGCGCCGCTCCTCCAGCCACATCGCCTGGTACTGGACGTCCAGGTGCCGGTCGTAGGCGTCGACCCGCTCGCGCCAGCGTCCGTCAGCCGCGAGGTTCCTCACGTGCCCGTACGCGAGTGTCAGCCTTTGCGCGGCTTCCGTCAGGGTTCTGGTGCGTCCGATGTCACGGTAGGTGACGAACTGGCCGTGTTTCTTGGGGGTCTCGCCGGGCTGTCGTTCCCATGGGTCGAGGTCGGGGGCGAGGGTGATCGGGGTGCGGGTCACGGGGTGCCGTCCTGGGTGCCGGTGAGGTACTCCTGGGCCAGGCGCTCAAGGAGGCGCCATCCCTCGCCGGCGGGGATCTCCTCCCTGCCTACTGCTGCCGCGATGGCCTTGTTCAGGGTGATGGCTGCGGGGGCGGGGAGTGTGCGCATGCCGGTGACGGTCTCCAGGCCGACGTGTCCTGTGTGCCGTGGCTCGCTGTCCGGGAACGTGTAGGCGGCCTGGAGGTCGGTGAGGTGGTTCTCGGCGATCCGGACGATGGCGTGCCAGGCCAGGGTGACGTTGATGATTTTGTGCGCTGCGTGAGATGACGCGAGGGTGTCGAGGGTCTGTTCGTAGTCGGCGCGTGCCGCTAGCCAGGTCTCGGACTGTCCGGAGCGGGCGGCCTGGATGGCTTCGCGGGCGGCTTCCAGCTCGTTGGGCAGGAAGATGAGTTGGATCGTCGACCAGTCCAGGTTGGCCTCGGAGAGGCCTTCGGGGCTGACGTCGGCGAGGAGGTCGAGGGCGTCGTCGTCCAGGCCGCTGTAGGCCCGCCAGTCGACGTCCTCGATCTGGTCGTAGAGGACCTGGAGGGTGGCCGGGTCGTCCTTTCCGTTGATGGCGTTGTGGGAGAGCTGGCGGGCGATCAGCTGGTCCCGGGACTGCGGGTCCAAGATGAGCATGACCGTGATCTCGTCGAGGCCGGCCTCTACGGCGGCGTCGCACCGGTGGTTCCCGGACAGGATGAGCTCCTGGCCCTCGTCGTACTCGCCGCCTCCGTAGACCAGGGGCACGCTGGTGAGACAGCCGTCGGCCTTGACGTTGGCTACGAGCCGGTCGAACTCCTCCTTGGGCTGGTAGTGCGCGTTCACCTGGAGCCGGGTCAGGGCGCGCGGGTCCCGGGTGACCAGGGTGGGGCGGAGGTGGGGGGCGGGCGTCGTGCTCATGGCGTGGTGTCCTTCAGGTCGTGGCCGTGCTTGCGCTTCCACAGGTCGAGGGTCTCGGCGAGGGTGTGCCGGCCGAAGACGCCGTCGTACTGGAGCTGGTAGCGGTGGATGCCGTCGGAGCCGGGTTCCTGCCGCTTGGTGAGCTTGCAGCCGGGGATGCCGCGCCCGTACTTCGCAGAGTTGGGGCGGTCGGAGAATGCCGTGGTCGCCCACGTGTTGATCTTCCGGGAGAGGCGGCGCTGCATGAGGTGCTGGACTTCCTTGGAGCAGGCCACCATGACGATCAGCTTGGACAGCCGCCGGTAGCGGGTCCACGACACCGGGAAGTCCGAGAGGAGGTACGCGCCGTGGGTGTCGTACTTGTCCTCGTTGAACGCGAACGCGCCGATCAGCCGGCCGTCGACGGCGACGGCGCACGCCTCCAGGGGGCTGCCGGGCAGGATCGTCTTGGACATGAACTCCGACCGCACCATGCAGAACTGGGCCATGTTGATGGGGTGGACGGTGATCTTGTCGCCCAAGTCCTCCGTGGGGCCGAGCTTCCGCATGGGAAGGGGTTCGAGGATCTGCCGGGGCTGCACGATGCGGGACGGCCCGCCGCCCGCGTACACGAAGATCGGCAGGCCGCGGTTCGCGGTCTGGACGACGCCCACGAGCCGGTCGCGCAGCGCCTCCCGCTCGATGTGCAGGCCGAGCATCCAGTTGGGCCGGTCCTGCACCTGGGCGATGATCTCTTCCTTGCCGTCCTCGTCGAGGTTTCGGAAGTCCGGTACCGGCCAGTCGAACGCCTCGTCGATGCTGGCGAACTGGGACTGATAGTCCTTGGCGTAGAACGGGGGGAACATGACGACCGGCGCCTCAGTCGGGACGGCGTCCCGCAGGTAGTCGCGGACATCGCCGGCGTAGAACGACCCGATGCGCGTCTCGAGCCCCTGGAGCTTCGCGACGGTCTTGGAGTGCATCCGCTCCCACTGGAGCTCCGTCGCGACCATGACTCGGCGGTGGTAGTCGCCGTGCTTGCCGACGTACCCCAGGAAGCGGGTGCCCAGCATGATCGTGGCGAGGAGGTCGGTGCGCTCCTGGGTGTACGGCTCCAGCCAGGGGACCTGTTCCAGGTACTCGGGCTTGAGCCGGTAGTCCAACTCCTGGTCGGCCAGCCACCAGCCGAGGGCGCACGAGTAGCCCTGGATGTCATTGCCGTGGACTCGGCGGTCCTTCCCGAAGCGGGAGTACAGGACGCGTTCGATCGTGAAGTTCCCGGAGCACCCCACGTAGACGTCGTCGCCGGGCCAGGTACCTGCGTGCTCGTAGATGATCGAGCGGAGGGGGGTGGGGATAGAGCCGTGGAACATGGGTCACCTCGCGGCGTCGGCTGCCGAATTGGGGCGGCGAGGATAGCTGAGCTGGGACAATCCGGGCTTTCCGCCCGGCGCCGGGTGCGACGAAGGCCCCCACCGGATGGATGGGGGCCTTCGGGGTGGAGCGCCGGCCAGGGTTCGCACCTGGACCACCCGACTGGAAGTCAGGGTGTGCTGCTGTTACACCACCAGCGCCCGGCCGGTCACGTCTCGCATGACGGCCAGGACGGCATCGTACAACACCGTCCGTATCCGGCGGTCTACCTACTGTGCTGGTGGGCGGCACCCCGGGCGGCCGTGGGGCCGCCTGTCACCTCCTCGGAGCCCCAGTGCGGGGTGGGGGTTGCGGCCGGGGGCGAGGGGCTCAGACGTGCGTGTGGGGCCGCACCCCGGGGAGGGTTGCGGCCCCACACTGGGCGGGCGAGGTCAGCCGGCCGACCCGGGGCACGGCCACCAGGTCGTCAGCAGCTCTTCGGCGTAGTCGCGGGCGGAGTCCTCGTTCTCGAACCAGGCCGCGGAGGGCTCGCAGCCGCACCGCTCGTGGATGAAGCCGGTCGACGTGGTGCGGCTGTCGGTGTCGGCGGCCGGGATGGTCGCCTTGGTGCCGGTCCGGGGGTCGGTCACCAGGTAGGTGGTCGGGGTGGTGTTCAGGACCTTGTCGAGGACGGCGATCCCGGTCCGGGTGGACACGAGAGTGACCGTGTTGGTGACCTCGACCGCGAACGGGGGCACGTCTTCCAGGCCGCAGAGTCGACGGTGCTCGGCGATGTCGGCGGCCCGCTGGATGCGGACGCGGTACAGCTCGGCGTACGCCGTGGCGACGGCGGCGGCGCGGGTGGCTCCGGTTCCCCACGCCTTCCGGGGGCCGTCGACGTCGCGGACTTCCCATTCGCCGAACGCCCGGTAGACCGCGAGCTGCATGCTCAGGAGGTTGGTGTGCACGTGGGTGTCGCTCGGGAAGTCGCCCGGGACGGTCAGGAGGTAGCCGGTCCGGCCGAACGGGAGGCCGGGCCGGAAGTGGTCGGGGCCGTAGGCCTTGTAGCGGATGCTGGGCATGCTGAACGCCGTCGTGCCGGTCATGGTGTTCCTCTCGGAGGGTCCTGCTTGGATGGGTGGTGGGGCCGGGGAGCGCTGCATGCTCCCCGGCCCTGTCTGCCGGGTGGTCAGGGGTTGATGGGCTGCGCGAGGAAGGCGAGGGCCTGGCTCAGGTCGGTCGCCGCGTGGACCGAGCCCCCGGGGATCACCGGGTATGCCGCGTAGGCCGGGGCGGACGGGGCGGCCACGATCAGTCGCCGGTACGGGCCGCAGACGTCGGCGAAGCGCACCGTGACGCGGGGGTCGCGGAGCCGGCCGTCGAGACCGAGTTCGCCGACCAGGACGGTCCGCTTGAGGGCGCGCGGGTTGATGTGCCCGGCGGCCGCGAGGATCGCGCAGGCGATGGCCAGGTCTGCGGACGGGCCGGGAGTCCCGGAGCCGTGGCATTCGATGTCCATCGCGCCGTGGGGCAGGTCGTAGCCGCTGTTCACGATGGCGGCGCGGACCCGGTCCCTGGTCTCGCGCATCTCGGCGCCGTCCGGGTCGACCAGGGTGATCGACGAGACGTCGGCGGGGGCGAGGTCGACGTGCACGTGGCAGACCATGCCCTCGTGCAGGACGTACGCGCGCGCGTGACGCGACGGCGGGGGGAGCTGCACAGCGCGGAACATGCAGCCGTCCAGCGTGCGCTCCCAGCCCGCTGCCCGCAGGCCGCCCATGGTGATCGCGTCGCCGAGGAGGCGCTCGATGGTGGCGAGGTGCTCGTCGAGGTCGTGCCTCCCGCTCGCGGGCGCGTACCAGAGGACGTTGCCCGTCTCGTCGCGGACCTCGTGAAGCGTCCGGGTCGAGGTGTCTACGGTCATGGCGGACGCCGCGGGCAGAACCTCCCGGATGATGCGGCCGACATTCAAGGCCGTGTTCCGCAGGAAGGCGGTCCGGTTGGCCTCGGTGGTCTGGGTGGCGGTCATGGCGTTCCTCTCGGTGGGGGTGGGGTGGGGCCGGGGAGCGCTGCATGCTCCCCGGCTGGGCGGACGGCGGTCAGTCGTCCTGCTGGGCGAGCTTGTTGACCGCGTCGACGGCCTGGGTGAAGTGGCGGGCTCCGATGACGGTGAGGCCGTCGAAGCCCATGCGCCGGACGTCCATGACCTGCACGGCGGGGACCAGGACGGTGCGGTGGCCTCCGTCGTAGGCGGCCTGGACGACTGCGCGGAGGTTGAAGACGTTGCACACGAAGCCGTCCCAGCACAGCTCGCCGAGGCAGACGACCGAGTCGAGGGCGTGGCGGTCGATCTGTCCGGCTGCGCCGAGGATGGCGCAGGCCACCGCGAGGTCGAGGGTTCCGCTCACGTCGCGGTGGTCGTCGATGCGGACGGCGACCTCGCCGGCCGGGAAGTCGATGCCCGCGCGGGTGATGCCGCCGTGCATGCGGCCGTGGACGCCCGTGTCGTACGGGTGGGTGCCGGTGATGGTGAGACGGTCCGGTCCGGGCGTGACGGTCGCGGTGATCTCCACTCGGCCTCGGGGCGAGGCTCCGTGCGCGCGGACTGCGTCGACCTCGGCGATACGGTCCGTGCGGCTGTCGGCGGTGAGGTCGTAGTCGTCCAGGCCGGACTGCTCCCTCATCTCCTCCAGGAAGTTGTCGAGGGCCTCGCGGGCGGTCGCGCCGCACTCGGTGTTGACGTCCCCGAAGGCGTCCATCGCGTCGACGCCCAGCTCTTCGAGGACGGCGGCGCGGCGGGCGGGGTCGACGGGGGCGGGGGCGATGTCCCAGAGGGCGTAGCCGGTGCCCTGGCACTGGCCGACGATGATGAACTCGCGGACCTCGGCGGTGGTGGCGGTGGTGGTCATGTCGGGCTCCTTCGAAGTAGGTTCGTAGTGGGTAGTCACTATGTCCAACGCCTGACTACCCTTGGGGTTCCGGCTGGATCGGAGGTTTTCTCGTGAGACTCAGACGCCGAACTCGCACGCCTCGCAGAACATCGCCCGCACCTCGCCCGGCTTGTCCCCGATCAGCGGGACCAGGTCCGCGCCGCAGTCCTCGCAGACCTCCTCGACCGGCGCCGGCGAGACCGGCGTGGGCGCCGGGAGGGAGATCGTGCCGATCTCCATGAACGTCGGGCCGGGCAGGTAGATCGCGCGGGGGGTGATGACGACCTTCATGGGGGGCTCCTTCAGGGTTACCGTCGTAGTGCGTACTCACTATGACTAACGCGGAACCAGCCTGGGGGTTCCGGGTGGGAACGGAGGTTTTTCGACAAAAGCCCAGGTCAGGAGGCCAGCGCGTACCGGTCGATCGACTCGCCCGTGATGCACTCGACGAGGGCGCACAGCAGCACCTCGGCCGCATTCGGCGTGACCGCGTTGCCCAGCTGCCTCACCTGGTCCCGCTTCGAGCCCAGGATCTTGTACCGGTCTCCGAATGCCATCGCCCTCTTGATCTCCTTCGGCTGGAGCATCCGGAACAGGATCTTGCTGACGTCGTACTCCCCGTTGGCGTCGAGGAGGGCGTACCGGTCGCGGGTCGGGAGCGCCCCGACCGGCTCGGCCGTGGGCCGGGCCTGGCCGTTGCCGTAGTACGGGACGAGGAGCGACTGCGCGCTCGTGGCCGTCATGGTCCGCAGCGGCTCCTCGACCGGCGTGACCATCTGGGCGGGGTCGCCCTTCGGGGTGTTGTTCCGCATGACCAGCGGCCGGGGCGCCATCGCCAGGCCGTGGTGATTGCCGCCGGCCGACACGGTGTGCAGGGGCTCGCTGATGTACCGGGCCTTCTCCTTGTCGCCCCCGCCCCGCATCGGCACCACGAACGGGACGTAGGCGACGGCGGTCTCGGCCCGCGCCGTCTGGGTCCGCAGCGGCTCGTCGAGGGGCATCGGCTGCTTGCCCTCGCGGCCCTCGCAGGGGACGAGGAAGCCCTGCGGCGCCACGAGGGCGTCGCTCTCGACCGTCGTCCGCGTGGCCATCGGGGCGTCGACCGGGGCCGCGCCCTTGCGCCAGGTGCCCCCGGTGGGCACGAGCATCGGCGCGACCTGGCTGCCGTCGGCCTCGTCGAACAGCGCTCCCTGCTCCTCGCCGGCCGGGGCGCCGGGCTGCGGCCAGTACTTCCGGATGCCCGCGCGGATGCGGTCCATGGTCGCCGGGGCGAGGCCCTCGGGGCAGTCGTCGGTCGCCGGGCGCGAGCCGATCGGCGTGCCCTTGATCGACCAGTCGATGGCCGCCGCGGCGGGCAGGACGTCGGGGTGCACGATGGCCCGGCAGCTGGTGCGCGGGCAGCGGTAGTCGTAGCTCGACCCATAGCGGCCCATGTCCTTGCCGGGCTTCCGGAAGACCTGGAGCGCCGACACCATCTCGTCGCAGCCCGTGCAGTACGCGCGGGGGCGAAGCCACTTGTCCCAGTCGGGGGTACGGCCCAGCGACTTGTGCCAGTACGCCACGTACAGCCGGTCCCGGCTCTGGGGGGCGGCGTGGACGCTGCGCGGGTCGGCGTGCATGGAGTTGAGGGCGATCACCCGCGTCCGGTAGCCCAGCTTGTGGAACTCGCCCAGCCAGGCATCCCACTCGCCCCAGGCCCTGACATCGACGACGTTCTCGACGACGCCCGCCTTGACCAGGCCGCCGCGCTCGATCACGCCGCGCAGGTACAGGGGCACCTCCTCCATCAGCGCCCGGCTGGCCTCCTCCTCCTCGGTGGGCCCGTTGTCCTTCTGGTCGGCCGTCTTGAACCGCTCCTCTTCCATGTCTGCGTAGAGGTTGAGGAGGTCGCCCTGTGCCGCCTTGGCCCAGGACCGCTTCTTACCCTGGGCGATGCTCCACTGAGTGCATTCCGGGCTCGCCCAGAAGATTTCGGTCACCGGCCACGCCCAGACCGGCGCCTTGCGGATGTCCCCGATGTAGTGGGCCACGTCCGGGAAGTTGAGTTCGTGAGTCTTGATCGCCTGCTTCCAGTGGTTGGCCGCGTACGCCACCCGGAGACCGGGGACGGCGTCGGCGCCTTGGCCGGAGCCCCCGCAACCGGCGAACCAATCCATCACGGCTAGGTCGCCGCTGTCGTGCTTGTAGGCGCGGATCCGGCGGGGGGCGTCGGCCGCCTTGCTGGCGGCGGCCCACTGACGGGAAGTGGAGTCGATGTACGGCACTGAGGGCCTCCTCGGGAGATGGGTCCGGCCGGGACCCTGTTGGGTCCCGGCCGGTGGGGCTGGATCGAGTGACGTCGTCGTAGTGGGTAGTCACTATGAACAACGCGCGAGGGGCGCGGGCGGTTCCG
This sequence comes from Streptomyces sp. NBC_00425, assembly GCF_036030735.1. Lineage (NCBI taxonomy): Bacteria > Bacillati > Actinomycetota > Actinomycetes > Kitasatosporales > Streptomycetaceae > Streptomyces > Streptomyces sp. NBC_00425. Next base: position 5,749,908 of record NZ_CP107928.1, on the reverse strand, counting down.
GGTTCACCCGGGGTTTTTCAGAGAATCCCCAGGTCAGAGCCGCTTCAGTGCACGCCGTTCCCTGTTCCGCTGTCGCGTGCACTCCTTGCACATCCGGCCGCCCCGCTTGGTCCTGTAGGTGTTCTCCTCGTCGTACGGGTGGCCCTGTGGGCAGTGCGTTCGGTCGGCCTGTGCGCCCCGGTAGGGGACGCCGGTCTTCTCGGTGTGCCGTCGGCGCTGCGCCTCCCGTTCGCACGCGTAGCAGTACCGGGAGCCGTTCGGCCGGGTGCGGACGTTGGCGGGGTCGGTCCAGTCATGCCCCTGCCGCTTGCATGCCGTCTGGCGCTCGGCGATCCGCCGCTGGTTCTCGGCGTGCGTCACGGGCTCCAGGTCGGCCGGGTTGATGCATGGCGGGTTCACGCAGAGGTGGTCGATCTCCAGGCCGTCAGGGATCGGCCCGACCAGAGCCTCGTACGAGCTACGGTGCGCATACGTGTGCCGGCCGCGCTCCGAGTAGTAGCCGTACCCCTTGTTGTTCACCTTGCCCTGCCACTCCCAGCAGCCGGCGTCCGTCACCCGGACCTGGCTGCGGAGGTGCTCGGGGAGCTGGTCAACCTGGTAAGTCGGCTGAGTGGTCATGTGACGTCCTCGTTCCATGTGGGTGGGGTGCTGGAGGTCGGGGCGGGCGCCGGATGCGCCCGCCCGGGTCGGGCTACTGGGGGGCGGGGGCGAAGGTGATCCGGTACAGGTGCTGTGACTTCGGGTCCGGGACCAGCTCCCAGCCGGCCGCCTTCTCGTCCGCGCCGGGCTCGTCGTAGGCGGCCCGCAGCGCCGTGTCGGCGGCGCCGAGGGTCTCGCTGTCGAAGGGGCCGGTGTCGTCGGCCGTGTCGATCTCGACGTCGCCCGCGAACACCGCGCAGATGTACGGCGGGCCAGTGAGGTCGACCAGGGCGGACGTCACGCCGGGGACCAGGGTCCGCAGCTCCTCGCCGGCCTTGTGGCTGGCGGCGGCGAGGGGCGTTGCTGGCTGCCCGTCGCGGGTGAGGCCGCAGGAACAGCCCTCGTCCCAGTCCTGGGTGTATCCGCATGCGCAGGCCCAGGTGACGACGCACCACGGCCATTCCCTGCCCCCGATGGGGTAGTGGCCGTCGACCGGCTTGATGATGTCGGCCGCGGTCGAGCCCTCCTCGTCGACCCACTGCCAGCGGACGCACACGACGACCGCGCGGGCAGCGCCACGGCCGCCGGCCTTGCCCTGCGTCTTGCGGGCGGCGCGGCGGGCCTGCGGGGTGACCGGGACGAGCGTCGCGTTCGGCGTCGTGCCGCGCCAGCGGACGCGGACGGCGACGGCGCGGGCGGCGCGGTCGCCGTCCTCGTTGACCTCGTACGTCTCGCCGCTGTCGATGATGTGGACCGTGTCCGGGCTGCCCTGGCGGCCGTCGATGACGTGGATGGTCTCCATGCTGGTGAAGCCGTAGCTGTCGGCCATCTCCAGCGTCCCGGTCGATACCTGCCGGGTGGCGTCGAGGGTGAAGCGGTAGGACCAGCCAGTCCCGATGGCGTCGTACGGGCCGACGATGTTGTCCAGGGTGACGCGGGTGGCGATCATGGCGGAGCCCTTCATTCCTTGTGTGAGCGGTGCTGGACGGCGGGGCGGGCGTCGTGCGCCCGCCCCGGGGGTGGCTACTGGCGGCAGGCGACCGGCGCCCACTGCCAGTCGGTCCCGAGCGGGTACAGGCCGTTCCCGTTCGGCGTGACGATGCGTGCCGCGTCGGCGTCGCCGTCGGTCTGGGCGCACCAGTCGACGTGCACGACGATCGCGGCCCGCTGGCCGGCCGCGGCGGGGGCGGCCTCGAGGACATGGATGGTCTCGGCGCTGCGCGGGTCCCGCGATGCGGCGGCGACCTTCTGCGTCTCGGCCGCGATCTTCCGGGTGGTGTCGAGGGTGAACAGCGGGCTGCAGTCGCGGCCGGGGGCGACGTACGCCTCGTAGGACCCTTCGAGGCCGGGGAGGGTGACGCGGGTCGAGGTGAGGTGCTGCATGTGGTTCTCCGTCCGGGTGTGGGTCCGGCCGGGACCTTGTGGGGTCCCGGCCGGGTTGGCGTGCTGGGGGTGGTTAGAAGAGGCCGCCCTGAGCGGGGGCCTGCTTGGGCAGTGCGCCGAGCTCGGGTACGTCGACGCCGGTCTGCTCCGCGTACCACTTGCCGAAGTGGGTGCGGTGGCACCAGGCGTCCCGGGCGGGCAGCTGGTTGAGCTTGTCGAAGCAGAGGAGGACGAGGGGGCTGTCCAGGTCGTATGCGCCCGCGATGCGCAGCAGCTCGGCCTGGATCTGCTCGAGGCCGGTCTCGTTGAGGGCCCGCCGGTACTGAAACTCGTAGGCGTCTTGGGGGAGGCCGGCCCTGACGAGGTCCCAGGACGGGGTGATGAGTCGGGCGTGCGCGGTCATGGGGTACGGGAGGGCGAAGCGGGGGCGGCCGGCCGTGGTGCGGACGGGGGTGCCCATGTCGGGGGTGAACTCCTGGTAGGTGCAGGTGGCGAGTTTGATCGGGCTGGTCATGCTGTCCCTTTCCTGGGTGATTGTGGCGGTTGGTCGTTCTACCTTGATCCTTTCCGCAACTCACTTTGCCTAATCCACTTTCCCAAAAATCATTTGGGAAAGTGGTGGCGGGATGAGCCCGGTCAGGCGGCCATGTCGAACAGGTCGAGCTGCTTCGGCTGCCGCATCAGCCAGTCGTGGGTACGCAGCGGGCCTCCCGCATAGCCGGGGAGGAAGACGAGGCAGGTGCGGACGCTCGTCCCGGAGACCGCGAACGAGTCGTCGGGCAGGGCCTCGATCTCCCCGCCGACCTCCTCGACGACCTCACGGAAGGCGGTCGACTTCTTGTCGCTCCACCACATCAGGCCCTGGCTCATGACGGAGACCAGGATGCCGTCGTCCTTCATGAACTGGATCGCGTGAAGGATGTGGTCGAGCCCGTTGTTGAACGGCGGGTTCATCACCACCTTGTCGAAGCCCTCCGCGTACTCCATCGGGTCCTGGGCGAGGAAGTCGGCGGCGAAGACCCTGCGGCAGTCGCCCTGCGCCCGCAGGACGTCGGCGCGGCGCTCGTCGATCTCGTACGCGTCGACCAGGCCGCCGCGGCGGGCGATCTCGGACGTCATCGCGCCCGCGCCGGCCGATGGCTCCAGCACGATGTCCCCGGCGCGGATCCCGGCGAGGTCGACGATCTGCGTGACCAGCGCGGGCGGGGTGGCGTACCAGCCCTGCTCGTTCTTCCCCGGGTACTCCCCGGCCGTGAGGCACTGGCGCATGAACTCCTCGATCCGCTGCGGGAAGACGTGCGCGCGGACCCGCATGCGACCGTCCCACCGGCCGCCCATGTCCTTCAGGACGCGGTCGACCTGCTCGTAGACCGGCCGGTCGAGGTCGAAGGGGATGCGCACGCGGTCGTCGCGGATCTCCGTGCGCTGGTCGGTGAGGACGGCGAGAGCTTCGGCGGTGAACTGCATGGGGGCCTCCGTGTGGGTTGAGGGGGCGGGAGCGTCGCGCTGTGCGGCGCTCCCGCGAGGGGGGTGGGGGGGGCCGCTCCGAAGGGCGGCCCTAGTGGGTAGGCACTACGCGGCGGCCTCGGGGTTGATGACGATGCCGCTGGCGCGGACCTCGGCGATGGCCTGCGCCTTCCGCAGGTTGCTCGACGCCTTCCCGATCAGCTTCTTCAGGTGCTCGATGCGCAGCTCGTGACCGGCGACGCCACCCGGGGTGCCGCCCAGGAGGAGCGCCAGCTCCTCCGGGTCCGCGGTGGCCAACTCGGACAGGATCTCGCCGGCCGTCGACAGCCGGTCGATCTTCTTCGTCAGCGTGGAGCGCTCCATGCCGATCCGCTCGCGCTCCTCCTCGGAGACGTCGTGCGCCCCCGGGATCTCCTCCTGGGTGCCACCGTCGGCCTGTGCCGTCTCGTCGGCGAGGACGAAGAAGGAGCCCTGCTCGGAGCGCCGCTTCTCCTCCGCGCGGCAGGCCTTGACGAACTCCTCGGCGGCGCGGTCGTTGGGGAACGCGCCCCGGGCGTACTTGGCCAGGAACCGCATCTGGTTGTCGCAGCTCAGCAGCGAGACGTACCAGGCCATTCCGACGGGCAGGTGGCCCTTGCCGAGCGCTTCCTGCGCCGCGTCGCACAGGCGCAGGAGGTCGACCCTCCACCCGATGTAGGAGGTGGACTTGCCGCACATCTCCGCGACCTCGTCGAGGGTGTACTCGGCGTCGAGGAGCCGCTTGAAGGACTTAGCCTCCTCGATGGGGGTCATGTCCGCGCGGCCGACGTTCTCAGCGACCTGCTTGGCGAGGGTCTCGCGGTCGCCCTCCTGGACGCCGTGGACGACAACGGCGTCCAGCTCGGTCAGGCCCGCCATCTGCGCCGCGCGCCAGCGCCGCTCGCCCATGATGAGCGTGAACCGCTTGGTGCCAGGGTTGTAGCGAAGGCTGACGGGCTGGAGCTGGCCCAGCTTGCGCATGGAGCCGGCCAGCTCCTCCAGCTTGGCCTGGTCGAACTCTTCGCGCGGCTGGGAGGCGTCCCGGTCGATGCGGTCGACGGCGACCCGCCGCTGGACCGTCTTGACCTCGGCGGCGGCCGGGGCCTTCGGCTCCGTGGCCTTCTTGGCGGCCTTCTTGGTGGTGGTGGCCTTCGCGGTGGCGGTGGTGGCGGTCATGTCGTCCTCCTCGGTCGAGGCGCTTAGTGCGTAGTCACTATGTACAACACCTGCGGGGTCCTCGTGGTTCCGGGTGTTCTCCACGTTTTCCCTGGTCAGAGGGGTTTTTTCTGCCTCCTCCGGGGCCTCCTCGACGATCGGCTCGACAGCGGCGGCCTCCTCCGGCGTCTCCTCGACGATCGGCTCGGCGACCGGCTCGACAGCGGCGGCCTCCGCCTCGGCCTGCTCGGCCGCGGTGCGCTGGCCGGTGATCATCGCCCACTGGATGAGGTACGGCGCGTCCTCGATCGAGACGCTGCGGGGGTTGACCCGCTTCACCTCGAACCAGCGGTCCAGCGCCTGGACGAAGTCGCCCCTGCGGAAGTCGCCCGGCCCCCAGACCTTCGGCTGCTCGGCGACCGGCGCCGCTTCCTCCTCCATCGCGGGGACGGTGGCCCCCATCTCCGCCAGGGCGGCCAGGCCGACCGCGCGGGTGTCGATGACGGGGTACTCGACCTTGACGCCGCCCAGGGTGGTGGCCCATGCCTGGAAGTCGAGCGGCGCGTACCAGCCGTCGGTGGAGGCGATCCCGTCGTCGACGTACGTCCGGTAGGCGTCGTCCAGCTCGGCCGTGCGCTCCACCTCGGGCTGCACCGCGGACTTGGCGCGCAGCACGGCGACGTGGACCGCCTTGCGCTCCTTGCGGGTGAGGGGGCGGCCGTACGTCTCGGTCTCGGTCGGCATGGGGTCCTCCTGGGGGGTCTCGACGCGTAGTGCGTACTCACTATGTACAACGCCTGCGGGGTCCTCGTGGTTCCGGGTGTTTTCCACGTTTTCCCTGGTCAGAGGGGTTTTTTCTGCCCCCTCGGTCTCCCCTTCCGCCGTGGCGGCGGGCTCGTCGACCGGCGCCTCGGCCTCGACCGGCGCGGCCTCCTCGGCGGCGGGCTCCTCGGCCGGCCGCTCGGGCTGGGCGGGCAGCGGCTCGATGGCGCGCACGAACCCGCTGCGGTCGCGGGACACCGTCCAGTCGTCGCCCCCGTACGTCCAGCCGTGTTCGGCGAGGAGCTTGCCGATCTCCTCCTGGAGCAGCTTCGACCACACCGCCCGGTGGAACCTCTCCCCCTCGGGCGGGGTGATCGTGACCGGCGGGTGGTCCTTGTGCGGTCGGCTGTTCCCGTTCTGCCATGTCAGGGTGGCTTCGGTGCCTCCCAGGTCGCAGGTGACGTGCACCCGGGCGGGCACCTTGGGGTCCCTCCGCTTGGCCGTGCCCTTGGCCTTGGTCTTCGGCTTGGCGGCCAGTGCCTCGCGCACGGCGCTGGCGGGCTGCTCCTCGGAGGCGGCGCGAGCAGTCTTTGCGCCGGGGACCTTGCCGTCGGCGAGGAAGGCGGTCATGGCCGCTTCGGGGCAGCGGCCCCGCACCTGCGTGTAGTCGGCCGAGTGGGTCGACGTGCGCCCATTGAAGTCGGCGTCCTCCAAGGTCATGACCTGCTTCGGGGCCAGCCTCAAGTTCCAGGCGACGCTGAGCGTCTTCGCGTTGACTCGCTTCACCTGGTACCAGGAGCCGAGGTACAGGACGTAGTCGCCGGCCGCGAAGTCCTCCGGGCCCCACATCTTCACGCCGTCGGCCTTGGCCTGCTCGACGATCTTCTGCCAGCAGGCGATCTCCTCGCGCAGATCCTCGGCCAGGCGCTCGTGACGTTCGGCGTCCCAGCCTTCCTCTTGGGCGCGGGCGACGTAGCGTTCCTGCTGCCGGAGGTCGGCCCCGAGACGGTCGAGGCGTCGCAGGGTGCGGTGCGGGTCGTTCCGGAACGCCTCGTAGCGCTCGGCCGTCTTCGCCCGATCCGCGTAGTACGACGCCTTCTTCCCTGCGTCGATCGAGGCCGCCATGTGACCGTGCATCCGGTCGACGTCGCGGCGGGCGCGCCGCTCCGAGTGGTGGCCGACGAGGATCGGCTGGCCCATGGGGATGCCGTCCGAGATCCGGTGGGCGGCCTCCCATCGGGCGTCGCTGGTCGCGGCGGCGCGGCCGGCCCGGTCGGCGTAGCGCTCGGCGCGCTCGGCGGCGCGCTCCATGCGCTCGGCCTCGGCCTCTTCGAAGCTGCGTCGCTCCTCCTCGCGGATGTCGACGGTGACCGTGTGTCCGGCCTCGCGCAGCGCGTCGGCGGCCGCGTTGATCCGCCAGTGCTGGGCTTCCTTGTCGCGGGACCGCTTGATGTACAGGCCCTCGACGTTGCGGGAGAACCAGAAGCCGTGCGGCCTGACCAGTTCGAAGACGCCGTCTCCCTTGCTGGATCCGGTGAGGATCGTGCCTTCTGCCCGCGTATGCGTGATCTCGATGTCGGCCATGCCGGGGTTCCCTTCTGGGTGTGCGGACGGCCCGGCGGAGTGCCGGGCCGTGGGTGGTCGAGCTGGTCGGGCCTGGGGCCCTAGGGGGGTGGGCGCAGCTTGTGCTGCGCCCTCAGGCGGGGGCCCTCAGCATCCGCAGGTCCCGTTGGCTGCCCTGACTTCGAAGCAGGACATGCAGGTCTTGGAGCGCACGGCCTCGGCCCTGGCCTTGTTTCGCTTCAGAGCGGCTTCCTTGTCGAGGATCGCCTGGGCGGCGGCATACAGGGCCCAGGCCCTCGTGTACTCGTCGCTCAGACGGTCGTTGAGCTGACGCCACAGAAGGTTCTGTCGCTCCTGCTCCTCCTGCGGAAGCGCGCGGTAGTCGGCCCAGACCTGGAGGTGGTGGTGGTAGATCTTCATGGCTGCGTCTTCGAGGGCGCGAACTTCGGCGGGGGTGGGGATGGCGGTGGCGGTCTGAGCGGTCATGGCGGGCTCCTTCGGGACTGTCGTCGTAGTGGCTACTCACTATGAATAACGCTGGAGGGGGCGGAGGGGTTCCGGGTGACGCGGAAGTTTTTCGGGAAAACCCCAGGTCAGAGCGTGTACGCCCTCCGCCCGGATGATCCAGTCAGCCGGCCAGGACGGCCTCGCCGATCGCGGTCAGCGTCACGGCCTGGCCGCTGTAGAGGCTGGTCGAGTGGTCCCGCGTCGCCCAACCCTGCTCGATGACCCAGAGGACCATGTCCAGTCGCGGGCGGTCGCCGTCGTTGGCGACCGTCACCCGCATCCGTCCTACTCGCAGCTCGGTGAGACCCACGCCCCTGTCCCGGATGGCGGCGAGCGTGCGCTTCTGGGCGGGGGTGGCCTTGTGTACGCCCACCGGGGCGGACGCCGGGGCGGACGCCGGGGCGGACGCCAGGGCGGACGCCAGGGCCGCCTGTGGCTCGGCCGCGGGGGCTGCCTCCTCGACCGAGGCCTTGCCTTCATCGATCCGCAGGCCCTCGGTGGCGTTGACGAAGCGCCGCAGGCCGTCGAGTTCCGCGAGGCGGGCCGCGTTCGACACGAGGCTGGTACTCATGGCGAGCCCGTACCCCATGACCCGCTCGGTGGCCACTTCGCGCTGCTTGGCGAGGCCCTCGAGGACGCCGTGACGGTCGATGCGCAGCATCAGCTCGCGCCACGGGGCGGCCTCGCCCTCCTCCTTGAGGACCTCGGTCATCAGGTAGTCGAGGTGCGCGCCGCCCTCGGCGGCCAGGGCGACGGTCAGACGCTCGCGCGCCTCGCGGGCGGTCTTGATGTGGTTGTCGGCGCGGGTGGCGAGGAGGGCGAGGGCCTGTGTGGCGTCCATGGGGGGCTCCTTCAGAACTGTCGTCGTAGTGGCTACTCACTATGGATAACGCCACAGAGGGCGGGAGGGTTCCGGGTCGCGCGGAAGTTTTTCGAGAAAAGCCCAGGTCAGGAGCCTGCCCGGGTTCCCCGTGGTCGCGAGCCGTAGTGTCTACCCACTAAGCTGACGTCATGGACCGCACCGAACTCCCCGAGCCCTTCGCTGCCCTCGCCGACCTGGCTGGCGACCCGACCATCGACCGGGCCGTTCTGCTGGGGAAGGCCCTCAAGGCCGTACCCGACCTGCAGCGCTGGCTGCGCGAGGAGCGGCAGCTGACCGTCCGCGCTCTCCTGGACGGCCCGTACGACCGGAACGACCTGGCCCCGCACCTGGAGGTCACCCCGCAGCGCGTCGCGGACATCGCAGCCGGCCATCGCAATGCGGCGTCCCTCGCCAAGGCCCGCAAGAACGGCTGACGGCCCGAGCAGCCCGGCGCCCGCCCGCATACCTCCCGGATGCTGGCGGGCGTTCGTCGTCGGTCCGCTCACCGCGTGGTCCGGGCCCGCAGGCGCGCCTTGTGCTGTTCTGCAGTCGGCGCGGTCCAGGCATGCCACCCCGCTTCCGGCGTCCACTGCCGGGCGTGCCCCCGCCTCTCGATCCCGCACCAACGGCACCCTCCGGGGGCGACTGCGCTGTCCGTGCTCATCCGTGCTTCCTTCTCTCATCGTGTGGACGGCGTCCGGATCATGCGGCGAACGCGGCGCGCAGGACGACCGGGTTCCGGGCGGCCGGGTCGTCCGTCCAGAGGTACAGCCAGGGTCGGCCGTCGAAGGACAGGCCGCGTGGCGTCGGCTGGTCGGCGACCGTGCGCCGCGACGAGTACGCGCCGTGGAACCAGATGCCGGCCGCGACGGCGGCGTGCCGCTTCCCGGGCATGTCGGCGAGGTCGAGCCCTTCGCGGGCACCCTCGCGGAGGCGGGCGGAGAGGTCGTCGATGGTCTCCGCGCTCCTCCAGTCGCCGAGTCCATCGAGCGCCAGGTGCCGCAGCGCCTTCCTGTCCCGGCTGTCAGCTCCCGCGTGCCGACGGTGGATCGCCGTGTCGAGAGCCCGCATCAGGTGTCGCGGCTCGGCGGGGCCCTGGCCGTCGGCGAGGTACTGGAGGGCGGTCGCGTAGATGCCCCGCGCGTGGGCCTTGGTGGTTCGCATGGTCGATCCTTCCGGGGTGGATGCGGCGGACGCCGTCCGGGCGCGTCCGTGGACGCGTCCGGACGGCGTCCGGGGGTGGGTCAGCGGGTGGTCGAGATGGCTGCCGCGTACGCGGCCGTGATCGAGTCGACGAAGCGGGCGGTGACCGTCTGCCGGTGGTTCCGCAGGATCTCGTCGGCGGCCTCGCCGGTCGGGCCGTGGACGGTGAAGCCGCAGGAGCACATCGCGAAGCCGTCGGTGCCTCCCCCGGCCTGGCGGTGGTCGTGGGCGAGGAGGCCGAGGCGGGCGGCCATGGTGAGGCGGACGCGGCCCCGGTCGTCGACCGCGACGAGGCGGCGGGCGCGCAGCCGGGCTGCGGCGAGTGCGCCGATCTCGCCGTCCGCGGTGGTGATGGCGCGGCCGTCGGCCCGCACGAGGTAGCGGGCGTCGCCGAGGTCGATGAGGGCGAGGTGGGCCCGGGTGGTGTCGTCCAGGTCTCCGACCGGCGTCTCCGGGTCGAGGGCGATGGCCCGCGCGACGAGCGTGCGGGTGGAGTGGTCGACCCGGGTCCAGCGGATGGAGGCGCCGCCCGTGATGGTGGCTTCCATGGCGTACCCGCTGTTACGGGCCCGGCGCAGGAGCATCAGGGCGTGGGACTCGCGGGCAGTGCCCTTGCTGTCGCCACCGGCGTGCGTCACGGTCTCGCGGAACATGTGCGCTTCTCTTTCATGCAGGGGTGGGGTGGGGGCCCGGCTGGTGCACCGGGCCCCCGGTCTGGGTGGGTCAGAACTGGTTCAGGACGTCCTCGGCGGCGTCCAGGTGGCGGCCGAAGGCCCAGGGGTCGTTGTCCTCGGGGGCGACTCCGTCGACCAGGACGGCGAGGGCGGGGGCGAGCTGGAACAGGTCGCGCGGGAGGTTCCGGGAGACCAGGTCAGCGGCGATGGCGCGGTACCGGCCGGCCATCTGCGGGTGGAGGTCGACCAGGGGGAGGCAGCCCTCCTCGTACTCCTCGGCGAGGAGGTTGGCGAGGGCCTCGATGTCCGCGGTGAAGGGGGTGAGGTCGTGCATTGCGGGCTCCCTGTGGTCGGTGGGTTCTGCTGTCACTTCCATCCTTTCCGCAATCCATTTTGCCTAACCGTTTTGACCAAATGGATTGAGTAAAGGAACCGCTAAGAAACCCCTGGTCAGGCGGCGTGGTGGTCGGGGGCCGTCCGCGCTCCGGGGATCGGCCGGAAGGCCTCGCGGCCCCGGTTGTCGGGCGTGGCGTTGTCGACCGCGATCCGGTCGGCGAGGACCTCGTGCTGGTAGTGGACGGTCGCCAGGGACCGCAGGGCCCAGCTGACGGTCTCGTCGTCGAGGGAGTCGAGCGCGCCGCCGTTGGCCAGGACGCGCTGTCGGCACCGGAGCTCGAAGTCCTCCCAGGCCAGTTCCGCGTTCACCGCGCCGAGGGCCCGCAGGCGGGGGGTCTCCTCGGCGGCGGGCGCGACCGCGTACTCGACGAGCGCGGGCGACAGGCCGAAGTCGTGGGCCTGGAACACCGCCGTGAGCGCGTCGATCGCGTCGGTCAGCGCCTCGGGCAGGTCGTACGGCGCACCCGGCGCGATGTCCTCGAAAGCGCTGGCCGCAGAGCGGAAGCCGGCCGTGACCAGGTCAAGGACGGCCCGGGTGCAGTGGTGGGCGCGGGCCTCGAAGATGTCGGCGGCCAGGCGCAGGCGGCGGGCGGTGGCGGTGTAGGCGTCCATGGGGTTCCTCCTGGCGGGGTGGGGTTCAGTGGCTGGCGAGGTCGAAGATGTGCGCGGCGACGCGGTGCCAACAAACGTGCTTGGCCTTGAGGCCGGCCGGGCAGGTGCAGGCCTGCCGGGCGGTGCGGTAGGTGTTCAGGCCGTCGTTGCCGACGATCATGTAGACCCGGTTCTTGCTGGTCTTGCGGAGCAGGGCGACGCCGCCCTGGCGGATGTGCTCGACGGCCTTCTCGACCTGGCTCGGCTTGTAGCCGTCGATGATCTGCGGGGCCTTGCCCGCGCGGCGGATCATGCGGCGGCACTTCGGGCCGAGGCCGTCCTCCGAGTGGTTCCGCAACCGGCGGCCGCACTTGGTGCACTTCTGGGGGGCGGCGGCCGTGGTGCTCATCGGGGGCTCCTGGGGGGGGGGGCTGGTCGGCGAGTGCTTACACAACCATTGTTTCCAAAACAGACTTTACCTAACCGTCTTTCGAAACATTGCTGTGTAAAGAGTTCGCAAAGACCTCCAGGTCAGAAGCCTCCGCCTGGACCGCACTCCCCAAACCGGTTTTCCAAAGCCGCCTTGTGGAAGACTCCCGGCATGCCCAGGAAGCCAGGACCCACACCGCTGCCCCACTACGAACCGAGCGACCGAGCGCTCGAGGCCCTCCGCGCATGGCAGGAGGCTGTCGCCGAGGAGGAGCGCCTGCGCCACGCCGCCCGTGCCGCCCTCGCCGCCGACCTCAAGTCGGACCCCGACCTGCCCTATGCGTCGGTCGCCAAGCACGACCGCGTGCCGTGGACCGAGATGACCCTGCGGGGAATCGGCAAGGAATACGGCGTCCAGCCCCGCCAGCCCAACAAGGCGAAGTCGACCGCCGACTGATCACCCGCATGACAGGGGAATGCCGGAAGGGCCGCGCAGTGGGGGAGCGCGGCCCTTCCGGTGTTTAGGGGGCAGTCTGCCGGGCGTCGGCCCGGACGGTTACAGCATCTTCGAGATGAGCCCGGCCAGCATCAAGGCGGCGACGATAGCGAAGACCTTCCACTCGCCGGCCTGCGGCATACGGCCGCTGGCGGACAGGATCGCCTCGTTCAGCGGGTGCATTCCGTCATGCTTTTCGTCCCGGTGCCGCTGCCCCCGCCGCTCGGCGCCATTCCGGAGGACGTAGGGCTCCGAGCGGAGATTGCAGTTGCCGCACTCGTAGCTGAACATCCTTGACCCCCTGAAGTCTTGCGAGCCTTCCGCTCCGCGACCTCGACGCGGTGCGTGACGAGGTTAGCGCGCTCCGTGACCCCGACGGAAGTGGCGTCCGCTTTGTCCGCCTCTCTCCCCCGGTAGGCCGGTAGTAGGCGGGCTCTACCCAGTAGGTAGTAGGCGACCGGTACCCCTCTCAGGCGGGGGAGGGGAGGGCCTCTTGGCCACTCCCCTGCGGCGCCCCCGAGCCGGCCGGGACGGCGGGCTCTGTGCGGCCTATTCTCCGGCTGCCCTGGCGGCCGGAATCTGGGGCAATTCCTGGGCCGGAATCGGGGCCGATTTCACTGCTGGAGTGGGGGTCAGGTCGGGCACCAAATGGGGGGGCAGCTGGGGGGTCCGACCGAGGTCTTTCGCGAGGTCCTCGACGTGCACTCCGGGCATGTTTCGCTTCCGCTTCACCTCGCCCGTTTCGGTCTCTTCCATGACCGTGAAACTCATCTGTTCCCGGACGGTGATTCCGGCCTCTTCCAGCAGCTCGATCATGTCCTTTCGCTCCATGCCGGGGAGGCCTCCGTTGGCCTGCTGTTCGGCGAGGAGATCGTCCACCCTCGCGCCTCTTCCCCTGACGCCTTCCGTGTGGCCTGCGGCACCGGCCGCGACCCGCTGTTCCACATACCGGGTGAGGCGGTCGCGGACGACTTCCCACGACTCCCCTGCCGGTTTTTCCTGCGTCTTTTCGGCGGCCTCTTCCTCGTCCTCTTCGGGCTGCTCCCCCGCCGATTCGTCATGATCGTTTCCGGGCTGGGCGGCGAGGTCGGCGGTCAGTGCGGCCGCGATCCAGCCGAGCACGAGGACCGCTGCGATGACGTTCACGTAGGGGCGGAGCAGGAGCAGCGCCATGCCGCCGAGGCCGCTGAGGGTGCCGGCCGCGACGAAGACGACCAGGAGGCCCATGCCGAGCCGTTCGGCGGCCTCGCCGGTGGAGCGGACCGCGGCGGCCGCCTTCTCCTTGGAGGGTGGCCGCCCGGCGTTCTCGCCGCCGTCCTGGGCGGTCTCGCCGTCCGCGGCTTTCGGGTCCGTCTTGGCGGCCCCCTGCGTGCTGGAGACGGCGCGCTTGAGCCCGGTCACGAGGGCGCGGCCGATCAGCCTGAGCAGGATCCAGGAGCCGCGTCCCAGGCTGCGCAGGAAGCTCCGGGGCTGGAGGACGTCGAGGACCTGGCGGACGGCGCCCATCAGTGCCCCAGGCCGGTGACGATGCCGATGACCATGTTGATGACGTTGACGAGGATGCCCCAGATGCCGCCGGCCTTGGCGTAGACGACCGCGGCCATGATGCCGATCAGGGCGGGCGGAGTCGTCTTGCTGCCCCACTTCGCCCCGAAGGCGATCATGGTCAGGACGATGGCGACCGCGCCGAGTCCGGGGTCGCCGAAGCCGTTGTTCCCGGAGAGCAGGGCTGGCGGGACGGAGCCGAGGCCTTGGGCGAGGTCGGCCCAGGTGCCCCCGGCGGCCATCCAGGCGGTGCCGGTGAAGATGCCCCACCAGGCGGCCTTCTTCTTATTGTTGATGACGAGGGGGCCCCAGTCGCTCCCCTTCAGTCCGAGGATGAGGCCGACCCCGGCGGCGAGGGCGACGCCGGACGTCAGCACGGTGCCGAAGATCTGCCCGCCGGTGATGCCGGGAGCCTGGGCGGGAGCGGCAAGGTACTCGATCACGGTGGTGCCTTTCACGGGGTGACGCCGGGGGCGTACAGGCCGGTTGCGAGGACAGCGGACGCGAGGGGAATCCGGACGAGCCATCGGGCCGTCCAGTGCCAGTGGCGGACGCGGCGGTCGATGAACCACCACAGGCCGCCGCACATGGCGCCGGCCGTGATGAGGAGGCTCACGGCGCTGGGGCCGAGGCCCCACTGCTGGCCGTGGACGTTGAGCCATGCGACGGGGACCGGCGCCATACGGCGGCCGATCTCGGCGGCCCCGGCGATGATGACGACGCGGGACACCGGGGGGACGGGGAGGATCTGCCGGACTGCGGGGAACCGGGTGGCGTGCCAGGCCGCGTATCCCCCGGCGACGGCGGTGGTGAGGCCGAGCATGCCGACCGCGCCGTGCTCGGCGGCGGGCAGGAACTTGCCGAGGAAGGGGACGATGCCGAGGGCGTATCCGGCTCCCCCGGCGCTCAGGTTGAAGGCGATGAACCGTGTGCTGCGGTCCTCGGCCGCCAGGTCCGCCGCTTTCCGGACCCCGGTCCGCTTAGGGGCGTCGGCCGGGATCTTCTCGACCGGGCCGCTGGGCGCGGGCGCGGTCTTCGGGGGCTCCTCGACCGTGGGAGGTTCCTCGACGTCGGGCTCCTCGGCCTGCTCCTCGGCGGGCTGGTCCTCGAGGGCCTGCTCCTCGGCGGGCTCCTCGTCCGGGGCGAGGCTGGTGGGCTTGTCCTCCCACCAGTGCGGGAGCCGCGGGGCCGGCCGCCGGATCGGCGTCGGCTGCGGAGGCTGGGGGGACTGCACGGGGACCTGCGGGCCGTCGGCGTCGACTGCCTCGCCGTGGCCGATGGGGCGGGCACTGAGGCCGCCCAGGACGCGCTGTGTCCAGCGCTCGCTCGCCGAGGTCACTGGACACCCAGCACGAGGAGCGGGGCGAAGTAGACGACGCCCAGGCAGCCCAGGGCGAGCCGGGCCAGGGCGTAGTCCACCGGGTTCTTCGTCGTCCGCAGCTGGAGGAGGACGAGCGCGAGGATGCCGACGGCAGCGAAGTTGAGCGACAGCCCGTAGATCCGGGTGGGTGTCATCGACAGGCCCAGGAGCAGGAGGGCCACGTACACGGCGCTGCGGGCGATGCGGTTCACGGGGCGATTCACCTTCCGGTGTAGGGCGGCAGGAGTCGGGCCGCGACGTCGAGGAAGTTGGCGGGCCGCTGGCGCGGGACCCGGGCGGCGTCCATGCGGCGCAGCGCGTCGCAGACGTCGGCGGCCGCCACGATGCGGGCGCCACTGACCCGGTGGTCCCGTCCGGCGGGCAGCCGGCCGACGATGATCGCGACCGGTACCGGCTGGGTGCTGAGGAGGCTGTGCACGGCGCGGGCGCCGCGCATGAGGCCTTCCAGGCGGCCGGTGACGTCGCGGGTTCCGTGGAGGAGCCGGCCGTTCTGGACGGTCACCGGGAACCGCGGGGACATCACCTTGGGGTCCAGGACGTAGACGTGCCCGCGGGGGCTGAGGGCGAGGCCGTCGATGTTGGTCGAGCCGCTGGGCAGTCGCCGGTCGTACAGGAACGCCCAGCCTTCGTCGGTCAGCTCGGCGAGGAGGGCGGCGACGTGCTGCTCTCCCCTGCCGCCTGCCTCGTAGCGGGCGGCCAGGGTTCCAGCTTTGGTCGGGATGCTCAGCGCCGTGGCGACGCGGACGAGCGGGGTGCGGAGTTCGTGTGCCCGGTCGAGGGCGGAAGCGCCCGGGTCCCCCGGCCGGGGGCGGGCTCCGGGCCGCGCCAGGTGCCGCCATGCGGCGACGGCGACGGCGGCCAGGAGCCCGGCTTTGCCGAGCGGCGGGAGGAGGAGCAGGACGAGGAGGACGGCGATCAGGACCAGGGTCATGGGTTTCCCTGCGCGATGGGGCCGCTGCCCCGGCGGGCCTTGGCTTCCTTGCGGCGGTAGGTGGCGACGGTGTCGGCGAGCTTCGGCCGGTCGCCGTGGATCCGGCGGACCTCGTCGACCAGGTCCTCGTCGCTCACGTTCCAGTCCCGGTCGAGGATGGCGACGACGGTCTGCCGGATCGACGGGCCGAGCTGGGTGACCGGCGGGCCCACCGGCGCGGACGCCGTCGGTACGGCGGCCGGGGCGGGCGGCTGGACGGGGGCGGCCGGGGCCTGGACCGGCGCGGCCGGGATCGGGGCGGCCTGCGGCGCGGGCGCAGCCTGGACGGGGCGTCCGGACGGGTCCGGACGCGGTCCGGACGGGTCCAGACCGAGCCGGTTCGCGGCCTCGACGGTCGCGCGGGCGGCGAGGACAGCGTCGCGGCCGTAGACCAGCTCGGCGTACGCCTGGCGGCCGCCCATCTGCGACTTGAAGCCGAGGAGCGCCTCCGCCGCGGCGGTCTCCTCCTGGTTGCGCTGCAGCCAGGCCGCGATCGGGCGTCGCAGCTCGACCTGCCGCACCCGGTAGACCACCCACCACGAACCCTTCGCCATCAGGGAGACGGCGCCGCCGACGATGCCCGCCGCGATCTGCTTCTCGTGGACGCCTTCGACGATCACCCCGGCGACGACAAACCACACCGTGATCCAGCCGGCCACCTGCATGGGCTTGGCCCGGTTAGGCCGTCCGCGCAGCAGCCACTCGGCCGCGAGGCACATGATCCACAGCAGCTCGAACAGGGAGGCCGCCGCTACGGCGATCGCCGCCGACGAGACGACCAGGGCGAGGAGGCGGCTGATGCTGGCCGTCGACCACACCACCGCGACGACCGTCGAGGCGAACGCCACGGTCATCACGAACCGCATCAGGGCGCGGTCCCAGTCCCGGGGCGGGACCGGAACGTCGACCTGGTACGGCTCGTAGTCCGTCTGCTCCTCGCCGAACACGTACGTCGTGACCGGCCGGTAGCGGGTCTCCGTCCGGTACCGGACCCCGGGGACGCGCGGCTGGTCGTGGTTGTCGGTCATGTGGCGTCCGTCCTTCGTGCTGAGCATCACGGGGTCGGCCCGGCCTCCGCCGAGGGACGGAGGAGGCCGGGCCGGTCAGGGGGTCAGTCGTAGTAGCGGGTCATCGGCATGGGATCCGGGCCTTTTCGGGCAACGCGGACCTTATGGGCTCGAGCCCGTTCCTTGCTCGCGGCCTGTTCCTTCGCCTTCTGCTTGGCCGCCTTCTCCATGTCCTTCGTGGACGGGGGCCAGTACTTGGGGCTCATCCGGTCACCGCCGCGTACAGGCGGGCCGCGAACCGGCTGGCGTACACGCCCGCGTCGATCCAGGCCTTGCACTTGCGGCACACGAGCTGGCGGCCGTCACGCACCATCGGTCGTCCGCAGCACTTCACCGGGCCACCGCCATCTGCGACGGCTTGCGCGGGCCCGGGATCGGCAGCTTCGGCTCGCCGTCCGCGCCCCACTCGCAGCCCAGCCGTAGTGCGGCGGCCTCGAGCTGGTCGGCAAGCGTTCCGCGTGCCACGCCGTCCGGGACGTCGCCGGCCGCCGCGCGAGCCATTCGCGCGATCCCCCGGGCGTCGCCCGAGCCGTCGTCACCGACGAGGTCGTACGCCGCGGTGGCCATGCGGACCGTGAAGTCGAGCATGTCGACCGGGTCACCGGACCGCCCGTCGCGGTACTTCACCGCGATCGTCCCGAGCACCCACGCCGCACACGCCGCGTGTTCCTTGCTGATGCCCCCGAGACTCGGCGGACATTGATCAGTACTCTTCTGTGCCATGCGTCAGCTCCTGTGCAGTCAGGTCTGGCGCGGCCCCCGGTCGGCGTTTCTCAGGCCCCGACCGGGGGCCGACTTGTAGGTGCGAGACCGAGAGGCGGCCCCGCGAGACAAACGTAAACCCTATGGTTGATGTAGCGCAACCGTAGGGTTTACCGTGTCTTCGTCGGCGCCCCTCTCAGCGACGGAGGGAGCCACGTTGGAAGAGGCAGATCCGGAGGAGGTGAGGAGGGTGAAGGAGGCCATCGATGCACTCGCCGCCATCGAAGACGACGAGACCTGCGCGAAGGCGATCAGCGTCATCCTGGAGGACTGGCCGGGCCTTCACGCCCAACTGCGCAGCATGCGGCAGGACCGCGTGAAGCGGCTGAAGGATTCGGGCCTGACGTGGAAACGGATCGGCTCGCTCCTCGGCCGCAAGGGCGTCACCGCCGCGCGGGCGCAGCAGATCGCAACAGGGCAGCGAGGAGAGATCAACAGGCCGGTGCGAAAGACGTCGGAGGTGAGCCCCCCCGGCGACTAACTCGCCCAGGACTGACCAGGAACGGACGCACGAGAGCCCCCATGCCGCCTGTGGCGTGGGGGCTCTCGTGGTGTGGGTTCCGCCGGGGTTCTACTGCTCGGCGGGCTGGTCGGCGGTGACGCGGGCGTCCGTGACACGCGTGAGCCCCGCTTCCCGGACGGACCTCGCAAGCCCTGGGAAGTGGGGCTCCCGCTATCCCCTCGCTGCGATGCGAGGGCACAGAGGTTACACGATCCGTGCATAGATGACCACCTGAAGTCACGAGTCAGCAAGCCTGCGCGGTCCGGTGGCGGCCCTGGGATGCCCTGACGCCGCTGGCGTTCGATCACGCCGACATCCTCGCGATGGTTGTGGAACCGACGCCCTGAGAGCCCCCGGTCTGAACGGCGTGAGCCCCCATGCCGCCTGTGGCGTGGGGGCTCTCGTGGTGTGGGTTCCGCCGGGGTTCTACTGCTCGGCGTGCTGGTCGGCGGTGGCGCGGGCGTCGGCGAGTTGGTCGCGTTCGTCGACTGTGAGGCCGCCCCAGATGCCGTCCCGGCAGCCGTTGGCGATGGCGTAGTCCGCGCAGGCTTCCCGGACGGGGCAGCCTGCGCAGAGCATCTTGGCCTGGTCGACGCGGTCCCTGGTGGGGGTGGTCCGGCTGCTGTCGATGAAGTAGTCGGGGCGTTCCTTGCAGGGGGTTTCCGGCCAGGGGCCGGGTACCTCGTCGAGGAAGTGCGGGAGGGAGGTCATGGGGCCTCGTCGGTGGAGCGGGTGGCGAGCTTGAGGGGGCCGGGGTCGCCGGTCCATGCGCCGAGGGCTTGGAGGATGCGCCCGCGGTTGTCTCCGGTGAACGGAAAGCGGGCGTGCCGCTGCTGGGCGATGTACTTGCCCGCCGTGATGGTGTGACTCCGGACGACTTCGTACGCGGCTGACGCCACGGCCAGGTCGTTGAGGGCGGCTGTGCATGCGGTCCGCCTGCATGCGAAGCCGGGGTTCGGGGGGTCGCCGAGGAGGCTGCTGGCGGCGGTCTTGTCCGGGCATTCCAGGCGGGTGCACTGGACGTGTCCGCCGTCGCCGAGGACGAGGGTTTCGCTGCCGCAGGCCGGACAGTGTCCCTGGACGTCGGGGTACTGGGCGTGCCGGGTGCGGCGGACGTAGCCGAGGGTGGCGCGCCAGCGGCCGACCTGTTCCGCGTTGACGTAGCCGGTCCGTAGGGCGGGCTCGTGGTTGATGGTGGCGGGGACGGTGAACTCGGCGAGTGCCTCGGTGAGTGCGCCGGCCAGTTCGCGGATGCGGGCCCGGTGGACGTTGACCCATTCCAGGAGGCGGGGGGCGAGGTCGTCGCCGATCTGGTCGTCGGCGAAGAAGCCGTCGTCGATGAGGACCTGGCGGGCGAGGCCGAGGCGGATCCGGTAGCCCTCGGCGCGGTCCCAGCACTGGCTCCAGGCGGCGGTGGCCGGGTGGATGTCGTCCCGGCCGCGCTCCAGCTTCTCGTACTCGGCGGGGTCCAGGTGCCAGTGCCCGCCGTCGGGCGCGACGTGGACCAGGGGGCTGGTCTGGCCGCAGGAGCAGGGTGCCGGGGCGAGGAGATCCGGTGGGAGGGCGAACGCCGTGGCGACCGAGTCGGTGAGCTTCTCCCGGAGCGACGGGGTTCCGTCCGGACGTCCGGACGTGTCCGCGTCCGGATGCGTCCGGACGGTGTCCGTGCAGGTCGGGGGGCATCCGTCGTGGTTGGCGAGGAGTAGCGTCCGGACGTGTCCGCCCGTCTGGACGTCGGCGTCCGGATGGCCGTCCGGACACGTCCGGACGTCGTCCGCTGGTGTCCGGGCGCACGGCACCTGGTCGCAGGAGCAGTTCGCGCACCCGGCGCAGAACGGCTGCTCCTGGTAGTTCTCGTACACCACGGGGCCGCCTCCGCACACGCAGCAGCGGGCCGTCGGCGCCATCCTGGCGTCGCCTCCGCCGAGATAGTGCTCGATGGTGGCCTCGGCGCGGACATAGCCGTCGTTGTCGGTGGCCGGGTCGAACTGCCATGGCTCGCCGTCGAGGTTGCTGACGAGGCTCCAGCCGTGCGCCTTGCCGTCGCCGTCGAGGTAGAGGGCGAGGGCCAGGCCGCGGGGGTGGAACGCGACCCGGTTGATCAGCCAGAGCAGGCCGGTCTCCCGCAGTTCCTCGAAGGGCCTGCCGGGGCTGTCGGGGTCGGGGTGCGGGCCGCCAGCCGCCGGGGCGGCCCCGGTGACGTCGAAGGCCTGCGGGAGGACCTTCGTGCCGCCCTCGGGCATGTGCAGCACGAGGGACGGCGCGTCCATGAGGTTGCCGAGCTGGCCGTGCCAGACGTGGTGGTCCTGCGGGTCGGTGACGGTGACCCACTGGCCGAGGAGCTGGAGGAGGGTGCCGTGGTTGGTCACTTCAGCCACCAGGCGGGGGCCTGCTTCACGAGGAGTTCGGTCAGCCACTCGGGCCGCTGCGGCACCGGGAGCGCCCAGCAGTCCTCGCCGGTCGGCACGGTCACCAGGACGCTGGGCACGCGGTCGCTGACGCGCTGCCAGGTCACCGTGACCTCCTCGTCGGCCAGGTCGACACCGAGGGCGGTCTGCAGCTCCGTCGCCTGGCTGGTGGTGATCCGGAACCGCTTCGCGGTGGTGTCCAGCTCGCCGATCAGTTCGTTGAGAATCGTCATCGGTCCGTCTCCTTCGGCTCGGGGTGGGTGCGCCGTTGCTCGCAGGCCTCTTCGTCTTCAGCGGTCGGGTGCAGGGCCTCGCACATCTCCGTGGGGGCGACGACCGGCGGGGGCCGGCCGTTGCTGTACTGCCACACGGGGTGTTCGGGGCGGGCGGTGATCCGCAGCATGCGGAGGAGTTCGCGCGCCATCCAGGCCAGCACCTGGCCGTCGAGTTCGACCGGGTACGGGGTGCTGTTGTCGAGGGCGTGCGCCAGGGCCGCGACGGTCATGCCCGGCTCGTCCATGGCGAGGGCCTCGTCCCACTGGAAGTCGCAGCGGGTGCACTGGCGCTCGAGCCGCTCCGGGAGCGCGACGCGGCGCAGGGCGCCGTTGAACTCGTCCGGCGGCATGGATGCCTTGGCCGGCCGGTACCACGTGTACGTATCCGAGCTCAGGCACTTGGAGCAGACCGTTTCCACGCCTGAGAAGGGCGGCAGGAGGCCGCCGTCGGCCGCGGGAGGAGCGTCGGCTTCGGTCATCGGGTTCCTTCCAAGGTGGTGCGGGCGGCGTCCCGGCGGGCCAGGGCCTCCTCGCAGTTGAGGGTGCGGCAGCCGTCGTCGAGGTAGCAGCCGTGGGCGCAGCGCGGCCGGTTCCCGCCGGGGTTCGTGTCGCGGCGGGGTGCGCGGCGGACAGGCCAGGTGGCCCGCTTATGCCAGCCGTCCGGTTCGTCCTGCGTGTCCGGGTCCCAGGCGGCGACCGCGGCGGCCACCAGCTCGGGGTCGCGGGGGTAGCACCAGCCGTGGTCATAGCCGGTGATGTCGCCGATCGGGACGGCGACCAGGCGGAGGTTGCAGCCCAGCCAGATCCACAGGTAGCGGTGGGTGTCGTCTGCGGCCAGCTCGAAGCCCTGCCAGTGCTCGTCGAGGATCGGCGTGGGGTGGTGCTGCATGGTCGTGCCTTCCGTGCGGGTGTGCCTGGGTGGGCTGGTCAGTGGCGGCGGTGGCGGCCGCGTGGGGGCGGCCCGTACGGGCTGACGTGCGCCGGCCGGTCCGGGGCGCGCCGGACCGTGGTCTGGTCGGCGAGGGCCCTGGTAGCGCGCACGGTCCGGGTGACGATCCGGGCCACGGTCCGGGCCACGGTCCGGGCGAACTCCCGGAACGCGTCGCCGAGCTGCTGGACGAGGTCGGCGAGGCGGGCCCGGTGGTGGGCGCCGTGTGCGCGGGCCCGGTCGGCGGTGGTGCTGGGCATAGGGGTCCTTCCCGAGGGGGGCGGCCGGAAGGCCCGGCCGCCCTGGGGTGGTCAGTCGCGCCAGCCGAACGGCGATTCGCCGTCGTCCTGGTCGACGGTCAGCTCGGCGACGGTGCGGACGGTGCAGGTGACCCGTCCGGGGTCGCGGGTGAAGCAGTCGAGGGTGGGCAGCTCGGCGGGCACGGTCAGGCAGCAGCCGGTGACCGTGCCGCCCGCGCGCGGCATCTCGTGCACGAGGCCCTCGCCGTTCACGCCATGCTCCGGAAGTGCAGGCACCAGGTGTCGTGCTCCCGGCCCGCGGTCTCCCAGTAGCGGGGGCAACTGCACGTCGTCTCCCGGGCGAGGCGGCGGGCCTCGCGGGCGGCGTGGAGCCGGCCGAGTGGCTTGCCCTTCGCCGGGGTCTCGTCGATGTCGTCGGTGTAGTCGCCAGTCAGGGCCGCGCGCCCGGCCTCGCGGGCCGCGCCGAGGACGCACAGCCCGGCGAAGACGTACGCGGCGAACGCGTGCCCCCAGCGGCCCGCGGTGACGTCTCCTCCGCCGACGGAGACGCAGAACACGAAACCGAGACCGAAGACGATTCCGACGGTCATGCTGGTGCGGGTCACCTACTCCACCTCTCCTTCGTGCGCGGCGACGTAGTGTGCACGGCGTCCCGGCTGGGACGTCGTGGCGTTCGGCCATCTGTGGCGATCACCCGATCACCGCCGGGTCCCGGCGCCGCAGCAGCGCGTCGGCGAGATCGACGGCGGCCTGCGCCAGCGAGTCCTCGACCAGTCCGTGTTCCTGACTGACGGACTCGCGCGCCTCGTGCAGGACCGCCGTGATGGCGCGGCCGACGTCCGGGTCGAGGGTGGCGATGTACGCGGCGTCGGCGGCGGCCTGCTCGTTGCCGGCCTGACCGGTGCGTGCGACGCATTCCGAGCCGTGGTGGCCGCCGGTGACGAACTCCACCCCGGGCAGGTGCGGCAGGGGCTCCGGGGTGCGGCCGGTGCGCCAAGTGCCGCCGGTGGCCGCGTTGAGGCGGGCGGACAGCAGAGCCTCGGCTTCCTGCAGCCGATGGTCTGGGCGGCCCTCGAGGGTCTTCGCCTCCGGGACTGCGACGATCACCCGGGGCCGCATACGGCTCCCGGAGCATCCGGGGCAGTAGTCCTTGCCTCCGGAGTGCCGCCAGCCGTGGGCGGCGCCGATCTGGCGTGCCTCGGCGGCGTCGAAGCCGTCGGTGATGAGGGAGGCCGCGCACGCCGAGTAGCCGTGGACGGTCTCGCAGTGGAGCGTGGTTCTGGCGCTCAAGGGTGGCTCCTGGTTTGCTGAGGGCCAGCCGCCCCTGTGTCCCTCAGGGGCGGCTGTTGTCGTACGGGTCACGGCAGGTCGGCGTACGCGGTATCCGGGTAGCCGCCCGCCTCGAGGTCGAGGGGCAGAGAGTCGAGGAACTCCTTCCGGCAGCCGCCGCACAGGGCGAGCCGGGCCGCGTCCTCGGCGCTCATCGGCCGGGAGGCGACGTCCCTGCACAGGGTGAGCAGGTGATTCGTCGGGCTCGGGATGTGCTTCGTGGTCCGGTTCACCGACCGTTCCTTGAACACGAAGGTGCGGGCCGTCGGGGTTTCGACGTCCTCGATCGAGCCGTGAAGAACTTCCAGGGCCAGGGCGGTGAACCGGGTCCCGACGAACGGCGACTCGTACAGGGCCGCGCCGCGCTCGTCGTCCTCGGCGGCCCGCATCCACTCCCGGCCGTCGGGGGTGCGGTATCCGCGGGCCGGCTCGTCGCCCCACCCTTCGGGCACGCCGCAGAACACGCACCGCAGCACCCCGGCGCCGTCGCGCCGGTAGTGGTGGTACTGCGGTTCCGCCTTGTCGCCGAGCCGGTTCTGCTCACACAGCGTGGGCGGAAGGGCATCGTCCTCGCGGGCGGGCTCGTCCTCGATCCATGCCGCGAGGGCGGCGCCGTACGCCCGGCGGGCCGCGCGCGCCGCCTTCTCCTGCTCCTCGACCTGGTCGTGCAGGACGCGCAGGTGCGGCGCGAACCGCACCAGCGCCTCGAACAGCGGGCCGGGCATGATCTCGGCGAGCCTGGCCGGGGTCCGCGTCAGGCCGGGACGGGGCTCCAGGCACAGGCGGAGGAAGTCACGGACCTCGGCCTCAGTGTCGAACTTCATCGGATTCCCTTCGGGTTGAGGACGGTCAGGAGGTGCGGGCCGAAGCCCACCCAGCGCGGCACGCCGGCCGGGATGGTCGTGCCGGTCTGCTCGGCGGCGCAGTCGAGGATTCGGCGGATGCCTGCGCGCCGGTCTTCCGGGCTGCGCTCGCCGGCCTGGACGTCGGCGAGGACCGGCCGCAGCCGGTAGGCCTCGATCCGGATGCGGCCGCGGTGGCTGGTGGTGCAGTGGCGGTCACCGATGTGGAGCCAGTCCGCCGAGTCCATGCCTGCGGCGAGGGCGAGCTGGTCAACCTGGTCGCCGAGGACGTCGCCGCCCCGGGTCCAGCTGTGCCAGACGCGGGCTCCGCCGTCGGGCCGGTAGAAGCAGAACCCGAGGTACATCTCCGGTTCGTGGCCGGCGAGCACGCTGCCCATGACGGCCCGCTCGACCGGGCTGCGGTCATCCGAAACGGTCAGGCTGGTCGCGGGGATCTCCAGAGTGGTCAAGGGTCAGTCCTCTTCCTGGTTGTGGTGGCTGCGCTGCGCGGCGACCAGAGCGTGGGTCGTGGCGACGGCCATCTGGTACAGGGCCAGGACGCCGTCCACGACACGGTCCATGCCGTCCTCGGTGTCCGCGTCGGCAGCAAGGGCGTCGAACAGGGCGCGGGCCATGCCGGTGTCGCCGTTGGCGTACGCCACAGCGAACTGACCCGCGAACCTCAGGTCCGGCGGCATGTCCTCGGGCTGGCCCGGCTGACCGGTGAACGTGTCCGCGACCTCGAACACGTACATGCCGTTCTCAGGCTTCGGGCCCGTGCCGCTCGTCGCCGCGGCGGCGAGCGCCGCGCACAGCGCGTAGCACTCGCGCTGCCCGGCCTCGATCAGCGGGCCGAGGAGCATCCCCCCGCCGACCGGGTCCCCCGCGACGGCCATCCGCATGGCCTCCTCGACCATCAGCGGCGGCATCGGGGACAGTTCAGAACCCACAGGCTTCTCCACACTCTTCGGCGTTGCAGTCGTCCGACGGCCAGGTGTGGCCGTCGAGGTCTTCGTGGTCGTCGCCCAGATGCCCCGGCGTCAGGACGCATTCCGTCTCGCCGCTGCCGTACGGCACGAAGTCCATGTGCGGGCAGTGCACCGTCGGCACCCGCGCGTCCCGCTCGTCCTCGGCGGCCTGCGCGGCCCGCTCGGCGGCCTTCTTCGCCGCCCGGGTCGCAGCGGCCTTCTTCGCAGCGGCGGAGCGGGCGGCCTTGGCCTCGGGCCGGTTACGCCACGCGGTCCGCGCCGCCCGGCGCTCCTGATCCTGCTGGGCGGCTGCCGCGCCAAGCGCCTGGAACAGTGCGCCCATCGCGTCGGCGGCGCGGCCCGGCTCACTCAGCGCCCGGTCGAAGTCGGCGACCGCACGCTCGACGACCTCAGGCGCGAACAGGTCCTCGCTCACGCGGACTCCTCCAGGAACTCGGGGTTGTTGCGGCAGGTCAAGATCGCCCGAGTCACAGCGCGGGCTCCGTAGCGGGCGACAGCGGCCTCGTGGCCCTGCTCGACGACCGCCCGGCAGATCACCGACGTCGGCGCTTCCTCGACCACCGCGGCGGCGGCCAGGCCGCGACGCCGGTTCGTCGCGCAGAACAGGCAGCCGCCCCCGGCGGCCGGGTCGACCGGCGCCGTCGGGTGCAGTCGGCAGCCGGACGGGCCGAGCTCAGCGCGGGCGTCGGTCAGCAGCCGGCGAGCCCGGTCGAGGCCCTCGCCGATCTCGTCGAGCTGCTCCGGGGCCGCAGCGAAGGCCAGCAGCCGCTCGCCGTGCTCCCCCAGGGCGCGCAGCGCGCTCCCCAGCTCGGTGGACAGGTACGTCATGCGGTCCGTGCCTCCTGGTGCGCAGCGTGCTTGCAGTCCTGGCAGGTCTTGCCGTCGCGGGATCGGAACGTGCGGCCACAGGCACACACCCGCTCCGGGTCCAACGGGTTCTCGGGCTCCCAGTGGAACGGCTCTGACGAGGCCTCAGCGGGGCTGTCCGCGACCGGGGGGACCACGGTCATCAGCGGGGCCTGAACGGGCCTCCTGCGGCCCACGGCGCGACGCTGGCCGGGCATTCCCTCGAGGTGGCCAGCGCACCGATTACGTCCCGGCCGAGTCAGCGGAACCCGGCAAACCTCGCACCGGCCGAACGGCGGTTCGTCGCCGTCTCCGTCCTCAGCCGAAGATCGATCGCTTTCGAGGACCTCGCGCGCGACGGGCTGAGGTTGAGTAACTACATCAGCCATCTCGTGGGGTAGTTCATGGTTACTACCTGGGTTATTCGTGCCTCTGTGGACCGAACCATTCGTGCCACTGTGGTCCGAACCCGGTCGTGCCTCTGTGGCACGAACTTCTTCCGCGTCCGGCGAGCCGAGTTCGTGCCTCTGTGGACCGAACTGGTTCGTGCCACTGTGGACCGAACCCCCGTCGCTGGAGTTCGTGCCACTGTGGCTCGAACCCTTGGCGGGCGTCTCCTCCTCCTTGGGACGGCGAGCCGTCGCCTTCAGGTAGTCCTCGGCGGCCTTCCAGTCCGGGTGACGGATCAGCGCGTTCAGCACGTAGACCGTCGCGATGCCCCGCCGACGCTCCCCGTCGACCAGGATCACGCCGGCCCGGATCGCAGCGTCCAGGTAGCGGCGGGCGTCCTGCTCGCGGCATCCGAAGGCCTTCGCCATGTCCTGAATGCGGATCGCCTTGCCGTCCTTGAAGCACATTCGGCCCGAGGCCGACGCCAGCGCACGGCAGGCGTACAGCGCGGTCAGGAACGGGCCCTTGAGATAGCGGGGCATCTCGCGCGACCAGTTCCAGGCCAGCGTGTTGCCGAACGAGTGCGCCGGGCTCCCCGAAGTCCGGTCGTCCTGCTGCTCTGTGCTCACGGGCGTCTCTCTGCGGTAGTGGGCGGATGGCGGTCGGGGGCCCTACCTAGGTCGGTACAGCGCCACGAAGCTCGGGAAGGCCACGTCGATGTCGTAGCGGCCGTGCTGTGCCATGACGCGGGCGAGCAGCCTGAACTGACGCGGCTCAAGCGAGCCGCGGCGGGCCTCTGCGATCAACCGGCCATGGAACGCACGACCTTCGTCCAAGGTCGGCTGACGGTGGCCGAACTGGTCGAGCCAGGCACACCAGTCGTCCGCGAGGTCCCTGGCCCACAGGACCCGGCCTCTCTCGGCTTCCGCCCAGTCGATGGCGTCCCAGTCAGCAGCCGGTGGAGCGGCTGCGAGGAGAGCCCTGTCCGGCAGTCCCAGGAGTCGAACTAGTTCGGCGAGGAATTCGGGGTCCGCCTGATCCAGCAGGACGACAGCGGCAGCCTCAGCAGGCCCGTGCAGGTTCAGCTTCACGCGGTCCCGACCGCGCCGGTCGACCTTGTTGAACCGGGGCTGCTCGTGGCGGATCGCAGCCCGCTCGGCCCGAAGCAGAAGCGCGTGGCTCGGGTACAGCGACAGGGCGACGTACTCGACCAGGCCGTACCACTCCGCGTGCCTGCGGTGCTGTTCGAGACGGGCGGTCGTCACCGTCGTCTTGCCGATGTAGAGCGGGAGCCTGTCGCCGTCGTAGAAGCGGTAGAGGAGGTTCCCGGTATCGACGCCTCCGGGCATGTCGTACTCGTCCCACGAAGCGTCTCGGTCGAGAGGGCGGGCAGGAAAGTGCCGTGCTTGATCGTTGATCATGAGACTCACCCTACCACTTTGTGTACACAAAGCTTGGGACTTGTGTACACATGTTACGGTGGCGGCATGGCGGAGATCGGAAACACAGAGATGGGCATCCGGGAGCTGCGCGAGAAGCTCAGCAAGCGGCTTGGCGCGGCGGTGAAGGGTGAGATCACGTACGTCACCAGCCATGGCGTCCGCATCGCCGCGATCGTCCCGGTCGTCGATGCCGAAGCCATCGAGGCCAGCAGGGGCATGCCGCCGCAGGAGTCCGCCGCAGCGGACTCCTGACGACAGGGCGGAGCGCCTCACCCCGAGTTCCCCGGCAGGTAGCGCAGGGCGACCTCGTACTGCTCCAGGAGGCTGGCGGCGGCCTGCAGCGGACGCTCGTCCTCGTTGGCCTTCTCCGCGAGGGCGTCGTGGCCGGCCACGAGAGCGTCGAGGGCCTCCGTGTACGTCGCCGGGCGGCCTTCCTTCCACCAGCCGACGGAAGTGGGCTCGCCGAGGTCGAACAGCTGCATCCCCGGCTTCTTCGACCAGGACCGCACGGTCCACGTGATGCACGCGCCAGGGTTGCGCGGGTCCATGTCACCGTCCGGGTCGACCGTGTCCTCGGGGAGGTCGGGGCGGCGCCGCATGTGGGGGTGCGTCAGGAACGGGCACGCCTTGACCGCGTACTCCGCGCAGTCCCGATGGCCCGGCGGCTCCGCGGTGACTCGGTTGATGCTGCACATCGGGCCCACGGTGAAGGTCTGGAACGCGCCGAGAGTGTCTCCGCACAGGAAGCACAGGTTGAAGCGGACCGCGTCCCGGATGCCCCCGGGCCGGACCAGTCGGTGGTCGGGCTGTCCGTCGACGTAGCCCACGAACCACGGCACGAGCCGGCCGTGGCGGTCGCGGGGGCGGCGGGCCATGCGCGCCGGGACCGGCACGTCCGCGTGGTGCACAACAGGAGTCACGGGGGTGCTCACCTTCGGATGGGGGGCCGGGCCGGTCATCAGCAGCCGTCCAGGTCGAGTTCGATGTCATGCCGGTGGTGTGGGCGGCCCGTCCTCGAGGGCCGGACCGTCGGCGTCGAGGGCCCCGCCAGCGGCGGGGCCTTCCGGAGCGACTTCGGCGGGTGAGCGGGCTGTCGCGGCGCCGGACGAGCCGGAGCCGGCGGCCGGGGCCGTCCTCCGCCGGTGACGTACGCGACGTCCGCGCATGCGTCCGTGGCCGGGGGCGCCGGGTCGTCCTGGTGGTCGCAGTACGCGACCCCCACGCCGACGACGACGGCGAGCACCGCGGCGGCGGCCAGGACGCGCGGGGACAGCGGGTCGGCGCTCACCGGTCCAGCTCCGGGACCGGGCGAGGCAGACCCCCGCCGCGCTTACGGAGCCGCGTTCCGGCGAGGAGCAGCAGGTTGCGGACCGTGCCGTAGGAGTAGCCGGTCTGGTCGGCGAGGCTGCGGATCGACGAGCCGGCGTAGTACTTGGCCTGCAGTTCCTCAGCCTTGGCCTGGCGCTGCTCGCCCCTCAGGCGGGGCTGGCGGGTGCTTCTCAAAGTCGGAGCCTTTCGTTCTCGTACGACTCGACCGAGTCGGCGATCTGCTGGGCGAAGGCCGCTTCCGCGCACACCTTGTGCGCGGGCCGGCCTTTGCTGTCGCGGAGTTGGGTGGGGAGGCCTCCGCACTGGTAGCGGCAGGGGCGCGGGGTGCGCCCCCAGTGCCCGTTGCTCCAGTCGAGGAGGCCGGTGGGGGGCGGGTCATCCCGTCGCGGTGTGCTGTTCCGCGCCATGGCCTCCGTCCTCCGTGCGGGTGGGGCGGAGGAGGACGAGTGCGGCGCGCTCGTCCTGGTCGAGGCCGCCCCAGACGCCGGGTCGGCCGTCGTCGAGGGCGTCGTGCAGGCACGAGGGCCTGACCGGGCAGCGCTGGCAGACCCGTTTGGCCTCGAGCCGTTCGGCGATGGCCTCGGGGTCGTTGCCTTCCGCGAACCAGTAGTCCGGGTTCTCGGACTGGCGGCATTCGGCGTTGTCGTCCCAGTGCGCGGGACGCGGCAGCGATTCGGGAGCGGAAAACCGGCTACGCATCAGGCACCTCCTGACCCGGGCCCGGACATCGTCCGGACGAGCATCCGCGACCGCGTCCGGACGGTGTCCAGGCAGGTCAACGGCCATCGGTGGGGGCGTCCGGGGTGGGCGTCCGGACGCCGTCCGGATCGCGTCCGGACACCGTCCGGACGTGTCGCGGGCGCGGGGTGCCGCGTCATGACGGCACCCCTTTCTTGCGGTACCGCTCGACGGTCGTCGCGCACAGCCCGAGCCGTTCGGACAGCTCCGTCGCGGGCATGTCCGGGTTCGCGAACCGGAACGCGAACCGCGCCTCGGCGAGCTTCAGCGGCGGCCACGGCGGGTCCCCGCGCAGGCACCGGCGGATCGCGACGACGTCCATGCCCCGGTACGTCGCCTCGGCGGGCAGCTCGGTGAGGCTGGCGTCGATGCCGTCCCGGAGGATCTTGTCGACCAGGTGCGAGCCCTCGACGCAGCCCTTCTTCCGGCAGCGGCCGGTGACCTTCCCGACCGGATCACGCCCGTGGTGCAGCCGGAACGCCAGCTGATACGCGGTCAGTCTGCGGTTCGCCATCGGCACGCCCGACGGGCCCCGACGGCCCTTCCACAGCCGGTGACCGCCCTGGAGCCGCGGCGCGGACTTCTCGAACTCCGCCCACGTCCACACCTTCAAGCGATGCCGGTACGCGGACATGCCGAGGTCGGCGCGGACCTTACGGACGGCCTCCGCGCCAACGCCGAGCTTCGCCGCGATCTGCGCGTTGCCCATGCTCTCCGTCTTGAGCGCGCGGGCGATCCGCTCCCACTTCTCCGCGTTCACGAGGCCATCGCCTCCCGGAGCTTCTTCACCGTGCGGGTACAGCAGCCGATCCGGCGGGCCAGCGTGATCACCGGCATCGACCGCGGGGCCAGCGCCACCGCGGCGGCCTTCTCCGCCGGGTTCAGACCCGGGTCGCGGAGGTGCCCGGCGACGGCCAGCTCGACGACCCACTCGTCCACGTCGAGGGCAGGCTTCGCCCGACGCGCCGCGCGCATCTCCCGGTCTTCCATGTGCGCGGGCGCCACACAGCCGGCCAGGCTGCAGCCAGGCTTGGCGTTCCCGGCGGGCGGCCGTCCGTGGGCGAGGAGGAACGCCGCCCGCGCCGCAGTGATCCGCTCCTTGCCGACGTACAGCATCGCCGTTCCGCTGGAGTCGAGGACGCCCGTCCAGCGCCGGTGGCCGCTGCTCATTTGGCGGGTCCGGGCCATGAACGCGGCCCGGATCTGCCTCGTCGACGCCTTCACCCGGCAGCCGCCTTCGCCGCCTCGCGCATGGGCCGGTCCCCCAGGTGAGCGCCGGCCACGCACCGCTTCATGACGCAGGTGACCCGCACCATGCCCTCGGGCTCCCGGCCGTGGAACATGCGGAACGCGACCCGCAGCGCCGACGTCCGGAAGTCGATCAGCGGAACCCGTTGGTTCGACCGCAGGCCGATCCACTTGCAGTGCCCGGCGCCGCCCTGCACGCTCACCGAGTGGACCGTCACGATCGCTTCCGGCGACAGCTTCGACATCGGGGACGGCACCAGGAACTCGGGCAGGTGCAGGTCGGCGCGGACCCTCGTGACGACATCCCGCGTCACACCGAACCGCCACGCCAGCTCGGCATCCGATGCGGTCTCGTGCTCCTCGCCGAGGACGTGCGCCAGGTACTCCCACGACGGCCTCATGCGCGCACCGCCCCAGACTTAC
Organism: Streptomyces sp. NBC_00425; assembly: GCF_036030735.1. Lineage (NCBI taxonomy): Bacteria > Bacillati > Actinomycetota > Actinomycetes > Kitasatosporales > Streptomycetaceae > Streptomyces > Streptomyces sp. NBC_00425. The sequence goes on along the minus strand of NZ_CP107928.1, from coordinate 5,718,089 downwards.
GGGCCGCGCTCGCGCACTCCCGGGAGTGGTATTTCTGCGACGCCCGCGACGGCTGGAACGTCTCGCCGCAGCCCTCGCAGCCGCGGACGTGGTCGGTGCCGCGCAGCATCGTCGACACGTGCGGCGCGACCACCAGGACCGTCCTCGGCATGAAGCGGTCCAGCTCGATCGCCCCGTACTTCGCGGTGACCTGCGAGTCGTCGACCCACAGAATCCCGTTCCCCGCGTCACACACGTGCTTGAGCAAGTTGTCGACGTCGATCAATTGCATGGACGACCGGTGGAACACACAGCCCAGCGCCACGTTCCCCGTGAGCGGGCCCCGCCGCCACCAGCGGCGCAGCTTCCACTTCGTGGCCTGCTCGGCATCCTCGTCGGCCGGGTCCTTGTACGCGTGGCCGTCCTTGCTGAACCGGGGGCGACTCTTGGAGTGCGGCTCGCCGGCGACGACCGTGCCCCACGAGTCCATCGCCTGCGGGGCGAGGAGCTTCAGCAGCTCCTCGCCCCGCTCGCGGTCCGGCAGGACACTCACCGGACGTCATCCCGGAGGACCGCCCGTGTCACGTACCCGCCCGGCTTGAACTGGGCGGGCAGAGACGGGTTGCGGACCTTCGTCAGGACCACGTCATCGGCGGTCCGCGCATCCGCGTTCACCTCGGCGTACAGCGTGTCGCCGAACGCCTCGAGGGTCAGCCCCGTCCGAGAGTTCACCACCTGGTCCAGCGGCACCGTCACCAGCTGGTCGGCGCTGAACGCGGAGACGAGGGCCTGCGCCGTCCGAGCGGCCACGTCGACCGACCGCACCGTCACCGGCGCATCGATACGCCCGGCACCCCAGCGGGCCCGGATGTACGCCCACCCGAAGTCCGACACCACCGGCTCCCGGCCCGGACGCCAGTACACGTACCGGCGCACCGCCAGCTTCGGCAGCAGGTCACGCGAGTCGTCGAACGGGTCGCCTTCCGCGATCCGCGTCAGCAAGCCCTCCAACTCGCGGCGCAGCGGCTTCTCCGTGGCGAAGGTGACCGCGCGGATCATCGCGGCCCGCCACGACAGCGTGCCCCGCGTCGACTCCGCCGAGCACGGACAGCCCGTGACCCGCTCGATCAGCTCGTCGTCATCGACGTGCCCCGAGCACTCCCGCACACTGGCGCGGCCCTGCGCGCACAGCACCGTCGTGCAGCAACCGCAGTCCGGACAGGGCGGGTTGTCCGGCCGCACGTACACCGGGCCGAACGACTCGTGCACGCTGTCGTCGTACATGCTCACGCTTCCCCCAGGGGTTCGCAGTGCCAGCAGGAGAGGGTGCCGTCCGCCTGCACGGCATGAGCGGTGACCCTGAACTCGGCTGGGCAGTAGTGGTATTCGGCCGTGTCGTACGGCGCGTAAGAGTCGATGACCTCGAGCCGGCCGGTCCCCGGCGACACAGGAACCTGCTCGACCTCGGAGACGTGCAACCGGCGGGCCGGGGCACCCGCAGGCACCCCGGCACGGCCGCTCCGCAGAGCGGCCAGGGCGAGGGCGCCGGAACCCGCGTAGCAGGCTCCGACGCCGATGCTGACAAAGGCGTCCATCAGGACCCGGCTCCCGACGGCGCGGGGATCAGCGGCCACCCGAACGGCGAGTCGTCGACCTGCCCGTACGTGCGGGCCTGGTACTCGCGGAAGCTCTCGTCCTGCTTCTGCGCCCAGTCGACCTGATTCGCGTGCAGCCGGCCGATGTCGGCCTGCCCGATCCGCTGGTGCCGCTGGCCGATCTTCCAGACCACACCGCACGCCGCCTTGGCGTCGACCTCACTGTTGTGGGCGCCGCCTTCCAGCTTCACGCCGTAGTGGTGGCACAGGTCGACCAGGCGGCGCGACCCCTTGCGGAACTGGTCGACTTCCTTGTCCAGGACGCGCGGGTCGAGGACGACGGGCGTCACCCGCTCCCACAGCGGCAGCACCCCGTACCGGACGCACTCTCGCCACAGGATCGTCAGGTCGAACTGGGCGCACATCGCCACCACCGGCCAGCCGCCCTTGGTGAGTTCGGCCAGCGCAGCGGTGATCTCCGCAACGACCTCGCCGGCCGGTCGGCCCTCCAGTCGGGCACGCTGCGTCGAGTAGCCGTGGATGTCGGCAGCGGCGGCCGGGATCTCCGCGCCGTCCAGGTCGGAGATCCAGTTCTGGGCCTCGGTCGGCATGCCGCCGCCCCAGCGCACGACAGCAGCGGTGACGATGCGGGCCGTCTCGACATCCACGCCGGTGGTTTCGAGGTCGAAGCCGATCAAGGGACGCCGGGTCCAGGTGAACGCCTTCATACCGTGTGCTTCCTTCCGCTACGCCGGGCCTTCGAGGCCTTCCGGCGGGGCTGGCTGCGCTTCACAGGCAGCCGGCCGGTGATGGTGTGGGTGGGCATGTCCTGCGACGCCTCAGCGGCCTTAGAGGCCGCCTCCGCCTCGGCGAGGAGGCGGGCATCCTCCGGGTTCGGGGCGTGCAGCACCTGCACCTGCCCGGCCTCCCCCGCGTCATCGGTCTTCACCAGCGCGACCAGCTCGGCGCTCATCGGCACGACCTTCGCCAGACGGCGCACACAGCTCTTGCGCCACATGTCCAGGAAGTGGGTGTGCCAGAACGAGTCCGTGCGACCCTCGGCCTTCGCAGCCTGGTAGGCGGCGCTGTACTCGTCGCGGATCGCCTCGGCGTCCTCGCGACTGAGGATGATGACCTGCGAACGCGCCCCACCCCGCAGCCACGCGAACGCGTAGCACAGGACGACGTCGCCGCGCTCCGCCTTCGACTTGGTGAGGTCGGGCCGGTGCACGAAGTCGTCCGGGGATGGCGCGGTCGGTGTGTAGCTGTACTCGTCGCCCGCCCGGATCTCCCCGACGTGCACCGAGGCCACTGCGCCCGACCGGTACATCAGGTCGACGAAGCCCTGCGCCATCGGCACGAACACCGCGGTGGTGCCCTCGCGCTTGATGACCGCGTGCTTCTCGTCCGGGACCAAGCCGAACTTCGCGCACGTCAGGAGCGCCTGCAGCGTGCTCGCCGGCGTGCACCGGGCCAGCTTCGGCAGGATCGCCCGCACCGCCGCGAAGAACGAGGACCGGTCGATGTGCGCGGGCAGCGCCTCCTCGAACTCGGCCGAGTAGCGGGCCAGCCACGCCATGACGGTCTTGTCCATGGCGGGCGCGACGTCCTCGGTGCCCTTCACGTCGGCGAGCTGCGCCGGAACGTCGGCTGCCTGGTCGTGCCGCTCCTCGACGGGAGCCGCCGCGCGGGTACGGGCGGCGCGCAAACGGGATTTCAGATCGTTGGTCATCGCGCAGCCTTCTTCGTCGTCTTGGTCGTGGAGCGGCGGAGCTGACGGGAGCGGCACAGCCGGTACTCCTCCGGGGACTCGGCCTTGAGCCGGTCCATGTCCAAGGCATCCGCCTTGTGCGTGTACTTCGCCGCCAGTTCGGGGTAGTCCGCGGTGAACCGCTTCGAGGAGAACGTGGAGTTCTGCTTGAAGGTCCAGGCCGGTCGACCAGCGGCCATGACGACCTCAGCGTCACCGGCCAGCAACCGCATCTCGTTCTGGACGGCGCGGAGCTGCTCCTCGGCCGCCTTGACCTTCTCCGTCAGCCGCTCCTCGCGGTCCAGGAGCGTCTTGGCCTTCTCCTCGGCGACCGTGACGACCTTCTCCGGCTGGACCTGCCACAGGCGGGCCAGGAGGCTCGTCGTGGCTTCCAGGCCGTCAGCGGGGGGCGGGAAACCGTCGACGATGTGCCGCTGATACCAGGCCTCGCAGTGCCCGACGAGTTCTTCGATGATCTCCTCGTCGCGCTCCAGGCGGAACCAGCGCAGCTTGTTCCCGCCGACCAGCGCGGCGACGTAGGCGTGGTCCCAGCCGCCGACCGCCATGTACCAGTGCGCCTGAAGGGCGGGCCCGTCCGGGACGCCGTCCTCCCAGTCGTCGGCCTGGTACTCCGAGCGGTTCTTCAGCTCCAGCGGGGCGACGATCCGGCCCTCGGCGTCCAGGACGTAGCGGTCGACGTTCGCCCGCATCCACGGCCGCGCGATGTTCTGGATCATCCCGGACGGCATGCGTGTCTTCAGCCCGGACCGCTTGGTGAACATGCGGGCGATGAACGCCTCGATCTCGCGGCCGATCTCGGCGGGCTCCGTCTCGCGGAACGTCGGCCGGCCGTGCTTCTCCTCGAAGACGTGCCGAGGGCTGGCGTACTTGCCCGCCAGGCCGAACAGCGCGGCGACGTCGGAGCCGCCGATGCCCTCGCGGCGTACGGCCTCCCACTTCTTCCGGGACGCCCGACGGCCCAGCAGCAGCGTCGCGGCGGGACCTTCCTGCACGGTCACCCGCGCCGCAGGCTTGCGGCGGCAGGGCGTCGGCGCGGCCAACTGGACCGGGCCGGCCGGGATGTCGGAGCAGTCGACGGAGCGGGTGTCCGACTCCAGCAGACTCATCTGCATCATCACTTCGTGTCCCCCGTCGTCGTGTTGGCGGCCTTGGCGGCGAGCATCCGGGCGTCGCAGTCGGCAAGGAACAGCGCCGCAGACCGCGCCGACGGAGTCCCGTGGTTCCGGTCGTTGAAGCCGCGCACCGCGTCGGCGGCCGAGCCCTGGCCGCGCTTCAGCAGCAGCTCGATGCCGGACTGCGCGCTCATCCACGGGTTCGCACCCACCGCGTCCGCGAGGATCGCGACAGCCTGAGCGAACTCCCCGCCGGGGCTCTGGATACGAGGCCCCCGCCGTGCCGACTTAGCCGCCTGCTCGGCGAACACCCGGGCCTCGGCCAGGACCGCGTCGTACATGTCCTCGTGGCCGCACAGGTTCGTCCACCGGTCGCACGACAGACGCCGCCCGTCACGAACGAAGTGGTGCAGGACCGTCTCACCGCGCGGGCCGCCGCAGCTGGCGCAGCGCGCCGAGATGGTGACCTCGGAGATCCGCACGCCCTCGTAGCCGCGCTGGGTGCCGTAGTTGGGGACGCGGACCGTCATGCTGACGGGCAGCGGCACCGGCTCACCCGCCTCGACGTACCGCACCCACACGGCCGTTCCCCGGGCGTGGGGGTGGGCCGACGCTTCGTAGAAGCCGACAGGCCGGTAGATCGGGTTCGCCCCGGCGCGGATGTCCCGCGCGGCACGGGCGGCGTCCACCCGGATCCGGTAGACGCCGACGGGGAACTCCCGCCCCGGCTCCAGCTGGCACTTCCACGCGATGGCCTGGTGGTCGACCTTCTCCCGGCGCTCGTTGTCGCACATGGTCATCGGCCTCCGTTCTTGCGGGACTGCTCCGTCTGGCGGGGCAGGCGGACGGCGACCACGGCGCGGCGGCCGCCGAAGGACGACGGGCGGACCAGCGGGGCGCAGAGCGGGCAGGTACGCGGGTTGTGCTTCACGCGACCTCACCGGCCTTCTGCATGCGCTGCCGCGCGGCCTCGATGACGGCCTGTCGTGCGCGCTGCTCCTTGACCTGGCGGGCGATCACCGAGAAAGGCAGGACCGCGACGCACGCGGCCATCAGCACGAGGACGATGAGAGAGAGGACCTCGGTCACAGGGCACCCCCGGGCAGCATCGGGAGGGTGCCGAGCGGGCGGCCGGCCAGCAGCTGGCGCAGGTCCGTGCTCGTCAGGCCGGTGGAGTCCGGCAGGAGGTAGGTGGCCCACACGTGCACCGGCACGTCACGGTAGGAGGTGACGAGCTGAGCGACGCCGTGTCCGTCGTCGTCGCGGTAGTGCGAGGTGCGGGCGACGGTGCCGCCCATGACCTCCGCGCAGTCGTCGATGATCTCGCCGTGACCGGTCTCGGCGACGAGGCGGCCGGTCAGGACCCCGGGCCTCTCACCTACCGACCAGGTGATCGAACCGAGCTGGGGGTGCTCGGCCAGGAGGTGAGCGAGCGCCGCAGCGGCAGCCTGCTCAGGGGTAAGGTTGCTGTCCATTGGGACCTCAAATCCACGTAGTTGAGGGTTCCTGGTGGGCGGGGCCGCTGAGACCGGGCAAGGGTCTGCGGTCCCGCTCGCCGTCATCCGGAGCTGGTTGCCCGTCGCGCCCGAGCCGGGCGGATCGTGCGGAGCGTCGTGACGGCGGGGGCGTCGTCCTCGAGGACCGGCGCAGCCGGGTCCTGTGCGGGGACGACCGTGCGGGCGGCCTGGATGAGCCGCAGCTCGCATTCGCAGAACAGGCGTCGCTCACCGATGTGCTGGTGAATGAACCTGGTGACGTTGTCCTGGAGGAACCGCGGCTTGCAGCCCAGCTTCTCGGCGGCCTGGTCGTAGTCGTAGTTGCGGACCACGGCGCAGGTGCAGTGCGGGCGGCTGCCCGCGCGCGGCAGGGCGTTCATGCCTTGCTCCCCTTCGCCGAAGCCACCGGGCGCGGGATGAACGTGTCCAGCTCGATCCCGTACGCCCAGGCGAGCGCGGTGACGATGGGCAGAGTCGGCACGCCACGGCCGGCCAGGAGGCGCGACACGGCGGACCGGTCGATACCGGCCCTCTTGGCAATGTCGTCGTGTGTGAGGTCGCCCCTCGACGTCGCCCGTTCCAGCAGTACGCCGGTCTGGAGCATGAGCACTGGGACCCCTCCTTTCATGTGCATGCATGCGCGCTCTGTTCGTGCATGCATGCACAACCTAGATCACGTGCACGCGTGCACACAACCGCGACACGTCAAACAGGATTAATGTGATTTTTAGGTGATGCGGCGGCATGCCCGCTGGGGCGCAACCAGCGCATATGTCCCATGGGGGCGATCACCAGCCGATCGTGCACGCATGCACGCCCTCCCCAAGCAGTTGCACGCCCACTAACCTCGCGTGTATGCGGAGCAAGGGATCACTCGGACGGCCGGACGACGCCGGTGCCTTCGGCACACTCGTCGCCTCCCTGGCCGTCCAGGCCGGATACGACATCGCGCCCTACGGCACGGGCAGACGCAAGCTGACAGACCAGACGGGCATGAGCGCCTCAGCCGTCAGCCGCATGCTGCGCGGGGAGACACTCCCGAAGCCAGAGAACATCATCGCGCTGGCCCGCGCCCTCAAGGTCGACGAGCGCCGACTGCTGGACGCGGCAGGGATTCCCCTGTCCGGTCGCACAAAACAGACAGACGCCGCAGTAGTGTCGTTTCCCCAGTCGCCTGCCCCCGAGGCGATCGCGGACTTCCTGGGCATCACCCTGCCCCACGTTCGCAGGATGCTGACCAGCAGCATTGAACAAGCCCTTCGACTGCAGCGCGAGGCAGACAGCGTCCAGGACGGCGACGACGGGGGGGCCGCCGTAGGAACGTAGGGGGACTCATGCGCCGTTCTTCCCGCCACACCACCATCGCCCTGGTAGGAGTCAGCAGCTTCGCCACCGGCGCCGGCGTGAATACCCTCGACGGCGACCTCCCCAACGTCGGCCCCCTCTTCCCCGTGGTGTGCGTCACCGCGGTCGCCCTCACTGCCATCCGTCGGATGACCCGCACCAACGATCAGCGCGCCAAGGATCTTGCTGAAACGATGAGGCGGCGCGAAGAGGAACACCGCGAAGAGATGGCGGAAGTGAGACGCCGAGAACAAGACCGCTGCGACCGGATCGAAGCCGTGGCGGATCTCCGGGTCCGCAGCGTCTACGGACGCCTCGACCAGGTCACCGGCGAACTCCGTAACACCAAGAGCGCGCTGGAGGAACTGCAGCACGACTACGGAGACCTCACCCGCGACTACAACGCCGTGGTCCGCGACGCCCTCGCCGAGCCCCTGCCCGGACAGGAAGCGCGCGTCCAGGCCGCCGCGGTCGGCTACGGACAGGACGGACCACACGAGCACGGGCCGCGGCGCCATCGGCATCGCGGCCCCTCTCCGTCTCTCACCGTGGTCGAGACCCGGGACCGTCAAGAGTCCGTCTGAACCGGCGTCCCTCCGCTGCCGAGCACCGGGTGCTGCCCGCACACCGCCAACGCTTCCGCGCACGCGTGCGTGAACGCCGACCGCACCCCCTTCTCATCCACACCCCACGCCCGCACCTGCGTGAGCGCCTGCAGCCCCTCGGCATGCACGACCGACCACTTCGCCGGCTCGCTGGTGTAGTGCTCCTCCCACTCCCACGTCCATGCCGTGGTCACCTCGTCGGCCACGGCACCCGCCTGGAAGCGGGAGCCGTCGGCGGAGAACAGCGCGCTGGCGATCCAGACCCGGGCCCGTCCAGGCATCGACGCACGCACCCCGTCCAAGCCCCCGTGACGGGCCGCCCACGCCGACGCCGCATGCTCCTGCGTCTGCGCGAGGCTGCGGCACTCCAGCCTCCACACCTCCGCGACCAGGCGGGCGACCTCCGGACGCCAGAACGCCTCCTGATGGCCGACGGGGAACGTGACCACGTGCACGACTGATGACGCCGGGGCAGGCCGCGCGGCCTGCTGCGCCGGAACCGGCGCGGGCGGCCGGCCGCGGTTCAGCGACCGGTCGATGATCTCCATGGCGTCGTCGTCCGCCTCGGGCAGCAGATGCCCGTACGTATCCGACGTCGTCTTGATCGACTCATGACCGAGGCGCCGCTGCACGTACGTCAGGCCACGCCCCTCGGACAGCAGCACTGCCGCGTGCGAGTGCCGAAGGTCGTGAGCCGTCGGCGACTTGTGACTCGGCAGGAGACCGGCCTCCTTCGCCCGCAGAACGGCCCGCTGCCACCGGTCGTAGAACGTCGAGTAGTGCAGCCGGTTGCCGTTCTGGTCGCCGGTGAAGAACAGTCGCCCCGGGTCGGCGTTGTCCTCGCCGCCCAGCTCCTCGATCGCCGCCACCACCGTCTGCGACACGCGGATGCTGCGCCGGCCCCGCTTCGACTTCGGCATACCGATCTTGTAACCGCCCTTGCCGTCCTTCTTCCAGGCCCGCTTCACGCGGATCACCGGCTTCGCCGTCCTCCAGTCCACCAGGCACTCGGGAGCCAGCGCCGACACCTCCCCCCAGCGTAGGCCCGTGCCGTACTTCACGATCGCCAGCAGCTGGTCGGAACGACGCTCCATGCACGAGACCAGACCCTCGACCTCGTCGGGAGTGAGGAACTCGATGTCCTCACCGCCGTCCGCGCCGTCGTCGTCCGTACGCGGCAGCCTCGTCAAGGCGCACGGGTTGCGGTCCCTCAGCGGCGGCTCCGACCGCACCGCCCGCTCCATCACCGCCGACAGCAGGCCGTGCAGGTTGCGGATCGTCTTCGGCGACATCGGCCGCAGCTTCGCCGGCCCCTGCTTCGGCGCCTGACCCCGGGTCACCATCGTCTGCTCCAGCTGCCGCACCCACGCCGTGACCGTGTCGCCGCAGAAGTGCTCCACCGACCGGATGTCGCAGTTTCCGAACGTCGGGATGATCCACCGTCGCAAGTCCCGGAGGCAGTCCTGCCGGTACTGGTCCTGGATGCCCGTTCGGTTCTCGTACATCTCCAGCGCGAACCGGTCGAAGCGATACCGCACGTCGTCAGGCTCCTCGACGCCCGCGACGATGTACCCCTTCCCCTTCACCCACCCCGGGGGCCACTGCTGGCCCCCCTCGTTGACGGCGGCACAGAAGATGGCCGCCGCCTCCGCTCCGGCCTCGTCGCCGTCGAACAGCTCGCTCTGCCAGTCCCCGTCCCTAGCGCCTCCGAGACGCCAGCGGACCCGATGGCTGGTCACCTCGCCGGCCTTGTTCTGCATCGCTTTCACATAAGCCATGGCGGCAAGATAGGGGCCCCGTGCGCCACGCGTGCGCCAGCGACTCCAAAGAGTGACGGCGTCCACCAGCCAAATTGGCTGGTCAGACGCCGTCGTCGCTGCGGAGCAAGCAAGTGCCCAGAGCCGGACTTGAACCGGCACGCCCACGAAGGGGCAGCGAGGTTTAAGCTCGCCGTGTCTGCATTCCACCATCTGGGCAGGCCCAAGGCTCCGCTGGAGCTTCCGACCCTATCGGGATCCGTCCCCCGAACAGCGGACGAGCAGACCTCATGTTGTCTTATTTTATTGACGCCTGAGGGTGCATCAGTACACGGCACCGGCCATCAGCACTTGCCAGTAGCCTGGCGCGCGGAAACCGCTTGCGTATGCGGAATGACGGAATTTCACCGTCCGGACGAGGTTGCTCCACCGGTTCTTGACACTTCGTCGGGCCCGACCGTCCCGGTGACCGCCTCGCACGAGCGTCCCTCGAAGCCGACTCCGGCCGTCTCCGGGCCGTCTCGGGGGCCGCCTCGTGGGACCGCTCCTCAGGGGCACAGGTCATCCCCAGGTATGAGATCGCAGCTCCCGGTCCATCCGGAGTCTGCCCTCAGAACCGGAACAGCGGCTGACTACACGGCGGCGGGCGGGCGGGACGATGGTTCAGTCCCCCGGAACCATCCACCGTCCCGTCAGGAGCCCGTTTCCCGTGACCACCAGCCCCCTCGCCGAGCGGACCACCGCCGTCGCCGCGCGCGCCACGGACCTGTCGAAGATCTACGGACAGGGCGAGACCCAGGTGGTCGCCCTGGACCGGGTGTCGGTCGACTTCCGGCAGGCCGAGTTCACCGCGATCATGGGGCCGTCCGGCTCCGGCAAGTCCACGCTGATGCACTGTGTGGCCGGTCTCGACACCTTCTCCTCCGGCTCCGTGCGCATCGGCGACACCGAGCTCGGCTCGCTGAAGGACAAGCAGCTCACCAAGCTCCGCCGGGACAAGATCGGGTTCATCTTCCAGGCGTTCAACCTGCTGCCGACGCTGACGGCGCTCGAGAACATCACGCTCCCCATGGACATCGCGGGCCGCAAGCCGGACAAGGAGTGGCTGGAAAAGGTCATCGCCATGGTCGGGCTCGCCGACCGGCTCGGCCACCGCCCCTCGCAGCTCTCCGGCGGTCAGCAGCAGCGGGTCGCCGTCGCCCGCGCCCTGGCCTCGCGGCCCGAGATCATCTTCGGTGACGAGCCGACCGGCAACCTCGACTCGCGCTCGGGCGCCGAGGTGCTGGGCTTCCTGCGCAACTCCGTGCGCGAGCTGGGGCAGACCGTGGTGATGGTGACCCACGACCCGGTGGCCGCGGCCTACGCGGACCGGGTCGTCTTCCTCGCGGACGGACGGGTCGTCGACGAGGTGCACGGCCCGACCGCCGAGTCGGTGCTCGACCGTATGAAGCGCTTCGACGCCAAGGGCCGCACCAGCTGATCCCGGACCGGGACCGACCGCTCGCCGACGAGCAGGACTGAGAAGACAACACCCATGTTCCGTACCGCCTTGCGCAACGTGCTCGCGCACAAGGCCCGGCTCCTGATGACCGTGCTCGCCGTGATGCTCGGCGTGGCCTTCGTGTCGGGGACCCTGGTCTTCACCAACACCTTGTCCAACGCTCTCCAGAACAGCTCCGCCAAGGGCTTCGACCAGGTCGACGTCGCCGTCACCGCCGAGTCCCAGCCGGACGTCGGCGACCGCATCGTCAAGACGCCCGAGCTGACCCAGGCCCTGCTGGAGAAGAGCGCGAAGGTCCCGGGCGCGGCGTCCGCGATCGGCGTCGTCAACGGCTTCACCGCCATCGCCGACAAGGACGGCAAGCTCGTCGGCGGCGGCTTCCAGTCGCAGGGCGGCAACTACTGGGGCGAGAAGGACGCCCGCTACCCGCTCGTCTCCGGGCACGCCCCGAGCGGCACGAACGAGGTCCTCATAGACTCGCGGACGGCCGACCGGGCCGGGTACGAGGTCGGGGACACGGTGCGGATCTCCGTGGACGGCCCCGTCCTCACCCCGAAGATCGTCGGCGTCTTCACCACCGACGACGGCAACGTCGCCGCAGGCGGCAGCCTCGCCCTCTTCGACACCGCGAGCGCGCAGACGCTGTTCGGCAAGCCGGGCACGTACGACGAGATCGACGTCAAGGCGGCCGCCGGGACCTCGCAGAGCGCGCTGAAGTCCGCGCTGGACGCCGCCCTTCCCGAGGGCCAGGTCGAGACCACCACCGGCCGTCGGCTGGCGGACGACCAGGCCGAGACGATCTCCGCGTCGATGAGCGGAATGAAGCAGGGGCTGCTGGTCTTCGCCGGCATCGCGCTGTTCGTCGGCACCTTCATCATCGCCAACACCTTCACCATGCTGGTCGCCCAGCGCACCAAGGAGCTCGCGCTCATGCGGGCCGTCGGCGCCTCCCGCCGCCAGGTCACCCGGTCCGTGCTGGTCGAGGCGTTCGTGGTCGGCACGGTCGCCGGGGTGACCGGGCTGGTCGCCGGCATCGGCATCGGCGCCGGGCTGCGCTCGCTGCTCGGGACGCTCGGGGCGACCGTCCCCGACGGTCCGCTCGTGGTCACGCCCGGCACGGTCGCCACCGCCATGGCCGTCGGCATCGTCATCACCATGGTGGCGGCCTGGCTGCCCGGTCGCCGGGCCGCGAAGATCCCGCCGGTCGCCGCGATGAGCAGCGTGCACGCCGCCGCGACCGCCAAGTCGCTGGTGCTGCGCAACACGCTGGGCGCGCTGTTCTCGGCGGCGGGCGTCGCCGTCGTCCTCGCCGCGACGACGATGGACGGCTCCGACGGCCAGGCTCCCATGGGCCTCGGCGCGGTCCTGCTGATCATCGGCGTCTTCATCCTCACCCCGCTGCTGTCCCGCCCGCTGATCGCGGCCTCCGCGCCCCTCCTGCGGATCTTCGGGGTGTCCGGGAAGCTGGCCCGGCAGAACTCGGTGCGCAACCCGCGCCGCACGGCGGCCACCGCCTCCGCGCTGATGATCGGCCTGACCCTGATCACCGGCATGACGGTGATGGCGGGCAGCCTGCAGAAGTCCATCGACAAGATGGCGTCCTCCGCGATCAAGGCGGACTACGTCGTGTCGATGGCCAACGGCAACGGGCTCTCCCCGGACGTCGACGCGAAGCTGAAGGCCGTCGACGGGGTGACCGCCACCAGCCCGATGCGCAACGCGCCCGCCCGCATCGCCGGCAACACCGAGTTCCTCACCGGCGTCACCGGCTCCGCCTTCGGCGAGCTCACCGACCTCCCGATGGACAACGGCGCCTTCACGGTGGGCGGCTCGCAGGTCGTCGCCGACGCGGACACCGCGAAGTCCTACGGCTGGAAGGCCGGTTCGGCCTTCACGGTGCACTACGAGGACGGCAGCAGCCAGCGGCTGACGGTCGCCGGGGTGTACGAGAGCAACGAGCTGATCCGGGGCATCCTCCTCGACAACTCGGCGCTTGCCCCGCACGTCGAGGACCCGTCCGACATGCAGGTCATGGTCAAGACGTCCGACGGCGTCTCGGACGGCACGAAGGACCGGCTGGAGAAGGCCCTCGGCTCCAACCCGGCCATCAAGGTCCAGAGCAAGCAGGACCTCTCCGACGAGATCGCGAAGATGTTCACGCTGCTGCTCAACATGCTCTACGGGCTGCTCGCGATGGCCGTGATCGTCGCGGTGCTCGGGGTCGTCAACACCCTCGCGATGTCCGTCTTCGAGCGCTCCCAGGAGATCGGCATGCTGCGGGCGATCGGCCTGGACCGCAGGTCGGTCAAGCGGATGGTCCGGCTGGAGTCGCTGGTGATCTCGCTCTTCGGCGGGGTGCTCGGCATCGGCCTCGGCGTGTTCTTCGGCTGGGCGGCGGGCGAACTGCTCGGCACGAGGATGGCCACGTACGAACTCGTCGTGCCCTGGGGCCGGATGGCGGTCTTCCTGGCGCTCGCTGCGGCGGTGGGCATCCTGGCGGCGCTCTGGCCGGCCCGGCGGGCGTCCCGCCTGAACATGCTGACGGCGATCAAGTCCGAGTAACGGCGGAAGCGGTCGGGCCCGGCGTCGTCCCCACGGCGCCGGGCCCTTCTGTCGTTCCGTCAGTTCCACGTGCGGGCGCGCAGCGGCAGCCCGGAGTTCCCGGACTCGGGGGTGCGCACGGCCAGGACCTGGTTGACGCCGATGCGGTTGCGTTCGAAGGCGACCGCGGAGGCGGCCATGTAGAGCCGCCAGACCCGGGCGCGGCCGGGCCCGGCCAGGTGGACGGCCCGGTCCCAGCCGTCCTCCAGACGGGTCACCCAGCGGCGCAGGGTGAGGGCGTAGTGCTCGCGGATCGACTCGACGTCGCGGACCTCGAAGCCGGCCCGTTCGAGCTGGGCGACGGTGGTGCCGACGGGGGCGAGTTCGCCGTCCGGGAAGACGTAGGCGTCGATGAAGGCGTCCACGTCGTAGGCCGACTCGTCGCGCTGCGGACGGCGGGCGATCTGGTGGTTGAGCAGCCGGCCGCCCGGCCGCAGCAGCGCGTGCAGGGCGCGCGCGTACGCGAGGTATCTGTCGGAGCCGACGTGTTCGGCCATGCCGATGGAGGAGACGGCGTCGAACGGGCCGTCGGCGACGTCCCGGTAGTCCTGGACGCGGATCTCGACCCGGTCGGCGAGGCCGGCGTCGGCGACCCGCTTGCGGGCGTACGCCGCCTGCTCCTGGGAGAGGGTGATCCCGACGACGTGCACGCCGTGCTCGCGGGCGGCGTGGACCGCCATCGAGCCCCAGCCGCAGCCGACGTCCAGCAGCCGTTGACCGGGCGTCAGGGCGAGTTTGCGGCAGACGAGTTCGAGCTTGTCGCGCTGGGCGTCCTCGAGGGCGCCGTCCGCGGTCTCCCAGTAGGCGCACGAGTACACCATGGACGGACCGAGGACCAGCTCGTAGAACCCGTTGCCGACGTCGTAGTGGTGGCTGACGGCGCGTCTGTCGGATCGCCGGCTGTGCAGGTGCCGGGCTCTGCGGACCTCCTCGCGGGGCGGGGCGGGCGGCAGCGGGGGCCCGGCGAGTTTCAGCAGCCCGCGGACGGCCGCACGGAACCGGGGGTCGCGCAGGGCCTGGTACAGGGTGCGGGCGTCCTCGCCGCGCTCCCAGACGAGGCCGGAGATGAGATCCACCGCGGTGTACAGGTCGCCCTCGATGTCCAGGTCGCCGGCCACCCAGGCGCGGGCGAGGCCCAGCTCGCCGGGCTTGAAGAGAAGACGGCGCAGGGCTCTGCGGTGGTGCGCGACGAGGACGGGGGCGCCGGGCGGGCCCGCCTGCGAACCGTCCCAGGCGCGGACGCGCAGCGGGAACGGAGCCCCCAGCAACTGTTCGACGAGCCCATGGAGCCGCGGCGCGGCGTCAGCCATGATGCACACCTCCGTGACGGTGATCCCGCAATGTCCTGTCACCACGTAAACACGCCGGTATGCGTGGTCCAGTCCCGCGCGGCCGTCACGACCGGGCAAAATACGTGCGCATGCCATGCGGCGGGCAGTCGGCGCACGCCGAAGGGGCCGCCCGCACCACGGATGGCGGACGGCCCCTTCGGGGGTGTTCAGTGACCGCGGACCCTCAGGCCCGAGGTCGGGTGACCTGAGGTCAGGAGGCGTTGGCCTTCTCGTTCTCGGTCTTCGCGGCAGCCGGCTTCGCGGCGACCGGGGCGGGCTTGGCGGCCTCGTAGAACTCCTCGCGCGGGGACTCCAGCGCGCCCAGCGCCACGACCTCGCGCTTGAGGAACATGCCGAGGGTCCAGTCGGCGAAGACGCGGATCTTGCGGTTCCACGTCGGCATCGCCATGCCGTGGTAGCCACGGTGCATGTACCAGGCGAGACGGCCCTTGAGCTTGATCTTCACCTTGCCCATGACGATCATCGCGACGCCCTTGTGGAGGCCGAGGCCCGCCACCGCACCCTTGTTGGAGTGCGCGTACTCCTTCTGCGGGAAGCCCCGCATACCGGAGATCACGTTGTCGCCGAGGACCTTGGCCTGACGCAGCGCGTGCTGCGCGTTCGGCGGGCACCAGGCGTTCTCGACGCCGGCCTTGCGGGCGGCGACGTCGGGGACCTGGGCGTTGTCGCCGGCGGCCCAGATGTAGTCGGTGCCCTGCACCTGGAGGGTGGCGGCGGTGTCGACGTGGCCGCGGGGGCCGAGCGGGAGGCCGTAGCGACCGAGGACCGGGTTCGGCTTGACGCCGGCCGTCCACACGATCGTGTTGGAGTCGACCTCGAGTCCGTTCTTCAGCACGACGTGGCCGTCGACGCAGGAGTCCATGGAGGTGGAGAGGTAGATCTCCACGCCCCGGCTCTCCAGGTGGGCCTTGCCGTACTGGCCGAGCTTCGGGCCGACCTCGGGCAGGATCTTGTCCGCGGCGTCCACGAGGATGAAGCGCATGTCCTCGCGGGACACGGTCTTGTAGTACTTGGCCGCGTCGCGGGCCAGGTCCTCGACCTCACCGATGGTCTCCGCACCGGCGAACCCGCCGCCGATGAAGACGAAGGTGAGCGCCTTGCGGCGGATCTCCTCGTCGGTCGTGGAGTCGGCCTTGTCCAGCTGCTCGAGGACGTGGTTGCGCAGGCCGATGGCCTCCTCGACGCCCTTCATGCCGATGCCCTGTTCGGCGAGGCCGGGGATCGGGAAGGTGCGGGAGACCGCGCCGAGCGCGATCACCAGGTAGTCGAAGGGCAGCTCGTACGCCTCGCCCACGAGCGGGGCGATCGTGGCGACCTTGCGGTCCTGGTCGATGGTGGTGACCCGGCCGGTGAGGACCTCCGCCTTGGGCAGCACGCGTCGCAGCGGGACGACGACATGGCGCGGGGAGATGTTGCCGGCGGCGGTTTCGGGGAGGAAGGGCTGGTAGGTCATGTACGACCGGGGGTCGACGACCGTGACGGTCGCCTCGCCGTAGCGCATCTTCTTGAGAATGCGCCGAGCTGCGTACAGGCCTACGTACCCACCGCCTACTACGAGGATCCTGGGACGCTCCGTGGTGCTCATGCCATCGAGTATCCACCCGGTTCAGGGGGGTCGCTCGTGCGCCCCTTCACAAGCTTCCCGAGGGTGTGTGCTATCCTCCGCGCCCCGCGTGATCCACATCATGGCGGAGAACGGGAACCAGCGTGTAGGGCATGGCGTTGTCAATGCCGCGTGAGCTGCCTCTCCGGCTCCCGAAGGCCTCCGTGAGCACCCCGCGACCCGCCTCTCGAGACACCCGCGAGACGTCCGCGTCCGCCTCTTTTGAACACGTTCACACGGGGGCTGGGCCCTCGGAAGGGTCAACCGGGACACGATCGTCCTCCGACAGGGCCGAATTCCTTGTGAAGAACTTCACGAACTTTCCCGGCGGGGTCTCGCGAGAACGTGCCGAAGGGGCCCCGAAGGGCCCCCAGAGCTGCTCATCCGCGCGTCCCGCCTGCTCAGCAGAGTGCACCGGGACGCCCGGCCGAGAGCTACGCGACCGACCACGCGATGCCGTCGAGGATGTCCGACGAACGCGACTCGCCCCCGGCCGCGTGTACACACAAGCGCGTACACTGGCGCCATGACCGAGGACACCGTGACCATACGGGAAGCCCGCGCCCATCTCGCGGAGCGCATCAACCTGGCCGAGGAAGGCACCCCGACGGTAATCACTCGCAACGGCACTCCGGTGGCGGCCGTGGTACCGATCGCGGACTTCGAAGCCCTGGAAGAGGCGGCCGACGTCATGTTGGCCCGAGAGGCCGAAGCGGTCCTGGCCGAGAACGGCCCCACCGTGACCATGGCCGAACTCCTGGCGGATCTGTTCACCGAGAACGGTGAAGGCGCCACGTGAAGTACGCGTTCCGCTTCACCGCGGCTGCGCAGCGGCAGCTGAGCGACATTGCTCGGCTCGACGCCATGCGCATCCTGACCGCGGTGACCGCGCTCGGCGACGATCCGTACCGCGAGGGTGCCGACGTCAAGAAACTCACTGGAGCCTCGGGGCTCTACCGGCTCCGGGTCGGCAACTACCGAGTCGCCTACCGAGTGGACGACGGTGAACTCGTCATCCTCGTCGTCAAGGTGGGCAACCGGCGCGACATCTACCGCAACCTGTGAGGCACGCGGGTCCTCATGGGCCCGCGCGCCTTGAGCCACCCGAGTCCACCGAGGATCACCGCTTACCGCACCATCACGACGTGAGTGCCGTATGGAACGCGATGCCGTCGAGGATGTCGTGCTCGCTCACGACGACCTCCCGCGCACCCGTCCGCTCCATGATCGCCAGCAGCACCAGCGCGCCCGCCCCGATCACGTCCACCCGGCCCGGATGCATCGCGCCGATCGCCGCCCGCTCGGCGTGGGTGGAACGCAGCAGCCGCTCGGTGATCGCGCGGACCTCGTCGTGCGAGACGCGTGAGTGGTGGATGGCCGCGGAGTCGTACTCCGGCAGCCCCTGGGCGATCGCCGAGACCGTGGTGACCGAGCCGGCCAGGCCGACCAGGGTGCGCGCCTCGCGCAGCGGGACCGTCCGCTCGGCGAGGTCGAGGGCGGCCTCGATGTCGGCGCGCATCGCCGCCATCTGCTCCTCGGACGGCGGGTCGGCGACCTTCCCGTCCACGACCAGATGCCGCTCCGTCATCCGCACGCAGCCGACGTCGACCGAGCGGGCGGCGCGCACCCGGTCGTCGCCGACGACGAACTCCGTCGAGCCGCCGCCGATGTCCACCACCAGGTAGGGCCGGGCCAGGTCGTCGCGGCCGGTGAGCTCCTTCGTGGCCCCCGTGAAGGAGAACTCGGCCTCCTGGTCGCCGGTGATGACCTCGGGCTCGACGCCCAGGATGTCCAGCACCCCGCGCACGAACTCCTCCCGGTTCTCGGCGTCCCGGGTGGCGGACGTGGCGACGAACCGCAGCCGCTGCGCGCCGAGTTCCTTGATGGCGGCCGCGTACTCCCGGCAGGCGGCGAACGTCCGCTCCAGCGCCTCGGGCGCGAGCCGGCCGGTGCGGTCGACGCCCTGGCCGAGCCGGACGATCGTCATCCGGCGGTCCAGGTCGACGAGTTCGCCGGTCCCGGGGTCCGCGTCGGCGACCAGCAGCCGGATGGAGTTCGTGCCGCAGTCGACGGCGGCGACCCGCGTCACGGGGCCTCCCCCTCGACCGGCTGGGGAAGAGTCACGCAGGCGCCCTTGCGCCACCACTCGGGGAGCATCTCCAGCGCCTCGTCGCCGAGCGGGTTCACGCCCGGGCCCGCGGCCAGCGAGTGGGCCACCAGGACGTGCAGGCACTTCACTCGGTCCGGCATGCCGCCCGCGCTGGGAAAGTTCCTCAGCTCCTCGATCTCGTCGCGCCGCCGGACGTAGTCCTCGTGCGCGGCCCGGTAGGCGGCGGCGAGCTCGGGGTCGGACTGCAGCCGCTCCGTCATCTCCTTCATCACGCCGTCCGCCTCCAGCGTGCCGATCGCCGAGTTGGCCTTCGGGCACGTCAGGTAGTACAGCGTCGGGAAGGGGGTGCCGTCGGGCAGGCGCGGGGCCGTCTCGACGACGTCCGGCTGACCGCACGGGCAGCGGTGCGCGATCGCGCGCAGGCCGCGCGGCGGGCGTCCGAGCTGCTGCTTGAAGGCCTCGACGTCCGCGTCGGTGGGCTCGGTGCGCGAAGTGGTCGGCGGGGGCGTCTGCATGCCTGTCTTTCCATCGGTGAAGTCGGTCGGTCAGTGGTCGGAGGCGTCGGACTTGTCGACCCCGTCCCAGACATTGGAGTACCAGGGTCGGTCGGCCGCCCCGAGGTCGGCACGCGACTGCCTGGCGACGTCCGGGTCGACCACGATGTAGCCGGTCTCCCCCGGCAGCACGTAGTGCAGCCGCAGCCGGATCTGCTGCTCCGCGTACGCGTCGTCCTGCCAGCGCGCCTTGAGGTCGCGCAGCTGCTCCACGCGCTCGCGGGCCTGCTGCTTCTCGCGCTCCAGGTCGGCGATCTCGGCGCGCTGGGAGACGTACTGGCGCATCGGATAGGCCAGGGCCACGATCAGCGTGCACAGGACGAGGGCCAGCAGGGCCGCTCGGCCGGTGAGGCGGGAGCGGCGGGCCTGACGCTTGGTCTGCGAACGGTAGACGCGGGCCGCGGTCTGCTCGCCGAGCAGCTTGATCCTGGTCGCGGTGGAGAAACGGTCCCGGTCCTTCACGGCCATGTGCTGCGCCTCCCGTCTCCCACGTGCGTACGTCCCCGCACACGGTACGGGACCGAGTACGGGGACGTTCGTGCGACTGGCTAAGGCTTACCCCGGGTGGGGTCAGCCGTTGCTGCGCTCAGTGGTTCGCGGAGCGGAACCGCGGGAAGGCGGAGCGGCCGGCGTACACCGCGGCGTCGTCGAGGATCTCCTCGATGCGCAGCAGCTGGTTGTACTTGGCGACGCGGTCCGAGCGGGCCGGGGCGCCGGTCTTGATCTGACCGCAGTTCACCGCGACGGCGAGGTCGGCGATGGTGACGTCCTCGGTCTCGCCGGAGCGGTGGGACATCATGCACTTGAAGCCGTTGCGCTGGGCCATCTCGACGGCGTCCAGGGTCTCGGTCAGCGAGCCGATCTGGTTGACCTTGACGAGCAGGGCGTTCGCGGAGCCCTCCTCGATGCCGCGGGCCAGGCGCTCCGGGTTGGTGACGAAGAGGTCGTCGCCGACGATCTGGACCTTGTCGCCCAGCTTGTCGGTGATGACCTTCCAGCCGGCCCAGTCGTCCTCGTACAGCGGGTCCTCGATGGAGACGAGCGGGTACGCGGAGACGAGCTCCTCGTAGTACTCGGTCATCTCGGCGGCCGAGCGGGACTTGCCCTCGAACTCGTACTTGCCGTCCTTGTAGAACTCGGACGCGGCGACGTCGAGCGCGAGCGCGATCTGCTCGCCGGGGACGTAACCGGCCTGCTGGATGGCCTCGATGATGAGGTCGAGCGCGGCCCGGTTGGACTCCAGGTTCGGGGCGAAGCCGCCCTCGTCGCCGAGGCCGGTGGACAGGCCCTTGGTCTTCAGCACCTTCTTGAGCGTGTGGTAGACCTCGGCGCCCCAGCGCAGCGCCTCGGAGAAGGACTCCGCGCCGATCGGAGCGATCATGAACTCCTGGATGTCCACGTTGGAGTCGGCGTGCGAGCCGCCGTTCAGGATGTTCATCATCGGGACGGGCAGCAGGTGCGCGTTCGGGCCGCCCAGGTAGCGGAACAGCGGCAGGTCGCTGGCCTCGGAGGCGGCGTGCGCCACGGCGAGCGAGACGCCGAGGATCGCGTTGGCGCCGAGGGAGCCCTTGTTGTCCGTGGCGTCCAGGTCGAACATGGCCTGGTCGATCAGGCGCTGCTCGGTGGCGTCGTAACCGACGAGCTCCGGGCCGATCTGCTCGATGACGGCGAGGACGGCCTTCTCGACGCCCTTGCCCTGGTAGCGGTTCGGGTCACCGTCGCGCAGCTCGATGGCCTCGAAGGCGCCCGTGGAGGCGCCGGACGGGACGGCGGCACGACCCGTGCTGCCGTCGTCGAGGCCGACCTCGACCTCGACCGTGGGGTTGCCTCGGGAGTCCAGGATTTCCCGGGCTACGACGACGTCGATGGACGGCACGAGCATCTCCTTCATGGGATGTGACGCTGAAAGTGCGCGGCGCGTGGCCTTGCGCCTAGAGCCTAACCGTCTCCGGAGCGTCGGCCACCGACCGACCGTCCCGTGGACGGACTGACCGTACACATTGTTCCTGCCCGGAACAAAGCGGCGGGGAGAAGCGGCCGGAAAGGCCGGGGAGACATCGCGCGAACCGGAGGGCCGACGGACGGACGGACGACGGCTGGAAGGGCGACGGCTGGAAGGGCGACGACTGGAAGGGCGACGGCCGAAAGGGCGACGACTGGAAGGGCGACGGCCGGAAGGCCGCATGAGAAAACCCCGTCCCGGTGCGTACGGGGGAACACGCACCGGGACGGGGGGCCGTGGGGAGGGGGTGGCCCTCACGAGGTCCTCAGGGCGCCCACCTTCACCAGGAGGGCGCTGTGGCTTCGCCGGCAGCCGGCTGTCACTTCAGGTGCAGCTGCTGACCCGGGTAGATGAGGTCGGCGTCCTGGACGATGTCCTTGTTCAGCTGGAACAGCTTCTGCCAGCCGCCCTTGACCTTGTGCTTCTCGGCGATGGTGCTGAGGGTGTCGCCCTTGACGACCTTGTACTCGCCGTCGCCCTTCTTGACCTTCTTGCCGGTCGGGGTGGTGACCGTCTTGGACTTCTTGGCGGCCGCCGGACGGTCGGTGGAGCGGGAGCTGCTCTTCTGCTCGGTCGAGCGGGAGCTGCTGCCGCTGTCCGACGAGCCGGAGTTCGAGGAGCCGGAGTTCGACGAGCCGGCGCTGCTGCCGTTGTAGGCGGCGCCGGACAGGCCCTTGCCGCAGACCGGCCAGGCGCCCTTGCCCTGGCCCGCGAGGACCTTCTCGCCGATGGCTATCTGCTGGGCCTTGGAGGCCTGGTTGGCCTGCGAGGCGTACTGCGTGCCGCCGTACGCGGCCCAGGTGGAGGAGGAGAACTGCAGGCCGCCGTAGTAGCCGTTGCCGGTGTTGATGGACCAGTCGCCGCCGGACTCGCACTGGGCGACCGCGTCCCACTCGGAGGCGGTGGCGGCGGAGGCGTTGCCGGCCGCCATCAGCGGGGCGGCGATGGCGACGCCGGTGACACCGGCGAGAGCGGCGGCGCGGGTGGCCTTGGACGGACGGCGGTGCTTGCCCTTACCGGAAAACAGCATGGTGGATCCCCTCACCGACGCCTGCGAGGTGAGCTGTCGGGTTCGGGCCGTGTGAGTTGCCCGGTCACTCCTCCGCCGGAGACTTCCGCTCCGTGGGAGGGGTGACTTCACCCCAAGCCGCTCCGGCGACTTCCCGGTGCGGCGCTTACCTTGGGTCCCCCGCTCCTGCCTACGGCGCTTGACGCGACGACTGTTCCCGGGCTGCCGCTGGCAGGATTCGGCGTTGCGACGGCCGGGGCTCGGGTTGCCGAGCGGTCACGACCGTAGACACGCGATCCGCGGAATTTCAAAGACGATCAGGGCTTCTGAGACTCATCCCACACTTTCACCAAATCGGACATTCGGCGCGAAGCGTGACGTGAACTACCGCTGTTTTTCTTGGGCTTTGCGCCCTATTGGACCCCTGTGTCGAGGGTCTGACCGGGGGCGATGTCGCTCGGGTCGGCGCCGATGAGGTCCCTGTTCTCGGCATAGAGGGCACGCCATCCGCCGTGGAGGCCAAGGGAGTCGGCGATGGAGGCGAGGGAGTCGCCCTCCTGGACGACATAGGCGGCCGCGGCATGCCGGCCCGCCGAGGCGGTGGACGCACCGCCCGCTTCGCCGTCGGCACTCTCGGCCGCCGGCTCGTCGGCCGTGGCGCCGCGATGACGGCCGGAGCCGAGGGAACCGGTGTCGACGAGGTTCCAGGAACCCACATCCTGGCCCGACTTGTCCGAGTCGTCCGCTTCCGGGGTCCCCGTGGGTGAACCGTCGGCCGCCTGCGGGTCGCCCTGACCGCCGGCACCGCCGGAGTCGCCCGCGACGGCAGACGGGGACGAAGGCGACGAAGGCGACGCCGCGGGCGAACTCGACGCATCACCCGACGAGTCGGATGTGCCAGACGAGTCGGACGATCCCGCTGAACCGGTCGAACCGGTCGAACCGCCGGAACCGGTCGAGCCGTTGCCGGAATCCGACGAACCCGAAGAGCCCGACAGCCCTCTGGACAGGTCGGACAAACCCGAGGAGCCGGACGATCCAGACGAATCGCCCGCCACGCCGGTGTCCACGGTCAGCGCGCCGTTCTCCTTGGTGAGCCCGGAGGTCAGCCCGCAGGTGCCCCACGCGCCGACGCCCTTGGCCGCGAGCACCTTCTGCGCCACGGCGATCTGCTGGTTGCGGCTGGCCAGGTCGGGGCTCGCCGCGTAGTCGAGTCCGCCGTAGGCGCTCCAGTCCTGCTGGGTGAGGCTGAGGCCGCCGGACTCGCCGTCGCCGTCGGCACTCCACGAGCCCCCGGTCTCGCACTGCGCCACCTTGTCCCACACCGTGCCGTCCGCGGCGCTCGCGCCGGAGGCGGCGAGCAGCGGGATGGCGATGGCGGAGCCGGTCACCCCGGCCGCGACGAGCAGCGCGGGGGCCTGGCGGGGGCGACGGTGACGACCGTTCCCGGAGAGCATGCGAGGGGCCTTTCTCTGGACAGCAGTGCCGGCGCGGGCGAGTGAGCTGACGCGTCGCGCTGACGAGTGAACGTATCGGCAGACGATCACTTGTCACAAGTTAATGCCGCGCAGATCACGTGAAGATCACAGACTTGAGGATCGGTCACCTTTGCTCCGCCGCGTGGTCACAATCCGGCTGACGTCCGGTCAGGCCCGCCCCTTGTCCGACGCGGCCCTCAGTCGCCGGAACGAGGCGCGGACGCCGGGGCGAACTCGACCGGCAGCGTGCGCAGGCCGCGCATGATGAGGCCGCCGCGCCACCTCAACTCGGCCGGTTCCACCGCCAGTCGGAGGTCGGGAAGCCGGGTGAGCAGGGTGGCCAGCGCGGTCTGGCCCTCCAGCCGGGCCAGCGGGGCGCCCAGACAGTAGTGGATGCCGTGGCCGTAGCCGAGGTGCTGGTTGTCACGGCGGGAGAGGTCGAGCGTGTCGGGGTCGGTGAAGCGGGCCGGGTCGCGGTCGGCGGCGGCCAGCACGACGAGGACGGGATCGCCGGGTGCGATGTCCTGGCCGCCGAGGGCGACCGGCTCGGTCGCGAACCGCCAGGTGGCGAGTTCGACGGGACCGTCGTAGCGGAGCAGCTCCTCGACGCCCGTCTCGAGCAGGGCGCGGTCGCCGCCGTCCACGGTCAGGGACCGCTGCAGGGCCTCGCGCTGTGCGGGATGGGTCAGGAGGGCGTACACGCCGTTCCCGATGAGGTTCACGGTCGTCTCGAAGCCGGCGAACAGCAGGATGAAGGCCATCGCGGCGGCCTCGTTCTCCGTGAGGTGCTCGCCGTGGTCGGAGGCGCGGATCAGACCCGAGATGAGGTCCTCGCCCGGGACGGGTTCGGCGGGGAGTCCGGCGCGCTTGCGGTGGATGAGCTCCAGCAGGTAGCCGCGCATCTTCTTCACCGACCGGGCGACGCCGCCCCTGGGGCCACCGCCGTGCCGGATCATCATCCCGGCCCAGTCGCGGAAGTCGTCCTGGTCCTCCTCGGGGACGCCCAGCAGGTCGCAGATCGCGTAGATGGGGAGGGGGAAGGCGAAGTCGTGGATGAGGTCGGCCCGGCCCTCGGCGGCGAACCGGTCGATCAGCCGGTCCGTCAGCTCCTGCACGCGCGGCGCGAACTCGGCGACGCGGCGCGGGGTGAAGGCCTTGCTCACGAGCCGCCGCAGGCGGGTGTGGTCCGGCGGGTCGATGTTGAGCAGATGGGTCATCAGCTCGGCCTTGCGCTCCCCGGGGATGCCGGTCCTGCCCCGGGCGTGGGCGGGTTCGTCATGATGTGCGGGGTTCTTGGACAGCCGCGGGTCGGCGAGGGCCTGCTTGGCGTCGGCGTACCGGGTGACCAGCCAGGCCTCGACCCCGCTCGGCAACGCGGTCCGGTGCACCGGGGCGTGCTCCCGCAGCCAGGCGTAGGCGGGGTAGGGGTCGGTGGCGAACTCCCAGGTGAAGAGCGCGGGCGCGGGCGGGACGTCGGCCTGGGGCTGCCGGGACGAGTGGTTCGGGTGGTTCGGGTCGGTCACGACCCGACGGTAGCGGGCCTGCCGACGCGCACGGTCACGCTCACTCGCCCGAGGACCGGGACGCGGAAGGGGACGCGGACGGGGACGGGCGGTCGTGGAGCCCTTCGGCGACCCGGATCGCGTCCCGGTAGGACCGGGCCGCCGCCCGCAGCGCCGCCTCCGGGTCGACGCCCTCCGACTCGGCCCGGGCGGCGAGGGCGAGCAGTTCGTACCCGATGCCCTCGGCGGCCGGCAGCGGCACGTCCAGCCCCGCCGTCCGGGCCCGCGCGGTCAGCTTCGCCACGAGAGCCAGCGAGGGCTGGTGGAGCGGAACGCCGTCGGTCACCGACGCCCGGCGCTTCTCGACCGCCTTCGTGCGCAGCCAGTGCTCCTTGACCTCCTCCGGCGTGGTGGCGGTGGCGTCGCCGAAGACATGGGGGTGGCGGTGGACGAGCTTGGCGACGATCGTGCCCGCGACGTCGTCGACGGAGAACGGGGACTCCTCGTCCTCTTCGGCGATGCGGGCGTGGAAGACCACCTGGAGCAGGACGTCGCCCAGTTCCTCGCGGAGTTCGTCGCGGTCGCCGTCCTCGATCGCCTCGACCAGCTCGTACGCCTCCTCCATCGCGTACTTCGCCAGGCCCTGGTGGGTCTGCCGGGAGGACCACGGGCACTCGTCGCGGATGCGGTCCATGACCTGGACGAGGTCGAGCAGCCGGGCGCCCGGCAGGTCGTAGGAGGCGGGGAGGAGTTCCAGCTCCGGCATCGCCACCCGCCCGGAGCCCGCCAGCCGGGCCAGACCGTCCGTGAGAGCCGGCTCGCCCTCGCCCGTCGCCACCACCACCGCGGTGCGGCCGCCGGCGCAGGCGGCCACCAGCTCCTCGGCGGTGGGCGACGTCTCCTCGACCGCTATGCCCGCGTCCCGCAGATAGGGCAGCTGCGGGTGCGCGCCGTCCGCGCACAGGACCCGGTCCGCCGCGCGCAGGGCCTGCCAGGCGGGCCAGGACAGCAGGCCGGGGGCGACGCGGTGGCTGGTGGTGAGCAGGACGACGCGGCCCGGGGCGGTGACTGCGGCGTCGGCATCTGCGGAGCTGATTGCGTTCACACCCCGAACGTAACCCACGCCCGCCGGCGGCCCCAGGAGTCGTCCACAGGACAGGGCCGCCGGTCACACGATCACATGGTCGCGTCGGTCACCTGGTCGCTTCGGTCACCTGGTCAGGTCGTCTGCTTGACCCCGGCCGCCGTGACCTCCCGCACCCACGGGGTCTTCGCGTCGACGCGGGCCACCTTCTGCGCGTCCCAGTCGCCGTAGCGCGGGTTGAGGTCGACGCCGAGAGCCTTGGACGCCTTGGACAGGGCGCTCCAGAAGGCGGGCTGGCTGGTGGTCGTGCCGAGCTGGGCGGCGAGTCTCTGGGCCTCCAGCTGCAGGCGGAGGTTCTCGTCGAGGCGCTGCGGCGGGATGCCGTACTGCTGCAGCCACGCCGTCTCCAGGCCCTTCGCGCCGCCCGCCTGCTGTTCCAGGCCGGTCCGCATCTCCTGGACCTCGCGGGGGGTGACGGTGATGCCCGCGTCATCGGCGGCGCGGTGCAGCACCCGGTCGAGGACCATGCCGTGCAGGGTGTCCCTGGCGAGCCCGCCGGTCTGCCCGACGACCTGCGCGTACTGGGCGTCGTCGGTGACGGCCGCGCGCTGCGCCGAGCGCACCTCGTCCACCCGGCTCTCCAGCTGCGCGACGGTGATCCGCTGACCGCCCACGACGGCCGCCGCGCCCGGATGCGCGTCGTTGCCGCAGGCGGTGAGGAGAGGGGCCGCCACGATCGCGGCGGACAGCAGGAGCGCGGTGCGACGACGGCGGTGCAAGGAAGCCTCCCGAGGAGATTGTGCGGCGGTGCACAAGGTCTTGCGGTGATCGATGGTAGGCAGTGGCGCGGCTGCGGCCAACCCATTCGACCAACGATTCACCGGGACTTCCGGCACCGCCGCGCCCGCCCGCCGCCCGCTCGTCGGTGCGAGCGGTCGACCCCGCGGGTCCGGGGCGCGCTCAGCCGACCAGGGCGACCGGGGCGTCCCAGGAGTCGCGGTCCACGGTGATCGTGTAACCGCCGCGGGTCTCCTTGCTGTTGACCAGGTACTGGTGGCCGCGGCTGTGGCCGGTGAACTGGGTGGCGCCCCACGGCCAGTCCGTGGTCGTGGTGTCCTTCTTGTCCCACAGCGCGTACCAGAGGTTGCCCGGCAGGTCCGTCTTGTTCGTCGCGGTGGCGATCGCCTTGGCGCTGGAGCTGCTGAATCCGTAGTAGCCGGCCCGGTACGTCTTGGCGCGCAGCGTCTTGCTGAAGGAGCGGACGTACGCCAGCACGGCGTCGTTGCACGACTTGTTCGTGATGTCGTACGCCTCCATGTCGAGGTAGACCGGACTGCCGGTCTTCATGCCGAGCGCGGAGGCCTTGGCGACGGCGTCCGCCGCGTCCGTGGCGCCGAGGGAGGTGGCCGTGGAGGCGGTGATCTTCTCGGGGCTGGAGCCGGTCTGGCACGGCGGCTGCGCGCCGACGTAGAGCGGGATGAGCTTCCAGCCGAGCGTGTTGACCGACTTCACCCAGGACGCGGTCAGGTTGGGCTGCGCGCACCCGCGGTTCTTGCCGCCGATGTAGACGGCGGCGCCGCCGTAGTAGCCGTCGGCCTTCCAGGCCTTCATCGCGGCCGCCGAGGGCGCCGTGCAGGCGTCGAAGGCCCGGCCGGTGTACGTCTTCTGGGCGGGCCAGACGGTGGCCGCCATCGAGGTCTGCGCCGCTGCCCCGGCCCCCGCGAGGACGGCCGCGCCGGCCACGCCCCACGTGATGTATCTGCGCTTCCTGGACTGCCGGTGCTCGGCCATGCGATCCCCACCCCATCGTTCGTCTGTGATCTGTTGCGTACGGCGGCCTCGCTGTCGCGGTCGCGTCGTACGGATGTCTCCCCTTGACCGGAACGACGATACGGCGTCGACTCGACGTCCTGACGCCGGAGGCGGATGGCACCGTAACCCGCGGCGCCCCTGCGAAAGGGAAACGGGGCATCCGCAGCGCCACAAGATTCACTTACGTCACGGTAAAGAAGCGGCGGCCTGACGCGGGCCGCCCATGTCCTACCCTTGCTCCCTGGTGACCTTGGGGGGCGACATGACGATGCCGACGACGACCGTGACCGGCACGGTGAGACGGCTGGAGGGCGGCTGGTTCGAGCGGCTCGCCTGGGTGGTGCTGGTGTGGATCTCGCTGGGCTTCCTGGCGTGGGTGCCGTTCCTCTACGTGGGGATCCGCCGCGGCCTGTCCTCGGACTGGGCGGCCTTCTGCTCGTTCGCGCTGTACGAGGTGTCGATCGTGACGTGCACGGTGGCCTCCGACAACGACGACTCGGACGCGTTCTTCGGCGCCATGTTCCTCATCACCCTGCTGATGGCGACCGGGATGCTGCTGTTCGCGATGTTCGACAAGAAGGCCCCGGCGGCGGCTCCGGCGTACGGAGCGGGCCACCCGAACCCGTACCAGCAGGGGTACCCGTACGGCCGGTAGCCGTCAGCCAGCCCGTCAGCCATCAGCCGCCGGCCGTGAACCGGGGGCCGTCGGCCGTGAACCGGGGGGCGTCCCCGCGCGGGCTCATCCCGCGCGGAAGCGGCCCGGGGCCTTGGTCGGGTTGCCCCCGGCGGGCAGTCGCTGCGCGGGGCAGGCCGACAGCACCTCCTCCATCGCGGACTTCTCCGCCGCGGTGACCCACAGCTGGTACTTCTTCTTCACGGCGACCTGCGCCGCGACGTAGGTGCAGCGGTAGGCCTTGTTCGGCGGCAGCCACGTCGCCGTGTCGCCGTCCCCCTTGGAACGATTGGTGCTCGCGTCGACGGCCAGCAGGTTGAGCGGGTCGTTGGCGAGCGCTATCCGCTTGGCGGCGTCCCAGTACTTGGCGCCCTTCTGCCAGGCGTCGGACAGGGCGACGACATGGTCGATGTCGACCTTGCTGCTGCCGCGCCGGTAGGTCACGGCCTTCCCCGAGTAGGGATCCGACTCCAGCACCCCGAAGGACACCTTGCAGACGCCGCCGGTGAACCTCACCTTCTCCAGGTCCCGCTTGAGGATGTCGTCGCGGGTGTCGCAGGAGTTGGAGTCCGTGTCCGCCCAGGCGGAGCCGAACTGCTCGCGGTCGTAACCGGTCTTGGGGGCACGCCCCTTCACCGGCAGCGACCCGGCCGCGGCGAGGGCCGCCCCGCCGCCCGCCTTTCCCGTGCCCGCCGTCGCGCCCGGGCCACGGGAGCCCGCGCCGGCGGTCTGCTCCTTGCAGCCCGCCGCCGTCACGGCGCACACCAACGCGACGGCGACCGCCGCCCCACCCCTCAGACGCCTCACGCGCCCCTCCCCTGTCCGGCTGCTGCCCACCCCGCACAGGGCGGCTTCCCCTGACGAGGACCGGCACACACCCTAGCGAGGGGGCGCTCGGAAGCGGCCGGGAGGTCCAGACCACAACGGTCTCAAGTGGGCATCTCGCACATCACGGGAATATCGTCGATGGAGAGTCACCTCCGGGAAGGGAGCTCTGCATGGGCATCTTCGACAGGTTCAAGAGCCACAAGGCGGCACAGGACAAGACCAGGGACATGTCCGACGCCGCGGAGCGGCGGATCAACGAGAAGACGGGCAACAAGCACGAGACCCAGGTCGACTCGGGGCAGCAGCAGCTGCACGAGCGGATGGGGATGGACGAGGACCGGCCCGAGAACCCGTAGCCGGGAACCCTGCGGAGATCCCTCCGGCCGCCGCTGTCCGCAAGCCGGTCCGCGAGCCTGACGTGGCCGTCCGCGGAGCAGGAAAGCTCCGCGGACGGCTTCACGCCGTCGCCGCACCCGCGGGCGGCCGGGGTCCACCCGGCCGCGCCTTCCCCGCCCGCTACGAGCCCAGCACCGTGGCCAGGAACTCGCCCACCCAGCCCAGGAGTTCCCGTCCGACCAGCGGCTTGCCGCCGACCTTCGCGGTCTTCGGGCGGGGCACGAGGACCTGGTGCGCGGCCGGCTTGATGACCGACCCGGGGTACAGCCGCTTCAGGCGCAGTTCCTGCGACTCGCGCAACTCCACCGGCGCGAAGCGGATGTTGACGCCCTGGAGCACGATCTCGCCGACGCCGCAGGCGCGTGCCAGCATCCGCAGCCCCGCCACCAGCAGCAGGTTCTCCACCGGCTCGGGCAACTTGCCGTACCGGTCGACGAGTTCCTCGCGGACCGCCCTGACGTCGTCCTCCGAGTTCGCGGAGGCGATGGCCCGGTAGGCCTGCAGGCGCAGCCGCTCGCCCGGCGCGTAGTCGTGCGGGACGTGCGCGTCGACCGGCAGCTCGATCTTGACCTCGAGCGGCGGCTCCTCCTCGATCTCGCCGGTCTCCAGCTGACGCCGGTAGTCCGCCACGGCCTCGCCGACCATCCGCACGTACAGGTCGAAGCCGACGCCCGCGATATGGCCGGACTGCTCGCCGCCGAGCAGGTTGCCCGCGCCGCGGATCTCGAGGTCCTTCATCGCCACGTACATGCCCGCGCCCATCTCGGTGTGCTGGGCGATGGTGGCGAGCCGCTCGTGGGCGGTCTCCGTGAGCGGCTTCTCCGGCGGGTAGAGGAAGTAGGCGTAGCCGCGCTCCCTGCCCCGGCCCACCCGGCCGCGCAGCTGGTGCAGCTGGGACAGGCCGAAGGTGTCGCCGCGCTCCACGATCAGCGTGTTGGCGTTGGAGATGTCGATGCCGGACTCGACGATCGTCGTCGAGACGAGCACGTCGAACTTCTTCTCCCAGAAGTCGACGACGACCTGCTCCAGCGCCGACTCCGACATCTGGCCGTGCGCGGTGGCGATGCGCGCCTCGGGAATGATCTCGCGCAGTCTCGCCGCCGCCCGGTCGATCGACTCGACCCGGTTGTGGATGTAGAAGACCTGGCCCTCGCGCAGCAGTTCGCGGCGGACGGCGGCGCCGATCTGCTTCTGCTCGTAGGGGCCGACGAACGTGAGCACCGGGTGGCGCTCCTCCGGGGGCGTGGTGATCGTCGACATCTCGCGGATGCCCGTCACCGCCATCTCCAGGGTCCTCGGGATCGGGGTCGCCGACATCGTCAGGACGTCCACGTTCGCGCGGAGCTTCTTCAGCTGCTCCTTGTGCTCGACGCCGAAACGCTGCTCCTCGTCGACGATGACCAGTCCGAGGTCCTTGAACTTCGTCTCGGAGGAGAACAGACGGTGGGTGCCGATGACGACGTCCACGGAGCCCTCGCGCAGTCCCTCCAGGGTGGCCTTCGCCTCGGCGTCCGTCTGGAAGCGGGAGAGGGCGCGGACCTTCACCGGGAACTGCGCGTAGCGCTCGCTGAACGTGCCGAAGTGCTGCTGCACCAGCAGGGTCGTGGGCACGAGGACGGCGACCTGCTTGCCGTCCTGGACGGCCTTGAAGGCGGCGCGGACCGCGATCTCCGTCTTGCCGTAGCCGACGTCGCCGCAGATCAGGCGGTCCATCGGGACCGTCTTCTCCATGTCGTCCTTGACCTCGGCGATGGTGGTGAGCTGGTCGGGCGTCTCCGCGTAGGGGAAGGCGTCCTCCAGTTCGCGCTGCCAGGGGGTGTCGGCGCCGAAGGCGTGGCCGGGGGCCGCCATCCGCGCGCTGTACAGCTTGATCAGGTCGGCGGCGATCTCCTTGACGGCCTTCTTGGCGCGCGCCTTGGTCTTCGTCCAGTCCGCGCCGCCGAGCCGGTGCAGCGTGGGCGCCTCACCGCCGACGTACTTGGTGATCTGCTCCAGCTGGTCGGTGGGGATGTAGAGGCGGTCGCCGGGCTGGCCGCGCTTGGCGGGCGCGTACTCCACGACCAGGTACTCGCGCGTGGCGCCCTGGACGGTGCGCTGCACCATCTCGATGTAGCGGCCCACGCCGTGCTGCTCGTGGACGATGTAGTCGCCGGCCTCGAGGGTGAGCGGGTCGATGGTCTTGCGGCGGCGCGCGGGCATGCGCGCGCCGTCCTTGCCGGCCGCCTTCTGGCCGGTCAGGTCGGTCTCGGTGAGGACGGCGAGGCGCAGCGCGCGGTCGACGAAGCCGTAGTCGATCGAGCCGCAGGAGACGTGCACGACGGAGGGGCTCAGCTCGGTCAGGTCGCCGTCGAGACGGGCGGCCACGCCCTCGCCGCCGAGCACCTCGACCGTGCGGGCGGCCGGGCCGTGCGCCTCGGTGACGAAGGCGACGCGCCAGCCGTCCGCGAGCCAGCCCTTGGTGTCCGCGAGGGCCTTCGCGGTGTCGCCGCGGTACGTCTCGGGCGCTTGCATGCCGAGCTTCAGCGTGCCGTCGTCCAGCTCGTCGTCGGCCGCGAACGGCGACACCGACCACCACATCATGTCGAGCTCGCGCGCGTGTTCGCGGACGTCCGCGATCGACCACAGGGAGGCCGCGCCGACGTCGATGGGCGCCTCGCCGCCGCCCGCCGTGGCCGCCCAGGAGGCCTGCAGGAACTCCTGCGACGTGGCCACGAGGTCGGCGGCGCGGGTGCGGACCCGCTCCGGGTCGCAGACGACGGCCATCGCGCGCTTGGGCAGGACGTCGATCAGCAGCTCCATGTCGTCGACGAGCACCGGGGCCAGGGACTCCATGCCCTCGACCGCGATGCCCTCGGCGATCTTCCCGAGCAGTTCGCCCAGCTCGGGGTGCTGTTCGGCGAGGACGCCGGCACGCGTGCGCACGTCGTCGGTGAGCAGCAGCTCACGGCAGGGCGGCGCCCACAGGCCGTGCTCGGCGACTTCCAGGGAGCGCTGGTCGGCGACCTTGAAGTAGCGGATCTCCTCGACGTCGTCGCCCCAGAACTCGACGCGCAGGGGGTGTTCCTCGGTGGGCGGGAACACGTCCAGGATGCCGCCGCGGACGGCGAACTCGCCGCGCTTCTCGACGAGCTCCACGCGCGCGTAGGCGGCCGCGGCGAGCGCTTCGACGATCTCGTTCAGGTCGGCGGTCCCCCCGGAGCGCAGCGCCACCGGTTCCAGGTCGCCGAGTCCCTTGACCTGCGGCTGGAGCACGGAGCGGACGGGTGCGACGACCACCGAGACGGGGCCGGTCTCCGGGTCGTCGGGTCGCGGGTGGGAAAGCCGGCGCAGCACGGCGAGGCGGCGGCCGACGGTGTCGCTGCGCGGGCTGAGGCGCTCGTGCGGGAGCGTCTCCCAGGAGGGGTACTCGACGACGCCGTCCGGCGGGAGCAGCGAGCGCAGGGCGGCGGCGAGGTCCTCGGCCTCGCGGCCGGTGGCGGTCACCGCGAGGACGGTGCGGCCGGTCTCGCGGGCGAGGGCGGCGATCGCGAAGGGGCGGGCCGCCGGGGGACCGACCAGATCGACGTGCATGCGGTTGCCGTCGGCGGCCGCGGGGATGGCTTCCGCGAGGGCGGCGTCCTTGACGACGGCGTCGAGCAGACCGTGCAGGCTCATGGAGGGCTTTCCGTCGAGGGGCCCGGGCACGTCTCGTTCTCGCGGGATGTCTCTCGCGGCGACACGGGTGCACCGGGTCCGGGGTGGGCAACGCGAAGGGCCCGACGCGTGTCACGGGCCGGGGGTGTCCAGGGTACGACGGGGCGGGGTCGTTCGCCGGGGGCTGTGGACAACCGCGGGAGCCGGTGGGGGGCGATGACCGGATCTTTTCGTCCGCGCCGCCGCGGAGGGGCCGTTCCCGGACCGGCCCGGAGCACGCAGGAGCCCGGCACCGAGAAGACCCCCGTCCTTCTCGATGCCGGGCTGTTCGGGGAAGCCGGAACCCCTCGCGGCTAGTCCGTCGCGATCGCGTTCAGGACGTTCATGCGGCCCGCTCGGAACGCCGGGATCAGTGCCGCGAACAGGCCCACGAACGCGGAGCCGATGAACACGCCGATGATCGTCGGCCACGGGATGTCGAGGACGTCCAGCCCCTGCAGGGCGAGGAGCTGCTGCGCGGTCGCGCCCCATCCCATGCCCAGCCCGAGGCCGAGCAGGGCGCCGAAGAGGGCGATGACGACCGACTCCATGCGGATCATGCGGCGCAGCTGGCGGCGGGAGAGACCGATCGCCCGCATCAGGCCGATCTCCCGGGTGCGCTCCACCACCGACAGTGCCAGGGTGTTCACCACGCCGAGGACGGCGACGATGATCGCGAGGGCGAGCAGGCCGTAGATCAGGTTCAGCAGCTGCCCGATCTGGTCCTTCAGCTCCTGCTTGTAGTCGGTCTGGTCGCGCACGACGTACTGCGGGTAGTCGTGCAGCGCCGACTTCAGGGCCGTGTACGCGGCGTCCTGCTGCCCGTCCTTCGCGGAGGCGAAGACCAGCTGGTCGAGCGGCAGCTTGCCGGCCGGGACGTACTTCTTCAGGGTGTCGATGGAGGTGTACATCGCGCCCTGGTCGATGACGCCGTCGCTGCTGGTGATCGCGCGGACCGTCAGCCGGGCGGTGGATCCGTCCTTGAACGCCACGGAGATCGTGGAGCCCAGCTTGATCTTGTGGTCCTCGGCGAACTTCTCGTGGACGGACATCGAGTCGAGCCGGTAGGCGTCGGCGAGCTTGCCGGCGACGGTCTCGACGCGCAGGTCGGTCGCGTAGGTCGGGTCGGCCGCCGTGATCTCCGTCTTGTCGAGGGTCTTGCCGTCGGGGGTGGTGAAGTCGGCCTGGGTCCCCTTGTACTCGGTGACCCGCGCCAGGCCCGGGGTCGACCTGATGGCCTTCACCGCGTCGGCCGTCACGCGCTGGCCCGTGTCGCTCTGGATGATGAAGTCCGTGCCGACGCTTTTGTCGAGTTCCTCGGTGGCCGAGGCGACCATGGAGGAGCCGACCACCGACAGACAGGCGACCAGCGCCAGACCGATCATGAGGGCCGCGCCCGTGGCGCCGGTGCGGCGCGGGTTGCGCAGCGCGTTGCGCTCCGCCATCCGCCCCACCGGGCCGAACGCCCTCAGCAGGACCGCGCCCAGCACCCGCACCACGCCGCCGGCCAGCAGCGGGCCGATCACCACGAAGCCGATCAGGCTCAGCACCACGCCGAGGCCCAGCCACATCGAGCCCTCGGCGGCCTTCTCGGCGACGGAGGCCAGGTAGAGGCCCGCGCCGCCGCCGACGGTGAGCAGCAGACCGATGACGGCCCGCACGACGCCGGCCTTGGCGTCCGCCGGGGCGCCGGCGTCGCGCAGCGCGGCCATCGGGGAGACCTTCCCGGCTCGGCGGGCCGGGAGGTAGGCCGCCAGCACTGTGACGACGATGCCGAGGATCATGCCGACGACCGGGGTCGTCCAGGCGACCGTCAGGTCGTCGGTGGAGAGGTTCATTCCGGTCATGCTCATGAGCTTCATCAGGCCGACGGCGATGCCGACGCCCGCGCCGACGCCGAGGACGGAGCCGACGACGCCCAGGAGCAGGGCCTCCGCGAGCACCGAGCGGTTGACCTGTTTGCGGCTGGAGCCGATGGCCCGCATCAGGCCGATCTCACGGGTGCGCTGGGCGACCAGCATCGAGAAGGTGTTGATGATGAGGAAGATGCCGACGAGGAAGGCGATCCCGGCGAAGCCGAGCATCGCGTACTTCATCACGTCCAGGAAGCTCCCGACGTCCTTGCGGTTGGCGTCCGCGGTCTCCTTGGCGGTCTGCACCTTGTAGTCGGCGCCGATCCCGGCCGCGACGTTCTTCTTCAGCTGCTCGTCGCTGACGCCGGCCGCGGCCGTGACGTTGACGTTCGTGTAGACGTTCGCCTCGCCGACCAGTGTCTTCTGGGCGGTCGCGGTGTCCAGGTAGAAGATCGCCGCGCCGGGGTTGGTGACCTGGAAGGCGGCGATGCCGGAGATCTTCGCGGTGTGCGTGCCGACCGCGGTGATCACGCCGATCTCGTCGCCGAGCTTCAGGTGGTGCTTGTCGGCGGTGTCCTCGTCGGCCATGACCTGGCCGGAGCCCTTGGGCGCCGCGCCTTCGGTGATCTTCATGGTGCGGGCTTCGTTGGCGTTCCAGCTGCCGACGATGGTGGGAGCGCCGCTGGACGGCGACAGGCTGTCCTTGTCGGCGTCGACCACGGTCGCCGCGCTGGTGAAGACCGCGCCCTCCGCGGACTTCACGCCCTTGGTCCTGCGCACCTCGTCGAGCACGGAGGCCGGCATGACCGGCGGCTTTCCGTTGTCGGCGGTCGTCTCACCGGTGTCCGAGGCGCCCTTCGCGCTCACCGTCACATCGGAGGAGGTGGCGGCGAAGAGCTTGTCGAACGTCGTGTTCATCGTGTCGGTGAACACCAGCGTCCCGCAGACGAACGCCACGGACAGCAGGACCGCCACGGCCGACAGGGCCATGCGTCCCTTGTGCGCGAAGAAGTTGCGCATCGAGGTCTTGAGCACGGTCATGACGTACGCCCCCGCGCGTCGAAGTCCTTCATGCGGTCGAGGACGGTCTCGGCGGTCGGCTTGAACATCTCGTCGACGATCCTGCCGTCCGCGAGGTACAGCACCCGGTCGGCGTAGGAGGCGGCCACCGGGTCGTGCGTGACCATCACGATGGTCTGCCCCAGGTCGTCCACCGAGCGGCGCAGGAAGCCCAGGACCTCGGCGCCGGCGCGCGAGTCGAGGTTTCCGGTGGGCTCGTCCCCGAAGATGATCTCCGGGCGGGCGGCCAGGGCGCGGGCCACGGCGACGCGCTGCTGCTGACCGCCGGAGAGCTGGGTGGGACGGTGCTTGAGGCGGTCGGCGAGGCCGACGGTCTCCACGACCTGGCTCAGCCACGCCTTGTCCGGCTTGCGGCCGGCTATGTCCATCGGCAGGGTGATGTTCTCGAGCGCGTTCAGGGTGGGCAGCAGGTTGAACGCCTGGAAGATGAACCCGATCCGGTCCCGGCGCAGCTTGGTGAGCTTCTTGTCCTTGAGCCCGGTGATCTCGGTCTCGTCCAGGTAGATCTGGCCCGACGAGACGGTGTCGAGACCGGCGAGGCAGTGCATCAGCGTGGACTTGCCGGACCCCGAGGGGCCCATGATCGCGGTGAACTGGCCACGGGTGATGTCCACGTCGACGTGGTCGAGGGCGACGACCCGGGTCTCCCCGGACCCGTACGCCTTGACGACCTGTCGCGCTCGCGCGGCAACGGCCGTACGCCCTCCAGTGCCCCCGTGCCTGGGAATGGTCACAGCCGAAGTCACGGTCAGTCTCCTCAGTCGAAAGTCTGCGGTGGACGAGCGCCCCGGGCCGGTGCCGCCGGACGGTGCGTGGCGGTGCCGGACGGTGAAGCGCTACGTCGAGAAGTGTGTCGGCGGGAGGCGGGCCCGCGCGCTGGTGCCCGGGCCCGTCTTCCCGGGGGGTTAACCCCACCCCCCGTGGGTGGGGTTGACCGCCCCGCCGGTCCCGCCCGCCCCCGTCGACGGCGTAAAGCCAGGTTAAGGACGGCGCAGGGGGGTTCTCCTCCTCCGCCGGAACGAACCCACCCCCAGCCGTAGTACGGAGAGACCCCTAGGGGCTGTCCACCGCCAGGTGGAGAGGCACTCGGGGGTCTCTCCACCCTCCGCCCCGCCCAGGCTGCGCCCTCCCGTCGCGTGAGGATCAAGTGGAAAGCCGGGTTCCGGCAGATGGATGCAGGGGGCACGCGGGGGCGCGGGGGCGCGAGGTCCCGGCGCTGATTTCCGCGCGAGCGGGGGACGCGCCTCGGGACGCCCCTCGCATTCCCGGAAAAGCACGGGGGTTAACGCGGGTAACAGCCCAGGTGGGAGCCTGTTTCGCCCAGTAAGCGCATACCGACCGACCAGTTTGGTGAAAAGACTTCGCAGCGACCGTACTCCCGAGTAACGTGCCTCCCTCGCCCCCCACCTCCCTGCGGTCCGCCGCCTCGGATCCGAGCCATGCAAGGAGCGGGATGTCCCACGACCCGTCATACCCCCACCCCACCTACCCCTGGCAGCCGCCACCCCCACCGCCCGAGCCGCAGCGACCGCGGCCGGACCGCCACGCCCCCCTCGGCCGCCACAGCGATCTGCGGATCCTGCGCGGCGCCTACCGCCGCCAGCGACGCGTGGCGACCCTCACCGCGCTCGGCTACTTCGTCGTCTTCCTCCTCCTGTCGGCGTTCGCGCCGTCCCTGATGACCGGCACGCCCGC
This sequence comes from Streptomyces sp. NBC_00425, assembly GCF_036030735.1. Classification (NCBI taxonomy): domain Bacteria; kingdom Bacillati; phylum Actinomycetota; class Actinomycetes; order Kitasatosporales; family Streptomycetaceae; genus Streptomyces; species Streptomyces sp. NBC_00425. The sequence goes on along the minus strand of NZ_CP107928.1, from coordinate 5,679,625 downwards.
CCCCGGCCTCCCCGCCGGACTGCTGCTCGCCCTGCTCCAGCTCCCCGTCACCTGGCTGGCGATCGTCCTGTACGAGCGCACGGCCCGCCGGCACGTCGACCCGCTCGCCGACCGCATCCGCAAGCTCGCCGAGATCGACGCCAGACGGGACGACACCCGCACCGCGCGGGAGTCCCGGGACCGGCGCGGAACGCGCCCCGGGGAGGTCCGACGATGACGGAACTCACCGGCGACGCCCAGACCATGTCCCTCGTGGCGTTCACCGCCGTCGCCACCATCACGCTGCTGCTGTGCGTGATGACCGGCCCCGACCGCGACGACCTCGACGAGTTCTACACCGGCTACCGCTCGCTCTCCCCGCTGCGCAACGGCCTGGCCATCGCGGGCGACTACATCTCCGCCGCCACCGTCCTGGGCACCGGCGGAGTGATCGCCCTGTGCGGCTACGACGGCGTCGTCCTCGCCCTCAGCACCGTGCTCTCGCTGATGCTGCTGATGTTCCTGCTGGCCGAACCGCTGCGCAACGCGGGCCGGTTCACCATGGGCGACGCGCTCGCGCGGCGGATGCCGGGCCGCGCGGTGCGCATCACGGCGTGCGCGGTCACCCTCGCCGCGCTGCTGCCGATGATGCTCGTCCAGCTCGCCGGCACCGGCCAGCTGCTCGCCTTCATCCTCGGCTTCTCCGGCGACTCGGTGAAGACGGGCTGCGTCGTCTGCATGGGCGTGCTGATGATCAGCTACGCGGCGATCGGCGGCATGAAGGGCACCGCCCTCATCCAGATGCTGAAGATCGTCACGCTGCTCGGCTCCGGCACGGTCATCGCGGTGATCATCCTGTACCGCTTCGACGGCAGCCCCGGCGCGCTCTTCGACGCGGCGGCCGAGGGGAGCGGGGTCGGCGACGCCTTCCTGCGCTCCGGCCTGGAGTTCGCCGACGGCCCCTATCCCCGCGTCGACATGATCGTCTCGCAGCTGTCGGTCGTGCTGGGCGGCGCGTGCCTGCCCCACATCACCATGCGCATGTACACCGCCTCCAGCGCCCGCCAGGTGCGCCGTTCGATGTCCTGGGCGGTGTCCGCGGTCGCCCTGTTCGTGCTGGTGATGACGGTCGTCGGGTTCGGCGCCACCGCGCTCGTCGGCCGTGCGCTGATCGCCGGGGCCGACCCCCGGGGCAACACCGCCTACCTGCTGGGCTCGCGGGCCGCGTTCGGCGCGGACGTGTCCACCGCCGAGACCCTCCTCTTCACCACCGTCACGACGGCGATCTTCCTCACCGTCCTCGCCTCGGTCGCCGGCATGATCCTCGCCTGCGCCAACTCCCTCGCGCACGACGTGTTCGCCGCGCAGAAGCCGCGGACGTCCCCGCGGCGCGAGATGCTCGTGGCCCGGCTGTCCGCCCTCGCGGTCGGCGTCCCCACCATCCTGCTGGCCACCCAGGTCCAGCACCGCAGCCTGCAGCCCCTGGTCACCCTCTCCTTCTGCCTCGGGGCGTCGGCCCTCGCCCCGGCCCTCGTCTACAGCCTCTTCTGGCGCCGCTACACCCGCACGGGCCTGCTCGCCACGCTCATCGGCGGGACCGTGTCCGTCCTGCTCCTCATGCCGGGCACGAACCTGGTCTCCGGCTCGCCCGTCTCCGCCTTCCCCGAGGCCGACTTCAACTGGTTCCCGTTCACCACCACCGGCATCGTCACCGTGCCGCTGGGCTTCGCCCTCGGCTGGCTTGGGACGGTGCTCTCGGGCCACCGCACGGCGGAGGTGCAGCGCCGCCGGTACGAGGAGGTGGAGGGCTCCATCCTGGCGGGCGCGGTCCGCAGGGGCGACTGACGCCCCCGCACCCGACGCCGGTCCGAACCGGCACACGGGACATCGGGCGCCCCGTCACCGTCGACCGCGCGACCGGTGAAGGCAATCGTCAACCGACCGCGCGACCGGTGAAGGCAATCGTCAACCGACCGCGCGGCCGGTGAAGGCGGTCGTCAGTCGACCGCGCGGCCGGTGAAGGCGGTCGTCAGTCGACCGCGCGGCCGGTGAGGGCGGTCAGGCTGTTGCGGACGTGATCCATGTGCGCCTGGACGTCCTCCCCGCGCGCGCCGTGCTCCCGCAGGACGCGCTCCGTCTCCCGCTCGGTGCGCTCCTCCCGGGCGCGCGCCTCGGCGAGGATCCCGGCCGCACGCGCCTGTGCGTCCTCCTGGCCGCGGCGGGCCGACTCCTCGGCCTCGGCGAACGCCTGCTTCGCCTCGGACAGCGCCGCCTCGGCGCGCGCCACCGCCTCGGCGTGCCGCGCGTCGAGGGCGGCGGCCCGCCCGGCGGCCTCGTGCTCCACCGCGGCCCACCGCTCGGCGTGCTCCTTGTCCTGCTCGGCGAGCATGGCGGCGGTGCGCTGGCGCACCTCGCGCAGGGCGGCCAGCGCCTCGCCCCGGTACTCCTTCACCTCGCGCCGGGCGCCGATGCGGACCTCGTCGGCCTCGGCGCGCGCCGCGAGCAGTCGCTGGCGTGCGCGCTCCTCGGCCTCCGCGCGCAGCGCGTCCGCCTCCTCCTGCGCCGCCCGGCGCGTCCCGAGGGCGCACGTCCCGGCGTGCGCGACCTCGTCCGCCGCCGCACGCCGCGCACACGCGCGAACGTCGTCCGCCTCCTCGATCCCGAGCTGGAGGATGCGCTGCGCACGCTCGCCGAGCACGTCATAGGTCTGCGGCGCGAGCCCCGTCACGACCTCGCGCAACCGCTCGGCCTCCTCCTCCATCTGCCGGGCGAGGACGGTGAGCCGGGCGGCCCGCTCCCACGCCGCGTCCCGGTCGGCGCACAGCGCGGCCGTGTACGCCTCGACCTGCTCAGGACGGTAGCCGCGGCCGCGAACGGTCACGAACCCCGGCGGTGACACCGATGCGCTGCTCATCCTTGAACCCCTCGCCACCCGACGGACACGACATGATGATTTCGCGCATATCTTGATGTATCGGGCGTAAGTGTTCATAACGCGACACTCCGCGCACAGGTCACGGTCAACGGCGTCGCCACCTCGGCACCACCCCGGCACCATCCGGACACGAAAAGGCCGGGCCCGGTCTTCCGACCGGGCCCGGCCCGTTCTCCGTCCTGCACCCTCGGCGGGTCAGCGACCACCCGTCACAGCAGTCCGTCCCACATCTGCTCCAGCAGCACCGACCACCAGCTCTCCGGCGAACCGAGCGCCGCCGGGTCGAGCGAGGCCAACTGGGCCTGGAAGTCGACGGTCCAGCGGCCCGCCTGCTCCTGGTTCAGACCGAACCGCAGCCGCCACATCCGTCCCAGCAGCGCCAGACAGCGCGCGAACTCCGGCAGCCCCGTGTTCACGAACTGCGGCGGCACCGGAGCACCGCCCAGGCCCGCCTCCACCGGCACGGCGACGATGTTCGCCGTCCCGTACTGCACACAGATCGCCTTGCCGAAGTCACTGCCCATCACGAGATACGAACCCGCGTCCGAAGCCGGCTGCACACCCCGCTCCGCCGCCAGCTCCGCCAGCGTCGGCACCGGCCGCCCCGGCTGGGCCTGCGCCCAGAAGAACGGCCCCATGTCCGCCGGCAGACCCGCCACCACCAGGGTGTGCGCCACCACCGGCGGCACACCCTGCCGGGACACCGCCGCCTGCTCGAACCGGAACACCGCCGGCCCGAAGACCGCCGCCAGCTCCTGCCCGATGGCCTCCGGCGGCACCGGCGGCACCGGCTGCACCGGCGCCAACGGCGCACGCACCGGCCCCGGACGCGCGGGACCGTCCGCCACCTGGTGCAGCTCGCCCTGATGCGCCAGCAACTGCTGCATGCCCTGCTGCCGGCTCGCATGATCCGTGCCGTACGGCGCGATGCTCGTGATCCGCGCCTGCGGCCACTGCTCCCGGATCATCCGGGCACAGTACGCACCCGGCAGCTCGCACGACTCCAACTCCGTGTGCAGCTCCAGCACCTGGTCCGGCGGCACGTTCATCGCGCGCAGCTCGTGGAAGATCTGCCACTCCGGGTGCGGGGTGCCCGGCGCCGAACGCCGGATCAGCTGCTGCTCCGAACCGTCCCGCGCCCGGAAGCGCAGCACGGCCTGATAACCCGGCCCGACCGTCGGCAGACCCTGCTGCTGCGGATACCCGTACGACGGGGGCTGCCCCGGCACCGGGCCGCCCGGCGGCGGCATCGCACCCGGCGGCATCGGGGGCTGCGGCACGCCCGGAGCCATCCCGGGAGGCCCCGGAGGCACACCGGGACCGCCACCCGGGAAACCGGGAGCACCGGGCGCCGCATGAACCCCGTGCGGCCCGTGGGCCTGCGGCGGCGGGGGCGCGCCCGGTCCGCCGGCCGGCGGACCGGCCAGCATCGTCGCGGCATGGTGGACGGCGCCCTGCCCCCCGCCCGCCGAGCCGTTCCCGCCCGGAGCACCGGGGGCACCCGGAACCTGCGGCGCGCCGGGGACACCCGGAGCGCCGGGGACGCCGGGGACACCCGGCGGATGCGGAGCGGCCCCCGGACCCATCTGACCCGGGTCGGCGAACATCGTCGCGGCGTGATGCACCGCGCCGGGAGGAGGCGTCCCCCCGGGCGGGTTCGGCGCGCCCGGCGCGTGCGGCGCACCGGGCGCGCCCGCAGGACCGGAAGCCCCAGGGCCACCAGGGCCACCAGGGCCACCCGGAGCACCCGGCGCACCCGGTTCCAGGGACGAGATCAGCTGCGTCGGCACATAGCCGCCCGCCGGAGTGCCCGGCGCACCCGGGCCGGACGGCGCAGGCGGCGGCACAGGCGTGCCGACCGGCCGCGCACCCGGCGCTCCGGGCATCCCCGGCGGAGGCGGCGGCGCCCCCGCACCGCGGTTGCGCCGCGGCGGAGGCGCGGCCTTGCTGGTCGCCGCGTCGGCGATGTCACCGGCGTTCGGCGCGAGCGGCCGCGCCGGAGCACCCGGGGCGGCCGGCGGCTGCGGAGCACCCGGAGCACCCTGCGGATAGCCGTACGACGACCCGGCCGGACCCGCAGGCGGAGGCGTCGACCCCGCCTGCGGAGGCGTCGGACCGGCAGGCGGAGGCGTCGCGGACGGCCCCGCCGGGGCGCTCCCGGACGCCTGCTGCCCGCCCCGCACGCCCGACGCACTCGACGCACCCTGATCGCCGAGCACCGGAGCGACCGCCGTCGGCGGAAGCTGACTGCCGCCGGACATCAACGCCGTCTTGGCGTCCGGCGCGGCCGTCTGCGGCCCCGCCTCCTCGTCGTCGGACCCGCTCAGCGGAGGCGCGAACACGGTCGCGGGCAGCGGTACGGAACGGTCGTCACCGGCGTCGCCGTTGGTGTCCGTCCCGGCCCACGGCGTCGCGCCGGCCGGAGCGGCGGCCGCCGCCGGAGCCGGACCCGCGGCCGGACCCGTCGGCACCCCGGCCTGCGTCTCGGGCAGCCGGCTCCCCGGCACACCACCCTGCGTCCGAGGCAGCGACGGATCACCGCCCACACCCGCACCCGCACCCGCACCCGCACCCGCACCCGCACCCGCACCGAACGAGTTCGACGACGCGGCGGGACCGTCGGCAGCCCCGGACGCCGACCCCGCGTCCCCGGACCCCGACCCGGCCTCCCGCCGGTCGGGAATCCCCAGCCTGTCCGCCGCCTCCTGCAACCACTCCGGCGGCGACAACAGGAACGACGTCTGATTCAGATCCACCCGCGCCGCAGGCGCCGGCACCGCGTCCACAGGCCCCTCCGGACGGCCGTACTCCTCCTCGTACCGGCGAATCACCTCACCCACCGGCACCGAAGGCCACAACGTGGCCTCCCCGCTGTCCCGGGCGATCACCAGCCGCTGCGCACCCCCGTCCGAACGCGGCCCCTCCGCACGGTCCTCGGCCCACACCACGAACCCGAGCTCGAACTCCCGCACCCGCACCTCACGATGCTGATACGCCGGCACATCCCCGTTGACCCACTCCTCGGCGCGCTCCTGCGCCTGCGCGAACGTCACCATCGTCCAGCTCACTCCCCCGCCGAAGACACCGAAGACGCCGGCACCGCCCGCGCGAACCCGCCGTCCACCATCAGATTCGCCACTGTCGCCAACTCCGGCGGATTGCCCGCCAGCCGCGACAGGAAGACGTCGAAGTCCTCACCGCACGGCAACAACAACCGCTCCATCCGCTCTGCCGGCGACCACCCGGGATCCACGTCCCGCACATCGTCGTACGAGCAGAACCACACCGAACCGGCCCGCTCGCCCCGCACCTTCACGGCCAGCAACCCGCCCTGCACGAAACCGACGCTCAGATAGTCCTTCGTCAGATGGTCCCGCAGACACTTGTTCACATACACCAGGTCGTTGACCGCCGCCTCGTCCCGCACCGTGAAGAACGGCTGATCCACCAGCAGACCCAGCTCCGCGTCCAACGCCGCGCCCACCGGCGCACACCCGCCCGCCGCCTTCAGGAACGACCGGTACGCCCCCGGCAGCCGGTACCCCAGATCCTCCTCCACCCCCTGCACCTGCTGCTCCGACACCGCCACACCCGACTTCGGCAGACCGAAGTGCGCCGGACGCGTCTCCTGCAACGGCCGCGTGCCCCGCTTCGCCTGGTCCACCAACGCCGTCGACACCCCACCGTGATGCCGCAGCAACGCCTTCACCTCGACCGGAACCAGCTCCAGCCGCCGCGAACCCACCACGTGATGCCACGTCCAGCCGTGCGGAGTCGCCACCGCCGGCACCGTGTCCCACAACTCGTGCCCCGAAGCCGCCGACGCCGCGTTCGCCGACACGTAGTCCGTCAACCGCAACTCGTCCACACCGAAACCCTCCGGCGGATCAGCGATCTCCGCGACCGCCCGCGCATACGGCGAGAAGTCCGGATAACCCCGCTCGTCCACCCGCACACCCCTCGGGTGCCGCGCGGCCCGGACCGGATCCGGGAAATGCACGACCTGCCCCGCGTAGGCCGCGTTCGGCGGCGTGCCCTGTCCCCCCACCTGGCGGCCGGGAGGCGCCCCCAGCCCGAGCCGACCTGTCGTCATGGCGGTTGCCCCCTGCGGCACTCTGTACGGCCCGCGACAGGCGGATCCGCTTCCGGACCCGGCCCGCAACGACCCGTATCGACTGTCTCCAACGATCTCCGACGCGCGTCAACCACGCGCTCACGGTGCGACAGCCTATGCGGTACGACGACAGCGGTCACCGGCCCTCCACTTCCGTGACCAGCCGTCACCCCGCCGTGACGACCCACCCCGCCCCGGGCGTGTCGCACCGCCCCAGCTTCCGCACCCGCCCCGCCATTTGGCACCCTGTGACCTCCGGGGGATGCACGGAGGGGAAACGATCATGAACACCACACAGACGGGGCCACACACCGGCAGGCCCGACGACCTGCACACCACCCACACCGGCGACCCCCGCATCGGCTGGTCCGCCACCGCCACACCCCACACCCCCACCCTCCGCCACCGCCGCGACGGCATACTCCCCACCGTCGCCGCCGCCCTCTCCGTCCGCGGCGCCACCCTCACCGGCACCGCCGCCCGCGGCGACCAGCCCCCACCCCTGCACCCCCTCGTCCAGGACTTCCTCGACACCCTCACCAGCGCCCAACGCGACCGCTCCACCGGCCGCTGCGCCGAAGCCATCCTCATCTCCCGCCACATCACCGCCGCCGACGCCGCCCGCAGCAGACGCGCCGCCCGCCGCCCCATGACCAACGGCGAAGCCCGAAAAACCCTCAAGCAAGCCAAACTCACCACCCGCCACATCCGCGAGGACGGCGACCCCCTCCACGGCGGCTTCGCCACCCCCTGCCGCGCCTGCGCCGCCCTCAGCGCCCACTTCGGCGTCCGCGTCGTCGACCCCGCGACCGGCTCCTGAACCACCCCCACCGGCACAACGGCACACCCGCACCACCCCGACACACCACGGACGAAGGGCAGATGCACCCCGACCGCACCTCCACCACGCGCTTCCCCGTACCCGTCGACGCCGCCCTGCGCGCCGCCGGCTGGCAACCCGGACGCTGGGACATCAAACAAGCCGAAATCTGGGCCGACACCCTCCGCGAACACACCTCACCCGCCGGCCACCGCCACGCCGTCTTCCCCGCCGCCGTCGAAGCCTGGGCCGAATTCGGCGGACTCACCATCACCCCCACAGGACCCGGCCGCCAGATCGCCCCCAGCACCCTCCACCTCGACCCCCTGCACGGCCTCCACCTCGCCCGCACCCTCGCCGACCTCGGCCGCGCCCTCGACACCGAAGTCGCCCCCCTCGGCGCCGAAGCCGACGACCGTGCCCTCCTCGCCATCGACGCCGAAGGCCGCGTCTACGCCCTCGACCACACCGGCGACTGGTACCTCGGCCCCGACATCGACCAGGCCCTCGGCGCCCTCACCTCCGGCGCCGAACCCACCCGCCTCACCGCAGGCTGACACCCGGCCCCACCCCCCACCACCACACGGCGGACGCACCACACCGCCACCCCCCACCCGCCTACGCCGCCGGAATCACCGCCGACACCCGGAAACCCCCCGCCTCCGTCGGCCCCGACACGAACACCCCGCCCAACGCCACCACCCGCTCCCTCATCCCCACCAAGCCGTTGCCCCCCGAAGGCAACCCCGCCGACGACGCGGACCCCACCTCCGGCGGCGCCCCGTTCTCCACCTGCATCGCGATCTCCCCCACCCGATGCGCCAACCGCACCTGCGTCTTCGCACCCCCGGCATGCTTGTGGACGTTCGTCAACGCCTCCTGCACCACCCGGTACGCCGTCTGCTCCACCTCCGGCGCATACGCCCGCACCTCACCCTCCACCATCAGATCCACCACCATCCCCGCAGCCGCCGACTGCCCCACCAACTCCTCCAACTCCGCCAGACACGGCCCCTCCCCCTCCTCCACGACCACCGCGGCCACCCCCACCGTCACCGACGCGGCCGCCGCCCGCTCCACCCCGACCCCACTGCGCAACACCCCGAGCATCTCCCGCAACTCGGTCAACGCCTGCCGGCCCATGTCCCCCACCAGCGCCGCGTTGCGCACCGCCTTCTCCGGATCCTTCCGCGCCACCGCCTGCAACGCCGCCGCATGCACCACCATCAGACTCACCCGATGCGCCACCACGTCGTGCATCTCCCGCGCGATCCGCGTCCGCTCCTCGTTACGCGCCCACTCCGCACGCTCCTCCGCCCGCTCCGCGAGCAACTGCAACTCCCGCTCGAGACTGTCCGCACGCTCCCGCAGACTCTCCATCAGCCGCCGCCGCGCTCCCACATAAAGCCCCAGCAGCAACGGCGGCGCCGTCAACCCCAGCGACGTCGTGATCGCCGCGAACGGCACGAACCAGTCGCCCAGGGTCAGACTCCCCCGGTTCATGCTCTGCCTCACCTGCACGAACGTCACGATCAACGTCCCCACCAACTGCATCCCGGCGAGCGACGCGATGATCCGCCGAGGCAGCTCCGAAGCGGCGAGCGTGTACAACCCCACGATCCCCATCAGAAAACCCATCTGCGCCGGCGTGATCGCGATCGCCACCAGCACCACCGCGATCGGCCACCGCCGCCGCACCACCAACACCGAGCCGGCGAGCAGACCGAACACCACCCCCACCGCCGCCGGGATCCCCGCGTCCCGTGCGAACGGCACCCCCTCCACCGCACACTCCACGGCCGACACGAGCCCGAGGCCCGAGTCGAACACCGCGCTACGCCGTCTGGCCCACCACAGCGGCCCTCCCCGGACCGCCGTGTCCTCTGCCCCCGTCATGGTCATGCCTCCAGCCTACGGGCGCACCCCTCGCCTTTTCCGGCGACTTTCCGCGACCGCCCCACACCACGCACCGTAACCGAACAGCATCGAAACCCACCGGTATCCCTCGAACGGCTGAACCACACCCGTTCGACCTCGGAACCTCACATTCCGCCCGGACGGTATGCGTATGACACATGCGAACGGCAAGTACGCCGACTTCGAGGGACTTCGAGAGCGGGCGGTGGCGCTGCGGCGCGAGGGCCTCAGCCGGCGGCAGATCCGCGATCGGCTCCACGTCGACAACAACGACATCCTCAACCGCCTCCTGGAGGGCGAACCCCCACCGGAGTGGACGAAGCGCCCGAACGCGAAGGACGACCTCAGGCACCAAGCGAGGGAGCTCCGGCTGCAAGGCAGGACGTACGACCAGATCCAGCTGGAACTGGGCTGCTCGAAGAGCTCGATCTCCCTGTGGGTGCGGGATCTGCCGAAACCGGAGCGCCGCGACCCGGCCGAGCAAGCCCGCCTGGCCAGTCGGAAGCGCTGGGAGCACGAACTGGCGGTACGGGACGAGGCACGTCGACGCACCAAGACGACCGCAGCCGCTCAACTCGGCACCATGTCCGAGCGCGACCTCTTCATCGCGGGGATCGCTCTCTACTGGGCCGAGGGCTCGAAGGACAAGCCTTACTCCCGCCGCGAGAACGTCACGTTCGTCAACAGCGACCCCGGCGTGATCCAGCTCTACCTGGCCTGGCTCAACCTCCTGGGCGTGGAGCCCGCGCGTCTGACCTACCGGCTGATGATTCACATGACCGCGGACGTAGAGGGGGCGATCCGCTACTGGGCGGACCTGGCGGGCGTCGACGCGTCCGCCTTCCAGAAGACGACGATCAAGAAGCACAACCCCAAGACCCTCCGTAAGAACGTTGGTGAGAGCTACCGGGGCTGCCTGGTGATCCGGGTGGCGAAGGGAGCCGACCTGTACCGGCGCATTGAAGGCTGGTGGTCCGGCATGGTGGAGTCCGCCGGGCGGGATCATGCCCCTCCCCTCCTCCGGTAAGGTCTAAGGCAGCAATCCGCCGTGGGGTAGCGGCATCCCGCAGGCCTTTGGAGCCTTGAGACGCTGGTTCGAATCCAGCCGGCGGAGCTGCTGAACCGGGCCCTGACCTCCACGTCGGGGCCCGCTCTCATGTCCGCCGGGAAACGCCCCGGTATCCTTCGGATGTCCCCACCTCCCACAGCCGAAGGGCAACTCCGTGAGCGCCATTCGCCCGGCAGCCGTCGTCGTACTCGCAGCGGGTGAGGGCACCCGTATGAAGTCGGCCATACCGAAGGTCCTCCACGAGCTCTGCGGCCGCAGCCTCGTGGGCCACGTGCTGGCCGCCGCCCGTGAGCTGGACCCCGAGAACCTGGTCGTGGTGGTCGGACACGCACGCGAGAAGGTCACCGCGCACCTCGCCGAGGTCGACGCCGCCGTGCGCACCGCCGTGCAGGAGGAGCAGAACGGCACCGGGCACGCCGTGCGGATGGGGCTCGAGCAGCTGGGCGGCGGTGTGGACGGCACGGTGGTGGTCGTGTGCGGCGACACTCCGCTGCTGACGGGTGCGACGCTGGCGGAGCTGGCCGCGACGCATCACGCGGACGGCAACGCGGTCACCGTGCTGACCGCCGAGGTGCCGGACGCCACGGGGTACGGGCGGATCGTCCGGGACGAGGCCTCGGGCGCCGTGACGGCGATCGTCGAGCACAAGGACGCGGACGACGCGGTGCTGGCGATCCGGGAGATCAACTCCGGGGTGTTCGCGTTCGACGGGCAGCTGCTCGCGGACGCGCTGAAGAAGGTGCGCACGGACAACAGTCAGGGCGAGGAGTACCTGACGGACGTCCTGGGGATTCTGCGCGAGGCGGGTCACCGGGTGGGTGCGTCCGTGGCCGCCGATCACCGTGAGATCGCCGGCATCAACAACCGGGTGCAGCTGAGCGAGGCGCGCCGGATCCTGAACGACCGGCTGCTGACCGCGGCGATGCTGTCGGGTGTGACGGTGATCGACCCGGCGACGACGTGGGTGGACGTCACGGTGACGTTCGAGCGGGACGCGGTGGTGCATCCGGGTACGCAGCTGCACGGGAGCACGCATGTGGGCGAGGGCGCGGAGGTCGGTCCGAACAGCCGGCTGAAGGACACGGTGGTCGGTGCGGGGGCCCGGGTCGACAACACGGTGTCCAACGACTCGGAGATCGGGGCGGGCGCGTCGGTGGGGCCGTTCGCGTATCTGCGTCCCGGTACGCGTCTGGGGACGAAGAGCAAGATCGGCACGTTCGTGGAGGCGAAGAACGCGTCGCTGGGTGAGGGGACGAAGGTTCCGCACCTGTCGTACGTGGGTGACGCGACGATCGGTGAGTACAGCAACATCGGCGCGGCGAGCGTGTTCGTGAACTACGACGGACAGGACAAGCATCACACGACGGTCGGGTCGCATTGCCGGACGGGTTCGGACAACATGTTTGTGGCTCCGGTCACGGTCGGGGACGGCGCGTACACCGCGGCCGGGTCCGTGATCACGAAGGATGTGCCGCCCGGTTCGCTGGCCGTGGCCCGTGGTCAGCAGCGGAATATCGAGGGCTGGGTGGCCCGTAAGCGTCCGGGCAGCGCGGCGGCGAAGGCGGCCGAGACGGCGTCCCGCCAGGGCGAAAGCGGAAGCTGACCGGAAACGGGCGCGTCGAACACCGCGTACCGTGATAAGTGCACACCCGCACCTACCAGCTGAGACGTCCTTGTCGCGCCCAGCGGCGAGGGTTCTCGACATCCAGCTGAGACACCTCTGAGGAGACAGTGCTGTGACCGGGATCAAGACGACCGGCGAGAAGAAGATGATGTTCTTCTCCGGCCGCGCCCACCCCGAGCTTGCCGAGGAGGTCGCCCACCAGCTGGGTGTCGGGGTCGTCCCGACGAAGGCCTTCGATTTCGCCAACGGTGAGATCTACGTTCGCTACCAGGAGTCGGCGCGCGGTGCGGACTGCTTCCTGATCCAGAGCCACACGGCTCCGATCAACAAGTGGATCATGGAGCAGTTGATCATGATCGATGCGCTGAAGCGGGCTTCGGCGCGTTCGATCACCGTGATCGTGCCGTTCTACGGCTATGCGCGTCAGGACAAGAAGCACCGTGGGCGTGAGCCGATCTCGGCGCGGCTGATCGCCGATCTGATGAAGACGGCGGGTGCGCACCGGATCCTGACCGTGGATCTGCACACGGACCAGATCCAGGGGTTCTTCGACGGTCCGGTGGACCACCTGTTCGCGTTGCCGCTGCTGGCGGACTACGTGGGTCAGAAGGTGGACCGCAACAAGCTCACGGTGGTGTCGCCGGACGCGGGCCGGGTGCGGGTGGCGGATCGCTGGTGCGACCGTCTGGGCGCGCCGCTGGCGATCGTGCACAAGCGGCGCGACAAGGACGTGGCGAACCAGGTGACGGTCCACGAGGTCGTGGGCGAGGTCAAGGGCCGTGTCTGCGTGCTCGTGGACGACATGATCGACACGGGTGGCACGATCTGTGCGGCCGCGGACGCGTTGTTCGCGCATGGTGCGGAGGACGTCATAGTGACGGCGACGCACGGTGTGCTGTCGGGTCCGGCGGCGGACCGTCTGAAGAACTCGAAGGTGAGCGAGTTCGTGTTCACGAACACGCTTCCGACGCCGGGTGAGCTGGAGGTCGACAAGATCACGGTGTTGTCGATCGCGCCGACGATCGCGAACGCGGTGCGTGAGGTGTTCGAGGACGGTTCGGTGACGAGCCTGTTCGACGAGCAGTGACGGCTGCCGTCGGAAGCAGGGTCTAGATCGATTTCGTGTACGGCCTTCCCGCTGCGTAAACTGTGACAGTTGCTCGGCGAGGGAGGCCGTACGCGTGTGTGTGTGGCGCGTGTGTACGGCGGTCCGTTATCGACGCGCTCTTCGTAGCAGGCCGATGGTTGGCCGGGTGACCACCTTTCCCCCGTTCTACGAGGAGTGAACATGGCTGAGCTGAAGCTTGCCGCCGAGTCCCGGACCGAGTTCGGCAAGGGCGCTGCCCGTCGTATCCGTCGTGCCAACAAGGTTCCGGCCGTGGTGTACGGCCACGGTGCCGACCCGGTGCACATCACGCTGCCGGGCCACGAGCTCCAGCTCGCGCTGCGCACCCCGAACGTGCTGCTCAGCCTGGAGATCGACGGCAAGACGCAGCTGGCGATCCCGAAGGCCGTGCAGCGTGACGCGATCAAGGGCTTCCTGGACCACGTCGACCTGCTGCTCGTGAAGCGCGGCGAGAAGGTCAACGTCGAGGTCTTCGTGCACACCGAGGGCGACCTGGCCCCGGGCGCCTACCTGCTCGAGCACGTGCTGAGCACGCTGACGGTCGAGGCCGAGGCGACGCACATCCCGGAGTCGGTCACCGTCTCCATCGAGGGTCTCGAGGCCGGCGCGTCCATCCTCGCCAAGGACATCCCGCTGCCCAAGGGCACGACCCTGGCGATCGACGAGGACGCGGTCGTCCTGCAGGTTCTGGCCGCTCAGGCGGAGGAGGCTCCGGCGGACGCCGAGGCCGAGGCCACCGAGGCCTGATTTTTCCCGGTACCTCATTTCGTCGGCCGCCGCTCCCTTCGGGGGGCGGCGGTCTGCGCGTATCAAGGAGACATGCAGGTGACGACCGATGCGAACGCGCCGTGGCTGATCGTGGGTCTCGGCAATCCGGGCCCGGAGCACGCCATGAACCGGCACAACGTGGGTTTCATGGCCGCCGATCTGCTGGCGACGCGGCTCGGGGGGCGGTTCAAGCGGGCGGGGAGGGCGCAGGCGCAGGTGGTGGAGGGCCGGATCGGTCCGCCGGGGACGGGGAGCCGGCGGGTGGTGCTGGCGAAGCCGATGTCGTTCATGAACCTGTCGGGCGGCCCGGTGAACGCGTTGCGGGACTTCTACAAGGTGCCTCTGGCGAACGTGGTGGCGGTGCACGACGAGCTGGACATCGACTACGGCGTGCTGCGGTTGAAGCTGGGCGGCGGCGACAACGGGCACAACGGTCTGAAGTCGATGACGAAGGCGATGGGTGCGGAGTACCACCGGGTGCGGTTCGGGATCGGGCGCCCGCCGGGGCGGATGCAGGTGGCGGACTTCGTGCTGAAGGACTTCTCGTCGGCGGAGCGCAAGGAGCTGGACTACTTCGTGGACCGGGCGGCGGACGCGGCGGAGGCCCTGGTGCTGGAGGGGTTGGAGCGGGCGCAAAGCACGTACAACTCCTGACTTGTCACCCACCGAGGTTGACGTTGGTTCAGTGATGGCTGATGATCCCGGCCATGTCTGGCTCTGCAGTCTCGTCGCACCGCCGTGGGGGTCCGTCCCGCAAGCACTCGGCCAAGGGGTCCGCCCGGGGCCGGGGCCGGGGCCGGGCCGTGGGCTCGGGGTCCGCCGAGGGCCCGGCCGCGGCCGGGGGGTCCGGCCGGGGGGCGGCCGGGGGTTCGGTCTCCGTGGCGGTGCTGCGGTTCGGGCGGTTCGTTGCGATGGGCGCGGTCGCGGTGCTGATCCTGGTGGCGGGGGTGTGGGGTTCCTGGGGTTCGGCGCAGCACGTGATGCTGACGAAGGGGCGGGAGCAGGGCACGGTCGAGGTGACGCGGTGTGCCGGGGGGAGTTGTGCGGGGCCGTACTCGCCGTTGTCGGCGGGGTCGACGGCGCGGGCGCGGGTGGTGCTGGATCAGTCGGTGGCGGTGCGCAAGGGGCGGACGTACACAGTGGTGCTGAAGCCGGGCAGTGATCGGGCGGTGCGTTCGGGGCCTGCGGGGGTGTTGTACGCGTGGGTGCCGTTCGGCGGGGCGTTGTTGTTGGCGTCGGTGGTGGTGGCGGGGGGTCTGGGGCGGGTGCGGGCCGGTTGGATGCTGGCGGGGTCGGGGGTGGCGTTGCTGACGGCGGCGTTCCTGACGGTGTGAGCGGTGTGAGCGGGGACGGGTGAGGGGCGCCTCCGGGTTCGTACGAGCCTGGGGGCGCCCCTCGTGGTGCGGGGTGGGTCAGCCGGTGTTGCGCAGGCCTGCCGCGACGCCGTTGACGGTGAGGAGGAGGGCGCGGGAGAGCAGCGGGTCGGGTTCGGCGCCGGCGGCGGCTTCGTCGCGCTGGCGCTTGAGCAGGGTGACCTGGAGGTGGGAGATGGGGTCGAGGTAGGCGTCGCGGATGCTGAAGGTCTGCTTGAGGGCGGGGGTGGCGTCGAGCAGTTCGCGTTCGCCGGTGACCTTGAGGACTTCGGTGACGGTGAGGGCGTGTTCGGCCTTGATGGCGTCGAAGACGTGGCGGAGCTCGTCGGGGACGAGGGTGTCGACGTAGTGCTGGGCGATGCGCAGGTCGGTCTTGGCGAGGGTCATCTCGACGTTGGAGATGAAGTTGCGGAAGAAGTGCCACTGTTCGTGCATCTCGTCGAGCACGGTGTCCAGGCCCGCCTCGCGCAGGGCCTTGAGTCCTGAGCCGACGCCGAACCAGCCGGGGACGATCTGCCGCGACTGGGTCCAGCCGAACACCCAGGGGATGGCGCGCAGGCCGTCGAGGGAGACGCCGGAGCCGGGGCGGCGGGAGGGCCGGGAGCCGAGGTGCAGGTCGGCGAGCTGGTCCACCGGTGTCGACGCGAGGAAGTACGTCGGCAGGTCCGGGTCCTCGACGAGGGTGCGGTAGGCGGCGTGGGCGGCGTCGGAGACGACGTCCATGGCGGCGTCCCAGCGGGCGAGGGACTCGTCGGACTGGCGGGGGGCGGTGTGCAGGGCGGAGGCCTGGAGGGTGGCGGCGACGGTCAGTTCCAGGTTCTCCCTGGCGAGGGAGGGGATGAGGTACTTGTCGGAGATGACCTCGCCCTGTTCGGTGACCTTGATCTCGCCTTCGAGGGTGCCCCAGGGCTGGGCGAGGATGGCGTTGTGGGAGGGGCCGCCGCCGCGGCCGACGGTGCCGCCGCGGCCGTGGAAGAGGCGCAGGCGGACGCCGTAGCGGTGGGCGACGTCGCGCAGGCGGCGCTGGGCGCGGTGGATCTCCCACTGGCTGGTGGTGATGCCGCCGAACTTGGAGGAGTCGGAGTAGCCGAGCATGACTTCCTGGACGTCTCCGCGCAGTGCCACCAGTCGGCGGTACGACGGGTCGGAGAGCATGTCCTCGAGGATGGTGTCGGCGGCCTTGAGTTCGTCGGTGGTCTCCAGGAGGGGGACGATGCCGATCCTGGCCCAGCCGGCGTGCAGGTCGACGAGGCCGGCTTCGCGGGCGAGGACGGCGGCGGCGAAGACGTCGTCGGCGCCCTGGCACATGGAGATGACGTAGGACTCGATGACTTCGGGTCCGAAGACCTCGAGGGCGCGCTTGACGGTGAGGAAGACGCCGAGGGTCTTCTCGCCGGCGGCGTCGACGGGGGCGGGGACGGGGGCGAGCGGGCGGCGGGAGCGCAGTTCCTTGGCGAGGAGCTTGGTGCGGTACTCGCGGGGCATGTCGGCGTAGCGCCAGGACTCCTCGCCGAGGCGGTCGAAGAGCTGGCCGAGGGCGTGGTGGTGGGCGTCGGCGTGTTCGCGGACGTCCATGGTGGCGAGCTGGAGGCCGAAGGCGGCGAGGGTGCGGATGGTGCGGTTCATCCGGCCGTCGGCGAAGAGGCCGCCGCGGTGTTCGCGCAGGGAGGTCTGGATGAGGGTGAGGTCCTGGAGGAGTTCGCCGGTGCCGAGGTAGTCGCGTCCGCTCTCGTGGGGGGTGCCCTTGGCGAGGCGCTGCTTGGTGTTCTCGAGCTTCTGGCGGATGCAGGTGGCCTTGAGGCGGTAGGGCTCTTCGGCGTTGAGGCGCTTGTAGCGGGGGCTGATCTCGGGCAGTTGTTCGAGGTCGGCCCGGAGGGAGGTGAGGAGTTCCTCGGTGGCTCCGGTGTAGCGGATGGAGTTGGAGAGGAAGCCGCGCAGTTCGTCGATGGTCTCGAGGGCGTCGTTGATGCCGTGTTCGTGCTGGAGGATGAGGACGTCCCAGGTGACCTGGGGGGTGACGTTGGGGTTTCCGTCCCGGTCGCCGCCGATCCAGGTGCCGAAGGTGATGGGGCGCGTGTCGTCGGGGAGCTTCACGCCGACGCGCTCCAGTTCCGACGTGAGGTCCTCGAGGACGTCGCCGACGGCGCCGGCGTGGAGTTCGTCGAGGTAGTAGATGGCGTTGCGGGCCTCGTCGGCGGGTTCGGGGCGGACGACGCGCAGTTCGTCGGTCTGCCAGACGAGGTCGATGTTCTCGGCCAGGCGCGTGTCGTGGCGCCGGCGGTCGGACTCGATGACGGGGGTCTCCAGAAGCGCGGCGATGCGCCGGAGCTTGTTGAGTACCGACCGGCGCGCGGCTTCGGTGGGGTGCGCCGTGAAGACGGGGCGGACGTTGAGGTGGCGGACCGTCTGCAGGACGTGCTCGGGGTCGGCGTCCTTGAGGCGGTCGGCGGTGCGGGCGAGGAGGCCGCCCTCGGCGGCGCGGCGTTCGCGCAGTTCGCGGCCCCGGTGGACCTGTTCGGTGACGTTGGCCAGGTGGAAGTAGGTGGAGAAGGCGCGGACCAGCTTGGCCGCGGTCGTAAGTTCGATGCCGCGCAGCAGCTCGGCGGCGGCGTCGCCGTCCTCCCGGGTGAGGCGGCGGACCTTCTCGACCAGGTCGAGGAGCTCGGGGCCCTCCTGACGGACGAGGGTCTCGCCGAGGAGATCACCGAGCCGGCGGATGTCGGCGCGCAGCTCGGGGCTGGTCGTGGTCTGGTCGTCGGCACTGCTCACAGGTGCGGCTCCTTGCAGTGTTGAAGCTCGTCCAAGAGGGAACTCGGACATCCTCCCCGCGGGCAGGCGTCGCATACGGGGTCGGACATCCGGGAAGAAAACTAAGCGGACCGCGCTGTCCGACCGATTCCAAGGATAGGTGTCTACGGGGACGCGCAGGTCGGCGGGCTCTTGCCGCGAGGCGGTGCACTGCCATACTTACGATGCCGTAGGTTACGGGACCGTAGGAAATACCGTGCGGTTCCGGCGGTACGGCTTCTCCCCCATTCCCATACCCCCCAGGGGACGCGCATGACCACAGGCTCCAACGTGATCGAAGACCCTTCCAAGGCACCCGACGACAGCACCGCGCCGCTCGCCACGCTCGGTGGTGAGCAGAAGCGTTCCATCGAGCAGATCACCCTGCTGCTCTTCATCGTCGTCCCGTTCCTGGCAGTGCTGGCGGCGTTCCCGCTGGCCTGGGGATGGGGGGTGAGCTGGCTGGACCTCGGGCTGATGGTCTTCATGTACTTCCTCGGCTGCCATGGCATCACGATCGGCTTCCACCGCTACTTCACGCACGGTTCGTTCAAGGCGAAGCGGCCGCTGCGGATCGCGTTGGCGGTCATGGGTTCGATGGCCGTGGAGGGCCCGCTGGTGCGCTGGGTGGCGGACCACCGCAAGCACCACAAGTTCTCCGACGCGGAGGGCGACCCGCATTCGCCGTGGCGGTTCGGCGAGACGGTCCCTGCGCTGGTGAAGGGCCTGTGGTGGGCTCATATCGCCTGGATGTTCGACGAGGAGCAGACCTCGCAGGAGAAGTACGCGCCGGACCTGATCAAGGACCCGGCGATCCGTGCGATCTCGCGCCAGTTCATCCTCTTCACGTTGGTGTCGCTGGCGATCCCGCCACTGGTGGGCGGTCTGGTGACGATGTCCTGGTGGGGCGCGTTCACGGCGTTCTTCTGGGGCTCCCTGGTGCGGGTGGCCCTGCTGCACCACGTGACGTGGTCCATCAACTCGATCTGTCACGCGGTGGGCAGGCGCCCGTTCAAGTCCCGGGACCGCTCCGGCAACGTGTGGTGGCTGGCGGTCCTGTCCTGTGGCGAGTCCTGGCACAACCTGCACCACGCCGATCCGACGTCGGCGCGGCACGGGGTGATGCGGGGCCAGGTGGACTCCTCGGCCCGGTTCATCCGGTGGTTCGAGATGCTCGGCTGGGCGTACGACGTGCGCTGGCCGTCACGCTCGCGTATCGATTCACGCCGTATCACGGACGGGGACGGCTCCCAGCAGGGGAAGGCGGCCGCCGAGGCTGCATGATTGACGGCGTGGCGACCGATCCCAGCAGTAACTCCAGTCCCAGCAGTGATGTGAAGCCGCGGCGCGCACGACGCACCCGCATGACGGGGGCCGAGCGCCGGCAGCAGTTGCTGGAGATCGGTCGCACCCTGTTCGCCGCGAAGGGCTTCGAGGGCACGTCGGTGGAGGAGATCGCGGCCAAGGCCGGGGTGTCCAAGCCGGTGGTGTACGAGCACTTCGGCGGCAAGGAGGGCCTGTACGCGGTCGTCGTGGACCGGGAGATGCGCCGTCTGCTGGACATGGTCACGTCGTCGTTGACGGCGGGCCATCCGCGGGAGCTCCTCGAGCAGGCGGCGTTCGCGCTGCTGGACTACATCGAGGAGTACACGGACGGTTTCCGCATTCTGGTGCGCGACTCGCCCATCCCCCAGTCGACGGGGTCCTTCGCGTCGCTGATCTCGGACATCGCGACGCAGGTGGAGGACATCCTGGGCCGCGAGTTCAAGAACCGCGGGTTCGACCCGAAACTGGCGCCTCTCTACGCGCAGGCCCTGGTCGGGATGGTGGCGCTGACCGGTCAGTGGTGGCTGGACGTGCGCCGTCCGAAGAAGGCGGAGGTGGCGGCCCACCTGGTGAACCTGTCCTGGCACGGCCTGGACGGCATGGAGGCCAAGCCGCGGCTGATCGGGCACCGCAAGAGCTGAGCAGGCGAGCGGCCCGTACCGGCATGCGGCAGGCCCCCCTTCCCACAGGACGGGGGGCCTGCCGCATGCCGGTACGGGCTCAGTGCTTGAAGACGTCCTTCGTCTTCTCCTTGGCCTGCCGGGCGTCGCCCTTGGCCTGCTCGGCGCGGCCTTCGGCCTCGAGCCTCTCGTTGCCCACGGCACGCCCGACCGTTTCCTTCGCCTTGCCCTTGGCCTGTTCCATCTTCGCCTTGGACTTCTGCTCGCCTGCCACTGTCCATCACTCCCAGTCAGGTCTGCGTGTGGTCTCTCCACTGCGAGTGACCCGCCTGGCGCCCCTCAAACACGCCGGCTTCTCGCACCCCGTGCCGCTCTCACGGCTCCGCGGCCGCCCCCGCCCCGCGGCGGTCGGGTTCCAGGAACTCCAGCCGGTTGCCGACGGGGTCCAGGGCGTGGAAGCGGCGGTGTCCGGGCAGCGCGTCGTCCCACTCGATCCGGACTCCGTGCCGTGCCAGCCGGGCCGCGTACGCCTCGATGCCGGTGACCCGCAGCCCGGGGTGTGCCTTGCGGGAGGGCCGGAAGCCGGGCTCGACGCCCAGGTGGAGCTGGACCGCGCCGGCCTGGAACCAGCATCCTCCGCGTGCGGCGAGCGCCGGCGGCTTGGGGATCTCGGTCATGCCGAGTGCGGCGGTGTAGAAGCTGCGCAGGAGGTCTTCGGAGCCGGGCGGGGCGGCGAGCTGGACGTGGTCGACGGCGGTCAGCATGCCGGCCCGCCTTCCTTCGTGGCTACGGCGAACAGACGGCGGAACGGCAGGACGGTGCCGTAGGGCGTGCTCGGGTAGGCCTCGCGGAGCAGGTCGCGGTAGGCGGCGGTGAAGGCGTCGCGGGCCTCGGGGTCGTCGGCGAGGGCGTCGAGGACGGGGCGCAGCCCGGTGCCGCTGACCCAGTCGAGGACCGGGTCCTCGCCCTGGAGGACGTGCAGGTAGGTGGTGGTCCAGACGTCGGCGGTGCAGCCGGCGCGGGCCAGCCGGTCGAGGTAGACGCCGGGGTCGTGGACGGAGTCCTCGCGGCGCAGGACGTGGCCGAGGCGGCTCTTCCAGCGGGGGCTGTCGGCGAGGCCGCGCATGAGGGTGTGCAGGGGCGCGTCGGTGTTGTGCGGGACCTGGAAGGCGAGGGTGCCGCCGGGGGCGAGGCCGTCCAGCCAGGCGGGGAGGGCCTCGAGGTGGCCCGGCACCCACTGGAGGGCCGCGTTCGACACGAGCAGGCCGTAGGCCTCGGGGGGCGTCCAGTCGGCGAGGTCGGCGTGGGCGAAGGCGAGGCGCGGGCCGGCGTGGGCGGCGGCGTCGGCGAGCATCTGCGGGGAGTTGTCGTAGCCGATGACGTGGGCGGTGGGCCAGCGGTCGGCGAGGAGGGCGGTGACGTTGCCGGGGCCGCAGCCGAGGTCGGCGATGCGGGGCGGGTCGCCGGGCAGGTCGGGGACGCGGGCGAGGAGGTCGGCGAAGGGGCGGGCGCGGTGGCCGGCGTGACGCAGGTACTGGGCGGGGTCCCAGGTGGGGTTGGCCGTCATGCTCGTCACTGTCCCCCGCACTTTATCTTGATGTCAAGATGCTCTACATCAAGAGACTTCATGTCGACAGAACCACTACACTGATCGTCATGGAGGACGAGGTCGATCGGCTGGTCGCAGCATGGCGCCGGGAGCGCCCGGACCTCGACGTGGAGCCGCTCGAGGTACTGAGCCGGGTGAGCAGACTGGCCCGACACCTGGACCGGGCACGCCGGCTGGCGTTCTCCGAGCACCAGCTCGAGCCCTGGGAGTTCGACGTCCTGACGGCGCTCCGGCGCGCGGGGGCGCCCTACCAGCTCTCGCCGGGACAGCTGCTGACGCAGACGCTGGTCACCTCGGGCACGATGACCAACCGCATCGACCGGCTCGCGAAGAAGGGTCTGGTGGAGCGGTTGCCGGACCCCAGCGACCGGCGCGGGGTGCTGGTCCGCCTCACGGACGACGGCAAGGACCGCGCCGACCAGGCGCTCGCCGGGCTGCTCGACCAGGAACGGGCGATCCTGGCCGAACTCTCCTCGTCCCAGCGCGGCGACCTGGCGAGCCTGCTACGCCAGCTGACCGCCCCGTTCGACAACATCCCCGGCTGAGGCCAGGTCCACCGGCCCGACCCCCGCCCGGCGCGCCAGGGCGACCGCGGCGAGTGTGGAGTGCACGCCCAGCTTGCCGAGCACGTTCTGCATATGGGTGCGGACCGTGTGCGGGGAGAGGAACAGACGTTCGGCGACCGCCTTGCGGCCCAGGCCCGCCACCATGCAGCGCAGCACCTCCCGTTCCCTCGGCGTGAGGGACTCCACCAGCCGCTCGCTCTCGGTGCGGTGCTTGCGGGCGGCCGTCAGCTCCCGCAGGACGCCGGTGAGCAGGGCCGCGGGCAGATGCGTCTCGTCGCGCAGCACGCCGCGGATCACCGTCAGCAGGCGCGACAGCGAGCAGTCCTTCGCCACCCAGCCCGACGCGCCGGCCTGCAGGGCGAGGGCCGCGCGACGCGGGTCGTCCTTCTCGGCGAGGACGACGATGCGGATGTGGGGCTGTGCGCCCCGGACGCCCGCGACCAGGGAGATCCCGTCGACCGGGCCGTCCTCCCCCACCTCCTGCACGGGCACCGCGGGCCGTATGCCCGGCAGCCCGCCGCCGAGGTCGGCGTCGACGAGCAGCACGTCGTACCGGCGTCCCTCGGCGACCGCGCGCTCCAGGCTGCGCAGCGCCGCCGGGCCGCTGCCGGCCGCGGACACGTCGACGTCGGGCTCGGCCGCCAGCGCCGCGGCGAGCGACTCGGCGAAGATACGGTGGTCGTCGACGACCAGTACACGGATGCGAACCACGAAACCCCCTTCCCCGAGCTCCTTGGCGGAGCAGGGGATACCCCAAAGGTCCGGAGACGGGAAACGGACGACCACTGCGGGTACGACGCCCCGACGGGGAGTCCAGGACCGCCCGGCCGCCGCCGTGCAGAGACTGCTACCCCCACCACGGGCGTCGTACCCGACTGTCTCGTCCCCTGATCGACACCGGCCCCCACCGGTGCTGTTCACAGGGTAGGGCTGTGGGCGTGGAGCGGAAGGCAAATGGCAGAACTGGTTGGCCAGCGCGTTTATGGTGTGCCGCATGTTTCGTCTTGAGACAGAAGTCGACAGGACCCGGCGCGATCTTCTCCGTTCGCGGCTGCTGGACGCGAACACGGAGAGGTCCCCGGTCCTGCGCGCGCTGCGCGGCACGCCGGCCGGACGCGAGGTCCCGCTGCACGTGTGGGTCTCGGACCGCGAAGGCGGGCTGGCCGGCGGGCTGGTGGGCCACACCTGGACGACGTGGCTGCACGTCGCGCACCTGTGGGTCGACGCCCGGCACCGCGGCGCGGGGCTGGGCTCCCGGCTCCTGGCCGAGGCCGAGCGCGTCGCCCGCGACGAACGGGGCTGCACCCGCGTACGCCTGGAGACCTGGGACTTCCAGGCGCCGGACTTCTACCGGGAGCGGGGCTACGAGGTGGTGTGCGTCATCGAGGACTACCCGCCGGGCGTCACGGAGTTCACGCTGACGAAGCGGCTGACGCCGGAACCGGGGTGATCCGGCAACCGGGAAGGGACGGCAACCGGGGTGCGGCGGGAGACCGCCGCACCCCGGTGACGTGACGCCGAACGGCTCAGCTCAGCCGGCGGGCGCCCGCCGACGGCACCGCCTCGAACACGCGCGGGGCCTTGTACCCGGCGGCCGCGAAGGCCTCCTCGACGGCCTTGGTCAGGGTGTCGACGTCGGCGGCGTCCGCGAGGACGATCGCCGAGCCGCCGAAGCCGCCGCCGGTCATCCGCGCGCCGAGGGCGCCGGCCGCGACGGCGGTCTCGACGACCAGGTCCAGTTCGGGGCAGGAGACCCGGAAGTCGTCCCTGAGGGAGGCGTGGCCCTCGGTGAGGACCGGGCCGACGGCGCGGGTGTCGCCCGACTCCAGCAGCCGCACCACGCGTTCGACGCGCTCGTCCTCGGTGACCACGTGCCGGACCAGCCGGCGGACCTCCTCCTCGTCGCCGAGGCGGGCCAGTGCCGCGTCGAGTCCGTCGAACGGGACGTCGCGCAGCGCGTCGACGCCGAGCAGGGCCGCGCCCTTCTCGCAGCCGGCCCGCCGCTTGCCGTACTCGCCGCCGCTGTGCGCGTGCGTGACCTGGGTGTCCACGACCAGCAGGCGCATGCCCTCGGCCGCGAGGTCGAGGGGGATCTGCTTCTGGGAGAGGTCGCGGGTGTCGAGGAACAGCGCGTGGCCGCCCTCGCAGCAGGCGGAGGCCGTCTGGTCCATGATGCCGGTGGGCGCGCCGACGTAGACGTTCTCCGCGCGCTGGCACAGCCGGGCCAGCTTCCAGCCCGGCAGGCCCAGTTCGTACAGGTCGTTGAGCGCGAGCGCGACCACGACCTCCAGGGCCGCCGACGAGGACAGGCCGGCGCCGGTCGGCACCGTCGAGGCGAGATGGACGTCCGCGCCGGTGACGGGGTGGCCGGCCTCGCGCAGCGCCCAGACGACGCCTGCGGGGTAGGAGGCCCAGCCGGCGTCCGATCCGGGCGTCAGGGAGTCCAGCTCCAGGTCGACGACGCCGCCCTCGATGTCGGACGAGTGCAGGCGCAGCCGGCCGTCCGCGCGCCGGGAGACCGCGGCGACCGCGGTGTGCGGCAGCGCGAAGGGCATCACGAAGCCGTCGTTGTAGTCGGTGTGCTCGCCGATGAGGTTGACGCGGCCGGGCGCCGCCCAGACGCCCTCGGGCTCCGCGCCGTACAGCTCGACGAAGCCGTCCCGTACCTGCTGTGCCCCCATTACCGCTCCCTCGTCGTGCTGTCGGCGATCTGCTGGGCGAACGCCCAGGCGTCCGCGACGATGCCCGCGAGGTCCGCGCGGGACGGGTTCCAGCCCAGCTGTTCGCGGGCGGTGGCCGCCGAGGCGACCAGGACGGCCGGGTCGCCGCCGCGGCGCGGGGCCACGACCTCGGGGATCGGGTGGCCGGTGACCTTGCGGACCGTCTCGACGACCTCACGGACGGAGAAGCCGTTGCCGTTGCCGAGGTTGCAGATGAGGTGCTCGCCGGGCTCGGCGGCGGCGACGGCGAGGAGGTGCGCCTCGGCGAGGTCGGCGACGTGGATGTAGTCGCGGATGCAGGTGCCGTCGGGGGTCGGGTAGTCGTCGCCGTAGACGGAGATGGCCTCGCGGCGGCCCTGCGCGACCTGGAGGACGAGCGGGATGAGGTGCGACTCCGGGTCGTGGCGCTCGCCCTGCGCGCCGTACGCGCCCGCCACGTTGAAGTACCGCAGCGAGACGGCGCCGAGCCCGTGGGCGGCGGCCTCGCCGCTGATCATGTGGTCGACGGCGAGCTTGGAGGCGCCGTAGGGGTTGGTCGGCCTCGTGGGCGCGGACTCGACGATCGGAACCTGTTCCGGCTCGCCGTAGGTGGCCGCCGTGGAGGAGAAGACCAGCTTGCGCACGCCGGCCTCGCGCATCGCGCCGAGCAGCGCCATGGTGCCGCCGACGTTGTTGTCCCAGTACTTCTCGGGCTTCGCGACGGACTCGCCGACCTGCGAGAACGCGGCGAAGTGCAGCACGGCGTCGAAGGAGGCGTCGAGGTGCTTGGCGGCGTCGCGGATGTCGCCCTCGACGAACGCGGCGCCGGCGGGGACGCCCTCGCGGAAACCGGTGGAGAGGTTGTCCAGGACGACGACCTCGTGCCCCGCCTCCAGCAGGTGCTGGGCGACCACGCTGCCGACGTATCCCGCGCCGCCCGTGACCAGATACTTGCCGCTGCTCATCAACTCGCTACCTCTCGCAGTCGCTCGGCCGCGCGCTCCGGCGGCACGTCGTTGATGAAGACGTTCATGCCGGACTCGGAGCCCGCGAGGAACTTCAGCTTGCCGGACGTGCGGCGGATGGTGAAAAGCTCGAGGTGCAGCGCGAAGTCCTCGCGGTTGACGCCCTCGAACTCCTCCAGCGCGCCGAACGGCGCCTGGTGCCAGGCGGAGATGTACGGCGTCTGGGACTCACCGTCGCCGCCCTTCCCCCCGTCCCCCTCGTCGAAGATCCGGTCGAAGCGCCTCAAGAGTTCCAGATACACCTGGGGGAACTCTGTGCGCGCGTCCTCGTCGAGGGCCAGCAGGTCCGGGACCCGGCGTCTGGGGTAGAGGTGCACCTCGTACGGCCAGTGGGCGGCGTACGGCACGAACGCGACCCAGTGTTCACCCTCCAGGACGACCCGCGTGCCGGCGAGTTCACGCTCGAGGACGGCGTCGAAGAGGTTCTCGCCGCCGGTCGCCTCCTTGTGCGCGGCGACCGAGCGCAGCATCAGCGCGGTGCGCGGAGTGGTGAACGGGTAGGCGTAGATCTGCCCGTGCGGGTGACCCAGCGTCACACCGATCTCGGCGCCGCGGTTCTCGAAGCAGAACACCTGTTCCACGGCAGGCAGATGCGACAGCTCGGACGTCCGGTCCGTCCACGCCTCGAGGACCAGGGCCGCCTGCTCCTCGGTGAGGTCGGCGAAGGACGCGTTGTGGTCCGAGGTGAAGCAGACCACCTCGCAGCGCCCGGAGTCGCCGGCGAGGGAGGGGAACCGGTTCTCGAAGACGACGGCGTCGTACGACGAGTCGGGGATCTCGCTCAGCCGGTCGCCCTCGGAGGGGCAGAGCGGGCACTCGTCGGCCGGGGGGTGGTACGTGCGCCCCTGCCGGTGCGAGGCGATGGCGACGGAATCCCCGAGCAGCGGGTCTCGCCGTACCTCCGAAGTGGTGACCGTGCGCTCGAGCGGACGCCTGTCCACCGCGTCGCGCACCACGTCGTCGCGCCGGTCGTAGTAGATCAGCTCACGACCGTCGGCCAGCCGGGTCGAGGTCTTCTTCACCGCGACTCTCCATCCGTACCCCGGGCCCGCGGACCCGGATCAGTACACCTAGCGAAGCTTCAAACAGAACCGAACACATAAAACCATAAACCCCCACGCGAGTCACCGTCACAACCAAACAAAGAACACCAAGCGAAGCGAGCGGTACATGCGAACCCCCACCTCTCTGGCGGCAGAGCTACGGCTCCCCACGAACTGGCTCGACTACACGATCCTCGGCATCTACTTCGTCGTGGTCCTCGGTATCGGCTTCGCCGCCCGGCGCTCGGTGAAGACCACCCTCGACTTCTTCCTCTCGGGCCGCTCGCTGCCCGCCTGGATCACCGGTCTCGCGTTCATCTCGGCGAACCTGGCCGCCACCGAGATCCTGGGCATGGCCGCCAACAGCGCCCAGTACGGCGCGTACACCGTCCACTGGTACTGGATCGGCGCCATCCCGGCCATGGTGTTCCTCGGCCTGGTGATGATGCCGTTCTACTACGGCAGCAAGGTCCGCTCGGTGCCGGAGATGCTGCTGCTGCGCTTCGACAGGGCGGCCCACCTGCTGAGCTCGATCCTGTTCGCGTTCGCCGCGATCCTGATCGCCGGGGTGAACCTGTACGCGCTGGCCATCGTCGTCGAGGCGCTGCTGGGCTGGCCGCAGTGGGTGGCGATCGTGGTCGCGGGCTTCTTCGTGCTGGCGTACATCACGCTCGGCGGCCTGTCCTCGGCGATCTACAACGAGGTCCTGCAGTTCTTCGTGATCCTGGCGGCGCTGATCCCGCTGTCGGTGCTGGGCCTGAAGAAGGTGGGCGGCTGGGACGGCCTGACCGACAAGCTGACCGCGACCCACGGGGACGACTTCGTGACCGCGTGGGGCGGCACGGGCATCGGCAGCGCCAACCCGCTCGGCGCGAACTGGCTGACGATCGTGCTGGGCCTCGGCTTCGTGCTGTCCTTCGGCTACTGGACGACGAACTTCGCCGAGGTGCAGCGGGCCCTGTCGGCGAAGAACCTCTCGGCGGCCCAGCGCACCCCGCTCATCGCGGCCTTCCCGAAGATCTTCATGGTCTTCCTGGTGATGATCCCGGGCCTGGTGGCGGCGGTGCTGGTGCCGAAGATCGGCACCGCCGACTCCGACCTCCAGTACAACGACGCCATCCCGTACCTGATGGAGCGGCTGCTGCCGAACGGCGTGCTGGGCATCGCGGTGACGGGCCTGCTGGCGGCGTTCATGGCCGGCATGGCCGCGAACGTGTCGTCCTTCAACACGGTGTTCACCACCGACATCTGGGCGAAGTACGTGGTGCGGGGACGGGAGGACGCGTACTACGTGCGCTTCGGCCGGCTGATCACGGCGATCGGCGTGGCGGCCTCGGTGGGCACGGCGTTCCTGGCGTCGTCCTTCTCGAACATCATGAGCTACCTGCAGACGCTGTTCAGCTTCTTCAACGTGCCGATGTTCGTGGTCTTCGTCGTCGGCATGTTCTGGAAGCGGGCGTCGAAGAAGTCGGGCTTCTGGGGTCTGCTCGCGGGCACCACGGCGGCGATGGTCAACTACTTCGTCCTCTACAAGCAGGACGTCATCGGCATCCCCACCGACCAGGGCGCCAACTTCGTCTCCGCGATCGCCGGCTTCGTGGCGGGCGCGGTCGTGATGGCGGCGGTGTCGCTGTTCACGGCCCCCAAGACGGACGAGGAGCTGCAGGGCCTGGTCTACGGCACCGTCTCCCCCGGGATGGCCGAGCCGCCCGCGCCGGGCGACGACGCCTGGTACCGCCGGCCCGCGCTGCTGGGCTGGAGCGCGGTGATCCTGGCCGCCCTCTGCTACATCCCGTTCTCGTTCTGAGCCCTCGCGACACCTGCGGGAGGATGGAGACACCATGTCCGAGCACTTCGAACCGTCCGAGCGCGACGAGGCCGCCGAGCGGCTGCGGCGGGCGGGCTGGTCCGAGGCCGACGTCCAGCGCGAGGTCACGGAACTCGAGGAGAAGTCCGCGACCGCGGCCCGGATCTTCGACCTGCGCCGCATCATCGGCGGTCTGTTCGTCGTCTACGGCGTGATCGTCACGATCGCCGGCCTCACGGACGGCGACGCGGAGATCGACAAGGCCCAGGGAATCAACATCAACCTGTGGACGGGCCTCGGGATGCTGGCCCTCGGCCTCTTCTTCCTGGCCTGGCTGAAGCTGCGGCCGGCGGCGCCGGTCACCCCGAAGCTCCCGCCCGAGGCGATGGAGGGGGAACCGCCTCAGGGCGGATAGCAGCGGGGCGGACGGCAGCGGGGCGGCTGCGGGATCCGCGTGCACGGAACCCGGAGCCGCCCCACGTCATGGCCGTGACCGACCGGACCGGTCCTCGGTCCTAGTCGTCCCGGTCGGCGACGTTCACGTTGACGGCGTCGTCGCCGTTGTTGCAGATCTGCTGGGTCGCCGTCTGGTTCGACGAGGAGCCGAGGAGGGGGAGGTTCAGGTTCGGGATGTTGATGAGACCGAACGAGATGTTCTCCACGTGGTTGGCGCACTGCCGGGAGTCGCCGTCGGAGCCGGCGACGCCGGCGGAGGCGATCCCGGCCCCGGCCATGCCGAGGCTGGCGATCATGGCAGCCACGAGAGCGGTCTGGTGAAGCTTGCGCATTTACATTCCCTTTTCGGCTGAGTGGCGTGTTTCGTCACCGAGTGACGCGATCCGTCACTGAACGAAACGGTACGGTTACACACCGTATATGCCGATTGTCCGATTCGCACCTCAGCCACCGCGGATCAGCTCCGTTCGAAGCAGTGCGAGCGGCCGACGACACGGAATCCGCGACGCTCGTACCAGTGGCGTGGCCAGTCCGCCGCGTCCGCGGTCAGGAACCGGGTCCCGCAGCCCTGGTCGGCGGCCATGCGCAGGGCGGTGCCGAGGACGGCGTCGCCGTGGCCGCGCCTGAGGTGTGCCTCCGAGGTGACCAGGTCCTCGATCTGCGCCGTGCCGGACGCCGGGTCCATATAGAGGTCCGCCCAGGCGGCGACCTCGCCCTCCTCCGTGCGGGCGCCGAGGAACCGGACGACGTCGGCCCCGCGGCGACGCGCCTCGCGCCGGTCGACGAGGTGGCGGACGACCTCGTCGTCGACGTCCGGGAGGAAGCCCCGCCAGCGCCGGGCCAGGGGGACCCGCAGCGCGTCGAGGCCCACTTCCCGGGCCGCTCCGCCGCCTGCCGGCACCGGGCCCGTGTGCAGCATGACCAGCAGGACGGAGTGGGTGTACCCGGCCCGGATGAGCGGCTGCGCGCACGCGCCGGCGACGTCGTCGTCGAGGACGGAGATCATGCGGAACGGCAGATGCCCCAGCGCCCGCTCCGCGAGGGCGGGCAGCGCCTCGGGGTCCACGGCCGCGTCGACGACGACCTGGTTGTCCGCGTGGGAATGCGCGAAGGAGTCGTTGTGCACGGCGAACCCGCCCGGCAGGTCGACGACGCGCGCGGCCTGACGGCGGGCGAAGGCCGACACAAAGGCGTGGATCCGCTGCAGTTCCGGGGTGGGCATGGAGAGAGCCTAGACAGCCCCGGACCCGGCCCGCCCCGAATTACCCCTCGCCCGGGCCCCGCCCGGGCGAGGGGGACACCGGCGACGGGGACCCGGGCGTCGGGGACCCTGGCGTCGGCACGAACAGGCACAGCCGGTACGTGGTGGGACGGTCCGAGCGGCCGCACAGCGTGTCGATACGCACCGCCGCCGCGTCGATCCGCGGCTGCGCCGCACGCACGCGCAGCAGCGCCGCGCGCAGCTCGGACCGGTCCCGCGTCTCGAGCAGCACGTCCCAGCGGCCGTCAGTGCGCTGTGCCGGCGCCGGGCTCCGCTGCCGTTTCCGCTTCCGCTGACCCGGCATCGCGGCTCGCCCCGTTCGTCGTCGCATCGGTGCCGCACCCGGCGATCTCACCGCTTCGTGCCGCCGCCACCAGGGCGATCGTCAGGATGACCGCCCAGCCGACGAAGTGCGACGACAGCGGGTAACTCGCCAGGGTGTAACCGTCTCCGGTCAGGAAGGCGACGTACAGCGCCGCGACCGGCAGCCCCGCGGTGAGTGCCGCCAGCAGGCCGCGCAGCGGGGCCCGCGCCAGCAGGCGGCGCGGGGCGATCGCCAGGGCGAGACCGGTGGCCGTGCCCAGGGCGACGCCCACCGCCATGCTGCCCAGCGCCGCGTACCCGCCCGCGGTCGTCAGCGCCCACGCGGTTCCGTACAGGCCGCCGGTCAGGAAGACGAAGGCAGCGACCAGGCACAGCAGGCCGAGCGTCCCCGCGGGCCACGCCCCGATGAGGACGCCGAGGCGTGCGCCCCGCCCGACGACCGTACGTGCTCGCACCGGCCCTACTCCGCTTCCGTCGCACGGTCGCGGGAGGTGTGCGGCAACGGCCCCGCGCGGTCCAGCAGACCCGTGCGCGCCGCGAGCGCCGCCGCCTCCAGGCGGGAACCCACGCCGAGCTTCATCAGGACCCGCTGCACGTGGGTGCGGGCCGTGGACGGGGCGATGCCCATGCCGGCGGCGATCAGCCGGGTGTCCTCGCCGTCGGCTACGCGGACCAGGACCTCCACCTCCCGCGGGGTGAGCATCTGCAGCAGCCGCTGGCCCTCGTCGTCCGGCTGGGCCACCGGGTTCAGCAGTTCGCCGAACGCGCCCTGCAGCAGCTGCGGCGCCACCGCCGCCTCGCCCGCCCGCGCCTTCATGATGGCCCGCTCCACGCCCTCTATGCGCTCGTCATGGCGTACGTAGCCGGAGGCGCCCGCCGCGAAGGCCGCGGCGATGCCGCGCGGGCTCGGCACCGGTCCGAGGACCAGGACCGCCACCTGCGGGCGCTCCCGCTTGATGCGGACCACGGGATCGAAGACGCCCGGTTCGGCCGGCGCCGCCGTGCCCAGCAGACACACCTCGGGCGCGCGGGTGATCACCAGCTCCGCCGCCCCAGCGGTCGGCGCCGCCGCGGCGAGCACCCGGTGCCCCCGCAGTTTGAGCGCCGAGGCCAGCGCCTCGGCGAGCAGGCGGTGGTCGTCGACCACCATCAGCCGCACTCCCATCGAGCAACCCCCCCAGTCCCCCCATGGATGCCC
Organism: Streptomyces sp. NBC_00425; assembly: GCF_036030735.1. NCBI lineage: Bacteria > Bacillati > Actinomycetota > Actinomycetes > Kitasatosporales > Streptomycetaceae > Streptomyces > Streptomyces sp. NBC_00425. Next base: position 5,647,179 of record NZ_CP107928.1, on the reverse strand, counting down.
ACACGGATCCACGCGGACCCACACGCACCCACGCGGACCCACGCGGACGAACAAAGGGCGCCCCCCGGCACCCCTGTCTTCATGCCCCCGGAAGCTACACGCTTGTTCGACGTTGCGCTCCCCCTACCGGCGAGAACTGCCCGGATCGCCGAAATTCCTCTCACGAGGGCGACGTTGGCGATAAATGAGCGGGCCCCGCCCCCGAGCTCGCATCTGCTCGGGGGCGGGGCCGTCACGGCGATCCGTACGATCAGCTGCCCGCGGTGCCGAATCCGACCGCGAGGTACTCGGGGTCGCCGCCCGAGGAGGCGTCGTCGTCGACGTACACCTCCGACATGTACAGGCGTCCCTGTGCGAAGAGGACCTCGGAGTACTCGGGGGACAGGCCGGTCTCCAGGTCGTGCACCGCGTCCGTGGCCGCGTTCTCCAGCAGCACGGTCTCCTTGAAGGAGCCGCCGTCGACGCTGACGACCTGTCCGCCCTTGTCGTACGGCGGCCTCTTGTACGCGATCAGGTTGCTGCCGTCCATGCGCAGCGGGTAGATCGTGTAGCCGTCGCCGGCGTCCGCGCGCTGACCGGTCTGTTTGCCGGTGGCCAGGTCGAAGGCGACGACCTCGTTCGTCCGGCCGTGGCTGCCGCTGCCGTCGTGCTCCTCGGTGGGCACGTAGATGCGGTCGTTGCCGACGGCCAGGCCCGTGCAGGCCTCGATCCTGGTGATGCCCTCGCAGTCGGCCGCGTACTCGGCCCCCGGCACCGAGATGCGGGTGCGCAGCTTGCCGGTCTTGTTGTCGATGGAGAAGAAGTCCGAGATGCCGCTGCCGTCCCCGGCGCTGTCGCCGACGTCGGCGGCCACCACCAGGGGCTCGGTGGAGACCACGGACGCGTAGTCGATGCCCGTGGCCAGCTTGTACTCGGAGAGCACCTTCCCGGAGACGGGGTCGATGGTCTGGATGTGCAGCTCGGGGTTGTCGTACGCGCCGCACTTGCGCACGGCCACCAGCTTGGGGCCGCCGCCGTAGCCGGCGTCGTAGCAGGTGTCGGCCGGCTTCGGCGACCAGAGCACCTTGCCGGAGTCGACGTCGAAGGCGGCGCCGCCCTCCGTGCTGCCCACGGCGACCGTGTTCGCGCTGACCGTGACGTTGTCGAAGTCGATCGCGTAGTCCCCGGAGGTGACGGTCTTCTTCCACAGCTGCTTGCCGGCGGCGAGGTCGATCGCCGCGATCTGGTCGCAGCGGGCCGTCTTGGCGGTGCTCGACTGGAAGACGACCGCCGTGCGGTGGTCGTCGGTGGCGAACCTGCTGGCCTCGCACACCGGGCCCGGCAGCGCGATCGACCAGAGCTTGGTGCCCTTCGCCGGGTCGTAGCCGGTGATCCCGTTGACGCCCGTCTTCACGTACGCCTTGTCGGTGAGCCAGGAACCCCGGACGCCGACGTTGTCGTCCTTCTTGACCACCGGCATCGCAAGCTTGAAGAGCACGTCGGAGGACGGGTCGGCCGGCGCCTTCTCGCTGCCGCCCGAGGTCGTGCCGCCGGTGCCTCCTCCCGTGTCCCCCTTGTCGCCCCCGCCGCCGTTCGCGCCGCCGGAGCTCGCCGCCTCCTCCTTCTTGCCGCCGCCGGAGTTCGCGTACCAGACGCCGCCGCCGACGATCAGCGCGATCGCGACGACCGCCGCGACGATGATCGCCACCTGTGCGTTGATCTTCCGGCCGGGACCCGCGGGGCCGCCGCTCCCGACGACCTGCGGCTGCATGGGCACGGTCGGCTGCCCCGGGTAGCCGTAACCGGGCTGACCCGGCTGTCCGGGCTGACCCGGATAGCCGTAGCCCGGCGGCTGGCCGTAGGGGTTCGTCTGGGGCTGGCCGTAGGGGTTGGGCTGCGGCTGGCCGTACGGACTCGGCTGCGGGTGGCCGTACGCGGACGGGCCCGGAGCGGGAGCGCCCGGCTGGGCCGGATAGCCGTAACCGGGGCCGGCCGGGGGCGCGGCGGGCCCGCCCGGTCCGCCGGGGGCCTGCGGGTAGCCGTAGCCCGGCTCGGGCTGCGGCGGCCCGGACGGGGCCGGCGGCGGAGGCGTCGACGGCGAGGCCCCAGCCCCCTGCCCCGGGGCCGGGGGTTGGGGCGGGGACTGCGGCTCCGGGGCCTTCGACAGGTTCGGCGCGGGCGGCTGCGGCGCGGCGTTCTGCGGTACGGAGTCCTGCGGTACGGAGTCCTGGGGCGTCGCGTCCTGCGGTGGCTGCGGCGGGCCGAAGCCGCCCTGCTGCGGGGGCTGGTTCGGGGGCTGGTTCGGCGGCGGGGGCGGCGGCTGCGTCATGGTGTGGGTACCTCAGGGGAAAACTCGGGGAGCCCGGAAAGGCGGAGGAAGCGGAGAAGGCGGGGAAACACGCAAGGCGGCCCCGGACGGACGACGGCGGAAGCCGGGAGGGCGGCGGCTCGCCTCACTTGCCGTAGGCGAGCATCAGCTTCTCCTTCGTGTCGTCGTTGCCCGTCAGCCGGGTGGTGGAGATGTAGAAGCGCCCGCCGACCCAGTCGACGGCACGCGAGTAGAAGCCGTTCTCGATCTTGACCGTGCTCTCGGGCAGCTGGAGCAGCTTCGTGGGCGTGTGCGCGGAGCCCGCCGTGGGGATCGCCACCACCTGACCGGGTGCGTCGTACGACGGCTGGACGTACGCCACGAGGTTCCCGCCGTCGACCCGCACCGGCTGCATGGCCTCGTCGGCCGGGGACTTCACCCGCCACTTCTCCTTGCCGGTGGACAGGTCGATCGCCACGATCTCGCCCGGACCGCTCTTCGCGTCGGTCGGCAGGTAGAGCGTGTCGGCGTCGGACGCCGTGCCCTGGCAGCCGGTCAGATTGCGCTGCAGGAAGCTGGAGTCGCAGTCGGGCGCGAAGTCCTCGTCGAAGCCGACCTGCGAGCGGTAGGAGCCGTTCGCCTTGAACGTCGAGATGTTCCAGGAGTTCTTGTCCTTGTTGGTGCTGTAGACGACCAGCGGGTCGACGGAGTACGTCTTGCCGACGCTCCACCCCTTGTCGAACTTCTGGGTCCACTTGACCTTGCCGGTGGCCGGGTCCAGCTCCTGGATCTCGTCGTGCTCGGTGGTCTTGGTCGCGTCGCAGGACGCCACCGAGATGAGCCGGGTTCCGCCCGCGAACGCCGTCGGGAAGCACGCGTCGCCGTACTTCTGCTTGTCGTACAGCTTCTTGCCCGTGCGGACGTCGTACGCCGTGCCGGACTGCGAGCGGCCCACCATCAGCGTGTTGCCGGCCAGCGACAGTTCGACGCTGATGGCGCTGTCGAACAGCGCGCCGTCCGCGACCACGCCCGTCCAGCCCTTGGCGCCGGTGCCGAGGTCGACCTGCTGGAGCTGGTTGCACTTGGCGCGGTCGCTGGTGCCGCTCATGTAGGCGACGACGACCTTGTCGTCGGCCGTCTTCTGCGGGGTGACCGCGCAGATCTTCTGCGGGAACGTGAGGGCGGGCCAGGTCGGCCTGCCGTCCGCCACGTTGTACGCGACGACCTGCTTGTAGGCGGCCTTCACGGCTGCCTTCGGGGTGATCCACATGCCGGGGGCGTCGGCGCCGGAGGCGGGCGCGTCGGGCGCCTCCTTGTACCAGAGCACCTTCGCCTCGCCGGACTTGCGGCCGGCGTTGAAGTCCTGGTCGTCCTCTTCGCCGTCGCCGCCGCCGTCACCGGGGTTGACCGGGGCCGCGCTCGTGCCCTTGTCGTCGCCGCTCGGGCCGGCGACGGGCTTCTTCGGGTCCTTGTCGCCGCCGTTCGTGACCGCGAACACCGCGCCGCCGATGACCAGCAGCGCCACGACCGCGGCCCCGACGACCAGTGCGGGCCGCCCCTTGAACGGGTTGCGTCCGCCCGCCGGGACGCCGGGCGCGCCGGGGAACTGGGGCTGCTGCGGGTAGCCGTAGCCGGGCTGCGGGGCGTAGGGGCCGGCGGCCTGACCGTACGGCCCCTGCTGCCCGTAGGGGCCGGGCTGTCCGTAGGGGCCGGGCTGCTGGGGCTGTTGCCCGTAGGGGCCGGGCTGCTGCGGGTAGCCGTAGCCGGGCTGCGGCGGCTGGGCGGGCGGCCCCTGGGGCGGCTGCGGCGGTATCTGCGGAGCACCGAAGCCGCCTTGCGGCGGCTGCTGCTGCGGCGGCCCCGGCTGCTGGTGCGGCTGATCCTGCGGTGCTCCGAAACCGCCGGGCTGCGGCGGCTGACTGGGCGGCTGGGCCATCGGCGTGTTCCCCCTGGTCACTGATTTTTAGCCACGCCTCCGGGCCAGTGACCACCCGGAGCCGTCCTCAGAAGGTTCTCGGACGGCTCTTTCTATCACCCGGCGCCGACGGCCCCCGGGGCCGCTCCACCCCTGTTCCCAAGGGAGGACCGCCCCGTGATGCCGTCGTTATGCGTCTTCACGCACCCTTCACGCGTCCTCGGCGAGATCCAGCCACCGCAGCTCCAGTTCCTCCCGCTCACCGGCCAACGCGCGCAGTTCGGCGTCGAGTTCGGCCACCTTCGCGAAGTCGGTGGCGTGGGCGGCGATCCGGTCGTGCAGCTTGGTCTCCTTCTCGGAGACCTTGTCCAACTGCCGCTCGATCTTCTGCAGTTCCTTCTTGGCGGCGCGCTGGTCGGCGGCGCTCTTCTCGGGCGCGGCCTTCTGCGCCACCGCCGGGGCGGCGGAGGCGGCCGCGGCCTCCTCCATGCGCTGCCGGCGCTCGATGTACTCGTCGATGCCGCGCGGGAGCATCCGCAGCGCGGCGTCGCCGAGGAGGGCGAAGACGCGGTCCGTCGTGCGCTCGACGAAGAAACGGTCGTGAGAGATGACGATCATCGAGCCGGGCCAGCCGTCGAGCAGGTCCTCGAGCTGGGTGAGGGTCTCGATGTCCAGGTCGTTGGTGGGCTCGTCGAGGAAGAGGACGTTGGGCTCGTCCATCAGCAGCCGCAGGATCTGCAGTCGGCGGCGCTCGCCGCCGGACAGGTCGCCGACCGGCGTCCACTGCTTGTCCTTGTTGAAGCCGAACGTCTCGCAGAGCTGCCCGGCGGTCATCTCCCGGCCCTTGCCGAGGTCGACGCGTTCGCGCACCTGCTGCACGGCTTCCAGCACCCGCAGGTTCGGGTCGAGTTCGGCGACCTCCTGGGACAGGTAGGCGAGCTTCACCGTCCTGCCGACGACGATCCGGCCGCCCACCGGCTGGGTCTCGCCCTCGGTGCGCGCGGCCTCGGCCAGGGCCCTCAGCAGGGAGGTCTTGCCGGCGCCGTTGACGCCGACCAGACCGATGCGGTCACCGGGGCCGAGGTGCCAGGTGATGTGCTTCAGCAGCACCTTGGGGCCGGCCTGCACGGTGACGTCCTCGAGGTCGAAGACCGTCCGGCCGAGCCGCGAGGAGGCGAACTTCATCAGCTCGCTGCTGTCGCGCGGCGGCGGCACGTCCGCGATGAGCTCGTTGGCGGCCTCGACGCGGAAGCGCGGCTTGGACGTGCGCGCGGGCGCTCCGCGCCGCAGCCAGGCCAGCTCCTTGCGGACCAGGTTCTGCCGCTTGGTCTCCTCCGTCGCGGCGATCCGCTCACGCTCCGCGCGCGCGAAGACGTAGTCGGAGTACCCGCCCTCGTACTCGTGGACGGCGCCGCGCTGCACGTCCCACATGCGGGTGCAGACCTGGTCGAGGAACCAGCGGTCGTGGGTGACGCAGACGAGCGCGGAACGGCGCTCGCGCAGATGCCGGGCGAGCCACGAGATGCCCTCGACGTCGAGGTGGTTGGTCGGCTCGTCCAGGACGATGAGGTCCTGCTCCTCGATCAGCAGCTTGGCGAGCGCGATCCGGCGGCGCTCACCACCGGAGAGCGGGCCGATGACGGTGTCCAGGCCCTGCGGGAAGCCGGGCAGGTCGAGTCCGCCGAAGAGCCCGGTGAGCACGTCCCGGACCTTCGCGTTGCCGGCCCACTCGTGGTCGGCCATGTCCCGGATGACCTCGTGACGCACGGTCGCGGCCGAGTCGAGCGAGTCGTGCTGGGTGAGCACGCCGAGGCGCACCCCGCCGGAGTGCGTGACCCGGCCGGAGTCCGCCTCCTCCAGCTTGGCGAGCATGCGGATCAGCGTGGTCTTCCCGTCGCCGTTGCGGCCGACGACACCGATCCGGTCCCCTTCGGACACGCCGAGCGAGATGCCGTCGAGCAGCGCACGGGTCCCGTACACCTTGCTGACGTTCTCGACATTGACCAGATTGACGGCCATTTCACTCCTGCGCATCGGGGTCGGACAGCCTTTAAGCCTACGGCCTGACGGGTGAGGCACCGGGCGCGAGGGGTTGGTCACTCTTTGTGATGACATCGTTCGGGACCGGGCCGCTACCGTGGAGGTCGGGCAGCAGGATCCCGTCCATGGGAGGAACCATGACCGCCGAGTCCGTCAAGCGCCGCGTTCAGTGGCCGGTGCCGCCGCAGGACGGCTACACCGTGGACGACCTGTTCACCCTGCCTGATCTCCCGCCGCACACCGAGCTGATCGACGGGAGCCTGGTTTTCGTGAGTGCCCAGCGCATCTTCCACGCTGATGCCATCGACATGCTGATCAGTGGTCTTAGGCGCACGGCACCGCCCGAGCTGAAGATCAAGCGTGAGATGACTGTCGTGATCGACAGCCGCAACGGGCCTGAGCCGGACATCTCCGTGGTGCGCGCGGAAGCCGTCACCGACCGACGCCAGACCCACTTCAAGGCGTCCGACGTGCTGCTCGCCGTCGAGGTGGTGTCACCGGATTCCGAGGCGCGCGACCGCGACACCAAACCGCACAAGTACGCGGCGGCCGGTATCCCGCACTTCTGGCTCGTCGACATGGCGGGCCAGAACGACCACCCGGTCGTCCAGGTCTACGAACGCGGCGAGGCCACCGGCACCTACGCGCTGACCGGCATCTACCACGACCACGTCAAGGTCAGCGTGCCGTTCGACATCGACATCGACCTGACCTCCATCGACGCGCTCTGAACCCCTGGTGACATCCCCGTGACGCCCCCGGCGAGACCCCGCTGAGACCCCCGGGCGGCGGCCTCAGAGGACCGTCGCCCCGGGGACCGGCCCGGACGCAGTCCGCACCGCACGGCACGTGCCCGACGCCCGCAGCGCCCGTGCCGTCTTCTCCCCCGCCTCCGCGTCCCGCACGAGGAAGGCCGTCGTCGGCCCCGAGCCCGAGACCAGTGCGGCCAGCGCTCCCGCCCCTCGCCCCGCGTCCAGGGTCTCGGCGAGTTCCGGGAAGAGCGAGAGCGCGGCGGGCTGGAGGTCGTTGGAGACGGTGGCCGCGAGGGCGTCGGGGTCGCCCGTGGCGAGGGCGTCGAGGAGCGCGCCGGAGGCGACCGGTTCGGGGACGTCCGTTCCCCGGGTGAGCCGGTCGAACTCGCGGAACACCGCCGGCGTCGACAGCCCCCGTCCGGCCATCGCGAACACCCAGTGGAAGGCTCCGCCGGTCTCCAGGACCGTCAGCTTCTCGCCGCGCCCGATGCCGAGAGCCGCCCCGCCGACCAGGCTGAACGGCACATCGCTGCCCAACTCGGCGCAGATGTCGAGCAGTTCGTCCCGGGTGGCGCCGGTGTCCCACAGCGCGTCGCAGGCCAGCAGCGCGCCCGCGCCGTCCGCGCTGCCGCCCGCCATGCCCCCGGCGACCGGGATGTCCTTGGCGATGTGCAGATGCACGTCGGGAGTACGGCCGTACCGCTCGGCGAGGGCGATCGCGGCCCGCGCCGCCAGGTTCGTGCGGTCCAGGGGCACCTGGGCCGCGTCCGGGCCCTCGCAGGTGACGCGGAGCCCGTCGGCCGGGGTCACCGTGACCTCGTCGTACAGGCCGACCGCCAGGAACACGTTGGCCAGGTCGTGGAAGCCGTCCGGGCGGGCCGCGCCCACCGCGAGCTGCACGTTGACCTTGGCGGGCACCCGTACGGTGACGCCGGCGCTCACACGGAGTCCTTCTGTCGGTGCTCGGCGATCCGGGCGAACTCCTCGACGGTGAGGGCCTCGCCGCGCGCCTGCGGGGACACCCCGGCGGCGACCAGGGCCGTCTCGGCGGCGGCCGCCGACCCCGCCCACCCGGCGAGCGCGGCCCGCAGGGTCTTGCGGCGCTGGGCGAAGGCCGCGTCGACGACGGCGAAGACCTCGCGCCGGGACGCCGTGGTCACGACCGGCTCGGACCGCCGCACCAGCGAGACCAGCCCGCTGTCCACGTTCGGCGCCGGCCAGAAGACGTTGCGGCCGATGGCTCCGGCCCGCTTGACGTCGGCGTACCAGTTCGCCTTCACGGACGGCACGCCGTACACCTTCGAGCCGGGGCCCGCGGCGAGCCGGTCGGCGACCTCCGACTGGACCATGACCAGGGTGCGTTCGATGGTCGGGAACGTCTCCAGCATGTGCAGCAGCACGGGCACGGCCACGTTGTACGGCAGGTTCGCGACGAGCGCGGTGGGGGCGGGGCCCGGCAGCCCGGTCACGTGCATCGCGTCGGAGTGCACCAGCGCGAACCGCTCCGCGCGCTGCGGCATGCGGGCGGTGATCGTCGCGGGCAGCGCGCCGGCCAGGACGTCGTCGATCTCGACGGCCGTGACCCGGTCGGCGGCCTCCAGCAGGGCGAGGGTGAGGGAGCCGAGTCCGGGGCCGACCTCGACGACCACGTCGTCGGGCCGGACCCCCGCGGTGCGGACGATCCGGCGGACGGTGTTCGCGTCGATCACGAAGTTCTGGCCGCGCTGCTTGGTGGGCCGCACGCCGAGGACGGCCGCCAGCTCACGGATGTCGGCGGGGCCCAGAAGGGCGTCGGAAGGGGGGCTGCTGCTCACGGGGACAAGGGTACGGGGCTGCAAGGACGCCCCCGCACCCCCGCCGTCCCCCGTGCCGGGGTGGGCCTGTGCGGTGGGGTCAGCCGTGCAGTCGCCGTCCGCAGTGGGGCCAGGGGCTCGCGCCGCGTCGCACGTACAGCTTCTTCGCGCGGAGCGTCTGCTCCGCCGCCGGGGCGTCCTGGGGCCGTCCGCTGCCGCCGAGGCTCTGCCAGGTGCGGGTGTCGAACTGGTAGAGCCCGCCGTAGGTGCCCGAGGGGTCGACGGCGCCGGGCCGGCCGCCCGACTCACAGGCCGCGAGTGCGCGCCAGTCCAGGCCGTCGGCTCCCTGCACCGACGACGGCAGCGGCTTCGTGCCGACCCTCACGCGTTGCTCGCGCGGCTCGCGCACGATCTCGTCGCTGATCCGCCGGGGCTTCTGCCGCACGCCGTTCACGGACCGCAGGGCGTAGGTGATGCGCCGCAGTCCCGGCTGTCCGGCCCGTTCCACCACTTCCGTGCCCTTGAACAGCGAGGGGTCCTCGGTGCGGCGCACCTCGAACGGGATCTGCTCCTCGCGGACCTCCTGGGAGCCGGTGATCCGCAGCACGGTGACCGTCTGGCCGTCGCGCGGGAAGCTGCCGGGCTCGACGGAGGTGGTGTCCTCGCCGCGCAGGGTGATCCCGGCGGCCGCGACCGCCTCGCGCACGGTCGCCGCGTTGGTGCGGATGGTGCGGGCCCGGCCGTCGGCCATGACCGTGACGGAACGCTCGGTGCGCACGTCCAGCGCCAGCCCCGCGCGTCCGATGCGCTGGGAGCGCGAGACGGACATGTACGCGCCCTCCGCCCGCACCCCGAGCTGCCTGAGCGCCTCCTCGACGGTGTGCGCGGTCGTCCACCACTCGTGCCGCTGCCCGTCCAGGGTGAGCCGGACGGGCCGCCCGTAGTGCACGGTGATCTCGTCGCCGCTGGCGAGGTCCGTGCCCGCGGCGGGTGCGACCACGTCGTGCTCGCCCACCCGCACGCCCTCGTCCGCGAGGAGTTCGCCCACGTCGTCGGCGAAGGTGTGCAGGGTGCGCGGCTTGCCGTCGACGGTCAGCTCCACCGCCTTGTCGTCGGCGACGAACGCGGTGGTGCCGCCGGCCAGGAACGCGACGACGAGGGCCTGCGGGAGCAGCCGTCGCATCGCGGACTCCGGACGCTCGGCGTCACGGGCGCGGCGTCGGCGGTCGGCCCGCCGACCCGTGCCCGGCGCCTGAGCCGGCAGCGCCGGTACCGCGAGCGGGAGAACCGGCTCGGTCAGCTGCAGCGTCCGTGGGGGCTCGGCCGGGGCGGGCTGCGCGTCGTACGCCTCGTCCGCCGCGTACTCCTCGTACGAGGGGCGGTACGTGTCGTCGTACGTCCCGGGCGCCGCGTACACGCCGTACGCGACCGTCTCGGCGTTGTGCAGGTCGACCTGCGTCCCGCCGCCGTACGGCCCGTACTCGAGGTACTGCGAGTTGCTCACGCCGACACTCCAGGGGTGGGGTCCGGATCGGGCCCCCAGAACCTAGCGGAGCGACGGTCACTCTCCAAAGTGGCGCGGCTACCGAGCGTGGTGTTCGACGCGTGTGTGCGGGTCAGTACCCGAACGCACGTGCCGTGTTGGCGGCGAGAGCGGCGGCCAGGACGTCCTCGCCGACGCCTCGCACGGCGGCCATGGCACGCACGGTGACGGGGATGAGGTAGGGGGCGTTCGGGCGTCCGCGGTAGGGCGCAGGGGTGAGGAACGGGGCGTCGGTCTCCACCAGGAGCAGTTCCGCGGGGGCCGCGGCGACGGCGTCCCTGAGGTTCTGGGCGTTCTTGAAGGTGACGTTGCCGGCGAAGGACATGAAGTAGCCGGCGCGGGCGCAGATCTCGGCCATCTCGGCGTCGCCGGAGTAGCAGTGGAAGACGGTCCGCTCGGGGGCGCCCTCCTCCTTCAGGACGCGCAGGACGTCGGCGTGCGCGTCGCGGTCGTGGATGACCAGGGCCTTGCCGTGCCGCTTGGCCATCTCGATGTGGGCGCGGAAGGAGCTCTCCTGGGCTTCCCTGCCCTCGGGGCCGGTGCGGAAGAAGTCGAGTCCGGTCTCGCCGACGCCCTTGACGTGCGGGAGCGCGGCGAGGCGGTCGATCTCGGCGAGCGCCTCGTCGAGCGCCGCCATGCCGCCCGCCTGGCGCACCTCCTGCCGAGACCGGCCTCCCCCGGCCCCTGGGGGCTGGGAGGCGCCACCGGAGTCTCCCTGCACGATCCGCGGCGCCTCGTTGGGGTGCAGGGCGACGGCGGCGTGCACGCTGTCGTGCGCCGCCGCGGTCTCGGCCGCCCACCGGGAGCCCCGGACGTCGCAGCCGACCTGGACGACCGTGGTCACGCCGACCGACGCGGCTTTCGCGAGGGCCTCCGCCACCGTGCCCGACTGCATGTCGAGATGGGTGTGGGAGTCCGCGACCGGCACCCCGAGGGGGGCCGGAAGCGGCGGCGCGGCACTCTTGTCGGCGCGGTCGCCGGCGTTCGAAGACATGCCCCGATCCTACGGAAAGGGCCACGGAGAGGGCCGGGGAAGGGTCCGCCCTCCCCGGCCGGTTCCCGGCTAGCTCGCCTTGCGGAAGGGGTGCAGCAGGTCGGACAGGTGCCAGTGGTGCTGCGGCTGTCCCGCCGGGCGCCCCTCGGGCTGCCCCTCGGCCGCCGTCACCGGCGCCTGGACGGGTCCGGCCGGGGACGCCTTGCGCTGACGGGCGGCGCTGAGCACCGAGGAGACCTGACCCGCCCGCATGATGCGCACGACGTGCCCGTCGCAGTTCTGACAGGCCGGCCGGCTCAGCGGCGACGGCACGACACGCCCGTTCGCCACGTAGAGGACGAACTCGTGGCCGTCGGCGTCGGTGTGGTGCTCGATCTCGTACGACTGTTCCCAGCCGTGCCCGCAGCGCATGCAGGCGAAGGAGTACGACTCGTTGACGACGGCGCTCGCACCGCCGCGGAGGCCGGTCTGCCCTGTGATGTCACTCATGGCCGCTCCCGTGGTCCGCTGGTGGGACGGTTCACGTCCCGTCGTCCAGTGGACGCCTCCCCCACGGCGAATGCACTCGACCTGTGCACTGTTGAAGGCGATTTGGGTGTCCCTTGCCCCAGGACCCGGGGTCCTTTGCCCGCGCATGGGGCGCACGCTCAGACGACATGCGCCCTGCTCAGAGGGGGTGTGAGCCCCTTCACAACACCTCGGTATCAGCCGTCACAGCACGGCCGGGACAGCGGTCACAGCATCGCCGGGACAGCGGTCACAGCACGGCCGGGACAGCCGTCAGAGCGCACCGGAGTTCTTCGCCGCCACCACCGCGTCGAACACCTCGCGCTTGGGGAGTCCGGCCTCCGCCGCGACCGCCGCGATGGCCTCCTTGCGGCGTTCGCCCGCCTCCTCGCGCACCCGCACGCGCCGCACCAGTTCCGTCGCGTCCAGCTCCTCGGGTCCGCGTTCCGGCGCGCCGGTGACGACGACGGTGATCTCGCCCCGCACGCCCTCGGCCGCCCACTCCGCCAGTTCGCCCAGCGGGCCGCGCTTCACCTCTTCGTACGTCTTCGTCAGCTCACGGCAGACGGCGGCGCGCCGGTCCGCGCCGAACACCTCGGCCATCGCGGCGAGGGTGTCGTCGAGCCGGTGGGGGGCCTCGAAGTAGACGAGCGTGCGGCGCTCGTCGGCGACGTCGCGCAGCCGCGACAGCCGTTCGCCCGCCTTGCGCGGCAGGAACCCCTCGAAGCAGAACCGGTCGACGGGCAGTCCGGACAGGGCCAGCGCGGTGAGCACCGCGGACGGCCCGGGGACGGCGGTGACGCGGACGTCCTTCTCCACGGCGGCGGCGACCAGCCGGTAGCCGGGGTCGGAGACCGAGGGCATCCCGGCGTCGGTGACCAGCAGCACCCGTGCGCCGCCGACGAGTTCCTCGACCAGCTCGGGGGTGCGGGCGGACTCGTTGCCCTCGAAGTAGGACACCACCCGCCCCTTGGGCGTCACGCCCAGGGCCTGGGTCAGTCGGCGCAGTCGGCGGGTGTCCTCGGCGGCGATGACGTCGGCGACCGTCAGTTCCTCGGCGAGGCGCGGCGGGGCGTCCGCGACGTCGCCGATCGGCGTGCCGGCGAGGACGAGGACTCCGGGGGCGGTTCGGGGCGTAGCTGTCACGTTTCCATCCTCGCAGGGGGAGAGACACGGGACTCACACAGACGTGTTCCCTACGATGGCGCGGTGACCAGTACCGCGTCCTCCATGGACTCCACGGACTACCGGCAGGACCCGGCGCCGCACGACCGGCGGCCGTCGTGGCAGCAGCGGCTGCGCCGTTTCGGCTACCCGGCGCAGTCCTCCGCCGATGTCCGGGAGCGTCTGCTGCCGCCGTTCGCGCAGCCCAGCCCGCGGCTGTGGCAGGCGCTCGGCGTCCCGTACCGGTGGGCGGACCGGATCGTCCGCTGGTCGTCCTGGCTCGGTCCGCTGCTGGTCACGCTGCTGGCGGGCGTGCTGCGGTTCTGGCACCTGGGCAGCCCCAGGGCGGTGATATTCGACGAGACGTACTACGCGAAGGACGCGTGGGCGATCGTCCACCGCGGGTTCGAGGTCAACTGGGACAAGAACGCCAACGACGCCATCCTCTCCTCGGGCGGTCATGTCACGATCCCGGGGGACGCGGCGTACGTCGTGCATCCGCCGGTCGGCAAGTACGTGATCGGGCTGGGCGAACTGCTCTTCGGGTTCGATCCGTTCGGCTGGCGGTTCATGACGGCGGTGCTCGGCACGCTCAGCGTGCTGATGCTGTGCCGGATCGGCCGCCGCCTCTTCCGCTCCACGTTCCTCGGCTGCCTCGCGGGCGCGCTGATGGCGGTGGACGGCCTGCACTTCGTGATGAGCCGCACGGCCCTGCTCGACGGGGTGCTGATGTTCTTCGTGCTGGCGGCGTTCGGCTGTCTGGTGGCCGACCGGGACCAGGCGCGCGCCCGGCTGGCGGCGGCGCTCGAGCCGGACGCCGACGGCCGCTGCCGCCCGGACGCCCACGTCGCGGAGACGACCCGCATCGGGTGGCGCCCCTGGCGCTGGGGGGCGGGCCTGATGCTGGGTCTGGCCATCGGCACGAAGTGGAACGGCCTGTACATCATGGTCGCGTTCTGCCTGATGGCGGTGTTGTGGGACGTCGGCTCGCGCAAGGTGGCGGGCGCCCGGCGTCCGTACCTGGCGGTGCTGAAGCGGGACACGGGCTTCGCGTTCCTCGCGACGGTGCCGGTCGCGCTGGTCACGTACCTGGTGTCGTGGACGGGCTGGATCCTGTCCGCCACGGACGGCAAGGGCGGTTACTACCGCAACTGGGCGGCCACCGACGGCAGGGGCGGCAGCTGGACGTGGCTGTTCCCCGACTGGTGGCGCAGCCTGTGGCACTACGAGCACGAGGTGTACGAGTTCCACACCCACCTCACGTCGCCGCACACGTACCAGTCGAACCCGTGGAGCTGGCTCGTCCTCGGCCGCCCGGTCTCCTACTTCTACGAGTCCCCGGCGCCCGGCGCGGACGGCTGCCCGACGGACGCGGGCGAGAAGTGCGCGCGCGAGGTGCTGGCCATCGGCACCCCGCTGCTGTGGTGGGCGGCCTGTTTCGCGGTGCTGTTCGTGCTGTGGCGCTGGCTGTTCCGCCGTGACTGGCGTGCGGGGGCGATCGTCTGCGGCATCGCGGCCGGCTACCTGCCGTGGTTCATGTACCAGGAACGCACGATCTTCCTCTTCTACGCCGTCGTCTTCCTGCCCTTCCTGTGTCTGGCCGTGGCCATGATGATCGGCGCCCTCGTCGGTCCCCCGGGTTCCAGCGACACCCGCCGTGTAGCGGGCGCCACGGGCGCGGGCGTCCTGGTCCTCCTGATCGCCTGGAACTTCATCTACTTCTGGCCGCTCTACACCGGCCAGGCCATCCCGATCGACGACTGGCGTTCACGGATGTGGCTGGACACGTGGGTCTAACGATTGCGGAAACTCCCGCCCCGTGCGCCACGTCAGCGCTTACTGTGAGGCTGAGCGCGGTTTTCTGAACGCGTTCAGAAAAGACCCGCGAGGGTCGCCACGGGGAGGACGGGGAGGACGCGGACCATGCGTAAGGGGGCCAAGGCGGCCATAGTCGGCTCGGTGTTCGCCGTGATGGTGGGCGGGGCCGGCTACGGGGCGTTCAACATCGTGAGCGCGCTGAGCGACACCGGCGGGAGCGGCGGGTCGGGAGGCGCGGAGCCGGTGGCCGTGAAGAGCGGACCACCGAGCGACTCCGAGGTGAAGGACACCAGCGCCGCGTTCTTCGCCGCCTGGGAGAAGGGGCAGGCCACCACCGCCGCCGATCTCACCAACAACGCGGCGAAGGCCGGGCCGCTGCTGACCTCGTACGGCCAGGCCGCGCACATCACGGCCGTGAAGATCACACCGGGCAGAGCGGCCGGCGACAGCGTGCCGTTCTCCGTGAAGGCGACGGTGTCGTACGACGGGAAGTCCAAGCCGCTCGCCTACCGGAGCCGGCTGACGGTCGTGCGGGGCGTCACCACCGGCAAGGCGCTGGTCGACTGGCAGCCGTCGGTCGTCCATCCCGCGCTCAAGAACATGGACGACACCCTGGTCACGGGCGACTCGTCGGCGCCGTCGATCGAGGCCGTGGACCGGGACGGCAAGGTGCTGACGAAGGACAAGTACCCCTCCCTCGGGCCGGTCCTGGACCAGTTGCGCGCCAAGTACGGGGCGAAGGCGGGCGGGACGCCGGGCATCGAGCTGGCGATCCGGCACGCCACCGCCGAAACCGCCGACACCCCGCTGCTGACCCTCGCCGAGGGCAAGGCGGGCAGGCTCCCCACGACCCTCAGCGCGAACGTGCAGGCGGCGGCGGAGAAGGCGGTCCAGAAGTACCCCGAGTCGTCGGTGGTGGCGGTCAAGCCGAGCACCGGCGAGATCCTGGCCGTCGCCAACAACCGCGCCGACGGCTGGAACGCCGCGTTCCTGGGCGAGGTCGCACCCGGCTCCACGATGAAGATCGTCAGCGCGGCCACCCTCATCGACAACGGGCTCACCACCGCGAACGGACCCGCGCCCTGCCCGTCCTCGGCCGTCTCCGAGAGCCAGACCTTCAAGAACATCAAGGGCATGAAGCCCGACGAGGGGGCGACCCTCTCCGAGAGCTTCGCCCGCTCCTGCAACACGGCGTTCGTGAAGTTCGCGGACGAGGTGAAGGTCGACTCGCTGACGAACGAGGCCCGGGACCACTTCGGCATCGGCCTCGACTGGCAGACCGGCATCCCGTCGTTCGACGGCTCCGTCCCGGCGGCCGGCGGCCCGGACACTGCGGCCGGCCTGATCGGCCAGGGCAAGGTCCAGATGAACCCGCTGAACATGGCCTCGGTGACCGCGACCGCGATGACCGGAGCCTTCCGGCAGCCGGTGATCGTGCCGCTGGGCCTCGACGGCCGCGACCCGGCCCACGCGAAGGGACTGTCCGCGGGCACCGTCCAGCAGCTGCGCTCCATGATGAACCGGACCGCGACCAGCGGCACCGCGGCCCAGGTCATGGCCGGTCTGAGCGGCCGCATCGGCGCGAAGACCGGCTCCGCCGAGGTCGACGGACAGGCCCGGTCCGACAGCTGGTTCACCGGCTACCGGGGCGATGTCGCGGCCGCCGCCATGACCCAGGACGGCGGCCACGGCGTCGACGCGTCGGGGCCGATCGTCGTGGAGGTGCTGCGGGCCGGCTGACCCGGAACCGAAGTGGCCGACGTCACCTATGACGTCACTCCCCCGCGACGGGACTCTAGGCTGTTGCCGTCGTTGGGGTCGGTGAGGGCAACGAGGGCAGCGGGGCGGGGGGAAGCCCCAGGGGATCCGGAGGATCGCACGCAGTGGGCAAGAGAAGGCGCGTCGAAGAGCAGCGCAGCAAGCGGCGTCCCGCCGTGGCCGGCGGCATGATCGCCGTCGTGGTCGCGGGCGCCGGGTTCGGCGTCTACGCCCTGTACGGCGGCGGGGCGGCGGCCGACGACGGTTCCGCCGCGGCCGCAAACGGCAAGCAGGTGCCGCGGGTCAGGGCCGACCCGCCGTCGGCGGCCGAGGCCAAGGCCGTGGCCGAGCGGTTCCTCACGGCCTGGCAGGGGGGCAAGGTGGCCCAGGCGGCCGCCGCCACGGACGACTCCGCGGCCGCCTCCGCCCTGCTGACCGGCTACGGCAAGGACGCCCACGTCATGGGCGTCGCCCTCGGCGCCGGGGAGGCCAAGGGCGCCAGAGTCCCGTTCTCGGTGAAGGGCACGGTGACGTACAAGGACGTCAGCAAGCCACTGTCGTACGCCAGTGCGCTCACCGTGGTCCGCAATCCGAAGAACGGGAAGGCGCAGGTCGACTGGCACGCCTCGGTCGTCCACCCGGATCTGCAGGACGGCGACCGGCTCGTCACCGGCGCGTCCGGGACCCCGCCGGTCAAGGCCGTCGACCGCGACGGCGGTGAGCTGACGACCGCGAAGTACCCCTCCCTGGCACCGGTGCTGGACGGACTGCGGGAGAAGTACGGCAAGAAGGCCGGCGGCAAGGCGGGCGTCGAGCTCCAGGTCGTCCGAGGCAAGGCGGCCAAGGCGAAGAAGGCCTCCGACAAGACGCTGCTGGAGCTCAGCAAGGGCACGCCGGGCACCGTGAAGACCACGCTGAGCGCGGCCCTCCAGGCGGCCGCCGAGCAGCAGGTGGCGAAGACCGCGAAGTCGTCGGTCGTCGTGCTGCGCCCCTCCACGGGCGAGATCCTCGCCGTGGCCAACGCCGGTCACGGCTTCAACACCGCGTTCAACGGCTCGCTGGCGCCCGGCTCCACGATGAAGGTCGTCACGTCGTCGCTGCTCATCGAGAAGGACCTGGCGTCGGCGGACAAGACGCACCCCTGCCCCAAGACGTTCACCTACGGCGGCTGGAAGTTCCACAACGACGACGACTTCGAGATCACCGGCGGCACGTTCAAGGCGAGTTTCGCGCGCTCCTGCAACACCGCCTTCATCAGCCAGGCGCCGGAGCTGGACGACGACAGCCTGACCAAGCAGGCGCAGCAGGTGTTCGGTCTGTCGATGAACAACTGGGCGATCGGCGTCCCGTCCTTCGACGGTTCGGTGCCGGTGCAGTCGAAGGCGCAGATGGCGGCCTCGCTGATCGGCCAGGGCGGGGTCCGGATGAACCCGCTGAACATGGCATCGGTCGCCGCGACCGTGAAGTCGGGCTCCTTCCACCAGCCGTACCTGGTCGCCCCGTCCGTGGACGACCGCGCGCTGGCGAAGGCGTCACGCACGATGTCGGCGGCCACGCTGTCCCAGCTGCGGGAGCTGATGAACTACACCGCCGCGGCCGGCACCGCCGCCGAGGCGATGTCCGGCCTCGGCCCCGACTACGGCGCCAAGACGGGCTCCGCAGAGGTCGACAACCAGGACAAGCCCAACGGCTGGTTCACCGCCTACCGCGGCGACCTGGCGGCCGCGGGCGTCGTCCAGGCGGGCGGCCACGGCGGGGACACGGCCGGCCCGATCGTGGCGGCGCTGCTGCGGCTGGGCGGCTGACAGCCGGGACCGCGCGAACGGGCCACGGACCCGTTCCCGCGGCGCCGGGGGCCTCGGAAGGCCTCGGGGCACACCGGGGCATCGGGGTGTGCAACGCGCCTAGTGACTGACGGTCTGCTGCCGTGACGTGGCCGAGGCCTTGGCGGCGGTGGCCGTGTAGGTGCGGCGCAGGAACCGCAGCAGCGTCTTCGACTCGAACTGGACGACCGAGACGCCGTGCGCGGAATGGAACTCCACGATCGCCTGGACGCGCCCGCACGGCCAGACCCGGACCTCTCCGGTGCCGGTCGGGGCGCGCAGGCCCTGTTCGAGGAGCGTGCGGGAGAACGTCCACTCGTGGCGGTCGGGCAGTCCGACCCGCACCGAGCGGGGGTCGCTGTCCGGGTCGTAGCGCAGGACGACGGGAACGGCCGTCCGTTCCTCCTCGACCTGGTCGGCGTCGGTGACGATATGGGCTCGCGCGTACTGTTCGACTACGGACATCGGCCGACCCTCTCACGCAGCGTGACCTGTGCGGAAGCTGTGCGTCCACTCCCTTCCAATGTCCCACATTTTCCGCAATACGCTCCTTCGAGCAGGCGTATCTCATCTGTGCGATGCGCTGCGGATCCACTGCGGATCACCGCGGATTCACCGCGGATTCACCGCGGATTCACTACGGATGCCCCGCGACGCGCTCCGGCGCACTGCAACGCTCTGCGATACACAAGGTTCTCGCTCTTGCGAATGGTTCGCATCAAGCCACTATCATCGTCGGGTGCACGTACCCGACGGATTCATCAACGCCCCGACCTCCGCCGTGACCGCAGTCGTCGCCGCCGGCGCCATCGCCGTGAGCCTGCGGGGTGCGCGGCGCGAGCTCGACGACCGGACCGCGCCCCTGGCCGGCCTCGTCGCGGCCTTCATCTTCGCCGTGCAGATGCTCAACTTCCCCGTCGCGGCGGGGACCAGCGGCCATCTGCTCGGCGGCGCGCTCGCCGCGATACTGGTGGGCCCCTTCACCGGGGTCCTGTGCGTGTCCGTCGTCCTGCTCATGCAGGGCGTCCTCTTCGCCGACGGCGGACTCACCGCCCTCGGCGTGAACATCACCGACATGGCCATCGTGACGACGGTCGTCGCGTACGCCGTCTTCCGCGGCCTGGTGAAGGTGCTGCCGCGCGGGCGCCGGTCCGTCACGGCCGCGTCGTTCGTCGCCGCCGCGCTGTCCGTGCCCGCCGCCGCCGTGGCCTTCACGTTCCTGTACTGGATCGGCGGCACCACCGACGTGGCGATCGGCAAGGTCGCCACCGCCATGATCGGCGTGCATGTGCTGATCGGCATCGGCGAGGCCGTGATCACCGCGCTGACCGTGGGCGCCGTGCTCGCGGTGCGGCCGGACCTCGTCCACGGCGCCCGCGACCTGCGGCAGACCCTCCGACTGCGGGTGAACGGCGAACTCGTCGACGCCCCGGCGGCCGACAGGGCGCCCGCCGTCCCGGCGGCGGCGCGCACGTCCCGGCGCACGCTGTGGGCGACGGGCCTGGTCACGTCCCTCGTGCTGGCCGGATTCGTCAGCTTCTACGCCTCCGCGAGCCCCGACGGCCTGGAGAAGGTCGCCGCCGACAAGGGCATCGACGCGAAGACCGGGAAGCACGCGACCTCCGACTCCCCGCTCGCCGACTACGGCGTCAAGGACGTCACGAACGCCCGCCTGTCCGGCGGCCTCGCCGGCGTCATCGGCGTCGGCGCGACCGTCGTCGGGGGCAGCGCGGTGTTCTGGGCGGTGCGCAGGCGACGCGGCGCGGACGCGTCCCCCACGGCCGTAGAGAGCGTCTGACGGCCATGGGAGCAGGTCACGCCCACCGCCTCTACCTGCACGGACACTCGCCCGTGCACGGTCTGCCGCCGCACACCAAGCTGGCCGCCGTCCTCGCGTTCGTGGTCGTCGTGGTGTCGACGCCCCGGGAGGCGATGTGGGCGTTCGGCCTGTACGCGCTGCTGCTGGCCTTCGTCGCGCATCGCGCGCGCGTGCCCGCCGGCCTCCTGCTGAAGCGGCTGCTGATCGAGGCCCCCTTCGTCGCGTTCGCCGTGCTGATGCCGTTCGTGGCGGAGGGCGAGCGGGTGGACGTCCTCGGGCTGTCCCTCAGCGTCGACGGACTGTGGGGCGCCTGGAACGTGCTCGCGAAGGGCACCCTGGGCGTCGCCGCGTCCGTGCTGCTGGCCTCCACCACCGAACTGCGCGAGCTGCTGCTCGGGTTGCAGCGGCTGAGGCTGCCGCCGCTGCTCGTGCAGATCGCCTCCTTCATGATCCGCTACGGCGACGTCATCGCGGACGAGATGCGGCGCATGCGGATCGCCCGGGAGTCACGCGGCTTCGAGGCCCGGGGGGTGCGGCACTGGGGGGTCCTCGCGAAGTCGGCGGGCGCGCTGTTCATCCGCTCCTACGAGCGCGGCGAACGCGTGCACCTGGCCATGATCAGCCGGGGGTACGCGGGTTCCATGCCGGTGATCGACGAGGTGACCGCGTCCCGGGCCCAGTGGTCGTACGCGCTGACCCTCCCGTTCACCGCTCTCGTCGTCTGCGTGTTGGGATGGACTCTGTGACCGATGTGACGCCCTCCCCCGACATGACGGCATCCCCCGACATGACGCCCTCCTCCGACCTGGCTGCCTCCCCCGAGGTGGCGGCCTCCCTCGACGTGGCCGGCCTCGCCTTCGCCTACCCCGACGGCCACCAGGCCCTGTTCGGCGTGGACTTCTCCGTCGCGCGCGGGGAGCGGGTCGCACTGCTCGGGCCGAACGGCGCCGGCAAGACGACGCTCGTGCTGCACCTGAACGGCATCCTGACCGGCGGAGCGGGCACGGTGACGGTGGCCGGACTGCCCGTGGACAAGCGGCACATGGCCGAGATCCGGCGCAAGGTCGGCATCGTCTTCCAGGACCCGGACGACCAGCTGTTCATGCCGACCGTCCGCGAGGACGTGGCGTTCGGGCCGGCGGCCGCCGGACTGAAGGGGGCCGCGCTGGAGGCGCGGGTCGACCACGCGCTCACGCAGGTGGGCATGGCGGAGTTCAAGGACCGTCCGCCGCACCACCTCTCCTTCGGGCAGCGGCGTCGGGTGGCCGTCGCGACGGTCCTCGCGATGGAACCGGAGATCCTCGTCCTGGACGAGCCGTCCTCCAACCTCGACCCCGCCTCACGCCGTGAACTGGCCGACATCCTGCGGGCGTTGGACGTCACGGTGCTGATGGTCACGCACGACCTGCCGTACGCCCTCGAGCTCTGCCCGCGCGCCCTGGTCCTCAGCGAGGGCGTGATCGCGGCGGACGGCCCGACGGGCGAGCTGCTCGCCGACGACGCCCTCATGCGCGCCCACCGCCTGGAGCTGCCCTTCGGGTTCGACCCGCGCTCCGCGACAATGGGCGCGTGACTGACGAGGAACCCGCCGCCGACCGTTCGCTGCTGCTCCTCGACGAGCAGCTCTGCTTCGCGCTGTACGCGGCCCAGCGCGCGGTGACCGCCGCCTACCGGCCGCTGCTGGACGAGCTGGGCCTGACCTACCCGCAGTACCTCGTGCTGCTGGTGCTGTGGGAGCGGGGCGAGACGAGGGTCAAGGACCTGGCGTCGGCGCTGCGGCTGGACTACGGCACTATGTCGCCGCTGCTGAAGCGCCTGGAGGCGGCGGGGCTGGTGCGCCGGGAGCGCGCGGCGCACGACGAGCGCTCGGTGCTGGTGGCGTGCACCGGCCCCGGCGAGGAGCTGAGGCGGCGTGCGGAGCGCGTCCCCGGGGCGCTGCTCGCATCGACGGGACTGGAGACGGCGGAGGTCGCGCGGCTGCGCGAGGAGCTGTGGGGTCTCGCGGAGCGGGCCCACCCGACGGCGGACCGCGCCCGCTAGCCCCCGGCGGCGGTCTGTCCGGCGGGCCGGACACGTCCGCGCCCGGACCGAAGTTACCGGGGGTTACCTGCCCCTGCCCGGGACGCACCTACCTACCGGCCGGTACCTTGTGCACGATGTAATTGGGGAAGATGTTTGGGGAGGGACCGCCGTGACAGAGGGCGCCGCAGCCGGCACGACCGAGACCGCGGGGACGGCCGGCACGGCCGGCACCGCCGACACCCGTCCGACGAAGATCATGTACGTCGCCGAGGCCACCGCGCACGGGGGCCGCGACGGGTTCGTGACCAGTCAGGACGGCCAGATCGAGCTGAAGGTGGCGATGCCGCCGCAGCTGGGCGGCGACGGCAACGGCACCAACCCGGAGCAGCTCTTCGCGGCCGGCTACAGCTCCTGCTTCCACAACGCGCTGATCCTGGTCGGCAACCGCGCGGGCTACGACCTGACGGGGTCGACGGTGGCGGCCAAGGTCGGGATCGGCCCCAACAGCACCAAGGGCTACGGGCTCGCGGTGGCGCTCAGCGTCTCGCTCCCCGTGCTGGACCCGGGCCTCGCGGAGAAGCTGGTGGACGCGGCGCACCAGGTCTGCCCGTACTCGAACGCCACACGCGGCAACATCGATGTCACGATCATTCTCGGCTGACGGGACGAAGGAATCGCAGGCTCGCCCCGGGCGTTCCCCGAGGAGTCGAAGGCGAACTGCGAGAGGATGTGCGGGCGTGGACGTGAGCGGTGCGGTGGCCGAGGGCTTCGAGCCGGTCAGGGAGGCGTTCGCACGGAACTTCGAGGCGCTCGGCGACCGGGGCGCGGCGGTCTCCGTCTACCGGGACGGCCGCAAGGTCGTCGACCTGTGGGGCGGCACGAAGGACGTCGACGGCACGGCCCCCTGGGAGCGGGGCACCGCCCAGATCGTGCGCTCGGCGACAAAGGGCGTGGTCGCCGCCGGCCTCCTGCTGCTGCACCAGCGCGGCGAGCTGGACCTGGACGCGCCCGTTGGGACGTACTGGCCCGAGTACAAGGCGGCCGGCAAGGAGCGCACCCTCGTACGGCACGTCCTCGCGCACCGCGCGGGCGTGCCGGTCCTCGACCGGCCGCTGACGCCCGCCGAGGCCGCCGACCCCGACCTCGGCGCGGCGGCGGTCGCGGCGCAGACCCCGGTCTGGGAGCCCGGGACGGACCACGGCTACCACGCGCAGACCTACAGCTGGCTGACCGGTGAGCTGGTGCGGCGGATCACCGGACGGCCGGTCGGCGAGTGGATCGCCGACGAGATCGCCCGGCCGGTCGGCGCCGACCTGTGGCTCGGACTGCCGGCCGCGCAACGCGGGCGGGCGGGACGCGTGGGCCAAGTGGATGCGCCGGTGCAGGCGGGCGCGCTGAGGACCCGGCCCAAGCCCGCCGTCACCGCCGCCTACGCCGATCCGGCCTCCCTCACCCGGCGCGCCTTCGCCGCGATCACCCCGCTGCCCGACGAGAACGACGCCGCGTACCGGGCCGCCGCGCTGCCCGCGTCCAACGGCATCGCGACCGCCGAGGGCCTGGCCCGCTTCTACGCGTCGCTGATCGGCGAGGTGGAGGGCGGGGTGCGGCTGCTGCGGCCGGAGACGGTGGAACTCGCGCGCGGCGAGCAGTCGTCGGGCCCGGACCGGGTCCTGGTGGTGAACACCCGGTTCGGCCTCGGGCCCATGCTGCACGGCGCCGCCTCCCCGCTGCTGTCGCCCCGCGCCTTCGGCCACCCGGGCCGCGGCGGCGCCCTCGGCCTCGCCGACCCGGAGTCGGGGATCGCCTTCGCCTATGTCACCAACGGCTTCCGCGCGAGCGTGACGGCGGACCCGCGGGCGCAGGCGTTGCTCCGCGCGCTGCGGACGGCGACCACGGCGACGTCGTGACGACGACGGTGGCGGTGGCAGCGGCGGTGGCCGTGACCGCGGCGTCGACACCGATGCCGATGCCGATGCCTGCACCGACGTCGGTGACGTCTACACGTTGATCGAGTGCGACGTCCGCCCCGAGGCGTCGTCGATCTCGGTGTGCGCCTTGGTCAGCAGCTGCATGGCGATCTCGTTGAGCGCGCGGGCGCCGGCGATCTCCTCTCCGACCCGGGGCTGGTCGGCGTCCACGGTGTGCCGGCTGGCGTGCCCCTGGGACCGCACCTCGGTCCCGTCGGGCAGCCGCACCAGCGCGACCGCGCGTGTGTGCCGGTCGTCCTCCTCGAACTCCAGCTCGACATGCCATCCGACGGTCGTGCGCGTTGCGGTGTGCGTCATGACGGTCACCTCCGAAGCCTCTGGTTCCAGGGTGCGCCTCGCAGCGGACGGCCGCACCCAGCGGACGGCCCGGACCGAAGGGCGTCAGCCGGGGTGGAGCATCAGACCGATGCCGACGACCAGCAGCCCGGCGGCGACGAGACGGGGCACCCCGAACCGCTCCTTGAAGAACAGCGCCCCGATGGCGGCCCCGACCAGGACCGACGACTCGCGCAGGGCCGCGACCAGGGCGAGTTCGGCGCGGGTCTGCGCCCACAGCACGAGGGCGTACGCGAGGACGGACAGGGCCGAGCCGAGCAGGCCGAGGGCGGCGAAGGGACGCAGGACGGCGAGGGTCCGCCCGCGCCGGCGGTGGGCGGCGTAGGCCGGGACCACGGCTCCCTGCACGGCCATCAGCCAGGCGATGTATCCCAGGGAGGAGCCGGAGGCGCGGACGCCGAGACCGTCGACGACCGTGTACGCCGCGATGGTCACGCCGGTCGCGAGGGCGGCTCCGATCGCCGCCCGGTCGGGCCGCCGCCCGCGCAGTCCCCAGACGGCGACGCCGGTCAGCCCCGCGCAGGACAGTGCGATCCCGGCGGCCGCCCGGGCGTCGGGCGCCTCGTGCGCGAAGACGGCGGCGAGGACGGTGACGACGAGGGGCGCGGAGCCGCGTGCGAGCGGGTACGCCTGGCCGAAGTCGCCGAGCCGGAACGACCGCATGAGCAGCGCGTAGTAGGCGATGTGGATCACCGCGGAGGACAGCAGGTACGGCCAGGCGCGGGCCGCCGGGAAAGCGGTGAACGGCGCGAGGGCGAGGCCGATGAGCATGCCGCCGCCGGAGATGAGCGCGAACCCGGCGAGCTTGTCGGTGATCCGGTGCGCGATGGCGTTCCAGCCGGCGTGGGTGACGGCGGCGAGCAGGACGGCGGCGGTGACCAGCGGGGTCACGCGGTGCGTTCGCGGACGTCCACGAGGGCCGCGCCGGCGTGGTGGATCAGGGCGTCGGGGGCGATGGGGAAGACGGCGTGCGGATCGCCGGCCGCCGCCCAGACGACGCCGTGCGCAAGGAGGCCCCGGTCGGCGAGGACACGCGTGCGTGTGCGGTGGCCGAAGGGCGGCACCCCGCCGATCGTGTACCCCGTCGTCTCCCGTACGACGTCGGCTGCGGCCCTCGTCACGCGCTGCGCGCCGAGTACCTGCCGTACCCGCTCGACGTCGACCCGGGAGGCGCCGTCCATCAGCACGAGGACCGGCGCGCCGTCCGCCGCGAAGACGAGGGACTTGCAGATCTCGGCCGGTTCGCAGCCGATCGCGGCGGCGGCCTCGGCGGCGGTGCGGGTCGCGTCGGGGAAGCGGCGGACGCGCGGGGTCAGTTCGTCGAGGCCGAGCTCGCTCAGGGCCTGGGCGAAGCGAGGGTGGGCGCCGGTGGTCGTCATGCGCGGCACGCTAGCGAGGGTTGCGCCGGGCACGCGAGCGGGTTTGTCCGGTAAGCGTCCAGGGCTGGGCGGAAATCCCGTCCCTGTTGTCATTGCCATGCCATACGCTGCTGCTCTGCCGCGTTCACGCGCCCGCTGCGGGCGCGAAGGGGGGACGCAGGCGTTTCACCACGCCCGGCGGACACACCGGGCTCTTTTTCCTGGGGGTTCCCATTTCTGTGCGCAGGCGCAGCATCTCGGCCGCGACGACGCTCGCGGTCGTTCTCAGCTCCGCGGTACTCGCCGCGAGTTCGGCGGGAGTGGCCGTGGCCGACTCCGCCACCGTCCTTCCGGTGGAGTCGGTCGGCGACATCGTCGTGGACGGCGCCCACCAGCGCGTCTACGTCTCCGACCCGAGCGGCGGAAAGATCGTCGTCACCGACTACGCGGGCACCGTCAAGGCGACCCTGACCGGGTTGTCCGGCGTGACGGGCCTCGCGCTGTCCGCCGACTCCGGGCAGGTGTACGCGGCCGTCAAGAACGCCAACCGGATCATCGCCGTGGAGACGGGGACGTACAGCGAGACCTCGAGCTACCCGCTGGGCGTGGCTCCGGGCGACCTGGAGGTGGTGGACGGCCGCATCTGGTTCGGCTACGGCTCCGACTTCGGTTCGCTCGACGTCTCGGGCGCCGAACCCGCCGTCCACCTCTCCCAGCGCGGGGACGGCGACTTCTCCGGCACCGCGCTCCTGGGCGCCGACCCGGCCGTCCCGGGCGTCCTGGTGGCCGGCAACGGCGGCCGGGTCGCCGTCTACGACCTCTCGGCCGACGGGGCCACGCTGCGGGCCAAGGGCGACATGGACGGGTCCGTGAAGCAGCTGGACCTGACGCCCGACGGCAAGCAGGTCCTCACCTCGTGGGGCTCGCCCGGCTTCGGCTACGGCATCGGCGCCTACTCGGCCACCGACCTCGCCGAGCAGCCCGGCTACGCCATCGACGCGTACCCGAACGCCGTGCGGGTCGCACCCGACGGCAGCGTCGCGGGCGGCAGCTTCTCCTGGTACGACCCCGACGTCCACGTCATCCGGCCGGGCGCGACGACGCCGGTGCGCGAGTACGACTTCCCCAACACCGGCAACAGCAGCGGCGCCGACACCCTCGTCGACGGCGCGCTCGCCTGGGCGCCGGACAGCAGCCGGGTGTTCGCGGTCTCCGTGAACACCGCGGACGTCTTCACCCTGCGCGCGCTGACGGACCCGACCAAGGAACTGCCGGCGCTGAAGGTGACGGCTCCGGTCAAGGCGGAACGCGCCAAGAAGCTCACCGTCACAGGCCGACTGACCTCGGCGACGCCGCTTCCGGCGGGCACCGTCCTCAAGGTGACCCGGGCGGACCTGGAGTCGCCCGGCGGCAAGGTCCTCGCCCCGGTCAAGACCAAGGCCGACGGCTCGTTCGCCTTCACGGACGTCCCGCCCGCCGGCGGCAAGGTCACCTACCGGGTGTTCTTCGCGGGCGACGCCGGTCACGCGGCCACCGTCGGCTCCGACGTGGTGGCCGTCTCGCGCAAGGCGACCGCGCTCAGCGTCACCAACAACGGCAAGCTGTACGCGTACGGCAAGGACGTCACGTTCACGGCGCACCTGGGCGCGACGTACAGGAACCGCACGGTGGCGATCTACGTCGACCCCGCCGGCTCCGACAAGCCGAAGAAGCTGGTCAAGAACGCCAAGGTCAACTCGCAGGGCAACCTGTCGGTGGTCGTCGACATGACCCGCGACACGGCCGTCACCGCCGTCTTCGCGGGCGACTCGCGCAGCGCCGGCAAGACCGCGAAGTCCACCGCGGGCGCCTACGCGAAGGTGTCGACCACCGTCTCCCGGCACTACAAGACGGGGAGGATCGGCTCCACGACGTACTCCTACTTCCGCAAGAACACCGACCCGTTGTTCACCACGACCATGAACTACTACGCGGGCCGCCAGCAGCGCCTGCAGGTCCAGGTCTACTACCAGGGTTCCTGGTACGACTCCGGGTCCCAGTACTTCCCGGTGGGCGCGAGCGGGAAGTCCGCCGTCACGCTGGAGGCCCCCGGCGAGGCGGGCATCCGCGCCCGGATCCGCTCGTCGTACATCGACGGCTCCTCCGGCGACAACGTCAACGCGACGACGCACGGCGCCTGGAAGTACATCGTCTTCACCAACTGAGCACGGGCCGCGGGAGGATCCGCGGCATGACACGGCGACGCGCCCGCCCCGGAAGGGGACGGGCGCGTCGCGCGTGATGGGGCGGGGTCAGCGGCGGTCGTCGCCGTGGTGGCGGTTGTCCCCGTGGTGGCGGTTGTCCCCGTGGTGGCGGTTGTCCCCGTGGTGGCGGTTGTCCCCGTGGTGGCGGTTGTCCCCGTGGTGGCGGTCGTCGCCGTGGTGGCGGTCGTCGCCGTGGTGGCGGTTGAAGCCCCAGGACTCCTGGTCCACGCGGCGGCCGTGGTCGTCGCGCAGGGTGGCGGTGTCGGAGCGGTTGTCCCACACCTCGCGGCGGCGGTCCTGGTACAGGTCGGTGCGGGTGTCGCGGCCGATGCCGGTGTGGACGCGCACCGTGGAGCGCGGGGCCAGCCGGTAGTTGCGGAAGGTGTACTTGTCGCCGCGGTCATCGGAGAGCGTCCACCCGTCCAGGTTGACGCCGTGACGGGTGGTGTTGGTCAGCTCCACCCACTCCTTGTTCAGGGAGAAGGCCGAGCGGTCGTCCCGACCCGGTGCGTCGTAGTGCACGGCGCTGATCTCCACCTGCGGCCGGTTCGGACGCGAGGCGGCGGCGGCCGACGCCGGCAGTGTCGCCGCTCCGGTCACAGCGGCGGCGACGATCGCGACGGCGGTGAGACGACGGGCGGAAACAGAGGAAACGGACACAAGGTCTCCTTGCTTGGTGCGGTGTGCGGCCCCTCGGCCGCAGAACCAGATTGCCCACCCTGCCCGCCCCAAGTGGCTCAATACCGCTGCACGTTACGAATCATGCACATTCCGGTGACAGTAGCCTTCCATGTCCATCTATGTCCTGAACACACCGGATCCGTTGGGCCACCCGCCCCGTGCGGCCCGAGTGTGTGACGCCGTCACCCGATAGTGGGTCACGAGACGGGTCGTCAAGAAAAAGGCCGGTGAGGGCGCCCCGTCCCCACGGAGCCCTCACCGGCGGTCTTTTCGGACGGTCCGACGTGTCACGGACGGTCCGACGTGTCAGACGCGGACCAGTTCGCGGTCCTCTTCGCCCGCGTCGGAGGGGGTGCGCAGTCCCTCGCCCTCGACGTCCACGTTGGGCAGGGCGCGGTCCAGCCACTTCGGCAGCCACCAGGCCCTCTTGCCGAGCAGCGCGAGCACCGCCGGGACGATCGCCATGCGGACGACGAACGCGTCGAAGAAGACGGCGATCGCGAGGCCGAAGCCGATCGTCTTGATGATGGACTCGCCGGAGCTGATGAAGCCGCCGAACACGGCCATCATGATGATCGCGGCGGCGACCACCACCTTGGCGCTGTGCCGGAAGCCGGTGACGATGGCCTGGCTCGGGCTCTCGCCGTGGACGTACGCCTCCCGCATCCGGGTCACGAGGAACACCTCGTAGTCCATCGCGAGGCCGAACACCACGCCCACCATGAAGATCGGCGTCATCGACATGATCGGGCCGGTCTCCTCGACGCCGATCAGGCCGCCGAGCCAGCCCCACTGGAAGACCGCGACCACGGCGCCGAGCGCGGCGAGCACGCTGAGCAGGAAGCCGAGGGCCGCCTTCAGCGGGACCAGGACGGAGCGGAAGACCACGATCAGCAGCAGGAAGGCCAGGCCGACGACCAGGCCCAGGTACGGGATCAGCGCGTCGTTGAGCTTCTGCGAGAAGTCGATGTTCATCGCGGTGGTGCCGGTGACCAGCACCCGCGCGCCGGTGTCGGCCCTGACGTCGGCGCCCTGGTCACGGATGGCGTGCACCAGGTCCTCGGTCTGGGTCGAGGACGGCTTGGAGCCGGGGATCACGGTGATGGTGGCGGTGTCGCCGGCCTTGTTGAACATCGCCGGGGTGACCGTGGCGACGTCCCCGAGCTTCTTGATCCCGTCGGTCACCGAGGTGGCCGCGGCCTTGGGGTCGTCGCTGTTCGCGGCGTCGACCACGATCAGCAGGGGGCCGTTGAACCCGGGGCCGAAGCCCTCCGACAGCAGGTCGTAGGCCCGGCGCTGGGTCGTGGACGTCGGCTGCGAGCCGTCGTCGGGCAGACCCAGCTCCAGCTGGGCGACCGGGACGGCGATCGCGCCGAGACCGACCACGCCGAGCAGCAGCACGACGGCCGGACGACGGACGACGAAGCTGGCCCAGCGGACGCCCGGCCCGGGCTTGTCCTGCTCGCCCTGCTCGCCCTTCACGGCGGCCGGCCTGCGCTTCTCGCCGGTGGCGCGGACCTTCCTGCCCGCGTAGCCGAGCAGCGCCGGGACCATGGTCAGCGCGATGAGGACGGCGACCACGACCGTGCCCGCCGCGGCGAGGCCCATCTTGGTCAGCATGGGCACGTTGACGACCGCGAGGCCCGCCAGGGCGATGACGACCGTGAGGCCGGCGAAGACGACGGCCGAGCCTGCGGTGCCGGTGGCGCGGCCGACGGCCTCCTCGCGGTCGCGGCCCTCGGCGAGCTCGCTGCGGTAGCGGGAGACGATGAACAGCGCGTAGTCGATGCCGACCGCGAGGCCGATCATCAGCGCGAGGGTGGAGGTGGTGTCGCCGAGGTCGAGCGCCTTGGCGAGGACGGTGATGGTGGAGACGCCGATGCCGACGCCGATGATCGCGGTGAGCAGCGGCAGCCCGGCCGCGACCAGCGAGCCCAGGGTGAGGACGAGGACGACGGCGGCGATCGCGAGGCCGATGACCTCGCCGATCGCACCGGGTTCGGCGCCGGCCTGGAGGGCGTCGCCTCCGACGTCGACGGTCAGCCCGGTGGCCCGTGCCGTGTCGCCCGCCGCCTCGAGGGCGTCCCGGGTCGAGTCCTGCAGCTCCATGCCGGGGACGTCGTACTTGACGGAGGTGTAGGCGACCGTCCCGTCCTTGCTCACGGCGTGCGTCGTGAAGGGGTCGGTGACGGAGGTGACCTCGGAGCCGTCACGGAGGGCCTTGACGGCCTTGTCGACGGTCGCCCGGTTGGCGGCGTCGGTCATCTTCTGGCCCTCGGGCGCCTTGAAGACGATGCGCCCGGTCCCGCCGTCGGCGCTGGCCCCGGGGAAGCGCTGTTCCAGCAGGTCGAAGGCCTTCTGGGCCTCGACTCCCGGTATGGAGAAGGAGGTTGTCCCGGCGGCGGGCGCGGAGGCGGCGCCGACGCCGGCGAGGGTCAGCAGCGCCACCCATATGAGGGCGACGAAGTGGCGGCGGCGGAAGGCGAGCCGGCCGAGTCGGTAAAGGAACGTGGCCACGGAGGCGTACTCCCGGTCAGGTCGTGGTGTAGGGGCCGCGGCTGCGGCACGGGCCCCGGGGGCAGGGTTGACCAACCCGGCGGGGAGGCAGGGGTGATCGGCCCGACGACGTGAGCGGTGACGTCAGGTTGGGCGGACCGTGGGGACGGTCAGGTGGCGGGATTCGGCGCGCAGAGGGCGGGGAGCACCACGGCGTCGATGTACGAGAGGAGGAATTCCTGCGTCGGGGGCTGCTCGTCGAGCAGTGTCCGGGCCGCGAACGCCCCGATCATCATGTGCATCACGAACTCGGCCGCGGGGTTGTCCGCGCGGACTTCCCCCCGGTCGATCGCCCGTGACAGCACCCGGCGGAACTCGGCCAGCTCCGGTTCGATGAGGTGTTCCTTGAACGCCTTCAGCAGGTCCGGGTTGTCGTGGACGGCCATGGCCAGCCCTCGCATGAGCGCGGAGTTCTGCTCCATCTGGCAGTCGTCCGAGCGCAGGGTGAGGGCGTGCAGGTCGCCCCTGAGGGACCCGGTGTCGATCGCGTCGAGGGAGCCGCCCGGCTTGCTGTGCCGGACCGCCTTCGCCACCAGCTCGGGCTTGCCGCCCCACTGGCGGTAGAGCGTCGCCTTGCTGGACCTGGTGCGGGCGGCGACGGCGTCCATGGTGAGGGCGTCGTAGCCGACTTCGCGGAGGAGTTCGAGCACGGCCTCGTACAGCTCGGCCTCACGCTCGGGAGTGATGCGGCTGCGACGCGCCGTCGAGACCTCGGTCATTCCGCTCACCTTCCCACTCCGCACCGCCACAGTCTCCTGTTCGTACACGCCGAATGTAGCGCATCCCGCTGCGAAACGAAACAGTTTCGTACGTGTCCTGGCTCACGCGGTCTCCGGCCGATCGTCCACGTGATCGTCCGCGACGCGCCTTTGTCATAAGTTGCTCCGGTCCATCCCCCGGAAAAGCATGGGGAGGTGAGCTATCTGCGTCTGCCCCATCTCAGCGGTGACCTGTTGTGCTTCGTGGCCGAGGACGACCTCTGGCTGACCCCGCTCGACGACCCCGGGCGTGCCTGGCGGCTGACCGTCGACCGCACGAAGGCCGGGCACCCCCGCTTCTCCCCCGACGGCCGCCACATCGCGTACACGACCTGGCGCAGCCTCGTCCCGGAGATCCACGTGGTCCCGGTGGACGGCGGTCCGGGGCGGCGCCTCACGTACTGGGGCAGCTCCGACACCCAGGTCCGCGGCTGGACGCCCCCCGACCCGGACGGGAACGCCGACATCCTCGCCGTCGCCTCCCACGGCGAGCCGTTCTCCTACTTCACCTGGTCCTACAAGGTCCCCACCGACGGCTCGCCCGGCCGCAAGCTCCCCTGGGGCCCGGTCTCCGACCTCCAGGTCGCCGACCTCGACGGCGAGCGCCGCACCCTCCTGCTCACCGGTACTCCCCCGCACGAGCCGGCCGCCTGGAAGCGCTACCGCGGCGGCGCCACCGGACGTCTGTGGCTGCACGGGCAGCGCCTGCTGGAAGGCCTCGACGGGCACCTCGCCTGCCCGCTCTTCGTCGGCGACCGCATCGCCTTCCTCTCCGACCACGAGGGCGTCGGCAACCTGTACTCCTGCGCCCACGACGGCTCCGACCTGCGCCGGCACACCGACCACGACGCCTTCTACGCCCGGCACGCCGCCGGCGACGGCACCCGCGTCGTCTACCAGTGCGCAGGAGAGCTGTGGATCGTCGACGACCTCGCCGCCGGCTCCGCGCCGCGCCGCGTCGACGTGCGCCTCGGCGGGCCGCGGGCCGGCCGGCGGCGCTACCAGATCCCGGCCGCCCAGCACGTGGACGGCATCTCCGTCGACGAGACCGGACGGGCGAGCGCCGTCGTCGTCCGCGGCAGCCTCTACTGGCTGACCCACCGGGACGGACCCGCCCGGACGATCGCCGACACGCCCGGGGTGCGGGTGCGGCTGCCGGAGATGCTCGGCTCGGGCGGCCAGGTCGCCTACGTCACCGACGCGGACGGCGAGGACGCCGTCGAGATCGCCTACCTGCCGCGCGCCAGCGGCGACCGCGCGCCGCGCCGGCTGGCCTCCGGAAGGCTCGGGCGGGTCCTCGAGATGGTGTCCGACCCGGCGGGCGAGCGGCTCGCGATCGCCTCGCACGACGGCCGGCTGCTGCTCGTCGACGTGAGCGAGGACCCCGAGGGCGGCTCCCCGGCGGAGCCCGGTGAGGACGCGGTCACCGAGCTGATCGCGTCGGTCAACGGTCCCGTCCGCGACCTTGCGTTCTCGCCGGACGGCGGCTGGCTGACCTGGTCGCACCCCGGCATCGGCCGCTCCCTGCGGCAGATCAAGATGGCCCGCGTCCTTGGCGTGGCGAAGGGCGAACGGATGGTCGTCGACGTCACCGACGGACGGTTCGAGGACGAGAACCCGGTCTTCACCCGGGACGGCCGCTACCTCGCGTTCCTGTCCTGGCGCGGCTTCGACCCGGTGTACGACGTGCACACCGGCGACCTGTCCTTCCCGCTGGGCTGCCGCCCCTACCTGGTGCCGCTGTCCTCGGCCACCCCCTCGCCCTTCGCGCTGACCCCGGAGGGCCGTCCGGCCGCCGGCGGCCTGGACCCGCTGCAGGACGGCGAGGGCGGGGAGGCCGGCGACGGGACCGTGACCGTCGAGGCCGAGGGGCTGGAGAGCCGGGTCACCCCCTTCCCCGTGCCGGCGTCCAAGTACTCCGCCCTGTACCCGGTCGCGGGCGGCGGACTGGTGTGGCTGCGCTGGCCGATCTCCGGCGCGCTGGGCGAGACGTTCGCGAACCCGGACGACACCAGCGGCCGGCCGACGCTGGAGCACTTCAGCATCGGCAAGGCCCGAAAGTCCGAACTCGTCGACCACCTCGACTGGTTCGCGCTCAGCGGTGACGGCAGCCGGCTGGTCGTCGTCGACGAGGGCGACCTGCGGGCGGTGCCGTCGTCCGAGACCGGGGACCCGGACTCCACGGTCTGGATCGACCTGCGGCGCATCCTGCACGAGGTGGACCCCGGCGCCGAATGGCGACAGGCGTACGAGGAGGCCGGCCGGCTGATCCGCGCCTACTTCTGGGACCCGGGGATGTGCGGCATCGACTGGGACGCGGTGCTCGACCAGTACCGCCCGCTCGTCGAACGCGTCGCGTCACCCGACGAGTTCGCGGACCTGCTGCGCGAGGTGCTGGGCGAGCTCGGCACCTCGCACGCCTATGTCACCGCCGCCCGCCGCAACGAGGGACCGCCGCACTACCAGCGCCTCCAGGGCCTGCTGGGCGTGAGCCTCGTCCGCCGGGACGCCGGCTGGGCCGTCCGCCGGATCCTGCCCGGCGACTCCTCCGACTCCAAGGCCCGCTCACCGCTGGCGGGCACCGGCATCCGCGAGGGCGCGGTGCTCACCCACGTCGACGGCCGGCCGGTCGATCCGGTGACCGGCCCCTACCCGCTGCTGGCCGGGGCCGGCGGCACCACGGTCGAGCTGACCTTCGCCCCGGCCGAAGGCGAGGCGGGCCGGGCGCGCCGGGTGGCCGTCGTCCCGCTCGTCGACGAACGCCCTCTGCGCTACCAGGACTGGGTCGCCAAACGCCGGGCCGTCGTCCGCGCGTTGAGCGGCGGCCGCTGCGGTTACCTGCACATCCCCGACATGGGCGGCTCGGGCTGGGCCCAGTTCAACCGGGACCTGCGCATGGAGGTGTCCAGGCCCGCGCTGATCGTGGACGTGCGCGGCAACGCGGGCGGCCACATCAGCGAGTTGGTCGTGGAGAAGCTGACGCGCACGATCCTCGGCTGGGACCTCACCCGAGGCGCCCAGCCGGTGTCGTACGCCTCGAACGCGCCGCGTGGTCCGGTGGTGGCGCTCGCCGACGAGGCGACCTCCTCGGACGGCGACATGATCGCGGCCGCGTTCAAACTGCTGAAGCTGGGCCCGGTGGTCGGCCAGCGCACCTGGGGCGGCGTGGTCGGCATGACCGGCCGCCATCAGCTCGGCGACGGCACCGTCATCACCGTCCCGATGAACGCGGCCTGGTTCGACGCCTACGGCTGGTCGGTGGAGAACCGGGGCGTCACCCCCGACCTGGAGGCCCTGCGCACGCCGCTCGACTGGGCCGAGGGCCGGTACGCCCAACTCGACGACGCCGTGAGGCTGGCTCTCGACCTCCTCGCCCTGACACCTCCGGCGACCCCGCCGGACCTCACCGACGTCCCCGACCGGTCCCGGCCGCGACTGCCGCCGCGCGGCGCGCAGAGCTGAGGACGCAGAGCCGAGACGCATCGGCGGCACGCGACGCCGACACGCATCGCCGACACGCGACGCGCTCGGGGCGCCCCTCCGGAGAAGGGCGCCCCGAGTGACCGGCCCGGCCGACTCAACTCGTCAGCGACGACTACATGTCGTAGTCGTGCGCGAGACGATCGTCGTCCTCGCGCCGCATCCGCTCGGTGTCCTGACCGGGACGCTCACCGGGACGCTGACCGGAGCGCTCGCCCGGACGCTCACCGGGACGGTCGCCGGAGCGGTCCGCGGGACGCTCGCCGGGGCGCTCGCCCGGGCGCTGCTTGCTGCCGCGCTGCTGGACCTGCTCCTTGGCCTGCTGGGCCTTCTGCTTGCCCTGCTGCTGCCACTGTTCGGTCTTGTCCTGGAACTTGTCCTTCATACCCATGTGGGTTCACTCCTGTAGGAGATGAGGGGGTTCGAGGCCCCGTGGTGGGGCCTCGACCAGATTCACACGGGCGGTCACGGCACGCATGTCGATCAACTACGCTGCGTAGCCTTCGTCTCCTCGTCGGCGGACCCGCCCGCGCCCACCAGCCCCGTGCGCATCCCCTGCAGCCGGGGCGCGAACCGCCGCATCTCACGCTGTCCTACGGTCCCGATCAGACCCGGCAGATATCCGCGCACGCCCTGCATGCCGCGCAGCCATCCCTGGCCGTACACGTGCGCCGAACGCCGCTCGATGCCGGCCACGATCCGGTCGACGGCCGGACCGAGCGGGTACGTCTTGTTCGCCGGCCAGGGCAGCCGCTGCCGCAACTCCCGCATCACCTCGTCCTGATCGGCCCCGCGCACCATGTCGGTGTCGGTCCACGACAGATAGCCGACGCCCACCCGCACGCCCTGGTGGCCGACTTCGGCGCGCAGACAGTGCGCGTACGCCTCCACGCCCGCCTTGGACGCGCAGTACGCGGTCATCATCGGCGCCGGCGTGATCGCGGCCAGCGAGGCGATCTGCAGGAGATAGCCGCGGCTCTCCTGCAGCAGCGGCAGGAAGGCGCGCGCGGTGACCGCGGAACCGATCAGGTTCACCTCGACGACCCGGCGCCAGACCTGCGGATCGGAGTCGGCGAACGGACCGCCGCCCGCCACGCCCGCGTTGGCGACCACGATGTCCACCTTGCCGAAGCGCTCCTTCACCTCCGCCGCGACCCGGGCCATCGCCTCGTGGTCGGTGACGTCGGCGTACCAGTGGTCGCTGTCGCCGTGCAGCCGCTCGGAGACCTGCTTGAGCGCGTCCGGCTCCAGACCGACCAGCGCGATCTTCGCGCCGCGCGCGGAGAGCTTGCGGGCCAGCAGCTCGCCCACGCCGCGCGCGGCCCCCGTGACGACGGCGACCTGCCCCTCGAGGCTCACCCTGCTCATGCGCCCTCCTTCAACTGCGAGTAAGTGCTGACGAGTTCCCGGATGCGGCCGGTGACGACACCGGGCGCCTCGACCGGCGTCATATGGCCGAGGCCGGGCAGTTCGGTGACGCCCAGGCAGTTCGGCAGCGCCGCGGCGATGCGGTGGGCGTGCACCGGCGGGGTCAGCCGGTCGCCGGTGCCGACGATCACCGCCGTCGGCACGCTCAACTCCCGTACCCGGTGGTCGAGGTCGAGCAGACTCAGCACATGCGACCAGGCGTGCCGCACCTTGCGCGGACAGGCGTGCACGATGCGGGCGCAGGCGTCCACCATGTGAGGGGCCGAACCGGCGCCCATCGTGGCGTACTTGAGGATCCGCTTCGCGACGGGCGTGACCGGTCCGAGGGGCGCCCTCGAGCCGAGGACGTGCCCGGTCAGCCAGGTCCGCAGCCGGCCGGCCCGCAGGGGCAGCACGGTGGACTCGGCGACCAGCCCCGAGGCGCCGGTGCTGCACAGCAGGACCGCCGCCGCATGCTCCCGGAAGGCGTCCCTGGTGGCCGCCGCGAGGACCGTCATGCCGCCCATGGAGTGCCCGGCGATCACGGCCTTCTCGCCGCGCGCGAGCGTCGCGGTGAGCACCGCCTCCAGGTCGTCGGCCAGCGTGTCCGTGCTGCACGCCGGGCTCGCCGGGGTGCGGCCGTGGCCGCGCTGGTCGTAGGCGATGACACGGTGGTCGGCGGCGAGCTCCCGGATCTGGTCCGCCCAGAACGCGGTCGAGCAGGTCCAGCCGTGCGCGAGGACGACGGCGGGCGCGCCCTGCGGCCCGTACACCTCGACGTGCAGGGACGTGCCGTCGGCGGAGACGGCGGTCAGGTCGCGGCGGGCGCTCACACCGTCACCCCGCTGTCGGCCGTGCGGGGGCCGGCCGGGGCCACGGGCGCGCGCAGGACCTCGTACTCGGCGAGGTCCACCCCTCGCGTCGCCCGCCGGAACTCGGAGGTCGTGCCGGGCCAGACGGTGGTGTTGCGGCCGTTCGCGTCCAGGTACCAGCTGGTGCAGCCGCCGGTGTTCCACACCGTGCGCCGCATCCGGTCCTGCACCCGGCGGTTCCAGGCGTGCACGGCGCTCGGGCGGGCGTCCAGGGCCACCCGGCCTCCGAGGACGTCCAGCTGGCGCAGATAGTCGGCCAGGTAGTTCAGCTGGGACTCGATCATGAGGATCATGGAGGAGTTCCCGAGGCCCGTGTTCGGGCCGATGACCGTCATCCAGTTGGGGAAGCCGGCGGCGGAGGCGCCGCGCAGGGCCTCCATGCCGTCCTTCCAGCTCTCCGCCAGCGTCCGCCCGTCGGCGCCCACCACCCGGTCGGCGATCGGCATGTCGGTCACGTGGAAGCCGGTGCCGAAGACGATCACGTCCGCCTCGGCCTCGCTGCCGTCGGCGGCCACCAGCGTGGACCCGCGCACCTCGCTCAGCCCGCTCGCGACGACGTCCACGTTGGGCTGCGCGAGCGCCGGATAGTAGGCGCTGGACAGCAGGATCCGCTTGCAGCCGATGCGGTAGTCCGGGGTGAGCCTGGCCCGCAGGGCCGGGTCCTTGATGACCCGGGCCATGTTCTGCCGGGCGAGCTTCTCGACGAGACCGAGTTGGTTCGGCCGCTTGGTGAACGCCTGGACCTGCAGCTCCCGGATGCCCCACAGCAGCCCGCGGCGCGCCTTCGCGGTGACGGGCAGGGCCCGGTGCAGGGCGCGCTCCGCGCCGCTGATCGCCCGGTCGACACGGGGCATCACCCACGGCGGGGTGCGCTGGAACAGGGTCAGCCGGGAGACGTCGGGCTGCAGGGCGGGCACGATCTGGATGGCGGAGGCGCCGGTGCCGATCACGGCGACGCGCTTCCCGGCGAGGTCGGCGTCGTGGTCCCAGCGGGCCGAGTGGAAGACCTCCCCGGGGAAGGAGTCCAGGCCGGGGATCTCCGGGATCTTCGGGTCGGACAGCGGTCCGGTGGCCGACACGACGACGTCGGCGAAGTAGCGCCCCGCGCTCGTCTCGACGTCCCAGCGCAGCTCCTGCGCGTCCCAGGTCATCCGCAGCACCTCGGAGTCGAGCCGCAGGTGCGGCCGCAGCCCGAACACGTCCGTGACGTGCTCCAGATAGGCGCGGATGTGCTCCTGCCCGGAGAAGGTGCGCGGCCAGTCGGGGTTCGGGGCGAAGGAGAAGGAGTACAGGTGGGAGGGCACGTCGCAGGCGCAGCCCGGGTAGCTGTTGTCCCGCCAGGTCCCGCCGACGCTGCTCGCTCGTTCCAGGATCACGAAGTCGGTGATCCCCTCCCGGCGCAGCCGCACGGCGGCCCCCAGCCCGCCGAAGCCGGACCCGATCACCGCCACCCGTACGTGTTCGGTCATCCCGACACCTCCTGCCGTGCGACTCTCGCGACTCTGCCAGTGACTACTGGCGCAATGGGAGCGTAGAGCAGCTCCGTACTGATGGGTAGGCCCTGGGAAGGAAAGTTACCCGCGGTACAACATAGGCTTCGGCCGTGACGGAGAAGAGGGAGTACCGAACGGAGGAGCTGGCCGCGAAGGCCGGCATCACGGTGCGCACCCTGCGCTTCTACCGCGAACGCAAACTGCTCGCGCCGCCCCGCCGCGAGGGCCGCATCGCCTGGTACGACGACCATCACCTGGCCCGTCTGCGCACCATCGCCGCCCTGCTGGAACGCGGCCACACCCTCACCGGCATCGCGGAGCTGGCGGACGCCCTCGACCAGGGCCGCGACGTCGCCGACCTCATCGGCGTCGGCGGCCCCACCGAGGAGGAGCCGGTCCGCCTCACCCCCGAGGAGCTCGCCGCCCGCTTCGAGGGCCAGGCCACCCCCGAGAACCTCGCCGCCGCCCTCCAACTCGGCTACCTGGGCACCGACGGCGACGAGATCGTCCACATCAGCCGCCGCCTGCTGGACGTCTCCACCGCCCTGGTCCGCGAGGGCATCCCGCTCGCGGAGGTCCTGGCGGCGGGCGTGCGCGTCCGCGCCCACGCCGACGCTCTGGCCGAGCTCTTCACCGAACTGATCCTGCGCCACGCCACCGAACAGGAACTCCCCCGCCTGCGCCCGCTGGCCCGCAGCGTCGTCGAGGCGGAGGTCTCCCTCGCCATGGACCGACGACTGCGCAAGGAGACGCCGGAAGCGAAGGACGAAGGCGGCCGGCCCTGACGATCCCTCGCGCGAGGGAACCGATGCCGACGGCCCAGGTCACGACGGCCTACGTCACGACGCCCTTCCGCCCGGCGGCCGCCTCCCGCCGATGCCGTCGACCACCGCTGCCGTCAACCGCCGCTGCGCCGGAGCACTTTGCCCTTCCCGTCCGCCTCCAGCGTTCCCGTGCCCCCGTCGCCGGTGACCACGATCCTGAGCGTGAGCGACCCGGTGACGCCGTCGGCCGTCAACTGCCAGCTCCGCGGGGAGCCGACGCCGAGGCCGGTCCGGGCCTCCTCGACCAGCGCGGGGAAGCGATCGTAGGGCAGGGAACGCGGGTCGAACCCGGCGCTCTTCACACCCGTGGGGGAGAAGACGACCGTCAGCAGGCGGTCCTGCACGACGACGACGAGTGCCCGGCGCTTGTCCGCGCCCCGCGTCAGCGACTCGACGGCCTGGCGCAGTTCGCCCTGGTCGAGCATCGACCGGCCAGGACCGACGGTGACGGTGCCCGTCGCCGACGTCACGGTCGCCGTGGACGACGAGGAGGAGACGGACGGCCCGGGAGCGCCGCGCTCGCCCTCGTGGGAGTCGCACAGGTCGCCGCGGAAGAGCAGGAGCACGGCCGCCGTGCCGAGCAGCAGACCGAGGAGGACGAGGAGACCGCCGGCACAGCCCACCGGGGTGTCGCTCTTCATGGCCGGACCGGGCGCCGAGTCCACGCGGGCCGCGGCCGCCCGCTCCTCCCACTGCCGCGTCGGCCGCTTCACGATCCGCGTCTTCCACGGCCGGTCCGGCGGATACTCGACCACCACGATCCCGCGCGGCCGGTAGTCGGGAAGCTCGACGAGATTGACGTCCTGCCGCACCTCGACGCGGAACGCGGGCGCGTCGTCCGGCGCCACGGTCAGTTCGAACCGCACCGGTACGTCGCTGCTCTCACCCCCGACGGCCTTCAGGCTCTCGATCATCGCGACCGCCGTGCACGGTACGACGGCCGCCTCACGGGCCCGGCGCGGCAGCGTGGCGAGGAGGAAGAGAAGCCCGTAAACCGCGGGCAGGACCAGCCCCACGACGACCAACGCCACCTTCTCGACGACGCACCCGCCGATGAAGGCCGTCAGCGACGCCCCGGTCACCCCGCCCGTCAGGAACGCCCGGCCGAGCCCGGCGGTGTGCTGTGCGTGGGCGGCGCGCCCGCGGCTGTCGTCATGCGGCCGATTGTTCACGCCGCGGGCGTCGCGGTCAGCGGCGCCCCACGCCCGTCCTCGTCACAGCGCGAACACCACGGTCACCGGGGCATGGTCCGACCACCGTTCCTCATGGCTGGCCGCGCGCTCCACGACCGTCTTGACGGCCCGCGCCGCAAGACCGGGCGTCGCAACGGCGAGGTCGATCCGCCAACCTGAATCGTTGTCGAAGGCCCGTCCCCGGTAGGACCACCAGGTGTACGGGCCCGTCGCCTCCGGGTGGAGTTCGCGCACGACGTCGACGTAGCCGCCGTCCGTCGGGGTGAGGACCCGGGTGAGCCAGGCGCGCTCCTCGGGCAGGAAGCCGGAGTTCTTGGCGTTGGCGCGCCAGTTCTTCAGGTCCGCCTGCTGGTGGGCGATGTTCCAGTCGCCGCAGACGAGGACCTCGCGGCCGTCGGCGGCGGCGCGGGCGCGCAACTCCTTGAGGTACGCGAGGAACTCGCCCATGAAGCGGAGCTTCTCGTCCTGCCGCTCGGTGCCCACCTCTCCGGAGGGCAGATAGAGGGAGGCGACCGTCACACCGGGCAGATCGGCCTCCAGGTAGCGGCCGGACCCGTCGAACTCGGACGAGCCGAAGCCCACGCGGACGGCGTCCGGCTCACGGCGGGTGTAGAGGGAGACGCCGGCGCGGCCCTTGGCGGCGGCCGGGGCATGGGTGACGTGCCAGCCCTCGGGGGCCCGGACCGCCTCCGGCAGTTGCTCCGGCTCGGCTCGCACCTCCTGCAGGCACAGCACGTCGGCGGAGGTGTCCGCGAGCCACTCGACGAAGCCCTTCTTCGCGGCGGCGCGGAGTCCATTCACGTTCACGGAGGTCACGGTCAGCACCCGGGCACGATACCGGCCGCCGGGCGCCGCGCCGGACCTGGTCCCGTTCCCGGCCGTACGGGGACGCCGAAGGTTCGGTTGTGCCTACACGTACTGTGTTCGGCGTGAGAATACGTCCGGTCCCCTTCGACCATCCCGACGCGGTCAAGCTCAACGACGAGGTCCAGGCCGAGTACCACGAGCGATACGGCGACGGCGGCGACGCCACCGTCCTCGCGCCCGCCGACTTCCAGCCGCCGCGCGGCGTCTATCTGATCGCCTACGACGAGGCCGACCGCCCGGTCGCCACCGGCGGCTGGCGCAGCCAGGACGAGAACGGCGAGGGCAACCAGGACGGCGACGCCGAACTGAAGCGGATGTTCGTGGTCCGGGACATGCGCGGACGCGGCCTGGCACGGCGGATGCTCACCGCGCTGGAGGAGAGCGCGCGGGACGCGGGCCGTGTCCGGATGGTGCTGGAGACCGGCACCGAGCAGCCGGAGGCGATCGCCCTGTACACCTCCAGCGGGTACGAGCCGTGCACGAAGTTCGGCTACTACCGCACGTACGACGCGAGCCGCTGCTTCGCCAAGCCGCTCGCCCACTGAGGGCGCGCCTTCTCGGACTTCCTCCGCGCCTGGGGCCGCACCCGCGGCCTCAGGCCCCGACCAAGAAGGCCGGCCGCCGCACGTCACTGCCGTACGACATGGCCAAAGCCCCGGTCGGGAATCCCGACCGGGGCTTTGAGCTGCAGTGGACCTGTGGGGATTTGAACCCCAGACCCCCTCGATGCGAACGAGGTGCGCTACCGGACTGCGCCACAGGCCCTTGCAACGAGTGAAACTCTAGCATCCCCGTCGGCGTGCTTGGAAATCCGTTCCCCGAGGCCGGAGGCGGGGAGCCGGAGATCATTCGTTGGCGGCCCGCGGACGCTCGCCGTCCTCGTACTGGTCGAACAGCGGGGTGCGGCCGCGCTCGCGGGAGCGCCGGGCCGAGGCCGCGCGCCGGGCGTCGCTGCGTTCGCCGTCCTCCGCGCCCCTGTCCTCCGCCGCGGCGTCGTCCCGCGCATGGTCGGGGTCGTCCGATCCGGTGGCCGTCGCGTCCCCGGCGTCCGCCGTGTCGTGCTCGGGGGCGACCGAGCTGGAGCGGGCCGAGCTCCAGGCGTCCGCCGCTCCGAGATCGACGTCGGAGGTCGCCCGGGGCGCGACCGGGGCGGTCACGTACGTCGGCAGCGGCACCGGGACCGGGTCCCAGCTGTCGCCGTGGCCGGGGCGGCGCTGCCGCTCGCGCTGCTGGTCGATCCACTCCGCGTGGTCCGTCTGCTCGACGAGCGCCCTGCGGTCCGCGGCGAGCGCCAGCAGGCCCGGGTCGGTCTCCGGTTCGGGGCCCGCGTGCGGTTCCTCTGCGCCGGCGCCGGGGCCGGGGTCCGCGGACGACGCGTTCGCCGGGGCGGGCGCGCGCCTGCGCGGCTGACGCTCCCGCAGCCGCTGCGCGGCGACCTCGGCGCGCCTGCGGTCCATGTGGAACGCGAAGCGGCGGCGCTCCTGGGCGCGCAGGTATCCGATGTACGCGCTGAGCAGGACGGCGGGCACGGCGGGCGCCCAGAGGAAGGCGAGGCCGCCGACCGCCGCGACGACCGCGCCGATCGTGAAGGCGAAGAAGAGCATCACGGTGGTGCGCCGGCGGCGGGCGAGCGACTTCGAGCGCTGGGCGCGCGCTGCGGCCGCCTGCGCGGAGGCCGTGCGCCGGGCGTCCGGCACCCGCCTGCCGGCGGCAGCGGAGCCGCCGGCCGAGCCCGCGTCACGGGCGGCGGCGGAAGCCGTGCCGTGGGCGGCGGACGCATGGCCCGCGGACGCGTCGTCGTGCGTCTGCCGGGCGTTGTGGTCGCGCTGTTCCCGGGCGGCGACCCTGCCCGCCTGCTCGCGCACCGGTTCGCGCGTCTGCTCACGGGACTGGTCCCGCGCCGGTTCCGAGCGGCCGGGCGCTCTCTCCTGGCCGCGGTCCGCACCGCGGTCCTGGCCGCGCTCGTGGACGTGGGCCGTCACCTGCGGTCGGGTCGGGGGCATGGCGAAGGACCGGACGTCCACCGAGTCGGTGACGGCGTCCGAGGCGTCGGCGACGGGCTCCCCCTCCTCGGTGGAGCGCGACTTCAGGTCCCTGGCGTACCGGCGCTCCATACCCGCCCGTCCGGACAGCAGCCGGATGGCGGTGCTGAAGCGTTCCGTAGGACGGGCCTCGTTCAGCTCGTCCTGCCTACGGAGCCACATAGGCACCAAGTAGGCGGCCCAGGCCCCGACGATGACTGCGTAGATGAGGCCGCTGCTGCTCACGCCTCACACGGTAGAGGGGTTTGCGTGAGGCCATCCGCCAATTGAGTCGGTGTGTCGCACGATCCGGCTGATATTTCGAACTTTTTTTGTGACCGATGCGATCAGCAGGCCGCCTAGGGCGCGAATTCCCCGCCCCAGACGGTCAACCTTCGATCACTTTCGAACATTTATTCAATTTCCCGGACCCTGGCGATTCCCGTCGGCATTCGCCGAGGTGTTCGGGTTCAGCGGTTCGCCGCCAGACGCTGAACGCCGGACGTCCGGCGTCAGACGTCAGGTGTCAGGCGTTGCGGTGGTCGCGGGGGACGCTGGTGGAACGGGTGCGCCGCCACCGGCTCAGCAGACCCTCCGGGACCTCCTCCGCCGTCAGCGCGAACACGAGGTGGTCCCGCCAGGCCCCGTCGATGTGGAGA
This sequence comes from Streptomyces sp. NBC_00425, assembly GCF_036030735.1. Classification (NCBI taxonomy): domain Bacteria; kingdom Bacillati; phylum Actinomycetota; class Actinomycetes; order Kitasatosporales; family Streptomycetaceae; genus Streptomyces; species Streptomyces sp. NBC_00425. The sequence continues at coordinate 5,602,208 of NZ_CP107928.1, read as the reverse complement.
TAGCGCGGCCGCAGCCCTTCCTCGCGGAATCCGAGTTTCTCCACCACCCGGCGGCTGGGCCCGTTCTCGGGCCGAATGCAGACCTCGATGCGGTGCAGTCCGACAGTGCGGAAACAGTGGTCGACGACGAGCGCCACGGCGGTCGGCATCACTCCGCGGCCGGCCACCGACTCGTCCACCCAGTAACCGACGTGCCCGGAGCACATGGAGCCCCAGGTGATCCCCGCGACGGTCAACTGTCCGACGAGCCGCCCCTGGTACTCGATGACGAACGGCAGCATCCGTCCGGCGTGCGCCTCGGTGCGCAGGTGCCGGACCATCTGACGGTAGGTCGGCCGGTGCGCGATCGGTCCGCTCGGCGCGGGCGGCGGGATGGTCGCCTCCCAGGGGCGCAGCCAGTCCCGGTTGCGCCGGTTGACCTCACGCCAGACCCGCTGGTCGCGCAGCTTTATCGGCCGCAGGACGATGTCGCCCTCCACCAGTTCCACGGGCCAGGACGGGCTGTTCAGCTCGCACCTCCCCGGCTCGGTCCGGGGTGGTCGCCGCCCCGGATCTGGTCGACGGCGTGGATCAGCAGGGGTTCGAGGACGGCGAGGCCGTCCTTCACCCCACCGGTCGATCCCGGCAGGTTGACGATCAGCGTGCCGCGCGCCAGACCGGCCAGGCCGCGGGAGAGCGCCGAGGTGGGCACCTTGTCGCGGCCGTAGGCCCGGACGGCCTCGGCGATGCCCGGGATCTCCAGGTCGAGCACCGCGCGGGTCGCCTCCGGCGTGCGGTCGGTGGGCGAGACGCCGGTGCCGCCGGTGGTGACGATGACGTCGTAGCCCGCCTCGACGCCGGCCCTCAGCGCGGCCTCGACCGGGTCGCCGTCCGGCACGACCTGCGGGCCGTCGACGGCGAATCCGAAACCGCGCAGGCCCTCGGCGACCAGGGGGCCGCCCCGGTCCTCGTAGACGCCCGCGGCCGCGCGGTTGGACGCGGTGACCACCAGCGCGCCGTACGGCGCGAGCAGCGCCGGTCCCGTGTCGCCGGCCGACGCGCCGGGGTTCGCGTCCTGTGTCATGTCCGGCTCCAGTCGCCCGACTTGCCGCCCGTCTTCTCCTCCACGCGCACGTCCGTGATGACCGCTCCCTTGTCGACCGCCTTGACCATGTCGATCACGGTGAGCGCGGCGACGGAGACCGCGGTGAGGGCCTCCATCTCGACGCCCGTGCGGTCCGTCGTCTTCACCGTGGCGGTGATCTCCACGGCGTCGTCCGCGACCGACAGGTCCAGTTTCACACCGGAGACGGCGAGAGGGTGGCAGAGCGGGATCAGGTCGGGAGTGCGCTTGGCGCCCATGATCCCCGCGATCCGCGCGGTGGCCAGCGCGTCCCCCTTGGGGACCCCTTCGCCGCGCAGCAGCCCGACCACGCGGGGCGAGACGAGGACGCGCCCACTGGCCCGGGCGGTGCGGGAGGTGACGTCCTTGCCGGAGACGTCGACCATGCGGGCGGCGCCCGCGTCGTCGATGTGCGTCAGTCGGTCCTGCGTACTCATGGTCGTGTGGCGCTCCCGGTCCGGGCCCGGCGCGGTGCGGCGCGGGGGCCTGTTGTGCGCGACACGGTACCCCCAACCAGGAGGCCTCAGCCGAGGAGGACCACCTCGACGTCGGCGCCCGGCTCGACGGACTCCGTGTCCTCGGGGACGACGATCAGCGCGTCGGCGTGCGCGAGGGCGGCGACCAGGTGGGAGCCGGCGCCGCCGACCGGGCGGACGGCGCCGTCGGCGTAGGTGGCGCGCAGGAACTGTCTGCGGCCCTTCGGCGAGGTCAGGGCCTCGTCGGCGGTCAGCTTCGCGCGCGTGGTGGGACGGTGGACGTCCTCGAGTCCCATCAGGGTGCGGATGGCGGGCCGCACGAAGAGCTCGAAGGAGACGTACGACGACACGGGGTTGCCGGGCAGGGCCAGCAGGGGGATGTGGTCGGGGCCGACGGTACCGAAGCCCTGGGGCTTGCCGGGCTGCATGGCGAGCTTGCGGAAGTCGACGCCGCCGCCCTCCTCGTCCTCGTCGCCGACGTGCTCCAGGGCCTCCTTGACGACGTCGTACGCGCCCACGCTGACCCCGCCGGTGGTGACCAGGAGGTCGGCGCGGACGAGCTGGTCCTCGATGGTGGAGCGCAGGGTGTCGGCGTCGTCGGCGACCGCGCCGACCCGGTAGGCGATGGCCCCGGCGTCGCGAGCGGCGGCGGTGAGGGCGAAGCTGTTGGAGTCGTAGATCTGACCGCTGCCGAGCGGCTCGCCGGGCTGGACGAGTTCGCTTCCGGTGGACATCACGACCACGCGCGGGCGCGGGTGCACGCGCACCGAGCCGCGGCCGATCGCGGCGAGCAGGGCGATCTGGGGCGGGCCGAGGACGGTGCCGGCTTCGAGGGCCCGGTCGCCCGCCCGCACGTCGCTGCCCTTCGCGCGGACGTGCGCGCGTGCCGCCGCGGGCCGGTACACGCGCACCTGCCCGGAAGCCTGCTCGGGGGCGAGACTGCGGGCCCGCATGCCGCCGACCGGGCCCTCGCCGAGCCCGCCGTCGGTCCACTCCACGGGGACGACGGTCTCCGCGCCCCCCGGCAGCGGGGCGCCGGTCATGATCCGGGCGGCCTGGCCCGGCCCCACGTGCAGCAGGTCGGCCTGGTGGCCCGCCGCGATGTCCCCGACGACGTCCAGCGCCGCGGGGAACTCCTCGCTCGCGCCCGCGATGTCCGCGACCCGTACCGCGTAGCCGTCCATGGAGCTGTTGTCGAAGGGCGGCAGCGAGACCGGCACCGTGACGTCCTCGACGAGCACACAGCCCTGGGCGTCGGGCAGTTGCAGCTCGATGGGCTCCAGCGGGCGGACGGCGGCGAGGATGTCGTCCAGATGCTCGTCGACCGACCAGAGTCGGTCCTGGCCGGCGGGGCGGGGCGCGGCGGTGCTCAAAGTTGCTGCATCTCCTCGGTGACGTAACGGCGAAGCCAGGAACGGAAGTCCGGACCCAGATCCTCACGTTCGCACGCGAGTCTGACAATGGCACGCAGATAGTCGCCGCGGTCGCCGGTGTCATAGCGGCGGCCCTTGAAGACGACGCCGTGGACCGGACCGCCGACCTTCTCGTCCAGCGCGAGCTGCTGGAGGGCGTCGGTCAGCTGGATCTCGCCGCCGCGGCCGGGCTCGGTCTCGCGCAGCACGCCGAACACGCCCGGGTCGAGCACATAGCGGCCGATGATGGCGTAGTTCGAGGGGGCGTCCGCCGGGTCCGGCTTCTCCACGAGGCCCGTCACCTTGACGACGTCGCCGTCCACGGTGGTCTCCACGGCCGCGCAGCCGTACAGGTGGATCTGCTCGGGGGCGACCTCCATGAGGGCGACGACGCTGCCGCCGTGCTGCTCCCGCACCTCGATCATCCGCCGGAGCAGCGGGTCGCGGGGGTCGATCAGGTCGTCGCCGAGCAGGACGGCGAACGGCTCCTGTCCGACGTGCGGGGCCGCGCACAGGACGGCGTGGCCGAGGCCCCTGGGGTCGCCCTGGCGGACGTAGTGCATCGTCGCGAGGTCGCTGGACTGCTGCACCTTGGCGAGCCGCGCGGCGTCGCCCTTCTTCTGCAGGGCCGACTCGAGTTCGTAGTTGCGGTCGAAGTGGTCCTCGAGGGGGCGCTTGTTGCGGCCGGTGACCATGAGGACGTCGTCGAGGCCGGCGGAGACGGCCTCCTCGACCACGTACTGGATAGCGGGCTTGTCCACGACCGGCAGCATCTCCTTGGGAGTGGCCTTGGTCGCCGGCAGGAACCGGGTGCCGAGACCGGCTGCGGGGATGACAGCCTTGCTGATCCGTGGGTGCGACTGAGTCATGGCGGCAACACTATCCGGTGACTTTGAGAGGAATCTGTGACTCTGCTCAATTAATGATCATATGAACATATTGAAGCTGTGCGGGAGTGCCGCGAGAGCGGTGCGCAAGCGGTGCGGGAGCGACACATGAGCCATCTCGAAGGCGAACCGGAGCCTGACAAACGTACGTTGCGGCGGGGTTTCCTCGCCGCGCGGAACGCGTTGACGACCGACGACGTGCGCACGGCGGCCCTCGCGCTGGCCGAGCACGCGGGAGAACTGCCCGAGTTGGCGCACGCGCGCACGGTGGCGGCGTACGTCTCCGTGGGCGGCGAACCCGGCACCCTGACGCTGCTGGACGCGCTGCACGCGCGGGGCGTGCGCGTCCTGCTCCCCGCGCTGCTGCCGGACAACGACCTGGACTGGGGCGCCTACGCCGGGGAGGGCTCGCTCGCGCCCGTCCGGCACGGTGGCCGGACGGCCCTGCTGGAGCCGGCCGGCGAGCGCCTCGGCCCGGACGCGGTGACCGGCGCCGACGTGGTGCTGCTGCCCGGCCTCGCGGTCGACGCGGGCGGCATGCGGCTGGGACGCGGCGGCGGATCGTACGACCGCGTGCTGGCCCGGCTGGCGGCCGCCGGCGCCCGTCCGCCGCTGGTGGTGCTTCTGTACGACGGCGAGGTCGTCGACCGGCTGCCGACGGAGGCGCACGACCGGCCGGTGCACGCCGTGGTCACGCCGTCCGGGGTGCGGCGCTTCGTCTGAGACGACGACGGGCCCGCCACGCGCGCGTGGAGGGCCCCTCGTCCGCCGGGTCGCTCAGGGTTCGAGCACCAGGGTGTCGACCGTGCTGCCGTCGACCGCCTTCTTGCGGAAGGACCAGTCGAGCAGCTCACCGTCGGCCCACTTGCCGGTCTGGTCGGTGTAGTGGGCGCTGAAGGCATGCCCCGAGGCGCCGGTGAGGTTGATCCACTTCGACTTGTCGAGGTCGGCGAGGTTGACCACCATCCGCATCGACGGCACCCACACCACGCCGTAGCCGCCGGCCGCGTTCCAGCCGGTCGCGTCGACCGTCGCCTCGCCGCCGCCGAGCTTCCAGGGGCCCCGGTTGAGGATGTACTGCAGGAAGCCGGGGCCGCTGGTGCCCAGGGTCTGGTTCTTCAGGAACAGGCGGTGCAGCCGGCCCCAGCTCCAGGTGTCGATGTCCTTGCCGAGCTTGGCGGTCAGCTCCCAGCGGGCGTCGATCATGGCCCGCTCGAACAGCTTGTCCCGGTCGTGGACGGCCTCGGGGCGGGTGCCGACGGCGGGCGTCGTCCACCACGGGCTGTCCTTCTTCTCCACGAGCCGGCGCACCACCTCGAACCAGCGGTCGCCGCCGTCCGGCTGCGCCTGGTCGGCGTCGCGCTGCCCGCACTCGCGGACCTTGTCCGTGTCGTCGACGGGTCCGGTGGTGTTGACCGGGTCGACCCACAGGCACTGGCCCTTGACGCGCAGCTCCTTGGGCAGCTTGTTGCCGAAGGCCAGCTTCAGGATGTTGCGCCAGACCGCGTTGAAGTAGGCGGCGGCGGCCGAGTCGGCGTCCTGGCTGTAGTCCCAGCCCTGCAGGAGGTTCTGCGCCTCACGGACGTCGGGGTCCTTCAGGTTGATCTTCAGCAGGTACGGCCTCAGCAGCTTCGCGATCTGGCTGTCGTCGTCCAGCTGCATCTGGCGCATGTCGTCCGTGGAGATCTTGCCGCCGCCCTTGATCTTGCTCTTGATCAGGTCGGTGATCCGCTGGCTGCGCGCGCCGTAGCCCCAGTCCGTGGTGAGCGTGTAGGGGTACTTGTCCTTGTCGATCACGGCCTGGTTGGCGGTGACGATGTACCCGCGAGCGGGGTCGTACTCGTAGGGCAGCTCGTCGAACTTGATGTAACCCCGCCACCGGTACCTGGAGTCCCAGCCCTCCGCCGGCACCGCGCCGTCCACGCCCTTCGCCCGCGTGGGGATCTTGCCCGGCAGCTGGTACCCGATGTGGTTCTGCCTGTCGGCGTAGACGAGGTTCTGCGAGGGGACGTCGAAGAGCTCGGCCGCCTTGCGGAAGTCCTTCCAGTCCTTCGCCTTGTCCATGGCGAAGACGGCGTCCATGGTGGTGCCCGCTTCCAGCGCGGTCCACTTCAGGGCGACGCCGTAGCCGTCGCCGCGGTCGGGCGCCTCGCCCTCGACGGAGGCCTTCTTCCCGACGTCGACGAGTTCGTCGTCACGGTCGGACAGCAGGGGCATGTTGTCCTCGGTCTGCCGGACGACGATCTTCTTGGAGTCGCCGCCCGCGACCTTGATGGTCTCCTCGCGCGTGCGGAACGGCTTCACCTTGCCGTCGTACTGGTAGCCGTCGTCCCCGGAGAGCTTCTCCAGGTAGAGGTCGGTGACGTCGACGCCGGAGTTGGTCATCCCCCAGGAGATGTCCGCGTTGTGGCCTATCACCACGCCGGGCATCCCCGCGAAGGTGTAGCCGGCGACGTCGTACTGGCACGTGCTGGAGACCTTCCGGCAGTGCAGGCCCATCTGGTACCAGACGGACGGCAGCGAGGCCGACAGGTGCGGGTCGTTGGCCAGCAGCGGCTTGCCGGTGATCGTGTGCGCGCCGCCGACGACCCAGCTGTTGGAGCCGATGCCGTTGCCGTTCACGCCGACGGCGGTGGGCAGGTCGTCCAGGACGTCGTACAGGCCCGAGAGCTGGCTCTGCAGGGCCGAACCCGAGCCGCCCGACGTGCCGCCGCTGCCGGACGCGTCGCCGGGCCCGGAGCCGCCTCCGTCGCCGGAGCCGCTGCCGCCCTCGCCGTCGCCGTCGCTCTGCTCGAACGTCCGGGTCAGCTTGTCGTACTGGCCTTCCTGGACGATCGGCTGATTGGCCCCGTAGCGGTACTCCGGGTACAGGTCGGCGATCTGCTGCGGGCCGAGGCGGCTGGTCATCAGGGCGCGGTCGATCTCGTCCTGCATGTTGCCGCGCAGGTCCCAGGCCATCGCCTTCAGCCAGGACACCGAGTCGACCGGCGTCCACTCGGCGGGCTTGTAGTCGTTGGTGAACCCCAGGGCCGCGTACTCCAGGGAGATGTCCGCGCCGTCCTTGCCCTGGAGGTAGGCGTTGACGCCCTGGGCGTACGCCTGGAGGTACTTCTTGGTGGAGGCGGAGAGCTTGGTGTCGTACTCCGTCTTGGCGATCCGGTCCCAGCCCAGGGTGCGCAGGAACTCGTCGTTGTCGACCTGGCTCTCGCCGAACATCTCCGACAGCCGCCCGGCGGTCATGTGCCGGCGGACGTCCATCTCGTAGAAGCGGTCCTGGGCCTGTACGTAACCCTGCGCCATGAACAGGTCGGCGTCGGAGTCCGCGTAGATCTGCGGGATGCCGTAGCCGTCCCGCTGGACGCTCACGGGCCCGGCGAGGCCCTTGAGCGTGATCGAACCCGTGGTCTGCGGGAAGGACGCGCGGACCGTGCTGATGGACCAGTAGGCGCCGTAGGCGATGCCTCCGATGATGGCCAGCACCAGTACAAGAACGATCAAACGGGCTTTGCGCCCCTTCTTCCTGCCGGACTTGACGGGCTTGTCACCCGATGTGGCGGTGGTGTTGGGGGGCATCGCTGTCCTTGCTGTCCTAACGCGAGCGGCAGGCGGGCTGTCCTTTGAATGAGCGCTGGAGCAACCATAGGCGCAGGGGTTCGCGCCACTTGACGCGGAGTCGGGTACCGGCGCGGAAGGATGTTCGATCTCACGGTCGCGGAGCGTCAAGAAATCGTCAAGAGTTAGGTAAGGTAATGAAGTACCTGGGCCCGGGGCGTGCAGCTTCGTGTCCCATGTGACCAGTGCACATGTGCGCCCGTGCCCGAGGCGCGCGCGCCGGTGAAGGGAACCGCCGCTGACTGTCCACCACCTCAACCAGCTCCTGCTCGTCTGCTCCCTCGTACTGCTCGTCGCCGTCGCAGCGGTCCGGATCTCCTCGCGCAGCGGGCTCCCCAGCCTGCTCGTCTACCTGGGGATCGGCATCGCCATGGGCCAGGACGGCATCGGCGACATCCACTTCGACAACGCCGAACTGACCCAGGTCATCGGCTACGCCGCCCTGGTCGTGATCCTCGCCGAGGGCGGCCTGGGCACGAAGTGGAAGGAGGTCCGGCCGATCCTGCCCTCCGCCACGGCGCTGGCGCTGGCCGGGGTCGCGGTGAGCGTCGGCGTCACGGCCACGGCCGCGCACTTCGTGACGGGGCTGGAATGGCGGCAGGCGCTGATCATCGGCGCGGTGGTGTCCTCGACGGACGCGGCGGCGGTCTTCTCCGTCCTGCGCAAGATCCCCCTGCCCGCGCGCGTGACGGGCACCCTGGAGGCCGAGTCCGGCTTCAACGACGCCCCGGTGGTCATCCTGGTCGTCGCCTTCTCCACGGCGGGCCCCGTCGAGCACTGGTACCTGCTGCTCGCCGAGATACTCCTGGAGCTGGCGATCGGCGCCGCCATCGGCCTCGCGGTCGGCTGGCTGGGCTCCTGGGGCCTGCGGCACGTGGCGCTGCCCGCCTCCGGCCTCTACCCGATCGCCGTCATGGCGATCGCGGTCACCGCGTACGCGGCCGGCTCACTGGCCCACGGCAGCGGCTTCCTCGGCGTCTACCTCGCCTCGATGGTGATGGGCAACGCCAAGCTGCCGCACTGGCCCGCCACGCGCGGGTTCGCCGACGGCCTCGGCTGGATCGCCCAGATCGGCATGTTCGTGCTGCTCGGCCTGCTGGTCACCCCGCACGAGCTCGGGGACGACGTGCTGCCCGCGCTCGTCATCGGCCTGGTGCTGACCATGGTCGCCCGCCCGCTCAGCGTCGTGCTGTGTCTGACGCCGTTCCGGGTGCCCTGGCAGGAGCAGACGCTGATGTCCTGGGCGGGGCTGCGCGGCGCCGTGCCCATCATCCTGGCGACGATCCCCATGGTGAACGGCGTCGACGCCAGCCGCCGCATCTTCAACATCGTCTTCGTCCTGGTCGTCGTCTACACCCTGATCCAGGGGCCGACGCTGCCCTGGCTGGCGCGCAAGCTGCGGCTCGGCGGCGACCCCGAGGCCGCCGACCTGGGCGTCGAGTCGGCGCCGCTGGAGCGACTGCGCGGGCACCTGCTGTCCGTGGCGATCCCCGAGGGGTCGAAGATGCACGGCGTCGAGGTCGACGAACTGCGGCTGCCGGCCGGGGCCGCCGTCACCCTCGTCGTACGCGACGGGACGTCGTTCGTGCCGCTGCCCGCGACCGTCCTGCGGCACGGCGACGAACTCCTCGTCGTGGCCACCGACCCGGTCCGCGACGCGGCCGAGAAGCGGCTGCGCGCCGTCGGGCACGGCGGAAAGCTCGCCGGATGGCTGGGCACCGGCGGCGACACCCGTTAAGTGCATGTTTCGCACCGTTCACACCCCCCGCATTCCGAGGGCGACCGGCCCGGCGGTGCTCCTTTTCACAGGTGGGGAGCGCCTTGATCCCTGTACGATGAAGGCGCACCTTGATCGAACCAACTCTGCCTGACGCAGAGCTGGCGCGACCGTATGGCGGCCGGGACACCCTCGCAGCGGAGACCGGCATCTACCGCAGCACGCGCAAGAGGACAGCTCTCGGCGCCCCCGCACGGGCGCGCTACCAGGCGGCAGAAAGGCACGGCCGTGGCATCCACGGTCACCACCGAGCCGTCGAAGGACTCGTCGGCATCCGCCCGCCCGGGATACGGGCAGCTGCTGCGCACCCGCGGCGCCTGGACGTTCCTGCTGCCCGGCTTCGCCGCCCGCCAGCCGTTCGCGATGCTCACCCTCTCCATCGTGCTGCTCGTGCAGCACACCACCGGCTCCTACGGGGCGGCCGGCGCCGCCGCGGCCGTCACCGGCGTCTCCATGGCGCTGTTCGCCCCCTGGAGCGGCCGTCTCGCCGACCGCTACGGGCAGCGCGCCGTGCTGGTACCCGGCGTCCTCGTGCACACCGTGTCGGGCCTGGCGCTCACCGCCCTCGCCCTCGCCCACGCGCCGCTGTGGGCGGTGTTCGCGGCGGCCGTGCCCACGGGCGCCTCGGTGCCGCAGGTCGGCCCCATGGTGCGGGCCCGCTGGGGCGTGCGGCTGAAGGGCTCGCCGCTGATGACCACCGCGGCGGCCTTCGAGTCCGTCACCGACGAGCTCACCTTCGTCTTCGGCCCGCTGCTGGCGACCGCCCTGTGCACCGCCGTGCACCCGGCGGCCGGTCTGCTCACCGAGGCCTCGCTGACCCTGCTCGGCGGGCTGCTGTTCGCCGCACAGCGGAGCACGCAGCCCCAGGTCGCCGCCGCCGGGCACGCGCGCGTGGAACACTCCTCGGCCCTGCGCGTCCCCGGGGTGCGCGTGCTGATCGTGACCTTCCTGGGCATCGGCTCCGTCTTCGGCGGCATGCAGGTCTCGCTGGCCGCGTTCACCGAGTCGATCGGCGAGCCCGGCCTGAACGGCGTCCTGTACGGCACCTTCGCCGCGGGCAACATGCTCTCCGGCCTGGTCTGCGGCGCCGTCGCCTGGAAGGCCGCGCCGCAGCAGCGCCTGGTCGTCGCCTACGCCGCGCTGGCGCTCGTCGCCTCCGGGCTGTGGGCGGCGCACTCGGTGCTCGTGCTGGCAGGCCTCGGCCTGCTGGTCGGCATGTGCATCGCGCCCGCGCTGATCACCGGCTACACCCTGGTCGAGGGCCTGGTCCCGGCCGGCGCCCGCACCGAGGCGTTCACCTGGCTGACCGGCGCGGTGGCACTCGGCCAGGCGGCCGCCGTCACGATCGCCGGACAGCTGGAGGACCGCCTCTGGGGCGGCTCCGGTTTCCTGGTCCCGATGGGCGGCACCCTGCTGGCCCTGGCCACCCTGCTGGCCCTGCGGTCGCGGCTCGCGGCGCGCCCCCGCGAACGCACCGTCGCACGTGGCGTCGGTCACCGCGTGCCGGTGACAGTGGACTGAACCCGGGGAATGCGTCAAGATAGACCGTCGTTAGCACTCACTGAGTGAGAGTGCCAGGAGGAAGACAGTGCCGACCTACCAGTACCAGTGCACCGAGTGCGGCGAGGGCCTCGAGGCGGTGCAGAAGTTCACCGACGACGCCCTGACCGAGTGCCCCAACTGCGGTGGCCGCCTCAAGAAGGTGTTCTCCGCCGTCGGCATCGTCTTCAAGGGCTCCGGTTTCTACCGCAACGACAGCCGCGGCTCCTCGTCGAGCAGCTCGCCGTCGTCGTCCTCGAAGCCGTCGACGTCCGGTTCCGACACGAAGTCGTCGAGCACGAGCTCCTCGTCCTCCTCGGACTCCAAGTCGTCGAGCAGCGGCACCTCCGCCGGCAGCAGCTCCGCCGCATAGGACGCCTCTCTTACAGGACCCTGTCGTCGTCCGACGGCGGGGTCCTCGGCGTTCCCCCGTGCGGTTAGGGTGCCGTGCATGGCGAACAAGGCGAACGCAGAGATCGGTGTGATCGGCGGCTCCGGTCTCTACTCGTTCCTGGACGACGTGACCGAGCTCCAGGTCGACACCCCCTACGGGCCGCCGAGCGACTCCCTCTTCCTCGGCGAGGTGGCCGGCCGGCGGGTCGCCTTCCTCCCCCGGCACGGACGCGGCCACCATCTGCCGCCCCACCGCATCAACTACCGGGCCAACCTGTGGGCGCTGCGCTCGGTCGGGGTGCGTCAGGTCCTCGGCCCGTGCGCGGTGGGCGGCCTGCGCCCCGAGTACGGGCCCGGCACGCTCCTCGTGCCCGACCAGCTGGTCGACCGCACCAAGTCGCGGACCGGAACCTACTTCGACGGACTGCCGCTGCCCGACGGCACGGTGCCCCAGGTGGTGCACGTGTCGCTGGCCGACCCCTACTGCCCCGCCGGACGGGCGGCGGCGCTCAAGGCGGCGCGCGGCCGTGAGTGGGAACCGGTGGACGCGGGAACCCTCGTCGTGATCGAGGGGCCGAGGTTCTCCACCCGTGCCGAATCGTTGTGGCACCAGGCGCAGGGCTGGTCGGTGGTGGGCATGACGGGCCACCCGGAGGCCGCGCTGGCCCGTGAACTCGAGCTCTGCTACACCACGTTGACCCTGGTCACCGATCTGGACGCGGGCGCCGAGAGCGGCGAGGGCGTCTCCCACGAGGAGGTGCTGCACGTGTTCGCGGCGAACGTGGACCGGCTGCGGGGCGTGCTGTTCGACGCGGTGGCGGCTTTGCCGTCGACACAGGACCGCGACTGCGCGTGCGGGAACGCACTGGGCGGAATGAACCCGGGGTTCGAACTGCCGTAGACGGGAGTGCGCGGGGGCGCGGGGGCGGTGCCGGGACGGCATGAAGGCGGGGGCGGTACCGGGGCGGTACCGGGGCGGCGGCCTGGAGGCGGGTGATGCCGGTTGCTCCAGCGAGGGTCGCGGGGGCGCGGCGGGCACGCGAGGGCCACGGGGGACGGAACTCCTCGTTCGGGCGAGGGAGTTGTCCACAACCCGTGGATGGTCCACCGGCTCCGGCGAGTGGGGGCGCGAAGGGCCATCGTGGCTGTGCAAGCCCGTCCCTCGTCGCAGGTGGTGACCTCGTCGTGTCCCTCACTCCCTTCTCCGCTCCCCTGTCCTGCGCACCGTTTCCCGCCGGGCCCGGCTCCCGGTCTCCGGCCCTGTCCCCGCCCTCCTCGCGACCGCCGGGGGCGGAGGCGCCCGCCAACCGGGAGGTGCCGCCCTTTCCTCCGGTGCGCGTCCGCGGCGGGCGCTACCGGCTGAGCCCGATGGGCGGGCGGGCCCGAGGTCGCAGGCGCGCCCTCGCGGCCGGTCTCGCGGTCACCGCCGTCGCGCTGGTGGCGGCGGGCCCGCGGATCGGCGATCCCGTGCGCGGGCACCCGTCGGAGGGAAGCGGCGCAGGCGCGTCGGCCCGCGCACAGTCGGCGATGCGCGCCCCCGCCCCGAGCGCACGCGCCGCCCGGAAGGTGTCGGCCCCGGTGCGGATCGCCGACGCCGCAGCCGTCCGGTTGCTGCGCCCCGGTGACCGGGTGGACGTCATCGCCGCCGAACAGACGGCGCGGGGGGCCACGGCCCGGGTGGTCGCCCGTGGAGCGCTCGTCACCAAGGTGCCCGAGCCGCTGGACGCCCGGTCCGGGGGCCCCGGGCCGGGCGGTGACGCGGGCGCGCTGGTCGTCCTGTCGGTGCCCCGGTCAACCGCGGCACGCCTGGCCGGCGCGAGCGCCGCTGCGCGACTGTCGGTGACCCTGTGGTGACGTCAAGTCCCCCCTTCGGGGAACCTCGCTGGACGCGCATGCCGAGCGTTGACGTAGGTTGCGGAGCTGTTTGTTCCACAGTCTGTACATGCGAGGAGTGTCCCCGAGGTGAGCGAACAGAAGGCAAGCATCCTGCAGGGTTTCAAAGCCTTCCTGATGCGAGGCAACGTCGTCGATCTGGCCGTCGCTGTGGTGATCGGCGCGGCTTTCTCGAACATCGTCAACTCGATCGTGAAGGGGATCATCAACCCGGTCGTCGGAGCGATCGGCACCAAGAACCTGGACAGCTACTACTCCTGCATCAAGGAGCCCTGCAAGGGGACGGGCGACAGCGCGACCGGTGTCCGGATCCAGTGGGGGTCCGTCCTCGGCGCGACCCTCACGTTCGTGATCACCGCGGCGGTCGTGTACTTCCTGATGGTCCTGCCCATGGCCAAGTACCTGGCGAGGGTCGAGGCCCGCAGGAAGGCCAAGGAGGGCACGCGGGAGATCATCGAGGTGACCGAGCTGGAGGTGCTCAAGGAGATCCGCGACGCCCTGGTCGCCCAGCGGGGCAACGGCCACAGCGAGCGGTAGCGGCGGCGCTGCCGGGGGCCGCGCGACAAGGCGTCCGGCAGGCTGTGCGGGCGGTGTGGCCCGGGCTGCCGGTGCGGCCCTGGCGGCGTCAGATGTGGTGGGGCGGCTTCTCGTCGAGGAACCGCCTGAGGTCGGCGGCGCTGTCGCCGTCGGCGGCCGGGCGCTCGCCCCACCCCTGGTCGGTGTCGTCCGAGGACTGCCGGTCCAGCGGGTCGTCGAAGTTCAGCGCGGCCTTCGGGTCGCGCGGCTCGGAGGCGGAGGGGCTGCTCATGCGTCAAGGGTACGGCCCCGGCAGCCGGCCGCGCCGGGGCCGGATCCTCCGACGGGGAGTCCGCGCGACGGCCCACGACGACCGCCGGCGGGTGGCCCGCGGAGAGGACTTTCCCGCCGTCATCTGCTGTGCTGGGGCCCATGACGCCCCGTACGACTCCGCCGGCCCCTCTCTCCGGCGCACCCTCCCCCGCCCGCAGGAGACCCGTCCGCACGCTCACCTCGCGCGGGAGGGACGAGGCGCATCGGGTGGCCTCGCCGCTCGAGCTCTTCTTCGATCTCTGTTTCGTGGTCGCCGTCGCCCAGGCGGGCGTCCAACTGGTGCACTCCGTGGCGGAGTCCCACGCGGGCGAGGGAATCCTCGACTACGCGATGGTCTTCTTCGCCATCTGGTGGGCGTGGATGAACTTCACCTGGTTCGCCTCCGCCTACGACAACGACGACGTCCTCTACCGCGTCGTCACGCTGGTGCAGATCGCCGGAGTGCTGGTCCTCGCCGCGGGGGTGTCCAGGGCGTTCGAGAGCCACAGCTTCCTGGCCGTCTGGCTGGGCTACGCCATCATGCGCGTGGCCATGTCCTCGCAGTGGCTGCGGGTGGCGCTGTCGACGCAGGGCGCGGAGCGGACGGCCGCGCTGCGGTACGCGGGCGGCGTGCTGCTCTGCCAGGTCGGCTGGCTCGGGCTGCTGATCCTGCCCGAGGGCGGCAGGACATGGCTGTTCCTGGCGATGGCGGTGGTGGAGATGTGCGTGCCGCTCTACGCCGAGAAGGACCGGCCGACGTCCTGGCATCCGCACCACATCGCGGAGCGGTACGGGTTGTTCACGATCATCGTGCTCGGCGAGACGATCGCGGCGGCCACGGTCGCGGTGAAGTCCGCCATCGACGAGAACGACGCTCTGGGCGAGCTGCTGCCGATCGCGGTGGGCGGGCTGCTGATCGTCTTCGCCGCCTGGTGGATCTACTTCGTGGTGCCCATCCACGGCCGTCTGCGCTCCAGCAGGCAGGCGTTCCTGTGGGGGTACGGGCACTACTTCGTCTTCGCCTCCGCCGCCGCGATCGGCGCGGGCCTGGAGGTCGCCGTCGAGCAGGCCATCGGCGAGGCCCGCCTCTCGACCTCGGCCGCGTCGGCCGCCGTGACGCTGCCGACGGCACTGTTCCTGTCGACGGTCTGGGTCCTGCACGCGCGGCACTTCAAGGTGGGCCTCGCCCAGCAGTCGGTGCTGCCCGTCACCGCGTTGCTGGTGATCTGCTGCACCTTCCTCGGCGAGTGGGCGGTCCTGGCGGCGGGCCTGGTGACGGCGCTCGCCGTCGCGACCGGGACGACGCTGACGGCGCGTACGCAGGCACGGGAGTCCCGGACGGCGGGGGAGGCCGCGGAAGCCCGGCAGGGCGCGGAGGAACAAGAGGGCACGGAGGAACAAGAGGGCACGGAGGCACAGGGGAGCCGGGAGGCGGCGGAGAGCCGGGGGGCCTCGGACCGGAAGGCGCCGGACAGCCGGGAGGGCTGACTTCGGCCGGGAGAGGGGCGTGTTGGGCAAGACTGCCCCCATGACAGTTGACGCTCTGACGGACGTCGCCGGCCTGCGGGTGGGGCACGCCACGCGGACGGGCGACGGGTGGCTCACCGGCGCCACGGTCGTCCTCGCGCCGGAGGGCGGCGCCGTGGCCGCCGTCGACGTACGCGGCGGCGGTCCCGGCACCAAGGAGACCGACGCCCTCGATCCGCGCAACCTGGTCCAGCGGGTCGAGGCGATCGTGCTGACCGGCGGCAGCGCCTACGGGCTGGACGCGGCGTCCGGGGTGATGGCCTGGCTGGAGGAGCGGGGCCGCGGGATCCCGGTCGGCCCGGACCCTCGGCACGTCGTGCCGGTGGTGCCGGCCGCCTGTGTCTTCGACCTGGGCCGGGGCGGCGACTTCCGGGCCCGCCCGGACGCGGCCACCGGACGGGCGGCCGTGGAGGCGGCCGCGGCCTGCGAGCCGGGAGCACCGGTGCCGGAGGGCTGCGTCGGCGCGGGCACGGGCGCGGCCGTCGGGGCGATGAAGGGCGGGGTGGGGACCGCCGGCGTCGTCCTCGCGTCGGGGATCACGGTGGCCGCGCTGGTGGTGGCCAACGCCGTCGGGTCGGTGCTGGATCCGGAGACGGGGGTGCTGTACGGGGAGTTGTTCCAGGGGCGCGTGACCTACCCGCGCGCGCGGGTGCACGAGGCCGCGCGCCGTCGGCTGGCCGAGAGCGCGGCGAGGAACGCCCCTGCGCCGCTCAACACGACGCTCGCGGTGGTGGCCACCGACGCGGACCTGTCGAGGGCTCAGGCGCAGAAGCTGGCGGGGACGGCCCACGACGGCATCGCGCGTGCCGTGCGGCCGGTGCACCTGCTCCATGACGGCGACACGGTCTTCACGCTGGCGACGGGCGCGCGTCCGCTCGACGTCGGCAACCCGCTCGCCCTGAACGAAGTGCTCGCGGCGGGTGCGGACATGGTGACGCGGGCGATCGTGCGGGCCGTGCGCGCCGCCGAGTCGGTGGAGGTGCCGGGCGGGACCTGGCCCTCGTACCGGGAGTTGTACGGCGAGGCCTGAGTCCGCACGGTGGAAGCCCCCCTGCCCCGCTCCTACCCGGACCGCGATTGTCCGGGTTCTGTCACGCGACGGCGTCAAGCGGGACCGGAGGGAACCCCGTCCGCCGCCGGGCACCTCCTTGTCCACGTACCGGAGCGGATACCGGAGCGGATCACTCACCTCACACGAAGTCGGAGCAGCCCGTGACAACAGCGGACAAAGCAGCGCGGCGCGCGGTGGGAGCCTGTGCGGCCCTGATCGTCGGGGCCCTGACCCTGACCGCCTGCGGGGGCACCGCCAGCGCCGAGGACGAGAACGCCAAGGGCGGCAGGAACGGCACCGGCGGCACGAGCGCCGTCCGGACGTCCACCGCGAAGATCGTCATCTCGGCGAAGGACGGCTCGACGGGCGCGTCGATCAACGCGACCGGGGTGAAGGTCAGCGAGGGCCGGCTCACCGGGGTGCAGATGACGGTGGCCGGGTCCGGACGGGCCGTCGAGGGCGTCCTGTCGGCGGACGGCGCCGGCTGGAAGCCGAAGGAGCAGCTGGAGCGCGGGACGAAGTACCGGATATCGGCGACCGCGAAGGACGCGGACGGCAGGACGGCCGCCGCCGACTCCGTCTTCACCACGGTCTCCTCGGCCGACAGCTTCATCGGCACGTACACGCCGGACGACGGCACGACGGTGGGCGTGGGGATGCCGGTGTCGTTCACCTTCGACAAGGCCATCGGCGACCGGAAGGCCGTGCAGTCGCACATCACGGTCACCTCCAGCAGCGGACAGCAGGTGGTGGGGCACTGGTTCGGCGCGCAGCGGCTGGACTTCCGGCCCGAGGAGTACTGGAAGGCCGGCTCCAAGGTCACGATGAAGATCGACCTGGACGGCGTGGAGGGCGCGAACGGTCTCCACGGCGTGCAGAAGAAGACGGTCACCTTCACGGTCGGGCGTTCACAGGTCTCCACGGTCGACGTGAACACGCAGACCATGACGGTGGTGTGGGACGGCCGGACGCTGAAGACGATCCCGATCTCGTCGGGCGACGCCGAGCACACCACGTACAACGGCCGGATGGTGATCTCCGAGAAGTTCACGCAGACGCGTATGAACAGCCGGACGGTCGACCTGGGCTCCGAGTACGACATCCCGGATGTTCCGCACGCAATGCGGCTGACCGCGTCCGGGACCTTCCTCCACGGCAACTACTGGTACCGGAAGGGCAATCCGCCCTTCGGGCGCACCGGCACCAGCCACGGGTGCGTGGGGCTCGCCGACGTTCAGGGCGCGCGGGGCGACACTCCCGCCAAGTGGTTCTACGACCAGTCGCTGATCGGTGACGTGGTGGTCGTCGAGAACTCCCCCGACAAGACGGTGGCCCCGGACAACGGGCTCAACGGGTGGAACCTGTCATGGGCGGATTGGACCGCCACAAGCGCGGTCTGACCGTATGACCGGCGGTTTTTGAGGGTACGTCGGGCCGTGCGGGAACCGATCGCGCGGCCCGAGCGTTTTCCTCGACGTACGTTTTCTCGGTTCCCGGACATGATGTCCGACCGAGGGGCTACGGTATGCACCCACAAGGTGACATGCAGCAACGCCGGGAGAAACCTTGAGCGTTCCGTACGAGACCACAGCGTACGAGCCAGCCGAGTCGCCCGAGTCTCCGGAGGAGCACCTCGCGCGACTGCTGGGTCGCGCCCTGAACTCCTTCGAACTGCCCGACGAGGCCCTGCGCCGGCTCGACTGCGCGCTGGCCCACGACAGTTCCCTGCACTCGGCGCACCACAGCGCGGGCCTGCACCGGGAGACCTACCGGCACACCTGGCTGCTGGCCGACGGCTGCGCGCTCACGCTGTGGGAGCTGGTGCACAACACCGCGCCGGGCAGCGAGCCGCAGCACGAGGTGTACGTCGACGAGGAGGAGCTGCGCGCCGCCACCGCCCGGCTGCCGCTGCCGTCGGACACGCCGGACTTCGAACTGCCGGTGCTGGTAAAGCTGTCGCCGGTGCCCGCACCCCGGCACATGTACGTGCCGGACGACTCGGCGGACCACGCGCGCCGACTGCTGCGCCGCGCCGAGAACCCCGACCGGCCCGGTGCGGACACGACCGCGCTGCTGAAGTCGGCGTTCGCGCACCAGATCACCCAGGCCTTCGGGCGTCCCTGCCGTGCGGGCCGGATCGGCCTCGGCTACTCGCTCTACGAGCACGCGTTCCTGCTGCGCGACGGCAGGGAGATCTCCCTGTGGGAGGTCGAGCACACGGCCACGCCCGACGGCCGTCACATGTGCGAGGTGTACGCGTCGGAGGACGCGGCACGCGACGCGATGGAGCGCCGGGCGGCCCAGGTCTCCTGAGGAGCGGGGCGTCCGGCCGGGGTTCAGCGTCCGTCGCCGAGCCTGCGCACGAGGCCCGCGAACGCGTCCTCCTCCGCCACGGAGAGTTCGACGGTCTCCCGGTGGGGTCCGGTCCGCTCCCGGCCCCCAAGGACGGGAAGAGCGGGAAGGACGGGGAGAACCGGAACGGCGTGCAGTGCCGCGTGAGCCGCAGCGCGGGCCCGCATACGGCGCAGGACCCGGGTCAGGACGAGCAGCCAGACGACGGACGCCGCGGCGAGAACGGTCAGGGCCGTCAACTGTGCGGGCGTGAGATGCACGGGCATACCGCCAGTACACACCACGGTCCGGGACTTCGGCCCCGAACCGTGACGTATCTCGCAGGTCACACGTGCAGGCTTCGGTGTGGGCGTTATGCGGCTACCGGTCGCTTCGGCTCCGCCGGCGTCGCGGCCGGGGCCTGCGTCGTCCCGGGTTCCGCCGCCGCCGCACCGGCGAGCGGCTTGCGCAGCCCCTTGAGGACGACGACCACGGCCGTCGTCACGCACACGCCCGCCGCGACGGCGAGCAGGTACAGGAACGGGTCGCCGATCAGCGGGACCACGAAGATGCCGCCGTGCGGGGCGCGCAGGGTGGCGCCGAAGGCCATCGACAGGGCGCCGGTGACCGCGCCGCCCGCCATGGAGGCGGGGATGACGCGCAGCGGGTCGGCGGCGGCGAACGGGATCGCGCCCTCGGAGATGAAGGACGCGCCGAGCACCCAGGCGGCCTTGCCGTTCTCGCGTTCGGTCGGCGTGAAGAGCTTCTTGCGGACGACGGTCGCCAGCGCCATGCCCAGCGGCGGGACCATGCCCGCCGCCATCACGGCGGCCATGACCTTCATCGCGGAGTCGCTGGGGTCCTGAACGGCGATGCCGGCCGTGGCGAAGGCGTACGCGACCTTGTTGACCGGGCCGCCGAGGTCGAAGCACATCATCAGGCCGAGCAGCACGCCCAGCAGGACGGCGTTGGTGCCGGAGAGCCCGGCCAGCCAGTCCGTCATGCCCTTCTGGGCCTCGGCGATGGGCTTGCCGACGACCACGAACATCAGGAAGCCGACGACCAGCGACGAGATCAGCGGGATCACCACCACCGGCATGATGCCGCGCAGCACCGCCGGAATCCTGACGCGCTGGATCGCGAGGACGACGCCGCCCGCCAGCAGACCGGCCACCAGGCCGCCGAGGAAGCCGGCCGCGATGTTGGAGGCGATCATTCCGCCGACGAAGCCGGGGACCAGTCCGGGGCGGTCGGCCATGCCGTAGGCGATGTAGCCGGCGAGGACCGGGATGAGGAAGCCGAAGGCGACCCCGCCGATCTGGAACAGCAGCGCGCCCCAGCTGTCGACCTGGGTCCAGGAGAAGTGCTCCATGACCGAGGGCGCCTTGTTGATCTCCCAGCCGCCGACGGCGAAGCCCAGAGCGATCAGCAGACCGCCCGCGGCGACGAACGGGACCATGTAACTGACGCCGGTCATCAGCCACTTGCGCAGCTTGGTGCCGTAACCGTCGCCGGATTCGCCGGCCCGCTCGACGGGCGTGCCGCCGCCCTTGGCGCTCGCGGTGACCTCTCCGCGCTCGGCCTTGCCGCGCACGTCGGCGATCAGCTGGGCGGGCTTGTTGATGCCGGCCTTCACGCCGACGTCCACGGTCGGCTTGCCGGCGAACCGTTCCTTCTCCCGTACGGGCACGTCGTGGGCGAAGATCACACCGTCCGCGTCGGCGATGACCGCGGGGTCGAGCCGGGTGAAACCGGCGGAGCCCTGCGTCTCGACGACCAGTTCGACGCCTGCCTCGCGGCCCGCGTTCTCCAGGGACTCCGCCGCCATGTAGGTGTGGGCGATGCCGGTGGGGCAGGAGGTGACGGCGACGATCCGGAAGGGGCGGGCGCTCCCCGGAGCGGGGGCGGCCGGGTCCGCGGCGGGAGCCGTGCCGGCGTCGGCGGAGGCCGCCGCCGACGCCGGCACGGAGTCTGCGGAGGCGTCTGCGGCCTCGGCTGCGGGGCCCGCAGCCGTCTCGAAGGCCCCCGACGCGGTTCCAGTGGTCCCCGACATGGTTCCGGGGGGCTCCGGGGTGGCTCCCGGGGTCCCGGGTGTCGTGGAGGCCGGGGCCTCGTCACCGCGGATCAGCGCCGCCGCGGCCGCCGGGTCGCCCGCCGCGCGCAACGCGTCGGTGAACTCGGCGTTCATCAGCTGGCGGGCCAGGGACGACAGGATCGTCAGATGGGCGTCGTCGGCGCCGGCCGGGGCGGCGATGAGGAAGATCAGGTCGGCGGGGCCGTCCGCGGCGCCGAAGTCGACGCCCGCCGCGCTGCGGCCGAAGGCGAGGGTCGGCTCGGTGACGTGGGCGCTGCGGCAGTGCGGGATGCCGATGCCGCCGTCGAGACCGGTCGGCATCTGGGCCTCGCGGGCGGCCACGTCGGCGAGGAAGCCCTCGAGGTCGGTCACCCGGCCGAGGGCCGCCATGCGCTCGGCGAGGGACCGCGCCGCCGCTTCCTTCGTTTCGGCGGACAGGTCGAGATCGACCAGATCCGCGGTGATCATGTCGCTCATCGCGGGCTCCTTCGCACGCGTATCGCCCGGGGCGTGGTGTGGTGGGCGGGAGGGGGGACGGAGAGGTGGGTGGAGACGGGCAAGCGGGTGGAGACGGAGGGACGGGGGGAGACGGAGGGACGGGGGGAGACGGACCGTCGGCGAACCGCGCAGGGCAGTACGGGGAGGCCGGAGGCGGGGCCGGGGAAACCCCGCCTCCGGGGGGTCGCAGGAGGGTTCGGTTCCTGCTTCCCCCGGTCGGCAGGGCGGCTCAGGATGCCCTGCCGACCGTACGGGGCGGCGGGCGACGGGACGCCTCGCCGTTCACGGGCCGGTCCGCCGAGCTCCGCGGGGCGCGCGTGAGTCGTCGTCATGACACCGGCTCCTCGAGTCGACGGTCCACCGGCACCTGTGCCGTGACCGTCACCGCCGCCGGGTCCAGGTCGGACGGGGTCGGCATCACGCTGCCGGGCAGCTGGACGGCGGCCGCGCCGTGCGCGACGGCGGAGGCGAGTGCCGCCGGGCCGCTGCCGCCGGCGACGAGGAAGCCCGCGAGGGAGGAGTCGCCCGCCCCGACGTTGCTGCGCACGACGTCCACGCGGGCGCTCGCGAACCAGGTGCCGGTGTCCTCCACGAGCAGCTGCCCGTCGGCGCCCAGACTGGCGAGCACGGCGCGGGCGCCCATCGCGCGCAGTTCCTCCGCCGCCTTCACCGCGTCGCCGACGGTCGCCAGGGGGCGTCCGACGGCTTCCGCGAGTTCCTCGGCGTTCGGCTTCACCACGTCGGGACGCTCGCGCAGCGCCTCGAGCAGGGCACGCCCCGAGGTGTCCAGCGCGATGCGGGCGCCTCCGTCGTGCGCCCGTGCGACCACCTCGGCGTACCAGGAGGGCATGAGCCCGCGGGGCAGGCTGCCGCAGCAGGCGATCCAGTCCGCGCCGTGGGACTGCTCCCGCACCGTCTCCAGCAGCCGTTCCTGCTCCTCGGCGGACAGCTCGGGTCCGGGCGCGTTGATCTTCGTCAGGACGCCGTCCGACTCGGCGAGGGCGATGTTCGAGCGGGTGGCTCCGGCGACCGGGACCGGCGCGACCTCGATGCCCTGCGCGTCGAGCAGTTCGGCGACGAGCGCGCCGGGCGCGCCGCCCAGGGGCAGCACGGCGACCGTGCGCCGCCCGGTGGCCGCGACCGCGCGCGACACGTTCACGCCCTTGCCGCCGGGGTCCATCCGCTCACCGGTGGCGCGGATGACCTCGCCGCGGTCCAGGGCGGGAACCTCGTAGGTACGGTCGAGGGAGGGGTTGGGGGTGACGGTGAGGATCACGCCCGCGCCGCCGTGGGTGCCGCGGGTGCCCTTGGTGCCGCTCATGCTCGTACCACTTCCGTGCCGCCGCGCTCGACGGCGGCCGCGTCGTCGTCGCTGAGCCCGCTGTCGGTGATCAGCAGGTCCACGTCGCTCAGGTCGCCGAAGCGGGCGAAGTGCTCCTGGCCGTGCTTGGAGGAGTCGGCGAGCAGCACCACGCGACGCGAGGCCGCGACGGCAGCCCTCTTCACCGCGGCCTCGGCGAGATCGGGGGTGGTCAGCCCGTGCTCGGCGGAGAAGCCGTTGGCGGCGAGGAACAGGACGTCGGCGCGGATCTCGCCGTACGCGCGCAGCGCCCAGGCGTCCACGGCGGCGCGCGTGCGGTGCCGTACGCGCCCCCCGATGAGATGGAGCTGCATCCCGGGGTGGTCCGCGAGCCGGGCCGCGATGGGCAGGCTGTGCGTGACGACGGTGAGCTCGGCCTCCAGGGGCAGGGCCGCGGCGAGACGGGCCACCGTCGTGCCGGCGTCGAGGATCATCGTGCCCTCGGCCGGCAGTTCGGCGAGGGCCGCCTTGGCGATGCGGTCCTTCTCGTCGATGGACGTGCCCTCGCGTTCGGCGAGGTCCGGCTCGAAGTCGAGGCGTCCGACCGGTATGGCGCCGCCGTGGACGCGGCGCACCAGGCCGGCGCGGTCGAGGGCCTTCAGGTCGCGGCGGACGGTCTCCGCGGTGACCTGGAACTCCTCGGCCAGTGACAGGACGTCCACCCGGCCGGCGTCGCGGGCGAGCCGCAGGATCTCCTGCTGCCGCTCCGGTGCGTACATGTCCGTTCCCCTCCTGCCGCCACCACGATTTGTGCCCGAACTTGTGGTTTGGTCACGGAGACTACGCCCGGAATTCCGAGAAGTAAACAAGTTCGGGCGTGATTCGGGCACGAACGGGCACGAGCGGGCAGGGGCGGGCACGAACGAGCATGGGCCCGATATCCCCGGAGTCGTTGCCGGGCGTCCATGCGGCGAGGGGCCCGTCACCGTTGCGGTGACGGGCCCCTCGCCGGGAACGTGCGGTCGGCGGGCTCGGTCGGACCCACCTCGGACCCGCCCGGGATCGCCCGGGATCGCCCGACGAACTCCAGCTCAGCCGTACGCTCAGCGACCTGCTCAGCCGGCGAACTCGTGCTCCTTCTCCTGCTCCAGGCCCTCGGAGGAGGCCGCCTCCGGCAGGTCCTCGAGACCCTCCAGGTGCTGCGCCGACCGCTTCGGCAGAGCGAACATCAGCAGGAAGATCCCGAACATCACGAGCGCCACCCAGCCCAGCGCGTGCTGGAAGGCGTTCACGAAGGTGGGTCCGACCTCGGCCGGGGTCAGCCGGTCGCCGATCTCACCGAAGAAGACCACCGCGACCAGTCCGAGACCGAGCGCGTTGCCCATCTGCTGCACGGTGTTGATGAGTCCCGACGCCGAGCCCGCGTGCTCGCGCGGCACCTCCGACAGCACCGCGTCGGTCAGCGGGGCGAAGATCAGGCCCATGCCCGCGCCCATCACGACCAGCGGCAGCGCCATCTGCCAGGGGGCGATGCCGAGGCCGTAGCGCTCGGACTCCCAGATGTAGAGGAGCACGCCGACGGTCATCGTCAGGGCGCCCGCCTGGAGCACCTTGCGCCCGAAGCGCGGAGTCAGCTTCTGGACGGACATCCCGGCGGCCACCGACACCGCGATCGAGAACGGGACACCGGTCAGCCCCGCCTTCAGCGGGCTCCAGCCGAGGCCGGTCTGCATGTACAGCGTCCACACCAGGAAGAAGACGCCGAGGCCGATCCCGAAGACCGTCTGCACGGCGACGCCCGCCGCGAAGCTCCGCACCCGGAAGAGGGAGAGCTCGATCAACGGCGAGCCGTCCCGCGCGCCCTTGCGCCGCTCGTAGGCGACCAGCGCCCCGAAGACGCCCAGCGCACCCGCCATCGACACGTACCCCCACAGCGGCCAGCCGAGCTCACGGCCGCGGGTGAGCGGGTAGAGGAGCATGAGCAGGCCCAGGGTCACCAGGACGACGCCCACCAGGTCCAGCTTCAGCGCCTTCGGGGCCTTGGACTCCGTGATGAACCGGCTGCCGAGGATCAGTCCCGCGATGCCGACCGGCAGGTTGATCAGGAAGATCGGCCGCCACTCCAGCCCGAACAGGTTCCACTCCGTCAGCAGCGCGCCGAGCAGCGGACCGGAGACTGCTCCCAGCCCCACGATCGCGCCGAAGAGCCCGAACACCTTCCCCCGCTCGTGCGCCGGGAAGGTGGCGTGCACGATCGACAGCACCTGCGGGACCATCATCGCCGCCATGCCGCCCTGCAGGATGCGGGAGGCGACCAGCATCTCCGGGTTCACCGCGAAGCCGCACAGCGCGGAGGCGAGGGTGAAGCCGCCGATGCCGATGAGGAACAGCCGCTTGCGGCCGTGGATGTCGCCGAGCCGTCCGCCCGTGATGAGCCCGGCGGCGAAGGCGAGCGCGTATCCGGCGGTGATCCACTGGATCTGGCTCCAGGAGGCGCCCGCGTCCTCCCGGATGGAGGGGATCGCGATGTTGACGATGGTGACGTCGACGAGGTCCATGAAAGCCGCGGTCATCACGATCGCGAGCGCGAACCATCGGCGGCGGTCGCCCGGCGTGCCGGCCTCGCCCGATGTCGTGGCGGCGGTCCCGGAGTCGGTGGCCCGAGCGGCGGGCGCGGCCGCGTTCTCGTTCCCGGTGGAGGTGTCCGTGTCGTTCATAGTGCGACTGTAGGACCGCAATAGGTCAGATCATGTCCTAGTGGTGCGGCATTCTCGATGCATGACGACGGACACTCCGGCTCGGCTGCTGCAACTCCTCTCCATCCTCCAGACGCCCCGCGAATGGCCCGGCGGCGAGCTCGCGGACCGCCTCGGGGTCTCCCGGCGCACCGTCCGGCGGGACATCGACCGGCTGCGCGAACTCGGGTATCCCGTCGAGGCCAGCAAGGGCTCGGACGGCGGATACCGGCTGGTCGCGGGCAAGGCGATGCCGCCGCTCGTGCTCGACGACGAGGAGGCCGTGGCGATCGCCGTCGGCCTGCGGGCCGGCGCGGGACACGCGCTGGAGGGCGTCGACGAGGCCTCCGTACGGGCCCTCGCCAAACTGGAACAGGTGCTGCCGGCCAGGCTGCGCCACCGCGTCTCCACCCTCCAGGCCGCGACCACGCCGTTGACCAGCGGAGACGGCGCGAGCATCGCACCCGAGACGCTGACCGTCATGGCCTCGACGGTCGCCGGGCAGGAGCGGCTGCGGTTCGCCTACCGCGCGAAGGACGGCACCGAGTCGCGGCGGCTGACCGAGCCCTACCGGCTGGTGTCCACGGGCCGGCGCTGGTATCTCGTGGCGTACGACCTCGACCGCCAGGACTGGCGGACCTTCCGCGTCGACCGGGTCCGGGACCCCTTCGCGACCGGCTCCCGCTTCGCGCCGCGCGAGCTGCCGACGGGCAGTGCGGCGGAATACCTCCGGCGGTCCATCCAACGGCGCCCCGACATGGACGAGTACGCGTACGACGTCACCTTCGACGCGCCGGCCGAGCTGGTGACGTCCCGGCTGCCGTCCTGGCTGAGCACTTCGGTCGTGGCGGACCCGCCCGCGGCGGGAGACGGGGAGGACGCAGGCGTGCGCCGATGCCGGCTGCGGGGGACCACGAGCGATCCGGTGGAGTGGCTGGCGGTCCGGTTCGCGATGCTGGGGTACGAGTTCTCCGTCCAGGAGCCGCAGGAACTGGTGGACTGCGCACAGGAGTTGAGCGGACGCCTGGGACGAGCGGCACGGACCGGATCCCCGAGCGACACGAAAGCGGCCCCGGCCGACGGCAAACCGCCCCGGGCACACTGAGCCGACCCGAAACCGGCGAGCCCGGTCGGGGGCGGCGAGCCCGGCCGGGGGCGAGGCGGGCCTGAGGCAGTGGGCCCGATCGAGGGTGAGGCGGGCGCCGGGGGCGTGGGCCCTGTCAGGAGCTGGGCGGGGCGGGACAGGGGCGGGGGGACCAGGATCTGGGGCACGGTCGCGCTGCCCCGTCCGGTGTCACGTCCGCTTCGCCGGGCCCGCTTCCCACGCGAACCCGTGCAGGGCCCGCAGGTTGTGCAGAGCCAGCTCGGCCGGGCCCTGCGGACCGGTCGGCGCGGCGTCGGTCACCGCCCAGCTCTCCACCGCGACCCGGACGGCGGCACTGGCCACGGCGGCGGTGAAGCGCCGGCGCGCGGAGGCCACAGGCGCCTCGGCGGCATCGGGCGCTTCGGAGGCGAGGACACCGGCACCGGACAGGTCGCGGCCCTCGGGCGGGGCGCCGGCGTCGGCATCGGCTGCTGCTGCTGCGACGGCGGCGACCGTCCTGCCGGCGGCGTCGGCGCCGTTCGACGTATGGGCCCCATGCGAAGCGCCGGGCGCGTCAGGAGCGTCGGGGGGTTCCGCGGCGGTCGAGGCGGAGGCCTGCGGGGAGGACGTCCTGGCCTCGGTGGCCGCCGCCCGTTCCGCCAGGACCTCCGCGATCGTCGTCTCCGAGGTGTGGCAGACCTCGGCCCACACCTTCCCGAGGGCGGGGCTGGCGACGGCCAGCCGGATCAGGGTGCGGACCCATTCCCAGGAGGCCGCCGAGACTCCACGGCCGGTGACGAGGGTGTGCCGCACTGCGTGTTCGAGAGCCTGCGGCACCGGCAGTTCGGCCGGGGCCTCGCGCAGCGCCTCCGCCCAGCGCTCGGCGCCCGCCGAGTAGAGGGGGGCGACCGCCTCCTCCTTGGTAGCGAAGTACCTGTAGAACGTGCGCGGGGCGATGCCCGCGGCCTGGGCGATGTCCTCGGCGCGGGTGGCCTTCAGGCCCCGGCTGACGAAGAGGCCGGCCGCCGCCCGGGCGATCTCCATCCGGGTCGCCGCTTTGCGCCGCTCGGTCAGCGAAGCCGGGCCGGCGGAGGGGGTCGAGCTGATCACTTCGGCAGGCTATGCCCATGTGGCACAATCTGCCATTCGGGCGGGCCACCCCGTGGTTCAGGTACGGGGTGCCCCGCCTCTTGGCGTGCCCGCGTGCGCCGTGATCGGGGGCAGGTCATGTGCGCCCGCAACCCCGTGCGCGCCGAAAAGGAGCCGGGCCCGGCGCCTGGGGGGAGAGGCGCCGAAGCCCGGCTCTGGACAGTCCCGGCACCGGGGGATGTGCGTCGGGACTTGGCTCACTCGCGTGGTGCGAAGGTCTCGGGAAGAGCTACAGGGTCCGGTCGGCCCGAACTCCCGTGCTCAGAAGTCTTTTTCCCCGCATCTGCCGGTTGAAGCGGCGTTCCCGCGCCATGTTTGCGCGGTCCCCGCCACCCGGCGCACGCGGGCGGAAACCCCACACCACAGCACGCCCACGGCACCCTCACAGCACCGGACCGCCCTTGCGTGACCGAAGCGATCCGGCCTTCGCCCACGTCACCGACGGCCCCAACCGGCCGGCGCCCGCACCACCGGCCGTCCGGAAGACGTCCGGAAGAAGACGTCACAGCCGCCGGAGCGACCGCACCCGCGCACCCCCGCGGCGCGGCGGCACCGCACCGCGGGGAGGGCAATTCAGCGATCCGCGGTGCCGCCGCAGGCCGCCCCTCGCCCGGCATGCCCGCCCGGCGTCGCCCGGCATGCGCGCCCAGCGGCAACTCCCGTCAGGGCGGAGGCCGGTGACCGGTTACGCCGCCGCCTCGAAGCCCGTGTCGCGGGCCAGCTTCTTCAGTTCCAGCAGGGCGTGCTTCTCGATCTGGCGGATGCGCTCCCTCGTCAGCCCGTGCTCCTTGCCGACCTCTGTCAGGGTGCGCTCGCGGCCGTCGTCGATGCCGTAGCGCATCTTGATGATGGAGGCGGTGCGCGGGTCGAGACGGTCGATCAGGCCGTCCAGCTCCTCGCTGCGCAGCAGGGTGAGGACGGACTGCTCGGGCGAGACCGCGGAGGTGTCCTCCAGCAGGTCGCCGAACTGCGTCTCGCCCTGGTCGTCGACCGACATGTTCAGCGAGACCGGGTCACGGGCCCAGTCCAGGACGTCGGTGACGCGCTCGGGCGTGGAGCCGAGCTCCGCTGCGATCTCGGCGGGCTCCGGGTCACGGCCGTTCTCACGGTTGAACTCGCGCTGTACGCGGCGGATCCGGCCGAGCTCCTCCACCAGGTGGACGGGCAGACGGATCGTGCGCGACTGGTCGGCTATCGACCGGGTGATGGCCTGACGGATCCACCAGGTCGCGTACGTGGAGAACTTGAAGCCCTTGCGGTAGTCGAACTTCTCGACCGCTCGCACCAGGCCCGCGTTGCCCTCCTGGATGAGGTCGAGGAGGGGAAGACCGCTGCGGGGGTAGCGGCGGGCGACCGCGACGACCAGGCGGAGGTTGGAACGGATGAAGACGTCCTTGGCCCGCTCGCTGTCCACGACCAGAGCCTCGAGCTCCTCGCGGGAGGCGTCCGCCCTGGACTCCTCCTCCCCGTCGAGGACCTGCTGCGCGAACACGCCGGCCTCGATGATCTGGGACAGCTCGACTTCCTTCGCGGCGTCGAGCAGGGGTGTGCGCGCGATCTCGTCGAGGTACATGCCGACCAGGTCGCGGTCGGCGATCTCGCCGCCATGGGCGCGAACACTGCGGGCCGCGCTGCTCGTCTCGCCGGTGGCGGACTTGCGGCGGGCGACGGCACGGGTTGCCATGCGTGCTCCCTTGCGATGGAGGTTCGGCGGGTGGCCCTTCAGACGCCCGGTCACTCTCGGAACTTGCGACTCTCCTCGGGTGCCCGGCATCTGATGGAAACAACGACTGGAATCAGGACAGAATTCCCAACCCGCACCCCGATTTTGATGATCTTGCAGTACCCTGTCCGACCACGCGAGGAGGGCCGATGTCGTCGGAACGTACAGAGGTGCAGGTCAGGCCGGGAATCGAGAGTGACCTCGAAGCCCTCACCAGCCTCTACAACCACTACGTACGTGAGACGCCCATCACATTCGACACCGCGGTCTTCAGTCCGGAAGAGCGACGTCCTTGGCTGCTCTCCCACCCTGAAGACGGGCCGTACCGCCTGATGGTTGCCACGGAAACGGACTCACAGGACATCCACGGCGCCTCACAGGCGATCCTGGGTTACGCCACATCCAGCCCTTTCCGCCCCAAGGCGGCCTACTCCACGTCGGTGGAGGTGACGGTCTACGTCGCCCCGGACGCCGGCCGGCGGGGCATCGGCACGCTGCTCTACAAGGCGCTCTTCGAGGCGCTCGCGGGCGAGGACCTGCACCGTGCCTACGCGGGCATCGCACAGCCCAACGAAGCGTCCGCGCGGCTGCACGAACGCTTCGGGTTCCGGCACGTCGGCACCTACCGGGAGGTGGGCCGGAAGTTCGGCCGCTACTGGGACGTCGCCTGGTACGAGAAGGACCTCTGAGCGCCGGCGGAGCCGTCGTCGGATCCGCCGGCCGAGGCGCGCGGGCGCGTCAGCCGAACTGCACCGACCGCTTCGCCAGCCCCATCCAGAACCCGTCGATCACGGACTTCTGCGCGTCCAGCTCGCCGGTCACCTCCGCGGTGCCCATGGTCACGAAGAGCGGGGCGAAATGCTCGGTGCGCGGATGGGCGTACCGGCCGGCCGGGGCCTTGTGGAGGAAGTCGAGCAGACCGTCCCAGTCCCGTGTCTCCAGCGCGCGCCGGCCCCAGTCGTCGAACTCCGAGGACCAGCTGGGCACTCCCCCGCCGGGGTGCCGCAGTGCGGCCAGGTTGTGGGTGAAGAAACCGGAGCCGACGATCAGGACACCCTCGTCACGGAGCGGCGCGAGCTTGCGGCCGATGTCCATCAGCTTCACGGGGTCGAGCGTCGGCATGGAGATCTGCAGGACCGGGATGTCGGCGGCCGGGAACATCTCGACGAGCGGGACGTAGGCGCCGTGGTCGAGGCCGCGGTCGGGGATGTCCTGTACGGGGACGCCCGGAGCGCGCAGCAGCTTGCGCACGCTCTCGGCGAGTTCGGGCGCGCCGGGTGCGTCGTACTTCACCCGGTAGTAGTGCTCGGGGAAGCCCCAGAAGTCGTAGACCAGGGGGACGGGGTCGACGGCGCCGAGGGCGAGCGGGGCCTCCTCCCAGTGGGCGGAGACCATCAGGATCGCCTTCGGGCGGGGCAGACCGGCCGACAGGGCGGCGAGCTCACCGGGCCAGACCGGGTCGTCGGCGAGCGGCGGGGCGCCATGACTGAGGTAGAGCGCGGGCATGCGTTCCTGGGGGAGGGCGCGCTCCTGAGTTGCGGCGGACATGGCAGCTACTCCTTCCAGGGTTCGGACCGAGCCGGGTTGCGGGGACGACGTCGATCGCGATGGTTGATTGAAATCTAAAACGTCAACGGCCATGAGCATATTCCCAAATGATTTAAATTTCAAGGAGCTGACGTCTACAGTGGAGTACATGAAGAAGGCACCCACATCCGTCGACGAGCCGCACCCGCGCTGGCTCACCGCAGAGGAGCAGCTCGTCTGGCGCTCCTACGTGCACGCCACCACCCTCCTAGAGGACCACATGGACCGGCAGCTGCAACGGGATGCGGGCATGCCGCACGTCTACTACGGCCTCCTGGTCAAGCTCGCCGAGTCCTCCCACCGGCGACTGCGGATGACCGAACTGGCCATGCACGCCAAGATCACCCGCTCCCGCCTCTCCCACGCCATCGCGCGTCTGGAGAAGAACGGCTGGGTGCGCCGTGAGGACTGCCCCTCCGACAAGCGCGGTCAGTTCGCCGTGCTGACGGACGCGGGACTGGACATGCTCAAGCGCGCCGCGCCCGGCCATGTCGCCGTCGTGCGCAACGCGCTTTTCGACCGGCTCTCCGCGGAACAGCAGAAGTCCCTCGGCGAGATCATGCAGATCATCGCCGAGGGACTTCAGCCCAACGAAGCGGGTGCGGACCTGCCCTGGCTCCGCTAGACCCGTGGGCGGGTCAGCCGCCCGGGCCGGTGGGACGTCCCGGGCGGGTCGGATGTCCCGGGCGGGTCAGTGGACCATCACCGGGACCGCGTCCTCGGCGTCCTTCGACCCCGAACCCGCGACCGCGCCCATGTCCGGCTTGCCGGCGTTGATGAAGGTGAGGGCGATCGCGGCGGCCGCCACCAGGATGCCGACGGCGAACCAGATGGCGCTGGTGTAGCCGTGCACCATGCCCTCCAGCTGCACCAGCTGCTGCTGGGGCTTGGAGGCGGCGCCGGCGATGTGGTCCTTGATGTACGAGGTCGTCGCGGACGCGGCGATGGTGTTCAGCAGGGCGGTGCCGATCGCGCCGCCCACCTGCTGCGAGGTGTTGACCATCGCGGAGGCGACACCGGCGTCCCGCGGCTCGATGCCGTACGTGGCCAGGGACATGGCCGGCATGAACGCCGTACCCATACCGAGGCCGAGCAGCAGCATCGCCGGCATCAGCACGGCCGTGTACGAGGAGTCGATCTCCAGCCGGGTCAGGAGCAGCATGCCGAGGGCGGCGACCAGGAAACCGGGACCCATCAGCAGACGCGGGGCGACCCGGGTCATCAGACGGGTACCGATCTGGGTGGAGCCGGTGATCATGCCCGCGATCATCGGGAGGAAGGCGAACCCGGTCTTGACCGGCGTGTAGCCCTTCACGATCTGCAGGTAGTAGGTCAGGAAGAGGAACAGGCCGAACATCGAGATGATCGCGAGGCCGAGGGAGAGGTAGATCCCGCCGCGGTTGCGCTCGGTGATCACGCGCAGCGGCAGCAGCGGGGCCTTGACCTTCGACTCGACGATCACGAAGGCGGCCAGCAGGACGGCCGCCGCGACGAACATGCCGATGGTCACGGAGTCGCTCCAGCCCTCCGACTCGGCGCGGGTGAAGCCGTAGACCAGGGAGACCAGACCGAGGGTGGAGAGGATGACGCCCGGGATGTCGAGCGGCGAACGGTTGCGGCCGCCCTCCGGCTCACGGATGACGAAGTACGCGCCGGCCGCGGCGACGATCGCGAACGGGATGTTCACGAAGAACGTCCAGCGCCAGTCCAGGTACTCGGTGAGGAAGCCGCCGAGGATCAGGCCGACGGCGCCGCCGCCACCGGCGATCGCACCGTAGATGCCGAACGCCTTGGCGCGCTCCTTGGCGTCGGTGAACATCACCGCGAGCAGGGAGAGCGCGGCGGGCGCGAGCAGCGCACCGAACGCGCCCTGGAGCGCGCGGGCGCCGAACATCATCGCCTCGTTGACGGCGGCGCCGCCGAGCGCGGAGGCGGCGG
The DNA here is from genome assembly GCF_036030735.1 of Streptomyces sp. NBC_00425. NCBI lineage: Bacteria > Bacillati > Actinomycetota > Actinomycetes > Kitasatosporales > Streptomycetaceae > Streptomyces > Streptomyces sp. NBC_00425. The sequence continues at coordinate 5,569,292 of NZ_CP107928.1, read as the reverse complement.
CGAAGCCGCCGAGGCCGACGACGAAGGCGCGCTTGCGGCCCCACAGGTCGGCTATGCGGCCGCCGAACAGCAGCAGACCGCCGAAGGCGAGGGCGTAGGCGGTGACGATCCACTGCCGGTTGCCGTCGGAGATGCCGAGGTCCTGCTGGGCCGAGGGCATCGCGATGTTCACGATGGTCGCGTCGAGGACGACCATCAGCTGGGCGAGGGCGATGAAGGCCAGCGCTTTCCAGCGGTTGGCGTCCGGCCCGCCCCCCTTGCCGGGGGCCGGGGCCGAGGCCTTCTGGACTGTTTCAGACATGGGAATACCCGCTTCGGTACTTCGTGACGGAAAAAACGGAAGAAGCTGGAGCCAAGAGACGAAAAGTGGACGAAGAGCAGGTGGAGCGACGTGGCGGCACATCTTCACTGACGGCCGGTCGCCCGCCTTTGTGACGGCCGCGCGGTGCCGAGTTCTCGGCGGTGACTGCTCGGTGATGACTGCTGCTCGGTGATGACTGCTGCGGTACGGGAAACCAATCGGTCAGGGACCGGCCGTCAGAGCCGGCGCAGATCCTCCATGGTCACGGCCGCCCCCGGCAGCACGGAGGGGGCGGGGGCCCGCAGCCCGTCCAGGAACAGCTGCAGGTGGCGGTGGAGGAAGCGGTCGGCGCTCGGGCAGGCCGTACCGGCCGGGGGCCGGCTGAGCTGGGCCACCGCGATCATCACGTCCCCCACGCCGACGTCGGGCCTGAGCTGCCCGGCCGCCCTCGCGCGGTCCATGACCTCCTCGATGATCCGCTCGCACCGTTCGCGGGCGGCCTCGAGGTCGGGGTGGTGCTCGTCGAAGGTGCTGGAGATCATCGGGCACAGCGCGCTGATCCGTTCGTCGGCGGAGACGTGCACGAAGCGCTCCAGCGCCTCGAACGCGTCACCGGTCTCGGCGAGGGCGGTCTGTCCGGCCCGGACCGTGCGGTCCAGCACCGAGCAGACGACCTCGCGGACCAGCGCGTCCCGGTCGGGGAAGTTGCGGTACACCGTGGCATTTCCCACGCCGGCCCGGCGGGCGATCTCGTCGAGCGGCACGTCGGGGCCGAACTCGGTGAACATCTCGCGGGCGGCGGAGACGATCCGCTCCCGGTTGCGCAGGGCGTCGGCGCGGGGCCGGGTCGCCTTGCGCTCTGCGGGGACAGCGGTCGCGGTCTGCACGGCGTACTCCTGTCTGAGGTTCGTGTGACGCGTGGTGCGACACGGACGTCTGTGGCTGCGATCCGGGGAGCGAGTCCCCGTTTCACTCGGACACCTAGCTAAACGGGGACGGCATCCCCGCTTATTTCCCGGACCCGGAAGTTTTCGATGTGACCTGGGCCACACGTCTGCCGACCCCGTTCCACATCCGCTCCACATCCGCTCCACATCCGCTCCGCGCCTGCCCCGCACCCGCTCCGCGGCCGTTCCGCGCCCGTCGCCCCGCCGCTTCGCCGCAGTCCCTTACCTGCCGGTAACCCACGATCGGTCTCCTCCAGCGCGCGCCCGAGTGCGCCCTCAAAGAGGGTGATCAGGAGGTGATCAGGACGCAGCCGGTGACCGGTGGCTGCCCGGAGCGAGAGGCCCCCGCATGCAGCCGCAGTCCGCGCGCACTGCCCGGGACCTCCGCCACCGCCGGATACGCACGCGCCGCGCCGCCGCGCTCGCCTCGGTCACCGTCCTGACGCTCGCCCTCAGCTCGTCCGCGGGCAGCGGGCGCCTCACCCCGGACCCCGGCTCCACGACGGCCGGCGCCGGCCCCCTCACCGTGGCCCCCACCGCCGCCCTCGCCCCGTGCATGATCAGTGGGGGCGCCTCCGTCCAGATGTCCGAAGGGGTGCCCACCGCAGGCGGCTACTCCCGCTCCACCGGCGTCGTCCGCGCCCTCACTCTCATGATCGACTTCTCCGATGCGCACGGCCGGGGCAGCGCGCTGAGCCGCTACCGCGAGTTCTTCCCGCAGACCGAGCAGTGGTTCCGCACGGCCTCCTACGGGCGTCTCGACTACCGCGCCGAGACGCCCGTCCGGCACTGGCTGCGCATGCCCAAGTCGTTCCACGCGTACGGCATAGAGCGCGGCGCACCGTTCGAGCCCGGCTACCGCGAACTCGTCCAGGACATCGTGGGCGCCGCCGACCCGACGGTGGACTTCCGCGACTACGACCTCCTGAACGTGCTGATCACCCCGAATGCGGGCCCCTCCGCGCTGGACACGGTCCTGTCGGTGACGTTCGCCGGGAACGCGGAGGCCCCGGTCGCCGACGGGGTGTCGGTGGCGAACGCCTCGTTCGTGTACTCCCGCCAGGACGACGGCTCCGGTTCCTACGACCGGACCGGCTACCGGGTCCTGCCCCATGAGAACGGCCATGTCTTCGGCCTGCCCGACCTCTACACCCAGGAGGGCGGCGGGGCCGTCGGCCACTGGGACATCATGAGCGAGGACTGGGGGGCCAACAACGACCTGCTCGGCTGGCACAAGTGGAAACTGGGCTGGCTGGACGCCTCCCAGATCGCCTGCGCGGCGACACCGGGCACGACGGAGTACCCGTTGACGCCCCTCGCGCGCGCGGGCGGACCGAAACTCGTCTTCGTCCCGCTCAGCGACCGCACCGGCTACGCCGTCGAAATGCGCGCACGCGGCGGGAACGACGAGGCGGTGTGCCGCCCGGGCGTCCTCATCTACAAGGTGGACGCCGACGTCGACACCGGCATGGGCCCGGTGACGGTCTACGACTCCCACCCCGACAGCGGTGGCTGCACCCGCAGCCCCAACGTCCACGCCGAGCTCTCCGACGCCCCCTTCGCCCCGGGCCAGTCCTTCAAGGACCCGAAGAGGGGCATCCGGATCACGGTCACGGGGACGGACTCCGAGGACGGATACCGGGTGCGGGTGACCCGACGGTAGGCAGGACACGTCCGGTCGGCCCCGGCCGATGAGGGGACGGCCCCGGGACTACCGTAGGGCGGCAACCGCGCGGCGGCAGGCAGGCCGCCCCGCCACCCCCGCAGTGCGCGGCGCCCGGTCCCCCGTACCGGCGCCGCACCCCCGTACCGCCCGTATCGGAGAACCCACCGCATGCCCGCGACCAGGACGCCCGCGCCCGCCCCGTCTCCCGGGGCCGGCGCGCCCGCCTCGTCCGCCGGGGCCGCCGCGCCCGCTCCGGCGGAGGCGGTCACGCCGCTGATCCGCGGAATCGCCGTGCTGCGCCGGCTGACCGACGCGGGCGGCACGGCGAGTCCGAGCGAACTGGAGCGGAGCACAGGTCTGGCGCGTTCGACGGTCGACCGGATCGTCGCGACCCTCGCCCGCATGGGATACGTCCGCCTCGACGGCCGGGACGCCGTGCTGGCCCCCCGCGTCATGGAACTGGGCAACGCCTACCTGGCTGCCCTGCGCCTGCCGGCGCTGCTGTCGTCCCGGGCGGACGCCCTGGCCGACGAACTCGACGAGTCCGTGTCCCTCGCGGTCGCCGACGGCGACGGCATCCGCTTCATCCACCAGGCGACCCGCCGCCGCGCGATGTCCCTGAGCTTCCGCATCGGCGACCTGCTGCCGGCCGAACGCACCGCGCCGGGACCGCTGTTCGCCACCGAGTGGACCGACGAGGAGTGGCGGTCCTGGCGCGCCCGCCGCACGGCGGACCCGGACGACCGGGCCTTCCCGGCCGTCCCGCCACCGCCCCCCGCACTCTCGGACGACGACGGCTTCGCCCGCCGGACGGCCCTGGCCGCGGACGAGGACTGCGCCCTGGACGACCAGCTGATCGAGCCGGGCCTGGTGGCCGTGTCCGTCCCGGTCCGCGACCCGCGCACCGGGCGGATCGCGTGCGTGGCGAGCGTCGTCAGCCACACGAGCCGGCACACGGCGAAGGATCTGCGCGCCACCCTGCTCCCACGGCTGCGGACGGCCGTCGTGGCGATGGAGGACGACCTGCGCAGCGCGCCGGCCGCGGAGTCCGGCCCGCCGCCCGCGGGACTGGCCGTCTGGACGGGGGCGTCGAAACAGGAACTGGGCCGCGAGTTCGTCGAGTCCCTCGCCCGGGGTCTGACCGTCCTGACGGCGTTCGGCGAGGGCAGGGCCGAGCTCACCCTCACCGAGGTCGCGAAGGCGACCGGGCTCGCGCGGGCGACGGCCCGCCGGGCGCTGATCACCTACCAGCACCTGGGCCTGGTGACACCGGCCACCCCCCGCACCTTCGCCCTCACCCCACGGGTCCTCGCCCTCGGCTTCCCGCCGCTCTCCCGCACCTCGCTCCCCCGGATCGCGGCTGCGCACATGGCGGCGCTGGCGGACGAGGTCCGGGAGACGACGTCGCTGGCGGTGCTGACCGCGTCACGCGAGGAGATCCAGTACACGGCCCGTGCCGCCGCGAGCCACGTCATGAGCGTGGACGTCGGCGTCGGCACACGACTGCCCGCCCGCGCGACATCGCTGGGACGGGTGCTGCTGGCGGCGCCCACGGACCCCGCCTCGTCGTACGCCCTGGCGGACGAGGAACTCGAACAGGGGGTGCGGGCGATCGCCGTCCCGATCCACGACCGTGCGGGCCGCACCGTCGCCGCCCTGAACGCGGCCACGCATGTCGCCCGCCGTACGGCCGAGGAGTGCGTGCGGGACGTCCTCCCGGCCCTGCGGTCGACGGCCTCACGCATCGAGGCCGACCTCCACACGGCAGCCCGCTTCACCCACGTCCCGCTGACCTGACGGACCGTCGCTCCCGAACTGCTCCGAGCCGCTTCCGACACGCCTCCCGCTCGCCGCCTCCCGCCCCCTGTCCCCAGCCGCCGCGCGCCTGTGTGCGCTCGGCGCCTCGGCGCGGACGACAGCTCTCGAAAGCTCTCACAGCTCTCGAAAGCTCTCGACGGTGACAGCGATCGAACCGGTTCGACGAACCTAGCACCGGAGCCACCGGCCGACAACACTCCGGACGCGACCCCTCCCACGGGGCCCTCCCACGGGACCCTCCGCCACCGGACGCCGCCCGAGGCCGTCCCTCGCCGACCCTGAGGTCGACCTGAGGGCAGAGCCGGGCCTGGCGGGGCCGGCGGCGAGGGCCGCCCCGACGCCGCCCCCTCTCCCTGACGGCGCCGGGCACCCGCCGGGACGAGGGCTTTTCGCCCGACGGACCATCCCCCGGCCCGGCGGCGGGCGCGGTCCACGCGCTGTCGGATCAGGCCGCGCCCCGCCACCACCGACGTTTCCGGGACGTTACGAGAAATCCGGCGCGAGGCGTTGACACCCGTCCGGGTTGCTCCTACCTTCACTTCACGCGAACCGGTTCGATGAACGGCCACCCGGCCGCGGTCGTTCCCCGGAACAGTCGAACCGATTCGATCAACCCGGCAAGGAGTCCCGTGAACATCGGTGAGATCGCCAAGCGGGCCGGTGTCTCGCGGAGCACCGTGTCGTACGCCCTCAGCGGGAAGCGCCCCGTGTCCGAGGAGACCCGCGACAAGATCCAGCGGGTCATCGACGAGCTGGGCTACCAGCCCAACGCGAGTGCGCGGGCCCTGGCCAACGGCCGGACCAACACCATCGGTCTGGTCTTCCCGCCCGCCGGCAACCACTACACCGGCATGCAGCTGGACTTCATCGGCAGCGTGACGGAGGCCGCCGCGGCCTACGACTACGACGTGCTGCTCTCGCCGAGCGGCATGGACAGCGACCGCTCGTTCCAGCGGCTGCTCGGCGAACGGCGGGTCGACGGAGCGATCCTGATGGAGATCCGGCTGCAGGACGACCGGCTCGACCACCTCACCGCGCTGGACTTCCCCTCCGTCGCCATCGGCCGCACCGCCCACCCGCAGGGCAGCTGGTGGGTGGGCCTGGACCACACGGCGCTGGCGGCGGCCTGTGTGCACCACCTCGCGGACCTGGGCCACCGCAGGGTCGCCTTCGTCAACCGGCCCGAGCAGCTGCTGCGGGCCGGCTACGAATCGGCCCACCGGGGTCTCGACGGGTTCACCAAGGCCGCCGCGGAACGCGGCCTCACCGTCAGGACGTACTGCTGCGGTGACGACGCCGCCTCGGGTCTCGCCTGCCTGGAGCGGATCCTGCACGACGATCCCGCCACCACGGCGCTGGTCACGCTGAACGAGGCCGCGCTCGGCGGCCTCTACCGAGGCCTGGCGCAGGCCGGCCGTCATGTGCCGCGTGACTTCTCCGTCACCGGGGTCGTGGCCGGCCGGTGGGCGGAGACGGTGACGCCGCAGCTCACGGCGGCCGACGTGCCGGCGGAGCAGATGGGCCGCCTGGCCGTCGACCTGCTCGTGGAACGGCTCGACCACCCCGACACACCAGCCCGGCACCACCTCCTCGCACCGCCGATCTCGCTGCGGGCCAGCACCGCACCCGCCGGACCCACCTCCGCCGGACCCGGACCCGCCGGACCCGGCCCCGCCGAAGCCACTCCCGCCGAGCGGGGAGCGGACCCCGCGGCCTCCACGCACCCCTAGCCGTCACCGGGGGCGCCCCGCCGGCGCCCTCCGCTCCACCCACCGCACCCGGCCGTCACCCCGGCCTCCCTCCTCCCTCCTCCCCTCCCCGCCCGGGTTCCGTGAACCCGGCGGCCCCGGATCACCCCTTCCCCGGCACACCCGTGCCGCTCTCACGGCACACCCATGTCTGTGCCGATCTCCCGGGCACATCCGTGCCGATCCCAGGGCACACCCGTGCCGAAAACCATTGAGGACACGCCATGAACAGATCCGCCGGACGGCGTCTCACCGCCGCAGTCCTGACCGTCGTCGCCGTCACCGCCGGCGCCACCGCGTGCTCCTCCGGAGCGAGCGGCACGTCCACGAAGGGCTCGGACGGCGGCACGTTCACCATCTGGGACCCCTACCCCCAGTTCGACAAGAGCTCGGCGTGGGCGAAGCTGCTGGACGGCTGCGGCGCCAAGGCCGGCGTGAAGGTCAAGCGGACCGCGTTCGACACCGGTGACCTGACGAACAAGGCGCTGCTGGCGGCGCAGCAGGGCAACTCCGCGGACGTCCTCATCGTCGACAACCCGGTGGTGTCGACCCTGGCGGAGGCGGGCGTGCTGACCTCCACGGACGACACGAAGCTGGACGTCTCGAAGGTCGACCACAACCTGCTCGCGGCGGGCCAGTCGGGGGGGAAGACCTACGGCACGCCCATCGGCGCCAACACCCTCGCCCTGTACTACAACAAGGCGGTGCTGAAGGCGGCCGGGGTGGACGTCTCCTCGGTCAAGGACTGGAAGTCGCTGACGGCGGCGCTGGCGAAGGTCAAGACGGCGGGCAAGAAGGGCATCACGTTCTCCGCGATCGGCACGGAGGAGGGCAGCTTCCAGTTCCTGCCCTGGTACTGGGGCGCCGGAGCCCAGCTGACCGCACTCGACTCCGACCAGGCGGTCTCCGCGCTGGCGCTCTGGAAGGGCTGGCTGGACAAGGGCTACGCCCCCAACTCGGTGATCAACAACACCCAGACGACCAGTTGGCAGGAGTTCGCGACCGGCGACTACGCGTTCGCGGAGAACGGCACGTGGCAGCTCGCGGGCGCCGCGAAGGCCGGCTTCGACTACGGCGTCATCCCCGTCCCCGCCGCCACCGGAGGAGACGCCGCGGCACCGACGGGCGGCGAGTTCGTCACCGTCCCGGTGCAGGACGACACCGGCCGCTACGCCACCACGCAGAAGCTGGTGTCCTGCCTGAGCAGCAGCCAGAACCTGCTCGCCACCGACACGACGCTGTCCTACGTGGCTCCCACCGCCGAGGTCCAGGCCAAGCAGGTCGCGGCCGACCCCGGACTGGGGCCCTGGGTCGACGCGGTGCACGCCGCCAAGGGACGCACCAGTGACGACCTGGGCACCAAATACCCCAAGATCTCGGAGCAGTTGTGGAAGGCCGTGCAGTCCGCTCTCAGCGGGTCGGCGTCGCCGAAGGACGCGCTGACCGCAGCCCAGTCCGCCGCCGCCAAGTGACCAGGACCCCGGCCAGCCGATGAAGCACACGACAACGTCGCCGGACCGCCGGCCGGTACGCGACCGGAACGGGGCGGCGACCGTCGCCCCGCCCCCGGCCCGCACCCCGGCCCGGCGTCGTCCCGCCTCCCCGCAGTGGGCCGCCTGGGCGTTCCTCACCCCGGTGACCCTCTACCTCGTCCTCTTCTACGCCTATCCGCTCTACCGCAACATCGACCTGAGCCTGCGCCACTACACCGTGCGTTCCTTCGTCCGGGGTGACGCGCCGTTCACGGGCCTGGCCAACTACCGGATCGTGTTCGACGACCCGACGTTCGCTCCGGCGCTGCTGCACACGGCGGCGTTCACCGCGGTGTGCCTGGTCTTCCAGTACGCGATCGGCCTGGCGCTCGCCGTCTTCTTCAACCAGAGCTTCCGGCTCTCCGCCACCTTGCGGGCGCTGTTCCTGGTGCCGTGGCTGCTGCCGCTCATCGTGTCGGCGTCGACCTGGTCGTGGATGCTCAACAGCGACTCCGGCATCGTCAACGCCGCCCTGCACGCCGTCGGCATCGGTCCGGTGAACTGGCTGACCTCGCCGTCCTGGTCGCTGGCCTCGGTGATCATCGCGAACATCTGGATCGGCGTCCCCTTCAACCTCGTCGTGCTCTACAGCGGTCTGCAGTCCATCCCCGCCGGCCTGTACGAGGCGGCCGCGCTCGACGGGGCGAACGCCTGGCAGCGCTTCTGGCGCATCACCTTCCCCCTGCTGCGGCCGGTGTCCGCGATCACCCTCCTGCTGGGCCTCGTCTACACGCTCAAGGTCTTCGACATCATCTGGATCATGACCAAGGGCGGCCCGGCCGACTCGTCCACCACCTTCGCCACCTGGTCCTACCGGCTCGGCTTCGGCAACCTGCTGCCCGCCTTCGGCCCCGGAGCGGCCGTCGGCAACCTGCTGGTCGTCGCCGCCCTGGTCTTCGGCCTGATCCACGTCCGGGTCCAGCGAAAGCAGGCACTGTCATGACGCACGCACGGACGGTCCCGAACCGTCGCCGCCGCACCTGGGTGAAGACGGCCGTCGGCGTGCTGCTGACCGCGGTCATGCTGTTCCCGGTCTACTGGATGCTCAACGTGTCCTTCACCCGCGACCAGGACATGCGCAAGAGCCCGCCGGACCTGTTCCCCGCGCACCCGACCCTGGAGGGCTACCGGGCCGTCGTCGACCAGCAACTGCCCTACCTCGGCACCAGCCTCGTCATCGGCCTCGGCACGGTGGCCCTGACCGTGGCGCTGGCCGCACCCGCCGGCTACGCGCTGGCCAAACTGCGCCCGCGCGGCCGCGGCATCCTCAACTTCGTGCTGCTGGCCGCCCAGATGATCCCCGGCATCATCATGGCGATGGGCTTCTACGCCATCTACCTGCAGCTCGGCATGCTCCAGTCCGTGCCCGGCCTGATCGTCGCCGACTCCACGCTGGCCGTCCCGTTCGCCGTCCTCATCTTCACCGCGTTCATGTCCGGCATCCCCGGCGAACTGCTGCAGGCCGCGAAGACGGACGGGGCCGGACCACTGCGCACGTTCTGGGCGATCGTCCTGCCGATGAGCCGCAACTCCGTGGTCACGGTGTCCCTGTTCGCCTTCCTGTGGTCGTGGTCCGACTTCGTCTTCGCCAGCACGCTCGTCAACGGCGGCGCCCACGAGCCGATCACCCTCGGCATCTACCACTACATCGGCAACAACAACCAGCAGTGGAACGCCATCATGGCCACCGCCGTCGTGGCCTCGCTGCCGGCCGCGGTCATCCTCGTCCTGGCCCAGCGCTACGTCGCCGCCGGCGTGACCGCCGGCGCGGTCAAGGACTGACCCCGGCACCACCCGTGTCGCCGCGCTCCCCACGAGCCGCCGCGCGAGCACCGTCGCCCCGTCCGGCGAACCGCGAACCGCGAACCGCCGACCGCCCCCGCACAAGAAATGAGTGCCGCCTCCATGACCGCCGCACCGGCCGGCCCGGCCTTCTCCGTCCTCGACATACCCTTCAGCACCCACGGCTCCTGGTTCGGCGTCTCCCCCGTGCTGGCGGAGCGGACGCTCGCCGAGGACCTCCACCTCGTCTCGCACCAGAACGGCATGCACGCCGTCCTGCGCCTCGTTCCCCTCGACGCGGCGACGGGCGAGCGGGCGGAGACCTCCGTCGAGGCGACGCCGGGCCTGCTCGGCTGGAGCGGCGCGGCCGGGCGGGTGGACCTCGCCTACGAGTCGCCCGACACCGTGCGCGTGCGGGGCGAGGGACTGGACCTGCGGGTCACCGCGGCGGCGCACGCCCTGACCCCCTTCGGCGGGACCTACTTCTACCGCGATCCGGTGGACGGCGCGCACGTGTTCACCTCCTACGAGACCGGCCGCCGCTACCGGATCACCGTGCTGTCGGGCACGGTCACCGCCGTCTTGGGATCCCAGGCGCTGGGCGACGGCGACCGCGGTCTGACGGTCGCCGCCGGGGCCGACGGCTCGTGGGAGATCGCGATCGAGGAACACGAGACCGCACGACCGCCCTTCCACTCCCCGGCGACGTTCGGCGAGGTCCGGGAGGCGGCGCGCCAGCTGTTCGCCGGCTTCGCCGGCACCGTCGCGCCCTGGCGCTCGGAGGCCACCCCGGCCGCCGAACTCGCCGCCTACGTGGTGTGGTCGGCGACCGTGCTCCCGGCCGGACTCGTCACCCGGCCCGCCGTGCTGATGTCCAAGCACTGGATGGACAAGGTGTGGAGCTGGGACCACTGCTTCAACGCCCTCGCCCTGGCGCCGGGTTGTCCCGAGCTGGCCTGGGACCAGTACTCCCTCCCCTTCGACCACCAGGACGCCGCCGGCGCGCTCCCCGACTCCGTCACCCACTCCGAGGTCCTCTACAACTTCGTCAAACCGCCCATCCACGGCTGGGCCCTCGGCAACCTGCGCCGACGGCTCCCCGAGCCGCTCACCCGAGCCCAGCTGACCGAGGCGTACGACCGGCTCACCCGCTGGACGGACTTCTGGCTCACCGCGCGGCGCGCACCCGACACCGCCCTGCCCCACTATCAGCACGGCAACGACAGCGGCTGGGACAACGCCACCACCTTCGACCCGGGGCGTCTCGCCGTCACCGCCGACCTCACCGCCCTGCTGATCCTGCAACTCGACGAACTGGCCCGGCTGGCCGAGGAACTGGGCTTCCCCGAGGACGCCCGGCGGCGCGCCGCCACCGCCGACGACCTCCAGGCGGCCCTGCTCGACGAACTGTGGGACGGCGAACGGTTCCTGAGCCGCCCGGCCCACGGCGGAGCCCGCACCCCCAGCGCCAGCCTGCTCGACCTGATGCCGATCGTGCTCGGCGACCGGCTGCCCGCCGCGGTCCGCGACCGGCTGGCCGAACGGATCGAGGCCCACCTCACCGCGTTCGGCCTGGCCACCGAACACCCCGGCTCCCCGCACTACGAGCCCGACGGCTACTGGCGCGGCCCCATCTGGGCCCCGGCCACCGTGCTCGTCGAGGACGGCCTGCGCCGCGCCGGGCACGTTCGCCTCGCGGACGAGATCAGCGCCCGCTTCCGCGCCCTGTGCGAGTCCTCGGGCTTCGCCGAGAACTTCGACGCCCTGACCGGCGAGGGACTGCGCGACCGCGCCTACACCTGGACCGCGAGCAGCTACCTCCTCCTCGCCCGGGACCACGAACGTCGCGGCGCGGAAGCCGGGGCGAGCGTCACCACCACCGTCGCCTGACCCTCGGGCGACACCCACCCACACGTCCGGCACGGGGGCCGACGCAGCGACAACCAGCCCCATCCCTGAAGGGACGCAAGCACATGCCAAGACTCGGGCAGAGGCGCTCGGCCAAGAGACGCCTCCTCCACGGCATCACCAGGACGCTGCTCCCGCTGACCGTGGTGGCCGCCGTCACCACCGTGACGGCGACGCCGGCCTCCGCGGCCACCCCCACCCTCACCGTCGACCTCGCCACCTCCACCGGAGCCTTCCGCGGCGGCGCGTCCGGGGCGCTGTACGGCCTGTACGGACCGGACGTGCCGACGAACAACCTCATCGAGGGAATGGGGCTGCAGACCACCAACACCAAGTACCAGGACGGCCAGCAGCACCCCGGCTCGGACGCCCTGGAGGTCGCCGAGCCGTTCGTCGACAGCGGCGGCAGGGACGTCATGATCTACATGACGGACGTGTACCGAGGGGTCTACGAACGGACCAGCTACGCGCAGTACCAGGGGTACATGAGAACCCAGGTCGAGCAGGCGAAGGCCAGCCCCTACGCGAGCCACATCGTCTTCGTGCCCTACAACGAGCCCGACATAGGCTGGTTCAACGGCATGCGCACCAACGCGAGCGCGCTGGCCAACTTCAACGCCGAGTGGCGCCAGACGTACGACTTCATCAAGGGCATCTGGCCCCAGGCGCGGCTGGCGGGACCCAACAGCGCCGGTTACAGCGACTCCTCCCTCAAGGGGTTCCTCACCTACTGCAAGGCCAACAACTGCCTGCCCGACGTGGTGACCTGGCACACCCTGGGCAGCCCGGCCGGCGTCCGCAGCACCGTCGACGCCTACCGCGCGGTGGAGACCGCCGCGGGGATCACCTCTCCCCTCACCGTCAACCTCAACGAGTACGCCCACCGCTACCACCTGACCGACCCCGGCCAGATGGTCCAGTGGATCGCGGCCCTCGAGGACGAGAAGGTCGACGGCAACCTGCCGTACTGGAACATCAACGGCAACCTCGGCGACTCCGCCGCCGCCCAGAACACCCCCAACGCCCAGTGGTGGCTGTACAACTGGTACAGCTCCATGAAGGGCGGCAACACCGTCAAGGTCACCAGTACCGAGGCCGACGCCGCGTACACCCTCCAGGGCGTGGCGAGCCTGGACACGGCCAAGAAGCAGGCCCGCGTGATCCTCGCCGGCGGCGGCACCAGCGGCGCCTCCAGCACGGTGATCAAGAACATCGACCCCGCGGTCTTCGGCAGCACCGTGCACGTCAGCGTGTTCCAGGACCGCTACAGCGGCTACATCGGCGCGGCGGCCACCCCGACCCGGCTCTCGGACGCCGACGTCGCCGTGGGCTCCGACGGCTCGATCACCCTCCCGCTCACCCTCGACGCGATGTCCGCGTACCAGGTGATCGTCTCTCCCGGGGGCACCGGCAGCGCCACCGCCTCCGACAGCACCTGGACCGGCACGTACGAGGCCGAGAACGCCACGCTCAGCGGCAGCGGCTACAACATCAACACCGAGGGCACGACCGGCAACGTCGGCAAGTTCGCCACCTCGGGCACCAAGGACGTCGGCGGTCTGCGCACCGGCTCGACCACGGTGATCTCCTTCCCGGTCTCCGTGCCCACCACCGGCGACTACGACCTGTCGGTGTTCGGCAACAGCTACGCCAAGGACGCCGACGTCAAGGGCCCGACGGACGTGTACATGCGGGTCGACGGCGGCGCCTCGACCAGGATGGACCTGCCGGTGGGCTTCCAGTGGGTGGTCTGGGGGCACAGCGACACCACCGTGCACCTCACCTCCGGCAGCCACACCGTCACCCTGGCCACCACCGGTGACAACGGCGCGAAGACCACCGGCGACGCCCTCGTCGACAAGATCGACCTGAGGTACCGGAACGCCGCGGTCCAGGGCACCACGCTCTACGAGGCCGAGCAGGCCGCCCTCTCCGACAGCGGCACCGCCGCCTACGCCTCCCAGGGCCAGTCCGGCGCGGGCTCGGTCAACCTCACCTCCGGAAAGTCCGCCACGTTCTGGGTCTACTCCGCGCAGGACGGCTACGCCGACCTGACAGCCCGCTACCGCAACACCGGCCGGGCCTCTCTCACGGTCAACGGCGCGAGCGCCGACGACCAGATCCTCTCCGGCACGACGACCAGCGCCTGGTCCACCTCCGGCAACCGGGTCCACCTGACCGCCGGCATCAACAAGGTCCAGGTCACCGGCACCGGCGGCACCCTGACCCTGGACGACCTGGCCGTCACCCCGTTCGGCGCCGGCGACGCCGTCACCACCGGCAACGTCGTCACCTACAAGGCCGAGAGCGGCACCCTCACCGGCGCCGCGGCCGCCGACGCCACCTACAGCCAGGCCGACGGCAAAGTCGTCACCGGCATCGGCAACGGAACCGCCAACTCCCTCACCCTCGCCGTCGACGCGCCCACGGCCGGCACCTACGCCATGACCATGCGCTACGCCAACGCCGAGGAACTGCCCTCCAACCACTACAACCCCGACCTGTACGCCGAGCACGCCGACGTCAGCGTCAACGGCCGCGCCGCCACCCGCGTCAACTTCGCCAGCACCCTGCACTGGAACCAGTTCGCCACCCACACCGTCCCCGTGACCCTGGCCAAGGGCGCCAACACGGTCAAGTTCACCGCCTCCCAGCTCTACGACTACGACGGCACGACCATCGGCGTGGTCTACTCCGGCGGCGGGAGCGACATCGGCCAGCCCATGCGCTCCAGCTCCGCGCCCCACCTGGACGAGATCTCCTTCGCGCCGCAGAACCTCCACACCGGCGCCGCGACCGGCTTCTCCTCCACCGCCGTCGCCCAGCACAGCTCGCTCTGCCTGGAGAACCCCGGCCAGTCCGCCGCCGACGGCACCCAGTACCGGCAGAACACCTGCACGAGCGGCCAGGAGCAGATCTTCGACTTCCACCCCGTCAGCGGCACCACCGACACCTACACCGTCGTCAACCACTCCAGCGGCAAGTGCCTCGACATCTCCCGGATCTCCACCGCCAACGCCGCCGCCGTCCAGCAGTGGACCTGCACCGGCGCCGACAACCAGCGGTTCACCCTCCGACCGGTGACCGCACTCGGCAACAGTCACGACTACCAGCTCGTCGCCGTACACAGCGGCAAGTGCGTCGACGTCAGCACCGTCTCCACCGCCCCCGGCGCCCTCGTCCACCAGTGGACCTGCGACACCGGCAGCACCCTGACCACCAAGAAGAACCAGATCTGGCGCCTGCTCGGCAGGTCATGACCGCCCGCGTGTGACGGCTCCCGACTCCCGTCCCGTCCGAACCGGAGGTGCAGTGGGCTACGCCTCCGGCTCGGGAGGGTGCTCCCTCGTGGCGACACGCGTGCCACACAGCCTGGCCACCCCCTCCGCTCCGATACACCAGCGCCCGTCCGAGCCTCGATCCGGTAGTCTGTTGATCGAGCGCCCCGACGGGCGCTGCGGCGTGTCACGCGGGCTCCGCCCACCGCCTCGCCGCAGCTGCCGCCTCAGGTCGCTCAGGGCTTGACCGAGAGACCTGGCCACGACTCGTGCACCGAGTCCCGCGCAAGGTTTCACCCAAGCCCCGCCTTCGTAGCTCAGGGGATAGAGCACCGCTCTCCTAAAGCGGGTGTCGCAGGTTCGAATCCTGCCGGGGGCACCAGTTCAGAAGGGGTCCACCTCCGATTTTTCGGAGGTGGACCCCTTCTGACATCCAGATCTGACATCAACGACAACGGTCACTGACGACCGGGGCGCCTCTTCCGCAGCAGCCGGTCCATGTGGCTCATGGCTTCCCGTTGCGTGTCCTGCACGACGTGCGTGTAGACGTCCATGGTGATGCTGATCTGCGAGTGCCCGAGGATCTCCATCACGACGCGCGGTGCGACCCCGGCCGCCGTGAGGAGCGTGGCGGTGCCGTGCCGGGCGTCGTGCAGCCGGATCACGCGGAGGCCGGCGGACTGGGCGACGCGGGTGAAGGAGCGGTAGACGTTCCGCGGCTCGACCTGACGACCGGTACGGGTGGTGAAGACGTAGCCCGACTCCTGCCAGGTCTCCCCCGCCTTGGCCCGAGCCGCCGCCTGCCGCATCCGGTGCCAGCGCAAGGGCGCGATGCAGAGCGCGGGCAGCGGGACGACACGACGACGGCGGCTCTTGGGGTCGTCGTCGTAGAGGACGCCGCGACGGCGCTGGGTCTGCTGGCGGACGTAGAGGACGCGGTTGTCGAGGTCGAGGTCGGACCAGCGGAGACCGATGATCTCGCCCCGCCGCAGGCCCATGGCGATGGCGAGGACGAAGGCCGCGTAGAGCGGATCCTTACGAGAGGCCGCGAGGAAGTCGAGCGTCTCGTCGAGGCTCCAGGCTGCAACTCCCGATTGTCCGTGCGCGGCGGCTCGACGAGCTTGGCGACGTTGCGCGTGATGAGTTCCTCACGGCAGGCGGAGGTCAGCGCCGAGCGCAGAACCCGGTGCGACTTCTTGGCGGTTGCGGCGGTCGTCTCCTTCTCCAGGCGCATGAGGAAGCGGCGGACGTCGGCGACGCCGAGGCTTTCGAGCCGCTTGCCACCGAGGAGAGGCACCAGGTAGAGGCGGACGTGCGCTTCGTACTTGTCGAAGGTGCTGAGCTTGCGCCGGGGCTTGATGACGTTGTCCAGCCAGTACGGCAGCCACTCGGAGAGCTTGGCCGACTTGGTGGGCACGGCCACGCCCTGGTCCACCTTGTCGAGCAGCTCCCGGCGCTTGGCGTCGCACTCGGCCCATGTCTTGCCGTAGGCGAACTTGCGGGCGCGGGTGCCGTCCGGTTGGAGCACGTAGACCACGCACTGAAAGCGGCCGTCCTTGCGCTTGGTGATGGTGCCGGCGCCGTTCGGATTGCGCTTGCGCTGACTGGCCATCAGGCAGCCTCCTCGATCTGGCCGAGGACGAAGTCGGTGACGGCGTGGGCAGGGATGCGGCGGGCGCCGTCGATCTTGATGGAGGCGAGGCGGTGCGAGTCCGTACTGCCAACACCGTCCCTGCTGCCACCAGGGGCTTCGACGCGGGCAAGAAATTGAAGGGCCGCAAGCGGTTCATCGTCGCCTACACCCTCGGCCTGCTCCTGGCCGTCCACGAGACCAGCCCGGCCCACGACCGCTTGTGCGGCAATCCTCGTAGACAGTCCGCCAGCCCCTCGCCGACGGCAGCCGTTGTCGGTGGTTCGCCTCAAACAAGCCCAGGTGTCGCTCCGGCGCAGGTGCATGCTTTGCCGTTGGGGTGCAAGCTGGAAGAAGACCCAGCTGGAGTCGAATCGGCTGTGAGGGATGGAAATGTCTAGGCTGAATCCACCGACTCGAGAAAATGCCTTAAGTGCGAGCGATGTGGCCCAGCGGCAATTTGACACCTATAGACGCCTTTATCGAGAGGCCCCGTCACTCTCCGATACATTTCAGGTGAATAGTGCGGCGTTCGAATACTGCCGCAGGGTGAATCATTTCTCTCTGATCGTTCCATATGTAATCGACCATAGAATCCTGGTCGAGAGGATATTTATGAATGAAGGCATATTGTGGACTCTTTTGGGTGAGGGCCTGAGGCAGGATGCGCAAGAAGACTTCATCGTTGCGGCCAATGAGATCGCCCAGGAGGCATTGTCGGGCGTCCAGTTGGCCGATATTGTTCCTATTGCTTTCTTGTCTCATGTCTTTCAGTGCGAGGGGCGCGAGTGGACCCATAAAGGCATTGCTTTTATGGGTAGGATACGGGGTCGAGACACCGATCAGAAGTTGCGAAGCGTGAAGCGAACTCGCGCTCAGCTCGTCGATATCGACACCCCTCTCGGTTCGGTCACCCCTTTGCAGAACGCGAAGGTTTTGGGCGTGGCGCAAGAGTGCCTGGCAAGTAAAGAGCGGGGCCGGATTCCATTCCATGACAATGAAATATCCCGGAATGAGCTATATCGAAACCGGTATCAATTTCATGACACGGTCGTCAAGCCAGTCATGCGCGCCGCATCTGAATATGTGTGCGAGCAGAGTCTTGGCGATGTGGCCAAGGTGATTGACGAGGCCATACGGGAAGTTAGTCCGCATTCGATAATCGATGTAGCATGCGGCGAGAATGGGCTATGTAATGCGCTGGCAGAGAGGGGGGATATTCCGATCGTGGTCGGAAACGATGTGGCGTGGAGTCAGATCGAATTGATTCGAAAGACGCGCAGCTTGCCGCACCCAGCATCCTCGCTGCTTTACACAAACCACGACGCCACGGATCTCCCTTTTGCCGACAAGACATTCTCCGTCGCCATCTGCAAGAATGTTTTGCATCATATGGCTTCGGCGGAGGCTGTGAGGGAATTGATTGGCGAGTGTATCAGAATTGCCCATCGGGCGATAATTATCGAAGTTGCGGATCCAGTCGCCGAGCATTTGGGGAGTCGAATCATGCGCCACTACTATATTGACTTCCTCAGGGATGGAGCGGTCAAGTTCTATTCGAGACGGGAGCTTGAAGAGTTCACGGATAAAGATGAGCTTCGTGAGCGATTCCTCATGTCGACCGTTCAAGGCGTATATCAGTTTGCTGTATTTGACTCTTAGGCCATCCGGCAGATACCCAACCCCAGAACCACTCACGCGGGGCTCATCGCCCCCACCCAGCCCGGGATACGGCAGATCTCAAACGCAGACTCAGGAAGAGCTACTCACAGGAGACGCACATTTCGGAGCTGGGGCGGCTGGCGGCAAGGGGATCAATCGAGTCTCAACTCATCGCTTCAGGATCCTCTCTGCGCGCACGAAGCACTTCAATATCGTCAACGAAATCAAACATGTCCTTGCGTTCTTCTGGGTCATGCAAGGGATACATGACTACATGCCCGAAACTAGGACGCACTTCTGTTGACCGCAGTCGCATGCTGAGGTGTTTGGTGTCTAGCTCAAAACCAACCAGATTCAAATCTCGCGCATAGAGTTCAGCCAAGGGCTTTGCAGACGCCTGCGGGAATGTCTTTTTTAGCTGCACGTTATAAGGGGGTTGAAAATACTTAATCAAGCACCCTTCCAGGAAGTCGACGATCATCTCCTCTCTAAGCGGGCCGCTCAGGGCTCGCTCTAGGTGCTGATCATCTTCCAAGTCCGCAGCATCACCTCTTTCACCAGATGGCACAATCGACGTGAAGAGTGTTTGCGAGTCGCTATTTAGCAGAACAATCCAGGCTTCCATATCCCGAGGAAGTTCAGTCAGAATCCTCTGGAGTGTACTGTGCGACTGAAGCCGGGTTATCGCCCCTCGACTACCTTCCGCACCGTAGGCCTTCCCCACGTAGTCGACCATCAGATCTAGAAACTGGGAATCTACTGGAATCCTTTCCATGTCCGAATCTGTCTGGGCCATGGCATAAGCCAGAAAATAACTGGCGTTCCCTCTCGCGATCTGACGCCCCGAAGAGTCCTTCATCTTCAGCACATTGTGCGGCCAGTCCGATTCAATACTTACAGCACCCGACAATCCCGGCTGCCTCCAGAAGCACTCCACGATCGCATCTTCGGACTGTTCATAACTAATGAATCGTGCCGTGATTAGATCGTCATCCACGCTGAGCGAGTCAGGGTCAACGACAGTAAGCGGACGATGCCCGATCAGATAGAGATGACACTCATTCGCGTATTCGAGCAATTCTTTCGGAATGCTCTCATCGCGCAGTGCACGAGGCTCAAGCATGATTGACCTGGTGAGTTCGGCGACCATGCCGAACTCTGTGATGCGTCGCTGAGGGGTCACGACTACAGGTTGTCACGGCGCCTAGACCCAAGTAGTCAAGTCGTTGAAAATAGCAGGTCCCCGACCGCGGGGGAGCACGGTGGGTACAGCCCAGCCCGACGCCACGGACCGACCGTTCGCCCAGGTCAACGTCCAAGCTGGCCGTAGTTGATTGCAGCTCCCCAAGCTGGGAGCTCGCGCACCATCCTCACGGGGCCGACCGTCGTGGCCCGCTCTGGTCGACGACACAAGCCAGTAACGTGGCTGAGGCCAGTGGGGGCGCAGCGAGGCACACGCGTGCGTGGTCGGCTGGCGCACCCGCCGTCGTGGCGGACTGTCGTCGGCTGATGTTCGTGCCACTGTCGTGCCAGATGCAGGGGTCAGCCACGGTCAACGGGGGTGTCTCGCGGTCGAGTTCTCGGCAGGCTGACCAGGTATCGAAGCTCCAGGTCAACGCCCACACTCACCCGCCTCTCTCCTAAAGTGGTGCTCCAGAAAACACCAGCGCCTTCTGAAGGTGCGGTCGCTAGGCTCGGCTCGTGAGCGCAGAAGCCCAAGTCATGGCGAATCACCGTGTCCACGTCGTACCTGTGGTCTTGGCTCTGGCCAATCCACCGTGGCAGCGGGACGTGTGGCTCGACCCTTCGGAGTTCGAGAACATCGACCACGTCTTCCACGCGCTCTTCGATGACTTCTGTGACGCCGATGAGCCTGAGCGGTTTCTCGGCATCAGCTTGAGAACGGAGGAAGAGGTAACTCTCATGCGGGCCCTCGGCGTCGCGCTCAACGCTGCCGCCGCGGAGGCACCCCACGACACCGACGCTGAGTACCTTCAGGCATCAGCCTGGCCCGAAGTCGTGGCCATCGCCGGACGCCTCGCTCAGGTCATGGTCTCGAACGACCTGCGCTTGCTGAGCTGTGGGCAGCATGCGTGAGTGTCTAACTGCGTGACAACGCCAGCAGACAGCGGCGGACGAGCGCGGACGCTTACGGACCATCAGCACAGGTGCGCGGCACACCAGCCCAAGGCGCAGACATCGCCCAAGTTGCTTCGGGACGAAGAAGTCGTCACCCATGTCTCGCCGTACAGTTCTCGCCGTCGCGTCCGGCCCGGAGTACGCGATGCTTGGAGTATGTCCCCTAAACCCAGCGCTGCTCCGTCGATGACCACTCACGTGAGTGCGGCGACCGATGGAGTCACCAGAGTTTTCACGTGGGAGGAAGGCGCACGCATCGAGGTCCGCAACCTGGGCGGTGAGATCGTCATAGAGGCAAACGCTGCCGGGTTGAAGACCCTGGCCGGCCACCTCCTCACGCTCGCCCAGGATGGCACGCCGGACGGTGCTCATCTCCACTTGGAGGAGAACAACGGGCTCGAAGAGGGCTCCGTAGGCCTGGTCTTGGAGCGGTGTGACGACGAATGACTCGTGCCAGACGCGTGCCAGATCGTGCGGGGAATCACGGGGAACAGCGGGGAACTAATCGGCCGTCCACCGCACGTCTGCGTCCCGCCGCCGCAGGTCAGGCCTGGAGCAAGCCCCAGACGCCCTGAGCTTCCCAAGCTCAGTGCTCTACGCCCTCGTTCCCGCGGGTCCCTGTGTAGTGCTCGCCGTCGTCCCCGACGAGGTTCGCTGCCAATTCTGCTGCGAGGTCGGCCAGGGAAGCCCGGTCAACATCAGGGGCATGCGCGCCGGACAGCGTCACACTTCCCTCGTACCAATGGAGCCCGACAGAGGCACCCCCCGGGCTGCTCCAAGTGAAGCCCGGCTGCCGACCGACGTCGACCAGGTCGAGGTACCCATCCTCGCGGAGCCCTGGGCAGCCCCGAGCGAACGCGATCCACTCATCGAACGCGATCGGGTACTCCTCGCTGTCCATCCAGTCCGATGCCCGCGTGATGTGAAGCTCGTATCCCATGCCAGGGATCATTCACCATGGGTCTGACAAGGCACGCTGTCCGCCGGCCGCCGTCTCAGTTTCCGTCTCATTCAGCTCCGTTCACGACGGTTCAGGCGAGACCCCGAGCCGTCCCCGCCCGGACAGCCAACCGCTCATGAACGCAGGTGAACGCTTCTGCACAGAGCTCAACGCCCCACCAACACAGTTGGAAAGCGTGCGCCCCCAAGCAACCTCCCTGGGCCGCCGTGCACCGCTGCGCGGGGCAGTGCACCTTCCATGGAAGACATGTGCACGGCAATCCTGCACTGGTCCGCACAACGGCCGAGACCGGAGGTGGGAGACGTGGCTCCTACGCAGTCCAGGTGTGGAGCGCTCACGGAGAAGGGCACTCGGTGCCGGCGGCTGGCGATGGTGGGTGCGTCGCGATGCAACCTGCACCGTGGCGAGTGGTCGTCGTACACCATCGAGAAGCGCAAGGAAGCCGAACGCAAGGCGAAGGCACGCAGGCGTCGAAAGTGATCCCCAGTCTGTGTGAGATGACGTCCAGGGCTGACATCAACGACATGATCCCCTGACCGCTGCACAGCAACGGAGTACAGCAACCACCGAAACCTCAGCTGACCGCTAACGCCCCTCCGTGGCCAGCTGACCACCCCACCAGACCTCAATGACCCTCCAGCCGAGAGTTCGGGACGAAGAGGTCGCTCCGCAAGGGAGCCGAGGCCAAAACGGCAATCAGCTGGCCAGGAAGTCTCGTTGCTCTCACGATGAGTGCATGGACCGATTGCAGGACAGCGCTTGGCGGTATGTGGCGGAGATACTCCCACCCGAGGAGCTCCCGATGCTTGCTGCTCATGCACTCGTCGACGGGCGTGATTCCCCCGCCCTGCGTTCACTGGCCGGCCTGCCACGCAGGAGCGACGAGACCGAGATCCGTGAACTGTACGTCCAAACCCTGCACGAACTCGGCGTACCCCTTCCCGACGATGAGACGGCCGGCCGCTGGCTCCTCGTAAGCCTCGCGGTCGGTCTCGCGAATGCCGAGCTGAGCCCCAAGGACGTGGTCGACCGGCTGTCGATGACAGTCGCAGCCCGCACCCCGGAGGAGACACAGTTCCTCTCCATCGCAGCGGGCTACAGCAAATGGATGGACGCGGACGAACTCCCGGGATGGGAGAACGGTCTCAGGGCCGCGGCCCACTCGTTGACCGCCTCCACCGATCTCAGATCCGGTATCGGCGTGCCAGGGCCGCGGCGCGACTGACTAACCCGCCTGAACGCGCCCCGTGCCAGACTCGTGCCAGATACTGCGGGGAGCCACGGGGAACAGCGGTCACCCACTCAGAGACGCCCCCAGGCCATGACACGGATCGACAGCAGGTCAGCGGGATTGTCGAGCCCGTAGAACCCAAGCTTCCCAAGCTGAGGGCTCAGGCGGCGTCGTAGGTGGGCCGGAGCGTGCTGTCGCGCTCCTCGAAGGCGACCGGTGTACGAGCTCGTGCTGGGTGGCGCCGCGAAGCCTGCGGGTGACCCTGGCGATCGGGTGCCTCGCCGGTGTGGCGTCAGCTCGTTTCGGTGTCTGTCGGTTGCCATGGACCAGGTGAGGAGCAATACAGGCCGTGGAAGACCGAGTCGGATCGCTCGCAGTCGCGCGGTCGGACAACGGCGCCGCAGCCGCAGTGCGGGCATGCAGGGTGCCGGCGGCTTGGGCCGGGCCCAATGGCTCGGGCTCATGGTGGCCACCTTGCCTGGCCTGGCCGCAGTGCTGGCGCTGCTGTTCACCTGGCGGGAAGTACGGGTCGCCGAACAGGCACAGCTCACCAGCCGGTTCAACGACGCGATCACCAACCTGGGGTCGCCGTCGTTGGACGTGCGCTTCGGAGGGATCTACGCGCTGGAGCGCATCATGCAGGACTCGCCTCGCGATCAGCCCAGGATCATCTCGGTCCTGTCGGCGTACATGCGAAGCCACGCACCCGTACCGCCCAGCGGCTTCGTGAAAGAGCCCAAGGACCTTGCGGTGGCACTCAAACGTCGACCGTCCACTGATGTGGCAGCCGTGATGAATGTACTGGCCCGCCGCCCACCTGGCCACGACAACGGTGCGCAGCTCGACTGGAACCAAACGGACCTGCGGGGCCTGACGCTGTCCACCTGGGACATCAAGGACATCGCGAAGATCTCCAAGGGCGGCGAACTTCCCCGCACGCGTTCCTCATTCAGTTACGCGATCATGGAGGGTGCGGACCTACGGCATGCAGTGGTTGCGGGAGTAGATCTGCGCAACGCGTTCGCTGGCGAAGCCGACATGAGCGGAGCGACATTCCTGCGCGTAAGCCTGGCCAATGCCCAACTGTACGGAGCAGACCTGACCGGCGCGGGACTTGTTGAGACGGACCTGACCGGTGCAGACCTCAGCAGCGCGAACTTGCACGAGGCCGAGCTGGGGCGACGACCGGACGCGCCAATCGGCACCGAATCGTCCAATCTCACCAATGCTGTTCTCTGGGACGCGGATCTCACAGGTGCAAGCCTTCAAGGAACAAACCTGACCGAGGCAATCCTGGTTGATGCCAACCTGCAGGGCGCGGACCTGACCGGCGCGAAGCTGCACGGCGCGAAGCTCAGCGCTGCTGACAAGTCACTACAATCCAAGATCATCTCTGGTGCCGTCACGGACAGCGCGAATCTGTCGAACGCCAACCTTAGCGGCGCCGACCTAACAAGTGCTGACCTACGCGGTGTGAACCTGACCGGAGCAAACCTCACCAATGCCGACCTGCGAGGGGCGCGGCTCACCGGAGCCAAGCTCACCAGAGCCAAGACCCACGGGGCGCGCGGACTGCCACCCTCGTCCTCCCCGAACTGATCTTGCCAGCAGTGTCCTATCCGTGGCCTCGTCCGGCCTGCACTGCCCCGTGCAAACCCGTGACCTGCTGCGTTGCCCAAGACCCAAGCCCCGGAGCTGTGTGTTCTTCAGCCTGCCGCCGGAAGGCTGGCCCACGGCCACCGAAAGCGTGGCTGAGGTCGGTGGGAGTGCAGCGAGACATACGCGCGCCTGGTCGGTCAGTCGGCGCACCCGCCATTGTGGCGGACTGTTGTCGGCTGAGGCGCAAACGCTGTGGGGAGGGGAGCCCAGGTTGGTGCTTGGGCTCCCCTCCCCGCTTGGAAGGACTGTCCTCGGTCAACGCCGTTTCGCGTCGGCCCCTCAGATCCCCTGCAGTTCGCTCACCGCCAGGAGGTGACCGCGGCTGGTCGCGACGCGGAGGACGTCACACAGAGCTCCGGTCAGTTCTGTTGCCAGGCGCCGTGTCTCATCCGGGTTCGCGTCTGGGTCGTCGAGGGCTTTCGAGGCCTGTTCCAGCAGATCGGCCGCAGCGCCGAGTTGGGCCGCTTCGATGTTGTCCGCTAGGCGGGAGATGTAGCCGCCCCGGTCGTCGGTGCTCAGGTAGCAGGGCTTTCCTTCCGGACCCGCCCACGGGAGAAGCCGCAGTTCATTCGGCGCCGTCATCCTTGAGTCTGCCTTTCATCGATCACGTGGTGGGTGGTGAAGACCGCGTCGACGCGATCTCTTGGGAAGGCCAGGAGCGCGGCTTCGACGACGCGGCCAGTGGAGTCGGTCGCGATGCGGGTGATCGCGAGGACGACTGCTGCGGGGCTGATCCGGAGAGCTGCGGCTTCGTCCGGCGTCGCTGGGCGGGCGCACACCGTCTCCCGGACAGCGGCCGGCGGAGGGCCGAGGACGGCGAATCTTGTGACTGCCTCTTGGCACGCGGAGTCGTCGTCGAGCACTCCGGCCGGAGCCAGGTCACGCGGCAGGTAGATGCGGGCCAGCCCGTGCGGTGACTCCCCTTCGAGGCTGAGGCAGAAGAACTCTGCGAGAGGGCTGCCCGTGGGCACCTTCAAGAGAGTCGTGAGGTGCCCGTCGGCCTGAACGGTGTTGCTGCGAACGGTGACGCGCAAGGCCGGGCTGGCCGCGGTCCACGGGTCCAGCGTTCCCCAGCCCCCGACGTACATGATCTTGCGAAGAGGGCGGCGGACGAAGTTGCCCTTTCCGTGGATCTTTTCGACGAGGCCTTCGCCCTGGAGCATCGCGAGAGCATGCCGCAGCGTCACTGTGCTGACCGCGTACCGGTCGGCCAGGACGCTTTCGGAAGGAAGGCGTTCGCCGGGTTGCATGCGCCCGCTCGTGATCTGGTGGCGCAGGTCGTCGGCGATGTCTTGGTGGCGGGAAGGCATGGGCCCGGTCACCGCCTTCTCAGTGTCCGCACGGCTACGAGCCGGGTGCGGGTGTGTATGGTCAGCAACTCTCCCGACTCGAAGACCAGTTGCTTTGCTCCCTGGGGGAGTTGGAAGAGGTCTCTCACCCGACAGGCACGACCGCCGAGTTGGATGATGTCGCCGCGCTGCACGGTGGTCGCGGTGACCTCGATGTTGGAGACCAGTGCGCCGCCGAAGGCCCGGTTGCTCACTGCGTCACCCCCTCGAGTGTGGACCGGTCGGGCAACAAGTGGCACGGGCAGTCGCACACTTCGTAGACCACCGGGAGGTCGTCCGGTACCGAGGCCGGCGAGGACTCCGCGCAGGCGAGGTGCGTGCCGATCCGGCAGGCCGTCGAGCGGTAGGGGAC
Source organism: Streptomyces sp. NBC_00425 (assembly GCF_036030735.1). Taxonomy (NCBI): domain Bacteria; kingdom Bacillati; phylum Actinomycetota; class Actinomycetes; order Kitasatosporales; family Streptomycetaceae; genus Streptomyces; species Streptomyces sp. NBC_00425. The sequence continues at coordinate 5,543,329 of NZ_CP107928.1, read as the reverse complement.
GGCCGAGGTGTCCGTAAGGTGCGGCTGTCGACGAGGCGGCATCAGCTGACCCCCGCGAGGGCCGACCAGGCGTCGGCCGACAGGTGAGGGGCAACAACCACCGCGCGGGTCCGCACGCGGCTTTCCCAGGCCAGCACGTACGGGCGGACGAGCGCGACGTCCTCCCCCGTTAGCACGGGTCGATGAGCCGCGTCGCCAGCGGGGGCCCGGCTCAGGACGGGGGGCGACACGTCAACGGGGGCGGGAAGGAGCGCCGGAGGCGTGGAGGGCGTTAACGGGCGGCGGTGCTTGCCCCTTGTGGAGTTCCGCACCCTGGTGAGGGAGAGGGCACGGCGGATACGGTTGAGCACGCTGTTCAGCTCCTATCGCTGAAGGCTCGGTCCCCCGACATCGCCCGTCGTGGGGACCGCTTTGCGTACGACCGCCCAGAGGGTGCGGCCGTTCAAACTGGTGGCCAGGAGCCCGAACCGGTCGGCCTCAGCCATCACGTCCAGGACCTCCCGCCATGACTCGGCGGAGAGCGCGTCCGGCACCTCCGCTTCCACCGACGTGTGCCGGGGGTGTTCCTCCACTCGCGTGTGCAGCCCGAGGGCGGACAGCCGGGCGGCGATGGCCGCCGCGCTAACTCCCGAAGCGGGCACAGGACAGCCTCCGTCACCAGCGATCACTTTGAGTGAAGCTAGTTAACTAGATTAGAGCTAGTGGACTAGATTTTCCATATGCCTGAGCAACCGCCCTATCTCCGTATCGCCGAGGAACTCCGGCGGCGGATCGTGGAGCACGTCTGGGAGCCGGGAGACCGCCTGCCGTCCCGCGCTCAGATCGGCCAGGAGTGCGGCGTGGGCGAGAACGTGGTCCGTCGGGCCCAGGAGTTGCTGATCTCCCAGGGCGTGCTGGAGGGCCGCGCGGGGTCGGGCACGTACGTCGCCGAGCCCCGGCAGCGCGTGCGAGTCGTCCGCTCCTCGGCGCGCGAGCAGCCAGCCGGGTCTCCGTTTCGCACGGACATGAAGGCGGTAGGCAGGCAGGGCGATTGGGAGAGCCGGACCGACGCCAAGGTGCCGGCTCCGACGGAGATCGCGGCGCGTCTCGGTATCGCCGAGGGCGAGCTGTGCGTCCGCACGACCTACGAGTTTCTGGCCGACGGCAGGCCGGTGCAGCTTTCGACGAGCTGGGAGCCGTACGACCTCACCGCTGGCACTCTCGTCGTCCTGCCCGAAGGAGGGCCCCATGCGGGGACAGGCGTCGTGAACCGCATGGCCGCGATCGGAGTCACCGTCAGCCACGCCGTGGAGCAGCCCGAGCCGAGGCAGGCGAACGCCGAGGAGGCGTCGCTACTCGGCATCCAGAAGGCCGCACTCGTCACGCACATCCGGCGGACGTATTACAGCGACGAGGGCCGTCCCGTGGAGACGGCCGACATTGTGGTGCCCGCCGCCCTGTGCGAGGTCGTCTACGAGATCCCCATCAATCGGTAGCCCATAGGCAGGCAGCACATGCGCAACGAGCGGCACGAGGAACGGTTGTCCGACGAGGAACTGGAGCTGTTCCTTCAGTACCTGCATCGGTTCGCGAACCATCACCTAGATCTGTTCGCCCTCATGGAGGTCGGCGACTTAAAGCACCCCGCTTACGTGACCTTCGGTAGGACGCCTGAGCATGGCGTCGACGCCTCTGCCTACCATCGGCCCTAGAGAGGGCGGATGGGGTGAACGAACCTGACATCCAACGCTGACATCAACGAGGCCGGACGGCGGCACACACCAGCACCCCCGCACGACCGTCGGACCAGCCGACGACGGCCCCAGGGGCGGGCGTAGATCGAACTCCTAAAGCGGGTGTCGCAGGTTCGAATCCTGCCGGGGGCACAGAGGAAAGGGCCAGCTCAGGAGGAGTTTCCTCCCGTGCTGGCCCTTCTTCGTTTCCCACCCCGTGCCACAGGCGTGCCACATCATCCGGCAGAGGGCTCGTCGCCCCGGCAACCGCTCAAGGGCGACACACCATCCGTCCCGCCGCCACAGGTCACTCTGCGTCCACCGGCTGCTCCGCGATAGCGCGACGCCACCGATAGGCCTTCTGCCGACAAGCAGCGGAACAGTAGCGGCGAGGCCGTCCACGAGGCCGAGAGAGCGGAGCGTCTCGGCAGAGGACGGCTTCGAAGTCGACGTGCGTCACTCTCGTCGGCAAGGCGTGGTCACACCACTCGCACCATGGCGCCCAAAATTCCACCATGCTTCGCCGGATCAAGCGCCGTAGCTCCTCGTCAACCAACAGGGTGCCGCCGCGCCCCTTCAGTTCCTCCTCAAGGAGCCGGTTGAGACTCGCGTACGTTCTGGCGATCTGCTGGTCAACGGCACGCCCGTCTCGGCGCAAGCGCGCGGCTATGTCCCTGGTCGAGTAGCCGTACAGGACATGCATCAGGAAGGCCACCAGGTCACCTGTGCTCAAGCTTCCCAGCACCGTACTGAACAGTTGCGTGCTCGCAGTTGGGCACTCCTCGTTCCTACGCCTTGTCACCCGTCGGCCCTCTCCCCGGCAACTAGATTCCTAGCACCGTTGGCCTGCATGACTACGACGATGCCCGTACTGGGTGCAGAACCGGACTCGGTTGCCGACAACTGCGGGGGTGAAGACGGCCGCCCCCACGGAAGGAGGCCACACATGGACGAGATGACGTGACTCAGCCCGAGAAGCACTTGGGAGAGGTCTCTGCGATCAGCGCGTCGCACCGCCAGACAGCCAATGAAGGCGGCCAGCAGTAGCACGGCCAGCAAAGCAAAAACAGCGAGCGCCAGCAGCCAAATCGGCAGGCCGAGAGCAGAAGCCGATACGAAAGTGGGCAACAGCAACCTCCTATATGACGAAGGGCCCCCGAACAGGTTTCGGGGGCCCTGGGGCACGAAAAAGGGCCCCTGCTCCTTGAAGGAGAAAGAGACCCATACTCGAACTGGGCGCACTTGGCGCCCAGTTGAGTGCATCATAGCACGCGCTCCAGACCACATCAGTCACTAAAATTCGCAGGTCAGAGCCCTGGCCATCCAGTCAAATGTTTTCGTCACAGCAGCTGATGCAATATTACGAGCGGTACGTTGGAGAGCCCTGTCTGGCTCCTCCGTGTCTGGCTCTGTGGTGCTACTTCGATACTTCCAGATCAGACGAGCCTGATGGCTCTTCCACGCTTCTGCGGATCATGGCTCCGAGCCGATCAGCGATGGCCCGGTCACGGTCGCTGGTCATGTGCTGATAGATCAGCGCGGCGCGCGAGCTGCTGTTGCCCATGCGGGTCATCAGCTCACGGGTGCTGGCACCGGCAGTCGAGGCCAGCGTGTTGCCGGTGTGGCGGAGATCGTGAGAGTGGAGTTCCGACGTGATCCCCGCGGCCTTCCTGGCCGACACCCAGTCGTCACGGAAGTTGCTCCGCCGGAGCTGGCCGCCCTGCGGACCGACGAAGACATGCCCGTCGCGGCCAGACGCGGCGAACTGATCCAGGTGGCGTGTCACGTCGTCGAGCAGCTCGGCGGGGAACGAGATGGCACGTACCCCGGCAGCGGTCTTCGGCGCTTTGTCGAAGAGCCGGCCGTCCTGCAACTCGGCTTGAGAACGACGGACACTGACGGTCAGCCCCTCCAAGTCGATGTCCCGACGACGGAGGGCGGCGAGTTCACCGAAGCGCAGAGTGGTGAACGCGGATAGGAGGACGAGCAGCCGGTAGCGCGGCGCAATGGCGTCGGCGACGGCGAAGACCTCGGCGACCGACAGGACCGGCCGCTCGGGCACGTCATAGCGATCGGCGCCCTTGATGCGGCACGGCTTGCGCCGGATCAGTTCGTCGTCCACGGCCGTGTTCATCAGGGCCCGCAGCAGTTGGTACGCCTTGACCACCGTCGGCTCACCGACGCCGGCCGCGAGGAGCTTTCCCCGCCAGCTCCGCACACGAGTCGTCGTCACGTCAGCCATGGTCCCGGCACCGAAGATGGGAAGGATGTGCAGCCGCACGACGGACTCAGACCGCTCACGGGTGCGGTCGGCAAGCTTCCGGTCTCGCAGCCATGCCGTGGCGTACTCCGCGAAGTTCACCGCCCCGGCGTCCGGGTCCGACCACTGGCCGCGCGTGATGTCGGCCTCGATCTGGGCAAGGGCGACTTGGGCGTCGCTCTTGGTCGGATAAGTCTTCTCGGCCGGACGAAGTAGCCCCGTCTCGGTGTCGCGGTAGCGGACCTGCCAGCGACCGGACTTGAGCTGTCGGACCGACCCGAAGCTTCTGCGCTGCCCCTTCTTGTTGGCCATCGGGCAACCCTCCGCAGCGAGCCTCGCCGGTGGCTGATCGGCTGCACTGTGTTGGCGTCGATGAACGCGCTCAGCTCACGCTCCGGGATGCGGACGTGACGGCCGACCTTGACGAACGTGATGCGTCGTTCGGCGATCAGACGGCGCGGGAAGCGCTCCGTGGTGCCGAGGAGTTCGGCCACCTGCGCCACAGTGAGGTAGCGGTCAGCCACGAGTCGGTTCTCCTTCCGTTCCGGGGGCGGGCTCGATGGACGCAGCCAGCCAGGCTTCGGCGTCGGAGAGGCCGGTTCCGGCGAAGACCCAGTGCGCGAGTACGTATGTCGTCTCGGGAGTGGGTTCGCTTGCTGCTGCCTGGGCTCGTCGCCATTCGGCGCGGGCGTCGCGGAGTGCGCCGAGGGTGGTGGAGTAGCGGTGGGACTTGGTGGAGAAGTGGCCGCGGAAGCCGAGCATGTGTGCCCAGGCGCGCAGGCGGAGGTGTTCGAGGTCCTTGCGTGCGCCGAGCGCCCAGGCGGTTCGGATCAGGCGGCGCGCGTGCTCGCGAACGCGCCGTCGCCGCCTATGTCGCCGAGGGCCGTCTTCGCGGAGGCTTCGTCATTGACGCGGTGGCGGACGCGGCCGGTCAACTGGGCCCGGAGCATGGTCGCGCCCTTGCCCAGTTCAGCGCCGAAGCGCTGCCCGCAGACCTCGAGGTAGATGCCGGCCGCGCGGCCGAGCTGGGCGAGGCGGATGAGCTGGGTGACCATCTCGTCGCGCCGTTCCTCGTCCTTGCGGGTGGCGATCAGGAAGAGCTCGGCCACCTCGTCGACGAACAGGACGACGGGCACAGGCCGTTCACTCTCTTGCAGGCCCCAGATGTCGGAGGTGATCTCTTCGTCGGGGAGATCGGGGGCGATGCCTTGCCTGACCTTGATCAGGTCGTATCGGTCCTCCATTTCCTTGATCAGGACGGGCAGCAGTTCGGCGGCTTCGTCCCGGGTCGGTGGCGAGCGCGGAGAGTCGCGGGGCGAACGGGGCCAGTTCGACACCGCGCTTGCAGTCGATGCCGACGAGGGCGACGGGCTGTCGGGCGAGTCCGGCGGCCAGGTGACGGAGGTACATGCACTTGCCCGACAGCGTCGCGCCGAGGGTGAGTTGGTGCGGCACGGCCCGGTAGTCCCGCACGAAGGGCATGGCGTCCTCCCGCAGCGCGACCGGCACTTTCCAACGGGCCGTGCACCTCGGTAGCGCGAGGACACCGGTCCCGCAGCCGATGTCCAGAACGCGGCGAGCCCCGACCCCCTCCGCCATCCGGAGGTAGGGGTCGAGGTCGCCGCGATCGGGGTCGAGGGCGTCGTAGATCTCGGCGAGGCGTGGATTCCCGAAGCATTCGTCAGGTTCGTCAGCCATGCCATGGAACCTACGGGAGGACCTGTGTCAGGAGGTATGCCTTCAGGATCGTCACCGTGTACGTATTGCCGGTGGTGTCGGTCAGGGTGGCCTTGAAGGAGACCGACCTGGCCGTCTTCGGGTGGGTCAGGGTGAGGGTCCTCTTGCCGTTCCTGGTGGTGACCGGGGCGTTGGACCAGGTCGTTCCGCCGTTGTAGGAGACCTTCACCGCGAGGGACTTGAGGTGGGTGGCGGCCGGGCCCTCGATGGAGAGGGGGACCGTGGTGCGGTGGCCGGCGCGGGCCGTGCCGGCCGGGGTCAGCTTCGGGTGGAAACGGACGGTGGAGAGGGGCATCGCCTTCGAGTCGGCCGGCTGGGCGGGCTGCTTCGAGGTGAAGGTCCAGGCCGCGGTCAGACGGCTGGTGGTGCCGGCGACCGTGGCCGGCCGGGTCAGGTCCGTGCCGATCGTGTAGCGGGTGGACGCCGCCGGGAGGTTCTCCACCGTCTGGCAGAGGTCGCCGTCGTTGTCGAGCAGGGTACGGCCGCCCGCGGTGACCGTCGTGTGTCGTGCGGCGACGGAGGACGCGGGGTGTCCGGCGCCGTCGACGAGGTCGGGGACACACAGGTCGAGGGTGTCGCCGACCCGCTGCGCGCCCCACCCCTGGCCGACCATGGGGCTGAAGACGCCGACGTTGTACGTCGACTCGTACGTCCGGCCCGCCTGGTAGGACACCCGTTGGTCGTCGTAGAACACGTCGGTCTCTTCACCGGCGGCGTTCAGCTGGCCGACGTTGACCGTCCACCGGAAGCCCTTGGGCGTGGTGACGTACGTCTTCGCCGTCGTCGGCAGCGGGAACGGGTCGCTGATCGTGCCCAGCCCCAGCTCGGGGCCGTACCACAGGGCGTTGACGGAACCCTTGCGGTGCGCGACGGAGGAGCCGATGTTCCGCTTCAGCAGGGCCAGTTCGCTCATCCGCGCCGTGTGCTGGTAGCCGGTGGGGAAGCGGTCGGGCAGGTTGTAGAGCAGGTTGTAGGTGGTGCTGCCCTTCTGCCACAGGCCGCTGAGCTGGGTGCTGAGCCTCCCCGCGGCGGGCGCCGGGCCCAGGCTCGCGGTGCGCAGGTCGGTGAAGGAGTCCGAGAACAGGAGGGTGGTGTTGTAGCGGGTGCCGCCGGTTTCCATGCGGTAGTTGAGGTAGCCGGCCGACATCTTCGCGCCGCCGGGGGCGGTGATCCGGACCGGCTTGGTCTTACGGGCGTCGAAGGTGACCGTGGCGTCCTTGGTGAGCGAGAGCTTCGGCCGGACGAGCGCCGAGGTGCCCTCGCTGCCGCCGTCGCCGATCAGCGTGTCCAGGACGTAGTCGCCGCGCGGGACGCGCACCTTGTAGACGCCCTTGGCGATCTGCTGGGAGTCCTCCAGGACATTGGTCTCGTACTCACCCGAGTAGCCGATGATCTCGGTCAGCGGCGAGCTGACGGGCCTGCCGCCACGGTCGAGGAACTTCAGGGTGAGCTCGTACGCCTCCGCCTCGCGGATCACGCCGAAGGAGGTCCGCACGGACCTGCCGTCGCCGTCGCCCTGCGCGGTGGCGGCGACCGTGCCCGAGTACGCGCCGTCCGCCGCCTCGGTGCGGGTGTCCGAGGTGAGGTCGACGCTTGCGGTGCCGCCCGCGGGGACGGTGAGCTGCCGTGTGCTGAGCGTGAACATGCCGTCGGGAGCGGCGCTGCCCCCGGGGCCGGTCGCGGTGGCCGTCAGGTCCAGGGTGACGGGGCGGTCGCCGTCGTTGCGGTAGGTGACCCGCCGGGTGGCCGGCCGGTCGTCGGTGTGGGGCCACAGCTGCTTGCCGAAGGACACCGACATCTGCTCGCCGACCACGCTCTGGCCGAGCGCCCGGGCCACGTCGAGCCTGCCGGTGCCCTGCTGGTAGCCGGTCAGGCCGGCGGTCGGCGTGGTGGACGCGGTGAGTGCCTGCTTGATCCGCGCCCCCGTCCAGTCCGGGTGCCGTTGCGCCAGGATCGCGGCGGCGCCCGCGGCATGCGGTGTCGCCATCGACGTACCGGACATGGAGACGTAGCCGTCGGCGGCCGGGTCGCCCAAAACGCCGTTCGCCGCCTTCGCCGCGACGATGTCGACGCCCGGCGCGGTGAGGTCCGGCTTCAGCGCGCTGTCGGCGGTCGGGCCGACGCTGGAGAACTCGGCGATCCGGTCCTCGCCGTCGACCGCTCCCACGGTGAGCGCCGACTCCGCGGCGCCCGGGGAGCCGACGGTCCCGGCGCCCGGGCCCTCGTTGCCGGCCGCGGCGACGGTGAGCATGCCGGTGCTCTCGGAGAGGGCGTTCACGGCCGTCTCCACCGGGTCTGCCCCCGGGGCGTCCGTCTGGCCGAGGCTGAGGTTGGCCACCTCGGCGCCCTGCGCGGCGGCCCACTCCAGGCCGGCGATGACGCTGGAGTCGGTGCCCTCGCCGTCGTCGTTCAGCACCTTGGCGTTGAGGAGCCGCGCGCCCGGTGCGACGCCCTTGTAGAGGCCGTCGGATCTGGCGCCCGAGCCGGCCACCGTCGCCGCGACGTGCGTGCCGTGGCCGACCCTGTCGTCCGTGCTGCCGGTGCCGCTGAAGTCCTTCGACTCCGTCACCACCGAGGCGAGGTCCGGGTGCGTGGTGTCGATGCCGGTGTCCAGGACGGCGACCTTGACGCCCTTGCCGTCGTACCCGGCGTTCCAGGCGGTCGGCGCGCCGATCCGCGTGACGTTGTCGCTGACCTTGTCACTGTCGCCCTGAACAGCAGCCGCTTTGAACCGGCCGTCCAGCCAGACCCGTTCGACGCCCGGTGCGGATGTGAGGGCCTGCCAGGTGTCCTCGGCCTCCTCCTTGCGGACGCTGAGCGCGGCGCCGTCCACGCTGGGCAGTTCACGGCGGACGGTGACGGCCCCTTGTCCGTCCGCGAGCAGCGACCTCTGGGTGTTCCTGCGCTGGGCGGCCTTCCCCTCGTACGACACGATCAGGGGGAGTGTGCCGCGCCGGGTGTCGTCGTAGCCGGCCCGTATCAGACCGCTGACGTCGAACAGCCGCTTGTCCAGGACGCCTTGGCCGATGAGGGCGGCGGCGTCGGCGGGGATGACGTACTGGTCGTCGCCGAGGCGGCGCACGGACAACGGGACGTGTCCACGGCCAGGGGCCCGCCGGACGCCGGTCACCTGGCCCCAGGCATCCAGTTGGACCCGGTCGCCGGTGACGAGGGTGACGTACCGGGCCGGGGAGCCGGTGTCCGGCCGGGCGGCGGTGGCCGCCGCGGCGGTCCGCACGCCGAGGCCGGAGCCGGTGGCCGACACCGAGACGCCCGTCATCACTCCCGCGACCAGCAGGGCGGCCAGCGCCGCCGAGGAGGAACCGAGGCGCACGTCAGCTCGCCTTCCCGGGGACCTGCTTGTTGGCGTCGACGACCGCGCGCTGGGTGATCGCGGAGGTGAACAGGACGGTGCCGGGCTTGAACTCCCCGTCCTTTTCGGCTTTGACCTGGACGGTGCGGTCGCCGAGCAACTGGAGGGTCTTCTTGTCGAAGATCCACTCGGTGCGCTGGCCGTCGGTGTCGTTCTGCCGCGCGATGGCGACCCCGTGGCGGCCCAAGGCGTCGACCGCGTCGTCCACCGCGACGACCCCCGGGATCTTGGCGGCGGCCTTGTACAGGGCGACGGCCACGTCCGCGGGCGGGTAGCTCTCGTTCAGCAGATCGCCGATGGCGACGAAGGCCGCCTGGTCGCGGGGGACTTCGGGGTCCCGGACGGCGTCCGACTCCTTGTAGATCTGCTTCAGCAGTACGTCGGGGTCGGTGGGCAGCTTGACCAGGCTGTCGTACGCCCCGGTGAGCGGGGTGGACCCGGCCAGGGTGATGTCCTCCTCGCCCGCTTCGATCAGCCAGCCGTCCTTCCCGTCGGTGGACATCCAGACCTGGCGGGAGTGCAGCTCTTTGCTGACGATCGTGGTCTTGTCGTCGACGGTCTTGGAATAGGTGCTGGCCACCTTCGAGGCGATGTAGATGTACTGGCCGTCGTGTGCCGTCGGTCCGGAGGTGTCGGCGGCGGCGAGCGAGATGCGGTCGAGCAGCTGGGGGGCGCCCTTGGTGTCGACGGCGCCGATCTGGGTGGTCAGGGCGGGGCCGGTGGCCACGGCGGTCCTGCCGCCGTCTCCGTCGCCGCCGGACAGGGCTAGGCCGGCCACGACCGCGCCGGCCACGGCGAAGGCGGCAGCGGGCACCAGGATCGCGCGGCGCAGGAACGGGTTGCGCTGCCGCTGCGGGGCGGGGGTGCGGCTGCCGCGGAGGTCTTCGTGGATCTGGGCCATCATGTGCTCCTTGTGGAACTGGTGGCGGCCCGCCGGCAGATCCCGCTCGACGGAGGGCAGGAGGTCCTGGGTCTCCGTCCACTCAGCCGGGTGCGGCTGGGAGGGGCTGGCGTTCATCGGTTTCCTTCCTGTGCGGACCGGATCACGTATCCGCGATCACCTGTTATCTGCCGGTCTGTGCGGGTGAGTTCCGTTTTTTTCCCGCCGAGTTCGCTTTTTTTTCGGAGCAGTTCCGCGTCGGCGAGTTTTCGCAGCTTGCCGCGGGCGCGGGACAGCCGGGAGCGGACGGTGCCGACGGGGATGCCGAGGGCGCGGGCGGCCTCGGCGTACTCCATGCCCTCGCACAGGCACAGGGTCAGGACCTCGCGTTCGGGGCGCTTGAGCGAACTGAGGGCGGTGAGCGTGGCGCTGATGCGGCGCCGGTCGTCCAGCCGGCCTGCGGTCTCCTCGGCGTGGTCCTCGACGTGCTCGTCCGCGGCGTTGGCGGCGGCTGCCGCGCTCGCGGCGTTCCGGTAGCGCCGGTTGCTGCGGTACTGGGCGCGGGCCACGTTGGTGGCGATACCCAGCAGCCAGGGCCGCAGCGAACCCCCTTCGGCCTCGACCGACGCACGGCGCCGCCAGGCCTCCATGAACGTCGTCGACATGACGTCCTCGGCCGCGGACCAGTCGGCGGTCAGCCTGAAGGCGTGGTTGTACACGGCGCGGGCATGGTCGTCGAAGAGTTCCGCAAACGCGTTCGGATCTCCGGTTCGCACCCGGGTTCGCATATCTGTGGTCACGTTATGAACTGACTGTCGGAGCAGGCGAGTTCCGGTGACCTACGTCACATCAGCCCCGGGCGTCCCGTACGTCACCAGGGAAGCGCGCGGGCGTGGACCACGTCCAGCCGGGACACCGCGCGGGTCAGGACGACGTACAGCCGGTTCAGGCCGCGCGGCTCGGCCTCCGCGATGGCCGCCGGTTCGACGGCGACGACATGGTCGTACTCCAGGCCCTTGACGAGGGTGGCGGGGATGACGGTGATCCGCGGGAAGGGGGTGAGACCGGCCGCGTCGAGGGCCTCGCGCACACGGGACGCCTCGGCGTCCGCGGCCACGACCCCTACCGAACCCCCGTGCGCGAGCGCCTCCCGTACGACGGTGGCGACCGGGTCGGCGGCGCCGTCCGCGTGGCGGATGCGCAGGGCGCCGTCGCGGCGGAGCGAACGGGCGCGGGGTACGTCGGTGCCGAGGCGGTCGAGGAGGCGGTCGGTTGCTCGCGAAGGGCCGCCGCCCGCATGCGCAGGAGATCATCAGCAGGAAGCCCTGGTTGTATCCACCCGCAGCGTTGTTCACACGGCTGATGGGTGGCCGGCCTCCGAGGGCGGTGTGGCAGCGATGGCAGTTGTAGCCGTGGAGGAAGTCGTCCAGGGCGGCCGTGCGTTCGTCGTCGCTGGTGCAGGGCCGCAGGTAGGCCCATTCGTCGAGCAGGGTGTGGTTGAAGCGTTCGACCTTGCCGTTGGTCTGGGGCCGGTAGGCGCGCGTCAGCTTTCCGGTCGCGCCGATCTCGGCGAGGGCCTGTTTCCGGGCCAGGCCCTCGCGGCAGGCCCAGGCGTTGTCGGTGAGCACGCGTTCGATGCGGGTGATGCCGTGCGTGTGGAAGCACGCAGCCGCGCGGGTGAGGAAGCCCGCGCAGATGGCGACCTTCTCGTCCGGGTGGTGAGTCAGGGGAAATGGACGTCGCTGTCGAGCAAGGTGATGCGTTCCCTCATCCGGTCCGGGCTCCGAAGGGGGAGCCATCCCGGATTCCAAGTGGATCCCGCTTCCCTCGCCCTCGCGCCCGGGCCATGTGGCGACCCGTCACGAACGTCGTCGGTCCGGGCGAGTGCGGGGCTTCGCTGGATCGGGCTGCCGCGAGGGGGAACTGTTCGGCTCCGTCATACGAGCCATCTCCGCGGTCGGCGCACGTGGTGCCGTACTCGAGCGGTCGCCTTGAGTGCTTCACGTACCCTGCGATGCCTCGGACAGGCGCGCGCCACCACGTTTCTGCTCCGTCCACATCCTGGGACCGGGCGGCTTCGGACCGTCCACCACACGGCGCGAGGACTACACTGCTGCACAGACGTCCCAGACCCCGGCGGCATGCCGTTGCTGAACACAGATGGCTGCGGGGTGCGGACTGTTCGTCTGTCACCCGGCGCATCCCTGGAGGGAACTGGGTGGGTCCTCTGTCCTGCTGCGCAGACTGTCGGACCGGCCGTTGCTCCGCCTCCGCCGAACGTACGCCCCTGCCGGGAGCACGCCCAGGATGCCGGGACTCCGGCACCACCGCGCCCACTGCCGGATGGTCTTCTGAACCGAGGCGTCATGCCCCTTCCCCAGCTCACCGTGTACCGCCAGGACCGAGAGATTCGGGCCCTGGTCACCCTGTCCGGTGAGATCGACCTGGAATCCGTGCCCTTGGTGCGCGCGTCCCTGGAGCGCTGCCTGCGGGACGGTATCCGCGCCATCGACGTCGACCTCGTCTCCGTCACCTTCTGCGACTGCACCGGACTCAACGCATTCCTCCGCGCCGCGCAGCAGGCCACCGTGGTCGGCGGGACCCTGCGACTGCACCATCCGCCACCGACGCTGGCTCGGATTCTCGACGTCGTCGGCTGCGGGTTCCTGCTCCTCGGCCTACCGTTCGGACACCTGCAACCTCCCCTCGTGGACGCCTCGGCCCCGCCCGTTCCAGCCCCGCCGCAGCGGACTGTCCCGCTTGCGCCTCTTCTCTCGGGCGATGTGCGATGACGGCCGAACCCGCGCGGGGACAGTCACGGAAGCCTGCGGAGGGCGATCCCTCCGCCATCGCTCCGGTGCGGTCGCGTCGGCTGAACCGTTGGCCGGTGGAGAGCCTGCGTGAAGAACTGGCGGATCTGTATGTGGAGTCCCGCGTAACGGCGCCGGGTGACGCATACCGCCGTCCCGGCCGCCAGAACTTATCGGCCCGTCCCGCCACGGACATGCGCCGACCGGGATTCGCCATGGTGATCGGCGAGAATGACAGACCGATGGGATGCGCCTTCGGATTCCCGGTGCGCGGCGACGGCTCCTGGTGGTTCGACTTCGAGGGTGCATTGCCGTGCCGCATCGATCAACCCACGGTGTCCGGCGGTGTCTTCGCGTTCGGCGACATCATGATCCGGCCGCACCCGCAGGACCGAGGTCTGGCCCGTCGTCTGCTGGAGCGGCTGCTGACCGACCACCAGGCATCACTCGGCGCCACGCTGGTGGACCGGGCCGATCGCCCCACTCTCGCTGCGCTCCGCTCCTGGGGGTGGACGGACGTCGGAGAGCTTCGCAGGCCGGCCGGTGCCACCACGTTCCGCGCGCCGGCATGTCCCGTCGGGGAACGAACCGGGGCGAAGGTGGACGGCCTTGTCGTGACGCGTGGAGGCGGTGGCCCTGGTGGGGCCTGACAGGCGGTCGGCCCGCATTCGGATGCTGGTGGCCGAGCAGGCGGTCAGGCGTGGTGCCCGGGTCGGTGTGGTGGACGTGTGCACCGCGGCCGTGGCCGCGCTGCCGGTCGGCGGGGCCGGGATGTCGGCGATGTCCCGGTCCGCGCCGAGCCATCCGTTGTGCAGCACCGACGACGTCAGCGAGCAGCTGGAAGAGCTCCAGCTCACCCTGGGCGAGGGACCCTGCGTGGACGCCTTCCTGCACGGCTCGGCCGTCCTGACACCCGATCTGCTCACCCGTGATCTGCAGGACCGCTGGACGGTGTTCGCCGACGCGGCCCTGGAAGCCGGAGCCCGCGCGGTCTTCGCGCTCCCCCTGCAGATGGGGGCGATCAGCCCGGGAGTTCTGGACCTGTACGCCGACGTGCCGACCGCGCTGGACGCGGAGGAACTGGCCGACGCACTGGCGTTCGCCGATCTGGCGACGTTGATCCTGCTCGATACAAGGATCGACGAGACAGGTGCGCCGACCGGCGGACCGATTCCGGAACAGAGCTTCGAGGACCTGGGCGCGTACCGGGCGGAGATCGACCAGGCCAACGGCATCCTGACCGTCCAGCTCGGCGTCGGCATCGAAGAAGCCTTCGTCCGGCTTCGCGCCTACGCCTATGCGCGGGGACGCCGGCTCGCCGACGTGGCCGCGGACGTGGTGGCCCGTCGGCTTCGCTTCTCACCGGACGCGGAGCCGGACCGGACCGATGAGGAAACCTGACGTATGGGTGCCGACCGACGAACATGCCGCACTTCCCGCCCCTTCAGGCAGGGATTAGTCTCAATCGAGGGTGCCCACGATGGATCAACAGCTTCTGGCCAAGACCTTCGTCGAGCTGGCCGACAACCTGGTCGCCGACTTCGACCTCATGGACTTCCTGCGCCTGCTGACCGACCGCTGCGTGGGCATGCTCGACGCGAGCGCCGCCGGGGTGCTGCTCGCCGACCGTGACGGCAAACTCCGCGTCATGGCCGCCTCCGACGAACAGGTGCGGCTGTTGGAGCTCTTCCAGCTCCAGAACGACGAAGGCCCCTGCCTCGAGAGCTTCCACACCGGCGCACCGGTGATCATCCACGACCTGACCCGGGAGATCGACCGCTGGCCACGCTTCGTCACCGCGGCCCACCGCAGCGGCTTCGGGGCAGTCCAGGCCCTGCCCATGCGCCTGCGGGACGAGACCGTGGGCGCCCTGAACCTCTTCCGCGCCGCCCCCGGCCCCTTCGACCCACCCGCCACCCTCATCGCCCAGGCGCTGGCCGACGTCGCCACCATCAGCCTGCTGCAACAACGCACCGTCCACCGCGGCACGGTGCTCAACGAACAGCTGCAGACGGCGTTGAACAGCCGGGTACTGATCGAACAGGCGAAGGGGAAACTCGCCGAACGGCAGGGCATCGACATGGAGCAGGCGTTCACCGCGCTGCGTGGTTACGCCCGCGCCCACAACCGGCGCCTGGCCGACGTGGCCCGCGCATTCATCAGCGGATCCGAACCCCTCGCCGGTCTGGGGGCCTGACCGGCGTCACGGCAGGGCCGCCAGCCTGCACGGCCGCAGGGGCCCGGCCACACTTCGGTGTGCGTCGCCGATGGGCAGTCGGGCGTCCCCGGCACGACTGTTGCGTTGCGCAACCACTGCTGGATGCTACCGGATGCCCGAAATGTGCACCAGACATAGCATGAAAGCGGGTCGGCACACTCTCACGTGCGACCGGCCCGGAAGGGCGACCCCGGTGTGTATACGCCGGGGTCGTTGGAGCACGACGCACGCGGCCGCCGGGGGCAGGGCGTGATCCGTTCCGCCGATGTCCGAAGTGGTGCGACCCACGACGTCGTGGACCCGAAGGGGGCGCAGGATCGGCACTCCGGAAGCGGTCTGCACGAACACCGAACACCACGACCGACCGGCCATGGCCACCGTCTGCCACTTCGGTCGGGACCGGACCCTCACCCTGGCCCGCTCACCGGCCGACGTGCCCAGGTCCCCGTCGAACCGATCCCCTTGTGGTGACTGGCGTTGAGGGGCGACGTGCCGGCCATGACGTGATCGGCGGGGAGCCGGTCAGCGGGCCGGGCGCCGGGTGGAGCGCCAGATGGAGCGGGCCGCCAGGTAGAGCAGATCGACGACGAGAAGCAGTACGCCGGTGGACATCAGGTAGGGCATGCCGCCGACGGCCGCGCCGATGGCGACCAGAGCGATTCCGGCGATGAGCAGGATCAGGAAGAGAACCATGACGGGATGCCTCCTGGAAGGAACCGTGCGAGATCTGCGCGCTCTCTCGGCTACGGCAGGACACGCCGTGCCTCTGCTCGATGTCGCGTCGGCCGAGGGGTGATACGTGACGGCCCCGGCCCAAAGCCGCCGCCAGGGCGCCTCCGCCGACGGCGTGCCCCACCGACGCCAGGGTTCTCAGGGCGATGCCGACGACAACCAAGGCCGGTGTCTTCGCGCACGCCGTCAGCGAAGCGAGTGCGCCGGGCAGCGTGCTGTTGGTTTGATCCTCCGCGTGCCGAAACGCTCGGGTTCCAGGAATCCTGGGCGCCCGCCTCGCAGCCGATACCCCCATGAGGCTCGGCCCAGGGGGTCCTAGGTGGCGCGTTCGGCGCGGTGGCGGACTTCACGGAGTCGGACCTTCGACGGGAGGCGGTCCAGGCCGGCCGAGTCTCGTGCGTGTGCGAGCGTTTCCCGGCTCAGTCGCCTCAGGGTCCGCGCCGGGTCCGCGTGAGGCTCCAGCAGCAGCCGTACGCGTGCGGTGGGAGCGGTACGTCGGCCCGTCAGCCGGACGTGAGCCCGTGAGACCCCGTCCAGGGCTTGTGCCTCTTCCTCGATGACCCTCTCCAGCGTGCGGCCGTTGAGCCGGGCCGGCGCGCCGTCTTCGCTGTCGACGAGGACACGGTCCAAGCGGTGTCTGCGTTGCGCGAGGAGCCACCACAGCAGCAGGGCCAGCAGCACGGCGAGCACCGCGATCACGGTCGGCCACCACCAGTCCTCTTCCCGCCACCGGGTGCGTCCCTCGCTGCCCAGCACCACGTCGTCCGGCCCGCGGAAGGGCCACCAGCCCGGCACGTCGAAATCCCAGTGGCGCTGCAGGTCCAGTGCGCCCAGCAGCACGCCGCCGCCCAGGACGAACAGTCCGAGGCCGAGCAGTGCGAGCAGCACCCGGTTCGCCGTCTTGAGCATCGGATCACCTCAGCCCTTCTTCGGGCGCCGGACGCGCACGACCAGTGCGGGTTGCCGGGCCAGGCCCAAGGACGTCACGGCTTCGCCAAGCTCGGCGTCCAGGTCCGAGCGGACCTCCTCGAGGTCGCGGAAATGTGCCCGTGCCCGGGCTTTGACCTTCCGGCGGCCGACAGCGACCTGTGCCGACTGGACGCCGGGCACCAGCATGGCCCGGTCGCGCAGAACCAGGGCGGCCGCGCGGCGGTCGAGCCCGGCTCGGACGTCCTCTGTCCCAGGGATACCGGTGGGCCGCCGCATGGGCAGCAGCCTGCGCAGTCCCGGCGTGACCGCCAGCAGGAAAAGCCACAGGCCGAGGGCCATCGCCACCGCGGCCCCGACGATCATCCAGACGTCGTCCAGGGGCCGTGTGGCCAGTTCCTCTGCGAGACGCCGCCGCCAGCGCAGCGCATTCCGGCCTGCCCGCACCGCGACCACGTCGTACAGGAGAAATCCGACGGCCGCGGCAGACAGCAGGGCTGCCAAGGCCGCGGGAATCCGCCGCGACGACCAGAAACGGTGCGCCGACCGGCCTGATCCGTCGATCACCTTCGTATTCGTAGCGCCCTCGGCCGCCCCCGGGGTGCCGTCGGCGGGCGGTGCCGCCTGTCCCGGACCGGGGGAGAGGTCGCTGTCACCGGTCGGCTGCCGCGAGGCGTTCGCGCTCATCGCACCCTCTCCCGGTCCGTGTGCCGCGTATGCGCCGAGTGCAGTTGCTCGACCGACACCGCGAGGTCGGACACCTCCATGGCGGCCCATGCCCTGATCCGCTCGGTGACCTCCCGGCGCACCGCGGCGCACTGCGCCCCGATGTCGGACGGGTAGCCGAGCTCGACGGTGATGTCCAGCCGTGCCTCGCCGAGCACCGCCTGCCGTCCGGCGGCGGACTCGGCGGCCCGTCCTGCGCTGGTCCGTTCCGGCGCCCGCCGTACGGATGCGTTCACGTGCGGCGTCCGGCGGCCGGGCGGTACGTGGCCGACCGACTCGGCGAAACGGCTCAGCGCCTCGCGCGCCACCCGGGCCGCGATCTTCGCGACGACCCGGTCGGTGACGGTGGTCGCCCCACGCTCCTCGCGGGGGACGCCCGGACGCTCATCGACTTCTCCGCTCACCGCCCCCAGTCTCCCCGAGCCTGTCGCCGGTCGTCGCGAATCCGATCCTGCCGGTCCCGACGGCGGACGAAGTCGCCCGGTTCGAGATCACCCTCCATGAACCGCCCGATGACAAGACCGACGAGGCCCAGCACGAGCACCAGCAGGAAAGCCCAGAAGTCACCGAAATACGCGGCGAAACCCAGCGCCATTCCGGCCATCAAGCCCACCACGGCCCTGCTCATCACGCGCTCCTTCACTCACGCGGGCTGGTCCGCCCGGCTACTGGATCCGCTGCCGCTCCTCCTCTTCGTCCTCCTCGTCGGGCAGCTTCACGTCGCTGACCGTGATGTTGACTTCCACGACTTCCCGACCCGCCATCCGCTCCACCGCGGAGATCACGTTCTCCCGTACCGCGGCGGCCACGTCCGTGATGGAAACGCCGTAGTCGACGACGATCTCCAGATCGATGGCCGCCTGCAGCTCCCCGACCTCGACACTGACCCCGCGCGTGGCGGATTTGCCACTGCCGGCACCGGGCATCCGCTCTCGCATGGATCCCATCGAGCGGGCGAATCCGCTGCCCAGGGCGTGGACGCCGCGCACGTCCTGTGCCGCCATTCCGGCGATCTTCTCCACCACCACATCGGCGATGGTCGTCCGGCCGCGAGAACCGGGCGCAGCGCCGAGCCTGACGCCGGTGTTCTCAGTCATGGGGTATTCCTCCCTCGCGAGGCCACAGAGCACCCATTACTTGGATTATAGTCTTTTTAGTACCTTTTACCCGGTTATCGAGAGCGAGACGGGGTGGTTCGACGAGTGGCCTGAGGCCCCTGCCCCGAGCTCTCGCGGACACTCCGGGCAGATGGCCGCGGGATGAGAACCGCGGCCATGGAGAAAGAAGGGTGAGAGGCCAGTGACGGAGGCGTGGACGCAGGCAGTACGAAACCAGCTCGAGCTGGGCCGTCTCCTCCCGCTCGGCGGGCCCCACGACGGGACGTGGATCACCGAGCAAGCGGCCGTCCAGGCTCTCGAGCGCGCTACCGCCGAGGTCCCCGGTGTCCGGCTGGAGTCCCTGCGCGTCGGGTCGGCGCCGCTCCAACCCGTGTCCGAGCCGGCCGTCCGTCCGCCGGCCGGCGCCCTGCCGCCTGGCCCGCTCACCATCGAGGCCGCCTTCACCGCATCCCTCGTGCGGCCGCTGCCGGAGACCGCCGACGAACTGAGGAGCACACTGCTGGGCGCGGCCGCTGAACAGCTCGGGCTGGCCACGGTGACGGCTGACATCCGCGTAACGGATCTCCGCGAGATCCCGAAGGCAGGTATGACGTCTCGGACCGCGGCGACGGCCATGAGGCCCACGCCGGAATCTGCGGCCGCGCGGAGCGCGCCCCCGGTGACCGGAACGGGGTCCATGCGGGGACTCGTCAGGGAGCTGGCGGACGTCGCGACGGGCGTGTCGGGCGTAGCCCGCCTCACGGCCGTGCTGGGCAGCCGCCCGGTCAGGGTGGAGGACCATGATGATCCACCCGGCCGACACATCGAGGTTCACCTCGCGGTCGGCCCGGGACACCATCCATTGCACGTGGCCCGCGCCGTCAGGGAGGCCGTGGCCGAGGCAGCCACCGCTGACACCCCGGGCCCGGCCACCGTCGCCGTCCTCATCACGGAAACCGCGGCTGGCGACGGACCTCGCCGGTCACCGTGACGAGTGCCCTCCAGTGATCAGTCGCCCCCCTTCTCCGACCTTCCCGGTTCTTCCCTGAGAGCGCGCGGCCGTCGCTCCGCCAGCCCTGTCGCTGCCACGGTGTGAGACCTGCCTGGCAGGGAACCCGCATGTCGAGAGGGACGACGTCCCTGCTCCTCGCTCGATGTGCATCCGCAACGCCGGAAGCGCATCCCCACCTGTGGCCCGGTCTCAGCAACTCCCGAGGCGGCGCCTGACCAATCTGCCTCCTTCGGAGAGAGTTTCAGCAACATGACCACCGACACCACCGTCCGCCCCCCGCCCTCGGAGACGTCCGGCAGTGACTTCGCCCGATTGTCGAGAAAGATCGCTGATGCCGGCCTGCTGAGACGCCGCCCCGGCTACTACGCCCTGCGGATCACAGTGGTGACCGCGCTCTACGTCAGCGGGTGGGCCGCCGTCGCGCTCATCGGCGACAGTTGGTGGACGCTGACGGTCGCCGGCTTCTTGGCCGTCGTCTTCGGCCAGGTCGCCCTGATCGCCCATGACGCGGCCCACCGCCAGGTGTTCCGTCGACGCCGGGCCAGCGAAGCATCCGGCCGGATCGCCGGCGCCGGCGTCGGGATGGGCTACGGATGGTGGCAGGACAAGCACACCCGCCACCACGCCAACCCCAACCACGAGGAACTCGACCCCGACCTCGACCCCGACCTGCTGGTCTGGTCCCAGGACCAGGCTCGGGCCGCCAAGGGGCTCCCCCGCCTCATCGGCCGCTGGCAGGCGTTCCTGTTCTTCCCGCTCCTCACCCTGGAGGGCTTCAACCTGCACGTGTCGAGCGTGAAGGCGCTGGCCAACCGCTCGCTCAAGCACCGAGCGCTCGACGGCACCCTGCTGTTCGCGCACTTCGCGGCATACCTGACCGTCCTCCTCTGGCTGCTGCCCCCCGGCATGGCGATCGCCTTCCTCGCCGTCCACCAGTGCCTGTTCGGCGTCTACCTCGGCTCCCTCTTCGCACCCAACCACAAGGGCATGCCGATCCTGACGGGCGATGACCACCCGGACTTCCTCCGCCGCCAGGTGCTCACCTCACGCAACGTGCGCGGCGGCCGGTTCACCGACATCGCACTGGGCGGGCTGAACCACCAGATCGAGCACCACCTGTTCCCCAGCATGCCCAGCCCCAACCTGCGCAAGGCCCGAACCATCGTCCGCCGCTACTGCGAGGAACTGGGCGTGGAGTACGTCGAGACCGGGCTGATCACCTCCTACCGGCAGGCTCTCACCAGCCTCCATCGGGCCGGGGCACCGCTCAGGCACCCCCTCGCCCCGGCCTAGAGACGCGCTGCCGCAGCCGTCGGTGCCCGTGATGCGGTGACCGACACGGCACACATCGGTCTCCAGGAGCACGGCTTATCTGGTTCTGCTTGACGCCCAGCGAGGTCACGATCGACCGCTGTGGTAGCGGACCTTGTCGTGCTCGTGACGGGCGTGGTCTTTCACGCCGTTGATGTCCGTGAACAGCACGTCGAAGAGCGAGGCGAGCCGCGGGGTGACCGGCAGCTCCACCGTGGTCAGCGCGTGTGGGGGATGTGCGGAGCCGCACTGCCGGCGTCCATGTCCGGGAGTGCGCGTCGCCTGGCGGACTGGGCGAGTTGCTCGGCGGCGGCCATGGCGCGCATCAGGGGCAGGCGGGCGAGGGTGTCGCGGACTCGGCGCCCGCCGGCAGTCTTGGGCACCATGAGGCGGACGTTGGGTCCGATCTGCTGCTTCTTGCGGACCAAGGGGTTGTGGGCGGCGTGGTAGCGCGCGAAGGCGGTCGCGTGGTCCTCGCGGTGGGCGACGATTTCCCTGGCGAGGTGATACGCCCCGACCAGGGCCAGTTCGGCGCCGGCGCCGGAGGCAGGTGAGGCGCACCAGGCGGCGTCGCCGACGAGGGCGACGCGGCCGGTGGACCAGGTGGGCATGTGGACCTGGCTGAGAGCGTCGAAGTAGAACTCCGGGTCGTCCAGCGCACCGGCGAGGAGTTCGGGCACGCGCCAGAAGGTGTCCCCACCGAACGCATCGCGGAGGAGGCGCTTGTGCTGGGCGGTGTCGCGGCGGTCGTAGGCGAGGGGCGCGGAGCGGAACATGAAGTACGCCTTGGCCTGGGCGTGGTTGCCGGAGCGGTAGACGCCGGTCATCCTGCCGGGGGTGTTGTGCATGGTGACCCGGCGGTTCTCGCCGAGCGCGGAGTCTGCGTCGGCGAAGGCGAAATAGTGGTCCTTGAAGCGGAGGAACCGCTCTTCGGGCCCGAAGGCGAGGCTGCGCACGTTCGAGTGCAGGCCGTCGGCCCCGACGACCAGCTCGAAGCGGCGCGGGGCGGCGTTCTCGAAGGTGACGCTGACACCGTTCTCGTCCTGTTCCAGGCCGCGGACCGAGTCGCCGAAGAGGTACTCGACGTCCGTATTCTCCAGCAGCAGGGCAACCAGATCACCGCGCATGATCTCGATGGCACCCGCGGTGCGGGTGTCGACGCGGGCGGTGACGCGGTCGCGGGCGTCGACGAACTTCATGCCGTGCACGTCGGCAGCCGCCGCCTGAACAGCGGGCCAGATGCCCATGCGGTCGACGACGTCCACCGCCAGGTCGCGCACGTCGACGCCGTTGCCACCCGTCCGCGGGGCGGGAGCGCGTTCTACGACGGTGGGCTGGAAGCCGTGGCGGGCCAGCCAGTGCGCGAGAGTGAGGCCGGCGATGCTGGCGCCGGAGATGAGGATGCGCTCGTTCATGGTGCCCTCCCCTAAGATAATTGGAACCGAGGTTCCAGATGATTATGTGGAAGGTGCGTTCCAGATGTCAACGCCGGGAAAGGGCGGCCTGCGGGCCGACGCGGTCCGCAACAGGCAGCTCGCGTTGGAGGCCGCCACGGAGCTATTGGCCGAGCCGGACACCGTGCTGACGGTCGAGGCGATTGCGAAGCGCGCGGACCTTGGGGCCGGAACGGTCGTACGGGCCTTCGGCGGCAAGGACGCGCTTCTCGACGCCGCCGTGGCCGAACTGCTCCAACCGATCGTCAGGCGCGCACAGGACCTCTGCGAGGGGGAGGCCCCGGATGAAGCCCTCCGCACGTTCCTCGCGGAACTCATCGACTTCCAAGCAGCACACCACGGCATCAACGACAAGCTCACGGACCTGAACCTGCCGTCCACCACAGCACGGCGCGCCGAACTGGTCGCCGCCGTCGAGGAGATGATCGGCCGCGGGCGCCGCGCCGGAGTCGTACGGTCCGACCTCGACGCCGGGCTGCTGACCACACTGGTCGGGCAGACCGCCTTCGCCATCGCACGGACCCGGCCCGCCGTGCGGGAGCTCACCGACGCCTACCTCACCGTGCTGATGGACGGCCTGCGCCCGCGGTCATAGCCCTGCGAATCCGAGCTCCCGCGGCGGCCACCGGCCATAGCCGTGTCGCCGCGTTACGGACCGCGATGCCCGTGCGGGTGACGGGGACCATGAGGGCGGAGGCGGTGGCGACGTTGTTCTGCCGGGGGTCGACGAGCTTGCGGTGCCGGGTCTCGTAGCGCGCGAACGCCGCCTCGTGGTCCGCGGGCGAGGCCGCCAGTTCCTCGGCGAGGGTGCGGGCTCCGGCCATGGCGAGGGTGGAGCCGTCGCCGAAGAGTGAGACCGATGAGGCGGCGTCGCCGAGGAGGGCGATCCGGCCGTTCGCCCAACTGCCGAGGCGAACGCGGCTGACCGAGTCGAACCACAGGTCCTCGGCGGCCCGGACCCGGTCAAGGAGTTCGGGCACGCGCCAGCCGTCGCCGGCGTAGGCATCCTTGAGTGCCCGCTTGTGCTGGTCGAGATCGCCGGGGCGGAAGTCGGCGATGCCCGGGTGGCGGAAGATGAACGCGGCCAGCGCGCGGCCGTGCACGGGATGCAGGGAGGCCATCCGGCCGGGTGCGTTATGGAGGACGACGTCCGTGGGGCTGTCGGCCGGGCCGTCCAGCGACATGGTCGCCACGTACAGGCCCATGTGCTGGACGAAGTCGACCTCCGGGCCGAAGGCGAGGCGGCGGGTCGTCGAGTGCAGTCCGTCCGCGCCGATGACCAGGTCGAAGCGGCGCGGTGCGGCGTCGGCGATCGTGACGTCCACGCCGCCGCCGTCCTGGTGGAGCGCGGTGACCGTGTCACCGAACAGGATCTCGGCGGAGTCGCTGCTCGCCTCCAGGAGGATGCGCGCGAGATCGCTGCGGGTCACCTCCACCTCGCCGCTGTCCGCGGCCCGCTGCAGGGCCCGCGTGTTCACCCGGCCCAGCTGGCGGCCCGAGTCGCTGACGAAGCTGAGCGCGGTGACGTGGGTGGCGACCTCGCGCAACCGCGGCATGACGCCCATGAGTTCGGCCACCTTGACGGCCGGTCCGCGTACATCCACCGGGTTGCCGCTGGAGCGCAGGGCGTCCGTGCGCTCGACGATCGTGGGCCGGAACCCGTGCCGGGCCAGCCAGAAGGCCAGCGTCGTCCCGGCGATCCCAGCGCCGGAGATCAGAACCGTCGGGTGGGGCGCGCTACTCATCGTTCACTCCCGTCACAGGCCGTCCGCCGGGGGGGTCCGGCGGCTGACGGCGTGACCATATGACGAATTTCGAAAGTTGGTCAACAACTTTGTGACTGAATTGCAGATCTGGTCATATGCTTGCCTCGTGACCACATCCACCGGACGACTCCGCGACCCGCAGCAGCGCGCCGAGCGCGCCGCCCGGATCCTCGACACCGCCGCCGACCTCCTGCTCCGCCACGGCTACCGCAAGGTGTCCATCGACGACGTGGCCGCCGGCGCCGGGATCGGCAAGGGCACCGTCTACCTGCACTGGAAGACCCGCGAGCAGCTGTTCTCCGCTGTCTTCGCACGCGAGGTCCTCGCGGCGACCGGCGAACTGCGCGACGCGCTGGCGCGGGATCCGTCGACTTGCCTGCTCCATCGCTTCGCCCGCACGTACTTCCTGGCCGTCATCGACCGCCCCTTGCTGCGTGGCTTCCTTCTGACCGACCCCGATCTGCTCGGCAAGCTGACCAGCGCACCGGACACCGCCCGGGACGAGCGGCACGCCGGCGTGGCACTCGGCTACTTCGAGCTGCTCGCCCGGCACGGCCTGCTGCGCGAGGGCATGAGCGTCGAGGAGGTCGGCTACGCCTACCAGGCCACCTTCGAAGGGTTCCTGCGTGCAGAGGACGGCGCCGACGGCCGTGAATCGCGCGCGGACCTGCTGGCCTGCGTCGTCGAGCGCTCGCTGGTGAGGCAGGAGCGTCCCGAGGAGTCCGTGATGGGCGAGGTCGCCTCCGCGACCGTCGCCCTGCTTGACGGCCTCGTCGACGCCGACCGCGAGGAGTTCGGGATACCGGCGTGACCGCGCCCGCCAAGGCGTCAAGGCCCCGCATGCGTGAGCGGACGGCGGAACAGCATGGCGAATTCCCGGGGCCTTTGACATCCACTTCTGCCATCACCGCGGGCGGTCAGCCACGACGGATCTCCGTCACGACGCGGGGTGCGACTCCGGCCGCCGTGAGGAGGGTGGCCGTGCCGTGCCGTGCCTTGCATCGTGCATCGTGCAGCCGGATGACGGGGGCCGGCGGACTCGGCGACACGGGTGGAGGAGCACCGCCGGAGCGTCCAACTGCCGCCGCACACATCGGGCTTCAGGCATGCCCCCGCTCCCGGGGAAGCGAGCTCAAACCACCCCCGCTCCAGGTGTGTCGGTCGGCGGCAGGCGGAACGGGAGCCGGGGTGAGTGGTGGGTGAGGGAGAGGATCAGCCCTGCCGCGGTTCCCAGTCGGCCACGTCGGACAACCAGAAGCCGAACAGCATCACGACAACGCCGCACACTTTCACCGCCGAGCCGAGGTGCGGCGTGCTGGACACGGAATCGCCAACCAGCTGGATGACGAGTCCGGCAGCCACGGTCAGCTGTGCCCAACCGAACGTGACCGGACGGCGGACGCTGCTGCGGTACCAGGTCGGCAGCCAGCCCCCACCAAGTGTGGCGATT
The DNA here is from genome assembly GCF_036030735.1 of Streptomyces sp. NBC_00425. NCBI lineage: Bacteria > Bacillati > Actinomycetota > Actinomycetes > Kitasatosporales > Streptomycetaceae > Streptomyces > Streptomyces sp. NBC_00425. Next base: position 5,517,864 of record NZ_CP107928.1, on the reverse strand, counting down.
CCCCCGACGAGCAAGACCGTCGCGGCGACCACCTCAACACACTGCCAAAACATGATCGGCCTCCACTTCGGAGCGGGATCCTGGCACACTCCCTGCGAGTTGCCCAGCCGACCGCACGCAGCCCACAACGCACGTGCCGATCCCGTGCCCGTTCAACCGGGCAGCAGCGGAGTCGGTCGTCGGCGGGCAGGCGAGAGTGCCGAGGACAGCTGGGTCATGATGATCCGATGAGCATGGACACGGACGGCGTGGCTGAGGCGATCGCGCGCGAGTTGCAACTGATGAGTCCCGGCGTCCGGACATCGAGGGCACTCGCGGATCAGTTTCTCGATCCGGAATTCGTCGAGGTGGGTGCCTCGGGGCGCAGGTGGAGCCGTGAGGCGATGCTCTCTGCGATGCCGGAGATGCAGGGTGCGGACGAGGATGGTCCGACTTATGAACCCACGGGCATGACCGGCACCGTCCTGGCACCCGGGTTGGTGCATCTCACGTTCGAAACCACGCTCGATGGACGGCGAGCGCGGAGAAGTTCGATCTGGCGGAAGTTGGATGACGCTTCTGGTTGGCGGATGTACTACCACCAGGCCACTCCTGTTCCAGGCGAACAGACACGGGCTGGTGATCGCCGGGCTGGTGGAGCCGTGCTGTCCGTCAAGAACACCCCGAGTGTCTGACGCCGACGCCTGACACCGACAACCGCGTACACCTCCGATCGACACCGAATCACACGGGACGACCTCGGCCGGGCTCGTGCCGCACAGGTGTGCGTCCGTGCGATTCGGTGCTACGTCCTGCGGGCATGATTGCCGTCTGTTCCGGGACAAGTGTCCGGAGCGGGCGCTACATGGCGTTCGGAAGCAGCATCGTCATGCATCAGCCGAGAACGATGTTCGCCCAGCATCCGACGTCCGCACTTCGGATTTCGGATTTCGGATTTCGGACGTCGGGCTTCGGGCCGTGGGCCCCCGGTGTCGGGGGGGGCAGGATCACCCGCGTCGGGTGAGGCCGCGGCGCCTTCGGCGTGCGCACGCTGGAGGCGGGCACCGGACCGGATGCCCGGGCCGCCGGGCGGACGCCCGGAACGGAGGGCGACATGAGCGACATCGGTCAGCACAGCGCGCAGAACTATCTCGCGTACGACTTTCCCCTGCTGAGCGTCTTCTGGAGTGTGCTCTGGCTCTCCCTGTGGGTCATGTGGTTCGTCCTGCTCTTCCGGATCATCGGCGACATCTTCCGCGACGACGACCTGGGCGGCTGGGCGAAAGCCGGCTGGCTGGCGCTCTGTATCGTCCTGCCCTTCCTGGGCGTGTTCGTCTACGTGATGGCCCGCGGCAGGAACATGGGCCGCCGGGAGATCGCGCAGGCGCGTGCGCAGCAGGAGGACTTCAACGCCTACGTCAGGCAGGCCGCGGCCGGCGGCGGGTCCGGCAGCGTCGACGAGCTCGCCCGGCTGTCCGAGATCCGCGCCCGCGGCGACATCACGGACGAGGAGTTCCGCAGGGCCAAGGAACTGGTCCTGAGCGGTCACGGACCGGCGGAGCACCCGGGCTCCGCCACCCTCCCCGCCTCCGGCCGCTGAGCGTCGGGCCGACGACGCTGCCGACGCGGGCGACACCGGGGGCGGACGCGGACGCGTTCTGGGAGCGCGAGAGAAGGGCCGGCGAGCGGGACGACGAAAGGGCGGCAGGTGGGACGACACGTCGGGCACACCGACGGGCCCGGAGCGGCAGGGTCCGGGAGCGTACGCGCGGGCGGTCCCGGAGGCGGCGCCGGATGGGCCCGCCTCGCCCTGCTGGCCCTGCTGGCCCTGCTGGGCAGCATCCTGGTGCCGCTCGTCGCCGCCGGTCTGCGGAGCGCCCTCTGGTTCCTGGTCGGCCTCGCCGGGCTGGCGCTCGCCCGTCGTCGGCGTGTGGTGGGCGCTGGCGCACACCGGCGCAGACAGCGGCTGGACTCGGGCGAGCTGGGCGTGGTGGGCGTGCGGGTCGACAACGCCGCCGACGCGGCGAGCCTGGTGCGCGGTCCGCACGCGCGCCGGGATTCATGCGGCTGAGTGCGAAGGAAGTCGTCGTCGAAGGCGACTCGGCGACCCTGCCGGTCGGCATCGACGGGGAGCACACGGTGCTGACGTCACCCGTCGTGTGCCGCAGCGCGCCGGGATCGCTGCGGGTCCGCGTGCCACGCCGTCGCCCCGGCGGGGCCGGCACGACCGCCGCGTCGGTGAACTGGCCGCGCGCGGCCCGCCTGGCGCTCGGTCGTGCCCGTCCCCGGTCTCTCGCGGCCCGTCACGCCCGTCCCCCTGGCTCGTCCCCCGCCGGCCCGTTCGACGACAGCCGCTGACTTCGGCCGCCGGTCGTCGACGACCCGACCACCGACCACCGACCACCGACCGCCGACCGCCGACCACCAGGTGGGCCGGAAGGGGGCTGCCGGCTCGCGCCCGGGCCGGCAGGACGTCCGCCCCGTACCGCTACTTGAGTTCGGCGGCGGTGTAGTAACCGCCCGCGACCAGCACGTAGTTGTAGTTGTCCTTGTCCACGCTGGTCGGCTGCAGCAGGTAGGCGGACACGGCCTTGACGCCGTTCTTGTAGCCCAGGCGGTTGTTCACCTTCGGCGTCTTGCCGGTGAGGATGTCGTTGGCCATGTCGGCTGCCGCGGAGGCGAGTTGGCGGACGTCCTTGTACACGGTCTGCGACTGCTCGCCCGCGATGATCGACTTGACCGACGCCAGCTCGGCGTCCTGGCCGGTGATGATCGGCAGGGGCTTGCTGTTGGAGCCGTAACCGTCCGTCTTCAGCGCGTTCAGGACGCCGATGGAGATGCCGTCGTACGGCGACAGGACCGCGTCGACCTTCTTGCCCCCGTAGGAGTCGGAGAGGATGCCGTTCATGCGCTTCTGCGCGGTGGGGCCGTCCCAGCGCAGGGTGGTGACCTCCTTGAGCGCGGTCTGGCCGGACCGGACGATCAACTGCTTGTTGTCCAGGTACGGCTGCAGAAGGTGCATCGCACCCTCGAAGAAGTACTGGGTGTTGTTGTCGTCGGGAGAACCGGCGAAAAGCTCGATGTTGAACGGTCCCTTTCCGTCCTCCAGGCCGAGCTTGTCGATGATGTAAAGCGCCTGCAGCCGGCCGACCTGCTCGTTGTCGAAGGAGACGTAGTAGTCGACGTTGGCGGTGCCGAGGATGAGCCGGTCGTAGGAGATCACCGGTATTTTCGCGGCGGCGGCCTGTTCGAGCACGCCGTTCAGCGACTTGTTGTCGATGGCCGCGATGATCAGTGCGTCCACGCCCTGCTTGATCAGGGCCTCGATCTGGGAGACCTGCGTCTTGGGGTTGTCCTGCCCGTAGACCAGCTGGGTCTGGTACCCGTAGCCCTTCAGGTCCTTGACGACGCTCTTGCCGTCGGTCAGCCAGCGCTCGGAGGCCTGGGTCGGCATCGCGATGCCGATGGTGCCGCCCTTGGACTTCTCCCCGCTGCTGCTGGTCTCGCCACAGGCGGACAGGGTGAGGGACAGGGAGGCGACTCCCGTGAGGGCGGCGAGGAAGGCTCTTCGGTTGCGCATGGATCGTTCCTAGTTTCTCGTCGTTGAGGGGGGTGGGTGACGGAGTGTCAGCCGTCGGTGGGGAACAAGCGGTGGGGCGGCGGTGGGGCCGGAGAACGGTCGGCGAGCGGGTCGCGCACGGGTCGCACGCGCCGCACCCGGTCCCGATCCCGCACCCGGTCCACGCGCCCCCGGTCCGGGGGGTGTGCGGGAACGGGTTGCACGGCGGGGGCGCGGCACGGGCGGGCGCCGGGCGCGCGCCCGGCCCGGCCGGGGCGGCGGGCGGAGGGACTTCCGGTGGCGCGGTGCGGCGCGGGCGGGGTGATCGCCGTCCTCGCGGACGCACGCCGCCGCCGAGGTCGTCGGGGTTCGCGGTGCGTCGGATCCCCCAGCCGTGAACGGTCGGCGGATTGCGCAGAAGTCGACCGAAGGGCATGCGGGGCATGAGGAGCGAGAGGTGCGTCAGGGGCCTGACGTGCGCGAGGGGCACGAACGGGGAGGGGAGCGCGAGGGGCGGATCGCCCGGCGGGTCGCGGGAGTCGAATTTCGGACGCCCCGGTGGCCCGCAGTTCGCCGAAAGGTGTCCCGGCGCGGCCCCGCACGCGGATTTCGCCCACTCCAGTCACCGGTTTGCCGATACGCACCTGTAAATACATCAGGCTGGGCCACCGGTTTCCGGTCACGGGTGTGCTGACTCCGGTGATGCGCAGGGCACTTGCCTCTCAGCCGTTCGAAATCTCGTCACCTGGTCAGAATGCTGGCGCGACCTTAAAAGGGGGTGCGCAAGGTGTCAACGGGACGAACGAAACCGTTTTCTGAAGGTGTTTAAAATCGCTTTCGGTCGCCCGTAGAGCTGCCGGAAGATGGCATTCCGGGGACGAAGGGCGATGCCCCCGCCCTGACCGGGAGCGGTCCCGTCAGGCCGCCGCGCGGTCCTGGGCGGCGCCGTCGCGCCGGAAGGCCCAGTCCGCCCTCGGTTCCATCGCCCGGCGCAGGGCCCGTCGCCCGGGCCGGGTGCACAGCAGTGTCACGGTCACAGCCGCAACGAGGGTGACGAGGAGGAGGCCGAGCGGCCGGTGGACCGGGAACCGGTCACCCGGTCACCCGGTCACCCGGTCACCCGGTCACCCGGTCACCCGGTCACCCGCAACCATGGTGCAGACCCCGAGCAGACGTCGGTCGGACGTCGGGTCGGACGTCGGTCGGACGTCGAGCACCGCGACACGAGTGCGCGCCACGGCTTGCCCGAGATACCCCCCAGGGGTATACAGGAGTCATGCCTCAGGACAAGCGCGCCGAGCACGACCAGCACCACCGGCCCGATCAACACCACCGACCCGACCACTCGCCCCGGTCCGAGCAGCACCGCGGCCACGCCTCCTGGGCCATGGCCGTGACGGCGACGCTGCACTGCCTGACCGGGTGCGCCGTCGGCGAGATCCTCGGCATGGTCATCGGCACCGCCCTCGGCTGGGGCAACGTGCCGACCATGGTCGTCGCGATCCTGCTCGCGTTCCTGTTCGGCTACTCCCTCACCCTGCTCTCGGTGCGCAGGGCGGGCCTGGACCTCCGGGCCGCCGTCAAGGTGGCCCTGGCCGCCGACACCGTCTCGATCGCCGTGATGGAGCTGGTCGACAACGCCATCGTCGCCTTCACTCCGGGCGCGATGGACGCCCAGCTGTCGGACGGGCTGTTCTGGGCGACCCTCCTCGGCGGCTTCGCGGTGGCCTTCCTGATCACGACGCCGGTGAACAGGTGGATGATCGCCCGCGGCAAGGGCCACGCCGTCGCCCACACCCACGCCCACGGCTGAGGCGCGATCATCGCTCGGCGGGGCCCGTGCGTGCCGTGAGCCGTTCGCCGGCTCGTCCCGCGGAGTGCAGCGCCAGGGTCACCGCGATCGACGTCAGCGCCGTCGCCGTCATCGCCGTGGCCGGTGAGGTGAGTTGGGCCGCCGTGCCGGCCAGGGCCGCGCCCACGCCCTGCATGGTGAGCATCCCGGACGAGTGCAGCCCCAGGGCGTGGCCGCTGAGTTCGGGCGGGGTGAGCGCCATCAGCCGTTCCTGCTGGACCAGGCTCGCGCCGAAGCCGACGGAGGCGAGGGCGGCGCAGGCGCCGGCGAGGGGAAGCGCGGGATGCAGGGCGAACAGGGCGTAGGGCGCGGCCAGCAGGAGCAGCAGCGGGGTCGCCAGCCGGGTGCGCACCGCCGGCGGGACGAGCCTGCCGATCGCCACGTCGCCCACCAGCATCCCCAGCGCCGCGCAGGCGAACAGGGTGCCCGCCGCGCCGGGGGCGTACGGCACGAACAGGGCCTCGCAGCCGACGACCAGACCGTTGGGCACCCACAGCCCGAGGTAGGTGAGGCGGCGGGGGCGGGAGGACCACAGGACGGCGTTGGTGCGCCGGGTCACGGCGGCGGAGGGGCGGCCGGCGGCGCGCGGTGGGCGGGCGGTCAGCCCCAGCCGGGCGACCGCGGCGGCGACGGCGTAGAGCAGGGCGGCGAGCAGCAGGGTCCGGCGTGCGGAGAGGACCGCCACCAGGACGCCGCCGGCCGCGTATCCGGCGATCTGCATCAGCCCGTGCGCGATGTTGAACAGCGAACGCCCGGGCAGATAGCCGTCCTTGGTGAGGATCTCGTTCAGCAGTCCCCAGCGGACCCCGCCGCCGAGCGAGGCGATCAGTCCCTGCAGCAGGACGACCGCGAAGACGCCGTGGACGGGCAGGCCCGGGGCGGCCAGGACGACCGTGGTGACGGCGAAGCCGAGTGAGATCCCCGTCAGCGCCGCCCTCGGGGGCAGCCGGTCGGAGCCGGAGAGGAGCAGGGTCGCGCCCAGCACCTGGACGAGCGAGGGTCCGAACATGCTCATCGCCGAGAGCAGCGGTGAGTCGGTGGCCCGGTAGACCAGCGTGCCGAGCGCCGGCCCGCCCACCGTCGAGGCGGCGGTGTGCGCGGCGGAGGAGAGGAAGAGGGGCGTGAACTCGGGGGTGTGGAACAGCGGTCGGTAGCGAGGCATGCGCGGAGTCTCGGACGGCGCCCGGCGGGCCGGTTATTGTTTCGCGGTCGTGCGAAAGGTCGTGCGCAGGGTCGTCCAGGACGGAGGGGTCACGTGGGCTGGTGGCAGGTGAACGCGGACACCCTGGCGGGCAGCCGGTTCGTGATCTCGCCGCTCACCGAGACCTTCGCGAGTCTGAAGCTGCTGCACGCGGGGGTGGGGGACCATCCCGGTGAGCGGGAGTGGCTGCGCGCCCACCTCCCCGGCTACCGGGCCGCGCTGGCCGCCGACCCGGTGACGGCGCTGCTGGTGCGGACGGGGCTCGGGAGGAGCTGGATCGCCGACTTCCTCACGCCGACGCCGAGGGACGGCGAGAGCTTCGAGGAGGGCGTGGCCCGGGTGCGGTCGGCCGGCCCGGCGGAGGCCCGGGCCCATCTGCGGACGTCGCTGGGCGGGCCGCTGCCCGCCGCCCTGGACCGGGACGACCTGCCCGAGCGGGCGGCCACGCTGCTGGAACACGTGTGGGAGACGGACGTGCGGCCGGACTGGGAGCGCCGTCGGCGCGTCCTGGAGGCGGACGTCGTCGCGCGGACGGCGCAGGTCAGCCGGGGCGGCTGGGCGGCCGTGCTGGACTCGTTGCGGCCGGGGACGCGCTGGCTCGGCGAGAGCCGCTTCCAGGTGAACCTGCACGAGTATCCGCCCCGGGAGATCTCCGGGGCGGAGCTGCTGTTCGTGCCGGTCACGCCGAAGGCCGGCTGGGTGTCGTGGGAGGGACGGGAGCGGTACGCCGTCGTCTACCCGTGCACCGGCGTGCTCGCCGAGGACCGCCGCGGCCGCGCGCGTGCGGCGCCCGCCGCGCTCGGTGCGCTGCTGGGTCCGGGCCGCGCCGCGGTGCTGGTGCTGCTCGCCGGCCCGCTGAGCACCACCCAGCTGGTCGCCCTGACCGGCCAGGGCCTCGGTTCCGTGGGCCGCCATCTGCGGGTGCTGCTGGACGCGGGCCTGGTGCGGCGGCGGCGCGCGGGGCGGTCGGTGCTGTACTCGCGGACGGCGGCCGGAGACGCCCTGGCGGAGGCGGCCGGGGCGACCGGGGCCGACGGCGGTGCCCGGAGTTAGCATCCGGAGCATGACTACTGATGCCAATACCTCTCCCCTCGACGTCCAGATCGACGCCCTCAAGGGCGGCTCCGCGGAGCTCTCGCAGTACACGGGCCAGGTCGTGCTGGTGGTGAACGTGGCCTCCAAGTGCGGTCTCACCCCGCAGTACACCGGCCTGGAGCGGCTGCAGGAGCGGTACGCCGGGCAGGGCTTCACCGTCCTCGGCGTGCCCTGCAACCAGTTCCTCGGGCAGGAGCCCGGCAGCGCCGAGGAGATCGCGGAGTTCTGCTCGGCGACCTACGGCGTGAGCTTCCCGCTGACCGAGAAGGTCGAGGTCAACGGGGACGGCCGGCACCCGCTGTACGAGCGGCTGGTCGGGTTCGCGGACGGCGAGGGCCACACCGGCGACGTCCGCTGGAACTTCGAGAAGTTCCTGATCGGCCGGGACGGCTCCGTCGTCGCCCGTTTCTCCCCGCAGACCGAGCCGGAGGCCCCCGAGGTGGTCGCGGCGATCGAGAGCCGCCTGGGCTGAGCAGGCGGCTGGGCGGCCGGGCGGCGCCGCCCGGGCACGCGACGGGCCCCCTCGGCTAGGACGGCGATCTGGACGAGAGGGCCCGTGGGTGGTTCTTCTGCAGTTGTGTTCGGTATCCGGCTGAGGGTCAGGAAGTCCTCCGCCCTACGCCTTGACCGACGCCACGAAGTCGCTCCACGCGTCGGCGGGGAAGACCAGGGTCGGACCGTCCTGGACCTTGGAGTCACGGACGAGCAGGGCCTGTACGGCCGGCGACTTGACCTCGACGCACGCACCGTTGCCCGTGGAGTAGGAGGACTTGGTCCACGTGTGCGCGCTGCCCTGACGAATTGCCATTTTTGCTCCGGAGTGCAGTTGTTGAGTTGCTGTCTTCACGCCAACCTTGTTGCTTGATGGCGTGATCGACGCTACTCGCCAACATCGACTGACGAAGCGACTATTCACTCGACCGGATGACATATTCCAGTGGAAACTTCCATACCGGTGGGGTTAACGCGTATCATGCGCCACTTCCCGCCGGACCTCATCGCACATAGCCCTTGGCGATGTCGGCGATGAACTGGCGGGACTGTTCCACGTTCAGGGCCTGGGCGCGCAGGTGCTCGTACATCACGCTGTACTTCTGCACGTCGTTCGGCTTCTCCAGATAGAGGTCGCTGGTGACGCCCTCGATGTAGACGACGCTGGAGTCGGCCGTGTCCGGGAACTCGAGGATCGCGTACTGGCCGTTGAGGCCCGGATGCGCGCCCATCTCGAACGGGATCACCTGGACCGTCACATGCGGCAACTGGGACTGCTCGACGAGGTGTTCCAGCTGGGCCCGCATCAACTCACGGCCGCCGACGACGCGCCGGAGCGCCGACTCGTCCATGACGCTCCACAGCCGCAGCGGGTTCTCGCCCGACGAGACCCGCTCCTGCCGGCGCATGCGCACCTGCACCCGCTTGTCGATCTCCGTCTGCGCGGTCTCCGGCAGCGCGCCCGAGATCAGCGCCTCCGCGTACTGACGGGTCTGCAGCAGCCCGGGCACCACCTGCGGGTCGTACACGCGCAGGCTCGCCGCGTCCGTCTCCAGGCCGATGTAGACGCTGTACGGGACATCGCCGAAGGCGTGCCACCAGCCCTGCTGTCGGGAGTCCTTGGCCATCTCCATCAGCGAGTCGACCATCCGCTGGTCCTCGACCTCGTACACCCCGCACAGGTCGCGGACGTCGCGCTGGCTGATGCTGCGCCGGCCGTTCTCCAGCCGGCTGATCTTCGACTGGGACACCAGCAGGCGCTCGGCCACCTCTTCGGCCGTCATGCCCTTGAGCTCACGGAGCCGGCGCAGCTCCTGGCCCAACCGGCGTCGTCTGACGGTGGGATTGACATTGGACGCCACGGGACGTGCACCTCCGGCTGCGTGTCTGTCTCAAACACTTTGCGTATCTGCTGTTCAGCAGACTGCCACCAAGGCGCTTCGCACCGCTAGAAAACGGTGGATATGCGGCTGCTGCGCGCCAGTTCGGGCGGGACCCCCCAAGGGTTCCCGACGGCTCCCGACACACGTCCGCGCGGGGCGGCAGATGCACCGCCCCGCGCGGGCCGCGTCGGCTCCCGAACAGGTCTCAGGTCTGACGGCTCAGAGGGCCACCACACGCGCCATGGGGTTGCGGTGCGGCTGCGCCGGAACGCCACGGGCGGGTTCCGGAGCGGGCCTGGCTCCCGGTCCGGCCTGCCGGCCGGGGGGCGCCTGGTTGCGGCGCGGCTGTGCCGCCGCGCCGTTCTGGACGTCCATCACGGCGTGCGCCACGAGGCCGCCCATGGGGTCGTGCCTGATCAGGTCCCGCAACCGGGATCGGGACGAGCGTCCCTCGTTACCCGGGTACAGGTGTTTGCCGAGGCCGACCGCATGCGCCAGGGCGGCGAGCGCCGCGGTCCGCGGGTCCGGCGGAACGCCGGTGCGGATCGCGGAGTCCAGCCGGGCCTTGATCTCCCGGCTGATGTCGGTGTCCGTCGCCTGGTAGCGAGTCGTCGGCAGCACTCCGCACATCTGGCCCGCCACGGCATGCACCATGCCGCACCGCTCCAGATGCGAGAGGTAGATCTGGCGCAGCCCGAGACGCGGCCCGCCGATCCAGTGGACAGCCCGTACGGGAGCGCCACGCCTTCGCAGCAACTCCAACGCGCAGTCCAGCGTTGGGTCTCCAGTCGGCCGTGGGGACACCACGGCGATACGATCCCCGTCAGGGGCTATCCGCCCGGCCAGCGCCAGCTCCACTAGCTGTGCTCCGGCCAGACCAAGGTCGAGCGACTGCGGCTGTGCGGTGGTACCCGTGGTCGGGTCCAACGCCAGCAGAAGAAGCTCTTCCGGAATCGTTCTGCGGCTCCTGCCCATCCATGCCTCCCCGCGTGGATGAATGACAGGGTGACCCCTCTCACATTCATCTGTCGAGGGTGCGTGACCTGTTTGTAGTGGAACCAGTAGGTATGTCGTTCTCGTCTACCGCAGGAGCCAAGCCCTCTACACAGGACACTGGTACATGGTTCGGACAACGCCGCGAGGCGGGTCCGGGGCGGGCTGTTCACGGTTCGGCAGGCGCGCTGACGGCGTGCGGCACACGAGGAGGCATCGGTGGCGGGCGAGTCCCCCGACAGGTCGAAGCAGCGCGAGTCGTCGGCAGAACCGACGTCGGGGAGCGCGGGCACGGTTCCCGAGGCACGGGAATCCCGCGAGATCCGCGATCCGCGGGTCGCGGTGGCGCGGGACAGCGAGCCCTCGTCGGCCCGCGGCGGCGTGGACACGGCGACGCGGGTGTTCTCGGTACGGGATCTGAAGACCGAGGACGCCGAGGAGTCCGGGGCCGGGGAGTCCGGGGCCGGGGAGTCCGGGGCCGGGGAGTCGGAGCCCGAGGAGTCCGGGGCCGCGAAGGCCGAAGCCGCGGAGACCGACGCCGACGCCCCCGGGAGCGAAGCCGAGGCCGCCGGGACCGGGTCCGCGCGGACCGAGCCGGCCGGGGAGCCGGAGGACGCCGAGGAGACCCCTGCGGAGACGTCGGGCGGGTCGGACGACTCCGGGGACGCGAAGGACGCCGAGACGGCCCCAGCGGCCGCGCAGACCGCCGACGACGGGGCCGGGGACGGCCCTGAGGGCGCCGCCGAGGCCGGAGGCGTCGCAGGGACCGCCGGGAAGGCTCCCGCGGGCGGCGAGGACCGTCTGCGGGCGGCCGTGGCCCAGTGGGTCGCCACGGCGGACGACAAGAGCCCCGAGGACGGCCCCGCGGCCGGTCCGGCCGGCGGCGAGAAGCAAGAGCCCGCGGACGAGATCGCGGACGCGGTCCCGGACACCGCCCCGGACGACGCCCCCGGCGCCGACGCGGACGCCGACCCGGACGACGCCGACCCGGACGCCACGGACCCGGACGACGCCGACGCGCGTCCGAAGAGCACCGCGAAGGCCGGTGAGCGCCCCGACACCGACGCCGACGCCACCGACGAGCCCGAGGACACGCGGCCCGAGAACGCCGACGAGCCCGACGAGGCCGACGCGTCCGCCGAGGTCGCCGGGTCGCAGGACAAGGCCGAGGTAGACGCCGAGGCCGGGCAGGCCGCCAAACGCGCGCCGAAGTGGGCGTCGGACGCCGGCGAGCCCGAGAAGGCCGACGCCGAGCCCGACGCCGGGCCCGAGGACGCCAAGGCCGACCGCACCCCCGTCGACCAGCCGACCGCCGTCTTCAAGACCCCCCGGCCCAAGCCCGCCGTCGACCAGCCGACCACCATGCTGAAGCTCGGCGACGTCAAGCCCCGGCCGAGCGAGGAGAAGGCCGACGCGACCGACGCGACCGGCACGGCCGACGCGACGGACGAGGCCGGCACCGCCGGGAAGACCGCCCGGGCCGACGAGAAGCCCGCGGCGCCGGCCGAGCGGACGAGCAAGTTCGTCGCGCTCAAGCCGCTCGACGAGCCCCGTCCGCCGAAGTCCGCTGCCCAGCCGGCCGCCGACGTCACCGCTTTCGTCCCGCAGGTCGGCCCCGAGCGGACCACGCAGCAGCCGCTGCCGCCGAAGCCGCCGCTGGACCTGCTGGCCGAGCTGACGAACACCCCGCCGCCCCCGCCGACCCCGCTGCGCACCCTCGGACGGCGGCTCAAGATCTGGACGCCGCTGGTCCTCCTGCTGGTCGTCGTGTTTGCGATCGTGCAGGCCGTGCGGCCGCTGCCGGCGACCGCGCTCACGCTGACCGCGAAGAGCTCGTACACCTTCGAGGGCGGCAGGACGCAGCTGCCCTGGCCGAACGAGGGGCAGGGCCGGATCGACGCCGACGGCGTCGGGACGATGGGCACCTTCGGCAAGCAGACGCCCGTGGCCATCGGCTCCGTCGCCAAGACCATGACCGCGTACATCATCCTCAAGGACCACCCGATGAAGGCCGGGGAGGAAGGCCCGGAGATCGAGGTCGACGCGTTGGCGGAGAAGGAGGGCGGCTACGACGTCACGTCCGGCGAGTCGACGCTCAACACCGTCAAGGCCGGCGACAAGCTCACCGAGAAGCAGGCCCTGTCCGCCGTCATCATCCCCTCCGCCAACAACATCGCGCGGCTGCTCGCTCGCTGGGACGCGGGCTCGGTGGAGGCGTTCGTGAAGAAGATGAACGCCACCGCCAAGGAGCTCGGGATGACGAAGACGACGTACACCGACCCCTCGGGCCTGAAGGAGACCACCGTCTCCACGGCTGAGGACCAGGTGAAGCTCGGCCGCGCGTTCGTGGAGGTCCCGGCCCTCGTCGCCATCTCCAGCGCGGCCAGCTGGGACGACCCGTCCGGCAAGAACTGGCCCAACTACAACGAGCTGCCGTTCAGGATCGGCGCGATCGGCATCAAGACCGGCAGCACCAGCGCGGCCGGCGGCAACCTGCTGTTCGCCTCCCGCAAGAAGGTCGACGGGAAGTCGGTGACCCTCGTCGGCGCGATCCTCGGCCAGCACAAGCGCGAGATCCTCAAGACGGCCAACGTGGTCAGCCAGGCGGCGCTGCTCGCCGCCGAGGACGCGCTCACCTCGGCGAAGATCCTGAAGAAGGGCGACGTCGTCGGGTACGTGGACGACAAGCTCGGCGGCCACACGCCCGTCGTCATCACCAAGGACGTCTCGGCGGCCGGCTGGGCCGGTCTGACGGTGAAGCTCTCGTTCACCGCCGGCGAGGTGCCGCACACGGCCAAGGCCGGCACCCAGGTGGGCACGCTCACCGTCGGCGACGGCTCCAGCAGCGCGGTGAAGGTGCCGGTCGCCCTGCAGACGGACCTGGCCGAGCCGGGCTTCTCGGACAAGCTGACCCGCGTCGGCTGACCCGCGACGCCCGTCCGCACGCCTTCCGCACCCCGTCGGGCAGCCGCCCGACGGGGTGCGTGCTAGCGTCGCGAAACGGGACAGGCCGCCGGTCGCAAGGGCGTAGCCGTGAAGCGGACGCGAACGGTACGCGGCCGAGAACAGAAGACGGGACACGGGGAGTGCCTTCAGGTGGCCACTGCGGAACCGACACGCGCCGACGACGCCGGTCCGGACCGGGACGCCGGCTCGCGCGCCAGGGTGCCCGCACCCCAGTCGGGCGAGCACGACCGTGACCCGGCGGGCGGCGCGATGGTAGACCTCGGCCAGGACCGGGTCCCGGACAGCGTGCGGGAGGACCGTACCGGGCCCGCGCGCGGGACGTCCCGGATACGCGGCGCCCTCGGCCGCCTCGGCGCGCCTCTCGGCCGCCATCTCGTCCTCTCCATGACGGCGCTGTCCGGCGTCCTGCACCTCGTCTGGTTCTTCACGTTCGCGAACAGTGGCGGCGACCTCGCGGCGCAGGACGCCTGGGCCGAGTTCGTCGGCCGGCATCCCGACTCGGCGTACAACCTCGCCTGGTACGGCGGCATGCACCCGGTGTCGTACAGCATGGTGTCGCCGTATCTGATGTCCCTGCTCGGCGTCCGCACGACGATGATGATCGCCGGGACGCTCTCGGCGGGGCTGCTCACCCTGATCCTGCTGCGCTGCAGGCCGGTGAAGAACCCCGTGTGGCCCGCGCTCGCGGGGATCTTCGCCCTGCTGTGCAACGCCGCCTCGGGCCGGGTGACGTTCGGCCTCGGCAACATGTTCGCGCTGGGCGCGGTCGCCGTCGTGTTCTGCTGGCCGCACCGCTGGCGCTACAAACGGTGGGCGAAGGCGCTGTGCGCGGCGCCGCTCGCCGCGCTCGCCACCATGGGCTCGCCGGTGGCCGGGCTCTTCGTGGGCATAGTCGCCGTCGCGATGTTCCTGCAGAAGCGGCGGCCTGGCGCGTGGGCGCTCGGGCTCGCCCCGACGGTGGTGGTCGCCCTCTCCGCCTGGCTGTTCCCGTTCTCCGGCACCCAGCCGATGTCCTTCGGCTCGGCGTTCCTGCCGCTGCTGTCGGCGATCGTCGTCTTCGCCGTCGTCCCGCGCGACTGGAGGACGGTGCGGATCACGGCGGCGGTGTACGGGCTCGGGGTGCTGCTGGTGTGGCTGATCAGCTCGCAGATCGGGTCCAACATCACCCGGCTCGCGATGATGTTCACGGGTGTGGTGCTGATGGCGGCGCTGCCGTTCGCCGTGCCGCGCAGCCGCAAGTGGTACGTGATCGTCCTGTCGTCGCTGACGTTCGTGGGCTGGATCGGCTTCAAGTCGGTCGACGACGTGGTGCGGACGACCCCGGCGGCCTCCTGGGCGCGCGAGCTGGCGCCGCTCGTCAACGAACTGCAGGGGGTCGGCGCGGAGAAGGGACGGGTGGAGGTCGTGCCGGCCCGTTCGCACCGCGAGGCGTCCGCGCTCGCGCCGTACGTCAACCTCGCCCGCGGCTGGAACCGGCAGGCCGACATGGAGCGCAACCCGCTCTTCTACGACGACACCCTCAACTCCGCGAACTACCACGACTGGCTGAAGCGGTGGGCCGTGCACTTCGTCGTCGTCCCCAAGGAGGCGCTGGACGGGGACGGCGGCGAGCGGGAGCGGCAGCTGGTGCAGCGGGGGCTGCCCTATCTGGAGCAGATCTGGGGCGACGCCAACTGGCAGCTGTTCAAGGTCGTCGATCCGGCCCCGCTCGCCGAGCCGAACGCGGTGGTGCAGCGGGCCGAGCAGGGCGAGATGACGATCGACGTGAAGAAGGCGGGGCGGATCCTGATCCGGATCCCGTACTCGCCGTGGCTGAGCGTGGTGGACGCGCAGGGCAAGAGCCTGAAGCCGCCGCAGGAGACGCAGGAGTCCAAGGACCGTTCCGACGGCGAGCCGAAGACGTTCGACAACGTCAACGGATGCCTGTTCGAGACGGCGGAGGACGCGGACGGCGACAAGTGGACGGTGCTGCTCGCGCCGAAGGCGGGCACGTACCGGCTGGCGGCGCCCTACCAGCTGCCCCGGGGGACGCCGTGCCCGGACGAGCTGAAGGACCGGCGGTGATCAGCGCAGCCGGTCCACGTGCCGGTCGGTGCCCGGCACCGTGGGGATGAACGGCGCGACCAGTTCCACGCGCCCGAGGCCCGACTCCGCGACCGCCTCCTCCAGACCGGTGAAGTACGGGTCCCAGCAGTCGCCGGGGGCCGTCTCCAGGAACCACAGCAGGGTCAGCCGGGTGTCGACGCCCTCGACCTGCTTGACGTAGGTCATGCGGTCGCCGGGGAGCGGGGTGGGGCGAAAGACGGTGACCATGGCGGCCGGGGAGCCGGCCAGCCGGCGCGGGAGGTGGCGGGCGCGCAGCCAGTGCAGGAGTTCGGCGCGCTGCTGCGCCGAGTCGGCGTCGATCACCTCGACGACGAGGCCCGCGTAGGGGTGGTCGAGGGCGTGGAAGTCCCTCGGGCCCGCCGCGCCGTCCCGGTAGACCGTAGTCGCGTGGTCCTGGAACGCGGTGAACACGTGGGTGCGGTCGTGGTAGACGCGGGCGTCGCGGTTGAGGCGTTTGTTGATGGCGACCGTCCACTTCATGTGGTCGCCGTGGCGTCCGTCGGTGATCCAGTAGGTGGAGAGGTAGCAGCCGGCGGTGACGGGCTGGGCGACCGCCGACTTCTCGGGGTAGCGGAGCAGTTGCAGGTCGCGGGTGGCCACCCATCTGCGGCCGGCGTACATCCACGGCATGGCCATCGCGCCGGCGTAGTAGTGGTCGTCCTCGTACCAGCGGTTGTAGGCGTACTCGTGGCCGGGGTGCGGTTCGACCATGGTGATCAGGGCGTGCCCGGGGTGGACCCCGTAGGGGCCGACGGCGGCCAGTTCGGCGTACGTCTCGCTGTGCGTGCCGCCGTGCTTGTCGCGGTGCGTCTCCTCGCTCATGCTCTTCCCCATCCTCGGTGACTGGCCCATACTCTGACGCTCCGTCAGATAGAGCGGAAGAGGCAGGGAGGCCCTATGTCATCGCTCGAGGGCAGGACCGTGGTCGTGTCGGGGGTCGGCGCCGGGCTCGGTCACCAGGTCGCCGCCGCGGTCGTGCGGGACGGCGGGAACGCCGTGCTCGGGGCGCGGACCGAGGCGAACCTCGCGAAGAGCGCCGCCGAGATCGACCCGGCGGGGGCGCGCACCGCGTACCGGGCCGCCGACATCACCGACGAGCAGAGCTGCGAGGCGCTGGCCGCACTGGCGCGGGAGCGGTTCGGGGGGATCGACGCGGTGGTGCACGTGGCGGCCTGGGACTCGTACTTCGGCGGGGTCGAGGACGCCGACTTCACCACATGGCAGTCGGTGCTGGACGTCAACCTGCTGGGCACGTTGCGGATGACGCGGGCCTGTCTGCCCGCGCTGAAGGAGCGGGGCGGGTCGGTCGTCTTCATCGGGACGCAGTCGGCCGTGGCGGCGCCCTCACAGGTGCGGCAGGCGGCGTACGCGGCCTCCAAGGGGGCGCTGACGAGCGCGATGTACTCGCTCGCGCGGGAGCTCGGGCCGCACCGCATCCGGGTCAACACGGTGCTGCCGGGATGGATGTGGGGGCCGCCGGTGCAGGCCTATGTGCAGTTCACCGCACAGACCGAGGGGGTGCCCGAGGAGGAGGTGCTGGGGAGGCTCACGGGACGGATGGCGTTGCCGGAGCTCGCCACGGACGGGGACGTGGCGGATGCGGCGGTGTTCCTGGCGTCGGACCGGGCACGGGCGATCACCGGGCAGTCGTTGCTGGTCAACGCCGGGGAGCTGATGCGCTGAGTTCATATGAGTGAACACAAGACATCATACCGAATTCTTTTACCTCCCTTTGACCTCGCGGTTACTTGTCGTGTCCACGCATGAGCGCCCACGATGAGCGCCGGGCTGATCCCTGGGAGGGCGCACATGAACGGTCTCGACTGGGCCGTGCTCATCGGCTATTTCGGCGTGATGGTCGCGATCGGCGTCTGGTCGCACAAACGCGTCGACGACGTGAGCGACTTCTTCACCGCCGGCGGCAAGATGCCCTGGTGGCTGTCCGGCATCTCGCACCACATGTCGGGCTACAGCGCGGTGATGTTCACCGGGTACGCGGGCATCGCCTACACCTACGGCGTCACCTCCTTCGTCACCTGGTCCTTCCCCATCGCACTGGGCATCGCGATCGGCTCGAAGCTGTTCGCGCCGCGCATCAACCGGCTGCGGTCGCGGCTCCACGTGGCGTCCCCGCTGGAGTACCTGAAGAACCGGTACGACCTGAAGACCCAGCAGGCGCTCGCCTGGTCCGGGATGATGCTGAAGATCGTGGACGTGGGCGCCAAGTGGGCTGCCATCGCGACCCTGTTGTCCGTCTTCACCGGCATCTCCCTCAACCAGGGCATCCTCATCACGGGCGCGATCACCGCCGTCTACTGCACCATCGGCGGCCTGTGGGCGGACGCGCTGACCGAACTCGGCCAGTTCGTGATCCAGTTGCTGGCCGGCATCGCGATGTTCGTGGCCGTCGTGCTGAAGCTGAACGACAAGGGCATCGGGTTCCTGGACGCCTGGGACCAGCCGGCGCTCCAGGGCCACGACAAGCCGCTCGTCGCCCAGTACGGCACGGTGTTCCTGCTCGCGTTCCTGTTCATCAAGCTCTTCGAGTACAACGGCGGCATGCTGAACCAGGCCCAGCGGTACATGGCCACGTCCGGCCCGAAGGAGGCCGAGCGCTCCGCTCGGCTGTCGGCCGCGCTGTGGCTGGTGTGGCCGCTGGTGCTGTTCTTCCCGATGTGGATGTCCCCGCTGCTGGTGACGTCGAACAAGCCGGACGGCTCCGACTCCTACGCCCTGATGACCGAACAGCTGTTGCCGCACGGCCTGCTGGGGCTCGTCGTCGTCGGCTTCTTCTCCCACACGATGGCGATGTGCTCCTCCGACGCGAACGCCATCGCCGCGGTCTTCACCCGGGACTGCGCGCCCGTCATCTGGGCCAGGGCCAGGGAGTGGAACCAGCGGTCGGGACTGATCGCGGCGCGCGTGACGACCGTCGTGTTCCTCGGCCTGTCCATGGCGGCGGCCACCCAGGTCAACTCCCCCGCCTTCAAGGACATCATCACGGTCGTCATCAAGTGGGTCGCCGGCCTGATGGGCCCGATGGCGATCCCGATGATGCTGGGTCTGCTGCGCCCGTTCCGCCGCTCCGGTCCGACGGCGGCGCTCGGCAGCTGGTCGATGGGCCTGCTGGCCTTCTGGCTGGTCAACTACCCGATCAACTGGAACGTCGACGGCGGCGTGCCGCTCCAGTACCAGGTGTCGATCCCGCTGGCCGTGTCACTGGTCCTCTACATCGTCATCGGGTTCGTCAAGCCCGAGGACACCCCGGAGCGCCTCGCGATCATCGAGACCATCAACACCGACGGGGACGGAGACGGGGGCTCGGCGGGAGCGGCCGCGGCGCCGGAGCCGCGGGACACCGTGGAAGGGAAACTCATCAGCCCGTCCGGGGGCGCCCCCTCCGGCGGAGCCTGACGAACCCGCACCCCCACGCGCCCGTACCCCGAGCCGGCCCGTACCCCGAGCCGGCCCCGCCCTCAGCTCGGCCCGCCCCTCGGATACCTGGCCAGCCATCCCGGCGAAGCCCCCGCGGGGCCGTGCAGGGCGGGGCCCTGGGTCATCTCCATGGCGAAGTCGTCGGCGAGTTCCAGGATCGTGGGACGGCCCTCCAGCTCGGCCAGCCAGGCCGGCGGGAGGGCCGTCTCGCCGTGCAGGGCGCCGAGCAGACCGCCGGCGAGGGCCGCGGTCGGGCCCGAGGGCGCGCCGTGGTTCACGGCGAGCCGCAGCCCGTGCCGGACGTCCTCGGCGACCAGCGCGCAGTAGACCGCTCCGGAGAGCACCGCCTCCGCGGTCCCCGCCCCCGCCAGCTCCTCCACCCGCGCCGGACCCGGCAGCCCCTGCCGCACGGCGCCCAGCGCGCGTTGCAGCGCCTCCGACACCGGCTCGTGCCCGGGCCGTGCCGCCAGCAGCGCGAGCGCGTGCTGCACCGCGCCGTCCAGGCTCTCGCCGCGCGCCAGCGCGTGCACGGTGACGGCGTACGCGCCCGCCGCGAGATACGCCGTGGGATGGCCGTGGGTCTGGGCCGCGCACTCCACGGCGAGCTGCACGACGAGCTGCGGCTCCCAGCCGACGAGCAGCCCGAACGGCACCGAGCGGGGCACGACCTCCGGACCGGCCGCGCCGGGGCTCTTGGGCGATTCGAGGGTGCCCATCACGTCGTCGCCCAGCCCGAGCAGCAGGGTGCGGGTCGGATCACGGCGGGCGTACAGCCACTCCTCGCGGGCGAGCCAGCCGTCGTCCTTGCGCCGCAGGTCGGGCCCCCAGTCGCGCTGGGTGGCCGCCCATCGCAGATACGCCCGGTGCAGATCGGTCGGCGGATGCCAGGCGCCGGTGTCCCGCCGCACCTGGGCACGGATCAGGCCGTCCACCGTGAAGAGGGTGAGCTGGGTGAGATGAGTGACCGCGCCGCGCCGCCCGTAGGCGGACACCAGGTCCACCACGCCCTCGGGCCCGTGTCCCTGCCGGATCTCCTCGAGTCCCAGTCCGTCGACGGGCGCGCCGAGCGCGTCGCCTACGGCCGCGCCCAGCAGCGTGCCGCGCACCCTGCTGCGAAAGTCCTGTTGTTCGGCGCGGCCCCAGACGGGCCCGGCAGTCGCACCCACCAAGTCCTCCCGGCCACCGTCCGTACGTACGACGTCCGTCACTGTAATCGAACGCCGCCCGATTCCCGGCCGGTGCGACGGCTGACGGGTGGAGGGGTTGTGAACCGAGTGACCGTGGGCTGCGGGACCCGTCCTACTCGACGACCCTGACCTTCGTGCCCGTCTCGCCGAACGCCCACAGCGCCGTCCCGTCCGCCTTGGCCATCCGGATGCCGCCTGTCCGCGCGCCGGCGGCGGCCGGGGGCGGGGAGGAGCCGTCGACGGCGTTGGAGAAGGCGATGTTGACGCCCGACGCGACGGAGAAGTACATGACGTGCTCGATCTGCACGCCGTCGGACCCCTTGAGGGCGTCCTTGCGGAGCGAGACCGTGTAGGTGCCGACGGCCGGGTTCACCGTGCCGGGCCAGACCGTGAAACTGCGCCGGGCCGTGTCGTCCGCGTCGACCAGCCAGACGCGGTGCTGCCCCAGGGAGTAGACGACCCGGCGGCCCGCGCCCGACTTCGCGGGCACCCCGGCCGCCTGCGGCGAGGCGGACGGCTTCGGCGAGGCCGGCGGTTTCGCGGACGCGGACGCCGAGGCGTTCGGCCGCTTCGCCGCCGACGCCGTCGGGTGCGGGCCGTTCTCGGCCTGTGCCGTCAGCACGACGACCGCGGCGATCGCACCGGCGGTCAGGCCGGTGACCCAGGCCCAGGAGGGAAGCCGTCGGGCAGGCACGGGCACGCATCTCCTCAGCTACGGGACCCCCCGACCACGAGGGGTCCGATCATCGTACTGTGGGGATCCTGTAGGACCGTCCCTCAGTCGAGCACGGGCAGCAGTTCCGGCAGGTGCCCGTCCGACGCCGCCGCGGCCCGCTGCCGCTCCTCGGACACCTCGCCGTACAGCGTCGTGCGCGGCTTCGCCGGACGGCCCGCCGCCTCCGCGACGGCGATCAGGTCCTTGACGGACTTGTACGAGCCGTAGGACGAGCCCGCCATCCGCGAGATCGTCTCTTCCATCAGCGTGCCGCCCAGGTCGTTCGCCCCCGAGCGCAGCATCTCCGCCGCACCCTCCGTGCCCAGCTTCACCCAGCTGGTCTGGATGTTGGGGATGTGCGGGTGCAGCAGCAGCCGGGCCATCGCGGTGACCGCCCGGTTGTCCCGCATGGTCGGGCCGGGACGGGAGATGCCCGCCAGGTAGACCGGCGCGTTGGTGTGGATGAACGGCAGCGTGACGAACTCCGTGAAACCGCCGGTGCGTTGCTGGATGCCGGCGAGGGTCCGCAGGTGCCCCAGCCAGTGCCGGGGCTGGTCGACATGGCCGTACATCATCGTGGACGAGGACCGGATGCCGAGCTCGTGGGCCGTCGTGACGACGTCGATCCAGGTCGCCGCCGGCAGCTTGCCCTTGGTCAGGACCCAGCGGACCTCGTCGTCGAGGATCTCCGCCGCCGTGCCGGGGATCGAGTCGAGGCCCGCCTCCTTCGCCGCCGTCAGCCACTCGCGGACCGACAGACCGGTGCGGGTCGCGCCGTTGACCACCTCCATCGGCGAGAAGGCGTGCACATGCATGCCGGGGACCCGGGACTTGACCGCCTTCGCGATGTCGAAGTACGCCGTGCCGGGCAGGTCCGGGTGGATGCCGCCCTGCATGCAGACCTCCACCGCGCCCAGCTCCCAGGCCTGTTGAGCCCGGTCCGCGACCTGGTCGAGGGAGAGCGTGTACGCGTCGGCGTCGGTGCGGCGCTGGGCGAACGCGCAGAAACGGCAGCCGGTGTAGCAGACGTTGGTGAAGTTGATGTTCCGCGTGACGATGTAGGTGACGTCGTCGCCGACCGCCGAGCGGCGGACGGCGTCCGCGATGCGGCAGACGGCGTCCAGGGCCGGGCCGTCCGCGTGCAGCAGGGCGAGCGCCTCGTCGTCGGTGAGCTTCGTCGGGTCGTCGGCGGCGGTGCGCAGGGCCTCGCGCACGTCGGTGTCGATGCGCTGCGGGGCCATGCCGGGGGCGGCGGCCTCGCGCAGCGCGCCCCAGTCGCCGTACACCTCGTCGAAGTCGTCGCGGCGGTCCGAGGTGCGGCCTTCGGTGTCGATCGAGGCGTGCAGATCCGTACGCCCCGACGACACGAACACCTCCTCCGGCTCCTGCCACGGGTGTCCTTCGACGACGGCGTCCGGCAGGGCGAGCCCGGTCTGCGGGTCGGCCAGCGCGCGTACGTGCGGAAGCAGCCGCGGGTCCAGCCAGGGCTCGCCGCGCCGCACGAACTCCGGGTAGGCGCAGAGGCGTTCGCGCAGGGTGAAGCCGGCCGCCGCGGACTGCGCGGCCAGTTCCTCGATCTGCGGCCAGGGCCGCTCGGGGTTGACGTGGTCGATGGTGAGCGGCGAGACCCCGCCCCAGTCGTCGATGCCCGCGCCGATCAGCCGCCCGTACTCGCTGTCGACGAGGTTGGGCGGGGCCTGGAGGCAGGCGGACGGGCCCATGATGTGCCGGGCCACGGCCACGGTGGCGACCAGCTCGTCGAGTTCCGCGTCCGGCATGCCGCGCATCGCGGTGTCCGGCTTGGCGCGGAAGTTCTGGATGATCAGTTCCTGGATGCCGTGGTAGGCGCGGGAGACCTTGCGCAGCGCGAACAGCGACTCGGCCCGCTCCTCGTAGGTCTCGCCGATGCCGATCAGGATCCCGGACGTGAAGGGGACGGACGAACGGCCCGCGTCCTCCAGCACGCGCAGGCGGACGGCCGGTTCCTTGTCAGGGGAGCCGTGGTGCGGGCCGCCGGGCTCGGACCACAGCCGGGTGGCGGTGGTCTCCAGCATCATGCCCATGGAGGGCGCGACGGGCTTGAGCCGCTGGAAGTCGGTCCAGGACATCACGCCCGGGTTGAGGTGCGGGAGCAGTCCCGTCTCCTCGAGGATGCGGATGGAGACGGCGCGCACGTAGGCGATGGTGTCGTCGTAGCCGTGGGCGTCGAGCCATTCCCGGGCCTCGGGCCACCGCTCCTCCGGCTTGTCCCCGAGGGTGATGAGGGCTTCCTTGCAGCCGAGGGCCGCGCCCTTGCGGGCGATGTCGAGCACCTCGTCGGGGGACATGAACATGCCGTGCCCGGCGCGGCGGAGCTTGCCGGGGACGGTGACGAACGTGCAGTAGTGGCACTTGTCCCGGCACAGCCGGGTCAGGGGGATGAAGACGCTCTTCGAGTACGTGATGACCCCGGGCCGGCCGGCCGCCTCCAGGCCGGCGTCCCGCACCCGGGCGGCCGACGCGGCGAGGTCGTCGAGGGCCTCGCCGCGCGCCTGGAGCAGGACGGCCGCCTCACCGACGTCGAGGGCGACGCCGTCCCGGGCGCGTTTGAGGGCGCGACGCAGGGAGTTCTCGGTGGGGCCGGTGTGCGTACCAGGAATGGAGCCGGGGCCGGTACCGGAGCTCTCGGGAGTCGTCATCCTTTGAGCATACGTTCGGGCTGATCAGAGCCGACGGGACGCCCGGTCCGTCCCTCGCGCGAGGTCATTGCACGGTGTCACTGGCGTCGGACAGGTACGCGCTGTACCCGTCGAGGAGGCCGAGCACCTCCGCCTCGCCGGCGGGCGGAAGCTGGACCACGACCTCGTCGATGCCGAGCTCCGCGTAGTGGGCGAGCTTGCCCGGGGACGGGTGGACGGCGTACGGCACGACCTGGAGCGCGGCCGGCTCGCGGCCCGCGTCCGCCCAGGCGGCCCGCAGGACGGGCAGGGACTCGGAGAGGCCGCGGCCGCCGATCGGCAGCCAGCCGTCGGCGTACTCGCAGATGTGGGAGAACAGCTTCGGCCCGGCGGCCCCGCCGACGAGCGTGCGCGGGCCGGCGACCGGTCCGCGCGGCTTCTGCACGGGCTTGGGGTACGCCGAGCTGGCCCGCACACTGCCGTACTCGCCCTCGTACGCCGTCGGCTCGTCCGCCCACAGCGCCTGCATCAGCCGCATCCGGTCCCGGACCAGCTCGCGCCGCGTCCGCCACTCCACCCCGTGGTCGGCGGCCTCCTCGACGTTCCAGCCGTAGCCGAGACCCAGGGTGAACCGGCCGCCGGAGAGGTGGTCGACGGTGGCGATCTGCTTGGCCAGGTCGATCGGGTCGTGCTGGGCGACGAGCGTGATGCCGGTGCCGAGGCCCAGCGTCTGCGTCACCGCCGCCGCCTGCCCGAGCGCGACGAACGGATCGAGGGTGCGGCCGTACTCGCGGGGCAGGTCGCCGCCGGCGGGATAGGGGCTGGTGCGCTCGACGGGGATGTGCGTGTGCTCGGGAAGATAGAGCCCGGCGAACCCGCGCTGCTCCAGCTCACGGGCGAGGCGGACGGGCGTGATCGTCTCGTCGGTGAGGAAGATCGTGACGGCGATGCGCATGGGCGGGCCTTTCGCTGCGTGCGGCTCTGTCGACGGCGTCGTCGCGGGGTGGCGACCCCCGGGTGTGCGGGTGCGATCCCCATCTGTACCGGGCGACACGACAACTGTCCATACCGACTGGTCGGCATTACCGCTGCGGCCCCACAGCGCCGTGCGCGCCCGAGGCCCAGGGAGCCTCGGGCGGGCGCGGGCTCGGACGTCAGCGCTTGACCTTGGCCTCGTACTGGCCGACCTCCAGGAAGTAGCGCAGTTCCTCCGGCGTGCCGTTGATGGCCTTCTGGGCCGCGGCGCGCAGGGTCTTGCTGATCTTCGGGTCGGCCAGGATGCGCGCGACGGCGACCCGGTCGTCCTCGGCCCTCGCGAGACGGAACCCGGTCTCCAGGAACGTGCGCAGCGCCTCAGGGGTATTGGCGTCCAGCGCCTTGTTGGCCTCCCGGACCACCGCCTTGCCGGAGGTCTTGTCGCCGAGGATGCGCGCGATCGCGACCCGGTCGTCCTCGGCCCGCGCGAGACGGAAGCCGGTCTCCAGGAACGCGCGCAGCGCCTCAGGGGTATTGGCGTCCAGCGCCTTGTTGGCCTCCCGGACCACCGCCTTGCCGGAGGTCTTGTCCCCCAGGATGCGGAAGACGGCGACCCGGTCGTCCTCGGCCTGCGCGAGACGGAACCCGGTCTTCAGGAACGCGCGCAGGGCGTCCGCCGTGCCGGCGTCCAGCGCCTTGTTGGCCTCGCGTACGACGGCCTTGCCGGAGGCCTTGTCCCCGAGGATGCGCGCGACCGCGACGCGGAGGTCGTCCAACGACATGTCGTCGACAGGCGTGTCGGTCGCCGCCGCAGCGGTCGTCGCGGTCGCCGTCGTCGCCGCCGCGCCGGTGGCGAACGCCGGGGTGGCGAGGAGCAGGGCCGGGGCCAGGGCGGTGGCCGTGACGAGCAGGGCAACGCGGTGCTGTCGCATGAGTGTGTTCCTCCGTGAGGTGGCGGTCGCTGCGAGAATCCTCGCCCCCGTTCGCCACGTGATGCACTGCCGGAAACCGGCAGTCCCCGTCGGCTTTCGATGCCGTGTTCGCACATCATCGAACCGCCCGGAGGGAATCTCAACTCCCTTTGGCCACAGCGGGGTTACCCACGACGGGCCGCGGCCGGCCGGGGGGGGTGACCGGGGCGCGGCTCAGCCCGGCCAGACGACGGCCTGCACCTCGCTGTAGGCGTGCAGCGCGTACGAGCCGACATCGCGGCCCACGCCGCTCTTCTTGAACCCGCCGAACGGGGCCTCCATGTTGCGGCCCACGGTGTTGACGCCGACGCCGCCAGCCCGCAGCCGGCGGGCCACGCGGAAGGCGCGGGCCACGTCGGCCGACCAGACGTAGTCGATGAGGCCGTAGTCGCTGTCGTTGGCGAGGGCGACGCCCTCCTCCTCGTCGTCGAAGGGCACGACCGTCACGACGGGGCCGAAGATCTCCTCCCGCACCGCCCGCATGTCGTTCGTGCAGTCGGCGAGGACGGTCGGGGCGACGTAGAACCCGCCTTCCGACGCCGGGCGTTCTCCGCCCACGACGACCACCGCGCCCTCCTTGCGCCCCAGTTCGACGTAGGACTCCACCCGGTCCCGGTGCGCGGCCGAGATCACCGGGCCGACCACCGTGTCCGCCTCCCTGGGGTCACCGACCTTCAACCGGCGTGCGTAGAGCGTGAGTTGCTCCACCAGCCGGTCGTACACCCCGCGCTGCGCCAGCACCCGCGTCGGGGCCGTGCAGATCTGGCCGCTGTAGAAGGAGAACGTGGTGCCGATGCCGGCCACCGCCGACGCGAGGTCCGCGTCGTCGAGGACGATCGCGGCGCCCTTCCCGCCCAGCTCCATCAGCTGACGCCGCATGTCCCGGCCGCACACCTCGGCGATGCGCTGTCCGACGGCCGTCGAACCGGTGAAGCTGACCATGTCGACGTCCGGCGAGGACACCGCCGTCTCGCCGACCGCGACCGCGCGTCCGGAGACGACGTTGACCACGCCGCGCGGGACGCCCGCCTCCTCCAGCGCCTCCGCCATCCGGTAGACGGACAGGGGGTCCTGCGGGGCCGGCTTCACGACAACCGTGTTGCCCATGGCCAGGGCGGGCGCGACCTTCCCCGCCGGGTTGGCCCACGGGTTGTTGTACGAGGTGACGCAGGCGACGACGCCGACCGGCTGGCGCACGGCGAGCGCGCCCATCACGCCCGCCTTCCCCATCGGTCCCGCCTCGTTGATCTGCGGGGCGATCGGCCACTCGGAGGGCTCCACGCGCGCGTACCGGCGGAAGCGGGCCGCGGCCACCCCGACCTGCATCGCGCGCGCCGTCCCGGTGGTGGCGCCGGACTCCGCCTGCGCGAGTCCCGCGTAGGGCAGCAGCCGGGCCCGGATGAGGTCGGCCGCCCGGGCCAGCACGGCCGCCCGCTCCTCCGGCGGGGTGCGCGACCACGGGCCGAGGGCCTCGCGGGCCGCCGCGCAGGCCTCGCGCACCTGATCGGGCGAGGCCTCCGGCGCCAGGCCGACGGTCCCCTCGGTCGCCGGGTCGACGACCTCGTAGTGTCCGCCGTCGGGCTCGATCCAGTCCCCGCCGACGAACAGTCGCTGCGCTGCGCCGGCGACCGGCCTCTGCGCGTCGTTCACCTCGTGCTCACCGTCCTGGTGTCCCGCCCCGAGCGCAGCACCCGTCCGGGCACGGCGCCCGTCACCACGTCGTCGCGGATGGCGGCCACGCCGTTCACCCACACCGCGCGCACCCCGAGGGCCTTGGAGTCCAGCCGCGGACTGTCACCCGGCAGGTCGTGCACCAGGGTGGCCTTGCCCGCGTCGATCCGTTCCGGGTCGAACAGGACGAGGTCGGCATGGAAGCCCTCCTGGATCCGGCCCCGTTCCCGCAGCCCGAACAGCCTCGCCGGGTCGTCCGTCAGCATCTTCACCGCCTGCTCCAGGCCGGCCAGCCTCCGGCCGCGCAGACAGTCGCCGAGGAAGCGGGTGGTGTAGGGCGCCCCGCACATGCGGTCCAGGTGCGCGCCCGCGTCGGACCCGCCGAGCAGGACGTCCTCGTGGTTCCAGGTCTCCGCCCGCAGGGCCCACGAGGCGGGGTCGTTGTCCGTGGGCATCGGCCACAGGACGGTGCGCAGCGCGTCGGCGGCGCAGATCTCGACCAGACACGCGAAGGGGTCCAGGCCGCGTTCGGCGGCGACGTCCCGTACCACCCGTCCGGTGAGGCCCGCGTTGGCCTCGCTGTAGGTGTCGCCGATGACGTACCGCCCGAAGTCGGTCAGCCGGCGGAAGACCCCCGCCTCCTTCGAGTCCGCCCTCCGCAGCAGCTCCGCCCGGACGGCCGGGTCGCGCAGCTGCTCGATGCGCTGCGGGACCGGCAGGGCGAGGACCGGCCCCCAGCCCGGGATCAGGTTCAGCGCGCAGAACGTGCCCAGGGACATGTTCATCGGCGTGAGGATCGGCATGGTCAGCGCCACGACCCGGCCGCCCGCCTTGCGTGCCCGTTCGCTCGCCGTGAGCTGCCGGGGCACCCGCTCCGGCACGGCCGCGTCGACGGTGAGGACGTTCCAGTTCAGGGGGCGTCCGGCGGCGGCGCTCATCTCCGCGAAGAGATCGATCTCGGCGTCGCTGAACTGGTCGAGACAGCCCGCCACGATCGCCTCGATCTGCGTGCCCTCGTGCTCGCCCACCGCACGGGACATCGCCAGCAGCTCCTCGGGCCGGGCGTGACGGGAGGCGACGGGCTGTCCGTCCCCGTCGGAATGGGTAGAGGACTGGGTGGTGGAGAACCCCCAGGCGCCCGCCTCCATCGCCTCGTGCAACAGCTGCACGATCTGCCGCAGTTGCTCCTCGCTGGGCTGCCCGCCCACCGCGTCAGGGCCCATCACGTACCGGCGCAGCGCGCAGTGCCCCACCATGAAGCCGGCGTTGACGGCGATCCGCCCCTCCAGGGCGTCCAGGTACTCCCCGAAGCCGCTCCAGTTCCAGGGCGCGCCCTCCTCGAGGGCGACCAGCGACATGCCCTCCACCTTGGACATCATGCGGCGGGTGTAGTCGGCGTCCTCGGGGCGGTCCGGGTGGAGCGGCGCGAGTGTGAAGCCGCAGTTCCCGGCCGCGACCGTGGTCACCCCGTGGTTCAGGGACGGGGTGGCGTACGGGTCCCAGAACAGCTGGGCGTCGTAGTGCGTGTGCGGATCGACGAACCCGGGCGCGAGGACGAGGCCGGCGGCGTCCTCGGCGGTACGGGAATCCTCGGTGACCGTGCCGACGACGGCGATCCGCCCGTCCCGGATGCCGACGTCGGCCGTGAAGGCGGGCGCACCGGTCCCGTCCACGACGGTCGCCCCCTTGATGACGTGATCGAGCATGAGAGCTCCTCCTCAACTCCGTTGCGGGCAGCACCGCTCAGGGGGGCGCGGGACTGTATCGATGTGCGGCTCCGCCGCGCGGGCGCGACCGGCCGCGACGGGCTCGCGACCGCCGAACGGCCCGCACGCCTACGGCGCGTACACGCCCCGGCCGGTCCGCGACAGCGGCTACGCGCCCTGCCGGAACCGTGTGGTGCGGTGCACGGGATCCGTGTCGATCTTCGGGATCACGTGCTCCCCGATCAGCCGGATCGTCTGCAGCGTCTCCTCCTTCGGCACCCCCACCGGCAGCCCGAAGGACAGCTGGTCGGCGCCCGCCTGTTCCCACCGCTTGCACTGCCGCGTCACCTCGTCGGGGTCGCCGCAGATCAGCAGCTCCTCCTCGATGAGCAGTTCGACGAACTCGGCGTTGTACTCGGGCAGGGTCTCCGGCCAGACCGGGAAGCCCTCGGGCCGCGGGAAGGTGTCGTGGTAGCGGAACACCAGCGAGGGCAGGTAGTGCAGTTCGCCCTCGACGGCGATCCGGATCGCCTCGTCGTGGGTGGGCGCGCAGATCGCCGTCGTCGTCACCATCACGTTGTCGTTGACGAAGTCGCCGATCGGCTCGGCGTTCACGACGGCCGTCTTGTACTGCTCCAGCACCCATTCCATGTCGGAGACCTTCTGGATGCTGAAGCCCAGCACGCCGAGGCCCTTGCGGGCGGCCATCGCGTACGAGGGCGGCGAACCGGCCGCGTACCACATCGCCGGGTGCGACTTCCCGTACGGCTTCGGCAGGATCTTGCGCGGCGGGAGCTGCCAGTGCTTGCCCTGGAAGCCGACGTACTCGTCCTGGAGCCACATCTTCGGGAACTCGGCGATGGCCTCCTCCCAGATCTCCTTCGTGTGGTTCATGTCGGTGATGCCGGGGAGGAAGCCGAGGATCTCGTGGGAGCCGGCGCCGCGGCCTGAGCCGAACTCGAAGCGGTTGCCGGTGAGGTGGTCGAGCATGGCGACCTTCTCGGCGACCTTCACCGGGTGGTTGACCTGGGCCAGTGGGTTGAAGATGCCCGAGCCGAGGTGGATGCGGTCGGTCGCGTGGGCGAGGTAGCCGAGGAAGACGTCGTTGGCGGAGAGGTGCGAGTACTCCTCCAGGAAGTGGTGCTCGGACGCCCAGGCGTACTTGAACCCGGACCGGTCCGCCTGGATGACGTACTCGGTCTCCTCCATCAGCGCCTTGTGCTCGGCGAGCGGATCGGTCTCGGCGCGCTTGCCCACGTATCCCTGTACAAAGAGCCCGAATTCCAAGGAGGTTCACCGTCCCCGGTTCTGAAGTCCACGGATCTGAGTCTGACGGTCCGTCAGATCAGCTGGCCCCGACTGTCGCACCACCCGCAAGGAGGGTCAATAGCTGACGTACAGTCAGATGACGGCGACTCCCGCGAGCCATCCCCCGTCGATCACGAACGGCTGCCCGGTGATGTAGGAGGAGTCCTGCGAGGTGAGGAACAGCGCGAGGCGGGCCACCTCCTCCGGGCGGCCGATCCGGCCCAGCGGGACGAGCTTGCGGTACAGCCCGTCGATGGCCTTCGCGGTCTCCTCCAGGTCGGCGTCCGGGTCCAGCATCGAGGGGTTGGACATCGCGGTGTCGACCGCGCCCGGGCACACGGCGTTGACCCGGATGCCACGCGGCGCGAGCTCCAGCGCGGCGACCCTGGTGAGCCCGAGGATCGCGTGCTTGGTCGCCGCGTACGCGCCCACCGCCGCCATCCCCGTCACCGCGGTGTACGAGGCCGTGTTGACGATCGTGCCCCCGTCGGACATCACCGGCGCGACCGTCTTGACGCCCAGGAAGCAGCCGACCTGGTTGACCCTCACGACCTGCATGAACTCGTCGAGGGGGGTGTCGGTGAGCGCGTTGAAGCGCAGGATGCCGGCATTGTTGACCAGGCCGTCGACGCGCCCGTACGCCTGCTGCACGGCCCGCACGGTCGACTGCCAGGCCTCCTCGCTGCCCACGTCGAGCGGGAGGAACAGGGCGCCGATCTCCTCGGCGAGCGCCCGGCCCTGCTCCTCGAGGACGTCGGCGACGACCACCCGCGCGCCCTCCTCGGTGAAGAGCCGCGCCTCCTGTTCGCCCTGGCCGCGTGCGGCTCCGGTGACGATGACGACGCGACCGTCCAGCTTGCCCTTGCCCATGACTGTCCTCCGTGCCGTCGGGTTCACAGGTGCGGGGCGACCTCGGCCCCGAACGCGGTGATCTGGTCGATGAGTTCGGATCGGTCGCGGCAGCGGAACCGGACCTGGATCTGGTCGACGCCCATCGCCGGGTAGGCGCGCAGCGACGCGGCGAGGGCCTGCGGGGGCCCGGTGAGGGTGCGGCGGCCGACGTTCCAGGAAGGCGTGCCGACGTACAGGGGCTCGGTGATGGCGCCGACGGTGAAGGGCCCCTCGACGCCGGCCTCGGCGCGCAGCCGCCCGATCCGCTCGATCTGCGCGGGGAGCCGGTCGCGCGGGTCGCCCTGGGGCAGCCAGCCGTCGCCCTTGAGCGCGGCGCGGCGCACGGCGGCCGGGGAGGAGCCGCCGACCCACACGGGGACACGGTCCTGGGCGGGCCGGGGCCGCTGCCCGAGCCCCTCGAAGTCGTACGCCTTCCCGTGGTGGGAGGGGAACTCGTCCGGCCCGAGGGCGGCGCGCAGGGCGTCGATCGTCTCGTCCAGGACCGTGCCGCGCCGCTCGAAGTCGGCGCCCAGCGCCTCGAACTCCTCCCGCACGTGTCCCGCGCCGACCCCGAGGACCAGACGGCCCCCGCTGAGGTGGTCGAGGGTCGCATACTGCTTGGCGGTGACGAGGGGGTGGCGCAGGCCGACGACGGCGACGTGGCTGAGCAGCCGGACGCGGGTCGTCACGGCCGCGAGGTGGGCGAGGGTGGCCACGGGGTCGTACCAGACCGTGCTCATGGCCTCGGCCAGCCGGCGCGGGATCGCCACGTGGTCGCAGGCGGCGACGTAGGCGAAGCCGGACCGGTCGGCGGCCCGGGCGATCTCGACGAGGTCGGCGGGGCCGGCGTCGGCCTCCCACGGTTCGGCGAACATCGTCGACTGGGACTGGACCGGGAGCTGGATGCCGTAGGCGGGGCTCACCGGGGGCTCCACAGGCCGTCCTCTGTCAGCCCCAGCAGCTTGATCGCGTTGCCCCGCACGATCCGCTCCACCACGTCCGGGGCCAGGTGTCCCATCTGCGCCTCGCCGACCTCCCGCGACTTGGGCCAGGTGGAGTCGGAGTGCGGGTAGTCGGTCTCGTAGAGGACGTTTCCGGCGCCGACGGAGTCGAGGTTGCGCAGCCCGAAGGCGTCGTCGAAGAAGCAGCCGAAGACGTGGTCGGCGAACAGCTCGGACGGCGGCCGGTGGACCTTGTCGGCGACCCCGCCCCAGCCGCGGTTCTCCTCCCACACCACGTCCGCGCGCTCCAGGATGTACGGGATCCAGCCGATCTGGCCCTCCGCGTACATCACCTTCAGGTTCGGGAAGCGCTCGAACTTGCCGCTCATCAGCCAGTCGACCATCGAGAAGCAGCAGTTGGCGAAGGTGATGGTGGAGCCGACGGCGGGCGGGGCGTCCTCCGACGTGGACGGCATACGGCTGCTGGAGCCGATGTGCATGGCGACGACCGTGCCCGTCTCGTCGCAGGCGGCGAGGAAGGGGTCCCAGTAGTCGGTGTGCACGGAGGGCAGGCCGAGGTGCGGGGGTATCTCGGAGAAGGCGACCGCGCGCACCCCGCGGGCCGCGTTGCGCCGGACCTCGGCGGCCGCCAGCTCCGCGTCCCACAGCGGGACGAGGGTGAGCGGGATCAGCCGCCCCCCGGCCCGGGGGCCGCACCACTCCTCCACCGTCCAGTCGTTGTAGGCGCGCACGCACAGCAGGCCCAGCTCACGGTCGGCGGCCTCGGTGAAGGTCTGTCCGCAGAAGCGCGGGAAGGTGGGGAAGCAGAGGGCGGACTGGACGTGGTTGACGTCCATGTCGGCGAGCCGGGAGGGGACGTCGTACGAGCCCGGGCGCATCTGCTCGTAGGTGATGACCTCCAGCTTGATCTCGTCCCGGCTGAAGCCGACGGCGGTGTCGAGGCGGGTGAGCGGGCGGTGCAGGTCCTCGTAGACCCACCAGTCGCCGATCGGTCCGTCGTCGCCGGGCTCGCCCATGACGGGCTTGAAGCGGCCGCCGAGGAAGGTCATCTCCTTCAGCGGGGCCCGGACGACACGGGGTCCGGTGTCGAGGTACCTCTTCGGCAGGCGGTCCTGCCAGACGGTGCTCGGCTCCACGGTGTGGTCGTCGACGGAGATGATCGGCGGGAGCGGCGTGGCGGCGGGCGAGGCGCCGGACCGGACGGCGGGCGAGACGGCGGATGAGGTGTCCATGGAAGGCACGGTAGCGCCGATCTGACGGTGCGTCAGCTAGCCTGCGGCCGCCGCCTGCCTGCCGACGGTGGCCGGATGTGTGCGCGCGGACCGCGCCCGGCCGGTGGACTCCCGTGCGCCGCACTGTGATCGGCGTCTCGCGCGACTGACGGTTCCGGCATGGACAGGGCAAACTGGGCCTCGGTACTTCGGATGCCTAAGGGGAGCCCTGATGGACGACCGCGCAGAGCACGGCGGCCCGCGTGTGCCGCAGCAGAGGCGCTCCGGCGCGGCCGGGGAGCCGGCCGCGCTGCGCTTCGATGTGCTCGGCCCGGTGCGCGCCCGCCGCGGCGAGCAACAGCTGACCACCGGCAGTCCCCAGCAACGCGCGCTGCTGGCCGCCCTGTTGCTGCGCGAGGGCCGTACCGCGACGGCCGGCGAGCTGATCGACGCGCTGTGGGGCGAGGATCCGCCCTCGCAGGCGCTGGCGGCGGTGCGGACGTACGCCTCCCGGCTGCGCAAGGCCCTTGACCCGGGCGTCCTGGTGACCGAGTCCGGCGGATACGCCGTACGCGGACTGGGCGAGGGCGCCCTGGACCTGGCGGTGGCGCAGGAGTTCGCGGCGGAGGCGGACAAGGCGAGGGCGGCCGGCGACCTGGGCCGGGCCCGGCAGACGTTGAACCGGGCGCTCGGCCTGTGGGACGGCGAGGCGCTGGCCGGCGTCCCCGGACCCTATGCGGAGGCGCAGCGCGTCCGGCTGGAGGAGTGGCGACTGGGGCTGCTGGAATCCCGCCTGGACATGGACCTGGAGCAGGGCTGCCACGCGGACGCCGTGTCGGAGCTGACCGCGCTGACGGCGGCCTACCCGCTGCGCGAGCGGCTGCGCGAACTGCTGATGCTGGCGCTGTACCGCAGCGGCCGGCAGGCGGAGGCGCTGGCGGTGTACGCGGACACCCGGCGGCTGCTGGCCGAGGAACTGGGCGTGGACCCGCGGGCGGGGCTGCGGGAGCTGCAGCGCCGCATCCTCCAGGCCGACCCGGAGCTGGCGGAGCCGTCGGCGCCCGCCGCGGAACCGGCGGTGGTGCGGGTACGTCCCGCGCAACTCCCGGCGACCGTGCCGGACTTCACCGGCCGGGCGGCCTTCGTGGCGGAGCTGACCGAGGTACTGGCGGCGGCCGGCGGCGACGGCGCCGGCGGAGTGATGGCCGTGTCGGCTCTGGCGGGCATCGGCGGCGTGGGCAAGACGACCCTCGCGGTGCACGTGGCGCACCGGGCCCGCCCGGTCTTCCCCGACGGGCAGCTGTACGTCGACCTGCAGGGCGCCGGAGCGCGGGCGGCGGAGCCGGAAACGGTCCTCGGCGCCTTCCTGCGCGCCCTCGGCACCGCGGAGTCGGCGATCCCGGACTCCCTGGAGGAACGGGCCGCGCTGTACCGCTCGCTCCTGGACGGGCGTCGCATCCTGGTGCTGCTGGACAACGCGCGGGACGCCGCCCAGGTGCGTCCCCTGCTGCCGGGCACGGAGGGCTGCGCGGCGCTGGTCACCTCCCGGGTGCGGATGGTGGACCTGGCCGGCGCCCACCTGGTCGACCTGGACGTGATGTCCCCGGACGAGGCGCTGTCCCTGTTCACCCGGATCGTGGGCGAGGAGCGGGTGGCGTCGGAGCGGGAGGCGGCCCTGGACGTGGTCGCCGCCTGCGGCTTCCTGCCGCTGGCGATCCGCATCGCGGCGTCCCGGCTGGCGTCCCGGCGCACCTGGACGGTCTCGGTGCTCGCCGCCAAGCTGGCCGACGAACGGCGGCGGCTGGACGAGCTCCAGGCGGGCGACCTCGCGGTGAAGGCGACGTTCGAGCTCGGCTACGGGGCGCTGGAGCCGGCCCAGGCCCGCGCGTTCCGTCTGCTGGGCCTCGCGGACGGCCCGGACATCTCCCTGCGGGCGGCCGCGGCGGTCCTCGACCTGCCGCCGGAGGAGGCCGAGGACCTGCTGGAGTCCCTGGTGGACACCTCCCTGCTGGAGTCGGCGGCGCCCGGCCGCTACCGATACCACGACCTGGTCCGGCTGTACGCCCGGTCGTGCGCGGAACGGGACGAGCAGGCGGCCGGCGAGCGGGGGGTGGCGATGTCGCGGCTGCTGGACTTCTATCTCGCGACCGCGACGGGCGTCTACGCGATCGAGCGGCCCGGAGAACGGGTGCTGGAACACCTGAGCCGCGGCAGCTACCCGGGTCTGTCCTTCGCCGACCGGGGCCAGGCCCTGGACTGGCTGTTCACCGAGGCGAGCGGACTGCTCGCGGCGGTGCAGCAGACCGGAACGGCGGGCATGCTGCGCCGGGCGGCCGATCTGCTCCTCGCGGCCGTCGACCTCGGAGAGTCGGGGATCAGCTCACGCCAGTACGTGCTGGCCGCCACGGCGGTGGTCGCGGCCGCCCAGCGGACCCGGGACCCCTACGCGGAGGGCCGGGCGCGCCTGATGCACAGTCACATTCTCGGTGTTTCCGGCCAGTTCGCGGAGTCGGACCGCGAGGCGGGCGCGGCGCTGACGCTGGGCCTCGCCGCCCAGGACCCCGTGGTCTGCGCCCAGGCGCCCAACCAGCAGGGCATCATCGCCCTCTACAACGGGCGGCACGACGAGGCCGAGCAGCACCTCACGAAGGCGCTGGCCGCCTTCCGCGCCGACCGGAACACCCCGGGCGAGGCCAGCGCCCTGTGCAACCTGTCCCGGGTCCACCTGGCGACCGGCCGCACCGAGAGCGCCGTGTCCCTGGCCCGGCAGGGCGTCACCATCTACGAGCGCGACGACACCGGCATGGCGCTGCGCCTGGCGAACGGGAAGTACGCGCTGGGGCTGGCCCTGACCAGCGCCGGCGAGATCACGCCGGCGCTCCGCGCGCTCACCGACGCGCTCGGCATGTTCCAGGACGCCCGCCAGCAGCTGTGGCACGGCATGACCCTGTTCCGGCTCGCCGAGCTGCATCTCGCCGACCACGGCCCGGCCCGCGCCGCGGCCTGTGCCGAACAGGCCCTCGCCGTCCTGCACGGCATCGGCGGGGACTGGCGGCGCGCCAACGTCCTCACGGCCCTCGGCCGCGGCCTGCACGGCGTCGGCCAGCTCGACCGGGCGAGGGTGTGCTGGCAGGAGGCGCTGTCGGTGTTCGAGACGCTGAGGTCCCCGGAGGCGGCGGACGTCCGCACGCTGCTGGCCTCGGCGCCGGTGGGGTGACGGACCACAGGGCGGCGCCCGTCCTGCGGGGGCGGTCCGTCCCGCCTCGGGAGTGCCCGTCCGGCCGCCTCGGGGCGCCCGTCCGGCGGTCCGGGGGTCGTCCGCATCCGACGGTCCCGGGGGCTCGTGCGGCGGTCCGGTTCGTCCGTCCGGCGGTCCCGAAACGCGTTCATCGTTTGTTTATCGCCGTCCGGCACTGTCAGTTGCGCCGGACCGTCGTGTCGGGGGGCAGACGGCTCGGTACGACGGCCGCGCCAGTGGGCGGGGGTCCTGTGAATCAGGCCACGGGACACCCCCTAGGGTGAACGGCCTTGCGGGACCCACCCGGCAATCCACGGGGGAACTGCCGGGTGAGTCCCGCCCCACTCCGTTCCATCCCGCTTCACGTTCCTAGGAGTCACCTCATGGCCGACAACACCGGCACCGTCAAGCCCGCCGACTTCCACGCGACGAGCGAGAAGGCCGAGGCCCCGGCGGTCGTCACCGAGTCGAAGCCGGCCGCGGAGGCCGCCGGCGAGGAGATCACCACCAAGGACTTCCACGCCACGACCGAGCCGCTGAACAAGCCGGCCGACTTCCACGCGACCGGCGAGACGGCCTGACACAGAGCCACATCGCACGGGGATCGGCCGCGGCGGCGCGGAGGGGAGCCGCCGCGGCCGAGGCGTGTCCGGAGCCGGCCGGCTGCCCGCGGCAGGTCACGCCACCGTGTAATGCGTGTCCCCGAAGTCCGCGACGATCCTGAGTTCGCCGCCCAGGGCCCGCACATAGGAGCGCAGGGTGGCGACCTCCGTACGATCGATCTCCCCGTGCTCGATCGCCGAGATCCGGGGGGCGGACACCCCCATCGAGTCGGCGATGTCACGCTGGGTGAGATCCTGCTCCCGGCGGAGCTCGGCGAGCTTGTAGGCCCGGACCTCGGCGAGCAGGCGGTCCATGTCGGCCCGCTTCTCTTCCGGGGACCGAACGGGCAGCCCTGCGGCCCGTCGACTCTCGTCCGCCCGCCGCTTCACTTCCTCCCAGCCGACGGTGCTCATTCGTACTCCCTCGTTTCCAGCTCGGCGATGTGCTCGCCGTAGCGCTTCTCGGCGATCGGGATGTTGGACTCGTACCAACCGTTCCGCCGTCCTGCTTTGTCACCGGCGACCAGAAGGACCGCCCGGCGTGCCGGGTCGAAGGCGAACAGAATGCGGATCTCGGTGTTCCCACCGGACCCGGGCCGCAACTCCTTCAGATGGCGCTGTTCCGCACCTTTGATCCGGTCGACGAGAGGCCGGCAAGCGCAGGTCCGAAGTACGAGAGCGCGTCGATGGCGTCCTCCACCTGATGGGCGCTGCCGTCGTCGGCCCGCACCAGTCCGTCGAACCACGCCGCCACTTCGGCGACCAGAACCACTTCCCATCGAGCCATGCCACGGAAATTAATGCAAGCATTAACTCCGCCGGGCGGGTTCCGGGTCTGTTCACTCCTGCGGGGGACGCCGGCGCAGCCCCCGCAGTTCGCCCTTCAGCACCTTGCCGCCGGCGTTGCGCGGGAGCGCGCTCACGAACTCCACCGACCTCGGCACCTTGTAGTTCGCCATCTCCCGCCGGGACCAGGCGATCAGGTCGTCGGACGTGGACACCGCGCCCGGCCGCCGCACGACATAGGCCCTGCCCACCTCGCCCAGGCGGGCGTCGGGCACGCCGATCACGGCGACGTCGGCCACGTCCGGGTGCAGGCCGAGGAGTTGCTCTATCTCCGCCGGGTAGGCGTTGAAGCCGCCGACGATGAACATGTCCTTGATCCGGTCGGTGATGCGCAGGTTGCCCGCCGCGTCCAGGACGCCCACGTCCCCGGTGCGCAGCCAGCCGTCGGGGGTCAGCGTCTGAGCCGTCGCCGCCGGGTCCTCGTAGTAGCCGCGCATGACGTGGAAGCCCCGGACCAGCACCTCGCCGGGCATCCCCGGGGCCGCGTCCACGCGTACCTCGGTGCCCGGGATCGCACGGCCCGAGGTGGCGGCGACGACCGTGGGGTCGTCGCCGCGGCGGCACATCGTGACGACGCCGCTCGCCTCCGAAAGGCCGTACGCGGTGAGGACCGTCTCCACGCCCAGCTCGCCCCGCAGCCGTTCGACGAGCCGCAGCGGCACCACCGCCGCACCCGTCACCACCAGCCGCAGCGCCGAGAGGTCGTGCTTGTCGCGGGAGGCGTGGTCCAGGAGCGACTGGTGCAGGGTCGGCGGCCCGGGCAGCACCGACACCCGTTCCGCGGCCACGTTCGCCAGCACCGTGTCCACGTCGAACACGGGCTGCGGGATCATCGTCGCGCCCCGCATCAGGCTGGCGATCACGCCGGCCTTGTAGCCGAAGGTGTGGAAGAAGGGGTTCACGATCAGGTAGCGGTCGCCGTGCCGCAGCCCGGCCAGGTCGGTCCAGATCCCGTACGCCCGCAGGGTCTGCGCGTGCGTGATCACCGCGCCCTTGGGACGGCCCGTGGTGCCCGAGGTGAAGACGATGTCCGACGGATCCTCCCCGCGCACCGCGTCCGCCCGCTCCCGCACCTGCGCCCGCCCGACCCCCTCCCCGCTCGCCAGGAAGTCCTTCCAGGCCCGGAAGTCGGCCGGGGCGTCGTCGGAGAGGACGACGACCTGTTCCAGGGCGGGCAGTGCGGGCAGCGGGCCGGGCCCGGTGGGCGCCCCCTCGCCCGCCGCCCGGCGCAGCGACGCCACGTACGAGGTGCCGAGGAAGGCGCCCGTCACGAACAGCAGCCGCGCCCCGCTCCGGCGCAGCACGTCCACCGCCTCGACGCCCTTGAAGCGGGTGTTGACCGGGACCAGCACGGCCCCCGCCGACACCGCGCCCAGCGCCGCGACGATCCAGTCCAGCGAGTTCGGCGCCCAGATGCCGACCCGGTCGCCCGCCTGGACCCCGTTCGCCATGCAGGCCGCCGCCGCACGCTCGATCCGGGCGCCGAGCTCCGCGTAGCCGATCCGGGTGCGGCCCTCCACCACCGCCTCGGCGTCGGCGTACCGCTCGGCCGCCGCGCGCACCAGGCCCGGGATGCTGCCCCATTTCACGTCTGCGCGCATCACGTCCGCGTCTTCGCGCATCACGGCCTCCCCGCCATTAGCTGACTACCCGTCAGATTAGCGGTAGCCTGACGGCCTGTCAGCCGCCATTTCGCATTGCGGAGGTGCGTGCAGCGTGACCCTCAAGGACGCCACCGCCATCGTCGGCATCGGCCAGACCGCGTTCGCCAAGCACCTCCCCGAGTCGGAGCGGGCCCTCGCCTGCCGGGCGGTCCTCGCCGCCCTCGACGACGCCGGGATCGACCCGGGCGAGGTCGACGCCCTCGCCTCCTACACCATGGAGGAGACCGACGAGGTCGAGCTGGCGAAGGCCGTCGGCTTCGGGGACCTGACCTACTTCAGCAAGGTCGGCTTCGGCGGCGGCGGTTCCTGCGCCACCGTCGCGCACCTCGCCGGCGCCATCGCCGCCGGACAGGCCACCGTGGGCGTCGCCTGGCGCTCGCGCAAGCGGGGCAGCGGGCCGCGCCCGTGGACCAACACATCCGTCCAACTGCCCACCCCGGCCCAGTGGACGCGCCCCTTCGGCCTGCTGCGGCCGGCCGACGAGATAGCCATGCTGGCCCGCCGCTACCTGCACGAGTACGGCGCCACCCGCGACCACCTGTTCAACGTCGCGCTCGCCTGCCGCAACCGGGCCAACCGCAACCCGGCCGCGATCATGTACGACAGGCCGCTCACCCGCGAGATGTACATGACCGCCCGGTGGATCAGCGAGCCGCTCTGCCTCTACGACAACTGCCTGGAGACCGACGGCGCGCTGGCCTGCGTGATCGTCGGCCGGGAACGTGCGCGGGACTGCCGCAGCACACCGGTCTACGTCCACTCCGCCGCCCAGGGCCTGCCCGCCCAGCACCACGGCATGGTCAACTACTGGAACGACGACCCGCTCACCGGGCCCGCCTGGGCGGCAGCCCGACACCTGTGGAAACACGCCGACTTCACCCCCTCCGACGTCGACGTCGCCCAGATCTACGACGCGTTCACCCCGCTGGTCCCGCTCTCCCTTGAGGGCTACGGGTTCTGCGGTCGGGGCGAGGGCGGCGCGTTCACCGAGGGCGGCGCCCTGGAGACCGGCGGACGGCTGCCCCTGAACACCGGCGGCGGCGGACTCAGCGAGGCCTACGTCCACGGCTTCAACCTCATCAACGAAGGCGTCAAGCAGCTGCGCGGGACCAGCACCTCCCAGGTCCCCGGCGCCGCCACCTGCCTCGTCACCGCCGGCGAGGGCGTCCCGACGTCCGCCCTGCTGCTCCGCAACTGAACGCGCCGAGGAGGCGACCCACGATGCTCACCCCCGTCCCCGACGCCGACGGCGCCCCCTTCTGGGAGTACGCCGCCCGAGGCGAACTGCGGGTCCAGACCTGCGCCGACTGCGGCGAGCCCCGGTTCCCGCCCCGCCCCTGCTGTCCGCACTGCCGGTCGTTCGCGAGCGAGTGGCGGGAGACCTCCGGACGCGGGCGGATCTGGTCCTACGTCGTCCCGCATCCGCCCCTGCTGCCCGACTACGCCGCGCACGCCCCCTACGTCGTGCTCCTCGTCGAACTGACCGAGGCGCCACGGATCCGGCTGGTCGGCAACCTGGTGAGCGAGCCCGGGGCGGCCCTCGGCTCCGTCCCGCCGGACCGCGTGCGCATCGGCGCCCGGGTACAGGCCGTCTTCGACGCGGACGGACTTCCGCAGTGGGTCCTGGAGCGCCCGTGAACGAGCCCGGGAGCGAGCCCGTGAGTGAGCCCGTGAGTGAGCCCGTGAGCGTGCGGCTGGACGTCGACGAGAAGACCGCGGTCGCCGTCGTCACCCTCGACCGGCCGGAACGACTGAACGCCGTCGATCTCGAGACGGCCGACGCGTTCCGGCGGATCTGGCGCGAGCTGCGCTTCGACGACTCCGTGCGGGCCGTCGTCCTCACCGGGGCCGGCGGCCGGGCGTTCTCCACCGGGATCGACCGGGACGCCGTGGTGCCGCAGCCCGGCTCGCCCTTCATGCAGGACGATCCCCTGCTCACCGTCGGCCCCAAGGCGAACGACCTGTGGAAACCGGTCGTCGCCGCGGTCGAGGGGATGGCCTGCGGGGGCGCCTACTACCTGCTCGGGGAGTGCGAGTTCGTCGTCGCGGGCGCCGACGCCGCGTTCTTCGACCCGCACACCACCTACGGGATGGTCAGCGCGTACGAGTCGGTGCTGCTCGCGCAGCGGATGCCGTACGGGGAGGTCGCCCGGATGATGCTGATGGGCAACGCGGAACGGATCTCCGCCCGGCGCGCGTACGAGGTCGGCCTCGTCTCCGAACTCACCGAGGCAGGAGGTGCGCTGCCGGCCGCCGTGGCCTGCGCCGCGATCGTCGCCGGGTATCCGCCGGGCGGCGTCCAGGGCACCGTGCGGGCGCTGTGGTCGGCGAGGGAGGCGGCCCGCGCGACGGCGTTCGCGCAGGCCCCGCATCTCATCGCGCTGGGCAACCTGCCCGCCGGGCGGCAGGCGGAGCTGTTCGCCGGCCGGCGGGCTGCGGGGTTCCGGGTGCGGTGAGCGGCGTCACGTGGCCGGCGCGTACGGGTCCGGGATGCAGTGGTGGACCCGGGCGGCTGTGTCGGCGCCTGACAGGTCCACCCGTACGGTCGTCGTTTCGTAGCCCGCCACGTACTGCTGCGCGCTCTGCCTCTCCAGCCGTGCGGAATCGGCGTCGAAGAAGACGACCGTCACGGTGAAGCGGGCGCCGGCCGCGCGCGGGTTGGTCATCTCGACCGTGGCGTAGGGCCGGCTCGGCGAGGCGCAGCTCAGCAGCTTCACGGTGGCCTCGTGCAGCGTCGTGGACGGGCTGGAGGAGCCGGAGCCGCCGGACGTGCCGGACGTGCCGGACGTGCCGGACGTGTAGTCGTCGTCATCGTCGTAGTCGCGGTAGCGCGAGCCCGAGGTGCCGCCGCTCGACGACGAGGACGAGCTGTCGTGGTCCTGGCCGGAGCTGCTGCATCCGCCGCCGCTGCCGTGACCGCTGCTGTGCCCGTGCCCGTGACCCCGGCTGGTGGAGAAGCCGGTCAGCGCCAGCACCACCAGCACCGCGACCGCTGTGAACCTGAGTTTGCGCCCCCGTCGATCCATCCCGCCAGCCTAGGGGGACGCTGTCACGGTCATGTCACCGCATGGCGACCGGCCGGTCTCCGGCGTAGCGTCCGGGGTGAGAGCGACCGGCGGGCCGCTCCCCGCAGCGACGGCCGCCGTCCGGACCCCTTCCGCACCCCCGGCACGACGGCCGTCCCGGACGCGGGTCGAACCGGCCTGCCGGGGCCGGGGCCGGGCGGGGCGCCGTGGTCAGGCCGTGCGGGCGGTGCCCGTGCCCTTCTCGGCGTCCAGCGCGTACACGCAGCGGTCCTTGCTGCACGCGTACACGACGCCGTCGCGGACCACCGGGGAGCCGGTGATCTCGCCGCCGGTCGCCAGCTTCCAGCGCAGCCGTCCGTCGTCGGCCTTCAGGGTGTACAGCAGGTGGTCGGTGGAGCCGAAGTGGATACGGCCCTCCGCGACCGCCGGGGCGCCCACGATGTCGCCGCCCGCCTGGAAGCGCCACTTGGGGGTGCCCGTCACCGCGTCCAGGGTGTAGAGGCCCTTGCCGCTGCCGACGTGGACATGGCCGGCGGCCACCAGCACGGGGTCGACGGAGGAGCGGGCCTCGGTGGCGATGCGCCAGCGGTCGCGGCCGTCGGCGGCGTCGATCGCGTACACCGTGCCCAGATAGTCGGCGAGGTAGACGCCGCCGCCGGTGACCGCCGGCCCGGGCACGAAGGTCGGCGCGGAGAGGAACACCGCCGGGGCCTCGAAGTGCCAGCGCACCATGCCGCTCGCGACGTCGACGGCGAGCACCCGGGTGCCGGCGGAGAGGTAGACGTGACCGTCGGGGGCGGGGGTGACGCGGACCGGGACGCCGCCACAGGAGGCGGTGTCGCCGATCGGGTAGGACCAGCGCTCCTCGCCGGTGCGGGCGTCCAGGGCTCTGAGCCGGGCGTCCTGCCACACGTAGACCGTGCCGTCGTGCAGCGCCGGGCCGGCCTCCGGGGACTCGAAGTCGGTCTGGCAGCCGGTGATCTCCCAGAGCTTGCGACCGCTGGACGCCTCCCAGGCCTGGACGCCGCCGCCGCGGGTGCCCGTGACGAGCGTCCCCCGGTCGGCCTTGAGCGAGTACACCCAGGCGTCCGTCGACAGCCGCCACAGATCGCCGCCCTCTCGGGCGTCCAGCGCGAACAGGGTGGGGCCGTCGGAGGCGTGCACCCTGCCGTCGGCGACCGCCATCGACCAGGCCACGTCGCGCGTCTTGAAGCGGCGGCGGCCGGTCGCCACGTCCAGGGCGTGCACCTCGAAGGAGGTGACGTAGACGAGGTCCCCGGCGACGGACGGCGTGCCCCACACGTCGTTCGACATGCGGAACCGCCAGGGCCGCCAGCCCGCCGGGGTCTCCGCGGGCGCGTTCTGCGGGGCGGGCACGGTGGTGTCGGCGCCGTTGACGCCGGGTCGCGGGCGGGACCAGCCGGCGACCAGGCCGGGCTCCGCGACCGGCGCCTTCACCGCGGCCGTGGCGCGGACGTCGGCGACCCGGGGACCGGGGCCGATCGGCACCGCCGCGCCTGCCAGCCGGACCGGGCCGGTGTCGGGGGCCCCGACGGGTGCGGGCGCCGGACGGGAGAGGACCACGGGGTCGTGGGAGGGCGGGGGCGGCACGGGCGGGCCGACCGGCCGTGCCATCCCGACGCCTCCGCCGCTGCGAGGGC
This sequence comes from Streptomyces sp. NBC_00425, assembly GCF_036030735.1. Taxonomy (NCBI): domain Bacteria; kingdom Bacillati; phylum Actinomycetota; class Actinomycetes; order Kitasatosporales; family Streptomycetaceae; genus Streptomyces; species Streptomyces sp. NBC_00425. The sequence continues at coordinate 5,473,512 of NZ_CP107928.1, read as the reverse complement.
TCGGGGGTGCGGCCTTCACCGGGGGACGGCCGCCGCGGCGCGTCTCGATGAGGGTGACGGCCTTCTCGGGCAGCCACGCCGACGCCGTACCGCTGTCGTCCGAGCCGGAGCCGAAGAGGTGGGGGGCGAGCTGGGCCTGGAGGTCGGCCGGGTTGGGGCGGGCCGTCGCCTCCATCTGCATACAGGACTCGATGAGAGGGCGCAGCTCGTCGGGCAGGCCTTCCAGGTCGGGGCCCTCGCGCAGCAGCATGAAGACGGTCTCGACCGGGTTGGCGCCGTGGAAGGGCGGGTGGCCGGTGGCGGCGAAGACGAGCATCGAGCCGAGCGAGAAGACGTCGCTCGCGCCGGTCACGCTCCGCGAGTCCTTGGCCTGCTCGGGCGACATGTAGGCGGGGGTGCCGACGGCCACGTTCGTCATCGTCAGGCGCGTGTTCGAGACGCCGGACGCGATGCCGAAGTCGATCACCCGCGGACCGTCCTCGACCACCAGCACGTTGGACGGTTTCAGGTCGCGGTGGACCAGCCCCGCGCCGTGGATCGACTGGAGCGCCTCGGCGACGCCCGCCGCCAGCCAGCGCACCGCCTGGGCCGGCATCGGGCCGCAGTCGTTCACTATCTCCTCGAGGGAGGGCGCGGGCACGTACGCGGTGGCCAGCCAGGGCACGGCGGCACGCGGATCGGCGTCGACGACCGCGGCCGTGTAGAAGCCGGAGACCGCCCGGGCCGCCTCCACCTCGCGCGTGAAGCGCACGCGGAAGAGCTGGTCCTCGGCGAGCTCCGTGCGGACCGTCTTGATCGCCACGCGCCGGCCCGAGGCCGAACGTGCCAGATAGACCAGCCCCATGCCGCCGGCACCCAGCCGTCCCAGCACCTCGAACGGCCCGATCCGCCGAGGATCGTGCTGCGTCAGCTGATCCACCACTTGCCTGCCACCTCCCCGTACGAGCCGCGCCACCCACGTGTGTGCACGGCCCCGTGCAGCGTCTCACCACCGCACCGCCATGGCGGCACGCACCCTGATTCTTCCTGGCCGGGCGGCCGGTTGCGAACCCGGGGGCAATCGGGGTGTCTCATTCCATATCCGAGCAAAAAACACGGCTCAGCGCTGCAGAAGCGCGAACGACGCCCCTTGATTGTCTGTGACGACGGCCACGATTCCGTACGAAGCGGTGAACGGACCCGCCTGCACCCGCCCGCCGAGCCGGCTCACCGCGCCCAGAGCGGCCTCGCAGTCCGTGACGCCGAAGTGGACGAGGAAATGCGCCGGCATGATCTCCGGGAAGACGTCGCCGACCGGCGCCCGCCCGAAGTCGGGCTCGGCCTGCGGGCCGAACAGCGCCTCGTGGAAGAGGTGCCCGTAGAAGGTGTTGGCGGCCTCGGTGTCACGGGCGTAGAGCTGCGCCCACGCGAACGCGCCGGGTCGGTGCCGCACGCCGAAGCCGGGGTGGCCGGCCGCCTGCCACAGGCCGAAGACCGCGCCCTCGGGGTCGGCGGCCAGCGCGGCGGAGCCCGCCCCGTCGACCGGGAGCGGCGCCGTCACGACCTGGCCGCCGGCCCGCTGGATGCGACGGGCGGTCGCCTCCGCGTCCGGGGTGGCGAAATAGACCGTCCAGACGGTGGGCATCCGCCCGTCCGTCTTGTGGGCGAGCCCGGCGACCCGGGCGCCGTCCAGCCGGGCCCACACCGAGGAGCCGTAGGCCTCCTCGAAGTCCCATCCGAAAAGTTCACCGTAGAACCGCTTGCCCGCGTCCACATCGGGGAGCTGCGCGTCCACCCAGCAGGGGACGCCCTCCGCGTACACCGATGCCCTGTTTTCGGCCATGCAGCCAAACTAACGGCGCTTCACGCAAGCCGCAGACCAGGCACAGCCGCCTCCGCACCCCCGTGCACCCCATTTGCAGTCGGCCGAATCGCGCTCCGATCACCCCTCGGTAAGCTGACGGCATGACAGGACAAGTGCGTACCGTCGACGGCCGCGTGGCCGGTCGACGCGGGCAGGCGACGCGGCAGAAGCTGCTCGACTGCCTCAGCGAGATGCTCAGCTCCTCTCCCTACCGGGACGTCAAGGTCATCGATGTCGCCCGGAAGGCAGGCACTTCGCCCGCGACGTTCTACCAGTACTTCCCCGACGTCGAGGGCGCCGTCCTGGAGATCGCCGAGCAAATGGCCGCCGAGGGGGCCGAGTTGACCGCCCTGGTCGAGGGGCGCTCCTGGGTCGGCAAGGCGGGCTGGCAGACGGCCCAGGAACTCGTCGACGGCTTCCTGGAGTTCTGGCGGAAGAACGACGCGATCCTCAGGGTCGTCGACCTCGGCGCGGCCGAAGGCGACAAGCGTTTCTACAAACTCCGGATGAAGATCCTCAACTCGGTGAACAACTCCCTGTCGGACGCGGTCGCCGAACTCCAGTCCAAGGGCAGGGTCGACAAGGACGTGAACCCGGCCGCGGTCGCCGGCGCGCTCGTCGCGATGCTCGCGGCGGTCGCCTCGCACCAGAAGGGCTTCCAGACCTGGGGCGTCAAGCAGGCCGAACTCAAGCCGAACCTGGCGCTGTTGGTACACCTCGGCATCACCGGCAAGAAGCCGACGAAGTAGCCGGCCGGGCCCCGCTTCTCCACGTCACGTCCTGTCTGCCGGGCGGCGGTTCACCCAGGTGAGCTGCCGCCTGCCGCACTCCCCGGCGCCCTCCGGCCCGCGGCACCCGGCCGGACGTGCGCGAGGAAGCCCTAGGCGGGCAGCGCCCGTCCCTTCACCACGTGCTTCATCACCAGCGTCGACGTCAGCCGCTGCACACCCGGCAGCGTCGCGAGCCGCTCGTCGTAGAGCCGCTGGAAAGCCGCGAGGTCGGCGGTGGCCACCCGCAGCAGGTAGTCCGGCTCCCCGAACAGCCGCTGCGCGTCCAGGACGTGCTCCACCTCGCCCACCGCCCGCTCGAACTCGGCGACCGTGTCCCGGTCCTCCTGCCGCATCGACACGAAGACCAGCGCCTCGAAGGTCAGTCCCACGGCGGACGGCTCCACCACGGCCCGGTAGCCGCTGATCGCCCCGGACCGCTCCAGCTCCCGCAGCCGCCGGTGACACGGCGAGACGCTCAGCCGCACCCGTGCGGCCAGCTCGGTCACGGTCAGCCGCCCGTCCTGCTGCAGCTCCGCAAGAATCTTCCGATCCACGTCGTCCATGAGGCAGATCTTCCCCCACAGTGCGAGAGACCGCGAAAACATCGGGAACACTTTCGGCCGCATCGCGCCTAATGTCCCCACCATGGACTCGGGAACCCTCCTCTCTTTCCTCGCCGTGGACCTGCTGCTGGTGTGCGTGCCGGGCGCCGACTGGGCGTATGTGATCTCCGCCGGGCTGCGCGGCCGCTCGGTGGGCGCGGCGGTGGGCGGGCTGGTGAGCGGCTACGCGCTGCACACGGCGCTGGCCGCGGCGGGCCTGGCGGTCCTGGTCGCGGGCTCGCCCGCGGTGCTGACCGGGCTGACGGCGGCGGGGGCCGCCTATCTGGTCTGGCTGGGCTGGAGCGTGCTGCGACGGCCGGGCACACCGGGCGCCGGAGAGGAGCTCGCGGCGGCCGGACCGCGCGTGTTCCTGCGCGGGGCGACGATCAGCGGCCTGAACCCCAAGGGGCTGCTGCTCTACCTGTCGGTCCTGCCGCAGTTCCTCAGCCCCGGCGCCGGACGCCTGCCGGTGGCCGCGCAGACGACCCTCCTCGGGCTGCTGCACATGGCGGCTTGCGCGGCCGTCTACCTCACGGTGGGCGTCCTGGCCCGCAGGCTGCTGGGCGCCCGCCCGGCGGCGGCCCGCGCGGTGACCCGCACCTCGGGGGCCGCGATGCTCGGGATCGGCGCGTTCCTGCTGCTCCAGCGCCTGGCCACCCTGTGACCGGAGCCCGTGGACGACACACGGATCGGGGCGACGGCCGGGGCGTGGATCAGACCGCAACCGGAACGTGGATCAGGCCGACGGCCGGGGCGTGGATCAGGCCGACGGCCGGGGCGTGGATCAGGCCGACGGCCGGGGCGTGGATCAGGCCGACGGCCGGGGCGTGGATCAGGCCGACGGCCGGGGCGTGATCCGGAACAGCCGGATCTCCCGCTCCACCCGCTCCTGGTAGGCGGCGTACGGCGGCCAGAACGTCAGCAGTGTCTTCCAGACCGCGGCCCGCTCCTCCCCCGCCAGCAGCACGGCCGTGACCGGTATGTCCGTGCCCTTCCAGCTGATCTCGGCGTCGGGATGGGCGAGCAGGTTGGCGGTCCAGGCCGGATGCCCGGTGCGGCCGAAGTTGGAGCCCACCAGGATCCAGCTCCCGCCGCCCTTCTCGGGCATGCAGGCGAGCGGCGTCCGCCGCGGCCGTCCGCTCCGCGCGCCGGTGGCCGTCAGGATCACGCCCGGCAGCAACTGGGCGCTGAGCAGCACCTTTCCCCGGGTGAGGCGGTGCACGGCCCGGTCGAGGGCGGGGATGACGTGCGGGGCCACCTTCGCGAACGCCCGTGTCGAGGACACCTTCTGCACCGCTCTGACGCCGATCACACGGTCACCTCCGTCTGTGCGAACAGTCCGGCCCGATCCGCCGCGTGGGCGCGCAGCCGGTGCACGGGCCCGAACAGCAGCTCGTCCCCGGCGGCCCGCTTGAAGTACAGATGCGCCTGGTGCTCCCAGGTGAAACCGATGCCGCCGTGCAGCTGGACGCCCTCGGCGGCGGCCCGGCGCAGCGCCTCCAACGCCTGGGCGAGCGCGAGCCCGCCGACCCGCTCCCGTGGGCCGGACCCACGCCCGTCGCCGCCGTCCCCGCCGGCCGCCCAGGCGGCGTAGTACGCGGCGGAGCGGGCCGCCTGGACCTGCACGTACACATCGGCGAGCCGGTGCTGCACGGCCTGGAAGGAGCCGATCGGCCGCCCGAACTGCTCCCGCTGCCCGAGGTACTCGACGGTCCGCTCCAGCGCCCGTCCGGCCGTCCCGACGGCCTCGCAGGCGAGGAAGGCGGCGGCGAAGTCCCCCGCGTCGGCGAGCGCCCCGGACACGTCGACCTCCTCCGTTCCCAGCAACTCGGCCGACACGTCCCTCAGTTGCACCCGTGCCTGCGGCCGGGTGGCGTCGAGGGCCGTCTGCCGCGTCCGGACGACGCCGGCGGAGTCCCCGGGAACCAGGAACAGCAGGGTCCGCGACCGTACGAAGCCCCCGGTGTGCGCGGCGACGAGCAGCAGTCCGGCGCTGTGCCCGTCGAGCACCTGCGCGGCCTCCCCGTACAGCCGCCAGCCGTCCCCCGACCGGCGGGCCTGCACACCGCCCGCCCGCCCGCCGCCGGACCAGGCGCCGCCGCCCGGCCCGGTCAGCCCGAGGGCCGTGGCGAGGGCGGACGCGGGCACGGCGAGCGCGGCGGTGAGCGTGCCGTCGGCGATCCGGGGCAGCAGGCCGCTCCGCTGGGCGTCGGCGCCGAGGGCGAGGATCAGGGGCGCGACGAGCACGGAGGTGGCGAGCAGCGGGCTCGGCGCGAGGGCCCGGCCGGTCTCCTCGGCGGCGAGGGCGAGGTCGGTGCGGGGGCAGCCGACGCCGCCGTGCGTCTCGGGGAGCGCGAGCCCGGGCAGCCCGAGCTGTTCGGCGAGGGCGGCCCACAGCGCGGGGTCGTGCCCGGCCGGGGCGTCGAGGGCGGCCCGGAGTTCCGCGGGGCCGCAGCGTTTGTGGAGCAGTTCGCGCAGTGTGCGGCGGATCTCGTCCTGCTCGGCGGTGAAGCCGGGGTCCATGGCCGCCCCTTCCAACGGATCTGACGGTCCGTCATATTAGGAGCTCGGCAGCGAGTTGCCCAGAGGAAGGTGGCCCTTCATGACAGTGCGGACCCGGAACGTGGCCGTCGTCGGCGTCGCGCTCTCCGACTGCGGCCGGGTCGACGAGGCGACTCCGCACGCCCTGCACGCCCAGGCATCCCGCCGGGCCCTGGCCGACGCGGGACTGGGGCGGGAGACGGTGGACGGCTTCGCCTCCGCCGGCCTGGGCACGCTCGCCCCGGTCGAGCTGGCCGACTACCTCGGCCTGCGCCCCACCTGGGTCGACTCCACCTCGGTCGGCGGCGCGACCTGGGAGGTGATGGCGGCGCACGCCGCCGACGCGATCGCCGCCGGCCACGCGAACGCCGTCCTGCTGGCGTACGGCGCGACACCCCGGGCCGACATCAGGGCGGGCCGCCGCGCCGGCACCTTCGCCTTCGGGGCACGCGGCCCCCTCCAGTTCGAGGCGCCCTACGGGCACACCCTGATCGCCAAGTACGCGATGGCCGCCCGCCGTCACATGCACGAGTACGGCACCACGATCGAGCAGCTGGCGGAGGTCGCCGTCCAGGCGAGGGCGAACGCGGCGCTGAACCCGGAGGCGATGTTCCGCACGCCGGTCACGGTCGACGAGGTGCTGTCCGGGCCGATGATCGCGGACCCCTTCACCAAGCTGCACTGCTGCGTCCGCTCCGACGGGGGCGCGGCGGTGCTGCTGGCGGCCGAGGAGTACGTGCGGGACTGCCGCACGGCGCCGGTGTGGATCCTGGGGACGGGAGAGCACGTCTCGCACGCCGCGATGTCCGAGTGGGAGGACTTCACGGTCTCCCCGGCGGCGACCTCGGGCCGGCTGGCCTTCGCCCGCTCCGGACTGCGCCCGGACGAGATGGACTTCGCCCAGATCTACGACGCGTTCACCTACATGACGTTGGTGACCCTCGAGGATCTGGGCTTCTGCGCGAAGGGCGAGGGCGGCCCGTTCGTGGAGAAGGGCCGGCTGCGGGTCGAGGGCGGCGCCCTGCCGGTCAACACGGACGGGGGCGGCCTGTCGGCCCAACACCCGGGGATGCGCGGCCTGTTCCTGCTGGTGGAAGCGGTACGGCAGTTGCGGGGCGAGGCCGGCCCGCGCCAGGTGCACGCCCGTGACGGCGGTCTGCCCCGCCTCGGCGTGGCCTGCGGCACCGGTGGCTGGTTCTGCTCCTCGGGCACGGTGGTGCTGGGCCGGGAGTGACCGTGCGGCGAGACCGCGCAGAAGCGCAACTGCGGCCGCCGTCCGGGACGGCCGGAACGCCGAGGCTGACGGCGGCGCGGGAACCCGCGGCCGGGGCGGGAGCGCGGGCCGGGGGACGAATCGGGGGCGCGGGCCGGGGCGAGTCGGGGGCGGCGATCTTTTTCGGGAGGGGCGGCAACCTTTCGTGGGGCGGCGGCCACTGAGGGGACGGAGGCCTTCGTGTTCGGGGGTCTCCGCGTCCGGGAGGGTCGTCTGCCGGACGGGCTCCGCCGAAACGCGTAAGGACTTCTCCCGTGGCAGCTTCCCCGCACCGCCGTTCCCACCGCCCCGAACGGCGCAAGGCCCGCGTCCCCGTGATCACCGTGGTGGCCGTGGCCGCCGTCGCGCTCGTCGTGTCCCTGGCCGTGGCCTTCCGTCCCGGCGGCGGCAGCGACGACGTACGGGAGGCGGCCGCGCCCGTCGCCGGCGCCCAGGTGAGCGGGTCGGCGACGCCGTCGCCGGCGGGGACGTCCGCCTCGCCGTCGCCGTCCACGTCGTCCTCGGCGTCCGCGAGCCCGAGCCCGACCGCGAGCGGGACGACGACTGCCTCCGCCACCCCGTCCAAACGAGCCTCGGCGAAGGCCGCCGCGCCCGCCGCCCGGGCGGCCTCCGGCGCGGGGCTGCTCGCCGGACGGATCCGGCCCGGCGCCTCCTACGACGGCGTCGCCACCGCCTACGACGCCGGCGACGGAAGCGGCGCCTGCTCCTTCGGCCCGACCTCCGACGTGATGACCGCGGCGATGAACACCGCCGACTACGAGACGTCCAAGGCGTGCGGCGCGTATGTGGCCGTCCGCGCGGCGGGCGGGGCGTCCATCACGGTCCGGATCACCAACGAGTGCCCGGCGCCCTGCGCGCCCGGTCAGCTCGACCTCAGCCGGCAGGCGTTCGCCAAGCTCGCCCCCCTCTCGACGGGCCGCATCGCGATCACGTGGAGCCTGCTGAGCCCGGCCACGTCGGACACCATCGCGATCCGCTACAAGATCGGCTCCAGTCAGTACTGGTGCGGCATCCAGGCGATCGGCCACCGCAACCCGCTGGCCCGGCTCGAGGTCCGCAGCGGCGGCTCCTGGGTCAGGCTGGCGCGCACCGGCTACAACTACTTCCTCTCCGAGCACGGCGCCGGCTGCGGCGGCGCGATCCGGCTGACCGACATCTACGGGGATCGGCTGACCGTCGAGGGGATCGCCGTCCGGCCGGACGCGGTGCAGTCGACCCGGGTCCAGTTCGCCCGCCACTGACCGGATACTCGGTGCATGGCCAAGGACCTTCATGAACTGCTGAGGACGCTGCGGGTGTGGGACCCGGAGGTGACGGAACTGCCGCCGTTCGACGCGTCGTCGGCCCCCGACGACCCGCTGTCCCTCTTCACGCAGTGGTTCGCGCAGGCGGTCGCGGCGGGCGAGCGGGAACCGCACACGATGACGTTGTCGACGTCGGACGAGGCGGGCCTGCCCGACGCCCGGATCGTCATGCTGCACGGCGCGGACGCGACCGGCTGGTCCTTCGCCACCCACGCCACCAGCGGCAAGGGACGCCAGCTCGCCGCCCGCCCGTACGCGGCCCTCACCTTCTACTGGCCGGTGCTGGGCCGCCAGGTCCGCGTCCGCGGCCCGGTCACCTCCGCGCCCTCCGAGGAGGCCCAGGCCGATCTGCACGCCCGCTCGACCGGCGCGCTGGCCGCCGCCCTGACCGGACGGCAGAGCGACGTCCTGGCGTCGGCGGAGGAGCTGACGGAGGCGTCGGAGGCCGCCTGGGAGCACGCCCGGCAGCACCCGACGGCAAAGTCCCCGACCTGGACGCTGTACCGGCTGCGCCCGGACGAGGCGGAGTTCTTCCAGGGCGACGCCGCCCGCCGCCACACCCGCCTGCGCTACCGCCGCACGGACGGGACCTGGTCCACAGACCTGCTGTGGCCCTGAGCCCGCCCTCAGGATCGGTCGGTGGCATGCGGGGAGCGGGGCGACACGAACGATCAGGCAGCGCGTTCTTCGAAGACCACCGTGTTGTACCCCTCGGAGGCCACATGCAGATCCACGGTGACGTCCAGCGCCGCGGCCAGCCTGACCAGCAGATCCGCGGTGAGAGGCAGCAGTCCGCCGAGCTCGATGGTCTCCACGTCCTCATCTGTCATCCCGAGCCGCTCGCCCAGGACTCCTCGGGACAGTCCGAGGGCCACCCGACGATCGTGCGCCAACTGGCCCAGCGCGAGTGCCAACCGGATCTGCTCCCGCTCGGCGACGACCTCCGGCGGCTCGACATATCCCTCGGCCGCTCGGCGTGCCCGCGACAGCTTCCAGCGGGTATGACTCACAGGTCCTCCCGGGGAGCCGCGGCGGGGCCATAGTCCCCGGTGTGGTTCCTGGTCAGCGCGGCCAGCAGTTCCGGGGCCGCGGGAACTTCGGCCGTGTGCTCCCAGGCGATGACCAGTTGGGCGACGGAGGCGCTGTTGCCGACGGAGTCCGCGGCCCGCATGGTGTCGACCGGTTCGGCACCGAACGCGTACACGTCGGCCTCCGGCAGGAAGCGGACCCAGGGGAAGGCGTCCGGCAGCATGTCGAGAAGTTCCCTGCTGCCGGGCTCCCGACAAGCCGACGAGACGTTCACTTCAGCGGTGTTTTCCGTGGCCATACGTGCGAACGTACTGAGGAGGCCTTGGTCCCGCCAGGCATAGCCTCCGCCCTCACCCGAACGGGACCAGCGGCTTCCTCACCCGAACGCGTGCACCGCGAAGTCCGTCACCGGGCGGTAGCCGATGCGCTGGTAGAGGCCGTTGCTCGTCGGGTTGGCGAGGTCGGTGAAGAGGAGGACCTCCGCCGCGCCGGAGGCCTGCGCCGCGCGGCTCACCTCGACGGTCGCCGCGCCCGCATAGCCGCGGCCGCGCAGCGCGGGCGGGGTGTACACGGGGGCGACCCGCACCTGGCCGGCGACCTGCGGGGTGGCGCCGGACATGGCGACGGGGGTGCCGTCCGGCGTCTCCCAGAGGGTGATCCCGCCGTAGGCGATCCGGGAGTCGGCCCAGGCGCCGGCGTCCTGGCCGGTGTGTGCGCCCGTGTCGTCCAGGAAGGCGTCGTGCCAGCGGATCAGCAGGTCGCGGTCGGCCGCGACGGCGACCCGCGCCCGGCCTTCCGGAACCGGTCCGGGGGACGTCAACTCACCCAGCCGGTAGAGGCGTTGCCGCTCGACCTGCCGCGACTCGAGGCCGGTCCTCCGGCTCCAGGCGGCCGCGAAGAGGGCGGCGGTGTCACGGTCCGAGGACACCCCGGGGAAGTCGTGTCCGTCGGCGGCCAGCCGCTCGGCGAGGGCCTCGGCCCCCTCCTCGGTCAGAGACGTGAGGTTGAGCCGGTGCGGGGGCGTGCGGAAGAACACCCCCGTGACGCCGTCGCCCGTGTCGAGCGCGCCGAAGAGGGGGTCTTCCGTGCCGTACACGTGCGGGCCCCTGCGGCGCAGACTGTCGACGACGGTCAGCGGGACCGTGTGCAGCGCGGGGCGGGAGCGCAGGAAATCGCCGGCGCGCTCGAGGAACGCGTCGAGGTCGTGGGTGAGATGCCAGTCGTCAGGGCGCATGGCCCATCGTGACGCGAGAGGGCCGCTCCCCGCCTGCCAATTACCGTGCCGTCAGGGGGACTCCGGCTCGGGGTCGGTCGACAGCCGGCCGTGCGCGTGGACGTCCCGGAAGGCGTCCGTGCGTCCGGCCTCCCACATCGCCCCGCGCAGCGTCCCCTCGTACCGGAAGCCGCAGCGCTCGGCGATCCGGCAGGAGGCGTCGTGGCCGAGGGCGTGACCCAGCTCCAGCCGGTGCAGACCGATCTCGGCGAACGCCCACCGGGCCGCGAGCAGCAGCGAGCGGGTGGCGACGTGCCGGCCCCGCGCCTTTGGAAGCACCCAGTAGCCGACGCTGGCGTGGCTCGGCACGCGTTCGATCGCGCTGACGCCGACCTGCCCGAGGATCGCCCCGTCGGCCGCGTCCGTGACGCAGAACGTCATCGAGCGTCCGGCGGCGGCGTCCGCCGTCTTGCTCTCCAGTGACTCCCGCGCACTGGCGGCGTCCGAAACCATCCGCAGCGGCGTGTTCCAGCGCAGGAACTCCGGATCGGTGAGCCCGCGCAGCCAGGCGTCCACGTCGGCTGCGGACTCCGGGTCCCAGACCCGCAGCCGGAGCCCGTGGCCGTCGACGACGGGCGCCGCCGGCAGAGCGGGCGGCGCGGACGGCCGAGAGGGGCCGCCGGGTGACACGAAGGGCGTGGCGGGCGCTGAGGAGGGCTCACGGATCTCGGTCATCCGCTCATTGAACACCTGTCCGGCCCGACGCGGGCGGCCCCTCGGCCACCGCCCGGAACACCGGCGCCCCGTCCCGGAAGACCACCGTCAGCGCCATGCCGGCGCGCGGCTCGGCTCCGCCCACCAGCTCCGTCGACATGCGCGGTCCCTCGGCGAGATCGACCATCGCGGCGACGTACGGCGTGCGCTCCCCGAAGGGCGGCAGGTCGTTTCGGTGGACGACGGACCAGGTGTAGAGGGTGGCCCGGCCGCTCGCGTCCTCCCAGGTGACGTCCTCGCTCCAGCAGTACGGACAGAACTCCCGGGGGTAGTGGTGGGCCCGCGCGCAGGCGCCGCACCGCCGGATCAGCAGCCGGCCCTCGGCGGCGGCGTCCCAGTAGACGCGGGTGAAGGCGTCGGCCTCGGGCAGGTCGTACCGGGCGGCCGCACTCATCGGAACCACCCCAGCGCGCTGTCCAGTGACCACGTCTGCCAGGCCATCCCGCCCAGCGCCACCGCGGAGATCAGCGCCATCATGGAGTTCTGCCCCTGCTCGGCCCAGTCATGGATCATGAGGACGAGGTAGAGCAGGTTGAGCAGCAGGCCCGCGGCCAGGGCGACCGGGGTGAGGAAGCCGAGGACCAGGCCGAGGCCGAGCGCCAGCTCCGCGTAGACGACGACGTACGCCATGACGCGCGGGCGCGGCTGCACCACCACGGCGAACCCGGAGCGGACGGCGTTCCAGCGGTGCTTCGCCGCCACGTCCGCCGCCCAGCCGATGCCGGCGCCGTCTTCGAACCAGGCCTTCTTGTCCTTGTGCCGCCAGCTCTCCAGCCACCACAGCCCGAGCCCGATCCGCAGCACCGCCAGCCACTCAGCCCCGTCGAGCCAGATCGCATCCATGAATCTGACGGTACGTCAGATGGCGTTGCCCGGGAACCCCACGGAAACCCCGCGAGGTCCCGGACGTCGCACACGCATGAGCCACTACATCCGACAGGACGGAGAGCCGCCTCAGAGCAGGTGATCGGCCTTCCCCGCCTTGATGTCGAGGATCATCGTCCGGAGCGCCTCACGGGAATCGACGAGGTAGACGTCCTCGGCGCCGGCTATGGCGATGTAGGCGTTGCCGTCGGGGTCGGTACCGAGGCGGAAGCAGGAGTTTCCCTCACCGCAGAACGGCTCATCCCAGGTGATCTCGCTCATGGGGGTTCTCCTCACAGATCGTTGGCGATGCTGCGGATGAGTTCGCACGACGCCGAGGGCGAAAGAGCGATGCGCTCCATCCAGTCCAGGTGGGCACGGTACTTCGCCAACTGGGTTTCCGCATGGAGGAACTCAGGCCCGTGGGAGCTGTCGAGCTGCACGGTGTCGAGCTGCGGTACGTGTCCCTCCGCGTACAACACGGTCTGCCCCGCCCCGGGGAACCCACCCGCGTCGAACGGGATAACCAGAAGCGTCACGTTGTCCTGCTCGGACTTCTTCAGCAGATGCTCCAGTTGGCCCCTCGCGACCTCCCGACCCCCGAAGCGCATCCGGAGCGCGGCCTCATGCACGATGGCGACGAACACCGGCGGACGGTCGCCGTCCAGCACCCGTTGACGCTCCACGCGGTGGGCGAGCCGCAAGGCGACCTCATGGTCCGGCAACTGCGGGACCACGACCCGAAAGACGGCGAGCGCGTGGTCGGAGGTCTGCAACAGCCCCGGGACATGCATGGAATAGGCGGCGCGCATCCGTACGGCGTGGCCTTCCAGCTCGGCGATGTCGAGCATCCCTTGGGGGAGTGAGCCACGGTACCTGTCCCACCAGCCCCGCTGCCCGGGGCGCGCCATCTCCGCCAGCGCGTCGACGTACTTCTCGTCGCGGCAGTCGCAGTTGCGGGCGAGCGTGCGCACACGTTCGGGGCTGATGGCGCGAATACCCGTCTCGATGTTGGAGATCTTGGCCCGGTCGACGCCGAGCAACCCGGCGGCCTTCTCCGCAGAGATTCCTGCCGAGGTGCGCATCTTCCGCACCTCGACCCCGACTCGCCTCTGACGCTCCGTCGGTGACGTCCTGGCTGCCATGCAGTTCCCTCCGCGTGTGGTCACAAGAAGTGTGCCGTCTACGCACACTGCGTAGCCACTGGGGGGTGAAGTTTCCCTGCTGGGGAACAAAATTGGCCCCACAGCCAGTACATTGGGTAGTGCGTCCACTACAGATGGCAGTCGGCAGTGCACCGCGCGAGCCTGCCCGCACGCTCCTCCCCTGGGAGGGGCGGGCCCGCGCCAGGGAGACGAGCCACCGACTGCGGCCGGAACACGATCACGAACGACAAGGAACCCCCATGCCCACCTCACGCTGTCCCATCGCCCCCACCTTCCCTGCGGACTTCAGCGCCCCCGTCCCCGAAACCCTTGCCTACAGCCTCACGCTCCCCGCGGCCTTGGCGAGCCCTGCCCTGGCGAGGACGACCACACGTGAGCTGCTCAAGGCGCACGGACTGCAAGACATGCTGGACCCGGCGCTCCAGGCGGTGGGCGAACTGACCGCAGTGGCCGCCCAGTTCACGGAGTCTCCGAACTTCTACGTCTCGCTCCGCTACCGGGCCGACACCTTGCGCGTGATCGTCTATGACAGCCACCCCCGCCACACACAGCCCCACCTCACCGCAGCGTGCGACACCCGCCGCCGTGCGGCCCTGCGAGTCCTCGCCTGCGTCTGCCGCTCCTGCGACGGCAGCTGGGGCTTCGGCGAGGCCCACGAACCCGGCGGCGGGACGCGAATGTGGGCGAGGCTGCCGAGGGCGAGCGCAGCAACATACGGCACACACGTCCCGCACACCCCCGCGCAGATGACCGCGTGAACCGCAAGGCCGGCCTGCGAAGGCGTTCCGCCATGAACGCCTTCGCAGGTGGGCGCAGAACCAGCCCCTTGCTGCGCCCGCGACCACGGTCTCCGGCTCCATCAACTACGGCAAGGGCGGAACCCAGACATGGCCGGCCACCGTTCCTCACGGCTCGACCACCTGGGCCTCAGAACCAGCGCACTAGCCCTTTGAATACCCTTAGAACCTTGGCTCCCAGCGAGGCCGACGCGAGCCACTCTCGATCCCTATCAACGCTCGACCGCGTCACTCCGGCCTCACCCCGACTGTTACGAGCAGGGGTCAAATAGCCGCAAACAATTCTCCACCCTACCCGGGCCGCGGAGATTTCCAGGAGCCGAGCAGCGTCATGTTGAGATGCCCACTTCTCATCCGGGCATGAGATCGGAGGATTACTCCACCCCTTCATCACGCGCGGGTATGAACGTTCAGGCATTCCACCCTCAACTCTTCGATCTTGCCGGAATTTATCTCACCTGAGGGAATTTTACGAGACCGCACTTCCTGATGCCCACCAGAGAGTGCAAAGTGCAGAAACCGTCAGAAAAGCCAGTCCTTGAGGGTTCTACCGACTTGATACGAGTACTGGACGGACACCGACCCCATTGTGCGCACCGCGACACCCGGTACCGCAGGCGGCAGCGTCAACGTCACGTTCACTCCGACCAATGCCGGGACCAACCACCTCTACGCCCGCAGCCTGGACAGGGCCGGCAACAAGTCGGACACCACCGACTACCCCTTCTACGCCAACGGACTCAAGACAGCCGACAAGGCCGGAGACATCAACGGCGACGGCAACACCGACGTGTACGGGATAAGCAAGGACGGCACTCTCAACCGCTTCTACGGGGCTGGGAACGGAACCCTGACACAAGGAGCCGAGGCCGCCGCCATCGGGAACTGGACCGGCACCAAAATCACCCGGCGCGGCGACTGGACCGGCGACGGCTACGAGGACCTCATCTCCCTCGAACACGACGCCACCGCAGACACCAACCGCCTGCGGATCCACCCCAACGACGGCTCCGGCTTCGCCTGCACCGACTGCCCCGGCACCGACAACGACGAACGCGAACTCACCGTCTACGACGATGCCAACAACCACTGGAGCAACGGCGTCAAGCAGATCCTCGCCGTAGGCGACGTCGACGGCCCTCTGGACGTCGATGCAGACGACACCCCGGACACCCCCGGCTACCCCGACCTCATAGTCAACGACGGCACCTTTGTCTGGCTCTACTACGGCAACAGCGACGACCGCCTCGACAGCGACCGCGACCCGGTCCTCCTGGGCGGCCCCGACGACCCCCTCGCCAACGGAGACTCAAAAATCAATGAGATCACCCTGGCCGCTCCCGGAGACTGGAACAACGACGGACGAGCCGACCTCGTCGTCCGCTACGACCGCCCTGACGTCGGAGGACTCTGGGTCTTCCACGGCGAGCAAGGCGACAACGGTTATGACATCGGCGTCACCAACCGCACAGGAATCGGCTCCAACTGGAGCACCAGCACTGTGCCCACCTTCACTGCAGCACCCGACGCCGACAACGACGGCAAACTCAACCTCTGGGCAACAACACCAAACTCCAGTCGAGTCCGTGCATTCTGTGACATAACCACCAGCGGCACACAACAGGTCACCGTGGCATCCGAAGCCTTCACCGACTACCAGACCATCAGTTAGCCGACATACGACCAGCACCATCAGCGGACTGACAGGGCCTTCCCGACACTTTCACAGTCGAGGAAGGCCCTGTCAGTCAGCCGCCCGGCGCTGGTGTGGCGGCGAAGAGGCCTCGGGTGCCGAGCCGTGGAAAGCCGCTGTCTACGCGGTGCCGTTCCTGCTCAGGGCGGTGAGGACGTGGTCCAACTCGTTCGGCATCACCGCGACCAGAACGGCGCCTTCAGAGGAGGCGCACTCGACGATCCTGGACCTGCCGTTCATCTTCCAAGCTGCTTCACGCAGCGAAGGAGAACGTACGCCGACCTGGCGCAACCCTGCCGGAAGCAACACTGCCGCGCCACCCCTGCCGCGGTTCTCCCAGGCCATCGAGGTGGGGCCGATCACTATCCGCCCACGGAGCCACCGGCCCTCGAACGCGGGATGCCGGAGCAGACAGGGAACCTTGATCACAACTCCCCGAGCAGCAGCATCCTCACGCTGCTTGACCTTCCTCCAGAGCAACCGAGCTGTCAGTCCGGCCACGATCAGCATCGCCGCTAATTCGATCACTGTTACATTCAAGCAGTGCTCAACTCGAGCGCACCAGACCTTGTTCGGCGCCCCGCGCAGGGTGCCGCGTCCGCGCCCTGTCTCATGCGCGAGGGGGAGCGCGACCGGCGCCTTGAGCTTGTTCTCAGCGCACCGCACCGCTTCGGTCAGCTCGAAGAGCACGTCGGCCCGGACTCTCGATGTCGCGCCCCTCCTTTTCCGTCTACACACAAGCAAGTGGCCTACGTCACAAGTTCCACCCACCTCTCCCCCACCCGTGATCGATCCGCAACCAATTCCGGTCTTGACCGAGACCCATCAACGTCACGCGTGAATACGCTCGCGCTTATGGAAGACTCCGCACCGCGCCCGGCCCCCCAGGCGATCACTGCCGCGAACCCGGCCGACCGCCCCGTCTACGTCATCGGCGGCGGCCCAGGCGGACTCGCCACCGCGTACGCGCTGCGTGCCCAGGGCATACGGGCGGTCGTCGTGGAGAAGGCCGACACGGTGGGCGCGTCCTGGCGACGCCATTACGACCGGCTGCATCTGCACACCACCCGGCGCCTTTCGGCCCTGCCCGGCCTGGCGATACCGCGACGTTTCGGGCGGTGGGTGGCGCGCGACGACCTGGTGCGCTACCTCGAGAAGTACGCCGAGGTCCATGAGCTGGAGATCGTCACCGGCGTCGAGGTCTCCCGCGTCGAGCGCACCCCCGACGGCACCGGCTGGCTGCTGCGCGCCACCGGCGGGCGCGAGCTCGTCGGCTCGGCGGTCGTCGTCGCCACCGGCTACAACCACACCCCGCACCTGCCCCGGTGGCCCGGCCGCGAGGCGTTCACGGGCGACCTGACGCACGCCGCCGACTACCGCAGCGGCAAGGAGTACGCCGGCCGGGACGTCCTCGTCGTCGGCGTGGGCAACACGGGCGCGGAGATCGCCGTCGACCTGGTGGAGAACGGCGCGGGGCGGGTGCGGCTGGCGGTGCGCACGGTCCCGCACATCGTGCGCCGCTCGACCGCCGGGTGGGCCGCCCAGTACAGCGGCATCATGATCCGCCGGCTCCCCGTCGCCCTCGTCGACCGGATCTCCCGGGTGATGGCGAAGGCGAGCATCCCCGACCTGTCCGCGCACGGGCTGCCGCGCCCCGACACCGGTCTCTACACCCGGGCCCGCCAGGGCGCGATCCCGGTGCAGGACGTCGGCCTGATCGACGCCGTACGCAAGGGCCGGGTGGAGATCGTGGCCGCCGTGGAGGGCTTCGAGGACGGCGAGGTCGCGCTCGCCGACGGCTCCCGGATCTCCCCGGACGCCGTCGTCGCGGCCACCGGGTACGTCCGCGCCCTGGAGGGCCTGGTCGGACATCTCGGGGTGCTCGACGACGAGGGCAGACCCGTGGCCCACGGCCCCCGTACCCCGAAGGACGCCCCCGGCCTGTTCTTCACCGGCTACACCACCCCCATCAGCGGGACGCTCCGTGAGCTGGCGATGGACGCGGAACGGATCGCCAAGGCGGTGCGCCGCCGGAGCCGGTGACTCCGCGCAATCTTTGCAGACGCCGATGTAACCACCGGTAACTCCCTTGAATCACCTGCTCGTTACACCTGTGCAAGATGTGGCGAGAGCGTTGTCGTGCGCCCGCTCGCGGAGCCAGAATGTGAGACCTGTTCATCTTTCAGGTTCCACCCCTTCCAGCCCCTCTCGCTCCCGAAGCCCGTCGGAGGACGCACGTGGCAAGTGAAAGCCGGCCGACCCCCAGAATGTCCCGCCGCTCCCTGCTCGGCCGCACCGCGGCCGTGGCCGCCGGCGCGACCGCCCTCACCGCGACCGCCGGCGGCCCGGCCGCCGCGGCTGCCCGGGACGTCGACGTCGCGATCGTCGGCGCCGGACTGGCCGGCCTCACCGCGGCCCGCGACCTGGTGGCCGCGGGCCGCACGGTCGTCGTCCTGGAGGCCCGCGACCGCGTGGGCGGCCGGGTGGTCAACCTCCCCCTGGCGAACGGCGGGGTGACCGAGGGCGGCGGCGAGTTCATCGGCCCGACCCAGGACCGCATCAAGGCGCTCGCCGACTCCCTGGGCGTGGCCACCTTCGCCACCTACAACACCGGCAAGAACCTGCTCTACAAGGACGGCAAGAAGACCCCGTACGCCACGGACGGCCCGCTCGGCTCGGTCCCGCCGGTCGACGTCGCGGGCCTCGCCAACGCGGCGATCGTGCAGGCCTCGCTGGACGACATGGCCAAGACGGTCCCGGTCGACGCGCCCTGGACCGCGGCCAAGGCCGAGGAGTGGGACCGGCAGACCTTCGAGAGCTGGCTGCGCGCCAACGCCGTGGTCCCGTCCGCCAAGTTCCTGCTGGACGTGGCGTGCACCTCGATCTTCTCGGCCGAGCCGCGCGAACTCTCGCTGCTCTTCGTACTCTTCTACATCGCCGCCGCCGGCAACGAGTCGACCCCCGGCACCCTCGAGCGCCTCACCGAGACCGCGAACGGCGCCCAGGAGCAGCGCTTCGTCGGCGGCTCCCAGCTGGTGCCGGTCAAGCTCGCGGCGACGCTCGGCGACCGGGTGGCGCTGAACGCGCCGGTGCGCACGATCAGCCGGTCCGGCGGCAAGTACGTCGTCACGGCCGACGGCCTCACCGTCACCGCCAAGCGCGTCGTCGTCGCCGTGCCGCCGCCCCTCGCCGCGCGCATCACGTACGACCCGCTGCTGCCCGCCGACCGCGACCAGCTCACCCAGCGCCTCCCGATGGCCTCGGTGGGCAAGGCCATCGCGATCTACGACACCCCCTTCTGGCGGGCCGACGGCCTCAACGGCCAGGTGGTCAGCGACACCGGCGTGATCAGCTCGACCTTCGACAACTCCCCGCCGGACGCCTCGTACGGCGCGCTGATGGGCTTCATCGAGGCCGACGAGGCCCGCAAGCTGGACGCGGCGAGCGAGGCCGAGGTCAAGGCGGCGGTCCTGAAGGACTACGTGACGTACTTCGGCGCGAAAGCGGCCTCCCCCACCTCCTTCGTCCTGCAACGCTGGAACAACGAGGCCTACACCCGCGGCGGGCCCGTCTCCATCGGCGCGCCCGGCGTGCTGACCCAGTACGGTCCGGCCCTGCGGCGGCCCGTCGGCGGCATCCACTGGGCCGGCACGGAGACCTCCGTCCACTGGATGGGGTTCATGGACGGAGCGGTGCGCTCGGGCGAGCGGGTGGCCAGGGAGGTGCTGGCGGCGCTGTAGGCGGAGTACCCGCAGGGTGTCGGCGGGGCGTCGGCGGGGTGCGCCGACGGCGCGGCGGGGACGGTCCGGTCCGGACGTCCCCGTTGGTTTCGGTGTGGACGACTGTGTGCACGACCATTCCTGACGGTCCGTCAGGAATGTAACCTGACAGAGCGTCAGTTACTTGACAGTCACCCATGGCAGTCACACAGGAGCGGGCGGACCGATGCTTGGATCAACCCACGGCACCCTCACCACCGACTCCCGCCGGGCCCGGGTCATCGCGTGCGGCGAGCAACCCGGGCCCGCCGTCCACGGCCGGCCGGCCCAGGCGGACGACCTCGACGTCAGCGGCCGTCCCCTCTACGCGGACGTCCCCGACCTGGACCGGTTCTTCCGGCCGGAGTCGGTCGCGGTCGTCGGCGCCTCGGACGCCGAAGGCCGCCCGAACACCGGTGTCACCCGACAACTGGTGGACTGGGCCGAGCGGGTGGGGGCGCGGCTGCATCCCGTGCACCCCACCCGTGCGACCGTCTTCGGCATCCCCTGCTTCCCCTCCGTCGCCGAACTGCCCGAACAGGTCGACCTGGC
Source organism: Streptomyces sp. NBC_00425 (assembly GCF_036030735.1). Classification (NCBI taxonomy): domain Bacteria; kingdom Bacillati; phylum Actinomycetota; class Actinomycetes; order Kitasatosporales; family Streptomycetaceae; genus Streptomyces; species Streptomyces sp. NBC_00425. Next base: position 5,453,333 of record NZ_CP107928.1, on the reverse strand, counting down.
CGTCCTGCTGGTCGCCGACCCGGTGCCGGTGATCGAGCGGCTCGCCGGGACGAAGGTGAAGTTCGCCGTCGTCTTCGCCTCCGGCTTCGCGGAGACCGGCGAGGCGGGCGCCGCCGAGCAGGAGCGTCTGACGGCGGCCGTGGAACGGGCCGGTGTCCGTCTTCTCGGCCCGAACACCAACCTCAACGCCTTCGAGCGGTTCCGCGACGATCTCACCGGACCGTCGATCGCGCTCATCACCCAGTCCGGGCACCAGGGCCGCCCGGTCTTCGCGCTGCAGGAGCTCGGCGTCCGCCTCTCCCACTGGGCGCCGACCGGCAACGAGGCCGACCTGGAGACCGCGGACTTCCTCTCCTACTTCGCCGAACGCCCGGAGGTCGGGGCGATCGCCTGCTACGTGGAGGGCCTGAAGGACGGCCGGTCCTTCCTTCTCGCCGCCGACCGCGCCGCCCGGCGCGGGGTGCCGGTCGTCGCGGTCAAGGTGGGCCGCACCGAGAACGGCGCCCGCACCGCCGCCACCCACACCGGGAAGCTGACCGGCGCGGACGAGGTCGTCGACGCGGCGATGCGGCAGTACGGCGTGATCCGCGTCGACGGCCTGGACGAACTCCAGGACACGGCCGCCCTGTTGGCGCGCGCCCGGCCGCCACGGGCGTCCGGCGTGGTGATCTACTCCATCTCGGGCGGCACCGGCGCCCACGCGGCTGACCTGGCCACGGCGGCCGGCCTGGAGCTGCCGGCCCTGTCGGCCGCGAAGCAGGCCGAGCTGCACCAGTGGATCCCCGAGTACCTGAACGTGGCCAACCCGGTCGACAACGGCGGTCATCCGGTCGGCGACGCGCGCGGCCGGAAGATCATCGACGCGATCCTCGACGACCCCGGGGTGGGCGTCCTGATCTGTCCGATCACCGGCCCGTTCCCGCCGCTGAGCGACCGTCTCGTGCGGGACCTGGTGGACGCGGCCGAGCAGACCGACAAGCTGGTGTGCGTGGTCTGGGGATCCCCGGTGGGCACCGAACCGGCCTACCGTGACGTACTGCTGGGATCCTCCCGGGTGGCGACCTTCCGCACCCTCGCCAACTGCGTCACGGCGGTCCGCGCCCATCTGCGGCACCACCGTTTCGTGAGCGACTACCGCTCGCCCTTCGACGAGGCCCCCCGCACCCTCTCGCCGTCCTACCGCAAGGCGCAGCTGCTGATGCGGCCCGGACAGCAGCTGAGCGAGCACGCGGCGAAGCAGCTGCTGCGCGCGTACGGCATCCGGGTCCCGCGCGAGCAGCTGGTGACCAGCGCGGCGGCGGCCGTGCGGGCCGCGGGGCTGGTCGGCTACCCGGTGGTGATGAAGGCGTCCGGCGCGCAGATCGCCCACAAGACCGAGCTGGGCCTGGTGAAGATCGGCCTGACCTCGGCGAGCCAGGTCCGCGACGCCTACCGCGAGCTGACCGACATCGCCCGCTACGAGGGCGTCTCGCTGGACGGCGTCCTGGTGTGCCAGATGGTCGAGCGGGGCGTGGAGACCGTGGTCGGCGTCACCCACGACGAGCTGTTCGGGCCGACGGTGACGGTCGGGCTGGGCGGGGTGCTGGTGGAGGTCCTGCGGGACGCCGCCGTGCGGGTGCCCCCGTTCGGCGAGGACCAGGCCCGCGCGATGCTCGACGACCTGCGCGGACGGGCATTGCTGGACGGCGTCCGCGGCCGTCCGCCGGCGGACGTGGACGCGCTGGTCGAGGTCGTGCTGCGGGTGCAGCGCATGGCCCTGGAGCTGGGCGGCGACCTCGCCGAGCTCGACATCAACCCGCTGGTGGTGCTGCCGTGCGGGCAGGGCGCGGTGGCCCTGGACGCGCTGGCGGTGTGCCGGTGAGGTCCGCCGCGCGGACCGGGCCGGACCGACGCCGAGACGAGGGGCGGGGCCGCCGCCCGGTGGTCCGCCCCTGCCGAAACGGAGGACACGCATGCCCGCCCCCTCGATCCTGAGCACGACGGACGACCACGTCACCCGTCTCACCCTCGACCGCCCCGAGGCGCTCAACGCCCTCACCCCGGACCTGCGCGACCGTCTGATCGCGCTGCTCGCCGAGGCGTCCGCCGACCCGGAGGTGCGGGCGGTGGTCCTGACCGGCACGGGCCGGGGGTTCTGCGCGGGGGCGGACCTGCGGGGCGGGACGGCGGCGGGCGAGCGGATCGCCGGGGACGTGGCCCGCACCCTCCGGGTGGGCGCCCAGCGCCTGATCGCCGCTGTCCTCGACTGCGAGAAGCCGGTCGTCGCGGCCGTGAACGGCACGGCGGCCGGTCTGGGCGCGCACCTCGCGTTCGCGTGCGATCTGGTGCTGGCCGCCGAGTCGGCCCGCTTCATCGAGGTGTTCGTCCGCCGCGGCCTGGTCCCCGACGGCGGCGGCGCCTATCTGCTCCCGCGTCTGGTGGGCCCGCAGCGCGCCAAGGAGCTGATGTTCTTCGGCGACGCGCTCGGCGCGGCCGACGCGGAACGCCTCGGCCTGGTCAACCGAGTCGTCCCGGACGGCGAGCTGGACAAGACGGCCCGCGAGTGGGCGGCCCGGCTGGCCGCCGGCCCGACCCGCGCCCTGGCCCTGACCAAGCAGCTCGTCAACGCCTCCCTCGACGCCGACCGCACGACCGCCTTCGCCGCCGAGGCCGCCGCCCAGGAGATCAACATGACGACGGCGGACGCGCAGGAGGGCGTGAAGAGCTTCACGGAACGCCGCGCGGCGGCCTTCCGGGGCCGCTGAGCGCCCGGGGATCCGCGCACATCCGCACACCCCTTCCTATCTGACGAACCGTCAGCTTCAATGGGGATGTGATGGGACATGCGGGAATGGCGGCCGCGGCCGTGCGGTATCTGCGGGCGGAGGGCCGGCCGGTCGAACCGCTGCCGCGGCCCGAGCTGCGCTGTGTCCGGGAGGACGAGCGGGCGCCGGTGGACGCGGGCGAGTTCCGCCGTGTCCTCGGGAGCTTCGCCTCGGGTGTGACGGTCGTGACGGCGCCCGCCGCCGACGGCGACGGCGCCCCCGCCGGCTTCGCCTGCCAGTCGTTCTCCTCGCTCTCCCTCGACCCGCCCCTGGTCGCCTTCATGGTCGGCCGGACGTCCACCACCTGGCCGCGGATCGCCCGCGCGGGCGTCTTCTGCGTCAACGTCCTCGGCGCGGGCCAGCAGGCGCTGTGCCGCGCGTTCGCGGCGAGCGGCACGGACAAGTTCGCCGGCGTCGACCACGACCCGGCGCCGGTCTCGGGCGCTCCCCGCCTTGCCGGCGCCCTCGCCTGGATCGACTGCACCATCCACGCGGTCCACACGGGCGGCGACCACCTCATCGTCGTCGGACGGGTGAACGCCCTGGGGACGGACGGCGCGGACGAGCCGCCGCTGCTGTTCCACCGGGGCCGGTTCCGCTGACCGCCGGCGGGCGGGCCGCTCAGCGCACGTAGTCGACGATCTGCATCATGCCCTCGTCGCCGTGCTGGAGCTGGTGGCAGTGCAGCATCGACCGTCCGGTGAAGTCCTCGGCGCGCAGCCGGAAGGTGATCGAACCGTTCGGCGGGACGGCGACGGTGTCGTGCCAGACCGGTGTGGCCAGCTTGCGGTTGTCGACGGCTGTGAGCAGGAAGTGGTTGGTGTGCAGGTGGAAGGGGTGATGGCTGTGGGCGTGGGCGTGGGAGTCGTTGACGATCGTCCACTCCTCGACCTCGCCCAGCCGGACGCGCTGGTTGACGTAGTCGGCGCAGAGACGGCCCCAGGCGAGGTCGTCACGGCCGGCCCCGGGGTCGGCGGGCGGCGTCTCACCGTCGCCCAGGATCCGGTAGGCGTTCGGGAAGGCGCCTGAGAAGACGTTCTCGTAACTGCGGAAGGTCAGCGTCCGGGTGCGGGTCGGCTCGGGCAGTTCGGTGGGCCGGCCGGGCAGTTCGGCCGGCAGCGACATCGTGCGGGGGGCGCCGGTGACGACGAGCGTGAAAAGGTGGTGGGAGGGACCCCCACCGGACACCTTGTAGGTGCCGGGCCTGCCGCCGCGGACCAGCAGGTCCACCCGTCCTCCCATGGGCAGCGTCACGCCGGTGGTGGCGACGGGTTTCATGAAGGTGACGCCGTCACAGGCGATCTGGTGCATCTCCTGGCCGCCCACGCTGAGGAAGTGAGCGGTAAGGGCTCCGGCGTTGACGACACGCCAGCGCTGGATCTCCCCCGGGGCGATGGTCAGAACGGGGTTCTTCGCCCCGTTGACCAGGAACGTCGAGGGGATGTCGTCCCAGACGCCGTGCGAGGTCAGATCCGGCACCCGTCCGCCGGACAGTTTGAGCTCGCTGACGCAGACGACGACCTCCTTGGCCGCGGCGATCTCGGGGACCTCGTCCACGTCCCCCTCGACGACGAGCACGCCCGCCATCCCGCTCAGCAGCTGGCTCGAGGTGGAGCCGTGAAGGTGGGGGTGGTACCAGAAGGTGCCGGCCGGATGATCCGCCGGGACGTCGACGATGCTGCGGTGGGCGGTCGTGGTCCCCGGAACGGCTGCGGGCTCGAAGGCACGGAAGACGTTGTCCGCCTCACCCGAAGGGTCCACGTGCATGCCATGGGTGTGCAGGTTGAAGGTGTTGAAGTGATGCGGGACATTCATGTCCGGATGTGCTTCCCGCATCGCCTCGGCGTTCGGTGGCAGCGCGTTGACCTGCATGATCTCCAGGGTCTCCCCGGGCCGCACCCGCAGCGTCGGCCCCGGGACCGACCCCTCGTAGGCGCGGGTGAGCACACTGCCCACGCCGGGGACCGCCAGCTCGGTGAACGCGACGGTCAGCCGGGTGGCGAGCCGCCCCGTGTCCGGGTCCGCCCGGCGCGTCTCCGGCTGCGGGAACCCGGCGTCGGCGTCCGCCCGCAGGGCCGACCCGCGCGAGCCGGCCGCGCGCGCGGCCGCCGTTCCGGTCACCGCCGTTCCGGTCACGGCCGCGCCGGCCACGACCGGCAGGCACTTCAGCACGTCACGACGGGCCAACGACGTCATCAATCGCCTCCACGGACAGCGGACGGCGGGACGACGCTCAGCGGCCCGGCCACCCATCACCGAATGTAGCCACACAGTACGCGGAGTAGCCGCCCCGGACCGGTTACGCAGCGCGGACGCCATCATGCTCGGGCCGGCGCCGTCACGCTCAGCCCGTCGCAGGCGTGAGGGCCGCCGTGGCCGGCCGGCGACGGATCACGAGGGCCATCAGCGCCGCCGCCGCGCACAGCGCGCCCGACCCGTACCAGACGACGTCGTACGAGCCGAAGGCGTCCCGCGCCACGCCGCCCAGGAAGGCGACCAGGGCCGCGCCCAGCTGGTGGGAGGCGAGCACCCACCCGAAGACGATGGCGCTGTCCTCGCCGTACTGCTCGCGGCACAGGGCGAGGGTGGGCGGCACGGTGGCGACCCAGTCGAGCCCGTAGAACACGATGAAGAAGACCATCGGCGGATGCACGGACGGAGCCAGCAGCACCGGAAGGAACAGCAGCGACATGCCGCGCAGCGCGTAGTACACCGCCAGCAGCCGGCGAGGCTCGAAACGGTCCGTGAACCAGCCGGAGGCGACCGTGCCGACCACGTCGAAGACGCCGATCACGGCCAGCAGCGAGGCGGCCGCCGTCACCGGCATGCCGTGGTCGTGCGCAGCGGGCACGAAGTGGGTCTGCACCAGGCCGTTCGTCGAGGCGCCGCAGATCGCGAAGGTGCCGGCCAGCAGCCAGAACGGGCCGGTGCGCACCGCCGAGGACAGGACCCGCAGCGTGCGCCGGGCCGCACCCCGCACCGGCGGCGGCTTCGGCGTGAACTCCCGTGCACCGTACGGCTTCTGACCCACGTCCGCCGGATGGTCCCGCAGCAGCAGCCACACGAAGGGGACGACGGTGAGCGCGGCCAGCGCCACCGTGACGGCCGCCGGGCGCCACCCGTACCGCAGGACCGTCCAGGACAGCACCGGCAGGAAGACCAGCTGGCCGGAGGCGGAGGCGGCGGTCAGGATGCCGGTGACCAGTCCCCGGCGCTCGGTGAACCAGCGGTTGGTCACGGTCGCGGCGAAGGCCAGCGCCATCGAGCCCGAGCCGAGGCCGACCAGCAGGCCCCAGTACAGCAGCAGTTGCCAGGCCGCCGTCATCCACACCGTCAGCAGCGAGCCGGCCGCGATCACGGTCAGCGCCGCGGCGACCACCCGGCGGATGCCGAACCGGTCCATGAGGGCGGCCGCGAACGGGGCGGTGAGGCCGTACAGCGCCAGGTTGACCGAGACCGCCGCACCGATCGTGCCGCGCGACCAGCCGAACTCCGCATGCAACGGGTCGATGAGCAGACCGGGCAGCGAGCGGAAGGCCGCCGCGCCGATGATCGTGACGAAGGTGACGGCGGCGACGAACCAGGCGCGGTGGATCCGGGCCCGGCGACGGCCGGACACGCGGCCGTGGGCACGGTCGGACACGGGCTTCTGTTCCCCGGCGGATTCCCGGGTCTCGGTCGTCTGATGCACGCCACCGAGCTTCTGACATCCGGGCGGGACGGACGACTGGCCCGAAGGACAGCGTTCGCTAGGATCGGGCCATGGGTCCTGTCGAGTACGCCCCCCGCCCCCATCGCGTCGTCGTCCTCGCCCTGGACGGTCTGCTCCCCTTCGAGCTGGGCATCCCGCACCGCATCTTCGGCCGCCCCAAGGACGCCCGCGGACGCCTTCTGTACGAGGTCGTCACCTGTTCGGTGCGCCCGCCGGGCCCCGTCGAGACGGACGCCGACTTCGCGATCATGGTCGAGCACGGTCCCGAGGCGCTGGCCACCGCCGACACCGTGATCGTCCCGGCCAGCTATGAGCTCGGCCCGGTCTTCGAGGAGGGCGTCCTGACCGACGAACTCGCCGCCGCCCTCGACCGCGTCAGGCCCGGCACCCGGCTCGCCTCCATCTGCACCGGCGTGTACGTGCTGGCCGCGGCCGGCTTCCTCGACGGCCGTCCCGCGACCACGCACTGGGCCGACGCCGAACACCTCCAGCGGCTCTTCCCGCAGATCAAGGTCGACCCGGACGTGCTCTTCGTCGACGACGGCGACGTGCTCACCTCGGCCGGCGTCGCCGCCGGCATCGACCTGTGCCTGCACATGGTCCGCCGCGACCACGGCACCGCCGTAGCCAACGACGTGGCCCGCCGCACCGTCGTGCCCCCGCACCGCGACGGCGGTCAGGCCCAGTACATCGCGCGACCGGTGCCCGACCCGCAGCAGGCGACCACGACCGGCGCCCGCGCATGGGCGCTCGGCCGCCTGCACGAGCCCCTCCAACTGCGCGACATGGCCGAGCGGGAGGCCATGTCGGTGCGGACGTTCACCCGCCGCTTCCGCGAGGAGGTCGGCGTCAGCCCCGGCCAGTGGCTCACCCAGCAACGGGTCGAACGAGCCCGGCACCTGCTGGAGTCCAGCGGCCTGTCCGTCGACCGGATCGCCCGGGACGCCGGTTTCGGCACCGCCCAGTCGATGCGCCAGCACCTACAGGCCGCACTCGGAGTCACCCCGACCGCCTACCGCCGCACCTTCCGCACGACCGACGCCACCCCGCCCGACACCACCCACTAGAACGTCAGCACTCCGCGCGCCACCCGTCCCGCCTCGGCGTCCGCCGCGGCCTTCTCGAAGTCCTCGACCGGGTAGGTCTGGGTGACGAGTTCGTCGAGCAGCAGCCGGCCCTCGCGGTACAGCTCCGCGTACAGGGCGACGTCCCGCTGGGGGCGCGAGGCGCCGTAGCGGCAGCCCAGGATCGACTTGTCCAGGAACAGCGAGGAGACGCGGAAGGACGCCTCGGCCGTCGCCGGCGGCACTCCGAGCAGCACCGCCTGACCGTGCCGGTCGAGCAGGTCGACGGCGGTCCGGATCAGCTCGACCCGTCCCACGCATTCGAAGACGTGGTCCGCGCCCGTCGGCAGCACCTCCCGCACGCCGTCCGCCGACGTCAGGAAGTGCGTGGCCCCGAACCGCCGGGCCGTCGCCTCCTTCGCCGGGTTCGCGTCGACGGCGACGATCCGCAGCGCGCCCGCGATCCGCGCGCCCTGCAGCACGTTGAGCCCGATCCCGCCTGTGCCGATGACGACGACGCTCTCGCCGTGGCCCACGCGCGCGCGGTTCAGCACGGCCCCGACGCCGGTCAGCACCCCGCACCCGATCAGCGCGGCGGACGTCAGCGGGACGTCCTTGGGGATCGGCACCGCCTGCACGGCCTTGACCACCGTCCGCTCGGCGAAGGCGGAGTTGGCCGCGAACTGGAAGAGGGGGCGCCCCGCGCGCGTGAACGGTCTCCCGGGCCGCCCGATGGCCTGCCGGCACATCGTGGGGCGGCCCCGGTCGCACTCCGCGCAGGCGCCGCAGTTGGCGAGCGTGGACAGCGCGACATGGTCCCCGGGCACGACATGCGTGACCCCGGGGCCGACCGCGGCCACGACGCCCGCGCCCTCGTGCCCGAGGACGACCGGCGCGGGGAAGGGGATCGTCCCGTCGACGACCGACAGGTCGCTGTGACACAGCCCGGCCGCCGCGACGGCGACCAGCACCTCGCCGGCTTCCGGGTCCCGCACCTCCAGGTCGTCGACGACCTCGACCCGCTCACCGTCGAACACCACGCCTCGCATCACACTGCTCCCCTCTGCCTCATCCCTTGGGCTGCCTGGGCAGGCCGAGCACGCGCTCGGCGATGATCGTGCGCTGGATCTGGTCCGAGCCGCCGTAGATCGTGTCGGCCCGGGAGAACAGGAACAGGTGCTGCGCGTCGTCGAGTTCGTACGGCGCGGCGGGCGTCCAGTCGGCCGGCCCGACGCTCGCGGCCGCGCCCCGCACCTGTACGGCGACCTCTCCCAGCCGCTGGTGCCAGCCCGCCCACAGCAGCTTGGCCACGCTCGGCGCACCCGGCCCGCCCGTGCCCCCCAGCGTCCGCAGCGCGTTCCATCGCATGGTCCGCAGCTCCGCCCACAGCCGCACCAGACGCTCGCGCACGACGGGATCGCCGGCCGCTCCCGACTCCACGGCGGCGTGCACCACGCGCCCCAGCTCCTGTGCGAAACCGATCTGCTGGGCGAGGGTCGACACCCCGCGCTCGAAGCCAAGCAGGCTCATGGCGACCCGCCAGCCGTCTCCCGGCGCGCCGACGACGTGTTCCGCGCGCGCGTGCGCCCCGTCGAAGAAGACCTCGTTGAAGTCGCTGGTGCCGGTCAGCTGCCGGATGGGCCGTACCTCGATCCGGCCCGGCTGGTCCATGGGCACGAGGAGGAACGTCAGGCCGTGGTGCCGCCGCGCCTGCGGGTCGGTGCGCGCGAGGACGAAGCACCAGTCGGCCTCGTGGGCGAGGGACGTCCAGATCTTCTGGCCGGTGACGCGGTACGACCGTCCGTCGGGGGCGAGTTCGGCCCGTGTGCGGACGCCGGCGAGGTCGGAGCCGGCGCCGGGCTCGCTGTATCCCTGGCACCACAGCTCGTCGCCGGCGGCGACCGGCGGCAGGAAGCGCGCCTTCTGCTCGTCCGTGCCGTGCGCGAGCAGGGTGGGCGCGAGCAGGTTCTCCCCGATGTGCCCGGAGCGCGGCGGGGCTCCCGACCGGGCGTACTCCTCGGCCCAGGCGACCTGCTGGGTGAGGCTTCCGGTCCGGTTGCCGTACCCGCTCTGCGGCCAGCCGAGCCCGATCCACCCGGCCGCCCCGAGAGCCCGCTCCCAGGACCGCCGGCCGGCGGCCCGCGGCGCGTGTGCGGCCAGCCATTCCCGTGCTTCGACGCGGAAAGAGTCGTCTGCCGAGGTGAAACCGAAATCCACGCTGACCTCCTCGAGAAGGGGCGACCGCACGTACCTCAGGGGCGCGGGCCGTATCGACATCCCGCTCCGCCGCATGAGCGCGACCAGCCGCGACGGACCCTCACACGCATCCGCGCCGCACACGCGCCCACATCGGCATCCGCATCCGCATCCGCATCCGCCGATCCACGCGCACCCCCGCGCATCCCCGCGCTACCGGGCGTTGGGCCGGTTCCCCTCCCGGGCGGCGCGCGCCATCTCCTCGAGCCGCGCCAGCATCGGCATCGGATCGACCCCCACCGACGCCGGCAGGGACTCAGCGATCCGTTCCGGCGTCCAGGAACCCCCCTCCGCGTAGACCGAACGGAGTTCCCTCGGCTGTGCCCACACCGCGATCTTCGGCCCGGCGACGGTGTACACCTGGCCGGTGATCCCGGCCTCGCGCGCGCGGTCCGACAGCAGGTAGACCACGAACGCGGCCACGTCCTCCGGTTCGCCGATCTCCGAGAGTTCCGTCGGCACGCCGGCCGACATGCGCGTACGCGCCACCGGGGCCACCGCGTTGGCGGTCACCCCGTACTTGTGCAGGCCGAGCGCGGCGCTGCGCACGAGCGAGATGATCCCGCCCTTGGCCGCGCTGTAGTTGGCCTGCGACACGGACCCCTGATGGTTTCCGCTGGTGAAGCCGATCAGCGTGCCGCCGCGCTGTTCGCGCATCACCGCCGAGGCGGCGCGGAACACGGTGAAGGTGCCCTTCAGATGGGTGGCGACGACCGGGTCCCACTCCTCCTCGGACATGTTGAACAGCATCCGCTCGCGGAGGATGCCGGCCACGCACACGACCCCGTCGAGCCGCCCGTACGACTCCACCGCGACGTCGACCAGCCGTCGGCCGCCGGCCATCGTGGAGATGTCGTCGGCGACGGCGACGGCCTCCCCGCCGGCCGCCTCGATCTCCTTGACGACGGCCTCGGCGACCTCGCTCGTGGGCGCGGCCCCGTCCACGGCCACGCCGTAGTCGTTGACGACGACCCGCGCGCCCTCCGCGGCGGCGGCGAGCGCCACCGCCCGCCCGATGCCTCGTCCCGCACCCGTGACGGCGATGGTCCTGCCGGCCAGGAAGTTCCCCATGCCCAGCCCCCTCCCGCAGTTTCTGACGGTCCGTTAGATTTTAGCCGCGAGGACCAGATTGACCTGTCGGACAGTCGGGGACAAGCCCCAAGGAGGCACGGAATGACACTGCCGGCCGCGTTCCACGACATCGCGAAGCGCGTCAACAACTGGGGGCGCTGGGGGGCGGGCGACGAGATCGGCACGCTGAACCTCGTCACCGACGACGTCGTCCGCGCGGCGGCGGCCGAGATCCGCTCCGGGCGTCGCGTCCCGCTCGCCCTCCCGCTGCGGGAGGACGGGGTGCAGACCGGTCTGATCCCGGGACGGATCAACCCGCTGCACACGATGGTGCAGATCAACCAGGAGATCTTCGGCCCGGGGACGGTGGCGTGCAGCGACGACGCCGTGACGATGGGCCTGCAGGCGGGCACCCACTGGGACGCGCTGACCCACGTGTCGCACTCGGGCAAGCTCTACAACGGCCGTCCGGCGGCCAGTGTCACCGCGCACGGCGGAGCCGAGTTCGGCGGCATCGACAAGGCGCGGCACGTCGTCTCGCGCGGGGTGCTGCTGGACGTGGCACGCGCGCGTGGCGTCGACCGGCTGGCGGGCGGACACGCGGTGACGCCGGAGGACCTGGAGGCCGCCGAGGAGCTGGCCGGCACCCGCGTGCGCGCCGGCGACATCGTGCTGGTGCGGACCGGGCAGGTCCAGGTCTATCTGGCGGGCGACCGGCAGGGGTACGGGTTCCCGTCGCCGGGGCTGTCGGTGCGCACGCCGGAGTGGTTCCACGCGCGCGACGTGGCGGCCGTCGCCAACGACACCCTCACGTTCGAGGTCTTCCCGCCGGAGATCGACGACCTGTGGCTGCCCGTGCACGCGCTCGACCTGGTCGAGATGGGGATGCTGCAGGGCCAGAACTGGAATCTCGAAGAGTTGTCCACAGCCTGTGGAGAAGCGGGCCGCTACGCGTTCCTGCTGTCGGCGATGCCCGAGCCGTTCGTCGGCGGGACGGGGACGCCGGTGGCCCCGGTGGCGGTTCTCTGAGGTCCGGCGGACACGGACACGCGTCGGCCGACGGCGCGCGGCTGCCCGCCCCGAGCACGGCACCGCGCACCGCCATCCGACTTCGGCGTGTCTCCCCGCCCTCGGCTGCGCCCGGGCGGAGGACCCCCGTCGACTCCCCTCGCCCCCCGAGGGAGCCGACGCCGAATCACGATCCGCGCCCGGCAAGGACCTCCGCCACCGAGGCCCTCGCCGTCCCCTCGCGGCGAATCGCTGACCACAAGCGTGATCAAACGGACAACGGACGTCAACACCCGGAAGGGGATTTATTACTTACGCCCTGTTCATGACGGGCGCGCACGGAAGCACGGACGGGCGCACCGATCCAGGACCGGCCCTGACCGACAGCGCTTTCTGCGCCCGCGCCCCACCGCTGCCGGGACATCCGCACCCGTGCGCCGTACGCCGTGAGCCGTGCGCCGCCGTCGGTCCGTCAGACCGCTTCGTAGGCCCGCCCGCCGTACGCGGGCCGGGGCTCCTTGCGGACGCCTCCCGCGCGGTCGGCCACACCCATGCATTCGGCCGCGCCGCCGCGGTCCACCGCCACCTCGGCCGGGGCCGCACAGCGGTCGAGTTCGCACCAGATGCGCTTGCCGGCGCCCTCGACGCTCCACCCCCAGCGATCCGCGAGGCCGTCGACGAGGGCCAGGCCGCGCCCACCGGTCGCCTCGTCACCCGCACAGCGGGGCACCGGGGCCCGGTCGCTGGAGTCGGCCACCTCCAGCCGGACGATGGACGGGTCGGCCGCCCCGCCCGGCAGGGAGAGCCGCAGCACGGCCGGACAGCCGGTGTGCACCACGGCGTTGGTGACCAGCTCGGAGACGAGCAGGATCAACGTCTCGGCGAGCGGCTCCTCGTCCCCTATCCCGGACCCGACGAGGCGCGAACGGGCCCACCTCCGGGCGCGCCCCACCTCAGCGGGGTCGGGCCGGATCTCCAGCTGCACTTGAAGCACCTGCACCGCTCACACCATCCGAACCGGCGGACACATGGCCGTACGCCACGCCAGCCACGCTAGCCGCGTGTGCACCATGACGACGGGGGCCACGATCGTAGCCATTTTCTGCATGACCAGAACAACGGTCAGAGGCAGGGTGACGGAACGTGAATCCCTTACGAGACAGCTTGGTTGACGTACAGTCACCTCAACAAGCGCTTCGGGCATATTCCAGCGCGAAGGAGTACCCGTGCGGCATACTGTGCGACGCTCGTTACGGGGAGTCGAACAGGCGGGGGCCGTAGGCCCGTCCGCCCAGCGAGCGGCGGCGCGCACCGCCGGATCCGGCATCGCCCCAGGGGCACCGCCGGCATGGCTCATGCTCGGAACCACTCGCATCCCACAGAAGGTACCGGAGCGGCCCGCCGACTCCGGGCCGTGACGGGTCACGCATCGGACACAACCCGATATCAACGCTCCGTGATTCCGGTATGCCACGATCCGCGACACCAGGGCGGCCTTCCGTCCGCCACGTCGGCCGTCCGCGCAGGCGAGGACGGCTAGCGGTCCGCCTCGGCCAGCAGATCGGCCGCGAGCAACTCCTCACTCTCCGTGACACCGCCCGCACGTCGCGTGCGCACCCAGGCCCGTTTCAGCAGCAGGTGGACGTCCGCCTCCCAGGTGAACCCCATGCCGCCGTGCACCTGGAGACAGTCGCGCGCACCGCGGACGGCGGCCTCGTCGGCCAGCAGCCGGGCCGCCGCGATATCGGCCGGGTCGGCGGTGACGGCGGCCGCGTAGACCGCCGCACGGGCCGTCTCGACCCGCACGAGCAGTTCCGCGCAGAGATGTTTGACCGCCTGGAAGGCCCCGATCGGCCGACCGAACTGCTCACGCGCCCGGGCGTGTTGCACGGCCAGTTCGCACGCGCGTGTGGCGGTGCCGAGCTGCTCCGCCGCGGTGAGGAGGACGGCGGCGGGATCGGCCGTCCCGCGCGCGGGGACCGCGTGCAGCGGCGTCAGCGGGTCCACCGACCGCAGCGGCACGGCCCCGTCGGCGTCCCCGCGCACGACGTCCGCCTGTGCCAGCCATTCCACCAGCCCGCCGCCGTCGGCGGCCGCCACGACGGTCTCGCCCTCGGCCGCGCCCGGCACGTGCCCGGCCGCCAGGTGCGTGGCCACCAGCGGGCCCGGCAGCAGCACCCGGCCCGCCTCCTCGAAGACCAGCACCGACTCGGGCAGCCCGAGTCCGACCCCGCCGTCCGCCTCGGGCAGCCGCAGCGCGAAGAATCCGGCCTCGCCCAGCTCCCGCCACAGGGCCCGGTCCAGCACCCCCGGCCGGTCCACGGCCGCCCGCAGCGCCGCCCGGTCGAACCGGCGCGCCAGCAGCTCCCGCACCCCGCCGCGGAGCGCCCGCTGGTCCTCCGTCAGTCGAAATCGCATGACGGACCGTTCACCTCCCCTTCGGCAGACCCAGAATCCGCTCGGCCACGATGTCGCGCTGGATCTGCGACGTGCCGGCCGCGATGGTGTACGACAGCGACGAGAGCCGGTCGGCCGTCCACGGCCGGTCGGCGTCGAGGGCCGCGTCGCCGAGGACCTCGGCGGCGGCGTCGTACAGCTCCTGGCGCGCCTGCGAGTACCGCAGTTTGAAGACCGACCCGCCGACGCCGGGCACCCCGCCGTGCGCGGCCTCCGCCGCGCTCACGTTCCACTGCGTCAGCCGCCACAGTGCCCGGAACTCGGCGTTGAGGGACCCCAGCCGGCGCCGCAGGACGGGGTCGTCCCAGCGTCCGGTGCGCCGTGCCCGGCGCGCGAGTTCGCCCAGCACGCGCCGGCAGGCGACGACCTCGCCGACGAAGGCGGTGCCGCGTTCGAAGGACAGCGTCACCATGGTCACGCGCCAGCCGTCGTTCTCGGCCCCCACCCGGTTGCCGACCGGCACCCGCACCTCGTCGAGGAACACCTCGGCGAACTCGGCGGACCCGGCGAGGGTGCGCAGCGGCCGGACCGTGACGCCCGGCGCGTCCATGGGCATGGCCAGCCAGCTGATGCCCCGGTGCTTCGGCGCGTCCGGATCGGTGCGGACCAACAGCTCGCACCAGTCGGCGACTTCCGCGTGCGAGGTCCAGATCTTGGACCCGCTCACCACATAGGCGTCGCCGTCGCGCCACGCGCGCGTGCGCAGCGCCGCGAGGTCGGACCCCGCGTCGGGCTCGCTGAAGCCCTGGCACCACACCTCCTCGCCGCGCAGGATGGGCGGCAGCCAGCGGGCCCGCTGCTCGGGCGTTCCTTCGGCGGCGATCGTCGGGCCGGCGTGCAGCAGCCCGACGAAGCCCGCGCCCACGTAGGGCGCGCCCGCCTTCTCGGTCTCCTCCAGGAAGATCAGGCGCACGCCCGGCGAGGCCTGCCAGTGCACGTCGGCGTATCCGGCGTCGTGCAGCGCCCGTTGCCAGCCGAGGTCGTAGGCGCGGCGGCCCGGCCAGTCGTCCGGCGACGGCTTCGGCGGGAGCGTGGGGAGCACCTTGCCCAGCCACTCGCGCAGCCGGGCCCGGAACTCCGCGTCCTCGGGGCTGTCCGAGAGGTCCATGTCCTGATCCCCCTGCCTGGTCCTGATCGCTGCCCGGGTCCCGGGTCCCGTCCCGGCTACTTGTCGAGGTCCAGGTCCAGCATGCGGATCGCGTTGCCGCGCATCAGCTTGTAGACCGTCTCGTCGTCGAGGCCCTTGACGTGGTCGAGGGCGATCTCCTTGGTGTGCGGGAAGGTGGAGTCGACGTGCGGGTAGTCGGTCTCGAAGGTCGCGTTGTCGCGGCCCACCGCGTCCAGGGACGCGACGCCGTGCTTGTCGCGGAAGAAGCAGCAGAAGATCTGCCGGTAGTAGTAGGTCGACGGCGGCTCGGGGACGAGGTCGCGGACGCCGCCCCACGCGCGGTGCTCCTCCCAGACGTCGTCGGCGCGCTCCAGGGCGTACGGGATCCACCCCATCTGCCCCTCGGAGTAGGCCAGCTTGAGGCGCGGGAACCGCACCAGGACGCCGCTGAAGAGGTAGTCCATCATCGAGGCCATCGCGTTGTTGAACGACAGGGACGCCTGGACGGCCGGGGGCGCGTCGGGTGAGGCGGCCGGCATCTGCGAGGACGAGCCGATGTGCATGTTGACGACCGTGCCCGTCTCCTCGCACACCGCGAAGAACGGGTCCCAGTAGCCCGAGTGGATCGACGGCAGGCCGAGGTGGCTCGGGATCTCGGAGAAGGTCACCGCGCGCACCCCGCGGGCCGCGTTGCGCCGGATCTCGGCGACCGCCAGGCCGACGTCCCACAGGGGGATCAGGCACAGCGGGATCAGCCGGCCGCCGCTGCCGCCGCACCACTCCTCGACCATCCAGTCGTTGTAGGCGCGCACGCAGGCCAGCGCGACCTCCTTGTCGTGCGCCTCGGCGAAGGTCTGCCCGCAGAAGCGCGGGAAGGACGGGAAGCACAGCGAGGCCTCGACGTGGTTGAGGTCCATGTCCGCCAGCCGGGCCTTCGGGTCCCAGCAGCCGCGCCGCATCTCCTCGCGGGTGATGCCCTCGAGGGTCATCTCGTCGCGGTCGAAGCCGACGGCGGCGATGTTGCGCTTGTACGGGAACTTCAGGTCCTCGTAGATCCACCAGTCGGTGGGCGGCCCGTCCGGGTCCATCGTGATCTGGTACTTCCCGGCGACGTAGGCGAGCTCGCCGATCCCGGCGGTGAGGGGCTGCGGTCCCCGGTCCCGGTACTTCTTCGGCAGCCAGGTCGCGAAGAGGTGCGCGGGCTCGATGACATGGTCGTCCACGCTGACGATGCGCGGCAGTTCGGTGCTCATGGCTTCCCCTCCGCCTGGCGGAACGCCGGTTGTCCGATGGACGGCCCGACGCATTATCTGATGGGTCGTCAGATCTGCTCTCCCCTGCAGGCTAGCCCGCACCCCCTGGACCGACAAGGCGACCGGGCCTACGCTCTGCCCAGATCTGACTGTCCGTCAGCTACGCCAGGGGGCCGACGTGAACGACACCGACACCGCCCACCAGCTGAGCGCCTCCCGCACCCTCTGGGAGCTGCTCGCCCGCCGCGCCGACCTCACCCCCGGCCGCCGGGTCCTCCTGCAGGGCGACCGCTCCCTGACCTTCGGCGAGCTGCGCGAGCGCGCCGAACGAACGGCGGCCGGGCTCCACGACATGGGCGTGCGCCCCGGCACCGTCGTCGCCTGGCAGCTGCCGACCCGCCTCGAGACGGCCGTGCTGTCGTTCGCCCTGGCCCGCCTCGGGGCCGTGCAGACCCCCGTCATCCCCTTCTACCGCGACCGCGAGGTCGGCTTCGCGCTGCGCGAGTCGAAGGCGGAGTTCTTCGCGACGCCGGGCGTCTGGCGCGGCTTCGACCACACCGAGATGGCCCGGCGGCTCGGCGCGAAGGGCGTCTTCGAGGCCTACGACGACCTGCCCGAGGGCGATCCCGCGGTGCTCCCCGCCCCGCCCGCCGACGGCGGCTCGGTCCGCTGGATCTACTGGACCTCGGGCACCACGTCCGACCCCAAGGGCGTCCTGCACACCGACCGTTCGCTGATCGCGGGCGGCTCCTGTCTCGCCCACGCGCTGCGCCTCACGGCGGACGACGTCGGCTCCATGGCCTTCCCGTACGCCCACATCGCCGGCCCCGACTACACCGTCATGCTCCTGCTGTACGGCTTCCCTGCGGTGATGTTCGAGCACTTCGCGCTGCCGGACGCACTGGAGGAGTACCGGCGGCACGGCGTGACGGTGGCGGGCGGGTCGACGGCGTTCTACTCGATGTTCCTCGCCGAGCAGCGCAAGCAGCCGGGCGTCCCCGTGATCCCCACGCTGCGACTGCTCGCGGGCGGCGGCGCGCCCAAGCCTCCGGAGGTGTACCACGCCGTGGTGCGCGAGATGGGCGTGCAGCTCACCCACGGCTACGGCATGACCGAGGTGCCGATGATCACCATGGGCGCGCCGGACGACACGGCGGAGAACCTCGCGACGACGGAGGGACGGCCGCCGGAGGGCATGGAGATACGCGTCGCCGGGGACGGGGAGGTGCGGCTGCGCGGCGAGGCCGTGTGCCGGGGCTATCTGGATCCGGGCCAGAGCGCCGAGGCGTTCGACGCGGACGGCTTCCTGCGCACCGGCGACCTGGGGCGGCTGACCGGCAGCGGGCACCTGGTGCTCACCGGACGGCTGAAGGACGTCATCATCCGCAAGGGGGAGAACGTCTCCGCCAAGGAGATCGAGGACCTGCTGGCCGCCCACCCCGGTGTCGGGGACGTCGCCGTGATCGGCCTGCCCGACGCCGAACGCGGGGAGCGGGTGTGCGCGGTCGTCGAACAGCCGCCCGGGGCGCGGGCGCTGACCCTGGAGGCGGTCACGTCGTATCTGCGCGCGGCGGGCCTCTCCACGCACAAGCTGCCCGAGCAGCTGGAGCTGGTGGACGCCCTGCCGCGCAACGACACGCTCCGCAAGGTCCTCAAGTACAAGCTGCGCGAACGCTACTCGGGCACGGTGAAGTAGCGGGCGAACGCCGGGACGATCTCCGCCTCGCCGACCTTGCCGTCGGCGTCGGCGTCCAGCACCGCGGCGGCTCCCCGGGCGACCTCCTCGGGCGCGCCGAGGGCGCGGAGCACCCGGACGGTGTCCTCGACCGTCGCCCGGCCGTCGCCGTCGGCGTCGGCCACGTCGAGGGCCGCGTGCAGGAAGGGTCGGGCGATCTCGGCGAACCGGTCCGGATTGTCGCGCAGGCGCTTGACCGCGCCGGTCACGAACTCCTCACGGGTGATGCGCTGGTCGCCGTCGCGGTCGGCGATGCCGGCCATGCCCTGCCAGAACGCCTCGGCTCCCCCGTAGACGGCCTGCCCCTTGTCGGAACGGGCGGCGACGCCGAACTCGGCGAGGACCGCCTTGGCCGCCGCGGCGAAGTCCGCGCGGTCGATGTAGCCGTTGCCGTCCTGGTCGAAGGTGGCGAACCGGGCGGCGATCCTGCGTTCGTACTCGCTGTTGACCATGTCTTCTCGGGCCGCCTTACGTCGTCGCGGAGGTGCTGTGGGAGATGCGGTGGAAGGCGCAGCGAAGAGTGCTTCCGGCAGGGAGCGTACGACGCGGACGGCGTCCGGGCAGCGGGAAGGGGGCACCTGTGCCCGGACCGGGGACGATTCGGGACGAGTGTGTGGCGAAACGACGGCTTCACGCCGACAGCGGTTCCGTCCCGTCGTCCACGGCGTCCGCGAGATCGGCGTAGACGTCGAAGAGACGGCGCACGCCGAGCGCGCCCAGCACCCGGTTCACGTGGGAGCCCTCCGCCGCACCGCGCGCGGGCAGGATCAGCCGCAGCCGTCCCCGGCAGGAGCGGATGAGGCGGCGGGCGGCGATGAGCACGCCGACACCGCTGGAATCGCAGAAGTACACCTCGGAGAGGTCGAGGACGAGACGGTGCCGGCCCTCGGCCACCTCGTCGTGCACCCGCTGCCGCAGCACCGGCGACGTCACCAGGTCCAGCTCGCCCGACACCTGCAGCACGGCCCATCCACCCTGCTCGCCGCTGGTCACATTGAAGGCCACCACCACGCCTTTCGCTCGCTGTTGCCAGCCGTAGCTCGCAGTGAACGGAAGCGGTCCCTTCGCTTCCTTGCAGCGCGGCTGCCCAGCGGCCGTGCCCCGAAACTCCGAAGCAAAAACAGAAACCAAGAGAAAGAGGCTTGTTTCTGTCATATGCAGTCCGGTTCGATCCATGTCTGTCGGGTAGGTGCGGGCCCATACCACCCTTCCGCGGACAGGGGGCGCACATTGAAACAAAGGGGCGTGCGTCGTCCTGCGTGCCGACTACATTCGAGGTGACGGTGGACGCACGCTGAACACGAGCATCGGGCACGAGCACGCAGGTACGGGACGCACACGGGTGAGGGGGACGCATGGCGAAGAGGGACGCACCGCCCCGCTGGGACCGCAAGATGCAGCAGCGGCTCGCGCGCGGTGAGGCGGCCGCCCTCGGCGAGCTCTACGACAGGTTCGCTTCACTCGTGCACGGTCTCGCCCACCGCGTGCTCGAAGACGAACGCGCGGCGGACGGCGTCACCCGCGAGGTCTTCGCCCACGTCTGGGAACACCCGGACGACTACGACCCCGGCCAGGGCCCGCTGCGCACCTGGGTCGCCGCAGTGACCCACCGGCTCGCCGTGCAGCGACTGCGCGCCACCGAGACCGCCGCGCTGGCCGAGACCGGCCACGGCTGCGCGGAGGCGACCGAGGAACTCGAGCGCAGAGTGCGGCACGCATCCGTCGCCGCCCGCGCCGACTACATCGTCCAGGCCATGCCGGCCCCGCTGCGCGCCGCCCTGGAGCTGGCGTACTTCCAGCGCCGCGACTACCGCCAGACCGCGGCCGACCTCGGCGTCACCGAGGACGAGGCCCGTCGCCGGCTCCGCCTCGGCCTGCAGCTGCTCTCCACCGCCCACGACATCGCGGCCCCCGGCGCGCCCCCCGGGTACGGAGGTGCGGCGTGAGCGACGTGGACGACTTCGAGCCGCACGGCGGCGAGGACGAGAAGGACAGGGGCAGGGACAGGGGCAGGGGCAAGGCCAGGGACGGCAACAGGGACAGGGACAGGGAAGCCGAAGACGCGGCAGGCGCGGCAGACACGGCAGGCACGGAGAAGACGGGCACGGGCGCGGGGAGCACGCAGGACGTGGGGAGCACACCGGACGCGGGCAGCGCGGGCGAGGCGGCCGCGAACGCGCGCGCCGAGGACGCGCCCCCGCCCGCCCTCCGCATCCCCCTCCCCCGTGTCTCCGTGGAGGACGGCGGGCTGCCGCTGCCCGCCCTGGAGGAGCCGGCCGGACCGGAACCGGTCAGGCTCGAGCATCCGATCCTCAAGTCGCTGCTGGGCGCCTGGGCGCTTGCGGCCTGCTCGGCCGAGGAGACGGACGCCGTCGAGATGCATCTCGGCGACTGCGGTGCCTGCGCGGACGAGGCACGGCGACTGCGCGAGGCCGTCGGACTGCTCCACCGCTCGGAGTCCCTCGACCTCGACCCCGCCCTGCGCACCCGCGTCCTCGACGGCTGCCTGGAGCGGCGTCCGCCGCGTATCCCGGTGCCCGACTGGGCGGCGTCGTACGACGCCGAGACCGCGCGACTGGACGCCCTGCTCCAGGACTTCGGGGACGCCGAATGGCACGCGCCCGTGCGGCTGCGCTGGTTCCGCGACGAGAGCGCCGCGAGCCGCCGGACCACCGTCGCCGGGGTCATCGCCCATCTGCTGGCGGTGGACGGACTGATCGCCGTCGCCCTGGGCCTGGACGACCCCCTGGCCCCGGGCGCGGGCGACGGGGCGGAGCAGCAGGACGCGGCGGGTGGGTCGAAGAGGCGGACGCGGACGCCCGCCCAGCGCACCGAGGCCTTCTGGGCGGGCGCGCACTTCCCGCCCACCCGCTCGGTGCGCGGCCCGTGGCGCGAGCAGACCCACGCCCTGGTGCGCACGGTGTCCTTCGCCGGGGGAAGCCCCGGCGGGCTGCCGGTGTCGTACGGCGGCTTCGAACTCCCCCTGCGGGACGCGATGCTGGACCGGGCCTTCGAGTGCTGGGTGCACGCCGAGGACATCGCGGAAGCGGTCGACTACCCCTACGCCCCGCCCGCGCCGCGCCATCTCCACGGCATGATCGACCTGGCCGCGCGGATGCTGCCGGAGACGCTCGCCGCCCGTCGTCGCGCCGGACTGGCCTCGCCCGCACGCACCCGGCACCTGGTGACCGCCGGCCGGCCCGGCCGCAGCCTGCGCCTGGAGATCGAGGGCTCGGGCGGCGGCCAGTGGCTGATCCCGCTGGACTCTCCCGCGCGGCCGGTCGCGGCCGGGCCCGGGGATTCCCGCGGCGCGGCGGGCCCCGCCGACGACGAGGTGGCCCATGTGGCCATGGACGACGTGGAGTTCTGCCGCCTGGCCGCCGGCCACGTGTCCCCGGAGGAGGCGGCGGCGGGGCAGGTCGGCGACCGGGACGCGATCAGGGACGTGCTGTTCGCGGCGGCGAGCCTCAGCCGAATGTAGTGCGGGCTGGGCGGGTCCCGCCACTGCCCGCCTTATCCGGGGTGCGGGGGGTGCGGGCGGGGAGGGGCTGTCAGGGGAAGACGACCGTCCGCCGCCCGTTGAGCAGGATCCGGCGCTCCGCGTGCCACTTGACGGCTCGCGCCAGCGCCTGGCACTCGACGTCCCGTCCGATCGCGACCAGCTGGTCCGGCGTGACGCCGTGTCCGACCCGCTCGACCTCCTGCTCGATGATCGGCCCCTCGTCGAGATCGGCGGTCACGTAGTGCGCCGTCGCCCCGATCAGCTTCACGCCCCGCGCGTGCGCCTGGTGGTACGGCTTCGCGCCCTTGAAGCTCGGCAGGAACGAGTGGTGGATGTTGATGATCCGGCCGCTGAGCTGCTTGCACAGGTCGTCGGAGAGGACCTGCATGTAGCGCGCCAGGACGACCAGTTCGACGTCCCGTTCCCGCACCAGCTCCAGCAGCTGCGTCTCGGCCTGCTGCTTGTTCTCCTTCGTCACCGGAATGTGGTGGAAGGGAATGTTGTACGAGCCCACCAGCTCGGCGAAGTCGGTGTGGTTGGACACCACGGCCGCGATCTCCACCGGCAGCGCACCGATGCTGGCGCGGAACAGCAGGTCGTTCAGACAGTGCCCGAACCTGCTGACCATGAGGACGATGCGCATCTTCTCGTCGGCCCGGTTGATCTGCCAGTCCATGTGGAACGAGTCGCCGATCGCGGCGAAGCTGGCCCGCAGCTTGTCCACCGTCACCGGGGACTCGGCCGAGAAGTGGACGCGCAGGAAGAACAGACCCGTGTCGTGGTCGCCGAACTGCTGGCTGTCCTCGATGTTGCAGCCGGTCATGAAGAGGTAGCTCGACACGGCGTGCACGATGCCCTGCTTGTCGGGGCACGACAGGGTGAGGACGTACTGGTCGGCGGGGGTCGCCGCGGCTCGGGCGGGCTGCGCGTTCATGCCCGACAGGGTCGCACACCGCCTCCCGCCCTTGGCAATCGTTCCGCGGACCGGAACACGCCGGCCGTGCGCTCCGGCCGCAACCGCCGCCGTGGCCTACGCAGCCCGCGTCATGATCCGGAGCACTTCGAGGGTGCGCGGCGGCGCGTCCGGGTCGTCCCCGTCGCTCGCCGCCATCCGCACGTGCGCGTCCCGCGCCGCCCGCACCGCGTCCGGCCAGCCCTGGTTGTCGACGTACGCGGAGACCGGGGCGTCCGGCCCGACCTGGTGCATGATCCGCAGGACCCGCAGCACGGCGGTGTCGACGAGGGCCGCCTCCTGCGAGTCACGGAAGATCGTGCCGACGTACTTCTCGGCGGACCAGTTGTCGAGCCAGGTGTCCTCGACGAGGCGGTACACGGCGTCGGTGACGTCCCCGTACCCCTCGACGCCGGCCAGCCAGACGTTCTGCTGGAACGCCGGGTCGGAGAGCATGTGCAGCGCGGAGCGCACATTGCTGCGCCAGCGCCACCACGGCATGTCGTTGAGTGGCATGCCGCCCATGGTGGGGGAGCGACGGCCGCGACGGGAAGAGTTCTCCGAACCTTGCACGGTCACCGATCGTACGTTTCCGCGCCTCGCGAGCGTCATGGACCCCCGCAATTCACCTGCCGGTCACCCAGCGTTGAACGAAGGTCACTGCGAGGTTGGTCATGTGACGGAATCGTGCGTGTCCATGACTGGCAGGCGACGCACGTCCACGCGAAGCACCTTCCTCCCCCGACCCTTCCGCTTCACCGGGTCCGTCAGAGCGACCGCCCTGTCCGCGGGGGCCCTCGCCGCCTGCGCGTCGCTCGCCGTCGCCTGCGGGGTGGTCCCCGGGGCCACCGGAGGCTCCGGGGACGGCCCGATCATCGTGATGACCTGGGCTCCCGAGGGGACGTCCGCGACCAACAAACCCGGCATGCCCGCCTTCGCCCGCGCCTACGCCCGCTGGCTCAACGCGAACGGCGGCCTGAACGGCCGCGACCTCAAGGTGCTGACCTGCAACGACCGCGACGACACCGTCGCCGCCGCGCAGTGCGCCCGGCGGGCCGTCAAGGAGGGCGCGGTCGCCGTCGTGGGCTCCTACAGCCAGCACTCCGACGCCTTCTTCCCGCATCTGGAGGGTGCGGGCATCCCGTACATAGGGGGCTTCGGCGTCACGAACGCCGAGTTCACCAGCCCGCTGTCCTACCCCGTCAACGGAGGCCGGTCCAGCCTCCTGGCCGGCCTCGGCAAAGAACTGGCCCCGCAGTGCGGCCGGGTCTCCCTCGTCCGCCCCGACACCATCGCGGGCGACTCCCTGCCCGTGATGCTCGACGCCGGGCTGACGGCGGGCGGCCACGACCCGTCCGCGGACCAGCCGGCCCCGGAGGACGCCACCGAGTACACGACCCAGGCCGAGGACGCCCTGAAGGCGGCGACCAAGGACGAAGGCCGGTCCAGGAAGGGCCGCGGATGCGTGGTGACCGAGCTCGGGGACCGCACCGGCACCTTCATGGACTCCTTCCGGCGCAGCCGCGAGGACTACCCCGGCGTGCGCACCGCCACCATCCTCGGCAGCGTCGACCAGACGGTGATCAACGCCGCCGGCGCCGGTTCGGGACCGTTCGAGGGGGCGTACGTGACCGGCTGGTACCCGGTGGCGAGCGACCCCGCCTGGGCTCCGATGAAGAAGGTGATCAGCGAGAAGGCGTTCTCCGACACCCGCATCGACCCGGCCGACACCGGCGTGCAGACCACCTGGATCGCCTACAACGTGCTCCGGCAGGCCGTGGAGTCGCTGGACGGCGGCGCGGTGACCGCCGACACCGTGCGGCACGCGCTGGACGACGGACTGCAGATCGACACGGGCGGGCTGACGCCGGCCCTGCGCTGGCGGTTCACCGACCGCCTCGCCTCCATCGGCTTCCCCCGCCTGGTCAACGCCGACGTCACCCTCCAGACCGTGCGCAAGGGCCGTCTGGTGGCCGCCGAGCGGGGCTTCGTCGACGTGACGGGAACCCTGGAGAAGGCACACGTCGACTGACGCCGGCGGCGGCCCGCGCCGCTACAGCTGGGTGGGCTGCCGCTCGGTCAGCCCGTACTTGCGGGCGATCGCGTTCCACAGCTTCGCGGCCTGCGCCTTCTGGGCGCTCGCGGTGCCGCTCGCGCGGTTGCCGGCCTGGGTCTCGCCGGTGGTGCGGGCCGAGCCCCTCTTGCAGTTCTTCTTCTTGTTCCCGGCGACCTGGTCGGCCCAGGCCGCGTAGTGGTCGTCGGCGGACGCGGACGCCTGCCACGCCTTGGTGAGCGCGGCGGTCAGCGCGGTGTGGTCGTCGAGCCGGTCGACCTTCAGCCCGGACAGCCGGGTGACGAGGTCGGTGCGCTGCTTCGCCGCGTCCCGCAGATCCGTGGCCGCCCCGGCGAGGTCGCCGCACGCCTTGACGTCGGCGACCGCGCTGATCACGCTGGCGCGGCTGCTGCCGCTGTCCGCCAGCAGCTTGTCCAGTTCCGCCGCCTGCTCCCGGGCCCCGTCCGAGGACGCCGACCCGGACTGCCCGGTCGTCGGCGCCGACGCGGCCACCGTCTTGTTGTCGTCGCCCTTGTCCGAGCCGCCGCCGCCGAGCATCGCGCCCGCTCCGACGCCGACGACCGCGAGCGCCACGCCGATCGCCGCGAACAGCGGCACCCGTGAGCCGGTGCCGTCTCCCCGGCCGCGACCGCCGCCGTCGTCGTCCCGCGCCCCGCGTCGGCCTCCCGCCGACGGGTCGCCGGGCGAGATGTGGACGGGCGGGGCGTAGCCGTTGCGGGCGGAACGGGCGGCGGGACCGCCGTGGCCCGGCTGGCCGCCGGTTACGGGGGCGTCCGGCTCGTCGAAACGCGGCAGCAGCTGGGTGGAGCCGGCCGGGCCGTCTCCGGCCGGGGCGTCACGGAAGAGGCTCTCGAACCCGGCGGGCGGCTGCTGCCGGTCGCCGCCGGCCTGTGCGGCGACCGGCGGGATGTACTGGGTGGCCTCGGCGTCGGGATGCCCGCCCGGCACGGGGCCGGGAGCGCCCTGCGTGTGCCGGGGGTCCGGGTGCTGCGGCGTGCGGCCCAGGAAGTGGGTCGACTCGGCCGGGGCCTCGGGCGGCAGCGCGCCCGGCACGACGGGCGGCAGGTACTGCGTCGCGCCCTCGTCGGCGGGCGCGGCCGGGACCGGCGGCAGGTACTGGGTGGCGCCCTCGTCGGCGGACGCGGCCGGGACCGGCGGTATGTACTGCGTGGCGCCCTCGTCGGCCGGGGCGGAGGCGGCCGCGACCGGCGGCAGGGGCGCGCCCGGTCTCCCCTGGCCGTACGCCGGGGCGGCCGGGGCCGGTGCGCCTTCGGGCGGGAGCGGCCCGGCGCCCGTCTGCCGGCCGCCGTCCCACGGGTCCTGCTGCGGGACGCCCCACTGGCTCTGCTGGGGCCGGTGCTCGTGCCGGTGCTGGGGCTGAGCCTGGTCCGGGGGCAACGGCCAGCTCTGGTCCGGCTGCTGCGGGGCCGGCGACTGCTGTTCCGGGCCCCAGGGCTGCCCCCAGGTCTGTCCGCCGGCCGGCGCCTGCTGCCCGTACTCCGGCTGCTGCCCGTGGTCCCGCGGTCCGTAGGACTCCTGCCCGTCGAGCTGGGCGTACGGCTGGTACGGCTGCTGCCCGTCGGGCTGGGCGTACGGCTGGTACGGCTGCTGCCCGTCGGGCTGGGCGTACGGCTGCTGACCGTAGGACTGCTCTGCCTCCGCCCGGCCGTAAGGCTGCCCTCCCGCCGGCTGTCCGTACGGCTGCTGCCCGTACGGCCCGCCGTCGTGGCCGGGGTGCGGCTCGGACGCCGCGCCCGGCTGTGGCTGCGGCCGGGCCGGCGGACGCCGCACGTCCGGTGTCATTCCCGGCAGCAGGGGTTCCCCGCCGTCGGAGGGCAGCACGATGCCTTCGCGCGCGGGCTGCGCCGAGGGCTCCTCGCCCTGTCCACTCTGCGTCACCGGGACTCCTACGAATGGGGGACCTTCGGAATCGTCGGTTCACGCTACCGGGTCCCCGGAACCCCGTGCCACGCAGCTCAAGAACGTGATCTCCCTCCCACCGGGATCGCCGGTGACGTCCGTGACCGATCCGGAGCGTCGTGCGCCGCGTTCGTCGCCTCCCGTGCGGGACCTCGTCTTTTCCCTCCGTTCACGCGGGAGCGCCCCCGTGTTCACGCCCCGGCTCACGCCGCGGTCTGCAACTCCAGCCGCGCTCCGAACTCCCTTACCACCGACTCGTCGCGGAACGGTTGCAGCCGCAGCTGGAGGTCGTCGAGGTACTCCGCGCCCCGGTTGGAGCGGAGCGTCTCCAGCAACTCGACCGCCTTCATGCCGGTGTTGCAGGCCTGTTCGATCTCGCGCTGCTGCACCTGCGCGGTGGCGAGGAGCACATAGCCGATCGCACGCCGGCGCGCACGGCCCGGCGGATGCCCGGCCAGGGACTCCTCGGCGCAGCGCGCCGCCGCCTCGGCCTGGCCCAGGTCGCGATGGCAGTGCGCCAACTCGTCTGCGAGATAGGCCTCGTCGAAGTGGGCGATCCACGCCGGGTCGTCCCCGGCGGACGGGTCGGCGGCGTCCAGCGCGGACACGGCCCGTCCGGCCGCCGCCTGCGTGCTCCGGGCGTCGCCCAGCAGGGCGTGTCCGCGCGCCTCCGCGGCGAGGAACATCGCCTCCGCGCGCGGAGTCACCCGTCCCCGCGCGCCCTCCTGCGCGGCCCGCGCCAACTGCGCGATCTCGCGCGGGTTCCCGAGCTGCGCGGCGAGATGACTCATGGAGGCGGCCAGCACGTATCCGCCGTATCCCCGGTCGCCCGCCGCCTGGGCCAGCCGCAGCGCCTGGATGTAGTAGCGCTGGGCGAGGCCGGGTTGGCCGGTGTCGACGGCCATGTACCCGGCGAGCTCCGTCAGTCTCGCGACGGCGGCGAAGAGTTCACGGCCCACGGCCTCCCGGTAGGAGCCGGCGAGGAGGCCCGAGACGACGCTGTTGAGGTAGTGCACGACGACCGGGCGCACATGCCCGCTGCCGTACTGGTGGTCGAGGTCGACCAGCGCCTGCGTCATGGCCTTGACGGCCGCCACGTCGGACAGCCCCACCCGGGGCCCCGCGGACCGCGCGACCTGCGCGTCGGGCGAGGAGATCAGCCAGTCACGGCTCGGCTCGACCAGCGCCGAGGCGGCCACGGACGAGCCGGACAAGAAGTCCCGCCGGCCCACGTCGCTGCGCCACAGCTCGCAGACCTGCTCGATGGCCCCCAGTACCGTCGGCGAGAACTGCAGCCCCACGCCCGAGGCGAGGTTCTTGCCGTTGGCCATGCCGATCTCGTCGATCGTGACCGTACGGCCGAGCTTGCGGCCGAGCGCCTCCGCGATGATCGCCGGGGCCCGCCCCCGCGGCTGCTGTCCGCGCAGCCAGCGCGCCACGGACGTCTTGTCGTAGCGCAGGTCGAGGCCGTGTTCGGCGCCGCACATGTTGACGCGGCGGGCGAGCCCGGCGTTCGAGCACCCCGCCTCCTGGATGAGCGCCTGCAGCCGTTCGTTCGGCTGCCGCGCGACTAGCGGCCTTGCGGCCATGGGCACTACCCCCTGTGGCTGCGGTGACCGGGGCGGCGGGTGCCTGCCCACACACCGAGTTGACGTGTCTTCCACCGAAAAGTTCCGGCCGAGAAGATCGATGCCCCACGGTTGCACCGAAAATGCGAGGCATGAGCGGATTGCTGATGTTTGCCGAGCAATACGGGAATTGCCGGGTTACTGGCGGAAGCCGCCCCCCTCACCCTGGTTACCCGCTCCCGCGCCCGTTCCTCCCGCGCGCCCCCGCTCATGCACCCATGCGCCCCGGACGCGGAATCGATGCTCCTCCCCCGCGCATTCGGGCAGGCGTAACCCCTGGTGACCGCTAGAGTTGTGTTCATCGTGGAAGAGACCATCGCGGGCGCCGACGCCACTCAAATCCCGAAGCAGCGCGGGGAATCGCTGCTCGAGACCGCTGTTCGCTACGCCGAGGAACGTCATTGGGACGTGTTCCCCGGCGCCTGGCTGGAAGCCGTCGGAGGGATGCAGCGCTGCTCCTGCGGCGAAGCGGCCTGCGAGGCTCCGGGCGCACACCCGACTCGGCCGGACTGGGCGACGCAGGCCACCGGGAGCGCGACCGTCGCGCGCCGGATGTGGCAGAAACAGCCGACCGCCTCGATCCTGCTGCCGACCGGGCGGACGTTCGACGCGATCTCCGTGCCGGAGACGGCCGGGTTCCTCGCGCTGGCGCGGATGGAGCGCATGGAACTGACGCTCGGTCCGGTCACGTCGACGCCGGACCGCCGGATGCAGTTCTTCGTGCTGCCGGGCGCCACGGCGAAGGTGCCGGACCTGGTGCGCAAGCTGGGCTGGTCGCCGGCCGCCCTCGATCTGGTGACGCTCGGCGAGGGCACGTACGTCGCCGCGCCGCCCACCCGGTTCGGATCGCGCGGGGCCGTGCAGTGGGCCTGCCGGCCGACCGCTGCGAACCGCTGGCTGCCGGACGCGGAGGAGCTGATCTCGCCGCTCGCCTACGCCTGCGGCCGGGACCGGTAGCCCGCGGCGTCTCCCGCCCTCGTCGGCCGCCCCGCTCACCGTAGGGTTCGGGCATGACGTCCGTACGCGTGCGTAACCTCTGGAAGCGGTTCGGCCAGCAAGTCGCCGTCGCCGGGATCGATCTCGACCTCCCCTCGGGGAAGTTCATCGGCCTCGTCGGCCCCAACGGGGCGGGGAAGACGACGACGCTGTCCATGGTGACCGGGCTGCTGCGGCCCGACCAGGGGTCCGTCGAGATCGTCGGGCGCGACGTGTGGCAGGACCCGGTCGAGGTGAAGGCCCGGATCGGGGTGCTGCCGGAGGGTCTGCGGCTGTTCGAGCGGCTGTCGGGACGTGAACTGCTCGGCTACAGCGGTCGGTTGCGGGGGCTTCCCGGCGCCGAGGTCGACAAGCGGGCCACGCAGCTGCTCGACGTCCTCGATCTGGCCGGCGCCCAGCACAAGCTCGTGGTCGACTACTCGACCGGTATGCGCAAGAAGATCGGCCTCGCCGCAGCCCTGCTCCACAACCCCGAAGTGCTCTTCCTCGACGAGCCGTTCGAGGGCGTCGATCCGGTCTCCGCGCAGATCATCCGGGGCGTGCTGGAGCGGTACACGGCATCCGGGGCGACGGTCGTGTTCTCCTCGCACGTCATGGAGCTCGTGGAGTCTTTGTGCGACTGGGTGGCGGTGATGGCGGCGGGACGGATCCGGGCGCACGGGACGCTGGAGGAGGTGCGCGGGTCGGCGCCCTCGCTGCAGACGGCGTTCCTCGAGCTCGTCGGGGCGCAGGGCCGGGACACCGGCTCCGACCTCGACTGGCTGGGCGGCGGGGCGGGCCGGTGAGCGAGCTGACCCCCGAGCCGGCCTCCCCCACTCCGGCCTCCTCCGCGGCCTCCCCTGCTCCCGCCTCCTCCGCGGCCGCCCCTGCTCCCGCCTCCTCCGCGGCCGCCCCGGCCCCGGCCGCCTCCGCTCCGGACCTCGTCGCCACCGTCGTACGGCTGAAGCTGTCGCTGCTGCGCAACGGGCTGCGGCAGTCGGGCGGGCGGCGGGCCGCGTACGTCGCCTCCGCCGTCGTCACCCTGCTGTTCGCCGCGTTGCAGCTGCTCGGACTGATCGCGCTCAGGGGGCACGACCACGCCGTCTCCCTGGTCGTGCTGCTGGTGGCGGTGCTGGGGCTGGGGTGGGCGGTGATGCCGCTGTTCTTCCCGAGCGGTGACGAGACCCTGGACCCGACCCGGCTGGTGATGCTGCCGCTGCGGCCCCGGCCGCTGGTGCGGGCGCTGCTGGCGGCCTCGCTGGTGGGCATCGGACCGCTGTTCACGCTGCTGCTGCTGGTGGGTTCGGTGATCTCGGTGGCGCACGGGGCGGCCGCCTGGACGGTCGGGGTGCTCGCGGTCCCGCTGGCGCTGCTGGTGTGCGTGGCGTTCGCGCGGGCCGTGGCCGCCGCCAACATCCGGTTGCTGAGCAGCCGCAAGGGCCGCGATCTGGCGGTGCTGAGCGGTCTCGTCGTCGCGATCGGGGCGCAGGCCGTCAACTTCGGGGCGCAGCGGCTCGGCACGTCCGGGCTGGGGCAGCTCGAACCGGTCGGGGAGGTGCTGCGATGGCTGCCGCCCGCCTCGGCGCTCGGCGCGGTCGACTCGGTGAGCGAGGGGGCGTACGGGGTCGCCGTCGCGCAGCTCGCCGTCAGCGGCGCGGCGCTGGTGCTGCTGGTGACGGCGTGGTCGCGCAGCCTGACGCGGCTGATGACCGCGCCCGACGGCTCCACCCTGCAGGCCGCCGAGCCGGCCGCACGCGAGCGGCGGAGGTCGGCGGGGCTGGCGCGGCTGCTGCCCGGCGGGCGCACCGGCACGGTGATGGAACGCACCCTGCGCTACATCTGGCGCGACCCGAAGACGAAGGCCGCGTGGGTGACCTCGCTGGCGATCGGGCTGATCGTGCCCGTCTTCAACGCGTTGCAGGGCACCGGCTCGATCTACTTCGCCTGCTTCGCCGCGGGGATGCTCGGCATCCAGATGTACAACCAGTTCGGGCAGGACACCTCGGCGTTCTGGATGGTGGCGATGACCATCTCCTCACGCCGGGACGCCTACGACGAGCTGCGCGCACGGGCGCTGGCCCTGCTGGTGATCACGCTGCCCTACGCGACGCTGGTGACCGTGCTGACCACGGCGATGCTCGGTGACTGGCCGAAGCTCCCCGAGGCGCTCGGCCTGTCCTTCGCGCTGCTCGGCGCGATGCTGGCGACGGGCGCCTGGACCTCGGCGCGCTTTCCCTACTCGATCCCTCAGGAGGGCTACAAGAACGTCGCCCCCGGCCAGGCCGGTCTCGCCTGGATCGCGATCTTCGGTGGAATGGTCTCGGCCGCGCTGCTGTGTGCGCCCGTCCTCGCGGTGACGATCTGGCTGCACGTCACCGAGGGCGGCGACGCGTGGACCTGGCTGCTGCTGCCGGGCGGCACGGCCTACGGCGCCGCCGTGACCCTGCTGGGCCTGCGACTGGCGGCGCCGCGCACGGCGTCCCGTCTGCCGGAGATCCTGACGGCGGTGAGCAAGGGCTGACGGTGGCGGGGGTGCGCGTGGGCGGCGGAGCGGTCAGGCCGACTCGGCGAGCACGGCGTCCAGGAACGGCTCGATGGCCGCTCGCCACCCCTCCGGCTGGTCGTAGTGGACCAGGTGCCCCGCGTCGGGCACCTCCGCGTACTCGCCGCGGGGCAGCACCCGGACCATCTCCTGGGCCTCGGCCCGGCCGAGCTCGCCGTCGAGGCCGCGGACGACGAGTACCGGGCAGCGGACCTGCGTCAGCTCCTCCCAGTGCGCGTCGTAGACCCAGGTCTCGCGGGACTTGAGCATCTGCTCGGGCTCGAAGACGGGACGCCAGCCGTCGGACGACTCCTGCATCACCTCGGCGTAGAACTCGCCGCGGGAGGGGTTGGGCCGCTCCACCCAGGGGTCGTCCTCGCCGAACCACTTGCGGACGTCGGCGAGCGTGGCGAAGGGGACGGGCCACGAGGCGAACCAGTCGCCCCACTCGCGTTGCGAGGCCGCGCCGAGCGCGGAGGCCCGCATGTCGCAGACGACCAGGCCGCGCACCAGGTCGGGACGCTTGGCGGCGAGCTGCCATCCGGTGAGCGCGCCCATGGCGTGCCCGACGAGGACGGCCGGGGCGAGTCCGAGCTGCTCGAGGGCCGCCTCCGCGTCCTCGACGTAGGCCTCGCGGGTGAAGGCGGCCTGCGGCGGCTTCTCGCTCTGCCCGTGGCCGCGCTGGTCCAGGGCGACCGCGCGGTGCCGTTCGGAGAGCCAGCGGGCGGTGGACGCCCAGTGCGAGGCCCGGCCCATCAGGCCATGCAGTAACAGCACGCCGGAGGCCTGCTCGGACTCGGCGCGCTCCGCCCGCCCGCCGGTGGACTGCGTCGGGATCCCCTTGGGCGGGTCGCCGAACTCCCAAGCCGCCAGACGTACGCCGCCCGCCCCGGTCACGTCGATGCGTCGCGCCATAGGTCCTGGCACCCCCCTAGCCGTCGTACCGCTGCGCTGCCGATGCCTTCGTACTGCCTTCAATCACCTCAGGCTATCGAATGCCCTTTCGAGAATTGCACTCTCCGCGCACAACACCGCTCGTTCGAGTGACCATTCTCAGGGAATGATCCCCGCCGCCGAGGGGAGATTCTCACCGGGAGGCGGACCGCTCGGGGAAAACGGTCCGAGGGGAATGACCCTGGGAGCTCGGGGCTCCGGGTCAGCACAGGGGAGGACAGGCCCCGGCGCCGTACGGCGCCGGGGCCCTCCGCTGCTCCGCGGCACATCATCCCGCCCCCTCAGGTCATATGCCTCACGCGACAGCCTGGCACGGGATGCGTCGGAGCGCTGCGATTCGACACAGGCAATCTCCGATTCGGCGAGATCGACACCGCGCCACAACTGCCCCACGCGTCTCGGGAGTTGGCCAAAGCTCACCGTTGAGCGACGATCACCGGCCGCCCCGGCGACCGCGGCGCTCCGCTCAGCGCTTGGCGACGAACACGTGGGACGCGACCTCCGCCTGCAGCTCGGCCGCCTCGCCGCCGCTGCCGACCAGCACCCCGCCCGCCGACTCGGTCACGCTCACCACCGAGCCGGGCTGCACTCCCGCGCGGCGCAGCGTGTACATCAGCTGCGCGTCCGTCTGGATCGGCTCGCCGATGCGGCGGACGACGACGGTCTTGCCCTCCGCGCCCGGGTCGAGGTCGGCCAGCGAGACCATGCCCGCGTCCAGGAAGGGGTCGGCGCCGTCCTTCTCGCCCAGCTCCTCCAGACCCGGGATCGGGTTGCCGTACGGCGACTCGGTCGGATGCCGCAGCAGCTCCAGCACGCGGCGCTCGACCGCCTCGCTCATCACGTGCTCCCAGCGACAGGCCTCCGCGTGCACCTGCTCCCACTCCAGGCCGATCACGTCGACCAGCAGGCACTCGGCGAGGCGGTGCTTGCGCATCACGCGCGTGGCGAGCCGCCGGCCCTCGTCCGTGAGCTCCAGGTGCCGGTCGCTGGCGACCGAGACCAGGCCGTCGCGCTCCATGCGCGCCACCGTCTGGCTGACCGTGGGTCCGCTCTGGTCGAGGCGCTCGGCGATCCGGGCACGCATGGGGACCACACCTTCCTCTTCCAGCTCGAGGATGGTGCGGAGATACATCTCCGTGGTGTCGATCAGTCCGGACATTGATGCCCCTCGATTAGCTCTGCCGAAGGCTCCACGGCACATCGGCGCGTGCGCTGGCCCTGGACCCAATTCTGCCGGATACCACTGACAAGCGTGCCGTGCCGTCGAAACCGGACGGTTGCCTCAGGACGACCGACACCGGAGAGAGCCGGGCGCGCCGCCCCCGCAGGCTCCCGTCACCCGCCGTATTGACACCGCACTGGTCCAGACCGCACCGTGATCCGCGGCACGGACATCAACCCGGACAGCGCCCCGGACACCCACCCGGGCGCCGACACGGCAAAGGGGCCCCTCGGATGAGCGACCGCAAGCTCGCCGCCCAGTTCTTCGACGCCGCGATCACCCTGCTGCAGCGGGCCCGCGACGAGG
The DNA here is from genome assembly GCF_036030735.1 of Streptomyces sp. NBC_00425. NCBI lineage: Bacteria > Bacillati > Actinomycetota > Actinomycetes > Kitasatosporales > Streptomycetaceae > Streptomyces > Streptomyces sp. NBC_00425. Next base: position 5,418,790 of record NZ_CP107928.1, on the reverse strand, counting down.
AGGCCGACGCCGTCGAGGCGGCCGGCGCGCTGCTCGCCGACACCGTGGCCGCCGGCGGCCGGCTCTTCGCCTTCGGCGCCGGCCACTCGTCGCTGGCCGCCCAGGACGTCGTCTACCGCGCGGGCGGCCTCGCCCTGATGAACCTCCTCGCGGTGCCCGGCGTCGAGGTCACGTCCGGCCCGCTCGGCTCGACCCTGGAGCGGGTCGACGGCCTCGCGAGCGCCGTCCTGGACACCTCGCCCCTGCGCGCGGGCGACGCCCTCGTCGTCGTCTCGCTGTCCGGGCGCAACGCGCTGCCGGTGGAGATGGCGAGGAACGCCCGCGCCCTGGGGGTGAGCGTCATCGGCGTGACGTCCGTCGCCTACGCCTCGCAGACGGGCTCCCGGAACGCCTCCGGGACGTTCCTGAAGGACCACTGCGACGTCGTCCTGGACTCGAAGATCGCGGTCGGCGACTCCGAGCTCACCCTGGACACCGTTCCCGCGCCCTTCGCCCCCGCCTCCACCGTCGTCACCTCGGCACTCCTGCAGGCCGTCATGGCCACCGCGGCCGGCGCCCTCGCCGAGCGCGGCATCGAGCCGCCGCTGCTGCGTTCCGGCAACGTCGACGGCGGCCTCGACTGGAACGCCCGGATCATGGAGGAGTACCGGGACCGGATCTTCTACGGCCGCTGACGGGCCCCGCGGACGCCGCAGGCTGCGCACGCGCGCGTGGCTCAGCCGCCGGCCGTGTCGCCCCGGCTCGCCGCCTTCGCCGCGTCGGCGGCCAGGTCCGCCAGGTCCAGGGCCGCCGCCATCCGGCCGGCGACGTCCTCGGCGTACGTCGCGTCGGTGCGCTCGAACGCGGAGCGGCCGGCGCCGCGCAGGAACGTCACGACTCCCAGGGTGCGGCCGCGGCTGCGCAGCACCGCGCACAGGGCGTGCACCGTGCCCTCCGGCCACTGGCGGGCCCGGGCCCACTCCCGCGCCTCGTCGGCCGGCGCCGAACCCGCGCCGGCCCGCACGGAACCGGCCCGGGAGACGCACTGCAGCGCCGGGTGGCCCTCGGCATAGCGCAGCGGCAGGCCCGCGTGCCCGGTGAGGACACTGGGGCCGGGACCGCCCGTCGGCGTGGCCGCGACCCGCATCAGCCGCAGCCGGCCGGCGGCGTCCGGGTCGGCGGACGCACCGCCCATCAGCCGGTCCACCAGCGCGTGGTCGGCGAACCCGGCCAGCGCGAAGTCGAGATGGACGGTCGCCGCCTCGGACGCGTCCTCGCACTCGGCGGCCGCGCGGGCCGCCCGGTGCAGCTGGTTGGCGCGGAAGCGCAGCAGCGAGGCCTCCTGCTCGCCCTGCTTGGCCTCCGTGACGTCCTGGAAGATCCAGCCCACCCCCAGCGGCACCGGCTCCTCGGCGAGCGGCGAGGCCAGCCGGAGGAAGCCGCTGCGCCAGCAGCGCCGTTTCTCGCCGTCCGGGGTGCGCACCCCGACCCACAGCTCGGCGGGCGCGGGCGGGGCGCCTTCGGCGAGGACGTGCGTCAGCGCGTTCTCCAGCTCCTCCGCGCCCCGGGTGAGGAGTTCGCCGAGCGGGCGGCCAAGGACCGCGGTGCGGCCGGCGCCGAGCGCGCGGGCGGCGTGCACGTTGACGACGGCGGGGCGCAGGTCGGCGTCGACGAGCACGACGCCCCAGGAGGCGTCCTCGAAGAGGGCCTCGCTGAGCGCGATGGAGCGTTCCAGGTCGATCTGGGCGTGCACCTCGCTGAAGGCGCAATACAGTCCGGCGGCCTTGCCGTCGGGGCCGGGCACGGCGGCGGACTGGGTGCGCACGAGGACCCGGCCGCCGTCCTTCGTCACCAGCGCGAACTCGTGCACCTGGCGGCCCGGCGCATGCATGGCGGACATCAGCCGCCCCTCGATGTCGGCGGCGTCGGCCTCGCGCACGGCCCAGCCGGCGAACCCGTGCCGGCCGACGGCCTCGGCGGCGCTCCAGCCGAGGATGCGTTCGGCCTCGCGGTTCCAGTGGGTGACGACCCCGTCGCCGTCGAAGGCGCACAGCGCCGCGTCCATCCCGTCCAGCAGCGCGGCGAGCAGATCGGCGCCGTCCGGGCCTTCGGGGGCGGCCTCGTCCGGCGTGCCGTCCGGGGTCTTCGGGCCGTCCTCGCCCGACCGCCCGGGCTGCTCGGGCTCGTCCGGCCCCAGCTCGTCGGTGGTCCCACTACGCCGGGAAGCACTCACCTGGACCCCCTGCAGGTTCGCTCACTTGCCCTCATTCAACTGGAACGTGACGCAGCCCACATATGATTCCCGCAAGATTGCCGGGGAATCGTCGCACCGCCGCCCGGTCACCTCGGGGCAGGAGCCGCAGGTCCGCCCATTCCGCCCGCCGGACCGGCGCCGTCGCCGCCGTCCCGGAAAAACGCTTGAGCCTGCCGGGCGGGCTTCTTAGAGTGGCTGCACTTCGGAAAGGAGGTGGTTCGGCAGATGTATGAATACCGGACGGAAGAGGTGACTGCGGGCTAGCAGCCCGTCGTCGTACTCGGTTCGGCGCCGGACCCGCGTGTGCGCGATGCACGCAGCCGGCCAGACCAACGCAGTCACCCGACCCGCGAGTCGCCGGTACGTCCGGCCGGCCCCTCCTCGGAGAGGACCAGACTCGCGGGTCGCCTGCGTTCGCGCCCTGCCCGGAGCGGGTCGCCCGGGTTCGCGCTCCGGCCGGAGCGGGGCGGCGCGTCGGCCCCGTTCCCGTAAGTCCTTCGACGTGTGATCCACGCCACGCACGGATTTCCCGTCGCGCAGTACTCTGGCGCCATGCTTTCGCTCGTACGACGCCGCCACGTGGACTACGTCCGCGTCACGAGCATGGGCTGTCGACGCTCCCTCTGAGCCTTCCGGCCCCGCGCGGTTCCCACCGCCGCCCGCGTTCCCGCGTTTCTCGCTGTTTCTCCGCGTTTCTCCGCGTGCTGCGCGGTTCTCCGCGGTTCTGCGTTTCCCCGTCTCTGCCCACCTGGCACCCATGGGCCGGCCCACCCCACGCCGGCCGCGGGCCCCGTACACCCACGGACGCACCATGACGAGCGTGACCCCCCTCCCGCACCGCGCCGACCAGGCCGAACCGTCCTACCGGCAACTGCCGGTCATCGATCTCTCCGCCGCCGACCGCGGACCCCGGGCGCGGAAACTGCTGCACGCGCAGCTGCACGGCGCCGCGCACGACGTCGGCTTCTTCCAGCTGGTCGGCCACGGGGTCGGCCGGCGCGAGACCGAGGATCTGCTGACCGCCATGCGGGCCTTCTTCGCGCTGCCCGAGGCCGAGCGGCTCGCGATCGACAACGTGAACTCGCCGCACTTCCGCGGATACACGCGGACCGGCGACGAGCGGACCGGCGGCCGACAGGACTGGCGGGACCAGCTCGACATCGGGGCGGAGCGGCCCGCGCGGGCGCCGGGACCGGACGAGCCCGCGTACTGGTGGCTGCAGGGACCCAACCAGTGGCCCGGCGGGCTGCCCGCGCTGCGCACGGCGGCGCTCGCCTGGATCGAGCGGCTGAGCGCCGTCGCCGAGAAGTTGCTGCACGAACTGCTCGCCGCCATCGGGGCGCCCGCGGACTTCTACGACCCGGTCTTCGGGGAGCGGGCCCATCCCCATCTGAAGCTCGTGCGGTATCCCGGGAGTGCGGGGGACGGGGCCGGTCAGGGGGTGGGAGCCCACAAGGACTACGGGTTCCTGACCCTGCTCCTCCAGGACCGGGTGGGCGGACTCCAGGTGCAGCGCGAGGACGGACGCTTCCATGACGTCCCGCCGCTGGACGGGGCCTTCGTGGTGAACCTCGGAGAGCTGCTGGAGGTGGCGACGAACGGGTATCTCCTGGCCACCAACCACCGGGTGGTGTCGCCGCCGAGCGCGGTCGAGCGGTACTCCGTGCCGTTCTTCTACAACCCGCGCCTGGACGCCCGCGTCGAGCCGCTGCCCTTCCCGCACGCCTCCACCGCGCGCGGGGTGACCGACGACCCCGCCAACCCGCTCTTCGCCGAGTACGGCTTCAACGAGCTGAAGGGCAAGCTGCGCGCCCACCCACTGGTGGCCGAGCGGCATCACGCGGAGCTGCTCAGCCCCGCGTGATCACCGGCCCGGCCCGGCCCGCACCGCGCGGCAGGGCGGGGCGCCCGGCCCGGCTCAGTTCGCGATGTCGCCGTAGCCCTCGATCTCCCGCGGGTTGCGGGAGCCCGGGCCGATGTAGCGGGCCGACGGACGGACCAGACGGCCGGTGCGCTTCTGCTCCAGGATGTGCGCCGACCAGCCGGCCGTGCGGGCGCAGGTGAACATGGACGTGAACATGTGCGCCGGGACCTCGGCGAAGTCCAGCACGATGGCCGCCCAGAACTCGACGTTCGTCGCGAGGACCCGGTCCGGGCGGCGGGCGTGGAGCTCGGCGAGTGCGGCCTTCTCCAGGGCCTCGGCGATCTCGAAACGGGGTGCGCCGAGCTCGCGGGCGGTGCGGCGCAGCACGCGCGCGCGGGGGTCCTCGGCGCGGTAGACGCGGTGACCGAAGCCCATCAGGCGCTCGCCCCTGTCCAGGGCCTGCTTGACGTAGGCGTCGGCGTCGCCGGTCCGTTCGATCTCCTCGATCATGCCGAGGACGCGGGAGGGGGCGCCGCCGTGCAGCGGACCGGACATGGCGCCCACGGCGCCGGAGAGCGCGGCGGCGACGTCGGCGCCGGTCGAGGCGATCACCCGGGCGGTGAAGGTGGACGCGTTCATGCCGTGTTCGGCCGCGGACGTCCAGTAGGCGTCGACCGCCTTCACGTGCTTGGGATCGGGCTCGCCGCGCCAGCGGATCATGAACCGTTCGACGACGGAGCGGGCCTTGTCGATCTCCCGCTGGGGGACCATGGGCGTGCCCTGGCCGCGCGCCGACTGGGCGACGTAGGAGAGGGCCATGACGGCGGCGCGTGCGAGGTCCTCACGGGCCTGCTCGGCGTCGATGTCGAGGAGGGGCTTGAGTCCCCAGACGGGCGCGAGCATGGCGAGCGCGGACTGGACGTCGACGCGGATGTCGCCGGAGTGGACGGGGATGGGGAACGGCTCGGCGGGCGGCAGCCCGGGGTTGAAGGCGCCGTCCACGAGCAGGCCCCAGACGTTGCCGAAGGAGACATGGCCGACCAGGTCCTCGATGTCGACGCCCCGGTACCGCAGGGCGCCGCCCTCCTTGTCGGGTTCGGCGATCTCCGTCTCGAACGCGACGACTCCTTCGAGTCCGGGTACGAAGTCGGACATCAGGCGGCTCCTCGTGAGTGTGCGACGGATGGCGCCGGCGGATCCGCGGTCCGGGACGCGTCGAGACGGGTCGACGTGCGGGGACTCGCGGTCCTGGCGCTCTCCCCAGTGATGCCCCGTAGGGCCGGCGGTCACCCGACCGGGGTGGCATCTCACCCTATCCGCGAGTGCCACCTTTGGGGAGTGTCAGCGGCACTCAGTGCCATTCGGTGCCGGCCCGGGTGGGTCGTCCGCCTCGGCGGGCCATGCGGCAGGATGGCCGTGTGACCGACGCAGACGCCGCCTCCCCCGGACCGGTCCTCGGTGCCGGTCCCGGTCCCGCGCTCGACCCCGCCGCCATGCGCAAGCAGTACCGGGTCGAGGGAATCGCCGAGGCCGAGCTGGCCGCGACGCCCGTGGCGCAGTTCGCCCGTTGGTTCAAGGACGCGGCCGTGGAGGCCCACCTCTTCGAGCCGAACGCCATGGTCGTCTCCACCGCGGACGCCGAGGGCCGGCCCAGCTCGCGCACGGTGCTGCTGAAGCAGTTCGACGAGCAGGGCTTCGTCTTCTACACCAACTACGACTCCCGCAAGGCCCGCGACCTCGCCGCGAACCCGCACGTCTCGCTGCTCTTCCCGTGGCATCCGATGGCCCGGCAGGTCATCGTGCAGGGCGTGGCGCGGCGCACCGGGCGCGACGAGACGGCGGCGTACTTCCGCACCCGGCCGCACGGCTCCCAGCTCGGCGCGTGGGCCAGCGCCCAGTCCTCGGTGATCGCCTCGCGCGACGGTCTCGACGCCTCCTACGCCGAGCTGGCGGCCCGCTACCCGGAGGGCGAGCAGGTGCCGGTGCCGCCGCACTGGGGCGGTTTCCGGGTGGCGCCGCGGTCCGTGGAGTTCTGGCAGGGCCGTATGAACCGTTTGCACGACCGACTGCGGTACGTGGCGCAGCCGGACGGCACCTGGCGCACGGAGCGACTCAGCCCCTGACCGGCCGCGCCCCGGCTCTCGGAGCCTGCCGAGCGCCCCGGCCTCTGAGCATGGCGAGCCTCTCGGCCGCTGAGCGTGAAGGGCGGCCCGGCCGCTGAGGGTGGCGAGCGACCCGGCGTCCGTGGCGGCGCGATCCGCACGACACCGCTCTCAGCCGAGCGCCTCGTCCAGCAGTGCCGCCCACTGCGCCACCACCCGCTCGCGGCGCGGCCCGTCGTCGGTGAGGAGGTTGGCGAGGCCGAGGCCGCGGGCCATGTCGAGGAGTCCCTGGACCCTCTCGCGGACCCCGGGCAGGGACTCGTCGGCGTCAAGGAGCTCCACGGCTATGCGGTGGGTCTCGCGGCCCACCCGGGCCTCCAGTTCGGTGACCCGCGGGCGCAGCTGCTCCTCGTTGGAGGCGGCCACCCACAGGTGCAGGGCGGCCCGGAAGAGGGGGCCGGTGTAGAGGTCGACGAGGGCGGAGACGACCGCGCGCCGGTCGCCGGCCGCGCCCTGCGGGAACAGGGCGCGCAACGCGGTCGAGCGTTCCTCGGCGACGTACTCGACGGCCGCGGTGAACAGGTCCTCGCGGGTGGGGAAGTGGTGCTGGGCGGCTCCGCGGGAGACGCCCGCGCGTTCGGCGACGACGGAGACCGTGGAGCCCGCCCAGCCGCGCTCGCCGAGGCAGGCGACGGCGGCCTCCAGAAGCCGCTGCCGGGTGGCCCGGCTGCGGTCCTGCTTGGGGACACGGTCGCGGTCCACCGCGCTCACAGCGCCCATGCGGGATCCCGTCGTTCGAGGAAGGCCGTCATCCCCTCGCGGGCCTCGGCGGTGGAGAACAACCGGGCCGAGAGTGCGGTGAGACCGGCGGCATCCCGGTCGAATGCCTCCAGCACCCTAGCCGTGAGCAGCCGTTTCGTCTCGGCCAGCCCCTGCGGGGCGGATCTGCGGAGCCCCTCCAGGACGGGGTCGAGGACGGCGTCGACGTCGTCGCCGGCCGCGGTCAGCAGGCCGATCCGGGCGGCCTCGGGGGCGTCGAAGCGCTCGCCGGTGAGGTAGTAGCGGGCGAGGGCCCGCGGGTCGGTGCGCGGGAGCAGCGGCAGGGAGATCACCGCCGGCGCCACCCCGATCCGGACCTCCGTGAACGCGAAGGACGACGCGGTGGAGGCGGCCGTGACGTCGCAGGCGGCGAGCAGCCCGAGCCCGCCGGCCCGGACGTGCCCGGCGACACGGGCGACGACCGGCTTGGGCAGGGCGACGATCCGGCGCAGCAGGCCGACGAACGCGTCCGGGCCGGGCGGGTCGCGCAGGTCGGCGCCGGCGCAGAACGTGCCGCCGGTGTGGGTGAGGACGACCGCGCGGACGCCGGGGTCCTCGGCGCAGTCCGCGAGGGCGTCGGTGAGGGCGCCGACGAGCGCCGAGGAGAGGGCGTTGCGGGTGGCGGGCGCGTCGAGGCTGAGCGTCTCGACGCCCCGCGCGCGAGTGCGTCCGATCAGGGGCGCCGTGGCCGTCGTCATGCGCGCTCCCGCAGCCGGCGGCGGAGGATCTTGCCCGAGGCGGCTCTGGGCACGGCGTCGACGAAGGTGACGTGGCGGACGCGCTTGTAGGGGGCGACCCGTTCGGCGACGTACATCGCGACCTCGCCCGCGGCGAGTTCGGGTGCGGTGGGCCGGCGGACCACGAAGGCGTGCGGGACCTCGTTGCCGTCGTCGTCGTAGACGCCGATGACGGCCGCGTCCGCGATCTGCGGGTGGGTGAGCAGCAGTGCCTCGAGTTCGGCGGGGGCCACCTGGAAGCCCTTGTACTTGATGAGCTCCTTGACGCGGTCGACGACGAACAGCCAGCCGTCCTCGTCGACGCGCCCGACGTCGCCGGTGTGCAGCCAGCCGGCGTCGTCGATCATGTCGGCGGTGGCGTCGGGGCGTCCCAGGTAGCCCTTCATGACCTGCGGTCCGCGGATGAGGATCTCGCCGGCCTCGCCGACGCCGAGATCCTTGTCGGGATCGTCGAGGGAGACGATCCGCATCTCGGTGCCGGCGATGAGCCGGCCGACGGTGCCGCCGGGCGCCTCGCGCATGGCGGACAGCGGGACGACGTGGGTGCCCGGCGACAGTTCCGTCATTCCGTAGGCCTGGCCCACGGGCGGGAGGTTCAGGCGCTCGGCGCAGGCCGCGGCGAGGGCGGCGTCCAGCGGTGCGGCCGCACTGATCACGTACTTCAGCGACGTCAGGTCGTAGGCGGCGACCGCCGGGTGCTTGGCGAGGGCGAGGACGATCGGCGGGGCCACGTACAGGCCGGTGATGCGGTGCTTCTGGATGGCGGCGAGGAACGTCTCGAGGTCGAAGCGGGGCAGGACGACGACGGTGGCGCCCTGCCGCAGCGGGGCGTTCATCAGGGCGGTGAGGCCGTAGATGTGGAAGAAGGGCAGCACGGCGAGGATGCGGTCGCCGGGTCCCGCGGAGATCGCCGGTTCGAGCTGGGCCAGGTTGGTGGCGATCTGCCGGTGGGTGAGCATGACGCCCTTGGGCACGCCGGTGGTGCCGGAGGAGTACGGCAGGGCCGCGACGTCGGCCACCGGGTCGATGGTCACCTGCGGTTCGGGGGCCGCCGAGCCGAGCATGTCGACCAGCGAGCGGTGCCCGGGGGCGGTGTCGCAGACGAAGATCTCCTCGACGCCGCCCGCGAGTTCGGCGGCCCGCCGGGCCGTCTGCAGCAGCGGCGAGACGGTGACGATCCAGCGGGCGGCCGAGTCGCCGAGCTGTTTGGCGAACTCCTCGGCGGTGGCGAGCGGATGCACCGTGGTGACGGTGGCGCCCGCGCGGGTGGCCGCGTAGAAGGCGATCGGGAACGCGACGGTGTTGGGGCTGTGCAGGGCCAGCACGTCGCCCTTGGCGACGCCGGCCTCGGCGAGGGCAGCGGCGACCCGCCGGTGGAACCGGTCCAGCTGGTCGTACGTGAGGGTGGTGCCGTCCGTGCCGTCGACGAGGGCGGGCAGCTCGCCGAACTCGGCGGCACGGCCCAGCACGACGTCGTGGATGGGGAGTTCTATGGGCGGGACGTCTGCGTACGCGCTGCGGAACATGGTTCCTCCTCGGGCGCCGGGCACGTCGGTGTGCCGGTTCGGGCGCTTCGGGCCGGTGCGGCCGGTGAGACGGTTCAGTACGACTTGGGCAGGCCCAGGGTCTGGTGGGAGACGTAGTTGAGAATCATCTCCCGGCTCACCGGGGCGATACGAGCCACGCGGGAGGCCGTTATCAACCGGGCGAGGCCGAACTCCCGCGTGAGGCCGTTGCCGCCGAGGGTGTGGACGGCCTGGTCGACGGCCTTCACACACGCCTCGCCCGCCGCGTACTTGGCCATGTTGGCGGCCTCGCCCGCGCCCGCGTCGTCGCCCGCGTCGTACAGGTGGGCCGCCTTCTGCATCATCAGGCGGGCCAGTTCGAGGTCGATGTGGGCCTGTGCGAGGGGGTGCGCGATGGCCTGGTGGGCGCCGATGGGGGTGTCCCAGACGGTGCGTTCGCGCGCGTACTCGATCGCTCGGGCCAGCGCGTGCCGGCCCATGCCGACAGCGAAGGCGGCCGTCATGATGCGCTCCGGGTTCAGACCGGCGAAGAGCTGCAGCAGCCCGGCGTCCTCGTCGCCCACCAGGGCGTCGGCCGGGAGCCGCACGTCGTCCAGGACGAGCTCGAACTGCTTCTCCACGCTGTGCAGTTCCATGTCGATCCGGCGGCGGGAGAAGCCGGGCGCGTCGCGCGGGACGATGAACAGGCAGGGCTTGAGGCGGCCCGTGCGCGCGTCTTCGGTGCGGCCGACGATCAGGGTCGCGTCGGCGATGTCCACGCCGGAGACGAAGACCTTGCGACCGGTCAGCAGCCAGTCGCCGCTCGCGGGGTCGCGGCGGGCGGTGGTGGTGATGCGGTGGCTGTTGGAGCCGGCGTCGGGTTCGGTGATGCCGAACGCCATGAGGCGGCTGCCGTCGGCCAGCGCCGGGAGCCACGTCTGTTTCTGGGCCTCGGTGCCGAAGCGGGCGATGACCGTGCCGCAGATCGCCGGGGAGACGATCATCATCAGGAGCGGATTGCCCGCGGCGCCCATCTCCTCGAGGACGAGGGAGAGTTCGGTGATGCCGCCGCCTCCGCCTCCGTAGGCCTCCGGGAGGTTGACGCCGATGTAGCCGAGTTCGGCGGCCGCCCGCCAGAGGTCTGCGGTGTCGGTGTGGGCCTTGGCGAAGGAGGTCACCGCCGCGCGGAGTGCCTTGTGCTCGTCGGATTCGATCAGGGTCGTCACTGTGGCTCCTTTGACTGCGGGTTCGTCGTGGCCGGTCGCGCTCACGCGGCGGAGCCGCATGTCGATGCAGCCCCGCGCGCCCCTAGGTGTCCTGCACCACGGCCAGCAGGGTGCCGACCTGGACCTGCTGTCCTTCCGTCACCCGGACCTCCGTCACGGTTCCCGTCGCCGGGGCGGAGATGAGGTGTTGCATCTTCATCGCTTCGAGCCACACCAGTGGTTCACCCGCTTCGACACTCGATCCGGTGATGAGACCGGGCGCGAGCTTGACGACCGTGCCCGGCATCGGGGCCAGGAGGGAACCGGGGGCGTGCTGGGCCTGCGGGGCCGGGAAGCGCGGGAGGGCCGTGAGGGTCTCACCGTTGACGTGGACCTGGTCGCCGTAGCGGGCGATCTCGTAGCGGTGGCGTACGCCGTCGGACTCCAGGACGACCAGGGACGGGCTCGCGTGGACGACCTGGACGCCCTCGGCCGTGAGCCCGGACCGGCCGTGTGTGTACGCCACCTCGATCTCCTCGCCGCCCACCGCGTACCGCTTCGTCTGCGGCGCGGACGGCACGTTGCGCCAGCCGCCGAACGGTGAGCGGGTGCGGGCCTCGGCGAGGGCGGCGGCCAGCGGGGCGTACGGGTCGGTCGCCGGGGCGGTGAGGTCGCCGAGGTGCCGGTCGTAGAAGCCGGTGTCCATGCGGGCGGACGTGAACTCCGGGTGCCGCAGGGAACGGACCAGCAGGTCGCGGTTGGTGACCGGCCCGTGCACGACCATGCGTTCCAGAGCGCCCGCGAGCCTGCGGACCGCCTCCGCGCGCGTGGGGGCGTGGGCGACCACCTTGGCGAGCATCGGGTCGTAGTGGACGCCGATGTCGTCGCCGTCGCCGTAGCCGGTGTCCAGCCGGACGCCCCCGGGGACGGACAGACGGTGCAGGACGCCGGTCTGCGGGGTCCAGTCGGCCGCCGGATCCTCCGCGTAGAGGCGGGCCTCGACGGCGTGACCGCGGGCGGGCGGCGGCTCCGGGGCGAGGGCGGCGCCCTCCGCGACCCGGATCTGCTCGGCCACCAGGTCGAGCCCGAAGACGGCCTCCGTGACGGGGTGTTCGACCTGGAGGCGGGTGTTCATCTCCAGGAAGTGCGGGCGGCCGTCCGCGACGAGGAACTCGACGGTGCCGGCGCCGACGTAGGAGACGGCCCGCGCGGCGCGCACGGCCAGCGCGCGCAGTTCCTCCGCCAGGGGCTCGGCGAGACCCGGCGCCGGCGCCTCCTCGATCACCTTCTGGTGGCGCCGCTGGAGCGAGCAGTCGCGGGTGCCGAGCGCCCACACCGTGCCGTGTGCGTCCGCGAGGATCTGCACCTCGACATGACGGCCGTTCTCCACGTACGGCTCGACGAACACCTCGCCGTCGCCGAAGGCGCTCGCGGCCTCGGCGCGCGCGCCCTCCAGCGCGGGGCCCAGCTCCGTCAGGCGGCGCACGACGCGCATGCCGCGCCCGCCGCCGCCCGCCGCCGCCTTCACCAGCACGGGCAGGTCGGCCTCCGTCACCTCGTCCGCGGCCAGGGCGGTGAGGCCCATGAGCTGTTTGGCGCGGGTCTTGGAGGCCATGGCCTCGATCGCCTCGGGGGGCGGCCCGATCCAGACGAGGCCCGCGTCCAGGACGGCGCGCGCGAAGTCGGCGTTCTCGGACAGGAAGCCGTAGCCGGGGTGCACGGCGTCCGCGCCCGCGGCGACGGCGGCCTTCACCACGAGGTCGGCGCGCAGGTAGGTGTCGGCGGGCGAGCTGCCGGGCAGCCGCACGGCCGCGTCCGCCACGCGCGTGTGGAGCGCGCCGGCGTCGGCGTCCGAGTGCACGGCGACGGTGCGGACGCCCGCCTCCCGGCAGGTGCGGAAGACGCGGCAGGCGATCTCGCCGCGGTTGGCCACCAGAACGGAAGTAATCATGAGCCTCACATCCGGAAGACGCCGAAGCCGCCGCGGGCGCCCTCGTACGGGGCCGTGTGCACGGCCGACAGGCACAGTCCGAGGACGGTGCGGGTGTCGCGCGGGTCGATGACGCCGTCGTCGTACAGGCGCCCCGACAGGAACATGGGCAGGGACTCGGACTCGATCTGCTGTTCCACCATGGCGCGCAGGGCGGCGTCGGCGTCCTCGTCGTAGGGGTGGCCCTTCGCGGCCGCCGACTGGCGGGCGACGATCGACAGGACGCCGGCGAGCTGCTGCGGGCCCATCACGGCCGACTTGGCGCTCGGCCAGGCGAACAGGAACCGGGGGTCGTAGGCGCGTCCGCACATGCCGTAGTGGCCGGCGCCGTACGACGCGCCCATGAGCACCGACAGGTGCGGAACCTTCGAGTTGGACACCGCGTTGATCATCATCGCGCCGTGCTTGATGATGCCGCCCTGCTCGTACTCCTTGCCGACCATGTAGCCGGTGGTGTTGTGCAGGAAGAGCAGCGGGATGTCGCGCTGGTTGGCGAGCTGGATGAACTGGGCGGCCTTCTGCGACTCGGCGCTGAACAGGACGCCCTGGGCGTTCGCCAGGATGCCGACGGGGTAGCCGTGCAGGCTCGCCCAGCCGGTGACGAGGCTCGTCCCGTACAGCGGTTTGAACTCGTCGAAGTCGGAGGCGTCGACGATCCTGGCGATGACCTCGCGCGGATCGAAGGGGGTCCGCAGGTCCCCTGGCACGATGCCCAGGAGCTCTTCCTCGTCGTACTCGGGAGGGACGGCGGGGCCCGGGTCCGGGTACGCCTTGCGGTGGTTGAGGCGGGCCACCACGCGCCGTGCCTGACGCAGCGCGTCCCGCTCGTCGACGGCGAAGTGGTCGGCGAGGCCGGACACGCGCGCGTGCATCTCGGCGCCGCCCAGGGACTCGTCGTCGCTCTCCTCCCCGGTGGCCATCTTCACCAGCGGCGGCCCGCCGAGGAACACCTTCGCCCGCTCCTTGACCATGATCACGTGGTCGGACATGCCGGGGACGTACGCGCCGCCCGCGGTCGAGTTGCCGAAGACCACGGCGACGGTCGGGATGCCGGCGGCGGAGAGCCGGGTCAGATCGCGGAAGACGGCCCCGCCCGGGATGAAGATCTCCTTCTGGGAGGGCAGGTCGGCGCCGCCGGACTCGACCAGGCTGATGCAGGGCAGCCGGTTGGTGAGCGCGATGTCGTTGGCCCGCAGGGCCTTCTTCAGCGACCAGGGGTTGGTGGCGCCGCCCCGCACGGTCGGGTCGTTGGCGGTGATCAGGCACTCCACGCCCTCGACGACGCCGATGCCGGTCACGAGGGACGCGCCGACGGCGTGGTCGCTGCCCCAGGCGGCCAGCGGCGACAGTTCCAGGAACGGCGTGTCGGGGTCGAGGAGCAGCTCGATGCGCTCGCGGGCGAGGAGCTTGCCGCGCGCGCGGTGCCGGGCGACGTACTTCTCGCCGCCTCCGGCCGACGCCTTGGCGTGCTCGGCCTCGAGGCCGGCCAGCTTGTCGAGCATGGCCTCGCGGTGGGCACGGTGGTCGGGGCCGTGGATGTCGAGGGCGGACGTGATGACCGTCAAAGGAGGGCCTCCGGGATGTCCAGACAGCGGGAGCGCAGCCATTCGCCGAGCGCCTTGGCCTGTGGGTCGAAGCGGTGCCGGTCGGCCACGCCGGCGCCGAGCAGGCCCTCGACGACGAAGTTCAGGGCGCGCAGCCGGGGCAGGGCGTGCCGGGTGACGGTCAGGGTGCGGCACTCGGGGAGGAGTTCGCGCAGCCGGTCGGTCGTCAGCTCGTGGGCGAGCCAGCGCCAGGCGTCGTCCGTCCGCGCCCAGACGCCGACGTTGGCGTCGCCGCCCTTGTCGCCGCTGCGGGCGCCCGCGACCAGCCCGAGGGGTGCGCGCCGCACGGGGCCGGGCGACAGCGGTTCGGGCAGGTCGGGTTCCGGCGCCGCCTCGAGCGGGCGGGTGCCGTCGGCCGGCGGCGCGGGGACGGTCAGGCGGCGGCCGTCGTGCAGGACGGCGACGTGCTCGACGTCCCCCTGCGGGACGGACGAGGCCTCGAACACGCCGTACGGGGAGCCCTTGCCGGGGGGCGCGAGGAGATGGAAGCCGGGGTAGCTGGCCAGCGCCAGCTCGACGGCGGCCCCGCTCAACGCCCGCCCGACGACGCCCTCTTCGGGGTCGCGCGCGACGAGTCGCAGCAGCGCGCCGGCGGTCTCCTCGGTGTCGGCGTCGGGTCGGTCGGTGCGGACGAGTTCCCAGCGGACGTCCGCTGGGGGCGACTCGGCGAGCGCGTCGGTCATCTGCTCGCGCACCAGTGCCGCCTTGGCCTCGATGTCGAGGCCGGTGAGCACGAAGACGACCTCGTTGCGGAAGCCGCCGAGGCGGGTGCGGCCGACCTTGAGGGCGGGTGGCGGGGCCTCGCCGCGCACGCCGTCGATCCGGACCCGGTCCGGGCCGTCCTGGGTGAGCCGCACGGTGTCCAGCCGGGCGGTGACGTCGGGGCCGGCGTACCGGGCGCCGCCCGTCTCGTACAGCAGCTGGGCGGTCACCGTGCCGACGTCGACGAAACCGCCCGTGCCGGGGTGCTTGGTGATGACGCAGCTGCCGTCCTCGTGGATCTCGGCGAGCGGGAAGCCGGGCCGCCGCAGGTCACGGCCGGCGCCGCCGTCGGCGAAGAACGCGTAGTTGCCGCCCGTCGCCTGTGTCCCGCACTCCAGGACGTGACCGGCGACGACCGCGCCCGCGAGGCGGTCGTACTCCCGCGGCCCCCAGCCGAAACGGGCGGCGGCGGGGCCGGTGACCAGGGCCGCGTCGGTGACCCGCCCGGTGACCACGACGTCCGCGCCCTCGCGCAGACAGGCGGCGATGCCGAAGCCGCCGAGGTAGGCGTGGGCGGTGAGGCTGCCGGGGAACGCGGGGCCGAGGTCGTCGCCCTCGACGTGCGCGACGCGCACCGGGATGCCGAGCCGGTCCGCCGACGCCCGCACGGCGTCGGCGAGCCCGGCCGGGTTGAGGCCGCCGGCGTTGGCGACGATCCGCACCCCGCGCTCGTGGGCGAGGCCGAGGCACTCCTCGAGCTGCCGCAGGAAGGTGCGGGCGTAACCGGCGGCGGGATCCTTCAGCCGGTCGCGGCCCAGGATCAGCATGGTCAGCTCGGCCAGGTAGTCGCCGGTGACGACGTCCAGCTCGCCGCCGGTGAGCATCTCGCGGAGGGCGTCGAAGCGGTCGCCGTAGAAGCCGGAGGCGTTGCCCACGCGCAGCACGCTCACGACGCCGTCCCCTTCGGCGGACGGCCGCTGCCGGGCGGGCCCGCGAAGGCCTGGGCGACGTCCAGCCAGCGGTCGGCGTCGGGGCCCTCGGCGCGCAGACCGAGGTCGGCGCGGTGGGCGCGCTGGGTCACCAGGAGGCAGAAGTCGTAGGCGGAGCCGGTGACCCGGTCGGCGGCGTCCTCGGGACCGTACGTCCACGACTGCCCCGAGGGGCTCCGCAGTTCCACACGGAACTCCTCGAAGGGCGTGGGCAGGCCGTGCACGCCGAACGCGAAGTCACGGGTGCGGACGCCGAGGCGCACGATGTGCCGGAGCCGGTCGGTCGGCACGGGCTCCGCCCCCAACGCGTCCGCCACGTCCAGGCCGTGGGCCCAGGTCTCCATGAGTCGCGCGGTGGCCATCGAGGCGGCGGCCATCGGCGGCCCGTACCAGGGGAAGCGCGCACCCGCCGGGGCGGCGCGCAACGCCTCCTGCAAGGCGTCGCGCCCGGTCCGCCAGTCCGCGAGGAGCTGCCCGGGCGGCTGCGCGGCCCCCTCCTCGGCGCCGTTGTCCACGAAGTCGCCGGGCGCGGCCAGCGCCTTCTCGACCTCACGGGCGAAGGCGTCCCGGTCGGTCACGGCCAGCACGGAGGAACGGTCGGTCCAGGCGAGATGCGCGATCTGGTGCGCGACGGTCCAGCCGGGCGCGGGCGTCGGCAGCGCCCACTGCGCCGCTCCCAACCCGGCCACCAGCCGGTCGAGTTCGTCGCTTTCGGCACGGAGGTCGTCGAGCACGGGGATGGGGTCGGCCATGGGAGGGAGCATGGCAGCGCCCCCAAAAACAATCAAGCATGCTTGCATAATTTCTGCCCGGGCATTCCGGCAGGCATTCCGGCAGGCATTCCGGCCGGGACCGCGGCCAGGGTCACGGCGGTTCTGCGGGATCGAAGAGCCGGCGCACGCGCCTGCGAAGTCGCTCTCACGCCTCCGGGACAGCCGCCTTGCCCCGCCCGACCTGGGTCCGTACCGCGCCCATGCTTGCTGCCACGACCAGGGCGATCGCAGCCGCCTGGACCGTGGTCAGGGCCTGGTCGAGGATGAGGAAGCCCGCGGTGGCGGCGATGGCCGGCTCCAGGCTCATCAGGATCGCGAAGGTGGACGCGGGCAGACGGCGCAGGGCGAGCAGTTCGAGGGTGTAGGGCAGGACCGAGGACAGCAGGGCCACCGCCGCGCCCAGGCCCAGCGTCACCGGGTCGGCGAGCTTCGCGCCCGACTCCACGAGGCCCAGCGGGAGGAAGAGCAGCGCGCCCACCGCCATCGCGAGGGCGAGCCCGTCCGCCTGCGGGAACCGTCGGCCGGTGCGGGCGCTGAAGACGATGTACGCCGCCCACATCGCGCCGGCGCCCAGCGCGAACGCGACGCCCGCCGGGTCGAGCGCCCCGAAGCCTGCGCCGCCCCCACCGCCGCTGAGCAGGAACACGCCCACGAGGGCCAGCGCGGCCCACACCAGGTTCAGCGCGCGACGCGAGGCGACGACCGAGAGGGCCAGCGGGCCGAGGACCTCCAGCGTCACCGCCGGGCCCAGCGGGATGCGGTCCAGCGCCTGGTAGAACAGGCCGTTCATCGCGGCCATCGTGACGCCGAAGACGACGACCGTGCCCCAGTCGGCGCGCGAGTGGCCGCGCAGCCGCGGCCGGCAGACGACCAGCAGCACCACGGCGGCCACCAGCAGCCGCAGCGCCACCACACCCAGGGCGCCCGCCCTCGGCATCAGGGTCACCGCGAGCGCGCCGCCGAACTGCACCGAGATCCCGCCGGCGAGCACCAGGCCGACGGGACCGAGGGAGCCGAACCGGCCCGGGCCGGCCGCGGGAGCGCCGGGAGTCAGCGGTGAGGCGGCAGGGACGGGGGTGGCGGCGGCTGTGTCGGGGGTGGTCACGGGCGGTCCAGGTGTTCGGCTCGGCGAGTTCGACGCGGCGTGTTCATCTTGATGCACTGCCGAGTCCAGATTAGTGGACCCCGACAGGTGTGTGAACCCTTTATGCCTCTGTCTCAGGCTGCGAGACATCGAGGCCGGAGTCGGGGAGCGGAGGCCGGGAAGCGAAGTCGGGGAGCGGAGGCCGGAAGGCGGAGGCCGGGAGCGGAGGCCGGGGCCGGGGCCGGGGGCCTATCGGCGGCCCAGGTACAGGTGCAGGGCTCTGTGCAGCAGCTTGTTGAGGGGGAAGTCCCACTCGCCCAGGTACTCGACCGCCTGGCCGCCCGTGCCCGCCTTGAAGCGGAGCAGGCCGAGCAGGTGGTCGGACTCGTCCAGCGTGTCGGTGATCCCCCGCAGGTCGTAGACGGCCGCACCCTGCTCGTACGCGTCCGTCATCATGCGCCACTGCATGGCGTTGTTGGGCTGGACCTCGCGTCTGCGGCCGGTGGAGGCGCCGTAGGAGTACCAGACGTGCTCGCCGACGGTCAGCATGGTGGCCGCGGCGAGGACCTCCCCGTCGTGGTGCGCGAGATAGAGGCGCATGCGGTCGGGCCGCTCGGCGTTCAGCGCGCTCCACATCCGCTGGAAGTAGGACAGCGGGCGCGGCACGAAGCGGTCGCGTTCGGCGGTCTCGGTGTACAGCCCGTAGAACACCGGCAGGTCCTCGGCCCCGCCCCGGACCACCTTCACGCCCGCGTTCTCCGCCTTCTTGATGTTGCGCCGCCACTGCTGGTTCAGACCGCTGTGGACGTCGTCCAGCGACCGCCCCGCGAACGGCACCTGGAAGACGTGGCGCGGCTGGCCGGCCGCGAAACCGTCCTCGCCGCCCCGCTCGGCCTGCCGCCAGCCGGCCCGGCGCAGCCGATCGGCGATGTCCTGGGCGCCCTGCTCGTACGAGGTCGGCTCGACGTCCCCCAGCCGGTGGAGGTCGGGGTCGGCGACGGCCGCCTTGACGGCGTCGGCGCTCCAGCGCCGTACGACGACGGGCGGACCCATCCTCACCGAGAACGCCCCCCGCTCCCTCAGGTGCGCGAGCATCGGCGCCAGCCAGCGCTCGGCGAGATCCGGCGCGTGCCAGTCGACGACCGGCCCCTCGGGCAGGTACGCCAGATACCTGCGCAGCCTCGGCAGCGGCCGCAGCAGCACCAGTCCGGCCCCCACGAGCGCACCCGTCCCGTCGGTCCACCCCAGGCTCTCGGCCCGCCAGTCCGGCTTCACATCGCCCCACGAGGGGATCTGCAGGTGACTGACGGAGGGACGTCCCGCGACGAACGCCAGGTGCTCGTCACGGCTGATGGACCGGACACACAGACTCATACGCGGAGCTCCTCCGAGGGACCGTTCAGCCGGCCGTACGACCGCTGCGGCCACCCTAGGAGCCCGTCGCCGCCCTCCCGCGGCCCTGACGCCGCCCGCGTCCGCGTGTCCCCGTGCTCTACGCGCGCGTGGGTGCACCCTCGCCGTCCGAAAGCCCCGCCGGCGCCTGCGGCAGGGCCTCCGCCAGGACCTCCGCCAGGTGCCTCCCCCGCACCCCCGCCAGCTGCTCCAGCTGGGTGCGGCAGGAGTAGCCGTCGGCCAGCACCAGCGCGTCCTCGGGGGCGGTCCGCACGGACGGCAGAAGCCTCTCCTCCGCGCAGGCCGCCGACACCTCGAAGTGACCCGCCGTGAAGCCGAAGTCGCCCGCCAGGCCGCAGCAGCCGCCGCTCAGGTCGCCGGTGAGACCCGCGGCCGCGCGCAGCCGCCGTTCGGCCGCGTCGCCCAGCACCGCATGCTGGTGGCAGTGGGTCTGTCCGACCGCCGGACGGTCCAGGCGGGGCGGGGTCCAGTCGGGGGCGTGCCGTTCCAGGGCCTCCGCGAACGTGAGGACGCGGGCGGCGAGAAGGCCCGCGCGCGGGTCGTCGTGCAGCAGCTCGGGCAGGTCGGTGCGCAGGGCGGCCGCGCAGCTCGGCTCCAGGACGACGACCGGGGCGGCCGTCTCCAGCACCGGTTCCATCAGGTCGAGCGTGCGGCGCAGCACCGCGCGCGCGTGGTCGAGCTGACCGGTGGAGACGTACGTCAGCCCGCAGCAGACCCGGCCCCGGCGGGCGGTCAGCAATGCGGCCGCGCTCCGGGACCGTCCGTCGCCCACCGGCCGCCCCCGCATCCGCAGTGTGGGCGGCAGCGCCACCCGCAGCCCGGCCGCCTCCAGCACCCGGACGGCCGCCCGGCCCACGGACGGCGAGAGGTGCTCGGTGAAGGTGTCGGGCCACAGGACGACCAGGTCGCCCGGTTCCCGGCTCGCGGGCGCCGACCCGCTCACGGGCCCGCCTCCGGCCCGCCTCCCTCGCCACCACGCGCTGAACGTCTCGCGCGCCAGCCGCGGCAGCGCCCGCTCCGGCGCGATCCCGCCCAACCGCTTCGCGAGCCGGGCGGGCGGTCCCACGGAGGCCAGCGCGTTCACGGCCGCCGCCGCGCGCAGCCGCGCCGCCCACCGCAGCCACACCGGCAGCCGCCCCATGCTGTAGTGCGCGGCCGGGCGGCGGCGGCCCGCGTAGTGGTGGTGCAGGAACTCCGCCTTGTAGGTGGCCATGTCGACCTCGACCGGGCAGTCCGAGCGGCAGCCCTTGCAGGACAGGCACAGGTCCAGCGCGTCCCGGACCTCGGTGGAGCGCCAGCCGTCCGTCACCAGCTCGCCGGCCAGCATCTCGTGCAGCAGCCTGGCCCGGCCGCGCGTGGAGTGCTCCTCGCGGCCCGTGGCCCGGAACGACGGGCACATCACCCCCGCCTCCCCCGCCGCACCGGGAGCACCCGCGGGTCCCGTCGCCCCCGCCGTCGTGCGGCACTTCGCGACCCCCACGCACCGGCGCACCGCCGCCGCGAAGTCGCCGCCGTCAGACGGGTAGCCGAACTCCACGTCCACCGGCTCGCGCGGCAGGACGGAGAAGCGCAGGCCGGTGTCGAGGGGCGCGGGGCGCACCAGCATCCCCGGGTTGAGCAGGTCGTCCGGGTCCCACACGCCCTTGGCCCGCTCGAACAGCGCGACCAGCTCGGCCCCGTACATCCGGGGCAGCAGTTCGGCCCGCGCCTGCCCGTCCCCGTGCTCGCCGGAGAGCGAGCCGCCGTGCGACACGACCAGCTCCGCCAGCTCCTCCGAGAAACGCCGGAAACGGGCGACGCCGGCCTCCGACAACAGGTCGAAGTCGATACGGACGTGGATGCAGCCGTCCCCGAAGTGCCCGTACGGCGTGCCGCGCAGGCCGTGGCGCGCGAGCAGCCCGCGGAAGTCGCGCAGATAGCCGCCGAGCCGGGCGGGCGGCACCGCGCAGTCCTCCCAGCCGGGCCACGCCTCGCCGCCGCCGGGCATCCGGGTCGCCGTGCCGGCGGCGTCCTCCCGCACCCGCCACAGCACCCGTTGCCCGGCCGGGTCCGTCACCACCCGCGCGTCCAGGGCGTCGGCCGCGCGCACGATGGTCCGCGCACGCGCGTGTGCCTCGTCCGCCGACCCGCCGCCGGTCTCCACGAACAGCCAGGCGCCGCCGCGCGGCAGGGCGACCGACGTCGCCCGCGGCACCAGGTCGGCCGCCATGCCCTCCACCGTCAGCGGCCCGAACGGCAGCAGTCCGGCCGCGGCCTCGGCGGCGGCGCCCTCGTCGGCGTACCCGAGCACCGCGAGCGCACGCGCGCGTGGCGCCTCGACGAGACGGACGACGGCCTCCGTGAGCACGCCCAGGGTGCCTTCGCTGCCGCAGAAGGAACGTGCGACGTCGGCGCGGTTCTCGGGCAGCAGCGCGTCCAGCGCGTATCCCGAGATACGGCGGGGCAGGTCGGGGAAACCGGTTCGCAGCCGCGCGAGGTCGCCGTCCACCAGCGCCCGCAGCCCGTCCGGCGCACCGGCCCACCCCCGTCCGAGCCGCAGCCGGTCCCCGCGCGCGGTGAGCACCGACAGCTCGCGCACGCTGTCCGCCGTGGTCCCCCAGGCCACCGAATGGGACCCGCACGCGTTGTTGCCGATCATCCCGCCGAGCGTGCACCGGCTGTGCGTGGACGGGTCGGGGCCGAAGCGCAGCCCGTGCGGGGCCGCGGCCTCCTGCAACCGGTCGAGCACCAGCCCCGGCTGCACGACGGCCGTACGCGCCCCCGCGTCCAGCGACACCAGCCGGTTCATGTGCCGGGTGAAGTCCAGCACCACCCCCGTCCCCGTCGCCTGCCCCGCGATGGACGTGCCCCCGCCGCGCGCGACGACCGGCGCCGCGTGCGACCGGCACACCTCCAGGACGGCCGCCACGTCGTCGGCGTCCCGCGGCGCGACGACGCCGAGCGGGACACGCCGGTAGTTGGAGGCGTCCATGGTGACCAGCGCCCGGGCCGTCACCCCGAAGTCCACGTCCCCCCGGACGACCCGCCGCAGCTCACCCTCGAGGTCCTGGAGATCCGTCATGCGTCCAGCAAACCAAAACGGCGCCCCGAAAACGCGTCTCACCCGACGGACGAGGTTTCACCCAGGTTTCCCGCACCGGCTAACCTCCCTTCCGTGGCTGAGATCCAGATTCCTGCTGACATCAAGCCCGCCGACGGTCGATTCGGCGCGGGCCCCTCCAAGGTGCGGGTGGAGGCGCTGGACGCCCTGGCCGCCACCGGCACGTCCCTCCTCGGCACCTCCCACCGCCAGGCCCCGGTGAAGAACCTGGTCGGCCGGGTGCGCGCGGGCATCGCCGACCTGTTCCAGCTCCCGGACGGGTACGAGGTGATCCTGGGCAACGGCGGCTCGACCGCGTTCTGGGACGTCGCGACCCACGGCCTGATCGAGAACAGGTCGCAGCACCTCACGTTCGGCGAGTTCAGCTCGAAGTTCGCGAAGGCCGCGAAGCTCGCCCCCTGGCTGGCCGAGCCCACCGTGATCTCCTCCGACCCGGGCACGCACCCCGAGCCGGCCGCCGAGGCGGGCGTCGACGTGTACGCGTTCACGCACAACGAGACGTCCACCGGTGTCGCCGCCCCGCTCCGGCGCGTCCAGGGCGCCGACGAGGGCTCCCTGGTCCTGGTGGACGCCACCTCCGGCGCGGGCGGCCTGCCGGTCGACATCGCCGAGACGGACGTCTACTACTTCGCCCCGCAGAAGTCCTTCGCCTCCGACGGAGGCCTGTGGATCGGCGTGTTCTCCCCGGCCGCGATCGAGCGCGCCGAGCGCATCCACGCGTCCGGCCGCCACATCCCGGAGTTCTTCAGCCTGCCGACGGCGATCGACAACTCCCGCAAGAACCAGACGTACAACACCCCGGCGCTGGCGACCCTCTTCCTGCTCGACCAGCAGCTGGAGTGGATCAACGGCCAGGGCGGCCTCGCCTGGTCGACGGCCCGCACCAAGGACTCCTCGAGCCGCCTCTACGGCTGGGCCGAGGAGTCGAAGCACGCCACCCCGTTCGTCACCGACCCGGCCAAGCGCTCCCAGGTCATCGGCACGATCGACTTCGCGGAGGAGATCGACGCCGCCGCGATCGCCAAGGTGCTGCGCGCCAACGGCATCGTCGACACCGAGCCCTACCGCAAGCTCGGCCGCAACCAGCTGCGCGTCGCGATGTTCCCGGCGATCGACCCGTCGGACGTCGAGGCCCTGACCAAGTGCGTCGACTACGTGATCGAGAAGCTCTAGCGCAACACGGCCTAACCGCTCCGCACACGAAGGAAGGGCGCCCGGTGACCGCACCGGGCGCCCTTCGCGTTCGGTTCCGCGGCAGGTCGGTCAGCCGCGGACGCCGAGCAGCCCGTGCAGGGTGTCGGCGGAGCTCACGGCAGCCGGCTGCTGACCCGCGGCCAGTGCGGACCGCGCCGCGGCCGCCGGCTGGGGGTCGGCGGTCTTCTTGCAGACCGCGTCGGCCACTCCGGAGCCGCGCGGCACGGTGCCGTCGGTGAGGTACTTGGCCAGGTACTTGTCGAGGCAGGCGTTGCCGCTCAGCGTGATGCCGTGGTTGCCGCCGCCCTGCTCCACCACCAGGCTGGAGTGCTTGAGCAGACGGTGGACCGCGACGCCGCCCTGGTAGGGGGTGGCCGCGTCGTTCGTCGCCTGGAACAGCAGCACCGGCGGGAGCTTGCTGTTGGCGACGCTCACCGGCTTCATCGTCTTCGTGGGCCAGTACGCGCAGGGCGCGTTGTACCAGGCGTTGTTCCAGGCCATGAACGGAGCCTTCTTGTACACGGCCCAGTTGTCCTTGCGCCACTGGTTCCAGTCGCGCGGCCAGGAGACGTCACGGCACTGCACGGCGGTGTAGACGCTGTAGCCGTTGTCGCCGGAGGCGTCGATCGCCGCGATGCCCTCGTACGCCTTGACGAGCGGGGTGACGTTCTTGTCGTTGGCGTAGGCGGCGAACGCCGTGGCGAGGGTGGGCCAGTAGCCGTTGTAGTACCCGCCGGGGATGAAGGTGTCCTCCAGCTCGGAGGCGCCCACCTTGCCGCCGGCCGGGTGCTTGGCGAGCGCCGCGCGCATCGCGTACCACTTGGCCTCGATCTTGGCCGGGTCCGTGCCGAGCTTGTACGTGCCGTCGTACTTGGCGATCCACGCCATCAGCGCCTTCTGGCGGGCGTCGAAGGCGTAGTCCTGCGAGATGTTGGCGTCGTACCAGACCCCGCCGGGGTCGACGATCGAGTCCAGCACCAGGCGGCGCACCCGGGTCGGATAGAGCTTGGCGTAGACCTGGCCCAGGTACGTGCCGTACGAGTAGCCGAAGTAGTTGATCTTCTGGGCGCCGAGCGCCTTGCGGATCGCGTCCATGTCCTTCACGGCGTTGACCGTGTTGATGTACGGCAGGACGGAGGCGTACTTCGTCCCGCAGGCCTTGGCGAAGGCCCTCGCGCGCGAGAGGTTGGCCTTCTCGATCGCGGCGGTGCGCGGCACGGAGTCCGGGCGGACCGGGTTGAAGTAGCCCGGCTTGCAGTCCAGGGCGGGCTGGCTCTTGCCCACGCCCCGCGGGTCGAAGCCGATGACGTCGTACTGGGACGCGACCGCCTTCGGCAGCGAGGAGGCGACGAACGGGGCGAGCGACAGACCGCTGCCGCCGGGGCCGCCGGGGTTGACCAGCAGCGGGCCCTGGTACTTGTGCGCGGTGTGCGGGACACGGGACAGGGCCAGGGTTATCTTCCGGCCCTGCGGCTTGGCGTAGTCGAGCGGCACCTTCACCGACGCGCACTGCAGCGTCGGGGCGTCGTCCGTGGCGCACTTCTTCCAGGTGACCCTCGTGGCCTGGGCAGCGGCCTGGGCGACGGACTGCGACGTCGTGGCCTCGGCCGGGACGGCCGTGAGGCTCCCGGCCAGCACGACGGTCGCGCCGCACAGTACGGCTGTGCTTCTTCTCATGAAGTTCCTTCACGCCATCGGGAGTTCGACGGGACCGGAAGGTTCACGGTCCCGACTGGATCTTTCCGAAGAAGCCCGGCCGCAAGAAGCGTTTCGGCCGACAATTTTGAACTCGTTTGCTTCACAGGCGCCTCACAGACCGCCGGAACCACGGTCGGGGCGCCCGGCGAACACCTCACCGGGCGCCCCGCTCCCACAACGCCGTGCAGGTCACACTCGTCTCAGGCCGCCGTGCAGGTCACCGACGGCGCGCCGCCGCCCCCCGGCGCTCCGCCGAAGCCGAAGCTCGTCGAACCGCCCGCCGCCACCGTGCCGTTGTGCGCGGCGTTGGACGCGGTCACCGTCGCACCGCTCTGCGTGTACGACGCGTTCCACATGCTCGTCACCCGCTGCGCGCCGCTCCAGGTCCAGGTGACCTTCCAGGACGACAGAGGCGTGGTCCCGGTGTTGGTGACCTTCACCTCGGCGTTGAAGCCGCCGCCCCAGTCGCTGCTGACGGTGTAGGCGGCGCTGCACGCGGCCGTGCCTCCGCCGCCCCCGCCACCGCCTCCGCCGCCGCCCGTGCCGGGGAAGCCGGGCGCCTTGACGCTCGTCAGGTATCCGTCCTTCACGGTGTCCACGGTCTGCCAGTCGTCCTTCAGGATGCCGCCCGTGTCACCGGAGTTGGGGTTCCACGACCAGAAGGTCCAGTGGAAGGAGTCGGCGCCGTACGTCGAGGTCGGACGCAGGTAACTCACCAGCGCCGCCAGCCACTTCTGGTCCACCGTGGACTGGAGCGTGGTGCCGAACTCGCCCACCCACACCGGCGCGATGTTCTGCTTGAAGATGTAGCCCCAGTACTTGTCCCAGATCCCGGGCATGTTCGCCGGGAACGCCGGGTCACTGAACCAGCTCTGCTGGGCGACGCTCGTCGCGTAGTCGTGGGCCGAGTACACGACCCGGTTCGCCACGTCGAGCTGCACCGGGTACTGGCCGACGCCCATCAGGTTGCCGCCCCACCAGCCGGACACCCCGTTGAAGGTCTGCACGCCCTCGACGAAGATCAGCAGGTCGGGGTTGGCCGACAGGACCGCGTTCCCGGCCCGCTGCGCGGCCAGCCGCCAGTCGGTCGCCGTGTCGCCGCAGCCCCAACAGGCCGGATCGTGCGGCTCGTTGTGCAGATCGATGCCGACGACCGCGTCCTGGCCCTTGTAACGGGTCGCGAGGGACCTGAGGTTGGCGATCCACGTCGACTCGGGGACGGCCGCCGTGTACCAGAGGGCCGACTGTCCCCCGGAGTCCGGCCGGTGCCGGTCGAGGATGACCTTCAGGCCGTCCTGCCCGGCGTACGAGACGAGCTTGTCCAGGACCTGGAGCGAGGTGAGGCCCTGGAGGCCGGCGTTCTTGCCGCTGCTGAAGTCGATGCTGTTGGGGACGGTCGAGCTCTTGAAGATGTCGTCGCTGTACGGGATGCGGATCGTGTTGTAGCCCAGCGACTTCATCTGGTCGATCATGCTCTTGTAGTCACGGGACCAGAGACCGTGCACGACGTAGTTGCCGGTCTCGAAGCCGAACCAGTTGATCCCGGCGATCCGGACCGGCTGCCCGGCGGCGTCGAGGATCTGGCGGCCGCTGGTGTGCCAGTAACCGGCCCCGGCGTCGGCCGCACGAACGCCGGCCGCACCGGAGTCGATCGCCGCCCCTGCGGAACCGGCGCCCAGCGGTATCAAAAGCGCGGCGGCAACGCCGCACAGCACTCTTCGCAAGCTGTTGCGGAACATCTCGCTGCTTCCTCTCGGGAGGCGCGGGCCCGGAACGGGATGGGAGCGCTCCCATCCACCGCGCACTCCCCAGGAAACTGACACACCATGACCACGTCAAGAAGTACGGCGGTCCCGTTCGCGCAGAACGGCCCGCCGCCCTCCCCCGCGCCCATCCCACGCCCTCGGGGCCGCCGCGCCCTCAGCGCCGGCGCCGCAGCCGCCGGAAGCCGAAGACGACGGCGCACAGCGCCGCGACGGCGAGCGCGCCGACCTTGACGCCGCCCGTGGCCGACGAGCCGTCGCCGCCGCCGGAGGCACTCGAACCCCCGCCCCCGGACGGCTTCTCGGAGCTCGACGAGGCCCCCGCGGGCGCGTCCTCCGCCACCACCGAACTCCCTGCGCCCTCGCTCCCGTACATCAGCTCGGACCCGTCCGCGGAGTAGCTCACGGACTCCCCCTGCCGTTGCAGCGGCACGTCGAGCCGCCCCTCACGCTTGATCTTCCCGCCGTTCCACGCGTAGGAGATGCCCCCGAAGTAGCCGCGGACGGCGAGCTCGCCGCCGTCCGGGGAGAAGGCGGCGTCGGTGGCCCACAGGTCGACGGGAGCGATGGGCTTGAAGATGTTCGCCCCGGAGGTGGAGAGCTTCGCCGGCCCCTCGTAGAGGTGCCCGCCGTCCTCCTTCTTGTCGATGATGTAGACCCGCCCGGTCCTGGGGTGCACGAGCAGCGACTCGGCGTCGCGGGGCCCGTCGGAGTACTTCACGACGTACTGCGTGGCCTTGACGGTCCGGTCGACCAGCTTCTTCGGCTCGGGCAGCCGGTAGATCCACACGTACTTCCAGGTGCCGCCGAGGTTGTCGCCGATGTCGCCGACCCAGATCTCGTTGCCCGGGCCGATGGAGATCGCCTCGACGTCACGGGGCGTGCCGACGCCGGTCAGGGTGATCCGGGCGACGGTCTTCCCGGTCGCGCTGTCGACGGCGTAGAGATAGGGGCCGTCGTCGCTGTCGTTGTGGGTCCAGTAGATCCCGGGGTGCTGACGTGAGGCGGCGAGACCGCTGGACTCGGTGATGCGCGGGTCCTCGACGGTGAAGCCCTTGTCGCCGTCGGCCGCGAACGCGGCGGGCGCGGTGGACGCGGCGAGCACGCTGAAGGCACCCGAGAGAAGGACTCCGGCGAGCAGGGCTCCGGCCCGGACGGCGAAAGATCGGCGCATGCCCACAAGCGTGCCATCCCGCACCGTCGTTCGAGGCTCCGTGGCAGGCCTCACACCCCCGTGCCGGGCTTCACGCCCCCGCCCACCGCCGTGATCCAGCATCATGAGCGGATGCTCAGGTTCATGCCCGTAGGCGACTCGATGACGATCGGCAGCACGGGCGACCACACCTGGCGCTACCGCATGTGGCGGCACCTGTGCGCTGCGTACGGCGGGCCGTTCACCCTGGTCGGCCCCCGCGAGACCCTTTACGACAAGGCGGCGGACGCGCCCACCTCGTACGCGTACGCCGACCCCGACTTCCCCCGCGGGCATCTGGCGGGCTGGGGCGAGGGCTGGCAGCAGATGGCCCCGCTGATCCGCGAGGCGGTGCGCACGACGCGGGCCGACGTCCTGCTGGTCTCGCTCGGCCTGATCGACCTGGGCTTCTACACGAACGCCGAGCAGACCGCGGCGAACGCGCGCGTCTTCGCCGCCGAGGCCCGTGCCGCGAACCCCCGGATCGCCATGGTGTGGCTGCCGGTCATCCCCAACGTCCGCGCAGCCAACGACGAGCCCTTCGCCGCCCAGGTCGACCTGTTCAACGAACTCCTGGCGAAGACCGCCGCCGACCTGGACGAACGGAACTCCCCGATCCTGGTGGCCTCGATCCCGCCGGCCTGGGACATCGACACCGACACCTACGACGGCACCCACCCGAACGCGAGCGGCGAACACCGTCTGGCGGAGGCCTTCGCGGAGGCGATGCACCAGGGGTGGGAGCTGGGCGGGGAGTACGCGGGCTGACGCCCCGCGACCCCGTCGGTCTCTGGCATATGCGCTCCGCGCCGTGCCCTGGTCACCGTGCGTATCGTTGTACCGCGCGGCTGCACTCGTCCGTGGGGGCGGCCGGGGAGGAGCGCCAGATGACCGTCCTGGAAGACAGGATCGAGATCGACATGGCCGACGAGAACACCAGGCGCTTGGACGAATGGTTCGAGCGGCTTGAGCGGATGCCCGTCCCCGAAGGATTCAGGGTCGAGATCGTCGGGGGCAACGTCCACATGACACCGCAACGGGAAACCCACTGGGAAATCATCTTCCAGATCGCCATCGCCCTGCGCCACAGGTTCGGGAAGGGCGTCAGGGTCTTCTCGGACGTCCGCATCGATTTCCCCGGCCACGAGAACGGGTTCTGCCCAGACGTCGTCAAGCTCTGCGAGTCCGCCGAGAAGGACGACGAAGGGCGCTGGCATTACGAGGACGTGGAGTTCGTCGCCGAGGTCATCTCGAACGGTACGGCGGCCAACGACTACGGCCCCAAGAAGACCGCCTACGCCACCGCCGAGGTCCCCGTCCTCTTGATCGCCGATCCTTACCAGGGCAAGTGCCATCTGTTCACCGAGCCCAAGGACGGCGAGTACCTGAGTGAACTGTCCGTCGCCTTCGGCGCGGAGATCGACCTCTCCGCCCCCCTCGGCCTCACCCTCAGGACCGACGAGTTCCCCCGCGACTGACCCGCCCCCGGCCGTCCCCCTTGCATCGAGCGCACTCCAAGACGTTGGCTTGAGTTCCATGAAGTACACGCAGCTCGGACGCACCGGACTCAGGGTCAGCCGCCTCGTCCTCGGCACCATGAACTTCGGCCCGCAGACCGACGAAGCCGACAGTCACGCCATCATGGACGCGGCACTCGGGGCGGGCATCAACTTTTTCGACACGGCCAACGTGTACGGGTGGGGCGAGAACAAGGGCCGTACGGAATCGATCATCGGGAACTGGTTGGCGAAGGGCGGCGACCGGCGCGACAAGGTCGTC
Organism: Streptomyces sp. NBC_00425; assembly: GCF_036030735.1. Lineage (NCBI taxonomy): Bacteria > Bacillati > Actinomycetota > Actinomycetes > Kitasatosporales > Streptomycetaceae > Streptomyces > Streptomyces sp. NBC_00425. Next base: position 5,389,044 of record NZ_CP107928.1, on the reverse strand, counting down.
CTCGCCACCAAGGTGTACGGGAACATGGCCGCCGACGGCGACGCCTGGCCCAACCACGACAAGCTCTCCGCGCTGAACATCCGGCGGGCAGTCGACGCCAGCCTCAAGCGGCTGCAGACCGACCACATCGACCTCTACCAGTTCCACCACATCGACCGCGCCACGTCCTTCGAGGAGATCTGGCAGGCCGTCGACGTGCTGGTGCAGCAGGGGAAGATCCTCTACGCGGGATCGTCCAACTTCCCCGGCTACAAGATCGCCCAGGCCAACGAGACCGCCGACCGGCGCGGCGGCACGATCGGCCTCGTCAGCGAGCAGTGCCTCTACAACCTGGCCGAGCGGCGCGCCGAGATGGAGGTGATCCCGGCCGCGCAGGAGTACGGCCTCGGGGTCATCCCCTGGTCCCCGCTGCACGGCGGACTGCTGGGCGGGGTCATCAAGAAGCAGGCCGAGGGCGGTCGCCGCGCCTCCGGGCGGGCCGCCGACGCCCTCGCCGACACCGGCACGCGCGCGCAGATCCAGGCCTACGAGGACCTGCTCGAGAAGCACGGCGTCGAGCCCGGCGAGGCCGCGCTGGCCTGGCTGCTCAACCGGCCCGGCGTGACGGGCCCGATCGTCGGCCCGCGCACCGCGCAGCAGCTCGACTCGGCGCTGCGCGCGGTCGAACTGGAGCTGGGCGAGGAACTGTTGACCGGCCTCGATGAAATCTTCCCCGGCCCGGGACCGTCTCCGGAGGCCTTCGCCTGGTAGGGGGCGGCCCCGCGCCCGCACCGGGCACGGCGCGCTGACGACGGCCGCCGTCGGACGGTCGGCCCGAGATCGCTCAGGTCACTTTCCGACGGCCGCCGCCACCGCCACCACGACGAACAACAGCACGAGCACACCGGCCATGATCCGGTTCCGGGTCTTCGGGTCCACCCGTCGAGCCTAACCGGCCCCGCCGAGCGGCCAGCGCCCGGCCGGTTCGTAGCGGGGCTGCTCCCCGGGGACGCCGGACCTCGGCAGGTTGCTGCGGACCAGCACCAGCTCCCCCACCGTCCAGGTCCGGCCCGCGAAGGCGTCCAGCGCCTCGACGTACGCCCGGACGTCCACCTCGTCCCGGCTGCGGGCCAGGGTCAGGTGCGCCGTGTAGCGGCGGTGCCCGCCCATGTCCAGGCCCGCCTTGCGCCCCGCCGCCTCCGCCCGGTCGGCCAGCAGCCGCAGCGCGGGCACGTCCCCGGCCGCCCCCGCCCACAGCGCCCGCCCGTGCCCGAACGCGCCGCCGCCGCGCACGGCCAGCGGAAAGGGCGCACCGCGGTGCGCGGCCCGCTGCAGCCGTGCCGACAACTCCGGGACGAGGACGTCGTCGACCTCTCCGTAGAAGGCGAGGGTGAAGTGCCAGCCGGCGCGGTCCGTCCAGCGCAGCCCGTCCGCACCGGGCAGCGTGCGCAACCGGGCGGCCTCGGCGGCGAGTTCGTCGGCGATGTCGTCCGGGGGCAGCACGGCGGCGAAGAGTCTCATGCCCCTGATTTTCCCGGCGGGACCGGCAGCGCGCCCGGCAATATGGGCGTCATGCGGATCACCATCAGAGAAGGCGGACCCGACGACGTCCCGGTGATGCTCGCCATGCTCGACAGCAGCGTGGCGTGGCTCGTCGCACAGGGGCGACCCGGCCAGTGGGGGACGAAGCCCCTGTCGGAGAACCCGAAGACGGTCGAGTCCGTGGTCCGGTACCTGGAGGAGGGGTGGGCGTTCGTCGCCGAGGCCGACGGCGAGCCGGCCGCCGCCCTCACGCTCACCGACGCGCCCGGCGCGTACCTCGCGCACCTCCCGCCGCCCGGGGAGCCCGAGCGGTACATCCACTGGCTGGCCTCTGACCGGCGCTTCAAGGGCCACGGCGTGGGCGGCGCACTGCTCGAGCACGCCGCCGAGGCGACCCGGCGGGCGGGCGTCGGACTGCTGCGGGTGGACTGCTACGCGGGCGACGACCGCAGGCTCGTCGCCTACTACGAGGCCAACGGCTTCACCCCGACGCAGGCGTACACGGTCGGGGAGCATCAGTGGCCCGGGCAGGTGCTGGCCCGGAGAGTGGGCCCGCCCGCCACGCCCACCGGCTGACGGGCCGCCCGCGTCCACCGGCCGGCGGGGCGGGCGTCAGGCGACTGTGGCGAGTTCCCGCTCCGCGCGCGGGACGAGGCGCACGCTCGGGTGGCCGTGGTGCCAGCGGACCGACAGGCGCAGGTCGCCCATCCGGGCCAGGACCAGGCCGACGGTGACGGCCGCGGCGGCCGAGACGGCGCCGCCGGCCGCCATGCCGGCCCGCACGCCGTACGCGTCGGTGATCCAGCCGGCGATCGGCGCGCCGATCGGGGCGCCGCCCATGAACACCATCATGTACAGGGCCATCACGCGGCCCCGCATGGCCGGGTCGGTGCCCAGCTGGACGCTGCTGTTCGCGGTGACGTTGACCGTCATGCCGAACATCCCGATCGGGGCCATGAGCAGGGCGAACAGCCACAGGGAGGGGGCCGTGGCGGCCACGATCTCCATCGCTCCGAAGGCCACCGCCCCGGCGACCAGCACCCGCATCCGGGCCGTGCCGCGGCGGGCCGCGAGCAGGGCGCCGGCGAGGGAACCGACCGCCATGAGCGTGTTGAAGAGGCTGTAGGAGCCCGCGCCCGCGTGGAAGACGTCGTCGGCGAAGGCCGAGAGGTAGACGGGGAAGTTGAACCCGAAGGTGCTGACGAACCCGACCAGGACGATCGTCCAGATGAGGTCGGGGCGGCCGGCGACGTACTGGAGGCCCTCCCGCAGCTGGCCCTTGCCGCGCGGGGCGCGTTCGACGGCGTGCAGGTCGCGCGAGCGCATCAACAGCAGGCCGGCGAGGGGCGCGACGAAGGACAGGCCGTTGAAGAGGAACGCCCAGCCGGTGCCGACGCCGGTGATCATCACGCCGGCCACGGCGGGGCCGATCAGCCGGGCCGACTGGAAGTTCGCGGAGTTGAGGCTGACCGCGTTCTGGAGCTGGTCGGGTCCGACCATCTCGGAGACGAAGGTCTGCCGTGCGGGGTTGTCCAGGACCGTCGCGAGGCCGACGGCGAACGCGGCGACGTAGACGTGCCAGACCTGGACGTGACCGGAGAGGCTGAGGACGGCGAGCGCGATGCCGGTGAGGGCCATCGCGGACTGGGTGAACAGCAGCGTGCGGCGCTTGGGCAGCCGGTCGACGAGGACGCCGCCGTAGAGCCCGAAGAGCAGCATCGGCAGGAACTGCAGGGCCGTCGTGACGCCGACGGCGGTGGCGGAGCCGGTGAGGCTGAGCACCAGCCAGTCCTGGGCGATGCGCTGCATCCAGGTGCCGATGTTGGAGACGACCTGGCCCAGGAAGAACAGGCGGTAGTTCCTGACCTTCAGGGAGCTGAACATGGACGACGTGGACGACGTGGATGACTTGGCGGGCTTCCCGGCAAGGGTCTCGTGGGCGGTCGGTGCGGGGGCGGAGTCTGCTCCGGGTCCCGAACTCAAAAGGGTCGCCTCCTCGGCATGGGGTTACAGGTGTGCGAGCTTCTCCAGCACGGGGGCGGCGGCGCGCAGTTTCGCCCACTCGTCCTCGTCGAGGCCGTCGACCAGGGTGGCCAGGAAGGCGTTCCGCTTGGCGCGGCTCTCCGCGAGCATGGCCTCGGCCTGCTCGGTCTTGGTGACGACCTTCTGGCGGCGGTCCTCGGGGTGCGGCTCCAGCCGGACCAGGCCCTTGGCCTCCAGCAGCGCCACGATGCGGGTCATCGAGGGCGGCTGCACGTGTTCCTTGCGGGCGAGTTCGCCGGGGGTGGCGCTGCCGCAGAGGGAGAGGGTGCCGAGCACCGACATCTCGGTGGGGCTCAGTGACTCGTCGACCCGCTGGTGCTTGAGTCGACGGGACAGCCGCATCACGGCCGATCGCAGGGAGTTCACGGCGGCAGCGTCGTCGCCATGGGTGAGGTCAGGCATCTCTTTAGCGTAACTCATTACCCTGGCTAAACAAGCTGGCGCGCAGGGGGATTCCCGTGACCCTGGCCACGGAAACCCCAGCGTCACTCGAAGGAGTGAGTAGGCAGCGGAAAGAGGCCGAGGTGCGGTACGTGCCCGCGACCCTCGTCTCATGGGGACCAGTGTGCTCAGCCTGCGGATAGACGGGGAGCTGCTCGAGCGGCTCCGGCAGCATGCCGCGAAAAGGGGAATGAGCGTCCAGGACTATGTCGTCCGGACGCTCATTCGCGATGACTTCGACGAGCGGTTCCAGACCGCCGTCGACGAGACGGAAGAGTTCTACGGGCGCACCTGAGCCCGGCCGCCGACCCCGCCGTCCCGCTCCCGCGGCTCAGGTGAGGCCGAGTGCCGGCATCAGGTAGTAGAAGACGAACACGGCGGACACTACGTACATCGGCGCCGGGACCTCCCGGCCGCGCCCTGCCGCCAGCCGCAGCACGACGAAGGCGATGAAGCCCATGCCGATGCCGTTGGTGATCGAGTAGGTGAACGGCATCATCACCATGGTGATGAAGGCCGGGACGGCGATGGTGTGATCGGCCCAGTCGATCTCCTTGACCGACCCGGCCAGGATCAGGTAGCCCACCGCGAGCAGCGCCGGCGTGGCGGCCTGGGACGGCACCATGGTGGCGACGGGCGTGAGGAACAGCGCCACGGCGAAGAGCGAGCCGGTGACCAGGTTCGCGAAGCCGGTGCGGGCGCCCTCGCCGACGCCGGCCGTGGACTCGACGAACGCGGTGGTGGCGGAGGAGGAGCTGGCGCCGCCGGCGGCGACCGCGAGGCCGTCGACGAAGAGGACCTTGTTGATGCCGGGCATCTCGCCCTGGGCGTTGGTCAGCTTGGCCTCGTCACTGACGCCCATGATCGTGCCCATCGCGTCGAAGAAGCACGACAGCAGGACCGTGAAGACGAAGAGGACGCCGGTCAGGACGCCGACCTTGCCGAACCCGCCGAACAGGCTGACCTCGCCGATCAGCCCGAAGTCGGGGGTGGCGACGGGGCTGCCGGGCCACTCGGGGGTGGTGAGGCCCCAGGAGGGGATGGTCGCCACCGCGTTGAGGACCAGCGCGAGGACGGTCATCGCGACGATCGAGATGAGGATCGCGCCGGGCACCTTGCGGGTGATCAGGGCCAGTGTGAGCAGCGCGCCCAGGATGAAGACGAGGACCGGCCAGCCGTTCAGGTGACCGTCGGCGCCGAGCTGGAGCGGGACGGTGGTGTGGGCGGCGTCCGGGATGCGGCTGACGAAGCCGGAGTCGACGAGCCCGATCAGCATGATGAACAGGCCGATGCCGATGCTGATGGCCTTGCGCAGGCCGAAGGGCACCGCGTTCATGACGCGCTCGCGCAGCCCGGTGGCGACCAGGAGCATGACCACGAACCCGGCGAGCACGACCATGCCCATGGCGTCGGGCCAGGACATCCGGGGCGCGAGCTGGAGCGCGACCACCGAGTTCACGCCGAGGCCCGCGGCCAGCGCGATGGGCACGTTGCCGACCACGCCCATGAGGAGCGTGGTGAAGGCGGCCGTCACACAGGTGGCGGTGACCAGCTGGCCGTTGTCGAGCTGGTGCCCGTACATGTCCTTGGCACTGCTGAGGATGATCGGGTTCAGCACGATGATGTACGCCATCGCGAAGAAGGTGGCGAAGCCGCCCCGGATCTCCCGGGACAGGGTGCTGCCCCGTTCGGAGATCCGGAAGTGGCGGTCGAGAGCGCCGTGGGCGGACCTGGCTCCCGGCTGTTCAGGGGCGGGGACCTTGGCGGGGGCCGGCGTGGGCATCGTTTCGGTGTTTCCTACGAAGAGAAGTGGTCAGGGGTAAACGGTTTCAGTATGAACATATGAGGTCCGGGTCGGCCATCTCCGCGCGTAGATGTGATGGCCTCGTAAGCTGTCCCCATGGCGAAGTGGACCCCCAAGCACGAGGCGCCGGAGCCCCTGGAGGGCCCCGTGGTCGCCACCATCACCGGCGGCACGATCCTCTGGTTCGTCCTCTTCCTCGTCCAGCTCCCCTTCTACGGCTGGTTCGAGGACCACGACCGCCTGTGGTGGGTGTGGACCTGCCTGGCCGGCGCCGGCCTGGGGCTCATCGGCATCTGGTACGTCCGCAGGCGGGACGCGGCGATCAAGCGGGCCGCGGCGACGAAACAGGCGGACGCCTCCGCCGTGTGACGCCGGGGGGGCGCGCGAAACCTCGGCCCGCGGCTCGCACTTCAGCCCGGGGCGGCTCACCCTCCGGTCGGGGACGCCGTCGGGGACGCCTCGGGGTGGGCACTGCAACCACGGCACTACTCCTGTCCTCCCCAGGTCGGATCTTCGGCGTCCTCGGGGGGTGAACCCCCAAATCCGCACGTACCGTCGGTTCCATGGCCCACACCGACGCCCCCGCCTCAGCGCCGACGGCTACCGGCCTGACCGCAGCGGAGGTCGCGGACCGCGTCGCCCGCGGTCAGGTCAACGACGTGCCGGTCCGCAGCAGCCGCTCCGCCGGCGAGATCGTCCGGGCGAACGTCTTCACCCGGTTCAACGCGATCATCGGCGTCCTGTGGCTGGTCATGCTCGCCGTCGCGCCCATCCAGGACGGCCTGTTCGGGTTCGTGATCCTCGCCAACACCGGCATCGGCATCATCCAGGAGTGGCGGGCCAAGCAGACCCTGGACTCGCTCGCCGTCGTCGGCGAGGCGCGTCCCACCGTCCGCCGTGGCGGCACGGCCGTCGAGGTCTCCACCTCCGGCCTCGTCCTGGACGACGTCATCGAGATCGGCCCCGGCGACAAGGCGGCCGTGGACGGGGTGTGCGTCGAGGCGGACGGCCTGGAGATCGACGAGTCGCTGCTCACCGGCGAGGCCGACCCCGTCGTCAAGCGGCCCGGCGACGCGGTGATGTCGGGCAGCTTCGTGGTGGCCGGCGTCGGCGCCTTCCGGGCCACCAAGGTCGGCCGGGAGGCCTACGCCGCCCAGCTCGCCGAGGAGGCGTCCCGCTTCACGCTCGTCCACTCCGAACTGCGCACCGGCATCTCCACGATCCTCAAGTACGTGACGTGGATGATGGTGCCGGCCGCGATCGGCCTGGTCGTCACCCAGCTGGTCGTCAAGAACCACGACCTCAAGGAGTCCGTCGCCCGTACCGTCGGCGGCATCGTCCCGATGGTCCCGGAAGGCCTCGTGCTGCTCACCTCGGTCGCCTTCGCGATCGGCGTCATCCGGCTCGGCCGCAAACAGTGCCTGGTGCAGGAGCTCCCCGCCATCGAGGGCCTCGCCCGCGTCGACACCGTCTGCCTGGACAAGACCGGCACCCTCACCGAGGGCGGCATGGACGTCACCGAACTGCGCACCCTCGACGGCGGTGACGAGGCGTACCTACGGCGGGCCCTCGGGGCCCTCGGGGAGTCCGACCCGCGGCCCAACGCCTCTCTGAAGGCGATCATCGACGCCTACCCGGACGCCGAGGAGTGGCGCTGCACCGAGTCCCTGCCCTTTTCCTCCGCACGCAAGTACAGCGGCGCCAGCTTCAACGAGGGCGACGGGGAGAGCAGCACCTGGCTGCTGGGTGCGCCCGACGTGCTGCTGGCCGACAGCGACCCGGCCCTCGCCGAGACCGAGCGGCTGAACGAGCAGGGGCTGCGCGTGCTGCTGCTGGCCCGTGCCGCCCGCGACCTCGACGATCCCGAGCCCGCACGCGGGGCCCGGGCCGCCGCCCTGGTGGTGCTCGAACAGCGGCTGCGGCCGGACGCCGCCGACACACTGCGTTACTTCGCCGAGCAGGACGTCCGCGCCAAGGTCGTCTCCGGTGACAACGCGGTGTCGGTGGGGGCGGTGGCGGCGAAGCTCGGGCTGGACGGCGCCACGGTGGACGCCCGGCGGCTGCCGTCCGATCCGCCCGGCATGGCGCGGGCCCTGGAGGAGGGCACGGTGTTCGGCCGGGTCACCCCGCAGCAGAAGCGGGACATGGTCGGCGCGCTGCAGTCCCGCGGGCACACCGTCGCGATGACCGGGGACGGCGTCAACGACGTCCTCGCGCTGAAGGACGCGGACATCGGCGTGGCGATGGGGTCGGGCTCCGAGGCCACCCGCGCGGTCGCGCAGATCGTGCTGCTGGACAACAGCTTCGCGACCCTGCCGTCGGTGGTGGCGGAGGGCCGCCGGGTCATCGGCAACATCACCCGGGTGGCCACGCTGTTCCTGGTGAAGACGGTCTACTCGGTGCTGCTGGCGCTGCTGGTGGTGTGCTGGCAGGTCGAGTACCCGTTCCTGCCACGGCACCTGACCCTGTTGTCCACCCTCACCATCGGCATTCCGGCCTTCTTCCTCGCGCTCGCCCCCAACCGCGAGCGGGCCCGCCCGCACTTCGTCCGGCGGGTGATGCGGTACTCGGTCCCGGGCGGTGTGATCGCCGGGGCGGCCACCTTCGTCACGTACCTGATCGCCCGTCACCACTACACGGGCGCGGGCTCCCTGGAGGCGGAGACGAGCGCGGCGACCCTCACCCTGTTCCTGGTCTCGATGTGGGTGCTGGCGATCATCGCCCGGCCGTACACCTGGTGGCGGGTGCTGCTGGTGGCCTCGATGGGCGCGGCGTTCCTGCTCGTGCTGATCGTCCCCTGGCTGCAGGACTTCTTCGCGCTGAAGCTGGTCGGACCGACCATGCCGTGGACGGCGGTGGGTGTGGCGGCGGTGGCGTCGGCGGCCCTCGAGGTGTGCTGGCGCCGGGTGGACCGCAGAACTGCCGCATGACGCGAACGGCCGGACCTGGCGTGCCCGGTCCGGCCGTTCGTCACGTGCGTGGGGTCTCACCTCACATGCGTGGGGTCACCTCACGTGCGTGGGGTCACTTCACGTCGACGAAGTCGCCCGCGGCGGCGACCGCCGGGGTCGTCGTGGTGCCCGCGAAGACGTAGCGGTAGTAGCCGTCCGCGGACGCCTTGACCGTGGTCTTGAGGGTGCCGGTGGAGCTCGTCTTGACGGTCTTCAGCGTGGTGTAGGTGCTGCTGCCCTTCTTGCGGAACTGCAGCTTCACGGCCTGGGCGGAGTAGCCGGCCCACTTGCCGGTGTCCCAGTTCGCGCGGGCCAGCTTGCCGGTGACGGTGAGGGTCTTGCCCTTCTTCACCGGCTCCGGCGCGGCGTCGGTGGTGAGGGTGGCCGCGCGCTGCAGCTTCGCGCTGCCGAGGTTGCTGCCGGTGGTGAGGCCGCTGTCGTTGACGGCGGCGGCGCCGAGCTTCCACGCGCCCGCGAGGGTGTTGTTCAGGTCGCCGAAGTCGGTGTTCCCCAGCGGACGGAACTGGATCTTGGCGGTGCACTTCAGGACGGTCGCGGAGGACGCCGTGCAGGTGCCGGGCTCGTCTCCGCCCCAGACGTCCTTGTCAGGGGTGTCGATGGTGAGCGTGCCGCCCCGGTAGAGGACCGGGAAGGTGACGAAGGAGTTCGCGTTCAGACCGGCCGGCTTGGTGACGGTGTAGCTGGCCGCGACCGTGACCTTCGTGGTCGGGCCGACGACGATGGTCTTGCCGCCGTTGACCTTCACCTGGGAGAAGGTGACGGCGGGGCCGGCCGGAGCGGCCTGCGCGGCCGGGACGGCGAGGGCGGACAGGGCGAGGGCGCCGGAGGCGGCGACCACGAGGGCGCGTACGCGCATGGGTGTTCTCCAGATGGCGGAGTGAGCTGTGTGAAGGTGAAGCGGGAGCGTGAGGGACGGGAGCGCGGAGGGCGGCCGGCCCCGGAGGTCCGGGACCGGCCGCCGTCACACGCCCGGTGTCACTTCACGTCGACGAAGTCACCCGCGGCGGTGGCCGCCGGGGTCGTCGAGGTGCCCGCGAAGACGTAGCGGTAGTAGCCGTCCACGGACGCCTTGACCGTGGTCTTCAGGCTGCCGGTGGTGCTGCTCTTGATGGTCTTCACGGTGGTGTAGGTGCTGCTGTTCTTCTTGCGGAACTGCAGCTTCACGGGCTGGGTCGAGTAGCCCGCGTAAGAGCCGTTGTCCCAGTTGGCGCGGGACAGCTTGCCGGTGACGGTGAGGGTCTTGCCCTTCTTCACCGGCTCCGGCGCGGCGTTGACGGTCAGCTTGGAGAGGCGCTGGAGCTTGGCCGTGGTCAGCGCCGAGCTCTCGATGAAGCCGACCTTGCTGAAGTCGATGTCGTCCGCGAAGGGGTCGACGTCGTTCCAGTCGACGATGTAGCCGGCCGCCTTCCAGCCGGTGGCGTCGGCGTTCTCCAGCTCCTCGCCCGGGAGGATGTCGATCGTGCCCGTGCAGGTGGCGACCGTGGCCGAGGTGTTGGAGCAGCTCGGGTAGTAGTCACCGAGGAGGAGGTTGGCCGGGTTGCTGTACGAGCCGCGGTAGAGGATCACGTCGAGCTCGGTGTCGCCCGCGGTGACGTCGACGCCCGCGCCGTGCGTCACCTTGAACTTGACGGGGACGCGGACCTTGCCGGACGTTCCCGCCACGATCGGCTTGCCGTTGTTGACGCTGACGCCGGTGAACCTGGCGTCCAGGGCGTACGGGGTGCCCGTGCCGCCGGTCGCACCGGTGAAGGTGCTCCGGCCGGAGGCGGCGGCGTGCAGCGCCTCCAGGGTGTCGAGGCGGTGGTGCGCGTCGCTGCCGACGGCCTGTGCGGCCGGCACGACGAAGGCGGAGAGGGCCACGGCGCCGGTGACGGCGACCACGGTGGCGCGTATGCGCATGTATGTCCCAAGGGGATCAAGGGGCTCTGCGGACGGATGCCTCCGGTGAGCCCGAATGGTTCGGCGAGCCTGCTCGGCTCGCCTGGTCAGATGTCTGAAGCCGGGGAATGGTTGTACGGCCGCCGGACGTCGCGGTGTGTGCCGTCGCGGCCGGCGGTCGTGCTCACTTGACGTCGACGAAGTCACCGGCGGTCGTGACCGCCGCGGTGACCGAGTTGCCCGCGTAGGTGTAGCGGTAGGAGCCGTCCGCCGTCGCCTTGACGGTGGCCTTCAGGCCGCCGGTGGAGCTCGTCCTGACGGTCTTCACGGTGCTCCACTTGGTGGAGCCCTTCTTCTTGTACTGCAGCTGTACCGGCTGGGCGCCGTAGCCGCCGAACTTGAGCGTCTCCCAGTCGGCGCGCGTCAGGGAACCGGTCACGGTGAGCGTCCTGCCCTTCTTCACCGGCTCCGGCGTCGCGTTGACGGTGAGCTTGGTGAGGCGCTGGAAGTAGAAGTGACCGGCCTTCTCCTTCCACACGAAGTCACCGTCGTTGGCGTCGATCCACGCGTCGACGTACCAGGTGCCGGCGTTCTTGTTGCTGAGGTAGTCGGTCCGCGGGTCGACCTTCACCGAGGCGGTGCACGTGGAGGTCGTGGCGTTGACCTTCTTGCAGGTCGGCGTGCCGGTCATCTCGAAGCCGTAGTCGGGGCCCTTGAGCGAGAAGTGCTCGGCGCCCTTGATGCCGGAGTCGTCCGTCGCGGTCACGCTGATGGAGATGGTCTTCGCCGCGTTGGTGGAGACGGGCACCTTGTTGTCGCCGTCGACGACGACCTTCGTGATCCTGACATCGCCGAGTCCGCCGTCGCCCGGCGCCGCCTGCGCGGCGGGAACGGCCAGGCCGGCGAGGGCCAGAGCGCCGAAGGAGACCGCCGCGGTGGCACGGATGCGCATGTGTTTTCCCCCAGTTGAGAAACATCACTCCCTCGAGAAGACTCGTACCCCAGTCCGACGGTTGCACGTTCGATGGGGAAATCACGGAGAAAATGTGAGCGCCCCCGCAGACGTTCCGCGAGGGCGCTCGTCGTCGTGTCCGTGCGGGCGTCAGTCGAACCAGCGGTCGCGGGCCAGTTCCTGAGTCCGGGTCGGGTCCTCCAGCAGGGCCGCGACCTCGAACCGGCGCGGCCACTGCCCGGCCGCCCACGCGAGTCCGGCGGCGACGCCCTCCAGGGTGGCCGCGTGCAGGACGCCGCCGTCCGTCAGCCGCCAGTCGATCTCGACGCCGTCGACGACCAGTTCCTCGTGCTCGACGTAGGTGGCGGGCGTGCGCGGGCCGAGGAGCACCCGCACCGGCTCCGGCACGTCGTGCTCGACGCCCTCGGAGTCGACCTCGCCCGTGACGGACTCGCTCAGCCGCCGCACCTGGAACAGCTCGGCCAGTTCGGCAGCCCGCGACGGCCGCACGGGCAGCAGCGGGACGCCTCCCGTGAAGGGGAGCAGATCGGGTGAGTCGACGACCACGGCGTCGGCCGCGTCCACCACCTCGACCCGGCCGTCCACGACGGCCCTCAGCTCGTCCGGCAGGGTGACCTGCTCCGGATCCAGCTCCGCCAACGCCCCGTACAGACCGTGCAGTTGCGCAGAGGTGACGGAACGGTCGGGATCGCAGAGACGGTCCAGGAGCTCGGCGGCGCCGCCGGGCTCGTCGAGGAGGGCGGCCACCGAGGTGCGCACCCCCAGCGCCCGCAGCACCTGCTCGTCGTCGAAGCCCGTGGCGTCGGCCTCGTCGTACAGGCCGCGCAGCAGCGGGTCGCCGCCGAAGGCCAGGAGTCCGGCCGGCCGGCGGCCGTCGAGAACCGGGTTCCCGCGCAGCCACCAGGCCGTGTACGGACGTACCGTCTCATGCGTGCCGTCGGGCAGCAGGACGCGCAGCGGCTGCACCAGGGCGTCCCGCAGCGGCGGCTGCGCGAGCAGGGCGAGGGCCTGCGGCCAGCGGTCCTCGTCGACGAGGTCGAGATCACGCACGGCGACCAGCTCGGTGGCGACCGGAGGCACCGGGCTGTCGGGGAAACGGTCGAGGACGTCCTCGCACCACACGTCGACGGCGTCCAGCAGCCCCGCGTCGTCCGGCTCGGCGAAGTCCCCGTCCCGGGGCTCCAGTTCGTCCGGGTCGAGGACGACGTCGGTGGCGCGGACGAGCGCGAAGTCGGCGAGGACGCCACAGGCGGCGAGCGGCTGCTCGCCCCACTTCTCCGCCAACTCCGCGTCGACGAAGGCGACTTCGTCTTCCCGGATGACGGAGGCGAACGCACTGCCGGGCAGCACGAGCTCACCGGCGGGCACCAGTTCGCCCTCGTCGTCGGGAAGGGCGAGCGCACCGAGCCACGGCTCGTCGCCGGGCTCCAGACCCGCGTCGCGGACGAGCGCGAGGACGGCGTCGGCGAGCTCCTCCGCGTCCGGGGCGCCCTGGTCGTCCCAGGCGCCGCCGTCGTCGTCCAGCGACGCGGCGACGGCGGCCCGCACCTGAGGGGTGGTCAGGACGGCCCGCGGAGTGGCGGGCAGCGCGCCCAGCTTCTCCAGCAGCGGATGCGCGGCGTCCTCGTGCGCGACCTTCAGACCGAGCCGGCCGAGGACGTCCGCGTCGAGTCCGGCCGAGTCCGGGGTGGGCAGCAGCACCTGGCGCGGACCGATGGCCGTACGTCGTCCACCGCCGCCGCCGAAGGCCTCCACGGCGCCGCCGGCCAGCGGCACGGGCAGCCCGGTGAGCCGGTCCGGGTCGACCCCGGCCAGGCTGTCGTAGAGCCGGTGCCACCAGCCCGGCTCCCTGTCCAGACCGGCCAGCCGGTCGACGACGTCCGCGAGCGGGATCCGCGCGACGCCGAGCGTGCGCAGCTCGACACGCCGCTCGAGACCGGCGGGCAGCAGCGTCGGCAGCACCTCCGCCAGCACCCGCACCGTGTCGGCGCCGGCGCCCTCGACGACCTCGGCGTCCCGGGGACGCAGGGCCTCGGGCAGCCCGACCGCGTCCTCGCCCTCGTCCACGCCCTCCTCCGGCACGGGCGCGACGGCCGGCGGCAGGAACGCGGTGCGCGGCAGCAGCTCCAGGACGGCCTGGCGCAACGCCCCGTCCAGCGCCCCCTTGCCCAGCGGACCGGGCACCAGGTCGATGATCCCCGGCCCCACCGGCCGCCAGCCGGCGAGGAGTTCGGCGTACGCCTCGGCCGCCCGCCGCACCAGATGGTCGGTCAGCGGACCGGGCGCCGCGTGACGGCGGGTGGTGTCGAGCGGGAAGGACGCGATGAGCAGGGCAGGCAGCCCCAGCGGCTCGTCGCTGGGAGTGGGCGCGTGGACGACCGGCGTGGTGCGGGGCGCGACGGGCGCGCCCTCGTCGTCGACGGGCACCGCCCAGGTGACCGACCAGTGAGGACGCAGCCGCTCCTCCACCGGACGGTCGGCGAGCAGTTCGGGACCGAGGGGGCCGTGCGCGGCGGCGGTCCGCCACCGGGTGACGCCCCGCTCGGTGTCGGTGACGACGGTGAGGTCCCCGTCGGCGGAACGGCTCAGGGTGCGCGCGGCGCCGTCCCCGATCTCCACGACGACCTCCTCCAGGCCCGGCAGGGCCAGCAGGAGGGCGTCGTCGACCGCGGTGAGCAGACGCTCGGCGAGATCGGCCGCCGCAGCGTCGCGCAGCGGGAGGATGACGGCCGTGTCGTACGGGTCGGGGGCCGTGCCCTGGGCCGCGAAGGGCAGCCGCAGCAGGGGCACGTGTCCGTCGCGCCGCCGCACCTCGTCACCGAGGCCCGGACTGTGCCGGGCGGTCTCGGAGGCCAGCGACCGGGCCTCCGCCAGATCCCAGCGGACACCACCGTGCCGGCCGACCACGGCCGGCTCGTCGGTGACCGCGAGGACGGCGGCGAAGCCGACGCCGAACCGCCCGACGGCCACGGCCGACTGCCGCTCCTCCCGCTTGGCGGAGGCCCGCAGCGTGGCGAGGGACTCCACACCGGCGGCGTCCAGGGCCGCGCCGGTGTTGGCGGCGACGAGAACGCCGTCCCGCAGGGTGAGACGCAGCCGCCCCGGCACCCCGCCCCGGGCCGCGGCGTCGGCGGCGTTCTGCGCCAGCTCGACGACGAGCCGGTCCCGGTACCCGCCGAGGACGAGATCCTCCTCGGCGTTGGCGTCCTCCCGGAAACGGGCGGGACTGGTGGCCCAGGCGTCCAGCACTCCACGGCGCAGGCGTGCCGTGCCGAACGGATCCGCGCCCTCGGGCGCCGGCCGCACGAACTTGCTCACGTTCACTCTTCTCCTCGGCGTGAGGACGAAGGTACCGCCCGCGGAAGCGACCGCGTCCCCCGCTCCGGCCCGGCCCGGCCGCCGGACAAGGACGAGGCGCTACGAGTGGCCGAGCTCCGCCGCGTCCTCGTCGGCCGCGGTCGGGACCGAGCCCGAGTCGGCGGCCGGGCGCAGCGGGAACGGGTCGACCCGGGTCTCGTCGACCACCGGCGGGGCGGGCCGGGGCGGCGTGGGCATCACCGCAGCCTCCGAGTGGCCGCCGCAGCCGTACGCCAGCGAGACCACCCGGCCGTCGGCCGGGGAGAACTCGTTGGCGCAGACACCGAAGGCCTGCCCCAGCGAGCCGCCGATACGGGCGAGGAAACCGCAGCTCACACAGGACGCGGGGGCCGCCTGGGCCATGGGCGTCTTCGGGCCGAAGCCGTCCTCCCAGCGGTCGGCGGCGGTGTGCAGACCGTAACGGGACAGCACCCGGGCCCGGCGCAGGCCCAGCTCCTCGGCCACCGCGGCGATCGTGCCCCGGACCGGGATCGTCGGCAGCTTCGCCGGCGCGGCCGGCGTCACGTCCGCGTCCTCCGCCTCGGCCAGCTGCGCCATCTCCTCGGAGACGGGCGAGTTCGGCAGCGGCTCGTCCTCCCCGCTGTAGCCCGGCTCCAGGCGCAGATCCTCCGCGTCCGTGGGCAGCAGGTCGCCGGGGCCCATGTCGCCGGGGCGCAGCCGCTCGCTCCACGGCACCCACTCGGGCGCCAGCACGGCGTCGGGACCGGGGAGGAGCACCACCTCGTCCAGGGTGACGATCTTGGCGCGGGACGCCCGCGCCACCGTCGCCGCCCAGCGCCAGCCCCGGTAGCCCAGCTCCTTGCACTCGAAATAGTGGGTGACCACACGGTCGCCCTCCGAGACGACGCCCGCATGCTCACCGACCACGCCGGGGGCGGCCGCCTCCTCGGCTGCGGCGCGGGCGAGGTCGACGGCCTCGGCGCACAGGCGGTCGGGGGTGCGGCTTCGCGTGGTCGCTGCGCTCACAGGTATCGCTTCTCTCCTACGCCGTCTCTCGGTGCGCCCCTCAAGGCGGCGGGTGCGGACGGAGCGGCTGGGGGTACCTCCCAGGCCTGAGGCACTGGGGGAGCGCCGCGTCGACGTCCGCGCCCGATCGCGCTCGGGCGCGCCTGCTGTCATCCATTCTGCGGGATGGCCGGGAGGCGCGCGGCCGAGAACAATCGCCACGGCGCGCTACGCACGCTACCTTCTCGCGGACGCTCGGCCTACACCGACGGGACGTTTCCCACCCACCGGAAGCCCCCGAAGCCCTCTCGAAGCGTTCCCCGAACCCTCCCGAAGCCCTTCCCGAAGGGTTTCCCGAACCCTGTCGAATCCCTCCCGCAGTTCTCCGAAAGCCCCCTGAAGCCTTCCGGAAGCCCTCCCGAAGCCCTCCCGGATGCGCTCCCGGATGCGCTCCCGGATGCGCTCCCCGAGCGTCGCAGGAGATGATTTCCGGGGCGGGCCGACGGGACCGGGCCGCCTCCCGGACGGCCGGGCGCGCCCACCGGCACACGGCCATACGCGCGGTAACCGCACTATGCACGGCTTTCTCGGGGCACTATGACGGGGTGGCAGCCGCGAGAACACCCCAGGGCGCCACCGGGATCGGTGCGACGAAGGGGACCAAGGGGAGGAGCAGAGTGAGCGGTTCGGGCCGGATGAGCGGGTCCGTCCGCGCGATCGGCCGTGCCCTGCACTTCCCGTTCACCGGCACCGCCCGCGGGATCAGGAAGGCGACCCACGCGCACGGCGCCGGCGAGTCCGGCCTCGGCAAGCTGATCGAACTGCACGGGGTGAACGGCGCCGGCGACGTCATGATCACCGTCGCGCTCGCCTCCACCGTGTTCTTCTCCGTGCCCACCGACGAGGCGCGCGGCCGCGTCGCCCTCTACCTCGCCATCACCATGGCCCCCTTCACCGTCCTCGCCCCGGTGATCGGCCCGCTGCTCGACCGGCTCCCGCACGGACGGCGCGCCGCCATGGCCGGCGCGATGTTCGCCCGGGCGCTCCTCGCGCTCGTCCTGTCCGGCGCCGTCGCCACCGGCAGCATCGAGCTGTATCCGGCCGCGCTCGGCGTGCTGGTCTCCTCCAAGGCGTACGGGGTCGTCCGCAGCGCCGTCGTGCCCCGGCTGCTGCCCCCGGGGTTCTCCCTGGTCAAAGCCAACTCGCGGGTCACCCTCGGCGGTCTCCTCGCCACCGGCGTCGCCGCGCCCGTCGGAGCGGGGCTACAGGCGCTCGGCCCGCGCTACCCGCTCTACGGCGCCTTCGTGATCTTCGTCGCGGGGACGTTCCTGTCCTTCTCGCTCCCCGGCAAGGTCGACTCCGCCAAGGGCGAGGACGTGGCTCTGCTCGCCGCCGACGAGCAGCACCTGCACGGCCCTCACCGGCAGCAGCTGAAGCGGCCCGGCCTGCGGACCGTCGGCATCGCCGTCACCCACGCCCTCGGCGCCAACGCGGCCCTGCGCTGGCTGTCCGGGTTCCTGACCTTCTTCCTGGCGTTCCTGCTGCGCGAGCACCCGCTCACCGGGCAGAGCGCGGCCGTGTCGCTGGGCATGGTGGCCGTCTCCGCCGGCCTGGGCAACGCGCTCGGCACGACCGTCGGGGCATGGCTGCGGTTCAGAGCACCCGAGGTGATCATCGTCGCCGTCGTCGCCGTCGTCCTCGGCGCGACGATCACGGCGGCCGCGTTCTTCGGCGCGTTCCTGGTGGCCTGTCTGGCGGCGGTCGCCGGCTTCTCCCAGGCCCTCGCCAAGCTGTCCCTGGACGCGCTGATCCAGCGGGACGTCCCGGAACTCGTCCGCACCTCGGCGTTCGCCCGCTCCGAGACGATGCTCCAGGTGTGCTGGGTGTTCGGCGGCGCGGTCGGCATCGTCATGCCGCTGAACGGCGCGCTGGGCCTGTCGGTGGCCGCCGCGGTCGTCGCGCTGGGCTGGGTCACCACCGCCCGCGGCCTGCTGTCCTCGGCCCGCCACGGCGGCGGCGCGAAACCCCGCGTGGCGTAACCGCGCGGCGTGACACACAGCCACGCCGCACCCCACGTAAAGGGGCGGCCGGGCGCGCCCGATAGCCTTCCGCCATGACCACGATGACCCGCGGCGGAGCCGCTGATGTACCTGGCGCTGTGCGACGCCGCCGCGTCGTCGCCGCCGCCGGCGCCGTTTGTGCCGGACTCCTCGTCCTGTCGGCCTGCGACAAGCCGACGCCGCTGTCCACGATCACCGTCGGCCGCGACTCGGTCAGCGCCGAGGCCACCTGCGGCGGAGAGGGCAAGGCCCTCAAGGCCGCCGATCTGGCGAAGTGCCTCGCGGACAAGGACATCAAGTCCATCAGCGTCGACCCGGACGAGACCGTCCGCTTCGGCGTCGACCCCGACGTGGCCGACAAGCGCTGGACGATCCTGATGAACGGTCAGCCGCTCACCGAGGACAGCGACAAGACCTACCGCACGATCCCGGGCAGCGTGTTCTTCAACGCCCAGTACGGCGCCCAGGGCGACTCCACGCTCGTCACCATCAAGGCGGGCGACGGCAAGAAGCAGAGCCAGGCGGCGACCGGCCTGTGGTCCTTCAAGCTCAAGAAGGACGACTAGTCACGTCCCCCGTACGCGTCCTCGTGGCCACCGCGGTCCCCGCCGAGCGGGACGCGGTGGCCCGGGCGTTCCCCGAGCCCGGCCGTGAGCTGCACCTGCCCGGCGTGGTCCTGCACCGCCTGCACGGCCCGAGCGGGACCTTCGACCTGCTCGCCGCCGGGGTGGGCCCCGCGCTCGCCGCCGCGTCCGCCTCCGCCGCGCTGACCGCCGCACGGTACGAGCAAGCCCCGTACGACCTGGTCGTCTCGGCCGGCATCGCGGGCGGCTTCCTGCCCGGAGCGCCCGTCGCCTCCCTCGTCGTCGCGGACCGGATCACCGCCGCCGACCTGGGCGCGGAGACCGCGGACGGCTTCCTGCCGGTCACCGAGCTGGGCTTCGGCAGGGTCACCCACGTCCCGCCCCCGTCCCTCGTCCGGGTGGCCGCGGACGCCACCGGGGCCGGCGTCGGCACGATCCTGACCGTCTCCACGGTCACCGGCACCGCGTCCCGGGCCGAGGCCCTGCGCGCGCACCACCCCGGCGCCCTGGCCGAGGCCATGGAGGGCTTCGGGGTCGCCGAGGCGGCCGACGCGCACGGCGTCGCCGTCGTGGAGATCCGCGCGGTGTCCAACCCCGTCGGCCCCCGCGACCGGGCCGCCTGGCGCATCGGCGACGCGCTGACCGCGCTGACGACGGCGTTCGGGAAGCTGGCACCCGTCCTCGAGAGTTGGAACCGGCATGACGACCAGTGAGCGGCCCCTGCGGATCGCGTACTCCCCCTGCCCGAACGACACCTTCGTCTTCGACGCCCTGGCGCACGGCCGCGTCCCGGACGCGCCCGCGCTCGACGTGACGTTCGCGGACATCGACGTCACCAACGGCATGGCCGAGCGCGGCGAGTCGGACGTGCTGAAGGTGTCGTACGCGGTGCTGCCGTACGTCCTCGACACCTATGCGCTGCTGCCGTGCGGGGGCGCGCTGGGCCGGGGCTGCGGTCCGCTGGTGCTGACCCGCGAGGACCCCGGGGCGGGGGCGGGGGACGCCGTGCGGCCTTCCGGCGGCGCCGGGCTCAGCGGCCGCACGGTCGCCGTGCCGAGCGAGCGGTCGACGGCGTACCTGCTGTTCCGGCTGTGGGCGGCGGAGCAGGTCCCGGGGGGCGTCGGCGAGATCGTCGTCATGCCGTTCCACGAGATCATGCCGGCCGTGCGCGACGGGAAGGTCGACGCGGGCCTGGTGATCCACGAGGCCCGCTTCACGTACCGGGACTACGGGCTGCACAAGCTCGCGGACATGGGCGAGCACTGGGAGGCCACGACCGGTCTGCCGATCCCGCTGGGCGCGATCATCGCCAAGCGGTCCCTGGGCGCGGAGACCCTCGACCGGCTCGCCGGCTCGATCCGCGCGTCCGTGCGCGCCGCCTGGGACGACCCGGAGGTCTCCCGGCCGTACGTCATGGAACACGCCCAGGAAATGGATCCGTCCGTCGCCGACCAGCACATCGGCCTGTACGTCAACGAGTTCACGGCCGGACTGGGCGAGGACGGCTACGCGGCGGTTCGCGGGCTGCTGACCCGCGCGGCGGCCGAGGGACTGCTGCCGCCCCTCGGCCCGGGTGCGCTCGATTTCCCCTGAGGGACCGGCGGTTGTCCGCTCAGACGTCCAACTGGTCGGCGACGGCGCGCAGCAGACCGGCGATCTTCTTGCCGGACGTCTTCTCCGGGTAACGGCCCTTCTCGAGCATCGGCGTGATGTTCTCGAGAAGGGTGGTCAGGTCCTGGACGATGGAGGCCAGTTCGTCGGGCTTCTTGCGCTGCGCCGCGGCGACCGAGGGGGTCGGGTCGAGGATGACGACGGAGAGCGCCTGGTCTCCGCGCTGACCTGCGACGACGCCGAACTCCACACGCTGACCCGGCTTCAGTGCCTCGACACCGGCGGGGAGGACCGAGGAATGCACGAAGACGTCACCGCCGTCATCGCGGGAGAGAAAGCCGAAGCCCTTCTCACTGTTGAACCATTTGACCTTGCCAGTCGGCAAAGCACACGCTCCCTCGATCGCTCCCGGACTGGCCGGACACCCTTGATCTGCCGTTGAGACAGCCTACCGGGGGTCTCTCCACCTCAACACGCCTTAAAACGAGACTGAGCCCCTGCCAGGGAGCCAAGGGCGCAAAGCGGTGCAGGAAGTGTGAGGGGCTGCCCGATGTGCCGGTAGAGGGTGGCGCGGGAGACTCCAAGAGCCTTGGCAATGGCGGAGACGCTTTCACCCTTGTTTTTCTTTCCCGTCCGGGAGTTCGGTCTGGCCGCGTTCCCGGCGAGCGGCCGGCCGACCACGACGAGCAGGCGGGTGTCAGCGTCGATGACGACCTGGTGGTTGGTGGAGTACCGGTAGTTCTTCGACCGCTCGGCGATGGTGTGATCCCGGGTGTCGTCCGCGAGCTGGCGCAACGTCACGTTCGTTCGCCGGTACGCCGCGACCGGCAGAGCCCGGTCTTCCGGCGGAAGGCTCCACGGCCGCCCCTTGCGGACCGCGTCCGCGCCCTCGCACCGCTGGCGAGGTAGCGCAGACCAGTCGTCGGGAAACTTGTCTCAGCGCTCGGAATCAGCTCTGGAACCGCTCCGGAGAGCAGTCGGGCGGGTCGACCACGACCCGCCGACACCAAGGCCAGTGGTATGCGGGCCGGTGACGAGACGTCCCCCGGTTGTTCCTTCGGGCGGGGAACTACCCTGGTCGGGTGCGTGACAAAACCCAAACGAATTCCGCCGCTCCCGGTGACCGACTGATCCGTGCCGGGGCCATCGTCTTCTTCGTCGGCGCCGTGGCCACCCTTGTCACGGTCGCCCCGCTGTTTCTCGGCACGACGCCCTTTCCGACCTACATGTTCGGGCTGAGCATGCTCATGGGCGTCGGATTCCTGATCGCGGGCGCGGGAGTTCTGCGGTCCGTCGCCGCGGGCCGGCGTCAGGCGCGGGGCGCGGCCGGTTAGGAGTCCGCGTCGTCGAGGTGGCCGGCCAGCCAGGCGGGGAACTCGGTGAGGTCGGCGAGCACGACGTCCGCGCCGGCCGTCCGCAGCTCCTCCGCGCTGATCGGGCCGGTCGGCACGGTCACGGACAGCGCCCCCGCGGCGCGCGCGCCGAGGACGTCGCCGATGTGGTCGCCGACGTAGACGCTCGCGCCGTGCTCGCGCAGGGCCAGGGCCTTCTGCTCGGCCCAGAGGTCGCCGATCAGCGCGTCGGGCCGCAGGTCCAGGTGTTCCATGTGCAGCCGGGCGTTCGGCTCCCACTTCGCGGTGACGACGATCGCCCGCCCGCCCGCCGCCTGGACCGCCGCGACGGCCTCGCGGGCGCCGGGCATCTCGAGGCTGCCGCCGACCGCGAACGCCGGGTAGAGCTCACGGTAGAGAGTGGCCACGGCGGGTATCTCCGGGGCCGGGAACCAGTTCCCGATCTCCTCCTCCAGCGGCGGCCCCAGCCGCGTCACCACCAGGTCGGCGTCGACGTACGTGCCCGTTCTCGCCGACAGCTCCGCCCAGCAGGCCCGGATGCCGGGCCGGGAGTCGATCAGGGTCATGTCGAGGTCGAAGCCGACGGTGAGGGCGGGAGAGACGGTCATGGGGGCCATTGTGCCGGTGGGCCCGAGCGGCACTCGACCTGCCCGGCGCCCTCGCGCGACTTCGGTTGTTTCCCGCGTTTTCGGTTGTTTACGGCGTTTTCGGTGTTCCGCGCGCTCGTCACCGCTGCCGCTGTGAGCGCCAGGCCAGGAAGAGGGCGGAGGCGACGGCGGCGCCCCGGACGACCCAGGGCCAGGTGT
This sequence comes from Streptomyces sp. NBC_00425, assembly GCF_036030735.1. Lineage (NCBI taxonomy): Bacteria > Bacillati > Actinomycetota > Actinomycetes > Kitasatosporales > Streptomycetaceae > Streptomyces > Streptomyces sp. NBC_00425. Next base: position 5,366,676 of record NZ_CP107928.1, on the reverse strand, counting down.
CGGCGATCGCGTCGCTCATGTGCCCCTCGGCGACGGGGGCGCCCCAACGTCCCTCGGAGCGGCCCCACAACCAGACGAGGCCGGCGGTGAGCGCGAGGCCGGGCAGCCAGAAGACCGCCGCCTTCGTCTCACGCTCCGTCAGCCGGCGTGAGGCGTAGGCGATGAGCCACCCGAGGATCAGCACGAACCAGTTCCCGAGCACCGCGCCCGCGACCAGACAGCCGGCGGCGATCAGGAGCAGGGGGTTGCTCCAGCGGCGGCCCGGTGCGCCGGCGGTCCGGGGCAGGCGCAGCCGACGGCGGCGGGCGGGGGCGGCGGGGGTGTCGTCGTCGGGGGCGGCGCCTTCCTCGACGGCGTCGGACTCGTCGTCGGCGTCGTCCTCGGGCTTTCGGCGCGGCGGCGGCTTGAGCAGGTCGGGGATCTCGACTCCGCCGACGAACCCGGGAATGTCCTCGCCGGGGCCGAACGGGGTCGGCTCGTTCAGCCACCAGTCGGGGCCTGAGCCGCCGTCGCCCAGTTCGTGCGCGGGCGCGCGGTGCGGCGGGGACGCCGCGTCGGAGGGGACGCCGGCGGGCGGCGGCGTGCCGGTGCGGGGGCGGGGCACGATCCGCCGGATCCCCTTCGGCCGCTCTGGCCGCTCGGGCCGCTCTGGCCGGCGGTCCTGCTTCGGCTGCTCCGGGTCTCCCGTGGGTTCCGGCTGTTTCTCTTGCCGCGGCTGTTTCTGTTGCTTCGGCTGTTTCTGCTGCCTCGGTCGGTCCGGCTGCGCGTCGCGGTCCCGCTGGACGGGAACGGAGGGCGTCGGCGTCCGGGGCACGCCGCCGCCGTCGGCAGCGGCGGCCACGAGGTCGTCGGGGCTGCCGAGGCGGTCGATGATGCGGCGGACGGCCGCGGGCGAGTCGACGGGCGCCTTGGCCCGCCGCCGGTCGATCTCGTTGCGCAGCTCGGAGACGAGCCGCATCCGGGTGGCCGACGACAACTGCCGCTGCTGCGCGACGTCGCCGACGCGGCTCAGATACTCGTAGACGACTTGGTCGCTCTCGATCCCCACGCCGAAGACGCTAGTGCATCGGGGCCCCCAGGTCCGGGGACGGCGGCTCCCGAGGGCGTCAACCGCTACCGTGGGCAGAATGAGCACCGAGGACCAGTCGGCCCCCCGGTCCCTCGCGGAAGCGCTCCGCGCCCGGGACGACGCTTCCCTGGCCGCGCTGCTGCGCGCCCGCCCCGATCTCATCACCCCGGTCCCCACCGACCTCACGCAGCTCGCCACCCGCGCCGGCACCCGTGCCTCCGTCGTCCGCGCGCTCGAGCGGCTCGACCGGTTCGTGCTGCAGACGGCGGAGGCGCTGGCCGTGGCCGGCGATCCGGCGACCCGCGAGGAGCTGTTCGGCCTGATGGCGGGGGACGCCGGCGAGCCGGCCGTGGTCGCGGCCCTCCCGGCGGCGTTGGCGACCTTGCGCGAGCAGGCGCTGGTGTGGGGCGCGGACGACCGTCTGCGGTTGGTGCGCACCGCGCGTGAGCTGCTGGCGCCGTCCCCGCAGCACCCGTCGCCGACAGGGCTCGGGCCGAGTGTGCGGGAGGCGACGGCGGGCATGTCGCCGGGCCGGATCCAGGAGATCGTGGCGACGGTGGGGCTGCCGTCGACGCACGACTCGGTCTCGGCCGTGGGCGCGCTCACCGCTCTGTTCACCCATCGCCGGAAGATGGCCGCACTGCTGGCGGGGGCGCCCGCCGAGTCCCTCGAGGTGCTGGAACGGCTGGTGTGGGGGCCGCCGTACGGTCAGGTCACGGCCGATCCCGCGGCGCGGCTGCGCTGGCTGCTCGACCGTGCTCTGCTGCTGCCGACGGCGCCCGGGACCGTCGTGCTGCCGCGCGAGGTCGCCCTGCATCTGCGCAGGGGCCGCGCGCACCGGGCGCCCGAACCGGTGCCGCCGGCCGTGGAGCCGCTCGTGGTGCACGCGCCGCAGGTGGTGGACGCGACGGCGGCCGGTCAGGCGTACACGGCGCTGGCGACGGTCGAGGAGCTGCTGAAGGAGTGGGACGAGGGCGGGCCCGCGGTGCTGCGGGCCGGCGGGATCAGCGTCCGCGACCTCAAACGGACGGCCGTCGCGCTGGACGTGGCCGAGCCGGTCGCCGCTTTCTGGGTCGAGCTGGCGTACGCGGCGGGGCTGCTCGCCTCGGACGGCGAGGCCGACGAGCGGTATGCGGCGACCCCGGAGTACGACGAGTGGGTGGAGCGGCCGCCGGCCGAGCGGTGGGCGCGGCTCGCCGAGGCGTGGCTGGCGGCGACCCGGACCTCGGGGGTGGTCGGCGGCCGGGACATGAAGGAGCGGGCGCTGTCGGCGCTGGGTCCGGGTCTCGACCGGTCCGCCGCGCCCGAGGTGCGTCATCGGGTGCTGACGTTGCTGGCCGGGCTGCCCGAGGGCGGCGCGCCGGACGCGGAGGCGGTGCTGGCCCGGCTGCGCTGGGAGCGTCCGTTGCGCGGCGCACAGGCCGGCGCACAGGGAACGCCGGGTGCGCACGGCACGCAGGCGGCGCCCGGGTCGCCGGGGTACTCCGGGGCCGCGCAGGCCGGCGCGCAGGGTGACGAGGACCTCCGCTCCCGGCTCGCGCGCTGGGTTCTGGCGGAGGCCGAGCTGCTGGGGGTGACCGGCCGGGGCGCGCTGTCGGCGCACGGGCGCGCCCTGCTCGGCGGCGCGCCGCCCGCCGTCCGGGCCGCGCGGGCCGCCGGGGCCGCCGCTCCGGCCGGCCCCGGCGACAAACTGCCCGCACATCACCGGGCCGCCACCGCTGTCGCGGCCCCGCTCCCGCCGCCCGAGCAGGCCGTGGCCGCGGCGGCCGCGGCGCGGCTGCTCGCCCCGCTGCTGCCGGAGCCGTTGGACCACGTCCTGCTCCAGGCGGACCTGACGGCGGTCGCCCCGGGCCCGCTGCGGCGGCCGCTGGCCGACGTGCTGAGCGTTCTCGCGGACGTCGAGTCCAAGGGCGGCGCGACCGTCTACCGGTTCACCCCCGGGTCCGTCCGGCGCGCCCTGGACGCCGGGCGCAGCGCCTTGGACCTGCACGCGTTCCTCGCCGAGCACTCCCGTACGCCGGTGCCTCAGCCGCTGTCCTATCTGATCGACGACGTGGCGCGCCGGCACGGCCATCTGCGGGTGGGCGCGGCCTCTGCGTACGTCCGCTGCGACGACGAGACGATCCTGAACGAGATCCTCGCCGACAAGCGTGCCGCCGGACTGCGGCTGCGCCGGCTGGCTCCGACGGTGCTGGCGGCTCAGGCCGACCCGGCGACCCTTCTGGACGGGCTGCGGGCGCTGGGCTTCGCACCCGCCGCCGAGTCCGCCGAGGGGGACGTCCTGATCACCCGCGCGCTTGCGCACCGCACGCCGCCCCGGACGGCCCCCGAGCCGGTGCCGGACGGGCCGCCGGTTCCCGACGGCACGCTGCTCACCGCGGCGATCCGGGCCGTCCGGGCGGGTGACGCGGCCGCGACCGCACCGCGCAAGGCGACGGAGGACGCCGCCCCGCTCGCGCCGGGCGAGCTGCCCCGCACGAGTTCCGCCGAGACGCTGGCCACCATGCAGGCCGCGGTCCTCACGGGCGGGGCGCTGTGGATCGGTTACGTCAACGCGGAGGGCTCGGCCAGTCAGCGTGTCATCGCCCCGGTGCGGGTGGAGGGCGGCTTCGTGACGGGGTACGACCACACGGCGGACGAGGTCCGCACATACCCGCTGCACCGGATCACCGGAGTGGCGGAACTGGCAGACGACTGAGCCCCCGACGGCCGTCCCGGCCCACCGGCCCCCGGCGGCCGTCCCGGCGCGCCGACGCCCGGCGGCCCTCGCGCGGTGCAGCAGTCCCCGGCAGCCTTCGCAGCTCAGCAGCCCCCGGCAGCCTTCCCGGCGCGCAGCCCCCGAATGCCGTCCCGGCGCGGCAGCCCCCGACGGCTGTCGTGGGTCAGCAGTCGCCGACGGAGGCGTCCGGGGGCAGGCCGAAGTGGGCGCGGGCCGCGGACTCCAGGGCGGCGGACGGCATCGGTTCGTGGAGGGAGGTCCGGGCGAGGACGCCGAAGTGGGCCTTCGTCCACGGGCCGTACCCCTCGCCGTCCGGCGGCTCCTCCCGGGAGACGACCCGGTAGCCGCCGTCGGCCGCGGCGTCCCGCTGGAGCCGTACGACCTGCGGGTACTGTCCGGCGCCGCACTCCACGAGGGTCTGGTCGTGGACCCCGTACTCGATGCACAGCGTGTTGACGCCGGCCCGTATCTCGCCCGCGTGTTCCTCCAGTTCGAGGGCCTCCGCACGGCAGAACCAGCGTGCCCTCCACGCGGGCACGGTCTCGCCGGGGCCGTCCCCCCGCGAGTCCGCCGCGACGCGGGCCTCGATCACCGGCCGCACCTCGGCCCACAGCGCTTCGTCGACCTCGGCGGGCCACATCACCCAGGTGCCGGTGGCGGCCAGCACCGCCGCGGCTCCGACGCCGACCGCTCCCCTGCGGAACGACAGGACCGACATACCGTGATGCTCCTCACCGCGTCGCGCCCATCGCGCCTGCTCGCCCGGTCAGACCCACGGAGGGTGCGCAGGGTTGCCCGCTCCCCGGGACGGGCCGGACGGCCGCCGGAGCGGCCGACCGCCTCGCGGCACGCCGTCGCGGCACGTCGTACGGCACACTGGAGGTTTGGCCGGTGCGGAAGGGATGGCGTACGTGAACGGACCGCTGATCGTCCAGTCGGACAAGACTCTGCTCCTGGAGGTCGACCACGAGCAGGCGGACGACTGCCGTCGCGCCATCGCGCCGTTCGCCGAGCTGGAACGGGCTCCGGAGCACATCCACACCTACCGGGTGACGCCGCTGGGCCTGTGGAACGCGCGGGCGGCCGGGCACGACGCCGAGCAGGTCGTGGACGCGCTCGTGCAGTACAGCCGCTATCCCGTGCCGCACGCGCTGCTCGTGGACGTCGCGGAGACGATGGACCGGTACGGGCGGCTGACGCTGAGCAAGCATCCGGCGCACGGGCTGGTGCTGACCACCACCGATCGGCCGGTGCTGGAGGAGATCCTGCGCTCGAAGCGGGTCGCGCCGCTGGTCGGGGCCCGGCTCGATCCGGACACCGTCGTCGTGCACCCCTCCGAGCGGGGGCAGATCAAGCAGACGCTGCTGAAGCTGGGCTGGCCGGCCGAGGACCTCGCGGGGTACGTCGACGGCGAGGCGCACCCCATCGAGCTCGCCGAGGACGGGTGGGCGCTGCGCCCGTACCAGAAGCAGGCGGTGGAGAACTTCTGGCACGGCGGCAGCGGGGTCGTGGTGCTGCCCTGCGGTGCGGGCAAGACGCTGGTCGGGGCCGGGTCGATGGCGCAGGCGAAGTCCACGACGCTGATCCTCGTCACGAACACGGTGTCGGCCCGGCAGTGGAAGCACGAGCTGGTGAAGCGGACCTCGCTGACGGAGGAGGAGATCGGCGAGTACAGCGGGACGCGGAAGGAGATCCGCCCGGTCACCATCGCCACCTACCAGGTGCTGACGACCCGGCGCAAGGGCGTCTACCCGCATCTGGAGCTGTTCGACTCCCGGGACTGGGGCCTGATCGTCTACGACGAGGTGCATCTCCTGCCGGCGCCGGTCTTCAAGTTCACCGCCGACCTGCAGGCGCGGCGGCGGCTCGGTCTGACGGCCACGCTGGTCCGCGAGGACGGCCGCGAGTCGGACGTGTTCTCGCTCATCGGGCCGAAGCGGTTCGACGCGCCGTGGAAGGAGATCGAGGCGCAGGGCTACATCGCGCCCGCCGACTGTGTGGAGGTCCGGGTCAATCTCACCGACTCGGAGCGCCTCGCGTACGCGACGGCCGAGGCGGAGGAGAAGTACCGCTTCTGTGCGACGACGGCGACGAAGCGGAAGGTGACGGAGGCGCTGGTGCGGCGGTTCGCCGGGCAGCAGATCCTCGTCATCGGGCAGTACATCGACCAGCTCGACGAACTCGGCGAGCATCTGAACGCGCCGGTCATCAAGGGCGAGACGTCGAACGCGCAGCGCGAGAAGCTCTTCGGCGCCTTCCGGGAGGGCGAGATCAGCGTGCTGGTGGTGTCGAAGGTCGCGAACTTCTCGATCGACCTGCCGGAGGCGACGGTGGCCATCCAGGTGTCGGGCACCTTCGGGTCCCGGCAGGAGGAGGCGCAGCGTCTCGGCCGGGTGCTGCGCCCGAAGGCGGACGGGCACCAGGCCCACTTCTACTCGGTGGTGGCGCGGGACACCATCGACCAGGACTTCGCGGCGCACCGCCAGCGGTTCCTGGCGGAGCAGGGGTACGCCTACCGGATCATGGACGCGGACGAGTTGCTGGCGGAGGAGGCCTGAGGGCCTGGTGGCCGCCCGAGGCGTGAGCCGACCCCGCAGGTCTTCACCTGCGGCGGACGCCGGCCTCCTCGCGGTACTCGCCGAGGACGATCACGTCGAAGGCGGCGCCGACGAACACCTTCACCGCGCGCAGGGCGTCGCCGAGGCGGTGGCGGTGGTGGTCGGACAGGGGGGTCGCGCCGGACGGGCGACCGGGGGCCGGGGTGATGGTCGCTGCACTCATGTCTCCATGGTGCGCGCGGGGACATAAGGGGGGCATCGGTCCCAGGTCCCCATTCGGCGTACTCCCTGGGTACACCTGTGAGCGGGGGTGTCCCCTACGGGACGGAGGCGTGTCCCTCGGGGGCGCCGGGGAAATGCGTTGGCGCGCTTTCGGCGGCTCACCTAGACTCTCCGCTCTTGCCCGCCTCCCCTCGGAGCGCCGCCGTCCGGACGGAAACCGGACGGCAATCGCCGTAGCCCACCCTCAGCCGGCCCGGAGGCACCCCCTTGTCCACGCCGCCCTCGTCCCGCACGTCCGTCGACGACGACCCCCTCGCCCGCGAACGCGGCCATCTCGCGTCCTCCCGCGCGGCCCTGCGCGCGATGCGGGAGGACGTCGAGTCCCTCGACATCAGCGACGTCACCGCGAACTGGGTCAACGCGCAGATCCTGGAGCGGCAGATCGGGGAACGGATCAAGGCGCTGGCCGATCTCAGCGACACCCCGCTGTTCTTCGGCCGCCTCGACTACCTGCACGCTCCGGGCGCGGACCGGGCGGAGGGCGCGGAGGGCGAGAAGTTCTACATCGGGCGTCGCCATGTGCACGACGGCGACGGCGACCCGATGGTCATCGACTGGCGTGCGCCGGTCTCGCAGCCGTTCTACCGGGCGTCGAAGAAGGACCCGCTGGACGTCGGGCTGCGCCGCCGCTTCGGCTACACCCGCGGGGACATCACGGCGTACGAGGACGAGCACCTGTCCGACCCCACCGAGGCCGCCGCCACCAGCAAGCTGCTCCAGCAGGAGATCGAGCGGCCGCGTGTGGGCCCGATGCGGGACATCGTCGCCACCATCCAGCCCGAGCAGGACGAGATCGTGCGCAGCGGGTTGGGCGGCACGGTGTGCGTGCAGGGCGGTCCGGGGACCGGGAAGACCGCGGTCGGTCTGCACCGGGTGGCGTATCTGCTGTACGCCCACCGTGAGCGGCTCGCGCGCACCGGCACGCTGGTGATCGGGCCGAACAAGTCCTTCCTCCACTACATCGAGCAGGTGCTGCCGGCGCTGGGCGAGCTGACGGTCCGCCAGGGCACGGTGGACGACCTGGTGGCCCATGTGGAGGTGCGGGGCGCGGACGACGCGGAGGCGGCGCTCGTCAAGGGCGACGCGAGGATGGCGCAGGTGCTGCGGCGGGCCGTCTACGCGCAGGTGCGGATGCCGGCCGAACCGGTCGTCGTGGTGCGGGGGTCGCGGCGCTGGCGGGTTTCGGCGTACGAACTCGAGGAGATGGTGCGGGAGTTGCTCGGCCGGGACATCCGGTACGGGGCCGCCCGCGAGGCTCTGCCGCAGCGCATCGCGCACGCGGTGCTGGTGCAGATGGAGCGCTCGGGCGAGGCCCCGGACGACCGGGTGCAGGACGCCGTGGCCCGCAACAGCGCGGTGAAGGCGGCCGTGAAGGAGGTCTGGCCGGTCGTCGACCCGGCGAAGCTGGTGCTGCGGCTGCTGACGGACGCGGAGTTCCTCGCCGAGCACGCGGACGGCGTGCTGAGCGAGCAGGAGCAGAAGACGATCCTCGCGGCCAAGCCGGCGCGGTCGGTGAAGGCGGCCAGGTGGTCGGCGGCGGACGCGGTGCTGATCGACGAGGCGAGGGACCTGGTGGAGCGCACGCACTCGCTCGGTCATGTGGTCCTCGACGAGGCGCAGGACCTGTCGCCGATGCAGTACCGGGCGGTCGGCCGCCGTTGCACGACGGGGTCGGCGACCGTGCTGGGCGATCTGGCGCAGGGCACCACCCCGTGGGCGACCCGGAGCTGGGAGGAGGCTCTCGGGCATCTGGGCAAGGCGGACGCGGTGGTCGAGGAGCTGACGGCCGGATTCCGTGTGCCGACGGACGTGATCGTCTACGCCTCCCGGCTGCTGCCGCACATCGCGCCGGGCCTCACCCCCGTCGCGTCGGTCCGTGAGAACCCCGGCTTCTTCGACCTCCGGGAGGTCGCGGACACGGCGGACGTCGTCGAGGCGTGCGAGGAGCTGCTGCGCAACGAGGGCTCGACGGGCCTGATCGCGGCCGACGCCCGGATCCCGGCGCTGGCCGAGGCGCTGGCGGCGGCGGGCGTCCGGTGGCTGTCCCCTGGTGAGGAGACGACGGCCGAGACCCGCCTCACCCTGGTCCCGGCGTCGCTGGCCAAGGGCCTGGAGTACGACTACGTCGTGCTGGACGAACCGCAGGCCGTGGTCGAGGGGGAGCCCGACGAACGGACGGGCCTGCGCCGCCTGTACGTGGCCCTGACCCGGGCGGTCTCGGGCCTCCTCGTCACCCACACCGCCCCCCTGCCCCGACAACTCACCTGACCGGAGCCCCGCCCGGCTCCGGCCTACCCGCCCTGGCCCCGCCCCGCACGCGCCGCCGTCTCGGGGTGCGCCGTGGGCTTGGGGTGCGCCGTGGGCTCGGGGTGCGCCGTGGGCTCGGGGTGCCCGCCGTCCACCGCACTGCGCCACTCGCGGACGGCGTGTGCCGACACCGGGCCGGACCAGCCGTGCGGGCGGGCCGCGCCGCCGATGTGGAACGCGTCGATCCCGGCGGCCCGCAGCCTCGACAGGTGGCCGAGGCGCAGGCCGCCGCCGACGAGGAGGCGCTGTTCATAGCCCTGTTCACCGTGCCGGGCGGCCTCGGCGAGCAGGGTGGGCAGGCCCGCGTCGACCCCGGCCGGGGAGCCGGCGGTGAGGTAGGCGTCCAGTCCGGGCAGGCCGTCCAGCTGCTTGCGCAGGGCGTCGCGGTCGGCGGCGTGGTCGAGGGCTCGGTGGAAGGTCCAGCGGCAGCCGTCCAGCTCGGCGACGACCCGCTCGACGGCGGGAAGGTCCACCGCGCCCTGCGCGTCGAGGAAGCCGAGCACGAACTCCTGCGCGCCGGCCGCCCGCAGGTCGGCGGCGGCCCGCACGAGGCGGTCGACGTCCCCGGCCGCGAAGCCGTCGGACAGCCGCAGCATGACGCGCAGGGAGAGGTCGACGGCGGCCCGGACGGCGGCGAACACCGCGACCGGCGGGGTGAGCCCGTCGGCGGCCATCTCGGTGACCAGCTCGAGGCGGTCCGCGCCTCCGGCCTGGGCGGCGACCGCGTCCTCGGCGTCGAGGGCGATCACCTCCAGAACTGCACGCTTGCTCATGGGTCCCCATTCGTCGGCGTTCGGCGTTCATGGCGTTCGTCGGCGTTCATCGGCGCCGTCGGAGTTCGTCGGCGGTCCGCGGCGCGCGTTCCGCACCCTGGCGCTTTACAGGTCTAGTCCAATTTAAGAATACGCCGGTCGGCGGGACAATGAGGCCATGGCCGATCTCGACGCGCTGCGCACCCGTTTCAGCCACGCACTGGAAGGGGTCCGGGGCCCGGGCGGCGGCGCCGATCCCGCGCCCTACGCCGACGCCCTCCTCACCCGCTGGCAGGAGCCGCAGCGCCGCTACCACACGCTGACCCATCTCACCGACGTCCTCGACCGCGTCGACGTCCTCCAGGAGCACGCCGCCGACCCGGACGTCGTCCGGCTGGCCGCCTGGTTCCACGACGCCGTCTACCTCCCCGACCGCTCCGAGAACGAGGAGCGCTCCGCCCGTCTCGCCGAGCGCGCCCTCGCCGAGGCCGGCGCGCCCGCGGAGAAGACGGCCGAGATCGCGCGGCTCGTCCGGCTCACCGTCACCCACGACCCGGCCGACGACGACCCCGACGGCCGGGTGCTGTGCGACGCCGACCTCGCGGTCCTCGCCTCGCCGCCGTCCGAGTACGCCGCCTACACCACCGCCGTCCGCGAGGAGTACTCCTTCGTGCCGAACGACGCCTTCCGGGCCGGCCGCTCGGACGTCCTGCGCCAACTCCTCGCCCTGCCCCGGCTGTTCAGAACGCCGTACGGGAGCGACCACTGGGAGGACACGGCCCGCTACAACCTGCGGGGCGAGCTGGAGCTGCTGGCCTCATGACCGCCGCCGCGCACCTGCCCGCCGCCCCGCACATTCCCGCCGGGCGGCTCACCCTCGTGGGCGTCTCCCCCACGGTCGCCGCCGGACTGCGGGCGGGCGGCGGCGGGGGCTTCGACTGGCTCGGGGGCTCCCCGTTCGCCGGCACCCGGGACGCCGCCGGAATGCTGACCACGGCGTACGCGGCCGGCGTGCACCGCCCGGAGTTCGGCCTGTACGTCCTCGTACGGCGGTCGGACGGCCTGGCCGTCGGCAGCATGGGCTTCCACGCCGCTCCCGACGACGACGGCCGCACGGAGATCGGCTACGACCTGGTCGAGGCCGCCCGCGGCCGGGGCTACGCGACCGAGGCCCTGCGCGCGCTCGCCGGATGGGCGCTGGCACGGGACGACGTGCGACGCCTGTTCGCGGTCGTCGAACACCTCAACGCCCCCTCGCGGGCCGTGCTCGAACGGGCCGGTTTCGTCCGGGTCGGCGAAGGCGAGGGGGAGTACGCGTATGAGCTGCGCGGCCGACCGCACCTGACGTAGCCGCGGCCGATCTTCGTCGCTTTGCCTCCCGGCCCACGCCCTCCGCTTCGGATAATTCCGACACGGCCGCGCCGCGCGCGGTCGCGCACGCCGGGGGAAACGGGGGAACGCCATGAGCACGACCGGCCCGTCCACACCACCGGACCCTCCCGACCACCACCGGCTGGCCCGACAGAGTGTGCGGTGGGCCATCATCGGGGTCGTCGTCAGTTCGGTGCTCGCCGTCGTGGGCATCTACCAGTCGTCCCACGGCGGCGGGGGCGGCGTGACCGGCGGCTCGAGCTCCAGTTCCACTTCCGGCTCGACCTCCGGTTCCGTTTCCGGCGGCGACTCCGCTTCGGGCTCCACGACGGGCGACGGCGGCACGGACGGGACGACGACGGACGGCGCCACCGAGGGAACGACCGACGGAACCACGGCCGGCGGAACCACGGCCGGAGGGACCACGGCCGGGGGCACCTCAGGCGCCTCCGACTCCGGCGGGACGTCCGGCGGCGCAGGCACCACCGACGACAGCGGGAACGACGGGCTGACCGCGGACGAACGCGCCCTGCGCGACACGCTCAACACCGACCAGTGGTCGCGCGACAGCTGCGCGCACACCGAGTGGCGGGGCGCGGACGCCGCCCTGTACTGCACGGTGACCACCGTCGACCAGTACGGCGTCTCGGGCTCCGGCAAGGCGAGCGTCATCATGTACGGGACCAAGTCCGACCGCGACGCCGTCTTCCAGTCCTACGCCGCCCGACTGCAGCCCGGCGACTGCGAGGCGCGGACCAACGCCTACGGCACCTGGCGCGAGAACAACACCGGCGACTCCGCCGGGGACGTCGTCTGCTTCCTGTCGGACACCGGGCAGTACGTCTTCCTCTGCTCGTACTACGACCGCCCCGCGCTGGTCCAGATCAGCGGCCCCGACCACACCAGCCTCGCGGCCTGGTGGCACACCATGGAACCGGTCTTCAGCAGCTGACGACGCCTTCACCGCGGACCCCGTCCCGGCGGCTCTCATCGCAGCGGCCCCCGTCCCGGCTGCCGTCACCCCCGGCCGTCACCCCCGGCCGTCGCCCCGGACCCGTCCCGGCTGCCGCTCTTGCGCCGGCGCAGGCCGGCCGCCGTCAGCAGCCTCACCACCTCACGGCTGCTCACCTCGACCGCGCCGGCCGCCACCACCTCGTCGTAGCGAGGGGACGGAATGTCGTAGTGGTCGCGTTCGAAGGCCCGCCGCGGGACGCCCAACCGGTCGGCGAACGCCTGCAGTTCGGCATACGAGACGTCGCTGACCAGGTGCGACCACATCCGGCCGTGCCCCGGCCAGTCCGGCGGGTCGATGTAGACGGTCATGAGCGCCTCACGCGGACGGCCCGCCTCCCATGGCCGACCCCAGCGAGCCCACCGAGGCGACCTTCACCCCGGCCTTGTGGCACACCCAGTGCGGGTCGGGGCCCAGCTCGGGCTCGACGTCGAGGGCGTGCGGGTCGCCGGAGCCGCAGACCGGGCACAGCGGCCAGCGCCCGTACCGCTCCAGCAGCGCGTCCTGCACGTCCTGGGCCACCAGACCGGCCACGAACGCCGCGCCGTCCGGCCACTGCTCGACCCACCAGCGGCGCTGCACGACCGAGTCCTCGACCATCGACACCACGTCCGCCGCGGCGACCTCGCCCGAGGCCAGGTCGGCGAGCACCAGGGCACGCGCTGTGTGCAACGTCTGTTCCAGGGGGCTGGTGGGGTCCATGCCCCTATTGTGCGCACTCCCGACCCGCTCCCGGACAGAAAATACGTTTCATGTGCCGCCCGCGCAGGCGTCGCCGGAGAGCTCCGCACCCGGTCCGGCCGCGTCGCATCAGGCGTCGGCCCACCGCCGGCGGTAGATGTTGCAGGGTCCCTGCCGACGAGAGAACCGGAAACTCCATGACCTCCAGTGCCGGCTCCCAGGATCTGCGCACCGCGCTCGACACCCTCACCACCGAGGCCTTCCGCCCCGACCTCGCCGAGATCGACCGCCTCCCCACCCTCGACATCGCCCGGCTGATGAACGCGGAGGACGCCGGCGTCGCCGCCGCCGTGGCCGCACAGCTCCCGCGCATCGCCGCCGTCGTCGACGCGACGGCGACGCGGATGGCGCGCGGCGGACGGCTGGTCTACGCGGGCGCGGGCACCGCGGGACGGCTCGGCGTGCTCGACGCCTCCGAGTGCCCGCCCACCTTCGGCACCGCCCCCGGCCGGGTCGTCGGGGTGATCGCGGGCGGGCCGCCGGCCATGACCGTCCCGGTCGAGGGCGCCGAGGACTCCCCCGAGCTCGCCGAGGCGGATCTCGCCGCGCTCTCCCTCACCCCCGACGACACGGTGATCGGCGTCTCCGCCTCGGGCCGCACCCCCTACGCGGTCGGCGCGGTGCGGCACGCCCGCGCGCGGGGCGCGCTGACCGTCGCTCTGGCCTGCAACGCGGGCAGCGCGCTGGCCGCCGCCGCCGAGCACGCGATCGAGGTGGTGGTGGGCCCCGAGCTGCTCACCGGCTCGACCCGGTTGAAGGCGGGCACCGCGCAGAAGCTGGTGCTGAACATGGTCTCGACGATCACGATGATCCGGCTGGGCAAGACGTACGGGAACCTGATGGTCGACGTCCGAGCCTCCAACGAGAAGCTGCGCGCCCGGTCGCGACGGATCGTCGCGCTGGCGACGGGTGCGCCGGACGACGAGATCGAGGCGGCTCTCGCGGCGGCGGACGGCGAGGTGAAGGCCGCGATCCTGGTGGTGCTGGCGGGGGTGGAGGGGCCGGTCGCCGCCCGCCTTCTGGAGGAGTCCGGGGGACATCTGCGCGCCGCTCTCACCGCGGCGGGCCGCTGAGCCGCACGCTCGGGGGGTGCGCATCGACTCCTCCTCCACAGCCGCCGCGATCCTGCCCCTGGTGGGCGGCCCCGCGAACGTCCTGTCCGTCGCCCACTGCATGACCCGGCTGCGACTGGACCTCGCCGATCCGTCCCGGGCGGACGAGGAGGCCCTGCGGGCGCTGCCCGGGGTGCTCGGCGTCGTGGTGGCCGACGGCGCCTTCCAGATCGTCCTCGGGCCGGGCGTGGTGACCCGGGTGACGGCCGACTTCGAGCAGCTGACGGCCGCACACCGGCTGGCGGCACGCGGCGCCGGACTGAAGGCGCGGCAGCGCGAGCGCGACGCGACCCCGCTGAAAAGCGCCCTGCGCCGCCTCGCCGCGGTCTTCGTCCCCCTCGTCCCGGCCCTCGTCGGCTGCGGGATCCTGGCCGGCGCGAACGGCCTGCTCCTCAACGCGGGCCTGCTGCCGGGTCTCACGCCGGCGCTGACCGCCGTCGCCTCCGGCTTCATGGCGCTGATCGCCGTCTTCGTGGGCCACAACACGGCGAAGGAGTTCGGCGGCACACCGGTCCTGGGCGGCGCGGTCGCGGCGATCGTCGTGTATCCGGGGGTCGCGAAGGTGACGGCGTTCGGGGTGACGCTCGCTCCCGGCCAGGGCGGCGTCCTCGGCGCGCTGGCGGCCGCGCTGCTGGCGACGTACGTGGAGAAGCAGTGCCGCGGCCGGGTACCGGAGACGCTGGACGTGCTCCTCACCCCCGCCCTGACGGTCCTGGTCGCCGGTCTCGGCACCCTGTACGGGCTGATGTACGCGGCCGGCGCGGTCTCGGCGGCCGTCGGCTCGGCGGCGAACTGGCTGCTGACGACGACGGGCGCCTTCGCCGGCCTGCTGCTGGGCGGGCTCTTCCTGCCGCTGGTGATGCTGGGCCTGCACCAGGCGCTGATCCCCGTCCACACCACGCTCATCGAGCAGCAGGGGTACACGGTCCTGCTGCCGGTGCTGGCGATGGCGGGCGCGGGCCAGGTCGGCGCGGCGGCGGCGGTGTACGTCCGGCTGCGCGACGACGTGGCGCTGCGGACGACGATCAGGTCGGCGCTCCCGGCCGGGCTGCTGGGCGTCGGCGAGCCCCTGATCTACGGGGTGTCGCTGCCGCTGGGCCGCCCGTTCCTCACCGCCTGCGCGGGCGGCGCGGCCGGCGGCGCCTTCATCGGGTTCTTCGCGATGCTCGGCGACCGGGTCGGGGCGACGGCGATCGGCCCGTCGGGCTGGGCCCTGTTCCCGCTGCTGGCGGGCGACCGGGGGCCGGGCACCACGGCGGCGGTCTACGCGGGCGGCCTGCTGACCGGGTACGCGGTCGGCTTCGCCGCCACCTACGTCTTCGGCGGCGTCCGGGCAGCGGCCGCGGCCCTGTCCCCCACGACCACGGCCACCGCCGTGGATACCGCTCCCCCGGACAACCTCGGCCCCTTCACTCCACCCGAAACGACCCCCCGGCCCGACCCGGCCACCCCGCCCGCCACCACCACCGCCCCGCCCACGCACTGAGGCCGCCGCTCCCGCATCGAGGCCCGCTCCCGCGGACGCGGCCGGCGAGAGCCGTCGTCCGGCGCGGGCCGTCGTCGGCCGAGAGCCGTTCTCCGGCGAAAGTCGTCGTTCAGCGCGAGCCCTACCCTTGGGGCCATGAACCACGCCCAGCTCACCGCGCTCGGCCGTGCCCTCCGTGTGCTCGGCGAACACGGCGACGCCCTCACCGCGGACACCCCCGACGCCCGGTTGCACGAGGTCAAGGCCGATCTGCGGCGAGCGCTGGAGCTGCTGGACGACAGCGTGGTCGGCGCCGTCCCGACCACCCGATGCGCCGAACACCCGTACGGTCCGGTCGACCAGGCGGCGGCCGACCTGTGCCTGCTGTGCGAGACGCGCCGCCGGACGGCCCGGCGCGCCGAGTTCAACGGCCCGCCGCCGCAGGCGCCCCACACCACCCCCGCACCTTCGCGGTACGGCACCCGCGCCGACCGCCCGCAGCCCCAGCAGCGCTGGCTGGCGGAGCTGTGGAACGGCCAGGAGTGGCAGCTCTGCGGAACACCGCGGCGGGACCGGCGCGAGGCGGAGCTGTACATCGCCGCCCTGCGCCGGGGGTCCCGTCCCGCGATGGCCTACCGGCTCGTGCACGAGTTCACCGACTACGAGGTCCTGCGGATCTGGGGCACCCCGGTGAAGGTGGACATCGAGCCGCTCGGCAACCTCTGAGCGGTCCCGTCCCCCCGGGCGGCAGAGCCGGGTCGAGGCTCAGCTCAGGGTGCGCAGCGCGGCGGCGTCGTAGGGCTTCAGCTCGTCGAGACGGCCGCCCAGCACCTTCGCCGCCCACTCCGGGTCCTGCAGCAGCGCCCGACCGACGGCCACCATGTCGAACTCGTCGCGCTCCAGACGGTCCAGGAGGTCGTCGATCCCCTTGACCGGCGCGCCCTCGCCCGCGAAGCCCCGGATGAAGTCGCCGTCGAGGCCGACCGAGCCGACCGTGATGGAGGGCTTGCCGGTGAGCTTCTTCGTCCAGCCCGCGAGGTTCAGGTCGGAGCCGTCGAACTCCGGCAGCCAGTAGCGGCGGGTGGAGGCGTGGAAGGCGTCGACGCCGGCGGCGGCGAGCGGGGCGAGGAGGGCCTCCAGCTCCTCGGGGGTCTCGGCGAGACGGGCGTCGTAGGCGTCCGACTTCCACTGCGAGTAGCGGAAGATGACCGGGAACTCGGCGGAGACGGTCGCGCGGACGGCGGCCACGATCTCGGCGGCGAACTTCGTGCGGGCCACCAGGTCGCCGCCGTAGGCGTCGGTCCGGCGGTTGGTGCCGGCCCACAGGAACTGGTCGAGCAGGTAGCCGTGGGCGCCGTGCAGCTCGACGCCGTCGAACCCGATGCGCTCGGCGGCGGCCGCGGCCTCGGCGAACGCGCCGATGACGTCGTCCAGGTCGCGCTGGGTCATCGCCTTGCCGGCGCCCTCGGTGCCGTCCAGCCGGATGCCGGAAGGCCCGACGGCGGGCGCGTCCGCGTACGGCGGCTCACCCTGCTTGCGCACCATGCCGATGTGCCACAGCTGCGGCACGATCTTCCCGCCGCCCGCGTGCACGGCCTCCGCGACCTTCGCCCAGCCCTCGAGCTGCTCCGCCCCGTGGAACCGGGGGACCCGGTCGCTCTGCCCGGCGGAGTCGTGCCCGACGTAGGTGCCCTCGGTGACGATGAGACCGACACCTGCGGCGGCGCGGCGGCCGTAGTACGACACCACGTCCTCGCCGGGGACGCCGTCCGGGGAGAACATGCGCGTCATGGGTGCCATGACGATGCGGTTCGGGACGGTCAGTCCGTTGATCGAGACCGGCCGCGAGAGGATCTCGGCGGCGCGCGAGGCGGCAGGCGGGGTGATGCTCACGTGAGGGACTCCTCGGGACGACGATGAACCAGCTGGTATGTGCACACGCATCGAGTGCTCCCCCGCACAACTCCGCCGACCCCCGACCGCATTCCGACCGCCCCGCAGATCCCCGAGTGATCCCGGACACGCTCCCCTCGGGAAGCGGTGCCGCGTTCTGCAGCGGGGGCAGTGGCACCGACTGCCTGGAAACCGTGGCACCGACTGCCTGGAAGCCGCGCCCGGCCACCCCCTGAAACGCCCGAGGGCGGCACCCCCCGTTTCCGGGAAGTACCGCCCTCGGTCCGAAGGACAGGCGATCAACCGTCAGGTCGATCAGAAGTCCATGTCACCGCCCGGCATGCCGCCGCCGGCGGGCGCGGCGGCCTTCTCCGGCTTGTCGGCGATGACGGCCTCGGTGGTGAGGAACAGCGCGGCGATGGAGGCGGCGTTCTGCAGAGCGGAGCGCGTCACCTTCGCCGGGTCGATGATGCCCTCGGCGATCATGTCGACGTACTCACCGGTCGCGGCGTTCAGACCGTGGCCGATGGGCAGGTTGCGGACCTTCTCCACGACGACGCCACCCTCGAGACCACCGTTGACGGCGATCTGCTTGAGCGGGGCCTCGAGCGCGATGCGCACGGCGTTGGCGCCGGTCGCCTCGTCACCCTCGAGCTCCAGCTTCTCGAAGACGGCGGAGGCCTGGATGAGCGCCACGCCACCACCGGCGACGATGCCCTCCTCGACGGCGGCCTTCGCGTTGCGGACGGCGTCCTCGATGCGGTGCTTGCGCTCCTTGAGCTCCACCTCGGTGGCGGCGCCGGCCTTGATGACCGCGACACCGCCGGCGAGCTTCGCCAGGCGCTCCTGCAGCTTCTCGCGGTCGTAGTCCGAGTCGCTGTTCTCGATCTCGGCGCGGATCTGGTTGACCCGGCCCGCGACCTGGTCCGAGTCGCCGGCACCGTCGACGATGGTCGTCTCGTCCTTGGTGATGACGACCTTGCGGGCCTTGCCGAGCAGGTCGAGGGTCGTGTTCTCGAGCTTGAGACCGACCTCCTCGGAGATGACCTCGCCACCGGTGAGGATGGCGATGTCGTTCAGCATCGCCTTGCGGCGGTCGCCGAAGCCCGGGGCCTTGACCGCGACGGACTTGAAGGTGCCGCGGATCTTGTTGACGACCAGGGTCGACAGGGCCTCGCCCTCGACGTCCTCGGCGATGATCAGCAGCGGCTTGCCGCCCTGCATGACCTTCTCGAGGAGCGGGAGCAGGTCCTTGACGTTGGCGATCTTGGAGTTCGCGATCAGGATGTACGGGTCGTCGAGGACGGCCTCCATACGCTCCATGTCGGTGGCGAAGTACGCCGAGATGTAGCCCTTGTCGAAGCGCATGCCCTCGGTGAGCTCGAGCTCCAGGCCGAAGGTCTGCGACTCCTCGACCGTGATGACGCCTTCCTTGCCGACCTTGTCCATCGCCTCGGCGATGAGCTCGCCGATCTGGGTGTCGGCGGCGGAGATGGAGGCCGTGGAGGCGATCTGCTCCTTGGTCTCGACATCCTTCGCCTGCTCGAGCAGGGCGCCGGAGACGGCCTCGACGGCCTTCTCGATGCCGCGCTTGAGAGCCATCGGGTTGGCGCCGGCGGCTACGTTGCGCAGGCCTTCCTTGACGAGGGCCTGGGCGAGGACGGTCGCGGTGGTCGTGCCGTCACCGGCGACGTCGTCCGTCTTCTTCGCGACTTCCTTGACCAGCTCGGCGCCGATCTTCTCGTACGGGTCCTCGAGCTCGATCTCCTTGGCGATGGAGACACCATCGTTGGTGATCGTGGGGGCGCCCCACTTCTTCTCGAGGACGACGTTGCGGCCCTTGGGGCCGAGCGTCACCTTGACGGCGTCCGCGAGCTGGTTCATGCCGCGCTCGAGGCCGCGCCGCGCCTCCTCGTCGAACGCGATGATCTTGGCCATGTGAAGTGGTCCCTCCAGGACTGGGGGTGATTCCTTCGGACCGCGCCCGCGCCCGCGACGGACGGCTCGCCGGCCGTGTGGTTCCTTGCCCCACCTGGCCTGCGGGCCTCACCGACCCGGTCCTTCGTTGTCACTCTCACCTTCAGAGTGCTAACGCCAATGATTAGCACTCGCCCATGCCGAGTGCAAGCGCCTCGGGACGATCCGCAGGTGAACAGGGGGCGCCCGGGCCCGCCGTCTCCGGCCGTCGGGGGTCGAGGAGGACCGCCCCGGGGCTCGGGCCCCTGCCCCCGGGCATGCCGAAGGGCTCGCGCCCCGGGAGGCGCGAGCCCTTCGAAGATGAAACAGAAGAACGACGCTGTCAGTCGGCGCGTGCTTCAGCCGGTCGCGAGACGGACCATGTCCGCCTGCGGCCCTTTCTGGCCCTGCGAGATCTCGAAATCGACCCGCTGACCCTCTTCCAGGGTGCGGTAGCCGTCCATCTGAATCGCGCTGTAGTGGACGAATACATCCGCACCACCGTCGACCGCGATGAAGCCGTACCCCTTCTCCGCGTTGAACCACTTGACGGTGCCCTGAGCCATGCCTAACTCCCCTATTACTGGCCCTTGCACAGATCCACACTTCGTGGATCCGGGTCAGACCTCACCCCCCAGTTGGTTGGGGGCGTGCGCCGGAACGCGTCGACCGCGGCTGAATGTATCTGCCCAACTGCCGTCTGCAACAGGTCACTCGGACGAGAATTCTGGACGTGCGAGATCCGGAATGTGGCGCAAATTCGCCAGAATTCAGGGCAAGTCGGGCCCCGCGAAAGCCACAAAAGCCACGAAAGCAGCGCGTACTTTGGCTGCTTCTTGTCGGGCACGGGCGGAAATAAAAGGCTCCGGAACCGGTGATCAGGACCGGGTTCCCCAACTGTACCGCGCTCAACCACTCTGAATTGCCCCCTCCGCTTCTATCGCGGAGAGGGCAATTCGATGAACTCTCGGTAATCGCTGTTACCGACGGTTACTACCGGCGGGTACTGACCAGCGGTCAGCCACCTGCGACGGCCGGAATGATCGAGATGCCGGCGCCGGCCGGAGTCGCCGTCTCGAGACCCTGCTCGAAACGGACGTCGTCGTCGTTCACGTACACGTTGACGAACCGGCGCAGCTTGCCCTGGTCGTCCAGGACGCGCGCGGCGATGCCGGTGTGGTTCTTCTCCAGGTCGGAGATGACCTCGCCGAGGGTCGCGCCCTCGGCCGAGACCTCGGCCCGGCCGCCGGTGTAGGTGCGCAGGATGGTCGGGATGCGAACAGTGACGCTCATGATGCGAGGCCAGCCTCTCGGAAAGAGTCCAGGTTCGGGCGGATGGTCGCGGTGAGTCCGGTGCCGGCCACCGCGTCCAGGGTCTTCAGGCCGTCGCCGGTGTTCAGGACGACGGTGGTCTTCGTCGGGTCCAGCAGACCGTTCTCGATCAACTTCTTCGTCACGCCCACGGTCACGCCGCCTGCCGTCTCCGCGAAGATGCCCTCGGTGCGCGCCAGCAGCTTGATCGCGTCGACGACCTGCTCGTCGTTCACGTCCTCCACCGCGCCGCCGGTCCGCCGCGCGATGTCGAGGACGTACGGGCCGTCCGCCGGGTTGCCGATGGCCAGCGACTTGGCGATGGTGTTCGGCTTCTGGGGGCGGACCACGTCGTGCCCGGCCTTGTAGGCGACGGACACCGGGGAGCAGCCCTCCGCCTGCGCGCCGAAGATCTTGTACGGCCTGTCCTCGACCAGCCCGAGCTTGATCAGCTCCTGCAGGCCCTTGTCGATCTTCGTGAGCTGGGAGCCGGACGCGATGGGCACCACCAGCTGGTCGGGCAGCTGCCAGCCGAGCTGCTCGCAGATCTCGTACGCCAGCGTCTTCGAGCCCTCGGCGTAGTACGGCCGCAGGTTGACGTTGACGAAGCCCCAGCCCTCGCCCGCCGGGTCGCCGATGAGCTCGGAGCAGAAGCGGTTGACGTCGTCGTAGTTGCCCTCGATGCCGACGAGCTCGCCGCCGTAGATCGCGGCCATGACGACCTTGCCCTGCTCCAGGTCGTGCGGGATGAACACGCACGAGCGGAACCCGGCGCGGGCCGCGGCGGCGCCCACGGCGCCGGCCAGGTTGCCGGTGGAGGAGCAGGAGAGCGTGGTGAAGCCGAACGCGCGGGCGGCCTCGATGGCCTGGGCGACGACCCGGTCCTTGAAGGAGTGGGTCGGGTTGCCGGAGTCGTCCTTGACGAAGAGCCTGCCGACGTCGACGCCCAGCTCGCGGGCGAGGTTGTCGGCCTGCACGAGCTTGGTCCAGCCGGGGTTGATGTTCGGCTTGTCGGCCACGTCCGCCGGGACCGGCAGCAGCGGCGCGTAGCGCCAGATGTTCGCGGGTCCCGCCTCGATGCGCCCCCGCAGCTTCTCCGTGTCGTAGGAGGAGAAGTCGTACGCGATCTCGAGCGGGCCGAAACACTCCTCGCACGCGAAGACCGGACCGAGGGGGACGCGGTGGCCGCACTCGCGGCAGCTCAACGCGGTGGCCGGACCGAGGTCGACAGCGGGGGTCGTGGAGTCCGTGGTGCTTGCAACAGTCTGCGCAGCCATGTGAGGCGAGGCCCTTTCTCCTCATCTTCCTCACGACGCACTTCGCCGTGAGACGGATTTGGCACCTTCCCGAGCCGGGAGCCTCGCTGAACGATCAACACTGATCTACGAGAACCGACTGGAGGGTTGCCGGGGCTTCATCGGGCCGTGTCCCTCTGCCCCTCTGGATGAGCGGTATTCGGTTGTTGATCTGTGTACGCCGACGACCCTGACATGCGATGGTCACCCGCGTTGTTCAAGACTGTAACCGAAGGCCAGGACAGTTGAGATAGTCGTCCGAACCGCGAGATGGATCACGCAGGACCGTACTCGCCGAGAGAACGCAGAGGAGCCGCCGACGTGCTGGAAGAAGTCGAGCGCTGGCTGAGCACCCGTTCCTGGTCCCTGACGGACCGCCCACTGCACCGGATTCTCGCCGCCAAACAGCGCACGGGCCAGTCGGTGAGCGTCGTGCTGCCCGCGCTCAACGAGGAGGAGACGGTCGGCGAGATCGTCGCCGTGATCCGCCACGACCTCATGCAGCAGGTCCCGCTCGTCGACGAGATCGTCGTCGTCGACTCCGGATCGACCGACCGCACGTCCGAGGTCGCCGCGGCGGCGGGCGCGCGTGTCGTCCACCGCGACGAGATACTCCCCCGCCTGCCCGCCGTGCCCGGCAAGGGCGAGGTGCTGTGGCGTTCGCTGCTGGTCACCCGCGGGGACGTGGTCTGCTTCATCGACGCCGACCTGCGGGAGTTCTCCTCCGACTTCGTCTCGGGGATCGTCGGCCCGCTGCTCACCGATCCGGGCGTGGACCTGGTCAAGGCCATGTACGACCGTCCGCTGGGCGCCGCGGCCGGTCAGGGCGGACGGGTCACCGAGCTGATGGCCCGCCCCCTGCTCAACATGCACTGGCCGCAGCTCGCCGGGTTCGTGCAGCCGCTCGGCGGCGAGTACGCGGCCCGCCGGAGCCTGCTGGAGCAGCTGCCCTTCCCCGTGGGGTACGGCGTGGAACTGGGCATGCTGGTCGACGCCCTGCACCTGGTGGGCCTCGACGCCCTCGCCCAGGTCGACGTCGGCGTGCGCAAGCACCGTCACCAGGACGGTCAGGCGCTGGGCCGGATGGCGGCGGCGATCTACCGCACCGCCCAGCTGCGGCTGGCCCGCGGCCATCTCGTCCGCCCCGCCCTCACCCAGTTCGAGCGCGGCCCGGACGGCTTCGAGCCGCACACCTACTCCGTCGACACGGAGGAACGCCCCCCGATGACGGACATCGCGGAGTACGCGCGACGCAGGGTGGCCTGAGCACGACGCACCCGGTCTCGTGCGCAGGGCGGCGGCAGCGGCGACACGGCCGGATACGGCCGGATACGACCCCTCCACGCAGCGCGACCGTACGTTTGAGCGTTTACAGAGCGGGCTAGGTTGAGGCGTATGGCTTCCACGCACGACACGTCTGCCGCCCGGGGTGCCGAGGTGCTGGTCGCGTCCAACCGCGGTCCGGTCTCCTACGAGGTACGCGAGGACGGCTCGCTGCACGCCAAACGCGGCGGCGGCGGACTGGTCTCCGGCCTGTCGGCCATCGGACCCGACGCGGGCGCCCTCTGGGTGTGCTCGGCGCTCTCCGACGGCGACCGCGAGGCGGTCCGGCGCGGGGTCGGCGAGGAGGGCGTGCGCATGCTGCCCGTCCCCGCCGACGTGCACGCCGACGCGTACAACGGCATCGCCAACTCGGTGCTCTGGTTCGTCCACCACCTGCTGTACCAGACCCCGCTGGAGCCGGTCTTCGACGCGGAGTTCCGCCGCCAGTGGGCCTCGTACGAGACGTACAACCGGGCCTTCGCCGAGGCGCTCGCGCAGGAGGCGGCGGACGGCGCGGCCGTGCTGGTCCAGGACTACCACCTGTGCCTCGTCCCCGGCATGCTCCGCGAACTCCGTCCCGACCTGCGGATCGGGCACTTCTCGCACACGCCCTGGGCGCCCACGGACTACTTCGCCCTGCTCCCGCGGGACATCCGTGAGCAGCTGCTGCGAGGCATGCTCGGAGCGGACCGGCTGGGCTTCCTCACCCGGCGCTGGGCGGACGCCTTCACCGCGTGCTGCGAGCAGTCCACCGGGGGCCTGGGCGGCACCGAGGTGGGCGTGCACGGGCTCGGCGCGGACGCAGACTTCCTGCGCGAGCGCTCGCACCGGCCGGACGTCGAGGAGCGCATGGCGTCCCTGCGCGAGGAGATCGGCGAGGGGCGCAAGGCGATCGTCCGCGTGGACCGCACCGAGCTGTCCAAGAACATCGTGCGCGGGCTCCTGGCCTACCGGCAGCTGCTCGACGACCACCCGCAGTGGCGCGAACGCGTCGTCCACGTGGCCTTCGCCTACCCCTCCCGCCAGGACCTCGCCGTCTACCGGGACTACATGGCCGAGGTGCAGCGCCTGACGGACGAGATCAACGCCGGCTACGGCACGCCCGGCTGGACCCCGGTGCTGCTGAACCTCAAGGACGACTTCGCCCGCTCCCTGGCCGCCTACCGGCTCGCGGACGTCGCGCTGGTCAACCCGATCCGCGACGGTATGAACCTGGTCGCCAAGGAGGTCCCGGTCGTCTCCGACGAGGGCTGCGCGCTGGTGCTGTCCCGGGAGGCGGGCGCGTACTGGGAGCTGCGCGAGGACGCGATCACGGTGAACCCGTACGACGTCCTGGAGACCGCCCGCGCCCTGCACGAGGCGCTGTCCATGGCGCCCGGGGAGCGGGCCGAGCGCACGAAGCGGCTGTCCGCCGCGGCGACCGCGCTGCCCCCGGCCCGCTGGTTCCTGGACCAGCTGGACGCCCTGCGCGCGGTTCAGCCGAGCTGAGCGGCCAGCTGCCGCAGCAGCCGTACGACCCCGGCGGGCCCGTCGACGACGAGGTCCGCACGCTCGGCCAGTTCGCCGACCTCCGTGCTGCCGCTGCACACCAGCAGGCCGGGGACGCCGTCGGCGCGCAGTTTCTCCACGGCGGCGAAGGCGGGGAGGTCGCCGAGGTCGTCGCCTGCGTAGAGCACGGACCGGGCGCCCGTCTCGCGGACGTGGTCCAGCAGGGCGACGCCCTTGTCCATGCCCGGCGGGCGCAGCTCCAGGACCATACGGCCGGGTTCGACGATCAGGCCGTGCCGGGTCGCGAGGTCGGTGAGGGGGCCGCGCAGGGCGTCGAAGGCCGCCTGGGGGTCGTCGGCGCGCCGGGTGTGGACGGCGACGGCCCGGCCGCCCTTCTCCTCGATCCAGACGCCGGGCCGGTCGCCGGCGGCCGCGAGGACGTGCGGGAGCCCGGCCCGGACCGCGGCCACGCCGGGGTGCGGCTCGGGGGCGGTGAGGGCGCCGGTGCCGGCGTCCCAGCGCTCGGCCCCGTAGTGGCCGAGCACGGCGAGCCGGCCCAGCCCCTCGACCCCGGCGAATCCGCCGTGCCGTACGGCGACCTCGGCGGGCCGCCCGGTGACGACGGCCACGCCGGCGACCTTCGGGGCGAGCGCGGCGAGCGCGGGGACGGCGTCGGGGTGCGCCCGGGCGTCCTGCGGGTTCTCGACGATCGGGGCGAGGGTGCCGTCGAAGTCGAGGGCGACGAGGGCGGCCCGTGGGCGGCCGACGATCGCGTCGAGCGCCGCGCGGCCCGCCGGGGTGACCGGAACGGGAAGGGGGCCGGGTGCCGTGGAGTGCGTCTGTGGGGTGCCCATACAGGGACGATAACCAGCGAGCGCCGCCGCTAACGTTCCGTCCGCCTCGCTTCTCGCACCCTGCGCAGCCTGTTCACCGTGACCGGGTCGTGGGCCAGCGCGCGGGCGTCGTCGAGGAGGGCGTTGAGGAGCTGGTAGTAGCGCACCGGCGACAGGCCCAGTTCCTCGCGTATCGCCCGTTCCTTCGCGCCGGGTCCCAGGAAGCCCCGCCGTTCGAGGGCGAGGATGCCGCGCTCCCGCGCCCCCAGTCCGTCCGTGCCCGCCCGCCGCTCGTCTGCCGCGCCGCCGCCCGCCTCGCTGCCTGCCTCCATGCCCGCACGGTAACGCCCGCCGGTGACATCGGGCTCGTCCGGCTCATTCGCCGGCGGCGCTCTCCAGTGTCGTCGCGGTGGTCTGCAGGTCGCCGAGCACGTCGGCGGGGCTGCCGTTCGCGGTCACGGCCCGGCCGATCCGCTTCTTGATCTGTGCGCTGACCTTGGCCCACGAGGTCCGCCCGACGGGGTAGCTCTCGGAGAGCGGGAGCTCCGCGAGGAACGGCTTGAGGTCGGCGTCCTCCTTGGCCGAGCCCATGACCAGGGACGCGGAGGTGGTGACCGGCAGCAGGTCGTACTCGTGGGAGAAGTCCAGCACGTTCTTCTCGCTGTAGACGAAGTCGAGGAAGTCGCCGATCTCGTCGCCGTGTCCGCCCCGTTTGAAGGCGGTCATCCAGTCGGCGACGCCCAGGGAGGTCTTGCTGGGGCCGTCGAGACCGGGCATCGGCACCATGCCGAACTCGACGCCCTTGGCGGCGGCGGTCTTCATCAGCGAGGGGTGCCCGTTGAGCATGCCCACGTCGCCGGCGGCGAAGGCCGCGAACGCGGTGGCCCGGTTCAGGCTGCCCGGCGCGACCGGACCGGTCAGGCCCTTGCCGACCAGGTCGGTCTTCAGCCAGTCGAGGGTCTCGACGTTCTCTGCGGAGTCGAAGCTGTAGCTGCTGACCGTCTGGGTGTAGCCGCCCCGGCCGCTGAGCAGCCACTGCAGGGTCTCGGCCTGCGCCTCCTCGGGGCCGAGGGGCAGGGCGTAGGGGTACTTCACGCCGTCCTTCTTGAGCGCCCGCGCGTCCTTCGCGAGCTCGGCCCAGGTGGTGGGCGCGCTGATGCCGGCCCGGGCGAAGAGGGTCTTGTTGTAGAACAGCAGCCGGGTGGAGGAGGCGAACGGCATGCCGTACTGCAGGCCGCGCACCTGGCCCGCACGGGCGAGCTGGGGCACGAAGTCGGCCTCGACGGGTATGGAGAGCACGTCGCCCGCCTTGTACAGCAGGTCGTCGGCCGCGTAGTCGGCGTAGGCGCCGATCTGGGCCATGTCGGGGGCGTCGCCCGCGTCGACCATGGCCTTGACCTTCGCGTCGACGTCGTTCCAGGAGTACACGCTCACGTCGACGGTGACGCCCGGATGGTCCCTCTCGTACGCGGCGACGAGCCCGTCCCAGTACTTCTTCGAGCTGTTGGCGCTGCTGTCGCCGTAGTCGGCGGCGACGAGTGTGAGGGTCACGTCGCCGGGGCCCGAGGTCAGTCCGCAGCCGGTGAGCACCGCTGCCAGGCCGAGGGCGGACACCCCCGCCGCCGTTGTCGTGATCGTTGCTGACTTCCGTGCCCGCCGCTGCACCGCACTGCTCCCAACTGATTGCTCATACCAATGGACCGATATCCGGATCAAGGTCTACACCACGCCATATGGTCCAGACCTCTCCGGGCCTCCGGTCCGGCACGGTACCCCCACAACCGCGAGTGGACTAGACCTCTCGCGGTTCCTCGGTCCACACTGTCCCCCGTGAGACATGTCATCGCCCTGGACGTGGGCGGCACCGGGATGAAGGCCGCCCTGATCGGCGCTGGGGGTCCCCCCTCCGGGGGAGGCGCACTGCTGCACCGGGCCCGCAGGGCCACCGGCCGCGAGCGCGGACCCGACGCCGTGGTCGCCGGCATCCTCGACTTCGCCGCCGACCTGCGCGAGTACGGCGCCCGGCAGTTCGGCGAGCCCGCCGCCGCGGCCGGCGTCGCCGTGCCCGGCATCGTCGACGAGTCCGGCGGCGTCGCCGTCTACGCGGCCAACCTGGGCTGGCGGGACGTCCCGCTGCGCGCCCTGCTCGCCGAACGCCTCGGCGCCCCGGTCGCCCTCGGCCACGACGTGCGCACCGGCGGTCTCGCCGAGGGCCGCATCGGCGCCGGCCGGGGCGCGGACCGCTTCCTGTTCGTGGCGCTGGGCACCGGCATCGCGGGCGCGATCGGCGTCGACGGCCGCGTGGAGGCGGGCGCGCACGGCTTCGCGGGCGAGATCGGCCACATCGTCGTACGGCCAGGCGGCGCCCCCTGTCCGTGCGGGCAGCACGGCTGCCTGGAACGGTTCGCGTCCGCGGCGGCGGTCGGCGAGGCGTGGGCGGCGGCCGTCGGGGACCCGGAGGCGGACGCCGCGGACTGCGCGAAGGCCTTCGCGTCCGGCGACCCGGACGCCGTCCGCGTCTGGCAGGGCGCCGTGGACGCGCTCGCCGACGGCCTGGTCACCGCCCTCACCCTGCTGGACCCGCGCACGCTCGTCATCGGTGGCGGCCTCGCCGAGGCGGGGGAAGCCTTGTTCACACCGCTGCGGGACGCCGTCCGGCGGCGGGTCACCTTCCAGAAGCTGCCGGAGATCGTCCCGGCGGCCCTGGGCGACAGCGCCGGATGCCTCGGCGCGGGCCTGCTGGCCTGGGATCTCCTCAACACGACCGACGGCATGGAGGTATCACCCTGATGGCCACCCCCCCAGGGACGCGGGGAACTGCGCAGTCCGCCACATCTCACCCGCAGGTGCTGACCGGCGCCAAAGTGGTCCTGCCGACGGGCACGGTCCCCGACGGCCGAGTCACCGTCACCGGCACGAAGATCACGTCCGCGGCCCGGCACGGGACCGGGCAGGACACCGCCCACGGGCCCGGCGCATCCGACGTGTCCGGTGCGCTGGACGTGCTCGACGTGTCCGGCCACTGGCTGGTCCCCGGCTTCGTCGACCTGCACAACCACGGCGGCGGCGGAGCCTCCTTCTCCGGCTCGGCGCAGGACGTCCTGAAAGCGATCCGCACCCACCGGTCGCACGGCACCACCACCCTCGTCGCCTCCACCGTCACCGACGACATGGACGTCCTCGTCCGCCAGGCCGGTCTGCTGAGCGAGCTGGCCGAACAGGGCGACCTGGCCGGCATCCACTTCGAGGGCCCGTTCATCTCCCCCTGCCGCAAGGGCGCGCACTCCGAGGCGCTGCTGCGCGACCCCGACCCGGCGGAGGTGCGCAAGCTGGTCGACGCAGCACGCGGCCAGGCCAGGATGGTCACCCTCGCGACCGAACTGCCGGGCGGCCTGGACTCCGTACGGCTGCTGGCCGAGCACGGCGTGATCGCGGCCGTGGGCCACACCGACGCCACCTACGAGCAGACGGTTGTGGCCATCGAGGCCGGAGCCACCGTCGCCACCCACCTCTTCAACGCGATGCCGCCCCTCGGGCACCGCGCCCCCGGCCCGATCGCCGCCCTCCTGGAGGACGAGCGGGTGACGGTCGAGCTGATCAACGACGGCACGCATCTGCACCCGGCCGCACTCGAGCTGGCGTTCCGTCACGCGGGCCCGGGCCGGGTCGCGTTCATCACGGACGCGATGGACGCCGCCGGCATCGGCGACGGCCGCTATCTGCTCGGCCCGCTGGAGGTCGAGGTCAGCCAGGGCGTGGCCCGTCTCGTGGAGGGCGGCTCCATCGCCGGCTCCACCCTCACCCAGGACCGCGCCTTCCAGCGGGCGGTGACGGTCGACCGCCTCCCCGTCGAGGACGTCGTCGCCGCCCTGTCCGCCAACCCGGCCCGCCTGCTGGGCCTGGCCGACCGCGTCGGCTCCCTGGAACCCGGCAAGGACGCCGACATGGTCCTGCTCGACGACGCCTTCGAGGTCAGAGGCGTGATGCGCAAGGGCGTCTGGGTGGTGGCTCCCGACCTGGCCTGAAACATCCGCCCGCACGACGACGGTGGCCGGCCCGAAAACCGGGTCGGCCACCGTTTCCCTCAGCGCGTCACCGCACTAGCTCTTCCAACCCGCCTCGAGCGACAGCTGGTCGAAGTTGGCGTCGCAGGAATTGCCCTGCTCACAGGAGATCTTGATGGTGTTGGTGCCCTTGTTGAGCGTGATGTTCGCCCAGGTGTTGGTCCAGCCCTTGGCGTAGTCGCCCTCGGGGGCGTGGGCGAAGTTCCTCAGGTTCAGCGGACGGGTCTGCGCCGTGCCGTTGATCGTGAGCGTGGCGTTGGCGTCCTTGCCGGGGACCCCGTAGTTCACGTTCAGCGTGTACTTGCCGTCCTTCGGGATGCCGCTGACGTTCCAGGTGAGCGCCGCGCCGGCGACGTTGAAGTTCGTGACGTAGATCCCACCGGCCGCCTTCGCGCCCTTCACGTCGGACGCCGTGGTGGTGCCGCCTGTCAGGCTGACCGCCTTCGCGTCGACCGCCGGCAGCTCGGCCTCGTTCGCGTCGCCGGTGTCCGACGCGCTGGGCGACGGGCTCGCCGGGGCGGAGGCCGGGGCGGAGGCGCCGCCGCCCGCCTTGTCGCCGTCCGTGCCCTTGTCGCCGTTGGCCATGGCCACCGCGATGCCGATCACGACCGCGGCGACCACCGCGACCGCGCCGATCAGCAGACCCTTGGTGTTGGGCCCGCGGCCGCGGCCGCCTCCGCCCTGCACGGGCTGCCGGCCGGTCGAGGGGCCGCCGCCGCCGGCGAAATTCTCCGGCGCGGCGTAGTGCGTGTTCGGCTGACCGTACGGGCCCTGCTGCGGGACCGTGGGCGGCTGTCCGTACTGCGCGGTCTGCTGCTGCTGTCCGAACTGGCGCTCGCCGACGGCACGCACTCTGCTGACCGAGTTCGGGTAGCCGTAACCACCGCCGGAGGGCGGCTGCGCGCCGTTGGCCTGGCCGTCGGCGTAGAGGTAGCCGAACGGGTCGTCGTCCTCGGGCGTGCTCGCGCCGTTATTGCCGGGCGTCATCCCTTCGTACTCCTCAACAGTGCGGGGCCGATGCGACACGCGTACGCGTGTCCATACGTGTGAGAACTGCGAGCCTACCCGGTCCCCACCGCCCAAACGGGTGACTCGGATCGCATCAGCGCGGCGACAGGACCGCTGACCTGGTGATCATCCCGCACGCCTGTGTTGTTTGGGACGAGATCGTTTCTCGACGTACATGCGCTCGTCGGCGGACTTCAGCACTTCGTCCGCGGTCATCCCGCAATGTGCCCAGCCGATGCCGAAGCTGGCCCCCACCCGCACGGCCCGCCCCTCGGCGCGGATCGGCTGGATGATCTCGTTGCGCAGGCGCACGGCGAGGTCGGCGGCGTCGGCGCGGCCGAGGCCGTCGGCGAGGATCACGAACTCGTCGCCGCCGAGCCGGGCGACCGTGTCGCCGTCGCGGACCTGGCGGGAGAGCCTGCGGGCGACCTCGATGAGGACCGCGTCGCCCGCGTTGTGCCCGAACCGGTCGTTGATCGACTTGAAGCCGTCGAGGTCGCAGAAGAGCACCGCGAGCCCCTTGGCGCCGTCGTCGCGTCCGTCCTCGGGGGCGGCGGTGTGCACGTGGTGGTCGAAGCCGTCGAAGGACTCGGCGCCGCCGGGCCGGTAGTCGAAGCCGTGGCCGTTCGCGTCGAAGGCGGCGTGGCCGTAGGCCGTGTCCATGGCGTCGACGGCGGCGGGGTGGGTCGACAGCGGCCGCTGGCAGAGCCGGGCGGACAGCCGCGAGCGCAGTTCGGCCGAGTTCGGCAGGCCGGTGAGGGAGTCGTGGGAGGCGCGGTGGGCGAGCTGCAGCTCGCGGCGCTTGCGCTCCTCTATGTCCTCGACGTGGGTGAGGAGGAAGCGGGGGCCGTCGGCGGCGTCGGCGACGACGGAGTTGCGGAGGCTGACCCAGAGGTAGGTGCCGTCCCGGCGGCCGAGGCGCAGCTCGGCGCGGCCGCCTTCGGCGGAGGTGCGGAGCAGGGTGCCTATGTCCTCGGGGTGGACGAGGTCGGAGAAGGAGTAGCGGCGCATCGCGGAGGCGGGCCGGCCCAGCAGGCGGCACAGCGCGTCGTTGGTGCGGAGTATGCGCCCGTGCTGGTCGCCGCCCATCTCGGCTATCGCCATGCCGGAAGGGGCGTACTCGAAGGCCTGCCGGAAGCTTTCCTCACTGGCGCGCAGGGCCTGCTGCTCGCGTTCGAGCCGGACCAGAGCCCGCTGCATGTTCGCACGTAGACGCGCGTTGCTGATGGCGATGGCGGCCTGGAAGGCGTACATCTGGAGCGCTTCGCGCCCCCACGCGCCGGGACGGCGTCCGTTGCGCGGCCGGTCCACGGACAGGACGCCGATCAGCTCGCCGCAGGGGTCGCCGCTGCCGGGGGCGGCGGGCGTGTACATGGGGGCGAAGAGCCGGTCCGAGGGGTGCCATTCGTCCTCGAACCGGGGTGCGGGCCCGTCGGTGTACCACTGCGGGACGTCGTCGTCGTCGAGGACCCAGCCCTCGGTGTGCGGTATGAAGATCAGGTCGCCCCAGGTCTCGCCCATGCCGAGACGGCGTTCCCAGGACTCGCGCGATCCGACCCGGCCCGTGATGAGGGCCTCGGCGGCCGGGTTGCCGGAGAAGGCGGCGACCACGAGATCGCCGTCGCCGCGCACGAGGTTGACGCACGCCAGCTCGTACCCGAGTGCCGTGACCACGCCGTCGGCGACGGTCTGCAGTGTGTCGGCCAGGCTGCGGGCCGTGTTCATGTCGGCCATGACCTGGTGCAGCTGTCGCAGGGACGCAAGACGGACGTACGGCTCCGACTCGGTCTCCATGTTTCGCCCTCCCCCCGAGACTTCGCAGCGAATCAAGGGTTGTCTTCGGCGTAACGTCGTTTCTGGTGCTTCGTTGTCGGTGTGTGTCTTGTTGTGACGCCTCCGCCACTGAATCACAGCGCGCTGCCCACTCGGTACACAGGGTCAACAATTAATGCGTCTTGTGACTCAAGTCACAGGTGAACGTGAACATTTGAGTGGAGTTTCCGCGTTTTTCCTGTGCGTTTCCTGAACACGGACAGCAGCCGCCGGCACACGGAACGCGGTGATGGGTCCACGGTCCTACGACCCTACTCGGGCGGAGGTCCGATGCGGCGGGCATCACCCGGACACTAGCGTTCCGAGGGTGCCCCCAGACGTGATCGACTCCGTGCCGAAGACCCCCTCCGGGCATGCTGAGGGGGTGAGCAACGACGAGTTCCGCGCCGCCATGTCCCGGCTCGCCGACGGCGTGGTCCTGGTGACCGCCCGGGAGCCCTCCCTGGACCCGGACGACCCCGGGGCGCCCGACGGCGAAGACGTCGGCATGACCGCCACCGCCTTCGTGTCCGTCTCCCTGGACCCGCCTCTGGTCATGGTCAGCCTGCGCAACGGCTCCCGGATGGACGACCTGCTCGACGAACAGCCGCGGTGGGCGGTGTCGGTGCTCTCCGAGAGCCAGCGGCACATCGCCGGCCGCTTCGCCATGAAGGGCCGCATCAGCGACCGCCTGCTCTTCGAGGACATCCCGTACGCGCGCGGCGAGGCCACCGGCGCGCCCCTGGTCGGCGGCGCGCTGGCCACCCTGGAATGCCGCACCGAGCAACGCGTCCCGGCGGGCGACCACACCCTGGTGATCGGCCGCGTCCTGACCGCGACGGCCCCGAGCGCGGACGGCGGCCCGCTGGTCTACTTCCGGGGCCGCTACCGCCAGTTGGGCTGACGGCTGCGCAGACGGGCGCCCGGGGCCCGAAATGCCGTGGCCGCCCCGCGACCGGCCCGCCTAGGGTGCCCGCATGACCCGCGCGACGGAACAGACCGACAGAACCGGCCGGACCGAAGAGACCGACCGGACCGAAGGGACCGCCAGGGCCGGCAGGGCCGGTGCGACGGATTCCGGACTGCGCCTGGTCGAGATCACACCCGACAACTTCGGGGCCGCGACGGGCATTCACGTCCGCCCCGACCAGGAGTTCGCGGTCGCCCCGGTCATGAAGTCCCTCGCCGAGGCCTACGTCCACCCGCCGGGCGTCGCCTGGCCCCGCCTGATCATGGACGGCGACCGTCCCGTCGGCTTCCTGATGGCCTTCCTCGACCTCGACTGGACCGGCGGGACCGGCGACGCCCCCCTCCTCCGCTCCGGCCTGTGGCGGCTGAACGTCGCGGCCGGCGAACAGGGCCGCGGCTACGGCCGGTTCGCCGTGGAGTCGGTCGCCGCGGAACTGCGCCGCCGCGGCGCCCAGGAGATGTACGTGACCTGGCACGAGGGCGAGAACGGGCCGGAGGACTTCTATCTGCGGCTGGGATTCCGCAAGAACGGCGAGAAGAGCGAGGGCGAGGCCGTCGGCGTCCTGCGCCTGGACCAGCCCTGAGGCGACGCCGGGCCCGCCCCGTCGCCGCCCCGACCCCTCTCCTCCCGTCCCGTCCCGTCCCGCCCTCCGAACGAGCCTCGGCGTCGGCGTCGGCCTACAGGAGGGTCACCTGCAGCCGGGCGAGACGTGCGGGCTCGGTCACGACGTCGATCAGGGCGATCCGCCCGCCTCCCACGAACGTGAAACGCACCACCCGGTGCAGGCGGTCGCCGGCCAGCACCGCCACCGCCGTCGCGCCGTCCACCAGAGCGTGCCGGATCCCGAGGTCGGGCCGGGCCGCGAGGGCGAGGCGGTGGAAACTGGACGCACCCGCCGCGACCGCCGCCGCGCCGGCCGTCACCCCGGCCTCGGAGCGGGACACGACGTCCGGGTCGAGCACGGCGAGCAGCCCCTCGAAGTCGCCTTCCCGCGCGGCGGAGAGAAAGGCGTCCACCACCTTGCGCTGGCGGGCCAGGTCGGCCTCGGGCTCCTGCGCTCCGCGCACCCGGCGACGCGCCCTGCTGGCGAGCTGCCGGGCGGCCTCCGGGGTCCGGTCGACGATCGTCGCGACCTCGTCGAAGGGCACCCCGAACAGGTCGTGCAGCACGAACGCCAGCCGCTCGGCGGGTGTCAGGGCGTCCAGGACGACGAGAAGGGCGGCGCCCACGGAGTCCGCGAGCAGCGCGTCCTGCGCCGGGTCCGGCACGGCGGAGGACGGCGCGGGAGACCAGCTCTCCAGCGGTTCCTCGGCACGGGAACGGCGCGAACGCAGCATGTCCAGGCAGACCCGGCCGACGACCGTCGTCAGCCAGCCGCCGAGATTGCCGATCTCCTCGCCCCCGCTGCGCCCCTGGCTCCGGCTGAGCCGCAACCAGGCCTCCTGCACGGCGTCGTCGGCCTCCGCGGCGGAGCCGAGCATGCGGTGGGCCACGGCGCGCAGACGGGCGCGGTGCGCCTCGAAGGACCTGGCCAGGAAGTCGTCGTCAGCCGTCTCGGCCGAGAAGTCGTCGTCGCCCGTCGTCGTCATCGGTTGCATCCTTCGCCCCTCGTCGCGGTGGGACCGTCGATCCCACTCGTCCTACGGAAGACGGACGGGCCACCGGACCTGTGACAGGACGCGGCGGACGAACGCGATCGGGCGCCCCGGCGTCAGGACCAGTCGCGGCCGGTCCTGCCCCGCTTCGTGTCGGACCGCTGCTTCTTCTCCCGCAGCCTGCGCTCGTTGATGCCGCGCGGGATCCGGGTCGGCCGGCGCGGCTTCGGCGGCGGGGCGGTGGCCTCGGCGAGCAGGGCGGCGAGGCGTACGGCGGCGGTCTCGCGGTTGCGCCACTGGGAGCGGTGCTCCGAGGCGCGGACGGTGACCACGCCGTCGACGAGCCGCCCGGCCAGCCGCTCGAGCGCCCGCGCCTTCCACACCTCGGGGAACGCCTCGGTGCGGCCGAGGTCGAAGCGGAGCTCCACCTGTGAGTCGCTGGTGTTGACGTGCTGCCCGCCCGGCCCCGAAGACCGCGAGAAACGCCACATGAGCTCGGCCTCGGGAAGCGAGACGGAGCCGCGGACGACATAGGGACCAGACATGCCCACCATGTTCCCGTCCCGGAGCGGCCCGAGTCACGCGAATATCCCTCGGTAAAGAAAGTAAAGAAACGCGGAGTGGCGGGGAACCTTGAGCACCCTTCGCTGCGTTCATAGGGATAGCTGTAGCTTCGTGCCCGTACGAAGCCCGTACGAAGCCGTACGCAACGAGGGAAGGACTCCCAACCATGGCTGTAAGCCTGTCCAAGGGTGGCAACGTCTCGCTCACCAAGGAGGCTCCGGGCCTGACCGCCGTCACCGTGGGCCTCGGCTGGGACGTCCGCACCACCACCGGCACGGACTTCGACCTCGACGCCTCCGCGATCGCGGTCAACCTGCAGGGCAAGGTCTACTCCGACGGTCACTTCGTCTTCTTCAACAACAAGCAGACGCCGGACCAGACCATCGTCCACACCGGCGACAACCGCACCGGCGAGGGCGCGGGCGACGACGAGGCGATCAACGTGAACCTGGCGGGTCTCCCCGCCGACATCGACAAGATCGTCTTCCCGGTCTCGATCTACGACGCAGAGAACCGCTCGCAGAACTTCGGCCAGGTCCGCAACGCCTACATCCGCATCGTCAACCAGGCCGGCGGCGCCGAGATCGCCCGCTACGACCTCTCCGAGGACGCGGCCACCGAGACGGCCATGGTCTTCGGCGAGCTCTACCGCAACGGCGCGGAGTGGAAGTTCCGCGCGGTCGGCCAGGGTTACGCGTCGGGCCTCGTGGGCATCGCGCAGGACTTCGGCGTCAGCGTCTGATCCACCCGAACGTCACAGAACGTTCGAACAACCGAGGTTTCCCAGGCAACCTCACCGGACCGCCCGCCCTCTACCAAGAGGGCGGGCGGTCTTCGTGTGACCAGCGGCTCGACCAGTCGCTCGACCGTCACGACCCCGAACCTGCAGTGCGACAGACGTCGCGGTGCAGCAGAGAGGTTTGACAGTCCACACGGCAGTGCGACGAGTGAACAGCGCGTGCGCGGACCGTGTGCCGGTGCCAGGGGGGCCTGTTCCACATGTCCGTCGTCAGTCGTCGCAGGGCCATGGGTACGTTCGGGGTGGGGGCGGTCGCCGCCGCCGGGATCGGAGCGGCCTACGCCTACCGCGAGACCCCCGCGGAGCCCCCGTCGGCGTCCCCGCCGACCGTCCGCAAGGCCACCGCCATGGGCGCCAACCCGGTCGTGAACGAGAACACGAACGACGGAACGCCCGACTGGGAGGTCCCTGCGGACGCCCGCCTCACCACCAAGGACCATCTGGGACAGATCCACGGCTACGCGTCGACGACCTCCGTCTCGCCCGGGGAACCGATCTCCTTCCACGTGTCCGTCCGGGTCCCGCAGCCCTTCCGCGTCACCCTCTACCGGCTGGGCCACTACGACGGCGAGGGCGGCCGCCTGATGGCCACCGGACCGGAGCTCACCGGCTCCCGGCAGCCCACCCCCGCCCCGCACCCCGAGACCGGCGCCATCGTGTGCGACTGGCGCCCGTCCTGGACGCACCGCATCCCCAGCACCTGGATATCGGGCGTCTACGTGGCCGTCTTCGAGGCCGAGGACGGCCACCGCAGCTGCACCCCGTTCGTCGTCCGCGAGCAGAACCGCGCGTCGGACCTCCTGGTGGTCCTCCCCTTCACCACCTACCAGGCCTACAACCAGTGGCCCATGGACGGTCGTACCGGCAAGAACCTCTACCGGGGCTACCCCCGCCCCGGAGCGGTCGCGGACAGCGAGCACCGCGCGTTCCAGGTGTCGTTCGACCGCCCCTACTCCGACCACGGTCTGCCCCGGTGGGCCGAGCTGGACGTCGCCTTCACGCGCTGGGTGGAGGCCGAGGGCCACGACGTGACGTACGCGACCAGCGCCGACCTGCACGAGGGCCGGATCGACCCCGGGCGCTACACGGCGATGATCTTCCCCGGCCACGACGAGTACTGGTCGAAGCCCATGCGGGACGTGCTGGAGAAGGCGGTCGACGCCGGCACACACCTCGCCTTCCTCGCGGCCAACAACATCTACTTCCACATCCGGCTCACCGGCGCGGCCGACGGCACCCCGTCCCGCACCGTCGCCTGCTACAAGACCGCCGTGGACCCGTCCCCCGACGCCAACGGCCCCACCGAACGCTGGCGCGACCTGGAGGACAAGCACGGCAAGAAGAACGGGCGGGCCGAACAGGGGCTGCTGGGCGTCCAGTACAACGGCATCCTGGCCAAACCCGCGCCCCTGGTCGTCCGCCGGCCGGACCACTGGTTCTGGGAGGGCACCGGGCTCAAGGACGGCGAGGAGATACCCCACCTCGTGGCCGTCGAGGCCGACGGCTACGACACCAGGATGCCGTCCCCGAAGGGCGCCACCCGCACCCTCCTCTCGGAGTCCCCCTACCGCTACAAGTCCGCCAAGGGCAGCGGCCACAAGCGGCGCATCCAGAACACCGGCCTCACCGAACACGAGGGCGGCACCCTCGTCTTCGCCGCCGGCACCTTCTTCTGGCCCCTCGCCCTCCACGACGAGGACCACCACGACCCGCGCGTCGAACGCGCGACACGCAACCTCCTCGAGCGGATGCTGCTCTCACGCGGCCAGGTCGGAGCAGAATCGGTCGGGGTCTGACCGGCCGGCAGGCCCTACCCTGCGGCCCATGATCCTGACTGCCCTCCCCCTCGCCGCCGACCACGACATCCCCGGCCCCCTCCTCACCGAACTGACCGCCCTCTACGCCTCCAACCGCGAATTCCAGGCCCTCAGCGGCGACTTCCCGGATCCGCACGACATCCGGCCGGAGCAGGTGGCGGCGGCGCTCGCCGAACAGGCGGCGACCGACGGGGTGGAGGTGCTGCTGGCCCGCAGCGGGGGAAGACTGGTCGGGGTGGTCATCACCCTGGCCCGGCACCCCGACCCCGCCGACCCGGACCCCTGGATCGGCCTGCTGATGGTCGACGCGGCCCAGCACGGGCAGGGGCACGGCCGCCGCATCGCCGAGCAGATCGAGGAACGGTTCCGGGCGGACGGCCGCAACGGCCTCCGGCTCGCCGTGCTCGACGCCAACCCCAAGGGCCTCGCGTTCTGGACCGCCCTCGGGTACGAGGTCATCGGCCACCGCCCGGATCGGCAACACGGGCGTCCCTGCGCCGTGCTGCGCAAACCGCTGCCCCGGCTGCGCCGCGCCGCCCGGGTGGCCGTCGTCGACCCCGGCGGCTCCGTCCTCCTCTTCCGGTACGTCAACCCCGACGTCGGCGCGCACTGGGCACTGCCCGGCGGCGGACTCGAGGAAGGCGAGTCGCCCCGCGAGGGCGCCCTGCGCGAGCTGCGCGAGGAGACCGGCTGGAACGACCTGGAGCCCGGGCCCCTCCTGTGCACCTGGGAGCACGACTTCACCCGCTCCGACGTCGTCATCCGCCAGCACGAGCACATCTACGTCACCCCGGGCCCGCACCGCGAACCCGCCGGCCCCGACCTGGCCGCCGCCCACGCCGCCGACGGCATCCTCAGCTGGCGCTGGTGGCCCCGGCGGGAACTGCACGCGTCCGCCGAGCCGGTGTGGCCGTCCGACCTCGCCCGCCTGCTCGACGAACACGAGGCGACGCACCGCACGGCCTGACCCCGACGGCGGCCCCGGCAGCGAGAACAGACCGGGCTCAGGCCTCAGAGGCCTGAGGGGGCTCAGCGGGCTCAGCGGGCTCAAGGGGGCTCAGGGGGCTCAAGGGACTCAGGGGAGCTCCGGTTTTCCCTCCCCGTACAGCCAGTCCGCCCAGATGTCATCGAAGTCCGCGTCCGGAGCCGCCTTCTCGACGTACGCCGTGAAGGCGTCCGTGCCGGCGTTCCCGTGCCGGTGGGCGGCTGCCCAGCCCTGCACGATGTCGTAGAAGGCGTCGTCGCCGACGGTCTGCCGGATGCGGTGCAGCACCATCGCGCCGCGCTGGTAGACAGGGGGGTCGGATACATGGGCGGCGCTCGTCGGCTTCGCGGGCGGGAAGTCCCACAGATCCGCGTACTCCTCGACGCCGTGGTCGTAGAGCCCGGTGAACGTCTGCTCCGCCGTGGCGCCGCCCTCGTCCTCCTCCCACAGCCACTCCGCGTAGGTCGCGAAACCCTCGTTGAGCCACATGTCCTGCCAGCTCTTCGGCGTCACGGAGTCGCCGAACCACTGGTGCGCCGTCTCGTGCACCAAGGTCGGCAGGTCGGGGGCGCCCGGGTAGACGGGACGGTTCTGGGTCTCCAGGGCGTACTCGGCGTCCCCGGGGCGGTCGACGATCGCCCCGGCCGACGAGAAGGGGTACGGGCCGAAGTTGTCCTGCGCCCACTGCATGACCTCGGGCAGCCGGGCGAGCACCGCACGGCTCGCCGCCGCCTGCGTCGGGTCGACCGCGACGTACACCGGCAGACCGTCCCGGGTCGTGGACTCGGTGACCGTGAAGCGGCCGACGGCGACCGTCGCCAGATAGCTCGCCATCGGCTCGGCGGTCCGCCAGGAGAACGTCGTACGGCCCCCGCCCGCCGCCTTCCGGCTCCTCAACTCCCCGTTGGAGACGGCCGTCAGCCCCTCCGGGACGGTGACGGCGATGTCGTAGGCCGCCTTGTCCGACGGATGGTGATTGCCCGGGAACCAGGCCATCGAGCCGACCGGCTCGCCGAGGGCCAGGGCCCCGTCCTCGGTGCGCAGCCAGCCCTCCTTCGAACCGTCCGGATCGGTGATCGTGCGCGGGCTGCCGGAATAGCGAACCGCCACCTCGAAGGTCTCGCCCTCGGACAAGGAGTCCGACGGGCGGACGGTCAGCTCCTGGCCGTCCCGCCGGAACTCGGCCGCCTCGCCCTCGACGGTCACCCCCGCCACCTCCAGGCCCGCGAAATCCAGGCGGAAGGCGGAGAGATCCGAAGTCGCGCGGGCCGTGACGACGGCAGAGCCGCTCAGCCGCCCGCCCTCCGGGTCGTAGGCGAGCGTCAGGCCGTAGTGGGAGACGTCGTAGCCGCCGTTGCCCGCCTTCGGGAAGTACGGGTCGCCCAGACCGGAGGCCCCGTCGGAGCCGCCCCCCGCACCGCCGTCGCAGGCGGTCAGGGCCAGACTGCAGGCCAGCAACCCGGCCACCAAGGGGACACACCGCACGGATCTGGGCATGTCAGTGATCCTATGGGGACGTCCGGCGCGCGCACCGGGCCATGACACCATCGCCTACGTGCTCGACATCGGCTACGCCCTCTCCAACCGCTTCCCCGACCCGCCGCAGACGGACTACCGGCGCGCGGACGTCCACGCCCTGCGCCACGACCTGTTCTGCGGGGACGTCTACCTCGCCGACACCAAGGCGGACCGCGAGGTGTCCACAGCCTGGGGATGGGTGCCGGTGCTGGACTTCGCGTGGGCGCTGTGCGACATCGTCGAGCAGATCGACCAGGACCCGGCGGGCTCCCGCGCCTCCCGCCCGCAGTACGCCGAACTGGACTTCACCGAGTCCACCGACCGCATGCTCTTCGAACGCCGCTTCGGCTGGGTGGACGTCGAGGCCGACTGGATGCCGGCCGAGGAACCCCCGCTGACCTTCTCCCACGCCGAACTCCGCCGCGAGGCAAGGGACTTCCTGCACGACCTGCTCGCCGACCTGATCGACCTGCACGACGACCTGGGCGAGAACCCGGCCGTCTGGACGCTCCAGGCACGCTTCCCCCGCGTGAAATGACCCCCGTCAGCCCTCCACTGTGATGCCCAGCTCACCCGCCAGCACGGGAGCCAGATCCAGCAGCTGGGCCGCGCTGATCACCGCGCCCGACAACCAGCCCACACCCCCCGCGATGCCCAGCTCCACCGCCCCCCGCAGATCCACGTCGCTCAGCGTCGCCGCCGTGAAGTCGACGGACCTCACCGCGCAGTCGACGAACTCGACACGCTCCAGACGCGCACCCCCGAAATCCGGCTCGACCAGCACACACCCCTCGAAGACGACATCCCGCAACCGCGCCTGACGCAGGTTCAGATAGTCGATCTTGCCGCCGCGCACCACCACCCGCTCCAGCACCGCCCCGTACAGCTGCGCGCCGCCCAGACGGGCCTCGAGCACCTCGACGTCACGCAGCGTCGCCTCCGCCAGATCCGTGCCGACACCCCGCAGCCCCGTGAGGACCGAGTCCAGGATCCGGGCCTTGCGCAGCCGTGTCCCGTCCAGCGCACACCCCGTCACCGCGCAGTCCATGAACCGGGCGCCCCCGCCGTCCTGCCCGGTCAGATCCAGCTCGCGGAACTCCACGCCGTCGTAGTCCCCGTCGGGCTCCAGCTCCCCGTCCGCGAACGGCTCCAGCACCGGCAGCCGCACCTCCGGCCGCCGAGCGCCCTTCACCACGCCGGCCCCCCTGCCGCCGGACCCCCTGCCGCCGGCCCCGCCCGCCGCATCCCCCGAGCGCGCACCCCCGCCTACACCTGTGCCTGTGCCTGTCCTCGCCATACCCCCATGCTGCACCCCGCCACTGACAATCGCCGCCACCCCTTGACCTCGACCGAACTTGAGGTTGAACGCTGGAGCAACCCACCCACAACCCACCGGAGGACCCCCATGCACGCCATCCGCCTCCACGCCTTCGGCCCCGCAGAGAACCTCCGCCACGAGGAAGTGGACGACCCCGTACCCGACCCCGGCCAGGTCCGCATCGCCGTCGACTACACCGACCCCGCCTGGCCCGCCGAGGTCCGCGCCCGCCTCGGCGCCCGCGCCGTCACCGTCGTCTTCGACGGAGTGGGCGCGGACGCCGCCCGCGAGGCCGTCGCGCTCCTCGCACCCGGCGGCCGACACCTGGTTTTCGGCTGGTCCGCCGAGGGCATCCGCGACGGCCGGGGCCACTTCGTCGACGGCGTCTCCCGCCCGGTCCTCGGCCCCGTGATGCTCGAGAGGGCCGGCAGCCTCCGCGCCCTCGAACAACGCGCCCTCACCGAAGCCGCCGCCGGCCGCCTCGTCCCGGCCGTACACCCCTTCCCCCTCGCCGAAGCCGCCGCGGCCCACCACGCCCTCGAAACCCGCAAAACCACCGGCAAGGTCATCCTGATCCCGTGACCCCTGACGGCGGACCGCTCATGGCCGGACGCTAACCCGGTGGCACAGCCGCTGTCTCCTTCGGATTCCGCACCTTTCCCCGCCCGCTGACCAGCGGGAAACACCCCAACCCGATCAGCACGGACACGAAATGCCCGAAGTCCGTGAACGTCGGCGCCTCCACGAGCGGAAGACCGTAGAAAACGAGGACACCCACGAGATACGCATACCGCCACGGCGAACGCATCCCGTAGAAGAGCACCGCCACCACACCCGACAGCGCATAACTCACCCCCACGTCCAGGGTCTCCACCGACGACCGCGGAGCAAGCCCCTCCTGGATCGCCACCGCCAGCGCACCCTCGCTGACCAACGTCGCCAGCACATGCGCCGCCGCACACACCGCCAGCCACCGCGCCGTCCCCAGCCAGCGCTCCGCCCGGGCGTGGAACACCGTGTACAGCACCGCGTACGGCACCCAGTACCCCCCGTCGATCCACATCGCACTCGCCACCAGCACCCGCACCGGATGCCTCGACAGCTCGTGGATGTTCGTCGACCGCTGCAGCAGGAACTCCTGCTCGAACTCCGGGGACATACGGTGCAGCGCGACCGTCGTGACGAAGAGGACCGCCAGCCACACATACGTACCGGGCGCACTGCGGACATACGCCCACACCGCCCGCCCGACCCCGGAAAACCCCCTGAGCCCTCTCACCCGGCCCAGTATCGTCCCCGAGGTGATCGACGTTCCGGCCGCACTCGCCGCAGAACAGGTGAAGTACAACGGCCCGGCGGGCCACGCCTTCATCACCGCCCTCCCGGCCCTCGCCCAGGGCTTCCTCGACCAATGGGAACTACGGGTCGACGGCCCCTCCATGCACGGCGTGAGCGCCCTCGTCCTGCCGGTCACCGCCGCCGACGACACCCGGGCCGTCCTCAAACTCCAGATCCTCGACGAGGAGAGCGCCGGCGAACCCGTCGCCCTGCGCCTGTGGAACGGCGACCACGCCGTCCGCCTCCTCCGGCACGACGAACCCACGGGCACGATGCTCCTCGAACGCCTCGACCCGACCCGCATGCTGTCCCACCTGGACGACGTTCACGAGGCGGTCCTCGTCATCGCAGACCTGCTGGCCCGCCTGACGACCCTCCCGGCGCCGAAGGACATGCGCCGCCTGGACGACATCGCCCACGCCATGCTGGATCAGACCCCCCAGGCCCTGGAACACGTCCCCGACCCGACCGACCGCCGCCTGATCGCCGACTGCGCGGCCGCCCTGGGCGAGGTCGTCACCGAACCCGGCGACCGGCTCCTGCACTGGGACCTGCACTACGAGAACGTCCTGGCCGCCGACCGCGCCCCCTGGCTCGCCATCGACCCCAAACCCCTCGCCGGCGACCCCGGCTTCGAACTCCTGCCCGCGATCGCCGACCGCTACGACCCGGCGGACGTGCGGTGGCGCTTCGACGCGCTGACCGCCGCCCTCGGCCTCGACCGCGAACGGGCCCGCGTCTGGACCCTCGCGCGGGTCCTCCAGGACTGCCTCTGGGAGATCGAGGACGGCCGCCCTCCGGAGCCGAGAAGGCTGGAGACCGCCCGCCTCCTGCGAGGCTGACAGCAACGCCGGACAGGCGAGTGACATAAATGAAGCCCAGGTCAGAAACATCCTGACCTGGGCTTTCTCCAGAGCCCCCTGTCGGATTCGAACCGACGACCTTCGCTTTACAAGAGCGGCGCTCTGGCCAGCTGAGCTAAGGAGGCACCGCGCGCAACCATGCCGCACGCGAGGGCGGCTCCACTGTACACAGCCCCCGTTTCGGAAGGCCACGGACTTCTTGCCTCCAACCCGTTCGAGAACTGTGCGTAACCATCCGCGCACGCGTTCGTTGATCGGTCTGACGTGCTGTTCCGAAGATCGGATCGCCAGAGGGAGGGATGCATGGGGAGGACCGCAAAGAGGGCGGGGACGGCGGAGACGACGAAGAAGCCGACGCCGGAAGCGGTGAAGGGGGAAGAGGCCGAGCGCATCAAGCGCGAGGTG
The DNA here is from genome assembly GCF_036030735.1 of Streptomyces sp. NBC_00425. Lineage (NCBI taxonomy): Bacteria > Bacillati > Actinomycetota > Actinomycetes > Kitasatosporales > Streptomycetaceae > Streptomyces > Streptomyces sp. NBC_00425. The sequence goes on along the minus strand of NZ_CP107928.1, from coordinate 5,322,133 downwards.
CTCGGTGTCGGAGACCGCCGCAAGCACCACACGCGCAAGGCGACGCGTCTCCAGTCCCACGCCAAGGCCGCCGACACCCGTCACCGCGTCTACCGGTTCCGCTTCTACCCGACCGAGGAGCAGGCCGAGCAGTTGGAGCGGACGTTCGGGGCGTGCCGGTGGGTCTACAACGAGGGGCTGGCGCTGCGGTCCGGGGCCTGGGAGCGGCATCGGGTGAATGTGGGGTTCGCGGAGACGTGTCGGGCGTTGACGGGTTGGAAGCGGGCGGAGGGGACGGCGTGGTTGGCGGAGGTGTCGTCCACGGTCCTCCAGCAGTCCTTGCGTGATCTGGATCAGGCGTATACCCGGTTCTTCAGGAGTGAGGCGAGGTATCCGAGGCGGAAGAAGAAGGGGCGGTCGCGGGACACGGCGACGTATGTGCGTACGGGGTTCCGGTGGGTGGAGGATCCGGAGCGGCCGGGTACGGGGTCGATCACGCTGGCGAAGCAGTCAGGGCCGTTGGACGTGCGGTGGTCGAGGGAGTTGCCTGCCGGGGTGGTTCCGGTGCGTCTGTCGGTGTCGCGGGATCGGGCGGGCCGGTTTTTCGTGTCGACGCTGGTGGAGGAGCTGATAACGCCGCTGCCTGCGGTGTGCGTGCCGGGGACGGGGGAGCCGCGGGCGGTGGGGCTCGATCTGGGGTTGGCGTCGCTGGTGACGTTGGATGACGGAACGAAGTTCGATCATCCGCGGCTGTTGAGGCGGTATGGGGAGAAGCTGGCGCGGTTGCAGCGGGAGCTGCACAGGAAGGTGCGGGGTTCGAGGAACCGGGCGAAGGTCCGGCAGAGGATCGCGCGCCTGTATGCGCTGATCACGGATGTGCGCAGGGACATGTTGGATCAGCTGACCACCCGCCTCGTGCGCGAGAACCAAGTGCTCGTGGTGGAGGACCTGTCCGTCGCGTCACTGTCGCGTGTGCGGCGTGGTAAGGGGCGGCGGCGGAAGTCGAGGCTGAACGAGGCGATCCTCGACGCGAGTTGGGGTGAGTTGTTGCGGCAGCTGCGGTACAAGTGCGAGTGGTACGGGCGGGAGCTGGTGGTGGTGGACCGCTTCTTTCCGTCGACGCGTCGTTGTTCTGCCTGTCATGCGGTGGGCGAGCGGCTGGACGTCTCGGTGCGGCGGTGGACGTGTTCCGGGTGCGGGGCGGTCCATGACCGGGATGTGAATGCGGCGGTGAACCTTCGGGACGAGGGGCTGCGGCTGCTGGCCGCATAGATGCGGCCGGTGCGGCCGATGCGGTACGGACCGACGGGCCGTCGGCCGGAAAGCCTGTGGAGCCCTTGTAAGACCGGCCGGGCGCAGCTCACAGGGCTGTGGGTGGTCGGCGGCGGGCCGTGAAGCAGGAATCAAGGTCAAAAGACAGTTGCTCGGGCTCGCTCGAGAATTTCCGCGAAGTTCACATGCCTTCGGGTACTGACAGATCCGATGGACGCGAGGTAGCGTCCTGACCCAGTTCGCTCATGTGGACTACACCAACCACCTTCCTACAACGGATCGTCCGGCACGTTCCTGCCGGTAGAAGGGGGCCTCAGAAGCATGGCCACTGTTACGTTCGACAAGGCGACCCGGATTTACCCGGGCTCCACGAAGCCCGCCGTCGACGCGCTCGAGATCGACATCGCGGACGGCGAGTTCCTCGTCCTGGTCGGCCCGTCCGGCTGCGGTAAGTCCACCTCGCTCCGCATGCTCGCGGGGCTCGAGGACGTCAACGGCGGTGCGATCCGCATCGGCGACCGTGACGTCACCCACCTGCCGCCGAAGGACCGGGACATCGCCATGGTGTTCCAGAACTACGCGCTGTACCCGCACATGTCGGTCGCCGACAACATGGGTTTCGCGCTCAAGATCGCCGGCGTGAACAAGGCGGAGATCCGGCAGAAGGTCGAGGAGGCGGCGAAGATCCTCGACCTGACCGAGTACCTGGACCGCAAGCCGAAGGCCCTCTCCGGTGGTCAGCGCCAGCGTGTGGCGATGGGCCGCGCCATCGTGCGTGAGCCGCAGGTGTTCCTCATGGACGAGCCGCTGTCGAACCTGGACGCCAAGCTCCGTGTGTCGACGCGTACGCAGATCGCGTCGCTGCAGCGCCGTCTCGGCATCACCACCGTGTACGTCACCCACGACCAGGTCGAGGCGCTGACGATGGGTGACCGCGTGGCGGTCCTGAAGGACGGTCTGCTGCAGCAGGTCGACACCCCGCGCAACATGTACGACAGGCCCGCGAACCTGTTCGTCGCCGGCTTCATCGGTTCGCCGGCGATGAACCTCGTCGAGGTCCCGATCACCGACGGTGGCGTGAAGTTCGGCAACTCGGTGGTGCCGGTGCAGCGTGACGCGCTCGCGGCCGCCACCGACAAGACGGTCACGGTGGGTGTCCGCCCGGAGCACTTCGACGTGGCCACCGGCGTGGAGAAGGGTCTCGCGGTCACCGTGAACGTGGTCGAGGAGCTCGGCTCGGACGCCTTCGTCTACGGCAGCGCCCAGGTCGGCGACGAGACGAAGGACCTCGTGGTGCGCGTCGGCGGCCGTGACGTCCCGGAGAAGGGCAGCACGCTGCACGTCGTTCCGCGTGCCGGCGAGACCCATGTGTTCTCGACGTCGACGGGTGCCCGTCTGTCGGACTGACCGGCCCGACGACGTGAATGGCGCCTGATTAAACTCCGGCGATTCACTCTGGTCGGTGAAAAAGGCCCCGCAGCCTGCTGCGGGGCCTTTTTCCGATGCGCGCGAAATCCCCGGCACAGCGGACATTTCGACGTGCGGCCGTCAACGTCCTACCCGAAAAGGAGCAAAGCTCCATCCCCCGTACGGGTGACTCATTGTCGCGGGCTCATTACTGCACGCTACCCTCTCACGCGTGAAGCACTCCGCGAACCACTCCACCACCCAGCGCACGCGCAGCGGCCGGGGCGGCCCAGCCCGCCGGATCGGCCGCTCGCTCGCTCTCGTCCTGCCCGTCGTCATGGTGCTCTCCGGGACCCTCGCGGTCACCCGGGTCAACTGGTCGGGGAACCCCTCGGATTCGGTGCTCACCGCCTCCGACGTCTCCGCCGTGCACCAGTCCTCGCGGAAGGCCGCCAAGGCGGCCCCGCAGGACGTGTTGCGCGACCAGTTGCTGTCCGAGCTCCAGGAGAAGGATCCGGGCGTCGCCCTGACCCATCTCCAGGCCGCCGTGAACGGTAAGCCGTCGTTGGCGCGGCACTGTTCGTCCATCGCCCGCGCGCTGGGCCGCGCGGCGGTCCGTATGTACGGCCCGTCACGGGCACAGTCGTACTCCCGCCCGGTGTGCGACACGGCCTTCGCGTCGGGCGTCCTGGCGGCGCGCGGCTGAGGGGCCACCGGGCCCGGTGCCCGTTCCGGAGCGTGCGGCTCCCCTCCCGCCGGGGGAGCCGCACTCCTGCCTGCGCACGGGCGGCACGTACAGTGCGGTCATGACCGATCCGCACGCCGCGTCCCGTCCCACGCAAGCCGTCATCCTGGCCGGTGGCCAGGGGTCGCGCCTGCGTCCCTACACCGATGACCGGCCCAAGCCGATGGTCGAGATCCCCGGCACGGGGACGCCGATCATCGGCCATCAGCTCGTCTGGCTCGCCGAGGAGGGCGTGACGGACGTGGTCGTCTCCTGCGGGCATCTCGCCGAGGTGCTGCAGGACTGGCTGAAGACGGCCGATCTGCCCGTCGACGTCACGACGGTCGTCGAGACCGAGCCGCTGGGCCGTGGCGGTGGCCTGAAGTACGCGGCCGCGCGTCTCCCCCGTCCCGACCGGCCCTGGTACGCCACGAACGGTGACATCTGGACCCGTTTCTCGCTGCGCGAGATGGCCGACTTCCACGCCGAGCGCGACGCGATAGCGACGCTGGCCCTGGCGCGCCCGCGCATTCCGTGGGGTGCGGTGCAGACGGACGGCTTCGGTCACATCACGGACTTCATCGAGGCGCCGCCGACGACGTACGAGATCAACGCGGGTGTGTACGTCTTCTCGCCGGCGTTCGCCGGGCTGCTGCCGGAGCGCGGCGACCACGAGCGCACGACGTTCCCGCATCTGGCGCGTGAGCGGCGGCTGGCGGGCTTCCCGATTCCGCAGGGGGCGTACTGGCGGGCCATCGACACCGCGAAGGATCTGACGGAGGCGGCGAAGGAGCTGGCCACACAGGGTCGCTGAGGATCGCTGCGGGTCGCCGGGGGTCGCCGGGGGCGGTCTGAAGGTCGCCGGGGCGCCTGTGGGGCGCTGGGGAACGCTCCCCCGGTCCGGGCGCTTCGTGATCGGCTGCCGGCCCGGGCGGTCTGCCGCGGGTCCGGCTGTCGGCGCGGTGGGTCGGCCGGCCGGTCCCCGGGCCCGGGCAACCGACGAAGGGTGCCGTGCGCTGCGAGCGCACGGCACCCTTCGTGTTCTCCGGGGGCGGCGGGGTGGGTGCTGTCCGAGGTCCCACTGTGTGGGCGCGTTCGGACCCTCCCCGCTCGTGGCCGGGCCGGTCGTCCTACCCGAGGAGGCCGCCGACGAGGCCGGGCTGGCCGGAGGAGGTGGAGCCGCCGCCGTTCGAGCCGCCGTCGGAGCCGCCGGAGCTGCTGGTGGAGCCGCCCGAGCTGGGGCCGGAGCTGGTGCTGGGGGCCTGCTGCTGCGGGGCGGAGTGCTCCGGCGGGGCCTGGCCGGCGGTGCCCTGGGTCTGGCTGGGCGCTCCGCCGCCGGCGCCGGAGGTGCCGCTGTCGCGGGACTCGGAGGGTTCGCTGTCGGCGCCGGCCGTCGGGGCGGCCGAGGTGGCGTCCTGGGTGGGTGAGGCGGAGGCGGCCGGCTTGCGCGAGGCCTTGTGCGTGTCGGACTTCCCGGGCAGGGGCGAGCCGGGCAGTTCGTTGCGCGGGGGCTCGCCGGGGCCGGGGACGATCACGCGGTCGGCGTCGCGGACGGCGCCGCCGAGCAGGGAGCCGGTCAGCAGGGTCAGTCCGACGACGATCGCGGTGACGAGGACGCCGCGGCGCAGGACGTAGCGGCGCAGCTCCCAGATGTCGGAACGGGGGCCGAGACGGCGCCAGGCGCCGGCGGCGAGGCGGCCGTCGATGGAGTAGACGGGGGCGCCCGCGATGATCAGCGGCGACCAGGCGGCGAGGTAGATGATGTGGGGCGTGTCGTAGACCGGGGTGGTCTTCCAGCTGACGGTGACGATGAGCGCGGCGGAGAGTCCGGCGCCGACGACCGCGGCGATGCGCTGCCAGCAGCCGAGCACGGTGAGGACGCCCACGACGACCTGGAGGAAGGCGATGACGAGGCCGGAGCCGACGGGGTGGTGGAGGGCGAACTGGCGCAGGGGTTCGGCGACTTCCCAGGGGTGCAGGGTGTTCAGCCACTTCACCATGGAGCCGCGCTTGCCGCCGTCGAAGTAGACCGGGTCGCAGAGCTTGCCCATGCCGGCGTAGATGGAGATGAAGCCGAGGAAGATGCGCAGCGGGAGCAGGACCACGCCGAGGTTCATCCGGCGGCCCGGGAAGTAGGCGTGGCGGGCGGGGTCCTCGCCGTGCCGCCGGGTGCGGGGGGCGGGTGCCCGGTCCGGGTCGGGGCCGGTGTCGGTCGGGCCGAAGTCCTCGAACTGGGCGTCGTCGTAGGCGGGTTCGTCGTAGGCGCTGTCCACGGTGCGCATGTGCGGCAGGATGCGGTGTTCGCCGGCGGCGGGCCGGCGCTGGGCGCCGACGACGGGGGTCTCGAGGGTCTGTGCGGCGAGGGCGCCGTCGTATCCGCGGTCGTCGACGCCGACGCGGGGGATGACCTGGGTGGCTCCGGCGTCGGCGGCGGGCGGTTCGCCGTGGCCGATGCTGCCTGCCCGCACGGCCTGGAGCAGTCGGTGGGCGCCGGTGTCGTCGGGGGCGGACTTGCCGCTCCAGACGACGGCCCGACGGCGGCCCGCGGAGGCGGCGCCCGCTCGGCCCACCGTCCCGACGGCGGCCATGCGCGCGGTGTCATCGATGGCGCTCACATGCCGGGCGATCCGCGGGGATTGGTTACGCCGCGTCGACGCGGCCAGCTGCACGCGGAAGCTCGCGTGGCTGACGATGATCTGCGCCGGGTCGCTCGGCACCTTCACCATGCTCAGCGCGGGAGCGTCGTCGAATCCCGACGAGCGGTCCCCCGTGGGTGTGCGGGGTGTTCTGGTGTCCACACTCATCTAACCGAGTGACGTGTGGTTAGGACACTGCTTTGACCCGCCGGATCTGTCCGGACTCCGTCAAGGTTGCACTACGCGCCGGGATTAACCCGTTCGGGTGAACTCGCGGACATGCGTTCCCGCGTCTTCGAGCGTGCCGGCGGAGACGACAACCGGCGTGTCGCCGGGTGTCGCCGGGCATGTCGTCGAGCCCACCCGAGCCGCGTCAGCTCCTGCGGCGAGCCGCCTCGTACAGCACGATGCCCGCGGCCACACCGGCGTTGAGCGACTCCGCGCCGCCCGGCATCGGGATGCGGACGCGGAAGTCGCAGGTCTCGCCGACGAGTCGGGACAGCCCCTTGCCCTCACTGCCGACGACGATGACGACCGGGCCGTCCAGCGCCTTCAGCGTGCCGACCTCGTGCTCGCCGTCGGCGGCCAGGCCGACCACCGCGATGCCGGCCTTCTTGTAGGCCTCCAGGGCCCGGGTGAGGTTGGTGGCACGGGCGACCGGGGTGCGGGCGGCCGTGCCGGCGGAGGTCTTCCAGGCGCCGGCCGTCATGCCGGCCGCGCGGCGCTCGGGGACGACGACGCCGTGCCCGCCGAAGGCGGAGACCGAGCGGACGACGGCGCCGAGGTTGCGCGGGTCGGTGACGCCGTCGAGGGCGACGATCAGCGGGTCCTCGCCACCGTCGTAGGCGGCGGCCGCCAGGTCCTCGGGGTGCGCGTACTCGTACGGCGGGACCTGGAGGACCAGGCCCTGGTGGTTGAGGCCGTTGGTCATGCGGTCCAGCTCGGGACGCGGGGCCTCCATGAGGTGGATGCCGCCGCGCTCGCCGGCGAGCTGCAGCGCCTCGCGCACCCGCTCGTCGTTGTCGATGAACTGCTGGACGTACAGCATCGTCGCGGGCACGCCCTCGCGCAGCGCCTCGACGACCGGGTTGCGGCCGACGACCATCTCGGACGTGCCCTTGCCGCCGCGGCCGCGCGGCGCGGGCCGGCGCGCGGTCTGCTTCGCCTTGGCGTTCGCGATGCGGTTCGCCTTGTGCTTCTTGCGCATCTCGGCGGGCGGGGTCGGACCCTTGCCCTCGAGGCCCTTGCGTCGCTGGCCGCCACTGCCGACCTGCGCGCCCTTCTTGCCGGACATGCGGCGGTTGTTGGCTGCCATGTGTCTCTCGTCTCCGTGAGCTTCGTACGTATGTCTTATGTGTCTTATGCAGTGTGCCGCCCGGACGGCCGGGCGGCACAGTCGATCAAGGACGGGACTCCTCGCGGAGTCCCGTCGCGGCGCTAGCGCGGGCCCAGTGTCCAGCGCGGACCCTGCGGGCCGTCCTCGATGGACAGGCCGGACTGGGCGAGCTGGTCGCGGATGGCGTCCGCGGTCCCCCAGTCCTTGCGGGCACGGGCCGACTCGCGCTGGTCGAGGACGAGCCGTACGAGGCTGTCGACCACGCCGTGCAGGTCCTCGCCCCGGCTCTCCTCGTCGGCCCACTGGGCGTCCAGCGGGTCCAGGCCGAGGACGCCGAGCATGGCGCGGACCTCGGCGAGGCGGGCCACCGCGGCTTCCTTGTCGTCGGCGGCGAGGGCCGAGTTCCCCTGCCGGACCGTGGTGTGCACGATGGCCAGCGCCTGCGGGACGCCGAGGTCGTCGTCCATCGCGTCGGCGAAGGCGGGCGGCACCTCGGCGGCCGGCTCGACGACCCCGCCGGCCTTCTCGACGACGCGCTGCACGAAGCCCTCGATCCGCGCGAACGCCGACTCGGCCTCGCGCAGGGCTTCCTCGCTGTACTCGATCATCGAGCGGTAGTGGGGCGTACCGAGGTAGTAGCGCAGCACGATCGGGCGCCACTGCTTCACCATCTCGGAGACGAGGACGCTGTTGCCCAGCGACTTCGACATCTTCTCGCCGGCCATGGTGACCCAGGCGTTGTGCACCCAGTACCGCGCGAACTCGTCGCCGAAGGCCTTGGCCTGGGCGATCTCGTTCTCGTGGTGCGGGAAGATCAGGTCGAGGCCGCCGCCATGGATGTCGAAGACGGAGCCCAGGTACTTGTGCGCCATCGCCGAGCACTCGAGGTGCCAGCCGGGCCGCCCGCGGCCCCACGGCGTCTCCCAGCTCGGCTCCCCCGGCTTGACGGACTTCCACAGCGCGAAGTCGCGCTGGTCGCGTTTGCCGGTCTCGCCGTCGCCCGAGGGCTGGCGCAGGTCGTCGAGGTCCTGGTTGGACAGCTCCAGGTAGCCCGGGAAGGAACGCACGTCGAAGTAGACGTTGCCCTCGGACTCGTAGGCGTGACCGCGCTCGACGAGGCCGCGCATCATCTCGATCATCTCGGGGACGTGCCCGGTGGCGCGGGGTTCGTAGGTGGGCGGCAGGCAACCGAGCGCCTGGTAGCCGTCGTTGAACGCGCGCTCGTTCTCGTACCCGATCGACCACCAGGGGCGGCCCTGGGTGTGCGACTTGGCGATGATCTTGTCGTCGATGTCGGTGACATTGCGGATGAACGTGACGTCGTAGCCGCGGTGGGCGAACCAGCGGCGCATGATGTCGAAGTTCAGGCCCGAGCGGATGTGCCCGATGTGCGGGGCGGCCTGCACGGTGGCGCCACAGAGGTAGATCGAGACACAACCCGGTGTGAGCGGGGCGAAGTCACGGATCTGCCGGGCGCTGGTGTCGTACAGGCGAATAGTCACCACTCCAGGGTAGTGGGCGCGGGGCGATGTCCGACACCTCCTCCGGACGGCCGGCTGCCGGTCGCGGGAGCCGGGACGGGCAGTCTCGGGAGCCGGGACAGGCGGGCGAGGGCGCGGGGCGGGGGGTCGGGCCGTCGTCCCGACGCGGCGCCCCATGGCCTCGCCGTGGCCTCGGCCCGGCGCGCTCAGGCCTGTCGCACGACCAGAGCAGTCGCCACCGCCATCAGGCCTTCGCCGCGGCCCGGGAAACCCAGCCCGTCCGTCGTCGCTCCGGACACGGACACCGGCGCGCCCGCCGCCTCCGACAGCAGCTTCTGGGCCTCGTCCCGGCGCTTGCCGATCTTGGGGCGGGGTCCGACGACCTGTACGGCGACGTTGCCGATGAGGAAACCGGCCTCGCGGACGATCCGGGCCGCCTCGGTGAGCAGCGTGACGCCGGACGCGCCGGACCACTCGGGGCGTCCGGTGCCGAAGTGCTGCCCCAGGTCGCCGAGTCCGGCGGCGGAGAAGAGCGCGTTGCAGGCGGCGTGGGCGACGACGTCCGCGTCGGAGTGTCCGGCCAGTCCGGGTCCCTCGCCCTCCCACCTGAGGCCGGCGCACCACAGTTCGCGGCCTTCCTCGAAGGCGTGGATGTCGGTGCCGATGCCCACCCGGGGCAGCGGCACGGCGCCGAAGGGCGGCTCAGAAGCCATCGTTGAGCCTCCTGCGGGCCAGCACCGCTTCGGCGAGGATCAGGTCGAGGGGGCGGGTGACCTTGAAGGCCTCCTCGTGACCGGGGACGACGACGACGGTCAGTCCGAGCTGCTCGACCATGCTCGCGTCGTCGGTGACGTTGTCCGTGACCGTCTCGTGGGCGCGGACCAGCGTGGCGCGGTCGAAGCCCTGCGGGGTCTGCACGGCTCGCAGCCGGGCGCGCTCGGGGGTGGCGACGACCGGTTCGGGGTCGCCCGCGGTCTCGGCCGGCCGGACCTCCTTGACGGTGTCGGCGAGCGGCAGCGCCGGGACGACCGCCGGGGCGCCGTCGCGTACGGCCTCGATGACGGCGTCCACCGTGTCGACGGGGACGAGGGGCCGGGCGGCGTCGTGGACCAGCACGATGTCGTGGCCGGGCGGCAGCGCGTCCAGGCCCAGTTTCACGGACTCCTGGCGGGTTTCGCCGCCGGGGACGACCAGGAAGTCGGTGCGGTCGGGCAGCGCGTGCGCGTCGAGGAGGGACTTCACCTCCGCGGTGCCGTCCGGCGGGGCCACGACGACGACGAGGGAGACCGCGCGGGACGCGGCGAGCGCGCGCACCGCGTGGATCAGCATGGGCGTGCCGCTGAGCGTGCGGAGCGCTTTGGGGGCGCCCGGACCGAGGCGGACGCCTCGCCCGGCGGCCGGAATCACCGCCGCGGTGCGGGTCGGCGCGGGGGAGGGACGCGAATCGTCAGACATCGGTTCCTGTCAGGTTTGTGTGCTGGCCTGGCGTGGGTATGGCCTGGGAAGTGCCGGGCGCGACGCCTTGACCGGACCCTTCCGTGACGCGCCGGTCAGGCGGCAGCCCGGGCCCGGCACACCAAGTATCGGGGGATCTTCACCCTCGTGGGGCGGATCGGCCGACTCGTCGGGCGGTGCGCACCGGGGGAGGCATACGGAGCAGGTGCAGGGCGCGCGGCGGTGTCCGGGCGCGGACATGCCGCAGCGCCCGGCGACGGGAATTACGTCATCGGGCACCGCGGCAGTTCAGTGTTCTTCCGTGTGCTGAGGCCGGTCCAGGCCCGGCGTCAGGACGCGAGAACCTCGTCGAGCAGGGCTTCCGCCTTGTCCTCGTTGGTGTTCTCCGCGAGCGCGAGCTCGCTCACCAGGATCTGGCGAGCCTTGGCGAGCATGCGCTTCTCACCTGCGGAGAGTCCGCGCTCGCGCTCACGACGCCACAGGTCACGCACGACTTCCGCGACCTTGATGACATCGCCGGAGGCGAGCTTCTCCAGATTTGCCTTGTAACGACGCGACCAGTTTGTGGGCTCCTCGGCGTACGGCGCGCGCAGCACCTCGAAGACCCGGTCCAGCCCGTCCTGACCGACCACATCACGCACGCCGACGAACTCCGCATTGTCCGCTGGCACACGTACCGTCAGGTCACCCTGGGCGACCTTCAGGACCAAGTAGGTCTTGTCCACGCCTTTGATCTGGCGAGTTTCGATAGCCTCGATCAGCGCGGCCCCGTGATGGGGATAGACCACGGTGTCGCCAACCTTGAACGTCATGTGACAGGTACCCCTTCCGTGGCTATCCAGGGTAACACGGAAACTGCGGTTCCTGAATGGCGTTTTCGCAGGTCAGGGCATATCTCGGGGCTTGACAACTGCAACAGGAACGTGCTGCGGAGGGTCGCCGGAAGCGGGTATTCGCAGGTCGGAGCCACTGTCCGAGGGGGGTGAAACGCGTACGTTACACGCATCCGGAGTCCCGCCCGAACGGCCGAACGTCCACATATGTCCGCTTGCGCGCGTGCGACTTCCGCTACTCCGTTCGGAGCGCCTGGCCGGTTACCGTTCGTTTCCGGAATTGATCATCGGCCGTTCGGTCGAGGCCGTGATCAATTCCCCGGACGGCCTCGCATTCCTTCACGGAAAATCCGCGAGTGCGCGTCGACCGCGCTTATGTGAATGACGGACGAGCGGGCGGACGACCGGTGAAGCCAAAGTGGCTGACGGGTTGCTTCTGCCTCTTGGGACGAGAGTGACGGAAGTGACGGGGCCCACTCGGGACGGGAGGGACGAACCCCCGTCGCGCGTCGGGTTCGGCCCGAGATCGCCGAAGAGGCGGGTCGGGTGCGGCGGCACGGGAACGGCTCGATAACCTGAGGCCCCTGACTGATCCTTAGGGCGGCTTTTGTTCGGATGAAGGCCGCCCGTGCGTTCAAGGAGTTGCAGCCGCCGTGAGCAGCAGCCTTCGACGCGGCGCCCTCGCCGCTTCCGCCATCGCGTTCTCGATCGCCTCGCTCGCCGCCTGCGGCGCCGGAAACGACTCCCAGACCCTGGAGATCAAGCCGGACAACGCAGCCGCCCAGGTCGGCGAGATCAAGCTGCAGAACGTCGTCGTGATCACCCAGCCCGACCTGGAGTCCACCGGGCCGGCCGTCGTCTCGGCGACCGTCTTCAACGCCGACGACGATCCGCAGACGCTCGACTCCATCACCCTCGACGGCACCGGCAAGTCCGCCGAGCTCAAGCCCGCCAAGGGCAAGGGCGCGCTGACGGTCCCGGCCCACGGCTCGCTCGTCATCGGCGGCGCCGGCAACGCCTCCGCCGTCCTGCCGAACAGCCGTGAGGCCGTCAAGAACGGCGACGCGCAGGACATCACCTTCACCTTCAGCAAGACGGGCGCGGTCAAGCTGGCCGCCTTCGTCGTGCCGGCCGAGGGCTACTTCTCCGGCTGGGGACCGAGCAAGATCCCGACCGCCGCGGCATCCCCCTCCAAGAGCGCCTCGGCGTCGCCCTCGGAGTCGGCGAGCGCGGGCGGCACCGCCGAGTCCGGCTCCCCCTCCCCGTCCGGCTCGGCTTCCGCGAGCGCCTCGAACAGCGCGGCAGCGGGCAACTGAGGCCCGTCCGCACCCCGGACACGCGCGGAGGGCGGCACCCGGTCCGGGTGCCGCCCTCCGCGCTTCACACGGCCGCCGCCGGGCCGCGTACGGCCTACGGCTCGAACTTGTAGCCCAGGCCGCGCACCGTCACCAGGTAGCGCGGCGCGCCCGGGTCCGGCTCGATCTTGGCGCGCAGGCGCTTGACGTGGACGTCGAGGGTCTTGGTGTCGCCCACGTAGTCGGCGCCCCAGACCCGGTCGATGAGCTGCATGCGGGTCAGGACGCGCCCGGCGTTGCGCAGCAGCATCTCCAGCAGGTCGAACTCCTTGAGCGGGAGGTCGACCTTGGAACCGGAGACCGTCACCACGTGCCGGTCGACGTCCATCCGGACCGGCCCGGCCTCCAGGGCCGCCGGCGTCACCTCCTCGGGCTCGCCGCGGCGGCGCAGGACGGCCCGGATGCGGGCGACCAGCTCGCGCGAGGAGAAGGGCTTGGTGACGTAGTCGTCGGCCCCTATCTCCAGGCCGACGACCTTGTCGATCTCGCTGTCCTTGGCGGTCACCATGATCACGGGGACGTTGGAGCGGCCGCGCAGCTGGCGGCAGACCTCCGTGCCGGGCAGCCCCGGCAGCATCAGGTCGAGGAGCACGAGGTCGGCGCCGTTGCGCTCGAACTCGTCGAGTCCATCGGGCCCGGTGGTCGCGACGGCGACCTCGAAGCCCTCCTTGCGGAGCATGTAGGAAAGGGCGTCGGAGAAGGACTCCTCGTCCTCGACGACGAGCACTCGGGTCACGGAAGGACCTCCGGGGCGGAAAGCGTCTGGTACGCGGTCGAATCGGGGGATGAGGCGCGGGACGGGGCCCGGGGCGAGGGGTGGGAGGAGGGGATGGCGACCTCGTCGAGGTCGTCGACGTCGTCGACCTCGTCCGGGTCCGGATACTGGTCCGCGCGGTCACGGGCCGCGCCCGCCTCCGGCAGTCGCAGGGTGAAGGTGGAGCCCTGGTTCTCGGCGCTCCACACCGTGACCTCCCCGCCGTGCGAGGCGGCCACGTGCTTGACGATCGCCAGTCCGAGGCCCGTACCGCCCGTGGCACGGGAGCGGGCCGGGTCGACGCGGTAGAAGCGCTCGAAGATGCGCTCCTTGTCCTTGTCGGAGATGCCGATGCCCTGGTCGGTCACGGCGATCTCGATCTGGTCCCCGCCCGGCGCGCTCACCCGGCGGGCGGCTATGCCGACGCGGGTGCGGGCGGGCGAGTAGTTGACGGCGTTCTCGACGAGGTTGCCGAGGGCGGCGGCCAGCTGGCCGCGGTTCCCCCAGACGCGCAGCCCGAAGGCGTCGTCCTCGAGCGGTACGCCGGACGGGTCGAGCCCTTCGGGCGCGCCCACGTTCGAGGCCATGGTGATCTGCTTGGCGCCGGCCTGGTGCCGGCAGCGGTCGACGGCCTCGGCGACCAGCTCGGCCACGCCGACCGGCTCCGCGTCCTCGAGCGGATCGTCGTTCTGCACCCTCGACAGGTCGATCAGCTCCTGGACCAGGCTGGTCAGCCGGGTGGCCTCGATCTGCATACGGCCGGCGAACCGTTCCACCGCCTCCGGGTCCTCCGAGGCGTCCATGACGGCCTCGGAGAGGAGCGAGAGAGCGCCGACCGGGGTCTTCAGCTCATGGCTGACGTTCGCCACGAAGTCCCGCCGGACCGCCTCGATACGACGGGCCTCGGTGAGGTCCTCCACCAGGAGCAGCACCAGCCGGGAGCCCAGCGGGGCCACCCGGGCGGACACGGCGAGGGCTTCGCCGCGCCCGGTCCCGCGCCGGGGAAGGTCCAGCTCGACCTGGCGTATCTCCCCGTCGCGCCGGGTGTCCCGGGCCATCTTCAGCATGGGCTCCACGCTGAGCCGGCCGCCGCGCACCAGCCCGAGGGCGTAGGCGGCGGAGCTGGCCTTGACGACGGCGTCGGCCTCGTCGAGGACGACGGCGGAGGACCGCAGGACGGACAGGACGGTGTCCACGCCGGGCGGAAGCATGGGGTCCGTGTGCAGCGAGGTGCGTGTGGGCCGCTTCTGCTCCCGCTCGCTCCAGCGGAACGCCAGCACGGCGATGACACCGGTGAGCACACCGGCGATCGCTGCCGCTGCGGCGACCGCCGCGTTCACGTTCATGCCCTCAGGTTAGGCACGCCATCCGTCCTGGCCACAGCTACGGAGGTGCGACCTCGAACACTCGTCGCCCAGAGTTCACCTTGGAGCCAGTGGTGGTTCATTTGGGGTGACGGAAATCGACGCGTACGGGGCGGACCGTGGCACCGTGGGGGCCCGGAGCCCGAGAAGGACCCGGACTTCAGCAGGAGCGGACCCCGGCGAACCCGAGCCCGAACCCGAACCGAACCCCGAGAACGACGTACGAGAGGGAACCCTGATGCGGGACGCGTACCACGAGGAACTGGACTCGATCGGCGACAGCCTGGTGGAGATGGCCCGGCTGGTCGGGTCGGCGATCGGACGCGCCACGACCTCCATCCTCGACTCCGATCTGAAACTGGCCGAGAGCGTGATCGAGGCCGACCAGCGGGTCGACGAGCTGCAGCACGACCTGGAGGCGCGGGCCATAGCGCTGCTGGCCCGGCAGCAGCCGGTGGCGACGGACCTGCGGATCGTCGTCACGTCCCTGCGGATGTCGGCCGACCTGGAGCGGTCCGGCGACCTCGCCCAGCACGTGGCGAAGCTGGCCCGGCTGCGCTTCCCGGGCCGCGCGGTCCCGCACGACCTGCACGCCACGATCCTGGAGATGGGCCAGCTGGCGCAGCGCCTGATGGCGAAGGCGGCCGAGGTCATCATCACCAAGGACGTCGACCTGGCGCTCCAGCTGGAGCAGGACGACGACGAGATGGACCTGCTGCACCGCACGCTCTTCCAGCACCTGCTGGACGACAAGTGGAAGCACGGCATCGAGACCGCGGTCGACGTGACCCTGCTCGGCCGCTACTACGAGCGGTTCGCCGACCACGCCGTGGCCGTCGCCAAGCGGGTGGTGTTCCTGGTGACGGGCGAGCACGCGGACGAACTCCAGCAGGACCTGCCGCCGGAGATCCAGCCGACGGCGGGCTCGGGCGCCACCGGCGCCGACGCCGGGACAGAGGCGTAGGCCGGGGCGGAATCCGGGGCGGCGCGCGGGCGGGGGCGAAACCGGGCGGCGCGCGGGCCGGGGCGGAACCGGGGGCGTGGGCCGGGGCGGGGGTGGCGGGACGCGGGCCGGGGCGTGCCGGATCCGGCTCCGGGCGTGCGCAAGCCACTGTGCGCCGTTGATGCGCCCAGGGGAACGGGCATGCAATGGGCACAGGCCCTACGCCTCCGGGAGGAACCCATGGCAGAGTCCCCCAGCGCTCCGACGTCCGACCCCACCCAGGAACACCCGACCGAGCAGCCCGCCGAGATCAGGAACCTGATGCTGATCGGAGCGTGCGGCTGCGGTTCCGGGTGCGGCTGCGGCTGCCAGTCGGGCAGCCCCTGCCAGTGCGGCTGAGGCCACCGAGCGACGTATGCCGGACGAGGGCTCCGGCGCCGGTCGACCGGCGCCGGAGCCCTCGTCCGTACGCGCGTCCCCCGCGACCCGGCCCGCCTGCCCGCCCGCCGGGGCGCCGGGTCGCCCCGATGGGCGGGCAGGCGCAGCATGGATACGCGGGGGCGAAGAGACAGACCGGTGCGAGATCGGAAGGGGGCGGGCAGTCATGACCCGCTTCATGGACGTCCACCACGGCATGCACGGCATCACGGCCGACCAGCTCCTCGAGGCCCACCGGGCGGACCTCGCCATCGAGGGTGAGGAGAACGTGCACTTCGAACGCGCCTGGGCGGACCCGGAGTCCGGAACCGTGTACTGCCTCTCCGAGGCGCCCTCGGCGGAGGCCGTGCTCCGTGTCCACGAGCGCACCGGTCACATGGCGGACGAGATCCATCCGGTGCCGTTGGTGGTGTGAGGCGGCGCGGCCGGTCGTGCCGTCAGGGCTTGACCGCTGAGACGGCCGTGACGGTCACCGTGTTGTCGCACTCGGCGAACTGACCGTCGTTCAGAGCCACTTGGTGCGACCCGGAACCCGGCAGGCCGACCACGACGGTCGGGTACACGGACGGAACCGCGCCGGACTTGCAGTACCCGTCGCCCTCGCCCTGCACCTGCACGAACGTCAGCTTCGTCCACGCCTTGCCCCCCGGCGCCAGCTTGACCGGCGACGCGGACCCGGTGGGTGTGACGGCGAGCGGGGAGTTGTGCTCGGGAGAGCCGTTGCCGGCGCCCGCGACCGACGGATGCCCCTTCAGCACACACGCCTTCCCGGAGACGTTGACGAACTCGACGATCGCGGCCCCGGTCCCGGTGCCGACCGGTCGCTCGGTGGCCTGCCACGCGGAGACCTCGAGGCTCTTCGCGGCGCAGGCCGCGACGGCGGCGGGCGCGGGCGCGGATGCGGACGCGGCGGGTTCGGTGGGCGCCGTGGTGGCGGGGGCGCCGGGCGCCGAGGCGGTGGGGGTCGCGGGGGTGGCAGGAGCGGCAGGGCTCGATGCGGTGGGCGTCCCGGCGGCGGTGGGGGCGCTCGCGGACGGAGAGGCCGCGGGCGAGGAACCCGCCGGCGCCGGCGCCGACTGCGCGGGCTTCGACGACGACTCGGTCGGCTGGCACGCCGTCACGACGAGAGCGGCCGACACGACGACGACGGCAGCCACGGCCTTCCTGACCCCGCCGCCGCCCGTTCCGCGCTGACGACCGTTCACGCCGTTGCCGTTCTTGACGCCGCCGTTGCCGTTGATGCCGTTGCCGTTCATGCCGTCCCCCGAGGTTTCGGTCGGCGAGGGCGCTCGCCCCAGCCGTACTGCTCAGCGGCACAGACGGGACGGAGGGCTCACCGGGTTCGGTCGGTCGCCGATCTGTGACGCGGCGGTGACGAGATGCCCGCTCGCCGTGGAGATCTGGGACCGGACGGGCCTGGCCCGCACGATGCTGGAGGCCGCCGCCGTGCTGCGCGGTCAGCTGATCTACGTCAACGGACGGGAGCAGGCCCGCATCGACCTCGTGCCGCCCCCCGAGGTGCACGACCCCTGCCCAACCGGCTGACGGCCCACAGACGGCCAAGCCCCACCAAAAAGCCCCCGCCCCGCGATGAACTCGCAGGTCGGGGGCTTGCCGGTGTCGCGTTACTTCTTCTTGCCCTGGTTCTTCACGGCTTCGATTGCTGCTGCGGCCGCGTCGGGGTCGAGGTAGGTGCCGCCGGGGTTGAGGGGCTTGAAGGCGGCGTCGAGTTCGTAGGAGAGGGGGATGCCCGTCGGGATGTTCAGGCCGGCGATGTCGGCGTCCGAGACGCCGTCGAGGTGCTTGACCAGGGCGCGCAGGGAGTTGCCGTGGGCGGCGACCAGGACCGTGCGGCCGGCGAGGAGGTCGGGGACGATGCCGTCGTACCAGTACGGGAGCATGCGGACGACGACGTCCTTCAGGCACTCCGTGCGGGGGCGGAGCTCCGGCGGGATCGACGCGTAGCGGGGGTCGTCCGACTGGGAGAACTCCGTGCCGTCCTCGAGGGCCGGGGGCGGGGTGTCGTAGGAGCGGCGCCACAGCATGAACTGCTCCTCGCCGAACTCCGCGAGGGTCTGGGCCTTGTCCTTGCCCTGGAGGGCGCCGTAGTGGCGCTCGTTCAGACGCCAGGAGCGGTGAACCGGGATCCAGTGGCGGTCGGCAGATTCGAGGGCCAGCTGCGCCGTGCGGATCGCGCGCTTCTGGAGGGACGTGTGGACCACGTCGGGCAGGAGGTCGGCGTCCTTCAGGAGTTCGCCACCGCGGACCGCCTCCTTCTCGCCCTTCTCGTTGAGGTTGACGTCCACCCAGCCGGTGAACAGGTTCTTCGCGTTCCACTCGCTCTCGCCGTGGCGGAGGAGGATCAGCTTGTACGGTGCGTCGGCCATGCGTCCGAGCGTAATCGACGGCTCCGGTCGGTCGTACATCCGCTCATACAGCGGACATACCGGGGGCACGCCGACGACGATTGACCGTTTCTGTTAATCGAGTGGCCTCCTCCCCCGCTTCCCTCGTAAGTTCTGAGAGCCGCCTGCGCCGCTTACATCCGGGGGATCCGCCATGCCCGTCGCCGTCCTGAGACGTGCCGTCCGAGAGACGCTCTCCGGACTGCCCCGCGAGTTCTGGTGGCTGTGGACCAGCACCCTCGTCAACCGGCTCGGCGCGTTCGTCGCGACCTTCATGGCGCTGTACCTGACGCTCGACCGCGGCTACTCCGCCTCCTACGCCGGGCTCGTCGCCTCGCTGCACGGGCTGGGCGGGGTCGTCTCCTCGCTCGGCGGCGGGGTCATGGCGGACCGGCTCGGACGGCGGCCGACCCTGCTCGTCGCGCAGACCTGCACGGCCGCCTCCGTGGCGCTGCTCGGGTTCGTGGAGCATCCGGTCGCCATCGCCGGGGTGGCGTTCCTCGTCGGGATGGCCTCCAACGCCTCCCGCCCGGCCGTGCAGGCGATGATGGCCGACATCGTGCGGCCCGAGGACCGGGTCCGCGCCTTCTCGCTGAACTACTGGGCCATCAACCTCGGGTTCGCCGTCTCCTCCATGGCCGCCGGGTTCATCGCCGAGGTCAGCTACCGGGCCGGCTTCCTCCTCGAGGCGGGGATGACGCTGGTCTGCGCGGTCGTCGTCTTCCTCAAGCTGCCCGAGTCGCGGCCCGTGCCGACGGACAAGGACGTCCGCGACGGCGACTCCGTCGGGCTGGGGACGGTCCTGCGCGACGGGCGGTTCATGAGCGTCGTCGGGTTGTCCTTCCTCGTGGCGCTCGTCTTCCAGCAGGGCGGCGTGGGCCTGCCCGTGGCGATGGGAGCCGCCGGGTTCACGCCGGCCGACTACGGCATGGCGATCGCCGTGAACGGCGTGCTCATCGTCGTGCTGCAGATCCCCGTGACGCGGTTCATCGAGCACCGCGATCCGCGAAGGCTCCTGGTGATCTCGTCGGTCCTCGCGGGGTACGGCTTCGGGCTCACCGCCTTCGCCGGGTCGGTCGGCGTCTTCGCGCTCACCGTCTGCGTGTGGACGCTGGCCGAGATCGTCAACGCCCCGACGCAGACGGGGATCGTCGTCCGGCTCTCCCCCACCCACGGCCGCGGCCGCTACCAGGGCATGTACACGCTGTCGTGGGCGGTGGCGTCCCTGGTGGCCCCGGTGATGTCCGGTGTGGTGATCGACCGGTTCGGCGCGGCGTGGCTGTGGGGGCTGTGCGCGGTCGTCGGGACGGCGGCGGGCGCCGGGTACGCCGTACTCATGCGGCGGCTGCCGGACGAGGAGCCCGTCGCGGCCGACGCCCCTGCGACGAAGGGCTCCCCGGTCACCGGAAGCCAGGTCACCGAAGGTCCGGTCGCCGAACGCCCGGTGACCGAAATGCCTGTGACCGAGAGGCCGGTGGCCGCCGCGAAGCCCGAGGTCGGCGCCGTCTGACGCCGGGGCGCGGCGCACTCGCGGACGTCAGGAGTGCATTCGCGCCCCCTTCAGGGCCTTGTCCACCGCGTTCCTCGGGCCGTACACGGCCAGCCCGACCAGATCCAGCTCGCCGGTGGGGACGGCGCGCACGGCGGCGCGGTTGTCGCGGTCGTTGCCGGTGGCGAAGAGGTCGCTCGTGAACACCGCGCGCGGGAGGGACCGGGAGAGCACGCGCGCGTGAGCGGCCTTCAGGGTCTCCTTGGCGCCCTCGAAGACCAGCACCGGCTGGCGGAACATCGGCAGGCAGGGCACGCCGTCCGCGTCCTCGTACGGCTCCCCGATCACCTCGGGGAGCTCCGTGCCGAGCCCGCTGACCAGGAACGCGGTGACGTTCAGCCGCTGCCAGGTCTCCAGGTCCTCGCGCAGCAGGACGGCGATCTTCGTGTCGAAGCGGATGGGTTCACTGTTCATGCGCTGAGACTGCCGATCGGCGGACGTCCCCGTCTTGTACGTTCTTTGCATGGCAGCTCGGCAGGAGGTCTCCGCCTGGCGTCCGGCCGTACGGGGCGTCGTGGAGGTCTTCCACGCCCACTTCACCGGATACGCCTACCCGATGCACGTCCACGAGGCCTGGACGCTGCTCATCGTCGACGACGGCGCCGTCCGCTACGACCTGGACCGGCACGAGCACGGGACGCCGCACGACACCGTCTCGTTGCTGCCGCCGCACGTGCCGCACAACGGGTCGCCGGTCACGTCGGACGGCTTCCGCAAGCGGGTCCTCTACCTGGACGCCGGCGTGCTCGGCGAGAACCTCATCGGGGCCGCCGTCGACGCACCCGACCTGCGCGATCCCGTGCTGCGCCGACGGGTCGGGCAGCTGCACTCCGCGCTCGCGCGGCCCGGGGACGAGCTGGAGGCCGACAGCAGGCTGGCGTTGATCGGGGAGCGGCTGCGGGTCCATCTGCGGGACCGGCGGCGCCCCGGCCCGCCGCGCCGCGATCCCGGCCTGGCCCGCCGCCTGCGCGAACTGCTCGACGAGCGGGTCGTCGAGGGCCTGGCACTGGAGGCGGCGGCGGGGCTGGTGCGGGCCCATCCGGCGCATCTGGTGCGGGCGTTCAGTGGAGCGTACGGGATCGCGCCGCACCAGTACCTCACCGCCCGCCGCGTGGACCTGGCCCGCCGGCTTCTGCTGGACGGGCGGCCGCCGGGCGAGGTCGCGGCGGCGGCCGGGTTCTACGACCAGGCCCATCTCACCCGGCACTTCCGCAAGTTGGTGGGGGTCACGCCGGGACGGTACGCAGACGGACGGACCTCCTCCGCCCGCTGACGGCGGCCTGTTCCCCGCATCCGCCCCTCACCCCCGTGGCACCGGCGCCGGCCGGCGGGCCAGGTGCCCGAAGGACGGGCCGGCCGGCAGGTCAGGTGCGCAAAGGACGGGCGGCCCGCCGGGTCAGGTGGGCGAAGGCCCGGCCGGCCGGCGGGTCAGGTGCGCGAAGGCGTCCAGGTTGCGCGTCGACTCGCCCCGGGAGACCCGCCACTCGTACTCCCGGCGGATGGCGCTCGCGAAGCCGAGCTCGAGCAGCGTGTTGAACGCGCCGTCGGCCGCCTCCAGGACCTGGCCCATGAGCCGGTCGACCTCGTCGGCGGTGACCGCGGCGAGGGGCAGCCGGGCGGTGACGTAGACGTCGCCGAGCTGGTCGACGGCGTAACTCACCCCGTACAGCTTGAGGTTGCGCTCCAGCAGCCAGCGGTGGACGCCGGACTCGTTCTCGTCGGGATGGCGGACGACGAAGGCGTTCAGGGAGAGGGAGTGTCGGCCCACGATGAGGGAGACGGTCGTCTTGAGCTTGCGGGCGCCGGGGAGTTGGACGACGTAGGACCCTGGCGACGGGCTCTCCCACTCCAGCTCCGCGTCCTTCAGGAAGTCCTCGATGACCTGCGCGGCCGTCTTCTCCACGTCACCCATGCTCGGAGCGTACGCCACGGCGGTGGGCCTGGGCCGCGGCCGCGTAGACGTCCGCGGTGGCGGCGGCGGCGGTGTCCCAGCCGAAGGACCGGGCGTGCGCGGCGGCCGCCGCGCCCATGCGTGCGGGGAGGTCGGGGCCGTCGGCGAAACGCTCGAGCACGCGCGCGTAGCGGGCCGGATCGTGGCCCTGCACCAGGAATCCCGTCTCACCGTCCCGGACGGCCACCGGGAGCCCGCCGACCGCGGCCGCGAGGACGGGGGTCCCGGCCGCCTGCGCCTCTATGGCGACCAGTCCGAACGACTCGCTGTAGGAGGGGACGACCAGCAGCGACGCCGCCCGGAACCAGTCCGCGAGCTGTTCCTGGCCGACCGGCGGCCGGAACCGCACGACGTCGGCGACGCCGAGCCGCGCGGCCAGCTTCTGCAGTCCCTCGGGCTTGGCGAGGCCGCTGCCGCTGGGGCCGCCGACGATCGGCACGACGATGCGGGAGCGGAGCTCGGGACGCTCGTCGAGCAGCACGGCGACCGCGCGCAGGAGGACGTCCGGAGCCTTCAGCGGCTGGATGCGGCCCGCGAAGAGGGGGATCAGGGCGTCCTGGGGCAGGCCGAGGCGGGCACGGGCGGCGGCGCGGCCGTCCGCGGGACGGAAGCGGTCGAGGTTGACGCCGGGGTGCACGACGGCGACCTTGCCGGGGTCGGCCTGGTAGTGGCGGACGAGTTCCTCGGCCTCCTCCGTCGTGTTGGCGATGAGGCGGTCCGCGGCGACGACGATCTGGGTCTCGCCGATGACGCGGGCGGCGGGCTCGGGCGTGTCGCCGTCGGCCAGGTTGGCGTTCTTGACCTTGGCCATGGTGTGCATGGCGTGCACCAGCGGGGCGCCCCAGCGCTGGGCGGCCAGCCAGCCCACATGCCCGGAGAGCCAGTAGTGCGAGTGCACGAGGTCGTAGTAGCCGGGGCGGTGGCCGGCCCAGGCCTGCATCACGCCGTGCGTGAAGGCGCACAGCTGGGCCGGCAGCTCCTCCTTGGCGAGGCCTTCGTAGGGGCCCGCGTCGACGTGCCGGACGAGGACCCCGGGGGCCAGCTCGACGACGGGGGGCAGGCCCCCGGTCGTCGCGCGCGTGAAGATCTCGACCTCGATGTTGATCGCGGCGAGGCGCTGCGCGAGCTCGACGATGTAGACGTTCATGCCGCCGGCGTCGCCGGTGCCGGGCTGGTGGAGCGGGGAGGTGTGCACGGAGAGCATCGCGACGCGACGGGGACGGCGGTGGAGCCTGAGCCGCTGCGGCGCGGTCTGAGAGCGACGCCCGAGCTTGTTGACGTAGCTCACGTGGCGGTCCTCCTCGCTGCGGGCATGCCTGGGGGAGGGTGTGGGGCGCCCTCCACGGAGCTGCAACCCGGAGCAGCACATTCCCATTCCGGCGTGCTCCGCGACGGCGGCGTTTTTTGCCCAGCCATTACCGTCGATCGCTCAACCGTTCGATGGCGTTCTGCGTGGGGAAAGCCGAGCGGCCGCACCGCATACCCTCGTAGGCATGACGTCCCGCGCCCCGACCCGCCCCGTGGGCACGGTCACGCGCGGCACGACGAACCCCAACCGGCTGCGCCGCATGGACCGCTGGATCGCCGCGACCCACGGCCCCGACCTGCGCCGCGCCGCCGATCCCGTCGCCGTCGACCTCGGCTACGGGGCCGCGCCCTGGACCGCCGTCGAGCTGCTGGAGCGGCTGCGCTCCGTCGCGCCACGCGCGCGGGTCGTGGGCGTCGAGATCGAACCGGCCCGCGTGGCGGCCGCGCGGCCGTACGAGCGGGCGGGGCTGGTCTTCCGGCACGGCGGTTTCGAGATCCCGGTCCCCCAGCGACCGCACCTGGTGCGCGCCGCCAACGTGCTGCGCCAGTACGACGAGGGCGAGGTCGCCGCGGTCTGGCGGCGGCTCTGCGCGCGGCTCGCGCCGGCCGACCCGGCGACCGGGTTCCGCGGCGGCCTGCTCGTCGAGGGGACCTGTGACGAGATCGGGCGCCGGCACGTGTGGGTGGCGCTCGGACCGGAAGGACCTCGCACGGTCACCTTCGCGACCCGGCTGGGCTCCCTGCAACGGCCCTCGGACCTCGCGGAGCGGCTGCCCAAGGCCCTGATCCACCGCAACGTCCCGGGCGAGCCCGTGCACGCCTTCCTGCGCGACTTCGACCGCGCCTGGGCGGCCGCCGCGCCGTACGCGTCGTACGGCGCCCGGCAGCGGTGGATGCGCTCGGTGCGGGACCTGACGGCCGACTGGCCGGTGACGGACGGGCCGACGCGCTGGCGTCAGGGCGAAGTGACGGTGCGATGGACGGCGTTGGCGCCGCGGGACTGACGGTCCGTGCCGCCGGACGATCGCCGGACCACCGCCGGGCAACCGCTCGACGACCGCCGAACGCGCCACCGGACCACCGCCGGGCAACCGCTCGACGACCGCCGAACGCGCCACCGGAGCACTGCCGAACGGCCACCGGAGCACCGCCGGACAATCTCTCGACGACCGCCGGGAACGATCTCCGTGAGTCGTTCGTCACACAGGCGGGGAGAGCGAATGTCGGGGCGGACGGGAGGGGAAGGACTGCCTGTGCCGGTTCCGTCGTCACCTCTGTCGTTTTCGGCCGTGACGTGGCACGATCCCCCGAGCGCCCAAGTTACTGACGGTTAATCACACATGGGGGACGGGGTATGGGAACGGGGAAGCGCGGCCTGCTCGCTGCAGCTGTGACCGTGGTCTGCGCGGTCACCGTGCTGGGCGCGCCGGGCGTGGCGTTCGCCAGTCCGAACCCCACGCCGGAACCCGCGCCGTCGGCGAGTTCGTCGGCCCCCGCGCTTCCCTCGACCGCCACCAACAAGGACCTCGAAGCCGTCCGCACCCAGCTCGAAGCGCTCTACCACGACGCCGCGGTGGCCACCGACGCCTACAACGCGGCCGAGGAAGCGGCGCAGAAGCAGTCCGCCGAGATCGTCGAGCTGGCGAAGAAGATCGTCGCGGGCCAGAAGAAGCTGGACGACCTCAAGGACCGCGCGGGCGCCGCCGCTCGCGCCCAGTACCGCACGGGCGGCCTGCCCGACGAGGCGCAGCTGATGCTGAGCGACGACCCGTCGGAGTTCCTCGACGGCGCGGGCCGGGTCCGCCAGGGGCAGCGTGCGACCAAGGGCCTCATCGGGCAACTGACCCAGGCCCAGCAGGACTTGGAGCAGTACTCCAAGGACGCCTCCACCCAGTGGCAGAAGCTGGAGGCGGGCCGCAAGGCCAAGGCGGCGGCCCAGAAGAAGATCGAGAAGCAGATCGCCGCGGCGGAGAAGCTCGAATCCCGGCTGGAGAAGAAGGAGAAGGAGCGCCTCGAGCAACTGGAGGCGCAGGTCGCACAGAAGGCGCAGACCGCCTGGCTGGACACCGGCATCCTCAAGGAGATCGACGGCGCGGCGTCCGTACAGGGCAAGGCGGCCGTCCAGTTCGCCACCGCCCAGATGGGCAAGCCGTACGTGTGGGGCGCCGAGGGGCCGAAGAGCTTCGACTGCTCCGGTCTGACCTCCGAGGCCTGGAGGAGCGCCGGACGGCCGATCCCCCGCACCTCGCAGGAGCAGTGGAAGCAGTTGCCGCACGTCGCCGTCCAGGACATGCGCCCCGGCGACCTGATCATCTACTTCAGCGACGCCAGCCACGTCGCGATGTACGTGGGCGACGGAGCGATCATCCACGCCCCGCGCCCGGGCCGCACGGTCACGCTCGCCGGAGCGGGCACGATGCCGATCCTCGGGGTGGTCCGGCCGGACGCGTGACCTCGCCCGCGCGACCGGGCGCGACGTCGCCCGTATGACCCGCGTGCGACCCCGTCCGTGTGACCCAGTGCACCTCCGTCGGCCGCCGGATCTCGGGGTGACGTGACGTTCGTCATCCCCTCCCGGGTACCGGCCTGTCCAACTGCGGTAGGGATCGCGGCATATGACAGGGGCCAGAGATCAAGCGGCGGGCCTCACGCCATTCCGTTGCAGCGCCTTCTGCCGCTATGGTCCCCGTCGGTGGGTCGAGGTCCCTCGCCCCCGCCATGCCCTCGGGGGGAGGGAAGGAACCCAGACGATGCCCGTACCCGTACCGCGGCAGAGAGCGATCCCGGCCGTGGAGAGTGGTCAGGCGCAGGCCGTGCACGCCGTCGGCGGCCCCTCCGAGGAAGAAGCCGGCCGCCGGGAAGAGCAAGCCTGTCGCACCGAGACGACGGTGGCGAACGACGCCGCCCCCTCCGGCGCGCACCACGACGCGCGCGACGGAGCACACCCGCACGCGCGAGGCGACGCCCGAGGCGACGCGCAGCGCAGCACACGTGACGGAGCGCTCAACGTTGCGCCCGCGGACGGCGTCCACCCTGGCGTGAGCACTGCAGGTGTGGGCACCGCAGGCGTGACCACCGCCGGCGCGAGCACCGCAGGCGTGAGCGCGCCCGGCGTCGCCGTGACCGGCGTCACCGCCCCGGGTGCGGGCGCGACCGGCGCCGGTGCCGGGCACGTCCCTCTCACGCTGCTGCTGATCGAGGACGACCCCACGGCCGCGCCGATCTTCCGCGACCTGCCCGACTCGGACGGCAGGCCGATCCGGGTGCGCACCGCCCGCAACCTCACCGAGGCCGAGCGGCTGCTCACCGACGACGTGCACTGCATCCTGCTGGACATCGCGCTGCCCGTGCCGGGCCGCACGTCCGCGGCCGCCGGCGACGACGAGCTCGCCGTGCTGCGGCACGTACTGCGGCTCGCTCCCCGGCACGCCGTGCTCGCCCTCACCGCCTCCGGTGACGCCGAGCGGGGCGCCGAGGCCGTGCGTGTGGGCGCACAGGACTACCTCTTCAAGGACGAGCTGGACGGCCGTCTGCTGAGCCGCGCGATCCGGTACGCGGTCGAGCGGAAACGTTCCGACACGGCCGAGCGCCGACTGGCCGAGGGCAAGCTGCGCGCGCAGGAGAACGCCCGCCTGGAGCGCGGCCTGCTGCCCACGCCGCTGCTGGAGGGCTCCCCGCTGCGGTTCGCCGCCCGTTATCGTCCCGGCCGCTCGCGCGCCCTGCTCGGCGGCGACTTCTACGACACCGTCCGCACGCCCGACGGCACCGTGCACGCCATGATCGGCGACGTCTGCGGGCACGGCCCGGACGAGGCCGCGCTCGGGGTGGAGCTGCGGATCGCCTGGCGGGCGCTGACCCTGGCGGGCCTGTGCGGGGACCAGCTGCTGAACACGTTGCAGCAGGTGCTGGAGCACGAGCGCGACGACGACGAGATCTTCGCGACGCTGTGCACGGTGGACATCGCGCCCGACGGCCGGCGGGCGGGCCTCTGCCTGGCCGGCCACCCCGCGCCGCTGATCGCGCGCCCGGACCGGCCCGCGCGCCTGCTGCCGTACGACAACAACGGCCCCGCCCTCGGCCTGCTGCCGGGCGCCCGCTGGCCGCGGATGCAGGTCGAGCTGGGCGCGGAGTGGAGCCTGATGCTGTACACCGACGGCCTCATCGAGGGGCGGATCGGCGAGGGCAGGGAACGGCTCGGCCAGGACGGCATGGTGGAGATGATCCGCCGCCAGCTCGCCGAGGGGCTCAGCGGGGAGGCGCTGCTGCGCGCCGCGGTGAGCGAGGTGCGCGAGCTCAACGGGGGCGAACTGACGGACGACGTCGCGGTGGTCCTGCTGGACCGGGTGCCGTAGGAAAGACGTGCGGCGCGCAGCACCGCGCCGCACTGCACGTGCGCGCAGCCGGCGCGGTGCGCTTCTGCCGCTGCGGCTAGCGTCCGCCGTTGTACGGACCGTAGGGGCCGTCGCTGCTGCTTCCGCCGCGCCGGCGGCCCCAGCCGCCGCCCGAGACCTGCCGAAGGGCCGGCCGGACGTCCACGATGAAGACGATCGAGGCGACGAGGCCCGCGAGCTGCAGGAACAGCATCGGCACGAGGAGGTTCACCGCGACCGCGATGCCGAGGATGATCAGCCAGAAGCCCTTGTTCTGCTTGTCGGCGGCCCGGTACGCGTCGTCGCGGAACAGCGCGGCCATCACCAGTGCCACCACGGCGAAGACCAACATGGCGAGGTAGAGCAGCCACATCAGCCCCGCGAAGCCTGCCATCAGCACAACGTCCACCACCTGATTCGACGCGTCTCGTCCCGGACCCGACCTGATCGTGTCCTACGCGGTCACCGTACCCGCAACCGCACTGCCGCTACCCGTACAACGGGCCGGGCACCTCGTCAGTGCCCGGCCCGTGTCCGTATGTCGTCTTCTGCCGTGTCCGTCCCGGCCGTCGGTCTCACTTGGCGGGCGGCGGCGTCTTCTTCGCGGCGGGCTTGCGCACCGGGGCCTTCCGGGCGGCGGGCTTCTTCGCCGCGGCGGTCTCGGACCGGGCCTCGGCCGGAGCGGCCTTCGGCTCGTCGGTACGGAGCTGGACCGGCTCGGCGTTCGGCGTCGTCTTCGGCTCGGCGTTCGGCTCGACCGCGATCGCGAGCTCCTCGATCTCCTCGGCGGCCTCGCCGCGCCAGGTCTTGACGGCCTGCTCGCCGTGCTCGGCGACCTTCTCGTAGGTCTCACGGGCCTTGACGGCGTACTCGGCGGCGACGCCGACACTGCGCAGGGCGAGGTCCTGGGCGGACTCGCCGAGCTTCTTCAGGTCGGCGTCGAGGGTGCTGCCGATCTTCTTGATGTCGCCGTCGAGGGTGCTGATGAAGTCGGTGACCTTGGCCTGGAGCGACTCCTGCGCCTCCTTGGCGCGCGCGGTCGCCTCCTTGGCGCGGGCGGTCGCCTCCTTGGCGCGGGCGTTGGCCTTCTCCTGCACGGACTTCGGGTCGGTGTTGCGGACGGCCTCGAAACGCGCCGGGGCCTCGGAGCGCAGCTGCTCGACCAGGCCCGGCACCTTCTTCGCCTGCTGGAGGGCCAGGTCGGCGGTGCCCGCGGCGAAGTAGAGCGGAGTCGGGTCGCTGAAGGTCTTGCGCAGGTCGTCGGTGATGGCCATGGTGAAGGTCCTCCCGGATTCACATTCGTCTGTGGGTCGTGTGGGGCCGAGTACGCCCGAGTACGTCGTCCTCGGCTGAGGAGTTGCGGTTCCGCGGCGGTGCGGCCGGTCCCCTGGTCCGGTCAACCGGCCGTCTGCTGCGGATCGGCGTCGCTCTCGTGGGCCCGCGGGCCCGCTCCGTCAGCGCGGCCGTCGTCGCTCCCGATCCCGTTCTCCCTGCGGAAGGACTCGTAGATCTGGAGCAGCGCCTGCTTCTGGCCCTCGGTCAGGGTGGGGTCGGCGAGGATGACCGCCCGGGTCTCCACCTCGTCCCGGTCCCGCTCCGCGTCGAGGATGCCGGCCCGCACGTACAGCGTCTCGGCGGAGATCCGCAGCGCCTTGGCGACCTGCTGGAGCACCTCCGCGCTCGGCTTGCGCAGCCCGCGCTCGATCTGGCTCAGATACGGATTGGACACCCCGGCGGCGTCGGCGAGCTGCCGGAGCGACAGCTGCGCGTTGCGCCGCTGCTCGCGCAGGTAGTCACCGAGGTTGCCGACGTTGAGCGATGCCATGCCTCCACCTTGCACCACCCCCGCTAACTTTTGCAAGCACCTGCTTGCAAAAGTGTGCCGCGCCACTCCGCGGACACGCGATCGGCGGCCCGGGCCGCACGTCGATTGACCTGTCTCGCTGAAGGTGAGCCAGTCTCGGTCTATCTGAGTCATCTGGTCTTGCGTCCCGGTCGACCTGGGCCATCTATCGATCCGTCCCGCTCTTTGTGAGCCACCGCTGTGCCCGGCTCCCTACGGTCGTCGTACGTGGTCAGCGCCGAGTGGGGGTGGCTGGTGGAGCCTGAGGACTTTTCACTTGGGTACGTCGACGCGCGCGGTGAGCTACACGAGGGGCCGCTTGAGGTGATGTGGTCGACGCGTTTCGAGGCTGCCGGGCAGGTGCGGGCGTTCCCGTCGTACCAGGGGCAGCGCAACTTTCCCGGCTGGTACTGGGCTGCTACCAGTGGCAAGTTGGTGGGCTTCGAGTCGTGGGTGGAGCTCGGTCATCTGATGCGGCTGGACTCCGAGCCGGACGTGGTGGCCGTCGCGTCACAGCCGTTCCGGCTCATGGCGGCCGGGTGACCGGGCCCGGCGGGTCAGTCATACGCCGGACTACTTCGTGCGCCGTCGGGACGGCTCCGCCGTGGTGCTGGATGTGCGCCCTGATGACCGGATCGAGCCCGAGGATGTCGTGAAGTTCGCGGCTACGGCGACGGCTTGCGCCGTGGTGGGCTGGGATTTTGAGCGGGTTGGCGTGCTCGATCCGGCGTTGGCGGCGAATCTGCGCTGGTTGTCGGGCTACCGGCATCCGCGGGTGCGGCGAGATCCGGTGGCGGCGGAGTTGCGGGCGGCATTCGCCCGGCCTCGGGGGCTGCTGGCGGGGGTGGGTGCGCTGGGTGATCCGATCGCCGTGCTGCCGGTGCTCTTCCACCTGCTCTGGTGCCGGGAGCTGGCGGTGGATCTGGAAGCTGGTCTGCTGTCGGCGGCCACGCAGGTGCGCCCGGTGCCCATGGTCGCGAAGGAGGTGGGCGGGGATGCCGGCGCTTCCGCGGCTGCTGTCGCTTGGTGACAGGGTCCGCTACGACGGGCGGGAGCACACGGTTGCCGCCCTGCACGGCACTTCGGTGCGGCTGGTCGATGACGCCCAGGCCGCCAGTGTCGTGCTGCTGGGACACCTGCTGGCGTCGGAGGGTTTCACCGTGCTGAGCCGCCCGCCGCTGCCGGAGGCCGGCGTCCTGGAGGGACTGCCGGAGGAAGCGGCACAGCGGGCTGAGTGGTGGCGACGACATCTGACCGAGTTGCTCACCGGCCGCCCGGACGGCAATACCGACATCCCGGTGCGGGCCGAGTACGACCCGACGGTGCACTCTCTGCGGCAGCGGGAGCTGACCAAGGTGGCCGAGCTGCGGGACTGCGGTGAGGAGGTGGGGCTGAGCACGCTGCGCCGGATGCGGTCCCGCTTCGAGAACGAAGGGGTGGCGGGCCTGGTGGACGGCAGGCTGCGCAAACCTGCCACCGGAACGAGCCGGGCCGATCCCCGGGTGGTCGAGGCGATCGTGAAGGTCGTGGGCAGCCGGACGGACGAGCCGACCGTCTCCGCGCAGGTGCTGCGGCGCCGCGTTGAACGTCTCCTGGTCGCCGAGCACGGTGCTGGAGTGGTCCGGATGCCATCCCGGGCGACGTTCTACCGCCTGCTGAAGGCGGTCTCGACCGGTCAGCATCTGTTCGGTTCGGCCCGCACCCGCCGCTCGCTGGGCAAGCAGCCGAAGCGGATGTTCGGGCAGCTGACGGCGGCCCGGCCTGGCGAAGTGATGGAAATCGACTCCACACCGCTGGACGTCATGGTCATCCACGATGACGGGACGGTGGACCGCTGCGAACTGACCGGGCTAATCGACCTGGCCACCCGGACACTGGCCGCCGTGGTGCTGCGGCCGTCGACGAAGGCGGTCGATGCCGCGCTGCTGCTGGCACGCGCCATGACACCGGAACCGGTGCGGCCCGGCTGGTCCGACGCTCTGCGGCGTGTCGCGCTCTGTGCTGCCCTATGCCTCCTTGCTGTCGCTGGACGAGCGGCTGGACAAGGCCGCCGCGGTCCCGGTGATCGTTCCGGAGACATTTCGAGCCTGTCCTTTTCCGTCCACTGCCGCGACCACTCAAGCCCTTCCCGCAGGAGACCAAGCACTCGTTCCTGGGCCGACTCGCAGCTGCGAACGCTATGCCTGTCCACCGCATCCAGCAGCCCTCCCGGTGGCTGCCCTCCCGCCTGGACTCGATTGACCAGCTCAGCGTCCTGAGCGGACTGCCGCGCACATCGATCCGGCACGCGATCCCCCAGTGGGAGAAGCAGCCAGGGAACTTTCCGCAAGGACCCCTCGCTGCGACTCCCCGATGGGCCTGCCGACGCTGTGTCGCACGCAGAACCGGCAACCCGGACGAGCGCGTCAAGATCTGGATGTCGAACTATCACCACCAGGTCTGCATCCCGCACCGTCTATGGATCGGCCGAGCCGTCGAGACGCCCTCGAACCAGTTCGACCTCGCCGGCCTTCCCGAGGTCGTCGGCGCCCAACGGCGTCACTACAGGCTCCTGCGCCACTACGGGCCTAACGTACTCAACCCGTGCTACGTGCAGTGTTCTGGTCTCTGGCACGCTCTCCTTCGGCACGGGTATCTGCTCGACGATCGCACTCACCGACTCGCCCGCCTTCGGCCCCGCTCTTCCCGCACCGTTCGCCCCTGGGACTCCGAGCGCTATGCCGCGGTCTATCCGGAGTTCGTCCAAACCATGGTGCTCTACGCCTCTCCCCAGTGGCGCGGTCTGCGGCATCCAGCGACGAGGAAGACTTCCGTGCCTTCCATACTGAGTTCATCCGACGGCTTCCCATCGAGATGCCTCTGCGCACAACGGCCAAACCCTGGTTCATCCACCAGCTCCGCGTCATCGCACGCACCATCCAAGACGCCGCAGAACACCCCACCAGAGGCAACACGGCCCACGGCTCTGCGCCCAGTGGCTCGGGTTGAGAGAGGCAGAGCCCCGAAAGGCGAGAACCCGATGACGTCGAACACGACACTGGCCTAGCGTTCCGCCCATGACCTCTCTGGGCGCCGACACCAACGACAAGGCCAGCGTGATCATCCGCTGCCAGGACAACACCTCCGTCGGCGTGACCTTCTGCGACCGGTTCAGCTCCGACGCGGACTCCGTGCACTATGCCGTCGAGCTGCGGGCCCCGGGTCTCACCGCTCGACGCAACGAGGCTGTCGCCTGGATCTGGGACAGCGATCTCACCGCGTTCCTGGAAGAACTGGCCGCGGACTACCGGGGATGGGACGGCGAACGGAGCTGGCAGACCAACGACAGAGACCTGACGGTGTCGGCCGTCTTCCGGTCCGGCGGCCACGTCGGGCTGACCTGGACCGTGCGACCCTGGCCGCGGGCCGCTGGCGGCTGGAGCGCCTCGCGACCACGTGGCTGGAAGCCGGCGAGCAGATGACTACCCTGGCCGCCGACATCCGGCGCTTCCTCTCCGAGGGGCACCAGTGACATCCGGCATGCGCATCACCTGGGTGCTGGGGACACACGGATGGGCCGACTGCACCCTTGAGGATCAGCACGCCAAGGCCGAGCTCACTGCGTCCTACATCACCAGTGCACCTGAGGAACGACCATCGGCATCCGCACGGTGCACAGCCGGATCCACGCCAGACCTGCGAAGGAGACCGATGAGACACATCAGGGAAATGAGCGAGCGCGAGTACTTCGCCTGCGTCGGCCAGCGTCCCGGCATGTTCGTCGGCACAGCCTCGTCGTTCCACCAGTTGACTGCCTTCCTTACCGGCTACGACCAGCACGCGATACGCCACGGCGGACAGGGGCTCACAGGCTGGCACGAGTGGCTCATCGCCCGCCGCGGCCGCGACTGCAACCATGCCTGGCCCGGACAGGTTCTGCACATCGCGCTCCCAGAGGGCTGGAACAACATCGCCGACCTGCCGCCCGAGGACGAGAAGCACGGAATCAAGATCCTGTTCCAGCTTCTCGACGAGTTCGCCGCCGAACGCGAGGCAAGTCCTGGCGCTCAGAACTCAGATTGAGCGAGATGCCGATCTCGCCTCCGTCTCGCTCAATCTGAACCACCGCTGTTCACAGCCCCCACGTGGTTCACCTTCAGCGAGACGAGTCACCGGGCCGCACGTCGAGCAACCAGGTCCCGCCCGCGCGGCCGCGGAGAAGTGCAGGGTGCGGGTGCGCCGCTTCGAGACCCGCGTAGGGTGCTCGGGTGCTCAATCGGCTTGACATCAGCGTGTTGCCGCCGGGACCTCGATGGGCTGCCCGACTGCAGTTCTGGGTCGACGGCGAGGAAGTGGTCGCGGGGGCGGTCGGCGAGGGAGGCCGCGGCCCGTTCGCGGCGGAGGCGTTGCCCGCCGACGGTCGCAGTCCGCTCTGGGCCACCGGCGAGGGGCGACGGGTGGTGCTGGGGGAGGCCGAGTGCACGGGCGGATGCTGCGGCCACCTGTCGGTGTTCGTGCAGCGGCACGGCGGCATCGTCGAGTGGTCCGACTGGCAGGTGCCCGTTGACCGGGTGCGCCCCCCGGCGTTTCATTTCGATGCCGGTCGGTACGACAGCGAAGTGACCCGGGCACTGGGAGACCGGTGGTGGCAGGTCCGGGTGAGGTGACACGCCGCTCGGGCCCTGCCCTGGACGGCGGGACCGTCGGCGCCGTCGTACCCGGCGGTCAGGACGGCTGGACTTCGTCGAAGAGGGCGAGGGCCTGGGCGGGGTCCGGGCTCACGAGGCGCTCCAGACCGGCCGTCGTGATCTTCGCCCACCTGCCGGCCCGTGCCCACATCCGTTCCTCGAAGGCACGGACGGCATCGTCGAGGTCTCCGACGTCGGCGGCGACGCACTCGGCGAGTTCGGCGCCCTCCAGCATCGCGAGGTTCGCGCCCGCCCCCAGCGGGGGCATCAGATGGGCGGCGTCACCGAGGAGCGTCACCCCCGGGACGTGGGTCCAGGTGTGGGACACGGGCAGGACGTGGAGAGGACGGTGGACGAAGGCTGCGCCGCGGCGGAGGAGGTCGAGGACGGGAGCGGCCCAGCCGTCGAACAGGGCCAGCAGGCCCGATCGCACGGCCTCCACGTCGGCCAGGTCCAGGTGCGCGTGCCAGTCCAGCGGCGCGCGGAACTGGGCGTACACCTTGACGTGGCCGCCGCTGTTGCGCTGGGCGACGAGCTTGCGGTTCACGCCGTACACGGCCACGGAACCGTCGCCGATCACGCGGGCCAGGTCGGGGTGGCGGGTGTCGACGTCGTCGAGCGAGGTCTCGACCGTGGTGACGCCGGTGTAGTGCGGCGTCACCGGTGAGACCGCCGGGCGGGTCCGGGACCAGGCGCCGTCCGCGCCGACCACGAGGTCGAACGTCTCCTGCCGCCCGTCCTCGAAGTGGACCAGTGCGCCGTCCTCGGCCCCCGGCACCACCTGCGTCACGCCGCGCCCCCACTGGACGTCGAGGGGGCCGAGCAGCAGGTCACGCAGTTGCCGGCGGTCGATCTCGGGATTGGCCCGGTCGTCCGGACGGGGTCGCCAGTCGCGCAGGACGGTCCCGGCCGTGTCCAGGATGCGCATGGCCTGCCCCTCGGGGCGGGACAGCTCCTGGAACTCCGCCAGCAGCCCCGCCTTGTCCAGCGCGAGCTGGCCCAGCCCTTCGTGCAGGTCCAGCGTGCCGCCCGGGGGCCGGGCGTCGGGGGCGGGATCGCGTTCGAGGACGGTGACCGGACGACCGTGGCGGTGCAGGACACGGGCGAAGGCAAGTCCGCCGGGACCGCCTCCGACCACTGCGATGCGATGTCTCATGTCGATACACCGTATTGGTACGGGACGATGTATCGCAAGAGTACGGTGTGACCATGACTGTGTGGGACCGGCCGGAGCCGCCGACCCGCCCCGTGCCGCTCGACCGGGAGCGGATCGTCGCCGCCGCCGTCGCGCTGGCCGACGCGGGCGGGCTGGAAGCGGTGTCGTTGCGCAAGGTCGCCGCCCGGCTGAACGCCGGGCCGATGCGGCTGTACGGATACATCTCCACCAAGGAGGAGCTGTTCGACCTCATGGTGGACGAGGTCCAGGCCGAGATCCTGCCCGAGGAGCAGCCCGGTGACTGGCGGGCGGCGCTGCACGTCCTCGCCCACCGCACCCGGCAGGCCGCTCTCCGCCACGAATGGCTGGCCGACCTGCTGGGCGGCCGCCCGGCCCTGGGCCCGAACGGCCTCGCCCTGACCGAGGCCACGCTCACCGCCCTCGACGGCCTCGCCGACGTCGACACCGTCATGCGCGCCGTGGAGACCGTCAGCGCCTACTTCACGGGTGCGATCCGGCGCGAGATCGCGAACCTGCGGGCCGAGCGCGCCACCGGCCTGTCCAAGCACGACTGGCAGCGCGCCTCCGGCCCGCATGTGACGAGGATGCTGGCCACGGGCCGCTTCCCGGCACTGGCCAAGGTCGTGCACGACGGCACGCACGTGGACGCCGAGACATCCTTCGCGACCGGTCTGGAC
Organism: Streptomyces sp. NBC_00425; assembly: GCF_036030735.1. Lineage (NCBI taxonomy): Bacteria > Bacillati > Actinomycetota > Actinomycetes > Kitasatosporales > Streptomycetaceae > Streptomyces > Streptomyces sp. NBC_00425. Next base: position 5,286,209 of record NZ_CP107928.1, on the reverse strand, counting down.
TGGGTCCTCGACGCCGTGGCCGCCAGACTCACCCCGCCGTCCGCGTGACGCTCGGCTGCCGCCGGACACGGGCCCGGCCGGGGTCGGCGTCCAGAGGCCGGCCTGCGGCCCGCGGGGGTCGCGCCGCCACCACCGACACCGGTCCTGCCGACCACCGCCCCTGGTCCTGCCGACCGCCGACGCGCCTTCTGCGAACCGGCGGTTGCGTTCCCGGGGCGACGGCCCGCACCGCGCACGACGCCGGGTCCCGCGTCACCGTTCAGACCGGGGCCGCTCGCTCCGGCGCCAGACCCTTCGGCGCCAGACCCTTCGGGAGGAACCCTGTGGAACGCCTGTGGGAAATAGAGGAAAGCATCGTCGTAAACGCCCCCGGCACGGAGGTCTACGCGGCGCTGTCCCAGCTGCGGAACATGGGGAAGTGGAGCCCGGAATGCTTCTACGTGTGGCATCGCGGCACGACGGCGCGCGAGGGGACCGGGTTCGTGGGGTTCAACCGCAAGGGCCCTCTGGTGTGGTTCACCACCTGCCGGGTCACCGTGGCCGACGCGCCCCGTGAGTTCGCGTTCCGGGTCAGCACCTTCGGCCTGCCGGTGGCCCTGTGGGGCTACCGGCTCGAGCCGGAGGGCGAGGGGACCCTCGTCACCGAGTACTGGCAGGACCTGCGGAGCGGGGCCGGCGCCCGCGTCACGGAGCTGCTCGGGCGCCTGTTCACCGGCACCCGCCCGGAGGCCCGCGCGGCGGCCAACCGGGCCGGCATGCGCACCACGCTGCAACGGCTGAGGCAGGCCGTGACGGTCTGAGGACAGGGCGGGCCGGACGGCGTTCCTCAGTCCTCCGTCTCCCACGGCAGGGCCCGTTCGTGCACCACGTCCAGCCGGGAGACCGCCCGGGTGAGGACCACGTAGAGCCGGTTCAGGCCGCGGCGCTCAGACTCCGCGACGGCCGCCGGTTCGACGGCGACGACATGGTCGTACTCCAGGCCCTTGACGAGGGTCGCGGGGACCACCGTCACCCGGGCGGGCGGGGCGTGCGGGCCGGCGGCCGGGACGCCGGACGCGATGAGGGCCTCGCGGATCCGGTCGGCCTGGGAGTCCGCGGCGATGACGCCGACCGAGCCCTCGCGGGCGAGCGCGTCGCGGACCGCGGCGACGACCGCGGACGGGAGGTCGCCGTCGGCCCGCCGCACGCGCAGTTCACCGTCCCGGCGCAGGGAGTGGGCCCTGGGCACGTCGGCGTCGAGGCGGTCGAGGAGACGGCCCGCGAGGGCGAGCACGGCGGCCGGGACGCGGAAACCCGTGGTCAGCGGCACGATCGTGGCATCCGGCTTGCCCAGGTGGGTCAGCTGGACCCGCCAGGAGGACGCCGCCCAGTCCGTGGTGCCCTGGGCCAGGTCGCCGAGGACGGTGAGCGAGCCGAAGCGGACCCGGCGGGCGACGGCCCGGCACTCCATCGGCGAGAGGTCCTGGGCCTCGTCGACGACGACATGGCCGTATCCCCGCGGATGGTCCAGCAGGCCGGCGATCTCGTCGAGGAGGACGAGGTCGGCGGCCGACCAGCGTGCCGACTTGGGCGTGCGGGGCGGGTGCGGCCGGTGCAGGGCCCGCTGCTCGTCGGGGTCCAGAAGGCCGTCCGCGGCCCGGGCCAGCTCCTGCGGGTCGGTGAGGAGCCGGGCCAGCACCTCCGCCGGCCGCGTCTTCGGCCACACCGCCTCCACGCAGGCGCTCACCGGCGCGGCCCGTTCGATCCGGCGCGTCCAGGAGGCCGGACGGGGCCCGCTGCGGCGTTCCACCTGCTCCTGGATCCGGCGCACGATCCGGGCCCGCACCCGCTCGCGCCCGGTCTCGTAGGGCGGCTCCTCGGCCAGCACGGTGGCGACGATCTCCGTCAGCACCCGGCCGGCGATCCGCCAGTGGCCGGAGCCCTCCGGGACGTGCAGGTCCTCGGCGCGGTCGGCCGCCACCCGCCCGTACACGGCCCGGCGCAGCACCTCGGCCATCCGGGGATCGTGTTTGACGGCGGCGGTCCGCTCGGGGTCCGTGCCGGTCGCCCGGTGGCCGGCGGCGATCTCGTCCTGGAGCGTCGACTGCCGGACGCCGGTCTCGCCGAGCGAGGGGAGCACTTCGGCGATGTAGGAGAGGAAGGCGCGGTGGGGGCCGAGGATCAGCAGGCCGCCGCGCCGGATGCGGCGCGGGTGGGTGTAGAGGAGGTAGGCGGCCCGGTGCAGGCCGACCGCGGTCTTGCCGGTGCCGGGCGCGCCCTGCACGCACACCGATACGGCGAGGTCCCCGCGCACGAGGTCGTCCTGCTCGGGCTGGATGGTGGCGGCGATGTCCCGCATGGGGCCCACGCGGGGACGCTCGATCTCGCGCGCGACGATGCCGCCGTCCGGCCCGCCGGCGGAGAGACCGGCGCCGTCGCGGGACGTGCCCGTACCCTCCGCGGGGTTCGCGCTCGCGTCGCCCCCGTCCAGCCGCTCGTCCTCCAGGCCCGTCAGGTCGGCGGAGTCGCCCCGGCTGCCCAGGGCCCAGCCGAACCGTCGCCGCACGGCCACGCCCTGCGGGTCGCGGACGCTCGCCTGGTAGAAGGCGCGGGCCACGGGGGCGCGCCAGTCGACGACGAGCGGCGGGGCGGCCGGGTGCTCGCTGACGCGGAGCCGCCCGATGTGGTGGGCGAGGCCCTCGTGCACGCCGCCCGTGCCGTGCGCGAAGTCGAGCCGGCCGAAGAACAGCGGGCCTTGCGGCAGTTCGTGCAGGGCTTTGGCATGGCTGCGCAGCTGGTAACCGAGGACTTCGGCGTCGGCGCCGGAGGCGGAGACGTCCTCGCCGGTGGCGACCTGGAGGTCGGCGCCCTCGACCATCGCCGCGAAGGCGGCCCGGCAGGCGTCGTGATGGGCGCGTTCGGCGTGCAGGGCGCTGTCGAGGTCGGATGCCGTCATACGACGAGGATACCGAAAATGTTACTCGGTTACATTTTTTATGTGGTCACGATATCTACTCGGCATGGGATGTCCCGGCGAGCTGCGGCAGCCCCGTTCCCAACGTGTCGAAGGCCCGCTCGGCCGCGGCCACCGCGTCCCCCCGCACGTCCTCCAGCCGCTCGCCCGCCGCGATCCGTCGCCAGGTGTCCTCGGCGAGGATCCGCCGGACGGCGATGATCTGGCCGGCCGCCAGCCGGGCGTCGAGGGCGGTGGGCAGGTCGTCCGCGAGGGCCTCGGCGAGGGCGGCCTCCGAACGCTCCAGATAGCCGTGCAGCCGGGCCACCAGGGAGGGGGTGCCGTAGAGGAGGTCGTAGAAGGCCCGCACCTGGGGGTGGTCGTTGAGGCCGGTGACGGGGTCCTCGGCGGCCAGCCCGTCGAGGAAGTGCCGCCGCAGCGCGGCCAGCGGCGCGACCCCCTCGGCGCGAGCCGCGGTGACCACGCGTGCCGCCTCCCGCTCGTGATCGGCGATCTGGTGCAGGACCAGATCCTCCTTGGCCGGGAAGTACCGGAACAGGGTCGGCTTGGAGATCTCGGCCGCGGCGGCCACCTCGGCGACGGACACCGCGTCGAAACCGCGCTCGAGGAAGAGCCGGACGGCGACCTCCGACACGGCCTTGTACATCTGCTGCCTCTTGCGCTCACGCAGCCCGGTCGCACTCATGGGAGGAGCGTACGGGGCGGCGCCGAGCGGACGACGTGACGCCGAGTCGCCCGGCAGGCCGACCGCCGGTCTACGTGCCGGGACCGCGCCACGGAGGCAGTGCGGCCAGACTCCACAGGTCGTCGAGGTGCTTGTTCCACGCGGCGATCGCGGCCCTGGCGTCCTCCGTCCCCTCCTGTGACCAGACGTTGAGGTCCGTGCGGTAGCCCTTGGGGTCGTAGTACTCCGGGGAGGCACGGCTGAGCACCGTGCGGGCCACGACGTCGTAGAGCCCGTGCAGCACCAGCGCCCGGTTGAAGACGCAGATCTTGTCCCGCGGTATGCCGGGGTAGAGCCGGTACTCGCAGCGGGCGGTGACCCGGCCGCGGACCGTCAGCCGTTCGGCGATCCCGTACAGCGTCTCGTCGAACTCCCGGCACTTGGCTTCCAGGCGTTTGCGGAAGTCGGGGTCGTCCACCGGGAGCCCCTGGGCCCCGACTCTCGACGGCACCGTCATCGACTGCCCGAAGTCGGGGATGAGCACCCGGATGGTGACGTTGCGCGTGGGACCGGGGTCGTCGAGGAGACCTTCCAGGCGGTGGTACAGCTCGTTGTAGAGCGTCTCGCCGGTGTAGCCGAGGAACGCGATGTCCACGGTGCGGGCGCGGAAGGCCTCGCTCACGAAGAGGCCGAGCTCCCGGGAGTTCACCTGCCCGCGCGCGGGCACGCGCAGCGCGGTCGACAGGTCCTTCACCGTGTCGTAGAGCACGTATCCGACCAGGCTGAGGAGGGCGCCGCCGAGGTAGGCCTTCCCCTCCAGGGCGTCCCCGACCGGCTTGACGAACTGGGCCGTCAGGCCGGTGACGAAGATCCCGAGGAGCAGGATCCGGGTGATCGTGGGCTCGAAGCGTTCCTGGTAGCGCCGCAGCGCGTCCCCCACGCCGCCCCCACCCGTCGTTCGGCTCCCCCGCGCGGACATGTCCGACCCCCTCGCGCCTCACGCCCGACGGGCGTCAACTGACCCTGGTCCGACCTGTGTTCGACGTTCGATCAGACCATGGTCGCCCTAGGCCAGGGCCCGGGCAAGATAGGGGTTCGCAGTCGCCGGGAGGGGGAGGCCGAGGGCGGCAGTCGCGGATGCGAGTGTGCCTGCGTAGGAGTTGACGGCCCGGCGGACGTTGGGGGCGTCCAGACTCGACCCCGTCGCCAGGCGGTCGAGGTCGATGTACGCGGAGCGGACCATCTCGATCCGGCGATAGACCATCCAGTCCCTGGCCCAGTCCCGGGTGTACTCCGGGGCCAACCGCCTCTGCCAACGGAGGAACATCCGCTCCCTGATCTCCGGCCGGGTAGGCGTCAGGTGCATGTGCCTGACCAGGTCGTAGAGCGGGTCCCCGACCAGGGCCATCTCCCAGTCGATGATCGTCAGGGCCAGGGCGTCGTCGCGGCGCACCAGATTCCACGGGTTGAGGTCACCGTGCAGCAGGACCTTCGCCCGGCGGCTCACGCCGTATCGGGACAGCAGTTCACGCAGCCGCTGCTCGTCGGGGAGCCCGAGCATGCGGGCCAGTTGCAGCGACTCTTTCGGCAGGTCCCGCACTATGCCGCAGAGTTGTTCCTTCAGCCATACGAGGAAGTCGAATTCTCCCTGTGCCGGGTCCATCGATCGGTAATCCACACGCGCCAGTTCGGCCAGCTGGTCGACGAGGGCGTCTGCCTCGTGCGGCAGCAGACCGTTCACCGGGTGGCTGGGCGGCCGGTCGGCATGCGTGCCCACATAGGTCTGAATGCTGAGTTGGTCGCCCCGGTAACTCTCCCCCAGGGCGAGAACCTCGGGGGCCGCCACCCGGACAGGTGACTCCTGGATTGCCCGCAGGACGGAATGCTCACTCAGATATCTGGGCTCGCGGCGGGAGACGTCGGGCAGCTTGCGACGCACGACCACCGGAGCTGGCATGGCCTGCGTCCAGACCACGGAGTTGAGGTGCGCGGTTCCCTTGAAGACCCGATTCGCGGGAGCGGCGCCCTCTGCGAGCAGTGCGTCCCGCACGGCGGACGCCGGGAAGCGGGGATTCTCGGGAAGCCGCGGATCCGGCTGCCAGCCGAAAGCCTTGTTGATCCAGTCCCGGCCGCTCGCCGCCCCTTCGCCCCGCGACGCCAGCCACCGGAACAGGGCTCGTTCGATCTCGTCGTTCGCCGGAACGCCCCTGAGACGCAGAGGCTCCGCGGCTTCCCGCAGTGCGCGGCCGACCTCCACCGTCGCCTCGTCCAGGCTCTTCTGTGTGAACGACTCCTGCAAGGACCGCGCGGCCCGCATGACGTCGGGATAGAGGGACTGCGCCCTCTCGAAGTCGAGGTAGTGGGGCAGGTCCTTGGCGAAGCCCTTTGCCGCGCTGAACCGGCACTCCTGCATGGTCTCTGCCCACGCCTGGATCACCTCGTCCCGCTGACTGTCCGGGTACTGCATGCGCACCAGATGAGTGGCGAGGTCGTGCAGGGGGTCGCCGTAGGTCGCCAGTTCCCAGTCAACGCAGACGAGCGGCGGAACGCCGTCGTACGAGACGATCAGGTTGTCCCGGTGCAGGTCCGCGTGGAGCAGGCTGTATGGCCGCCGGGTCATGGCCGGCACCCGCTCGGCCAGCCGGAGCAGCGCGTCCTCACTCACGCCCAACGCCTTGAACAGTCCGCCGAACTCCGCCCAGTTGGGCTTGCGGATCTCCTCGTCGGCGAGATGAACAAGGGTCTTCAGGAAGGCCTGGCTGTCGCTGTGGTTTGCGGGCCAGGACTTCGGCAGCTCCGGCAGCGCGGGCAGACGCACCTGGGTCATCTGGACGAGCAGTCCAGCCAGCGCCTTCATCAGCAGGGTGTCGACAGGTTTGCCGTTTCCGCAGATGGTGGAGAGCGGCACGCCCTCCACATAGCTGTGGATGGAGTAGTCCGGCGTCTTCACCAGGCAGGCGGGCGCGTGGGGCAGGACGCCCTGAAGCGCGTCGAGGATCGCCGCTTCGTCCTGCCAGGTCCTGATCACCACGGGCAGCGCGTCCTGTCGGCGGATGCGCACCGTCACGGGCGTGCCCGGCTCGCGGCGCAGGTGTCGCGCCACCTCGTCCGTCAGCGGCAGCACATAGTTGCGATTGTGATGGCCGCTGGACGCCTGCGTGGACTCGGCGGCGCGTACGAAGGCGCGCAGGACGCCGGACGTGTCCTCGGCGGCCCGTTCCCCGAGGCGACGAAGGGGAACAAGGTGGTCGACCACTGGCCGCTCCGGATACTCGCGCAGGGATGGGTAGGGCAAACGGTAGATGCGCCGCACGGCCGGAGCGATGATCGAGTGAGCGCAATGGGTGGTTGCCACTCATCCGCGTCAGGCCGTTCGAGACTGGCTTGTTCGCCCTCTCATACGTGCGGACGGGAGCGATTGCTCGCGCGGTTCGGGCATGCTAGCGCAACCCGACCCGCCTGTTCGGCGGCTTGGTCATTCGGCGAGGAAGCTCCACAAGGACTCGAACCAGGACCGCCAGATCTCGACGAAAACGGTGCCCGACGAGTCCGGATCGGCGTCTTTCACCTGGTGGGTGAGGGTGGCGCCGAGACCCAGCGCGTCGAGGGCGGTGATCTCTTCACCGCATTCCAGTTCGATCTGGCGCTGGATCACCTCGTAGGGGCCGTGCAGCGCCTCCATGCCGTTCAGCAGATACAGCTTGAAGGCCGGCGTCAGCGGCGCGTGCCGGATCTGGACGTCGACCGCGGAAACGTACCTCTCCGTCTTCAGGTCCTTCAGCACCCCGCACAGCGAGTCCGTGTGACGGTCGGTGATGTCGTGCAGCCGGTTGCGCAGGCGGTAGTCGTTCCTGTCGTCCTTGACCCGCGGATAGGGCAGGTCGAGGTCGCGAGAGGGAAGGATCATGCGCAGGCCGATGTGCTCGGGGGCGATCGAGCCGCCGCGGATCCGCTCGGCCTGCAACCTGATGTGCGCGTCCAGCGATTCGGACGTCAGCGTGTAGACGTCCAGGGTGACGCGTCGCTGCTCGAAGGCCTCGCTGAGCAGCGGACCCAGTCTCACGCCATGACGCGACCGGGTGGCTCGGGGCGTCGACGACTGGATCCGCTGAGTCTTGATCACCCGGGAGCCGCTGCCCTGGCGGGACTCGATCCAGCCCTCGTCGGCCAGTTCCCTCAGCACCCGCTGCACGGTGTCGCGGGAGACCCCGTACTCCTCGGCCAGGTCCCGCTGGGAAGGCAGAAAGGAACGCAGCGAGTAGGTGCCGTCCGTCATGCGGGCACGCAGGTCGTCGGCGACCCTCTGGAACTCCCTGCCTCCGCCGTCACTGCCCCGCTGCGCGTCCACACCGCGCCTGTACCGCCGCCCGCCGCCCGGCAAACTCCCGGAGAGCGGGCTCAGGCGCTCCTGACCGCGTCCAGTACCGGTTCCAGGGACGGGACCACGAGTGTCGCGCCCGCGCCCGTGAGCAGTTTCTCCTTGCGTTCGTTACGCGCGTAGCCGAGGAAGGGGACGCCTGCCTCCCTGGCGGCCAGGAAGTCGGAGGGGGTGTCGCCGATCATCAGCGCGGTGCCGGGCGCCGAGCCCATGGCGCGCAGGGCGAGGTTCAGGCAGTGCGGGTGGGGCTTGAGGTGGCGGAGCTCCTGGGTGCGGCCGTAGACGTGGGGCGTGAAACACGAGGTGAGACCCCGGTTCGCGAGGTAGGTGGTGACCACCCGGGGGGAGTTGTTCGTGGTGATCGCCAGCCGCAGGCCGCGGGCCGTCAGGGTGCGTATCAGCGGGTCGGCGTAGGGCGTGGGCATCGCCGTGGCCGTGGCCTTCAGCTCTTCCTGGGTGAGGCGTTCCTCCAGCTCGGTGACCAGGTCGCTGCCCGGGTGCCGGCGGTCCACGGCGCGCAGTACGACGTGCGGGTCGAGCGAGTCCCGCTCGGAATCCGTCAGCAGGTGGTGCAGGCCCCTCCCCTCGAGCCACTCCACCAGGCCGTCGGCCACGACGTCCGCCGAGTGACCGGCGAAGAGACGGCAGATGGGTCCGTCGAAGTCCCAGAGGACGACGCGGGCGCGTCTGATCACCTCCCGCAGATCAGCGGTCTCGGTGTCGGTGTCGGGGGTCACCTGTTGAGTCTGCTGCGTATCAGAGGTCACTAGGAGAGTGTCAGGTCCGTCGTGATGGTTTCCCAGAGGGCGTCGAACCACTTCTGGGATTCCTCGACGAACGCGGCGTCGCGCTGACCGGCCGCCTTCTCGAAGGAGAAGAGGAGCGACTCGGTGCCCAGCACGTCGTACATGTCCAGGGTTCCGCTGTCGGTGGCCTCCTCGCGGCGGGTGACCATGTAGTACGCCATCAGCGCCTCCTGGCCGTTGAGGAGGTAGAGCTTGACCGGCGGGGTGAACGGCAGCGCGCGGAAGGTGATGTTGACGTCGATGCCGTGCGAGCGCAGGGTCTGCAGGTTGTGGCGGAGCACGTGACCCTGGGCGTTGCGCATGGCCAGCCAGCGCTGGTGGACCGGGTCGTCGTCGCCGCGGCCGTCGACCGGGACCGGGAAGGCGAGGCTGATGTACCGCGACGGCAGCAGGATGCGCACATCGATCCTGGCGGGCTTCAGCTGCCCCCCGTGGATCAGTCGCAGCGGTTCGCCCAGGGCTGGGATGAGGCTTTCGGCGGTGAGGCAGGCGGCGTCGACGCGCACATGGGGTGCCGAGAACGCGGCCGTGAGCCGGGGCGCCAGGGCGACCATCGTGGGCTGGGGCTCTTCGCGGCCCGGCGCCGGCGGCTGGGCGATCCGGGGCGGGCTGCCCTTGCTCACGTTGGTGAGCAGCCCGTCGTCCTGCAGTGACCGCAGGGCCTGGCGGACGGCGCCGCGCTCCACGCCGAACTCGTCGGCGAGTTCGGCCTGTGTGGGCAGCCGGTCGCCGGCCTTGAGCTCCCCGGTGCGGATGCGTTCGCGCAGCACATCGGCGATCTGCTGCGGTGAAAGCCTTCCGCTGCCGTTCACTGCCACGTTCTCCTGGGTCACGACCAAACGCTACAACTTCCATCCATCTGACGGGAGTTGTTTAAAAGTTGTTTAGCAGTTGCCACCAAGTGGGGACAACATAGTCATAGTTGGTTGCCAACTCAAGCGAGTTGGCGGAAGGTTTGCCTCCCACTTCCGGACTTCGGTCCCGGATCTCGATCCCGGCCTCGATCCGGGACCTCGTCTCCCAGCCTCCGAAGGGGGGAACCCGCCCATGCCCGCCCTTGTCCTCCTCTGCGCCGCCTTCGTCGTCGGCGTCGAACAGACCATCCAGTGGAAGTACGGCAGCACCGGCGCCGTCGGTCTGCTTCTGCTCAGCGTCGGCGTCAAGGCCAAGAGCCCTGCCATCAGTTCCCTCGGCGCCGTGATCCTCGCCCTCCTGGCCACCGGACCCGCCGTCAGCTCGTGAGCACCAGCTCCGAGCTGATGGTGTCCCACAGCGCGTCGAACCACCGGCGGGACTGCTCCACCAAGGTCGTGTCCCGCGGGCCGGCGCCCTCCTCGAAGGCGAACAGCAGCGACCGCGTGCCCTCGGCGTCGTACAGCTCCAGGTGCTCCTGGTCGATCGTCTGCTCGCCTCGGGTGACCGTGTAGTACGCGAACAACGCCTCCGTCCCGTTGAGCAGATACAGCTTGACGGGCGGAGTGAAGGGCAGCGCGCGGAAGGTGACGTGCACGTCGATGCCGTGCGTGGAACGCAGGGTCAGCAGGTTGTGCCGCAATACCTGGCCCTGGGCGTTGCGGTGGGCGAGCCAGTGGCGCTGCAGCCGTCCGCTGGGCGAGCCGTCCACCAAAGCGGGGAAGGCGAGGTCGATGTCCCGGGACGGCAGCAGGACCCGGACGTCGATCTTGGCCGGTTTCAGCTGCCCCGCGTGGATCTGCCGCAGCGGTTCGCCGATCGCGGCCGTCAGCGACACCGCGGTCAGGCAGAGGGCGTCGACCTCGACGTGCTCTGCCGCGAAGGCCGCGGTGATGCGGGGCGGCAGCCCCACCATCGAGGGCTGCGGCACCGCGCCGGGCCCGACCGGGAGGCCGGCCGCCTCGGACCGCGCCGCGACCGTCGCCGGGCTCCCTTTGGAGACGTTGCTGAGAAGCCGTTCCGACTGCAGAATGCGCAGGGCCTGGCGTACGGTGCCCCGTTCGACGCCGAACTCCTTGGCCAGCTTGGCCTGCGTGGGCATGCGCTGACCCGGCCGCAGCACTCCGGTCCTGATCCGGGTGCGCAACTCGTCGGCCACCTCACGGTGTGACGGCTGCGGCCGCTCCGCCTCCCTCCGCCCCTTGACGGAGGCATGTTCCGGCTCCACGTCCGCACACTACAACTTCTCGCCATCTTCCGGCAGTTCAAAGAGAGATGGTTATAGGACGCTTCCAAGCGGACATAAGTACAGTGAAGTTGGCAGCCAACTTCAACGACATGGTCAAGCTTCTAGACGGTTGGCCGGTGGGCCCCCTTCCGGAGGGGAGCCGGGAGCCCGCACGGCCGGCACCGACGTACAGCCACAACTGAACAGCACCCGCTCAGCCACAACTTCAGAACGACGCACAGCCACAACTGAACAGCTACGGATGAGCGGATCCAGGGGTTCAGGTCCATGGATCCGCTGCCACACCGCACCGACCGCTCACGAGAGGAGCCGTCAGAACATGTCCGGGCACCAAGGCCGCCCGGACGTACGCAGCAGGGCGTCGGCCCCCCGGGCGGCGCCCGCTCGTTCTTCCCGGAGCCGGCCGAGGGCCGCCAGCCGCGCCGCGGACTCGTCGCCCAGCCACAGCGTCGCCAGCTCGCCGATGTCGAGAGTGAGGTCGGCGCTTCGGGTCGTCGGCACGCAGGAGGCGCCGTCGGGGGTCGCGTCCAGCAGGAAGCGGCCGCCGGCCGGGCCGGTCCCGTCGACGACCTCCAGCACCATCGCTCCCGCCGTGTCGTAGGTACGCGCCTCCAGGGCCCGCACGACGTCCAGGATCCGCACCCACAGCCAGTCCGCCTGCGTGGTGACGGCCGCCGCGCGCGGGTCCGGCAGGTAGAGCGGCAGCAGGTCGCCCGGGGAGCGCCGGCCCGACGTCACCCGGGTGATCCAGTCGATGGAGCAGAGGTAGTGCCACAGGGCGCGCTCCGCCGCCGGGGTCACCGCGATCAGCCATCTCACCGACGCCGTGTTCAGCGGCTGCTTGGCGTCGCTCCACTTGTCGTCGGCCTGGTAGGCGACCAGTCCCTCCACCTCGCCGTCCGGGGAGCGGTACACCGCGTAGAAGGGCTCGGTCCAGGGGTCACCGGTCGGGTTCGCCAACCCGGTCTGGACGTCCCACCACCGGTCGCTCCTGCTGACGGCGCCGGGCTGGGCGCGCCGCAGCCGCTCGTGCAGCCCGGGGCCCGTCTTGCGGACCTCGTCGCCGTCGACGAGGTCGATCCGGCCCTCCTCCGGCTGACCCGATCGGCGCGGGTCCAGTCCGGCGCGCGGCACGTCGATCGACCACTCGGTCATCGTGGTGGCCGGACCGAAGCCGTAGCGGCCGTAGATGCGGTACTCGGCCGCGATGAGCGTGGCCACGACGTCCCCGCGCTCCTTCGCGGCGGAGAGGTCGTCGGTCATCAGCCGGGTGAGCAGGCCGCGGCGGCGGTGCGTGGGCGAGACGGTGACGTTGGAGATCGCGTCGGCTGGGACGGCGGCGCCGCCGACGGCGGTGAGCTCCTGCGGGAAGGAGCGGAACGTGGCGACGCAGCGGCCGGCGTCGAAGGCGCCCGAGGTGCGGGATTCCGAGATCGCCGCGCGGCGTTCCGCCAGCAACTGTTCGGTGACGCCCGGCGGGCGCAGGAAGCCCGTGTCCAGGGCCCTTATCCAGTCCGGGAGTTCGGAGTCGGTGATCAGACGGGTGTCGACGGGGAGGCTGGATCGGTTGGCTCGGCTGGTCATGGCGTCACCGTAAGCAGGCCCGGCCGGACGCCGCGCGCGTTTATCGCCGCCGGCCGCGCCCGCCCGTCCACCCGCGGACCGTCCGTCGGCGACCGCCGGCCCCGGGCCACCGGGTTCGGGCCACCGGGTTCGGCACCGGGTGCGGGGGCGGGGCGGTGCTCCCCCCGGGCTCACACCAGCAGGTCCTCCACCTGCGCCTCCCCCTCCCGGTAACGCCTGGTGATCTCCGCGCCGGACTCGTCGGCCGTCCGCTGGAGGTGCTGACGGCGGCCGGAGACCTGCTGCTCATAGCGCACCAGCCGGGCCATCGCCTCGTGCAGCTCGAGGTCCGTACGGGCGTCGAGGTCGGAGAGCTCGACGTCGGCCAGCATGTCGGCGGCCAGCCGTCTGCCCTCCTCGCTGTGCGGGGTGCCCAGGGTGACGTGCCGCGCGGAGGAACGGTGCCGGGCCGGACCGTCCGTGAGGATCTCCGGCAGCCGGTCCACCACGGAGGCCGCGCCCGTGGGCGAGCGCCGGACCAGCTCGGCGCGCAGGATGTCGATCCGTCCCTGCAACAGCCGTCGTACGTAACTGAGGTCGGCCTCGTCCCGCTGGGCGTCCCGGCGCAGGGTGCGCAGTTCGGGCAGGCTCAGCCGGGCCAGCTCCTGCTCGGGCGGTTCGACGGGCAGCACGGGGCTGTCGCTGCGCTGTGCGGGCGGCCGGTGTGCAGCCGACCGCTCGGTACTCGGTGTGCTCATGTGCCTCAACCGTCCCCTCGACCGGCGTGTGGAATGCATCGTGCCACCCCAAGTCGCTTCTTTGTGACCGAGTCCCCCCGAACGGCCCCAGACAGGGGCTTAAGGATCAAAAATGGGCCAGTCGCCGGTCCGCGCCCGCGACCCGGCATCATGGTCCGCATGCGAGCGGTGGTGCAGAGGGTGGACGGCGCGAGCGTCGTCGTGGACGGCGAGACGGTCGGCGAGATCAGCGGCGAGGGACTGTGCGTCCTGGTGGGCGTCACCCATGACGACACCGCGCAGAAGGCGGCCCAGCTCGCACGCAAACTCTGGTCGGTGCGGATGCTGCACGACGAGAAGTCCTGCAGTGACATCGCCGCCCCGCTGCTGGTGATCAGCCAGTTCACGCTGTACGGCGACGCGCGCAAGGGCCGCCGGCCCACCTGGAACGCGGCCGCGCCGGGCCCCGTCGCCGAACCGCTCGTCGACGAGGTCGTGGCGCAGCTGCGTGCCCTCGGGGCCACCGTGGCGACGGGCCGCTTCGGTGCGCGGATGCGGGTGTCGCTGACGAACGACGGCCCGTTCACGGTCCTGATCGAGGTCTAGGGCTGGTCCGGAACTGGTCTGGCACTGGTCCGGGGCTGGTCCCGGCTCGTCGGCGTCCCGCCCGGGGCGGCCGGTCCGGGACCTGCCCGGAACAGCCGGTCCGAGGCCTGTCCGGGACCGGTCCGGGACCGGTCCGGGACGGCTCCCCGCTAGGGCTCGACGACGAGTTCCTGCGCCGCCGCCGTGGAGCCCGCCAGCAGCGGGGCGTCCACCGGGACGTTGCGCTTCACCAACGCCAGGGCGACCGGGCCGAGTTCGTGGTGGCGTGCGGACGTGGTGATGAAGCCGATCTTCCGGCCGTCGGGCGCCTCGTCGGCGACGCGGAGTTCGGTGCCCGCGGCGGGCAGGTGGACCTCGCTGCCGTCGAGGTGGAGGAAGACCAGGCGGCGGGGCGGCTTGCCGAGGTTCTGGACCCGGGCGACCGTCTCCTGGCCCCGGTAGCAGCCCTTCTGCAGATGCACGGCGGTGCCGATCCAGCCGAGCTCGTGCGGAATGGTGCGGTGATCGGTCTCGAAGCCGAGGCGCGGACGGTGCTGCTCGACGCGGAGCGCCTCGTGGGCCAGGATCCCGGCAGGCGGACCGGCCTGTCCGGCGTACGACTCCAGGTCGGCGCGCGGCAGGAAGAGGTCGCGGCCGTGCGCGGTCTCGCGGACCACGACGCCCGGCGGGACGGACGCGATCGACCCGGCGGGCAGATGGACGACGGCGGTGTCCGCGGTCCGGTCGGCGACCTCGACCCGGTAGAAGAACTTCATCGACTCCAGGTACGCGATCAGCGCGTCCTGGGTGCCGGGCTCCACGTGCGCCCAGACCGTCGTGCCGTCGTCGACCAGGTACAGCGCGTGCTCGATGTGACCGTGCGCGGAGAGGATCAGCGCCTCGGCGGCCTGGCCGACGGGAAGGTCGGTGAGGTGCTGGGTGAGCAGGAGGTGCAGCCAGCTCAGCCGGTCCTCGCCGGTGACGGCGACGACTCCGCGGTGCGAGAGGTCGACGAAACCGGCGCCGTCGGCGAGGGCGCGCTGCTCGCGGAACAGGTCGCCGTAGTGACCGGCGACGTCTTCGTCCACGCCCTCGGCGGGGACGGCGCCGGGCAGGGACAGCAGAGGGCTCTTCATGCGGCCAAGCCTACGACCCGGTAGGCGAACCCTTGACGGTCGAACCCTTGAGCGTGCAGTCCTGGCAGCGGCCGAAGATCGCGAAGTGCTTCATGTCGGTCTCGAAGCCGAAGCTCTGCCGCAGCTTGGCCGTGAACTCGGCGGCTACCTGCACATCCGCCTCGATGACGTTGTCGCAGTCCCGGCACACCAGGTGGATGTGGTGGTGCCGCTCGGCGAGGTGGTACGTCGGCGCCCCGTGTCCCAGGTGCGCGTGGCTGACCAGCCCCAGCTCCTCCAGGAGCTCCAGGGTCCGGTACACCGTGGAAATGTTGACCCCCGACGCCGTCTTCCTCACTTCCACGAGGATCGCGTCGGGGGTCGCGTGCTCCAGGGTGTCCACGGCCTCCAGGACAAGCTGGCGCTGCGGCGTCAGGCGGTATCCGCGCTGCCGCAGGTCGCTCTTCCAGTCAGTGCTTTCAGTGCTCACCACACAGAAGAGTCTAGGTCCGTCCGGGACTACTTGAAGAAGGCGATTCCGTCGTCCGGCATGTCGTCGGGGAGGGCCTTCGCCCAGCGTTCGACGTCCTCCGGGGTGACGACCTTCTTCAGATGGGCCGACATGTAGGGGCGCAGTTCGACCTCGGGGGTCTGCTTCTCGCCGACCCACATGAGGTCGCTCTTGACGTACCCGTACAGGCGCTTGCCGCCGGTGTAGGGGCCGGAGGCGGCCGTGCGGGCCACCGCGTCGGTGACGAGGTCGATCTGCGGCTTCTTGTCGGCGAGCTCGCCGTACCAGATCTCGACCACGCCGTCGTCGCGGACCATCGTCACCTCGACCTTGCGGTCGGCGTCGATGCGCCAGAAGCCGGACTCGGACTCCAGGGGACGGACCTTGTTGCCGTCGTTGTCCAGCACCCACGTGTGGGAGTGGTACTCCAGGAAGTCACGGCCGTCGTGCGCGAAGGTGACCTCCTGCCCGAAGTTGCACTTCTGCGATCCAGGGAAGTCGTGCACGCCGGCGCCCGCCCAGCTGCCGAGCAGGAAGGCGAGGGGGACGAGGTCCTTGTGGAGGTCGGACGGAATCTCGATCATGAGTGGCAGTTCCTGGAGGTGGTCGGTCTCAGCGCTGGCCCTGGTACAGCTTCTTCACGGTCAGACCGGCGAAGGCGAGAACGCCTACGCAGACCAGGACCAGCAGGGCTTCGAAGAAGATCTCCACGGGTGCTCCTCGGATGAGCGTGCTTCGGGTACGGACGCCTCGCGACACGTACGACAGGGCCGGGCCCCAGCTTACGCGGCCGGAACCCCGCCCTCCTTGTGAGGTACGCCCTCCACGGGCGTCAGCTCAGCAGCTGACTCTGCAGGGTCACGGTCTGCTGGAACGGAACGGCCGCCGCGGCGCCCTTGCGGGACTGCAGCACGAGGGCGATGACGTCGCCGGCGTGCAGGTAGGCCTGCCGCAGCTGCTCCGCGCCGTACGGCTTCACCTCGTCGTAGGCGTGACGTTTGACGTTCGGCACGTCGGCGACGATGGGGTACCCGTCGTCGAACTCCGTCTCGGCCGCGCCGCGGGCCTCGTGCACCGGGCCGGTGAACGTGGTGAGCGCGGTGTACACGCCGTCGGCGACCACTCCCGTGTCGAACTGCAGCAGGTAGACGCCGGTGCGGGTGCCGTCCGGGGTGGTCCAGCCCCGGGCCGCGATGTGCCGCAGGCCGTTGTCGGTGAGCAGCTGCCCCACGACGGCGCGGTCCTCCTTCGCCTCGAACACCGGCAGGAAGTCCTTGGTGGCCAGCCAGCCGTCGGCGCCGCGCAGCGCCTTGTCCTGCGTCGAGCCCTCGGGCGCGGGAAGAAGCAGCGCCCGCAGGTCCGCGTAGTGGGCGGAGCCCCCGTTCCTGGTGTCGAACGGGCTCGGGCTGCCGGAGGGCAGCGGCGGCCTGGCGATGTCCGGGTAGGCCCAGCGGCCGTCCGACGTGGTGGCGAGCCCGGGCAGGTCCGTGCGCTCCATGCGCGTGATCCCGTACGCGGTTCCCGCCCCGAGCGCGGCGAAGACCGTCACGACGGCGGTCCAGCGCAGGACGGCCCGCAGGACACGGCGGTCCTTGGGGGCGGGCGGGTCCTGCGGGCCAGGGAGGGGGTCGGAAGCTGCGTCCGGGAGGGGGTCGGGAGCTGCGTCGGAAACGGTTTCGGAGGATGCCCCGGAGGCGTCTGTCGGCTCCGGCTGTGACTCCGGCAGCGGCTCCGGGGCAGGCGTCGGTTCCGTAAGCGGTTCCGGCTGCGGCTCCGGGGCCGGTGGCGGCTGCAGGCGGGGGTGCTCGGTGGTCATACGGCCTGTCCCGGGTCGTCGATACGGTCGAGTTGCTTGGCGAAGAACTTGGCGACGAACGTGCCGTCGATCGGTTCGGGTGCGGCCGATGTGACGCTGACCAGCACGTCTCCCACGGCGGCGGTGCACAGCGCCACGCCCAGGTCCTTGGTCTTGCCCTTGGGGCTCAGGAAGCATCGCGCGTCAGGGTGGCCGTCGATCTTCGGACCCTTGCGGAAGACGTCCATGGCGGCGACGAAGCCGTTGAAGGCCGCCGCCGACCGGCGCACGGCGGTCGGGTTCTCCTGCCTCGACAGGGTGACCTCGAAGGTGACCGCCTTGGAGTTGTAGTCCGGTCCGGGGGCGACGTAACTGCGCCTCGCCATGCCCTTGATGCGCTCCTTGTCGACCATCTTCTCCAGCTTTCGGCGTGAGGCGCTGGGCAGCTCCCTGAACGACTCCTTGCGCAGGGCGGTGGCCTGCGCGCCGCTGAACTCGGTGTCCTGTCCGAACTCGTCCAGATCGGGGCCGGGTTGGAAGCCGTCGTCGAACGGCAGCATCAGGGCTCTCAGTCCCGACCCGGCCGCGCCGCCCTTCTTCCCGCCGTCTCTCTCGGCGGACAGGGCGGGGAACTTCCAGGCGGGGCTTCCGGGGTCGCGGTCGGCGTCCTGGACCTTCACGACGGTCCAGCCGATACCGCCGACGACCGCGCAGGCCAGCAGCACGGACCCGGCTACGGCGGCGACCCGGCCGGCGCGGCGGGCGCCGGGCTTCCCCGCGGCGGGCTTGTCGGTCACGGAAACGGCTTCCGCTTCCGCTTCGGCCGCGGTGGTCTCGCCGCTTTCGGCCGCGGTGGTCTCGCTCACAGCTTCCCCACCTGCCGCTCGGCCAGGTCCATGATCGTTCCCTTGGATATCGGCTTGCTGTCGTAGACGCGGATCTCCATGCAGACGTCTCCCCGCCAGGCGTACGCCTCGGCCGAGTACAGCGGGAGGTAGCCGGGCTTGCGTTCGGGTGTGTCGTGCACATAGGCCACGCCGTTGCCGTCCCCGGTGCCGGGGATGGGCCAGTCACGGGTGTCGTGCACCTTCTCGGCCCAGTAACGGCCGTTCTCGGCCCACTCGGACGCCTCCAGCGCGTCCGTCTGGCGGAACTGCACGAGGTTGATCTCGGCGCTGTACGTCTCGCCCACCCGCCACGAGACCGCGGCCGCACGGCGGAACTCGTCGTCGAGGAGGTTGTCGAACACGACAGACGGCTTCGTGTAGCCGCTCGCGTAGGTGACCAGGTCCGCCCAGCCGTCCCTCTCCGTCTGGGTCCCTTTGTCCTTCGCCCCCCTGGGCCGCGTGATCAGCAGCTTGCGCAGGTCGCCGTCGGTCCTGACCCGGCGGTCCTGCGCCGCCGACAGCGGTTCGACCTCGCCCCCGGCCTGTGCCACGACGGGCTGGGAGAGCGGCGGCAGCGCGGTGGGCGCACGGCCGGCCTGGATCACGTACCCGGTGCAGGCCCCGGAGACCACCCCGAGCAGGGCGGCTCCGGCGATCATCAGTGTCGTACGCCCCCGGCGCCGGGTCCCGGGGCGCCGGCTGGACGAGTCGGCCTCATCCGGCCTTTCCGGATCTTCCACAATGTTCCCCCTCATATGTGAAGCGCTTTCGGTAACACGCTTCACAGGAGACCCATGATCAACATCGGCGGTTGTAAGGAACCTGATTACGATTCGGGTATGGCGAAGAAGCTCGTGATCAAGGTGACGGCGGGGGCCGATGCGCCCGAACGGTGCTCTCAGGCGTTCACGGTCGCCGCGGTCGCCGTGGCCAGCGGCGTCGAGGTCTCCCTGTGGCTGACCGGGGAGTCCGCCTGGTTCGCGCTGCCGGGCCGGGCCGCGGAGTTCGAGCTCCCGCACGCGGCGCCGCTGCCCGCTCTCCTCGAATCCGTCCTGGCCGGCGGCCGTCTCACCCTGTGCACCCAGTGCGCGGCCCGCCGGGACATCACGGAGAAGGACGTCATCGACGGCGTCCGGATCGCGGGGGCGCAGGTGTTCGTCCAGGAGGCGCTGGGCGAGGACACGCAGGCGCTCGTGTACTGAACCACCGCCCGGGGCGTTCTACGGGCGGCGTCTCTTGCCGTCGAGTTCGTCCCACCACTCGTCGGACTCGGGGTCGCCCGAGGGGTCGTCCCACCAGCGGTCCTCGGGGCCGCGGCGGTTGGCGACCATCGCCGCGACCGGCGGGATGACCATCGCCACCAGGCACATCGCGACGGCCGCGGGCGTCGACCAGATGCGCACGACCGCCCAGGCCAGGACGAACAGCGTGATGCAGGCGCCCATCATCGCGAAATAGACGTGCCGTCGGCGGGCCAACATACGTCCAGGGTAGGCCGGGACACGGCGAAGGGCCGTGTCCCGGGCGTCCGACCCGTGGGACACGGCCCCTACGTCGTGTACGTCGTGCTCAGACCGCGATCGCGACCTCGGCGAGACCGCCCTGCTGGGCGACCACGGTGCGGTCGGCGGTGCCGCCGGGCACGAGGGCGCGGACGGTCCAGGTGCCTTCGGCCGCGTAGAAGCGGAACTGTCCGGTGGCGGAGGTCGGGACCTCCGCGGTGAACTCGCCGGTCGAGTCCAGCAGACGGACGTAGCCCGTCACCGGCTCGCCGTCCCGGGTCACCTGACCCTGGATCGTGGTCTCACCGGGCTTGATCGTCGAGGCGTCCGGGCCGCCGGCCTTCGCTCCACACATGTGTTTCTCCAGAGGGGTCTGACCAGAAGGTCGGTCGGGTGGGATTACTTGTTGGCGCCGAGCTCGATCGGGACGCCGACCAGGGAGCCGTACTCGGTCCAGGAGCCGTCGTAGTTCTTGACGTTCTCCACGCCCAGCAGCTCGTGCAGCACGAACCAGGTCAGGGCCGAGCGCTCGCCGATGCGGCAGTACGCGATGGTGTCCTTGGCCAGGTCGACCTGCTCGTCGGCGTAGAGCTCCTTGAGCTCGTCGTCCGACTTGAACGTGCCGTCGTCGTTGGCGTTCTTCGACCACGGGATGTTGCGGGCGGACGGGACGTGGCCCGGACGCTGCGACTGCTCCTGCGGCAGGTGGGCGGGAGCGAGCAGCTTGCCGCTGAACTCGTCGGGCGAGCGGACGTCGACCAGGTTCTGGACGCCGATGGCCGCCACGACGTCGTCGCGGTAGGCGCGGATGGCCGTGTTCTGCGGCTTGGCCTTGTAGTCGGTCGTCGCGCGCTCGGGCACCTCTTCGACCAGCTCGCGGGCGTCCAGCTCCCACTTCTTGCGGCCGCCGTCGAGGAGCTTGACGTTCTCGTGGCCGTACAGCTTGAAGTACCAGTAGGCGTACGAGGCGAACCAGTTGTTGTTGCCGCCGTAGAGGATCACCAGCGTGTCGTTGGCGATGCCCTTCGCGGACAGGAGCTTCTCGAAGCCCTCCTGGTCGACGAAGTCACGGCGGACCGGGTCCTGCAGGTCCTGGGTCCAGTCGATCCGGATCGCGTTCCTGATGTGGTTCTTCTCGTACGCGGACGTGTCCTCGTCGACCTCGACAATGGCGATGTCGGCATTGTCGAGGTTGGCCTCGACCCAGTCGGCGTCGACCAGTACGTCGCTGCGGCTCATGCTCGTTCTCCTCCGGGGCAGTTACGGCGGGGGTGTGCAAGAAAAGAGGGGTGCGCGACCGGGACTCGCCGGCAGCCGGCGCACGGATGCCCTCGGAAGAGGGCGGGGGAGACGCGGAAGGCCGGCGGCGCTTCCGCTCAGAAGGGGCGACAGAGCATGGCGGCGACGCGGCACAGGTCTACTGCCCGCCGCTTCGTGAGATCCGCCTGTCGCTGCATCATGCCGTCGATCGTAGGGACGGACAGGCGGCCATGTCATCAACGCTCCGCATAGTGAGACGCGATCGTCCGCATGCTGGGAACGCGGAAGCGCCCGGACCGTGGGGACACGGGTTCCGGGCGCTTGTATCCGTCGTCAGCTCTGCCGCGCGGACGGTCGCGTCTCGCCTGTCGGACGGCCGGCGTCCATCTGCGGTTCATCCGTCGACGGCCCGTCGACCGGCGGTTCGTCGACCGGCGGTTCGTCGACCGGCGGTTCGTCCGTCAGTGTCCAGCCTTACCCGGCCAGCCTGACGTTCGAACCCTTCACCGAGATCTCGACGCCGTCCTTGCCCGCCTGGACCTTGTCGAGCTTGATGCCGCCGGGCAGGTCGTCGATCTTCTGCTGGAAGTCGGTGATCAAGCGCGCCTCGTTCTCGGCGGCCCGCACCCCGCCGAAGCTCGGCAGCGAGTCGGCGTGCACGCGGACGGTGTCGCCCTGCACGGTGACCGTGCTCAGGACGTACACGGGCTGCGGCAGCTTGGTGCCGAGCACGGTGGCCTGGACGGCGACCTTGATCTTGCCGTTGCCCCCGTCCGAGAGACCGACGACGTTCGCGGTGACGCCCCGCACCACCTCGGTCGGCTCGGCCTTGGCCGTCTTCAGCAGCTCGGCGTAGGTGATCGAGGCAGTGCCGGTGGCGCTGGTGGCGGTCGCGGAGCTGTAGTCGCCGGAGAACTCGACGCCCTTCATGTTCGCCTGGAGGTCGCCGATGCGGATCGTCCGACCGCTGGTGCCGGTCGCCGCCTGGTAGTCCTTGATGCCCACCTCGACGTCGTCCAGTGAGCCGCCGACGACCTGGGTGAGGAACGGGAAGCCCTTGATGGACACGTCCGGGGTGGCGGCGAGGCCCTCGTTGGCCTTGAGCTTGTCGGCCACCTCGCCCTCCGCGAAGTTCACGGCGAGACGGTCCGCCAGCACGAACAGGCCGCCCAGGATCACGACGACGACCACAAGTATGCGGAGTGCACGCATGACGGATATTCCCCCACCGGACGACCTGAACAGTTCACTGACAACGGTTCAAGGTAACCCTTGGGGAAAGGCCCGCCGCCGGATTGTCGATCACCTGTGACAGACCCTTACCGCTCTTACCTCCTTACGCCGGCTTCCTACGCCAGCGCCCGCCCCAGCACGTACACCGCGGGCGCCGCCGCGGCCAGCGGCAGGGCCACGCCCGCCGTGAAGTGCACGAAACGGGAGGGGTAGTCGTAGCTCGCGACGCGGTGGCCGATGAGCGCGCAGCCCGCCGCGCCCGCGCCGAGCAGAGCGCCCGCGGCGCCCAGACCGGTCATCCCGCCGACCGCGATGCCCGCGCCCGCCGCGGCGAGCAGGGACACCACGACGGAGGCCGGGGTGGGCAGCGGCAGCGCCCGGGCGAGGACGGCCACGGCCACCGCGGCCGCGCCGACCGACACCGCGTCCGGATCGGCGCCGAGGTGGCCGGTGGCGAGGACGGCCAGCGCACTGGAGGTGACGGTCGCCATCAGGCCGTACATGCGCTCGTCGGGGTCGGCGTGCGAGCGCAGCTGCAGGACGAGGCAGAGCAGGACCCAGACGCCCAGGGTGCCGAGGATGGCGGCGGGCGCGTGCTCCCGTCCGGCGGCGAGGAGCACCGCGTCCGAGACCAGCGCGCCCAGGAAGGCGAGGGCGATGCCCTGCCGGGCGGGCCACATGCCGTTCAGCCGGAACCAGCCCGCGGCCGTCACCGCCTGGAGGACGACGAGCGGGACGAGCAGGGCGTACGAACCGATCGCCGCCGTGCCGGAGAGCAGCAGGCCGAGCAGCGCGGTGAGCGCGGCCGGCTGCATGCCCGGCTCGATGATCGGCGAGCGGCCCTCCAGCCGGGCCCGCTGGGCGTCGGTGACCCGGGCGTTGCCGCCCATCGTGGCGGGGCCGTAGCCCGAGCCGGTGCCGCCCGCGGGCTGGGAGACCGCGACGGCGGGCGCCGGCCCGGCGGACGCGTGAGAGGTGTGAGAGGCGTGAGACGCCGGCCGGGCGGCGGCAGCGTGTCGGCCGTCCGTCCCGTCCGCCGGGTCTCCGTAGGCGGCCTGCGGGTTCCCGTACGCGGGAGCCCCGCCCGTCTGCGGCGGCAGGTAGGCGGTTCGGGCCGGTTCGGCGGCCGTGGCCGGGTCCGCGGCGGTGACCGGCGGCTGGACGCTCGTCTCCCAGGTCTGCCCCTGCCACTGCTGCGTGTACTGGAGGTGCGCCTGCGGGTCGTCGTACCCCTGCTGCTGCCCCGGCCACGCCTGCTGGTGCGCCTGCTGGGGCTGCTGCACCTGCTGCGGCTGCGGCTGCTGGGCGTACGGATCGTGGTCCGGCCGGCCCTGGTACCCCTGGTGGCCCTCGTGGCCGTCGTGGCTCTGGTGGCCGTCGTGGCTCTGGTGGCCGTCGTGGCTCTGATAGCCCTCGTGGCCGTGATAGCCCTCTTGGCCCTGATAGCCCTGGTGGCCCGGGTAACCCTGATGGTCGTACGGCTGGTCGGTCATCTCACCCTCCTGCGAACGGCGGGAGCACCTCGACCGTGCCGCCGTCGGCCAGCCGTACCGTCTCATGTTCGCGGGTGCCCACGGGGTCACCGTCGACGAGGAACGAGCATCGCCGCAGGACACGCACGAGTTCGCCGGGGTGTCGCTCGCGTACGGCGTCGAGCGCCTCGGCGAGCGTCGCCGCTTCCTGCGACTCCTCGGCGATGCCGGCCGCGGCCTTCGCGGCGGCCCAGTAGCGCACCGTGACCTGGGGCATGGGTTCCTCAATCGATCGGCTGTGTACACGGTCAGGCTAGCCCGCCCGGGCGACCGCCCAGTCCCCGATGCGGGCCAGCAGGCCGTCGCCGGCCGCGTGCTCGGCGTGGCCCATGCCGTGCTCCACCCAGAGTTCGCCGTGTCCGGCGGCGGCCTCCGCCAGCATCCGGGGGTGGTCGAGCGGGAAGTAGCCGTCCCGGTCGCCGTGCACGATCAGCAGCGGCGTGGGGGCGATCCTCGGGACCGCCTGCACCGGGGACAGCGGAACCGGGTCCCAGTCACGGCGGTGGATGCGGGTGCGGAAGCCGTAGCGGCCGACGAGGCGGCCCTCGGGGCGGGTGACCATCCAGTGCAGCCGGCGCATGGGGGCCGTGCCGCGGTAGTACCAGCGGGCGGGGGCGCTCACCGAGACCACGGCGTCGACCGTCCCGGGGTGCAGCGCCGCGTGGCGCAGGACCACCGAGCCGCCCATGGAGAAGCCGACGGTCACCACGCGCGCGTGCCCGAGCGCATGCGCCCGGTCGACGGCGGCGGCCAGGTCGAGGACCTCGCGGTCGCCCACCGTCGAGTGCCCGCCGGAGCGGCCGTGCCCGCGGAAGGAGAAGGTGACGACGGCGCCGTACCGGGCGAGGACGGACGCCACCCGCCGTACGTGCGGCCGGTCCACGTCGCCGGTGAACCCGTGTGCGACGACGAACACCGGATGTCGGGCGGATGACCCGTCGGCGTCGTATACGACCGCACCCGGTTCGTATACGAAATCGATGGAAACCCCGTCGGCGGTGGGCAGAAACGTCCGCAATGGTGCGGAGGTGCCCGTCTCGCAATTCGGACGAACGGTGGAACGCACCACATGACCTGCCGGACCGCTGCTCATGTGGGCTATTCTGCTGGACAGAGGACTCGGGCAGCGCAGCCCCCGGGTCCTTTCGTGCTTTCGGACGCGTTGTATACGAGCGGACACCGAGCGGGAAACGCCAGGTGAACGTGGGTGTACGGGCCCCGGGAACGCAGAGCAGTGCCGTGACAGCCGCAGTGCCGCAAGAACTCCCCCACCGCCCCCAAGCGTGGGAGGGACCCCACGCAGGGACCGAGGAGGAACCAGACATATGAGTTCTCTGCTGCTCCTGACCAACGCTCTCCAGCCCTCGACGGAAGTACTGCCGGCCCTCGGCCTGCTGCTGCACAACGTGCGCGTGGCCCCGGCGGAAGGCCCCGCTCTCGTCGACACCCCGGGCGCCGACGTCATCCTCGTGGACGGGCGTCGCGACCTGCCCCAGGTGCGCAGCCTGTGCCAGCTGCTGCGCTCCACCGGGCCGGGCTGTCCGCTCGTCCTCGTCGTGACCGAGGGCGGCCTCGCCGCCGTCACCGCCGACTGGGGCATCGACGACGTGCTCCTGGACACCGCCGGACCGGCCGAGGTCGAGGCCCGGCTGCGGCTGGCCATGGGCCGCCAGCAGATCGTCAACGACGACTCCCCGATGGAGATCCGCAACGGCGACCTGTCGGTCGACGAGGCGACCTACAGCGCGAAGCTGAAGGGGCGGGTCCTGGACCTCACCTTCAAGGAGTTCGAGCTCCTGAAGTACCTCGCCCAGCACCCGGGCCGGGTGTTCACGCGCGCACAGCTGCTCCAGGAGGTCTGGGGCTACGACTACTTCGGCGGCACCCGCACGGTCGACGTCCACGTACGGCGGCTGCGGGCCAAACTGGGCCCGGAGCACGAGTCGCTGATCGGAACCGTCCGCAACGTCGGTTATCGATTCGTTACCCCTGAGAAGGGGGAGCGCTCCACGGACGAGACCACGGCGAAGACGGACCGGCCGGAGCGGGCAAAGACGGACGAGGCAGACAACGTGTCCGCCCTGGACGCCACCGAGGTCTCGGCGGAGGCGTAGGTACCCGCCAGTAGGCCTCACACCTGCTCGGACAGGGCGTTGCTTCCGCAAGCAGAAGGTTCTTCACGCCCTGCCCAGAGCCGGTCCATCCGCGTAGACTCCGCGCGTGGCAAAGGTGACTCGGGATGACGTGGCGCGACTGGCGGGGACTTCGACCGCCGTCGTCAGTTACGTCATCAACAACGGACCCCGGCCGGTCGCCCCGGCCACGCGCGAGCGTGTCCTCGCCGCCATCAAGGAGCTGGGGTACCGGCCCGACCGGGTCGCCCAGGCGATGGCGTCCCGACGCACCGACCTCATAGGCCTGATCATCCCGGACGCCCGTCAGCCGTTCTTCGGCGAGATGGCGCACGCGGTCGAGCAGGCCGCCTCCGAGCGCGGGAAAATGGTGCTGGTCGGCAACACCGACTACGTCGCCGAGCGCGAGGTCCACTATCTGCGGGCTTTCCTCGGGATGCGGGTCTCCGGCCTCATCCTCGTCAGCCACGCACTGAACGACCAGGCGGCCGCCGAGATCGACGCCTGGGACGCGCGCGTGGTGCTGCTGCACGAACGTCCCGAGGCCATCGACGACGTCGCCGTCGTCACCGACGACCTCGGCGGCGCCCAGCTCGCCGTACGTCACCTCCTGGAGCACGGCCACCCGTACGTCGCCTGCGTCGGCGGAACCGCCGAGACCCCCTCCGTCGGCGACCCGGTCTCCGACCACGTCGAGGGCTGGCGGCGCGCGATGGACGAGGCCGGGATCAGCACGGAGGGCCGGCTCTTCGAGGCCCCCTACAACCGCTACGACGCCTACCGCGTCTCCCTCGAGCTGCTGGCGGGCCCGGACCGGCCGCCGGCCGTCTTCTGCTCCACCGACGACCAGGCGATCGGCCTGCTGCGTGCGGCGCGCGAGCTGCGCATCGACGTCCCCGGCGAGCTGGCGGTCATCGGCTTCGACGACATCAAGGAAGCGGCCCTCGCCGACCCGCCCATGACAACGATCGCGTCGGACCGCTCGGCGATGGCCCGGGCCGCCGTCGACCTCGTCCTGGACGACGGTCTGCGGGTCGCGGGTTCCCGGCGCGAGCGCCTGAAGGTGTTCCCCTCCCGTCTGGTGGCACGGCGGTCCTGCGGCTGCGAGCAGCCTGCGTGAACAGCGCCTGGGCCGTGCCCGGGCAGCCTTCATGAGACCTGTCTGAGAGACCTCGCGCCGCCGTCGCGTCCGGCTTTATATCGGGCATACGAGGTTCTGCCGGGCTTCTCAGGGAGCACTCAGGGAGCTCTCATGGTCGAGCGACAAGCTTCCTTCCATGACCGAGAGCATCCGCCGCAGCGGCGAGTACGAGAACCCGTACCAGGCCCCGTACGAGGGCGCCCAGCAGCACGCCTCCTCCCCGGCGGCCCCGTCGCCGGCGACCCCCTCCCCGTCGGCCGCCTCCCCGGTGAACCCGGAGTGGCCTCCCCCGCCCGCTCACCGGCCCGTCGCCGCGCACGACCCGCAGCAGACCGCGCGGCAGCCGGTCCCGCAGCAGCAGACCGCGCAGCAGCCCGCACTCGACCCCGCCGCCGGATGGCAGGCCCCGGCGGCCCCGGGCGGCGACGGACACGGCGGACACCATGGTCACGGCGGCTACGGTGGCCACGGCGGTGGAACCGCTCTTCTCGCTCCCCCGGCCGCCGAGCCCGCTCCGCACGCCAGGAAGAAGCGCACCCGCGGTCCGCTCGCGCTGCTCGCCGCGGTGGCGATCGTCGCGGCCGCCATCGGGGGCGGCACCGCCTACGGCATCCAGGAGCTGACCGGCAAGGACGAGGTGGTCGCCACCTCCACCACCACCAGCGTGGTGCCCTCCAGCAAGACGGGCGACGTGGCCACCATCGCGGCAGCGGTCAGCCCGAGCGTCGTCGAGGTCAGCGCCACGCTCAGCAACGGGACGTCCACCGGGTCCGGCGTGATCATCACCAGCGGCGGCGAGGTCGTCACCAACAACCACGTCATATCCGGCGCGAACTCGATCAAGGTGACGACCAGCGACGGCAAGTCGTACACCGCCAAGGTCGTCGGCACGGACAGCAAGAAGGACCTCGCGCTCATCAAGCTGGAGAACGCCTCCGGCCTGAAGGCGGCGACCCTCGGCGACTCCGCCGGGGTCAAGGTCGGTGACACGGTCGTGGCGATCGGCTCCCCCGAGGGCCTGACCGGCACCGTCACCAGCGGCATCGTCTCCGCCCTGGACCGCGACGTGACCGTCTCCACCGACGAGAGCCAGGGCCAGCAGCAGCAGAGCGGCGGGGACGGCAACTGGCCGTTCCAGTTCGGCGGCCGGCAGTTCAACGGCGACACCGGCGAGTCCACCACGACGTACAAGGCGCTCCAGACGGACGCCTCCCTCAACCCCGGCAACTCCGGCGGCGCGCTCATCGACGCCGCGGGCGACATCATCGGCATCAACTCCGCGATGTACTCCGCCGCGGCCGACTCGTCCTCCTCCGACGCCGGCAGCGTCGGCCTCGGGTTCGCCATCCCGATCAACACCGTCAAGTCCGACCTCGCCACGCTGCGGGCCGGCGGCTCCGACAGCTGACCACCCACCGACCGAGCCAGGGAGCACGTCATGATCAAGCAGGTTTCGCACACGGTGACCGGATTCGGTGCGGCCGACCTCGGCCTGGCCCTCGACGTGGCGTACGAGCTGCACGCCCCGGCCCCGTCGACCCGCGCGCCGGAGGTGGCTCCGCAGCTCACCGGCCTGCGCGCCCCGGCCGGCCGGCCGCACGTGCGCAAGGTTCCGCTGAACCGGCTCGCGGCGATGCGCGGCTGATCACACCCCGCCCGCTCCGACCGCTCCATACGCGCCCGCCGGGAACCGTGCGAGGCTGAGGACGCTCACCACCTTCAGCACGACCTGCCTCCCGTCGTCCCACCGCACCCGAGGAATCCACGCCCATGAGCCCCGCCGAAGGCGACCGTGACACCCAGCGCATCCTGATCGTCGACGACGAGCCGGCGGTACGCGAGGCCCTGCAGCGCAGCCTGGCTTTCGAGGGCTACGACACCCAGGTCGCCGTGGACGGTGCGGACGCGCTCGAGAAGGCGACGGCCTACCGGCCCGACCTGGTGGTCCTGGACATCCAGATGCCGCGCATGGACGGTCTGACGGCGGCCCGCCGCATCCGGGGCGCGGGCGACACCACCCCCATCCTGATGCTGACGGCCCGTGACACGGTCGGCGACCGCGTCACCGGGCTCGACGCCGGCGCCGACGACTACCTGGTCAAGCCCTTCGAACTCGACGAGCTCTTCGCCCGGGTCCGGGCCCTGCTGCGGCGCAGCTCCTACGCGGCGACGTCCGGCGCGGGCGCGGTGCAGGAGGACGACGCGCTCACCTTCGCCGACCTGCGGATGGACCTCGCGACGCGGGAGGTGACGCGGGGCGGGCGGCCGGTCGAGCTGACCCGCACGGAGTTCACCCTCCTGGAGATGTTCATGGCGCACCCGCGCCAGGTCCTCACCCGCGAGCAGATCCTGAAGGCGGTCTGGGGCTTCGACTTCGAGCCGTCCTCCAACTCGCTGGACGTGTACGTGATGTACCTGCGCCGCAAGACGGAGGCGGGCGGCGAACCGCGCCTCGTGCACACCGTGCGAGGGGTCGGCTATGTGCTGCGACAGGGCGGGGCCGAGTGAACAGGGTCGTCCGGCGGCTGCGGACCCTGCCCATCCGGGCCCGGCTGTCGATGCTGGTCGCTGCCGCTGTGGCGTTCGCGGTGGCGGCGGTCTCGGTGACGTGCTGGTTCATCGTCCAGGGGAAACTGTACGACCAGGTCGACACGCAGTTGGACTCAGCCAACTTCAGACTGAACGAAGACCAGGTCACGGCCCTGTTGGCCGCCTGCCCGAAGAGCGTGACCGAGCCGTCCAGCAGTATGCGGCCCAGGGACTACTACATCCAGGTGGTGAAGGCGGACGGCACAGTCTGCGTCTTCTCCGACTCCGCAGGTGTCCTGAAGACGACCACCCACGACAGGCAGGTGGCGGCAGACCCCACGCTGGGAGTGCGCTCGTACCACGACAGCACCGACACCGATGGCAACGAAGTGCGGGTACGCACCGTACCCATCATGGTGGGATTTGGGCCCAACCCCGACGTCTATGCGGGCGCTGCACTCATGGTCGGCGTATCCCTCAAGGAAACCCAGTCCACCCTCAACGACCTCGCCCTCCTGCTCCTCCTCGTCTCCGGTATCGGGGTCGTCGGAGCCGGCGCCGCCGGGCTGGCGGTGGCCCGGGCGGGGCTGCGGCCCGTCGACAAGCTCACCGAGGCCGTCGAACACGTGGCCAGGACGGAGGACCTGAGCATCCGGATCCCCGTCGAGGACGAGACCGACGACGAGATCGCCCGGCTCTCCCGTTCCTTCAACTCGATGACCGCCTCCCTCGCCGACTCCCGGGAACTGCAGCAGCAGTTGATCGCGGACGCCGGGCACGAGCTGCGCACCCCGCTGACCTCGCTGCGCACCAACATCGAGCTCCTGACCCGCAGTGAGGAGACGGGCCGCCCGATCCCCGAAGCGGACCGGAAGGCGCTCCTCGCCTCCGTGAAGGCGCAGATGACCGAGCTGGCGTCACTCATCGGCGACCTCCAGGAACTGTCCCGTTCGGAAGGGCAGCGCGGCGAGCGCGTGCAGGTGGTGTCCTTCGAGGACACCGTGGAGTCGGCGCTGCGCCGGGCCCGGTTGCGCGGTCCTGAGCTGACCATCAGCGCGTCGCTGGAGTCCTGGTACACCCGGGCGGAGCCGGCCGCGCTGGAGCGGGCGGTGGTCAACATCCTGGACAACGCGGTGAAGTTCAGCCCCGAGGGCGGCACGATCGAGGTCCGTCTCGTCGACGGGACGCTGACCGTCCGCGATCACGGCCCCGGCATCCCGGCCGACGAACTCCCGCACGTCTTCGACCGCTTCTGGCGCTCCCCCGACGCGCGGGCCCTCCCCGGCTCCGGTCTCGGTCTGTCGATCGTCGCCCGCACCGTGGAAGAGGCGGGCGGCCAGGTCACGTTGGAGCGGGCGGACGGCGGTGGCACGGTGGCGACGGTCCGGCTGCCGGGGGCGCCGACCCCTCCGCCGGATACGCCGGGAGCGGGAGACGTGCCGGCGACGTCCTGAGGGTCCTCGGCAACCTTTTCCTTCCGTGCGGCGACCATGCCACGACCCGAACCCCCCACGGGTGGTCCCCTCCACGGAACGGAATCCCTCACATGAGCGATATCAGCGGCTCGCCCAGGCGTCGGCACCGCAAGCGCAGCAAGGCCCTCGCGCTGGGCGTCCCCCTCACCCTGACCGCGGCCGGCGCTCTCGCCTACGGCACGGATCTGGGCGCGTTCGGCAGCGCCGTGCAGCACACCGCCTCGGCCGCGACCGCGGCACCCGCCTGGGCGACCGCCTCCGCCGACGGCTTCGCGTCGGTCGACGCCCTGGGGCAGAACGGCACCTACGGCGGCCGGAACGGCAAGACCGTCACCGTGAAGACCCTCGCCGACCTGGAGAAGTACGCGACGGCCAGTGAGCCGTACGTCATCGTCGTGGCGGCCACGATCACCATGAATCCGGTCGGCAAGGAGATCAAGGTCCAGTCGGACAAGACGATCGTCGGGTCCGGGACCTCCGGGCAGATCGTCGGCGGCGGGTTCTTCCTCGGCCAGGGCGTCCACAACGTGATCATCCGGAACCTGACGATCCGGGACGCCTACCAGGGCGTCTGGAACGACAAGGAACACGACTTCGACGGCATCCAGATGGACGGGGCCCATCACGTCTGGATCGATCACAACGACATCCGGCACATGGCCGACGGGCTCATCGACAGCCGCAAGGACACCACCTACCTGACCGTCTCCTGGAACAAGCTGAGCCAGGACAACAAGGCGTTCGGCATCGGCTGGACCGCCAACGTCACCGCCGACATCACGATCCACCACAACTGGGTCCGCGAGACCGAGCAGCGCAACCCGTCCACGGACAACGTCGCCCACGCGCACCTGTACAACAACTTCCTGGAGGACGTGGCGGGGACGGACATCAAGTCGTCGTACGGCAACTACTCCCGCGGCGGGACGAACATGCTGCTGGAGAACTCCTACTTCCAGGGCATGACCAATCCCGTGGTCCGGGACACGACGGCGACCCTCGTCCAGCGCGGCAACCTGTTCTCCGGCACGAGCGGCAAGAACGAGAGCGGCGGGTCGGGCGCGGCCTGGAACCCCAAGACGTACTACCCGTACACGCTGGACAAGACGGCGGACGTCCCCACGCTCCTCAAGTCGGGCACGGGACCGCGCAGTTCCATCGGGACGACGACGTCGGCGGCCACGTCCGACGCCACCACGAAGGCGGCCGCGGCCACCACGCTCACCGTCGCCAAGGACGGCAGCGGGCAGTACACGACCGTGCAGGCCGCCGTGAACGCCGTACCGGCGAACAACCCCTCGCGCGTGGTGATCGCCGTCAAGCCGGGCACGTACCGCGAGCTGGTGAAGGTGCCGAGCAACAAGCCGCACGTCACCATCCAGGGCACCGGGGGCAGCCGCAAGGACACCACGATCGTCTACAACAACGCCTCGGGCACCCCCAAGCCCGGCGGAGGCACGTACGGCACCGGCGGCAGCGCGACCGTCGCCGTCGACGCGGACGACTTCCAGGCCCGCAACCTGACCGTCTCCAACGACTTCGACGAGGGCGCCCACCAGGACATCGCCGGCCAGGCGGTCGCCCTGCGCACCTCCGCCGACAAGGTGTTCCTGGACGGCATCATCGTCAGCGGCGACCAGGACACCCTGCTGGTGGACACCGCGTCCAAGGACAGGCTCGGCCGCGTCTACATGACGAACTCCTACGTGATCGGCAACGTCGACTTCATCTTCGGCCGCGCCACCGCCGTGATCGACAAGTCCGTCATCACGCTGAAGAAGCGCTTCAACGGCACCTCGGCCGGCTACGTCACCGCTCCCAGCACCGCCGCCGGGCGCAAGGGCATCCTCATCGCCGACACCACGATCGGCGGGGACGTCTCCGACCGCAGCTTCTACCTCGGCCGCCCCTGGCACGCCGGCGGAGACGCGAGCCTCGACCCGCAGACCACCGTCCGCAACAGCACGCTGAGCGCCGCGATCAGGACCGCGCCCTGGACCGACATGAGCGGCTTCTCGTGGAAGGACGACCGGTTCGCCGAGTACCGGAACAAGGGCGCGGGCGCCGGCGCGGCCGGCGCCGACCGCCCCCAGCTCTCCGACGCCCAGGCCGCCGGCCAGGAGGTCGTGGACTGGCTCGGCGGCTGGACCCCCAGCGCGTCCTGAACCGTCGCGGCGGGGCCGGCGAACCGGCCCGTACGCCGAAGAGGCGGCCGCGTCGGTGACGCGGCCGCCTCTTGTCACGGCAGAACCGGTGGTACGAAGAGCTGGGTGTCACGAAGAACCGGGTGCCACCGAGAGCCGGGTGCCACCGAGAGCCGGGTGCTACTGCACGATCGTGATCCGGTTCGTCGCCGGCGGCGCGATCGGGCCCGCCGCCGAGGAGTTGGCGAGCAGGTACTGCTCGAGGGCCGACAGGTCGTCGGCGCCGACGAGGTCGTTCGTGCCCTGGCCCAGCGTCGGGAAGCCGTCGCCGCCGCCCGCGAGGAAGCTGTTCGTCGCGACGCGGTAGGTCGCGGCCGGGTCGACCGCCACCCCGTCGACCTTCACGGAGTCCGCGACGACACGGTCCGCGCCGGCCTTCGTCAGGTCCAGCGTGTACGTCAGGTCGGAGGACGGCTGCAGGATCTTCGGCGCGCTCGCGTTCGTGCCGCTCACCTGCTCCTTGAGGACCTGGATCAGCTGGGCGCCGGTGAAGCTCTGCAGGTTCACGGTGTTGGAGAACGGCTGCACGGTGAAGCCCTCGGCGTAGGTGACCACGCCGTCGCCCTCCGCGCCCTTGGCCGCGTAGGTGAGGCCGGCCCGCACGCCGCCCGGGTTCATCAGCGCGAGGTCGGTGTCCGCGTCGAGCTTCTTGCCGTACCAGAGCTGGGCGTCCGCGATCAGGTCGCCCATCGGGGACTCGGTGCCCGTGTTCGGGACGTCCGCCGAGATGTAGCCGATCGCGCGGTTGCCGATCGGCGCCGCCAGCGTGTTCCACCTGCTGATCAGCTCGGTCATGTCGGGCGCCTTGGCGACGGTCCGGGTGACCACGTGGTTCGCCGACTTGACCGCCGTGCGGGCGATGTCGCCGGTGTAGCGGTCGTACGTCAGCGTGGTGTCCGTGTACAGACGGCCGAACGACGCGGCCGAGGTGACCGTGCGCGGCTTGCCCGACGGGTCCGGGATCGTGCAGGCGTAGGCCGCGTGCGTGTGGCCCGTCACCAGGGCGTCCACCGCCGGTGTGACGTTCTTCGCGATGTCGACGATCGGACCGGAGATGCCGGCGCCCGCGCCCGGCGAGTCACAGTTGTAGTTGTAGGCGCCCGAGGCCGGCAGACCGCCCTCGTGGATCAGCGCCACGATCGACTTCACGCCCTGCTTCTGCAGCACCTTGGCGTACTTGTTGATCGTCTCGACCTCGTCCTTGAACTTGAGGCCCTTGACGCCCTCGGCGGACACCACGCCCGGAGTGTCCTCCAGCGTCACGCCGATGAAGCCGATCTTGACGTCCTTCTTCTTCCACACCCAGTACGGCTTCAGGATCGGCTTGCCGGACTTCTCGTTCAGGACGTTCGCCGCGAGGTACGGGAAGTCGGCGCCCCGGAACTTCTTGCCGTTGTAGCAGCCGTCCGTCGGGTGACAACCGCCGTTCTGCAGCCGGCCCAGTTCCCGGGCGCCCTCGTCGAACTCGTGGTTGCCCACGGACGTGACGTCCAGGTCGAGCTTGTTCAGCGCCTCGATGGTGGGCTCGTCGTGGAAGAGGCCCGAGATCAGCGGCGAGGCGCCGACCATGTCGCCGCCGGCCGCGGTGACCGAGTACGCGTTGCCCTTGCGGGCCTCGCGCAGATGCGTGGCCAGGTACTCCACGCCGCCGGCGTCGATCGTCTTCGTCGTGCCGTCCGCCTGCAGCTCGGTGACACGGCCGGAGGAACCGGACGGGGGCTCGAGGTTGCCGTGCAGGTCGTTGAAGGACAGCAGCTGCACGTCCTGGTAGCGGCTGGGCCGCGGCTTGGAGTGCGTGCCCTCGTGAGCGTCCGCCGGAAGCGCGGCGGCGAGGGCCCCTGCGGTGGCGAGAACGGCGGAGGCCGCGACGAGACGGTACGTGCGGCGGCGGCCGCGTCTGTCGCTCGGCTGCGGCTGGGAAGTGGCTGGCATGCGCCCCCCTGTGGATCGGCTGGAATTCAGTGGCTCCCGTCCGGCGCAGCCTAAGGTCAACGCGCGTAGCGCGACAGGGGGTTCGTGGTTACAACCTGGTTTCCCCTTGCCCTGTCCTTTGCCCCCGTTTTGCGGCAACCGCCCTTTACCCTCGACGCATGACCAGCGACGACACCGCACGGCTCCCCGGCTCCCGATCCATCGAGACCCACTCCGCGCTCTCCCCCGGACAGACCGAGGCAGTCCTCGCCCTGCTCGCCGAGGCCGCCCGGTCGGACGGCCAGCAGGCGGTGTCCGAACAGGGACGACTGCAACTGCGCGGCGGGTCCCGCGAGGGCGTCTCCCACCTCGTCCTGACCGTCGGGGACGAACTCGTCGGCTACGCCCAGCTCGAGGACACCGACCCCGTCGAGGCCCCCGCCGCCGAACTGGTCGTGCACCCCTCGCACCGCGGCCACGGCCACGGGCGCGCGCTCGGCTCCGCCCTGCTCGCCGCCTCCGGCAAGCGGCTTCGGGTGTGGGCCCACGGCGGCCACTCCGCGGCCCGCCACCTCGCCCAGGTCCTCGGCCTCACGCTGTTCCGCGAACTGCGGCAGATGCGGAGGTCGTTGACCGACCTGGAGCTGCCCGACCCGGTGCTGCCCGCGGGCGTGACGGTCCGTGCCTTCGTGCCCGGACGGGACGACTCCGCCTGGCTCGCCGTCAACGCCGCCTCCTTCGCCCACCATCCCGAGCAGGGCTCCCTCACCCAGCGCGACCTCGACGACCGTCGGTCCGAGCCCTGGTTCGACCCGGCCGGCTTCTTCCTCGCCTTCCGCGGCGACACGCTCGTCGGGTTCCACTGGACGAAGGTCCACGCACAGGAGCAGCTCGGCGAGGTGTACGTCCTCGGCGTCGCACCCGGCGCGCAGGGCGGCGGGCTCGGCAAGGCCCTCACCACGATCGGCCTGCGGCACCTCGCGGCACAGGGTCTGCCGACCGCGATGCTGTACGTCGACGCCGACAACAAGGCGGCGGTGTCGGTCTACGAGCGTCTGGGCTTCCTGACCCATGAGACGGACCTGATGTACCGCACCGAGACGTGACCCCCGACGACGACCGCCCCCCGAGCCCACGCCCCCCCGAACAGCCGGACCACAAACGGGCCCCGGGTGTCGTCACCCGGGGTCCCCGCACGCGGTCATGGTTCGGGGGCGTCGGACTCAGTCGCCGGTCGGTGCGGGCCGTCTGACGGGTATTCGCGGCCGGCGTCGGACCGGTTCCCGGGTCGCTGTCACGCACACCGTCAGCGTGAGCGCCAGCACGGCCGCCCATCGGAGCTGGGTCGCCTGCCACCCGGGGTCGGCCGGTGTGCCCAGCAGACCCCAGCGGTCGGGGACCAGGAGCGTCACCCCCGCCGCCACTCCCAGCCGGACGGCCGCGCCCTTGCCCACTTCGGCCGCCTCCGTGAAGCGGACGGCGAGGGTGGCCAGGGCGAGGGCCGCGCAGGCCGTGGCCGCGGCTTCGACGGTGGCCGGGGTCAGGGCCGGGCGGCTCGGGGCCGGCACGAGAAGCACGGCCGCCGTCCACCACAGAGCCGCGACGGGCGCGGCGAGAGCCAGGCGCAGGGCGGCCCGGAAGGCCCGGCCCACCGGCGTCGCCGCGGTCGTGCGGCGGGCCGGGTCGTCCAGCAGGAAGGCAAGGCCGAGGGCACCGGTGAGCGCCGTGAGGCGCAGCACCAGCCGGCCAAGTTCGGGATCGGGCGCCCGGTCGGGGAGGCGAACGGTGCTCGCCATGAGCAGGCCCAGCCCGCCGGCCGCGATCAGCGCCCGCCAGGGGAGGCTGCGCCACACCGGGACCGCCAGGGCGCGCAGCGTCACTCCTCGCACGACTGCGCCTCCGTCTCCTGCGGCGCCTCGACGCCCAGCAGCTTCGCCGCCTCGGCCGGGGACGTCGCCGTGGACGTCAGTTCCGCCCAGTGGGCCTTGACCCGGGCGGTCACCTCGGCGCGCGGACGGGCCAGGAGTTCGCGGACCACCGTCGTCTGCGCCGCCGTCATGCTCAGTCCGTTCGTCGGCGCGAGGACCGAGCCCGAGCCCTCCGTGCTGTCGCTCAGACGCACGCGCCGGAAGGTGTCCGACGGCGTCGGGTCGGCGCCCAGGACCAGCCACATGATCGTGACCGGTCGGGCGTCGCGGCACATCTCCTGCTCGGTCGCCGCCTCGGTGCCGGCCACCAGGACGGTCGCGACGCCGACGGCGAACTCCGGGACGCGGTTGCCGCCCCAGCGGGTGCCGACCGTGACCTGGCCGGGAACGGCGGAGGGCGTGAGGGTGGCGTCGGCCTCCACTCCGTCCCGGGCGTCGATGTGCTGGCGGACCGTCAGCGAGGCTTTCGCCGCTTCGCCGCCCGCGAGCGAGCGGACCCGCTCGACGACCCCGGCCCACTCGGACCGCACCCCGTTCCACTCGGGGAAGGCGCAGTACCGCGAACCGTCGTGGGTCGTACACGACTGGACCTTCTGCGGGGAGTCGGAGGCCGTCGTGCGAGCCGCGGCCAGGCCCGCCGTGTCCTGCGAGGACTGGCCGATCGCGCCGGTCACGACAGCCGCCAGCGCGAGGGCCGTCGCCGCCTTGACGGCTCGGGTGCGGCCGCCGGCCTGCAGCAGCGCCGCGCAGGCCAGCACGACGCACAGCGCCGTCACGTACAGCGCGTGCCAGCCGGCGGGGCGGCCCAGCAGATCGGAGGGCACCGGATCGCCGCTCGTGTCGGCCGAGAAGTCCACCGGCGAGAGCCAGCCCGTCGACGTGCCCTCCGGGTTGAGCGACGAGGCCAAGAGCGCGACGACGAAGAAGGCGATGACGAACAGCAGCGGGACGAACGTGGACGGCAGCAGCCGGGCCAGCAGCACCCCGACGACGCCGGCGAAGAGCACGGTCAGCGGGCCGACGGCGAGTTCTCCGAACGAACCGTGCCCGATGGCGCCGGGCTTGTGCGCCTCCCATCCGAACTCGACCGCGACGACGACCGCGGTGAGTGCCACGTACGGCAGCACGGACAGCAGATGCGCGAGGACGCGCCGCCACGGCTCCATGGCCAGGACGCCCAGCTGCTGCACCGTGTCGTGCTTGCGCGAGCGCAGCGCGGCCGCGTTGACGCAGATGAGCACGGCGACGGCGAACAGCAGCGGGGATCCCTGGCCGCGCCGGTCGACCGTGTTGAGGACCGGGTAGGCGTCCATGCCGTCCTTGCTCATCAGCCGCAGGACGACGAGGCCGGCGTACAGGACGAAGAAGACCAGCACCGGGATCTGATACAGCAGTTCGCGGGCCTCGAAGCGGGCGAGGTCGAGGACCGCTCGGGTGCGGCGGGCCTCGCGCGGCGGTTCCGCGAGCGTGCGGGCGGGCTCGTCGAGCGTCGCGGTCGTGGCGCTCATGCCGCCGCCTCCGCGCTCTCGCCGTCGAGGACGAGCAGGTAGCCGTCCTCGAGGGTCGGTTCGACGAGGTCGGCGCCCTCGGGCGGTTCGCCGACGTTGCGGAACGTGCCGGCGCCGGTGCGCCAGCCGGCCAGGGCGCTCGGGTCACGGTGCGTGGCGCTCCAGACCCGGCCGGCGGCACGGGCGGTCAGCTCGGCCGGGGTGCCCTCGAAACGGACCCGGCCGCCGGCCAGGACGATCACCCGGTGGCAGAGCATCGCCACGTCCTCGGTCTGGTGGGTGGACAGCAGAACGGTGCGGCCCTCGCCGGCCTGGGCGATCAGCTCGCGAAACCGCATGCGCTGTTCGGGGTCGAGACCGACGGTCGGTTCGTCCAGCACGAGGAAGCCGGGTTCGCCGACGAGCGCGGCGGCCAGGGCGACGCGCTGCCGCATGCCTCCGGAGAGCCGCTTGAGACGGTTGCCGCGCACGTCGGAGAGATCGACGGCGTCCAGCACGCGCCGCACCTCGCGGTGCCGGGCGGCGCGGTCGGTGAGCTCCTTCAGGATCGCCACGTAGTCGACGAAGTCGAAGGCGGTGAAGTCCGGGTGGAAGCCGGGGGTCTGGGGCAGATAGCCGAGCGTGCGGCGCAGGGCGAGACGGCCGGACGCGGTGCCGGGGTCGTGGCCGAGGGCGGTGAAGCGCCCGCCGTCCGGCGGCACGGCCGTGGCCAGCACCCG
The DNA here is from genome assembly GCF_036030735.1 of Streptomyces sp. NBC_00425. NCBI lineage: Bacteria > Bacillati > Actinomycetota > Actinomycetes > Kitasatosporales > Streptomycetaceae > Streptomyces > Streptomyces sp. NBC_00425. Next base: position 5,246,980 of record NZ_CP107928.1, on the reverse strand, counting down.
CAACAGCGTCGTCTTCCCGGCCCCGTTCGGCCCGAGGAGGCCGGTGACGCCACGGCCCAGCCGCAGTGAGACGCCGTCCAGGGCACGGGTCCCCCCGAAGCGCAGGGACAGATCGACGGCCGTCACGGTGGCGGGCCCGGAAACGGATCCCGGCGCGGGCCCGGAGAAAGATCCCGGGGTGGGGTCGGAGGCGGGGCCCGGGGTGGGCGTGGTGGTCATGCGAGGTCTCCTGGAGATCCGGAGGGAGGTCGGGGACGGGGCTCGACGGAACGGGGGCCGGGTCATCCGACGCCGTCGGCCGGGAAGCCGCCCAGGGGGCGGGTGTCGAAGCGGTCGCGGGTCCGGTGGAGCAGCAGGCCGGCGAGGACGGCCACCGTGGCCGCGGCGCACTGGCCTGCCGTCGTGAACGGGGCGAGCGTGTCGTGCGGGTGCGTCTGGGCCCTGGCCACCGCCAGCACCGCGACCCAGGCGATGCCGACCAGGGAGGGCCCCACGACCGGTCCCAGCCGGGCGGTCAGCGCGAGGCCGGTCGCGGTGATGGCGAGCGCGGGCAGCAGCCACGCCAGTGCCAGCAGCCCGTATCCCGGCAGGGCCAGCGTGGCCAGGCCGTTGAACGCCAGACCCGCCGTGAGCACCGCGACCGTACGGATCATGAGCAGCCGGAAGCCGTGTGTCGGGGCGACGACGGCCATCTCGTAGGTCGGGTCGAGGGAGGGGCCGTACGACAGCGCGACCCCGGCGAGCGGGAGCAGCGGGGCCAGCGCCAGGAACAGTGCCGGCTGGTCCGCGAGGCGCACCGCCAGCACCGTCATGGCCAGGAGGAACAGCACCGACAGCAGCCAGGACCGGCGGAGCACCGGGGTCGCCGCGAGCAGCCTCGCGGTGTGGTCGGCCACTCCGAGCCGCACCAGCAGCCGCTCGAGCAGGCTGGGCCGCGGCGCGTCCAGCTCGGCGTCCAGCCGCTCCCATGCGGCGTCCAGCGCGACCGGGTCGGCGGCTTCCGCCAGGCGGGCCCGGCACCGCGCGCATCCGGTCAGATGGGTGTCGGCCGACCACAGCAGCGGCGGCGCCAGCGCGCCCTGCGCGTAGGCGCGCAGATCCTCTTCTGCCACGTGCCACGTCATGCCCGTGTCTCCCTCGGCCGTTCGTCGCCCGCGCGGCCGCGCAGGTCTCTTCCGCGGACGTACCGCCTCATGCCAGCGCCTCCCGCAGGTGCTTGCGGGCACGCAGGGCCCGCGTCTTGACGGTGCCGGGCGGGATGCCGAGCAGTACGGCCGCCTCCCGGGTGGTGAGACCGTCGATGACGGTCGCCTGCAGGACGGCCCGCAGCTCCGGCGAGAGGCGGGTGAGGGCCCCGGCGAGGTCCCCGTGCTCCACCCCCGCGAGCACGCGTTCCTCCGCCGAGGCCTCGTCCCGGTGGCGCAGACGGGACAGCGCCTGGCGCAGCCTGCCGCGCGCCCCGTCACCGCGCAGGGCGTCGACCAGCCGGCGTGCGGCGATGCGCCACAGCCAGCCGGCGGCGTCGTCGGAGAAGCCCTCCTCGCGATGGCGGGCGGTGCCGCGCCACACCGCGAGGAACGTCTCCTGGACGACGTCGTCGACTATCCCCGCGTCGGCGCAGCGGCCGCGCATGCGCGCGGTCAGCCAGGGCGCGTACCGCCGGTACAGCTCCTCGAAGGCAGGACGGTCCCGGTCCGCCGCGATGGCCCGCAGCAGCTCCCCGTCGCTTCTCGTCTCGCTCACATCACCTCATCGGATCGACCCCGCCGATCGGTTCACGATCCGTCGCACGATTTTCCGCGCACCCCGCCCCGACCCGTTCACAAGTTCACCGTTCACCCGTTCGAACCCTTCCGACCCTCGCGGGCCGCCCCCCGATATCCCGCACGCCATGTCGCCGTAACCGTCGGTTAAGACGACCTTGCGACGCTCGGTCGATGAAGCCCGCCGTGCCCGAGCCTTCGCCGCCTCCCGAGGGACATCAGCCCCGCGGAGGCTCCGTCTCGATCCCGCCAGCACGTTCCGACGCGCCTGTCCCGCTGTTCGCGCGGAACAATGGGTCCATGAGCCAGTCAGACACCCAGGCCGAGGTCCAGCACGCGCAGCCCTCCGTGGGCTCCATAGCCGCGCACCGCCCGCACACCGTGGCTGCCGTCGTCTCCGATCTGGAGCCCGACATCGACGCCGACCTCGACACGTACGAGGAGGCCCCCTACGACGGTCCGGAGCTGCCGCAGGGTCGTTTCCTCGACCGGGAGCGCAGCTGGCTCGCGTTCAACGAGCGGGTCCTGGAACTCGCCGAGGACCCCGACACGCCCCTGCTCGAGCGGGCGAACTTCCTGGCCATCTTCGCCAGCAACCTGGACGAGTTCTTCATGGTCCGGGTGGCCGGACTGAAGCGCCGCATCGCCACCGGCGTCGCCACCCGCTCCGCCTCCGGTCTCCAGCCGCGCGAGGTGCTGGAGATGATCTGGGCCCGCTCGCGCGAGCTCATGGCCCGGCACGCCGCGACCTACCACGAGGACATCGCCCCCGCGCTCGCGGAGGAGGGCATCCACCTCGTCCGCTGGAACGAGCTGACGGAGAAGGAGCAGGCCCGCCTCTTCACCCTGTTCCGGCACCAGATCTTCCCGGTCCTCACGCCCCTCGCCGTCGACCCCGCGCACCCCTTCCCGTACATCTCGGGTCTCTCGCTCAACCTCGCGGTCGTCGTGCGCAACCCGGTCAGCGGCCACAAGCACTTCGCGCGCGTCAAGGTGCCGCCGCTGCTGTCCCGCTTCCTGGAGAGCTCCCCCGGCCGGTACGTCCCCATCGAGGACGTCATCGGCGCCCACCTGGAGGAGCTGTTCCCGGGCATGGAGGTGCTGGAGCACCACGCCTTCCGCCTCACCCGCAACGAGGACCTCGAGGTCGAGGAGGACGACGCCGAGAACCTGCTCCAGGCCCTGGAGAAGGAGCTCATGCGACGCCGCTTCGGGCCGCCGGTGCGCCTGGAGGTCGAGGAGTCCATCGACCGCGAGGTGCTCGACCTGCTGGTGCGCGAGCTGAAGATCAGCGAGGCCGAGGTCTACCCGTTGCCGGGCCCGCTCGACCTCACCGGCCTCTTCCGCATCAGCGGCCTCGACCGGTCCGAGCTGAAGTACAAGAAGTTCATCGCCGGCACCCACCGCGACCTCGCGGAGGTCGAGTCGGCGTCGCCGCCGGACATCTTCGCCGCCCTGCGCAGCCGGGACGTCCTGCTGCACCACCCGTACGACTCCTTCTCGACGTCCGTGCAGGCGTTCCTGGAGCAGGCGGCGCTGGACCCGGACGTCCTCGCCATCAAGCAGACCCTGTACCGCACCTCGGGCGACTCCCCGATAGTGGACGCGCTCATCGAGGCCGCCGAGTCGGGCAAGCAGGTCCTCGTCCTGGTCGAGATCAAGGCCCGCTTCGACGAGCACGCCAACATCAAGTGGGCGCGCAAGCTGGAGGAGGCCGGCTGCCACGTCGTCTACGGCCTCGTCGGTCTGAAGACCCACTGCAAGCTGTCGCTGGTGGTCCGCCAGGAAGGCGACACGCTGCGGCGCTACTGCCACGTCGGCACCGGCAACTACCACCCGAAGACGGCCCGGCTCTACGAGGACCTCGGTCTGCTCACCGCCGACCCGCAGGTCGGCGCGGACCTCTCCGACCTCTTCAACCGGCTCTCCGGCTACTCCCGCCGTGAGACCTACCGACGCCTGCTCGTCGCCCCCAAGTCGTTGCGCGACGGTCTGATCTCACGGGTCGACAAGGAGATCCAGCACCACCGCGCCGGACGGCCCGCACACGTCCGCATCAAGGTCAACTCCATCGTGGACGAGGCGCTCATCGACTCCCTCTACCGGGCGTCGCAGGCGGGCGTGCCGGTCGACGTCTGGGTGCGCGGCATCTGCGCGGTGCGCCCGGGTGTGCCGGGCCTGTCGGAGAACATCCGGGTCCGCTCCATCCTCGGCCGCTTCCTCGAGCACTCCCGCGTGTTCGGCTTCGGCAACGGCGGGGAGCCGGAGGTGTGGATCGGCAGCGCCGACATGATGCACCGCAACCTCGACCGCCGTATCGAAGCCCTGGTCAGGGTCACCGACCCGGCACACCGGGCGACGCTGAACCGGTTCCTGGAGACGGGCATGTCCGACGCCACCGCCTCCTGGCACCTCGGCCCCGACGGCGAGTGGACCCGGCACGCGACCGACGCGGAAGGCGGCCCCCTGCGCAACGTCCAGGAGATGCTCATAGACGCCCGGAGGCGCCGGCGTGGCACAGCGACACCATGACCTGACGGCCTCGGCCTCCGCGGCCGGGCCCGTCAACACGGGGGACGCCCTCGAGGGCTACCTGCGGGCCCAGGCCACGGAGTTCCTCCGTGCGCTGCGCCAGCACCGGGAGGCGGGGAGCGCGGCGTCGGCGTCGCACGGCACGTCGCACTCCCCGGTGAGCGGCGCGGAGGAACGGAACGACGCGGCGCGCGCCCTGCGCCGCTCGGCCCGCCGCATCAGCGGCAGTCTGCACACCTTCCGCCCCCTGCTCGACGCCGAGTGGTCGCAGGCACTCCGGTCGGAACTGTCCTGGCTGTCCGCCACGTTGGCGCTGGAGCACGCCTACGGCGCCCGGCTGGAACGCCTGCTGCTCGCACTGAACCGCCTGTCCGGCGCCGCCCCGCAGCCGACGGCGGCACTGGTACCGCCGCCCGCGGCCGCCCCGGCCGCCCCCAGCACACCGGGCACACCGGGCACACCGGGCGTCCCCGCCACACCGTCGGCGCCCGGCGCTCCCGTCCTGCCCGACCTCCCTCCTCACCCGATCAGCGCGGCGCACGCACCCACCGCGCCCGCCGCGGCCGACGCACGCACCGCGCGGGGCGCGGGCGGCCCGCAGGGCGGGACCCTCACCGCCGCACCGACCGGCACCGACGCCCGCACCACGACCGCCTCGCCCGCCGACACCGCCTCCCGCGCCGACACGGCCCCGCGCGCCGCGGGCGCCCGTCCCGCCGCCGCGCGGCCCGCGACCCCGTCGTCCTCGTCGACCGCCTCCGCGCCCGCCGACCGCGGCAACCTCACCGTCGGTGCGGCGAAGGCCGGCGCCCTTCTGGACCGTCAGCTCACCCTCGCCCGCACGCGGGCCCACTCCACCGCGCTCCAGGCCCTCGGCTCCTCCCGCTTCCACGCCGTCGCGGACAGGGCCGCCGTCCTCGCCAGCGAGGTCCCCCTCACGCCGGCCGCCTCCGCCACCGATCTGCGCCCCTTCGCCGCCGCGGCCGAGGAACGCCTCGCCGACGCCGTCGCCGCGCTGCCGCTGATCACTGCGGGCAGCCCGTACAACGCGGAGGCCCTGATCCACGGCCTCTCCGCGGATGCGGCCCCGCACCCGCAGGACGCGCCCTGGCACCACGTCCGTCTCCTGTTGCGTCTGCACCGGTACGCGTGCGAGGTCCTCGGCGGACCGGACGCTGCGCCGCACGACGTCCGCCTGCCGGCCGCCGGCGCCGCCCTCGACCGGCACCGGGACGCCTCGGAGGCTGCCGCCGCGGCGGCGCAGGCGGCCCGCACGCCCCGGATCGCGCCCGCGACTGCGTACGCGCTCGGCGTGCTGCACGCGGACCAGCGGCACGAGGTGGAGGCGGCACGGTACGCGTTCCAGCGCTCCTGGCAGAGACATCCCGTCACGACCACCTGACCGACCCGACCGCACACCCCCTATCCGACAGGCGGTGACCACCGGTGAGCACGGCGAAGAACCCGGACGACGCCTCCGACGGCCCCGACACCACGACCGTCCGGGCGGCGGGCTGTGTGCTGTGGCGTCGCGCCCCGGCGGACGGCGGACTGGAGGTGTGTCTCGTGCACCGACCCAAGTACGACGACTGGTCGCACCCGAAGGGCAAGCTGAAACGCGACGAGGATGCGCTCACGGGAGCCCTGCGCGAGGTCGAGGAGGAGACCGGTCACCTGGCCGTCCCCGGCGTGCCGCTGCCGTCCGTCGACTACGAGGCGAACGGCCGCCCCAAGCACGTCCGCTACTGGGCGGCGGAGGCGGTCTCCGGGGTCTTCACCCCGAACGACGAGGTCGACCGCCTCCTCTGGCTGCCGCCGCCCGCGGCCCGCGACCGGCTCACCCAGCCGAGGGACCGCACCCTCGTGGACGCACTGCTGCAGGTCCTGCACCTGGCATAAGGGTGTGGAGGCTCACGGCCGACGGCTGATTCCAGAGGTTTCGGCAGCCCACGCCCCACCCCCGCGCCGGTACCGCTCCGTGTCCTCGGCGTGAGCTTTCCGTGACCTCACCGCACCGTCCCCAGGGGTTCACCCCCCGTTCACTCCCGTCCGTGAGCGCCTTCACCTGATCTGCCTAATTTCAGCCTTACCCGGTGCGGCACGCGACCAAGGGGACGCGTCCACACCAAACAGACTTCGCACCCACCGCACGCCGCCGGATTTCAGGACGGCGGCTCCTGGAAGGACCTTCCTCAAGTGAAGCTTCAGCGCATGAACCGGCGGGCTCTCTCCCTCGGTGCTCTCGCGGTCTCCGGCGCCCTGGCCCTCACGGCGTGCGGCTCGGACGACACCGGCACCAAGAGTGGCAGCAGCTCCTCCGCCACCGCGGCCGCCGGGTCCATCAAGTGCGACGACGCCAAGGGCCAGCTGCTCGCCGACGGCTCCTCCGCGCAGAAGAACGCGATCGACGCCTGGGTGAAGAACTTCACGCAGGCCTGCTCGGGTGTCCAGGTCAACTACAAGGGCTCCGGCTCCGGCGCGGGCGTCACCGCCTTCACGCAGGGTCAGGTCGCCTTCGCCGGTTCGGACTCGGCACTGAAGCCCGACGCCGTCGCCGCCTCCAAGTCCGTCTGCAAGGGCGGCCAGGGCATCGACCTGCCGATGGTGGCCGGCCCGATCGCCGTCGCCTACAACGTCTCCGGCGTGGACAACCTCGTCCTCGACGCCTCGACGATCGCCAAGATCTTCGACGGCAAGATCACCAACTGGAACGACGCCGCGATCGCCAAGCTGAACCCCGGCGCGAAGCTGCCCGACCTGAAGATCCAGCCGTACCACCGCTCGGACGAGTCCGGCACCACGGACAACTTCACCAAGTACCTGATCGCCGCCGCCCCGAACGACTGGAAGTACTCCGGCGGCAAGGCCTGGCAGGCCAAGGGCGGCCAGGCCGCGGCCGGCTCCTCCGGCGTCGCGCAGGGCGTCAAGCAGACCAACGGCGCGATCGGCTACATGGAGCTGTCGTACGCCAAGGACGGTCTCGGCACGGTCGCCGTCAACACCGGTGCCGCGGCCCCGGTCAAGCCCTCCTCGGACGGCGCCACGAAGGCCGTCGCCGCCGCGCAGGTCGTCGGCACCGGCAGCGACCTGTCGCTGAAGCTGGACTACAACACCAAGGCCGACGGCGCCTACCCGCTTACCCTGGTCACGTACGAGATCGCCTGCGACAAGGGCAACAAGGCCGACACCCTGCCCGCCACCAAGGCGTTCCTGCGCTACATCGCCAGCGAGGACGGCCAGGGCATCCTCTCGGGCATCGACTACGCGCCGATCCCCGACGCCATCATCGCCAAGGTCCGCACCACCATCGAGGGCCTGAGCTGATCTGAGCGGTGCGGTCCGGCTCCGGGGACGACCCGGTCCGGACCGCACCCGTCCGGTGCACCGCCGCCAGGGGCCGCCGCCCGCGATCCGGCCCCACCCGAGCCGCCCACACCCACAGGCGGCTCCGCAGACCGGAGACCCCCATGGACATAGAGACGCACAAGTCAGACACCGACGACACCCCACGCCCGACGACCCCGCTGGACACGTCAGACCTCTCGACGGCCCCGCTCCTCCTGACGGCCGACGAGAAGCGCGCGGCACGCGGCGCCACCCGGCCCGGTGACCGGATCTTCCTGGCCCTCTCGCGTGGTTCGGGCATCTTCCTGCTGGTGATCATGGCCGCGATCGCGGTCTTCCTCGCCTACCGCGCGAGCCTCGCCATCAGCAAGGACGACGCCAACTTCCTGACGGCCTTCGAGTGGAACACCAGCCTCGTGCCGCCGCAGTTCGGCATCGCGGTCCTCGCCTTCGGCACGGTGGTCTCGTCGGTCATCGCGATGGTCATCGCGGTCCCGATCGCCGTCGCGATCGCCCTCTTCATCACCCACTACGCCCCGCGCCGCATGAGCGGCCCCGTCGCGTACGTGATCGACCTGCTGGCCGCCGTCCCGTCCATCGTGTACGGCCTCTGGGGCGCCCTGGTCCTCGTGCCGCACATGGACGGCCTGTTCGGCTGGCTGGACGACTACCTGGGCTGGACCGGTGTCTTCTCCTGGGACCAGGGCGCCCCGCGCTCGATGCTCACGGTGGGCATCCTGCTGGCCGTGATGATCCTTCCGGTCATCACCAACGTCAGCCGCGAGGTCTTCCGCCAGGTCCCGCAGATGCACGAGGAGGCGGCCCTGGCGCTGGGCGCAACCCGCTGGGAGGTCATCCGCATGGCGGTGATCCCCTTCGGCCGCTCCGGCGTCATCTCGGCCTCGATGCTCGGCCTCGGCCGCGCACTCGGCGAGACGATGGCCGTGGCCACGGTCCTCTCGCCCGACTTCGACATCCACGCCAGCCTGCTGAACCCCGGCGGCGGCACCTTCGCCCAGAACATCGCCAGCAAGTTCAACGAGGCGACGGAGTTCGGCCGTGACGCGCTCATCGCCTCCGGCCTGGTCCTGTTCGTCATCACCCTGCTGGTCAACGGCGCGGCACGCATGATCATCGCCCGCCGCAAGGAGTACTCGGGGGCCAACGCATGAGCCACGCAAGCGCAGTAGCCGACAAGAGCCCCAGCACGCTCCGCGGCGCGAGCCTGCCGACGTGGTCCCCGTGGGCCATCGCGGCCGGCTCCCTCGCCCTCGCGGCCGTCATCGGCCTCGCCGGCGGCCTCGACAGCAAGGTCCAGTGGGGCCTGATCGCCGGCATCCTGTTCGTCCTCGGCACCTACGGCATCGCCGCGAAGGTGGAGGGCCGGCGCCAGGCCAAGGACCGGATCGCGACGAGCCTGGTCTGGGTGGCGTTCCTGCTGGCCGTGGTCCCGCTGGTCTCGCTCCTGTGGACGACGATCATGCGGGGCGTGAAGGTCCTGGACGTCTACTTCCTCACCCACTCCATGGGCGTGGTGGCGGACAGCGAGCCCGGCGGCGGCATCTACCACGCGATCCTCGGCAGCCTGGAGCAGGTGGGACTCGCCACCGCGATCGGCGCGCCCGTCGGCATCCTGACGGCGATCTACCTGGTCGAGTACGGCCGGGGCGGCCTCGCGAAGGCGGTCACGTTCTTCGTCGACGTCATGACCGGCATCCCCTCCATCGTGGCGGGTCTGTTCATCCTCAGCCTGATGCTGATGCTCGACCTGCAGCCGTTCGGTTTCGCGGGCTCCCTCGCCCTGGCGATCCTGATGATGCCGGTGGTCGTGCGCTCGACGGAGGAGATGCTGAAGCTCGTCCCGAACGAGCTGCGCGAGGCCTCGCTCGCCCTGGGCGTCCCCAAGTGGCGCACGATCCTCAAGGTGGTCGTCCCGACGTCCATCGGAGGCATCATCACGGGCGTGATGCTGGCGGTCGCCCGCATCGCGGGCGAGACGGCTCCGGTCCTGCTCCTGGTCTTCGGCAACCCGTTCATCAACGCCAACCCCTTCGAGGGAGCGCAGGCGTCGCTGCCGCTGTACATCTACCAGCAGTACGCGCAGAGCGCGGGTTCGTCGGCGGCCTACGACCGCGCCTGGGCGGCGTCGCTCACGCTGATCGCCTTCGTGATGATCCTGAACCTGGTGGCCCGCGGCATCGCCCGCTGGAAGGCCCCGCAGACCGGTCGCTGAAGCGGCCATGCAGCGACTGATCCATATGACCGGGAAGTGAAGTGGAAGACATGGCCAAGCGAATCGACGTCAGCGGACTGACCGCGTACTACGGATCCCACAAGGCGATCGACGACATCTCGATGACCGTGGAGCCGCGCTCGGTGACGGCCTTCATCGGCCCCTCCGGCTGCGGCAAGTCCACGTTCCTGCGCACGCTGAACCGTATGCACGAGGTGACGTCGGGCGGCCGGGTCGAGGGCAAGGTGCTGCTGGACGACGAGGACCTGTACGGCGCGGGCGTGGACCCGGTGTCGGTCCGCCGCGAGGTCGGCATGGTCTTCCAGCGCCCGAACCCGTTCCCCACCATGTCGATCTTCGACAACGTGGCGGCCGGCCTGCGGCTGAACGGCTCGTACAAGAAGAGCGAACTGGCCGACGTCGTCGAGAAGTCCCTCCAGGGCGCGAACCTCTGGAACGAGGTCAAGGACCGTCTCAACAAGCCGGGCTCGGGCCTCTCGGGCGGCCAGCAGCAGCGTCTGTGCATCGCCCGCGCCATCGCGGTGGAGCCGAAGGTCCTGCTGATGGACGAGCCCTGCTCGGCCCTCGACCCCATCTCGACGCTCGCCATCGAGGACCTGATCGGCGAGCTGAAGGAACGCTTCACGATCGTCATCGTGACGCACAACATGCAACAGGCGGCGCGCGTCTCGGACCGCACGGCCTTCTTCAACCTGGCCGCGGTCGGCCAGCCCGGCAAGCTGATCGAGCTGGACGACACCGCGCGCATCTTCTCCAACCCGTCGGTGCAGGCCACCGAGGACTACATCTCAGGCCGCTTCGGCTGACCGGACCCCTCGCGGTGCTGCATGGCGGTGCCACCGCGAGGCACACGAAAGGGCCCGCCCCTGCTCCCGGGGGCGGGCCCTTTCCTTGCCGTGGGGGCGGGGATCTACAGGAAGGCCAGATCCACGATCCAGAAGGAGCACGCGGCGACGATCGCGGCCGCCGGCATCGTGATGAACCAGCCCAGCACGATGTTCTTGGCGACACCCCAGCGCACGGCGTTGATCCGCTTCGTCGCCCCGACACCCATGATCGCCGAGGTGATCACATGCGTGGTGGAGATCGGCGCCTTGAACAGGAACGCCGTGGTGAACATGATCGACGCGCCGGTCGTCTCCGCGGCGAAGCCCTGCGGCGGGTCCAGTTCGATGATCTTCCGTCCGAGCGTCCGCATGATGCGCCAGCCGCCCGCGTACGTGCCGAGCGACAGCATCACGGCACAGGCGATCTTCACCCAGACCGGGATCGGGGCGTCCGGCCCCTGGACGTCGCCGATGACGAGCGCCATCACCACGATGCCCATCGTCTTCTGCGCGTCCTGCAGACCGTGCCCGAGCGCCATGGCCGCGGCCGACACCGTCTGGGCTATGCGGAAACCCCGCTTGGCCTTGTGCGGATTGGCCCGCCGGAACATCCACAGGATGGCGGTCATCACCAGATAACCGGCGACGAGTCCCACCACCGGCGAGAGGAACATCGGAATGACGACCTTCTCGAGCACCCCGGACCAGATGACCTCCGTCCCGCCCGCCAGCGCGGCGCCCACCATCCCGCCGAACAGGGCGTGGGACGAGGACGACGGCAGCCCGAAGTACCAGGTGACGAGGTTCCACACGATCGCCCCGACGAGCGCGGAGAACAGGATCGCCATGCCCGTGGAACCGGAGGGGGTCTCGATCAGCCCCTTGCTGACGGTGTGCGCGACGCCACTGCCGAGGAACGCGCCCGCGAGGTTCATCACCGCCGCCATGGCCAGCGCCGCGCGCGGCGTCAGCGCCCGGGTGGAGACCGACGTGGCGATCGCGTTCGCGGAGTCGTGAAAACCGTTGGTGTAGGTGAATCCGAGCGCGACGCCGATGGTCACGATCAGAGCAAAGGTGTCCATGAAGGGCTCAGGACTCCTTGACCGCGATGGTCTCCACCGTGTTGGCCACGTGCTCGAAGGCGTCGGCGGCCTCCTCCAGCACATCCACGATCTGCTTCAGCTTGAGCACCTCGATGGCCTCGTACTTGCCGTTGAAGAGATGCGCGAGCAGCTTCCGGTGGATCTGGTCGGCCTGGTTCTCGAGCCGGTTGACCTCGATCCAGTACTCGGTGAGGTTCTCCATGGTCCGCAGGTTCGGCATGGCCTCGGCCGTCAGTTCGGCCGCCCGCGCCAGCACCTCGATCTGCTGCTCGACGCCCTTGGGCAGTTCCTCGACGTTGTAGAGGACGACCAGGTCGACGGCCTCCTCCATGAAGTCCATGATGTCGTCGAGGGAGGACGCGAGGTTGTAGATGTCCTCGCGGTCGAACGGCGTGATGAACGAGGAGTTCAGCTGGTGGAAGATCGCGTGCGTCGCGTCGTCGCCTGCGTGTTCCGCGGCCCGCATGCGCTCTGCGATCTCGGCCCGGCCGGCGGGGTCCGCCCCGAGCAGTTCCATCAGGAGTTTCGAGCCCGTGACGATGTTGTCCGCGGATGCGGCGAACATGTCGTAGAAGCTCGTCTCCCTGGGGGTCAGACGAAAGCGCACGTTGGGGTCCTCAAGATGCATCGGTTTCGGTCAGGCTGATGCTAGGCGCATCATCCGGCCACGGCTAATGGGGCCGCCCCCCAGTGTCGCCCATCGGCCGGAGCGGTCGGCAGGGGGGCGACCGGACCTGTCGGGCCGGGGGCCGGGCTCCCGCCGAAGTTCGGTACGATATACCCAGTAGGGGTATATGTCTGGAGCCGGAGCGCTGGAGGGCACGATGACGACCACCGAGGCCGACGCGGAAGCCCTCTCGGCCCCCGACCCGCACACCCCCACCGCCCCGGAGCACCCGGAGCATCCGGCCGGAGCGGTCCACGGCTACCACGAGCAGAAGGCCGAACACCTCAAGCGCCTGCGCCGCATCGAGGGCCAGATCCGAGGCCTGCAGCGCATGGTCGACGAGGACACCTACTGCATCGACATACTCACCCAGGTGTCCGCCTCCACCAAGGCCCTGCAGTCCTTCGCCCTGCGGCTCCTGGAGGAACACCTGCGGCACTGCGTCGCCGACGCGGCCCTCAAGGGCGGCGACGAGATCGACGAGAAGGTGGAAGAGGCGACGAGGGCGATCGCCCGCCTACTGCGCACCTGAGCCGGCGGCCCCTTCCCTCCCGGCCCGCTCCTCTCCCACCCGCAGCACCTGGTCGATGCTCTCCATACTGAGCCGTTCCTCCCCGGCCGCCGAGGCCGCGATGATCAGCTCCCCGCACAGTTCGATCTCGGCGAGGGCCACGTGGTCCTGAACTGCCGTGCCGCCGCCGCCCGGAGCCACGCGCATCACCTCGTCTCTGCCGTCACCGGCTTCCTAGAGTAGGGAGCGGCCCACACGGCGCGCATGGCACGGACGGGCTAGTCCTTACGACCGCCCTGTGGCCGAAAACACTCGGTCCGGTCGGAGCCCGCTACTCCGCGATCCGCCCGGCGTAGATGTCGGCCGCGGCCGGCAGCCGCACCTGGACGGGAGCGCCGAAGTCGTACAGCAAAGTCGTCGAGGCGACGGCGACGGGTTCCTTCCGCTGCCCGTTCACGAAGCTGAACCGGTGCCGGATCTTGCGGATCCGCCCCTCGTCGTCGAGGTAGACGTCGAACGGCACCCGAGCCGTGGCGAACCCCTTCGCCGCCGCCCGCAGCGCGTCCCGTCCGCCCGCCGACGCGTCCTCGGCGGCCTCCGTCAGATCGGCGGTGCCCCGGTAGTGCCGCACCGCGGTCCCGGCCACCTCGGTCCGCCCCACGTACGTCGCCGTGCGCGTCCCGCGCAGCACCTCGGCGGCGGCGAACGGATCGGTGGCCCCACCGGTCACCAGGTTCCCGTCGGACAGGGTCGCCGTCGCCACCCGCACCCACTTGTCGTCCGGCACCCCGGCTCCCCGGTTCTTCATGAACAGGGCTCCAGGAGCGAGGAGTTCGGTGATCGGGCGGTGCTCACTGGTGCCGGCGGGGTCCTGCGGCAGCAGCACCTTCAGCTGCCCGAGCTGCCTGCGGTAGTCGTAGACGCCCTGCCCGCGGATGGTCACCAGGGTCCCGCCGGTGGCCATCTCCATCGACGTACGGGCCTTCGACGTGCCCGCCGCGACGAGGGCGTCCGCGGCCCGGTGCAGCGTCCGCACGGGGTCGGTCGCCCGCCCGTCCTCGACGGCGGCCGGACCGGCCGAACACCCCGCGGCGCACAGGCAGATCCCGGCCACGATCCCGGACACGATCCCGGACAGGACCGCTCCGCCCGCCTTCCTCCGACCCCGCTCCGCCATGGCCTGCCAACCCCCAGCCGGTACGTCCGTCACGGACCCCCCGTCGCTCCGATTAACGACGGCCGGGTGCCCCCGTCACGCGGCCCGGACCGACGGCGGACCGCCGAGGCTGGGTAACGTTGTCCATGTGACGCAGCAGGACGGCTCGCCCTCCCCCCGCACCGACGGGGAACACCGCACCACGACCGTCGAACAAGGCCGTTTCTGTCTCGCCCGCTGCACCTGCGGGTGGCGCGGCCCGGCCCGCAGAGCAAGAAGCATGGCCAGATCGGACGCGGAGACCCACGCCCACGGCTGACCGGCCGCCGCCGGCTCGCGTCCCGGCCCGCCCGACGGCAGGCCCGCCCGACGGCAGGCCCGTCCGGCGGACGTCACCGTTCCGTCACCGCCGGCGGCCGGCGGAACCTGTGGTCTCGTGGCCCCGTCTCGCTCTGTGAAGCCGACAGCGGCCGAGGGAAGGCGCACGAACATGGAACGGCGTACGTTCATCGCAGGCGGCGCGGCCGCGGTCGCGGCGGCAGCGACCGCGTGCAAGGCGAACGGCGGCAGCGCGAGCGGCGCCGCCTCCGGCACCGGAACCGCCGACGGCGACAGGTCCGACGGGACGACCCTCCTCACGACGACCAGCGTCTCCGCCCCCGCCGACTGGGCCGCCCTGGCCCGCGGCCTGGACGGCACGCTGGTCCGCCCCGGCGAGGCCTCCTGGGCGGCGGCCCGTCAGCTGTACAACACCCGCTTCGACGGCCTGAAGCCCGCGGCGGTGGCCTACGTCGCCCACGCCGACGACATCCGTACGGTCATGGCCTACGCCCGCGCCCACCGGATCAAGGCCGCGATCCGCAACGGCGGCCACTCCTACGGCGGCTGGTCCTCCGGCGACGGCCGACTGATCATCGACGTCTCCAGGCTGAACCGGGTCCGGGCGAGCGGCGGCTCGGCCGTGGTCGGCGCGGGCTCCAAGCTGATCGACGTCTACCGGGCGCTCGCGGCGAAGGGCGTGACGATCCCCGCGGGCTCCTGCCCGACGGTCGGCGTCTCCGGCCTCGTGCTGGGCGGCGGCCACGGTGTGGTCTCCCGCGCCTACGGCCTGACCTGCGACAGCCTCACCCGCGCCACCGTCGTCACCGCGGACGGCAAGCAGCTCACCGCCGACGCGACGAGGAACACGGCCCTCTTCTGGGCCCTGCGCGGAGCGGGCAACGGCAACTTCGGCGTCGTCACCGAGCTGGAGTTCAAGACCCACCCCGCGCCCCAGGCGGTGACGGGCTACCTCACCTGGCCCTGGTCGAAGGCGGCCGCGGTGGTCAAGGCGTGGCAGGAGTGGGGTCCGGCCCAGCCCGACGAGATCTGGTCCTCCCTCCACGTGGCGAACGCCCCCGGCGGCACCCCCACCATCTCCGTCGCCGCGTTCTGCATCGGCACGTACGGTCAGCTCGAGAACGCCGTCGACCGCCTCGCGGACCGGGTCGGCGCCCCCGCGACGAACGTGTCCCTGCGTCGGCGCACGTACGAGGCGGCGATGGAGATCTACGCCGGCTGCTCGTCCTTCACCTCGGACGCCCAGTGCCACCTGCCGGGCTCCACGCCGGGCCGCTCCCCGCAGGGCGCGCTGGGCCGGGAGACGTACGCGGCCCGCTCGGACTTCTTCGACGTCTCGCTCTCGGCGGCGGGCATCCAGACCCTGCTGAAGCAGATCACGTCGGTGCAGGGCGGCACGGGCAGCATCGCGCTGACGGCGCTGGGCGGCGCGGTGAACCGGGTCTCGCCGCTGGCAACCGCGTTCGTCCACCGCCGCTCACGCATGCTGGCCCAGTACATCGCGTCCTGGCGGGCCGGCACGGCGGGGACGGCGGCGCAGTCCTGGCTGAACACCGCCCACCGGGCGATGGCCCCGTACGCCTCGGGCGCGGCCTACCAGAACTACGCGGACCCGACCCTGACGAACTGGCGCAAGGCCTACTACGGCGACGCGCTCCCCCGCCTGACCCGGCTGAAGCAGCACTACGACCCCAACGGCTTCTTCACCTACCCCCAGGCCCTCTGAAGCCCGAGGCCCGAAGACGGCGTCAGGCGGCGAGGTCCCGCTCCTCCGCGGCGACCTCGGGCCGGGCGCCGCGGGCGAACCCCTCCAGGTCGTCGGCCCGAGCCGACCGGCTGCGCACCAGCCGGCCCATCCGGGGCGACCGGTCGACGGCCCTCAGCACCGGGGTGAGCAGCATGGAGGCGACCGGCGACAGCAGCAGCGCCACGGCGGTGCCGAGCGCGAACCCGCCGATCACGTCGGTCGGATAGTGCACGCCCATGTAGACCCGGCAGAACCCCTCGAGCAGGGCCATCCCTATCCCGACGAGCCCGAACCTCCGGTGGGCGACGAACAGCCCCACGGCCATGGCCATGGTCAGCGTCGCGTGGTCGCTCACGAACGAGTAGTCGGTCTTGCCGGAGACGAGCACCTCGAGGCCCTGGTGATCGCGGAAGGGCCGCGGCCGCTCGACGAACCCTCTTATCGGCACGTTCACCAGCACGGCGACGGCGGCGGCGAGCGGCGCCCACACCAGGGCGGCCACGGAGGAGGCGGCCTCCTCGGCCCCGCCCGGCCGGCGGCGCACTCCCCACCAGCACCACACGATCAGCAGGACCATGGCGAGCAACAGCCCGTATTCACCGACGAATTCGACGATGCGGTTGAGCCAGTGCGGGGCGTCCTCGGCCAGCCCGTTGATGTCGTAGAGCAGGTCGACGTCGGGGTTCGACCCGGATTCGGCGAGTCCAGCCATGGTGCTGCGGCCCCTTCATCGTGTTCTGCTCGGCGCGCCTCGCATGCGCCCGCTTCAACAGGAACGCACGGCCCCGGTTGATACGTTCCACTCTCCACTGAATGATCACTCAGACGTTATCGAAGAGAGACAGATCCGCGCAGCTCAGAGCCTGGGTTCCGGCCCGCCTCACACCCTCGTCGGGAGCGCTTTCGCGCCATCTTCGGTGACCCGGGTGGCTCCGAAGTACTCAGCGGTGTCGATGGGGTCGAACCGGATGACGGCCCCCGTGTAGGGCGCGTCGATCATGTACCCGCCGCCCACGTACATCCCGACGTGGTGGATGGCCCGCGAGTTGTTGAGATCGGTGGAGAAGAACACCAGGTCCCCCGGCAGCAGCTCGCTCCGCTTCGGATGCGGCCCGGCGTTGTACTGATCGTTGGCGACCCGGGGCAGGGTGATCCCGACGCTCTCGTAGGCGGCCTTGGTCAGCCCGGAGCAGTCGAACCGTCCTCCCTGATCAGCGGTGCCGTTCCCACCCCACAGATAAGGCGTGCCGAGCTTCTTCTGCGCAAAGTAGATGGCCCCCGCGGCCTGCTTGGACGGATCCACCCGAGAAACAGGAGCAGCAAAGGACTTCTCGAGCGTCGTGATCGTCTTCACGTACGTTCGGGTCTCGCTGTACGGGGGCACACCCCCGTATTTGATGACCGCGTCCGGTCCCGCGTTGTAGGCGGCGAGCATGTTGTGCGTGATGTTTCCCGGGACGGTCTTGACGTACGAGGCGAGCTGGCAGTCGTACGCGGCCGCCGATGGAATCGCGTCATTCGGATCCCAGACGTCACGGTCGCCGTCGCCGTCGCCGTCGACGCCGTGCGTGGCCCACGTTCCGGGGATGAACTGAGCTATTCCCTCCGCCTTCGCCGGACTCTTGGCGTTGGGGTTGAATCCGCTCTCCTGGTACAGCTGCGCGGCGAGCAGCGCGGGATTGATCGCGGGGCAGTGGTTTCCCCACTTCTGCACGAGCGCCTGGTACGCAGCCGGCACGGCCCCCTTGGCCAGACCTACGCTCTTGCCGCCCACGCCGTTGACGATGTTCCCTGCGACGACGTACACGCCGACGACGAGAAGCATCACGAAGCTGAGCCCCGCCCCGGCAAGGGCAGCCGTCAGGAGCCACGCCTTACGCACCGTCAACCGCCCCTCGTCCGCGCGGGATTCTGCCCCCGTCAGTCTATGAGCTTCCCACCCGGAATCCGGTGCAACCGATGCTCTCGTAGTCGGTCGGGCTGCTCTTGACGTGATAGATGACGGCGGTCCAGTCACCCGGGTCGTTGACCACGGGGATCGCCGCCTCGCCTTTGCTCGCGGAGAAGTGTCCCTGGAAGTCGTCGGGGTAGGTCAACTCGACGAACCCGCCTTCCTTCCAGTGCTCGTAGATGTCCACGGGCTTGCTCGTGTAGCCGACGTTCTTGCTCTCCATCATCACCTCGTACGGCTTGCCCGTGTCGGCGTCTATCTCGTGCGGCGGTTTCACGCCCACCGAGACGTAGTACGGGGCCGGCTTCTTGTCCTCGATCTCCGCGTACTTGAAGCGGAAGGTGATTCTCGCGCGTCTGACGACGGTGGCGGAGTCCGGATCGTCGAGGTCGTCCACCGCGTACTGGAGTTCCTTCGGTGCGCTGACGGCGCCGACCTGGGCGCACTTGCCGATGCCGTGCACTGCCTCTGCCGGCTCGGTCGACAAAGTCCAGCGGTCCAGGGAGACCCGGTCGTTCAGGATGTACTCCGGCACCTTGTGCGGCACAGCGCTCGCGGTGGGGGACTCCGAGGACGACGAGCCCCCGCCCGTCCCCCCTGTCCCGTTGTCTTCCAGCATCTTCAGCGTCACGGCTGTTCCCGTCCCCACCACCACGGCGACCGCGAGGGCGACGACCCACGGCGTGCGGCGCGACCGTCGCCGTCCCGGAACGGCCGTCGGCGCCGGGGGCACGAAGGTGGGCACATACCCCGGGAGCGCCGTCGGCACGTAGCCGGGCCCGACGGTCGGCGCGTCCTCCGGCGGTGTCGGCGCTCCATGTCCCGGTGGAACCAGTCCCGCCGCCCTGGCGGCCGGGAGATCCTGCGGCACGGCCTCGATGTCGCTGGTGAGGCGAACGTAGAACGGATCCTCGGCGAGCACGGACGTCACCGCGCAGCGGGTGATCACCTCGGCCGGCCCGGGGCGCCGGGCGGGGTCCTTGGCCACGCAGTCCTGTATGAGCTCGGCCAGATCCGGCTCGACCCCGCCGACGTCGATGTCCTCGTGCACCACCCGGTACGACACCGCGTGCGTGGGGCCCGACCCGAACGGCGGACGTCCCGTCACGACGTACGCCAGCATCGCCCCGAGGGCGAACATGTCCGTGGCCGAGCCCACCTGATTGCTGATCAGCACCTCGGGTGCCGTGTATCCGGGCGTTCCCGGGGCGAATCCGGTCTGCGTCAGGGCCGTGTCCGCCGCCCCGCGGGCGATGCCGAAGTCGATGAGCAGCGGCCCCTGCGGCGAGAGGATCACGTTCTGCGGTTTGAGGTCCCGGTGTGTCACTCCGTACCCGTGGACGGTTGCCAACGCTTCGGCCAGAGCGGCGAACAGCGACCGCGCGCTGTCCGAGGGCAACGGCCCCCGCTCCCGTATCGCGCCGCCCAGCGTCGGCCCCGGCACGTACTCCGTGGCCAGCCAATAGGGCGCCGTGTCCAGCGAGGCGTCGATGAGGTTGGCCGTGTACGCGCTGCGGACCGCCCGCACCGTCTCCACCTCGCGCCGGAACCGGGTCAGCGCTTCCGGATGGTCGACGATCTCGTCCCGGATGACCTTGATCGCCACGAGCCGTCCACCGGGCGAGCGCCCGAGGTAGACCTGCCCCATGCCACCTGCGCCGAGCCGTGCGAGAAGCGTGTGCGCGCCTATCCGCGCGGGGTCCTGAGCCTTCAGTACGTCCACCGAACCGACCTTGCCACATAGATCAGTTGGCCAGGGAGGCGATCCGGGCGTCGTGCGCGCGCCCGGCGGGTAAAGGGCGGACCGGGCCGACGCCAGGCATCGCCCAACGTTCGATCCCGTGATCGTCATGCGGGGCCATGATTCGGCAACACGTGCGACCGCCCAAGGGCTCGGGCATACGTTCCACCCCGTGAATCCTGAAGGCATCCCCCACAGATCCGTCCAGCACCCTCCGGCCGCCACCGCCCGTCGCGCGCTGCTGCGCGGCCTCGCAGGCACGGCGACCCTGGGCGGCCTCGCCCTCGCCGCGGCCCCCGCCTCCGCCGCTCCTCGCGCGACCGCTTCGCGCGGCGGCACCCCGCGCGCCGCCGCGCCCCGGCCCACCACCGCCGACGGTGCGCTGCGGGAACTCGCCGCGGGCAACCGGCGCTGGCGCACCTACTGCGAGCGCCATCCGGACGAGACGCCCGCGGTCCGGACAAGCCTGACGGCAGGGCAGCAGCCCTTCGCCGTGGTCCTCGGCTGCATCGACTCGCGCGTGCCGCCCGAGCTGGTGTTCGACCAGGGTCTCGGTGACCTGATGACCGTTCGCAGCGCGGGCGAGGTGCTCGACGAGGCCGTTCTCGGCAGCGTGGCCTACGGAGTGCTGGAACTGGGGATACCGCTGGTCATGGTGCTCGGGCACCAGTCGTGCGGCGCGGTGAAGGCCGCGGTGCAGGCGGATCTGACCGGTGAGCGGCTGCCCGCTCACATCCAGTATCTGGCGGACCGGATATCCCCGTCCATCGACCGCACGAAGACCGGCGACGCCCGCGTCGACTCGACCGTCGACGCCAACATACGAGCCGTCCGCTCACATCTCGCCGCCGAGCCCGACCTCGCCGCGAAGATCTCGGCCGGCGAGCTGGCCGTCGTCGGCGCCCGCTACGAGCTCACCACCCAGCTCGTGCACCCCATCGCCTAGGGCTCCTGGGAATCGGAGGCCGCCTCCCGGTACAGCTGCGCGGCCTCCGGTCCCAGGACCACGCTGTACGAGACGTCGTCCGTGGATCCGCCCTGCTCGTGACCGCCCAGTATGCCGACGACCTCGCCGTAGCCGTTCACCCACGGGCTGCCGCTGGTGCCGCCGGAGAAGCCGGGGCAGGCTATGCGCTGCTGGGTGCCGGTGTGGGCGGTGGGCTTGTTCACGCACCGGATCGGCGCCTCAGCGGCATTGGGGTATCCCGTGACGGTCACGGCCGTGGCTCCCGTGGCGGTGCCCGGGGCGAACCGGTTGCCGCCGACCACGTCCTCGACGCCCTCGCCGTCCTGCTCCTCGAGCGTGGCGAACGCCACGTCGCTGTCCTCGTCCTGCCCTCGCGTCCACCCGTCGGGCAGGAAGACCTTCGCGACCTTCCAGACGCCGTAGGGGGCCTCGCCGTCCCGGTAGCCGGGGACGAACGCCACGTCGCCTGCGTCGAGCAGACAGTGCGCCGCCGTGACGATGAGATCGCGGTGCGGGCTGTGCACCACGGACGCCGTGCAGACGTGCCGGCCGGCCAGCCTGCCGGCGTCCGCGTCGTCCGCCGCGAACAGCGCGCCGACCTTCGCGGACTGCGGCGTCGACGCGGCCACGGCCGTCACCCCCAGGGGCCCGGGGCCCCCGTCGGCGGCCGCCTCGGAGGCGGAGGTGACGGCCAGCAGCACGACCGCACCGAGCAGCGCTTTTCGGTTCATCGGATCCACTGTGTCCCACGAAGGTGAGAGAAGCGACAGATAGCACTTCCGACGCTACCCGCACTCGGCTCGCACAATCGTTCCTCCTTCGCTCTCCCGTACGGATGCCCCCTGGACGGCAGCACAGACCTGCCCGGGACGCACTCCTCACCCCGCCCGGCGTCACCCCCGGCTCGACGTCACCCGCCGGCCCCCGGCCCGCCCAACCCCGGCCCCCCGGCCAGCCGGCCCGCCCGCCGCCCCCGACCCGCCCGCATCCGCGCGCGGCCGGCGACACCATGCAAGTCGAAGTCCCGCCACACCGAAGCCACTTGACCGCACCGGAGGCCACCTGAGGTCACCGGAGGTCAAGTGACGGCCATCGCCGCACCATCCCCCCGCCATTGATCAGCAATCACCCGCCCCCTCCGGTATGGCGGAAGTCAGGATTCCGCCAGGCATCTTGTTGTCGCGTACTCAACAAAGGAACAGTCGTCGTGGGCCGCCGCCCGCCTCCGGAGACCACGTACCGGTGGCACGCATCACCCCCCACCCGCACCGCCCCTGTCACCCCATCATCAGGAGCTGTCCGTTGCGTACGACGACTTCCCCCGCCTCCCCCGCCAGATCCGGCCGACGCCGCCGCGCCGGCGCCTCCGTCCTCGGCGCCGCCGCCCTCGTGCTCGCCGGACTCGGCACCGCGGCCCAGGCGAGCGCGGCGCCCGCCACCACCGCCAAGACGACGTCCTCGAAGGTCACCTGGGCGGCCACCCCCTGTGCCACCCCCAAGCACAAGGGCGACCTGACCTGCAACTCCTTCCGCGTCACCGGCGGCACCACCGCCTTCCAGAAGGAACGCGCCGCCGACACCGGCCGGACCGCCGGCGTCACCCCGAAGGCGGCCGCCGCGTCCCCCACCGGCTACGGGCCGTCCGACCTCCAGGACGCCTACGGCCTGGCCGACGCCGCCTCCAGCAACGGCTCCGGCGAGACCATCGCCATCGTCGACGCGTACGACGACCCGAACGCAGCCGCCGACCTCGCCAAGTACCGCTCCTACTACGGCCTCCCCGCCTGCACGGTGGCGAGCGGCTGCTTCAAGAAGGTGAGCCAGACCGGCTCGACGACCTCGCTGCCCTCCGCCGACAGCGGCTGGGCCGAGGAGGAGTCCCTCGACCTCGACATGGCCAGCGCGGTCTGCCCGAACTGCAAGATCCTGCTCGTCGAGGCGACCTCCGCCTCCATGACCAACCTCGGCAAGGCCGTGAACGAGGCCGTCACGCTGGGCGCGAAGTTCGTGTCCAACAGCTACGGCGGCTCCGAGTCCTCCTCGGACACCTCGTACGACACCTCGTACTTCAAGCACGCCGGCGTCGCCATCACCGTCAGCGCGGGCGACGAGGGCTACGGGGCCGAGTACCCGGCCGCCTCCAGGTACGTGACGTCCGTCGGCGGCACCGCCCTGTCCACGTCCTCGAACTCCCGCGGCTGGACCGAGAAGGTCTGGAACACCAGCTCCACCGAGGGCACCGGCTCCGGCTGCTCCGCCTACGACGCCAAGCCGACCTGGCAGACCGACACCGGCTGCGCCAAGCGCACCGTCTCCGACGTCTCGGCCGTGGCCGACCCGGCGACCGGCGTCTCCGTCTACGACTCCTACGGCGTCACCGCCGGCTGGTACACCTTCGGCGGCACCAGCGCCTCCTCGCCCATCATCGCCGCCGTCTACGCCCTCGCCGGCACCCCCGGCAGCAGCGACTACCCGGCCTCGTACCCCTACGCGGCCGCCGGCACCTCCGCCCTGAACGACGTCACCAGCGGCAGCAACGGCACCTGCTCCTCCAGCGCGTCCTACCTCTGCACCGCCCGCTCCGGCTACGACGGCCCCACCGGCCTCGGCACCCCCGAGGGGACGGACGCCTTCACCGGATGACCTGACCTCCCGTCACACCGATCAGCCACAGTGGGCCGTGGGGGCCACCCGTGGCGAAAGGGCGAACGGGCCGCGGCACCCAGCCGCGGCCCGTTCGCCCTTCCTCGTGAGAACATCGAAACGTACGCTCACCCGACCGGCCGTCAGAAACCGCACAGGGCCGTGAAGTGGGCTAACGACGGAACCACACCACAGGTTCCGCTCCGGCCTCGTTGCCCGGCGTGACCTGCCGTGATACACAGAGTGACCATACGAGCTATTCGTACGAATCCCGCCTGTCAATGACGCCAAGTCGACATACGACGGCGACTTTGTCGGCGAGAATGAGACGTGACCTCTGCACACCGGCAGAGGGCGGCGGAACTACCCACCAGGGGCGGTGACTTACATGCTGTTCGCGGCCGACAAGGGCGACATCAACACCATCATCGGCGGGATCGCTCCCGACTGGGGGCCCTTCGGCAGCCTGGGCAACGAGGCGAAGGTGATGATCGAGGTCGTGATGGCGGTCGCCATCCTCCTCTGCCTCGGCATCGCCATCTGGGGCGCGGCCAAACAGCGCATCGGCGCGACGGCCCTGCGGGACACCTTCAGTGCGGAACAGGGCAAGGGCCTCATCATCGCCGGGCTGACAGGCGTCTTCATCATCGGTTCCCTGGGGACGCTGTTCACGATCGTGTACGGCATGGCGGTGTAGCTGCGGCCCCGCAGCACCCCCAGTCCCGTCCGGGCACGCCCGGCCCCCCGTCCCCACCCACCTGTCGTGCCCACCGGCTGAGGTTGCGTTTCCCTGATGTCCCTGATGTCGAGTCACCACACCGCGCCCGCGCGGGAACCAGCACGGCTACCGTCGTACTGCTACGCGTTCCGGTACGGCAACGAGGGGGCGTACCCGGCATGACTCCCGGCGACGAGAACGACTACGGCGAACCCACGCGCACCGACGAGGGCCACCGCTACGGCGGAACACGCCTCCGGCTGCCCGAGGACGACCCCTACGGCGGAGCCCGCAGAGGCGCGCGCGGCCCCTCTCGCAGCATGGTGACGGTGGTCGGCGTCGTCGTCGTGCTGATCGCGGCGATCGCCTTCGCGAACCGTGGAGGAGACGATTCCTCTTCCGGGTCGTCCGCTCCGACGGGCGGCGACAAGCCGAACGCCACCAGCACGACCCCCACGGGCACGAAGCCGGTGCAGTCGAAGACGGGCGGCATCCCCTCGGGCTTCGCCCACACCAAGCAGGGAGCGGAGTCGGCCGCCGCCAACTTCGCGGTGGCCCTGGGCTCGACCGGCATGTTCCAGGAGGACAGCCGGCACGACCTCGTCGACACGGTCTACACCGCCACCGCAGCGGCCGCTCTGAAGGCCCCGATGGATCAGGCGTACTCGACCGACTTCCTCGCGAGGATGGGCCTCGACGCCGACGGCAACGCACCGCAGGGCGACACCTTCGTCTCGCGCGTGGTGCCGGTGGGCACGACCGCCCAGTCCTACTCCGCCGCGAGCGCCAAGGTCGCCGTCTGGTACCTGGGCCTCATCGGCATGTCCGGGACGACCTCCACCGACCCGGTCACCTCGTCGTGGAAGACCTGGACCTTCGACCTCCAGTGGACCGACGGCGACTGGAAGATCGTGCACGACACACAGCAGGACGGCCCCGCGCCGGTCCCCGGCGACGATGCCGCCGCCACGTCCGACGAGATCAGCAAGGCCATCGAGGAGTACGGAGGGTTCACGTATGCCCGGTAAGCCGCGCCGCCTGCTCCGGCTCGCCGGAGTCGTGACAGCCGTCCAGACCTCGGCCGTGCTGCTGGCCACCCACGCCTTCGCGGCCCCGTCGCCCACTCCGACACCCGCGCCGTCCGGCACCCTCGACTGCAGTCTCATCCCCGGCGAGGCCAAGAAGTACTGCGAGAGGGGCAACGGGGACTCCTCCACCACCAACCCCGGCGTCTCCGACACGCTCGACCCCCTCTCCTCCCTCGCCAAGGGCTGCGCCGACGCCGCCTCCTGGACCGTCGACAAGCTCAGCGCCGCCGTGAAGGACACGGCGAACGTCGACTTCACCAACGAGCGGTTCCTCAAGCAGTACGCCGTCGTCTTCGCCGCCTCGACGGTCCTGACGCTGCTGCTGTGGCTGCTGGCCGTCGCCAAGCGGGCGGTACGCGGAGTGCCCCTGACCACCGCCATCGGCGAAGCCGTCGGGTTCCTCTGGCTGACGGTCCTGGCCTCCGCCTTCACCCCCCTCGTCCTCTACACCGTCGTCTCCGCCACGGACGGCATCACGGACGTCCTCGCCAAGACGACCGGCAACCAGACCGACACGTTCTTCGGCACCTTCTCGCAGGCCCTCGCCAAGGGCGAGAACATCGGCGGCGGCCCGATCATGCTGATCGTCGTGTCCCTGGTGTCGATCCTCGCCGCCGGCGTGCTGTGGCTGGAGCTCGTCATCCGGGCCGCCCTGCTCTACGTGGGCGCGCTGCTCGGCACGGTCGTCTACGCGGGCCTGGTCGACAAGAACCTGTGGAGCCACGTCCGCCGCTGGGCCGGCATCATGATCGCCGTCATCCTCGTCAAACCGGTCATCGTGATAGTGCTCGGCCTTGCCGGAGCGCTGTCCTCCGCCGACGGACCGGACTCCTTCTCCGCCGTCGTCTCCGGCCTCTCCATCATCCTGCTCGCCATCTTCGCCAGCGCGATGATCTACCGCTTCGTCCCCGGCTTCGGCGACGAGATCGCGAACGGCCGCAACAACCGCATCATGCAGGGAGCCGAGGGCAAGGCCGCCGCCGTCATCAGTTCCCCGGCGAACCTGGTCGCCCAGGGCATCAAGACGCACAGCACCCGCGCGGACAACGGCGGCTCGTCCGGGTCCTCCGGGGGCCGCCCGGCCAACCCGGTGTCCGGCGGGGTCGCCGCACACAGCTCGCGCACCTCGAACGGGGGCGGCGGATCTGTCCCCTCCGCCGCACCCGCGCCCCGCGCGAGCAGCCCCGTCAACACCCCGCACGCAGGCAACACCCGAAACAGCAGCAACAACCGCACGGGAGGTGAAGGGCGTTGACGACTGATTCCCACGTGTCCCACGCGGTCACGCCCCGCCGTACTTATCTGATCGGCCGCGCCCGGCCGAACGCGATCGTCGGCCGCAACCGCGAGTCCGGCGAGATCGCGCTCATCGTCATCGGCGCGTTCCTCGGCATGATGTGCGGCCTCCTCGTCCCCGTCCTCGCCCTGCGCATCGTCCTGCTGAGCGGCTTCCCCATGGTCGCGCTGGCCGCGGTGTACGTGCCGTACAAGCACCGCACGTTCTACAAGTGGTTCGAGATCAACCGCAGCTACAAGCGCACCCTCCGCCGCGGCACCACATACCGCTCGACGGCCTCGGAGGCCGGCACCCGCCTGGACGGCCAGGAGATCGAGGTCGGGCCCCCGCCGGGCATCGGCCGCATCAGCTGGCTGGCCGCACCCTTCGGACCCGACGAGATCGCCGTCCTCCTGCACGCGGACCGGCGCACGGTGACCGCCGCCATCGAGATCGAGGGCCCGGGCGTCGGCCTGCGCGACAGCGAGGACCAGGAAGCCCTCGTCGACCGCTTCGGCACCCTGCTCAAGCACGTGGCCAACGGCGACGGCTTCGTCACCCGGCTGCAGATACTCGCCCGCACCCTCCCCGCCGACCCCGACGCCCACGCCAAGGACGTCGCCGTCCGCGGGGACGAGAAGTCCCCCGACTGGCTGGCCCGCTCCTACGACCAGCTCCAGTCCATGGTGTCCACCAGCAGCGAGCAGCACCGCGCCTACCTCGTCGCCTGTATGCACTACACCCGCGAACTGGCCGCCGAGGCCCACGCGATGGCCCGCGCCGCCCACCCCCGGTCGGGCCGCAAGCTGGACCGCGACGCCGGCCTCGCCGTCGTCATGGCCCGGGAACTGACGGACATCTGCTCACGCCTGCAGGAGGCGGACATCCGCGTCCGCCAGCCGCTCGGCCAGGGCCGGCTGTCCTCCCTCGTCCACTCCATGTACGACCCGGACCACCCCATCGACCACATCCAGGCGATGACCAGGCGCAACGCCTGGCCGGCCGAGCTGGACGCCATGGAGCCGACGTACCTCCAGGCGAAGACCCGCGAGTCGTCCACCCGCGCCCCCTGGTGCCACGCCACGGCCTGGGTGAAGGAGTGGCCGATGACCCCGGTCGGCGTCAACTTCCTGGCTCCCCTGCTGGTCCACACCCCGGACGTCATCCGCACGGTCGCCGTCACGATGGACCTCGAACCCACCGAGGTCGCCATCGAGCGCATGCTGACGGAGAAGACGAACGACGAGGCGGAGGCCAGCCGCGCCGCCAAGATGAACCGCACCGTCGACCCGCGTGACGTCGCCGCCCACTCCCGTCTCGACCAGCGCGGCGAGGACCTGGCGTCCGGCGCGGCCGGCGTGAACCTGGTCGGCTACATCACGGTCTCCTCCCGCAACCCCGAGGCCCTCGCCCGCGACAAGCGGACGATCAGGGCGTCGGCCGGCAAGTCGTACCTGAAGCTGGAGTGGTGCGACCGGGAGCATCACCGTGCGTTCGTGAACACCCTCCCGTTCGCCACCGGAATCCGAAGGTAGGGGCTTCACATGCGGGACCCGATGTCCGTCCTCACCGACGCCTTCACGTCCTTCCTGTTCGGCAAGGTGGAGACGACCCGCCTTCCGGTCCGCACCTCCACCGGCCAGGCCCAGGCGGTCTACCTCCCCACGGCCGCCCCCGGCCTCGGCGACTCCGGCGTCATCATCGGCCGCGAGGTCTACTCCGGGAAGGGCTACATCTACGACCCCTTCCAGCTGTACGGCCAGCAGCTGCCCGCCCCGCACTGGCTCGTCCTCGGCGAGTCCGGCAACGGCAAATCGGCCCTGGAGAAGACCTACGTCCTGCGCCAGCTCCGTTTCCGCGACCGTCAGGTCGTCGTCCTGGACGCCCAGGGCGAGGACGGCGTCGGCGAATGGAACCTCATCGCGCAGGCGCTGGGAATAACCCCCATCCGCCTGGACCCGATGGCCGCCCTGGACATGGGGATCCGCCTCAACCCCCTGGACCCGTCGATCACCACGACGGGCCAGCTCGCGCTGCTGCGCACGATCATCGAGGTGGCGATGGGCCACGGCCTCGACGAGCGCTCCGGCTTCGCGCTCAAGGTCGCCCACGCCTACGTCAACGAGACGATCGTCGAACGCCAGCCGGTCCTCACCGACATCGTCGAACAACTGCGCCACCCCGAACCGGAGTCGGCGGAGGCGATGAACGTCGCCATAGACGATGTGCGGGCCTGGGGTCTGGACGTCGCCCTGGTCCTGGACCGCCTGGTCGACGGCGACCTGCGCGGCATGTTCGACGGCCCGACGACGGTCGGCATCGACCTGGACGCCCCGCTGATCGTGTTCGACCTGTCCCACATCGACCGCAACTCGATCGCCATGCCGATCCTGATGGCGATCGTCGGGGTCTGGCTGGAACACACCTGGATCCGCCCCGACCGGAAGAAGCGCATCTTCCTGGTCGAGGAGGCCTGGCACATCATCAGCAGCCCGTTCGTGGCCCAGCTCTTCCAGCGGCTGCTGAAGTTCGGCCGCCGACTCGGCCTGTCCTTCGTGGCCGTCGTCCACCACCTGTCCGACGTGGTGGACGGAGCGGCGGCGAAAGAGGCCTCCGCCATCCTCAAGATGGCCTCCACCAGGACGATCTACGCCCAGAAGACGGACGAGGCGAGAGCGACCGGCCGAGTTCTGGGCCTGCCCCGCTGGGCCGTGGAGATCATCCCGACCCTCACCCCGGGCATCGCCGTGTGGGACGTCAACGGCAACGTCCAGGTCGTCAAACACCTGGTCACGGAGACGGAACGCCCGCTGGTCTTCACCGACCGCGCGATGACGGAGTCCTCCGCCGACCGCATCGCCGAAGACGACGCGCTGCTCGCCGCCGAGCTGGAACAGGAACGGCGGGCGGCGGCCTTCATGGAACAGCACATCACCGACCTGGACGGCTCGTCCGAGTCGACGGTGGCGTAGAGGGCGGGGTGGTCATGAGACCGGGTGACGAGCATCGCCACGACAGCCACGGCTCCGGCCGGGGCGCCGGGCAGGAAGGCATCCCCGACGGCCTGCTCGTCGGCATACTGGCCTTCCTGCTCGGCATGACGCTCCTCGTCTGGACGGCCACCGGACTGTCGGCCCTCCTCGCCCACGGTTCCTGGCCGTCCGGGGTCACCTTCACGCGCACCCCCCTGGCCATGCGCCACCTCATCGCCGCGCCCCACGACGTCCCCGGCGCGTGGCCCGACGCGGACGCCGCGCAGTTCTCCGGCTACGGCCTCTTCTGGGGCCTGCTCATCGGCCAGTTGATGGTCCTGCTCGTGCTCACGGTGTTCGTGATGGGCACGCTGGCCCGCTGGCGGGCGGTACGCGCACACCGACGGGCAGACCGGACGGCCCCCGTGTACGCCCCGGAGCCCCAGCACCACGAGGTGCCCACCCCCCGCACGGAGGCGACCGAGCCGGCCCCGCGGACGCAGTCCGTCGCCTCGGCCGTCCCGCCGGCGGACCGGCAGACCGTGACGGCCTCCCCGTCCCCGCCCCCGCCCTCTACGGCCGAGCTGCCGCAGCCCGACGACGCCGTCCTGACGCCCGCCCACGGCTGGATGCCCTCCCGCTCCGAAGGCGGGACGGTCCACTACGCGCCCCCCGCCGCCCGGTTCACGCTCGCCTCCCAGGCCGTCCGGGACGCCGAGGGCCCGGCCCTCGTCCTCACCTCCGACCCCGCCCTCTGGCAGGACACCAAGGACGGCCGAGCCAAGCTGGGCCCGGTCCACCTCTACGACCCGGCTCACCGCTGCGACACCCCGGCCCGCCTCCACTGGTCCCCCACTGCCGGCTGCGAGGACAGACCGACAGCGGCCTCCCGCGCAGCGGCGCTCCTCATGCCCGTGCGCCCCACGGCCCGCCTCGACCAGGCGGTGGCCGAGACGGCCGAGACCCTGCTCCGCAGCTATCTCCACGCCGCGGCCATCGACGGCCGCACGGTCCGCCACGTCCACCGCTGGTCCCAGGGCACCGGCGTCCAGGAAGCGGTCCGCGCCCTGCGCACGAACCCCAAGGCCGCACCGGGTGCGGCCGGCGAGCTCGAAGCCGCCCTGACCGCCCATCCCGAACGCCGGGACATCGCCCAGGAACTGACGGCCCGTGCCCTCTCCGCCCTCTCCACGGTGAACATCCGCGAGGCGTGCACTCCCAACCGAACTGATGCCCTCGCCTTGGATTCCTTCGTCGACGAAGGGGGCACTCTTTATGTGCTCGGTGAATCTCTCGAGGACCCCAGGACCAGTCCCGGCGCCATGCCCCTCCTGACGGCCCTCGTCTCCAGCGTGGTCGAGCGCGGCCGGCGCATGGCCGAACGGTCATCCTCCGGTCGCCTCGACCCACCACTGACCCTCGTCCTCGACGATGTGGCGGCCGTGGCCCCGATCCCTCAGCTCCCGGACCTTCTGTCCACCGGAACGGACCGGGGCCTGCCCACCCTGGCTCTTCTGCGCTCCCGCGAACAGGCCAGGGCCCGCTGGCCGCACCACGAACTACCGGTCTGACGCCCCGGGACGCTCGAGGGCGAACTCGTACTCGTTCTCCTGGGACTCCTCGCCCAGCAGCACGGTCCGCCCGGTCGGCACGAACCCCGCCTTGCGGTACGCCCCCTGAGCCCGCAGGTTCCGCTCGTGCACGATGAGCCGCACCCGTTCCAGCCCCAGCTCCCAGGCCCAGTCCGCGGCGGCGTCGAGAAGCGCCTGCAACATCCCGCTTCCCCGCCATTCCTTCCGCACGAAGACCCCGACGACATGCCCCTGCGACCGCTCGACGGGGTGGCCGGCCCAGTCGACGCTGCCCGCCTCCTCCACGAGCACGGTGACCGTCCCCGCCCACTGCCCGTCCTCCGCCTCGGCGATGTACTGCCGTGCCCCGGTGGATCCCTCGGCCGCGCCGGCGGCCCGCTCCTGCCAGAACGAGTCCGGCCGAGCCGCAGCCGTCTCGTACGTCTCCAGAAAGGCGAGCGGCGCCGCCGGATCCTCAAGCGCGAGCAACCGCAGCGCCTTGACCGAGGCCCACTCCTCCGGCCGCACCACCCGAACCACATACGTGTACATGCAAAGCACAGTAGCGCCTGGGCACCGGCTCGGAAATGCCTTTTAAACGCAGAAAACCCCCGTGCCGAATGGCACGGGGGTTTTCGCAATGATTGTTCGGCGGTGTCCTACTCTCCCACAGGGTCCCCCCTGCAGTACCATCGGCGCTGTGAGGCTTAGCTTCCGGGTTCGGAATGTAACCGGGCGTTTCCCTCACGCTATGACCACCGAAACACTATGAAACTGTTTCAGCCGCACCACACCGTGACCATGGTGTGGGGCTGTTCGTGGTTTCAGAACCAACACAGTGGACGCGAGCAACTGAGGACAAGCCCTCGGCCTATTAGTACCAGTCAGCTTCACCCATTACTGGGCTTCCACATCCGGCCTATCAACCCAGTCGTCTACTGGGAGCCTTACCCCATCAAGTGGGTGGGAATACTCATCTCGAAGCAGGCTTCCCGCTTAGATGCTTTCAGCGGTTATCCCTCCCGAACGTAGCCAACCAGCCATGCCCTTGGCAGAACAACTGGCACACCAGAGGTTCGTCCGTCCCGGTCCTCTCGTACTAGGGACAGCCCTTCTCAATATTCCTGCGCGCGCAGCGGATAGGGACCGAACTGTCTCACGACGTTCTAAACCCAGCTCGCGTACCGCTTTAATGGGCGAACAGCCCAACCCTTGGGACCGACTCCAGCCCCAGGATGCGACGAGCCGACATCGAGGTGCCAAACCATCCCGTCGATATGGACTCTTGGGGAAGATCAGCCTGTTATCCCCGGGGTACCTTTTATCCGTTGAGCGACGGCGCTTCCACAAGCCACCGCCGGATCACTAGTCCCGACTTTCGTCCCTGCTCGACCCGTCGGTCTCACAGTCAAGCTCCCTTGTGCACTTACACTCAACACCTGATTGCCAACCAGGCTGAGGGAACCTTTGGGCGCCTCCGTTACTCTTTAGGAGGCAACCGCCCCAGTTAAACTACCCATCAGACACTGTCCCTGATCCGGATCACGGACCCAGGTTAGACATCCAGCACGACCAGACTGGTATTTCAACGACGACTCCACCTGAACTGGCGTCCAAGCTTCACAGTCTCCCAGCTATCCTACACAAGCCGAACCGAACACCAATATCAAACTGTAGTAAAGGTCCCGGGGTCTTTCCGTCCTGCTGCGCGAAACGAGCATCTTTACTCGTAGTGCAATTTCACCGGGCCTATGGTTGAGACAGTCGAGAAGTCGTTACGCCATTCGTGCAGGTCGGAACTTACCCGACAAGGAATTTCGCTACCTTAGGATGGTTATAGTTACCACCGCCGTTTACTGGCGCTTAAGTTCTCAGCTTCGCCACACCGAAATGTGACTAACCGGTCCCCTTAACGTTCCAGCACCGGGCAGGCGTCAGTCCGTATACATCGCCTTACGGCTTCGCACGGACCTGTGTTTTTAGTAAACAGTCGCTTCTCGCTGGTCTCTGCGGCCACCCCCAGCTCATGGAGTAAATCCAATCACCAGTGATGGCCCCCCTTCTCCCGAAGTTACGGGGGCATTTTGCCGAGTTCCTTAACCATAGTTCACCCGAACGCCTCGGTATTCTCTACCTGACCACCTGAGTCGGTTTAGGGTACGGGCCGCCATGAAACTCGCTAGAGGCTTTTCTCGACAGCATAGGATCATCCACTTCGCCACAATCGGCTCGGCATCAGGTCTCAGCCTTAATGTGTGACGGATTTGCCTATCACACGGCCTACACCCTTACCCCGGGACAACCACCGCCCGGGATGGACTACCTTCCTGCGTCACCCCATCACTCACCTACTACAAGTCTGGTCCGTCGGCTCCACCACTTTCCATTCCCCGAAGGGTCCGGAACGGCTTCACGGACTTAGCATCGCCTGGTTCGATGTTTGACGCTTCACAGCGGGTACCGGAATATCAACCGGTTATCCATCGACTACGCCTGTCGGCCTCGCCTTAGGTCCCGACTTACCCTGGGCAGATCAGCTTGACCCAGGAACCCTTAGTCAATCGGCGCACACGTTTCTCACGTGTGAATCGCTACTCATGCCTGCATTCTCACTCGTGAACCGTCCACAACTACCTTCCGGTGCTGCTTCACCCGGCACACGACGCTCCCCTACCCATCACGATCCCCGTTGGGGGTATATATCGCAATGACACGACTTCGGCGGTACGCTTGAGCCCCGCTACATTGTCGGCGCGGAATCACTAGACCAGTGAGCTATTACGCACTCTTTCAAGGGTGGCTGCTTCTAAGCCAACCTCCTGGTTGTCTCTGCGACTCCACATCCTTTCCCACTTAGCGTACGCTTAGGGGCCTTAGTCGATGCTCTGGGCTGTTTCCCTCTCGACCATGGAGCTTATCCCCCACAGTCTCACTGCCGCGCTCTCACTTACCGGCATTCGGAGTTTGGCTAAGGTCAGTAACCCGGTAGGGCCCATCGCCTATCCAGTGCTCTACCTCCGGCAAGAAACACACGACGCTGCACCTAAATGCATTTCGGGGAGAACCAGCTATCACGGAGTTTGATTGGCCTTTCACCCCTAACCACAGGTCATCCCCCAGGTTTTCAACCCTGGTGGGTTCGGTCCTCCACGAAGTCTTACCTCCGCTTCAACCTGCCCATGGCTAGATCACTCCGCTTCGGGTCTTGAGCGTGCTACTGAAACGCCCTGTTCGGACTCGCTTTCGCTACGGCTACCCCACTCGGGTTAACCTCGCAACACACCGCAAACTCGCAGGCTCATTCTTCAAAAGGCACGCAGTCACGAGACGCCAAGCAAGCTTGACGTCCGACGCTCCCACGGCTTGTAGGCACACGGTTTCAGGTACTATTTCACTCCGCTCCCGCGGTACTTTTCACCATTCCCTCACGGTACTATCCGCTATCGGTCACCAGGGAATATTTAGGCTTAGCGGGTGGTCCCGCCAGATTCACACGGGATTTCTCGGGCCCCGTGCTACTTGGGTGTCTCTCAAACGAGCCGTTGATGTTTCGACTACGGGGGTCTTACCCTCTACGCCGGACCTTTCGCATGTCCTTCGCCTACATCAACGGTTTCTGACTCGCCTCACAGCCGGCAGACTGTGAAAGAGAGATCCCACAACCCCGTACACGCAACCCCTGCCGGGTCTCACACGTATACGGTTTGGCCTCATCCGGTTTCGCTCGCCACTACTCCCGGAATCACGGTTGTTTTCTCTTCCTGCGGGTACTGAGATGTTTCACTTCCCCGCGTTCCCTCCACATACCCTATGTGTTCAGGTATGGGTGACAGCCCATGACGACTGCCGGGTTTCCCCATTCGGAAACCCCCGGATCAAAGCCTGGTTGACGGCTCCCCGGGGACTATCGTGGCCTCCCACGTCCTTCATCGGTTCCTGGTGCCAAGGCATCCACCGTGCGCCCTTAAAAACTTGGCCACAGATGCTCGCGTCCACTGTGCAGTTCTCAAACAACGACCAGCCACCCATCACCCCCAACCTGAGCTGGAGTTCACTGGGGCCGGCATCAGAAGGGCAAGCAAAACGCTCGCACCCTCAGACACCCAACAGCGTGCCCGACCCGATCCCGCCCGGAGATCATGCTTTCCACGCTCCGAAGAGCAGTACTCGCAAGCCTCCGACCCGGAAACCGGACCGAATAATCAACGTTCCACCCATGAGCAACCAGCATCGGACGTTCGCCGATGAACTGGCCCCTGGACAACCTTGCGGCTGCCTAGAAGTGCTCCTTAGAAAGGAGGTGATCCAGCCGCACCTTCCGGTACGGCTACCTTGTTACGACTTCGTCCCAATCGCCAGTCCCACCTTCGACAGCTCCCTCCCACAAGGGGTTGGGCCACCGGCTTCGGGTGTTACCGACTTTCGTGACGTGACGGGCGGTGTGTACAAGGCCCGGGAACGTATTCACCGCAGCAATGCTGATCTGCGATTACTAGCAACTCCGACTTCATGGGGTCGAGTTGCAGACCCCAATCCGAACTGAGACCGGCTTTTTGAGATTCGCTCCACCTCACGGTTTCGCAGCTCTTTGTACCGGCCATTGTAGCACGTGTGCAGCCCAAGACATAAGGGGCATGATGACTTGACGTCGTCCCCACCTTCCTCCGAGTTGACCCCGGCAGTCTCCTGTGAGTCCCCATCACCCCGAAGGGCATGCTGGCAACACAGAACAAGGGTTGCGCTCGTTGCGGGACTTAACCCAACATCTCACGACACGAGCTGACGACAGCCATGCACCACCTGTACACCGACCACAAGGGGGCGACCATCTCTGGCCGTTTCCGGTGTATGTCAAGCCTTGGTAAGGTTCTTCGCGTTGCGTCGAATTAAGCCACATGCTCCGCTGCTTGTGCGGGCCCCCGTCAATTCCTTTGAGTTTTAGCCTTGCGGCCGTACTCCCCAGGCGGGGAACTTAATGCGTTAGCTGCGGCACCGACGACGTGGAATGTCGCCAACACCTAGTTCCCACCGTTTACGGCGTGGACTACCAGGGTATCTAATCCTGTTCGCTCCCCACGCTTTCGCTCCTCAGCGTCAGTAATGGCCCAGAGATCCGCCTTCGCCACCGGTGTTCCTCCTGATATCTGCGCATTTCACCGCTACACCAGGAATTCCGATCTCCCCTACCACACTCTAGTCTGCCCGTATCGAATGCAGACCCGGGGTTAAGCCCCGGGCTTTCACATCCGACGTGACAGACCGCCTACGAGCTCTTTACGCCCAATAATTCCGGACAACGCTTGCGCCCTACGTATTACCGCGGCTGCTGGCACGTAGTTAGCCGGCGCTTCTTCTGCAGGTACCGTCACTTTCGCTTCTTCCCTGCTGAAAGAGGTTTACAACCCGAAGGCCGTCATCCCTCACGCGGCGTCGCTGCATCAGGCTTTCGCCCATTGTGCAATATTCCCCACTGCTGCCTCCCGTAGGAGTCTGGGCCGTGTCTCAGTCCCAGTGTGGCCGGTCGCCCTCTCAGGCCGGCTACCCGTCGTCGCCTTGGTGAGCCATTACCTCACCAACAAGCTGATAGGCCGCGGGCTCATCCTTCACCGCCGGAGCTTTCAACCCCCACCCATGCGAGTGGAAGTGATATCCGGTATTAGACCCCGTTTCCAGGGCTTGTCCCAGAGTGAAGGGCAGATTGCCCACGTGTTACTCACCCGTTCGCCACTAATCCCCACCGAAGTGGTTCATCGTTCGACTTGCATGTGTTAAGCACGCCGCCAGCGTTCGTCCTGAGCCAGGATCAAACTCTCCGTGAATGTTTTCCCGTGATCGGGATCGCACACACGAGAGCGGAACGTCGAGCGGAATAAGCCCGGCGTTCACAACGTCCTCGCTGTGTTTGTTTCAAAGGAACCTCATCCTCGGCTATCACTGCCGGGGACGGGGTATCAACATATCTGGCGTTGATTTTTGGCACGCTGTTGAGTTCTCAAGGAACGGACGCTTCCTTCGTACTCACCCTCTCGGGCTTTCCTCCGGGCAGTTTCCCTTCGGTCTTGCGTTTCCGACTCTATCAGACCGTTTCCCGATCCGATTTCCTCGGTGCTTTCCAGGTTTCCCGCTTATCTCGCGGTTTCCCTTTCCGGCGGTTCCGACTCTACCAGACCCTTTCGGTTCTGATTCCCGGTCAGCGGGAGTTGCCTTCCCGGCTGTTGGGCCGTTCCGACGTCTCAAACCTTAGCGGATCCGTTCGGCAGTTGCTAATCGAGCTGCCGGCCCCCGATCGAATTGAATTCGGGCACGCCGAATTGAACCCCGGGGGAGATCGTGCTGATGGTTTGTGTGCCGCTACTGCGGCGGAGGTGCTACCGGAGAACCGTTACGGCTCCGCGGCAACCCGAAGAACTCTACGGATCCGGGATGGGGCTGTCAACCGCCCCTGTCAAGATCTTTTAGGCCGAACGGGCGCGGGCCGTTCAGTCGAGATCGCTGAGCCGGCCGCCCGCATCCGGCTGAGCGTGCTCCACGCGGCGAAGGAGCCTGGTCAGGACCTCGCCCAGAGTGGTGCGCTCCGCGGCGGAGAGGTCCTGGAGGAGATCCTCCTCGAAGACCGTCGCCATGCGCATGGCCCTCAACCATTTCTCCCGGCCCTCGGGCGTCAGCTCCACGATCACCCGGACCCGGTTGGTCTCGTCCCGTTC
Organism: Streptomyces sp. NBC_00425; assembly: GCF_036030735.1. Lineage (NCBI taxonomy): Bacteria > Bacillati > Actinomycetota > Actinomycetes > Kitasatosporales > Streptomycetaceae > Streptomyces > Streptomyces sp. NBC_00425. Next base: position 5,209,105 of record NZ_CP107928.1, on the reverse strand, counting down.
ACGGGTCACCAGGCCCTCGGTGACCATGCGGTCGATCCGGTGGGTCATCGCGGCCGGCGTCAGGCCGAGCCGCTTCGCCAGGTCGCTGGGCCCCAGGCGATAGGGAGCGCCGGAGAGGACGAGGGCCTTGAGGACCTCCCACTCGGCGTTGCTGATGCCGAGGTCGGCGGTCTGGCGACCGTACGCGACGTTCATCCGGCGGTTGAGGCGGGAGAGCGCCGAGACGATCTTCTCTACCTGTGGATCGAGGTCCTGGAACTCGCGCTGGTAGGCGGCGATCTGCTCTTCGATGGTCGGCTCGCTGCCGAGGCCGGTGCCGACCGTGCCGGGGTTGTCGCCCATGGGAACAAGTATCGCACGGGGCGCGTTCGTGTTGAAGTCCTTCGATGTGTACAGTTTAGCTTCGAACTTTAGCTTCTAAGTCTTCGGTCCTAAGTGCTGAAGACTCCTACCTGATTGAGGTGAACGTGACCAGGGCGATGGGCGCAGCGATGCGCCGGATCCACGTGGGCAATGCACTCAGCGCGTTCGGGCTCGGTTTCACCGTCCCCTACCTGTACGTCTATGTGGCGCAGGTGCGGGGGCTGGGAGCCATGACGGCGGGGACGGTGCTCGCCGTCTTCGCCGTCGCCGCGCTGATCGTGCTGCCGTTCGCCGGCCGGGCGATCGTGCGGCGCGGTCCACTGCCGGTCCTGCTCGCCGCCCTGGTCACCGCCGCGCTGGGCGCGCTGAGCCTGGGGCTGGCCGGCACCGCCTCCGCCGTACTGGCCGCCGCGGCCGCGCTCGGGGCCGGGCAGGCCGTGATGCAGCCCGCGCTGGCGACGATGATCGTGGACTGCTCGACCGCGGAGACGCGCTCGCGGGCGTTCGCGACGCAGTTCTTCCTGCAGAACCTCGGGCTCGGCGTGGGCGGCCTGATCGGCGGGCACCTCGTCGACACGACACGGGTCTCGTCCTTCACCCTGCTGTTCGGCATCGAGGCGGCGATGTTCCTGTTGCTGGCCGTGGTGATGTCGACGGTGCGGCTGCCGCGGGCCCCGCGCGTGGAAGCCGCCCCGCAGTCCGCGCGGGGCAGCTGGAAGCAGCTGCTCGGCAACCGGGCCATGGTGCAGCTGTGTGTGCTGGGCTTCGTGCTGTTCTTCGCCTGCTACGGGCAGTTCGAGTCCGGGCTGAGCGCGTACGGGGTCGAGGCCGCGGGCATCTCGACGTCCGCGCTCGGGACCGCGCTGGCCGCCAACACGGCGATGATCGTGGTGGCGCAGTTCGCCGTGCTGAAGTTCGTGGAACGGCAGAAGCGGTCGCGGGTGATCGCGGCGGTGGGGCTGCTCTGGGCCGTGGCGTGGGTCGTGGCGGGATACGCCGGGCTCGGTCACGGGAGCCGCGAGATGGCGACGGCCGCGTTCGTGTCGACGTACGCGCTGTTCGGGCTGGGTGAGGCGATGCTGTCGCCGACGCTCGCGCCGCTGGTGGCCGATCTGGCCCCGGCCGGGATGGCGGGGCAGTACAACTCGGCGTTCGCCCTGGTGAAGCAGCTCGCGCTGGCCGTGGGGCCGGCGGTGGGCGGACCGATGGGGGCTTCGCTGCACGCGCCGTACATCGTGACGTTCCTGCTGTTCTCGCTGGGGATCACCTACCTCGCGCTGCGGTTGGGGCGGCAGCTGACCGCCGTCCAGGACCAGCCGTGGTTGGTGCGCAAGCGGGTGGTGGCCCGGGGTGGGGCCGCCGTGCAGCCCGTGGCCGCGCAGGCCTGAGGCGCTTCGGGCGGATCGCGCCCACCGCACGGGGAGAGGCGGCCGTCGTTCTCGGACGACGGCCGCCTCTCCGTTTCCGTGTGTTCAGCGGACCGCGGTCACCAGGGTCGCCGTGAAGGGGAAGGTGGTCGTCGCGGCGGGGAGCTGCGCGCGGATCGTCTCGGCGGCCCGGGTGAGGGCCTCGTCGCCGCCGGCGTCGACGAGGGCCTGGCCCCAGGGGATCGAGGAGAGGTGGCCGGCGATGTAGTCGTCCAGTGGGGGGAGGTCGATGGCGAAGGTGAGGTCGCGGCGGGCCGTGGAGCGGAAGCCGGCGCGGTCGAGGGCGGCGGTCACCCGGTCCGCGGCGTCGAAGGCGGCCCAAAAGCCCGCCGCGGCGTCCTGGCCGTCGTACTGCTCTAGCGTCCGGTACTGGGCCACGAAGTACGGGGAGTCGTCCAGCCGGGCCCAGAGCGTGGCGGCGAAGCGGCCTCCGGGGCGGGTGACCCGGGCTGTCTCCCTCAGGGCGGCGTCGAGATCGGGGAAGAACTGGGCTCCCTGCTGGCAGAGGACGGCGTCGAAGGTCGCGTCGGGGTAGGGCAGGTCGTCGGCGGGGGCGGCGCTGAACTCGATGTCCGGGTACAGGCGCGGGTGACACGCCTGGGCGATCTTGAGCATGGCCTCGTTGAGGTCCGCGCCGGCGACCCGGCCGGTGGGCCCGGCCTGTGCGGCGGCGGCGCGGGCCGCGAAGCCGGTGCCGCAGGCGAGGTCGAGGACGGAGGCGCCGGGGAAGAGGTCCACGGCGTCCACGAGTGCGGTGACGAAGGGCGCCATGAGGGGCGCGACGTAGTGTTCGTAGCGCTCGGGGGCGCTTCCCTTGAGGTGAAAGCCCGTTGCGTCTGCCATGCAGAGCTAGTAGCACCGGGGGGCGCGTTCGCCTAGGTGCCGCGCGCGGGGAATGCGTGTTCGGCCTTTTTCCGGCGCGCTGTCGTCCCGTCGTCGGGCGTGTTCGTTCCGTCCTCGAGCCTGGTCGTTCCGCCGTCGGGCGTGGTCATTCCGCCGGTTTCGGCAGGACGAACTCGCACCAGACCGCTTTGCCGCCGCCCGGGGTGCGTCTGCTGCCCCAGTGGGTGGCGATGGTGGCGACGATCGCGATGCCGCGGCCGGACTCGTCTCCCGGTTCCGCGCGGCGGCGGCGCGGCAGGTGGTCGTCTCCGTCGGTGACCTCGATGATCAGTCGGCGGTCGGTGCGGCGCAGCCGGAGTCGCATGGGCGGGATGCCGTGCTGGAGGGAGTTGGCGACCAGTTCGCTGGTGGCGAGGACGCCCAGGTCGTGCAGGTCGGCCGGAAAGCGCCAGCTGGTGAGGACGCCCGAGGCGAAAGCACGCGCGCGTGGGGCCGCTTCGACTCCGCCGAGGAGCTCCAGGGCCGCGTTGCGGAACAGTTCTCCGTCGGGTCCGCTGCGCGCCGGGTGCTGGAGGACGAGGACGGCGACGTCATCGTCGTGGTCGGCGGTGACGCCGGCCGAGCGGACGAGGCGGTCGCAGACGACCTGGGGCGTGCCGGTGGCGCCGGCCAGGGCGCGCTCCAGAGCGGCGATGCCTTCGTCCAGGTCTTCGTTGCGGCGCTCCACCAGGCCGTCGGTGTAGAGGACGGCCGTGGAGCCGGGGCCGAGCGGGATCGAGCCGGAGGCGTGCATCCAGCCGCCGGTGCCGAGCGGCGGGCCGGTGGGCTCGTCGGCGCGCAGCACGGTGCCGTTGTCGTCGCGGACGAGGATGGGCAGGTGTCCCGCGGAGGCGTACACCAGCCGGCCCTCGTTGGGGTCGTGGATGGCGTACACGCAGGTGGCGATCTGGTTGGCGTCGATCTCCATGGCGAGGCCGTCGAGGAGCTGGAGCACCTCGTGCGGGGGCAGGTCGAGGCGGGCGTACGCCCGGACGGCCGTTCGGAGCTGGCCCATGACGGCGGCCGCGCGGACGCCCCGGCCCATGACGTCGCCGATGACGAGGGCGGTGCGGCCGCCGCCGAGGGTGATGACGTCGTACCAGTCGCCGCCGACCGCGGCTTCCGTGCCGCCGGGCTGGTAGGTGGCGGCGATGCGCAGGTCGTCGGGCTCTTCGAGCTCCTGGGGCAGGAGCGAGCGCTGGAGCGTGACGGCGGTCTCGCGCTGGCGGCGTTCGCTGGTCCTGAGACGTTCGGCGGCCTCGGCGTGGTCGGTGACGTCGGTGGCGAAGATCAGGACCGCGCCTTCGCCGTTGTCCTCGGCGGCGGGGGTGCAGGTGAAGGTGTAGTGGCGGCCGTCGGGGGCCTTGCGCGACTTCAGGGTGCGGGGCTTGCCGCTGCGCAGGGCCTGGTCCAGCAGGGGCATGAGGCCGAGGTCGCGGAGTTCGGGCAGGGCCTCGGCCGCCGGTTCGCCGCACGGGCGTGCGCCGAAGGCCGCCGCGTAGGCGTCGTTGACGTAGGCGAGGCGGTGGCCGGGGCCGTGGACGAGGGCCACGAGGGCCGGGACGCGGTCGAGGACCTCGCGCACCGGGAGTTCGTCGACCGCGGGCACGGGGGGCGCGCCGGTGAGTTGTTCGGCGCGGGCCGCGGGCACGGAGCCCTCGCTGCGTCGGTCGGCGGTGGTGACCGGGTGCTCGGCCCGCGCGGCGGCGCGGCGCTGTGTTCCGGGGAGCCGGGCGCTCCAGCGCGTGAAGTTCACGAATCCTTGCCTCGTGTAGTCGTCGTCGGCCGGCTCCGTGCCCGGCCTGCTCCGGGGGCCGCGCGGCGGTGGCCGCACATTGTTGCAGCACCCGGGGTGTGGAGCTGGTGGGGACGGCCTGGTGGGTTCGGCGGGAGCCTGCGCCGGCCCGCCGGGGCTCGGGAAGGGGCGGTGAAGGGACTCGGAGGGGACGCGGAAGGGGGTCGGGGCGGTTCGGGCGCTCGGGGTCGGGCTATGAGCAGGGAGCAGTCTGGCAGTGTGGCCGCCGTCCGGGCCGACATTCGTCAGACGTGGGGGCGGCCGGTGGAGTTCCTGTTTCGTTCAGGACGACCCGTTCGGGTCGCCGGAAGACTCCTCAGAAGGCTTTCCACCGGCAGCGAGTTCGAACTCCGCGCGAGGATGTTCGAGTGATCCGAGCGAGACGATCTCCCGTTTGAAGAGTCCGGAGAGGGTCCACTCGGCGAGCACGCGCATCTTGCGGTTGACGGTGGGCACGCGGCTGAGGTGGTACGCGCGGTGCATGAACCAGGCCGGGTAGCCCTTGAGCTTGCGTCCGTAGACGTGGGCGACGCCCTTGTGGAGCCCCAGTGAGGCGACCGAGCCGACGTATGTGTGGGAGTACGTCTGCAGGGGTTCGCCGCGCAGGGAGCGCACGATGTTGTCGGCGAGGACCTTCGCCTGGCGGACGGCGTGCTGGGCGTTGGGTGCGGTCTCCCTGCCGGGCTCGTCGACGGTGACGTCGGGGACGGCCGCGGTGTCCCCGGCCGCCCACGCGTGCGTGACGCCTTCGACGGTCAGCTCGGGGGTGCATTTCAGCCGACCTCGTTCGCTGAGCGGGAGGTCGGTGGCGGCGAGGAGCGGGTGGGGTTTGACGCCGGCGGTCCACACGACCGTGCGGGTGGGGAAGCGGGCGCCGTCGCTGAGGACGGCGACGCGGTCGGCGCAGGAGTCCAGGCGGGTGTTCAGGCGTACGTCGATGTTGCGGCGGCGCAGCTCACTGACCGTGTAGCGGCCGAGGTCGGCGCCGACCTCGGGCAGGATGCGGTCGGACGCCTCGACCAGGATCCACTTCATGTCCTCGGGCTGGACGTTGTGGTAGTAGCGCGTGGTGTAACGGGCCATGTCCTCGAGCTCGCCGAGTGCCTCCACGCCCGCGTAGCCGCCGCCGACGAAGACGAAGGTGAGGGCCGCGTCACGGATGGCGGGGTCGCGGGTGGAGGAGGCGATGTCCATCTGTTCGATCACGTGGTTGCGCAGCCCGATGGCCTCTTCGACGGTCTTGAAGCCGATGGCGTAGTCGGCGAGCCCGGGGACGGGCAGGGTGCGGGAGACGGATCCGGGCGCGAGGACGAGTTCGTCGTACGTCAGCTGCTGGGGGCCGGCGCCCTCCTCCTCGGTGGCGAGGGTGGTGAGGGTGGCGGTGCGTTCGGCGTGGTCGACGGCGGTGACCTCGCCGACCACGACCCGGCAGTGGGGCAGGACGCGGCGCAGCGGCACGACGACGTGCCGGGGGGAGATGGACCCCGCGGCCGCCTCGGGGAGGAAGGGCTGGTAGGTCATGTACGGGTCGGGGGTGACGACCGTGATCTCGGCCTCGCCGCGGCCCAGTTCCTGTTTCAGCCTGCGCTGCAGCCGCAGGGCCGTGTACATCCCGACGTAGCCGCCGCCGACAACGAGAATGCGCGCACGTTCCTTCACCATCCCATGACGCACCCGGCGCTTGCGTTTGTCCACAGCCTCGACAATTTGTGTGACCGCGAGCCGGGTGGCCGAGGGGTTGGCCGAAACACCGGAGTGTGGGACGGATGCGCAGGTCAGGTCGGGTGTACCGGAGTGCGGGAGGGGGCGCAATCGGGACGTATGCCGCTCGTACTCCGATCGGGGGTCGCTCGGTGCGGAACGTGCCCCTTCTGAATTGACTCTCTCTCAACTATGTTCGTCTGACGACGGGGTGTCAGGGGGAAGCGCTCTGCGGGTCTGCGACGGGCGGGCCCGGGGCGGCCGTCCCCTGTGTTTCACGCCCCGGCTTTCGATGGCGGGGAAAGTCTCCGGGGGGAGACGTCATTACCGGGGGATTATTCATGCACATGCAGAGTTCGCATTGGTCGTCGACGTCGTCCACGTCGGCCCTCGCGCCAGGCGGCGCGGTCGGGACGGCACTGGGCGGCGGACGCGGAGAGGGCGCGCGGACAGCGCCGCTGCGCGTGGATGCACAGCGCAACCTGGAACACGTACTGAGGGCTGCACGCGAGGTGTTCGGCGAGCTGGGCTACGGCGCGCCGATGGAGGACGTGGCGCGGCGCGCGCGGGTCGGCGTCGGCACGGTGTACCGGCGCTTCCCCAGCAAGGACGTGCTGGTCCGGCGGATAGCCGAGGAGGAGACCTCCCGGCTGACGGACCAGGCGCGCACGGCGCTCGGGCAGGAGGACGAGCCGTGGTCGGCGCTGTCGCGCTTCCTGCGGACGTCCGTGGCGTCCGGCGCGGGGCGGCTGCTGCCACCGCAGGTGCTGCGGGTCGGCGTCGCGGAGGACGACGTGGAGGGCGTGCCGGTCGAGACGGCGCGGGTGCCGCAGCAGCGGACCCAGCCGGGCTCCGGTGAGCTGCGGCTCGTCCCCGAGGACGGCGCGACGACGGCTGTCGACGACAACGGGGCGACGGCGCTGCTCGAGGTCGTGGGCCGGCTCGTGGAGCGGGCGCGGGAGGCGGGCGAACTGCGCGCCGACGTGTCGGTGTCGGACGTGCTGCTGGTCATCGCGACGGCGGCGCCCTCGCTGCCGGATCCGGCGCAGCAGGCGGCGGCCTCCGCGCGACTGCTGGACATCCTGCTGGAGGGTCTGCGCTCGCGGCCTTCCTGACTCGTGAGGGTGACGGTGGGCGGGGGTCCCGAGCGGCCCCCGCACCCCGCGCACCACGGCCGACGGACCGGGGCCTACGCACGCCGTCACCAACTCCCCTGCACAACAAGGGGGTTGGGCTCAGCCCGTTGAGGGGTGAGACCCGGTGGCGGACCGCGGCAGATCCCCACGGACGCGTGGACGGCCCGTCCGACGGGGCCCTGACCGAAAGCCGATATGGCACTCTGACCCGGTGGTCGGGACTGGTGGGGCAGGCGTCGGGAGTCTTCCGCGATGAGCGTTGACGGTCGGGACGAACAGGTGCCGAGCCAGGGCGGACGCGCGAGCGGCCCGGCGGGCGACCCCGTGGCGTCCCCGCCCGACCCCGCTTTCGAGGGCACGGTTCCGGCCCAGCGGGAGTGGCGGGCCGACGGCGGTGTCCTGCCGCCGCCGCGGGATCTGCCGCCCGCCGACACCGACCTGATCGGCCGGATGCGCTCGGGCGACGACACGGCCTACGAGGAGCTCTACCGGCGCCACGCCGACGCCGTGCGCCGCTACGCCCGTACCTGCTGCCGGGACGCGCACACCGCCGACGACCTCACCGCCGAGGTGTTCGCGCGCATGCTCCAGGCGGTGCGCGGCGGCTCCGGCCCCGAGTACGCCGTCCGCGCCTACCTCCTCACCTCCGTACGGCGGGTGGCCGCCGGCTGGACGCGGTCGGCGAAGCGCGAACAACTCGTGGACGATTTCGCGGTGTTCGCCGCGGGGTCCGCCCGCGCTTCGGAGATGTCCGACGACGACACGCTCGGCCTGGGCGCCGACGTCCGCGCGATGCACGAGGCCGAGCAGTCCATGGCCATGCAGGCCTTCCGCTCCCTTCCCGAGCGCTGGCAGGCCGTGCTGTGGCACACCGAGGTCGAGGACGAGTCGCCGAGCGAGGTCGCCATGCTCTTCGGCCTCGACGCCAACGGCACCCGCGTGCTCGCCAGCCGTGCCCGCGAGGGCCTCAAGCAGGCCTACCTCCAGGCCCATGTCAGCGCCACGCTCACCAGCGACGAGGAGTGCGCCGGCTACGCCGACCAGCTCGGCTCCTACGCCCGTCGCCGGCTGCGCACCCGCGCCGAACGGGGACTGCGCAAGCACCTGGAGGAGTGCTCCAGGTGCCGGCTGGCGGCGCTGCAGATCGAGGAAGTGGCCGGCAGCATCCCCGCCGTGGTGCCGGTCGCGGTCATCGGGTGGTTCGGCGCCGCCGGCTACGCCAAGGCCCTCGCGCTCCTCGGCGGCGCCGGCGCGGGCGCCGCGGGCGCGGCCGCCGCAGGCGGCTCCTCGGGCGGAGCGGGCGCCGCGGGCGGTGCGGCGGTCTCGGAGGGGCTGGGCGCGCCCGTGAAGGCGGGTGTCGCGGCCGGCGTGGTCGCGGTGGCGGCCGCCGCGGTGGCCCTCGCGCTCGTCGGCCACGACGCCCCGGCCCGGCAGCCCGAGGCACGGCCGGCGGCCTCCGCCCCCGCGCCGGTCGCGCAGCCCGAGCAGCCGACGCCCGCACCGACGCGCGCGCGGCGGCCCGATCCGCAACCGCCGGTGATCGTGCCGGCCGCCGCGCCTACGCCGACGGCCGCCTCCGAGGCGGAGGCCTCCCCGGTCCCCGCAGCCACGCCCAGCCCGTCTCCCCCGACCGCCCCGGAGTCGACGCCCCCGCCCGCACCTACGCCCACCCGGACGCCGCCGCCCGCACCGACGCCCGCCCCGACCGTCCATCCGCTGGGCGAGCTGCCCTTCGACGTCGTCGGCGACGGGGCCGGGCCCGAGATCCGGCTCCGCGGGAGCAGCTGGGTGTGGCAGCGGTCCGCGCTGTCCATCGCCGACCGGCGGTACATGGGCGGGGTGACCGTGCACGGCGGCTCCTCCGTCACCGTCGACCTCCACCGTGCGTGCACCGCGTACGACGCGCTGGTCGGCCTCGACGACCTGACGCTCAGACTCGGCGGGGTCGCCTTCTCCGTCTACGGCGACGGGAACCGGCTCTGGACCTCCGGCACGGTCAGGGGCGGCGAGCCGGCCGTCCCCGTCCATGTGGACCTCGTCGGCCGGACGACGGTGCGGCTGGTCGTCGAGCCGCGTGACGCCCTGGGCTCGGTGGCCCTCGCGGACTGGGCCGAGTCCAGGTTCACCTGCTCGTAGAGGCCGGGGCGCCCGCGGTGTCGCCGGCGTCCCCCGGGTTTTCGGCCGGGTCGGCGGACGGGGTGTCGGGCAGGCCGGCGGACGGGACCGGATGGTCGTGGACGGCCTCGGTGATCTCGTGCAGGGCGTCGCCGGACGTCATGCGGGACGCCCGGGCCCGCTCGGCCGCATACCGCTCGGCGCCCAGGGCCCCACGGACCGCGGCCTCGGCATGTTCGGCGCGGGCTTTCTGCGGCATGGGCCGCGGGTGGGGGTCGCGCAGACCGTCGGCGGCGGCGAGGAGCCGCGCGGCGCGCGGGAAGTCGCCGAGCCGGACCAGCAGGACCGCCGCGTCGTCCACGATCGACGACGTGACCGCCTCGGCGCACTGGTCGGCCATGGCCTGCCGCAGCGTGTCGGCGAGCATCGGCAGGGCATGCCGCGGCCCGGCCTCGACGGCCGCCAGTTCCGCGTCGAGCATGCTCAGCGCCGCCGCGAACTGCGGTGGCGGTGTCCCCGCGCCCGCCGCCGCCCGGCCCTCGTCGCAGAGCACGCGCGCGTGGGCCGAGTCCTCCTCCACGTACAGCGCGATGTGGGCGCGCAGCAGCAGGACGAAGGCACGGACGTCCGGCACGCCATAGCGGTCGGCCGCACCGCTCGCCTCGTCCAGGGTGGCCAGGGCGCCGTCCACGTCGCCCGAGCGGTAGGCGATCTCCGCGAGCCGGGCGATGAGGAACGGGGTCTCGGCGTACGCCCCGACCTCGTAGGCGAGCCGCAGCGCCTCGCGGTACTCCTGCTCCGCCTCGGTGAAACGGCTGCGCGCCATCCCCACCTCGGCGGCCGCACCGCACACCTGGGCCCGCATCCAGCGGTCGCCGACGCGCAGGCTCAGCACGCGCAGCTCCGCCAGGTCGTCGTCGACGCCGTGCAGCCCGCCGGGGGAGTCGACGACCATGTGCGTGCGGAACATCAGGGCGCAGCCGAGCTCCCAGTCGCCGCCGTACAGACGGCAGTTCTCGACCGCCCGGTCGAGGATCTCCCGGACGTCCACCGTGTCCCGCATCTGGAAGGCCGTGACCGGCCAGATGAGGCCGGGCATCCGTGCCGCCTGCGGGCCGCCCGGCTCGTAGCGGGCGCGCAGACGGGCCAGGTACTCCGGGTAGCGCGGGTCCGTCGAGGTGTCGGTCGGCTCGGACTCGGACAGCAGGAACAGATGCAGCATCCGCAGGTTCGTCCGCTGCGCGGACCGGGGGCGAACGCCACCCCCGGCACCCCTGGCAGCGCCCTCGCCGCCCGGCACGGCGTCGAGCTCGGCATCAGGCGCGGAGTCGGGCTCGGCGAGGAAGATCCCGACGGGGTCGACGGCGGCCATCCGGGCCGCGAGGTCGGCGGGGAGGCCCGGGGCTATGGCGGAGGCCTCGGTCTCCCGAGCGGTGGAGGTCCGCGTCCCCGGCGGCTGGAGGGAGTCCAGGACCGCGCCGAGGCGCAGGGTCCGGTCGGTCCACTCCGCGCCCTCGTGGCGATAGTTGCGCAGCCACCAGAACCAGCCCGCGGCGAGGCAGACGGCCGCGGCCTCCTCCTCGTCGCCCGCCGTGAGTGAACGGTCGAGGCCCACGCGGATGTTGTCGAGCTCGGTCTCCAGACGGGCGATCCAGGAGAGCTGTTCGGCGGAACGGAGCAACGGGTCGGCACGCTCGACCAGCGCCCGCACCCACGCGTGGTGTCGTCGCTCCGTCGCCGCGCGGGACCGAGGCTGCTCCGCCGCGCGTTCCAGGGCGTACTCGTGGATCGTCTCCAGCATCCGGTAGCGCATGCCGTCGCCGGCCTGCACGGCGTGCGGGGCGGCCACGACCAGGGACTTGTCGACGAGCGCTCCGACGAGCTCCGCCACCGGGCCGGTGCACACGGCCTCGGCGGCCTCGAGGTCCCAGCCGCCCGCGAACACGGACAGTTCGCGCAGCAGGGTGCGCTCGGGTTCGTCGAGCAGGTCCCAGGACCAGTCGACGACCGCCCTCAGGGTCTGCTGGCGGGGCAGGACCGTGCGGCTGCCGGAGGTGAGCAGCCGGAAACGGTCGTCGAGGCGGTCGGCGATCTGTCGCGGGGTGAGCAACCGCAGCCGGGCGGCGGCCAGTTCGATGGCGAGCGGCAGACCGTCCAGCCGTCGGCAGATCTCCGCGATCGCCTCCTCGTTCCGCAGGGCGGTCGCCGCGTCCGGGCGGACGGCGGCCGCGCGCTCGGTGAAGAGGCGGTGCGCGTGGTCGGGGAGGAGGGGCTCGACCGGGCGGACCGCCTCGCCGGGCACTCCCAGGGGCTCACGGCTGGTCGCGAGGATCGTGAGCCCGGGGCAGCGGGTGAGGAGGGTCTCGGCGAGATCGGCTGCCGCGCCGATGACGTGTTCGCAGTTGTCAAGGATCAGGAGATGGCTGCGCGGGGCGCAGTACTCGACGAGCAGAGCGACCGGGTCGTCCTGCGCGGGCGCCAGCTCGGTGGTCATCAGCACGGTCTCGCGCAGGCCGAGGGCGCTGACCACCGCGCCGGGCACCGCCTCCGGCCGGTCGAGCGGCGCCAGCTCGGCCAGCCACGCCTGCGGAAGCCCGGCGGCGGCTTCTTCGGCGAGACGGGTCTTTCCGGAGCCGCCCGGTCCGGTGAGCGTCACGAGACGGGCCCTGTGCAGATCGGAACGGATGGCGGCGATCTCGGGTTCCCGGCCCACGAAAGAGGTAAGTCGCGGACGGAGGTTGCCGGTGCGTTCGGGAAGCCCGGGCGGGAGCGGGGAATGGGGCCCACGCGGCCGGTCTCGCCCGGCACCGGGCCCGGGGGCTCCCTCGGGACCCCCGGGAAGGGGGGACCCAGGGGACTGAGGGGAAGGCGCCGGTCCCGGACGGGCGGCCGACTCCGGGCGGAAGGCGGGCTCCGGGCGAGGACCCGGATGCAGGTCATGGCGCGGCTCCGGGCCGCCACCGGGCTCCGGACCGCGACCGGGCTCCGCGCCGCTGCTCCCGTTCGACCCGTGGGCGGGCTCCCGGTCGTCCAGGTTCAGGAGTCCGGCGTGCAGGGCGCGCAGCTGGGGGCCGGGGTCGGCGCCCAGGCCGTCGGCGAGGGTGCGGCGGGCGGTCTCGTAGGCGGCGAGGGCGTCGGCGGCGCGGCCGGAGTCGCGCAGGGCCCGGATGAGGAGTGCGTGCAGCGGTTCGTCGTAGGGATGCGCGGCGGTCAGTTCCGTCAGGCGGGGCACGGCCTCGCGCGCGCGGCCGAGGAGCAGGTCCGCCTCGAGGCGGGCGCGGGACGCCTCCAGGCGGAGGGCTTCCGGGCGTGCGGCGGGCGTGCGGTCGGGCAGGTCGGCGAGCGCACGTCCGCGCCACAGGGCGAGGGCGTCGTCGAGGGAACCGGCGGCTGCGGAGGCGTCGCCCTGCCGCAGGGCTTCGACGCCCAGGCGGACCAGTCGCTCGAAGACGAAGAGGTCGACGTCGTCCTCCGTCGCGGCGAGCCGGTATCCGCCCGGGGCGGAGGTCACGGCGTCCTTGCCGACGGCGCGGCGCAGTCGGCCGATCAGGGCTTGGAGGGCGGCGGGGGCGTCCTGGGGCGGCGCCTCGGGCCAGACCTCGTCGATGAGGGTCTCCGGGGCGGTGAGGCGGCCGGGGCGGAGGGCCAGGGCGGTGAGGAGGGCGCGGAGGCGGGCTCCGGGCACGGGTACGGCGACGCCCTGGTCGTCCTCGGTCTGGGTGACGCCCAGGATTCTGTACCGCACCGGGTCATTGTGGTCCGGGGCGAGGCGCGGGGCACGCGATTTCGTGACGCGAGGACAACGGCGGTCCGCGCCTCACGGCCCCACGTCCGGCGGCCACGGCTGCGGCTACCGCTACAGCCACAGCCACAGACACAGACACAGCCACAGCCACAGACATCGTCGTGCCCGGCAGGCCCCTTGGAGGACGCCATCCGTCACCCTCCGGAGGAGACCGCCCGTCTCTGGGGAGCGATGCCCGCGGGCACCGCACGCGCGCGTGCCGGGGTGCCGGTCCAGCAGGTGCCCCGGCGGGAGAGCAGCCGGCGGAGCCAGATCTCCAGGGAGATCAGGTCGGCGAGGCCGTCCAGAGGAAGGGGCTCACCCGCGGCCGCGGCGCGCAGGGCCCTGCGGACGACGCGCGCCTCGATCAGCCCGGCTTCCGCGAGCAGCGGGGCCTCGAAGAGGCTGAGGAGAGGGTCGATGGCCATGCGCAGGCCCGCCCGGGCGGCGGCGGACGCGGACGCCTGTGAGGGGGCGCCCCAGCCCGGCGGCAGGTCGGTGACGCCCGCGCCCTTCAGGACGGTGCGCAGGATCGCGGCGCGCGCCCCGGGTTGCACGCGCAGGGTCTCGGGGAGCGCGCGGCAGGCCCGGACGACCTGGTTGTCGAGGAACGGCGCGTGCAGTCGCTGGGAGCGGATCTCCGCGGCCTGTTCCAGGACCCGCAGGTCCATGGCGTGCCGGGTGAGGGCCGCACGCGCGCGGTATTCGCCCGGACGCTGGCCGGGTCCGCCGCCGGTGCGGTGCGCGGCACTCTGCAGGCGAACCGATACTTCAGCGAGCGCCTCGCCTGTCAGCCAGCGCGCGGCGGGGCCTGCTCCGCCCCACGTCAGGGCGGCAAGGGACGCTCCCAGGGCGCCTCCGGAGCCGTCGGTGGCGAACCTGCGCTGCAGAAGCCGTTCGGCGAGACCCTCCACTCCCGCGCGGTACGGCGTGCGGGCCAGCCGCCGGGCCGCGCCGTACACGCGCGCGGGGACGAGCACGGAGCCGTCGGCCTTGGTGAGCGCTGCCACGGGCCGCACGAGGTGCCGGCGTTTGCGGTCCATCAACAGGTCGGCCAGGCGGGCCGGGTGGGCGTCCAGGACCTGGCGGGCGCCGTAGCCCGTGAAGTGGTCCGCGCTGCCCGCCGCGAGCCGTGCGCGGTGCCGGGCGACCGTGACCAGGCTCGGGCCCGGTTCGTCGGTCAGCGGGCCGTCCATGTCTGCGTACGGCAGGGTCTCCTCGGCGCCCGCCGCCACGACGTGGTGCAGGCGGGGGCCGGCGGCGAGGGCGCCGGCCCGCTGCAGTTCGTCCTCGCCTCCGCCGACGGCCAGGTCGTTGAAGGTGACGGCCAGCAGCCGCTCGCCCGCGCCCGTGCCGTGACCGAGCAGCGTGCCCGGCATGCCGGGCAGACCCGCCGCGAGGAGTGCCAGCGTGCCGGAGGCCGGGCCGCCGGAGAGGTCGGCGCCGATGCCGGGCATCGGCATCCCGCGCGCGGCACGCCGTTCGGCGGGTCCCATGCCGGGCACCGGGCCGGGGTCGATGTCGGGGACGTGCCGGGGCGCGGACAGACGCGCGCGCACCGCTTCGACGAGCGCGTCGCGCACGGCGTCGACCGCGCTGTCGGGATCGGCCGGCGGCGCCGCCACGGCGAGCGAGGCCACCGGTTCGTATCCGGCGATCTCGCGCGCCCCGGCGCGCAGGATCAGCGCGTGCCCCGGGGGCACGCGTCGCACGCCGTCGTACGGAGTGGAGTCGTGCAGGGCCGCCGGCACGTCGGGAGCGGCGAGCAGGGCGGCCAGGTGGCCGAAGTCGAGGTTGGCCTCGACGAGATCGGCCAGCGGCAGCGCGGCCGTGGCGTACGCGGTGCCGCCCTCCCAGGGGGTGTGGAACACCGGGCGCACGCCCGCCAGATCCCCGCAGACGGTGAGCCGACGGCCGACCCGCACGACCGCCGTGTAGCTGCCCGGCCAGGCCGTCAGATGCCGAAGTGCCCCTCCGCGCGCGGCGGACAGCCCGACGCGCAGCTGCTCGTCGGTCGCACCGCACGTGCCGAGCACCGCGATCCGGTTCTGCGCGTCGGCCGACACCACCCGCACTTCGTCGGGGCGCCAGTCGCCGACCGCCCACAGCGGATCGGGGTCGCCCCACAGGAGATGGGAGCCGACCGGCTGCAACGTCTCGCCCTCGTAGCCGACTTGGGCTCCGTACGCTGCCGCGTCGCCGTCGTGCCGGCCGTCATAGCCGACGGACCCGCCCGACGCGCCCGCGGCGGTGCTGCTCCATCCCACCAACCACCGCATCGACGCCTCCACAGGCTGTGGACAACCGAGTGCACCGTAAGAACGGTTCACATGCTGCCACGAAGAACGCGCCGCGGACGGGGGCGACGCCGCTCGCGATCCGTGGAATGCGCCAGTGTGAAGACGTCGGCGCCGATGGGTGCGGTGATGTGCACCCTGGTGTCTGCGACGTGAATGCGCCCCCGGTACGCTCCCCCAGAACGCCTTGCGCGCCCTCGATTTCCGTGGTGAGAGGCGTTGTCCCGCACGGAACACGGGGTCGATTTTCGGCCAAATCCCGTCGGCCTTCCTGGCGTTGGAGGCCTTCGGCGCAGGCTCCCGCAACGCTCCGTGCACGCGCGTGCCCTTGCAAACACGCGCCGGCCCGGGAGACGGAAGGCGCCTCCCGGACCGCTCCGCCGCCCGCGGGGATGAAGGCGGCGGTGTCCCCCAGCCCACTGGATCCAGTACAGCGGGCCGACCCACGCACGACCCATGGAACCGCTCCCCCCATGGCCGGAGAAGAGCGCACGGCCGGGCGCACGGCCACACGGGCGGGAGCACGCCGCGACCGTCCGTACCTGCCCCCGCACTTCCGTACGGACCACAATCCCGCCAACCGGAAGAATGCCCCTTAACGCTTGGGATGCGGCGAACTACGCTGGGTTTACGAATGCCGCATGGTTATGCCAGCGCGGCAGCCGTCTGTGTCGAGGGGTGGCGCAATGTCCAGGGAGCAACGCGGGCCGAACGAAAAACTCGGCGCCGTTCTCGCCCTCGCGGGAATCAGCAACGCAGGACTCGCGCGACGCGTCAACGACCTTGGCGCTCAACGCGGGTTGACTCTTCGCTACGACAAGACGTCCGTGGCGCGCTGGGTGTCCAAGGGCATGGTGCCGCAGGGCGCCGCACCGCACCTCATCGCGGCCGCGATCGGGCAGAAGCTCGGCCGTCCGGTGCCGCTGCACGAGATCGGCCTGGCGGACGCGGACCCCGCTCCCGAGGTGGGCCTCGCCTTCCCCAGGGACGTCGGCCAGGCCGTGCGCTCGGCCACCGACCTCTACCGCCTCGATCTCGCGGGCCGCCGGGCCGGCTCGGGAGGCATCTGGCAGTCGCTGGCCGGATCGTTCGCAGTAAGCGCGTACGCAACGCCCGCCTCACGATGGCTGATAACCCCGGCCGACGGTTCGGTCGCCCGCGACGTACACCTGCTGGAAGGGTCCGGCGCACCGCTCAAAGTCGGCCACAGCGATGTGCAGAAGCTGCGGGAGGCCGCCGAGGACGCCAGACGCTGGGACTCCAAGTACGGCGGCGGCGACTGGCGTTCATCGATGGTTCCGGAGTGCCTGCGGGTGGAGGCGGCGCCGCTGCTGCTCGGCTCGTACTCCGACGAGGTCGGCCGGGCGCTGTTCGGCGCGAGCGCCGAACTGACGCGGCTGGCGGGGTGGATGGCCTTCGACACCGGCCAGCAGGAGGCCGCGCAGCGGTACTACATCCAGGCGCTGCGGCTGGCCCGCGCGGCGGCCGACGTACCCCTCGGGGGTTACGTCCTGGCCTCCATGTCCCTCCAGGCGACCTACCGCGGTTTCGGCGACGAGGGCGTCGACCTCGCGCAGGCGGCCCTGGAGCGCAATCGGGGGCTGGCCACGGCCCGCACCATGAGCTTCTTCCGGCTGGTGGAGGCACGCGCACACGCGCGCGCGGGGGACGCGCATGCCGCCGGCGCGGCGCTGAAGGCGTCCGAGGGCTGGCTGGAGCGGTCCCGCGACGGCGACCACGATCCGTCCTGGCTGGGTTTCTACTCCTACGACCGGTTCGCCGCCGACGCCGCCGAGTGCTACCGCGACCTGAAGGCGCCGCGTCAGGTACGCAGATTCACCGAGCAGGCGCTGTCGCAGCCGACGGAGGAGTTCGTTCGCTCGCACGGGCTGCGGCTCGTCGTCTCGGCGGTCGCGGAACTGGAGTCGGGCAACCTGGACGCGGCCTGCGAGCAGGGCGTGCGCGCGGTGGAGGTGGCCGGCCGCATCTCGTCCGCCCGGACCACGGAGTACGTGAAGGACCTGCTGCACCGGCTGGAGCCGTACGGCGACGAGCCGCGGGTGGTGGAGCTGCGGGAGAGGGCGCGGCCGTTACTCATGACCCCCGCGTGAGCGTTCCGCGCGGAGCGGGGGTCCTTGATCGGCCGCATCCGGCCGGCACTCCGGTTCTCGCTACTTTCCGCCCTTTTGCGGAGGTTTGCGCTTCGGGGCCGGCCTCGCGGGTCACCACTCCGTCGAGGAGTGCCGTCCCGCGTCGGGTTTGAAGAGATTGTCAGTGGCGCAGTGCACTATCGAAGCCGGGAGGTGGTGCACGTGCCGAAGATCGCTTACGACTGTGACGTGCTCGTGGTGGGCGGCGGCATCGTGGGTCTGGCCACGGCGTATGCGATCACGCGGGCCGCGCCGGGCACGCGGGTCACGGTGCTGGAGAAGGAGCCCGGAGTGGCCCGGCACCAGACCGGCCGCAACAGCGGGGTCATCCACAGCGGGATCTACTACCGGCCGGGCACCCTGAAGGCGCGGTACGCGGTGCGCGGCGCCGCCGAGATGACGAAGTTCTGCGCGGAGTACGGCATCGCCCACGCCGTCACCGGAAAGCTGATCGTCGCCACGGAGCGTTCCGAGCTGCCCCGGCTGCACGGGCTCGTCCAGCGCGGCCGGGAGAACGGAATTACCGTGCGGGAACTGGGCGCCGCCCAGATCGCGGAGTACGAGCCCGAGGTGCAGGGGCTCGCCGCCATACACGTGCGGACGACCGGCGTCTGCGACTACACGGCCGTCGCCCAGCAGCTGGGTGAGGCGTCCGGGGCGGAGATCCGGTACGGCGCGCGCGTGGTGCGGATCGACCGGCGACCGGAGCGCGGAGTCGCCGTGCTCACCGCCCGGGGTGACGTCGTACGGGCCCGGGTGCTGGTGAACTGCGCCGGGCTGTACTGCGACGAGATCGCCCGGCTGACCGGCGACGAGCCGGAGGTGCGGATCGTCCCGTTCCGGGGCGAGTACTACGAGCTGGCGCGGCCGGAGCTGGTGCGCGGGCTGGTCTACCCCGTGCCCGATCCCGCCTTCCCGTTCCTCGGCGTGCACCTGACCAGGGGCATCGACGGAGGTGTGCACGTCGGACCCAATGCGGTGCCGGCGCTGGCCCGGGAGGGATACGGCTGGGGCGTCGTGAGTCCCCGGGAGGCCGTGGCGACGGCGGCGTGGCCCGGGGTGTGGCGGATGGGCCGCCGGCACTGGCGGTACGGCCTGGGCGAGCTGCGGCGGTCGGTCTCGAAGGGCGCCTTCGTGGACGCCGTGCGCAGAATGCTTCCCGCGGTGGAGGAGAACGACCTGGTGCCGACGGCGGCCGGCGTCCGCGCGCAGGCGGTCCTGCGGGACGGCGGCCTGGTGGACGACTTCCTGATCCGGGAGGGCCCCCGGACGGTCCATGTGCTGAACGCGCCCTCACCGGCGGCCACGGCCTCCCTGCCGATCGGCCGCGAGGTGGCCCGCAGAGCCTTGGGGGCACTGGCCGACGCGTGAGGCAGCCGCACGTCGCGCGGAACGCGACCGTCCGACCGGTCCGGAGCGACGGCACCGGCCCCGGAGAGACGGCGCTGACCCGGAGAGACCCCGGACCGGACCCGGAGGGAGCGGACCGGCCCCGGAGGGACCGGACCCGTGGAGTACGTGGGGCCCCGTGCGCTCGCGCGGGCCCCGTAAAATCGACCGCACTGTGTCTGATTCCGTGAGTGTTCCCGATGTCCCCCCGTCCTCCCCGCGTGGTGAGCACCACCCGGGGGAGCCCGTTCGGCATACCCGGGCCAAGGGGGAGCCGCGGTTCCCCGACGGGCCGCGGGCCGATCCCGCCGGCTCCCACTTCGAGCGGCGGATCCGCAGCTTCCAGCCGCGGCGCAGCCGGGTGACGGCCGGGCAGGCGGACGCGCTGCAGCGGCTGTGGGCCAAGTGGGGGCTGGACATCGACGGACATCCGGTGGACCTCGCCGAGCTGTTCGGCGCGGGAGACCGCCCCGTCGTGCTGGAGATCGGTTTCGGCATGGGCGAGGCGACCGCGCAGATGGCCGCCGCCGACCCCGGCACCGACATCCTCGCGGTGGACGTGCACACGCCCGGCCAGGGCAACCTGCTCAGCCTCGCCGACCGCAACGCGCTGGCGAACGTCCGGGTCGCCAACGGCGACGCGATCATCCTGCTGCGCGAGATGCTGCCGCCGGACTCGCTCGACGGGCTGCGCGTCTACTTCCCCGACCCCTGGCCCAAGAAGCGCCACCACAAGCGGCGGCTGATCCAGCCGGAGTTCCTCGACCTGGCCGCGACACGGCTGAAGCCGGGTGCGCTCGTGCACTGCGCGACCGACTGGGAGCCGTACGCGGAGCAGATGCTCGAGGTGCTGACCGCGCACCCCGACTTCGAGAACACCCGGGCCGACGGCGGGTTCGCGCCCCGCCCCGACTTCCGGCCGCTGACCCGTTTCGAGGGCCAGGGGCTGGACAAGGGTCACGTGGTGAACGATCTGCTCTTCCGGCGCGTACAGCATCGCGTCCAGCCCGGGGATCACTGACCGAACAATTCCCTCCACCACAGTCCCCTCCCTCGTTAGGGTCGATGCCGTGGCCATCAGTTCCCCGTTTCCGCCCAGTCCGCCGCAGCCGCCGCATCCCGGCGGCGGGCCCGAGGGCGGTGTCCTCCGGCACGCTCACTGGTGGCAGCACAGGTGGGTCCGGTACGGCGCGCTGATCACCCTGCTCGCCCTGTCCGGGCTGGTCATCCTCGCCCTGGTCCGCGAACAGACCGGCACCGAGGGTCTCCTCGTGGGGCTGGGGCTCGCCGTGCTGCCCGTGCCGCTGCTCGTCGCCGCCTTCCGGTGGCTCGACCGGGTCGAGCCCGGCCCGTGGCGGAACCTGCTCTTCGCCTTCGCCTGGGGCGCGTGCGCGGCGGCGCTGATAGCCATCATCGCCAACAGTTTCGCGACCAGATGGATAGCCACCGCGACCGCGGACCCGTCCGGCGCGGACACCCTCGGCGCGACCGTCATAGCGCCGATCGTCGAGGAGTCCGCCAAGGCCGCGGCCGTCCTGCTCGTCTTCCTCTTCCGCCGGCGGGACTTCACCGGGATCGTCGACGGCGTGGTGATAGCCGGGATCACCGCCACCGGCTTCGCCTTCACCGAGAACATCCTCTACCTCGGCACCGCCTTCGGCACCGACCAGCTCACGGGCGACAGCGGCATCGCCTCCGTCACCGCCGCGACCTTCTTCGTGCGCGTCGTCATGTCGCCGTTCGCGCATCCCCTGTTCACCGTCCTGACCGGCATCGGCTTCGGCGTCGCCGCGCTCTCCGGGGAGCGTCAGCACACGCGGCGCGTGCTGCTTCCGCTGTCCGGGCTGCTCCTCGCGATGGGCATGCACGCCCTGTGGAACGGCTCCTCGTCCTTCGGCGAGCTCGGGTTCTTCGCGGTGTACGCGGCGATCATGGTGCCCGCGTTCGGACTGCTGACCTGGCTGGTGGTGTGGACGCGCCAGCGCGAGCTGCGCACGGTGCGCGAGGAGCTGCCCGCCTACGCCGCCGCCGGCTGGATCACCCCGGCCGAGCCGTTCGCACTCGGCTCGATGCGGGCCCGGCGGCAGGCCCGGGTGTACGCCGGGCGTCACCTCGGCAGGCCTGCGGCGCGTGCCGTGGCCCAGTACGAGGCGTACGCGACATCCCTCGCGTTCCTGCGTCACCGCGGCCGGCAGGGGCGGGCCGGCGCCGATTTCCTGGTCCGCGAACGGGAGTTGCTGAACGAGCTGTGGCGGCGCAAGGACGTCGCCCGCCCCGCTCTGGACCACGCGGCCCGCATGACGGCCCCTCCGGTACGGATGCCCCCGCCGCCCTGGCCGGCGTACGGGGCCTACGGGTACGGCCAGGGCCAGGGCCCGGGGTACGGCCCCCCGGGCCAGCCGTACGGCCCGGCCCAGGGATACGGGCAGAGGCCGCCGTACGGCCAGAGCCCCGCCTACGGGTCAGGACCGGTGTACGGCCAGAGCCCGACGTACGGCGGCCGGCCGCACTCCCCCGGAAACGACCACAGGAACGGCCACACGCCCGGGTACGGGTACGGGTACGGATACGAGCCCGGATACGGGCACGGCTACGGGTATCCACCGGGCCCCCACCCCACGGCCGACCCCCACCAGTAGAGCCGCCCGCGTCACGCACCCGCGGCCGCCCACGTCACGCGGGTCGGCAACCCGGGCGCGTCGAATCGGTCAGGAGTCAGGACGACAGGCCGGGCGCACCGAATCGGTCAGGAGTCAGGACGACAGGCCGGGCGCGCCGATCAGTTCATGCCGACGCCTGGGTCAGGCGGGTGACCTCCGCCTCCGTCAGTTCCAGGTCCGCCACCGCCAGCAGCGCCGGGAGCTGCTCGACCGTGCGGGCGGAGGCGATGGGCGCGGCCACCGTCGGCTGCGCGGCGAGCCATGCCAGGGCGACCGTGGCCACCTGGGCGTCGTGGGCGCCGGCGATCTCGTCCAGCGCGGCGAGGACGCTGCGGCCCCGAGCGGTGTCGAGGTGCTTGGCGGCGCTGCCGGCGCGGGCGCTCTCGACCGTGGCGCCGGGCCGGTACTTGCCGGTGAGGAAGCCGGAGGCCAGCGCGAAGTACGGGACGGCGGCGAGGCCGAAGCGGGCGGCGAGATCCTGGAGGCCGCCCTCGTAGGTGTCGCGCGAGACGAGGTTGTAGTGGGGCTGGAGGGCGACGTACCGGGCGAGTCCCTCGCGGTCGGAGAACTCCAGGGACTCCCGGAGGCGTTCGGGCGAGATGTTGGAGGCGGCGATGTGCCGCACCTTGCCCGCCTTCACCAGCTCGTCGAGCGCGCCGACGATCTCCTCGACGGGCACCTCGGTCTTGTCGAAGTGCGTGTAGTAGAGGTCGATGTGGTCGGTGCCGAGGCGGCGCAGGGAGGCGTCGGCGGCGGCCTTGATGTTGTCGGCGGACAGGCCGGGGAAGTCGGGGTGCTGGCTGACCTTGGTGGCGATCACGACGTCGTCGCGGTTGCCGCGGGCCTTCAGCCACTTGCCGATCACGGTCTCTGACTCACCGCCGCTGTTGCCCTCGACCCATGCGGAGTAGGAGTCGGCGGTGTCGACGAAGTTGCCGCCCGCGGCCGTGTAGGCGTCGAGGACGGCGAAGGAGGCCGCCTCGTCCGCGGTCCAGCCGAAGACGTTGCCGCCGAGGGCGAGCGGGAAGACCTTGAGGTCGGAGGAGCCGATGGTGTTCAGGGAAGTCATGCTTCGTCTCAACGGACGCGGCGGGCGCCCCATTCCTCGCGTGGCACGAAGAACAGATGAACAAGCGGCAGCCCTGACGTCGGGGGTGGCCGTCAGGGCTGCCGTTGCTCGATGGTCCTCAGAGCTCCTCGAGAGACGACTCAGGCGTCCTCGAGGGACGGCTCAGGGGTTGAGGCCCTTGCTGCGCAGCCAGGCCGCCGGGTCGATGCCTTCGGCGTTGCCGTTCGCGTGGACCTCGAGGTGCAGGTGCGCCCCGGTGACGTTCCCGGTGGCGCCGACGCGGCCGATCACGTCACCGGTGGCGACCTTCTGGCCGACGCTGACGCTGATCGACGACTGGTGGCAGAACCAGAGTTCGGTGCCGTCGTCCAGGGTCATGATGGTGCGGTAGCCGTAGGCGCCGGCCCAGCCGGCCTCGGTGATGGTGCCGCTGTGGACGGCCTTGATGAGGGTGCCGGTGGGCGCGGCGAAGTCGAGTCCGGTGTGGTAGCCGGAGGACCACAGAGAGCCGGCCTGGCCGAACGTCGAGGTGATGGTGTACGAGGAGGTCGGCAGCGTGTACTGCTTGGCCAGCTCGGCCAGGCGCGCGGCCTCGACCTTGGCGGCGGCCTCCTCGGCGGCCTTCTTCTTCGCGGCGGCGGCCTTGGCCTCCGCCTCCTTCTCGGCCTTGACGACGGCGTCGGCCTTCGCCTTGGCGGCCGCCGCGGCGGCCTTGACCTCGACCTGGGTCTTCTGCGACTCGGCCTGGGCCATGATCCGGCTGCGCAGGGCCTCGCCGGCGTCGGCGACGCTCTGATCGACGCCGGCGCCGGCATCGGTGTCGACGGCGGTCTCGGAGCCGAAGCTCGCCAGGGCGGGCGCGGCTTCCGGGGCGGGCGTGTCGTCGGAGATCAGCGAGCCCACGCCCGGCAGGTCCGGCATGGAGATGGAGACCGGGGCCTTGCCGGTGTTGGCGCTGGCCATCCCGCCCGCGCTCACGGCGGCTATGACGCCGACACCGAGGACGGTGGAGCTGCGGGCGAATCCGCCGCCGCGCTGCTTGGCGACGCGGTGCTTGCCGCGCACCGGGCGAATGGACTCCGCGGTGGGGTTCCATTCCTCCCAGGGGCCCTCGCCGGTGCGGTAGCCGCCATAGCCGAAGGTCTCGGTGGAGGGCTGGGCCGGCGCGTACGGGGCCTCGGGGGCAGGCGGGTTGGACGCCACGCGGGCGCACTCCTTTCCTTCCGTCGCCTACCGGGTTAGCTGACGGGTTCGGAGTCGGAAGGTCTCCTACGCGCGTATACCGGCCGTGGACTCTGCGAGTTCACGGAGGCTTCCGCGTGATTCACCCCAAGGTGGTGGTTCCCCGGTTCCCTTGCGGGATTCGGCGCGTGCGCACGGAGACGACTCTGGTGTCGGCTGGGACGGCCGCGCTGCGTTATCGAACGTTAATAGACCCGGGGGTGCGTTTCCAAGCCGTTCTGCTTGATCAACAACATTTCTGGCCTGGACTTTCTGGCCAGCAGCGGTGAAAAACGGGCGAGTTGACCCTCGTCCAGGACACCACACCCGTCACACGCGTAGACACGGCGGCTCGGACCCGGCGCACAGGGCGGCCGAACGGTCACGAAGGGTCACGAAGAGCGGGGACGCGCCACGAGGGCGAACGCACCGAGGGCCGGAACCCTTTCGGATTCCGGCCCTCGGCCTTCAGTAGCGGGGACAGGATTTGAACCTGCGACCTCTGGGTTATGAGCCCAGCGAGCTACCGAGCTGCTCCACCCCGCGTCGTTGTGACTCCAGTGTACGTCATCCGGGGGACGCCCAGCACCAGGCTTTGTCGCGCCCCCGCCGCGCCCCCGGCCCGGGCCCCGGCTGCGGCCTCACACCAGGTGTCGGTTCGGGGCCTTCGCCCGCTCCTCGCACTCCGGCAGCACGAGGACGTCGACGCCCGCGGCCGCCAGCAGGCCGGTCCCGTCCGCCGCCGTCACGAAGGTGTCCGGCTCGCGCCACGCCGTGACCACCCGGCGCACGCCGGCGTCCAGGATGAGGCGGGCGCACGGGGCGGGGCGGGAGGAGCGGCGGGCGCAGGGCTCGAGGCTGCTGTAGACGGTGGCGGCGAGGAGCCGGGGGTCGGCGGGGTCGAGCTTCGCGAGCGCCGCCTCCTCGGCGTGCACGACCGGGTCGCCGGCCTCGCGGGAGTGCCCGCGCGCCAGCTCCGTCCCGTCGGCGGCCACGATCACCGCGCCGACGCTGAACGCCGTGTCCGAGGGCGGGCACTGGGCGGCCAGCTCGCAGGCGAGGGCCAGCCAGTGCCGGTCGGCCGCGGCGGCGAGCGGTCCGGCGCCGGGGGCGGTGGGCTCGTAGCGGTGCAGGACGACGTCCTCGATGCGCCGTGTCTCCACCAGCCGCAGCCGGCCGCCCTGGTAGGCGCCCGGTCCGAAGAGGCGGGGCGCGTCCGGGTCGCCCACGAACAGCGGGGCGAGGACGAGCTGGAGTTCGTCGGCGAGCCCCTGCTGGAGCAGCTGAGTGTGGACGGTTCCGCCGCCCTCGACCATGAGGCGCCGGACGCCGAGCTCGTCGTGCAGGTGCGCGAGGAGGAGGCGCCAGTCGAGTTCGGGGCCGAGCGGGACGACGTCCGCGGCGATGCCGAGCGCTCGGGCCCGTTCGGCGCCCTTCTCGGTCGTGTACACGACCTTCTCGCCGCCCGTGTGCCAGAAGTTCGCCGCCGGGTCGAGGTCGCCCGAGCCGCTGACGGTGACCTTGAGCGGGTAGGCCGGCCGGCCTGCGGCGACCCGGGCGGCGCGGCGCTCGGGAGAGTTCACCAGGAGCCGGGGATTGTCGGCGCGGATGGTGCCGGCGCCGACGAGGATGGCGTCCACGGAGGCCCGCACCGCGTCGACCCGGTCGAAGTCCGCGGGGCTGGAGAGCAGCAGGCGTTCGGGCGTGGTGTCGTCCAGGAAGCCGTCGAGGGAGACGGCGGCGGACAGCAGGACGTACGGGTACGGCATCGACGTGCTCCCGGACTGGGTCTTCCGACGGGGATCTTGGTTCAAGTTTGAAACAAAACTACACTGGGGTCATGACGACCCGCTGGCTCACCCCCGAGGAGCAGCGCGCCTGGCGCGCGTACATGGCCGGCTACCTCCTCCTCGAGGACGCCATCGACCGGCACCTCCAGCAGGAGGCCGGCATGCCCCACCTGTACTACTCCATCCTCGCCAACCTGTCCGAGAGTCCGGAGCGGCGGCTGCGGATGACCGATCTCGCCGAGCGCCTGAAGATCACCCGCAGTCGGCTGACCTACGCGGTGACCCGCCTCGAGAAGGACGGCCTGACGCGGCGCGAGGAGTGCCGCTGGGACAAGCGCGGCAGCGTCGCCGTCCTGACGGACGAGGGCCTGGCGGTGCTGGAGGACGTGGCGCCCGGCCATGTCGAGACGGTCCGCGCCACCCTCTTCGACCGGCTCACGCCCGAGCAGGTGGGGCAGCTGGAGGAGATCTTCACCCAGGTCGCCGCCGGCTTCCAGGGCGAGGGTGGCGGCGAGGCCTCCCCCGAGGACCTGCCGTGGCGCCGGCGCTCGTCCCCCTGTTCCGGCTCGGGCTCCGGCTCCGGCTCCGGCTCCGGCTCCGGTCCAGAGTGAGCCGGGTGAGGCGCGCCACAAAGCAGTTGCTTCAACTTTAAAGCATGGGTAGGGTCACGTTTCACTGGAACTGCTTCAAATCTGAAGCAGACAGCGGCCAGGCATCACCCGGCTCACGCCCGGCGACGCCCGGCCCACCGCCCTCCGGACCCGGGAGACCCGCATGCCCGACACCCCCGCCGCCACCCAGCGCGCCCGCGTCCGGGTACCGCTCCGCTTTCACGACGGCTACTCCGTCGACGCCGAACTGGTCACCTTCCACGGCCTCGTCGACGGCCAGGAGCACGTCGCCGTCGTCATCGGCGAGCCGGCCCCGGGCTCGGTCCCGCTGGTCCGGCTGCACTCCGAGTGCCTGACCGGCGACGCCTTCGGCTCCGCCCGCTGCGACTGCGGCCCCCAGCTGCGCGAGGCCGTCGAGCGCATAGCCGCGACGGGCGGCGTCCTGCTCTACCTCCGCCAGGAGGGCCGCGGTATCGGCCTCTACAACAAGCTCGACGCGTACGCCCTCCAGGACCAGGGCCTCGACACCTACGAGGCCAACGCCGCGCTGGGCCTGCCCGAGGACGACCGCGACTACACGTCGGCCGCCCAGATGCTGCGCGCCCTCGGCATCACGAGCCTGGACCTGCTGTCCAACAACCCCGACAAGGCAGAGCAGTTGCGGGATCTGGGCATCGACGTCCAGCACCGCGTGCCGACCGGCGTCTTCACCACCCCGCACAACGTCCGCTACCTGCGCGCGAAGGTCCTGCAGACCCAGCACACACTGCCGCTGGCCTCCCTCACCGGCCTCAGCGCGGTCTGACGCCTTCGGCCTCCGGTACGGGCAGGCGCATGCCCCGGGACTCCGCGACGCGCAGGGCGTCGGTCAGGCACTCGGCGAGCCGGAGACCGGCGTAACGGACCTCGGTGTACGGCGACGCGGGGTCGTCCAGCAGCGGGCGGGCGAGGCCGAGCACATCCTCGGCGGCGGCGAGCTGCCGGGCCTCCAGCTCGTCGGCGAGACGGGAGAGGCGGCTGCCCCGGTCGTCGGTCACCAGGTAGCAGGGTTTGCCGTCGGGGGACGGCCAGGGCAGGAGCCGGGGGGACGAGGAGAAGGCGGGCTCCGTCATGCGGCCACCTCCTGCGCGCCGATCAGGTGCCCGTCCAGGTCGATCCCGAAGTCGGCGGCCAGGACGAGGGCGAGGCGACGACGCTGCTGGAGCGCGGACTCCCGGTCGTGCGCGGCGAGATAGGGGCGCACGAGAACGGAGTCGGCGCCGTCGAGGGAGCCGCCGAGACCGTACGGGGATCGGTGGAGGGGGAGTTGCGAGGCTGCTGGGGCCAGGTCGTGCCGTACTGCGGTGAAGTGCAGGCAGAGCCTGGGCCGTTGACGGTGGATACGACGCCGCTTCCCGGTGCCGGGCGCGAGAAGAAGACGCATCCATTCGAGGGTGCGACGGATAAGGTCGTGCATGTCGACGCTCCTATTCAGCGTTGGCCATGCCCCGGGAGGTCTAGCTCACCTCGCCGGGGTCCTTTCATCCTGGAAGCTACACCGGTCTATAGCCCTCTACATACAAGTAGAGAGGGATCCACACGATCGTGCACATCATTACCGCTCTACGTTGGACAGATGAGCGATACAGAAGAGTCGGACGCCGTCTTGGACCCGATGAGCGCGCGGCCCCTCTACGTGCAGCTGGCCGACGTCATCGCCAAGAAGATCGGCGCTGGGGAGCTGGCTCCGGACAGGCCGATCCCCTCGGAGAACCACCTCGCCGACGAGTACGGCGTGGCGCGGCTCACTGCACGGAGGGCCGCACAGGAACTCCGCGAGCGCGGACTGATCGTCACAGTGCGCGGCAAGGGATCCTTCGTCGTCGAGCAGCCGTCCGGCGACGCGCCCGAGGAGGGCGAACCGGACGCCTGACGGGACCGGGTCCGCCACCGCACTCCCAGCTGACCGTCACTGGAGGCGGGCCCGGAGAAGGCGGGCCGTCCGGTCGGCCTGGTCGGGCGTCACCCACTCCGCCTCGGGTCTCCGGAGCAGCTCGAAGACGCCCGGCCCACGGTGTTCCGGCGGCAGATCCGCCATGCGCGGGACGATGTGGAAGTGCACGTGCGCGAAGCCTTCGGCTTCGGCGAACTGGACGACGTAGGTCTTGGCGCAACCCGTCAGGCCGCGGAGCGCCCGGGAGAGCTTGACCTGCCACATCCCCAGAGCGGACGCCTCCGCGTCGGTGAGGTCGTGGACCGCGGCGACGTGTCGCCGGGGCAGCAGCACCAGCCAGCCGGGGACCGCCGTGTTGAAGGAGTGGGCCACCCGCCAGTGCTGGTCGTGCACGACGCACTCGCGTGGCGGAAGGTCGTCGAACTGCTCTTCCTTGCTGCAGGTGAAGCAGTCGGGAGTCGTCATGAACCGAGAGGGTAGAACAGCGGCGCCCGGGTCGGCCGAAGCCGATCCGGGCGCCGCTCGGCAGGTCAGAGGGGGTGTCCCCTCCCCCGCACCGGTAGGCCCTGTGGGACTCGAACCCACAACCAATGGATTAAAAGTCCACTGCTCTGCCAATTGAGCTAAGGGCCCCGGTGATGTTGCCTCCCTGAGCATAGCGGGACGCGGCCGGGTCTCCGATCGGGTATCGGGGACACGGCCG
Organism: Streptomyces sp. NBC_00425; assembly: GCF_036030735.1. Classification (NCBI taxonomy): domain Bacteria; kingdom Bacillati; phylum Actinomycetota; class Actinomycetes; order Kitasatosporales; family Streptomycetaceae; genus Streptomyces; species Streptomyces sp. NBC_00425. Next base: position 5,180,079 of record NZ_CP107928.1, on the reverse strand, counting down.
CGTCGAAGGACGGGAACCGACCTGGATCGGTCACGCGTTGGGCGGTTTGCCGGGTGTGCTCGCCCGTGCCGCCTCTCTGGCGAGGGTCTTCTCGTGCCCCGGGTTGAGGAACCAGTCGCGCGCCGACAGCTGCCACCACCCGCCCGCGAAGCCCAGGACGACGAGGACGGCGATCGGGGCGTAGTTGAACGTCTCCCAGGTGACCGGGGAGACCTGGGGCAGCATGAACAGGACGGTGATGACGGCCACCCAGGCGACCGACACCACGCCGATCGCCTTCGACCAGCGGCCCAGGTGCCACGGCCCCCGCGCGAAGGCGTCGCCCTTGCGGATGCGCAGCAGCGTCGGGATGACGTACGCGATGTAGAGGCCGATGACGGCGATGGAGGTCACGGCCGCGTACGCGGTCACGTTGATCAGGTAGGGCAGGCCCAGCACCAGCGCGCCGCCGGCGGCCAGCCACACCGCCGCGACGGGCGTGCGGGTGCGTGGGCTGACCGTGTGCCAGATGTGGGAGAAGGGCAGCGCTCCGTCGCGCGAGAAGGCGTAGATCATGCGGCTGTTGGCGGTCACCGACGCCATCCCGCAGAACAGCTGGGCGCCGATGACGACGAGCAGCAGCAGCTTGCCGGCGGTCGCGCCGAGCGCGTCGAGCAGGATCTGCGCGGGCGGCGCGCCGGTCGGGGAGGCGAGGGCGGCGTCGTAGGACTGGATGGCGTAGGTGAAACCGAGCAGCAGGACGAAGCCGGCGATCCACGAGGTCCAGATGGACTGCACGATGCCCTTGGGTCCGGCCGTCGACGCGTCGTGCGTCTCCTCCGTCATGTGGGCGGAGGCGTCGTAGCCGGTGAAGGTGTACTGGGCCATCAGCAGGCCGAGCAGGACGACGTACACCCCGCTGCCCCAGCCGGTGTTGTTGACGAACTCGCCGAACACGAAGGACGTCGACTGGTGCTTGTCGGGGACGAAGGCCAGCGCGCCCACGATGACGCCCACGCCGAGCACGTGCCACCACACGCTCACGCTGTTGAGGAGGGCGACGATGCGGACCCCGAAGGTGTTCAGCAGGCCGTGCAGCAGCAGGATGCCGGCGAAGAGCAGGACCGTCCGGCCGGGCGTCACCTCGAAGTCGAACTGGAGGTTCAGGTAGGCGCCGAGGAAGGAGGCGGCGCCGAAGTCGATGCCGGCGGTCACCGCGACCTGCCCGAGCACGTTGAACCAGCCCGTGAACCAGGCCCAGGCCGCGGCCGAGCGTGCGGGCGCCAGCCGGTGCGCCCAGAAGTACAGGCCGGCCGACGTCGGGTACGCCGAGCAGATCTCGGCCATCGACAGGCCCACGAACAGCGTCATGAGGCCGACGGCCACCCAGCCCCAGGTGATCACCGCCGGGCCGCCGGTGTTCATGCCGAACAGGTACAGCGTCAGGCAGCCCGACAGGACCGAGATGATCGTGAAGGAGACCGCGTAGTTGGAGAACGCCGACATGCGGCGGGCGAGAACCTGGGTGTAGCCGAGCTGAGCCAGCCGCTCTTCGTCCGAGAGGTTCCCGGGAGAGCTGCCGCCCACTGTGCCGTCATCTGTCATGCCCCCAGCAATTCCCAAGCCGGGGTCGTGACACACGTCACAACTTGGCCAGAAAATGCCCTTGCAGCCCTGCCGGCCGTCGGACGCACGAAAACGCCGTGGCCCCCACCGGTCGGTCGGTGGGGGCCACGGCGTTCACGCGGGTGCGCCGGCGTCAGCTGGTGCGTCAGCCGTTGCGCTTCCAGCGGGGCTTGTCGTCGCGACGGCCGGCGCCGGGCGCGGTGCCGCGGTGGTCGTCACGACGGCCGTACGGACGCTCGTGGCCACCGGAGCGGAAGCCCGGGCGGTCGCCCTGACGGTCACGGTTGAACGGACGGTCGCTGCCGCGGTGGGTGGACGGACGCTCGTCACGACGGTCGCGGTTGAAGCCGCCCGACTGACGGTCGTCACGGCGGAAGCCACCGGAGGGACGCTCGTCACGACGGTCGCGGTTGAAGCCGCCCGAGGGACGGTCGTCACGGCGGAAGCCGCCGGAGGGACGCTCGTCACGACGGTCGTCACGACGGAAGCCGCCCGAGGGACGGTCGTCACGGCGCTCGAAGGAACGGCCGCCACGGTCGTCACGGTTGAAGCCGCCGCGGTCGCCGCGGTTGTTGTCACGGTCGCGGTTGAAGCCACCGCGGTCGTCACGACGCTCGAAGGAACGGCCACCGCGGTCGTCGCGACGGTCGTCACGGCGCTCGAAGGAACGGCCGCCACGGTCGTCACGGTTGAAGCCACCGCGGTCGCCGCGGTTGAAGCCGCCACGGTCGTGGTCGCGACGCTCGAAGGAACGGCCACCGCGGTCGTCACGACGGTCGTCACGGCGCTCGTAGTTGCCCCGCTCGTCGCGGCGCTGCCGCGGCTCGTACGCGGGACGCTCCGCGGGCTGCTCGGTGACCACGGCCACCGCGGCCTCGGCCGGCGCCTCCACCACGGCGTCCTGCTCGACGACCGCCTCGGCGGACGCGACGACGGCCGCCTCCGGGTCCTCGCCGCGCTCGCGCGCCACGCGGGCCACCAGCCGGTCGGCCTCCTCGCGCAGCTCGGTCGCCCGGCGCTGCGCACGCTCCAGCTCCTTGGTGAGCTCGGAGACCTCACGCTCGGCCTGCTGCGCCGCGTTGCCCGCGGACTCGGCCTGGACCTCCGTCATCGAACGGGCGCCGGTGATCTCGGCGACCGCCGGGTCGAAGGCGGCGCCGCCCTGGATGATGTGACGCCCGGCGTCGACGCCCGCGTCCTCCATCAGACGGAAGATCTGACGGCGCTGGTGCGGCAGCGAGAGCGAGACGACCGTGCCGGTGCGGCCGGCGCGCGCCGTGCGGCCCGCGCGGTGCAGGTAGTCCTTGTGGTCGCCGGCCGGGTCCACGTTCAGGACCAGGTCGATGCCGTCCACGTGGATGCCGCGGGCGGCGACGTCGGTCGCGACGAGCGCGTTGACGTAACCGTCCTTGAAGTCGGCCAGCGTGCGGGTACGCGCGCCCTGGGTCATGCCGCCGTGCAGCGCGTCCGCCTTCACACCGGCGTCGCGCAGCTGCTCGGCGATACGGTCGGCGCCCAGCTGGGTGCGGACGAAGATGATGGTGCGGCCCTTGCGCGAGGCGATCGCGGAGGTGACCGGCGCCTTGTCCTTCGGCTTCACGATCAGGATGTGGTGCGACATGGTCGTGACGTTGCCCTGGGCGCTGTCGACCTCGTGCGTGACCGGGTTGCTCAGGTAGCGCTTGACCAGCGTGGAGATCTCGTTCTCCATCGTGGCGGAGAACAGCATCCGCTGGCCGCCGCCGGGGATCTGGTCGAGCAGCTCGGTGACCTCGGGCAGGAAGCCCAGGTCGGACATCTGGTCGGCCTCGTCGAGGACGGCGATCTGCACGTTCTCGAGGGAGCAGGCGCCGCGGTTGATGATGTCGCGCAGTCGGCCCGGGGTGGCGACGAGGATGTCGACGCCGCGCTCCAGGGCGTAGATCTGGTTGCTCATCGACGTACCGCCGCAGACGACCTTCATCTTCAGGCCGAGGACGTCGCCGTAGGGCTGCAGCGCGTCCGCGACCTGCATCGCCAGCTCACGCGTCGGCGTGAGGATGACGGCGCGCGGCTTGCGCTTCTCGGTGTGCCCGCCGGCCAGCGTGGCCAGGGTCGGCAGACCGAAGGAGAGGGTCTTGCCGGAGCCGGTGCGGCCACGGCCGAGGATGTCCTTGCCGGCCAGGGCGTCCGGGATGGTCGCGGCCTGGATCGGGAAGGGGCTGGTCACGCCGTTCTGCGCGAGCTTGCGCACGACGCCCTCGGGGAGACCGAGGTCGGCGAAGGTGAGCTCGGGGGTCTCGACGGAGGCCTCGGCGGCCTCGGTGACCTCGATCGCCGCTTCGTCGATCGTCGCGCCGTCGTTCTCGGGCATGACGGCGTGATCAGTACTGGAAATGGACATGCGAATGCGAAACCTTCCGGAGTCTCTTCGGCACGCGCCCGTCAACTCCGTGTTCGCATTGCAAGGACCGCCTCTATGCGGTCAGCCACGGCAAGGGAGAGTACGCGCCACACGGCGCGCTCTGCAGTGGCGCCGGGCAAATGGGATCAAACGATCTACTACCATACGCACCCCGGCCGCGGAAGGCAAACCGAGGTCATCGTCGCAGCTCAGCCGCCCGGCCGAGCGGGACCGCGGGCCGCGGGGCTGCCGCCGCACCGAGGCCCGCGTACCCCCGCCGAGGACGGCGAACCGTTCCCGTCACGGCACGACCTAGACCGGCGCACCGGCCTGCGGCGCCGGCTCCCGGTCCAGCAGCTGGGGCGCCGTCCCGCCGCCGTCCTCGTGCGCCGACGCCGAGGGCTCGGCGACCGTCGGCTCCGGCGTGGGGGACGGCGGCTCCGGCGTCGGCACGGGCGGCACCGGGTCCGGCGACCGGGTGGGCGCGGGCGGCTGCGCCCCGCTCTGCGTCGGCGCTCCCGGCCCGGCGGTCCGTCCGGGACCGACCGCCCCGGGCGAGGCCGCGGCGCTCCCGCCCGCCGACGGCGAGGCTCCCGCGGACGCCGAAGCGCTCGCCCGCCCCCCGGCGCCCTTCCCGTGCCCGTGCCTGCCGTCGCCGCCCGCCGCGCCCACGCCGAACCCGCCGCCCGCGCCCCGCGAGTCGCCGTCCCCCGCCTCACCGCCGTGCCGGCCGGCCGAGTGCGAGGGCTTCGCCCGGCCGCCGTCGTCGTCCCCCACGCTCATACAGCCGGCGGCCGCGGCGACGGCCATGACCGTCACAGCCAGACGGACGGGAAGGTACAAGGGGCGCACAGGGCCACCTCCGGGGCAGACGTAACGAGTCACGGTGCCCAACTCCCGCCGCCCGCAAGAGGACACGCCCCGGTCGCGCGCCCCTGCGCCGGACGGCTCAGCCGTACCCGAGGGCGTGCAGCCGGGCGTCGTCGATGCCGAAGTGGTGGGCGATCTCGTGCACCACCGTCACCTCGGTCTCCGCGACCACCTCCGCCCGGGACTCGCACATCCGCAGCGTCGGCCCCCGGTAGATCGTGATCCGGTCCGGCAGCACCCCGGCGTACCACTCACCGCGATCGGTGAGCGGGGTCCCCTCGTACAGCCCGAGCAGCTCGGGATCGTCCGCCGGCGGTTCGTCCTCGACGAACACCGCGACGTTGTCCATCAGCCGCGTCAGCTCCGGCGGAATCCGGTCAAGCGCCTCGGCCACCAGTTCCTCGAACTCCTCGCGCGTCATCTCCAGCACAGGCCCATTGTCGGGCACGCCGCCTCCGGGGGGAGGTGCGAACGGCCCGCATATCCGCGCCTGGACCGGGGCATACGCCACCAATGGTCCGTGTCCGCCTCCCCACCGCAGCCCTGCGGCGCCTCGAGCCCGCCCGGCGCCGGAACACCGTCCCCGAACTCGCCGCTCCCCCACGGCCCTGGCTGCGCGCCTTCGGCCTGACCGCCGTCGTCCTCGTCGGCGCCTGGCTCGGACTGCTGGTCGTCGGGAACGTCCGCGTCCCCGTCGGCCCCATGGACACCACGATGACCCTGCGCCCCTCCTTCACCGGCGGGACGAAGATCAACATCTCCCCGCTGGGCGCGCTCAGCCTGGACAGCCACCTCGCGCCGGTCCGCCTCGACGTGAACGTCGACCAGCTCGACCCCGCCCGCTCCCAGGCCCTGGTCGACCACCCCGAACGCCTCTCCGGTCTCCAGGACGAGGTCGCCCGCGACGTCGAGCACGGCACGCTGGACCTCGCGGTCCGCTCCTGCGTCGCCGTCGTCTCCGGCGCCACCGCCCTCGGCCTCGCCGTGTACCGCCGGCCCCGCCGCGCCCTCGCCGCCGGCGGCCTCGCGCTCACCCTGCTGGCCGCCTCGGGCGCGACCGCGTTCGCCACCTGGAACCCCAACTCGGTGCTGGAGCCCCGGTTCTCCGGCCTGCTGTCCTCCGCGCCCTCGCTCGTCGGCAACGCGCGCAGCATCGTCACCGAGTTCGACGTCTACCAGCAGGAACTCGCCCGCCTGGTCACCAACGTCACCAAGCTCTACGACGTGACCTCCACGCTGCCCGCCTACTCGCCGGACCCGACCACGGTGCGCGTCCTGCACGTCTCCGACATCCATCTCAACCCCGCGAGCTGGAAGATCATCTCGTCGCTGGTGGAGCAGTACAAGGTCGACGTCATCGTCGACTCCGGCGACACCATGGACCACGGCAGCGCGGCCGAGAACGGCTTCCTGGACCCCATCGCCACGCTGGGCGCGCCGTACGTGTGGGTCAGGGGCAACCACGACTCCCTCGTCACCCAGCGCTATCTGCAGGGCATGAAGAACGTGCACGTCCTCGACGCCGGCCGCGCGGTCAGCATCGCCGGCCTGCGTTTCGCCGGCATCGGCGACCCGCAGTTCACGCCCGACCGCTCCACCGCGCCGGGCGCCGCCGAGTCGCAGGAGACGGCGGGCGCGCGACTGGCCGAGGCCCTGCGCGCGCAGCGGGCGGCCGGCGCCCCGGCCGACGTGGCCGTGGTCCACGAACCCTCCGCCGCCCGCGGCACCGACGGCGAGGTGCCCCTCGTCCTGTCCGGCCACCTCCACCACGAGCAGACGGAGGTCATGAGGAAGGGCACCCGGCTGCGCGTCGAGGGGTCGACCGGCGGCAGCGGTCTGCGCGCCGTGGAGGGCAAGTACCCCGACCCGATCGAGGCGTCGATCCTCTACTTCGACCGCGGCACCCGCCGCCTCCAGGCCTGGGACGAGATCAAGCTCGGCGGCCTGGGCCTGACGACGGCCGAGGTCAGCCGCCACCTCCCGAAGGAGAACCAGCCGGGCGCCGCGCCGTCCCCCGGCCCGTCCGGCCCGTCCCCCGGCTCGCCCTCCGGCCCCTCCCCGAGCCCGTCCGCCGTCCCGTCCGGGACCGCCTCCCGGAAGGCCCCGTAAACCGTTTTGGCGATACCCCCCGGCATCCCATATGCTCATGACGTCCCCGACGCGCTGAGAAGCGCCCAGGCGGGCCGATAGCCCTCATCGTCTAGCGGCCTAGGACGCCGCCCTTTCAAGGCGGTAGCACGGGTTCGAATCCCGTTGGGGGCACGCAACACCGTGTGCGACACTGTCGTACGCAACAGCTTGGTCCTGTGGAGCAGTTTGGAGTGCTCGCCACCCTGTCAAGGTGGAGGCCGCGGGTTCAAATCCCGTCAGGACCGCTGAGGTTTCACATGAAGCCTCGTGGCTGGGTAGCTCAGTTGGTACGAGCGATCGCCTGAAAAGCGATAGGTCGCCGGTTCGACCCCGGCCCCAGCCACCAGAACGAAAACCCTCTCCGGGCTCCGGAGGGGGTTTTCGTCATGATGCGCCGCGCGGCCGCGGCCAAAAGCGCTCGCCCCTTCTTCGGCCGGGATGAGATCCTGGACCGCGTATGTCTACGCACCCCGCCCCCGGCGCCTCCACTCCGGGCACTCCCGCCGCCGACGGCTTCGGCGGCCTCGCCTCCCGTCTGGCCGAGCTGTCCCTGCGCGACGCGCACCGCCTCGGACGCAGGCTCGAAGGCGCACGCCGGATCCGCAAGCCGGAGGCCCGTGCCGCCGTCCTCGCCGAGATCGGGGCGGAGGTCGCACAGGTCGAGGAACGGGCGGCCCTGCGACGCGGCCGCGTGCCGGCCGTGTCGTACCCCGAGCAGCTTCCGGTCAGCCAGAAGAAGGACGAGATCGCGGCCGCCATCCGTGATCATCAGGTCGTCATCGTCGCCGGTGAGACCGGCTCCGGCAAGACCACGCAGATTCCCAAGATCTGCCTCGAGCTCGGGCGCGGCGTCCGCGGCATGATCGGGCACACGCAGCCCCGTCGTATCGCCGCCCGCACCGTCGCCGAGCGCGTCGCGGAGGAACTGCGGACCCCGCTCGGCGAGGCCGTCGGCTGGAAGGTGCGGTTCACCGACCAGGTGAACCCGGACGCCACCTTCGTGAAGCTGATGACGGACGGCATCCTGCTCGCGGAGATCCAGACCGACCGCGAGCTGCGCGCGTACGACACGATCATCATCGACGAGGCCCACGAGCGGTCCCTCAACATCGACTTCCTGCTGGGCTATCTCGCCCAGCTGCTGCCCCGGCGGCCGGACCTCAAGGTCGTCATCACCTCCGCGACGATCGACCCGGAGCGCTTCTCGCGGCACTTCGGCGACGCCCCGATCGTGGAGGTCAGCGGGCGGACGTATCCGGTGGAGGTCCGCTACCGGCCGCTCCTCGAAGAGGACTCCGAGGACGCCGACCGCGACCAGATCACCGCCATCTGCGACGCGGTCGAGGAGCTCCAGGCCGAGGGGAAGGGCGACATCCTCGTCTTCCTCTCCGGCGAGCGGGAGATCCGCGACACGGCCGACGCGCTGGAGAAGAAGAAGTTCAGGTTCACCGAGGTGCTGCCCCTCTACGCCCGGCTCTCGCACGCCGAGCAGCACCGGGTGTTCCAGCAGCACACGGGCCGCAGGATCGTTCTGGCGACGAACGTGGCCGAGACGTCCCTGACCGTCCCGGGCATCAAGTACGTCATCGACCCCGGCTTCGCCCGCATCAGCCGCTACAGCCACCGCACCAAGGTCCAGCGCCTGCCCATCGAGCCGATCTCGCAGGCCAGCGCCAACCAGCGCAAGGGCCGCTGCGGCCGCACCAGCGACGGCATCTGCATCCGCCTGTACGACGAGGACGACTTCCTCGCCCGTCCCGAGTTCACGGACGCGGAGATCCTGCGCACCAACCTGGCGAGCGTCATCCTGCAGATGACCGCGGCCGGCCTCGGCGACATCGAGAAGTTCCCGTTCATCGACCCGCCGGACCACCGCAACATCCGCGACGGCGTCCAGCTGCTCCAAGAGCTGAACGCGCTGGACCCGGCCGAGAAGGACCCCCGCAGGCGGCTCACCCAGACCGGCCGCAAGCTGGCCCAGCTGCCGGTCGACCCGCGCCTCGCCCGCATGGTCCTGGAGGCCGACAAGAACGGCTGTGTGCGCGAGGTCATGGTGATAGCCGCCGCGCTGTCGATCCAGGACCCGCGCGAGCGCCCGGCCGACAAGCAGACGCAGGCCGACCAGCAGCACGCACGCTTCCGGGACGAGACGAGCGACTTCCTCGCCTACCTCAACCTGTGGCGGTACGTCCGCGAGCAGCAGAAGGAGCGAGGCTCCTCCTCCTTCCGGCGTATGTGCAAGCAGGAGTACCTGAACTTCCTGCGCATCCGTGAGTGGCAGGACATCTACACGCAGCTGCGCACGGTCGCCAAGCAGATGGGCATCCACCTGAACGAGGAGGACGCGCCCGAGCAGAGCGTCCACGTCTCCCTCCTCGCCGGTCTCCTCTCCCACATCGGCATGAAGGACGTGAAGACCGCCGCCGGGGAGGGTGGGAAGAGCACGGCCAAGAACGAGTACCTGGGCGCGCGGAGCGCCAAGTTCGCGATCTTCCCGGGGTCGGCCCTCTTCAAGAAGCAGCCCCGGTTCGTGATGTCCGCCGAGCTGGTGGAGACGAGCCGCCTGTGGGCCCGCGTCAACGCGAAGATCGAGCCGGAGTGGGTCGAGCCGCTCGCCGGGCACCTCCTGAAGCGGACGTACAGCGAGCCGCGCTGGGAGAAGGACCAGGCGGCCGTGATGGCCGACGAGAAGGTGACGCTGTACGGCGTCCCGATCATCGCCCAGCGCAAGGTCAACTACGGCCGGATCGACCCGGAGACCTCCCGCGACCTGTTCATCCGCAACGCCCTGGTCGAGGGCGACTGGCGCACGCACCACAAGTTCTTCGCCGACAACCGCCGGCTCCTCAGCGAGGTCGAGGAGCTGGAGCACCGCGCGCGGCGCCGGGACATCGTGGTCGACGACGAGACGCTGTTCGACTTCTACGACCAGCGGGTGCCGGAACACGTCGTGTCGGGGGCGCACTTCGACTCCTGGTGGAAGCACGAGCGGCACGAGCAGCCCGACCTCCTCGACTTCGAGCGCGAGATGCTCATCCGGGAGTCGGCGGAGGCGGTCACCAAGGCCGACTATCCGGACTCCTGGCGGCAGGGTCCCCTGAAGTTCCGGGTCACGTACCAGTTCGAGCCGGGCGCGGACGCCGACGGCGTGACCGTCCACGTCCCCCTCCAGGTGCTCAACCAGGTCACGGACGAGGGCTTCGACTGGCAGATCCCCGGGCTGCGGGAGGAGGTCGTCACGGAGCTGATCCGTTCCCTCCCCAAGCCGATCCGGCGCAACTACGTGCCGGCGCCGAACTTCGCGAAGCGTTTCCTGGACCAGGCGGTCCCCTTGCAGGAGCCGCTGACGGCCGCCATGGCCCGGGAGCTCAAACGGATGGTCGGCGTCCCCTTCGAGGCCGACGACTTCGACTGGTCGCGACTCCCCGACCACCTCAAGATCACGTTCCGGATCGTCGACGAGCGGCGCCGCAAGCTGGCCGAGGACAAGGACCTGGAGTCCCTGAAGCTCCGGCTGAAGCCGAAGGCCAGGCAGGCCATCTCCCAGGCGGCCGCGGCCACCGCCGAACGCCAGGGCGGCGAGTCCCTGGAGCGCTCGGGTCTGACGGACTGGACGATCGGCACCCTCACCCGCGTCTTCGAGACCCGCCGCGCCGGACAGCCGGTGAAGGCGTACCCGGCGCTCGTCGACGACGGACCGGCGGCGAACACCGTCTCCGTACGCCTCTTCGACACGGAGGCGGAACAGGCCGAGGCGATGTGGAAGGGCACCCGTCGGCTGATCCTGCGGAACATCCCGGTCAACCCGGCAAAGTTCGCATCCGAGAAGTTGACGAACGTTCAAAAGCTGGCGCTGTCCGCGAATCCGCACGGCTCCGTCCAGGCGCTGTTCGACGACTGCGCGATGGCCGCGGCGGACCGGCTGATCGCCGACTTCGGCGGGCCGGTCTGGGACGAGGAGTCGTACCGCAAGCTGTACGAGAAGGTGCGCGCGGAGATCGTCGACACGACCGTGCGGGCGGTCGCCCAGGTGCAGCAGGTCCTCGCGGCCTGGCAGTCCTGTGAGCGCCGACTGAAGGGCGTGCGCAGCCCCGTGCTGCTGGCGAACCTGGCGGACGTGCGCACACAGTTGGACGCGCTCGTGAAACCCGGCTTCGTGACCTGGGCGGGGCTGCGCCGGCTGCCCGACCTCATGCGCTACCTGGTGGCCGCGGACCGGAGGCTGCAGCAGATGCCGACCGGCGCGCAGCGGGACACCGCGCGCATGGAGAAGGTCCACGAGATGCAGGACGAGTACGCGTGGCTGCTGGAGCAGCTGCCCGCGGGCCACCCGGTTCCCCAGCAGGTCCTGGACATCCGCTGGATGATCGAGGAGCTCCGGGTCAGCTATTTCGCCCACGCGCTGGGCACGGCGTACCCGGTCTCCGACAAGCGGATCGTGAAGGCGATCGACGCTGCGGCGCCGTGACGGGTTGCGTACGGAGAGTGAGTTCGACCACCGGGCTCACCCTCCTGTACAGTCCTTCTCGCAGCACAACGCAGCATCAAGTGCCGCAAAAGCAAGGTCCTGTGGAGCAGTTTGGAGTGCTCGCCACCCTGTCAAGGTGGAGGCCGCGGGTTCAAATCCCGTCAGGACCGCAGTGAACGAACGAGGCCCGCTTCCCGGCAAGGGAAGCGGGCCTCGTTCGTGTGGCGCCTGCGCCGACCGCCGGCCGTCCGACCGGAGCCCGGATCTTGCGGATCCGGGCTCATTCGCGTGCGCCGGTCGGCGCGCACCCGGCGGCGCCCTTGACGGCGTCACATTCGGCCGGTACCCCAGAACTCAGGGCCCGTTCCCCGCGGCGCCCGCGTGGAGGTGGGGCATGGCGGCATCGGTCAGGCACGAAACGCGGGCCCTGCTCCGCGCGCATCTGTCGGCCGCGTCGTCCTACCGCCATCTGACCCGCCACTGCCCGATCTGCCACCGCTTGCTGAAACTGGCGATGGACGGCGCGCCTTGGGGCGCCCAGGCCCCCGAGGGGGCCACGGAGGGCGAGAGCCCCTCCCCCCGCGACATCTCCCGCCGCGACGCGGACACGGCCGGCGCCGCGAACCCGGCGGGCCCCTCGGAGACGGCCGACCCGACGGGTGCCACCGATTACCGCCCGACGTGACGCCGTGGGCCGCGGACCGTACCCACAGCGGGACTCCTGTGGCACAGTGAAGTTCAATCGTCTACTAGCGCACGTGACTCGCCGGTAACAAGCCCTTTGGTATGTGACGGGTGTCACTGCATGAGTTTTGAAAACCCGGGTTCTTACCACTCTCCTACAAGTGGTCAATTTAATATGTGCAATTGCACCACTCCGGAGGATGCCCCCCGGAACCCTCCCAGAGCCTCCCCAGACTCCGACAAGGTCGCTCACAGAGCCACCTGATACCACCCGAGGAGTGACCCCAAGTGCGCTCGAGCGCACAAAAAAGATCGCGCCGGACTCGGCGGAGTCCGGCGCGATCGACGACGCTGCCCTAGGAGCGAGGGGCCTGTTGGGGCAGGACCCACGTCGTTTGATGCCTGGTTTCGGGCGTGCGCTCAGGTGGGGGAACCTGACGGATTGCCCGATATGCGGTTGTCAGGCCTCGCTGCGCTGCTGCGGGATACCCGCGAGCAGTGCGCGGACCTCAGCCTCGCGATAACGGCGATGCCCGCCGAGCGTGCGGATCGACGTGAGCTTGCCGGCCTTCGCCCACCGCGTGACCGTCTTGGGGTCGACGCGGAACATCGTGGCAACCTCAGCCGGGGTCAGCAGCGGCTCAGCATCAGGGGTGCGAGCGGTCATGAGCGGCCTCCTCGGGAGAACCGAACCTTCTCGGTTCTTTCCTCTAAATTCTGCACCTTGACCCGCGTTGCCCGAAATGGCGGATGCGGGTCGAGTCGGTTATAGGACGAACGGCTTGTCCTCGGCACTACAACTACACCATCCGTCCAGCCGCGTCGGCCAAACCGATGGAATTGCCCCCCAGGTGTTCATCGGCGACGGAAGCCGATGGACCATGCCATAGCGGACAGTCACACCGTTGTGACGATCAGTCACAGCGGTGATCACGAGCCACCTGACCCCGCAAAGCGTGCAATGCTGAGATTTCCCCCCACGGTGGAGCATAAGTAGGCGGACGGAGTCCTCCCCGGACTCCTTGTCCTATTTTGGCACGAGGAGGGGCAACCGGCGCAAGGGCCGTGTACGTGCGGTCCGTCACCCTTGCGACAAAAGCCCGGATCGGGACCTACGCCCCGTCAGTTCCGTGAAGTGCCGCCGACCGTACGCTGTTCGACCGCTTCAGGGCCGTGACGTACGTCACTAATGAAGCGCTGTCGCATCTGTCACATCGTCAGTTCACAGCAGGTTCACGGCACGGTCGGGTCACAGCACGGCCCGTTCACGGCACGGTCAGTTCGCCGAACGCCGGTCTCGTACCGACCGCCACCGCTCCACGAGCCGCGCGTACGCCTCGCCGGCCGCCGCGCCGTCCCCGGTACGCAGTGCCTCGATGCCCTCGGCCACGTCCCTCGCCGAGTGATCGTCCTCGAGATCGCCGGCCGGCAGCACGTGCACCAGGCCGCCGTAATCCAGTTCCACCAGCGAACGCGGATGGAACTCCTCCAGCCAGCGGCCCACGTCCAGCAGGCCCTCGATGAGCGGCCCCTCGTCCATGGAGTCCTTCAGCGTGCGCAGCGAGCGGGCCACCCGTCGGCGCGCCTGCACCATCGGCGTGCGGTAGCGCAGCACCGGGGCGACCTCCCCGCTCTCCTTCTCGTACGCGCGCTCCTCGTCGGAGACCAGCACGAACCAGTGCAGCGGCACCTGCCAGACCGCCGTGCGGATCCACGGGCGGGCGTCCGGATTGCTCTCCAGCCAGCGTTCGTGGTCCCGGGCGGCCTGCATACGCACGACCTCGGGGAGCGCCGCCTCCAGCACCGGCCGGGGCAGCTCGTCGTCGACTTCCGCCAGGGCCAGCCAGCCGCGCAGCCGGGTGCGCCAGGGGCAGACGCAGAGCACGCCGTCCACCTCGGTGACGAACGCGTCGCCGCTCTCGTGCACCGGTGCCGCGACCGGCGGGGTGGGCAGCAGTCCGGCCAGCGAGCGGCGCAGCTCGTCCTGGTAGGAGGGCAGCTCGGGACGGCGGGCGTAGCGGGCCCAGTGGGTGCGCTCGGGCTCAGGGAAAGCGGCCAGCGGCTCGTAGACGCGCAGATAGACCGCGTACGGAACGATCACCGAGGACACCTTGGGCACGCCTGCTCCCTCCCCTTTCGGCCGACGGGGAAACCCCTGCGAATCGTCGCACGGCGGTACTCCGCGAGAAGGTGATCCCCCGCACTGCGAGATCGGCGGGCCGTGCAGGCTCTACGCTCAGGACACGGGCCCCGCCACCCTTACGGTGCCCGTGTCCCGACCGCCGCTAGTTACCCGGGAGTCACCACAGTGACCGACGTATCCGGCGCACCTGCTGATGTACTGCGCACCCTGTTCCACTCGGACCAGGGTGGTCATGAGCAAGTCGTGCTCTGCCAGGACCGTGCGAGCGGCCTCAAGGCCGTCATCGCCCTGCACTCCACCGCTCTGGGCCCCGCCCTCGGCGGCACCCGCTTCTACCCGTACGCCACCGAGGCGGAGGCCGTCGCCGACGCGCTGAACCTCGCCCGCGGGATGTCGTACAAGAACGCCATGGCCGGGCTGGACCACGGCGGCGGCAAGGCCGTGATCATCGGTGATCCCGACACGATCAAGTCCGAGGCGCTGCTGCTCGCGTACGGCCGGTTCGTGGCCTCCCTCGGCGGTCGCTATGTGACCGCGTGCGACGTCGGCACCTATGTCGCCGACATGGACGTCGTGGCGCGCGAGTGCCGCTGGACGACCGGGCGCTCGCCGGAGAACGGCGGCGCGGGCGACTCCTCCGTACTGACGGCCTTCGGCGTCTACCAGGGCATGCGGGCCTCGGCACAGCACCTGTGGGGCGACCCGTCGCTGCGCGGCCGCACCGTCGGCATCGCGGGCGTCGGCAAGGTCGGCCACCACCTCGTGCAGCATCTGCGCGAGGAGGGCGCCCAGGTCGTGATCACGGACGTCCGCGAGGACGCGGTGCGCAGGATCCTCGAGCGGCACCCGGAGGGCGTGACGGCCGTGGCCGACACCGAGGCGCTGATCCGGGTGGAGGGTCTCGACGTCTACGCCCCCTGCGCTCTCGGCGGGGCGCTCGACGACGACTCCGTGCCGGTGCTGACGGCGAGGATCGTCTGCGGTGCGGCCAACAACCAGCTCGCCCACCCGGGCGTGGAGAAGGACCTCGCCGACCGCGGGATCCTCTACGCGCCGGACTACGTGGTGAACGCCGGCGGGGTCATCCAGGTCGCCGACGAGCTGCACGGCTTCGACTTCGACCGGTGCAGGGCGAAGGCGGCGAAGATCTTCGACACCACGCTCGGAATCTTCGCACGTGCGAAGGAGGACGGGATTCCGCCGGCCGCCGCGGCCGACCGGATCGCCGAGCAGCGAATGCACGAGGCGGCTCGGGCGCGCGGCTGGTGATCTTTCGGCGGGGCCTCAGGGCGTCCCGTCCGAGGGTTTCGGCGGTACCGACCGGTGGAAAGTTAGAGAGAACTCTCACTCCTCCCGGCGGGTCGCCCGCCGATAAGTGGTTAAAATCGCCACTGACCAGCGAGGACGGGGCGCTCGAAGGGTGCTGCGCACACGCGCGTAGTACGGGCGACGTACCGTACGGGCGTGGGCTCAGGTACCGTGGGAGCCCTACGACGGGCTCTCCATGGAGAGGCCGTCCTGGATCATGAACGCGTGTCAACCTGGGGCCGTCGAGCCCCGTCGTTGAGGGGGTCGAGCCATGGGGCGCGGCCGGGCCAAGGCCAAGCAAGCGAAGGTCGCCCGCCAGCTGAAGTACAACAGCGGCGGGACAGATCTCTCGCGTCTGGCCGAAGAGCTGGGCGCATCGCCATCGAACATTCCACCGAACGGTCAACCGTTCGAGGATGATGACGATGAGCAAGACGACGACCCGTACGCCCGGTACGCCGAGCTGTACGGGGACGATGACGAGGATGACGGCGAGGACTCCTCGCAACACCGTCGCGGCGCTTGACCTTGTACTGAGCACTCACCCGGTCGGTGACTTCGGTCACCGACCGGGTCTTGTGCTGCCTGCGTGGCCGCCGGCTCTCCGGCGGTCCTAGGCGGCGTAGTCCCCGACCAGCTCCGCGCCGGTCTGGTGCTCGCCGCGCTCGGTGATCTCGCCGGCGATCCAGGCCTCGACGCCGCGGTCGGCCAGCGTCGCGAGCGCGACGTCCGCCGACTCCTCGGGCACGATCGCCATCATGCCGACGCTCATGTTGAGCGTCTTCTCCAGCTCCAGGCGCTCGACCGAACCGGTCCTGCCGACCAGGTCGAAGATCGGGGCCGGGGTCCAGGTGGAGCGGTCCACGACGGCGTGCAGCCCGTCCGGGATCACGCGGGCCAGGTTGGCCGCGAGACCGCCTCCCGTGATGTGCGAGAAGGCGTGCACGTCCGTGGTGCGGGTGAGGGCCAGGCAGTCCAGCGAGTAGATCTTGGTGGGCTCCAGGAGCTCCTCGCCGAGCGTGCGGCCGAGCTCGTCGATCCGCGCGTCCAGGGACAGGCCGGCCTGGTTCAGCAGGACGTGCCGGACCAGCGAGTACCCGTTCGAGTGAAGGCCGGAGGCAGCCATGGCGATCACCGCGTCACCCGTGCGGATGCGATCCGGGCCGAGCAGCCGGTCGGCCTCGACGACGCCCGTGCCGGCGCCGGCGACGTCGAAGTCGTCCTCGCCGAGGAGGCCCGGGTGCTCGGCCGTCTCACCGCCGACCAGGGCGCAGCCGGCGAGCACACAGCCCTCGGCGATGCCCTTGACGATGGCGGCGACGCGCTCGGGGTGGACCTTGCCGACGCAGATGTAGTCGGTCATGAACAGCGGCTCGGCCCCGCACACCACGATGTCGTCCATGACCATGGCGACCAGGTCGTGGCCGATGGTGTCGTAGACGCCCAGCCGGCGGGCGATGTCGACCTTCGTGCCGACGCCGTCGGTCGCGGAGGCGAGGAGGGGACGCTCGTAGCGCTTGAGGGCGGAGGCGTCGAAGAGGCCGGCGAAGCCGCCGAGGCCGCCGAGGACCTCGGGGCGCTGCGTCTTCTTCACCCACTCCTTCATCAGCTCGACGGCGCGGTCGCCCGCTTCGATGTCGACGCCCGCAGCTGCGTAGCTGGCACCAGTTGTCTCAGACATGACGGTGAGAACTTTCGTGTCGTACGGCAGGTGTGACGGACTGTCTACGGGCGGCGGATCGCGTCGGCCGCGGCCGTGGCGGCCGGACCGGCGGCCAGCTCCGTCTCCAGGAGCTGCTTGCCGAGCAGTTCGGGATCGGGGAGCTCCATCGGGTACTCGCCGTCGAAGCAGGCGCGGCAGAGGTTCGGCTTGGCGATGGTGGTCGCCTCGATCATGCCTTCGATGGAGATGTACGAGAGCGAGTCGGCGCCCAGGGAGGTGCCGATCTCGTCGATGGTCATGCCGTTGGCGATCAGCTCCGCGCGCGTGGCGAAGTCGATGCCGAAGAAGCAGGGCCACTTCACGGGCGGCGAGGAGATGCGGATGTGCACCTCGGCCGCGCCCGCCTCACGGAGCATGCGGACCAGGGCCCGCTGGGTGTTGCCGCGCACGATCGAGTCGTCGACGACGACCAGGCGCTTGCCCTTGATGACTTCCTTGAGCGGGTTCAGCTTCAGGCGGATGCCCAGCTGCCGGATCGTCTGCGACGGCTGGATGAACGTCCGGCCGACGTAGGCGTTCTTCACCAGGCCGGCGCCGAAGGGGATGCCGGACGCCTCCGCGTAGCCGATGGCGGCGGGGGTGCCGGACTCCGGTGTCGCTATGACGAGATCGGCGTCGACCGGCGCTTCCTTGGCGAGCTTGCGGCCCATCTCCACCCGGGAGAGGTACACGTTCCGTCCGGCGATGTCGGTGTCCGGACGAGCCAGGTACACGTACTCGAAGACACAGCCCTTGGGCTTCGCTTCCGCGAACCGCGAGGTCCGCAAGCCGTTCTCGTCGATGGCGACGAACTCGCCCGGCTCGATCTCGCGGACGTAGCTCGCCCCGCAGATGTCGAGCGCGGCGGACTCGGAGGCGACCACCCAGCCACGCTCGAGCCGGCCGAGGACCAGCGGGCGGATGCCCTGGGGGTCGCGGCCCGCGTAGAGCGTGTGCTCGTCCATGAAGACGAGCGAGAAGGCGCCCTTGACCTGCGGGAGGACCTGATGGGCGGCCTCCTCGATGGTCAGCGGCGTGCCGTCCTCGTCGACCTGCGCCGCGAGGAGCGCGGTGAGCAGGTCGGTGTCGTTGGTCGCCGCTACGCGCGGGGTGCGGCCCTCCTGCTTGGGCAGGTCGGCGACCATCTCGGCGAGCTGGGCGGTGTTGACGAGGTTTCCGTTGTGACCGAGCGCGATCGAACCGTGCGCGGTGGCGCGGAACGTCGGCTGGGCGTTCTCCCACACGGAGGCGCCGGTGGTCGAGTAGCGGGCGTGACCGACCGCGATGTGACCCTGGAGCGAACCGAGTGAGGTCTCGTCGAAGACCTGGGACACCAGGCCCATGTCCTTGAAGACGAGGATCTGCGAGCCGTTGCTGACCGCGATCCCCGCGGATTCCTGACCTCGATGCTGTAGGGCGTAGAGCCCGAAGTAAGTGAGCTTGGCGACCTCTTCACCGGGAGCCCAGACACCGAAGACGCCGCATGCGTCCTGGGGGCCCTTCTCACCGGGGAGCAGATCATGACTGAGTCGACCGTCACCACGTGGCACGCCACCGAGTGTAGGCGAGATCGACCACTGGTCCGAATTGGCGATACCCGCCGGTAACTGGATCACCGGTCGGCCACACCACCCATGATCAACGTGTTTACGCTGGTCAGGGACAGGTTTTGGTGATCCACTCCGGGATCGGGCGGGTCACGGCGGCGGCCGGGCGGGCGGCCGCCACGCGGGCATGAGTGAGCTGTCGCACACCAATAGGGGCCCCGGACGCCGGCCGGGTCTCATTTTCCGGTCAGTCGGACCTGGTCGCCGTCGGCCGTGCCGAGGGTCAGCGTGGCGCCGTCGACCTCGGCGGTGAGGGTCCCGTCGGCGAGCGTGGCGGCCAGCGTGCGCTCGAACGCCATGGGCTGCTTCTCGCAGGCCATCCTGGTCGACCGCGCCTCGCTGAACCGGACGCGGTCGCCCTGCACGGCGGCCTTCGCGGTGAAGTGGTTGCAACCGTAATTGCCCGTCGCCCTGCCGTCCTCGATCTCGACGTACGCGCCGGACGGGGCCTGCTGGACGGCCCCGTCGACGCTCACGCTGTCGACGTTCCACCGCACCCCGGCGACGGGCTGCTCGGCGCGCAGCTCCCCGCTGCCGGGCTGTTCGCCCGCCTTCTCGCCGCCGCAGGCCGCGGCGAGCGGGACGAGCAGGACGGCGGCGGCCAACGCCGTGCGGCGCCGGTACGGGTGCGCGTGCGTGGGGCTGTGCGTCTGCCTGGACATGCCGGTTCGACGGGACGGGTGGGGTGGTCGGTTCCGTCCCGGGCCGGGTTCAGGCCATCAGGGGGAGCAGCGCCGCGAGGTCCGCCCGCTCGCCGCTCGCCGCGACCTTCGCCTGCTGGACGGCGTCCTCCCAGGTCGTCCGGCCGGCGGCCAGCCGGATCCAGGTCAGCGGGTCGGTCTCGACGACGTTGGGCGGGGTGCCCCGGGTGTGCCGGGGGCCCTCGACGCACTGCACGACGGCGTACGGCGGGATCCGCACCTCGGTCGCGCCGCCGGGCGCCTTGGCGGCGAGGGCGTCGGCGAGGAGCCGGGTGGCGGCGGCGAGCGCCTGGCGGTCGTACGGAACGTCCAGACCGGGGACGGCCGCGTTCAGGTCGTCGGTGTGCACGACCAGCTCGACCGTGCGGGTGACGAGACAGTCGGCCAGGCTCATGGCGCCGGTGCGGGCGGCCAGCAGCCGGTCCCCGGGGACGGCGGCGAGGGCGGCGGCGAAGCGCTCCTCGGTGCGGGCGAAGAGGGCGTCCAGATCGGGTTCGGCCGCGGCGAGCTCCCGGGTGCCGTCGCCGATGTCGGCGGCGCGGGCGGCGGTGGCGAACGGCCACTGCAGGAGCGTGAGCTGCGCCTTCGCCGGTTCGTCCCGGTCGATGTTGCGGCTGACGGTCTCCACCGCCATGGTCACGTGCGCGGCCAGCTCCCGTACGGTCCAGCCCGGCAGCCGCGTGGGCAGCGCGAGCTGCTCGGGCGTCAGGGAGCCCACGGCCCGCCGCACGTTCCCGAACTGGGCCGTCACCGCGGAACGGGTCCTGGCGGGGTCGTAGGCGCGGGCGCGCTTCTTGGCCGGAGGCATGACGGCGAGCCTAGCGGCCGCCGCTGACACCGGGGCCGCCCCGGCCCGCGCGCGGGTGCGCCACCTCGCTCCGGCCACGGGGAAGGCCCCGCCCGTGGGAACGGGCGAGGCCTTCACTCGTACGGGTGCCGCAGGTGCTTACGCGAAGAGCGCCGGGAGGGTGTCCTCGTGGGCCTTGCGCAGCTCCTCCAGGGACAGCTCGAACTCGCCCTGGAGCTCGACCGTGTCGCCGTCCACGACGCCGATGCGGGTGACGGGCAGACCGCGCGCCCCGCACATGTCGTTGAAGCGGAGCTCCTCGGACCGCGGGACCGCCACCACGGCACGTCCCGCCGACTCGGAGAACAGGAGCGTGAAGGCGTCGAGCCCGTCCGGGACGACCAGCCGCGCACCCTTGCCGCCGAGCAGCGCCGACTCGACGACCGCCTGGACCAGACCGCCGTCCGACAGGTCGTGCGCGGAGTCGATCATGCCGTCACGGGAGGCGGAGATCAGGATCTCGGCGAGCAGCCGCTCACGCTCCAGGTCGACCTTCGGGGGCAGACCGCCCAGGTGGTCGTGGACGACCTGGGACCAGGCCGAGCCGCCGAACTCCTCACGGGTGTCGCCGAGGAGGTAGAGCAGCTGGCCCTCCTCCTGGAAGGCGACCGGCGTGCGCCGGGCCACGTCGTCGATGACGCCCAGGACCGCCACGACCGGGGTCGGGTGGATGGCCGCCTCGCCCGTCTGGTTGTACAGGGAGACGTTGCCGCCGGTCACCGGGGTGCCCAGCTGCAGGCAGGCGTCGGCGAGGCCGCGGATGGCCTCCGCGAACTGCCACATCACCGCCGGGTCCTCGGGCGAGCCGAAGTTCAGGCAGTCGGAGACGGCGAGCGGCTTGGCGCCGGTCGTCGCCACGTTGCGGTACGCCTCGGAGAGGGCCAGCTGCGCGCCCGCGTACGGGTCGAGCTTGGCGTACCGGCCGTTGCCGTCGGTCGCGATGGCGACGCCGAGGCCGCTCTCCTCGTCGATGCGGATCATGCCCGAGTCCTCGGGCTGCGCGAGGACGGTGTTGCCCTGCACGAAGTGGTCGTACTGCGAGGTGATCCACTTCTTGGACGCCTGGTTCGGGGAGGACACCAGCTTCAGGACCTGGTCCTTCAGCTCCTCGCCCGTGGTCGGCCGCGGCAGCTTGTTCGCGTCGTCGGCCTGGAGGGCGTCCTGCCAGTCCGGGCGGGCGTAGGGACGCTCGTAGACCGGGCCGTCGTGGGCGACGGTGCGCGGGTCGACGTCGACGATCTTGCCGCCGTGCCAGTAGATCTCGAGGCGGTCGCCGTCGGTCACCTCGCCGATCACGGTGGCGATGACGTCCCACTTGTCGCAGATCTCGAGGAACCGGTCGACCTTCGCCGGCTCGACGACCGCGCACATGCGTTCCTGCGACTCGCTCATGAGGATCTCCTCGGGCGAGAGCGTGGAGTCGCGAAGCGGTACGTCGTCCAGCGTGACGCGCATGCCGCCGGAGCCGTTGGAGGCGAGCTCGGACGTGGCGCAGGACAGACCGGCCGCACCGAGGTCCTGGATGCCGACGACCAGCTTCTCCCTGAAGGCCTCCAGGGTGCACTCGATGAGGAGCTTCTCCTGGAAGGGGTCGCCGACCTGGACGGCCGGGCGCTTCGACGGCTTGGCGTCGTCGAAGGTCTCGGAGGCCAGGATCGACGCGCCGCCGATGCCGTCGCCACCGGTCCGGGCCCCGTAGAGGATGACCTTGTTGCCCGCGCCGGACGCCTTCGCGAGGTGGATGTCCTCGTGCCGCATCACGCCGATGGCGCCGGCGTTGACCAGCGGGTTGCCCTGGTAACAGGCGTCGAAGACGACCTCGCCGCCGATGTTCGGCAGGCCCAGGCAGTTGCCGTAGCCGCCGATGCCCGCGACGACGCCCGGCAGGACGCGCTTGGTGTCGGGGTGGTCGGCCGCGCCGAAGCGCAGCGGGTCCACGACCGCGACCGGGCGCGCGCCCATCGCGATGATGTCGCGCACGATGCCGCCGACGCCGGTGGCCGCGCCCTGGTAGGGCTCCACGTAGGACGGGTGGTTGTGCGACTCGACCTTGAAGGTGACCGCGTAACCCTGGCCGACGTCGACGACGCCGGCGTTCTCACCGATGCCGACGAGCAGCGCGTCCGACTGCGGGGCCTTCTCGCCGAACTGGCGCAGGTGCACCTTGGAGGACTTGTACGAGCAGTGCTCGGACCACATGACGGAGTACATGGCGAGCTCGGCGCCGGTGGGCCGGCGGCCGAGGATCTCCACGACGCGCTCGTACTCGTCCTTCTTCAGGCCGAGTTCGGCCCAGGGCAGCTCGACGTCGGGGGTCTCGGTCGCGTGCTCGACCGTGTCCAGAGGCGTCCGGCTCATGCGTTGACCAGCTTCTTGAGGATCGAGGTGAAGAACGGGAGACCGTCGGTGCGGCCGGACCCGACGAGGGGTTCCACGGCGTGCTCCGGGTGCGGCATCAGGCCGACGACGTTGCCGGCCTCGTTGCTGATGCCGGCGATGTCACGGAGCGAGCCGTTGGGGTTGCCCCGCTCATCGGCGACTCCGTCGCGGGCCAGGTAGCGGAAGGCGACCCGGCCCTCGGCCTCGAGCTTGTCGAGGGTGTACTCGTCGGCGACGTACCGGCCGTCCATGTTCTTCAGCGGGATGTGGATCTCCTGGCCGGCCGTGTAGTCGGTGGTCCAGGCGGTCTCCGCGTTCTCCACCCGCAGCTTCTGGTCGCGGCAGATGAAGTGGAGGTGGTCGTTGCCGAGCATCGCGCCCGGGAGCAGGTGGGCCTCGGTGAGGATCTGGAAGCCGTTGCAGATGCCGAGGACCGGCAGACCGGCCTTCGCCTGCTCGATGAGGGGCTCCATCACGGGGGAGAATCGCGCGATGGCGCCCGCCCGCAGATAGTCGCCGTAGGAGAAACCGCCGCACAGCACCACGGCGTCGACCTGGTGGAGGTTCTTGTCCTTGTGCCACAGGGCGACGGGCTCGGCGCCCGCGAGGCGGATCGCGCGCTGGGTGTCCCGGTCGTCGAGGCTGCCGGGAAAAGTGACGACGCCAATACGAGCGGTCACTTCGCGGCCCCCGCGACGGCTTCTTCCGACTCGACCCGGACCGTGAAGTCCTCGATCACGGTGTTGGCGAGGAAGGATTCCGCAAGATCGTGGATGCGGGCGAGGGCGGCCTCGTCGACCGGCCCGTCAACTTCCAGTTCGAATCGCTTTCCCTGACGTACGTCGGAGATGCCTTCGAAACCCAGCCGCGGCAGTGCGCGCTGCACCGCCTGGCCCTGGGGGTCGAGGATCTCCGGCTTGAGCATGACGTCGACTACGACGCGTGCCACTGGCACTCCCGGTGGTGTGGTGCTGAGCAGGCTCCTGCAGGTGTCTCCAACAGGTGTCTTCAGACTACCCGTACAAAATTTCTACGCGAGTAGAGTTGTAGGAAAGTACGTGAGCGCCATCACGATCAGGTATCGGACCAGTGCCTTCGTGAAAATTTCAGGGAAAGATCCGGGGTGCGTCCGCGTTCCCTATTGCCCCGGGACACGCGGACAGATTTAGTCGGGCTTCACATTGCAATGCCGGGCACTGTACAAATGAATTGTCAATAGCCGATACTTTGCCCCATAACAGGCGAACAGTCGACATCTCCGTGGCGTCTTGGCACGTCATCGCAGAGCTGTCGCACGAAGGGACCGATATTCGTGGCGCAGAAGGTCGTGGTCACTCTCTTTGACGACATCGACGGCTCGGAAGCGGCGGAAACGATCGCCTTCGGGCTCGACGGCAAGTCGTACGAGATCGACCTGAATGAAGGCAATGCCGAGAAACTGCGTAAGGCGCTCGCGCCCTACGTGGACGCCGGCCGCAAGCGGTCGAGGTCCGGCAAGGCGTACAAGCAGACGGAGGTCGCCCCCGACCCCGCCGCCGTCCGCGCCTGGGCCCAGGCCAACAAGATGGACGTGCCGGCCCGCGGCCGCATCCCCAAGAAGGTCTACGAGGCGTTCGCCGACGCTCAGTGAGCTCCGCCCCGAGTGCTGGGCCGACGGCCGGTCACCCGCCCTCGGCGGGAACCGACTTGCGCTGCACCCCTCCCGGTCAGCTAGAGTCTGGAGCACGCCGCCGGGCGAGGCCGAAAGGCCCAGCTCACGGAGTACACGCGGGTGTAGTTCAGTAGTAGAACATCCCCCTTCCAGGGGGAAGGCGCAGTGTGCAATTCCTGTCACCCGCTCTGCACCGCCGATCCGACCACTGTTGTGGATCAGGTAGGCTGGTGCTCGCGCCGATCGGTGAAAGCCGGTCGGAGGCAATGCGGACGTAGCTCAGTTGGTAGAGCGCAACCTTGCCAAGGTTGAGGTCGCGAGTTCGAGCCTCGTCGTCCGCTCCATCGAAAAGACCCCGGTCCAGTGGACCGGGGTCTTTTCGTGCGCCCCGGCCGCCCGTACCGCCGTGGGCGCCGCACGGGCCGTCTGACATTTGTCATACGCACTGGTGACACCTCGCACTGCCCGGCCCTCCCCTGCGCGGGGAGGCTCGGGACATGGACACGAATGAGCACGTGATCGAGGCCACCGGCCTCCGGCGTGTGTACGGGGGCGAGTTCGAGGCGGTCCGTGGAATCTCCTTCCACGTGCGCCGCGGGGAGGTCTTCGCGCTGCTCGGCACCAACGGGGCCGGGAAGACGTCGACCGTCGAACTGCTGGAAGGACTCGCGCGTCCGGACGGCGGACGGATCAGGGTCCTCGGCCACGACCCGTACGCCGAACGGGCCGCCGTGCGGCCGCGCACCGGCGTGATGCTCCAGGAGGGCGGCTTCCCCTCCGAACTGACCGTCGCCGAGACCGCGCGGATGTGGGCCGGCTGCGTGAGCGGCGCCCGTCCGGCCGGGGAGGCGCTGGCGCTCGTCGGACTCGCCGAACGGGCGGACGTCCGGGTCAAGCAGTTGTCCGGCGGCGAGCGGCGACGCCTCGACCTGGCGCTCGCGGTGCTCGGCGACCCCGAAGTCCTGTTCCTCGACGAGCCGACGACCGGCCTGGACGCCGAGGGCCGGCGCGACACCTGGGACCTGGTGCGCGCTCTGCGCGACGCCGGTACGACGGTCCTTCTCACCACGCACCACCTGGAGGAGGCGGAGAACCTCGCCGACCGGCTGGCCATCCTGCACCGCGGCCGCATCGCCGCCTCCGGAACGCCCGCGGAGGTGACCGGCGCCCAGCCCTCCCGGATCGCCTTCGAGCTGCCCGAAGGGTACTTCGTGGGCGACCTGCCGCCGCTGGGGGAGCTCGGCGTGTGCGGCCACGAGGCCGACGGTCGCCTCGTACGGCTGCGCACACGGGAGTTGCAGCGGGCGGCGACCGGACTGCTGGTGTGGGCCGACCGGGCCGGAGTGACACTGCGCGGGCTCGACGTGCGGTCGGCCTCACTGGAGGAGGCGTTCCTCGGCATCGCCCGGGAGGCGTCGGACGATCCCGAGAGTCACCTCGGCGTCGGAGGCGGCCCGGACACGACGGTCGCGGTACGAGGGGGGCGAACGGCATGAGCGAGGCGCGCGGGACCAGCGGAGCGAGTGGTGTGAGCAGGGCAGGCAGGGCGAGCGGAGCGGGCGGAACGGGCGATATGAGCGGGGCGGGCGAGGCGGGCGGCACGGGTGGGACGACAGTGCCCGGCGGCACGCGTGGGACGACGGTGGCGGGGGTCGCCGGTCGGGCGGTCACGCGTGCGGTCACGACGCCGTCGGGACGGATCGCCGCCCTCGGCCGGGCCGAGCTGACGCTTCTCGGGCGCAGCAGGAGCACACTCGCCCTGGCGCTCCTCGTGCCGCTCGTGCTGCCGATCGGTCTCGTCTCGGTGGTCGACGGCATGGACGTCGCGGACGTCGGGCTCACCGCCGGTCTGGTCCTGCTGCCCGCCGCCATCGGCTTCTCGCTGCTGTTCGGGGTGTACCAGGCGCTGTCGTCCGTCTACACCGCCCGGCGCGAGGAGTTGGTGCTGAAGCGGCTGCGCACCGGTGAGCTGCGGGACGCCGAGATCCTCTGCGGATCGGCGCTGCCGGTCCTCGCCACAGGGCTGATGCAGTCCCTCGTGCTGGTGGCCGGCTCCACCGTCGTGCTGGACCTGCCGGCCCCGAAGGCGCCCCAGCTCGCGGTCCTGGGGCTGTTGGCGGGGCTCGCGATGTGCGCGGCGCTCGCGGCGCTCACCGCGGCCCTGACCCGGACCGTGGAGAGCGCACAGGTCACCACGGCGCCACTGGTGCTGGTGTCGATGACCGGCTCCGGCATGGCCGTCCCGCTGGAACTGCTCCCCGACCGGCTCGCGTCCTTCTGCCAACTGCTTCCGCTGTCCCCGGTGATCACCCTGATCCGGGGCGGCTGGACCGGGAGCCTGTCCGCCTACGAGGCCCTCGGCGCACTGGCGACCGCACTGGCCTGGACCCTGCTCGCGGTGTTTGCTGTACGGCGGTGGTTCCGGTGGGAGCCGAGGCGCT
The DNA here is from genome assembly GCF_036030735.1 of Streptomyces sp. NBC_00425. Classification (NCBI taxonomy): domain Bacteria; kingdom Bacillati; phylum Actinomycetota; class Actinomycetes; order Kitasatosporales; family Streptomycetaceae; genus Streptomyces; species Streptomyces sp. NBC_00425. The sequence goes on along the minus strand of NZ_CP107928.1, from coordinate 5,153,160 downwards.
GAGGAGCGGTGAAACGGTGTTCGGCTGGATACGGGGATGGCACGGACGCCACTGGCGCGAACGCAGCAAGGCGGAGCGGGTGGAGCTGCAGAGCGTGCTCACCTGGTACGTCACGACCTGGTTCTTCTCCCTGTCCTGGCTGGCGCTGCCGCTGGTCGGCACCGTCGACCGGCGGCCCCTCCCGCTGGCCCTCGGCGGGTTGCTGCTTTTCGCAGGCGCCCTGAGCTGCGTGGAGGCGAACCGGCTCACCCGGCCGGCGCTCGACCACTACCTGGGCCGGACCGAACTCCCGTCCCGCGCGCTGCGCCCCTCCGCCGTCCTGCTGGCCCTGGAACTGGCGCTGATCCTCGCTCTCGCCGCGCAGGGCGGCACCGACGCGGTGGCGGTCAGACTGTTCGTCGGAGCCGTGCTGCTGCCTCTCGGGCTGCTGTACGGGCTCGTCGTCCCCGTCACGGTGTTCCTGCGGCGGTCTCTCGTGCTCTCCGTGGTGCTGACGGCCGTGTTCGCCTGGACCGAACCGGACCTCCCCGGGATCCTGGCGATCGGGATGCTCACCGCGTTCGGAACGCTCTTCTCGCTGCTGGCCGGCCGCTGGGGCGCCTGGACCCTGTCCGTGCTCTGGGAGGCGGAGCGCGCCCGTGAGGTCGAGGCCCGGCTCGCCGTCGCCGAGGAACGGCTGCGGTTCGGGCGGGATCTGCACGACGTCATGGGGCGGAACCTGGCGGTGATCGCCCTGAAGAGCGAGCTGGCCGTGCAGCTGGCCCGCCGCGGGCGGGCGGACGCCGTGGAGCAGATGATCGAGGTACAGCGCATCGCGCAGGAGTCGCAGCGCGAGGTGCGCGACGTCGTCCGGGGCTATCGGGAGGCCGACCTCGGGGCCGAACTCGCGGGAGCGCAGGGGGTGTTGCGGGCGGCGGGGATCGCGTGCGAGGTGAACGGGGACGCCGGGGCGCTGCCCGCCGAGGTGCAGTCGGCGCTCGGCTGGGTGGTGCGGGAGAGCACCACGAACGTGCTGCGGCACGGGGCCGCGGAGCGGTGTTCGGTGGTTCTGCGGAGGACGGAGGGGTGCGTGGTGCTGACGGTGGAGAACGACGGTGCGCGGCCGGACTCGCCACCGGCCCCACCGGCCCCACAGCGGAACGACACCGACCGGGACGACACCGTCCGTGAGGACAGGAGCCGGGAAGACAGGAGCCGGGAAGACAGGGGCCGGGGCGGGTCGGGGCTCGCCGGGCTGCGGGAGCGGCTGCTCAGGGTCGACGGGACGTTGCAGGCGGGGTTCGTCGGGACGGGCGGGTACCGGGTGGTCGCGCAGGTGCCGCTGAACGGGAAGGGCGCTGTGAAGGAGGTCACTTCATGACGGTGCGGGTGCTGCTCGCCGACGACGAGCACCTCATCCGGGGCGCCCTGGCCGCGCTGCTCTCCCTGGAGGACGACCTGATGATCGTCGCCGAGGCGGCCACCGGGCCGGAGGCGCTGGCGATGGCCCTGGCCCACCGCCCGGACGTCGCCGTCCTGGATCTGCAGATGCCGGGCGCGGACGGTGTGAAGGTCGCCACATCCCTGCGGACCGAACTGCCCGACTGCCGGGCGCTGATCGTCACGAGTCACGGACGGCCGGGGCATCTCAAACGGGCGCTTGCGGCAGGTGTGCGCGGGTTCGTCCCCAAGACCGTGAGCGCCCGGCGGCTCGCGGAGATCATCCGCACGGTGCACGCCGGGAACCGTTACGTCGACCCGGAGTTGGCCGCCGACGCGATCTCCGCCGGCGACTCGCCGCTGACCGCGCGCGAGGCGGAGGTGCTCGAACTCGCCGCCGACGGGGCTCCCGTCGCGGAGATCGCCGAGCGGGCCGCGCTCTCGCAGGGCACGGTACGGAACTACCTGTCGTCGGCCGTCTCCAAGCTCGGGACGGAGAACAGGCATGCCGCGGTGCGGCTCGCACGGGAGCGGGGTTGGGTATAGTTGGCGTCGCGCCACAGAACGTTCACACCGGCGCACTGCGGACGTAGCTCAGTTGGTAGAGCGCAACCTTGCCAAGGTTGAGGTCGCGAGTTCGAGCCTCGTCGTCCGCTCCATCGAAAGGCCCCGGTCATCGACCGGGGCCTTTTCCGTCACTCCCAGCCGACGCCCGTGAGGCGCTCGTAGGCCTCGACGTACTTCGCGCGGGTCGCGTCCACGATGTGCTGGGGCAGCGGCGGCGGGGGCTGCTCGCCGTGCCGGTCCCAGCCGGACTCGGCGGAGGTCAGCCAGTCGCGCACGAACTGCTTGTCGTACGAGGGCTGCGCGCGGCCCGGCTGCCACTGGTCGGCCGGCCAGAAGCGGGACGAGTCCGGGGTGAGGACCTCGTCGGCGATGACCAGGTCGTCACCCTCGAAGCCGAACTCGAACTTGGTGTCGGCGAGGATGACGCCCCGGTCCCGGGCGATGTCGCGGGCGCGGCCGTAGACGGCGAGGGTCGCCTGGCGGAGCTGGGCGGCGGTGTCGGCGCCGACCTGACGGGCCACCTCCTCGTAGGAGACGTTCTCGTCGTGCTCGCCGACGGCCGCCTTGGTGGCCGGGGTGAAGATCGGGGCGGGCAGTTCGCTGCCGTCGACCAGGCCCTCGGGGAGGGCGAGCCCGCAGACCGTGCGGGACTCCTTGTACTCGACGAGGCCCGAGCCGGTGAGGTAGCCGCGGGCCACGCACTCGACGGGGACCATCCGCAGCGACTTGCAGACCAGGGTGCGACCGGCCCAGTCGGCGGGGGCGCCGCCGGGCAGTTGCGTGCTGAGGACGTGGTTCGGGACCAGGTCGGCGAGCTGGTCGAACCACCACAGGGAGAGCTGGGTCAGGATGCGGCCCTTGTCGGGGATCTCGGTCGGCAGCACCCAGTCGAAGGCCGACGTTCGGTCACTGGCGACCATCACGAGGTCGCCCGCCTCGTTCTGGTACAGCTCGCGCACCTTGCCGGTGTGCAGATGCACCAGGCCCGGCACCTGGAGGGGCTCGGGCTTTTCTACGAATCCGGACACGGTTCCTCCCCGTGGTTCTGTCTCAGTGGGCCGATTGTCCCGTACATCGGGATCGGCCGAGGACAGCGGGGTGGGGCGAGCGGGGACACCGGTGTGGGCGAGCGGGCCTCACGGATGTCAGTCGCGCTTGCAGATGCGGTCCAGGAGGTTGGCGGTGGCCCGCTGGATGCGGGGATCCGCGTGGCCGGGGCGGTCCAGGGCCGGGGACCAGGCAAAGGTGCCGGAGGCGAAGACCAGGGCGCCGGAGGGGGCCCGGTAGAGGGAGGTCTCCTGGTGGCGCGAGACGCCCTGACTGTCGCTGTACGGGGAGTGGGCGAGGAGGATGCGCTCCTCGTGGGGCGGCAGCGCGGTCCGCGGGAAGTAGCGGTCGGCCTCTCCTGCGACCAGGTGCTCGATGCCGTCGCCCTCGACCGCTCCGGTCGCCTCCCACAGCCAGTGTCCGGCGTTGCGGACGATCAGCGGGTGCGGCTCGGGCACCCGCCCCGCGTACTGGATGCCGATCAGCTGCTGCTCGGCCCGATCGATCTCACGCCACAGCACGGGCCGCCCGGGCCCCCGGCGTTTGCGGCAGGTGAGCAGACGGCCCGGGACGCCCGACGGCGACGGGCCCAACTCGACCTGCCAGTAGAGGGAGTTGGCGGAGAGGAAGACCAGCGAGGTGCCGCTGTCGCGGGCGAGCTCCACGGTGCGGCGCATACGCGTCGACCAGTACTCGTCGTGTCCGGGGAAGACCAGGCCGCGGTAGCGGGTGGGATCGACTGCGCCGACGTGCAGGTCGCGGGCGTCGGCGTAGGCGACGTCGTAGCCGTAACGCTCCGCCCAGCGGATGAAGTCGTAGGCGTGGCCGACGTGCAGCGGAAGGCCCGCGCCGGCGTACGGACGGTCGAAGGAGACCGTGGTCGCCGCGTCGGCCTCGCCGAGGAGCCGCCCGTCGTCGTCCCACGCGTGGTAGAGGCTGGCGCCGGTGCGGCCGTCCTCGGGATACAGGTTGTAGGCCTGCCAGGTGACGTCGGGGAGCACGAGGAGCAGGTCGGCGGGACGATGGTCGCGGACCGTGAAGGGCACGTGCGACCGGTAGCCGTCGACGGTGGTGAGGACGGCGACGTACGCGCCGACGTTCCAGTACGACGGGACCTGCAGCCGCCAGGAGAGCCACCAGTGATGGCAGGAGACCGTGCGGTCGGCGGTCAGCGGCGGAGGCTGGACGATCCCGGAGAGACGCGGACTGGTGGTGATCTTGGCCGCGCCCTCGCCGTCGTAGTGGCCGATGCGGTAGACGTCGACGCTGAACTCCTGGGGCGGGTCGACGGTGACGTGGAAGTCGACTGCCTCGCCCGGGGCGACCGCGCCCGTGGAGACGAACCCCTTGATCTGTCGGCGGACGTCGTCGGCGGACCGGGGAGTGCCGGAGCCGGGCGCGCTGCGCGGGGCGGGGATGCGGGGACCGTCGGCGCCCTGTGCTGCGCCGGGGACCGGGTTCGGGTCCAGGTACCAGGGGACGACCTGACCGGTGTCGTCGAAGTACGTCTCGCTGCCGCGCAGCCAGGGGACGGGGCCCTGGCCGAAGGGGTCCGTGACGGCGTGGGCCAGCGCCCCCGACTCCCATCGGCGGGTGTGCTTCGGTCCTGGTCCGGGTCCCATGGTGCTCCCCTCCCCTGTGCCCCGTGATGGCTCGTGATGGCTCGTGGTGACTCGTGACGGCTCTTGGCGGCTCTGGCGGCTCTGGCTGCTACTGGTGGGCTCTTGCGTACCTGAGCGCGGTGCGCGTCGCCGGGTGCTCGGCGGAGGTCGGCAGCCCGCCGCCGGTCAGCCCACCGCCGCTCGTCGTCCGCCGCCCGCCCCCGCGCGGCTTGTCCTATGTCCCGCGCCCTTGCCATGGGCTCGTTCGATCCCAGCACATCACATAACGCGCGCAGACAGTCACGATTCGTTGCGGATTGGCCGAAAGTGGAAGACGGTGCTCCGGCTCCGGTGTGGTCCTGCCGGGCGGTGCGCTGCGCGCCTCGCCGCGCTCAGCCCAGCCGCACCGGCTTCTCGGGGCGTATCCCCAGCTCCACCAGCCAGGTCCGCAGCGGGACCGCGTCGCCGTCCTCGACGAGGCTGAGGACCCGGGGAGCGAGGTCCGCCACGCGCTCGCCGTCGACCAGGAGGGTCGGGCCGTCCAGCCAGTCCAGACCCGGGGTCGCGCCGACGGTGTCCATGGCCGCGCAGCACACCATCGCCGTGACGTGGTCGGCGAGGAGCTCCCGGTCGGTGCGCGGCGGCTGGAGGGGGAACAGGGGGAGCGCGTCGTCGTCCCAGAGGGCCGCGTCGGGCCCCTGCCCGGACGCCGGAGGGCCGACGGGAGCCGCGTCCCCGGTAGCCGCCTCCTCCTTGCCGACCTCGGCGCCGATGCGTGCGGCGAGGGCGGCGCTGCGCGGGTTGGAGGCAGGCGGCTCGTCACCGTCGGGACCGGCCTCGGGACGCGTGGCCGCGTCCGCCGGCGGGACGGTCCCGGGAGCGGAACCGGCAGCGGAGCGGGCAGTGGAGCGGGCAGCGGCGTCGGCGGTGTCCTCGTCGGCTGATTCGGTGCCGGAAGGCGCGCCGGGGGCCTCCGTCAGCGGCAGCGCGGGGGAGCCGTCCGCCGACGCGGGTGCGGGCGCCGGGCGGAGGGTGTCCGCCGCGAGACGGCCGTCGGCCGGGAGCACCGTGTCGGTCAGATGGTCCAGGACGCGGGCCAGGGTGGGCCCGCCCGCGTGGGCGGCCGCCGTGGGATCGGGGGCCCGGCGGACTCCGAGGGCGTCCAGCACCCGGTGGAGGCGGGCCGCGTCGGTGCGCCACTTACGGTCCACGACCTCGTCCGGGTAGTCGTCCCAGGCCACCGGCGACCAGTGCGGGCCGGGCTCCGCGGGACCGCCGTGGAAGAGGCGGGCGGCGAGCAGCGACGCGGCCTCGTCGACCACGCCGGGCTCTTCCAGCAGGTCGCACGCGGGGCGCTCCCCGAGACGGGAGGCGAAGCCTTCGGCCAGCCGGTCGCGGCGGGACAGCTCGGTGAGGGCGGCGACGACTCCCGCGTCCAGCCGGGAGGGCCAGCGGCCCATCCGCCAGGCGGGCAGCGCCACGCGCGTGAGGAGCCGGTCCCAGCCCGCGTACGCGAGGCCCACCTGCTCCTGGGCGACGATGCGCAGCCCGTAGTCCACCGCCTGTGCGCGCTCGGCGGCCGCGGCAGCCACCCCCCGCTCCATCTCACCGGCGTGGACCTGGCAGCCGCGCAGCATCAGCCGCGCGACCCAGCCGATCCCGGAACAGAAGGGGCGCAGGACCGCACTCCGGCCGGCGCGCTCGGCGCAGACGGCCACCGCGGCGTCCAGCCCGCGCACGTACCGTCGGGCCGCGGCTATGTCGGGGTGGGCGGAGGGGCCCGTGCCGGCGACGACCGGGGCCAGGACGGCCCGCAGCTCTCCCACCCGCATCCACCACAGGAACGGGGAGCCTATGACGAGCACCGGCGCCACCGCCGTACGACGGTGCACGGGGCCGCGGGGGCCGGCCGGGCCGGCTATCTCGTCGGCGCCGCGGGGCGGCGGCGAGCCGTGGGCCCGGTGGGTGCGGTCCTCCAGCCAGCTGTCGCAGTCCGGTGTGAGGGCTATCGCGGAGGGCGCGGGGACGTCCAGCCGGTCGGCGAGGTCGCGGACCAGCCGGTAGAGGTCGGGGGCCGCCTGCTCGGCGACGGCGACCGTAGGGCTGACGGCGGGCCGGGCGCGGGCGACCACCAGCGCGATCACCCCGGCCGAGAGCAGCACGACGAGCGCGACGACGGACACCGCCCAGCGCGCGGCGTCCCAGCCCGCGCCCACGAGATGTCCGGTGGTGCCGCCCACGAGCAGGATCACGGCGGCGGCCGCGGGCAACAGCGCCAGGGCGAGGGCGCGGCTGCGGATGCGCAGCACGGCCAGTGCCCGGGCGCGCGCCGCCTGCGCACCCAACTCCACACCCATACCGGTCATGACCGGAGCTCACCCCCTCCCTGCAGTCCTGTGTCCCCCGGTTGTCTTCGCAGTGCTCACTCCCCCACTGTGGCACCGCCCACCGACATCGCAATGCCGGTGGGCCAAGTGCCGGAACGACGACCGGGACGCTTGCGCCGCACCCTAGTTGGCGCTCCGGCCCCCGTCAGCCGGATAGCGCAGCGCTCACTCGATGGAATGGCTTTGGGGAAAGGTGTATGACGCAGGGCAACGATCAGGCCCCGGGTTCCACGGCCCCTCGGTGAGGGGTCCCGTGGCGGCCCGGGGCCTGGATTCCGTCGGGAAGTCGCCTGGTGGGACGCGTAGGAGGCGCAGGAGGCGCAGGACGCGTCGGGCGGGCCCGAGCGGGGCGTTACGCGCCCGCCACCCTCGCGGCGATGTCCGTACGGTGCTGGGAACCGTCGAGCCCGATGCGCGCGACCGCCCGGTACGCGCGCTCGCGCGCCTCACCGAGATCGGCGCCGGACGCGGTGACGGACAGCACGCGTCCGCCGGCGCTGACGACCGCGTCGCCGTCCTGCTTCGTGCCGGCGTGCAGCACGTACGCGTGCGGGGCGTCCTCGGCGGCCACCTCGGCGAGGCCGGTGATGGGGTCGCCGGTGCGCGGGGCGTCCGGGTAGTTGTGCGAGGCGATGACGACGGTGACGGCCGCGTCGTCGCTCCAGCGCAGGGCCGGCAGGTCGGCGAGGTCGCCGGTGGCGGCGGCCTTCAGGACGCCGGCCAGCGGCGTCCTCAGACGGGCCAGGACGACCTGCGTCTCGGGGTCGCCGAAGCGGGCGTTGAACTCGATGACCCGGACGCCGCGGCCGGTGATCGCCAGACCCGCGTAGAGCAGCCCGGAGAACGGGGTGCCACGGCGGCGCATCTCGTCCACGGTCGGCTGCAGAACGGTCTCCAGGACCTCCTCGACCAGCTTCGGATCGGCCCAGGGCAGGGGCGAGTACGCGCCCATGCCGCCCGTGTTGGGGCCCTCGTCGCCGTCGAGCGCGCGCTTGAAGTCCTGGGCGGGCTGGAGCGGGACCACGCTCACACCGTCGGTGATCGCGAAGAGGGAGACCTCCGGGCCGTCCAGGAACTCCTCGATGACGACGCGGTCGCAGGCGGCCGCGTGCGCCGAGGCGACCTCCAGGTCACCGGTGACGACGACGCCCTTGCCGGCGGCCAGACCGTCGTCCTTGACGACGTACGGCGGGCCGAACGCGTCGAGCGCCTCGGCCGCCTCCTCCGGGGTGGTGCAGACGTAGGAGCGGGCGGTCGGCACGCCGGCCGCCGCCATCACGTCCTTGGCGAACGCCTTGGAGCCCTCCAGCTGCGCGGCCTCCTTCGAGGGGCCGAAGACCGGGATGCCGGCCTCGCGCACGGCGTCGGCCACGCCGGCGACCAGCGGCGCCTCCGGGCCGACGACGACCAGTTCGGCGCCCAGCTCGACGGCCAGCGCCGACACGGCCTCGCCGTCCAGGGCGTCGACCTGGTGCAGCTCGGCGACCTCGGCGATGCCGGCGTTGCCGGGCGCGCAGTACAGCGCGGTGACGGCGGGGTCGAGGGACAGTGAGCGGCACAGGGCGTGTTCGCGGGCGCCGCTGCCGATGACGAGGACGTTCACGGGGCTCAGCCTAACGGGCGGAGCACGCGACGCTTTGTGCGGGCTTCCGAAGGGCGGGGGCGTCCGGGCTCGTGCGTTCCTCCAGGAGCCCGCTACTCGTTGGTGAACTCCTCCACCACCGTCGCGCCCAGTTCGCGCACGATCAGTTCGTAACCGGAGAGGGCCGACTCGTTGAGGTCGGGGTCGTCGTCCTCCGGGGTGTCGTCCTCGGGGGCCACCGGTTCGTGGACGGCCGGGCGGGACGGCGCGGGTCTGGAGGCGTCGGCCGCGGGGCCCGCCGGCCCGGGAGAGGACGCCTGGCGAGCGGGACCTGCGGACGCGGCCGGCGCCGGCGACGCGGCCGACGCCATCGCCGACGGCCCTGTCGAACCGCCACCGCCGTAGCCGCCCGGACCGCCGGAGCCGCCGGGCCCGCCGGGCCCGCCGTACCCACCCGGGGCGCCTCCGGCGGCGGCGCCGCCTCCGCCGAACCCTCCGCCGAACCCTCCGGCGGCCGGGGGCGCCGAACCGCCGGACGGGTCGACGACCGCATCGATCTTCCACTGCACGTTGAACTGCTCGGACAGCGCCTGCCGCAGGACGTCCTCACTGCCGCTGCTCGCGAAGTTGTCCCGGGCGCCGGCGCTGACGAAGCCGACCTGCAGCGTCGTGCCGTCGAACCCGGCGACGTGCGCGTTCTGGCTGAGCAGGATCCAGGTGAACCGGCGGCGGTTCTTGACCGCGTCCAGGATGTTCGGCCAGAGCATCCGGGGATCCGGACCGCCGACGGGCGGCACGTGCCCGGCGGGCGCGGCGGCCGGCGCGGCCGGCACGCCCTGCGCGGCGGCCGGGGCGGGCGCGGCCGGGGGAGCCGGAGGACGACCGCCGCCCCCTGCGGGCGTGGCCGTGGGCCAGCCACCGGGCCGACGCCCGCTGCCCGCCGCGGTGGCGGTCGGCCAGGCGCCGGGGGCGGGCTGGACGGGGGCCTCCTCCACGGGCGGCGCGGCCGCCTCCGGAACCGGCGGCGGAGCAGCAGGCTGGACGGCGGCGGATGTGGCAGACGGCGCGGGCGGGGCGGCCTGAACGGGCGCCGGCACATGAGCGCCGGCCCCCTGCCCAGCCCCCTGCGACTGTCCCTGTCCCGGGCCCTGCGGCTGTCCCGGCGCCTGCCCCTGGCCGCGGACGGCCGCACGGGCCGCCGCGGCCCCGCCACCGTGCACCTCCGGCCCCGGCACGTATCCCATGGCCGGTGTCGTGGACGCCATCGTCGTCATCGGCGCCGTCTGCACGGCGGGTGCGCCCTGCATGACGGGTGCGCCCTGCGCCGCCGCCTGCACCCCGCGCTCGATGCGGTCGAGGCGGGCCATCACCGATCGTTCGTCCCCATAGGCGGCGGGCAGCATCACGCGCGCGCAGATCAGCTCCAGCTGAAGACGGGGCGAGGTGGCGCCGCGCATCTCCGTGAGGCCTTCGTTGACGAGGTCGGCGGCCCGGCTCAGCTCGGCGGCGCCGAAGACGCCGGCCTGTGCCTGCATGCGCTCGATGACGTCGACCGGGGCGTCGATCAGGCCCTTCTCCGCCGCGTCCGGGACCGCGGCGAGGATGACGAGGTCCCGCAACCGCTCCAGCAGGTCGGCGACGAACCGCCGAGGATCGTTGCCCCCCTCGATGATCCGGTCCACGACCTCGAAGGCGGCGGCCCCGTCGCCGGTGGCGAAGGCCTCGACGACGGAGTCGAGCAGCGAGCTCTCCGTGTACCCGAGGAGGGAGGTGGCCATGGCATACGTCACACCGGCCTCGTCGGCGCCGGCGAGCAGCTGGTCCATGACGGACATGGAGTCACGCACCGACCCGGCGCCGGAGCGCACGACGAGCGGCAGCACGCCGTCCTCGACGGGAATGCCCTCCTGTCCGCACACCTCGCCGAGGTATTCCCGCAGGGTCCCCGGCGGGACGAGCCGGAACGGATAGTGATGCGTACGGGACCGGATGGTCCCGATGACCTTCTCGGGCTCGGTGGTGGCGAAGATGAACTTCAGGTGCTCCGGCGGCTCCTCGACGACCTTGAGAAGCGCGTTGAAGCCGGCCGACGTGACCATGTGGGCCTCGTCGATGATGTAGATCTTGTAGCGGCTGCGGGCCGGCCCGAAGAAGGCCTTTTCCCGCAGGTCACGCGCGTCGTCCACACCTCCGTGCGAAGCGGCGTCGATCTCGATGACGTCGATGGATCCCGGCCCGTTCCTCGCCAGGTCCTTGCACGACTCGCACTCCCCGCACGGGGTCGGCGTGGGCCCCTGCTCGCAGTTCAGACACCTGGCCAGGATCCGCGCGCTGGTGGTCTTCCCGCACCCACGCGGCCCGCTGAACAGGTACGCGTGATTGACCCGGTTGTTCCGCAGCGCCTGCTGCAGCGGGTCGGTGACATGCTCCTGCCCGATGACCTCGGCGAACGACTCCGGGCGATAGCGGCGGTACAGCGCGAGAGACGACACGCATACGAGGTTATAGGCGACCGCTGACATCGGACCCACGCCCAGTGCCCACGCGGCCCCGCCCGCCCCCGGAAACGAGAGCGCCCCCCACGCACCCGCCAGAGCCGACCTACCCTTGCTGCCTTCCGGCCCTGGGGGAGTTCAGTCAGATAGCGCCGCGTGAGGGGCTGCGCACAGGCTACAGGATCCGAGCGGGGGGAACGAGTTCGCGAGCACTCCTCAACGTCTTGTATTGTTTGCCGCGGAGGATTCGCCTAGTGGCCTAGGGCGCACGCTTGGAAAGCGTGTTGGGGGCAACCCCTCACGAGTTCGAATCTCGTATCCTCCGCCAGTGCCTCACCGGGCACGATGTCGAAGGGCCCCACCGCAAGGTGGGGCCCTTCGTCGTTGTCCTCGGCTCCCGTTGTTCTGGCGGCATCCGCGGGGCATGGAACTGCGCCGTCCTTGACCATGGCGGTCGGAGCTGGGGCCGCTCGTGGCCTGGCACCGTCCGCTCGCCGACGATGCCTCGCCCGAGGACACGGCACCGTTCAGCACCGTGATCCGCGAAGGCGAACTGCTGGGCGTGCCGGCACGGGGTGCGCTGTCCCCACTCGGTGCCCACCTGGTGGCCCACGCCGACGAAGAGCTCGACAACACGGCCCGGCGGCTGCTGCCACCCGCGACCACGACGGCCCGGATCGCAGCTCGCCCCGACGGTCCTGGTCAGCGGCAGCCCACCTGCGACGACTCTCGCCGCGCTCCGTGCTGCGGGTTACGCCCCAGTCGCCGAGACCTCCGAGGGAACGGTACGCATCGAGAGTCGACGTCGTGCCCTGGCTCTCGCTCGGCTGCGGGCCGCGGCCGGGGACGGCGCATTCGATCTGGAGTTGTTCGAGAGCAAGGGGAACACCGCCGGTGAACGCGGCCCAGTTCCTGATCGACACCAGCGCGCTCGCTCGGTTCATGCGCGAGGACGCGGAGCAATACGGCTGGGACCAGGCGGCAGCAGCCGGGCTCATCGCCACCTGCGCGATCACCGAGCTCGAGTTCTTCCACAGCGCCCGGTCAGCCGCCGACAGGGCGCGCGGCATCGAGGACATGCGCATGATCTTCGGTTGGGTTCCCGTCGACGACCGCGCCTACGACCGCGCCTGGCAGGTCCAGGAAGCACTCACCAAAAAGGGAAAGCATCGCAGTGCGGGTGCGGTGGATCTCGTCGTCGCCGCGACGGCCGAGCTGCAAGGGCTCACCCTCCTGCACCGCGACCACGACTTCGCCTGCATCGCGGCAGTGACCGGCCAGGCTCTCCAGTGGTACGGCCCGGAGAGCGGCAAATAGGCCGACGATGGTTGCAGTTCTGGCCGCATTCACGTCAGTGCAGCACCGTTCAGGAGCCCCACCCGCCACAGCCGCACCGCAGGTCAGAACGCTCCCGCTGCTCGATGACTTCCTCTCGGAGCGAGAACAGGAGACCCACACGCCCTGACCTCTCGGCGTCTTCCGAGACGCAACGCGGTTGCCGGGGCCACGACGCCGACGTACGGACGAAGGGCGTTCGTACGCCGCCGTCGCCGGGGCTGCCCGGCGCGGTGTGTGCTCAGGGGGTGCGTTCGGCGAGGAGGGTGAGCTCGTCGAGGAAGGCCTCCGCCAGCAGTTCGGCGTCCTGGCTGCCCGAGTTGGTGGCGACGCTCAGCGTGTGCCCCCGGGTGCAGCCGCCCAGCGCGAAGGTTGCCGTGTCGGCCGGCGGCACCATGGGGACGATGGTCAGGCGGCGCAAGGGTCGTCCGGCCAGGGTCTGGCCCTGTTCGCGCAGGTGGACGTAGGAACAGGCGGCCGGTGCGTATGCGGGCGCGAAGATCTTCCCGCCGGCCAGGGCCATGGTCGCCCCGGGTACCGCCGCGAGCGTGCTCTCGAAAAGTCTCTCGGAGGTCCGCCGGGGCCGGGTGACGGGGGTCAGCAGACCGGTGCACGCGGCCAGCCGGGCCGCGGGGTCGGACAGCGTCACCGGCGCGGGCACGCGGACGTTGGCGAACGCGTTGCCCAGGAACTCACCGCAGTCGTCGGGGCGTTCGTCGACGGGGACCGACAGCCAGACCTGCCCCGGCTCCCGGCTCCTCTCCCGCCCCCGCTCCTTCGCCCGAGCCCGGTCGCCGTGGCCGGTCCAGTCGCCGATCCGGTCGCCGTCGGGAACCGCACCGGCTGCCGGATGGGCGGCCTCCGCGGCGGACAGGCACGAGCGCAGGACGCCCGACACCGTCGCCAGGAACACCTCGTTGGTGGTCGCCGTGCGGGCGGAGGCGGCCTCCCGCGCGGCCCGCAGCACGTCGGCCCGCAGCCGCACGACCGTGTAGGCCGGCTCCCGCGCCCCCTGGTGCGGCAGGGGGACCGCGCGTCCCGCGGTGAGCAGCCCGGGCGGGCCCCCCGCGGCCGGGGCCGGCCGGACCGTCCGTCGCCGGGGGCCCGGCACCGCCAGGGAGGCGGCGCCGTCCAGTGGGCCGCCGTCGTCGAACAGGGCCCGCAGCAGGGTCGTCAGCGAACGGCCGTCGAGCAGGCTGTGGTGCATCCGGAAGAGGAGGGAGAACTCCCCCTCGGCGGAGCCCCGCAGCAGGTGCAGGCTCCACGGGGGCCGGTCGGCGGGGAACGGCGTGTGGAACCACAGCCGCACGGCGTCCCGCAGGGTGCCGTCCACCTCGTCGACCTGCCGGCCCAGATCGTGGCCGTCCCGTCGCGCCCAGCGATGCCGGCCGGTCCACCAGGCGAGGCCGGTCCGGGGACCGCCGGGGGCGACCAGGGTCTGGGTGAGCCGGGGCAGCGCCTTCCAGCGGTCGCCGACCAGTGCCCGCAGCTCGTCCGGCTCGGGCGGGACGCCCGTGAATTCCAGGGCGATCCCGGCGTTGGGCGGGCCGAACGGCCAGCGGGCCATGCCCTCTTCCATCAAGGGCAGATGCGATCCGGGCATGAGACTGCTCCTGTCGTGGGCGTCCCTGGCGGGGCCTGCCCCGCGCGGGGCAGGCCATCGGAGGACGAGGTCCTGTCCCTCCAACGGCCGATCCGGGCGGCGGTCACGTCCTGTGCGGCCCGCGGGTGTCAACGCACCGCCGTGACGGCTCCCTGATGGGGTGACACTGCAGCAGGTTTGCGGACGCGGACCGTGTCGGAGCGCCTTTAATCGGGACTCCGCGTCCGCCCTCGGGCGCCCCGTTCCAGCCCACCGCCCCGGCCCCGCGCCGGACAGGAGTTGTCTGTCGTGCCTGGTCCTCAACCGCATCCCGCGCACATCGCCGTGTTCAACGTTCCGATGCACGGGCACGTCAATCCGACGCTGGGGGTCGTCGAGGAGCTCGTACGGCGGGGACATCGGGTCACCTACGCCGTCACCGAGGAGTTCATGCACCAGGTGAAGGCGGCCGGCGCCGAGCCCGTGCTCTACCCGGACGCGGGGGACGGCTCGGAGGCGCCGGAGGAGATGGGCGAGGGGTTCGACCGGGTCGTCGACACGGCGCTGGCCTCCCTTCCCGCCCTGACCCGGGCCTTCGACCGGGACCGTCCTGACCTGGTGCTGTGCGACGTCTACGCCTTCGCCGGGCTGCTGCTGGGGGCGAGCCGGCAGACGCCCGTCGTCGTGGCGTCCCCCACCCACCTGGCCTACGACGGCATCGTCCCCGAGTTCTTCGGCGTGCCCGGGCTGCCCCAGATCCCGGGCTTCGGGAAGCTGACGGCCGCCTTCGCGGAGCACGGGGTGGACAGCGCGCGCATCCTCGAGCTCGTGCACCCGGAGCACGCCGTCGCGTTCTTCCCCCGCGCCTTCCAGCGCAGGGCGGACACCGTGGCGGCACGCAATGTCGCGTATGTCGGGCCGGCGCTCGGAGACCGGTCCTACCAGGGTTCCTGGCAGCCCCCGCGGCCGGATCTGCCGGTCCTGCTGGTGTCGCTGGGCTCCCAGTTCACCCGGCGGCCCGACTTCTACCGGTCCTGCGTCCAGGCCTTCGCGGAGCTGCCCTGGCACGTGGTGATGTCCGTCGGCCACGCCGTCGCGCCGGACGAGCTGGGGCCGCTCCCCGACACCGTCGAGGTCCATCCGCACGTGCCCCAGCTGGCCGTGCTCGCCCACGCGGACGCCTTCGTCACCCATGCCGGGATGGGCGGCACGATGGAGGCGCTGCACTACGGCGTGCCGCTGGTGGCGGTGCCGCAGATGGCCGAGCAGCGGGTCAACGCGGCCCGGATCGAACAGCTCCGGCTCGGCGTCCACCTGCCGCGCGAGACCGTCACGCCCGAGGCGCTGCGCGAGGCCGTCCTGCGGGTGTCGTCCGACCGGGACGTCCGCGCGGGCGTGGCCGCCATGCGCCGGGAGATCACGGAGGCCGGAGGCGCGGGCGCCGCGGCCGACCTGATCGAGCGGGCCCTGTAGACCGCAGTCACCGCAGGCCCTCGGTCCTCACCGGGGCCCGCCGTCCCGGCAGCCGCGGCGCCGGGACAACACGCCGGCCCGGGAGGCCGGGACCCTGTTCCGAGGAGCGACCCCTTGATCCACACCCTGGCGTCCGACGTCCGCCGCCCGAGCACCGCACGCCCGCCCCACGACGCGCCGGACCGTCGGCCGCACCTGTATCTCCGTCAGGTCCGCATGAGCGACCTGGACTCCATGCAGCACGTGAACAACGCGCGGTTGCTCGAGATGATCCAGGACGCCCACATCGACCTGTTCTACCTGCGTCCCGGGCTGCCCGGGCAGGAGATCCGCCCGCGGTTCGTGTACGCGCGCCACGAGCTCGACTACACCGAGCCGCTCGTGCTGGAGCCCGAGCCGGTCACCATCGTCACGACCATCGGCGACCTGCGCCGCTCGTCCTTCCGGGTCACCAGCCGCGTCACCCGTGACGCGCGGGTGTTCTGCACCTGCGTCAGCACGGCCGTCGCGTACGACCCCGACGCGCGCTGCTCGCGCCGTCTCGAGGAGGAGGAACTCGCCCTGGCGGCCCGCCACGCCACTCCGGAGCCGGGGCGCTGACGCCGGACCCGAGGTGCGCCCCGGGGCGGCGCCGGCGGCCTCAGCGCTCGATGCGGACCGGCTTCGTCACGCTCACCTGGTCGACCTCCGACACCCGCACCGTCACCTTCATCTCCCAGTTCCCGGGGATGGGCAGGTTCACGGCGTCGGCGCCCCAGTAGCCGCCCTTGTCGGTGACCTTGGCGTCGAGAGGGCCGACGTCCTGGTCGGGGAGGGTGAAGGAGATGCGCAGTTCGGGCACGGTGACGAAGCCGCCGTCGGCACCGTAGACCACGGCCTGCAGGTTGTTGTCGCCCACCCGCCCCGGGTCGAGGGTGACCTGCGCCTTGCCCCGGACGCTGCTGACGCCCGGTGAGCCGAAGGAGAAGGGGACGTCGATCACGGAGGCCACGGGCAGTCCGGCGTCCTGCCCGGCCGCCGCCGCCTCGGCCGCCGCCCTGCCCGGCAGGGTGCCGGTGAGCACGGTCGTCAGGACGAGCACGACGACCGCGACGACGACCTCGACCAGCACGGAGCGGCGCAGCGACCGGCGCGGGTCGACCGGAGTGCGGGCGGCGACGGAGACACGGGCCGCCCCGGCGGAGGAGCCGGCGGAGGAGTCGGCAGAGGGCGGCTCGTCCGCCGGGAGCGCGGGCTGCGTCGGCCCGTCGCCCGTCGAAGCCTCGCCCGTCGGACGGCTTCCCGTGTCGCCGTCGCCCTGAAGCCGGTCCGGGTCTCCGTCCCCGTCCCCGTCGACGTCGGCCCGATGGGGGGCGCGGTCCGCCTCGGCGCCGTCCGCCGCGGCCGTCCGACCTCCCACCGGTTGCGGCACCCGGGCCTCCCGTTTCGCGGTCGCCTCCGTCGCCTCCAGAGCATCGGTCGCCCCGGCAGCCCCGGCCGTGACGTTCCCCGGTGTCGTCGCCGTACTGGCCGCACTGGCCGTCTTTGCCGTACTGGCCGCACTGGCCGTCTTCGCCGACGTCGCGTTGCGGACCGTCCGTCGCGACCACGCCCCCGCCATCAGCAGGACCGTCACCGCGGCGAGCTTCGCGAGCAGGACCCGGCCGTACGTGGTGTCCGTCAGCGCGGACGTGGAGCCGAGGCCGCGCCAGGACTGGTAGACGCCGGTGACCACCAGGACGACGACCGAGAGGCCGGCCGTCCGGGAGAAGCGGGTGACCACGTACGAGGGGACGGAGGCGCGATGCAGCAGGGTGAGCAGGGCCGTCAGACCGCCCAGCCAGGCCGCCATCGCCAACAGGTGGAGCACCGAGGACGTCATCGCCGCCGGGACCTGGATGCCGGCCGACGCGTGTTCTGCGGCGGCCCAGGTCAGGGTCAGGGCCACGGCCAGCGCGCCGCCGGTCACGAGCGACGCACGCGAGGGCCGTTCGCCCTGCGGGAGCGCGCGCTGCCGCAGGAGCAGCGCAGCGACCGCCGCCAGCAGCACGAGCCGCGCCACCAGGGCCAGGCCGGGACGGGTGCCCAGGGTGCGGGTGAGGCCGGAGAGGTCCAGGGCCTGTACCGGCCCGGCGCCGGTCTCGTAGGGGGCGCGGAGCAGGAGCAGGAACACCGTCGACCCGGCGAGCGCCCACCAGCCGGCCAGCAGCAGCCTGCGCAGGGGGCGGACGTCCGGCGGACCGCAGACGGCGACGAAGACGCCGGTGCCGATGAGGAGGGCGGCGGCGATGTAGGCGAGGTAGCGGCCGATGTTGAACAGACCGCTGGTGGCCGGGTCCTCCACCGAGGTGCTGGGCAGGGCCGGCGGGACGGCGGACGGCTTGCCCACGGAGAAGGTGAAGGCGCCGGCGATCGGGTGGCTGTCCGCGGACACGACGCGCCAGGACACCGTGAACGTGCCGGTGCCGAGCTTGCGGGGCAGGGTGACGCGCGCGGTGTCGGTGCGGCCGTCGGCGTGCCCCGCCCGGCCCGTCTCCACCCGCCGGTTGTCGGGGTCGAAGACGCGGAAGGAGTCGTCGAGCAGGCCCACGGACTCGGTGAAGGTGAGGGTGATCGAGCCGGGGGACGTCTTGACGACGCTTCCGTCCACCGGATCGGCGCCACGGAGGGCCGCGTGGGCCGAGGCCGGTCCGCCGCCGAGGCCGAGCAGGAGGAGCACGGCGCCCAGCAGCACCAGTGCCTGCAGCTGCCGTCGACGACCGGCACGCGGCACGGCGCCGAACCGCCGCCCACCGCCGGTCCGTCCGCGGCGGGAGCGGCCGAGGGGCCCGCCGGTCGGTCCGCCGTGGCGTCCGCCGTCGGGTGCGGGCCCGTCGCCGTGCCGGCCCTGGGGTCGCCCGCCATCGCGCCCTTCGCTCACGTCACCGCTCCGTCTTGCTCGAGACTCGAGACCCGCGTACTCGCGGATACGTACGCGTGCACGGGCCATCCGGTTCACCGTGAGGCCTCAAGGGGTGGGCGGGGCCGTCACGCGGGGAAGGCTACCTCCCGGCGCAGAAAGGCCAGCTGGGCCTTCTTCTCGGGCAGATACACGTCCGGCAGGTCGATCTCGGGCAGGGTGACGACCGGGCCCGCCTCGAAGCCCTGCCGCAGGAAGCGGGCGATCGCCTTCTCGTTGCGCACGTCGGGGTCCACCACGACCCGCGAACGGTCGAGGCCCAGCAGGACGTACGAGGCGAGCACGCCCATCAGCGCCGACGACCAGCCGCTGCGCACGCCCCGGGCGCCCGCCGGCGCGAGGAGCAGATGGATGCCGAGGTCGCCGGAGGCCACCTCGTAGCAGTCGCCGACCCGGTCCGCGGCCGGCTCGTAGGTCTGGAGGAGGGCGACCGGGGCGCCGTCCAGCTCGACCAGGAACGCGTGGTGGGTGTCGAGGCCGGCCATGTGCGCGTAGATGTCGGCGACCTGGTCCCGCGTCAGGCCGTTCATGCCCCAGAACGCGGCCCGCTCCTCGCGGACCCACCCGTGGACGACGTCCGCGTCGGCCTCGGCGTCGACGGGACGGATGCCGACGACGCCGAGCCCGCCGGCCGTCTGCCGGTGGACGTACGCAGGTGCGGGGGCGGCCCCGGGGGCGTCTCCGGGCGCGTCCTCCACCACGGAACGGTTGCCCTCCACCGCGAAACGGTCAGCCATGGTCGCTCTCCTTCTTCAGCTGCGCCCAGTCGGTGACGACCGGAGCCAGCTCGCCCTCGAGCCACAAGGGGAGCTGATCGTGGTGGTGGGGATGGCCGGGGACGCCGGACGCTCCGTGCGGGACGACCCACAGGCTGTCCTCGCGGCGGGCCAGGTCCCACACGTAGCGGGCGGCGGGACCGCGGGCGGCGAGGTCGGTCGCGCCGGGCACGGACGAGGTGCACAGCACGCAGTCGTGGTCGCCGGCGAGGGCCGGTCCCCTGTACGCGGGGTCGGGCAGGGCCCGCCAGGGGGCGAGGCGGTGGGTGTCGCCCCAGCGGAGGGCCGGCTGCCGGGCCGTCTCCTCGAGGGCCTCCCGCACCAGCCGCGGCCGGTCGACGCCGTACAACTCCTCGGCGCTCAGCAGGTGTTCGAGGGCGTATCCGATCCGCGGGAGGAGCGCCAGCCAGGGCAGGAGGACGTCCGGGTAGGCGGGCGGGGCCGTCAGGGCGGCGAAGGCCGGATGTGCGGCGAGCCGGCGGACGACGGCGCCGCGCAGGGCCGCGTACCGGCCGGCGTCCTCGCTGCCGGCGTCCATCCGGCGGTCCCAGCGCAGCAGGCGCTCGCGGAGTGCGGTGGCCGGGCCGGTCAGGCCGTCGAGTGCGGACACGTGTGCCAGCAGGGGCTCGGCGGAAGCGAGCCGGGTGTCCGTGTGGACGGCCGCCATGTCGGACGCGGACCACTGCCGCCGGCGTGCCAGCAGCGTCCGGATGCGGTCGGCGCGGTGCGGCGCGGCGAACTCGACGCCCAGCCGCGCCGCCGGACCCCGCTGGTTGGCCATCACCGCGACGCCGTCGGTCAGTCCCGCGCGGGGCGTCTCGTGCCAGCCGGTCCATTCGTGGCCGGGCTCCCAGGCGGGCACGACGCGGGTGCCGTTGGCCGCGGCTCGGCGCGGCACCCGGCCCGCGACCCGGTGCAGCAGACCGCCCTCGGTGTCGGCGGCCTGGACGACGTTGACGGGCTCGGCCCACTGGTCGAAGGCCCGGTCCACGTCGGCGACCCGGCGGGCCCGCAGCAGCGGGAGCAGGGCCTGGAAGCCGAGGTCGGAGGTGACGCGGGGCGGATAGCGCAGGCTCACCGCGAGCGGAGGGGCACCGGGAGCGTCGGGACCGTCGTCGGGGGTGCCGGAGGGCCAGTCAGACGGACCTGGGGTGCCGGAGGAGCCGGAGGAGCCGGAGGCCCGAGAGGAATTAGGGGAGCCCGGGGAGCCGGAGGACTCGGAGGAACCGGGGGGGCTGGAGAAGCCGGGGAAGCCCGGGGAGCCGTTGTCGAGGCCTTCCGGTCCTCCGGCGATCACGGGGCCCCGTTCGGTCTCGAGCACCTCCACCTCGACCGGCTCCTCCCCCGCCACCCGCACGAGTTCGGTGTGCCGGGCCACCCGCCGCCAGCCGCCGTCCGGGCCGAGCGCCTCGACTGCCGCGCCGGTGCGGCGCAGGCGTTCGCGGTAGAGGTCCTGGTAGTCGGCCATGGCGTTGGTGATGGCCCAGGCGACCGTGCCGGTGTGCCCGAAGTGCGCGATGCCCGGGACGCCCGGCACCGCGAGGCCGACGACGTCGAACTCGTCGCAGGCCAGGCGGATCTGCTGGTACACGCCGGGCTCCTCGACGAACCGGTGCGGGTCGCCGGCGATGACCGGCTGCCCGGTGACCGTGCGGTCGCCGCTGACCAGCCAGCCGTTGCTGCCGGAGGTGCCGGGCCCGTCCGTGGCGAACAGCCCGACCGCCTCGGGGCCGAGATGCCGGGCGGCCTCCTCGCGCCACAGCTTGGCGGGGAACCCGGCGAACAGGATGTGCGTGGCCAGCCAGACGGCCAGCGGCGTCCAGGGTTCCCAGCGGCCGGGCACGAGGCCGACGCGCGCGAACTCGGGGGCGAGGCCCGCGCGGGACGTCTCCCGCAGGCCCTCGTTGACGCCGTCGACGTACGCGCGCGTCCAGTCGGCCGTCTCGGGGTCGCGCCCGTCCAGGTCGTCGAAGCAGCGTCGCGCCGTGTCGTCGAGGCGGGCGCGGCGCACGAGGAGGTCCCAGGAGAGGGCGTCGGGTCCGAGGAACGACGCCGAGGAGCCCCGCGCGCGGTGCCGTTCGACCTCGAGCTGCCAGGCGCGGTCCCGCGCGGTCACCAGTCCCTGGAGGCGGGCGAGCGACAGGGCGTCGTCGGCGCGCAGATGCGGGACGCCCCACGCGTCGCGGTAGATCTCGGTGGTCACCCTGCGGCCCAGCTTTCCCATAAGGTTAGGCTTCCCTAAGTACTTGCGGCGGAATCGTACGTGAAAGGTGAAGAGGGCATGGCACAGGGGCGGGGCTGGGAGGGCGCGGTCCTCAAGTTGATGCGGGCGAAGGACTTCACCCTCACCGTCACGGGCGCGGAGGACGTCACCGGCGACTACCGCCGGCTGCACCTGTCGGACGGCGGACTGCTCGCCGCGACCGGCGTCCACCCGACGCTCTGGGTGCGGCTCTGGTTCGACAACGCGGGCCGACCGCACCAGCGGGCCTACACGTTGGTCGACCCTGACCCGGCGGCCGGCGCCTTCGGCCTGGAGTTCGCCCTGCACGACGGCGCCGCCAGCGACTGGGCCCGGGCGGCCGTGCCCGGCGACACCATCGAGGCGACCGTCCAGGGCACCGGCTTCGCGCCGCCCGTCCCCGCTCCCTCGCACGTCCTCGTCATCGGCGACCCGGCGTCGCTGCCCGCCATCAACTCGCTGCTCGGGGAGGGAGAGGGCGCGCTCGGCCCCGTCCCGGCCACCGTCTGGTTCGAGGGCGAGGCCGACGGCCTGCCCTTCCGGACCGACCCCGCCCGCCACGAGATACGGCACGTGCCCCGGCGCGACTCCGGCGCCGAGCTGGTGGAGCGGGTCAGGGCCGAGCTGCCCGGACTGCTGCGGGCCACCCCCGACCCGTACGTGTGGATCGCCTGCGACACCCACACCACCAGGACGTTGTCGGCGTACCTGCGCAAGGAGCTGGGCGTCCCGAAGGAGCGGGTGCACGCCCTGGGGTACTGGCGCGCGGACTGACCGCCCAGGCGGGATCATCGACCCATGGACGTCACCCTTCACCTCTCCCAGGATGCCGAGGCCGACGAGCTCCTCGGGCGGTCCCCGCTCGCCGCGCTGGTCGGGATGCTGCTGGACCAGCAGGTCCCGATGGAGTGGGCGTTCAAGGGCCCCCGGACGATCGCCGACCGGCTCGGCGCCGACGACCTGGACGCACAGGACATCGCCGTCCGGGACCCGGAGGCCTTCGCCGCGCTGCTCTCCGACAAGCCTGCGGTGCACCGCTACCCCGGCTCCATGGCCAAGCGCATCCAGCAGCTCTGCCAGTACCTCGTCGAGCACTACGACGGGGACGCGGCCGCCGTCTGGAAGGACGTCGGCACCGGCAAGGAACTGCTCGAGCGCCTCGAGGAGCTGCCCGGGTTCGGCCGGCAGAAGGCGCAGATCTTCCTCGCGCTGCTGGGCAAACAGCTCGGCGTGCGGCCCACGGGCTGGCGGGAGGCCGCCGGCTCCTACGGGGAGCCGAAGTCGTTCCGCTCCGTCGCCGACATCACCGGCCCGGAGTCACTGGGCAAGGTCCGGGCGCACAAACAGGAGATGAAGGCGGCGGCGAAGGCGGCGAAGGCCGGGAAAGCCGCGAAACCGGCGGGGAAACAGGCTCCCACCGGCTGATCCCGGCGGCTGCCTCCCTGCCCCCGCGGCCCCGGCCCGTGGCCCGTGGCCCGTGGCCCGTGGCCTGTGGCCCGTGGCCCGTGGCCCGTGGCCCGTGGCCCGCCGGTAGCGCCTTCGCATCTCGCTCCTCCGCATCCCCCTCCCCCCGCATCCCTGCTCCGAACAGGTGATTCTCCCGCCCGGCATGCTGAGCTCCGGGCGTGTCGCGGGGAGATGACCTCTCATGAGCACCGCACGAAGGCACCCGCGCAGCCACACCTGGCTGCGCGTGCTCGTCGTGCTCGTCGCCCTGCTCGCGCCGGCCGCTCCCGCCGGGTTCGCCGCGCCGCCGGCCGCCGCCTCGGAGACCGTCGAGTACGACGTCCTCGACACGCCGCTGCGCCCTGCCTCCTGCCCCCACCGCTCCACCGCCCCGCTGCGGCCGGCCCCCCTGCCGCCGGGCGACCCGGCGACACGGCCGCTCTCCTCGTCGGCACGGGCTTCGCACCCCCAGCATCCCCAGCATCCCCAGCACCGCTTGTCCGCCCTGCGCACGGTGATCCTGCGCTGCTGACCGGCGCCGTCCCCCGGAACCGTCAGCAAGCATCCCTGCACCTGGGAGGAATCACCATGCCCACAGACCCGTACGCCGTCCTGCGCGCCCTGCTCCGCGCGGAGGCCGCCCGCACCGCTCCCAAGCCCCCCGCCCGGCAACCGGCGCACCCGCAACGGCCTTCGAGCGAGCAGGAGCGGTAGCGGTAGCGGTAGCGGTAGCGGTAGCGGTAGCGGTAGGCGTATCAGCAGGTGTCGGCTCCGGCCCGGCCCCGGTTGCCCTGTCAGGGGTCAACGCCTTCTGCGGGTCGTCCCGAAGAGGGAGCGGGTGATCTCCCGGCCGAGCTGGGTGCCGACCGAGCGGGCCAGCGACTTGAAGACCCCGCTGCCGACCACCTGTTCCACGACGGAGGGGTCGTGGCCGGCCGAGGCGGGAACGGGGGCGGGGGCCCGCTTCGGCTCGGGCGGGTGTTCCCGCCCGGCTGCCGGGCGGCGGCGGACAGCCTCTCGAACGCCGACTCTCTGTCCACAGCCTGTGCATCTCGCCCGTACAGCGCGGACTCCCGCACCGCCCGGTCCAGGGCAGCGCCGTCGACCGGCCCCATCAACGACTCCGGGGCACGCAGCCGGGTCGCGGCGACCGGCGTCGGCGCCTCCCGTTCGCTGAGGACGGTCACGACCGCGTCGCCCGTACCGAGCCCGGTGAGCAGCTCGTCCAGGTCGTGGGAGGACTCCGGGAACGTCTTCACGGTGGCCTCGAGGGCCTTCTGGTCGTCCGGGGTGAAGGCCCTCAGGGCGTGCTGGACACGGTTGCCGAGCTGGGCGAGGACGTCGCCGGGCACGTCCTTCGGGGTCTGCGTGACGAAGAACACGCCGACGCCTTTGGAGCGGATCAGCCGGACCGTCGGCGTGATGGCGTCGAGGAACGCCTTCGAGGCGTCGGCGAAGAGCAGGAGGTCGAACAGCTCCAGGCCCTTCTGGTCCGCGTAGTGGAAGATCAGGCCGAGCGACTGCTCCTGCGTCCGATTCAGCTGGAGCACCTTGGACAGCAGCACCGGCCCGAAACCGGTGACGGTGGCCCGCACCGGGACGCCGTGCCCGAGGCCGCCGAGGGCGTAGAACTCGGCGGGGAAACCCGTTGCCGTCCATTTCTGGCCGACTTCCGCCGCCCGCCCCCGCACCCGGTCGTCGGCCTCGCCCGGCGCCGAGATCCCTGACAGGTCACCCTTGACGTCGGCCAGGAACACCGGCGCCCCCTGCGCCGAGAGCTGTTCGGCGATCAGCTGGAGCGTCCTGGTCTTCCCCGTGCCGGTGGCGCCCGCGACCAGACCGTGCCTGTTCAGCATGGGGAGGGGGATGCGGACCGGGGCGTCGGGCAGACATCTCCCCTCCCACAGCAGGGCGCCCAGGTCGAGGGCGGGTCCGCTGAAGGCGTACCCGGCGGCGATGTCATCGGCGCTCGTCGGCTCGCTCACCGACAGCCCCTCGTTCCGTTTTACCCCTGTTCATCATGTCTTTTCCAGCGTCGCACTCCGTCTCCATGGCTGCGCCCGGAACGTCGGGACCGGTAGGCTTTCCGTGTGATCTTCAAGCGCATCGGAAACGGCCGGCCGTACCCCGACCACGGCCGGGAAAGCACCCGGCAGTGGGCGGACGTCGCGCCGCGCCCGGTCCGCCTCGATCAGCTGGTGACCACCAAGCAGCAGCTCGACCTGGAAACCCTGCTCGCGGAGGACTCCACCTTCTACGGCGACCTGTTCGCGCACGTCGTGAAGTGGCAGGGCGACCTGTACCTGGAGGACGGACTGCACCGCGCGGTGCGGGCGGCGCTCCAGCAGCGACAGGTGCTGCACGCCCGCGTCCTCGAGCTGGACTGAGCCCCGCCGGGCCGCCGCCCGGACCTCCGCCGGGCCGGCGTCGCGCCCAGGCCCAACCTCCGTCAGGTGCTTTCGGACCGCCGCCGGGCTTCGTCGGACCTCCGCAGGGGCCTCGACACGGGTTGCGGCGGCCTCCGGATTGACCCTTTCGGGTTCTTTCTCGCGCCCGGCACGGTGTCGGATGATCGTTTATTAGTCACGGCCGCCCGGGCGCACTACGCTGCGCCCATGAGCATGCTGACTCCCCCCGGCATGGGCGGCAAGTACCGGATCACGGGGGACAAATACCCCCGCATGCGTCCCCATCGTCGACGCGGCCGGCTTGCCGTCGTGGTCGTCGCCTGCGGCGCCGCGCTCGGCGTGGCGGGCTGGGGCACCCTGCAGCTCATCGACGTCTTCACGGGCGGCGGGGGCACCGCCACGGCGGCGGACGGCTGCCCGAAGAACACGACGAAGGCGAGCCCCGCAGCCTCCGCGTCGGCGTCCGCCGCCACGAGCGGAGGCGCCGGTACCGGTGCGGGCGCCGCAGCGGGTGCGGGCGCCGGCGTGAGTGCGGTGCCCAAGCCCGCGCAGATCACGGTGAACGTCTTCAACGCCACCACCCGCAGCGGCCTCGCGAAGACGACCGCGGACGAGCTGAGGAGACGCGGCTTCAAGATCGGCCAGGTGGGCAACGCCGCCAAGCAGTACGACAAGAAGGTCGCCGGGACCGGGATGCTGCTGGGCCCCGCGTCCTCGCTCAACACCTCGCTGCCGGTCCTCGCGACGCAGCTCGGCACGGCAGAGCGCCGCACCGACGCGGCCCGCACGGGCACGGCGGTCGACCTGATCATCGGCAACGGCTTCAAGGCCCTGACCGGCCAGGCGGAGGCGACCAAGGCCCTGACGGCACTGACCGCCCCGCACCCCTCGGCAGGCGCCACCACGAAAAAGGGCTGCTGACCGCCGACTCACCGGCCGTCAGCACGTCGGGGCGCCGATGTGACGTCGGCGCTCTTCCCCTCTTCCCCTGCCGATTGATCGTCAGGGGCCGGGCCTCCGGTGCCGGAGGCCCGGGCGGGAGCCGCAGCGCGACGGCTACTCCGCCGCCCCGTACAGCCGGTCTCCCGCGTCGCCCAGACCCGGGACGATGTATCCGTGCTCGTTGAGGTGGTCGTCGACGGCCGCCGTGACGACGGTGACCGGAGAGCCCGCGAGCTCGCGCTCCATGATCGCCACGCCCTCCGGGGCGGCGAGCAGCACGACGGCCGTGACGTCGTCGGCGCCGCGCCGGATCAGCTCGCGGATCGCGGCGACCAGCGTGCCGCCGGTGGCCAGCATCGGGTCCAGGACGTACACCTGGCGGCCGGAGAGGTCCTCCGGCATGCGCGTGGCGTACGTGGACGCCTCGAGCGTCTCCTCGTTGCGGATCATGCCGAGGAAGCCCACCTCGGCCGTCGGCAGCAGCCGGACCATGCCGTCCAGCATGCCGAGGCCGGCGCGCAGGATCGGCACGACCAGCGGGCGCGGGTAGGAGAGCTTGACGCCGGTGGTCGCGGCGACCGGCGTCTTGATGTCGACCTGTTCGGTGCGGACGTCCCGCGTGGCCTCGTAGGCGAGCAGGGTGACCAGCTCGTCGGCCAGTCGGCGGAAGGTCGCGGAGTCCGTGCGCTGGTCGCGCAACGTGGTGAGTTTGTGGGCGACCAGAGGGTGGTCGACGACGTGGAGACGCATGTCGACAACAGTAACCGGGCCCGTCCTGCCCGGCGTCCCCACACTCGGTGAACCTTTCCCCCGAACTTTTCCCCGGCTTCCGCCGTTCGCTGGCGTCGCACCGCCCGTCGGAGGGAAAGTGGGAGGCAGGTATGGAGACGGACCGGGGTACCCGGGGTGGTGTGCTGATGCCTGACCTGCCCGACCCGACCGACGGCGACTCGCCGACGAGGCCGCCCGAGACCGACGCGGAGCGCCGCCGGCGCCGTGCCCGGTTCCTGCGCGAGCTGGCCGAGGCCCGTGAACTGCGCGACCGGGTCCAGCCGCGACGCGCCAAGACCGCCCGCCTGCGCCACGCGATGCGTATGCGCACGTTCCGCTGGTAGACCCGTCCGTGCGGCGGCCGTACCGGACTTGGGGCATACGGGGAAGATCACCACCGTCACGGGTGTCACGCGGGGTGTCACGTGGGGCAGGCGTGCGTGGCCGCGCGGGAAAGCCGCGTACGATCCGCTCGTGGCGGCAACGAGTGCGCTGGTGAGTCGCTCACGGACGTGACCGCGGACGTGCGATCAAAACCACCGGACACAGGGAGCCGAAGACGTCCCCTGAACGCCTTGTTTCTGCCACGATTCCGAGTGGGTGGGGCTCGGAGCCTGAGCTTTCCGCCCGTAACCTCCGCCGGGGGGACCCCCAACCGGCACGCCTAGGACCAGTGGGAGAGTCACGGTGTACTTCGCCGCACTGCTCGCGCGCACCGAAGACGGGTGGGAAGCGAGCGACACAGAGCTCGACGATGTGGAGACCCTGTCGGATCTGGCCGACCTGGCCCGGGAGGCCTCGCCGGACGAGGACACGGTGCTCGTGCTGATCGAGCAGGAGGACTCCTGGTTCGGGGTCGTCCGCATCGACGGCGAGGAGGATCCTCGCATCTACGTCTCCGACGCCGCTGCCGCCGCCCGCAGCTCGTACGGCGAGATCCTGCTCACCGACGAACTGCTCGGAAGGGATCCGGATGACGACGTCCTGGACGCCCTGGATCTCGACGGCACCGAGGACGGTGAGAACGAGGACGACGACGAGGACGAGGGCTCCGGCGGCGCCACGAGCGGCGGCTCCGCGGAGGCCGTGCCGCACGGCCCGGTCGGTGACGCCGGGATCCTCGACGACCTCGGCGTCACCGAGAAGGATCTGAAGGCGCTGTCCGACGACGCGCTCACCGAGATCGCCGACGCCCTGGGCGCGTCGGCGGTCCTGGAGACGGTCCGCTGACCGCACCGGAGGCCCCGGCCGACCCCGTGCGCGACCCCTGGCGGGCCGCGATGCGGCTCGCCCTGGACGAGGCCCGGACGGCCGCCCGGGACGGAGACGTCCCGGTCGGCGCCGTGGTGCTGGCTCCGGACGGCACCACGGTCCTCGCCAGGGGTCACAACGAACGCGAGGCCGGCGGCGATCCGACGGCCCACGCGGAGGTGCTCGCCGTCCGGCGGGCTGCCGAGGCGACGGGCGCGTGGCGGCTGTCCGGCTGCACGCTCGTCGTGACCCTCGAACCGTGCACGATGTGCGCGGGCGCCCTCGTGCAGTCGCGGGTGGACCGGGTCGTCTACGGCGCCCGCGACGACAAGGCCGGCGCGGCCGGCTCCCTCTGGGACGTCGTCCGCGACCGACGGCTCAATCACCGGCCCGAGGTGATCGAGGGCGTGCTCGCGACGGAGTGCGCGCAACTGCTCACGGACTTCTTCCGCGAGCGCTGATCCACCCGCCGCAGAACCGATTTCAAACCGGGCCGTACCTTGCTGTAAGGTCTCCCTCGGTAGCGTGTCCGAGCGGCCGAAGGAGCTCGCCTCGAAAGCGAGTGTGGCGCAAGTCACCGAGGGTTCAAATCCCTCCGCTACCGCTCTCACACCCTCCTGATCAGTGGAAACACGATCAGGAGGGTGTTTTGCGTGCGCCGACGCCCGCATTCGGCCCTTCGTCGGCGGCATCCCCGGAACAGTTCATGAACGCGCCACAGACGATCAAAAGCAGTGTGTAAATCGCACTTACAGATACACTCGCCGCCGTCAGCGGGGGCCCGAGCGGCCACATACAGGGGAGGCCAGGTGGCGGTGAACGCCAAGAAGATCGCCGTCTACGTACTCGTGGTGTTCGTGCTGTACGTGATCATCACGGACCCGGCGAAGGCGGCGGACTACGTCCAGATAGGCTTCGAGGGCATATCGGACGCGGCCCAGGCCATCGGCGACTTCTTCACCTGGCTGGCCGACGGGGCGCGGTAGCCGAGACCGTCGCACGTACTGGGAGTGCCCATGATCCGCCACCTGGTCCTTTTCAAGCTCGACGAGGGCGTCGAGCGCGACGACCCCCGGGTGGTGCAGGGCGAGGCGGCCTTCCGGGCCCTGGGCGGACAGATCGACGAGCTGCGCTTCTGGGAGCTGGGCTGGAACATCAGCGAGCGGCCCATCGCCTACGACTTCGCGATCAACTCGGCGGTCGAGGACGCGGACGCCCTCAAGCGGTACCTCGAGCACCCGGCCCACCAGGCGGGCGTCGCGCTGTGGCGGGAGTTCGCCACCTGGGTGGTCGCCGACTACGAGGTCTGAGCCGCCCTCCCTGCCGAACGGAGCCCTCCGCCGGACCGGCGGGGGGTTTTTGCGTGCCCTCGTTCGAGGCCGCCGCCCTCTCCGACCCTCAACACGGTGTTATGGGGTGCTTGCACACAGTGCACATGTCTTGTGATGCTATGACCGCTTTTGACGGATGAGTTGACCGATGTTGACCTGACGAAGAGGTGGCGTTGACCTTGTCGGCCAGTACTGCGCCGCCTCAGACAGAGGCGCCCCCGGCACCCGCCACGGCGCCGACACCCGCATCCGTTCCGGGCCCGGTCGCGGCCTCGACCCCGGCGCCCGCCCCGGCGCCCGCCATGGAGGCCGTGGAGGCCGCGGAGGCCTCGCCGGTCGCAGAGCCCGCGGAGGCCGCTCCGGCCCCGGAGCGACGCCGCGGCGCCGACACCCGGGCGCTGACCCAGGTGCTCTTCGGAGAGCTCAAGGAACTACAGCCGGGCACGCCGGAGCACAACCGCGTGCGCGGGGCGCTCATCGAGGCGAACCTCCCGCTCGTGCGCTACGCGGCCGCCCGTTTCCGCTCCCGCAACGAGCCGATGGAGGACGTGGTCCAGGTCGGCACCATCGGCCTGATCAACGCCATCGACCGCTTCGACCCGGAACGGGGCGTGCAGTTCCCGACGTTCGCGATGCCCACGGTCATCGGCGAGATCAAGCGGTACTTCCGCGACAACGTCCGCACGGTGCACGTACCGCGCCGGCTCCACGAGCTGTGGGTGCAGGTCAACAGCGCGACCGAGGACCTGACGACCGCCTTCGGCCGCACCCCGACGACGGCGGAGATCGCCGAGCGGCTGCGCATCGGCGAGGACGAGGTGCTCTCCTGCATCGAGGCCGGCCGCTCGTACCACGCCACGTCGCTCGAGGCCGCCCAGGAGGGCGACGGCCTGCCCGGGCTGCTGGACCGCCTCGGATACGAGGACCCGGCGCTGGACGGCGTGGAGCACCGCGATCTCGTCCGCCACCTCCTGGTCCAGCTCCCGGAGCGCGAGCAGCGCATCCTCCTGCTGCGCTACTACAGCAATCTGACGCAGTCCCAGATCAGCGCGGAACTCGGCGTCTCCCAGATGCACGTCTCCCGCCTCCTGGCGCGCAGCTTCCAGCGACTGCGCTCCGCCAACCGCATCGAGGCCTGACCCCTTCGGCGCCGCCCGACACGTAGCTCGATGGGGTATCGCAAGCACGACCGACACGTCACCGCTGGGAGCGAATCGCTCACCTCGGCCCTTCCCGTCCGATCTCCGCTGAAAAACCGTCACACCCCCTTTTTCCAGGGCTGATTCGTCACTCACATGTCGACATGTCACTACAGCGTGTTGCCGACATGTGACATTCTGCCGGAAGAGCGTTTGCCGGGGCTTCGGCTCCGGTATTCAGGTGAAGGCTGACGTTCCTCAAGCGGGGGCGTCACGCCGCGACCGTCCCGCGACCCAAAGGGGGTGGCATGTCCGCAGAACAGGGCAGCTCGAAGGTGCTCACGCTCACGCTCACGCCGAGCGAGTCCGCGCCCGTCGCGCCTGTCGAGCCCGACGTGCTCGACGACGTCACAGCCCCCGAGGCCCCCGCGGCCCCGGCTCTCACGGCCACGGGGGCCATCGACACCCGCACCCTGTCCCGCTCCCTGTTCCTGCGACTGGCCACTCTCGCCGAGGACAGCCCCGAGCGCGTGTACGTCCGGGACACGCTCATCGAGCTCAACCTCCCGCTCGTGCGCTACGCGGCGGCCCGCTTCCGCTCGCGCAACGAGCCGATGGAGGACATCGTCCAGGTCGGCACCATCGGCCTGATCAAGGCGATCGACCGCTTCGACTGCGAACGGGGCGTGGAGTTCCCGACGTTCGCGATGCCGACGGTCGTGGGCGAGATCAAGCGCTTCTTCCGCGACACGTCGTGGTCGGTGCGCGTCCCGCGTCGCCTGCAGGAGCTGCGGCTGGCACTCACCAAGGCCAGCGACGAGCTCTCGCAGAAGCTGGACCGCTCCCCGACGGTCGCCGAACTCGCCGCGGTGCTGGGCGTCTCGGAGGAGGACGTCGTCGACGGACTCGCCGTCGGCAACGCCTACACGGCCTCCTCGCTGGACTCCCCGGCTCCGGAGGACGACGGCGGCGAGGGCTCCCTCGCCGACCGCCTCGGCTACGAGGACACCGCGCTCGAAGGCGTGGAGTACCGGGAGTCGCTGAAGCCGCTGCTGGCCAAGCTCCCGCCGCGTGAGCGCCGCATCATCATGCTGCGCTTCTTCGCCAACATGACCCAGTCCCAGATCGGCGAGGAGGTCGGCATCTCCCAGATGCACGTCTCCCGTCTCCTCACCCGGACCCTCGCTCAGCTGCGCGAGGGCCTGATCTCCGACTAGGGCCAGACCGGTCGGCGCACGCAGAGGGGTTCCTCACTGACGGTGCGTCGGACACACTGGCGCGATGCGCAGTCCGACACGGGCACATGGCCGCCGGGGCGCCCTCTGGGGCGCGTCGGCGGCCGCCGTCCTCGCGGTGGGAGCGGCGGGCCTCCTCGCCGGGTGCGGCGGGGACGGCGGTGGGGGCGACTACGTCGCTCTCGGCTCGGCAGGTGACCCGGCACGTCCGGGCACGGGCGGTCCAGGGGCGCCGACGGGTGGGATACGGCTCTTTCCGCTGGACGGCGGGAGCGGATCCCCCAGCGCACACCCGGGCCCCGGTTCACGTCATCGTCCAGGCACGACGGACCAGGCTCCCGGCACCCGCAGCGGTGCCGGCACCGGGGGAGACCAGGCGGCGGGCACCTCGGGCGTCTCGGGGCCGGACGCTCCGGAGGGCTCCGTGCCGCTGCCGCCCCGGGCCTCGGGCAGCGCGGGCGATCACGCCGGCGGCACGCCCCCGAATCCACCCTCGGCTCCGTCCTCGCCCGGGCCCACGGCCCCGTCCGGGCACTCGTCCACCGAACCGGCCGTCCTCACCGTGAGCGAGCCGGTCCGCGTGGGCACGGAGCAGCGGTGGTGCGAGGACGTGACCCTCGTCTTCCACAACTCCGGTGGCAGAGCGGTCGGTTCGGGCACGGTCGCGTTCGGCACCCACGTCGTCGACGGACTCGGCATCGACTGGGCCACGCGTGAGTCGACGGTCCCGCTCCCGACGCCGATCGGCGCGGGCGCACGGAAGGAGAAGACCTGGACGGTGTGCGTCGACGCATGGCGCGTACCGCTGGGCATGCACATCGAGACCCGGGACGTCTCGGTGCGGTGGCACTGACGCAGCTCCGGTGCGGGATGCCCTTGCGGGGGCCCTGACCAAGCTCCGGTGCGGGATGCAGCACCGGGAGCACTGCCCCACGCCCAATACGGGATGCCGTAACGGGGGGGCGCTCGCCCAGCTCCAGTACGGGATGCCGTAACGGGGGGCTCGCCCAGCTCCGGTGCGGGGCGCTGAAACGGCAGCGCAAGGCGAGCCGCCGGGGTCACCCGACGGCCGGGCCGTTCGTCGGCCCCGCCGGGCGGCCCCGCGTCCGGCCGGGTCTGCACCCGTCCGTCAGGGCCGCCGGGACGGCGGGGGCCGTGCACCCGGCGCGCAGGTGCACGGGAAGGCTCGGGTTACTTCAGCGCCAGCCAGGCGACCGCAGCGACGATCACCAGCGCGGCGACGACGCCCACGATCAGGCCGATACGGGAGCCGGCCGGCGCGGGGGCCGGCGCGGCGGCCCGGGGAGCGCCCTCGTCGACGAACGCGCGGAACATCTGGGTGCTGCCGGCGGGGTCGTGGTTGCCCTGGGGGCCCTGGGTGTTAGCCATGGGCCGAGACACTAGCGAAAACGGGCGGTCGGGCCCAAGTGGGGGTCGCGCGGAGCATCTTGCCGCAGCAGGTTGGGCCGGGTGGGACCGTTACGGCCGCGCCGCGCTGCATGGGCTCCGACCTGCCGATTTACCAACGCAACACTTGCCTTTGCCAACTTTTTGCGGCACCGACGGCCCAGTTTATTTGCCTGCAGCAACCAATCGATCCTATGGTTGCCCCAAGCAACGAATCCGGGAGGTGTGATGGCCGAGCAGGCGCAGTTCCAGGAGCTGGCGCATCAGCTCAGTGCCGTCGGGGCCGTGAAGCGTGACCTCGGGCGGATCCTGCCGCAGGACTGCTCGGCCGGCTCGGCCGCGGTGCTGACGCTGCTGGGTCGCCACGGCGACATGCGCATGAGCAACCTGTCCGAACTGCTCGCCGTCGACATGTCCGTGACCAGCCGGCACGCCGCGCATCTGGCCGAGCGGGGCTGGATCCTGCGCTCCCCCGACCCGGCGGACAAGCGCTCCCGCATCCTGCACCTCACCCCCGAGGGCCACGCGATGCTCGCCGACCTGTACCGCCGCAGCACGGACCTGCTGGCCGAGCGCCTGGGCGACTGGACCGACGCCGAGGTCGGCCAGCTCGTCGGGCTGCTGACCCGGCTGCGCGCCAGCTTCGGCGAATGCAGGACCGTCACGCACCGGCCGCCGTCCCCGCCCGACCCGCCGCCGCCGCCCGCGGCACACCGGCCTCCCGGCCCCCCGATTCCCGTTCGCGAAGACGAACGGATGCAGACCACCCGTACACCCGCACAAGCGATGTAGGAGAAGAAAGCTCATGGCAACGACCACACCAGCCGGTGTGCGGGCCCACGCGAAGCACGGCGGAGGGTCCCACGGCTCCGCAGCGGACGCTCCGATGACCCACCGGCAGATCATGGAAGCCCTCTCCGGGCTGCTGCTCGGGATGTTCGTGGCGATCCTGTCGTCCACGATCGTCTCGAACGCCCTCCCCGAGATCATCGGCGACCTCGGCGGCGGACAGTCCGCCTACACCTGGGTCGTGACCGCCACCCTGCTGTCGATGACGGCGACGACCCCGCTGTGGGGCAAGCTCGCCGACCTGTACAGCAAGAAGGCGCTCGTCCAGATCGCGCTCGTCATCTACGTGCTGGGTTCGGCGGCCGCAGGCCTCTCGCAGAACCCGGGCATGCTGATCGCCTGCCGTGTCGTGCAGGGCGTCGGCGTCGGCGGCCTCTCCGCCCTGGCGCAGATCGTCATGGCGGCGATGATCTCCCCGCGTGAGCGCGGCCGTTACTCCGGCTACCTGGGGGCCACCTTCGCCGTGGCGACCGTCGGCGGTCCGCTGCTCGGCGGCGTCATCACGGACACCTCCTGGCTGGGCTGGCGCTGGTGCTTCTACGTCGGCGTCCCCTTCGCCGTCATCGCGCTCATCGTGCTGCAGAAGACACTGCACCTGCCGGTCGTGAAGCGGGACGTGAAGGTCGACTGGGCCGGCGCGTTCTTCATCTCGGCCGCGGTCTCGCTGCTGCTGGTCTGGGTCACCTTCGCCGGTGACAAGTACGACTGGCTGTCGTGGCAGACGTACACGATGATCGCGGGTTCGGTCCTGCTCGCGCTGCTGTTCGTGCTCGTCGAGAGCAAGGCCACCGAGCCGATCATCCCGCTGCGTCTGTTCCGCAACCGCACCATCACGCTGTCGTCGATCGCCTCGATGTTCGTGGGCGTGGCGATGTTCTCCGGAACCGTTTTCTTCGCCCAGTACTTCCAGCTGGCCCGGGACGAGTCCCCGACGATGTCCGGCATCATGACGATCCCGATGATCGGCGGTCTGTTCGTCTCCTCCACCGTCTCCGGGCAGCTCATCACCCGCACCGGAAAGTGGAAGGCCTGGCTGGTCAGCGGCGGTGTGCTCATCACCGCGGGCCTCGGCCTGCTGAGCACGATCCGCTACGACACGGACTACTGGAAGACCGCGGTCTTCATGGCGCTGCTGGGTCTCGGCATCGGCATGATGATGCAGAACCTGGTGCTCTCGACGCAGAACCAGGTGGCCCCGTCCGACCTCGGATCGGCCAGCTCCACGGTCACCTTCTTCCGTTCGCTCGGCGGTGCGATCGGTGTCTCGGCGCTCGGCGCCGTCATGGCGAACCGCATCACCGACTACGCCAAGGACGGCATCGCCGGCCTCGACCCGAAGTACGCCGCACTCGCGTCCGGTTCCGGCTCCTCCAGCCAGATCCCGGACATGGACAAGCTGCCCGTGCCGCTGCGCACGGTCATGGAGAGCGCGTACGGCCACGGCATCGCGGACGTCTTCCTGATCGCCTCGGTGCTGGCGCTGCTCGCCTTCCTGATCACCCTGTTCATCAAGGAGGTCCCGCTGCGGACCAAGGGCGCGCTGGCGCAGGCGGCGGAGGGCGACACCCCCGCCGCCACCGCGGAGACGCCGGCCACCGCACAGACCCCGGCCGCGGGCACGGCTGCCGCGGCTCCGGCCCGCGAACCCGGCCGGGAGAGCGGTCCGCAGGCTGCGCAGCAGCTCTCCGCCGTCGCCACCGTCGAGTCGCCGGTCGCCCCCTCGGGCGGCATCCCCGTGCACGGCTTCGTCCGCGGCGCCGAGAACGCTCCCGTCCCCCAGGCCGCCGTCACCCTGATCTCGCTGACCGGACGGCAGCTCGGCCGGGCGGTCGCGCAGACCGACGGGTCCTACGCGGTGGACGCGCCGGGCACGGGTTCGTACGTGCTGATCGCCTCCGCGGACGGCTTCCAGCCCCAGGCCTCCACGATCGTCGTGAACGGCGCGGAGCCGGTGGCGTACGACATCCTGCTCAGCGGGACCAGCGGGCTCACCGGTGTGGTGCGGGCCGCCGAGTCGGGCGAGGGCGTCAAGGACGCGATGGTGATCGTCACCGATGTGCGCGGTGATCTGCTGGCCACCGGAACCACCGGTGAGCAGGGCGATTTCTCCTTCGCGGAGCTGGTGCCGGGCGCGGTGACCGTGGCGGTGAACGCCGTCGGGTTCCGGCCGCGCGCCCTGCCCGTCGAGATCGGCGTCACGGGCGTGACCCGTGCGGAGGTCGTCCTCGACGCGGGCGCCCAGCTCCAGGGCGTCGTCCGGGCGCCGCACGGACCGCTGGCCGACGCACGCGTGACGCTCGTGGACGCGGCGGGCAACGTGGTCGGCACCGCCACCACCGGCGCCGACGGGGCCTATGCCTTCGCCGACCTCGACGGCGGCGACTACACGGTCATCGCGACCGGCTACCCGCCGGTGGCCACCGCGCTGACCGTCGCGGGAGCCGGCGTCGACGGCCACGACATCGAGCTCGCCCACCCCGGCGAGTAGTCGCGGGCGGGGGCCGGGCGCAGGCCGAACGCAGGTCGGGTGCAGGACGGACGCCGACGGGTGCCTGGCCTGCACCGGGCAGGCAGGCAGCCAGGCAGGCGCCGGGTAGGCAGGCGGGCGAGCAGGCACCTGGCCATCGGCCGCAGGCACCTGGCCATCGGCCGCTGATCGGACACCGGCCGCGCACCGCCGTCGAACGGCCACCGAACGGCCGTCGATCGGCCGGTTGTCGCAGATATCGCTCCGGCCCGGTGCGGGGGTACACCCCGCACCGGGCCGGTTCCAGTCGAGGAGTGCATGAGATGGGACTGACCGCGAAGATCCGCACCCGGGACGGGTGGGCCGTGTCGCACGCGGTCGTCACGGTGACCGACATGACGGGCGGCCAGGTGCTGCGCGCCGAGGCCGACGCGGAGGGGGCCGTGCGGGACGCGACCGAACTCGCGCCCGGGGCCTACACGGTGATCGTCACCGCCGTCGGGTACGCGCCCGCGGCCTCCAGCGCGATCGTCACGGCGAGCGGAAGGGCGGAGGTCGGGACAGTGACCCTGGCCCGGCAGGGCGGCTCGGAGCTGCCCCCGCCCGGCCCCTGGACCGTCGACCCGGCACACTCCGCCGTCGGGGCGGTCGCCCAGCACCTGGGCATCTCCAGCGTGCACGGCAGGTTCACGGAGTTCGCGGCGGCCGTCGAGGTCGCCCCGGACGACGTCACGAAGTCCCGGGTCGAGGCCGTGATCCGGGCGGCCTCCATCGACACCGGCAACGCCGTGCGCGACGCCCATCTGCGCTCGGCGGACTTCCTGGACGTCGAGCGGTACCCGGAGATCGTCTACCGCTCGGGCGGACTGACCCTCGCCGGCCCCGACCGCTGGACGGTCCACGGCGAGCTGACCATGCGCGGCGTCTCCCGTCCCGTGGAACTGGACCTTGCCTACCTCGGCACCGGCTCCGACCCCTGGGGCGGCACCCGCGCCGCCTTCCGGGCGACCGCGCAGCTGCGGCGCGAGGACTTCGCCATGAACTACAACCAGGTCGTCCAGGCCGGCATCGCGGCCATCGGGACGACGCTGAAGGTGGAGTTGGACGTCCAGGCGGTGCAGGGTGACGCGCTGCCGCAGCTCGGGGCTTAGGGACGGCCGGCCGCAGGCAGGGCGACGGCCACGGGCACCGCGACGGCCGCAGGCGTAGGCACAGCAGGGTCGGCCGGACGGGGCGTCCCGCGGCCTAGGCTGAGGGCATGGCACCGAACATCGCGACGAACACCAAGGTCTCCCTGGACGAGCTGCTGGACTTCGTCCGTCCCCGCCACCGGGCGATCCTGCTGACCCGGCGTGCCGACGGCAGCCCGCAGGCCTCGCCGCTGACCTGCGGGGTCGACGACTCGGGGCGCATCGTCGTCTCCACGTACCCCGAGCGGGCCAAGACGCGCAACGCCAAGCGGGACACGCGCGTCGGCGTCCTCGTGCTCAGCGACGACTGGAACGGGCCGTGGGTCCAGATCGACGGCGCCGCCGAGGTGATCGACGCCCCCGACTCCGTCGAACCGCTCGTGGAGTACTACCGCAACATCGCCGGCGAGCACCCCGACTGGGACGAGTACCGGCAGGCCATGCGGAAGCAGGGCAAGTCGATCATCCGGATCACGCCGGAGCGCTGGGGCCCCGTGGCCACCGGCGGCTTCCCCGCACACCTGGTCGCCGGCGTCGACGAGTAGACCGCACCCCGGCCCGAGGGGCGACGGGGCGCCGCCGCGTGCGGTCCGTCAGCCGCAGTCCGTCAGCCGCGGTCCGTCAGCCGCGCTCGGCCATCGCCTCGATGCCCGCGATCAGCAGGTCCAGAGCGAAGTCGAAGTCGCGCTCCCACATCTCCTCCACCGTGTCGCCGCCGCGGGCCGCCATGATGTCTCCGGCCTCCTTGACCACGTCGGCGGCCGGGGGGACCTGGCGGACCTCGCTCATCGCGTGGCGGAAGTAGTCGTCCGGGGTCATGCCGACGGCCGAGCAGCGGGCGAGGAAGTGGCCCTCGATGGTGCCGAAGCCGTACACGAACTGGAAGACGGCGGCGACGGCCGCCCCGAGGCCGCGCGTCGGGATGCCGGTGCGGCGCACGACGCGCTGGACGACCCGGGTGAAGGCGAGGTGGTCGGGGCCGACGTTGAGGAACGTGCCGGCCAGCGGCGACAGCCAGGGATGCCGGACCAGCAGGTCTCGGTAGGCCCGGGCGAGAGCGCGCAGCTGGTCGCGCCAGTCCACGTCCTCGTCCGCCGGATCGGGCAGCAGCTCCGCCAACTCGCCGAAGGCGGCGTCCAGGGCGAGTTCGAGCAGGTCGTCCTTGGTGTCGACGTACCAGTAGACGGACATCGCCGTCACGTTCAGCTCGGCCGCCAGCCGCCGCATGGAGAAGCCGGCCAGCCCCTCGGCGTCCAGCAGCCGCACGGCGGCCCCGGTGATCCGGTCCCGGTCGAGCCCGGAGGGCTGGCCCCCACCGCGGCCACGGCGACGCGCCTTGCCTTCCAGCCACACGCTGATGTGTGCGGCGGGATCCTTGGCGGTCTCGGCCATCGCGCGGCACCTTCCTGAACTCCCGGTCACTGAGGACGATGCTAAGCGGCGGCCTGCACTCCGCAGGGGCCCCACCCGGGCTGCAGCCCCACCGACCCGGAAGACGGCGACAGGGCGGTGGCTCGGTGCCACCGCCCTGTCGGACGAATCCCGCGACTGCGAGTTCGTCCACGTGCCCGTCTACGTACCCGTCTTCGAGACTGCCCTCAGGGGCGTCCGCGGGACCCTCGTCAGCTGCTCGCCTTCTGGGTCAGGTCGTAGAAGGTGGACGAACCGACCGTCACCTTTTTGAAGTTGGCCTCGACCCAGGAGGTGATCTGCGAGGACGTGCCGTTGTTGCCGCCGCCCATGCCGCCGCCGGACCCGCTGCTGATGAAGTAGTGGATCTCACCGTCGGCCACGTACTGCTTGAACTGCGCCAGCGTCGGGGACGGGTCGGTGCCGTTGAAACCGCCGATCGCCATCACCGCGTCGCCCGTGGCGAGCTGGTAGCTGGCGGCGTTCTGGGCGCCGATCGCCGCCGCGGCCCACGTGTACTTCCCCGAGTCGGTCTTCAGGAGCTCCTTGGCCTCGGCGGAGACGCTCGCGCCGTTCAGCAGGCCGCCGACGCCACCGCCGCCGGGCATGCCGCCCTGCTGGTTCCGGCCCTGCCCCTGCGTACTGCCGTTGCCGTTCTGGGTGGTGCCGTTGCCGTTCTGCTGGTTCTGGCCCGGCATGCCGCCACCGGGGAAGCCGCCCGTGCCACCACCCTGCTGGTTCTGGCCCTGGCCCTGGTTCTGCGTGGTGCCGTTGCCATTGGCGTTGCCGTTCTGCCGGCTCTGGCCGCCGGGGCCGCCGCCGTTGCCGCCGAAGCCGCCCCGGCCACCACCCCCCGGACCGCCGCCCATCATGCTCGCGCCGGCCGGACCAGCGGTGACGATGGAGCCGGTGTGACCTTCCTGCAGCGTGCTGACGGTGTACGCCGTCGGTCCGGCCAGCGCGGCCACGAGGCCGACGGAGGCCGCCGCCAGGGCGAGCTGCCGGTTGATGCGGCCCGCGAAGACCAGGCCGAGCGCGGCGGTCAGCCCGCCGAGCAGCACGAGCCACTTCAGCCAGGGCAGGTAGTCGGGTGTGCGGTTGAGCAGGACGTAGCTCCAGGCCGCCGCCGCCACGACCGAGGCCGCGAGGGTCAGCGAGGCCCAGACCTCGGACCGCTTCTCCCACAGGACGCCGGCGCCCATGCCGATCACGGCCGCCATGTAGGGGGCGAGGGCCACCGTGTAGTACTGGTGGAAGATGCCCGCCATGTAACTGAAGACGGCCATCGTGATCAGCAGGGAGCCGCCCCAGACCAGGAACAGGCCCCGGGTCGTCGACGTCCGCTTCAGCTTCCGGGTCGCCACCAGACCGCCGACGAGCAGGACCAGCGCGGCCGGCAGCAGCCAGGAGATCTGGCCGCCGATCTCGGAGTTGAACATCCGGTCCCAGCCGGTCTCGCCCCACTGCCCGGTGTTCCCGCCGCCACCGCCGCCGCCGACGCTGCCGGTCTCCTCGCCGTTGAGGCGGCCGAGGCCGTTGTAGCCGAAGGTCAGCTCCAGGAAGGAGTTGTTCTGCGAGCCGCCGATGTACGGGCGGGAGGAAGCCGGCCACAGCTCGACGATCGCCACCCACCAGCCGCCGGACACGATCACCGCGCCCGTGGCGACGGCCAGCTGGCCCAGCCGCTTCTTCACCGGCACCGGCGCGCACACCGCGTGGACGAGCGCGAGGGGCGGCAGGATCAGGAACGCCTGCAGGGTCTTGGCGAGGAACGCGAAGCCGATCGCGACCCCGGCCCACACCAGCCACCTCGTCCGGCCGTCCTCGACCGCGCGGGCCGTGAAGTAGCAGGCCACAGCCATCAGGAGGGCCAGCATCGCGTCCGGGTTGTTGAACCGGAACATGAGCGCGGCGACGGGGGTCAGAGCCAGCACCGCGCCGGCGATCAGACCGGCCGCGGGGCTGAACCGGCGGCGCACGGAGGCGTAGACGACGGCGACCGTGCCGACGCCCATCAGCACCTCGGGCGCGAGGATCGCCCACGAGTTCAGGCCGAAGATCCGCACCGACAGCGCCATCGGCCACAGAGAGGCCGGGGGCTTGTCGACGGTGATCGCGTTGCCCGCGTCCAGCGAGCCGAAGAACATGGCCTTCCAGCTCTGGCTGCCCGCCTGGACGGCCGCCGAGTAGAAGGAGTTGGCATAGCCGGAGGCGCTCAGGTCGTAGAGGTAGAGGAGAAGCGTGGCGGCCAGCAGGCCGAGGAACGCGGGGCGGGCCCAGCGCGGGTCCTCGGGGCGGCCTCGCCACAGTCTGCGGTGCAGGGGCTGCTTCGGCTCACCCGGGTCGGGGGCCGGGACGACGGTTTCGCGCGCGGACGCCGGGGAGCTCTCGGGCGGCGCGCCCCAGGCGGCCGACGGCTGGTCGAGGTGGGTGGTCATCGGGCGTCCCCCGGCTCGGTGTCGTGGGGGCGCACCGGCTGCATCCGCAGGGTGGCGTCCCTCCAGGTGCCGTCCGCGGCTTCGCCGGCGCGGGGGTGGGTCGGGGTCGGGGTCGTGGTCGGGGCGCTGGCGTGCGGACGGGTGACCGGCCGCTGCGGCGGGCCCGAGCGCTGGGGCAGCGGCCCGAAGCGGTCGCCGGTCTGCGCGGAGGTGGCCGTCCGGTGCGGGGTCTGTGTGCCCGGCATACCTGGCGTGCCCGGCGTGCCCGGCGAGTACGTCGTCGGGCCCGCGTTCGCGGTCGGGTACGCCGCTGCGGACGGGCCCGCGGGTGCGGCGAAGGTCTCGGCCGGGGCGGGGGCGGTGGCCCCGGTCGTCGTCGCCGGGTCGTCACCCTCGCGCCGGTCGGAGAACACCCACACGCGGAAGAGCAGGAAGCGCAGCACCGTCGCCGCGAGGTTGGCGGCGACGAGGACGGCCAGCTCGGTGGCGTGCGCGGGGTCGGAGGTCGCCGCGTTCAGCGCGACGAGCGAGCCGCTGGTCAGCGCCAGGCCGATGCCGAAGACCACCAGGCCCTGCGCCTGGTGTTTGACGGCCCCGCCGCGCCCCCGCACTCCGAAGGTGAGACGCCGGTTGGCGGCGGTGTTGGCGACCGCGGACACCAGCAGGGCGAGCGCGTTGGCTATCTGCGAGCCGCCGAACTGGCGGAAACCGCTGTAGAGAACGAGGTAGAAGAGCGTGGACAGACCGCCGACGACGCAGAACCCGACCAGCTGACGGGCCAGGCCCCCCGGCACGTCCTGGATGTCGCGGTCGCGCGGGTCGTCGCCGAACGGACGGCGGAGCCGGTCGAGGGACAGCGAACCGGTGGCCAGGGCCTTGCCCACGCGCCACACCCCTTTCAGGTCGTCGGTCGCCGTCTTCACGATGTGCACCGTGGAGTCCGGGTCGTCGACCCAGTCGACCGGCACCTCGTGGATACGGAGGCCGGCGCGCTCGGCGAGCACCAGCATCTCAGTGTCGAAGAACCAGCCGGTGTCTTCCACCAGGGGGAGCAGAATCTGTGCGACGTCACGCCGGATCGCCTTGAACCCGCACTGCGCGTCCGAGAAGCGGGCCTGCAGCGAGCCGCGCAGGATCAGGTTGTAGGCGCGGCTGATGAACTCCCGCTTCGGCCCGCGCACCACACGGGAGTCATGGGCGAGCCGGGAGCCGATCGCCAGGTCGGAGTGGCCGGATATCAGCGGCGCCACCAGCGGCAGCAGCGCGTTGAGGTCGGTGGACAGGTCCACGTCCATGTACGCGAGGATCGGGGCGTCCGAGGCGGACCAGACGGTCCGCAGGGCTCGGCCGCGGCCCTTCTGCTCGAGCCGGAAGTTCCGCACCTCAGGGATCCGCGCCGCCAGCCGGCGCGCCACCGAAGGGGTCGTGTCGGTCGACGCGTTGTCCGCGATCGTGATCCGGAAGGAGTAGGGGAACGTACGCGTCAGGTGGTCGTGCAGTCTCTGGACGCAGGGCTGGAGGTCCTTCTCCTCGTTGAAGACGGGGATCACTACGTCCAGGACAGGCGTACCGGCTGTGGCGGCCGGGAGGTGCTCCCGCGCCGGCAGCGTGCCGGGAGAAGAGTCGGTTCGCATGTCGTCGACTTTCGTCAGGCGCCCTGTTGCACCCATGTGGTGGCACTGTGCTCGACCTGTGAGTCGAGTTGCCAGTTCGTTTCCGGGGCGGGCTTGGGCAGGGCCGGGCCGAGCGCGGGCAGGTGCACGGTGAACACGGTCTGTCCGGGGACGCTGTCGACGGTCACGGCGCCGCCGTGCGCGGTCGCGACGGCCTGGACGATGGCGAGGCCGAGGCCGGTCGAGCCGGACACGCGGGAGCGCGAGGAGTCGCCGCGCGCGAACCGTTCGAAGACGTGCGGCAGCAGGTCGGGCGGAATGCCCTGCCCGTCGTCCTGGACGTCCACGCACAGCCACGGCCCGCGGCGCTGCACGCGCGCGGTGACGGTGGTGGCGGGCGGGGTGTGCGTCCGGGCGTTGGCGAGCAGGTTGACGAGGACCTGCTGAAGCCGCGCCGAGTCGGCGGAGACCAGGGCGGGCTCGTCGGGAAGTTCGAGGCGCCAGACGTGCTCGCTGCCGGCGACGCGGGCGTCGCTGACGGTGTCGATGACCAGCGGGACGAGGTCGGTCTGCTCGAACTGCAGGGGGCGGCCCGCGTCGAGCCGGGCGAGCAGGAGCAGGTCCTCGACGAGGAACGTCATCCGGCCGGCCTCGGACTCGATACGGCCGAGCGCGTGCTTGGTGTCGGGCCCGACCTCCTCGCGTCCGCGCCGGGTCAGCTCGGCGTAGCCGCGGATGGAGGCGAGGGGCGTCCGCAGTTCGTGACTGGCGTCCGCGACGAACTGCCGGACCCGCATCTCGCTCTCCTGGCGGGCGTGCAGCGCGCCGTGGACGTGGTTCAGCATCCGGTTCAGCGCCGCGCCGACCTGCCCGACCTCCGTGTGCGGATCGGTCTCCGTCTCCGGCACCCGCTCGCTGAGGTTGACCTCGCCGGTGTGCAGGGGGAGTTCGGAGACGCGGGTGGCGGTGGCGGCGACCTTCCGGAGGGGGCGGGTGGCGACGCCGACCATGACGGTGCCGGCGAGACCGGCCGCGAGAAGCCCGGCGACGGTGAGGCTGATCTCGACGATGATCAGGGT
Organism: Streptomyces sp. NBC_00425; assembly: GCF_036030735.1. NCBI lineage: Bacteria > Bacillati > Actinomycetota > Actinomycetes > Kitasatosporales > Streptomycetaceae > Streptomyces > Streptomyces sp. NBC_00425. The sequence continues at coordinate 5,108,740 of NZ_CP107928.1, read as the reverse complement.
GTTGATGGTGTTGTCGACGTCGGAGGTGGGGACGCCGACGTAGTAGTCGCCGTTGTTGCCGTTGATGTACTGGACCCGGTAGGAGCCGAGTCCGGGAATGTCGACGGTGTGCTGCTTCTGGTCCTGGGCGACCGAGCCGAGCGCCTTGATCTGGGTCTCTTTGAGGTTCACGGGGGTCATGTCCGTGTAGCCGGCCGCGTTGTTCTTCTTGTTGCCGACCTTGGCGCTGGTGATCAAGCCGTTGACCACCGTGGCCGCGAGCGTCTTCTGCGGCCCGGGCCCGGTGACCAACTTGTCGATGCCGTAGATCTTCTGCACGGGCGGGGTGCTGCTCCCGGCGGTGTTTCCGTTCTCGGCGGCGTCCCGGCCGCCGGGTCCTCCGACCGGCCCGCCGGAGGCGCCCATGGCGGCCTCCTTCAGGGAACCGTCCAGCTGCCCGTAGAGGTGGTCCCGCAGCACCAGAGTGGTCACCGTGCCGATCACCGCGCAGACGACGGCGATCAGGGCCACGGACACGACGACGAGCCGGGTCCGCAGGGTGCGCGGCTTTCCCGCTCGTCTCTTCTGCGGACGCGGCCGTCGTCGCCCGTTCATGACGCGGCGGGCTTGATCAGATAGCCGGCTCCACGACGGGTGTGGATCATCGGCTCACGGCCGGCGTCTATCTTGCGCCGCAGGTAGGAGATGTACAGCTCGACGACGTTGGCCTGACCGCCGAAGTCGTACGACCACACCCGGTCCAGGATCTGCGCCTTGCTGAGCACGCGCCGCGGGTTGCGCATCAGGAAGCGCAGCAGCTCGAACTCGGTGGCGGTGAGGTGGATGTTGGCGCCGGCCCGCGAGACCTCGTGGCTGTCCTCGTCGAGGGTCAGGTCGCCGACGACGAGCACGGAGTCCGAGCGCCGGTCGGCGGCGCCGGAGCGCCGGATGAGCCCTCGCAGCCGGGCCACGACCTCTTCGAGGCTGAACGGCTTGGTGACGTAGTCGTCGCCGCCGGCGGTGAGCCCGGCGATACGGTCCTCGACGGCGTCCTTGGCCGTCAGGAACAGCACCGGGACGTCCGGCAGATCACGGCGTAGCCGCCCCAGGACCGTCAGCCCGTCCATGTCCGGCAGCATCATGTCGAGGACGACGGCGTCGGGCCGGAACTCACGGGCGGTCTGGATCGCGCCCGTGCCGTCACCGGCACTCCGGATCTGCCATCCCTCGTAGCGCAGGGCCATGGAGAGCAGTTCGGTGATCGACAGCTCGTCGTCCACCACAAGCACGCGGACGGGGCTCCCGTCCGGCCTCAGCAGTTCGGTGCGCCCCTGGGGCGAGGTCGTGGTCATGGTGAACACCCTGTCGGGGCCCGCTGAGAGCACTCTTTCACTTGTCTGTGATTTCCCTGAGAAACGCACAGGCGCCTCTCAGGCAACGCTTGGGAAGCGCTTGCTCCACTCTCACCCGAGGGCGCGGGTTGCCCGCGAATGCCCTGGTGTACGGCGTCACAGCGCGACGTCCGGGCCACGTTCCCCGGAGGTCTCGCGGGCCTCGGGAGGGGAGCCCGGCTGTGATCCGCCTTGGCGCCGCACAGGAGACGCGGCGCACAGGAAACGCGGCGCACTGGAGACACGGAGCGCTGGAGACGCACGCCGCGCACATGTGCCGGCAGGGGGCCGGGATCGCCGCCCGAAGTCCGGACGTCCGTCGGAAGCACACCCTTCGGGAGGCATGACCGCCAGGAGGACGGCTGTCAGAACAGGCCGTCCTGGCGATGCTCCGCCACCCTGAACTGCCGGACCGGGAAGCTCACTTCACCGTCCTCCGCGGGAACCAGCCGCCACCCCCGCATCAACCGTGTGTCGAGTACGACCACCCCTCGCCGCCCGGTGGAAGGAGCGCCGGCATCAAAAGCGGGGCCGACGGCCGAAGGAAGGCCTGTGACCGAAGCAGGGCCGAGGGCCGAGGGCAGGCCGAGGGCCGAGGGCAGGCCGAGGGTCGAAGGCAGGCCGAGGGTCGAAGGCAGGTCGGTGGCCAGATGCAGGTCGGGGCCGACGGCCGCCACCAGCTCGCCGCTCACCGAGCCGCCGGGCACGAGTTCGCTCACCTCGCCGAGCGCGGCCGGAGCCCCGGCGAGCCCGAAGGCCCGTACATGATCGACCGGTTGGAACGGCTCGCGCTCCAACGACTCGGGCCAGCCGCTCAGTTGCACGGCCCGGCCGTACACCTCGCGCAGCTCACCCGCCCGTTCCTCCTCCCCCGCCGGCAGCGTGGACCGCACCGCCCGCTTGACTGCGTACGGCACCCGGTCCGGCACGCGCAGCGCGGCCCGCAACAGTTCCTCGGTGCGGCGGGCGGCCATCAGCGGCCCGACCCCGAGCCAGCTGAAGCAGACCGCGCCCTGCTCCAGCAGTCGCACGGGCCCCCGCTCGGCCGCCGTGATCCCCACCTTGACGAGCCCGGGCCCGAACCAGGCGAGGTACACCCGGTAGGGGCGGGGGTCGTCGGCGATCCCGTCGGCCGCGACGGAGTGCGCCCGGTCCAGTCGCGCGCACTCCTCGCACCGGGCCCCCGTGCTCCTCCCCGACACGGCCGCCCGCACCGGACACGGGTGCCCCCGAGCCCCGGCACACTGCCGCACACCGCCCGCGACCACACCGAACGAGACCCGCTTGCCCCAGGTCAGCGGGCTAGGACGGGCCCCGTCCCACATCAGCGCGGGGCCCTCCGCCGACGACCACCGCAGCCCCGCGCACTTCCATGCCTGTGCCATCACCCGCAACGGTAGGCCCCGGCACCGACAACGCGGTGACGGTCGTGCGCCCCCGCCCGGCGAGCCGGCACCCGACGCACCCCGGATGACCGTCCCGGGCCCACGGGTCCCGCACCCGCATCCCCCATTCCGACCGTGGGCGCACTCCTGGCGGCTTGCCCCACCCGGCGAGGTGCAGACCCCATGTGACCAGCGCGCTCAACCCGAGGACGACGCCGCCGCCGACCACCGCGAGCGCCGAGCCGACACACACGCCGACGCCCATCGCGGAGCCCCCGACGGCCACGATGGCCACGCCGGTCCATCCGGCGATCGTGTGCCCCTCGTCGTATCCATGCCCGGCCATGAATCCCTCACGATCTAAGAAGTTCAGATTGGAAACCTCTTACAAGGTAAGACAAACAGAAAGCAGATAACAAGGACCCAGCACGAACCCACCGCCCAGCCCACCCGCGACCGCCCACCGGGCGTCAGCCGCCGGCCACCGGCCGCCGGCCGCCTGTGATCAGCCCGCACGACACCGTGCGGCCCACGCACGCACCCGAAACGCCCCGGAGAGGAACCGGCCCCCGCGATGACACCCGAGCCGCCGCCTCCGTCCCCGCACCCGTCCCCGCACCCGTCCCCGCAATCGCCCTCCCGCCCCGCCGCGACCCCCGCCCAAGCGCTCTCCGCGATGGACGACCTCATCGCGGCCAGCATGATCGGGCAGCAGGAGATGGCCCAGCGCCTGGGCCTGAACGTCACGGACCTGACCTGCTTCGCCTACGTCCTCCAGGCCGGCGAGGATCTCCTCACCGCCGGGGACCTCGCGGCGCGCGTCCAGGTCACGACGGGCGCGGTGACCGGCATCCTCAACCGCCTGGAACGCGCCGGCTACGTCACCCGCAGGTCCGACCCCCAGGACCGGCGCCGGGTCCGCGTGGCAGCCGTCCCCTCGGCAGTGGCCAGGGCCTACGCCCTCTACGAGCCGCACTACGTCCGCCTCAACGCCCTCTTCGCCGACTACTCGCCGGAGGAGATCGCCGTCCTGACGGACTGGTTCACCCGCGCGACCGCCCTCGCCAACTCCTATCGCGAGGAGCTGCGACTCCGGCACGACCCGGGCGAATGACCCCACTTTATTCAATGATGCGATTAGTCATTTTCTTGAGTATCCTGGCGGAGGAGGCGTAGGCGGACGGAGAAGGAGGGGGCTGCTTCGATGGCCTTGCGACATGCCGTGCTGGCAGCGCTGCTGGACGGCGAATACAGCGGGTACCAACTGGCGAAGGCGTTCGACGTCGGCGTGGCGAACTTCTGGCATGCGCTGCCCCAGCAGCTGTACACCGAACTGGCCAAACTGGAGAAGGAAGGGCTGGTCGCGGGGCGGCAGGTGATCCAGGAGACCCGGCCCAACAAGCGGCTGTTCCACGTCACGGACGCCGGTCGCGCCGAACTGGAGGAGTTCGCCGCGGCCGTGGCGAAGCCCTCGTTCATCCGCGACGATCTGCTGGTCAAGGTCCAGGTCGCCGACCGCATCGGCACCGCGTCGGTGATCGCACAGCTCGAAGAGCGGGCGGCCGCGGCCGAGGCCAAGATCGAGCTGCTCGGCAAGCTGCTGCGACAGCTGCGCGGCGACGCGGACGAAGAGGATTTCCTTCGCCGAGGCGAGCGGATCGGGCCCTACCTGACCTGTCTGCGCGGCCTCGACTTCGAGCAGGGCCACCGGGACTGGTGCCTGCGGATCGCGACCGTCCTGCGGGAAAGGCGGGCGGCTCATGCCGAGCGGTGACTACGTGCGCTACGTGGCCCTGGGCGACAGCCAGACCGAAGGACTGGGCGACGGGGACGACACCGTCGGCCTGCGCGGCTTCGCCGACCGGCTCGCCGAGCACCTCGCAGCCGTCAACCCCGGTCTCCGGTACGCCAATCTGGCCGTACGAGGACGCACGGCCGGCCAGGTCCGCGCCGAACAGCTGGGGCCCGCCCTGGCCCTGCGCCCCGACCTGGCCACCGTCGTCGCCGGCGTCAACGACCTGCTCCGGCCCCGGTACGACGCCGAGGAGGTGGCGGGACACCTGGAGGACATGTTCGCCGCGCTCACGGACGCCGGGACCCACGTGGCGACACTGACCTTCCCCGACGTCGGAAAGATCGTGCCGCTGGCCCGGCCCGTCAGGGCCCGCGTGTTCGACCTCAACACCCGTATCCGCGCCGCGGCCGCCCGGCACGGGGTCACGGTCGCCGAAACCGGCCGGCATGCCGTCACCACCGACCCGCGGATGTGGACCGCGGACCGCCTCCACGCCAGCTCTCTCGGCCACGAACGGATCGCCGCGGCCCTCGCCCGGGCCATCCACCTGCCCGGAGCCGACGACGACTGGACCCTCCCCCTCCCGCCACAGCGGGTCCCCTCGCGCCGGCAGGCCGCAGAAGCCGAACTGCGCTGGGCGGCCGCATACCTCGGCCCCTGGCTCGGACGCCGTCTGCGCGGCCGGTCCTCCGGCGACGGTCGCACCGCCAGACGCCCTCAGCTCCTGCCCGTCGGCCCCCCGCCCGGCTCTGCCGCCAACAACGCTCGACGGGAATCTCCGTAGCGACGGCGTCCCCCGGGCGGGCAATCGCCGTCCCCGCTCTCGCCGCTGATTCGAGACGACTCGTTCCACTCCCTGCCGGACTCCGTCGCTACTGACGGTGCCGACGCGTGCTCTGTCGCGGTGGCAGGGTCAGGGTGATCTGACGGACGAGCTGTTGGAAGCAGGCGAGGGACGCGAGAGCGGGAAGGGAAGCCCCGGCGATTCCGGTGAAGGTTCTGTCCGCCTGCGCGATGCACAGCATTATCGCCACGGAGGAGAAGAGCAGAACGATGAACCACGAGTGGACGGCTCGGCGCTGATGCAGAGCGGTCCGGAGAATGGAGAGAGAGGCCACCATCCAGGGGCCGTACACGAGGAGAGGCCACGACGGGACCATTCCGTGGTCCGATCCGGACGTGATGTTCTGCAGTGGCCGGTAGGCCACCATGCCGCCGAAGACGCTGACCATCGCCACGATGACGGCGACGAGTGCCACGATCACGAAACTGCCGGTCCGCAACCACTTGAGCCGGAGTTTTCGACCTGAGATCTTGCGATGACCTGCGGAAGACCTTCGGGGTGGCGGCAGCTGAGCGGTGATCTGCGCGAGGCTCTCCATCGGGTCGATGAAGTCGCCGCCGGGCGTGGGCTCGCCGCGAGGCGGCGGCACCCTGGCCGCCTGCTCCGCCGTGACGGCCTCCTGCATGAGATAGGCGAGTTCTTCCACCGGATCCCAGCCCGGGTCGGCCGCGGCCAGGGGAACCCCCGCCTGGACGCTGTCGGCAGGTCCGCCGTTCCATCCGGCGCCCGCCCCATAGGCGTACGCGTCGGAATAACGATCACGCCGCGCGAAGGAGGGTTCCTCGTAGTCAGGATTCACAGGAATGCGCCCGTCGGGCGTGGTCCACGTCACGGCCGGCCGAAGAGTTCCTGGCCGTTCCACCGCGAATTGAGTTCCTTCTGGATTCCCTCCAGCAGGGCAAGGAACTCGCGGAGGAGCGACTCAGCAGCCTGCCGCTCGACCCACGCACCGTCTTCGATCACCACGCTCTGCGCCGCAGCCGAAGAGTATGTCACACCGGGCGAAAAGCTGCATTTACCCACTGCCAGATCATGGCCCGCAGTCGGATCATCTGTCCTCGCGTTGCGTTGAGGCAGACCCTGGGTTCTTGCTGTCGTCATATTCCGCTAACGGCGCCACCCCTCCTCCAGATGCGCGGCAAATGAGTGACCGCACCATAACGGAATTACTGGGGAGAACGTTTCGTCATTAATGTCATTCACGCACTCCACACGTTATGGGCAGAACGAATTTTCCTCTCAGCCCCCCGATCGGAAATATGATCCGCCACCCACAGCGCTCAGGAGCGGACGCATGCCCGTCCGCTGTCCGTCGTCGGTCGTCGGTCGTCGGTCGTCGGCGGTCACTGTCGAGCAACCTCGGACGGCGCGGGGACGGCCCGGGGACGGCCTGGTCGCGGATCACATGAACGGCCTCAGCCGAGGGAGGCGGCTCGCCACTGCGCGGTGACACAGCCTTCTTCCATGTGCCACCACTCCTTGGCCACCCCGTGGTTGAGCAGCTTCCGCACCTTGGCGATGTCGGCGGCGGGAGGGACGTCCAGGGCGACCATGCGGAACCGTTCTATGCCCTCACCGCAGACTCCCAGTTCGTGGAACGCGTTGAGCACGCTCTGCCGTGCGGCTCCCGAACCGCCGTCCCGCAACACGACGAGGCGGATGGTGCAGTTCTCGGAACGCCGAACCACCTCGCCGGCCCATCGAACGCCCTCCTCGTCGGGCTCCGTGGCCACGATGTCCCCGCAGGCGATGGACCGGACGAACCAGGGAATGTTGTCGAGCCGCGCGGTGCCGTCCCCTTGGTCGACCGCCCACAGACTCTCCACCGACGCCGGGGGCCAGTCGTCCTCGATCTCAAGCCGGAAATGCACCTTCACATACGGGCCCTCGGGGTTCGCCATGGCACCCAGAATGCAACCCTCCGACACACCGGCCACAGCCGGGTGCCCCGAACGACGGACACGGCAGCGCGGCGGGCCGGCATCACCGTCCTGAGGAGTGATCCTCAGGGCCTCTGGCCGGCTGCGCACTCGGCAGAATACAAACGACGCGGAGGATTGCTGGGCTTGCGGTATCCGGCTGCTGTACCGCAGGATCCCGGCGGGGAGGGGTGACCATGGAACGGCATGTGCTGGAACAGCTGTTGGCCGGTGACGACGAGGCGTCCGTGGCTGCTCTGGCGGCCCTCCGCAGCGGCACCACCGTCCGAAGGCTCGACCAACGCATCAGGCCCCATGCCATGCGCCCAACCTCGAGTTGGGCCCCGGCTGGGGCCTGCTTCGGTTTGGCGCACCAAGTGAAGCAGGCGGGTTTTCGGTCCCCTGTCACGGTGGCCGGGTCACTCGGTCGTCGGTGAGGGGGCCCCGGGGGAAGCGGGCTCGGCGGCAGGCATCGTGCCTTTCCGCACTGTCGGGAGCACGACTCGACGCGTCGCGCCGGGCACACGGCCCGGCCCGCCTTGCACAGGTACGGCTCCGGGGCCTGCCGCTGGTCCGGGCCACGGCCTGCTGCTGTCCGTCCGCCGCCCCGCGCGTCGGCAGAGGTGGGGCAGGAGGGTGTAGAAGCGATCGGGAAGGAACACGGCGTCCGCGACGATCATCGCACCGGAGAAGAGAGGCAGCCCCATCAGCACGGCGATGCCGATATGCATGCCCAGGAGCATGGCCAGAACGGGATACTTGAGCCTGCCGAAGAGCACGAACGGGAAGGCCACCTGTAGGAGCACGGTCATGTAGCCGAAGACGGCGACCACGAGCGTGTGCTCGTCGACGAAGGCCGAGATGGCGGGCCAGGGCTGGAACAGTTCGAGGTTCAGGACGTAGTGGAGCGCGGTGCCGCCGCCCCAGAAGGCTCCCTGGACCTTGTACAGGCCGGCTGATCCGTAGAGGAAGCAGACCTGCGCCGCGATGACGAACATGCCGCAGTTGTGCATCGCCGTGATCAAAGTGGTCCTGGCATCGCAAAGTTGCCGGGCGAAGGCACTCCCGACCGGTTCCGGCGCACTGCCCGTACGGGCCGCCTTCAGCATGCTTCTGCGTGCGTCCAGGGACCAGCGTCGGCCGCAGGCGGTGAGGACGAGGTAGAGGGACATCAGCAGGACCAGGTTGTCGCCCCCGTCCGTCATGAAGATCGCCCGGCCGTGGAACGAGGTCACCACGACTGCGAAGAGGACCGACAGGACACGGGTTCGCCAGCCCAGCATGAACAGTGCGGCCGTGACGAGCGCCAGCACGTAGCAGAGCTCGAAGTAGGCACGACTGTTTGACAGGGCCAGAACGCTGAACCAGCCCGTCTGCTCGAAGAGCTGGTGTGCCAGGGCGGGCGTCCATGCAGAACCCGGACCCCAGATCTCGTCCCGGTGCGGGAACTCGCGCAGCAGAAAGATCAGGTAGAGCAGTCCGTAGCCGATGCGCAGCACCGACGCCGCGTACAGGGACACCGGACGCCCGGTCAGGAGGTCCCACAGGCCGGTGATCCGGCCGGCGAGCCACCGGTCGACGCCGACGGACGCGGACCTCTGCGCCTCATTTTCCATGGCGGGTCACCTTCCACCAGGGCAGGAGCCGGTTCTCGGCCGGCGTCGGCGGGCGATTGCCGGCGGCGGGGCCGGGCGCGGGGATGGACAGTGCGACGACGCGGAGCTGGATGAAGTCGAAGGGTCCGTTCTCGCGGGCGGCGGCGCGGTCCGCGGCGATGTTGCTCAGGTACTTCTGCATCATCAGGGCACGTTCGGTGCGCGCGTTGTCGTCTCCTCCGTGAGAGTCGACGTAGCCGGCCCAGGCGCGGCGCAACATGTTCTGTGCCGTGTGGCTCGGGAACGGATCATGCACGACCGCGGAACGGTCCACGGCGGTCAGGTCGAACCAGGGACTCACCTCGACCGATCCGTCGGAGCCGGTGTGCGCGGTTCTCGCCAGAATCTGCCGGTTGACGGATTCGGGGTCCGGAGCGAAAAGCCGCCAATTCTGTTCGAAGAAGGGGTACACCCATGAATTGATCAGCGGACTGTACCGCTTGGAGATGGTGTTGGCCGGTGCCACGTGGAGAAACACGAGAAGCACGTGGAAGACACTCGCCATCAGGCACAGGACCACGGTGGCGCACAGTCCGCATTTCAGCACACGGGCGCCTCTCGGCAGCTTGGGCGGCGCAGCCGTCGCGTCAGGCCGTTCCTGCACGACCGGACCGGCTTCGGAGTGCTGGAATTCCTTCACATCCGCTGAGTCAATACCGCTCGACACCACGCACCCTGTCTTCCTCGTTTCAACGGCTGCGCACCTGCTCTCCGCGTCAGGGCCCCGACGGCGCGCGGCGGATTCGATGAGAATTCCGCCGCGCGCCGTCATCCGGTGAGCGGACCGACCGCAGTGCGCTGCCTAGCCCTCGTAACCCTGGGAGTGGTCGTCGCCCCCGTGGCTCTCGGGCACGTCTTCGTAGCCGAAGTTCTCGCCGGACTGCTTGCCGTGGTCGTCCTGGCCGTGGTCGTACTTGCCGTGGTCTTCCTGACCGTGGTCGTACTTGCCGTGGTCTTCCTGACCGTGGTCGTACTTGCCGTGGTCTTCCCGGCCGTGGTCGTACTTGCCGTGGTCTTCCCGGCCGTGGTCGTACTTGCCGTGGTCGGGCTTACCGGGGTGGATGTACTGCCCGAGGTCGAGCTTGCCGCCGTGATCATGCTTTCCGTTGCCACCGTGGCCCGGTCCGCCCTGTCCGCCTGGCCCATGGCCGTTCCCGCCGGGGCCGTTGCCACCGGTGGTGTTTCCGGCGCTGTTGCCTGCGGTGTTCCCGCCGGTGGTGTTCCCGGCGGTGTTGCCCGCGTTGTTCCCGGCGGTGTTGCCCGCGTTGTTCCCGGCGGTGTTGCCCGCGGTGTTTCCGGACGAGTTACCGGCGGTGTTTCCCGAGGTGCCGCCGGTCCCGACGATGGGCCCGCCCAGGACGCCACCGGTGACGAGGCCACCGCTGACGAGGCCGCCGCCGAGGAGTCCTCCACTGGTGGTCGTGCCGGTGGTGGTGCCGGTGGTCGTTCCCGTCGTCGTTCCACCAGTGGTGGAGGCCGCGCACCCGCCGAGGAAGATCCTGTTGTTGTTGAGGGTCACAGAACCCACTTGGGCCAGCAACCGGCCCTCGACGTTCGTTCCCTGGTTCACGGTGATCGAGTTCTCGGCCATGAGCGTGCCCACGAAGGCGGTGGTGACGCCGAGCGACGCGTCTTCGCCGATCTGCCAGAACACGTTGCACGCCGAAGCGCCGTTGGTGAGGAGAATCCGGCTGGAGGTTGCCGTCGTCAGGGACTCAGGAATCTGGAACACCCAGACCGCGTCGGAGCTGCCCTGACCGTCCAGGACCAGGTCGCCGGTGATGCCGACACCGGCTGTGGCGTGGTAGACGCCGGGCAGAAGCGCCGGACCTCCGCCGATTCCCGCCGGCAGCGCGAAGTCCACGGCCTGGCCGGCGGCGTTGTTGTACGCCACGAGCAGGTCCGCCTTGGCCTGGAGGGCCGCGGCGTCCGCAGGGTGGATGGCGCCTCCCACCTGGCCGGGGGGAAATCCGGTGATGGCCGGGTTCGGGTGCGTCCCGAGGTCGTGGGCGAGCACCGAGTTGCCGGTGTTGGTGACTCCCTGACCCGCCAGAACGGAGTAAGTGGCGGCGGTGCCCAGCGGTACGGGCAATGCGATCGCCGACGCGGCCGTCGGTGTCAGGAAGACCATCGCAGCGGAAACCGTCGCCGCGAGGGCGGAGGCCAGCAAGCCGGACAGAGTGCGGCGGTCAGCTGGTTTAGGGATCTTCAGCTTCATCAAAGCCATTTTCTGTGGGGGCCGTGGCGTACCGGGCCCTACCGATCACCCGGAAGCCTTTTCACTGCTGCCGCATATTACGCAGAAATATCCTTGCCCCGGCATCAACGAAACAGGGGAAGTTCTCTCTCATTCAAACAGCGGACAGTGCTGCATTAATACTCTGATTAACACTTCCGACTATGCGCAATACCCCTGAATACGTGGCGCCGTCGGCAACGCAATGACCCTCGCCGGGCGCCGCACTGAACGGTGTCGGTCAGCCGGGCCGCCGGACGGCGCCGGTCAGCCGCCGCAGAAACGCCTCCCGGCCCCGAGACCCTCGCCGGGCTGCACGCCCTGCCGGGAATGTCGACCTGCGTCTCGTCGCCCCGTCCCCGGGGCCGCCCGCCAGGTCGCCGAGGTTCTCCGTCGCTGCTTCGCGTGGTCCGAGCGGCGCAGCTGTCCCGTCGGCACGGTGGCCGGCGGAACCCGCGTGGCCGGGATCCTCGAGCCCCCCTACGACGTGGCCGGCGACAAGTTCGGGGCAGGGTCATCGATGAGCAGTTCGGCCCCGACCGCTTCGTCCCCGCTCAGATGATGATCCTGGACATCTCGAGCCCTCCTACGACGTGGCCGGCGACAAGTTCGGGGCAGGGTCATCGATGAGCAGTTCGGCCCCGACCGCTTCGTCCCCGCTCAGATGATGATCCTGGACATCACGACAGGCCGGCTGCAGTGGGCCAACGCCGGCCACCCGGCTCCGCTCCTGATCCGTGACCGCGTGGCGGTGGACCGGCTGGAGAGCCCGACCACGTTGCCGGTCGGCTTCGGCGGTGAGGAGCCGGTGGTCAGCGAGCGGATGCTGCAACCCGGGGACCGGTGAAACAGGAACGCGGCGGCACCACGACCGACGACGCGACGATCTTCCTCATCGAGTGGGCGAGGCGGCGACGCCGATCACCTCGCCACCCTCGATTGAGCCCGCCGACGACGCACCGGCTCCCTCGCCGAAGCCTGCCGCTGACCCGTGGTCCGTACCCGAGGTCGCTCAGGACGGGATCGGCGCGTCGACGTACGTCCTGGCGGTGTCGGTGATGAAGTCGCGGCTGCTGTCCGGGGTGAGGGCCTGCGCCTGGAGGTGGTCGTACATCACGTTGTAGTGCCGCACGTCGGACGGCTTCTCCAGGCAGAGATCGCTGGCGAACCGTTCCACGTGCACCACCCCCGCCTCGGGACTGTCGGCGAACCGCAGGATGGTGAACTGTCCTGACAGACCCGGATGAGCGCCGGCCGTGTAGGGAAGGACCTGCACCGTGATGTGCGGCTCCGCGCTGAGTGCCTTCAGGTGCTCCAGTTGTTCACGCATGACGTCCGGGCCGCCGACGACGCGGCGCAGAGCCGATTCGTCGATGATGACCCACAGGCGCAGCGGGCAGGCCAGGTCGTAGATCCGGTGCTGTCGGCGCAGCCGGACCTTGAGCTGCGTGGCGGCCTGTTCGGCAGTGAGCCGAGGGATGGTTTCCCCGATGACAGCCTGGGCGTAGCCAGGGGTCTGCAGCAGATCGGGCACCATCATGGGCGCGTGGATGTGCAGGGAAGCGGCGTCGGTCTCCAGGCCGATGTAGACGCTGCCGGAGAGCTCGCCGTAGGAGTGCCACCAGCCCCGCTCACCGGATTCCCTGGCCATCTCCATCAGGGAGTCGATGACTTGCTGGTCCGTCACTTCGTAGATCACGCACAGGTCGCGCACATCACGGGGGCTGATGGCGCGGTTGCCGTTCTCCAGATGACTGATCTTGGGCTGAGAGACCATGAGCCGCTCAGCCACTTCTGTGCTCTTCAACCCACTGAGCACGCGGAGCCGACGCAGCTCGGCGCCGAGACGGCGTCTCCTGACAGTGGGATTGGTCTTCGCCGCCACGCGCGGTGTACCTCCGGCTCCAAATGGGTGTGTCGGCAGGCAGGTTGTCATGGCACGAGGGCTGCCGATGATGCGCAATGCCGCTGTGATCGTCAGCGGCCGAAACGGACTCTTACGTTGGCAATTGCCATGGTGAAAGACCTCCCGCGGGCAAGCAACCGGCGTCCCCCCTGTCGGGGAGAAGGAACCCGAGAGCCGGGCTGCGAGAGCCGGAGCGGCATGTCAGGACGACCGAACCGAGGGGTCTGATCCGCCCCGCAGCCGGTTGCCGTCAAACACTGCCGTCAAGGCAAAAGCCAGAGGCCTCAAGGAATGATCCTTGGGGCCTCTGGTCAGCTGTGCACTCGGCAGGATTCGAACCTGCAACCTTCTGATCCGTAGTCAGATGCTCTATCCGTTAAGCTACGAGTGCTTGTTATTCGGTTTTTCTGTCTTCGCTTCCCGGCCCTTCCGGCCCGCTCGCGGCGACAGGAAGAACATTACATGACTGCCGCCGACATGTGAAATCCGTTAGTCGTACCCCTTGCGACCTGCGGAAACGGCCTGAACGGGCCCTGTGAACGAGGTCGGGAACGACGAAGCCCCGGTCGCGTGGACCGGGGCTTCGGTGATCGAGCGGAGGCGGAGGGATTTGAACCCTCGATGGGATGTAAGTCCCAAACCGCATTAGCAGTGCGGCGCCATAGACCGGACTAGGCGACGCCTCCAGCACAACCGCTCGCGTGCGTGCGAGTGGTGCGTGCAGATGATGACACAGTCGAGCACCGCGTCACCAATCGACGTCCACGGTACTAGGCAGTCGGGCCGCAGGGCAAAGCACTTCCCCGGCCGCAACGTCACCGACGGCGTGGCGTTAGTCCCGGCATGTTCCAGGTCACCCCGCTTCGACGCCTCGTCGTCACCGCCCTTGCCGTCTGCGCCGCCGTGATCGCCTCGTCGGCCGCAGGCCCCGTCAGCGCGTACGCCGCGCGTCCCGGGAGCGCCGGCACGACGGCGGGCGTCCCCGCCACGGCCGGCGGACGTGCCCCGCTCGCACCGCCGCCGGTCCGGGAGGAGGACCGGATGAGCGGCGATCACCTCATGGTCACCGTCCGGCACGCCGGCGGACGGACAGACGGGACGTTCGAGGTGTACTGCCACCCCGACCGCGGCAGCCACCCGGACCCGGTCGGCGCCTGCGGGACCGTGGACCGCAACACCCGGTGGGGCCGGGACGCCTTCGCGCCCGTCCCCGGGGGCGAGCTCTGCACGATGCGCTACGGCGGCCCGGCCACCGCCCATGTCACCGGCCGCTGGGCCGGACGTCCCGTCGACGCGACGTTCGACCGCAGCAACGGCTGCCAGATCGAGCGGTGGGACCGGTTCGTGCCGCTCCTCCCCGACCCGCGTCCGGCGTCGGCGGCCCCCGCCGGCTGACCGGAGGCGGCAGCCGCCCGTCAAGGCCGGCACGGCGGGAACGGCGGTCATGGCGGTCATGGCGGGCATGGCGGAAGCACCAGTTCCGTAAAGGTCGCGCGGAGGTCCCGCGAAGTCGAGGCGGCGCCGGGAGCGGGACTCGCAGCGTGCCGACGTGCGCGGGGACCGGTCAGGGCGGGCCAGGACATACGTTCTGGGGCACTTCGTCGTGCGAGCTCGCTCTCATCCGGCGTCATCGGCGGGACCCCAGCCCTTAGACTCCCTCGCGTGACACGCTGCGGACCGGTTGGCAATATGGCCCGAGCGGTCGGCAGAGTGCGGTAACAGGGAGGAAGCGACTCGTGAGCAGCAGGCCATCCCGAGGCGCTGCTCGCCTCGCAGCCATACTCGACGCGCTTCCCGACGCGTTGGTGCTGGTCAACGCCAACGGGACGGTCGTCAACGCGAACACCATCGCGCTCGAGGCCTTCGAGACGCCGGGTACGGCTCTGGTGGGGCGGGGGCTGCTCGATCTGCTGCCGCAGTTCGACTCCAAGCTCATCCCGGGGTCCATGCGGCGCCCCGACCACATGGACCCGCGCGGCCGGACCAAGCCGACCCGGATGATGGCCCGCCGCACCGACGGCACCGAGTTCCCGGTCGAGGTCACCAGCGCCAACCTGGAGAACGGCCAGCAGGCCTACGACGGCTACGGATACTCCTCCGCCTCCGACGAGCTGCTGATGCTCGTCGTGCGCGACCTCTCCGGCACCGTCGACACCGAGGCCGAGCTGGCGCGCTCGCAGCGGCAGACCGAGATGATCCTGAGGGCCGCGGCCGAGGGCGTCGTCGGCACCGACACCGACGGGCGGATCGTGCTCGTCAACCCGGCCGCCGCCCAGATACTGGGTTACCGGGCGAGCGATCTCGGCGGCAAGGAGCTGCACACCCTCGTGCTGCACTCGCGCGCAGACGGCTCGCCGTTCCCGTACGACGAGTCGCCGCTCGCCGACACGCTGCGCTCCGGGCGAAAGCACCGGGTGCGCGGCCAGGTGCTGTGGTCCAAGGGCGGTGACCGGGTCTCGGTCGACCTGACGACCGCGCCCGTACGCGACGGCGACCAACTCGTCGGCGCCGTCATGACCTTCACCGACCGTCGGCCCTACGACGCCCTGGCGGAGGAGAAGGAGTCCGTCGAGCAGCGGCACGCGAAGGAGCTGGAGAAACTCTCCGAGGAGCACGCCTCCGACCTCACCGCACTGCGCCAGCAGCACGTCGCCGAGCTCGAGGAGCTGCGCGAGGTGCACGAGGAGGAGATCGCGGCCGGCGAGGAGCGCTACGCCGCGCTCGGCGAGCGGGAGAAGGACCGGTACGAAGCGCTCGCCGGGCGGCACGAGCAGCTGCTCACCTTGCTCGGGGGTTCCCTGCGCGGACCGCTGGACGAGCTGCGCCGGGAGCTGGCCGCGCTCGCCGCGGACGACGCCGGACAGCTCTGGCCGGAGGCCAACCAGGTGCTGCACCACCTGTCCGCCGGCTATTCGCGGATCACCACGCTGATCGACAACGTGCTCGGATACCAGCGGCTCGACACCGGGGCGGAGACCGTCGTCCGGACGAAGGTGATGCTCGACGCGGTCGTCGCCGCGGGCGTCGAGGGCGCGGTGGAGCTCATCGGGCCCGGCCGGGTCCAGTTCGCCGTGCACGCACCGCCCATCGAGGCCGAGGTCGACGTCCGGCTCCTCGCGACCGCGCTCGCGCATCTCGTCGCGGACGTCGCCGGCGTCGACGCCACCGGCAACGCGCCCGTCTCGGCGGGCGGTTACATGGACAACACGGTCGTGGTGGCGGCCGCGCAGCGCGGCGAGGTCGTGCGCATCGAGGTGCGCGGACCGTACGCCGGCGGCGACCCCGTGCACGAGCCGATCGTGCGGGGGATCGTCCGGGCCCACGGTGGCGTGCTGCAGACGCACGAGGTGCCGGGCATGAGCGGCAGCGCGTACGTGCTCGAGGTGCCGTTGGGCGGTGGGGCGGGGGCCGTCGCGGCTCCACCGGCCGCCGCGCTGCCCGCCCTGCCGGTGGGCGACGGCGCCGTGCAGCACGACGGCCGGGAGGAGCAGGCTGCCGGTGGTCGGCGGCGTGCCCGGCGGTCCTCCGTGGACGCCTTCCTGGAGAGCGACGTCCCCGAGCCGGAGGGCGCGGCCGACTCCGACGCGTCGGTTCCGACCGGACGACGGCGCAGGCGCGGCGCGCCGGCCCTGGAGACGCCGGGCGAGTTGCCGCCGGCGGTGACCGAGGCCGAGGGGCCGGAGGGCTCCGGCGGCACCGGACGGCGGCGCGGGCGTTCCGCCGAGCTCGCCGTGGCGGGGGCCGACTCCGGCGTGAGCGAGGGCGCCGTCGTCATGGCCGCGGAGCACGCGTCGGGGACGGCGGCTTCGGGGACGGGACTCGGCGGCACCGTTCCGCCGCAGGGCGTACCGGCTCCGGACGGACGACGGGCCCTGCACGCGCCAGACGGTCAGCAGCCGCAGAACGCCCTGCCGCCCGCGCTGCCGGCCCTCGCGGGTCCGCCGGCCGAGGCGGCCCCCGGGGCCACCGGCGCACAGACGACCGGCGCGGACACGACGGGTACGGGTACGGGCTCACAGGGCGACGCCGAGGGGGAGGGCGGACAGCCGACCGGGCGCCGTCGGCGTGCCCTGGCCGCCGCGAACGAGCGTGCCGCCGCGCAGGAGGCGGGGCCCCGCACGGTCTTCGCCCTGCCGCCCGCGGAGGCGGACCGGACGACGGACGTTGCCGAGAACGTTCCCGGCACGGTTTCCGGCCCTGTTTCCGGCATGGACCCCGCTTCCGGCTCCGGCTCCGGCTCCGTTGCTGCTCCCGTTACCGGTCCGGTCGCTGGTCCCGTTTCCGGTGGTCCCGTTTCCGGTGTTTCCGGCACCGGCCTCGCCGACGGTTCCGGCATGCCGCCGCACGCGATCGGACCGGCTCAGGGGCAGGTGCAGGCCCAGGGACAAGGGCAGGCCCAGGGACAAGGGCAGGCCCAGATCCCGGTCCAGGCACAGACCCAGCCGGCTGGGCCCGTCCCGGTACCGGTGCCGGGCGTGATGCAGGCTCCGGGCATGGTCCAGGCGCCCGGGCAGGCGCCGCCGGTCGCGCAGGCCCCGGTTCCGGCGCAGGCCCAGGCGCCCGCGCCGGGTTCCGGTCCCTTCGGGGACTCCGGCGCCGACCACGGACGTCACGACGCCGTACCGCACGACCAGGCCGACGACCACACCCCGCCCCAGCCGCACCCGACCAGCGCGCCCACCGGCCGCCGGCGACGGGCCGTCGGCCAGCCCGCGGAAGCCGTCCCGGCCCAGCTCCAGATCCCACCGCAGGCCCAAGCGCAGGCCCAGGCGCAGGGTGTGCAGGCCGCTCCCGTCGCGCAGCCGGCGCCCGGGCAGGGGTTGCCGCTGCCCGCCGAAGCGCCTGCCACGGCGTCCCCGGCCGTGCCGGTCATGTCGACCCCCGGCACCGGCACCCCGCTTCCGCCCGAAGCCGTCGTCGGACAGCCACGGGCGGCGCAGCCGTTGCCCGCCGAGGCCGCCGCGGCTGCCGCCGCCGCGCCCATCGACCCCAACTCGACACAGGGCCGGGCCATCAGCGTGCGGACGCTGGGGCAAGGTGTGCCCTTCACCCGGCAGGCCGCCCAGGTGCAGCAGGTCCAGCACGCCCACCAGGCCCAGCCGGCGCAGCGCCTCCAGCCCGGCCTGCCGTCCCCCCAGCCGACCGCCACCCCCGCCCCGCACACTCCGGGCGGGTCCGGTCGGCGCCGCAAGCTGGGGACTCCGCCCGACCCGGCGACCCGTCCGGAGCAGACGGCCCGGCCGCACCCGTCGGCCGAGCAGGGTGCCGTCCCGCAGCCCGGCGTTCCGCAGAGCGCCGTTCCGCAGCCCGGTCTGCCGCAGGCCATGGGGGCTCCGGCTCCGCATGCCGTCGCGGCGCCCGTGCCCTCGCCGGCGCCCGCTCCCGTCCCGCCGGCGCAGCCGTCCCAGCAGCCCCAGCCGTCCCAGCAGCCGCAGCCGTCACTCGCGGGTCAGTCACGGCTCGTGGCCGGTGGCACGGGCACGGAGGGGGCCGGACGGTCGTACGCCATAGGAGCCCCGGACGAGAACGCCGCCGAGGGACCCGAACCGCTGGACGGGCCCGGCGGGGCCGTCGAGGTGGCGGATCCGCCGCGACCGCAGCCGCTGGACGACGAGTTGCCGCCGGAACCGCTGGACAACCCGCGTCGGCTGCTGGTGTGGCCGGCTCCCGACGTCAGCACACAGCAGGAGCTCAGCGACCGCGGCTACCGTCCGGTCATCGTGCACTCGCGCGAGGAGGTCGACGCGCAGATCGCCGCGTTCCCCGCGGCGCTGTTCGTGGACCCGCTGACCGGGCCGATCACCCGCACCGCGCTGCAGTCGCTGCGGACCGCCGCCGTCGCCGCCGAGGTGCCGGTGCTGGTCACGGCCGGGCTCGGGCAGGCGACGCGCGAGGCGGCGTACGGCGCCGACCCCGCCGTCCTGCTGAAGGCGCTCGCGCCGCGCGACAGCGAGCAGCATCCGCCGCGGGTGCTGCTCATCGAGGAGCACGCCGAGATCGCCCTCGCGCTGACCTCGACGCTGGAGCGGCGCGGAATGCAGGTGGCGCGCGCGGCGAGCGACGCGGACGCCGTCGCGCTCGCCGGACAGCTGCGGCCGAACCTGGTGGTGATGGACCTGATGCAGGTGCATCGTCGGCAGGCCGGGATCCTGGACTGGCTGCGGGCGAACGGTCAGCTCAACCGCACCCCGCTCGTCGTCTACACAGCGGCTGTCGACCAGGCGGACCTGCCGCGGCTCGCGTCGGGGGAGACGGTCCTCTTCCTCGCCGAGCGGTCGACCAGCCCGGAGGTGCAGACCAGGATCGTGGACCTGCTGGCCCGGATCGGCACGAACTAGCCAGGACCGGTCCGGCCTCTCTCGTCGACGCCGCGGGGTGTGGCCGGCGCCGGGCTTGGACGACGTCGGCCGTCCGCGGGTGAACACGCCTTTGACCCGCCGAGCCGCCGGACGGGCGGATCAGCGGGTCTGGGGTTGAGGGTCAGGGATCAGGGATCAGGGCTTCAGCCGTCCAGCCGTCCACAGAGGACGCGTATCCCCTGGTCAGAGGCGCGTGACGTCCAGGTCGCCCTCGGCGTACTGCCTGCGGAGCACCTTCTTGTCGAACTTGCCGACGCTCGTCTTCGGGACGGCCTCGATGATCGTCCAGCGCTCGGGGAGCTGCCACCTGGCGATGCCTCCCTCGGCGGCGAGGAAGGCGCGCAGGGACGTGAAGTCGGCGGTGGAGCCCTCCCTGAGGACGACGGTGGCCAGCGGGCGCTCGCCCCACTTGTCGTCCGGGACGGCCACGACGGCGGCCTCGGTGACATCCGGGTGGGACATCAGCGCGTTCTCCAGGTCCACCGACGAGATCCACTCGCCGCCGGACTTGATGACGTCCTTCGCACGGTCGGTGAGGGTGAGGAAGCCGTCGGGGGAGATGGTGCCGACGTCACCCGTCTTGAGCCAGCCGTCCTCGCTGAACTTGTCGGCGGGGCGCAGGGGTTCGGCGTCGGGGCCGTTGTAGTAGGCGCCCGCGATCCAGGCGCCGCGCACCTCCAGCTCGCCCGCGGACTCGCCGTCCCAGGGCAGGCGTTCGCCGCCGGGGCCGGTGAGCCGGGCCTCGACGCCGGCCGGGAAGCGGCCCTGGGTGAGGCGGTAGCCGAACTCCTCGTCGGTGCCGACCGCGTGGGCCGGCGGACGGGCGATGGTGCCGAGCGGGGAGGTCTCCGTCATGCCCCAGGCGTGACAGACCCGCATGCCCAGCCCGTCGAAGGCGGTCATGAGGGACGGCGGGCAGGCCGAGCCGCCGATGGTGACCTGGGTGAGGCTGGAGACGTCCCGCGGCTTGGCGGTGAGCTCGGCCAGCAGGCCCTGCCAGATGGTGGGGACGGCGGCCGCGTGCGTCGGCTTCTCGCTCTCGATCATCTCGGCGAGCGGCGCGGGCTGCAGGAAGCGGTCCGGCATCAGCATGTTCACGCCGGTCATGAAGGTGGCGTGCGGCAGGCCCCAGGCGTTGACGTGGAACTGCGGGACGACGACGAGCGAGGTGTCCTGGTCGGTCAGGCCCATCGACTGGGCCATGTTGACCTGCATCGAGTGCAGGTAGATCGAACGGTGGCTGTAGACGACGCCCTTGGGGTCGCCCGTGGTGCCCGAGGTGTAGCACATGGAGGCGGCCTGGCGTTCGTCCAGCTCGGGCCAGTCGTAGACGGTGGACTTGTCCGCGACGAGGTCCTCGTACTCGTGCACGCGCGCGTGGGAGCCGTCGAGGAGGGAGCGGTCGCCGGGTCCGGAGACGACGACGTGCTCGACCGTCCTGAGGTGCGGGAGCAGCGGGGCGAGCAGCGGCAGCAGCGACCCGTTGGCTATGACCACCCGGTCGGCGGCGTGGTTGACGATCCACACCAGCTGCTCGGGGGGCAGGCGCAGGTTGAGGGTGTGCAGCACGGCGCCCATCGCGGGGATCGCGAAGTAGGCCTCGACGTGCTCGGCGTTGTTCCACATGAGCGTGGCGACCCGGTCGTCGCCGGACACCCCGAGGTCGTCGCGCAGGGCGTGCGCCAGCTGCGCGGCGCGGTCGCCGATCTCGGCGAAGGAGCGGCGGTGCGGCTCGCCCTCGCCCGTCCAGGTGGTCACCTGTGACGAGCCGTGGATCGTGGCCCCGTGCGTCAGGATCCTCGAGATCAGCAGCGGTACGTCCTGCATGGTGCTCAGCACGGCGTCCTCCCAGGGCGGCGACATTGCCTACGCGGTGGTAACGGTTGTGCTGATTCTGCTCACATACCGCGCGGTATGTCACTAGGAGGCGGTGATCGATCAGGTCACGTTCAAGCCCTGGTCAAAACACCACGTCGGCCCGCTATCGCACAAGCCCCAGTTCAGGGTCCTCGCGCAGCTTGCCGAGCGCCCGCGACACGGCCGACTTCACGGTGCCCACCGAGACGCCGAGCACCTCGGCCGTCTGAGCCTCGCTGAGGTCCTCGTAGTACCTGAGGACGACCATCGCGCGCTGCCGCGCGGGCAGCTTCATGATCGCCTGCCACATCGCGTCGTGCAGCGCCTGCTGTTCGGCCGGGTCGTCCCCGCCGATGACCGGCTCCGGCTCCGGCAGCTCGTCGCACATGAACTCGTCGACCTTGCGCTTGCGCCACTGCGACGTGCGCGTGTTCACCAGGGCGCGGCGCACATAGCCGTCGAGCGCCCGGTGGTCCTCGATCCGCTCCCACGCGACGTACGTCTTGGCGAGCGCGGTCTGCAGCAGGTCCTCCGCGTCGTTCGGGTTCGCCGTCAGCGACCTGGCGGTGCGCAGCAGCACCGGCTGACGTGCTCTGACGTACGACGCGAAGGACGGATACGGTGCGGGCCGCGTCCTGCCGTTCGACGCGCTGGTGCAGACGAGTGTGGTCATGGCTCCCACGCTAGGTTCGCCTGCCCGGCGGGCGGATCGGCCGCAGGTCCCTAAGACGCGTCCCTCTCAGGTTGTAGGGGTGGCGCCTGCCCCACCTCCTACAGGTGGACGAGCCGTCGCCACCCGTCAGGGATGACCCCGGGTGCCCGGCGGTCGCCCCCGCACTCCCGACCGGGTTCTCAGCCGTCCGAGGTCAGTACCAGGCCCGAGGTCGGCACGCCGGTTCCCGCCGTCACCAGGGCCCGCGCGGCGCCCGGAACCTGGTTCACGGACGTGCCCCGCAGCTGCCGTACGGCCTCCGCGATGCCGTTCATCCCGTGCAGGTAGGCCTCGCCGAGCTGGCCGCCGTGGGTGTTCAGCGGCAGCCGGTCCTCCGCCACGAAAGCCGCGGCCTCGCCCGGAGCGCAGAAGCCGAACTCCTCCAGCTGCATCAGCACGAACGGGGTGAAGTGGTCGTACAGGATGCCGACGTCGACGTCGGCCGGCGCCAGCCCCGAGGTCCGCCACAGCTGACGGGCGACCACGGACATCTCCGGCAGGCCCGTCAGGTCGTCGCGGTAGAAGCTGGTCATCTGCTCCTGGGCCCGGCCCGCCCCCTGCGCCGCGGCGGCGATCACGGCGGGCGGGTGCGGCAGGTCTCGGGCCCGCTCCACCGAGGTGACGACCAGGGCCTGACCGCCGTCGGTCTCCTGGCAGCAGTCCAGCAGCCGCAGGGGTTCGGCGATCCAACGGGAGGCCGCGTGGTCGGCGAGCGTGATCGGCCGGCCGTGGAAATAGGCGGCCGGGTTGGCCGCCGCGTGCCGACGGGCCGTGACGGCCACCGGGCCGAAGGCCTCCTGTGCGGTCAGCCCGTACGCGTACAGGTACCGCTGGGCCGCCATCGCCACCCAGGACGCGGGGGTGAGCAGCCCGAACGGCAGCGACCAGCCGAGCGCCGCCCCCTCCGCCGACGGCTCCCGGTGTTGCACCCCCGAGCCGAAGCGGCGGCCCGAACGCTCGTTGAAGGCGCGGTAGCAGACGACGACGTCGGCCACGCCCGCCGCCACGGCCAGCGCCGCCTGCTGCACGGTCGCGCAGGCCGCCCCGCCGCCGTAGTGGACCCGCGAGAAGAAGGACAGCTCGCCCATCCCGCAGGCCTGCGCCACGGTGATCTCGGGACTGGTGTCCATCGTGAACGTCACCATGCCGTCCACGTCGGCCGGCACGAGCCCCGCGTCGTCCAGTGCGGCCCGTACCGCCTCGGCCGCCAGCCGCAGTTCGCTGCGCCCCGAGTCCTTGGAGAACTCCGTCGCCCCGATCCCGACGACGGCGGCGCGTCCGCCGAGCCGATCGCGCTCCCGCACGCTCATCGCGCGCCCGCCGCCGGCACCGTGAGCGTGACCGTGCCGGTGACATGACGGCCGACGCCGTTGTCCCCGGTGACCCGCACCACGACGGTGTCCCCGTCGACCTCCTCGACCCGGCCCCGCAACACCATCGTGTCGCCCGGGTGGTTGGGCGCCCCGAGGCGGATGGCCACCTTGCGCAGCACGGTCGTCGGCCCGAACCGGTCCGTGAGGTAGCGGCCGACCAGGCCGTTGGTGGTGAGGATGTTCATGAAGATGTCGGGCGACCCCTTCTGCCGGGCGAGTTCGGGGTCGTGGTGGACGTCCTGGTAGTCGCGCGAGGCGAGGGCGCCGGCCACGATCAGGGTGCGGGTGACCTCGATCTCCAGCGGCGGCAGCACGTCACCGGCCTTCATACGGCTCATACGGCTCCCTCCCGCGCGCGGAACACGGGCAGCGTCAACTCGTCGTCGTACGTGCGGAACTCGAGCTCCACGGGCATGCCGACCCGCACCTTGTCGTACGGGACGTCCACCACGTCGCTGACGACCCGGACGCCCTCGGCGAGCTCGATCAGCCCCACCGCGTAGGGCGGGGAGAACGCAGGGAAGGGCGGGTGGTGCATCACGACGTACGAGAAGACCGTCCCCTCGCCGCCGGCCTCGACGACGTCCCACTCGGCCGCGCCGCACGCGTTGCAGCCGGGCAGCCACGGGAAGCGGAGGGTGTCGCAGCCGGCGCAGCGCTGGATGAGGAAGCGGCGGTCGCGGACGCCCTCCCAGAAACCGGCGTTGTCGCGGTTCACGACGGGGCGTGGGCGGCGTTCGCGCGGTCGCGGAGTCCGCTTCGCCGGGGCGTACTTGAGGATGCGGAAGCGGTGCGTGCCGACGAGCGTCCCGGCCACCCGCACGTCGGTCCGGGTCGTGACGAAGTGCCCGGCGCCCAGCTTGGTGGTCTTGCGCGGCGACACCGACTCGATCACCGTGTCGAAGGCGACCTCGTCGCCCGGCCGCAGCGGACGGAGATACTCCTGCTCGCAGTCGGTGGCGACCACCGCGGTGCAGCCCGCTTCGTCGAGCAGGGTGAGGAGCTCGTCGTAGGCCTGCGCGCGCCCCTGGTGACCGCTCAGGCCGCCCATGATCCACGCCTGCAGCATGGTGGGCGGGGCGATCGCGCCGGGGCCGGTGTACGCGGGGTTGCGGTCGCCCATCGCCTCGCACCAGTGCCGGATCATGGGCGCGTTGACGGGGTCCCGGCCGGTGCCGGCGACCGCGGCAGGGCGGCCCTCGTAGGCCTTGAGCCGCGCGTGCAGATCGTCGTCGTCCACGACCGCACTCCTTCCAGGACCGGGACGGGAGAGGCGAGAGGACTGCCCGTGACCGAACGGTTTCTGACTGTCCGTCAGATCCAGGGCCCTGTCAAGGTCACCGGCCCGGGGCGTCCCGCCCGCGCCCTCTTCCCTATTTCGAACATGCGTACGATGATGGAAGTATGGCCACTACCGACCGGTTCCCCCGGCAGGCCACCACGCTGGCCCTCGCCCACGCCCTGTCGGCCGCCGAACGCGGCCTGGCCGTCATCCCCCTGTCCAGGACCAAGCTCCCGGCCCTGCGCTCCCCTCACCGCGACGAACACCGTGCCGAGCATCGCGCCGAACGCGGTGCCGAGCATCATGCCGAACGCCGC
This sequence comes from Streptomyces sp. NBC_00425, assembly GCF_036030735.1. Taxonomy (NCBI): domain Bacteria; kingdom Bacillati; phylum Actinomycetota; class Actinomycetes; order Kitasatosporales; family Streptomycetaceae; genus Streptomyces; species Streptomyces sp. NBC_00425. The sequence continues at coordinate 5,083,730 of NZ_CP107928.1, read as the reverse complement.
GACGAACGCCGCGACGAGCATCGGGACGGCCCCGCGGACGGCCCCGCCGCCCCGCCCTGCCACGGGGAATGCGGCCGCCCCGGTCACGGCGTGTACGACGCCACCACCGACCCCGCCCGCATCCGCGAACTCTTCGCCGCCGCCCCCTGGGCCACCGGGTACGGCATCGCCTGCGGGCTGCCCCCGCACCATCTCGTCGGCGTCGACCTGGACACCAAGTCGGGCACGGACTCCACGTCGGCCCTGCGCGAACTGGCCCTGCGGCATCTCTTCACGATCCCGCCGACGGTCGTCGTCCTCACCCCGTCCGGCGGACGCCACCTCTGGCTCACCGGCCCGCCGGACGTCGTCGTCCCCAACTCGGCGGGCCGGCTCGCCCCCGGCATCGACATCCGCGGCGCCGGCGGCTACCTGGTCGGCCCCGGCTCCCGCACCGCCCACGGCGTCTACGCCGCCGACCCCGGCAGCGCCCACCTCCCGCCGGCGCCCTGCCCGCCCTCGCTGCTGCGTCTGCTGGTCCCTCCGCCGCGCGCCGCCCGCCCGGGCAGACAGAGCCCGGCGGGCGGCGCGCACGGCCGGGGGCTGATCCAGTTCGTCCTGGCCGCCCACGAGGGGCAGCGCAACACCCGGCTGTTCTGGGCGGCCTGCCGGGCCCACGAGAACGGCATCGGCACCGAACTGACCGAGGATCTCGTCACTGCGGCCGTCCACACCGGTCTGACGGCACGGGAGGCCCGGGGGACGATCGCGTCGGCCGCCCGGATGACGGCACACCGCCCCGCCCCGTGAACCCGCCCGCGCACCGGCGCCGCGACGGTCAGCCTCCGGAGCGCTGCCCCTGGACGGCCGCCCGCCGGCGCAGCGCGAGGACGATGCCACCGCCGACCACGACGAGCCCCGCAGCGGTACCGGCGATCACCGTGGTCCCACCGCCCCCACCGGTCTCGGCGAGCCGGACGCCGCCGCCGGCCGGCGACACGGCGGTCACGGGAGCGGCCGAGGCCGAGGACTCCGAGGACGCCTCGTCGGACGGCGCGGCGGACGCCGAGGACGACGCCGAGTCCGGAGCCGACGCAGATGCGGAGGGCGACGCCGAGGCCGACACGGACGCCGAGGACGACGCCGATGGACCGGCCGGCGCACAGGTGTCCTCCTGCACGACGACCAGGGGCTGGACGTCGTCGTCGACCAGGTTGCCCGCCTTCACATGGATCCGGAACGTCTCCCCGGCGTACCAGGATTCGGGAACGAAGTCGACGGTGGCGCCTCGGGCGGTCGGGCGGGCGAGGGTCTTGGTCTCGATGAGCCGCTGGTTGTTGATCGGCTGATTCAGCTGGAGGTACAGGTCGATGCGGGCCGGCGTGCCCGAGGCGTCCTTGTCGGTGACGCGGATGACGCCGTGGCCGCCCGCGTCGCAGACGGCCACGGCGGAGAAGTCACCGATGCTGCACGCGAGCGCCGCGTGCGCGCCGCCGATGGCGAGAGCGGCCGCGGCCGCGAGAGTGCCTATGCCGCGGGCAGCCATGGCGGCGTGGGATGAACGAGACACGCTTGTCCTTCACGATCGATCACGATGCGACGAAACGGCTCCCTCGGAGCCCCTCCCAAAGGAACATCGCCCCGCGTCAAGCCAGACCGAACAACTGGTCATGATCAGGTGCTCACCTGGTCAAGAATCAGCCGAGGAAGGCTCGTCACCCCGACCCCACTGGAGAACACCATGCCTCGATGGGCAATCGTGATGGCTCACGGAGACGCGGAATCCTCTCGGTACTACATCCAGAACGAACTCGAAGGGACCGAGAGCGAAGCCCTGGCTGCGTTACAGACCACCGTCGACGCCTTCCAGAAGGCTTCCAGAGCAAAATCGATCAAGCGCCAGAGGCGACAGGTCTTCCGCGTCTCCGAGCGCAGCTACTTCGTCCGCGTCATGCACCGGGGCTACTCGGGCCAGGCCCACTTCACCCTCGCCGAACTCGTAGCCGACACCCACGACGACGACCTTCCCGACACCGTCGCCGACCTGACGGCGGAGCCGTGAACAGGGTGAGACACGGTCACGCCGAAGGGGTGCCGCTCCGGAGAGTGGCACCCCTTCTGACCTGCAACGCTTCTGACCTGCGCGGTGGGTGTGGGATTTGAACCCACGGTGACATCGCTGCCACGACGGTTTTCAAGACCGTTCCCTTAGGCCGCTCGGGCAACCCACCCGCGCCCCGGCCCACCTGGGACGGAGCGGGTACAGAGTACCCGGCGCGGGCGGGTCTCGGGGGGCGTGGTCCACACGGGGTCCACTGGGTCCGGTCCGCTCCTCTGCTGCACCGCTCCAATCAGCATTCCATCTGGGTCACACGCCCCGGTCCTGGAGGCGTAGACACCGCCCTGGTCGGCGGATCGCCGGTAGCCGATGAGGGCTCCGGCGGTGACGACGACGCACTGCTCGGGCCCGCAAGGCAACCCGGGCAGTGCCGATTCCGCCGGTTCTCGTGCGCCCGGTCCGCGAGCACATCAAGGAGTCGGCACTGCCGAGGATGGCCGGCTCTTTCGCGCGCCCCAGGGCGGCCACCTCTTGTCCAAGGAGTACGGAGAGGCGTGGAAGATCGCCCGGCTCGCGGTACTGACGCAGTCCGAGGCAGCCTCGCCGCTGGCTGACGTCCCGTACTCCATGCGCCACGCGGGCGTTTCGCTCTGGCTTGAGTCCGGCGTCTCTCCAGCCGAGGTCGCACGCCGGGCGGGCCACAGCATCGCAGTCCTGTTCCGCTTCTACGCCAAGGCGATTCACCGCAACCAACAGCGCTCGAACGACCAGATCGAGCGGGCTTTGAAGGCTGCTGAACGAGCATAGACAGAGCGCAGTTCGCCCAACAGGTGCCGTCCTCACCCCCATGACGGGGAGAGGAGGGCACCTTCTTGCGATCGCCTACGCCCGGTGTTCCGCACGATCTGGAGCCCTTGGAGCAACGCCTAGCGGCCCGGCTGGCACTCCGCCAGCCCCCCGAACAGTTGATCGGCAACCCTCAATGCCCCCGGCGTTTGGCGGGGAGCATCAAGCCCGTTTCAGTGAAGTTGAGTTGATCATGTCACGGGACCGTTACGGCGTCGTCTTGGATCAAGGACCGAGGCATCCGCTCGGATCCTGCGCCCCTCATAATGATCAAGCACGTGCCGAGGGACGCCCGCACCTCAGCCCCAACCAGTAGATCACGCAGGGGAACTGACACATGATCCGCAACCGCCGCAAGGCCTTCCTCGTCTCCGCCGCGCTCCTGGGCGGCACCCTGCTGATGACGGCGTGCAACCAGAGCGACGCCGACAGCTCCTCCGGCAAGGCCGACGCGTCTGCAGCGGCGAGCAAGTCTGGTGCCACAGGCGTCAGCGGTGCCTCCGCATCCCCCTCCGGTTCCGGGAACACGTCCGGCGGCAGCACGTCCGGTTCCGGGAAGACGTCCGGCGGCAGCACGTCCGGCGGCAAGACGTCCGGTTCCGGGAACACGTCCGGCGGCAACACGTCCGGTTCCGGGAGCACATCCGACTCCGGCGAGACCGTCGTGGAGGGCCTCAACAAGGGCAAGGGCGTCAGCGGCACCTGGTACGGCATCGTGCGGTACGTGGCGCCCGGCAAGTACCTGGTCGACGGTCCTGCAGCCAAGGGCTCCGGCGGTGAGCAGCAGGCGTTCTTCCTCGCCGAGGACACCGTGATCCTGGGCGGGGGCCAGATCTGCGGCACCGCCGGCTCGAAGGTGGACGCCCCCTGCGAGGAGGCCGACCTGGAGAAGGCCGCCAAGAAGGGCGTGGAGGCCGAAGTCGTGGTCAAGAACGGCATAGCCACTCAGATCACCGACGGTGCGCTCCTGTGATCCGATAGCTCGCAACGAGCAGAGGCGGTCTGCCGGAAGCCACACTTCCGGCAGGCCGCCTCACTCATTGCGGCGTCTCGGCACTTCTGGCCTCACGCGGTTCTGGGCAACGGTCCAGGCTCCAGACCGCAAGGGGTGCTGACCAGCGGGTACGTGGTTCGCTTGTGCCGGACTGCGGTCCACGTCTGGTCCACACGCACTGAGTCACACCGTGACAGAGCCTGATCAAGGTGAGACAGCTCGCACGCGGAAGGGGTGCCCCCAGTGAGAGGGACCCCTTCTGACCAGCACGTCTATGACCTGCGGAGTGGTCGACATCCGGGCCCACCGGAACGCTGTCACGCTCTCGCGTTTTTCAAGACCGTTCCCTTAGGCCGCTCGGGCAACCCACCCGCGCCCCGGCCCACCTGGGACGGAGCGGGTACAGAGTGCCCGGCGCGGGCGGGTCTCGGGGGGCGTGGTCCACACGGGGTCCACTGGCTCTGTCCACACCCATGCCCAATGCGCCGATCACCAGCCCCCGGCCTCCGCGTCACCCAGCCGACGCGGGCGAGCCTAGGGGCTGTGCTGGCCCTGTTTGCATCCCCAGAGCGTCCGTGGCTACCGAGTTACGACTTTCCCTACTGATTCATGGTGGCTCGCTCCGCTCCGCGTCCGCGGCCCGGCCCCCCGGTCGACCTGCGCTCAGGTCTCCGCCCCGCTCCAGCCCGGCCGGCGTCCGGGCCGCACGCTCAGCAATCGGCCGCCTGATGCTGGAGAAGGGATATGCCGTGGCTGGGGCTGCCCGCTCCAAGGCCCTACGCACCCACTTGGCGCGAGCCTCGAAGATCACGACCCCAGCGTCGTGCTCACCGGGCAGGCCCGCAGGCTCCCAACGCGCCGGAGGCTTAAGGGGCCTGATCACTCCTGCCGAAGCAGCTCCAGCCCGAGCCGCTACGCCGGCCTTGCTCGCACTCACGGCAGCCGTGCTCGTCCACACCTGAGCCGATACCACCTACACCGAACGGGAAAGGGCCGAACCCGGAACGGCCCGTCTGAGCCGGTCGGTGCGGCTTTGAAACGGCCGACGCCCCGGCCTCCCGAGACCAAGCCGATGGCTCGGAATCAAGCAGCGACACCACCGGCAGGGTGAAAAAACGCGCCCCCTTACCCCCCTTCAGCCTCTTATCTTTATGTACTTTCATAGGCTTATTGCTAGTTTCCGATCGGTAAGTGATGTTTCATCACCTCATCTGCAAGCACTCGCGCCGCGGACCTCTATTTGCGGCTGAGGCCGCAGAACCTCGACACGAGACACGACTTCTGGCCTGACCGGAACTCACTACGAGAGCTCGGAACCCCTTTGCCGGGGCGACTGAGCTCAACGGCGACAAGAAAGGTCACCCCCCATGGCAGTGGTTGCCAACTCGTCCCGTTCGCCAGGCAAAATCCGCATACTCCATCGCCTCAAGACACGTCTTTCACTCTTGCCCGGTGTAGCGCTGTTGGCCACGGCCACGGTCGCGCTCACTTCAGGCGTCGCGCACGCCGCAGAAGCCCCCGTCGAACTGGGGACGGCCAAGAGTTACTCGGTCCTGGCCGGTTCCACGATCACCAACACCGGCCCCACCGTCATCAACGGCGACGTGGGACTGAGTCCGGGCTCTTCGGTGACGGGCTTCTCATCGTCGACGCCCTCCGGCCCCGGGCAGATCTTCGGCGACCTGCATGTGGCCGACGCCGAGGCCGCTCAGGCAAAGACGGATCTGACCACCGCCTACAACGATGCGGCCGGCCGAGGCCCTGGAGCCGCTATCACGGCCGATCTCGGCGGACAGGTATTGGTCCCCGGCGTCTACACGGCCTCGACGTCAATGGGACTCACCGGAGCACTCACCCTCAACGCCAAGGGTGACCCCAACGCCGTCTTCATCTTCCAGGCCGGATCGACACTGACCACCGCTTCGGCCAGCAGCGTCATCCTCGTCAACGGTGCACAGCCCTGCAACGTGTTCTGGAAGGTGGGCAGCTCCGCTACTCTCGGGACCAATTCCACCTTCGTGGGCACCATCATGGCCGACCAGTCGATCACGGTGACAACGGGCACCAAGATCCAGGGCCGTGCCCTTGCGAGGATCGGCGCGGTATCGCTGGACGACAACGTCATCACAACGCCGATCTGCGCGACTGGCCCCACCGGGCCCACCGGGCCCACCGGGCCCACGGGGCCCACGGGTCCCGCCGGACCTGCCGGACCCGCCGGACCTGCCGGACCTGCCGGACCTGCCGGACCTGCCGGACCCAAGGGGGACACCGGACCTGCCGGACCCACGGGAGACACCGGACCTGCCGGACCTCAAGGTCCTGAAGGGTCCCAAGGACCCGCCGGACCTGCTGGATCCACGGGGGACACCGGACCTGCCGGACCTGCCGGACCCAAGGGGGACACCGGACCTGCCGGACCCACGGGAGACACCGGACCTGCCGGGCCTCAAGGTCCTGAAGGGTCCCAGGGACCCGCCGGACCTACTGGATCCACGGGGGACACCGGACCTGCCGGACCTGCCGGACCCAAGGGGGACACCGGACCTGCCGGACCTCAAGGCCCTAAGGGTCCCAAGGGGGACACCGGACCTGCCGGCCCTAAGGGCCCTAAGGGGGACACGGGCCCTGTCGGTCCTAAGGGCCCTAAAGGCCCTAAAGGACCCCAGGGTCCTGCGGGACCTGGCGGTGAAGGTGATCACGGGCACCACAACCAGCACGGCGACCACGGCGACCACGGCGACCACAAGCCCGACTGCCAAGAGCACCAAGGCAAACAGCCCTGGCGGCACGACGGGAAGCGCGTGTCGCTGACGTCCCCGGCGGTGTGCAGGGACTAAGCGAAACCTCGTCTGCCTCTCCTTGAGGCGAAGGTCAAGACGAGTAAGGGGCGCCTTCCTCGAAGGCGCCCCTTACTGACGTTGACGAGCCAATCTGGCGGCTGCATCGCAGTCCTGTTCCGCTTCTACGCCAAGGCCATGCACCGCGACCAACAGCGCTCGAACTGATCGACGGCAGGACGGGCGTCTAGGCGGCCCGGTCATGACCTCGCACGCGCGCGTGAGGCCGCCGGCGTCGAAGCCGGGGTGTCACCGCGCGCGTGCGTCCGGGGGCGTCCGCAGGGATCAGTTGTCGCCCTTGCGGGAGCCGAGGGTCAGGTCGACGGTGTGGGACTTGCCGCCCCGCTCGTAGGTGATCGTCACCTTGTCGCCGGGCTGGTGGGTCCAGATCTCGCCGATGAGGGTCGGACCGCTGTCGATCACCATGTCGTCGAGCTTGGTGATGACGTCGCCGGGCTTCAGGCCGGCCTTGGCCGCCGGACCGCCCGCCTCGACCGCGGACGCGCCGCCCGCGGCCGTGTCCGTGATCTTCGCGCCGCCCGAGGAGTCCTGCAGGGAGACCGACGCCCCGATCTTGGCGTAGACGGGCTCACCGGTCTTGATCAGCTGCTGGGCGACGTACCTGGCCTGGTTGATCGGGATCGCGAAGCCGAGGCCGATCGAGCCGGACTGGGTGGTGCCGCCCAGGCCACCGCCGCCGGTGGACTGGATCGCGGAGTTGATGCCGATGACGTTGCCCGAGGCGTCCAGCAGCGGGCCGCCCGAGTTGCCCGGGTTGATGGAGGCGTCCGTCTGCAGGGCGCTCATGTACGAGGCCGAGCTGCCGGTGCTGTCGCTGGAGGCCACCGGACGGTTCTTCGCGCTGATGATGCCCGTGGTGACCGTGTTGGACAGGCCGAAGGGCGCGCCGATCGCGATCGTCGAGTCGCCGACCGCCACCTTGTCGGAGTCGCCGAGGGTGAGCGGCTTCAGGTCCGAGGGGGCGTTCTTGAGCTTGATGACGGCGACGTCGTAGCCCTGGGCGTGGCCCACGACCTCGGCGTTGTACTTCTTGCCGTTCGGGAAGGTGGCCGTCACCTTGCCGCCGTCGACCGCTTCGGCGACCACGTGGTTGTTGGTGACGATGTGGCCCTGGGTGTCGAACACGAAACCGGTGCCGGTGCCGCCCTCGCCGCTGCTGGACTCGGCCTGGATGGTCACCGTGCTGGGCAGGGCCCTGGCGGCGACCCCGGCGACGGTGCCCGGGTCGCGCTTGACCTCACCGCCGTTGGTGGAGGAGGAGACGGTGGTCGAGCCGGTGTCGTCGTCGTTCTTGGCCAGCGTGTAGCCGAGGCCGCCGCCGAGGCCGCCCGCGACCAGCGCGGCGACCAGGATCGCCGCGACGAGCCCGCCACGGCCCCGGCCGGACTTCGGTGCGGGCTGCTGGTAGGACGCACCCCAGACGGTCCCACCGGCACCACCGGCACCGCCTGCCCCGCCCGCGGCCGCGGAGCCGTTGTCGCCGTACGTGTGCGTGCCCGCACCGCCGTCGCCGTACGCGTGCGTGCCCGCGTCGGCGTACACCGGGGTGACGGGGGCCGGAGCGGGGCCGCCGGGCCAGTCGCCTTCGGGGGCGGCCGGAGAGCCGTGCGGGGCGACGGCGTGCGGGGCAGCGGCCGTGTGCGGCGCCGGGGGCGCCTGCGACGGGGCCGGCGGCGGCCAGTCGCCGTCCGTCGGCGCCGGTGCGCCCTGCGGCGCGGTGGGCGGCGGCCAGCCGGCGCCGGGAGCGCCCGCCGCGTGGGCCGGCGCCTCCGGCGCCTGTACGGACGTCGCCGGGAGCTCGGTGGTGGGCGCGCCCGCGTCCGGCGCGGTCTGCTGCGCGGAGGCCGAGGGAGAATCCACCGGCACGGGGGGTGCGGACGGGGCCGGGGGAACCTGGGTGCCCTCGTTCTTGCCCTCGTTCTCGGTGTTCACAGCTCTTCTCCTCGATCCACGGCTGTTGTCGTCGGTCGTACTCAGGTCACGCTCGTCGCGCGCTGAAGCAGTACAGGTGTTCCTGGTGTACGTCTCAGCTTTTCCCACGGGCCGTCAGAGCACCATAAGCGGTGGCTGTGGGTCCTTGACCATTCTTTATAAGGGGTATTACGCACAATAAGCGCGCATCTTCGAAACATCTCAGAGGGTTCTCAGACGACTGCGTGCCGGTGGCACGATGACGCGGTGACTCACGCACGGCAGCACCACATTCAAGTCGTCGCTCACCGAGGCGCTTCCGAGGAGGCCCCCGAGCACACCCTGGCCGCGTACAGGAAGGCGATCGAGGACGGCGCGGACGCCCTCGAGTGCGACGTACGGCTGACCGCGGACGGCCATCTCGTCTGCGTGCACGACCGCCGCGTCAACCGTACGTCCAACGGCCGCGGCGCGGTCTCCGCCCTGGAGCTCGCCGACCTCGCGGCGCTGGACTTCGGCTCCTGGAAGACGAAGGAGGCCCGTGAGGCCTGGCAGGCGCGCGAGGAGGACCCGGACTGGGAGGTCCGGCCGGAAGACCGCGAGGAGACCTCCGTCCTGACCCTGGAGCGACTGCTGGAGCTCGTCTCCGACGCGGGACGCCGGGTGGAACTGGCCATCGAGACCAAGCATCCGACGCGGTGGGCCGGACAGGTGGAGGAGCGGCTGCTGGCGCTGCTGAAGACGTTCGGCCTGGACGCGCCTGCCTCGCCGGCCGAGTCCCCGGTGCGGATCATGAGCTTCTCGGCCCGCTCGCTGCACCGGGTGCGCGCCGCCGCTCCCACCATGCCGACCGTGTACCTGATGCAGTTCGTCTCGCCCCGGCTGCGCGACGGACGACTGCCCGCGGGCGTCGGGATCGCCGGCCCGTCGATGCGGATCGTGCGCAGCCATCCCGCCTACGTCCAGCGGCTGAAGAAGGCCGGACACCAGGTGCACGTGTGGACGGTGAACGAGCCCGGCGACGTCGACCTCTGCGTCGAACTGGGCGTGGACGCCATCATCACCAACCGCCCGCGCGCGGTGCTCGGACGACTGGGCCGCTGATCCGGGAAGGGAGGCCGCGGGCCCCACGCCTCGCCGGCTCGCGCCCTCTTCAGCCCGCGCCTCCCCCTCTCCTGCCTCTCCCTCCCCCCGCCCTCCTCTCCCCTCCGGACGAGCCGAAGTCCGTTCGGAGAAAGTCACAGAAGTCCCACAAGCCCCATCCACACCTCTTGACCACACCGCGCGCCTACAGCATTCTCCGTTCCAGCCATACCGTCCAAATTCAGCCACGCACTGAACAGGCGCTCACAAGGAGTGCTCCGGCGCGTTCGCTGCGTGTTCGGTCGTTCCGAATGCGTCGCCGGACCTGCATTGGCCGGTTTCCGGTACAGGCCAATGGGGCATCCACTCCGTGGCGTGGGGCGAAGGAGGTCTCGGGGGTGGCGTTGGTGGTGGCACAGGAGGTGCCCGCGTCGTCGAGCATGGCCGTATCCCATGGCCCTGCGGGCGTGGGCAACGCGAGACACCGCATGCGTGATCAGCTGCGCAGGGGCGGGGTGTCGGAGTCGGTCATCGACGACGCCGTACTGATCCTTTCCGAGCTCCTGAGCAATGCCTGCAAGCACGGCAGACCGCTGGGCGACGACCTGGCCGGGGACGGCGACGTCCGGGCCGCGTGGCGGGTGGACCCGGGCGGCCGGCTGGTGGTCGAGGTGACCGACGGCGGCGGCCCGACCCGCCCGGCGCCGGCCACCCCCTCCGTCACCGCCCACGGCGGCCGCGGGCTCAACATCATCACGGCGCTGTCCGACGACTGGGGCGTGCGCGACGACGCCCGCGGCGAGGTGACGGTGTGGGCCGTCGTCCACGCGGACGTGTACGACCCGGACGCCGGCTGTCGACGCGACGACTTCGCGAGCCGGGTCGCCGCCCCGTCGGTGGCCTCGATCCCCGGCCTCGACTTCACCGACGCCTTCGACGACCTGGACTAGGGACGCGAGGAACCGGTCGCCGCGCGAGCCCGGATCGCCGCGCCGGGCGTCGCGCGCGACTGCCGCGTCGTCCACAGGTTCCCGTGACGGAGCGTACGAACGGCTAGGCTCCCGCCGTACCAGACGAGCCGTAACCGGGAGACACCCAGATGGCCAAGAAGCGACCCCAGACGACGGCCAAGCGGCCGCAGCCCACCGACGCGGACATCCCGGTCGTCGGCGCGCGGGAGCCCTGCCCGTGCGGCAGCGGCCGCCGCTACAAGGCCTGCCACGGAAGGGCCGCCGCGCACGCGGTGACCGAGCTGGTGCAGCGTCCCTTCGAGGGCCTGCCGGGCGAGTGCGACTGGGTGGCGCTGCGCGAGCTGGTGCCGGCCGCCACGGTGGAGCTGACACTGAAGGGCGGTCTGCCCGAGGGCGTCCCGTCCGTCACGCTCGCCACCGTCCTGCCCATGGCCTGGCCCGCCCTGCGCCGCGACGACGGCTCGGTGCTGCTCGGTCTGCAGAACGACACGCCGTCGGGCGACCTCAGCCGTGACCTGGCGGACACCCTGCAGAGGGCGCTGGAGGCGGACCCCGGCACTCCGGTGCAGGCGCGCCGCGCCCCGGCGGACGGTCCGCGGATGCAGGATCTGCTCGACGCCGAAGGCGTGTTCGAGCCAGTTGTGCACAGTGGCTTCGAGTTCTGGGTCCCGGACCCGGAGAACGCCGCCCCGGAGGTGGCCGCCTCCCTGGAGCGCGCCAACGCCGCGGCGATCCCGACCGTGAAGCTGACCGGCGTCGACGCCGCGTACTGGTGCGAGACTCCGGACAAGAACCACCTGCGCTGGGTCATGCCGCACCCGGAGGAGCGGCTTCTGGACGCGCTCGCGCGGCTGCACGCGGCGGGCCGCTCCGGCCTCGGCGAGGGCACGCGCCTGGTGGGCTCGTTCCGGGCGCACGGCGTGCTGGTGCCCGTCTGGGACCTGCCGAGCGCGGTCACCGCGGACGACGTGGAGAAGCCGGCCGCCGAGTTCGCCGAGCGCCTCGCCGAGGCGCTGGCCTCGGACGAGCCGCTCAGCGCCGACGAGCGTCGCGCGCGTGGCGGCCTGACCAACCGACAGGTGACGCTCAGCTGACGCACAGGTCCGGGAAAGGGCCGCGCTGACCGGCCGGTCAGCGGCCCGGACTCCGGCGGCCGGCGTGAGCCCGCTCACAACTGCCCCCGAAACAAGGCGAGTCGGCACCCGAAGCGCCGATTCGCGGGTGTCCGGAAAGCCGACGAAAACAAGAGATCGAATTTGCGTAGCGCCGATCTCTTGTTACCGTTCGAGTAGCCCGGTTGCTGGTGCATCCCCCGTCGCCAGCAACCGGGTTCTTCTTTTTCCGGCCTCGCTCACCCGCCGACACCGCACGTCAACTGCCCGTGTCCGAGGGGAAGTTGCTGCCCGAGCGCAACAGCAGCGGACCGTCTGCGATCGCTTCGGCGAATTCCGTGACCGCCGTGTACGCGGCCGCTTTGCCGCGGCTCGGCTCGTGCGGCGTCTCACAGGACTGCGGCTCGTCCTCGGCGGCCACCGTGCACCTCGTCTGCACGGTGCGGCCCGCGGGGCCCATGAGGCTCAGGAAGGCGTCCAGAGCGCGCCCCGTGGCGTTGCGGTAGTAGGTGCGCGCCCAGGTGTCCTCGCCCCGGGAGAGCACACAGGTCTGCGCCTCCACGCCGTCGGGGGAGGTCAGTTCGGGGCCGCAGCGGGCGGCCGTGGCCAGACCGAGCCCCAGCAGCAGCGGCGACCTGGAGGGCGCCTCGGGGTCCGCACCGTCGTCGCCGCGCCCGGCGGTCCCGTCGGTCGCGCGCCCTTCGGCTACCTCGGCCTGCTGGGCTCCTTCGGCCTGCTGGGCTCCTTCGGCCGCACGCGGATCGCCCGCTGCTCCGGCGGCGCCCGTGCGCCGGTCCGCCGCGCCGGCAGCCCGCTCGCCGGCCGCGCCGAAGGAGCGCCCGCCGCCCGCGTGCACGTCACCCCGGCCGGACGCCTGTCCCTCCTCGCCGGCCGGCCCTGCGGACGCCATGGCCAGGGGCAGGGCGATCGCACAGGCCACGACGCCCCCTAGGGCGAGCAGACGAAGGTTCATGTAGCGGAAGATAGAGGGCGAACGCGGGCGTCCCGGCCGGCGCGCGCCCGACACCCCTACAACTCGGGGGCGCTCACACCCGTACGAGTGAGGGCGTCCACGACGGCGTCCACCACGGCCTCGACGTCGGGCACCCAGGGCGAGGCCGAGCCGGGCAGGGGAGCCCGCTCCCAGCGGATGTCCCCGCTCCCCGTCACCGACGGGGGCAGGGCGAGGTAACCGCCCTCGCCGTGGAAGCGCAGGGAGCCCGGCACGAAGTCCTTGGCGTAGAGCAGCTCACCCAGCTGCTCCATCGAGTACGGCCGGACGAGGACGGACCAGCGCGTGGGCGAGGCGACGACCGGCCCGAGACGCATGCCCTGCTCGTCGAGCGCCACGAGCGCGCGCGACGCCGCGAGGGCGGGGAGGCTGACCGCGCAGGGGGCTACGCCCCCGGTGGCCAGGATGATCGGTGCGGCCGGCCGGTTGCCCCACCACCAGCGCACCATGCGCGCGTCGCAGGTGGCGGCGAGAAGGCCGGGGTCGAAGGGGTGAGCACCGGGGACCGTGCACTCCGGGTCGGGACAGGTGCAGCGGGACGTGCTCCGCTGGTCGGCCGCCGCGCCCGGGAGGACGGGCCACTGCCAGTCCGTCGCGAACGTCAGTGCCGAGTCGATCAACTCAGGTCCCGCGTCGCCGGACTGGGACAGGAGCCTGCGTCGCTTTCCGAGGATCTCGCGCATGAGCGCTCGTTCCTTTCCGTTGCACCGCTGGCAACACCGTGGGCCACATCACACCATGTGTCGATCACTTCACTGTGCGTACCTTTTGGCGCATCACACCCCTGTCCTGGACAAGGGGAACCCCTCAGGGTCGAGCGGTGGCTGCTCGCGCGGCCACTCGGTCCGACTCGCGTCCATCTAAATACTGGGCGTGGCGTGGGGTGGCGAAGTCTGGCGTTTAACGTCGCACGTATTTCTCTCCGCCTCCGCCGCGGGAGGATGGGGCACGGTCGTCGATGACTATGACGCCCGGTGCGGTCACCAGGTTCCGGAGGCTCCCCATGAGCTCCCGACGACCCCTGGCCCTTACCGAGTACGTACCCATCACGACCGCTGTGACGCTCCGTGGAACAAGGCCAGTCGACCGCAATCAACCTTTACCCGAGGCAGTTTTAAGCCAATCTTGCAATTTCGCAAGGGAGCCGGAAGAACCGTGCGCGATTCTCCCAAAGACCCCGTGGACACCAGCGACCCCGGCAGGACAATGCTGGACATCCCCTCACGAGTGCGTGTACATGTGGAGACACCGCTAGCGGCGCAGAATGACATGGGGGTTTGCGATGCTTTTGAGCAAAACGCTCCGGTCCGAGAGCCGGACGCCATGAACGCCCCTCACCCTCCGAAAGTGGCTGGAATCGATCCCACGGTTCCCTCGCCCGCACACACTGTCCCGCCCGCGCCCGCCGTCCCGGGCGTCTCCGCCGTCCCCGCGGCCGCCTCCGTCTCCCCGGATCCGTCGTCCGGCCCGCCCGGCATGTCGGGCCCTGGAGCCCTGCTGACGGACCGGCTGGCCGGCTGGGTCTCGGACCTCACCACACTGCACGAGCTCACCGAACGCCTGGCCCGCACGGTCGTGTTGCAGGACGCCCTCCAGGAACTGCTGCACGCCGGAGCCGCCCTCGTGGGCGCCCGCCGCGGCCTCGTCGTCCTCGAACCGGCCGACCGGCTGGGCCCCGACACCACCATCGGACTGGGCCTCGGCCGAGCCGACCTCGGCCATATCGAGACCGTCCCGCGCAGCGCCCTGTCCTACGGCCGCATCCTCGACGGGCTGCCCGGCGGCGAAGGCGAGATCACCGAACCCGACCTGCTCTCCGGGGACGGCCTGGACCCCCGGCACCGCGAGGTGGCCGCCCGGCTCGGATACGCCGCCAGTTACGCGCTGCCGCTGGAGCCGGACGGCGCGTCGGGCCGGCTGGGCGCGGCCGTATGGCTCTACGACGAACCCGCCGAGCCGGGTGAACGCCGGCGCCACCTGATCGGCCTCTACGTCCGGTACGCCGCCGAGCACCTGGCGCGGCTGGTGGAGCTCGAGCGCACACGCGCGTGCATGAGGACCATGTCCGAGGAGCTGCTGCCGTCCCGGCTGCCGCGCGTGCCCGGCGTCCAGCTCGCCGCCCGGCACCGCACCGGCCCGCTCGGGGGCGGCGACTGGTACGACGCGCTGCCGCTGCCGGACGCCGCACTGGGTCTGGCCGTCGGGTCCGTCACCGGGTCCGGGCCGAGCGCCGTCGCCGCGATGGGCCGGCTGCGCGCCTCCCTGCGGGCGTACGCGGTGATGGAGGGCGAGGACCCCGTCGCCGTCCTGTCCGATCTGGAGCTGCTGCTGCGGCTGACCGAGCCCGCACGGTCCGCCACCGCACTGTTCGCCTACTGCGAACCCGCCCTGCGCAAGATCACCCTGGCCGGCGCGGGACACTGCCCGCCGCTGCTGGTCGGGGAGCGGCGCACGGAGTTCGTCGAGACCACCGTCTCCGCGCCGTTGGGCATGCTGGCCTGCTGGGAAGCGCCCAGCGTCGAGCTGGAGGCCGAACCTGGCGAGACGGTTCTGCTCTACACCGACGGACTGCTGCACCGCACCGGCGACCCCGCCGACCGCGCCTTCGCCCGGCTGCACGCGGCCGCCGCCGGGGTGCCGAAGCCGCTGCGTCAGGATCCCGGGGCGGTCGCCGACCACGTGCTGCGCACGATGCTGCCGGACGGCCTGTACGAGCAGGACGGCGACGAGGACGTGGTGCTGCTGGCGGCCCGTTTCGAGTAGGGCCGCGACGACCGCGGGTAAGAGGTCATTCGGGCCTGGGCCCCCTTCCGTACGACCGTACGATGGAGGGGGTCCAGTGCCGTATCTAGGAGGATGACCATGGCCGACGAGCCCACCCCGGCTGCGCCGGATGACGCTGCCACCGCAGCGGGCCCGGAGACTGAGCCCGAGGAGCCCGTCAAGCAGCGGAAGAACGGCCTGTACCCGGGCGTCTCCGACGAGCTGGCCGAGAGCATGAAGTCCGGCTGGGCGGACACCGAGCTGCACGACCTGCAGCCGATCGCCCAGGCCGGCGAGACCGCCGCCCGCCGCGCCGCCCTCTCCGCGCGTTTCCCGGGCGAGCGACTGGTGATCCCGGCGGGCAACCTGAAGACCCGCTCCAACGACACCGAGTACGCCTTCCGGGCCTCCGTCGAGTACGCGTACCTCACCGGCAACCAGACCGAGGACGGCGTCCTGGTGCTGGAGCCGGCCGACGACGGTCACACGGCCACGATCTACCTGCTGCCGCGTTCCGACCGGGAGAACGGCGAGTTCTGGCTGTCCGGCCACGGCGAGCTGTGGGTCGGCCGCCGGCACTCGCTCACCGAGGCCGAGAAGCTGTACGGCATCCCGGCCTCCGACGTGCGCGAGCTGGCCGACCGGCTGCGCGAGGCCACCGGTCCGGTACGCGTCGTGCGCGGTCACGACGCGGGCGTCGAGGCGGCCCTGACCGACAAGGTCACCGCCGAACGCGACGAGGAGCTGCGCGTCTTCCTCTCCGAAGCCCGTCTGGTCAAGGACGACTTCGAGATCGGCGAACTGCAGAAGGCCGTCGACTCCACGGTCCGCGGCTTCGAGGACGTCGTGAAGGTCCTCGACACCGCCCGGGCCACGAGCGAGCGCTACATCGAGGGCACGTTCTTCCTCCGCGCGCGCGTGGAGGGCAACGACGTCGGTTACGGCACCATCGCCGCGGCCGGCCCGCACGCCTGCACCCTGCACTGGGTGCGCAACGACGGCCCGGTCCGCTCCGGCGACCTGCTGCTGCTCGACGCGGGCGTCGAGACGCACACGTACTACACCGCCGACGTCACGCGCACGCTGCCCGTCGACGGCCGCTTCACCGAGATCCAGAAGCAGATCTACGACGCGGTGTACGAGGCCCAGGAGGCCGGCATCGAGGCCGTCCGGCCGGGCGCCAAGTACCGCGACTTCCACGACGCCGCGCAGCGCGTGCTCACCGCGAAGCTCGTCGAGTGGGGCCTGGTCGAGGGCCCGGTGGAGCGCGTCCTCGAGCTCGGTCTGCAGCGCCGCTGGACGCTGCACGGCACCGGCCACATGCTCGGCATGGACGTCCACGACTGCGCCGCCGCGCGCGTGGAGTCGTACGTCGACGGCACGCTGGAGCCCGGCATGGTACTCACCGTCGAGCCCGGTCTGTACTTCCAGGCCGACGACCTGACCGTGCCGGAGGAGTACCGGGGGATCGGCGTCCGCATCGAGGACGACATCCTCGTCACGCAGGACGGCAACCGGAACCTGTCGGACGGTCTGCCGCGCCGCTCCGACGAGGTCGAGGCCTGGATGGCTTCGCTGAAGGACTGAGGTCGGGCGACGGCCGGGTACGGGGCCGGGTACTGGTGAGTGCCCGGCCTTTCCCGTGTCCGGGCCTTCCCGGGCCCGGACAACCGCACCGTCCGGGGGATTTCATGTCCAGGGGGGACTTGGTGAACGATTTCTGGTCCGGGGTCGGCGTCGATCTGCATCTCGAGCCCGACAGCGGCGAGGGGCGGCGGAGCGGGCTGGAGCGGGCGCTGCGGGACGCCGTGCGCGAGGGACGGCTGGCGCCCGGGAGCCGGCTGCCGGCCACCCGGCGGCTCGCGGCCGAGACCGGCATCTCCCGCAACACCGTGAAGGCCGCCTACGACCAGCTGGTCGCCGAGGGCTATCTGACGGCGCGGCAGGGCTCGGGCACCCGCGTCGCCGTCCTGCCGTCCGCCGTGGCCGACCCGCTGGGCGCCGCCACACGCGCGCGTGAGCCGCTTTTCGACCTGCGCCCCGGCAGCCCCGACGTCGGGACGTTCCCGGCGGCGGCCTGGCTGCGCGCACTGCGCCGCGCCATCGCGACGGCGCCCTCGCTCGCGTACGACTACGGCGACCCGCGCGGCCGCATCGAGCTGCGCACCGCGCTGTCGGAGTACCTGGGGCGGGCCCGGGGCGTCATCGCGCCGCCCGAGCGGATCGTGGTCACGTCGGGGTACGTGCAGGGCCTCGCGCTCCTCACGCGCGTGTTGGACGGAGGCCGGGTCGCGATGGAGGACCCGGGGCTGCCGTTCCACCGCGAGGTCGTCCGGCGCAACGGCGGGACGGTGACGCCGGCGCCCGTCGACGAGCAGGGGGTGTGCGTCGCCGGCCTGGGCGACGCGCGGGCCGTGGTCGTCACTCCCGCCCACCAGTACCCCACCGGCGTGACGCTGGCCCCGGGGCGGCGGCGGGCCCTGACCGAGTGGGCACGCGCGGGCGACGCGCTGATCGTCGAGGACGACTACGACGGCGAGTTCCGCTACGACCGGCAGCCGGTGGGCGCGCTCCAGGGGATGGCGCCGGGACAGGTCGCCTATCTGGGCACCGCCTCCAAGACCCTCGGGCCCGCGCTGCGGCTCGGCTGGATGGTGCTGCCGCCGCAGCTCGTCGACGCGGTCGCCGACGCCAAGCTGCACAGCGACCACCACACCGAGTCGATCGGCCAGCTGGCGCTCACCGAGCTGATCGACAGTCACGCCTACGACCGGCACGTCCGCGCGTCCCGGCTGCGCTACCGGCGCCGCCGGGACCTGCTGCTGGAACGGCTGGGAAGGCGCCGGGGCGTACGCGGGATCGCGGCCGGACTGCACGCGCTGGTGGACGTCGGCGACGAGGAGGCGACGATCACGCGGGCGGAGGCCGAAGGGCTGGCGGTGGGCCGTCTCGGCGATCACTGGCACACACCCGGCGCCGGACCCGCGCAGGGGCTGGTCGTCGGGTACGGCACCCCCCGGGAACGGCTGTATCCACAGGCGCTGGACGTGTTGGCGAAGGTGCTGGACGGGGAGTGATTGGACCACTTTTCCGGGCCCACATTGGTGCTGTCGAGAGGCCCAACCGGGTTCTAGCGTCATGGGTATGCCGAAGACTCGCGCCCAGCGGACCCGCCCTCACCGGACCGGCCCCCAACGCCTGCTCGCGCTCGCCCAGCTGAGCAACTCGGTCGGGGACGGGGCGTACTACACGACGTCGGCCCTGTACTTCACGCAGATGATCGGTATCGCCCCCGCGCGCGTGGGGCTCGGTCTCACCCTCGGGTGGGCGGTCGGCTCGCTGGCCGGGGTGCCCCTGGGCCGACTGGCCGACCGACACGGGGCGCGGGGGACGGCGGTGCTGCTGGCGCTGGCGACGGGGCTGGCCGTGGCGTCCTTCGCCCTCGTGCGCGGGTTCGTGCCGTTCGTCCTCGTGGCGTGCGGCTACGCGACCGCCCAGTCGGGGCTGGCGGCGGCCCGGCAGGCCCTCCTGGCGGGGCTGGTGCCGGCCGGGGAGCGGACGGGGCTGCTGGCGCGCCTCCAGGCGACGCTGAACGCGGGGCTGGCCGTGGGCGCCGGGCTCGGCGGCCTCGCACTGCACGCCGGCACCCGGGCGGCCTACCTCGGTGTGTTCGCCGTCGACGCGGTGAGCTTCCTGGTGTGCGCGCTGCTGCTCGCCTCACTGCCCCGCGTGGCGCCCCGGACGCTCCGCCCGAGCGGAGGCGGGGGTGGGAGCGGGAGCAAAAGCGGAAGCGGCCTGGGTGTGCTCCGGGACCGTCCCTATGCGCTGGTGGCGCTCCTCAACACCGTGCTGCTGCTGCGGATGCCGTTGCTGAGCCTCGTGCTGCCGTTGTGGATCACCGAGCGGACCGGGGCGCCCGCCTGGCTGGTCTCCGCGCTGTTCGTCCTCAACACGGCCGCGGTGACGGTGTTCCAGGTACGGGCGGCGCGCGGGGTGACCGGGCTGGAGAGCGCCACGCGCGCGGTGCGGCGTGCGGGCTGGGTGATGTGCGCCGCCTGCGCGGTGTTCGCCCTGTCCGCGGGGGCGTCCCCGTGGGTGGCGGCGGGCGTCCTGGTGCTCGGGTCGGTGCTGCAGGTGGCAGCGGAGATGGGGCAGTCGGCGGGTTCCTGGCAGCTCTCCTTCGACCTGGCCCCGGCCGACCGGGTCGGCGAGTACCAGGGCCTGTTCGGCACCGGTGTCACCGTGGCCCGCACCCTCGGCCCGCTGGTCCTGACCTGGCTGCTGGTCGAGTGGGGCACGCCGGGCTGGCTGCTGCTGGGCGCGGCGATGGTGGCGGCGTCGTACGCCATGGGCCCGGCGGCGCGAAGGGCAGCGGCTGGACGGGACGCCGCAGGACGGTGGGCGGAGACGGCCGGGAGGTCGGCGCCGGTGCCGGCACCGGCCGAGGGGGCGCCGGAGCCGACCGCTCCGGTGACGGTTTCGGCGACGGCTCCGGCTTCGGCTTCGGCTCCGGCTCCGGCTCCGGCTTCGGCGACAGGGTGACGCCGTGCCCCCGGGGCGGGGGCGGGACCGGTTGCGTCCGCGTCACGCGGCTCCCGTCAATACGGCTCCCCTCGGTGCGGTGACCGGGAGGGCGTCGACGAAGAGGGCGCCCGACAGGAGGCCCGCGCTGCCGCGGGGGCTCCACGCGCGCGCGTGGAGGTCGGCGTCGAAGGCGACCAGGGCTTTCGCGCCCGGTTCCGTCGACGTGCCGCCCGCTTCGAGGACCTCGCGGGCGCCCGCCTGGACGTGACGCAGGCCCAAGGGTCCGACGGTGTGCAGGAGTTCGGTGTCCTGGAGGGTCGACATCACGGTGAGCAGGGCGTCGAGGCGGGCCTCGGCCTCGTCGGCGCCGGCCGTGCGCGCCCGCGCCAGGGCGTCCAACGCCCGGCGCACATGCGGGAACCCGGCGCGGGCCTCGCCGCGGGCGCCGGCCGCGCCGTACTTCGCCGACACCGTCGCGCCCCGCGAGGGCCGCCGCGGGGCCGCCCGGTCGGGGTGCGCGGCGATCCGCTTGGCGGTCGCGGCGACCTCGACGCCCCGCGCCCGGGGGTCCAGGGCGGCCGCCGCCACCAGCAGGCCGAGCGTCCACAGGGCGCCCCGGTGCCCGCCGCCGGCGAGGCCCACCGAGTGCTCGGTGCACCGTCCGATCGCGCCCAGCTCCGCGCGGAGTCCGGGCGTGGGCTCGCCGGTACGGCGGGCGGCCGCGGCCATCGCCGCGAGTCCGGGTGCGAGCGCCTTGGCGGACCAGCGCAGCCCGCGGTGGTCCCTGCGGGTGACCCGGGCGGCCAGGTCGCGGGGATCGGGCAGACCGGGTTTGGGCGCCAGTGCCAGCTGGCCCGTCAGCGCGGCCACCGCGGCCCGGGCGAGCGCCTCGTCCTCAGGGCTGGGCATGACCTGCCCTCAGGAGGACGCGGACGCCGTCGGGGCGTCGCTCGGCGGAGCTCTCGTGGGGGCGCCGCTCGGGGGCGTGCCGCCCGCACGTGATGTCCTTGCGCACCAGGGCGCCGTCCAGGCAGTAGGGCCCCTTCGTGACGCTCGTCATCAGGGTCATGCAGGTGGTGCCGGTCGAGCCGACGGAGGCCGACACGGTCGCTCCGGACGTCGTGCCCGCTGTCGCCCCGGCCGTCGTGCCCGCTGTCGCCCCGGCCGTCGTGCCGGTGTCGGCGAAGGCCGCCTGGTAGCCGGCGGCGGCGAGTCCGCCGGCCGCGACCGTGCCGCCGGTGACCGCGAGGGCGCGCCGCCGGGTGATGGAGGTGTCCTTGCGAAGTCCCGTCATGGACATGAAAGTAGGAACGCCGGCCGTCAGCGGGCTGAAAGCCCGCTGAGAGGAACCTGTGAGTGCCGGGAGGTCGGAAGCACCGGTCCGCCGCGTGGGTCTGACGGTCCGAAGGGCGGACGCCGCCTGCGCACCCGGACGCTGCCCACCCACGGCGCTGCCGGCTCACGGCCCGGACCACACGACGCCAGCGGCTCACACGGCGCGGGCGGCTCATCGCGCAGTCGGCTCACACGGCCATCAGCGGGGCGTCCTTGCGCCATTTCAGGATCTTGTCGAAGCTCACGACCGCCCCGCCGCGCCCCGGCTTGTTGCCGATGTGGACGTGGTCGGCGAGCTCCTGGATGAGGAACAGGCCCCGGCCCTGCTCGGCGTCGGTGTTCGTGCGCACCGGCGCGGGAGCGGGGCGCTCGCCGGTGAACCCCGGGCCCGAGTCGGCGACCTCGATGCGGCACGTCTCGCCGTCGAGGTAGGCCGTCACCCGGTACGCCTCGGAACAACCGCCGATCGCGGTGTCCCCACCGTGCTCGACGGCGTTGGCGCAGGCCTCGCTCAGGGCGACGGAGAGGTCGTAGCTGACGTCGGGATCGACGCCCGCCGTCTCCATCGTGCCGAGCAGCAGGCGGCGGGCGAGCGGCACGCTCGCGGCTTCGCGCCGCAGATGGAGTGACCACCAGATGCTCATGCTCCAGCCTCCTGGCTGCGGCTCGACATACCGATACGTATTGCCGCCCGCAGCCGTATGTAAGCGTGAATTCCGCGTGATGCCGCCCATATGGGGGATGCCCGCAGGCAGAAAATCGGTGTATGTGGGACGCAGAAGCATCAGTCACACCACTCACCACAGAAGATGATCTTCCGCATCGTGCGGATCGTGTGGACCTGCCGTAGGAGGGCGGTAAGGCCAGTGCGATGATGAGCCCGCCATGACTGCCCCCTCCAGCGAGCGCTCCGGTCGCGATCTCCGGCTGCTGCGGGCCGCGGTGTTCGCCGCGGTCTGTGTCGTGCTGGCCGCGGTCGGGCACACGGCGGCCTCCTGCGCCGCCGTTCCGCTGTGGACCCTGGGCGTGGGCTTCCTGGCCGTGCTCGCGGTGGCGGCGCCGCTCGCGGGACGCACCCGCTCGCTGCCGGGCATCGCCGCGCTTCTCGCGGTCGGACAGACCGTGCTGCACGCCCTGTTCGGGCTCGGGCAGCACACCGCCTCCGTCTCGGCCGCCGCTTCGACGTCCGTCTCGCGTTCGGTTTCCTCCGCCTCCGCCTCCGCCGCGCTGTCCGCGTCCGACGCCTCGCTCGTCGAACGGGCGGCCCGGCTGGTCTGCGGGGCCACGGCGGCGCCGATCAGTCCGGCCCAGGCCCAGAAGATGCTCGTCGACGCGCGGCTCTACTCCCCCGGCACGGGCGGCGGCGGCACGGGCGGCGCCGGCATGAGCGGCATGAGCGGCATGACCGGGATGAGTTCGATGCAGCATCCCGGGGACGCCCTCGCCACCACCGGCTCGGCGATGTCGTTGCTGCCGTCCCTGCCCATGCTGCTCGGCCACGTCCTCGCGGCCGTCGCCGCCGGGTGGCTGCTGCGGCGCGGCGACACGGCTCTGCTGCGCCTGCTCGCCCTGTCCGCGCACGGCGTCGCCGAGGGGGCGCTCGTGCGGTCCCTGCGCGGAGCGCTCGCGCTGGTGCGCGCCCTGCTCGCGGGGCTGCCCACCGCGCCGGGCACGGGAGTGCGCGTCCCGCGCACCGCACTCCTCACGCCGGAATCACCCCGCGCCATCGCGCTCCAGCACTCGGTGGTCAGACGAGGTCCGCCGGACGTACCCGTACTCGTCCTCGCTGCCTGACGCGACACGACCTGCACTCCACTCCCGGGGGCGGCCGCCGTCGCGCGGCGCCCGCGCGTGCGCACCGGCGTGCCCGCGCCTCATCCTCACCCTCGGAACCACTCAGAGTGGAGTGCTCGCTGTCATGAAGGCCTCACGCATCGCTTCCCGTAACGCCTGCCGGGTCGCCGCCGCTGCCGCTGCCGCCGGTAGCGCCGTGCTCGTCCTGTCCTCGCCCGCCTTCGCGCACGTCAGCGTCGCCGCCGAGGGCTCCGCCGCGAAGGGCGGTTACGCGGTCGTCGACTTCAAGGTCCCCAACGAGCGGGACAACGCCTCGACCATCAAGCTCGAGGTCGCCTTCCCGAGCGACCACCCGCTGGCCTCCGCGATGCCGGAGCCGATCAACGGCTGGACGATCCAGGTCACCAAGGCCAAGCTCGCCAAGCCCATCGAGCTGCACGGCAAGCAGATCTCCGAGGCGGTCTCCAAGATCACCTGGACCGCCGCCGGCGACGGCGTGAAGCCGGGCTTCTTCCAGAAGTTCCCGGTGTCCGTGGGCGCGCTGCCCGAGGACGCCGACGAACTGGTCTTCAAGGCGATCCAGACGTACTCCAACAAGGAGGTCGTGCGCTGGATCGAGGTCCAGGCGGACGGCGCGGAGGAGCCGCAGAACCCGGCCCCGGTGCTCGCCCTGACCGCCGCCTCCGAGAACGGCCACCATGGCGCCGCCGCCAACGCCGCTGAGGAGTCCGACGACGCCAAGGCCGCCGCCAAGACGACGGCGGCCGCCTCCGACGTGGACGGCAGCGACACCACCGCCCGCGTCCTCGGCGTGGTCGGCATCGTCGTCGGCGTCGCCGGTGTGGCGTACGGCGTGCTCGCCGGCCGCCGGCGGACCACGACCGAGGCCTGAGCCCCCGGCCGGCGCGGGCGGCCGCCACCGCCCGCGCCGGCTCCTCGACGGCGCGCAACCCGGGGTGCACGGTTCATCCGGCGCTCTCGCCGTACACCCGGGACCAGCTCGAATTCACATATCTGGGACATTTCTCTATGCGCAAGAAGACGTTCGCCGTGGCCGCGCTGCTCTCCGCCGCCACTCTCACCCTCTCCGCCTGCAGCAGCGACGACGGCACGAGCCCCGTGGCCGTGGTCTCCCAGGAGGGCAAGCAGCAGGCCGCGACCGTGCTGGACCAGCCCTTCGCCAAGCCCGCCCTGGTCCTCACCGACACCCGGGGCGCCTCCTACGACCTCCGCAAGGAGACGGACGGCCACCCGACGCTGGTCTACTTCGGCTACACCAACTGCCCGGACGTCTGCCCGCTGACGATGAGCAACATCGCCGTCGCCAAGAAGCAGCTGCCCAAGGCGGAGCAGGACGAGCTGCGCGTCGTCTTCGTCACCACGGACCCGGACCGTGACACCCCGGCCGCGCTCGGCACTTGGCTCAAGGGCATCGACCCCCAGGTCGTGGGCCTGACCGGGAAGTTCGCGACGATCCAGGCAGCCGCCCGCTCGCTCGGCATCTCCGTCGAGGCACCGCACAAGGACAAGAACGGCAAGATCGTCTCCACCCACGGCACCCAGGTCGTCGCCTTCTCCCCGAAAACGAACGGCGGATACCTGCTGTACGGCGAGGACGCCAAGGTCGACGACTACATCAAGGACCTGCCCAAGATCATCAAGGGCGAGAACCCGTGAGCTCGGCACTGCCGCGCCGGGAGATGCCCGGCCTTGAGATGCCCGGCCTGGAGAGGTCCCGCCGGGCGGGGCGGGCGCGGTTGCTGGCCGCGTCCTCCGCGGTCGTCACCGGGGCGCTGCTGCTGACGGCGTGCGGATCGGACGCGGACGGCCGGGCGGAGCTGTCCGTCCGCGCCGCCTACATTCCGCAGCCCGTCTCCGCCACCATGGCCGCCGGTTTCCTGACCGTCGTCAACAAGGGCGGTGCCAAGGACGAGCTGACGTCCGTCACCAGCACCGCGGCGGGCAGCGTCACCCTCCACGAGACCGTCGGGTCGTCGATGGAGGAGGTCACCGCCCTCGACGTCCCCGCCCACGGTCAACTCGTGTTCAAGAGCGGCGGAAACCACCTGATGTTCGAGAAGCTGAAGAGCAAGCCGGTACAGGGCGCAACGGTGACCGTCGAACTCCACTTCGCCTCCTCCGGCCCGCTCGAGGTCGAGATCCCGGTGAAGTCCGCCACGTACGACCCGACGACCGGCCACTGAGGGAGGGACCACCTTGACGCAGACCATCGCCCCGCGCGTCCGGATGCTCGTGCTGCTGTTCCTGGCGGTCGCCGGCGCGCTCCTCGCCGGCGCCGGACCCGCCACCGCGCACGCCGCGCTGACCGGCAGCGACCCCGCACAGGGGGTGGTGGTCGACAAGGCTCCCACGCAGGTGACGCTGACCTTCTCCGAGACCGTCTCGACGAACGACGACTCGTTGCGCGTCCTCGACCCCAAGGGCGCCCGGGTCGACGACGGCAAGCCGTCCGAGATCAGCGGCACCACCTACGCCGTCCAGCTGCACTCGGGGCTGCCCGACGGCACGTACACCGTGACCTACCAGGTGGTCTCCGCCGACAGCCACCCGGTCGCCGGCGCCTACACCTTCTCGATCGGCTCCCCCTCGCAGACCAGCGTCTCGGTGTCCGCCCAGGAGGCCGGCGGCGGAGTCGTCGGCCGGCTGTACGGCTTCGGCCGGTACATGTCGTACGCCGGGTTCATCGTGATGGTCGGCGGGGGTTCCTTCGTGCTGGCCTGCTGGCAGCGCGGCACCGGAGTGCGGTCCCTGCAGCGGCTGGTCGTCGGCGGCTGGCTCGCGATGACCGCGGCCACCCTGTTCCTGCTGCTCCTGCGCGGCTCCTACAGCCGCTCGGGCACGCTCGGCGACGTCTTCGACCTCGCGCTCCTGGGCGAGGCCCTGCAGACCAAGACCGGCGCGGCCCTGGTCTCCCGGCTGCTGCTGCTCGCCGCGGCCGCCCTGTTCATCGCCGTGCTCTTCGGCGCCTACGACAAGCGCGACGACGACGAGAAGCGGGACCTCACCTTCGGGCTCGCCATCGGCGGAACCGTCGTGGCAGCCGGACTCGCGGCGAGCTGGGCCATGGCCGAGCACGCCTCTACCGGACTGCAGCCGGGCATCGCGATGCCGGTCGACGTGCTGCACCTGCTGGCGGTCGCGACCTGGCTCGGCGGGCTCGCCGCACTGCTCGTCGCGCTGTACCGCGCGCCCGCCGACCGTCCCGTCGACGCCGCCGCCGTCCGGCGCTTCTCCCAGGTCGCCTTCGGCAGCGTCCTCGTCGTGGTCGCCACCGGCGTCTACCAGTCCTGGCGTCAGCTCGGCTCCTGGTCCGCGTTCACCGACACCCGCTACGGACAGCTGCTGCTCGTCAAGATCGGACTCGTGGCGCTGCTGGTCGGCATCGCCTGGACCTCCCGTCGGTGGACGGCTCGGCTGGCGGTTCCGGCGGCCACCGAGGCGGGGGTGCGCACGTCCGCCTCCAAGGCGTCGGCCGCAGGGAGGTCCGCCGCCGGGAAGTCCGTGCGCGGGAAAGAGCGCGTCCCAGCGGCGGCTGCCGGGGGAAGCGGCGAGGCGGCCGGGGCGGCCTCGGGCGACACCGGGAGCGTCGAGGGCCACAAGCCCGCCAAGGGCTCCAAGGGCTCCAAGGACTCGCACTACCCCAAGGCCCCCGAGGACTCCCAGGACTCGAAGGACTCCAAGGCCTCCACCGGCAAGAACAAGAAGGGGTCCGGGGGCGGAGAGCGGGCCGCGCAGCTCGCCCGGCAGCGGGCGGCCGTGGACGCCGCGCGGCAGAAGCGGCTGCGGAACGCGGACGACGATCGCTTCGGGCTGCGCCGCTCGGTGCTCGCCGAGACCGGGGTCGCCGTCGTCCTGCTCGCCGTCACCACCGTCCTGACGTCGACCGAGCCGGGCCGTACGGAGCAGGACGCCGCCAGGGCCGCCCGGTCCTCCTCGTCCTCGGCTTCCGCGGCGGACTCCGCCTCGGGCGCCCTGACCCTGGACATGCCGTTCGACACCGGCGGCGCCGACGGCAAGGGCGTGGTGAGCGTCGACCTCGATCCCGCCCGCGCCGGTGCCAACGAGATGCACGTGTACGTGACGCGGCCCAACGGCCGTGCCTTCGACGTGCCCGAGGTGAAGGTCGCCTTCACCCTCGAGGCCAAGAGCATCGGGCCGCTGCCCGTCGCCCCCGACCACATCACCACCGGCCACTGGTCGGCGAACGGCGTGCAGATCCCCATGGCCGGCGAATGGAAGATCGCCGTGACCGTGCGGACCTCCGACATCGACCAGGTGACCGTCTCCAAGAACGCGCAGATCGGCTGACCCCCCATGCCCGACCAGTCCCTCCCCGAGGCCCCCACCCCCGTGTCTCGTTCCACCGGGGCCCGCGCCCCGGAAACCCTTGCTCCGGCCCCCGCCCCGGCCGGCGAGAGCGCTGAGCGGCCCGCCTCGGCGGAGTCCCCCGTCAAGGACCTGACCCGACGCCGGCTGCTCGGCGCAGCCGGCGCCTCGGGACTCGTCCTCGGCGCGGCAGGCGTGGCCGTGGGGTACGCGGCGGCGCCCGCCCAGGCGACGCCGTTGTCGTCGGTCGGGGCGGGGCAGGCGATGTTCCACGTGAAACATCAGCCCGGCATCACCCAGGGCCTCCAGGCCCGCGGCCATCTCATCGCCTTCGACCTCGCGGCCGGCGCCGGGCGCAAGGAGGCCGCCGCGCTGCTGCGTCGCTGGTCGGAGACGGCCCGGCTGCTGATGGCGGGCGAGGCGGCCGCACACGACGACACGGATGTGGCCCGGGACGCCGGACCGTCCTCACTGACGGTCACCTTCGGTTTCGGCAACAGCTTCTTCGCCCGCACCGGACTGGAGAAGCAGCGCCCGGTCGCCCTGGACCCGCTTCCCGCCTTCTCCTCCGACCATCTCGACGCGACCCGCAGCAACGGCGACCTCTGGGTGCAGATCGGCGCGGACGACGCCCTGGTCGCCTTCCACGCCCTGCGGGCCGTCCAGAAGGACGCGGGCGGTGCGGCGAAGGTCCGCTGGCAGATGAACGGCTTCAACCGGACGCCGGGCGCGACGGCCCACCCCATGACGGCCCGGAACCTGATGGGCCAGATGGACGGGACCCGCAACCCCAAGCCGGCCGAGGCCGACTTCGACCAGCGCATCTTCGTCCCGGCGGACAGCGGGAAGGACCCTGCGTGGATGGCGAACGGCTCCTACGCCGTCGTCCGCCGGATCCGGATGCTCCTCGACGACTGGGAGAAGCTGTCGCTGAAGGCGCAGGAGCAGGTCGTCGGGCGCCGGAAGGCGGACGGAGCGGCGCTGTCCGGGGGCACCGAGACGACCGAGATGGACCTGGAGAAGACGGACGCGAACGGCGACCTGGTCGTCCCGATCAACGCGCACGCCCGTATCACCCGCCCCGACCAGAACGGCGGCGCGGCGATGCTGCGACGCCCCTTCTCCTACCACGACGGCATCGACCCGGACGGCACTCCGGACGCGGGTCTGCTGTTCATCTGCTGGCAGGCGGACCCGCTGCGCGGCTTCGTCACCGTGCAGCGCAAGCTCGACCGCGGGGACGCCCTGTCGCAGTACATCCGCCACGAGTCGAGCGGGCTGTTCGCGGTGCCGGGCGGTGCGGCGAAGGGCGAGTACGTGGGGCAGCGACTGCTGGAGGCGTGAGACGGGCGGCGGTCCGGACCCCGCACGACGAGGGCACACCGCGACGGACGGTGCCGTGCCGATGCCGTGCCGTGCCGTGCCGTGCCGTGCCGTGCCGGTGGATGGTGGCGGCTGCGGGAGGTTACGCCTTCGCGGGCGGATTCATTCCTGCGAGGGGGAGTCGTGAGACGCGTGCGCCCCGCCGCACAAGGGCCATTAGGGTGAGGTCATGCCAGCGAGCTATGCGTATCTCGGCCCCGAGGGCACCTTCACGGAGGTCGCCCTGCGCACGCTTCCGGAGGCGGCCACCCGGCAGCTGATCCCTTACGTGTCGGTGCAGTCCGCGCTCGACGCGGTGCGCACCGGCGAGGCCGAGGCCGCGTTCGTGCCCATCGAGAACTCCGTCGAGGGCGGGATCACCACCACGCTCGACGCGCTGGTCGCCGGCACCCCGCTGATGATCTACCGCGAAGTGCTCCTGTCGATCACCTTCGCGCTGCTCGCCCGGCCCGGCACGGCGCTGTCGGACATCAAGACGGTCTCCGCCCACCCGGCGGCGCAGCCGCAGGTGCGCAACTGGCTGAAGGCGAACCTGCCGGACGCCGTGTGGGAGTCGGCCGCCTCGAACGCGGACGCCGCCCGGCTGGTACAGGAGGGCCGATACGACGCCGCCTTCGCGGGCGAGTTCGCGGCCGCCCGGTACGGGCTCACCGCCCTGGAGACGGGGATCCACGACGCCGAGAACGCGCAGACCCGGTTCGTGCTGGTGGGCCGGCCCGCCCGGCCTGCCGCGCCGACCGGTGCGGACAAGACGTCCGTGGTGCTGTGGCAGCGGGACGACCATCCCGGCGGTCTGCGCGACCTGCTGGGCGAGTTCGCCACCCGGGGCGTCAACCTCATGGTGCTGCAGTCCCGGCCGACGGGCGCCGGTATCGGCAACTACTGCTTCTGCATCGACGCCGAGGGGCACATCACCGACCGCCGGATGGCCGAGGCGCTCATGGGGCTGAAGCGGATCTGCCGCGAGGTGCGCTTCCTGGGCTCGTACCCGCGTGCGGAGGTGAGCGCTGCGGACGTCCCGGCGCCGCTTCCGGGGACCTCGGACGCCGAGTTCGTGGCGGCCTCGGACTGGGTGGCGCGCTGCCAGGACGGCCGTTTCTAGCCAGTCCTACCTGCATATCTTCGTTATCCACAGAAGTTATCCACAGGCCTGCTTCTCGACCTGGGGACAAGTCGACAACGAAGTACCACGCAGTCGACAAATCGGCCCGTGTCCCCTCAGGGCGGCTCGCAACCCGCACGTCACCCTTCGTCCACCTGTTTCCTTCGATCAATCCTTTGGAGCGACGCAATTCCACCCGAAAGTGGCTGCGAGTGGCGTTCGGGCAAGGAATTCGACCCAGGGCGGCCAGGCCTTGGAATGATCCATTCCGATGTCCACAGACCTTTCGCACACCCTGTGGATAACTCACACGAGGCGCGGACCCCTGTGGACAACTCCGCCCCCAAATCCCGTACACCGCAAGGAAATCGAGTCAATGAGACGCCCGTCACATAGTCCGTCCCAGGGAGTGAGACGCGTTTTATTGACACGCTGGGCAATTCACTCATAACGCAACGTAAGTCGCGATTCGGAAGTCCGGACGGCGGACTCGGAATGGGAGTCGTGAGCGCCGACCCCGCACGGGTAGCCTTGGCCGCGTGATTGACCTTCGCCTGCTCCGTGAGGACCCCGACCGTGCGCGCGCCTCCCAGCGCGCCCGTGGAGAGGACGTCGCGCTCGTCGACTCCCTCCTCTCTGCCGACGAGCGGCGCAGGTCGTCCGGCGTCCGCTTCGACGAGCTGCGCGCCGAACAGCGGTCGCTCGGCAAGCTCATCCCCAAGGCCTCCGCGGACGAGAAGGTCGAGCTGCTGAAGAAGGCGAGCCAGCTCGCCGCCGACGTCAAGGCCGCCGACGCCGAACGCGACGCGGCTGTCGCCGAGACGCAGGAGCTGCTCCAGCGGCTCGGGAACCTCGTGCACCCCGACGTGCCCGTGGGCGGCGAGGAGGACTTCGTCACCCTCGAGACGCACGGCACGATCCGTGACTTCGGCGCCGAGGGCTTCGAGCCCAAGGACCACCTCGAGCTCGGCCAGATCCTCGGCGCGATCGACGTCGAACGCGGCGCCAAGGTCTCCGGCTCCCGCTTCTACTTCCTCACCGGCGTCGGCGCCCTGCTGGAGCTGGCCCTGGTGAACGCGGCGATCGCGCAGGCCACGGCGGCCGGCTTCACGCCGATGCTCACCCCCGCGCTGGTGCGCCCGCAGTCGATGGCCGGCACCGGCTTCCTCGGCCAGGCCGCCCAGGACGTCTACCACCTCGACAAGGACGACCTCTACCTGGTCGGCACCTCCGAGGTCCCGCTCGCCGCGTACCACATGGACGAGATCATCGACGCGGACAAGCTGCCCCTGCGCTACGCGGGCTTCTCGCCCTGCTTCCGCCGCGAGGCCGGCTCGCACGGCAAGGACACCAAGGGCATCTTCCGCGTCCACCAGTTCGACAAGGTGGAGATGTTCTCGTACGTCGTGCCCGAGGACTCGCAGGCCGAGCACCAGCGCCTGCTGGCGTGGGAGAAGCAGTGGCTGTCCGCGCTGGAGCTGCCGTTCCGGGTCATCGACGTCGCCTCCGGCGACCTCGGTTCCTCGGCCGCCCGCAAGTTCGACTGCGAGGCCTGGATCCCGACGCAGGGCAAGTACCGCGAGCTGACCTCGACGTCGGACTGCACCGAGTTCCAGTCCCGCCGCCTGTCGATCCGCGTCCGCGAGGGCAAGCAGGTCCGCCCGCTGGCCACGCTGAACGGCACGCTGTGCGCCGTCCCGCGCACGATCGTCGCCATCCTGGAGAACCACCAGCAGGCCGACGGTTCCGTGTACGTGCCCGAGGTGCTGCGCCCGTACCTCGGCGGCCGGGAGGTCCTGGAGCCGGTCGCCAAGTGAGCACCGAGCCTGGCACCGGACGGTTCCCCCACCGGCTGATCGCGACCGACCTCGACGGGACGCTCCTGCGCTCCGACGACACGATCTCGCAGCGCACCCGGGACGCCCTCGCCGCGGCCACCGCGGCGGGGGCCGTGCACATCGTCGTGACGGGCCGCGCGGTCCCGTGGACCCGGCACATCCTCGACGACCTCGGCTACGACGGCCTCGCGGTCTGCGGACAGGGCGCCCAGGTGTACCACGCGGGCGAGCACCGTCTGCTGACGGCGGTGACGCTGGACCGGCAACTGGCCGGCGTGGCCCTCGCCAAGATCGAGGCCGAGGTCGGCCCGCTGCACCTGGCGGCCAGCCGGGGCGGTCTGGACGGGGAGGTACTGGTGGGCCCCGGCTACGCGCTCAGGGGCACCCTGCAGTCGACCCCGCTGACGGACGCGTCCGACCTGTGGTCGGCCCCGCTGAACAAGATCTTCATCCAGCATCCCGAACTCTCCGACGACGCGCTGGCCGAGGCGGCCCGCAGGGCCGCGGGAGGTTTCGTCACGGTCGCCGTGGCCGGTGCGGGCATCGTGGAGCTGCTCCCTCTGGGGCTCTCCAAGGCCACGGGCCTCTCACTGGCCGCCCGCCGCCTGGGTCTCAAGGCCGCCGACACGATCGCCTTCGGCGACATGCCCAACGACATCCCGATGTTCGCCTGGTCCGCCCGCGGCGTGGCCATGGCCAACGCGCACGCGGAACTGAAGGCGGTGGCGGACGAGATCACCGCCTCCAACGACGCCGACGGCATCGCCACCACCCTGGAAGCCCTCCTCCCCTGACCCCCGGGAACACCCGGGGGGGCGCGGCCAGGGAACACGGGGAACGGCGCGGGCATGACCTCAGGCGATCAGCGGCGCAGACAGGTGCGCGGGGAACCGCACAAAGATCGCCGCAGGCGATCAGGGGGCGCGGGGAACTGCGCGACCAGCCCCCACCGGCCCGCAGGACCGAACCTGCCCGCAGATTCAGCGCGTTGGAGGGCACACCCAGGGGACACCCCTCAAGAAACCCTTGCGCCGAACCTCGCCCGGTCCCGGTGACAACGTCTCGCGGAGGATGCACGGATCGAACGTGCGCGGGGGGTCACCCCGACCACGGCTCAGCAAGCCGGTGCCTTGCCTCTCGGCCAATCCTCCGGGTGGGCGGCCCACGCGAGAGCGACATCGCGTGCTCGAAGCGGCCGCCCCGGGCAGCTCCCGTATGCGGTGCGGTTCGTCGGAGGGGTAACTACTCCGGAACCTGCCGCCGGCTGCCCTGAAGGGAGTTCGACGCGCCGTGCATGGACATCGTCGGACTCCTCTCCCGGTCTGGTGACGCCGGATCCCCTCCGGCCGTCCGCGCTGCGGGCCTTGCGGCCTTGCGCGTACGACCACTCTGCCCTGGGCGTGAGCCGGACGCCACCGAATAAAACACCCGTGCGAAAACAGTGCCCGGGCGGGCGGTCCGGAGGCCCAGGGCGCGTGCCAGGCGTCGCCCCCGCAGAGGGGACTTTCGAAACACGCCTAGCGGCGGCGCCACCTGCGCCGCCGCGCCTTGCTGAAGAACCAGCCCGCGGGCGGCTCGTCCGACCGCCAGGGCTGGGGCTCCGGCTCCTCGGCGCGCCATCGTGCGGCGAGCATCCGGGCCCGGGCGGACGGCTCGGAGGTCCCGGCGGCCCGAACGAAGTCCTCGTCCAGGACGAGGTCGTCCCAGACCTCGCCCTCCCCGGACCGTCCGCGGGCGTCGTCCGCCGCTATGTCGTCCGCCATCCCGTCCTCCTGCCGTGTCCTGCCGTGTCTGCGGTGTGTCATGTCGAGCCGTGTCATGTCGAGCGGGGCCGGGCCGAGCGGTGTCCGCCGTTCGGCCCGGTGTGCGCAGACGCCGGTGAAGCCGCCGTCAGGAACGCCCCGGGCACCCCCGGCGGGCGCCGCTCACTCCTCTCCCGCGAGCGTCAGCGTCCGCAGCTTCTGGCCGGCGTACCAGGTGGCCAGCACGGTCACCGCGACCAGCAGCACCGTGGCCGTGGTCAGTCCGACGTCCGAGGTGACGAGGTCCCCGCCGGCCACCTTGTGGGCGACGGCCAGCGACCACTGCTGGACGCTGAGCGTGCGGGCTCCCGGCACCAGGGAGCCGAACAGGGCCTCCCAGACGAGGGCGTAGACCAGACCGAAGACCACCGCGTGCCGGGACACCGTGCCCAGCAGCAGGAACAGGGCGGCGTAGGCGATGGAGGAGACCAGCGCGGCCACCGTGTAGGCCACGGCGATCTGCTGGCCGTTGCCGTTGAGGATGAAGCCGGCGATCAGCGTCGGCAGGGCCGAGAAGACCATCGTGACCGCGATCGCCACGATCAGCTTGGTGAAGATGATCGTGGGCCGCTTCAGCGGCTTGGACAGCAGATAGACCACGGAACCGTCGTCGATCTCCGGGCCGATCGCGCCCGTGCCCGCGATGACGCCGATGATCGGGACCATCGTGGCGAGCGCGAGCCCGCCGAGCAGGTCCGACGCCGTCTGGTCGTCGGCTCCGGCCAGGCCGCGCACGACCACGGAGATCGCGATGAGCAGCAGGGGCAGGGCGCCCAGGATGAGGGCCCGGCGCTTGCCGAGCAGAGCCCGGTAAGTGAGCCGGGCGACTGTGGGGTCGTACATCTCCAAGGCCTCCTACGCCGCGACCAGGTACGAGAAGACGGACTCGAGGGACTCGTCGGACGGCGAGACCGTGAGCAGCCGGATGCCGTGGTCCCTGGCGACCTTGGGCAGCAGCGTGGTGAAGCGGCCGAAGTCGACGGCCTGGACGCGCAAGGCGCCCTCCGCCAGGTCGACCTCGATGCCGGAGGTCGACGGGTCGGCGATCAGCGCGGCCGCGAGAGCGCGGTCGTCGCTGGAGCGCACCAGGTAGCGGTGCGGCCGGTCGGTCATCAGGCGGCGGATCTTGCGGAAGTCGCCGCTGGCGGCGTGCCGGCCCGCGACGACCACCTCGATGTGCCAGGCGAGTTGCTCGACCTCTTCGAGGATGTGCGACGAGAACAGCACGGTGCGGCCTTCGTCGCCCATGCGCCGCAGCAGGTCCATCAGCTGCATGCGCTGGCGCGGGTCCATGCCGTTGAACGGCTCGTCGAGGAGCAGCAGCGACGGGTCGTGCACGAGGGCGCTCGCCATCTTCACGCGCTGGCGCATGCCCTTGGAGTACGTGGCGATCTTGCGGTCCTGCGCGTACTCCATCTCGACCGTGGCCAGCGCCTTCTGGGCGGCCTTGGCCCCCAGGCCGTGCAGTTCGGCGTTGGCGACGACGAACTCGCGGCCGGTGAGGAAGTCGTACATCGCCTCGCGCTCGGGGACGACGCCGATGTGCCGGTAGATGTCCTCGTTGCGCCAGACGGGCTGTCCGTCGAGGGTGACCGTGCCGGTGGAGGGCGCCAGGAAGCCGCCCATCATGTTGATGAGGGTGGACTTGCCGGCGCCGTTGGGTCCGAGCAGGCCGGTGACGCCGGGGCCGATCGTCATGGTCACGTCGTTGACGGCGACCACGTTGCCGAACCAGCGGGAGACGTGGTCGATGCTGAGCGTGGTCACAGGCCCACCTTCCGGTAGCGGCGGATCAGGAGGCCGTAGCTCGCGGCGATCAGGCCGAGGAGGACGAGGACGTAGACCACGCCCTCTCCGTTCGTGGGACCGATCCCGCCCGGGAAGGCGGAGGTGGCGCCGAGGAAGGCCGACTGCACGCCGTCGACCAGCGTGACCGGCGAGAAGAGGCCGATCCAGGCGATGGAGCCGGTGCTGTTCTGGGCCTCGGCGATGGCCTGGAGCGTGGAGACGGCGCCGTAGGAGATGGTCAGTACGGCGATGACGGCGGCGATGCCGAAGCCGCGCCGCGGCGTCGCCGAGGCGATGACCAGACCGATGCCGGCGAAGAGCAGGGAGAGCAGTGCCACGGAGACGAGTCCCTGACCGAATCCCTCGGTCTGGTCGGCGAAGTCGAGCTTGGCCAGCAGCGCGCCGACGTACAGCACGAGCAGCGGGGCCGCGGTGAGGACGAACAGCGCCGAGGCCAGGGCGGCGAACTTGGCGCGCACGTAGTCCGCGGTCTCGATGGGCCGCGAGAAGTACAGCGGCACGGTCTTGAAGCGCAGGTCGCGGGAGACGGACTGGGGCGCCTGCGAGGCGACGTACAGGCTGATGACCGCCTGCATGATGATCGCGTATCGCGTGTAGTCGACCGGCAGTTCCTTCGCCTTGGTGGCGACGGCCACGGCGACCATGATGGCCGCGGGCACGCAGATCACCACGAACAGCAGCATCGGCAGCACCTTGGACTTCACCGAGCGGCCGAGGCCGTAGGCGCCTCGCAGGGACTGCGAGTACAGGGAGCGGCGGGCGTAGGCGCGGCCGAGGCGGGGGCCGTCGTAGCTGCGGTAGCCGATGTTGTGGATACGGGTCTGGTCGCCCGAGGGGGCGGTGACCGGGTGCTCAACTGCCATGGCCGACGGCCTCCTTCCGCTGCTGGTCGCTGCTCGCGTCGCTGTCCTTGAAGACCTCGGAGATGTGGTGCCTGCGCTGTTCCATGCGCACCAGGCCGAGCCCGAGGTCGGCGACCGCGTCGCGGACGACGTCGTAGGTCTCCTCGCCCTGTGCGGTCAGCAGCAGGACGTGGCCGGCGCCCGGCAGGCCGCTGCCGGCCTCGGCGACCTCCACCCCGCGCGCGTGGAGCGCCTCGCGGATCGCGCGGGTGCCGTCCGGGTGCTCGTCGGTGTCGGTGACCTCGATGGCGAGGGTGGTGGTGGTCTGCGTGAAGTCGGTGGTGGAGCTGGAGCGCAGGAGTTTGCCGCCGTCGACGACGACGACGTGGTCGCAGGTGCGCTCGAGTTCGCCCAGCAGGTGGGAGGTGACGAGGACCGAGATGCCGAAGTCGGTGTGGATGCGGCGGATCAGGCCCAGCATCTCGTCGCGGC
This sequence comes from Streptomyces sp. NBC_00425, assembly GCF_036030735.1. NCBI lineage: Bacteria > Bacillati > Actinomycetota > Actinomycetes > Kitasatosporales > Streptomycetaceae > Streptomyces > Streptomyces sp. NBC_00425. The sequence continues at coordinate 5,046,871 of NZ_CP107928.1, read as the reverse complement.
CGACCGGGTCGAGGCCGTTGGTCGGCTCGTCGAGGAAGACCAGCTGCGGGTCGTGGACGAGGGCCTGGGCGAGCTTCACGCGCTGCTTCATGCCGGTCGAGTAGCCGCCGATGGGACGGTAGCGCTCCTCGTACAGACCGACGTGGCGCAGGGTGTCCGCGGTGCGCTCGCGCGCGGCGGTGGGCGGCAGGCCGGACATCCGCGCCATGTGCACGACGAACTCGGTGGCCGAGACGTCGGGCGGCAGGCAGTCGTGCTCCGGCATGTAGCCGACCCGCTCGCGGATGGCGGCGCCCTTGGTGGCGACGTCGAGGCCGAGCACCTCGGCGCGGCCCTCCGTGGCGGGCGACAGACCCAGCAGGATCTTGATCAGTGTGGACTTGCCGGCCCCGTTGGCTCCGACGAGCCCGGTCACACCGGGCCCGACGTCCACGGAGAGCCGGTCAAGAGCGGTCACCCGGGGGAACCGCTTGCTCAGGCTTTCGGTCGCGATCACAGTCACGTCCATAAAATTAGTGACGCACGCCACGAATTTCGTCAGACTTCAGAGCCGTCTTCGCCTCAGACCTCAGATGTACGGGCCCGTAGGGGATCCCCTGCCTGAGAGCTACGGAACGTGGCCGCCACGGCTCGAACCCGCCCTGTTGACGACTTCTCTAACAAGTGCCAGATTCAGCCTGGTCGGGATACGGGCGCGGACGACGGGCTCGGACGACGGGCGCGTGCGGCGGTCGGCGCCGCGGCCGGGGCGGAGGGGAAGTGACGATGCTGGAGGGCGCGCGCGAGCGCCGGGTGCGAACCGGCGGGATCGAGCTGTGCGTCGTCGAACTCGGCGATCCGCGGCAGCCGACGGTGGTGCTGCTGCACGGCTACCCGGACAGCAAGGAGGTGTGGTCCGAGGTCGCGTCCCGGCTGGCCGCCCGCTTCCACGTGGTGCTGTACGACGTCCGGGGCCACGGCCGGTCCGAGGCGCCGAAGCCGCTGCGGGGCGGGTTCACCCTGGAGAAGCTGACCGACGACTTCCTGGCGGTCGCGGACGCGGTCAGCCCGGACGGGCCGGTGCATCTGGTGGGGCACGACTGGGGTTCGGTGCAGGCCTGGGAGTTCGTGACCGTCCGGCGCACCGAGGGCCGCATCACGTCCTTCACCTCCCTGTCCGGGCCGTCCCTCGACCACTTCGGCCACTGGATCGCCGCGCGGGTGAACAGGCCGACCCCGCGCCGGGTCGGTCAACTCCTCGGCCAGGGAGCCAAGTCCTGGTACGTGTACCTGCTGCACACCCCCGCTCTGCCCGAACTCGCCTGGCGCGGACCGCTCGGCAGGCGCTGGCCCGGCATCCTGCGGCGGATGGAGAAGGTTCCCGCCGACGCCTATCCGACGCCGTCGCTGCCGTCGGACGCGGCCAACGGCGCCTGGCTGTACCGGGACAACGTCAGGACCCGGCTGCGCCGTCCGCGCGCCGACGCGCACGCGCACGTGCCCGTGCAGCTCATCACGCCCCTCGGCGACCGCTTCCTGTCGGAGCGCCTGTACGACGAACTCGAGCACTGGGTCCCGCGGTTGACGCGTCGCACCCTGCCGGCCGGGCACTGGATCCCGCGCACCCGACCCGACCGACTCGCGTCCTGGATCGACGACTTCGTCACGTCGGTCGAGACCCGGGGGAACGGAAACGGCGGGGAAAGCAGCCCCGGAGCCGGCCTTGACGCGGGCGACGGGGCCGGCGCGGCGGCCGGGGCGTCCGGCGCGCTCGAGACGGCCGGGAGGCGCCGGAGGAACGGCGGCGGCCCGCGGCGGGGGCGCGCCGCCGATCCGTATGCCGAGCGTTTCGCCGGGCAGTTGGTGCTCGTCACCGGTGCGGGCAGCGGCATCGGGCGGGCCACGGCGCTCGCGTTCGCCGAAGCGGGCGCGCGCGTCGTCGCCGTCGACCGGGATGCGGACAGCGCGGCCCGCACCGCCGAGCTGTCCCGCCGGGTCGGCGCAACCGCCGCATGGGCGGAGGCAGTCGACGTCTCCGACGAGCAGGCGATGGAGAAACTCGCCGCGAAGGTGCACACCGACCACGGCGTGCTGGACGTCCTGGTGAACAACGCCGGCATCGGTCTGTCGGGGTCCTTCTTCGACACGACGTCCGACGACTGGCGTCGGGTGCTGGACGTCAACCTGTGGGGCGTCATTCACGGTTGCCGACTCCTCGGCCGGCCGATGGCCGAGCGCGGGCAGGGCGGTCACATCGTCAACATCGCGTCGGCGGCGGCTTTCCAGCCCTCCAGGGCACTGCCGGCCTACAGCACCTCCAAGGCCGCGGTGCTGATGCTGAGCGAGTGCCTGCGTGCCGAACTGGCGGGCCGGGACGTCGGGGTGACGGCGATCTGCCCCGGTCTGGTGAACACCGGCATCACGTCCACGGCGACCTTCGTGGGAGTCGACGCGGAGGAGGAACGGCGTCGGCAGAAGCGCGCCGCCCGCCTGTACGGGATGCGCAACTACCCTCCGGAGAAGGTCGCGAAGGCGATCCTGCGCGCGGTGGTGCACGACGAGGCGATGGTCGCGGTCACTCCGGAGGCGAAGACCGCGCACGCGCTGTCTCGTTTCCTGCCCAGGGCGTTGAGGGCGCTGGCGCGGGTGGGTCCGCCCCTGTGAGAAGCCCGCACGGCCGAACAGACCCTGTTCACCGGGGTGCTGGCCGGCGTGCCCTCAAGTGACGTGGAGTCACCTTTGTGTTGGGGAAATCCCCTTCGAGGAAAGTCGGTTGTCCACAGAATCGTCAAATAGCCTGTGGATAACCGTAGTTGCTTGTGGATCAAACCTCGGCGTCAAAACTGAATGCGTGATGCGCGTCTCTCCCGTCATGCTGAGCGGATGAACGAAAAGGACGGACCTGCCAACGGCGGGGACGACAGACGCACCGTGAAGGTGTCGAAGTACCTCTCGAAGCACCTGCGTCATCAGCCCGAGCGCATCGGTCTCACCCTCGACGCGGCCGGCTGGGTCGAGATCGACGAGCTCATCTCGGCGTGCGCCGAGCACGGCTTCCGCTTCACCCGTGACGAGCTGGACCATGTCGTCGCGGCGAACGACAAGAAGCGCTTCGCGATCGACGGCACCCGGATCCGCGCCAGTCAGGGCCACAGCGTCGAGGTCGACCTCGGGCTGGAGCCGGCCGTCCCGCCGTCGTACCTCTACCACGGGACCGGGGCCCGCTCGCTTGACGCCATCCGGGCCGAGGGGCTGCGGCCGATGAACCGGCACGACGTGCACCTCTCGGCCGACCGGGAGACGGCGACCAGGGTCGGCGCCCGCCGGGGCCGCCCCGTGGTCCTCTCCGTCGACGCGGGGGCCATGCACCAGGACGGTCATGTCTTCCATCTCAGCGCCAACGGCGTGTGGTTGACGAAGTCCGTGCCCCCGCGGTACCTGCGGTTCCCCGAGCGCCACTGAAGCGCGGTCCGGGTCCCCGCGCCGGACGGTTCTGTCGCCGCGCCGGACGGTTCTTGGGCATGATCACAGGTATGGACCACTTGCCCACCACCGAGGCGGCTGTCACCGTCCTGCGTGCCCTCGCCGCCGAGTACGCGCTGGAGATCGAGGTCACCCATGACATCGGCGCCGATCAGACCTCCCGCCGCTCCGCCGCCGGCGTCGGCGTCACCGCCGATCCCGACGGCTCGCTGCCGCACGAGGCCTACGTAGAACTGGGCGGGCGGCCGAGCGTGAGTGTGCGGCTCTATCCCGACGACGACGCTCTGATCACCGTCGACGGCGTCGAGTGCCCCGACGTCCAGCGCGATGACGTCCCCGCGTTTCTCCGTGCCCTTTACGACGGCCACGCCTGGGTGAAGGTCCGGCGCTTTCCCCCGGCCCACTTCCTGATGGTGCCGCTGCCGCGGGACCGGGTGCACAAGGAGTTCATCCTGGTCGGGCTCAGCCCGTGGCTCGGCGGGCGCGCACGCTGACGGTTTCACGTGAAACCGCCACGGGATGGTTTCACGTGAAACCGTGCGTGCGTCAGTGGTCGGTCAGCCGCCAACCCTGAAGACCGGGCCGGGACAGGATGTCGGCGGCCATCCGGGTGGCCTCGGACGGGGTGGTTCCCGGCGGGGCCGTGATCCGGAGACGGGCGAGGTCGCCCTGGAACTCGCCGACCTCGGCATGCCAGCCCTCCGGGAGGAGGGCCACAAAACGGATCACGGCGGTCTCTGGTGGCGCCCCGGACGGACCGGTGATCGACACCTGGTGGGAGAAGCTCATGGACGGCTCCGCATGACGAAGTGAAGGGAGGGTGGTGGGGCAGGCTGCCGTCCCCCAACCCCCGGGGGTCCGTGCGCCGACCGTGATCCGGGGTCGGCCACCTGGGTACGGCCGGCCCCGGACGAGGAGTCGCATCGTCGGTCAGTCGGACGAGCCGCCCTTGGCGAGCCGGCCGACCACCACGAGGATCCCGACGGCGAGTGCCGCGCCGACGCCGTAACGGACGCCGTCGGAGGTGTCGCTGCTGATCAGCATCACCTCCACACAGGCGAGCACGGCCAGGAGGGCGGCGAACGTGGTGCGGGAACGAGAGGCGGTCATCGGAGTTTCCTTCCGGTTGAGGTGGGGTGTTTCGCAGTACGGGCAGACTGAGCAAGTGGTGCGGGTAGTACGAGTGGTGCGATGGCGCAGGTGAGGCGGTGGCGCGGATGGCGCCGGGCGGTCAGTCCGTCAGCTTCATGGCCTGGCGGAACGAGAGCTTGCGGTCGGTCTGCAGGAGCGCCCGGCGGTACACCCGGCTGCTCACCCCGACGATGAGCACAGCGGCGGCGATCGACAGACCGAGCGCGGCGGCCGGCTCCCACCAGGCGGTCTCGCCCGCGAGGACGCGGGCCGGCATGGTGACGGTCGAGGTCAACGGGATGAAGGAGAGGATCTCGCGCACATTGCCGGTCACGGTGACGCCGACGATGAACACCAGGGCGGTGATCGCGTTCACCGGGGTCGTGGTGGACTGGATGTCCTCGCTCCGGGTGGCGAGCGCGCCCGCGGCGGCGAACAGGCAGGCCAGGACGGCGATGCCCACGACGTAGAAGACGAGGAACCAGCCCAGTCCCGAGCTGATGTCGGCGAGGAAGTCCTGCTCGCCCGTGGCCACCAGGCCGCCGATGCCGACCAGGCAGAACAACGCCATCTGGGCGAGCGCCAGCAGCGTGGAACCGACGATCTTGCCGACGAGCAGCGACCGCAGCGGCACGGAGGAGGCGATGAGCTCCACGATGCGGTTCTGCTTCTCCTCCACGACGCTGGTCGCCAGCGCGGCCCCGAGCAGGACCGCGGCCAGGTAGAAGAGGAAGCCGAAGAAGTAAGTCGTCATCCGGACCGCGCCCTCGGGCGTCTTGTCGGCCGACAGCAGGACGTGCTTGACCTCCGCCCCCTGGCTGAGGGCCGTCAGGCTGGTTCCGGCGGCCTGCGCGTTCTCGGCGAGGGCCTTCGACTGCACGGCGGCACCGATCCAGGTGGCGGCGATGTCGTTCTGCCCGGTGTCACCCAACAGGACCCAGCGACCGCCCTCGAGCAGGAGCCCGGCCTCGGCGTCGCCGGACCGCACGGCCTCGCGGACCTGATCGGCGGACGACTTCTGCCGGACCGTGATCTCGACGTCCTGGTCCGCCCGCACGGCCAGTTGCTCGGCCTGGGCGGCGATCCGGCCGGCCTGCTGGTCGGCCACCGCGACGGTGATCTTCCCCATCGAGTCCGCCAGGTAGAGCTGCAGTCCGATCGCGCCCACGATCAGGGCGAGGGTGACCAGTGTCGACAGCAGGAAGCCGCGGTTGGTGAGCTTCACCGAGATCTCGCGGGCGGCGACGATCCGCCAGGCGGCCGCGGTGGCCGTACGGGGCGGGGTACCGGAAGCCGCGGGCGTGCCCTGCGGATCGGGCGACGTCTCGGACCGGTGCGCGGGGTTCGAGGTCACGGTGCTCATGCGGAGGTCATCTCCCGGTAGACGTCGGCGATGCTGGGAACGACAGGGGTGAAGGCATGCACGGGTCCGCGGCGCAGGGCCTCCGTCAGGAGCGCGCCGGGATCGGCGTCGGCGGCGAGCTCGACGTGTGCTCCGTCGGGCAGTTCCTCGACGTCGGTCACACCGCGGACGTCGCGGGCCCAGCCGGCCGGCGCACCGGTGACCAGGTGGTACCGGAGCTTGTCGCGGTGCCGGAGCTCGTCGGCGGTGCCCTTGCCGACGACATGACCGGTGGCCATGATCACCAGGTCGTCGCAGAGCCGCTCGACCAGGTCGAGCTGGTGGGAGGAGAAAAGCACCGGGGTGCCCGCGGCCGCGTACTCGCGCAGCAGCTCGGCCATCGTGTCGACGGCGTGCGGGTCCAGCCCGGAGAAGGGCTCGTCGAGGACGAGCAGCTTGGGGGAGCCGAGCAGGGCGGCCGCGATCTGCACACGCTGCTGGTTACCCAGGGACAGGGACTCCAGCCGGGCCTGGCTCTTCTCCGCGAGACCGAGACGGTCGAGCAGTTCGAGGATGTGGCCGCGGGCGTCGGCGGCGCCCTGGCCTCGGAGCCGGGCCAGATAGACGAGCTGGCTGAGAACCGTCTGCTTCGGGTAGAGACCCCGCTCCTCCGGCATGTAGCCGAAGTCCCTGCGGTCGGCGGCCGTGACGGGAACGCCGTCCCAGCGGATCTCGCCGCCGTTCGCAGCCAGTACGCCCATGATCATGCGCATGGTGGTGGTCTTGCCCGCGCCGTTCCCGCCGACGAATCCGGTCAACCGGCCTCTGGACACCCGGAAGGAGACCCGGTCGACGGCACGGTGATCGCCGAAGTCTCGTACGAGTTCTTCCAGTTCCAACATCTGTGTCTTCTCTCAGCTCGGTTGATCGGTTGCTCTGGTGGGGGGATTCGAGCGGCGGCGGACCGCCGTCGGGTCAGGGCAGCGGGTGCGGGGCCGCTTCGCATGGGTCGTCCAGCCCGGCGGCGCAGCCGGTGCGCTCGGGCGCGGACTCCAGTCGGGGCAGGTGCCAGCTCCACAGGTGCGTCTCGTCCATCCGCAGGCCCTGGTAGCCGGGCGCCAGCACCTTGACGACATGCCAGCCCATGGCGGCGACCGCCGACGGGAGGCGCGGCGTGAGGTCCACGGCGAGGAGACCCGCTCCGTCGGCGGTGAGGGCCCGCCGGATGTCCTCCGCCTCCAGGTCACGCGCGGGCGGGGGAGCCGGCAACGGTTCCGGCTCCCGGAAGCCCGCGACCCAGTCGCGCACGCTCTCGTACGCGGTGCCGGTGAGCATGTGGCGGAGCCGGTCGTGCTCCGTCACGATCGGGGCGAGGCGCCCGGTCTCGCCCTGGCCGCGCAGCGCCCGCAGCGCGGCCCGTACCTGCCACGCCTCCTGGAACGCCTTGACGGCGGCCTCGGCCGGCCGCGTCGACGCCTTCATGCCGACGGCGGCCAGGGCGCCCGGTCCCTCCGGATCGATCAGGAAGCCGGTCATGCACCAGAGTCCGGGCACTGCCGTGGGAATCCGGGCGAGGACGGGGGTCAGCCCCTCCTCGCGCGCCCGCCGCCACATCGCCGAGAGCCCGGTGTCGGCGGGCGACGGGACGTACGTCGGCAGACGCAAGCGGCGGCCCCAGGCGACGGTGAGGGCGTCCCGTTCCGTCACCTCGATCATCGCCGCGGCGAGAGCGGTCTGGTGGCTCGCGCCGGCCGCCGCCCCGGACGGGCTCGGATCGAACAGGTCGGCCCGACGCGCCGGCCAGTCGACGAGGTCCGCGGGGACCAGGACGGGCGCGCCGGTGTCCAGGTCCCGGGCCTCGTACCAGTACAGGTCGGCCGTCTCGGCGTCCGGGTGCGACAGGGCGTGGTCCGGGTGGTGCGCGTACAGCGTCGTGGCGGCCAGGCCGGCGGCGTTGCCGAAGCGGGCGGGGTGCGCGGCCGAGGGGTGCAGGGCGCGCCGCTCGACGGCCTCGCCCGCTCCGCGCAGCAGCGCGTCGACCCGGGAGGCGCCGCTGGCCCCGGCGAACCGGGCGGACAGCGGGAGGTCGCAGACGCCGGCGTCCGGCCCGGCGGGGGCCGTGGCCGTGGCCGTGGCCGTGGCGGAGCGGGTCGCAGCGGTGGCGCCCGGACGAACGCCCCCGGCGCCCCCCGCTCCCACGGAGCCCGCCGCTCCCACGGAAGCTGCGGAAGCGAGGGAGCCGACGATCGCCTCGAACCCGTCCACCGGCTGGAGTTCGACCGCGCTGCTCCACAGCGGATCGCCGTCGTGCGGCGGGGTGACCGCGTACCTCAGGGCGATGCCCGAGGCCGGGTCGAGGGTGGTCGGGATGTCGATCACCGTCGCGCCCCGGCGGCCGAGGGGGCGAGGAAGGACAGGGCCGGGGCGCCGTCGCGCAGGGCGGCGAGGGCCAGCAGGACTCCCGCCGAACCGGTGCCCAGGTCGGTGGAGAGGCGGTAGCCGTAGTTGCCGAGGAAGTCGACGCGTCCGGGCTCGGCGGCTATCGCCTCCCAGCCGAGGGCGTCCAGGTGGAAGCGCAGGACGTCCCGCTCGATCTCGCTGCCACCGTCCGCGAGGGCGAGGAGCTCACCGCCGCGGCCGTGCAGAAGGCCGCACGAGGTGGCGAAGCCGCCGCGCCGCAAGGTCCGCAGCCGGTCCACGGCGGCACGTATCCGTATGTCGTCGGGGGTGTGCCGCAGTGCGGCGCGCAGGGCGATCAGGATGCCCGCGGAGCCTTCGAGTCCGGCGCTGAGGAAGCGGTCGTCGAAGTCGTCGCCGCCGATGCGCTCCAGTTCGGCGTGGAGTTCGGCCAGGGCCCGCTCCAACAGGTCGGTGCGGCCGGTGTGTTCGTACAGGCGCAGCAGGAGGAGAGCGCGGCCGCAGCGACCGTGCAGCAGTCCCACGCGCTGGGGCGCCGGGGTGTCGGGCAGCCGCTCGGCGAGTTCGAGCGCCTGGCGCAGGCGCCGGTCGTCACCGCGCCGGACGGACAGGTGCAGCGCGGTCAGACCGAGGCCGGAGAGGCCGGTCGCCAGGGTGGACCCCACGTTGGCGTCGCAACCGGCGAAGGCCCGGTCCATGACCGCGTCGGCGGCGTCGGGACGACCGAGCTCCTCCAGGGTGTACGCGACGCCGGCGAGGCCGGTGAGGAAGCCGGGGCCGTCGCCGGCGACCCGCTCGGACCGGTCGAGGAACCACTGGACGTGTTCGGCGGGCGGCTCGGCGCCGGCGCGGTGCAGCGCCCAGAGGACACCCGCCGCCCCGTACGCGAAGGTCACGCCGCCGTCGTCGACCATGAACTGCGAGACGTCGCCCGGGTAGAGACGGTCGGTCCGCTCGGGGGTGGCCGCCTCGACGATGGAGCCGGCGATGTCCGCGATCAGGCTCCCGGTCTCCTCCCCGGCGGCGGGCCAGCGCACGCCGTACTCCGTCCGCGCGCCCAGGACGTCGTCGCCGAGACCGCGCTCGATCTGCCGGACGAAGGACTCGGGAAGGGGGAAGTCACGGGCGGCCACGTCGATCAGGGTGCGGATCTTCTCGGTGCCCCACGGCACGACGTGCGGCATGGGGACGAACATGGTCAGCCGGAGCACGTCGAGCGCGAACAGGTCGACGTCGGGACCCCGGAGGTGGTCGGGGGCCCGGAAGCCGAGGGAGCCCATGGCCTGCGCGCGCATCTCCTCGGCGGGGGTGGCGGTCTCCATGTCGATGAAGGCGACGGTGTCGTCGGGGCGGACGAGGACGTTGCCCGGGTGCAGGTCGCCGAAGACCACACCGCGCTCGTGCATGGCGGCCACGCCCTCGGCGACCTGGTCCAGGATGTGCAGCGTCCAGGCCGTGTACTCCGCGCGGGCCCGCGCCGTGTTGTCGGTGGTGCCGAAGGGGTGCCGCAGGCGGACGAGCTCCGTGAGCGGAGTGCCGTCGACGTAGTCGCGGGCGAGGAAGAGGTGTTCGTTCCCCTTGCGCACGTCCCTCAGGGTGGGCACGGACGGCAGACCGGAGAGCCGGGACAGCGCCCAGTGCTCGCGCTCGAGGCGGGTGACGGCGTCGTCGCCGGCCGCGTCGAGACCGGCGAGCGGACGGGCCTCCTTGAGCAGGACCTCGGTTCCGTCGCGCTTGTCGACGGCGCGGTAGACGCCGCCTCCGTTGGAGAAGTGGAGGGCCTTGTAGACGCGGAAGGGGAAGTCGGTGAGGGTGCCGCGGCGCCGCTCGTCGGCCGCCTCCTGGAGGAAGGAGGGGAGGGTGACCCAGGCGGGGGGACGGAAGCCGGGGCGCCGCTCGTCGGGGACGAGTTCGCCGTTCGGCGCGGTGATCGCGGGTGCCAGGGTGCCATCCTTGAGGCGGGTGGTCTTCAGCACGAAGCCACCGTAACGCACGTACAACGGCCCCTGCTTCCAACGGAGATCGCTCAGCACGGAGGGTGCGGGCGTCCCTCCGACGAGGCCGTCGAGGTCGTCGAGGGCGGTGCGCAGAGCCGTCTCGTCGACCGGGTAGACGGTGATGAACTTCCCGCTGGCGGTGCGGTCCCCGTACTTGCTGCCGCGCCGGCCGAGCGTCTCCAGGTCGGAGATGTACTTGAACATCAGCCCGTGCTCGACGCAGTACGGGACGACCGCGTCGAGGAGTTCGGCCGCGTTGTCGGGGGAGGCCGCGACGTGGATCTTCCAGCCCTGGTCGGGGATCCGGGAGTCCGGCGGGACGCAGACGGTCCACTCCCGTCCTCGAGTGGCGGTCCAGCCCTCGGGCAGGGTCCGGCCCTCGTGGAAGTCCGCGCCGGTGGATTCGGCGGCGGGGGCGTCGTAGAAGAGCGAGTCCGCGCGGCAGAAGTTGATGAACCGGGTGTCGAGCACGGTGTCTCCAGAGTCAGAAGGGCAGGAACGGGAGCACGTAGGTGCGGTGGAGGGACTTCCACAGGGGCACGCTGCCCAGCTCGACCTCGGCGGTGCCGGTGGCCGGCGTCGGGGTGCGGTCGAGGTCCAGGGAGAAGGCCGTCGAGTCCATGCCCACGGCGCTTCCGAGGTCCACGGGGAAGTAGGTGGAGACCGGAACCTCGGTCTGCGCGGCCGGAGCGGCTCCCACCCGGGCGGTCGCGACGTCGTCCTGCAGCACCAGGCCGTTCGTCTTCAGCGTCACGCGCTGCCCGGCGTGGATCAGTTCGGCCGACGAGCCCTGCGGCAGGACGAGCCGGGTGCCGGAGGCGTCGGTGACGTAGGCGGCGGCCACCGTCTGCTGCACGGGCAGGAACAGCGCGGCGCAGACGGCGGCGGCCAGCGCGCCGCAGACGGCCCCGGCCCGGGCCCGGCGGACTCCGGCGGCCTTGACCTCGGCGGAGAGCCGAAGGGCGCCGCGGACCAGCATCCACACGATGTACGAGAGCCCGGAGGCGGCCAGGAGGAGTCCGACCCAGCCGACCCGCTGGAGGGTGCCGAGCCAGGTCTGCAGGGCGGTGCTCAGGAAGTACACCGGGAAGGCGAGGCAGGCGAAGCCGTACACGACGGTCCAGCGGGTGGGCAGTTCGCGCTGGTACGTGCCGCCGAACAGGAAGCGGGCGAGGGCGCGGCGAGCGTCGGCCATGGCGCGGTCGCGCAGGTACGGAACGTCCACGTGGCTCATCAGCGCGATGTAGCCGTCGAGTTTGATGAACGGCGTCAGGTTGAGCAGGGCCGTTCCGTAGCTGGTGACGGCGAAGAACAGCAGGCAGGTCTTGGCGGTGCCGTCCGCGAGGGGCCAGGCGGCGAGGGCCGAGGCGGCCGCCAGGGAGGTCTGGACCGCGGGCCCGGCGAGCGCGGTGTGCACCCGCTGCCGGCGGTCGGGGAGGCGCCAGGCGTCCGAGACGTCGCAGAAGAACGCCGGCATCAGGTAGAAGAGCATGACGCCGATGCGCGAGGGCCGGCCCCCGTAGCGGATGAGGACGGCGGCGTGACCCAGCTCGTGGAGGGAGACGCCGAGCAGCAGCGCGACGAGCACTCCGGTGAACGAGACCGCGGAGAGCGGGCTGTTCAGCGTGACCGCGACGGCGTCGCGCTGCGCGATCAGAGCGCCGGCGCCGAGCAGGACGCAGAGCATCCCGGCCGCCACCGCCCCCCGGGAGAAGAGGCGGGCGAACACGGGGCGCAGGGCCTGCATCGTGCGTCCCGGCCGCAGCAGCGTGAGCTGGAGGGTCATCGGGGGGACGATCTGGAATCGGGGGGCGACGGCGGGCGCCTTGGTCTCGCCGTCGTCGAGCAGTCTGAGGGAGTCGAGCCGCGAGATCGCGCTGCCCACCCGCTCGGTGCTCCAGGCTCCGCCCAGCCGTGCGGCGAGGGTCGCGTGGTCGCGCTCCCCGTCCAGCTCCTGGACGAGATCCGCGACGTGTTCGGTGATCCGTACGTAGCGGGCGCCGTGCTGGAGAACCCAGTCGCCCTGTCCGTCGGCGGGCGAGTGGACCTCGGCGCTCGGGGCGAGGCGGGGGTGCCTCGTGTGGGCCGGGACGGTGGGTGGCGGGGGGCTCGTGACAGCGCTCACTGGCGTTTCCTTTGCGGGACGGCGGCGGGGAGGAGGAGAGCGCGCGGCACCCTTTCGGTGGTCCGGCCGGCCGAAGCCGGCCGGACCACCGCAGATCCTCGGTCTCACCCGAGTCGGGTTCCGAGGTGCGGAAGGGATCCGGCTACTCCGTCTCCCACCGCGTCAGTGCGCTCGCCGGTGTCGCTCTCAGGTGAGGGTGATCGAGGTGGCGACGGAGGCGCTGATGGCGGTGCCGATGGAGACGCCGGTCCAGAAGCCGGGGGCCTCGAGGGTCTCGAGCTCCTGCATCTCCAGCTCGACGAGCTCGGCGTTCTCGATGGCGCCCAGGTTCTCAGCCATGGTGGTGTCCTCTCAGAGGTGTTCTACGGGTTGGGTCGGTGCGGGTGGTGCGGTGGTGCGGGTGGTGCGGTCGCACGAGCAGTGCGGATGGTGCGGGCGGTACGGCTCAGGTGAGGGTGACGGAGACGCCGATCGAGACGCCGGCGGAGAAGGCGGCGCTGATGGTGCCCCAGCCCGGGGCCTCCAGCGCCTCCAGCTCCTGCATCTCCAGCTCGACCAGGTCGGCGTTGTCGAAGGACTCGACGGTGCCCGGGTTCTCGCTCATGTCGGTTGCCTCTCTCGGTGGTTCGGCGGGTGTCGGGACGGTGCGGAACGGATCAGGTCAGCGTGATCGAGACACCGACCGAGACACCGGCGGAGAAGACGGCGCTGATGGTGCCCCAGCCCGGGGCCTCCAGCGCCTCCAGCTCCTGCATCTCCAGCTCGACCAGGTCGGCGTTGTCGAAGCTCTCGACGGTGCCCGGGTTCTCGCTCATGTCAGTGGCCTCTCTCGGCTGTTGCGGCGGATGTGGTGCGTGCTGACCCGGGGTTCCGGGGTTCCCCCCGGCTGCCACGCGGCTTACGGAGCCGTGCGGCAGCCGTCGGGGGATGTCCTGCCGTGCGCGGGGCACGGCACGGCGGATCGGACGGCCGGAGCCGGCTCGATCAGGTGAGGCTCCAGGCGACGGAGACGATCGAGATGCCGACGCTGACGCCGACGCTGGTGGCCCAGCCCGGGGCCTGCACGGCCTCCAGCTCCTGCATCTCCAGCTCGGTGCCGAGCTCCTGCAGCTCCTGCTCGACCAGCGTGTGCTTCGTCATGACGTTCTCCTTGTGTTCGGTGCGCCCGGCTTCTCCGGGACGCTGTCCGGTGGGTGGTGCGGGTGGTGCTGTGCTCCTCCCGGTCGGCGCTCAGGCCGCCGGGAGGGGTTCGGGGGAGCCGGCCGGGAAGGCGCTCGGCTCGGTGGCCTCGGCGAGGAGCGCGACGACGTCGTCGGCGCTCAACCCGGCGAGGGTGGGAAGTCCGGCGCCCCAGGCGCGCACACTGCGCAGGGCGACGTGGTGGCGCAGGTGCGGGGCGAGGTGCACGGTGCGGTCGATCCGCCAGCGGTGCATCAGCTGTTCGAGGCCGTCGTCGGGCCGTGGCGCGAGCCACGGGGCCCGCTGCCCCAGGCGCTCCCACAGGCGGTGGACGCGGTCGGCGCTGCCGAAGCGGGTGTCCCCCCGCAGGGCCTGCCGCCACACGACCGGCCACAGGGCGGCGACCGCGCGCATCTTGGCCAGTCCCAGCGTGGTGGAGAGCTCGTTGGCGAGGGCCCAGCACTTCACCGCGTAGGGGCTGCGTCCGACGTTGATGGCTCCGCGCTGACTCTCGGCGCTGAGCCGGGCGACCCGCAGCCGCTCCGGCGCGGGGGCCGGCCGGCCGGCGGCGAGGTGCCGGGCCAGTTCGTCGCCGGCCGTCAGCAGTTCTCCCGCCAACTCCTCCACGGCGGCGTCCTGTTCCGGAAGGTCGAGGGTGTCGCTGCTGTACGGGATGACGGTCCTGAAGACCGCTTCGAGGACGCCGTCCAGGACGAGCGGCCCCGGGAGGGTCTCGGTGGCCTCGGGCACCCGGAGGGCGGCACGGGGGCGCAGGCACTCCCCCATCGCGATGCGTTTGCCGTCCTCGTGCGGGAAGCAGGCCACGGGTCCCGCCTCGCTGCCGGTGCCCAGGGTGGTGGGGACCGCGAGGACCTCGGCGTGCTCTCCCGCCGTGAGCGGGAGCGCCACGAGGCCGCTGCGCTGTGCGGAGGTCAGGTAGCGCAGGAGTCCGGGACGGCGGCCGACGGCGGCCGAGAGCTTCGCGAAGTCGAGGGTGCTGCCCCCGCCGACGCCGACGACCAGCTCACCGGGCGAGAACCGGGAGGCGTGGGCCTCCACGGCCCGCATCCCGCCGTCCGCCGGGGTGACCGCGACGGTGGGCGTGAACCCGGCGCGGACGATCTCGGCGGTGACGTTCCGGGTGACGGCGTGGTCGGCCACGGCCGGGTCGGCCAGGACGGTCACGCCGGTGGGGCGCAGTTCCCGCAGCAGTCCGGGAATCCGGTCGTAGGCGTCGAGAGAGACGGGCATGGGGTCAGCTCCTCGCGGCCAGGGCGGTCGCCGGCAGCAGGCTGTCGAGGCCCTCCTCGACACAGGTCATGAGCTCGGCGACCTCGTCACGGCTGTACGTCAGGGAGGGCACGAGCTGGATGCCGGAGGGACCGGGGTGGACGAGGGCGCCCGCGTGCCGGATCCGGGTGATGAGGTCGGCGACGTCCGTTCCGGCCAGGGCGCGGCCGTCGGGGTGCGTCAGGTGCAGGGTGCGGAAGCAGCCGACGCCGGTGGCGTGCGTGGCGAGCGGATGCCGCTCGACCAGTTCCGCCAGACCCTGCTGGAGCCAGGCGGCGACGTCGCGGCCGGCGTTCACCGCGTCGAGGCGCTCCATCTCGGCGATGGTGGCGCTGATCGCGGCGCAGGCGAGTGCCGTCGCGCCCTGGGTCTCGGCGTGGGCGAACACCGTGTCGTGCTCGACGAGGGCCCGGGTCACCCGGTGGGACATCACCAGGGCGGCGGCGGGGCAGGCCCCGTTGGTCAGGCCCTTGGACGTGACGAGCACGTCGGGCAGGCCGGGCCAGCTCTCGGAGGCGAAGTAGCTTCCGGTGCGGCCGAAGCCGGTGGCCACCTCGTCGGCGACCAGGAGGAAGCCGTGCTCGTCGCGCAGCCGGCCCAGTTCGGCCACGAACGACTCGTCGAGCGGGACGGTCCCGGTGCCGACGACGGGTTCCACCACCACTGCGGCGACCTGGCCGCCGAGGGCGGTCATCAGCCGGCCCAGTTCGGCGGTGTCGTTCGGGGTGACGTGGCGGATCAGCCGCTGGTCCACTCCGTAGACCCGCTGCCCGAGGTCCTCCCCGGTCAGGGCGAAGCCGCCGAAGGTCAGTCCGTGGAAGCTGCCCCGCAGGGCGACCACCAGATTCCGTCCGGGCCTGCCCTGTACGGCGTGGTAGATCCGCGCCAGTTTCATGACCGCGTCGTTGGCGACGCCGCCGCCGGTGGAGAAGAGCACCCGGGCGTAGTGGTCGGGCCCGCAGACCCGCAGCAGGTCCTCGGCGGCGCGGCGGGCGTAGCTGTTCTCGAAGCGGAAGGCCCCGAGGTAGGAGGCGTGTGCGGCGGCTTCGGCGACGGCCCCGGCGATCGCCGCGTTGCCGTAGCCGAGGTTCACGTTCCACAGTCCGCTGTCGGCGTCGAGGGCGGTGCTGCCGTCCGCGAAGGTGACGCGGTGGCCGGCCGCGCCGACGGCGCAGAGGCTGTCGTCGCCGTGACTGGAGGGCGGTATGAGGTAGGGCCAGAGCGCGGTCATCGGGAGGCTTCCGTGGTCAGGAGTGTCACGCGGTGACGCTCGTCGGGCGGCGAGAGGAGCCGGCGGGAGGTGACCGTCAGGCCGGACGCGGCGAGTTCCTCCTCCAGGCGGGGCAGGTCGAGGACGGCCACGCGGTCCGTGCAGACGATGACGGGGCTGTCGTCCTGCGGCGGGTCGGCGGGGAACAGGGTGACGGTGCGGCTGTCGGCGCCGGCCGGCCAGTGCTCGTACAGCTCGTAGACGGTGCCGCCGGCCCCGGTGGCCCGGACGACCGTCTCGTCGGGGCCGTCCGCGTCGCCCCGTTCCAGGACGGTCAGCAGGAACCGGCCGCCTTCGGCGAGGTGTGCCAGGACGCTGCGGTACAGACCCGCCCGTCCGTCCTCGTCCAGGAGCGAGAGCGAGGTGGTGCCGAGCAGGATGTGCGGGAAGGTCCGCCCGAGGGCGAACCGGGACATGTCGCCCTGCACCACGGTGCAGCGGGCCCGCATCGACGCCGGGGCCCTGTCCAGCTGGGTCCTCAGCAGCGCCAGCATGTCGGTGGACAGGTCGAGGGCGGTGACCTCCCGGCCGGTGGCGAGCAGCGGCAGGGTGAACCGTCCGGAGCCGGCCGCGAGGTCGAGCAGAGGGCCGGGCGTCGTCCGCACGGCGGTCAGCAGGGCCCGGGTCTCCGGGTCGTCGTAGGTGGCGAGGTCGTGGTAGACCGGCGCGCCGAGGGCGTCGTACAGGCCGCAGACGCGGGCCCTGCCGCCGAGCTCCGCCTTCCGGCGGGCGGCGAGGACGCCCCCTTCGGTCGTCGTGGCCGCTTCCGCTGTCGTGGTCGCTGCGGTCGTCGTGAGGGGCATGGCCGGGGCGCTCATCGCGTGACCGCCGGGACGCGCAGCGGTACGGGCAGCGCCAGGCCGTGCGAGGCGAGCAGTTCGGCCAGCTGGTCCACGTGGTGGGCGGGGACGCGGTCGCCCGCCGCTCCGGAGGTGGCGAGCAGGCACTCCAGGGTCCGGGCGGCCCGCCGGTCGACGGCGAACAGCCGGCTGCCGGCCACGACGTAGGAGTCCTCGTCCCCGTACAGCACGATCGGCAGCGAGGGGTCCGCCAGGTCGTCGCCAAAGACGGCGAGCCCGGGCGTCAGCCGGGAGCCGAACCCGGAGACCTTCAGGCCGGTGGCTCCGCGTGCCATGAGGCTGCGCAGTGCGGCGACCGCCGCGAGGTACCGGCCCAGGAAGGGGCGGCCGTGCAGGGCTTCGGCCCGGGTCTGCGCCGGCAGTGCCGCGTCGAGTGCGGCGGCGGCGTTCCCGGCTCGGGCGAAGCTCTCGGCGAGGGCGTCGAGGCTGTCGTCGACAGTGCCGAGCACCGCTCCCGTCGGGCTGGTGGACACCTGCCCGTTGCGGTCGGCGTACAGACGCAGGGCCGGTCCGTCGGCCGGGTCGTCAGCACCGCTCAGGGCGGCCGGGTCGGCCAGCAGCACCGAGGAGGTGAGGAGGAACTCGGGGAAGACGCCCTCGGCGAGCGCCCGGTCGGCGTCGGCGAGGAAGACCTCGAAGTCGTGTCGGTCGAAGACGCGGACGACGGTCGGCCCGAAGACGGTCATGAAGGGGCTGGCGGCGTAGGCGTGGGTCTGCAGGAAGAAGTCCTGGCCGTTGGAGAACTCGTCGCCGGGCTCCGTGAGGCTGCCCTGGTAGCCGACGGCGGGGGCGAGGTCGCGGGTGCCGTCGTCGGGTGCCAGGAGGAGGGTGCGGGGGCCGACGAGTCCGGCGGCCGTGACGGCGGGGAGGTGCGCCGCGTCGGCCAGGACGAGCGTGCCGACGCCCGCGCCGGGGGGTCCGGCGAGCGGGGAGGCGGTGGCCCAGGAGATGAGGTGCTGCTTCAGACGCCCACGAATGGTCATGTCCATGCCAGTTGTTCCTTTACTGGTCTGCTTCCCCCTCTGCCTCGGGCAGCAGGGAATCGGGTGCGGCGCGGGGGTGCCGGTCACGAGGTGACCGGGCGACGGCGACAGCCGGGGACGAGCGCTTGTCGACAGCGTCGACAGACGGTCGGCCGGGACAGCCGACGGCGAACGGTCGGCGGCCGGCACAGGGCCGACGGCGAGCGGTCGGTCAGTGCGGTGACGCGACGGACCGCAGGATCGCCGACAGGTCCGCGAGCGACTCCTGGGCGCCGAAGAGCTTGCACACGGCGGTGGTGTTCAGGACGATCTCGTCCACTCCCACGTCTTCGTAGACCCGGAGCGCCTTGACCACCTGCGGCAGATCGCCGCCCGCGAACGCGCCGGTCTCCACGACACCGCGCGCCACGTCCTCGAGCCGCCCGGAGCCCACGTCGACTCCCGCCCGGCCGAGCATGTCCCGGTAGTGCGGGGCCTGCATGTGCGCCGCGTTGCCGGCCAGCGCCAGCCGCGCGGGCCCGGCGCCCTCCCGCCCCTCCTTCTCCAGTCCCGTCGGGACCATGGCGACGACCCGGGGCAATGACGTCCGCCCCGCGCGTTCGGCGCCCTCGGCCACCGCGGGCAGGATGACGTCCCGCAGATACCCGGGCGGCGTCAGCCAGGTGATCACCACGTCGGCCACCTCGCCCGCCAGCCTCGCCATCGCCGGCCGCAGCACTCCCAGACCCACGTCGACCCGGGGCGCCGCGACGGGGGCCAGCTGCCCCCGGAAGGTCAGCTGCGGACCGTCCATGACGACCGTCTCGCCGTCGAGCAGGCGGCGCACCGCCGTCACGTACTGCCGTGCCACCTGGAGCGGTTTCTCGTACGGGGCCCCGAGGATGTTCTCCTGGAAGGCCGTCGATCCGGGACCGAAGCCCGCGATCACCGGTTCCCCGGTGGCCAGCGCCACGGACCGCGCCTGCAGGGCCGCCTCGTACGGGTGGCGCAGGGGCATCAGCGTGACGCCGAAGCCGGTCGGGACCCGGAACCCGGCCCCGGCCAGACCGGTGAAGGTCTGATGAGGCTCCATCACCATCGCCTGTCCCTGCCAGAGGCGGCTCGCCCCGGTCCACCGGACGAGTCCGGCGAAGGGGAGTGCCTGCTCCAGACGGCGGGGGACGCAGGGGAGGAGCACGGAGTAGTCGGTCATGGCTTCGGGTTCTCCTCGGTCGTCGTCGGGTCGGGCCGGCCGCGATCGCGGTAGCGGGCTACTGCCAGTCGTTGTTGTTCTTCGGCAGCGTCACTCCGTCGGGCAGCAGACCGCCGAGGACGTGGAGCCACCCGAGGGGGCCGAGCCCGGCGGCGGGCGCCGCCCCGTTACCCGTCCCGTTCCCGGTCCCGTGCGCCGCCACGGTCTCCGTCGCCGTCCGGCTCTGCGCCGGCTGTTCGGCGGCGGCGGCCGTTCCCTGGCCGGCGAGGGCGATCGTCACGGCGGTCAGCAGACCGACGACGACGTGTCCACGGCGACGGGACGACAGCGCGCTACGGGACGTGGAACGGTTCACAGGATGTCTCCTCGGATGCTCGATGCGGCGTTCGTTCTGCGGTGTTCGTGCTTCCTTGCGAGAACGACTCTGCCGTCTGGCGGGGGCCGCCACGAGGCCATCTGCGCGCAGCTTGCTGCACCCGCGGATTCCTCAAGCTGCAGCGCTCTCCCGCCCCGCCGGGCCCACCCCCGACACGAGCCCGCATCCGATCCGCAACCAGGGGGACGTATGACGTCAACCCGTCGTTGACAGTCGAGTACAGGCGTCTCAGGATTCCAGGGACCGCGGTGTGATCGATCATCAAACAGGGGGAAAAACATGGGCAATCTGCTCGCATTCCTAGGCGTGAACGACGAAGAGGAGCGGTTGTACCGCGCTCTGCTGCGTCGCGACTCGTCCGCGTCCGGCTCCCGGGAGCCCGGTGAGGACGAGGCCACGCCGTCCGAGCAGTCGGCCCTGGACAGGCTGGTGGCGCTGGGGCTCGCCACCCGCAACACCCACGGTGCGATACGCCCGGTCCCGCCGCCCCGGGCCGTGGACGCCCTGATCGACGGCCGCCTGCGCCGTCTGCGGGAGGACCTGGAGAGCGAGGCGACCCGGCACGCGGTCATCGAGTCCCTGTTCCGGGAGCGCTTGACGGCCGCTCCCTCACCCCGCGCCGACACGGACGACCACAGCCGGATGATCACGCAACTGCACGGGATCGAGGCGGTCCGGGAGGCCATCGACGAACTGACCTTCTTCGCCCGGACCGAGGACCTGACCACGGAGCCTATGGGCCGCCTCACCGAGGAGTCGATCGCCGTGTCGCACCCGATCAACATGCGGTTGCTGCGCCGTGGCGTGCGTATGCGCATGATCATGGGGTCGGCGATCCTGCAGCACGAGACCACGCTCACCTACATGCGTGACCTGGTCTCGCACGGAGCCGAGGTGCGGATCTCCCACCACCCGATCGAGCGGGTGATCATCGTCGACCGGTCGGCCGCGCTGACCCCCATCGACCCGGCCCACACCTCCGTGGGTGCGCTGCTCGTGCGCGAGCCCGGCCTGGTGGCCACCCTGGTCACCCTCTTCGAGCGCATGTGGGCCGCCGCGGAGGAACTCCCCGGTGAGGACACGGACCTGCCGTCCGACATCGAGCGCGAGATCCTCGTCATGCTCAGAGAAGCCGACAAGGACGAGACGGCGGCGCGGCGCCTCGGCGTGTCCGTGCGCACCTACCGCAAGCACCTGGCGGTCATCATGCGCCGCCTCGGCGCCGCCAACCGGGTGGAGGCGGCGCTCATCGCGCTCGAGAAGGGCTGGCTGAAATGACGGCCGCGGCGTGAGAACCCCGCCCGGCCGAGGCCCGTCGACCGGTACCCGAAGTCACCGGTCCGCGGGCCTCGGCCGGGCGGCGCCGCCGCTCAGCCCAGCCGGGTGAGCGCTTCGGTCGCGATGTCCTCGAAGACGGCCTGGTCCGCGGCGAAGTCGGAGTCCGCGATCGGCCAGTGGACCACGATCTCGGTGAAGCCGAGCTCGCGGTGACGCCCCGCGAAGTCGACGAAGGCCTCCACGGACTCCAGCGGCCGGCTCCGGTCCGGCGTGAACCCGGTCAGCAGGATCCGGTCCAGCTCCGCACCGTCCCGCCCGACGTCGGCGCACGCCTTGGCGAGCTTGTCGAGCTGGCCGCGCAGGGCCGCGTCCGACTGCTCCGGGGTCCCCGCCTCGTACAGCTTGGGGTCGCCGGTCGTCACCCACGCCTGCCCGTACCGGGCCGCCAGCTTCAGCCCGCGCGGCCCGGTCGCCGCCACCGCGAAGGGGAGCCGGGGCCGCTGGACGCACCCGGGAATGTTGCGGGCCTCCTCGGCGGAGTAGTGGGAACCCCGGTGGCTCACCGCGTCCTCGGTGAGCAGACGGTCGAGCAGCGGGAGGAACTCGCCGAAGCGGTCCGCGCGTTCCCGCGGCGTCCATGCCTCCTGTCCCAGCACCTGGGCGTCGAAGCCGTTGCCGCCCGCGCCGATGCCCAGCGTGACCCTGCCGCCCGAGATGTCGTCGAGCGAGATCAGCTCCTTGGCGAGGGTCACCGGGTGCCGGAAGTTCGGCGACGTCACCAGGGTGCCCAGGCGCAGGCGCTCGGTGGCCGTGGCGGCAGCGGTGAGGGTGGGCAGAGCCCCGAACCAGGGGCCGTCCCGGAAGGACCGCCACGACAGGTGGTCGTAGGTGTACGCGGCGTGGAAGCCGAGCTCCTCGGCGCGTCGCCACTTGGCCCTGCCTCCCTCGTGCCAGCGGTCGACGGGCAGGATCACGGTACTCAGCCGCACGTTCATGCCCCCGAGCCTACGTCGCGTCCCGAGCTGTCCCGCCGCGCCCCCGGAGCGTCACGGCCGCCGACCCGGCCGAAGCCGCCTGAGCATCACGACCGCCCACCCGGTCCGGGCCACGGGATCCTCGCAGCCGGGCCGGCCGTGCCGCAGCGGCCCCGCAGGTGCGCGGGCCCTCGC
The DNA here is from genome assembly GCF_036030735.1 of Streptomyces sp. NBC_00425. NCBI lineage: Bacteria > Bacillati > Actinomycetota > Actinomycetes > Kitasatosporales > Streptomycetaceae > Streptomyces > Streptomyces sp. NBC_00425. Next base: position 5,024,799 of record NZ_CP107928.1, on the reverse strand, counting down.
ACGGCCGTGCGGGCATATGCGGGAGAATGGCCCGGTGACCTCAGCGACCCGACAGCCCGAGACCCCGGCCGCCGCCCTCCCGCCCCGGCTCATCGCCACCGATCTCGACGGCACACTGCTGCGCGACGACCAGTCCGTGTCGCCGCGCACGGTCGCCGCCCTCGCCGCGGCCGAGGAGGCGGGCATCGAGGTCTTCTTCGTCACCGGCCGCCCGGCCCGCTGGATGGACGTGGTCAGCGACCACGTCCACGGGCACGGCCTCGCCATCTGCGGCAACGGCGCCGCCGTGGTCGACCTGCACGGCGGCCCCGGCGCCCACCGGTTCGTCAAGGTGCGCGAGCTGGCACGGGACAACGCGCTGGACGCGGTCCGGCTGCTGCGCGAGGCCGCGCCCGGGACCATGTACGCCGTCGAGCAGACGTACGGCTTCTACCAGGAGCCGGAGTACCCCAAGATGCACATGGAGATCCCCGACCACCTCGCTCCGGCCGAGCAGCTGCTCGCCCCGGACGCGCCGGGTGCCGGTGAGCCGGTGCTGAAGATCCTCGCGTTCCACCCCACGCTCGACCCCGACGCCTTCCTCACCGTCGCCCGGCTGGCCATCGGCGACCGTGCCAACGTCACCCGCTCCAGCCCCAGCGCCCTGCTGGAGATCAGCGGCCCCGACGTCTCCAAGGCCAGCACGCTCGCCCTGTGCTGCGCGGAGCGCGGCATCTCCCACGAGGAGGTCGTCGCGTTCGGGGACATGCCGAACGACGTCGAGATGCTCACCTGGGCGGGCAGGTCGTACGCGATGGGCAACGCCCACCCGGACGTGCTCGCGGCGGCCTCCGGGCACACCGTCGCCAACAACGAGGACGGGGTCGCCGTCGTCATCGAGCGGCTGCTCGCCGAGCGGGGCTAGCCCGGGCCGCGTGCACCCACCCGACGGCACGGCTCCCGTGCCGTACCCCCGGTACTGCCGTTGCGGCCGGTACCGACGGCGGCCGCACGGACAGTCCGGCCACGGCCAGTTCGACCACGGACTGTCCGACCACGGACCCTTCGGCCGAAGCATCCGTTCACCGCGCCGCCGCCAGGACCTCCGCGGCTTCCTCCCGCTCCGTCATGCGGCGCAGCGGGCCCGCCACGGCGGTCAACTCGGCGTACCGGCCGCGCTGCACCACCCGCCCCTCGTCCAGGACGACCACCTCGTCGACCGCCTCGAGGCCGGCCAGCCGGTGAGTGATGAGCAGGGTCGTACGGCCCTCGGTGGCGGCCAGCAGATCGTGGGTGAGCGCGTCGGCGGTCGCCAGGTCCAGATGCTCGGCGGGCTCGTCGAGCACCAGGACGGGGAAGTCGGCGAGCAGTGCCCTGGCCAGCGCCAGCCGCTGCCGTTGTCCGCCGGACAGCCGGGCCCCGTGCTCGCCCACCAGGGTGTCGAGCCCGTCGGGCAGGCCGTCGGCCCACTCCAGCAGCCGGGCCCGCGCCAGCGCGTCCCTCAGCTCCGCCTCACTCGCCCCCTTGCGCGCCAGCAGCAGGTTCTCCCGGACCGAGCTGTCGAAGAGATGCGCGTCCTGGGCGCACAGCCCCACGAACCGGCGCACGTCGTCGCCGTCCAGCGAGCGCGCGTCCACCCCGGCCAGCGTGTACGAGCCGGCGCCCGGGTCCAGGAACCGCAACAGCACCTGCGCGAGCGTGGTCTTGCCTGAGCCCGAGGCGCCCACGACGGCGATCCTGCGCCCCTGCGTCAATGTGAGGTCGACGCCGGTGAGCGCGTCCCGGTCCTGTCCGGCGTGGCGGGCCGCGAGCCCCCGCACCACGAGCGGGAACGGCGACGCGGGCGCACTGCCCGGCCGCTCGGGTTCGCGCACCGGCTCGGGGGAGTCCAGCACCTCGAACACCCGCTCCGCGCTCCGGCGCACCCGCTGGCGGTACCGCACGGCTGCGGGCAGTCCCAGGACGGCCTCGAACGCGGCCAGCGGGGTAAGGACCACCACCGCCATGATCACGCCGTCCAGCCGCCCGTCCGCGACCGCCCGGGCCCCCACGAGTGCCGCGGCCGTCACGGTCAGCCCGGACACGAGCGCGGTCAGTCCGTCGCCGAGCGCGGTGGCGGTCGCGGTGCGCGAGGCGATCCGGGTGAGCACGGAGTCCGCCGCGCGCACCCCCGCGGTACGGGAGGGCAGGGCGCCCGCCACGGTCAGCTCGGCCGTGCCCGTGAGCAGGTCGGCCGTACGGGCGGCGAGCGCGCCCCGGGCGGGGGCCAGCCGACGCTCCGCCCGGCGCGCCACCGTGCCGGTGACCAGCGGGACGCCCACCCCGGCCGCCAGCAGCCCGGCGGCGAGCACGGCGCCGGCCTCGGGCAGCAGCCACGCCGTGAAGGCGACGGACCCCGTCGAGACGACGACGGCCGCGCCGACGGGCAGCAGCCAGCGCAGCCAGTAGTCCTGGAGGGCGTCCACGTCGGCGACGAGTCGCGACAGCAGGTCGCCGCGGCGCGTCGTGCGCAGCCCGGCGGGGGCCAGCCGCTCCAGTCGCCGGTAGACGGCGACCCGGGTGTCGGCCAGCATCCGCAGTACGGCGTCGTGCGACACGAGCCGCTCGGCGTACCGGAACACCGCCCGTCCGATACCGAAGGCACGGGTCGCCGTCACGGCCACCATCAGGTACAGCACGGGCGGCTGCTGCGCGGCCCGTGAGATGAGCCAGCCGGAGGTGGCCATGAGGCCCACCGCGCTGCCGAGAGCCAGGCTGCCCAGCAGCAGCGCGAGGGTGAGCCGCCCGCGCCGCGCCCCGGCCATGGCACGAATCCGGGCGAGCACGCCGTTCCCGTTCCCGTCGCCGTCGCTTCCACCGTCGCCGTCGCCGTTGCTTGCGCCGTTCCCGTATCGGTAGGGCCCCAGTGCACCCGGGCCGGCCACGACCGCCGTCTCCGCCGGAGGGACGTGATCGTTCTCGGGGGCGGCCTCCAGAGGTCCGCACCCCTCCTTCCAGGCCGCCGCCTCCGGTCCGGCTCCGAGGCCTGCCCCGGTCCCGGCCCCGGTGTCGGCTGTGGTGTCGGTCTGGGTCCCGGCCGGCTCGAGCCGCACCACACGGTCCGCCACCGCGAGCAACGCCGGCCGGTGCACGACCAGCAGCACGGTCCGGCCGGTTGCCAGCCGCCGTACGGCCGCCACGACCCCCGCCTCGGTCTCCCCGTCGAGCGCCGCCGTCGGCTCGTCCAGCAGCAGCACAGGACGGTCCGCGAGGAACGCCCGGGCCAGCGCGAGCCGCTGCCGTTGCCCGGCGGACAGTCCGGCACCGTCCTCACCGAGCACGGCGTCGGCCCCGGCGGGCAGGGCGTCGACGAACTCCAGCGCCCCCGCGTCCGCCAGCGCCCGCCGCACGTCCGCGTCGTCGGCATCGGGACGCGCCAGCCGGACGTTCTCCGCGATCGTCCCTGCGAAGAGGTGCGGCCGCTGGGGCACCCACGCGACCCGTGACCGCCACTGCTCCAGGTCGGCCTCCGCCAGGTCGACTCCCCCGGCCAGCACCCGGCCCTCGGCCGGCCGCACGAAGCCCAACAGCGTGTTCAGCAGGGTCGACTTGCCCGCGCCGCTCGGTCCGACGAGCGCGACCGTCTCTCCGGGCCGGACGGTGAAGGACGTGTGCGAGACGGCGTCGGCGGTCCGCCCGGGGTAGCGGACGGTCACTCCCTCGAAGGCCAGGCCGCCTCCGGTCACCGCGACCGTGCCCGGCTCGGACACCGTCGTCTCCAGCACCTCGAAGATCTCCTCGGCGGCTGCCAGACCCTCGGCAGCCGCGTGGTACTGCGCTCCGACCTGCCGCAGCGGGAGGTACGCCTCGGGGGCGAGCACGAGGATCACCAGCCCTATGTACAGGTCCATCTCGCCGTGCACGAGCCTCATGCCGATCGTCACGGCGACCAGGGCCACCGAGAGCGTCGACAGCAACTCCAGCGCGAACGACGAGATGAAGGCGATCCGCAGCGTCCGCATGGTCGCCTGCCGGTACTCACCGGTGATGCGGCGGATCGACTCGGCCTGCGCCTTGGCCCGCCCGAACACCTTCAGCGTGGGCAGGCCTGCGACGACGTCCAGGAAATGTCCCGACAGTCGGGACAGCAGTCGCCACTGACGGTCCATCCGCGACTGTGTGGCCCAGCCGATCAGCATCATGAAGACCGGGATCAGCGGCAGGGTCCCGACGATGATCGCGGCGGACACCCAGTCCTCGGTCACGATCCGCGCCAGCACCGCGACCGGCACCACCACCGCCAGACCCAGCTGCGGCAGATAACGCGAGAAGTAGTCGTCCAGGGCGTCCACACCACGCGTGGCGAGGGCGACCAGCGAGCCCGTGCGCTGCCCGGCGAGCCAGCCTGGTCCCAGGGCGGTGGCGCGTTCCAGCAGCCGGCCCCGCAGCTCGGACTTCACGGCGGCGCTGGCCCTGTGGGCGGCGAGTTCGGTGAGCCAGGCGACCAGTGCGCGGCCGACCGCCACCGCCGCCAACAGCACCAGGGGGGTGCGCAGTTCGGCGACGGTCATACCGTGCTGGAAGGCGCCGACCACCGCCTCGGCGATCAGCATCGCCTGCGCGATGACCAGCGCCGCCCCGACAGCGCCCAGGCCGACGACCGCCACCAGGAAGAGGCGGGTGGCCCCGGCGTACCGCAGGAGACGCGGGTCGATCGGTTTCACGTGAAACACCCTCTTCTCGACGGGCGTGTTTCACGTGAAACACGCCCTCTCTTCCCGTAGGTGGTGTTACACGTGAAACACCACCTACGTCAGCCTGAGTCGAACTCAGTGCACCGGCTCGGCGAGGTGCTGTGTGCCGATCCGCTTGCGGAACACCCAGTACGTCCAGCCCTGGTAGAGCAGGACGAGCGGGGTGGCGACCCCTGCACACCACGTCATGATCTTCAAGGTGTACGGACTCGACGAGGCGTTGGTCACCGTCAGGCTCCAGTCCTCGTTGAGCGAGGACGGCATGACGTTCGGGAAGAGCGACAGGAAGAGCATCGCCACGGCGGCCACGATGGTCACGCCGGAGAGGGCGAACGACCAGCCCTCCCGCCCCGATCGGTTCGCCACGAGGGCCGCGATCAGGGCGGCGACCGCCACGACGAGGGCGACCAGACTCTTGGCGTCACCGCTGTCGATCTGCGTCCAGGTCAGGAAGACCAACGCGAGGACGGCGGTCACGACGCCGACCTTCGACGCCAGCTTCCGTGCCCGCGCCCGGATGTCACCCACGGTCTTCAGCGCGGTGAACACCGCTCCGTGGAAGGTGAACAGCGTCAGCGTCACCAGGCCGCCGAGCAACGCGTACGGGTTGAGCAGGTCCCAGAAGCCGCCCACGTACTCGAAGTTCCGGTCGATCTTGACGCCTCCCACGATGTTGCCGAAGGCGACGCCCCACAGGAACGCCGGGAGGAGCGAGGTCCAGAAGATCGCGGTCTCCCAGTTGCGCTGCCAGTTCTCCTCCGGCCGCTTGGCCCGGTACTCGAAGGCGACGCCGCGCACGATCAGGCAGACCAGGATGAGCAGCAGGGGCAGGTAGAAGCCGGAGAAGAGCGTGGCGTACCACTCGGGGAAGGCGGCGAACGTCGCGCCACCCGCCGTGAGCAGCCACACCTCGTTGCCGTCCCAGACCGGCCCGATGGTGTTGATCAGCACCCGCCGCTCGGGCCGGTCGCGGGCGAGCAGCCTGGTGAGGATTCCGACCCCGAAGTCGAAGCCCTCCAGGAAGAAGTAGCCGGTCCACAGGACGGCGATGAGGACGAACCAGACGTCGTGCAGTTCCATGACTGTGCAGCTCCCTCGGCCTAGTAGGAGAAGGCCATCGGCTTGTCGGCGTCCTGGGAGTCGCCGCCGATCTTCGTGGGCGGGTTGAGGTCGGCCTCGGTGAGCTCCGGCGGGCCGGCCTTCACGTACTTGGCCAGCAGCTTGACCTCGACGACGGCGAGGATGGCGTACAGCGCGGTGAAGACGGTCATCGAGAGAAGGACCTCGCCCTGGGAGACCCCGGGGGAGACCGCGTCCCGGGTCTGCAGAACGCCGTAGACCACCCAGGGCTGGCGGCCCATCTCGGTGAAGATCCAGCCCCAGGAGTTGGCGATCAGCGGGAAGCCCAGGGTCCAGATCGCCACCAGCCAGTAGAGCCTCGTGAGCTTGGGGCCGAGCGCCTTCTTTCCGAACAGCACCACGTGCGGCACCTCGTCCTCGCCGACCCTCAGGTGCTGCGGCAGCAGGAACTTGCGGCGGGTGAGCCAGAGTCCGGCCAGTCCGATCGTGAAGGAGGCCATGCCGAAGCCGATCATCCAGCGGAAGCCCCAGTAGGCGACGGGGATGTTGGGCCGGTAGTCGCCGGGCCCGAACTTCTCCTGCTCGGCCTTGTTCACGTCGTTGATGCCGGGGACGTACGAGCTGAAGTCGTCATTCGCGAGGAAGGACAGCAGTCCCGGGATCTCGACGGCGACCGTGTTGTGGCCCTTCTCGACGTCGCCGTAGGCGAAGACGGAGAAGGGAGCGGGCGCCTCGCCGTCCCACAGTGCCTCGGCTGCCGCCATCTTCATCGGCTGCTGCTTGAACATCACCTTGCCGAGGGTGTCGCCGCTGACCGCCGTGAGCAGACCGGCGATGACCACGGTGATCAGGCCCAGCCGCAGCGAGGTCTTCATCACCGGGATGTGCTTCCTGCGGTACAGGTGGAAGGCGGCGATGCCCACCATGAAGGCGCCACCGGTCAGGAAGGCCGCCGACAGGGTGTGGAAGACCTGGGCGAGCGCGGTGTTCTGGGTGAGCACGGCCCAGAAGTCGGTCAGCTCGGCCCGGCCCTTCTTCTCGTTGATCCGGTAGCCCACGGGATGCTGCATCCACGAGTTGGCCGCGAGGATGAAGTAGGCCGACAGGATCGTGCCGATCGAGACCATCCAGATGCAGGCCAGGTGGATCTTCTTCGGCAGCTTGTCCCAGCCGAAGATCCACAGGCCGATGAAGGTGGACTCGAAGAAGAAGGCGATCAGGGCCTCGAAGGCGAGCGGGGCGCCGAAGACGTCGCCGACGAAGCGCGAGTAGTCGGACCAGTTCATGCCGAACTGGAACTCCTGCACGATGCCCGTGACGACGCCCATCGCGATGTTGATCAGGAAGAGCTTGCCCCAGAACTTCGTCGCCCTGAGGTACTTCTCGTTCTCCGTGCGCACCCAGGCGGTCTGCAGTCCGGCGGTCAGGGCCGCCAGGGAGATCGTCAGGGGGACGAAGAGGAAGTGGTAGACGGTGGTGATGCCGAACTGCCAGCGCGCCAGGGTCTCCGGCGCCAAAGCCAGGTCCACGTCGCCGCTCCTTACTCCACGCTTGTGAATGCGTTCACATTCACAAGCCATTATGCCGCACGGACTTTCGACATGCGAAGGGGGGTCCCCGCTCTGCCGCGGAGACCTCCCACACGTCACCTGACCAGCAAAAACGCTCCGGCGAACGGCGACAACCACCCGCAGCGGGAGTTACTGCTCCTGACGGAACCCCTCCGCCGCCTTCAGGAAGATGTCGTTCGCCTCGTTCTCGCCGATCGTCACCCGCACGCCCTCGCCCGGGAACGGCCGCACCACGACGCCGGCCTGCTCGCACGCCCCCGCGAAGGCCGCCGTCTGCTCGCCCAGCCGCAGCCACACGAAGTTGGCCTGCGTCTCGGGCACCGTCCAGCCCTGCCCACGCAGGGCCTCGACCACCCGCAGACGCTCGCCCACCAGGGAGCCGACCCGGCCGAGCAGCGCGTCCTCGGCGCGCAGCGAGGCGATCGCCGCCTCCTGGGCGAGCTGGCTGACGCCGAACGGCACCGCCGTCTTGCGCAGCGCCTCCGCGACCGGCTCGTGGGCGATGGCGAAGCCCACCCGCAGGCCGGCCAGGCCGTACGCCTTGGAGAAGGTCCGCAGCACGCACACGTTGGGCCGCTTGCGGTAGAACTCGACGCCGTCCGGCACCTCGGGGTCGCGGATGAACTCGCGATAGGCCTCGTCGAGCACGACCAGCACGTCCCGCGGCACCCGGTCCAGGAAACGTTCCAGCTCGGCACGCCTGACGACGGTACCTGTGGGGTTGTTGGGGTTGCAGACGAAGACCAGCCGCGTCCGGTCGGTGATCGCGTCGGCCATGGCGTCCAGGTCGTGGACGTCCCCCGGCGTCAGCGGCACCTGCACCGGCCGTGCGCCGTTGATCTGCGTGATGATCGGATACGCCTCGAAGGACCGCCACGCGTAGACGACCTCGTCGCCGGCGCCCGCGGTCGCCTGCACCAGCTGCTGGGCCACGCCGACCGAGCCGGTGCCGGTGGCCAGATGGGCGGCCGGGACGCCGAAGCGCTCGGAGAGCTCGTTGACCAGCGCCGTGCAGGCCAGGTCCGGGTAGCGGTTGAAGGCGGCGGCCGCGGCCGTCACGCTCTCCATCACCCCGGGCAGCGGCGGATAGGGGTTCTCGTTGGAGGACAGCTTGTAGGCCACGGGACCGCCCGCCGCAGCCGGCCTGCCCGGCTTGTAGGTGGGGATACCCTCCAGCTCGGCGCGCAGCTTGGGGCTCGTCTCGCTCACCGCAGTCCTCCTCGTGACACCACCGGCTTCAATACTGCTCACCTTATGAGGATTCGGCCCCGGTGCGTACAGGTGAGGAGCCGGCGAGAAGTCGGTCTGGGGAGACGGGGCGGAGCGAGCGGTCCGCCCGGCCGCCCCGGGACGCGGGGAGCTCCGCGACTTCTGGGGACGAAGACGGACGAAGGGGCGGACACCCGGGGGCGCGCCGCACATATATCTATGCGCCGGTGGCTCGCGCCGTGGCGCGCATCCCTCGTGCAGGTGAGTTGAGACCTCTTCGAAACATCGGTGCGTTGGCAGGCTCATCCGTGCCGACACGTCACGTCCTGGGGTTGAAACCGCCAACTGACTTTGTTTCTAGTGCACTTGACCCCCTGTTGCCTTGCAGAAACGTGCCTGTCAATGCGTGCATATGCGTCCGCCCTACCCCACCGAATGAGCCCTACTATCGGCTCGCCATGACAGCAGCAGGGAAGCACCAGGTGAGCCGCGCGGAAACCTCACGCCGAGGCAGCCGGCCGGGCCGGGCGGGCATCAGGGACGTGGCCGCCGCCGCCGGAGTGTCCATCACGACCGTCTCGGACGCCCTCAACGGCAAGGGCAGGCTCCCCGACGCCACCCGACGCCATGTCCGCGAGGTCGCCGACCGACTGGGCTACCGCCCCTCCGCGGCCGCCCGAACCCTCCGTACCGGCAAGTCGGGCCTCATCGGCCTGACCGTGACCACGTACGGGGATGAACCTTTCACCTTCACCGAGTTCGCGTACTTCGCGGAGATGGCGCGCGCCGCCACGTCGGCCGCGCTGGCCCGCGGCTACGCGCTCGTCATCCTCCCCGCGACCTCGCGCCACGACGTGTGGTCGAACGTCGCCCTGGACGGCACGGTCGTCATCGACCCCTCCGACCAGGATCCGGTGGTCAGCGAGCTGGTCCGGCAGGGTTTACCGGTCGTCTCCGACGGCCGCCCGGCCGGCACGCTCCCGGTCACCGCGTGGGTGGACAACGACCACGAGGCGGCCGTCCTCGACATCCTCGACCATCTGGCCGACGCCGGCGCCCGCCGCATCGGCCTGCTCACGGGCACCACGACCGACACCTACACCCACCTGTCGACCAGCGCCTACCTGCAGTGGTGCGAGCGGGTCGGCCAGGACCCCGTCTACGAGGCCTACCCCGCCCACGACCCGTGTGCGGGCGCCGTGGCCGCCGACCGGCTGCTGGCCCGCCCGGACCGCCCCGACGCCGTCTACGGCCTGTTCGACCCCAACGGCACCGACCTCCTCGCCGCCGCCCGGCGCTACGGGCTGCGCGTGCCGGAGGAGCTGCTGATCGTCTGCTGCAGCGAGTCCATGGTGTACGCCAACACCGAGCCGCCCGTGACCACGCTCTCCCTCAAGCCGCGCCGCATCGGAACGGCGGTGGTGCAGCTCCTCATCGACGCGATCGAGGGCGTGGAGTCGGAACGGACGGTCGAGCAGGTGATACCGACCGAGCTGATGGTGCGCACGTCGTCACAGCGCCGCCCGCCCCGCACGACGGTCAGCCCGCCCCGGGCGCCGGAGAAGGGGTGAGCGGGGCGACCCGCTCGTGGACGGGCACTCCGAGGGGATGAACCCACCCGGGGACGCCGAGGGGAAGCCAGGGGGTGCGGTGGCGTCGGGGCTCGGTGGTCGGGGCAGGGGCTCGGTCCGGGGCGGACCGCGTCGCGTCAACTCCGGTGAGCGGGCAGCACGTACGGGCGATTTCCGCCGGACGGGGAACGGCTCGGGCGACCGGGGTGCCCGAGGCCCTTCGGGCGCCGGACACGGTCCCGGCCGTCGGCCGCGGCGGACGACCGGCAGCACCCCCGCGCTTCGCGTTCGTCCACTGCAGTCACCGAAGTCACACGCGCCCCGGCCGACTCGACGCCCCTCACCGGGTCCCCGGCCGGCGCGCACCCCGCCGACCGGCGGGAGTCCTCCGGTGGTGCGGTGGTGCGGACACGGTGTGCGTGGGATGGGCGGGGACTGCCGAAGCCCGGTCCAATCGGGGCGAAAGCCGCGACGAACCGGAGCCCCGCCTCGATTCCCCACCCCTGGGTCATCACACGGCGCGATCCGCATTCCTATGATGGGCGCACGGCACCCCGGGCCGCTGCGACCAGGCAGCCCGAAGGGTGCAGATGCGGCGCGATGGTGGAGGGGTCTGATGACTCAGGGGGCCGGTCAGGGACCCGAGGTGGAGCGGACGGCGACGTTGCGTGACTTCCGGGTGCCCGCGTACGTCAACGAGACCGGTCCGTACGACCACGACACCCATCCCGGGAACGCCGCACCGCCCCTCGAGGAGCCGCTGGAGCACCCGGACGGCTACACGCCGACCCAGCGCGACCTGCCCGTCATCAACCGTCGCGGCGACACCCTCCAGGTGGCCGTGGACCCGGCGGTCGTGCAGGCGCCGGTCACCGTGACCGGCCCGGGCCCGCTCTTCGTCGTCGGCGACGTGCACGGCTACCTCGACGACCTGGTGGCCGCCCTGCGCGAGAAGGGCCTGGTCGACGCGGCCGGCAACTGGTGCGCGGGCACGGCCCGCCTCTGGTTCCTCGGCGACTTCACCGACCGCGGCCCGGACGGCATCGGCGTCATCGACCTCGTCATGCGGCTGTCCGCCGAAGCCGCCGCGGCCGGCGGGTACTGCAAGGCGCTCATGGGCAACCACGAACTGCTGCTGCTCGGCGCCAAGCGGTTCGGCGACACCCCGGTCAACTCCGGCGCGGGCACCGCCACCTTCCAGGCGGCCTGGCTGCTCAACGGCGGCCAGAAGTACGACATGGACCGGCTCCAGGACCACCACCTGCAGTGGATGTCCCGTCTGGACGCCATGGAGGAGGTCGACGGCCATCTCCTCGTCCACTCCGACACCACCGCCTACCTCGACTACGGCGACTCGATCGAGGCGGTCAACGACACCGTCCGCGAAACGATCACGCGTAACGACGCGGACGAGGTGTGGGATCTGTTCCGCAAGTTCACGAAGCGTTTCTCCTTCCGTGACGAGGGCGGCGCCGACGCCGTGCGCTCCCTCCTCGATACGTACGGCGGCACCCGCATCGTTCACGGCCACAGCCCGATTCCCTACCTGCTCGGCGAAGTCGGCTCCGAGGAGGGCGAGGACAACAGCGGACCGCACGTCGAGGGACCGCACGTCTACGCCGACGGGCTGGCCATCGCGATGGACGGCGGCGTGACGATGGCCGGGAAACTCCTGGTCCAGCAATTGCCCCTGAACATCTGAGCGTCACCGGATGACAGCGGGGCGTCACCCGCCCCGCTCCGGACCCGTCGTCTGCGCCGCAGGCCAGGGGCCAATTTCGGCAAACCCCCTGTCACGCCATGCCGTCGCCGCTCTACCATCGGTTCATCCGTAGCAGGCTCCCCTCCGTTTCTGCCCGACGGCTCGTTGGCATGCGAGCCCCAAGCCCTACGGAGCATCGGGGGATGCACATGAACAGCGTTCCGCAGCACCTGCACAGCGAGGACCGCCAGGAGTACGAGCGGATCCTCGACGAGGCGCTGCGCTCCGCCCCACACCACCCGGAACTGGCCGCTGTCGGACAGCGGCTGAACCCCGAACAACTGCGCACCATGGCCCTCAACGCCTCCGCGCTCATCACGGTGGCCGCGGCGGCCGAGTACCAGCACTACGTGAAGATCCGCGAGGAACTGCGCCATCCCGCACCGGCGAACCCGACGGCCGCGTCGGGCCCCTCGTCCACCGCCGGGACCGGCCCCGCGGAACCGGGCGCGACCGCGATGGGCATCGCCACCAGCATGGGGGAGGCGGCCCAGGCCGCCGAAGCCGCCGGCGCCGGCGCGGTCGCCGCCGTCCTCACCCCCGTCCTCGCCGCGACCGCCGCGGCGATATTCCTCCTCGTCGGCTACATCCTCAGAGTGCTCGACCCCCAACAGGCGTTCGCCCGGACGATGCTCACGGCGGGCTGGGCGTTCGGGGCCGTGGCCGCGGCCGCGATCCTCGTCGCCACCGTCGCGCTGCTGCTCACCGCCCTGCGCAACCGCCCCTCCCTGGAAGCCGGGCCGTACGGCGAACTGAGCGAAGAGGTGGACCAGGCCAGGGAAGCCTGGCGGGAAGCCCTGCTGGAGCGCGGCATCCTGCCGTTCCTCCGGGAGGCCCTGACGGCTCCCGGCGCCGTGACCCCCGTGCACAGCGACCCGGTACCGCCCGCTCCCGTCAGCCGTCTCCCGAAGATCGGCTACGACCGCCCGGGCTTCAGCAGCCCCGACGACGGCCGCACGGCCGGCTCACGGCCCAGCTTCAGCAGCCCGGACTACTCCAGCCCGGACTTCGGCGGGCCGGACCACCAGCCGGAATAGGAGTCCGGCCTGCGCCCCTGCCACCGGCCACCGGCTACTGGCCACCGGTCCGACAGGTCCGCTGCCCGACGCCGGGAGCGCAGACCGAGGACGGCGCGGCGCCCCGAGGGCCGGGTCTCCGGCTCCGGTCTCGGGCCTCGGGCCTCGGGTGAGGCAGGGTGCCGAGGGGCGAATGCGGCGGCCCGTGCCGAGGCTGGGCTGCAGCCTGCCCTGTCCCGGACGACGAACGGCGGGGAGGGATCGGGGCACGTCCGACGGCCGGACGGCCCGTCAGAGGATGCCGGCCTGCCCCGCAGCCCTGATCCAGCTGGGGAACTCGGAGAGAAGCCGGTCGTAGAGCTCCTGGTCCGGGACGCTGCCGATGTCGTCGACGGCGAAGAAGCCCACGTTGTCCACCCGGCGGCCGGGCAGCGTGTCGAACCGCTCCAGGACCCCGTAGTCGGACCTGCCGAGTCCCACGAACTGCCAGAAGATCGGCTCCTCGACCGCGGCCCGCAGCTCCCGCTCGATCGCCGCGTCCCGGTAGACCCCTCCGTCGGAGAAGAACAGCACCAACGTCGGAACAGGCGCCGGATTCTCCTGAACGTAGGACCTGACCTGCGCGATCGCCTTCTGCTCCTCGTTCTGGATGCCGACCGCGCGCATGTCGACCTGCCCGGGCTCCATCCCCTTGCGAGGCTTCTTGCCGCGCCGGAACAGGCTCATCTCTCCCCCGCGCACATGCAGCCGCAGCCACTCGGGCAGCTCCCCCAGACGCAGGTCGGGGAGGCGAGCGGCTTCGCTGGCGAACGTCCAGGCCTGCATCTCGCCGTCGTCGTCGAGCTGCGCCACCACGGCCGCCATCCGCTCCACGACGTCCGCGACCACCCCCCGGGAGTACAGGAACGCCATGGAACCGGAGGCGTCGAGGACGAGCACGACCCGCGCGGTGATCCCGGCCGCTCCCCGCTTGCTCAGGCTGACGGCCACCTGCTCCTTGCGCAGTGACAGGCGCTTGCGCATGTCCACGGGGAGCCGCTCCTCCCCCTTGGTCAGGCGGGGAACCGTGGGCCCGGTGCCCACCGCACCCGTCCCCACCGCGCCCGTCCCCGGCACGCCCGGGCGCACGGGTGTCGGCGAAATCGGCGGGATTGTCGGCGAGGTCGGCGGGACGGTCGGGGGCATGCCCGGGCTGCCGGCCCGGGGCGGGTCCGGGCGGACCTGAGGCGGCCTGCCCGGCCGAGCGGCCGTCTCCTCCTGCTCCTCGTCGACCGTGATCCCGAAGTCGGTGGCCAGCCCCGCGAGTCCGGACGCGTACCCCTGCCCGACCGCCCGGAACTTCCAGCGGCCTTCGCGCAGGTACAGCTCACCGCCGATGAACGCCGTCTCCGTGTCTGCCCGCATCTCGAAGCGAGCCAGTTCGGATCGCCCGTCCGGGTCCAGCAACCGCAGCGTCAGACCGGTGACCTGTCCGAAGACCCCGCCGTCGGCCGACGCACACAGCACCACCCGCGTGATGACGGCCTCCAGCGCACCGAAGTCCACGTCCACCGTGTCGGTCGTGACGTCGCCGGCGCGCTGCTTGCCGAGGTGCCGCACGGCGCCGGACGCGTGGCGGGGCTGGTTGTAGAAGACGAAGTCACCGTCGCCCCGCACCCGTCCGTCGGCGGTCAGCAACAGCGCCGAGGCGTCGACGTCCGGCCCTCCGGCCCCCTCGGACCAGCTGAGTTCCACACGAACGGCGGGCGAGTCGACCGCCAGGTTGGCGCCCTTGCTCATGGATCGCGCAGTCATGAGCACAGTCAAGCACCGCGGTCCCGGTCCCAGCCCCGGCCCCGGCCGGGTGAGCCTCCCCGACCGGGAACTTCGGTGAACCGCACCCGAGCCTCAGGACGGCCCGGGTCGTACGTCGACCACCGCCGTCAGGTGGCGAGCGGCAGATAGACCCGGTTCCCGCCCTCCGCGAACTCCTTGGACTTCTGCGCCATGCCCTCCTCGATCTCCGCCCTGTTACCGCCGTGAGCCCGACGGATGTCCTGGGAGATCTTCATCGAGCAGAACTTCGGCCCGCACATCGAGCAGAAATGCGCCGTCTTCGCGGGCTCGGCCGGAAGGGTCTCGTCGTGGAACTCCCGTGCCGTGTCCGGGTCGAGGGCGAGATTGAACTGGTCCTCCCAGCGGAACTCGAAGCGGGCGTCGGACAGCGCGTCGTCCCAGTCCTGCGCGCCGGGATGCCCCTTGGCGAGGTCGGCGGCGTGGGCGGCGATCTTGTAGGTGATGACACCGGTCTTGACGTCGTCGCGGTTGGGGAGACCGAGGTGTTCCTTGGGCGTGACGTAGCAGAGCATCGCCGTGCCCCACCAGGCGATCATCGCGGCGCCGATGCCGGAGGTGATGTGGTCGTACGCGGGCGCGACGTCCGTCGTCAGCGGGCCGAGCGTATAGAACGGAGCTTCATCACAGATCTCCTGCTGAAGGTCGATGTTCTCCTTGATCTTGTGCATCGGGACATGCCCCGGGCCTTCGATCATCGTCTGTACATGGAAACGCTTGGCGATCCGGTTGAGTTCCCCGAGCGTCCTCAACTCGGCGAACTGCGCCTCGTCGTTGGCGTCCGCGATGGATCCCGGCCGCAGCCCGTCGCCCAGCGAGTAGGTGACGTCGTAGGCGGCGAGGATCTCGCAGAGTTCCTCGAAGTTCTCGTAGAGGAACGACTCCTTGTGGTGGGCGAGGCACCAGGCGGCCATGATCGAGCCGCCGCGCGACACGATGCCAGTCTTGCGGTTGGCCGTGAGCGGGACGTACGGAAGACGGACGCCCGCGTGGACCGTCATGTAGTCCACGCCCTGCTCGGCCTGTTCGATGACGGTGTCCTTGTAGATCTCCCAGGTCAGCTCCTCGGCGCGACCGTCGACCTTCTCCAGCGCCTGATACAGCGGCACCGTGCCGATGGGGACGGGGGAGTTGCGCAGCACCCATTCGCGAGTGGTGTGGATGTTGCGACCGGTGGACAGATCCATGACGGTGTCGGCGCCCCAGCGGGTCGCCCAGGTCATCTTCTCGACCTCCTCCTCGATGGAGGACGTCACCGCCGAGTTGCCGATGTTGGCGTTGACCTTCACCAGGAACCGCTTGCCGATGATCATCGGCTCGATCTCCGGGTGGTTGACGTTGGCCGGCAGCACGGCCCGTCCCGCAGCTATCTCGTCGCGCACCACCTCGGGCGAGACGTTCTCCCGGATGGCCACGAACTCCATCTCGGGAGTGATCTCCCCCCGGCGCGCGTACGCGAGCTGAGTGACGGCCTTGCCGTCCCGGCCACGACGCGGCAGACGCGGGCGGCCCGGGAACACCGCGTCGAGATTGCGCAGACCTCCGCGCGGCGAGGTGTGCTTGATGCCGTCGTCCTCCGGACGGACGGGACGGCCTGCGTACTCCTCGGTGTCGCCACGAGCGATGATCCAGTTCTCGCGCAGTGGCAGGAGTCCCCTGCGCACGTCCGTCTCGACGAGCGGATCGGTGTACGGGCCGGACGTGTCGTACAGCGTGACCGACCGGCCGTTGGTGAGGTGCACCTGTCGGACCGGCACCTGGAGGTCGGGGCGATCGCCCTCGACGTACCCCTTGTGCCAGCCGATGGACCTCCCGCCCTCCACAGCCTCGACGTCGACCGCGTTGTCGCTGGTGACGTCCTGCATGGAGGCAGGCGTGCGTGCGTCCTTGTTGGTCATGAGACCTACTCCCTACGCCGGCATTACCCGGTAACAGGTTCGGCGGTCGACGCAGCGGCTACCGTCTCCCGACGCTCATGGGAAACATCACTCGATTCGAGAGACGTTTCACGTGAAACATCGCGAAGACGGAGGTCAGCGTCCTCTCAGCCCGGTGCTCCGAGCTCCCGCGTGTGCAAAAGGTGGCTCCACGCTAGCGGCTCATGTGGCGCGGTGAACAGTGGGCCTCTTTCGTTCTTGCGATGATCGGGCGGTGACGACACACCAGCCCCCGTACCCGCCGCCTGAGCCGCCCCGCCGGCCCGCCGCCGGAAACGGTCCCGGCAGTGGCCCGGGCGCCGGTGCCGGAAACGGCTTCGGACAAGGCCCCGGCCACGACCCCGGCGAGGACCGCAGTGTCGACCGCGGTCGCTTTCAGGAGCGCCCTCACGGCTCCAGCCCTGATCGGCCTCCGGGATACGCCGGCGGTCTGGGAGGTCTGCGTCGTCAGGCTCGTGGTGCGGCTCCCGGCGGCCAGGACAGAAGTCCCGGCGGAACTCCTGCGCAGGGGTCCGGGCCCGCCCAACGCGAGCGCGGCAACCCGCCGGGGCAGCCGCCCGGGTACGGGCGAGGGCACCAGCCCGGCGACGGCCGCGACCCGTTCCCCGACGCGCCTCGTCACAGCGGCTGGGGGAACAGCCCCGGCGAGGGGCACGACGACGGCCACCGCCACGACAACGCTCAGAGGTCCGGCCGCGCCGACGCTCAAGGACCCCGCCGCGTAGACACACAAGGGCCCGGCCATGGTCACGGCCATGCCTCCCGTCACGGTCACGATGCCGACCACGGGCACGATGCCGGTGCCGGTGCCGGTGCTGGTCCCGGTGCCGTCGGCGACGGCACCGGCGGCGGGAACGGCGGCGGCGGACATGGGCCCGGGCCCGGGCATACGCACGGTCACAGCCACAGCCACGGACCGGCCGCCCCCGTCTCCCGGCATCTGCGCAAGGTCATCGCGGCCATCCTCATCCCGTTCGGCGCCGCGGTGCTGGTGGGGCTCGTGGTGTTGTGGCCCGGCGGGGCGCCCGCGCACGAGCGCACCGGCGTCGGCTTCGACCGCCAGACCCAGCAGGCCACGGTCACCAAGGTGCTGCGCGTGAGCTGCGCGTCGGTGAACGCCTCCGGCGAGACCCCCACCGGGGACACCTCCACGGCCGAAGGGTCCTCCGCCCAGCAGCAGGCGGGCGGCACCTGCAAGAAGGCCACGATCCGGGTGGACACCGGCGACGACAAGGGCCGCACGTTCACCGAGATCGTCCAACCGGACCAGTCACGGCAGTTGGAGCAGGGCGAGAAGGTCGTGGTCGCCTACGAGCCCTCCGCGCCGAAGGACCTGCAGTACTCGGTCGCCGACGTGAACCGTCGTGTTCCGATGGCGTTGCTGGCCATCATCTTCGCGGTCGCCGTCGTGGTCGTCGGGCGGCTCCGCGGCGTCATGGCGCTGATCGCGCTGGCCATCAGCTTCATGGTGCTGAACTTCTTCGTCCTCCCCGCGATCCTGCAGGGTTCCAACCCGCTGATCGTGGCGGTGGTCGGGTCGAGCGCCATCATGCTGATCGCGTTGTATCTCTGTCACGGCCTCTCGGCCCGGACCTCCGTCGCGGTGCTCGGCACGCTCATCTCACTGCTGCTGATCGGCGTCCTCGGCTCGCTGTTCATCGACTGGGCCTTCCTGACCGGCAACACGGACGACAACACGGGCCTGATCCACGGCCTGTACCCGTCCATCGACATGAGCGGACTGCTGCTCGCCGGCATCATCATCGGCTCGCTCGGTGTCCTCGACGACGTGACCGTCACCCAGACGTCGGCGGTCTGGGAACTGCACGAGGCCAACCCGGCGATGGGCTGGCGCGCCCTGTACCGCGCCGGCATCCGCATCGGCCGGGACCACATCGCCTCCGTGGTGAACACGCTCGTCCTCGCCTACGCGGGCGCGGCGTTGCCCCTCCTGCTGCTCTTCTCGATCGCGCAGAGCAGCGTGGGGACGGTGGCCAACAGCGAGCTGGTCGCCGAGGAGATCGTGCGGACGCTGGTGGGCTCGATCGGCCTGGTCGCCTCCGTGCCCGTCACGACGGCTCTGGCGGCCCTCGTGGTCGCCGCGGACCGCCCGTCCCCGCCGGCGGTGCCCACGTCGCCGCGGAGTGCGTCTCCGGCCGCATCGACGGCTTCGGCGGAGGCGGTGCCCGTCGGTTCGGCCCCGGCCCCGTCCCGTAGCGGCCGGGGCAGACGACGCAAGCACTGATCACGCAGGCTGGGCGGTGCCGACGGCTCGGGCGGTACGGGCCGCTCGGGCGGCACAGGCCGCTCGGGCGGCGCGGCCCGTACGCAGGCAAGGGCGTACGGGCGGCGTCGAACCGGCAGCACTCGCGGCCGTGAACGTCACCGCCAGAGACGAAGAACCGTTCCTGCGCAACGCCGTCCGGACCGAGGCACCCAAGTTCGGCACCGCCCGCCACCGTCACCTCAGCCGGCGTTCTGCTCTTCCGCCAGAATGCGGTTCAGCGCCTCGTCGAGATGCGCGTCGAAGTCGGCGAGCGCACCCTCCTGGCCGAGCGGGACCACCTTGTCGGTGCGGTCGAGGAAAGCCACGAGCGGGGCGGCCGACGAGCGGAACAGCGCCTGGTCGCAGCCGACCTGAAGCCGGATCAGCACTTCGCCCAGCACGTCCGGTTCCACAGGTGACACCCGGACGTCTCCCTCCCCACAGGGCCTGCCCACCCCGTCGATGAGCAGCTCGCGCCCGAACGCCCAGGTCACCGGGGCGTCGCCGGGCAGATGGAAGGTGAGCCGCACGGCATAGGGATCGCACGACTCGTACCCCAGCTCCACGGGGATGCGGAACGAGAGCTCCTCGGAGACGAGGAAGCTCATCATGACCTCTGCCTGTACTGCCTGCACGGACTCGCGCATCGCCTTACCCCGTCATTTGCCGTCGACTGGCCGGGAATGGACCATCTGACTGCACGCATCTTGCAGAAAGTACACGACAGATCACAAGGAGTGAGTTTTCAGATACTGATAGAGATCGCGAGCGACCCCAGCAGTCGCCCCACCTCGTTCTGCAACTCCCGGGCCGCGGGCAGCAACCGGTCGGCGTGATGGGCGGGCAGGGAGATCGCCATGGTGGCGGCCGTGGTGCCCACGGTGATCGGAATCGCGGCGCAGACCGTGCCCAGCGCGTACTCCTGCCGCTCGATGACGGGGTCCATGCGCCGCATGCGTTCCAGGCGCCGCAACAGTGCGTGGTTGTCCCGCACGGTGTACGGGGTGATCGACTGCGCCGGGTAGCGGCCGAGATGGTCGCGGCGCGTGTCCTCGTCCAGCTGGGACAGCAGGCACTGGCCGATGGCGTGCGCATGTGCGGTCTCGCGGAAGTCGGCCCATTCCTCCACCGCCGGATTACCCGGGGTGTCGGAGACGCACATGATCTCGATCTCGCCCTCGCGGTAGCGGGCGTAGTACACGGGCACACCGATCGAATCGCGCCATTGCGCGAGAGTGTCGGCGACCGTGCTGCGACGTTTCTGCGCCGCTCCGCTGCTGCCGAGCCGCTCAGCGGCCTCGCCGAGGAAGAACAGTCCCTTGTCCCGGCGCAGATAGCCCTCGTGCACCAGCGTGCGGAGCAGGTGGTAGGCCGTGGGCAGCGCCAGACCGGTCTCCCGGGCCAGTTGCTTGGCCGGGGCTCCGTATGCGTGTTCGGCGACGGACTCCAGCAGCCGCATGGCGCGCTGTACCGAGCCGATCAGGGTGGCCGCCGCCGGATGCGGCTGCTCGGGAACCCCGGGGTTCGGGGGTCGTTGGAGGGGTGGCGCCGGTGGGCGCGGCTGGTCGGGAGGCGCGTGCGGCTCTGCGGATGCGGTGTCAACCATGGCCAAGGGTCACTCTCGAAGGGCGAGGGGCGGTCCGTGCGGGGGGTGTGCGCCGCTCGCGGGGGCGTCCCCGCGTCGAGTTCCGGACTTTAACCGGCTGCCACCGCATGCAGACGGGCTGTCAGGAAAACTTCCCCCGGGCGAGGGAACCAGCGAATCGTGTTACCGACCACCGGTCGCCCGCGCCCCGCACCGCCTCACCAGTCGCTGCGCGAGGAGGAACTCGAGAGGAACTTCCGCACCACGTAGATCAGTCCGCCGACCAGCGCGACGAAGACCAGCAGCTTGAACAGCAGGCCGATCACGAACCCCACGACGCTGGCTATCAGCCCGCCGAACACGACCAGGGCGATGACCGGCACCGCAACCCACTTCACCCACCACGGCAGTCCCGAGAAAATCTCCTGCATCGCCCTGGTCCTCATCCTCTTCGGTCGAAGTCCGGCACCCCTGTCGGGCCGGATCCTTTCGATGTCCTGCCGTCGATGCTAGGGCCGGGAGGGGTGCCCGCGGGGGCCTCGCACCCCTTGTCCTCCCCTGACCGATCCCCTAGGGAACCCCGAGGCCTGGACTCGGCTGCGAGACGGAGACGGTCAACCCTCCGGCGGCGAGAACACGACGAGGACCCGCAGGTCCTCGCTGATGTGATGGAACTTGTGGGCGACGCCCGCCGGGACGTACACCACGCTGCCGCGCGCCACCTGCGTGGTCTCCAGGCCGACGGTGATCGACGCCCGTCCGCTCACGACGAAGTACACCTCGTCCTGGTTGTGCGGGTTCTGTGGATCATGCGTGCCGGCGTCGAGCGCGTACAGTCCGACCGACATGTTCCGTTCGCGCAGAAACTGCAGGTAGGCACCGTCGTTGGAGGCGCGTTCCGCCTCGAGTTCATCCAACCGGAATGCCTTCATCGACCTAGTCCGCCCTCGTCCGGTGCTCGTTGCCGATCTCTCTGCCACGATCAGACACATGAAGAATTTCGTAGTCAAGACGATCGCCAACGCAGGCGCCCTGGCGGTCGCCGTCTGGCTGCTCGACAAGATCACCCTGACCGGTGACAGCACGGGCAAGAAGATCGGCACCCTCATCCTCGTCGCCCTGCTCTTCGGCCTGGTGAACTCCCTGGTCAAGCCGATAGTCAAGGTGCTGACCTTCCCCCTGTTCATCCTCACGCTCGGTCTGATCACCCTGGTGGTCAACGCGCTGATGCTGCTGCTCACCTCATGGCTGGCCGACACGTTCGACCTGAGTTTCCACGTCGACGGATTCTGGACCGCGGTCCTGGGCGGTCTGATCATCTCGGTCGTCTCCTGGGCGCTCAACGTCGTCCTGCCGGACGGGGACTGACCGGTCGATGACCTACCGCGTCTGTTTCGTCTGCACCGGCAACATCTGCCGCTCGCCGATGGCCGAGGCGGTCTTCCGCGCGCGCGTGGCGGACGCCGGTCTCGAGGCGCTGATCGACGTCGACAGCGCCGGCACGGGTGACTGGCACGAGGGCGAGAACGCCGACCCGCGCGCGCTCGACGTCCTGGAGGGGCACGGCTACGCCCTCGACCACAGGGCCCGGCGGTTCGAGCCGTCCTGGTTCGCCCGCCTCGACCTGGTGATCGCCCTGGACTCCGGCCACCTCAGGGCCCTGCGCGGGCTCGCCCCCTCGCCGAAGGACGCGGCGAAGGTACGGCTGCTGCGGTCCTACGCCCGCCCGGAGGCCGGCCGTCGCCCGGCGGCCGGTTCACCCCCTTCCTCCGAGCCTGCCGACGGCGACCTCGACGTCCCCGACCCCTACTACGGGGGCCGGGAGGGCTTCGAGGAGTGTCTTGAGATGGTGGAGGAGGCGAGCGACGGTCTCCTCGCCGCCGTACGGGACGACGTGGAAGGACGAACGGCATGAACGATTCCGCTGGGAACGGGGGCTCTCCGGGAGGCGACGGCGAGGGCACCCGCGCGGTGCGGGCCGGGGTGCCCGAGCCCGTGAAGTACGAGCCGACCCTCCCCGGTCCGGTGTTCGCAGCCCATTTCCACCTGCCGGGCGAGCCCACGGGGCCCTACACCTACGGACGCGACGAGAACCCGACGTGGACGCACCTGGAGCACGCCATCGGCGAGCTCGAGGCGCCGGGGCAGGACGGCGTCGAGACGCTCGTCTTCGCCTCCGGCATGGCCGCGATCTCCTCGGTGCTCTTCTCCCAGCTGCGCGCCGGCGACGCCGTCGTGCTGCCCGGTGACGGCTACCAGGCGCTGCCCCTGGCACGCACACAGCTGGAGGCGTTCGGCATCGAGGTGCGCACCGCGCCGACGGGCGGTGACGCGCAACTCGCCCTCCTCGACGGTGCGAAGCTGCTGTGGATCGAGTCCCCGTCGAACCCCGGGCTCGACGTGTGCGACATCGGCCGGCTGGTCGAGGCGGCGCACGCGCGCGGCGCGCTGGTGGCCGTCGACAACACGCTCGCCACCCCGCTCGGCCAGCGGCCGCTGGTCCTGGGCGCCGACTTCTCTGTGGCCAGCGGTACCAAGCAGCTCACGGGACACGGCGACGTTCTCCTCGGCTACGTCACGGGGCGCAGCGGCGAGGCGATGACGGCCGTACGACGCTGGCGCAAGATCGTCGGGGCGATTCCCGGGCCCATGGAAGCGTGGCTCGCGCACCGGTCGATCGCCACCCTGCAGCTGCGTGTCGACCGGCAGAGCGCCGGCGCTCTGGCCGTGGCCGAGGCGCTGCGGGGGAGGCCCGAGGTGAGCGGGCTGCGCTATCCGGGGCTGCCGGACGATCCCGCGCACGAGGTCGCCTCGCGGCAGATGCGGCGTTATGGCTGTGTGGTCTCCTTCACGCTGCCCACGCGCGCGCGTGCCGAGCGTTTCCTCGAGGCCCTGCGCCTGGTGGACGAGGCCACGAGCTTCGGCGGGGTCCGCTCCACCGCGGAGCGGCGTGGACGCTGGGGCGGGGACGCGGTACCGGAGGGGTTCATCCGGCTGTCCGTGGGCGCCGAGGACACCGAGGACCTGGTGGCGGACGTGCTGCGTGCGCTGGAGGAGTCGGAGCGATGACCAGGTCAGGAACCCCCTGCGGGCGTCCCCCGACCGCGACGGACGGTCCGAGCCTCCCCCCTCGTGGCTCGGACCGCCCGCGGTTCTGCGCGCGAAGAACCGCGTCCACAAGGCTAGTTGACTCTGTGTCAGTGTCCAATCACTCTAGCGGCAGAGACCTATCGACTTATTTATAGTTGAGCCCTGCCTCGGAGCCGGGAGGGAGTCGGGAAAGAGGAGGAAGCGCCATGGATCTGGCCTTGTTGCGCACGTTCGTGACCGTGCACCGGGCCGGCTCCTTCACCCGCGCCGCCGCTCTGCTGGGCCTGTCCCAGCCGGCCGTCACCTCTCAGATCCGCACCCTGGAGCGGCAGTTGGGACGCCCCCTGTTCCTGCGTCAGGCTCGCGGCGTCACCCCGACCAGCATCGGCGACGAGCTCGCCCACAAGGCCGCTCCGCATCTCGACGCCCTGGCGGAGATCGCCCAGACCGGCCTGGACGACGAGTCCGCCGAGCGCACGCTGCATCTGGCCGGGCCTCCCGAGTTCACCGCCGAGCGGGCCCTGCCGGCGCTCACCGGACCGTCCCTCGACGACGGGCACGGGTTCACCGTGCGCGCCGCCTTCGGCAACGCCGAAGAGGTCCTGGAGGGCCTGGCCGCCGGGCATCACGACCTGGCCATCAGCACGGTCCGGCCACGCGGGCCACTCCTGACGGCCACCCCGCTGTGCGACGAGGAGCACGTCCTGGTCGCCGCCCCTCGATGGGACGAGCTGATCGACGCCGGGAAGCTGTGCCGCAAGGGCGCGACCGCGCTGGAGAACCTGCCCGTCATCGAGGTTCATGAGTCACTTCCCCTGGTGTCCCGCTACTGGGCCGCGGTCTTCGACTCCGACCCGGCGGCCTCGGGCGCCGTCATCGTTCCCGACCTCCGCGCGGTGCTCGCCTGCGCGATCGCCGGAGCGGGCCTGGCGGTGTTGCCCCGCTATCTGTGCGCGGCCGCTCTCGAACGCGGTGAGGTCGTCGCGCTGCATGAGCCGGCGGTGCCTCCACTGCGCACGTACGTCCTGGTCGTGCGCACCGGAACACTGGCCGTGCCCCAGGTGGCAAGGGCCCACGAGCGCTTGCTGGCGGCCGCTGCAGCGTGGTGCTGACGCCGTTTTCGGGCGATGTCACAGTCTGGCTCGGTCTGGTCACGCATCACGATGTTTCACGTGGAACCAGCCGGGCCACATTTCTCCCATGACCGTCCGACCCGTGGTCAAGCGCACCGCACGAGCCGTACTGCTTGATGGCGACAACCTGATCCTGATCAAACGCACCAAGCCCGGTGTGGATCCCTACTGGGTCACGCCCGGTGGCGGGGTCGAGCCGGACGACGCGACCGTCGTGGACGCCCTGCACCGCGAAGTCCACGAGGAACTGGGCGCCAAGATCACTGATGTGGTCCCCTGTTTCGTGGACACCGTCGAGCACATCGGCGACGACGGCGGTGCGACCGGCGTGAAGGTGCAGCACTTCTTCGTCTGCCGTCTGGAGTCCATGGACCCGGCACAGCGACACGGCCCCGAGATCGAGGAACCGGCCGGCGAGTACGAGATCGTCCGTGTGCCGTTCACCCGCGTCGGGATCGCCTCCGTCCATCTGGTGCCGCTGTCACTGCGGCACTACCTCGACGGCAACATCGAGGGCGTCCGTGCCATGCACGCACCCGACCTCGGCTGACGTCCAGATCCTCCAGGGCGCGACACCGGGTACCGGCGTGCAGCGCTCGGGCTGGGTCCCGGTCCACGTTTCACGTGAAACACCTCTCGCTCAGCATCCGAGTAGCGGGGTGGCCAAAAGCACGTGCGCTCGAGGGGAAACGAGTGGACGCCAACAGCGCTGTTCGGACAGCCTGAGCGGCGTGCCGACTCCTTCCCTCACTGATCTGCCCATCCGCCGTCTGACGCACCGCGATCTCGCCGCCTGCGCCGACTTGTCCGAGGATCGGGGGTGGCCACGCGAGGAGCACAAGTGGGGCCTCCTCCTGTCAGCCGGGACGGGTTACGGCATCGACGACCCGGACGGAGGCCTCGTCAGTGCCTGTGTCGTCACCGAGTACGGCCCGTACGGCCGCCCTTCCTTCGGGGCCGTCGGCATGGTGCTGGTCGCCGAGCGGCACGCCCGGCGAGGCGTCGGCCGACGCCTCATGCGGCACATCGTCTCCCTGATGGGCACCACGCCCTTGACCCTGCACGCGACACCGAACGGGCGTCCGCTCTATGAGGAGCTCGGCTTCAAAACCACGGGCCGGGCGGAAATGCTGCGCGGGCGTCTCACCCTGGGCGTCCCGGCGCCGGACGTCACGACCCGCGCCGCCACGGCCGAGGACCTCCCCTCGATCCTGCGCCTCGACGAGGAGGTCTTCGGGGCCGACCGCACGCATGTGATCACCCGCCTGCCCGCCTTCGCCGACCAGTTCCGGGTCGCCGAGGAGTCCGGCCGGATCATCGGCTACTCGGCGACCTGGCCCAACATGGACACGCAGGTCGTCGGTCCGTTGATCGCCCGGGACACGAAGACCGCGCAATCCCTTCTGGCCTCGCTCGCGGACCGCACCGACCGGCCGCTGCGCACGGACATCGACGTACGGCACGAGGAGCTGCTGTCGTGGGCGAAGGCCGGAGGACTGGAGTC
Source organism: Streptomyces sp. NBC_00425 (assembly GCF_036030735.1). Lineage (NCBI taxonomy): Bacteria > Bacillati > Actinomycetota > Actinomycetes > Kitasatosporales > Streptomycetaceae > Streptomyces > Streptomyces sp. NBC_00425. The sequence goes on along the minus strand of NZ_CP107928.1, from coordinate 4,998,530 downwards.
GGTCGCCTTCAACTCCGTGATGACCTACGGCATCCCGGAGTTGCCAGGGGACTGGCGCCGGCGCTTCGCTCCACTGACCGTGGCCGCCGGCTGACGAAAGCGCCTGACGACAGCTGAGGAGCGGGCGAACTGAGGCACAGGCGTACGCCGGCTGATCAGTGTCGGGCAGCGGCCCGCCGCCCGTCGCCGGCGCCCTCGGCGACCAGGAGACCGGGTCGGCCGGCGGTGCCGCCACGGCGCTCCAGGGCAGCGGAGACGACGGCGAGGACGAGCGCGCCCGCGGCGAGGGTCGCTCCCACCCAGTTCGGCGCGGTGTAGCCCAGACCGGCGGAGATGACCATGCCTCCGAGCCAGGCGGACAGCGCGTTGCCCAGGTTGAAGGCGCCGATGTTCACCGCCGACGCGAGCGTCGGAGCGCCGTGCGCCTGGTCCAGGACGCGTTTCTGCAGCGGCGGGACGGTGGCGAAGCCGAGAGCGCCGATGAGGACGACGGTGACGGCCGCGAGGATCTTGTGGTGAGCGGTCAGGGTGAACAGCCCCAGGACGACCGCCAGGGCGCCCAGGGACACGTACAGCAGGGGCATCAGGGCACGGTCGGCGTACCTGCCGCCGACGAGGTTCCCGCCCACCATCCCGAGCCCGAAGAGGACCAGCAGCCAGGTGACGGACCCGTCGGCGAAGCCCGCCACGTGGGTCATCATCGGCGCGATGTAGGTGATGGCCGCGAAGACGCCGCCGAAGCCGAGGACGGTCATCGCCATGGCGAGCAGGACCTGGGCGTTCTTGAAGGCGGCCAGTTCGTGCCGCAGGTGTACGCCTGCGGTCCGCGGCATCTCGGGCACGAGCCGGGCGATGCCCACGAGACCCACGACGCCCAGCGCGGCGACGACGGCGAACGTGAACCGCCAGCCGACGGTCTGGCCGACCAGCGTGCCCAGCGGGACGCCGACCACGTTGGCGACGGTGAGCCCGGTGAACATCATCGCGATGGCGCCGGCTTTCTTGTCGGGGGCGACGAGGTCGGCGGCGACGACCGATCCGATGCCGAAGAAAGCCCCGTGCGCCAGAGAGGCCACGACACGGCCTGTCAGCATCACGGCGAAGGTCGGGGCGACGGCGGACAGCAGGTTACCCACGATGAACAGGCCCATCAGCACCATCAGCATCCGCTTGCGGGACACCTTGGTGCCGAGAACGGTCATCAGTGGAGCACCGAACATGACGCCGAGGGCGTAGCCCGTCACCAGGAGGCCCGCGGTGGGGATGGAGACACCGAAATCACCTGCGACCTCGGGCAATAGCCCCATGATCACGAATTCGGTCGTTCCGATCCCGAAGGCCCCGACCGCGAGAGCCAGAAGCGCGAGAGGCATGAGAGGCAGCCCCTTCCAGATGATTGCAGAAGCACTTAACGCTTGCCTACAATAATTGCATACGCGGGCTATCCGCAAACGCCGACTGTCTCGGTACTGGCCTATCCTGGTGTCAGCCGCCCGGGACGGAGGAGAACGCCCATGACTGCGACGGACCCCGCGCTCACTGCTCTCGCCCAGGGCTGGTGCGCGCTCTCCCTTCTGCACGGGAGAATCGAGGCCCACATCGAGCGCGCCCTGCAGGCCGGGCACGACCTGAGCGTGCGCGAGTACTCCCTGCTCGACGTGCTCAGCCGACAGCACGACGGCGACGGAGGGCATCTGCAGATGAAGCAGGTGGCCGACGCGGTCGTTCTCAGCCAGAGCGCCACGACCCGGCTCGTCACCCGGCTCGAGGACCGCGGGCTCCTCGAGCGTTACCTCTGCCCCACCGACCGCCGGGGCATCTACACCAACGTCACCGAAGCCGGCCTGACACTGCTCGCCGCCGCGCGTCCGACCAACGACGCCGCCCTGCGTGAGGCCCTCGACGAAGCCGCCGAGACCCCGGAGCTGGCTCCCCTGGTCCGGGTCGTGGAGTCACTCAAGGCACCTGCTGCCGCCGCATGAACCTAGGGTGGCGCCATGGGAGATCTTGAAATACGAGCCGCGGTCGCTGAGGACCTTCCCGCGATCGTCGGCATGCTCGCGGACGACCCGCTGGGCGCGCAGCGCGAGTCGCCGGACGACCTGGGTCCCTATCTGGCCGCTCTGGAACGGTTGACCGCCGACCCCAACCAGCGATTGGTCGTCGCCGTACGCGAGGGACGCGTCGTCGGCACGCTGCAGCTGACGATCGTGCCGGGTCTGTCCCGGCGGGGTGCGACCAGGTCGATCATCGAAGGGGTGCGCGTACACGCCGACGAGCGCGGCAGCGGTCTGGGCACCCGGTTCATCGAGTGGGCGATCGAAGAGTCCCGCGGGGAGAACTGCCAACTCGTGCAGTTGACCTCGGACACCACTCGCACCGACGCCCACCGGTTCTACGAACGACTCGGCTTCACCGCCTCACACGTCGGCTTCAAGCTGCAACTCTGAGACCCGGGAGCGGAACACCAGGCCGGAGAGGCGCCCTGTTTCACGTGAAACAGGGCGCCTCCCTTCGTCGGCATCCGGCCTCCCGCCCCGTTCCGCCCGCAGGCCGGTCAGGCGATCCCCCGCCATCCCCCCGGGGCGACTCCACCGGGCACTGCGGCCCCCTCGTCGTACGGCTGGCGCGTGAACACGAACGACCCCAGGTCCAGGTGGTCCACGCTCCCGTCGGGCCGCCGTACGGCCTTCAGGGGCTCTCCGGCGTAGTAGCCCTCCAGGCCGGTCCAGGTACCGTCCCCGTTCGGCCGGAACCGGGAACGCCGGCCGCCGTCGGACAGCGGCCCCAGGGAGACGAGCCCGTCGGCCGTGACCCGCAGAGCGAAAGCGCTCGTGCCCCAGTACCACTGCCCCGCCAACTCCAGTACGGCCGCGTCGACTTCCGGCAACGGGCACCAGGGCTCGGGGATCCGCGGCTCGGCGTCGGCGACGATGCGTACGAGATCGGACGCCACCTGGGACACCATGAGGCCGGATGTGCAGTTGGCGAGCACCACAGCGGCCACGTCGTCCGCCACGCCGATCGTGAGGGACGCAAGGAAGCCCGGCACCGACCCTGAGTGCCCCACGAGCAGGCGGCCGTCACGCTGCTGGATCTGCAGCCCGAGACCATAGGTGGCTCCCTCGGCCAGATCCCCCGGACCGGCGGGCGCGGACGGCGTCTGCATCTCGCGCAGGGTCTCCACGCCGAGCACCCGGTCGTCGCCGTGCGCCAGAAAGGCGGCGAAGCGTGCTAGGTCGCCGGTCGTGGACCAGAGCTGTCCCGCGGAGGCCATGCGCCCGAAGTCCTCGACGGGCTCGGGCTGCATGACGTCGGCCCACGGATGCACCGCCCAGCCTCCCGCCGCCGGCGCCTGCGGCCGGACACCCGTGCGCGACAGCCCCAGCGGTTCGATCACCTCGCGCCGCACCGCCTCTTCCCAGGGGACCCCGCGGAGCTTCTCCACGAGGGCGCCCAGGAGGGTATAGCCGACGTTCGAGTAGTGATACCGACGTCCGGCAGCGCAGGGAGCGGCCTGATCACCCAGGACGTCGGCGAGTTCGGGGCGCAGCGAGCCCGGAGTGCGCTCCCACCACGGGCCAGGCGACTCGGCGGCCAACCCGGCGGTGTGGGAGAGCAGTTCGGCCACGGTGGCCTCGCCCGCGCCGGTGCCGGGCAGGTGCTTCTCCAGCGGGTCATCGAGGCCGAGCGCACCCTCGTCACGCAGCCGCAGCACGAGGACGGCGGTGAAGGTCTTGGTGATCGAGCCGATCCGGTACTGCACGTTGTGGTCCGGTGCGTGTCCCTCGACCGAGGTCCGCGACCCGTGCCACACGGCCTGCCCGTCCCTTACGACCGCGGCGACGAGCGACGGGGCCCGGCCCTCCGACTGGGCCACGGCGATCCGGTGCAGCAGCGCCCGACGGGTGCCGGCCAGCAGGCCTTCCTGAGGTGTCGTCATGGGCCCAGTCCACCCGCCGGAACCCTCGGCGTCGAGTTCATTTGGCCCGGGGCTCGCCGATCAGGTCTGGGCCATGTCCACGAATCGTGAGTAGTGGCCCTGGAAGGCGACCGTGATCGTGGCCGTCGGACCGTTACGGTGCTTGCCCACGATGATGTCGGCCTCGCCCGCGCGCGGGGACTCCTTCTCGTACGCGTCCTCGCGGTGCAGCAGGATCACCATGTCGGCGTCCTGCTCGATGGAGCCGGACTCACGCAGGTCGGACACCATCGGCTTCTTGTCCGTGCGCTGCTCGGGGCCACGGTTGAGCTGCGAGAGCGCGATCACCGGCACCTCCAGCTCCTTGGCCAGCAGCTTGAGGTTACGGGACATGTCCGAGACCTCCTGCTGACGGCTCTCGGAGCGCTTGGAGCCACCGGCCTGCATCAGCTGCAGATAGTCGATGATCACGAGCTTGATGTCGCTGCGCTGCTTCAGCCGGCGGCACTTGGCGCGGATCTCCATCATCGACAGGTTCGGGGAGTCGTCGATGTAGAGCGGCGCCGAGGAGACCTCGGGCATCCGGCGGGCCAGCCGGGTCCAGTCGTCGTCGGTCATGGTGCCGGAGCGCATGTGGTGAAGGGCGACGCGGGCCTCGGCGGACAGCAGACGCATCGCGATCTCGTTGCGACCCATTTCGAGGGAGAAGATGACGCTCGGCAGGTTGTGCTTGATCGACGCCGCGCGCGCGAAGTCCAGCGCGAGCGTGGACTTTCCCATGGCGGGACGGGCCGCGATGACGATCATCTGGCCCGGGTGCAGTCCGTTGGTGAGGGAGTCGAGGTCCGTGAAGCCGGTGGGCACGCCCGTCATCTCACCGCTGCGCGAGCCGATCGCCTCGATCTCGTCGAGAGCGCCCTCCATGATGTCGCCGAGCGGCAGGTAGTCCTCGCTGGTGCGCTGCTCGGTGACGGCGTAGATCTCCGCCTGGGCCCGGTTGACGATCTCGTCGACGTCGTCGTCGGCCGCGTATCCCATCTGGGTGATGCGGGTGCCGGCCTCGACCAGTCGGCGCAGCACCGCCCGCTCGTGGACGATCTCCGCGTAGTACTCCGCGTTGGCGGCCGTCGGCACCGTCTGGACGAGGGTGTGGAGATAGGAGGCCCCGCCGACCTTGTTGATCTCGCCGCGCTTGGTGAGCTCGGCCGCGATGGTGATCGGGTCGGCCGGCTCGCCCTTGGCGTAGACGTCGAGGATCGCCTGGTAGATCGTCTCGTGGGCCGGCTTGTAGAAGTCATGGCCCTTGAGGACCTCCACCACGTCCGCGATGGCGTCCTTCGACAGGAGCATGCCGCCGAGGACGGACTGCTCGGCGTCGAGGTCCTGCGGCGGCACCCGCTCGAAAGGCGTCCCGCCGCCCTCCCAGTCGCCGCTGTCCCGGCCCCGCTCGTGCTGCTCCTCACGTCCACGGCCCCCGTCACCTCGGCGGCGGGAGGCGGGCAGACGATCACTGGGACCGCTGTCGGCCCACGGGTCGTCCAAGGGCTCGGAAATGCTCACCGAGCCACCTCCTCCCGTCCGCCGAGCGGACCTCGCCGTGCATCTGTTCTACGGCACGACACTGACAATTGAGATGCCCAACTCCGCTTGTGATGCGTCGGTTTTGTGAGCTTTCACCGGCCGACGGACGGAGCGGGCGCCGGACCACGGTAGGCCCGCGGGCACCGTCAGCCAATCTGGTTATCCACAGGCCATGTGGACGACGGCCCCGATGCTGTGGAGAACTCCGCCAAACCTGTGCACGACCCGGTGGACAGGCCTGTGAACAAGCCCTCGATTTTTCTCGACCACCCCTCCTGAGCTGCGACTTCCCCGTCCACCGGCTGTGCAGAAGAAAAAGTTGCCCGGTCGGACCAAGATCCCTTCGAACGACGCGCGAGAAGGAGTGGGACGCAACGCCGAGTAAGGGTCACAACACAATTGCGTCTCTTACCTGTGGACGATTAGATTAGTGCTCATGACACAGGCTCCCGCGCCCGCCAAGGCCCCCCGGCGACGGCATGATCGCGAGATCCTCGCACTGGCCGTGCCGGCGTTCGGCGCACTCGTCGCCGAGCCGCTCTTCGTCCTGGCCGACAGCGCGATCGTCGGTCATCTCGGCACCGCCCAACTGGCCGGACTCGGCATCGCCTCCGCCCTCCTCACGACCGCCGTCAGCGTCTTCGTCTTCCTCGCCTACGCCACCACCGCCGCCGTTGCCCGCCGCGTCGGCGCCGGTGACCTCCCGGCCGCCATCCGGCAGGGCATGGACGGCATCTGGCTGGCACTCGTGCTGGGCACCGCCGTGATCATTACCGTCCTGCCCTGCGCCCCGTCCCTCGTAGGCCTCTTCGGCGCATCGGACACGGCCGCACCGTACGCCACGACCTATCTGCGCGTCTCGGCCCTCGGCATCCCGGCCATGCTCGTCGTCCTGGCGGCGACAGGAGTACTGCGCGGACTTCAGGACACGAGGACACCTCTCTACGTCGCCGTCGGTGGATTCGTCGCCAACGCCGCACTGAACGTGGCTCTCGTCTACGGTGCGGATCTCGGCATCGCCGGATCCGCCTGGGGCACCGTCATCGCCCAGTGGGCCATGGCCGTCGTCTACCTCGCCGTGGTGGTCCGGGGAGCCCGCCGTCATGGTGCGTCACTGCGGCCCGACGCCGCCGGAATCCGGGCGTCGGCGCAGGCCGGAGCCCCCTTGCTCGTCCGAACGCTGTCCCTGCGAGCGATTCTGATGATCGCCACCGCCGTGGCCGCCCGCCTCGGGGACGACGACATCGCGGCCCATCAGATCGCTCTGGGCCTGTGGAGCCTGCTCGCCTTCGCCCTCGACGCCATCGCCATCGCCGGACAGGCCATCATCGGGCGCTACCTGGGGGCCGACGATCCCCAAGGCGCCCGGGACGTCTGCCGCCGCATGGTCGAGTGGGGCATCGCCGTGGGTGTGGCACTCGGCCTGCTGGTCGTCGTCACCCGGCCGCTCTTCCTTCCGCTGTTCACCGGCGACCAGGCCGTGAAGGACGCCGCGTTGCCCGCTCTGCTCCTGGTGGCACTCGCCCAGCCCCTCTGCGGGATCGTGTTCGTACTGGACGGAGTGCTGATGGGTGCGGGAGACGGCCCCTATCTGGCCTGGGCGATGGTGGCCACGCTGGCTGTCTTCACCCCCGTGGCACTGCTGGTGCCGGTCCTCGGCGGTGGTCTGACCGCGGTATGGGGAGCGATGACGCTGATGATGGCCGTGCGGATGCTCACCCTCTGGCTGCGGGCCCGCTCAGGGCGCTGGGTCATCACCGGTGCGACCCGCTGACCGTTTCACGTGAAACCGAGGGTTGTAGTCGCCCAGCCGGGTTTCACGTGAAACAGGCAAGCGGAAGGGGCCGCACCCGATGGGTACGGCCCCTTCCCAGCTCTCAAGCCCCAGCTTTGCGAGCCGGGCGAGCGCAGCGATCAGGCCGCGACGACCTCGATGTTGACCTTGGCGGCAACCTCGGGGTGCAGACGCACGAACGTCTCGTGAGCGCCCAGGGTCTTGATCGGCGAGCCGAGCTCGATGCGGCGCTTGTCGACCTCGGGGCCACCGGAAGCCTTGATCGCCGAGGCGACGTCGGCCGGGGTGACGGAACCGAAGAGACGACCGGCGTCGCCGGAGCGGACGGCCAGACGAACCCTGACGCCCTCGAGCTGGGCCTTCACAGAGTTGGCCTGCTCGATGGTCTGGATCTCGTGGATCTTGCGAGCACGACGGATCTGCTCGACGTCCTTCTCGCCACCCTTGGTCCAACGGATCGCGAAGTTCCGCGGGATCAGGTAGTTGCGAGCGTAGCCGTCCTTGACGTCGACGACGTCGCCCGCGGCGCCGAGGCCGGAGACCTCGTGAGTGAGGATGATCTTCATTTGTCGGTCACCCTTCCCTTATCGCGCCTGGGCGGTGTAGGGCAGCAGCGCCATCTCACGGCTGTTCTTGACGGCCGTGGCGACGTCACGCTGGTGCTGCGTGCAGTTGCCGGTCACGCGACGGGCACGGATCTTGCCGCGGTCGGAAATGAACTTCCGCAGCATGTTCGTGTCCTTGTAGTCCACGTACGTGACCTTGTCCTTGCAAAAAGCGCAGACCTTCTTCTTAGGCTTGCGCACAGGCGGCTTCGCCATGGTGTTTCTCCTGTGTGATCAAGAAGTTGGGATACGACCCGCCTTCGACCCGATCGGGCCCGGACAACCGGGCCCGAAGGCCTAGAAGGGGGGTTCGTCCGAGTAGCCGCCGCCGCTGGCGCCGCCGGAGTTTCCACCCCAGCCGCCGCCACCCTGGCCGCCACCGCCGCCCTGGTTGCCACCGGCGGGAGCGCCGGTCGCCCAGGGGTCTTCGGCGGGAGCGCCGCCGCCGCCCTGCTGGCCGCCGCCGGAGTTTCCACCCCAGCCGCCGCCACCCTGGCCGCCACCGCCGCCGCCGTAACCACCCTGGCCGCCCTGGCCACTTCGGCCGGAAGCCTTGGTGACCTTGGCCGTGGCACTGCGCAGGCTGGCGCCGACTTCCTCGACGTCCAGCTCGTAGACCGTGCGCTTGACGCCCTCACGGTCCTCGTAGGACCGCTGCTTCAGCCGGCCCTGCACGATGACGCGCATGCCTCGCTGGAGCGACTCCGCGACGTTCTCCGCCGCCTGACGCCAGACCGAGCAGGTCAGGAACAGGCTCTCGCCGTCCTTCCACTCGTTCGTCTGACGGTCGAAGGTGCGGGGAGTGGACGCGACACGGAACTTCGCGACCGCCGCACCGGAGGGGGTGAAGCGCAGCTCGGGGTCGTCGACAAGATTGCCGACGACCGTGATGACGGTCTCGCCTGCCATGGGGGAACCTCTCGGCGGGTTTGCTGCTGGCTGCTGGTGCTGCTACTCGGAATCCCGAGATCAGCTGAGCGTGAGCTCAGTGGGTCTCGGGGCGGAGGACCTTGGTCCGGAGGACCGACTCGTTCAGGTTCATCTGGCGGTCGAGCTCCTTGACGACCGCAGGCTCGGCCTGCAGGTCGATGACCGAGTAGATGCCCTCGGGCTTCTTCTTGATCTCGTACGAGAGACGACGACGGCCCCAGGTGTCGACCTTCTCGACCTTTCCGTTGCCCTCACGGACGACGGAGAGGAAGTTCTCGATCAGCGGGGAGACAGCGCGCTCCTCGAGATCGGGGTCGAGGATGACCATCACCTCGTAGTGACGCATGTGGAACCCACCTCCTTTGGACTCAGCGGCCACGGTCGATCCGTGGCAGGAGGGTTGTGATGCGTACGCAACGGTATCGGCCGCCACTGACAATCGGGGGTCGGCTGGCGACATCCTCGATCTGAGCTGGGCGGACTCCCTGGCATGGCCTGGGCAGACACCGGTGCAGAGGGTACAGACTACCTGCACACACGCTTCCGGTTGAAATCCGGCGTGGGTGACCGTCAATCTGTACACGTCGGGTGTGTATGGCGCTACGATGCGCCGCCTTCCGCAGGAGGTGCCGTATGGCACAGGCATTGCGACCCAATACCGCCGGATCTCTCTTCGCCACCGACGGCAGACCCCATCCGCTCCAGGACGCGCTGCTCGCGGTGACGCTGGTGCTCGGACTGACGGCCTTCATCACGTCGTTCTTCCACAGCCTGCATCTGCTCAGCTCCTGGACCGGCCTGGTCGGGATCCTGACGGGCGCGTACGGGCAGTGGGTCTCAGAGACCACCCGTGAACGCTTCGGTCTGATCCTGGGTCTCGGCGCCGCGGGCTTCGGCTTCTTCATCGGCATGGCGCACGGCGGCCTCTTCGGCGGACTCTGGTGACCCGGCCGGCGCCGCCGGTCGCGGCGCCCCGGGTCCCCTGCGTCCCGTAGGACACCCGGAACACCCACGAACCCACACGGAACGCCCCGGCCGCGCACGGGCCGGGGCGCAGGTTCCCTACGCCCAGTCAGGCCGCTCGAAAGGCGCAGTAGGCTTCGGCGCGAGAGCCGGAGCCCCTGAACGGATGGGGACACACCAGCCCGAGGAGCGCCCCGAATGAGCCTGACCCTGAGGACGATCAGCCGCGAGCAGCATCTGGCATACATCCAGAGCCTGCCGTCGGCGAGCCACATGCAGGTTCCGGCCTGGGCCGACGTCAAGGCCGAGTGGCGCTCGGAGAGCCTCGGCTGGTTCGACGAGCGGACCGGGGAACTGGTCGGCGCGGGTCTCGTCCTCTACCGCCAGCTGCCCAAGATCAAGCGCTACCTGGCCTATCTGCCCGAGGGCCCGGTCATCAACTGGTACGCGCCGAATCTCACCGAGTGGCTGGAACCGATGCTGGCGCACCTCAAGCAGCAGGGCGCGTTCTCGGTGAAGATGGGTCCGCCGGTGATCATCCGCCGCTGGGAGGCCACCTCCATCAAGGCCGGCATCCAGAGCCCGGACGTGAAGCGGCTGCGCGACATCGAAGCCGACTTCATCGAGCCGCGGGCCTTCGAGGTGGCCGACAAGCTGCGCCGCATGGGCTGGCAGCAGGGCGAGGACGGCGGAGCCGGTTTCGGCGACGTCCAGCCGCGCTACGTCTACCAGGTGCCGCTGGCGAACCGTTCCCTCGAAGAGGTCCACAAGAACTTCAACCAGCTGTGGCGCCGCAACATCAAGAAGGCCGAGAAGGCCGGCGTCGAGGTCGTCCAGGGCGGTTACCACGACCTCGAGGAATGGCAGCGGCTGTACGAGATCACGGCCGTGCGCGACCACTTCCGGCCGCGCCCGCTGTCGTACTTCCAGCGCATGTGGACGGCCCTCAACTCCGAGGACCCCAACCGGATGCGGCTGTACTTCGCCCGCCACAACGGCGTGAACCTCTCGGCGGCCACGATGCTGATCGTCGGCGGACACGTCTGGTACTCCTACGGCGCCTCCGACAACATCGGCCGTGAGTTCCGTCCGTCGAACGCCATGCAGTGGCGCATGCTGCGCGACGCCTACGCGCTCGGCGCCACCGTCTACGACCTGCGCGGCATCTCCGACTCGCTGGACGAGACCGACCACCTCTTCGGCCTGATCCAGTTCAAGGTCGGCACCGGCGGCCAGGCGGCCGAGTACCTCGGCGAGTGGGACTTCCCGCTGAACAAGCTGCTCCACAAGGCACTCGACATCTACATGTCGCGCCGCTGACGTCAGTCACGTTCAGTGCTTGCATGTCTTCGACACCTCTGACACCTCTGACGCACTTCCCCCACAACCGCAGCCACGAGAAAGGTCCCAGGTCCGGCCATGGCGCTCACGCTCTACGTCGACACCGCGCGCTGGCGGGCGCACCACAAGCACGTGCAGGAGCAGTTCCCGGGGCTCGTACCGGTCTGCAAGGGCAACGGCTACGGCTTCGGGCACGACCGGCTGGCGGAGGAGGCCACCCGGCTGGGTTCGGACGTCCTCGCCGTCGGCACGACGTACGAGGCCGCGCGCATCAAGGACTTCTTCGGCGGCGACCTCCTGGTGCTGACGCCCTACCGGCGCGGTGAGGAGCCCGTCCCGCTGCCCGACCGGGTCGTGCGCTCGGTCTCGTCGGTCGACGGCGTGTACGGCCTCGTGGGGGCCCGTGTGGTCATCGAGGTGATGTCGTCGATGAAGCGCCACGGCATCAGCGAGCAGGACCTGCCGCAGCTGCACTCGGCCATCGAGAACGTCCGGCTGGAGGGCTTCGCCATCCACCTGCCGCTGGACCGCACCGACGGCTCCGACGCCGTCGAGGAGGTCATCGGCTGGATGGACCGGCTGCGGGCGGCCCGTCTGCCGCTGCACACGATGTTCGTCAGCCACCTCAAGGCGGACGAACTCGCCCGGCTGCAGCAGCAGTTCCCGCAGACCCGCTTCCGCGCCCGGATCGGCACGCGGCTGTGGCTCGGGGACCACGACGCCACCGAGTACCGCGGCGCGGTCCTGGACGTCACCAAGGTCGCCAAGGGGGACCGCTTCGGCTACCGGCAGCAGAAGGCCGCCTCCGACGGCTTCCTGGTGGTCGTGGCGGGCGGTACGTCGCACGGGGTGGGCCTGGAGGCCCCCAAGGCCCTGCACGGCGTCATGCCGCGCGCCAAGGGCGTCGCACGCGCCGGTCTCGCCACCGTGAACCGGAACCTCTCGCCGTTCGTCTGGGGCGGCAAGCAGCGCTGGTTCGCCGAGCCGCCGCACATGCAGGTGTCCATCCTGTTCGTGCCGTCGGACGCGCCGGAGCCGCACGTCGGCGACGAGCTGGTGGCCCATCTGCGGCACACCACCACCCAGTTCGACCGGCTCGTGGACCGCTGAGCGGCCTACGGACAGCACAGAGGCCGTACGCGGAACCACCGCGTACGGCCTCTGTCACGTCCACCCGGCGCGATGTTCGCTCACGGCGAACTGTCGATGACCTCCTGCTTGCCCCAGTCCACCTGGGGGCCGTCGAAGTGGGAAGCGTGCCGGGGCGGATGGGCCGCCGAGCCCAGGACGAAGACGTCCTCCGCTCCGTCGAGCACCCCGCCCGAGGGATCGTCGTCGCCGCCCAGACGCACGACGTCCCGTTCCGGCATCAGGATGTCGCGCACCACCACGCCGCACAGATAGAGCGTCCCCAACAGGTGGACGCCGATGGCCCAGTGATAGCCGTCGGTCGGCAGGCCTTTGTGGGCGTCGCCGCTGGTCGTGTACGCGAGGTACATCCAGATGCCCAGGAAGTACACGACCTCGCACGCCTGCCAGATCAGGAAGTCCCGCCACTTCGGCCGGGCGAGCACCGCCAGCGGCACCAACCACAGGACGTACTGCGGTGAGTAGACCTTGTTGGTCAGGATGAAGGCCGCGACGATCAGGAAGGCCAGCTGAGCGAAGCGGGGCCGGCGCGGCGCGGTCAGCGTGAGCGCCGCGATGCCCACGGCGCACAGCACGACCAGGAGCGTGGCGAGCGTGTTGACGCTGTCGGTGGTGAGCGGGTCGCTGGAGTTCTGGGCCAGGATCAGCCAGAAGGAGCCGAAGTCGACGCCCCTCTCCTGGCTGAACCGGTAGAACTTGGACCATCCCTCGAAGGCGAAGAGCATGACCGGCAGGTTCACCACGAGCCAGGCCACGGCGGCGCCTCCCAGCGCCTTGCCGAAGTCCCGCCACTTCCCGGCACGCCAGCACAGGACGAACAGCGGACCGAGCAGGAAGACCGGGTAGAGCTTGGCGGCTGTGGCGAGCCCCAGCAGGAGGCCGAACGCCAGCGCCCGCCCCCGGGACCACATGAGCATGGCCAGGGCCGTCAGGGCGACCGCCAGCAGGTCCCAGTTGATGGTCGCGGTCAGCGCGACGGCGGGCGCCAGAGCGACCAGCAGGCCGTCCCACGGCCGCCGCGCGTGCGTCCGGGTCACACACACGGCGATGACGGCGGCGCACGCCATCAGCATCCCGGCGTTGACCATCCAGTACCACTGCTCCTGGTGCTGGATGCTGCCGCTGCCCGGCGTCAGCCAGCCGGCCACCTCCATGAACACACCGGTCAGCACCGGGTACTCGAGGTAGTCCATGTCGCCGGGGAGCTTGTCGAAGTACGGCACGAGTCCGTCGGCGAATCCGCGCCCCTGGTAGAGGTGCGGGATGTCCGAGTAGCAGGCGTGCGTGTACTGGGAGCTGGCGCCGAAGAACCAGCCGCCGTTGTAGCAGGGCGCCTTCTGGATCAGTCCTAGGGCGAACATCCCGATCGCCACGAGCGCGATGATCCGCACGGGCGTCCACCAGGACGTCCCCAGCAGGGCTCGTCGGCCGAGGGGGCCGCCGATCAGCTCACTGCCGGCCGCGGCCACCGGGTCGTCGCTGGTCGGCTTTACCGGATCGGGCTCATTCACGCGGGCCGGCGTCGATTCTGCACTGGGCATGGGCGACATCCTGCCGTACAGACCTAGGTAAACGCCGAGGGCCGCTCCACCTGGTGCGGTGGAGCGGCCCTCGTTTCACGTGAAACATGCGCATGTTTCACGTGAAACACCCAAGCCGGACTGCGCGCCGGCCGATCTACGGCTAACCGGCTGGGCCGCCGAAGAACCCGGTGCCTCTGTTGTCGCCTTGGGTCTCCGACGTGGTCGGCGATGGGCTGTTACCGCCGTTACCGCCGTTGCCGCCATTGCCGCCGTTTCCGTTCCCGTTGTTCGTCCCGCCGTTGCTTTCGCCGTCGCAGCCGAAGAAGCGGTTGCAGGTCTCCGACGTGGAGGGCGAGGGTTCGATCGAGGGCTCACTGGGCGACGGCGACGGCGACGGCTGCTCTTCCTCGGTTTCGGAAGCCGACGGCGACGGCGACGGCGACGGCTCCGCGTTCACGACCTCGCCGATGGGCTCGGGCTCCGGGAAGTCCTTCGCCGGGGTGCCCTTCAACGCTTCGGCCATGTAGTCGTGCCAGATCTGCGCCGGGAACGAGGCACCGTGGATCTTCTTCTGGCCACCCGTTCCGAACATCTTCAGGAACGTACGGTTCTTGTTCGACTCGTCGTCGTCGTAGCGGAACATGCTCACCGCGGTCGACAGCTGCGGGGTGTAGCCCACGAACCAGGCCGACTTGTTGCCGTCGGTGGTACCGGTCTTGCCCGCGACCTCTCGGCCGGGCAGCTGGGCGTTGGTGCCGGTGCCCTTCTCGACCACGGTCTTCAGCACGTCCGTGACGTTGTTGGCGACCTTGTCGGTGAATGCCTGATTCGTCTCGTTCTCGTGCGTGAAGATCTGACCCTTCTCGCTGGTGACCTTCTCCACGGAGTACGGATCGCGCTGCTTGCCACTGGCGGCGAAGGTGGCGTAGGCGCCCGCCATCCGGATCGCGCTCGGGTCGGAGATGCCGATGGAGAACGACGGGAAGCCGCTGTTGGTCAGGCTGGACGGCTTCAGACCCGCCTTCATCGCGGAGTCCTTCACCTTCTCCAGCCCGACGTCCATGCCCAGCTGCACGAAGGCGGAGTTCACCGACTCGCGCATGGCCTCACGCAGGTCGATCTTGAACTTGGGCGGAGTACCGAGGGAGACGTTGCCGTCGTTCGTCTGCAGCCACTCCTCGCCCTTCTCGTTCTTCCAGACCGTGCCGTCATAGTTCTCGATCTTTAGCTTGTTCTTGCCGCTGAACAGGCTCTTCGGCGAGACGATGGTGCGCTCGTCCTGCGCCTGCGACGACCCCTGATCCGGATCGCGCACGCCCCAGGTCATCGCGGCCGCCAGCACGAACGGCTTGAACGTCGAACCGACCTGCGCGCCGGTCTGGTCGGCGTTGTCGGTGAAGTGCTTGGTGGCGTCCTCACCGCCGTAGACGGCCCGGATGGCGCCTGTGGACGGTTCCACGGACGCCCCGCCGAACTGCACGTGGGTGTCGGTGTCCGGGCGTTGCTTCGGCTTGATGTTGTCCTTCTGGACCTTCTTGACCGCGTCCTCGAGCTTCGTGACCTTGTCCTTGTCGAAGGTCGTGTAGATCGAGTAGCCGCCCTGCTGCAGCGAGTCCTGGGTGATCCCGGTCTTCTTGCTGTTGGTGACCAGGTATCCGTTGGCGAGGTCGACGAGATAGCCGACCTGGCCCTTGAGGTCGGTGTTCGACCGGGGGTTCTCCCACGCGGGCAGGGTCATGTACTTGGCCCGCACCGAAGCGTCCAGATGGTCGTACTCGACCATCTTGTCGAGCGTGTCCTGCATCTGGCGCAGGGCCCGCTTGCTGTTGGCGGCGGGCGTGGCGCCGACCGGGTCGACAGAGGTGGCGCCGGCCGGGTCGTAGTACGTGGCGCCCTTGAGCATTGCGGCCAGGAAGGCGCACTCACCCGGGTTGAGCTTGATCGCGTCCTTGTCGAAATAGGCGCGCGCCGCGGCTTGGATGCCGTAGGCGTTGCGCCCGTAGTACGCCGAGTTCAGGTAGCCGGCCATGATCTGGTTCTTGTCGACCTCGGCGCCCACCTTGATGGACACGAAGATCTCCTTGAACTTGCGGGAGATCGTCTGCGACTGGTCGTTGAGCATCGCGTTCTTGACGTACTGCTGGGTGATCGTGGATCCACCCTGCGTCTGTCCGCCCCTGGCCATGTTGAACACGGCGCGGGCGATGCCCTTGGGGTCGATGCCGCTGTCGTCGTAGAAGGTCTTGTTCTCCTGCGAGATCACCGCCCAGCGCATCTCCTCAGGGATCTGCGAGAGGTCGATGTTCTGCCGGTTCGTCTCCCCACCGGTGGCAACCATCTGGCTGCCGTCCTTCCAGTAGTAGACGTTGTTCTGGGCCGTCGCCGTCTTGGCGATGTCCGGGATGCCCACCATCGCGTACCCGATGCCGGCCACGGCCACGAGGCTGCCGACGAAACCGACGAACAGTCCGGTGACGAGCTTCCAGGACGGCACCCAGCGCTGCCAGCCGTCCTTCCCGGCGCGCGGGTAGTCGACCAGACGCTTCCGGTCGGGCGTGGCACGCCCTCTGCCCCGGCCCGGGCCGGTGGAGCCGCCACGGCGGCCTCCCGCGGGCTCGGCTGCTCTACGCCGGCCGCCCGCGTTCCTCTGGGGCGCGCGCCGGGCGTCGGCGCGGCTGCCGAACGGCTGCTCCTCGCCTCCGGCCCCTTGCCCCAAGCCGTAGTCGGAGGGAGATCCGGTGGCGCCTCGCGGTGCCGCGCGGCGGCCGGAGGACGGACCGGACTGGCCGCGTCGGGCCGCGGCACGTCCGCCTCCCTGCGGCTGCGGCGGTTTGCGACGGTGCTCGCTCATCGAACGATTACTCCTCGGGCAGGCGCATCCGTGCGCGCCTGGAAAAGGCGGCTGGTTTCCTGTCCCCCCAAAGTACGGACGCGGTCGGTCGCGCATTCACCCGTACTGCACCGAGGACCTCGACGCCCCCCGGCGTCTCATCGGTCCCGGTGGTCTGCATGGCGCACAGACTACGCACCGCCAAAACCTACCCAGCCCCAAAGTTCAGCCCAAATCAGACAACCTGCCTCCAACTAATCGGGGATGTGATCCCGTTCACCGTTTCTCCTCTTGTCCCTTCCGGAAGGCCGTTCTATCGTCGTGATGTATCGAGTCGATACATCAGAGCGAGATAAGCCGAGGCGGACCGAGGGGAGGCGACGATGAGCCGGCGTTCCGGGATTCTCGAGTTCGCCGTCCTCGGGCTGCTCCGCGAGTCCCCGATGCACGGCTATGAGCTGCGCAAACGGCTCAACACATCACTGGGCGTGTTCCGTGCGTTCAGCTACGGCACGCTCTACCCCTGCCTCAAGACGCTGGTCGCCAACGGCTGGTTGATCGAAGAGCCGGGGCACACCTCCGAGGACGCCCTCGCCGCTCCCCTCACCGGGCGGCGCGCCAAGATCGTCTACCGGTTGACGGCGGAGGGTAAGGAGCACTTCGAGGAACTGCTCTCACAGACCGGTCCCGACGCGTACGAGGACGAGACCTTCGCCGCTCGTTTCGCCTTCTTCGGGCAGACGTCACGTGATGTGCGCATGCGCGTGCTGGAGGGCCGCCGCAGCCGGCTGGAGGAGCGTCTCGAGAAGATGCGCGCCTCCCTGGTGCGCACACGGGAGCGCCTCGACGACTACACGCTCGAGCTCCAGCGCCACGGAATGGAGTCCGTGGAGCGCGAAGTGCGCTGGCTGAACGAGCTCATCGAGAGCGAGCGGGCCGGACGGGACCTGAAGGGTTCCGACTCCGGGGGGCCCGCTCAGCAGAACACCACATCTGGATCGACGGGCGTCCTGCCCCGTCCCGGGGACACCCCCGGGGCGGATTCGCCCGACGACACCGCCACGTGAGCGCCCACTCAGGGCCTCACACGTACACACAGGGAGCAACCGGAATGGGTTCGGTTCGCGTAGCCATCGTCGGCGTGGGCAACTGCGCGGCATCGCTGGTGCAGGGCGTCGAGTACTACAAGGACGCCGACCCGGCGACCAAGGTGCCGGGCCTGATGCACGTGCAGTTCGGGGACTACCACGTCGGTGACGTCGAGTTCGTCGCGGCTTTCGACGTCGACGCGAAGAAGGTCGGCCTCGACCTCTCGGACGCCATCGGCGCCAGCGAGAACAACACCATCAAGATCTGCGACGTCCCGAGCAAGGGCGTCACGGTCCAGCGCGGCCACACCCTGGACGGTCTCGGCAAGTACTACCGCGAGACCATCGAGGAGTCCGCCGAGACCCCGGTCGACGTGGTCCAGATCCTCAAGGACCGGCAGGTCGACGTCCTCGTCTGCTACCTGCCCGTCGGCTCCGAGGACGCGGCGAAGTTCTACGCCCAGTGCGCCATCGACGCCAAGGTCGCGTTCGTCAACGCCCTCCCGGTCTTCATCGCCGGCACCAAGGAGTGGGCGGACAAGTTCACCGAGGCGGGCGTCCCGATCGTCGGCGACGACATCAAGTCCCAGGTCGGCGCCACCATCACGCACCGTGTGATGGCGAAGCTGTTCGAGGACCGCGGTGTCCGACTCGAGCGCACCATGCAGCTCAACGTCGGCGGCAACATGGACTTCAAGAACATGCTGGAGCGCGACCGCCTCGAGTCCAAGAAGATCTCGAAGACGCAGGCCGTCACCTCGCAGATCCCCGACCGCGATCTGGGCGAGAAGAACGTCCACATCGGCCCCTCGGACTACGTGGCCTGGCTGGACGACCGCAAGTGGGCGTACGTCCGCCTCGAGGGCCGTGCCTTCGGTGACGTCCCCCTGAACCTCGAGTACAAGCTCGAGGTGTGGGACTCCCCGAACTCCGCGGGTGTCATCATCGACGCCCTGCGCGCCGCGAAGATCGCGAAGGACCGCGGCATCGGCGGCCCGATCCTGTCGGCGTCGAGCTACTTCATGAAGTCCCCGCCGGTCCAGTACTTCGACGACGAGGCCTACGCCAACGTCGAGAAGTTCATCCGCGGCGAGGTCGAGCGCTAGTCCGACCCCGCACGGAAATTCGCTCCTGCCAGGGCTGAGAAGGGTCCCCGGGTCATCCGACCCGGGGACCCTTCCCTTGTGTGAAGCTGTGCCCATGGCCGTCGTCCGTGATCTGCGCGTCCTGCTGCGCTTCGGGAACTTCCGTCGCCTGCTCGCCGTGCGGTTGCTCTCCCAGAGCGCGGACGGCGTCTACCAGGTCGCGCTCGCCACCTACGTCGTGTTCTCCCCGGAGAAGCAGACGTCGGCCACCGCGATCGCCTCCGCCATGGCGGTCCTGCTTCTGCCCTACTCACTGGTCGGCCCCTTCGCCGGCGTCCTCCTGGACCGCTGGCGACGTCGGCAGGTCTTGCTCCACGGCAACCTGCTGCGCGCTCTGCTGGCGTCCGCGACCGCCGCCCTGATGGTCGGCCAGGTGCCCGACTGGCTCTTCTACGCCTCCGCGCTGTGCGTCACCGCGGTCAACCGCTTCGTCCTCGCCGGACTGTCCGCGGCCCTTCCGCGCGTGGTCGACGGCGAGCGCCTGGTGATGGCCAACTCCCTTTCGCCGACGGCCGGGACGCTGGCAGCCGTCGCGGGCGGTGGTCTCGCCTTCGTCGTCCGGCTCGTGGTCGCGGACTCCGATGCAGCGGTGGTGCTGCTGGCGTGCGCGCTGTACCTGTGCGCCGCGCTCATGTCCCTGTCCATGGCAGCGGATCTGCTCGGGCCCGACCGTGCGCCGGCCCGGCCCCCACTGGCCGCCGCGCTCAGAGGCACCGTCCGCGGCTTCTCGGCCGGCGTGCGGCATCTGTCCGAGCCGCGGCGCAGCGAGGCCGCATGGGCGCTCGTCTCGATCTCATTGATGCGGTTCTGCTACGGCGCACTGACCGTCATGGTGCTGATGCTGTGCCGGTACGCCTGGTCGTCCGACCCGGACGACGGGCTGGCCCTGCTGGGGGTCGCGGTGGGCGTCTCCGGAGCCGGCTTCTTCGTCGCGGCGGTGGTGACGCCCGCGGCGGTGGGACGGCTGGGCCCACTCCGCTGGATCGTCGTCTGCTCCGCGGCGGCCATGGTCCTGGAACCCCTGCTGATGCTCCCCTTCGCCCGGACCGCCGCGTTCGTCGCCGCGTTCGTGCTGGGGCTGGCCACCCAGGGCGCGAAGATCGCCACCGACACCGTCGTCCAGTCCCGTGTGGAGGACGGCTTCCGCGGCCGGATCTTCTCTTTCTACGACGTTCTGTTCAACGTCGCGTTCGTCGGCGCCGCCGCAATCTCCGCCCTGATGCTGCCGCCTGACGGCCGTTCCGCTGCGCTGGTGGTCACGATCTCCGTTATCTACGGAGCAAATGCTTGCGCTATGGCCCGCTTTGTACGTCGCCGTGTGTCACATGAATGACACAGACTCCCCCTCAGGTACGGCGTTGTCAGTGGGGCCCGGTAACTTACGTGCGTCTTACTTCGCGAGTGATTTCGCGCCACACCTAAGTTTCTAGGGGGACCCCCAAGTGTCGACTCCGCCGCCCCAGGGCCAGAACCCGTTTGCGCAGCAGGGCCAGCAGCCCTACGGCCAGCCCCAGGGCCAGGCGCCCTACCCGCCGCAGGGCGGCTACCCCCAGCCGGGTGCTGCTCCCTACGGCGCCGTTCCTCCCGAGCCGCCGCGCCGCAAGGTCAGCTTCAAGCTGATCAAGAACATCGTCATCGTGGTCGCGGTCATCGGTGCGGCCATCTTCGCCTACATATCGAGCCAGGACGACGCCAACACGGCAGCGGTCGGCGACTGCATGCACCGCGGCAGCAGCAGCGACAACGACCCCGACCTCGAGGTCGTCAAGTGCGACTCGTCGCAGGCGCAGTACATCGTGCTCGCGAAGGTCAAGGGCACGTTCACGGAGCTCACGGCCGACAGCAAGTGCAAGGCCGAGGCCAAGGACTTCCAGTACTCGTACACGGAGACCGGCGACGGCAGCAACTTCCTGCTCTGCCTGAAGGACTACGCGAAGAAGTAAGGCAGTGCACGAAGGGGCGGTGTTTCACGTGAAACACCGCCCCTTCTCACGTCCGGCGGCCAGACCGCTCCGGGTCATGTTTCACGTGAAACATGACCCGCGTCGCGATCTCAGCCCTGCTCGGCCCACCACTGCTTGAGGGCGTTCACGGCCGCGTCGTGTTCCATCGGCCCGTGCTCCAGGCGCAGCTCCAGCAGATGCTTGTACGCGTTGCCGATGGCGGGGCCAGGGCCGACGCCCAGGATCTCCATGATCTGGTTGCCGTCGAGGTCGGGGCGGATCGCGTCCAGCTGCTCCTTCTCCTTCAGCTGGGCGATGCGTTCCTCCAGTCCGTCGTACGCCCGCGAGAGCGATACCGCCTTGCGCTTGTTCCGCGTGGTGCAGTCCGAGCGGGTCAGCTTGTGGAGGCGCTCCAGGAGCGATCCGGCGTCCCGGACGTAGCGACGCACCGCGGAGTCCGTCCACTCGCCCATGCCGTACCCGTGGAAGCGCAGGTGGAGTTCGACCAGCCGTGAGACGTCCTTCACCAGCTCGTTGGAGTACTTCAGGGCCGTCATGCGCTTCTTCGTCATCTTCGCTCCGACCACCTCGTGGTGGTGGAACGAGACGCGGCCGTCCTTCTCGAAGCGGCGGGTGCGCGGCTTGCCGATGTCATGCAGCAGCGCCGCGAGCCTCAGCACGAGGTCGGGGCCGTCCTCCTCCAGGTCTATCGCCTGCTCGAGGACGATCAACGTGTGCTCGTAGACGTCCTTGTGCCGGTGGTGCTCGTCGCTCTCCAGCCGCAGGGCGGGCAGCTCGGGCAGCACATGACCGGCGATGCCGGTGTCGGCCAGCAGGGCCAGTCCCTTGCGCGGGTGCGCGGAGAGGATCAGCTTGTTCAGCTCGTCCCGTACCCGCTCGGCCGAGACGATCTCGATACGGCCGGCCATCTCCGTCATCGCCGTGACGACCTCGGCAGCGACCTCGAAGTCCAGCTGGGCGGCGAATCGGGCGGCGCGCATCATGCGCAGCGGGTCGTCCGAGAAGGACTCCTCCGGCGTGCCCGGAGTACGCAGAACCCGGGCCGCGAGGTCGCCGAGTCCGCCGTGCGGGTCGATGAACTCCTTCTCGGGCAGCGCGACAGCCATGGCGTTCACGGTGAAGTCGCGCCGAACGAGGTCCTGCTCGATGGAGTCCCCGTACGACACCTCGGGCTTGCGCGAGGTGCGGTCGTACGCCTCCGAACGGTAGGTGGTGACCTCGATCTGGAAGCACCGGTCGACGCCTTCGACGCGGGCCTCCTTCTGAAGCCCCACGGTGCCGAAGGCGATCCCGACCTCCCACACGGAGTCCGCCCAGGGGCGCACGATCTTCAGGACGTCCTCGGGCCGGGCGTCCGTCGTGAAGTCCAGATCGTTGCCGAGCCGGTCGAGCAACGCGTCCCGGACCGAGCCGCCGACCAGGGCGAGGGAGAACCCGGCCTCCTGGAAACGGCGGGCGAGATCGTCGGCGACAGGGGCGACCCGCAGGAGTTCGCTCACCGCACGGTGCTGCACCTGGCTCAGGGCGCTGAGGTTGTCTTCGTTGGCGTTCGGCACAACAGAAGAGGGTACGTGGCCCGGCGAGCCTAGGCCGCCCTGTTTCGGTGCCGCCGGACGTACCCTGGAGTAAGGGTGCAAACCCGGTTTTTGCTGCCTATAAGCCTCTCCAAGAATGTCCGACTGCATACCGGCACACAGCGGACGGCCCACCGTTCTTTCACGATCTTGTGGCGCACTCCGCGGCACTTCCCCTCAGCGCGCATCGTTACCATGCGTGGACGCACATTCCGACGACCACTGACGACGACGAGGGACGGACGAACGCGTGGCCGAGGCGGCAGACTTCCCGGGGATGCATCCCTCACCTGCCCGCCGGTGGCTGCGGCGCACCGGCGCACTGCTCGCCGGGGCGCCTCTGCTGGCCGGTCTCCTTCAGCTGCCCGCGCAGGCCGCCGGCCAGTCCGTCGCCAAGGACTCCTCCGACGCGGGAACCGTCGCCGTCGCCGTCGACTCGCTCACCCCCGCCGCTCCCGGCGACGGGGACACGGTGACCGTCTCCGGCACGGTCACCAACAAGGGCAAGCAGGCGGTCACCGACGCCCACGTGGGCCTGAGCGTGGGTTCACCGCTCACCACCCGCTCGGCGATCGACAGTGCCGCCGACCACGCGGACGCCCTCCCCGCCGACGGCGCCGAGGTGGGCGGCAAGTACGTCGCCGCGTTCGCCGAGCTCGCGCCGGGCGTCGCCGAGCACTTCACCATCGCCGTCCCGGTCGACAAGCTCGACCTCGACAAGGACGGCGTCTACCCGCTGAGCGTCACCCTGTCCGGCGAGACGTCGGCCAGGCGGTGGGAGCAGGTGCTGGGCGTCCAGCGGACCTTCCTGCCGTGGCAGCCCGACGCCGCGGACACCCGCACCCGGACGACCGTGCTGTGGCCGCTGACGTCCAGCGTCCACATGACGGCGGAGACCGGCTCGAACGCCCAGCAGACGCCGGTCTTCCTCAACGACGACCTGGCCCGTGAGATCGCTCCCGGCGGCCGCCTCGACCAGCTCCTGAGCCTCGGCAGGGACCTCGACGTCACCTGGGTGATCGACCCCGACCTGCTGGCGTCCGTCGACGCCATGACCGGCAGCTACCGGATCCGCGGCGAGGGCGACACCACCACGGCCGGCACCCGGCAGGCGGTCGCCAAGCAGTGGCTCGCCGATCTGCAGAGCGCGGTGACCGGCAAGGAAGTCGTGGCGCTGCCCTTCGCCGACCCCGACCTGGCCTCGCTCGCGCACAACGGCACCGGCGTCACCGGCTCGCTGAACCAGCTCAAGGCCGCCACCGACGTCGCCGCCACCACGGTGGAGACGGTGCTCCACGTGACCCCGAGCACCGACTACGCCTGGCCGGTGGAAGGCGCCGTCGACCCCTCGATCGTGAAGGTCGCCACCTCCGCCGGGGCCGACAAGGTGATCGCGCGCAGCGACAGCCTGACGGACGGCGACCTGTCGTACACGCCGTCCGCGGCCCGGCCGATCGGCGGCGGCATCACGGCGGTGGTGGCGGACGCACGGCTGTCGACGGCGTTCCAGGGCGATCTGACGAGGGCCTCCGCGACCACGCTCGCCGTGCAGCAGTTCCTCGCCCAGAGCCTCGAGCTGAACCTGCAGACGGACAAGCAGCGCAGCATCGTCGTCGCCCCGCAGCGCATGCAGACCGCCGCCCAGGCCCGGGCTCTGGCGCAGGCCCTCACGACGCTCCAGACCGGCACCTGGTCGCAGTCCCAGCCGCTCACGGCGGCCGCCAAGACCAAGCCCGATCCGCGCGCCAGCACCACGGTCCCGCCGAAGAAGGCGTACCCCTCCGCGCTGCGCAAGCAGCAGCTGCCCCGGTCGGCCTTCGAGCAGATGGCCGAGACCCAGGAAGAACTCGACAACTTCAAGGTGATCCTCGCCCGGGAAGCCCGCGTGGTGACCCCCTTCGGGCGGGCCATAAACCGCGAGATGTCCACGTCCTGGCGAGGCCGCAGCACCGCCGCGAGCGCGTTCCGGCAGAGCGTGCGGGCGTACCTCGACACGCTCACCGGCCAGGTGAAGCTGATCGACAAGTCGGACACGAAGCTCTCCGGGCGCAGCGCCACCATCCCGGTGACCGTGCAGAACAACCTGGTGCAGGGCGTCGACCACCTGATTCTGCGGCTCACGTCGACCAACCCGACCCGTCTGGAGATCGGCGGCTACGACTACGCCGAGCAGCGCGTCACCGTCTCCGGCGGGCACACGTCGACGGTGAAGTTCCCCACGTCGGCCAACGTCAACGGCCAGACGCGGGTGATCGCGCAGCTGTACACCGAGGACGGACAGAAGTACGGCAAGGCGGTCGCCTTCGAGGTGAAGGTCACCGAGATCACGGCCACGGTGATGCTGGTCATCGGCGGCGGCGTCCTGCTCCTCGTGCTGGCGGGCTTCCGCATGTACACCCAGCGCAAACGCGCCGCGGCCCGGCGGGCCGAGCAGCCGGGCGAGGCCCAAGAGACCGGTGAGGCCGGCCCGGACGCCGGTTCCGACGCGTCGGGCGAGCCCGCCGCCGGCCCGGAGGATCCCGGGGATTCCGTGGGTCACGCCGGCGAGGACTCCGGCGTCCCGACGGGGGCGGACGGCCCGCAGCAGCCGAGTGACGGGACCCCGGACACCGCAGCGGAAAGCGCGGACCCGCCCGGCACGGGTGAGAGAGTGGACCGTTGAGGATGTCGTGGCCGGTGGGCCCGGGACGATGAGGTGGGGTAACCATGAACGCGCCGTACGAGGGTGACCGCGGCCAGGCCGCGGGCGGCTCGGGCCCTCCCGAGGGCATGCCGCCCGAGAACGGGCAGGTGCCGCCGCAGCACCCCGCGGACATGTACCTCCAGGACGCCTACGACCAGGATCCCTACCGGTCCCAGGACCTCACCGCACAGGACCCGGTCGCCGAGGCCCTCTACGACCGTGCCGCGCACCCGCCGCCGCCCCCGGGCGCCCACCAGCCGCCCCAGCCGCTGTACGGCACGCCTGCGCAGTCCCCGTACGCCCCCGATCCGCGTATGTGGGCCCAGACCCCGGCGCCCGAGCCGGAAGGCCCCACCCAGTACCTGCCCTACGGCGACGACCCTCGCACCACCCGGTTCGTCGGCGTCGACGACCTGGTGACGCACTCCGGCGAGCAGCAGCACCAGCCCGACGCCTTCGCCCACCTCTTCCGGGACCAGCAGCACAGCGGTCCCCCGCAGCAGGCCGGCTCGGCGGAGCCCCCGGCTGTGCCGGGCCCCGCCCAGGCGCCCGGCGGCCCGTCCGCGGCTGCCCGCTACCAGGCCCCGGCGTCCCCGTCCCCCGCGGTGGACCAGACGATGAACCTCACCGCCACGCCCGACGCCGCACCCGTGCCCGACACCGCGGCCGCCTCGAAGAAGGGCGGACGCGCCGCGGGTCTGCTGAAGTCCAGCGCCGTCATGGCGGCGGGCACGATGGTCTCCCGCCTCACCGGCTTCGTCCGTTCCGCACTGATCGTCTCCGCACTGGGCGTCGGTGTCCTCGGCGACACCTTCCAGGTCGCCTACCAGCTGCCGACGATGATCTACATCCTGACCGTCGGCGGCGGACTCAACTCCGTCTTCGTGCCGCAGCTCGTGCGCGCCATGAAGGAGGACGAGGACGGCGGCGAGGCCTTCGCCAACCGGCTGCTCACCCTGGTCATGGTGGCGCTCGGCGTGCTCACCGTCGCCGCGATCGCCGCCGCGCCCGTCCTGATCCGTCTGCTGTCCGACTCGGTGGCCAGCAACCCGGCGGCCAACGAGGTCGGCGTCACCTTCGTCCGCTACTTCCTGCCCTCGATCTTCTTCATGGGCGTCCACGTGGTGATGGGTCAGATCCTCAACGCGCGCGGGAAGTTCGGCGCGATGATGTGGACGCCGGTCCTCAACAACATCGTCATCATCGTGACGCTGGGCATGTTCATCTATGTCTACGGCACCTCCGCCGACTCGGGCATGAAGGTCACGACCATCCCGCCGGAGGCCGAGCGGCTCCTCGGCGCAGGAATCCTGCTCGGGCTGGTCGTGCAGGCCCTCGCGATGATCCCGTATCTGCGCGAGACCGGGTTCCGGCTGCGGCTGCGCTTCGACTGGAAGGGCCACGGCCTCGGCAAGGCGGCGACCCTCGCCAAGTGGACCGTGCTGTTCGTCCTGGCCAACCAGGCCGGCGCGCTCGTCGTCTCCCAGCTGTCCACGTCCGCCGGCGAGGACTCGCCGGTCGACGGCACCGGCTTCGCCGCCTACGCCAACGCCCAGCTCATCTGGGGTCTGCCGCAGGCCATCATCACCGTCTCCCTGATGGCCGCGCTGCTGCCCCGCATCTCCCGCTCGGCCGCAGAGGGCGACGGCGGCGCCGTCCGCGACGACATCTCGCAGGGCCTGCGCACCACCGCGGTCGCGATCGTGCCGATCGCGTTCGGCTTCCTCGCGCTCGGCATCCCGATGTGCACGCTGATCTTCGGCTCCTCGGGTACCCGTGAGGCCACGAACATGGGGTTCATGCTGATGGCCTTCGGCCTCGGCCTGATCCCCTACTCCGTGCAGTACGTCGTCCTGCGCGCGTTCTACGCCTACGAAGACACCCGCACCCCGTTCTACAACACGGTCATCGTGGCCGCGGTCAACGCGAGCGCCTCGGCGGTCTGCTACTTCGTCCTCCCCGCCCGCTGGGCGGTGGTCGGCATGGCGGCCTCCTACGGCCTGGCGTACGCCATCGGCGTCGGCGTCGCCTGGAACCGGCTGCGCAAGCGGCTGGGCGGCGACCTCGACGGCTCCCACGTCCTGCGCACGTACGCCCGTCTGTGCATCGCCTCCGTACCGGCCGCCCTGATCAGCGGCGCGGCCTGCTACGCCATCGGCCACAGCCTCGGTCAGGGTGTCCTCGGCTCGTTCGCCGCGCTGCTGGCCGGCGGGGCGCTGCTGCTCGGCGTCTTCTTCGTCGCCGCCCGCCGCATGCGCATCGAGGAGCTCAACTCGCTCGTCGGTATGGTGCGCGGACGCCTGGGTCGCTGAGACAAGGGGTAGTCGCACAACCATCGCCCGCCGCCGCGTGTCGTGCATAGCGGCGGACTGTGGGCACAATTGGGTTCGGCGTCGGACGGCGCGCACGGGGTCGGACGGCGCGCAATGGATGGGGAGGCAGGAACGACGGTGGCGGAACGGAGCACAGCTGCCGTCGACGTGGCAGACAACAGCGGTGACGAGCCGCTGACCGCACAAGCGGACCAGTCCACGGCCGACGGGGTGGTCAAGAACGGGGAGCAGGACACGGACAGCGACGAGGCACAGGGGAGCGGCGGGACGGAACATCCCGGAAAGGCCTCACCGCCAGAACTGCACAGCGGTCACAAGCTCGCCAGACGCTACCGCCTCGAAGAGTGCGTCACCCGTCTGGACGGTTTCAGCAGTTGGCGTGCGGTCGACGAGAAACTCCGCCGGGCCGTGGGCGTCCACATCCTGCCCGCGGACCACTCACGGGCTCGTTCGGTGCTGGCCGCGGCCCGCTCCTCCGCCCTGCTCGGCGATCCGCGCTTCGTCCAGGTGCTGGACGCCGTCGAGGAGAACGACCTCGTCTACGTGGTCCACGAGTGGCTGCCCGACGCCACCGAACTGACCGCGCTGCTCGCGGCCGGTCCGCTGGAGCCGCACGACGCCTACCAGATGGTCAGTCAGATCGCCTCCGCGATGGCCGCGGCACACCGCGAAGGCCTGTCGCATCTGCGGCTGAACCCCAACGCCGTGCTGCGCACCTCCTCGGGGCAGTGGCGCATCCGCGGCCTCGCCGTGAACGCCGCCCTGCGCGGCGT
Organism: Streptomyces sp. NBC_00425; assembly: GCF_036030735.1. Classification (NCBI taxonomy): domain Bacteria; kingdom Bacillati; phylum Actinomycetota; class Actinomycetes; order Kitasatosporales; family Streptomycetaceae; genus Streptomyces; species Streptomyces sp. NBC_00425. The sequence continues at coordinate 4,970,331 of NZ_CP107928.1, read as the reverse complement.
CGCCACCGACACCCCGCAGCGCACCGACACCGAGGCGATCGGCGCCCTGCTCTACGCGGCGCTCACCCAGCGCTGGCCCTACGAGAACGACGCCTACGGGCTGTCCGGCCTGCCGAAGGACGTCGGGCTGATCGCCCCCGACCAGGTGCGCGCCGGCGTCCACCGCGGGCTGTCGGAGCTGTCCATGCGCGCGCTCGTCAACGACGGCGCGACCGCCTCCCGGCACGAGGCCGCCTGCACCACGCCGGAGGAGCTGGTGAAGGCGATCGGCGAGATGCCCCGCATCCGCCCGCCGGAGCCGGCGTTCACCGCACCGCCGGAATACCAGCGCACGACGTACCAACAGGGCACCTACGGCCGCCCCGCGCCGCACCCGGGCGCCACACAGCGGGTGCCGGTGCCGCCGCCTCCGCTGCAGAGCCGCGCCGGCAAGGCCCTGAAGTGGGCGGTCTCCGCCCTCCTCATCGCCGCGCTCGGCCTCGGCAGCTGGCAGCTCGCGGACGCCCTGATGGACCGGAGCAAGCCCGACGACACCAACCAGACCCAGACGACGGACGAGGGCGACAAGTCACCCCAGAAACCTGTATCCGGTAAGCCGATCGCCATCACCGGTGCCCGCGATTTCGATCCGTTCGGCCCCGATCATTCGGAGAAGCCGGCTGAAATAGGGAAGACCTATGACAGCAGTGCGGCCACTTACTGGCAGACGGACCACTACCTGAGCTCACGCTTGGGCAACCTGAAGCCGGGTGTCGGTGTCATTCTGGATCTCGGCAAGGTTCAGAAGGTCGGGAAGGTGACCGTGGCGTTCGTGGGCGACACCTCAGTCGAACTCCGTGCGGCCGACTCGGCGACAACCTCGGAACCCACCTCGTTCGATGCCTATCCCAAGGTGACCGAGGGGTCTGGTTCCACCGTCACACTCAAACCCGGCAAGTCCCTCATGACCCGGTACCTGCTCGTGTGGCTGACGAAGCTTCCGTTGGACGACGAGGGGAAGTACCGGGGGAGGGTGGGCGACATCAAGGTGTCGAGCTGATCCAACGCGTTGCCGGACGGCAAGCGGCGTGCGGTTCGTCGTCCGGCAACACCCTTCCCAGCCGACGGAGCGCCGGAGCGCACGCTCAGAAGGACGCGAGAGGGCCCTTGCGGCTCGCCCTCACGTCCTTCCCGGAATCAACCGGTGTCAGCGGTATTGCCAGTCGCAGTATCCGCTGACGAGTTCGTGGTCACCTTCGAAAACAGCGACATTGATCGTCGCCGATGCGATTCCCGACGAATCGGTCGCGGAGGTGCTCCAGGAACCGTCATCGCCCAGGCCACCGTAGACGTGGTGCCAAGGCCACCACTTATAAGCTCCCGCATTGTTCCTGGTCACGAGTTGGACAGCAGGATGATGCCCGTCAGCCAGGACATCGGTGACAGAGAGCACCAGTGGCTTCAACGTCGTACTGCTCGACCAGCTACCGGACCAGCTGCCCCGTGCTCCTTCGACGGTGCAACCGGTGCCCGCCGCAGATGCGGTCGGCGCGGAGGCCATGAGCAACCCCGCCGATATCGCAGCAACGGAAAATAAAACCGACACTTTTCTCATGTTCGACCTCTCTTGAATTGACCGCTGAATAGCGTATGTTCACCCGCCCCTCCCGGCAAGAACACATGTTCGATATTTCCTTTTTAGTTCACCTTTGCCGCCCAGAATCCAAGCGAGTATGTTGAGCGGATCGTTGCTGTAAGGGGGAACGGCGTCAGATTGGAGGGGCGTGGGCACCGAGGATTCCGATACCCGCCTCCTCGCTCTTCACGTCGAGGGGGATCCGGACGCCTTCGGGGAGCTTGTGCGGCGTCATCGTGACCGCCTCTGGGCGGTGGCCCTGCGTACGCTGGGAGACCGCGAGGAAGCCGCTGACGCCGTCCAGGACGCTCTCGTGTCCGCCTACCGGGCCGCGCACACCTTCCGAGGCCAGTCAGCCGTCACGACCTGGCTGCACCGCATCACGGTCAACGCCTGTCTGGACCGAGCCCGCAAGGCCGCTTCACGCAAGACCTCGCCGGTCGACGACGCCGAGCGGCTCGAGCAGTTGCTGGAGCCGCACGAGTCCGCATCCGCGCCTGCGGAACGCAACGACCTGCACCGCCAGCTCATCGAGGCGCTCGGCACCCTGCCGCCCGATCAGCGGGCCGCGCTGGTCCTCGTGGACATGCAGGGCTACCCCGTCGCCGAGGCCGCCCGCGTGCTCGACGTGCCGACAGGGACGGTCAAGAGCCGCTGCGCCCGTGGCCGAGCGAGACTCCTGCCCCTGCTCACCCATCTACGGCCGGGCGGCGGTGACGCCGACAGGAATCCCGAGGCCGGCGGAAGAGAAAGCGGTCCAGGACGGAACCGGGCGCAGGGGGCATCCGTCCCACCGGCAGCGGAACCTCACGTCGAGGGTCCGGACAGCGCCGGGACGGGCGATTCAGCTGCTGTGAAGGGCGGAGGTGGGCGGGCGTGACATCGACGACGGACACGACCGGGCACCCGGATGTCGCGGAGATCTCCGACCTCACCGAGGGCCTTCTCGATCCCGCCCGGAGCGCCGCGGTCCGCCGGCACCTGGACTCCTGCACCCTCTGCGCGGACGTCCACGCTTCGCTGGAGGAGATCCAAGGCCTCCTCGGCTCTCTGCCCGAACCGCCGCGGATGCCGGACGACGTCGCCCGCCGTATCGACGCCGCCCTCGCCTCCGAGGCCCTGCAGAGCGCCGCGCCCCCCGGTGACCGTGCCGACGATGTCCACGAAACGCCCGCCTCCGTCACCGCCGACGCAGAAGCGGAAGGGGAAGGGGAAGGGGAAGGGGAAGCGGCCGGTGTTTCACGTGAAACAGCGGCGGCGTCGGGCCGCCCCTCGGGGCATGCCCGCAGCGCAACCACGGGGCCGGGCCGGAGACTTCACAAGGGCCAGGAAGGCCAGAGGGACCGCAGGAACCGCAAGCGGCTCGGTCGCCGCCGGGCAGCCGTCCTCGGCGCGGTCTTCACCGCTGCGGCGCTGGGACTCGGCTCGGTCCTGGTGTCGTCCTTCATGGACGGCGGGAGCCCAGGCACCTCGGCGCAGCAGACCGCCGGGCCGGACACCTTCTCCACGAGCAAGCTCGAGGGCCAGGTCGCCGCTCTCCTGACCAAGGCCGGAGTCTCCCGCACCCCGCAGAGCATGGGCATCCACGGAGAGACCGACAGCGAGACCGGCAGCGGGACCGGCAACGGGTCGCCGCGGGTCCTGCGACAGCCCACGGTTCCGTCGTGCGTACAGCAGGGGATCGGACGCAGCGACACGGCTCTCGCCACCGAAGAGGGCACCTACCACGGGACGGCAGCTCTGCTCGTCGTGCTTCCCGACGCATCGGACAGCACACGGGTCGACGCCTACATCGTGGACAAGGCCTGTGCGACTCACCCGTCGGCGGGTCCGGCCGACGTTCTCCTGACGACCTCTTACCCCCGTCACTGACACGGATTTCCCGCCTCACCGGCACCCGCTGTCCTGCAGCGTCTCTCCGTCGGCGTTCCCTGCGGTCTCATCCCTCCGTGTGCCCGGACACACCGGGAATGCGCGCCCCTTAGGATCCGTTGGGTGGGGTGAGAGTCCAAGTGGCTCCCACCGCTCGACCGATGCAGTCCCCAGAGACGAGGAATCCAGCCGTGAGCGACGTCCGTAACGTGATCATCATCGGCTCCGGTCCTGCCGGCTACACCGCCGCGCTGTACACCGCGCGTGCGTCGCTGAAGCCGCTGGTGTTCGAAGGCGCCGTCACCGCGGGCGGTGCTCTGATGAACACCACCGAGGTCGAGAACTTTCCCGGCTTCCAGGACGGCATCATGGGCCCCGAGCTCATGGACAACATGCGCGCCCAGGCCGAGCGGTTCGGTGCCGAGCTGATCCCCGACGACATCGTCTCCGTGGACCTCACCGGTGAGATCAAGACCGTCACGGACACCTCCGGCACGATCCACCGCGCCAAGGCCGTCATCGTCACCACCGGATCCCAGCACCGCAAGCTCGGCCTGCCGAACGAGGACGCTCTGTCCGGCCGTGGCGTCTCCTGGTGTGCCACCTGTGACGGCTTCTTCTTCAAGGACCAGGACATCGCCGTGATCGGCGGCGGTGACACCGCGATGGAGGAGGCCACGTTCCTCTCGCGCTTCGCCAAGTCCGTGACGATCGTCCACCGCCGTGACACGCTGCGCGCCTCCAAGGCGATGCAGGAGCGTGCCTTCGCCGACCCGAAGATCAAGTTCGTCTGGGACAGCGAGGTCGCGGAAATCCACGGTGACCCGAAGCTGGCCGGGCTGAAGCTGCGCAACCTCAAGACCGGCGAGCTGTCGGATCTGGCGGTGACCGGTCTGTTCATCGCCATCGGCCACGACCCGCGCACCGAGCTCTTCAAGGGCCAGCTCGACCTCGACGAGGAGGGCTACCTGAAGGTCGCCGCCCCGTCCACCCGCACCAACCTCACCGGTGTCTTCGCCGCCGGCGACGTCGTGGACCACACCTACCGCCAGGCGATCACCGCAGCCGGCACCGGCTGTTCCTCCGCTCTCGACGCTGAGCGCTACCTGGCCGCGCTCGCGGACGAGGAGCAGGCCGAGCCCGAGAAGACCACTGTCTGACCCCCCGCCCCGCCCCACCGCACAGAGAAGTAAGGAGCCCCCTGTGGCCGGCACCCTGAAGAATGTGACCGACGCCGACTTCGAAGAGGTCGTCCTCAAGAGCGACAAGCCCGTCCTGGTGGACTTCTGGGCCGAGTGGTGCGGTCCGTGCCGCCAGATCGCTCCCTCCCTCGAGGCGATCGCCGCCGAGCACGGCGAGAAGATCGAGATCGTCAAGCTCAACATCGACGAGAACCCGGCCACGGCCGCCAAGTACGGCGTCATGTCGATCCCGACCCTGAACGTGTACCAGGGCGGCGAGGTCGCCAAGACGATCGTCGGTGCCAAGCCGAAGGCCGCGCTCGTACGCGACCTGGAGACCTTCATCTCCGAATGACGCTCTGCGCGTGAGACATCGCGAAGCGGACACGTGAAACGTGTGTGGGCCGACCCTGAAGGGTCGGCCCACACACGTTTCACGTGAAACATCAGCTCGCCAAAGCCCCCCGGGCCTCGCGACGGCGCGCTACAGAGGCCGCAACGCGGGCTCCTTCTGGACCGCCCCCAGCAGCCGGTCCAGTGCCATCTCCACGTCTTCCTTCCAGGACAGCGTCGTCCGCAGCTCCAGCCTCAAGCGGGGATGCGCGGGGTGCGAGCGCATCGTCTTGAAGCCCACCGCCAGCAGATGATCGGCAGGCAGCACACAGGCCGGCCCGGACCAGTGGGCGTCGCCGAACGCCTCGATCGCCTTGAAGCCCCGGCGGAGCAGATCCTTGGCGACCGTCTGGACCATCACACGGCCGAGTCCCTGCCCCTGGTACCCCGGCATGATGAACGCCGTCATCAGCTGCACGGCATCCGGCGACACGGGGCTCGTGGGAAAGGCCGTCGAGCGGGGCACGTAGGCAGGCGGAGCGTAGAGAACAAACCCCACAGGGATGTCGTCGACATAGACGACCCTGCCGCACGATCCCCAGTCCAACAGGACGGCGGAGATCCAGGACTCCTTCTCCAGGGCGGATGTCCCCGCCTTTACCGCGGCCTCACCCCTGACGGGATCCAGTTCCCAGAAGACACACGAGCGACAGCGTCTGGGAAGGTCCTGAAGGTTGTCCAGTGTGAGCGGTACGAGCCGACGCCCCATGAAGGCTGTTCCTCGCTTCCTTCGCCCGCGGCTTCGCGAGCGGCTGTCAGAGCGCCCCGTTCCCTGAGCAGACTGCCGACGAATCCGCCGACTGCCCCCAGTCCCAGTCCTGCGCTCACCAGTCCGGTCCGGCTCATCGTTCGCATGCCCTCGCCTCCCGCTCCGAGGTACTGCCAGGTGAATGCGCCACAACCCCTCCGCATCGTATCCACCATGCGAGACCATCGACACTGCCCGCAAGCAAAGAGCGAGCCGTGTTCCGGTAGACAACCGGACACGGCTCGCTCACCGGCTCCTCAGCCCCACACTGCCCGGGCCAAGACGCCGCTCAGTCTTCCGTCTCCTCCACGCCGCCGTCCGTGACGCCCTTCGGCAGCACGGGCCCCTCTCCGGGAGCAAGCGTGCCGAGGATGCGCTCGAGGTCCTCCATAGAGGCGAACTCGACGGTGATCTTGCCCTTCTTCTGTCCGAGATCGACCTTCACCCGCGTCTCGAAACGGTCCGAGAGGCGAGTCGCGAGGTCGGTCAGCGCCGGCGACAGCCGACCGCCGGCGCGCGGCCCCTTGGCCCGCTGAGCCGTCTGCGGACGCGAGCCCATCAGGGTCACGATCTCCTCGACCGCTCGCACCGAGAGCCCCTCGGCAACGATGCGGTGGGCCAGCCGGTCCTGCTCCTCCGAGTCATCGACCGAGAGCAGCGCCCGGGCGTGACCCGCGGAGAGCACCCCGGCCGCGACCCGGCGCTGAACCGCCGGCGAGAGCTTCAGGAGGCGCAGAGTGTTGGAGACCTGCGGACGGGACCGCCCGATACGGTCCGCCAACTGGTCATGCGTGCAGTTGAAGTCCTTGAGCAGCTGGTCGTAGGCGGCCGCCTCTTCCAGCGGATTCAGCTGAGCCCGGTGGAGGTTCTCCAGGAGGGCGTCCAGAAGCAGCTTCTCGTCGTCCGTGGCTCGCACGATCGCCGGGATGGCCTCCAGGCCGGCCTCACGGCAGGCCCGCCAGCGCCGCTCGCCCATGATGAGCTCGTAGCGCCCGGGGCCGAGCTGACGCACCACGACCGGCTGGAGGAGACCGACCTCCTGGATGGAGGTGATGAGCTCATGCAGGGCATCCTCGTCGAAGACCTCACGCGGCTGGCGCGGGTTCGGCGTGATCTGGTCGAGGGGGATCTCGGCGAAGTATGCGCCGACGGGCGGCGCAGGTGTGTCGAGGACGCTGCTCGCGGACGATTCCTCTGTTTCACGTGAAACAGCCGGCAGTGTGGCCACCTTCGCCGCAGCCACCCCCCGGTCGGTCGTCAGCACCGGCACCGCTGCGGGGGAGGTGGACCCTCCGCCGACCGCGGCTTGAGCCGGCGTCTTCTCCGTCGGGGCAGCGGGGATCAGCGCACCAAGACCACGGCCCAACCCCCTCCGTCGCTCACTCACTGGACGCCCTCCACCATGTTCGGGTTGTTCTGAGCGCCGATATGGGCGTGCGTGGCGTCATAGCTGACCCCTACGCCCTTCAGCGCGAGCTCTCGTGCTGCCTCAAGGTAGGAGAGGGCGCCGCTCGATCCGGGATCGTAGGTCAGCACCGTCTGCCCGTAGCTCGGTGCCTCGGAGATGCGGACCGAGCGGGGAATGCTCGTCCGCAGCACCTCCTCACCGAAGTGGGTGCGCACCTCTTCGGCGACCTGCGACGCAAGGCGCGTCCGGCCGTCGTACATGGTGAGCAGAATGGTCGACACATGCAGGGTGGGGTTGAGGTGCCCCCGCACCAGGTCGACGTTGCGCAGCAACTGTCCCAGTCCCTCCAGTGCGTAGTACTCGCACTGGATCGGGATCAGGACCTCGGCACCGGCAACGAGCGCGTTCACCGTCAGCAGGCCGAGGGAGGGCGGACAGTCGATGAGGATGTAGTCCAACGGCTGCTCGTACGCCTGGATCGCTCTCTGCAGCCGGCTCTCACGGGCCACCAGGGAGACGAGTTCGATCTCCGCGCCGGCCAGGTCGATCGTGGCCGGGGCACAGAAGAGGCCTTCCACATCGGGGACGGGCTGCACAACCTCCGCAAGCGGGCGGCTGTCCACCAGCACGTCATAGATGGACGGAACCTCGGCGTGGTGATCGATCCCCAGCGCCGTGGACGCGTTGCCTTGCGGGTCGAGGTCGACCACCAGGACGCGACCACCGTGCAGGGCCAGCGACGCGGCAAGGTTGACGGTCGTCGTCGTCTTGCCCACACCGCCCTTCTGGTTGGCGACGACGATCACACGGGTCTGCTCAGGGCGTGGCAGACCCTCGCCGGCGCGGCCCAGAGCCTCCACCGCGAGTTGGGCAGCACGACCGATCGGGGTGTCATCCATCGGAGGCGGTGTTTCACGTGAAACATCCTCCCCGAACGACTCGGTACGGGGACCGGGGACCGGATCGGTCATCGGTCCCGCGATGTTGGCGTCGGACCGCAAGGCTTCACTCTCCTCGACTTCAGGCTCGCAATGAACAGAGCCTCCCATGTCTTCGGGGTCGTGAACCAGTGAGGCCTGGTCTTCTGTGGAGAAATCCGCCTCTGTGGGCAACTCGCGCACCTCATCGAGTGAACCGAGAGGCTTGCGGTCGCGGGGTTCGGCCGCGGCGCGGCCGCGACTGATGATGCCGTGGAGCAGTGAGCGACGTTTCACGTGAAACACGATGCACAGCGCCTGCGGCCGGACCGTTGCGACACTCCGCGACGAGGAGGATGGGCAGCTTGTGTGGAGTAGGCCTCAGCGGCGTCGCCGGGTCCGGCCGGTCCGCGCGGCCTTGGCCCGCTTGGCCGCGAACCGCACGCCGCCCGGGCTCTCGCCGACCTCGACCCGCACCACCGTGGACAGCGGATCGACCACGCCTTCACCGACCTGCAGGATGGAGGTGCCCACCGCGCCCAGCTTGCTCAGGGCGGTGGCCGCGCTCTTCAGCTCCTCCTCGGCGGTGTCGCCCTTGAGGGCGAGCATCTCGCCGTAGGGCCGCAGCAGGGGGATGCCCCAGGTGGCGAGCCGGTCCAGGGGCGCCACAGCCCGGGCGGTGACCACGTGGACCGATGGCATCGAGCCCATGACCTCCTCGGCGCGGCCGCGGGCGACCGTCACATGGTCCAGGCCCAGAAGTTCGACGACCTCGGTGAGAAAGTTGGTGCGGCGCAGCAGTGGCTCGAGCAGGGTGATCTTCAGATCCTCCCGCACGAGCGCCAGGGGGATGCCGGGCAGCCCGGCACCCGAGCCCACGTCGCACACCGTCACACCTTCCGGCACGACCTCGGAGAGCACCGCGCAGTTCAACAGGTGCCTCTCCCACAGGCGAGGCACTTCGCGCGGGCCGATGAGCCCGCGCTGCACACCTGCCTCAGCCAGCAGCTCGGCGTATCGGACCGCATCATCGAAGCGATCGCCGAATACCTCGCGTGCCACATCGGGCGCAGAGGGGAGCTCCGCTGCCTCCGTCACGGGGACCGTCCTTCCGTACCGCATCAGCGCTTCGAGCGCCGACCACCAGAACTACCAGGCTGACAAAGACCGGCCCCGTCTGCACAACAGACGGGGCCGGGGTGATGTTCGTACCGAATCAGTTGGGCAGCACGACGACGAAGCGCTGCGGCTCCTCGCCCTCGGACTCGCTGCGCAGGCCGGCGGCCTTGACCGCGTCGTGGACGACTTTGCGCTCGAAGGGCGTCATCGGCTTCAGCCTCACCGGCTCGCCGTTGTTCTTCGCGTCGGCGGCCGCCTTGGCGCCCAGCTCCGAGAGCTCGGCGCGCTTGTTGGCACGGTAGCCCGCGATGTCCAGCATCAGCCGACTGCGGTCGCCGGTCTCCCGGTGCACGGCCAGGCGCGTCAGCTCCTGCAGCGCCTCCAGCACCTCGCCGTCGCGGCCGACCAGCTTCTGCAGGTCACGGGTGCCCGCGTCGCTGATGATCGACACAGCGGCGCGGTCGGCCTCGACGTCCATGTCGATGTCGCCGTCGAGATCGGCGATGTCCAGCAGACCCTCGAGGTAGTCCGCCGCGATCTCGCCCTCCTGCTCCAGGCGGGTCAGGGTGTCTGCACCCTCGGCGGCGGCGGAGGTGGTGCCTTCCGTCACGGGATGGGCTCCTTCTACTTCTTGGACGGGGACTTGGGGCGCTGCGGGCCGCCCTTGCGCTGCCCGGACTGTGCCTTGCTGCGGCCGGCGCTGCCGGGCTTGGGCGTGGCCTGCTTGGCGTCGCCGGCGGCCTGGGAGGGCTTGGTGTCCTCCGGCTCGTCGGACTTGGTCAGCGAGGTGGTCTCACCGGCCGCCTTGGGGGCCGTGGACTGACGCTGGGACTTCGACTGCCGCTTGGGCTGTTGGCGCTTGGCGACCGCGCTCGTCTGCGCGCTGTCCTCGGCCTGCGCGGCGGCCTGGGCCTCGCTCTTGACCACGGCGCCGTCGGCCTGGGCGGCGAAGCCCACCTTGGTCAGAGCGTTGATGAACTTGCGCTCGGCGTCGTTGCGGTCCCGGCCCTTGGCCACGATGGCCTTGACGATGGCCTTCTCGCTGCGGCTGCGGGTCTTGCCGTGCTGCGTGACGTGCTTGTACAGGCGCTCCAGGTACGCGGCCTGAGCCTTGGAACCCGGCGTCGGGTTGTTGCGGATCACGTACATCTGCTGGCCCATGGTCCACACGTTGGTGGTCAGCCAGTAGACGAGGACACCGACGGGGAAGTTGATGCCGAAGACGGCGAACATGACCGGGAAGACGTACATCAGCATCTTCTGCTGCTGCATGAACGGCGTCTTCACCGAGGTGTCGACGTTCTTCGTCATCAGCTGGCGCTGCGTGAAGAACTGCGAGGCCGACATCAGGACGATCATGATCGCGGTGACCACGCGGACGTCCGTCAGCGAGGCGCCGAGCGCCTCCACCTTCGCCGAGCCGTCGGTGAACTTCGCCGCCAGCGGAGCGCCGAAGATGTGCGCCTTACGGGCGCTCTCCAGCAGCTGCTCGTTGATGACGCCGATCTTGTCGCCCGTCGCGATGCCGTTGAGCACGTGGTACAGGGCGAAGAAGAACGGGGACTGCGCCAGGATGGGAAGGCACGAGGAGAGCGGGTTGGTGCCCGTCTCCTTGTACAGCTTCATCATCTCTTCGGACTGACGAGCCTTGTCGTTCTTGTAGCGCTCCTGGATCTTCTTCATCTCGGGCTGGAGCGTCTGCATGGCCCGCGTCGACTTGATCTGCTTCACAAAGAGCGGGATCAGGCAGATACGGATCAGGATCACCAGAGACACGATCGACAGGCCCCAGGCCCACCCGGTGTCAGGGCCGAAAATCGACCCGTACACCTTGTGGAACTGGACGATGACCCAGGAGACAGGTGTCGTGATGAAGCTGAAGAGGCTGGCAATCGTGTCCACTAATCATGCTCCTTGGGCATGGGACGGTGTCTCTGCGGCCGGGCTCGAGGCAGTCGGGCCTTGTGTGGCCGTTTCGGCGGCGGAGGTCCCGCCCCTGCGTGCACGCCAGGCGTCACGCAACATTTCGTGCCACCGCGGGCGCTTGCGCGGCGGAACATGGTCCACGCCGCCGAGCGACCACGGGTTGCACCGCAGGATGCGCCAGGCGGTGAGAGCCGTTCCCTTGATCGCACCGTGTCGGTCGATGGCCGTGTAGCCGTAGTGGGAGCACGACGGGTAGTACTTGCACACCGGCCCGAGCAGCGGACTGATCGTCCACTGGTAGAGCTTGATCAGAGCCAGCAGCGGGTACTTCATCGCGCGCCCCCTCCCAGTAGCCGTACGAGGGCGGCATCCAGGTCTTGGGCCAGCTGTGCGTGATCGGCGTCGCCCGCCCCGGGCAACGCCCGTACGACTACCAGGCTACCGGGGGGAAACCGGGTGACTCTCTCGCGCATCAGGTGACGCAGTCTGCGCTTGACCTTGTTGCGCACGACCGCGCCGCCCACAGCCTTGCTCACGACGAAACCCGCACGCGTCGGGGGAGCGCTCTCCCCAGGCGCGTGCGGGTCCGTGGCACCGCTTCGAAAATGGACCACGAGGGTCGGGCGGCCGGCCCGACGACCTCGTCGTACCGCGGTCGCGAAGTCCTCGCGCCGCCTCAGCCGATGCTCGGTAGGCAGCACGACGTCATGACCTGATCAGGCTCAGGCGGACAGGTTGGCGCGACCCTTGCTGCGGCGGTTCGCGAGAATCGCGCGACCGGCACGGGTGCGCATCCGCAGGCGGAAGCCGTGGGTCTTGGCACGACGACGGTTGTTCGGCTGGAAGGTGCGCTTGCTCACTCGGGGGCTCCAGAAATCAATCGGTGGTGGCGGGGTGCCGTCCTGGCTGTCACCGTGCGCCCACGAGGTAGCTCGCGGTCAACGCCCGAGTGCACCGCTTCCCGATCACCTGACGCGATCTGTGCCCATCGGAGGCAGGCGGCAGCAGCCATCGACAACTCGACCTGGTTACGGTACGCGCGGCTACGCCATCCGGTCAAACCGGCGGTCACAGGGAGACACTGTCCACAGCCTGGGGACAACAACTTGAACCGTACCCGTCGGCCTGACTACCGTGGCTGAACTCCGATTCGTTCCGTTGTCCCTGCCCCGCCCGATATGAATCCCGACCGTCCCACACTCACACGTTCGTGGGACCCACGAGAGAGCGTGCCCTGTGGCTGACGTGCCTGCCGATCTTGCCGCAGTGTGGCCACGAGTACTGGAGCAGCTCCTCGGGGAGGGACGTGCCCAGGGCGTCGAGGTGAAGGACGAACGCTGGATCCGCCGCTGCCAGCCGCTCGCGCTGGTCGCCGACACCGCCCTGCTGGCCGTGCCGAACGAGTTCGCCAAGACCGTTCTGGAAGGCCGCCTCGCGCCGATCGTCAGTGAGACGCTGAGCCGCGAGTGCGGCCGCCCGATCCGTATCGCGATCACCGTCGACGACTCGGTCGGCGAGCCCGCGTCCCCGCCGGCGCCGCCCGCACAGCAGCACGCGCGCTACGACGAGCCGGAGCTTCCCGCCGGGCCCTACGACGGCCAGGACGGCCGGTACGAGTCCGGGAACCAGTCCGCGTACGAGGGCCGTTACGAGGGCTACGGCCGGCACCGCGCCGACCAGCTGCCCTCGGGGCCCGGCGACCAGCTGCCCGGCACGCGCCCCGACCAGCAGTCCGGTTCCCGCCCGGACCAGCTGCCCACCGCGCGCCCCGCCTACCCGTCGGAGTACCAGCGCCCCGAGCCGGGCGCCTGGCCGCGGCCGCAGCAGGACGAGTACGGCTGGCAGCAGCAGCGTCTCGGCTTCCCGGAGCGCGACCCCTACGCGTCGCCCTCGTCCCACGACTCCTACGGCGGGCCCCCGGCCCAGGACCCGTACGGCTCGCCCTCGCAGGACTCCTACGGCCCGCCGTCCCAGGACTACCGTCCCCAGCCTGTGGACCGTCCGCCGTACGACCGCAAGCGCGCGGAGTACGAGCCGTCGCGCTCCGACTACGACCAGCGCGACCCCGGCCGGCGCGAGCTGTCCGAACCCTCTGCCGGTCCCGGGCACCCGCACCGCGGCGGCCCGGCCGGCCCCGGCCAGGGCGGCGCGGGCGGGTCCACGGGCTCGTCCTCGCACTCGCCGGCGACAGCCGGTCCCGGCGAGCCGACCGCGCGGCTGAACCCGAAGTACCTCTTCGACACGTTCGTCATCGGCGCCTCCAACCGGTTCGCGCACGCGGCCGCCGTCGCTGTCGCCGAAGCGCCCGCCAAGGCCTACAACCCCTTGTTCATCTACGGGGAGTCGGGCCTCGGCAAGACGCACCTGCTGCACGCCATCGGGCACTACGCGCGGAGCCTCTATCCCGGCACGCGCGTGCGGTACGTGAGCTCGGAGGAGTTCACCAACGAGTTCATCAACTCCATCCGCGACGGCAAGGGCGACAGCTTCCGCAAGCGGTACCGCGAGATGGACATCCTGCTCGTCGACGACATCCAGTTCCTCGCGGACAAGGAGTCGACGCAGGAGGAGTTCTTCCACACGTTCAACACCCTCCACAACGCCAACAAGCAGATCGTGCTCTCCAGCGACCGGCCGCCCCGGCAGCTGGTGACCCTCGAGGACCGGCTGCGCAACCGCTTCGAGTGGGGCCTGACCACCGACGTCCAGCCGCCGGAACTGGAGACGCGCATCGCGATCCTGCGCAAGAAGGCGGTGCAGGAGCAGTTGAACGCCCCGCCGGAGGTGCTGGAGTTCATCGCCTCGCGGATCTCCCGCAACATCCGCGAGCTGGAGGGCGCGCTGATCCGGGTGACGGCGTTCGCGTCGCTCAACCGGCAGCCGGTGGACCTGGGCCTGACGGAGATCGTCCTCAAGGACCTGATCCCCGGCGGCGAGGACTCCGCCCCCGAGATCACCTCGACGGCCATCATGGGCGCGACGGCCGACTACTTCGGCCTCACCATCGAGGACCTCTGCGGCACCTCGCGCGGGCGCGCGCTGGTCACGGCGCGGCAGATCGCCATGTACCTGTGCCGTGAACTGACGGACCTGTCGCTGCCGAAGATCGGCGCGCTGTTCGGCGGCCGTGACCACACGACCGTGATGCACGCGGACCGCAAGATCCGCAATCTGATGGCCGAGCGGCGTTCCATCTACAACCAGGTCACCGAGCTGACGAACCGCATCAAGAACGGCTGACACGGGGCAGAGCACCATCGCGTGCCGCGCCGGGAGAGCGGCGTGGCCCGCTCGACGAGAAGCGCCCCTGGAGAAGCCTCCGGGGGCGCTTCTCGTCGTTCCGCGGGCCGCCCGGGAACCGCCGGGCGTCCCTCCGGGGCCCGCTCCGCGACTGCCCGCCGTCCCTCTTAGGCCCGCCCCGCCACCGTCCGCCGCCCCTTCGCCGCCCCTTCGCCGCCCCTTCGCCGCCCCTTCGCCGCCCCTTCGCGGCCCCCATGACGACCGTCCGCGCCCCTTCGCGGGTCGATCGGGGGCCGTCCGCGGTCCCTCACGGCACATCCGCCCGTCGTACGCCGGCCGTACAGCGCTCACCTGCTGTTCGAATAAGGGCCCGGGTTACGGCCTCTCTCCACAGATTCGGCGACTTTCTCCCGTCCACACCCTGGGGACCGGGAAGTTGTTCAGACTGTGTCCACAGGCGAACGGGGTGCGGGAGGATCTCACCAGGTCACCTGGTTGTGGATTCGTGGACGAAGGATGTCCACAGGCTGTGGATAAAAAAATGATCCACAGCCTGTGCACGGAGTTGTCCACCGACTGCCCACAGGCTGCGGCCGGTTGTCCCCAGCGATCTTCGGCTTCTCCACATGTCTGTCCACTGTTCGGCAACCCGCCGCGCGTTCTCACCGGGTCGAGTGAAAGGCGTCACACGAAGGTGCCGAGGCACCCTGTGGGAAACGGCGCCGAACCTGGGGACGGACCTGGGGAGAACTCGCCCCGTCCTGTGCACGGCGTGTGCAGAACTTTCTGTTCTCCACAGAAGACCCCGGTTGTCCACCGGCTCCGCCCACAGGGTCGGTGGACAAAATATCGCCTCTGAGCTGCGGAAACGCGGTTATCCACTGTATCCACAGCCCCTACTACTACTCCCGACTAGAGAGAGCGAGAAATCCGTTTAGAAGGGGGTCCTGTGCACAACTCGCTCTTCGGTGCCCGTCTGCCCCTCGTCACGACTTGACCCCGAGGGGCACCTACTGTCAGTGCGGTGCGTCAGACTGGTCCCGGTGGTCCTGCCCCGCACCGGGGCCGACCACACCGAGACAGCGACGAAAGCCAGGCAGGGCGAGAAGCGCCGGCAACAGCAGGAGGCGGCAAGAGTGAAGATCCGGGTGGAACGCGACGTACTCGCGGAGGCCGTGGCCTGGGCGGCGCGCAGCCTCCCGGCCCGCCCGCCGGCGCCGGTCCTCGCCGGCCTGCTGCTGAAGGCGGAGGACGGGCAGCTGAGCCTGTCCAGCTTCGACTACGAGGTCTCCGCCCGGGTCTCGGTGGACGCCGAGACCGAGGAGGAGGGCACGGTCCTCGTCTCCGGCCGGCTCCTCGCCGACATCTGCCGTGCCCTGCCCAACCGCCCGGTGGAGATCTCCACAGACGGTGTACGGGCGACGGTGGTCTGCGGTTCCTCGCGGTTCACCCTGCACACGCTGCCGGTGGAGGAGTACCCGTCGCTGCCGCAGATGCCGAACGCGACGGGCACGGTCCCCGGCGAGGTCTTCGCCTCCGCGGCCGCCCAGGTCGCCATCGCCGCCGGGCGCGACGACACGCTGCCGGTGCTGACCGGCGTGCGCATCGAGATCGAGGGCGACACCGTCACGCTGGCCTCCACCGACCGCTACCGCTTCGCCGTCCGCGAGTTCCTGTGGAAGCCGGAGAACCCCGAGGCGTCCGCGGTCGCCCTGGTGCCCGCCAAGACGCTCCTGGACACCGCCAAGGCCCTCACGAGCGGCGACAGCGTCACCCTGGCACTGTCGGGCGGCGGTTCGGGCGAGGGTCTGATCGGTTTCGAGGGCGCGGGCCGGCGCACCACGACGCGCCTGCTGGAGGGCGACCTCCCGAAGTACCGCACGCTGTTCCCGACCGAGTTCAACTCCGTCGCCGTGATCGAGACCGCCCCCTTCGTGGAGGCCGTCAAGCGCGTGGCGCTGGTCGCGGAGCGCAACACCCCGGTGCGACTCAGCTTCGAGCAGGGCGTGCTCATCCTGGAGGCCGGTTCCAGCGACGACGCACAGGCTGTGGAGCGGGTCGACGCCCAGCTCGAGGGCGACGACATCTCGATCGCCTTCAACCCGACCTTCCTGCTGGACGGCCTGAGCGCCATCGACTCGCCGGTCGCCCAGCTGTCGTTCACGACGTCCACCAAGCCCGCGCTGCTCAGCGGCAAGCCCGCGCTGGACGCGGAGGCGGACGACGCCTACAAGTACCTGATCATGCCGGTGCGGCTGAGCGGCTGAGCGGTCGGCGGCCCGGTCGCCCTAGGTCGTCCACAGGCTGTGGCCGAACGGTCCACGGACTGTGGACGAAGCCGCAGGTGAGCGGCGAGATGGGTGGTACGTCTGAGCGCGTATGCCCACAGGTGTGCGTGAGGGTCCGGGTCTAGGCTCGGACCCGGGGCACGAGGTGTCCCACACGTCACACAGCGACCTAAGGAACAACTGATGGAGCTCGGTCTCGTCGGCCTCGGCAAGATGGGCGGCAACATGCGCGAGCGGATCCGCCGCGCCGGCCACACCGTCGTCGGATTCGACCGCAACCCGGACCTCGCCGACGTCCACAGCCTCGAAGAGCTGGTGGGCAGGCTCACGGGTCCCCGGGTGGTCTGGGTGATGGTTCCGGCGGGCGCCGCCACCCAGTCGACCGTCGACGAGCTCGCCGAGCTGCTGGAGCCCGGCGACGTCGTGGTGGACGGCGGCAACTCCCGCTGGACGGACGACGAGAAGCACGCCGAGGAGCTCGCCGCCAAGGGCATCGGGTTCGTCGACTGCGGTGTCTCCGGCGGCGTCTGGGGCCTGGAGAACGGCTACGCGCTGATGTACGGCGGCGAGGCGGAGCACGTCGCCAAGGTCCAGCCGGTCTTCGACGCGCTCAAGCCCGAGGGCGACTTCGGCGCGGTGCACGCGGGCAAGGTCGGCGCCGGCCACTTCGCCAAGATGGTCCACAACGGCATCGAGTACGCCATGATGCAGGCCTACGCCGAGGGCTGGGAGCTGCTGGAGAAGGTCGACTCGGTCACGGACGTGCGCGAGGTCTTCCGGTCCTGGCAGGAGGGCACGGTCATCCGCTCCTGGCTGCTGGACCTGGCCGTCAACGCCCTCGACGAGGACGAGCACCTCGACAAGCTGCGCGGCTTCGCCCAGGACTCCGGCGAGGGCCGGTGGACGGTCGAGGCGGCCATCGACAACGCCGTGCCGCTGCCCGCGATCACGGCCTCCCTGTTCGCGCGGTTCGCCTCCCGGCAGGACGACTCGCCGCAGATGAAGATGATCGCCGCGCTGCGCAACCAGTTCGGCGGCCACGCCGTCGAGAAGAAGTAATCCACAGGGTCGCCCCGCGATCCACAACCCTGGGGGAGGTCGGGACACGACCATGCACGTCACGCATCTGTCGCTGGCCGACTTCCGCTCGTACGCCCGGGTCGAAGTTCCGCTCGACCCGGGCGTCACCGCCTTCGTGGGCCCCAACGGGCAGGGCAAGACGAACCTCGTCGAGGCCGTCGGCTACCTCGCCACCCTCGGCAGCCACCGGGTCTCCTCCGACGCGCCGCTGGTCCGCATGGGCGCCGACCGCGCCATCGTCCGGGCGCAGGTCAGACAGGGCGAACGGCAGCAGCTGATCGAGCTGGAGCTGAACCCGGGCAAGGCCAACCGGGCCCGTATCAACAGGTCGTCGCAGGTCAGACCCCGTGACGTGCTGGGGATCGTACGGACCGTGCTGTTCGCGCCGGAGGATCTCGCGCTGGTCAAGGGCGACCCCGGCGAGCGGCGCCGCTTCCTCGACGAGCTGATCACCGCGCGCTCCCCGCGGATGGCCGGGGTGCGCTCGGACTACGACCGGGTGCTCAAGCAGCGCAACACGCTGTTGAAGTCGGCCGCGCTCGCGCGCCGGCACGGCGGCCGTTCCATGGACCTGTCGACACTCGACGTGTGGGACCAGCATCTCGCGCGCGTGGGCGCCGAGCTGCTCGCCCGGCGACTCGACCTGGTCGCCGCCCTCCAGCCGCTCGCCGACAAGGCGTACGAGCAGCTGGCGCCCGGCGGCGGGCCCGTGTCCCTGGAGTACAAGCCGTCGGCGCCGGGTGAGGCGCACACGCGTGACGACCTCTACGAACAGCTGACGGCAGCCCTCGCGGAGGCCCGCAAGCAGGAGATCGAGCGGGGCGTCACCCTCGTCGGGCCGCACCGGGACGATCTTCTGCTCAAGCTCGGACAGCTGCCGGCCAAGGGGTACGCCTCGCACGGCGAGTCCTGGTCGTACGCGCTGGCGCTGCGGCTGGCCTCGTACGACCTGCTGCGGGCGGAGGGCAACGAGCCGGTCCTCGTCCTGGACGACGTCTTCGCCGAGCTGGACGCCCGCCGGCGGGAGCGGTTGGCGGAGCTGGTCGCGCCCGGCGAGCAGGTGCTGGTGACGGCCGCGGTCGACGACGACGTGCCCCAGGTGCTCGCGGGGGCGCGGTACACGGTGTCCGAGGGGACGGTGGAGCGCGTATGAGCGCCGCCGACGAGCCCGCCCCGAAGCGGGCGCCCGAGCCGTCCGGCGTCGACCTCGCGCGTGTGGCGCTCAGGGCGGCGCGGGAACAGGCACGCGCGCGCGGGGACGCGGCGCAGCAGAAGAAGCAGGTCCGGCGCGGGGCCGGGCTGCGCTCCGGGGCGCGCGCGGACGGCCGCGACCCGATGGCGCTGGGCGCCGCGATCAACCGGCTGCTCAACGAGCGCGGCTGGGAGGCGCCGGCCGCGGTGGGCGGCGTGATGGGCCGCTGGCCGCAGATCGTCGGCGAGGACGTGGCGAAGCACTGTGTGCCCGAGAGGTACGACGACGAGGAGCGGACGCTGATCGTGCGCTGTGACTCGACGGCCTGGGCGACGAACCTGCGGCTGCTCGCCCCGACGCTGGTCGCGCGGCTCAACGAGGATCTGGGGCACGGCGCGGTGCGGTTGATCAAGGTGCTGGGCCCGGGCGGCCCCGTGCGCCGCTACGGGCCCCTGAGGGCCCCCGGAAGCACCGGTCCGGGCGACACCTACGGGTGAGGTGCATCACGTCTTCGCATGGCCGGGCGGTCCCGACGGGACCGCCCGGCCCTCGTTTCGCGCGCCCGCCCGCGGGGGCGCGCGGCGACCTGACTCCCAAGTAGCCAAGGGTTGACACCCGAAAGCGCTGAGTGCCGCTGTGAGCCTCTTGGAGCCCCCTTCCGTATATCGGGACCCGGAAGACGCCGGTTGAGGGCGGCACATGCGGACTCAGGTACCGGCAAACCCCCATCAGTGTCAGTGCTACCGGTAGACTGGAAGCCAATCCCGCCCCGAACGTGGGGACCGCCCGGGAGAAGTCGAGCAACGCTGATCAAGGCTGACCAACGCAACATGCCGCAGCCGCTCCGGCAACCCTCCCCGGAGGGGTCCCCAGAGCCTGGCTAGTGCTGTGCCAGAAAGGGCGCTTCGTGGCCGATTCCGGCAACCCCAACGAGAACATCCCGTCCACCGACGCCGGCGTGAACAGCGAGGCGAGCACCTCGAGCCACGAGGTCACCGCCTCGTACGACGCCA
Organism: Streptomyces sp. NBC_00425; assembly: GCF_036030735.1. NCBI lineage: Bacteria > Bacillati > Actinomycetota > Actinomycetes > Kitasatosporales > Streptomycetaceae > Streptomyces > Streptomyces sp. NBC_00425. The sequence continues at coordinate 4,950,339 of NZ_CP107928.1, read as the reverse complement.
GCGCCATCACCGTCCTCGAGGGTCTGGACGCGGTCCGCAAGCGACCCGGTATGTACATCGGCTCGACCGGCGAGCGCGGTCTGCACCACCTGGTGTACGAGGTCGTCGACAACTCGGTCGACGAGGCCCTGGCCGGCCACGCGGACACCATCGACGTGACGATCCTCGCCGACGGCGGGGTGCGGGTCACCGACAACGGCCGAGGCATCCCGGTGGGCATCGTGGCCTCCGAGGGCAAGCCGGCCCTCGAGGTCGTCCTGACCGTGCTGCACGCGGGCGGCAAGTTCGGCGGCGGCGGCTACGCGGTCTCCGGCGGTCTGCACGGCGTCGGCGTGTCCGTCGTCAACGCCCTGTCCAGCAAGGTCGCCGTCGAGGTCCGCACCGACGGCCACCGCTGGACGCAGGACTACAAGATGGGCGTCCCCACGGCGCCGCTGGCCAAGCACGAGGCCATCGAGGCGACCGGCACGTCGGTCACCTTCTGGGCCGACGCCGACATCTTCGAGACCACCGAGTACTCCTTCGAGACGCTGTCGCGGCGCTTCCAGGAGATGGCGTTCCTCAACAAGGGCCTGACGATCAAGCTCACCGACGAGCGCGAGTCGGCGAAGGCCACCGCCGGGGCGGACGAGGCGGGTGCGGACGAGAAGGACGAGGTCAAGACCGTCACGTACCACTACGAGGGCGGCATCGTCGACTTCGTGAAGTACCTCAACTCCCGCAAGGGCGAGGCGGTACACCCGACGATCATCGACCTGGAGGCGGAGGACAAGGAGAAGAGCCTCTCCCTCGAGGTCGCCATGCAGTGGAACAGCGGTTACAGCGAGGGCGTGTACTCCTTCGCCAACATCATCCACACGCATGAGGGCGGCACCCACGAGGAGGGCTTCCGCTCGGCGCTGACCAACCTGGTCAACAAGTACGCGCGCGACAAGAAGCTGCTGCGCGAGAAGGACGACAACCTCACGGGCGACGACATCCGCGAGGGTCTGACGGCGATCATCTCGGTCAAGCTGAGCGAGCCGCAGTTCGAGGGCCAGACCAAGACCAAGCTGGGCAACACGGAGGCCAAGACCTTCGTCCAGAAGGCGGTCTACGAGCACCTCAACGACTGGCTGGACCGCAACCCGGTCGAGGCGGCGGACATCGTCCGCAAGGGCATCCAGGCGGCCACCGCGCGCGTGGCGGCCCGCAAGGCGCGCGACCTGACGCGCCGCAAGGGCCTGCTGGAGTCGGCGTCCCTGCCGGGCAAGCTGTCCGACTGCCAGTCGAACGACCCCACCAAGTGCGAGATCTTCATCGTCGAGGGCGACTCGGCCGGCGGCTCGGCCAAGTCCGGCCGCAACCCGCAGTACCAGGCGATCCTCCCGATCCGCGGCAAGATCCTCAACGTCGAGAAGGCGCGGATCGACAAGATCCTGCAGAACCAGGAGATCCAGGCGCTGATCTCCGCCTTCGGCACCGGGGTCCACGAGGACTTCGACATCGAGAAGCTCCGCTATCACAAGATCATCCTGATGGCGGACGCCGACGTCGACGGCCAGCACATCAGCACCCTGCTGCTGACCTTCCTGTTCCGCTTCATGCGGCCGCTGGTCGAGGCCGGTCACGTGTACCTCTCCCGTCCGCCCCTCTACAAGATCAAGTGGGGCCGGGACGACATCGAGTACGCGTACTCCGACCGCGAGCGCGACGCACTGATCGAGATGGGCCGTCAGCGCGGCAAGCGGGTGCGCGAGGACTCCATCCAGCGCTTCAAGGGCCTCGGCGAGATGAACGCCGAGGAGCTGCGCATCACGACGATGGACCAGGAGCACCGCGTCCTCGGCCAGGTCACCCTCGACGACGCCGCCCAGGCCGACGACCTGTTCTCGGTCCTCATGGGCGAGGACGTCGAGGCGCGCCGCGCCTTCATCCAGCGCAACGCCAAGGACGTCCGCTTCCTCGACATCTGAGTCGGTCTCAGCTGACCGCGTCAGAAAGGATTCCCCCCAGCAATGACCGACGAGAACACCCCCGTCAGCCCTGAAGAGGGCGGCGACATCGTCATGCGCATCGAGCCCGTCGGGCTCGAGACGGAGATGCAGCGCTCCTACCTCGACTACGCGATGTCCGTGATCGTCTCGCGTGCGCTGCCGGACGTCCGCGACGGCCTCAAGCCCGTCCACCGCCGCGTCCTGTACGCCATGTACGACGGCGGCTACCGGCCCGAGCGCGGCTTCTACAAGTGCGCCCGCGTGGTCGGCGACGTCATGGGCAACTACCACCCGCACGGCGACAGTTCGATCTACGACGCGCTGGTGCGCCTCGCGCAGCCGTGGTCGATGCGCATGCCGCTGGTGGACTCCAACGGCAACTTCGGCTCCCCGGGCAACGACCCGGCGGCGGCCATGCGGTACACCGAGTGCAAGATGGCGCCGCTGTCGATGGAGATGGTCCGCGACATCGACGAGGAGACCGTCGACTTCACGGACAACTACGACGGCCGCTCCCAGGAGCCGACCGTCCTGCCGGCCCGTTTCCCGAACCTGCTGATCAACGGCTCGGCCGGCATCGCGGTCGGCATGGCGACCAACATCCCCTCGCACAACCTGCGCGAGGTCGCCTCCGGCGCCCAGTGGTACCTGGAGAACCCGGAGGCCTCGCACGAGGAGCTCCTGGACGCGCTGATGGAGCGCATCAAGGGTCCCGACTTCCCGACCGGCGCGCTCGTCGTGGGCCGCAAGGGCATCGAGGAGGCCTACCGCACGGGCCGCGGCTCGATCACCATGCGGGCGGTCGTCGAGGTCGAGGAGATCCAGAACCGCCAGTGCCTGGTGGTCACGGAGCTGCCCTACCAGGTCAACCCGGACAATCTCGCGCAGAAGATCGCCGACCTGGTCAAGGACGGCAAGATCGGCGGTATCGCGGACGTCCGCGACGAGACGTCCTCGCGCACGGGCCAGCGCCTGGTCATCGTGCTCAAGCGGGACGCGGTCGCCAAGGTCGTGCTGAACAACCTGTACAAGCACACCGACCTGCAGACGAACTTCGGCGCGAACATGCTGGCGCTCGTCGACGGCGTCCCGCGCACGCTGTCCCTGGACGCGTTCATCCGCCACTGGGTGGCGCACCAGATCGAGGTCGTCGTCCGCCGGACGAAGTTCCGGCTGCGCAAGGCCGAGGAGCGGGCGCACATCCTGCGGGGCCTGCTGAAGGCCCTGGACGCCATCGACGAGGTCATCGCGCTGATCCGGCGCAGCGACACCGTCGACATCGCGCGCACGGGCCTGATGGAGCTCCTGGAGATCGACGAGATCCAGGCCAACGCCATTCTCGAGATGCAGCTGCGCCGGCTGGCCGCCCTGGAGCGTCAGAAGATCATCCAGGAGCACGACGAACTCCAGGCGAAGATCACCGAGTACAACGCGATCCTCGCCTCGCCGGTCCGTCAGCGCGGCATCGTCAGCGCCGAACTCGCCGCGATCGTCGAGAAGTACGGCGACGACCGCAAGACGATGCTGGTGCCCTACGACGGCGACATGTCCATCGAGGACCTGATCGCCGAGGAGGACATCGTCGTCACCGTCACGCGCGGCGGTTACGTCAAGCGCACGAAGACGGACGACTACCGGGCGCAGAAGCGCGGCGGCAAGGGCGTACGGGGAGCGAAGCTCAAGGAAGACGACATCGTCGACCACTTCTTCGTCTCCACCACGCACCACTGGCTGCTGTTCTTCACCAACAAGGGCCGCGTCTACCGGGCGAAGGCGTACGAACTGCCGGACGCCGGGCGGGACGCGCGCGGTCAGCACGTCGCGAACCTGCTGGCCTTCCAGCCAGACGAGGCGATCGCCGAGATCCTCGCGATCCGCACCTACGAGGTGGCGCCCTATCTGATCCTGGCCACCAAGGGCGGCTTGGTGAAGAAGACGCCTCTGAAGGATTACGATTCGCCGCGTTCCGGTGGGGTCATCGCGATCAACCTCCGTGAGACGGAGGACGGTTCCGACGACGAACTGATCGGAGCCGAACTCGTCTCGGCGGACGACGATCTGCTTCTGATCAGCAAGAAGGCACAGTCGATCAGGTTCACGGCCACGGACGAAAGTCTGCGGCCCATGGGCCGTGCCACCTCGGGTGTCAAGGGCATGAGCTTCCGTGAGGGAGACCAGCTCCTCTCGATGAATGTTGTTCGACCCGGTACGTTCGTGTTCACTGCCACAGACGGCGGGTACGCGAAGCGGACCGCCGTCGACGAGTACCGCGTCCAGGGTCGCGGCGGCCTCGGCATCAAGGCCGCCAAGATCGTCGAGGACCGTGGCTCCCTCGTCGGCGCGCTGGTGGTCGAGGAGACCGACGAGATCCTCGCCATCACGCTGGGCGGCGGTGTGATTCGTACGCGAGTCAACGAGATCAGGGAGACGGGCCGTGACACCATGGGCGTTCAACTGATCAACCTGGGCAAGCGCGATGCCGTCGTCGGCATCGCCCGTAACGCCGAGGCGGGGCGCGAGGCGGAAGAGGTCGACGGCGGGATCGCCGTGGACGACACCGCCGAGGCGGCCACGACCGCCGGCACGGACGAGGGTGAGTCGCCCTCGGCCGAGTAGCACGAGGAGAGAGTCATCGTGAGCGGAGCCACGGGCGCCGGTACGTCTGCCGGCACGGGCAAGAACGGCGGCGGCCGTGGCTCCGCCGCGTCGGCGGGGGACGCGCGGACGACCGACGCGCGGGGCGCGGGGGATGCCGAGGGGCGTGCGGCCGACACCCACACCACCCAGCTGAAGGCCATCAAGGCCCCCGCCGCCGACTCGCCCTCGCCCTCCACCGGCCCGCGGCCGCCCAAGGGATCCCCGGGATCCTCCGGCGGGCCGGCCGCCCAGACCTCTCAGGCAGGATCCAAGGGCCCTCAGGGGACTCAGGGGGGAACCGTGACGGACACCCGAGGCGCGCAGAGCAAGCAGGAGGCATCGCCGCTTCCCGGCGAACGGCAGCCGCAGCAGCCCGCGGGGCCCTACCACCCGCCGCAGGCCTATCCCACCCAGGCGCCTCCGGCGGCCGACACGGTGCGCCGGCCGCGGACGGGCGCCCGCACCACGCCCCGCGTGCGCAAGGCGCGGCTGCGCGTGGCGAAGGCCGACCCGTGGTCGGTGATGAAGGTGAGCTTCCTGCTCTCCATCGCGCTGGGCATCTGCACGATCGTCGCGGCGGCCATGCTGTGGATGGTCATGGACGCCATGGGCGTGTTCTCGACGGTCGGCGGCACCATCTCGGAGGCGACCGGCTCGAACGAGTCGAACGGCTTCGACCTCCAGTCGTTCCTGTCGCTCCCCCACGTCCTGATGTTCACGTCGATCATCGCGGTCATCGACGTCGTCCTCGCGACGGCCCTCGCGACGCTCGGCGCGTTCATCTACAACCTCTCCGCGGGCTTCGTCGGCGGCGTCGAGCTGACCCTCGCAGAGGACGAGTGACCTCGCTCGTCAGCACGGTCCCGCAGCCCGGCCGAGGCCCCGTGACTATCGATTTTGGGACTGCCCGCGTCGTGCGCTAATCTTCAGGAGTCAGCGCGCGGGACACACTCCGCAGAGCGCGGCGGGGCTATAGCTCAGTTGGTTAGAGCGCATCCCTGATAAGGATGAGGCCACAGGTTCAAATCCTGTTAGCCCCACCAGCACGAAGACCCCCAACCGATCTGGTTGGGGGTCTTTTGCATGGATGCAGTGCCGGCGGATCAGATGATGGTGCTTCGGCGTTCGATCAGCTTCGCCGGCTCGGCCGCCCGGACGTCGTCCAGGGGTGCGGCCGCCAGTCCGGGACAGCAGCCGGAGGCGCCGTCGACCTGGCAGATCATCAGGCGCTCTTGCTTCGACATGCGTCTATGTTGACGGATCTCGATCCAAGGGGCAAGCTCGATATCGGCAGACATCAATGCAAGCAGTCGGGAGCCCCGTCATGTCCCGTGCTCAGCTCGCCCTGCGCGTCAGCGACCTCGAAGCGTCGATCACCTTCTACGCGAAGCTGTTCGGCACCGGACCGGCCAAGCGGCGCGAGGGCTACGCCAACTTCGCCATCACCGAACCCCCGCTCAAGCTCGTGCTCATCGAGGGCGAGCCCGGCGAGGAGACGCGCCTTGACCACCTCGGCGTCGAGGTCGAGTCCACCGACCAGGTCAACGCGGCCACCACGCGGCTCAAGGACGCCGGCCTGGCCACCTTCGAGGAGAACGACACCTCCTGCTGCTACGCACTCCAGGACAAGGTGTGGGTCCACGGTCCGGGGCGGGAGCCCTGGGAGGTCTACGTGGTCAAGGCGGACGCCGACACGCTCGGCGAGAGCGCCGACCCCGACGGCGCCGGTGACGGCTGCTGCACCGGTCAGGCCACCGCGGAGGGCGCCCCGGCGAGCGCAGGGTGCGCCTGCCGCTGAACCCGCCGTCCAGGGCCGGGCCGTTGCCCGGCACGGTCGGTGCGGCGCGCAGGGACGGCGCGCAGGGATGGCGCGCAGGGGCGGCGCGCAGGGTGGGGAAATCGGTGGAGGGGTGGCCGGGGAAATGGGGTGGGGAAACGGGGCGGGGGCGCGGCGAAGGCCCGGTGGCTCCTGGGGAGCTGCCGGGCCTGCTCGTGCGGGCTGTACGCAAGTTCGCCGTCACGTCGGGGTGTGGCAGGGGCTCAGTTCTGCTGGGGGACAGCCGGTGCGGCGGGGTCCTCGGGGGTGCAGGACGTCGTGTGCTCGGCTGCTTCGGTGTCCGGCTGGCCGTGGTGGCGGCAGCTGGGGGACTTGCCGTGCGCCTCGGCGCGGATGCGCTGTTTCATCGTGGGGGGCAGGGAGCGGGCCTGGGACCAGAGCCAGGTCGACGGCGACGCCGTCGTCCGTGTCGGCTCCTGTGCGGCGCCGGCGCTTTCCGCGCTGCGTGCCGGCCCGGTCAGGGCCGCGGCCGTCGCGGCGGTCGTCGTGATGAGTCCGAGCGCCGTGCACAGCGCGAGGAAGGCGGTGACGATGGCGGTCCACAGCTTCATGACGCGGTTGTCGGTCATGGCCCCTCACTTTCAGGTTGGGCGATTTGCGTACTTTCCTCATGATGTGTATGGAGGCCGCGAAGTGGTGGACCGACGCTCGCGGCGTGGCGTTGTTCCGATGAACACCACCCGGATGGGCGCAAGAGCGGAGAAAGAGGCAGGAAAGGCAGTCGACAGGTATGAGCCGGGGCAAAAGTAACCCCCTGTGGAGATGTGATCACCCTCCGATCGGAGTGGTCCGATCCGCTTCTACTGGGCTGCCGAAGGCGGGAGTTGAGGGGCGGACGCAGGTCACCGATCGGTCTCGGCCGGTGTGTATAGTCGGGCGCCAGAGATCCCCTACGCCAAGGAAAGACGAGGTAGCGCGGTGAAGAAGCTTCTCCTGGTCGCACTGGCCGCCATCGGCGGGCTCCTCGTGTACCGCCAGATCCAGGCGGACCGCGCCGAGCAGGATCTGTGGACGGAGGCGACCGACTCCGTGCCCACGGGTTCCTGAGCACCGATACCGAAGACCGAGCAGACCCCGGCCGCAGCTCGCGGTCGGGGTCTTGTGTTGCGGAACCCCCGGACTGCGGATACGGGTAGCCGAAGACGGTCTTTTCGGACGTCCGTACGCAATGCGCGGGTGCCACGCGCGCGTGCCGGGCAGGATGGCCCACGTTCGGTCCAAGGGGAGGGAGCGGCGTTGATGACCCGGCGTGCGGGGCGTGGAAGTGCCGGGACGGTCCGGTGGCGGCCCGCCGTGCGGGCCGCCGTGCGGACCGCCGTCGTGGGAGCGGTGCTGTGCGCGGCCCCGGCGGCGCTTCCCGGACCGGCTGCGACGACCGCGAGGGCTGCGACGAACGCGCCGGACGCGCCTGCGGCGCCGGACGCCCCGACCTACGCCTTCGCGGACGACGTCCGCTCCGCACCCGCGGCCACGGGCACCACCGGCGCCGTGGGCCTGGAACCCGGCGCGACCTACCGCAGCTCCCTCGAGAGCCGGGAGAAGGCCTACTACCGCCTGGAACTCGACGGCTCGGTCAACGCGTACGTCGCCGTCACGGCAGTGCCCCGCGCGGACACCGTCCTGTCCGTCGGCGACGGCATCAGCGTCTCCGTTCAGAACGCCGACGGCGCGTCCTGCTCCCGCGACACCGCGACCGTCGGGGCGTCCAAGAGCCCTCAGCCGATCACCGCGTGGGGCGCGCGCGAACTCCTCCCGGGCAGGGGGCTGTGCCAAAAGGCCGGGACGTACTACGTGGTCGTGGAGCGCACCGGCGTCCACCCGGACAACGGCAGCGGCAGCGGCAGTGGCAGTGGCAGCGATGGCGGCGGCATCGGCGCGGGCACCGGCGGTGAGGGGACGGGTTCCGCCGCCGTGCCCTGGGAGCTGGAGCTCGCCCCCGTCTCCGAGCCCGCCCTGCGGAAGGCGGCCGCCACGCGCGTGCCCGAGGCGTGGGACTCCGCGACGCCCACGCCACCCGTCGCCGAGCCGGTGGCAGTTCGGGGCGGAGCCGGCTTCACCCGGGCCACCGCCGTGCGGCAGGGCGTCTGGCGCGACGAGATCGTCCCCGGCCAGACCCTCTTCTACAAGGTGCCCGTGGACTGGGGCCGCCAGGTGTCCGCCGCGGTCGACCTGGGGAGCGCCGACAAGGACTCCGGCTATGTGGTCGACGCTCTGGACATGACGCTCTACAACCCGGTGCGAGCCGAGGTCAAGGGCACCGCCGCGGGGTACGGAGGCACCCAGAAGTCGACGGCGCTGCCCCCGCTCCCGCCGGTCGGGTACGCCAATCGCTTCGCCTCCGCCACTTCCACGAAGGCCCTGCGGTTCGCCGGCGCGTACTACCTCGTGGTGCACCTCGCGGCCCAGGTGGGCGACCGGTTCGGGGACGGCCCCTACGGGCTGACCCTGCGGGTCCGGGTCGGCGGCCGGACACAGGACGGGCCGGGGTACGCGTCGCGGTCGGCGCCGCGCGGGGTCTTCGACGTCGGCGCCCCGGACCCGGAGCCGGAGGCGGCCGGGAGGGCGAACACGGTCGACGTGTCGCGCAGCGGGACGCCGGGCGGTGACCCGGCGATGAAGGCGGTGGCGGTCGGCGGCATCGGCGCCGGCAGCCTGCTGCTCACGGTGCTCGGGGTCTGGACCCTGACCGCGCGGCGCCGGGCCGCGGCTCAGATGCGGGCCAGCGCCCAGAACCCCACCGCGTAACAGGCCAGCGCGAGCAGCAGCAGGGGCACCGCGACCTGCATCGGCGGCCCCGGTCGTCCCCGGCGGGCGGCGCGATGCCCCCGGCGCCCGGTCTGCGGCGAAGCCGCCTGCGCCGCAGGTGCGTGCTGCACATGGTGCGGGTGCTCCACGTGCTGGGGGTGCTGCGGGGTCCGGGAGTCCCGCGCGGTGTACGAGAGGGTCGAGGAGGTGTCGGCCCGCGGCTCGCGAGTGGGCAGGGCGAACGTGGTCTCGTACGCGGGTTGATACGTGGGCTGATGCGTGGGTTGATGCGTGGGCCGGTACGCAGGTCGGTACGAGGGCTGGTGGTACGCGGAGGCGGGGGAGACGGGCGGTGGCGTGTGGCCGGGAGGACGGGGCCCGGGGGACTGCGCGGACGTCTGATCGGACGTCGGCGCGGAGGGGAACGAGCCGGTCGTCGGCTGCGGAGGCGGCAGCGGGAAGCTGCCGGTGTCCGACATCGACGGCGAGTGCGACGGCGAGTGCGACGGGGTCGGGGTGGGCTCGGGAGCCGGGCCGGCCGCGGCAGCGGACCCCGGCACGTGCGAAGGATCCGGCACGTGCGAAGGACTCGGAACCTGCGGGGGACCGGGAAGGTGCGTGGGGCCGGGCGGCGGGGCGGCGGGGCGGGGCGGCGTCTGAGCAGGCGGGGTGGACGGCCGGGACGGCACCGACGCGGCGCTCGGGCGGGCGGTGTCCGGTGGGCCGGCGGTCCGGGACGCGGCGTTCTCGGGACGGGTGGTCGAGCCGTCGGACCGGGGCGCGGGACCTTCGGGACCGAACCCCTTGGGCAGCGGCCCGAGTTGGTCGAATATCTCGATCAGCTCGTCGTCCGGTCCCGGCTCCGGAAGGAGTTCGGCGGCCGCCGCGAGGGCCTTGCGAGCCCCCGTGGCCGTACGGAAGCGCGCCTGTGGGTCCGGCTGCAGGAGGGTGGCCACGACCTGCCACAGCGGCTCGGGGACGTTCTTGGGCGCGCCCGGCGTTCCGTGGTCCGCGAAGTACTCGACCAGGGCCTTGGCGTCCGGCTTGGCCCCTTCGAGCAGGTACAGCGCGACCAGTCCGACCGCGAACAGGTCGGCCGGGAAGTCCGGGTCGGCGCCCAGCATCTGCTCGGGTGCGAGGTAACCCGGCGTCCCCACCACGAGGTCGGTGTCGGTCAGCCGGGGCTCGCCCAGCCGCATCGCGATGCCGAAGTCGGAGAGTCTGAGGCGCGGCCGGGCCGTCCCGGTGGCCTCCAGCAGGATGTTGGCGGGCTTGATGTCGCGGTGCACGACGCCTTCCGCGTGGACCGCGGCGAGCCCGGAGAGGAGCTGGTCCAGGAGCGTGCACACGAACACCGGCGGCAGCGGCCCGTAGTCGCCGACCAGGTGGGCCAGCGAACCGCCGGCCACCAGGTCCATGGTGAACAGCACCTTGTCGTCGTCGGCCGCCCAGCTCGCGGGCGCGAGCACATGAGGATGGTCGATCCGCAGCGCCTGTTCGCGCACGAAGCGCAGCAGCGCGTGCGCGTCGCTCTGCTGGAGCACCTTGGCGGCGACGTAACGGCGGCGGCGATGGTCCCAGGCGCGCCAGACCGCGCCGACCCCTCCGCGGCCGATCGGGTCGGCCAGTTCGTACCGTGCGGCGAAGACCTCACCCATGGCAGTGCGTCGCTCCTCCCCCTCGCCCCTACGGGTTCTCCCCCTTGCTACCCCTGTGGCGGGCGATACGACCCCCGTGTCCCCCGTGGACTTCACGAGCCCCGTACGTCCCGCGTATGCCCCGTGCCCCCGTGCCCCCGTGCCCCCCGTCACGTGGTGCCGTTCCCGGTGCTTCCCGGTGCTGACCTGCAGTGTCGGCTGCCGCCCCCGCGAGCGGCCGACCTCCCGGCTGCCGAACCCCCTTCGGCTACCGGGGTCCGCGCTCAGCTCTGGTGGGACTGGTAGTGCGTCACGGCGTCGGAGGTGCGGCCGGCGCCGTACACCCGGAGGAACTCCGCGAGTTCGGGGTGGGTCGGGGCGAGCGTGTCGGCGGCGTCGATGATGTCGCCGGCGGCGGCCACCGAGCGCAGCAGCGACTGGATCTCGCGGACCACCCGCTTCACCGTGGGCGCCCCCGAACTGGTCGTCGACTGTGTGGCGTTGCTGAGCACCGATCCCCCCTGCGACCGTTTGATCTCGTCCATGCGCTCGGTCGCCTCGGCGGCGCTGACGCTGCCGTCCGCGACCTGTGCGGCCAACTCCTGGAGCAGCTGCACCCGCTGCACCACGGCCGGATTGCCGATCTTCGCCCGCTGACCGCTCATCAGCTGCGACAGCATCGGCGCCGACAGTCCCAACACCCCCGCGAGACGAGCCTGGTTGAGGCCAAGATCGTCGATGAGCTTACGGAAGAGCGCCCCCAGCGGCTCCCCGTACCAGTTCCGCTGCAGTTCCCGCGCTCTCGCGGTCGCTTCCTGCTGTGCGGCGTCCATTGCGTCTCCCCATCGCTTCCCCAGAAACCGCGGTTCGCTGTAGCGAACCACGTCCGAGCATCTTACGGAGAGTGGTCATCCGCGGGGACCCCCAATCTTTTTGGGAGATACCCCCCGTGACCCGGTACTCTGGTCTGCGGCGCCCGCCGGGACGAGCTCGATCCGGCCGGACGTCACTTTCCGGGGCCTTAGCTCAGTTGGTAGAGCGCTGTCTTTGCATGGCAGATGTCAGGGGTTCGACTCCCCTAGGCTCCACAACAAAGACCCCTCCCACCTGCGGTGACGCAGATGGGAGGGGTCTTTTGGCGTACTGGGGCGCGGTGCCGGGGCCGGGTGGCGACCGCCGGCCGGCCACCACCCGGTGGTCGGCCGGCGGTCGCCACCCGGCTACCGGACGGCGGTCCGCTCAGCTGCGGTCGTCGCGGTCAGCGGCTTCCTCCTCGGCCTGCTTGGCCTGGACCTCGGGGTCCAGAACGGCCGGATCGACACTGCCGTCCACCGAGGTCAGGGTGGTGCCCGAGGCGGGCACCTCCGTGGCCGCCGGCGGCTCGACGAGCCAGTCCGGGTTGGCCTGCTTGTCCCACCAGCGATAGGCCGCGTACGCGCCGCCGGCGACGGCGCCCAGCACGGCCAGCGCCTTGGCGAGCTTGCCCGCCCTGGCACGTCGCCGGTGCTTGCGCACCAGCTTCTCGATCTCCTTCGGCGTCACCTGACCGCGCAGGGCGGCCAGCGCGGCGGTGCCACGGGCGGCGGCTTCGTTCTTCACGGGGCCGGCCGCGGCGACCGCCTGTTCGATCTTCGGCCGGGAGTAGTCGGCCGCCTGCCGGGAGTAGTCGGCCGCCTGCCGGGCGGCCAGGCGGGTGCGGGCGGCCGCTTCGTGCGCGGCCAGGTCGACCTTCGGCGGGACGTGCGTCAGAGCCTGCTCCAGGCGCGGGGCGACGTGGGTGCCGTACTGCACGCGGGCCTGTTCTGCGGCCAGCGACACCTTGGGCGCGAGCCGTACACGGGCCTCCTGCGCGTAGAGCGCGGCCCGTTCCTTGGCCGTGTCGGCGTAGGGCGCCACCACTTCCGCGGCGTGCAGCACGCTTCCCTTCGCCGAGCCGGTCGCGGCGCGCACGCTGTCGATGCGGGTCACGGGTTCCTCCTCCTCGGTGGCGTACGGTATTTCGACTTTCCACCCTTTTACGGATCATGCCTGCCGAGTGCGATCGCGGCATGTGCGGGCGGGCATACGGGTGCCGATCACGTGCGATAGCTGACGTATTCAGGACACATTCGGGGCAATGGCAACAGAGGCTCGACAGGGCGACAAAACAGACGATGCCACGGATCGGCCCCGCTCGCCCCCGTCCCGGAGGACTCGGACGGGTTTTCCGTACCGGAAGCGTCGGTTGCGGACCGGACGGACCCGGACGGACCCGGACGGACCCGGGCCGGACCCGGACGGACACTCGAGACGGACGCCGATGGACCCCGATGGACCGTCCTGGGCACCGTGCGGACCAGGACGGCCCCGGGAGGACCCGGGAGGACCCGGGGTCGGCGGTTCGGCTTCCGCCGCCCCGGACCGTGCGAGGATCTGGGGGTCACAGGAAGACGACGGAAGGCAGATCAAGATCGTGGCCGAGCACCTGTACGCCACCCTGAAGACCAACCTCGGCGACGTCGAGATCCGGCTCTTCCCGGACCACGCCCCCAAGACGGTCAAGAACTTCGTGGAGCTCGCCACCGGCGAGCGCGAGTGGGTCAACCCCAAGACGGGCGTGAGGTCCTCGGCCAGGCTGTACGACGGCACCGTCTTCCACCGGGTGATCAGCGGATTCATGATCCAGGGCGGCGACCCGCTCGGCAACGGCACCGGCGACCCCGGCTACCAGTTCGCGGACGAGTTCCACCCGGAACTGCGATTCGACCGGCCCTACCTGCTGGCGATGGCCAACTCCGGCCCGGGCACCAACGGCTCGCAGTTCTTCATCACGGTCTCCCCGACGGCCTGGCTGACCCGCAAGCACACCATCTTCGGCGAGGTCACGGACGCGGCCAGCCAGAAGGTCGTCGACGCCATCGCGACGGTCCAGACCAACCCGCGCACCGAGCGTCCGCTGAAGGACATCGTGATCGACTCGGTCGTCGTGGAGCGCCGCACGACCTGAGTCCGGACGCGCGGTGGGCCTTCGGGAACCAAACGCCCTGCTGGTCCGTAAGGATGAGCAGGGCGGTTCCTCCACCTGCTCCGACGACTTCAGACCACCCACTGGGAGCCCACATGGACCAGGCGTCCGGCAGCCGGCAGGACGACGCGCACAGCGGCCTGCCCGTCTGCTACCGGCACCCCGACCGGGAGACCGGCGTGCGCTGCACCCGCTGCGAGCGCCCGATCTGCCCGGAGTGCATGGTCAGCGCCTCCGTCGGCTTCCAGTGCCCCCACTGCGTCCGGGAGGGCTCCGGCACCGGTCACGCCCCGAGCGCCTCGCAGCCCCGCACGATCGCGGGCGGCGCGGTGGCCGCCGACCCGCACCTGGTCACGAAGATCCTCATCGGCCTCAACCTGGCGATGTTCCTGGTCGTGCAGGTGCGTCCCTCGGTGCTGGAGAGCCTTGCGATCATCGGGCAGTGGCCGCCCGCACCCTTCCATCCGACCGAAGGTGTGGCCGAGGGCGAGTGGTACCGCCTCCTCACCTCGATGTTCACGCATGAGGCCATCTGGCATTTCGCCTTCAACATGCTCAGCCTGTGGTGGCTCGGCGGCCCCCTCGAACGGGCTCTGGGGCGGACGCGATACCTGGCGCTCTACTTCGTCTCGGGCCTCGCCGGTAGCGCCCTGGCCTATCTTCTCGCCTCGCCCGGTACTGCCACCTACGGCGCTTCCGGAGCCATCTACGGCCTCTTCGGAGCCACCGCGGTTCTGATGCGTCACCTGCGGTACGACATGCGACCGATCATCGCGCTGCTCGTGATCAACCTGATCTTCACCTTCAACCCTGGCATGAACCTCTCCTGGCAAGGGCACATCGGCGGTCTGGTCGCCGGCGTCGTTGTCGGCATCGCGATGGTGCACGCGCCGCGCGAGCGCCGCGCCCTCGTTCAGTTCGGGACGTGCGCGTTGATGCTGGGTGTGGTCCTCGTCGTCACCCTCCTGAGGACTGCACAGCTCACCTGAGCGCGCTGTTGTCCACAGTCTGTGGCGAATCTTGTGCACAAAGTGCGGGAACAGCTGCGCCCCCTGTCGTCGACCCGAGTTTCCGCAGGTCAGACAGGGGGCGAACAGCCTTTCGAGTGAAGGTGGCGGCCGGTAGTTACGTCACACCGGCGTCAACCTCCGAGAGGTTATCCACAGATCGTCGTTCTTTCCCCAAGTGTGGAAACCGCTGTGGATAACTCTGTGGAGAGCCGTGGGCAGAGCTGGTCGGGGCCTTGGAGCGCCCGTCACTTCCACTGCGTGGAGACGCCGAACCCGGCCGCGATGAACCCGAAGCCGACCACGATGTTCCAGTTGTTCAGCTGGTCGATGGGCAGCGTGCCGTCGGTGACGTAGAAGACGACGATCCAGGCGAGCCCGATGATGAACATGGCCAGCATCACCGGTGCGACCCAGGCCCGACTGTTCAGCTTGATCGCGGTCGCCTGCTTCGCCGGAGGCGGCGTGTAGTCGGCCTTCTTGCGGATACGTGACTTCGGCACGAGGGTCTCTCCTGTCGATGCGCTGCGTGGCCGCGCAGGTGCTGGGTCGGGCTCGGGGGCTGCGTACTAGGGGGCTGCTGGGCTCCCCCGGGCGTCCGTTAGCGTAGTGCTTCTACGGCGCTGAAGGAGATAAGGGTACGTTGAGCAATTCTGCCGACTCCCCCCGGACGGGATCAACGGGTTCCGCGCCCGATCCCGGACACGTTTCTCCATCGAATTCCCCGGCGGCCCCGGACGCGGCCGCTCCGCCTGCCTCGCCCCCTCCGTCCACCCCCTCACCCGGCCGCAGGGGCGGCTTCGGCGGCTTCCGCCCGGTGCGGCTGCTCACGATGGGCGTCTTCGCCCTCGCCGGCCTCCTCTTCTTCACCAGCTTCACCACCGCCAAGGGCACCAACATCCGCACGGACGCCTCCCTGCTGAAGCTGTCCGACCTCATCCAGGAGCGCAGCCAGAAGAACGGCGAGCTGGACGAGACCAACGGCGCCCTGCGTGACGACGTCGAATCGCTGGCCGAGGCCGACGACGGCAGCACCCAGGCCCAGGACGACAAGCTCGCCGGACTGGAGAAGAGCGCCGGCACCCAGAAACTCAAGGGCCGGGCGGTCACCGTCACGCTCAACGACGCCCCGCCGAACGCCACCGCCAAACTCCCCGGCTACCCGGAGCCGCAGCCGGACTACCTGGTCATCCACCAGCAGGACCTCCAGGCCGTGGTGAACGCGCTCTGGCAGGGCGGCGCCCAGGGCATCAAGGTCATGGACCAGCGGCTGATCTCCACCAGCGCCGTCCGCTGCGTCGGCAACACCCTGATCCTCCAGGGCCGCGTCTACTCCCCGCCGTACAAGATCCAGGCGGTGGGGGACCCGGAGAAGATGCAGCAGGCGCTCGCGGACTCCCCGGCGATCCAGAACTACATGGTCTACGTGAACGTCTACGGCCTCGGCTGGAAAGTCACCGAGGACGGGACGGTGACTCTGCCGGGCTACTCGGGCACAGTGGATCTGCACTACGCCAAGCCTGTGAAGTAGCGGAGCAGCGGCCCCGGGGGGCGCCTGTGTCGGTGCGGGTGATCGTCAGGACGTTCAGCGAGCTGTGCGTCACCGTGGGCGCCGTCATCGTCCTCTTCGTGGTCTACGTGCTGTTCTGGACCGGAGTGCGGGCCGACCGGGCCATGGACGACCAGATCGACGCCCTGCACGAGCAGTGGGACCGGCAGACCGCGGGACCCGCCCCGAGCGCGAGCCCCACCGGCGCCGCGCCGCAGCCGTCCTACCGCGGCGGCCGCCCCTTCGCGGTGATGTACATCCCGCGTCTTGGTTTCACGTGGAACAAGCCGGTCCTCGAGGGCACGTCGACCGGCACGCTCAAGAAGGGGCTCGGCCACTACGCGGGGACGGCCCGGCTAGGGCAGACCGGGAACTTCTCCGTCGCCGGCCACCGCCGCACCTACGGTGACCCGTTCAAGGACTTTCCCGAGCTCAGACGGGGTGACGCCGTGGTGCTCACGGACGGGACGACCTGGTTCACGTATCGGATCGACAAAGGGCCCTACAAAACAGTGCCCTCGGACGTCGAGGTGATCGACGCTGTGCCACGTAAGTCGGGGTACACGCGTCCGGGCCGGTACCTGACGTTGACCACGTGCGATCCCGAATGGGGCCACAGTCACCGGCTGATCGTCTGGGCGCACCTGGACTCCACACGGCCCGTGGAGGCAGGCGAACCGGAGGCTCTGCGCCGCTAGTCTGGTGGGGTACGGCGTGAGTCAGGTGCCGTGGTGCGAAGGAAGGGACGGCATGTACGGCTGGATCTGGCGGCATCTGCCGGGAAACGCGTGGCTGAAGGCGCTGATCTCGATCGTGCTGGTGATGGCCGTGGTGTACGCGCTCTTCCAGTACGTCTTTCCGTGGGCCGAACCGCTGCTTCCCTTCAACGATGTGACGGTGGACAACCAGTGAGCGCGCGCATTCTCGTCGTCGACAACTACGACAGCTTCGTCTTCAACCTGGTCCAGTACCTGTACCAGCTGGGCGCCGAGTGCGAGGTCCTGCGCAACGACGAGGTCTCCACGGCCCACGCGCAGGACGGCTTCGACGGCGTCCTGCTGTCCCCCGGGCCCGGCACGCCCGAGGAGGCGGGCGTCTGCGTCGACATGGTCCGCCACTGCGCGGACACCGGCGTCCCGGTCTTCGGCGTCTGTCTGGGCATGCAGTCGATGCAGGTGGCGTACGGCGGGGTCGTGGACCGCGCCCCGGAGCTCCTGCACGGCAAGACCTCGCCGGTGGAGCACGGGGGCAGGGGCGTCTTCGCCGGTCTGCCGTCGCCGTTCACCGCGACCCGCTACCACTCGCTGGCCGCCGAGCCGGGGACGGTTCCCGCCGAGCTCGAGGTCACCGCCCGCACCCACGACGGCATCATCATGGGCCTGCGTCACAGGGAACTGCCCGTCGAGGGCGTGCAGTTCCACCCGGAGTCGGTGCTGACCGAGCACGGGCACCGGATGTTGGCCAACTGGCTGGTGGAGTGCGGCGACGAGGGCGCGGTGGCGAGGTCGGCGGGGCTCGCCCCGGTGGTGGGCAGGGCCACGGCGTGACCGCGCTGCGGCCCGAGCGCGAGGATTCGTACGGCGCCGCGTCGTACGAGTCCTTCGGCGGTGAACCGTACGGCGCCGACCCCTACGCGGAGCAGGCGTACCGGCCGCCCGCCGACGAGGAGACGGTGGCGCTGCGGATACCGCCGTCGGCCGCGTTCGGCCGTGGGGCCGTACCCGCCTCTGGGGCCTCAGTCGGCGCTGTGGCCCCCGGAACCCCCGCGGGCGGCCGAGCGGCCCGCAGGAAGGCGGCCAAGGGGCGCCGTGGGCGTCATGGCGCCCCGGGTGAGGCGTCCGAGTCGTACAACGGGGCCGACGCGCCCGCGCAGGACGAGCGGCCGCTGTCGCGCGTCGAGGCGCGCCGCAGGGAACGGGCGCGCAAGCCGAGCCCGGCGGTGGTCGCCAGCCGGGCGATCGGCGAGGTGTTCATCACCACGGGCGTGCTGATGCTGCTGTTCGTGACCTACCAGCTGTGGTGGACGAACGTGCGGGCCCACGCGCAGGCGGACCGGGAGGCGAGCAGCCTCCAGGACGACTGGGCCAGCGGCAAGCGTGCTCCCGGTGCGTTCTCGCCGGGGCAGGGCTTCGCCATCCTGCACATCCCCAAGCTGGACGTGGTGGTGCCGATCGCCGAGGGCGTCAGCAACAAGAAGGTCCTCGACAAGGGCATGGTCGGCCACTACGGCGAGGCTCCGCTGGCGACGGCGATGCCCGACGCGAAGACCGGGAACTTCGGGCTCGCGGGCCACCGCAACACGCACGGCGAACCGTTCCGGTACATCAACAGGCTGCAGGCGGGCGACGCCATCGTCGTCGAGACGCAGAACGAGTACTTCGTCTACAAGATGACGTCGACGCTGCCGGTGACCGCGCCGAGCAACACGAGCGTCCTCGATCCGGTGCCGCCGGGCTCCGGGCTCACCGGGCCGGGCCGGTACATCACCCTCACCACCTGCACGCCGGAGTTCACCAGCAAGTACCGCTTGATCGTCTGGGGCAAGATGGTCGAGGAACGGCCGCGCAGCAAGGGCAAGCCGGATGCGCTCGTCGAATAGGCGTGCGGTCCTGTAGGCGTGCGGTCCGTAGGTGTGCAGCGAGTAGGGGCAGATGAACGTGGCAGCGACCACCGGCGACACCGAGCATGGCGACACCGAGCACGAACAGCACGCGCGCGTGGACGCGTCCGGGCCGGCGCCGCGGCGCAGGGGCGGGCGCGTCGCCCTGGCCGTGAGTGTCTTCGGGGAGCTCCTCATCACGGTCGGCCTGGTGCTCGGCCTGTTCGTCGTCTACTCCCTGTGGTGGACCAACGTGGTCGCCGACCGGCACGCGGACCGGCAGGGCGACCGGGTGCGCGACACCTGGGCGCAGGAGCCCACCGGCCCGGGGGCGCTGGACACCAAGGACGGCATCGGGTTCCTGCACGTCCCCGCGATGAGGAACGGGGAGGTGCTGGTCGCGAAGGGCACCTCGTCGAAGATCCTCAACGAGGGCGTCGCCGGCTACTACACGGACCCGAGCAAGGCGATGCTGCCGATGACGGGCAAGAAGGGCAACTTCACCCTCGCCGCCCACCGCGACGGCCACGGCGCGAAGTTCCACAACATCGACAAGCTGGAGAAGGGCGACCCGATCGTCTTCGAGACGAAGGACAAGTGGTACGTCTACAAGGTGTACGACATCCTCGACGAAACCTCGAAGTACAACGTGCAGGTCCTCGCCCAGGTCCCGAAGGAGTCGGGGAAGACGAAGGCCGGCCACTACATCACCCTGACGACCTGCACACCGGTGTACACGTCCCGGTACCGGTACGTGGTGTGGGGGGAGCTGGTACGGGTCGAGAACGTCGACGCGGACCGCACCCCGCCGAAGGAACTGGGCTGACAGTCCTCCTCGACGGCGATCCGCCGCCCGGCACGACGAAGGCCCGAAGCCGCGCGTGCTCCGCGCGGCTTCGGGCCCTTTCACGTGTGCGGCGGCTTCGGGCAGCAGCAGCCGCTGTCCGTCACCCCCAGTCGACGCAGGAGTTCAGCTTGGTGTCGCCTTCGAAGCGGGCCACCTCGGCCCCGATGTCGAAGATGCCGGAGCTGTCCGTTGCCGTGGTGGCGGCGTACTGGTGGTCTCCCTTGCCGCCCGCGGCCTTGTGCCACGGCCAGTAGTGGATCGTCCCGTCGTGCTGCTTGGACAGGAAACGGATCCGCGCGTGGTGGCCGTCCGCCAGTGTGTCCGTGATGTGCCATTCCAGCTTGAGCGTGCTCGTCGCACCCTTGAAGCTGGGGACGTAGGCGAAGCCGTCCGCGCCCGTCGTGGTGCAGCCCGGGCTGAAGGCGTTCGCCTGGGCGGGGCTCGTGGCCAGGGTTGTCACGAGCAGGGCAGTCGCGGCCACCCCGAGCATTTGGGCTGTCCTCTTCAACAATCTTCCCCCTTGCGGCATGTGTGAACTCGCCGTGCAGGCCCGTGAGTTGTGGTCATGGCCTCACATGCGGCGCGCTCTTTACATGAACATGCTAGTGCTTTGCGATCACCGGCGCACGGAAAAAGGTGCCGGCCCCGCTCACGCGGGGACCGGCACCTTGTCGCCTGCGGTGACCGTCAGTCCTCCGTGCGGGCCGAGGTTCCGGTGACGCCGCCGAAGAAGCCGCCGCCGCCGCCGTTGTTGTTGTCGCCGTTGTTGTTGCCGTTCTTGAAGGCGACCAGGTTGACCGTCTGCCCCTTGTTGACCGTGCTGCCGGGGGCCGGGTCGGAGTTGATGACCTGGGCGTCGTCGTCCTGTGAACCGGCGATGTTGCCGACGTTCAGGCCCGCGTCCCGCAGCGCCTTCTTGGCGTCCTTCAGGGACATGCCCTGGAGGTTGCCCGGCACCTGCGTCTGGGTGCTCTTGCCGATCTGGATCTGGACCTTGGAGCCCTTGTCGGCCTGGGAGCCGATCGACGGCACGGTCTGGATGACCTTGCCGACCTGGTTCTGGTCCTGGGTGTCGACCTCGACGCACTCGCCCTTGAGGCCGTTCTGGTCCATCTGGGCCTTGGCCTCGTCACAGCTCTTGTTGGAGACGTCCGGGACGGTGGACTTCTCCTGGGCCTTGGCGACGGTGAGGGTGATGGTGGCACCCTTCTCCACCTGTGCGCCGAGCTTGAGGTCCTGGTCCGTGACGGTGCCCGCCTCCTCGGTGGACACCTCTTCCTTCGTCTCGACGTTGAACTGGTACTGGTCGCTCTCCAGGAGCTTCTTCGCCTCGTCCACGCTCTTGCCGAGCACGGTCGGGACGACCACCTTCGGCGCACCGGTGGAGACGACGAGCTTGACGGTGTCGCCCTTGTTGACGTTCTTGCCGACCACCGGGTCCTGCGTGCAGATGCTGCCCTTGGGCTGGTTCTCGCAGGCGGCTTCGGTGCTCTCCACCTTCAGTTCCACGTTGTCGGCCATCGTCTTGGCGCTGGCCAGGGGCTGGCCGACGAAGTTCGGCACCGGGAACGGTTTGGCCGAGGCGCCGTCGCTGACCACCCACTTGCCGATCAGGACCGCGCCCACCAGTACCAGCACGGCGGCCACGACGAGCAGGATCGTCGAGGTGTTCGACTTCTTCTGGCGGCGCCGGTCCGGCCGGTCGTCGTAGCCGTAGCTGCCGTCGTCCGGGTTCATGGGCGGCAGCATCGACGTGGCGCCGGCGTCCGCCGAGCGCATCGCCGTCGTCGCGTGGTCGTCGCCGTACCCGCCGTAGCCGACCGAGCCCATCGCCGCCGTGGCCGCGACCGGCTGGCCGTCGAGGCAGGCCTCGATGTCCAGGCGCATCTCGTCGGCGGACTGGTAGCGGTAGTTCGGGTCCTTGACCAGCGCCCGCAGGACGATCGCGTCCATCTCGGGGGTGATCTCGGGGTCGAAGACGCTCGGCGGCTGCGGCTCCTCCCGGACGTGCTGGTAGGCCACCGCGACCGGGGAGTCCCCGACGAAGGGCGGCCGCACCGTCAGCAGCTCGTAGAGCAGACAGCCGGTGGAGTACAGGTCGGAGCGGGCGTCGACCTGCTCGCCCTTGGCCTGCTCCGGCGAGAGGTACTGCGCCGTGCCGATGACCGCCGACGTCTGCGTCATCGTCATGCCCGAGTCGCCCATGGCGCGGGCGATGCCGAAGTCCATGACCTTGACCTGGCCGTTGCGCGTCAGCATGACGTTCGCCGGCTTGATGTCGCGGTGGACGATGCCGGCTCTGTGCGAGTACTCCAGGGCCTGGAGGATGCCGATGGTCATCTCCAGCGTCCGCTCCGGCAGCAGCTTGCGGCCGGAGTGGAGCAGCTCGCGGAGCGTGGAGCCGTCGACGTACTCCATGACGATGTACGGGATGGACACTTCGCCGATGTAGTCCTCGCCCGTGTCGTACACCGCCACGATCGCGGGGTGGTTGAGCGAGGCGGCAGACTGGGCCTCCCGGCGGAACCGGGCCTGGAAGGAAGGGTCGCGCGCGAGGTCCGCGCGCAGCGTCTTCACCGCCACGGTGCGGCCGAGGCGGGTGTCATGCGCGAGGTAGACCTCGGCCATGCCACCACGGCCGAGCACGTGGCCCAGCTCGTACCGGCCGCCGAGGCGACGCGGCTCTTCCATAGCTACCTACCAGCCCTCTCCGTCGGTCCCGCCCGGCACACATGTGCGGACGGAGGCTGCCGTCCGGGCATACCGTACCCGGACGGAGCTGTGTGACCTGGCCAAGCCCGTCACCCGATACGAGACCGGTATCGCAACGTGCACCGATGTGTGAGCGACGTGATGGGGGTCACTTCTTGCTGCCGATGACTGCCTTCATCACGTCCCTTGCGATCGGGCCGGCGAGACCGCCGCCGGTGATGTCGCCGCGGTTGGCCGCGCCGTCCTCGACGACGACGGCGACCGCGACCGGCGCACTGCCGTCGGACAGCTTGGCGTACGAGATGAACCAGGCGTAAGGCTTCTCGCTGTTGTTGAGGCCGTGCTGGGCGGTACCGGTCTTGCCGCCGACCTTGACGCCGTCGATCTTGGCCTTGCCACCAGTGCCCAGCGGGTCCTCGACGACCGTCTCCATCATCTTCTGGAGGGCCTGCGCGGTCTTCGCCGAGACGGCCTGGGACAGCTGCTGCGGCTCCGTGGTCTCCAGCGGGTCCAGCTTCGCCCAGATCTGGTCCACCATGTACGGCTTCATCAGCTTGCCGTCGTTGGCGACCGCCGAGGCGACCATGGCCATCTGCAGCGGGGTGGCCCGGTTGGAGCCCTGGCCGATGCCGTCCAGCGCGTTCTGCGGGGCGTTGTCCTTGGGGTAGATCGACTCGGCGGCGCGCACCGGGGTGTCCAGTTCGGCCTCGTTGAAGCCGAACTTGGTCGCCTGGTCGATCATCTTCTCGTTGCCGACGTTGTCGGCCATCTTCGCGAAGACGGTGTTGCAGGACACCATGAGCGCATAGCGCAGGGTGGCGTTCTTGCACTCGCCGTGCTCGTTGGTGAGCTTGTTCGAGGACTGCGGCAGCGGGAACGGGTCCGGGGTGTCGGTCTTGTCGTCGATGCCCGAGGCCTCGCCGTTCTCCAGCGCCGCGGCGGCCGTGACCACCTTGAACGTGGAACCGGGCGGGTAGGTCTCACGCAGCGCGCGGTTGAGCATCGGGTCGTCGCGGTCGTTCTTCTTCTGGACCTTGTTCCACTCCTCGGCGTCCTTGTTCGAGGATCCGGCGAACTTCGAGGGGTCGTACGACGGCGTCGAGACCAGCGCGAGGATCTTGCCGGTGGACGGCTCGATCGCGGCGACCGCGCCCTTCTTGTCGCCCAGGCCCTGGTAGGCGGCCTTCTGCGCGGCGGCGTTGAGGGTGGTGACGACGCTGCCGCCCTCCTTCTCCTTGCCCGTGATCATGTCCAGGGTATTGCGGAAGAACAGCCGGTCGTCGTTGCCGCTGAGGATGCCGTCCTCCAGCTTCTCCAGCTGGTTGGCGCCGAAGGCCTGCGAGGAGTACCCGGTGACCGGCGCCCACATCGGGCCGTTGGTCCAGGTGCGCTTGTACTTGTAGTCGCCGGTGGTCTCCACCGAACCGGTGATCGCCTTGCCGTCGACGATGATGTCGCCGCGCGGGGTGGCGTACCGCGTGATGTTGACGCGGCGGTTCTTGGTGTCGCTCGCGAGGCTGTCCGCCTTGACGTACTGCAGGTAGTTGTCCCGCAGCAGCAGGGTGAGGACCAGCAGGCCGCAGAAGATAGCGATCCGGCGCAGGGGCTTGTTCATGACGGGCGGACCACCTGGGTCATCTCGGCGTCGGGGGTGGAGGCGGGCGCGGGCGCCGGACGGCGCGCGGTGTCGCTGATCCTGATCAGGATGCCGATCAGGGCCCAGTTGGCGATGACGGACGAACCGCCGTACGCGAGGAACGGCATCGTCATACCGGTCAGCGGGATGAGCCCCATCACACCGCCGGCCACGACGAACACCTGCAGGGCGAACGCGCCGGAGAGACCGATGGCGAGCAGCTTGCCGAACGGGTCACGGGCGGCGAGGGCGGTGCGCACGCCGCGCTCGGCGATCAGGCCGTACAGCAGCAGGAGCGCCATGATGCCGGCCAGGCCGAGCTCCTCGCCGAAGGTGGCGAGGATGAAGTCGGAGTTGGCGGCGAACTTGATCAGCTCGGAGTGGCCCTGACCCCAGCCGGTGCCGAGGGTGCCGCCGGAGCCGAACGCCCACAGTGCCTGCATGGCCTGCTCGGAGTGGCCGCCGATACCCGCCTGGGAGAGCTTGTACTCCTTCATCGGGTCGAGCCAGGCCTGCACACGCTGCTGGACGTGGCTCTCGAACTGGGCCACGCCGACCGCGCCGACCGCGGACATCAGCAGACCGAAGACGATCCAGCTGGTCCGCTCGGTGGCGACGTACAGCATGATCACGAACATGCCGAAGAACAGCAGCGAAGTGCCGAGGTCCGTCTCGAAGACCAGGATCAGGATCGAGATGAACCAGACGACGATGATCGGGCCGAGGTCGCGGCCGCGCGGCAGGTACAGGCCGAGGACGCGGCGGCTGGCCAGGGCGAGCGCGTCGCGCTTCACCATCAGATAGCCGGCGAAGAAGATCGCCAGCACGATCTTGGCGAACTCACCGGGCTGGATGGAGAAACCGGCCACCGAGATCCAGATCTTGGCGCCGTAGATGTTCTGCCCGAGGCCCGGCACGAGCGGCAGCAGCAGCAGGAAGATCGCGCCGACCATGGAGATGTAGGTGTAACGCTGCAGGACGCGGTGGTCCTTGAGGAAGATCAGTACCACGATGAACAGGGCGATGCCCAGGGCCGTGTACAGCAGCTGCCGTGGCGCGGCCGTGCCGGCCTGGTGGGCCTGCTGGAGGTACTTGGACTGGTCGAGCCGCCAGATGGCGACCAGCCCCAGCCCGTTCAGCAGCGTCGCCAGCGGCAGCAGCAGCGGGTCGGCGTACGGCGCGAACTTGCGGACGACGAGATGCGCGACGCCGGCCAGCAGACCGAGGCCGAGCCCGTAGCTCAGCAGCCCGGACGGCACCTGCTCGTTGATCGCCAGGCCCACGTTGGCATAGGCGAACACCGGGATGACGACGGCGAACACCAGCAGCGCGAGCTCGGTGTTGCGCCGGCTCGGTGTGCCGATCGAGCCGATCGTGGACGTGTGGTGCGTCGGCGAGTTGGTAGTACTGCTCATCGTGTGACGGGGCCTCTCACGGCTTGCCTACTGCTCACCGCACCGCGAGACGACCTTCTGCTCCTCCTCCGAAAGGCTCGGACCGGGGGTGGGAGTGGGGGTCGCGGGTACGGACGGGGACGCGGTTGCCGAGGGGCTCGGCGATGCCTTGGACGTGAGGGAGACGGACGTGGTTCCCGTGGTGCCGCCGCCCTGGCCCTCAGCGGTCTTCGAACCGTTCTTGGAACCGGTCGTCGCGCCGGTCTTGGAACCGTTCTTGGAACCGGTCTTCGAGGAGGTCTGCGAACCGGTGGCGCCCGCGGCGGTGCCACCCGCCTGCTTCCTGCACGCGGAAGCCTGGACGGCCAGCTCGTCGATCTTCTTCTGGGCGTTCGGGAGGCTGCCCTCGGCGATCGTCGCCTCCACCAGCTTCTGCTGGTACTGCGGGAGGTACTTGAGTTCGATCTCGGGGTGGTCTTTCTCCACCTTCGACAACGACACCCACGCCAGGTCCTGGCTGATGCCCCGGTACAGGGCGACGTGCTCGCCGCTGGTGCCGACGTAGTACTGCGTCTGCGTCCAGCGGTAGCCGCCGTACAGGCCGCCGCCGATGACGGCGAGCGCGAGCACCCCGTAGAAGGATCTCTTCAGCCACCGGCGGCCCTTGCGCGGCTTGACGAAGTCGTCGTCGGTGTAGTCGGCGAAGCCGTCGGTGGGGATGAAGCCCGTGATGTCGCCGCCGGAGCCGGGCGGACCGAACTGGCCGCCTCCGCCGTGGCCCTGCTGCCTGCGACCGAGCCCGGAGGCGCGGCCCGCCGGGGTCTGCATGATGCCGTTGTCGTGCAGCTGGAGCTGGTTCTCGGCGACCGCGCCGACCACGACGGGGACGTCGGACAGCTGCCCGGCGAGGGTGTCGCCGGTGTCCAGGTCGAGGACGTCGGCGACGATCACCGTGATGTTGTCGGGGCCCCCGCCGCGCAGCGCGAGCTGGATCAGCTCCTGCACGGTCTCCTGCGGGCCCTGGTAGCTGGCGAGGGTGTCCTCGAGCGTCTGGTGGGACACCACGCCGGACAGGCCGTCGGAGCAGATCAGATAGCGGTCGCCGGCCCGCACCTCGCGGATCGACAGGTCGGGCTCCACGTGCTCACCGCTGCCCAGCGCCCGCATCAGCAGCGACCGCTGGGGGTGGGTGGTGGCCTCTTCCTCGGTGATGCGGCCCTCGTCGACCAGGCGCTGCACCCAGGTGTGGTCCTGTGTGATCTGCGTCAGCACGCCGTCCCGCAGCAGGTACGCGCGCGAGTCGCCGACGTGCACGAGACCGAGACGCTGGCCCGTCCACAGCAGCGCGGTGAGGGTGGTGCCCATGCCCTCGAGCTGAGGGTCCTCCTCGACCAGCGAGCGCAGCTGGTCGTTGGCCCGCTGGACGGCCGTGCCGAGCGAGGTCAGGACGTCGGAACCGGGCACGTCGTCGTCGAGGGCGACGATGGTGGAGATGGCCTCCGAGGAGGCGACCTCACCGGCGGCGGCGCCACCCATGCCGTCGGCGATGGCGAGCAGGCGCGGACCGGCGTAACCGGAATCCTCGTTGCCCTCCCGGATCATGCCCTTGTGCGATCCGGCGGCGAAACGCAGTGACAGACTCATGCGCACCTCGCCCGTCGGCTCCGGGTACAGCCGGTCGTGTCGAGCCACACTGCCCACCCTCCGGTCGGGAGCACACCGGGGCCCTGAGTGCCGGCCGCCGCCGTGTGCTCGCTCCGCTCGCGCTCACTCATGATGCAGCACTACTTCCGAAGCTCGATGACGGTCTTGCCGATACGGATCGGCGCGCCCAGCGGAATCGGTGTGGGAGTCGTCAGCCGCGATCGGTCGAGGTACGTGCCGTTGGTGGAGCCCAGGTCCTCGACGATCCACTGGCCGTCGCGGTCCGGATAGATCCTGGCATGGCGGCTGGAGGCGTAGTCGTCGTCCAGCACGATCGTGCTGTCGTGCGCCCGGCCCAGCGTGATGGTCTGGCCCTGGAGCGCGACGGTCGTGCCGGTGAGGATGCCCTCGGACACCACCAGCTTCGTCGGTGCGTTGCGACGCGTGCGGCCAGCGGCGGCGGGCTGCTGGCGCTGCTGCGGAGGCGCCTGCTGGCGCTGGGCCTGCTGTTGCGCCCGCCCGGCCTCCCGGCGCGAACCGCGCTGGGTGACACGCGTACCGAACAGGTCGCTGCGGATGACCTGCACGGCCACGATCACGAACAGCCACAGTACGGCCAGGAAACCCAGCCGCATGACCGTGAGGGTCAGCTCTGACATTGCCCCCGCTTCACCCTTCGGCTTGCCGGTAAATGATGGTGGTGCTGCCCACGACGATCCGCGAGCCGTCGCGGAGCGTAGCGCGGGTGGTGTGCTGCCCGTCCACCACGATGCCGTTGGTGGAGCCGAGATCCTGGACAGTCGAGGGCGAACCGGTCCGGATCTCGCAGTGCCGGCGGGAGACGCCGGGGTCGTCGATCCGCACGTCGGCCTCGGTGCTGCGGCCCAGCACGAGCGTCGCGCGGGAGATCTGGTGGCGTGCGCCGTTGATCTCGATCCAGTGGCGGGTGCGTGACCCGGGCTGCGGAGCCCCGGCCAGGCCGCCGCCTGCCGCGCCGGGACGCTGTGCGCCCGCGGCGGGCGGGTAGCCGTAGCCGCCGGGACGGGCGCCTGGGGCGCCGGGCGGCGGTGCGGACGGCATCGGCGGAGCGGAAGCCGCGCCGGCGCCGGGATAGGCGGCGCCGCCCGGCCCGGCCGAGCGCTGCCGGCCGTCGGCGGCCGGTGAGTCCGGCATCTGGCTGCTGGACGAGGCGAGCGTACGGCTGCGCACCCGGTACAGACCCGTGTCGAGGTCGTCCGCCTTCTCCAGGTTGACCTTGATCGGCCCCATGAAGGTGTAGCGCTGCTGCTTGGCGTAGTCGCGCACCATGCCGGCCAGCTCGTCGCCGAGCTGGCCGGAGTAGGGGCTGAGCCGCTCGTAGTCCGGCGTGCTCAGCTCCACGATGAAGTCGTTGGGGACGACGGTGCGGTCGCGGTTCCAGATCGTGGCGTTGTTGTCGCACTCGCGCTGGAGCGCACCCGCGATCTCGACGGGCTGGACCTCGGACTTGAAGACCTTGGCGAAGGTGCCGTTGACCAGACCCTCGAGACGCTGCTCGAACTTCTTCAGAACTCCCATGGGGCACCTCCTCCGTCGTGGCTGCTGTCCCGTGCCGTGCTGCTTGCCTGGTCCTGCTTACCTGTACTGCTTACTGATCGTATCCACGCGCCGGTGAATCGGCTGGTTCCCCCTGTCGGCCCCGTCGACCGGTGTCGACGGCCCGCTCCGCACCTGCTGCACACGCTTGCGTCTGCCCAGGATCGTAGAGGCGGCCCGGGACCAGTGTCCCGCACCTGGCTGTGCTCCTCGTCCGGCTCCTGGGGAGACGGCCGCCATAGGTACGAGGTTGATACGTGAACCAGTCCTTGCGGAGACGTACGAGGACGCGCGGGGTCGCCCGACGGCCTCCCACCTGCTCCCTGCCCGCCCGGAAGGGATGTGAACGCACCCTGGCGCGCGTGCTAATGTTCTGCATGTCGGAAGGCGACAGGCCGAAAAGCCCACAAACCCGAAGACACACCCAATGCGCGGGTGGCGGAATAGGCAGACGCGCTGGATTCAGGTTCCAGTGCCCGCAAGGGCGTGGGGGTTCAACTCCCCCCTCGCGCACCAGTCGAAAGCCCCGCAGGTCTCAGACCTGCGGGGCTTTCGCGTTTCTCCGGCCAGGCGGGTTCCGGCTGGGCGGCCTTTCGAAAATCGGGTCGCAGACTGCTGAGCGCGAAGCGAGTCAGTGATCGCTCACCGTGTGTGATGAACGTCTCAGGGGTCGACCGGTGGGGGGCGAGGGTGGGGGCCGGGAGTGTTTCACGTGAAACATGCCGGTTGTCGGCGGCTGACCCCCGGCGTCCGTACCGAGGCAGTTGTCCACAATCCCGAATTTGTCCACAAGGCCTGACGACTTTCGGCCAGCAGCTGTACGGTCTGCACAAGTTGATGTTCGGCTCGTCGGGCTCGTCACAGAGCCGCTGAGCGTACGTGTGCGGGGGAGGCGGTCATGATGACCGGGACCGGTGGTGCGGAGACCGGAACGAGCGGGTCGACCGGGACGGGCGAAACGGTCGGAGTGCGCAGGATTCCCCAGGTGCGCGGGTTCGCCGAGCGACCTGGCGAGTCCTCCGACGCACGGTCCGGCGTGGGAGAGAGCCCCAAGGAGAACGGCCGGGCCCTGCGCGGCCGGGTGCCGCGGTCGGCGCATGCCCAGCTCGACCTGGACGCCGCCCGGCCGGACGCGGTGGCCGCGGTCGAGGAGTCCAACCGAGGCCGCATCCCCGAGCTGACGCCCATACGGGTGGGCCGGATGGCGGCCACGCCGTTCGCGTTCCTGCGGGGCTCCGCGGGACTCATGGCGTACGACCTGGCCCGCACCCCGATGACCGGCGTCCGCGCCCAGATCTGCGGTGACGCCCACGCCGCCAACTTCGGCTTGTACGGCGACGCGCGTGGCGGACTGGTCATCGACCTGAACGACTTCGACGAGACCGTCGACGGCCCCTGGGAGTGGGACCTCAAGCGCCTCGCCGCCTCCCTCGTGCTCGCGGGCCGCGAGGCCGGCGCGGACGAGGACACCTGCCGCAAGGCGGCGCACGGCGCGGCCGGTTCCTACCGCCGCACCATGCGGCTCCTGGCCAAGCTGCCCGTGCTGGACGCCTGGAACGCCATCGCCGACGAAGAGCTCGTCTCCCACGCCGACGCCCACGATCTGCTGGGCACCCTGGAACGGGTGTCGGAGAAGGCGCGGGCCAACACCAGCGGGCGGTTCGCGGCCAAGTCGACCGAGGCGACGGAGGACGGCGGCCGGCGCTTCGTGGACGCTGCACCGGTGCTGCGCCGGGTCCCGGACGCCGAGGCCGCGGCGGTGGCCGCGTCCCTGGAGTACTACGTGACCACCCTGACCGAGGACCGCCATCCTCTCCTCGCTCGCCACGCGATCCACGACGTGGCCTTCCGCATCGTGGGCACGGGCAGCGTGGGGACGAGGTCCTACGTGGTGCTGCTGCTCGATCATCGCGGCGAGCCCCTGGTCCTCCAGGTGAAGGAGGCCCGCGCCTCGGCGCTCGTCCCGCACCTGCGGAGCGCCGGCTTCGAGACGCCGGAGGCGGACCACGAGGGCCGCCGGGTGGTGATCGGCCAGAAGCGCATGCAGGTCGTCAGCGACATCCTGCTGGGCTGGACCACCGTCGAGGAACGCCCCTTCCAGGTACGGCAGTTCCGCAACCGCAAGGGCAGCGTCGACCCGGCCGCCCTCGCCGCCGACCAGATCGACGACTACGGCCGTATGACCGGCGCGCTGCTGGCCCGCGCCCACTCGCACAGTGCCGACCCGCGCCTCGTCGCCGGATACTGCGGCAAGAACGAGGAGCTCGACGAGGCGATCGCCGGGTTCGCCGTCGCCTACGCCGACCGCACCGAGGCGGACCACACGGACCTCGTCGCGGCGGTACGTGCGGGACGCATCCCGGCCGAGACGGGAGTGTGAGACGACAGGGTGAGGGTGGGGGTGGAGTGAGCGGGGTGGGGGTGTCAGGGGGACGCGCCGAGTGAGGAGGGTGCAGTGAAGTACGTCGAGCTGGACGGACAGGTCGGGGACGTCACCGGCGTCATAGACCCCGGGCCCTACCTGGAGCGGCTTCCCGTCCTCGCGGAGCGGCTGCCACCCGGCGCCCGTGCGTTCGCCACCGACCCGGACCACTACGCCTTCTCGGGCAAACGGTGCGTGAAGGACCTCAAGCCCGGCGTGGCCCGCCGGCGCGGCGACGACGGCATCGAGATCCGCTTCGCGCACAACTGCTGGAAGCACGACGAGGATCTGGTGGTCCGCTACACCGGCGTCTCCCGGTTCCAGGCCGACGTCCTCGACGTCTGCGCCCTCGACGACCTCGGCGACGTGATCCTCGACGAGATACTCCCCCACCCCGACGGCTGCACCCACGAAATCGCCTGCCGCCCAGGGACCCTGGTCGTGGTCTGCCAGGACCTGCAAGCGAAGTGGGTGGCAGTGGACTGCCCGGAGGGACGGGAGCGGGGGTAGGGGACGGGGGAGAGGGGGAGGGGGAGGGGGAGGGGGGAGGGGGGAGAGGGGGAGGGGACCCCCCACTGGAGGCGGAGGGCGGGTCTTCCGTGGTCGATGTGCGCCGACGGTTCGTGGGGCTTGGCCTAGGCTGGTCGGGTGACGACCCCCGAAGCTGAGCAGCCCCGGCCCGAGGCGCGGCTGGAGCAGGCCGTGCGGGCCGCCGAGCAGGCGTTGATCGAGTTCGAGATCGCGGTGGAGACCTTCCGCGTCGAGGTCGAGAACTTCTCGCGGCTCCACCACCAGAAACTCGGTCCGATGTACGCCCGGCTCGACGAGTTGGACGCGCAGATCGCCGAGGCCCGTGCCGCCCGTACCGGAGATCCCGAGGATCTGCGCAAGGCCGCCGAGGCACGCGCCCGGGTGCTGCCGATGCCGGGGGTCGAGGAGCTGTTCCACGGCTGGATGGACGGGGAGGGGCTGTTCCCGGAGGCCGCGGCGATGCTGACGGACCGGTCGGTCAGGCCTCCGGAGCGGGTGCGGCCCAGCGAGGAGGCCCGCAAGCTGTATCGCGAGCTGGCTCGCAAGGCGCACCCGGATCTGGCTCAGGAGGACGCGGAGCGGGCCCGGCGTGAGGAGTTCATCACCCGTGTGAACGCGGCGTACGCCCGTGGCGACGAGGTGCTGTTGCGTGAGCTGGCGGAGGAGTGGGCGGCCGGTCCGGCGCCCGCGGAGCGCAGCCCGAGCCCCAGTGAGGAGCTCTACGCCCGTCTCGAGTGGCTGGCCCAGCGCAAGGAGATGCTGACGCTGGTGGCCAGGGAGCTGGAGGACAGTGCGATCGGCTCGATGCTGCGGATGGCTCCGGACGACCCCGACACCCTTTTGGACGAGATCGCCGAGAAGCTGCTCGCCGACGTCGCCGCGCGTGAGGACGAGCTGGCCGAGCTGGTCGGTTAGTTCCGCTTGCGGGTAGCGTCGGGGCATGAGTTTCGGAGCTGGTGTGCCCACGGTCGAGGTCGGGGACCTCAAGGACGATGACTTCCTGGTGGACGTCCGGGAGGTCGACGAGTGGCAGGCGGGTCACGCCGAGGGGGCGCTGCACATTCCCATCAGCGAGTTCGTGGCCCGTTACGGCGAGCTGACCGAAGCCGCCCCCCAGGACGGGCGGGTGCATGTCATCTGCCGTTCCGGCGGTCGTTCGGCGCAGGTGACCATGTATCTCGTGCAGCAGGGCATCGACGCGGTGAACGTGGACGGCGGCATGCAGGTGTGGGCGGCCGTGGGGCGTCCGGTGGTCACGGACGAGGGCAAGCAGGGCTTCGTCCTGTAGTCGGCAGGTCGGCATGTCGGCCGGGTCGGCAGGTCGGCCGGGTCGGGTAGGCGGCGCTCTTGTGGTGCCGTGCGTACTTTCTGTTCGGTCCGGTGGTCGGGTTGTCCGGTCCGGCGGTCGGGTCGCCGTCCGGTCAGGCGAGGGGGTGGGCGGCCAGGAGGTCGCCCAGGGCCTCCTCGTGGGCCGCGGCCGGGCCGAGGGAGAGCTCCAGGTGTTTGGCCCAGGCGTGGTACCGGTGCAGGGGGTAGTCGACGTCGGCGCCGAAGCCCCCGTGCAGGTGCTGGGCGGTCTGCACGATCCGGCGTACGCCCTCCGAGGCCCAGATCTTGGCGAGGGCGACGTCCCCGGAGGCGGGTAGGGCGCCGGGTGTTCCCGAGGCGATCCGCCAGGCGGCCTGCCACAGGGTGACCTCCATCGCGCGGAGGTCGATGTAGCGGTCGGCGGTCTGGACGGCGACCGCCTGGAAGCTGGCGATCGGGTGTCCGAACTGCTCGCGTTTGCCGGCGTAGTCGCTGGTCATGGCCAGGACGCGGTCGCCGAGGCCGAGGGCCAGCGCGCAGGTGCCGGTGGCCAGCAGCGCTCGCAGCCCGTCCCACGCGCCGTCGGCGGTGATGACGTCGCGGGCCGGGATCCTCGCGGACTCCAGCCGTAGTTCCGCGAGCCGCTCGCCGGTGGTGGAGATCTGTGGGGCGAGCTCGACGCCGTCCTGCCCGCGGGCGACCACGGCGAGGACGCTGCGGTCGTCGGCGGTGTGTGCCGGTACGAGAATGTGGTCGGCCTCGTAGGCCCAGGGCACGGCCGTCTGCACGCCGTCCAGCACCCAGGTTCCGCCGGTTCCGGCGTCGTTCGTGGGCGCGCCGCTCGGGTCGTCCTGCCGGGCGGTGACGGCGAGTTCGGCGGCGTCGTGGCCGGTGCGGCCGCTCGCGGCGACGGTCAGCACCGTCTCGCCCCGTCCGGCGCCGGCGAGCAGCGCGGACCTCAACTCCGGTCCGCCGTAGGCCTGTACGGTCGCGGCGGCCGCGCTGGTCTCCAGGAGGGGTACCCGGGCGAGCACCTTGCCCGCCTCGCGGAGGACCAGGCACAGGGCGACCGCGTCCAGGCCCGCCCCGCCGGACGTCTCGTCGAGCAGCAGGCTCAGCAGGTCCGCCGCGGCGAGCTTGTTCCACAGGTTGCGGTCGAGGTCGTCGGCGACGGCGGCGCCCTGGGTGAGCGCGGGGCTCGGGACGCCGTCGGGCGCCACTCCGGCGAAGACTCCGCGGGCCGCCTCGGCCGCGGCCTGCTGCTCCTCGGTGAAGGTGAAGTCCACAGCCGGTCCTCCCGACGGGTCAGCCGATCTGACAGGGCTGGCAGATCTGACGGAGCGTCAAGATAGAACAGGTTCTAGGAGAAGGGAACAGCAGTCGGGTTCCGAGAGGCCCGGCGTCTCATCGGCGTCTCATCGGTCGAAGTCCACCTCGACCGCCTCGGTCAGCGGGTGCGACTGGCACGCCAGCACATAGCCGGCCTCCGTCTCCTCCGGCTCCAGTGCGAAGTTGCGGTCCATGCGCACCTCGCCGCCGACGAGGAAGGCCCGGCAGGTCCCGCACACTCCGCCCTTGCACGCGTAGGGCGCGTCGGGTCGGTTGCGCAGCACGGTCTCCAGGACCGACTCCCCGTCCCGCACCGGCCAGCTGCCGCCCCGGCCGTCGAGCCGGGCGGTCACCGTGGCGTGGGCCGGCGTGGTCCGGGGGGCCGTGGGCGCCGCGCCGTCCACGTGGAAGATCTCCTCGTGGATCCGGGTGCGGCCGACCCCGAGCTCTCTCAGTGCCCGTTCGGCGCCCTGCACCAGTCCGTACGGGCCGCACAGGAACCATCCCGCCACGTCCGCGACCGGCAGCAGGGCCGGCAGCAGGGTGGTCAGCCGGTCCTGGTCCAGTCGTCCGGACGGCAGACCCGCCTGCTGTTCCTCGCGGGAGAGCACGGTGACGAGGTGCAGCCGCTCCGGGTACCGGTCCTTCAGGTCGGCGACCTCCTCCAGGAACATCGTCGACGCGGCGGTCCGGTCGCTGCGGATGAGACAGAACCGGGCGCGGGGCTCGCGGGCGAGCAGGGTGGAGACGATCGACAGGACCGGTGTGATGCCGCTGCCGCCGACGATCGCCGCGTAGAGGCCGGGGGCCGGGGCGAGGGTGAACCGCCCGGCTGGCGTCATCACCTCGAGTTCGTCCCCGATGTCGATCTCTTTCAGGGCGTAGGTGGAGAACGCTCCGCCCTCGACCAGCCGCACGCCCACGCGGAGTGTGCGCGGCCCCTCGCCGGAGGCGTCGGGCGCGGGCGAGCAGATCGAGTACGTCCGCCGGATCTCGGCTCCGTCGGCCAGGCGACGCAGCGCGAGGTGCTGCCCGGGCGCGTGCAGGTACTCCTCGCGCAGCGCCTCGGGGACGGAGAACGTGAGGGCGACGGAGTCGTCGGTCAGCCGGTCCACCGCGGCCACGGGAAGCCGGTGGAAGCGGGCCATCACAACTCCTTGAAGTGGTCGAAGGGTTCGCGGCAGGACAGGCAGCGGCGCAGCGCCTTGCACGCGGTGGAGGAGAAGCGGCTGAGCAGTTCGGTGTCGGCGGATCCGCAGTGGGGGCAGTGCAGCGGTTCCGCTTCGGAGGCCTCGGCCGCGTGAAGGGCGCGGGTCGGCCCGAGGGCCAGCGGTACGGGTCCGTGCTCGCGTACGGCGCGGGGCGGTGCGATGCCGAACTCCCGTAGTTTGCGACGCCCTTCGGCGGTGATGTCGTCGGTCGACCAGGCGGGCGTGAGGACGGTGCGCACCGTCACTTCGCGCATGCCGTGCTCGTGCAGTGTGCGTTCGATGTCCAGGGACATGGCCTCGACGGCGGGGCAGCCGGTGTACGTGGGGGTCAGTTCGACCTCGACGGTGTCCGTGCCGTGCAGGCGGACGGCGCGTACGACGCCCAGCTCATGGAGGGTGAGCACCGGGAGCTCGGGATCGGGGACCGAGCCGGCGATCTCGAGGAGTTCCGCCTCCAGCGCGGTGGTCGTCGTCACCACGACGCCCCCGGGTGGCTGCGGTGCAGGTGCTGCATCTCGGCGAGCATCGGCCCGAAGGGCTCGGTGTGCAGGCCCTCGCGGCCGGCCCCGGCGCTCCAGGCGCCGGTGCGCGGGCCCTCCGGGACCGTCAGGCCGGCCCGCCCCAGTACCTCCCGCACCGACTCCAGCCAGGCCGACTCCAGGCCTGCCCGGTCGAGGTCGAGGCCGTTCACGGGGTGGAACATCTCTCCGGTGAACCGCCACAACGCGGTGCACGCACGCTGCATCCGTTCGTGGCTGACGTCGGTGCCGTCGCCGAGGCGCAGGGTCCACTGTTCGGCGTGGTCGCGGTGGTAGGCGACCTCCTTGACGGCCTTCGCCGCAAGCCCGGCGAACGGGCCGGTTCCGGCTGCCAGTTGCGCGTACAGCAGGTGCTGGTAGGTGGAGAAGTACAGCTGGCGGGCGATGGTGTGGGCGAAGTCGCCGTTGGGCTGTTCGACCAACTGGACGTTGCGGAAGGCGCGTTCCTCGCGCAGGTACGCCAGTTCGTCCTCGTCGCCGGCCATCGACAGCAGGATCCTGGCCTGACCGAGCAGGTCGAGCGCGATGTTGGCGAGGGCGACCTCCTCCTCCAGCACGGGCGCGTGGCCGATCCACTCCCCCAGGCGGTGGGAGAGCACCAGGGCGTCGTCCCCGAGGGCGAGGGCGGCGGTCCGCGTGCCGTCGACGGTGGTGTCGGCGGCGGTGTGGTCGTGGGTGTCGACGTCGCTGTGGGTGTGCGCGGTCGTGGTCGCGGGCGTGGTCACAGGTGCTTCACCCCCTCCGGGATCTCGTAGAACGTCGGGTGCCGGTACGGCTTGTCGGCGGAGGGTTCGAAGAACGGGTCCTTCTCGTCGGGCGAGGACGCGGTGATCGCCGAGGACGGCACGACCCAGATCGAGACGCCTTCACCGCGCCGGGTGTACAGGTCGCGTGCGTTGCGCAGGGCGAACTCGGCGTCCGGCGCGTGCAGGCTGCCGGCGTGGGTGTGGGAGAGGCCGCGCCGGGAGCGCACGAAGACCTCCCACAGGGGCCAGTCGGTGTGGGTCATGCCTGCTCCGCTTCCGTCGTCCGGGGAAGGCGTTTGGCCGCGTGGGCCGCGGCCGCCTCCCGTACCCATGCGCCTTCGTCATGGGCGCGCCTGCGTTGGGTGATGCGCTGTTCGTTGCAGGGGCCGTTGCCCTTGAGGACTTCCTTGAACTCGGTCCAGTCGATCGGGCCGAAGTCGTGGTGCCCGCGCTCCTCGTTCCACTTCAGGTCCGGGTCCGGGAGGGTGAGGCCGAGCGACTCCGCCTGGGGGACGCAGATGTCGACGAAGCGCCGGCGCAGTTCGTCGTTGGAGTGGCGCTTGATCTTCCAGGCCGTCGACTGCGCGGAGTGCGCGGACTCGTCGTCGGGCGGGCCGAACATCATGAGCGACGGCCACCACCAGCGGTCGACGGCGTCCTGCGCCATCGCGTGCTGCGCCTCGGTGCCCTGGCTGAGGGCGAGCAGCAGTTCGTACCCCTGGCGCTGGTGGAAGGACTCCTCCTTGCACACGCGGACCATCGCGCGCGCGTACGGGCCGTAGGAGCAGCGGCACAGGGGGACCTGGTTGGTGATCGCCGCGCCGTCCACCAGCCAGCCGATCGCGCCGACGTCCGCCCAGGTCAGCGTGGGGTAGTTGAAGATCGAGGAGTACTTCTGGCGACCGGTGTGCAGTTTGTCGAGGAGGTCGTCGCGGCTGGCGCCGAGGGTTTCGGCCGCACTGTAGAGGTAGAGCCCGTGGCCCGCTTCGTCCTGGACCTTCGCCATGAGGATGGCCTTGCGGCGCAGGGAGGGGGCGCGGGTGATCCAGTTGGCCTCCGGCTGCATGCCGATGATCTCGGAGTGGGCGTGCTGCGCGATCTGGCGTACCAGCGTCGCCCGGTAGGCGTCGGGCATCCAGTCGCGTGGCTCGATGCGTTCGTCCGCGGCCACGGTGGCGTCGAAGAGGCGCTGGTACGCCTCGTGCGCCGCCTCGTCGGCCGGCCCGCCGTCGTGGCGCGGGGCGTCTTCCTCCGTGCGGGCCGTCTGGTGGGCGGCTGCTGTCGCCATGCGGTCCCCCTTGACCTCGGGCCTCGGCTCCGTGCCTTGGCCTCGGCTCTGCCCGAGCCTTCTCCCGACCGATCGTTCGGTCCGTGCGATTCCATGGTGGGACGGCCGTCGTATGGTGTCAACCGCTGTGGATAACCTGCGGGAGTTCTCCGCGGACGATCCGTCCCACGCCCGGCCGGGGTCCGGGCACCGCGGGGGAGGGCTGGGCCGGACGGGTGAGGCTGAGTACCGTTCGCGATTGCGCGACGCAGCGCGCGAAGAGGACCGGTATCGGGGAACGGGGCGGAATGGACGCGTACGACGGAGGCTCAGGCGCTCCACGGCGGGCGGACACGTCAGGCGGACCGACCTCGTCGGAGGGGCGGGACATGGCGGAGGGGCCGGGCCTGTCGGAGGGCGCGGATCCGTCGGACGGGCCTCATCCCTCGGACGGGCCGCAGGCGTCGGACGGGCCGCAGGCGTCGGGCGGGGACCCCTCGGGCGGGCAGCCTTTGAGTGTCGCGGACGCTTCGGGCGGCGCAAGCCTGTCAGGTGGGCCGGTGGCGGAGTCGTCGCCGGTCAAAGGCGCAGTGCCCGCGCCGCGCGCCGAACTCCGGGGCTCCGCGCCCGTCCGGGGTACGGAAGCAGCCGGCGACCAGGCCCCCGGCCTCGACGCCGACGCCGACGTCCACGCCGGGCCGGATGCCGACACTGCCCGCCGCCCGGACGCCGACCCGGCCTCCCACCCGGATGCCGACCCCGCGTACTGCCCCGGCCCCGGCGTCGGCCCGGATGGCGACCCCGGTCCGGACCCCGGCCCCGGCCCCGCTTCCACGACAGCGCCCCGTCACCTCCCGCCCCGTACCGGTGTGGCCGCGCTTTCGCCGCGTTACCAGGTCGGGGCCGCGCTGGCGCTGGCCGTCGTCGCGGTCGCCGTGTGCGTGCACGTCGGGATCGTGTTCCTGCACGTCGCGCCGTCCAACACCGTCACGAAGGCGCACGGCAAGGCGATCGACGACTGGATCTACCCGGAGTTCGAACAGAACTGGAAGCTGTTCGCGCCGAACCCGCTGCAGCAGAACATCGCCGTCCAGGTCCGCGCCCAGATCCGCGGCGCGGACGGCGGGTCGCGGACCACCGGCTGGTACGACCTGTCCGCGCAGGACGGCCGCGAGATCGACGGCAACCTGGTGCCGAGCCACACCCAGCAGAACGAGTTGCGCCGTGCCTGGGACTTCTTCACCGCCACGCACGACGGCTCCGCCCGGCCCGTCGGCCTGCGCGGCGCCCTCGCCGAGACGTATCTGCGCCGGGTCGTGGTGATGCGTCTGGAGCGCGGCGCGGTCCACGGGGGCGAAGCCGTGGAGCGGGTCCAGGTCCGCTCGCGGACCACCAACGTGCCCCCGCCGAAGTGGAGCACCGACAAGGTGTCGACGAGCCCGGTGTACCGCGTACTGTCCTGGTGGTCCGTGCCGGACGGCGCGACCGAGGGAGGCACGAGGTGAACCGCTTCTCCCTTTCGGTCTCCGCGTTCATCGCCCGTCTCACGGAGTCGGCGCTCGGGCCGTACCAGAGCGCCGTGGTCCGGATCGGCTTCAGCGGTACGTGGCTGCTGTTCCTGTTGCGGGAGCTTCCGCACCGTCAGGAGCTGTACGGCCCCGACAGTCCGTGGGACTGGGAGCTGGCCCGGCAGCTGATCGACAGCAACGGGGCGTTCACCGTCCTGATGTGGTCGGACGGGCAGGCCTGGTTCGAGGCCGTGTACGCGCTCGCGCTGGTCTCCGGCGCGCTGCTGCTGCTGGGCTGGCGCACGCGCGCGATGTCGGTGCTGTTCATGGTCGGCGTGCTCTCGATGCAGAACCGCAGTGTCTTCATGGGCGACGGCGGGGACAACGTCCTGCACCTGATGTCGATCTACCTGATGTTCATGCGCTGCGGTCAGGTCTGGTCGCTCGACGCCCGGCGGGTGCGACGTGAGCAGGAGGCACGCGCGCGGGGCGAACGGATCACCGATCGGGTCGGCCCCGTCCTGTGGGCCGTGTCCGGGACGGCGCTGGTCACGGCGACCGTGGCGGACCGTTTCCACAGTGAGTGGACCATTCCCGCGCTGCTGTGGGCGGCGTGGGCCGCGCAGGGCCTGTGGTGGGCCGCCGGACGCTTCGGGAAGTCGCCGCAGCCGCGGATCCTGCTCGACGTGATCGGCAACGTCCTGCACAACGGGGCCCTTGTCGTGATCATGGTCGAGGCCTGTCTGATCTACGCGACGGCCGGCTGGTACAAGATCCAGGGCTCGCGCTGGCAGGACGGCACCGCCGCGTACTACCCCCTGCACCTGGACTACTTCTCGCCCTGGCCCGGGCTCGCCGATCTGCTCGCCGCCAGCGGCACGATGGTCCTCCTCGCGACGTACGGGACGGTCATCGTGCAGGTGGCCTTCCCGTTCACCCTCTTCAACCGGCGGCTGAAGAACGTGCTGCTGGCGCTGATGATGGCGGAACACGCGGTGATCGCGGTCCTGCTCGGGCTGCCGTTCTTCTCGCTGGCGATGATCGCGACGGACTCCGTCTTCCTGCCGACGCCGTTTCTGCACCGGGTCGGCGGATGGGCGGCACGCGTGCGTGAGGCGCTGCTCCCGGACCGCGGACAGCCGGCCCCCGACGGCGCCCCGACGGAGGAGGCCGAGCCGCGGGCTCAGGGGGACCCGGACAACCCGGAGCTCCCGGCCCCCGAACAGGCGGCCTCCGCGGCTTCCACGCCGGGCACGAGCGCGTAGGACCCACGCCGGGTACGAGCGCGTAAGACCCATGCCGGGCAAGCGCGCAGGACCTGCGTCGGGCACGCGCGCCCAGGTTCCACGCCGGGCACGCGGCAGGTAGGGGGCTCGCGCCAGGCGCGTCCGGCGCAGGTCCGGCAGGTCCGGCGCAGGTCCGGCGGCTCCCGGCGCAGGCCCGCGCCGGGAGTGCCCACGTAGGGTTCACGGCATGACCGACCCCGTGACCGCAGGTCTCGACCCGCTCGGCCGATGGCGCCGGCTCGCCGACGACACCGTCCTGCTCGACGGCTTCCATGCCCTCAAGCACGCCGTGCGCTTCGGGGCGGAGGTCCCGGTGGCGGTCGCCGTCGACCGGGCGGCGGCGCTCGCCCTGGCCGGGGAACTCGCCCCCGACGTGCGCGAGACGCTGGCCGGGCTCCTGACAGAGGTCACTGGGGCGACGTACGCGTCCCTGGTGCCGCGTCCGCATCCCACCGCGGTCGCCGCCCTGGCCGTCCGGCCCTCACGGGAGGCCCACCTGGACAGGCTCGGGCAGCCGGCCCGCGCCACCCCGGTCGTGGTTCTGGACAACCCGCGCAACCTGGGCAACGCGGGGGCGGTGATCCGGCTCGCCGCCGGATTCGGGGCGACCGGGGTGGTCACCACCGGCACACTCGACCCGTGGCATCCGACCGTCGTGCGCGGCGGGGCGGGGCTGCACTTCGCGACGGCCGTGGAGCGGTTGACGGTCGACGAACTGCCGGCCGGGCCGGTGTTCGCCCTCGACCCGGAGGGCGACGACATCCGGGGCGTCGAGCTCCCGGACGACGCGCTCCTCGCGTTCGGCTCGGAGCGCAGCGGACTCTCCCCCGAGCTGCGCGCACGGGCCGACCGTCTTCTCGCCCTGCCGATGCGCCCCCAGGTCTCCAGCTACAACCTCGCGACCAGTGTGGCCATGACGCTGTACCACTGGAGTGCCGCCGGGGGCGCCCCGCACCTCTCCGGAGCCTCCGCCCCGTAGGTTTTGGCCCCGTGGGCGCCCCCTTGTGCCGACGGGGGCGCCCGGAGCGTCTCCTAGGCGTCCCGGCGGACCTCGACGACGCGGAAGCGGTTCGCGACGAAGGCGCCGTCGGTGAGGGCCGCGTTGGCCGCCGGGTTGCCGCCCGAGCCGTGGAAGTCGGAGAACGCGGCCGTCTGGTTGACGTAGACGCCGCCGGTGAGGTTCAGGGAGAGCTGGGCGGCCTCGTCCAGGCAGACCTCCTGGACGGCCTGCTCGACCTGGTCGTCGGTGGTGTACGCGCCGACCGTCATCGCGCCCTTCTCCCGCACGGTGCGCCGCAGCAGGGCCACCGCGTCGGCCGCGGAGTCGACCGCGACGGCGAAGGAGACGGGGCCGAAGCACTCGCTCATGTAGGCGGCCTCGTCGTCCGGCTTGGCTCCGTCGAGCTTGACGATCACCGGGGTGCGCACGATCGCGTCCGGGAACTCCGGGTTGGCGACCTCGCGGGAGGCGAGGGCGACCTCGCCGAGGCCCGCCGCGGCTTCCAGACGGGCCTTGACGTCGGGGTTGACGATCGCGCCGAGCAGGGCGTTCGCGCGCGCGTCGTCGCCGAGGAGACCGTCGACCGAGCGGGCGAGGTCGGCGACGACCTCGTCGTAGGACTTCGGGCCCTCGTCGGTGCGGATGCCGTCGCGGGGGATCAGCAGGTTCTGCGGGGTGGTGCACATCTGGCCGCTGTACAGGGACAGCGAGAACGCCAGGTTGGCGAGCATGCCCTTGTAGTTCGCGGTCGACTCCACGAGCACCGTGTTGACGCCGGCCTTCTCGGTGTAGACCTGCGCCTGGCGGGCGTTGGCCTCCAGCCAGTCGCCGAAGGCGGTCGAGCCGGTGTAGTCGACGATCCGGATCTCGGGGCGGGTGGCCAGCGTCTTGGCGATGCCCTCGCCGGGGCGCTCGGCGGCCAGCGCGACCAGGTTCGGGTCGAAGCCGGCCGCGGCGAGCACCTCGCGTGCGACGCCCACGGTCAGCGCGAGCGGCAGCACCGCGCGCGGGTGGGGCTTGACCAGGACCGCGTTGCCGGTGGCCAGCGACGCGAACAGGCCGGGGTAGCCGTTCCAGGTCGGGAAGGTGTTGCAGCCGATGAGCAGGGCGACGCCGCGCGGGACGGGCGTGAAGCTCTTGGTCATCGCGAGCGGGTCGCGCTTGCCCTGGGGCTTGCTCCACTCCGCCGTGCCGGGGGTGCGGACCTGCTCGGCGTAGGCGTACGCCACCGCTTCCAGACCGCGGTCC
Source organism: Streptomyces sp. NBC_00425 (assembly GCF_036030735.1). NCBI lineage: Bacteria > Bacillati > Actinomycetota > Actinomycetes > Kitasatosporales > Streptomycetaceae > Streptomyces > Streptomyces sp. NBC_00425. The sequence goes on along the minus strand of NZ_CP107928.1, from coordinate 4,907,145 downwards.
TGGGCGTGCGGGCCGCCGGCCTGGAAGGCCATCATGAAGGCCTGGCCGGACGTGTGCATGACGGCATGGGCGAACTCGTGGGTGCGGTCGCTGATCCGCTTGAGGATCTCCAGACAGACCAGCGCGCGGACCTCCGCGCCCGCGTCCCGCCAGGCGCGCTGTCCGGAGCGCATCGCGGGCAGCAGGGTGTCCACGTCCGCGTGCGGGTAGGAGACGCCGAGTTCGGGGCCGTACGGCGAGACCTCGCCGCCCACCCAGCCGTCGGTGCCGGGCTGGCCGAGGTCGAGACGGGTGTTCAGGACGGCGTCGAAGGCGGCCTTCCCGGCTGCCGCGTCCAGGCTGCCGTTCTCCCCGTAGGCCTTGGGGTGTTCCGGGTGGGGGGACCAGTACGCGCGCGTGCGGATCGCTTCCAGGGCCTGGTCGAGGGTGGGCCGGTGCTGGGCGATCAGAGCGTGCGCGGTCAGTTCGGCGGCGGCCATGCGGGACCAACTCCTCGTCTTGAGAACTCTCCGTCGAGCTCATGACCTGGCGGAAACCTGGGCAGGAACAGCCAGTCACGGCTAGAGTAACCGAACGATCGGTCGGGACAAGGGGGCCTGCCGCATCTGTGGAAATCCCCGTGCGGGAGGATCGCGCACATGACAGGACTCGACCCCAGCAGCGCCGTCGCCGTCGTCGGCACCGGCACCATGGGCCAGGGCATCGCCCAGGTCGCCCTGGTCGCGGGACACCCCGTGCGGCTGTACGACGCCGTTCCCGGCCGTGCCCGCGAGGCGGCCGCCGCGATCGGCGCACGCCTGGACCGGCTCGTCGAGAAGGACCGCCTCGCCGCCGCCGACCGGGACGAGGCACGCGCCAGGCTGCGGCCCGCGGAGAGCATCGCCGACCTCGCGGACTGCTCCCTGGTCGTGGAGGCCGTCGTCGAGCGGCTGGACGCCAAGCAGGAGCTGTTCCGGCAACTGGAGGACGTCGTCGGCGAGGACTGCCTGCTCGCCACCAACACCTCCTCCCTGTCGGTGACCGCGGTCGCCGGCGCCCTGCGCAACCCGGGGCGCTTCGTCGGCCTGCACTTCTTCAACCCGGCGCCGCTGCTGCCGCTGGTCGAGGTCGTCTCCGGGTACGCCACCGACGTCACGTCGGCCACGCGCGCGTACGAGACCGCCCGGGCCTGGGGAAAGACGCCCGTCGCCTGCGCCGACACCCCCGGCTTCATCGTCAACCGCATCGCGCGGCCCTTCTACGCCGAGGCGTTCGCCGTCTACGAGGCGCAGGGCGCCGACCCGGCCACCATCGACGCGATCCTGCGCGAGTCGGGCGGCTTCCGGATGGGCGCCTTCGAGCTGACCGACCTGATCGGACAGGACGTCAACGAGTCCGTCACGCACTCCGTGTGGCAGTCCTTCTTCCAGGACGTGCGCTTCACGCCCTCGCTCGCCCAGCGGCGCCTCGTGGAGTCGGGCCGCCTCGGCCGCAAGAGCGGCCAGGGCTGGTACGACTACCGGGAGGGCGCCGAACCGGCCGAGCCGCACACCGCGGAGAAGGCCCGGCCGCCCGCGTACGTCGTCGCCGAGGGCAACCTGGGCCCCGCGTCCGAGCTGCTCGCGCTGATCCGGGAGGCGGGCATCCAGGTCCGCGAGGAGGACGAGGACCACGGCACCCGCCTGGTGCTGCCCGGCGGCGGCCAGCTCGCCCTCGCCGACGGCCAGACCTCCGTGGAGTTCCGCGACGTCGTCTACTTCGACCTCGCCCTGGACTACCGCAAGGCCACCCGCATCGCGCTCGCCTCCTCCCAGGACACCTCCCCCCAGACCATGTCCGAGGCGGTCGGCCTGTTCCAGGCGCTCGGCAAGGACGTCAGCGTCATCGGGGACGTCCCCGGCATGATCGTCGCCCGCACGGTCGCCCGGATCGTCGACCTCGCGCACGACGCGGTCGCCAAGGGCGTCGCCACCGAGGAGGACGTCGACACCGCCATGCGCCTCGGCGTGAACTACCCCCTCGGCCCGTTCGAGTGGAGCCGCCGGCTCGGCCGCACCTGGGCCTGCGCCCTCCTCGACGACCTGCACGAACGCGACCCCTCCGGGCGTTACGCGCCGTCCCTCGCGCTCTACCGGCACTCCTACGCCACGGAGAAGCGGGAGGGCGCCTCGTGACCACCGCCAAGCGCGACACGTACACCCCGGAGAGCCTGCTCTCCGTCGCCGTCCAGGTCTTCAACGAGCGCGGCTACGACGGCACCTCCATGGAGCACCTCTCCAGGGCGGCCGGCATCTCCAAGTCGTCGATCTACCACCACGTCGCCGGCAAGGAGGAACTCCTGCGGCGTGCCGTCAGCCGGGCGCTGGACGGACTGTTCGCGATCCTCGACGAGGAGCACGCGCGCGCGGGGCACGCCTCGGAACGCCTCGAGTACGTCGTGCGGCGCATGGTCGAGGTCCTCATAGGTGAACTGCCGTACGTGACGCTGCTGCTGCGGGTGCGCGGCAACACCGACACCGAGCGGTGGGCCCTGGAGCGGCGCCGGGACTTCGACCACCGGGTCGCCGAGCTGCTGAGGGCGGCCGCCGCCGAGGGGGAGGTGCGCGGCGACATGGAGGTGCGCCTCGCGACCCGCCTGGTCTTCGGGATGATCAACTCGATCGTCGAGTGGTACCGGCCCGGCGGCCGCGGGATGGTCGAGAGCGAGGTGGCGGACGCGGTGGTGCGGCTCGTCTTCGAAGGGCTGCGCACGGCCCCTTAGGGCTCAGCCCTGGGGCTCCAGGTCCTCCTCCTCGAACACGAGCAGGGTGCGGGTGCTGAGCACCTCCGGGATCGCCTGGAGACGGGTGAGGACCACCTCGCGCAGCGCCCGGTTGTCGGGTGTGTGCACCAGGAGCAGGACGTCGAAGTCGCCCCCGACGAGGGCGATGTGGGAGGCGCCGGGCAGCCGTCTGAGCTGCTCGCGCACGGTCCGCCAGGAGTTCTGCACGATCGTCAGGGTGATGTAGGCGCTCGTGCCCTGTCCCGCCCGCTCGTGGTCGACGCGGGCGCCGAAGCCGCGGATGACGCCGTCCTCGATGAGCCGGTTGATCCGCGCGTAGGCGTTGGCCCGCGAGACGTGGACCCGTTCGGCGACCGACCGTATGGAGGCGCGGCCGTCCGCCTGGAGCATCTGCAGGATGTCCTGGTCGATGGCGTCGAGCGGGCGCGGCGGCGGCAGCGGGGCGCCGGCCGACGGCGAAGGGCCGGTCCCGGTCCCGGAGGACGGCGGAGGGCCTCCCGGCGGCTGGGGACCGCTCGGTGCGCAAGCGCCCGAAGGCTGCGGACTGCTCGGTGCGGAACCGCCGGAAGGCCGGGGGCCGTCCGACGCGAAATCGCCCGTCGGAAGCGCGGCACCGCTCTGTGGCCCTTCGGCCATTTGTTCAGGTGCCATGTCCCCCTGCCTCTCCCGTATGGACGTACTGCACCCATCTCAGGCTGTGGAGAACCGTTTGTCCACAGCCTGAGGGGCCCTGTAGCCAAAATGTGCCGACGACCGAACAATCGGTAGGTGAGGCGCATCACAACCGACGCGCCGCCCGTAGCCACTCCTCCGAGGAGGTGCCGTCATGACGGTCATGGAGCAGCGGGGCGCGTACCGGCCGACTCCGCCGCCGGCCTGGCAGCCCCGTACCGACCCCGCGCCGCTGCTGCCCGACGCGGAGCCGTACCGCGTCCTCGGCACCGAGGCGGCCGCGCAGGCCGACCCGGAGCTGCTGCGCAGGCTGCACGCGCAGCTGGTGCGCGGTCGTCGGTACAACGTCCAGGCCACCGCCCTCACCAAGCAGGGCCGACTCGCCGTCTACCCGTCCAGCACCGGCCAGGAGGCCTGCGAGGTCGCCGCCGCGCTCGTCCTGCAGGAGCGGGACTGGCTCTTCCCCAGCTACCGCGACACCCTCGCCGTCGTCGCACGCGGTGTGGACCCGGTCGAGGCCCTCACCCTGCTGCGCGGCGACTGGCACACCGGCTACGACCCCTACGAGCACCGGGTCGCGCCCTTGTGCACCCCGCTCGCCACCCAGCTCCCGCACGCCGTCGGCCTCGCGCACGCCGCCCGCCTCAAGGGCGACGACGTGGTCGCGCTCGCCATGGTCGGCGACGGAGGCACCAGCGAGGGCGACTTCCACGAGGCGCTGAACTTCGCCGCCGTCTGGCAGGCGCCCGTCGTCTTCTTCGTGCAGAACAACGGCTTCGCGATCTCCGTGCCGCTCGCCAAGCAGACCGCCGCCCCGTCGCTGGCCCACAAGGCCGTCGGATACGGCATGCCGGGCCGGCTGGTCGACGGCAACGACGCGGTCGCCGTGCACGAGGTGCTGGCCGACGCCGTGCGCCGCGCGCGTGAAGGCGGCGGGCCGACCCTCGTGGAGGCGGTGACGTACCGCATCGACGCGCACACCAACGCCGACGACGCGACCCGCTACCGCGCCGACGCCGAGGTCGAGACCTGGCGTGAGCACGACCCGATCGAGCTGCTGGAGCACGAACTGACCGCGCGCGGGCTGCTCGACGACGACACCCGGCGCACCGTGCGCGAGGCCGCCGAGGAGATGGCCGCCGACCTGCGCGCCCGGATGAACCAGGACGCGGTCCTCGACCCCATGGACCTGTTCTCCCACGTGTACGCCGAACCCACCCCGCAGCTGCGCGAGCAGCAGGATCTGCTGCGGGCGGAGCTCGAGGCCGAGCAGGAAGGCGCGCACTGATGACGACGGTCGCCCTCAAGCCCGCCACCATGGCGCAGGCACTCACGCGCGCGCTCCGTGACGCGATGGCCGCCGACCCGGCCGTGCACGTCCTGGGCGAGGACGTGGGCGCCCTCGGCGGGGTGTTCCGGGTCACCGACGGGCTCGCGAAGGAGTTCGGCGAGGACCGCTGCACGGACACCCCGCTCGCCGAGGCCGGCATCCTCGGCACCGCCGTCGGCATGGCCATGTACGGCCTGCGCCCGGTCGTGGAGATGCAGTTCGACGCCTTCGCCTATCCGGCGTTCGAGCAGCTCATCAGCCATGTCGCGCGCATGCGCAACCGCACCCGCGGCCGGATGCCCCTGCCGATCACCGTCCGCGTGCCCTACGGCGGCGGCATCGGCGGCGTCGAGCACCACAGCGACTCCTCCGAGGCGTACTACATCGCGACGCCGGGCCTGCACGTCGTCACGCCCGCCACGGTCGCCGACGCCTACGGCCTGCTGCGCGCCGCCATCGCCTCCGACGACCCGGTCGTCTTCCTCGAACCCAAGCGCCTGTACTGGTCCAAGGACTCCTGGAACCCGCAGGAACCGCAGTCGGTCGAGCCGATCGGCCGTGCGGTCGTGCGGCGCCCGGGCCGCAGCGCGACCCTGATCACGTACGGGCCGTCGGTGCCGGTCTGTCTCGAGGCCGCCGAGGCGGCGCGGGCCGAGGGGTGGGACCTCGAGGTCGTCGACCTGCGGTCCCTGGTGCCCTTCGACGACGAGACGGTCGCCGCGTCGGTGCGGCGCACCGGCCGCGCGGTCGTCGTCCACGAGTCGGGCTCGTTCGGCGGCCCGGGCGGAGAGATCGCGGCCCGCGTCACCGAGCGCTGCTTCCACCACCTGGAGGCGCCGGTGCTGCGCGTCGCCGGGTTCGATCTGCCGTATCCGCCGCCGATGCTGGAGCGCCATCACCTGCCCGGCGTCGACCGCATCCTGGACGCCGTGGCGCGGCTGCAGTGGGAGGCCGGGAACTGATGGCACAGGTGCTGGAGTTCAAGCTGCCCGACCTCGGAGAAGGGCTCACCGAGGCGGAGATCGTCCGTTGGCTGGTCCAGGTCGGCGACGTGGTCGCCGTCGACCAGCCGGTCGTCGAGGTCGAAACGGCCAAGGCGATGGTCGAGGTGCCCTGCCCCTACGGCGGCGTGGTCACGGCCCGCTTCGGCGAGGAGGGCACGGAACTGCCCGTCGGCGCCCCGCTGATCACGGTCGCGGTCGGCGCCCCCGCTTCCGGCGACGCGCTCGGGCCCGCCGACCCGCCCGGACGGGGTGGACCGGCCGGCGCGGCCGAGGGCTCGGGCAACGTGCTGGTGGGGTACGGCACGTCCGAGGCCCCGGCACGGCGCAGGCGGGTGCGGCCGACGCCGCCGGCCGCCGCTCCGATGACGAGGCCTGGCGTCGCTCCGGCGACGACGCACTCCCCCTCCGAGGCCGCGACGGCTCCGGCGGCGGCGCCGCTTGCCCCGTCCGGCGCCGCTCCGGCTCCCGTGGCGGTGCCGGTCGAGGCCGGTGCCGTCCGCGCCCCGCACCCGGCGCCCGACGGTCCCGTCCCTGTGATCTCTCCGCTGGTGCGTCGCCTGGCGCGGGAGAACGGCCTGGATCTGCGGCAGCTCACCGGCTCCGGACCCGAGGGGCTGATCCTGCGAGCCGATGTGGAGAACGCCCTGCGTGCTCCTGCCGCGCCGGTCGGCTCCCAGTCCGCGCGGTCCCTGCCGGACGCCGACGTGACGCCCGCGCCGGGCACCTCCGCCGACGGCCTTCGTATCCCCCTCAAGGGCGTCCGGGGCGCCGTCGCCGACAAGCTCTCCCGCAGCCGGCGGGAGATCCCCGACGCCACCTGCTGGGTGGACGCCGACGCGACGGAGCTGATGCGCGCCCGCGCCGCCATGAACGCGGCCGGCGGACCGAAGATCTCGCTCCTCGCGCTGCTCGCCCGGATCTGCACCGCGGCCCTGGCCCGGTTCCCCGAGCTCAACTCCAGCGTCGACACGGCGGCCCGCGAGATCGTCCGGTTCGACCACGTCCACCTCGGATTCGCCGCGCAGACCGAGCGCGGACTCGTCGTCCCGGTCGTCCGCGACGCGCACGCCAGAGACGCCGAGGGCCTCACCGCGGAGTTCGCCCGGCTCACCGAGGCCGGCCGTGCCGGACGCCTCACCCCGGCCGATCTGACCGGCGGCACGTTCACGCTGAACAACTACGGCGTGTTCGGTGTCGACGGATCCACGCCGATCGTGAACCACCCCGAGGCGGCCATGCTCGGCGTCGGCCGCATCGTGCCCAAGCCATGGGTGCACGAGGGCGAACTGGCCGTGCGGCAGGTCGTCCAGCTCTCGCTCACCTTCGACCACCGGGTGTGCGACGGAGGCACGGCCGGCGGTTTCCTGCGCCACGTGGCGGACTGCGTGGAGCAGCCGGCGGTGCTGCTGCGCACGCTGTGAGCCCGGACGGGCCCGTGCGCTCCCCGTGATCCAGGGGGACCGGCTGCCCCGGGCGGACCGCATACTCGTGGGGTGACCTCGAACGAGTCCGCCGTCTACGACGCCGTCGTGCTGGCCGGCGGCGGCGCCCGCAGGCTGGGCGGCGCCGACAAACCGGGTGTGCGGGTGGGTGGGCGCGCGCTGCTGGACCGGGTGCTCGCGGCCTGCGTCGACGCGCGCGCCACCGTCGTCGTCGCCGCCCACCGCCCCACCGACCGGCCGGTGCGCTGGGCGCGCGAGGACCCGCCCGGGGCGGGTCCCGTCGCCGCGCTCGACGCCGGTCTGCGTCACACCGCGGCGGACGACGTCCTCGTCCTCTCCGCCGATCTGCCGTTCCTCACCGCGGACACCGTGCGGCGGCTGCTGGGCGTCCTGCGCGCCGGAACGGGCGAGGGCGTGCTGCTCACCGACGGCGAAGGCCGCGACCAGCCGCTCGTCGCCGCGTACCGTACGGCGGCCCTGCGCCGCGAACTGGCGGTGCTCACCGCGGACCGGGGCGGTCTCGCCGGGCTGCCCCTGCGCCGGCTGACCGCCGGACTCGAACTCACCCGCGTCCCCGACCCCGTCGCTTCGTTCGACTGCGACACCTGGGACGACATCGCCTCCGCCAGGGCACGGATCAGGGAGCATGACCACGTGTTGGATGAATGGATCTCCGCAGTCAAGGACGAACTGGGCATCGACCTCGACGTCGACACCGGCGCCCTGCTCGACCTCGCGCGGGACGCCGCCCACGGGGTGGCTCGGCCCGCGGCCCCGCTGACCACCTTCCTGGTCGGCTACGCGGCCGCGCGGGCCCAGGGAGGCCCCGAGGCCGTCGCCGAGGCCGCCCGCAAGGCCACCGCCCTCGCGCTGCGCTGGGCCCAGGAGGCGCAGACCGAGCAGGACCGAGCCGTCGAACCCACCGGCACGGAACCGACCGGCACCGTACCCACCGGCACGGAACCCGTCGGCGGGGACACCACCGGCGCCGAACCCGCCGGCACCGACACCGCGGGCGCGGAGCCCACCCGCTCCGGACCGGACGCCGGATGACCCCCGGCGGCACGGGACAGGGTCTCGACGCCGAGGACCTCGACGTCGAGGAGGCGCTCGCCCTCGTGAAGGACGGCAACAGCCCCGCCCGCCCGACCGGTGACCACCGTCCGGGACGGCGTGCGAGCGAGGGCGCCCCGCCGTCGCGCACCCCGGAGACAGGTCGTCGGACCCCCGCACAGGAGCACCACCACCGGGCGACCCCCTGGCCCGAGGCCCGCACGGTCGCCGCCCGGGCGGCACGGCCCCTCGCAGCCCGCCGGACCCCCGTCTCCGTGACTCTCGGCGACGCCCTCGGTCTCGTCCTCGCCGCCCCGCTGACCGCCCTCACCGACCTGCCCTCGTTCGACACCTCGGCGATGGACGGCTGGGCCGTCGCCGGCCCGGGCCCCTGGCATGTCCGGGACGAGGGTGTGCTGGCCGGCAGCACGGCCCCCGCGCCCCTCGCCGACGGCGAGGCCGTCCGGATCGCCACCGGAGCCCGCATCCCCCCGGACACCACCGCGGTGCTGCGCAGCGAGCACGGGCGCACCGACGACAACGGCCGGCTGCACCCCACTCGCGAGATGCAGCACGGCCAGGACATCCGGCCGCGGGGCCAGGAGTGCCGCAGCGGGGACCAGCTGCTGCTCGCCGGAGCGGTGGTGACGCCGGCCGTGCTCGGTCTCGCGGCTGCCGCCGGATACGACACGCTGACCGCCGTCCCCCGGCCCCGGGTCGAGGTGTTCGTCCTCGGCGACGAACTGCTCGCCGAGGGACGCCCGCGCGACGGACTCATCCGGGACGCGCTCGGCCCGATGCTGCCCCCGTGGCTGCGGGCGCTCGGCGCCGACGTCATCGCCGTGCGCAGGCTCGGCGACGACGCGAAGGCCCTGCACAAGGCGGTCACCGGCTCGGGCGCCGACCTGATCGTCACCACCGGAGGCACCGCCGCGGGCCCCGTCGACCATGTGCACCCCGTCCTGCGCCGCATCGACGCCGAACTCCTCGTCGACGGCGTGAAGGTACGCCCCGGCCATCCCATGCTGTTGGCCCGCACCAAGGACGACCAACACCTCGTCGGTCTGCCCGGCAACCCCCTCGCGGCCGTCTCCGGCCTGCTCACGCTGGCGGAACCGCTGGTGCGGACCCTGGCCGCCCGCCCGGCGCCCGAGCCGTACGCACTGCCGTTGCGGGACACGGTGCACGGGCATCCGTACGACACCCGGCTCGTCCCGGTGTCCCTACGAGGGGACCACGCCGTTGCGCTGCACTACAACGGGCCGGCCATGCTGCGCGGCATCGCGGCGGCCGACGCCCTCGCCGTCGTGCCGCCGGGTGGCGCGCGGGCAGGTCAGGAGGCCGAACTCCTCGACCTGCCGTGGGCGACGGCCGGGGTCGGCGCCTGTTTCACGTGAAACAGGCGGTCTCTCACGAAGCGGTGATGACGAAGCGTTCTTCCACGAAGCGTTCTCTCATGACGTGTTCTCTCATGACGCCGTGTTCACGGCGCGGTGTTCCGCGACGCGGTGTTTCACGTGAAACTTCCCTGCTCGTCGGAGACCGGTGCGGCCCGGCTGACGGTGATCACACGGTCCCCCGACCGGAGACGGGCGAGCCGGGGGTCGGTGTAGTCCAGGAGCTGCTTGCCCCGGACGACGGCCACGATCAGATCCGCGCAGGAGCGCGGCTCCTCTCCCACCTCGGCCGTGGAGACCGGGCGTTCGATGAGGTCCAGGCCGCTGCCGAGAGTCATCAGGTTCTCCAGCGTCTGGGCCACGGTCGGGCTGACCATCGACACGCCGAGCAGCCGGCCGGCGGAGCTGGAGCTGGTGACCACGGTGTCCGCGCCGCTCTGTTTGAGCAGTGGCACATTCTCGTCCTCGCGGGCGGCGACGACGATCGTGGCGCGCCGGTTGAGCTGACGCGCGGTCAGGGTGACGAGGGCCGCGGTGTCGTCGCGCTGGGGAGCCACGATCACCTGGGAGGCGTTCTGGACCTCGGCCTTCACCAGGGTCTCCGAGCGGGTGGCGTCTCCCGTCACCGACACCAGTCCGTCGTCGCCGGCCGCGACCGCGGACTTGCGCTGTGCGTCCACGATGACGATCTGGTCCTTGGAAATGCCGTTCCCGACCAGCGTCTGCACCGCGTGCCGGCCCTTCGTGCCATAGCCGACGACCACGATGTGGCCGCTGGTGCGGACCCGCCAGCGGTGGATGCGGACCTGCTGCCGGGTACGTTCGGTGAGCACTTCGAGGGTGGTGCCGACCAGAATGATCAGGAACAGGACGCGCAGCGGGGTGATGACGAGGATGTTGATGAGCCGGGCCGTGTCGCTGACCGGCGTGATGTCGCCGTAGCCGGTGGTGGAGAGCGTGACGGTGGCGTAGTAGGCGGCGTCCAGGAGGCTCACGGAGCCGTCCGAGTTGTCGTTGTAGCCGTCGTGGTCGGCGTAGACGATCAGTGTGGTGATCGCGAGCACCAGCAGGGCGACGCTGAGGCGGCGCAGCACCTGCAACAGCGGGGGCGCGCCGATCCGTACGGGCATCGTGATGGAGCGGCCCGCCTCGGCGTCGTCCCGGGCCTCGGTGCGTGAGCGGTACCAGAGGGATCTGAAGAGGGACAGTCTGGCCGGACGTGCCGGTGGTCGTTCGTGGTCCTTCAACCCGTGCCCCCTGTGATGGTGATCCGAACGGTGGGCACCATGGTTCCCGGCGGGCCCGCGCCCGTCATGCTGCAACACGTGTCCATGAGCCCGCAGATGTCCATGATCCCGGAGGTCCCCTTGCGCGACCACACTGTCGTCGTCGGCTTCGGAACGAAGGGGCGGTCCGCCATCCGGACGGCCTGTGCCTCCGGGCTGCGCAAGGAGCAGGTCGTGGTGATCGACCCGAGCGCGAAGGTGATCGACGCGGCCCGGGCGGAGGGCTACGAGGGGGTCGTCGGCGATGCCACGCGCAGCGACGTGCTGCGGCGGGCTGAGGTGCAGCGGGCGGGGCGGATCGTCATCGCGACCCAGCGCGACGACACGGCGGTGCTGGTGGCGCTGACGGCCCGGCAGCTCAATCCCGGGGCGAAGATCGTGGCGGCGGTCCGTGAGGAGGAGAACGCGCCGCTGCTCCGGCAGTCCGGCGCCGACGAGGTCATCACCAGTGCCGGAGCGGCCGGCCGGCTCCTCGGTCTGTCCGTGCTCAGCCCGGCGGCGGGCAGCGTCATGGAGGACCTCATCCGGCAGGGCGACGGGCTCGACCTCGTGGAACGGCCCGTCACCAAGGCCGAGGTCGGCCGGGGGCCCCGGGAGACGGCCGACCTGGTGGTGAGCGTCGTCCGCGGCCACCGGGTGCTCGCCTACGACGATCCGGCGATCGGGGTGCTGGAACCGACGGACCGGCTGGTCGCGATCGTGCGGATCGGCCCGGGCCCCGGTCGGGCCCCGCTCGGGACGCCGGGCATGCCGGGCATCCCGCCGCTCCCGCCGGCCTGAGGCGGGCCGGCGCGTCGGCGGGCCGCGCGCCGGCCGCATGGCCGCGGAGCCGCGGAGCCGCAGGGCCGCCGGATTCGGCGCGGGCGGGCTTCGGTGCGGCGGCGGGGAGCGCCGGCGCCGATGCCGGCTCACGGCTCGCGCTACTTGCGGTTGTACAGCCGCATCGTCACCGGCCCGAAGACCAGCACGAACAGCCCCGCCCAGCCCAGCGTCCAGGCGATCTCGGCGCCCGGCCAGTCGCCCGCCATCAGCCCGCGCACCGCCGAGGCGAGATGGGTGACCGGGCTGTTGTTGACGAACGCCTGCAGCCACCCCGGCATGGTGTGCGGGTCGACGAACACGTTGGACAGGAAGGTGAGCGGGAAGATCACCATCATGCTGACGCCCATCACCGACTTCTCGGTGCGCAGCAGCAGCCCGAACATCGTCCAGATCCACGAGAACGCGAACGAGAAGACGATCAGCAGGGCGATCCCGGCGACGACTCCCGCGACCCCGCCGTCCGGCCGGTAGCCGAGCACGATGCCCACGGTGAGCATGACCACGGATGCGATCGCGTAGCGCAGGGCGTCGCCGAGCAGATAGCCGACCATCGTCGACGGCCGCCAGATCGGCAGCGACCGGAAGCGGTCGAAGACGCCCTTCTCGATGTCGGTGTTCACCGAGACGCCCGTGTACATGGTGATCATCACGACCGACATCACCAGGATGCCCGGCAGCAGGAACTGGATGTACTTCTCCGGGGAGCCGGCCAGGGCGCCCCCGAAGAGGTAGGTGTACATCAGCACCATCATGATCGGGAAGGCGGTCACGTCGAAGAGCTGTTCCGGGACGTGCTTGATCTTGAGGATGGCCCGCCAGCCGAAGGTCAGGGAGGCGGACAGCGCGCTCGGCCGCGACGGCCGCTCCTTCATGACGAGGAGGGCGGCCAGTGACTCGGCGCTGACGGGCGCGAGGGCCTGGACGTCCGTCGTGGTGGTCGTGGTGCTCATGCCGCCTCCTCGCCTTCCCGAGCCGCCGGGCTGCCCGTGTCGGCCTGTGTGTCGTGTCCGGTGAGGGCGAGGAACACCTCGTCCAGGCTGGGCTGGCCCAGGGAGAAGTTGTCGACGGTGACGCCGGCCCGGGCGAGTTCGCCGAGGGCCCGGGCGGCCTGCTCGGCGGCACCGTCCTGCGCGGCGGCGCTCAGCCGGGCGGTCAGCGCCACGGGGTCCGGCTCGGGCTGGACGTCTGCGTCGAGGGTCAGCCGCAGCACCTGCTCGGCCGTCGTCCGCTGAGCGGCGTCGCGCAGCCGCAGATGGACGGAGCCGGCGCCGACGGACGCCTTCAGTTCGCCCTTCGTGCCCTCGGCGATGACCCGGCCCCGGTCGATGACCGCGATCCGGGACGCGAGCTGGTCGGCCTCGTCGAGATACTGCGTGGTCAGCAGCACGGTGGTGCCCTGGGCGACCACCGCCCGCACGATGTCCCAGACCTGGTTGCGGCTGCGCGGGTCGAGTCCCGTGGTCGGCTCGTCGAGGAAGAGCAGGTCGGGCGTGCTGAGGATGGAGGCGGCGATGTCGATGCGCCGCCGCATGCCGCCCGAGTAGTGCTTGACCTGCTTCGCGGCGGCTTCCGCGAGCCCGAACGCGGCCAGGAGCTGGGCGGACCGCTCCCGCGCCGCCTTCTTGCCGTGTCCGAGGAGCCGCCCCAGCAGCACCAGGTTCTCGGTGCCCGTGAGGTCCTCGTCGACGGAGGCGTACTGGCCGGTGAGGCTGACCCGGCCGCGTACCTCGTCGGCCTCCCGGACGACGTCGTGACCGAAGATCCGGGCCTCACCGCCGTCCGGCCGCAGCAGGGTGGCGAGCATCTTGACGGTGGTGGTCTTGCCGGCGCCGTTCGGGCCGAGGAGACCGTAGACCGTGCCGGTGGGCACGGTGAGGTCGACGCCGTCCACCGCCCTGGTGCCGCCGAACGTCTTCACCAGGCCCACGGTCTCGATCGCCGGGCCGGCGGGGTGATCGCTCATGGGGTTCCTTCCGCGTACTCGGGCTACGCATGGGGAGACCTTTACCTTTGCCGGAACTCATCGGTGATCGCACGTGGATTTCCGCCGGAGGCCCCTCGACCGGAGGCCCCTCGACGCCGGCCGCAGATCATGACTGGAGCAGGCCGGACCCTGACCGCAGGAGGCCGGACCCTGACCGGAGCAGGCCGGACCATGACCGGAGGAGGCGGACGGGGGAGGAGTAGCGTCGCCCTCATGCATGCGATCACGATTCCCGAACCCGGTGGTCCCGAGGCGCTGGTCTGGGACGAGGTCCCCGATCCCGTACCCGGCGAGGGCGAGGTCCTGGTCGAGGTGGTGGCCAGCGCCGTCAACCGCGCCGACATCCTGCAGCGGCAGGGCTTCTACGACCCGCCGCCCGGGGCCTCCCGCCACCCGGGCCTGGAGTGCTCGGGCCGGATCGCCGCGCTCGGCCCGGGGGTGTCCGGCTGGAACGTCGGCGACGAGGTGTGCGCGCTGCTCGCGGGCGGCGGATACGCCCAGCGGGTCGCCGTGCCGGCCGGCCAGCTGCTGCCCGTGCCGCAGGGCGTCGACCTGCGGCAGGCCGCCGCGCTCCCCGAGGTCACCAGCACCGTCTGGTCGAACGTCTTCATGATCGCCCACCTTCGGCCGGGCGAGACGCTGCTGGTGCACGGCGGGTCCAGCGGCATCGGCACGATGGCGATCCAGCTGGCCAAAGCCTTCGGCGCGACGGTCGCCGTCACCGCGGGCACCGCCGAGAAGCTGGTCCGGTGCGCCGGGCTGGGCGCCGACATCCTGATCAACTACCGCGAGCAGGACTTCGTCGCAGAGCTGAAGAAGGCCACCGACGGCGCGGGCGCCGACGTCGTTCTCGACAACATGGGCGCGAAGTACCTGGACCGCAACGTGCAGGCTCTCGCCGTCAACGGCAGGCTCGCGATCATCGGCATGCAGGGCGGCGTCAAGGCGGAGCTGAACATCGGCATGCTTCTCGGGAAGCGGGCCGCCGTCAGCGCGACGTCGCTGCGGGCCCGGCCGCCGGGAGAGAAGGCCGCGATCGTGGCGGCCGTGCGCGAGCACGTCTGGCCGCTGCTCGCGGCCGGCCATGTGCGCCCCGTCGTCGACTGCGAACTGCCGATGAGCGAGGCGGCCGCCGCCCACCGCGTCGTCGAGGAGAGCGGCCATGTCGGCAAGGTGCTGCTGATCGCCCCCTGAGGACGGCCCGCCCGTGCGGCCGCGGCTATCCGCGCCGCAGCCGCAGCGCCGCGAGGGCGAGGGCGATGCCGAGGCCGATGAGGACGAGGCCGCTGCCGAGCGGCAGGATCTGCAGCACGGGACCGTCGGACCGCTCCCCCTGGGCGGCCGCCTGCCGTACGTCGTCCCGCGGCGCGGCCGGTGTCGCGGGAACGGCGGCCTCCGGCGACGCGGTCGCGGCGCTGTCGTCGCCGGTGTCGCCGTCCCCGGCCTCCGCGTCGCCGGCGCTCGCCTCGTCCGGTTCGTGGGGCAGCGCGCCCACGCCGGAGGCGTCGTCCGCCGCCTCGGCCTCGTCGGCCGCCCGCCCGGGGCGCTGCCGGCCTTCGCCCGCCCGGCTGCCCGCCCGGTCCGGTTCACGGGAGGAGGCGGACGGGGACGGGGAGGCGGACCGCGGCGCGACGGCGTGCGCCGGGGCGGCCGCGTACGACGCGCCGCCGACCGGCAGCAGCAGGCACACACCCGCCAGGGCCACCGCCCCCGTCGCCGTCGGCGTCCGCACGAGCGTGGCCGTGCGCCGTGTCCGCTTCCGTACGCGCACCGTTGCGCACCCTCGATCGCCGGTACGCGTCGCGCCCGACGTCCGCTGCCATGGAGTCACGTCCGTGACCCCCTCCCAGTACCCGGCCGCCCGGAGGAGACCTAGTCGCCAAGAAAGGACGCGACAAGCCTCACATTCGTGAAATGGGGCCGCATTACGGAATCCGCCGAACGGGAACTCGGGGCGTCTGTCGCGGGGGCGGCACGGTGACCGGGCGGAGCGTGCGCGAGAATGGCGGCATGGAGATGTCGAGGAACGAACGGTCGCCGGAGAACGCCCAGAAGATCCTGGTCGTCGGCCAGGACGGCATGGCGCTGGGCGGCATCGACGCCGACGAGGACTCCCGTGAGATCCCGGTGACGGAGCAGGTCGAGCAGCCCGCGAAGGTGATGCGCATCGGCAGCATGATCAAGCAACTGCTCGAGGAGGTGCGCGCGGCTCCTCTGGACGAGGCGAGCCGGGCCCGGCTGAAGGAGATCCACTCGAGCTCGGTGAAGGAGCTGGAGGACGGCCTGGCGCCGGAACTGGTCGAGGAACTGGAGCGGCTCTCCCTGCCGTTCAACGAGGAGTCGACCCCGAGCGACGCGGAGCTGCGGATCGCGCAGGCCCAGTTGGTCGGCTGGCTCGAGGGCCTCTTCCACGGCATTCAGACCACCCTCTTCGCGCAGCAGATGGCCGCGCGCGCCCAGCTGGAGCAGATGCGGCGCGCCCTGCCGCCGGGAGTCGGCCACGAGGGCGGCGACGACCCGCGCGCGGGCGGCCGCACCGGCGGACCGTACCTGTAGGACCCGACCACCCGAACCGACGGCACGAGGAGAGGGGCCCGGCGTCCATGACGCCGGGCCCCTCTCCTCGTACTGCGCTGCCGTGCCCCGCGCCTTGTGCGTCAGGAAGCCGGGTTGCCGGAGGACACCCGCAGCTGGATCTCGGGCATGTCCTTCGGGTCGACGTCCGTCCCCGCGGCGGGGAACTGATCCATGATCGCCCCGTCGCCGTACGTGTTCTCGTCCACCTTGATGATCTTGTACTGCCAGCTGGCGGCCTGGAAGCACTCCTTGACCGAGCCGATGTACTTGAACTTGAAGTCCGGGACCTGGATCTTGTCGGGGTCGTTGTACGACTCCCGGGGCTCGGAGCACTCCGTGGCCTCGATCGTCTTGCTGGGGTCGGGCGCGCGGTAGCCCGCGGCCTTGGTCGCCGAGGGCGAGGCGCTGGTCCCGCCGCCCTTGGCGTCGTCGCCGTCCCCGTTCGTGGCGAGGCTGCCGATGAGGCCGCCGACCGCCACCACGGCGACCACGGCCGAGCAGATGGACACGGCCTTGCTCCGGCGGCGGCTGTCGCCCGGGGCCACCGCGGCCGACGCCTGCGGGCTCAGGTGGTACCCGGGCGGGGTGGGCGGCTGCTGGTGGTTGTAGGCCGGCGCCGGCGTCTGATAGCCGCCCTGCTGCGGGTAGCCGTAGGAGGGTGACGGCGTCGGGGTGCCGTACGGGTTCGGGTTCGGCGCGGGCTGGTAGGGCGTCTGGACGTTGCCCTGAGGTGCCGGGGTGTTCTGGCCGACCGGCGGGAACACCGCGGAGCCGACTCCCGCGCCGCTCGCCGTGGGCGCGCCCGGGACGATGCTCGGCGGGGCCGGCTGGAAGGACGCGGCGACGCGCAGGCACTCGTCGCGCATCGCGACCGCGGTCGGAAAACGCTCGTTCGGGTTCTTCTTCAGCGCGCGGGCGACGAGCGCGTCGACGGCCGGCGGCAGCGCTCGGTTGATCGACGAAGGAGCCACCGGCTCCTCCTGTACGTGCGCGTACGCGATCGCAAGCGGCGAATCCGCCTCGAACGGCAGCCGACCGGTGACCAGCTGGAACAGCATGATGCCGACCGAGTAGAGGTCGGACCGGGCGTCCACGCCGCGCCCCAGGGCCTGTTCGGGCGAGAGGTACTGCGGGGTGCCGACCACCATGCCGGTCTGCGTCATCGAGGTGACGCCGGACTGCATCGCGCGCGCGATGCCGAAGTCCATCACCTTGACCACGCCACGCTTGGTCATCATCACGTTGCCGGGCTTGATGTCGCGGTGGACCAGCCCCATCTCGTGGCTGATCTCCAGTGCCGCCAGCACGTCCGCGGTGATCTTCAGCGCCTTGTCGGCGGGCATCGCGCCCTGCTGCCGCACGTCCTCGTCGAGCACCGAGCCGAGCGGGCGGCCCTCGACGTACTCCATGACGATGTACGGAGTCGTCAGTCCTTCGACCTCGTCCTCTCCGGTGTCGAAGACGGAGACGATGTTGGTGTGCGTGAGCTTGGCCACGGCCTGGGCCTCGCGGCGGAACCGCTCGCGGAAGGCCTGTTCGCGGCCCAGCTCGGTGTGCAGGGTCTTGACCGCGACCTGCCGGTCGAGCACGGCGTCGTAGGCGAGGTGCACCGAGGCCATGCCGCCCTCGCCGAGCAGGTCGCGCAGCTGATAGCGGCCGGCGGCGAGCGCCCGCCCCGCGTACCGGCCTTGCCCGCCGTCGTGGCTCATCTTCTGCGTCCCCCGTAGGCCTTCGGCACCGTTGACTGCCGTTGATCCAAAGTGCTATTCCCGGCCAAGTCTGCCGCAGGGCACCGACACGTCAAGTTCGGTGCCCGTTCCGTGACCCTACGAGAAAGAAGCGTCGCGGAAGCGTTACAGCTGCCGTACGGCAGGTACACAGGATTTGCACGCCGGCACGGGGTGCGGGTTGCATGACCCGTCCGTCCCGGACCCGCGCCCGGGCCGGTCCGGGGCGTCATCATGGCGATCGTCCCGGACCGGAGGATTGCGCGGAGGCTGTAGCGTGGCCGACGGAGACCGTGACAACACCGCGCGCACCGCGGGCAGAAACGACGGCGAGGACTGATGGCACAGCAGCGCGCTCAGGGCCCGTCCGACCCCGAGGCGACTGGCGGCGGTATGTCAGATGCGCCGGAGAACTGGGGCAACGGAGGGCTCGTCGGAGACGGCCGGTACCGGCTGACCCGCAGACTCGGCCGGGGCGGCATGGCCGAGGTGTTCGCAGCCGAGGACGTGCGTCTGGGACGCACCGTCGCGGTCAAGCTGCTGCGCGCCGATCTGGCCGAGGACCCGGTGTCCAAGGCCCGCTTCACGCGTGAGGCGCAGTCGGTGGCCGGTCTCAACCACCACGCGATCGTCGCCGTGTACGACTCCGGCGAGGACTTCGTGGGCGGCCAGAGCGTGCCGTACATCGTGATGGAGATCGTCGAGGGACGCACCATCCGCGACCTCCTGCTGAACGCCGAGGCGCCCGGGCCCGAGCAGGCCCTGATCATCACCTCCGGTGTGCTCGAGGCGCTCGCCTACTCGCACCAGCACGGCATCGTGCACCGTGACATCAAGCCGGCGAACGTGATCATCACGCACAACGGCGCGGTCAAGGTGATGGACTTCGGCATCGCGCGCGCCCTGCACGGCGCGTCCACGACGATGACGCAGACCGGCATGGTGATGGGCACGCCGCAGTACCTCTCCCCGGAGCAGGCCCTCGGCAAGGCCGTCGACCACCGCTCCGACCTGTACGCGACGGGCTGCCTGCTGTACGAACTGCTCGCGCTGCGTCCCCCCTTCACCGGTGAGACGCCGCTGTCGGTGGTCTACCAGCACGTCCAGGACATCCCGGTGCCGCCGTCGCGCACCTCGGGCGGCGAGTGCCCGCCGGAGCTCGACGGCCTCGTCATGCGCTCGCTGGCGAAGGACCCCGACGACCGTTTCCAGACGGCGGAGGAGATGCGCGGCCTCGTCCAGTACGGGCTGCAGATGCTGTACGACCAGGGCGGGCACACCGGCACCTGGAACACCGGACCGGTGGGCGTCGCCGACGGCCGCGGCACGCCGTCCGGCGGTTTCGCGAGCACCACCGTGCTGCCGCACGGCGCGGACGGCTCCCACACCTCGCAGATCCCGCAGCCGATCCTGCCCACCGGCTACGGCGGCGGTGACGACGGCGGCTTCGAGGGCCACGGCAACAAGGGCAGCGGCCGCGGCAAGCTGTGGATCCTCGCCGTCTTCGCGGTGATCGCCATCGCCGCGGGCGTCGCGCTCGCGCTGAACAACAAGAGTGACGGCACCGGCGGCGGCGGGACCAGCACGTCGCCGTCCGTCTCGCCGACCGCCTCGGACGCCTCCCCGAGCGCGGAGCCGAGCGACGAGGAGACCGACACGTCCACGGGCGACAGCACGGACGACGGCACGGGATCCAACGACAACCACAACTACTCGCCGTCGTACAAGCCTTCGCGCTCGGCGTCCTCCTCGCCGTCCGAGTCCGCCAGCGACGAACCGACGGACGACGAGACGGCCACCCAGCCGTCGGACAAGCCGTCCGACCCGCAGACCGATCCGAGTCCCCCGGCCTCGCCGGATCCGACGGGCGGCGCGGACCAGGGCACCACGACCCTCGGCGGCGCGGGCCTCGGCAACTGAGCGACGTGGGACGACCGGCGGTGGCCCGTGGGCGGCGCCGGTGTCCCGGTCACCCGGTGAACGCGCAGCGGACCGCGTCGTACTCCCGGGTCCACCAGACGGCCAGCGCGGAGGCCGCCGGGAACTGCGGGTCCGCGCGGGTGTCGCCGCGCTCGTAGCGCCAGCGCAGCATCCAGAAGTCGTTGAGGCGCTCCCACCAGACGCGGTGCACGGCCGCCGCGAGTTCGCAGGGAGCGGCGCCGGCCGCACGCCGGTACGCGCGTGCGTACGCCCTCGCCTTCGGCAGGTCGAGCGTTCCGTCGGGCCGGACGAAGAAGATCGCGGCGGCGCGGACGGCCTCCTCCGCGCGGGGCTGTACGCCGAGCCGGTCCCAGTCGACGATGGCGGCGGGCGCGTCTCCGCGGTAGAGCAGGTTGAAGGGGTGGAAGTCCCCGTGCACCCAGCCGACCGGCCCGGTGTGCGGCGGCCGTCGGTCCGCGTGCCGTTCCAGCAGCATGCGGCGCTCCAGGAGGCGGTGGCGGGCGAGCTCGTCGAAGGCGTCGGCGGGGCGGCGGCGCTGCACGCGCGCGAGGAGGTCGTCGATGAGGACGAAGGTGTCGGCGGGGTCCGCGCTCGGCTGGGCGGACGCCTGGGGACCGCGCGCCGGAGCGCGTTGCGCGCAGGGAGCGCGATCCGGCTCGCGCGCCGTGCGCATCACGTGCTCCAGGCTGGCGTGCACCACCCCCAGCAGCGCCCCCAGACGGCCGCACTGGCCTGCGGTGAGCTGGGCGCCGTGGCGGTGCCGGCCCTCGACCCAGGGGTGCAGGGCGTAGACGCGGCCGCCGACGACGGAGACCGTGCGTCCGTCGTGGGCGGGCAGCGGGGGAGCGACCGGCACGCCGAGGTCGGCCAGTCGCTCGGTGACCCGGTGCTGACGGGCGACACGGACGGGATCGGCGGTGTCGGGGTCGAAATGGTGCTTGAGGAAATAGCGGCCTCGGGTGGTGCGCAGCCGGTATCCGCGGTTCAGCAGGCCTTCGTCAACGGGTTCGCAGGCGAGCGCGGTACCGGCGGCGTACCGGCGGAGCAGAGCGCTCAGAGGGGGCGCGTGGGGCATGGGCGGTGGTACACAAGAGCGCGGCACGCGCCCGATGCTAGGGCACGGGACGAGGCCGTGAGCTGGGCGTTGTCACAGAAAGTCACGAGCTGTCACCTGAGGTCAACACATGTCACAGGTGGTCGCCGGTGGTCGCCTCGGGGCGTGCGCGGGTGGCATCCGGCGGCGTTCGACGGCGCCCGGAAGCGCCCGGCGGAGCCCGTTACCCCACCCGGTCTCACATACTGACTCTTCCCGTGGCCTGGGTGGGCGGGTTAACGTGCCGTTGCTCCGGCCTCCTGCAAGGCTGTGACCAGGGTCCTTCCCGACTTTGCCGATTTACTTGGAAATCCAAGCAAAAACGCAGGTCAGGAGGGGTTTCACAAGTATGTGGAGCACTGGGTAACGTGATGACTGCAGGGCGCTCGCCGGGGCACCTGTCACGCCTGTTCCGGCCGAGCGGCACCCACCCCGTGCACGGGTGTCGGAAACAGGTGAGCCGCTCCCCCAGGCTCCCAAAGAGCCGGGGGACCCCCAGCCACCCGGCAACCCCGGGGGCCGGAACGACGGAGGAGCACACGTGACCGTGGAGAGCACTGCCGCGCGCAAGCCGCGACGCAGCGCCGGAAGCAAGGCCGGCGGCACCGGCACCGGGCGCACCACCCGCGCCGGCGCCGGGAAGAGCGCCGAGCCCGAGCTCGTGCAGCTGCTGACGCCGGAGGGCAAGCGGGTCAAGAACGCGAAGAACGCCGAGTTCGCCCAGTACGTCGCCGGCGTCACCCCCGAAGACCTCCGCGGCCTGTACCGCGACATGGTGCTCACCCGTCGCTTCGACGCCGAGGCCACCTCCCTGCAGCGTCAGGGCGAGCTCGGTCTGTGGGCCTCGCTGCTCGGCCAGGAGGCCGCCCAGATCGGCTCCGGCCGGGCCCTGCGCGACGACGACTACGTCTTCCCGACCTACCGCGAGCACGGCGTCGCCTGGTGCCGCGGCGTCGACCCGACCAACCTCCTCGGGATGTTCCGCGGCGTGAACAACGGCGGCTGGGACCCCAACGGCAACAACTTCCACCTCTACACGATCGTCATCGGCTCCCAGACGCTGCACGCGACCGGGTACGCGATGGGCGTCGCCATGGACGGCGCGGACAGCGCGGTGATCGCCTACTTCGGCGACGGCGCCTCCAGCCAGGGCGACGTCGCGGAGTCCTTCACCTTCTCCGCCGTCTACAACGCCCCGGTCGTGTTCTTCTGCCAGAACAACCAGTGGGCGATCTCCGAGCCCACCGAGAAGCAGACCCGCGTCCCGCTCTACCAGCGCGCGCAGGGCTACGGCTTCCCGGGCGTCCGCGTCGACGGCAACGACGTCCTCGCCTGCCTCGCGGTCACCAGATGGGCGCTGGAGCGCGCCCGCAACGGCGAGGGCCCCACCCTCGTCGAGGCGTACACGTACCGCATGGGCGCGCACACCACCTCCGACGACCCCACCAAGTACCGGGCCGACGAGGAGCGCGAGTCCTGGGAGGCGAAGGACCCGATCCTGCGCCTGCGCCGCCACCTCGAGGCGTCGAACCACACGGACGAGGGATTCTTCGCGGAACTCGAGGCGGAGAGCGAGGCGTTGGGAAGGCGAGTGCGCGAAGCGGTCCGCGCCATGCCGGACCCGGACCACTTCGCCATCTTCGAGAACGTGTACGCGGACGGACATGCGCTCGTCGACGAGGAGCGCGCGCAGTTCGCCGCGTACCAGGAGTCGTTCGCGACGGAGTCCGACAGCGGCTTCGCCGCGGGTACGGGGGGAAACTGACATGGCGGACAGCGTGAGCACCAAGAACCTGGCCCTGGCCAAGGCGATCAACGAGTCGCTGCGCCGCGCCCTCGAGACGGACCCCAAGGTCCTCGTCATGGGCGAGGACGTCGGCAAGCTCGGCGGCGTCTTCCGCGTCACGGACGGTCTGCAGAAGGACTTCGGCGAGAGCCGCGTCATCGACACCCCGCTCGCCGAATCGGGCATCGTCGGCACCGCGATCGGCATGGCCCTGCGCGGCTACCGCCCGGTCGTGGAGATCCAGTTCGACGGCTTCGTCTTCCCGGCCTACGACCAGATCGTCACCCAGCTCGCGAAGATGCACGCGCGCTCGCTGGGCAAGGTCAAGATGCCGGTCGTCGTCCGCATCCCCTACGGCGGCGGCATCGGCGCGGTCGAGCACCACTCGGAGTCCCCCGAGGCGCTCTTCGCGCACGTGTCGGGCCTGAAGATCGTCTCCCCGTCCAACGCCTCCGACGCGTACTGGATGATGCAGCAGGCCATCCAGAGCGACGACCCGGTGATCTTCTTCGAGCCGAAGCGGCGCTACTGGGACAAGGGCGAGGTCAACACCGAGGCCATCCCGGGCCCGCTGCACAAGGCCCAGGTCGTCCGTGAGGGCACGGACCTGACGCTGGTCGCCTACGGTCCGATGGTGAAGCTCTGCCAGGAGGTCGCCGCCGCGGCCGCCGAGGAGGGCAAGAACCTGGAGGTCCTGGACCTGCGCTCGGTCTCCCCGCTGGACTTCGACTCGATCCAGACGTCGGTGGAGAAGACCCGCCGCCTGGTCGTGGTCCACGAGGCGCCGGTGTTCTTCGGATCGGGCGCGGAGATCGCCGCCCGGATCACGGAGCGCTGCTTCTACCACCTGGAGGCGCCGGTCCTGCGGGTCGGCGGCTATCACGCCCCGTACCCGCCGGCGCGCCTGGAGGAGGAGTACCTGCCTGGCCTGGACCGGGTGCTCGACGCCGTCGACCGTGCCCTGGCGTACTGAGGAGAGGGTCGTGACGACGATGACGGAAGCGTCCGTACGCGAGTTCAAGATGCCCGACGTGGGTGAGGGGCTCACCGAGGCCGAGATCCTCAAGTGGTACGTCCAGCCCGGCGACACGGTGACGGACGGGCAGGTGGTGTGCGAGGTCGAGACGGCCAAGGCCGCCGTGGAACTGCCCATCCCCTACGACGGGGTGGTGCGCGAGCTGCGCTTCCCCGAGGGCGCCACGGTCGACGTGGGCATGTCGATCATCGCGGTCGACGTGGCGGGCGGGTCCGGCGGCGCCGCCCCGGCTGCCGCCCCGGCTGCCGTCCCGGTCGCCGAGGTGCCCGCGCAGGCCGCCGTGCAGACGCCCGCCGCCCCGCAGAAGCAACCCGAGGCGCAGCAGGCGCCGAAGCCGGTCGGCTCGGGCCGTCAGCCGGTGCTCGTCGGGTACGGCGTGGCCGCGTCCTCCACCAAGCGCCGTCCGCGCAAGGGTCCGGAGATCACGGTCGCACGGGTCCCGGACACGCTCCAGGCCGAGCTGAACGGCCACGGCGCGGCGCCGGCCCCGAAGGAGCGACCGCTGGCCAAGCCGCCGGTCCGCAAGCTCGCCAAGGACCTGGGCGTCGACCTCGCCACGGTGGTCCCGTCCGGCCCGGACGGCGTCATCACCCGCGAGGACGTCCACGCCGCGGCAGCACCGGCGGCTCCCGTGGCACCGGTCGCACCGGCGGCCGGGCCCGCGTCGCCGCAGCCGCAGACGCAGGCTGCGGTCACCGCCACCGCGCCGACGACGGCCGTGCCCGCGCCGTCGTACGACACGGCTCGCGAGACCCGGGTCCCGGTCAAGGGCGTCCGCAAGGCGACGGCGGCGGCGATGGTCGGCTCGGCGTTCACCGCGCCGCACGTCACGGAGTTCGTGACGATCGACGTGACGCGCACGCTGAAGCTCGTCGAGGAGCTCAAGCAGGACAAGGACCTGCACGGCCTCAGGGTCAACCCGCTCCTCCTCATCGCCAAGGCCCTGCTGGTCGCCATCAGGCGCAACCCGGAGATCAACGCCTCGTGGGACGAGGCGGCGCAGGAGATCGTGGTCAAGCACTACGTCAACCTGGGCATCGCTGCCGCCACGCCGCGGGGGCTGCTGGTCCCCAACATCAAGGACGCCCACGCCAAGACCCTGCCGCAGCTGGCGGAGTCGCTGGGCGAGCTGGTGTCGACGGCGCGGGAGGGGAAGACGTCCCCCGCCGCCATGCAGGGCGGCACGGTGACCATCACCAACGTCGGCGTCTTCGGCATCGACACCGGCACGCCGATCCTGAACCCCGGCGAGTCCGCGATCCTCGCGGTCGGCGCGATCAGGCTCCAGCCGTGGGTCCACAAGGGCAAGGTGAAGCCCCGCCAGGTCACGACGCTGGCGCTCAGCTTCGACCACCGCCTGGTCGACGGCGAACTGGGCTCCAAGGTGCTGGCCGACCTGGCGGCGATCCTGGAGCAGCCGAAGAAACTGATCACCTGGGGCTGAGCGGCAGGGCCTCGACGCGCGGAGCCGCGTCCCGGACACCCGGGGCGCGGCTCCCCGCGCGAGAGGCCGCAAGGGCGGCCGAGCCGTCCTCAGGCCGGCACGTGCACCGTCTCCACCCGGCTCGCCACCAGCCGTTCCCGCTCCCGCCGGTGCGCCCGCCCGCGCAGCCGCAGGATCTGACTGACGCCCAGGGCCTGCAGGACGAAGACGAAGGAGAAGGCGATCCGGTAGTCGTCGCCTGTCGCGTCCAGCAGCACGCCGACCGCGAAGAGCGTCGTCATCGAGGCCACGAAACCGCCCATGTTCGTGATGCCGGACGCGGTGCCCTGCCGCTCGGGCGGGTTCGCCGGGCGGGCGAAGTCGAAGCCGAGCATCGACGCGGGGCCGCACGCGCCGAGCACCGCGCAGAGCACGACGAGCAGCCACATCGGCGCCCGGTCGCCCGGGTAGGCCAGCGTGCTCGCCCACATCAGCGCCGTCGCGCCCACCGTGCCCAGGGCGAGCGGCAGGCGCGCCCCGTGATGCCGGGCGACGATCTGCCCGTACACCAGGCCGACGACCATGTTGGACAGGACCACCAGCGTGAGGAGTTCGCCGGCCGTCGCCCGTGACAGCCCCTGTGCCTGGACCAGGAACGGCAGGCCCCACAGCAGCAGGAACACCATCGCAGGGAACTGGGTGGTGAAGTGCACCCACAGGCCGAGGCGGGTGCCCGGCTCGCGCCAGGACGCGGCGATCTGACGGCGGACGTACGCGGCGCCCCGGTGCGGGAAGGGCTCCGGCTCGTGGCCCTCGGGGTGGTCCTTCAGGAAGAGCAGCAGGAGCACCAGGACCACCGCACCCGCCAGCGCGCTGCCCGCGAAGGCCGCCGTCCAGCCGACGCCGTGCAGGAGCCGTGCCAGCACCAGGGTGGAGACGAGGTTGCCCGCCATGCCCACCAGGCCGGCGAGCTGCGCGACCATCGGTCCGCGGCGCGCCGGGAACCACCTGCTGCCCAGCCGCAGCACGCTGATGAACGTCATCGCGTCCCCGCAGCCGAGCAGCGCGCGCGAGGCGAGGGCCGTGCCGTAGGAGGGGGAGAAGGCGAAGCCGACCTGGCCGGCCGTGAACAGCACGGTGCCGATGGCCAGCACCTTCCGCGTGCCGAGCCGGTCGACCAGCAGGCCCACCGGTATCTGCATGCCCGCGTACACGAGGAGCTGGAGGATCGAGAAGGTGGACAGGGCCGAGGCGTTCACCTGGAAGCGGTCGGCGGCGTCGAGGCCTGCCACCCCCAGGGACGTGCGGAAGATGACGGCGACGAAGTAGACCGAGACGCCGATCCCCCAGACGGCCATCGCGCGCCGTCCACCGGGAGGGTCACCCGGAAGAGTGGAGTTCGGGCCGCGGGCCGCGGTGCTCATCGGACCTCCCCGCGGGCCAGGTGGGAGAACCAGCCGATGTGCCGGTGCACGATCCGCACGGCCGCGTCGGCGTCGCCGGAGCGCAGTGCCCGGAGCAGCTCCTCGTGCTCGGCGAGGGACTTGGCGATCCGGTCCGGGTGGGAGTGCAGCACGGCGACG
This sequence comes from Streptomyces sp. NBC_00425, assembly GCF_036030735.1. Classification (NCBI taxonomy): domain Bacteria; kingdom Bacillati; phylum Actinomycetota; class Actinomycetes; order Kitasatosporales; family Streptomycetaceae; genus Streptomyces; species Streptomyces sp. NBC_00425. Next base: position 4,880,228 of record NZ_CP107928.1, on the reverse strand, counting down.
CCCATCCGCAGCTGGCGGTCCCGGAGTTGGTCGTACAGCCGCGACAGGATCTCGTTGCCGCCGCTGCGGACGATCTCGGCGTGGAAACAGCGGTCCGTCACGGCGGCCGCGGCCAGGTCGCCCGCCGCCGTCTGCTCCCGCTGCCTCTCGACCAGTTCTTCCAGGCGCGCGATCAGTGCGGCCGGCGCGGGCACCGCCTTGCGCGCCGCGTGCTCCTCCACCAGCAGCCGGGTCTCCACCACGTCCGCGATCTCCTGCGCGGAGACCGGTAGGACCAGGGCCCCCTTCTTCGGGTAGAGCTTGATCAGCCCCTCCACCTCCAGACGCAGCAGCGCCTCCCGTACGGGAGTGCGCGAGACGCCCACGGACTCGGCGAGCTCTCCCTCGGTGAGCAGGGCTCCGCCCTGGTAACGGCGGTCCAGGACACCCTGTTTGACGTGGGCGTACACGCGGTCGGCGGCGGGCGGCTGCTTGACGGGAGCGGGGACGGGGAGGGCGGCGGGCGGAGCGGCGGACTGCATGCCCACAGGATAGATACAACACGTACGCAACGAGGGGCGGGTCCAGGATGCGGACCCGCGCACACGGCCGGTCGCCAGGGTCCGGGTAAGGAATGGATCAAGTAATCGGAAATTCTGCCCGGCGGGCGCACAACTTTGTGTGCTACTTACGTGTCACACATGTGCGGCCCATCTCTTTCCCCTTGAACTTGGCCGCACCGCAGGGGCATTCGACGTAATCGGGGTATTTCAGTTGATAACCGCCATCAAGGGCATTCGAGTCCGCAGGGCCGCTGCCGTTGCCGTCACCGCCGGCGCAGTGCTCGCGACCGGAGCCCTCACCGCGGCACCCGCGCAGGCTGTCGCCACGCCCACGATCGCCGCCAAGACCGGCTTCGTGATGAACAACGCGAACGGCGCGACGCTCTACAACAAGGGCATGGACACCAAGCTGTCCACCGGCTCCACCACGAAGATCATGACGGCCAACGTCGTGCTGTCGCAGCCGAACCTGAACCTGGACGCCAAGGTCGTCATCCAGAAGGCGTACAGCGACTACATCGTCGCGAACACCGCGTCCTCCGCCCGCCTGATCGTGGGCGACAAGGTGACGGTCCGCCAGCTGCTCTACGGGCTGATGCTGCCGTCCGGCTGTGACGCCGCGTACGCGCTGGCCGACAAGTTCGGCACGGGCACGACGCGCGCCGCCCGCGTGAAGAGCTTCATCGCCAAGATGAACAGCAAGGCGAAGACGCTCGGCATGACGAAGACGCACTTCGACTCGTTCGACGGCATCGGCAGCGGGGCGAACTACTCGACCGCCAAGGACCTGACGAAGCTCGCCAGCAACTCGCTGAAGAACGGCAACTTCCGCGCGGTCGTCAAGACCAAGTCGTACACCGCCAAGACGATCACCAAGACCGGTTCCGTCCGCACCATGGGCGCCTGGACCAACACCAACACGCTGCTGAGCAGCTACAGCGGCGCCATCGGCGTGAAGACGGGCTCCGGCCCGGAGGCGAAGTACTGCCTCGTCTTCGCCGCCACCCGGGGCGGCAAGACCGTCGTGGGCACGGTGCTGGCCTCCACCAGCGTCACGGTGCGCGCGACCGACGCGACGAAGCTGCTGAACTACGGCTTCGCCCGGCTCGGCTGACCTCCGGTCAACCACTGAGCACGGAGAACGGGCCCGTCGTGACGATCACGACGGGCCCGTTCTCGTCGGGTCCCGCACCCGGCCGGCGCCGGTCTACCGGGTGACCGCGAAGTTCCGCAGGATGGCCGCCGTCAGCTCCGGCTCCCCCTCCGCCTTCACCCGGTCGGCGACGGCGTCCGCCGACACCCGGCCGCAGGCCAGACGGACGAACGTCTCCCAGTCGAGGGTGAACGCGGCGGCGGGGCCGAGCGCGGGCGCCGTCTCCAGGGTGCCGCGCCCCTGGATGTCGACGCGGATGGTGCGCAGGAACTCGATCGGGCCGTGCACGTCGAAGACGACCGCGGAACTGCGCGGGGCGTCGGCCTTCTCGGCGACGACCGCCGGGAGTTCGGCCAGCAGCGCGTCGCGGGCGATGTGCGCGCCGGGGGAGTCGAGGTTGCCGGGCCGGCCGAGGGCGGTGCGCAGATCCTGCTCGTGCACCCAGACGTTGAACGCGTGGAGCCGCATCGACTCCTCGAGCGTGAGCTCGGTGCCGAGCGGACCGCGCACCGTCGTGTGGGGCTGGCGCATCTCGTTGCGCAGCTGCCGGTTGCGGCGGATGACCGTGTACTCCAGCTCGGACGTCATCTCCGGCGCCGTGTGGTGACGGCGGACGTCGACCTGCATCTCCATGTAGCGCTGGAGGTCGTTGGTGACGTGGAACAGGTCGCGCGGGAGGGTGTGGATCGGGCGCGGGTCGCCGTACATCTCGCAGTCCAGCCCGATGACGTGCGACACGATGTCGCGGACCGACCAGCCCGGGCACGGCGTCCGGCGGTTCCAGTCCGCCTCCACCAGAGGCTGCACCAGCTCGGATATCGCTTCGATGGAGTGGGTCCAGGCGTCGGCGTAGGGCTGGAGGGTGGGATGCAGACTCACGGAAACGGGACCCCTCGGCGGTCGGTACTCGGGTGGGCTGTGGCGGCGTTGCCAGCGGGAGGTGGCGGGTGTCGGCAGGTGTCGGCGGGTCTCTACGGAACGCTAAGTTACGCTGCTGTGAGGCACCCCGGCAGTGCTTTCGTGTGACGATCGTAGGCCCGTGTGGACTACTCGAATGCCAGGACGGTGGTAGTGTGCGCGCCTCTCTCCTCCAGATCGCCGTAGATGAGGACGAATCGGTCGAAGCGCGACGGTTGCGGGCCGCCGCGCTGGTAAGAGAACAGGCCGCGGCCGACCTCGTGGTGCTGCCTGAGCTGTGGACGACCGGCGCGTTCGCCTACGAGCGGTTCGCCGACGAGGCCGAGCCGTTGAACGGCCCGACGTTCGAGGCGATGGCGAAGGCGGCGAGCGACGCGGGCGTGTGGCTGCACGCGGGCTCGATCCCGGAACGGGCGCCGGCCGCGACCGGCTCCGCCGGGGACGAGGGGCCCCTCTACAACACGTCGCTCGTCTTCTCCCCCTCCGGTGAGCTGGCCGCCGCCTACCGCAAGATCCACCGCTTCGGCTTCGACAAGGGCGAGGCCGTGCTGATGAGCGCGGGCGAGGACCCGGTGACGGTCCGCCTCCCCGAGACGACCGTGGGCGTCGCCACCTGTTACGACCTCCGTTTCCCCGAACTGTTCCGCGCGCTCGTGGACGCCGGCGCGGAGACCCTCGTCCTCTCCGCGGGCTGGCCGGAGCGCCGGCGGGCGCACTGGACGCTGCTGGCCCGGGCGCGGGCGGTCGAGAACCAGGCGTTCGTGCTCGCCTGTGGAACGGCCGGGACGCACGCCGGAGTCCTGCAGGCGGGTCACTCGGTCGTGGTCGACCCGTGGGGTGAGGTGCTGGCCGAGGCGGGCCCCGGCGAGGAGGTCCTGACCGTCGAGTTCGACCCGGCCGCCGTCCCCACGACCCGCGAACTGTTCCCGGCCCTCAAGGACCGCGTCCTCGGCCTGCGCACCCCTACCCGCTGACCCGCCCGGTTGACCGGTTGACCGCCTGACCGGCTGACCGGCTGATTCTCAGTCGTCGTGCCGCTCCTTGTCGGCGAGGTGGATCACGCACACCGCCACCGCGATCAGCAGCGCCGGGTCCGCGTCCTCGCGCACGACGTCGACGCCGTACGTCTCGCGGACGTGCAGCCAACGCCGTGACACGACGGCCAGGAGTTCGCCGTCGTACTCGACCGCGAACTCCCGGTCGAGGATCTTGCCGCTGACGTCGAGCTCGGTGCGGCCGTCCGCCAGCGCCACCCGGTAGTGGTTGCGCAGCAGCGACAGCCGCTTGCGCCGGATCGTGGCCAGCGGTTCGCCGTCCCGCTCGATCACCATGGTGTCCCGCAGGGCGAACATCTTCTGGTGGATGTCGATCAGGATCCGCCCGCGGGTGTCCTTCAGCTCGAAGGTGTCCCGCAGCCGCATCGCCTTGCCGTCGACGAGGTAGACCTTTTCGCCGCGGTCGTCCTCGATCCAGTAGTCGTCTCCGAGCCCGAGCAGCCGGTCACGCACGAGAAATCTCATACCGTTACCGCTTCCCCGGTCCGGCGGGACCTTCCCGGCCCGGGCGGGAAAAGCCGCGAGGAATGACCCGACTGCGGCGGCGACCGGCGGAAAGGGGGCCGGGGCGTGACTGTCGGTGGCCGGTGGCACCCTTGAGGCATGACCGACTCCTCACCGGCCCCGGCCCCCCGTCGCCTCCGTGTCCGTGCCCCCGAGCTGATCGGCAAGGGCGGCTGGCTGAACACGGGCGGGCGGCAGTACACCCTCGCCGAACTGCGCGGACGCATCGTCGTTCTCGATTTCTGGACGTTCTGCTGTGTGAACTGTCTGCATGTTCTGGACGAGTTGCGGGAGTTGGAGGAGAAGCACCGGGACACGGTGGTCGTGGTCGGTGTGCACTCGCCGAAGTTCGTGCACGAGGCCGAGCACCAGGCGGTCGTCGACGCCGTCGAGCGGTACGGCGTCGAGCATCCGGTGCTCGACGACCCCGAGCTCGCGACCTGGAAGCAGTACGCGGTCCGTGCGTGGCCGACGCTCGTCGTGATCGACCCGGAGGGGTACGTCGTCGCGCAGCACGCCGGCGAGGGGCATGTGCACGCCATCGAGCGGCTGGTGGCGGAGCTGGAGGCCGAGCACGCGGCGAAGGGCACGCTGCGGCGCGGGGACGGGCCGTACGTGGCGCCGGAGCCCGAGCCGACCGCCCTGCGCTTCCCGGGCAAGGCTCTGGTGTTGCCCGGCGGGAACATCCTGGTCAGCGACACCACGCGGCACCAGCTCGTGGAGCTCGCGGAGGACGGGGAGACGGTGGTGCGCCGGATCGGGTCCGGTGCGCGCGGCCTCGCCGACGGCACGGCGTCGAACGCCGCCTTCAACGAGCCTCAGGGCCTCGCCCTGCTCGACGACTCCGCCGTGGTCGTCGCCGACACCGTCAACCACGCCCTGCGCCGGCTCGACCTGGACTCGGGGGCCGTGACGACCCTCGCCGGGACCGGCAGGCAGTGGTGGCAGGGGTCGCCGACGTCCGGCCCCGCGCGTGAGGTCGACCTCTCCTCGCCGTGGGACGTGGCGCTGTTCGGCGGCCGGGTGTGGATCGCCATGGCCGGTGTGCACCAGCTGTGGGCGTACGACCCGGCCGACGGCACGGTGGGCGTCGTGGCGGGCACGACCAACGAGGGGCTCGTCGACGGACCGGGAGCCGAGGCCTGGTTCGCCCAGCCGTCGGGTCTCGCCGCCGCGCCGGGCGGGGAGCGGCTGTGGGTCGCCGACTCCGAGACGTCGGCGCTGCGCTGGGTGGACCGGGCGGGCGTCGTGCACACGGCCGTCGGCACCGGGCTGTTCGACTTCGGGCACCGCGACGGCGCGGCAGACCAGGCGCTGCTCCAGCATCCGCTGGGCGTCACCGTCCTGCCCGACGGCTCGGTCGCCGTCAGCGACACCTACAACCACGCCCTGCGCCGCTACGACCCGGCGACGGGCGAGGTCAGCACGCTGGCGACGGATCTGAGGGAGCCGAGCGACGCCGTCCTGGCCGGCGAGGACATCGTGGTCGTCGAGTCGGCCCGGCACCGGCTGACCCGGCTGCGGCTGCCGGAGGAGGCCGTCACGGTGGACGCGGTGGCCCACCGCACCCGGCGAGCGGCGACCGAGGTCGCACCGGGCCCGCTGCGTCTGGACGTGATCTTCCAGGCGCCGGCCGGTCAGAAGCTGGACACGCGATACGGTCCGTCGACGCGGCTGCTGGTCTCCGCCACCCCGCCCGAGCTGCTGGTGAAGGGCGAGGGCGCGGGCACGGACCTGACCCGCGCGCTGGAACTCGATCCCGCGGTGCCCGAAGGGGTCCTGCACGTGTCCGCGATGGCGGCCTCGTGCGACGACGACCCGGCCAACGAGTACCCGGCCTGCCATGTCCACCAGCAGGACTGGGGGGTCCCGGTCCGCCTCACCGAGGGTGCGGCGGACCGGCTGCCGCTGGTTCTCGCCGGTCTGGACCCGCAGGCCTGACCTGCGGCCCTGCGGCCCGGCCGGGGTCACGGTCGCCGGTCACGGCGGCCGCGGTCAGGCGCCGTAGCCGTCGCTGTAGCCGTCGCGGTGGTGGTGCCGCTCGGTCTCGACCACCGTGGTCGAGGCGGGAGGCACCATCACACGGCGGCGCCGGGCGATGCTGCTGAAGGTCGTCACGCCGATCAGGCCGACGATCATCAGGATCACGCCGACCAGGTCGAGGTTGACGCCCTGCATGTCCCAGTCGGTCGCGAACGTGAGGATGGCTCCCACGGCGATGAGGATGATGCATCCGCCGAGGCCCATGGTGTTGCCTCCTGTCCGGTGTACCGGCCGTTCCGGTCCACCACCGGAATCCGGGTACCCGGACGGTCGACTCCCATGCGTCGGGGGCGCGTTCGCCGACCGGCCGCTATCCCCGCAGGAACGCCGTGAGCGCGTTGGCCAGCAGGTACGGGTCGGCGTCGCCGCACAACTCCCGTGCGCTGTGCATCGACAGGATGGCCACGCCGATGTCGACGGTGCGGATGCCGTGCCGGGCCGCGGTGATGGGGCCGATGGTCGTGCCGCACGGCATGGAGTTGTTGGAGACGAAGTTCTGGAACGGCACGCCCGCCTTCTCGCAGGCCGCGGCGAACACGGCCCGTCCGGTGCCGTCCGTCGCATAGCGGTTGTTGACGTTGACCTTGAGGATCGGCCCGCCGTTGACCCGCGGGTGGTGCGTCGGGTCGTGCCGCTCCGCGTAGTTGGGGTGCACGGCGTGCCCGGTGTCGGAGGAGAGACAGACGGTGCCCGCGAAGGCTCTCGCCCGGTCCTCGTACGAGCCTCCGCGCGCGAAGACCGAACGTTCCAGCACGCTGCCGAGCAGCGGGCCGTCCGCGCCGGTGTCGGACTGCGAGCCGTTCTCCTCGTGGTCGAAGGCGGCCAGCACCGGGATGTACGGGGGCTGCGCGCCGCCCGTCGCCACGGCGGCCAGCGCCGCGGTGCCGGCGTGCACGGACAGCAGGTTGTCCATGCGCGGGCCGGCCACCAGCTCCTGGTCGCGGCCCAGGTAGGCGGGCGGCTCCACGGAGTGCGCCATCAGGTCCCAGCCGGTGACCTGGCCCGGGGTCAGCCCGGCCTCCTCCTCCACGAAGGCGATCAGGTCGCCGTCGCGCACGTCGCCGCCGAGGCCCCAGACGGGCTGGAGGTGACGCTGCTTGTCGAGCTTGAGGCCGTCGGCGTTCACCGACCGGTCGAGGTGGATGGCGAGTTGGGGGACGCGCAACAGCGGGCGGCCGATGTCGACGAGGCGCGTCGTGCCGTCCCGCAGGGTCAGCCGGCCCGCGAGGCCGAGGTCGCGGTCGAGCCAGGAGTTGAGCAGCGGGCCGCCGTAGATCTCCACGGCCACCTGCCGCCAGCCCTGCGTGCCGGTGTCGGGCAGCGGCTTGACGCGCAGGTTCGGGGAGTCGGTGTGCGCGCCGATGATCCGGAACGGCGTGTGCGGCGCCGCCCCCTCGGGCACGTACCAGGCCACGATCGCGCCCCCGCGCAGCACATACCGGCCGCCGCTGCCGGAGGCGGAGACGCCGTGCGTCTCGGCGTCCCAGGCGTCCGTCTCCGAGACCTGGCGGAATCCGGCCTTCTCGAGCCGCTCGGCCGCGTTCGCCACGGCGTGATACGGCGACGGGCTCGCCGTCAGATACGTCATGAGGTCGTCGGTGTGGCCGCGGTCGAAGCGGGAGGGTTCGCTCATGGTGTTCACCTTAACGACGTACGAGGGCCCGCTCCCGGGGATGGGAGCGGGCCCTCGTGAGGACCGTGTGGAGTGCTGCGCGGTTGTCCTGGTGAGTCCTGGTGAGTCCGATTGCGTCCTGGGACGGACCCGGAGCGGTGGCCCCGGAGAGGACCCGGAGAGGACCCGGAACGTGGCCTTCGGGGCGTCCCGGAGCGTGACCCCGAAGGCGCCCCCGACCACGGCCTTGACCACGGCCCGGAGCGCGTCCCGGAGGTGACCGGAACGCGTCCCCGGGGTGGGTCCGGAGGGCGTTCTAGAACGCGGCCTCGTCCAGCTCCATCAGGTCCAGCTCGACGTCGGCGGCGATCTTGCGGGCCAGGGTGACGCCGGGCAGGACGTTGGCCGCGAAGAACTTCGCCGCCGCGATCTTGCCGGTGTAGAACGGCCGGTCCTTGGCGGAGGCCGTCTCCAGCTTCTCGGCGGCGATCGCCGCGCCCTTGAGGAGCAGGTAGCCGACGATCACGTCACCGGAGGCGAGCAGCAGGCGGGTGGTGTTGAGGCCCACCTTGTAGATGTTCTTGACGTCCTGCTCGGTGGCCGCGAGGTCGGTCAGCATCAGGCCGACGATGGCCTCGAGCTCGACGGCCGCCTTGGCCAGGTGCTCGCGGGCGCCGGCCAGCTGCTCGCCGCCGGTGCCGAGCGCGAGGAACTTCTTGATGTCCTCGGCGAGGGAGTTCAGCGCCGCGCCCTGGTTGCGGACGATCTTCCGGAAGAAGAAGTCCTGGCCCTGGATCGCGGTGGTGCCCTCGTAGAGGGTGTCGATCTTGGCGTCGCGGATGTACTGCTCGATCGGGTACTCCTGGAGGAACCCGGAGCCGCCGAAGGTCTGCAGCGACTGGGCGAGCTGCTCGTAGCCCTTCTCGGAGCCGTAGCCCTTGACGATCGGCAGGAGCAGGTCGTTGAGCGCGTGCTCCGTCTTCGCGTCCTCGCCGTTCGCCTCCTTCACGGCGATCGCGTCCTGGATCGAGGCCGTGTAGAGGACGAGGGCGCGCATGCCCTCCGCGTACGCCTTCTGCGTGATCAGCGCGCGGCGCACGTCGGGGTGGTGGGTGATGGTGACCTTGGGCGCGGCCTTGTCCATGAAGTTCGCCAGGTCGGGACCCTGGACGCGCTCCTTGGCGTACTCGAGCGCGTTGAGGTAGCCGGTGGAGAGCGTGGAGATCGCCTTCGTGCCGACCATCATGCGGGCGAACTCGATGATGCGGAACATCTGGCGGATGCCGTCGTGCTTGTCGCCGATCAGCCAGCCCTTGGCGGGGTGCCGGTCGCCGAAGGTCATCTCGCAGGTGTTGGACGCCTTGAGGCCCATCTTGTGCTCGACGTTCGTGGCGTAGACGCCGTTGCGCTCGCCCAGCTCGCCGGTCTCGAAGTCGAAGAGCGTCTTCGGGACCATGAACAGGGACAGGCCCTTGGTGCCGGGGCCGGCGCCCTCGGGGCGGGCGAGGACGTAGTGGATGATGTTCTCCGACATGTCGTGCTCGCCGGACGTGATGAAGCGCTTGACGCCCTCGATGTGCCAGGAGCCGTCCTCCTGCTGCACGGCCTTGGTGCGGCCGGCGCCCACGTCGGAACCCGCGTCGGGCTCGGTGAGGACCATCGTCGAGCCCCACTGCTTCTCGACGGCGATCTGCGCGATCTTCTTCTGGACGTCGTTGCCCTCGTCGAAGAGGATGCCCGCGAAGGCCGGGCCGGAGGAGTACATCCAGACGGCCGGGTTCGCGCCGAGGATCAGCTCCGCGAAGCCCCAGATCAGGGACGGCGGGGCGGTGGTGCCGCCGATCTCCTCGGGCAGACCGAGCCGCCAGTACTCGGAGTCCATGAAGGCCTGGTAGCTCTTCTTGAAGGAGGCCGGGACCGGCGCGGTGTTGGTCTCCGGGTCGAAGACCGGGGGGTTGCGGTCGGCGTCCGTGAACGACTCCGCCAGCTCGTTCTCCGAGAGGCGGGTGAGCTCCTCGAGGATGCTCTTCGCGGTCTCGGTGTCCAACTCCTCGAACGGGCCGGTGCCGTACAGCTTGTCGCGCCCGAGCACCTCGAAGAGGTTGAACTCGATGTCGCGAAGATTCGACTTGTAGTGCCCCATGGCGACGGCTCCCGGAATCCGTTGGAGAGATGGGCGAGGCACTGGATCCTCGCGCTGATTCACATACCGACAAGTAGCAAGTACCTACGATGATGCTACCCGCCGGTAATAAGTTGCAACCCCCGCCGGCCAAGTGTGAGAAGGGTCTACCTGGCTCCGCCGTCGGCGCGCCTCGGTACTCTTGCGCTCATGTACGGATACGGCCAGCCCATGGACGGCGGTGCTGCGCAGCAGCAGTACGCGTCGCCGCAGCAGCAGATGCCCGGCGGCCATGGCGGGTACGGCCAGCAGCCGCCCCTCTATCCGGAGCCGTCCCCGCCGTCCCTCGCGGACGCGGTGCGCGCGTTCACCACGGGGCAGCTGGCCGCGGAGGACTTCCAGCAGGTCTTCGCCACCTCCAAGGTCTACTGCCCGCGCGGCGACAATCCCGGCTTCCTCGCCCTGCACAACACCCAGCAGCCGGTGATCCCGATGTTCACCAGTCTCAAGGAGCTGCGCCGGTACGCGGGCAAGGAGTCCAAGTACTTCGTGATCACCGGCGCCGAGGTGATCGACCTGCTGCCCACCGGCTACGGCTTCGTCCTCGACATGGAGGGCGAGCACCGGATGGTGTTCGACGCAAAGGCCGTGGAGCAGATGGTCGAGTTCGCGATGCGTCGGATGTACGGCTGAGACGGATCACCCGTGCGGTGCGGCCCGGAGGGAATGCCCTCCGGGCTTTCGCCGTTATGGGTGGCAGGAAGTTCAATGCTCAACTAAAATGACACGTACGCCGCCCAAGGAGGTACGGACATGCCCGCAGTGACCGTCGAGAACCCGCTGACCCTGCCGCGCGTCACCGCGCCGGCCGAGGCCGTGGCACGCCCCGTGCTCGCCGTCACGACCGCGCCCAGCGGTTACGAGGGCGAGGGCTTCCCGGTGCGCCGCGCGTTCGCCGGGATCAACTACCGTCACCTCGACCCGTTCATCATGATGGACCAGATGGGCGAGGTGGACTACGCGCCGGGCGAGCCCAAGGGCACCCCCTGGCACCCGCACCGCGGCTTCGAGACCGTCACCTACATCATCGACGGCATCTTCGACCACCAGGACAGCCAGGGCGGCGGCGGCACCATCACCAACGGCGACACCCAGTGGATGACGGCCGGCTCGGGTCTGCTGCACATCGAGGCGCCGCCGGAGTCGCTGGTCATGTCCGGCGGTCTCTTCCACGGCCTCCAGCTGTGGGTGAACCTGCCGGCCAGGGACAAGATGATGGCCCCGCGGTACCAGGACATCCGCGGCGGGCACGTACAGCTCCTCACCACCCCCGACGGCGGCGCGCTGCTGCGGGTCATCGCCGGCGAGCTGGACGGGCACGCGGGGCCCGGCGTCACCCACACCCCGATCACCATGGTCCACGCGACCCTCGCGCCGGGCGCGGAGCTCACTCTTCCGTGGCGCGAGGACTTCAACGGCCTCGCGTACGTCCTCGCGGGCAAGGGCGCGGTCGGCGCGGAGCGCCGCCCGATCCACCTGGGCCAGACCGCGGTCTTCGGCGCGGGCTCCTCGCTGACGGTCCGCGCGGACGAGAAGCAGGACGCGAACACGCCGGACATGGAGGTCGTGCTGCTGGGCGGACAGCCGATCCGTGAGCCGATGGCGCACTACGGCCCGTTCGTCATGAACACCAAGGACGAGCTGCAGCAGGCGTTCGAGGATTTCCAGAAGGGCCGCCTGGGCACGATTCCCGCCGTGCACGGGATGACGGCTGAGGGCATCTAGCCTCGCATTCAGCCCTCCTGCCCGCCGGAATCCCGGTACGGTACGACAAGGCCCGAAGCCGCAACATCGGTTTGCGACTTCGGGCCTGTCTCATGTCACCGGGCGGCTACGGCAGTACGTAGACCGGCGCTCCGTCGGCGGAACAGCCGGTCTGCCGCAGACACGCCCGCTTGAGCAACACCGCAGGCAGTCGTGGACCCGGTCGAGCGGCAGCCCCGTAGGCGAGGCGATCTCCTCCACGCGGTAGCGGGCTTCGCCGCGCACCAGCGCCGGGGCGAGGACGGCGGCGACCGCGATATTGCGCAGAGTGGAACCGATGTGTGCGTAGCCCAGGTTCTTGCACACGTCGACTGCCGGGAACCAGTGCGTGCCGTCCGGAGTGGTGAGCCTGCGCACCCGTGCGCCGGTCGCCGCGAACACGAAGTCGTTCACGTCGATCGCGTCCTGCTGGGCCGCCGACTGCTTCGGCGGCGGTGTGTTGTTCTGCTCGTACATCGAGCATCACCCCCGTCTCGGGCGGTAGGCATATGCCGGGGCAACGGGCAGCGCTGGCAAGGATGTTCACCCTTGAGGAGCGGACGTTCGAATTCTGAGTCCGAGTCATGTCCGTTCACCCGGGCGGCCGTCCGGTCAGGACAAGTCGGCGGGGCCGTGATCCGCTGGGGCCGTGCACCTGCTCCCGCTTCCCGCCCGCCGCTTCGCGGCCTGGTGTGCCGTGGTGCTGCTCGCGTCGGGCGTCGGGTACGTCGGGATCCGGCTGTGCGCGGAGTTGCGCACAGCCGTCACCCCCGTGCTGCTCGCGCTGCTCGGGACCGCGCTGCTGCGGCCGTTGCACCGGCGGATGGTGGCGGCCGGGGTGCCGCGGTCGCTGTCGGCGGGGATCACCTGTGTCGCCGTCGTCGCCGTGGTCGGCGGGGCCGTGTACATCGTCGTCGCCGCGCTGATCGACAGCGGCGACCAGATCGTCGCCGCGCTCAGGTCGGCGGGGCGCAGCATCGCCGACCACTTCGGGGCGGCCGGGACCTCGCTCGACGACCTCGCCGCCAACGCGAAGGAGCTGCTCACCAAGTTCGGCGGGACGGCTGCCTCCAATGTCATCAGCGGGGTGAGCGTCGTCGGCGAGACCATCGCCATGGCGGTGCTGGCGCTGCTGCTCGTCTTCTTCTTCCTGCGGGACTCCCACCGGGCCGTCGGCATCCTGCGGTCCGTCGCTCCGGGCGGCAGCGCCGACACCCTCGAGGCCATGGCCCGGCGGGCCTTCCGCGCCGTCGAGGGGTTCATGCGGGGGACGACGTTCATCGCCTTCATCGACGCCGTGTGCATCACCGTCGGGCTGCTCGTCCTCGATGTGCCGGGGGCGGTCGGGCTGGGCGCCCTCGTCTTCGTCGGGGCGTACATCCCGTATCTCGGCGCCTTCCTCTCCGGAGCGGTCGCGGTGCTGGTCGCGCTCGCCGACCGCGGGTTCGTCATCGCGTTGTGGGCGCTCGGCGTGGTGCTCGCGGTGCAGGTGCTGGAGGGGCATGTGCTGCAGCCGGTGATCCAGAGCCGGACCGTGCAGATGCATCCGGCGGTGGTCATGGTCGCGATCACGGCCGGGGCGTCCGTGGCCGGGATCCTCGGCATGCTGCTCGCCGTGCCCCTGACCGCGGCCGGCTTCGGGATCCTGCACGAACTGCGCACGCGCTACGAGACCGTCGCCGACGGTTCGTAGAGCTCGAACCAGATGCTCTTGCCCTCGCCCCGCGGCGCCACCCCCCAGGTGTCGGCGAGCAGCTCGATGAGGACCAGGCCGCGGCCGGAGGAGGCCAGCTCGCCGGGGCGGCGCATGTGCGGGAGGTCGTCGCTGGTGTCGGTGACCTCGATGCGCAGCCGGCGTTCACCGGGCGCGCCGGTGACCTCGGCGACCAGCAGCGCGTCGGCGTCGGTGTGGACGAGGACGTTCGTCAGGGTCTCGGAGACGAGCAGGACGGCCGAGTCGACCTGGTCCTCGCAGGTCCAGTCGTGCAGCAGTTCGCGTAGTTGCTGCCGGGCCACGGCGATGCGCTCCGGTTCGGCCTGCGCGACCGTCAGCATCGAGCGGCGCACGGGCTGCCGGGCGGGCAGCGGCGTGGCGCTCGGACCGCAGCCGCCCTCGCCCTGGCGGCAGAGCAGCAGAACGGCTATGTCGTCCTCGCGGCGGTCGGCCAGCGGGCCCGTGGTGTGGTGCGAGGAGGGGCCGTGCACCGCCTGGACCAGGGCGTCGGCCAGTTCCTCGAGGTCGCCCTCGTGCGCCTCCAGGATCTTGCGGACGCGCCGCCAGCCGGTGTCGAGGTCGTGGCCCCCGGTCTCGAGCAGGCCGTCGGTGCACAGCATCAGGGCCTCGCCGGGTTCCAGGGCGAGCCGGGTGGTGGGGTAGTCGGCGTCCGGGTCGATGCCCAGGGGCAGTCCGCCCGCGGTGGCGCGGACCAGCACCGTGCCGTCGGCCATCCGGACCGCGGGGTCCAGGTGGCCGGCCCGGGCGGCCTCCAGTACCCCGGTCACCGGATCGACCTCGATGTACAGGCAGGTGGCGAAGCGCAGATCGGCGCCGCCGTCCGCGTCGGCGAGACCGTGCAGGAATCCGGAGGCACGGGAGAGGACCGCGTCCGGGCGGTGGCCCTCGGCGGCGTACGCCCTGAGCGCGATGCGCAGCTGCCCCATGAGACCTGCCGCGCGGACGTCGTGGCCCTGGACGTCCCCGATGACCAGGGCGAAGCGGCCGCTCCCCGGGTTCGTCCGGGACGCGCCGCCGGGCAGCGGGATCATGTCGTACCAGTCGCCGCCGACCTGGAGACCGCCGCCGGTCGGTATGTAGCGGGCGGCGAGGGTCATGCCCGGTATCTCGGGGCCGAGGGTGGGGAGCATGGAGCGTTGCAGGCCGTCGGTCAGCTCGCGCTGGGTCTCCGCCGCGCTCGCGCGGGTGAGGGCCTGGGCGAGCATCCTGGCGACCGTCGTGAGCACGGACCGTTCGTCGGGGGTGAACGCCACCGGGTAGGTGAAGCCGGCCATCCAGGCGCCCATCGTGCGGCCGGCCACCGTCAGCGGCAGAAACGCCCAGGAGTGACGGCCGAAGGGCGCGGCCAGGGGCCAGGTGAGCGGATAGCGCTCCTTGTACTGCTCGGGCGAGGACAGGTACACGGCGCGCCCGGTGCGCACGACCTCGGCGGCCGGATAGTCCGTATGGATGGACATCTGGGTGAAGGGGTCGTCGTCGCCCGACTGGTGTCCGTGGTGGCCGATGATCGTCAGCCGGTCGCCCTCGACGCCGAAGACGGCGAGGCCGTCCGGTGAGAAGCCCGGCATCGACAGTCCGGCGGCGACCCGCAGCACCTCCGCGGTGGACCGCGCCTCCGCGAGCGCCCGCCCCGCGTCCAGCAGGAAGGCCTCCCGTGAGCGGCGCCAGTCGCCGGTGACGGCGGTCCGGCCGGCCGGGGTGCCCGGCGTCGGCTCGGTGACCTCCTGGAGGGTGCCGATCAGTTCGTACGCCTTCTTGGACGGGTCGAAGGACGGCTTGGAACGGCTGCGGACGACCCGGACCACCTGCCCCCGGTCGTCCATGATGCGGATCCGCACCTCGGCGAGAGTGCCCTCGGCGACGGCGAGCTGGATCACTCCGGTGATCTCGTTCCAGTCGACCGGGTGCAGCCGGGCCCGGGTCTGGGCCTCCGTGAGGACGGTCTCCTCCCGGGGCAGCCCGAGCAGCCGGGCCGCCTCGGCGTCGACCGTGACCAGCCCGGTGGCGGTGTCCCAGTGCCACAGGCCGGTCGCGAGGGCGGCGAGAACCTCCCCCACGGCGGGCAGCGGCTCGCCAGTGCGCATTGCCCCACTTTAAGAAGACGGGAACGAAGAGTGCCACTGATCCTCGACGGTTCCTGCCGCGACCGGGCCGTCGCGGGTGCCCGGTAATGGGGGTAAGCGCGCATGGCGTGCCCGGTACCCTGGGGGTTGTTTCACGTGAAACACCCTGAAACACAGCCCCCGATCCGCGAAGACTGGATGAACGACGATGCATCGGTACAGGTCCCACACCTGCGGCGAGCTCCGCGCCTCTGACGTCGGCACCGACGTCCGGCTGAGCGGCTGGCTGCACAATCGGCGCGACCTGGGCGGCATCCTCTTCATCGATCTGCGCGACCACTACGGCATCACGCAGCTCGTCGCCCGTCCGGGCACGCCCGCGTACGAGGCACTCGACAAGCTGACCAAGGAGTCGACGGTCCGCATCGACGGCAAGGTCGTCTCCCGGGGCGCCGAGAACGTCAACGCGGACCTGCCGACCGGTGAGGTCGAGGTCGAGGTCGGCGAGGTGGAGCTGCTCGGCGCGGCTCAGCCGCTGCCCTTCACGATCAACGCGGAGGACGGGGTCAACGAGGAGCGGCGTCTGGAGTACCGCTTCCTCGACCTGCGCCGTGAGCGCATGCACCGCAACATCATGCTGCGCACGTCGGTCATCTCGGCGATGCGGCACAAGATGACGGCGCTGGGCTTCAACGAGATGGCGACGCCGATCCTGTCCGCGACCTCCCCCGAGGGCGCCCGCGACTTCGTCGTCCCGTCCCGGCTGCACGCGGGCCGTTTCTACGCCCTGCCGCAGGCACCCCAGCAGTTCAAGCAGCTGCTGATGATCTCGGGCTTCGACCGCTACTTCCAGATCGCGCCCTGTTTCCGTGACGAGGACGCGCGCGCGGACCGTTCGCCGGGCGAGTTCTACCAGCTCGACGTCGAGATGAGCTTCGTCGAGCAGGAGGACGTCTTCCAGCCGATCGAGAAGCTCATGACCGAGCTGTTCGAGGAGTTCGGCGGCGGCCGCCACGTCACCTCGCCGTTCCCGCGCATCCCGTTCCGCGAGTCGATGCTGAAGTACGGCTCCGACAAGCCGGACCTGCGGGCTCAGCTGGAGCTCGTCGACATCACCGACGTCTTCGAGGGCTCGGAGTTCAAGGCCTTCGCCGGCAAGCACGTCCGCGCGCTGCCGGTGCCGGACGTCGCCGCGCAGTCCCGGAAGTTCTTCGACCAGCTCGGCGACTTCGCGGTGACGCAGGGCGCGAAGGGCCTGGCCTGGGTCCGCGTGGCCGAGGACGGCTCGCTGACCGGCCCGATCGCGAAGTTCCTCACCGAGGAGAACGTCGCCGAGCTGACCAAGCGCCTGTCGCTGGCCGCCGGTCACGCCGTCTTCTTCGGCGCGGGCGAGTTCGACGAGGTCTCGAAGATCATGGGCGCGGTGCGGGTCGAGGCCGCCAAGCGCGCCGGGCACTTCGAGGAGAACGTCTTCCGCTTCTGCTGGATCGTCGACTTCCCGATGTACGAGAAGGACGAGGAGACCGGCAAGATCGACTTCTCGCACAACCCGTTCTCGATGCCGCAGGGCGGTCTTGAGGCCCTGGAGACCCAGGACCCGCTGGACATCCTCGGCTGGCAGTACGACATCGTCTGCAACGGCGTGGAGCTGTCCTCCGGCGCGATCCGGAACCACGAGCCGGAGATCATGCTCAAGGCGTTCGAGATCGCGGGCTACGACCGGGAGACGGTCGAGGACAAGTTCGCCGGCATGCTGCGCGCGTTCCGCTTCGGCGCCCCTCCGCACGGTGGGATCGCGCCGGGCGTCGACCGCATCGTCATGCTGCTGGCCGACGAGCCGAACATCCGCGAGACCATCTCCTTCCCGCTCAACGGCAACGCCCAGGACCTCATGATGGGCGCGCCGACGGAGCTGGAGGAGGCCCGGCTGAGGGAGCTGCACCTGTCGGTGCGCAAGCCGCAGCCGAAGTAGGCGGCGGCAAAGCCTGGCGGCAGCAAAGGCAGGCGGCAGCCGGCCCGAGCGGCCAGGGCGGACGGAAGCAACGGGAGTGGCCCGGAACCGACATCGGTTCCGGGCCACTCCCGCATTGCGCGCATCCCCCGCATGCCCCGGGTCCCCCGGCGACCGGCCGCTCTCGCCGGTGCCGCACAGGAGAAAGGCCGCCTGTCGGGCAAGTCCGGCGGGCCGGTCACCGACTGGAGGACCCCCGTCCGGGGTACTCGCCACTCGGACGCCCGACGCCCGCCCCCTCCTGAAAGCCTCACCGGGGCCTCACAGGAAGCTCCCGGGGCGGGCACAGCGGGCCGCCGGATCATGGAGGAGAAGAGACCGGGCCAGGGCCGGCGAGGGCCGGGACGGGAAGGAGTCGGGATGGATTCCACGGGGTTCGCGATCATGTTGTCGGTGCTGCTGATCGTCGGTGCGGTGGTGTGCGTGCTGGCCCAGCGCCGCGACCGGCGGCGTACCCCGTCCGGCCTGGACGCGGAGGCCGAGGCCAACCACTGGCTCGTGCGGCTGGCCGGAGGGCTCGTCCCGCCGGACGTGCGGGCCTGGTCCGGGGCGGACGTGGCGGCGGAGCGCTCGCTGACGCACGCGGCGGAGTGCCACCGGGCGGCCCGGACCCGCCTCACCACGGCCCGCACCGCCGCGGAGTACGAGGAGGCGACCCGGCTGGCGAAGGCGGGTCTCGAGCACCTCGCGGCGGCGCGCGCGGGTCTGGGACCGGGCCCGGCCGCACCGGCCAACCGCCGGGCCTCGGCGTTCGCGGCCAAGTAGCGGCCAAGTAGGGGCTGAGTCGGGGCCCACATGGGCCCAGATGTGGCCCACATGGGGTCCATATCAGCGGCCGCACCGGCGGTCGCACGGGCGGCCATGTAGGGCGGGGCGCGTCGGTCTGTTTGCCGTGAGCAGGCCGAAAACAGACCCGTGTGCCGTTGTCCTTTTGCCTGACCTTGCCGTTGCACAGGTCGTTCCCATGTCCCTGACAGCCCCGGTCCCTACCTTCGCGGCCATGACGGGAAACCACGAGAACAACGCGAGCAACGAGGATGTCACCGGCGGCCCGAGCGCCGCGGCCGGACGGCAGGGGCCGCGGCACAAGCGTGATCTGACGCGCCGCAAGGTGGTCGTGGCCGGAGCGGGCGCGGTCGTCGCCGTCGGCGCCGGCGGGGCACTCGCCGCAGGCGCCTTCGCCGGCGAGAAGAAGCCCGCCAAGGGCGGCGCCAAGGCCACGGCCTCCGCCGGTTCCGCCGAGGCCTGCTACCTGCTCACCTCCGAGACCACCGAGGGCCCCTACTACATCGACGCCGACAAGATCCGCCGGGACATCACCGAGGACAAGGAGGGCATCCCCCTCACCCTCGACCTGAAAGTGATCGACTCCGAGACCTGCAGGCCCGTCGCCGACGCCGCCGTCGACATCTGGCACTGCGACGCCCTCGGCCTCTACTCGGGCTACGAGAGCCTCTCCTCCGGGGGAGGCGGCGGCGCCCCCACCGGATCCCCCACCGACGCCCCGACCGGCACGCCGTCCGACGCGCCCACCGGCGCTCCGACCGGTGAGCCGCCCTCCGGCGGCGGTGGGGGCGGCGGCCACGAGGAGCCGACCGACGACAAGCGCTATCTCCGCGGCACCTGGAAGACCGACCGGCAGGGCCGCGTCACCTTCAAGACGGTGTTCCCGGGCTGGTACCGCGGCCGTACCGTCCACATCCACACCAAGGTGCACGTGGACGGGAAGTGGACCGACGCCGGGTACGAGGGCGGGCACGCCTGCCACACCGGGCAGTTCTTCTTGGACGAGGCGTCCGTCCTCGCCGCGTCCGCCGTGGCGCCGTACTCCACCAGCACCACCGAACGCACCACCCTCACCGAGGACACCATCTACGACCAGAGCGGCACCCAGGGCGGTCTGCTCAAGCTGAAGTACGACAAGAAGAACATCGCGCGGGGTGTGGTCGGCTCGATCACCATGGCCGTCGAGCCGGACGCCACCCACGACGGCACGGACGCCGGCGCCCAGCCGAGCGCGTCGGCCTCGTAGTCCGCGTCAGGCTCGACGGCGTGTCGGCCCTGTCGGCCGTGTCGGCCGTGTCGGCCGTGTCGGCCGCGTCCGGCTGACCCTCGGTCGCGCTTCAGGGGGCGTCCCGCTCACTCGTCCGGTGACGCCCCCTCCTCCAGCAGCCGTTCCGCGATGTCCGTCGACCAGGCCTGGGCCCACGCCCGCAGGTCCGTGAGCTGGTCCTCGGCCAGGCCGTACGCCTTGAACGCCGAGTCCGGGAAGTGGTCGGTGCCTTCCAGACGGGTCTGCAGGGCGGCCAGGTCGAAGTCGTCCCGGGCGTGACGGCGGGCCAGTTCCTCCAGCTCGGGGTGGGTGAAGCGGGCGGACGCCGCCCTCGCGTCGATCAGGTCGACGGCCAGTCCCCGGTCGTAGAGCGCCCGGATCTTCGTGCCCACCGCGTCCCCCAGCGCGAGCGCCGGCCCGTACGGGGTCACGACGGGCGGGCTCCAGAACGTCTCCTTGTGCAGGGCCAACCGGAGGACCGTGTCCGCGTCGACGTCCGGCACGGACAGGTGCGCGGACAGCGGGTCCCTGTCCTCGAGCGTCACCTCGTGACGGCCGGCGGCGGTGAGCGCCGCGCTCAGCGACTCGGCGAGCCGGGGCATCGGCACCGCGCTCTCCGTCGCCAAGTCCACGTTGGCGTGCGGGCGTTGGATCAGGTCGTGCGCCTGCAGGGCGTAGCCGCCCGCCAGCGCCCAGGGGGCGCCGGGGACGGCCGTCCCGAAGACCTCGGCCAGCAGACGGAGGTGGGGTCGGAGAAGGTCCACCGCGTAGTCGTACCAGGCGACCGGGCCGAGGGCGCTACTTCGCCACGAACTGCGTGAGGATCGCCTGGACTTCGTAGATGTCGACGCCCTTGGTGAAGGTCTTCTCGATCGGCATGGACGAGCCGGAGACCCAGATCTTCAGCTCGGCGTCCAGGTCGAAGGTGCCGGCGGTCTCCACGGCGAAGTGGGTGATGCTGCGGTACGGGATGGAGTGGTACTCGGTCTTCTTGCCGGTGATGCCCTGCTTGTCGACGAGGATCAGACGGCGGTCCGTGAACAGGATGGTGTCGCGGATCAGCAGGAACGCGGCCTGCACCTGCTCCCCCTGCCCCAGCAGCCGCGCGTAGTCCTGCTGGGCCTGCGCGGGGTCGATGGGGTGCGCGTTGCCGAAGAGTGCCATGTGGGTCCCCCAGGTGGTGTGTGCCGGTGTGCCGGTGCGTGGGTGTGCCGGTGTGCGGTCGTGTCGGATGTGCGGGCTTGTCGGATGTGGGCGTGCCGCCGTGTCGCGTGAGCCCCCTCGCCCCGGGGGCAGGGGCCGCCGGTCTACGGTGATCCCTCCCCCGTGGGGGCCGTTCGCCCCCGATGCGCACCTTAAGGGGGTGGTGAGGGGATCGTGAAGGCGTTTGATCGCGCGGCGTGCGGGCCTGCCGAAAAAATTCTCGATCAGCGGCAACTCTTCACCGCACGGCGACCACTGACCGGTCGTAAGCCCGCTCCTCCCCGTAAGGATCCCCCGTGCCAGCTGCCTCCCACCGCCGGTCCCTCCGCTCGCGCCGCGCCCTCGTCGTCACCGCCGCCGCCGTGACCGCGGGTGTCGGCGCCGGTGTCGTCGTGATGAACGCGAACGCGTCGCCCGTCGACCTGTTCCACCAGACGCTCGCCGCCAAGGACGGCTGGGCCTCCTCCGGCGCGGGCACCACCGGGGGAGCCAAGGCCGACGCCGCGCACACCTTCACCGTCTCCACCCGCGCCGAACTGGTGAAGGCGCTCGGCTCGGCGACCGACACCGCCCCCCGGATCATCAAGGTCAAGGGCACGATCGACGCCAACACGAACGACGCCGGGAAGAAGCTGACCTGCGCGGACTACGCGGCGGGCACCGGCTACTCGCTGTCGTCGTACCTCAAGGCGTACGACCCCGCCGTGTACGGTCGCTCGAAGCTGCCTTCGGGCACGCAGGAGAAGGCCCGCGCCGCCGCCCAGGCCAAGCAGGCGAAGAACGTCGTCTTCAAGGTGCCCGCCAACACGAGCGTGGTCGGTGTGCCGGGCACGGCCGCCGGGATATCCGGCGGGATGCTCCAGATCCAGAACGTGGACAACGTCATCGTCCGCAACCTGAACTTCGCCGCCACCGAGGACTGCTTCCCTCAGTGGGACCCGACCGACGGCTCCACCGGCAACTGGAACTCCAACTACGACTCGGTCTCCCTGCGTGGCGCCACCCACGTCTGGGCCGACCACAACACGTTCACCGACGCGCCCCACCTGGACAGCGTCAACCCGAAGTACTACGGCCGCGAGTTCCAGATCCACGACGGCTCCCTCGACATCACCAAGAGCTCCGACCTGGTGACCGTCTCGCGCAACCAGTTCACCAACCACGACAAGACCATGCTGATCGGCAGCAGCGACAGCGAGCCGGCGGGCAAGCTGCGCGTCTCGATCCACCACAACGTCTGGAAGGGCATCGTCCAGCGCGCCCCACTGGCGCGCGTCGGCCAGGTCCACATCTACAACAACCTGTACGACGTGACGCCCCTCAACGGCTACGCGACGCAGTACAGCATCAACTCCCGCGCCAAGGCGCAGGTCGTCGCCGAGAACAACTACTGGAAGCTGCCGTCCGGCGGCAAGGTCGCGAAGCTCCTCAGCGGCGACGGCACGGGCGCGGTCAAGGGCTCCGGCAACCTCGTCAACGGCACGGTGACCGACGTCGTCGCCGCCTACAACGCCGCGTCCTCGAAGGACCTCAAAACGACGGTCAACTGGACCCCGACCCTGACGGCGGGCCTGGAGACGTCGGCGAAGAACCTGCCGACCTCCCTGGCGACGACGACGGGCGCGGGCGTCCTGAAGTAGCACCCCCCTCAATACGCGCGAGGGCCGGGAGACCACGAGCCCCCGGCCCTCGCGTCCCCACCTGCCACGCATGATCGTGTCCTCCATGGGGTGCCCCGGCCGGAACATCCGCAGCGGCCGGACCGGTCAGGCGGAGCTGGAGTTCCTCTGCCAGCCTGGCGGCCGGGGCGTATTCGCGTGATGCGGCCAGGCGGCTCGCGCGGTGTTCGGCCTCGATTTCCTCGTCGTCCCGGTCCTCGGTACCCAGTGCGTCGAGGAGACGCGCGGCATTCTCCGCCTCGGCGGGATCGTCCTCCCCGAGCGCGCGCCTGCGCTTGCGCCAGCTGTCGCCGGTCACAGTCGCACCTCCAGCTGACCGGCGGACCGGGTGTCGGGGCGGCACTCCGTGTTTCGGGGGTGGCGAGCCGGTTGGGAGTCGTGGTTACTCGTCCGCGAAGACGTCCTCGGCTGTCGGAGCGGTGACGGATCGGGCGAGCCAGCGGCCGAGGGTTTCCGGGTCGTCGCAGTCCGTGATGCGTTCACGGATGTCCTCGGGCACGTCGATGCCGCGCTGTTCCAGGACGAGCAGCAAGGCTTCGGCGCGGCCCTGGGCGCGGCCCTGGGCGCGGCCCTCGTCCCGGATCTCTTCCGAGATGTACGACTTGTAGAAGGAGAGGTCCACAGCCACCAGTTTCCTCCAGATCTGCTGCGCCGGGCGCTTGCCCAGGCCCTGTGCGGTGAACTCGACGATCGGGTCGGCGATGTCCTCGGGGACACCCCGCAGAGCGGTGGACAGGGATTTTGGCACCGATGTCCGGGTCGGCAGCGTGCGTGATCGCGGACAGAGCGGCCAGCGCGAGGTCTGCTCGGGCCTCGTCCGGATCGGTGATCACGGGCATGTTGTGAGGGCCCACTACCAGGGGCTTCATGGTGAGCGTGGGTAGTTGTGGCGGCCCACTGGTCACCGGTTGCTGAGCCCACCGCGCTGTCGCGTGGTCCTGGCACACGACCATGAGCGCCGTGGGGATCCGGTACTTCGTCCACACGTACGAGGTGTAGTACGCCCAGCTGGCGGGCTTGGCGGGGTCCTTCTTTCCTTGCGCCTCGATGGCCAGGATGAAGGGGCCGTACTCCGGGTTGTCCAGACGGAAGAGCGTGTCCACACGGCGTTCGACGGGGCTGGCCTCGGTGAGGTCGGTGGGCAGCACGGTGATCTTCACGGGGGTGGGGAGCCCGAGCCCGAGGATGCGCGAGACGCGACCGAAGAGTTCGAGATCGTGTTGGAAGATCCGGTGCATCGCCTCGTGCGGGGAGCTGACCATGGGGCGGGTTCAGGCCTCTCGTCAGGCGCTGGGGCGCTGGGGTGCTGGGGTGCTGCTCAGGGCTTGCAGGTTCGGGGCGGGCGGATGGGCGCGGCAGCTGTCGCAAAGGCCCGGTTCGGGGCCTCGGAAGGCGAGGTCGCAGGTGTCGCAGTTTTGGAGGGGGTGCTTGATGGGCGGGGGTTGTTCGGGGGCGCGGTAGGGCGGCAGGGGTGGGAGCTGGGCGGCAAGGCGGTGGGCCAGGAAGGCGGCCGGGCGGTGCAGGGGCTCGAGCGGCAGGTCGCTGCTCAGGGCGCGGCTCACGGCGTTGGGGGGCACCTCGCGTTCCAGCCAGGCGGCGACACCGGGGGCGAGGTGTTCGGCGTCGGTGACGGAGAGGAGCAGGCGGGGGTCGCGGCGGCGGAGGCCGGCGAGGACGTCCGTGGCGGTCTGGAGGAGGGTGGGGGAGGAGTACCCGGGCTGCGGTACGGCGGGGAGGGCGCGGCGCGGGGGCTTCTTCTCCGGGCGTCGCTGCCCGGCGGGCGGAGGGTTGGGGGCGTCCGGCGATGCGCTGCCGTGTCGGCTCGGCGCTGTGTGGGGCGCTGTGCTGCCACGACGGCCCGGCTGATTGCAGGAGATGGTGCGCGTGACGATGCGGCCGCTCTCGGTGCGTTCGCGGGGACGGCGCAGATAGCCGTGGGTCTCCAGTTCGCGCAGGGCTGCGGCGATACGGGTCGTGCCCTCGGGGAAGCGGGCGGCGAGGGTCTTGATGTCGACCTTGGTCCCGGAGGGGAGGGACTGGATGTGCACGGCCAGCCCGATGGCGAGCCCCGAGAGATCGGGGTGCTGCGCGAGGTGGTTGCCGATCACCGTGAAGCGGGTGGTGTGGCGGGCGTTGTCGTGAATGACTCCGCTGGGGTGCGCTGCCGTGAGGGCGTCACCGGGAGGGTGGTTTTCTTCGAAGGTACCGGGCTCGGTGTGCGGGGGCGCGCTAGGGTTTTGGGTGTCCATCGGGAAGGGTCGACTTCCTTGGTGGGTGTCCATCGGGAAGGTGTTGCTTCCTAGGTGGTCAGGCCCTCGCAAGGGATGCCAGTCCCTGCGAGGGCCGTCGTATGTCTGGGGCATGTGCGTTGTGCTGTGTCGCGCTGAGCGTAGAGCAGGCAACCGGTACCGAATCCAGCTGAGTTGGTGATGTTCACTCGCGAGAGTGAGCATGCGCCGTGGGCGGGAGGGGTGGGGCTTGGTGGGGTTTCTTTCTCCCCGGTGGTCCTTGCAAAGAAGACGGCCGACGGCACCGGAACCCACGTGGTCGGGTTCCGGTGCCTGTGTTGTTTCCGCTGGTCAGGCGGGTGCGGGATCGATTTATCCCGTACGGTGGGTGGACTTTTCGCCGTTCACGCGGCCGGGCGTGGCCGCACGTGCTTACCGTGAACCGTGACAGCGCTGATACGCAGGGTTACTGTCCGGAGCTTGTCGGCCGCTGTCCGGACCGCCGGAACCGGGCCTGCGGGTAGGGGCGTCACGGCACGGCGGGACGACAGAGGGGTGCGGTATGTCGGTGGACGGCGAGGCGGTACGGCTGCGGACCGAGGCGGACGAGCCGGGGTGGGAGGTGGACCCGGACGACGAGTGGGGGGTGGCCGTACTCGCCACGGTGGGGCGGCAGTTGAGGCTGCGCCGGGAGTCGGTGGGGATGCGCGCCGCCGACTTCGCGGTGGCGGTCGGATACGGGGAGGACCTCGTCTACAAGATCGAGGGCGGGAAGCGGATCCCCCGGCAGGAGTACCTGGACAGAGCCGACGAGGTGTTGCAAGCGGGCGGGCTCGTTGCGGCGGCCTGGGAGGACGTGAAGAAGGTCCGGTATCCGAAGAAGGTTCGAGAGCTGGGCAAGTTGGAGAGCAACGCGGTTGAAATCGGTATCTACGAGTGCAACAGCATCCATGGGCTGTTGCAGACACCGGAGCACGCCCGCGCCTTGATCGAGGCTGCGCAGCCGCCCTACTCCTCGGACGACGTGGAGCGCATGGTGGCAGCCCGTCTGGCTCGACAGACCGTGTTCGAGCGCGACCCGGCGCCCTCCCTCCACTTCGTCCTGGAAGAGACACCGCTGCGCCGACCAGTCGGAGGCACAATGGCGTGGAAGCGTCAGCTCGAACGTTTGCTGGGGGTGGGGCGGTTGAACCACGTCACGCTTCAGGTGATGCCGACGAACACGGATGCCCACCCGGGTGTGGACGGCAAGATCGAGTTGCTGAAGTTCCCGGACGGTACGGCCGTGGGACGTAGTGACGGTGCGTTCAACGGCCGACCGACGGCTGAGCCCAGGGACCTGCGCATCCTTGAACTGCGGTATGGCACCATCCGGGCGCAGGCTCTCCCGCCGAGAGAGTCGCTCGCCTTCATCGAACAACTGCTGGGAGAGACATGATCCGCAAGGCCTCCACCGAGGACGCCTCTGAACTGGACTGGTTCAAGAGCAGCTACAGCAGCGGCACGGACGGCAACTCCTGCGTCGAGCTCGCTCTCGCTCCCGGCACCGTGCACGTCCGTGACTCCAAGAACGTCGAGGGTCCGCGTCTGGCTCTCACGCGCGGCGCGTGGGCGGACTTCGTGGCGCACGCCTCGAAACGCTGACCCGGCAACGGCCCGCCCGGACGATGTGCGCCGGGCCGGCTCACGTGTCGTAGGTGCCGTCCCAGGGGGCGGCGAAGGCGAGGCGGTCCGGGTAGAGCTCCGCCCAGGTCTCCGGCTCGCCGTCGTCGTCCTTGTCCTCACGGATCACCAGGCCGAACAGGACGTTCTCGTACGTGAGGTGGAAGGGGCGGACGGCGATGTCCGTGTAGGAGCGGCGGGGCAGGCTGCGCAGCAGGGTGGCCAGGCGGACGCGGGCGCGGGTGAGGACCGAGTCGTCGCCGTGCGGGTTGCGCTGCTGCTCGGCCCACGTGCCGGCGCACCAGATGTCCGAGTCGCGGTAGCGGCCCTCGGCGTCGAAGGTGTGCAGCACGGTGTAGAGGCGTTTGTGCTCTTCCCAGCCGTCGTCGAGCCGGAAGCCCTGGGGGAAGGCGTATGTGACCGACGCGAGGAACTGACCGTCCGCGTACCGACCGATGGACTCGGTGCGGTGCCTCGGCTGGTAGGCGATCGGAATGACCTCGGGGACTGCCATGGCGGAAACCATACGGCTTGGCGAGAACATGCCGAAGAGGGGGGAACCTCTTCGCCTTTTCCTCTACATCTTCTCCGTTGTGGCTTCTCCTGCGGACGCCCGGGGAGGGACGCGGAACGTCCCTCCCCGGGCGCGGCGCGTCACTCCTCGGTGCCGCCGAAGCGCTCCTTGTATGCCGCCAGGTCCTCGTCCTGGAGCTTGGCGAACAGGACCGGCGGGACGGTGAAGGCGGTGCCGGCGGGGACGGAGGCGAGGGCGCGGGCCTCGTCGGCCGTCACCCAGGTCGCCGTGTCGTCGGCGAGGGAGAAGGCCTCACGCATGATCTTCGCCGTCGCCGGGATGAACGGCTCGGAGACCACCGCGTAGAGGTGGATCAGGTTCATCGCCGTGCGCAGCGTGAGGGCCGCGCCGTCCTGGTCCGTCTTGATCTCCAGCCACGGGGCCTTCTCCTCGAGGTAGGAGTTGCCCGCCGACCACAGCGCGCGCAGCGCGGCGGCCGCCTTGCGGAACTGCAGGGCCTCCATCTGCGACTCGTACTCGGCGAGCAGCTCGGCGATCTGCTCCCCGAGCCTCGTCTCCGCCTCGCCGGGCGCGTTGCCCGCCGGGACCTCGTCGCCGAAGCGCTTCTTGGAGAAGGACAGGACGCGGTTGACGAAGTTGCCCAGGGTGTCGGCCAGGTCCTTGTTCACCGTGGCCGTGAAGTGCTCCCAGGTGAAGGAGGAGTCGTCCGACTCGGGGGCGTTGGCGATCAGGAAGTAGCGCCAGTAGTCGGCCGGCAGGACGTCCAGCGCCTGGTCGGTGAAGACACCGCGCTTCTGGGACGTGGAGAACTTGCCGCCGTAGTACGTCAGCCAGTTGAAGGCCTTGACGTAGTCGACCTTCTTCCAGGGCTCGCGCACGCCCAGCTCGGTGGCCGGGAACATCACCGTGTGGAACGGGACGTTGTCCTTGGCCATGAACTCCGTGTAGCGGACCGGGTTCTCGCCGGCGTCGGCCTCGTACCACCACGACTTCCAGTCGCGGGTCTCACCGGCGGGGGCGGCGTCCGACCATTCCTTCGTCGCGGCGATGTACTCGATCGGGGCGTCGAACCAGACGTAGAAGACCTTGCCCTCGGCGGCCAGCTCCGGCCAGGTGTCGGCCGGGACCGGCACGCCCCAGTCCAGGTCGCGGGTGATGGCACGGTCGTGCAGGCCCTCGGTCAGCCACTTGCGGGCGATGGAGGAGGCCAGCTGGGGCCAGTCGGCCTCGTGACGGGAGACCCACTCCTCGACCTCGTGCTGCAGCTTGGACTGCAGGAGGAACAGGTGCTTCGTCTCACGGACCTCGAGGTCCGTGGAGCCGGAGATCGCCGAGCGCGGGTCGATCAGGTCCGTCGGGTCCAGGACGCGGGTGCAGTTCTCGCACTGGTCGCCGCGGGCCTTGTCGTAGCCGCAGTGCGGGCAGGTGCCCTCGACGTAGCGGTCCGGGAGGAAGCGGCCGTCGGCCGGGCTGTACACCTGGCGGATCGCCCGCTCCTCGATGAAGCCGTTCTCGTTGAGGCGGCGGGCGAAGTGCTGGGTGATCTCGACGTTCTGCGGGGAGGAGCTGCGGCCGAAGTAGTCGAAGGCCAGCGCGAAGCCGTCGTAGACGGCCTTCTGGGCGTCGTGCGCCTGCGCGCAGAAGTCGGCGACCGGGAGGCCCTGCTCCTTGGCGGCCAGCTCGGCGGGGGTGCCGTGCTCGTCCGTCGCGCAGATGTAGAGGACGTCGTGGCCGCGCTGGCGGAGGTACCGGGCGTACACGTCCGCCGGGAGCATGGACCCCACCATGTTGCCCAGGTGCTTGATTCCGTTGATGTACGGAAGGGCGCTGGTGATGAGGTGTCGAGCCATCGGAGGCTGCTCCCAGTCGGTCGTTCTTCGGCGGTCCTCTTATGGGCCTTGAACTTGAAATCGTAGCCGACACGGGTGGGCCGCCCGCCTCCCGTTTTACGGGGTGGGAAGCGGGCGGCCGGGGGTACGGGCGGGGCGACGGCCCCGGTCGGGCGGGCCGTCGGGCGGGTCAGGGGCGCCAGGTGGCGAGGACGCCCTCGTACAGCTCGGCGTCCGTCAGCTCGCGCGGGGTCGGGCCCGCGTGGAAGAAGGACGTGTTCGGGGTCTTCAGCTTGCGGAGGTAGTCGAAGGCCTTGTTGTCGTGCTCGCCGAAGGCGACGAAGGAGAAGAAGACGGCCGGGTGGTTCTCCGCGGCCTCCGTGAGGGCCTGGGTGGCCGGGGTCTTCGCGTCCGGGGCGCCGTCCGTCTGGAAGACCACCAGAGCGGGGGTGCCCGGGGCTTCCTTCCCGTGGCGGGCCAGGACTTCCTCCACGGCCGCGTGGTAGCTGGTACGGCCCATGCGGCCGAGGCCGGCGTGCAGCTCGTCGATCTTGTTCTCGTGCTCGGCAAGGGTCAGCTCGCCGGTGCCGTCGAGTTCCGTCGAGAAGAAGACCACGGGGACCGTGGCCGCCGGGTCCAGGTGGGCGGCGAGGGCGAGGGTCTGCTCGGCCAGGGCCTGGGCGGAGCCGTCCTTGTAGTACGCGCGCATGCTCGCGGAGCGGTCGAGCACGAGGTACACCTTGGCCCGGGCGTCGGCGAGGCCGACGTTGCCCAGGGCGGTGGCGGCGGCGGTGTACGCGGTGCGGAGGGTTGCGGGTACCGCGGCGCGGGGCTCGGCCTCGCCTTCGGCTTCGGCCTCGTCGTTCCCACCCGCACCACCCGTGCGGCTCTCGTCGTCGGGTGCGGGTGGCCCCTGCGGGGCGTCCTCGCCGTCGGCGGCTGCGGCTGCGGCTGCGGCTGCGGGCTGGGCTGCCGCCGCGGCGGGTTCGGGTGCCGGCTCGGCCTCCGCCTCCGTCTCGGCCTCTGCCTCCGGTGCGGCGTCCTGCTGCGGTGCCGCGTCCGCGGTCGGCTCCTCGGCGGGACCGCCCTCGGCGGCCTCCGGCTCCGGCTCGGCCGGGACCTCGGCGGCGGGCTCGTCCGCCACTGCCTCCGGCTCGGCGGGAACCTCGGCCGCGGGCACCTCTTCGGCCTTCGGCGCCGCCTCGGGCGAGGGCTCCTCGGCGGTGGCCTCGGCCTTCGACTCGGCCTCCACCTCAGCCTCGGGCTCATCGGCGGCGTCCGCCGAAGGCTCCTCGGCGGGTGCGTCCGCCTCGGCCGGTGCCTCGGCGGTGGCGTCGGCCTGCGGCTCGACCTCGGTGTCGTCTGCGGTGGCCGGCGTCGCCGCCTCGGGCTCGGCGGGCGTGTCCACCTCGGCGTCGGGCTCGGCGGCGGTGGCCTCGGCCTCCACCTCAGCCTCGGCCTCTGCCTCTGCCTCCGCCTCGATGACCGGCGTCGTCGCCTCGGGCTCCTCGGCGGGTGCGTCCGCCTCGGCCGTGTCCGCGGCTTCGTCGGCCGCCGTCTGCGGCTCCGTCTCGGCCGCGGTCTCCGGCTCGGCGTTCGCCGCGACGTCCGCCGTCGGCTCCGCCGGGGTTTCGGCGACCTCGGTGGACGCGTCGGTCTCGGGCTCGGCGTCGGCGGTGGCTTCCGGTTCCGCCGCGTCGTCGGTGTCGGGTTCGGCGGGGGCCTGCGGCGTGGCCGTGGCTTCGGGCTCGGCGTCGGCGGTGGGGGAGGTCTCGGTCGGCGTCGTTCCGGGGGCGGTGGACGCCTCCGGCTCGGCGGCCGTGTTCTCCTCGGACCTCGTCGGCTTGGGGACCGTGACGTTGTCGAAGGCCGCCGCTACCAGGTCGTGTTCGTTCGTGGACTCCGTCCGGGGTTCCGGGACCTGGGCCGTCGGAGTGGGCTCGGGAGAGGGGGAGGGGAGTGTCGGTTCCTGCGCCCGCGTCGGTGTCGACGTCGGCGCGGACGGCTCCGCGGCGGCGGTCTGTTCCTGCGAAGGAACCTGTTCCGCACCCTCTGCCTCGGCCGTGCGCCCCTTGCGGGACCTGCCGAATGCATTCCGCAGGAGAGTGAGAATGCCCATTTGCGCAACCCTTCGCATGAGTTGTAGCCGTCAATCCCTGGCCAGGACGGACACGTAAGGTTAGCGGCCCCTGGCGGTGATCTTGGGCAGGGGTGAGTGCACGGAATGCGGGTGTGTCAACACCGCCTCGAAAGCCCGCCGTGCTGTCGTGCCCGCCGTGCTGTCGTGTCGCTGTGTCGCCGTCACGTGGTGGGTGAGGTGATGGCTCGTGCCGCGGCGATCTCCTGGCGCAGCGGCTGCAGGACGCTGGCCGGCGGTCCGGTGAGGTCGGTGCGGACGGGATACAGGACCTCCGTGTCCCGCAGACCCTCGGCCAGCTCGGCCAGCTGCAGCGTGACCTGGGCGACCTCCTGCGCCGACGGCGGTGCGGCCCCGTGCTTCACCCGGACCCGGGCCGCGGTCGTCGCGTCCACGATCCGCTCCACCGCCACGACCAGCGGCCACCAGGCGGCCGCCCGGCGTCCGGTCGGCGGCGGCTCGGTCAGCGCGCGCTGGAACTCCGTGCGGACGACCGACAGGTCGCGGTAGAGGCGGCGGCGCATACGGGCGCGGGCGGCGGGGTCGACGTCCGGCCCGAAGGCCGCGTCCGCGTACCGGGCGGTGTCGGCGACCGCGTCGGCCAGCTTGGCGCCGACCCTGGTGTGCCAGCTCTCCGGCCAGAGCAGATATCCGGCGACGAGGGCGATGCCGCAGCCGATCAGGGAGTCCGCCAGGCGGGGCAGCAGCAGGGCGGCGCCCTGGTGGTTGAGGGTGTCCGACAGAAGCAGGATCACCGGGGTGATCGCGGCGGTCTGGTAGCCGTAACCGCGAGGGGTGAGCGCGGGGATGAGCGGGGCGAGCACGAGCATCACCGGCACGTCCCACCACCCCCTCGGCACCTGTGAGAGCACGGCTGCCGCGACGACCAGTCCGGCCACCGTGCCCAGCGCCCGTAGCAGCGCCCGGGAGAACACCGAGCCGAAGTCGGGCTTCAGGACGAAGGTGATGGTGAGGGCGACCCAGTAGGAGCGGGCCACCGGGACCGTGGAGACGAGGACCTGGGCCAGCCCTATGCACAGGGCGAGACGCAGGCCGTAGCGCCAGGACGCGGCGGACAGGGCGACGTCCCGGGCGGCGCGGGCGGCCCGTGACCGCAGCCCGGCCGGACGGCCCAGCCGGTCGTCCGGCGCGCCGGCGCCGGGGCCGGGGCCGCCGGGTTCGGCGTCGGGGGCGGCGACCACTTCGGCGGCGTGCCGCAGGGCGTGGTCGACGGCCCGCGAGGTCTCCGAGTCGGGGGTGGGCAGCCGCAGGTCTATCGGGCCGGTGAAGCCGGTCTCGACCGCCCGCGCGAGGTGCAGCACCGCCGCGGGGACCTCAGGGGGTAGCGGGCGGCCGGCCAGATGGGCTGCGGGTGCCGCCTCCACGACGGGGGTGACGGCGTTCAACTGGGCTACCAGCCTGGTCAGTTCGGGGCTACGACCGTGGTGGCGGGTGCGGCGGGCCAGGATGAGGTCGTACGACTGGTTCAGCGACTGGGTGACGGTGTGCCGGGCGTCCTCGTAGGCGTCGGGGACGTCGCTGCCGCAGGCCGCCAGGAGGTCGGCGACCGTGCGGTAGGCGGCGGCGACCGCGCTGCGCTCGGGGACCCCGGAGCGCAGCGGCCAGGCCAACAGGGCGAGCAGGAGCACGAGCAGTCCGCCGCCGGTCATCAGCAGGGGCGCCAGCCACCAGGGGCCGGGCATGGGCAGCCCGGCCCCGACGACGCAGTTGAGCAGGAGCAGCAGTCCGGACACGGACGCCACGGCCCCGATCGTCGAGATCATCCCGGAGACCAGGGCGACGCCGGTGACGGTGGCCACCGCGGGCCAGCCGAGCCCGTACACGGCGGAACCCAGGGTCACGCCGACCGCGCCGAACAGCTGAGGGATCGCGATGTTCAGGATGCGCATGCGGTAGGCGTCGGCGGTGTCGCCGATGACTCCGGAGAGGGCGCCCATGGAGGCGAGCGCGCCGTACGACGGTTGTCCCACGGCGAGGCCGATCGCCAGTGGCAGCGTCATCGCGAGCGCGGCGCGGGCGACGGCGGGCCGGTTCACGGGGGCCGCCCGCTGCGGCTGGAGGTTCCGCACCAGCCAGTCGGGAGGGGTGAGGCCGATGGGGAACTCGCGGGACATGCGCTCATTATGAGCGCGCAGGCGACGGCGGGGACGGGCGCGGAGGCGACGGCGGAGGACCGGCGCGGCGGCGCCCCCCGGGGGGACCGGCGCGCAGGTGACGGCGGGTGGCCGGCGTGGAGGCGACGGCGGGGCTACGGCTCCACGGTCGCCAGGAACCGTGCGAGGGCCTCGTTGAAATCCGTCGGCCGTTCCAGGTTCGGCAGGTGGGCGGCGCCCCGGACTACGTGCAGCACGGAGTGCGGGAGCAGGGCGTGCATCGCCTCCGCGTCCGACACCGGCGTGTACGCGTCGTCCTCGCCGACCACGACCAGGGCGGGGACGGCGACCCGGGTCAGCAGGGGCCGGTAGTCGGGGCGTTCGGCCCGGCCGCGCAGGGCCGCCGCGGCGCCCTCCGGGTCGGTGGACGTCATCATGCGGTGGACGTGCGCCTTGACCTCGGGGGGTGCGGTGGGGGCGACCATCTTCTCGAGCACCTCGTCGGCGTAGCCGCGCATGCCCTCGGCGAGCAGACGGTCCGCCATGTCGTTGCGCGCCGTCCGGCCGCCGGGGGTCTCCGGGGCGGGGGAGGTGTCGGCGAGGACCAGGCCGCGGACGCGGTCGCCGAAGCGGGAGCAGCACTCCATCGCGATCTGGCCTCCCATCGACAGCCCGGCCAGGACGAACGCGTCCGCCTTCAGGTCGTCGAGCAGTTCCTCCAGGTCCTCGGCGAAGCGGGAGAGCAGGGTGACGCCGGGGACCACCGGGGACGCGCCGTAGCCGCGCAGGTCGGGGGCGATCACCCGACGGGTGGCGGAGAACGCCTCGATCTGCGGGGTCCACATGGTGCGGTCGAAGGGGTGGCCGTGGACGAGGACGAGGGGGAGCGCCTGAGGCGTATCCGCTCCTTTGTCCTCGTATGCGAGGAAGGGTGCCATGTGGCGACGGTAGGGCGGTCTCGCCGCTCGGTGCAATAAGATCTTTGCTCTCGGTGCAATGAGGCCGATGACGTCGCCGGCGTCACAGGCGCCCTCTCGTGGAAGGTCCGTGTTCCGATGGCCGACTTCCGGTCGATCGCCGACCGCATCGCCGACGACATCGCCGCCGGGCGGCTGCGTCCCGGCCAACGGCTGCCCCCGCAGAGGTGGTTCGCCCGACGGCACCGCATCGCGCCCTCGACGGCCGGGCGGGTGTACGGCGAACTCGTGCGGCGCGGCCTGGTGGTGGGCGAGGTGGGGCGGGGCACCTTCGTGCGGGCCGCGCCGCCCGCCGCGCAGGGACGGGCGCTCGTCGAGGCGGCCACCGTCGCACCCGTCAATCTGGAGCTCAACTACCCTTCGGCACCTGGGCAGTCGGAGCTGCTGGCGCCCGTGCTCGCGCCGCTGTTGCGGCCCGACGTGCTGGCCGAGGCCCTGCGGCCGGGTGCCGCCGACGGCACGCCGGCCGCCCGCGAGGCCGCCGCCCGGCTGCTCGCCGTCCCCGGCTGGCGGCCCGAGCCGGACCGGTTCCTCTTCACCGGCAACGCCCGCCAGGCCATCGCCGCAGCGCTCGCCTCGCTGGTCCGGCCGGGCGGCCGGGTCGGGGTGGAGGAGCTGACGTATCCGCTGGTCAAGGAGATCGCCGCGCGGCTGGGTGTGGTGCTCGTGCCGCTCGCCGGCGACGCGGAAGGCGTGCGGCCCGACGCGATCGCCGCCGCCCACCGCGCGGCGCCCCTCTCCGCGCTCTACCTCCAGCCGACGCTCCACAATCCGACGTCCTCGACCACGGGCGACGGCCGCAGGCGCGAACTCGGGCTGCTCGCGGTCGGGTTGGGGCTGTCCGTCATCGAGGACCGCATCTGGTCGTTTCTGCGTCCGGACGCCGTGCCGCTCGCCGTCCACGCCCCCGGGCTGGTCCACGTGGTGGACGGGCTGTCCAAACGGGTCGCGCCGGGGCTGGCCGTCGGCTTCCTCGTCGTGCCGGAGCACCGGGTCCGGGAGGCGGCGGCCGCGGTCCGGTCCGGCGGGTGGAGCGCGGGCCGGTTCGCCGTGGAGGCGGCCGTGCGGTGGACGCAGGAGGGTGTGGTGCGGCGGCTCGTCGAGGAGAAGCGGGCGGACGCCGCACGTCGGCAGGCGATCCTCGCCGAGAGCCTCGACGGGTTCGCCGTCCGCACCGATCCGCGCGCCTACTACGCCTGGTGGGAGCTGCCCGCGCCGTGGCGGGCGGACGCCTTCACGGCCGCGGCGGCCGCCCACGGCATCGCCGTCACTCCCGGCGCCGCGTTCGCCGTGGACCCGCACCGCACCCCGGACGCCGTCCGGCTCGGACTCGCGTCGGCGACGGAACGCGAACTCGCGCGGGCGCTGCGGGTGCTGGCCGGCGTCGCGGCGGGCGGACCTGCGGCGCACGGCGTGGGCTGAGCCGGACCGCCGCGGGCACGTTCACCTCACCGGGGGCGGCCCGATCCACCTCACCCGGGGGCGGCCCGACCGCCGCCTCGCGCCTTGTGGTCCGGGGTGGTGTGGCCTCGGGTCTTGTGACCTCCGGTCGTGTGTCGTCCCGAACCTTGACGCGTCGCGCGGGGCCGCGTCGCGCGGGGCCGCGTCGGCCCGCGCCGCGTGGCGTCGCCCGGAGTCGCGCCGCCCTCCGGTCGGGGACCGTCGCGCTTCGGACCGTCAGGCCCTGACGTGTGTCGGCTCCGGAGGGGATGTCGGAGCCGGCGTCGCGGCGGGGGCCTCGGGGTGTCGCCGGTGTCGCAGGAAGCGGGCCAGCGGGGAGCCGGGGCCGCTCAGCCAGGTCGCCGCGGCCACCGTCAGACCCAGCGCCAGCAGCAGCCAGGAGGCCGTGCGCAGGGTGGCGGTGAGGGCGTCGTAGACCGCGCCGGCGGCCGGGCGGTGAGCCCCGTCGGGGAGGTCGTCGAGGGTCAGACGGCGGCCGAGGGCGACCGCGAGGCCCAGGAACGCGCCGCCGAGCGCGGTGCCGAGGGCGGTCGCCGTGACGGCCCGGCGGCGGCAGGCCGCCACCGCGATGCCCGCCACCCCGAACACGACGGCCGCCAGAGGCAGCCAGAAGCCTGCGACGTCGAGCACGTGGTAGCCCTTCCGGAGTGCGGCCAGGTCGTCGGACGGAAGCAGTGCCACCTGTGTGTGCTCGATGGGGATGCGTGCGGCGAACGGCACGTGATCCACCGTCAGCTGCTGCTTGAGGGGCGTGGTGACGGTCGCCAGGTCCACGGTGACGGGACGTCCGTCGCGGCCGGCCCGGTCGTCCTGGAGCGCCCGCATGACCGCGGTGTGCGCCGCCTCGTTGCCCGCGTCCCACGCGGTGCGGTAGGCGCGGGTCGCGGTGAACGAGCGGAACGCGTCGCGCAGGAAGAGCGGGTTCATCCCGGCCTCGCGCGCCACCCCGTCGCCCACGGTGTCGGCGATCGCGTCCCGGACGTCGGGGTCGGAGGCGAGCGGCGCCATCGTGGTGACGTAACTGCGCGTGTCGGTGAGGCCGTACGCGGCCCACGCCGCTAGTGCGCCGAACGGCACCAGCAGGCAGCACAGGGCGATGAGGGCGGCCGAGAGAGCGGTCCGCAGGCTTCGGGACACGTCTCCAGGCAACGGGCCCGGGGCGGGGAGCGCGAGCCCATGACGGCCGTACGGGTGGCGTCCCGGTCACGCCCTCCGGTGGAGGGTTCCCCCGAACGGGTGTTTCCTGGTTCTGGGGAGAAGGAGGCCGATCATGCGCACCACTGTGGCCCTGCGGACCCTGGCCGCGGCCCTGCTCGCCGGCGGCTCCCTGGCCGTCGCGGCGAGCGGCGCCACCGCCGCGCCCGCCCCGTCCACCGGCAACGGCGGCGACGATCCGGTCCGGGGCACCGTCGTCTCCCGCACCGAGCTGAACGTGCGACAGCAACCCACGACCCACGCGCCGGTCGTGGCGGCGCTCGCGCCCGGCAGCCATGACCTGGTGCAGTGCATGGTCAAGGGGCAGAGCGTGAACGGCAACCCGGACTGGTACTGGCTCTACGGCGCCCAGGGCTGGGCGAGCGCCGCCTTCGTGGACGTCGGCCGCGCACACGTGCCCGCCTGCGCCGACCCGTGCCCGCGGTGGAAGGACGGCGACTGGACGAACTGGAACGACCCGTTCACCGACAGCTCGTTCGCCGCGTCGGGCTCCGGGTCGTTCAGCTTCTCCGGCACCTGGAGCTTCAGCGTCTCCGGGACGTCAGAAGCCTCGTCGGACGGCTGGGAGTGGGTTCCGGCCGGCCGGTGAGTGGAGGGATGAGGGAAGACCCGGGCCCCGGCGGAACACCGCCGGGGCCCGGGTGCGGATGCGTCCCTCCTGGGGCCTAGCGGATGCGGTTTCCGTCCGCGTCCTCACGCGCGTAGAAGCGGAAGAACAGCGCCGCGAAGGTGGACGCCGCGACCGCCAGCGCCCAGCCGGTCGACCGCAGCACGCTCGCGCCGGTCTCGCTGTACATGAAGCCGAAGGCGCAGCCTGCGAACATCGCCCACAGCCCGGCGTGCAGTTCGCGCCGCAGCCGCGGGGCGACGGCGTGCACGCCCAGCCAGAGCACCGCGAACGCGAACGCGCTCACGAAGCCGAGCAGCAGGTTCCAGCCGGTGATGGGGCCTCCGGCGCGGTTGTTGGCCGCGACCCAGTAGCCGTAGACGAGGCCCAGCCCCACGGCTGTCGTCCACTCCGCGGCCCGGTGGGTCCGTTCGCTGAAGACGTCGGGGGTACGGGTCGGTGCCGACCGGGTCCGTACGCCTGACGCGGGTGCCGCATGAGCCATGAGAGGACTCCTCTCTCCTCGCCCCTGCCTTCCAGGGCACACCTGGGCGGGGGCGGTGGCAAGTCGGATGCGCGGATTGCGTGCGGAAGTCCGGCGACGGCGCGCCCGGTCCGCGGTCCGCGAAGGGCGACGAAGGCCCCGTAAGGGGAGGTTTGCAGTCCTGAGGCTCCCCTTTGCAGCAGCAGCGGTTACGGTGCTGAGGTACGTGATCGACAGGGGAGGGGACATGCGGGAGGGGACCATGCCCGGAACCGTGCTGCTGCTCGCGGCCTCGCCCAGGGGCAAGGGGTGTCTGGTCGACGCGGCGTCCGTGCTCCCCGTGCTGGCGGCCGTGCCGCCTCCCGTACTGGCCGGCGCCGACACCGCGAACGTCGTCGAGCTCGCCGATCCGCTGGAGCCGCAGGCCGTGCTCACCCGGCTGCGGGCCGCCGCGACCGCGCCCGGCCCGCTGACCCTGTTCGTCACGGGGCAGCTGCAACTCGACCGGCGGCAGCGACTGCCGCACCTGGCGCTCGCCCGGACGACGCCCTCCACCGTGCGCTACACGGGCTTCCCCTGGCATTGGTTCCGGGAGGAGCTGCGGCTGCGGGCGGCCGGGACCACGACGGCCGTGCTCGATCTGCGCGCGGACCCGGAGACCTGGCAGTGGCTGCGCGGCAACCCGCTGGACTGCGGGCCCGCGACCGCCGTCTACGGGCGGATCGCGCCGCCGCCGGGCCGGCGGGAGGTCGCCGTGCCGACGTACATGAAGGCGGTCGCGACGATACTGCGCAGCGGGGGCCGTCCGGCGGTCGAGCGGCTGCACCAGGCGGCGCTGACCCGGATCGCCGGGGACGGTGAGGTCGGCGACCTGGTGCTCTCCGGCTCAGCCGCGCAGGTCGCCGCCCCGCTCGCCCCGGTCCGGCCCACGTCCGCCGTGGCGCCGCCGGCCGCGGCGGTCCCCGCGGTCGCCGGCGTTCCCGCCCCGCCCGCGTTCTCCGTCGCACCGCCGACCACGGCCGCAGTCCCGGCAATCACAGGAGCCCCCGCGGGCCCCGGCGTACCTGACGCTTCCCGATCCCCCGCGGGCCCCGGCGTACCTGACGGTTCCGTCGTTCCCGGCGCGCCTGTCGTTCTTGGCGGTTCCGTCGCGCCCGTCCCGCCTGTCGTACCGGCCGCTTCCGTCATATCCGTCGGCTCTCACGTGCCCGCTGCCGTCGTCGTCCCGAACGGCCCGCTCGTCCCGAACGGCCCGCTCGTCCCGAACGGCCCCGTCGTGCCGGTCGACACGGTCGTGCCCGGCGCCCCGGGTCTGCCCGTCGGCCCTGCCGCGCCGGTCGTGTCCGTCTACGGCAGGCCGGCCGACGCGGTCGTGCCCGCCGCTTCCGCGGCCGGGGCCGCCTCCGCCTTCGTCGGGCCCGCAGCCCCGGCGGTGCCGGCCGCCTCGGCCTCTGCCGGGCCTGCCGCGCCTGCGGCGTCGGCCCCTTCCTCGTCCGTTCCCGCCTTCGTCGGGCCCGCAGCCCCGGCGGTGCCGGTCGCGCCCGCGGAGTCGGCCGCCGCCCCGGTCCCGATCGCCTCCGCGGCTCCGGCCGCGCCTCCCGCCGCCACCCCTGCCGCACCTCCCGCCACCGCCATGCAGGACGGGGACCCCGTCCCCGTCGGCGTGCGGCCCCGGGTGCCCGGGCCGGCGGCGGCCTGGGACGGGGTGTCCCGGGGTGGGCGGGAGAGGCGTGACCTCGATCCGCACGAGGCCATCTCCACCGCCGTCCGGTCCGGACGCCACGCCGACGCCGACGTTCTCGCCGCAGGGCTTGAGCAGGCCGCGGCCGCGTCGTACGGGCCGGGGTCCGAGGACGCCTTGCACTGGTCCGAGGTGCGGGCGGACCTGGCGATGTTCGCGGGGGACGCCGAGCGCAGCTGCCGCACCTGGATGACGGTCGCCTTCGCCCGGCTGGAGGCCGGGCAGCCGGTCGACGCGCCCGCCGTGGAGGCGGCGGCCGACCGGGCGCACCACCAGTGGGGGCGGATCCCCGACGTGACGCGGGCCCGGGCGCTGGGGCAGGCGATCGCGGAGTTGCGGGCCCGGGTGCCGGGTCGGCGCGAGGGCGCGCTGGACCACGTCCGGCAGCAGTTGCGGCAGCTGCAGACGACCCGGGGCTGAGCCCGGCTCCCGCCTGGCCGGCGTCCGGCTCCCGCCTGGCCGGCGTCCGGCTCCCGCCTGGCCGGCGTCCGGCTCTCGTCCGGCTTCCGCCCGCCGCCGCCCGCGGCGTCGCCCGGCTTTCGGTGTCAGCGGTGGCCGGCCGCGTCCTGTTGGGCCGTCGGCGAGGGCGGAGCCGTGTCGGTGGTGGCGGTCGGGCCCGCGTTGGCGGCGGCGACCAGGGCCGTGACCGTCAGGAGTGCCGCCGCAAGGGCTCTCGCATAGGGCGCGGAGGGGCGTGCCGAAGGGTGCGCGGAGGGGTTTCCGGACACGGCTACCTCGCAACGTCGGCGACTGCGATACTCGCGTCAGCAAGCGGTTAAGCGTGCTTAACTCACTGTTTAACCTAGGGGCTGGGATGCTCCAACGGCAAGAGCTGCAAGGGCGGTTGGGGGATCCGGGAGTGGTGGAGCGGGACGAGCCGGAGGTCGTCGGACGCCGGGTGCAGCGGTTGCGCGTCGAGCGGGGACTGACCCAGCGCCAGCTGGCCGAGCCGACCTACACCCCTGCCTACGTCTCCACGCTGGAGGCAGGCCGGGTGCGGCCCTCGGACGAGGCTCTCAGACACCTCGCCGAGCGGCTCGGCGTCGACTTCGAGGAACTGGCGACCGGCCGGCCCGCACGTCTCGTCACCGATCTGCGGCTGCGGCTCACCGAGGCCCAGCGCGCGCTGGCCACCGGGGAAGCCGAGGAGGCGGCACGGCAGTACCGCGCGCTGCTGGCCGAGGCGGAGCAGCACGTGCTGGACGAGGAACAGGCCACCGCGCTGCTCGGGCTCGGCGAGTGCGGGATCGACACCGGGGACCTGGACGCGGCCCGCGACTTCTTCGAGCGGGCCGAGAGCCGTCTCGCCGACGCCCCGCTGACCGCGCGCGTCCCCGCCCTGCGCGGCCGCGCCGTCGCCCACTACCTGGCCGGCGAACTGCGCTATGCCGTCTACCTGTTGGAGTCCACCCTCGACGAGCTCAACCGGGGCGGACTGCACGACCCGGACGCGCTCCTGCTCCTCTACGCGTCGGTCATCGGCCCGTACATGGACATGGGCGCGGCGGCTCGTGCGGCGCAGGCGGCCGAGTTCGCCCTGGCGCTCGCGCCGCAGGTCGCCGACCCCGCACTGGTCGCCCGGATGCACCGCTCGGTGGCCCGCACGCTGCTCGCCGAGGGGCGTCTCGCGGAGGCCGACGCCTCGCTCGCGAAGGCCGCCGAGCTGTACCGTCAGCTCCAGCTGCGCACCGAACTCGCCAACTGTCACTGGATGCGCGGTTACGTCTACGCCCAGAACGGTGAACTGGGGCGTGCCGAGGACGAGTTGAGGCAGGCTCAGGCCATGCTCTCGGCTCAGCGCGCCGCCCTCTACAGCAGTCAGGTGGCCGTGGAGCTGGCCGACGTGCTGCACCGGCGCGGCAGGTCGGAGGAGGCCGCCGCGCTGCTGCGGGAGGTGCTCGGTGACCTGTCCCCCGAGCGTGGCGCCGTGCACGCGGCGGGCGCCCACCGTCTCCTCGGCATCATCGCCGAGGACGCCCGCGACACGGAGGCGGCCGAGGAGCACTATGTGCGTGCGCTCAGTCTGCTGGAGCGTGCGGGCGCGGCCGGGGACCTCGCCGACCTGTGCCGGATGCTGGGAGACCTGCTGCGGCGTACGGGGCGGGTGGAGGCGGCGCTCGACGCGTACCGCACGGGCCTCGGCCACCGCACGGCGCCCGGGACGACGACGCTGGGCCCCGCCCCGGCGCAGCCGCCCTTGTAGCTCTCCGGCGCAGTCACCTCGGTGACTCCCCCGCCCGGGTGCCCCGGGGCCTCCCGCCGACCATCGCCGTGACACCTGCTGAGAGACCCGCTGTGGCACTCGCTGCGAGATCCGCTGTGGGAGCCGTTGTGGCGCCGGTTTTCGCGGTGGGTCCTGGGTACTCGGCGGACGGAGCGCACGTCGGGCGGACGGCCGGGCGGACCTGCGGACGGAGGTGACGGCCGTGACCGACCGGGAGCGGGACCGGATCGCCGACGTCATCGCCCGGGAGACGGTCGACGCCGTCGCCCAGGACGTGCCGCAGCGGCTGTGCGACGCCGTGCTGAAGCTGCTGCCGGTGAGCGGTGCGAGCGTGTCGCTGCGCGGCGTGGGGATGCCCGTGCCGCTGGGAGCGAGCGGGGAGGGCGCGGCCTACGTGCTGGAGATGGAGGTCACGCTGGGGGACGGGCCCGGTCTGGAGGCCGCCGAGACCGGCGCCGTGGTCGTCGCCCCCGACCTGACGTCGAGCCGGGACGCCGGACGCTGGCCGGTGT
Source organism: Streptomyces sp. NBC_00425 (assembly GCF_036030735.1). NCBI lineage: Bacteria > Bacillati > Actinomycetota > Actinomycetes > Kitasatosporales > Streptomycetaceae > Streptomyces > Streptomyces sp. NBC_00425. The sequence continues at coordinate 4,838,006 of NZ_CP107928.1, read as the reverse complement.
TCGCGCAGCAGGCGGCGGCCGCCGGGGTCCGGTCGGTGTACGCGCTGCCGTTGGGCGACCGCGCGGTGTGCGTGGGCACCCTCGACCTCTACCGTGACGTCCCCGGCGAGCTCACCGTCGAGGACGTGCACACCGCGCGAGTGGTGGCCGACGTCGTGACGGCGGCGCTGCTGACGCTGCCCCGGGACGAGCAGGACGGCCGGGACGGCGCCGGTCTCTGGCTCAGCCCGCTGGCCACCGACCACGGCGAGGTGTACCGGGCCGTCGGCATGCTGATGGCCCAGCTCGGGGTCACCGCGGACGAGGCGCTGGCGCTCCTGCGGGGACACGCCTTCGCGGGGGACCGCACGGTGCTGGAACTCGCGCACGACGTGGTCGCGCACCGCACGCGGTTCGACGACCCGGACTTCTGAGGGGGCCACCGCCGCGGAGCGTCCCCGGCGGTGACCCCGGTTGCTCAGATCTGCGCCCTCCCCTGCTTCCTGACATCCGCCAGCCGGCGCACGCCCAGTTGCACGGCCGCCTGGGTCGCGGCGTTGGGGGCGTCGTCGAGACCGCCGTTGGTGAGGGCGAAGGCGTCCTCGCCCGCCCGTACGGCGGCGACGTCCAGGGTGAGGACCGTCGGGTCGCCGCCGGCGTTCTCGGCGGGGGCCTGTCCGGCGTCGTCCCGGGTGGTCTCCCCGGCGCCCGCCCAGCGCGTCAGCGTGACCCGGAGCCCCTGCCGGACGTCGCCCACCTCCGGCAGGGGCAGCTCGGATACCTGCACGTCGAGCACGGCGTCGCCGGCCGCCTCGGCGGTGAACCGGGCGCACGTCTGCGGCAGCGTCCTCAGCCGGGCCAGGCTGCGGTCCACGTCCGCCGGGCGGCTGCCGGTGAGCTGGTAGCGGAGCTGGGCGCCGGAGTCGGGATCGTCGAGCGCGACGACCGCGCGGGCCGGTCCGCCGAGCAGCTCGTCGGCGTAGAGGTCGTCGAGGAACCGTTGGCAGTCGGCGGGCGAGGCCGTCGCCTTGAGCATCCCGTCCCGCCAGGTGGCGGCGCCGCGGGTCGGGGTCCACGGCGCGCCGAGGTCCCGCTCGGTGATGAGGGCGGCCTGCGCCTGAGCCTTGGTGAGTCCTGCCGACGCGGGCGGCGCGGACGGCTTCGCCGACGACCGCTCGACGGTGGGGGTGGCGGGAGCGGCGGTCGGCGGATGCTCCAGGCCGAGGGTGGCGCAGCCGGAGGTGAGGGCGGTGACGGCGGTGAGCAGGAGCGTGGAGGCCAGGAGGGGGCGGCGGGTCATCGGGGTGCCTCCAGGAGTGGGCGCGGGCGCCGGGGCCGATGCCGGCGCCGGGCGATCCGAGGTGCTTTCTCCCACGTCAGCACCGGTGCACCGGGGCGACCAGTGCGGCGGTCCGTACGGGTTACCGGCGTTGGTGCGGGCGGGTGGGCGACGGCGGGAAAGGGGAGGCGCGGGCAGCGGGAGGCGGGCAAGGGGGAATGGAGGCGCGGAAAAAGAGATGGCGTGCCGTGGTTCGCCGTCGTTAGGGTGGCCGGCATGAAGCGCGCCCAGCCGTCCCGCACGACGACGCCGGAGAACGTCCCGGCGCGCTGATCCATGACATGACTGGATGTCCGAAGCCCCGGGGTGAGTGCCCCGGGGCTTCGCCGTTCCCGGTTCCGCCTCGCCCCGCCCCGAGCGAGGGAGCCCCCCGTGAACGACAGCCACTCCGCCCCCGGTCACGCCTGTCACGCCTCCGACGACCGCCTCGACCCCGGTCACGGCCTTGGCCCCGGCCACGGTCCGGGAGGGGAAGGCGAGGGACCCGACCCCGGTCAGGAGCGGGACCACCGCCGTCTCGGCCGCGCACTCGGCCTGTTCGACACCGACCCCCTGATCGGCGCGGGCCTGCCGTACTGGCTGCCGGACGGGGCGATCGTCCGGCACACCCTGGAGGAGTACGTCCGGGAGACCGAACGGGCCGCCGGCTACCGGCACGTGTACTCGCCGGTGCTCGGCAAACGCGAGCTGTACGAGATCTCCGGCCACTGGGCGCACTACAGCGAGGACATGTTCCCGCCGATGGAACTGGGGGCCGAACAGGTCGTCCTGCGGCCCAGTCTCTGTCCCCACCACGCGCTCATCTACCGTTCCCGGTCCCGCAGCTACCGCGAACTTCCCCTGCGTATCGCCGAGTTGGGCGGCATGTACCGCTCCGAGCCGTCCGGTGTGCTGGGCGGTCTGACCCGCGTGCGGGCCATCCAGCTCAACGACGCGCACGTGTTCTGCACCCTGGAGCAGGCGGTCGACGAGGCCCGCGCGGCGCTCGCCCTGATCGCCCGCGCCTACGCCGACCTGGGCATCCGCGCCTCCCGTCACCGGCTTTCGCTGCCCGGCGAGGGCGGCAAGTACGTGGCCGACCCGGAGCTGTGGCGGCGGGCCACCGCGCTGCTCAGGGAGGTACTGGACGGCGCCGGCGTCGCCTACGAGGAGGCGGAGGGCGAGGCCGCCTTCTACGGCCCGAAGATCGACGTGCAGATCACCGACCGCGCCGGCCGCGAGGCGACCCTCTCCACCGTGCAGATCGACTTCCACCAGCCCGAACGCTTCGACCTGCACTATGTAGGCGCCGACGGGGCGAAGCACCGCCCGGTGATGGTGCACCGCAGTGTCGTCGGCAGTGTGGAGCGGGTCGTCGCCCACCTGATCGAGGAGCACGGCGGGGCGTTCCCGGTCTGGCTGGCGCCGGTGCAGCTGGTCGTGCTGCCGGTGTCGGAGGCGCAGCGGGACGCGGCGGCGGACCTGGTGGGCCGGGCGTCGGCCGCCGGGCTGCGGGCGGAGCTCGCGGGCCCCGAGCAGGGCAGCCTCGGTGCGCGGGTGCGGGCGGCGCGGCTCGCGCCGTACCAGGCGGTGATCGGGGAGCGGGAGGCCCGCGCGGAGCGGGCCGCGCTGCGGCTGCGCGACGGCCGCCGGCCCGGTGAGCTGCCCGTCGGCGACCTGGTCGGGCGGATCGCGGAGCGGGCGGCGGCCCGCGGAACCGCGCTGTGGGACTGAGCGCTCCCGCATAGGGTCGTGGACGACGGTGGTGCGGAAGGAGTCCCTGGTGACCGAGGAAAGCAAGCCGACCGAGCGGAACGCGGTGAACGAACTGTCCGAACAGCCCATTCCCGTGATCATCGACTGCGACACCGGAGTCGACGACGCCCTCGCCCTGCTGTTCGCCGTACGCCATCCCGGCCTGGACGTGCGGGCGGTGACCTGTGTGGCGGGGAACACCGACGTGGACGGGGTGGTCCGCAACACGCTCACCGTGCTGGAGCACGCGGGCGCGGGGGACATCCCGGTCGCCCGGGGCGCCGAACGGCCGCTCATCGAGCCCGTCCGCACGGCGTCGCACGTGCACGGTCAGGACGGCATGGGCGACCTGGGCCTGCCCGCGCCCACCCGCCGTCCGGTCGACGTGGACGCGGTGACCCTGTTGCGCCGCGAGATCCTGGCCTCCCCGCGCCCGGTCACCCTCGTCCCCACCGCGCCGCTGACGAACATCGCCCTGCTGCTGCGCACCCACCCGGAGGTGACCCGCAACATCGAGCGGATCGTGTTCATGGGCGGCGCGGTGACCACGGGGAACGCCACGCCGGTCGCGGAGTTCAACGTGTGGCACGACCCGGAGGCGGCGGCGATCCTGCTGACCGCGGGCGTGCCGATCACGATGTACGGCCTGGACGTCTTCCAGCGGGTGCTGGTCCCGGCGGCGGACGTGGCACGGCTGCGGGCGAGCGCGGAGCCGCGTCTGAAGCTCGCGGGCGCACTGCTCGCGCACCGTGACCCGGCGAGCTCCGGCGACCCCACGCCCACCGGTGGCCTGGGCGACGCGGGCGCGCTGTGCGCGGTGGCCGACCCGGCGGGCCTGACCACCGAGCTGCTCCCGGTCGAGGTCTCCCTCGCCCCCGGCCCGGCCCGCGGCCAGACGGTCGTCGACCGCAGGCCGCGCCCCGGTGAGTCCGAGATCCACGAGGGCGTGCGCGAACAGACCCTCGTGGACGTGGCGTTGGACGTGGACGTGGAGCGGTACGTGAAGCTGTGGCTGACCGCGGTGGAGGGCGTCTAGGAACAGCGGAACGGCCGTCCCGTCATCCGGTACGGCCGTCCCTTCACCCTGTGCCCGCCGGTGCGTCAGGCGCGCGTGGCCTTGCGGCGCCGCGTGGCGACGACGATCGCCGCGCCGCCCGCCAGCAGCGCCGCAGCGCCGCCCGCGATCAGGGGCGTGTCGCTGCTCGCGCCGGTCTCGGCGAGGTCGCCGCCGCCGCCGCCGTTGGGCGTGGGGGCGGGCGCGGTGGTCGACTCGGAGGCGGACGGGGTCGGCGAGCCGCTCTCGGAGGGCGAGGCGGACGGCGACGTGGTGTCGCTCCCGGACGGGGTCGACGGCGTGGCGGAAGGGGAGCCCGACGGGCTGGCGGACGCACTGCCCGACGGCGCGGTCGGCGGGGTGTTCGGCGGCTGCTCGGTGACCGTGCAGTCCTTCGTGCCGCCGTTCCAGGCGGCGATCAGCTTGTCCTTGATGACCGGACGGTTCGGACCCTTCGGCAGGTCGCCGTGGACGAAGCCGTCCTTCGCGTCGAGCTTGCCGTCGAACTTGACCGCGCCGCGGTAGAGGTCGATCTGGGCGAAGCAGCCCGCGTCGGGCACGGCGATGTCGAGGCTCTCGGTCTGGCCGGGCTTGACGGTCACGGTGTCGAAGTCGACGAAGACCTGCTCACCGGAGGTGCCGAAGCTGGAGCCGTGGGCGAGGTAGGAGGCCAGGGAGGCGGTGCACGTCGTCGCGTCGCCGGCGGCGCGGACCTTGACGTGGATCTTGCCGTCCTGGGTCGGCTTGAGGTTCTGGTCGTCGACGCGCACCGAGTCGAAGAACTGCGTTCCGTCGAGCGAGAACTGGCAGCGGTCGGTCTGCGTCTCGGTGCCCGCGCCCGTCCCCGGCCGGTAGTGTCCGCCGGACTTCCAGCCGTCGCCGCCGGGCGTCCCGGTGTCCGCGAAGGCCATGGAGGCGGCGGCGACGGAGGCGGCGCACAGGGTGAGCGACACGGCGCCCGCCCCCAGCAGGCGGCGCACGGTGACAGTTCTCGCTATGGACATAGGGATCCCGTTCTTGGCGAGTTCGCCCGGGCTGACCGGTCGGATCAGAAGACGGCATCAGCCCAGGGCGTCAGAAGAGCAGCGGAGCAGAAGGGCAGAGAAGCGGCGGAGCAGGAGGACAGCGGAGATGAAGGACAGCGGAGAAGAGCAGCGGAGAAGATCGCCGGGCTCATCGGTCACGGCTGCCACGAAGGCCACACGTGTCACAGAGGCCACAGCGTGTGCCCATCGTCGTGTGCATGCCGGATGCCTGTCAACCTGCGTCAAACCCTGGGGAGTTCAAGATTCCGCCACATGTTCCCCATGTACGGAATGATCTGTTCCGAAGAGTCCGACGTTCACTTTTCGGGCACAGTGGACAGACTTGGGTGCATGACCGTTTTCTCCCCGCACCGCCCCGACTGGTGGCGTCAGGCCGTCGTCTACCAGGTCTATCCGCGCAGCTTCGCCGACGCCGACGGGGACGGCCTCGGGGACCTGCGGGGCGTCACCGACAGGCTCCCCCATCTCGCCGCCCTCGGCGTGGACGCCCTCTGGCTCTCCCCGTTCTATCCGTCCGAGCTCGCCGACGGCGGATACGACGTCGCCGACCACCGGGACGTCGACCCGCGCCTGGGCTCCCTGGCCGACTTCGACGCCCTCACCGCCGAGGCCCACCGGCTCGGCCTGAAGGTGATCGTCGACCTCGTGCCGAACCACACCTCCCACCGGCACCCCTGGTTCCAGGAGGCGCTGGCCGCCGGCCCCGGCGCCCCCGCCCGCGACCGCTACGTCTTCCGTGACGGTCGCGGCCCGGGCGGCGCGCTCCCGCCCACCGACTGGCGGTCCGTGTTCGGCGGCAGCGCATGGCAGCGCGTCCCCGACGGCCAGTGGTACCTCCACCTGTTCGCCCGTGAGCAGCCCGACCTGAACTGGGACCGCGAGGAGGTCCGCGAGGACTTCCGCACCACGCTGCGCTTCTGGTCCGACCGGGGCGTCGACGGCTTCCGCGTCGACGTGGCCCACGCCCTCGCCAAGGACCTGGCCGAGCCCCTGCGCGACCTGGGCGCGCCGGAGCTCAGCGGCGACGCCGGCCTCGCCCGGCTGGCTCCGGGCACCCACCCCTTCTTCGACCGCGACGAGGTCCACGAGATCTACCGCGACTGGCGCCGCGTCCTCGACGCGTACACCCCGCCCCGCACGGCCGTCGCCGAGGCATGGGTCCCGGGCGACCGCCGTGCCCTCTACGCCCGTCGGGACGAACTCGACCAGGCGTTCAACTTCGAGTACCTGCAAGCCGGCTGGGACGCGGAGGAGATCCGCGCGGTGGTCACGGACTCGCTCGCCGCCGCACGGGCCGTCGGCGCCTCGGCCACCTGGGTGCTGTCCAACCACGACGTCGTGCGCCACGCCTCCCGGCTCATGCTCGCTCCGGGCACGGACCACGACGCCTGGCTGCTGTCCGGCGGCCGTGCCCCGCGCGTCGACGAGCGGGCCGGTCTGCGCCGGGCGCGGGCGGCGACGCTGCTCATGCTGGCGCTGCCCGGTTCGTCGTATCTCTACCAGGGGGAGGAGCTGGGCCTGCCCGAGGTCGCCGACCTGCCCGAGGACGTCCTCCAGGACCCGGTGTGGGAGCAGACCGGCCGGGTCCGCAAGGGTCGCGACGGCTGCCGGGTGCCGTTGCCGTGGACGAGGACGGGCCCGTCGTACGGCTTCGGGGCGGCCGGCGCGTGGCTGCCGCAGCCGCCGTCCTTCGCACGTCACTCGGTGGAGGCGCAGGACGGCGTGGCCGGTTCCACCCTGGAGCTCTACCGCACGGCGCTGCGCCTGCGCCGCAAGCTGCTGGAGGGCGAGGAGCTCAGCTGGGCGCCGGAGACCCCGCCGGGCGTGCTGTCCTTCACCCGCCGCGACGGCTGGCGCTGTGTGGCCAACCTGTCGGACGCGCCCGTGCCGCTGCCGCCGGGGGAGGTGCTGCTGAGCAGCACCCCGCTGCCCGGCGACGGCCGGCTGGATCCGGACACGACGGTCTGGCTGGCGTAGTCCGCCCCGACCGGGGCGGCGGGCGGGACGGCTACTGGCTGGTGCCGGGCTGCCCGTTGCCGGGCTGTCCGTTGCCGGGCGGGACGTTGCCGTTCACGACGCCACTGAGGTCCAGCGGAGTGGAGGTGGCGGTCGGCGGCGGATTGAGGACGACCATGGGCTGACCGGCCGGCGGGACCGGAGGGGTCATGTCCGACTGGGGCAGCTTGGGCGGCGTGGTCTGGTTGAACAGCGTGGTGTCGAAGTCGACCAGACCGGTCTTCTCCATCACCGTGATGTGGTCCAGCACGGTGTCGTTGGCCTGGTCGGCGAGGGCCCTGACGAGCGTGTTCTTCGTCGTGGACCGGATCTTGGCGATCGTGTTGAAGATCGAACCGTGCGTCATGCGCAGGATGTTGGCGAAGTCCGTGTCGAACTGCTTGCCGCTCTCCGCCTTCAGCTGGGTGACGAAGCCCTCCTGCTGCGGGCTGGCCACGTTGGGCAGCTGGATGTTCAGCATCGGCGCGATCTTGCGGCAGCTGGTGTCCAGCGCGCCGTGACCGTCGATCAGGTGGTTGCTGGCGGTGCGGACGGCCGGGGTCTGGCTCTTCTGGAGCCCGATCTGGCCCAGCGGGTACTCCCACAGTCCGGCGGCCCGGACCTTCACCACGAAGTCCCTGTCGCTCTCCGTGAGCGGCCCCCACTGGGTGTTGGCGATGATCCGGTCACCCGAGGTCGACACGGTGTCCAGGCCGAGCATCGACGGGTACGCGAGGGCGCTGAGCGTCAGGGTCAGCGCGCCCCCCACGAAAATAGTTCCCATCATGTTGCGCGAAAGTGCCACCGTTCCTCCTGCCCGTCGGGGAATCCGCCGTCGTGTCGTCGCCCGGTGGGGACCCGGACGAAGAGAGATACGCGCGCGGAGCCGTTCGGACTCATCCGGTCCGCCAGAAAGTTGATGGACGGTGCACCGGACCGTCCAGTAAGTTCCCACAAGGAACTCACTGGACCGAGAGGGGACCTGCCGTGCAGCAGACCTGGACCGCCGTCGACGCCTACTTCAACGACCTGCTGGTGGAGGAGGACGACGCGCTGCGCGCGGCCGGCGCGGGCAGCGAGGCCGCCGGTCTGCCGCCCCATCAGGTCGCGCCGAACCAGGGCAAGCTGCTGCACCTGATCGCCCGCATCCGGGGCGCCCGCACGATCCTGGAGATCGGCACCCTCGGCGGCTACAGCACCCTCTGGCTCGCCCGCGCCCTGCCCGAGGGCGGCCGCCTGGTGACGCTGGAGGCGGACGAACGGCACGCGGAGACGGCGGCGTCGAACATCGCGAGGGCGGGCCTGCGGGACGTGGTGGACCTGCGGGTGGGCAAGGCGGCGGACACGCTGCCGCTCCTCGCGGCGGAGCTCGGCGACGAGGGGTTCGACCTGGTCTTCATCGACGCGGACAAGCCCTCGAACCCGCTCTACCTGGAGTGGGCGCTGCGGCTGACCCGGCCCGGCGGCGTCATCGTCGGCGACAACGTGGTGCGCGAGGGCGCGGTGACCGACGCGGCGAGCACCGACCCGCGCGTCCAGGGAGTCCGCACCTTCACCGAACTGATCGCCCAGCACCCGAAGTTGACCGCGACGGCGGTTCAGACGGTGGGCGAGAAGGGGTACGACGGCTTCGTACTGGCACTGGTGACGGACTGAGACGCGACGGGACACGGAGGGCTGGGACATGGGGGGCGGGGACATGGGGGGCTCGGGGCGCATGGGGACGAGCACGGCACGACTCACGGAGATCACGTACTACCCGGTGAAGGGCTGCGCGGGGACGACGCTCACCGAGGCGGCGCTGACGCCGACCGGCCTGCCGCACGACCGCGCCTACGCGATCGCCGACGAGAAGGGCGAGCTGCGCTGGCAGGGGGGAGACCCCCGGATGGCGCTGATCTCCCCGGAGTCGAGCGACGGCGAGGTGACGTTGCGCGCACCGGGCCGGGACCCGGTGCGGGCGGACAGTCCGGACGTGCACACCTGGCTCACGGAGTTCCTGGGCGTCCCCAGCACCCTCGTCCGGCCGCGGGCGGGCAACGCCCACCGGCTGCACGTCGTCTCGCGCGCCAGCCTGGACGCCCTGAACCGTCGCCTCGCCGCCCGAGGAGTCGGCCCCCTCCCGATGAACCGCTTCCGCCCCAACCTCGTCGTGGACGGCTGGGACGACGCCCACGCCGAGGATCGCGCCGCCCGCCTCGCCGTGGCCGGGGTCGAACTGGCCTTCACCGAGGAGACGATCCGCTGCGCCATCACCATGGTCGACCAGCGCACCGGCCGCCGCGCCGGTCCGGAACCCCTGCGCACCCTGGCGGACTACCGCCGGACGGACGCCGGCGGCATCGCCTTCGGCGCCTACTTCCAGGTCCGGCGGGCGGGGAGGATAGCGGTCGGCGACGAGGTGGCGGTGTGTCCCGGGACGACCGCCGGGCCGTGACCCGGACGGCCCCGGATCTCCTAGACGCCCTCGGCGTGCCGGACGTGCTTCGTGCCGTCCATGGCCTTCGTCTGACGGCGTTCCCGGAGGGCGCGGTTGATGGTGTGCACGCGGATCGCGGTGAAGAGGACGACGGCCGCTCCGATGGCGGCCATCTGCCACTCGCCGTCCCGGACGGCCGCGTAGAAGAGGAAGCCGCTGAAGACGACGCCGAAGACGACGAGCAGGGGTTCGCGCACCCAGAACGGGAGCACGCGGATGACGAGACCGATCATCCGGCTACTTCAGCACCCCCGGCCCGCACCTGCTGTGACGGACGCCACAATTCCGGTAGTGCATGTGTGCGTGATGTGAAGGCGGTTGGCGAACCGTTGACCGCCCCGGTGAAACGTTGACCGCTTCACGGAGGAGTCCGGACGAACGTGAGGGCGAGTCATGAGGATCCCCCGACCTACATTCGCTGCATGTCCATGCCACAGCGGCCCCGTCAGTCCGCGAGGGCTGCCGCCACACTCCCCGTCCTCCCCTACCGCAAACCCACCAGGGGCCGGGACTACTGGGTGATCGACGACGTCTTCCCCGAGCCCGACGCCGCCGCGATCCGTGCACGCTGTCTCGCCAAGGACGACTGGGTCAAGGGACACCCCTACACCTCGGAGAGCTGGCCCGGACTGCGCACCATGCCCGGTCTCGAACCCGGTGAACTCGACCGGGTGGAACGGCTGGTGCGCGGGGCGACGGGGGCGCGGAAACTGTGGGTGCAGCAGGCGCCCGGCGGCGGCACCCTGAACCACAACTGCGTCCAGGTCGTCGGTGAGGGGGAGAGCGCCCCGCGCCCGCACTCCGACTCGCGGGCGCTGTGCCGCTACGCGGCCGTGCTCTACCTCAACCCGGCCGTGCCCAAGGACTGCGGCACCAGCTTCTACCGGCAGTCACTGCCGGGCGGGCGGCTCGGCGGCAACGTCGTCCAGGCCCCGCACAACAACCTCGTCGAGGCGCTCGGCACCCGGTTCGTCGCACCGGACGCCTTCGAGGAGGACGTCCGGGTGCCGCACCGGCACAACCGTCTGCTCCTCTACAACGCCAACCTCGTGCACAGCGCGACCGGTTACTCCGGCACCACGCTCGAGGAGAAGCGCATGACGGCCGTCTTCTTCTGGATGGCCTGACGCGTCCGCCCGCCGGCGCCCTGCCGGTTCACGTCACCGACGGCGACGGTCCCCGTGCCCGCGCCTGCGCCCGTGGTGATGGCTGTGGCGGCGCCACAGCCACACCGCTCCCGCCGTTGTGGACGCCGCCGCCAGGGCGATCGTCAGCGACTGCCATCTGCCGCCCGCGATGCGCAGGTCGGTCGCCAGCAGGCCGAGAGTGACGGCGATCGGCACGAGCAGGGAGAGAAGCGCGCGGGCCGCGGAGGTGAGGGCGGCCGGGTCGAGGCGGCGACGTGGGCGGGACGGACCGACGTCGTCCGGCGCGTCCGGGAAGTAGAAGCGGACGGCGCGGGCGGTGAGGCGGGTGGTGGCGCGGTCGTAGTTGGAGGCCATGTACGGGAGCCAGACCAGCGGCGCGACCAGGCCCACCAGGAACACCGCCACGAGCAGCAGCCAACGGGCGGTCTGGGCCGCCCACCGCGGCCGGGAACCCGGTTCGGCGGGGACGAGGAGACCGAGCAGCCGGGCCATGCGCATGACCAGGGCCCACAGGACGGCCGTGCGCCGCAACCGCCCGGGCGTGGGCGCCGCGTCGGCGCCGGCGGCCTGTGCGGCGAGGGCGGCCCGGGCGGCCGGGACGTCGTCGTGGACGCCCTGCAGCACCAGGAGTTCGGCCGCGCGGTCGAGCTCGGTCGGGGTGTGGCCGGCCAGCGCGGCCAGTTCCAGGACCGTGCGGGCCTGGCGCAGCAGCGCCGCGCAGAACGCGAAGGGGACGAACAGGAGGAACGGCCCGCCCACGAACGCGCCTTCGGCGACCGTGGCCCGGTGGCCCCGCCGGATCACCGCCGCCCGGCCGGGCGGCGGCTCGGTGCTCGTCGCGCGCCGGGCCACCGGTCCCAGGCGGTGGACGGCGAACCGCGCGAGGAGCTCGGGGAGATGGCGCGGGGCCGCGGCGATCTCGCGCAGCAGCGGACGGACCAGGAGCGGTTCGGCGGGCGGACCGGACGTCTCCCCGGACCGCGTCAGTACCGCACCGCCCGGGCCGCCTCCGCCTTCACCTCGCCGGAGAGCGCGCGGTGACTGCGGGCGATGGCCTTGGCGGACTTGCCGGCCGGGACGTCGGTGACGGTGACGAGCACGGAGTCGAGCAGCTTGCCGCCGGAGTCCTTGAAGTCCACCTCGACGCCGAAGGACTTCGTCGAGTCGACGCTGTTGGTGACGGTCACCTCGACCGCGCTGCGGTCGCCGTCGGCGGTCGGCGTGCCGAGCTTCACGTCGCCCTTGGCGTCGACGCCGCCCTCGATCCCGTCGAGCTTGCGGCCCACCTCCGCGGTCGCCGACGAGAACGCCTCCGAGGCCTCCGAGGCGAGGGAGGAGGCGGCGGCGGTGGCCTGCGCGCCCACCGACTGCGCGGCGGAGGCCGCCTTGCTGGCGACGGAGGACGGGCTGTCGTCCCCCGAGCAGCCGGTGAGCGCGGTGAGCGCGGCGAGCCCCGTCAGCAGGGCCGCGCCCCGCACCGCCGCCGGACGGAGCCCCCTCTTCCGGCTTCTGCGGTTCGCTGCCATCACGCCTCCAGATCGTTCGGGGGTCGTTCGCGGGTCGGTCGCGGACCCAGGTCCCCGGAATCTCCAGTGAAGGCGCGGACCGTCCCGCCCGCATGCCGGCCCACCCGAACGGCCCACCCCCCGTGGTGGCGGCCACCACCCGGACGGATGGTCGAGGGACAGTCGCCGACACAGAGACGGGGTCACCCCATGAGCGACCAGCCGCACTCCCAGCCGTCGTCGCACGGGTCCCCCGTGTGGGACCCGTCCCACCAGGGCACCGGCACGCCGGCCTGGGCCTCGCCCCCGGCCGGCGGTGGACTGGCCGCCGGCGGGGTCGTCTTCGGCGGCGTGCTGATGTTCGTCAGCGGTGTCCTCGCCGTCTTCCAGGGCATCGCCGCGATCGCCGAGGACGACGTCTACTCCCGGGTCGGCAGCTACGTCTACGAGATGAACCTCACCGGCTGGGGCTGGGTCCTGCTGATCGTGGGCATCGTGGCCACGGCGACCGGCTGGGGGCTGCTGATGGGGGTGGAGAAGGCGGAGTGGGCCCGGATCAGCGGCATCGTGCTGGCGTCGCTGAGCCTGATCCTGCAGTTCCTGTTCCTGCCGTACGCACCGGTCTGGGCGGTCATCCAGATCGCCATCGACGTCTTCGTCATCTGGGCCCTGGCCTCCTACCGGCCGCTCCAGGCGTAGGGTGCGTTCCGCCCCGGGGCGGGCGCCCGTGCGGCGCGGTGGCCACGGGACCAGGGGAGCGCCGGCGCCCCGGACACCTGCACGGACTTACGGCGCAGCCACGGCAGGGGCGGCACCTGGGACCCCAGGTACGGGGTGATCCGCACCTCGAAGTGCAGATGCGGTCCGGTCACGTTGCCGGACGCGCCGGACAGCCCGAGGCGCTGGCCGGCGTCGACCCGCTGGCCCCGGCGCACGTCGATGCGGGACAGGTGGGCGTACTGCGTGAAGTAGCCGTCCCGGTGCCGCACGAGGACCTGGTTGCCGAAGCCGTCCCCGCAGGTGGTGACGTGTACGACGCCGGAGCCGACGGCGTACACCGGGGTGCCGGAGTCCACCGCGAAGTCCTGGCCGGTGTGGCGGCGGGCCCAGCGGGAGCCCTTCGCGGCGTAGCCGGCGGAGAGCCAGTAGCGGCGGGTCGGGGCGGTCCAGGCAGAGGAGCGCTGTTCGGGAGCGCGGCTGCGGTCCCCGAACGGACAGTGGCCCGCGCGCCCGGACGGGTCGACGGCGACCGGGTCGCCGGTCTCCCTGGCCCCCGCCCGCAGCAGGTCCCACAGGCCGGCGCGGACGGTCTTCCGGCGCTCTTCGGCCTCTTCGACGGCCGCGGGGAGGGCGTCGGCCTCGCGCAGCCGGTCGACCCGTTCGCGCGCCTGCTCGTGGACGCGGACGGCACGGACGGCCCGGTGGCGCTGTCCGTCGCCCCCCGCTGCTGCGGGCACGGCGGCGAGCGCCGTCAGCAGGAGGGCGAGGAAGGCGGCCCCGGTCGCGGCGCTGAGGCGCGCCCGCGTCCGCGGGAAGCGCGCATGATGTTCTCGTCCCATTTCCGGATCATCGGACCGGTGGTGCGTCCAGGGGCGGCACCCGGCCGGACGGGCGCGCCAGGTTCAGCCGAACGGCCCCGCTTCCTCCCCCGCCCCGGCCCCCGCCGCCGTCCTCGCCCCTGGCTCCACGCCCACCCTCGACCCCGCCCCCGCCCCCGCGCCGACCAGGGCGCGGTAGACGGCCGAGGACCGAGGGTTGTCGGCACACCGCCACACGCCGTGCGGACAGTAGTCACTGATGGTCTGGTAGAGCGGCCGGTGCGCGGCGAACCAGTCGAGCATGCCGCGCATGTACGCCGGGTCGTCGCCGTTGCGGAACAGCCCCCACTCGGGATACGAGACCGGCTTGCCGTGCGCCCGCGCGAACCGGACATGCGCGGCCAGGCCGTAGGGCTCGGCGACCTGCTCCGCGAAGGACATGCCGGCGGGCTGGTCGTAGGCGTCCATGCCGACGACGTCGACGTGCGCGTCGCCCGGATAGCACGCGGTCCAGGGGACGGCGTCGCGTCCCCGGCTGGGCGTGAACTCGAACCGGAACAGCCGCCCGCCCGGCACCGATCGCACGGCTTCCACGATCCTGACCCAGTACCGCTTCCAGGCCTGCGGATCGGGCCCGCACCGATGGGTGTACGTGGTCCCGTTCATCTCCCAGCCCAGCACCAGCACCGTGTCCGGCAGTCCGAGCCCGACGAGCCGCCGGGCCAGTGCCCGGAAGTGCCCGTCGTAGTCGCCGCGCGCCCCTCTGCGCAGCTCCTCCCGCACGGCCGCGTCGGACACGTGCTCCTCGGTCCCCTCCAGCATCGGCACGTTGAGCACGAACATCCGGTCGGCGCGCTCCTGCCGCCACCGCGCCCAGTACTCCAGGTATCCGGGCGCCCCCTCGATGTTGCTCCACCGGTCTCCGGGCAGATAGGCGTGCCCCACCCGGGGGGTGGCGACGCCCAGCCACTCGTCCAGCCCGGCGATCCGCCGCACGCCGGCGTCGTCGTACCCGACGTACGCCCCGAACGCGCCGGTCGCCGCGCCGGTCCCCCTCCCGACGGGCACGCACGCGGGACCGGCCAGCAGCACGAGGGCGGCGAGCAGCGTGGTCAGGACACGGAGGGGGCGCGGGGAGCGGAACACCGGCACAGGATGACGCTCCCGCCCGCCCCCCATCCCGTACTCGCCCCAGAACCACCCGGACGGGACACCGTTCCCGGGCGTCCTTTCCACCCGGCGGCAACTCACGAACGAACGAACGGCCGACCGGATCGGCCGACCGGAACAGCCGGCTGACCGACCGGCTGGTCAACCACTCCGAGCGCAGCACGCCGTGCACCGCCGTCATCGGCTGGACACCGGCCCCGACCTGCTGCGATGCTCCGCCGATGACGCTCGCCGACCTCCTCGCCTCCGTCGCCCTGACCGCCCGCCTGGGCCCGGTGCACATCGGCGCCTCCTGGGACGACGTCACGGCGGCCCTGGGCGAGCCGCGCGAGGTGGTCCCGATGAGCCGCCGCGGCCGTCGCCGGCCCCGCCTCTACGGCTACGGCGACCTGGAGGTGCTCGTCTGCCCGTGCCGTGAGGTGCGGATGGCGTCCGTACAGACCTGGACCGACACGGTCGACCTGCCCGGCCACGCGGGCACGTTCCCCGGCGAGCCGACCTACGCGGAGGTCGTGGCCGCCCTGGACCGCGCGGCCTGCCCCTGGGAGCCGGAACCCGGCCTCACCTTCCGCGACCAGCGCACCCTGCGGGTCCCGTCGACGCGGGCTGCCTTCACCTTCGTCGTCCCCGCGGACGGTGAGCCGACGCTGCACTCGCTGGGTCTGCCGGACGACGGTCACACGTGCCCGGAGCCGAGCCGTCCGGCCTCTTGACGGCAGCGCCCTGGCGGGCGAGGCAACCGGAAGCGGGGAGTTGGGGGTCTTCTGAGGCGACAGTGCCTTCTCGGACGTATTCCTGCACGTGTGTAGGGTTCCGACGTTCGGCGGCGATCAACGCCGGCGATCCGAGCACGGTGTACGGGTGGAACGGCCGAGGCGGAGGGGCGAGCGCCGGTGAGCGGAACGAGAAGGCGTGGACATGAGCCGGTGCGGGCGGCCGGCCGGGGGAGAGGTCCGGCGGGCGGGTCCGGCGGGACGCGCCTGACCCGGCGCGGGCGCGTCGTCGCCTGGAGCGCG
Organism: Streptomyces sp. NBC_00425; assembly: GCF_036030735.1. Taxonomy (NCBI): domain Bacteria; kingdom Bacillati; phylum Actinomycetota; class Actinomycetes; order Kitasatosporales; family Streptomycetaceae; genus Streptomyces; species Streptomyces sp. NBC_00425. The sequence continues at coordinate 4,822,003 of NZ_CP107928.1, read as the reverse complement.
GGGGTGAGCGCCCTCGTGCTCCTCGGGGCCGGCGGGGCCGGCGCGTGGATCTGGTACGACCTCAACGACAACATCACCTCCGCCGAGGTGGACGACAAGCTGGGCGGCGACCGGCCGCAGAACCTCAGCCCCGGCTCGAAGAACATCATGGTCGTGGGGTCCGACAGCCGTGACGGCGCCAACGCCAAGTACGGCAAGGACCTGACCACCATGCAGTCCGACACGCTGATGGTGCTGCACATACCGGCCGACCGTAAGTGGGCCTCGGTCGTGTCGTTCCCGCGCGACTCGTGGGTCGAGATACCCGGGTGCGAGAAGGGCGACGGCACGTCGTCCTCGCCGCACCACTTCAAGATCAACGAGGCCTTCGCCCTCGGCGGCAGCAACGGCAAGGTCGGCGAGGCCGCCGCGTGCACCATCAAGACCGTCGAGGCCAACACCGGTCTGCGCATCGACCACTTCATGACGGTCGACTTCTCCGGCTTCAAGGGCATGGTCGACGCGCTGGAGGGCATCGAGGTCTGCCCGAAGCAGGCCATCCACGACGAGAAGGCCCATCTCGACCTGGAAGCGGGGTGCCAGACCGTCAAGGGCGAGAAGGCGCTGGGATACGTCCGCACCCGCTACAGCGTGGGCGACGGCTCCGACATCGGACGCATCGGGCGCCAGCAGGAGTTCATGGACGCGCTGGCCAAGAAGGCCAAGTCCAAGCTCACCAGCCCCGACGCGATGTACGGCTTCCTCCAGTCGGTCACCAAGTCCCTCACCACCGACCCCGACATGGCGGGCATCAAGCCGCTGTACGGGCTCGCCGACGAGCTCAAGGGCATCCCGAGCGACCGGCTGAGCTTCCTCACCGTGCCCAACTACGGGCGCGTCGCCGACCAGCCCACCGACAAGGCGAACGTCGTGTGGCAGTACCCGCAGGCCGCCGATCTGTTCACCTCCCTGGCCAAGGACAAGGAGGTCACCAAGGCGCAGTTGGACGCGTCGAAGAAGAACGTGGTGTACGCCTCCAGCGTGCGGGTCCAGGTGCTGAACGGCACCGGCGTCTCGGGGCGCGCGGCGGCCGTCGCGGAGAAGCTGAAGAAGGCCGGCTACACCGTCGTCGGCACGGGCAACGCCCCCGGGACGGTGGCCAGGACGACGGTCACCTATCCGGCGGGCCTCGAGAGCAAGGCCGCCGTCCTCGCGTCGCGGCTGCCCAACCTGCGCCCCACGGCGGACGGTTCGGCCGCCGCGGGTGTCGTCACCCTGGTTGTCGGACCGGAACTGAAGATCGAGGACGTCGCCTGACCGTTTCGCGGCTGCTCTTGGTCAACAGGACTCCGGAAATGGGGTAAGGTTGATCTTGAGCCGGTCACCGGAGAGAAAAACGGTGAACGACCTCTGCGTTGGTGGTCCAAGGAAAGACGCCCCGCTTCCTGCGGGGAAATGCAGGTGCAAGGCCTGCCCGGCGCTCCATCGGTACGAGCCTCATCCCGTGTCCCACGGGGTGGGGCTCGTTCTCGTTTCCCCTCCCGCCGGGGAAGCTGCCGAACTCGTGTGGTGCACAAGCAGCTACAGCGGCGGCACGAACGGCGACTCCTGCGTCGAGATAGCCCCCACTCCCGTCGCCGTGCACGTCCGGGACTCGAAGAATCCTCAGGACGGTCCCCGGCTCGCCCTCGCCCCGGGTGTCTGGGCGGACTTCGTGGCGTTCGCCGCACGGTGATCAGGCAGGAGTGACACAGGTCGCGTTCGCGCTGGTCGCGCACACCTTGGCGGAGGGCGCCCGGGTATGAGCGCGGCCGGCGGCCGGGAGCGGCCGGCCGGCCGCTCCCTCAGCGTCCGCCCGTGCCGTTGCCCTTGGCGGGCGAACGGCGGCGGCCCTGTGCGGGCCTGCGGGGGCGGGAGGCGGTGCCGCCCTGCTCGGTGCCGCCGCGCTCGGAACCGCCCCGCTCGGAGCTGCCGCGCTGGGCGCCGCTTCGCTGGGCGCCGCCCCGCTGGGAAGCGCCGCGCTGGGAAGCGCCGCGCTCGGAACCGCCCCCACGGGCCGGGTTCTTGCGGGCGGGCCGGGCTTCCGCGGTGGGCGGCGGGGTGAGCACGACGGGCACGCCGGACGGCGTCTGCGCCCCGGTGATCCGGCTCAGCTCGGTGCCCCCGGAGCGGACCTGGGTGGTCTGCGGGGTGATGCCGGCGTCGGCCATCAGGCGGGTCATCTCACGTCGCTGGTGGGGCAGGACGAGGGTGACGACGGTGCCGGACTCGCCGGCGCGGGCGGTGCGGCCGCCGCGGTGCAGGTAGTCCTTGTGGTCGCCGGGCGGGTCGACGTTGACGACGAGGTCGAGGTTGTCGACGTGGATGCCGCGGGCGGCCACGTTCGTCGCGACCAGCACCCGTACGTGTCCGTCCTTGAACTGGGTCAGCGTGCGGGTGCGCTGCGACTGGGACTTGCCGCCGTGCAGGGACGCCGCCCGGACGCCGACCGCCAGCAGCTTCTTGGCCAGCCGGTCCGCCGCGTGCTTGGTGTCCAGGAACATGATCGTCCGGCCGTCGCGGGCGGCGATCTCGGTCGTCGTGGCGTGCTTGTCCTCGTCCTCCACGTGCAGCACGTGGTGGTCCATCGTGGTCACCGCGCCCGCGGACGGGTCGACGGAGTGGACGACGGGGTCGTGCAGGTAGTTGCGCACCAGCCGGTCGACGTTGCGGTCCAGCGTCGCCGAGAACAGCAGGCGCTGCCCGTCGGGGCGCACCAGGTCGAGCAGCCGCGTCACCTGCGGCATGAAGCCCATGTCGGCCATCTGGTCGGCCTCGTCGAGGACGGTGACGGCGACCTGGTCCAGCCGGCAGTCGTCCCGGTCGATGAGGTCCTTGAGGCGTCCGGGCGTGGCGACGACGACCTCGGCGCCGCCGCGCAGGGCGCTCGCCTGCCGGCCGATGGACAGTCCGCCGACGACGGTGGCGATGCGCAGGCGCAGCGCGCGGGCGTAGGGGGTGAGGGCGTCGTTGACCTGCTGGGCCAGTTCCCGGGTCGGGACGAGGACGAGGGCCAGCGGCTGGCGGGGTTCGGCCCGCTGTCCTGCGGTGCGGGCGAGCAGGGCGAGGCCGAAGGCGAGGGTCTTTCCGGAGCCGGTGCGGCCACGGCCCAGGACGTCCCGGCCGGCCAGCGAGTTCGGCAGCGTCGCGCCCTGGATCGGGAACGGCGTGGTGACGCCCTCGGCGTCGAGCGCGGCCAGCAGCCGCTCGGGCATGTCGAGTTCGGCGAACGCCTCGACCGGCGGCAGCGCCGGGGTGAGGGTCACCGGCACCGCGAACTCGCCGCCGGACGCGGCGGGTCGGCTCCCGCGTCCGCTCCGTCCGGCTTTGGCCGTACGGGAGGGCGCGCCCTGGCGCCGGTCCGTACGGGAGCGGACCGAGCTGTTGCGGTTCATCCGGTGCCTTTCTCGAAAACTGCCGGACGCCATGAACCGGGGCCCGCACTCAGGAGTGCGGGCCCCGGTCGTGTCGTCCGCTTGAAACAGACTCAGACGACGGTTCAGGCGGGGAGGATGTTCTCCGCCTGCGGGCCCTTCTGGCCCTGCGTCACGTCGAAGGTGACCTTCTGGCCTTCCTGAAGCTCACGGAAGCCGGACGTGGCGATGTTCGAGTAGTGGGCGAAGACGTCCGGGCCGCCACCCTCCTGCTCGATGAAGCCGAAGCCCTTTTCCGAGTTGAACCACTTCACGGTGCCAGATGCCATGCTGTATCTCCTTTGGGGCAATGCCCGGTGCCCGCACCTTGCGGAACCGGTGTCGCAGCATCAGAAAAGCCCCAAAAACAAAAAGAGTGCCCGTCGACGGAAGGTCGAAAGAGCACTCTGAAGTCTCTGGTAACCGAAACTGCCACTTTTCTCACGGTAGCACAGGTCGGGATGAGGGGCCGGAACAGTTTTCCGGGCTCCCGTGCGCGTCGCGTTGAGTACGCGTACTCAGGAGGCGAGGGCCCTTCTCGCGGCAGGCTGAGCGCACACCAGCAGCCACATCTTCGGCGTCAGAGGAGTCCACCGTGGGGCAGACCGGCATTCGATTGCGTGTTCGAGCGAGTCGGGGACTCGTGCTGGCCGGAGCGGCCGCGGCGGTCGCGGTGGCCACGGCCGGGCTCACCGGCTGCTCCCTGCAGATCGAGGAGGCCGTCTGCGGCGGCGGTCAGTACCCGGTGCTCGCGGTGAACAGCGGCGGCGGCGACTGTGTGCCGGACGGCGAGGAGCCGGCGCAGGGCTGGGCCCGCTATCCGGAAGGAAAGGTCCCGGAGAAGGTCGGCGACAAGTGGGATCTGTACTGGAGCACGCGCACACTCGACGGGAAGGGCGCGATCGTGGAACTCCCGGAAGGCGAATAGGGCCGGGAGAAGGCCTCCGTGCGCCGGACGGGTGTCGTACGGGTGTCCGTTGTATAAACAGATCATGATCTATCACGTCGTGCACCCGGACGAGTGGAACGCCGGAGCCGACCGGCCCTACGCGCCCGCCTCTCTCGCCGAGGACGGGTTCGTGCACTGCTCGCCCGACGCGGAGACCACGCTCGCGGTCGTCAACGCGTTCTACCGCACCGGCCCGCGGCCCCTGCTGGCGCTGGTCCTCGACGAGGAGCGGCTCGCCGCGAGGTGTGCGTGGGAGGCGGCCGACCCCGCGCCGCCGCCCGGGGTCTCCCCCGGCACCCTGTTCCCGCACGTGTTCGGACCGCTGGACCGGGAGGCCGTGGTGCGCGTCCTCGAGGTCCGCTGGGACGCGGACGGCCGGGCGACGGGCCTGACGGACGCCGGCTGACGCTGTCTCACCCGACGCCCGACGCCCGACGTCTGCCCTCGGGCCGGTACGGATCAGAGGTCGAACTCGTGCGGTGGGAGGCCGAGGGTGAAGCACGCCTCCCGCATCGGGGCCGGACCGCTGTCCGCGCCGCCGACAGCGCAACAACGTCCACAGCGACAGCACTATGGCAACACCTTCAGCACCGTGGAGACTCACGGCCGTCGCGATTGGTTCCGGCTCCGGTGCGGGCCCTCCGGGACAAGGTCAGCCGAGGCAGATCAGGCCCAGCAGACAGACGTCGGACGGCGAGGTGGCCGCCGTGCCGGACCCCGTGCCGGACCCCGTCCCGGACGACGAGGACGACGAACCCGAAGAGGCGGACGAGGACGACGAGTTCGAGCCCGTGCCGGAGGCGGAGCCCCCGTCGGAGCCCGAACCCGAACCCGAACCCGAGGCCGACGTCGAGGAGCCCGCACCGCCGGTCGTGGCCGAGTCGGAGGACTGCTGCCCGGCCGCGCCGGTCAGGGCGCCGACCGTCGAGCCGTGGGCCGGCGATCCTTGACCCCGCTGCTGACCCGAGGACGCCGGCGCCGAGAGCGCCGTCGTGCCGGCGGGCGGCGCGGCGGAGTCCGTGCGGGCGCCGGACCGCGAGTCCTGCTTCGGGGCGGCTCCGGTGGCCGGCGACTGTGACGGGGAGGAGGCGGACGGTGCGTTGCGGTGCCCGTCGGACCGGCTCACCGTGGGGACGGTGTGCTCCAGGGTCGGTTCCTCCCCGCCGGCGGCGGTGGGGGTCTCCGGCGCCGAGGCCGCCTGGGCCCGGTCGCCGTTCTGCCGCTCCAGCGCGGCGACCGCCAGCCCGCTGACGAGCGTGACGGCCGTCACGACCACGGCCCGCCGCTGGTTCTTCTTCCAGCGGGCCAGCTGCCGCCGGCGTGCCGCCCGGCCCTGCGGCGCCGCGGACACCGCCGCGACGGCGGATGAGGCCGTCTCGCCCGTGAGGTCGACGTCGAGGTCGTCGTCGTTGTCGGCATCGAGACCGAGGGCGACGTCGAGAGCCCGGTCGGGAACGCGCTCGGGAACGCGTTCGGGGAGCGGGCCGGCCGACATCGCGGCAGTGACGGGCGCGGGGGTGGAAGACGCGGGGACGTAGGGCGCGGGCGTGAAGTGCGCGGTGGGCGCGTACGGGGACACCGCCCGTGCGGTCCCGGCCCGGACCGTGTGTCCGTGGGTCGGGATCGGGGCGATGTCCGGGGCGTAGGCGCCGCACCCTGGACACACCAGGGCTCCGTTGAGATGCCGACGACACGAGGAGCAGTAGTCCATCTGCGGTCTTCCTATTTGACGTGCCGTCGCTCCGTCCTGGCCGCGACCTGATCACGTTCGCACGGGGAGTCGAACGGCCAGCAACGCTAACGAGTCGTGCGCAGGACTGTGTGCAGCCTGTGTGATGCTCCTGCGCGAATGTGTCGAGGGATGTCGGCACGTGGTGCGCGCACGCCCCGGCCGTGCTGCACGCGGAGCCGACATGAGGCTTTTGCGCCGTCCCTGCCGCTCAGGCTGTACATCCATGTGAACAGAAATCAAGTACGCGTCTATTGACGTGCTCAGGGCGACACCCCTAGCTTCCCGGAGAAAGCGCTTTCCGTACCTCTGGCAGACGACCCGCACCGTCCTGGAGATGGAGAGAACGACATGCTTGTGAGACCCGTCATCGCCTGTGCCGGCCTGGTGGCAGGCGCGCTCGTCGCGTTGTCCGGCACCACGGCACAGGCCGCCACCACCCGCTATGAGGCCGAGGCCTCCCCGGCGGTCTGCACCGGCACCATCGACTCCGACTGGACCGGGTACTCGGGCAGCGGTTTCTGCAACGGAGCCAACTCGACCGGCGGATATGCCCAGTTCACCGTGAACGCGGCCACGGCCGGCACCGCGACGGTCACCGTCCGCTTCGCCAACGGCGCCGCGGCCGCCCGCCCCGCCTCGCTGGTCGTCAACGGCACGACCGTGCAGACGCCGTCCTTCGAGGCCACCGGCGCCTGGTCGACGTGGGTCACCAGGACGTTCACCGTGTCGCTGGTCGCCGGCGCCAACACGGTCCGGCTCAGCCCCACCACGTCCGCCGGACTGCCCAACGTCGATTTTCTCGACGCCGACGTGACGGGCTCCACGCCACCGCCGGCGGGCTCCGCCCTCTACGTGGCCCCGGGCGGCACCGACGGCGCGGCCGGCACGCAGTCCGCGCCGACCACCCTCACCTCGGCGATCAGCCGGGTCGCCGCCGGCGGAACCATCTACCTGCGCGGCGGCACGTACGCCTACGGGTCGACGGTCACCGTCCCGGCCACCAGCAACGGCACCGCGTCCGCCCGCACCACGCTGGCCGCCTACCCGGGTGAGACTCCGGTGCTCAACTTCTCTGCGCAGAGCGAGAGTTCGGCCAACCGCGGGCTCCAGCTGTTCGGCTCGTACTGGCACGTCAAGGGTCTCGTCGTGGAACACGCCGGGGACAACGGGATCTACGTCGGCGGCAGCGACAACGTCATCGAGCGCACGGTGACCCGCTACAACCGCGACACGGGACTTCAGCTCGGACGGATCGCCTCCACCACGCCCGCCGCCCAGTGGCCGGCCCGCAACCTGATCCTGAGCGCCGAGTCGCACGACAACGCCGACTCCGACGGCGAGGACGCCGACGGATTCGCCGCGAAGCTCACCACCGGAACCGGCAACGTCTTCCGGTACGCCGTCTCGCACAACAACATCGACGACGGCTGGGACCTCTACACCAAGACCGACACCGGAGCCATCGGCCCGGTGACCGTCGAGGACTCCCTGTCCTACGGCAACGGCACCCTCTCCGACGGGACCGTGAACTCCAACGGCGACCGCAACGGCTACAAGCTCGGCGGCGACGACATCGCCGTGAACCACGTCGTGCGGCGCAGCATCGCCTTCCACAACGGCAAGCACGGGTTCACCTACAACAGCAACCCGGGCTCCATGGCGGTGTCGAACAACCTGAGCGTCGACAACGCCCAGCGCAACTACTCGTGGGACGCGGGGACGTCGGTCTTCCGCGGCAACACGTCCTGCCGGTTCTCGGTCAGCGGTTCGAACGACAAGACCGTCGGCGACGCGGACAGCTCCAACCAGTTCTGGGCGGGCTCCAACGGCAGCCGGTGCGCCTCGTACTCGGGCGCCCTCGGCTGGTCCTTCGCCTCGGACGGCCGCCTGGTCGTGACGCTGGGAGGCAGGCAGGTGACGCTGTAACGGGCACGGCCGGCGCCGTCTCCATGCACGGATCAGGCCCGGGTCGAGGGGGACCCGGGCCTGATCCGCTGTTCCGGAAACCCGCGGGGCTCTCCTGTGACCCCCTCCAGCCGGACGTCGCGCAGGACCGCGCGCTCGAAACGGGCTGCGGTGAGATCGGTGAGGCCGTGCGGGGGGACGCCGGTGTTCACCGATCCGAGCACGGCGCCGGTGAGATCGGCGTCGCGCAGGTCGGCGTGGCTCAGGTCGCAGCCGGCCAGGCGCGCCCCGCGCAAGGACGCGCCGCGCAGGTCGGCATGGCTGAGATCGCAGAACTTCAGACTGCAGCGGCTCAGGTCGGCGTGGCGCAGGTCGGCTCCCGCGAAGGAGCAGCGGGTGAACCGCAGGGGGGCCAGGAGGACGGAGATCAGGTCCTGGCCGGCGAAGTCCTCCGCGGTGAGAGCTGCGGAGCGAGGCAGTGCCGCGAGTCGGTTCCTCGCGCTCGGGCGGGTGGTCATGGAGGCCAGCGTGCCGGACGGAGGGGCGGGCCGGCACGCGGATTTGCCGTCAGCCGGCCGAAGGGGCGGCGGTCGGGCCGGTGTGCGACCCGGCCGGTCCGGGGTACGGGGCCGCCAGGGTGGACAGTTCCGCGTCGAAGAGCAGGGCGGCGTCGAAGCCCATTCCGGTGAAGTGGCCCGCGAGTTCCAGGGAGAGGACCCCGTGCAGCCGGGTCCAGAAGGTCAGGGCCCGGTATGCGGCGGCGGCGGGGGCCGGGTGGCCGTGCGCCCACTGGTGGCCGAGCCCTTCGAGACGCGCGGCGAAGGACGTCGCCGGGTTGTCCGGAGCGGCTCCGGCTTCCCCTTCGGCTCGGGCTCGCCCTTCCGCGGCGCAGGCGTCGAGCAGGCTCGCCATGATCTCGGAGGCGATCGCGGTGATGTCGTCGGGTGCGTGGTAGCCGGGGACGGGTGTGCCGTAGACCAGGAAGTACCGGTGGGGATCGGCCAGGGCCCAGGCGCGCAGCGCCCGCGCGATTGCGGGCAGGCCGGCGTCGGCCGCCGGGGCGGCGCGAAAGGCGTCGGCGAGGCTGCGATAGGCGTCCCTGATCAGCTCGGTGATCAGCTCGTCCCGCCCGGCGAAGTACCGGTACAGCGCGGGTCCGCTCATCCCCATCTGCTTGGCGATCGCGTTGAGCGAGAGCGCGGACGCGCCCGCCGTGGCGATCTGCTCCCATGCGCGCTGCTTGATCTCCGCACGCACCTGGGCGCGGTAGCGCTCGCGAGGAGACTTCGCGGCCGTGTCCGCACCCGTCTCGGCACCCGTTTCGGTGCCGGTGCCCGCGTTCCTGTCCGCCATCCGTCGGCCGCCTTCCCGCTCCGCGCTCAAGTCCGTTAGAGGGTATCACCAACGTTATTGACACTCGCTCGTTGGTTGCGTTACAACTTCTAACGAACACGAGAGCCGGTAACGAACCGGCGGGACTGGAGGTCGTCATGAACGCCGGAGAACTGGTCGAGGTCGTCCTGCCGGGCAAGGTCGAGCCGGAGGGCCTGCAGATCCGGCACGGCGTGATCCCCGCCCCGGGGCCCGGGCAGGTGCTGGTCCGCGTGGAAGCGACCGGCGTGTCCTTCGCCGAACAGCAGATGCGCCGCGGCCGCTACTACGACCAGCCGCCGTTCCCGTTCGTACCGGGCTACGACCTGGTCGGCACGGTCCTGGCGGCAGGCGAGGGCGTCGGACCGGAGCTGACCGGCGTCCGGGTGGCCGCTCTGGTCAAGGTCGGCGGCTGGGCGAGCCATGTCCTCGTCGACGCGGGCGACGCGGTGCCGGTGCCGCACGGCGTCGACGCGACGGAGGCGGAGACCCTGGTGGTCAACGGCATCACCGCCTGGCAGATGCTGCACCGCAAGGCCCGGGTCCGGGCGGGGCAGACCGTCCTGGTGCACGGCGCCAACGGCGGCGTCGGCTCGGTCCTCGTCCAGCTGGCGCGGGCCGCGGGGGTGAAGGTGATCGGCACGGCGTCCGCCCGTCACCACGATGCGCTGCGTCGGCAGGGAGTCGTCCCCGTCGACTACCGCACGGAGAACGTGCCGGCGCGCGTCCGCGAACTCGCCCCCGCGGGCGTGGACGCGGTCTTCGACCACGTCGGCGGCCGGAGCGTCGTCGACTCCTGGGGCCTCCTCGCCCCCGGCGGCACGCTCGTCGCGTACGGCACGGCCTCCACACGGGACGACGAGGGTTCCAGGCAGTGGCCCGTGCTCAAACTGCTCTGCCGGCTGTGGCTGTGGAACGCCCTGCCCAACCGGCGCCGCGCCGGCTTCTTCAACGTCTGGGCCGGCCGCGCCCTGGCCAGGAACGCCTTCCGGGCCCGTCTGCGCGACGACCTCACCGAACTCTTCGACGCCCTCCAGCGCGGCGACGTCACTCCGCAGATCGCCGCCCGGCTGCCGCTCACCCAGGTCGCCGAGGCACTGCGCCTCGCCGAGTCGGGCACGGTCGCCGGCAAGGTCGTGCTGAACCCCTGACACGGGTCCGGGCCTTCGGCGCCCGTCCCCCCGGCTTGCCCGACTGCCCGCCCTGCCAGGTCGCCCAGGGCCGGTGAGGTGCGTGACATCCGAGGCGACGGTGGAACCCCGGACATCTGTTCGTCGTCAAGAAAGGCGAACCACACGAACAGATGAACGCACGGAACTACATGGGGTGGGCGCGCGGTGGACAGGCGGATCAGGGGGGCGGCGCTGGCCTGCCTCCTCTTGACGGCGGGCCTGGCGACGGGCTGCACGACCGAATCCCGCGCGGACTCCTCGGCCACCCCGGACGCCTCCGCGTCGTCCAAGCGGGCCGGCCGGGGCGAGGCGGGCGCGCGGGCGGGCACGGAGGCCGACACCAAGGCGGCGACCGCCGCCGCCTACCGCAAGTGGGGGCTCGAACCGCTCGCCGCGCCGCCGGCGCCGCCCGCGACCAAGCCGTCCCGGCCGGCGGCCGAGGGCGGCGGGGTGCCGGTGATCAGCGAGATACCCACCCAGCAGAAGATCGTCTTCCTCACGTTCGACGACGGGGCCGAGAAGGACCCGAAGTTCGTGACGATGATGCGGGAACTGAAGATCCCCTTCACGATGTTCCTGACGGACGCCGCCATCCGCGCCGACTACGGCTACTTCAAGCCGCTCCAGCACTTCGGCGACGGCGTCCAGAACCACACCCTGACCCACCCGAACCTGCGCACCCTGGGCGCGAGCGCCCAGAAGCAGGAGATCTGCGGCCAGCAGACCAAGCTCAAGGCCGAGTACGGCACCACGCCCAGGCTGCTGCGCCCGCCCTACGGCAACTGGAACGAGGACACCCGGGCCGCGGCGGCGTCCTGCGGCCTCGAGGCGATCGTCCTGTGGCGCGAGTCCATGCAGATCACGAACATGCAGTACCAGCGAGGCGACAAGAAACTCCACCCGGGCGACATCATCCTGGCCCACTTCCGCGGCCCGTCCGAGCTCAAGGGCACGACGATGACCGAGATGACGGCGAACATGCTGCGCCACATCCAGGAACAGGGATTCACCGTCGCCCGCCTCGAGGACTACCTGTAGGACCGGATCCAGGACCGCCGCGCCAGGAGCGCCGGACCAGGACGGCCCGGCTGCCCTGTCCGGGCTCAGCCGACTGAAGGCGTCCGCCGTGCGGTGCCGCAGGAAGTGCACCATGCCGAGGGTCCCGCCGCGTGCGCGCAGCGGGACCAGCATCAGCGAGTGGATCATGCACTTCGAGACGGACTCGACACGGACTCGACACGGACTCGGCGCGGGCCTCGGCCGGCCGCCCCGTCGGCGGTTCGGCCTAGAATTCTGGTCATGCCCCTGACCATGAGCGACGTGGACCGGTTCGAGGCGGCACGCCCCCGTCTGGGAGCCATCGCCTACCGCCTTCTCGGCTCGGCGAGCGAGGCGGAGGACGCCGTGCAGGAGACCTTCCTGCGCTGGCAGGCCGCCGACGTCGAGCGCGTCGAGGTCCCCGAGGCCTGGCTGACGAAGGTGCTCACCAACCTGTGCCTCAACCAGCTCACCTCGGCCCGCGCACGGCGGGAGACCTATGTGGGCCAGTGGCTCCCCGAGCCGCTGCTCGCCGGGGACCCGATGCTCGGCCCGGCCGACACGGCCGAACAGCGCGAGTCGGTGTCGTACGCGGTGCTCGCCCTGCTGGAGCGCCTCTCCCCCAACGAGCGGGCCGTGTACGTGCTGCGGGAGGCGTTCGACTACCCGCACCGGGAGATCGCGGCGATCCTCGACCTCACCGAGTCCGCCAGCCAGCAGATCTTCCACCGCGCGAAGAAGCACGTGGCGGACGGCAGGACCCGCACCGAGATCGACGAGGCCACCGCCCGGCGGATCATCGACGAGTTCCTGGAGGCCGCGACCAGCGGCCGGACCGAGCCGCTCGTGCGGCTGCTGACCCAGGACGCCGTCTCGATCGGCGACGGCGGCGGAAAGGTCCCGGCCCGCGCCACGCCGTTCGAGGGCGCCCTCGCCGTCGCGAAGTTCCTGCGGGGCCTGTTCACGCCCGGCAAGGCCAAGCGCGCCCTGGTCGGCGGATCGCCCGGGATGTACGCCGCGACCGCCAACGGCGGCCCCGCCGTGGTGGCGGTCCTCGACGGACGGGTCATCGGCGTCATGTGCCTGGAGGTCACCCCCGAGGGCATCACCGCGTTCCGCAACCAGGTGAACCCCGACAAGCTCGAACGCGCGACCGAGCGGTGGGCGGCCGCGGACCACGGCGAACCCCTGGTCGTTCCCTTCTGACGCCCACCACGTCGATGTGAGGTGCTTCACATCCCGTATCTGTCAGGAAACGGCGGGCCGTCCGGTTCAGGAGTCGAATCCGCTCAAGACAGGAGCAGGGATATGCAGCACCGCATCATCGTCCTCGGAGCCGGATACGCCGGAGCCATCGTCGCGGGCCGCCTCGCCAGGCGGCTGCGCCCGGAAGACGTCGCCGTCACCCTCGTCAACGCCGAGGCCGACTTCGTCGAGCGCGTCCGTCTGCACCAGCTCGCGGTGGGCCAGGATCTTCCGTCCCGGCCGCTCGACGAGATGTTCGCGGGCACGGGCGTCGAGCTGAGGGTCGCGAGGGTCACCGGCGTCGACGTCGACCGCAGGGCCGTGACCGTCGTCGACGCCGACGGCGCCGGGGAGCTGGCCTACGACACCCTCGTGTACGCCCTCGGCAGCGGCTGGAACGACCAGGGAGTCCCCGGCGTGGCCGAGCACGCCCACCAGATCGCCGGCCGCCCCGGCGCGCTCCGGCTGCGTGAGCGCCTCGCCGGGCTCACCGCCGGACAGCCCGTGGTCGTGGTCGGCGGCGGACTCACCGGCGTCGAGGCCGTCACCGAGATCGCCGAGGCCCGCCCCGACCTCGACGTGGCCATCGTCGCCCGCGCCGGCCTCGGCGACTGGCTCTCGCCCAAGGGGCGCGGGCATCTGCGGAAGGTCTGCGACCGGCTCGGCATCACCGTGCACGAGCACGCCGCCGTCACCGGCGTCGAGGCCGACCGCGTCACCACCGCTGACGGCGGGTCGGTCCCGGCCGCGGTCACCGTGTGGACCACCGGCTTCGCCGTCCACCCGATCGCGCAGGCCACCGCCCTGGAGGTCACCGACACCGGCCGGATCGTGGTCGACGGCACCATGCGCTCGGTCTCGCATCCGGACGTGTACGCCGTCGGCGACGCGGCCATGGCCAAGGGCGTCGGCGACAAGCCGCTGCGGATGTCGTGCGCCTCGGGCGTCCCCATGGCGTGGCAGGCCGCCGACGCCGTCGCGGCGCGCCTGACCGGCGGGAAACTCTCGGACACGCCGCTGCGCTACTTCAACCAGTGCATCTCGCTGGGGCGCAGGGAGGGCCTGATCCAGTACGTCACCGGCGACGACCGCGCTGTGCGGGCGGCCCTGACGGGTCGGCTCGCCGCCGTCTACAAGGAACTGGTCTGCAAGGGCGCGGCCTGGGGTGTGGCCAACCCGCTGCTCGGGCCGTCCCGCCGCCGCCACGTGGTACGGGAGACCCTGCGGGAGCAGGCGGCCCCGGCGAACCCGGGAGCCCCGGCGGGCTCGCCCGCCTCGACCTTTGCGGCCGACCCGAACGGCCCCGTGGAGTCGACGGACCCGGGGGTCAAGGCGCCGGCGTGACGCGCACCCGGACCGGGCGTCGTCGATATCCGGGCGGCGCCCCGGCGGAGAGGTACGCATGGACGCCGGGGTGTTCCGGGGAGCGGGTCGCGGGGAGCGTGTTCCGGGGGGTGGGCGTCCCGTCGGCGGTCGGCGCCCGGACGATCAGTCGGCGCCGCCGGGCGCCCGGTTCGCGGCCCGGTGGTACTCGGCGTTGATGCGCTGGGCCTCCTCGAGCTGGTCCTCGAGGATGACGATGCGGCAGGCGGCCTCGATCGGCGTCCCCCGGTCGACGAGTTCGCGGGCGCGGGCCGCGATCCGCAGCTGGTAGCGCGAGTACCGGCGATGTCCCCCCTCCGAGCGCAGCGGGGTGATCAGTCGTGCCTCACCGAGGGCTCGCAGGAACCCCGGGGTGGCTCCGATCATCTCGGCCGCCCGGCCCATCGTGTATGCGGGGTAGTCGTCGTCGTCCAGACGATCACCGAGAGGGTTGTCCGTTGTCATGTCACCTCGCTGTGCAACGCGTCGAGGGGCCCCGGCGCCGTACGGCACCAGGGCCCCGGGGGAAATTCAACACCATCTGTCGGCCTTGCCGCTGTGCCGACCTTCGGTTACCGCCGGTCGCCCCGGCGCGGGAAGCGCGGCGGGGCGCCGGTGGGCGTCGCTCGTGAGGCCCTGGAGAAACCCCGCCGACCTGCGAGGAGAGCTCTCCTGCGGTGGGCGGGCGCGGGGGCGGGCGCGGGGCGGACGGTGCCGCCGCGCCGCCGTCCGGTCGGCCGCCGCCCGGTGCGGTCCGCGCCGTCCGGGCCACGGGTTCACGACCGTGGGGCGGTAGGCGGACCGGCGACTGCATAAAATGTGCTCTCATGTCGAACCCCGATGAGCTGCTCGTCGCCATCTCCGCCGCGGTGGAGTCCGAGCCGAGCAATCAGATGTCGCTGACCGTGGTCGTGGGCGGCGCCGTCATCACCGGCCGGCTGGCGCCGGAAGCCGTGTGGAGGGAGCGGGTCGCGGAGGTCCTGAAGGACTCCGACCGGCTCGGCCCGTTCTCCGAGATCTTCGCCCGTGCCCCGCGGGAGGGCGGGACCGGCGGCGAGGCGCCCACGCACCTGCACTTCCATCTGGCCCGCATCCTGCAGGGCAACCTGGGGATCCCCGAGGCGGGAGGCATGTACCGGGTCGCGATCAAGGACGTCGGCGCGTGGACCGTGGGCGACTTCAGCTACTTCGACCGGTGAGACGCCGGCCCGTCCGCGCGTCCTGAGGCTCGCGGCGGCGGCCGGCGGTCACGGAGAACCACGTACCGGATCAGTGGGAGACGGCGAGTCCGCCCGGGGTCCGGGTGTGCTCGACGGGATCGCAGGGTCGGACGCCGGACCGGATCCCGCGCGATCGCGGCGATCCGTCCAGGACGTCCCGCAGACGGATCCGGTCCGTGTACGTGGAACCGCCGCGGAGGGCGGCGAGCCGGGCCAGGGTGACCACGCCCGTGCTCTGGTCGTCGCCGTCGCACACGGTCAGGTACCCGACCCGGGCGCCCGCCATGACGGCCAGGGCGACCTCGACGGTCATGTCGTCACTGACCCGGGGAGTGTGCGCGTCGACGCCGTCCGCCGTGTCACCGGCTCCGGCCGGCAGCCCGGCCATGGCCGCGGGGGCGGGGTGTGCCGTGCGGTACTGCGTCTGAGCCGGCGTCAAAGGTGCCTCCTGCGGTGAGGGGTTCGGGTCGTGTGCGAGAGAGTGCCGTGGGCATGCCGGGGCCCGGGGAGAGCACTGCCTCCCCGGGCCCCGGCATGGCACAGGTCTCAGGCGGCCGAGTCGAGGTCGGGCCGCCGCGGCGTCCGGCGGCGCACCGCCGAGCCGACCGGCCGGCCCTGGCCGGCGCGGCCCCGGCGGCTCCGGGACGGCGACGACGGGCGGCGCGGACGTTCCACGGCCGGTGCGGTGATGACGACCGGCACGCCGGACGGCGTCTGCGCTCCGGTGATCCGGCTCAGCTCCGCCTCGCCCGACCGGACCGGGGTGACGCGCGCGCGGATGCCGGCGTCGGCCATCAGGCGGGTCATGCCGCGTCGCTGGTGGGGCAGGACGAGGGTGACGACGGTGCCGGACTCGCCGGCGCGGGCGGTGCGGCCGCCGCGGTGCAGGTAGTCCTTGTGGTCGCCGGGCGGGTCGACGTTGACGACGAGGTCGAGGTTGTCGACGTGGATGCCGCGGGCGGCCACGTTCGTCGCGACCAGGACCGTGACGTGACCGTCCTTGAACTGGGCCAGGGTCCGGTTTCGCTGCGACTGGGACCTGCCGCCGTGCAGGGCGGCGGCGCGGACGCCGCTGCCGAGCAGGTGGTCGGTCAGCCGGTCCACCGCGTGCTTGGTGTCCAGGAACATGATCACCTTGCCGTCCCGCGCCGCGATCTCGGTCGTCGTGGCGTGCTTGTCCGCGTCGTGGACGTGGAGCACGTGGTGCTCCATCGTGGTGACGGCGCCGGCCGACGGGTCGACGGAGTGGACGACGGGGTCGGTCAGGTAGCGGCGGACCAGCAGGTCGACGTTGCGGTCCAGGGTGGCGGAGAACAGCATCCGCTGCCCGCCCGGAGCCACCTGGTCGAGCAGGGCGGTGACCTGCGGCATGAAGCCCATGTCCGTCATCTGGTCGGCCTCGTCGAGGACGGTGACGGCGACCCGGTCCAGCAGGCAGTCACCGCGGTCGATGAGGTCCTTGAGGCGTCCGGGCGTGGCGACGACGACTTCGGCGCCGCCGCGCAGGGCGTGCGCCTGCCGGCCGATCGGCATGCCGCCGACGACGGTGGCGATGCGCAGGCGCACCGAGCGGGCGTAGGGGGTGAGGGCGTCCGTGACCTGCTGGGCCAGTTCCCGGGTCGGGACGAGGACGAGAGCCAGCGGCTGGCGGGGTTCGGCCCGCTGTCCTGCGGTGCGGGCGAGCAGGGCGAGGCCGAAGGCGAGGGTCTTTCCGGAGCCGGTGCGGCCACGGCCCAGGACGTCCCGGCCGGCCAGCGAGTTCGGCAGCGTCGCGCCCTGGATCGGGAACGGCGTGGTGACGCCCTCGGCGTCGAGCGCGGCCAGCAACGGCTTCGGCATGTCGAGTTCGGCGAACGACTCCACGGCCGGCAGCGCGGGCGTGATCGTCTTCGGCGGCGCGAACTCGGCCGGCGCGGCCTGCCGGTTTCCGTAGCCGTGGGAGCGGCGCGAAACACCGGAGCGGCCGGTGGCGGCGCCTCCTCCGGAGCGGCCGTATGTGCGGTTCGTGCGGTCGCGATTCATGCGGGATCTCCTCGATGCGGGCACGTATCAAGGGATTTCCGCAGCAAAGTGAACGGCGCTGAAAATCGCGAGAACGAGCCGGTGATGACAGGACGGAATCGCCCTGGAAAACAAAACGAGCTGGGGCCCGCACCCCTAGGTGCGGGCCCCAGCTGCAAAGAACGCGTCTGTGCCGGTGTCAGGCGATGACGATGTTCTCGGCCGTCGGGCCCTTCTGGCCCTGGGCGATGTCGAACGACACCTTCTGGCCCTCGAGCAGCTCACGGAAGCCCTGGGCAGAGATGTTGGAGTAGTGGGCGAAGACGTCGGCGCCGCCGCCGTCCTGCTCGATGAAGCCGAAGCCCTTTTCGGCGTTGAACCACTTCACGGTGCCAGTAGCCATTGTGTTTCTCCTTCGGAGACGGTGTCAGGAATGCGCCCTGTGCGGATTCCGTGTCGCCGTGATGATCAGCCGTCGGAAAAACCTTCTGGCAACCACACCTGCAACTGACAACGACAGTAGCACGTCGTGATCGGACCTGTGCGGCGAATAACTTCGAGCCGTTGGCGGCCCCAGAAATATTCCCCGGGCGCTGCGTCCATTTCTCATTTCGCGAAAACAGATATTGCTCGTTCGGGCCGTGACGTTGCCGGTCACGGCTCACGGACGGTTCGGGAGCCGGCCCCGCTGGACGGCGCGTACGCCGGCCTCGAAGCGGCTGCGCGCGTCGAGGCGGTCCATGGGTTCGGAGGCGATGCGCCGGGCCGTGCGCGGGGACACGCCGAGCCGCTCGGCGATCCCCTCGTCGGCGTGGCCGTCGGGCGAGGTGAGCGAGTCCACGCCGGGCCGGCCGCTGGACTTCAGGACGGGGCGGTCCCGGTCGAGCCACGCCGTTGATCTTGTAGCGGAGCGGCCGGCCGTCCGAGGTCGGGGCGACGATGCGGTCGTCGCCCGCGGCGGCCGGCGTCTTCAGGGCGAAACCGGTGTCGATCATGACGTGCCGGCCTGTGCGGGCCGACCCGGAGGGCTTGGCCTGCGGGACCAGGTACTGGTGGAGCTGACCGTACTGGTGGAGCTGACCGTCGACCGTGCCGTAGATGGACACGGAGCCGGTGCGCGAGGCGACGGCCTGCGCCGCTCCGCCGGTCACGGCGGCGAGCACGAGGGGCATCGCGCCTACGGCGAGGGCGGCGGACGTAAAGATGACGCCCGAAATGACGACCGAAACACAACCCGGCGAAGTCCGTGCACCGCTCCGATAACATGTTCGAACTCGCGAGGAACGCCCCTCCTTGTCCGTCCCCTACCGCAAGGGCACGCCGTCCAGCGCGAAAAAGTACCTGTTCAGCCCGCATCTCACACACTGGTCAGACAATTGATACCTATGTCATCACGGGTGTTCTCGCGAATAAAGGGTCCGAAGGCCGTCCTGTGGGCGGCGGCCGGTGTGGCGGCGCTCGGGCTCTTCGTCATGCTGGAGATCGTCGCGCGGCACTACGGTCTGCCGGGCCCGATCACCAGCCAGGCGCGCGAGGTGATATTCCCGCCCAAATCAGGCGGTCTGCTGTACGCCAGCATGGCGTTGATGCTCGTGGTGGTGGACTGGCGGCAACGGTTCATCGCGGTCGGCGCCGCGATCGGCATCGACCTCGGCTTCCTGCTGGTCCGGTGGGCGGCCGGCATCAAGGTGACGGAGGGCCACCCCTTCGGCAACGGGGCGCTGTGGGTGACCCTCGGCTGTGTGGTCGTCGCGCTCACCCGCCGCACCGGCCGTGACCGCGCCCTGCTGCTGAAGGGCGCCGGGCTGGCCCTGCTGCTGATGGCCGGCCGCAAGACCGGGGACACCTGGCTGCTCATCACCTCCGCGACCCGCCCGATGGTGCTCGACCAGTACGTGGCGATCGCCGATCACGCGTTGGGCAACCCGTCGTGGCTCGTGGGCCGCGCCGTCACGGCCACCGGGGCGATCGGCTTCAACGTCCTCGACTTCGTCTACGGGCAACTGCCGGTGGCCGCGGTCCTCGTGGCGCTGTACCAACTCCGCAACGTCGCGGCCGAACGCCGTTTTCCGCGCCACCATCTGGTGCGCACGTTCCTGGCGATCGGGCTCCTCGGCCCCGGCATCTACATGATCTTCCCGGTGGTCGGACCGATCTTCGCCTACGGCGACGGCACCGAGCACTGGACCGCGGTCAGCCTGTGGCAGGAGTCGCACTCCAGCGTGCAGTGGGCGGTGGCCGATCTGTGGCCGACGACTCCGCCGCCGATCAGCCCTCCGCACCCGATGCCGTTCGACGGGGTCACCCCGCGCAACTGCATGCCCAGCCTGCACACGGCATGGGCCACCGCGATCTTCATCCACACCCGAAAGGGTCCGCGGACGTTGCGCTACGCCGGTGCGTTCTGGCTGGTCGCCACGCTCGCCGCGACGCTGGGATTCGGCTTCCACTACGGCGTGGACATCCTCGCCGGCGTGGTGTTCACCCTCACGATCGAAGGAGCCCTGCGCGCGCACGACCGCGGCTGGGCGCAGTCGGGCATCCGGCTGGTCGCGTACGGCACGACGGTCTTCGTCGCGCTCCTGCTGTCGTACCGCTACCTGCCGCTGGAGATGGCCGGGCATCCGTGGTTCTACGGACCGCTCCTCGTCCTCGCGACGGGCTCGGTCGTCTACGCCTATCTGCGGACCACCGCGGCGTGGGAACCGAAGCCGGTGCTGCCCCGTCAGGCGGAACCACAGCAGCACGCCTCCGCGGTGAAACCGCTGTAGCCCCGCTCGGGCCCGGCGCGCGGGGCCGGGCGCCAGGGGCCTGAGGTCACAGCGGGTGCCAGACCGCGCCGTCGCCGGCGCCGTGTGGCCGTACCCGGCCGAAGACCACGTCCGCGAAGTGGATGCCGAAGCCGAGGGTGTCCGGGCGCAGGAGCTCGGCGATCAGGCCGCGGCGGCGGCGCCCGGACCCCGCGGGGTCGGCGTCGGTGACCGCGGACCACTCGGGGTGCCGGATCTGGAGCGAGGAGAGCAGGGCGTCGCCGAAGGCGAGCAGGCGGGCGCCGTGCGAGGCGATCACGAAGCCGGTGTGCCCTGCGGTGTGGCCGGGCAGGGCCAGGGCGTGGACTCCGGGGAAGATCTCCTCGCCGGGGGCCACCGGCCTCGTCCGGGGTTCGAGGGCGGTGAGCGCGGGGTCGCGATGGTCCCACTCGGCCTTGGGGATCACGAAGGCCGCCCTGGTGAACAGCGGGGGGTCGACGCAGGCCCGGCCGACGTGGTCGCCGGTGCAGGTGGGTGAAGGCCACCGTGTCGATGTCGTCGGGCGACCGGCCGAGCAGGGCCAGGTTGCCGGGCAACGACCCGCCGTGCACCACGCCCCGGTCGGGGTGGGCGGGGTCCTCCGGTACCGCGCGGCCCGAACCCGGCGTCGATCAGCAGGGCCCGGGCGCCGTGCTCGACGAGCAGGCCGCCGGTGTTGGCGTCGAGGCGGCGCGTGTCGTTGAGGTACGGTCCGCTGCGCACCGGGGACGTCGAGCTCCAGGTCACCGAACCCCCGCTGGCCGAGCCGGATCTGACGCTGGGTCCGGTGCTGGTGTCGCAGCCGAGGGTGCTGCTGATGTCGTCCGGGCACCCGTTCGCGCGGCGGGCGTCGGTGGGCGACATCGGTCCCGGCGCCACCCTCGCCGGCCTGACGAAGCGGACCCTGCCGCAGGTCCCGTCACCGCGCTTCGCGGTCCCGGCCCCGCAGGCGGCCTGACGACCGCACGGCCGTCCGGCCGTACGGCAGTATGAGGCCCTGTGACCGGCATCTCGGAGACCCGCGGCACCGCCGCCGACCCGCTGCGGATCCGGACGGCGGCGGCCGGCGCCGCGG
The DNA here is from genome assembly GCF_036030735.1 of Streptomyces sp. NBC_00425. Lineage (NCBI taxonomy): Bacteria > Bacillati > Actinomycetota > Actinomycetes > Kitasatosporales > Streptomycetaceae > Streptomyces > Streptomyces sp. NBC_00425. The sequence continues at coordinate 4,800,713 of NZ_CP107928.1, read as the reverse complement.
TCCTGACCGTCGGCGCGGGGCTCGGGCTCCGGGCCGTGGCCGCCGGTGACGTGGCCAAGTACGGCGGGGACGCGCTGTACACCGTCCTGCTGCTCACGCTCGTCGTCGCCCTCGCGCCGCGGGTGACGCCCCTGACGGCCGCCGGCGGCGCGCTGGCCGTCAGTTGGGCCGTCGAGTTCCTCCAGCTCAGCTCCGTGCCGGCGGACCTCTCCCGGCGCAGCGCCCTCGCCCGCCTCGTGCTCGGCTCCACCTTCGATCCCCCGGACCTGCTCTGGTACGCGGTCGGCGCGGTGGCCGGCTGGGCCGTCCACACCGCGCTGCTCGCCGGCCGCGCGGGCGGAGGCCCCGGGGCCGGCTGAGGCATCCGGCGAGCTGCGTCCGCTCCGCGAAGACGCCCGGAGCGGCCTGGTCTCAGCGCAGCGCGCTCTTCTGCTGCCATTCGGCCCACGAGAGGTTCCACGTGCCGAAGCCGTTCCCGGGCGCGACCACGCCCTTGGTCTCCTTGCCGGTGATCTCGAACGGGTCGCCCGGCCGCACCTGCCCGTACAGCCAGGCCGCGTTCGCGTCGCTCATCCCTATGCATCCGGAACTGTGGTTGGCGGAGCCGAAGAAGCGGGCGTTCCACGGCGCGGCGTGCGCGTACATGCCCGACCAGGTCAGCCGCATCGAGTAGTCGACCATCTTGTCGTAGGCGTTGCCCAGGCCCACCGTCTCGGAGTTCATGTTGATCGTGCCCTCCTTGGCCATGAGCACGGCGGTGCCGCGCCAGGAGCGCTTGTCGCCGCCGGGCGTCCCGCCGGAGACCGGTATGCGCCGCACCGTCTCGCCGTTCCGCTCGAGGGTGAGCTGATGGCTGTCGAGGTCGACCTTGACGATCTGCCGGGCGCCGACGGTGAAGGCGGTCGTGTAGTCGCGCACGAACCAGCCGCCGTCCGGGCCCGAGTCCGTGCCGTTCAGCTCCGCGTTCAGCGTGACCTTGGTCCCGGGCTTCCAGTAGGCCTCGGGCCGCCAGTCCACCCGGTCGCCGCCCGACCAGTCGCGTATCCACCCCCAGGAGCCCTTGGTGCCGTTCGAGGTGGTGACCTTCAGCTGCTTCTCGACCTCGGCGCGGTTCTTGACCGGACGGTCGAAGACCAGGGAGACGGGCTGGGCGACGCCGAAGGTGGCGCCGGCGCCCGGTCGCCAGTCGACCTTGTTGACCTTGCCGGCCGGAGCCGTGGTGAACGCGGCCCTGGTGCTCCTGTCGGTGCCGCCGTCGGTCCGGGTCGCCGCCGTCACCGAGTACGCCGCACCGGGCACGGCCTTGCGGTCGGAGACCCACGAGCGGCCGTCGGCGGCGACCTTGCCGGCGAGCCGGTGGCCCTCGGCGTCGGTGACGGTCACCGAGGTGAGTCGGCCGCCCGTGGCCGTGACCGTCACGGGCCGGCCCGCCGGGACCCTCGTTCCCGTCGGTGTGACGGTGACCGTGACCGGGCGGTCGGCGGCGCCCGACGGTCCCTTGGCGTCGGGGCCGCTCGGGCCGGCGCTCGACGAGCAGGCGGCGAGCGGCGCCAGCAGGGCGGCCACGACGGCGGCCCGGACGCGGGCATGGGTGAGTACGCGTATACGAGGCAACGGGACCTCCGAGAAGGACGCGAACGGCGTCGGTGAGTCGGCGATGACGTGACTGTAGAGCGGGAAAACCCGAGGTCAGCCGCTATGGAGCAATGTGACGGCGACTGGTGAGGAACGGTCATGGTCCGGTCACATTCACCGTGCGGAGCGGTCATGGGCCGCTGTGAGCATCTGCTGTGTCCCCGCGACAGGTCCGGGGAGAAGGAGAGGCTCAGACTGTGTCAGCGCTGCTCGTGCCGCCCAGCCGTGTGTGCCAAGCCCGGGACCGGGGCGTGACGTTGCGTCCGATCACCGCCGAGACCTACCGCGCCTTCCTCGCGACGCCGGACGGCGCGGCCCTCGGCGCCGGCTTCCTCCAGTGCCCGTCCTGGGCCGACGTCAAGGAGGGCTGGCGCGCCCGACTCCTCGGCTGGGGACCGGATCCGGAAGCGGGGGCGCTGACCGGCGTGGCCCTGGTGCTGCTGCGGCAGTTCCCCGGCACCCGCAAGTACTTCGCGTACCTTCCCGAAGGGCCCGTCGCCGACTGGAACGACCCCGACGTCGACGGCTGGCTCGACCCGCTCCTCGAACACCTGCGCCGCGCGGGCGCGTTCGCCGTGCGCATCGGCCCGTCGCCCGCCTACCGGCGCTGGGACGCCGCCCTGCTCAAGCCGCTCACGGGGCCGGGCCGACGCCTGGGCGACGTCCTCGCCAGCGAGGTCGACCCGCTCGGCACCGCCGTCGCCGAGCGGCTGCGGGCCCGGGGCTGGCGCCGCTGCGGCGGCGACGGAACCGGCGAGGACGGTGACGCCCAGCCCCGGCACGTCTTCCAGGTGCCGCTCGCCGGACGTACCCAGCAGGACCTGTGGTCCGGGCTCAACCAGGAGTGGCGACGCAATGTGCGCCGGGCCCGGAAGGAGGGCGTCGAGGTGGTGGTCGGCAGCGCGGCGGACCTCCCCGAGTTCCACCGGTTGCTCGGCGTCACCGAGCGGCGCGACGGCTTCCGGCTGGGCCGCTCGCTCGCCTACTACGAGCGTCAGTACGCCGCGCTCAACGCCGAGGAACCGGGCCGTATGCGGCTGTACCTCGCCCGTCACCGGGGAGAGGTCCTGGCCGCCCACACGCTGATCACGGTCGGCCGGCGGGCCTGGTACCAGACCGGCGCCTCCGCCGACCACCGTCGCGAGGTCCGGCCCTCCAACGCCCTGCAGTGGCGGATGCTGCTGGACGCCCACGCTCTCGGCGCCGACGTCTACGACATGCGCGGGGTACCCTCCACTCTCGATCCCGACGAACGTGCGTACGGACTGCTGCGCTGGAAGCTCGGCACCGGCGGACACGTCGTCGAGACGCTGGGGGAATGGGAGAGACCGATGACCGGCAGCGCCAACCACGCGCTCCACCGTGCCTTCCAGGCATACCTGAACCGCCGATGAAGCGAACGCCGATACCGGCCGACGCGGCCGACGCCGGGAGCGCGAAAGCGACGGAGGCCACGGAAGGGACGGCGGCCACGGAAGCGACGCAGGCCATGGGCGCGACGGAATCCACGGGCGCGGCGAAGGCGGCGAAGGAGGCCTCCGCGGGACGCAGCACCGCCGTCATGGCCGCCGGGTCCGTCGTCTCCCGGGCCACCGGCTTCGTCCGGTCCGCCGTGGTCGCGGCAGCGGTGGGCACCATCGGGCGGACCGCCGACGGTTACGCCGTCGGCAACGCCCTGCCCACCATCGTCTACATGCTGCTCCTCGGCGGCGCGCTGAACGCCGTCTTCGTGCCCGAACTGGTCAAGGCCGCCAAGGAACACGACGACGGGGGCGCGGCCTACACCGACCGGCTGGTCACCGTCTGCGTCGCCGCCCTGCTGGCGCTCACCGCGGCCGCGGTGTGGGCGGCTCCCGCGATCGTCGACGCGTACACCGACTACACCGGCCCGCAGGCGGCCATGACCACCGCGTTCGCCCGCTACTGCCTGCCCCAGATCTTCTTCCTCGGACTGTTCACACTGCTCGGTCAAGTCCTCAACGCGCGGGGCCGGTTCGGCGCGATGATGTGGGCGCCGGTCCTGAACAACGTCGTCGTCATGGCCGTCTTCGGCGCATACCTGGCCCTGGCCCTCGGAGGCGGGGACACGCTCACCGCGACCGAGACCGCCGTGCTCGGCTGGGGCACGACCGCCGGCATCGTCGTCCAGGCGCTCGCCCTCGTCCCCGCGCTGCGCGCGGCCCGCTTCCGGTGGCGGCCCCGCTTCGACTGGCGCGGCAGCGGACTGACCCGCCCGCTGCGCTCGGCCGGCTGGCTGGTGCTGCTGGTGCTGGCCAACCAGGCCGCGTACTGGGTCACCACCCGGCTGGCCACGACCGCGGGCCTCGACGGCGGCCCCGGATACGGCGCGTACAACAACGCCTATGTCCTGTGGGTCGTCCCGCACGGCATCGTCACCGTCTCCGTGGTGACCGCGCTGATGCCCCGGATGAGCGCGGCCGCCGCCGACGGGGACACCGCCGCCGTGCGGCGCGACGTCTCCCACGCCCTGCGCGTCAGCGCCTCGGCCGTCGTCCCCGCCGCCTGCGCGCTGTTCGCGCTGGCCCAGCCGGTGATGGCCCTCGTCTTCGGGTACGGCAGGACCAGCGCCGCCGACACGGTCGCCATGGCGGGAATCCTCATGGCCTTCGCGCCGGGACTCGTCGCCCTGTCGGGCCAGTACGTCCTGTCCCGCACCTTCTACGCGCTCTCCGACACCCGGACGCCGTTCCTGCTCAACCTCGTGATCGTCGCCCTCAACGCGGCGCTCTCCCTGGCCGCCGCACACCTGCTGCCGGCCCGCTGGGCGGTGACCGGCATGGCGGCGGCGTACTCACTGGCGCTGTGCGCGGGCTGGGCGGTGACCGGCCGGGTGCTGAGCCGCCGGCTCGCCGTCGCCCACCCCCTGCGCTCGTCCGCCGTCGGCGCCCACGGACGGCTGCTGCTCGCCGCCGTCCCCGCCACCGCGCTCGGCCACCTCGCGGCCCTGGGCGCGGCGGACGCGGGCGCCCTGGTCGCCGCAACTGCCGGCGCGGTCGTCGTCGTCCTCACCTTCGCCCTGCTCGCCCGTCCGCTGCGGCTCGCCGAACTCGACACGCTGCTGCGCGGGCTGCGCCGGCGACCGGGCCGGACCTGACCACGACCCGACCACCACCGAGGGAGAACCGCCGATGCCCCGCGTGCTCCTCATCGAGGACGACCCTTCCGTACGCGAGGGGGTCGAACTCGGTCTGCGCCGCCGCGGCCACGAGGTACGGGCGGCCGCGACCGGCGAGGCCGGCCTCGCCGCGCTCGCCGAGTTCCGCCCCGACCTGCTGCTGCTGGACCTGATGCTGCCCGGAATGAACGGCGTGCAGGTCTGCCGGCAGGTCCGCGAGCGCAGCCAGCTGCCGATCATCATGCTCACCGCGCGCGGGGACGACTTCGACGTGGTCATCGGCCTGGAGGCCGGCGCCGACGACTACATCGTCAAGCCCGCCCGCACCGAGGTGATCGAGGCCCGGATCCGAGCCGTGCTGCGCCGCCTGGACGACGGCAGCCCGGGCCGCCCGGCCATCGAGGTGTACGGCGCGCTCACCGTCGACCGGGTCGGACTGACCGTCGCCAAAGCCGGCCGGCCGCTCGCCCTCGCCCCCTCGGAGCTCAAGCTCCTGCTGCACCTGTGCGCCGCCCCCGAGCAGGTCTTCAGCAGGCAGCAACTGCTGGAGCACGTCTGGGAGCACAGCTACCACGCCGACGCCCGGCTGGTCGACGCATGCGTGGCACGGCTGCGCGGCAAGATCGAGGACGAGCCCGGCAGCCCCCGTTACGTGCAGACGCTGCGCGGCTTCGGGTACCGCTTCGGACCGCTGTGATCACCGCCCTCCGGCGCGGCAGGCCGCGCCGCGGCGACGACGCGGGACGAGGCGGCACGTCCGCCGAGGAGCGCTCGCGGGTCAGGGCGTTCGGTCTGCGTACGCGGCTGCTGCTCGCCTTCCTGCTGGTCGCGGCCGTCAGCGCCGGCACGACGGCCGCCCTGACCTACCGTGAGGCCCGCAACGCGCTGCTGGAGACCGCCCAGGACACGGCGGTCACGTCGTTCCGCGACCAGGTCCAGCAGACGGGCTTCTCCCTGCCGGTGCGGAGGGAGGGCCTGGAGGAGGTGCTGCGGGACATCGCCCGCAAGGGCAAGCCGCACCCGTGGGTGGTGTTCGCCGAGTACGGCTCGCTGCGCGCCTCCTCGGGCGAGAACCCCGTCTCCACCGTCATCACGCCCGAACTGCGGCGCGCCGCGGTGGCCGACCCGCACGGCAGCTTCGAACGGGTCGTCAAGGACGGCGTCCCCTACCTCACCATCGCCATGCCCACCGTCTTCAAGGCGAGCGCGTCGAGCGTGCTGCCGAGCGGTCTCGTCCTGTACGCCGTCATGCGGATGACCGACGAGCAGCTCAACGTCGACGCGCTCCTCACCGCCGCCCGGGACGGCGCCGTGCCCGGCCTCGTCGTCGCGCTGATCCCCGCCCTGCTCGCCGCCCGCAGCGTGCTGCGCCCGGTGCGGGAACTGAGCCGGGCGGCCCGCAGCATGGGCAGCGGCCGACTCGACACCCGCATTCCGGTGCGCGGCAGTGACGAACTGGCGGACCTGGCACGCACCTTCAACGAGTCGGCGGCGCAACTCGAGCGTTCCGTACGGGAGTTGCGTGAGGCCGAGGAGCGCGCCCGCCGGTTCGCCTCCGACGTCTCGCACGAACTGCGCACCCCGCTCGCCGGGATGCTCGCCGTCACCGAGGTCCTCGACGAGGACGCGGACGACCTGGACGCCGACACCGCGCGGGCGGTCCGGCTGGTCAGCGCGGAGACCGGGAAGCTCGCCGTGCTCGTCGAGGACCTGATGGAGATCTCCCGCTTCGACGCCCGCGCGGCCGAGCTGAACACCGACGAGGTCGACGTCGCCGAGGCCATCGGCAAGACGCTGCAGCACCGGCACTGGACCGACGGCCGGGTCCGCGTCGAACTGCCCGGCGGCATCCGGGCCCGCCTCGACCCGCGCCGCTTCGACGTGGTGGTCGCCAACCTCGTCGGCAACGCCCTGCGGCACGGCGGCGCACCCGTCACGGTGCGCCTGCGCACCGAGGAGCGGCCCCCGGACGTGCCCGTGCTGGTCACCGAGGTCGTGGACAGCGGTCCCGGCATCCGTCCCGAGTCCCTCCCGCACATCTTCGACCGCTTCTACAAGGCCGACGCGGCCCGTACCCGTTCGGCGGGCAGCGGCCTGGGGCTGGCGATCACCCAGGAGAACGTGCGGCTGCACGGCGGAACGATCCACGCGGGGAACCTGCCCGGCGGCGGCGCCGTCTTCACCGTCGAGATACCGCTCCACGTGGAGGAGGCCGGCGGATGAGCGTTGCGCGGATACGCCGGCGTGCCGCGGCCGTCGCGGTGGCCCTCGTGCTCGGCGCTCCCCTGCTCGGCGGCTGCGGCATCCCGGAGACCGACGTCATCGAGGCGGGCGGCCCCGCCACCGTCCAGGCCTTCCTCACCCACAGCACCGACGTGGTGCTCTTCTTCCGCTCCCCCGACGGCCGGGTGCGCCCCGTGATACGGACGCCGAAGGTCTCGACCGTGACCGTCGGGGACGGCTCGGCGGACGAGGGCTCCGGCACGCCGGCGGCACCGGTGGCGCCGGAGAAGGTCGTCATGATGTTGCTCGCCGGCCCGCACGAGGAGGACCGGGCCGCCGGCCTGGACACCTCCCTTCCCGCCGCTCTCCCCGGCGTGACGGTGCGGGTCGGGGCCGCCACGGCCGGCAGGGTCACGACCCGCGTGCCCCTGGTCCTGAACGGACTGGACGACACCGCCCTGCGTCAGCTGACCTGCACGATCGCCTACAGCCTGGACGTCGACGGCCGGATCGTCGTGGATATGACGGGACAGGACGGCGCGTCGAGGTCCGGCACCTGCGGGCTCGCCCCCGGCAGTGCCGGAGCCGATGCCGTCACCCGTTGACGGGCACGGCGGCGGTCACCGCTCGTCGGTGGACGGTCCCCCGCCCGGGGTGGAGCCGGGGTCGGAATCGGGTGCGTCGGGGGACGTCCACCGCGCCCCCGTGCACGGGCCGTCCTTCCGTTCTGCCCCGCCGCCCGCCCCGACCGTCACCAGGACGGGCCGGGTCAGCACCGACTCCCCGCGCGGACGCGGCCTGCGGCGCATCAGCCCGGGGCTCTCCCGGTCGAAGCCGAGCGCGAAGCCGAACGAGGCGTTGACCACGAAGTGGATCCACAGCACCTGCGGCGGGGTGAACGGCTCACCGGCGGCGATGTCGAGGACGGTGGCCCCGAGGAACGTCAGGACGAAGGTGACCAGCAGGAGCAGGACGAACCGGATGTACTTGGTGAGGTTGTCGTAGATCCGCCGGCCCTGCTCCACGGCGTAGACGATGGTGGCGAAGGCGTCGTCGGAGAGGATCATCCGTCCGGCGTTCTTCGCCACGTCCGTGCCGCTGCCCATCGCGATGCCGATGTCCGCGGCCTTGATGGCGGGCGCGTCGTTGACGCCGTCCCCGGTCATCGCCACGACGTCGCCCCTCTTCTTGAGCGTGTCGGCGAGCAGCACCTTGTGCTCGGGTGCGACGCGTCCCACCACGCCGATGTCGTCGATGCGGGCGAGCTGTTCGTCCTCGCTCAGGGCGGCGAAGTCGGCGCCGAGGACCGCTTCACCGGGGATGCCGAGCTGCCGGGCGATCGCCGCGCCGGTGGTGACGTCGTCACCGGTCACCATGCGGACCCGGATGTGCCCCGCCTGGGCGCCGGCCACGGCCGCCCGGGCGTCCTCGCGGGGCGGGTCGACCATGCCGACGAGGCTGGTGATCCGCAGCTCGGCGACGTGGGCGAGGAGGTCGCCGTCGGGGTCGAAGCCGGCCGGGTCCAGATCACGGGTGGCCGCGGCCATCACCCGGCGGCCCTCGCCGCCCATCCGCCGTGGTCGGTCCGGGCCTCCGGGCGGTTACCAGGCCAGGGCGTCCGCCGCGTTGTCCTGCCAGTAGGTGACGGTGGCGGCGCTGTTGAAGAAGACACCGCTGTTCGGCAGGTTCAGGGTCTTCTCCTGGTCCGTCGCGTCGCCCTTGCGGTCGGCGAGGAACACGCCCAGGGTCTTCACCGTGGAGCCCCCCTCGCCGTCGGGGGAGTACGTCAGGATGCCCGCGTACGCGCTCTGGCCGGGCTTGAGCGTCACCACGGACTGCGGCGTGGTCTCGTCGGCCCACGCCATCACGGCCTGGGCGTCGGCGCCGGCCCGCAGATAGGGCGCGCTGTACGCGTAGCAGGACTTGGTGCCCGTGTTGGTGGCCTTGAGCAGCAGGTGGTTGATCGGGCGGGCCGCCTCGGTGACGGTCAGCCTGGTGTTGGCCGTGGTGCAGGTGACGATCGAGGAGGCCTCCTTCGTGGCCGCGGTCGCGGTCTGCGCGGCGGCCTGGACGCCGACGAGCCCGAGGGCGGCGGCCACGACCATGGAGGAGGCGGCTGCGCGGGAGACGGAACGAGGGGCGGTACGCATGGAGGAACTGCTTTCTCTAGTGCGCGGCGTGCAGGTGGGCGCGCCGGAAGTGCGTTCTGCGCAAGCGGAGTTGCACGGGCCCGATCACCGGGTCCGGCGAGGCGCCGTGCTTGGATGACACAAGCCTGTGCCGTGCGGCGTCCCATCCGCCATGCCCTGGGACGTTTCGGGACGACGGGATGCGCGAACCGGCTCTCACCTGGAGAAACGTGACCCTCCCGGGATGTCGAACGGAATGGAGGACTGGTGAAGGCGGCGGAAGAGATCGCTGAGTTCGCTGCGCTGATGCGCGCGTTGAAGCAGCGATCGGGGCTGAGTTACGAGGCCCTGGCGAAACGGGCGCACATGAGCACCTCGACGCTGCACCGGTACTGCAAGGGGGAAGGGGTGCCGGGTGACAACGCGGCCGTCGCCCGCTTCGCCCGCGTGTGCCGGGCGACCCCCGAGGAGCTGGGCGAGTTGCACCGGCGCTGGGTCCTGGCCGACGCGGCACGGGAGCGCGCCCGGCGCGCGACGGCGGACACGGACCGGGACTCGGCGGACCGGGACTCGGCGGACCGGGACTCGGCGGACCGGGACTCGGCGGACCGGTCCGCAGCGACCACGCCGGACCCGGGCCCCGGTCCGGCCTCCCGTCCGGCCGCACCCGGGTCCGCCGCCGAAGCGTCGTCGCGGCCGTCCGGCCCCGCTCGCCGCACGCCGGCGCTCCTGTTGACCGCCCGCAGGCGATGGGCCCTGATCGCGGCGGGCACCGCCGCGCTCGTGGCCGTGACGACCGCGCTCACGCTCGACCTGAGGGGCGCGGGGAGGGGACCGGCGGAGAACGGCCGGCGGGCCGACGCCGTGACCTCCTCCGGACCGCGGTCCGCCGCCGGCTCCCCGGCACTCCCGTCGGCGCGGCCGAGCCCTTCCCAGGACCCCTCCGCGACCACGCCACCTGCGACGGCCGGCGCCACGCCGTCCTCGGACCCGGGCCGCGACGCGGTCCCGCTGACGGTGAGCACCCGCACCTATGCGTGGGAAGACCCGCAGTGCGAGGGGAAGTACCTGAGCGCCCGGCCGCCCGCCGAGGTCTCGCCGCCGGTGATGGGGCAGGACGTGCCGGGCTGGGTGAAGGCGCACGGAGCCGTCGCCGCCGACGGGCAGCGGGTGGCGCTGACCGTTCAGGGCACCGGGGACGACACCGTCGTCATCGAGTCCCTGCACGTCCGTGTGGTCGACTCGAGCGCGCCCCCGGCCTGGTACGCCTACCTGGGGTCGTCGGGCTGCGGCGGCGGCGTGGAGACGAGGTCGTTCGCCACGGACCTCGACGCCCCCCACCCCGTCATCGTGCCGAGGGCCGGCCAGCGCGGTGTCCCCTACAAGGTCAGCCGGACCGATCCCGAGGTGCTGTACGTCACCGCCCGGGTCCGTGCCCACGACGTGAAGTGGTACGTGGAGCTGCAGTGGTCCAGCGGCGGCCGTCAGGGCACCGTACGGATCGACGACCACGGGAAGCCGTTCCGCACCAGCGGCAGCCGGGGCCGTCCCCTCCACGAGTACCTGGTCGGCGGCACCGAGTGGCTGCGCGTGGCGGAGAACACCGACGCGGACACGCCCTAGGAGGCCCCCGGGCCGGCGGATGCGGCGGTCCAGGCGATGTGCGGGGGTTCGACCCGTGCGCACAGGGGCCCGCCCTGCGCGTCGGTCAGGCCGAGCCGTCCGACCAGCAGTCCTTCGCGTGCCGCGGCGGCGAGGACGTCGGCGGGGACGGCGTCGAGCATGAGCTTGGCGCGGCGGAACATGGTGAAGACGCCCGCCTCGTCGACCGTCCCCCACGACAGATAGACGAACCGCCGGCCCAGACGGTGCTGGACATACGGCCCCACGACCTCGGTGCCGGCCGGCGTGGCGCTCGCGGTGCACTCCAGGGTCCAGGTCGCGGACGACGCGTCGCCGGGCTGCGGGTCGAGGAGTTCGGCCGGACGGTCCCGGCGCTGTACGGCGACATGGATGTTGGCGTAGGCGGGCGTTCGGCCGTCGGCGGAGGCGGGACGGGTGAGGCCGGGCAGGTCGACGGCGTCGATGCGGATACGCATGCCGCCCATCCTCCCGCCCACGCCCCCCGCGGGGCGAGGCCGACCCCGCGGAGACGGACTCCACCCGGCCCGGCGGCGGAGTCGGCGTCACCGGCGAGCCCCACGGCGTCACCCGCGAGGGCGCGGCCCTGGACCCCGCCGTGCGAGGTCGCGTCGCGGGGTGATGCGTGCTGTCCTGGACATATCCGCAGGAGTACACGCCGATGCGTCACATCCGGAGTTCCGCCCTCGCACCCGCCCGGTCGCCCGCGCCGACCGGCGCGGGCGGCGGGCTGTTGCCGGCGCGGGATCTCGCCGTCGCCTGGCTCCTGGTCGTCCTGATCGCGGTGCCCGCCTGGGCGCTCACGATCGCGCAGGCGCGGGACATGGGGGTCGAGGCCGGCACGATGGGGATGGCGCTGCCGCTGTTCCTGCTGCTGTGGGTGACGATGACGGCGGCCATGATGCTGCCGTCCATGGCGCCGGTGGCCCTCACCTGGGTGCGTGGCATCGGCCGGCAGTCCTCCGGCTGGACGCGGACCGGGCGCACCGCCGAGTTCGTCTGCGGCTATCTGCTGGTGTGGACCGCATTCGGCCTGCTCGCCTACGCGGCCCTGGCCTTCACCGGCGGCCTCGTGGACGACCATCCGACCGCGGGACGCTGGATCGGCGCGGTCGCCTTCCTGCTGGCGGGCCTGTATCAGCTCGGCCCCCTCAAGAACGTCTGTCTGCGCCACTGCCGCGACCCCATGGCTCACCTCGTGCGCTACGCGGGATTCCGGCAGCCGGCCCGCGATCTCCGCGTCGGCTGCCACCACGGCGCCTACTGCGTCGGCTGCTGCGCGGGACTGATGGTCGTCCTGATCCCGCTCGGCGTGATGAACGTGGCGGCGATGGCCCTGCTGGCCGTGGTGATCTTCGTGGAGAAGCTGTGGTCCCGTGGCGCGCTGCTCGGCCGCGTCGTGGGCGTCGCGTTCCTCGTCCTCGCCGTGCTCGCGCCGTTCCAGGACTGGCTGCTGCCCGGGCTGCAGGCGTCGACGCCCTCGATGGACGGCATGTGACGCACCCGGCTCCGCGAGCCGCCGGCCCCCACGACGGCAGGTCCCGCTACGGCGGCAGGTCCCGCAAGGACCGACCGTGACCGGCCGCGGTGGCCGGGGACGCGCGACGGCTCCGCCTCACTCAGGACCGCTCCAGTCGAACCTGAAGTGCTTGCTCGACTTCCCCGAGCGCTCCCAGGAGAAGCCGAAGGCGTCGGCGTGGTCGGCAGTGGCCCGTCCCCAGGTGGCGACCTGGCCGGGGCCGACCTCGGCGCCCGGGGCGTTGTGGACCTGGACACGCGCGCCGTCCGGAGTCGTCGGGCCGGTGAGCGCCTCGGCGGCGGCCGTGACCCGGCCGGGAATCTCCGCCCGCCAGGCGGCGAGGTCCTCGTCGATCTCCACGTGGATGGGGGCGACGTCCATGCCGCGCATCTCGGGGTGCAGCATCGCCCCGAACTGCGCCGGCCATCCGCCCGCCTCACCGCCGAAGATCGCTCCCAGCGCACCGCGTTGTCGCTCGTCGGCGCGCTCGTCGAGGAAGACCGCGGCGTACGGGTCGGTGTGCGTGCCGGCCCAGGGGTTGCCGACGAAGGAGCCGAGCATCAGGACGTTGAGACCGTCGAGCGGCACGTCGCCGAAGCTGCCTTCCCGGATGTGCCAGACCAGCACGCCTTCGCAGTCGCCGTAGGTCGGGGGCTGCGCGAACGTGCAGGGACACGGTATGGCGCACTTGCACACATCGAACCAGTCACCGGCCAGGCGCCAACGTGTACCGGTGGTGACCTGCTCTGTCATCTCGCTTCCCTCCTGCCGAGCCCTGAAGGGCCCACTCGGAGTGGCGAGACCGCGTCGTCCCGAGCCCACTCCCGGGATCGGGAGGCGGCCTCCCTTCCAGCTTGCACCTCACGCTCCGGCAGGGGAACCCGGTGCGTTCGGGGGCCACCCGCCGATCAGCCGCGTGCACCGCCCTGCGGGTCGATCACCTGGGGCCCGCCGTACGCCGCCACCACCACGATGTCCTGCGCCACCCGGCAGCACGAGCGCCGGCTGCCCGCTGCCCGTTGCCCGGACGGGCAGGGGACCGCAGGTCTCCGCCGCGCTCTGCTCACGGATCGGGCGTGGCGTCGCCGTCGCCATGCCGGGTACGGCCCTGGCGGCCCGGCCTGACTGCGAGGACGTCGCGCAGTCAGGCCGGGGTCCGGTTCGCCCGGCATTGACCAGCCCGCCGGTCAGCCTTCACCGCCCCGCAACCGAGCAGGACCGCCGTTCGAATCCCGGGCTCGCCGCTGTTAGGCTGCGCCCCCGTTGTTGTTAAATGTGCAATCAAATCGCGCATCATGGCAAGGAGAGGGCGACCGGGGGATGGTCCTCGATGACGCGTCCGCGGAGTTCCACGAATTCTTCGAACGCCACTACGCCGAACTCGCCCGTCTGGCACACCTCCTGACCGGCGAGACCGACGCGGCGGACGACCTCGCGGCGGATGCCCTGGTCGCCCTGTGGCAGCGCTGGGACCGGTTGCGACAGGCCGACCACCCGCTCGCCTACGCCCGCGGTGTGGTGACCAACCTGGCGCGGGGACGGATCCGCAGCACGGTGCGGGAGCGACGCCGGATCACGCTGTTCTGGTCCCGCAGCCCCGAGAAGGTGGAGGGGCCGGACACGGCGGCCGTGCTGGACGTCCGCGCGGCGCTCGCCCGGCTGCCGTTCCGCAAGCGCGCCTGCGTGGTGCTGCGGCACGCCCTCGACCTGTCGGAGAAGGACACGGCGGCAGCGCTGGGCATATCGGTCGGAACGGTGAAGAGCCAGACCTCGAAGGGAATGGCCGAGCTGGAAAGGATACTGGGCGCACGAGCGGCCGGGGATCTGGTGCCAGGGAGGAGGAACCGGTGAACGAGAAAATCGACCGTCGGCTGCGCGAGGCCGCCGAGGCCCACCTGCCCGACCGCGCGCGGATGCTGGCCCGGGTGGAACGCGGCATGGCCGGCCCCGCCGTCCGTCACCGCGCGCGACCGTTCGCGAGGTCCGGGACCAGGGTCGCCCTCGCCGGGCTCGCCGCCGGCGGCATCCTGACGACCGGCGGCCTCGCCGTCGCCGCCATCGTCGCGACCCCGTCGCCGCCGCCCACCGTGACCACGCCGGCCACCCCGTCCCCGACCGTCAGCTCCCCGCACCCGACCGTCAGCTCCCCGCACCCGACATCGGCCCGCCCCACCCCTGTCGCGCCGGCCCCGGTCACCACCCCGGGCAGCGTGCGCCCGACTCCGTCGGCCACCGGTCCCTCGCCGGCCGCCGGCGAGAACCAGAACGGGCCGCTGTGGTCGGCCGGCTCGCTGGATCCGAAGAGCACCGTCTACTGGACGCAGAGCAACCTCGTCCTCAAGACGACCCAGCCGCTCACCTCGCTCACGGTCGAGATCCGGATCGTGCAGACCGGCGGGGCGAAGAACACCGGCACCTGGCAGACCCTGCCGGGTGGTGACTTCACCGTCACCGTCCAGGAGGCCGGCGGCGCGCTGGTCTACCGCTGGGTCCTCAAGCCGGGCCTGACCGTGCCGCCGGGGAACCATGAGTTCGCCGCGCAGTTCAACAACGGCACCGGCGTGCGCGGTGCCGCGGGCGACGGCTACCGCGTCGACGCACAGGGTTCGGGCGGCTCCGCGTCGGTCCGGGGAGGGTTCGTCCCGACCCGGTGAACACCGCTGTGCGGCAAGGCGACGACAGCGGCCGTGGGAATGCCTCCCTCGCTCGCGGCAACCTTTGTGTGCGTGGCGGCAACTGGCGGGTGAACCGAGGCCGGATCAAGGCCCGCTGTGCCAGAAGGACATGCCGTTGTCAGATCAGAACCGCTCTCATCGTCGCCGTCCGGCCACCCGCCGCGTGATCGCCGCCTCCGTGGTCCTCGCCGCCGCGGGCGCCGCCGTACCGCTGGTCGCGCTGGCCGCACGCACGCCGGAGGCCCGCACGCCGACCACGGCCGCCGACGCGGCGGCAGGCAGCGGCCGCTACTTCGGCACGGCAGTGGCCGCGGGCAGGCTCGGCGACTCCACGTACTCCGCCCTTCTCGACCGGGAATTCAAGATGATCACCCCGGAGAACGAGATGAAGTGGGACGCCGTCGAACCCTCCCGCGGATCGTTCACCTTCGCGGCCGCCGACTCGATCGTCAGCCACGCCTCCGCGCACGGCCAGCGCCTGCGCGGTCACACCCTGGTCTGGCACTCCCAACTGCCCGGCTGGGTCAAGTCCATCACCGACGCAAACACCCTGCGCACGGTGATGAAGAACCACATCACCCAGGAGATGACCCACTACAAGGGCAAGATCTACGCCTGGGACGTGGTCAACGAGGCCTTCGCCGACGGCGGGAGCGGCCGGCACCGCAGCTCCGTGTTCCAGGACGTGCTGGGCGACGGTTTCATCGAGGAGGCCTTCCGCACCGCCCGGAACGCCGACCCCTCCGCCAAGCTCTGCTACAACGACTACAACATCGAGAACTGGTCCGACGCCAAGACCCAGGGCGTCTACCGCATGGTCAAGGACTTCAAGGCACGCGGCGTGCCCATCGACTGCGTCGGCTTCCAGAGCCACTTCGGCGCCGGCGGCCCACCCGCCGGCTTCCGGACCACCCTGTCCGACTTCGCCGCGCTCGGCGTGGACGTCCAGATCACCGAGCTCGACATCGCCCAGGCGCCCGCCACCGCGTACGCCAACGCCGTCCAGGCGTGCGTGAACGTCGCTCGCTGCACGGGCATCACGGTCTGGGGCATCCGCGACAGCGACTCCTGGCGCACCGGTGAGAACGCGCTGCTGTTCGACGCGGGCGGCAACAAGAAGCCCGCCTACAGCGCGGTGCTCACCACTCTGGGCAGTGTCGGCAGTACGGGCAGCACCGGCAGTGGTGGCACACAGGCGGGGGAGATCACTTCCGGCACCGTCTACACGCTCTCCAACGCGGCCGCCGGACGCGTGCTCGACGAGCCCGCGGGACAGAACGACAACGGCACCCCGCTCCAGGTGTGGGACGCCAGTGGTGCCTCCAACCAGCAGTGGCGGGCGGGCCGGAACAGCGACGGCTCCTACACCCTGACCAACATCGCCAGCGGCCGGGTACTGGACGAGCCGGCAGGCCGGACGGCCAACGGCACGAGGCTCACGGTCTGGGACGACAACGGCGGCGCCCACCAGCACTGGAAGGCCCAGCGGAACAGCGACGGCTCCTACACGCTCACCAACGTCGCCGGCGGCCGGGCGCTGGAGCTCCCCGGCGGTCGGACCGCCAACGGCACTCCCGTCCAGATCTGGGACACCAATGGCGGCGGCGCCAACCAACGCTGGACCTTCCGGCCGACCGCGGCACCGAAGAGCGACACGACCGCGGCACCGAAGAGCGACACGACCGCGGCGCCGAAGAGCGACACGTGCGCTCTTCCGTCGACCTACCGGTGGACCTCGACGGAGGCGCTGGCGCAGCCCGCGAACGGGTGGGCCTCGCTGAAGGACTTCACCACCGTGACCTACAACGGCAAGCACCTGGTCTACGGGTCGGACTACTCGGGATCGTCCTACGGCTCGATGGCGTTCAGTCCCTTCACGAACTGGTCGGACATGGCGTCGGCCCGCCAGACCGGCATGAGCGAGAAGGCGGTGGCGCCCACACTGTTCTACTTCGCGCCCAAGAAGATCTGGGTGCTGGCGTACCAGTGGGGTCCGTGGCCCTTCAGCTACCGCACCTCCAGCGACCCCACCGACCCGGGCGGCTGGTCCGCGCCGCAGCAGCTGTTCACCGGCAGCATCCCGCGCACCGACTCCGCCACCGGCCCGATCGACCAGACCCTGATCGCCGACGACCAGAACATGTACCTGTTCTTCGCCGGTGACAACGGCAAGATCTACAAGGCGACCATGCCGATCGGGAACTTCCCGGGCAGCTTCGGCTCGTCGTACACGACGGTCATGAGCGACACGGTGAAGAACCTGTTCGAGGCACCGCAGGTCTACAAGGTCCAGGGCCAGAACCAGTACCTCATGATCGTCGAGGCTCGCGGCGCGAGCGAGCAGCGCTACTTCCGCTCCTTCACCGCCACCGGCCTGAACGGTCCGTGGACCCCGCAGGCCGCCACCGAGGCCAACCCCTTCGCGGGCAAGGCCAACAGCGGCGCCACCTGGACCAACGACATCAGCCACGGCGACCTGGTCCGCAACAACCCCGACCAGACCATGACCGTCGACCCCTGCAACCTGCAGTTCCTCTACCAGGGCAAGTCCCCCGACACCCCGCCGAACACCTCCTACGACAACCTGCCGTACCGCCCCGGCATCCTCACCCTGAAGCGCTGACCGCCTGATCGGTACTCACCAGCCCGACGAAGACGACGAAAGGCGCCCCCATCGAAGAGATGGGGGCGCCTTTCGTGTGGCGTGCTGCACTGCTACTTAAGCGCTGTACCGCCCGAGTTGTGAAGGGCGATCGTCTTGTTGATCAGGTTTCCGCCGTCGGTCTCGGGCGTCGTCTGCTCCGACCATCCCGCACCGAACAGCAGCCCGGCGATGTGCGCGTTCGCCACCTGGTCCATGTGCGAGAAGAACCAGTCCACCTTGTCGTCCTTGAAGTGGCCGGGAGTGTTGTTCCCCGCCATGTTGCCCACGGGGATCTGCCACAGGACGACCGGCTTGCCCACGGACTCGGCCATCGTCTTCCAGAACTTCAGCGAGGCGGCGGCCTTCTGGTCGTTCCAGAAGGTGTCACGGCTGCCGTGGGCCGGCTGTGCGTACCAGCCCGCGTCGCGGTCCGACACATCGCTGACCAGGAAGTCGGCGTTCTTCGCCCCGAGGTCCGCGTAGTCCTTGACGCACTTCTGGATGTCGCTCTCCCAGTCGAAGCAGGAGAGGTGCAGCCCCACGGCGGTGTTCGGCGCGTACTTGTGCGACATCGAGATCAGGCACTGGGCGAGTCCGGAGGCGCTGTTCTCCTGCGATCCGCAGTCCGTCGGATTCGAGGCCTTGACCTGCGCGGGAACCTCGTGCAGGTTGCCGAGCGAGCGGGCGAAACCCCAGAAGTCGGGCTCGAGGTCGATCGCGTCGTGCGACGTGCCGATCTTCTGGAGGAAGAAGCGGTAGTCGTTCAGGTACTTGGTGAGCAGGTCGGTCCGGTTGATGGCCTTGACCTCGCCCGGGCCGTCACCCTCGCCTGCCGCGTCCCCGAGGTCCCGCAACGAGTACCAGGTCCACAGGTACTTCTGCGGTCGCGACTTGCCCTGGTAGGTCGCCTTGGCCGCCACGCTGTCCTGCCAGGTCACCTGGTTTCCGGGCGCCGTGCTGGTGCCGCCCCAGCAGCCCCACCAGCCCGACCACTCATCCTTGCAACGCGACGCCGTATAGGCGGCCGACGAGGGCGCGGGCTGGCTGTGTATATAGGCGTAGCGCACGTCGAACGGCGCGGCGTTGAACGAGGTTTCGGACATCGAGCCGCCGATGAGCACCTTGTCACTGCCCATGAAGCTCTTCGCCGACGTGCCGTTGGCGGGGGGCGGAGACGCCGACGGAGACGCCGGGGTGCTGCTCGGAGCCTGGCTCGCCGGAGCGCTGGCGCCGGGCGTGGGCGTGCTGCCGGAGTTCCCCGGGTTCCCGGTGCCGCCGACGCTGCCGGCCGCGACGAGCTTCCACTGCAGGTTGGAGCCTCCCTGGTCGCGGTTCTGGACGACGTTGCCGCCGTCGGCCTTGGCAGCGTTCTTGACGCCGACAGCCATGCCGCTGAAGCGATTGACCAGACGCACATAGCCGTTCGACGACTTGGCCAGCTTGAACTGCTGGTTGGTGCCGTTCAGGTCTTTCCACTGCACGAGGGCGGAGCCGGCGGTCTTCGACCAGCCGAGGTCGTCCAGCACCTTGCCGGAGGTCCGGTTCTGCAGCCGGTAGTACCCGTCACCCGAGTCGATGAACCGCCACTGCTGGTTGGCGCCGCCGTGACGGCTCCACTGCACCACTGCCGCGCCGTCGTTCTTGGCGGAGCCGCGGTCGTCCAGCACCTTGCCGCTGTCGCGGTTGACCAGCACGTACCACTTCTTCAGGTCCAGGGTCTTCTGGTCCGCCGAAGCCTGGCTGACCACGACGGCCGAGCCGGCCACGACCACCATGGCGAGACCTCCCCAGAGCCCCCGGCGCGCGAGCAGCCGACGACCACGATGCTTCGGACGGCCACCGCGCGCGCCGCCGTCGTCGGCACGGTGGCCGCCACGGGACGCCACCGATGGCGTGGGCAGACCGGGGACATGTCTGCGCTCTCGTTCCTGGGACATGCCTGTGCTCTCTTTCAACTGTTGCATGTGACCGGACCACTTGGTCGGACACCACTTAGTGGCCAGAGAGGCCGAAAAGGTTGCCGCGAAGATCCACAGAACTTTTTCTGCGTGCCGAACGGTCACCCCGGATCTCGACGGCGTGGAGAAGAAGCGGCACCGCCGCCCGCCCGTCCACGAAAGATCAGCGAGCTGCTGCAACGGCTGGTCGCCGGCTCCAGGAGACCGTCAGCTCGTACACCGTGCTCGTCATGCATACGGAGATCACCGCGGACGGCCCTCGGCCTGGCCCCACGGTGTACTTCCACGACGCCGAAGACTGATCCGGGCTTCACCCGGAGCGCTTCGCAGAGCGGTTGGGGCTGTCCCTGGTGTGGCGGAGGATGGTGCCCATGTGCGCTCTTTTCGACCCCCCTGAGCCTCGCCGCGTCCCGCCGGGCGAATACCCCCTGTGGGAGCAGGCTCTCGCCCTTGTGAACCGGGACCTGAGGGTGACGCTTCCCCGGCTGGAACCCCTGCAACTGCTGGCCCTTCCGTCCTACGACGCGGGTGAGCCGGAGAACGTCTACGTCGCCATGGCCAACGGCGAGTGGCACGGCAACCCCCTGCACCCGAACTCACAGGACAGCCTTGCCTCCGCAGTGGCGAGCGTCGCCGATGCCGCGCAGGAGACCGTCGTGGAGCTTCTGTGGCAGGCGTGGCCCCTGTGCCCCGAGCATGGCCTGGGCATGCATCCGACGGAGGACGCAGAAGAGCGACTGTCCTGGTGGTGCGCGGGAGAACGGCCGCGTGGCGGCTCGGCTCATACGCACGGGGCCGTGGGCGCACTCGACGCTTTGGGAACGCCGACCCGTACACGGCTCTGAAAGCCCTGTCGTGGCAGTGATGCCACCGTGGGTTCACATGCCACCGCTTCCGCAGCGTCATCGTGTACCTCCGAGGAATCCCCGTCCTTCAGGGCAGGGAGGAATCGGACCCCTGCGGAGCAGGGCAGGGTGCGGGGTTTCGCCGCCAGGGCGAAAGACCGTGCTCTGACCCGCAGGTTTGATCTTTACTGCCGTGACGCTAGTTTGTGAGCGTGACCACGGCGCATGTGAAGCGGGCGTTCAAGTACCGCTTCTACCCCACAAACGAGCAGGCAGCCGAGCTGTCGCGCACGTTCGGCTGCGTCCGCAAGGTCTACAACCTGGCACTCGCCGCCCGCACTCAGGCGTGGGCGCGGCAGGAGCGGGTGAACTACAACGCCACCTCGGCCATGCTGACGGTGTGGAAGAAGACCGAGGAACTGGCGTTCCTGAACGAGGTCTCCTCCGTACCACTTCAGCAGTGCCTGCGGCACCTGCAAGTGGCGTTCACCACTTCTTCGGCAAGCGGGCCAAGTACCCGCGCTTCAAGTCGAAGAAGAAGTCCCGAAAGTCCGCTGAGTACACCACCAGCGGTTTCCGTTTCCGCGACGGCTCGTTGACGCTGGCCAAGATGCGTGAGCCGCTGGACATCGTCTGGCACCGGCCGCTCCCTGAAGGCGCGAAGCCGTCCACGGTGACCGTGTCCCAGGACGCGGCCGGGCGCTGGTACGTCTCCCTGCTGTGCGATGACGCGTCCGTGAAGCCGCTCCCCGCCACCGGTAGCGCCGTGGGCGTGGACGTCGGACTGGACCACCTGCTGACTCTCTCGACCGGGGAGAAGATCGCCAACCCCCGGCACGAGCGCGAGGACCGCGCCCGCCTCGCCCTGGCTCAGCGCCGCCTGGCGAAGAAGGCCAAGGGCGACGGAGCCAACCGGGCCAAGGCCCGGCGCAAGGTCGCCAAGGTCCACGCCCGGATCGCCGACCGCCGCCGTGACGGGCTGCACAAGCTGACCACTCGACTCGTTCGTGAAAACCAAACGATCGTGATCGAGGACCTGACCGTACGCAACATGGTCAAGAACCGGAAGCTGGCCCGCGCCATCTCGGATGCAGCGTGGTCGGAGTTCCGGAACATGTTGGAGTACAAAGCCGCCTGGTACGGGCGGGACGTGATCGCGGTAGACCGCTTCTTCCCCTCCTCCAAGCTGTGCTCCCACTGCGGCACCTTGCAGGAGAAGATGCCGCTGCACGTCCGCACATGGACGTGCGACTGCGGGACGACCCACGACCGCGACGTGAACGCGGCGAAGAACCTTCTG
This sequence comes from Streptomyces sp. NBC_00425, assembly GCF_036030735.1. Taxonomy (NCBI): domain Bacteria; kingdom Bacillati; phylum Actinomycetota; class Actinomycetes; order Kitasatosporales; family Streptomycetaceae; genus Streptomyces; species Streptomyces sp. NBC_00425. The sequence continues at coordinate 4,779,008 of NZ_CP107928.1, read as the reverse complement.
GCCGCCGGACTGGCGGTGTCGGCCTGTGGAGCCGGCGTAAGACCTCAACGGAGTTCTCCGGGCGGGCAGTCGGCTGTGAAGCAGGAAACTTCCCGGCGTGAGCCGAGAAGCCCCCGCCTTTAGGCGGGGGAGTGTCACGACTCCACCATCCAACGGCGGCGGCCGGAACCGCATCGCATCCCGGCCGACGGCTCAGGGCGCCGTACGGGGCCACGAAGGCGTTGAGCGGCGGGTAGGCGCAGACGGTCGACCAGGCCCAGTCAGGACGCGGGTCTGGACGCGGGTCTGGACGCGGGCGTCAAGGGAAGGCGGAACCAGAGGGTCGGCCGGCCGAGCTCCCTCAGGGCCTCGTGCAGGATGAAGCGCGCCCTCAGCCAGGGCGGGGCCGCCGGCCGTTGTGGCAGCGGCCCCGCTCGGGCGTCGGGGTCAGGACGGGTCGCCGTACTGGAGGCCGCGTCCGTTGGTGCCGATGTAGACGCGTCCGTAGGTGTCGGGGTCGCCGGTGATGATGCCCAGGCTGCCGATGGCGCCCCACTGGTGGGCGTCGTCGTTGACGCGGAGCCAGGTGGCGCCCTTGTCGGTGGAGCGGAAGACTCCGGTGACGCTGTCGACGGTGCCGATCAGGTAGAGGGCCTGGTAGTCGGCGCCGGGTGCGGCCTTGCCGAAGCCGAGGGCCGAGGCGGACTTCACCGACCCGAGCGTGGTGAAGCTGCGGCCGCCGTCGGTGGAGTGCAGCAGCCCGTTGCCGCCGCCGGCGATCCACAGGTCTCCGTTGATGCCGGGGACGGCGGTGAGCCTGCCGGAGGGGAGGTTGGTGGCGCGGGGGGTGAAGGTCGCGCCGCCGTCGGTGCTGGCGTTGAGCGTGCCGCCCGTGAGTGCGTAGAAGGTGTTGGCCGAGGAGCGGTCGGCGACGACCACGGCGTCGGTGCCCAGGCCGCTGACCTTCGACCAGCTCGCTCCCTTGTCGGTCGAGCGGTAGGGGGCCTGGCCTGATTCGGCCCAGACGATGGTGGAGCCGTCCGCGGCGAGGGCGACATGGCCGCTGTTCGCGCTGGGGACCGGTTCCGCGGTGAAGCCGTTCCAGGTGCTGCCGCCGTCGGTGGAGTAGGCGCCGTCCTGCGCGCCGCCAGTGCCGACGCGGACCATCACCGTGGGGGCCGACTGGGCGAAGTCGATGTCGGTGCTGCTGCTCATCAGCGGGTTCGTCAGCCGTCCGGCGGGCACCTCGGTCAGGGAGTCGTGGCGGAAGCCGCCCTGGTCGCCCATGGAGGTGATGACGGTGGCGCCGCCGGGAGGGGCGATCGCGTCCGCCAGCGAGGTCTCCTCCAGCCCGCGGGCCCCGGAGACCCAGTGGCTGGTGCCACCGCTGTCGGAGGCATTGGCGTCCTTGCTGCGCCAGATGGCGTTGCCGGTGCCGTACAGCACGTGCCCGGCGTCGAAGGGGTCGATGGCCAGCGCGGTCATCCAGTGCCCGGTGTGGGTACCGACATACGGAGCGCCGGAGGCGTCACGCTGCGACTTGTCGGCCAGGGCCTTCCAGGTCGTGCCGCCGTCGGTGGTCCGGTAGATCTCGTCCTCGGGCCACCACCGGTCCAGGGTGGTGACCATCACCGTGGACGGCTTCTGCGGATCGACGGCCAGACCGGAGAACCCGTAACCGCCCTGCGAGGGGGAGATGTTCTTCCACGCGCCGCCGGCCGGGGTGTACTTCCACACCGAGCCCGCCGTCGCGTCCATGGGGCCGATGCTGTTGCTGTAGGACAGGTACAGCGTCCCGTCACCGGTGACCACACCGTGCTGCGGCATCTGGCCGGTGGGCTGCCCGGAAACCGCCTGCCAGCTGCTGCCGCCATCGGTGGAGCGGTACAAGGACGTGGACGTGTCGTTGACGCCGACGTACACCGTGTTGCTGCCGGCCGGGCCGTACGTCACGAAGGAGATGCCCGCGCCGGTGCTCGCCCCGCCCTTGACGGGGAAGGAGGAGACCTGGCTCCATGTCACGCCGTAGTCGGTGCTGCGCCACAGGCCGTTCTTGCGGGTGCCCAGCAGCAGGGTGGCGTGGTTCGCGGGGTCGATCACGAGCCGTTCGCCCGCCCCGCGGCCGGGTTCGTTGCCGCCCAGCTTGAACGGCAGATCGGTGCGCTGGAAGGTACGGCCCCGGTCGGTGGAGCGCAGGATCGCGCCGTTGCCGGCCCACTCGTTGGTGTAGGTGCCCGTCGCGAGGTAGAGCCGGCCCGGGTCGACGGGGTCGGTGGCCAGCGCGTCGATGCCCAGGAGGTTCCAGTCCTTCTCGCCGAGCCAGTCGGTGAGCGGGATCCACTGCTCGGCCGCGGTGTCCCAGCGGTAGGCGCCGCCCATGTCGGTGCGCGCGTACAGCAGGCCCTTCTCCTTCTGGTTGAACACCAGCCCGGTGACGTAACCGCCGCCCACCACCTGGGCGTTCTTCCACACATACGGTCCGGCCGCGGCCGTGGTCTGCGCGCCGGTCCCGGCCGTCCGGGTCTCGGCCGTCTTCACCAGCTTCCACTGCTGGTTGGTGCTGCCCCTGCTGGGATATTGGATGACCGGCGCGCCCTGGGCCGTGGAGCCTCCGGAGACGTCCAGGACCTGGCCGCTCCTGCGGGAGGTGAAGGTGACGGCGTCGGAACCGCTCACATCGTCGATCCGCCACTCCTGGGAGGTGGAGGAGCTGTCGGTCTGCTGCTCGGCCGCGGCCGCCTGGGCGGTCGAATCGCCCGCTATGCCGAGCACCTTGCCGCTGTTGCGGTTCACCAGTTCGTAGTAACCGTCTCCGGTGGGCTTCAGCTTCCACTGCTGGTTGGCGGTGTTCTGGTCGGTCCACTGCTGGATACGGGTGCCGTCGGCAGTGGACATGCCGTTGACGTCCATCACCTTGCCGCTGCGCACGGAGACCAGTCTGTAGTAGGCGTCACCGTCGACCGTCGCGGCCTGCGAATCCTCCTGGGCGAACAGGAGATACGGCACGACGGCGAGGGGCACGCCGAGCAGCAGAGCAGTTGCGGTCCAGCGACGGCGGTGACGCCCGCGGCGCCCACCGTTCGTGGGGTTGTTCATGGGGAGGTGCTCTCCTTGCATGCCGTTCACAGGAAGTTCGGATCCAGACACCGAAACTGGCCGGATCCGCTCCCTTGTGGTCACAGGCTCCGCAAAAGGTTGCCTCGAGCCGGGGACTCTTTCAGCTCGACGACGCCGGGACTGTCGTGGAGCATCGCAGCGCCTCGGCGGTGGACCTCGTCATCGCCGCCACCGCCGCCCACCACGGCCTGGCCGTCCTCCACGGCGACGCCGACTACCGGGCCATCGCCCGGCACGCAACCGATCTGCTCCAGCACAATGTCTACGACATCACCTGAGGTGCTTTCCCCCACAGGTTGTGGACGGGAACCTGTGAAGGTCGGCCATCGGGGCCTGAAGCGTCACTTGACGTGTATGGCGTGCCTGGCGATGCGCCAGCGGTCATCGGTGCGCCGCAGTTCGTCCTCGTAGACGGCGCTGATGGCGGCGCCGCCGTCCACGACGCGCAAGCCCTCGGACCGGACGCGGACCTTGTCGCTCGGCCCCTCCGACACGACGACGCGTCGGCGTGTGGCGAGTTCGCGCGTGTCTCGCCCGTGGATGGTGAAGAGCGGCACTCAAACCTGCTCCTGACAACAAACAGGCACCACGGGGCGCCTCAGGCCCAAGTCACTGGTTCGGGGCGGTTCTCTGGGACGGGAAGGCAGGCGGCAGGCTCTCCGCCAGCGTGCGGTCTCTCCCCACGGCTTCGAGGCTCCCCGGCAAGCAGACCCCAGGTCAGCGCTTCTTGAATCATGATAATTCGGTGTTCAAGTTGATCTCCTTCGCGGTCAAAGATCGTTGACACAGGCCCGCCACTGTTCAGACGCCGGCCGCGCGGCCTGTCCTCCCTCGGCGAATTCCCGGGCGGCCCGGCTCGGAACTCGGGACCGAGCCAGGCGGCTGTCGACAGGCACCAGGGGCAGGGCGGACTGACGGGCTACCCGCCAGGGGAGTCCTCGCGCAGCGAACGAGCGACTTCGGAGACGTGTCGCGCCTGGACAGCAGTCAACCGTCGGGCGTCACAAACGGCCGCTCGGCTGGCTGCCCGGCTCCCGGCGACGGGGCGTGCGGCCTCGAGGAGTGGGTGCGGCGTTGGCACACCGGCGACGAATGGTGGGACTGACCGCTCCGACGTGCACGGCTGTAGGCCGCCGACCGTTCGAATCCCTGGTGCCCCGGAGTGGTGACCATCGGCTGCCCGTTCGCAGTCTCTGGGGAGCGCTTCTCGGCGCGTATGGACTGCTGGCCTCCTGAGCGGCGCCTGGTCGGAGATGCGTCGGTGCATGAGCAGACGGATCGGCTGATGGCCAGCGGCGGGCGGGCAGCCCGCGCTCTGCGTGGGAAGCGGGTTGCCGTCCCTGGTGCGGAGGACACGGAGGGACGGCTGACCGGTCTCGGTGGACAAACGGGCGGTCGCCCCACCGCATCACCGCTGCGTAGTTGAGGTTGAGACCGTCCGATCGCGGAGCGGGTCTGCCGAACGTGGGGCTGGCTCGGGGGTGCCGTGGGCTGAGCACCTGCCGTGGTTCTCCCGGAGCAGCGTGGATCTCCCCTGAGTGGCCGCCCGGCGGAGGAGACCGGCAAATGCATCGACCGCCGAGTGCCGGGTGTCGGGTGCCACACGCGGTCAGGGCCTGATCGCGAACACCATGCCTATGTCGCCGGCCTGCTGCACCGGGTTCTGCTCGGTGCTGACTGTGAAGCCGTGTGTGAGGAGGGTCGCGCAGACCGCGTCACGGTTCTGCCGCCAGCGCTCCACCTCCACCACGGCCTGGCGGACCAGCGGCCAGTGTCGTTGCTCGATGCCCCTGAGTACCTCGAGTTCGGCGCCTTCCACATCGATCTTGAGCAGGTCGATGCGGTCGATGCCCTGCTCGTCGAGCGCCGATGACAGGGTCCGGACCTTCACCCGGTGCGTCTCAAGGCGCCGCATCACCCGCAGCTTGCGGCCGACGAGAACAGTGAGAATGGGGAGGGGTACGCGGCGCAGGACCGGTCCCAGGCCGCCCTGACTGATCATTTCGACGATGCTTGCGGTGACCCGGCGCCGCTCAGCCTCGATGTTCCCCTGATCTCGCGAGGAAGAAGAGAAGATCGTGGCGGCCGGAACGTAGCTGAAATCGAGCTCGTCCTCGCGAGACGCCAGGCCGTAAGGGAGCGGGGTCAGGCGCCCGTTGAAGAAGTCGCGAGCGTTGCGCTCAAGTGTCGCGTGGAGTGGGGGCAACGGCTCGAAGGCATAAATCCGCACGTCCCCGTCCAGCCGTTCGTACACGGCCGCCGAGAACACGCCGATGTTGGCGCCCACGTCGAGTACCGTCGCGCCCGGCGTGCACACGATGCCGTGGGTGAAGTAGCCGCCCACCTCCTCGCGCAGGAAGGACACTTCCCAAGGATTGATGCTGTGAAGTTCCATCACATTCATGGCCATGACAACGTCACTATCAGCACTGGGAAGGCGATCCAACCCGTGCGGTTCACTTCGGCTGATTCCCTCGCCTGGCAGTGCGGCCGTGTCGGCCACGGGCGCCGGCTGCCGAACACCCGCCACGAGGTTCGTCCGTCCGGCCTGCGACCGGCTTGAGATCGAGCATCTGCTGGTCACCGCCGACGCGCGTGTCCGGGCCGTCGTCCTCCCCGCCTCCCTCCACAAGGCGGTGAAGCAACACCTTGCTCACGGCTGGATCTGTTTCAGCAGCCAGGAGGTGACAGCGCGGGCGGCGCCGGAGACGCTGATCCTGCGTATCCCATCAGCTGCTTGGTGATGTGCGTCCTCCCGCCCTCGGGCTCTGCCGGCACGTGGCTGCCGGATCCACCGCAGGGCAGGGGCACCGTCCGCGACTCGTGCGACCGGCGCGGGCGATGCCCCTTCCCTTGCCGCCCGGTCAGCTGCGGCGGTGTCCCAAGGGCTGGACGGTGCCGGCCGCCCGGGCGTTCTCGGCACAGGCGTCCGGGTTGCCGTGCTGTGCCACGTCGGCGGTCCGCGCCGCGCCGGTGCTGGTCTGCTGCTTGGGGCGGCGCAGCAGAACGACCGCGCAAGCCGCGGCTATCAGGGCCAGGACGGCTGCCACGACGAGGCACAGGCGCATGCCGTCGAGGAGGGAGTCGCCCAGGGCGCCGTAGACCTGGTTGGCCGTGGAGCCGAGGTTCATCCCGGCGACCGCGCCCAGGCCGCCCTCCTTCGCCGTGGCGACGATGGTGTGGGCCTGGGTTCCGGTCACGCCGGCGTCGGCGAGGTGGCCGGGCAGGCTGCCCACGGCGCGGGTGGACAGCAGGGCGCCCAGGACGGCCGGGCCGAGCGCGCCGCCGACCTGACGGAAGGCGTTGTTGGCGGCCGAGGCCATGCCCGCCAAATGGTGCGGCACTGCGGCCACCGCGGTGGCCGTCATCGGCGTGGTGACCAGGCCCATGCCCAGGCCCAGCACGATCAGACGCCAGGCGATGGAGCCGTAGGAGGTGGCGGCGTCGATGTTCGTCAGGGCCAGCAGGGAGGCGGCGCTCAGCAGCAGTCCGGTGGTGATCATGAGGCGGGCGGAGACGCGGTGCATCAGCCGTCCGGCCGGGGCTCCGCCCACGATCGCCGCGACCGGCACGAGCAGCAGCCGCGCGCCCGCCTCCAGCGTGCCGAGCTGCTGCACCATGCCGAAGTACAGGCTGAGGACGAAGAAGAAGCCGATCAGCCCGAGGAAGGTGATCAGGGCGATGAGGGCGGTGGCGGTGAAGGCCGCGCTGCGGAACACCGCCAGGTCCAGCATCGGGCTGTCGCTGCGCTTCTCCGCCACGACGAACGCGATCAGCGTGACGACGCCCAGCGCCAGGGCGGCGATCACCTTGGGGGCGGTGAAGGAGTCGGCGCCGCCCTCGATCACGCCGTAGACCAGGGCGGTGACGGCGACGGCCGCGGTGATCTGGCCGGGCCAGTCGAGCTTGCGTCCTCCCGCACTCTCGGCTCCGCTCGAGCGGGGGGACCCCCATGGGGCGCGCGAGTCGGTGAGCAGCGGGGCGGCGACGGCCATCGCGACCAGCGCGAGGGGGACGGACAGCAGGTAGATCCAGCGCCAGGAGAAGTGCTCGAGGATGACGCCGGCGATGACCGGGCCGACGGCCAGGGCCGCGAGCATGGCCATGGCCCACATGCCGATGAACTTGCCGCGCTCGCGGAAGTCGGGCGCCGCGTGGCTGATCAGCGCCAGCGTGGTGGGCAGCAGTGCGGCCGAGCCCAGACCGGCCAGGGCCTGCCCGGCCCACAGTGTCTGGATGTTCTGCGCACACAGGGCGACCGCCGCCCCGGCGGCACAGCAGAACAGGCCCGCCTGGAAGACCTTCTTGCGGCCGTGGACGTCACCGAAGACGCCGGCGGTCATGATGAACGCGGCCATGGGCAGGACGAACGCGTCCTGGACCCAGGAGAGTTGGGCGGTCGAGGTGTGCAGTGACCGCTGGATCGCGGGCAGACTGACGGCGACCGTGGTGATCGGCAGGTAGGCGACGAACACGCCGAGGCAGGCCATGACGATGGTGGCCGCCCGCCGGTCGGTCGACCTGATCGCCGTTGTGGTGGCGTTCACGGAGATTCCGCTTTCTCCCGTGCGGCGTGGTGTGCCGCGGTCGGTTGGATGGGACAGGGGTCGGTGCACGGGGGCCGCCGTGCCGGGGGCGGGCAGCCCTGACCTGCGGGATGTTGCCGGTGGCGTCCCGCAGGCGTCGGTGGGTGGGGTTCTCCGCGGCTTACGCGGCCGGTCCGGACCCGGCCCGGAACGCGGCCAGGTGGGCGTGGAGCTCGGCGCGCGAACGGACGCGTTTGAAGGGGGCCTTGGCGACGGTGGCCCGGATGCGCTTGACCGGGTCGCCGGGATTACCCCAGACGACGTCGACCTGCGTACCGATCTCGGCGTCGGCGACGTTCAGCACGGCCAGGGAGAGCATCTTGCGGAAGTAGTGGCTGTAGCCGCGCGAGGTGGCCGCGCCGACGAGGATGCCGTCGCGCTCCACCCGGTCCGTCCACAGGTGGCCGCGCAGGTCGCGGGGCATGTCCATGAAGGTGGGGTGCGGGCCGTCGCCGTACAGCGAGCGGTGCACGTCAAGGACGTCGTCGCTGTTCCACACCAGGGTGCGCAGCACCCGCGCGGGCTTGGCGAGCCGCTCCTTGAGGACGGCATCGCCGAGGAAGGTGTGGTCGAAGCTGATCTGCCTGGTCCAGCCGAGCTCGACCGGGTCGCGGTAGTAGTCGCGAAGCGAATCGCCCTGGAAGCTGCCGGCGATGAACGCCCGCGGGATGTGCCAGGGCGAGCTGAGCAGGTGGGCGAGGAAGTCGGCCTGCTCGGGCTCGTACAGGGCGGGCAGGTAATCCAGGTTCCGGGTGGGAACCGCGTTCTCCAGGTGGTTGATGGGCGCGGCCCGGTTGCCCAGGCGGCGGATGCCGTACTTCTGCCCGGCCTGAACGACCGCGTCGTACACGGCGCCGCCGATCTCGCGCGGGCCCTGCAGCTCGAACCCGACCTCGCCGGCCATGCCCTGGCGCAGAGCCCAGACGCGGTGCCCGGCGAGGGTGGTGGGCACCGCGTGCATGTACGGGGTGTCCAGCAGCCGATCGTCGCCGGTCAGATCCAGCAGCAGCGGGATCGAGGCGGGGCCGCAGACCTGGTACACGAACCAGTCCTCGTCCTCTGCGGTGGCCTTGCAGTCGCCCTGCTCCAGGTTGTACCGGGCCCAGTCGCCGCCCGGCCCGTGAAAGACGTAGTCCTCCTCGTCCAGCCGGGTCAGGATGCCCTCGCTCATGACATGGCCGTGCGTGTTGGTCTGCACGACGTGCTTGGAGGCGCCCAGGGGGAACTTTCGGAAGGAGTTGACCGAGATCCCCGAGAACAGCTCGAGCACGCCGGGGCCGCGGAAGAGGGTCTGCGGCAGGAACGACCAGTCGCCGATGTAGCAGGTCTGCTTCCACGACAGGCTCTCGTCGAGCCAGTCGGTGTGCTCCGGCTGCCCGAAGAGCTTGGCGAGGATGTCGAACGGGGGTGTCGAGCGGAAGGCGTCGACGGTGAAGTGCACGGGGACGGATGCCTCTCTGATGATCAGGCGCTACTCGTGTGTCGTGGTGCGGTCGGCTCGTCGGCACAGCGCCGCTTCATGGCCCGGAGCACCCGGCGGATGCGAGGAGGACACTCCGGGCCGGTCAGGGAGCGGCAGCGACACCCCGCCGGACAGCCGACCGGCAGACGCCCGTGAACACAGCCGCCGGCACCGGAGCCACGTCACCGACAACCCGCTGGATGCGGGGGGCACCGGTGCACGACGCCGTCTGGCGGGGTCGCCCCACACCCGCCGCGGTCAGGTGCATCAGCAGGACGAACGTGCCGAGGCAGACCACCGGCGGTACCCACCGCGTGCTCATGGGAGTCACGTCCTTTCAAGGAGACGCCCCAGCATCCGCCTCGCCGCCTGTGACCATGAACTTTGCAGCCCGAGATGAACAAAAGCCTCCACTGCAGTCCCGGTGGATGACAGACTCCCCCCGTGAACGACGATGTGGACAGGAAAATCCTCCACGCACTCCAATGCGCACCCCGCGCCCCGTTCCGGCGCATCGGCGAGGTGACGGGCGTGTCGGAGCAGACCGCTGCCCGCCGCTACCACGCGCTGCGCCGCAGCGGAGTGATGCGGGTGATCGGCCTGGTCAACCCTGCGGCGTACGGGCAGGCCCATTGGGTGGCCCGCATTCGTTCCCGCCCCGATCGGGTCGGCCCCCTGGCGGACTCCCTGGCCAAGCGGCCGGACATCGCCTACGCCAACCTCGCTTCCGGCGGCTCGGAGATCATCTGCATGATCCGCTCCCCCGTCGAGGCTCACCGCGACGACGTCCTGCTGCGCCAGCTGCCCCGCTCGGCCTCCGTCCTCGACGTCAGCATCGACCTGCTCCTGCACCCCTTCGGCGAGACCGGCACCAGCGAATGGACCGGTTACGGCGCCGGCCTCACCCCTGACCAGGTACGGCAGCTCACCGGTGACCGGCCACCCACCCCCGCGGGGCCGCCGCGGCCCCCTACGGACGAGGACACCCCGCTGCTGGACGCCCTCGCCGAGGACGGCCGCACCACCCACACCCGCCTCGCCGAGCTCACCGGCTGGTCCAACGCGCGAGTCGCCCGTCGCCTGGAGGCCCTGGAGACTTCCGGCACGCTCTTCTACGACGTGGAACTGCTGCCCGAGCGCCTGGGCCACACCCTCAACGCCACCCTCTGGCTGCGCGTCGCCCCCGCCCGCCTCAAACAGGCCGGCGAGGAACTCGCCCGGCATGCCGAGGTCGCCTTCGCCGGCGCCATCAGCGGCCGGCACAACCTGATGGTCAGCGTCATCTGCCGCGACGCCGAGGACTTCTACCGCTACCTCACCACCCACGTCGCCGCCATCGACGGCATCGACGCCTACGAGGTCAGCATCCGCGTCCGCCGCCTGAAACAGGCCGCCTCACTCATCTACCACGGCCGCCTCGTACATCTGACGCCCGCGTAGGAGACCTCACAGCGGGTGGGGCGCACTCCCGCTCTGCGGCATGTGACCCTCTCCGACCAGCCGATCCCGTTTTCCGACGCCGGCAGCCCCCTCCTCGCTTCAGGACCGCTGGACAAGGCCGTGCTGCTGTCCCCCGACACGGTCCTGTTGCATCTGGTGGACTGACGGACGGCGACGGGGCCACCCCAGCCGACCACCCCCGCGCCCAGCGGCGCCCGAATCCGCCAGGGCCTGTCCGGTGTTCACTCCCCGCCGACCGGACAGCCCGGTGGCCCAATAGCGGGCGGCCGAATGCACCTCCAGGCGCCCTGTGATAAATCAGCGCGGCCCCGCTGACACGGGACCTGTACCGGTACCTCCTCGACAAGCACCTGTTCGCCTTCGCGGACTTGGACCTGGACCTGGACGAGATCAACGTCCCGAAACGGGGACGGTGCCGGGCTGGCGATGCTGCTGGACGTCGCGCTCACCGGGTGGGGAGCAGGAAGTCGCCGCCGGCCTCGATGCCACCGTGCGGAAGGCGCGGGCCGCCGCGGCCGGGAGGGTCCCGGACAAGCCTTCTGGCACGAATCTGGCACGCGGCGAGTGATCGCAGAGCACAGCACAAAGGCCCGGGTCTCTGACCTGGGCCTTCTTCATGGAGCGGGTGACGAGAATCGAACTCGCGCTCTCAGCTTGGGAAGCTGCGGGCACACCGGCCCCGCTGCTGTCCTGATCTGGTCGCCCGGCTGGTCCGCGGCGTCGCTGAAGCCGGTCGACCTGACCGTGGTTCCCCGCAGTTTCCCGCCGCATCTGGTGCGCTTGTGGTGCACGGGCGCGATGGCGTCCCGCCGGGTGGTATAGCCGATCCTGCTTGGGATCTTGGCAGCGCTCAGCTGCCTGCGGATCGCAATGGCGGCTTGGGTCGACGTCTCGGGCTGTCGGGGTGTCAGTCCGAGAAACGGCCCCAGTAGCCCCGAATCCGGTTGTGAACTGCGTTTTTGCCAGCTTGATTGGCTACACCACTTCATGGTCGGGGGACTGCCGCGGTGGCCTGCTGTTCGGCACCGCTTAGTTCGTCAGATTGCGGTGACCTTGACCATGGGGCCGTAGGCGTTGACGTGGACTTGGTCGGGGGTCTTGTACGCGACGCGCCAGGTGCCGGAGCGGGTGATGGTGGGGTGAGCGGCGAAGTAGCCGGTGCTGCTGGTGTGGGCGCTGGTGATCAGGTGCCAGGTGCTGCTGCCGGAGGGGCGGAAGAGGATCTGGACGGTGGCCTTGGGCAGGGGGGTCCAGTAGCCGTAGCCGTTTTGCTTGAGGGTGCCGCTGATGGTCACGGTGTGGCGCTTGGTGACCCGGGTGCTGCTGGGCTTTCCGCCGCTGATGGCGGTCTGATAGCGGACGGCGTGGACGACCGGGCTGTAGGCGGCGGTGAAGCCGGGGGCGCCGGGGTAGTAGTAGCGCCAGTAGCCGTGGGGGTTGGTGACGGTGAGCACGGAGGCGGCGAAGCCGTCGGCGGAGGTGTCGATCGTGGTGGTGCCGATGTTGGTCCAGTCGGTGTGGCCGTCGTTGGACTGCTGGATGTAGACCCGTCGGCTACTCGGCCCCGGGACGTCGGGGACAGTCAGGTGTCCGGAGATGTGCAGGCGGGAGTTGGCGTCGACGGTCGGCTTGTTGACGTACAGGGACACCTTCGCGACGGGGTTGGCGACGGTGTATCTGACGCTGGCAGGGGCGAGGAACGGCCCGGTGTCGCTGACGGTCCAGATCGTGGTGTAGTTGGTGACGGTCATGGTCTCGCTGAACCGCCCGGTGGCGTCGGTGGTCGCCCTGGCGGCTCGTGTGCCCGTGTCGTCCTGGATCGGGAGCGGGCTGTTGGCGAGTGGCACCCAGGTGCCGTCCTCCTCCTGGCGTTCCGCGGTTCCGCTGATGACCTCCGTGCTGCCGATCAGGGCGCCGGTGCTGCCGGTGCGGTCCAGGGTGATGCGTACGGGGGAGTCGACGGAGGTGACCGGCTCGGAGTCCGGGCCCTGAGCGTATGTCGTTGTGGCTGGGACGAAGACGTGAAGGGTGGTGTTCTGCACGTTGCCGGGGTGGACGGTGAAGGTGAAGGTGCCGTCTGCTGCCGTTGCGTTGCGTGGCGATGTGTGCCCGTCCCAGGTGACGAAGACGCCGGTGGCGGCGGTGGTCTGCCACGGGGTTCTGGTGTCGCCGCTGGCCGGGTCGTACTCGGTCAGCCGGCCGGTGACGTTGATGTCCTGGTGCTCGAAGCTGAGGGCCGTGGGCTCGTAGGCGGTGTCGTGGAAGACCGGCGTGGGGCGGTAGTCGAGCATGCCGCGGCCGGGAAGGGAGAACGTGCCCTGGCTGTCCTGCGCAGTGATGGCGACCCGGTACCCGGCGTAGATGTCGAGTCCCAGTGCGCCGCTGCTCTGCCAGGTACCGGAGGTGGCGGTGCCGGAGACGAGGTGGAAGTCGGTGACCGTGCTGACGAAGGTGTCGGGCACGTTGGCCGTGCCTGCGGTGATGGTGGCCGTCACGGAGGTGACGCCGGCCGGGGCGTCGATGTCGGCGGTGAGCTCGAGCCCGGTGTCGGTTCGGATCTTGCCGATCTCCGAGACCACGGGCCCGGTGGTGTCGGCGCTTGCCTGACCGGGGGCTGTGACCATGCCGGCGAGTATCGCGGTGCTGATGGCCGCGGCTCGCGCGGCGTTCTTCAAGATCACGGGACTCGTGGGCGTGACCTGTCTATGCATGTGCTTCCTCAAGTAGAGATGAGGGCCCGCCGTGCTTTCTCCACGCCGGACCGAGCGATTCGATCAACCTCTTGACCTGCGTGATCAGATGACCTGCGCAGCAGGATGGTTGTACGTCGGCAGCCAAGTCGACGCTCGACGTGTGTCCCTAGCTGCGAACTATGTGCACGGTGGTCACTGAGGTCTGTCAGGCACACCAGGCGGTCGCTCCCGGCCGGTGGTGGTCGGGGCTGGTCGCGATGGTTGCTGTACTTCGCTGTTGTACAGCCACCCGACCACCATTTTAGGAGAGAGGCGGGGGAGCGCAGGCGCTGACCTGGAGCTTCGATACCTATTAGGTTGCCGAGCACGTGACCGAGAGACACCCCCGTTGACCCTGGCTGACCGCTGCATCTGGCACGGCAGTGGCACGAACCTCAGCCGACGACAGCCAGCCACGACGGTGAATGCGCCGACCGATCACGCACGCGTATGGTCCACCGGTGCTCCGGCGTCGTACGCTCTGTCGCCATGCTTACCGACTGCGAAGCCTCATCCCAGCTGACGTGGTCACCTTCTACAACAGCTTTGGTGGTGGGGGCGGGCGTCGGCAACTGCTCCTTACTCGATCCGGCGAGGGACCTCGAAGGGGGCCAGCCCTGGATCTGGGCTGGCCCGCTTCGATGAACTCGGCTGGAACCGTGGCTGTTGCTGATATCTACGTCGGTTACCCGATCGATGTCTACGCTGAGCAGGCTTTCACGCTATGGAGTGAGTGAACGCTGACGGCTGACGCGCATCAAAGGAATCGGTTCTCAAGCGGATCGATTCTCGCCGCACAGCACAGTTAATGCTGCTCAGGCGGGTCAGGATCCCAGCCAACCGCGAAAGACCACTTGACCTCCTGTTCTGCCGCGAACTGGAGCGAGGCGGTGGCGCGCCCCTTACTGATGTGGATTTCGTTCATCGTGGGCAACACCTTCCCTTTTTCGCACAGGAGGGGAAATGAGATCCCTGTCGGCGGCACCTGAACCCGAAGCCGCCCCGGGCCCTGGCAGTTGATGGCGATCGCCAGAGTCTTCCCTGCTTTCATTCCACCAGGGATCGGGTAGATGGCGCTGCCCGTGACTCGAGTACCGGAGGTCAGCACGGTGATGCCGTCAGAGGCAAGTTTCGGTGCTGTCGCGACCGACAGACCGTGCCCCTGAGTGGTCGCCTTGGGCGATGGCGCGCTCGCAGCAGCGCTTGAAGAACTGGGGGCGGTGGCGCTGCTCCCGTGGGAGCCACAGCCAGTTACAGCCATGGCAGCGGTAAGTGCGCATATCGCTCCGCGGAGCGACGCGCCAGTGTGTGGCATCAGTTCGTCTCCCACATGTACCAGCCGACGTAGTGGGGGGTGTAGCTGGTGATGGTCTTCTTTGCCGAGGTCTGGCAGTTGCTATAGATCACATAACTCGTACCCTGGCTGCGCAGACGGTAGACGCCGTAGGTCGCGTGTGTTGTCTTGTGAGCCGGGGTGTCGACCTGAAAGTTGTTGCCCAATTTGGCCGTCAACGAAGCGGACAGGTCAACGTTGTATTTCTGCTCGATCTTGCCGATCATTGCCTCGATGGTGATGGAGAGACCCGCGCTGATAGAGATGCCCACGGTCCCGGACGCCTCGGCGGTGAACGACGACCTGGCCGTGTGACTGGTTCCGTTGTGGTTGGCGTTGGGGGCGCCGATACCTACGTGGTAGTCCTTGCCCTTAGCGGTCGGCGTGTAGACGGCGGTCCGGTCGCAGATCTGGCCGCCTGGGTGGTTGCCGGGGCCGCTGTCGCCGTTACCCGGGATGTCAGGCTCGGCATTGACCTGACTCGCAGGAACGTCGACAACGTCCGTGTCAGCCGGTTCCGTTGCCCGCGGCGGTTCGGTGTTGACTACGACACTGGTGTCTGCCGGTATGTCGTCGGCCGAAGCAACGCCGCCCCCCAGGCCGAGTACGAGCAATGCCGCCGTGGTGGTTGCTGCGGCACGCTTTACATCGAGATGCACGTTCATCCCTTCACTGCCCCCTCCCCCGATGAGAGCTGGCATGTCCAGAACACTCACTCAGGTTCGATCGCCAGGTCAAGCGAATCATTCCGAATTGAGGAGCCCCAGAGGTTCGCGTAATTTTTCAATAAAGGGCAAGTTTCGTGGTAGTAAATTCGACGCTTTTTTGATGATTGCATGCCATTCAAACGGCGTCGAAACGGCCTTTCTGAAGGTCGCCCCACTACCCCGGAGCTCAGAGCTGCGGAGATCAGTACCCAGGGTCTTTGAGAAGTCGCGAGGTGGACGGTTCGCCTGTTGAGCGCAGGATGTGTTGGTTTATCGGCTTCGTTCCGGAGTGACCCTGGATATCAGGACAGACATGGCCGCTGGTGATCATGTGGGTGTCGAGTCCGTACGAGCACCGAGCGAGTCCATGCCAGCGCGCCCATCTTCCCGGATGCCGTTATGCCTGCAGCAACTGGGGACTCCTCCAGCCCTATCCCGCTGGAAATGGCCGCTGACCTGCGGAGGTATCTGGCCTTGGTGCCCGACCCGCGGGCTTGTCGCGGTATCCGTCACCCGTAGCCGGCTCTGCTGGCCGCCGCAGCCGCCGCCGTTCTGGCCGGCGCCTCCGTCACGGCGATCGGCGAGTGGATCGCCGACGCGCCACAGCGCGTCCTGGCCTCGCTCGGGTTCCGCACCGATCCGCTGACCGGTCTCATCCGGCCGCCCCATGCCACAACTGGATGCGACGCGCAGAGCACCACATGCCAGGCCTAGATGCACGCTTTCCAACTGTGGTGGCGGGGCGGCGGGGGGTGTGCAGGGGCGTTCACCTGCGTTCGTGGGCGGTTGCCCCGTGACGCGAGCTCGGCACGCGGTCCTCGATGAACGGCCGTGAACGGGGCTGAATGAGACGGAAACTGAGACGCCCGGGCGAGTCGGACTGGTTAGCATCTCCGAGTCGAGGAGGAGCCATGGCACTGGGCCGCAAGGGATCGCGACGCATCGTCGTCGACGGTACGGCTTACCGCTGGCGATTGCGACGCAGGCCAACCTATTTCCAGGCTCTTGCCTGGACACCGTGCGCGTTCGCGGTCGAGCACGCAGACGTCCCCGGGACAACGCTCGTGGCCACGACCGACCAGCCGCACCCGAGCAACTGGTTCCGGCGCGAAGCCAAGCCCGTACTGCCATCCGACGTTGCCCAGACCATCCAGCTTGCTCTTCGTGAGGGCTGGACCCCAACGGCTCCGGGCTCCCCTTTCCACCTGGACCTTTCCGCTGGCTTCACGCCCTCGCCCTGAGCGCAGCAGAGGGTGAGCACCGCTTTAGGAGTTCGCTTCACCGGCCACCCGGGAGCCTTGATGCCCTCGCTCGCCCTGCGCGTCCGGCCGCTCAAGGTTGCCTGTGTACGCCGTCGTTGATGTCAGGTCGGATGGTGTGATGGAGCGCGTTGAGGCAGAACTGTTCACTGATGGTGGCAACGATGCTGTGGTTCGCCTGCCTGGCCGGAAGTTCCCGGGTGTGTTGATGCAATGCGACTCCCTTCAGATCCTTCGTAGTGACCTGGCCGAGGTGGTGGAAGCGTGCGGGCGGGGCGACCTGGTCGACGCGCGGGACTCAGCCGGCCTGCTCCTGGTGGGCCTCGACGCTCTGCTGACGCGTTACGAGGACGCACTGCAGCAGCACGAAATCCCTCGGCCGTACTGAATAGCGGGGTCCATGACCTCTTCGTCCGAAGCAACTTGGGCGAGGGCTCTGCCTTGGGCTGCGACGCGGTTCACCTGTGGTGATGGTCCGTAGACGTCCACGCTCGTTCGCTGCTGTGCGTGGGTGTTGTCACGCAGTTAGACACTCACGGATGCTGCCCACAGCTCAGCAAACGCAGGTCGTTCGAGACCATGACCTGAGCGAGGCGTCCGGCGATGGCCACGACTTCGGGCCAGGCCGATGCCTGAAGGTACTCAGCGTCGGTGTCGTGGGGTGCCTCCGCGGCGGCAGCGTTGAGCACGACGCCGAGGGCCCGCATGAGGGTTACCTCTTCCTCCGTTCTCAGGCTGATGCCGAGAAACCGCTCGGGCTCATCGGCGTCACAGAAGTCATCGAAGAGCGTGTGGAAGACGTGGTCGATGTTCTCGAACTCCGAAGGGTCGAGCCACACGTCCCGCTGCCACGGTGGATTGGCCAGAGCCAAGATGACAGGTACGACGTGGACACGGTGATTCGCCATGACTTGGGCTTCCGCGCTCACGAGCCCGAGCCTAGCCTCGATTCGACCGCCCTCCCGGCCGGCCAACTCCTCATCCGCTGCAACAACCGCCGCGCTACCCGCTGCCCCGCCTGCGCCGAGACCTACCGCCGCGACACGTACCACCTGATCACTGCCGGACTGCGCGGCGGCAAGGGAACGTCGGACCAGGTCGCCACACACCCGCGCGTCTTCGCCACCTTCACCGCCCCCGGCTTTGGCCCGGTCCACAACCGCCGCACCGACGGACGACGCCGCCCGCGTGGGCGACGGCAGAGCTCCTGACAGACGCCATCCAGGCAGCAGCCACCGCCGCCCGCGTCGACGGCCCGACCATCGACGGTCGCGCACACGCCTTCGCCTTCGGCCGCCAACTCGACGTCCGCACGATCCGATCCGCCGACTTCGACGACGGCCAGGAACTCACCGAACGAGCCGTCGCCTCGTACATCGCGAAGTACGCCACCAAGGGTGCCGAGACGGCGACCGGCACTCTCGACCGCCCGCTCAAGTTCCTCGCCGAGCTGGCCCAAGCACGCATCTCCGACCACGCCCGACGCATGATCCGCGTGGCTTGGACCCTCGGCGCGCGCCCCGAGCTCGCCGAGCTCCGTTTACGCGCCTGGGCGCACATGCTCGGCTTCCGCGGCCACCTCTCCAAGTCCCGCCGCTACTCCACCACCCTCGGCGCGTTGCGCACAGCTCGTGCGGACTGGCGTCGCGCACAAGTCGCTGCGCCCGTCGAGACGGAGCCGACGGAAACCACCCTCGTCCTCTCGCACTGGGTCTTCGCCGGAACTGGCCTCGCCCGTGCCGAGGCCTGGCTGTCCGCATCACTCGAACCCGCCCCCGGAACGGAAGGAGAGCCGACCACATGAACGACCGCTACCTGTCCGTCGACCAGGTCGCAGAGCTGCTCGGTACCTCCGCCCGCTTCCCCCCGGCGACTCATCGAGGAACGGCGCATCCGGTACGTGAAGGTCGGTCGCCACGTGCGCATCCCGGAGAGCGCGGTGGCGGAGTTCGTCGACTCGCACACGGTGCAGCCGCTGAGGCGACCCCGTGCCCGCTACGGGAGGGCTGCCTGATGGCGAACGACAAGGGGCGGCGGCGTCGCTTCGGTGCGATCCGTCGGCTTCCCTCCGGCCGGTACCAGGCGCGCTATCCCGGCCCGGACGGCGTCATGCGGCCAGCTCCGTTCACCTTCGAGACGAACGCCGATGCCGACGACTGGCTTGCCGAGAAGCAGACGGAGATCCGCCGGGGAGACTGGCGGGACCCCGAAGCGGGCGCGGTGAGCTTCCGGGCCTACGCGGACAAGTGGGTGGAGGAACGCGAACTGGCCCCGCTGACACGGGACCTGTACCGGTACCTCCTCGACAAGCACCTGTTCGCCTTCGCGGACTTGGACCTGGACGAGATCACCGCCCCGCGCGTTCGTGAGTGGCGTGCAGACCGGCTGCGGGTCACGGGTGCCAAGACGATGACCGCCAAGGCGTACCGGCTCCTCAAGGCCGTCATGGAGACGGCCGTGGACGACGAGCTGATCCAGCGCAATCCGTGCCGGATCAAGGGCGCAGGCAAGGAGAGGGCGGCTGAGCGGCGTATCGCCACTGTCGCCCAGGTCGACGCGCTCGCCGAAGCGGTGGGGATGCGATGGCGGCTCATGGTCTACCTCGGTGCCTACGGTCCGATGCGGCCGGAGGAGCTGGCCGGCCTGCGCCGCCGTGACGTCGACCTCGACAACCTCCGCGTCCGCGTACGCCTCGCCGAGCCAGAACGGATGAACGGGCGACGCGTCCAGGGCGACACCAAGTCGGAGGCCGGGACCCGGACTGTGATTCTTCCCGCGTTCCTCCACCGGGAGCTCCGTTGGCATCTGGAGTCATTCGCGGAGCCGGGGCCCGACGGACTGCTGTTCGTGGGGGAGAAGGGTGCTCCCTTCCGGCGCAGCACTTTCGGGCGAAGGTGGCGGAAGGCTCGGGAGACCGTCGGTATGCCCGAGGGCTTCCGGTTCTACGACCTCCGCCACACGGGGCACACCCTGTCCACCCGATCCGGTGCCACGCTCAAGGACACGATGGTCCGCGCCGGCCAGTCCTCCGAGAAGGCCGCGCTGATCTACCAGCACTCCGACGACGACCGACAGCAGGAAGTCGCTGCCGGTCTCGACGCCACCGTACGGAAGGTGCGGGCCGCCGCGGCCGGGAGGGTCCCGGACAAGCCTTCTGGCACGAATCTGGCACGCGGCGAGTGATCGCAGAGCACAGCACAAAGGCCCGGGTCTCTGACCTGGGCCTTCTTCATGGAGCGGGTGACGAGAATCGAACTCGCGCTCTCAGCTTGGGAAGCTGATGTTCTACCATTAAACTACACCCGCGTAAGACGTCGGTCTGAACCGGCGTCGGAACGCTCCGTCACTCTACCTCATGCCGGGCCCCGGGCGATGAAGCCTCGGGGTCCGCCTGCGTTCCGGGGGAGGGATCGGTGTGTGGGCGACCGGAGTTGGGGCGTACGGTGGTCGCGTGGAAGTGGGGTCGGGCGGGGTCGGAGTGCCGCCTGGAGGGTCGTCCCGTTCGTCCCGTAATGTGGCTTTCGGTGTCCGGCGAGCAGCAGCCGGACGCGGCTCTTGGGGAAGGGACTCATGGACTTGATGGAGCGCACCGTCGTCCGTTGTGCCGACGGGCACGTGTTCAGCACCGCTTCGTTCCCGATGCAGCAGGCCGAGCGGCTCGGTCCCGGACGGCTCGTCCGGTGTCCTCGGTGTGCCCGGTTGCGCAGTGCCGTGCCGGTGACGCTCGAGAAGCGGTAGCGGCGGGCGGAGAACGGCAGGCCCTGGCGCGCGGAGTCGTCCGATGGTGGTCGCTCCGCGCGCCTTGCGTATCCTCGGGACGTGCTTCTCTCAGACAAGGACATCCGGGCCGAGATCGACGCCGGACGGGTACGGATCGATCCCTACGACGAATCCATGGTGCAGCCGTCGAGCATCGACGTGCGACTCGACCGTTACTTCCGGGTGTTCGAGAACCACCGCTACCCGCACATCGACCCGTCCGTGGAGCAGGCCGACCTGACCCGGCTGGTGGAGCCCGAGGGCGACGAGCCGTTCATCCTCCACCCCGGGGAGTTCGTGCTCGCCTCCACGTATGAGGTCGTCAGCCTTCCCGACGATCTCGCCTCGCGACTCGAGGGCAAGAGTTCGCTCGGGCGGCTCGGGCTGGTCACCCACTCCACCGCGGGGTTCATCGACCCCGGTTTCTCCGGGCACGTGACGCTGGAGCTGTCCAACCTCGCCACCCTGCCGATCAAGCTGTGGCCCGGTATGAAGATCGGGCAGCTGTGCATGTTCCGGCTCAGCTCGCCGGCCGAGTTCCCGTACGGCAGCGACCGCTACGGCTCCCGGTACCAGGGACAGCGCGGGCCGACGGCGTCCCGGTCGTTCCTGAACTTCCACCGGACCCAGGTGTGAGCGGCGGTCCGGACGGCGCGGAGCCGGCGCGCGAGAACCTCACCTACGAGCAGTTCGGGACGGCCGTCCGGGAGCTCGCGCAGACCATCGCGGACGACGGGTTCGTCCCGGACGTCGTGCTGAGCATCGCCCGTGGGGGCGTCTTCGTCGCCGGCGGGCTCGCCTACGCCCTCGACTGCAAGAACCTCCACCTGGTGAACGTCGAGTACTTCGGGCTGGCTGCTTAGCACTCAGTGACTGACCTCGGCAAACGGGCAGATGAGGTGGCCTGTAGGGTTACTTTAATCTTGCTGCTCGTTTGCGTTGATTGTCACTGATCATGGTCCGTGTGCTGAGTAGGTGCTGACCCCTAGATGCCCTCTCGTCGTGACTTGGGGGCTCTGGGTACGGTCGTGCTTGTGTCCGGTGTACGCGGGGTTGGTCACCCCTGAGCGTGCGCCGGTTGATCGCGCGCGACTAGGGGAGCTGGTACGGGCATGGCGGCTGACGCTGCTCGAACGCAAGAGGGGTTCACGTCGGCGAGGGCAACGCGAGTGATGGTTACCGCGTGCCGGGCTGCGGGGCTCGACGACAGAGGTGCAGAGCTGATCCGCCTCGGAGAAAACGCGTTGTTCCGGCTTTCCTCCGTTCCAGTCCATCGTGCGGGTGGCGCGGGGGGAAGAGTGGCTGCGTACGGCCCGCACAGAAGTGGCGGTGTCGCGCTGGCTGGCCGCGGAGGGGTTCCCGGCTGCTCGCATCATCGACGACCTGGAGCAGCCGCTTTTGATCGATGGCCACCCGGTGACGTTCTGGCATCTGATCATCGAGGGCGACCGCAAGGCGACGTATGGAGAGCTGGGCGGGATCCTGCGGGATCTTCACTCACTGACTGTCCCTGATGGGCTCGTACTCCCGTCCTTCGCACCGTTCGACAAGCAACAGCTGCGGCTCGACCGGGCCGTGATTCCGGACGACGACAGGACCTTCCTGCGGAAGCGATGGCGGGAGCTTCAGGACCGGTACGCCGAGTTGCGGTTCGAGACGCGGAAGGGGCCGGTGCATGGGGATGCCCACGTGCAGAACCTCATGGTGGACGATCACGGGCGAGTGACCCTGATCGACTTCGAAGCCTTCTGCTACGACCATCCGGAGTGGGACCTGATGGTCACGGCGGTGGAGCATCACAGCCTTGGCTGGCAGACCGATGAACAGTACGCCGAGTTTGTGGCTGCCTATGGACGCGACCTGTACGACTGGCAGGGATACGAGACGTTGCGCGGCATCCAAGAGTTCGGCATGACCACGTGGCTGATGCAGAACGTTCAGGAAGACGAGGCAACGTCAGCCGAGTATCGCCGGCGCATTTCTGGGCTTCGCAACGAAGGTGCCCCACGCGACTGGCGTCCTTGGTAGCTTCCGCAGCATTGCGGATCCTTGGTCCAGCTCTGTCACACCTTTGAGCCGGATGAAGGAGGACCCTTGAACGAGATCCCGGGTTGCTTGCTTCCTGGAGCTGCGATTTAGTCAAGCGTACGAAGATTTGCTCACCAAGACCTTATCTTCAGTATCGTTCCAGACCTTCGCTTCTTACCGGGTTCGGTGTGGCCGTATCCGCATCTCAGACCCGCCCGGTATGTGGTGTCCCCGCAGAGCAAGACATGAGGCGGCGCGACTTGGAAAATCCCATAGAAGACCAGGGCTGCTCCGATAGGGATGGTTCTCTTCGGCGTCATCGGGTCTGGGGCGATTCTCTTTACGCTCTATACCGAGCGGAGAGTTCCGGCGGGTTCCCGGATAGGGCCAGGCTCCCTCTGCGGTGAGTTGTGCACGCGTCACACCAACGTCCTACCGCGCCGGCATTCCGTCCGTGGCCTGAAAGTCGGCTTTGATCACGACCGAAAACAGCCCCTAACGGATCGAACCTCAGAGGAAGCTCAGGTGAATCCCATGAAATAGTCAAATGATCTTTACTGGGGATTCGGCATGTGATCGGGTGATCACAAGACCTTCACCCAGCACCGCCTCTCCGTGCAGCGGCGAGGTTGACATGTGCATTACATAGGGGATCCCATGCGTCGCAGAATTGCCAACGTCACTCTCACCGCCCTTGTTATAGCAGCAGGATCTGTCATGGTCAGCGCGCCGACCGCCTCGGCCATCACCTACTGTGACAGTTCTGGCTACGCCGCCAGCAACGAGCCCATGCATCGGTGCAGCACGCTCGACAACGGCATCCTGGCCGTTAAGCAGGGTTCGAGCGGCATCGTCGGCACCGAGTACTACAAGTCCGGTGGATCTGCTATCTCCATCAAGCTTGGTTACTCGCGCTCGGGGACCAGCCACTACACCAGCGTCGGCTCCATCAGCTCAGGCCAGACGAGGCTCCGCACGTGGGCGCTGGGGGAAAACGCCTACTGCTCGAACATAATCGGCCTGATGAGCGCTGGCAGCACGTACCAGACGCCTACCTCGCACTGCTGAACCAGAGCCCCATAGGCCCCGCCCGTCAGGGCGGGGCCTTGCCCCCAGTCCCGCTCGCCTCGACCTGACCACGCAAGGAACCGCGCCGTGTTTTCCGCGACCTTCCAGCACCACATCGGCTATCTGGCCGTGTGTACATTCATCGGCCTTATTTGCGGCGGCACAGCGTGGACGCTCGCCCATAAACGGAGCAACCCTCACGGAGTATGGTGGTCCGGACTCGCCTTTGTTCTCACCGGCGTCCTCGGTGTCACTTTTATGGGCGGTGGCTCGGCCAGCGGCGCATGCGTCCTTAACCATGAGATCGCCGAGCCTTTCCGCACCACGCAAGGGTTGTGGGACCTTGCCATGATGGTGCCCGTCGGCGTATGTGCTCTCTTGGCCATACGTCGCCCGCTGCCAGTCCTATTCGGCGTCATCGCGCTGCCCCTGGCCATCGAGTTCACCCAGGCCACCGTCAATGGCCTAGGGCGCGTATGCGACAGTTCGGACGCCGAGATGAATATCATCGGAGGTTTGGTAGGGCTCGCAATCGTTGCGATTGTTCTCGCGAACCGCCACTCGCTCGCCTGGCAGGCGGGCATGAAGGGGACGTTGATCGCCTTCGCGGCGCTGCTCCTCCTCGGATCCGGATTCGCGCGCCCGATGCTCGACCTCACGAACGATGACGGCAGCAGCCTCGCCGACGCAGACTCCGGACAGAAGCGGGCCGTTGAGGCCGCCGTGAAAGAGGCATTCGGAGACCGTTACAAGATCGGGCAGCTGCATGAGCAGCCGTGTGGGGACTCCTCATGCACCAACATCATCTTCAACGTGCACAGCCGTGAAGAGGGACACGCCGAAGACTTCGGCACCGGCAGCCTTTCCTGGCCGGACAAGAAGCACCTGAACGTACAGCTGGAGAACAGCGATCGGCCTACCATCATGGGATACCCGGTGGAAGGCGTGAAAGCCCCGTCCAGCGATGCAGCAGCCTCTCGTATCACGAAGTCGTACGCCCAGCGAAAGTATCCGTGGGCGATGGACGCCACCATGATACAAACGGTCCCCGTAGGCGAGAACGCCGAACTTGGCTGGATCACGGCCTGGAGATGGGTTCACAACAACGTTCTGATGCCCAGGATGTTGGACGTCCAGATAGACAGGGTCGGGCGTGTATCTCAGGTTGACGTCACCCTTGGGCCGACCCGGGCAAGCTTTCCCAAGGTCAAACTCGACGCCGGTCAGGCCGAAAAGGCGGTAAACAAGGCGGTAGCGGTACAAATTCGCAACAATGGAAACACTGATGCAGAATTTCACGCTAAAGCAGTCACGGTAAAAGCGGTCGAGCGAGACGGAAACTGGCAGCCGAATTGGCTGGTGAACGTGGCGTGGCTCAGCACTGGAAAGGGTGAAGCTTCGCAGGAGGCGGCAGTGGTTGACATGTACCGCGTGAACGCTGTCACCGGCCAGGTATATGACAGCGGCGGGCACCTTCTGAAGACCAGCTGACCCCTAAGTCAAGGGACATCCCGGTTCGGAAAGAGGACGGGCGTAGTGCAGATGCGGCCTCAGTGATCATGTGAGTTCGAGCTGCAATTTTGCTAGTTGGTATCATTCTTCGTCTAGTCGCGAAAGTGCCTCGCGAACTTTCTCGTTGAAAGATGAGACGGCCGGGTTAGAGGCGTGAATGCTGACTTCCTTCTGAAAGTCATTTACGTAGCGCTGAAAGCGGGAGGACTGGAGAGATTCGCCGCCGTCGACTGCCAGACTCGCGGCGGTGACGGCGGCCTCCAGTTCTCCGTTCAGCAGCTGGCTCTGGGCCAGCACCATGCGGCAGAAACCGAGGGTGCGGGCGTATTTCGGATCAGTGCTGGCCACCGCTCGCTGGGCTTGCTCGACGGCCTCCCGGCGCATCTTGAGGTCGCGGTAGCAGTGGCAGAGTCGCAGTCACTCGTGAAGTGCGAGTACGTGTGGAAGCGCACGGACGACTGGATCAACTTCCCGTGGAGTGTTCTGCCGGTGGTGCGTAGGGCGGGGGAGCCGGTCGTTCCATCCGGGGAAGCGCTCTGAGCCGCGGGTTTCGCGCACTCTGTGGGTGAGGGCGGAGAGTGCGGGGGAGTCGGCCACAGATCGCCGGCGGCGACACGCTCTTCAGCCGTGGTGGAGGGGTCTCCGGAAATGCGCAGGGGGGCACCTGCGCAAGTCGCCGAGCAGCGAACCGCGTTGCACCTCGTCGCGCTGGTGCGAGCCGGGGTGAAGATCGAGAATGGCGTCCCGATGGAACGCCAGGGGGTTACCGCCTGCTGGTGCGTCGCCCGGACGTCGATCTTGCTGATTGCACGACGACAACCACTGTGGAGGCACAGCAGTGATAACCGTTGCCCTGGCCTACAACCCGGTCATGCTCGGTCTCCGGTTCATGCTCGAACTGGCTGCCCTGGGTTCGTTCGCGTTGTGGGCCTGGCGGACGACGGCGTCCCCGTGGCGCTGGATCCTGGTCGTCGCCGTACCCGTCGTCATCGGCTGGGCATGGGGGGCCTTCGCCGTCTCGGGCGACGAGGCGCGTTCCGGGGACACCGAGGTCGAGACTCCTGGACCGGTGCGGTTGGTGCTCGAACTCGCCGTCTTCCTCGGTGCCGTGGCTGCATTGCACACGGCTCACATGCGGCGCACCGCGATCTGGGGCCTGGCGATTCTGGTCCTCTTCCACGTCGCCTCGTACGACCGGATCTGGTGGCTCCTCACCCACTGAACGCGGGCTGAGCGTCCGGCGTCCCGTGATGTGGATGCCAGACCGGCCGAGGCACGCCTTCACTGCCCGGTAGTCGTAGCCGTCCCGCTTGAAGCCGGGGGCTTCCCCTACGCCCTCGATGTCGTCAGCGCAGTCGGCGGGCCCGGAGCACCACGTCGTCGTGGTGGTGCGCGCCGGCGCCGCCCTCGGGGGCCACCCGTGGCCGCCGCTCGTCCGCCTCCACGCACCAGTCGTCGTCGAGCAGAGCGGCGACCATCGAGGGCCAGACGTAGTCGGCGGGGTCGAAGCCGCTGTCGTGGGGCTGCTGCTCGTCCATCCCCGCGTGGTGGACGAGCAGCAGCACGCCGCCCGGCGCGACGGCCGCGAGCAGCGCCCGCTCGGCTGCGGCGCCGGGGGTGCGCAGCAGGGCCGGGTACTGCGCGGAGACCAGGTCGAAGGAGGCCGGCGGGAGCGCCGCTTCGGTGAGTTCGGCGTGCACCCAGCGAACGGTGACGCCGGCGTCCCGCGCGTGCCCCGCCGCCCGCTCCAGCGCGACGCCCGAGACCTCGAGCGCGGTCACGTCCCAGCCGCCGCGCGCGAGCCAGACGGCGTCCGCGCCCTCGCCGCAGCCGACGTCGAGCACCCGCCCGGGTGTGAGCCCGGCGACCTCGGCGACGAGGGCGCCGTTGGGCCGGCCGCTCCACAACTGGTGCCGGTCGGCGTACCGGTCGTCCCACTCCGCCCGCACGGCGGGGTCTCCGAGGTAGCCGTCGGCGGCCGCAAGGATGCCGGAGGGGATGTCGGACGCGGGGGGTCCTGCGATGTCGTCGGTCACGCGCCCACCGTCACTCATGGTGTCCCGGTCACGCGACTCCTGTTGCCGTTCCGGCAAAACGGCGTCCATGGGGAGCGGGGAACAGCACCCGGTGTCGTCGACGGCCGTCGGACGGGGTTCGACGGCGCGCGGCACATGGCACATGGCACATGGCACACGGCACACGGATGCTGCCCCCGGACCGCGGCGGCAGCGCGGGTCGTCCGGGCGGGCCGGGGGACGGTCAGAGGACGGTGTCGAACCTGGCGCCCTCGCCCGTGTAGAGGTCGGTCGTCAGCCGGCCGAGCGGCGCTGTGGCCGAGCCGGTCGAGCGGTAGACGTACGTGCCGTTCGGGCCGTGGGCGATCAGGTCGGGGCGGCCGTCGGCGTCGACGTCGCCGGCGGCGACGAGGTGCGCGAAGGCCTTCCAGCCGGAACCGATCCTGACCCGGGCGGTGAAGCCGCCCTTGCCGTTGCCCTGGTACATCCACAGGACGCCGGCGGTGTCACGGGCCACGAGGTCGCCGGCCGTGCTGCCCGCGATGTCGCCGACGGCGGTGATCCGGTCGTAGATCTGCCAGCCGCCGCCGAGCCGGACGCGGGCGGCGAAGGGGGCGGACGAGCTGCCGGTGTTCTTGTGGAGCCACAGGACGCCGGAGGCGTCGGCGGCGAGGAGGTCCGGTCGGCCGTCCCCGGTGAGGTCGCTGCCACCGGTGATCTTCTTGTAGGACTGCCAGCCGGCGCTGACCTTGACGCGCGTGGCGAAGCCGCCCCTGCCGTTGCCCTGGTACATCCACAGGACGCCGGCGGCGTCGCGCGCGACGAGGTCGCCCGTCGGGGTGCCGGCGATGTTCCCCACGGCCGCGATCTGGTTGTAGGCCTGCCAACCGCTGCCGACCCTCGTCCGCCTGGCCACGGTCACCCGGCCGTCCGACGACCAGTCGAAGAGGTCGTCCCGCCACAGCACGCCCGAGGCGTCCCGGGCGAGGACGTCCGTGGAGCCGTTGTCGGTGAAGTCGTGCGGGTCGGCCCGGCGCGAGACCTGGATGCTCCCCCGGGCGGTCGCCGGGGCGCCGACGCCGTCGGCCGGGGTGGCGGTGATCTGCCAGGTGTAGGCGCCGTTCGGGGCGCTGACGCCGTCCAGGAGGCCGTTCCAGACGAAGCCGAAGCGGCCGTCGGAGGCCGGCCGGGACAGGCGCTCGGTGAGCTTCCCGCCGGTGGCCGTGTGGGTGAGCGTGAGGTCCACGGTGGCGTTCGCGCGGGACAGCGTCCACTCCAGCGGGACCGTGGTGCCCGGCTTCTCCAGGCTCACCGCGGTGGGCACCGTCGACCCGGTCACCTCGACGGCCTTGAGCCGGCCCGTGTCCGCCACGAGGGTGAGGCCCGGCAGGCCGCCGTCGCCCTCCCGGACGCGGAACAGTCCGTCGGTGTCGGCCGTGGCGCCGCGCACGAGCAGGCTGCCGTCCGGCGCGTGGGCCACGCTGGAGAAGTGCTCCAGCAGGGTGTACGGCGCGGCCGTGGAGTCGGTGACGCTCCGGGCGTACAGCGGGCTCGGCGTCCCGTCGGCCGCCCTGCCCGGGGCCCCGTAGAGCAGGGTGTCCCTGGTGATGCCGGCGATGACGGCGCCGCTCAGGGAGCTGTCCAGGGCGAACCTGCGGTGGACGCGCGTTCCCTCCACGACGAGTTCGGTGGCGCCGGCCCGGTACTCGACCCATGCCTCGTAGTCGGCGGTGCGGGCGCCCGTGGAGGCCTGGGTCCACGGGGCGATGTTCGCCCTGCTGCCCGACTCGATCACCGCGTCGCCGTCGAGGGTCGTGCGCGTCTTCCAGTACTCGGTCCGGAAGGTCGACGAGCTGGGGAAGACCCGGTTGCTGCTCAGGACGATCAGCACGTCGCTCGTGGACGCGACGACCTTGAAGTCCGTGCTGTAGGGGTTGGCCGAGCGTTTCGTCTTCCGGGAGACGCCGTCGACGTGGGAGAGCTGCCACAGCTCCTGGTAGCCCCCGCTGCCGGTCGGAACCTTCACGAAGAGGCTGTCCCCGACCACTCCGACGAGTGTCGCGCCGGGGGCGAACTCGGTCGCGAGGTCGTAGGACGCGGACCAGGCCGCGCCTTCGCGCATGTCCCGCAGATGGACCGTGCCGCCGCCGTCGCCGGTCACGACGACGTCGGAGGCGCTGTCGTGACCCACGGCGCCCGTGCTGATCGGCAGCACCGAGCCGTCGGCGTACCTGTGCCACTCCAGAACCCTGCCTCCGGAGTCGTCCACCCGGGAGGTGAGGTAGCCGGTGTCGCCGGTGCTGACGACGTCGGCCCCGAGGGGCAGATCCGCCTCGCCGGCGGTGGTGGCGACGGCCCCGGTCGACGCGACGGGAGCGGTCGTCGCGGCGGGATCGGCCACGGCCGCGGGAGCGGCCGGCAGTCCGGCGCCGACCGTCACGGCGAGAACGGTGGCGACGCAGGCGCCGAGTCGGCGTCGGGCGGTGTGTACGGAAGCCAAGGAGGTCCCTCGTGACGAGCGGAGAGGTGCGCGCGGGTGCGCGTGCCGCTCGATCGGACCCGTGAAGAGGGAGAGGGGTTGTACGAGTTGCTCGTGGGTTCTCCGAGCCGTCTGCGGACTCGGGCCGTTCCGGGGGGCTTTGGGGGGAAGATCCTCCAAGCCCCCTGCGGACGGCCCTCAGGAGGCTCTCGGTGAGAGCCCGGTGACTCTCACCTCTTGTGCAGCGCCTTCACACCGTCCGGCTCGAAGTCGTAGACGTAGTCGTTGAGTCGCAGGCCGTCGACCGCGCCGGTCCACATGAAGTCACGTCCCTTGCCCACCGAGACCGTCAGGACGGTCGGCCTGGCGTTGCGCGACGTGAACGCGGCCTTGAGCGCGCTGAAGGTGCACGGGGTGGCGAGCGCGCAACCCGTCACGGCGCCCGCGTTGCCCGTGAGGAACCAGCCCCCGGTCGTCGTCGCGTCGAGGAACGGGCTCCAGCTGTTCACGGTCGGCGACGCCGCCGGCAGCCACACCAGAGAGGAGTAGTCGGAGGTGCTGTTCAGGTTCGGGTCGATCTCGATCCTGATGTTCGGCATGTTCGTCACTCCGCCGTACGAGATGTTCTCGCCGGTCTGGAAGACGTGGAATCCCGCTCGACGCAGGCTCAGCAGCGACTTTCCGTAGAAGTCCACCTCGTTGCCGAAGTCGACCTTCTCGACGACCGGCGGGTTCACTCCCGGAGCGGCGCCCACCACCTCGATGCCGAGACTGCCCCGGCCGTACGGCGGCCGTGCGGACGTGCCGGTCACGCCGAACGAGCCGTACGGCCCGTTGCGCAGCGCGGCGACGGGGGAGCCGATCGTGTTGCGGGTGATCACGCCCCAGTGGTCGGCGAGGGCGCGGCCGCCGTCGGTGCCGGCGACGGCGGTACCCGGAAGGATCATGGCGATGACGGCGACCAGCAGGGCGGCCATGAGCACCGGTCCCCGCCTCAGGCCAAAGCGAGCTTTCACGCGCACTCCCAGTAAGAGGTGGTAGGGAGCCGTCACGCTAACTGACTCTCTGTAGTCATTCTGGTGCGACATGCGGTTGATGTGACATTTGCACCCGTCCGGGATGCGTGGTCCGTCGCTCTCGGCTACGGTGCCGGGCGTGAAGCCGGGGGCGGGAAGCCGGGCGCGTGAAGCCGGGCGCGTGAAAGGGCCCCCGCCTTCTCGTCGGCGGGGGCCCTTTCACGTGACTGCCGGAGGCGTCGGGGTCCGTCCTAGAACGTGCCCAGCTTCACGATCGACAGCAGCGCGATCAGCTGGATCGACGACGCGCCGAGCGCCTTCGGCCACGGCAGGTCGTGGGAGCGGCTGACCATCATGGTCAGCAGGGCGCCGGCGGCCACCCACGTCGCCCAGCCGAGCAGCTGCACGAACGACGCGTCGCCGCCGAAGAACATCGCGACGACCAGCCGCGGTGCGTCAGTCAGGGACATGATCAGCATGGAGAGGCCGACGGTGGGCTGCCATGCGCCGTCACCGCCGAGCTGACGGGCCAGCGTGTGGGTGACCACGCCCAGCACGAACGAGCTCAGCACCATCGCGACGGCCGTCGTCAGGACGATCGGGATCGCGTTGGAGAGCGTCGCGTTTATGGCGTCCGAGCGGGCGCCGTCGAAGCCGAAGACCGCGAGCAGGCCGTAGAGGAACGTGACGACGAGGGCGGGGCCCCACATCGTGTAGTCCCGCATCTGGTGGAAGGTCTGCTGGGGGGCGAGGACGATGCCCTTCAGCAGCGCCTTCCAGTGCAGGCGCGGACCGACCGGGCCGGCGGGCGCCGCCCCGGCGTGGTAGGTGCCGCCCTGGTTGTACTGGTCGTACTGCTGGTGGTCGTCGATCGAGAAGGCCTGGGTGTGGCCCGGGTTGTTCGCGGCGTACGGGTCGTGCGGGACGCCGCCGTGTCCGCCGTGTCCGCCGTGTCCGCCCGGGGCGCCGTACGGCGCGTCACCGCCGAAGTACTCCGGCTCGTCGCCGCTCCGGCCGCCGTGGCCGCCGCCGTTCGCCTGCGGCCACTGGCCGCCGCCCGCGCCGCCGTACTGCGGGCGCTGCGGGTACGGCTGCTGGGCCGACGGGTAGCCGTAGGACGGCCCGGGGGGACCCGACGGCCCCGCGGGACCCGACGGCCCCGCGGGACCCGACGGCCCCGCGGGACCCGACGGTCCTGAGGGCCGCGACGGTCCCTGGGGCGCCTGCTGCCCGTACGGAGGGTGTTGCGGTCGCGTTTGCGGGGCTCGGTTGTCCCGGCCGCCGCGTCCGATCCTGAATCCAGCCACGTCTTCGAACGTACCTGCTCCCGCGGGGTGACGTGCCGGGGCCGCCGTTCGCGCACGGCTTTGCTGCCGACCTGTGACATCCCCTAAGGGGAGTAACGGGGCTGGAGTCGGTGGTTCTTCAGGGAGTGTCACGGGGTGTCGTAGGGGTGTGGACGCACGGCGGAGGGGAACGGCGACGCCCCCGCGTCCGGGTGGGACACGGGGGCGTCGGCAGGGCCGTCCGGGTTGCTCACCGGCCGGTTCACGGGCCGGTGCGCGGGTCACTTCACCGGCTGGGGCTCCGGCTCGCTCTCGGTCTCCGACTCGCCCGCCGGGGGCTCGTCGTCGACCGGCGTCTTGACCGACTCCAGGAGGAGCTGGGAGACGTCCACGACCTGGATGGACTCCTTGGCCTTGCCCTCGTTCTTCTTGCCGTTGACCGAGTCGGTCAGCATGACGAGGCAGAACGGGCAGGCGGTGGAGACGATGTCGGGGTTGAGGGAGAGGGCTTCGTCGACGCGCTCGTTGTTGATGCGCTTGCCGATCCGCTCCTCCATCCACATCCGTGCGCCGCCCGCGCCGCAGCAGAAGCCGCGCTCCTTGTGGCGGTGCATCTCCTCGTTGCGCAGACCCGGGACGCTCGCGATGATGTCGCGCGGCGGCGTGTAGATCTTGTTGTGCCGGCCCAGGTAGCAGGGGTCGTGGTACGTGATGATGCCCTCGACCGGGGTCACCGGGATCAGCTTGCCCTCGTCCACCAGGTGCTGGAGCAGCTGGGTGTGGTGGATGACCTCGTAGTCGCCGCCGAGCTGCGGGTACTCGTTGCCGATCGTGTTGAGGCAGTGCGGGCAGGTGGCGACGATCTTCTTCGCCGACTTCGGCTTGGCGGACTCCGGGACGACCTTGCCGTCGTCGTCCAGCTCCTCGCCGAACGCCATGTTCAGCGCCATGACGTTCTCCATGCCGAGCTCCTGGAAGAGGGGCTCGTTGCCGAGGCGGCGGGCGGAGTCACCGGTGCACTTCTCGTCGCCGCCCATGATCGCGAACTTGACGCCCGCGATGTGCAGCAGTTCGGCGAAGGCCTTCGTCGTCTTCTTGGCGCGGTCCTCGAGGGCGCCGGCGCAGCCGACCCAGTACAGGTACTCGACCTCGGTCAGGTCCTCGATGTCCTGGCCGACGACCGGCACCTCGAAGTCGACCTCCTTCAGCCACTCCAGGCGCTGCTTCTTGGCCAGGCCCCAGGGGTTGCCCTTCTTCTCCAGGTTCTTGAGCATCGTGCCCGCCTCGGACGGGAACGCGGACTCGATCATCACCTGGTAGCGGCGCATGTCGACGATGTGGTCGACGTGCTCGATGTCGACGGGGCACTGCTCGACGCAGGCGCCGCAGGTGGTGCAGGACCACAGGACGTCCGGGTCGATGACGCCGTTCTCCTCGGCGGTGCCGATGAGGGGCCGCTCGGCCTCGGCGAGAGCGGTCGCGGGGACGTCCTTGAGCTGCTCCTCGGAGGCCTTCTCCTCGCCCTCCATCGTCTTGCCGCCGCCGGCCAGCAGGTACGGGGCCTTGGCGTGCGCGTGGTCGCGCAGCGACATGATGAGGAGCTTGGGGGAGAGCGGCTTGCCGGTGTTCCAGGCGGGGCACTGCGACTGACAGCGGCCGCACTCGGTGCAGGTGGAGAAGTCCAGCAGGCCCTTCCAGGAGAACTGCTCGACCTGGGAGACGCCGAAGACGTCGTCGTCGCCGGGGTCGGTGAAGTCGATCGGCTTGCCGCCGGACGTCATCGGCTGCAGACCGCCGAGGGCCGTCCCGCCGGTCGCCTCGCGCTTGAACCAGATGTTCGGGAACGCCAGGAAGCGGTGCCAGGCCACGCCCATGTTGGTGTTGAGCGAGACCACGATCATCCAGATGAACGAGGTGCCGATCTTCACCATCGCGGTGAAGTAGACCAGCGTCTGGAGGGTGGGGACGCTCAGTCCCTTGAAGGCCAGCACCAGGGGGTACGAGGCGAAGTACGCGGCCTCGTAGTGGTCCACGTGGTGGATCGCGCCCTCGAGGCCGCGCAGGGTGTAGATGGCGAGGCCGATGGTGAGGATGACGTACTCGACGAAGTACGCCTGGCCCGCCTTGGAGCCCGCGAAGCGGGACTTGCGGCCCGGACGCGACGGCAGGTTCAGCAGGCGGATCACGATGAGCACGGCGATGCCGAGGATCGTCATCACGCCGATGAACTCGATGTACAGCTCGAACGGCAGGAACTCGCCGATCCAGGGGAGTGTCCAGTCGGCCTGGAACAGCTGGCCGAACGCCTGCGCCAGGGTCGGCGGCAGTGTCAGGAAGCCGATGGCGACGAACCAGTGGGCGAAGCCGACGATGCCCCAGCGGTTCATCCGCGTGTGGCCGAGGAACTCCCGTACCAGGGTCACGCTGCGCGCGTAGGGGTTGTCGGTCCGGGCGCCGGCCGGGACCGGCTGGCCCAGTTTGAAGTACCGGACGAACTGACCGATGGCGCGTGCGAGCAGCGCGACGCCGACCACGGTCAGGACCAGCGACACGATGATCGCGGCGAGTTGCATTCGGGGGCTCCTCGGGCCTGCGAGGGGACTTCGATCAGAGATTACTAAGCGGTAACTTATGCAGTCCGTCTGAGAGTACCCCTTATTCTGCGTCGCACTGTAGCGGGGGGCGGAGTGATCTGAGTCGCTGAGGGTTGCCTCAGAAACAAGGCGCAATCCGGCCGTGTTATTCGTACCAAATTGGTACATTTATGACTAATTTATATCCGTGCTCTACGGGATCGCTGCCGCCACCGCCGCCCTGCTCCTCGCCGCCGTCCTCGCCGCGCTGCTGCGCGTGCCCGCCCTGCGTCTCGGTCTGACCGACCGACGGCAGCGACAGCGGCGCGTGCCCCTGTCCGGCGGCGCCGCCGTCGTGCTCACCACCTGTGCCGTCGCGGCCGCCGGCGACCGGACGGGCGTCGCGCCCCTCGGGGACGGCATCGAGGTCCTGCTCGTCGCGGCCGGCGCCGTCGCCGCGCTCGGGCTGGTCGCGGACGTGTGCCGGCTCAAGACCCGCTTCCTGGTCGTCGGCACGGCCGTCGCGGCGACCTTCGTGGTGCCGTACGGGGAGATGTACGGGGACGCCGGGACGGTCGCCGGGGTGGTCTCCGCGGCGGTGGGCGTCGGCTGGATCACCTTCGTCGCCCTCGCCTTCCGGGCGCTCGACCACGCCGACGGCGTCGCCGGGACGGTCGGCGTGCTCACCGCGTTCGGGGTCGCCGCGTGTGTCGCCGTCGAGGTCATGGACGGTCTGGTGGTGCTGCTCAGCGTGCTCGCCGCCGCGCTGACCGGCTTCCTGATGCACAACTGGCCCCCCGCGCGTGTCGCCCTGGGGGCCTGCGGCTCGCTCTTCGCGGGCTTCCTGCTCGCCTCGGCCGCCGTCTTCGCCCGCGCGGGGCACGATCCGGTCGTCGGCGCCGGGGTGCTGTTCGCGCTCACCGCGGTCGGCGGAGCGGACGTCCTGCTGGTGGCGGTGTCGCGGCGGCTGGCCGGACGGCCCCTGCTGCGCGGCGCGCCGGACCATCTCGCCCACCGGCTGCGGCGGCTCGGGCTCACCGCCCAGGGCGCGGCCGTGCTCCTCGGTCTCGCGGCCTTCGGCGCGGTGCTCACGGGGGTGCTGGTGCACGCCGCGGTGGTCGACGTGCAGGCGGTGTCATGGGTCGCGGGCGGGGCACTCGTCGTCGTGCTCGGGCTGCTGCGGGTCCCGGTGTACGGGCCGCCACGCGCGCGTGGACGCCGGCTCCGGGGCGCCGGCCGCGCCCGGCGGACGCCGCAGGCCCGCGCCTCCCGGGAGGCGCGGCGCGCGCCCGTGTATGCGCCGCGGCGTCAATCCGAGGGCCGCGCACATCACCCGGAATCCGGTGAACGACGGGCGGGACGCGCTGTGTCGACGCAGGTCAACGGATCCTTGCGTGTAAGGAACGGATAAGAGTTGAGTGCGTTCGACTCAGGTCTGTTGACCGGGCGGTGAGCTTCGTGCACACTTGAGTCCGTTCCACTCAAGTCAGCTGGAGGAAGATCACCATGGCACGTGCGGTCGGCATCGACCTGGGCACAACCAACTCCGTCGTCAGCGTTCTGGAGGGCGGCGAGCCCACCGTCATCACCAACGCCGAGGGTGCCAGGACCACGCCGTCCGTCGTCGCCTTCGCGAAGAACGGTGAAGTCCTCGTCGGCGAGGTCGCGAAGCGGCAGGCGGTCACGAACGTGGACCGGACCATCCGCTCCGTGAAGCGCCACATGGGCACGGACTGGACGATCGAGCTCGACGGGAAGAACTTCAACCCGCAGCAGATGAGCGCCTTCATCCTGCAGAAGCTCAAGCGCGACGCGGAGGCCTACCTGGGCGAGAAGGTGGCCGACGCGGTCATCACCGTCCCGGCGTACTTCAACGACTCCGAGCGCCAGGCGACGAAGGAAGCCGGCGAGATCGCCGGTCTCAACGTCCTGCGCATCGTCAACGAGCCCACCGCGGCCGCGCTCGCGTACGGCCTCGACAAGGACGACCAGACGATCCTCGTCTTCGACCTCGGCGGCGGCACCTTCGACGTGTCCCTCCTGGAGATCGGTGACGGCGTCGTCGAGGTGAAGGCCACCAACGGCGACAACCACCTCGGCGGCGACGACTGGGACCAGCGTGTCGTCGACTACCTGGTGCAGCAGTTCAAGGCCGGCCACGGCGTGGACCTCGCCAAGGACAAGATGGCGCTGCAGCGTCTGCGCGAGGCCGCCGAGAAGGCGAAGATCGAGCTGTCCTCGTCCACCGAGACCTCGATCAACCTGCCCTACATCACGGCGTCCGCCGAGGGTCCGCTGCACCTGGACGAGAAGCTCACCCGCGCCCAGTTCCAGCAGCTGACGGCCGACCTTCTGGAGCGCTGCAAGACGCCGTTCCACAACGTCATCAAGGACGCCGGCATCAACCTCTCCGAGATCGACCACGTCGTTCTCGTCGGCGGTTCGACCCGGATGCCCGCCGTCGCCGAGCTCGTCAAGGAGCTGACCGGCGGTCAGGACGCCAACAAGGGCGTGAACCCGGACGAGGTCGTCGCCATCGGCGCCGCGCTCCAGGCCGGTGTCCTCAAGGGCGAGGTCAAGGACGTCCTGCTCCTCGACGTCACCCCGCTGTCCCTCGGCATCGAGACCAAGGGCGGCATCATGACCAAGCTGATCGAGCGCAACACCACGATCCCGACGAAGCGTTCGGAGATCTTCACCACGGCCGAGGACAACCAGCCGTCGGTGCAGATCCAGGTCTACCAGGGTGAGCGCGAGATCGCGGCCTACAACAAGAAGCTCGGCATGTTCGAGCTGACCGGTCTGCCGCCGGCGCCCCGCGGCGTCCCGCAGATCGAGGTCGCCTTCGACATCGACGCCAACGGCATCATGCACGTGACCGCGAAGGACCTCGGCACGGGCAAGGAGCAGAAGATGACGGTCACCGGCGGCTCCTCGCTGCCGAAGGACGAGGTCGACCGCATGCGCCAGGAGGCCGAGCAGTACGCGGACGAGGACCACCGCCGCCGCGAGGCCGCCGAGGCCCGCAACCAGGGCGAGCAGCTCGTCTACCAGACGGAGAAGTTCCTCAAGGACAACGAGGACAAGGTCCCCGGCGAGGTC
The DNA here is from genome assembly GCF_036030735.1 of Streptomyces sp. NBC_00425. Lineage (NCBI taxonomy): Bacteria > Bacillati > Actinomycetota > Actinomycetes > Kitasatosporales > Streptomycetaceae > Streptomyces > Streptomyces sp. NBC_00425. The sequence continues at coordinate 4,741,534 of NZ_CP107928.1, read as the reverse complement.
AAGACCGAGGTCGAGGCCGCCGTCGAGGAGCTGAAGGCCGCGCTCAAGGGCGAGGACACCGCCGAGATCCGCACGGCCACCGAGAAGGTCGCCGCGGTCTCGCAGAAGGTCGGCCAGGCCATGTACGCCGACGCCCAGGCCGCGCCCGGCGCCGACGCCCCGCAGGGTGACGCCCCGAAGGCCGACGACGACGTCGTGGACGCCGAGATCGTGGACGACGAGCGCAAGGACGGTGCCGCGTGACGGAGGAGACCCCGGGCTTCGAGGAGAAGCCCGACGTCCCCTCCGGCGCCACCCCTGAAGACGCCGAGCCGAAGGCCGCCTCCTCGTCCGCTCCGGCGGACGGGGCGGCCCCGGCCGGGGACGCGAACCAGACAGCCGGTCTGGTGGCCCAGCTGGACCAGGTGCGCACCGCCCTCGGCGAGCGCACCGCCGATCTCCAGCGCCTCCAGGCCGAGTACCAGAACTACCGCCGCCGGGTCGAGCGCGACCGGATCGCGGTCAAGGAGATCGCCGTCGCGAACCTCCTGACCGAGCTCCTGCCCGTGCTCGACGACATCGGCCGCGCGCGGGAACACGGCGAGTTCGTCGGCGGCTTCAAGTCCGTGGGCGAATCGCTGGAGACCGTCGCGGCGAAGATGGGCCTGCAGCAGTTCGGCAAGGAGGGCGAGCCCTTCGACCCGACGATCCACGAAGCCCTGATGCACAGTTACGCACCCGACGTCACCGAGACGACGTGCGTGGCGATTCTGCAGCCGGGGTATCGGATCGGCGAGCGCACCATCCGCCCCGCGCGGGTGGCCGTCGCCGAACCGCAGCCCGGCGCGCAGGCGGCGAAGGGCGACGAGGCGGAGGCGGGCGACGACAAGGAGAGCGGTGGCCCGGACGAGGGCTGAGCTTGAACGGATGAGCAGGCGGAAGGAGGGACGTCGAGGATGAGCACCAAGGACTTCATCGAGAAGGACTTCTACAAGGTCCTCGGCGTCCCCAAGGACGCCACCGAGGCCGAGATCAAGAAGGCGTACCGGAAGCTCGCCCGCGAGTACCACCCGGACGCCAACAAGGGCAACGTCAAGGCGGAGGAGCGCTTCAAGGAGATCTCCGAGGCGAACGACGTCCTCGGCGACCCCAAGAAGCGCAAGGAGTACGACGAGGCACGCGCCCTCTTCGGCAACGGCGGCTTCCGTCCGGGCCCGGGCGCGGGCGGCTCCTTCAACTTCGACCTGGGCGACCTCTTCGGAGGCGGCGCCCAGGGCGGAGGCGCCCAGGGCGGCTTCGGCGGCGGCATCGGGGACGTGTTCGGCGGCCTGTTCAACCGCGGCGGCGCGGGCACGACCCGTACCCAGCCCCGGCGCGGCCAGGACATCGACACCGAGGTCACGCTCACGTTCACGGAGGCGATCGAGGGCGCGACCGTCCCGCTGCGGATGTCCTCGCAGTCCCCGTGCAAGGCGTGCTCGGGAACCGGCGACAAGAACGGCACACCGCGCGTGTGCCCGACCTGCGTCGGCACCGGCCAGGTGGCCCGGGGCTCGGGCGGCGGCTTCTCGCTGACCGACCCCTGCCCCGACTGCAAGGGCCGCGGCCTGATCGCCGAGCACCCCTGCCTGGACTGCAAGGGCAGCGGCCGTGCCAAGTCGTCGCGGACCATGCAGGTCCGCATCCCCGCGGGAGTGACGGACAACCAGCGCATCCGGCTGCGCGGCAAGGGCGCCCCGGGCGAGCGCGGCGGCCCGGCGGGCGACCTCTACGTGGTCGTCCACGTCGGCGCCCACCCGGTGTTCGGCCGCAAGGACGACAACCTGACGGTGACCGTGCCGGTGACGTTCACCGAGGCGGCCCTCGGCGGCGAGGTCAAGGTGCCCACGCTCGGCGGCCCGTCGCTGACCCTGAAACTCCCGCCCGGCACGCCCAACGGCCGCACCATGCGGGCGCGCGGCAAGGGCGCTGTCCGCAAGGACGGCACCCGCGGCGACCTGCTGGTCACCGTCGAGGTGAGTGTCCCGAAGGACCTGTCGGGGAAGGCTCGTGACGCACTGGAGGCGTATCGCGAGGCGACCGCGGGCGAGGATCCGCGGGCGGAGCTGTTCGAGGCCGCGAAGGGAGCTTGAGAGTGATGGACGGCCGTCGGCGTAACCCGTATGAACTGACTCAGGAGACCCCGGTCTACGTCATCTCGGTGGCGGCCCAGCTCTCCGGCCTGCACCCGCAGACCCTGCGTCAGTACGACCGTCTGGGCCTGGTCTCCCCCGACCGCACCGCCGGCCGGGGCCGCCGTTACTCGGCCCGCGACATCGAACTGCTGCGCACCGTCCAGCAGTTGTCGCAGGACGAGGGGATCAACCTCGCCGGCATCAAGCGGATCATCGAGCTGGAGAACCAGGTGGCCGCGCTCCAGGCCAGGGCCGCGGAGCTGGAGGCCGCGCTCGACGGCGCGGCGGCGGCCATGCAGCAGCGGGAGGCGGCGGTGCACGCCTCCTACCGGCGGGACCTGGTGCCGTACCAGGAGGTGCAGCAGACCAGCGCGCTGGTGGTCTGGCGTCCGAAGCGGCAGCATTCGACGCCCGACTGAGACGCACCGCCCGAACGAGGCACGGAACGGGGCCCGGAGGTTTTCCTCCGGGCCCCGTTCCGTGCGGCGGTCGGACCGCGGGGGTGTACGAGTCAGCCGGTCGCCGTCGGCCGGGCGGTCCGGGTCACCGGTGGGTTCCCGGCTGCTGTCCGGGCCAGTTCGCGGGCGGCCCCTGGGTCCAGTCGCCGCCACCGCCGGGCTGGTGCGGGTGCCCGTACGACGGCCACTGCGGCTGCTCGGGCTGCTGGGGCGCCGCGGGCTGGAAGCCGGGGGTGTAGGGCTGCGCGGGCGCGGCCGGATACGGCTGCTGCCCGGCGGGCGCGTACGGCTGCGGCGGCGCCGCGGGGTGGGCGGTGGGTGCATACGGGTGCTGCGGCGCGGCGGGGTAGGGGTGCTGCGGCGCGGGGTGGTGCGCCGGGATCTGCGTCGCGGGCGCCGGGTCGAACTGCGGGAGGGGCGCCGTGCTGACCCGGTCCAGCAGGACGATGTTGGGGTTGCAGTCGGCGGGGTGCACGAGCACGGCGCCGCCGGCCCGACGCTCCACCACCAGCAGACTGAACTCGGCGAGCGCCTGCAGCTGCGTCGGCTCCAGCACGTACTCGTAGACGCGCTGCCGTCCGGTCGCGAGGCTGGTGCTGTCGCTGTCGCCGGTGGTGCGGGTCGTGGACTCGTTGCTGGTGTGGGTGACGCTGGTGGAGGTGCCCGTCGTCGTGCTGTGGCTGCCGCCCGAGCTGGTGGAGGACGACGACGAGAACGGGTTGGATCCGCCCTGGTAGCTGGTGGAGCTGCTGCTGCCCCAGTTGCGTCCGCGGGTGACGGACTCGCTGTGGGTCGTCCCCCTGCTGACGGAGGAGCCGACCGTCTCGGCGACGGAGGTGTTGACGGTCCTGCCCTCGGTGTCGGTCAGCGAGTGCAGGACGAAGGAGTGCTCGCGGCCGATGAAGTCCGCAGCGACGTTGGCCTCCTGGTGGTTGCCGAGCTTCATGAAGGCGACGGTGCCGCCGCCGATCATCTGCTCGGCGGCGTCCCTCAGGTGCGGCTGCAGCAGGACGAGTGGGGACCCGCGGCGCTCGCAGACCTGCGCCAGCTGTTCCAGGTGGCGTCGCTGCAGGCCCTGCTCGCCCAGCGCCACGAGCACGGCCGGAGCGGTCTCCTGGAAGGAGGCCAGCCGCCGCGTCACGCTCTGCACGGCCAGGTCGGCCAGCAGTTCCGTGCTCGCCGAGCCCGCGCCGAAGTCCAGGGCGAGACAGGTGAGATAGCCGGGGCCGCGCCCCTCGCGGGCGGTGCCCAGCCGCTCCAGCGGGTGCACGAAGGAGACCAGGCGGAAGAGGCTGTCCCGCACCTGGTCCTTGTTCTTGTCGTTGAGCAGGTCGTCCGCGATCCGGTTGCGTTCGTCCCGGCCGAGGCAGGCGGTGTCGTCTGCCTCGCCCATCAGGACGCGCAGTCCCGCGCCCAGCCGGGCCACCGAGACGTCGTCGCCGAGGGCGCCGCACAGTTGGGTGAGGATGCGGGTGTCGACGGCGCGATCGGCGCGGCCCGCCTCGGGGCTGTCGCCGTGGACCGCCTCGACCAGCGCGTGCACCAGCTCGTGGGGGCCCAGCCCGCCGACGATGCTGCTCTCGGCCATCCGGCTGGGCAGCAGCTGGACGTCGACGGGCACTCCGGCGGCCTCGGCGAGGACGGACAGCTCCCGGCACACCAGGGCCTGCGTCAGATCGACGACGATCACCGGCCGGTCCTGGAGCGTGGAGGCCCCGAAGACGGTGAGGAAGCCCTCGCGGCCGCGCTGGCTGCCGCCGAAGACGTCCAGGCGCCGGATGTCGGCGCCGAGGGGCAGCGAACCCCACGCGTCCAGGCCGCGGACCCACTCCTCCTGCCCGCTCTCGTGGTGGTGCCGGCGCTGCTGCCACATCTGCCAGGAGGACTGGAAGTGCTGCTCCAGGGCGGCCTGTTGGGTGGTGAGGTGACCGGTGGCCGAGCTGAGCCGCTGGGCGGCGAGGGCCATCCGGGCGAGGGCGACGACGATCGCGACGACGCCGAGGACCGCCATGACGGGTCCGGCGAAGTAGCTCAGCACGAAGCAGGCCGCAGCGACACCGCCGCCGACCTTCAGGGCGGATCCGCGTCGTTCCTCGTGGTCGAGCCGTGCGGCGGTGGCCCGGTTCTCGTATCCGACCTCCACCTGCTGACGCCGGGGTTCCGGCTCGACGAACGGCCGGCGCAGCGACTCGGGGTCGCGGTGGACCCAGCCGAGACGCGGACCCGCGTCGAAGAGGCGCAGGTAGCGGCCGAGCTGTCCGGTCTCGGTGCTTTCGACAGTCATGCGTGAGGCTCCCGGCCTGTCAGGCGACGAAGGTCTCGAGCGCGCGGATGCGCTGGTGGAGCGGCGGATGCGAGGACATGAGCCGGGCGACGGGGCTCTCCTTGCGGGCGGCGTCGTCATGGCCCTCGGCCTGCCAGCCCGCGAACACGGAGATCAACAGGGGTCCGTACCCGAGCTGACCGGCGAACCGGTCCGCCCGCAGTTCGCCCTGCCGGCCGGCCCAGGCGAGCAGGAACGGGATCGCGTAGAGGACGACGGCGGGCGGGAAGGCGAGGAAGGTCGCGACGGCGAAGGCGCCGAAGACGACGACGAAGACGCCGGCCGCCAGGCAGGAGAGTTCGGCGGTGAAGAAGAACAGGAAGCGCGTCACGAACTTGACGACGGTCATGAACATCCGGACCGGCACGGCGTACCAGATGCCGAGCAGCAGGGCCCAGGAATGACCGCCGACGTGATGCCCCAGCTCGTGGGCGAGGACGGCCGCCAACTGCTGGGGCGGCTGCCGCATCGCGCCGCGCGTCACACCGACGATGTGCCCCGCGGCGGCGGAGGCGTTGAGCTCGTCCGTGTCCTCCAGCCACAGTGTGTACTGGCTGCCGTCGATCCCGGCGCGGCGCGTGACGTCGTCCCAGATCGGCTGGAGCGCGGCCAGTTCGGCGCCGGTGGGCGGCCGCATCTTGAACAGCAGCCTCGCGAGGCCGCGTTCGGTGGGCCGGTGGAACACCAGGGCGCCGGAGGCCAGCCAGGCGACCACGAGGACGACGTCCAGACCGCTGGGCAGAGCCTGGGAGATCAGCCACACCACCAGGAGACTGCCCAGGAAGAGCGGCACGTTGAGCAGCAGCCTGGCCACCGAGGTGGCGTCGGCGCTGCGGCGCACCTGCGGAACGCCGGGAGCGTTCGGCACCGGCGCGTACGGCTGCTGGGGATACGCCAACGGCGGTGCCTGGGACGGCGCCTGCTGCGGATGCTGCTGCGGCGCGAATGACTGCTGGGGTGCGAAGGGCTGCTGGGGTGCGAACGGATGCTGCTGCGACGCCGCGTGCGGGGGGTGCTGACCGTACGCGGGCGGCTGGGGCGTGAACTGGGGCGGCTGAGCCGTCGTGTGGTGCGGAGCCTGCTGGTACGGCGGCTGCTGGTACGGGGGTTGCTGCGGTGGCGCGGCCTGGTAGGGAGGCTGCTGGTACGGGGGTTGCTGCGGTGGCGCGGCCTGGTACGGCGGTTGCTGGTACGGCGGTTGCGGGTACGGCGGTTGCGGGTACGGAGGCTGCTGGTGGGGCGGCGCGGCCTGGTACGGCGCCTGCTGCGGCGGGACGGGAGGCGCGGGGGGACCCGGTGGGTAGGCCGGATCCTGCGGCGGACCGGACGGGGCGTCGGGATGCCCGGGGCCCCCGTACCCGTACGGGTTCTGGGGTTGGCGAGGGTCAACGGGATGGGTCATATGGGTTCGCCCTGAGGGAGATGGGCACCATGAAGGCGCTCACTTGTGGACAGGTGAGAAATGACCGTCCCGCGGACGGCAGAAGACATGCCTCTGATGATTGAACTCGCCCCCGTGGCCGCCGAAGCGGATGTCAGTCATTGATCAGCAGCCGACACATGGTGCACGAATCGACTTCCCAAGTCCACCTGGAATGAGGGGAAGTGACGTCACAGTTGCAAGGCTTGGCCGCGTTCACCGCTGCCTCTAGGGTGGTGCCGCAAGATCGACAACGGGGGAGACGTTGCCCAGAAGACCGCTCGCGCACGAGCCCGTCACCATTCCCCGGAGCGAACCCGCCGAGCAGCGGCGAGAACGCGCCGGACGCGCCGAACACCCCGCACCTGCCGGACGCGCGGGAAGTGCCGGACGGACCGAGCGGATATGACGGACCACGCACCGGGCGGCGGCACATGGCAGCGGTTCGCGAGCCTGGAGACCGCGCTGCTGCGCGAGGTCCCGCGGCAGCGGCCCTCCGAGGACCGGCCGTCCGGCGGTGAGGACGAGCTGCGCGCGCAGCGCCTCGCCGCCCTGGTCTCCGCCCATCACGCCCCGCACCCGCACGACCCGACGGGCGGCGCGGTGCTGGTCGGCTGGGCGCGGACGGCGGCCGACGGTCCGCTGGACGTCCTCGTCGGCGGCGCCGACCTGCTGGGCGGCCGCACGGACCCGGCCGACGGGACGGCGTCCCTGCTGAGGCTGCCCGCGGGCGCGCGTGGCGTGCGCCGGCCGGCGGGCACGGCGGCCGCCCTGATGACCGCCTTCCCCTGCTGGAGCGCGGTCGCCGGCGTGTCCGACGGACTGCTCGTCGACGACGAGCCGAGGCCGGTGGACACCGCGTCCGCCCGCCGGCGGCCCACCCTGGAGGACTGTCTCCTCGGGGTGTGGCAGGAGCCCTTCGCCTGGCTGGTGTTCGCCGAGCCGGTGCCGCCCGCGGAGCTCGGCGAACTCACCGGTGACGTGGCCGACGAACGGCGCAGGGCACAGGCCAAGGCGGAGAGCTCGCCCGAATACGCCATCGCCGCGGCCCGACTCGAGCGCCGCCACAAGGAGCTGGCCAAGGCGTCGGCCACCGGACTGTGGCGCATACGGCTGCTGGCCGGCGGCCGGACGCCCGAGGAGGCGACCCGGGTGGCGGCGCTGCTGTGCGCTTCGGCGGACCTGGAGGGTTTGCCGTACGCGCTGCGTCCGACCGGGCGGGTCGGCGACCTGGCCACCGCCCTCGGCGGGGCCCTCCCGGCCCCGGAGGAGTACCCCTGCCTCGCCGGTTCGGACCTGCTGGCGGCCCTGGCCCGGCCGCCGGCCCAGGAGATTCCCGGCGTACGGTTCGCCCTGCGCCCGGAGTTCGACGTCACCCCCGAGACCTCGGACCGTCCCGCGCCGCCCGGGGCGGCGCCCGTCCGGCTCGGCTCCGTGCTGGACCGCAACCGCAGTCCCGTCGGCGCCCTCGAACTGACCCGCTCCACCCTCAACCGGCACACGTTCGTGTGCGGGGCGACCGGCGGCGGCAAGTCGCAGACCGTACGCGGCCTCCTCGAGTCGGCGACGCACGCGGGCATCCCCTGGCTGGTGGTGGAACCGGCCAAGGCCGAGTACCGCTTCATGTCGGCGCGGCTCGGGGACGCCGCCGAGGTCGTGGTGGTCAAGCCGGGCGATCCGGAGTCCCTCCCGGCCGGTCTGAACCCCCTGGAGCCGTCCGCGTACACGAACGGCGAGCGCTTCCCGCTCCAGACGCACCTGGACATGGTGCGCTCCCTCTTCCTGGCCTCCTTCGACCCGCAGGAACCGTTCCCGCAGGTCCTGAGCGCCGCGCTGACCCGCTGCTACGAGGATCTGGGCTGGGACCTGACGCTCGGCGAGCCGACGTTCCCCGGCGCCGAACCGCGCTACCCGACCCTCGAGGACCTGGAGCACACGGCGCTGCGGGTCGTCGCGGACATCGGCTACGGCAAGGAGGTCGCCGACAACGTCCAGGGCTTCATCAGGATCCGCCTGGCGGGTCTGCGCCTCGGCACGACCGGCCGCTTCCTCGAGGGCGGCCGACCGCTCGACTTCGGCGAGCTGCTGAAGCGCAACGTGGTCTTCGAGATCGAGGACGTCGGCGACGACAAGGACAAGGCGTTCCTGATGGGCACGATCCTCATCAGGCTCGTCGAGTATCTGCGCATGGAACAGCGGGTCACCCGTCGGCTGAGCTTCCCGCTGCGCCACCTGACGGTCTTCGAGGAGGCGCACCGCCTGCTGCGCCGCGCCGAGGAGGGCGGCGCGAGCGCCCACGCCGTCGAGATGTTCGCGGGCCTGCTGGCGGAGATCCGGGCGTACGGCGAGGGGCTGGTCGTTGCCGACCAGATCCCGAGCAAGCTGCTGCCCGACGTCATCAAGAACACGGCGGCGAAGATCGTCCACCGGCTGCCCGCACAGGACGACCGGGAGGCGGTCGGCGCGACGATGAACATCACGCGGGCCCAGTCCGAGTACCTGGTCACGTTGCGGCCGGGCGAGGCGGCCGTCTTCACGGACGGCATGGACTATCCGCTGCTCGTGCGGATGCTGGACGGGACGGACCGCGAGGACGCGGGGGCGATCAGGCCGGCGTCGGCGGCGGGCATGACGGGTCCGCGCAGTCGCGCGTGCGCGCCCGACTGCTCGACGGCCCCGTGCACACTGCGCGACCTGCGCCGGGCCCAGCGGCTGACGGAACAGGCCGAACTGCGGGTCACGCTGTGGGCCGAGATGACGGTGGCGGCCCATCTGCTGGGCTGGACGACGCCGTTGCCGGGCGAGGCGATGCGGCGCGAACTGGAGCCGTACCGGGGCCGCCTGCTGGACTGCGCCATCGGCCAGGCCGTGGACGCGGCGGTGCACAGCCGGGCCGGCGCTCCTTCCCGCCCGGGCGCGCTCGCCGAGCATGTGGCGGCGGCGATGCGGGCCCAACTGGACGGGCTGGACCCGTGCCCGGTCGGCGAGCCCCGCTTCAAGGCGCGGAAGGGGACGCGGACGCGGGTGTACTACCACGGGCGTCACGAGCCGTCGGTGCTGGAGGGGATCGTGGGCTGCGCGGACACGTCGCAGGAGTGGCGCGGCCGGTTCGCGCGCACGCTGTCGTGCTTCGCACGCTCGATCCGACGGCCGGACACCGCCGAGAGCAGCACGGGGGACGGAAGTGAGTGAAATTCACGAAAGCGAACGTCCGGTGGCTCCGGATCTGCCTCCGGTTCTGCCTCCGGAGCAGACCGACGGCCCGCCGGGTTGGCGGGCGGAAGCGACGGGAGAGCCCGAGGAACCGAGGGGTGACGACTCCGCGGCGTCGCCGGACGCCCCCTCCCGAGACCTGAGCGACCGGCCGCAACAACCGGAACAACCCGAGCAGGCGGAGCAACCGGAGTCACCGGACGAGGCACCCGAAGCACTCGAAGCGCCGGAGGAACCCGAGGAGTCCGAGGCGCCGGAGGAACCGGGGGAACCGGGGGAACCGGGGGAACCGGGGGAACCGGGGGAACCGGGGGAACCGGGGGAACCGGGGGAACCGGGGGAGCCGGAGGAACTCGAAGCACCGGAGGAGCCGGAGGAGCCGGAGGAGCCCGAAGCGTCGGGGGCACCGGAGGAACTCGCGGAGTCCGAGGGCGCACGCGCTGAGAGTGCGGAGAGGGAACCGTCGGATGCCGACGGCGACGCGGAGGCGGACGGGCCCCGGACGACGGTGGACGAGGCCGGTCTCGCGGCTGCGGAGAGCAGCGCCCGCGACCGGGCCACCGGAGAACCCGATGAACTGTCCGGGGACGACGACGTCGACGTGCGGGCGGAGGAGCCGGCGGAAGAGCCGGCGGAGGCGAGCGAGACACCGGACGACGAGCCGGAGCAGCCGGAGCCGTTCGAGCCGGCGGACCCGGCAGACGCGGCGGAGCCGTCTGAGCAGCCGGAGCCATCTGACCCGGCGGACCCGGCGGAGCCCTCTGAGCTGCTGGAGTCGTCGGATTCGCCCGCGCCGGCGGACCCGGCAGACGCGGCGGAGCCGTCTGAGCAGCCGGAGCCATCTGACCCGGCGGACCCGGCGGACCCGGCGGACCCGGCGGACCCGGCGGACCCGGCGGAGCCCTCTGAGCTGCTGGAGTCGTCGGATTCGCCCGTGCCGGCGGACCCGGCGGAGCTGTCGGAGCCGTCGGACGAGGACGCCGCGCCGGACACGGTCGAGGAGGGCGAGGGGGCCGTCGGAGGCGAAGAGGCAGGCGAGGGATCGTCGGAAGAGCAGGCCGGTGAGGACGCAGAGGCCCAGGACGAGTCGGCCGGGGCGGCGGAGGGCGCGCCGGCGGACGAGGAGGCCGACCAGTCGTCGGGACGTGGCCTCATGGGGCGTTTCAAGGATGCCGTCGCCGCGGTGCGGGGCCCGGACAAGCCGACGGAGGTCCAGTCCGTCGTGGACCGGCCGGACTTCCACAACCCGCAGGCCCTGAACGCGCGTCCGGATCGGTACGGAAATCCGCTGGAACGCGAAGACGGCACGCGTGTCCCGCTGTTCGACGGTGCGCCGCGACGGGAGCAGACGCACCAGGGCAGTATCGGCGACTGCGGCATGATCTCCACCATGGGCGCCGTCGCCGGACATCTGCCGGACACCATTCGCGACGCCGTGCGGGAACGCGAGGACGGCGACTACGAGGTGACTCTTCACGAGACGAAATACGCGGCCTTGCGGGGTCGCTACGAGCCGACCGGGCGGCCCGTCCGGCTCACCGTCACCCCCGAACTGCCGGTGTTCTCGGAGGAACCCGGAAAGGCGGGGTTCGCGCGGACGGCCGAAGTGGGAGTGGCCTGGCCGGCGATTCTGGAGAAGGCGATCGCCGGCGTTGACCAGACATGGGACGACGAACGCCGGGCGAAGTGGGACCGGCAGCACTCCCAGGCGGATGCCGGCACCCGGGGGTATGTGCGACTGGACAACGGCAGTTACGGCAACGAGCGTGCCGAGGTGCTCACCCAGCTGACGGGCCGCCCCTCGTCCGTCGTGGAATTCCCCAGCGGATACGACATGCAGGGACGCAGCGCGGACCGTCAGCTGATCGAGGACATCCGGGGGAAACTCGCGGACAACTGCCCTGTTCTCGTGGGTACGGTGTCGACGAAGAGAAGCGAGGCGCCCCTGGCCAAGGACCTCATTTCGGGGCATGCCTACGAGGTGACCGAGGTGGACGACCGGGGCCACTTCCACCTGAGGAATCCACACAACATCAACCACCCCGAAGAACTGACGGTTTCCGAGTTCAAGAAATACATAAAGCCCAGCTATGTCACACTGGAGTGATGGTCATGTCCGAAGTCAGGCTCGTCCACGGAATTCCCGCGTTCGAGGACGGGATTCAATTCGGGGTCATTCATGTGGACGCCCGTCCCGGGGTGCCGCTGACGGTGCGGTTGGGAGTGGCTGCGGACGACGAGCGCAGGTACACCCTCGAAGTGGGTGACTCCTTCGCCGTCCGGGCCGAGAACTGGAAGGTCGACCGGGTGGAGAACCCCGGCAGCGACGACTGGTGCGTCGTCCTGAAGAAGACCGACTAGGCGGGTCGGGTCGCCGCGGGGGCCGGCGCCGACGCCGTCGAGGTCTCGGAGAGGTCCTCGTCGGCCCGCGGCCGCCCGCGTCGGCCCTGCGGTTCCTTGGCCCGCCCTTAGCCCGATTTGTCCGGTCAGACCTTTTCAGGGCCTCCGCTTCGTCTCCATGTGTCTTCACACCCTGAGCGGAGTGTGACGTTGCTCCTTCGTTAAGCGGTTCTGCTTGACGACGGCGGTCGCCGCCGCGTTGGCTTCTCAGATACCCGGGTCACCAATGCCGCACCCCGGTCCGCAACGCCCCGAACGCACCTGAAGTGAGCACCCGAAATGCGTCGTATCGCCATAGCCGTCGTCGCCTCCGCGATGTCCCTCTCACTTGCCGGGTGCGGGATGCTGGGGGCCTCGGAGAAGACCGGCAGTGCGACACCGACCCGGAGCAACGCGATCACGGTGGGCGTGCTGATGCCGGAGGAGACGAACACCCGGTACGCGGAGTTCGACTACCCGATCATCAAGAAGAAGGTCGCGGCTCTCACGGAGAACCAGGGCAGGACCGACTACGCGAACGCCGCCTCGGACGAGAAGACCCAGGACCGGCAGATGCAGAAGATGATTGACGACAAGGTCGACATCATTCTGCTGGACGCCGTCGACGCGAAGGCGATCGCGCCCATGGTGAAGAAGGCCAAGGAGGCGAACATCCCGGTCATCGCCTACGACCGCCTCGCCCAGGGCCCGATCGACGCGTACGTCTCCTTCGACAACGAGCTCGTCGGCGAGGTGCAGGGACGCAGCCTCGTCGAGGCCATCCCGAACGTCGACGTCTCCGACAAGATCGTCATGGTGAACGGCTCGCCCGCGGACCCGAACGCCGGCCAGTTCAAGGCGGGCGCGCTCAGCGAGATCAGCGGACGGGTCACGATCGCAAAGTCGTACGACACCGACAAGTGGAGCCCCGAGGTCGCCCAGGCCAGCATGACGAAGGCGATCGCGGCGATCGGCAAGTCCAACATCGCCGGCGTCTACTCCGCCAACGACGCCATGGCCGGCGGCATCATCAAGGCCCTGGAGGCGGCGGGCGTCAAGGACACCGACCTGCCCCCGATCACCGGTCAGGACGCCGAACTGCCCGCCGTGCAGCGGATCATCACCGGCGAGCAGTTCATGAGCGTCTACAAGCCCTACCCGGCGATGGCCGAGGCCGCCGCCGAGGCCGCCGTCGCCAAGGTCCAGGGACGTGACCTCCAGTTCGAGGCCCTCACCCGCGACACGGTCGACAGCCCGACCAACAAGGCCATTCCGGCCAAGCTGGTCACGGTGGTCGCGCTGACGAAGAAGAACATCCAGCAGACCGTCATCGCGGACGGCATCTACAAGGCATCCGACATCTGCACCGCCAAGTACAGGTCCGCCTGCGAGGCCCTCAACCTGATCTGAGCCTTCGGCCGACGCCCGCCCCTGCGGCTGCGGCGGGCCCTGGCGAAGACCCCGGCGAGAAGATCACCGGCCCGGCGCATACCGCGCCGGGCCGGTGCTCGCTTTCCCCCGTGGTTCCCCCGTGGTTCCCCCGTCCTCGCCCCCCTCGGGCTGCCCGGCCGGACTCCCCCGTGGCCCGGCCGGGTCGGTTGCGTCTCCCCCGTGTGCGGAGCACCCGGGGGGAAGCGGAATCAACGATGCACCGCAGCAGCCGTCCTGCACCACCGTCAGCTTGTTGCAACGTGAGGGGAGGAGGCTGGGAGAAAATCGCACAGACGGGTGGTTTTTCCAGCCTCGGACCGGAGGAGCCGTGTTGCGGACCTCGTCCGGGCCGCGCATAGTTGCGCTCCGGAAGCGGCGTACGGCGGGGGTGGGATGCGCGATGGCCAGGCACGGGGCGCAGGAGCATCCACACGGTGCCGACCGACTGTGCGAGGCCGGGGATCGCGTGTATTCCCGGGCCGTACGGCGCGGTCGGGTGGCACGCACCGACTCCGAGGCGGTTCCCTGCCTCCTGGAGCTGGCCCTCCTGCACCCGGACCCCGACGACATGGAGTGGCTGGTGCCGACCTCCCCGCAGGAGGTCATGACCCGTCTTCTGCGCGGAGTCTACGACGAGGTGAGCGCCAGTCAACGGCGGATGGGCTCGGCGGTCGCCGCCTTCGAGTGGTACGCCGGTCTGGGCGGTCCCGCGCGCGGCACGAGCGCCGGCGAGGGCACGGCCATCCGCGTCCTGGACGGAGCCTCACGCATCCAGGCCGCCCTCGACGCGGCGACCGAGGCGTGCACGACCGAGGTGCTCACCGTGCAGCCCGGCGGCATCCGGCGTGAGCACGAGCTGTCGGAGGGCCTGCACCGCGCGCTGGAGCTGCGTGGCCGCGGTGTGCGCATGCGGGACCTCTACAACCATGTCGCCCGGCACGGTCAGGGCCTGCTCAACTACCTGGAGCTGATGGGCGACACGGTCGAGGCGCGCACCCTGGACGAGGTCATCGACCGGCTGATCCTCTTCGACCGGACGGTCGCCTTCATCCCCGCCAACACCGACCGCACCATGGCCCTGGAGCTGCGCCACCCGGCCCTGATCTCCTACCTGGTGACGGTCTTCGAGCGGCTCTGGCGGCTGGGCGTCCCGCTGACCGCTCCGCTCCCCGACACCCGCATCGAGGGCATCTCGCACCGCGAGCAGTCCATCGCCGCGCTGCTGGCGGAGGGCCACCAGGACGCGGTGATCGCCGAGCGGCTCGGCATCAGCGTCCGCACCTGCCGGGCCCATATCGCCCGGCTCTCGGAGACCCTGGGCGCGGCGAGCCGGACCCAACTGGGCGTGCGCATAGCCCAGGTGGGCCTCGACCGTCCGTCGGGAGAGGGCGAAGGTGCGGCGGGGACGGGAGCGCCGGGCGGGGCGACGGAGAGCGCGAGCGCGCCGCACGGGCCGACGGAGACGGGCGGGCCGGGTGGAGGGGCGACGGAGAGCGCGAGCGCGCCGCACGGGCCGGCGGAGACGGGCGGGCCGGGTGGAGGGGCGACGGAGAGCGCGAGCGCGCCGCACGGGCCGACGGAGACGGGCGTGTCGGGCGGGGCGGCGGGGACGGGCGCCTCCGTCGGTGCTCCCGCGCCGGGATCCGGTTCTTCCGCGGCGCCCGCCCCGTCGTAGGCCACCGCTGCGGGCCGTCTCTTGAGCCGGCCACTGCTCCGGCCGCCTCACGGGCCGGCGCTCCGGCTATCGCTCCGGTTCCTCCTCCTGCTCGGGCGTCTGCGCGCGGCCGCGGCGCTGGTCCCGGTCGAGGATTCCCGACTGCCCGATGAGGTAGCCGAGTTGGGCGCGGCTCTCGCTGCCGAGGGTGGCGGCGAGCTTGGCGATGTGGACGCGCGCGGTGCGGATGTTCATGCCGAGGCGGTCGGCGATGACGGCGTCGGTGTGGCCCTCGACCAGAAGGGCCGCGATGGCCTGCTGCCGGGGTGTGACGCCGCCCCGGGACAGCCGGTGGACCGCCTGCGGGTACATCGGGAGGGCCAGCCGCCAGAGCCGGTCGAAGGTGGTGGTGAAGTAGGTCAGAAGGGCGGGGTGGCGGACTTCCATGGCCAGTCGGCCGTCCTCGCCGGCGGGGATGAAGGCGACCGTGCCGTCGATGACGATGAGGCGGTCGGTGACCTCGTCCAGGGTGCGCGCCTCCGCGTCCCCCCGGAGCTGCTCGTAGCGGGCCAGCACCAGCGGCTGGTGACGCTGGGTGTGCTGGTAGAGGGTGCGGATGCGGCAGCCCCGGTCGAGCAGGGCCTGGTCGCGGTCCATCGCGACGGGCTGGGCCCGCTCGCCGCGCGGGCCGCTGTAGTGGACGTGCGGCTGGATGCAGAGCACCTCGCTCGTCGCCTCGGCCATCGCCTCGGTGATGGCCTCGTTGATCCGCTCCGTGCCGCTGAGGATGCGCAGCGAGGCGGGGCCGGACGGCGCGGCGCTCTGTCCTTCGATGTGCATCATGGGCGCGAAGAGCGTCGACAGCCGTTCCTCACGGCGCCGTTCCTCGGCGATCCGGGCCTCCGAGGCGCGCAGCAGCCGGTGCAGGGCGACGGCCGGGGCCACCGGCTCGAGTTGGGCCAGGTCGTCCACGGTGGGGTGGAGCAGGCCGAGGGCGAGCAGGCACGGGGCCGCCGTCTCGGCCTCCTCGGTCTTGACGCGTCCGCAGCGCAGGGCCTGCTCGTAGAGCCGCGTGCCGGCGGCGCACAGGTCCTCCACGCCGTGGTCGGGGTGCGGCGGCGCGCTCACTGCGGTGCTCCCTGCGGTTCGTGGGCGCCGGACCGCCCGAGGGGCCGGCCGGCCGGGCGCCGGACGTACGGGCGCCGGCGGAGATACGGGCGCGGAGGGTGCGGACGCCGGGCGTGCGGACGCCGGGCGTGCGGGTCCCGGGCCGCCGCCGCGCACGGTTCCTCCGGGCCGTACCGGTGCTCCGGTGTCGTCATGCAAGACCTTCGTTTTTTCGGGCGGACGTCAGGGCTGCTGCTTGAGGATTCCCGACTGGGCGATGAGGAAGCCGAGTTGGGCGCGGCTGCCACTGCCCAGCGCGGTGGCGAGCTTGGCGATGTGGGCACGGCAGGTGCGTACGTTCATGCCCAGCCGGCGGGCGATCGCCTCGTCGACGTGCCCCTCGACCAGGAGCTTGGCGATGGAGTGCTGGATGTCCGTGATGCCGTCGGGCGCGGTCTCGTAGGGGGCGCCGGTGGCCAGCGGCACCGCGCGGCCCCACATGAACTCGAAGACCTTGATCAGGTAGCGGACGAGCCCGGGGTGCCGGAGCTCGAGGGCGACCTGGCCGTCGTCCCGGGTCGGGATGAAGGCCACGGTCTCGTCGCAGATGATCAGCCGTTCCACGAGTTCGTCGATGGTGCGGTACTCCACCTTGCCGTCGGTGAACTGCGAGACGTACGCCAGCGTCTCGGGGCTGTAGCGGGCCGTGTGCTGGTAGAGCGTCCGGATGCGGCATCCGCGTTCGATCAGCGGGCGGTCGCGTTCGAGCCCCTGGACGAGGGTGTGCTCGAGGCGGCGCCGGCTCGGCTGGACGGTGAGCATCTCGGTCTGGCACTGGGACGTGGCCAGGTCGAGCGCCGCGTTGATCCGGTCGACGCCCTCCAGCACCGTGATGGAGTGCGTGGTCGGCGTCGGCTGTGCGCTGAGGGTCATGAACGGCTCGAAAGCGTCGGCGAGTTCCACCGACAGCCGTCTGCGCTGCGTGATCTCGCGCTCGATCGGGTTGAGCAGCTGGGACAGGGCGATCGACGGGGGCACCGGACGGAGCCAGTTCGCGTCGTCGGGGTCCGCGTGGAGCAGGGCGAACTCCATCAGACACGGAGCAGGCTCCACGTCCGCACGGGCCACCCGGCCCGTCCGAAGAGCGTTCCCGTAGAGACGGCGACCTTCCTCGCACAGCTCAGTGGTCGCATGAGGATGTGTCGGCTTTGCCTCATTTTTCGTCAAATCTCCACCCCCCAGGGTCCTGAACGTGCAGGAACATGATGCATCGATTGTGTGGCCATGACGTGCCCGAATGGGCCATCGTCGTAGTCGACGGGGGAGAGGTGACCTTCAAATGAGGACGAAGCCGACTATGCATAAGAGAATGCTTCGCTCGGCGCTCGCCGCAGCCTTCTCCGCCGCCTTGGCCTTCGGAGCTCTGAGCGGCCTTGCGGGGACGACGGGCGACACGGCGGGCGACAGTACCTGGAGTCCGGGTGCCGGCACCGTCGTGACGGCCGGTGACAGCACCTGGGTCGCTCCGGCGGACAGCACGTGGGTCGCGCCCGCCGACAGCACCTGGGCCGCTCCGGCGGACAGCACCTGGACCGCGCCTGCCGACAGCACTTGGGTCGTCACGGCGGCGGCGCTGGGTGACAGTACGTGGATCACGCCTCGCGACAGCACGTGGGTCGCCGAGTCATGACCACGCCACCCGACGACCGCTCCTTCCGCCGCGAAATGGCCACCGCCTACCGCTCCGGCTGGCACTTCATCGATCTGGTCACCGCCATCCCCCACAGTGGTGACTCGTTGATGGTGACGGTGTTCGGCGAGCCGGTGGTGGTGACCCGCGACGAGGACGAGGACGTACGGGCCTACCGGTGCCTGCGCAAGCCCCGGGGGGCGCCGCAGCCCGTGCGGTGCGCCATCCGGTACGGAATGATCTTTGTGAATCTGGACCAGCGTGACCACAGGCTGGTGGAGCCCGAGGCTCTGCCCCTGAAGACCATCTCAGCCACCCCCCGCAGTGCCTGACGCGATTCCCCCGTCGTAAAAGATCGCTCAGGTGCTTCCCCCCCGCAGCGGCGTCACCGTGACCTGAACACGGTGACGCCGCTGCAGTTTCCGGGGATATTTCCGGTATACGCCCGCTTGAGCCTTGGCCGGAAATCGACGGGACGGGTTTCGGTCACCCGGCCACCGCAGCCTCATCGGCCCGGGCCGGGGCGACCCCGTCCGCCCCGGCCGGGTCAGCCGCGTCCCATCGCCCGGGTCAGCTCGATCTCGATCACCACACGCGTGGGGTTCGGCCTGGGCTCGCGCCCGTAGCGCTGCGCGTACCGGCGCTCCGCCTCCGCGACCCGCTCCCGGTCCGCGCGGACGAAGGCCAGACCCTCCAGCGTGGCCCAGCGCCGGCCCTCCATCTGGCACACCGCGACCCGCGCCCCGCCCGGCTCTGCTGCCAGGACGTTGCGCACCTTCCTGCTCGCCCCGTCGGCGATGACCCGGGCGAGGCGGTGCTCGGGGTCGTAGGTGACGCCGACCGGCACCACGTGCGGACTGCCGTCCGGACGCGACGTGGTCAGCGTGCACAGGTGTCGTTCGCGCCAGAAGGCGAGATAGGGCGCGTCCGGCGCGCCCGGGTCCCGGGGAGGTGTGGCCATGCCCGGAACCTACTGCCTCCCGGTTCCGCGGCGCACGCCAGGGGAACACGGGAGAACAGGAGAACACCTTGAGCGGAATAGACTCAACTTTGTGTACGCTGACTGAGTCAGTACCGGGAGAGCGCTGACGCAAGGAGGAGACAGCGAACGTGGACGCCGAGCTGACCAACCGGAGCCGGGACGCGATCAACGCGGCCAGCAGCAGGGCCGTGTCCGAAGGACACGCCGACCTCACCCCCGCCCATCTGCTCCTGGCCCTGCTCCAGGGCCAGGACAACGAGAACATCGTCGACCTGCTCGCGGCCGTCGACGCCGACCAGGCCGCCGTCCGGGCCGGGGCCGAGAAGGCGCTCGGCTCGCTGCCCAGTGTGGCCGGGTCCACCGTCGCACCCCCGCAGCCCAACCGCGACATGCTGGCCGTCGTCGCCGACGCGCAGAACCGCGCCCGCGACCTCGGTGACGAGTACCTGTCCACCGAACACCTGCTCCTCGGCATCGCCGCCAAGGGCGGCCCGGCCGCCGAGGTGCTCACCCGGCAGGGCGCGACCGCGAAGAAGCTCCAGGAGGCCTTCCGGAAGGCCCGCGGCGGACGCCGGGTGACCAGCGCCGACCCCGAGGGCCAGTACAAGGCCCTGGAGAAGTTCGGCACCGACTTCACCGCCGCCGCCCGCGAGGGCAAGCTCGACCCCGTCATCGGCCGGGACACCGAGATCCGGCGCGTCGTGCAGGTGCTGTCCCGCCGCACCAAGAACAACCCCGTCCTCATCGGCGAGCCCGGCGTCGGCAAGACCGCCGTCGTCGAGGGCCTCGCCCAGCGGATCGTCAAGGGCGACGTGCCCGAGTCCCTCAAGGACAAGCGGCTCGTCGCGCTCGACCTCGGCGCGATGGTCGCCGGCGCGAAGTACCGCGGCGAGTTCGAGGAACGGCTCAAGACCGTCCTCGCCGAGATCAAGAACTCCGACGGCCAGATCATCACCTTCATCGACGAGCTGCACACGGTCGTCGGCGCCGGCGCCGGCGGCGACTCCGCCATGGACGCCGGCAACATGCTCAAGCCGATGCTCGCCCGCGGCGAACTGCGCATGGTCGGCGCCACGACGCTCGACGAGTACCGCGAGCGGATCGAGAAGGACCCGGCACTGGAGCGCCGCTTCCAGCAGGTGCTGGTGGCCGAGCCGACCGTCGAGGACACCATCGCCATCCTGCGCGGACTCAAGGGCCGCTACGAGGCCCACCACAAGGTGCAGATCGCGGACGCGGCCCTGGTCGCCGCCGCCACCCTCTCCGACCGCTACATCACCTCCCGCTTCCTCCCCGACAAGGCCATCGACCTCGTCGACGAGGCCGCCTCCCGCCTCCGCATGGAGATCGACTCCTCCCCGGTCGAGATCGACGAGCTCCAGCGGTCCGTCGACCGGCTGAAAATGGAGGAGCTGGCCCTCAGCAAGGAGACCGACGCCGCATCCCGCGAGCGCCTGGAGAAGCTGCGCCGCGACCTCGCCGACCGCGAGGAGGAACTGCGCGGACTCACCGCACGCTGGGAGAAGGAGAAGCAGTCCCTCAACCGGGTCGGCGAGCTGAAGGAGAAGCTCGACGACCTGCGCGGCCAGGCCGAGCGCGCCCAGCGCGACGGCGACTTCGACACCGCCAGCAAGCTGCTGTACGGCGAGATCCCGGCCCTGGAACGCGACCTGGAGGCCGCGTCCGAGGCCGAGGAGGAGGCCGCCAAGGACACCATGGTCAAGGAGGAGGTCGGCTCGGACGACATCGCCGACGTCGTCGCCTCCTGGACCGGCATCCCGGCCGGCCGCCTCCTCGAGGGCGAGACGCAGAAACTGCTCCGCATGGAGGACGAGCTCGGCAAGCGGCTCATCGGCCAGGCGGAGGCGGTCCAGGCGGTCTCCGACGCCGTGCGGCGCTCCCGCGCGGGCATCGCCGACCCCGACCGCCCGACCGGCTCCTTCCTCTTCCTCGGCCCGACCGGCGTCGGCAAGACCGAGCTGGCCAAGGCCCTCGCCGACTTCCTCTTCGACGACGAGCGGGCCATGATCCGCATCGACATGTCGGAGTACGGCGAGAAGCACAGCGTCGCCCGCCTCGTCGGAGCGCCTCCCGGCTACATCGGCTACGAGGAGGGCGGCCAGCTCACCGAGGCGGTGCGCAGGCGCCCGTACAGCGTGGTCCTGCTCGACGAGGTGGAGAAGGCGCACCCGGAGGTCTTCGACGTCCTGCTCCAGGTCCTCGACGACGGCCGGCTCACCGACGGCCAGGGCCGCACGGTCGACTTCCGCAACACCATCCTGGTGCTGACGTCCAACCTGGGCAGCCAGTACCTCGTCGACCCGCTGTCCACCGAGGCGGAGAAGAAGGAACAGGTCCTCGAGGTCGTGCGGGCCTCCTTCAAGCCGGAGTTCCTCAACCGGCTCGACGACCTCGTCGTCTTCTCGGCCCTGAACAAGACCGAGCTCGGCCGGATCGCCCGCCTGCAGATCGACCGCCTGGCCAAGCGGCTCGCCGAGCGCCGCCTCACCCTGGAGGTCACCGACGCGGCCCTCGCCTGGCTCGCCGACGAGGGCAACGACCCCGCGTACGGCGCCCGCCCGCTGCGCCGCCTGGTCCAGACGGCCATCGGCGACCGGCTGGCCAAGGAGATCCTGGCGGGCGAGGTCAAGGACGGCGACACGGTCCGGGTCGACACCTTCGGCGAGGCCGAGGGCCTGATCGTGGGCCCCACGACGGGCAAGACGCTGTAGCGTCCCCGCCCGCCTCCCCCGCCCGTCTTCCCTCGCTCCCGCTCAGGTCATGTCGTGAACGCCGAGTACCGCACCCGCGCGGTCTCGGCGTTCTCGTACGTCACGTTCACGTTGACGTAGTAGGCCTCCACCCCCGGACGCTGGGTGACGTCGAGCTGGAAGCAGTAGTCCACGCCGGACCCGCAGGCCTCGGTGCCCGGGCCCCCCGGCCGTGGCGCCTCGGGGTAGGCGTCCGTCAGCCAGGCGCTCACGCCCCCGCGAGGCATGCGGAAGTCGGCCTGGTAATCGGTGTCCAACCAGGACTGCACCGTGCACTTCGCGTCCCGGACGTCCGTCGGCAGCTCGGCCCCGCCGAACGCCAGCGCCTGGGCGCAGGGCACGTCCTTCAGACGGGTCCCGTCCGTCTCCTCGTCGTCGGTCAGCACCCAGACGCCCACCAGCACCAGCAGGCCGACCACCACCAGCACCGGAAGAGCCAGGATCGCCGCCACCAGACCCCACCTGGTCCGGCCCGCGGGCCCCGGCCGCACGTCCGCCCCCGGCCGCTCGCCCGTATCGCTTCGCTCGTTCTTCTCCATGCGATCCCCCTCCATTCTTCACCGCCCCTTGGTACGACAGGCCGGATCATGTCAGCTCACGGCTGACAGCCCCGGCGGGGCTTGCCACCCCCCTCCCCGCATGGGGGAGGATGGCAGGATCCGTACGAAGGGAAAATCACGGTGAGCATCGACCCGTCCTCGATTCCGAACTTCGGGGGCCAGCCAGAGCCGGAGCCCCAGGGTGGACCGGCGGGCCCCGTCGTCCCGGATCAGGACCTCGTGAAGCAGCTCCTCGACCAGATGGAGCTGAAGTACGTCGTCGACGACGAGGGTGACCTCGCGGCGCCGTGGGAGGAGTTCCGTACGTACTTCATGTTCCGCGGCGAGGGTGACCAGGCGGTCTACTCGGTGCGGACGTTCTTCGACCGGGCCCACAAGATCGACGACAAGGTGCAGCTGCTCGAGTCGATCGACGACTGGAACCGCCGCACCCTGTGGCCGAAGGTCTACACCCACACCCACGACGACGGCACCGTCCGCCTCATCGGCGAGGCGCAGCTGCTGATCGGCGCCGGGGTCAACATCGAGCTGTTCGTCTCCTCGACGGTGAGCTGGGTGCGCGCGGCCATCGAGTTCGACAAGTGGCTCGTGGAGCAGCTGGGCCTGGAGTCGGCCGTCAACGAGGCCGGCGAGAAGCCCGAGGACGGCGCCGAGGGCGCCGAGTAGCACCGGCGACCTGCCTGTACGTCGACGGGCGTCCGTCCACACCCTGTGGACGGACGCCCGTTTCCGTTCGGGCAGCCCGAACAGGATCCCGAAGTCGACCGCCGCAGGCCGACTGATCTCCGTCGGTGCGCCGCGGGGCGGGAGATGCGGTCAGCCCGCTCGGGCGTCCCTCCGGCAGTACGCCCACAGTCCCACGGCCGTAAAGACCGCGGTGTACAGGAAGAACACTGCTACGGCGACCGACGTGGACAGGTGGGAGCCGACCAGTGCCCGTGCAAACGCCTTGTCCTCGCCCGAGACGGTCGACAGATCGGTGAGCATCGCTCGCCCCGCCGCGAACGGCAGCCAGTTCTTCGCGCCCTCCAGTCCCGGGACGTATCCGAGCAGCACGCCCGTGAGGCGCTCGCCGAGAAGCGGCCACAGGACCAGGAACAGCACTGAGGCGATACGGCTTCGCAGTACGGCGACCATGGCCATGCAGAGCAGCGCCCAGCAGCCCATCCACCCGACGAACCGTGCGGCAGGCGCGAGGATCTCTGTCCATCCAGGCTGGGGGGCACCGGCCACCGCCAGAGTCACCGCGCAGGAAAGCCCTCCCGTCAGGGCGCTGATGGCGGCCACACCGGAGCCGACGGCGAAGCCGACCGCACACTTTGCCGCATATGCGGTGCGACGCCCGTTCACAGCCAGCCAGGTTGTCCGTCCGGCGCCTGACAGGAGGTCGGTCGAGACCGGCCCGGTGCCCAACACCAGGACGAAGAAGCACAGGGCCGGGATCTGCGTCGCCAGCGGGGTCCACGCGATCGTGTCCGCCACGGTCGCGGAGCTGACCGCGCTTTGTCCGCGCAGGTCGAGCAGGACAGTGATCCCGGTCAGCAGACTCAGGACCGCCACCACGCCGAGCAAGATCCACGTCGAGCGCAGTTCGGCCAGATGCCGCCATTCGTACCGGCACGCCCTGCGAAACGCCTCGGTGGGCCTGACGGCAACCGGAGCCTTCAGTACGACAGATGTCACGAGATCCTGAACTCCTCTTCCGCTACGCCCAGATAGAAGTCCTCCAGAGACGGCCTTTCCTCTTGCAGCCAGTACAACGGCACCCCGCCTTCCATGGCGAGCGTGGCGATCCGTGCACGGTCCAGCCCCGTGACGGTCGCGCCCGGCCCGCCGGTGGGCGAGAGGTGACCACCGTGTTCTGCCAGCAGCCGGGTCAGTGCGGGTAGTTCCGGTGTCTCGATGATCACCACGCGCCGACCGGCCGCCCGGGCAAGCACCTCGGTCATGGGCGCGGCCGCCACGACGCGGCCGAGGCTCAGCACCACCGCCTGATCGGCCAACTGTTCCATCTCTCCCAGGAGGTGACTCGACACCAGCACCGCCCGCCCCTGCGCCGCCTGGGCACGCAGGAATTCCCGCAGCCAGCGGATCGAATGGGGATCGAGCCCGTTCGCGGGCTCGTCGAGGACCAGCACGGGCGGATCACCCAGCAGCGCCTGTGCGATGCCCGCGCGCTGGGCCATGCCCAGGGACAGTTCGGACAGCTTCAGCCGGCCGGCATCGACCAGCCCCACAGTCTCCAGCAGCTCGTCGACGCGTTCGTCCGGCACTGCTGATCCGGCCGCCACCATGCGCAAATGGGCGCGCAGGCGGTGCTGGGGGTGGCCCGCAACGCCTCCCAGTACCGCGCCGACGACAGTCCCGGGCGCGCCCCACTCGTGCAGCGGTCTGCCGAGAAACAGGGTTCGCCCTTCACCCTGCACGAGGCCCAGCATGAGCTGGATCGTCGTCGTCTTACCCGCTCCGTTGGCTCCGACGAAGCCGGTCACCTCACCAGCACGGAGGGTCAGTGAAACGTCATCCACGACCCGTTTGGCGCCGAACGAATGGCCGAGACTCCTGGCCTCGACGAGTGCGTCACCCTTCTTCACTGCGAAGATTCCTTCAAGCGGTCGGCCAACCGGCCGGTCGGTGGAGACTTTGACCGAAAAAGCAGCCGTACTCAGATTGCTGCGGTTCATGTACGCTTCTGTTGCGTCATCGCAAGGGGGAGGAAGCCCACGCGAGAGCCTGGACAGGCGTGGAAACCGAAAGGCCCTCCGGGCTTCTTCCCCCGATACGCTTCATTTGACTACGCGGCGAATATCGTGAATGTGTCGGCCCTGGTTCACTGCTGCATTCTCTGGCCTATTGCTGCACCAGAGAAATGAAATGCCAGACCAGAACCACGTGCACAAGAATGCACGTGCCTCGTGCCGCAGGCCTGCCCATCCCGTGGCGGAACACCGCTGCCCATCCAATGGCCACCAACGAGACAGCCAGGGCGAATATCCCCCACGAAATGATGGGCCATGGCGCGGAGGGGTCCGCGAGGAGTCTGATGGCAGTCAACGGCGCGAGGGCCAGAAGGGGTAGCGCCCACGTGCCTTCGGTGGCTGCGCGGGGGGACACGGTGTCGGTCATCCTTGATGCTCCATCGTTTCCTTGGTCTCGCGCTGGTGGGGTCCACCTGGGCGAACCCCACCGACGCCACTCACTCGCTCAGGCGGTCAGCCGGAGAGTGCAAGCGAAAGAGTCCCCTGATCAGCCGTCATCAGTGGAGAGCGTTGTAGATGTCCAGGAGCGTCAGGCCGGGAGTGATGGCCCTCAGCGGGGCCTTCTGCCACCAGGACAGGGCGTCGTACCACTCCTTGAACTTCGTGTACGTGCCGGCGATGGCCCTCGCGAAGCCGGCGACCCTGCTGAAGGCAGCCCTGATGGCGCTCCAGCTGATGCGGGCTTCTGCGCGCTCGCCACTGGCGATCGCGTTCAGCTCGGTCCGCTCGACGGCCGAGAGGTTGACGGCCAGCGGGCTCGCCAGCAGGGTACGCGCGGCCTGCTGGGCGTCGACCTGCTGCGTGACCGAGACGGTCTGAGGTGCGGCTGCACGGGCCTCGGAAGCCTGGGCCAGGCCGGCGGTACCGCCGAGAGCAACGGCGGTGACAGCCGAAACCGCCGCCATCCGCAGAGTATTGCGATTCATTCGAGTTACACCCTACCTTGCGTCGTCGCAAGGGGAAGGAAGCCCACATGGGCGACCTGCACAGGCGTGGAAACCGAAAGGTCCCCCCGGACTTCATTCCCCCGATTACAGAAATCTTCCGGACTCCGCACGGTCGATGAGGAGTCCGATGGTGCTCGGCAGTTCAACCTTCGAGTGCCTGGCACGCTTGCACGCTATCTGCAAATCGATCACTTGACCACACCATGGATCACTTGATCGTCATGGAATTGGCCAGTGGCAGGAGCGAGCTCGCACTCGTTCTCGTCGTCGGACCTGCGAAGATGTGCCTTGGGGCTCGCTTTACCTCCACAATACCTGGCTTGAATCAGCCTGCCCGTCGGTGGTGGCGGCGGACGCAATGCAGTCGTACGCCGTCCTCCGGGGTGAGGGAACCGAGGCGGAGGCTGTGGGCGGGCGCGCCGGCGCGGTCAGGAGGCGCCGTCCGAGGCGGGCTACGGCCTTGTCGAGGACGTCGGTCCGTTTGCAGAACGCGAATCGTACGAAGGGCGCCCCCTCGTCCTTGTGGTCGTAGAAGACCGCGTTCGGGACGGCGACGACGCCCGCGCGCTCCGGCAGCGAACGGCAGAAGGCGAAACCGTCGATGTCTCGGAGGGGACGGTCCCGTACGTCCAGGGACAGACCCGTACGCCCAGGAACGGAAGCGATTCTCTCCCGTCGCCGCCTTCTCGTGCCCACGTCCATTGGGTATGGACATGACATGTCTCTGTCCTCTTGAATGCCAGCACAAGATCGGCGCTGCCCCCGGCGCCTCTTATCTGCCCCCCGGGTGCCCGCCCCGCACGCGCCCCCAGGCATTTCTCCAGGAGACAGAAGACACTGATGAGTCGGATACGGCAGCACGTCCGAGGTTCCCGTCTCGCCGCCGCCGGCATCGCCGCCACCACCGCCACGCTGCTGGCCGCCGCACTCTCCCCGGCCGCCGACGCCGCCGACAGGCCGACGCGTGCCACCGCCCTCGACAACGCGGCGGCGGTCCTCGCCGACCGGGCCGCGGTCCTGGGCCTCACCTCCGCGCAGGACACCTCCGTGAGTGACGTGGTCGTGGACAAGGACGGCGCCCAGCACGTCCGGTACAACCGTACCTACCGCCAACTCCCCGTGCTCGGCGGCGACTTCGTCGTCCATCTGGCACCCGACGGAACGTACCGCGGCGCTGACCGGGCGGCGAGGGCGGCGATCTCGCTGCCGAGCACCACCCCCAAGGTGTCGGCCCCCAAGGCGGCCGACGTCGCCGTGAACGCCCTGCGCTCGGCCAGGCCCGGCGAGACGCTGAAGCAGGTGAAGGCCAGACCCCAACTCGTCGTCGACGCTCTGCACGGTGCCCCAAGACTGGCCTGGCGCACGAACGTCGCCGCCCTGGACGCGCTCGGCAACCCGGCCGCCCGCGAGGTGCTGTCCGACGCGCGCACCGGCGCCCAGCTCGACGCCTGGGACACCATGGAGACCGTCGCCGGCGACGGTCAGTCCCTGTACAGCGGCACCGTCCCGCTGGAGACGACCCTCTCGGGATCGACGTACCAGCTCAAGGACCCCACGCGCGGCGACACCTACACCGGTGACGCGGCCGACAAGACGGACGTGTGCGGCGGCGGCACGTGCAGCAGCCGTGTCCCCCTGACCCTCTTCACGGACGACGACGACCACTGGGGCACGGGCACGACCGCCGACCGCTCGACAGTCGCCCTCGACGCCCAGTACGGCAGCGCCATGACCTGGGACTACTACAAGGACGTCCACGGCCGCAACGGCATCGCCAACGACGGCAGGGGCTCCTACAACCGCGTCCACTACGGCAACAAACTCTCCAACGCGTATTGGACCGACGACTGCTTCTGCATGACGTACGGCGACGGTAACGGCGTCCACTTCGGGCCGATGGTCGGGCTGGACGTGGCCGCCCACGAGATGTCCCACGGTGTGACCTCGAGAACCGCCGGACTGGTCTACTCGGGCGAGTCCGGCGGTCTGAACGAGGCGACGTCCGACATCTTCGGAACACTGGTCGAGTTCTACGCGGCGAACCCGCAGGACCCCGGCGACTACCTGATCGGCGAGAAGGTCGTCCGCTCCGGCTTGGGGCGCGACGCCCTGCGCTACATGGACAAGCCCAGCAGGGACGGCGACTCCGCGGACTACTGGAGCGGTTCCCTCGCCAACCGCAGCGTCCACTTCTCGTCCGGCGTCGCCAACCACTTCGCCTACCTCCTCGCGGAGGGCAGCGGCACCAAGACCGTCAACGGGGTCACCTACAACTCCCCGACGTACAACGGCTTGACGGTCACGGGCATCGGCCGCGCCAAGCTCGGCGCGATCTGGTACCGCGCACTGACCGTCTACATGACGTCCACGACGAAGTACGCCGGCGCGCGGACGGCCACCCTGAACGCCGCCCGCGACCTCTACGGCGCGGGCAGCACGGAGTACGACACGGTCGCGGCGGCCTGGAGCGCGGTCAACGTGAACTGAGCGTCATCGTGACCCGGACGCGTCACACGGCCGCGCCGGTCCCGAATTCGGGACCGGCGCGGCCGTCGACTGGCGGGACCTCTCCAAGAGTTCTTGGACGGACACTTCCGAGCGCCGCGCGGCTGCCCACCGGGATCGCGCACGTCCTGGCGGACGGCCTCTCGCGATACGCGACAGAGGGCGGTCGGCGCACGGACGCACGGACGCACGGACGCACGGACGCACGGACGCACGGACGCACGGACGCACGGACGCACGGACGCACGGACGGGCGGGCGGGCCGTCCGGCGCGCCCCGCCGCAGCGCCCTCGGGCCGCGGGACGGTATCGACTAGCGCTCCGCCGCGGGTGCGCGAGCAGCGGCCCTCACGCACCCGCGGACCGGAATGGGCCGACCCCGCGGAGCGCTAAGGCTTCGGCAGGGTGCACCCGGCGGCGCTCAGGTTCAGCTGGTTGCCGGTCGTGAAGCAGGCCGGGATCTGGTAGGTCTGCGCTGCGTAGTTGATGCCCTTGCGGACGGTGACGTTGCCCCTCTCATCCACCTCGCATGGGTTGTCCAACGTGCAGGACGCCCCGTTCTCGTTGCCGGTGTTGTGGACGGCGACGACCTCACCGGTGGCCTGGTCGATCACCGGAGAGCCGGAGGTGCCGCCGATGGTCTGACAGGCGGAGGTGTAGCGGATCGAGTCCTTCCAGGTCCACTTGCCCTCCTTGAGGCGGTGCACGAACCCGTCGAGCTCGCAGTCGAGGAGCTTCTTCCAGGGGCCGGACGCCACGGTGATGGCGGTACCGGCGGTCGGGTGCGTGTCCCGCACGGTCAGCGGGGACACCCCGTACGAACTCTTGACAGCCGCGTAGGTGGTGGTGAGTTCGTAGACCGCCACGTCCGTGTCGGTCATCGTCCCGTACGCCAGCTTGGCAGCCTTCAGTGTGGCGACCTGGGCGCCTGAGGCGTCGAGCAGGCTGAACGGCCGGTTGGCCGCCCGGTTGGTGATGACCACTCCCGGGTCCATGAGGCTGCTGCAGTGGCCGTTGGAGAGCACCAGCGCCGGGTCGGTGTCCACGGAGTTCGGGAAGCGGACGAGCGAGCCGGAGCAGTTGCTGAGCGCCACGGTGCCGGAGAGGCTGACGGCCTTGAGCGTCGGATCGGGCGCCGCGACCGCGGGCGCCGTGCCCGCTCCGGCGACGGCCAGAGCGAAGAGCGCGGCAACGAGAGGCTTTCTCACGTGGGGGGTCCCCTCTTATGACAAGGCGACCGGAAACCTTCCGGCCACCCACTATTTTGTCATGCACATTGTTGATGTAGAGGTGCA
This sequence comes from Streptomyces sp. NBC_00425, assembly GCF_036030735.1. Classification (NCBI taxonomy): domain Bacteria; kingdom Bacillati; phylum Actinomycetota; class Actinomycetes; order Kitasatosporales; family Streptomycetaceae; genus Streptomyces; species Streptomyces sp. NBC_00425. Next base: position 4,711,888 of record NZ_CP107928.1, on the reverse strand, counting down.
AGAGATCATGGGTTGCCTTTCAGTTGCGAGGACAGCGCGGATATCAGCGGCATCGGTGACATCGACATCGACATCGGTGCGGCGGTCAGCCCGCGAATGCCTTGCGTAGCCGTTCCGTCGCGTCTGTCAGCACCTCGGTGCGCTTGCAGAACGCGAACCGCACGAACGGGGCGCCGGCCTCGCGGTGGTCGTAGAAGACTGCGTTCGGGATGGCGACGACGCCCGCGCGTTCGGGCAGGGCGCGGCAGAAGGTGAAGCCGTCCGTTTCGCCGAGGGGGCGGATGTCGGTGGTGATGAAGTAGGTGCCTGCGGGCTGGAACACCTTGAAGCCCGCCTCGCTCAGGCCCGCCGACAGCAGGTCCCGCTTCAGCCGCATGTCCTCACGGAACGACTCGAAGTACGTGTCCGGGAGGGCCAGGGCTTCCGCCACCGCGTACTGGAACGGCCCCGACGCCACGTACGTCAGGAACTGCTTCGCCGAGCGGACCGCCGCCACCAGCTCCGGCGTGGATGTGACCCAGCTCACTCCGTGTTCACGCACTCATTCGTATGCGGACCCACGGGGCTGCACCCCTGAGTGACGGTGAACCGTTGTGTACACATGGCACACTCGGTACCCTTGGGTGCATGACGCAGTCAATGCCCATAGAGTCCATCCGCGATGTCCGGGCACACTTGGCCGAGATCGTGGAGCGGGCCGACCGGGACGATGTGCCCACCGTCATCACCCGGCGCGGCAAGCAGGTCGCCGCCGTGGTGTCCATCGAGGTGCTGCGCAAATACCAGGAGTGGGAAGAGCGCGAGATCAACCGGATCATCGACGAGCGCATGACCAACCCGGCACCCGGCATCCCGATCGAGGACATCATGAGGGAGACGCTGGCGCGCAGTGAGTGAGTACCGCACCGTCTTCCGAGCCGAGGCTCAGGCCGAACTCCGCAAGGTCCCGCGAGACATGGCCCTCCGCATTCTGGCCAAGCTGACAGAGTTGGAGAGCGACCCGACGGGGTTCAACACCACGGCCCTCGTCTCCCAGCCCGACCGGCGCCGTCTACGGGTGGGCGACTACCGCGTGATCTACACGATCGACAACGGCGAGCTGGTGGTGTGGGTCGTACACGTCGGGCATCGCTCCACCGTCTACGACACCTGAGCGCTCCTGACATCGGGTCGGACTTGACGTCCGGGCGGCGGCGATGGCTGCGGCGGCTGCCGCCGTGGGCACCGCAGTCATGCGCCGCTGGGACGTGTGGAGGCGGGCGGTGCGGCGAGACCGGGGCGCCTCCGGCGCCAGTCCCTGGCGGGTGAGGTGCGGCAGACAATGGGGGATGCGTCGACCGGCCTCGTATGGCGGCGGTCAGCCCGCGAATGCCTTGCGTAGCCGTTCCGTCGCGTCTGTCAGCACCTCGGTGCGCTTGCAGAACGCGAACCGTACGAACGGGGCGCCCTCTTCGCGGTGGTCGTAGAAGACGGCGTTGGGGATGGCGACCACACCCGCGCGCTCGGGCAGGGCGCGGCAGAACGCGAAGCCGTCGCTCTCGCCGAGGGGGCGGATGTCGGTGGTGATGAAGTAGGTGCCGGCCGGGCGGAAGACCGAGAATCCGGCGTCCGCGAGCCCCGCCGCCAGCAGGTCCCGCTTGGCCTGCATGTCCGCGCGGAAGGCGTTGAAGTAGCTGTCGGGCAGGGCGAGCGCCTCGGCGACCGCGTACTGGAACGGCCCCGACGCCACGTACGTCAGGAACTGCTTCGCCGAGCGGACCGCCGCCACCAGCTCCGGCGTGGATGTGACCCAGCCGACCTTCCAGCCGGTGAAGGAGAACGTCTTGCCGGCCGAGCCGATCGTGACCGTGCGCTCGCGCATCCCGGGCAGCGTCGCCGCCGGCACGTGTGCGGCCTCGTCGAACACCAGGTGCTCGTACACCTCGTCCGTCACGACGAGCAGGTCCCGTTCCACGGCCAGCTCGGCGATCGCGGTCAGCTCCTCGCGGGTGAGGACCGTGCCGGTCGGGTTGTGCGGGGTGTTGACCAGCAGCAGCCGGGTGCGGTCGGTGACGGCGTCGCGCAGCTCGTCCAGGTCGAGGCGGAAGCGCGCCTGCTCGGCGTCGGGGCGCAGCGTCACCGGTACGCGCGTGGCGCCGGCCATCGCGATGCAGGCCGCGTAGGAGTCGTAGTACGGCTCCAGGGCGATCACCTCGTCGCCGGGCTCGAGCAGCGCGAGCAGGGTGGCGGCGATGGCCTCCGTGGCGCCCGCGGTGACCAGGACCTCCGTGTCCGGGTCGAAGGAGAGGCCGTATCGGCGGCGCTGGTGGTCGGCGATCGCCGTGCGCAGCTCGGGCACGCCCGGGCCCGGCGGGTACTGGTTGCCGCGACCGTCCCGCAGGGCCCGCACGGCCGCTTCCCTGACCTCCTCGGGGCCGTCCGTGTCGGGGAAGCCCTGGCCCAGGTTGATCGAGCCGGTCGCCGCCGCGAGGGCGGACATCTCGGCGAAGATCGTCGTCCCGAACTCGGCGAGACGGCGGTTGAGGAAAGGGCGCGCGGGAGAGGTCATGGCCGTCATCCTGCGCCGAAGCTCTGGAGTTCCTCAACATGGCTTCGCTGATGGGCACCTGCGCCGAGACTCGATGCCCGGCCTCTGAACAGGGAAGGAGCCGTCGTCGACTGTCGTCGTCTGTCATCGTTGAGTACCCCCGCACGGCCCAGAGACGGCCCGAGCGGGGGTGTCGCGGTGTGCTCCTCGATGCGAACTACGGGCGGAGCGGTTGCTGAGGTCTTCTCAGCTGGTCAGGTCGCTGATGACAGCCTTTGAGCGTCACCTACGGTCGGGGCCGTTGCTGTACTTCGTAGCTGTACCGGTGACTGCGAACCAGAGCGCGATGAACGCCGCTGCATCCGCGTACGCACCGACAACCTTGGTCCACGTCGGCGAAGCGAGCACGATCACGACAATGACCGTGATCACTGCGAGTCGCTGACGCGGGTTTGACACGCAGCGCTCGGCAAGGGGCAAACTCATGTCTGAGCCTCCGGGTTCAGTTGCCCACCTGCCGCTCGGCCTGCCAGCATGCGCGGTCAGGTGGGCTCCGTTGTGACCAGACCGATGCTAGCCGGCACTGAGCGTGCGTCCTGTGTGGTGCGATCACTCTCGGATAAGCCGTCCGCAGCCACGGACACCAGGCGTCATGAGAAGTGCAAGTAGAACTTGCATTCCCCAGAGTTACGTACCTCAGAGGCTACATACCAGCGAGTAACACCGCGCAGGGTGTTGGCTCGTTTTTGATCCTCCGCGTGCTCCGCGCGTCATAGCTGAGGCGTTGCTGTGGACGGCTCCGGAGGGGGTGAACGACACGGAGTGAGACGGGCGATCGGCGCACTGACCAGCAACTCTCACCACTGACAGAACGCTACGGCGGCATCGTCACCGGACTTGTAGCGCGGCCACCGTTGCCCCCTGGGATCCGTGGCTTCCACCTTGCGGACGGTGTCGATCAACTCTTGCGGTCCCCCGGCCCGAAGCGTCGCGAAGACTTCGGGCCAGGAGGACATCGCGTAGTCCGTCACGAGACAGGCCGCACCGTCGGACATCAGCGCGGCGGCGCGTACGTCTTCAGTGGGCACGCTGCCGGTCAGCGCGTGCTCTGCCGCTTCGGGGCCGGCGGCTGCGACCCAATATCCAGTTGCCGTGTTGCGAGTCTCCCTCTGCGCGGACACCAGGTTCCGCAGAGCCTCTTTGTGCCCTGCCGTATGGGTCTCGTGCCGAGCTACTTCGGCCTTCAGCTCGGGAAGGATCTGATCCACCCGGAGATCAGTGATCACCGAAATGCCCTGATGACCATCGAGCACGATGGGGGAGTCTGCCAAGACCAGGTGGTCTAGGTAACCGTCTCGCTGCCGCAAGATCGCAACCGTCGCCGAGGGCGTTCCAGGGTTGCCGAGGTCGCATTCAGGGTGAAGGGCCGCCACCCCTTTAAGGGCGTGCGCCAGGCCGGCCGTGAGCGACGTTTCCGAGTCGGCAAGCGCGGCGACAAGCTGACTGCCGAGGTTCCTCACGTACCACGGCACACCGTGTCGACATCCGGTGTCCAGGCCTGCAGTGCTGAGTCCGTCCAGTACCACGGCGAGAGCCGGCGTGCCCGCCACCCAATCCTCATTGGGAGCCGCTCCACCGGGTTGGGTGTCGATTGCGACGCGCATGCTCTCAGCCTTCATGTCGGTACAGCGGGGTGACGCGTCGACTCTCCAGCACCTCGAGCGTCTTCGGGTCGTAGCGGCATGAAATCAGGGTGGAGAAGCGGCGTGTACGTACCTCTTTGTAGAGCTCTGCCAGGTTGTTTTCCAGGAAGTGAACGACCCCGTTCGCGCCGATGGAGTGGATGCCAGCGATGTAGAGGAACGTCCCCTTACCGTCCAGTCGGGGGAGCCGTCCCAGGTATCCCACATCGCCGGCCGAGCCGTCCTCATCCTGCGGTGACCGGAACTCCTTGCCCGCCACCTGGTCGACCAGGTGCCACGCGTGATCCTTGGCAAACCGAAGGTTGTCGTCACCTTCGAGTACCTGCGCCACGATCGGGGACAGCCGGGGGCCGCAGATGACGACGTGGTTGTCCCGATTGAGGTTGACGATCCCGGTCGGTGGGATCACCTCGTACTGAGTCTCCAACTTCATGCCGCTGAGCAGCTTGCGCACGTGTTCGAAGTTGTTGAGGTCTTCCCTGGTGACTACCTCGCTGGGGTTCTGGTCGGGCCCCTTGCCTGCTTCGTACTTCCCCCCGAGCGACACCGTCACGAGGTCCGTGCCGAAGAAGGCGCGCTCTGGCGGCGGGCCGGCAGAGGCGAGCTGGCCCACGCGCCCCCGGCTGACGCCTAGTCGCTTCGCAATCTCGGCCTGCGTCATCCCGGATGCCTGAGCTTCTTCGATCGCTTCTCGGCGGACGCGCGACAGCTCGTTCACGTGGCTCTGATACCGCGCCATCAGGTCGATTGCTGCTTTGGCTCGGTCAACGGGGTCAGTGATCCCGGAGACCCGCTCCATGTCGTCGCGCACGTCTCTCCAATCGATCGCCTAGGGGGGCTACCGCACTCTATCGCCAGAGGGGGTTGCGCGCAGCCCTGAGTTTGCCTACGGTACCTATCAAGCGAGACCGCAACCCCCCCTAAGCAAGCCAGGGGAAGTGGCTTTCGGTTGCTTGACCTGCACAAACAGCGCCCGGAGGAAATCCCCTGCTGGTCGGGGGTGAGTACGAAGGCAGCGGTCGTTCCTTGAGAACTCAACAGCGTGCCTGGGAGGCCGTCCCTCCCCTGCCAGCAAGAGGACGGATGCGTGCGGGCTCGCCCGTATGCGACTGCACGACCAGCCTCCGCAGCACCGCTGCGGCCGGTTGCCTCCGCTGCACGTCTCGTACGTGCAGCGCTGAGGGGAGCCGCGAGTGCTTCATCCACTGCCGAGAGGAACCCATCATGGGCAAGATCACCGATCGGATGCGTCGTCAGGCCGACGACAACCGCGAAGCCGCTGTCTGGGTGCGCGCTCACGGACGTGAGCAGCGTGCGAAGCAGCTGGAGGACCGCGCGGACGAACTGGAGTCGGGCCGCGTCACCGACGTCACCGACCAGGTCAGCGCGCTCATCTCCTGGGGTCTGCGCCGCCGCTGACGGCGGACCCCTTTTCGACTCTGAACGGCGCGCGGTCCCCGGGTTGCCCCCCGGGGACCGCAGTCGGGCCGTTCCACCCTGTGAGAGGAACACGACCCAATGAAGCACATCGTCACTGTTCAGGAAGCTGTTACCGCGTTCGCCGACTTCATGGAGCCGACGGCCGCTGAGCTGGACGCGATCGAGCTGGAGTCCCCCGTCATCGCGGCGGAGGTCGACCTCCTCGACGCGCAGATCAAGACCCTCGACCGCCCCGCGAACGAGGTCGACGCCCGCCGCATCCGCCGAGCCCGCAATCGCGTGCTGGCCGCGCGGCGGGACCTGGTCAACCGCACGGCCGGCGTGATGCTGCCGGGCGGTGCCGCATGAGCACCCCGACGGAGAACGGCAAGCTGACCGCGGCGCACGCCGAGGTGAAGGCGGAGATCGCCCGGACGGACAGCAAGACCGGGCTGCTGCTGGCGTTCGTCGGCGCGGTCCTGGCCGGGACGTGGACAGTCGCCCGCGACCTGCCGCTGAACGTGGCCGCCTGTGTGGTGGGCGGTCTGGGGACGGCTCTGCTGGTCGGCGCGGCCGCTCTGCTGCTGCGGTCGGTGCGTCCGAACCTGCGCGGCCGGCACGGCTTCCCCCTGTGGGCCACCCTCACCCCGGACGAGATCACCGCCACCCTGAGCGGCCGGGACCTGGCCGCCGACGTCGCCGGACTGTCCCGTCTGGCGGTCGCCAAGTTCACGTGCCTGCGCCGCGCGGTCGACCTGACCTGCGCGGGCGGCGCGCTGCTCCTCCTCGCCGCGCTGCTCACGACGGGGGGTGCGGCGTGAACGCCAAGACCGCACGGCCGGCCGTCGCCATGACGGCCGTCTCCATGGTCCTCACCCTCGGCGTGGTGGTGATGTGGCTGGGCACGGCGATGCCGTGGCCGGTCGCCCTGGTCGTCGGCCTGGGCATCGACGGCGGATGGCTCGCCACCCTCGCCTACGAACGCCGCCTCGCCGCGCAGGGCGACCACAGCCACGCCGTGACGGCCGTCGGGTGGTGCTTCGGCCTGCTCGCCACCGGCGTCCTGGTCGCCCACGCCCTCACCGCCGAAGAGTCCACCGGCGCCTGGCTGGCCGTCGCCTGGCTGCCGGTCGCGGCCAAGGCCTTGTGGCTGGTGCACGGCATGTGGGAGCGCACCGCGCTCACCCCGGCCGCACTCGGCGCGATCCGGGGCATCCAGCAGGAAGCGCGGGACGAGGCGGCCGTGGCGCGTGCCCGACTGCGGGCCGACGCGTCCACCGAGGAGACCAGGCTGACGGCCGTGACGCAGGCCGGGGCACGCGTCGCCCGCGTCCAGGCCAAGACCGCCGCCACCCTCGCGGGGGCGTGGTCGACGCTGGAGACGGCCCGGCAGGGCGAGGACACCGGACGGGCCCTGACCAGCGTGACGAGCCCCGTCACGCCCGGCGTCACACCGGACGTCACACCCCGCTGGGAGCTCCCGGTATGGGGCCCGGTCGAGCAGGTGTCCGTGCTCGCGCTGGAGTCCGCTCCTGCGCTCACGGACGCGCAGCTTGACGCGCTGGTCGACGAGATCCGGCACAGCCAGACCCCGGCCCTGTCGTACCGGGAGATGGCGGTGCGCTTCCGGGCGGCCGGCCACTCCGCCTCCGAAGTCCGGCTGCGGGCGGCATGGAAACGGGTCGCCTGATGGGCGCGCTGCCGGTCTACCGGTGGCACCTGGCCCCGGACGGCTACGCCACCCGCCGCCAACTGAGGGCCCGCGACCTGCGGCCCGGCGGTCAGGGCGTGGCCGTTCAGCTCGAACGCCCCCGCCGACGGCGGCCGCCGCTGGTCGCCTACCTCTACCGCGTCGACCTGGCCAAGCCCGTGCGGCCGATGACGCCGGCGAAGTGGGCTGCGCTGGCCAAGGCCAACGCCGCCCGCCGCACGTGTCCGCAGTGCCGCACGGATGCGGGATACGTCATCCCGCCGTCGCTCGGCATGTGCGTTCCCTGCGCCTACCCCGAACCCGCCGAAGCCTTGAGGAGTGCCTGACATGGGCAAGCCCGACACCCGCAGCATCGACCGCGAGATCAGCAAGACGACCCGCAAGCTGGAGGCGGTCCGGCGGGGCGAGATGTGGCCGCTGACCAGCGCCGAACGCCGCGCCGTGATCGGCGCGCTCGCCGGCGGCTCCTACCGGGTGCTGCGCGGCAAGAGTGCCGGCCGCCAGGAGAGCCGGCTGGACAGCCTCTCCAGCTCGGTCGAGACCCGGCTGACCGCTGAGCTGACCGCGCTGCACATGGAGCGGGCGCGCATCGTGCGCGAGGCCGCCGCCGCGAAAGCCAAGCGGAAGTCGTCCGGCTGGTGGTGACACCCACCCGCCCCGCCTGAACCACCCCGCCGGGACGGCCTCGCCCTCGCCGTCCCGGCCGCTCACCCCTTCCCGCACGCCCTTCCTGCCCCGTCGTGGGGTGCTGAGGAGTCTTCCGCATGTCCGAGAACGTCGTTCACCTGCACAAGCACACCGACCCCCCGACCGTGACCACACTGACCGTGGTGCCCGACCCCGCCCCGCCGGCACCCGTCCCGCTGTGGGTGCGCTCCGGACGCGCCGTGAAGACGGCCGTCACCCACGAGAACACCCGCACCACCGCCCGCGCCGTCGCCCGGCACAGCCTCTACGTGGCCGGTGGGGCGAGGATCGTGGCCCGTCGCACGTGGGACGGGAAGACCGCCGCCCGCTACGAGCGGTTCATGCGGGCGGCGGAGGCCGCGGGGAACATGGACGCGGCCATGGAGTGGGAGGAGCGCGCGCAGCGCTTCCGCGACGCCCGCCACCGCCGCCGCATGGACCTGCTCCACTCCCCCCTCGACGCCGCCAAGGGCGTCGCCGTCGGCACCGGGATGGGCATAGGCGCACTCGTCGCCCTCGGCGTCGTCATGGCCATCGCGAACCACGACGTCACCGACGTCATCACCCCCATCGCCGCCGTCATCGAGTTCATCAACCTGCTCATCACCATCGTTCAGGTGGTGTGGGGCCCGCTGGTCTCCCTGGGCCCGTTCCTCGCGCTGCTCGCCCTGTGGGCCGTGGGCAGCAAGCAGCAGGCCGCCCCCGCATGGGCGATGCCCGCCACCGTCCGGAATGGCGAGGGCGAGCCGATCACCCCGTCCATCGTGGTCAAGGCCCTGCGCGACCTCGGAGTGTCCGCCCTGGCCAAGGCCATCAAGGAAATGGGCGACGCCGGCGCGTCCATGCTCGGCCCCATCCGCATCGCCGGATGCGGCGTCGAGGTCGACGTCACCCTCCCTTCCGGCGTGGCCACGAACGAAGTGCAGGCCAAGCGGCGCAAGTTGGCGGAGAACCTGTCCCGGCACGAGCACGAGGTGTTCATCACGATCCCGACCGCCGCGCGGACGGTACGGCTGTGGGTCGCCGACTCCGGCGCGCTCGACGAGCCGATCGGCCCGTCCCCGCTGGTCACCGACGACACCATGACCGCCGACTACGCCAAGGGCCGCGCCCCCTGGGGTCAGGACCTTCGCGGCGACGCAGCCGCACTGAGCCTGTATCAGCGGCACCTGCTCATCACGGGCCTGTCCAACCAGGGCAAGACCGTCGCCCTGCGCTCCCTCGCGCTGTGGGTGGCGCTGGACCGGTCGGTGCAGTTCCTCATGGGCGACCTCAAAGGCGTCGGCGACTGGGCCATGTTCGACGGCCTCGCCTCCACCCTCATCCAGGGCCCGACCGACGAGCACGTCATGCAGGTCACGGAAATGGTCGAGGGCGCAGTCAAGGAGATGAACCGCCGGATCCAGGCCCCGCCCGGCACCACGTTCCCGCCCCTGATCGTGGTGGTCGACGAAGCGCAGGTCGCGTTCATGTGCCCGGCCGTGGACGAGGACAAGCGGCCCTACGGCGGGTCCAAGGCCACCTCCCGGTACTTCATGGCCGTCCGCAAGATCCACAACCAGGGCCGGGCGGTGAACGTCCTGATGTGGCAGGGCACCCAGGACCCCACCGACCAGAACCTTCCCAAGCTGGTCCGCGAGGGCGCCCACACCCGCGCCTCCCTCGCGCTGGGCACCGAGCAGCAGGCCCGCATGGCGCTCGGCGACAAGGCCGTCGACGGCGGAGCCGCACCCAACATGCTCCGCCCCGGCCTGGACAAGGGAACGCTGGTCGTCGCCTCCGACGGCATCAAGGTCCCGGCCGGGCAGGCGTCCATCACGGTCCGCACGCACTACATCGACGACGCCGGCGCGACCGCCATCACCGACCGGGCCAAGGCCCTGCGCGACGGCGTCACCACCCTGCACGCCGTCGAACGCGGCGAGGAGCGTGACCCGCTCGGCGACATCCTCGCCGTCCTCGGAGACGCCTCCCGCGTGCTGACCGCCGACGTCCTCAAGCGCCTCACGACGCTGAACGCGGACGCCTACGGCCGGTGGACGCCCGGCGACCTCAAACGCGTGCTCGAGGACGCCGGCGCGGAGCCCTACAAGTCCGACGGCCGCATGGTCGTCGGACGCGACCGCGTCGCCCGCGCCCTCACCAACCAGGACGGCCAGGGTTCCGCTTCCGACGACGGATGACAGGGAGGCGACCCCGCCCCGGCCAGGGAGGCAGGGAGAACTCCCTGAAACCCTCCCTGCCCCGCCTCCCTCGCCCTGACCTGCATCGATGATCTGTCAGGGAGGCAGGGAGGCCCGCAGGTCAGCACCCCTGACACCCCCTCCAGACCGCCCCGGGCAGGGGGTGTGTCCGCCTCCCTCACCCAGCTCCGGAAGGGATTCCGCATGTACCCCGAGCACGCCTACAACCCGCCCGCCGTCCGGGCCGTCGCAGTCCACCAGCCCACCCCCCTCACCCCCGCCGTGCCGTATGCGGCACCCCTCGTTCCCGTCCAGCCCGGCATCCTGCCGACGGTCGCGAGCGTCGTCCTCCCGGACGGCCGCGTCGTCACCGGCTACGCCATCGAGCCCGCCAAGCCGGACCCGGCCGTCGCCAAGCCGGCCGTCTCGCGGACGGCGGTGAACGTCGTCCTCGGAGGCGTCGGGTTCCTCGCCGTGTGCGGCGGACTGCTGCTCCTGACCACGTTCATCGCCGCGCTCACCGCGCTCATCACCCAGCTCATCACGCTCGCCGCCGTCATCTTCGGCGGATGGATCGCCGTGCAGATCTTCAGCACGAACGGCCGCAAGGACGGGACCACGGTCAACATCCGCAAGGCCGTCATCAAGCGCAACCACTTCCACGTCTAAGGCTCAGCCCCGAGATCAGACCTCATGGCGTTCCGCAGGGATGAATGAACCTCTTTGTATGCCACACGGAGGTTTGCGTATTCCTCGCTGTCGCTCGTCGCGCCGTCCGCGACTGTAATGCAGATGTCGCGAAGCACACGGTGGTTGCTGTCCGCCGCAGCCACAATCCGTAACGGTGCCATTACCTCGATCTCGTACCGACGGCTGAGGCACCGCTCATACGCATCCCAGACCGCCTTCGCCCGTTCCACTGACGGCATGTCGGCCGCTCGTGCCAGGACACTGCATTCGTGACGCGTTCCGGATAGGACCGCCAGGTACGAGGCATACAGGACCCGCTTGTTCTCCGTGTTCTGGTCGCTCCTCTGCCTCTTCCACCGCCAGAACTCAAGCGCTCCTGCTGAAAGCGTGGCAATGCCACCTCCAGCGACAGTGCTGACCAGCGCAGTCCACTCCACTCGCCTCGCCCCCCGACGTCGGCGTTCGTGCAAACGAACCAACCGTGCAGGGGCGGCCCCTCTCGCCAAAGACAAGGCCGCCCCGTCCAACCAGCCAGCAACTGACCTGTTGGAGGTCTCCCAGCATGACGCAACCGACCAGCATCCGGCGAGCACTCGCCCCGCTCGCCCTGAACGGACCGATCCGGGTCCTGGACGCCTTCTCCTGCATCGGGGGTGGCACCGACGGCTACCGGCGCGCGTTCGGGAACTGCCACGTCACCGGCGTCGACATCCAGGCACAGCCGGACTACTGCGGCGACGCCTTCCACCAGGGCGACGCGGTCGAGTTCATCCGCGAGCACGGCCACGAATTCGACTTCATCCACGCCTCACCCCCCTGCCAGGGCGAGGGCGCGCCGACAAAGGGCACGAACGCCGCCCGCAACGCCGCGATCGGCCGCACCTACCCCCGGCTCATCGCCCCCACCCGGGCCGCACTCGATGCCACCGGACGCCCGTACGTCATCGAGAACGTGGCCGGCTCCGAGGTCCGCAAGGACGTCCGCCTGTGCGGGGAACAGTTCGGCCTGGCCGTGCTCATGCACCGCTACTTTGAGTTGGGCGGCTGGACGACCGCGCAGCCGGCGCACCCTCTCCATCGGGGCTACGTGCGCGGCTACCGGCACGGCGAATGGCGAGATGGCCCCTACGTCGCCGCCTACGGCAAGGGCGGCGGCAAGGCTACCGTCGCCGAGATCCGCGAGGCCAAGCGGATCGACTGGTCCACCGACCACCTTCGGCTCCGCGAGGCACTTCCGCCCGCCTACACCGAGTGGATCGGCCGCGCGTTCCTCGCCGCCCACATCCCCGCGCTGGAGGTGGCCGCGTGAGCACTCCGCCCCTGCTCGACACCGCGCTCACGCTCGCCACCCGCACCGTGCCCGTGCTGCCGTTGCGGGCCGGGAAGGTGCCGTTCGGCAACTGCCCGGACTGCGCCGCCAACGCATGCGGCGGCCGGCCGAACATGAAAGCCGCGGGCACCTGTCGGTGCCCCGGCGTCTGCCACGCGTGGGCCGCCGCCACCACCGACCCTCACATCCTCACCTCTCCGGCATGGGCGTCCGCGTGGCGCCGGGCCGCCGCCGTCGCCTACCACCCCGGCGGCGCCGGCGTGACCGTCGTCGACCTCGACGACGCGGCGGCCGTCGACTGGGCCCGCGCCACCCTGCCCGCGACCAGGACCGTGACCACCACCCGGGGCGAGCACTGGATCTACCGGGGCACCATGCCGTCATCGAACGCCGTCCGCCCCGGCGTCGACATCAAGTCCACGATGGCCTATGCCCGTTGGCGCGGTCCGGGGACCGGCTCCACAGTCGCTCTCCCGGACGCTGTGCGCGCCCTGGCCGTAAAGGAGCCGTCCACGGCCCGCAGAGCGCCACAGATGGCCACAGTGCCCCTGAGGGCCGGGCAGGGGGAGTGCCCCCACCGCACGACCGCCTATCTGGACCGTGGCATCTCCATGGCCGTGCAGCGCATCACCGAGGCGCGTAGCGCCGTCCACGCGACCGTGTACCGCACGTTCCTCGCCGTGCTGTCGACGCACGGCCGGTGCGGCTGCCTCACCGATGTCCACACCGCGCGGCTGTTCACCGCCGCCCAGGCCAAAGGCGAATCGGCCCGGCACTGCACCGATGCGTGGACCAACGCCCTGACCACGTTGGGACTGTGACCATGTCCGACGACGAGAAGAACCCCGCCCGCAAGGTCATCACCGACTACGCCCAAGAGCACTTCCGGTACTTCCGCACCGCCGACGGCACCGTGTACGCGCAGCGCAACGGCCACCCCGTCGCCCGTCCGATCCGCTCGCAGGGCACGACCGGCAGCCACCGCCAGGAACTGATGGTCGGACTGTTCAAGGACGGCATCGGCGTGTTCAACGGGACCGCCCTCAAGGAGGCACTCGACTTGATCGAAGCGCTCGCGCTCACCGAGGACGTACAGCCGGTGAACATCCGTGTGGCTCCCGGGTTCGACGGGGCGACGTGGCTGGACCTTGGCCGCGACGACGGGCAGTCCGTCCGCATCCACCCCACCGGCTGGGACATCACTGTCCCGGACCCGCGAGAGGTGTGCTGGCGGCGCACCCAACTCACCGGGGAACTCCCCCTGCCCGCCAAGGACACCGACGGCAAGGGCATCGATCTTCTGCTCAGGCTGTGCAACTTCGCCACCGCCGAAACCGAGTGCCTTGCCATCGCTTGGCTGATCGGCTGTCTGGGGCCGTCTGTACCGGTCCCTGCGCCGTTCCTCACCGGCCCGCAGGGCGCGGGCAAGTCCACCGGCGGCCGGATGCTCGTGCGGATCGTCGAGGGCATGAGCGGCGACCTGCGCCGTGCACCGAAGGATGAGGAGAACCTGATCGCGGCGGTGGCGGCCGGATGGGTCACCGCGCTGGACAACCTCTCCCACATGACGCCGGACCTGTCCGACGCGATGTGCTGCATCGTCACCGGGGCCGAGAGCGTCAAGCGGGCCCTGTTCACCGACGGGGACGTGTTCCGCGTCGGCTACCGCCGGCCCCTGCTCCTGACCGGTATCGACGTGGGGGTCATCCGGCCCGACCTCGCCGAACGGCTCCTGCCCCTGCGCCTCGAACGCCCTCGCGTCCGACGTACCGAGGCCGAACTGTGGGCCGAATACGCGGAAGTCCTGCCCGTCGTCCTCGGCTCCCTCCTCGACCTCACCGCGAAGGTCCGCGCGATGGAGGCGGAGACGCCCACCGATCTGCGGATGGCGGACTTCGCGCACCTGTGCGCGCAGCTCGATGCCGCGACCGGGCTCGGTGCGCTGCCCGCGTACCGGACGAGTCTGGACGACCTGAACGACGACGTGATCGAGGGCGACCTGTTGGCGCAGACCGTCCTTCTGCATGCCGACACCTTGGAGTCGGGCGGCGTGCAGCAGATGACGTCCACCGAGTGGTTGTCCTGCCTGAGCCGCCTCTACGCGGGTGAGGACTGCCGTCCCCTGCCCAAGGGGTGGCCGACCACCGGCAAAGTCCTCTCAGATCGGCTCAAGCGCCTGCAACCGACGCTGGCGGCTCGGGGCGTCCTCATCGACTCGGGCCGCACCAAAGCGGGCCGCTACCTCGAAATGACCCGCACGGTGGCCCTGACCCTGCCTTCATACGAGCAACAGCGGATGCACTGACCCCCGCGATTCGCCTGCCAAGGGACAAGCAAGAGGAGCACCGGTCCCGGGGGCGTGCTCCTCTTGCTTTGCGGTGCCTGCACTGTCCCAAGAGGTGCCGCGCAGCGGCTCCTTCTTCGCTCTGTAAGGCGCACCGAACTACCACAGACAGCCCCCTCTTTGTCCTAAGTAGGAAGACGCTGCGTCACCTGCGTCACCCGACCCGAAAAACGGCCCCTGACCTGCGCTGACAGTGATGACGCAGACGGCCGACTCTGCGTCATCCTGCGTCACCTGCGTCACCGGGTGACGCAGCCGATGACGCACGGGTGACGCAGCCCCGATCTGCAGCGTCACCAAAAACCGCAGGTCAGAGACCTAAGTGACGCAGATGACGCGGTGACGCAGAAATCCGGTCCTCGGACAGACACGCCTGAATCCGGACCCACCCGCGCACGGAGGACATGCGATGAGCGCTGCACGTGAACAACCGGACCCGCGCGCCACACTCCGTGGCGGGTTGCCGGACCGCTACCTCACTCCCGACGACATCGCCGAGATGTTCGAGGTGCCCAAAGAGACCGTCTACCAGTGGCGTCGCAAGCGCGTGGGACCGCCCGGATTCCGCATCGGCAAGTACATCCGTTACGACCCCGCCGACGTGCTTGCCCACGTCGCCGAACGCAAGAGCACCGAACAAAACGCTGCCTAACCCAACACCCACCGCAGACAGCAGGGAGAGCCGCGACCCGGCGGCTCTCCCTGCTGCGTGTTGAGAGGACCGCCGCCTCATGGCAGGCCACATCCAAGACCGTTGGTTCAAGACCGAGACGAACGCCGGCGGAAAGACCGTCCGCGTCAAGAGCGACCGCCACGGAAGTGGTCTGCGCTACCGGGCCCGATACATCGGTCCAGACGGCGCAGAGAAGTCCAAGAGCTTTCCCGACGGAAAGAAGCGACTCGCCGAGAAATGGTTGAGCGCCATTGAGACGGACATGACGCGCGGTCAGTACACCGATCCCAAGTCCGTGCGGATCACGTTCCGGCAGTACGCCGAGAAGTGGTTGGACAGCAAGACGTCCAGCCCGATGGCCCGGAAGGAGTTCGGCCGGCGCTTGCGGCTGCACGTCTACCCGGTGCTTGGCTCCCGGCCGATAGGGACCTTCCGGCCTGAGCACATCAGGGAGCTCCTCGCCGCGCTGGACGCGAAGCCCGGCGTAGGCCCTTCCTACACCCGGAACATCTTCGCGGACGTTCAGTCGGTCCTGTCTGCCGCTGTCGATGATGCGCTGCTGTCGCGCAACCCGTGCGGTGCACGGACCGTCCGGCGACCCAGGCCGGACGCGCATCGCGTGGTCCCATGGACGCTCGCCCAGGTGTTCGCCGTTCGAGCGGCCCTTCTGGAGCGGTACCGAGCGATGGTCGACGTCGGCGCCGGGTGCGGTCTACGACAGGGAGAGGTGTTCGGACTGGCTGAGGACGCCATCGACGTCGACGGGCGCACGCTTCACGTGGTCCGGCAGATCAAGCACGTCGAAGGGCACCCGGTGTTCGCTCTCCCCAAGGGCGGCAAGAAGCGGGACGTGCCGCTGCCCGACTCCCTGGCAGAAGCTCTCCGAGCCCACATGGACGCCTGCAAGCCGGTGGAGATCACGTTGCCCTGGGACGTGCCGGAAGGGCCGAAGGTGTCCGCCCGGCTACTCTTCACGGCGGAGCAAGGGGGCATGGTGTGGCGGAGCAACTTCAACGGCAAGGAGTGGAAGCCCGCCCTCGCGGACGCGGGCCTCATTCGCTCGGAAACGGATGAGAACGGCAAGTACGAGTCGGCGCGTGAGCACGGTATGCACGCCCTGCGGCACTTCTACGCCTCCGCGCTGCTGGACGCGGGCGAGAACATCAAGGCCGTCAGCGAGTACATGGGGCACGCCGACCCGGCGCTGACGCTCCGGGTGTACGCCCACCTGATGCCCGACAGCCGAGACCGCGCCCGTCGCGCCATCGACTCGGTGTTTCAGCGCATCTCTCAGGAAGACCACGGCCCACAGACGGCCCAGTAAGACTCAGACGGCCCCTGACCTGCCCTTCTGTGCAGGTCAGGGACCTTTTCCTCGCGAGAACCCTCTGAAGTTCCTCAACTCCGCTTTGGCCGTCGGCCGGGGCGGGCATCCCCCGTTCACGCGGCGCTCGGACGCCGCGCGAGGCGCCCACGGGGGGCCGCTTCGGGGGACAGGGAAGGAGGGTGACGCCATGTTCTTCGGCATCGTCCTGGCGGTGATCGTCATCGGGTTCGTGGTGGCCGTGGCGGCCAACGCGCGCAATCGCAGTACCGTGCGGTCCCGCGGCGGCGGCCGGTCGCGCGGCGGCTCCTCCAGCAGCTCCGGCAGCTGGTGGGCGGGCGGCGCGGCCGGCGGGAGCGGCGCCTCCTGCAGTTCCGGCGGTTCCGGCGGGCACCATGGCGGCCACCACGGGGGGCACTCGTGCGGCGGCTCGTCCTCGTCCTGCGGCGGAAGCTCGTCCTGCGGCGGCGGATCGTCCTGCGGCGGGGGCGGCGGATGCGGCGGAGGCAGCTGACACGGGGCAGCTGAGCTCCCCGCGGGGGGAGCCGCATCCGGACCGCGGGGCCCGGCCGACCACGGGCTCCGCGGTCACACCATGTGCCCGGGGCGGGCGCGAACGGCATGTGCCTGGCCCGCCTGGGCGTACGCCCTGGTTGAACAGTTGAGCTGTGGAGCCCCCCGAGGGATGGAAACCCCACGAAGTTGGGTAAAAACGCTGTGGCGGCACCACACTTCATGATTCCCTCTAAAGCACCGACGCAGCCCCTCGCACCCTTCGGACGTCCCGAGCGGACGACCTCCCCAGACCGGGCTGACCGGGGCGGTTCCCGGTGTCGACCGGGGTGCGCCGGACCTTTTCCTCCTTTTCTTTGCGTCTCCGCGGAGCCGATCCATGCTCACGACCCTGAACACCTCCTACACCGACACGCGCGCGGCCGATCTCGCCTGGGCCCTGGGGCGTGAACCGCTGCCCGCCCTCGCCACCCTCGACCTCGAACTGAGCGGCGCCAAGCTTCAGTTGAGACTGCTCGGTGCGTCGCACCAGGTGCTGCTGGAGGAGGAGCAGGCCAGTTGTTCGGAGACGGTGGCCTGTATCCCCGGCAGCAGCACCCCGCTCCCGCTGGGCGTCGCCAAGCGGGTCGGCGGCTGGGAGTACGAGTTCGCGGCGCGCGTCGAGGAGCTCTCGCCGGGCCAGTTCGCGGGCCGCGCGCAGGAGCTCCTGGCCCTCGTCTCCGAGCATCCGCACGGCCTGGTCGGCGTCTTCCCCGGCAGCCCGCACGCGTTCACCGCCCTGCTCGCCCAGCGCCACGAGGGCCATGTCCACTGGCGCACCTGGCACGCCTACCCGCAGGACGGGCAGCTGGTGGCGACGAGAACGCGGGTGGGTGTGCGCGTGCCGGTGTGCGCCGAGATCCCGTCCGGCGGGTGAGGCATGAACCGGTGAGCGTGGACCGGTGACGCGTGGACCGGTGACGCGTGAACTGGTGGCGCGCGAACCGGTGAGGCATGGACCGGTGGGGCGTATGCCGGCCGGCTGAGGACCGGTGGGGCGTGTGCCGGTGGGGCGAGGCCGGTGTGGCGAAGCCCCGGGGGCCGAGGGCGGTGGGACGTGACGGCGGCCGCGTCCGGCGGCGGCCCGTCCGGCGGTGACTCAAACGTGTGACCGCCCGGACGCCCCGAGTTTCACACGTGTGGGTGACGAAGGGTGGCCACGCCGTGACGTAACGTCGCAGTCGTGATCGAACCGTACGCACCGGCCCCGCCCGGAGCTCCGCCGCCCTGGAGGGGCCCCGCGCGGCTCCCCGTCCGGCCGGACACCGGGCGGCTGCTGGTCCTCGCGTGCGTCTTCGTCTGCGCGGCCTGCGGTCTCGTCTACGAACTCGAACTGGTCGCCCTGGCCTCCTACTTGATGGGCGACTCCGTCACCCAGGCCTCCGTCGTGCTGTCGGTCATGGTCTTCGCGATGGGGCTCGGCTCCCTCGTCGCCAAACGGCTGCGCCGGTTCGCGGCGGCCGGATTCGGCGTCCTGGAGGCGGCTCTCGCCCTGGTCGGAGGGTGCAGTGCCATGGCGCTGTACGCGGTGTTCGCCTGGACGGGCGACTGGGGCGGCCTGTGGGCCGACGGCTCCCGCATCCTCCTCGTGGCGTTCTCCCTCGCCATCGGCCTGCTCATCGGGGCCGAGGCGCCGCTCCTCATGGAGCTGATCCAGCGCATCCGGCGGCAGGACGCGGGCGGTGCGGTGGCGGACCTCTTCGCCGCGGACTACGTGGGCGCGCTGGTCGGCGGCCTCGCGTTCCCGTTCCTGCTCCTGCCGTTCCTCGGCCAGCTGACGAGCTCCCTGCTGGTGGGCGCGGTCAACGTGGTCGCCGGGGCCGCCCTCGTGCTGGGCCTGTTCCGGCGCGACCTGACCTGCCGGGCCCGCTGCCTCCTGCTCGTCGCCAACATCGCCGTCCTCGGCGTCCTCGCCTCCGCCGCCGTCCTCGTCGACGACTTCGAACGGGCGGCGAGGCAGGCGGTGTACGGGGGCGACGTGCGGGTGGCGGTGCAGACGGGCGTCCAGGAGATCGTGCTGACCGGCGGCGCCGACGGCCGCCCCCTCGACCTCTATCTGGACGGCCGCCTCCGTTTCGCCGGCCGTGACGAGCGCCGGTACCACGAGGCCCTCGTCCAGCCGGCGATGAGCGGCCCGCACGCGCGCGTGCTGATCCTCGGTGGCGGCGACGGTCTGGCCGCCCGAGAAGCCCTCGGCCGTCCCGGCGTGCGCCGCGTCGACGTCGTCGCGCCCGACCCCGGGCTGATCCGGCTGGCCCGCACCGACCCGGCCCTGTCGAGCCTCAACGACCACGCCTTCGGCGATCCGCGCGTCCGCGTGGCCGCCGGGGACTCCTTCCAGTGGCTGCGCGAGGCCCCTGCGGCCACGTACGACGTGGTCGTCGCGGATCTGCCCGATCCCGGCATCACGGCGAGCACCAAGCTCTACTCCCAGGAGTTCTATGGCCTCGCCCGCCGCGTCCTGGCCCCCGGCGGCCGCCTCGTGGTGCACGCCGGGCCGGTCGCGGGCCGGCCGCCGGTGTTCTGGACGGTCGAGGCGACGCTGCGCGCGGCCGGCCTGCACACCGCCCCCTACCGGGTGGCCGGCCGCGGCACCGGCCGTACCGGCGGCCCCGACCGCATCGCCGGCGACGACTCCCGGGCTCCCCGCGACTGGGGCTTCGTGCTGGCCGCCGCGGACGCCCGACCGCCGATGCGCCTCGACGCGCGCGAGCGCCCCCCGCGCACGCTGACCCAGGCGGCCCTGACCGCCGACGCCCGGGCGGCCGAGGCGCACCGGGTGGCCGGAGTGCCGGCCTCGACGCTGGTGCATCCGCGGTACTGAGGCGACGCCCCGGTGCGCGCCCCGGTGCGTCCCGGTGCGTGAGAAGCGCACGCTGCGACGAGGGGGAACGCACCCTGCGCGAAGCGGGAAGGCACCCGGCGGCGGAGGGTGAGCCCATCGGTCGCCGTAGGGGGTTCGGGGCGTCGATGCCGCTGGTGCGGGGCGTACCACCCGCCCGTCCCGGGGGAGGCCGAATCCGGTTTCGCCGGGTGCTTTCCCCTCCTGCGTGGGTAGGCTCGGGACTTATGGAGCAAGAGGTGTTCGTTCCGGTTCCGGCCGAGCGACTGAGGGCGGCCCTCGCCGATCCCGCGCAGGTGGCCCGTGCGGTTCCCGGGCTCCAGCAGGACGCGGGCACCGAGCCCGTCGCGGGCCGGCTGAAGGTGCGGATCGGCGGCCACACCATCACGTACCGGGGGACGGCACGCGTCTCTCCGCGCGAGAACGGCGGCTACGCCGTGGAGGGCGACGGGACGGAGGTCCGCGGCAGCGGGTCGGTGAAGCTGAGCCTCGTCCTTCATCTGCGGGAGGCCGACGCGGGCACCACAGTCCGCTTCGAGGGGACGGCCTCGGCGGACGGCCGGGTCACGGAACTGCCCTCCGAGGTGGTCGACTCGGCGGTGGCCAGGCTGCTCAACCGTTTCGCGGCGAACCTGGGAGTCTCGGCCGCACCGGACGAGCAGCCCGAATCCGGGACGAGCGACGGCACCGGCCGCCAGGACGACGTCCAAGACGACCACCAGGACGACGCCGATCCGGACGCCGATGCGCGAGACGCCGATGCGCGAGACGCCGACGGGCCCGACGACGTCGCCGATCCGGACGCCGCGGACGACGTCGACGAACCCGTCGTCCCCGCGGCGGTCTTCGAGACGGCTGAGCTCCCCTCGGAGCTCGAGGACCTGACGGGACCCGCACAGCCGCCCGCCGAGGCCGCGCACGCGCGCCGCACGATGATCGGCCGCAGCGCCGAGGAGGTCGACCACGCTCCGCCGCGCGGGCGCTACGCGCCGGTCCCCGCCCCGCAGACCGTCATGCCGAACAGCGCGCTGCGGTGGGCGGCGCCGGCGGCCGCGCTGGTCGTGGCGTCCGCGATCGTGGTCGGCAGGGCGCTGCGCCGACGCGGTTAGGCCGGGCCGGGCCGGTCCCGGTCGGGCGCACTGGGGTCGGTCCGGGCTCGTGGCCCGGGTCCGTGGACGGGCCCTGCTCCTCGGGCGGCCCCGGCCACCCCAGTAGGGTCGTCCCGTGAGTGACGAAGAGATCACGCTGACCGCGGGCGACGCGGAGGCGACCGTGCAGCCGGGCAACGGCGGCCGGGTCGGGGGGCTGCGCGTCGGCGGCCTCGAACTGCTGCGCCAGGGCGAGCGGTTCGGCTGCTTCCCGATGGTCCCCTGGTGCGGCCGCATCCGCGACGGCTACTTCCACAACGGCGCGACCGTCCACCGGATGCCGCTCAACGCCGCGCCGAACGCCATCCACGGCACTGCCCGCGACGGCGCCTGGAAGGTCGTCCGGCGCATGGCCGACGAGGTCGTGCTGACGTACGAACTGGTGGCGCCCTGGCCCTACCCCGGCCTGGTCACCCAGGTGTTCGCGCTGGCCGAGGACGCGCTGACGATCCGGATGTCCGTGGAGACCTACGACTCCTCCTTCCCGGCACAGATCGGCTGGCACCCCTGGTTCAACCGCAACCTGGGCGGCCAGGACGCCCAGGACGTGCGGGTCGCCTTCGACCCGGCCTGGCAGGAACAGCGCGGCGAGGACCATCTGCCGACCGGCGAGCGCGTCGCGCCGAAGCCGGGCCCCTGGGACGACTGCTTCGGCATGCCCGGCGGCGTCGACGTCACCCTCACCTGGCCCGGACAGCTGGAGCTGAAGGTGGGCAGCCCCGAGAAGTGGGTCGTCGTCTACGACGAGCAGGAGGCGGCGGTGTGCGTGGAGCCGCAGACCGGCCCGCCGAACGGACTGAACACCCTCCCGCGCCTGGTCACGCCCCTGGAGCCGCTCGAGGCCGCGATGACCTGGTCGTGGTCGCGGCTCTAAGCTGAGGGGCATGACGGACGTCAACGGAACAACGCCGCCCGGCGCACGCGGCGCGCTGCTGCAGCTGATCAAGGACAAGGCCGTGGTGCACGGCAAGGTCACCCTGTCGTCGGGGCTGGAGGCGGACTACTACGTCGACCTCCGCCGCGTCACCCTCGACGGGGAGGCCGCCCCGCTGGTCGGGCAGGTGCTGCTCGACCTCACCGCCGACCTCGACTTCGACGCGGTGGGCGGTCTGACCATGGGCGCCGACCCGGTGGCGGGCGCCATGCTGCACGCGGCCGCCGCCCGCGGCCGCAGGCTGGACGCCTTCGTCGTGCGCAAGGCGGCGAAGGCGCACGGGCTCCAGCGGCGCGTCGAGGGCCCGGAGATCAGGGGCCGCCGGGTCCTGGTCGTCGAGGACACCTCCACCACCGGCGGTTCGCCGCTGACCGCTGTGGAGGCCGTGCGCGAGGCGGGCGCCGAGGTGGTGGCGGTGGCGACCATCGTGGACCGGGCGACCGGAGCGGACGAGAAGATCCGCGCGGGTGCGGGCGTGCCGTACCTGTTCGCCTTCTCGAAGGACGAGCTCGGCCTGGACTGACCCGCCCCGCCCCACCCCGCCCAGGGGTCGTGCCCGACCCGCCCTGTGGACAGGGCCTGGACCATTCGCGCAGGTCTGGAAAGATGGGGACGACGACGACGTCGAACCCCAAGGTCTAGGTCAGGGCCGTAGTACGCAGATCGCCGACCGCACAGTCAAGGAGCGGACAGATGCCCATCGCAACCCCCGAGGTCTACAACGAGATGCTCGACCGGGCGAAGGCAGGCAGGTTCGCCTACCCGGCCATCAACGTCACCTCGACGCAGACCCTGCACGCGGCGCTGCGCGGCTTCGCGGAGGCGGAGAGCGACGGCATCATCCAGATCTCCACGGGCGGCGCCGAGTTCCTGGGCGGCCAGTACAGCAAGGAGATGGTCACGGGTTCCGTGGCCCTCGCCGAGTTCGCGCACATCGTCGCCGAGAAGTACCCGGTCACCGTCGCGCTGCACACGGACCACTGCCCGAAGGACAAGCTCGACGGGTACGTGCGTCCGCTGCTCGCGGTCTCCGAGGAGCGCGTGAAGGCGGGCCGCAACCCGCTGTTCCAGTCGCACATGTGGGACGGCTCCGCCGAGACCCTCGCCGACAACCTGGCCATCGCGCAGGAGCTGCTCGCCCGCGCCGCCGCCGCGAAGATCATCCTCGAGGTGGAGATCACCCCGACCGGCGGCGAGGAGGACGGCGTCTCGCACGAGATCAACGACTCCCTGTACACGACGGTCGACGACGCGGTGCGCACCGTCGAGGCGCTCGGTCTGGGCGAGAAGGGCCGCTACCTGCTGGCCGCGTCCTTCGGCAACGTCCACGGCGTGTACAAGCCCGGCAACGTCGTGCTCCGTCCCGACCTGCTCAAGGAGCTGAACGAGGGCGTCGCCGCGAAGTACGGCAAGCCGGCCGGCTCCCAGCCGTTCGACTTCGTCTTCCACGGCGGCTCCGGCTCCACCGCCGAGGAGATCGCGACCGCGCTGGACAACGGCGTCGTCAAGATGAACCTCGACACGGACACGCAGTACGCCTTCACGCGTCCGGTCGCCGACCACATGTTCAAGAACTACGACGGCGTCCTGAAGGTCGACGGCGAGGTCGGCTCCAAGAAGACCTACGACCCGCGCACCTGGGGCAAGCTGGCCGAGGCGGGCATGGCCGCGCGCGTCGTCGAGGCCACGCAGCACCTGCGCTCCGCGGGCCAGAAGATCAAGTAACCCCCGTGCGGTCCCCTCGGGGCCGCACGGACTCGCAGTGCACCGGGCCCGGCGTTCGTCAGCATGCTGTCTGACACGCCGGGCTCGCTGTATACCTGGGGGCATGCCCGACGTCCGGCTGGCCTCACCCCGCGGCAGATGGATCCTGCTCACCACCGTGCTCGGCTCCAGCATGGCCATGCTGGACTCGACCGTCGTCAACGTGGCGCTGCCCCGCATCGGCCGTGACCTGGACGCCGACCTCGCAGCCCTGCAGTGGACCGTCAACGCGTACATGGTGACGCTGGCCGGGCTGATCCTGCTCGGCGGCTCCCTCGGCGACCGTTACGGACGGCGCAAGGTGTTCGTGGTGGGGGTGGTGTGGTTCGCCGCTGCCTCGCTGCTGTGCGGGCTGGCCCCGAGCGCAGGCGTGCTGGTGGCCGCGCGGGCGCTGCAGGGCGTCGGCGGCGCCCTCCTCACCCCGGGCTCCCTCGCGCTCATCCAGGCCTCCTTCCACCCCGACGACCGGGGGCGGGCGGTGGGGCTGTGGTCGGGGTTCGGGGGCGTCGGCGCGGCCGTCGGGCCGTTCCTGGGCGGCTGGCTGGTGGACGGTCCGGGCTGGCGGTGGGTGTTCCTGCTGAACCTGCCGCTGGCCGCGGTGTGCGTGCCGGTGGCGCTGCGGCACGTCCCCGAGTCGCGGGACCGGCTCGCGCACGGTCGGTTCGACGTCCTCGGCGCGGTGCTCGGGGCGCTCGCCCTCGCACTGGTGACGTACGCGCTGATCGAGGCCCCCGGCGGTTCGGCGGCCGTCGTGGCGGCGGGCGTCGCCGGGGTGGCGGCCGGGGCGGCCTTCGTCGTCGTGGAGCGGCGGCGGCCGGACCCGATGATGCCGACGGACGTCTTCGCCTCACGCCAGTTCACCGCCGTCAACCTGGTCACGTTGTGCGTGTACGCGGCCTTCGGCGGCTTCTTCTTCCTCTCGGCGGTGCAGCTGCAGACGGTGGTGGGCTGGTCGGCCCTCGGCGCCGGCACGGCGCTGCTGCCGACGACCCTGCTGATGCTGCTGCTGTCCGCGCGCTCCGGCGAGCTGGCCGAGCGGATCGGGCCGCGTCTGCCGCTCACCGTCGGACCGCTGCTGTGCGCGGCCGGGATGCTGCTGATGCTGCGGGTCGGACCGGACGCCTCCTATGTCGGGGACGTGCTGCCCGCCGTGCTCGTCCTGGGCCTGGGCATGGTGATGCTGGTCGCCCCGCTGACCGCGACCGTCCTGGCCTCGGTGGACGTGAGCAGGGCCGGCCTGGCCAGCGGCGTCAACAACGCGGCGGCGCGGGCGGCGGGCCTGGTCGCGGTCGCCGCGCTGCCCCTGCTGACGGGCATGGGGCCGGAGACGTACCGCTCGGCGGACGCCTTCGACGCGGCGTTCGGGCGGGCGATGGTGATCTGCGCGGCGGCGCTGGCCGCGGGTTCGCTGACGGCGTTCCTCACCGTGCGGCGGCCGCCGCCGGACTGCCGCAGGCCGGAGTGCAGGACGCACGGCAGCGTCCTGGCCCCGCCGCTGGAGGGACAACGGGCGCGCAAGCGACTGGGGTAGGGGGCACCGGCGCGGCGCACGGGCGTCTGGCGCGGGGCGGGGAGTGGAGGAGACTGGAGCCATGTCGATTCACGAGAACCTCCTCGGGGGACCGCCCCCGACCCACCTGCCCGACGACCCCGAGCCGCGCGAGCTCCTCGCGAACGGGACGGCGCCCGCCGACGTCGCCGCGAAGTACCCGACGTCCTCGCTGGCCTGGGCCCGGCTCGCCGACGACGCGTTCGAGCGGGGCAGTGTGGTGGAGTCGTACGCGTACGCCCGTACGGGGTACCACCGCGGCCTCGACAGCCTGCGGCGCAGTGGCTGGAAGGGGCACGGACCGGTGCCCTGGGAGCACGAGCCGAACCGTGGCTTCCTGCGGGCCCTGCACGCCCTCGCGCGTGCGGCGCAGGCGATCGGCGAGCAGGAGGAGTACGAGCGCTGCTCGCAGTTCCTCAAGGACTCCTCCCCGACGGCCGCCCAGACCCTGGGCTAGACCCCGGGCCAGCCCCGGGCTGGACCCTGGGCTCGATCCCGGGCCGGGCCCCGGGCTGGATCCAGGACAGCCGCTCATCTGCGTGTTCGTCCGTGTGTTCGGACACGGCCCGTCCGGTGTGACCGGACGGGCCTTGCGTTTTCGGGATGCCATTGCGCACTATGTGGCCGTGGGGACCGGGGCCCCCGTGTCGGTAACGGCAGGGGCGGACCGCTACCCGGAGTACAACAGGAGACAGCGATGTCCCAGCAGGCTCAGCCCCACGAGGCTTCGGAGCCCGAGACCCCGCATCTCGACTTCGCCGGCACGACGCCGTACGAGGACTACGTCAAGGCGGACGTGCTCACCCACCTCCAGCACACCCTCTCCGACGACCCCGGAGAGATGGTCTTCCTGGTCACGACCCAGGTGATGGAGCTGTGGTTCACGGTCATCGTCCACGAGTGGGAGACCGCGGCGCAGGCGCTCCGCGAGGACCGGGTGCCGGTGGCGGTCGACGCGCTGAAGCGTTCGGTCCGTGAGCTGGAGGCGCTCAACGCGTCCTGGCGGCCGCTCGCCCAGCTGACCCCCGCGCAGTTCAACTCGTACCGCTCGGCGCTCGGCGAGGGCTCCGGCTTCCAGTCCGCGATGTACCGCCGCATGGAGTTCCTGCTCGGCGACAAGTCCGCGTCCATGCTGGTCCCGCACCGCGCCGCGCCGCGCGTGCACGCCGAGCTGGAGAAGGCGCTGCACGAGCCGAGCCTGTACGACGAGGTGCTGCGGCTGCTGGCCCGTCGCGGCCACGCGATCCCCGCCTCCGTCCTGGAGCGCGACGTCTCCGGGCGCTACGAGCCCTCCGCGGAGGTCGAGGCGGTGTGGACGGCCGTGTACGCGGGCGACGAGTCCGACGAGGTCGCCCGGCTGGGCGAGGCGCTGACGGACGTCGCCGAGCTGGTGTGGCGCTGGCGCAACGACCACCTCGTCGCCACCCGTCGCGCGATGGGCGCCAAGGCGGGCACCGGCGGCTCGGCCGGGGTGGCCTGGCTGGAGAAGCGCGCCCAGAAGAACGTCTTCCCCGAGCTGTGGACGGCGAGGTCCCATGTCTGACCTCGCAAGCACCGCACAGCAGCTGGATGCGGGCGACGAACTGGCCTTCAAGCGCGCCCAGTTCGTGCTCGACGACGGCGTCTACCTGGACGGCAACTCGCTGGGCGCGCTCCCGCGGTCCGTCCCCGGCCGGGTCGAGGACGTCGTGCGCCGCCAGTGGGGCGCGATGAAGATCCGTTCCTGGGACGAGAGCGGCTGGTGGACGGCGCCCGAGCGGATCGGCGACCGGATCGCCCCGCTGGTGGGGGCTGCGGCCGGACAGATCGTGGTCGGCGACTCGACGAGCGTCAACGTCCTCAAGGCGCTGGTGGGCGCGGTGCGCCTGGTGGACGACGCCCGCGACGAGATCCTCGTCGACGCCGCCACCTTCCCCACCGACGGCTACATCGCCGCGTCGGCGGCCCGGCTGACCGGCCGCACGCTGCGCCCGGTGCACCCGGGAGAGGTCCCGCAGGCGCTGTCCGGGCGGACGGCCGCCGTGTTGCTCAACCACGTCGACTACCGCACGGGCCGGCTGCACGACCTGCCCTCGCTCACCGCCGCCGTGCGCGCGGCGGGCGCGGTCTCGGTGTGGGACCTGTGCCACAGCGCGGGCGCACTGCCCGTCGGCCTCGACGAGCACGGTGTGGACCTCGCGGTCGGCTGCACCTACAAGTACCTGAACGGCGGCCCCGGTTCGCCGGCCTACCTGTACGTCCGACACGGTCTCCAGGACCGCTTCGACTCCCCGCTGCCCGGCTGGAACTCGCACGCCGAGCCCTTCGGGATGCGGGAGACGTACGAGCCGGCGGCGGGCGCAGCGCGCGGGCGCGTGGGCACCCCCGACATCCTGTCGATGCTCGCGCTGGAGGCCGCCCTCGAGGTCTGGGACGGCGTGTCGATCGCGGCGGTGCGCGCCAAGTCGCTGGCCCTGACGGACTTCTTCCTGGAGTGCGTCGCCGCCTACGTCCCCGAGGGGCGGGTCGAGTCGCTGACTCCGGTGCCTCACGAGGAGCGCGGCAGCCAGGTGGCGCTGCGCTGCGAGGACGCCGGGGACGTCATGAAGCGGCTGATCGAGCGCGGGGTCGTCGGCGACTTCCGCAGCCCGGACGTGCTCCGGTTCGGCTTCACCCCGCTGTACGTCGGGTTCGCGGACGTGGAGCGGGCGGCGCGGACGCTGGCGCGGGAACTGGGCTGACCCGGCGGAGGGCGGCGCTGCCCTGGCGGGGTGACTGCGCAGCCCTTCCAGGGCGACCGTGCCGCCCTGGCGGGGGAATTGAGCGGACCCGGCGGAGGAGGCGCGCTGCCACGGCGGAGAAGTCGCACTGACCTGGCCGTGTGACCCGGTCGGCTGAACCGGCCGGGTCTCCAGGGCGTACCTAGGGGTACGCCCTGGGGGTTTCCCGGCGGGCGGGCCTGCCGGGGTGACGGAACAGCAGAACCGTTTACCTCTCACCGTGCGTGACATCCGCGTGTCCGCGCACGTCACGGGCCTGATACCGTCCCGGCCAACGGCCGAATTCTCTCCTGGTCCGCCAAATCTTCTTCGCCGCTGAGAGGTTGGAGCATGCCGGACGACGTTGTCGCAGCCCGGGCCGCCGCCGAGGAGGCGTCGGCCTTCGCGCATCCGCCCGTCGAGCCCGACGTCACCGCGGCGTACGGCGACCACCCCGACCAGGTGATCGACTTCTACGTCCCGCGTACGGAGGCCGGCCCGGGCGGTCCGGTCCCGCTCGTCGTCGTGCTGCACGGCGGGGCCTGGCGGGCACCCTACGACCGGCGGCACATCACGCCGTTCGCGGGCTATCTGGCCCGGCGCGGCTTCGCGGTCGCCAACGTCGAGTACCGGCGCGGGGAGGGGAGTTCGGACCCGGGCGCGGCTCAGGTCGCCGGGCGCTGGCCCGAGACCTTCGACGACGTGGCCGCCGCCCTCGACGCGCTGCCCGCTCTCGCCCGGACGGCCGTGCCGCAGGCCGACGCGCGCCGTACGGTGCTGACCGGCCACTCGGCCGGCGGCCATCTCGCGCTGTGGGCGGCGGCCCGGCATCTGCTGCCCGCCGACGCGCCCTGGCGCACCGGCGACCCGACCTCGCTGCGGGGCGTCGTCGCACTGGCCCCGATCGCCGACTTCGAGGTCGCCGGGAAACTGGACGTGTGCGGTGGTGCGGCCCGCCAACTCCTGGGCGGCGACGAGCACTTCGAGGCGCGTCAGCCCTACGCCGACCCCGCGCTCCTGCTGCCCACGGGCGTCGCGACCGCGCTGGTGCAGGGTCGTGCCGACGAGGTCGTCCCGCAGGCGGTCGCCGAGGCCTACGCGGACGCGGCGGCGAAGGCGGGCGAGGTGGTGGGCCTGACCCTCCTCGAGGACGTCGGCCACTTCCCGCTGATCGACCCGGCGGCGGACGCGTGCGCGGTGGTGGCGGAGGAGATCGCCCAACTAGCTTGGTGAACAGGCGAGTTCAGCCAGTCGTGCGGCGGTGTGTACCCCGTAGGTGTCGTACCCGTAGTACCTGAGAGCTACGTCGCAAGACAGCTCCCGGGTGGGACGCGAACGACACGTCTCGATCCGTAACTTCCCATTCGGCAGGGCCCGATGACCGGGCGCATGGCGGGGGAGGGACGGGATGGCTGAGCTGGGTGCGGGCGGACGGCGGCGCGGAGGAGACCGGGACGGGGCGACGGCCCGGAGCGGCGTGACCGCGCCGGGCGGGGCGGCGGCCTCGGGCGGAGCGGCGGCCTCGGGTGCAACGGCCGGATCGGGTGCAACGGCCTGGGGGCGGCGCTGGGTCCGTGCCCTGCTGGCCATGCTCGTCACCGCCGCCGTGGTCGTCCCCCTCGTCGCCGCCGCGGCCCGGCCGCGCATCCCGGCACCGGCCCCGGCGGCCCTCCCCGTGGTGACGGCGGCGACGCTGGAGCGGACCTACGCCGCCCACCGGGCCAACGCCGCGCTGGCCTCCCGGATGGCCGCCGACCACGGCGACCGTCACCGTGCGGCCGCCGAGCGGGCGCTGTCCGCCCCGTCCCGCAGACTGCTCTCCTTCGACGGCCGCGGACCCGGCCGGGCGGTCGAGGTGTTCGGAGACCTCGCGCACGCCGACCGAGTCGCCGTCCTGGTGCCGGGCTCCGACACCTCCCTGGACACCTACGAACGCTTCCACGCCCAGGCGGCCGCCCTGCACGACCGACTCACCCGGCAGGCCGGGCAGGCAGGCCGGTCCGGGTCCGGGGGCGGCGGCCGGACGGCGGTGGTGGCCTGGCTCGGCTACACGACCCCCGGCACGGTCAGCGCCACCGTGCTCACCCCGGCCCGCGCCGAGGAGGCGGTCCCCGGCCTCCGGGCGTTCCTGACCGGGCTGGCCGCCGTCACCGGCCCGAACACCCGCGTCACCCTTCTGTGTCACTCGTACGGCACGGTCGTGTGCGGCCGCGCCGCCCCCCGTCTGGACGTGAGCGACCTCGTGCTGCTCGGCAGCCCCGGCACGGGCGCGGCCTCGGCCGCGGACCTGCACACCCGGGCGCGGGTCTGGGCGGCCCGCGGCGGCGACGACTGGGTGGCGGACGTCCCGCACGTCAGCGCCGACCTGTTCGGCACGACCGTCGGTTTCGGCGCCGACCCGCTGTCCCCGTCGTTCGGAGCACGCGTCTTCGCGGCCGGGCCGGGCGGCCACAGCGACTACTTCAGACCGGGCTCGGTCTCACTGGCCAACATCGCCCGGATCGTCCTCGGCGCGACCTCGGAGGTGACCCGTGCCTGACACCCAGCGGAAGCGGCGACCGGGGCCGGCCCTGCGGCGGGCCGCCGCCCGCATCGACGGCGCGACGCCCCCGCAGCGCGACCGGGCCGTGGACGCGCTGCGGGCCCTCGCCATCGTCGGCGTCGTCCTCGGCCACTGGCTGGTCACGGCGCTCGTCGCCGACGGCGGCTCCCTGCGCGCCGCCAGCCCCCTGGCCGCCATGCCGTGGCTCGCCCCGGTGTCGTGGACGTTCCAGACGCTCGCCGTGTTCTTCATGGTGGGCGGCCATGTGGCGACGAGGAGCCTCGCCTCCGCGCGGGCCCGGGGCGATGGCTACGGCACGTGGCTGAGGGCCCGTCTGGGCCGCCTGTTCGTCCCGGTCACCGCGGTGGCGGCGGTGTGGACGGTGGCGGCGGCCGGCCTCCTGCTGGGGGGCGCGTCCTTCGTCACTGTGCACACCGTGGTCAAGCTGGCGCTGTCACCGCTGTGGTTCCTGCTGGTCTTCGCCGTGCTGACGGCGGCGACCCCGCTGGTGACCCGGCTGAACCCGCTGTGGCCGCTGGCGGTCGTCCTCCATGTGGATCTGGTGCGCTTCGGCCTGGGCGGCCCTGCGTGGCTCGGCTGGGTGAACCTGGGGGTGGGCTGGCTGGTGCCGTACTCCCTGGGCGCGGCGTGGACCCGGGGCGAGCTGGAGCGCCCCCGAGCGGGCTGGACGCTGCTCGTCGGCGGGGCGGTGGCCGCGGCGGTGCTCGTGCGCTGGGCCGGCTATCCGGCGTCGATGGTGGGCGTGCCCGGCGCGGCGGTGTCCAACCTCAACCCGCCGACCCTGGCCGCCGTCGCCTTCGGCCTCGCCCAGTGCGGGCTCGCCCTGCTGCTGCGCGACCGGCTGCGCCGGGCCATGCGGCGGCCCGTGGCCTGGGCGGCGGTGGCCCTGGTCAACCTCTCCGCGATGACGGTGTTCCTCTGGCACCAGACGGCCATGATGGCGACGACCGCGACCGCCCTGACGGCGGGGCGTCTGCCCGGCCTGCACACGGTTCCCGACGGGCTGGACTGGGTCGCGGCCCGCCTGCTGTGGCTGCCGGTCTTCGCTCTGGCGCTGGTGGTGTGCTGGGCGGCGTTCCACGGACTGGAGCACGGGACCCGCCGTTCCCGGGGTCGCCGCTCCCGTGGCCGCCGTTCCACGGTGGTCCGCGTCCACCACCGCTCCCACCGGCCGGAACCGAAGGCGGCCCGCAGTGCCTAGGGTTGGGCCCGTGAACGGCAAAGGGAGCGACAGGGCACCGGTCCGCGCGGACCGTGGCGCCGCCTCGCCGTCGGCGCGCGGACGCCACCTCCGCAAGCTGCGGCTGCCCGGGATCGTGGTGGTGTGCTGGGCCGCGCTCGCCGTCGCCCTGGCCGCCACGGGCACCAGATGGGCCACTACCGCCTGGGCACGGAGCTGAGCGTGCTGGTCGGGTTCGCGCAGGGCGCGGCCGTCGTCCTCGCCCTGTGGCGGCCGGCGACGCCCTCCTCGCCCCGGTGATCACCCGCAAGCTGATCGCCGAGTTCTCCCGCCTCGACGACCGGCCGCGGGCCCCCTGAAGGAGCGGGTCGGTGATCTCACGGAGCGCGAGACGGAGGTGCTCGCCCTGATCGCTCAGGGCCTGTCGAACGCCGAGATCGCGCAGCACCTCGTCGTCGCCGAGCAGACCGTGAAGACGCACGTGGGCCGCATCCTGGTGAAACTGGGGCTGCGCGACCGCACCCAGGCGGCGGTGTTCGCGTACGAGTCGGGGCTGGTCAGGCCGGCCGGGTACTGAGGCGGCACCCGGCCCTCTCGGGCCCGTGTCGGCGGACGCCCGGACCCGTAGTACTTGAGAGGGATCCGCCGGAACCCCTCTCACTGGTGACGACCGCGCCCCTCGGTGCGCCTACCGTTTTCATCGTGACCGAGACGACGCAGACGCACAGCACGCCCCCCGGCGACCCGGACGACTCCTTCGAGGCCTACCGGCCGCGCAGCCCGGAGTTCCGGGCGGCGATGGACGCCCTGCGCGGCCTGCGACGAGACCTGTTCGACGACGCCTTCGCCTACCGCCCGCTGCCCCGCAAGGAGGAGGCCGGCCGGCTCGCCCGCAACTGGAAGGGCCGCAAGCGCGAGTACGCGGCCTGGTCGCGGCACACGGTGGTCGCGGCGGGCGGCGCGCTGGCCGCCCTGATCGCCTTCGCGGACGGCGGCGGGGGCCTGCTGGGCTTCCTGACCGGCCTGCTCGTCCTGGCGCCGGTGCTGATGACGCTGGTACGGCCGGTCGGGGCGTTCTGGCTGTCGCTGGCCTCGACATCGGCGGTCGCCCTGCTCGGCACGACGTACGGGAACTGGCCGTGGCTGCCCGGCAGCTACGTCTCCCACCTGGTGGTCCTCACGGTCGTGGCGATACGCACCCGGCCGCGCACGGCGGCGTGGATGTGGCTGCTCACGGCGATCTACGGATTCTTCGCCGAGACCCTCTTCAGCTGGGACCACTACGTCACGAACACCGCGTCCATGCTGGTCTTCTCCGCGATCCTGCTGCTCGCCGTCACCGTGTGGCACATCCGCCGGCAGGCCGAGCAGGAGGTCACGGCCCAGCAGACGGTGACCGCGCACGAACGGTCCCGGCGCACGCTTCTGGAGGAGCGCACCACGATCGCCCGTGAGCTGCACGACGTGGTCGCCCACCACATGTCGGTGGTCGCCATTCAGGCGGAGGCCGCCCCCTACCGGGTGGAGAACCCGCCGCCGGAGCTGGAGAAGGCCTTCGCGACCATCCGGGAGAACGCGGTGGCCGCGCTCACCGAGCTGCGCCGGGTGCTGGGCGTGGTCCGCGCCGAGGACTACGACGTCCCGGACGCCCCGCAGCCCACGCTCGCCGAGCTGGACGCGCTCATAGCCAATGTGCGGGAGGCCGGCCTGGAGGTGGAGAAGGCGGTCACGGGGGCGGTGCGCGAGCTGCCGCAGGGGGTGGAGCTGTCGGCGTACCGGATCGTCCAGGAGGCGCTGAGCAACACGCTCCGTCACGCGCCCGGCGCGAGCGCCCGGGTGGAGGTCGGGTACGTTCTGGGCGGGCTCGGTCTGCGGATCGTCAACGGCGCTCCGCCCAACCCGGCCCTGATCAAGCCCTCGCCCGGCGCCGGCCACGGCATCACGGGCATGCGGGAGCGGGTCACGATGCTGAACGGCGAGATGACGGCCGAGGCGACGCGCGAGGGAGGGTACGAGGTGACGGTGTTCCTGCCGGTGCCGGCGTCCACGGAGACCTCCGCCGCCGCGCCTTCTCGGGGCGAGGGTGGGGCATGACGATCCGGGTACTGATCGCCGACGACCAGATGATGGTCCGCGAGGGCTTCTCGGTCCTGCTGAACGCGATGCCGGACATCGAGGTGGTGGGCGAGGCGGTGAACGGCCGGGAGGCGGTGCACCGGGTCCGCGAGCTGGCCCCCGACGTGGTCCTGATGGACATCCGCATGCCGGAGTTGAACGGCATCGAGGCGACGCGGGAGATCGTCGCCGCCGACGGCTCGGCGAAGGTCCTCGTCCTGACCACCTTCGACCTGGACGAGTACGTCTACCAGGCGCTCCGCGCGGGAGCCTCCGGCTTCCTCCTGAAGGACGCCTCGGCCCGCCAGCTGGCGGACGGCGTGCGGGTGGTGGCGGCCGGCGAGGCGCTGCTCGCCCCTTCCGTCACCAGGCGTCTGATCACGGAGTTCTCCAAACTGTCGGACACCCCGGGGTCGGTCCGCGCGGCCCTCCAGGCGTCCTACGGCGACCTGACCGAACGGGAGACGGAGGTCCTGGTCCTCATCGCCCAGGGACTGTCGAACGCGGAGATCGCCGAGCGGCTGGTGGTGGCGGAGTCGACCATCAAGACGCACGTGAGCAGAATCCTGGTGAAGCTGGGCCTGCGGGACCGCACCCAGGCGGCGGTGTTCGCCTACGAGGCAAGACTGGTGACACCGGGATAGCCGACTCACCGACTCACCGGCTCACCGGCTCACCGGCCTCCGGTTCATCGGCCCACCGGCTCATAGGCCTCTGGCCGCCCGGCCCTCAGGTCCTCGGCCCCGCCTTCGCGGCTGCCCGGCCCACCGACCGCGACGGGCGGGCGGCACGGCTCGTCGATCATCGTCGATCTCCCCCGGCGGAGGAGCGCACGGTCAGGACCCCCTGGTCAGGACGCCGGTCCACGGGCTAGCGTCCGTCCATGGCAGCAGCTGACGACCTCTCGTTCGACCCCTGGGACCCCGCGTTCGTGGCGGACCCGTACCCGGCCTACGCCGAGCTGCGAGAGCGCGGGCGGGTGATCTACTACGAGCCCACCGGCCAGTGGCTCGTGCCGGGGCACGCCGACGTGTCGGCCCTGCTGCGGGACCGGCGGCTGGGGCGCACGTACCAGCACAGGTTCACGCACGAGGAGTTCGGGCGGACCGCGCCGCCCGCCGAGCAGGAGCCGTTCCACACGCTGAACGACCACGGGATGCTCGACCTGGAGCCGCCGGACCACACCCGGATCCGGCGGCTGGTGTCGAAGGCGTTCACCCCGCGCACGGTGGAGCGGCTGAAGCCGTACGTGCACAGGCTGGCCGGCGAGCTGGTGGACGGACTGGTGCGGGCGGGCGGCGGCGATCTGCTGAGCGACGTCGCCGAGCCGCTGCCGGTGGCCGTGATCGCGGAGATGCTGGGGATCCCGGAGGCGGACCGGGGGCCGTTGCGGCCCTGGTCGGCGGACATCTGCGGGATGTACGAGCTGAACCCGTCGGAGGAGACCGCGGCGAAGGCCGTGCGGGCTTCCGTCGAGTTCACCGCCTATCTGCGCGAGCTGATCGCCGAGCGGCGCAAGGAGCCGGGGGACGATCTCATCTCCGGGCTCATCGCGGCGCACGACGAGGGCGACCGGCTCACCGAGCAGGAGATGATCTCGACGGCGGTGCTGCTGCTGAACGCCGGTCACGAGGCGACCGTCAACGCCACCGTCAACGGATGGTGGGCGCTGTTCCGCAACCCCGGGCAGCTGGCCGCGCTGCGCGCCGACCCCTCGCTGGTGCCTTCCGCCGTCGAGGAGCTGATGCGGTACGACACCCCGCTGCAGCTGTTCGAGCGGTGGGTGCTGGACGACATCGAGATCGACGGGATCACCGTGCCGCGGGGGGCCGAGATCGCGATGCTCTTCGGGTCGGCGAACCACGATCCCGCGGTGTTCGCCGAGCCCGAACGGCTGGACCTCACCCGGGTCGACAACCCGCACATCTCCTTCAGCGCGGGCATCCACTACTGCATCGGCGCGCCGCTGGCCCGCATCGAGCTCGCCGCGTCGATGACGGCCCTGCTGGAACGGGCCCCGGGGCTGGCTCCGGCGGCGGAGCCGCGACGCAAGCCGAACTTCGTGATCCGGGGTCTGGAGGGCCTACCCGTCACCGTCTGACCTGCCGCGCGGCGCGAGCCCGCGGCGTCGGTCGCGTCGGTCGCGCCGGTCCTGCCGGTCGTGCAGCAGGCCGGCGACGACCGTGTAGGCGAGAACCGGCAGGGCGGCTCCCGCGAGGAACACGAGCGGGAGCTCGGTGAACAGCACGCTGAGATCCATGCTCTGCTGCTCGAAGCCGTTGCCCAGGTGGATCCGCGTGCGGTCCGAGGCGAGCCACAGGGAGACGGCCGTCAGCGCGCTCGCCACCGAGATCACGCACCCGCCGCACCCCACTGCCCTTCGCCCCATGCACAGGGGGACGCCGCAGCCTCCGTTCCGGTTCGCCGCCGCCGACCCGCCCACGGTGAACCACTGTGCCCCGCCCCGGCCCCAGCCCCGCCTCAGCCGTCGTAGCCGCCGTCCCGGCCACCGCCTCGGCCGGCCGCCGCCGCCCCTGCCTCCGCTGCGGCGCCGTCACTGTGGTGGACGGGTCAGGTGGTCAGGTCTCGACGTCGTAGTCCGGTCAGGCCGGCGGCGGTCAGGGCGAGCGCCGACAGCAGCAGGACCAGCACCGGCCCCCACTCCATCTCGCCGCCGGGCAGCTTCGGCAGGTGGGCGAAGGGCGAGAGGTCCAGGATCGCCGACGGCGCGTTCAGGGCCGGGCCGATCCAGCCGAGGAGCAGGATCGCGGCGGCCACGCCCCAGCCGGCCGGGGCCAGCCGCGGAGCCCATCCGTACAGGACGACTGTCAGGGCGCCGACCGTCCACACCGCGGGCAGCTGCACCAGGCAGGCGCCCAGGACCGGGAGGGTCTGCCTGCCGTAGCCCGCCGCGAAGCCGAGGCCGGCCAGGAGCATGATGAGGGCCGCGCCGCCGAAGGCGATCGCCAGATGCCCGGCGGCCCAGCGCAGCCGTCCCACCGCGTTCGCGAGCACGGGTTCCGCGCGGCCCGAGGTCTCCTCGCCGTGCAGCCGGAGCACGGACGCGACGACGAAGAGGGACGCGATCAGCCCGAGCATGCCGATCATCGAGGCGAGGAACGCGTTCGTCAGCCCGGACTGCCCGCCCATCCGCTCGATGATCTCGCGGGCCCTGTCGTTGTCGCCGACCAGGTCGGCGGCGCCCTCGGTCAGGCCGCCGTAGACGACGCCGGCGAGGAGGAAGCCGACGCTCCAGCCCAGGACCCCGCCCCGCTGCAGCCGCCAGGCCAGGGAGAAGGCGCTGCCGAGCCGTCCGGTGGGGGGTCCGGGGAGGGTCGGCAGGAAGCTCATGCCGACGTCCCGGCGGCCGGCCAGGCCGTAGGCCAGCGCGCCCTGTGCGAGGATCGCCGCCGCGAACAGGCCCAGCACCCACCACCGTTCGTCCGCGAAGGCCCGCAGGTTCTCCAGCCAGCCGAGCGGCGAGAGCCAGGTCAGCGGCGACGAGCCGTCGTCCGTCGCGGAGTCGCCCGCGGCCCGCAGGACGAAGGCCGCGCCGAGGGCCGCCGCCGTCAGTCCGCGCGCCAGCCGTGCGCTCTGCGTCAGCTGGGCGACGATCGCCGCGGTCGTCGCGAACAGCATGCCCGCCCCGGCCAGGCCGAGGCCGAACGCGACGGCGCCCGCCGCCCCTCGACCGGCGAGGCCCGCCGTCACCAGCAGACCCAGGGCGGCGTTGGCGACGGCAGCCGCGAGCAGGGCCGCCGTCAGGGAGGCGCGCCGCCCGACCATGCCGGAGGCGATCAGCTCCTGACGGCCGCTCTCCTCCTCGTCGCGGGTGTGCCGCACGACGACGAGCAGGCTCGTCACCGCGGCGAGGGCGGCGGCGTACACGCCGACCCGCCAGGCCGTCAGCGCGCCGATCGAGTCGTCGAAGACGGGGCCGATCAGGGCGCGGAGGGAGGAGTTGGCGTCCATCTGCCGCAGCAGGTCGGCCCGGGCGGCGGGGGTGTCGTACAGGCCCTCGAGGCTGGTGGGCATGGACAGCACCATCAGGGCGGTCACGGCGACCCAGACGGGGATCAGCAGCCGGTCGCGGCGGAGCGCGAAACGCAGCAGCGTTCCGGTGCCGGCGAGTTGGGGCGCGGCGAGGATCGTCACTGTGCGGTCTCCTGGTAGTGCCGCAGGAACAGTTCCTCGAGCGTCGGCGGAGTCGACGTCAGCGACCGTACGCCCGACGCGCTCAACGACTTCACCACGGCGTCGAGTCGGTCGGTGTCGACCTGGAGGCGGACCCGTCTGCCGTGCACCTCCAGGCCGTGCACGCCCGGCAGGTGCGCCAACCCGTCGGGGGCGCCCGCGAGTTCGGCGGTCACGCTGGTGCGGGTCAGATGACGCAGGTCGGCCAGCGAGCCGGTCTCCACCGTGCGGCCCTTGCGGATGATGCTGACGCGGTCGCACAGCTCCTCGACCTCGCTGAGGATGTGGGAGGACAGCAGGATCGTCCGGCCCCGGTCGCGTTCCTCCGTCACGCAGCGCTGGAAGACCTCCTCCATCAGGGGGTCCAGGCCGGACGTCGGCTCGTCCAGGATGAGGAGGTCGACGTCCGAGGCGAAGGCGGCGACCAGGGCGACCTTCTGGCGGTTGCCCTTCGAGTAGGTGCGGCCCTTCTTGGTGGGGTCCAGTTCGAAGCGGTCGATCAGCTCGGCGCGGCGGGCGGCGTCGAGGCCGCCGCCGCGCAGTCGTCCGTACAGGTCGATGACCTCGCCGCCGGAGAGGTTGCGCCACAGGGTCACGTCGCCGGGCACGTAGGCGATGCGCCGGTGCGCCTCGACCGCGTCCTTCCACGGGTCGCGGCCGAGGATCTGCGCGGCGCCCGAGTCGGCGCGCAGCAGGCCCAGCAGGACGCGGATGGCGGTGGACTTGCCGGCGCCGTTGGGGCCGAGGAAGCCGTGCACCTCCCCGGCCTCGACCTCCAGGTCGAGTCCGTCGAGCGCGTGGGTGCGGCCGAAGGACTTGTGCAGTCCGGACACCGTGATGGCCTTCGTCATGAGGCTGAACGTACGCTGCTTTCAGAAATTTGTGAAGTTAAGGAAATGCGTGAACCGTCGATAGGATGGGGGCATGACCGAAACAGACGCGGACGGGCGGGACGAGGAGGCCGTGTCCCGGTTCGTCGAGTCCTTCGCCGCGCAACTCGTCGAGGCCGGAATGCAGCGCATGCCCGCCCGGGTCTTCGCCGCGCTCCTCTCCTCCGACGAGGGCGCGATGACCTCCGCCGAACTGGGCGCGCAGCTGATGATCAGCCCTGCCGCCGTGTCCGGCGCGGTGCGCTACCTGGCCCAGCAGCACATGGTCTCCCGCGAGCGCGAGCCCGGTTCCCGGCGTGAGCGCTACCGCGTGCACAGCAACCAGTGGTACGAGGCGCTGACCAACCGCGAGACCGTGCTCAAGCGGTGGGAGGGGGCCCTGCGCGAGGGCGTCGAGAGTCTCGGCGGCGACACCGCCGCGGGACGCCGGATGTCCGAGACGCTCGCCTTCTTCGAGTTCGTCGACACCGAGATCGCCGCCATGATGGAGCGCTGGCGACTGCACCGCGAAGCGCTCTTCGGAGACGGCTAGAACTCCGGTCCGCGGGAGGCCCCGGCCTCCCGCCGCACCGTCGAGCCCTGCCCGACCCTCCCGGGAGCCCTCCGAACCCTCCGGAACCCGAGGGCTCCCAGGGCGTTCGGCTTACTGGGCCGTCGGCAGCATCAGGCCCAGTGCTCCCTCCCGCACGGTCCACGTCCGCCGTCGTACCGGGCCGGCGACCGCGGCGTCCGCCCGGTAGCGGAAGTCGGCCCCCGTGACGGTCACCGTCCGGCCGTACGTCTGCAGCGGCGCGGCCTCCGCGCCCACCGACGACGGCCGCACCACCACCTCGGCCGTTCCCGAGGCGCCGGGCGTCACCGACACCGCCTCCACCGGCTGGTCCAGGTCGACCAGGGTCGTCCCGTCCACCTCGACCCGCAGCCGCGCCGGGCCGGCCGGAAGCGGGTCGGCGACCGGCCGGGAGGGCCGGGAGGGCCGGATGGGGACGAGCGTGCGGACCAGCGACTGCAGCCAGGGCCGCGCCGAGGCGTCAGCCGACTGGGCGCCGCCGGTCGTCGGCAGCGCGGGGATCCGCAGCGCTCCCAGCACCACCCCGTCGCTGTCGTCGACCAGCAGGTCCAGCCGCCGCCCGACGCCGTCCAGGACGGCCCGCGCCGCCGCGACCGGGCTCGTGGGCACCCCCAGGGCGTGCGCGATGCTCAGGGAGCCGCCCACCGGCACCACCGACAGCACGCACTCGGCCAGGGCCCGCTGCCGGTGCAGCAGGGCCACCGCCCGGGCCAGCGCGCGGTCGTCACCGATGACCACC
This sequence comes from Streptomyces sp. NBC_00425, assembly GCF_036030735.1. Classification (NCBI taxonomy): domain Bacteria; kingdom Bacillati; phylum Actinomycetota; class Actinomycetes; order Kitasatosporales; family Streptomycetaceae; genus Streptomyces; species Streptomyces sp. NBC_00425. Next base: position 4,671,518 of record NZ_CP107928.1, on the reverse strand, counting down.
GGCCGCCGCGAACCCCGCCGTGCCAGCACCCGGGCGAATTCCTCCGGGCCCTCCGGCACACACACCTTCGTGCTGGCCGCACCCGCGCTGAGCACGTCTTTCGCGATCCGCACGGACTCACCGTCCGCGCGCCGGGAGACCGGATCGATGATCACCAGCAGCTGATCGGACGTCGCGAAAGTCGCCACCTCGGTCCTGCCTCGCTTCCTCGGGTAGCATCTTTGTGCAAGAGCCCCTTGCGCTATTGCGCCAGGGGCTTCGTCTATTCCGGGGCATCCGGGTCCGACAACGGGCGACCAACGACGGTCGCGGCGCTCGCGGTGAACGCGGTGGAACGATCCATCGCGTACGCCCCTGACCTTGGACATGCCCCACCCGGAAGGGGTGTACGCGCGTGCCCGCACTTGTGCTGCTCGGTGCTCAGTGGGGTGACGAAGGCAAGGGAAAGGCCACCGACCTGCTCGGTGGCTCGGTGGATTATGTGGTGCGTTACCAGGGTGGCAACAACGCCGGCCACACGGTCGTCGTGGGCGACCAGAAGTACGCACTCCACCTGCTCCCTTCCGGAATCCTGTCTCCCGGCTGTACGCCGGTCATCGGTAACGGTGTCGTCGTCGACCCGTCGGTCCTGCTCTCCGAGCTGAGCGGTCTGAACGAGCGCGGCGTCGACACGTCGAAGCTGCTGATCAGCGGCAACGCGCACATCATCACTCCGTACAACGTGACTGTCGACAAGGTGACCGAACGCTTCCTCGGAAAGCGCAAGATCGGCACCACCGGTCGCGGGATCGGTCCGACTTATGCCGACAAGATCAACCGGGTCGGCATCCGGGTCCAGGACCTGTACGACGAGTCCATCCTGATGCAGAAGGTGGAGGCGGCGCTCGACGCCAAGAACCAGCTGCTGACCAAGCTGTACAACCGTCGTGCGATCGCCGTCGACCAGGTCGTCGAGGAACTGCTCGGCTACGCGGAGAAGCTCGCTCCGTACGTCACCGACACGGTCCTCGTGCTCAACCAGGCGCTGGAGGACGACAAGGTCGTCCTCTTCGAGGGCGGTCAGGGCACCCTGCTCGACATCGACCACGGCACGTACCCCTTCGTCACCTCGTCCAACCCGACCGCGGGCGGCGCCTGCACCGGCGCCGGCGTGGGCCCGACGAAGATCAGCCGGGTCATCGGCATCCTGAAGGCCTACACGACCCGCGTCGGCGCGGGCCCCTTCCCGACCGAGCTCCTCGACGAGGACGGCGAGGCGCTGCGCCGCATCGGCGGCGAGCGGGGCGTGACCACCGGCCGCGACCGCCGCTGCGGCTGGTTCGACGCGGTCATCGCCCGCTACGCGACCCGCGTGAACGGCCTGACGGACTTCTTCCTGACCAAGCTCGACGTCCTCACCGGCTGGGAGCAGATCCCGGTCTGCGTGGCGTACGAGATCGACGGCAAGCGGGTCGAGGAACTGCCGTACTCGCAGAGCGACTTCCACCACGCGAAGCCGATCTACGAGACGCTCCCCGGCTGGTCCGAGGACATCACCAAGGCGAAGTCGTTCTCCGACCTGCCGAAGAACGCCCAGGCGTACGTGAAGGCGCTGGAGGAGATGTCCGGCGCCCCGATCTCCGCGATCGGCGTGGGTCCGGGCCGGGACGAGACGATCGAGATCAACTCGTTCATCTAGCCGCGGCGAAGAGGCGTCGGCCGCGGCGAAGAGCCGTGGGCCGAGGTGATGGCGCCGTCGGCGCCCGTGCGGAGTCGTCGGCCCCGGTGTGGTGCCGTCGGCCCCGTGCCGTCGGCGGTACGTCGGGCTTGGGCCGGTCTTGGACATCCTTGACCGGCCCATGGCCTGTTCGCGGTTACGCCCGTAACTGGCGGAAGCAAGCATCTACGCGGGTAGTTGCCCCTCCTTCCCCACCAGTTCCAGGAGCCCCGAATGCCCCTCAACCCGACGAACGACCCCATGAACCGCCGTGAGTTCGTGCGGAAGTCGGCCGTCACCGGAGCGGCCGTGGCCGTCGCCGGAGCGGTCGGTTCCGGTACCGCCGAGGCCTCCACCGGGCCGCACGGCCACGCGCCCGGGAAGGCGCCCCGCACCTGGTCCTTCTCCATCCTCGGCACGACCGACCTGCACAGCCACGTCTTCGACTGGGACTACTACACCGACGCCGCGTACACGGACAGCAAGGGCAACTCGGTCGGCGTCGCCCGGGTCGCCACCCTCGTGAAGCAGCAGCGCGAGGCTAAGGGGGAGGATCGCGTCCTGCTGGTCGACGCCGGCGACATCATCCAGGGCACCTCGCTGGCCTACTACTTCGCGCGCGTCGACCCGATCACGGGGGCCCACGGCAGGAAGGGGCCCGAGCACCCCATGGCCGTCGCCATGAACCACATGCGTTACGACGCGGCCGCGCTCGGCAACCACGAGTTCAACTACGGCATCGACGTGCTGCGCAGGTTCGAGAAGCAGTGCCGCTTCCCGCTGCTCGGCGCGAACGCCCTCGACGCGAAGACGCTGCGTCCGGCCTTCGCCCCGTACACGGTGAAGAAGATCCGCGTCCCCGGCGCCCCCGACATCAAGGTCGGCATCCTGGGCCTGACCAACCCCGGCATCGCGCTGTGGGACAAGGACAACGTCAGCGGCCGGATGGTGTTCCCGGGGCTGGTGGAGCAGGCGAAGAAGTACGTGCCGCGGCTGCGCGCGCTGGGCTGCGACGTCGTCTTCCTGACCGACCACTCCGGCCTCGACGGTTCCACCTCCTACGGTGACGCGCTCCCGTACGTCGAGAACGCCTCCAACCTCGTCGCCGAGCAGGTTCCCGGCATCGACGCGATCCTGGTCGGCCACACGCACGTCGAGGTGCCGTCGTACACGGTCAAGAACGCGGAGACCGGCGAGGACGTCCTGCTCTCAGAGCCCTACTGCTGGGGCTACCGGCTCAGCGTCTTCGACTTCGAACTCGAACTGCGCCACGGGCAGTGGAGGGTGACCGGGAAGACGGCCCGGACCCTCGACCCCAAGGGGGTCGACGAGGACCCGGAGATCAAGAGACTGCTCCGCGCCGACCACGACCTCGTCGTGAAGTACGTCAACACGCCGGTCGGCACCTGCACGGCCGACCTCTCGGCGGCGGAGTCCTGCTGGAAGGACGTCCCCATCATGGACTTCATCCACGAGGTCCAGACGAGCACGGTGGCCGCCGGACTGTCGGCCGCCGACGCCGCCCTGCCCCTGATCTCCGTGGCCGCGCCCTTCAGCCGCACCGCCGACATCCCGGCCGGCGACGTCACCATCCGCGACATCGCGGGGCTCTACATCTACGACAACACCCTGTACGGCAAGAAGCTCACGGGCGCCCAGCTCAGGGACTACCTGGAGTACGCGGCGAAGTACTACCACCAGGTGCCGGCGGGCACGGCGGTCGACACCGCGACCCTCACCAACGCCAACAGCTTCTGGGACTACATGTACGACACGGCGGCGGGCGTCTCGTACGACATCGACATCGCGCAGCCCGAGGGCTCCCGGATCAGGAACCTCACCCACAACGGCGCCGCGGTCGCCGACGACCAGGTCTTCGTCGTCGCCGTCAACAACTACCGCGCCAACGGCGGCAGCGGCTATCCGCACATCGCGGGGGCCGACATCGCCTACAGCTCCACCAACGAGATCCGGCAGCTGATGATCGACTACGTGACGGCCAAGGGGGCGTTGGACCCGGCCGACTTCGCCGTCGCCAACTGGAGGCTGACGCAGGCCGGAACGGCGGTCTTCTGACGGGACCACGACCGGACGGCACGGGGTGACCGCCGGCCCCGACCGTGACCGAGGTCGGGCGTCCGCCCGTCGGTGTCGGGCGGAACCGACACCGACGGGCGGACGCCTCGTCCCATGTCCTCCTCGCCGCTCCCCCCAGGGGCAGGTAGGGAGAAATGCCGCATACGGGACTACGCTGAGGGTGACATCCGTGTGGGCCGACCAGAGGAAGGTGACTGCGATGCGCGTGATGCTCAAGGCGTGCATGGACACGGAGAAGGCGAACGAGGCCATCCGCAGCGGGACCCTGGGGAAGCTGATCCAGGAGTCGATGGAACAGATCAAGCCCGAGGCGGCCTACTTCACCACCGACCACGGCAAGCGCACCGCCTACGTGTTCTTCGACATGCAGGACAGCGCTCAGATGCCCGTGCTCAGCGAACCGTTCTTCCTCAACCTCGGGGCCGAGGTCACCTATACCCCGGTGATGAACGCGGAGGACGTCGAGAGGGGCCTGTCCCAGCTCGGCCGTTGACCGACGGCCGGCTCAGCTGAAGACGATCATCGATCCCTGCGCCAGACTCCGAGTCGCCGCCGCGTGCAGCCCGAGCCAGACATGCCGCTCGCGGGCGAAGGGGCTGGGGTCGTACGGCGCCGGAACAGCCGGCTCCTCCAACTCGGTGGGGCCGGCGGGCGGCTGGGGGGCCGCCGGAGGATTGGCCGGATCGATGCCGATGGACGGGGCCACGAACTCCAGTTCCCGGAGCAGCGACTGCGCGGAGCCCAGGGGGCCGCCGCCCGCGAGGAGTTCGTCGTTCGACAGCGGCTGCGGGAAGTCCACGGGGACGTACGCGCCCGCGTGGTCGTAGTGCCAGACCAGGTGGGACTGCTGGGCCGTCGCCTGGAACATCTCCAGGAGCTGCTCGTAGTCGCCGCCCAGCTCGTCCACCGGCGTCACCGGCAGCTGGCACACCTGGAGCAGGTAGACACGGCGCAGGAAGTGCAGCGCGTCGTAGTCGAAGCCCGCGACCGGAGCGACCTCGCCGGACAGGCCCGGCATGTACTGGTACACGGGAACCGGCGGGAGTCCCGCCTCCGCCAGCACCTTGTTGTACTGGGCGAGTTCGTCCGCGAAGGGGTTGTCGGGGGTGTGGCACAACACGTCGACGAGCGGCACCAGCCACAGGTCACAGGCCAAAGAGAGCTCCTCACTCAGTACGTTGACCGGTCAGGGAAGACTAGTCGGTGCGGCACGCGTCAGCTCCCCTCGTGCAGATCCCATACCCACACTCCGGCCACCCGCCTCCCCGGCCGGCCGACCAGTTCGTCCACCGTCTCACGCAGCCGGTCCGCGTGCCGCCGAGGGGCCAGCACCAGCGCGCCCGCCCGCCAGTGGGCGAGGTCCTCGCGGGCCTCGGCGCGGGCCTGGGCGTCGACCACCGGGACCACGCCGGTCTGGCGCACGTCGCGCAGCAGACTCGCCGTGAAGCGCAGCGGGACGCCGTAGACGCCGGTGCGGTCGCCTTCTCCGTAGGGGCCGTTGAAGTAGCCGCCGGGCATCCGGAAGCCGAGACCGGACGCCGTCTGCCAGTGCAGGGCCTCGGCGTCCTCCGGTTCGGCGAGCGGCACCGGGACCAGCGTCTCGCCGGGCCGGACGTACGCCTTCCAGACGCCGTCCGCGAAGAACGCGGGTGTCTCGGCGCGCGGCTCGGACCTCAGCGGCGCGGGGACGAGGGGGAGCAGCGCGACACAGACGGCGAGCAGCCCCGCGTACTGCGTGCCGAGCCGGCGGGCTCGGGCCAGCCGCTCGACCGCCAGGGCGAGCAGCATGCCGAGCGCCGGGGCGCAGACCAGCGCGACCCGGCTCTCGATGACCGACTCGAAGAGCGGGAGGCCGGCCAGCGGGGCCCAGGGGCCGGGCACGGTGACGCCGGTGAGGGGCACCGCGATGCGCGGGCCGAGGGACAGCACCGCCGCGGCCACCGCCGTGCAGGCCAGCGCCTTGACCGCGGGCCGTCGCCAGAGCAGAGCGGTGATCGCGAACGCGAGCAGGACCAGCGGCCAGCCGTAGAAGGCGTTCTGCTCGGTGGGGTTGAGGGAGAGCGCGTCGGCCCGGCCGGCGTCGCCCGCGATCAGCGAGCGCCCGGCGAACGAGACGAGCGCGCGCAGGGAGTTGGCGACTCCGGGCGCGGAGCCGTGGTCGATGCTCGTGTAGCTCTGCGGCCCGGAGAACTGCCAGGCCAGCGGATAGAGGACGAGGGGCAGGCAGACGGCTGCGGCGATCGCGAGACCGTTCAGCAGCGGGCGGGCCGCCGTGCGGGCCACGTCGGGGCGGACGGCGCCGTAGGCCACGGCGAACAGGAGCATGCCCAGGGCGGCGAGCAGCAGCGACTCCTGGCCCAGGAAGAACTGGTAGGCCGCCATCAGGCCGAGGACGACCGCGTCGCGGACGGTCCGTTCCCCGGTCGTCAGCCGCAGGGCGCGCTCGATGATCGGCGGGATCATGAAGAGCACGACGAAGTTCGGATGGGCGTTGGCGTGGCTGACCATCGGCGGGGCGAACGCGGCCAGCGCGGCTCCGGCGAAGGCGGCCGCCCGCTGCGTCACGAGCCGCCGCAGGATCAGCCGGTACCAGGCGACGGCGGTGGCGGCCAGGCCGAGCGTCATCACCAGGCTGAGCGTGACCGCGGGCCCGAACAGCAGGGTCACGGGTGTGAGCGGCACCGACAGGCCCGGCATCGTCGTGTTGGCCATCAGGTTCACGCCGCCGGGGAAGCCCTGGAGGTCGGTGAAGAGGGGGTTGCGCAGGTGGGCGACGTTGTCGGCGGTCACCGCGAAGAACCACTCCCACTGGTTCTGGTCCTGGAGGGAGTCGGTGAGCAGGCGGTGCGCCGGGTCGAAGAAGCGGCCGGAGAAGAGCGTGACGGCCAGCGCGAGGAAGAGGACGGCGGCCAGGACGTCCGCGGGTCTCGGCGCGGGGAGGCGCAGCCGGACGAGGTCGCGCAGGAAGCGGAGGTAGTCCGCCGGGCGGACCTTCGAGCCGGGCTGGTGCGACCAGTGCACGGGCACCTCGGCGACCGGCCAGTCCGCCTGCCGGAAGTGGCGCAGCACCTCCACGTCGATGGCCCAGCCGTCGAGGCGGGAGGCGGCGAAGGCGGTGCGGGCCTTGTCGCCGTCGAAGAGCTTGAACCCGCACTGGGTGTCGTGGGTCCCGGGCAGCGTCGTCCGGCGTATGAGCAGGTTGCCGGCCGTGCCGAGGAGTTCGCGGATCCGGTGCTGGCGGCTGCCGAGGGTCGCGCCGGGGACGGCCCGCGAGCCGATCGCCGCCGCGTGTCCGTCGGTGAGCGCCTTCTCCAGTCGCGCCAACTCCTCGACGGGGGTGGCGAGGTCGGCGTCCGTGACCAGTACCCGGCGGCCCCGGCTGGCGGCGACGCCGATGCGCAGGGCGTGGCCCTTGCCCCGGCGGCCCGTGCCGGAGCCGGTGACGAGCCGGATGCGTGGGTCGCGGCGGACGGTGACGAGTTCGCGGGTGGCGTCGGTGGAGCCGTCGTCGGCGACCACGATCTCCCAGCTGCCCCAGTGGCTCCCGGGGGCGTCCAGGTGGCGGCTGACCGCGTCCAGGGTGGGGCCGAGCCGTCGCTCCTCGTTGTAGGCGGGGACGACGACGGACAGCGCGACGGCCGGGGCGGTCGACGGCGCGGTGGGGGCTTGCACGGCAGGGGCGTCCGCCCGGCTCATCCCGCGGCCAGCCGCTCGATCAGGGTGATGGACTCGTCGTTGTACGCGGCGAGCATCCTGCGGGCAGCGACGGTGTCGCGGCGGTACAGGGCGTCGATGAGTTCGGTGTGGCCGGACCATAGGAAGCCGCGCAGATCGCTCGCCCGGCGCAGGTGCTGCACCGTGCACACCCAGGACTGCACGCGCAGCCGGTGCAGGAAGTCGGCGAGGTAGGCGTTGCCGAAGAAGGCGCTCAGCTCGCGCCAGAAGCGCAGGTCGTAGCCGATGAGGACGGTGAGGTCGCCGGCCGCGGCGGCCCGGCTCGCCTCCTCGCCGCGGCGGCGCACCCCGGCGATGGCGGCCGCGGTCCGCGGGTCCTCGAAGTCCCGCTGGTCCTGGCGGCCCCCGTCGAGGGCGATGAACATGCCCTCGATGATCAGGTTGCGCGCCTCGATCATGCCGCGGTAGTCCTCGACGGAGTACTCGTGGACCCGGAAGCCCCGGTGCTGGTCGGCGTCGAGGAGGCCCTGTGCCGAGAGGTCGACGAGGGCCTCGCGGACGGGGGTCGCGGAGACGCCGTACTGCTCGGCGATCTCCTTCACCGTGAACTCCTGCCCGGGCTGCAGCCGTCCCGCCAGCACCTCGTCGCGAAGCGCGTCGGCGATCTGCTGGCGCAGGGTGCTGCGCGTCACGGCGCCGTTGCCGGTGCTGCCGGGCATGGTCGAGGCGTCTCCTCGTCGGGTGCGGAAAAGTGGCGTGCTCGTCGTTATGTACGAGCACGCCACCTTACGCGTTCGACGAAATCAAGCCCCTTCGAAAGCCCAGCCCCTACTCGGTGAACTCGTCGGCCGCCGAGAGCGCCGTGTCGAGGGCCGCGAGCCCTTCCTTGACCTCGGACTCGGAGACGTTGAGCGGCGGCACGAAATGCGTGCGGTTCATGTTCACGAACGGCCACACGCCGGCCTTCTTGGCCGCCGCGCCGAACGCGGCCATGGCCGCGTTCGCCTCGCCGGCCGCGTTGTACGGCACCAGCGGTTCGCGGGTCTCGCGGTTCTTCACCAGCTCGACCGCCCAGAACATGCCGACCCCGCGCACCTCGCCGACGCTCGGGTGCCGCTCGGCCAGCGCCCGCAGCCCCGGCTCGACGACGGAGGCGCCGAGGCGCTTCGCGTTCTCGACGACGCCCTCCTCGGCCATGACCTCGATCGTCGCGACGGCGGCCGCGCAGGCCAGCGGGTGCCCGGAGTACGTCAGACCGCCCGGGTAGGGCCGCTTGCCGAAGGTCTCCGCGACGGCGCCGGAGATCGCCACGCCGCCGAGCGGCACGTATCCGGAGTTCACGCCCTTGGCGAAGGTCATCAGGTCGGGCACGACGCCGGACAGGTCGGCCGCGAACCACTCGCCGGTGCGCCCGAACCCGGCCATGACCTCGTCGAGGACGAAGACGATCCCGTGCCGGTCGCAGATCTCGCGGACGCCCGCGAGGTAGCCGGGCGGCGGGACCATGATGCCGGCGGTGCCGGGGATCGTCTCGAGGATGATCGCGGCGATCGTCGCCGGGCCCTCGAAGGCGATCGTCGTCTCGAGGTGTTCGAGGGCGCGCGCGGTCTCCTGCTCCTCGGTCTCGGCGTAGAAGCGGGAGCGGTAGAGGAAGGGCGCCCAGAAGTGCACGACGCCGGCCGTCGCGGTGTCGGAGGCCCAGCGGCGCGGGTCACCGGTGAGGTTCACGGCCTGCTGGGTGCCGCCGTGGTAGGAGCGGTAGGCGGAGAGCACCTTGGCGCGTCCGGTGTGCAGCCGGGCCATGCGCACCGCGTGCTCGACGGCGTCGGCCCCGCCGTTGGTGAAGAAGATCTTGTCCAGGTCGCCGGGGGTCCGCTCGGCGATCAGCCGGGCCGCCTCGGAGCGGGCCTCGATCGCGAAGGCGGGCGCGAAGGTGGTCAGGCGTGCGGCCTGCTCCTGGATCGCGGCGACGACCTTCGGGTGCTGGTAGCCGATGTTCGTGTAGACGAGCCCGCTGGTGAGGTCGAGGTAGCGGTTGCCGTCGTAGTCCCAGAAGTACGACCCCTCGGCGCCGGCCACGGCGAGCGGGTCGATGAGCTCCTGGGCGGACCAGGAGTGGAAGACGTGCGCGCGGTCGGCCGCCTTGACGGCGGCGCCGGCCCGGGGGTCGGTCTGAGGGGTCATGTCAGTGAGCGTAAATGTCCGCGATGCGGAAGCGGTATCGGCGTCCTGTTCCGTGGGCGGGGCGATTCCGCGACAGGTTGTCGGGCGTGGGGGAGGGGTGAGGCGACGGCGGTGGCGGAGGACGGGCGGGAGCCGGACCGGAAGGTGTTGACAGCCTACTGTCGAAATGACAGTCTGCTGTCATGAACCTCGAGGACGGTCGAGGTCCGAGGCCTCAGGAGGAACCATGAGCGGCAAGCCCGTGCATCTCGCCGTGTACGACACGTTCGCCGACTGGGAGACGGGGTTCGCGACGGCGTACCTCGCCCGCGGCGGCCACCCGATCCGGACGGTCGGCGCGTCCGCGGAGACGCCGGCCGTCAGCGTCGGCGGCCTGCGGGTCCTGCCCGACCTGGCGCTGGACGACATACGGCCCGAGGACAGCTCCCTGCTGATCCTCCCGGGCGCCGACCTCTGGGACACCACCGACGACCTCGCGCCCTTCGCCCGCAAGGCACGGGAGTTCCTCGCCGCCGGCACCCCCGTCGCCGCGATCTGCGGAGCCACCGCCGGGCTCGCCCGCGAGGGTCTGCTCGACGAGCGCGACCACACGAGCGCGGTCTCCTTCTATCTGGCCGCCACCGGCTACCGCGGCGGCCACCGGTACACCGAGGCGGACGCGGTGACGGACGGCGACCTGGTCACCGCCGGCCCGACCGAGCCGGTCGCCTTCGCCCGCGAGATCCTGCGCCTCCTCGGCGTGTACGAGGGCGAGGTGCTGGACGCCTGGTACCGGCTCTTCCACGACTCCGACCCGCAGGCGTACGCCGTCCTGGAGAACGCGACGGCCGGCCGGTGAGCGCGCAGCGCCAGGAGCTGCTGAGCCGCAGCGCCCTCGGGGTCTTCCGGCTCAACGGCCAGTTCCTCGCCGTCGCGGAGGAGCTGGCCGGCCCGTCCGGGCTCTCCGCCGCCCGGTGGCAGGTGCTCGGCGCGGTCCTCGGCGACCCGCTGCCGGTCTCCGGCATCGCCCGCGCGATGGGCATCACCCGGCAGAGCGTGCAGCGGATCGCCGACCTGCTGGTCGAGCGCGGACTCGCCGAGTACCGACCCAACCCCGCCCACCGGCGCGCCAAGCTGCTCGCCCCCACCGAGGCGGGGCGGGCCGCGGTCGCCCGCATCGGGCCCGGGCACGCGGCCTTCGCCGACCGCCTGGCGCAGGCGTACGGGGAGAAGGAGCTCACCGAGGCCGTACACGTCCTGGAGCGCCTGTCCAAGGTGCTGGACGGACTGGAGCCGCCCGTTACGCAACCGTAGACATCGCACCGCACAACTCCCCGAACGGCCGGATTATTCTCGGCTGGATTGCACATGTCTCGATCACACATGTGCGGGAAAGGCGGCGCTGCGATGGAGAAGCTGGGCCAGGGGGACCCGCAGCGCATCGGCGGTTACCGGCTGCTCGCGCGGCTGGGCGCGGGCGGCATGGGACAGGTGTACCTCGCCCGCTCGGATCGCGGGCGGACGGTCGCCGTGAAGCTGGTCCGGCCGGAGCTGGCGGCGCGCGAGGAGTTCCGGGCGCGGTTCCGGCAGGAGGTGCGCAACGCGCAACGGGTCGGCGGGTTCTGGACCGCGCCCGTCCTCGACGCCGACACCGAGGCCGCCGTTCCCTGGGTCGCCACCGGCTATGTCGCCGGGCCGAGCCTCCAGCAGGTGGTGAGCCACGACCACGGTCCGCTGCCCGAACGGTCGGTGCGCATCCTCGCCGCCGGGCTCGCGCACGCGCTCACCAACATCCACGCCGCCGGCATCGTCCACCGCGACCTCAAGCCGTCCAACGTGATGGTCACCATCGAGGGGCCGCGCGTCATCGACTTCGGCGTCGCGCGGGCGCTGGAGAGCGTGAGCGGCGACAGCCGGCTGACCCAGACCGGCGCGGTGATCGGCTCGCCCGGATTCATGGCCCCCGAACAGCTGCGGGGCGCACCGGTCACGCCCGCCAGCGACGTCTTCTGCCTCGGTTCGGTCATCACCTACGCCGCCACCGGCGCCCTGCCGTTCGGCTCCGCCGACAGCGGCGTGCCCGCCCTGATGTTCCGCATCGCGGAGAACGAGCCCGACCTCGCGGGCGTCCCCGAGGGCATCGCCGACCTGGTCCGCGGCTGTCTGCGCAAGGACCCGGGAGCCCGCCCCTCCCTCGACCGCGTCCTGGAGCTCACCGGCGTCGACGACACCGTCTCCGACGGCCGCTCCCGCGACCCCTGGCTGCCCGGCGCCCTGGTCGCCCAGCTCGGCCGGCACGCCGTGCGGCTGCTGGAGGTGGAGGACCCGGAGGGCACGGACGCCTCGGCGGGCACCGCCCGGTGGAGCCCCACCGCTCCCTTCGAGGCCGCCCCGCAGCATTCCGGGCCGCGCGGCGACGCGCACGCGCCGGACCACCGGCCCACGCTGGTCGCGGGTCCCGGCGGCGTGCCGCAGCAGACGCATCCGTCCGGCGCGGGCCCCGCCCCGGCCCACCCGGCGTACGGCTTCCCCTCGCAGCATCCGCAGCAGGCCGCGCCCCCGGTCCCCGGGTACGGCCACCACCCGGCGCCGGGCGTGCCGGCCCCCTACAACCCGTACGCGGCGGACGCCGGGGGCACCCCTCCGTACGCCCCCTACGGAACGGACGAACCCGTCGGCCCCGAGGACCCGCCGGGCCGCAGCCGCCGCGCGACGGTCCTGCTGGTCCTGGTCGCCCTGGTGGTCGCGGTCGCCGCCGGCGGCTCGGTGTACGCGTTCATGAACGGCGACGGCGACAGCGCCGCTGGCCCGTCGCCCAGCCCCTCCGTCTCCCGCGCGGCGGGCTCCTCCGCGCCGCAGGACGGCCCGTCGTCGTCTCCCTCCGCGTCCCCGTCGCCGTCCGCGTCGCAGGACGGCGAGGTCCCTGCGGCCTACCTCGGCGACTGGACCGCCACGATCAAGAACGAGACCGGCACCAACAAGCGCCGGCTGACCATCTCGCAGGGCGAGGTGGGGGACGCGGTGCTCGCCCTCGCCGCCGACGGCGACTCCTACCACTGCGAGTTCAGCGCCACCCTCGCCGTGCGGCCCGGCGGCGACGGCCCGCTGCGGATCGGCCCCTCCAAGGTCACCGCGGGCAAACCCCTCTCCTCCTGCACCCCCGGCGCCGCCTCGGAGGTCACCCTCCTTCCCGACGGCAGCCTGCAGCGGGTCAACACCGGCACCGGGGAGAAACTGACGTACACGCGCGACTGAAAACCGCCACCGGGGTCAGCGGGGCTCCGGCGGGCGCTGGCGGGGCATGTTCGGCCGGGCGTTCGCTCCCGGCGGCGAGGGGAACCTGCCCGGGCCGCCGCCGGCGTCCACCCGTCCGCCGACGGCGACCGCCGTCTGGATGCCCAGCGGCGCGGGGCCGGCGCGGAACTCCACCATCCAGTCGGCCGTCTCCGCGCGCACCAGGTCGGTGACGTCGTCCGAGAAGCGGCGCAGCACCGCCAGGCACCGCTCCGCCGCCTCGCTCGCCGTGCCCTCGGCCGGGCCCAGCACCTCCCGGACGCTCTCCGAGGCCCAGTCGAACTGCAGCACCTGCAGCCTTCGCTGCACGGCCTGCGCGGTGGCCACGTCCCGCATCCAGCCCGAGGTCACCCCGAAGAACCGGTCCACCGTCAGGCACGCCACCGCCAGCAGCAGCGCCAGATACCCCCAGGGCGCGGCGCCGCCCGTCACCCGGGTCAGGTCCAGCAGCGGCAGTGCGGCCCCGCACACCGCCCCGGCGGCCGCGCCGGTGCGCAGGGCCCGTGCGCCCCGCCGCTTCCACACCCGGTCGGCGAGGTACCAGGCGGCGGTCTCCAGCGCCCCCCGCTCCACCCACCGGTACAGCTCCTCCAGCCGCTCGGCGGGCTCGCCCCAGTCCCCCAGGGGGAACGCCCGTCCGGTCAGGTCGCCCGGCCGCAGCCCGGCCGCACCGCCCTCGCCCCGCCCGTCCTGAGGCGGTCCTTCGGGCTGCATCTCCGGCTGCTGAGCCACCCGCACTCCCTCCCGATCCCGACTGATCCGACCGATCGACCGATCCGGCCGCTCACGATGTGTGACGCCCGCGACGTGCGAGATACCCGATGCTGATGCGCCGGACCTTTCCTACCTCCCAATGGGTGGCGAAGAGGAAGGTTTCGTCACTTTTACCCCTGGAAGTGGGCCTTGATCAGGTATAGGACTCACGCACAACTCACTCGAAAGAGTGCTGGGGCGACACCCGCACAGACCACGTAGGCTCGTGCCGAGCGGCAAGAAACCGTTCGCAGGTGTGCCCGACAGTCGTAGAACACAGGAGCTGATCGTGATTCCCGGTGGTGGCCAGCCCAACATGCAGCAGCTGCTCCAGCAGGCCCAGAAGATGCAGCAGGACCTGGCCCGCGCCCAGGAGGAGCTGGCGCACACGGAGGTCGACGGGCAGGCGGGCGGCGGACTGGTGAAGGCCACGGTGACCGGCTCCGGCGAGCTGCGCGGGCTGAAGATCGACCCGAAGGCGGTCGACCCCGAGGACACCGAGACCCTCGCCGACCTGATCGTCGCGGCCGTCCAGGCGGCCAACGAGAACGCGCAGACCCTGCAGCAGCAGAAGCTCGGCCCGCTGGCCCAGGGCCTGGGCGGCGGCAGCGGCATTCCGGGCCTGCCTTTCTAGGCCCGGTCCGCCTTACGCGGACCGGCCTCGGCCGACTACGGTACGTACCGCAAGGAACCCCAGGAAGGACGGCAGTCCGTTGTACGAAGGCGTGGTCCAGGACCTCATCGACGAGCTGGGGCGGCTGCCCGGCGTCGGTCCCAAGAGCGCGCAGCGGATCGCCTTCCACATCCTGCAGGCGGAGCCGACGGACGTACGGCGGCTCGCCCACGCCCTCCTGGAGGTCAAGGCGAAGGTCCGCTTCTGCGCGACCTGCGGCAACGTGGCGCAGGAGGAGCTGTGCGGCATCTGCCGCGACCCGCGCCGCGACCCGAGCTGCATCTGCGTCGTGGAGGAGCCGAAGGACGTCGTCGCGATCGAGCGCACGCGCGAGTTCCGCGGCAAGTACCACGTCCTGGGCGGCGCGATCAGCCCGATCGAGGGGGTCGGTCCCGACGACCTGCGGATAAGGGAACTCCTCGCGCGGCTGGCCGACGGCACGGTCACGGAGCTGATCCTCGCCACCGACCCGAACCTGGAGGGCGAGGCCACCGCCACGTACCTCGCCCGCATGATCAAGCCCATGGGCCTGAAGGTCACCCGCCTGGCCAGCGGCCTCCCGGTGGGTGGCGACCTGGAATACGCGGACGAGGTGACCCTCGGTCGCGCCTTCGAGGGGAGACGACTCCTAGATGTCTGACGCCACGCTGCACGCGACCGGCCCGAACCCGGACGACTTCGCGGTCCAGATCGCGGACCAGGTGGAGAGTTTCCTGGTGGCCGTCACCGAGGTGGCCAAGGGCGACGAACCGGGCTCGGCGGTCCCCTTCCTCCTCCTGGAGGTCTCCCAGCTCCTGCTGGCCGGCGGCCGTCTCGGCGCCCACGAGGACATCCTCCCCGACGAGCGCTACGAGCCCGACCCGGGCTTCGAGCCGGACGCCGACGAGCTCCGCGAGAACCTGGCCCGCCTGCTGGACCCGGTCGACGTCTACTCCGAGGTCTTCGACCCCTACGAGCCCCGCAAGGCCCCCGTGCCGGCCCGGATCTCCGACGACCTCGCCGACGTGATCGCCGACCTGCGCCACGGCATGGTCCACTACCGCGCGGGCCGCATCACCGAGGCCCTGTGGTGGTGGCAGTTCTCCTACTTCTCCAACTGGGGCTCCACGGCGTCGGCGACGCTGCGCGCCCTGCACTCGGTCCTCGCCCACATCCGCCTGGACCAGCCCCTGGAAGAGCTGGACGGCCTCGACACCGACCAGTCCCCCCTGGGCGACGAGACCCTGGAGTTCGAGGCGGGCCGCGTGATGGCCGAGGAGATCGGCGGACAGCTGGGCGTACGGCCCCGCGCCTAGGGCCTGCGACCGCGCTGTAGAGCCGCCCGACCCCGCGCTCCACGGCCCGCGGTCGGGCGGCCCTACGGGACGGGCGTGTCGGTCAGATGGGCACGGCCGTCCCCGTGACGCCGATCCCGCTGTCCCGTCCGCCGGGCACGAAGACCGTGAGAGTGCTCGGGCGGCCCATGTCGACGCCCTGGTGGATCGTCAGGGTCGCCGGCGGTGAGACGAGTCCGAGCTCGCGCAGACAGCCGCCGAGGGCGGCCGCCGCCGCGCCGGTGGCCGGGTCCTCGACGACCCCGCCCGGCGGGAACGGGTTGCGGGCGTGGAAGACGGTGGGGGACTCCCGCCACACCAGGTCGACGGTGGTCCAGTCCCGGCGTGCCATGAGGTCGGACAGGGCGGGCATGTCGTAGTCGAGGTCGGCCAGCCGGCCGCGGTCCGCCGCGGCGATGACCGGATGCCAGGCCCCGGCGTAGGCCACGCGCGGCGGCAGGGCCGGGTCGAGTTCGTCGGCGGACCAGCGCAGGGCCGCCAGCAGTGCCGTCAGATCGTCGTCGGCGAGGGGCTTCGTGCGCGGGGTGACGCTCACGAGGGTGGCCACCGTGGTGCCGTCGTCGGCCAGGGCCGTGGTGACGGGTACCGTCCCGACGCCTGTGTGCAGGACCAGCGAGCCCGTTCCGTGCCGCTCGGCGTGGGCGACCGCCGTGGCGATCGTCGCGTGGCCGCAGAACGGCACCTCGGCGAGCGGGCTGAAGTACCGGACGGCCAGACCGCCGTCGTCGGACGGCACGGCGAACGCCGTCTCGGAGTAGCCGACTTCGGCCGCCGTCGCCAGCATGGTCTTCTCGTCGATGCCGGTGGCGTCGAGCACCACGCCGGCGGGGTTGCCCCCGGCCGGGTCGGTGCTGAACGCGACATAGCGCAGAACCTCCATGGGGCGACCGTAGCGCTTCGTGGTGGGCGGCCGGGCGCCGTCCGAGAATTGGCAGGGTCTTGAACGTCCCCTGTACGGCGGCTGCACGGGCCCTAACCGGCCGGAAGCGAATCTTGAGTCATCCAACAGCGCCAAGCCGCACAGGAGTTGCGATGACCCGCAAGACCCGCATACGCGCCGCCCTCGTCACCGCCACCGCCGTCGTCACCGCGGCCACGGTGTCGGTCGGAGTCAGTGCGGCCGGCCCCGAGAAGCCCTCGAAGCCCAGCAAGAAGCAGATCGCCGCGCTGTTCGACGGCTGGAACGCCGCGCTGCAGACCCGTGACCCGGAGGTCGTGGCCGACCGCTACGCCAAGGACGCGGTCCTGCTGCCCACCCTGTCCAACAAGGTCCGCACCGACCACGCCGGCATCGTGGACTACATGGAGCACTTCCTCCAGAAGAAGCCGGTCGGCAAGAAGATCGAGACGCACATCAACGTCCTCGACGGCAACTCCGCCCTCGACAGCGGCGTGTACCAGTTCACCCTCACCGACCCCGCCACCGGCAAGAAGAAGGTCGTCGAGGCCCGCTACACCTACGAGTACGAGAAGCGCGGCGGCAAGTGGCTGATCGTCAACCACCACTCGTCGGCGATGCCCGAGAGCTGACCGCCCCCGATCACCCCGTCCGCTGTGCGGCCCGGAGGGTGAAGCGCACGCGCAGGCCGCCTCCGGGAGCGTCCTCGAGGCTCACCGTGCCGCCGTCGTCCGTCACCAGCTGTCTGACGACGGCGAGGCCGAGGCCGGAGCCGGCGCGCCCGGTGAGGCCCTGGCCGCGCCAGAAGCGGTCGAAGGCACGGGACTTCTCCGCGTCCGACATGCCCGGACCCTCGTCCGCCACGGACATGACCACGTCGCCCGCCCCGGACTCCAGCCGGACGGTGATCCTCCCGCCGTCCGGCGACACCTCCAGGGCGTTCGAGAGCACGTTGTCCAGCACCTGTTCCAGATGACCGGGGCTGGCCAGCACAGACGGCCGGCCGTCGACACCACTCCCCCTGAGCGCGATGGTGACTCCGCGCTCGTCGGCGGCCGGTCTCCACACCGTCAGCCGTTCGGCCACGATGTCCTTCAACGGCAGCGGCTCCGCCGCCGTCACCTTGGCCTCGGCGCGGGCCAGCACCAGCAGGCCGTTCACCAGCCGGCTCATGCGGACCACCTCCGCCGTGGCCTGCTCCACGTCCTCGCGGACGAATTCGTCGTCCACCCCGTCCGCGATGTTGTCCAGCGACAGCCGCAGCGCCGTGAGCGGGGTCCGCAGCTGGTGCGAGGCGTCCGCGACGAAGATGCGCTGCGAGGCGACCAGGGTGTCCAGGCGTTCCGCGCCCTGGTTGAGGGTCCGCGCCAGCGTCTGGGTCTCCGGCGGGCCCGTCACCGGGGAGCGCGCGGTGAGGTCGCCGTCGCTGAACCTGCTGGCCATCGCGTTGAGCGCGCGCAGCGGCGCGGTGATCCGGCGGGCGGCGTACGCGCCGATCGCGGCCGCCGCCCCGAGGACGAGGACGGCGAGCCCGGCGCGGAAGCCCCAGATGCTCCACAGCCGCCGGGTCATGTCCGAGGTGGAGTAGACGATCCGGACGGCCGCCTCGCCCTGCGCGGGCACGGTGACCGTCAGGTGCTCGCCCCAGATGAAGTCCGAGCCCCAGTCGGTCGTCGGCTTGTTCTCCCGCACGGCCCGGGTCAGCGCCGAACCCGCGGCGGGCGCCGGCAGGTCCGGGGCGCAGCTGCGCGTCGGGGTCACCTGGACGAGGCCGGGAGTCTTGCCGCGGTACGCCTCGGCCACCTCGGTCAGCGCCGTGCACGAGATGCGGTCGCCGTTGCCGAGCAGCAGCGCCATGGTGTCGGCCTCGCGCATGACGGACAGCTCGGTGTCGTCGCGCAGCTGCTTGGTGAGCGTGAAGGCGACCGGCACCGTGAACAGCAGGATGGCGACCGCGACCAGCAGGATGTAGCTGCGGATGAGCTGGCGGTTCATGCGGCCCCGGCGTCCTCGACGATCTCCAGCCGGAAGCCGACCCCGCGCACCGCCGCGATGGCCACGACCCCGGCGAACTTCCGTCGCAGGGCCGCCACGTGCACGTCCAGCGTCTTCGTCGGGCCGAACCAGTTCGCGTCCCAGACGGCTTCCATGATCTGTTCCCGCGACATCAGTGCGCCCGGCTCCTCGGTGAGGAAGGCGAGCAGGTCGTACTCCTTCGGCGCGAGCGCGATCTCCGCGCCGTCCACGTGGACGCGGGCCGCCTTGCGGTCGATCGTGAGGCGCGCTCCGTAGCGGTCGGCCGGGGCGCCGGCGGGACGCGGCTGCACGCGCCGCATCACCGCGCGTATCCGGGCGATGACCTCGCGCACCCCGAACGGCTTGGACACGTAGTCGTCGGCGCCCAGCTCAAGGCCGACCACCCGGTCCGTCTCGTCGCTGCGGGCGCTGATCACGATGATCGGCACGCCGCCGCGCTCGCGCAGCGCCCTGCAGACGTCGAGGCCGTCGGTGTCGGGCAGCCCCAGGTCCAGCAGGACCACGTCGTAGGGGCCGGGGTGGGAGAGGGCGGCGGCGCCGGTGCTCACCCAGTCGACCGCGAAGCCGTACCGCTTCAGTCCGCGTCGGAGTGACTCGGCGACCGGCTCGTCGTCTTCCACCAGGAGTACGTGCACGTTCGCACACTAGTCCTCCACGGTCCTTGAAACTTAATTCACTGCTATCACCGGCGCGGAAGTGGGCAGGGACCCCCAGAGCGCGCGGCCGGCATCTCACCATGCGGTACCCCGGAGGTGGATTTCGGGCGCTCGTTAGACTGAGCCGACCGCAGTACAAGGGCGTATGTGCGGAAAGAGACAAACTGAGCGAGGAGCGCACGTGGGCCTTGTCGTGCAGAAGTACGGAGGCTCCTCCGTAGCCGATGCCGAGGGCATCAAGCGCGTCGCCAAGCGGATCGTGGAAGCGAAGAAGAACGGCCACCAGGTGGTCGTCGTCGTTTCCGCGATGGGCGACACGACGGACGAGCTGATCGATCTCGCCGAGCAGGTGTCACCGATGCCCAGCGGCCGGGAATTCGACATGCTGCTGACCGCCGGAGAGCGGATCTCCATGGCCCTGCTGGCGATGGCGATCAAGAACCTGGGACACAGCGCCCAGTCGTTCACCGGCAGCCAGGCAGGCGTCATCACCGACTCGGTCCACAACAAAGCCCGGATCATCGACGTCACGCCGGGCCGTATCCGGACCGCGCTGGACGAGGGCAACATCGCGATCGTCGCCGGTTTCCAGGGCGTCAGCCAGGACAAGAAGGACATCACCACGCTCGGGCGCGGCGGGTCCGACACCACGGCCGTCGCCCTCGCCGCCGCGCTCGACGCCGAGGTCTGCGAGATCTACACCGACGTGGACGGCGTGTTCACCGCCGACCCGCGCGTGGTGAAGAAGGCGCGGAAGATCGACTGGATCGCGTTCGAGGACATGCTGGAGCTCGCGGCGTCCGGCTCCAAGGTGCTGCTCCACCGCTGTGTGGAGTACGCCCGCCGCTACAACATCCCGATCCACGTCCGCTCGTCCTTCAGCGGGCTGCAGGGCACGTGGGTCAGCAGTGAGCCGATCGAGCAAGGGGACAAGCCGGTGGAGCAGGCCATCATCTCCGGTGTCGCGCACGACACCTCCGAGGCCAAGGTCACGGTCGTCGGTGTGCCGGACAAGCCGGGCGAGGCCGCCGCGATCTTCCGGACGATCTCCGACGCCGAGATCAACATCGACATGATCGTGCAGAACGTGTCCGCGGCGGCCACCGGTCTGACGGACATCTCGTTCACCCTTCCCAAGGCCGAGGGCCGCAAGGCCATCGACGCCCTGGAGAAGAACAAGTCCGGCATCGGCTTCGACTCGCTGCGCTACGACGACCAGATCGGCAAGATCTCCCTGGTCGGCGCGGGGATGAAGACCAACCCGGGCGTCACGGCCGACTTCTTCAAGGCGCTGGCCGACGCGGGCGTCAACATCGAGCTCATCTCGACCTCCGAGATCCGCATCTCGGTCGTGACCCGCGCCGACGACGTCAACGAGGCCGTGCGCGCCGTGCACAGCGCCTTCGGGCTGGACTCCGACAGCGACGAGGCCGTCGTCTACGGGGGCACCGGGCGTTGATCTCGGCAACGCGCCGACCGACGCTCGCGGTCGTGGGGGCGACCGGTGCGGTCGGCACGGTCATGCTGCGGATCCTGTCCCAGCGGGCCGACGTCTGGGGTGAGATCAGACTCGTCGCCTCACCGCGCTCGGCCGGCCGCAAGCTGGCCGTGCGCGGCGAGGAGGCCGAGGTGCTGGCCCTGTCGGAGGAGGTCTTCGACGGGGTCGACGTCGCGATGTTCGACGTGCCCGACGAGGTCGCGGCGCAGTGGGCGCCCGTCGCCGCCGCCCGGGGCGTGGTCGTGGTGGACAACTCCGGCGCCTTCCGGATGGACCCGGAGGTGCCGCTGGTGGTGCCCGAGGTGAACGCGCACGCGGTGCGGGTCCGGCCGCGCGGCATCGTATCCAACCCCAACTGCACCACCCTGTCGATGATCGTCGCGCTGGGCGCGCTGCACGCCGAGTACGGGCTGCGCGAGCTGGTGGTGTCCTCGTACCAGGCGGTCAGCGGGGCCGGCCGGGCCGGGGTGGAGACCCTGCGGCAGCAGATCGCCATGGTCGCCGGCACCGAGCTCGGGACCCACCCCGGCGACGTGCGGCGGGCCGTCGGCGACCGCACCGGGCCGTTCCCCGAGCCGGTGGCGCTGAACGTCGTCCCGTGGGCGGGGTCGCTGCGCGCGGACGGCTGGTCCTCCGAGGAGATGAAGGTGCGGGACGAGACCCGCAAGATCCTCGGCCTGCCCAAGCTGCCGGTGGCCGTGACCTGCGTCCGCGTCCCGGTCGTCACCGGGCACTCCGTCACCGTCCACGCCCGCTTCCAGGACACGGTCACCGTCGAGGGCGCCCGCGAGATCATCGCGACGGCGCCCGGCGTGGTCCTCTTCGACAACCCGGCGGCGGGCGAGTTCCCCACCCCCGCCGACGTGGTCGGCACCGACCCCACCTGGGTGGGCCGGGTGCGGCGGGCCCTCGACGACCCGACGGCGCTGGAGCTGTTCGTGTGCGGGGACAACCTGCGCAAGGGGGCCGCGCTGAACACCGCCCAGATCGCGGAGCTGCTCGCGGCCGAGCTGTCCTGAGCCGGCGGCCCGAGGCGGCTGTTCTGGGGCGGCGGAGCCGGACGGCGACGCGGTGACGGACGGGGCCGCGCGCAATTGTAGGATCTTTCAATCAATGTGAGCCGGTCGACGGTCCGAACCACTTGTATCGGACACCTTGGGCATCCGAAGATTTTCTCCCCGCTCTCCGCAACCGTGCGCAGGGCGGGGAGCGTCTTTGCCGTCACCCTCAGGGGTGCGCAGACGTGTGAACGATCACAGCGTCCCGGGCGCGGGGGCAGCGCACGGGGACGCGGTGGTCCGGGCGTGGGGACGCCCGTTCCTATGGGACACAGGGGAAGAGCGGGACACATGAGACGGGTACGCGTGACCTTGGTCGACGCAAACGTGACGCCGGACGCGTACAACCCCTCAGGGGGGACGTGCGTCCAACTGGCGTGGCAGAGGTACTCGAACTCCCCTTGGCGCCCCGCGGCGCGGCCCTGCGGCCGCCGCTCGGCGTCCTCCGCCCGCGTGCGTCCGGCACGGCCGGCGGCCTGCCGGTGATCGCGCCCATGCCCGCAGCGCGGCCCACCCGCGTCCCCGGCCAGCGCGACGGCGTGGAAGAGGTCGAAGGCGCGGCGGCCGTCGGCACCACCGTCGACCACCTCACCGAGACCTACCGGGCGCACTACCGCTCGCTGCTCGGTCTCGCCGCGCTCCTCCTCGACGACACCGCCTCCTGCGAGGACGTCGTCCAGGAGGCCTTCATCCGCGTCCACTCCGCACGCAAACGCGTCCGGGAACCCGAGAAGACCCTCGCCTACCTGCGCCAGACGGTCGTCAACCTGTCCCGCTCCGCGCTGCGCCGCCGCATCCTCGGCCTGAAGCTGCTGTCCAAGCCGATGCCGGACATGGCCAGCGCGGAGGAGGGCGCCTACGACCAGCTCGAGCGCGACTCGCTGATCAAGGCGATGAAGGGCCTGCAGCGCCGGCAGCGCGAGGTCCTCGTGCTGCGCTACTTCGCGGACATGACGGAGGCGCAGGTCGCCGAGACCCTCGGCATATCCCTCGGCTCGGTCAAGGCGTACGGCTCACGCGGCATCGCCGCCCTGCGCATAGCCATGGAGGAGCCGGCGTGAGCGGGGAAGCCGAAGAGCGTGGCTCCCACGGGGGCCACGACGATCACGAGCGCGACGAGCCCCCCGCGCGGCGGCAGCCGACGACCTCGCCGCGCACACACGAGCCGAAGCCATCGCACGCTGGGAACTCAACCGTGAACCACCACCTCGACGACCAGGGCCCCGAAGGGCTCGACTCGGACGAGCTGGCACTGCGCCGGATGCTCCACGACGTCGTCCAGGAGATGGAGCCGCGCGACGGCGCCCTGGACCACCTGCGGCGGGCCGTCCCCGTCCGCCGGGCCCGCAAGCGACAGGCAGCCGTCGGCATGGCGGCCGCGGCCCTCTTCCTCGGCACCGCCGTCCCCGCCGTGCTCCACGTCTCGAACGCGGGCGGCTCCGACGCCAACCCTTCGATCGCCGGCCAGGCCTCACAGGCGCAGGGGGGCGTGGATCAGGGCAAGAACCCCGACGGCGGCTCCTCGGGCAAGGTCGGCGACTCCTCCGGCGGCACCGGTGAGCAGGGCAAGAACGGCGCCACCGACTCCGGCCAGGGCAAGGAGTCCGCGGGCGGCGCCGCCTCCAGCGGCACCGGGCCCGCCTCCTCGGCCCCGGCGACCGCGCCCCCCTGCACACCGGACCAGCTCGAGGGCGGCGCACCCGCCGTCGACGGCCCCGACGCGGCGGGCATCGTGTACGGAGCCTTCCGGGTGCAGAACTCCTCCGCCGCCGGGTGCAGCGTCCGCGGCGCCGTCGCCCTGTCGTTCGACGTCCAGGGCGCGGCCGACGCCGCCAGGATCACCGTGGTGGAGCACGCCTCCGGGGACGCGGCAGCCGGTCTGCCCGACCCCTCCCTGTACGTTCCGCAGCTCACCCTCGCACCCGGCTCCGCCTACGAGGTGAAGTTCGCCTGGGCGCCCTCTGATACCTGCCCCACCACGGGCGGCTCCGGCGGCGACAGCGGCGGCACGGCGTCCCCGTCGCCGACCCCGTCCGACCCCCCGGCCGGCACCACCGGCGAGACGACCTCCGGCACCGCGGCCCAGCTGTTCACCGAGGACGGCACGGCCGGCACCGCGGAAGGCAGCGTCGTCGTGTCCTACACGACCGGCGCCGGTGCGCCGACGCTCAAGGCGACGGTGCCGAACGCCTGCGCCGGGACGATCTACCGGACGGGCGTGCTCGCCTCGTCCTGAACCGCCGGCACGGCGACGTCCTCGGGGACGATCCCGAGGGCCGCGTCCCGGGCGGACTCCACCTCGCGGCGCAGCAGCCGGAACCACATGAACACCACGAACCCGGCGAAGACGAACCACTCGCCGGTGTAGCCCAGGTTCTGGAACGCCTTCAGGTCCAGTCCGCTGTTCGGGGCCGCGCTCACCGGCACCTTCGTCATCGGCGCGTCGGCCCGGTCGAGGGTGATCCAGGCGTCGTACAGGTCGTACGGCACCAGGTTGATCAGGGAAGCGGCGCTGATCGCGGCGGTCTGCCCGGCAGGAAGGCCGCCCCGGGCGCTCACCCCGTTGTCGCCGGGCTGCTCCGAGGCCTGCAGTGCGCCGGTGACGGTGACCTCGCCGGAGGGCGCGGCCGGGGCCTTCGCGGCGTCGGCGGCGCCGGGCAGCCAGCCGCGCACCACGGGCAGCGCCTTGCCGGCGTCGGTGCGCAGCAGGGTCAGCACGTAGAAACCGTTCCTGCCGTCCAGCTCCCGGCCCGGCACGAGCAGCTGGTCGCCGTAGCGTCCGCGGGCGGTGACCTGCCTGCCGGAGGTCTCCTGGTCCACGGGGAGCAGCTCGGCGAGCGGACGCGCCGCCTCCGTGCGGGCCGAGGCGGCCTGCGCCTTCGCCTCGCGATGGCCGTCCACCCGCGACTCGAACCGGCTCAGCTGCCACGACCCCATGAACAGGCAGAAGGGGATGGCCAGCAGCACGAAGACGTTGATCCCCCACCAGCGGGGCGTCAGCAGGAACCGGTACACGTCGTCCACGGTACGGGGCGCACGAGGGCCCACGCCGGGCGGGGGGTGAGGCCCGAGCGTGCGGACCGGGTGGGAAGTCGGTGGGAAGTCGTGCACAGGGTGCCGACCGTGGCGTCTCATTGCCCCCGCGGACGGGCAATATGGGGCCATGACTGAGAGCAACGGGTCCGACGCACCCGAGCCGTACCAGGAGACGCCGGACTGGGAGCAGCGGTTCCGCGCCGCGCGCGTCTCCCTGCCCGACTGGGCCGAGGACGCCCCCGACCACTCCCTCTTCGTGTCGAACGCGACCGGGACCTACGAGCTGTACGCCTGGGACCGCGCCACGGGCGACCAGCGTCAGGTGACGAACCGGGCCAACGGCACGACGGACGGCGTGCTCTCCCCGGACGGCGCCTGGATCTGGTGGTTCGACGACAAGGACGGCGACGAGTTCGGCGTCTGGCGCCGTCAGCGCTTCGAGGGCGGCGAGGACGAACTGGCCGCGCCGGGCCTGGACGCCTCCTACCCGGCCGGCCTGGCCCTCGGCCGTGACGGCCGCACGGCGGTGGTCGGCCGCTCCACGGACGAGGAGGGCACCACGATCCATGTCGCACGGGTCGGCGAGCCCCCCTTCGAGCTGTACCGCCACCGCGAGTCGGCGGGTGTCGGGGACCTCTCCCACGACGGCTCGCTGATCGCCGTCGAGCACACCGAGCACGGCGACGCGATGCACTCGGCGCTGCGCGTCCTGCGTCCGGACGGCACCACGGTCGCCGAGCTGGACGACACCCGGGGCGGGACCGAGGAGCTGGGTCTCGAGGTGCTGGGCTTCGCGCCGGTCGACGGCGACACCAGGCTGCTGATCGGCCACCAGCGCCGTGGCCGCTGGGAGCCCCTGGTCTGGGACGTGGCCACCGGGTCGGAGACGGATCTGGCCCTGGACCTGCCGGGCGACGTCAGCGCCGAGTGGTATCCCGACGGCTCGGGCCTGCTCGTCGCGCACAGCTTCGAGGCGCGCAGCGAGCTGTTCCGGTACGACCTGGCGGGCGCGCGGCTGGAGCGGATCCCGACCCCGCCCGGCACGGTCTCCGGGGCGACCGCCCGGCCGGACGGCAGCGTGGAGTACCTGTGGTCGTCGGCCGCGCAGCCGCCGGCGGTCCGCTCCACCGCCGGAGGCGTGGTGCTCGACCCGCCCGGGGCGAAGTCCCCGGGCTCGGTCCCGGTGACGGACGTGTGGGTGGAGGGCCCCGGCGGCCGCATCCACGCACTGGTCCAGAAGCCCGCGGGCGCCGACGGCCCGCTGCCCACCGTCTTCGACATCCACGGCGGCCCGACCTGGCACGACAGCGACGCCTTCGCGGCCGCGCCGGCCGCCTGGGTGGACCACGGCTACGCGGTCGTCCGCATCAACTACCGCGGCTCCACGGGATACGGCCGGGCCTGGACGGACGCCCTGAAGCACCGGGTGGGCCTGATCGAGCTGGAGGACATCGAGGCGGTGCGGGAGTGGGCGGTGGGCTCGGGCCTGTCCGACCCCTCCCGGCTGGTCCTCACCGGCGGGTCCTGGGGCGGCTACCTCACCCTGCTCGGTCTCGGGGTCCAGCCCGACGCGTGGACCGTGGGCATCGCGGCCGTCCCCGTCGCCGACTACGTCACGGCCTACCACGACGAGATGGAGGCCCTGAAGGCGATGGACCGCACGCTGTTGGGCGGCACCCCGGAGGAGGTCCCGGAGCGCTTCGAGGCCTCGTCCCCGCTGACGTACGTCGACAAGGTGCGGGCCCCCGTCTACATCTCGGCCGGGGTGAACGACCCCCGCTGCCCCATCCGCCAGATCGACAACTACGTCGAGCGCCTGAAGGCCCGCGGAGCGGTGCACGAGGTATACCGCTACGACGCCGGGCACGGCTCCCTGGTGGTGGACGAGCGCATCAAACAGGTACGCCTGGAACTGAATTTCGCAGAAAAACACCTGAGCTGACGGCACCCCGAGGGGCGGCCGAGGGGGGTCGGGGGCCTACCCCCCCGACCCCCCTCGCCGCCTACGCCGCACCAACTCCGCCAGCCCCCTCCGAGTCGCAGCCAGCACCACCCGATCCGCCGCCCGCAACACATACGTGTCCGGCAGATCCCACACCAGCCCCGACGCCCCGGCCTCCCCCGTCTCACCCACCCCACGCTGCCCACCCGCCCCACGCGCCCCGGCGTCCAGTGCCAGCACCCGCCAGTACCCCGCCCGGAACGCCTCCCCGACGGTCCTGCCCTCCAACTGCGCGTGCCCGCCGACGTCCAGCGCGGCGAACAGCAGCACCCGCCGCTCCACCGGGATCGCCCCCAGGATCTGGCGCCCCATCATGGCCCCCGCGAACGACGGCGCCGCGAGGTGCGACACGCTCCGGCTGCGGGTCAGCGCCTGCGGATGGGCGGCCCGCAGGGTGCGGTACACGGCGGTCGCGAAGTCGTCGTCGTACAGCCGCAGCACCACCCGCAGGTCGGGACGCAGCGACCGCGCGTACAGCGCGGCCTCCAGGTTCGTGGTGTCGGAGCTGGTGACCGCGAGCAGCGCGTGCGCCCGGTGGATCTTCGCGGCCTCCAGCACGCCCTCCTGGGTGACGTCCCCCAGCACCACCGGCACCCGCAGCCGCCGCGCGACCGCGAGCCCCCGCGCCTCGGGTCCGGCCTCGACGCACACCACCGGGATGTTCAGTTCCCGCAGTCGGACCAGCACCCGGGTGCCGATCTTCCCGAGGCCGAGCAGCACGACATGCCCGCCCAGTCCCCGGGGCGGCCGGCGCAGCGAGCCCGCGCCGCGGAAGGTCCCGAGCGCCTCCAGCACCGCCGCCAGCAGCACCGGCAGCAGCAGCAACCCCATCAGCCCGGACAGCAGCTGCAGGATCTGCCGCGCGGTGGACGCCCCGATCGCCGGGTCGTTGACGGCGAAGAGGTCCAGCAGCGTGAGGTACAGCGCGCCCAGCGGATGGATCCCGGTCACCAGCCACAGAGCCACCGCCAGCGCGAACACGCAGCCGACGAGACCGGCCAGAGACCACCGCAGCCGCCGGGAGAACAGCGAGGCGAACGGCGCCCGCACCCCGACCCCCCGCCCGGACGGCTGCGTCGGCCCCGCGGAGTAGGCGACCTGCTCCAGCACGACGGACCCCCGCCTGCCGGTCGCGGCCGCCTCCCGCACCGCGGCCGCGTCGGGCAGCAGCAGCGGGCCCTGGTCGCCGCTGGTCTCGGAACCGTCCGCGAAGGCCGGGTCGCCGCCGTTCGCGGACAGCAGCGCGAGCGTGGGACGGCCGGGCTCACCGGCCTCGCCGGGACCGGACGGCGGCCGCTCGACGGCCTGCAGCAGCAGCCCGTTCATCTGGACGACCTTGCTGGTGCCGACGACAGCGGTCGCGACGAGCGCGGGGGCGGCGGTGTCGGCGTCGGACAGCACGGTCGTCGACGCGTCGCCGCCGGTGTACCCCGGGTGCCCCGAGCGTCCGGCGTCCCCGGAGCCGGGGTCGGCCGCGGCGGCCAACGCGGCTGCCTGGTCGAGTAGTTCCTCGATGTGCTGTCCCAACCGCCGGTTGTAGAGCCGCAGGACGAGCCGCAGCCGGGGGTTCAGCCGGCGCGCGGTCAGGGCGGCCCGGATGTTGGTCTCGTCGTCGTCGTACACCAGCGCCAGGGCGGCGGCCCGCTCCACGCCCGCCTCGGCGAGCACCGCCTCGGTGGCCTCGACGGCCTCCAACGTCCGCTGCCCGCCGGCGGGTTCATCCGGCGTGACGGGTGCGACGGGTGCGACGGCTGTGCCGCCGGCCGCCGCCCGGTTGACGGCCGCGCTCACCACCCGGTCGAGTAACGCCGCCGACACCGCCCGGGCCCGCCCGACGACCGGCGGCCGCACCGTGCGTTCGGAGGGCGGCACCACGAGCGTGACCTGCTCCTCGTAGACGCCCCGCAGCTCGGCGGCGAGCCGGTGCGCCAGACCGTCGTCCCCGCACACCACCATGTGCGCGCCCGCGGCGCCCGGCCCCGGCGGCTGACCCTGATTCGGAAGGCTCCCCACGAGGGAGAAGACTGCCTCACCGGTACGCGGGGTTCCACGGAGCCGGTGAACACCAGGTGCCGAACATCCGTAGGAAAGGGGAGGGAATGCCAGAAACAGGCAGCAGGCGCGGGCCGGGAACCGGCGGCAGGGACATGCCGGGAACCGGAACCGGCGGCAGCGCGCACACGGAACCCGGAGGTGCCCGACCCGTGGCCATCGTCGAAGAGGCCCCGCCCACGGGCGAGCGCACCCCGCAGAGCCCCGAGGCCAAGCGCCTCACCTCACCCCTCGTCCTGACCATGCTGCTGCTCCTCATGGTGCTGCTGCAGAGCCCGATCCGTCGTGCGCTGTCCGCTCCGGTGATGCAGAGCTGGACGACGGTGTTCGTGGCGGTGGTGGTGCAGGCACTGCCGTTCCTGGTCCTGGGGGTGCTCCTGTCGGCGGCGATCGCGGTCTACGTGCCGCCCTCCTTCTTCGCCCGCGCCCTGCCGTCCCGGCCGGCGCTCGCCGTCCCGGTCGCCGGGATGGCGGGCGCGGTGCTGCCGGGCTGCGAGTGCGCCTCCGTCCCGGTGGCCGGCGCCCTCGTCCGCCGGGGTGTGACGCCGGCCGCGGCCCTCGCCTTCCTCCTCTCCGCCCCGGCGATCAACCCGATCGTGCTGACGGCGACGGCCGTGGCCTTCCCGCGCAACCCCGAGATGGTGCTGGCCCGTTTCGTCGCGAGCCTGGTCGCGGCCTGCACGATGGGCTGGCTGTGGCAGCGTCTCGGCCGCACCGACTGGCTGCGGCTGCCGGCCCACGCGCCGCACGAGGGGGAGACCAGGGGGGCCGCCTTCTGGGACTCGGTCCGGCACGACGTGATGCACGCGGGCGGCTTCCTGGTCGTGGGCGCGATGGCGGCGGCGACCCTGAAGGCCGTCGCCCCGCAGAGCTGGCTGCGCACCGCTGCGGACAACCCGGCGCTCGCCGTGCTGACCCTCGCCGTGCTGGCGGTGGTCCTCTCCATCTGCTCGGAGGCGGACGCGTTCGTCGCCGCGTCCCTCACCCAGTTCTCCCTCACGGCCAGACTCGCGTTCCTGGTGGTCGGCCCGATGATCGACCTCAAACTGTTCGCGATGCAGGCGGGCACGTTCGGCCGGGGCTTCGCACTGCGCTTCGCCCCGGCGACCTTCGCGCTGGCCATCGCGTCGGCGGTCCTGACGGGATGGGTGCTGCTGTGAACCGACAGGCCCAGTCGGCCGTGCTGTTCCTGCTCGGCGCGGCCCTGCTGCACGCCGGCACCACCGACCTGTATCTGCGGTACGTCAAGGCGGGTCTGCGCCCGCTGCTGCTGGCGGCCGGCGCGGTCCTGATCGTCACGGCGCTGGCGACGGCGTGGTACGAGCGCCGCAGGGTCGGCCGGCGTCACGGGGAGGGACACGCGCACCCGGAGCCCCGAGTCTCCTGGCTGCTGATCCTTCCCCTCCTCGCGCTGATCCTCGTCGCCCCGCCGGCCCTGGGTTCGTACAGCGCGACCCGCACGGGCACGGCTCTGCAGGAGCCCCTGGCCTATCCGTCGCTGTCCGCAGCCGACCCGCTGCCGCTGAGCGTCGTCGACTACGCGGGCCGCGCCGTCTACGACCACGGCCGCACCCTCGCCGGCCGCACGGTCCGGCTGACCGGCTTCGTGGCCCTGGACCACGACGGCACCCCCTACCTGGTCCGTATGGCCCTCAACTGCTGTGCGGCCGACGCCCAGCCGGTCAAGGTCGGCCTGACCGGCCACATCCCTCCGGTCCTCCAGCCGGACACCTGGCTGGCCGTCACCGGCGGCTACACGCCCCGGACGGTCCGCGACCCGGTCAACGGCGGCCCGATCCCCTTCCTCGAGGTGACCGACGCCCGTCCGGTCCCGACCCCGCGTGACCCTTATGACGAGTCCTGGAACAACTGAGCGTGGTCGCCCCGGCACCTTTGGGAACGTCCGGAACGATCCTTGACCTCCCAGGTCGGCGAACCCTGCCGCAACCCCTGGTGGCCGGGCGGTGAGCGCCGCATGATGGGGCCATGACGGCGGCCTTGCGTGCCATGGCACGACTGGTGAACTGGCGGGACCTCGCGGAGGACCGGCCCAGCTGCGGTACCGGCCGGGCACTGCGCTCGGCCGGGGCGGAGATCGTGCACTTCCATTCCGACCGCAGCGTCGATCTGCATCTCACGGCCCGCGCGATCCGCCGGTTCGAGAGCGACCTGAGACACTCCACCGCGATCCGGCTGCAGCCGGGCTCGCACTGGGTGACCGTCCGACTGGAGTGCGAGACGGACATCGACCTGCTCATGACGCTGGTCAGCGCCGCCCTCCAGGCACACCAGAGGCATCCGGCCGTCGACGACGCCCCGCTCCCGCGCTGCAACGACCGCCGGGAGGCGACGCTCACCGACGAGGGCGCGGCCGGCGCGACGCCCCGGCCCTGCGTCCGGTGACCGACTGCGGGGCTGCGGGACTGTGCGTCTGGTGACCTGACGATGCGTCAGTTATGGTCCCCCTGCCGTGCACTGCAGCGCAGTGCTGCACTGCCGTGTGTGCCGTCACGGAAGGGTGAGCGCCATGGAGACCCGTTCGACCCGCCTCCGCAGTCCGCAGCCGCCGGGGCCGCCCCGCTGGGTGGCCATGTTCCACAACGCGTCCTCGGCGTCCTGGCGTTCGGCCGCCGAATCCCCCGACCGCACACCGGTCCTGTACGCGATCGGCCAGATGACCCAGGTCGGACGCGCCCGCGGCGAGGAGGTGGCCGTCGACCTCTGGGGCCCGGGAGCGAACGGGGAGTGGGCGCGGTTCGACCCGGCCCCCGCCACGCCGACGACCCCGGTGGCCACGACGGCCCCTGTGGCCACGACGACCCCGGTGTCCACCACGGCCTCGACGGCCTCGACGGCCACCACGACCTTGACGGTTCCTGTGGCTTCCAGCGCGCCGGAGCCGGGCGCGGGGCACGCCCGGCACGTGGAGCGCATGGAGGACCGCCGACACCAGGTGATCATGGCGGGCCTGAGCAGGGCCGGCCTCTACGACCTCGCGGAGGAGGACGTGGCCGCCGTCCGCACCCTGGTCGACCACGTCGACGAGGCCACACTGCGCCGGATCGCGCACTGGATGGCGGTGGCGGGCGGCCCGGTCGAGTGACCTGCCCGCCAGGCAGCCGGGCAGTCAGGGTGCCAGGACGCGGCGGTCCCGACGGAGCGTGCCCGAAAAGGCGTGTCTGCAAGGGCGGGCCGGGGAGGGGCCGGGGCGGGCCGACAAAAGACCCGGCCGCTGGCGACGGGGGATGCACCAGCGACCGGGCTATGGCCAAGGCTAACAAGGTGGCTGGTCCGGCGGGAGCCTCCTTCTCAGCTGCCTCGCCGTTGTGATCGGGATCACTGTCCCGACCTGGTCGGGCTGCGGGCCGCCCCCCTTGCGCGGACCGGTGACGAACGGTGCGGGCGGGTGTGCCGCGCCGTGGCGGCGTGTCTCGCGGAGCGGACACGGGACCGGGCCCGGAGGGGGCTGCCGCGCCGGGACCGAACGGAAGGTGTCGACCGGCCCGCAACCCCAGAACCGAACCACCGAGCACGGGCCCCGACGGCGAGCGCGGACAGCCGGGCACTGAGAGCCGCCGAATCGCTGAGCCGCCCAGCCCCCCAGCCGCCGGACCGCGCAGCCGCCCAGCCGCCGGACCGCGCAGCCGCCGGGCCGCCCAGCCGCCCAGCCGCCGGACCGCGCAGCCGCCCAGCCGCCGGACCGCGCAGCCGCCCAGCCGCCGGACCGCGCAGCCGCCCAGCCGCCGGACCGCGCAGCCGCCGGGCCGCCCAGCCGCGCAGCCGCCGGACCGCTGGGTCGCTGAGTCGCCGGGCCGCCGCGTCGCCGCGTCGTCGGGCCGCTGAGTGGCCGGGCCGCCGGGCCGCCGAGTCGCCGGAGGCAGGGTGCGGAGATACGTTGGAGGACGGGCGCCGGTCGCCCGTCCGGCCCCTGTCCCACCTGCCGACGAGGACCGCTCGGTCCGGTCCTCGCAGAGCGGTCCGGCCGGCCGACGACCGGCCGCCGAGGTGCCGGCCGGCCGGAGGATCCGGGACGGCCCCTCTTCACCTCCCCCTTCCCCCCTTCCCCCTCTTCCTTCTCTTCCGTCAACGGCCGACGAGCCCCGTGTGGAGCGTCTGAGATGAGCGAGAGCAGCACGACCCGCAACGGTCACGGCGACGACCGGCGCCACCGCACCCCGAGGGAGCGGGCCGAGCGCGGCAGGGCGGCGAGGGCCGACGTACCGAGGTCCGCCCACGCCGAGTTCACGCCGCCGCCGAAACGCACCGATCCGGTGGACGTCATCGAGGCGCAGTCCGCGCAGCGGGTCCCCGAACTCGTCCCGATCCGCTACGGGCGGATGAGCGAGTCGCCGTTCCGCTTCTACCGGGGCGCCGCCGCCATCATGGCGGCGGACCTGGCGGAGACGCCGCGCACCGGCATCCGGGTCCAGCTGTGCGGCGACGCGCACATGCTCAACTTCCGGCTGCTGGCGTCTCCGGAACGGCGTCTGATGTTCGACATCAACGACTTCGACGAGACGCTGCCCGGCCCCTGGGAGTGGGACGTCAAGCGGCTGGCGGCCAGCCTCGTCATCGCGGGCCGGGCGAACGGCTTCAGCTCCAAGGAGCGGGCGTCGGTGGTCCGGTCGGCCGTGCGGGCCTACCGCGAGCGGATGCGCGGCTTCGCGGAGATGGGCAACCTCGAGGTCTGGTACAGCCGCTTCGAGGCGGACGAACTGCAGGAGACGTACGCCCCGGAGCTCGGCGCCAAGAACCGTGAGCGCTGGCGGCAGGCCAGGGAACGGGCCCGGCAGCACGACAATCTTCAGGTCGTCGAGAAACTCACGCACGTGGTCGGCGGCCGGCGGCTGATCGCGAACGACCCGCCGCTCCTGATCCGGCTGGCCGACCTGCTGCCGAGCGCCGAGAGCGACGTGATGGAGCGGGAGATCGGCAAGATCGTCGGCGGGTACATGGGGTCCCTGCAGTCCGACCGCAGGTTCCTCCTGCAGGGCTACCGCGTCGCCGACATCGCCCGCAAGGTGGTCGGAGTGGGCAGTGTGGGCACCCGCTGCTGGATCGTGCTGCTGCTCGGCAAGGACGACGACGATCCCCTCTTCCTGCAGGCCAAGGAGGCCGACGAGTCGGTGCTCGCCCCCTTTGCGGGGGCCGGCGAGCACCACACTCAGGGCGAGCGGGTCGTCGCCGGTCAGCGGCTGATGCAGGCGACCAGCGACATCTTCCTCGGCTGGGAACGCACCACCGGCCTCGACGGCCGGCGCCGCGACTTCTACGTCCGCCAGCTGCGGGACTGGAAGGGCATCGCCGTGCCGGAGAACATGTCGCCGAACCGGATGTCCCTCTTCGGCAGGCTCTGCGGCGCCACCCTGGCCCGGGCCCACGCCCGCTCCGGCGACCGTATAGCGATCGCCGCCTACCTGGGTTCCGGCGACGTCTTCGACCGCGCCCTGACCACGTTCGCCGAGCTCTACGCCGACCAGAACGAATCCGACCACCAGGCCCTGCTCCACGCCGTCGCCTCGGGCCGGGTCCGCGCCGAGGCGGCTTGAGACGCGCGGATTCCGCCGGACTGCGCCCGATGACGTCAACTCCCTTGATTCCAGGGAGAAAACAATGTGCTGAATCCTTGGCCAAAGCCTTACGATCCCCCTGATTCACCGACTCAGGGGGAACACTCATGCGCGCAACCATGCGCCTCGCTCTGCTCGGCACCGGCATCGCGCTGGTCGCCACCGCGACCGGTGCCACCGCCGCCCAGGCGACCGACGGCGGCGCGGGCGACATCCGGATCGACAAGGTCGTCGTCAACGGCGGCAAGCCGGTCGTGGTCGGCACCACCAGAGTGGTGTCCGCCAAGGTCTCCGTGACCGCGACGGACGACTCCGGCATCGCCAAGACCACGTACATCAGCGCCTTCGGCCCGACGCCGAACTTCGCGCAGGTCTGGGACGACGACATCACGTGCGTCAAGAAGAGCGCCACCACGTCGACGTGCACGGGCACGCTGACGTTCGATCCGACGGCGGCCACCGGCTTCGTCGGCAACAGCGCGGCGGGCACCTGGAAGCTCGGCACCCTGGTCTCCGCGAACGACTACGACTACATCCACCGGGACGCGGCCACCACCTTCCGGGTGCAGCGCGACGCGCGGCTCACCACGAACGCCACGCCCGAGCCCGTCAAGAAGGGCAGGACCATCACGGTCACCGGCGTGCTGTCCCGGGCCGACTGGGACACCAACAAGTACGCGGGCTACGCCAAGCAGAAGGTGATCCTGCAGTTCCGCAAGAAGAACTCCAGCACGTACACCAACGTCAAGACGGTGACGTCGTCCGCGACGGGCTCCCTGAAGACGACGGTCAAGGCGACCCAGGACGGCTACTTCCGCTACCGGTTCGCCGGCACGTCGACCGCCCCGGCCGTCGCCGCCGCCGGCGACTACGTCGACGTCCGATAACCGCCCCCGATCCAGCCCGCACACAGGCCCCCCGCGCCCACCCGCAGGGGGCCTGCCCTGTGCGCGCTGCTGACGGTTCGGCGGTTCGGCGTTCATTCGGTCAATTCCGGCTGCGAAGCGAGGAAATAGGCCACATGCCACCCCGGCTGTTTTCCGGGACGCGATTCGACGGCAACATGGTCAGGCATTTGAACGGCCCACTGTGCTGCCAAGTGAGATCGTCGGGGGTGCTGGTGAATCATGCGTGGCCGCCGTCCACCTTTCTCGGCCGGTTGCGGAATGCCACACGGGACGAACTTCTGAGGCAGGGCACGCCGATCACCTATCCGCCGCATCGGGCGCTGCTGCAGCAGGGTGACGACAGCCGGCACGTCCTACTGGTCACGAGCGGTGTAGTGAAGGTGGTCGCCAGCGCGGAGAGCGGCTACGACATGCTGCTCGCCGTCCGTATAGCGGGTGACCTGGTCGGCGAAATGGCGGCCTTCGAGGAGCGCCCCAGATCCGGCACGGTCGTGGCGTGCAGCGACGTGACCGCCCGCATCATCCAGGTGCGGGCGTTGGAGACCTTCCTCACCCACCACCCGGACGCCGTTCGGGCCATCCTCCACATGCTGAGCGCCCGGCTGCGCTGGGCCAACCGGCGCCGGATCGACTATCAGGCCTACGACTCGCTGACCCGACTGGCCCGGGTCCTGGCCGAGTTGAGTCAGGCCTATGCCCAGCCAGTGCCGGACGGTGACGGCAAGCGGTGTGACCTCGGGGTGACGCTCACGCAGAAAGAGCTCGCGTCGCTGGCCGGTCTCGCTCTCAACACGGCCGAAAAGAGTCTGGCCGCCCTGGCCGCCAAAGGCCTGGTGGAGCGCAGTTACCGAAACATAACCATCTGTGACGTTCCGAAACTGCTTGAATTCGCCAAAGTCGTGGCCGACAACCCGTATTGATACGGGATCACTCCACGCGAACGCTCCTAGCCTCTCGGGCAGCACTTCGTGGGCCCTGTCCGCCCACGCCCAGCTCAGAGAGGAATGATCCGGTGCTTGAGTGGTCCGGGTTCTGTCACTGCGCCTGTATAGCCGTGGACGCGCAGGCCTACGGCAGCAAGAACGACCGAAGTCAGTCCGAAATCCAGCATGACCTGCCGCGATTGCTCGACCGAGCGGCCAGGGGCGCCGGCCTGGACCGTGCGCAGTGGCAGATCCAGCGCAAAGGCGACGAACAGCTCGCGGTGCGTCCTCTGGACGGCACCGAGCCGCGGCTGGTCGACGACTACGTCCGTCATCTCGTCGCCGAGCTGCGCCGGTACAACGCCCAGCGCGTGCCCGAGGCCCGGATGCGTCTGCGGGCGGTGGTCCACCAGGGGCTGGTGGAGACGGCCGAAAACGGCTTCGCCGGTTCGGCCGTGGTGGCCACGGCACGACTGCTGGGCGCGGACCAGCTCTACGACGCCCTGGCCGCGCACCCCGACGCCGACCTCGTGCTGTTGCTGTCCGACGACGTCTTCCGGTCCACGGTGGCGGGCGGTCACACCACCCTGTCCACCGAAGACTTCACCCACGTCACCGTCCGAGTGAAGGAGTACGAGGCATCCGCCTGGCTGAGCGTGCCCGCACTCGGCATGCCGACCGCCGCCCCGCGTACGCCCGGAGCGGCGGAGGAGGGGCGGCCCGCCTCCGCCGCTCCGGCGTCGCGGCCGCCCGCAGGGCACCGGCACGAGCCGGTCGCCGTGGACCCGGTCGCCGGTGGAACGGGGATCAGCAACGAGTACCGGGCCGAGAGCATCAACGTCACCAACGTGGCAGGCTCCGTGGACGCCCGGGGCGCCGTCTTCGGCTTCGGGAGCGCCGGTGGCTGACGCTTCGGACCCGGACGAAGGGCCGGCCGTACCGCCCGTCCAGGAGGACGGCGCAGGTGACGGCCCGCCCGAGGCCGCAGAGGAGGATCCCGGCCCCGATACCGGCAAGGACATGGCCGCCGGGCGGCGCAAGGAGCCGGACGAGCGGGAGGACGACGACCGGGGCTTCGACGAACTGCGCCGCGTCCACCAGCTCGTCAACAACAACTTCTACGGCGTCGTCGACGCCTGCGGAGCGGCATTCGGCTTCGGCGCGGCGTCGTCCCCCGGACTCGCCCCCGGCACCATCGAGCGGGAGGAGGTGGACCGGGCCCTGCGGTTCTACGTCGCGCCGCAACCCTGCTTCGACGAGGCCCTCGGCAAGCTGCGCGAGGACGCCCTCGTCGTACTGACAGGCCAGGACAACAGCGGTCGGGGCACCGGGTCCCTCGCCCTGCTCAGAAGGATCCTGGGCGAGGACGTCGGGCCGCGCAGCCTCTCGCCCGCCAACGCCCTCGCCGACCTGGCCGCTTCCAAGGATCTCAAGCCGGGGCAGGGGTACGTCATCCTCGACTACGTCGGCGAGCGGCGTCCCGAGGCCGTACAGGCCTACGACATCGGGCGGTTGAGCGAGGAGCTCAGCCGCAAGGGGTCCTTCCTGGTGATCACGGCGGGTGACACGGCCCGCCGTCGGCTGGCGCTGCGGGACCACTGCGTGTCCTGGCAGGCTCCTGACCCCGGGGAACTGTTCGAGCACTGCGTGGAGCAGCTGCCGGACGCCGTCCTCGAGCCGGAAACCGAGAAGGAGCTGCGGGAGCGGGTCAGCGAACAGCGGCGGCCGGCGGACGTCGTCGCAGCGGCTGTGGCCCTGTCCCGGGACGGCGCGGAGAAGGCGCTGGACACCCTGCGGGACCGCTACCGGGAGCGGGTCCAGGAGTGGTTCCGGGAGCGGCCGAGCGCTGAGGACCTGCTCCCGCTCGCTGCCCTGGCCTTCCTGGAGGGCATCCCGGAGCGGACGTTCGAGAAGGAGTGCGCCGCCCTCGCCACGCATGTGCGCAACTGGGAGCAGAGCGGCGAGACGCCGATCGCGGAGCCGGACGGATCGACCGCGGCGCCGTCGGCCGGTGCGGTGGCCGGCCAGTCCCGCGCCCGATGGCGAGAACGGGCGGCGGGGCTGGTGGCGACCGAGCACAGGCTCGGTCCGAGCCCCGGCGACGGGCGCAGTGAACGGTGTCTGGTCTTCACCTCACCCCGCATCCGCGAACTCGTCATCGCGGAGCTGCACGACCTGTACGGCTACGAGCTCTGGTATCCGCTGCGCCAGTGGCTCGGCGAACTGGCCCTGCTGGGCGACCTGGACACCCGGACGGAGGTGGCCCGGGGCGTCGCGCTGCTGGCCCGCTACGCGCTCGTCGAGGTCGACGAGAGCCTGCTGACGGTGTGGTCCGAGGGTTTCACCAACCAGCGGGTGACGGCCGCGCTGACGCTCCAGTTCATGTGCGACGTCGAACACCTCGCCCCACAGGCCCTGAGCACGGTCGTGAGCTGGGTGGACAACCGAGGCGCGGGGCGTGCGGTGACGGCGGCCATGGCGCTGACGGGTCGCCTGGGCTCGCTCTACCGCCTGGAAGCGCTCAAGTGGCTGTGGTTCCTGGCCTGCCGGGGCGAGCGGGTCGCGTTCTCGGCCCGCCACTCCCTGGTGCTGCTGCTGCAGACCGCGGAACGGGAGCCCGAACGCGCCCTGCTGATCCTCCGGTTCGTACGGACCGTGATCGTGAAGGCGCCGCCGGGTTCCCGGGAGCGGACGATCGCGCTGAGGATCGCCGTCCAACTCCTGGAGACCACCCGGCTGGAAAGCGCCGAGCCGGCGACCGCGGCACTCCTGCGCAGAGTTCCCGACAGCGCCCGCCATCTCGCGTCGCTGTGGGCGGACGTCCTGCACAGCAGCAACCGCAGCCGGGCGGTGAGCGCGCTGTGCCGGA
Organism: Streptomyces sp. NBC_00425; assembly: GCF_036030735.1. NCBI lineage: Bacteria > Bacillati > Actinomycetota > Actinomycetes > Kitasatosporales > Streptomycetaceae > Streptomyces > Streptomyces sp. NBC_00425. The sequence goes on along the minus strand of NZ_CP107928.1, from coordinate 4,632,326 downwards.
CGCTGGTGCAGTTGCGCGACGACCCGTCCGTCACCGGCACCGTCCGCGAACTCGGCGAAGCCATGCGGAATGCCATGACCCCGAGGCAGTGGACCGCGCTGCGCCATCACCTGTCCCTCGCCCTCCGGCACCCCGACTACGCGATGCCCGATGCCGGCCGTCTGGTCCAGGTGCTCCTCGGATCACTGCGCGGACAGGCGTCGGCGGACTCCCGGCGCTCCACCGTGTCTCTTCCTCCCATCGTCCCCTTCCCTTCCGCTCAAGGAGGCCGAAGCAAGTGAACTACCCGGTCATAGCCGAGCACATCCTGGCCACGGTCCAGGGCACCTGGTGGTCTCGGCGTCGCCGTCGCGACGGCGTGCCTCCGCTACCGCCCGGCGCGGTCCATGTCTTCCGGGTCGGCGGGAACTACCGCACCTTCTCCGACGGCATGGTGTTCGACCCGTCCCACCCCGACGTGCTCGACGCCACCTCGGTGAGCCTGATCGACACCCGGGCGCGCCTGGTCGATGTGGAGCGCACACTGCCGTCGGTGAGCGAGGCGGACAACTTCACCCTGCGGGCGTCCTTCACCTGCCAGGTGACCGACCCGACCGTCGTCGCCCGGCAGGGGATCATCGACGTCACCGTTCCCCTGCGTGCCTACCTGATGGGCGACTGCGACCTGCCGAGGGTGAGCGCCGGACACCGCGTGGAGGAGATCAACGCGGTGCGCACCGAGGCCGGCCACCGCATGACCGCCTACAGCGCGATCGTGCCGCCGCGTGTCGCCGGTATGAGCGTCGAGTTCGTCAGCGCCGAGGTGCACGCCTCGCAGGAGCTGCGGGACTGGGAGCAGAAACTGCGCGACGAGCGTCGTTCCTGGGAACTCCAGCGTGGACAGCGCGACTTCGAGACCCAGGACGCCCTCCGGATCGCGGAACTGCTCTCCCACGGTTCCGACCACGTGGACGCCTTCGGCATCGCCCGCAAGGAGATCGACGTCACCGAGGTGGCGTCCCGCATCCACCGGATCACCGAGGAGGAGTCGTCCCGTCGGCACAAGGCCGAGACGGGGGAACGGGCGCACACGCAGTCACTGGAGACCGCGGAGGCGCAGATGCGCCGCGAGATGCTGTTGACGCTGCTGCGGCAGGCCGCCGGCAGCGACTACGTCGACTACCACCAGATGCTGGACCAGGTCCTGCGGGAGACGGGCGGTCAGTCGGTGCCCGGCATCGGAGCCGCCGCGGACCCTGCCCGCATGGTCGAGTCGGGACAGTCACGCCCCGGCCGCGCGGCAGCGGCCCGGGACGGTTCGCGCGCTCCGGAGGGCGGTTTCGTCAAGGACGAGGACGATCTCGTTGACTGACATCCTGACGGACCGTACGACGGCCTCGGCCTCCGGCCCGGCGGATGGTCCGGGCACCGGCGACGCGGCTGCCTTCCCCACCGCGAACGGCCGGGCCACCGCCCGCACCGGGGGCCGGGCAACCTCGGCCGGGGCCGGCCGGGCAACCTCGGCCCGGACCACTGGTGAAGAGGGCCGTGACCGCGCCACCGGCCGCCGCCGCCTCGACGCCGCACGACGTCTGCGCACCCTGACCGGCGTCGACGAGGAGCTGCTGGCCAGGGTCAGGTACGAGCGCAGCAAGTACACGGCCCTCGGCGGGGTCGTCCTCGGAACCTCTGTCATCGCGGGGTTCTCCATGTGGAACTTCGCGACGGAGGCGCTCGGCAGGGTCTCCGTCGCGGCCCTGGTCCCCACCGTCATCTGGATGCTGTTCGTGCTCAACCTCGACCGCTGGCTGGTCACTCCCCAGCCGAACGCGCGTCGACGGGTCGGGCCCCTCCTCACGCGGCTGCTGATCGCCCTGCTGCTCGGCGCGGTGATCGCGGAACCTTTGGTGCTGCGCATCTTCCAGACGGCCGTCGAGCAGCATGTCGCGGACGAACGCACGCGTGTCGTCGACGAGCTGCGCACGAACCTGGTCCGCTGCAACCCCGTACCGTCCACGACGCGGACCGCCGTTCCGAAGGGCTGCGGCACGACGTACATCCTCTCCTTCGGCGCGACGCCCGGCGAGCAGGCCGAGGAACTGGCCGCCCTGCGCTCGGACGCCACCACGCTGCAGAAGCGCGTGGACGTGGACACCACCCGACTGGAGGCCATCGACTCCGAGGTGCGCGACGAGTGCCGCGTACTGATCCGCATGGCCTCCACCGGCCTGTACCAGCGGACGTCCGAGTGCCGGCGCCTGCGGGACAAGGCGCGCGACTACCGGACCACCCATCACACCGGTGAGAACGAGAAGCGACTCGCCGGCATGCACAGCCGCATCTCGGGGATCGAGGCCGGACTGACCTCGTCACGCACCGCGTTCCTCAAGACCCGGGCCGACGGCATCGAACGGCGACTGGACGCTGAACGCGCCAAGCAGAAGGAGATCGGCGCCCTGGAACGGATCCGGGCCCTCGACGAACTCGCGAGCGGGAACGCGGTGCTGTTCGTCGGTATCTGGCTCGTCCGGCTGCTGTTCGTCCTGCTCGACGTGCTCCCCGTGCTGGTGAAGTACCTGAGCGGTGAGACCGCGTACGACCGGATGCTCACGGGCGAGAGCAACAGCGCGGTGAAGATCCACAGCGAGGAGGTCCGGCTGGCCGAGCGCCGGGCCATGGCGAACCTCGAGATAGGGCAGGACGCCATCGAACAGGAGGTACGACGCCATCGTGTCGAGTCGGAGGCGGCGTTGCGGGAACACACGGCAACGATGAACATCCGGGTCCGACAGGCGGTGAACGCATTGCAGGACGAGATCCGCCGCTCCTCGACGGTCTGACGTACCCGGCCCCACCAGGAACACAGCACCACGGCCGCCCCGCACCCTCGGGGCGGCCGCCTGACACCGACGGAAAGGAGGGGGAGGCATGACCACACCCGGAGGCGGCGCCGACACAGAGCCCGACAACCACGACGACACCGGCGCGGCGCCCGACCGGGGCGCGGAACTCGCCAGGGTTCTGCTGTCCGAGGCCCGTGAGGAGCTCGCGAGGGCCGACAACAAGGCCGGCCTCATACTGGCGGTTCTGGGCGCGACGCTGACCGCCCTGTTCGGTGCGATCGGCAGCGGCCTCATCGCCCCACGGCACTACCCGGTCGTCCCGCAACTCCTCCTCTGGGTGGGCTGCGCCGCCTGCGCGCCGGCCCTAGTCCTGCTGGGCCTGGCCGTGACACCACGGCTCGGAAGCCCCCACCACTCCCGAGGCCACTACTTCGGCGACGCGCGGCTGACCGTGTCGCTCGCCCACCTGGAGCGCACGGTGCGCCGGACCGACCCCATGTCCCGTGACCTGAGCCAGCTCGCGATCCTGTCCCAGATCGTCTGGACCAAATACCGCTGCGTACGCCACGCACTGGCCTGGGGCACCGCGTTCTTCACGCTCACGCTGGTGGGCATCGTGACGGGAGTGTCGCTCTAGTTTTCCGGTGTTTCCCGGTTTCTCCCTTCTGACTGTTGCCCACGGGCACAATGTGAACGGTCGGACCCGCTGGTCGACGCGGGATCCTGGTGCACCGAGGGGGAGTTCGTGCCGTTCTTCATACCGATCGTGCTCATCGGCGTCGGTGTGGCGACCGGCGGCAGCGGGGTCACTGTCGGCGGCAAGGGCGCCTACGACCTCAAGCGTTCGAAGGCCCGGCTCAAGGAGGCGGGCCAGGTCTACGAGCGACGCCTGGCCGAGGCAGAGGACGCACTGGCAGCGACGAACACCGTCCTCGGGACGCTGGGCGAGCAGCAGAGGCGGGCACGGGTCGATGTCGTCCTGCGCATGGGCGACTTCTTGCGTCGCCATGAGCGGCAGGTGCGCGAGAGCGAGCGGTTGCTGGTCGAGGGCATCGACGCCACCATGACCAAGGTCCCCGGGCTTCATGGTCTCGATGTCGACGCGATGGCGTGGATCGGCGGGGCTCTCGGCTCTGCGGCGGCGGGCGCGGGAGCGGGCGTAGGGATCACGGCGGCAGCGAGCAGCTTCGGAGTCGCGAGCACCGGCGCGGCGATCTCGGGTTTGGCGGGCGCCGCGGCCGAGAGTGCGACCCTCGCCTTCCTGGGCGGTGGTTCGCTCGCATCGGGCGGCGGCGGGATGGCTCTGGGAGCCACGGTGCTCAACTTCGTCACCATCGGACCCGCGCTGCTCGTCGGTGGACTGCTCGTCAAGGGCCAAGGGACCAAGGCGCTCACCCGGGCCGGGGAGTTCGAGGCGAAGATCGCCGTCGCGATCGCTGAACTCGACGAGACCGGCGCCCGCCTGAAGGGCGTCGACGCCCGCGCTGCGGAACTGCGCGAGCTTCTCACGGACCTCACCTGCAGGGCGCTCGAGGCGCTGGACCTCCTCGAGTCCGAGCCGTTCGATCCGCCGAAGCACGCCACACGCTTCCAGCGGGCCATGACGCTGGTCATGGGGGTCCGCGACGTCGCGGCGACTCCGATCGTCGACGCCGAAGGCGAGCTGGACGAGCGCAGCGCGAACCTCACCATCAGGTACCGACCCTTGATCGAGGAGACTCACGATGCCTGACCAGCCCAAGGTGCATGTCGGCAAGGTCTTCGGGGCGGCCAGGGGCCCCCTACGCGCGATGGACGGATTCGCCGCGCTGAACCAGATCGTCGAGGCCGCCCGTGAGTGCATCCACGTCCATGAGGTCGAGAGCACCAAGAGGGCCCGGATCGAGGCCTACGAGGCCACGGAGGTCGCTCGGATCCGGGCCGCCGAAGCCGTCCTCAAGGACTACTTCGCGCAGGCGTTCGCGGAACGACGCCACCTCTACGACGAGATGTTCGCCCGCCTGGACACGGCGCTCGAGGACGGCAACGGCGAAGTGCTCCACACCGTCGTGCGTGGAATCGTCGAGATCGCCAAGAGCTCCCCACTCGCGGACATCGGAGATCTCTCCCAGGTCCGCGCGGCGCTGGACGACCCTGACCAGGTCTGGGACCTGTGACCGACGGCATCGCCGCATCCGGATCGGGGCTGCTGTGCTGCTGTACTGAAGTCACCAGATCAACGGATCAGGAAAGCTGCCCGCCCACGTGCAGTGCGTCGAGGACCATCGCGTCGACGGCCGAGACCCGGTCCCGATCGGCGTGACGGAACCACGCCATCTCGGCGATCTCCCTCGCCGGGGTCAGCCGACCGCGGTGATCGGCGCTGTAACAGATCATCCGAAAGGGTCCGTGCTCCGGATGACCTTCGCCGATCTCGAAAGTGCCGAAGTGCACCATGGAGCCGGGGTCGATCACCGCCCGTAGTTCTTCGTCGATCTCGCGCACCAGGGTCTCGCTGTCGGATTCGCCGGTCTCACGGTGACCGCCGGGGAAGTAGAAGCGATCTCTGCCGTGACTACGCGTCACCAACACACGGCCGCCTCGAACCAGAACCCACGCCACCTTCTCCGGCACGCCGTCGCCATTCGCCATGGCCCGGGACCGTAGTGCAAGCAAGCCGCCGTCCGCGTCAGCACGGTCCCTGGCCGTATGACCACAACCCGGGAGAAGACACCTTCCCCACGCCAAGCCCCCACGGCCGTCCGGCCGGCCGCTCCGCATGACCGGAGACCGGCAGCGCGATCCGGCCGTCACCCAGACCGGGGCAGTCGCCATGGACGGCATCTTCCGCACCGATCCGCGCGGCCGTAGCTGCCGTGGTCACACCGCCGAGCACTCAGGAACCGATGGTCACACAGTTGGCCACACGGCACGCCAGAGGGCCCTTACCGATCCGGTAAGGGCCCTCTGAACTGCGATTCAGCTGTCGGGGTGGCGGGATTTGAACCCACGACCTCTTCGTCCCGAACGAAGCGCGCTGCCAAGCTGCGCTACACCCCGATGTCGCTGCTTGTCCTGCTTGTCGCGGCGACGTCGTTTACTTTAGCCCACCGGTGGCCGGAGACGAAATCCGGTTTTGGCGCGGTGGCTGATGGGGTTCGGGCGGGCGTGGTCGAGGGCCACGAGGAGGACCGCGAGGGCGTAGAAGGAGAGGCCGAGGAGCAGAGCGTTGGCCAGGGCGTGCTTGTAGCCGTGGGCCTCGGCGTCGAGGAAGGGGTAGAGGTAGCGGCCCGGGGTGCCGGGCGCGATCAGCTGGGCGCGGGCCAGGCAGAAGGCCAGGTAGAGCGTGGGGTACAGCATCCATGTCGCGGCCCGGCGCAGGCGCATGCGGCCCGGGGCGGTCAGCAGGAGCCAGTCGAGGACGGCGGCCACCGGGGTCACGGTGTGCAGCAGGTGGACGGCGACCAGGTGCCAGCCCGTGGGGTCGGCCGTTGTGCCGGTCAGCGGGAAGGGGGCGGCCGAGTCTGCAAGGAGCAGGTGGTAGACGAGGCCGGTGATCATGACGTATAGGAGGGCCGCGCCTGTCAGGGCGGCGGGGAGCGGGCGGCGGGCCGTCCATGCCCGGCGGGCGGACAGCAGCGTGACCAGGGCCAACAGGATGTTGCTCTGGATCGCGAAGTGGCTGAGCACCCGCAGCGGGCTGCTCAGCAGGAACGCGAGGGTCACGCCCGCCGCCGCCGTGCCGGCCAGGAGCAGGCGGAGCGCGGCGGCCAGCGGGCGGCGGAAGGGGGTCACCACCGCCGAGGCTGGGACGGAGGAGAGCAGGAGCGCGTGGGTCCGCGGAATCGCGGGCAGATCCGGGAGGTCCCTGGGTATCGGCGCGGTCATGCCCTCACGCTAGGCAGGGGTGACATAAGGGGCGATACGGGTGGGCCGTTCGGGGGACGTCCTCGGCCTCTCCGGGAGGGAGGAACGCGCTACTCCCGCTCCACCAACGTCAGCAGCGTCACCTCGGGCGGGCAGGCGAAGCGGACGGGGGTGTAGCGGCTCGCGCCGCAGCCCGCCGAGACGTGCAGGTAGGAGGTACGGCCCTCCGCCGTGTGCGTCGACAGACCCTTCACGCGGTCCGTGTCCAGGTCGCAGTTGGTGACCAGGGCGCCGTAGAAGGGGATGCAGATCTGACCGCCGTGGGTGTGGCCGGCCAGGATCAGGGGATAGCCGTCCGCCGCGAAGGGGTCCAGGACCCGCAGGTACGGCGCGTGCACCACGCCCATCGAGAAGTCGGACGACTCCGACGGACCGCCGGCCACCCGCGCGTACCGGTCGCGCTTGATGTGCGGGTCGTCCAGTCCCGTCAGCTCGATCGACGCGCCCTCGACCTTCAGCACGCCCCGGGTGTTCGTCAGGTTGAGCCAGCCTGCGGCGTCGAAGCCGTCGCGCAGGTCCTCCCACGGGTTGTGGACGACGTCCACCGCGGGCGGGTTGCCGTTCAGGCCGTGTCGGCCCTGGGCCTTCTCCATCAGGTAGCGGGCGGGGTTGCGCAGCTTCGGGCCGTAGTAGTCGTTCGAGCCGAAGACGTACGCCCCCGGGAACTCCATCAGGGGCCCCAGCGCGTCCAGCGTCTCCGGGACGCCTTCCGGGTCGGACAGGTTGTCGCCCGTGTTGATCACGAAGTCGGGGCGCAGTCCGGCCAGCGAGCGCAGCCAGCGCTGCTTCTTGCGCTGGCCGCCGACCATGTGGATGTCGGAGACCTGCAACACGCGCAAGGGGCGCATTCCGGCGGGGAGGACGGGGACGGTGACTCGTCGGAGGCGGAAGGAGCGGGTCTCGAAACCCGCCGCGTACACCAGACCGGCGGCGCCGACCGCCGCAATGGACAGAGGTACTCCGTATCGCGCGCGCATACGTCCATCGTCTCAGACCGCGCCGACGCTTCCGCCCGCCCGCCTGTCCGTTCGCTCGCCAGCTCGCCCGTCCGTTCGCCCTTGCGGTCGTTCGCCCTTGAGGGCTGCGGGGTGGCTCTGTCCGGCGCCCTTCCGGCACCGACCGGTAAATGACCGGGCGTCGGGCCGTCCACACCTGCGACAATCAGACCCATGACCACGCTCAAGTCGAAGCTGCAGGAAGACCTCAACGCCGCAATCAAGGAGCGCGACGAGCTCCGCTCCTCGACGCTCCGGCTGACGCTCACCGCGATCACCAAGGAGGAGGTCGCCGGCAAGGAGAAGCGCGAGCTCTCCGACGACGAGATCCTCAAGGTGATCGCCAAGGAGGCGAAGAAGCGCCGGGAGGCGGCCGACGCCTTCGCGCAGGGCGGTCGTCCCGAGAGCGCCGAGCGTGAGACGGCGGAGGGAGAGCTGCTCGCCGGCTACCTGCCCAAGCAGCTCAGCGACGACGAGCTGAACGACATCGTCGGGCAGGCCGTCGAGGAGGCGAAGGCGGCCGGTGCCGAGGGGCCGCGGGCCATGGGCGCCGTGATGAAGATCGTGAACCCGAAGGTGGCCGGTCTGGCGGAGGGCGGCCGCGTCGCCGCCGTCGTCAAGAAGCTTCTCGCGGGCTGACCCGAGGGACGGGCTGACCCGGGGACGGGGGCTGACCCGACGGACGGGCTGATCCTGCAGCGCGCTGGAACAGAACGGTCCCTGACTCTCCTCACGGGAGTCAGGGACCGTTCTCACGTCTGCGGCTGAGTCTGCTCAGCCGGACCGGCTGAGCCGGGTTGTCGAGCCGGACCGGCTCGTCCCAGCCGGCTCGGTGGACCGGCCGCCGGTGTCAGCCGCGGCCGCCGCTGTTGTCGTTGCCGTTGCTCTGGCCCTGGAAGAAGCCGCCGTTGTTTCCCCGGTTCGCGTTGCCGCCGTTGGTGTTCCCACCGTTGGTGAGCAGCCCGGTGAGGAAACCGCCGTCGTCCCCGTTGTCGTCCCCGTTGTTGTTGTCGCCGTTCCCGTTCCCGTTCCCGTTGCCGTTGTTGTCGCCGCGGTCCTTCTTCGGGGGCTGCGGGATGAAGACCTTGTTGAACGGCGTGGGTTCCTTGCCCTCGAGCGCCCCGGTCATGGCGTCGCGCCAGATGGGGCCGGGGGTGTCGCCGCCGTAGACCTCAGAGTGGTAGCGGCCGCCGATCCAGATGTTGGTCATCTCCACCTTCTGGGTGGCGCTGCCGACCCAGACGGCGCCCGACAGGTTCGGGGTGTAACCGACGAACCAGGCGTTCTTGCGGGAGTCCGTCGTACCCGTCTTACCGGCGTTGTCGCGACCGGACAGGCCGGCCTGCTTGCCCGTGCCGGAGTCGACCACGCCGCTGAGCAGGGTGTTGATGGTGTCCGCGGTCTTCTCGCTCATCGCGCGCGAGCAGGTCGACTTCGGGACCTCCAGCGACTTCTTCGTGCCGCCCACGGTCTGGGTGATCGACTCGATGGCGACCGGGGTGCAGTACATGCCGCGGCTGGCGAAGGCGGCGTAGGCGCTCGCCATCGTCAGGGGGGAGAGGCCGGTGGAGCCGAGGGTCATCGAGGAGGGCACCTCGGGGACCTTGGTGCCGTTGCCCTGGACCACGCCCAGCTTGTCGGTCATCTTCACCACCGGGCACATGCCGATGTCGGCGAGCATCTGCACGAAGTAGGTGTTGACCGACAGTTCCATGGCCTTCTGCAGCTGGTACGGGCCCTTCTCGGACGCGCTCTCGTTCTCCAGGGTGTACTTCGGCCTGCCGTCGTTCGTCCACGGCTTGCTGCTGCACGTCTGGACCGTGTCCGGGTACGGCATCTGGTACGGCGCCGAGTACGACTGGTTCGCCGGGCGCCCCTCCTCCAGCGCGGCCGCGGCCACGAAGGGCTTGAAGGTCGAGCCCGTCGGGAAGCCGAAGTTCGAGCCCCCCATGGAGGCGTTGACCGAGTAGTTGTACTCGGTCTCGTTCTTGCCGTAGCCGTACGGCTTCGACTGGCCCATGCCGAGGATCTTGCCGGTGCCGGGCTCGACGAGGGTCGCGGCCCCGGCGACCTTGTCCGACTTGTAGACGTGGTCCTTGAGCGAGCTCTGGACGGACTTCTGGGCCTGCGGCGACAGCGTCGTCCGGATCGTCAGGCCGCCCTGGTTCCAGACCTTCGCCCGCTCCTCCTTGGTCTTGCCGAAGACCGGGTCGCTGAGGAAGACGCGTTCCACGTACTTGCAGAAGAAGCTGGCGCCCTGGACGGCGGTGATGCAGCCGTTCTTCGGCTTCTTGACCTTCAGGCCCAGCGGTGCCTTCTGCGCGGTGGCCGCCTCGGCCTCGGAGATGTCGCCGACCTCGGCCATGCGCTTCAGCACGGTGTTGCGACGCTTGGTGGCCTCGGCCTCGTCGTTGACGGGGTCGTAGCGGCTCGGAGACTGGACGATGCCGGCCAGCAGCGCGGCCTGGGGGAGCGTGAGGCTCTTCGCGTGCGTGGAGAAGTAGCGCTGGGAGGCGGCTTCCACGCCGTAGGCCTGCTCACCGAAGAACGTGATGTTCAGGTAGTTCTCGAGGATCTTCTTCTTGCTGAGCTCTTCCTCGAGCTGGATCGCGTACTTCAGCTCCTTGATCTTGCGCCCGATGGTCTGCTGCGTGGCCTGCGCGACCTTCGTCGGGTCGTCGCCCGCCTCCTCGACGGCGACGTTCTTCACGAGCTGCTGCGTGAGCGTGGAGGCGCCCTGGGACACCCCGCTGTTCTGCACGTTCTTGTTGAGCGCGCGCAGGACGCCCTTGAGGTCCACCGCGCCGTGCTCGTAGAAGCGCGAGTCCTCGATCGCGACGATCGCCTTCTGCATGTAGGGCGAGACGTTCTTCAGGTCGACCACCGTGCGGTCACGTGAGTAGACGGTGGCGATCTGGCCGCCCTCGGAGTCGAGGATCGTGGTGCGCTGGCTCAGCGGCGGCGTCTTGAGATTGACCGGGAGTTCGTCGAACGACTCCACCGACCCCTTGGCCGCCAGGCCCAGCGCGCCGAAGGCGGGCAGGGCGATGCCTGCCAGCACGGCTCCCGCGAGCACACTGACACCGAGGAACTTGGCGGCCTGCTGCGTTGGCGACAGACCACCGCCCGAGCGCTTCTTTGGCATGAGGGCAGCCTACGTTCTCATTCGCCGGACACGCGTCAATGCCTTGGCCTAAGCTGCTCGCAACTGTCACAGCAGCAGGGCTACGTATCAATACGTCCGGCGACCCCGAATCGTTCCGGAGGTTCCCCGACTTTTTTGGTGGGGGTGTGCCCGAATCCGCCTTGTGTGTCACCCGGCGTCCGTTGTGACTCAACTGAACTGTCCCGTTCGCCGGGAAGGTCACACATGTCGCAGGCTCACTCCCCCGGGTGATCTGCCGCTTACGCATAGTCCGTTCGGGCCATTCAAGATTGGGCCCGAAGGGGGTGTTGCGCTGTGCCCGCCTTCCGTAACGTCCTCAACTGGCGGCGGTGAATATGCCGCTGCCGCCGTGGGGGAGCCTCGATTCGGGAGAGGACGGCGCCGGTATGGGCTGGGTAACCGACTGGAGTGCGCAGGCCGCCTGCCGCACTACCGATCCGGATGAACTGTTCGTTCAGGGAGCAGCGCAGAACAGGGCCAAGGCGGTGTGCACCGGATGTCCGGTACGCACCGAATGCCTGGCTGACGCGCTCGACAACCGCGTCGAGTTCGGCGTGTGGGGAGGCATGACGGAGCGCGAGCGCCGGGCACTGCTGCGCAGGCGGCCGACGGTGACCTCCTGGCGCCGGCTCCTGGAGACGGCGCGCTCGGAGTACGAGCGTGGGGCGGGCATCCTGCCGCTCGACGACGACCAGATGTACGAGACCTTCGCGGCGGTGGGCTGAGGGGAACCCTCGGCTCAGGATCCGGCGGTCTCGGGCAGCTCCGGCCGGTCGGCCGCGAGGCGCTGTCCGATGTCGCGCAGCCCCGTGATGTCGTGCACGTCACCGGGGAGTGCGGCCACTTCGGCCACCGCCACCTCGGGGTGGAGTGCGGTGAAGCGATCCCGGGTGCGTTGCTCGCGGGAGAGTAGGTGCATGCGTTCCGCATGCAGTCTGAGCAGGCCTGCGGTGAGGTCGTGCACGGTCCGCTCCGCGGCCGCGCCGTCGTGCGCGTCCGAGGTCGCCGTCCGGTCCGTCTCGGTGGACCCGGAGTGATCCGTGTGTGCGTCCGAGTCCGTGGTCCGGGCCGCTTCGGTGGGGGCGTCGCGCTCCGGATCGGGTGCGGGGGGTGCTGAACTGCCTTGGGTGTCGGGAGAGTTACGAACTCCAGCTTTCCCGCCGTCCTGATCCACAATGCCGGGCTCTTCAAGATTTTCCGCAGCGGCGAGCGCCCGCTCGGCGGACAGCTGGGCGGCACCGCTGCCATGGACCCGGTTGAGGACCAGACCGGCCAGCGGCATGTCCTCGGCGGCCAGCCGCTCCACGAAGTACGCGGCCTCCCGCAGCGCGTCCCGCTCGGGAGCCGCCACCACCAGGAACGCCGTGCCGGGCGCCTGGAGCAGCTTGTACGTGGCGTCCGCGCGCGTACGGAAGCCGCCGAACATCGAGTCCATCGCCGCGACGAACGTCTGCACGTCCTTCAGCAGTTGCCCGCCGAGCAGCTTGCCCAGCGCGCCGGTCATCATCGACATCCCGACGTTGAGGAACTTCATCCCCGCCCGGCCGCCGACCTTCGCCGGTGCGAGCAGGACGCGGATCAGCTTGCCGTCCAGGAACGAGCCGAGGCGCTTCGGCGCGTCCAGAAAGTCCAGCGCGGAGCGGGACGGCGGGGTGTCGACGACGATCAGGTCCCACTCGTCCCGGGCCCGCAGCTGGCCCAGCTTCTCCATCGCCATGTACTCCTGGGTGCCCGCGAAGCCCGCGGAGAGCGACTGGTAGAAGGGGTTGCCCAGGATCGCGGCTGCCCGGTCGCCGTCCGCGTGCGCCTCGACGATCTCGTCGAAGGTGCGCTTCATGTCGAGCATCATCGCGTGGAGTTCGCCGTCCCCCTCCACGCCCTTGACGCGGCGGGGGGTGTTGTCGAGCGAGTCGATGCCCATGGACTGGGCGAGCCGGCGTGCCGGGTCGATGGTGAGGACGACCACCTTGCGGCCGCGCTCGGCCGCCCTGAGTCCCAGGGCGGCCGCGGTGGTCGTCTTGCCGACGCCGCCCGAGCCGCAGCAGACCACGATGCGCGTCGCCGGGTCGTCGAGCAGCGGATCGAGATCGAGCACGGGCGCCGGGGTGAGACGGCGACGGGTGGCCCCCTGGTCGTGACTGCGGTCCGCGCTCATGCGATCCCCTGCTTCCGCAGTTCGTTGGCGAGCTGGTACAGGCCCGCGAGGTCCATGCCCTCGGCGAGCAAGGGCAGTTCGTGCAGCGGCAGATCCAGTTCGCCGAGGACCGCGCGCTGCTCGCGCTCCAGTGCGTACCGCTCGGCGTACTCCTCGGCCTGCCGCAGGAGCGGGTCCACCAGCCGCTCGGCGTGCCCGCCGCGCCGCGCCCCGCCGAGCCCGGCGGCGGACAACGACCGGGCGACTGAAGAACGCGTCACGGTCCGTGCGAGTTCCAGACCGTCCTCGTCCAGCATCTCCGGCCGCACCATGTTGACGATGACCCGCCCCACCGGCAGTTTCGCCGCCCGCAGCTCGGCGATGCCGTCCGCGGTCTCCTGGACGGGCATCTCCTCCAGCAGCGTGACCAGGTGCACGGCGGTCTGCTCCGACTTCAGCACCCTCATCACGGCCTGCGCCTGATTGTGTATCGGGCCGATCCTGGCCAGCCCGGCGACCTCGTCGTTGACGTTCAGGAAGCGGGTCACGCGGCCGGTGGGCGGTGCGTCCATGACGACGTGGTCGTACACGAACCGCCCGTTCTTGTCCTTGCGCCGCACCGCCTCGCACGCCTTGCCGGTGAGGAGCACGTCCCTCAGGCCGGGTGCGACGGTGGTGGCGAAGTCGATCGCGCCCAGCTTCTTCAGGGCCCGCCCGGCGCCTCCCAGTTTGTAGAACATCTGGAGATAGTCCAGAAGGGCCAGTTCGGGGTCTATGGCGAGGGCGTAGACCTCACCGCCCCCCGAAGCGACCGCGATCTTGCGTTCCTCGTAGGGCAACGCCTGTGTCTCGAAGAGCTGTGCGATGCCCTGCCGGCCCTCCACCTCGACGAGAAGCGTCCGCTTCCCTGCCGTGGCGAGGGCCAGCGCGAGGGCCGCGGCGACCGTCGTCTTGCCGGTCCCGCCCTTGCCGCTGACGACCTGGAGCCTGCTCACGCCTTCGAGCGTAACCAGTCGGCGCCCGAGGCACTCGGGAGGCTGTGGACAACGGGGTCGGCAATCGGCCACATGGCCTGTGAAACAGGGCGCTGCGCGCCAGCGGATACAGTCGCCCCCATGACCAAGTGGGAATACGCAACTGTGCCGCTGCTCGTCCACGCCACGAAGCAGATTCTGGACACCTGGGGCGAGGACGGCTGGGAACTCGTCCAGGTCGTCCCCGGGCCGAACAACCCGGAGCAGCTCGTCGCCTACCTGAAGCGGGCGAAGGCGTGAGCGCGGTCGAGGCGAGGCTCGCCGAGCTCGGCCTGACCCTGCCGGCGGTCGTGCCGCCCCTCGCGGCCTACCAGCCCGCGGTGCAGTCCGGCCCGTACGTGTACACCGCCGGCCAGCTGCCCATGGTCGACGGCAAGCTGCCCGTCACCGGCAAGGTCGGCGCCGAGGTCACCCCCGAGGAGGCCAAGGCACTGGCCCGCACCTGCGCGCTGAACGCCCTGGCCGCCGTCAAGTCCGTCGCGGGCGACCTGGACCGCGTCGCGCGCGTGGTGAAGGTCGTCGGCTTCGTGGCCTCGGCCTCGGATTTCACCGGCCAGCCCGCCGTGCTCAACGGCGCGAGCGAGCTGCTGGGCGAGGTCTTCGGCGACAAGGGCGTGCACGCGCGCAGTGCGGTGGGCGTCGCGGTGCTGCCGCTGGACGCGCCGGTCGAGGTCGAGATCCAGGTGGAGCTCGCTCCGTAGGGCCTGTGCTGCCGGCTCAGGGCCTGTCCCGCCGTTCCCCGGCGTCGAGCAGGCGTTCCGTGGGAGCGCGCTGACCTCGGGGAGCTCTCGAACATTCGCGCACCACGGGATAGCCTCGCGCCCATGGCGAATGGGCAGTGGTTCCCCCAGGACTGGCCGGAACGCATCCGCGCGCTGGCGGACGGCGAGCTCACTCCGGTCGTCCCGAAGCGCGCGGCCACCGTCATGCTCCTGAAGGACACCGACGGCGGCCCCGTGGTGCACATGCTGCGCCGACGCGCCTCCATGGCCTTCGCCGGAGGCGCGTACGCCTATCCCGGTGGCGGCGTCGACCCCCGTGACGACGACCGGCACGTGCGCTGGGCGGGCCCCACGCGTGCGTGGTGGGCCGAGCGGCTGGGCGTCGACGAGACGGCCGCACAGGCGATCGTCTGCGCGGCCGTGCGCGAGACGTACGAGGAGGCCGGCGTCCTGCTCGCGGGGCCGACGCCCGACTCGGTCGTCGGTGACATCACGGGCGCCGAATGGGAGACGGACCGGGCCGCGGTGGCCGCCCGTGAGCTGTCCTTCGCCGAGTTCCTCGACCGCCGCGGCCTCGTCCTGCGGTCGGATCTGCTGGGCGCCTGGACGCGCTGGATCACCCCGGAGTTCGAGCCCCGCCGCTACGACACCTGGTTCTTCGTGGCCGCGCTGCCGGAAGGACAGCGCACCCGCAACGCGTCCACGGAGGCCGACCGCACGGTGTGGATCCGCCCGGCGGACGCCGCTGCCTCGTACGACAAGGGCGAGCTGCTGATGATGCCGCCCACCATCGCGACCCTGCGCCGGCTCACCCCGTACGCCACGGCGGCGGAAGCGCTCGCCGCGGCCCCGGACCTCGACCTCGCCCCCGTCCTGGCGCAGGCCCGGCTGGTGGAGGGCGAGGTCGTGCTCTCCTGGCCCGGACACGACGAGTTCACCAAGCGGATCGGCGCCGAGACCACGGGAAGGGGGCCCGCATGACGGCCCTCCGCACGGCTCGGCGCCCGGCCGTCCGCACGACAGCGCTCCGGATGAGGGACGTCCCCGCGACAGCGCTCCGCGCGACCGACGTCCCCGCGACAACCGTCCGCAAGACACCCGTCCTCGTGTCGGGCACGCGCATGACGGGCACCGGCGCCATGGACACCCGCGCCATGGGTACTCGCATCATGGGCAAGGAGACGGTGAGCACGCGCGTCACGGGCGCGGTCGCGCCGTCCGGCCCGCGCGGGACTGGCGCCCGTCGGCCGTACGGGGGCGTCGTCGCGGCCGCCGACCGCCACCGCGACGTTGTCCCTGGCGCCAGGGAAGGGGTCCCGGCATGACCGACGCAGCCGCCCTGCCCGGCCAGCCCCGCGGCGGAGCCCTCTCGGGCCCGGCCACCGCGCGCGCGGTCAACATCCTCGCCCCGAACGCGTCCGCCATGACCCTGGACGGCACGAACACCTGGATCGTCTCCGAGCCCGACTCCGACCTGGCGGTCGTGATCGACCCGGGCCCCCTGGACGACGGCCATCTGCGCGCCGTCGTGGACACCGCCGGGCGGGCCGGCAAGCGCGTCGCGCTGACCCTGTTGACCCACGGCCACCCCGACCACGCGGAGGGCGCCGTCCGTTTCGCCGGGCTGACCGGCACGAAGGTGCGGGCCCTGGACCCGGCGCTGCGGCTCGGCGACGAGGGCCTGGGCGCCGGGGACGTGATCGCCGTGGGCGGCCTGGAGCTGCGGGTCGTCCCGACGCCCGGCCACACCGCCGACTCCCTGTGCTTCCATCTCCCGGCCGACCGGGCCGTCCTGACCGGCGATACGATCCTGGGCCGGGGAACGACCGTCGTGGCGCACCCCGACGGTCGCCTGGGCGACTATCTGGACTCCCTGCGGCGGCTGCGGTCCCTCACGGTCGACGACGGCGTCCACACGGTCCTTCCGGGCCACGGCCCGGTGCTCGAGGACGCCCAGGGCGCAGTCGAGTTCTACCTCGCCCACCGCGCCCACCGCCTCGCCCAGGTCGAGACCGCGGTCGAGAACGGCCGGCACAACCCCACCGACGTCGTGGCCCATGTGTACGCCGACGTCGACCGCTCGCTGTGGCCGGCGGCGGAACTGTCGGTGCGGGCCCAGCTGGAGTACCTGACGGAGCGCGGGCTCATCTGACCCGCACCGCAGGGAACGGGTCGGCTCCCCTCGCCGGGTCGGGTCAGTCGGGTCTCGGGGCCTTCACGCCGTGCACGCGCGCGTACTCCAGGGCGAGCCAGGGGCCCAGGTCGTCGACGTAGGACGAGAGGACTGCGCGGTCGTCCCGGGGCTCGTACCCGAGGACGGCCGCGGCCCGCAGCTGCTCCGCGCGCCGCGGGTAGTAGGCGCCGAAGGCCTCCGCCATCTCGTGGAGGTCGCTCGTCCAGCCGTTCCAGCGGGGCATGACGAGGGTGAAGCCGGTCCGCACGAGACGCCGGGACATGAACCGCACGAGAGACCGCCGGGCGCCCTCGGAGTCCGCCGCGGCGATGCGCTCGCGCCAGCGCGGCAGGAGCCGGGCGAGGTCGCCGTTGGTCTCGCGCGCGAGGAGGGAGTCGGGGCGGTAGCGGGGGAGGTGCTCGGCCAGGTCCGCACCGAGCAGGGGAGTGCACAGGCAGGCCACGAACCACCCCAGGTCGTGCGTCTCCAGGTCGCTCAGCACGCGCGGACGGTCGACCAGGAGCGTCCCGCAGCCGTCGATCTGCGGGAACTCGCTGTCGAGGGTCTCGTCGAGCGCATCGGCCGCCGCCCGGTCCCGTGCGGTCGGCTCGTCGAGCAGCACCACCAGCAGGTCGAGGTCGCTGCGCCCCACGCGCGCGGCGCCGCGCGGGATCGACCCGTAGAGGTACGCGCTGTGCAGCTGCGCCGCGAAGAGGTCGAGGAGGCGGTCACGGGCGGTCGCGACGACGGGGCGGAAGACCGTCGGCACGCGCGCGAGGGAGCCTTCGCGCGCGATGAACCCCTGGGCGTCGAGACCTCTGGACGGAAGCGTTTCTGCCATGGGGCCACTGTGCTGCGCGTGACGGCGGCACGGCGGATCATTTTCGGGCGCGGGCTCGGGTGCATACGAGGGGCGCAGACGCGGGCGCCGGCTCGGCGGAGGTCCGGCGCGGCCGCGCCGTGAAAGCCCGCGCCCCTGGAGCGCACGAGGCGGCCGCTCAGGGGCGTCGGCAGGGGCCTGGGGGCGGGTGGGCCCCCAGGGTCGGTCACGGCGACCGGCGTCACCCCTCGGAAGCGGGCAGCGGGCAGCGGCCAGCAGCCGACGGCTGGCGGCTAGCGCGAGCGCTTGGCCAGTCGCTCTACGTCGAGAAGGATGACGGCGCGTGCCTCCAGGCGCAGCCACCCACGCTGGGCGAAGTCCGCCAGGGCCTTGTTCACGGTCTCCCGCGAGGCGCCGACGAGCTGTGCCAGCTCCTCCTGGGTGAGGTCGTGGACGACGTGGATGCCTTCCTCGGACTGCACGCCGAAGCGGCGCGAGAGGTCCAAAAGGGCGCGGGCCACACGGCCGGGAACGTCCGAGAACACCAGGTCGGACATGGCGTCATTGGTCTTGCGCAGGCGCCGGGCGACGGCGCGCAGGAGTGCGGTGGCCACTTCCGGGCGGGCGTTCAGCCAGGGCTGGAGGTCGCCGTGGCCGAGGCCGAGCAGCTTCACCTCGGTGAGGGCGGTGGCCGTCGCCGTCCGCGGACCCGGGTCGAAGAGCGACAGCTCTCCGATGAGCTCGCTGGGGCCCACCACGGCCAGCATGTTCTCCCGGCCGTCCGGGGAGGTGCGGTGGAGCTTGACCTTGCCCTCGGTGACGACGTAGAGCCGGTCGCCCGGATCGCCCTCGTGGAACAGGGAGTCGCCGCGGGCCAGGGTCACCTCGCTCATGGAGGCGCGCAGTTCCGCGGCCTGCTCGTCGTCGAGTGCCGCGAAGAGCGGGTTGCGCCGCAGAACGTCGTCCACGAGTTCTCTCCTTGTCGACCTGCTCGGGGGATCTTGCTCCCCCGAGTACCAGGGGACCGTGTTCCCCACTCTGCCGGAAGGTCCAAACAGTGTGATCTGTCACAAGGATGCCGCACACATGTCCTGAGGTAAGCGGCAGGGGTCCAATTGGGGGCTGATCTTCAGGGTCCGGGGCGGATGTCGGTCCCGGGCTTTAGGCTGGCCGAGTGTCCAAAACGCCGGTGAGAGCACAGGCCTAGGGGGCTGGGCGGGTGGTTGTACGTCGCGTTTCCGCTGTGGGCGAACAGAACTCTGGTGGTGGTAGGAAAACGGCAAAGGTGGCAAACGAGATGCCTGGTGAGAAAGCCGTGGAAACGACCGGCGGAGCAGCCGGCGAAAAGGCTTCCGGGGAACAGAGCGGCGGCCGTGGGGCCGCAGACGGGTCCGCTCCGGCGAAGAAGGCGGCGGCACGGAAACCGCCGGTGAAGAAGTCCCCGGCCACGGAAACCGCCGCAGGTGAGGCCCCGGCCAGGAAAGCTTCGGTCAAGAAGGCCCCGGCCAAGCAGGCTCCGGGCAGGACGGCGCCGGCCAAGAAGGCTCCGGCCAAGCGGGTCGCCGGCGAGAAGTCCGCCACGGCAGCGAAGGCCGTCGTCAGGAAGCCCGAGTCCCGCACCGCCCTCGTCCGCCGCGCCCGCCGTATCGACCGCGAGCTCGCGGAGATCTACCCCTACGCGCACCCCGAGCTGGACTTCGTCGATCCGTTCCAGCTGCTCGTCGCCACGGTCCTGTCCGCCCAGACCACCGACCTCCGGGTGAACCAGACGACTCCCGGCCTCTTCGCCAAGTACCCCACCCCGGAGGACCTGGCCGCCGCCGACCCGGAGGAGGTGGAGGAGATCCTGCGTCCCACCGGTTTCTTCCGGGCCAAGACCAAGTCGGTGATCGGCCTCTCCAAGGCCCTGGTGGAGGAGTTCGGCGGCGAGGTCCCCGGCCGGCTCGAGGACCTGGTGAAGCTGCCCGGCGTCGGCCGCAAGACCGCCTTCGTGGTGCTGGGCAACGCGTTCGGCAGGCCCGGGATCACCGTGGACACGCACTTCCAACGGCTCGTACGGCGCTGGCAGTGGACCGAGCAGACGGAGCCGGACAAGATCGAGGCCGAGATAGCGGCGCTCTTCCCCAAGAGCGAGTGGACGATGCTCTCGCACCACGTGATCTTCCACGGTCGCCGCATCTGCCACGCCCGCAAGCCCGCCTGCGGCGCCTGCCCCCTCGCCCCCCTCTGCCCGGCGTACGGGGAGGGGGAGACGGACCCGGAGAAGGCGAAGAAGCTCCTGAAGTACGAGAAGGGCGGCTTCCCCGGCCAGCGGCTGAACCCGCCCCAGTCCTACCTGGACGCGGGCGGGAAGCCGGCCCCGCCGCTGGGGGCCGGATGACGCGAGAGCTGACGGCCGCGGGGCCCACCGCGGCGGGGCAGGCGCGTCCTGAACGGCGCTCTGCCGCTGTGGCGGTCGACGCAGGTGCTGAACGGCGCTCTGCCTCCGTGCCGATCGAGGCGGGTGCTGAGCGGCGCTCTGCCTCCGTGGTGATCGACAAGGGACCCGCGGAACGATCTGCCGGTGTCCGGGCGTTGGACTCGGCAGAACGGGGGGTGGTGTGGCGATGACGCGAGCGAGCGATACCCAGGGCGGTTCGGTGACGGTCAGCAAGGAGGGCCTGCCCGCCTGGCTGGATCCGGTGGTGCGCGCCGTGGAGACCGTCCAGCCGCCCCAGCTCAGCCGCTTCCTCCCCCCGGCGAACGGCGCGGGGCGCCAGTCGGCCGTCCTGATCCTGTTCGGCGAGGGCGACCGCGGCCCCGAGCTGCTGCTCATGGAGCGGGCGAGCTCCCTGCGCTCCCACGCGGGCCAGCCCTCCTTCCCGGGCGGCGCCCTCGACCCGGAGGACGGCGACCCGCACGGCGACGGCCCGCTCAGAGCCGCCCTGCGCGAGGCCGAGGAGGAGACCGGGCTCGATCCGTCCGGCGTCCAGCTCTTCGGCGTGCTGCCCAAGCTGTACATCCCGGTCAGCGGCTTCGTCGTCACCCCGGTGCTGGGCTGGTGGCGTGAGCCGAGCCCCGTGGGCGTCGTCGACCCCGGTGAGACGGCCCGGGTCTTCACGGTCCCCGTGGCGGATCTCACGAATCCGGGCAACCGGGCCACGACCGTGCATCCGAGCGGTCACCACGGCCCGGGATTCCTGGTCGAATCCGCCCTTGTGTGGGGGTTCACGGCCGGTGTCATCGACCGGTTGCTGCACTTCGCGGGCTGGGAGCTGCCCTGGGACCGTGAGAAGCAGGTCCCGCTGGACTGGCGGTCATGACAGGGTGAGCCCCGTGAATGTGCTGGACATCCTGTTGCTGGTCGCCGCCCTCTGGTTCGCGGTGGTGGGCTACCGCCAGGGCTTCGTCGTCGGCATCCTGTCGGTGATCGGCTTCCTGGGCGGCGGCCTCGTCGCCGTCTACCTGCTGCCCGTGATCTGGGACGCGCTGACCGAGAAGTCCGAGGTGAGCACCACGGCCGCCGTAGTGGCGGTGATCGTGGTGATCGTCTGCGCCTCGATCGGCCAGGCGCTCACCACCCATCTCGGCAACAAGCTGCGCCGGTACATCACCTGGTCCCCGGCCCGCGCGCTGGACGCGACGGGCGGCGCGCTGGTCAACGTCGTGGCGATGCTGCTGGTGGCCTGGCTGATCGGCTCCGCCCTGGCCGGCACCACCCTGCCGACCCTCGGCAAGGAGGTCCGCAGCTCCAACGTGCTGCAAGGGGTGTCCCGGGCGCTGCCCGCCCAGGCCGACACCTGGTTCGCCGACTTCTCCTCCGTCCTCGCGCAGAACGGCTTCCCGCAGGTCTTCAGCCCGTTCTCCAACGAGCCGATCACCGACGTCCGGCCGCCCGACCCGGCGCTGGCGAACAGTGCGGTGGCCAAGCGCGCCCAGCGCTCCATCGTCAAGGTCATGGGCACCGCGGAGAGCTGCGGCAAGGTCCTGGAGGGCACCGGGTTCGTGTTCGGCGAGCGCAGGGTCATGACCAACGCGCACGTCGTCGGCGGGGTCGACGAGCCCACCGTCCAGATAGGCGGTGAGGGACGCAAGTACGACGCCACGGTCGTGCTGTACGACTGGAAACGCGACATCGCGGTCCTGGACGTGCCGGATCTCGACGCGCCGGCCCTGCGGTTCGCCACCGAGGACGCGGCGAGCGGCGACAGCGCGATCGTCGCGGGCTTCCCGGAGAACGGGTCGTACGACGTGCGCGCCGCGCGGGTACGCGGGCGCATCACGGCCAACGGTCCCGACATCTACCATCGCGGCACCGTGCGCCGTGACGTGTACTCGCTGTTCACGACCGTCCGCCAGGGCAACTCCGGAGGCCCGCTCCTCACCCCCGAAGGCAAGGTGTACGGCGTGGTCTTCGCGAAGTCCCTGGACGACGCCGAAACCGGCTACGCCCTCACCGCGGACGAGATCCAGCAGGACATCTCCACGGGACGCACCGCGGGGCAGCAGGTGGACAGCGACAGCTGCGCTCTCTGACCGCGCGCTCCGCACTCTCAGCGCTCTCCTCGCCTAATGCATACGAGGTGCATACGAGGTTGCGGTTGCGGTACGGGGGCTTCGGCCGCGTTCGCCCAGGGCCGCCCGCGGCCTGTGTCAGCCTCGAGGGTGGCGCAGGCGGACCGAGACCCAGCGGGCCCGGCGGCGCAGGATGCGCGGGATGCCCACCCGGAGATCGGAATCCGGAAGTTGCGGGTCCGCGCCTCGTCGGTGGGGGCTCAGGCCACTGGCCGAGCGGCGGTTGCGTCCTGCGTCACTGTAGTCGTGCGTCCAGCCCATACCCGGACGTCTGCCCCTGCCCCAAGGTCGATAACCGCCCGGGCAGCCGCCAATTGGCCTATGCGTCAGGCATTTGGCTGATCGTCGTACAGGTGTGCCGAGCCGGATGTCCGGGCCCGGCCGAACGGTGTACCGATCGCGATCGAACGGTCACCGGTCGGGTTCGGAATCCTTCAACCAACTGACCAGTTCAGTGGAGAACGCGACCGGATCCTCCTCGTGCGGAAAGTGCCCGAGTCCGTCGAACAGCCTCCAGCGGTACGGCGCTTCGACGTACTCGCCGGAACCGGCCGCACTGCGGGTGCGCATCACCGGATCGAGGGAGCCGTGCAGATGCAGCGTGGGCACCCGCACCGGCCGCTTCATACGCCGGTAGAACTGGACGCCGTCCGGACGCGCCAGCGAGCGCACCAGCCACCGGTACGGCTCGACGGCGCAGTGCGCGGTGGAGGGGATGCACATCGCGCGCCGGTAGGTCTCCACCGCGTCGTCCTCCGGCAGCCGCGGCCCTGACCAGTCCCGCATCAGCCGGCCCACCAGCTCGCCGTCGTCGGCGGTGAGCTGCCGTTCCGGGATCCACGGCCGCTGGAACCCCCAGATGTGGGAACTCGCGGCGGTCTGCCGGACGTCGGCCAGCATCGCCGAGCGCCAGCGCCGGGGATGCGGCATCGACGCGACGACGAGCCGCCGCACGAGCTTGGGGCGCATCACGGCCGCCGTCCACGCCAGGTAGCCGCCGAGGTCGTGGCCGACCAGCGCGGCGTCCGGCTCGCCCAGGGAGCGGATCACGCCGGTGATGTCGAGGGCGAGGTTGGCCGGGTCGTAGCCGCGGGGCGTGCGGTCGCTGCCGCCCACGCCCCGCAAGTCCATGGCCACGGCGCGGAAACCGGCGTCGGCCAGCGCGACCAGCTGGTGCCGCCACGTCCACCAGAACTGCGGGAAGCCGTGGACGAGCATGACGAGCGGACCGTCACCCGCCTCCGCGATGTGGAACCGCGCGCCGTTCGCGGCGACCTCGCGGTGGGTGACCGGCGTGCCGAAGACCGCGTCCGGCCGTACGAGCGAGGCGGGCGGCGGTGAGGGAAGCGCGGGGTCCGTCATGACGACGAGCGTGCCACAGCCTCGAGGGCCTCCGGCGCCCGCTCCTGGGGCAGCTCGGGCCGCGGGTGCGGCTTGGCGTTCTGCAGGACGCCCGCCGTCTCCTTCATGGACGCGGCCACCTTCTGCGGCCCCTTGCCCTTCTGCGCCTTCTTGGCGAAGACCACGCCGATCATTACCAGGACGACCGCCACCAGCACGTTCGCCGCGAAGGACAGCAGGAAGCAGATCGCCAGGTTCCAGTCGCTCCAGGTCCGGATGCCGTACGCCAGGGCGAAGTTCAGCATCGGCAGGGAGAACACCAGGACCGCGCCGGCCACCGAGAACGCCCCGCCGCTCACGGCGCCGCGCTTGACGTCCTGCTTCAACTGCGCCTTCGCCAGCGCGATCTCGTCATGCACCAGCGCCGACAATTCGGTCGTCGCCGAGGCGAACAGCTGGCCGATGCTGCGTTCGGCGCCGACCGGGCTGCCGTCGGGTGCGCTCATCGCGTTCTCCCTCTCCTGCTGCTCTGTGTTTCCGGGTCCCGAGGGCCGGGGTGCCGGATGCGTTTCCGGCTTCTGCCCGGCTTCGGGCCCGGTTCGTTTCCAGTTTCGGAGCCGGTCGTTTCCGGGTTCGTTTCCGGTTTCGGTTCCGGGTTCTTTTGTACCGTCCCGTCAGATCATGCCGGACGGTCGCCGTCCTCGCCTGCCCCGCCCGGCACTTCGGCAAGCCCGTGGCGCGCGGCGGCATCCTCCTGGGCGATCCGCCGGCCGATCTCCTCGGCCGTCCGGCGGTGTTCGGCGGCCTTGCGGTCGTGGATCTCCGCCATCCGCAGGTGGTACGCCGGGTCGTCCTGCTCGTAGACGTCGGGGATGCCGTCGAGGTCTTCGTCGCGCTCCTCCGTCTCGCACATCCGGCGGTACCGGGCGTTGCGCAGCTTCAGCAGCACCGTCGCCAGGGTCGCCGAGATCAGCGAGCCCAGCAGGACGGCGGCCTTCACCTCGTCGGTCAGGGCCGCGTCGCCCTCGAAGGCCAGCTCCCCGATCAGCAGCGAGACGGTGAAACCGATGCCGGCGAGGGACGCGACGGCGAAGACGTCCGCCCAGGCCAGGTCCTCGCTGAGCGAAGCCCGGGTGTAACGGACGGTCAGCCAGGTCCCGCCGAAGATGCCTAGCGTCTTGCCGATCACGAGGCCGAGCACTACGCCCAGCGTCTCCGGCCGGCCGAACACGTCCGCCAGGGCGTTGCCCGAGAGGGTCACCCCGGCGCTGAACAGGGCGAACAGCGGGACCGCGACCCCGGCGGAGAAGGGCCGCACCAGGTGCTCGATCCGCTCGCCGGGGGAGCGCTCCTCGCCGTCGCGCGTCGTGCAGCGCAGCATCAGCCCCATGGCGACGCCGGCGATCGTGGCATGGACGCCGCTGTTGTACATCAGCGCCCACACGATCAGCGCGAGCGGCAGATACACGTACCAGCCGCGTACGCCCGAGCGCAGCAGGAGCCAGAAGACGACGAGCCCCGCGGCCGCGCCGCCGAGCGCGGCCAGGTTGATGCTGCTCGTGAAGAAGACCGCGATGATCAGGATCGCGAAGAGGTCGTCGACGACGGCGAGGGTGAGCAGGAAGGCGCGCAGCGCACTCGGCAGCGAGGTGCCGATGACGGCGAGCACGGCGAGCGCGAACGCGATGTCGGTGGCCGTGGGCACGGCCCAGCCGCTCATGTCGCCGCCGCCCGTGAGGTTCGTGAGCGTGTAGACGAGCGCCGGCACGGCCATGCCGCTCAGGGCGGCCGCGACCGGGAGCGCGGCGGCCCTCGGGTCCTTGAGGTCACCGGCGACGAGTTCGCGTTTGAGTTCGATGCCGGCGACGAAGAAGAACACGGCGAGGAGACCGTCGGCCGCCCAGTGCTCCACGGACAGGTGGAGTCCGAGGGCCGAGGGACCCAGGTGGAAGTGGCTCACGCTCTCGTAGGCGTCGTGCAGTGCGGGTACGTTCGCCCAGATCAGCGCGGCCACGGCCGCCGCGAGCAGCAGCACCCCGCCGACGGTCTCGGTGCGCAGGGCGTCCGCGACGAAGTTCCGTTCGGGGAGGGAGAGCCGTCCGAACACCTTGCGGGGGGAGGGGGCCGGGGGGCGGGGCGCGTTCACGGGGGAGACCTCCGGTCGGTGGGCAGGGCTGAGCACATGCCGACCAGACTTCCCGGCGCACCTGAGGTTCACGTTTCTTCCTGAGCCTACCCGCGGCACGGCGGGACGCATCAGGAGCGTGCGGCTCCTGTGCAGGGCACGGGTCTCCCTCGGGTGCGGCTCGGGTGCCGCTCGCGGGCAGGGAATGGGGCGGCCCCGGGTGCGGACGCGCAGGCGCGCAAAGGGCCGCCCGGCGCAGCACGCGCCGGACGGCCCTGGTGGCGAGCGTGTCCGCGGGGACCCCCGAGGGAGGCCTCCCGGGGCTCAGTCCTCGCTGGGTGCGGCGGGGAGCTTGGCCTGGATGAGGTCCATGACCGTGGAGTCGGTCAGCGTGGTGACGTCACCCAGCTGTCGGTTCTCCGCGACGTCCCGCAGCAGCCGGCGCATGATCTTGCCGGAGCGGGTCTTCGGCAGCTCCGCGACCGGCAGGACGCGCTTCGGCTTGGCGATCGGGCCGAGCGTGGCGCCGACGTGGTTGCGCAGGTCGGCGACGAGCTGCTCGTCCTCCGCGTTCGCCGTGCCGCGCAGGATGACGAAGGCGACGATGGCCTGTCCGGTCGTCTCGTCCGCGGCGCCCACGACGGCCGCCTCGGCGACGGACGGGTGGGACACCAGCGCGGACTCCACCTCGGTGGTGGAGATGTTGTGGCCCGACACCAGCATCACGTCGTCGACGCGCCCGAGGAGCCATACGTCCCCGTCGTCGTCCTTCTTCGCCCCGTCGCCCGCGAAGTACCTGCCCTCGAAGCGGGACCAGTACGTGTCGAGGAACCGCTGGTCGTCGCCCCAGATGGTGCGCAGCATCGACGGCCACGGCTCGGTCAGGACCAGATAGCCGCCGCCCCCGTTCGGCACCTCGTTGGCCTCGTCGTCGACGACGGTCGCGGAGATGCCCGGCAGCGGCGTCTGCGCCGACCCCGGCTTGGTCGCCGTCACGCCCGGCAGCGGCGAGATCATCATCGCGCCGGTCTCCGTCTGCCACCAGGTGTCCACGACGGGCGTGCGGTCGCCCCCGATGTGCTTGCGGTACCAGATCCACGCCTCGGGGTTGATCGGCTCCCCGACCGAGCCCAGCACGCGCAGGCTGCTGAGGTCGAACTTCGCGGGGATGTCGTCGCCCCACTTCATGAACGTGCGGATCGCGGTCGGCGCCGTGTACAGGATCGTGACCCCGTACTTCTGCACGATCTCCCAGAAGCGGCCCTGGTGGGGGGTGTCGGGTGTGCCCTCGTACATGACCTGCGTCGCGCCGTTGGCCAACGGCCCGTACACGATGTACGAGTGGCCGGTCACCCAGCCGACGTCGGCTGTGCACCAGTACACGTCGGTCTCGGGCTTGAGGTCGAAGACCGCGTGGTGGGTGTACGCGGTCTGCGTGAGGTAGCCGCCGGAGGTGTGCAGGATGCCCTTCGGCTTCCCCGTGGTGCCGGAGGTGTAGAGGATGAAGAGCGGGTGCTCGGCCTCGAACGCCTCGGGTGTGTGCTCGGTCGGCTGCCGGTCGACGGCCTCGTGCCACCACACGTCCCGGCCCTCGGTCCAGGCCACCTCCTGGCCGGTGCGCCGCACCACGAGGACGTGCTCGACGCTGTCCACGCGCGCGACGGCGTCGTCGACGGCCGGCTTCAGCGCGGACGGCTTGCCGCGCCGGTAACCGCCGTCGGACGTGATGACGACCTTGGCGTCCGCGTCCTGGATCCGGGTGGCCAGCGCGTCCGCCGAGAAGCCGCCGAAGACGACGGAGTGCGCCGCGCCGATCCGGGCGCAGGCGAGCATCGCGATCGCCGTCTCGGGGATCATCGGCATGTACACCGCGACCCGGTCGCCCTTGCGAACTCCCAGCTCCAGAAGGGCGTTGGCGGCCTTGGACACCTCGTCCTTGAGCTCCGCGTAGGTGAGAGCGCGGCTGTCGCCCGGCTCACCCTCGAAGTGGATGGCGACCCGGTCTCCGTTGCCGGCCTCCACGTGCCGGTCGACGCAGTTGTAGGCGACGTTGAGCGCGCCGTCCTTGAACCACTTGGCGAACGGCGGGTTGGACCAGTCCAGCGTCTCGGTCGGCTCCTTGGCCCAGGCGAGCCGACGGGCCTGCTCGGCCCAGAAGCCGAGCCTGTCAGCCTTGGCCTGCTCGTACGCCTCCGCCGTGACGTTGGCGTGGGCCGCCAGCTCGGCGGGCGGCGTGAACCTGCGCTCTTCCTTGAGCAGGTTGGAAAGTGAAGGAGACTCGGTCATACGCCACTCTCCTCCCCCAGCAGGTTGGCCAGGCTTTCGTTGTTCACGACATCTCCCTCTCGAAGGGTGTCCGTGTCCGTTGTGTCCCAGGCCACAGCTCATCAGACCCGAGGGGCCGGTGACAAGGGCCGACGAATAATTGGTTTAGACCTGTCCGGGACCGGGTGGAGCGTCCGGGTCGCGGGCGGGGGGCCGGGACGGAGGCCGGGACGGGGTCGGTATCGGGGCGGGCCGGGGTGACACGAGGTGCTCGCCCCCGCCACGGTGAGCCAGGGGTCATCCGTACCCACGGACACGGAGCGGAAGGAGTTCAGCGGGTGTAACGCCTCTCACACCGCCCGCCCCTCTCCGCAGGGGCCGTTGCCCTCCCGTCCGAGTCCGGAAGGGCAACGGTGCGCGGTGTGTTGACGTATGCGCGTCGAGGCTCAGGCGGACACGTCGGTCACTCCTGCGTCCGACACCCCTGCATCCGTCACCCCCACGTGGTCGAAGACCTCGCCGTCGCCCTGCCCGGCCTCGGTGAGCAGATACGTCTGCGCTTCGCCGACGTGGAAGTACAGGCCGTGCAACTCCAGCGCCCCGGCCTGCAGCGCCCGAGTCACGGACGGGTGCGTCCGCAGGTGCTCCAGTTGCTGGACGACGTTGGTCAGGCACAGCTGCTCGACCGTGTCCGCCGCGGCCCGTCCGGCCAGCCGGGCGACCGGACGGCCGGCGTCGGCCATCCGCTCCAGGCTCGGCAGGCCGTGCCGCAGCCACCGTCTCAGTGGAGTGCGTGCCGCGCCGGGCTCGCAGGTGAGCAGCGCCTGCATGGCTCCGCACCCCGAGTGCCCGCACACCGTGATGGACCGCACGTTCAGCACGTCCACCGCGTACTCGATCGCGGCGGCCACCGAGTCGTCCCCGCTGTCCTCGCCGGGCGGGGGCACCAGGTTGCCCACATTGCGCACCACGAACAGGTCGCCTGGACCACTGGAGGTGATCATCGACGTGACCAGTCGTGAGTCGGCGCAGGCGAGGAACAGCTGGGACGGCTGCTGCCCCTCCCGCGCCAGTCGAGCCAGCTCGCCCCGCACCAGCGGCGCGGTGTTGCGCTGGAACGCGCTGATCCCACGGACGAGCCGACGTGCGCTCGGCCCGGACGTCCGCGCCTCGGTTCCGCTCCCGGACCCCACGGCTCCGCCGGTGCCGGCGGTCCCGGCGGTCCGGCGGGCCCAGGCGTCTGCGTGGCCGTCAGCGGACCTCCCGGTGCGGGCGGAGGCGCCGTTGCCGGGAACACTGCCGACCTCGGGAATGCCGTCGGCATCGGCGGGCCCGTCGAACCCCGGCCGGGCCTCGTCGGCCCCGGCTCCGGCCGCCGACCCGTCGGATTCACTGTCGCGCGTGAGGCCGTGAACCGGTTCGCCATGCGGTGGTTCGTCATGCGTTGGTTCGCCATGCGTCGGTTCACCGTGCAGCGGCTCGCCGTGCCCTCCGACCGGCTGCCCGGCCGCCGGTGTCGACTCCGAGCTGCCGGACATGCCGGCCGTACCGCTGCCGGTACCGCCGCCCAAGCCACCGTCCGCACCGTCCCCGGCACCGTGGTCGAGTGACAGGGGAGCGGAACGCGGTTGCTCGCACTGGTGGTTGCGCCAAGGCGTCCAGGGTCGGCAGCGGCAGTCGGCGAGGGCCGTGCCCGCTTCCTGGCCGTGGCCGGCGCCTTCGGCGACGGCAGCCTCGAGGACTCTGCCCCCGAAGGCGGAGCGCCGTCCGGTCAGGTCGACCGAGCCGCCGTGTGCGGTGTGCGTCTTCTGCCAGTGCTGCAGTGACTCGTAGGCGGCGTGATCCATGAAGGAGCCGTCCAACTCGACCACGACATGGGTTCCTTGGGGGACGAGGTGCAGGATGCGGCTGAGCCGCGGCACCGCGAGGAACGTCAACTGGCCTCTGACCTGTACGTGATGGGCTCCTTCCTTCTCATGGTGCGTGATGCGGGTGCGGGCGAGGCGGTGCAGGGCCACCGCGACGGCCACGGCGATGCCGAGGGCCACGCCTTCGAGGACGCCGAGGACCACCACTGCGAGGGTGGTGACGGCGTACACCAGTACCTCTCGGTGGCGCGTCACCGTGCGAATGTGGTGCAGGGACACCATCTGGATGCCGACGGCCATCACCAGGGCGGCGAGTGAGGCGAGCGGGATGAGATCCAGGATCGGGACCATCAGCAGCGCGGCGACTACTACGAGAACGCCGTGCAGCATCGTGGAGTTCCGGCTCACGGCACCGGCTCGGACGTTCGCCGAGCTGCGCACGGCAACGCCCGCGACCGGGAGTCCGCCGAGTGCGCCGGAGACGATGTTGGCCGCGCCCTGGCCGAGCAGCTCGCGGTCCAGATCGGAGCGGCCGACGCGGGCGGAGCGGGAGCCGAGCAGGCCGGGCCGGGTGGCGATCATCTTGTCCACGGCGACCGCTCCGAGCAGCGACTGGACACTGCAGACGAGCGTGGTGGTGAGGACGGCGGCCACCAGCCCGAGCACCGGTCCCTCGGGGAGCCCGGCCAGGGCGTGACTACTCCAGGACGGCAGGTCGACCTTCGGCAGGGTGAGGCCGGCGAGCGCGGCCATCGTGGTGGCGCCGGTGACCGCGACCAGTGCGGCGGGCACCTTGTTGAGCAGACGCCCCGCCCGGCCGGGGATACGCGGCCAGAGCAGCAGCAGGGCCAGCGTCAGCGCGCTCACGACGACGGCCGACGGGTGCAGGTGGGCCAACTGGGGCGGCAGACTGCGCAGGTTGTCGAGGACGGAGCTCTGCGGGTTGCCGCCGAGGACGACATGGAGCTGGGCTACGGCGATGGTGACGCCGATGCCGGCGAGCATGCCGTGCACGATGGCGGGACTGACCGCGAGGGCCGTGCGCGCCACGCGCAGGCAGCCGAGGCCCAGTTGGGCGAGTCCGGCGAGGACGGTGATGGCGCAGGTCGTCCGCCATCCGTAGCGCTGGATGAGATCGGCGGTGACGACGGTCAGACCCGCCGCGGGGCCGCTGACCTGGAGCGGCGACCCGCCGATCCAGCCGGCGACGATCCCGCCCACGGCGGCGGCCACGAGGCCGGCCTGAAGGGGCGCGCCGGTGGCGAGGGCGATGCCGAGGGACAGCGGCAGGGCGATCAGGAACACCGCGATCGAGGCGGACACGTCGGCGCCCGCGACACGGAAGCGGCGACGAGGGGGCGGTGGCGGACTGTGGGGCTGCTGGACGCGCTTCGTGTGCGTCGAGTGGGCGGTGGTGCGGGTGGGGACGCAGGCGGACATGGTTCCCGTCTCCTCCGGGGCAGCGCGGTCGCGGAACAGGTGGTCCCCCGGCTGTGGCGGGGGCGGTCGCGGCCGTGGGTCACGGCGTGCAGCGGCGGGATGAATTTCAACGCTCGGTAAACGAATCGTAATGCAGAGTAAAGGTCAAGCATGGATTTTTGCGGCAAATAGGGCAGGAGTTCGCCTAAAAGGGTGAAGTGGTCTTTTCATCGGCTTGTCGTATTAATTCCCTCTCGGTCTCATGCGATCTTGACGGCGCCGTCGGCTCGTTCCGGCGCGTCGTCAGAGAACGCCGTCGTCGGCGTTGGCCGAGAGAAGGAAGAAGGTGGGCGGAACATGGCCGCCACCCAGAGGATCGCCGTAGGCGCAGTGGTCGCCGCGGCCGTAGCCGCATCGCTCGCCGGTTGCGCCACGGGAACCGGTGGTTCCCATGGCTCCGAGGAAGGGGTTGCGGGGGCGGAGAAGGCGAAGCCGGCTCCGGCGCCCAAGAGCCTCGTCAGGCTGATCGGCGACGGCTCCACCGCGTACACCGGAGCGCAGCCCCACCTGCCCAGAGCCGAACGCCTGAAGCCGGGCCAGAAGCCGCCACAGTTCGTGGTCTTCTCCTGGGACGGCGCCGGCGAGGACAGCCAGAAGCTGTTCTCCCACTTCCGCAAGGTCGCCAGGGACAACCACGCGACCATGACCTACTTCCTCAGCGGCGTGTACATGCTGCCGGGGGAGAAGGCCGACCTGTACAAGCCGCCGCAGCATTCGCCGGGCCGCTCGGACATCGGGTTCAACGACGAGCAGGGCATCGCCGACACCGTGAAGCAGCTGCGCCTGGCGTGGCTGGAGGGCAACGAGATCGGAACCCACTTCAACGGCCACTTCTGCGGCAAGAACGGCGGCGTCGGCGAGTGGTCCGTCGAGGAGTGGAAGGACGAGATCGACCAGGCCAAACAGTTCGTCAAGACCTGGAAGACCAACACCGGCATGAAGAAAGCGGCCCCGCTGCCCTTCGACTACGACAAGGAGCTCGTCGGCGCGCGCACGCCCTGCCTCGAGGGCCAGAAGAACTTCATGACGGCCGCGCGCAGGCTCGGCTTCCGCTACGACACCAGCGGCGTCAACAACCAGGTCTGGCCCGCCAAGAAGCAGGGCCTGTGGGACCTCTCGATGCAGCTCGTGCCCTTCCCCGGCCACCGCTACGAGCAGCTCACCATGGACTACAACTACATGGTCAACCAGTCCGGCACCGCCACCCAGGGCGACCGGGCCAAGTTCGCCTACTGGGGCGACCAGATGCGCGAGAGCCTGCTCAAGGGCTTCGACCGGGCCTATGACGGCAACCGCGCGCCGCTGATCATCGGCAACCACTTCGAGTCCTGGAACGGCGGCACGTACATGCGCGCCGTCGAGCAGGTCGTCGAGCACGTCTGCAACAAACCCGACGTGCGCTGCGTGTCCTTCCGGCAGTTGGCCGACTGGCTGGACGCCCAGGACCCGGCGGTCCTCGCCAGGATGCGCACCCTGGACGTGGGCGAGGCCCCGAAGCAGGGCTGGGCGTCCTTCCTCTCCGGCCACCCGGCTCCGGCCCCCAAGGGAGTGCCCGGGGCGCCGGCGGCGAGGCAGTAGCCGACGAGGACGGCCGACGCCGGCCGGCACGGGTGCCGCCGGTCACGGCAGGCGCCGCCGACGAGGCGCCTGCCGAAGGGGAGCGGTCGTCTCCGTCACACGGAGGCTGCGGCGGTGACGCCTTCCCCCAGGACGAAGTCGGGGTCGACCTGCGCCGCCAGGTCGGCCCCGGTGCGTTCGTTGCCCCAGGACTCGGCGTTCTTGAGGTGGAAGTGCACCATCTGGCGGGTGTAGCGGTCCCAGTCCCGCTTGCCGTACGCCGAGTCGGCGGTCGTCCGCAACAGGTTCAGGGCGTGACGGTTGGCGTCCTCGAGGAGCTCGAACCGGGGCGGCCGGCCCTTCTCCATCGCACGCACCCAGTCCGAGTGCCCGACCGTCACGAGCAGGTCGTCGCCGACTTCGGCGCGGAGGAAGTCGATGTCGTCCCGGCCCTGCACCTTGTTGCCGACGACCATCAGCTCGACACCGAAGTCGCGGGCGTACTCCTTGTACTGGCGATAGACGGAGACCCCCTTGCGGGTCGGTTCGGCCACGAGGAACGTGATGTCGAAGCGGGTGAACATGCCGGAGGCGAAGGAATCCGAGCCGGCGGTCATGTCCACCACGACGTACTCGTCACGACCGTCCACCATGTGGTTCAGGCACAGCTCCACCGCTCCCGTCTTGGAGTGGTAGCAGGAGACCCCCAGGTCGGCTTCCGTGAAAGGCCCCGTGACCATCAAACGGACGGCGCCGCCGTCGAGTTCCACCGACCGGGCGCACGCGTCGTACACCGGGTTGTCCTCGCGCACCCGCAGCAGACGTGAGCCCTCGCCGGGCGGTGTCGTCTTGATCATCGTCTCGGCCGAGGCGACACGGGGATTGGAACCGCGCAGATAGTTCTTGATCAACGGCAGCCGGTCGCCCATCGCGGGCAGTGCGGCGGCGTCCGACTCGTCGAGGCCGAGCGCTGGGCCGAGGTGCTGGTTGATGTCCGCGTCGACCGCGATGACGGGTGCGCCGCCGGCGGCGAGGTGACGGATGAAGAGGGAGGACAGCGTCGTCTTGCCGCTGCCGCCCTTCCCGACGAAAGCAATTTTCATGTTCACCAAGCGTAGTGACCGCATAGCTGTAGGTGACAGGAGTGCGTGAAGAAGACCACTCCTTCGTGGGGTGCGGGCACCGGTTGCGTAGTGTCGTACTCATGAGTACGACAGGCGCGTCCGCCGATCCGCTTGCGGCCCTGGGCTCGTTGCCCGGAGTGGCCGAGTCCGTGGAGTCCGTCCGCAAGGCCGTGGACCGGGTCTACGGTCACCGCGTCATGCGCCGCCGCAGCGGCGCGGTCACGTCCGAGGCCGCTCTGCGCGGAGCCCGCGGCTCGGCGGCGCTGTCCGGGGCGGACTGGGCCCTGGAGGAGGTGCGCCGTCGTAGCGACTTCGGTGTGGACGGCGAGGCGCGCGTCATGGGCGCCTCGCTGCGGCTCACCGCGGAGGCGGGCCAGTTGCTGTCCATCTGGCGGCAGTCGCCCCTACGGGTGCTGGCGCGCCTGCACCTCGTCGCCGCCGCGAGCGACGGTGACGAGGTCGGTCGCCCGCGCCACGCCGGGGAGGCGGTCGACGAACCGCTGATCGAACTGCCGCTGCCGGGCGCGGACGAGCTGGCCGGCCGCTTGGAGGGTCTGTCCGAGCTGATCATCGCGGGAGGGTCCGCGCCCGCCCTGGTGACGGCCGCGGTCGTGCACGGGGAACTCCTGGCGCTGCGCCCCTTCACCTCCCACAACGGTCTGGTGGCGCGGGCCGCCGAGCGCGTCGTCCTGATCGGGAGCGGCCTCGACCCCAAGTCGGTCTGCCCCGCCGAGGTCGGCCACGCCGAGCTCGGCCGTGCGGCGTACCTCGCGGCCCTGGACGGCTATGTGTCCGGCACCCCGGACGGCATGGCGGCGTGGATCACCCACTGCGGCAAGGCCGTGGAGCTGGGCGCCCGCGAGTCGACGGCGGTGTGCGAGGCGCTGCAGCGGGGAGCGGCGTGAGGCGACGCTTCACGCGCGCGGAGCGTGGTGACGACACCCGGGGCATGCGGAGCGGTAGCGGCATTCGCGCGCGCGTGGGCGCAGGGGCATGAAAAAGGCCCCGCGCGGGGGCCGTGCAAAGGGTTGCGGCGGTACGAGTCCTCGTACCGCCGCTGGCATGATCACCCGGTTACCAAGCGTCCTCGATATATGCCCATCAGGTCGGGACTTTGCCCGTGACCTGGTGCGGCTGGCCCGTAATCGACGGGTCGACGTCGCGTGGGTGCCCGGTTCTCATGCGCGGTCCGTGGGGCCAAATGCGTTATTAAGGTGATCCTCTCGGATGTCCTTGGTCTCGCGGGCCGTTGAGTCCTTTGTACTCCAGGACCCGGACAAGCGGAAGTCCTGGCACCAGTTCTTTACTTTTACTCTCAAACAACAGTGAATTCCAAGGAAACGGTCATTGCGGCGCGATTCGGGGGCGATCGCTGCGGACGGAGCTCGGCGCTCGCCTCGGACCGTCGCCGCCGGGCACCCGTCTCAGACCGTCGCCGCCGCCGGGCACCAGCCTCAGACCGTCGCCGCCCGCCGCCTGCTGGCGTACCAGACCAGGCCCGCGGTGGCCGCCGCCGCTCCTACGGCCGCCATGGCGACGAGCGCCGGGCGAGGCGGCACGGAGAAGGCGGGGATCCGCTGCTTGAGCCGCACCGGCCGGTGGAAGTCGAGGATCGGCCATCCGCGCGCCACTGCCTCACGCCGCAACGCCCGGTCCGGGTTCACCGCGTGCGGATGCCCGACCGACTGCAGCATCGGCAGATCGGTCGCCGAGTCGCTGTAGGCGTAGCAGCGGGAGAGGTCGTAGCCCTCGGAGACGGCCAGCTCCTTGACCGCCTCGGCCTTCGTCGGGCCGTACGCGTAGTACTCCACCTCGCCGGTGAAGCAGCCGTCCTCGCCCACGACCATGCGGGTGGCGACCACACGGTCCGCCCCGAGCAGCTCGCCGATCGGCTCGACCACCTCCGCGCCCGACGTGGAGACGATCACCACGTCGCGACCGGCGACGTGGTGCTCCTCGATCAGCGAGGCCGCCTCGTCGTAGATCAGCGGATCGATCAGGTCGTGCAGGGTCTCGGCCACGATCTCCTTCACCTGCTGGACGTTCCAGCCGCGGACGAGGGCGGACAGGTACTCGCGAGTCCGTTCCATCTGGTCGTGGTCCATGCCACCGACGAGGAACACGAACTGGGCGTATGCGGTGCGCAAGGCCGCCCGACGGTTGATCAGCCCGCCTTGGTAGAAGGACTTGCTGAAGGTGAGCGTGCTCGACTTCGCAATGACCGTCTTGTCCAGGTCAAAGAAGGCCGCTGTGCGGGGCAAGGAGTGGTTTTCCACAACCAAGAGCATAGGGGCAGCCCATTCGGCGTAAGGTGGGCGCGTGGGTTTGCCTGAGAGGGCTCTCGGGTACACCATGGAAGTCACGGATCGTTCGCGACCGTGCTAACCCGGTCCGGCTCCTCCCCCCCCGAGTCGGCCGTGGAGACGACCCCCGCTCTCCCCCCCGGCGGGGGTCGTCGCATGTCCGGGCGGGTTTTCTCCTTCTGAACGCGGCGGATGCGCCGTCTCGAGGCGGCTGCGGCCGCCTCTTTCGCATGCCCCCGAACCGTCACGGTGCGTAGTCGTCGGACTGCTCTGCGGGAGTCGCACAGGAGATGGCGCCGTGCTCACCGGTTTGGGTGACGGCGATATTCACAACTGTCCACCCGTCCACAGTTTTCCACCAAGATCCACACGATTTCCGGGTTCGTCGCACCGTGATTCCCACGCCTCCGCTCGGGCCGACTTCACACGGTCGGTTCCGTTTGCCGGTGGCCCGCTGCCGGTTTCCGGTGGCCGCTCATACGGAGACCGCACTCCGGTTCTCCGCGCATTGGTGAATCAGGGGGCCGCTGACACTGCGCGACCCCGCCGTGAAGGGGGATGGAAAACATGACCGGAGCCGTCACGCACGAACCACCGCCCACCGCCGCTGGGCGGCCGGGCAAGCCTCTGATCGTCACGGAGGACCCGGATCTCCTCGACGACCTGCTGCGCCTGTGCGCCGCGGCCGGCGCCACGCCGGAGGTGCACCACTCTGCGCCGGAGCGCCGGGGCAGTTGGGAGTCCGCGCCGCTCGTCCTGGTCGGCGACGACGCGGCACGTCGCGTGCGGGGGGCCGCCCGCCGACGCGGGGTGGTCCTCGTCGGTCGCGACCAGGACGACTCGGGGGTGTGGCAGCGCGCCGTGGAGATCGGCGCAGACCACGTCCTGATGCTTCCCGACGGCGAGCAGTGGCTGGTCGACCGCATCGCCGACGTCGCCGAGGGCATCGGCCGGCCCGCCCTCACCGTCGGTGTGATCGGCGGCCGCGGCGGCGCCGGAGCGTCCACGCTCGCCTGCGCCCTCGCCGTCACCTCGGCACGCGAAGGGCTGCGCACACTGCTGGTGGACGCCGACCCGCTGGGCGGTGGACTCGACGTGCTCCTCGGCGGCGAGAGCGCCGAAGGCCTGCGCTGGCCCGCCTTCGCCGCCTCACGGGGGCGAGTCGGCGGCGGCGCCTTGGAGGAGTCGCTGCCCCGGCTGCACGCATTGAGCGTCCTGAGCTGGGACCGAGGCGACTGCGTGGCCATCGCGCCCCAAGCTGTGCGAGCGGTGCTCGCGGCGGCCCGCCGCAGGGGCGGCACGGTGGTCGTCGACCTGCCACGCCGCATCGACGACTCGGGCGCCGAGGTGCTGGCCCAACTCGACCTGGGTCTCCTCGTGGTCCCCGCCGAACTGCGTGCCGTCGCCGCGGCCGGGCGCGTGGCCTCCGCCGTCGGCATGGTGCTGCGCGACCTGCGGGTGGCGGTCCGCGGCCCCTACGGACCAGGGCTCGACGACGGTGAGGTGTCCCGCCTGCTCGGGCTGCCGCTGGCCGGCGAGGTGCCCGTCGAGGCGGGCCTGCTGCGCCCGGACGGTGGGAAGGCGCCGCCGGGTGCGACCGCACGGGGGCCCCTCGCCCGCTTCTGCAAGGAGTTCTGGGAGCGGGCGCTGACAGAGACGGGCAGGTCATGAGCGGGCCGCTCGGCCTCGAACGGACGAGAGAGGCCGGGGCGCTGCTGGACGGCGTACGGCAATGGCTCGCCGAGAGCGGGGCAGACCCCACTCCCGCGCGCGTGGCGCAGGCCCTCCGCGAACAGGGCCGGGTCCTCGGGGACGCGGAGGTCCTCGGGGCGGCCGAGCATCTGCGCTCCGAACTGATCGGCAGTGGCCCTCTGGAGCCGCTGCTGGCCGATCCCCGGGTGACGGACGTTCTGGTCTCCGCGCCGGACCGGGTGTGGGTCGACCGCGGCGGCGGCCTCGAACCGACCGGTGTCTCCTTCCCGGACGCGGCGGCCGTGCGACGCCTCGCGCAGCGACTCGCGGCGGTGGCCGGACGGCGGCTGGACGACGCCCGCCCATGGGTCGACGCCCGGCTGCCGGACGGGACGCGACTGCACGCGGTGCTGCCCCCGGTGGCCGTCGGCTGCACCTGCCTGTCGCTGCGCGTCGCACGGCACCGCGCTTTCACGCTCGGGGAACTCGTGGCCGCCGGCACGGTCCCGCCGGGTGGCGACCGGGTGCTGCGGGCCCTGCTGCGAGCACGGTTGTCCTTCCTGGTCAGCGGCGGTACGGGGAGCGGCAAGACGACCTTGCTGAGTGCGCTCCTCGGCCTGGTCGGGCCGGGGGAGCGGATCGTCCTGGCGGAGGACTCGGCGGAGCTGCGACCGGACCACCCGCACGTGGTCCGTATGGAGAGCAGACCCGCCAATCAGGAGGGTGCGGGGCTCGTCACGCTCGAAGACCTGGTGCGCCAGGCCCTGCGGATGCGGCCCGACCGCCTCGTCGTGGGCGAGGTGCGGGGGCGGGAGGTCGTCGATCTGCTGGCCGCGCTCAACACCGGCCACCAGGGCGGGTGCGGCACGGTCCACGCCAACGCCGCCGGTGATGTCCCCGCCCGGTTGGAGGCGCTCGGCACGGCGGCCGGGCTCGACCGGGTCGCACTGCACAGCCAGTTGGCGGCAGCGCTGTCGGTGGTCCTGCACCTGGCGCGTGACCCGGCAGGCCGACGGCGGATCGCGGAGGTGCACGTGCTGGAGCGGGACCCGTCCGGATTGGTGCGGACCGTGCCGGCACTGCGCTGGACGCCCGAGGCCTTCGCCCGCGAGCGGGGATGGGAGCGGCTGCGGGAGCTGCTGCGGACCGAGGAGGACGACGAATGGGCGGGATGAGGCGTGGAGGAGGGCGAAGGGGCGCGATGCGGTTGGGCGAGGTCGGAGGGGCGCGATGCGGTGTGGCCGAGGGCGGAGATGAAGGGGGTGCAGCGCAGGGCGGGGTGAGGGATGAGGGAACGCGGAGGCCCGCGACCAGGGAGGGAGAGCAGGTGCCTGTGACCAATGGGGAGAGCAGCGGGCTTGGGCCGGTGACGGGTGAGGAAAGGCAGGGACCCGTGACGGGTGAGGGAGAGGAGAGGGCTGTGACGAGCGACGAAGGGGTGGGCGGGTGTGATGAGTGAGATGCCCATGGCTGCTGCCGTGGCCTGTGCCGGGGCGGCGGCCTGGCTGACGGGCGGACCGTACGCGGGGGCCAGGAGGGCGCAGTTGCTGCTCGCCGGAGGCGGAGTGGTCGGCAGCGGGCCGCCCACGACCTGGCGGCGCCTGGCCGGCGACCTGCGCAGGATCCAGGGGCGGTGGCGGCCCGAATGGTGGGCGCCGGTCGCCGGTCTGATCCTCGGGCTGCTGGGCGGCTCGGCACTGCCGGTCGTCGCGGGGGCGGCCGGAGTGCCCCTGCTGCGCCGGGCGCGGCGGGCCGCCGAGACGAGGCGGGCCGGGGAAAGGCGAGGCGATGCGGTGATCGCGCTGTGCGCCGCTCTCGCGGGGGAGGTGCTCGCGGGTCGGCAGCCCGGGGAGGCGTTGCAGTGGGCCGCGCGGAACACGGGCGGGCTGGGCGAGGCACAGCCCATGGTGCTGGCGGCGGCGCGGTTCGGCGGCGACGTGCCCCGGGCCCTGGCGCTCGCCGCGCGGTCACCGGGAGCCGAGGGGCTGCTGGGACTCGCCGCGTGTTGGCGGGTGGCCGTGGACCAGGGCGCGGGCCTCGCGGCCGGACTCGACCGTCTGGAAGCCGCGTTGCGAGCGGAGCGGGACCAACGTGCCGATCTGCGAGCCCAGTTGGCTGGACCCCGCGCCACGGTGGTGATGCTCGCCGGCCTGCCGGTCCTGGGACTGCTGCTGGGCGCCGCGCTCGGCGCCGACCCCCTGCACGTCCTGCTGCACACCGGAGCGGGGTTGGGCTGCCTGCTCGTCGGCGGAGTGCTGGAGGGGGCCGGGGCGTGGTGGGCGCTGCGGATCGTGCGCACGGCGGAGGCGACGTGAGCGAGACACGGCGTGGGAATCCGAACCGCGGTCACGGGAGACGGGCGATGTGGACGGGGCGGCCATGAGCGGGGAAGTTTTCCACAGGCTGGGGGTGGCCGTGGGGATTGCGGCGGCCCTGTGGTGGTCGGTGCGGCGGCTGGCGACGATACGGCGCGAGCGCCTGGCCCGCCGGCGGCTGGCCCGGCTGCTGCGTGCGGACGCGGCGTCGGGTACGGCGTTCGAGTCGACGTCGGGCGGACGGCGTCCCGGCCCCCGCGAGGTCGTAGGGCGGTGGCTCCCCGAAGTGCTCGTGGTGGGCGCCGGATGGGTGGCGCTCGGCGGTGTCACAGGTCTCGCCCTGGGGCTGACGGGCGCGGTGGGCCTGGGGCGGTGGCGCCGTCGGCAGCGGCCCAGGGGCACGGCGAGCGGGGACGACGCCGGGCTCGCCGCACGGCAACTCCCGCTCGCCGCGGATCTGCTGGCCGCGTGCATCGCGGCGGGGGCCGGACCCGTGATCGCGGCCCAGGCGGTCGGTGAGGCCCTGGGCGGTCCCGTCGGGAACGGGCTGGCGCGCGGCGCGGCCGAAGTGCGGCTGGGCGGCGAACCGGGAACCGCCTGGCGGAGGTTGGCCTCGACGCCCGGCGCGGCAGCGCTGGCCGGGCTGCTGGAGCGGGCTGACGTGTCGGGTCTGCCGGCCGCCGCACCTGTCGCCCGGCTCGCCGCAGACACCCGGGCCGGCTGGGCGCGCGCGGCGACGGCTCGGGCTCGGCGGGCGGCCGTCATGGTCACCGCGCCCGTGGGGTTGTGCTTCCTTCCCGCCTTCATCGCGGTCGGGGTGCTGCCCACCGTGCTCGGACTGGCGGGCGGGGTCCTGGGAGGAGGTGGGCCATGACGACGTGACGCGCATGAGCGGCCGGACGACAAGAGACCGACAGAGCTGGACTGAACTGGACTGGACTGAGCTCAACCGAATGGGGCTCAGCCGAACTGCACCGGGAATCACGGGGGTTGAAATGAGCAAGACGACGGCACGGGTGGTACGGACGGTGAGGGCCGGGCTGCTCGCCCTGGTGCGCGGGGCGCAGGGCCCACGGCGGGACGCGGGAATGGTGACGTCCGAGTACGCGATGGGAATCGTGGCGGCCGTCGGCTTCGCGGTGCTCCTCTATCAGGTGGTGACGAGCGATGTGGTCGCGGAGCAACTGCAGGCGCTCGTGAAACGGGCGCTCAGTGCGGGCGCGTAGGCACGGAGACCGGCTCGCGCGTGGGTACCGGTGGCAGCGGGGTCGCGGGGACCGCGGGTTCGTGACGGCGGAGTCGGCGGTGGTGCTGCCGGTACTGGTGGTTTTCGCGATGGGGCTGGTCTGGGGGCTGCTCGCCATGTCCGCCCAGATCCAGTGCGTGGACGCGGCCAGGGCTGGCGCCAGGGCCGCGGCCCGGCAGGATCCCGCTGCCGCGGTGCTCGAGGTGGCCCGCGCCACGGCGCCGCGCGGGGCGCGGGTGACCGTCGGCAGGGAGGGTGACCAGGTTCGCGTGGTCGTCGTGGCGAAGCCGCCAGGGCTGCGCGGGTTGCCCTTCGAGGTACGGGAGGAGGCCGTGGCCGCCGCGGAGGAGGCCGTGGGCGACGAAGGAGGCGCAGAGGCCCCAGGGGCCCCATGGAGCGTCGGAGGCGGGCTGCCCGACGGCTCAGGGGCGGCCCCGGACGCGGAGCCGGAGTCATGAGCCGCCTGAGCCGCCTTGGAGAGGACGGGAGGGGCCATCGTGATCTCGGAGGAGGCGCGATGGGTCTCCCTGACGTCGGACAGGGCCCGAATCGTCGTCATGACGTCGGAGAAGGCCCGAACCGTCTTCATGGCGTAGGGCAAGGCCCGAACCGTCTTCACGGCGCCGGAGAAGGCAGGAGAGGCCTTCGGGGGCTCGGAGAAGGGGGAAGGGGCCATCTCCGTGGCCTGTGGGAAAGCATCGGCGGGTGCCTCTGCCGCGCCGGTGGGGGCCGGGCTCGCCTCCGGCGTCTCCCGGCCGGCCGCCGCGGCGGAGGAGATCGCGGCTCCGCCACCGTCTGGAGCGTCGGTGCGATCGCCGTGCTGTGCGTGGTGTTCGGCGCGGTACTAGCCCTCGGGCAGGCCGTGACGAGCCGACACCGGGCCGCGGGCGGCGCCGACCTCGCGGCGCTCGCGGCCGCCGACCACTGGTCGGGCGGCGCCGCCCGGGCCTGTGCCCGGGCGGACAGCGTGGCCCGGGCACAGCGCGCGCGACTGGTGCGGTGTTCCGTGATCGGCCGGATCTCGGACGTGACGGCGGCCTCGGGACACGGACCCTTCGTGGCCGAGGTCAGGGCGCGGGCGGGACCGCCGGAGGAGGCGGCGCGTCCGGCGCCTCAACCGCCCCGGACATCTCCGGCTCCGCTTGCCGACGCACGTCACGCTCCGCTTGCGGACGCTCCTTCGCTTCCTCCTGCGCGGCCGGTGCTGCCATCGGCTCCACGGCCGGTGCTGCCATCGGCTCCACGGCCGGTTCCGCCGGCTCCTGCGAGCTCGGTTCGGGCTTCTCCTGCGGAGCCTCCCGCAGGAGTTCCGTGAGGAGGCGGACCGCGCCTCTCTTGTGCAGCGGATCGTTGCCGTTGCCGCACTTGGGGGACTGGATGCACGACGGGCAACCGGCGTCGCACTCGCAGGACGCGATGGCCTGGCGGGTCGCGGTCAGCCAGGCACGGGCGGTGTGGAAGGCACGCTCCGCGAAGCCCGCGCCGCCGGGATGGCCGTCGTAGACGAAGACCGTCGGCAGCAGCGTGTCGGGATGGAGCGGCACCGACACGCCGCCGATGTCCCAGCGGTCGCAGGTCGCGAAGAGCGGCAGCATGCCGATCGACGCGTGTTCGGCGGCGTGCAGGGCCCCGCCGAGGATCTCGGGGTTGATCCGCGCCGCGTCCAGCTGATCGTCGGTGACGGTCCACCACACAGCGCGCGTGCGCAGCGTACGGGGAGGGAGGTCGAGCTTCGACTCGCCCAGAACCTCCCCGGT
This sequence comes from Streptomyces sp. NBC_00425, assembly GCF_036030735.1. Taxonomy (NCBI): domain Bacteria; kingdom Bacillati; phylum Actinomycetota; class Actinomycetes; order Kitasatosporales; family Streptomycetaceae; genus Streptomyces; species Streptomyces sp. NBC_00425. Next base: position 4,588,928 of record NZ_CP107928.1, on the reverse strand, counting down.
GATGACGCGCCGCCGGAGGAAGGAGACGACCTGGTTGGTGACTTCGACCGAGCCATAGCACAACCGTCCCTGACCCCAGGGGACTTCGACGTCCGTCTCCAGGACGGAGATCGACGTCGTGTCGCGGGCGACCGTCGAGTACGGCGGGTTGGCCTCCTCGACCAGGGCGACGGAGTCGTCCAGGTCCAGGGAGCGCACGAGATACGTGCGGCCCTGGTGGAGGTGGACGGCGCCCTCGTGGACGGTGGTGTGGGAGGCCCCGGCGTCGACCGTGCCGAGCAGTCGGCCCGTGCCGTCCTCGACGATCTGGACCGGGCGACCGCCCTGCCCGCGGATGTCCGCCAGGTCGGCGGCCCGTTCACGGCGGGTCCAGTGCCAGGCCTTCGTCCGGCGGCGCAGCAACTTCGCGGCCTCCAGTTGCGGCAGCAGGCCTTCGGTCTCGGGGCCGAACAGCGGCAGGTCCTCGTCGGTCAGCGGCAGCTCGGCGGCCGCCGCGCACAGGTGCGGGGCGAGAACGTACGGGTTGTCGGGGTCGAGGACCGTCGACTCCACCGGACGGTCGAACAGCGCCTCCGGATGGTGGACGAGAAAGGTGTCCAGGGGGTCGTCGCGGGCGATGAGCACGGCCAGCGCGCCCTGGCCTGCGCGGCCCGCCCGGCCGGCCTGCTGCCACAGGGAGGCGCGCGTGCCCGGGTAGCCGGCGATCAGGACGGCGTCGAGTCCGGAGACGTCGATGCCGAGTTCCAGGGCGGTGGTCGCGGCGAGACCGAGGAGCTCGCCCGAGTGGAGGGCCTGTTCCAGGGCGCGGCGCTCCTCGGGCAGGTAGCCGCCGCGGTAGGCGGCGACACGCCGGGCGAGCGAGCGGTCGACCTCGGCGAGACGTTCCTGGGCGATCACGGAGATCAGCTCGGCGCCGCGCCGGGAGCGGACGAAGGCGACGGTGCGCACGCCCTGGACGGCGAGGTCGGTCAGCAGGTCGGCTGTCTCGGCGGTGGCCGTACGCCGGACGGGTGCACCTTTCTCGCCCACCATCTCGGTGAGCGGCGGCTCCCAGAGCGCGAACACCAGTTCCCCCCGGGGGGAGGCGTCGTCGGCGATCTCGACCACCGGGAGGCCGGTGAGCCGGCCTGCGGCGACGGCCGGGTCGGCCGCGGTCGCGGAGGCCAGCAGGAAGACCGGGGAGGCGCCGTAGCGGGCGCACAGACGGCGCAGACGCCGCAGCACCTGGGCGACGTGCGAGCCGAACACGCCGCGGTAGGTGTGGCACTCGTCGATGACGACGTACTTCAGCGACTTCAGGAAGGAGGACCAGCGGGGGTGGGACGGGAGTATGCCCCGGTGCAGCATGTCCGGGTTGGTGAGGACGTAGTTGGCGTACTGGCGGATCCACTCCCGTTCCTCGAACGGCGTGTCGCCGTCGTACACGGCCGGCCGCACGGCGTTGCCGAGAGGTTGTGAGAGTTCCTTCACCGAGCGGCACTGGTCAGCCGCCAGGGCCTTGGTGGGGGCCAGGTAGAGGGTGGTGGCGCCGCGGCCGTTGGGGGCCTCGGAGCCGTCCAGGAGGGCCGAGAGGACCGGTACGAGGTAGGCCAGCGACTTGCCGGACGCGGTGCCCGTGGCGACGACCACGCAGTCGCCGTCGAGGGCGTGCTCGGCGGCCCGGGCCTGATGGGCCCAGGGGTGCTCGATGCCGCAGGCCTGCACGGCCGCGACGACCTCGGAACGAATCCGGTCGGGCCAGACGGCATGGCGGCCCGCACGCGGGGGCAAGTGCTCCGTATGAGTGATGCGCGACGCCCGGCTCGGTCCGGGGGCGAGCCGGTCGAGGACAGCGCCCGGAGACAGGCGGGGCGCGGTCTCGGGCGAGGACCGATCGGATCGGAGATTATTGGCCATCGGCACCGAGTGTGTCACTGGCGTGACGGACAATGGAGCCAAGGCGTCGTGCACGCCTGCCGGTAAGTGATTGAATGCCATCGCGGCTGGCGTACCGTCCCGGGGGCTCCTGTTCAGGTGTTCCGAGGGACGACCGCTCGATAGCAAGGTGCTGGAGGATCCGTGGACCTGTCCCTGTCGACCCGTACCGTCGGCGATCGTACGGTCGTCGAGGTCGGTGGCGAAATCGACGTATATACCGCGCTCAAGTTGCGCGAGCAGCTGGTCGAGCTGGTGAACGACGGGAATTTCCACCTCGTCGTCGACATGGAGGGCGTGGACTTCCTCGACTCCACCGGGCTCGGCGTACTGGTGGGCGGACTGAAGCGGGTGCGTGCCCATGAGGGCTCGCTCCGCCTGGTATGCAACCAGGAGCGTATTTTGAAGATCTTCCGCATCACTGGTCTGACCAAGGTGTTCCCCATTCACACCTCGGTCGACGAAGCGGTCGCTGCCACCGACTGACCACCCCTGCCGGGCCCCCGCGGCCCGGCACGGATGGTCGAACAACGTAGGGGGTCCGGGCCTCGGTGGCCCGGCCCCCCTGACAGCACGCCCGTAGTTCCGAGGGGGACGCATGGCCACCGTTGAACTCCGCTTCAGCGCGCTGCCCGAGCACGTCAGGACCGCCCGACTGGTGGCGGCGGCGGTGGCGCGCAGGGCCGGGGTGGACGAGGCCGTTCTCGACGAGGTGCGGCTCGCCGTCGGTGAGGCCTGCTCCCGCGCCGTCGGACTGCACCAGACGGGCGGTATCACCGCGCCCGTGAAGGTGCTGTTGATCGAGGAGGAGAAACAGTTCTCCATCGAGGTCGGCGACGAGGCGCCGCGTACGGCGCCCGGAGACCGGGCTCCCGGTTCCGGCGGCGACGTGGAGGCCGAGGAGGACGAGATGGGCCTCGCGGTCATCAGCGGCCTCGTGGACGACGTGGAGGTCACCGCCGGAGAGCACGGCGGGCAGATCCGTATGACCTGGCCGTCGGCTGCGGTGACGGCCACGCTGACCTGAGCCGTCCACAGCGTTCGGGTTTTTCCTGAAGGGCCCCACTCCGGTGGGGCCCTTTGGCATGCGCGGACCTGGGTAGTCGTGCATGCTTGCAGTGATCTCGCGAGTGAATCATGAGAAGTCAGTCACGAGAAGTGAATCATGCGGCGACCTAAATCGACTGCAATTCGTGAAGCAATTCACGATCAATGCCTTTAAGGCATTACTTGACGAAAAGGCGAATTTCGTTTGCCGGACACTGTTTTGATCAGGTTCCGGTACCTACAATCCGTCCACATCTTGAGCTCAGCCCAAGCGTCAAGGAGGACGAATGGCGGGGCTTCCCACCTCTCATCCGTTGGATCACCCGACTACCCTCGCAGCCGCGGAGCTGACCGACGGCAACCGCCTCCTGGTGGTGGTCATCGCGGTCGTGGCGTTGGCCGCCCTCGTGGTCGCGGGCGTACTGCTGCGCCAGGTCCTCGCGGCCGGCGAAGGCACCGACAGCATGAAGAAGATCGCGGCGGCGGTCCAGGAGGGCGCCAACGCCTATCTGGCCCGGCAGCTGCGCACACTCGGCGTATTCGCCGTCGTCGTTTTCTTCCTGCTCATGCTGCTGCCCGCGGACGACTGGAGTCAGCGGGCCGGCCGATCGGCGTTCTTCTTGATCGGAGCGGCGTTCTCGGCGGCCACCGGCTATATCGGTATGTGGCTCGCCGTGCGCAGCAACGTACGTGTCGCCGCGGCGGCACGGGAAGCGACTCCGGCGGAAGGCGAACCGGAAAAGGATCTCACCGCCGTCTCGCACAAGGCAATGAAGATCGCATTTCGTACGGGCGGCGTCGTCGGCATGTTCACGGTGGGGCTCGGCCTGCTCGGCGCGGCCTGCGTGGTGCTGGTGTACGCGGCCGACGCGCCGAAGGTGCTGGAGGGATTCGGACTCGGCGCCGCCCTCATCGCCATGTTCATGAGGGTCGGCGGCGGCATCTTCACCAAGGCCGCCGACGTCGGCGCCGACCTGGTCGGAAAGGTCGAGCAGGGCATTCCGGAGGACGACCCGCGCAATGCCGCGACCATCGCCGACAACGTGGGCGACAACGTCGGCGACTGTGCGGGCATGGCGGCCGACCTCTTCGAGTCGTACGCGGTGACCCTGGTGGCCGCGCTGATCCTGGGCAAGGCGGCCTTCGGCGACGCCGGACTCGCCTTCCCGCTGCTCGTGCCCGCGATCGGCGTGCTCACGGCCATGGTCGGGATCTTCGCGGTCGCCCCGCGCCGGTCCGACCGAAGCGGCATGTCGGCGATCAACCGGGGCTTCTTCATCTCGGCGACGATCTCGCTCGCGCTGGTCGCCGTGGCCGTCTTCCTCTATCTCCCCGGCACGTACGCCGACCTCGACGGGGTCACCGACGCGGCGATCCAGGGCAAGAGCGGCGACCCGCGCCTCCTCGCGCTCGTCGCGGTGGCGATCGGCATCCTTCTGGCGGCCGTCATCCAGCAGTTGACGGGCTATTTCACGGAGACCAACCGCCGACCGGTGCGCGACATCGGCAAGTCGTCGCTGACGGGCCCGGCCACCGTGGTCCTCGCCGGAATCTCCGTCGGTCTCGAATCGGCCGTCTACACCGCCCTGTTGATCGGCCTCGGCGTGTACGGCGCGTTCCTGCTGGGCGGTACGTCGATCATGCTGGCGCTGTTCGCGGTGGCGCTGGCCGGCACCGGTCTGCTCACCACGGTGGGTGTGATCGTGGCCATGGACACCTTCGGGCCCGTCTCCGACAACGCGCAGGGCATCGCCGAGATGTCCGGTGACGTCGAGGGCGCGGGCGCGCAGGTGCTCACCAACCTGGACGCCGTCGGCAACACCACCAAGGCGATCACCAAGGGCATCGCCATCGCCACTGCCGTCCTCGCGGCGTCGGCGCTCTTCGGGTCGTACCGGGACGCGATCACGACCGGCGCGCAGGACGTGGGCGAGAAACTGTCCGGGGCGGGCGCGCCGATGACCCTGATGATGGACATCTCGCAGCCCAACAACCTCGTCGGGCTCATCGCGGGCGCGGCGGTCGTCTTCCTCTTCTCGGGGCTGGCGATCAACGCGGTGTCGCGGTCGGCCGGCGCCGTGGTGTTCGAGGTGCGGCGGCAGTTCCGCGAGCACCCCGGGATCATGGACTACAGCGAGGAACCGGAGTACGGCAAGGTCGTCGACATCTGCACCCGGGACGCGTTGCGTGAGCTGGCCACACCCGGACTGCTCGCCGTGCTGGCGCCCATCTTCATCGGGTTCACCCTCGGGGTCGGGGCGCTGGGCGCGTTCCTGGCGGGCGCGATCGGCTCCGGCACGCTGATGGCCGTCTTCCTCGCCAACTCCGGGGGCGCGTGGGACAACGCCAAGAAACTGGTAGAGGACGGCCACTACGGCGGCAAGGGCAGCGAGGCGCACGCGGCGACGGTGATCGGTGACACGGTCGGCGACCCGTTCAAGGACACCGCCGGCCCCGCGATCAACCCGCTGCTGAAGGTCATGAACCTCGTCGCGCTCCTCATCGCGCCCGCAGTGATCAAGTTCAGCTACGGCGACGACAAGAGCATCGGTGTGCGGATCGTGATCGCGCTCCTCTCGCTCCTCGTCATCGTGGTCGCGGTGTACGTCTCCAAACGGCGAGGCATCGCCATGGGTGACGAAGAGAACAACGCCGGCAGCGCGTCCAAGTCGGCCGATCCGGCGGTGGTTTCCTAGCGCGGCACACCGGAGCCCAGTTCAAGGGGCGGGCGGACGACGCGGGTTGACGCGTCGCCCGCCCGCTGTGTCGTCGGTGTGAGCCGGCCGTGAGCCTTCTCTCTCTTGGTGTAAATGGTGCACAAGCTTTTATAACGGTCATTCGTTCTGGGGTTGTCGCCCGGTTGCCGTGTATGTTCCGGGGCCGAGAGCCATGGAAGGAACCAAACCGGTGAACAAGAAGCTCACGGCCGCACTGTCCGGCGGTGCGGTACTGGTACTGGCGCTGTCCGGATGCAGCAGCGACGAAGGCAACAAGGAGCTCGACGCCTGGGCCAAGCAGGTCTGCGACGCGCTGCCCGCGCAGGACGCCAAGGTCGACGCGGCCAACGCCGCGATCAAGCAGGCCGCCACGGACAACAACGCTCCGGTGAACGTCCAGAAGACCGACTCGAAGGCCTTCCAGGACATGTCCGACGCCTACAGCGCGCTCGCGCAGGCCGTCCAGAAGGCGGGAACGCCGCCCGGCGTCGACAACGGCGAGAAGAAGCAGAAGGACGCCGTCGCGGCGCTCACGACCCTCTCGACGTCCTACGCGGGCCTGAAGAAGCAGGTCGACGCCCTGGACACCAAGGACCAGGGGAAGTTCGCCGACGGTCTGCAGGACATCGCCACCGATCTCGGCCAGCTCAGCAAGAGCGGCAACACCGCGCTGAAGAACCTCGAGCAGGGCGACGTCAAGGACGCCATGGCCAAGCAGGACAGCTGCAAGAAGGTGGCAGCCTCCGCCTCGGCCCGCGCGACGAAGAGCTGAGCGGGCGCGAACAGAGCGGCCGGGGCCGGGAGCGGCCCCGGGGGCGACGGGAGACAATGGGGGCGTGAGTAACGCCACCCTGTCTCCCCTGCCCTCCGCCGACCGCCGCGACGTCGCCGCCCGGCTGCGGGAGGCCCTGCTCGCGGCCTCCTTCACCGCGGACGGTCTGCTCGACCTGCTCGGCGCCCCCGCCTACGCGGCCCTGGCCCGCAGCGAGACCGTGCCGGCGCTGCGCGCGACCCGCGGGGACACCCCGCTGGAGACGCTCGTGCGCCTCTTCCTGCTCCAGCAACCGGTCCCGCACGCGCGCGTGGCGGAATTCCTGCCGGTAGGCGCGTGCGTGGAGAGCGGCTGGCTGGTCCCCACGGGCGGGGACGAGATGGCCGCGACCGTCGATGTGCGGCCGTACGGCGGCCCGGACGGCGAGGACTGGTTCATCGTGTCCGACCTCGGGTGCGCGGTCGGCGGCGCCGGCGGTATCGGCAGCACCGACGAAGGCGTCGTCCTCGGTGTCGGAGGCGCGTCGACGACCCTCGCCGGCATCACCGTGCGCAGGCCCGTCTCGGCCGCGCTCGACCTGGGCGCCGGCTCGGGCATCCAGGCGCTGCACGCCGCCCGGCACGCCACACGCGTGACGGCGACCGACCTCAATCCGCGCGCGTTGCACATCACCGCCCTCACCCTCGCGCTGTCCGACGCCCCGGCGGCCGAGCTGCGCGAGGGCTCGCTCTTCGAGCCGGTCCGGGAAGACGAGACCTACGACCTGATCGTGTCGAACCCGCCGTTCGTGATCTCGCCGGGCGCCCGGCTGACCTATCGGGACGGCGGGATGGGCGGGGACGATCTGTGCCGCTCGCTCGTTCAAGGGGCGGGGGAACGGCTGAACGAGGGCGGGTTCGCGCAGTTCCTCGCCAACTGGCAGCACGTGGAAGGGGAGGACTGGCAGGACAGGCTCAGGTCGTGGGTGCCCCGTGGGTGCGACGCGTGGATCGTGCAGCGCGAGGTGCAGGACGTCACGCAGTACGCCGAACTCTGGCTGAGGGACGCCGGTGACCACCGCAGCGACCCGGCCGAGTACCAGGCCCGCTACGACGCCTGGCTGGACGAGTTCGAGGCGCGCAAGGTGAAGGCCGTCGGCTTCGGCTGGATCACGCTCCGCAGGACGTCGGCCGCGGAGCCCGTGATCACCGTGGAGGAGTGGCCGCACCCGGTGGAACAGCCGCTCGGCGACGCGGTCCTGGCGCACTTCGAGCGGCTCGACTACCTGCGTGCGCACGATGACGCGGCTCTGCTCGCCGGTCACTTCAGGCTGGTCGCGGAGATCGTGCAGGAACAGGTGGGGCTCCCGGGCGCGGAGGACCCGGAACACGTGGTGCTGCGCCAGCATCGCGGCATGCGCCGGGCGACCAAGGTCGACACGGTCGGCGCGGGCTTCGCGGGCGTGTGCGACGGCTCGCTGAGCGCCGGCCGCATTCTCGACGCGATCGCCCAGCTGGTGGGCGAGGACCCGGTGCGGCTGCGGGACCGCACTCCGGCCCAGATCCGCCTGCTGGTGGAGCAGGGGTTCCTCGAACCGACGCAGTGACGCCGTCGAGCGGCCGGATTTCGCCTCAGTCCGGTGTGGGGGACGCCGCCGTACCTCCTCGGGACGGACCGGTCCCGGCGCCGCCGGTCACGAGCGCCCACCGAACGCCTCGGCGGCTCCGCGGCCTGCACATCCCGGTGGCCCCGCGCCTCCGTGGCTCCGACCGTGCCTGCCTGCTTGCCTGCCCCTCTCCTCGCCGGCTCTGTTCCCTCCTGCCCCGGTGATGCGGTGTTCGCCCCGCGCGTAGTCCGGGCGTTCACCTCGGGTTCGCCGGATCGCCGCCCGCGCGTGACAACGTCCGGGCCGGGGCCGGGACGGACACGGGCAGGCGTGAGCAGGCACGGGCAGAAGAGGGGGCGGAGGCGACCATGGAGAGTGTGTCGATGATCTTCGCGGGAATGGTGTTCGCCCTGTTCGGGGGCGGCCTGCTGGTATGGACCGCGGTCAGGGTGGGGCAACGGCAACCCGTGGCCCATGGTGTGAGCCCTGTCGCATCGGCGGCTCTGGCCCTGCTGGCTTCGTGTGCGGCACTCGCGGTCGGCGTCTGGTGCCTGGCCCGCCTGTGACTCGTTCTCGCCGCACGCGCGTTCGGCCGGCGTGAGGGTGCTCACGCCGACCAGGGGGAGGGCGCCCTGCGGCGTACGGAAAAGGGCCGGTCGGCACTCCGGGCGGCAGGAATGGCGGTAGTCGGGTTACCGTTCGAGTGGCCGTTGCGGGCTTTTCCCGTTTGACACGGGGGCGGGATGTACCGTCACACTCCGCAGCGTCCCCATGACCCGACCCCGGGAGCAAGGCCTGGGGAGGCCCCAGCCTCGACCGGAGAGAAGAGCGAAGTTGTCCCCGACCAGCGAGACCGCACAGGGCGGCCGCCGACTCGTGATCGTCGAGTCGCCTGCCAAGGCGAAGACGATCAAGGGTTATCTCGGCCCCGGCTATATCGTCGAGGCCAGCGTCGGGCACATCCGCGACCTTCCCAACGGCGCCGCGGAGGTGCCGGACCAGTACACGGGCGAGGTCCGCCGTCTCGGTGTGGACGTCGAACACGACTTCCAGCCGATCTATGTGGTCAACGCCGACAAGCGGGCGCAGGTCAAGAAGCTCAAGGACCTGCTGAAGGAGTCCGACGAGCTCTTCCTCGCCACCGATGAGGACCGCGAGGGCGAGGCGATCGCCTGGCACCTCCAGGAAGTCCTCAAGCCGAAGATCCCGGTCAAGCGGATGGTGTTCCACGAGATCACCAAGGACGCGATCCGGGCCGCCGTCGCCAACCCGCGCCAGTTGAACCAGAAGCTCGTCGACGCCCAGGAGACCCGCCGCATCCTCGACCGTCTCTACGGCTACGAGGTCTCGCCGGTCCTGTGGAAGAAGGTCATGCCGCGCCTGTCGGCCGGGCGTGTCCAGTCCGTCGCCACGCGTCTCGTCGTCGAGCGGGAACGCGAGCGCATCGCGTTTCGTTCCGCTGAGTACTGGGACCTGACGGGCGCCTTCGCGACCGGCCGCGCCGGCGACCCGTCGGACCCGTCGTCGCTGGTCGCCCGCCTCCAGTCCGTCGACGGCAGGCGCGTCGCGCAGGGCCGCGACTTCGACTCCCTGGGACAGCTCAAGAGCGCGAACACCCTCCCGCTCGACGAGGCGAACGCCCGCGCCCTGGCCGCCGCCCTGGAGGACACGCGCTTCTCCGTGCGCTCGGTCGAGTCGAAGCCGTACCGCCGCTCGCCGTACGCCCCCTTCCGTACGACGACCCTGCAGCAGGAGGCCAGCCGCAAGCTGGGCTTCGGCGCGAAGGCCACGATGCAGGTCGCGCAGAAGCTGTACGAGAACGGCTACATCACGTACATGCGTACGGACTCCACGACGCTGAGCGACACGGCCGTCTCCGCGGCCCGCGCCCAGGTCACGCAGCTGTACGGGGCCGACTATCTGCCGGCCCAGCCGCGCACGTACGCGGCGAAGGTCAAGAACGCGCAGGAGGCGCACGAGGCGATCCGCCCCTCGGGTGATCGTTTCCGCACCCCCGCCGAGACGGGCCTGGCCGGCGACCAGTTCAGGCTGTACGAGCTGATCTGGAAGCGGACCGTCGCCTCGCAGATGAAGGACGCCACCGGCAACAGCGTCACCGTCAAGATCGGCGGCACCGCGGCCGACGGCCGGGACGTCGAGTTCAGCGCCTCGGGCAAGACGATCACCTTCCACGGCTTCCTCAAGGCCTACGTCGAAGGCGCCGACGACCCGAACGCCGAGCTGGACGACCGCGAGCGGCGGCTGCCCCAGGTCACCGAGGGCGACCCGCTGTCCGCCGAACAGATCACGGTCGACGGGCACGCCACCAAGCCCCCGGCCCGCTACACCGAGGCCAGCCTGGTCAAGGAGCTCGAAGAGCGCGAGATCGGCCGGCCGTCCACGTACGCGTCGATCATCGGCACGATCCTCGACCGCGGCTACGTCTTCAAGAAGGGCACGGCGCTCGTCCCGTCCTTCCTGTCCTTCGCCGTGGTCAACCTCCTGGAGAAGCACTTCGGGCGGCTCGTCGACTACGACTTCACCGCCAAGATGGAGGACGACCTCGACCGCATCGCCAACGGCGAGGCGCAGTCCGTGCCGTGGCTGAAGAGGTTCTACTTCGGCGAGGGCGCGGCCGAGGGCCGGGCCGCCGACGCCGGCAACGGCGACGGGGACCACCTCGGCGGCCTCAAGGAACTGGTCACCGACCTGGGCGCGATCGACGCGCGCGAGGTGTCGTCGTTCCCCGTCGGCAACGGCGTCATGCTGCGGGTCGGCCGCTTCGGCCCCTACATCGAGCGCGGGGAGAAGGGCGAGGAGGGCCACCAGCGGGCGGACATCGCCGAAGAGCTGGCGCCCGACGAGCTGACCCTCGAGATGGCCGAGGAACTCCTCGCCGCGCCGAGCGGTGACTTCGAACTGGGCGCCGACCCGGCGACGGGTCACCAGATCGTCGCCAGGAAGGGCCGCTACGGCCCGTACGTCACCGAGGTGCTCCCGGAGGGCACCCCGAAGACCGGCAAGAACGCCGTGAAGCCGCGTACGGCCTCACTGTTCAAGACGATGTCGCCGGACACCGTGACGCTGGAGGAGGCCCTCAAGCTGATGTCCCTGCCGCGTGTCGTCGGCGCGGACGCGGAGGGTCAGGAGATCACCGCGCAGAACGGCCGCTACGGCCCGTACCTGAAGAAGGGCACGGACTCGCGGTCGCTGCAGACCGAGGACCAGCTCTTCACGATCACCCTCGAAGAGGCGCTGGAGATCTACTCCCAGCCCAAGCAGCGCGGCCGGGCCGCCGCCAAGCCGCCGCTGAAGGAGCTGGGCGCAGACCCGGTCAGCGGAAAGCCCGTCGTCGTCAAGGACGGCCGCTTCGGCCCGTACGTCACCGACGGGGAGACCAACGCGACCCTGCGCTCCGGCGACAGCGTCGAGGAGATCACCCCGGAGCGCGGCTACGAGCTGCTCGCCGAGAAGCGTGCCAAGACGCCCGCCAAGAAGACGGCGAAGAAGGCCCCGGCGAAGAAGACGGCGACCGCGAAGAAGGCCGCGCCGGCGAAGAAGGCCGCGGCCAAGAAGACCACGACGGCCGCCAAGAAGACGACGGCGAAGAAGACGACGGCGAAGACGAGCGCCGCGACGAAGACGACGGCCGCTCGGTCGACGTCCGAGGACTGACCGGCCCGGCCCGCGGCCACCGTCCGGACGGATCGCTCCTTTCGGGCATACGACGCCTTCAGGGTGTGGTGGCGGCGGGTCCGACACGGTTTCCGCACGGCGTGTTCACACGAAACGACCGCCCCGGCATCACTTTGGTGTCGGGGCGGTCGCACGTCCGGACGGGGGCCACGGGCTGTCAGCCGTGGCCGATAGGCTGAAAGCATGACGCGAGCCGAGCAGCCAACGGCCCACCACCCGGCCCCGGACGACGCCCTGGTGGCGGACTCCCGCGAGCGCGCCGTGCGCGCACTGTTGCGCGAGCCGCAGCTCAAGCGGCTCTGGAGCGCGCAGCTGGTGGGCGGTGTGGGCGACGCCCTCGCCCTTCTGGTCTTCGTCCTCCTGGTCCTCCAGGCGGCCATCGCGGAAGCCTCCTTCGGGGGCGGTTACCGTGGCGTGGCGTTCGCCGTGGCGACCGTCTTCGGGGTGCGCATTCTGGCCACCCTGCTCTTCGGAGCGGTCCTCCTGGGCCCGTTGACCTCGCTCACCTCGCCCGACGGCCCCCTCGACCGCCGCTGGACCATGGTCGCCGCCGACGGTCTGCGCGCCGCGCTGCTGATCGTCGCGCCCCTGTGGATCGACTGGACCCCGGACGACGCGCTGCCCCTGCTGCTCGTCACGGTGTTCGTGACGGGTGTCGCCGAACGGTTCTGGACGGTCGCCCGGGAGAGCGCCGCCCCGGCACTGCTGCCTGCGCCGCCTCTGGAGGGCGCGACGGTACGGCCGTTGCCCGACCACATGGACGCCCTGCGCCGCCTGTCGCTGCGCACCGGTTTCGTGACGATCCCGCTGGGTGCCCTCACCCTGGTCGTCGCGGCGTTGTTCAACAATCTCCTGGGCGTCGGCGTCGCCTGGTTCGACCAGCACCAAGCGGCCCTCGCCTCGTACGTCGCCGGAGGGCTCTTCGCCGGGTCGCTGTCCATCGTGACGTTCCTCGAACTGCCCGCGGTGCGCACCCCCCGCGCGCGGTCGCCGCTCGAGGGCCTGCGCCGTCCCCGCACCGCCACCGGCGTCGACAGCGGCCGCACGGGCGCGATCCCGCTGCTGGTCCTCGCCTGCGCCGCGGTCGCCGGGGCGATCGCCGCCGCCGTCGCCGTCGCCGTGCTGCACGCCAAGGACCTGGGCGGCGGCCCCGTCCTCTACGGGCTGCTCGTGCTCGGGCTGACCGGCGGCGTCGTCATCGGCGTCCGCACCGCCCCGAAGGTGCTGGTGTCGCTGTCGCGCCGCAGGCTGCTCGCACTGGCCATCGCCTTCACCGGCGTGGCGCTGCTGGCCGCCGGCCTGGTCCCGGACGTCACCAGCGTCCTGCTGATCGTGACCCTGGCCGGCGTCGGCGCGGGCGTCGCCGCCAACACCGGGCACGCGCTGCTCGACCAGGAGACCGAGGACCACCGCCGCGCGCGGACGACCGAACACCTGCACGCCGTGGTCCGGGTCATGGTGGCGCTGGGCGCGCTGCTCGCCCCGCCGGTCGCGGCGCTCATCGGCCCGCACCGGCTGGAGAACGGCCGGTTCGTCTTCGCGCACGGCGGAGCGGCGTTCGTGCTCATGCTGGTCGGCGCGCTGCTGCTGCCGGTGGCCGCACTGGTGCTCGCCAAGGTCGACGACCGCTCCGGCGTCCCCCTCCGGAAGGACCTGCGGGACGCGCTCCTCGGCGGCGACGACCCGGAGACCGTTCCGGCCGCGAACGGCTTCTTCATCGCCCTGGAGGGCGGCGACGGCGCCGGCAAGTCCACCCAGGCCGAGGCGCTCGCCGAATGGATCAGGGCCAAGGGACACGAGGTCGTCCTCACCCGCGAGCCCGGGGCCACGCCCGTGGGCAAGCGGCTGCGCTCGATCCTGCTGGACGTCTCGAGTGCCGGGCTGTCGCATCGCGCGGAGGCGCTGCTGTACGCGGCGGACCGCGCGGAGCACGTCGACACCGTCGTACGGCCCGCTCTGGAGCGCGGCGCGGTGGTCATCACCGACCGGTACGTCGACTCGTCCGTGGCCTACCAGGGCGCCGGCCGTGACCTGTCCCCGACCGAGATCGCGCGGATCTCGCGCTGGGCGACGAACGGCCTGGTCCCGCATCTGACGGTCCTTCTGGACGTGTCGCCGGAGGCCGCCCGCGAGCGCTTCACGGAGGCGCCGGACCGGCTGGAGTCGGAACCGGCGGAGTTCCACGCGCGCGTGCGCTCCGGTTTCCTCACCCTGGCCGCCGCGGACCCGGGGCGGTACCTGGTCGTCGACGCGGCGCAGGAGCCCGAGGCCGTAACCGCCGTCGTCCGGCACCGGCTCGACCAGTTGCTGCCCCTGTCCGAGGCCGAGATCAAGGCCCAGGAGGAGGCGCGCAGGAAGGCCGAGGAGGAGGCCCGCCGCAAGGCCGAGGAGGAGGCCGCGCGCAAGGCCGAGGAGGAGCGCCTCGAGCGTGAGCGCCAGGAGCAGCTCGCCAAGCTGCGCGCCGAGGAGGAGGAGCGCAAGCGGCGCGAGCTGGAGGAGGCGCAGCGCCGCGAGGCCGAACGGCAGGCGGAGGAGGCCCGGCTGCGCGCCGAGGAGGCGCGTAGGCGTGCCGAGGAGGAGCGGGTCCGGCTGCTCGCCGAGGAGAAGGCCCGCGCCGAGGAGGAGGCCCGCCGCAAGGCGGACGAGGAGCGGCGTCGCAAGCAGGCCGAGGAGGAGGCCAGGCTGCGCGCCGAGGCCGAGAGCCGGCGGCTGGAGAAGCAGCGCAAGGCCGAGGAGGCACTGCTGCGGGCCGAGCAGGCCCGGCGTGCGGCCGAGGAGGCAGCCGCCGCCGCGTCGGTCGGCCCGAGGTCGCCCCGTCCGGCAGCCGCTGCCGCGGCGGTCCCGCCGGAGGCGGTGACCGTGCCGACGCCGGTGGTGACGCCGACCAACGCGTCGGGCGGGCCGGTGGACGAGACGGCGGTGCTGCCGCCGGTACGGATGGACAAGGAGCCCGAGCGGTCCTCCCGGACGCCGGCCGGGCCCGCCGGGCCGACGGCCGACGCCGAGGTGACGACCGAGCTGCCGCAGCCGCCGATCCCGGCAGGCGCCGCGGACGAGACGGCGGTCCTGCCTCCGGTGCGTGACCGGGGACCCGAGGACGAGACGGCCGTCCTGCCTCCGGTCAGGGACGAGAGCCCCTCGGACCGGGTGCCGCCGGGCTTCTTCCGCGACGAGCGGGGCGGACGGGCCGAGCGGGGCGGTGCACGTCCCGACGGCGCCGACGACCGGACGCGCGAACTGCCGCAGCTCGACGAGGAGGGCGCACCACGTCGGCGCCCGCGGCCCGACTGGGCCGAGGAGACCCCGCTGGACGATCTGCCGACGCTGGCGGACGAGCTGCTGGGACCGCACCGGGACGAGGACGACCGCGACGACCGCGACGAGGGCCGTGGGCGGGGCCGTCGCCGCTGAGGGATCCGCTCGTGGTGCGGTGTCGCTCGTGGTGCGGCGGGCCCCACTGCGGGGGACCGTGCCCACGTCGGCGCCCGCGGACGGACCGTCCGCCTCGCCGCGTGGCCCGGTTGTCAGTGGCGGCCCGCACAATGGAACCCGCAGCGCGAAACGTGACGAAAGGGCGGCGTGACGCATGACCGTGTGGGACGACCTCGTCGGGCAGGAGAAGGTGAGCGAGCAGCTGATCGCCGCCGCTCGGGACGCCGACGCGTTCGTCACCGCGGCCGCCTCCGGAACGGCCCCGCCGGAGGCGTCGAAGATGACGCACGCCTGGCTGTTCACCGGCCCGCCGGGCGCCGGCCGCAGCCAGACAGCACGGGCCTTCGCCGCCGCCCTGCAATGCGTGAGCCCGGACCGGGCGCTGGGCGGCACCCCGGGCTGCGGGTTCTGCGACGGCTGCCATACGGCGCTCATCGGCACGCACGCCGACGTCACGACCGTCGCCGCGGTCGGGTCGCAGATCCTCGCCGAGGACATGCGCGACACGGTCCGCAAGTCCTACACCTCACCCGCCACGGGCCGCTGGCAGGTCATCCTCGTCGAGGACGCCGAGCGGCTGAACGAGAAGTCGGCCAACGCCGTGCTGAAGGCGGTCGAGGAGCCCGCTCCCCGCACGGTCTGGATGCTCTGCGCCCCCTCCCTGGAGGACGTGCTGCCCACCATCCGCTCCCGCTGCCGGCACCTGAACCTGCGCACACCGTCCGTCGACGCCGTCGCCGACATGCTCGTACGGCGCGAGGGCATCGAGCCGGCCGTCGCCGCGGCCGCCGCCCGGGCCACCCAGGGGCACGTCGACCGCGCCCGGCGACTCGCCACCGACCCCGCCGCGCGCGAGCGGCGGGCGACCGTGCTGAAGGTGCCCCTGCGGGTCGACGACGTCGGCGGCTGCCTCAGGGCCGCCCAGGAGTTGGTCGACGCGGCCGCGGAGGACGCCAAACAGCTCGCGGAGGAACGGGACGGCAAGGAGACCGAGGAGCTGAAGGCGGCACTGGGCGCGGTCCAGGGCGGCCGGATGCCGCGCGGTACGGCGGGCGTCATGAAAGACCTGGAGGACAAGCAGAAGCGGCGCAGGACGCGCACCCAGCGCGACAGCCTCGACCTCGCGCTCACCGACCTCACCGCCTTCTACCGTGATGTCCTGGCCCTCCAGCTCGGCTCCCGCGTCGCGATCGCCAACGCGGACGCCGAAGAGGCGTTGGAGCGGCTCGCCCGGGGCAGCAGACCCGAGTCGACGCTCCGCCGGATCGACGCCATCGCCGCCTGCAGAGACGCCCTCGACCGCAACGTGGCCCCGCTGCTGGCGGTGGAGGCGATGACGCTCGCGCTGAGAGCGGGCTGACGAGGACGCCGAACCCGGGGCACCGCCGTAGCCCGGCGGCGGCCCGAACCCGCCGGACCTCCGGTGACCGCCGTAGCCCGGGGAAGCCGTCGGCCGTGGGTTGACGGCGTCACTCGTCCGTGAGTACTTGCTGTACGCAGAGCGTGCGACTCGTCGCTCACAGTTACGCTCGTCCGATGGACATCAGGCGTTCCCTCCGCAGGTCCCGTACCGGCGTCACCCTCCTGTCGCTCGCCGCGCTGCTCGTCTCCGGCTGCTCCGCCGGGAAGCCGACGGGCACCGCCGGTTCGACGGCGCGGGCGGCGCTCGCCGCGCTCCCGCGGGCCACGCCCACGTCGCTCGCGCCGTACTACGCGCAGAAGCCGAGCTGGCGCGACTGCGGTGTCCCCGGATTCCAGTGCGCCACCATGAAGGCGCCGCTCGACTACGCCGAGCCGGGCGCGGGCGATGTCCGGCTCGCGATCGCCCGCAAGAAGGCGACGGGCCCGGGCAAGCGCCTCGGCTCGCTGCTGGTGAACCCGGGCGGACCGGGCGGCTCGGCGGTCGGCTACCTGCAGCAGTACGCCGGCATCGGTTACCCCGCCGCCGTCCGCGCCCGCTACGACATGGTCGCCGTCGACCCCAGGGGGGTGGCCCGCAGCGAGCCCGTGGAGTGCCTCGACGGGCCCGAGATGGACGCGTACACGCAGACGGACACCACCCCCGACGACCGACGGGAGAGGGACGAACTCGTCGGCGCGTACAAGAAGTTCGCGGAGGCCTGCGGCGCACGTTCGACACGGCTGTTGCGTCACGTCTCCACCGTCGGGGCGGCCCGGGACATGGACATCCTGCGCGCGATCCTGGGCGACGGGAAGCTGACGTACGTGGGGGCGTCCTACGGAACGTTCCTCGGGGCGACGTACGCGGGCCTGTTCCCGAACCGGGTGGGCAGACTCGTCCTCGACGGCGCGATGGATCCGGCGCTGCCCGCCCGCCGGCTGAACCTGGACCAGACGGCCGGGTTCGAGACGGCGTTCCGGTCGTTCGCCAAGGACTGCGTGCGACACCCCGACTGCCCGCTCGCCGCGAAGGGCGCCCCTCCCGCCGAGGTCGGCGAGAACCTGAAGGCCTTCTTCCGCAAGCTCGACGCACACCCCCTCCCCGCCGGCGACCCGGACGGCCGCAGGCTCGGCGAGGCCCTCGCCACCACCGGTGTGATCGCCGCGATGTACGACGAGAGCACGTGGGAGCAGTTGCGTGAGGCGCTGGCCTCGGCCATGAAAGAGGGCGACGGCGCGGGGCTGCTCATCCTCTCGGACGCCTACTACGAGCGCGACGCCGAAGGCCGGTACGCCAACCTGATGGCCGCCAACGCCGCGGTGAACTGCCTGGATCTCCCCGCCGCGTTCTCCACCCCGGAGCAGGTGGAGATGGCGCTGCCGTCCTTCGAGAAGGCGTCCCCGGTCTTCGGTGAGGGCCTCGCCTGGGCCTCCCTGACCTGCACGTACTGGCCGGTGGGGCCCACCGGTGAACCGCAGCGCATCGAGGCGAAGGGCGCCGCGCCGATCGTCGTCGTCGGCACCACCCGCGACCCGGCGACCCCGTACCCCTGGGCCGTGTCCCTCTCCCGCCAGCTCACCTCCGCCCGCCTCCTCACCTACGTCGGCGACGGACACACCGCCTACGGTCGCGGCAGCGCCTGCATCGACTCCGCGATCAACGGCTACCTGCTCGACGGGACGCCTCCGGCGAAGGGAAAGCGCTGCTCATAGCCCCTCGACGGGCCCCGCGCCCGGTACCCCCGGAGCCGGTGCGGAGCACCCCCGGAAACTGTGTAGACTTACCGACGTTGCTGATCGCACCATGGTGTGGACAGCGCGCCGCCTTAGCTCAGATGGCCAGAGCAACGCACTCGTAATGCGTAGGTCTCGGGTTCGAATCCCGAAGGCGGCTCTGTGGAAGCCTCAGGACTCACTCGCCGTGACCTGGGGCTTTTGCTTTTGTCGGGTGCGGCGGCGAGCCGGCAGGCTCGTGTGTGGCTCCGTGGTGGAGGCGGGCGTCAGGCGGGTCGGTTCTTGTGACGACGGCGTCACCCGCTCCGCCCGGGGCTCGTGGGCAGAGCGGGTGACTTCACCGGCAGCGGTTCACCGGCAGACGCGAGGAGGCGGCGGTTTGACGCCGAGGGTGAGCGCGACCGGGGATCCGGGCAGGAGCGGCGTGCCCGCACCCGGACTCTGGCGGCTCACCCTGCCGACGCTGTCGCAGTCGACCACCGTGCCCACGGCGCCTACCACGTACCCGGCGGCCGAGAGTGCCCGCGAGGCCTGGTCCCGGGAGTCGCCCACCATGTTCGGGACGACCTTGACGCCGGTGACCGGCACCGTCACGGAGGCCAGGATCCTGGTGAAGCCGGTGTCCGACGACAGGTCGATCACCGTCAGCGTCCACGTCACGGTTCCGGCCGACGTGATGAGCACCGGACCGGAGCTGCCGCCACCGACCGGGAAGATCTCCGTCGCCGGGTCGAAGCCGGGCCCGGTGATCAGCAGCGCGTCGTCCGGGCCGCACCCCTCGCCTTCGGCGTTCCAGACCACCCGGGCGTTCTGCCCGAAGACCACCGGTGACGGCGCGACCGACAGGGAACCGGTCGCGGTGATCGCGCAGCCGAGTCCGGGATCGTCCGCGTAGGCGGGCGCCGTGGCGAACGCGGTCGCCAGCAGCGCGGCCGCCACCAGGAGCGCCGCCCTGGGGGATCGCTTCGACCGGCCGGCGGTGCGGCCGATCCGATGCGGTGATGCGTCCAATGTTCCTCCTTGTTCGCTGTCGGTTCGCTGCCGTAGTTGTCGCTGTCGCGGCCTCAATGGGCGGCGCTGCGAGGGTCAGTGATAGAAGTACGGGTCCAGGACGCTGACCTCGGTGATCCGGTCGACGGGCAGGCCGGTGGTCTGCGCGGCCTGGCGCACCGCTTCCGGCGACGGTCCGTCGTACACGCAGTAGGTCACGCTCTTGTCCCGGCTCACGTACGACTGGACCCACGTCACGCCCGACGCGGCGTTGCCCTCGACGACGGTCCGACAGGCCTTGGCGCCCTCGTCGTCCGTGGGGATGTGCAGACCCTCGGTGAAGGTCCGTTGCACGAGATATCGCGGCATGGTGCACGCTCCTTTCCGACAGCCAGAGTCGGCCCGGGGGCGGCCCTGGGACATCGGGAGCGACTCCCTATGTTCGCTCGGGCGTCTCCCCATGTCTGGCGGCCTCTTGGCGGGTGCGCACGCCGAGCTTGGACAGGATGGAGGAGACGTGATGGCCGGCCGTCTTCTCCGTGATGCGGAGCCGGTCGGCGATCTCGGAGTTGCGCAACCCGTCCTTGAGCAGGTCGAGGACATCGGCTTCGCGCGCGGTGAGGCCGTGGGGGTGGGCCAGGGTGGAACGCCTCGGGGTCCGGATTCCCAGGTCGCGCATCCGCCGGGCCGCCCGGTCCGCGGCGGGCCGGGCCCCGAGGCTCTCGAACCGGCGCACGGCCTCCCGCAGGTGGTCCGGGCTCTGCGCGAGCGCCATGGCCGACTCGTACGGGCAACCCAGCTCGTCCCAGGCCCGGGCCGCCTCGACGGGGCTCATCCGATAGGGCGGGGCGGCGGCCGGGTGGACTTTCCCGGGCGCCGGTTCCAGCCACTGCCCGAGTTCACCGATCGCCCAGCCGATGCCGAGCCGTACCGCCAGCGCGTAGGTCTCGGGCAGGCTGCCGTCGGCCTGCCGCCCGCTGAGGGAGGCGAGTTCGGCGCGGCCCGCGGCGACCGGCCACAGGCGTTGCAGGTCTCCGGTCTGTTCGGCCAGCGACCACGCCTCGTCGAGGAGGTCCGCCGCTCCCGGCTCGCCCCGCCGGGTGCGCAGCCGCCCCAGCACGGTGAGCGCGACGATCCGGCTCGGTGCGCACTCGGTGGCTCCCACCTGTTCGACCGTCGCTTCTGCCGCCGCCCACTGCCCGCGCTCCCACAGGCACCGGGCCAGCCATGCCGTGGCGTAGCTGCGGACGTCGTCCAGGTCACGGTCGGAGCACCACGTCATGGCCTCCCGCAGCCAGTGTTCCGCGATGTCGTAGCGACGGATCTCGCCTGCCGCGGATCCCAGGTTGACCATGGCGCTTCCGACGGCGGCGTCGTCACCGGCAGCGCGGCCCGCCCGAAGACTTCGGAGCATGGTCCGCACGGCCAGGTCCGGATCGATCGACCACTGGGCGGAGCCGACCGCGTTGAGCGCTCGGGCGAGCAGGGTGTGTTCGCCGAACCGCTCGGCGAGCTCCGCGGCGCGACTGCCGGTCCGCACCGCCCCGGCGATGTCCCGGGCCAGCATCAGAAGGTACGCGGACCAGGTGTAGGCGGCGACCAGCCCAGGGCCCTCGGGCAGCCTTTCGGCAAGGGCGAGCGCCTGCCGCACCATGGCGTGCGCCTCGGCGTTGCGGCCCTGGTTCCACAGGTAGTAGGAGCAGCACGCCATCAGCGCGGCCTCGCGCTCCTGGTCGCCTTCGTCCCGCCAGCGCTCGATGGCCCGAAGGGAGGAGCGCACGGCCGCGGCGCTCCGCCCGGCGTGCGCACAGGCCTCACCGTGGCGTTCGAGCAGTTCCGCGTGTCGGCGCGGGCTGGTCCCGTCGGTGAACCGCAGGGCCTGGGCGTAGTGGTCGGCCGCCTGCCGGTGAGCACCGACAGCCGCGGCGCGCCCGGCCGCGGCGTCGGCGTGCACGAGTACGGCCGCCGCGTCGCCCGCCTGCTCCGCGTGGTAGGCGAGCCTGGCCGGATCGCTGCCCCACCGCGTCAGATCCGCCAGCGCACGCGCGTGCAGCTCGGTCCTGCGCGCCGACGCGATTCCCTCCTCGACGGCGAGTCTGGCCAGCTCGTGACGGAACAGGATCCGTGTGCCGTCCCGGATCAGCATCCCGGCGTCGACGCAGTTGTCGACGGCCTTCCCGGGCGCCTGGACGAGAGGTGCGGGAGCGTAACCGGGGAAGACGGCCACCGAGTTCAGCGCGTCGCGCTCCGCGGGGCCGAGACCGGCCGCCCGGGCCAGCACCGCGTCCCGTACGGTCTCGGGAACCCGGCGGTCGGGATCGGCCAGGACCTCGGTCACGAAGAAGGGGTTGCCGCCGGCCCGGGCGTGCAGTTCCGCCGCGTCCGGACCGTCCGGCCCGACCAGTGTCGCGACGGCCGCGACCGAGAGCGGTGCCAGCCGGATGCGCAGTGCGCTCGCGTCGGTGGAGAGCGCTCCCAGCACGGCGCGCAACGGGTGATCCGGTCCGACCTCGTCGTGCCGGTAGGTGATGACGAGCAGGCCGCGCGTGGAAGAGATGCGGCGGGCGGTGAAGAGGAGCAGGTCGAGTGTCGCTTCGTCGGCCCAGTGCGCGTCCTCCACCACGGCGACGGCTTCCCGCGCCGTCAACTGGTCGAGGAAAGCGCGGAACATCGCCGGACGCGAGCTCTCCGCGGCCATCGAGGCGGCCAGTTCACCCGTCGCCTGCCGTGCGATGTCGTGGAGCGGGCCGAGCGGCTGCGGCGTCTGCAGCGCGTCGCACGAACCCCACAGGACGGGCCGGGTCAGGCCGTCGCAGAACGCCCTGACGAGAGCGGTCTTGCCGATACCCGCCTCACCGGACACCAGGGCCACCCGCCCGGCCGGGCTGTGGCGCAGCGCGTCAAGCCAGTGCTCCCGCTCAAGTAACGCCATGGCGTGGATGGTAGTCCCGGGCGCGCGCTGCGGTTCGGCTGCCGGGGCAGTCGGGGTGCGAGGGATCGTGCGCTCGGGGTGAGGCGGAGAAAGAGGGGCCGGGGTGCGCCTTCGCGGGGGCGGGGGGATGCCGGTTCGGCGGTGGGCAGTGTCCCGGCGGCCGTCCGCCCCGTCGGCGCCCTCGCCGTCCGGCCGGTCGCCCTGGGGGCCCGGCGCAGGCACCGCGTTTGGGTCTCCCGCCGTCCTGCCCGGTAGGGTCTCGCCGGCATGATCGCATGGGTGAGCGAGTGGAGGGGGAGTCGTGAGCGAGTCCGTGTCGGTGGAGGGCGGCTTTGCCGAGCCGGGGCCCGAGCAGGGCGGTGAACTGGCCGCCCGCTGGTGGCAGTGGGCGCTGTCCGCGCCCGACGACCGCAGCCCGGTCAGTGACACGACGGGGGAGTTCGCCGGCTGGCGCCAGCCGGACGACGTCTGGTTCCTGGCCGGTACCTACGGCGGCCGCGTGGTGCGGCGTTGTTCGATGCCCTCGGGACGGCCGGTCTTCTTCCCGGTGTTCAACACGCAGCGGCCGCTGACGCTGACCTCGCGCGAGCCGATGGTCATGGAGGTCGCCGACGCCAGGGCGTTCCTGAACGGAGTCCCGCTGCCGATGCGGGAGTTCACCTCGAAGCCCTTCCGCGCAGCGCTGCGCAAGCGCGTCGCCTGGGGGCTCTGGTGTGCTTTCGACGCGTTGCCCGTCGGCCACTACGTCGTCGAGATCAAGGCCCGCACCACCGGGGGGTTCTGGGTGGACACGACGTACCACCTCGCCGTCGTCGACGGCGGCTGAGCGCGCCGGCACGGCGGCCGGGCGGCCGGTACGGGAAGCCGTACGAGGAGACGGGCGGCGGGTAAGCCGCGACGGCGCCGCCCGAGGGCTGTGCGGACGGTTCAACACCCGCACCCGCACCCGCACCCGCACCCGCACCCGCGTCCAGCCCGCGCCGCCTCCCGCCCGCCTCGGCCGCCGCGCTCTGGCTCGCGGCGGCCGACGTCACCGCGTCGACCTTCTGCTGCCGCTCTCGACCGCGGACTGCACGGCCTGGCTCGCCCGGGACCTTGCGGCGGCGCCCGCGGTCGCGGTGATCGTCGGTCTGAGCAGGCCGAACCACGCGGCCGTCAGGCGGGTCTCATCCGGTCGCGTAGTCCTCGACCAGTTCGGCGACGAAGGCCAGCAGGGCGTCGACGCGGTGCCGGTCCTCGCGCCGGTCGCGCAGGGCCTGCTCCAGGGCCCGGACCCGGTCCAGGGCGGCCGGAACCCGGTCCCGCACCTCGTCGAGGAGTTCCGTGGTGATCAGGTCCAGGCAGTCGGTGAGGAGGAGCCGGGTCGCCGGGGCGGGGGGAGCCGGGTCGGGGGCGGCGAAGCCGGTGGTCAGGTAGCGCGCGGGGTCGGTGAGGCTCCAGCCGACGACCGCGCCGTGCTGGACGAGGAGCGCCACGTCGGGGGCGATGCCGATGCGGGCGTCCAGCGGCTCGTCCAGGACGTCGAGGTCGCGCAGGCAGGTCAGCACGGTGTCCCCGGGGGCGCGGCAGAGCTCCGAGGTCACCTCCAGACGGAAGTCCCGTACCTCGTCCGCGCGAAGGCCGCCCGGGCGCACGGGGGGTGCGGCGGGCAGGCGGGCGCAGTCCCCGGCGTCGGCGGCCTCGCCGGCGATCTGGAACTCGGCGCCGACCAGTTCCCGGCCGGTCCTGTCGAAGTGGAGCTCGTCGGGCGTGTCCCAGAGCCACGGCCGGCTGCCGAAGGTGTCCAGGAGGAACCGCCCGCGTTCCTCGACGTCCGCGTACGCCCCGAGGCGCACCCGGAAGTCGCGGAAGTCGAAACGCGGGCTGACGCCGAGCGGATCGGCCGTCACCGTCGCGGTCCAGTCGTCGTCGATGGTGATTCTCATGGTGCGCGCCACCTCATCTGACCTGCTCTGCGGGAGGCATGAAGCCGTTCTTGGCCGGAATCCTGCCTTCCACGACGTCCGCGTGTGTGATCGGCCCGCCGGGATCGCTGGGCAGGCCGCCCAGCGCTTCGGCCCCGGAAGGACCCTTGATGCCGGACGACCCGTACGCCGTGATGACGTTGCCGGCCCCGGTGCGGTCGGCCCGGACCACCACGATGTCGTCGCCCTGACGGAAGATCAGGTTCCCGCTGCCCCCGGTCGAGTGGTAGACGGCGTCCGGTTTCTTGAGGATCTCCGTGACCATCTCCTCGGTGAAGCCGTGGTCGTCCGCGTGGTAGTTGCCGGCCTTCTTGATCTTGCCGTCCTGAGCCCTGGCGATGACGTCGTCCATCGCCTTGAGGGCGTCGTCCCTGGCCTTCTGGGCCTTCTCCTCCTTCGTGTACTTGGGCATGAGGCCCAGCGGGTCGGACCCGCTGAGCGGATTGTCCACATACGCGAGAGGGTTGGGGGCGGGGGCGAGGCCGAGGGGGTCGGGGGAGGTGTAGCGGCCGGTCTCGGGGTCGTAGTGGCGGAAGTAGTTGTAGTGCAGGCCGGTCTCGGGATCGTAGTACTGGCCGGGGAAGCGCAGCGGGGTGTAGGCGCTGCTGTCCCGGGACCAGGCAGTGGTGCCCCAGAGCGTGCTGCGGCTGCGCCACGCGATGTCGCCGCACTCGTCGATCAGCTCGGTGGGAGTGCCGACGACGTCGGTGGCGATGGCGAAGAACCGGCGGTCGATCTCCTCCTGGCGGGCGTCGGCGGTGAGGATGCGCTCGGTCTGGGCGAGGGCCGTGCCGGCGCGGTGGTCCCAGGTGAGGGCGACCGTGTGCGGAACGTCCGGCTGGTGGCTGGTCTGTTCGCACAGGGTGAGGCCGTCCCAGGTGAAGCGGGTCTCCTCGACCACGCTCTCGCCGTCGGACGCCAGGCGCTGCTTCGCGGTGCGGCGGCCCAGCGGGTCGTAGCGGTACCGCCACAGGGTCCCGTCGGGGGTGGTGACGGAGGTGAGGCGGTTCTCCGTGTCCCAGGCGTAGCGCCAGGTGTCGGGCTTGCGGGAGAGACGGGTCTTCTGCCGCAGGACGACCCGGCCGAGGGCGTCGTGCTCGAAGCGGACGTCTCCGGCGCGGGTGATGCGGGTGCCGGTGTAGGCGCGCGCTCCGGTGGCCTCGCTGCCGGGATGGCCGGACGGCCAGGACGCGGAGGTCTGGTTGCCGGCGTCGTCGTAGGCGTACCGCTCCGTCCAGCCGTGGGCGTGGACGGCGGTGACCCGGCCTGTCGCGTCCAGGTCGAAGGTGCGGGTGCCCGACTTCCGGTCCGTGACGGAGATCAGGTGGCCGTCGGCGCGGTAGGCGTAGACGCGGCTGTCGACGGCCCGGGCGCCGGCGGTGATGTGCCGCGCGGCGAGCCGCCCGGCTTCGTCCCAGGTGGAGGACACCGTGATCGCGTCGCCGAAGACACGGGCGAGTTCCCGGCCGACGGCGTCGTGGGTGAAGCCCACCCGGTGACCCCCGGTGGCCAGGTGCTCGAGTCGTCCGTCGTCACCGTAGGCGTAGGAGGTGACGTGGCCGGTGGGCGTGGTGCGCTGTGTGCGGCGGCCCAGGGCGTCGTAGGAGTAGGAGACGGGACGGCCGTCCACCAGCTCGGTCTTGACCTTCCCCCGCCGGTCGTACTGGTAGCGGAGCACACCGTCCGGGCCGGCCGCCTCCAGCAGGCGCCCGGCCCGGTCGTGGACGTAGGTGGTCACGTGGCCGTCGACGTCCTTGCGGACCACCCGGCCCAGCCGGTCGCGCTC
This sequence comes from Streptomyces sp. NBC_00425, assembly GCF_036030735.1. Taxonomy (NCBI): domain Bacteria; kingdom Bacillati; phylum Actinomycetota; class Actinomycetes; order Kitasatosporales; family Streptomycetaceae; genus Streptomyces; species Streptomyces sp. NBC_00425. The sequence continues at coordinate 4,562,958 of NZ_CP107928.1, read as the reverse complement.
GAAGGAGACGGTTCCGCCGAGCGCGTCGACACGGGCCGCGAGCCGGCCCGCGGCGTCCACCCGGTAGGTGAGGGTGCGGCCGTCGAAGTCGGTCTCGGAGCGGATGTCGCCGGCCGCGTCGTACGTGTAGGTCCAGCTCAGCCCTTGTGGGTTGGTGACGCGGGTGAGGCGCAGCTCGGCGTCGTGCTCGAACGTGTAGCGGGCGCCGTCGGGCAGGGTGCGGGCGACCGGGAGGTCGAAGTGGGTGTACTCGAAGCGTGAGACGCCACCGGAGGCGTCGGTGTGGTCGAGCAGGTTGCCCTCGCCGTCGTACGTCCACGATTGCGTCTCGCCGTCGGGTCCGGTGCGCCGGGCGAGCTGCCCGTCGGCGTGCCACTCGAAGAGGGTGACGGCGCTCGTCGGGTCGGTGACGCGGACCGGCCTGCCGAGGGCGTCGCGCTCCGTGCGCGTGACGGCGCCGTCGGGAGCGATCACCTCCAGCGGCAGCCCGGCCGCGTCGCACACCACGCGTGTCGTCGCGCCGAGGGCGTCGGTGACCGAGGTGAGCCGGCCGGCGTGGTCGTAGGTGTGGCGGGTGGTGGCGCCGGCCTGGTCGGTGACCGCCGTGCGGTTGCCGCGTTCGTCGAACTCGTGGACCACGCGGGCGCCGTCCGCTCCGACGACCTCGACGGGCAGGCCGAACGGGCCGCGCACGGTGCGTAGTTCGCTGCCGTCGGGGCGGACGGCGCGTACGACCCGGTCGGCCTCGTCGTAGGAGAAAGCGGTGGTGAGGCCCAGTGGATCGGTGCGGGTCAGCAGGTTGCCGCGGGCGTCGTAGGTGAACCGGGTGGTGTGGCCGAGCGGGTCGGTGACGGCCAGCAGCCGGCAGCCGGGGCCGAACAGATGGCGGGTCGCGTGCCCGTCGGAGGTGGTCAGCGTGGTGCTGCGGTGGCCGGTCTCGGGGTCGGGTCCGGTGTAGGCCAGGCTGATCTGGACGTGACCGGCCTCGCCGCCCTCCGCCACGACGCGGTCGTGGTCGTCGTAGACGTAGTCGTAGCGGTGTCCGCCCGAGTCGATCCAGGCGATGACCCGGCGGCGGTCGTCGTAGACGAAGGCGGTCGTGGCGCCGGAGGGCCGGGTGACGGCGGTCAGGTCGCCGTCCTGGTAGCCGTAGGCCATCAGCGGCAGGTCGGCGCCGTTCTCGCCCGCGCCGGCCAGGGACAGCCCGGTGACGAGGCCGTCGGCGGACGACAGGTTCACCCGGCGGCCCGCCGAGTGGACCAGGGCCAGCGGCAGGCCGTCCTCGCCGCGGTCGACGGTGATCGTGTGGCCGTTGCGTTCGGTGACTTCCGACAGCCAGGCGACGCCGTCGCCGCCCGGTTCGGCCCCCGGCGGGGCGGCGAAGCGGAACACCAGGCCGCTGTCGGGCTCGGTGACCGTGTAGTCGCCGTGGGCGTCGCGGGCCAGCTCGGTGCGGGACCGGCCGGACTCCGGTGTGGTGGGCACGCCGGGGACCGGGTGCGGGTATGCGATCAGGAGCCCGTCGGCGGTGACGTGGAGAACGCCGACGGCGTCGATCTGGAGGCGCTCGTCGACGGTGGACGTCCAGGCAGGGCCGAGGAAGCGGCCGGCCGCGCAGCCGGACTCGGTGCGGCGCGTGAAGACCAGCGGCAGGATGCCGGGGAGGTCGAGGTCGGTCTGAGGCAGGTACATCCGTCCGGTGGCGAGGTCCACCGGGTCGCCGCCGGGATTGCGGTCGCCGTCCGGGGTGTTGTGGGTCCCGTCCGGGGCGTCGTCGAGCAGGCGGCGCAGCCGTGCGGCCTCGGCGGCGTCCTCCGCGATCCGCACGCCCTTCACCGCGGCGCCGCCGCCCCCGGTGGCCACGGTCAGTGCGACGTCGGGCAGCAGCCGTCCCAGACCCTCGCTGGGGTCCTTCATGAAGTCGGTGACCATCTGCTTGCCGGTGCCGACCGGGTCGTTGGCGGCGACGACCAGTCCGGCGGCCAGGCTGTTGAGGGAGGTGACGTACTCGGCCGGATGCGTGATGTTGTACGGGTCCATCGGGTTGACGCCGCGGACGAAGTTGAGGATGCCGGCGGTGCCCTTGATGATGCCGCCGCCGACGTGGTCGCCCATGATCTGCAGTTCCTGCATGCCGTCGTTCAACTGCTCGGCGTAGGACGGCTTCGCGGGGGCGGTGTCGCGGGCGGCGCGGACGGCGGAACGAGCGGTCTCCGCCGCCGAGTTGCGCTGCTTGCGGGCCTCGGAGAGCAGGTTCTGAGCGTCCTGCATCAGCTTCCTGCCGGGGTCGTCGAAGGTCGCCGCCGGCTTGGTGGGGAGGGTGGAGGCGTCGCGCTTGTCGGCGGGCTGGGCGTTGTAGCGGTCGACGGCGCTGTTGTAGTCGTCGATCTTCTTGCGGTGGGCGTCGGCGGCGTCCTCGGACGCCTTGACGCCCTCCTTCCACTTGTCGATCGCCGTCTGCGCCTGTCCCTGTGCCCAGGTGACGGTGCCGGCGAACGCCTCGAGCGCGGCGGCCGCCTTCGTGCAGGCGTCGGCGCCGGTGAACCACTTGGGCGGCTGGGTGCCCACCGCGGTGCGCAGCGCCTCGGCGGTCTCGCCCTTGAGCCGGGACGAGTCGAGGCCCTTGAGGCCCTCGCCCGCGCTGTCGAAGGACGACTGGAAGCCGCGGAGCTTCTCGGCGGTGGAGCGGATCTTGTCGGCGCTGCCGTAGATCAGCTTGGTCTTGTCCTCGGTCTGCCCGAGGTCCATCTCGTCGACCTCGGCGCCCAGCCGGTCGGCGACCGAGCGCGACTGCTCGCGCACCCAGTCCGCGCCGGTCTGCCAGCCGGCGTCCTCCAGTTTGTCGGCCGTCCAGTTGCCGGCGTCCTCGACCCGGTCGCCGACCCACGCGACGCCGTCCTCGACCGCGTCCTCGACCGAGTCGGGCGTGATGTCACTGATGAAGTCGCCGATGCCCACCGTCAGTTGCCCCCGGAATCGCCCTGTTGCTGTTGCTGCTGCGCGCGTTCCTCCGGCGACGGGCCGAAGGTGTCGTCCAGTGCCTGGTTCCACTGGTCGTCGGAGATGCCGAGCGCGTCGTTGAGCAGTTCCGACCGCCGGCCGCCCTCGCCCTCGGTGAGGACGGTGCGACCGGTGTCCTTCCAGGTCTGCTCGATGTCCTGACCGGCCTTGTCGAACGACTCGCCGCTCCAGTCGGGGTCCAGGGCGTCCGGTGTGAAGACGTCGCCCCAGTCCTGCTGGGCGATCTCCGCCTCACTGGCGTGCGGGTTGCCGCCCATCACGGAGTTGACGCCCACCTTCAACGAGCCCGCGATGTACTGGTCGTGCTCCCACTGGGTGCCCGCCGCGAGGCCGAGGCGGCTCGCGAGGGCGCTGGCATCGTGCACCAGGGCGCGCACTCCCCACTCCCAGCGCTCGCAGAAGTCCTCGAAGTCCACCGACAGGCCGTGGTGCCCGGCCTCCATCTGGGTCATGGCCAGCTCCGAGAAGCCCTTGCCCATCACCGAGCCGGTGGCGCCGCCGAGTTCGCCGAGCTGGTCGATCGTCGCGCCCACGCCCTGGGTGAACTTCGCGACGGCGGCCTGGCCGAGCTGGAGGTCCGTTCCCTCACCGCTCATGGCCGCCTCCGCTCCTGGGCGGCGCCGGCATCGACGGCGACCGCGTCGCGGACGATGCCGACGACCGGCGGGAAGAACATCGACCCCTCGTCGGTGGCGATGTCGACGGCCAGCCCGGCGGGCTCGCCCAGGGTCGGCACGATCTCGTCGACGATGCGCGCGCCCAGCAGCGCCGCGTAGTCCACGGGCCGGTCGCCGGGCCCGTGTCGCAGGGCGAACCGGGCGAGCGCCGTCTCGTCGGTGAACCCGCAGATCCACCGCACCCCGCCGGACCGCACCGACCACAGACCTCCGTCGGCCACCGGCACCAGCAGGACCGAGCGTCGCATCTCGCCCACCAGAGCGCGGGGGTCGTCACCCCCGGCTCTGCGCTCCGCGATCCGTTCGGCGAGCGCCGCCCTCGGCTGCTGCACGGTTCCTCCCCGGTCCCAGGTGCCTCATGGCACCGTAGATCAGGACGCGCGGCAGGGACGGGTCGGTTCTTGTGAAGGTTCGCGGGACCGGCCGGGCTCCCGGCGGATCAGCCCTCTCCCCGGGGGGACGGGCGGGATCAGGCGGTCCTCCCCCGTCCGCCGGCCGCCGCGGCGGCCGCGGGTTCCCGGCCGTCGTTCTTCAGGGGGCGCCACCAGGTCGGGTTGTCGCGGTACCAGGCGACGGTCGCGGCGAGGCCCTCGTCGAAGGGGACCTCGGGGGCGTAGCCGAGTTCGGTGCGGATCCTGGAGTCGTCCAGGGCGTAGCGCAGGTCGTGGCCCTTGCGGTCGGGGGCGCGGTCGACGAGGGACGGGTCGGCTCCGCACAGGTCGAGGAGCAGGTCGGTGATCTCCCGGTTGGTGCGTTCGGTGCCGCCGCCGACGTTGTAGACCTCGCCGGGGCGGCCGCCCGTCAGCACCAGCTGCACGGCCCGGCAGTGGTCGGACACGTGCAGCCACTCGCGGATGTTGGTGCCGTCGCCGTAGAGGGGGACGGGGACGCCGTCGAGCAGGTTGGTGGCGAACAGCGGGATGAGCTTCTCGACGTGCTGGTAGGGGCCGTAGTTGTTGGAGCAGCGGGTGACGGACACGTCCAGGCCGTGCGTGCGCGCGTAGGCGAGGGTGATGAGGTCACTGGCCGCCTTGGACGCCGCGTAGGGCGAGTTGGGGGCGAGCGGCCAGTCCTCCGTCCAGCTGCCGTGGGTGATGGAGCCGTACACCTCGTCGGTGGACACGTGCACCACGCGGGACACACCGGCGGCGAGGCTCGCCTCCATGACGTTGTGCGTGCCGACGCAGTTGGTGCCCACGAAGTCGGCCGCGCGCACCAGGGAGCGGTCGACGTGGGATTCGGCGGCGAAGTGGACGACGGCCTCGTGCCCGGGGACCAGGTCGCGCAGCAGTTCGCGGTCGCAGACGTCGCCGTGGACGAAGGTCAGCCGGGGGTGCTCGGCGGGGAGGTTCGCCCGGTTGCCGGCGTAGGTGAGTTTGTCGAGGACGGTGATCTCGGCTTGTTCGTATCCGGCGTACTCACCGCTCAGCATCGCTCGCACGTAGTGGGAGCCGATGAAGCCGGCCGCGCCGGTGACCAGGATACGCATGCGGTTCACGGTGGGCCCGGACGCTAGAGAACCCCTACACCCGCGATCGACGCCGGTCCCGGCCTGCTCGTGCCCGCCCTGTCGGCGTCCCGGGCGGGCGCCCCGCGTTCCATCGGTGTTCCGTCCAGGTTCAAGACGCGTCGACCAGGGTGGAGGCATGATCCCAACGCCCAAGGAGCAGTCATGACCGAGGCGCAGAAGGTCCCCGACGTGCGCAAGACGGTGACCGTGGACGTGCCCGCCGACCGGGCCTTCGCCATTTTCGCCGAGCGTCCGATCGAATGGTTCCCCGAGAGGCACGTCTTCGTCGAGGACCGGGTGTCGCTGACCATCGAACCCTTCGAGGGCGGCCGCTACTACGAGGTCGGCGCCGACGGCACCGACATCGCCTGGGGCACGGTGGTGGAGTGGAACCCGTCCAAGCGGATCGTGCTGACCTGGCGGGTCGGCCCGCACTGGCAGCCGATCTTCGACGACGAGAAGGCGAGCTTCATCGAGGTCGACTTCGAGCCGGCTGGCCCCGGGCGGACGACCGTGGCGCTCACGCACAGCGGACTTCACCGGCACGGCGAGATCGCGCCGCAGATCCACGCGGCGCTCGACGGCCCGAGCCCCGGGGACACGCTGGCCCGCTACGAGCAGGTCGTCGCCCGGGTCAGTGCGGCGGCGAAGGCGGTCCCCGTGACCCTCGTCAACAGGTTCCAGCTGACGGGGGACGCCGAGGAGTTCGAGAAGGTCTTCGCCGCGACCTCGGCGTTCTTCGCGGCCCAGCCGGGTTTCGTCGAGCACACCCTGCACCGGCGGCTCGGCGACCCGTCGTCGTACGTGAACATCGCGCGCTGGGCGGACAACGCCAGTCTGCGGGCGGCGGTGGCGCAGCCGGAGTTCCAGCCGCACAGTGCGGCGCTGCGGGCGCTCGCCGTGTCGAGCCCGGAGCTGTTCGAGGCGCGTCTGCAGGTGACGGCCGGCGACGCCGAGTGAAACGGCCGGGTGCGGGAACGGCGTGGATCGCCGTTCCCGCACCGGGTCATGTCGGCTGGGTGAACAGGGTGGTCGGGGCGACGAAGTCGAGCGCGGGATCCGCTGACAGGATCGCGTGCTGCAACTGCTGCAGTCGGGCCGACGGTTCCAGCCCGAGCTCGTCGGCCAGTTCGCTGCGCACGCGCTGGTAGACCTCCAGCGCGCGCCAGCGCTGCCCCGAGCGGTAGAGGGCGATCATGAGCTTGGCGCAGAAGTTCTCGTGCATCGGATTGCGGGCGACCAGCACCGCGAGTTCGCCGAGCAGCATGTGGTGCCTGCCCAGGTGCAGTTCGGCGGCGATACGGGTCTCGAGCAGACCCAGCCGGCTCTGCTCCAGACGTGTGGCCTCGATGCTGAGGTGGACCCCGCGCAGGACGTCGATCAGGGCGTCCCCCGACCAGAGGTCGAGGGCCTGCCTGGCCACCCGGTACGCCTCCACGTGGTCGCCGTTCTCCGAGGCCTGGTTGGCCTCGTCGACGAGCCCGTCGTAGAGCTGGGCGTCCACCATCACCGCCTCGGGAGCGAACAGGTAGCCGTTGTAACGGGTCAGCAGGACGTCCTTCGCCGAGCCCGACAGCACGACCCGGCCGATCAGTCTGCGCAGTTGCAGGATGTAGGTCTGCAGGGTCGTCAGCGCGCTCCGCGGTGGTTTCTCACCCCAGATCTCCTCGACCAGGGTGGACACCGACACGACCTCACCGGCCCGCAGTGCCAGCAGTGCGAGGACCTGGCGCGGTTTCGCCGCCGTGGGCGCGATGCACCGGCCGGCCCCGGTGGCCTCCATCGGCCCGAGCACGTTTATTTCCAGCAACTTTTCCCCCTCTACGTGGCGCTTCTTTTAAGCCTCTGCGGTTACCTTCGAAGAATGCACGACCGGAATTGAGGCTCGGAACTGCCGCTGTCACCAATGCGCATGAGGTTCACAGGACCCAGGTATGGGTTTTTCATACGCGTGACGCGAACGGATCAGACGATCAGTAGCTTGGTGTCCTCGGGGAGGGCGGGAGAGCCCACCATCCTGGCGGTGCGCCGCCAGCGCCGGCGGCCCAGCACGACCCAGCCGGGCTCCCTCCTGCGGACCAGGCCGGCGACGGCTCTGCCGGTGTCGCTGTAGGTCGTGTGCAGGGTCCACTTCACGGCCCTGCCCTCCAGGAACGCCCCGACCTTGAGCAGGGACTCCAGTTCGAGGTCGGTGGAGTCGAACGCGGCGGCAAGGGAACAGTCGAGCAGCAGGGTCCACGGCCGTCGCAGGACCAGGACGAGGACCAGGTCGCCTCCGTGTTCCTCGGCCAGGCCGACGGCGCAGCGCATGAGGCCGCTGTCCACCGTCCACATGACCGCGACGACGGGACGAGGGCGCCGCAGTGCCATCTTCCGCTCCTTCCCGCTCTTGCCGTCTAGCCGAGGGAGTTCAGGCAGGCGACGAGGGTGCGTGCCTGCACGTTGACGTACTGGCTGTGCCGGAGCAGGGCGGTGAGCTGGCTGACCGTCGCCCAGGCGTGACCGGGCGGCGGGGCGTCGGTCGCCGCCGCGTCCGTCTCGGCGACGACGTAGCGGCTCACCGCGTTCAGGAAGCGGCCGCCCTCCTCGGCGTGGAGTGCGTCGTAGCGGATCCGCGGGGAGCCCTGGACGGGGATCAGGCCGAGGAACGGCGAGGTCTCCTCCTCGAGTTCGCCTTCCGACATGCACTGGACCGTCGGGGCCAGTTCGACGCCGTCCAGGAAGCCGCCCTCGGTCGCGGCGCGCACGAGGACGTGGAGCACGCCGTCGAACTCCCTGACCAGAAAGGCGGACAGGCCCCTGCCGACGGGCTCGACGAGCGGCTGGGACCAGGACGCGACCTCCCGGCTGCCGGCCCGTACGTCGGCGGCCACCACCCGGAAGTACCGGCCGTCGTCGCGGCTGATCTCCTTGTCGTCGCGGTGCCAGCCGGGCAGGGCGCCCAGCGGGAGCCGGCCCGCCTCGAGCCGGCAGTCGGCGCGCAGCCCGGTGAACCAGCTCAGCAGCTCGGCCGTGGTCGACACGGCGCCGGCGCCGGGGTCGCGGGAGGCGGCCAGCGAGCGGCTGAACCGGTCGGCGGCCCCGGCCTCCGGCCCCACCGGGGGCAGGCACGCCAGCACGGTGCGCGAGTCCATGTTGATGACGTTGTCCCTGGCCAGCAGGGCGTTGATCTGCCCGAGGGTCAGCCAGCAGAAGTCGTCGTCGAGCGGGACCACGTCGTCGGGGGCCGCCTCGACCAGCATGTTCCGGTTCCGTTTGCGGTAGAACCAGTCGCCGTGCTCGGACTGCAGCACGTCGGCGATCACCCGGGCCGGCCGCCGTCCCGTGAAGTACTCCAGGTACTTGACCTTCGCGCCCCGGTGCACCTGCGTGTAGTTGCTCCGGGTGGCCTGGACGGTCGGCGACAGCATCAGCGGCACCGGGTTTCCCGGCTCCATCTTGGCCTGCATCAGGAAATGCAGGACCCCGTCGAACTCCTTGACGAGAATCCCGAGGATGCCGACCTCGGGCTGGTTGATGATCGGCTGGAACCGGTCGGCGGATCCAGGGGTGCGCAGGCAGAGGCCTTCCACGGAGAAGAACCTGCCGCTTTCGTGCACGAGGTTCCCGATGTCGTTCTCGAATTTCCACCCGCGCAGTCCGGAGAACGGAATGCGATCGACCGTGAAGTCATGCGCGCCCGCCCGTTCGGCCAGCCACGCGTCGAATTCGTCCATGTGCATCTGAACGCCCGCCGTCCGCTGGGCGGAGGCGGCGAGTCGGCTGGGAAGAACGAGGTCTTCCCGTGGCTTCAGATTTTCCACACCCGACACACCCTCGTTGGCTGGGAATCGTTGGGCGGCCCACGCTGGACGGGGCCGCTCGATTTCCGCGGCAGCGCTGCTGGAGCATTGCTCGGAAGGTGGGTTTTCCAGGCGTCCGCGAGCACGATCCGAGTCGTCAGGCACAAATTCTCAGAGCACGCACAACCCTCCGACACGGGAGATGGAAATGGCGGAACTGACGATCGACCGGCTCAAGGACATTCTGCGGATCAGCGCGGGCGAGGACGAGTCGGAGCAGCTCGCCGGCGACATCGGCGGGACCACGTTCGGCGAGCTCGGCTACGACTCGCTGGCCCTGCTGGAGACGGCGGCCCTCATCAAGCGCGAGTTCGGCGTCGACATCACCGACGACATGGAGCACCTGAACACGCCGCAGGCGATCACGGACTTCGTGAACGGCAAGTCCCTCGCGTGAGGGGCTTCGACGGGACGGGACGGGAAGGACCCAGATGAGCGACAGGCGCGTAGCGTTCGTCACCGGAGCCAGCAGCGGCATCGGCCTCGCGGTGACCCGGACCCTCGCGGAGCAGGGCATGGCGGTGTACGGGTGCGCCCGGGACGCCGACAAGCTGGCCGAGACGCTGGAGAAGCTCACCGCGGAAGGGCTGGAGGTCGCCGGCGGGCCCTGCGACGTGACCTCCACCGACGGCGTCCGTGCCGCCGTCGCGGCGGCCGTGGAGCGCTTCGGCCGTATCGACGTCCTGGTCAACAACGCCGGCCGCGGCGGCGGCGGGGAGATCGCGCATCTCGACGAGCCGACCTGGCTCGACGTGATCGACACCAACCTCAACGGTGTCTTCCGGGTGACCAAGGAGGTGCTGGCGTCCGGCCGGATGGGTGAGAACGGCTACGGACGGATCGTCAGCATCGCCTCCACCGGCGGCAAGCAGGGCGTCGTCTACGCGTCGCCCTACTCGGCCTCCAAGCACGGGGTGGTCGGCTTCACCAAGGCCGTCGGTCTCGAACTGGCGAAGTCGGGCATCACCGTCAACGCGGTGTGTCCCGGGTACGTCGAGACGCCGATGGCCGAGCGGGTCAGGTCCGGGTACGCGGACTTCTGGGGCGTCTCGGAGCAGGACGTCCTGGAGAAGTTCAACGCCAAGATCCCGCTGGGCCGTTACTCCACCCCGGAGGAGGTCGCGGGCCTGGTCTCCTACCTGGTGACCGACACCGCGGCGTCCATCACGGCGCAGGCGATCAACGTCTGCGGCGGGCTGGGCAACTACTGAGCGCGCGACGGCTCCGGCCGTCGCGCGCCCGGCGCCCGAACCGCGCACGACGACCGCACGACGTACGGCAACCGCACCGCGTACGACAACTGAACGACACAGCAGAGGGAGGGAGTGCCAGGCGCCGTTCCTCATCAGTGGGCAGGAGTGGGTCTTGGACCCATGCCTGGTCACTGCGGACATCCCGAACGGTTTTGGGTGTCCTGGTTGCCCGCGTACTCGCCGCGTTCGGCGGCACGGATCGTGTCCGTGGTCCGGGGATGCGGGGGCGGATTCCCTCACGCCCAACGACACGCCGGTCGGCCTGGACGGTCCGATGCCCCACCGCATCACTCCGGTGTGGTGGGGCCGGTGCCGTCCTCCCCCAGTGCCTCAAGGGCCTGGGAGGTGCCCCCAGCCGGATCGGGTGTTGCTGGGCGCGTCTTCCGATCGCCACGGCGGCAGCGTCGTGGCGGGTGGTCTTCCTGGTTGTGGTGGTGAGGGGTTTGTGCCAGTGCTGGGCACCCCATCGGCTGGTGTAGGCGGGGTCGACGGCGATGACCGCGATCCCCGTGGCGTCGGCCATCGAGGCCGGCCGGGTTGCCGTGGACGTCCAGGCGCCAGGCGGCGAGGTGGTCGGCGTTCATGTCGACGCCGATCACCCCGTGGGCGAGGGCGGCCTCGATCGGGAGAGCGGGGGTGGGCGGGATCTGCCAGGACGCGGTCACATGCCAGCGGTCGCGGCCGGTGTCGTAGTGGATGCGGTAGGCGACCGCGCGGTCGGCCGCGACCCGGTCCGCCCACTCGCCGCCCCGGTGGGCGAAGGCGACCCGGCCTGCCAGGACGTAGCGGCCGTGCGGGGCGTTGGCCAGATGAGCGAGCGGGGCGGGGAGCTTGACGCTCACCTCACCGTCGGGGCTGATACGGATCGTCTCGTTGCCGTGGCGCTCGCCGGACTCGCCGTCCGCCTGGCAGAACCAGCGCTCCGCCTCCCACCGCCCACGCCATCCGGACTCCGTCAGCCCGGCCGCCTCCAGATGGTGCCGGGCGCGGGCCAGCCGTTTGCCGCCGCGCACGACACGGACGATGCCGGCCTCGCGATCCGCCCGCACGGCAGCCGGCCGGTCCTGAAGGACGCGCAGCCGCCGCGACTTCGCGTGCCACTCCCGCCGGGACCGGTAACCCCCGGCGCCCTCTTCGTGCCCTTCTGCCCGACCGGCAGCGACAACCGGTCCCCGACGGTACGGACACCGGCTTCCAGGTTCTGGATGGGCGCCGATGGCAGCGGCGGGCCAGCGCCCACTGGTCGTGCGTGGCCTTGGTGATCGATCCCGCCCACCGCGAAGACGAGACCGGGGTCAGCTCCCGCTTGCGCACCGCCCACGCCTCAGCCGAGTGCGCCAGACCCTCTCGGCAGCGTGCCTTGAGGCCCTTCGACGCCGGCGACCCCAGATGCGCGCCCATCAGTCGCAGGACCTTCTCGTCACCGGGCGTCAGGTAGTTGAGGCGGGTCCGGACGGTCACACCAGAGGAGCCGGACGCGACGAACGGCGCTGCGATACTCCTCAGCTCACCCACCCCTGCCACCCCCCGCCCGGCCCGATCCGACGTTCTGACGCCATGGGAAACGAGAGCCACCCGCGAAGGTCACGCATTCGATGTAGGAACGTCAGTTCCCGCCGCAAACAACTCCACGGCCAAGGTGTGCATGACACGAAGCGACACGCAGCACTCACCCTGACTCACCAGAACGCACTCCACCGGTAAGCCCTCACCCCCTCCCTCAAGTCGTGTTCACCACTTGACGGGCAGCGACCAGACACCGTAGACGACGGAGCCCTCCTTGGTGCGGATGTCCTCGTAGGGCACCGCGAGCTGGAGGTCCGGGAACCGCTCGAAGATCTTGGTGAGGGCGATCTCCAGCTCGACCCGGGCCAGGTCCGCGCCGATGCAGTAGTGCGCGCCGTGCCCGAAACCGAGGTGGCGCCGGGTGCCGCGGGAGAGGATCAGCTCGTCGGGCCGGTCGAAGACGGTGGCGTCCCGGTTGGCCGGCAGGGCCAGGCACAGGATGCCGTCGCCCTTCTTGATGGTCACGCCGTCGAGCTCGATGTCGTCCAGCGCGACCCGGGGGACGGCCAGGTCGCCGATGGTGATGTAGCGGACGAGTTCCTCGACGGCCGGGCCGATCAGCGTCGGGTCCGCCTTGAGCTGCTCCAGCTGCTCCGGGTTGCGCAGCAGGGCCATGGTGCACAGGGAGATCATGTTGGCGGTCGTCTCGTGCCCGCCGTTCATCAGCAGCCGGCACAGATTGACCAGATCGCGCGTGGTGTACTCCTCGCCGGACTCCCGGTAGGCGGTGATCGCCCGGCTGAGCAGGTCGTCGCCGGGCTCGCGTTCCTTGAGGCCGACCAGCTTCTCCAGGTACCTGCCCACCTCGACCATCGCGGCCTGCCGCTGGTCGGGGGTGCTGTGGCCGCCCAGCAGGTTGGTGCCGTGCTCGGCGAAGAACGCGTGGTCCTCGTACGGCACTCCGAGCAGTTCGCAGATCATCGACATCGGGACCGGCAGCGAGACGATCTCGTGCAGGTCGGCCGGCGAGCCCGCCGCCTCGAGGGCGTCGAGGCGCAGGTCCACGTTCTCGGCGATCTTCGCGCGCAGCTGCTGGACCCGGCGGTTGGTGAAGGTGACGGCGGCCTTGCGGCGGGTGGTGGTGTGCTCGGGGGCGTCGTACCCGATGAAGGAGGTCTCGGTGCGGAACTCCGGCGGGGCCTCGAAGTAGAAGGGGAAGTTGTCGTGCTTGCGCGAGGAGCTGATGCGGGGATCGGTCAGCAGCTGGCGTATCAGGTGGTAGTCGGTGACCGCCCAGACCTCGAGGCCGGTGATGAGGCTGACTTTCGTCACCGACCCCTTCTTCATCATGGGCCCGTACTCCTCGGGCAGGGAGAAGGGGCACTTGCGCTTGTAGGGAAACGTCGACTGGTCGGTCGTGGATTCGGCGGCGTTCACCGACATGACTACTCCTTTTCTCCGGCGAATTCAGAAGGTCGGCTCGGAATCGCGTTCCAAGGCGAATGCGAAAGGAAAGCGGAGCGCTGCCGGGCGTAGTGCGCCAGACAGTCCTCGTAGCGGGGCAGGATGCCGAGTTCGGCGGCCCGGGACAGACTCGGCGCCTGGAGGTCCTTCGGCGCCACCACCACCGGTTCCTGTGTCGAGGGCCAGGGCAGGGCCAGATCAGGGTCGAACGGGTCGATCTCGAAGGGAGTGCCCGGAACGTACGGGGTGTCGAACACGTAGCTGACGCAGGAGTCGTCGGTCAGTGACACGAAACCGTGCGCCATCCCGTCGGGCAGGAACACCGCCGTGCCCTTCCCCGGCTCCAGCAGGCTCACGTCGTGGCCGCCGAACGTCGGCGAGCCGACGCGCACGTCCAGCACCACGTCCAGCACCGCGCCCCGGACGCAGGTGACGTACTTGGCCTGGCCCGGCGGCAGACTCACCCCGTGCATGCCGCGCAGCACGTTGCGGTGGTTGACGGAGAAGTTGGTCTGCACCGGCCGGAACACGTGGCCGGTGACGCGGGTGAACTCCTCGTCCCGGAAGGACTCGAAGAAAGCACCCCGCTCGTCGCTGTGGATTCGCGGCCGGATGCGGTAGGCGTCCCGCACGGCCATCTCCTCGATCTCCATGGCCCGCGAAGCTACGAGACACGGCTCGAGCACCGCTGGTGGCGGCGGCTCAAGTACGGCTCGAGTGGCGGCCGGTTGCATGACCAGCATGAGGATTCTCGTGAGCACCGGCCCGAGCTACGGGCTCTACTGTCCGGTCGTCCCGCTGGCCTGGGCGCTGCGCGCGGCGGGTCACGACGTGCTGGTCGCCGCACCGGAGAGCCTTGCCCCCGTGGCCAACGGCTCGGGGATGCCCTTCATCCCGACCTACGGGCCGATGCACATGCGGGAGGTCATGGCCCACGACCGGCAGGGCGAACCCATCGCGTTCGCGCGTGAGGAGCCGCAGATGCTGGAGCAGGCGGGCCGCGGCTTCGGCCGGCTCGCCGCCCGTACCCTGCCCGGCCTCCTCGACGTCGCCGAGAAGTGGAAGCCCGACGTCATCGTCGCCGAGCCGCACACCTACGCGGCCGGCGTCGTGGCGCAGCTGAAGGGCATCCCCTGGGTCGAGCACGGCGTCGGCCTCGGCTACTTCCGCGAGATGGACAAGTCGGGGGCCGACGAGCTGACGCCGGAACTGACCGAGCTGGGCCTGGGCGCCCTGCCCGAGCCCGACCTGGCGCTGGAACCCTGCCCGGCCTCGCTGCTGCCCGCCGGGGGCGCCCACGGCGTCCCGATGCGCTACGTCCAGTACGACCCGCCGGCCACCGTGCCGTCGTGGGTGTTCGAGGCGCGCGAGCGCCCCCGCCTGCTGCTCACCCTGGGCACGGTGGCACCGGCGGCCGGCGGCGCCCGGGTGCTCAAGGACCTGGTCAACTCGCTGCCCGCGCTGGGCGTGGAGCTGCTCGTCGCGGTCGCCGACGACATCGTCCCCGAGCTGGGCCCGCTGCCCGACGCGGTGCTGGCCGCCGGCTTCCTGCCGCTCGCCTCGGTGCTGCCCTCCTGTGACCTGGTGGTCCACCACTGCGGCGGCGGCTCCACCATGGCGGCGATCCTCGCGGGACTGCCGCAGCTGCTGGTCCCGCAGCCGATCGTCGCCGAGCAGTACGACAGCGCGCGCCGTGTCACCGCGTACGGCTCCGCCCGCCAGCTGGTGGGACAGCCCATCGACCCGGAAGCCGTCGTGGAGAACTGCCGCGCCCTGCTCGAGGACGAGTCGTACGGCGTCAAGGCCCGGGCACTGCGCGCGGAGGTGGCCGCGATGCCGTCTCCGGCGTCCGTCGTGCCCGTCATCGAAGAACTCGCCGGCGCCAGGCCGGGACGGTAGGGAAGGAAACCCCGTTGAGCGACACCAACAGCCGCGCGCACCTGCTGCCGGAGACGCTCGAGGTGCGCGGCGCCCGCGAGCACAACCTGCGCGGCGTCGACGTGGACCTGCCGCACCGCAACCTCACGGTGTTCACCGGCGTCTCCGGCTCGGGCAAGTCGTCCCTGGCCTTCGCCACGATCTATGCCGAGGGCCAGCGGCGCCAGCTGCAGAGCATGTCGACCTTCGCCCGCCAGTTCATGCACCAGATGGACAAGCCGGACGTCGACCACATCGGCGGCCTGTGCTCGGCCGTCGCGGTCGACCAGCGTTCCTCGGCCTCCCGCAGCCCGCGGTCCACGGTGGGCACGGTCACCGAGGTGTACGACCTGCTGCGGGTCGTGTTCGCGCGGATCGGGCACCCGCACTGCACCGTGTGCGGGACCGAGCTGGCCGGCGACGCCTGCCCGCAGGGGCACGACAGCGCGCTGCCCGAGATGACCAACGGGGCCTTCTCCTTCAACCTGCCCTTCGGCCAGTGCACCGCCTGCCAGGGCGTCGGCACCCGGCTCGAGGTGGACCCCACGACCCTGGTCGCCGATCCGGGCCGCTCCCTGCTGGAGGGCGCGATCACGCCCTGGCGGCCCACGTTCACCGAGCCGGAGCGGATGAAGGCCCGCGCGGTGGCGCAACTGCTGGGCGAGGACGAGGACACGCCCTGGGAGGAGCTGTCGGAGGGGCTGCGGCACACGCTGCTGCACGGCACCGACATCAAGGTCCGGGCCCGCAAGTTCGACAAGCCCGGCGACCCGGTCAAGGACGTGGTGTTCACCGGGGTGGTGCCCTGGCTCTACGAGCGGTACCGCAAGTCCGGCGGTGAGAACTTCGGGCAGCTGGAGAACTACATGCGGCCGGCGCCCTGCCGTGAGTGCGGGGGCGGCCGGCTCAACCCGGCGCAGCTCGCGGTCCGGGTCGCCGGGCGCGGCATCGCGGAGGTGACGGCGCTGCCGGTCTCCGTGTCGCTGCGCTTCTTCCAGGAGCTGGACGTCGCGGAGCGCGAGCGCGCCGCCGTCGGCCAGGCCCTGGAGGAGATCGTGCAGCGGCTCGGCCATCTGACGCGGATGGGGCTGGAGTACCTCAGTCTCGACCGTCCGGCGCGCACCCTGTCCGGCGGCGAGTCACAGCGCATCCGGCTGGCCGGACTGCTCGGCACCGACATGTTCGGGCTGCTCTACGTCCTGGACGAGCCGACCACCGGTCTGCACCCCAGGGACATCGAGAAGCTGGTGGCCACCCTTCAGGACCTGCGCGACCAGGGCAACACGGTGCTCATCGTCGAGCACGACCACCAGATGATCAAAGCCGCGGACTGGGTGGTGGAACTCGGTCCGGCGGCCGGTGAGCACGGTGGCGAGCTGCTGTTCAGCGGCCCGGCCGAACAACTGCTCGGCGACCCGGACTCGCCGACCGGCGGCTACACGAGCGGCACGCGCGGCATCGCGGTGCCCGCGAGCCGACGGCCCGGGGCGCCGGACCGCAGGATCGCCGTGTACGGCGCGAAGGAGAACAACCTCGCCGGGTTCGACGTCGCCTTCCCGCTCGGCACCTTCATTGCGGTGACCGGGGTGTCGGGGGCCGGCAAGTCCACGCTGGTGGACGACATCCTCTACCCGGCCGTGGAGGGCGCGCTGGGCGGCGACGCGCCGGCGCCGGGCGCCCACACCAGGATCGAGGGGCTGCACCACGTCGACCGGGTGATCAGGGTGGACCAGGCGCCGATCGGGCGTTCGGGCCGGTCGACGCCGGCGACGTACACCGGCGTCTTCGACAGTGTCCGCAAGGTGTTCTGCCAGACCGCGGAGGCGAAGAAGCGCCGCTACAAGCCGGGCCGGTTCTCCTTCAACTCGGCGGGCGGACGCTGCGAGACCTGCACCGGCGACGGCTCCATCAAGATCGAGATGCAGCTGCTGCCCGACGTCTTCCTGCACTGCGAGACCTGTGACGGCACCCGCTACAACGCGGAGACGCTGGAGATCCGCTACCGCGGCAAGAACATCGCCGAGGTGCTGGCCATGCCCGTCGAGGAGGCGCTGGAGTTCTTCGCGGGGGAGCCCGCCATCGAGGCCCCGCTGCGGGTGCTCGACGAGGTCGGCCTCGGCTACCTGCGGCTGGGGCAGTCGGCGACCACGCTCTCCGGCGGTGAGGCCCAGCGCGTCAAGCTGGCCAACGAGCTGCAGCGCAGGGCGGGCGCGCACACCCTCTACCTGCTCGACGAGCCGACGACCGGCCTGCACTCCAGTGACATCGAGCGGTTGCTGTCGGTGCTGCACAGCCTGGTGGACAAGGGGCACACCGTGCTGGCCGTGTCGCACAACCTCGACCTGATCAAGACGGCGGACTGGGTGGTGGACATCGGTCCGGAAGGCGGCGACGGAGGCGGCGCGCTGGTCGCCGCGGGGACCCCCGAGCAGGTGGCCGGGCAGTCGGACGGCCACACCGGGCGTTTCCTGCGTGACGTGCTGGGGACGAGCGGGCGGCCGTGATGAAGGGGTCGCCCACGTCGGGCTCGGAGCCGGTCCGGATCGGTGTGCTGGGGTGCGCGGACATCGCCCGCCGCCGGGTGCTGCCCGCCCTCGCGGCGGACCCCGGCAGCCGGGTGGTGGCCGTGGCCAGCCGGGACGGCGGCCGGGCGCGCGAGGTGGCCGACCGGTACGACTGCGCCGCCGTGACGGGCTACGAACGCCTGATCGCCGACCCGCAGGTGGAGGCCGTCTACGTGCCGCTGCCCGTCGCCCTGCACGCCCGGTGGATCGAACGGGCGTTACGGGCGGGCAAGCACGTGCTCGGCGAGAAACCCCTGACCGGCGACGTCGACTCCACCCGCCGGCTGTTCGGACTGGCCGCGTCGCGCGGGCTGGTGCTCGCCGAGAACTTCATGTTCCCGCGGCACCCGCTGCACCGGCGGGTGCGGGAGCTGCTCGCGGCCGGCGCCATCGGTGAACTGCGCAGCTTCACGGGGGAGTTCGCCATCCCCGCGCCGCCACCGGGCGACGTCCGCTACGACGCGGCCCTCGGCGGCGGCGCCCTGCTGGACATCGCCGTCAACCCGCTGCTCGCCGCCTGCTTCTTCCTCGGCCCCGAGCTCACGGTGTGCGGGGCGCGGCTGCGCCGGCACCCCGTGCACGGCGTGGACACCGGTGGAGCGGTCCTGCTGGCCGCGCCGGACGGCGTCACCGCGCAGGTGGTGTTCGGCATGGAGCACGCCTACCGGGCCGCGTACGAGCTGTGGGGGAGCGCGGGGCGGATCCGGGTGGAGCGCGCCTACGCGCCGCCCGCCGACCACTGTCCGGTGATCCGCGTGGAGCGGCCGGAGGGCGTCGAGGAACTCGTCCTGCACCCCGAGGACCAGTTCCTCGAGGCGGTCCGCGCGTTCTCGCACGCCGTCCGGCAGAGCCGGCTCACCGGAGAGACCCAACAGACCCTTCAGACCCAACAGACCCAACAGACCCATCAGACCCGACGGACCCGTGAGGGCCTCGGGGCCGAGCGGGGTCTTCGCGAACGGCACCAGGAGCGGGCCCTCACGGTGGCCCGGCTGGTCGCCGAGGTTCGAGCGGCGGACAAGGCCGCTTCCAGCGCCGCACAGCACCCTGTTCCGAGCTGGGACGACCCGAGAGGGGCCTTATGAACTCCGCTGTCACCGACAAGCTGCGCTGTGAGCGCATCACGAAATTCCGTGACGTGATACCCGGCGACGGTCCGGGCAGGCTCTCCTCTCCCGCCGGGGATCTGGTGAGGTTCGCCAACGGCGACGCCTACCGGTTCGCCGCGTACTGGGACTGCCTGCCGGGCGGACCGTGCCGCGGAAACCACTACCACCTCGACAAGACCGAGGTGATGTTCGTGATCTCCGGCGAAATGAGAGCCGCGTACTACGACCTCGACACCGGCCAGCGCTTCGACACCGTGCTGGTCGCAGGGGACCTGGTCACCGTTCACCCGCGCCTCGTGCACAGCTACATGGCGCTCAGCCCCACCCAGGTGGTGGAGGTGGCCTCGCACGCCTACTCGCCGAGCGACACGCATCCCTACGTGTTGCTCTGACCGACCAACCCGCCGCACACACACCCCCCATAGAAGGAGAAGATCGTGACCGCTCTGGAAGCAACGTCGTCCGGGGAGCGGGAGGGAGAGCTCAATCCCAAGCGCTGGATCGCGTTGACCGTGATCCTCGTGGCCGCGTTCATGGACATGCTCGACAGCACGATCCTGAACGTGGCGATCCCCTCCATCCGAACCGATCTCGACGCCGGCTACGCGGACATCCAGTGGGTCACCGCCGGCTATCAGCTCGCCTTCGCCCTGCTGCTGATCCTCGGCGGCAGGCTCGGTGACATC
The DNA here is from genome assembly GCF_036030735.1 of Streptomyces sp. NBC_00425. Classification (NCBI taxonomy): domain Bacteria; kingdom Bacillati; phylum Actinomycetota; class Actinomycetes; order Kitasatosporales; family Streptomycetaceae; genus Streptomyces; species Streptomyces sp. NBC_00425. The sequence goes on along the minus strand of NZ_CP107928.1, from coordinate 4,543,409 downwards.
TACGGCCGCAAGCGGATCTTCCAGATCGGCGTGGCGGGCTTCACCCTCGCCTCGCTGGCCGCGGCCGTGTCGGTCGACCCGGGCATGCTGATCGTGTCCCGGCTGGCCCAGGGCGGCTTCGCCTCGATCATGGTGCCGCAGGTCCTGGCCATCATCCACGTCAGCTTCCCGCCGCAGGAGCGCGCCAAGGCGTTCGGCATGTTCGGCACGGTGGCCGGTCTCGCCGCGCTCACCGGTCTGAGCCTCGGCGGCCTGCTGGTCGAGTGGAACCTGTTCGGCCTGGAATGGCGGCTGGTGTTCCTCATCAACATCCCCGTCGGCCTCTTCGGTCTGATCGTCGGACAGAGGAGCATCGTCGAGTCCAAGGCGCCGGTGGCGCTGCGGCTGGACATCCTCGGCGCGGTCCTCGCCGCCGTCACCCTGTTCCTGCTCGTCTTCCCGCTCATCCAGGGGCGCGAGCTGGGCTGGCCGGCCTGGGGCTTCGTCCTGCTGGCGCTGACGCCGGTGTCGCTGTTCGTGTTCGTCCGCCAGCAGCAGGCCCGAACCCGAAGGGACGGTTCGCCGCTGGTCGCGCTCAACCTGTTCCGGCTGCGCAGCTTCTCCTCGGCGCTCAGCGTGCAGCTCGCGTTCAACATCGGCGTGGGCGTGTTCTTCCTGTCCTGGAGCCTGTACATGCAGGTCGGCCTGGGCTGGAGCCCGATCCGCGCCGGTCTGACCAGCCTGCCGTTCTGCATCGCCACCTTCGTCACGTCGGCGCTGTCGTACGCCTTCCTCGCCGCGAAGATGGGACGCAAGCTCCTGCAACTCGGCGCGGTTCTGGTGCTGTTGGGCCTCGGCTCCTACATCTGGGTGGTGGAGCACTACGGCAGCGAGGCCACCAGCTGGAAGATGGCGCTCCCGCTGGCCTTCTTCGGGCTCGGCTTCGGCATGGTCATGTCCCCGATCCCGGACATGGCCACCAGTGAGGCTCCGCGGCAGGACGCGGGCTCGGCCTCCGGTCTGGTCAACACCAACCAGCAGCTCGGGTTCGCCGTCGGCACGGCCCTGGTCAGCGTCATCTTCTTCGGCGCCCTGGGCGGCAACGCGGCCGACAACTCCCGGGAGGCGGCCCCGCAGCTGCGCAAGGACCTGGCCGCCGTGTCGGTCACCGGGCAGGGCGCGGACCGGGTCGTGGACTACTTCGTGCAGTGCACGAGCGACCAGGCGAAGGAGAAGGACTGGACCGTTCAGGCGCCGAGCTGCGCCAAGGCCCCGTCCGAGCTCACCGGCAACCCGAAGGTCGCCGCGGTGTTCGCCGACACGGGCAAGCACACCAACGCGCTCACCTTCGCCGACACGTTCGCCCACGCGCTGCGCTGGTTCATCGGTGGCATGGTCCTCACCCTGCTGCTGACGTTCCTGCTGCCGCGCAAGAACGCGGCGCACGGCGAGCAGAGCGAGGCCGGCACGGAGCCGAAGGCCGTGGCGGAGAACGCCTGACGGTCGCGGACCGCGACGGGAGACCGGGCCGCGGCCCGTGGGGCAGCACGCCCCGCGGGCCGCGGCCTGCACGTTTGCGGCGGTCCGCACACCCCTGGTGCGCCCCGTGGTGCGCCCGGGGCGAAGCCTGCTGAGGCGGTCATCCGGCGATCATGAATTCTTCACCACCGGCCGGTGAGTGCGGCACTACTGCGGCCCTCCTCCTCTCGGCGAGACTCCTGGTCAGACGCCGAAGCCGCGGAGAACACCGACCCGCAGGACGGCGGCGCACCGCACGGTCACACCGACCACGTCGCCCGACGCGGTTCACAGACGATCGAGGGGGAGACCATGTCCGCACAGCACCTTTCCGAGGACCTGTTCATCGAGGAGTACAACCCGGCCGGCCCGTGGGCCGCGCCGACCGACTCCTTCGTCTGCTGGGCCGAGTCGGCCGTGCCCGCCACCGCGGACCACAGCGGGGTCTGACGGTGATCCGGTCGGCTTCGGGGAAGCCCCGCCTGGGCTTCAAGGAGCATCTGACGGTCCAGATCGTCCCCGGGGAAGCGGTCTACCTGATGTCCGGGCGACGCGTCACCACGTTGCACGGCGCGGAGATCTGCCACCTCGCGGAACTGCTGGACGGCGCCAGGACGCGCGACGCCATCCTCGCGGAGGCGTCAGGGCGACTGCCGGTCGAGCGAACGCTGCGGCTGCTCGACCGTCTGACCGAAGCCGACCTGCTGGCCGAACTGCCCGAGTCGCGGGCCGACGACGCCGCGGAGCGCGCGTACTGGGACGCCGCCGGCCTCAGCGGCGGCGCCGTCCGCCCCGCGGCCACCGTGCACACCGTGGCGGTGGGGGGCGTCGGCCCCGAGACACTGCACACCGCCGCCGTGGCGGCCGGCCTGCGCACCGGGCCGGCCGCCGAGGCGGACCTGGTCCTGGTGGCCTGCGACGACTACCTCGATCCCCGGCTGCGCGAACTCGACCGGGAGTACCGGGAGGGCGGACGCTGCTGGCTGCCGATCCAGCTGCACGGCACCGAGACCTGGATCGGCCCGTTCCTCGGCGTGCCGGACGGCCCGTGCTGGTCCTGCCTGGCCGAACGGCTGTGGCGCAGCCGTCCGGTCGAGGCCCGGCTCCAGCAGGGGCTGGGCCGCTCCGGCCCGCTGCCCCGCCGGCCCTGCGCGGTCCCGGCGAGCCTGCTCGCCGGGCTCCACCTGGCCGTGCTGGAGGCGGTCAAGTGGCTGGCCGGTCTGCGCCACCCCGGCCAGGAGGCGCTGTGGACCCTGAACGGACTGATGCTGACGGGCAGTCACCATCCGGTGAGCCGACGCCCGCAGTGCCCGGACTGCGGCGACCCCACGCTGGTCGCCGCCAGGGTCGAGGCGCCCGTGGTGCTGACGTCCCGGCCCAAGGCGGACAGCGGCGGCGGCGGGCACCGGGCCCTCGGCCCGGAGGAGATGCTCCGGCGCTACGGCCGTCACGTGGACCCGCTCACCGGCCTCGTCCGGGAGATACGCCGTGACCCGCGCGGGCCGGCCTTCCTCAACGTGTTCCACGCCGGACACAACCTGGCCCTGACCCACCACGACCCGCGCGGCTGGCGCACCGGGCTGCGCGCCACCAGCGCGGGCAAGGGCAGCACCCCGCTGCGGGCGAAGGTGAGCGCGCTGGCCGAGGTGCTGGAGCGGCACAGCGGCCACCTCCAGGGCGACGAGCCGATGCTGCACGCGAGCTACGACGCGCTCGGCGAGGAGGCCGTCCACCCCGACTCCGTCCAGCTCTTCGCCGCAGCCCAGTTCACCGGCCGCGCGCGCTGGAACGCCGGACACGGCGCGTTCCAGCAGGTCTGCGAACCCTTCGACGAGGGCCGGGAGATCGAGTGGACCCCGGTGTGGTCGCTCACCGAAGAGCGGCGCAGGCTGCTGCCCACGGCCCTGCTCTACTTCGGCGCCTCCCGCCTCGCGGGCCGCCCGTACTGCCTCGCCACCTCCAACGGCGTGGCCGCGGGCGCCTCTCTCGAGGACGCGGTGCTCCAGGGGTTCCTGGAGCTCGTCGAGCGGGACGCCGTAGCCCTGTGGTGGTACAACCGGCTGCGCCGGCCCGGGCTGGACCTCGGCTCCTTCGAGGACCCCTGGATCGCCGAACTGCGCACGGTCCACGCCGGCCTGAACCGCGAGGTGTGGGCCCTCGACCTCACCGCCGACCTCGGCATTCCCACGGTCGTCGCCCTGTCCCGCCGCACGGACAAGGCCGGGGAGGACATCACGCTCGGCTTCGGCGCGCACTTCGATCCCCGGATCGCGCTGCACCGCGCCCTCACCGAACTGAACCAGATGCTCCCCTACGTCGTGGACGCCGGCGCCGACGGCACCGGATACGGCACCGACGACGCCGAGGCGCTGCGCTGGATGCGCACCGCCCGGGCCGCCGAACTCCCTTATCTGCGGCCGGATCCGGAGCGTCCAGCGACGAACGCGGACACCCACCCGTACCGGGCCCGGGCCGATCTGCGGGAGGATGTCGCCGAGGCGGAGCGGATCGTCCGCGAGGCCGGACTGGACATGCTCGTGCTCGACCAGACCCGTCCCGACGTGGGGCTGCCGGTGGCCCGCGTCATCGTCCCCGGGCTCCGCCCCCACTGGGCCCGGTTCGCACCCGGTCGTCTCTACGACGTGCCGGTGCGAAGCAAAGACCTGACCGAACCGACCCGCTACGAGGACCTCAACCCGGTCCCCCTGTTCCTGTGACCGTCCCCGTGATTCCCCAGCGATCGCGACCGTCCCCCCACCTTGGATCAGCCGTGCACCTTGGCAGTCTCGCCCCCCAACTGGTCAATCTGTGGTCCCTGAGGCCGGACATCGTTGTCGATCCGGACACCGATCCCGAGGACGCCCTCCTGCTGGAGACGCCCTGGGAGGATCTGCGGATCAAGGAGCCCAGCGCCGCCCTGCGCGAGGCCGTGCGCCGGATGCAGCTCGGCCCGTCGGCCATCCCCAACATCCTGGCCTCGGCGTCGGACTCGCCCGGCGGCGCGGAGAAGCTGCTGGACGAACTCCGGCCGCTGCAGCACCTGGTGGTGCGCACGCTGGCCGTCGGTGCGGTGCCGCTGCTGTCCGTGGTGCCGATCTCCGGGCAGGCCCGGTTCACCCGGCTGAAGCCGCTGCTGGGCCGGGTCTGCAGGCTCTCCCGGTTCGCTGTGATCCGCTGTGCGCCGGGCGGCCTGTCGGTCGAGTCCTCGCTCGTCGACCACAAGGTCGAGCTGCACCACCCGGGCGTCATGGGGATGCTGGGCCGCATCGACGGCTCGGCGGACGACCTCGACGCGCCGCACCTTCCCGTGGTGGAGGCGGTCCGGTCGTATCTGGTCGCCGCCGGCGTGCTGGTGGTCGCGGACGAGCCCGCCGGGCACGGTCCGGGCGGCGACGGGCCCGTCTTCGCGGAGGACCGCGACCCCGCGCTCACCGGCTGGTCACCGGACGAGCTGATGGTGCACTCCGGCAGCCGCCGGGAGCGCTTCGGCCGCCCGCGCGGAGCCGCGTTCGCCCAGGTCGGACGGATGCCCCCGCCGCCGGTGGTCAAGCCGCCGGCCGCACCGGACCCGGTCCGCCCCGCGCACCGGATCGCGCTCACCCGGCCCGACCTCGACGGGCCGGCGGCCGCCGACCCGTCCCTCACCGCGGTGCTGGAGCCCGGCTCCCGGCCCGCCGTCGAGGACGGCGAGCTGTCGTTGGACCGGCTCGGCGCGCTGCTGTACCGGTCGGCCCGGGTCCGCTCCCTGCTGCCGCCGGCCGACTTCGATCCGGCCGGCTACCCGACGAGCGAGCGCCCGTACCTCAGCGTCGACGACAGTTACGCGCTGGAGGTCTACGTCCTGGCCGACGAGGGGGCGTCCTGTCTGCCGCCGGGCGCGTACCACTACCGGCCGCTCGACCACTGCCTGGAGCGGATGGGCGGCGATCCCGGCGCCGCGGCCGACCTGGCGGGCGCGGCGCGCAGCGGGGAGCCGGGCCCGGACGGGGAGCCGACGTTGCTCATCGCCATATCCGCCCGGTTCGCGCGCGCCGCCTACAAGTTCAGCGGCACCGCCTACAGCAACGTCCTCAAGGACGTGGGAGCGCTCCAGCAGACACTGACGTTGGTGGCACGTGCCATGGGACTGCAGTCCCGCGTCCTGCCGGTCGGTGACGCGGACGCCTTTCAGCGGGCCGTCGGTCTGGACTGGCGGGTGGAGTCCAGTATCGGAGACATGGTCATCTCGAGTCGTATACCGCTGAGTTGAGGGACTTGAGGGCCTGTCGGAAGACCGGTATGGTGCGCTTTCACCAGCTGGGACTCGGGGCGGGGGAGCGGTCGAGACGGCATGGAACCTATGGAACCCAACGATCTGCAGGCCGATGAGGCCGAGGCGGCGGCAGCGCACCTCGCACCCAGGATCGCGGCGGGCATCACCACGGTCGTCCTGCTGGCCTTCGGCTTCGTGGCGGTCACCTATCTGACGGCCGCCCCGCACTCGGCGGCCCGGCTGGCCGTGGCGCTGGGGCTGCTCGCACTGGTGCTTGCGCTGCAGTTCTTCATCTCCTTCCCGCGGCTGCTGCCGAGGGTGGCGCCCGGACTGGCTTCGCGGCTGGGCCGGCACCGGTGGTTCCTGCTGCTTCTGCAGGCGCTGCTGACCTATGTGCCCTTCCTGCAGTTCGGTCTGGCCTGGCTGCCGTTGCCCGGGCTGCTGGCGGGGTCGGCGCTGCTGGTGCTGCGCGACGCGCGTCAGGGGTGGACGGCGTTCGGCCTGGTCGTGCTGAGCACGGACCTGCTGCAGTTCGGCGTCGGGCTCGGCTGGCGGAACGTTTCTTACACGACCGTCTCCACGATCCTGACCGGGCTCGTGGTGTTCGGCCTGTCCCGGCTGACCGACCTGGTCTCCGAGGTGCACCGGTCCCGCGCCGAGCTGGCGCAGTTCGCGGTCACCCAGGAGCGGTTGCGCTTCGCCCGGGACCTGCACGACCTGCTCGGCTACAGCCTGTCCACGATCACCCTGAAATGCGAGCTCGCCTACCGGCTGACGCCGGTGACCGCCGACCAGACCCGGCAGGAGATCTCCGAGGTCCTCGACATCTCCCGGCAGGCGCTCGCCGACGTCCGCGCGGTCGCCCACGGGTATCGGGAGATGTCCCTGTGCGACGAGGTGCGCGCCGCCCAGGCGATGCTCTCGATGCTCGGTGTGCAGGCGAAGGTGAACGTGGCGTCCGACTCGCTGTCGACCGATGTGGACACCGTGCTGGCCACGGTGTTCCGCGAGGGGCTGACCAACATCCTGCGCCACAGCGAGGTCAGGCACTGCGAGATCGAGACCGGCCGCCGGGCCGGCGCGGTCTGGTTCCGGCTGGCCAACGACGGTGTGGCCCGCGCCGGGTCGGCGCCGTGCGTGGAGCAGGGGGGCGGCAGCGGCATCAAGAACCTGACGTTCCGGGTGGAACGCCTCGGCGGACGACTCACCGCCGGCGCCGACGGCAACGGCTGGTTCGAACTCCGCCTGGAGATGCCGCTGGGCGAGGTCCCGGTGCCTACTCGGACGCCCGTACCGTCCTGACGGCGGGCGCGACGGGGCGGGGTGGCACTCGGTGGGCCGCGCGGGCGGTGTTACGGGGTCTGCCGCGCGGGGCGGGTCACAGCCAGCCTGATTCGCGGGCGATCCTGATGGCGTCCACCCGGTTGCGGGCGCCCAGCTTGGTGACCGCGGTGGTCAGGTAGTTGCGCACGGTGCCGGTGGCGAGGTGGAGCTTCCTCGCTATCTGGGCCGCCTCCTCGCCCTGGGCCGCCAGCCGCAGCACCTCGACCTCGCGTGAGGTGAGCGCACCCGGCTCGGTCTCCAGCGCGGCGAGGGCGAGCGTCGCGTCGAACGCGCGCTCGCCCCTGGCGATGGCCCGGATCGCGGCGGTCAGCCGCTCCGGCTCGGCGTCCTTGGGCAGGAAGCCCTGGGCGTGCGCCGCCACCGCCCGGCGCAGGTGACCCGGCTGCCCCAGACCGGTGAGGATCAGCGTGCGGCACTCCGGGAGCGTGGTGTACAGCGCGGACGCCACGCTGATCCCGTCCGTGCCCGGGAGGTCGATGTCCAGCACGGCGACGTCGGGCCGGCACTCCAGTGCGCGCGCCACGACCTCCGAACCGTTCGACAGCTCCGCGACGACCTCAATGTCCCCTTCGAGGCTCAGCAGGGAGACGAGTGCCCTGCGCAGCATGTGGAGATCCTCAGCCAGCAAGACTCTGATCACGTGGTCATTCAAGCATCGGAATCTGGCCGTGTACGCAAGTTTCCTCAGATGGCTTGTTCGATAAGTGCCGTGCTGTAGTTCGCCGCTGCGCGGGTGATGTCGTAGCGCAGCGCCACATGGCTCGTCGCCGTCGTGACGTCCCGCCAGACGCGTTGCAGCTCACCCGAGCCGCTGAGCCCCGCCGTGCCCGTCACGCGCACCAGCGCCGTGACGGCTTCGGCCGCCTGTTCGCCGGCGAACGAGGCATTCCGCTGATTGCGTGCCAAAAAGGTTGGCGTGAAAGTACGGTCGTCGATGACGGCGGCGTTCTGCTCGACCAGATGACGCGCCGAGTCGATCCGCGCCGTCGCCCTGACCAGCTCGATCTGCACCGCCTCGGTGAGCCGCTTGCCCTTCAGCACGCGGACGGCGGCCGCCAGCGCACCCTGCGCGGCGCCCACGGCGGGGGCGGCGAAGGTGGTGGCCCCGATCGCCTGGAAGGGGATGTTGTGCGCGGGCAGCGGAGACCAGCTGTTGACGCCGGTCTCCATCTCCGCGCGGGCGAAGGACAGATGGGCCGGGACGAACACGTCGTCGACCACCACGGTGTGGCTGCCGGTGGCCCGCATGCCGACGCAGTCCCAGGACTGCACCACGCCGAAGGTCCCACGGGGCAGCGCGAAGAAGCGCGGCCCCGCGTCCTCCCCGGACACGTTCGCGCACAACAGCACCCAGTCCGCGAAGTCGACGCCGCTGATGTACTGCCAGCGGCCGGAGAGCCGGTAGCCGTTCTCCGCCGGTCCGGCCGTGCCCGCCGGCACCAGGCCGGTGGCGATGAGGGCGTCGGCGCCCGAGCCCCACAGCTTCTCGTGCCCCTGCTCGGGCAGGTGCGCCGCGTAGCGGGAGGACGCGGCCAGCAGCGCGACGCACCAGCCGGTGGCGGCGCACGACGCCGACACGCGCAGCACGCCCTGCACGAAGTCGGCGACGGTCCCCTCGGTCCCGCCGTAGCGGGCGGAGACGAAGTGCCGCGCGAATCCGCTCGCGCGCAGGGCGGTGACGACGTCCGTGGACAGACGGCCGGCGGCGTCGGCGGCCGCGGCGTGCCCGGCCGACAGGCCGGCCAGCTCGCCGGCCGCCGCCGACAGGTCGCGGGTGGAGAGGGTGGCGACGGTCATGGGAGTGGCTCCTCGGATGTGGGCGCGCGGATGTCAGCCGACCGTCTCGAACCGGATGTCGTGGCGCCCGGTCCCGGAGGCGGCGAAGCTCAGCAGCCGCTCCCCCTCCTCGGTCAGTTCGGCGACGTCCCGGCGTGCCAGGGGGACGAAGGGCTCGACGACCAGGGTGGCGGCGTCCTTGGCGCGGTCGATCCGCCACAGGCCCCGCACGAAGCCGTCGATCAGGAAGGTGGCGCGGATGATGCCGTTGCTGGTGAAGACTCTCGGACGGTGCTCCGCAGCCATGATCCGTTCCCGGTCGGCGTGCGAGAGCAGGATGTTGTCGAACTCGGGCAGATACCGGGCGGGCAGCTCCTCGGACGGATCCGGCAACCGTGTCCCGGCCAGGTCGTACAGCACGGTCCCGGTCTCGTCCCGGTAGGTGCGCAGGGCCGGCCCGAGCCGGGTGAACGCCTCCTTCAGCCGGGTCAGACCGGACCACTTCTGCATGTCCTTGACGCTCGCCGGGCCGAACGCGGCCAGGTAGCGCCGTACATAGGTGTCGAGGGAGGCGTCCGGATCGAGTCCGCGGCCCAGCCAGCGCTCGACGGTGGTGTGCGCGGCCTGACCGCTGTGGCCCCAGAGGCCGCGCGGCGGGACCTGGACCAGCGGCACCAGGTTGCGCACGGTCTGGGCCAGCGCGTTCGCATCGTGCCCCGGCATGCGTTCCGCCATCAGCGCGCCCAGCTCGGCGAAGGTCAGCGTGCGCTCCTCGGCCAGCTCCGCGCCCAGCTTGGCGATCTCGTCGGTGGCCAGGCCCGCGACCTGCCGGCCGAACTGCCCCTTGACCGTGCGGGCCAGCATCTCGGCCAGCAGCGGACGCAGGGCGAGGCAGTCGTCGTCGGTGACGAGGTGGATCGTGGAGCGCATCAGGGCGATGCGCACCACCTTCCGCTCCCGGACCAGGACCGCCAGGTCCTCGACCGCGAAGTCCGCGAGCCGGGTCCACAGCCCGATGTACGGCGGGTTGGGGGCCTGGGCCTGCAGCCCGGCCAGATGGGCGACTGCCCCGGCGGGCGACATCGTGGACCGCTCGGCGAGCAACTGGCGGTGGATCAAGGCGCGGTTGAGCGCCTTCACGCTCAGGACCGGGCCTGCGGCGGTACTCATGGTCAGGACAACCTCACCAGCGCGGTGCCGGAGAGCCGGCCCTTCAGCAGATCGATCATGGCCTGCGGCAGCGCGGCGACGCCGCCCTCCACCACGGTGTGCGGGAAGGAGATCCGGCCCTCGGCGAGCCACGCGCCGAACTGCGTGTTCCAGTCCTCGATCTGCTGCGGGGTGTGCAGGGTGGCGAAGCCCTGGAAGGACAGCTCGCGCGGGATGAGGCTCGTGAGGTCCAGCCGGGGGCGGGCGTCCTCGCCGTGCTGTGCGGCCAGCGAGCCGCAGAGCGCGAAGCGGGCGCCGGGGGCGGCCGCCTGCACCGCGGCCTCGAACTGCTCGCCGCCGACGTTGTCGAAGAAGACGGTGATCCCGTCGGGGGCGAGCTCACGCAGCCGGTCGACCACGGGGCCGTCGTGGTAGTCGAACGCCGCGTCGTAGCCGGCTTCCCGGACCAGGAAGTCGATCTTCTGCGGGGAGCCGGTGCTGCCGATGACCTTGGCCGCGCCGAGCGCCTTGGCGATGTGGGCGGCGAGGCAGCCGACGCCGGAGGTGGCGCCGGAGACGAACACCACGTCGCCCTCGCGCACCTTGGCGATCTCGGCGAGACCACGCCAGGCCGTGGGTCCGTTGGAGAGGAAGTACTCGCTGCCGGGCAGCAGTTCGGGGTCCCGCTTGAAGAACTGCCCGGCGTAGCCCACGACATGGTCGCGCCAGCCGCTGAAGTGCTCGACGAGGTCGCCCACGGCCAGGTCGGGGCTGGCGGACTTCACCACGGTGCCGACCGTCCGGCCCCACATGGGCTGGCCCAGCTGGAACACGGGGATCGGGATGTCCAGCGAGGACTGCATCTGGTCGCGGTAGACCGTGCCGAGGGACATCCAGTCGTTGCGGACCACCACCTGACCCGGCTCCGGCTCGGCCAGCTCCGTCACGGCGACCTCGAAGTGGTCGAGGGAGAGCTCGCCGTCCGGGTAGGAGACGAGCCGCACCTCCTGGCTCTTCGTCGGCGTCCCGTCGGACATGTCGTCAGCTCCTTGTGCGAGGGATCGAGAGATCGTGCTGTGCCGAGGGTGGGGGAGCGGTCTCGAAGGGAGGTCGCGCCCGGCTGGAGCGTCCGGGGCCCGCGGCCCGCCCAGAGCCGTGATCGACGAGGCGGGGCCTCGGCGCCGGCGTTTCACCGACGCTCCAGTCGCTCTGGATCGGCGGGGTGCACGGTGCGGTTCCCGCGAACCACCGGACCGTCGAAAGGGGTGCACCGTGTCGCAGACGCTGCAGCACTCGGAGCAGCACACCGGCCAGCACACCGAGCAGCACACGGATCTCTCCTCGGAGATCGCCGCCTACTACGCCCACCAGATGCCGCTGCTGGAGGGGCGCGATTTCGAGGCCTTCGTGCAGACCTTCACCGAGGACTGCTTCTTCGGCTACGAGGGCGCCTGGCAGCTGCGCAGCCGCCCCGCACTGCTGGAGGGCGTGCGCGCGAACATCTCCCGCTACGGGACCAGCACCATCCGGCACTGGTTCGAGAACCGCCGGGCCGAGCCGCAGCCGGACGGCTCGACCCGGGTCACGGCCACCTGTCTGGTCAGCGTCACCGACGAGAACGGCGACGTGACGTTCGAGCCGAGCTGCGTCGTCACCGACGAGCTGGTGCGCACCGGGGAGGGGCTGCGCGCCAGGTCCCGGGTCATCCGCCACGACGTGCCCGACCCCGGCCGCTACTACGCCCGGCTCGCGGCACAGCACGGCTGACCCGAGCCCCCCACGACCGGTATGACCGGCGCTGCCCGGCACGACCGGCACGATTGGAGCAAAGAGAGCCATGACCACTCCCGCACTTCCCTCCCTCGAAGCCCGGGTGAAGCTGTACCGGATCGGCATGGGCTTCGCCGCCCTGCAGTTCGTCCAGGCCGCCGTCGACCTGAAGGTGGCCGACGCGCTGGACGACGAGCCGCTCGGCGCCGACGAGCTGGCGAAGGCCGTCGACGCGGACCCGGACGCGCTCGGCCGGCTGTTGCGCGCGCTGTCCTGCCACGGATTCTTCGAGGCCCTCGAGGACGGCCGGTTCCGGCACACCGAGCTGTCGCGGATGATCCGTCAGGACTCCACCTGGGGCGCCCCGGACGTCATCCGCTTCGGGTGGCTGCACGTGCCGGTCGCGGTGCTGCACCACACCGCGGACGCCGTGCGCACCGGTGAGGCCGCCTTCCCCAAGGTCTTCGGCACCCAGGCGCAGAGCTACTTCGTCAACGACGACCCCGAGGCCGGCGCGATCTTCAACCGGGCGATGACCGCCAACACCATCCTGCTCAACAACGCCCCGGCGCTGGTGGCGGCGCTCGCCCCGCGTCCCGGCGAGACGGTCATGGACGTGGGCGGCGGCCAGGGACAGCTGCTGCTGCAGCTGATGGAGGCGTATCCCGACATCCACGGGGTGCTGCTCGAGCTGGAGCAGGTGCTGCCGGGCGTCGACGAACGGCTGCGGGCCGGCGGCGCGCTGGCCGCACGCGCCGAACTGCTCGCCGGGGACTGCCGCGAGTCCGTGCCCGGCGGAGCGGACACCTATCTGTACAAGCACATGATGTACATGTGGGACGACGACACGGTCGTCGCCATCCTGCGCAACACCGCGCGGGCCGCGGCCTCCGGCGCCCGGGTGGTCGTCGTCGACATGCTGCTGGGCGGCGACAGCCCGTTCGAGGAGATCTGCACCGCCGTCGACCTGCTGATGGTCCTCATGGGCGGCGGGAAGCGGCGCAGCGTCGACCAGTTCGCGGCGCTGTTCGAGCAGGCCGGCCTCGACTACCAGGGCGCGCGGAGCATCGAGGGCGACCAGTCGGTGCTGCTGACCGCGCTCGTCCCGTAGGAGAGCGCGGCACCGGGGCGTCGGGCGTGTGTCCGGGGTCTTTGGGCCGTCCCGGATCTGCGGGACGGCCGGATCGCAGCGGAGCAACAGGGGTGGGAACGCCGTGGGCGTCCCGCCCCTGACGCGTGCCGGGGCGCGGGGGCCGCTTGAGGCGGGGTCCGCCGTGACACGAGCGGGCTGACCGACCGTGGCGTGAACGGACCCCTGCCACCATCCGCAGACTTTCGGGAGACAGCCATGCCGCACCTGCTGCACATCGACTCCTCCGCCATGTCCCGGGGCTCGGTCTCCCGGGAACTGGCCAAGACCTTCCGCCGGGCGTGGCAGAAGGAGAACCCGGACGGTGTCGTCACCTACCGGGATCTGGGCGCCGTGCCCGTGCCGCCGCTGACCGAGGCGGGCGTCACCGCGGGGTTCGTCCCGCCGGCCGCGCACGACGGTCACCAGCGCGCCGCCATGCTGCTGCGCGACGAGCTCGTCGAGGAGCTGCTGGCCGCCGACACGCTGCTGGTGAGCACCCCGATGTACAACTGGTCGATCCCCTCCACGCTCAAGGCGTGGCTCGACCAGGTGCTGGTCAACGACCGCACGATCACCTTCGACGGCAGCCCCGGCCCGCTGGCCGGCCGTCCCGCGACCGTCGTCGCCAGCTACGGCGGCGGCTACAGCCCGGGCGCTCCCATGGAGAAGGCCAACCACTGCGGCCCGTACCTGCAGACCGTGTTCGGCACCGGTCTCGGCCTGGACGTCGAGATCATCGCCGCCCAGCTCTCGCTGGCCCCCCGGGTGCCCGCGATGGCCGCGCTCGTGCCGCTCGCCGAGCAGTCGCTGGCGCAGGCGCACCAGGCGGCCGAGAAGCGGGCCCGCGAGGTGTCCGCCGTGCCGGTGCGGTGATTGTCGAGTCAGTCACGAGCCAGACGCCGCATTCTCGTACAAACCAACCTGCATTGATCCAGGAGGCCATCGGTGTCCCGTCGCGCTGTGATCACCGGGCTCGGCGTCATTTCGCCAGGTGCCATAGGTGTCAAGGAATATTGGAGCCTACTTGCCGAGGGCAGGACGGCGACCAGGGCGATCTCCCACTTCGATCCCTCGGCCTTCCGTTCCCGCATCGCGGGCGAGGTCGACTTCCACCCGCTGAAGTCGGGGCTCACCCCGCAGGACGTGCGACGCCTCGACCGGGCCGCGCAGTTCGCCGTGGTCGCGGGCCGGGAAGCCGTCGCGGACGCGGGCCTGCAGTTCGACGTCATGGACCCCACCCGGGTCGGCGTCGCCCTCGGCTCCGCCGTCGGCTGCACCACCAGTCTGGAGCGTGAGTTCACCATCGGCAGCGACGGCGGCCGGCTCTGGGAGGTCGACCAGGGCTACACCGTCCCCCATCTGTACGACTACGTGAACCCCAGCTCGATGGCGGCGGAACTCGCCACGCAGACCGGCGCGGAGGGACCGGTCACCCTGGTCTCCACCGGCTGCACCTCCGGCATCGACTCGGTGGGCTACGCGGCCCGGCTGATCGAGGAGGGCAGCGCCGACGTCGTCGTCAGCGGAGGCACGGAGGCTCCGCTGTCGCCGATCACGGTGGTCTGCTTCGACGTGCTCCGCGCGAGCTCCACCCGCAACGACGACCCCGAGCACGCCTGCCGCCCCTTCGACAAGACCCGCGACGGCCTGGTGCTGGCCGAGGGCTGCGCGATCGTCGTCGTCGAGGAGCTCGAGCACGCACGGGCCCGCGGCGCGCACATCTACGGGGAGATCGCCGGGTACGCCTCGCGCTGCAACGCGTACCACATGACCGGTCTCGAGTCCGAGGGCAAGGACATGGCCTCGGCCATCGAGGTGGCGATGGACGAGGCGCGCATTCTGCCCCCCTACATCGACTACATCAACGCGCACGGCTCGGGCACCAAGCAGAACGACCTGCACGAGACGGGCGCCTTCAAGCGCAGCCTCGGCGAGGACGCCTTCACCACGCCGATCAGCGGCTTCAAGTCGATGATCGGTCACTCGCTCGGCGCGATCGGCTCGCTGGAGATCGCCGGCTGCCTGCTCGCCATGCGCGAGGGACTGATCCCGCCGACGGCCAACCTCAACGAACCCGACCCGCTGTGCGACCTGGACTACGTGCCCAACGTGGCCCGCGAGAAGCGGCTCAACACCGTGCTGACCGTCGGCAGCGGCTTCGGCGGCTTCCAGAGCGCGATGATCCTGCGAAACGTACGAGGAGCGAAGCGATGACCAGGCGAGCAGTGGTGACCGGAATCGGCATCGCGGCGCCCAACGGGCTGGGTCCGACGTCGTACTGGCGGGCGCTGATGGCCGGCCAGTCCGGCATCCGGCGGGTCACCAAGTTCGACATCTCGAAGTACCGCTGCAAACTCGGCGGTGAGATACCCGACTTCGTGCCCGACCGGCATCTGCAGGACCGGATCCTGCCGCAGTCCGACCACATCACCCGGTTGTCGCTGGTGGCGACGGACTGGGCGCTGCGCCAGGCCGGGGTGCGAGGCGGCGACGTCCCGACCGACGAGATGGGCGTGGTCACGGCGGCCTCCGGCGGCGGTTACGAGTTCGGCCAGCGCGAGCTGGCCAAGCTGCACCACCAGGGCCCGGAGTACGTCAGCGCCTACCAGTCGTTCGCGTGGTTCTACGCGGTCAACACGGGCCAGATATCCATCCGGCACAAGATGCACGGACCCGGCGCCGTGGTGATCAGCGAGCAGGCCGGCGGGATCGACGCGATCGGCCACGCCCGGCGGCAGTTGCGGGACGGCGCCAACCTGATGCTCACCGGCGGCATCGACAGCACGCTGTGCCCGTGGGCCTGGGTCGCCCACCAGGCCACCGGCCGGATCAGCCGCAGCTCCGACCCGCAGCGCGCCTACCTGCCCTTCGACGAGCGGGCGGGCGGCTATGTGCCCGGCGAGGGCGGCGCGATCATGGTGCTGGAGACGCCGGAGAGCGCGAAGAAGCGGATCGGCACCACCGTCTTCGGCGAGATCGCCGGTTACGCCTCCACCTTCGACCCGGGCACCCCCGGCCGCCCGCCGGGTCTGCAGCGGGCCATCGAGATGGCGCTGGGCGACGCCGGCATGGACGCCGCGGACATCGACGTCGTCTTCGCCGACGCGGTGGGCGAGGCCGAACTGGACCAGGTGGAGGCGGAGGCCCTCAAGGAGGTCTTCGGGCCGCACGGCGTCCCGGTCGCCGCTCCCAAGACCATGACCGGACGGCTGTTCGCCGGCGGCGCCTCCCTCGATGTCGCGACGGCGCTGCTGTCGATGTTCTGGAGCGCCATCCCGCCCGCCGTCGGCGTCCGGGAGGCCGTGCCCGAGTACGAGATGGACCTCGTGGTCGGCGAGCCGCGGCAGGGCCCGATCCGGTCGGCGCTGATCGTCGCCCGCGGGCACGGCGGCTTCAACTCGGCGATGGTGGTGCGCCAGCTCCGCTGAGCGGCAGCAGCCGTCCGTCATCGTCATCGACATGTCGCAACGAAAGGGCATTCATGCTGACGTCAGTCGCCGAGTCGGCCGGGAGCGCGATACTCCCGGACGACCTCGAGGAGGCCGTCCAACGCAACGACCTGCGGACCCGCACCGAGGAGCTCGCCCGGCTCAAGGCGGTCATCCGCGAGGGACCGAGCGTCGAGGCGACCGCAGCCCAGCGCGCCAAGGGCAAACTCACCGTCAGGGAGCGCATCGAGCTGCTCTTCGACGAGGGGACGTTCGTCGAGATCGAGGCGTTCCGCAAGCACCGGGCGACCGCCTTCGGACTGGCGAGCAAACGCCCCCACACCGACGGGGTCGTCGTCGGCTGGGGACTGGTCCACGGACAGAAGGTCTTCGCCTACGCGCACGACTTCCGGATGTTCGGCGGCGCCCTGGGCGAGGCGCACGCCGCGAAGATCCACAAGCTGATGGACATGGCCCTCGCCGCCGGCGCCCCGCTGGTCAGCCTGTGCGACGGGGCGGGGGCCCGTATCCAGGAAGGCGTCACGGCGCTCGCCGGCTACGGCGGGATCTTCCGCCGCAACGCCCAGGCGTCCGGCGTCATCCCGCAGATCAGCGTGATCCTCGGACCGTGCGCGGGCGGGGCCGCCTACTCGCCCGCGCTGACCGACTTCGTGTTCATGGTCCGTGACGTGGCACAGATGTTCATCACCGGCCCGGACGTGGTCCAGGCCGTCACCGGCGAGCACATCAGCATGAACGGCCTCGGTGGGGCGGACGTCCACGCCGGCGTCTCCGGCGTCTCCTCGTTCGTCTACGACGACGAGTACGCCTGCATCGCCGACGTCCGGTACCTGCTGTCGCTGCTGCCCGCCAACAACCGGGCCCTGCCCCCGGTCGTCCCCTGCACGGACCCGGTGGACCGCAGGAACGACGCCCTGCTCGACCTCGTCCCGTCGTCGGCCAGCCAGGCCTACGACATCCTGAAGGTGATCGAGGAGATCGTCGACGACGGCGAGTACTTCGAGGTGCAGCCGAACTGGGCGGGCAACATCGTCTGCGCGCTGGCCCGGATGGGCGGCCGGCTGGTCGGCGTGGTCGCCAACCAGCCCATGGTCTCGGCCGGCACCCTGGACATCGACGCCTCCGACAAGGGCGCGCGCTTCGTCCAGATGTGCGACTCCTTCAACATCCCGCTGGTCACCCTGGTCGACGTGCCCGGCTTCCTGCCGGGCCGTGAGCAGGAACACCAGGGGATCATCCGGCACGGGGCGAAGCTGCTCTACGCCTACTGCGTCGCCACCGTCCCCCGCATCCAGCTGATCCTGCGCAAGGCGTACGGCGGCGCCTGGATCGTCATGGACTCGCGGTCCATCGGGACCGACCTGTCCCTGGCGTGGCCCACCAACGAGATCGCGGTGATGGGCGCCGAGGGCGCGGCGAACGTCATCTTCCGCCGGGAGATCGCGGCGTCGGGCGATCCGCAGGAGACCCGGGAGCAGTGCATCCGGTCCTACCGCGAGGAGTTGATGCACCCCTACTACGCGGCCGAGCACGGGCTGGTCGACGACATCATCGACCCGGCCCACACCCGGGAGACCCTCGTCCGGGCGCTGGAGATGCTGGAGGGCAAACGTGCCTCCCTGGCGCCGCGCAAACACGGCAACCCCCCGATGTAGCCGTGACCGCGGACCCGCTGTTCACGATTCGCTCAGGACGGCCGACCGAGCAGGAGATCGCCGCCCTCACCGTCGCGCTGCTGACCCGTCTGCACCGGTCCGCCGCGGATCCGTCCGCGGTGGCCGACTGGGCACAGCGCCTCGCCCCCGACGTGCCGGCCGTGGCGGGCCTCGCGGACTGGCCCGGCCCGGACCGGCCCGCGACGACCGTGTGGGGGCGCCGCCGAGGCCCGGACGCTCCGCCGGCCAGGAGCGGCTGGGGGGACCCGTCCGGCGCCGACGCGCCGCCCGAGACCGGCTGGGGGAGCCGGTCCGGTACGGAGCCGTCCGGGGCGGAGCCGCCCGGAACGGCCGGCTGGCCGGACCTGCCCTGAGGCCCGGACCCGCTCTGACCCCCGGGTCGCCCTGACGTCCGGACCTGCCCTGACGTCCGGACTGTCCCGACCCCGGACCTGACGGCCGGGCCCCGCCCGTCGGGCGGGGCCCGGCCTCGTCCCGTGCGAAGGGGGGTGTGACGCGAGCGCGTCACACCCCCCTTCGCGGCTGCCGGTCCACCCGGTCCGCCGGCCGGCCCTCCCTCAGGCGTGGCACACCGGGAGGCCCCCGTGGAACTGCGTCATCTCCCCGAAGGCCGTCGCCACGTCGATCGGCGCGCCCGGCACCGCTCCGGCGAGCTCGGCGTAGGCGCGGTGCAGGTTGCCGACGATGCGCTCGGCGTCGAGGAAGGCGGCCCACGCGCCCAGTTCGGTGGTCCGGGCCGTCTCCAGCGCCGACCGCCCGGCCCGCAGCCCCGACTCCGCAACCTCCAGCAGCCAGTTCAGGTAGGCGGCGGTCTCGTCCAGCAACTCGGCGCCGCCGACCGGCCCGTGACCGGGCACCACCGTCTCCGCGCCGAGCGCGCGCAGCCGCCCGATCGCCTCCAGCGACCCCGTGACCGAGCCCATCAGACAGAACGGGGTGCTTCCGGACCACACGACGTCCCCGGTGAACAGGACGCCCTCGTCGGGCAGCCACACCACCGTGTCGCCGGTGGTGTGGGCCGTCCCGGGGTGCAGCAGCGCGATGCGCCGGCCGCCCGAGTGGACGGCGGCCTCGTCGCCGCGATAGGTCACGTCGGGCCCGAGGACCGGCGTCTCCCCCCACTCCACGTCCGGCCACAGCCCGCGCAGCCCCGGGCCCGCGGCTATCTGGTCCCGCGCGCAGTTCTCGTGGGCGATGATCGTCGCCCGCGGCTTGAAGTAGGAGTTGCCGAACGTGTGGTCGCCGTGGAAGTGCGTGTTGACGAGGAAGTCGGGGCCGGCCGGCGCCAGTGCGCCCACCGCCTCGGCCAGCACGCGGGTACGGCGCTCGGTGGCGGCCGTGTCGACCAGCACCGCGCACTCCCCGTCGAGGATCAGCCCCGCGTTGTTCAGGCACCACCCGCCGTCGGGCTGAATCCAGGCGTAGACCGACGAGGCGACCTCGCGCATTTCCGACCGGACCTGTTGCAACGTCATTCCGAACTCCGTTCCCGGTGCGAAGAAAGTGCCGCGACGATTTGTCGGAAGGGTGGCCCGAACGGCATGAGCCCCACTGGAACACCCGGTGAGTCCGGCTTCGGGGAATTCCGGTGCAGCGGTAGTCCAGTCGGTTTCGAGCTGCCCGGAGAACGCTTCCGGAGAAGGAAACCCATGCCCGAGGAGGAGCACACCGTGGCTACGCAGACCGCTGAGCGGCAGAAGGTGACGGCCGAGGAGCACGTGGAGATCCTCGGGTTCTACGCCCGACAGTGCCGCCTGATGGACGCCCTGAAGATCGAGGAGTTCGCCGACACCTTCACCGAGGACGGCGTCATCGACCACGCGCACCGCGGCGAACGCCTCGCCGGCCGTGACGCGATGGTCGCGGCCATGCGGGCCGCCCTCCCGCGGTACCGGTCGGTCGTGCCCCGGCACTGGTTCGACCACTACCTCGTGGAGAAGACCGCGGACGGCTGGCGGGTGGACTACGTCTGCCTGGTCACCCGGACCGACGCCGCCGGGAAGGTCGACTTCGAGCCGACCTTCACCGTGGTGGACGAACTGGTGCGCACCGAGGCCGGCGAGATCCGGACCCGGGAGCGCGTCATCGACCAGGACCGTCCGGCCTCCTGAGGCCGGGGCCCACGATGAAGGGGATAGTCCTCGCCGGAGGCACCGGGACCCGGCTGCATCCGATCACTCTGGCCGTGTCGAAACAGCTCCTCCCCGTCAGTGACAAGCCGATGATCTACTACCCGCTGTCGGTGCTCATGCTGGCCGACATCCGGGAGATCCTCGTCATCACCACACCCACCGACATGCCGTACTTCCAGCGGCTCCTCGGCGACGGCTCGCGGCTGGGCATCTCGCTCAGCTACGCCGCGCAGGAGCACCCCGCAGGCCTGGCGCAGGCGTTCACCATCGGGGCCGACTTCATCGGCGCCGACCCGGTGGCCCTCGTGCTGGGCGACAACATCTTCCACGGCTCGGGATTCCGGGAGCTGCTGCGCCGCAACGCCCGTGACGTGGACGGCTGCGTCCTCTTCGGCTATCCGGTGCCGGACCCCGAGCGGTACGGGGTCGGGGTGACCGACGCCGAGGGGCGGCTCGTCTCGCTCGAGGAGAAGCCGGCCGAACCCAAGTCCGACCGGGCGATCACCGGCCTGTACTTCTACGACAACGACGTCGTGGACGTGGCCAAGAACCTGACCCCGTCGCCGCGCGGCGAACTGGAGATCACCGACGTCAACCGGTGGTACCTGGAGCGCGGCAAGGCCAAGCTCATCGAACTCGGCCGGGGTTTCGCCTGGCTCGACACGGGGACCGCCGAGTCGCTGCTGAAGGCCGGCATCTACGTGCAGGCCATGGAGGAGCGCATGGGGGTGCGCATCGCCTGCCTGGAGGAGGTCGCGCTGCAGATGGGCTTCATCGACGCCGACACGTGCCGACGGCTGGGCGAGGGGATGAAGTCCCCGTACGGCAGGTATGTGGCGGAGGTCGCGGCCGAGGCCGCCGGCGTGGGGTACCGCCGTCGGCTCGTCGGAGCACCACGAGGGGCCTGACGCCGGCGAACCAGCCCGGGACGGGCCCGCTGCGAGCGCGGAGTGCGACGGTTCTGCGGAACCCGTCGCACTCCGCGCACTGCGTGCCGGTCCTCGGCCCGCTTCTCGGTGACCCGCTTCTCGGCGGTCCAAGGGGTCCAGGCGGCCCGGTCTGCGGGGGCGCGGTGACGGCGTGTCGCCGCTCGGGGACGGTTCAGGGAAGGGACGACTCGGGACGGCTCGGGGGCTGGGCTGGGCTGGGCTGGGCTGGACGGGGCAGGCGCAGCAAGGTCCGGCGGATCACGTCGCGGCAGCGGGGGTGCTCGCGCGACGTGATCCGCCGGACGGCGTTCAGGCCGCGGTCAGGATCTCCAGGACGGCCACCGTCCACGCGAAGCCGCCGCCCGCGCTGACCAGTGCACCCGTCTGGCCCGGGCGCAGGGCGCCGGTCCGGGTGAGGTGGGCGAGGCCGGCGAACATGTCGCCCGCGCCGAGGTGGCCGACCCCCGAGCCCCAGGGCCAGGTGGTCCGCTCCGGGTCGAGGTCCAGCGCCGAGAAGAACTGGAAGTCCATCTTGGCGCGGCCGAGGTGCGGAAGCACCGTCCAGTCGAGGTCCTCCTGCTTGACGTCCGCCTCCCGCAGGGCCTGTTCGAAGGCCGCCCGCTGGCCGGTGTGCAGCCGGTCGATCAGCTCCGACATGCCCATCTCCTTCACCAGGCGGGCACGGGGCTCCTCCACGCTGACCGGGGTCCGGGTCTCCAGCGGCGTCGTGGCGAAGGGATCGTCGCCCCGCCCCATCTTCTCCAGGGTCGGGTCGGACACCGTCACCAGACTGCGCAGCAGCGCGAACCCGTCCTCCGTGGACAGGACGACGGCGGTGCCGCCGTCCCCGAGCACGGTCCCCGGGTCGGTGGTCCAGCGGTCGATCCCCGGCAGGCAGAACCGGTCGCCGGTGGTCACCAGGGCGCTGTGCCGGCGGGAGTCCGCGCGCAGATAGGCCACCGCCAGCTCGAAGGCGGCCATCCCGCCGTTGGACAGCTGCTCGACGGCCAGCGACAGGCACGTGTTGCCGACGGCCTCGCGCTGCACGTACGAAGCGGGCGCCCACAGGTCGTAGCCCTGGAAGTAGCTGCTGGCGTGCAGGACCAGGTCGATGTCCTGGGGTCCCGCGTCCGCGTGGCGCAGCGCCTCCCTCGCGGCCCGGACCGCCATCTGCGGCCCGGCCTCCGTGCCGACGCACACCGACCGCATCCGCGTGCGCCGCACGGTCCAGTCGTCGGTCAGCCCCTGCCGGACGGCCTCCTCGGCCGGCATGGCCGGCGGCAGATGAAGTCCCACCCCGGAAACGAATACCTCTTCAGCTGGCACGACAACCATTCCCTCCGCCCGACGGCATTCGGCATTCGGCCGTCGAGTCTGCACGGCACTGCTCGGGGGCGGCTCAATGCCGGCCGGAGCCGTATTCCGTCCGCGGCTCTCGATCGAGGCTCAGGCGAACGTCGAATCCCCGGGCCCATATTGCGGCAGCGGGAAAGGCAGGAAAGGAAGGTACCGGATGCCCCTCACAGCGCAACAGCCGAATCCACCGGTCGCACTCGTGTTCCCCGGTCAGGGTGCGCAGTACCCGCGGATGGCCGCGGGCCTGTACGGGCACGACTCGACGTTCACCTACTGGATGGACGAGGCGTTCCGGCTCCTGGCAGCGGACGGCCCGCGGCTGCGCCGCGAATGGCTCGCCGAGGCGCCGTCGGCGGACTACGACGACGTGACGGTCGCCCAACCGCTGCTCTACGCGGTGAACCACGCCCTCGGGCGGATGGTGCTCGGCTGGGGCGTGCGCCCCGCGGCGATCATCGGGCACAGCGTCGGCGAGGTCGCCGCGGCGACCCTGGCCGGGATCCTCGGCTTCGAGGACGGCATCCGCCTGATGCGCGACCGGGTCGTGCACTTCGCCGACACCCCGCCCGGCGGCATGCTCGCCGTCGCGGCCTCCCCCGACGACGTCGCCGACCTGCTCGGCGAGGACGTGCACCTGGCCGCGGTGAACGCCGCCCGCCAGCTCCTCCTCGCCGGGGAGCGCGAGCCGCTGGCCCGGGCCGCCCGCGAGCTGGACGGACGGGGTGTCATCTGCCGCCCGGTGCAGGCCAGGCAGGCCTTCCACAGCCCCGCGGTCGACGACGCCGTCCGCGCGACCCTGCCCGGGTTCCGCGCGGTGCCGCTGCGTCGGCCGGCCTTCCCCTTCTACTCCGCCTACACACCGGGCCGGCTCGCCGACCAGCAGGCGCTGGACCCCGACTTCTGGGCCTGGCAGGCGGCCCGGACGGTGTACTTCGCACCGGCGCTCACCGCCCTGCTCGCCGCGCACGACTGCCTGCTGCTGGAGGCCGGCCCGGGCGACGGCCTCAGCCGGCTGGCCCGCCGCCAGCCCCGGGTGATCGCCAGGCACAGCTCCGTCCAGGCGCTGGTGCCGGGCGGCGGCCGCGACGACCGCGAGGCCGTGGACGAGGTACGCCGCCGGCTCACCCTCGTCGCCGCCGGAGACCGCCATGACCGACCTGGCCACTGACAGAGCCGACGGGACCGACATGACTGAGCTGACCGACACGACCGGCACGTCCGGGGAACCCGTGGCCGTGGTGGGCATGGCCTGCCGCTTCCCCGGCGCCGACGACCTCCAGGGCTTCTGGCGGCTGCTCCGCCGGGGCGGCGACGCCATCGGCCCGGGCACGGGGCTGCGCGAGGGCCGCCGCCCCGGCGGATACCTGCGCGACGTCGAACTCTTCGACGCGGAGCTGTTCGGGATCTCCCCGCACGAGGCCGCCCTCATGGACCCGCAGCAGCGCCTGCTGCTCGAACTGTGCTGGCACGCCCTGGAGGACGCCCGCATCCCGCCCACGGCGGGCGGCGCGACCGGCGTCTTCGTCGGGTCCTGCTCGGACGACTACGCGCTGATGAGCCGGATGTCCTCGGTGGTGGACGCCTACTCCATGACCGGCACGGCACGGACCTTCCTCGCCAACCGGCTCTCCTACTTCTTCGGGTTCACCGGCCCGAGCGCGGTCGTCGACACCGGTCAGTCCTCCTCGCTGGCCGCCCTCGACCAGGCGCTGGGCAGTCTGCGGCGCGGGGAGTGCACCACCGCGGTGGTCGCGGGCGTCCAGCTCAACCTCACCGCGACGGGCGACCGGCTCATCGAGGAGCTCGGGGCGATGTCGCCGACCGGCCGCTGTCACACCTTCGACCGCAGCGCCGACGGGATCGTGCGGGGCGAAGGCGCCGGGGTGCTGGTGCTCAAGCCCCTCGAGGCGGCCCTCGCCGCCGGGGACCGGGTGTACTGCACGGTGCTGGCCGCGGCCGTCAACAACGACGGCGGCGGCGCGAGCCTGACGACGCCCACCCAGACCGCCCAGCAGAGCGTGCTGGCGCAGGCCTACCGCCGCGCCGCCGTCGATCCGGCCGAGGTCGCGTACGTGGAGCTGCACGGCACCGGCACCAAGGCCGGCGACCCGGTGGAGGCCCGCGCCCTCGGCGGCGTCCTCGGCCGGGGACGGCCCGCGGACCGGCCGCTGCTGGTCGGCTCGGTGAAGACCAACATCGGGCATCTGGAGGGCGCGGCCGGCATCGCCGGACTGATCAAGACCGCGGCGAGCCTCTTCCACCGCGAGCTCCCGCCGACCCTCAACCACCGGCGGCCCAACCCCGACATCGACCTCGACGGGCTGCGGCTGCGCGTCAGCACCCGGCGCCGGGCCTGGCGGCCCGAGGAGGGGCCGCTGGTCTGCGGCGTGTCGTCGTTCGGCCTCGGCGGCACCAACGCCCACGCCGTCCTCGGCGAGGCGCCCCGGCGCGAGGACGCCCTACCGGGGCCCGGCGAGCCCGGTGCGACGGCCGACGAGCCGGTGCCGGTGCTGCTCTCCGGGCACACCGACGCGGCGCTGCGCGCCCAGGCGGCCCGGCTGGCCGACCGGCTGGACGGCCGGGACGACGTGAACCTGCGCGACCTCGGCCTCGCGTCGGCGACGACCCGCGCGGCGCTTCCCGTGCGCGCCGCCGTCGTCGCCTCCGCGCGCACGGCCCTGGTCGCCCGGCTCCGCGAACTGGCCGACGGAACCCACAGGGACGGAACCCACGGGGACGGGACGCGCGACGACGGGACGACCGTCCTCGTCGGCCGGCCGGGCGCGGAGCCGCAAGGCCGGCCGGCTCCCGAGGACGGTCCCGGCACGGCCGCCACGGCGGCGGCCGCCGCGTTCGTGCTGGGCAAGCCGGTCGACTGGCTCGCGGTGTACGGCCCGCGGGCCCGCCCGGCGGACCTCCCGCCCTACGCCTTCCAGCGGCGCCCGTACTGGCTGGACACGACCACGGCCGCGGGCGGCCCCGCCGCCGAGGACACCGCGCCCCAGTGGTCCGGCGACCCGCTGGACCTGGTCCTCGACCTCACCGTGGAGATCCTCGGCCGCGCGCCGGGCGCGGACCTCGACCTGGACGCCACCTTCACCGACCTCGGTCTGGACTCCCGCATGGCCGTCGCGCTGCGCACCTCCGTCGCCAGGGCCACCGGCCGCGTCCTGCCGACGACCCTGCTGTTCGACCACCCCACTCCGGCGGCGCTCATCGAGGCGCTCCGGTCGGACGACACGAAAGGTCACGAGTTTCGATGACTCCCCAGACCGGACCACTGGACGGTGACCAGGAAGCCGTCGCCGTCGTGGCCATGGGCTGCCGCTACCCGGGCGGTGTGCGCACGCCCGCCGACCTGTGGCAGCTGGTCGCGGACGGCCGCGACGCCACCTCCTCCTTCCCCACCGACCGCGGCTGGCGTGCGGCGGATCTCGCCGACGGCCGCTCCACCACCACCCGCGGCGGCTTCCTCGACGACGCCGACCGCTTCGACGCCAAGTTCTTCGGCATCTCGCCCCGCGAGGCGGAGGGCATGGACCCCCAGCAGCGGGTCCTTCTCGAGACGGCCTGGGAGACCTTCGAGCGCGCGGGCCTGAACCGGGACGCCCTCACGGGCAGCAGGACCGGCGTGTTCGTCGGGGCGATGGCCCAGGAGTACGGGCCGCGCCTGTACGAGGACAACCAGGGCGCCGGCGGCTACCGCATCACCGGCAGTTCGACCAGCGTCGCCTCCGGACGCATCGCCTACTACTTCGGGCTGCGCGGCCCCGCCCTCACGGTGGACACCGCGTGCTCGTCCTCGCTGGTCGCCGTGCACCTGGCCGTGCGGTCGCTGCGTGACGGCGAGTGCGACCTGGCACTGGCCGGCGGCGTCGCGGTGATGTCGACGCCCGGCATGTTCGTCGACTTCACCCGGCAGGGCGGACTCTCGCCCGACGGACGCTGCCGCCCCTTCTCCGACGACGCCGACGGCACCGCCTGGGCGGAGGGCGCCGGACTGCTGCTGCTGGAGCGGCTCTCCGACGCCCGCGCGCGCGGCCACCGCGTCCTCGCCGTGGTCCGCGGCACCGCCACCAACTCCGACGGCGCGAGCAACGGTCTCACCGCGCCGAACCGGGCGGCCCAGGAGGACGTCATCCGGCAGGCCCTGAGCCAGGCCGGACTGGGCCCGCACGACGTCGACGCGGTCGAGGCGCACGGCACCGGCACCGAACTCGGCGACCCCATCGAGGCGCGAGCGCTGTCCGCCGTCTACGGCCAGGGCCGCGACGCGCAACGCCCGCTCTGGATCGGCTCGTTGAAGGCGAACCTGGGGCACGCCCAGGCCGCGGCGGGCGTCGGCGGGATGATCAAGATGATCGAGGCGCTGCGCGCAGGCGTCCTGCCCGCCACGCCGAACGTCTCCCGGCCCACCCACCACATCGACTGGGAGCACAGCGGTCTCGCCCTGTTGACCCGGGCCCGCCCGTGGGAGCGGGGCGACGGGCCCCGGCGGGCCGGCGTGTCCTCGTTCGGGATCAGCGGGACGAACGCCCACCTGGTGATCGAGGAGGCCGAGCCCGAGCCCGTGCGGGAACCCGCCGCCGACGCGACGGCGCCGCTGCTGTGGTCGGTCTCCGCCCCGCACGCCGACTCGCTGCGCGCCCAGGCCAGGGCGCTCGCCGACCACGTCGGCCGCACCCCGCAGGACGCGCCCGAGGACGTCGCGCACACGCTGCGCGGCCGCAGCGGATTCCGGCAGCGCGGCGTCGTGATCGCCGACAGCCGCGCGGACCTGCTGGCCGGACTGGAGTCGCTGGCCTCCGACGCCCCGCTGCCGGCCGTGCCGGGGCGCTACCGGTCGCCGACCGTGCTGCGCACCGAGTCCTACCGCGACCTGGCCGGACCGGTGTTCGTCTTCCCCGGGCAGGGGTCCCAGTGGCGCGGGATGGGTCTCGCGCTGATGGAGGAGTCGTCCGTCTTCCGCGCGAGCATGGAGGCCTGCGCGGAGGAACTGGCCCCGCTGTGCGGCTGGCGGCTGACCGACGCGCTGCGCGGCGAGGGACTGGAACGGGTCGACGTCGTCCAGCCCGCGCTGTTCTCCGTGATGGTGTCGCTGGCCGCGCTGTGGAAGTCGGTCGGCGTGCGGCCCGCCGCGGTCGTCGGCCACTCCCAGGGCGAGATCGCCGCGGCCCACGTGGCCGGTGCGCTCAGCCTCGCCGACGCCTGCCGGGTGGTGGCCCTGCGCAGCCAGGCCCTGGCGCAGCTCGCGCCCCCCGGCGGGATGGCGTCCGTCCTGCTCGGCGCCGAGGAGACCGAGCGGCTCCTCAACAGCGTGGACGGGGTGAGCGTCGCGGCGGTCAACTCCGCGACGTCGACCGTGGTCGCCGGGGACGTCGCCGGCCTCACCGACCTGCTGGCCCGCTGCGAACGGCAGGGCGTCGACGCCCGGCGCATCGAGGTCGACTACGCGTCGCACACCGAGGCGATGGAGGCG
Source organism: Streptomyces sp. NBC_00425 (assembly GCF_036030735.1). Taxonomy (NCBI): domain Bacteria; kingdom Bacillati; phylum Actinomycetota; class Actinomycetes; order Kitasatosporales; family Streptomycetaceae; genus Streptomyces; species Streptomyces sp. NBC_00425. The sequence goes on along the minus strand of NZ_CP107928.1, from coordinate 4,515,468 downwards.
CTGGAGGAACGCCTCCTCACCGACCTCGCCGGGATCTCGCCGCGCTCCTCCGACGTCAGGCTCCACTCGACGCTGACCGGCGCGGTCATCGACACCGCGGACATGGACGCGGCGTACTGGTACGACAACCTGAGCAACACCGTGCGGTTCGAGCCGGTGCTGCGGGGACTGGTGGAGCGACGGCACCGCACCTTCGTCGAGTGCAGCCCGCACCCCGTGCTGACCTTCGGCGCCCAGGAGGTCCTGGACGCGGCCGGGGTGACGGGCGCCGTGCTCGGCACCCTGCGCCGGGACAGCGGCGGCGCGGGCCAGTTCCTGGCGTCGGCCGCGGCGCTCCCCGACTCCGTGGGGCCGGTGGACCTCGCCCCGCTGCAGCCGGCCGGCCGTCGGATCGACCTGCCGTCCTACCGGTTCGACCGCACCCGCTTCTGGGCGACGGCTCCGACGGCCGCAGCCGGCGGCGACGGCGGCGCGTTCACCGGGGCGCCGACCGAGCTGCCCTCCGGGCAGACCGTCGTCACCGCGACCGTCGACCGCGAGCGCCACCCATGGCTGGCCGACCATGTGGTCCGGGGCGCCGCGCTGGTGCCGGCGACCGTGTTCCTGTCGCTGCTCGGCGAGGTCGGCGAACGGATCGGCCGGCCCGTCGTGGCCGACCTCACCCTCAGCGTGCCGCTCCCGCTGCCCGAACAGGGGGCCGCGGACCTGCGGATCGTCCTCGACCCCGAGGACGCCGCCGGACGCCGGGCCCTGACCGTGCACGCCCGGCAGGCCGACGGCGGCTGGGTGCGGCACGCCTCCGGCGCGCTCGCCGGCCGCGAGCAGGCCCCGGCCGAGTCCGCCCGCTGGTCCACCGAGGGCGCCACCCCGGTCGACGTCGCCGACGCCTACCGGGTGCTCGCCGAACGCGGCTACCACTACGGCCCGGCGTTCGCCGGACTGCGCGCCCTGTGGACGCGCGGCGCGGAGATCCTCGCCGAGGTGGCCCTGCCCGACCTGGAGCCGGGCGACTTCGCCACCGCCCACCCGGCGCTGCTCGACGCGGCCCTGCACCCGGCCGTGCTCCGGGCGGACGCGGGACTGCTGGTGCCGTTCGCCTGGCGCGACGCCGACCTGACGCCCACCGACGCCCGGACCCTGCGCGTGCACGCCCGGCCGGACGGCGACGACCTGTCGCTGACCTTCTTCGACGGCCAGGACCGGCTCGTCGGTTCGGTGCGCTCCCTGGCGCTGCGGCCGCTGCCCGCCGAGGACCGGGGCGTCAGCCTCGAACCGGCGTGGGAGCGACTGCGCGGCACGGACGCGTCCGGCTCCGACACGTGGGTGACGGTCGGCGCGGACGGCCTGTGGAACCGGCCGGACTTCCCCGACCTGGAGTCGGTGACGCTCCCGGCGCCCGCGGTCGTCGTGGCCCCGCTCGGCTCCGCCCCCGGCACGGACGGCGACCCGGCGCAGGCCGAGCGGCTGACCCTGGCCGCCGCCGACCTGGTGCAGAGCTGGCGCGCCGGCTCGCAGTTCTCGGCCTCGCGGCTCGCCGTGGTCACCCGGGGCGCGCTCGCCGTCACCGACCGCGAACCCGTCCGCGACCTGGCCGCCTCGGCCGTCACCGGACTGGTGCGCTCGGCGCAGACCGAGCACCCGGACACCTTCGTGCTGATCGACGTCGACGACGACCCGGCGTCCCTGGCGGCCCTGCCGCAGGCCCTCGTCTGCGGCGAGCCCGAGGTGGCCCTGAGGGCGGGGCGGCTGTACCGGCCGCGGCTGCGGCCGGCCCGCGAGAGCGGCCTGCGGCCCCCGGCCACAGGCCGCGCCTGGCGGCTCGACGTCACCGTCAAGGGCACCCTCGACGATCTCGCGCTCGTCGAACACCCGGAGGCGGAAGCCGAGTTGGGTCCTCGTCAGGTGCGCGTCGAGGTGCGCGCGGCCGGGCTCAACTTCCGTGACGTCACGGTCGGTCTCGGCCTCGTCGCCACCGAGAAGACCATGGGCAGCGAAGGCGCGGGCGTGATCACCGAGGTCGGCGCCGAGGTGACCCGCTTCGCGGCCGGAGACCGGGTGTTCGGCATGTTCGAACGCTCGCTGGGCCCGCTGGCCGTCGCCGACGAACGCATGGTCAAGCCGCTCCCGGACGGCTGGAGCTTCGCCCAGGCGGCCGGCGTGCCCATCGTGTTCATCACCGCCTACCAGTGCCTCGTCGACGTGGCCGGCACCCGGCCGGGCGACCGGGTGCTGATCCACACCGCGACCGGCGGCGTCGGCCTCGCGGCCATCCAGCTCGCCCGGCACCTGGGCGCCGACGTGTTCGCCACCGCCCGCGCCGACAAGCAGCCGACGCTGCGCGCCTGGGGCGTCCCCGACGACCACATCGCCTCCTCCCGCACGCTCGAATTCGCCGACGCCTTCCGGTCCGTCACCGGCGGCCGGGGCGTGGACGTCGTGCTGAACTCGCTGTCCGGCAAGGCCCTCGACCTCTCCCTCGGCCTGCTGGCGCCGGGCGGCCGGTTCGCGGAGATGGGCAAGACCGACCTGCGGGACGTGGCCGCCACCGAGGCCGCGCACCCCGGGATCACGTACCGGGCGTACAACATCCTGGGCGTCGAGCCGGACCGGATCAGCGAGGTCCTGGACGAACTCGTCGCCCTGTTCGAGGCGGGCGCCCTGCGCCACCTGCCGGTGCGCACCTGGGACGTGCGGGACGGCCGGGTTCCGCTGCGGATGCTGAGCCGGGCCCGCCACCAGGGCAAGCTCGTGCTGACCACCCCGCGCTCCTACGACCCGCGGCGCCCGACGCTGATCACCGGCGGCACCGGCGGTCTCGGGGCCGAACTGGCCCGGCACCTGGTCGCCGAGCGGGGCGCCCGGCAGCTGGTGCTGGTGAGCCGCAGCGGCCCGGCCGCCGGGGGCGCGGCGGAGCTGAGCGCGGAACTGACCGCGTCCGGCGCCGAGGTGTCCGTCGTGGCCTGCGACGTCGCCGACGCCGACGCCGTCGCGAAGGTCGTCGCCGAGTACCGGCCCGGCAGCGTCTTCCACACCGCCGGCGTGCTGCGCGACGGACTGCTCACCGGGCTCACCCCGGTCCAGCTCCGTGCGGTGCTGCGGCCCAAGGTCGCCGGGGCCTGGCATCTGCACCGGCTCACCGAAGACCTGGACCTGTCGGCGTTCGTGCTGTTCTCGTCGGTGGCGGGGGTGTTCGGCAACCCCGGCCAGGCGAACTACGCGGCGGCCAACTCCTATCTCGACGCCCTCGCGCAGTACCGCCGGGCGCGCGGGCTGGAGGCGACGTCGCTGGCCTGGGGCCTGTGGCGGCAGCCCACCGGGATGACCGGTCATCTGACCGAGGCCGACACCGCCGCGCTGGCCCGCATCGGGATCGCCCCGCTGGACAGCGCGGACGGGATGCGGCTCCTCTTCGAGAACCTGGCCTCGCACGCTCCGGTCCGGGTGCCGCTGCGGCTCGCCCCGGAGCAGCTGCGGCCCGGGAGCCGTGCGGCCCGACTGCTCGAGGGGCTGCCGGACCTTCCCCGGAACGACTCGCCTTCGGCTCCCGCCGCACCGGCGCCCGTACCCACACCCGTACCCACACCCGTACCCACGCTCGCGCCCGCAGCCGTGCCCGCCGTCGTGCCGGCGCGGGCCACGGCGCCCTCCACCGCTGCGGCTCCGGTCACGACGCCGTCCACGGCGCCCGTCCCCGCGGCCGCCGCGGCGGCGCCCTCGGCCGGCGGCGACCTCATGCAGCTGGTGCGGACGCACACCGCCGAGGTGCTGGGCTACCTCGAACCGTCCGCCATCGGCGCCGAGGACTCCTTCAAGGAACTCGGCTTCGACTCCCTGCTCAGTGTCGACCTGCGCAACCGGCTCACCGCCGCGACCGGGCTCCGGCTCCCCGCCGGCGCCGTACTGGACCACCCGACGCCGCGGGAACTTGTCAACTTCATCTCAGGACTGGAGGGCGCGTGATGGCACGCGACGCCGAAACCGTCACCACCGAAGTCACCGTCGACGGCACCACCGACGCCACCACCGAAGTGACCCACCGCATCGAGGTGTCGGCCCCGGCGACGGCGGTCTACCGGATCGTCGCCGAAGTCGGCCTGTGGCCGCTGTACTTCCCGCCCACCGTGCGGGCCGAGCGCACCGGCGGCGACGAGACGGACGAACGCATCCGGATCTGGGCCCTCGCCAACGGCGAACTGCGCACCTGGGAGTCGCGCCGACGGCTGGACCCGGCCGGGCTCCGGATCGACTTCGAACAGATCGAGCCGCGCGAACCGGTCGCGGCGATGGGCGGGACCTGGCGCATCACCGAACGGCCCGACGGCGGCTGCACGGTGGAGCTGGACCACTTCTACCGGGCCGTCGACGGCGACCCGGTGGCCCACGAGCGCATCACCCGGGCCGTCGACACCAACAGCCGCTCGGAGCTGGAGCACCTCAGGCGGGCGGCCGAACGCGGGGACGCCGAGCGGGAGCTGCTGTTCGACTTCGCCGACACCGAGACCATCGCCGGCTCGATCGAGGAGGCGTACGCCTTCATCTACGAGGCGTCCCGGTGGCCGGAGCGGCTTCCGCACGTGGCGCGGCTCGAACTCCGCGAGGAGGTGGCCGGGCTGCAGTTCATGGAGATGGACACCCGCTCCCCGGACGGCTCGCTGCACACCACGGCGTCCGGACGGGTCTGCGAACCGCTGCGGCGGATCACCTACAAGCAGACGATCCTGCCGCCGGTGCTCCACGCCCACAACGGGGAGTGGCGGTTCGAGGAGGGTCCCGACGGCACCGTGAAGGTCACCTCGCACCACCAGGTTCTTCTCGACCCGGCCGGCATCGACGCGCTTCCCGACCCGCCCAAGACGCTGGCGGACGCCCGGCAGGCGGTGCGGCACGCACTCGGCTCGAACAGCCGCGCCACCATGGCCAAGGCCCGCGCCTTCGTCCAGGCCGGGTGAGGGGGACATCATGACGACCGAGACGACCGAGACGACCGAGACGACCGGGACGACCGGGACGACCGGGACGACCGAGGCGACCGAGACGGCGGAGCGGGTCGGCGGCCCGGCGGACGCCGCGGAGGTGCTGAAGCGCGTCCGGGAGTTCGTCCGCGCGGAACTGCTGGCCAAGGGCGAGTACTTCGACGGCCTGCCCGAGCAGCCCACCGCCGAGTCGGCCCGGCTGCACGCCGCCGGGCTGGCCAACTGGTGGATCCCGGCAGCGTACGGGGGCGCCGGCGCGTCCCTCGCGGACAGCGTGGACATCGTGTCCGAACTGGCCTACGGCGACGCCGGCTTCGCGTTCGGCTCCTTCCTGCCGGTGCTCGGCACGGTGATGCTCCAGCTGCACGGCGACGAGGAGGTGGCCCGACCCGTCCTGGAGCGTCTCGTCCGCGACGGCGGACGGCTGGGCATCCTCGGCAGCGAGGAGGACGCGGGCAGCGAGCTCAACCGCACGGCCACCACCTTCCGCCGCGACGGAGACGACCTCGTCCTCGACGGGGAGAAGTACTTCTCCACCAACTCCGACCCGGCCGACACCCTGCTCGTGCTCGCCCGGTCCGCCGACGACGACGGCGACTACGCCGTCGTCGCGGTGCCCCGCGCCACGCCGGGGGTGGAGATCGTCAAGCGCTGGGACATGCTCGGCGTGCGCGGCTCGGGCACCTACCGGGTCCGGCTGCGCGACTGCCGGGTGCCTGCGGCGGGCCGGCTGCGCGGCAACGGGCTGCGCCTGCTGGAGATCGGGCTCAACGCCAGCCGCATCCTCATCGCCGCCACCGCGATCGGCGTCGCCCGCAGAATCCGGGACCTGTCCATGGAGTACGCGGCGCAGAAGCGGATCAAGGGCGCGCCGCTGCGCGAGAACGCCGTGTTCGCCGCCAAGCTCGGCCAGATCGAGATGACGATCGACGTGATGCGCAACCAGTGCCGGGCGGCGGCGGCCGAGTTCGACCGGTTCCTGGCGGCGGAGAACCCGGCCGCGGCCCTGTACCGGGTGGGCACTCTGCGCTCGGCGCTGGCCGCCAAGCTGTACTGCGGCCAGGCCGGCTGGGAGGTCGCGACGACCGGCTCGGAGATGTTCGGCGGGCTCGGCTACACCCACGACCATCCGATCGGGAAGCTGGTGCGCGACCTGCGCTACGTCGCCATCGTGGAGGGCGGCGACGACGTGATGCGCGAGCTGCTCTACGCCCGGTACGTCGTCCCGGCGGGCAAGCGCCGCTGACGGGACGGCACGCTACGGCGAAGGGGAGGGGCCGGTCGGCGGGCCCCTCCCCTTCGCTTCGTGTCGCACATCCCCGGGGATCCAGGAGTCCCCCGGGGATGCGGACGCCCCCGGGGGATGCGGACATCCCCCGGGGGTCAGGCGTCCTCGGGAACCGGCGGCGGCTGGTGCACGCCGGGCACGCCCACCCGGGCCGGCGGCAGCACCCCGTCCACCAAGTACCCCTCCACATAGGCCTCGAGGCGCGGATTGCCGCCGCTCAGCACGTAGACCTCGTGCTCGCCGGAGTTCTCCACCAGGATCAGATGGTGGCCGAGGCGTTCCGCCAGGGCCTCGCCGCCCTCGCGGTGGTCCATGGGATCGCCGTCGGCCTGCACGACCAGGCCCGCCGGATAGCCGTCCCGGGCGAGCACGGTGGGCGGCTCGGGCGACCGGAAGGTGCGGAACGCGCCGACCCAGGGAGCCGCCCGCAGCACACCGTGCCCGTAGGGGTAGCGCTCCCGGCAGGTGCGCATGTCCGCGTAGTAGGTCTCCAGGTCGGTCGGCCACTCCGTCTCCAGCGTCACCGCCTCGAGGACGCTCTGCTTCCACTGCTCGCTGGCCCGCGCCCCCCAGCCGCCCGTGGCGTGCTCGGCCAGCAGCTTCGCCGTCCGCTCGTCGGCGCCCTCGGCGAGCGCGTCCCGCAGCGCCCCGACCAGCAGTCCCAGCCGCTCCCACGCCGAACGGTCGGTGGCCAGACCGCCCACGATGCCGTCGAACGAGGTCCGCACGGACGCCCCGAGCCGGCCCTCCAGCTGCGCGGCGACGCCCTCCACCGCGGCCACGGCGAGCGATGCCGACGTCCCGAGGGCGAAGTGGTTGTCGCGCCTCGCGGTCCACCCGGCCCAGCGGTCCACGTTCTCGCGGACCGCCCGGGCCTGGGCCACGAACTGCTCACGCCAGGTCCAGCCGGGGTGCACGCAGGAGTCGAGCACACTGCGGTCCAGGCGCTCGGGGAACATCGTCCCGTAGACGGCGCCGACGTAACTGCCGTAGGCGTAGCCGAGGAAGTTCAGCTTCTCCTCGCCGAGTGCGACCCGGACGGAGTCCATGTCGCGGGCGATATTGCGGGTGTTGACGTGCGGACGCATCTCGCCGCCGGCCCGCAGGCACCCCTGCTCGCGCTCGCGCATGTCGGCGGCCATCGCCTCGAACGCCGAGTCCGGCGGCCGTGAGTCGAAGGGCGCGGTGGTGGGGGTGACCTCGATGCGCAGCGGCGTGGAGGCGCCGGTGCCGCGCGGGTCGAAGCCGATCAGGTCGTACACCTCCGCGAGGGGGGTGCCGGCCAGCCGGGCCGGCATGCCGGTGCCGAGGCCGCCGTCGCCGCCGGGCCCGCCGGTCACCCCGATCAGGACGCCCCGCCGGCGTGCGGGATCCGTGGCGGGCAGCCGGCTGACGGCGAGGGTGATCCGCGTGCCGTCGGGATCGGTGTAGTCGAGCGGGACCTCGAGCGTCGCGTACTCCAGGCGTTCGCCTGGTCCTGCGGCCGTCCACGTGAGCCGCTCGCCGGTCTTCGGCATGGGTGCCTCCTGTGCGCCATGAGTGCCGTACGTACCGGCCAGCCTCCAGCGTGCCTCTCGAACCGACCTGGAGTGCCGGGCGCACCGACCTGGAGGACGGGGCGCACCCGCCCGGAGCCCGGAAGCGGCGGCGGTCCGCAGGCCGCGTTCGATCGAGCCCCCAGCGACTCCCCAGGACGGCGCGGCACGGTGGGCGGCGAGAGCACCGCAGGCATCCGTGGAACGTACGCCGGCGCGGCTCCGCGGCACGTGCGCGGACGCGCGAACGCAGGGAGGACACTTCGCATGGCCAGGATCACCTACCGGAGTCCGGACGGAACCCCCACGACCCTCGACGTCCCCGAGGGGAACTCCGTGATGCGGGGGGCGGTCGTGGGCGGCGTCGACGGCATCGTCGGCGAGTGCGGCGGCGGCGCCATGTGCGCGACCTGCCACGTCTACGTCGACCACGGCAGCCCGGTCACGCTGCCGGCCGTGTCCGACATCGAGGACGAGCTGCTGTACACGACGGCCTGCCCACGCCGGGAGAACAGCCGGCTCAGCTGCCAGCTGCCGGTCACCGACGCGATCGACGGTCTGGTGGTGGACGTCCCGGAGCGGCAGGTGTGACACGGGCCGCCCCGGGGTCCGGCCGCGTCAGAACGCGGCGGCGTGCTCGGACACCCAGTCGCGGTAGCTGCGGGGAGCCCGGCCGGTGATCTTCTCGACGTCGGCCGTGACAAGGGCGGGCCGGCCGACCGAGTCGGCCCAGACCTTGAGGATGTCGTCGAGGACCGGCCCGGGGACGTGCGCGCTCATCGCCTCGCGGACGGTCTCGGCGGGCAGCTCCTGGTAGGTGACGGGGCGGCCGAGCACCTCCCCGATGATCCCGGCCTGGTCGGCGTGGGTCAGCGACTGCGGGCCGGTCAGCCGGTGGATCTCTCCGGCGTGACCGTCCTCGGTGAGCGCGGCCACGGCCACGGCGGCGATGTCGGCCTCGTGGATCGGCGCGGCGGTGGCCTCGGCGTAGGCGCCGCGGACCACGTCGCCGCCCTTGGTCTGCCCGGCCCACATCAGTGTGTTGGCGGCGAACACGTCGGGCCGCAGGAAGGTCCATTCCAGGGTGGAGCCGCGCAGCGCCCGCTCGATCTCCGCGTGGTAGGCGGCGATCGGGCCGTCCTGCTCCTCGGACTCGTCGTCCACCGAGCCGGAGGACAGCAGCACCACCCGGCGTACGCCGGCGGCCTCGGCGGCGGCGACGAAGGCCGGCCCGCAGCCGGGGGCGGCGAACAGGAACACCGCCTCGACCCCCTCCAGCGCGGTGGCGAGCGAGGCCGGGTCGGCCAGGTCGAGCGCGACGGTCCGCACTCCGGCGGGCCAGGTCGCCCGCTCCGGGGCGCGCGACGCGGCCCGCACCTCGCGGCCCTGTGCGAGCAGCATCTCCAGTGCGCGACGGCCGACGTTCCCGGTGGCTCCGGTGACGAGGATCATGACGTTCTCCCTTGCTGTGCCGGTGGTTCTGCTTGCCTGTGGTTCTGCGTGCCGGTGGTTCTGCGCGCTGTGGTTCTGCGCGCTGTGGTTCGGTGCGGCGGCGGTGCCGCGGGCCGTTCCCTCGCGGGCCGGCAAGAAAGACACTAGGAAGCCCTGAGGACAGGTTCTGTCCTCGACCGGGTGCGATCGATGAGGAGTTTTCCGCCAGATGCTCGAGACCTCGGCCCGATTACTGCGGCTGCTCTCCCTGCTGCAGTCCCGTCCCGACTGGCCGGGCCCGGAGCTGGCCGAGCGGCTGGGCGTGACGACGCGCACCGTCCGCCGGGACGCGGACCGGCTGCGCGAGCTGGGCTACCCGGTGCGGTCCCTGGCCGGCCCCGGCGGCGGTTACCAGCTCGGTGTCGGCGCGGCGCTGCCGCCGCTGCTGCTGGACGACGACGAGGCGGTCGCGGTGACCGTCGGACTGAGGGCCGCCGCGTCCGGCTCGGTGGCGGGCTTCGAGGAGACCTCGCTCAGGGCGCTGGCCAAGCTCGAGCAGGTGCTGCCCTCACGGCTGAAGCACCGGGTGGCGGCGATGCAGTCGGCGATCCTGCCGCTGACGGCGTCCGGCCCGGCCGTGGACGCGAACCTGCTGGCGGTGCTGGCCGCCGCCTGCCGGGGACACGAGAGCGTGCGCTTCGGCTACCAGGGCAGGACGCGCCGCGTCGAGCCGTACCGGCTGGTCCACACCGGACGCCGCTGGTATCTGCTGGCCTTCGACCTGGAGCGCGACGACTGGCGTACGTTCCGTCTCGACCGCGTCGACGCCGCCCCGCAGTCCGGGCCCCGGTTCACCCCCCGGCCCGGCCCCGCCGAGGACCTGAACGCCTACCTCACCGACAAGCTGTCCTCGGCCCCCTACCGCTGCCGGGCGACCATCCTCTTCCACTGCCCGGTGGACGCCCTCGCCGAGCACACCTCTCCCACCGCCGGCCGTCTGGAGCGGTACGACGACCGCTCCTGTCTGTTCCACACGGGCGCCGCGACCCTGGACGAGATCGCGTTGCACATCGCGCTCAAGGGCGTCGACTTCGAGGTCCTCGACCCGCCGGAACTCGGCGACCACCTCCGCGCCCTGGCCGCCCGCCTCACCCGCGCCGCCGACCGCACCCCACCACCCCCGGCGCCCGGCCCCGGCGGCTAGCCCAATACCCGTACCGGTGCCCCCGCCAGGTATGCGCGGATGTTCTCCGCCGCCTGTCCGTAGTACTGCTCGTAGTTGGCCCGGGACACGTACCCGAGATGGGGAGTTGCCAGCAGACGGGGAGCCGTCCGCATCGGATGGCCGGCGGGGAGCGGTTCGACGTCGAAGACGTCCACCCCCGCTCCCGCGATCCGCCCTTCCCGCAGCGCCGCCAGCAACGCCTCCTGGTCGACGATCGCCGCGCGCGAGGTGTTCACCAGGTAGGCCGTCGGCTTGAGCAGCGCGAGTTCGGCGGCGCCGAGCAGCCCCCGGGTGCGCTCGCCCAGCGCGAGATGGACCGACACGAAGTCGGCCTCGGACAGCAGCTCCTCCTTCGAGGCGGCCCGCCGCACACCGACCTCCCGCGCCCGTTCCTCCGTCAGGTTCTGGCTCCAGGCGCTCACCTCCATGCCGAAGGCGAGGCCCACCCGGGCCACCAGGCCGCCGATCTTCCCCAGTCCCAGCAGCCCGAGCCGCCGCCCGTGCAGGTCCGCGCCCACCGTCGACTGCCAGGGCCCGCCCTCGCGCAGGGCGGTGTTCTCCTGGACCAGCCCGCGCGCGAGACCGAGCAGCAGCGCCCAGGTCAGCTCGACCGGCGGGGTCGACGCGCTCAGGGTGCCGCAGACCGTCACCCCGTTCGCCTTCGCCGCCGGGAAGTCGATCACCGAGTTGCGCATGCCGGAGGCGATCAGCAGCCGCAGCCGGGGGAGCCGGTCCAGCAACGACGCCGGGAAGGCGACGCGTTCGCGCAGGGTGACCACGCAGTCGAAGTCGGCCAGCGCCGTGGCGAGTTCGTCCTCGTCGCCGAAGTGCTCGGTGAAGGCGACGACCTCGGCCTCCTCGCCGGGCACGGACCAGTCGGCGACGGATGTCGCGACGTTCTGGAAGTCGTCGAGTACGGCACAGCGGAAGGGCACGGCGTCTCCTCCGGAAGGGGCGGCTCCACGGGCAGGCCCGCGGGCAGGACCGTCCGAGACTACGGCGGACCCGTGAGCGCCCCGGCAACCCCCTCCGCCGGACCGGTCACTTGGCGTCGGCGTAGCACTCCACGACGGCCGTGGTGAACGGGAACCGCACCGGCGTCTCCCCGAACGTCAGCCGGCCGGCCAGGTCGGACGCCTCCCGGATCGCCGCGACGACCGTGTCGGCCTCCTCCCGCGGGCAGTGCACGATCACCTCGTCGTGCTGGAAGAAGACCAGTTCCGCCGCCATGTCCGCACAGGCCCGCCGCAGTGCGGCGAGCAGCAGCAGCGCCCAGTCGGCGGCGCTGCCCTGGACGACGAAGTTGCGGGCGAACCGGCCGCGCGCGCGGGCGTCGGTGGAGGCGTAACCGGGCGTCCACTGGCGGTCGTCGGCGCTGTCCTCCTCGGCGGGGCCCGCCGGGTCGTCGACGGGGATGCCGGCTTCCTCGGCCTCGACCGCCCCGACGGCCGGCGGGCACGTGCGGCCGAGCCAGGTCCGCACCAGCCGGCCCTCCTTGCCGGCCCGGGCCGCCTCGTCGACGTACTCCACCGCGCGCGGGAAGCGGCGTCGCAGGGCGGCGAGGTTCTTCAGGCCGTCGCCGGAGGTCTGCCCGTAGACCGCGCCGAGCACGGCGAGCTTGGCCTGGTCGCGGTCGCCGGAGAAGGCGCGGTCCGAGACGGACTGGTAGAGGTCGCTCTCCCGGCCCGCCACCTCCATGAGACCGGGGTCGCGGGAGATCGCCGCCAGCACGCGCGGCTCCATCTGGTCGGCGTCGGCGACCACGAACCGCCAGCCGGGATCGGCGACCACCGCCCGCCGGATGACCTTCGGGATCTGCAGGGCGCCCCCGCCGTTGGTGACCCAGCGCCCGGTCACCGTGCCGTGCGCGAGGAACTCCGGCCTGAACCGCCCGTCCCGCACCCAGTCCTGCAGCCAGGACCATCCGTGGGCCACCCGGATGCGGTACAGCTTCTTGTACTCGAGCAGCGGCTTCACGGCCGGATGGTCGAGGGACTGGATCTCCCACCGCCTGGTCGACCGCACCCGGATCCCGGCCTGGCCGAAGGCCTTCACCACGTCGGCCGGCAGGTCGGGGCGGACACGGCGCCCGAAGGCGGCCGACACCTCGTCCGCCAGTTCCGCCAGCCGGCGGGGCTCGCCGCCGCCCGCATACCGCTCACCGAGCAGGTCGTCCAGGAGCGTGCGGTGCACCTGCGCGCTCCAGGGCAGCCCGGCCCGGTTCATCTCGGCGGCCACCAGCATCCCCGCCGACTCGGACGCCGTCAGCAGCCGCATCCGCGCCGGGTGTTCGGCCCGCTCGTGCCTGCGCTGCTGCTCCGCGTACACGGCCAGGAGATCCGCCAGCGACAGCCCCGCGGCGGCCCGCGGTTCGAACAGCGAGGACTGGGCGCCGGGCTCGGCGGAGCGCTGCGGCGGGTCCGGCGGGACGGGGCCGCCGCGCAGCCGGGCCAGTGCCGCGGCCGCCGATCGGGGTTCGCCGGACCGGCCCTCGTGGCCGAGCAGGAGCGTCTCGGCGTCCTCCACGTCGTAGCACCGGTCGACCCGCACGCCCGCGTCGAGCAGGCGCGGGTAGACCTCGGGCGTGGAACGCCAGACCCAGCGCACGACGTCGGGCCGCTCCCGCACTGCGCGCGCCAGGTCCGGCTCGCGCAGCGACGGGCCGGCGGGCAGGCCGTCGGGACCGAGGGGGGCGAGTTCCACGCCACCGTCCTCGGCCGGAGCGAGCGCCCACCGGTCGGCCATACCGCGAGTGTGGCAGGGGGGTCTGACAGTGCGGGGGAGGTGCGGCGAGCGGCGCATGGCACGATCGAACGGTGAGCAGCACCAGCAGCGACCCGGCCGGCGCCGTCGAACGCGCCCTGCGGACCGCCCTCTACGACACGGCCGACGCAGCCCTCGACTCCGGAGCGTCCCTTCTCGCCGCCGACCCCGCCGCGGACGCGGAGCTCGCGCGGCGCGGCGCGGAGTTCGTGGCGGCGCTCTGGCGGCGCGGCTGGCAGCCCGCGGACCTCGTGCGGATCGTGCGGCGCGACCTGGACGGCGCCCATGTGGGCCTCGTCGCGGCGCTGATCCGCGCGCAGGCGCGCGACGACCGGGCGCGCGGTCGCCGCTGGGCGGCGCAGCTGGCGGAGCTGCCGGCCGGGCCGCCCCCGTCCGCGGACCGCTTCTCGCACGCCACGGCGACCCTGGAGCTCTACCGTCTGCTGCTACGCCTGCCCGGCCTCGACCCTCTCGACGAGCCGGGGCGCGGGCGCGGTCACCGGCGGGGGTCGGAGGCCGGGTCGCCCGCGGACTCCTCCGCCCGCATGCTCACCCGGATCCGCGCGCTGCTCGCCAAGGCCGAGGCGACCGGCTTCCCGGAGGAGGCCGAGGCGCTCACGGCGAAGGCGCAGGAGCTGATGGCCCGGCACAGCGTCGACGAGGCCCTGCTCGACGCCCGGGCCCCGGCCCCGGACGCGCCGGGCGCCTGCCGGATAGGCGTCGAGCCGCCGTACGAGCAGGCCAAGGCGGTGCTGTTGGACGCGGTCGCCGACGCCAACCACTGCCGGGCCGTGTGGAACGAGCCGTTCGCCTTCTCCACGGTCGTCGGCTTCGAGGCGGACCTCCAGGCGGTGGAACTGCTGTACACCTCGCTGCTGGTGCAGGCGCAGTCGGCGATGGCCAAGGCGGAGGCGGCTCAGCGGGCGAGCGGCCGTCGGCGGACCAAGACCTTCCGGCAGTCGTTCCTCGCCGCGTACGCCCACCGCGTCGGCGCCCGCCTCACGGCCGCCGCCGGGACCCAGGTCTGCGACGACCTGCTGCCGGTCCTCGCCTCCCGCGAGGTCGCGGTCACCGCGGCGACGGACCGCATGTTCCCGCAGACGGTCTCCACCCGCCTGCGCGGCGTCACGGACGAGGCGGGCTGGACCGAGGGCGCGCAGGCGGCGGACCGGGCCCGCGTGCAGTCCCGGCCCCGCCTGCCGTGACCGCTCGGTGTGCGGGTTCCGTCAGTCGCCGGCCGGGTGGAAGGCGCTGACCGTCGCGTCCGCCACGCCCTTGCTCTTGAGCGCGACGTCACCGTAGGACCAGGGGAAGTCCGCGGTGGACGAGGCCTTCGGCAGGCCGTACTCGACGGTCTTCACGGCGAGGGACTTCTCGCCGCTGCCCGCGCCGCGCACGTAGGTGATCGTGAAGGAGGCGGTGCCCTGCGCCGGGAGGGTCAGGGGCTGCGGCGCGGCGGCCTCGTCCTGCGTCACGCTCGCGGAGGCGTCGCCGGCCTTGAGGTCGACCTTGGGGAAGCCGTCCAGGGTGCACTCCTTGCCCTTGTTGGTGAGTGTGACGGTGACGTTGCCGGTGTCCCCGGCGGCGGGCGCGGCGTCGACGGGGCCGACCTCCTGGCCGAGGTCGCCGGCCGCGCAGGCGGATCCGGCGGCCCCGGGGGACGTCGCGGCCTTGCTCTCGTCGCCGCCGGAGCCGCTGTCGTCCCCGCCTGAGCAGGCGGTGAGGAGCAGGGCCGCGGCGAGAGCGGTGACGGTGATGGGAACGGCGCGCATGTGTGGGTCCCTCGGGTCTGGTGACGGTGCTCGAAGGATCATCACGCACGCGCGCGGCCCCGCGCCGCGCGCCCCCGCCCTGACCGCTGTTCAGAGACTGCGGGCGGTGATGTCGCCGTAGGCGGTGGTGGCGTGGATGCTGAGGCCGGCGGCGGCGCCGTCGGCGTTCGCGAGGGCGTTGTGGATGCGGCCGTAGGTGGTGCCGGCGTCGAGGGAGGCGGAGACTCCGCGGGCGGCGCCGACGGAGATGGCGCCGGCCTCGGTGCGCAGGACGACCGTGCCGTGCACGGCCTCGGTGACCTGGACGTCGCCCTTCTGGGTGCTGATGTGGGCGGGGCCGGTGAGGCGGCCGACGGTGACGTCGCCGGCGAGGAGGGTGAGGCGGGCGGTCGCGGCCTCGTCGATCTTGACCGTGCCCTGCGCGCCCTCGAAGGTGACGTCGCCGAGCCGTCCGACGCCGCGGAACTCGCCGGCGGAGGTCGTCGCCTCGACGTGCGAGCCGGCGGGCAGCTGGACGGTCACCTCGAGGGCTCCGGAGGCGCCGAGGAGCTGGTTCTTCGGGGCGGCCGTGATCCGCAGGGCGCCGTCGGCGAAGTCGACCGAGGTCTCCTGCGCCGCCTTCACGTCGCGGCTCCTGGAGGCGTCCGCGGGCAGCACCTCGACCGTGGTGTCGGCGCGGTCGGCGGCGATGAACCGGACACGCCCGGCGGGGACGTCGAGGACGACGGAGACCGGGGCGGCGGTGGCGAACTTCTGCATCGTGCTCTCCTGTGTTCGTTGCTGTTTCCGACATGGGAAAAGCTACGTTGCGTTCTCGACTTGGGCAACAAGTCCGTTGCTTCTAATCGGCATTCATGCAGGTGAAGTGTCTTTATTTGTTGCAACGAGCTGAAAGACAACGCAACGTGCCCACCTCCGTTCGTTGCAATGCATGTCGGTGAACGCTAAATTGACGACACCGAGGCGCACGAAGGAGATCGAGGCGCACGAAGGAGGCCGTGATGCCGGGAGGCAGACTCACCCAGCAGGAACGTCAGCAGATCGCGTCGGGGCTGGCCGACGGCCTCGCCTACGCGGAGATCGCCAGACGCCTCGACCGTCCCACCTCGACGATCACGCGCGAGGTGATGCGCAACGGCGGCCCGACCGCCTACCGCGCCGACCTGGCCCACCGGGCGACCGAACGCCGGGCCCACCGCCGCAGGCAGGTCGCGCCCCGCGGGCCGGACACCTTCCCGCAGGCGCATGGACGCGACGCCGAGGCCGTGCGTGAGTACGAGGAGGCGTTCACCACCGTCCTCATGGCCTCGGGCATGCCGAAGATGATGTCCAGGGTCATGGCCTGCCTCACCCTCACCGACACGGGCAGCCTCACCGCGTCCGATCTCGTGCAGCGCCTCCAGGTCAGCCCCGCCTCCGTC
This sequence comes from Streptomyces sp. NBC_00425, assembly GCF_036030735.1. Lineage (NCBI taxonomy): Bacteria > Bacillati > Actinomycetota > Actinomycetes > Kitasatosporales > Streptomycetaceae > Streptomyces > Streptomyces sp. NBC_00425. The sequence continues at coordinate 4,499,060 of NZ_CP107928.1, read as the reverse complement.
TCCAAGGCGATCACGTACCTCGAGGAGCAGGCCTTCGTCCGCCGGGAGCGCGACGAGCGCCGACGCGAGCGGTACGTGGTCGACGACGACGTCTGGTACCAGTCGATGCTGGCCAGCGCCCGGGCGCTCACCCATGTGATCGACATCGCCCGGCAGGGCGTCGGAATCCTCGGCCCCGCCACCCCGGCCGCCGCCCGCCTCGAGAACATCGCCCGCTTCCTGGACTTCGTCAGCGAGAGCACCGTCCGGGCGGCGGAGCAGGCCCGCGCGGTGCTCCACACGAAAGCCGCCGCCGAAACGCGAGCGCGGTCGGGCACGGACGAAGCCCCAGCCCCCACGCCGGCCGCCGCCGCCCCGGCTCAGGCCCGCGAAGAGACCCCGCGGAGATAACCCACCGCGGGCCCAGACGCCGCGGGCCGAGACCCCTCAGGCCCAAACCTCTCAGCCCCAGACCCCTCAGGCCCAGGCCCCGCGCGGGCGGTCCGGCCGCCGACCGATCCGCCGCCCGGGCCGCCAGTCCGGGTCGCCAGTCCGGGTCGCCAGTCCGGGTCGCCGACCCGGCCGTCCGATCTGGCCGTCCGTCCGGGTCGTCCGTCCGGCGTCCGTCGGGCTATCCGATCCCCGCCGTCGGCAGACCCGACGGCCACTGGCCGCCCTCCGCCCTGGTGAACGTCTCCTTGCCGGCCGCGCCCGTCCAGGTGACCTCGAGGGACTTCGCGTCGACGGAACCGACCATGCCGGTCGTCCGGTCGTCCTTCCCGACCGTGCAGGTCAGATGGATCATCCGCATGCCCGCCTCCTTGCCGGCGGTCCCGCTGCACACGCTCCCGCCGGTCACGAAGAGGGCGGCCTGCTTCCCCGTGATGATCAGGGCGACGGCCTTGCCGTCCGTCGTCGCGAGCCAGCTGCCCTCCAGCTCGTCCGAGGCGGAGACGGAGTCGGAGGGCGAGGCCGCGGCTCCGCTCGAACCGCCCCCGTCCGCCGTCGCCGCCGGGGTGGTGGGGGAGCCGTCGCCGGACCCTTTGTCGCCGCTGCACGCGGTCAGCGCGAGCGCGCCCGCCAACGCGGCGGCCAGCGCGGCGGCCCGCACCGGACGGCGGGACGCACCCCGCGAGAAGATCGCCGAAGTCACTGCAAGCTCCCGAGCTAGGACCGAAAAAACCTGGACCTCAAGGACCGCAGCAAGCTACCAGCAAGCCCTGGCAGCGGCCTGGGAGCGACCGGGGGGCGGCCCGGGAACCGCCTGTGACTACCAGGAGGACTTGCGCACCCCCGGCAGATGTCCCGCGTGCGCGTGCTCCCGCAGGCCCACCCGGGACAGCCCGAACGTCCGGAAGTACCCGCGCGGCCGGCCGTCCACCTGGTCCCGGTTGCGTACCCGCGTCGCACTGGCGTCCCGTGGCTGCGCACGCAACTCCCTCTGCGCCGCCTCCCGTTCCGCGTCCGTCGACGACGGCCGCCGGACGGTCTGCTTCAGCTCGGCCCGCCGTGCCGCGTACCGCGCGACGATCGCGCGGCGCCGCTGGTTCTTCGCGATCTTGCTCTTCTTCGCCATCAGACCCGCACCCCCCGTGCCCGGACGCGCGCCACGGCCGCCTCGACGCCGATCACGTCGACAGTCCTGATCCCCTTCGTGCTCAGCCGCAGCCGTACGTGCCGGCCCTCGCTCGGCAGCCAGTACCGCTTGCTCTGGACGTTGGGGTCGAAGCGGCGCGAGGTGCGCCGGTGGGAGCGGGAGATGCGGTTGCCGAAGCCGGGCCGGGCGCCGGTCAGCATGCAGTGCGCGGACATGGGTGACGTACCTCTCCTGGAGCGCTATCGCTAATGGGATTCATTTTCAGTAACATAGCAGCATGGCTCGCAACGAACTCCGTCCGGTCGTCAGGCTCAAGTCCGCCGCGGGGACCGGATTCACCTACGTGACCCGCAAGAACCGCCGCAACGACCCCGACCGCATGACCCTGCGCAAGTACGACCCCGTCGCCGGCCGCCACGTCGACTTCCGAGAGGAGCGCTGAACCCATGCGCAACGAGATCCACCCGCCCTACGGCCCCGTGGTCTTCCGCGACCGTGCCGCGAACCACGCCTTCCTCACCCGGTCCACCATGAGCAGCGACCGGACGGTCGAGTGGGAGGACGGCGGCACGTACCCCGTCGTCGACGTCGAGATCTCCGACGTCAGCCACCCCTTCTACACCGGCACCGCGCGCGTCCTGGACACGGCCGGCCGGGTCGAGCGCTTCGAGCGGCGTTACGGGAAGCAGGGCGGGGCGTGAGCCTGTCGGTCGTGATCGTCGGCGGGCTGCACGTCGACGCCCGCCGGGCGACGGTCGCGCGCCTGCTCGCCGACGTGCCCGGCAGCGTCGTCCTGCACCACGACCTCGCGACGGCCGCGGCGGGCACGGTCGTACGGACCGTCAGGGACGCCACCGGCATCCTCTCCGCCGGGGAGACGCCCCTGGTCGACGACTGCGCCTGCTGCGCGCTGCGCGAGGACCTGGTGCCCGAGCTGCGCCGCCTCGCCGACGACGGCGTCACCCGCCTCGCGGTCGTCGAGCTGTGGGACTCCGTCGAGCCCAAGGCCATGGCCGAGGTGGTGGTGGCCGGCGGGCTCACGGTCACCGGCGTCGTCACCGCCGTCGATCCGGCGCTGCTCCTGCCCTGCCTCGGCAACGGCGACGACCTCGCCGACTGCGGTCTCGCCGCGGCCGCCACCGACCGGCGCACCGTCGCCGACACCTTCGCGCGGCAGCTGGAGTACGCCCCCGTGCTGGCCGTCGTCGACTCCGGCGAGGCCGACGACGAGGACCGCGAGCTGCTGGCGCAGCTGCACCCGACGGCCCGCCGGATCCGGGTCGCGCCCGGCGACCGCGCGGACCCGCGGTCGCCGCTGGCCGGCGCGGTGCTGGCCGGCTTCGACGCGGAGGCGGCCGCCGCGGCCCAGCATCCCGCCTGCGCGCTGCTCCCCGCCGAGGCCGACGCGCACGGTGTGAGCACCTTCGTCTGGCACCGCCGCCGGCCGTTCCACCCGGAACGGCTGTACGCGGCGCTGGAGGACCTGACCTGCGCGGCCGCCCGCAGCCGTGGCCGGTTCTGGCTCGCCGACAAGCCCGACGTGCTGCTCCACTGGGACGCGGCGGGCGGCGCCCTGTGCGTGGAGCCGGCCGGCCCGTGGCTGGCGTCCCTCCCGGACGCGGCCTGGGATCTGGTCCCGCCGGTGCGCCGCGCGGCGGCCGCCCTCGACTGGCACCCCGAACACGGCGACTGCTGCCAGCACCTGGTCTTCACATCCCCCGGACTGGACCGCGACGGCCTCGCCGGGCTCCTGGAGTCCTGCCTGCTCACCGACGCCGAGTACGCCGCCGGCCGCACTGCCTGGAAGCGGCTGCCGCCCGCCTTCGACACCCTCCTGGAGGTCTGACCCGATGCCCCGCAAACCCGAGCGCAAGCCCGCCCAGGCCCGACCCGACCCCCTCGACCAGGCAGGCGTCACCTACGTCGACCACAAGGACACCGACCTGCTGCGGAAGTTCCTCTCCGACCGGGGGAAGATCCGCAGCCGCCGGGTGACCCGCGTCTCGGCCCGGCAGCAACGCCAACTCGCCCGAGCCGTCGAGAACGCCCGCGAGATGGCCCTGCTCCCGTACGCCGCCGCACGCTGACCCGCGCCCCGGGCGCCCCACGCACCGCTCAGGCCCCGGGCGCGCACACCTGTCCTGTACACGTCGGTACCGTCCACCCGGCCCCGGTGTGCATGCGTCGCCTTCCGTAGTGCCGGTCCACCGTCCTGTGTACGACGTATCACGCACTTGTACGAGCAGATACCCCGCCAATCGTCTAGTCGCTCTGGCCGATCGGCGCATCCCGGCCCCGGCAGTGAGCTGACCTCGCCCTGATGCGCCGGGCCACCCCGCACCGCCCCCGCGCCGACCTCCGCGTCGTACGCGGGGGCGGGTGGCCGTCGTCGTGGTGCGACGAGGAGCGGGGGAGCTGCGGGGCACCACAGGGGCGGGGGTGGCGTCCCGCCGGTCGGGCCGCGGACGCATCGCGGCGCGACCGCCCCGCGGGCCGCCGCCCGCCGGCCCGAGCGGACGGCGGGCGTCCGCCGGAACCGCCGCTCCGGGACGGCCCCCGCGGCCGGCGCGCCGATCCCGGCGAGGCGATCCGATTCCATGTCGTTTCCGCGCCGACGGAACACGAAGGGCCCGGCGCGCGTCTGTCCCCGTACACGAGTAGTTCGATCCGGACGACCTTCCGGAGCACCTCGAGACGCCCGGCCGCACAGAACGACGTCGGTAAAGCAGGCGTCACAGCTGTAACCACCCAGGCACCGCGCGTGCACGTGCATCTGCTCATGCGACTGCATATGAACGGGGTTATGATCCGGGACAGTTGACAACGGCACCAATGGCCACGCAAGCCAGTGCACCACCAGGGAGCGACCTGTGGACCACCACGTTGACGGGGGGCACGACGTGTACAACGGCATGACGGCCACACAGCTGTACGGGGTTGCCTGGCAGAAGAGCCGGCACAGCAACTCGCAGGGTTCCTGCGTGGAGTTCGCGCGACTGCCGGGCGGTGACGTCGCGGTGCGCAACTCGCGTTTTCCCGACGGCCCGGCGCTCGTCTACACGCGCGCGGAGATCGAGGCCATGCTCCTCGGGATCAAGGACGGCGAGTTCGACCACCTGATCGGCAGCTGACGCCCCTGCCCCGGCGCCCCGCGCCGGACCTATCGGTGGAATCCGGCCCGCAACGCGCGTAGAACCAGGGCGTCGACGCGGGCCGTGCTAGCTCATTCGGCGGGTGTGTGCAGTCGGAACAACGCCCAGACGACCTTGCCGCCGAGGCTGCCGGAGAGCGGCTGCCAGCCCCAGCTGTCGGCGAAGGAGTCCACCAGGAAAAGTCCGCGTCCGGACTCCGCGGAGAAGTCCTCGCCCTCCTGCGGCAGGGGGCTGTCGTGGCTGGGATCGCGCACCGCGCACACCAGCCGCTCGGTCCAGCGCATCAGGTGCAGCCGCACGGGCGGATGCACCTGGTCCTGGGTGCACGGAACGTCGTCGGACAGTCCGTGTCTCAGCGCGTTGGTCACCAGCTCCGAGACGACCAGACAGACGTCGTCGAACCGGTCGCCCACGTCCCACTGGCCGAGGGTGCGCCTGGTGAACTGCCGTGCCTCGCGCACCGCTTCGTAGCGGGCGGGCAGGGCGCAGGAGGCGGCGTTGGACACGGCCGCGGGATCCAGCGGCGGAAGGCCCTGCCGTAACGGCTCGAGCATGGTCGATCCATTCGTCCCCATGCGAGGCACTCCCGGGATTCGCGGTCGTTGCGATGCAGCGGTGGCGCGGGACCATGGTTTCTGATGCGCACTGCGGATGCAAGGGCAGATGCACGTGCACGTGACCGAAATGGACCTGCCCGTACCGCTTCTTGGCCATTTTTTCCGCCAACTTCTCTCCCATCACCGCCACTTCTCTTGCTTTCTCCTCACTCTTCCTTCGCATCGCGCTGTGCGTATGCTTTGGATTCGTTCCATCTCTGTAATCGGACGAGTACTGCTCGAAGTGTTTTAGTGGCAGACTGCGGCCCCTAGGACGGTTGGGGAGGCTGGCGAACGTGAGCGCGGGAGAGCCCGGATCGGTGGTGCGGCGGATGCTGCTCGGCTCGCAACTGCGACGGCTGCGTGAGGCCCGCGGCGTCACGCGCGAGGCGGCGGGATACTCGATCAGGGCGTCGGAGTCGAAGATCAGCCGGATGGAACTGGGCCGGGTGAGCTTCAAGACCCGTGACGTGGAAGACCTCCTGACGCTGTACGGCATCACGGACGACGCGGAGCGCCACGCGCTCGTCGGCCTCGCCCGTGAAGCCAACGTGGCGGGCTGGTGGCACAGCTACTCGGACGTGCTGCCCAACTGGTTCCCCACGTACGTCGGTCTGGAGGGCGCGGCCGCCCTGATCCGTGTGTACGAGGTGCAGTTCGTGCACGGTCTGCTGCAGACCGAGGCGTACGCCCATGCCGTCGTCAGCCGTGGCATGAGGGGCGCGAGCGCCGCCGACATCGACCGGCGCGTGGCGCTGCGCCTGGAGCGCCAGAAGTACCTCGTCGCCGAGAACGCCCCCGACCTCCACATCGTCCTCGACGAGGCGGCGCTGCGCCGGCCGTACGGCGACCGCGAGGTGATGCGCGGGCAGCTCCAGCATCTGATCGAGATCTCCGAGCGGCCCAACGTCCGTCTGCAGGTGATGCCGTTCAGCTTCGGCGGGCACGCCGGCGAGTCCGGTGCCTTCACCATCCTGAGCTTCCCCGAGTCCGACCTGTCGGACGTGGTCTACCTGGAGCAGCTCACCAGCGCCCTCTACCTGGACAAGCGCGAGGACGTCGCACAGTACGAGCTCGCCCTGAAGGAACTGCAGCAGGACAGCCCCGGACCGGACGAGAGCCGGGACCTGCTCCGTGGCCTGATCCAGCTGTCCTGACGCCGGGTCCGCAGGGATTCCCCTACGGCCTCCGGGAATCCCTCCAACTCCCTTGAAACACCCGTACGATGACGTGTGATCAGATCGTGACGTCGATCGGTCACAGACGTTCGCAGCAGGGGATTGAGGGATCACATGTCGTCGTCCTACTTCACCGACCTGGCCCAGCAGTACATCGACGGTGAGTGGCGTCCAGGGACGGGCTCCTGGGACATCATCGACTTCAACCCCTACGACGGCGAGAAGCTCGCCTCGATCACCATCGCCACCGTCGACGAGGTCGACGAGGCCTACCGGGCCGCCGCCCGCGCGCAGCGGCAGTGGGCCGCCACCAACGCCTACGCCCGCCGTACGGTCTTCGAGAAGGTGCTGCGGCTGGTCGAGGAGCGCGAGGCGGAGATCAGCGAGATCCTCGTCGCCGAGGCCGGGGGCACCTTCGGCAAGGCCGCCTTCGAACTGCACCTCGCCAAGGAGTTCCTGCGCGAGTCGATCCACCTGGCGCTGCGCCCCGAGGGCCGCATCCTCCCGTCGCCGGTCGACGGCAAGGAGAACCGCGTCTACCGCGAGCCGGTCGGCGTGGTCGCCGTGATCAGCCCCTTCAACGTGCCGTTCCTGCTGTCGCTGAAGTCCGTCGCCCCCGCGCTGGCCCTCGGCAACGGCGTGGTGCTCAAGCCGCACCAGAACACCCCGATCTCCGGCGGCACCGTGATCGCCAAGCTGTTCGAGGACGCCGGCCTGCCCCCGGGCCTGCTGAACGTCGTCGTGACCGACATCGCCGAGATCGGCGACGCCTTCCTGGAGCACCCGGTCCCGCGGGTCATCTCCTTCACCGGCTCCGACAAGGTCGGCCGGCATGTCGCGACGGTCGCCGCCTCGCACTTCAAGCGGTCCGTCATCGAACTCGGCGGCAACAGCGCCTTCGTCGTCCTCGACGACGCCGACGTGGACTACGCGGTGGACGCCGCCGTCTTCAGCCGCTTCGTCCACCAGGGCCAGGTCTGCATGGCCGCCAACCGCATCCTGGTCGACCGCTCGCTCGCCGACGAGTTCACCGAGAAGTTCGTCGCCAAGGTGAGGACGCTGAAGGCCGGCGACCCGCGCGACCCGCAGACCCTCATCGGCCCGGTCATCAACTCCCAGCAGGCGGAGGCCGTTTCCGGCGCGGTCGCGCAGGCGATCGCCGAGGGCGCGACCGCCCTGCTGCACGGAACGACCACCGACAACCTCGTCGAGCCGTCGGTCCTCGCCGATCTCCCCCTCGACTCCGCCCTGCTGCAGCAGGAGGTCTTCGGGCCGGTCGCCTTCATCAACACCTTCGACGGCGAGGCGGAGGCCCTCCGCATCGCCAACGACACGCCGTACGGCCTGAGCGGCGCCGTCCACACCCGTGACGTCGAGCGCGGCGTCGCCTTCGCCAAGCAGGTCGTGACCGGCATGTTCCACGTCAACGACGCCACCGTGCACGATGAGCCGATCGTGCCGTTCGGCGGCGAGAAGAGCTCCGGCGTCGGCCGCCTCAACGGCGAGACCACCCTGGAGTCCTTCACCACCACCAAGTGGATCTCGGTCCAGCACGGCCGCAGCGGTTTCCCCTTCTAGGGCGGACACGGCCAGGGGCGCGTTCCGGGGCGGACGGCCGTCCGGGTACCCGAGGGGGACCCGGACGCCACGCCCTAACCTGGGCGCATGTCAGCGATCCGTCTCCTCGTCCTGGGCGCCGTGCGCCAGCACGGGCGGGCCCACGGCTACCAGGTGCGCGGCGACCTGGAGTACTGGGGCGCCCACGAGTGGTCCAACGCCAAGCCGGGCTCGATCTACCACGCCCTGAAGCAGATGGCGAAGCAGGGCCTGCTGCGCGAGCACGAGACGGCCCCCTCCACCGCGGGCGGCCCGCCGCGCACCGAGTACGAGGTCACCGAGGCGGGCGTCGAGGAGTACTTCCGGCTGCTGCGCGAGGCGCTGGTCTCCTACGACCAGAAGACGGACGTGAAGTCGGCCGCCATCGGCTTCGTGGTGGACCTCCCGCGAGCGGAGGCCGTCTCGCTCCTGAAGGAGCGGGTGCGCGGCATCGACGAGTGGCGCTCGGCCGTCACCGGGCACTACGTCCCCGAGGGAGGGCCCGGACAGCTGGGCCACATCGGCGAGATCATGAACCTCTGGGTCCACACGGCCGACGCCGAGGCGGAGTGGGCCCGCGGCCTGATCGCGCGGATCGAGGGCGGGGCGTACACCTTCGCGGGTGAGGGCGAGCCGTTCGTCGGCGTGCTCGCGCCGGGCGAGGAGAACCCGTACGCGACGCGGGAGCGGCACCCCGGGGACTGGCGCTGATCAAGTTTGACGACTGGGTGGGGCGCGGTTACTTTTGTGCCTGTAGTCAAGTTTGATTAGTCGAGAGGGTGGGGGCTCCCATGGCCGACACGGCGATCACCGTCGACGGCGTCCACAAAAGGTACGGGGAGACGCGCGCACTGGACGGGCTCGACCTCACGGTGGCCCGCGGCGCCGTGCAGGGGGTGCTCGGACCGAACGGCGCGGGCAAGACGACCCTGGTCAGAATCCTGTCCACGCTGCTGCGACCGGACGCCGGACGCGTCGAGGTGGCAGGCCACGACGTGCTGACGGAGGCCCGCGAGGTCCGCCGGCGCATCGGCCTGCTCGGCCAGCACGCCGCCCTCGACGAGGAACTGGACGGCCGGCAGAACCTGGAGCTGTTCGGACGCCTGCACCATCTCGGCGCCCGCCACGCGCGCGTGCGCGCCGCCGAACTCCTCGAGCGCTTCGGCCTCGCCGCCACCGGCCGCAAGCCGGTCCGCTCCTACAGCGGCGGCATGCGCCGCCGGCTGGACCTCGCCGCCTCCCTCATCGGCGGCCGGCACGGCGCCGACCCCGAGGTGCTCTTCCTGGACGAGCCGACCACCGGTCTCGACCCGCGCGGACGCGCCGAGGTCTGGTCCGCGGTCCGCTCGCTGGCCGGCGGCGGGACGACGGTGGTGCTCACCACCCAGTACCTGGAGGAGGCCGACCAGCTGGCCGACCGCATCTGCGTCGTCGACCGCGGCCGGGTGATCGCCGACGGCACGGCGGACCAGCTCAAGGCGCTGACGGGCGGCGACCGCATCGACGTCGTCCTGCGCGACGCGGGCCTCCTCGGGGCGGCGGTCGCCCTGCTGCCCCTGCCCGAGGCGGGCGTCACCGTCGACGCCGACCGCCGTCTGCTCAGCGCACCCGTCACCGACCGGATGGCCGCCCTCTTCGGCGTCGTCCGCGCCCTGGAGGAGGCCGGCATCGAGGCGGAGGACGTTGCCCTGCGCCGCCCCACGCTGGACGAGGTCTTCCTCCACCTGACCGGGCGCGAGGACCGCGCGGACGACGCTGTGAAGGAGGCCGTGTGAACGGCTACGCGTACGCACTGACCGACTGCTGGACCATGACCCGCCGTGAACTCGCCCACTGGGCACGCCAGCCGGGCCGGCTGGCCGTCGGGTTCGTCTTCCCCGTGATGCTGCTGCTGATGTTCGGCTACCTGGTCGGCGGCGGCCGCGGGGTCGGCGGCGACTACCTCGACTACCTGATGCCCGGCATGCTCGCGCTCACCATGGCCTTCGGCCTGGAGGGCACGATGGTCGCCGTCACCCAGGACCTCGACAAGGGGGTCATCGACCGCTTCCGCGCGATGCCGATGGCCGACGGCGCGGTCCTCGTGGGCCGTTCGGCCGCCGACATGCTCCAGTCGGCCGTGAGCCTTGCCGTGCTGATCGCCGTCGGCCTGGCGCTCGGCTGGCGGCCCCAGGGCGGACCGGGCGCCTTCCTGGGCGCCCTGGGCCTTCTCCTCCTCTTCCGGTTCGCGATGCTGTGGGTCGGCATCCATCTGGCGCTGGTGGCCGGGAGGCCGGAGATGGTGCAGGCCGTGCAGATCCTCGTCTGGCCGATCGGCTTCCTCTCCAACGCCCTCGCCGTGCCCACGTCCATGCCGGGCTGGCTGGGCACGGCCGTCGAATGGAACCCGATGTCCCGGACGGCCACCGCGGTGCGCGACCTGTTCGGCGGCACGGGCGCGGACCCCGGCCATGTGTGGCCGGCCGTGGGCTGGCCGCTGGTCCTGCTGGCGGTCTTCTTCCCGCTGGCCGTACGGAAGTTCACCCGCATGAGCCACTGAGCGCCGGTGGCGGGACGGGACCCGGTCGCCGCGGCCTCGTCCCGTTTCCGCGCCGCCGGTGCTTCCCGGGGGCGCGAGCCGGGTGTCAGCGCACCGAGGTCCCGTCCGCCCGCAGCTGCATCTGCGGCCGCCCCGTCACCAGCAGCCAGGCCGGCAGCGAGGCGATGCAGAGCAGGGCGATGATCGAGGGTGAGGAGACCAGGACGGCGGCGACGAAAAGGCTCACCCAGCCCTGCCGGGTGATGGCCAGGAGGATGCCCAGCACCCCGGTGGCCACACCCACCGCGGGATGGACGCCCGGCACGAGCGCGTGGGCGGTGAGACCGAGCGCGGAGCCGACGAACACGGCCGGGAAGATCCGTCCGCCCCGGAACCCGGAGGTCGCGGCGACCACCATCGCGGCCATCTTCACCACCGTCATCGTGGCGAACTGACCGGCCGTCCAGCCGTCGGGGTCGGCGGCGAGCTCCGCGACCTCGTCCAGCCCCTTGAAGAGCGTCAGATGGCCGCCCACGGCCGCCAGCAGGCCCAGCACGACCCCGCCGGCCGGGAGGATCAGCATCGGGTGCCGCAGCCGCGCGAAGGCGCCGTGGACGTACGGGAAGGCGTACACGCCGCACATGCCGAGGAGCGCGCCCGCCGAGGCGACCACCGTCGCCGCCAGCAGGTCGGCCCAGCCGGGCTGCCCGAACGGGGGCAGGTGCATGTCGAAGCTGGGATCGGCCACCAGGGTGGTCGTCATCGCGCCCGCCGCGGCGGCGACCAGCGGGGTGAAGACGCTGTCCCACAACGGCCCCTTCGTCCCCCGTCCCGCCAGCGCCTCGGAGATCAGCAGCGCCGCAGCCACCGGCGTGCCGAAGAGCGCGCCGATGGTCGCCGCCTCCGCGAGCATCACCCACACCGCGCCCGGCGCGGTCGGCCGGAACCGGTGACCCAGCCAGAAGACGACCGCCACGTTGACGGCGATGATCGGGTTCTCCGGGCCGAGGCTGGGCCCGCCCGCCAGCATCAGCGCCGTCGCCACCAGCAGCCCGGGGAGAACCACCGGCGGCAGCACGCGCGCGTCCAGCCCCATCGTGGCCGGATCGGGACCGGCGTGCCCGGGCGCCTTCCACACCACCAGTCCCACCAGGACGCCCGTCATGGTGAGCATGACCATCATCCAGAGCACGGAGTACCGGCCCACGCCCAGCGCGTCCGGGAGGTTCTGCCACAGCATGTGCTGGAGCCGGTCGGCCGCCCCCTCCACCAGCAGGAGCAGCAGGCTCGCCAGCACGCCGATGACGAGAGCGGGCAGGATCGACGGCAGCAGGGTGCGCGCCGGGGTCGCCGGAGGGCGGGGCGGCTGCTCTGCGGTGTCCTGGGCCACGGGCTCACGATAAACGGGCAAAGCGGACACGACATCCGGGCTGCGGCAGACGGGGAGGGGGACCGGAGAGGGGACCGGGGGGAAGCGGGAGGGGATTCGGGAGGCAAGCGCCTTGCACCTCACGCGGCGTGAGGACGCACCGTGGAGCGCGTACCGAGAAGGGAGCGGACGAAGTGAGCTACTCCGTAGGACAGGTCGCCGGATTCGCCGGTGTCACGGTGCGCACGCTGCACCACTACGACGACATCGGCCTGCTCGTCCCCGGCGGGCGCAGCCACGCGGGACACCGGCGCTATGACGACGCCGACCTCGACCGGCTGCAGCAGATCCTGTTCTACCGCGAGCTCGGCTTCCCGCTCGAGGAGGTCGCGGCCCTGCTCGACGACCCGGCGGCCGACCCGCGCGCGCACCTGCGCCGCCAGCACGAACTGCTGACCGCCCGGATCGGGAAGCTGCAGAAGATGGCCGAGGCCGTGGAACACGCCATGGAGGCGAAGAAGATGGGCATCAACCTCACACCCGAGGAGCGGTTCGAGGTCTTCGGCGACAAGGACCCCGAGCAGTACGCCGAGGAGGCGGAGCAGCGCTGGGGCGGCACCGAGGCCTACGCCGAGTCCCAGCGCCGGGCCGCGCGCTACACCAAGGAGGACTGGAAGCGCGTCCAGGCCGAGGTCGACGACTGGAGCGGGCGCTACGCGGCGCTGATGGACGCGGGGGAGCCGCCCGCCGGTGAGGCGGCCATGGACATGGCCGAGGAACACCGGCGGCACATCACCGCCTGGTACTACGACTGCCCCTACGAGATGCACGTGTGCCTGGGCGGGATGTACGTCGCCGACGAGCGCTTCAAGGCGTACTACGACTCGATGCGCCCGGGGCTCGCCGCGCACCTCCAGGAGGCGATCGCGGCGAACGCGGCACAGCACGCCTCGTAGGGCGGCCAGCGGCGGGGCGGCGGGGCGGCGGGGCCGGCCAGGAAGGCCACGGAAGGCCCGGGACGCCCGCCGGTCCCGGCTCGGGATCATTCCCGGGCCAGGACCACCGCCGTCCCGTAGGCGCACACCTCGGTGCCCACGTCGGCGGCCTCCGTCACGTCGAAGCGGAACGCCAGCACGCCGTTGGCGCCGCGCGCGCGTGCCTGCTCGACGAGCCGTTCCATGGCCTGGTTGCGGGTCTCCACGAGGGTCTTCGTCAGGCCCTTGAGCTCACCGCCGATCATTGACTTCAGGCCCGCGCCGATCTGGCTGCCCAGGTGCCGGGAGCGCACCGTCAGCCCGAAGACCTCGCCGATGACCTGCTGCACCCGGAAGCCGGGTGCGTCGTTCGTGGTGACGACCAGTACGTCCGGCTCGGGACCCTGCCCGCCGCCGTAATCATCGATGCCCATGTTCACAGGTTTGACCAGGGAGAGGCACAGTGCATCCTGGGGGAGCCCCTGGGAACCTGGTCCCGCGGCGCCGCGTTGATAGCTTTGGGCGGCCAGGTCGCCCACCGACCGCCTTCACCCCACAGGAGCCCGGAACCCGTGACTACCCTCGCCCTCGGCCCCGAGTGGATTACTCCGGACTATCTGATCTCGACGTTCGGTCTGGCCGGCATCCTGGTCATCGTCTTCGCCGAGTCGGGCCTGTTCGCCTTCCTGCCGGGCGATTCCCTGCTGTTCACCGCCGGTCTGCTGGTCGCCGACGGCAAGTGGATCCACCAGCCGCTGTGGCTGGTGTGCACCCTGATCGTGGTCGCGGCCGTCCTCGGCGACCAGGTGGGCTATCTGATCGGCAAGTTCTTCGGACCGAAGCTCTTCAGCCGGCCCGACTCCAAGCTCTTCAAGCAGGAGAACCTGGAGAAGGCCCACGAGTTCATCGAGCGGTACGGCCCCAAGGCGATCGTCCTGGCCCGCTTCGTCCCCATCGTCCGCACCTTCGCGCCGATCATCGCCGGCGCCGGCCGCATGAAGTACCGCACGTTCATCACGTACAACGTGATCGGCGGCGTCCTGTGGGGCACGGGAGTCACGGTCGCGGGCTACTTCCTCGGCCAGATCGACCTCATCAAGGAGAACGTCGAGGCGATCCTGGTCCTGATCGTCCTCATCTCGGTCGTCCCGGTGATCATCGAGGTCCTCAAGGCCCGCAAGGAGGCCCGCAACACCCCGGCCGCGCAGGAGCCCGCCCTGCGGCAGGCGCAGCAGCAGCCGTACGGGCAGCCCCCGGTCATGGACGACGCCACGACCCAGCTCCGCCGCATCGACCAGGGCCAGCCGTACGGCGACCAGCGCCAGCCGTACGGCGACCAGGGCCACCGTGAGCACCAGGGCCACCAGAACGGGCAGGATCCCCAGAGCGGCCAGGGCCAGACCTACGAGAACGAGTACTACGGCGGGCAGTACCCGCACCAGCAGCAGTACCCGCAGGAGTGGCAGCAGCAGCCCCCGCAGCAACAGCAGCCGTACGGCGGCGCCCAGCACAACGGCCAGTACCCCCACAACCAGGGCTACTAGCGGCGCCCGGAGCGCGGGGGCGTCAGAACCCCCGCGTCCTCTTGGCCGCACGGCGCTTGTCGGCGGAGCCCACCCGCAGGAACAGCCGCGAGACCTCGGAACCGAGGTTCACCCCGATGGCGATGGCCATCGCCAGCGCCGCGGCCTTGGTGATCGACACCAGCCCTGCGTCCACGTGGTTCTGCGCGATCGACAACAGCCCGAAGTACGTGGCCGATCCGGGCAGCAGCGGCCCGATCGCGGCGGTCGTGTAGGGCAGCGCGGACGCGAACCGGTAGCGCGACAGCAACTGCCCGAACAGCCCCACCACCCCGGCCGCGACGGCCGTGGAGGCCACCGGCGAGATCTCGCCCGCGTAGTGCATCGCGCCGTACACCGACCAGGCCACCCCGCCGTTCAGCGTCACGGCCAGTACGGTGGACCGTTCCTGCTGGAGCAGCACCGCGAACGTCAGGGACAGCAGCATGGACGCGCCGATCTGCCACAGCGGCCGCTTGGAGACGCCCAGCGACACGTCCGGGTTCAGATGCGCGCCGAGCTGCACCCCGACGTAGAGCATCACCAGCACGCCGGCCACGATGCCCACGAAGAAGTACATGACCTCCAACAGGCGTGCCGCCGCGGTGATGTAGAAGCCTGTCAGGCCGTCCTGGACGCCTGCCACCAGCGCCCGGCCGGGCAGCAGTGCGAACAGACCGCCGGTGATGACCGCGGACGCCTTCACGTCGACGTCGGCCAGGGTCAGCGCGATGCCGATCGCGGCCGGTGGCATCGCCGCCACCAGGAACTGGTAGAACTCCGGCAGCCCGCGCCCCGCGCACAGCCACGCCAGCCGGTCGCCGAGCATCGCGCCGAGCACGGCCGCCACGAACACGACCGCGTCACCGCCGACCAGCACCGAGGCCGCGCCCGCGAGCAGTCCGCTCGCCGACGTCAGGACCCAGGTCGGGTAGGGGTGCCGGTTGCGGCGGATCTCCGCGAGACGCCGGTAGGCGTCCTCCAGCGAGAGATGGGAGTCGGCGTCGCTCAGGTCGTCCACGAGCTGGAAGACGGCCGCCAGACGTGTGTAGTCGGTGCCCCGGCGGCGCACCGTCCGCGACGCCGTCACCGGGTCCTCCACCAGGGACGGCTGGTACGAGATGGCCAACAGCGTGAACGTGACGTTGGGTTCGCAGCGGTCCAGCCCGTAGGAGCGGCAGACCGCGAACATCGCGGCCTCCACGTCCTCGGCGCCCTCCCCGCCCGCCAGCAGCAGTTCGCCGATGCGCAGGGTCAGGTCGAGCACGCGCGGGACGGCCGGACCGCCCTCCTCCGTCTTCGGCCCCGGTTCCGGCGCGGGCCGCTCGGTGACCGGCATGCGCAGCATCGTGCGCATCCGGTCCTGCCAGGGCAGGTCCTTGATCAGGCTCACCATCGGGACGCCGGAGGGCGGGGTGAACGCGGCCGGCGCCTCGCGGGCGCTGTAGGTGCTCGGCACGCTGAACGCCGATCCCTCGCCCTCCCCGGCGGTCGGCTGGCTCACGTCCAGCCCCCGCGGAACGGCGAACTCCGAGGTGGTCTCGGATTCCCCGCCGGTTCTGGGGACGGTGAGCCCCACCGGCATCGCGAACTCGGACGTGATCTCGGGATCGAAGGCGCTCCTCGCCTCGTCCGACTGCGGTTTGCGGTTCTCCGCCTCCGACACTCAGCAACGCTCCCTGAACGACACCTTCCGTAGGCCTCAGTATGCGCACAGACGCCCGAGAGGGCCGCACACGCATGCGTGCGGCCCTCTCGACGACATCAGGCGACCGGGGCCTCAGTGACCGCCCTGGTCCTTGAAACGCTTGTAGGACCGCTCGATCTCGGCCTCGGCGTCGGTGCGGCCGACCCAGTCGGCGCCCTCGACGGACTTGCCGGGCTCCAGGTCCTTGTAGACCTCGAAGAAGTGCTGGATCTCCAGGCGGTCGAACTCCGACACGTGGTGGATGTCGCGCAGGTGCTCCACACGCGGGTCCGTCGACGGGACGCACAGCAGCTTGTCGTCGCCGCCGGCCTCGTCCGTCATCCGGAACATGCCGATCGCGCGGCAGCGGATCAGACAGCCCGGGAACGTGGGCTCGTCCAGGATGACCAGCGCGTCCAGCGGGTCACCGTCCTCGCCGAGGGTGTTCTCGACGAAGCCGTAGTCGGTCGGGTAGGCGGTCGAGGTGAAGAGTCGACGGTCCAGGCGGATCCGACCGGTCTCGTGGTCCACCTCGTACTTGTTCCGCGAACCCTTCGGAATCTCGATCGTGACGTCGAACTCCACCGGTGGCTCCTCCATGATCAACACATAGTTCTGGTGGTTAAGTGTCCCTCACGCAGGTGTGTGATCGCGAAAGGGGCTGGTGTTCGTGCCAGAGCTGAGGCCTTGGCGGGCCGCGAGACCGCACGTGGTGCGGGTCACGGACGCCGTACGACCCCGTCTGGCACGGGCCGCAGGGATCGTACGGCCTCGATTCGCGCGCGTGGCGGCGACCGCGCGACCGCGGGTCGCACGGCTCACCCGGGCCGCGAAGCCGCAGCTCGCACGGCTCACCGGGACCGGTCCGAACGCCCGTTCCTGGCAGTACGGCGCGGGCGCGGCGACCGTCGGACTGGCGCTGGCCGCCGGTGTGGTGACCGTGGCCGGCCCCTGGGACTCCACCGGTCAGCGTACGGCCGAGCGGGACCGGGCGACCGCCCTCGCACGGACGGGTGGCGGAGATCACGGGCGTACGGCGGATTCGTCCCGTACGTCCGACACCGCGGCCGGAGCGCCCCGCCCGGCCCCCAGCGCGGCCTCCGTCCTGGTCGGCCTCGGCGGCGGCGGCGCCGACGTCGTCGTCAAGTCCGCCCCGGACGCCCTGCCGACGGGCGCCGGCATCGCGAGCGTCCTGACCCCGCTCCTGGCCGACCCGGTCCTGGGCGCCCGGCACGCCGCCGCGGTCGTCGACGTCGCCACCGGCCGGCACCTGTACGGCGCGGGCGCCGGAACGGGCCTGACGCCGGCCTCCACCACGAAGATCGCCACCGCGGTCGCCGCGCTCTCAGCGATGGGCGGCGAGCACCGCCTCACCACCCGCACGGTGCTCGAACCCGACACCAGGGAGCTCGTCCTCGTCGGCGGCGGCGACCCCACCCTCACGGCCCGCGACGACGACGGCGCGGGCTGGGCCGGCCTGCGCACCCTCGCCGCGTCCTCCGCCGCCGCCCTGAAGAAGCGCGGCCTCACCCACGTGACGCTGTCGTACGACACGACCCTGTACGCGGGCAGCGAAGTTCACCCCATCGGGCCCAACGGCAACCTCGCCCGCGTCACGGCCCTTTCCGCCGACGAGGGCCGCCCCGACGACTCCACCAGCGGTCCGGTCACGCGCGTGCCCGACCCCGCGGCCGACGCGACCCGCACGTTCGCCGCGTTCCTGAAGGCCGACGGCATCACCACCACGCCCCCCGGCCCCTCCAAGGCCACCACGCGCGCGAAGAGCCTCGCCTCGGTCTCCTCGCCGCCCCTGTCGGTCCTGGTCGAGCGGATGCTGACCAACAGCGACAACGACATCGCCGAGGCCCTCGCCCGCCACACCGCCCTCGCGACCGGCGTCCGCGCCGACTTCGCGGGCGGCGGCGCCGCGGTCCGGGCCCAGTTGAAGAAGCTCGGGCTCCCGACGGCCGGCGTCCGCATCATGGACGGCAGCGGACTCGACCGCCAGGACCGGATCACGGCGAACCTGCTGACGGCCCTCCTGGTGAAGGCCGGCGACCCGGCCCGCCCCGGCCTGCGCCCCGTCCTCACCGGCCTGCCCGTCGCCGGCTTCACCGGCACCCTCGCCGACCGCTACGCGGACGGCGCGGCCGGCGTCGTCCGCGCCAAGACCGGCACCCTGACCGGCGTCAACGCCCTCGCCGGCACGGTCGTCGACCAGGACGGACGGCTCCTCGCCTTCGCCTTCCTGGCCTCCGGCACGACCGACGCGGGGGCGGCGCAGGCGGCGCTGGACCGGGCGGCCACGGCGCTCGCGGGCTGCGGCTGCCGCTGACGACGGCCGTGGCCCACCACCCCTGAGGCACCCCCGGCCTCGACCCTGACATCTCCCTGACCGGCCTCCCGCGGCCTGCCCCCGGCGGCGGCGCTCACGTACGGTTGACGCATGACGAGCATCGGTGGTGCTGCATCTGCGGGGATGGTCGACTGGAATCTGGCGGTGGCGACCGCGACCCGGCTCGTGCGGCCGGGTCCCGAAGTCAGCCGCGACGAGGCACGGGCCGTCGTCGCGGAACTGCGCCGGCACGCCAAGGCCTCGGAGGCGCACGTCCGGGGGTTCACCCGGATGGCCACCGAGGAGATCCACGACACCCCCATCCTCGTCGTCGACCGCCCCGGATGGGTGCGGGCCAACGTCGCAGGCTTCCGCGAGATCCTCAAACCGCTCCTGGACAAGATGCAGGAACGCCGCGGCAACAGCCCCGGAGGCGCCGTCCTCGGAGCCGTCGGCGGCAAGGTCACCGGCGTCGAACTCGGCATGCTGCTCTCCTTCCTGTCCTCCCGCGTCCTCGGCCAGTACGAGACCTTCGCCCCGGCCACCCGCGAACTCCCCGCCGGTGCGAGCGGCGGCGGCCGTCTCCTGCTCGTCGCGCCGAACATCGTCCACGTCGAACGCGAACTCGACGTCGACCCCCACGACTTCCGCCTCTGGGTGTGCCTCCACGAGGAGACGCACCGCACGCAGTTCTCCGCCGTGCCCTGGCTGCGCGACCATCTCGAGGGCGAGATCCAGTCGTTCCTGGGGGAGACCGACGTCGACCCGTCGACGTTCCTCGAGCGGGTCCGGGAAGCCGCCCAGTCGCTCGCCGGCGGCCGCCCCGAGGGCGAAGAGGACGACGGGGGCCGCTCCCTGGTCGAACTCGTGCAGACGCCCGCCCAGCGCGAGATCCTCGCCCGTCTCACCGCCGTGATGTCCCTCCTCGAGGGCCACGCCGACTTCGTCATGGACGGCGTCGGCCCCGAAGTCGTCTCGACGGTCGCCGAGATCCGCGAGAAGTTCCAGCAGCGCCGCGCCAAGGGCGCCTCCCGGCTCGACATCGCGCTGCGCAAGCTCCTCGGCCTCGACGCCAAGCTCAAGCAGTACCGGGACGGCGAACGCTTCGTGCGCGCCGTCGTCGACCAGGTCGGCATGGACGGCTTCAACCGCGTGTGGACCTCCCCGAACACACTTCCGACCAAGGCCGAGATCGGCAAACCGGCGGACTGGGTCGCGCGGGTGCACCGCAAGGCCGAGTCGTGAACCCGCGAAACGTCCATGGACCCGATCCGGCCGACGGCAGGAGAACGCCCCTTCAATCACCCGTCCGAGGGACCGTCGGCCCCGGGTAGGCGTGCAATGCTCGGGGAACGCCCCGGTTCTGTCACCATCTACACACTCTGAGTGACCGAACCCGGGCTCAGCCCCCGAAAACTTCATGAAGGGAACCGGACAATGGGTCCCCATCCTGCGGTCGCGGCGATACGCCTGGCGGTCCGCCGCGTACTCCACGACGTCCTCAACGACCACCCCGCCCCCGAAGCGAGCGCGCACGAACAGCTCCCGTCGCCGCTCGTGCTCGTGGCGTGCTCCGGCGGCGCCGACTCCATGGCCCTCGCCTCCGCCCTCGCCTTCGAGGCCCCCCGGCTCGGCATCCGCGCCGGCGGCGTCACCGTGGACCACGGTCTGCAGCCCGGCTCCGACCTGCGCGCCGCGGAAGTCACCCTGCGCCTGCGTGAACTCGGCCTCGATCCCGTCGAGTCCACCGCCGTGACCGTCGGCCGCGAAGGCGGCCCCGAGGCAGCCGCCCGCGACGCCCGCTACAGCGCCCTCGACGCGGCCGCCGAGCGCCACGGCGCTGCCGCGGTCCTGCTCGGCCACACCCGCGACGACCAGGCCGAGACGGTCCTGCTCGGCCTCGCCCGCGGCTCCGGCATCCGCTCCCTGTCCGGCATGGCCGCCGTCTCCGGCGGACCGGGGGCCGCGCGTCGCTATCGCCGCCCCTTCCTCCAGCTCGACCGGCAGACCGCCCGCAAAGCCTGCATGGTCCAGTCCCTGCCCGTCTGGGACGACCCGCACAACGCCGACCCGGCCTACACCCGCTCCCGGCTCCGCCACGAAGGCCTGCCCGCCCTGGAGAAGGCCCTCGGCAAGGGCGTCGTCGAGGCGCTCGCCCGGACGGCCCAGCTCTCCCGCGACGACGCCGACGCGCTCGACGCCTGGGCCGGCCAGGCCGAGTCCTCCGTGCGGGACGCGGCCGGTCTGTTGGAGTGCGCCAAGCTCTATGCTCTGCCGCCCGCCGTGCGCCGCCGCATCCTGCGCCGCGCCGCGATCCAGGCGGGCGCCCCGGCCGGTTCCCTCTTCGCCCGGCACATCGAAGAGGTCGACCGGTTGATCACCGGATGGCGCGGCCAGGGGGTCATCAATCTCCCCGGCAAAGTCGTCGCCCAGCGCCAGGGTGGCAGACTGGTGATTCGGCAAGGCTGATCCGGACCCTCCGCCAGGACCGCGTACGTGGTCGTCGTGGGCGGTCCCGGCGGCCGGTAGGACAACCGAAAGTGATGCGGGTGGACGCGAAAGACATGGGCACCGACCTCAAAGAGGTGCTCATCACCAAGGAAGAGATCGACGCGAAGCTGGCCGAACTGGCCGCGAAGATCGACGCGGAGTACGCGGGCAAGGACCTGCTCATCGTCGGTGTCCTCAAGGGCGCGGTGATGGTCATGGCCGACCTCGCCCGAGCCCTGTCCACCCCCGTCACCATGGACTGGATGGCCGTGTCGTCCTACGGCGCGGGCACCCAGTCCTCCGGTGTGGTGCGGATCCTCAAGGACCTCGACACCGACATCAAGGGCAAGCACGTCCTCATCGTCGAGGACATCATCGACTCCGGCCTGACCCTGTCCTGGCTGCTGTCCAACCTCGGCTCGCGCGAGCCCGCCTCCCTCAAGGTGTGCACGCTGCTGCGCAAGCCCGAGGCCGCCAAGGTGGCCATCGACGTCGAGTGGGTCGGCTTCGACATCCCGAACGAGTTCGTGGTCGGCTACGGCCTCGACTACGCCGAGAAGTACCGGAACCTCCCGTTCGTCGGTACGCTCGCGCCCCACGTCTACGGCGGCTGAACCCGAAAAGCCCAAGCCCCGTACGAAGATCGGGAACCCCGGCGGGCCTCACGCCGTTGGAGCATGCAGACGGGTGCGCCAGCCGTCCCGTGCGGCTTTGCGCGACGAAGCTGGGGTACCGTCAGAAGAACTGTCTTATCAAACTCACTATGGCAGGAGGGACGGGGCGACACCGCTCCGTATGGATGGACGTGAAGCGATACTTCCGTGGGCCGGTCATGTGGATCGTGCTGGCCGTCCTTGCCGTGGTCGTGTTGATGCAGGTCGTCGGCTCGTCCGGCGGCTACAAGACGGTGGACACCGGCCAGGTCATTGCAGCGATCAACGACAACAAGGTCGAGTCGGCCAAACTCACCACCGGTGACGAGCAGACCATCAAGGCCACGCTCAAAGACGGCGTGAAGATCAAGGGCAGCTCGAAGATCCAGGCGAGCTACATCGGCGATCAGGGCGTGACGATCGCCAACACGCTGCAGACCAAGTACCAGGACAAGCAGATCCCGGACGGCTACACGGTCTCTCCGACGAAGCAGAACGCCTTCGTCGGGATCCTGCTGTCCCTGCTCCCCTTCGTCCTCATCGTGGTCGTCTTCCTGTTCCTGATGAACCAGATGCAGGGCGGCGGCTCCCGGGTCATGAACTTCGGGAAGTCCAAGGCCAAGCTCATCACCAAGGACACCCCGAAGACGACGTTCGCCGACGTCGCCGGATCCGACGAGGCCGTCGAGGAACTCCACGAGATCAAGGAGTTCCTCCAGGAACCGGCGAAGTTCCAGGCCGTCGGCGCCAAGATCCCCAAGGGCGTGCTCCTGTACGGCCCGCCCGGCACCGGCAAGACGCTCCTCGCGCGCGCCGTCGCCGGGGAAGCGGGCGTTCCCTTCTACTCGATCTCCGGTTCCGACTTCGTCGAGATGTTCGTCGGCGTCGGCGCCTCCCGGGTCCGCGATCTCTTCGAGCAGGCCAAGGCGAACGCCCCGGCGATCGTCTTCGTCGACGAGATCGACGCGGTCGGCCGCCACCGCGGCGCCGGCCTCGGCGGCGGACACGACGAGCGCGAGCAGACCCTGAACCAGCTCCTCGTCGAGATGGACGGCTTCGACGTGAAGGGCGGCGTGATCCTCATCGCCGCCACGAACCGACCCGACATCCTCGACCCGGCGCTGCTGCGCCCCGGCCGTTTCGACCGCCAGATCGCGGTCGACCGCCCGGACATGCAGGGCCGTCTGGAGATCCTCAAGGTCCACCAGAAGGGCAAGCCGGTCGCGCCCGACGTCGACCTGTCCGCCGTCGCCCGCCGCACCCCCGGCTTCACCGGTGCCGATCTCTCCAACGTGCTGAACGAGGCCGCGCTGCTGACGGCCCGCTCGGACAAGAAGCTGATCGACAACCACATGCTGGACGAGGCGATCGACCGTGTGGTCGCGGGCCCGCAGAAGCGGACCCGGATCATGTCGGACAAGGAGAAGAAGATCACCGCGTACCACGAGGGCGGTCACGCCCTGGTCGCGGCGGCCTCTCCGAACTCCGACCCGGTCCACAAGATCACGATCCTCTCGCGAGGCCGTGCCCTGGGCTACACGATGGTGCTGCCGGAGGAGGACAAGTACTCCACCACGCGCAACGAGATGCTGGACCAGCTGGCCTACATGCTGGGCGGCCGCGCGGCCGAGGAGCTCGTCTTCCACGACCCGACCACGGGCGCGGCGAACGACATCGAGAAGGCCACCACCACGGCCCGCGCGATGGTCACCCAGTACGGCATGACCGAGCGTCTGGGCGCGATCAAGTTCGGCGGCGACAACACCGAGCCGTTCCTCGGCCGTGAGATGGCTCACCAGCGCGACTACTCGGAAGAGGTCGCCGCGCTGGTGGACGAGGAAGTCAAGAAGCTCATCGAGAACGCGCACAACGAGGCCTGGGAGATCCTGGTCGAGAACCGCGACGTCCTCGACAACCTGGTGCTGCAGCTGCTGGAGCGGGAGACGCTGGGCAAGGAGGAGATCGCCGAGATCTTCTCGTCCATCGTCAAGCGCCCGGCGCGGCCCGCCTGGACCGGCTCCTCGCGCCGCACGCCGTCCACCCGTCCGCCGGTGCTCTCCCCCAAGGAGCTCGCCCTGACGAACGGTGCCAACGGCGCCACCCCGGCGATCTCGACCGCGAAGTCCACCGTGGTCGACGCCGGCCCGGTGGCCGAGCCCAGCCCGGAGGAACGCCCCGAGAGCTGACCTGCTCCCGGCGGCCTCACCAGGCCCGGAATGGATGCCGCGCCCCCCAGGTTCTAGCCTGGGGGGCGCGGCATTTCTCCTGAACGATGCTCGATGCCGCAGATGAGGCGCGTGACCCATACGCGCGACCCGCACAGGAACGAGGCACCAGATGACCGACCCCGTGACGCTGGACGGCGAGGGCTCGATCGGCGAGTTCGACGAGAAGCGCGCCGAGAACGCCGTACGGGAGCTCCTGATCGCGGTCGGTGAGGACCCGGACCGCGAGGGCCTCCGGGAGACGCCGGCGCGGGTGGCGAGGGCGTACCGGGAGCTGCTGGCGGGCCTCAGGCAGGTGCCCGAGGACGTGCTGACGACGACGTTCGACCTCGGTCACGACGAGATGGTGCTCGTCAAGGACATCGAGATCGTCTCGCTCTGCGAGCATCACATGCTGCCGTTCCACGGGGTCGCGCACGTGGGCTACATCCCGGCGGAGTCCGGCAAGATCACGGGTCTGTCCAAGCTGGCGCGGCTGGTGGAGGTGTTCGCGCGCCGCCTCCAGGTCCAGGAACGTCTCACCACGCAGGTGGCGGACTCCCTCATGCGGATTCTCGAGGCCCGTGGCGTGATCGTCGTCATCGAGGCCGAGCACATGTGCATGTCCGTGCGCGGCATCCGCAAGCCGGGCGCCAAGACCACCACCTCCGCGGTGCGGGGGCAGCTCAGGGACGCGACGACCCGCGCGGAGGCGATGAGCCTGATACTGGCGCGCTGACGCCGCCCGAGCTTCCACCTGTCTTCTTCGGCCCCGCCGCGCGCGTGCGCGGCGGGGTCATGCCGTCGAGGCCGCGCCGTTCTCGTGGTCGTCGTCCTCCGGGAGCTTGCAGACGCGTTCCAGGAAGACGGCCGCCGCTATGACGGCGATGCCCGCGAGGACCGAGAAGCCGGCGTAGATGGCCTGGTCGCGGCGGGCGGGGATGTCCAGGGACTCCAGGAGGAAGACACCCGTGCCTCCGTACATGCCGGAGACGAGCGCGGCCACGAGGGCGCTGGCCTGGCCGAAGACGACCGCGCGGGCCGCCATCAGCGGGTCGACGCCCTTCGCCTCGGGGCGGCGCTCGCGCTGGGCCTTGAGGCGCGAGCGCAGCGAGATCGCCGTGGCGAGCAGGATCACCGCGATCACGGCGAGCACGATGGGCGCGGCCAACGGGACGCTGGGCAGGGTCCCGACCGAGTTCCAGAGGCGGGCGCCCGCCCAGGACAGGACGCCGGCCACGACGAACACGCCTGCCAGCACCCTGATGTGCAGCTCTCTCACGGTGTCCCTTCAGCTCCCCCGCAGTGGTCCTGCGACCTTCCTGTTGACCTTAACGACTACTCGGGCAGGTGGAGTTCCAGGTCCCCCCGGGCGGCGACGCCCTCGCGGGTGACCGCGTCGAGAAGGTCGGCGACCGCGCCGAGGCCGGGGAGTTGGGCCTCGGGCTCCACGTCGTGCCAGGGGGCGAGCACGAACGCCCGCTCATGGGCGCGGGGGTGAGGGAGGGTGAGGTGCGGGTCGTCGTCCACGACGTCGGCGTACGCGACGATGTCGACGTCCAGCGTGCGTGCGCCCCAGCGTTCGTCCCGTACCCGGTGGAAGGCCTCCTCGACGGCGTGCGCCCGCTCCAGGAGGGAGGACGGCGGCAGGGTCGTCTTCAGCAGGACCACGGCGTTGAAGTACGAGGGCTGGCTGCCGGGCTCGACGCCCCAGGGCGCCGTCTCGTACACGGGGGAGACGGCCTTGATGCGGACGCCCGGGGTGTCCTCGAGGGCGTCGATGGCGCCCTGCAGCGTCTCCAGGCGGTTGCCCAGGTTGGAGCCGAGGGAGAGCACGGCGCGTTTGGGGTTGTGCAGGGTGGTGTCGGCGGCGTCGACCCTCTCGACGACGGAGGCGGGCACCGGCTGTACGGTCGGGTCGCTCTGACCCCCGGCGAAGAACGCGGTCATACTCGGCTCCGGGTGATGGTGACGGTCACGTCGTCGAAGGGGACGGTGATCGGGGCGTCCGGTTTGTGGACGCAGACCTCGACCTCCTGGACCACCTCGTGCTTCAGACAGACCTGGGCGATGCGTGCGGCGAGCGTCTCGACGAGGTCGACGGGCTCGCCCTCGACGACGGCCACGACCTCCTCCGCCACGATGCCGTAGTGCACGGTCTTCGCCAGGTCGTCGTCGGCCGCGGCCGGCCGGGTGTCCAGGCCCAGGACGAGGTCCACGATGAAGGTCTGGCCCTCCTCGCGTTCCCTGGGGAACACGCCGTGGTACCCGCGAGCCTTGAGGCCGCGCAGCGCGACACGATCCACGCGAATCACTCCTGCAGTCGTCGGTTCCGGCCGGTGCGTGCCGTGTGCGGGCGGCACCCCGGCCTCGCTCGAATCTACCCGCGAGCACCGACAGACCCGGTCTCCGGCCGCGGTGACCCGGGCGGGAGCCCGGAATCCCACCGGCCGTTCCCCTCGGGGAACCCCGTGGCTCACGGGTCGGTAGCCGCCCCTACCCACGGTTCGTGATTCCAACCACTTCTTCGCCCGGGCGGGCCGTCCGGGCCTCGTCGCCCGCCTTCCGGTGGCCCTCCCGACCGCTCAGGACGGGGTGTCGTCCTCGTCGTCGTCCTCGTTCTCGTCGTTCTCGGTCAGAACCGGCGAGGCGTGGTGCGACCAGAGCTTCCAGCCGTCCGGCGTCCGGCGGAACACGTTGGTGGCGACCACGAGCTGGCCGACGAGCGGCCCGAGCTCCTCGCCGGCCTCCGGTGCCGGACCGCCGCTGAGGATGTTCTCGGTGCAGTTCACCAGGGCGGTGTCGCCGGTGACCGAGACGTGGACGTCGGTGAGGAAGAACTGGATGTAGTCGGTGTTCGCCATGATCAGCGCGTACGACCGAAGGACCTCGCCGCGTCCGGTGAGCACGGGCCAGCCGGGGTGCACGCAGGAGACCACGCCGACGTCCGCCGGATCGTGGTAGGTCTCGTCCACGCCCAGATCGGACGGGGCCAGCCAGAAGGAGGACACCCCGTCGAAATCACCTTGCTCCAGTGCCTCGTAGAAGGCGGTGTTGGCGGCCTCGACCTGCTCGACGTCCGTGTGGGGGGCGCTCACCGGGCTCCTTCTGCGCGGGGCGGGTGGGACGGGGCGGGCGCGTCGGGTCTGCCGTGCGCGCCGGATGCGTCCGCCGCCGGCCGTGCCGGGTCGGGTACGCCCGCCCCCGGCGTGCGTCTCTCGTCGCGCGCCCCTTCCACGGCGCGAGCGACCTGCACCGCGTCGGCCGTCGCGCGGACCTCGTGCACGCGGACCGCCCAGGCGCCGGCCTGCGCCGCGAGGGCGGACACGGCGGCGGTGGCGGCGTCCCGCTCGCGCGCGGGGGGCGGGGCGCCTTCGGGTCCGGCCAGGACGCGGCCGAGGAACCGCTTGCGGGAGGCCGCGACGAGCAGCGGGTGCCCGAGGGAGTGCAGCCGGTCCAGGTGGGCGAGCAGGGTGAGGTCGTGGTCGGCCTCCTTGGAGAAGCCGAGTCCGGGGTCGACGACGATGCGGTCGGGGGAGACACCGCCGGCGAGGACGGCGTCCACGCGCGCGTGGAGCTCGTCGACCACCTCGGCGACGACGTCTGCGTAGACGCCGCGGACGTTGCCGCCTTCGAGGAAGCCGCGCCAGTGCATGACCACGAAGGGGGCTCCGGCGTCCGCCACCGCGGGAATCATCGCCGGGTCGGCGAGGCCGCCGCTGACGTCGTTGACGAGGGCGGCGCCGGCCGCGAGGGCCCTGGCGGCGACGGAGGCGCGCATGGTGTCGACGGAGACGACGACGCCTTCGGAGGCGAGACCGCGGACGACGGGGACGACCCGGCGGAGCTCCTCGGCCTCGTCGACGCGGGTGGCGCCCGGCCGGGTGGACTCGCCGCCGACGTCGACCAGGTCCGCGCCTTCGGCGACGAGGTGGAGGCCGTGCTTGACGGCGGCCGTCGTGTCGAACCACCGGCCGCCGTCGGAGAAGGAGTCGGGGGTCACGTTGACGACTCCCATGACCGCGCAGCGGTCCCATTGCGGAAGTCCGACGACGCGCCCGCGTCCGCTCTGCTTGCTCATATGTTCAGCGTAGGCCCAGGAGGGAGCCGCGCCGCGGCGTGGCTCCCTGGCGGGGCCACGCCAGGGAACGCACCGGCAGCGGCTCCGCGGGCCCATGCGGCCTACGCCGCCCGCACGTCTCTCTCCGCCACCGCGTGCGCGCACACGCGGGCCGCGGCGGAGCGACGGCGCAGGAAGCGCGGCAGGGGCAGAGCGAGGCTGACGAAGCCCTCGGCCTGCATGGCGGCGAAGCCGATGCGGGGCAGGTCGGCGGAGGCGCGGTAGACGACGAAGCGGGGTTCCCAGCGAGGCTGGAACTTGGCGTTGAACTTGTACAGCGACTCGATCTGGAACCAGCGTGAGAGGAAGACCAGCAGCCCGCGCCAGGCGCGCAGCACGGGACCGGCGCCGATCTTCTCGCCGCGGGCCAGGGCGGAGCGGAACATGGCGAAGTTCAGCGACACGCGCGTGATGCCGAACTTCGGCGCCGCCTGGAGAGCGGCGACGATCAGCAGTTCGTTCATGCCGGGGTCGGCCGAGCGGTCGCGTCGCATCAGGTCGAGGGAGGCGCCGTCCGGGCCCCAGGGCACGAAGTGCAGGATCGCCTTCAGGTCGCCGTACTCGCCGGGGACCTCGTCGGCCTTGTGGGCGGTGGCGATGAGGCAGTCCCCGTCGGAGGCGTCGCCGACGCGGCCCAGGGCCATGGAGAAGCCGCGCTCGGTGTCGGTGCCGCGCCAGTCCTCCGCGGCCCGCCGGATGCGCTCCAGTTCGGCCTCGCCCAGGTCACGTACGCGCCGGACCCGGGTCTCGTAACCGGCGCGTTCGATGCGCTTGACCATTTGTCGCACGTTGCGCATCGCGCGGCCGGCGAGGGAGAAATCCGCCACGTCCACCACCGCCTCGTCGCCCAGCTCCAGGGCGTCCAGGCCGGTCTCGCGGGTCCACACCTCGCCGCCGGTCTCCGAGCAGCCCATGACGGCGGGCGTCCAGGAGTGGGCCTTGGCCTCGTCCATGAAGCGCTCGATGGCGCCGGGCCAGGCCTCGACGTCGCCGATGGGGTCGCCGCTGGCGAGCATCACGCCGGAGACCACGCGGTAGGTGACGGCGGCCTTGCCGCTGGGGGAGAACACGACGGCCTTGTCGCGGCGCAGCGCGAAGTGGCCGAGGGAGTCGCGCCGGCCGTGCTTGTCCAGCAGGGCGCGCAGCCGGCTCTCGTCCTCCTCGGTGAGGCGCGCGGCCGGGTGCTCGGGGCGGAAGGCGAGGTAGATCGTGGTGACGGCGGTGATCCAGCCGAGGGCGCCGAGGGAGAAGGCGACCGTCCAGGAGGTGTTGCCCTGGTAGTCGACCGGGCCCTCGAAGCCGAAGAGGCCGTACAGGACGTGCGTGATGCGATCGGCCAGGCTCGGGTCGCCGATCAGGCGCCCCGGGTGGACGCTGACGATGACCAGGCCCAGACCCAGGGAACCGGCGCCCATGAGGACGAAGTTGGCGAGTGCACGCCAGCGGCTGCGCGGATCGGGCAGCGCCTTGAACTGGTCGCGGTGCACCAGCAGCGGAACGAGGAGGGCGACCGAGATGAGCGCGCCCACGATCGAGTGCCGGTACATGAACTGCGAGATCGCGCCCGCCGGGAGCAGGACCACCGCGGCTCGCCAGGCGCGCCGCTTGCCGCGCCGGAGACCGTGGGCGAGCAGCAGCAACAGGACGCCGGCGCTGAGCGACAGCGCCGCCGCGAAGGGGCCGAACGAACCGGGCAGCACCTCGGCGAAGCTGTGCATACGGCTGTGCCGGAACCGCGGGAAGACGCCGCCGGCGACGTCCAGCAGGCCCACGAGGGCACAGGCCCGGGCGACGAGGGAGGGCACGGCCTCGGGGCGCGGACCTCGCACTATCCGCCGCACCCGGCTGCTACGGGGCGGAACCCCACCCGACATTTCCCCATCTTCGGTGACAGACATCGCATCCCGTAGTTCCGCGAGAGACTTTGGACCCGGTGCCGATTCGGGCATCCGGCGACATTGCGCCCTCTAGGACGGTGTCTTGGGGAGAGAGGTTCACTCGTCTCGCCAAAGCCGTTGAAAAGAACAGGGAAAGTTCGGGACAAGCCCTCGCGAAGGAGTCGGGGGAGCGGGCGTGATCCCGGACGGAGAGCAGGCAGGAAACACCGCATGGGTCTCACGAGCAACAAAGTGCTGCTGCTGTCAGTGCTGTTCGCCGTATTGCTGTTCATCGGAACGGTGTGGCTGTGGCCGCGGCTGGCCAAGCGCAACTGGCGGGCCGTCGGCGGGCGCATCGGGCTGCTGCTCGCCACGCAATTGGCGCTCTTCGTGTCCATAGGGCTGTCCGCCAACCAGGCGTTCGGCTTCTACGCCAGTTGGGCGGACCTGTTCGGTCAGGAGACGGATCAGGGCGTGGTCGTCGACCATGCGAAGGGCGGCGCGCCGGCCGGTCCGCTGCGGGTGGTCGACACCCGGCGGGTGGACGGCAGCGGCAGCGGGATGCCGCGCTTCGGCGGGCAGATCCAGAAGATCGCCGTCATCGGGCGTACGACGGACATCGCCACGCCCGCGTACGTGTATTTGCCGCCGGAGTACTTCGAGCCGCAGTACCGCACGCGGACCTTCCCCGCGGCCGTCGTCCTGACGGGCTACCCGGGCACGGCGGAGGCGCTGGTGAACAAGCTGCACTACCCGAGCACCGCGCGGACGCTCGCGAAGAACGGGCGCATGCAGCCGATGATCCTGGTGATGATGCGGCCGACCGTGGCGCCGCCGCGGGACACCGAGTGCGTGGACATCCCGCACGGCCCGCAGACCGAGTCGTTCTTCGCCAAGGACCTGCCGGAGGCTGTGACGGCCCACTACCGGGTGAACAAGAAGCCCGGCGGCTGGGGCATCATCGGCGACTCCACGGGCGGCTACTGCGCCCTGAAGCTGGCGATGCACCACCCGGAGGTCTACGGGGCGGGCGCGGGCCTGTCGGCCTACTACAAGGCGCCGAGCGACCCGACCACCGGCGATCTCTTCCACGGGAACAAGAAGCTCCGCAATGAAGCCGATTTGCACTGGTTTCTGAAGAATCGTTCCGCTCCGGCCACCTCGCTGCTCGTCACCAGCAGCAAGGCCGGGGAATCGAACTACAAGCCCACGCTGAAGTTCATAGAGCTGGCGAAGTCCACCCACCGGACCAGGATCTCGTCGATCATCCTGGAAAGCGGCGGGCACAACTTCAACACCTGGCGCCGGGAGATCCCGCCGACCCTGGAGTGGATCAGCGCGCGGCTCACCGCGCGGTGAACGGGGCGATGAGGCGGGCGGTGAACGGGGCGGTGAACGGGGCGGTCGGCGGGGGCCGGGGCCCCGTGGGGCCGGGGAGACCGGTGAGGTGATTCGGGATCCGGGGGCCAGAAATGATCTTGTCGTTTGTCGAATTCGGTGACAGCCGGGATTCGTGATGTCGTGTGAAGGCTTCGGTATGGCTGAGTTTTTGTGGGGCGGGGCGCCAACATTCGCCTACGCGCGGTAAGTTTCTGGCCATGCCACGTGGACGTCACCGTCATTCCCCGCCTCTGCACAGGCTGCTGCCCCCCTCGGTGATCGCAGGCGTCTCCCTTGTCTGCGCTCTCGGCCCCTGGGTGTTCACGCAACAGACGACTCTCCGCGGCCTGGCGGCGGCGGCCGCGGCCACGGCGATCGTCGGCGCGGTCGTGATGCGCCGCTGGGACATGCAGGCCGGCAAGCACGTCGCCGACCTCACGCGCGCGCGTGCCAGTGACGAGTGGCGTTACGAGGAACGGGTCGCCGAACTGGAGAGCGACCTCGACGAGTCGCGTGAGCTGCGGGTCAAGCTCGAGCAGCGGCTGCGGGCCAAGCGTGCCGAACTCGCCGGCCTGCGCAACGAGCACGCGGCGCTGCTGCGCCGCTACGCCACCGCGGAGACCGAGCGGGCAAGCGCCCTGGAAGGTCGCCGGCTGCTCGAGATAGAGGCGGTGCCGGCACTGCCGGGCGCGCCCGCGAGCGAGGCCGCCGAGTCGGCGGAGGTCGACGGGGCGGTTGCGGCGGACAGCGCGGTTGCGGCGGACGAGACGGCTGCCGCCGAGCCGGCCGAGCCCCGCGAGGACGCGGCGCCGTTCTCGACGGTCTTCTCGCCCGAGGGTTCGAAGCTGTTCCTGCGGGCGCAGGCCGCGCTGGCGCGGCTGGACACCGACGTCGTCGAGTCGGGGAAGGACGAGGACCTCGCCGGGGACCTCGCCGCGGACCCCTCCGGGGAGGAGCCCGCGCGGGCGGCCTCCGCGGAGCACGGTGCCGCCGACGACGCGAACGCCGCCCAGGAGGACGAGGCGCAGGGGAAGCCCGAGGCGGTCGACGAGCACGCGCACGCGACCGCCCCCCACCCGGCAGCCGACACCGAGACCTCGCAGGACACCGAGACCTCGCAGGACTCCGAGGCTTCGCAGGACTCCGAGACGCCGCAGGGCGACAGGGCGCCGCACGACACGGCCCCGGGAATCGCCCTGGAGACCGCGCGCCCGGGCACCCTGGCCGACGCACCGGCAGTCGACGCACCCCAAGCGGTCAGGTCCCGTGGGGAGTCGGACGCCGCGCGGACCGCGTCGCAGCCCGAGCCGCCTCTGGACCCGGAGCCCGGCGCCGCCCCGGCGCCCACCGCCCCCGCCGCCGTCGAGGCCGCTGCGGCGGGTGAGGCCGACGCGCTCGTTCCGCGCCCAGCCACTTCCGTTCGGGCGCCGTCCGGTCACTTCGCCGTGCCGACCGCCGTGGCCGTCGTACCGGCCGCTCAGCCCTTGCGGCGTCGGACGGCCGAAGGCGGGTTCGACTTCTTCGGCACCAAGAGCGAGTCGGCTCCGGACGCCCTCGAGGCCGTCCAGAACGAGGACCTGGCGGACGTCGTCGGCCAGGAGGCCCTCGCGCTGCACAAGGCCGAGTCCGAGGCGGAGTTCAAGCCGGCCGACGAGGCGTCGCGCGGAGTCGGCCAGGTGATCGACCTGACCGCCCACGACGAGACGGAACAGATCGACCTCCAGCAGCTGCGCAGCGCAGTCTCCTGACGCCGTTGCCGTACTGCCGCTGCCGCTGATGCCGCTGTCGCCGCACCGCGCCCGGGCCCGGGCCCGAGCGGCACGCGGCCGGGGCGGCACGCGGCCTGGGCGGGCGGGTCATGCCATCCACCGGTCGGGCCGAGCGTCGCGGCGCCCGGTCCGAGACCGTTCGGCCTGACTGCGGAGCAGTCGCGCGGCCTCCTGAGCGTCCCTCAGACGGGCCGTGACGGTTTTGCCGGCCCCCGTGTCCACATGGACGTCCGCGAGGCCCCAGAGGCGCTGCCAGGGCCCCTGCGTCAACCGAACGCTCTGGACCTTGGCGTGCGGCACCAGCGACAGACGTCGGCGCAGCAGGCCGTGCCGCGCCGCGAACACGGTGCCCGTGACCGTGACGCCGTAGCCCCGCCACCACACCGGGACGCAGCGCCCGGCCCTGCGCGGCGGGCGCTGCAGCGACGCTTCGGCCGGCACGGCCACCCCGGGCAGCACGCGCGCGACGACGGTCTCCGCGGCCGCGTACGGGGCGACCGGCACGAGCACGGAGTTGGCGGAGCCGGCCACGTCCAGCTCGACGCGCACCCAGCGGCGCCGCCGCCACAGCAGCGGCTGGACGATGCGCACGGTCTGCACCCGCCCGGGCGGCACCGTCTCGTGCGTGCGGTCCAGCAGGCCGTGATCGATCCGCAGCCCGTCCGGCGACTCGCCGACCGTCCAGTCGTACTCGCCGACGAACCGCCCCATGCTGCTCGCACCGGCCGCGCCGAGCAACGGCACCCCGGTCGCCAGGACCGTCCACACGCTGTGGGTGGCCAGCCACAGCACGGGCGGCACGACGAGCGCGGCGGCCAGCGCGCCCCAGGTGGCGCCCGTCAGCGCCAGCGCGATCGCGAGCTCGCGGGCCGGCACCCGCAGCACCTCGCGCGCGGGTGCTTCCCCCACCTCGCGCGCCGCCTCCGGGGCGAAGCCCGCCGCGCGCGCGAGGAGCTCGGCCCGCAGCGCGCGGGCCTCGTCCTCGCCCAGGAAGGCGAGTTCGTCCTTCTTCTCGGCGCCCACGACGTCCAGCCGGAGTTTCGCCACGCCCGCGACCCGGGCCAGCAGCGGCTGACTGACGTCGATCGCCTGGATGCGTTCCAGCCGGATGTGCGCGGTGCGCCGGAACAGCAGCCCGGTCCGGATGCGCAGTTCGCCGTCGGTCACCGCGAAGTGGGTGAACCACCAGGTCAGAAAACCGTAGAGGGAGGCCGCGGGGACGAGGACGGCGAGCGCGACGAGCAGCGTCGTCGTGGTCAGCCGGGTGAGCTGCTCCTGCGCCTGGTTCGGGTCGTGCACCGCCCAGCCGACGAGGACGGCGACGGGCGCCCAGGCCCGTCGGAACGGCGTCACGGGATGCAGTCGGCGTTCGGCGGCGAGCGCCCCCGGACGGGCCCCGGACCCGCCGGGCGCCTGCGGCACGCCGTCCTCCACGTTGTCCTCCACGCCGCCCTCCACGCCCGGTGCCGTCACAGCCCCGCCGATCGGGCCTCGCCGAGTTCGGTGAGCCGGTCGCGCAGCCGTTCCGCCTCGGCGGGGTCGAGACCCGGGATGGCGGCGTCGGTCGCGGCGGCCGCGGTGTGCAGCTGGACGCCGGCCAGCCCGAAGCGGCGCCCGACGGGGCCTGAGGTGACCTCGACGAGCTGCATGCGCCCGTACGGCACGACGGTCTCCTCGTGCCACAGCACGCCCCGGCTGATCAGCAGGTCGTCGGCCCGCTCGGCGTACCGCCAGGAGCGCCAGTTGCGGCCGAGCAGCACCCAGCCCCAGCCGATGCCGGCCAGCGGCAGCAGTGCGAACGCGGCCCACGCGGGGCCGACGAGCAGGCCGAGCAGCAGGCCGGTGCCGACGGCGGCCGGCACCAGCCACACCACCAGCAGCAGCCGCCGCATCCGCAGCAGTGCGGCCGGCAGCCCGGTCCACTCCGGTCCGGCCTCCGTCGTCTCCGCGCCCCCCGGGCTCACCGGGCTCCCCGTCTCCATGGGCCCAGCGTACGTAGGGGAGACTGGTGCCATGACTCCCACGACGGAGACCACGGTCGGGATCGGCGGCGCCGCGGAGAGCACCGACATGGTGCTCAACATCGGCCCCCAGCACCCCTCCACGCACGGTGTGCTGCGGCTGCGGCTCGTGCTGGACGGCGAGCGCATCCAGCACGCGGAGCCGGTGATCGGCTACATGCACCGGGGCGCGGAGAAGCTGTTCGAGGCCCGCGACTACCGGCAGATCGTCATGCTGGCCAACCGTCACGACTGGCTGTCGGCGTTCTCCAACGAGCTGGGCGTGGTCCTCGCGGTGGAGCGGATGCTCGGCATGGAGGTCCCCGAGCGCGCGGTGTGGACGCGCACGCTGCTCGCCGAGCTGAACCGGGTGCTGAACCACCTGATGTTCCTCGGGTCCTACCCCCTGGAGCTCGGCGGCATCACACCGGTGTTCTACGCCTTCCGTGAGCGCGAGGTGCTGCAGAACGTGATGGAGGAGGTCTCCGGCGGGCGCATGCACTACATGTTCAACCGCGTCGGCGGCCTCAAGGAGGACGTGCCGGCCGGCTGGGCCTCCCGCGCGCGGGGGGCGGTCGCCGCCGTGCGCTCCCGTATGGACGTCTTCGACGACCTCGTGCTCGGCAACGAGATCTTCCGCGGGCGCACGCGGGACGTCGGCGTCCTCGCGCCGGAGCATGTGCACGCCTACGGCGTGAGCGGGCCGATCGCGCGCGGCTCGGGCGTCGATTTCGACCTGCGCAGGGACGAGCCCTACCTCGCCTACGGGGAACTGCAGGACACCCTGAAGGTGGTCACGCGCACCGAGGGCGACTGCCTCGCGCGCTTCGAGTGCCTCCTGGAGCAGACGTACAACGCGCTCGCTCTCGCGGACGCCTGCCTGGACCGTCTCGCCGACCTGCCGCCCGGCCCGATCAACCAGCGGCTGCCGAAGGTCCTCAAGGCGCCCGAGGGCCACACGTACGCCTGGACCGAGAACCCCCTCGGCATCAATGGCTACTACCTCGTCAGCAAGGGCGAGAAGACGCCGTACCGGCTGAAGCTGCGCTCGGCGTCGTACAACAACATCCAGGCGCTCACCGAGCTGCTGCCGGGCACGCTGGTCGCCGACATGGTGGCCATCCTGGGGTCGATGTTCTTCGTGGTGGGAGACATCGACAAGTAGTCGGCCGCAGGGCTGCCGGGTGGCGCGCGTGCGTGGCGACGGCCGGCCGGCCGGACGGCGGTCGCTCAGGGGGCGGCAGCACCGGAGACGGTCGCTCAGGGGGCCAGCGGGTCCGGGATGCCGACCGGCTGGACCAGCCAGCCGAAGTCGCCCAGCCCGCCCGGCGCGGTGAGTTCGCCGGCCGCTCCGGCGTTCACGAGGGCGCGCACATATGCGGCGGGGTCCGTGGAGGCGAGTGCGAGCGGGGGGCGCGTACCCGTGAGCCCCAGGGCGCGCAGTGCAGCCCGTTGGGTGAGCAGGCGTGCGCCGGGGCGCGTGCC
This sequence comes from Streptomyces sp. NBC_00425, assembly GCF_036030735.1. Classification (NCBI taxonomy): domain Bacteria; kingdom Bacillati; phylum Actinomycetota; class Actinomycetes; order Kitasatosporales; family Streptomycetaceae; genus Streptomyces; species Streptomyces sp. NBC_00425. Next base: position 4,462,539 of record NZ_CP107928.1, on the reverse strand, counting down.
CAGGCCCGTGATCGTGCGGGAGCCGGAGTGCGTGCCGGTGGCGGAGTGCCCGGGAGAGCCGGGCAGGGGGTGCGGGGCGTGCGTCAGCGCCGCGGTCCGCGCCCCCGCCTCCGCGCAGGCGTCCAGCGCCACGTGGGCCGTGATGTCGCAGGACCCGTCCGGGACGGGAGCCGTCTCACGTCCGTCCCGGAACCCGGTGAGAGTCCCGTACGGGGGGCGCGCGTCCGCGGTGTGCGCGTAGTCCACCGCCACCGCGAGCCCCCGTCCGACGCACGCCACGGCCGACGCCCACGCCAGGTCCCTGGGCAGCCCGATCTCGGCCCGCAGCCCCTCCTCGCCCCCCGGCGGCCACCAGCGCCCCAGCCAGTCCGCGTCGGCCCCCGACACCGGCTCCCCGAGTCGCTCGGTCCCGTCCTGCCGGACGAGGACCAGCCGCGCCACCCCGGCGGAGTCGACCTCCGCGACCTCGACCGGGACGTTGTCCAGCCACTCGTTGGCGAACAGCAGCCCGGTGACGGCCGACGGCGGCTCGCGGAGCCACTCGATCCGGTGAGCGAGCCCCTCGGGGCGGTCGGCGATCTCGACGGCGTACGCGCGCGTGCGGGAAAGCACTCCGGCGGGGAGCGCCGCCAGCACCGCGGCCACCAGTTCGCCCCGGCCGGCGGCCATGTCGACGAAGTCGAGCGACTCGGGCCGGCCAAGCGCCTCGTCCACCCGGCACAGGAGCCGGGCCACGGCCTCGGCGAAGAGCGGCGAGGCGTGCACGGACGTGCGGAAGTGCCCGGCGGGACCTTCGGGCCGCCGATAGAAGCCCTGCGCGGAGCCGCCCGAGCCCGTCCCGCCCGTGGCACCTGTAGCGCCCGTCGCGCCCGTCGGACGCGTCACGCCTGTCACGCCCGCCACGTTCGCCGCGCCCGTCACCCCTGGCGTGGCCGTCGTGCCCTCGCCGCTCGCTCCGTACAGCGCGGCCTGCGTCGCCGCGCGCCAGCCGCGCCACCCGCCCGAGCCGGTCGCCTCGCCCGAGCCCGTCACCTCGTCCGCCAGACCTCGTCCACCCCGACAGACTAGGCGGGTGGACCAGCCGTACAGGTGATCACGGCATCCACCTTGCGGAGTACACGCGCCCGTACCGGATCGGCCCTCCGGTTGACCCCCGCACGCATCGGGCTTCCCTACGCTGGGTTACGTGCAGCGCTTCTATGACTTCCTCCGCAGAAACCCGACCGGGGTCGACGGCTTCTGGGCCCTCGTCCTGTTCGGGATCTCTGTCGTGGCCGGAACCACCGGCCGGAACCAGCGCGGGGGCACCGACTCCATGGCGCTGTACGTGCCCGTCGTGCTTCTGCTCTGCCTGGTCATCGCGCTGCGTAGGCGGCTGCCCGAGAAGATGCTGCTGCTGGCCGCCGCCCTGGGGGTGGCGCAGCTGGCGCTGGACGTCTCGACGACGGCCGCCGACTTCGCCCTGCTGGTGATCGTCTACACGGTCGCGGCCAACGGCGCGCGCTGGGCGTCCAGGCTGGCGCTCGTGATGGGTCTGAGCGCGGCCACCCTCGCCCAGCTGCGCTGGCCGAACGAGAACTCGGGCGTGCCGGGCAACGCTGCGACCGTGGTCTTCCTGACGGTGCCGTTCGCGTTCGCCTGGGTGCTCGGCGACTCCATGCGCACCCGCCGCGCGTACTTCGCCCAGCTGGAGGAACGCGCGGCCCGTCTGGAGAAGGAGCGCGAGGCGCAGGCGAAGGTCGCCGTCGCCGCCGAGCGCGCCCGCATCGCCCGCGAGCTGCACGACGTCGTCGCGCACAACGTGTCGGTGATGGTGGTGCAGGCCGACGGCGCCGCATACGTCCTGGACGCCGCGCCCGACCAGGCGAAGACGGCCCTGGAGACGATCTCCTCCACCGGCCGCCAGGCCCTCGCCGAGATGCGCCGGCTGCTGGGCGTGCTGCGCACCGGCGAGCACCAGGAGGGCGGCGAGTACGTGCCGCAGCCCGACGTCGAGCAGATCGAGGACCTGGTCGAGCAGTGCCGCGGCTCGGGCCTGCCCGTGGACTTCAAGGTCGAGGGCACGGCCCGGCCGCTGCCCAGCGGCGTGGAGCTGACGGCGTACCGCATCGTGCAGGAGGCGCTGACCAACACGCGCAAGCACGGCGGGCCGAACACGGGTGCGAGCGTCCGCCTGGTCTACTTCGACGACGGTCTCGGGCTGCTCGTGGAGGACGACGGCAAGGGCGCCCCGCACGAGCTGTACGAGGAGGGCGGGGCCGACGGCGCCGGGCACGGACTGATCGGCATGCGCGAACGGGTCGGCATGGTCGGCGGCACCCTGGACGCGGGCCCGCGACCGGGCGGAGGATTCCGGATCAGCGCCCTGCTCCCGCTCAAACCGGCGCATTGACGCTGACGCACGCCCCTCGTTGACACCTGTCACGCCCCGTGAACCGCCCGCCCGACCCACCCCACCCGCTCTCCCCACGCTCCCCCGACCCAAGTACGGAAGAGGACTCGATGACGATCCGCGTGATGCTGGTCGACGACCAGATGCTGCTGCGCACCGGGTTCCGGATGGTGCTCGCCGCCCAGCCGGACATGGAGGTCGTGGCGGAGGCGGGCGACGGCGTCGAGGCCCTCCAGGTGGTGCGTTCGACGGAGGTGGACGTCGTTCTGATGGACGTCCGGATGCCGAAGCTGGACGGCGTGGAGGCCACCCGGCGCATCTGCGAGGAGCCAGACCCGCCGAAGGTGCTGATCCTGACCACCTTCGACCTCGACGAGTACGCGTTCTCGGGGCTGAAGGCAGGCGCCTCCGGCTTCATGCTGAAGGACGTCCCGCCCAGCGAGCTGCTCGCCGCGATCCGCTCCGTGCACAGCGGTGACGCGGTGGTCGCGCCCTCCACCACCCGCCGTCTCCTGGACCGTTTCGCGCCGATGCTGCCCGCCACGGGAGGCGAACCCCGCCACAAGGAGCTGGAACGGCTCACGGAACGCGAGCGCGAGGTGATGGTGCTGGTCGCCCAGGGTCTGTCCAACGGGGAGATCGCTGCCCGGCTGGTGCTCTCCGAAGCGACCGTCAAGACCCATGTGGGACGCATCCTCACCAAGCTCGGCCTGCGCGACCGCGTCCAGGTGGTGGTGCTGGCCTATGAAACGGGTCTCGTCCGCGCCGGCGGCCACTGAGGGGTGTCGCGCCGGGCCGCGCTCCGCCCCGGGGCGGGGGTCCGTACTAGGGTCTGCGCATGCTCCTGTGGATCAACGGTCCCTTCGGCGGCGGCAAGACGCAGACCGCCTACGAGATCCGGCGCCGTCTGCCCGGCAGCGTGGTGTGCGACCCCGAGCACGCCGGGTTCGGCCTGCGCCGCATGCTGCCGCCGGATCTGCGCGGTGACTTCCAGGACCTGGCGTCCTGGCGGCAGGGCGTCGTCGAGGTCCTCGACCTGGCGCTCCAAAAGCACGACGGCGTGGTCGTCGTCCCGATGACCGTCACCGACCCGGTGTACTTCGCCGAGACCGTCGGCAGGCTGCGCGAACTCGGTCACGACGTACGTCACTTCACGCTCCTCGCCGAACGGGAGACGGTCCTGCGGCGGCTGCGCGAGCGCGGCCCGGGACACCTCCTCGGGTTCGCCGTGGGCCGGAACGCGGGGCTGCGCCGGGAGACCTGGGCCGTCAGACGGCTCGACCACTGCCTGGAACACCTGCGCGAGCCGGAGTTCGCCGAGCACCTGTGGACGGACCACGCGACCGTGCCGAAGACGGCCGACCGCATCGCCGTCCTCGCCGGTCTGACGCTCCGGCCCCACACCGGGGGCGCGCTGCGGACACGGCTGCGGCAGGCCGGCGTGGGGCTGAGACACATCCGGTTCGACTGAAGCGCGGGCGGCCCGCCTAGCGGAGTATCCCCTCCAGGAAGTCGCTGCCCAGCCGGGCCACCACCGTGACGTCGAGCTGGTGCAGCAGGTACCGGCCGCGTCGGCGCGTGGTGACCAGGCCCGCCTTCTTCAGCAGCGTGAGGTGCCGGGATATCTCGGGCGCCGACACACCGTGGACCTGGGCCAGTTCCGTCGTGGTGTACGCGCTGCGGGCCAGCATCCGGCAGATGCGCATCCGGACGGGATGGGACAGCGCGGTCATCCGCAGCGCCAGCTGCTCCACCGACGGCGGTGCGGCCGGCTCCGGCGAGCCGACCGGGTAGTGCAGCACCGGCTGCCAGCCGTACCGGTGCAGCACCATCAGGTGCGGCCAGCCGAGGCTCGTGGGCACCAGCAGCAGGCCGCCGTCCCCCGTCGTGCTGTGGCCCACGACCAGTTTGTCGACGGTGATCCGCGCGGCCTCCTCGTCGAGCGTCACGGCCGAGGACACGGCGGTGAGCGTCTCCGCCAGCCCCCTGCGGCGCAGGAGGTCCGTCTTCAGACGGGCGTCGGCGGCGAGGGGGAGCCGCACCCGCGCCCAGACGTCGGAGAAGAACGCCTCGTCGCAGTCCCGAAGGAACTGGCGCAGCCAGCCACGCACGCGTGGCGGGTCGTCGAGCAGCCGCCGCGTGAACCGCACCTGTCGCGGGCCGCGGGTGGCGGCCAGGTCGAAGGCGCGTCGGCGCAGCTCCGGGTGGCGGAGGACGCCGGCGCCCGGCAGGTCGTATCCGGGCGCGCAGATGAATTCCAGCGCGCAGTCGACGAACTGTTCGTCCGTCAGCTTGTCCAGGAGGTCGAGTTCGTCGGCCAGCGTCGCGCCGGGGAGGGTGGTTCTGCCCGGGACGCCCGCACAGGGCAGGAAGAGGTCCGAGAACGTCGTCCGCCACAGGAAGTCCGCCTCGCACATCCGGTCGGCCAGATGCGGGTCGAGCCCGGCGGTGACCGCGGTGACCCAGCCCTGCAGGCCGGGATGGTGCCCCGGCTCGGCCAGCGCGTGCAGCGCCATGCCGAGCTCGGCCAGGGGCGAGGGCGCGACGGAGACCCTCTCCGGCCGCAGCCCGGCGACGTCGATGCGCAGGCTCATGCCCTCATGGTGCACTCCGGCACTGACAACCCGGCCCGGGCGACGTCCCCGCTCGACCGGCCGCCGGGGCACCGGGCCGCCGGGCCGCCGGGCCGCCGGGCCGCCGGGCCGCCAGGGTGCCGGGGTGCCGGGGTGCCGGGGTGCCGGGGTGCCTGGGCAGGTCTGCTGCCCGTGCCCCGCCCGCCCGGGCACGGACCCCGTGCGGGCCAGGCGCCCGTTCCCCGCTCGCCTCCCCGCCTACCCGTCGACCTCGTCGGCGGCCCGGGCCGTCCGGGGGATCCGTGTGGCGAAGTCCGCGACCGCCGCCCTCACGTCGTCCGCCGTCCATGTCAGGCCCTCGGAGCGGACGCCGACCTCGGTGACGGAGAGCCCCGGTCCGCCCCGTTCCCAGGCGCCCGCGAAGAGCATCGTCCCCGTCTCCTCGGCCTGGAGCGCCGCCGCTTCGGCGAGGACGTCGGCCTCGTAGGGCAGCCAGACCTGGAACTCGTGGGTGTGCGGCGGCTCCGGGAACACGCGCGCCCACGGCACGTCCGTCGCGGCGAGACCCTCGCGCAGCGCGCCGGCCACCACGCGCGCGTGGTCCACGTACTCGGGCAGCCTGGGCAGTTCGCGCTCCAGGCCGATGAGCGCCGACAACGCGGTGGGGAACTGCTGGAATATCGTGCCGCCGTACCGGTGCCGCCAGGTCTTCGCCTCCTCCACCAGCGACCGCGGGCCGGCGAGCGCGGCTCCGCCGAAGCCGTCGAGGGACTTGTAGAACGACACGTAGACGCTGTCCGCCAGGTCGGCGATCTCGTGCAGAGGACGCCCGAAACGCCGGGTCGTCTCCCACAGCCGCGCGCCGTCGAAGTGGACCACGGCGTCGCGCTCGCGCGCCGCCGCCACGGTCTCGGTCAGCTCCTCCCAGGAAGGCAGCACATAACCGGCCTCCCGCAGAGGCAGCTCCAGCATCAACGCGCCGAAGGGCTCCTCGAAGCCGCGCACCTCCTCCGCCGTGGGCAGCCGGGGCTCCCCCGTCACCCGGACGGTGCGCAGCCCGCTGACGGCGCTGAACGCGCCCCGCTCCCACCTCTCGGGATGACTCAGCGCGTGCAGCGCGACCGTCGGGTTGCCGGTGCGGCCCGCCCAGCAGCGCAGCGCGATCTGCTGGGCCATCGTGCCGGTCGGGAAGAACGCGGCGGCCTCCGTGCCGAGCAGGCCGGCGACCCGCTCCTCCAGGGCTCCCACGACCCCGTTGCCGTACATGTCACCGGACTCGTCCAGGTCGTGGACGTCGGGTGCGTGCTCGTGGAGGTACGCGAGCCGGTCGCGAAGCGTTGCGCGGAATCCCGCGCGCGACAGGACGCGCTCCGCCTCCCGGTGAGCGACCGCCCGCCGCTCGCGGAGGCGCTGCTGTGCCGTCTTCTCGTCGCCCTGGTCCGTCGTGTATGCCATGCTCCGGATGATGCCGTGCCGCCCCGCGCGTGAGCACGCGCATATCCCGGCGGCTCTCCCGGCGGCTGTCCCGGCGGCCCCCGCCCAGGAATCCCTCGTGGGCCCCGGAGCGCCGCCCGACCCACTCGTGCCCCAGATTTCCCGCCCGTCCCGTCCGATGTCGGGAACCGGGTGGGAAAGCCCACAGCCTGTGGACGACCGGACGCCCCTCGAACGGATCGCGTTAACATGACGAGAAATCGTCCGGTACCCCGAGCGGACTGGAACGGAAGGCCGCGTCGCGTGAGTACAGCCCAACAACCAGACCCGAGGGACCGCCCCGCGCGGCTGGCCGTCGGCGTCGTCGGCGCGGGCCGGGTGGGTCCCGCCCTGGCCGCGTCCCTCCAGCTCGCCGGACATCGTCCGGTCGCCGTCTCGGGTGTCTCCGACGCCTCCAGGCGACGAGCCGGGCTCCTGCTGCCCGACGTGCCGCTCGTCCCGCCCGCCGAGGTCCTGCGACGCGCTGACCTGGTGCTGCTGACGGTCCCCGACGACGCCCTGCCCGGCCTGGTGGAGGGCCTCGCCGAGACCGGCGCCGTGCGCCCCGGCCAGCTCCTCGTGCACACCTCCGGACGGTACGGCGCGAAGGTCCTCGACCCCGCCCTGCGCGCGGGCGCCCTGCCGCTCGCGCTGCACCCCGCGATGACCTTCACGGGCACCCCGGTGGACGTTCAGCGCCTGGCCGGCTGCTCCTTCGGCGTCACCGCGCCCGACGGCCTGCGGATGGCCGCGGAGGCCCTGGTGATCGAGATGGGCGGCGAGCCGGAGTGGATCGCCGAGGAGAGCCGCCCGCTCTACCACGCGGCCCTCGCCCTGGGCGCCAACCACCTGGTCACCCTGGTCGCCCAGTCCATGGAGCTGCTGCGCGCGGCCGGCGTGGAAGCACCCGACCGGATGCTCGGCCCGCTCCTCGGCGCCGCTCTCGACAACGCGCTGCGCTCGGGCGACGCCGCGCTCACCGGCCCCGTCGCACGCGGGGACGCGGGCACGGTCGCCGCGCACGTCGCGCAGCTGCGCGAGCACGCCCCGCAGACCGTCGCCGGCTATCTGGCGATGGCCCGCGCGACCGCCGACCGCGCGCTCGCCCACGGGCTCCTCAAGCCCGAACTCGCCGAGGACCTCCTCGGGGTGCTCGCCGGCCACCCGCACGGCGCCCCGTCCGACCCCGGCGGCACCGGCCCGCACGGCGCCGAAGGAGATGCCGGATGACCGTCGCCCTGCTGCGCACCGCCGACGAGCTGCACGCACGCACGCGTGACGGCCGCCGGGCCGTCGTGATGACGATGGGCGCCCTGCACGAGGGGCACGCCACCCTGGTGCGTACCGCCCGCGAGCTCGCCGGGCCCGGCGGCGAGGTCGTCGTCACGGTCTTCGTCAACCCGCTGCAGTTCGGCGCGGGCGAGGACCTCGACCGCTACCCGCGCACCCTGGACGCCGACCTCGAGATCGCCGGGCGGGCCGGCGCGGACGTCGTGTTCGCCCCGTCCGTGGACGAGGTCTACCCGGGCGGCGAGCCGCAGGTCCGCATCTCCGCGGGCCCCATGGGCGAGCGACTGGAGGGCGGCTCCCGGCCCGGGCACTTCGACGGCATGCTCACCGTCGTCGCCAAGCTGCTGCACCTCACCCGGCCCGACGCCGCCCTCTTCGGACAGAAGGACGCCCAGCAGCTCGCCCTGATCCGCCGGATGACGCGCGACCTGAACTTCGGCGTGCAGATCGTCGCCGTGCCGACCGTGCGCGAGGAGGACGGGCTGGCGCTGTCCAGCCGCAACCGCTATCTGTCCGCGCGGGAGCGGCGCACCGCGCTCGCCCTCTCCCAGGCCCTCTTCGCCGGCCGCGACCGGCACGCGGCGCAGGAAGCACTGCGGGCCCGCGCGCGGGAGGTGCCCGCCACACACGCGCGTGCCGAGGCGCTCAGCGCCATCGGCGAGTCCCGTGCGGCCGCCGACGCGCACGCGGTCGCCAAGGCCACCCCCGGCAATCCCGCCGCGGTCCGCGCGGCCGCCCGTCAGATCCTGGACGAGGCCCTGCGGCTCGACCCCCCGCTGCGGCTGGACTACCTCGCGCTCGTCGACCCGTCCGACTTCACCGAGATCGAGGACGACTTCACCGGCGAGGCCGTTCTCGCCGTCGCCGCCCGGGTCGGCACGACCCGGCTGATCGACAACCTCCCCCTCACCTTCGGAGCCGCCTCGTGACCAGCACAGGCATACGACTGCACGCACCCGCGCCCGGGTGGAACATCTCCGCGGACGTGGTGGTCGTCGGTTCCGGCGTCGCCGGCCTGACCGCGGCCCTGCGCTGCGAGGCCGCGGGGCTGAGGACGGTCGTCGTCACCAAGGCGCGCCTCGACGACGGCTCCACCCGCTGGGCGCAGGGCGGCATAGCCGCGGCCCTGGGCGACGGCGACACGCCCGAACAGCACCTGGACGACACACTGGTGGCGGGCGCGGGCCTGTGCGACGAGGAGGCCGTGCGCATCCTCGTCACCGAGGGGCCCGACGCCGTGCGCCGGCTGATCGAGACCGGCGCGCACTTCGACGAGTCCGAGGAAGGCGGCCTGGAACTGACCCGCGAGGGCGGCCACCACCGTCGCCGTATCGCGCACGCGGGTGGCGACGCGACCGGCGCGGAGATCTCCCGCGCGCTCGTCGAGGCGGTACGCGCGCGGGGACTGCGCACGATCGAGAACGCACTCGTCCTGGACCTCCTCACGGACGCCGAAGGCCGCACCGCCGGCGTCACCCTGCACGTCATGGGTGAGGGCCAGCACGACGGCGTGGGGGCCGTGCACGCCCCCGCCGTCGTCCTCGCGACCGGCGGCATGGGCCAGGTGTTCTCCGCGACCACCAACCCTTCGGTGTCCACCGGCGACGGCGTGGCGCTCGCCCTGCGCGCGGGCGCGGAGGTCTCCGACCTGGAGTTCGTCCAGTTCCACCCGACGGTGCTGTTCCTGGGCGCGGACGCCGAGGGCCAGCAGCCCCTCGTCTCGGAGGCCGTGCGCGGCGAGGGCGCGCACCTGGTCGACGCGGACGGCGTGCGCTTCATGCTCGGCCAGCACGAGCTGGCCGAGCTCGCGCCCCGCGACATCGTCGCCAAGGGCATCATGCGCCGCATGCAGGAGCAGGACGCCGAGCACATGTTCCTCGACGCCCGCCACTTCGGCGCCGAGATGTGGGAGCACCGCTTCCCGACGATCCTCGCCGCCTGCCGTGCCCACGGCATCGACCCGGTCACCGAGCCCGTGCCGGTCGCCCCGGCGGCCCACTACGCCTCCGGAGGCGTGCGCACCGACTCCCGCGGCCGGACGACCGTGCCGGGCCTGTACGCGTGCGGTGAGGTCGCCTGCACCGGCGTGCACGGCGCGAACCGGCTGGCATCCAACTCGCTCCTCGAAGGCCTCGTGTACGCCGAGCGCATCGTGGCCGACATCGCCGCGAGCCGGACGGACGACGCACTGCGCGCGCGGGTGCCCGCGCCCGTGGAGCGCCCCGAGCGGCCCGCACACCCGCTGCTCGCCCCCGAGGCCCGGTTCGCGATCCAGCGGATCATGACCGACGGCGCGGGCGTACTGCGCTCCGCCGCGTCCCTGGAGAGGGCCGCCGACCAGTTGCAGCGGCTGCACACCGAGGCCCGCGACGCCCTCGACGAGAACGGCAAGACGGCCGAGCCCGGCGTCGACACCTGGGAGGCCACCAACCTCCTGTGCGTCGCGCGCGTGCTGGTCGCCGCCGCCCTCCTGCGCGAGGAGACCCGCGGCTGCCACTGGCGCGAGGACCACGCCGACCGCGACGACGCCGGCTGGCGCCGCCACATCGTCGTACGGCTGAATCCGGACCGCACCCTCGCCGTACACACCACCGATACCGCAGACTTCCCCCCGACCCGGCAGCACCACCAGGAGCAGTGACAGACGTGAGCACCCCCGACATTCCCCTCGCCCCGAGCGTCGGCTGCGGCGACGGCTGTGCGTGCGGCGCCGACGCAGACGCCGGATTCACCGACGAGGGATACGCCGAATACGAGGAGTGCGGGCTCGACCCCGCGCTCGCCCAGCTGCTGGTCGACGCCGGACTGGACCCCGTCGAGGTGGAGGACATCGCCAACGTCGCCATCCAGGAGGACCTGGCGCACGGCGTCGACGTGACGACGGTCGCGACCATCCCCGAGGAGGCGGTCGCCACCGCCGACTTCACCGCGCGCGAGGCGGGCGTGGTCGCGGGACTGCGGATCGCCGAGGCGGTCGTCTCGGTCGTCTGCACGGACGAGTTCGAGGTCGAGCGGCACGTGGAGGACGGCGACCGCGTGGAGGCCGGGCAGAAGCTGCTGTCGGTCACCACGCGCACGCGTGACCTCCTCACCGCCGAGCGCAGCGCGCTGAACCTGCTGTGCCGCCTGTCCGGCATCGCCACCGCCACGCGCGCGTGGGCGGACGTCCTGGAGGGCACCGCGGCACGCGTGCGCGACACCCGCAAGACGACGCCGGGCCTGCGCTCGCTGGAGAAGTTCGCCGTCCGCTGCGGCGGGGGCGTCAACCACCGCATGTCGCTGTCCGACGCGGCACTGGTCAAGGACAACCACGTGGTCGCCGCGGGCGGTGTCGCCGAGGCCTTCGAGGCGGTGCGGGAGACCTTCCCGGACGTGCCGATCGAGGTCGAGGTCGACACCCTGCACCAGCTGCGCGAGGTCCTCGACGCGGGGGCCGACCTCATCCTGCTGGACAACTTCACGCCCGCCGAGTGCGCCGAGGCCGTGGCCCTCGTGGGCGAGCGCGCGCTGCTGGAGGCGTCGGGCCGGCTCACCCTGGACAACGCCAAGGCCTACGCCGACACGGGCGTCGACTTCCTCGCCGTGGGCGCGCTGACGCACTCCTCGCCGATCCTGGACATCGGTCTGGATCTGCGGGCGGCGGAGTAGGGAACGGGGACCGGCCATGCTGCTGACGATCGACGTGGGCAACACGCACACCGTGCTCGGCCTCTTCGACGGTGAGGACATCGTCGAGCACTGGCGGATCTCCACCGACGCCCGCCGCACGGCGGACGAACTGGCCGTGCTCCTGCAGGGCCTGATGGGCATGCACCCCCTCCTCGGGGACGAGCTGGGCGACGGCATCGACGGCATCGCGATCTGCGCCACGGTGCCGTCCGTGCTGCACGAGCTGCGCGAGGTGACGCGGCGCTACTACGGCGACGTGCCCGCCGTGCTCGTCGAACCCGGCGTGAAGACGGGCGTGCCGATCCTGTTCGACAACCCCAAGGAGGTCGGCGCCGACCGCATCATCAACGCCGTCGCGGCGAACGAGCTCTACGGCGGTCCGGCGATCGTCGTCGACTTCGGCACGGCGACGACGTTCGACGCGGTCAGCGCGCGCGGGGAGTACGTCGGCGGGGTCATCGCACCCGGCATCGAGATCTCGGTGGACGCGCTGGGCGTCAAGGCCGCGCAGCTGCGCAAGATCGAACTGGCCCGGCCCCGGAGCGTGATCGGCAAGAACACGGTCGAGGCCATGCAGTCCGGGATCGTCTACGGCTTCGCCGGCCAGGTCGACGGCGTGGTGACCCGGATGGCCCGGGAACTCGCGGAGGACCCGGACGACGTGACGGTGATCGCGACCGGCGGCCTGGCGCCGACGGTGCTGGGCGAGTCCTCGGTGATCGACGAGCACGAGCCCTGGCTGACGCTGATCGGGCTGCGCCTGGTGTACGAGCGGAACGTGTCCCGCATGTGAGCCGGCCGCCCTCCCGGAGTGGGGGAGGGCGGCCGACGACCCCGGCCGACGCTACGCCCGCCCCGTCCCCCCGACGCGACGCCCGTCCTGGCCCGCGTCCCGCCTTGCGCGGCTCCCGTCCCGTCCCGCACCCTCGCGGCCCGTCCTGCGCCCGCCCCGTAGCGGCCCGTCCTGCGCCCGCCCCGTCCCGGCCGCCGACGCGACTCCCTGCCCCGGCCCGGCCGACGGGGCCGTGAGAGCGGATTCGGGTGCGCCACACCCGTCCGTTATGTCGAATTTGTCTGATTAGCGCGTATCGTCGCCGCATGCCCACGCCCTACGGATCCCGCGGCGGCCTGGCGTTCGGCGCGGAGGAGCTGCGCGTGCTCCGCCGCGCCCTCGCCCTCGCCCTACACCCCGGCCCCGTCTCCGCCGAGGACATCCAGGACTGCCACCGCCTAGCCGAGTCCCTCGACGAGGCGATGCACGAGGCCGCCCGGCTCCGGGCCTTCCTGGTCGCCGACCTCGGCCGGTATCGCGCAGCCCTTCCCGGCACCGCCGCCGGCTACCTCGCGCTCCTGGAGGAGGTGCTGGCCACCGGCTACCGGCCCGATCCCGACGATCTCGCCGCGCTGCGCGCCCTGCGCGGCAACCCGGTGGGCGCGGCCCTCCTGGAGCGCTGCCAGACGCTCGCCGAGCAGGACGTACGCGCCCGGCTGGCCGGTCGTGCGGCCCGCAGGGCCCCGGCGGCCACCGCGACCGTCCCGGCGTCCCGTACGCGCCTCCTGGCCCTCCCCGGAGGCCTCTCGGAGGAGGCGCCCTTCCCTGTGCCGGCGGGTTCCGCGGCCGGCGCGGACCCCGGCGGCAGGCCGAAGGAGGAGCCGCGGAAGAAGCCCGCCGGGAAGCCGGCCACGCCGGGCCCCGTGCCCGCCGAGCCCGCCGCCCCGGAGCCCGCGCGCCGGCCCGTCCCCACCCCGGGCGAGGTCTTCCCGCGCCGCAGGCCGACCCCGCCGCCCGCCGACCCGGAGCAGCGACGACTCGCCGTCGGCTGATCCCGGCCCACCCCGCCCCGGTGTCCCGTTCCTCCCTGGCTACCCTGGTTCCATGGACTACGTCTCCGCGTTGCTGCCCCCCGTCGTCATGGCGGTGTTCTTCATCGGCCTGATCAGGGTGATCGTGAAGACCCAGGGCGGCGCCAACAAGGCCAAGGAGGACGCGGCCGTCGACGCGGCCCTCGCGCGCGCGGAGGGGACCCGCCAGGCCTCCGTGACCCCGGAGGCCTGACCGCCCCCAGCGCTCCGCCGCCCTCCGAGGCGCGCGGCTCCTTTCGGAGCCGCGCGCCCTTTTTGTTGCCGTTTGCTGGTGAAAGTGCCCGTCCGGCACGCGATCGGAGTGATCTCCCACTATTGTTCTGAGCTGTGCCTCGCCCATTGGGAGAACTCGAAGACGCGGTCATGACGCGGGTGTGGAAGTGGAACCGCCCGGTCACCGTTCGAGAAGTCCTGGAAGACCTTCAGCAGGAACGGTCCATCGCGTACACCACCGTGATGACCGTTTTGGACAATCTCCATCAGAAGGGCTGGGTGCGCCGTGAAGCGGAAGGGCGGGCCTATCGATATGAGGCGGTCTCCACCCGGGCCGCCTACGCCGCCGCCCTGATGAACGACGCCTGGGCGCAGAGCGACAACCCCGCCGCCGCTCTCGTCGCCTTCTTCGGGATGATGAGCGACGAACAGCGGCGCGCGCTGAGCGACGCCGTGCGCATGGTCCAAGGCCCGGAAACCGCAGAACCCGCAACAACGCCGAGTGCACCCGCCGCACCGAGTGCGCAGACCGAGGCCGGTAAGGGCGGCGCCGCGCAGAACCCCGCCTCGGCGACGGAGCACGACGGGCGATAGCGTCCGTACATGTCAGCAGAGAGTCCCTCGGCCGAGAACCCCGAAGTCACCGCTAAAGCCATCACCGTCCGGCGGGCCCGGACCGGCGATGTCCCCGCCGTGCGCCGCCTCCTCGACGCCTACGTCCGCGGCGGCATCCTGCTCGACAAAGCGACGGTCACGCTTTACGAGGACATCCAGGAGTTCTGGGTCGCCGAACGCGACGACAACGCCGAGGTGGTCGGCTGCGGCGCCCTGCACGTCATGTGGGAAGACCTGGCGGAAGTGCGGACTCTCGCGGTGAAGCCCGGGCTGAAGGGTGCCGGCGTCGGACACCGGTTGTTGGAGAAGTTGGTCCACACCGCACGTTGGCTCGGCGTTCGCCGGGTTTTCTGCCTCACCTTCGAAGTGGACTTCTTCGCCAAGCACGGGTTCGTGGAGATCGGTGAGACGCCGGTCGACACCGATGTCTACGCGGAGCTGCTGCGTTCCTATGACGAGGGTGTCGCGGAGTTCCTCGGACTCGAACGAGTGAAACCGAACACCTTGGGCAACAGTCGGATGCTTCTGCATCTGTGATCGTCGCACCCATTCCCGCCGACCTGCCTTGCCCGGGTTCCCTATGTCCGAAACGCGCACGTTTCCGGTCGGTGGGCGGGCCGTCAGCCTTGGCCGAGGGTTTGTGTTTTCCCAGCAAAAGCGGTTTGCTTTCCGACGTACTGCAGTACTGCATATAACAGGGCGCGGCTAAACGGCGGACGCCGCGGACCCCGACCCTCACGTTTTCGATGAAAGGAAATCCGGTGGCACAGAAGGTTCAGGTCCTTCTTGTCGACGACCTCGACGGCGGCGAGGCGGACGAGACCGTGACGTTCGCGCTGGACGGCAAGACCTACGAGATCGATCTCACGACCACCAATGCGGACAAGCTGCGTGGACTTCTCGAGCCCTACGTGAAGGGCGGCCGGCGCACCGGCGGTCGTGCCGCGGGCGGGCGTGGAAAGACGCGCGCCGCTTCCGGCGGAAGCCAGGACACCGCTCAGATCCGCGCGTGGGCCAAGGAGAACGGTTTCGAGGTCAACGACCGCGGCCGTGTTCCGGCGACCATTCGCGAGGCCTACGAGAAGGCCAACGGCTGAGCGCACGCGCCCAGCAGCCGGACACGGTGGCATTGCGTCGCCAGCGTGTCCACCAGCCGTACCAGATCGGGGGCGTCCTTCACGCCCCCCAGCGCCGACATGGTCGGCAGCGAGGCCTCGACCTCGCGCCCTGCAACGGGGGGCCGCAACCACACGGCGGCCCCCTGCACCGGCCCGCGGTCCGATCCGGTGGCGCGGCAGGGAGCCCGGTCCGCAGGCCAGGGCGCCTCGATGAGGCCGCCGGACCCGAGCACCGTCAGGCCCAGGGGCAGCGTGCCCCACTCCAGCCACTCCAGGACCCCCGGCACCTCCTCCGCGCAGCCGGCAGCCACCAGCAGCAGCATCCGGTCGCCCCGCACGGCCACCGGAGAGGCCGGCGCCAGTCGCCGGAGCGCCGCGCGCCCCGCCTCGGCCGGTACGTCCAGGACGTCGAAGCGCTCGCCGGTCCTGAGCCGCGGTGGATTCCCGGGCACGGTCGCCCAGCCCAGTTCGTTCTCGTACCAGTCACGGATCCGGTCGGCCGGGTCCGACGGCCGTCGAGGGAGAGGAACGATGGGCGGTGAAGAGGAGGCCGAGCGGGCCGCCGGGGGGTTCACGGAGGGAACTGAGCCAACCATGCCAAGTCCAACCGTCCGAAAGGCCCCCGAGTTACGCTGGGTGTTTCCGCGACTGCACACCGTGCCGTCGATCACGGCGGGGCGGGTGTCGCGAGACGCAAGGTTGTTCGCCCGTAGCGGAGGGAACCGGTGCCCACGGCATGGAGTGTCAGTCCCGGCGGGTAAGACATCCCTAGTGGGAGGGGGCGACACGCAGGCAAGGCACGTCTCACGTTCGCCATCGGCGTACTGGCGACTGGGGTAACTGCCTGGCCTGCGGGAACATCGTCTCGCACCATCGGGTTGGAGCAGATGTCGGCGTTCGGGGTCAGGAGGCCATCGACGGTGTCGGCAGTTGGAATGAGCGGTCCCCGCTTGCGGGACTAAGCTGCGGAAGGACAGGGAGGGGAAGTTCCCCCCACTGCCTGACCGCTCTGAGGAGCGATTAACGATGTTCGAGAGGTTCACCGACCGCGCGCGGCGGGTTGTCGTCCTGGCTCAGGAAGAAGCCCGGATGCTCAACCACAACTACATCGGCACCGAGCACATCCTCCTGGGCCTGATCCACGAGGGTGAGGGTGTCGCCGCCAAGGCCCTTGAGAGCCTCGGGATTTCGCTCGAGGCGGTCCGCCAGCAGGTGGAGGAGATCATCGGGCAGGGGCAGCAGGCCCCGTCCGGGCACATCCCCTTCACCCCCCGTGCCAAGAAGGTCCTTGAGCTGTCGCTCCGCGAGGCGCTTCAGCTGGGCCACAACTACATCGGCACGGAACACATCCTGCTCGGCCTGATCCGTGAGGGCGAGGGCGTCGCCGCCCAGGTCCTGGTCAAGCTGGGCGCCGACCTCAACCGGGTGCGGCAGCAGGTCATCCAGCTGCTCTCCGGCTACCAGGGCAAGGAGACCGCCGGCGCCAGTGGCGGTCCTGCCGAGGGCACGCCCTCGACGTCCCTGGTCCTCGACCAGTTCGGCCGGAACCTCACCCAGGCCGCTCGTGAGTCCAAGCTCGACCCGGTCATCGGGCGCGAGAAGGAGATCGAGCGGGTCATGCAGGTGCTGTCCCGCCGCACCAAGAACAACCCGGTGCTCATCGGCGAGCCCGGCGTCGGCAAGACCGCCGTCGTCGAGGGCCTCGCCCAGGCCATCGTCAAGGGCGAGGTGCCCGAGACCCTCAAGGACAAGCACCTCTACACCCTGGACCTCGGTGCGCTGGTCGCCGGCTCCCGCTACCGCGGTGACTTCGAGGAGCGCCTGAAGAAGGTCCTCAAGGAGATCCGCACCCGCGGCGACATCATCCTGTTCATCGACGAGCTGCACACGCTGGTCGGTGCGGGTGCCGCCGAGGGCGCCATCGACGCCGCCTCGATCCTGAAGCCGATGCTGGCCCGTGGTGAGCTGCAGACCATCGGCGCCACCACGCTGGACGAGTACCGCAAGCACCTGGAGAAGGACGCGGCCCTCGAGCGCCGCTTCCAGCCCATCCAGGTCGCCGAGCCGTCCCTGCCGCACACGATCGAGATCCTCAAGGGTCTGCGCGACCGGTACGAGGCCCACCACCGCGTCTCCATCACCGACGAGGCGCTGGTCCAGGCCGCCACCCTGGCCGACCGGTACATCTCGGACCGCTTCCTGCCGGACAAGGCGATCGACCTGATCGACGAGGCCGGCTCCCGGATGCGCATCCGCCGGATGACCGCTCCGCCGGACCTCCGCGAATTCGACGAGAAGATCGCCGGCGTCCGCCGCGACAAGGAGTCCGCGATCGACTCGCAGGACTTCGAGAAGGCCGCCTCCCTGCGCGACAAGGAGAAGCAGCTCCTGGCCGCCAAGGCCAAGCGGGAGAAGGAGTGGAAGGCCGGCGACATGGACGTCGTCGCCGAGGTCGACGGCGAGCTGATCGCCGAGGTCCTCGCGACCGCCACCGGCATCCCGGTCTTCAAGCTGACCGAGGAGGAGTC
Source organism: Streptomyces sp. NBC_00425 (assembly GCF_036030735.1). Classification (NCBI taxonomy): domain Bacteria; kingdom Bacillati; phylum Actinomycetota; class Actinomycetes; order Kitasatosporales; family Streptomycetaceae; genus Streptomyces; species Streptomyces sp. NBC_00425. Next base: position 4,444,805 of record NZ_CP107928.1, on the reverse strand, counting down.
CTCGCGTCTGCTGCGCATGGAGGACGAGCTCCACAAGCGGGTCATCGGCCAGGTCGACGCCGTCAAGGCGCTGTCGAAGGCGATCCGCCGTACGCGTGCCGGTCTGAAGGACCCGAAGCGTCCCGGTGGTTCGTTCATCTTCGCCGGCCCGTCCGGCGTCGGTAAGACCGAGCTGTCCAAGGCGCTCGCCGAGTTCCTCTTCGGCGACGAGGACGCGCTGATCTCCCTCGACATGTCGGAGTTCAGCGAGAAGCACACGGTCTCGCGTCTCTTCGGTTCGCCCCCCGGCTACGTGGGCTACGAGGAGGGCGGCCAGCTGACCGAGAAGGTGCGCCGCAAGCCGTTCTCCGTCGTCCTCTTCGACGAGGTCGAGAAGGCCCACCCGGACATCTTCAACTCGCTGCTGCAGATCCTGGAGGACGGTCGCCTGACCGACTCCCAGGGCCGGGTCGTGGACTTCAAGAACACGGTCATCATCATGACGACCAACCTCGGCACCCGGGACATCTCCAAGGGCTTCAACCTGGGCTTCGCCGCCTCGGGCGACTCGAAGACCAACTACGAGCGCATGAAGAACAAGGTGTCGGACGAGCTCAAGCAGCACTTCCGCCCCGAGTTCCTCAACCGCGTCGACGACGTGGTCGTCTTCCCGCAGCTCACGCAGGAGGACATCCTCAAGATCGTCGACCTGATGGTCGGCAAGGTCGACGAGCGGCTCAAGGACCGGGACATGGGCATCGAGCTGTCCCAGTCCGCCAAGGAGCTGCTGTCCAAGAAGGGTTACGACCCGGTGCTGGGCGCGCGGCCGCTGCGTCGCACGATCCAGCGCGAGATCGAGGACACGCTGTCGGAGAAGATCCTCTTCGGCGAGCTGCGTCCCGGTCACATCGTGGTCGTGGACACCGAGGGCGAGGGTGAGACCAAGACCTTCACCTTCCGCGGCGAGGAGAAGTCGGCGCTGCCCGACGTCCCGCCGATCGAGCAGGCGGCCGGCGGCGCCGGACCGAACCTGAGCAAGGACGCCTGACCCCCCAGGGGTTGAGCCCGCGAAAGGGGCCGGTGCTGAACAGCACCGGCCCCTTTCGCATGCGCTCCTACGACAGCTGGCCGTTGTAGTCGGGCAGCTTGTACGTCGTCTCGGCGTGGCCGCCAGAGAGGTCGGTGGCGCTGTTGCCGATGTTCGCGATGATCGTGTAGCCCTTGGACTCGATGGTGACGCGCTGGGCGGTCTTGTAGGCGGCGACGTCCTTGAAGAGGTCGAGGAAGCCGCGTACGTACAGACCGGAGACCTTGTAGCCGACGGACTTGAGGTTGTAGTCGGTCACCCCGGAGATGATGCCCGGGCGGGCGGTGACGAAGAACAGGGAGACGCCGTGCTCCTGGGCGTACTTGGCCACCTCGAGGACGGGCTTGTTGGCCGGCGACGGGTAGCTGAAGCCGTAGTCGGTCTCCAGGGTGGTGTTGTCGACGTCGAAGACGATCGCCTGCTTCTCGCCCGGCTTGGCAGCGGCGATCCGCTGCTTCAGCGCCGGCAGGGCCTGGTTCATCACCGTCTGACAGTCCTGCTGCCAGGTCGCGTAGTCGACGTCCGCCGCGGCGGACGCGGAGGCGGTGGCAGCGGCGGTGGAGGCGCCGGCGGCCGTAGCGGCCTGGGCTCCGACCGGAACGGCCAGGGCCGTGGCGGCGGCCGTGGCTACGGCGGTCATGGTGATGCGGCGCTTCCAGGTGCCTCTGGTCATGTGTGGGGTCCTCTCGCGTCCTTGCGCTGCCGGTGTCGTGGGCATGCTGATCGGTGGGGATGACTTGCGGGGAACCAAGGGGTTACCGGGGGAAACCAGCGGGTTACTGGACGGTAGAGCCGACTGAGAGGCCCGTCACAGACCCGTGCACGCGATCGTGACCGGGGTCACAAGTGCCCTACGGGGTGCGGGAGTAGTCGCCGTCACATTCCGAAGTCCCTTGAGGCGGGCGGCCGGTGACATGCCGCACAAGGGATTTGGGCCCTACTAGGCCGGATAGTCACATCACGAAACAGAACAAAAAGGACACCGACTCGAGGCCCGGGACGTCATCGCAGCCTTCTGGTGTGGGTGATGTCGGAAGTGTCCGTAACGGGCGTCCTGTCAAGAAGTGAGAAGTTTTGGTATGAAGTACTAGCTTACGTCGTAGATCACACGTTTGAGCCCTCATGGGCCTCGGGGTTACCAAGGGATGGCCACTGCGGCGGACGTTCACGCCGGGTGGTTTCTTCTGTCCCCTTCCCCGTGAGGTCTTCATGTTCCAGCGCGTCACGTTCCGTTCTTCCCGTACGTCCCTGCTCCGCACCCGCGTGGCCGTCGGGGCCGCCGCAGTGGGCGCCTCGGTCGTGCTGGGGACCGGAGTGGCGTCCGCCGCCGCCCCCGCCGCGGCGCCCGCCGCCGCCAAGAAGGCCGTGTCGGCCTCCTGGGTCGACCCGGTGAAGAAGTACACGCTGTCCGCCGGGTTCGCCCAGGCCGGCAAGATGTGGCAGTCCACCCACAGCGGTCAGGACTTCGCCGTGCCGAGCGGCACCAAGGTCATGGCCGCCCACGGCGGCACGGTGGTCAAGGCCGGCGGCAACGGCGCCGGCGACGGCCCGGCCTACGGCAACGCCATCGTGATCAAGCACGCCAGCGGCGTCTACTCGCAGTACGCCCACCTCTCGCGCATCGACGTGAAGATCGGCCAGGTCGTGAAGACCGGCCAGAAGATCGCGCTGTCCGGCAGCACCGGCAACTCCAGCGGTCCGCACCTGCACTTCGAGATCCGGACGACCGCCAACTACGGTTCGGCGATAAACCCGGTCACCTTCCTGCACTCCAAGGGCGTGAAGGTCTGACGCCGGCGACGCCGGCGTGATCAGGCGCCCTGGTGCGCCTGGGTCACCATATCGACGGCGACCTCGAGGACGGCCAGCCGCTTCTCCTCGGGGTCGCCTTCGAGGTCCTGCAGGAAGAACATCCCGGCGTGCAGCGTGAAGATGGCGCTCACACAGCGGACCTGGTCGGTCAGCGGGGCCTCCGGGTCGATGATGATGTCGCGCAGGCTCCGCATGCGGTCCTTGAACGAGTCGCCGATCTGGAGCTCGCGCACCGTCGCCTGGTTCTCCTGCATGAAGCGGAAGAGCGGGGCCGCCTCGGAGAGAGCCCGGCTGTAGCGGCGCACGAGTTCGTGCTTCGTCTCCAGGGTGTGCGGCTGGCTCCTGCCCCACTCGATCAGGTCTTCGATCGGCTTCGTCAGATCCGTGAAGATGCTGACGGTGATCTCTTCCTTGGTCTTGAAGTGGTAGTACAGGGCCGCCTTGGTGACCTCCAGGCGCTCCGCGATCTCGCGGAGCGAGGTCTTCTCGTAGCCCTGTTCGGCGAAGAGTTCGAGTGCCACGTCCTGGATGCGCTGGCGGGTGTTGCCGCGACGCTGCTGCTTGGTGCCGTCCATGGTGACGTCCATCCTCGTACGTCTCGGGCTCCCGCGAAAAGTCAGGTGCCGTCCGGCCGGCGCGCCCCGAAAAACTTACTTGACGCCCGGCTAGTTACAGGTCTACCTTCCCCAGTGTAGTGAACTAGCCGGGCGGCAAGTAAGTGGCCGGCGGCGGTGAGTGGTCCAGGGGAGTGGGAACGATGGCGGACACGCAGACGACCGAGACAGAAGCCGAGAAACAGCCCAGGAGTGTGCGGGTCGTCCTGCTGGCACTCATGATCACGATGATGCTCGCGATGCTCGACAACATGATCGTGGGCACGGCGATGCCGACGATCGTCGGCGAGCTGGGAGGTCTCGAACACCTTTCCTGGGTGGTCACCTCGTACACCCTCGCCACCGCGGCCTCCACCCCGATCTGGGGCAAGATCGGTGACATGTACGGGCGCAAGGGCGCCTTCATGTCGTCGATCGTCATCTTCCTGATCGGGTCCGCGCTCAGCGGCATGGCCCAGAACATGGGCGAACTGATCGGCTTCCGCGCGGTCCAGGGCCTCGGCGCGGGCGGTCTGATGGTCGGCGTCATGGCGATCATCGGCGACCTGATCCCGCCCCGCGAGCGCGGCAAGTACCAGGGCATGATGGCCGGCGTCATGGCGCTCGCGATGATCGGCGGTCCGCTGGTCGGCGGCACCATCACCGACAACTGGGGCTGGCGCTGGTCCTTCTACATCAACCTGCCGCTCGGCGTGGTCTCGCTGTCCCTCATCAGCGCCGTCCTGCACCTGCCGAAGAAGCGCTCGCAGTCGAGGATCGACTACCTGGGCGCGACGCTGCTGACCGTCGGCATCACCTCCATCGTCCTGGTCACCACCTGGGGCGGCACGGAGTACGCGTGGACGTCCGCGCGGATCATGGAACTCATCGGGATCGGCGTCGCCTCGCTCATCGGGTTCGTGTTCTGGCAGACCAGGGCCGCCGAGCCGATCGTCCCGCTGCATATCTTCCGCAGCCGCAACTTCACCCTGATGTCGCTCATCGGCTTCATCACCGGCTTCGTGATGTTCGGAGCCACGCTCTTCCTCCCGCTGTACCAGCAGTCGGTGCAGGGCGCCTCCGCGACCAACTCCGGGCTGCTGCTCCTGCCGATGCTCGGCGCGATGCTCGTCACCTCGATGGTCGCGGGCCGGGTGACCACCAACAGCGGCAGGTACTACGTCTTCCCGGTCGTGGGCAGCGTCCTGATGGTGATCGGCCTGTACCTGCTGTCGACCATGGACACCGGGACCAGCCGCCTCACCTCCGGCGTCTTCATGGCCGTCGTCGGCCTGGGCATGGGCTGCCTGATGCAGATCACGATGCTGGTCGCCCAGAACAGCGTCGAGATGAAGGACATGGGCGTCGCGTCCTCGTCCACCACCCTCTTCCGCACGCTCGGCTCGTCGTTCGGCGTCGCGATCATGGGCGCCCTGTTCAACAACCGGGTCCAGGACGTCATGAGCGAGCGGGCCGGTGCGCTGGGCTCGAAGGTCACCGAACAGTCCGCTCAGCTGGACGCGGCCAGCCTGGCGAAGCTTCCGGCTGCGGCCCGTGAGGCCTACCAGCACGCGGTGTCGGCCGGTACGCACTCGGCGTTCCTGCTGGGCGCCGTCGTGGCGGTGGGCGCACTGGCGGCCGCGGTGTTCGTCAAGGAAGTCCCGCTGAAGGGCGCCGGGCCGCAGAAGCCCGATGCCCCGGCCGGCGCTGCGGCCCCGCAGCCGCCCGTGGTCGAGGCCGTCTGACCCGGCCACCACGACCGAAGGCCTCCCGGCGCTGTCCGCCCCGGGGGGCCTTCTCCGCGTGCCCCGTCAGCCCTGCCCGCCGCTGGAGCTGCGCCCGCCCGTCGAACCCCTCTGGCCGTCGGACCTGCTCGGCGATCGGATCCGTCCGGCGATCGGATCGGTCCGGCGAACGGATCGGTCCGGCGATCGGATCGGTCTGGCGGTCGCATTCGTCCGGCAGTCGGATTCGGCTGGCGGCCGGACCGCTCCCGCCATCGCACCCGTCCCGCCGTCGGACCCGGTGGGCCGCCGCGGTTCCGGGACTTCCGCCCGGCTTCGGCGGACTCCGGAGACTTCCCGCGAGCCTCGGCGCACGCACTGTTCGCGGGCGCCCCGGTGGACTTCCGCAGGCCTCGGTAGCCTCCGGTGGGCCTCTCGGGCCCGCGCCCCGATGGACTTCCGCGGGCGTACGGCGACCCTGGTAAGCCTCTGCGAGCCCCGCCGGCCCTGGTGAGCCTCTGCGGGCCTCGCCGGCCCCCGGTGGGCCTCTGCGGGCCCCGGTGGCCTACGGCATCACCTGGTAGCTGCCCGTGTTCGTGGGGGCGTGCTCGGGCAGCCACAGGACGGCGACGGCGCCCTCGGAGGGTATGTGCTCCGCGGCTCCGGCCGGCCGTACGTTGCGAAAGGTCAGCCGGGCGCCCAGGACGCGGGCCTGGCCGGCCGCGATGGTGAGTCCGAGTCCGTGCCCGTGCCCGGCGCGGTCGACGCTTCCGGTGCGGAAGCGGCTCGGCCCCTCGGCGAGCAGGTTCTCCGGGAAACCGGGACCGTGGTCGCGGACCCGGATGACCCGCCCCTCGACGGTGACCTGGATGGGCGGCTTGCCGTGCCGGGCGGCGTTGGCCAGCAGGTTGAACAGGACCCGCTCCAGGCGGCGCGGGTCGGTCGTGACCACCGACTCGTGCACGACCCGCACCTCGGCCTCCGGGTCCTTGGCGGCCACCCGCCGGGCCACGAACTCGCCCAGGATGATGTCCTGCAGCTCGGCGCGTTCCGAGGCGCCGTCGAGACGGGCCACCTCCAGCACGTCCTCCACGAGGGTGCGCATGGCCTGCGCCCGGTCCAGGACCAGCTCCGTCGGCCGGCCGGGCGGCAGCAGTTCGGCGGCCGTCAGCAGTCCCGTGACCGGGGTGCGCAGCTCGTGCGCGATGTCCGCGGTGACCCGGCGCTCGGCCTCCAGCCGCTCCTGCAACGTGTCCGCCATGGCGTCCACGGCTCTCGCCAGGTCGTCGGTCTCGTCCCGCACGACCCCGCCGATGGCGTCCCGGACGCGGACGTCCGACTCGCCGCGGGCGACCTGGTTGGCCGCGGCGGCCGCCTTGCGCAGCCGGCGCGAGAGCTGCCCGCCGATGAGCACCCCGAGCGCGCTGCCGCCGAGGACGACCGCGATGGAACCGATCACCAGAGCCTGGTCGAGGTCGTTCAGGATGTCCGTGCTGCGGTCGGTGAACCCGGTGTGCAGGGACAGCACGTGCCCGTCCTTGACCGGCACCGCGGCCCAGATGTCGGGCACTCCGCCGGGGCGGTCGGAGACGAACGTGGCCCGGCGCCCCTCCTGCATCTTGTGCCGCAGCGACGTCGGCAGACCGGGGTCGTCGATCTTGATGTTGGGGAAGTTCAGCCGCCCGGACTGCTCGTAGTTGCGTTGGGCGATCCGCACCCGCTCGTCGGCGAGGTCCCGGGCGTTGTCCAGCATGGACACGCGTGCGGCGTTGTGCACGACGAGGCTGAGCGCGACCGCCACCAGCGCCCCGACCAGCGCGATCGCCGCACTCAGCTTCCATCGCAGCCCTGTGCGGATGCCCGCGCCCGCCGCGCGCGCCGGTACCAGACGCTCGATCATCCCCCGCATATCCCTGTCCCCGCCCCGCTCAGGCCTTCAGCTTGTAGCCGAAGCCGCGGACCGTCTCGATGCGGTCCTGACCGATTTTCGTCCGCAGCCGCTGCACATGGACGTCGACGACCCGGGTGTCGCCGCCCCAGCCGTAGTCCCACACCCGCTCCAGCAACTTGTCGCGGGAGAGGACCGTGCCCGGAGCGGAGGAGAACTCCAGCAGCAGCCGCATCTCGGTGGGCGTGAGCGCCACCGGCTGTCCGGCCCGGCGCACCTCCATGCCCTCGGTGTCGATCTCCAGGTCGCCGAAGGCCAGCACACCCCCCTCGGCGGCGGCCTCGGGCTCGGTGCGGTCGCCGCCGCCCGCGTGACCGAAGCGGCGCAGCACGGCGCGGATCCGCGCGACCAGCACCGCTCCGTCGAACGGCTTGGTCACGTAGTCGTCGGCGCCGGCCTCCAGGCCGAGGACGACGTCGATGGAGTCGGCGCGCGCCGACAGCATGATCACCGGCACCGTGGACTCGTCGCGGATGCGCCGGCACAGGCTCACGCCGTCCAGGCCGGGGACCATCACGTCCAGCAGGGCGATGTCGGGCCGGTCGGCCCGGAACGCCTCCAGGCCGGAGAGGCCGTCGGGCATCGCGGTGACCGCGAAGCCGTCCCGCTCCAGGGCGAGCTGGGTGGCTTCGCGGATGACGTCGTCGTCCTCGACGAACAGGACGTGGGTCTGGTCTGCCATCCCGGTGCTCTCAGTTCTCGTATGCGGTCTCGTGCTGCTGTCGGGTTCCTGTCGGAGCGCCCCTTGGAGGGACGCGCGAAGCACGGCGAGCGTTCACTTCCCGCGCCGCCGCCTTGCCCGTCCACTCATTGATCGCACCGAGCACCCCGATCGGTTCACGCCGGCCGAAGTTTTTTGCGATCGCCCGCTTCCGGGCGGGTCAGCCGGTCTCCGGCACCGGCGTCGGCGCCCCGCCGCCGACGCTGCTGTAGTCGTTGTGCCAGCTGTACTCCTTCATGAAGCGGCCCGAGGCCCAGCGGTACGTGATCACGTTCTCGCCGGACGGACTGGAGACCGGGTCGCCCTTCTCGTACACCTGTTTGGTCACCACGAGGTCGCCCCGGTCTATCTCCGCGTAGACGGGAGGCTCCTCTGCCTTGAACACGTTCTGGTAGCCGTCGTCGCTCTCGCGGTACACGTAGGAGCCCACACCGACCGCGTCACCGCAGGTCAGCACGTTGACGATGACGTCGTCGCCGGTACCGCCGGTCAGGTTGCCGTAGGAGACGTCCACCGGGTACTCGTCGCCGACGCAGGGCTTGAGCCCGCCCTTGACCTCGGCCGAGACCGCCGGGTCGTCCTTGATGAGCTGGACCGCGTCCGACTGGTCGAGGCTCTCGGAGGCGGCGGCCTCGGGCATGGGGTTCGCGCCCGCCACCGCGTCGCCGTGCGCCGGCCCCTCGTCGCGTGCGCCGGTGCCGCCGGTCGCACAGGCCGAGGCGAAAAGGGCAAGGGCGGCGAGCACGGCCATCGCCGTGGTCGCCGCCTGGATGGCGCCTCGGGCCGGTGTCGGCCCATGGTTCATGTCGAAGGATCCCCCGGCGCCTCGCCGCCCGCCCCCGGGGCGCACGACGGGGCCATCGACACCGCCCTTGTCGGTCAGGCCGCCGTGCAACGCTCCCGCTCCTCACGCTCCAGCGCGCGTGCGTCCAGGTCGCGGGCCTCCAGCTCCTCGCGGAGCCGGGCGAGCGCCCGGTGCAGCGTGCTCTTGACCGTCCCCGCCGACATGCCGAGGGCAGCGGCGGTCTCCTCCGTGGACATCTGCTCCCAGTGTCGCAGCACCACGACGCTGCGCTGCTTCGGAGCCAGGACTTTCATCGCGTCCATCAGCAGGGCGCGGTCGGCGTGCTGCTCGGTGGAGTCGTCCACCCGGGCGTCCGGGAGCTGCTCCGTCGGCACCTCGTCCAGCTTGCGGGCCCGCCACCACTCGGTGCGCGTGTTGATCATGACCCGGCGCAGGTAGGCGTCCGCGAGCCGCTTGTCCGCGATGCCGTCCCAGCGGCCGTACGTGCGGGCCAGCGCGGTCTGCAGGAGGTCCTGTGCGTCGACCGGGTCCGGGACCAGACGTCGGGCGCTGCGCAGCAGTGCGTCCTGCCGCGTGCGGACGTATTCCTCGAACTCGAGCACCTCGCCCTGCGCCATGGTGAACCCCTCCGTCTTTTCCCCGTTCCGGCGGGCTGTCGCCTGCCGGTTCCTGCTGTGGTCGGTGGCCCGGTGTTCTCGGTGGGCACGCAAACGAAGCTACGGAGGTGTTGTCACGGGGCTGTCCGAAGCAGCCTGCGGCTAGCGCTCGGCTGTCCGTCGGTTGTGTAACGGAAATGAGTTCTGGGTAGAGAGCCAGGCTCGATGGCCCAAGTATGGGGCGCTTTGCCCCCTCGTTGTGTGTGACACAGGCACCGTCACGGCTCGATGAAGTCTGTGAAGGACGCCGCCGCCTGTGAAGTGACCATGCGTCAGCTCGGTCGCGGTCACCTCAGTGGCAGTCAGCTCGGTCGCAGTCTCCTCAGTGGCAGCCACCTCGGTGACGGCCGGCTCGGTGGCGGTCAGCTCAGCGGCAGGCGGTACAGCCCGCCGGGGAGCGGCTCCACCAGTCCGTCCGCGACGAGCCCGTCCAGCGCACGCGCGCGTTGCACCGGCTCGTGCCACACGCGGTCGAGGGCGGTCTGCGGCACGGGCGCGTGCGCGTCCCGCAGGACGGCGAGGAGCTTGCCCCGGACCTGCCGGTCGGTGCCGGCATACGTCTGACCGCGGCGCGGCGGTCCGTCGTGCTCCGGCTTGCCCGCGAGCCGCCACGCGCACTGCCCGGCGATCGGGCAGCGCACGCACGTCTCGTTCCTGGCCGTGCACACGAGCGCGCCGAGCTCCATGGACGCGGCGGCCCAACGCGCCGCCGTCGGCTCGTCGTCGGGCAGCAGGGCACGGGCGAGTCTGCGCTCGGCGGCCGTGGTGGCGTTCGGCGGGTACTGCACGCCCGTCACGGCGCGCGCGAAGACCCGGCGGACGTTGGTGTCCAGGACGGCGTGCCGCTGCCCGTACGCGAAGGAGGCGACGGCCGCGGCCGTGTACTCGCCGATGCCGGGCAGCGCGAGCAGCTGGGCGTGGTCGGACGGCACGTCGCCGCCGTGCCGTTCCGTTATCGCCGTCGCGGCGCCGTGCAGTCGCAGGGCGCGGCGCGGGTAGCCGAGCCGCCCCCAGGCGCGTACCGCCTCGCCCGGGGCCTCGGCGGCCAGGTCGGCGGGGCGCGGCCAGCGGGCGAGCCACTGCTCGTAGACCGGCAGGACCCGGCTGACCGGCGTCTGCTGGAGCATGAACTCGCTGACCATCACGCCCCACGCGCCGGCTTCGGGGCGTCGCCAGGGCAGGTCACGGGCGTTGTCGTCGAACCAGTCGATCACGGGGGAGTGCAGGTCCGCCCCGAGGGCGTCGGCGTCGGCTTCGGCCCGGGCGGGGCCGCTGTGCGGGGGCTTCGTGGGCGCAGTCATGGCCCTTCCGATCCTGCCATGCCCACCGGCGCCCGCGCGTGCACCGCCACTCGGCCGGGACGCGCGCGTGCCGGGGGTGCGGCGGTGGGTGCGGCGGGGTGATCGTCAAGGAGCGATGACCCGGCGGGCCGAAGTCGGGCGCGCGAGAACGGTTTCCGGGATGATGATCCGGAAAAGTTGTGTTCCCAGCGGCGGGTGGGGCCGGTGAACACCACGATCTCTCGTACAGTTTGCGCCGTGGGATCTCTGCGCAATCCGGTCGGGCCGCTTCCCTCCTCCATCTACTGGCGACGGAGGGTCGTACTGCTGTCCGTGTTCGCCCTGTTGGCGTTGCTGACCTTGTGGGTCGTGACCTCGGGCGGGGGCGGGGGCAGGAACGGGGCCGGTAAGGGCAACGGCAAGAACCCCGCCTCGTCCATCACGCCCGGGCCGTCCGGATCCGGGCCCGCGATCAGCCAGAACCCGGGCGGGCGCGACGAGTCGAGCCCGGGGTCCACCGACGGATCGGGTGCGGACGCGGGCGCCGGTTCCGGTGGTTCGGGCGGCGGCTCGGCCGGTGCCGGCGACACCGACGACGGCGCCAACGGCAGCGGTGACGGCAACGCGGCAGGCGCCGACGCGGGCGGGGCCGGGGCCGGCGGCGGTGGCGGCGGTACGGCCACGACGCTGCCCGTCGGCACCGCTCTCCCCGACTGCACTGCGGGCGCGGTCACTTGGACGCTGCGCAGTGTCCGCAACGACTACTCGCCCGACCAGACGCCGACCTTCCAGCTGATCGCGAAGAACAGCTCGGCGAGCGACTGCAAGGTCGATCTCGGCCCGAAGCGGGCGGTGCTGACGATCACTCAGGCGTCCGACGACGACGACTACTGGTCCTCCGCCGACTGCCCCAAGGCAACCGGGAGCCTGCTGTACCGGGTGCCGGCCGGGCAGAGCTTCACCTACACCGTGAAGTGGGACCGCAGGCCGAGCGCCCCCCAGTGCGCGACTCCGCCGGCCGGGACGGCCAAGGCCGGCACGTATCTCCTCGAGGCGCAGGCCCCGGGCTTCGCGAAGGCGCAGGCGTCGTTCGTGCTCAAGGACGACTGAGCGCGCGCCCGCTCGCCCCCCGCGGTGCCTCCGCCCGTCGCGCCCCCGGCGGTCACGCGCTGCCGCACGCGGGGACGGTTTAGACGTAACGCTCCAGGATCGAGGACTCGGCCAGTCGGGACAGGCCCTCGCGGACGCTGCGGGCCCGCGCCTCGCCCACGCCGTCCACCGTCTGGAGGTCGTCGACGCTCGCGGCGAGCAGCTTCTGCAGGCTGCTGAAGTGCTCCACGAGACGGTCGATGATGGCTCCGGGGAGGCGCGGCACCTTCGCCAGCAGGCGGAAGCCGCGTGGGGACACCGCCGAGTCCAGTGCCTCGGGGGAGCCGGTGTAGCCCAGCGCGCGGGCGACCGTGGACAGTTCCAGGAGCTCGGCGTGGGTGAGCGCGTCCAGTTCGTGCAGCGCCTCGTCGACCGTGCGGGAACGCTTGGCCGTCGGCTCGGGGACGTAGTCCCGGACCACCAGTTCGCGCTCCGGCTCCACGCCCGCGATCAGCTCGTCGAGCTGGAGGGCGAGCAGTCGTCCGTCCGTGCCCAGTTCGACCACGTATTCGGCGATTTCGGTGGCGATGCGACGCACCATCTCCAGTCGCTGGGCCACCGCCGAGACGTCCCGGACCGTCACCAGGTCCTCGATCTCCAGCGCTGACAACGTTCCCGCGACCTCGTCCAGGCGGAGTTTGTAGCGCTCCAGGGTGGCCAGCGCCTGGTTCGCGCGGGACAGGATCGCCGCGGAGTCCTCCAGGACCCGGCGCTGCCCGTCGACGTACAGGGCGATCAGGCGCATGGACTGCGAGACCGAGACGACCGGGAAGCCGACCTGCTTGCTGACCCGGTCCGCCGTGCGGTGCCGGGTGCCGGTCTCCTCCGTGGGGATCATGGGATCGGGCACCAGCTGGACGCCGGCCCGGAGGATCTTCGACAGGTCGGAGGAGACCACGATGCCGCCGTCGAGCTTGCACAGCTCACGCAGGCGCGTGGCCGCGAACTCCACGTTCAGGACGAACCCGCCCGTGCACATCGCTTCGACCGTCTTGTCGGAGCCCAGCACGATCAGCCCGCCGGTGTTGCCGCGGAGGATCCTCTCCAGGCCGTCGCGCAGGGCCGTGCCGGGGGCCACCGCGCTCAGCGCGGCGCGCATCAGGCCGTCGGAACCGGAACTCCCACCGGACTTTCCGGGAGCTGCCGCCCGGTCGTTGGCTGCCACTGCACTCCTCCGGTCACTGGGGTCTGGGGCGTCCCCGTTTCGCGCACTCGTTCGTACGGACGGGCGAGACCAGGGCAAAGTCTACCGGCGGTCCTCCGCGTCCTGTGGGGCCTCTCGGCGACGGGAGCGCGGCAGGACCCGCAGGGCGTCCCCCATGTCGGCCACTTCCAGGACCTTCATGCCCGCGGGGATCCTGCCGGGATCGCCCGGTACGAGTGCGTGCGTGAAGCCCAGACGGTGGGCCTCGGCGAGCCTGCGCTGGACGCCCGTGACCCGTCTGACCTCGCCCGCGAGGCCCACCTCGCCGATCGCGACGAGGTTCTTGGGCAGCGGGGTGTCACTGGCGGCGGACGCCAGGGCGAGGGCGATCGCGAGGTCCGCGGCGGGCTCCGAGAGCTTCACGCCGCCGACCGTCGCCGAGTAGATGTCCCGCTTGCCGAGCGCGCTGATCCGGCCGCGCTGCTCCAGGACGGCCAGCATCATCGAGACGCGCGAGGTCTCCAGGCCGGACGTCGTGCGGCGGGGGGAGGGGATCTGGGAGTCGACGGTGAGCGCCTGCACCTCGGCGACCAGGGGCCGGCGGCCCTCCAGGGTGACCGTCAGACAGGTGCCAGGTACCGGTTCGTCACGACGGGTCAGGAAAAGTCCGCTCGGGTCCGCAAGGCCCGTAATGCCCTCGTCGTGCAGTTCGAAGCAGCCGACCTCGTCGGTCGCGCCGTAACGGTTCTTGACGCCGCGCACCAGGCGCAGCCGGGCGTGCCGGTCGCCCTCGAAGCTCAGCACGACGTCGACGAGGTGTTCGAGGAGGCGGGGGCCGGCGATCGCGCCGTCCTTCGTGACGTGGCCCACCAGCAGCGTGGACATGCCGCGTTCCTTGGAGGCGCGGATCAGGGCGCCCGCGACCTCGCGGACCTGGGCCATGCCGCCGGGCGCGCCGTCGATCTCCGGGGAGGCCACGGTCTGCACGGAGTCCACGATCAGCAGGGACGGCTTGACCGCGTCCAAGTGGCCGAGGACGGCCGCCAGATCGGTCTCCGCCGCGAGGTACAGGTGGTCGTCGATGGCGCCGATGCGGTCGGCGCGCATCCGGACCTGCGAGGCGGACTCCTCGCCCGTGACGTAAAGGGTGCGGTGCTCGTCGCTCGCCGACTTGGCGGCCACGTCCAGCAGCAGGGTCGACTTGCCGACGCCCGGCTCGCCCGCCAGGAGCACGACCGCGCCGGGCACGAGCCCGCCGCCGAGGACGCGGTCCAGCTCGGCCACGCCGGTGGGGCGGGCGGTGGCCTGCCGCCCGTCGACCTGGCCGATGGGCAGGGCGGAGGTGGTGACGCGCCCCGGCGCAGTGGTGCGGACCGCGGGCGCGCCGTACTCCTCGACCGTGCCCCAGGCCTGGCACTCGGGGCAGCGGCCGAGCCACTTGGCCGTCTGCCAGCCGCATTCCGTGCAGCGGTAGGACGGACGGTCCTTGGTGGTCTTCGTACGGGCAGCCATGGGGAAACCGTAACCGCCCGCACCGACAGCCGGGTCTGCCTGTGGATGAAGGGGGCGCGAAACACCGACGCCCCCTGTGAATCAGCCACGTCCCCTCACGAACGAGCCACGCGTCCCCCCTGGGCGGTCCCCTTTTGAGGGATCGTTTCACCCGTACGGATTAAAAGGACTCAAGGGACAAGAAGACCTGGTTCCGTGCCGCCTACGGTCGCACGGGTGATGAGCAGCAGCCCGGAAACCTCGACCCGCACGACCGGCGCGCACCGGGCGCACCGGGAGGCGCGCGACGGCGCTGCGGCGCGCACGCTCGCGCAGCGGCCGCCCACGCGTTACGAGCCGTACCTGGACGGCCTGTTCACCTACTGTCTGTCCGTTCTGTGCGACCACGAGGCGGCCACCGCGGCCCTCGTCGACGCGCTGGCGTTCGCCGAGCGGCGCGGTCAGCGCGGGCCGGACGCCGCGGGCGACCGCAGGGCCTGGCTCTACGCCCTGGCCCGCTGGGCCTGTCTGCGCAAGCTCGCCGAGGCCAGGCAGAATCACCGGAACGCACACGCGGCGCACCGTGACGGCAGCCGCCGGCAACCGGGTCCGCAACCGGGAACCGCATCCCCGTCTGCCGCCCCGTCCGGGCCCACGCCGTCCGGGTCCGCCCCGTCCGCCCGTTCGGCCACGGCCTGCGCGCCCGACGCCGACCAGGAGCGGCGAAGGCGCGAGCTCTCCCGGCTGGCCTGGCCGGAGGCCGCCGGGACCACCCCGGAACAGCGCGAGGCGCTCGAACTCGCCGTGCGCCACCACCTCGCCGTCCACGAGGTCGCCGCCGTCCTCGGCAAGGACCTCGCCGCCGCCCGCGAACTGCTCGCCACGGCCGCCTGCGAGGTGGAACGCACGCGTGCGGCCCTCGCCGTGGTCGAGACCGGCGGCTGTCCCGGCGTGGCGCGGCTGACCGGCGGGAACCAGTTCGTGCTCAACGCCGCGCTGCGCCGGGAACTCGTCCGGCACGTCGACGACTGCCCGCACTGCCGGCGGGCCGCCGGACGCGCCGTTCCCGGTCGCTGGCCCGGCGCCGGCGTCACCCCCGCCGAACTGCCCGTCCTGGAAGCGCCCCGCGCGCGGCTGCGCGTCGCCCTGAACCGCCTTCCGCGCGCACGGCGGGCCGCCGTGCCGCGCTACGACCGGCGCGGCTTCCCCATGGACCCCAAGGACCACGCAGCCCGCCGGGAGCGGCTGCGCGCGCGTGCCGTCACGACGACCGTCGTCGCCACCGTCGTCGCCGCTCCCGTGCTCGCCCTGTGGGCGGCCTACCGGGGAACGCCGACGGGGGAGGGCGCCGACGGACGCTCGGTCGGCGTCAGCGAGGCGCACGGCTCCGACAGCCTGGACGGCGAGACGGAGGGCTACGAGAACGCCGGGAACGTCAGCACCCGCCCCCGGAGCGACCGTGCGAAGGGCGACGACCCGGACGTGTCGGTGGAGGTCGTCAGCGTCTCGGGACTCGGCGAGAGCGCCGCCGGGCGGCTCTCCGTGACGGCCGCCACCCACGGCGACACCACGCTCGTCACCCTGACCGCGGACGCGGACGCCGACGGTCCGGTCCGCTGGTCGGCCGTCACCGCGGCGCCCTGGCTGTACCTGAGCCGGTCCGCGGGCGTCCTGCGGCCCGGCGAGTCGGTGACGGTGAGGGTGTACGTGGATCATCTGCGCGAGCCGGCCGGGCCATGGCACGCACGCGTGGCGATCGCCCCGGCCGGCTCCGTCGTCTCGATCGGGGGCTACGGCACCGCTCCCGGCCCGTCCCGACCCGGAGACGGACCCGGGCACGGTCCGGGACACGGCCCCGGTACGGGCCACGGCGACCCGCCGCCGGCCACGGACCCGGAACCCACGCCCACGACGCCCTCCGGACCGGACCCGACCCCCACCGACCCGCCCTCCGACCCGGACCCGACCCCGGCCGACCCGACCCCGACCGACCCGGAGAGCCCGCCACCGCCGACCGGCGACGGCGACCCCCCGAGCCCGGCGACGTCCTGAGCCGCGCCCGTCATGTCTTCGCCCGTGTCTTGGCCGGTGTCTTCACCCAGGTCACCGCCCGCGTCGTCGCCCACGCCGCGGCATGATCCGGGCGTGTCGCGGGCACCCGGCCCGTCGGGCGCGCCCCGGACGCTCAGGCCGTCGGGCGCACCGGGTCCGCCGGGTGCGGGGCGAGGAGCGGGAGCTGCCCGGCGAGGCGTTCCTCGCACAGCTCGACCAGGCGGTCGTAGCCGGCCTTGCCCATCAGCTCGGTCAGCTCCGGCCGGTAGGAGACGTACACGGGGTCGCCCGCGCCGTGCGCCGAGGTCGCCGACGTGCACCACCAGTGCAGGTCGTGGCCGCCCGGGCCCCAGCCCCGCCGGTCGTACTCGCCGATCGACACCTGCAGCACACGCGTGTCGTCGGGCCGGTCGATCCAGTCGTACGTCCGCCGCACCGGAAGCTGCCAGCAGACGTCCGGCTTGGTCTCCAGCGGTTCGCGGCCCTCCTTGAGGGCCAGGATGTGCAGCGAGCAGCCCGCGCCGCCCGCGAAGCCCGGACGGTTCTGGAAGATGCACGAGCCGTTGAACGGGCGGGTCTGCCGTGAGCCCTCGTCGTCCTCGGCGATCCAGCCGTCCCGTGTGCCCTCGGCGTGGTGCTGCCAGATGTCGGGGGTGAGCCTCGCCACATGCCCGGCGACGCGCTTCTCGTCGTCCTCGTCGGAGAAGTGGGCGCCCAGCGTGCAGCACCCGTCGTCCGCGCGGCCCGCCTGGATGCCCTGGCAGCCGCTGCCGAAGATGCAGTTCCAGCGAGAGGTCAGCCATGTCAGATCGCAGCGGAAGACCTGCTCGTCGTCCGCCGGATCCGGAAACTCCACCCACGCGCGCGCGAAGTCGAGCCCCTTCTCGTCCGCTGCCAGGGTCGCTTCCAGGACCTTCTTCGCCTTCTTGGCTGCCGTCACCGCGTCCGCCCGCGAAGAACCGCCGGTGGATTTGTCGGTCTTCGCCTTTTTCGTCTTTGGCACCCGTCCAGGGTAAGTCGCCGGAAGGCGCTTCGGGGCCGGAGCACGGTCGCACGGGCAGTAGCGTGCCCTACATGAGACTCGGTGTCCTCGACGTGGGATCGAACACGGTGCATCTGCTGGTGGTGGACGCCCACCCCGGCGCGCGGCCCCTTCCCGCGCACTCGCACAAGGCGGAACTGCGCCTCGCCCAACTCCTCGACGAGGGCGGGGCGATCGGCGACGACGGCATAGAGCGGCTGATCACGGTCGTCCACGAGGCCCTGCAGGCCGCCGAGGACAAGGGCGTCGAGGACCTGCTGCCGTTCGCGACCTCCGCGGTGCGCGAGGCCACCAACGCCGACGACGTCCTCGCGCGCGTGCAGGCCGAGACCGGTGTGGAGCTCCAGGTCCTCACCGGCGCCGAGGAGGCCCGGCTCACCTTCCTCGCCGCCCGCCGCTGGTTCGGCTGGTCGGCGGGCAAGCTGCTCGTCCTGGACATCGGCGGCGGCTCCCTGGAGATCGCGTACGGCATGGACGAGGAGCCCGACGCGGCAGCGTCCCTTCCGCTGGGGGCCGGCCGCCTCACCGCGGGCTGGCTTCCCGGCGACCTGCCCGACCCCGAGGACATACGCGCTCTGCGCCGTCACGCCCGGGCGCAGATCGCCCGCACGGTCGGCGAGTTCAGCCGGTTCGGCGCCCCCGACCACGTCGTCGGCACCTCGAAGACCTTCAAGCAGCTCGCCCGCATAGCAGGCGCCGCCCGTTCCACCGAGGGCCTCTACACGCAGCGTGAGCTCAAGCGGGAGTCCCTGGAGTCCTGGGTGCCCCGCCTCGCCGGCATGACGACCGCCCAGCGCGCGGAGCTCCCGGGCGTGTCCGAGGGCCGCGCCAACCAGCTTCTCGCCGGCGCGCTGGTGGCCGAGGGGGCGATGGACCTCTTCGGCGTGGAGACGCTGGAGATCTGCCCCTGGGCCCTCAGGGAGGGCGTGATCCTCCGCAAGCTCGATCACATGGCGTCCACGTGACCGGGACCGCCGGACGGGCCGGCTGACGGACCGCTGGGCGGGGCAGCGGACGGGTTGACGCCCGGGCCTGCGCCCGGACCGACGGACAGCCCGGCGCCCGGGACGACGGACAGCCCGGCGCCCGGGACGACGGACAGCCCGGCGCCCGGGACGACGGACAGGCCGACGACCGGGACTGACGACCAAGCCGGCACCCGGGCCGGCGGACACCCCGACGCCCGGGCCGGCGGACACCCCGACGCCCGGGACGACGCCCGGGCCGGCACCCGGCCGCCCACCCCCGTGCCGCCCCTCATGCGGGGGGCGCGGTCGGCGGACCGCACGACCCCGGCGCACACGCCCACCCGTGGGGAACACCACAACGGCGATCGGGCGCGCGGTCCCACCCGACCGCACCCCGTAACCTGTCCCCCATGGCAGAGCCAGTCGTGCGGATCCCGGATGCGAAGGTCGCCCTGTCGACGGCCTCGGTCTACCCGGAGTCGACGGCGACGGCCTTCGAGATCGCCGCGCGCCTCGGCTACGACGGCGTCGAGGTCATGGTCTGGAACGACCCCGTCAGCCAGGACATCGACGCGCTGCGCAGGCTCAGCGACCACCACCGCATCCCGATCCTCGCCGTTCACGCCCCCTGTCTGCTGATCACGCAGCGGGTGTGGTCGACCGACCCGTGGACGAAGCTCCAGCGGGCCCGCGCGGCGGCGGAGAAGCTCGGCGCGAGCACCGTCGTCGTCCACCCGCCGTTCCGCTGGCAGCGCCAGTACGCGCGCGACTTCGTCACCGGCATCTGGCGGATGGCCGACGAGACGGATGTGCGGTTCGCCGTCGAGAACATGTACCCGTGGCGCTACCGCGACCGCGAGATGCTCGCCTACGCGCCCGACTGGGACGTCACGAAGGACGACTACCGGCACTTCACGATCGACCTCAGCCACGCCTCGACGGCCCGCGCGGACGCGATGCAGATGGTCGACCGCATGGCCGACCGGCTGGGTCACGTCCACCTCGCCGACGGAAACGGTTCGGCGAAGGACGAGCACCTGGTGCCCGGGCGCGGCTCCCAGCCCTGCGCCGAGCTGCTGGAGCGGCTCGCGCTGACCGGCTTCGACGGGCATGTGGTCATCGAGGTCAACACGCGGCGCGCGATGTCCGGCGCCGAACGCGAGGCCGACCTGGCGGAGGCCCTCGCCTTCACCCGCCTGCACCTCGCGTCGCCCTCCTCGGCCCCCGCGCCCTCTTCGGCCGCCAGGCGGTTCCCGGCGGCCTCTCCGGCCTCCCCGGCCTCTCCGGCCGCCGCGCCCCCGCCGGAGAGCTCCTCGACGCCTCCGGGGCCCTCGTCGCCGACGGGCTCCTCGGCGTCCGACGGCGCCTCGGGGCCCGACGGCTCCTCGGGGCCCGCGATGCCTTCCTCGAGGTCCTCCTCGCCGAAGTCCCCGGCCGGGTTCCGGCGTCCGAAGGCCCGCCGCCGATGACCGGCGTCACGGCCCGCAGGCGGGGCCGCCCCCCACGCGCGGAGTCGGCGGACACCCGGGACCGCATCCTGGCGGCCGCCCGTGAGGAGTTCTCCGAGCGGGGTTACGAGAAGACGTCCGTTCGCGGCATCGCGAAGGCGGCCGGTGTCGACCCGGCCCTCGTGCACCACTACTTCGGCACCAAGGAGCAGGTCTTCGAGGCCTCGATCGAGGTGGCCTTCGCGCCCGCGCTCAACGCGCCGGAGGCGGTCGCCGACGGGCCCCCGGACCAGGTCGGCGAGCGGCTCGCCCGCTTCGTCCTCGGCGTCTGGGAGAACCCCACCACCCGCAAGCCCCTGCTGGCGATCGTGCGCTCGGCGGTCGACAACGACACCGCGGCCGCCGTCTTCCGCCGCCTCGTCTCCTCGCAGCTGCTGCGCCGCATCGCCGCCCAGCTCGACCTGCCGGACGCCGAGCTGCGCGCCGAACTCGCGGCGGCGCAGCTGGTCGGCTGCGCGATGCTGCGGTACGTCATCAAGGTCGAGCCGCTGGCCTCGGCGGATCTGGAGCAGATCATCGCGCGCGTGGCGCCGGTCGTGCAGGGCCACCTGACCGGACCGTGAGCCATCGCCCGCAGGTGTGAGACATTCGTCCCGGTATACGGACACAGTGTCCGCCCCCTGGATGACCGGCGTACGCTCGTTAGCAGTCAGAAGTCTCTGATCGCAGTCTCTGAAGGAGCGAGCGACGATGCCCGAGCTGAGGTCCCGCACAGTCACCCACGGCCGCAATATGGCGGGCGCCCGCGCCCTTATGCGCGCCTCCGGTGTACCCGGTGCGGACATCGGCCGGAAGCCGATCATCGCGGTGGCCAACAGCTTCACCGAGTTCGTGCCCGGGCACACGCACCTCCAGCCGGTCGGCCGGATCGTCAGCGAGGCGATCACCGCGGCCGGCGGCATCCCGCGCGAGTTCAACACGATCGCCGTCGACGACGGCATCGCGATGGGCCACGGCGGCATGCTCTACAGCCTGCCCTCCCGCGACCTGATCGCGGACAGCGTGGAGTACATGGTCGAGGCGCACTGCGCCGACGCCCTGATCTGCATCTCCAACTGCGACAAGATCACCCCGGGCATGCTGAACGCGGCCCTGCGCCTGAACATCCCGACGGTCTTCGTCTCCGGCGGCCCGATGGAGTCCGGTCGCGCCACGCTCGTCGACGGCACGGTCCGCACGCTCGACCTGGTCGACGCGATCTCGGACGCCGTCAACGACAAGATCTCGGACGAGGACATCCTCCGTATCGAGGAGAACGCCTGTCCGACCTGCGGCAGCTGTTCCGGCATGTTCACCGCCAACTCGATGAACTGCCTGACCGAGGCCATCGGCCTCTCGCTCCCCGGGAACGGCTCGGTCCTGGCCACCCACACCGCCCGCAGGGCGCTGTACGAGGACGCCGGCCGCACGGTGATGGACATCACCCGCCGCTACTACGAGCAGGACGACGAGACGGTCCTGCCCCGCAACATCGCCACCATCGCGGCCTTCGAGAACGCGATGGCCCTCGACATCGCGATGGGCGGCTCGACCAACACGATCCTGCACCTGCTGGCCGCCGCCCAGGAGGCGGGCGTCCCCTTCGGCCTGGAGGAGATCAACGAGGTCTCGCGCCGCGTGCCCTGCCTGGCCAAGGTCGCGCCGAACGTGGCGAAGGACCGCACGTACTACATGGAGGACGTGCACCGGGCCGGCGGCATCCCCGCCCTGCTCGGCGAACTGCACCGCGCGGGCCTGCTCAACGAGGACGTGTTCTCGGTCCACAGCCCGTCCCTGGCGGACTGGCTGAAGACCTGGGACGTCCGCGGCGGCTCCCCCTCGCCCGAGGCGCTCGAACTGTGGCACGCGGCCCCCGGCTGCGTCCGCTCGGCCGAGGCCTTCTCCCAGTCCGAGCGCTGGGAGGCGCTGGACGTGGACGCCGAGGGCGGCTGCATCCGCTCCGCCGAGCACGCCTACAGCAAGGACGGCGGCCTCGCCGTCCTGCGCGGCAACATCGCCGTCGACGGCTGCGTGGTCAAGACGGCCGGCGTCGACGAGTCGATCTGGACCTTCGAGGGCCCGGCCGTCGTCTGCGAGTCGCAGGAGGAGGCCGTCGAGAAGATCCTCAACAAGCAGGTGACGCACGGCGACGTCGTCGTCATCCGCTACGAAGGTCCCAAGGGCGGCCCGGGCATGCAGGAGATGCTCTACCCGACGTCCTTCCTCAAGGGCCGCGGCCTCGGCAAGACCTGCGCCCTGATCACCGACGGCCGCTTCTCCGGCGGCACCTCCGGCCTGTCCATCGGCCACGCGTCCCCCGAGGCGGCCTCCGGCGGCGCCATCGCCCTCGTCGAGGACGGCGACCGCATCCGCATCGACATCCCGAACCGCACCATCGAGCTCCTCGTGGACGACGCCGAGCTCGCCCGGCGCGAGGCGGCCCTCGGCGGCGTGTACGCCCCCAAGAACCGCGAGCGCAAGGTGTCCGCCGCCCTGCGGGCCTACGCCGCGATGGCCACGAGCGCCGACAAGGGCGCGGTGCGGGACGTGTCGAAGCTGGGCTGACGCCCGCGACCGACGCCGCGACGGGACCCCGGACGCCGGACCGACTCCGGCCCCGATTCGGACGTCCCGTTCGACCCGGACCCGACGCCGACGTCCGACTACCGGACGTCCGACTGCTGACCGCTGACTGCTGACGCCCTGAGGGCCGTCTCCGCCGGTACCCCGTGCGGAGGCGGCCCTCGGCGCGTGTCGGCCGCGGCTACCAGTCCTCCGGAGCCCGCCCGTCGACCGCGAAGACGGTCCCGTCGGGCGCGCCGGCGTAGACACGGCCGTCGACCGCCGCGGGAGCGGGCAGCGAGGCCACCACCTTGTCCGACTCGGCCCCGAGCCGCAGCCGCGTCTGCCCGACGAGCCTGCCCTCGTCGGCGTCCACCGCGAGGAGACGTCCGTCGGCGGCGCCGAAGTACACGTGCTCGCCGTCGGCGGCCGGCGCCGACCCCCGGCTCACCGCCGTCTGCAGGGACCACAGCTCCTTCCTCGCGGCCGTGTCGACGGCCACCAGCGACCCGTCGAAGGCCAGCAGGTAGACCCGGTCGCCCTGCACGGTGGCGCGCACCCCCTGGAGAGCGACGCCCAGAGCGGTCCGCCGCGGTGCGGCGTCGCCCGGCCGGTAGCGGAGCACGGCGTCGACATCGCCGTAGTCACTGCCCTCGGACAGCAGGACGAGACTGTCGCCGGTGGCGCCCGCGGGGACCACCGTCCCTTCGAACCGCTCCTCCCACCGCACCTCGCCCGTCGTGGGGTCCACGGCCGTGATCCGGGTGCGCCGCCCGCCGTCCGACGTGTTCGACGCATAGGCCAGCGGCCGTGCGCCCTGCGCGAACGACACGAAGTACGGCTCGTTCAGCCCCGGGATCCGCCGGCTCCACGCCGTCCTGCCCGTCGCCGCGTCCACCCCGGTCACCGTGTCGTCGGCCGCAGTCAGCAGCAGCATGCCGCCGACGGTGCGGACGCCGGGGTACGGCGTCAGGTCCCGCTGCCAGCGCGGCACGCCCGACGCCGGGTCGAGCGCCTCCATCCGCCTGCCCGAGTCCGTGACCACCAGCGCCAGTCCACCCGCGAGCGCCGGCGCCTCGACGGATCGGCCACCTCCGGGAACCGCCCGCCGCCACAGCACGCGCCCGTCGGACGCGTCCAGCGCGGACACCTGCCCGGACTGCACACAGACCAGCAGTCGCGCGCCGTACACGCACCGCGGAAGTCCGCCCGTGCCGCCGTGTGCGTCGTCGCCGCCCTTCACGGGCCGCACGCTCCAGTCGGCGAGAGCGGGCGACGCGGAGTGCGCCCCGCCCGCGTTCCCCCGCCCACCCCGGTCGGCGTCGCCGTCCCCGAGCATCCGCGCCGCACCGAGCGCGCCGCCGCAGAGGACGACGGCCAGCGCGCCGGCCGCGAGCACCGCCCGCCTGCGTCGTCCCCGTCGCCTCCCGTCCTCGCCCGTCCCGGGCTCACGCTCGCCCGCGGACACCGCGCCGCCGCCCCCGCCGGACCTCCCGCCGGTCCCGGCCTCGTCGGTACCGCCTGCCCCCGCGGCGCCGCCTTCCCCTCCGGTCCCGGCGGTCCCGACGGCGCCGGTGGGCTGCCGGGCTTCCGTGGCCGGTCCGTGCTCCGGCTCCTCGAGAGCCCGCTGAGGCGGTATGAACACCTGCGTGTCGTAGGAGGCCGACACCGTCCGCAGTGCGTGCATGAGTTCGTCCGGGGTGGGCCGGTCCTCCGGCTCCTTGGCGAGGCAACGCGACACCAGCGGCGCGAGGTTGTCCGGCACGCCCGTCAGGTCCGGCTCGTCGTGGACGACCTGGTAGGCGACGACGTAGGGACTGTCGGAGTCGAACGGCCCGCGTCCCGTCGCCGCGTGCACCATCACGGAGCCGAGCGCGAAGACGTCGGCGGCGGACCCGACCTCCCTGGGACGCCGGAACTGCTCCGGCGCCATGAACGGCGGCGTGCCGATCAACTTGCCCGTCTCGGTGCGCAGTTCGCTGTCCTTCGGGCGGGATATGCCGAAGTCGATCACCTTCGGCCCGTCCTCGGCGAGCAGGACGTTGCTCGGTTTCAGATCCCGGTGCACGACCCCCACGCGGTGGATGTCCCGCAGCGCCTCGGCGAGGCCGGCCATCAGCCGCCGCAACTCGCCGGCGTTCATGGGCCCGTTCCGTTTCACCTGCTCGGCGATGGTCGAGCCGGGGATGAACAGGGTGGCCATCCACGGCCGTTCGGCCTCCGGGTCCGCGTCGACGACGGGCGCGGTGAACGCCCCGCTCACCCTGCGGGCGGCTGCCACCTCCTGCCGGAACCGCCCCCTGAACTCTGGATCGCGGGCGAACCGCGCGTGCACGACCTTGACCGCGACCTTCATGCCGGAGGTGCTGCGGGCCAGATGCACCACGCCCATGCCGCCGGCACCCAGGCACTCCTCGAGCCGGTAGTGACCTGCGTACTCCGGAAGTTCCGCTTCCGCGCCCGCTCCGGTGTTGCGCTGTGGCGTCATGGACCACCCCCGTGCTGTTCATCCGCGCGCGCGACGCACGGAGCCTAGTCGATGACTCGTGCGGCGCAGAGGCGGCTTGCTAGCCTCCGCGTACGAATTCCGCACACGTGTTTCATGGCGGGTTTCGGGGGAATCAACGGGACCCCATGGCAGTCATGGGGTGCAACGGGGGAGGTTTCACATGTCTGTCGACCACGTGGAAGAGGCCGGGAACAGTGACGCGGCGGAAGCCGTCACCGCGACCGCGACCGCGGCGCTCACCTACTATCCGGTCGCGCCGGGCGTCCGGCTGAACGTGCGCAGCGGCCCCGGCACCGGTTACTCGGTCGTCCGGGTCCTGCCCGAGGGCGCGAACGTGCCCATCTTCTGCCAGTGCCCGGGCACGTCGGTCTCCGGCCCGTACGGCACCACGAACATCTGGGACAACATCGCCGACGGCCAGTTCGTCTCGGACGCGTACGTGCGGACGGGCAGCGACGGATACATCGCGCCGCGCTGCTCCTGATCTCGGAGGGTTCCGGGCGGGGGTCGCGGACGGGGGACCGCGGGCGGATGCCGGACGTCCGGTCGCCGGAGGGCGGAACGCAGCCACACAACAACGGACCCGGCCCGTCCGGGCCCCGTTCGCCCCCGCTCCGCCTCCGGCGCCCCGCCCTCCGGCGACTCGCGGGGCGGCGGTCCGCGGCACCCGGCCGCGGACCGTCTGCGGGCACCTGCGGGCCGCGGGCGGTCCGCGTGCACCGGACCGTAGGGGGCCTGCGGGCACCCGGCCGCGGGCGGTCCGCGGGCACCCGCCCGGTGGGCGGCCCGCACCCGGAGCCATAATCGTGCCGTGAGCGACGAAAACGGCACCCCGGACACCTCGGCGGAATCCCGGGGCGCCGCCGAGGTCTCCTCGGGCGCCCCCTCCGGCCCGGCAGGCGACCCTGCCGGCGCCGGCCCCCGCCCCGAGCCCCTCCGCTTCTTCGGCACCACCTGGCTGAACCACGACGGCGGCCCGCGAGGCTACGCCGTCCGGCGCGGCGCGGTCGCCCTCGGCTCACTCCTCGCCGTCGTCGTCTCGTGTCTCGTCCTGCGCTTCGCCTACCAGGGCATCGCGATCGCCGACCTGGGCGGCTTCGTGACCGTCCTGGTCGTCGTGATGTTCGCGGTGTGCAGCGCGCTCGCCTTCCGGCACACCTGGGAAGGCTTCGCCAAGCGTCCCGACCCCGACCGCCAGGCCTCCCTGCGCGGTCTGCTGGCGGTCGGGTTCGTCGGCTCGCTGCTCGCGTACTTCTTCCGCGCGCTCACCGAGGCGCCCGGCGAGAGACTCCACCGCGAGGAGTACGAGGCGGCCCGCCAGCAGCACGAACGCCGCACGACGCGCCGCACCGGCAACCCGTCGAGGAAGCGCCGCCGCCGCTGAGCCGTACCGGGCGGGGAGAGGAACACGGCAGGGGCCCTGTTCCTCTGCCCGCCCCGCCCGCGATCATGGCCCCATGACGGCTTCCACCCCCGCCCCATCCCACGCGGCCCGAGCCCGTTCCTTCGACGCCGCCGCGGCCCAGTACGCCGCGAACCGGCCCTCCTACCCGAACGCCCTCTTCGACGTGATCGAGGATCTCGCCGGCCGCCCCCTCGCCGGCGCGCGGACGGCGGACGTCGGGGCCGGCACCGGCCTGTCGACCGCACGCCTGCGCGCCCGCGGTGCTGACGTCCTCGCCGTCGAACCAGGGGACGGCATGGCCGCGCAACTGCGCCTGGCCCTCCCCGACGTGCCGGTCGTCCGCGGCGACGGCAACCGCCTCCCGTTGGCCCCTTCCAGCGTCGACCTCCTCACCTACGCCCAGTCCTGGCACTGGACCGACCCGGCGCGCTCGGTCCCGGAGGCGCTGCGGGTGCTGCGGCCGGGCGGCGCGCTGGCGCTGTGGTGGAACACCGACGCGCTCGACGTGCCGTGGCTCGCCGAGGCGGAGGAACGCATCGGACGCCACTTCGGGCGGGGCGGCGGTCCCGCGGTCAGGAACGTGGAGGCCCGGGTCGTCGACCCCGAGGGCCGCCTCGACCTCGTCCGCCGCACGGTCCGCTGGAGCCGCCGGGTCCCCGTGGACACGCATCTGGCCAACATCGGCAGCCATTCGATCTTCCTGGTCCATGGCCAGGAGGCAGCCGCCGCCTTCCTCGCCGAGGAACGCGACCACCTGATACGGGCCTTCCCCGACGGCGTCGTCGAAGAGGTCTACGACGTCATCCTGCTGCTCGCGATCAAGCCCTGACCACCCGGCCACCGTCCCTCCCTTTCTCCCTCGCTTTCGCCCTCGCTTTCTCCTTCTCAGCGCTTCCTCACCGCCCTACCGTGCGCGGCGGCCCCTCACCTCCGGGGCCGCCGCGCACGCATGTGCGGCCCCGGAACCCGTCCCACCCCGCGTCCGACCCGCGCCTTGACGGCGCCCCTCACCGCGAGCATTATTCATCACATGATGAATTCTAAGCGGTCCGGCGCCCGCCCGCCCGACGCACCCGCGGTACGCGCCGAAGGCCTGACCGTGGTCCGCGGGCCGCGCACCGTCCTGCGCGCCCTCGACTTCACCGTCCCCCGCGGCCAGATCACCGGTCTGCTCGGGCCCTCCGGCTGCGGCAAGTCGACCCTCATGCGCTCGATCGTCGGCACCCAGGCCAAGGTCGCCGGGACCCTCGACGTGCTGGGCCGCCCCGCGGGCCACGCCGTCCTGCGCACCCGCATCGGATACGTCACCCAGGCCCCCTCGGTCTACGACGACCTGACGATCCGCCAGAACCTCGACTACTTCGCCGCGATCCTCGACCCGGGCCGAGCGGCAGCGGACCGCCGCCGCGAGAACGTCACCCGGGCCATCGCCGACGTGGACCTCACCACCCACGCCGACGCCCTCGCCGGCAACCTCTCCGGCGGTCAGCGCAACCGCGTCTCCCTGGCCGTCGCCCTGCTGGGCGCCCCGGAACTCCTGGTCCTCGACGAACCGACCGTCGGTCTGGACCCGGTCCTGCGCCGCGACCTGTGGAACCTCTTCCACGACATCGCCGCGACCCGGGGCGCGACCCT
Organism: Streptomyces sp. NBC_00425; assembly: GCF_036030735.1. Lineage (NCBI taxonomy): Bacteria > Bacillati > Actinomycetota > Actinomycetes > Kitasatosporales > Streptomycetaceae > Streptomyces > Streptomyces sp. NBC_00425. Next base: position 4,416,756 of record NZ_CP107928.1, on the reverse strand, counting down.
CCTCATCTCCTCCCACGTCATGGACGAGGCCGAGCGCTGCCACCGCCTGCTCCTGATGCGCGAGGGCGAGATCCTCGCCGACGCGACCCCCGACGACCTGCGCACCCGCACCGGGTCGGACACGGTCGAGTCGGCCTTCCTGCACCTGGTGGACGCCGCGACGGAAGCGGCCCGCGCGAAGGAGACCACCCGATGACCACCACGACGACCCCCGACACCCCGGCCGCCCCCGTCCGCGCCCCCGCCCCGACCGGCGCCCTGAACGCCTCCCGGACGGCCGCCACCGCAGGCCGCGTCCTGCGCCAGCTGCGCCACGACCCCCGCACCATCGCGCTGATGATCCTCATCCCCTGCGTGATGCTGTTCCTGCTCCGGTACGTCTTCGACGGCAGCCCCCGCACCTTCGACAACGTCGGCGCGTCCCTGCTGGGCATCTTCCCGCTGATCACGATGTTCCTGGTCACGTCCATCGCCACCCTGCGCGAACGCACCTCGGGCACTCTCGAACGCCTTCTCGCGATGCCCCTCGGCAAGGGCGACCTCATCGCCGGCTACGCCCTGGCCTTCGGAGCCGTCGCGATCGTCCAGTCGGCCCTCGCCACCGGCCTGGCCGTCTGGTTCCTCGACCTGGACGTCACCGGCAGCCCCTGGCTGCTCCTCCTGGTCGCCCTCCTCGACGCCCTCCTCGGCACCGCCCTCGGCCTTTTCGTCTCGGCCTTCGCGTCCTCCGAGTTCCAGGCCGTCCAGTTCATGCCGGCGGTGATCTTCCCCCAGCTCCTCCTCTGCGGCCTCTTCGCCCCCCGCGACACCATGCACCCCGCCCTGGAGACCCTCTCGGACGTCCTCCCCATGTCGTACGCGGTCGACGGCATGAACGAGGTCCTCACCCACACCGACATGACGGCCACCTTCGTACGGGACGTCCTCATCGTCGGCGGCTGCGCCCTCCTCGTCCTCTGCCTGGGCGCCGCAACCCTCCGCCGCCGCACACAGTGACCCCCCTTCCAGCCCGTCCGGCGCTTGAGGACGAGGCCCGTCCAGGGCCGAACCGGGGGTCTGGGGGCAGCGCCCCCAGGGACGGGACGGGCAGGGGCGGCGGGGGCGAAAACCCCCGTCCGCCCACCGGACGCACCGGCCGGACCAGCACCCCCGGTGCGAGGATGGCCCCGGACGACGACGGCATCACCGCGGCGCGCACGCCCACGACGCACCCTCCGGAGGACCCCCCAGCCATGACCCAGAAAGTCGCAGTCCTCGGCACCGGCAAGATCGGCGAAGCCCTCCTCAGCGGCATGATCCGCGGCGGCTGGCCCCCCGCGGACCTCCTCGTCACCGCCCGCCGCCCCGAGCGCGCCGAAGAACTCCGCGCCCGCTACGGAGTCACCCCGGTCGCCAACGCCGAGGCCGCCAAGGCCGCCGACACCCTCATCCTCACCGTGAAGCCGCAGGACATGGGCGCCCTCCTCGCCGAACTCGCCGACCACGTCCCCGCCGACCGCCTGGTCATCAGCGGAGCGGCCGGCATCCCCATCTCGTTCTTCGAAGAGCGCCTCGCCCCCGGAACGCCCGTCGTCCGCGTCATGACGAACACCCCCGCCCTCGTCGACGAGGCCATGTCCGTCATCTCCGCCGGCACCCACGCCACCGCCGACCACCTCGCCCACACCGAGGAGATCTTCGGCGCCGTCGGCAAGACGCTGCGGGTCCCGGAGTCCCAGCAGGACGCCTGTACCGCGCTCTCCGGCTCCGGCCCGGCCTACTTCTTCTACCTCGTCGAAGCCATGACCGACGCCGGCATCCTGCTCGGCCTGCCCCGCGACAAGGCCCACGACCTGATCGTCCAGTCCGCGATCGGCGCCGCCACGATGCTCCGGGACAGCGGCGAACACCCGGTCAAGCTCCGCGAGAACGTCACGTCCCCCGCGGGCACCACCATCAACGCGATCCGCGAACTCGAGAACCACGGCGTACGGGCCGCGCTCATCGCCGCCCTGGAGGCCGCCCGCGACCGCAGCCGCGCACTGGCCTCCGGCAAGAAGGACTGACGGGCCGGGGGACGGCGAAGCGGCCCGGCGTTCACCCGCCGGCCGCCCCCACGATCTCCTTCGTGGTCACCACGCGCGCGAACCCGCCCCCGTGCAGCGACACCGCCGAGGCCTGCGCCAGCTCCTCGGCGCTCCGCCGCCAGCCGAACGGCCCCTCCAGACCGAACGTGTACGTCGCGTCGTAGGCGAACAACACGTCGTACCCGAGGTTCCCGCCCATCCGCGCCGTCGTCTCCGCGCACATGTTGGTCTGGATCCCGGCCACCACGATCTGCGCGATCCCCTGAGCCGTCAGCCAGACCCCCAGATCCGGTGTCCCGAGGAAGGCCGAGTTCACGGTCTTCGTGACGAGCAGCTCGGGCCCCGCACCGCGTCCCCTTCGCTCCTCCACGTACTCCTTGAAGGCGTTCCCCTGATACCCCGCCCGCAACGGCGACCGCGGCCCCGACGAGTCGTGCCGCACGAACACGACCGGCCGCCCGGAGGCCTGCCAGACGTCGATGAGGGCGGCGATGTTGTCGTCCGCCCCCGGATTGTTGCGCTCACCCCAGAACCCGAGCTCCTCGAAGCCCTTCTGCACGTCCACGACCACCAGCGCTGCGTTCTCTGCGATGTCCATGCCCACGATCCTGCCGCCACCCCGGGCCACGCCCCAGAGGCGCAGAAGCCATCGATCGATGGTTTACTGCCAGCCATGAAGAAGCCCGCCCACCGGGTCGCCCTCGTCGCGTTCCCCGGTATCCGCGCCTTCGACGTCTCCGTCATCACCGAGGTCTGGGGCACCGACCGCACCGACCGCGGCGCCCCCGCCTTCGATCTGCGCCGCGTCGCCGCCGACCCCGGCACGCCCGTCCCGATGCGCGGCGGCCTGGCTCTCTTCCCGGACCGCACCCTGGCCTGGCTCTCCCGCGCCGACCTGATCATCGTCCCCGGCCTGGACGACCACCTCACCCCGGCGCCCGCCGCCGTCCTCGAGGCCCTGCGCAGCGCCCACGCACGCGGCACCACCCTCGCGGCCCTCTGCGGCGGCGCCTTCACCCTCGCCCAGGCCGGACTCCTGGACGGCCGCCGAGCGATCACCCACTGGAACCTCGTCGACCTCCTGCGCACCCACCATCCCCGGGTCACCGTCGTCCCCGACGCCCTCTTCATCGAGGACGACAACATCTGGACGGCCGCCGGGACGGCCGCCGGCATCGACCTCTGCCTCCACCTGGTCCGGTGTTCCCACGGTGCGGAAGCCGCCGCCACCATCGCCCGCTCGATGGTGACCGCCCCCTTCCGCACCGGCACCCAGGCCCAGTTCATCGAGCACCCCACGCCCCGCTCGGACCGCGCCGCCGACGCCCTCGCCACCGTGCGCGAACACGCCCTGCGCCGACTGCACGAACCGCTCACCGTCGCCGACCTCGCCGCGCACGCCGGCATGTCCCCGCGCAGCTTCGCCCGTCACTTCACGGCCGAGACCGGGGTCACCCCCCTGCGCTGGCTTCTCGACCAGCGCATCGCCGCCGCCCAGCGCCTCCTCGAGCGCACGGACCTCGCCATGCCGGAGGTCGCCCGGCGGGCCGGCTTCGGCAGCGAGGTCACGATGCGCCAGCACTTCGCATCACGCCTCGCCACCAGCCCCCGCGCCTACCGAGCCGCGTTCAACGCCGCCCCCGCCGCGGACGCCGCCCCAGACTCCGCCGTGGACTCCGACAGCGGCTCGGTCAGCGGCGCAAGCAGTCCGATCGCGCGATAGGCGCGGTCCACGACCGGCCGTGCCATGTTCCGGGCCTTCTCGGCCCCGTCCCGCAGCGCCTTCTCCACATACACCGGGTCGGCGCACAGCTCCCGGTGTCTGGCCTGCAGGGGTTCCAGGACCGCCACCACCGCGTCCGCGGCGTCCTTCTTCAGAGCTCCGTACGACGCGTAACCACCGCCCAGCGCCTCCGGGTCACCGCCGGTACAGGCGGCGAGGATCTCCAGCAGGTTCGCGACCCCGGGCCGCCCGGCCCGGTCGTACACGACCTCCCGCCCGCTGTCGGTGACGGCCCGCATCATCTTCCTGCGCACCACGTCCGGCTCGTCCAGCAGATAGACGATGCCGGGCCCGAAGTCGTCGCTCTTGCCCATCTTCGACGCCGGCTCCTGCAGGTTCATCACCCGAGCGGCCACCGCCGGCAGCGTCGCCTTCGGCACCACGAACGTGTGCCCGTACCGCTGGTTGAACCGCACCGCCAGATCCCGTGCCAGCTCCACATGCTGCGCCTGGTCGTCCCCCACCGGCACCTCATGGGTTCCGTAGGCAAGGATGTCCGCCGCCATCAGTACGGGATACGTCAGCAGCGACAGCCGCACACTGCCCCCGCGCTCCCGCTCCCGCGCGGCCTTCTCCTTGTACTGGATCATCCGCCGCATCTCGCCGTCGGTGGCCACGCACTCCAGCAGGTACGACAGCCGCGCATGCTCGTCCACGTGACTCTGCACGAAGACGGTGCACAGCTCCGGATCCAGCCCCGAGGCCAGCAGCAGCGTCGCCGCCTGCCGGCTCAGCCGTCGTACCCGCGCCGGGTCATGGTCGACGGTCAGCGCGTGCAGATCGACGACGCAGAACAACGAGTCGGCCCGGTGCTGGTCGACCTCGGCCCACTGCCGCAGCGCGCCCAGGTAGTTCCCCAGCGTCAGGTGCCCGGTCGGCTTGACTCCGCTGAAGACCCGCTTCATCTCTCCACCTCCTGGTCGAGACCGCCGTTCCGGCCGGCCGACCCCCGGGTTCTGGTGGGAGAAACAAGAACGGCCGCCGAAGCGGCGGCCGTTGAGTGCATACGTGAACACGGCCGCCTGTCAGGCGGCCCACCACAGCTGGGCGCACGTACGCGTAGTCATGGCAGCCAGGCTACGCCCCCGGGGTGCTCTCAGGACATGAGTTGACACACCCTGAGGCGAAACGTAGTGTTCTCCGAGTTGTCCGACGTGAGCGCCGACCCCGGTCGGTCCCCGGACAGCCATTCCGCAGGTACCAACCAACCACTCGACAACAGTCGACTCGTCTGCTGTCGCGTTCATTGGCGTGCGTATTCGCGAAATGAGGAATCCGCGTTCGAAAGGACGCAGGCCCCGATTGGCTTCGGAGGCAGGGAATCCGCTAAAGTCTCACTCGTCGGAACGGCCCAACAGCCGGGAAGGCAACTCCCGCTGACCGGGAATCAGAACCGAAAGGGTCTGGTAGAGTCGGAACCGCCGGAAAGGGAAACCGCGAGATAAGCGGGAAACCTGGAAAGCACCGAGGAAATCGGATCGGGAAACGGTCTGATAGAGTCGGAAACGCAAGACCGAAGGGAAACTGCCCGGAGGAAAGCCCGAGAGGGTGAGTACGAAGGAAGCGTCCGTTCCTTGAGAACTCAACAGCGTGCCAAAAATCAACGCCAGATATGTTGATACCCCGTCCCCGGCAGTGATAGCCGAGGATGAGGTTCCTTTGAAACAAACACAGCGAGGACGTTGTGAACGCCGGGCTTATTCCGCTCGACGTTCCGCTCTCGTGTGTGCGATCCCGATCACGGGAAAACATTCACGGAGAGTTTGATCCTGGCTCAGGACGAACGCTGGCGGCGTGCTTAACACATGCAAGTCGAACGATGAACCACTTCGGTGGGGATTAGTGGCGAACGGGTGAGTAACACGTGGGCAATCTGCCCTTCACTCTGGGACAAGCCCTGGAAACGGGGTCTAATACCGGATATCACTTCCACTCGCATGGGTGGGGGTTGAAAGCTCCGGCGGTGAAGGATGAGCCCGCGGCCTATCAGCTTGTTGGTGAGGTAATGGCTCACCAAGGCGACGACGGGTAGCCGGCCTGAGAGGGCGACCGGCCACACTGGGACTGAGACACGGCCCAGACTCCTACGGGAGGCAGCAGTGGGGAATATTGCACAATGGGCGAAAGCCTGATGCAGCGACGCCGCGTGAGGGATGACGGCCTTCGGGTTGTAAACCTCTTTCAGCAGGGAAGAAGCGAAAGTGACGGTACCTGCAGAAGAAGCGCCGGCTAACTACGTGCCAGCAGCCGCGGTAATACGTAGGGCGCAAGCGTTGTCCGGAATTATTGGGCGTAAAGAGCTCGTAGGCGGTCTGTCACGTCGGATGTGAAAGCCCGGGGCTTAACCCCGGGTCTGCATTCGATACGGGCAGACTAGAGTGTGGTAGGGGAGATCGGAATTCCTGGTGTAGCGGTGAAATGCGCAGATATCAGGAGGAACACCGGTGGCGAAGGCGGATCTCTGGGCCATTACTGACGCTGAGGAGCGAAAGCGTGGGGAGCGAACAGGATTAGATACCCTGGTAGTCCACGCCGTAAACGGTGGGAACTAGGTGTTGGCGACATTCCACGTCGTCGGTGCCGCAGCTAACGCATTAAGTTCCCCGCCTGGGGAGTACGGCCGCAAGGCTAAAACTCAAAGGAATTGACGGGGGCCCGCACAAGCAGCGGAGCATGTGGCTTAATTCGACGCAACGCGAAGAACCTTACCAAGGCTTGACATACACCGGAAACGGCCAGAGATGGTCGCCCCCTTGTGGTCGGTGTACAGGTGGTGCATGGCTGTCGTCAGCTCGTGTCGTGAGATGTTGGGTTAAGTCCCGCAACGAGCGCAACCCTTGTTCTGTGTTGCCAGCATGCCCTTCGGGGTGATGGGGACTCACAGGAGACTGCCGGGGTCAACTCGGAGGAAGGTGGGGACGACGTCAAGTCATCATGCCCCTTATGTCTTGGGCTGCACACGTGCTACAATGGCCGGTACAAAGAGCTGCGAAACCGTGAGGTGGAGCGAATCTCAAAAAGCCGGTCTCAGTTCGGATTGGGGTCTGCAACTCGACCCCATGAAGTCGGAGTTGCTAGTAATCGCAGATCAGCATTGCTGCGGTGAATACGTTCCCGGGCCTTGTACACACCGCCCGTCACGTCACGAAAGTCGGTAACACCCGAAGCCGGTGGCCCAACCCCTTGTGGGAGGGAGCTGTCGAAGGTGGGACTGGCGATTGGGACGAAGTCGTAACAAGGTAGCCGTACCGGAAGGTGCGGCTGGATCACCTCCTTTCTAAGGAGCACTTCTAGGCAGCCGCAAGGTTGTCCAGGGGCCAGTTCATCGGCGAACGTCCGATGCTGGTTGCTCATGGGTGGAACGTTGATTATTCGGCACTCTCAGTCATCTCGGGCTGCAAGTACTGCTCTTCGGAGCGTGGAAAGCTGATCACGAGTGGCGGGGGTGCCGGGCACGCTGTTGGGTGTCTGAGGGTGCGAGCGTTTTGCTTGCCCTTCTGATGCCGGCCCCAGTGAACTCCAGCTCAGGTTGGGGGTGATGGGTGGCTGGTCGTTGTTTGAGAACTGCACAGTGGACGCGAGCATCTGTGGCCAAGTTTTTAAGGGCGCACGGTGGATGCCTTGGCACCAGGAACCGATGAAGGACGTGGGAGGCCACGATAGTCCCCGGGGAGCCGTCAACCAGGCTTTGATCCGGGGGTTTCCGAATGGGGAAACCCGGCAGTCGTCATGGGCTGTCACCCATACCTGAACACATAGGGTATGTGGAGGGAACGCGGGGAAGTGAAACATCTCAGTACCCGCAGGAAGAGAAAACAACCGTGATTCCGGGAGTAGTGGCGAGCGAAACCGGATGAGGCCAAACCGTATACGTGTGAGACCCGGCAGGGGTTGCGTGTACGGGGTTGTGGGATCTCTCTTTCACAGTCTGCCGGCTGTGAGGCGAGTCAGAAACCGTTGATGTAGGCGAAGGACATGCGAAAGGTCCGGCGTAGAGGGTAAGACCCCCGTAGTCGAAACATCAACGGCTCGTTTGAGAGACACCCAAGTAGCACGGGGCCCGAGAAATCCCGTGTGAATCTGGCGGGACCACCCGCTAAGCCTAAATATTCCCTGGTGACCGATAGCGGATAGTACCGTGAGGGAATGGTGAAAAGTACCGCGGGAGCGGAGTGAAATAGTACCTGAAACCGTGTGCCTACAAGCCGTGGGAGCGTCGGACGTCAAGCTTGCTTGGCGTCTCGTGACTGCGTGCCTTTTGAAGAATGAGCCTGCGAGTTTGCGGTGTGTTGCGAGGTTAACCCGAGTGGGGTAGCCGTAGCGAAAGCGAGTCCGAACAGGGCGTTTCAGTAGCACGCTCAAGACCCGAAGCGGAGTGATCTAGCCATGGGCAGGTTGAAGCGGAGGTAAGACTTCGTGGAGGACCGAACCCACCAGGGTTGAAAACCTGGGGGATGACCTGTGGTTAGGGGTGAAAGGCCAATCAAACTCCGTGATAGCTGGTTCTCCCCGAAATGCATTTAGGTGCAGCGTCGTGTGTTTCTTGCCGGAGGTAGAGCACTGGATAGGCGATGGGCCCTACCGGGTTACTGACCTTAGCCAAACTCCGAATGCCGGTAAGTGAGAGCGCGGCAGTGAGACTGTGGGGGATAAGCTCCATGGTCGAGAGGGAAACAGCCCAGAGCATCGACTAAGGCCCCTAAGCGTACGCTAAGTGGGAAAGGATGTGGAGTCGCAGAGACAACCAGGAGGTTGGCTTAGAAGCAGCCACCCTTGAAAGAGTGCGTAATAGCTCACTGGTCTAGTGATTCCGCGCCGACAATGTAGCGGGGCTCAAGCGTACCGCCGAAGTCGTGTCATTGCGATATATACCCCCAACGGGGATCGTGATGGGTAGGGGAGCGTCGTGTGCCGGGTGAAGCAGCACCGGAAGGTAGTTGTGGACGGTTCACGAGTGAGAATGCAGGCATGAGTAGCGATTCACACGTGAGAAACGTGTGCGCCGATTGACTAAGGGTTCCTGGGTCAAGCTGATCTGCCCAGGGTAAGTCGGGACCTAAGGCGAGGCCGACAGGCGTAGTCGATGGATAACCGGTTGATATTCCGGTACCCGCTGTGAAGCGTCAAACATCGAACCAGGCGATGCTAAGTCCGTGAAGCCGTTCCGGACCCTTCGGGGAATGGAAAGTGGTGGAGCCGACGGACCAGACTTGTAGTAGGTGAGTGATGGGGTGACGCAGGAAGGTAGTCCATCCCGGGCGGTGGTTGTCCCGGGGTAAGGGTGTAGGCCGTGTGATAGGCAAATCCGTCACACATTAAGGCTGAGACCTGATGCCGAGCCGATTGTGGCGAAGTGGATGATCCTATGCTGTCGAGAAAAGCCTCTAGCGAGTTTCATGGCGGCCCGTACCCTAAACCGACTCAGGTGGTCAGGTAGAGAATACCGAGGCGTTCGGGTGAACTATGGTTAAGGAACTCGGCAAAATGCCCCCGTAACTTCGGGAGAAGGGGGGCCATCACTGGTGATTGGATTTACTCCATGAGCTGGGGGTGGCCGCAGAGACCAGCGAGAAGCGACTGTTTACTAAAAACACAGGTCCGTGCGAAGCCGTAAGGCGATGTATACGGACTGACGCCTGCCCGGTGCTGGAACGTTAAGGGGACCGGTTAGTCACATTTCGGTGTGGCGAAGCTGAGAACTTAAGCGCCAGTAAACGGCGGTGGTAACTATAACCATCCTAAGGTAGCGAAATTCCTTGTCGGGTAAGTTCCGACCTGCACGAATGGCGTAACGACTTCTCGACTGTCTCAACCATAGGCCCGGTGAAATTGCACTACGAGTAAAGATGCTCGTTTCGCGCAGCAGGACGGAAAGACCCCGGGACCTTTACTACAGTTTGATATTGGTGTTCGGTTCGGCTTGTGTAGGATAGCTGGGAGACTGTGAAGCTTGGACGCCAGTTCAGGTGGAGTCGTCGTTGAAATACCAGTCTGGTCGTGCTGGATGTCTAACCTGGGTCCGTGATCCGGATCAGGGACAGTGTCTGATGGGTAGTTTAACTGGGGCGGTTGCCTCCTAAAGAGTAACGGAGGCGCCCAAAGGTTCCCTCAGCCTGGTTGGCAATCAGGTGTTGAGTGTAAGTGCACAAGGGAGCTTGACTGTGAGACCGACGGGTCGAGCAGGGACGAAAGTCGGGACTAGTGATCCGGCGGTGGCTTGTGGAAGCGCCGTCGCTCAACGGATAAAAGGTACCCCGGGGATAACAGGCTGATCTTCCCCAAGAGTCCATATCGACGGGATGGTTTGGCACCTCGATGTCGGCTCGTCGCATCCTGGGGCTGGAGTCGGTCCCAAGGGTTGGGCTGTTCGCCCATTAAAGCGGTACGCGAGCTGGGTTTAGAACGTCGTGAGACAGTTCGGTCCCTATCCGCTGCGCGCGCAGGAATATTGAGAAGGGCTGTCCCTAGTACGAGAGGACCGGGACGGACGAACCTCTGGTGTGCCAGTTGTTCTGCCAAGGGCATGGCTGGTTGGCTACGTTCGGGAGGGATAACCGCTGAAAGCATCTAAGCGGGAAGCCTGCTTCGAGATGAGTATTCCCACCCACTTGATGGGGTAAGGCTCCCAGTAGACGACTGGGTTGATAGGCCGGATGTGGAAGCCCAGTAATGGGTGAAGCTGACTGGTACTAATAGGCCGAGGGCTTGTCCTCAGTTGCTCGCGTCCACTGTGTTGGTTCTGAAACCACGAACAGCCCCATGCCATGGTCACGGTGTGGTGCGGCTGAAACAGTTTCATAGTGTTTCGGTGGTCATAGCGTGAGGGAAACGCCCGGTTACATTCCGAACCCGGAAGCTAAGCCTCACAGCGCCGATGGTACTGCAGGGGGGACCCTGTGGGAGAGTAGGACACCGCCGAACAATCATTGCGAAAACCCCCGTGCCATTCGGCACGGGGGTTTTCTGCGTTTAGGGTCTGAATATGCGCTACGACTTGGTGGTCTTCGACAACGACGGTGTCCTCGTGGACAGCGAGCCGATCTCCAACCGCCTGTTGGCCGGCTATCTGACCGAGCTGGGGCATCCGACCAGCTACGAGGACTCCATCCGGGACTACATGGGCTCGGCGATGCACCGCATCCACGACCTGGTCGCGGAGCGGACCGGGGAACGGCTTCCGGACGACTTCGACGACGTCTTCCACCGGCGGGTGTTCGACGCCTTCGAGCGGGAGCTGCGGCCCGTCCCGGGCATCGTGGCCGTGCTGGAGAAGCTGGCCGCGGACGAGGTGCCGTACTGCGTGGCGTCCTCGGGGAGCCATGAGCGGATCCGGGTGGGGCATCGGACGACGGGCCTGGACCGGTGGTTCGACGAGAGCCGGGTCTTCAGTTCGCAGGACGTGGGCAAGGGCAAGCCGGCCCCGGACCTCTTCCTCTTCGCGGCCGAGCGGATGGGCGTCGAGCCGGAGCGCTGCGTGGTCGTCGAGGACAGCCCACTGGGGGTGCAGGCGGCCCGGGCGGCCGGGATGGACGTGTACGGGTTCACCGCGATGACGCCCGCCACGAAGCTCGCCGGGGCCACGCAACTCTTCGCTGACATGCAGCAGTTGGGTGACCTGCTCGTTTGACGCCGGTCCGGCGGACGGGCTGACATTTGTCATGCGGAGCTCCGGACGATCGTTTCTACTGGGGGACCCCCCCGGCGGCGAAGCTGTGTGCATGACGACGAACCAGCACAAGAAGCAGAACGCCTTCGCCCCGCTCATCGTGGACGTGGCGGTGCCGCTCGGGTCGTACTACCTCTTCAAGGGCGCGTTCGGGATGAGCACCTTCGCCGCTCTCGCGTGGAGCAGCGTGCTGCCGGCCGCGCGGACGCTGTGGAGCGTGGCCAGGGAGCGCACCGTCAACGGGCTCGCCGGGCTGATCCTCGTCGTCAACGTCGTCGGGCTGGTGCTCAGCTTCGTCGCCGGTGATCCGCGGCTGATGCTGGCCAAGGACAGCGGGGTCAGCAGCACGGTCGGGATCGGGATCCTGGTCTCCGTGATGCTGGGGAAGCCGATGATGACCGCCGGGCTCAAGCCGTTCCTGGTGAAGGGGAACGCCGTCCGGGACGCCGCGTGGGAGCGGCTGGCGAGCGGGGTGTCGGTGGCGTCGGCGGACTTCCGGAGGCGGGAGCGGGCCTTCTCGGTCGTGTGGGGCGCGGTGCTGCTCGCCGAGTGCGTCGTGCGGGTCGTCGGGGCCTACACGGTGCCGGTGGACACGATGGTGTGGCTCGGCTCGGTGATCATGGTCGTGGCGATCGTGCTGGGGATCGTGCTCGGTGGGGCGCTGGGCGCCGGTCCGATGGAGGCGATGGTGTCCTTCGAGGCGAAGGCCGCGGAGGCCGGTGTGACGGACGCCGGGGCGGGCGTCGGTGTGGCGGTCGAGGAGGTTCGGGCCGTGGCGCCCGAGGTCGCACTCGCCCGATAGGGCGCCTCGGCTGCCGGTCGGACCGGCGACCCGGTGAAAGCTGAAGAGAACTCATCTTTGGCTGGATCTACCCACGAGTACGCAGGGGCCCTACGCTCGCCGCCATGACAGATGTGCTGCGGCGCGGTAGGGCCTCTCTGGCGTTCGGCTTCTTCGCGCAGGGAGTCGCGTTCGCGCTGCTCGTGACCAGGATTCCGGCCATCCAGGACAGGTACGGGGTTTCTGACGCGTTGCTGCCCGCCTTTCTGGCCGCCGTACCGATTCTCGCGGGCGTCGGCAGTGTGACGACCGAGCAGTTGGTGAAGCGGATACCGCCCAGCCGCCTGCTGCGCTGGTCCCAGCCGGTCGTGCTGCTGGCGCTGCTAGGGGTCGGGGCGGGGCGGGGAATGGTCGAGCTGGGGGTCGCCCTGGCCGTGTTCGGGCTGGCGGTCGGTGCGCTGGACGCCTCGATGAACATGCTCGGGGTGAGTCTGCAGCGGACGTACGGGCGCAGCATCATGCTCAGCTTCCACGCGGTGTACAGCCTGGGCGGGATCCTGGGGGCCTCGCTGGCCTGGGTGGGGGCGCACTGGCATCTCGCGCTGTGGGTGTCGTATCTGCCGGTGGTGGCGGTGCTGTTGCCGGCGGCGCTGCTGGGCAGCCGGTGGTACGTGGACGGGGGCACGGAGGCCGGCGGAGCGGCGGTGGCGGACGGGAAGTCGAGCGGCGGTGAGGCGGGCCTCGTCTTCAAGGTGCTGCTGCCGCTGTGTCTGGTGATGAGCTTCGCCTACATCGGGGACTCGACGGTCTCCAACTGGAGTGCCAAGTACCTGCAGGACGTGCTGGGGAGCTCGGAGCAGCTGGCGACGGTCCCCTACAACGTCTACATGGTGACGACGCTGCTCGGGCGGGCCATCGGTGACTTCGGGGTGCGGAGGTTCGGGGCCGCGGCGGTGGTGCGGCTGGGGGCGCTGGTCGCGGCGGCGGGGTTCGCGGTGGTGGCCGTCGCGCCGGGCGCGTGGGTCGGGATGCTGGGGTTCACGCTCGTGGGACTGGGCCTGTGCGTGCTGGTGCCGCAGACGTTCGCGGCGGCGGGGCGGCTGTTCCCGGGGGCCTCGGACGCGGCGATCGCCCGTCTCAACATCTTCAACTACGTCGGGTTCCTGGTGGGGTCCCCGTTGGTGGGAGCGCTGGGCGACACCTGGAGCTATCGGGGGGCGATGGTCGTGCCGATGGTGTTGGTGCTGGTGACGTTGGCGTACGCCCGTTCGTTCGCCGCTCAACCGGACCGATACGGTGACGGGCATGAGCGGCCGCGCACAGCTGATGTGGGACGAGGCAGTAACGGGCTATGACTTCGGGCCCGGGCATCCGATGGATCCGGTCCGGCTGGATCTGACCCGGAGGCTGGTCGGGGCCCTGGGGCTGGACCGGGAGGTGGACGTCGTCTCGGCGAAGCCCGCCGGGGAGTCGACGCTGCGGCTCGTGCACCGGGAGGACTACGTCGACGCGGTGAAGGCGGCGTCGGCCGAGCCGGGGGCGGCGGACCAGTCGTACGGGCTGGGGACGATGGACGATCCGGCGTTCGCGGGGATGCACGAGGTGTCCGCGCTGATCGCCGGCCTCTCCGTGGGGGCGGCGGAGGCCGTGTGGCGGGGGGAGGCGCTGCACGCCGTGAACTTCGCGGGCGGGCTGCACCATGCGATGCCCGGGGGCGCGTCCGGCTTCTGCATCTACAACGACGCCTCGCTGGCGATCGCCCGGCTGCTGGAGCTCGGGGCGAAGCGGGTCGCGTACGTGGACGTGGACGTGCACCACGGTGACGGGGTCCAGGCGGCGTTCTGGGAGGACCCGCGGGTGCTGACGGTCTCGTTGCACGAGCATCCGCGGACGTTGTTCCCGCAGACGGGGTGGCCGGAGGAGACGGGCGGAGAGGCCGCGCAGGGGTCGGCGGTGAACCTCGCGCTGCCGGCCGGGACCGGGGACGCGGGGTGGCTACGGGCGTTCCACGCGGTGGTGCCGGAGCTGATCGCCGACTTCCGGCCGGATGTGCTGGTGACCCAGCACGGGGCCGACACGCACTTCGAGGACCCGCTGGCTCATCTCGCGGTGTCGCTCGACGCGCAGCGGGCCGTGCAGGTGGCCTGTCATGACCTGGCGCACGAGTTCGCCGGGGGGAAGTGGGTCGCGCTCGGCGGCGGCGGTTACGCGGTGGTGGACGTGGTGCCGCGGTCGTGGACGCATCTGGTGGGGGTGGCGGGCGGGGTTCCGGTGCCGCCCGAGACGGTGATTCCGGAGGCCTGGCGGCAGGACGTGTTCGCTCGTACGCGGCAGTTGGGGCCGATGCGGATGACGGACGGGCGGTGGCCGGTGGGGTGGGAGGGGTGGGAGTCGGGGTACGACCCCGCCGATCGGTTGGATCAGGCGGTGCTGGCCACTCGGCGGGCGGTGTTCCCGTTGCGGGGGCTGTTGGCGTAGCCGGGGGCCCGGGGGCCGGGTGGGTTGTTTCGCCCCGCCGCCCCTTTCCGTCCCGGCGGCAGGGGCGCTGCCCCTGCTGCCCCGCCAGGGGGCTCCGCCCCCTGGACCCCCGGTCGGCCTGGACGGCCTCGTCCTCAACGCCGGACGGGCTGGATAGGCGGACGGGCCGGTAGGGCGCATGGGGCTTACGCCGACTGTGCGGTGTTCCTGCGGTTCCTGCCCGTGGGGCGTTCTCGTCCGTCAGCATCGCTTGTGTGCTGAGTACCGGGGAGCTTCGGGCGCATCTGCTCGCCGCGCGGCTGGCCGGGGTGGTCGCGACCTCCCGGGAGGTGAGCCTGCGGAGCTATCGGCTCTTCGCTGCCCGGGATCCGCGCGTGCTGATCGGTCTTGATCCCGACGGGAGTTGGGGGCAGCGGGAGCTGATCGCGTTGATGGCGGACAAGTGCGGGGTCTCGGCCGATCCCGGATGTGTGTCGGGGCATGATGTGATCGATCCCGAGCGGACGCTGGCCGCGCTCGAGGCGTTCGCGGAGCGGCTCGCCTCGGTCGCCCAGCGTGGCGCGGCCGTGCTCCTCGGCACCGGGCACCCGCATCGGCTGTTGGGTTTCTACGCCGGTCTTGCGGACGCTTTGCAGACGGCGGGATGTGATGTTCTCACCCCGGCGCAGGGTCGCTGTGTCGACATAACGACCCGGTTCGGCCTACGCCCCCACACCCTGGACTACGTACGAGGGGTGGCGGTCGTCCGGGAGACGGAGGGTGAACGCGCCGGTTGTGCGACCGGTGTGCACAGTCATTCCCCGCTGCCGGTTCGGGTGGCGCTCGCCGCGGCCGCCGAGGCCGGCGGACCTTTGCCCGAGCTCGTGATCGGGGACCACGGATGGGTCTGCGGGGCTGGTCAGCTGGGGTTCGAGGCGGTCGGACTGGCCGACACCGACGACCCCGCGCTGTTCGTGGGAGAGGCCGAGGGGGTCGTCTCGGTGGCCGTTCCGCTTGATGACGCCGTGCGGTCCGATTACTACAGGCCGCTGACCCGCTACGTACTCAATCGAGCGTGTCTGTCACGGTAGGCCGCTGATGGGTGCACCTCTTCCCCACTCGCATCACCCGCCCCTACATTGGGGAGTGAGCACGCAGCGACGAAGAGTCACCGGAAGGGGAAGCCGGTGGCCGTCGAGTCGAGTGCGGAAGGTTCAGGTGTGTCATGGCTGCAGCTGGCGAGAGGCCTCTGAACGAGGTTCAGTTCCTGACCGTGGCGGAAGTCGCCTCGGTGATGCGAGTGTCGAAGATGACCGTGTACCGGCTGGTGCACAGTGGTCATCTGCCCGCGATCCGGGTGGGGCGGTCCTTCCGCGTCCCCGAGCAAGCGGTTCACGAGTACCTCCGCGAGAGCTATGTGGGGGTGGAAACCGCCTGACGGCCGGGGCCTGCCTGCCGGGCAGGCCCATGGACGAAGGGCCCGGCCGTCAATGCCGTCCCGGGCCCGTTCGCCCTCGATTACGACCTCAGCGCTCAGGCGGGTAGGCTAGCCCCTCGTAGGTCGTATGGGCCCATGGCGCCCAGCACCGAGTGATGAGAAGTGAGCGAGGGTAGTCGTGGGCTCTGTTATCAAGAAGCGGCGCAAGCGGATGGCCAAGAAGAAGCACCGCAAGCTGCTCAAGCGCACGCGCGTTCAGCGTCGCAACAAGAAGTAGGCGCGAGAAGCAGGCACGTTCTGCTTCTTCGCGCGTCCTTCGCGCGACGCGAGCCGCGTAGGCGTGGTGTGGCCCCCCATCGATCCGTCGGTGGGGGGCCACACGCATATCCGGGCGCCGTGCGGTCCGTTGAACGGCGTCTGCATGCCTGGACCGGCATGATTGCCGTTGAGGTCGTGCGACCGCCCGGTTCTCGTCACTTCGCGCATCGGGCAGTCATCACAGGGCAACACCGACCCGCTAAGTTGGCCCGCAGACGGGAACCCGGTGCGGCAGCCGGCGGTTCCAGGACGGAAGGAAGGCGCGGATCTTGGGAAAGGTCGTGCTCGTTACCGGAGTGGCCCGTCAGCTGGGGGGCCGCTTCGTCCGGCGGATCCAGCGGGACCCACGGGTCGACCGGGTGGTCGCCGTGGACGTCGTGCGGCCCGAGCATCATCTCGGGGGCGCCGAGTTCATCCAGGCCGACATCCGGCAGCCCACCATCGCGCGGGTGCTGGCCGAGAGCGGGGCCGACACGGTCGTCCACCTGGACGTGACGGCGACCGCGCTGGGCAGCGGCAGCCGGACGACGGTCAAGGAGACCAACGTCATCGGGACGATGCAGCTGCTCGGCGCCTGTCAGAAGTCGCCGAACGTGAAGCGGCTCGTCGTGAAGTCCAGCACCAACGTGTACGGGTCCGCGTCCCGGGACCCGGCCGTGTTCACCGAGACCACGCCCGCCAAGGCGCTGCCGAGCGGCGGTTTCGCCAAGGACACCGTCGAGGTGGAGGGGTACGTCCGCGGGTTCGCCCGGCGGCGGCCGGACGTCGCCGTGTGCGTGCTGCGGTTCGCCAACATCCTCGGGCCGACCGCGGAGACGCCGCTCGCCTCGTACTTCGCGCTGCCTGTGCTGCCCACGGTGCTCGGCTACGACCCCCGGCTGCAGTTCGTGCACGAGGACGACGTGATCCAGGTGCTGCGGATGGCCGCGCACGAGCCGGAGCGGGGCACGCTCAACAGCGGCACCTTCAACATCGCCGGGGACGGGGTGCTGTTGCTGTCGCAGTGCTCGCGGCGGCTCGGGCGGCCCACGGTGCCGCTGCTGCTGCCCGCCGTCACCTGGGCGGGCTCGCTGGTGCGTACGCTGGGCATGACGGACTTCTCGCCGGAGCAGATCCGGCTGCTCACCCACGGCCGGGTCGTGTCGACGGTCCAGATGCGCGAGACGCTGGGGTTCACGCCCCGGTACACGACGGCCGAGACCTTCGAGGACTTCGCGCGCACCCACGGACCCGGTCTGCTCCCGCCGGGAGCCGTCGCCGGGGCGGTCGACCGGATCGCCGCGCTGCCGCTGCCGGGCGGCACCCGTGGCACGGCCCCGGACCGGTCCCCGGTCACCCCCCCGACGCAGAGCGCCAACTGAGGAGCGCATCAACGATGGCGGACGCCAAGGTCATTCCGTTCGACGACGACCGGTCCCGGGGGAGCGCCGTGGCGCGGCCGTCCCGGCGACGGGGTGCGGGGAGCCGGCGCAAGAACGGCGAGCCCGCGCAGGTCCTGGAAATCGGCGAGGCCGGTGAGAACGGGCCGGTCGGCGAGGTCCAGCCCCTGCACACGGGGGCGGCCGGGCTGGATGATGTTCCTGTGACGGGTGAGGAAGGGCCTTACGAGGCCGGGGCCGGTTTGGAGCGGCGGATCGCGGGCGGGCTGTCCTTCCTGCGCCGCCGGCTCACGGGCGACTACGAGGTCGACGACTTCGGCTACGACGAGGAGCTGACCGATCAGGTCCTGATGTCCCTGCTGCGGCCGCTGTACGAGAAGTACTTCCGGGTCGAGGTGAAGGGCGTCGAGAACATCCCGGCCGAGGGCGGGGCGCTGATCGTCGCCAACCACTCCGGGACGCTGCCGCTGGACGGCCTGATGATGCAGGTCGCCGTCCACGACCAGCATCCGGCGGGCCGTCATCTTCGGTTGCTCGCCGCTGACCTCGTCTTCGTGCTGCCGGTCGTCAACGAGCTGGCGCGCAAGCTGGGGCATACCCTGGCCTGTGCGGAGGACGCCGAACGGCTGCTCGGCCAGGGCGAGCTCGTCGGGGTGATGCCGGAGGGCTTCAAGGGCATCGGGAAGCCGTTCAACGAGCGGTACAAGCTTCAGCGGTTCGGCCGGGGCGGCTTCGTCTCGACGGCCCTGCGCAAGGGCGTCCCGATCATTCCCTGCTCGATCGTCGGGGCCGAGGAGATCTACCCGATGATCGGCAACGCCAAGACGCTGGCCCGGGTGCTGGGCATCCCGTACTTCCCGCTCACGCCGACGTTCCCGTGGCTCGGCCCGTTGGGCGCGGTTCCGCTGCCGACGAAGTGGACGATCCAGTTCGGCGAGCCGATCCTGACGGACGGCTATCCGCCGGAGGCGGCGGAGGATCCGATGCTGATGTTCAACCTCACGGACCAGGTACGCGAGCAGATCCAGCACACGCTCTACAAGCTGCTGGTGCAGCGGCGCTCGGTGTTCTTCTAGCCGTTCGCCGGTTGTCTCGTCGGCCGTTTCGTCGGCTGTTTCGTCGCCTGTCCCGCCGTCCCGCCGGCCGTTGCGCGGCGGCACGGCGATGGGGGCGCACCTTCCGAGAAGGTGCGCCCCCATCGCCGTGTGCGGTGGTGTTACTCCGCGTCCTCGCCGTCGATGCCGAGGCCCGGCAGGAGGCCGGGGAGGAGGGGCGGGAGGGTGACGTCGGGCCGGGTGAGCGGCGGGTTGGTGGTCGGGGCGGTGCCGCCGGTGTCCTTCGGGGGGTCGAGGAGGCCGCCGGTGTTTCCGCCGAGGAGGCCGTCGTCGTCCGTCCCGGAGGTGGCGGACCTGCTGGGGCTGCCGGTGTCGCCCCCGGTGTCGTCGGACGTGTCCTTGCCGCTGCCCGGTGTGCTCGCGCGGCCGGTGTCCGCGGAGCTGCCGGTGGACGCCGACCCGGTGCCGTGACGGCTGTCGCGGCCGCCCGCGGCGGGGGGCCGCGGAAGCAGGGACTGCAGCGGGGCGACCTCGTCGTCTATGGCCTCGAAGACCGACGAGACCTGCTGGCTGACGTCCCCGAGCTGGACCGGGAGCCGCTCGCGCAGAGCGCCCCAGGCCTCGCGGTGCGAGCGGGAGAACGCTTCGAGGGCCTGGATGGGGCCCAGCGAGTCGGGGTTGTGCGCGTACGCCTCGTGGAGGAGGCGATGACCCTCCGACGCGTCGTGCTGCATGCCGTTCAGGGCGCGCCGGATCTCGCCGAGGGACTCGTGGTCGAGGTCGCCGCTGCGGCCCCGTTCCATGAGCCTACGGGCCTCGCCGAGCCGGGTGGAGGCCTGGTCGAGGTAGGTGCGACCGCGTTCGTCGTCACCGTCGGCCAGGTAGTTGAGCTTGAAGTCCTCGATCCCGCGCTTCAGCCCGTAGAGCCCGTCGCCCGGCAGGGCGTCGGAGCTCGCGGCGGCGACTCCGCCGAAGGCTCCCGCCGCGACGCCGACGCTGAGGCCGCCCGCGGTGAGGCCCCTGGCGAGGCGGGAACGCGGCCGGAACTTGCCCAGAGGGCCGGCCCGGTGTGTGCCCCTGCCCCGGTGGGATCGCTGTTCGGGGACCGACAGGTCCGCCGCCTCGCCTCCCGCGGTGCCAGCCTGCAGCATGGCCTCCATCGCTGCGACCAACTGGGCCCGCTGGACGACCTTGACCTCGGGATCGAGTTCCGGCTTGGGCAGCTCGGCGAGACTCGTGGCGAGGGCCAGCAGCTGGCCCTGCCCGGTCTGGTCCGCAGCGGCCGGCGCCGGCGGTGATCCTTCGGTCTGCTCGGCCGCCGTGCCCTGGTCGGACTGCTCCTCCAGGGCCTGGGCGAAGGCGTTCGCCCGCCGGTGCGCCGATACGTTCGCGATCACGGGCGGCACCTCCTCTCGTCATGACGGTCGACTCCCCTGGGGTACTGAGGGTTGCACGCCCTGTACCGGTTGCACCCGATCGAGTGATCGGGGTCGGGCAGGACGTGACCACAGGGAGCCTGTATCCCGCACAACGACTGGCGCGGCACTTGGGTTACGGACTGCGGATGATCGGATCGGGAAGGCAACGGACTTTCACTGAACGTGAGTTGGGGAACGCCGACAGTGATCTGCGGGCGGGGGCGGTCAGCGGGCGTCTTCCGGCAGCAGCCGGGCGAGGGTGCGGACGGCCCGGTACTGGAGGGTTTTGATGGCGCCCTCGTTCTTGCCCATCACCCGAGCGGTCTCGGCGACGGAGAGGCCCTGCAGGAACCGGAGCGTCACGCACTCCTGCTGCTGGGGGTTGAGCCGCCGCACCGCGTCCAGCAGTGCGGCGTTGGACAGGGACTCCAGGACGGAGTCCTCGGGGGAGCGCTCGACCTCGTTGGCGTCGAGCATCTCGCCGGTGGTCACCTCGAGCCGGAAACGGCTCGACTTGAAGTGGTCGGCGACGAGGTTGCGGGCGATGGTGACGAGCCAGGCGCCGAAGTCGCGGCCCTGCCAGGTGAACGTCCCGATGCGGCGCAGGGCGCGCAGGAACGTCTCGCTGGTGAGGTCCTCGGCAGTCGCCTTGCTGCCCACCCGGTAGTAGATGTAGCGGTACACGGTGTCGCTGTACTGGTCGTACAGCCGCCCGAAGGCGTCGGCCTCGCCGGCCTGAGCGCGTTCGACGAGGTCCATCATCCGGGCGCTGTCGCTGTCGGCGGCCGGTCGGCGGGTGGCGGTGCTCGCGCCGCTGGTCGAGCGCCCTCTTCTGCCGACCGCGGCGCTGCCTTCCGCCAGTGCGTAGCAGGGGCCCGCCGGAGCGGCGGTGGCGAAGGCGGGGCCGGCGTACGCGGTGGGGACGAAGCCGCGCAACAGGTCCTGGACCATAGCGACCGTTGCGCGCAGCGTAGCCAGGCCCGAGGTGTCAACCCCGACGTGTGGGTACACGGGACTCCCAGAGGCAGAGCTTCCATCACGTGCAGTGCGGAACCTTTCACCCGTCGTAGCGACAGGAGGGGTACCGGATTGCGTCTGAGGAGAATAACGCTTCGTACAGGGCCTGCTACGCCGAGTTGCTCAAATCATCGATTACGTCGCTTCTGTGGCCTATTGGCGCTCGATCAAGTGATGCAGGCTGAACGATTGTTGATCGAAACAGTTCGAGTTTCGGGTCGGTCCAGGGCGTGTTGTGGCGGTGCGCGGACAACGGGACTGGATACGGGGTTACGCGGGTATGACCGTCGGATTGGTCGCGTTTGCTCGTGGGTGTGGGGTGTTGTCGCCGGTGTGACGGACAGCGGCGGGGTTCCGGCGTCGGAGCGGCGCCGGACGCGCGCGGGTGCCGGCGCGGGAAATGCGGCGGCCGGGCGGAAAACGCGGCGGCCGGGCGGTGTCGTACCGCCCGGCCGCCCTGTCTCGCTCAGCCCGTGCCTTGTCGCCGCGCGGCTCGTCCCCGCGTGGCTCGTCGCCGTGCGCCGGTTCAGCTCATCGCCGGCGCCGGTGCAGGGCGATCGCCGCCGCGGTGCCGCCCGCCACCGCGCCGACGCCCGCCGCCGCCGGGATGCCGACCTTCGCCGCCTTGCGGCCGGTGCGGTAGTCGCGCAGCCGCCAGTCGAGGCTGTGGGCGTGCCTGCGCAGCTTGGCGTCCGGGTTGATGGCGTAGGGGTGGCCGACCAGGGAGAGCATCGGGATGTCGTTGTGGGAGTCGCTGTACGCGGCGCAGCGCGAGAGGTCGAGGTTCTCCGCCGCCGCCAGCGCGCGCACCGCCTCCGCCTTGGCCGGGCCGTGCAGGGGCTCGCCCACCAGCTTGCCGGTGTAGACGCCGTCGACCGACTCCGCGACCGTGCCCAGCGCGCCGGTGAGGCCGAGCCGGCGGGCGATCACCTGGGCGATCTCCACAGGGGCGGCTGTGACCAACCACACCTTCTGGCCGGCGTCCAGGTGGGCCTGGGCCAGTGCGCGGGTGCCCGGCCAGATGCGCTCGGCCATGTACTCGTCGTAGATCTCCTCGCCGATCGACATCAGCTCGGAGACGCGGTGGCCCTGGACGATCGACAGGGCCGAGTCGCGGGCCTCCTGCATGTGCTCGGGATCCTCGACGCCGGCCAGCCGGAACCACGCCTGCTGCCAGGCGAAGCGGACCAGGTCGTGGGTCTCGAAGAACTTCCGTTTGTACAGGCCGCGGCCGAAGTGGAAGAGCGCGGCGCCCTGCATCACGGTGTTGTCGAGGTCGAAGAAGGCGGCGGCCATCGCGTCGCCGTGCACCGGGAACGGCGGTTCCCGGTCCGAGGTGTCCAGGACGTCCTGGGAGTCCAGGGCTTCCTGGGTGGACTTGCGGGCTGCCTCGGCCGAGGCCTCGCCTGCCAACACGCTCCGCGCCGTGGCGGAACGCCTACGGGGAGTGAGCCATCCTAGAGCGGCCATGGCGTGAGCATAGCCAGTCTGTTCGGCGGTTCCGGATCGATGAGGTTGGCAGTGTGTGAACACTCGCGGCCGTCCCGTCGCCGCGAGCGCGACAATGGCGTCATGACTCCCCTCTTCCGACGCAGGGCCGACGCGCACGAGCGGTCGGTCACTCTCATCCGCAAGGCGGGCTGCCATCTGTGTGACGACGCGGAGCAGGTGGTCGCGCGGGTCTGCGCGGACCTCGGCGTGCCCTGGGAGGAGAAGGACATCGCCGACGACCGTGAGCTGTACGAGCAGTACTGGGAGCAGATTCCGGTGGTCCTGGTGGACGGCAGGCAGCACACCTTCTGGCGGGTGGACGAGGGGCGGCTCCGCAAGGAGCTGACCGGATGAGAACTGACCGAGCAGTACAAGGACGTACCGGACGTCGCTTAGGATCGATGGCGCTTTGGTCTCGGGGGCGGGATTCACGAGGAGAGTGACGGTTTTGCCCCCTGTAATGACGCGCGTGACCCCGGTCACGTTGGCCGGGCAAATCGGACACCATCTTTGTGCACGCGTTCACAAAGACATAGCCTGCACTCGACGGGGCGGTCTGGGAACATGTGACCGCCTGCAGCCCCGCTCTACCCGCAGGAGCACCGTGGCAACTGGCCGAACTCACCGACCGGCGACCCGTAGCCGAGGGATTCCCGAGGCCACCGTCGCCCGCCTTCCGCTGTACCTCCGCGCGCTGACCGCACTGTCGGAGCGCTCGGTGCCCACGGTCTCCTCCGAGGAGCTCGCAGCCGCCGCGGGGGTCAACTCCGCGAAGCTGCGCAAGGACTTCTCCTACCTGGGTTCCTACGGAACGCGCGGTGTCGGCTACGACGTCGAGTATCTCGTCTACCAGATCTCGCGTGAGCTGGGCCTCACCCAGGACTGGCCGGTCGTCATCGTCGGCATCGGAAACCTCGGCGCGGCGCTCGCCAACTACGGCGGGTTCGCCTCGCGCGGTTTCCGGGTCGCGGCGCTCATCGACGCCGACCTCGCGATGGCCGGGAAGCAGGTCGCCGGGATCGCCGTGCAGCACAGCGACGGCCTGGAGAAGATCATCTCCGAGAACGGCGTCTCCATCGGCGTCATCACCACCCCGCCCGGCGTCGCCCAGCAGGTCTGCGACCGGCTCGTGGCCGCCGGCATCACCTCCATCCTGAACTTCGCGCCGACCGTGCTGTCCGTGCCGGACGGCGTCGACGTGCGCAAGGTCGACCTCTCCATCGAGCTGCAGATCCTCGCCTTCCACGAGCAGCGCAAGGCCGTCGAGGAGGCCGCGGCGAGCGACGCCGCCGCCCCCGCGCCCGTCGGCCGCGACGCCTCCACCGACCAGGGACCCGACGGGGACGTGCCCGCCGTGATGCCGGCATGAGCCTCCTCGTCGTCGGACTGAGCCACCGCAGCGCCCCCGTGAGCGTGCTGGAGCGCGCCTCGCTGTCCACGGACGCCCAGTTCAAGCTGCTCCAGGACACGGTCGCCGCCGAACCCGCCGCCGAGGCCGCCGTCCTCGCCACCTGCAACCGGATCGAGCTGTACGCCGACGTGGACAAGTTCCACGCGGGCGTCGCCGAGCTCTCCACGCTGCTCGCCCAGCACAGCGGCGTCGGCCTCGAGGAGCTCACTCCCTATCTCTACGTGCACTACGAGGACCGTGCCGTCCACCACTTCTTCTCGGTGGCCTGCGGGCTGGACTCCATGGTCGTCGGCGAGGGGCAGATCCTCGGGCAGATCAAGGACTCGCTGGCCCGGGCGCAGGAGCTGCACACCGCCGGACGGCTGCTGAACGACCTGTTCCAGCAGGCCCTCAGGGTCGGCAAGCGCGCCCACTCCGAGACCGGCATCGACCGCGCCGGGCAGTCCCTGGTCACCTTCGGCCTGGAGCAGCTGGCCGCGGGCGAGGACGTGCGGGACTGGGCCCGGGGCAAGCGCGCCCTCGTCATCGGCGCCGGCTCCATGTCCTCGCTGGCCGCCGCCACCCTGGCGCGCGCCGGGATCACCGAGCTGGTGGTCGCCAACCGCACCCTCGACCGCGCCGAGCGGCTCGCCCAGATACTGACGGAGGGCGGCGGCACGGCGGACGTGTCGGCCCGCGCGGTACCGATGGAATCGGTGCCGGCCGAGCTGACACGTGCCGACGTGGCCGTCTCCTGTACCGGCGCGACGGGCCTGGTCCTGACGGCGGAAGCGGTCGCCGCCGCCGTCGAGGGCCGTACCGGGGCGCCCGCCGCCTTCGCCGAGGAGAGCGCCGCCCCGGACGTACAGCCGCTGCCGCCCACCTCGGTCGGCGCGGACGAGAACTGCCCGCTCGACCTGGCCGCCGCGCAGCAGTCCGCCGTGCAGCAGTCCGCCGTGCAGCAGTCCGGCTTCTCCGTGATGGGGGAGGCCGCCGTCGCCGGCATGGACGCCGCCACGCTGGAGCAGCACGCCGCCTGGGTCGACAACGCGGCCGTGGACCGCCGGCTCGTCGCCCGCCGCAGCCCCGAGACCGACGCCGAGCTGATCACCGCGCTCGCCGCGACCGCCGCCGCCGTCGGCCGCATCCCCGAGCGCCGCAGGCCCGAGCCGGTCGCCGTGCCGGCGCGGCCGCAGCCCGTCCTCTTCCTGCTCGACCTCGCGATGCCGCGGGACGTCGACACGGCCGCGCACCGACTCGCCGGGGTGCGGCTGGTCGACATCGAGTCGCTCTCCGAGGCCTCCGCCGACGCGCCGATGGCCGCCGACGTCGACCAGGTGCGGCGGATCGTCGCCGACGAGGTCGCCGCCTTCGGCGCCGCACAGCGGGCCGCGCACATCACCCCCACCGTGGTCGCGCTGCGCGCCATGGCCGCCGACGTCGTGGCCGGCGAGATGGCCCGGCTGGACGGGCGGCTGCCCGGCCTGGACGACAAGCACCGCGCGGAGATCACGCAGACCGTCAAGCGCGTCGTCGACAAGCTGCTGCACGCGCCGACCGTACGGGTCAAGCAGCTCGCGGCCGAGCCCGGCGGCGCCGGGTACGCGGACGCGCTGCGGACCCTGTTCGACCTCGACCAGGAAACGGTGGCTGCCGTGTCCCGGGCCGAGGACAGCACCGAGAAGAACGCACAGAACCGAGGGCCGGCATGAGCGGCATGAGTAAGGCACTGAGACTGGGGACGAGGCGCAGCAAACTCGCCATGGCCCAGTCCGGGCAGGTCGCGGACGCCGTGAGCCGGGTGACCGGACGGCCCGTGGAACTCGTCGAGATCACCACCTACGGCGACGTCTCCCGAGAGCAGCTGGCGCAGATCGGCGGCACGGGCGTATTCGTGACCGCGCTGCGCGAAGCGCTGGCAAGGGGTGAGGTCGACTTCGCGGTTCACTCGCTGAAGGACCTCCCCACCACGCAGCCCGAGGACCTGGTCCTGGCCGCCGTGCCGGTGCGCGAGGACCCCCGCGACGTGATCGTCGCCCGGGACGCGCTGAAGTTCACCGACCTGCCGCGCGGGGCGCGCATCGGCACCGGCTCGCCCCGTCGCATGGCCCAGCTGAACGCGTACGCACGCGCCCACGGGCTGGACATCGAGACGGTCCCGATACGCGGGAACGTCGACACCCGGATTCGGTACGTGCACGACGGCGAGCTGGACGCGGTGGTGCTGGCCGCGGCCGGCCTGAGCCGCATCGGCCGCATCGACGAGGTCACCGACTTCCTGTCGATAGACACGGTTCTGCCCGCTCCCGGCCAGGGAGCACTGGCGATCGAATGCGCCGCGGACGACGCAGCGCTGATCGCCGCGCTCGGCGAACTCGACGACCCCTTCACCCGGGTCGCCGTCACTGCCGAAAGGTCCCTGCTCGCCGCCCTGGAGGCCGGCTGCAGCGCCCCTGTGGGCGCGCTGGCCGACCTTCTGGCCGACGGGCAGATTGTCAAGGAGATGCGCCTGCGCGGCGTCGTCGGCACCACCGACGGCGCTCGTACGGTGCAGCTGTCCACCACCGGTCCCGTGCCCGAGACGCACGACGGGGCAATGGCGCTCGGTCGCGAACTCGCCGCCGAGATGCTCGCCCAGGGCGCGGCCGGTCTGATGGGGGAGCGAGCACAGTGAGCCCCACCGCCCTTCCAGCCGCCGGTCCTGAACACGGGCACGTCACCTTCCTGGGTGCCGGACCCGGGGATCCGGGACTGCTGACTCTGCGCGCCGTGGAGGCGCTGGCGCACGCGGACGTCCTCGTCGCCGAGCACGAGGTGCTCGACGTCGTGCGGACGCACGCCAGGCCGGGGGTCGCCGTCGTGAACGCGGACGCGGGTCCTTCGCCGGACCCGCTCCCGCTCACGGGCGCACCCCGTCCGACGATCGTTGACGGCACGTCAACAACCGCTGAGGCACCCGCTGTGCGCGATGCCGCACATCTTGTCATGGAGGCCGCGCGGGGCGGCAGGCGGGTCGTCCGTGCGGTGTCCGGGGACCCGGGACTGGATACGTACGCGGCGGAGGAAATGCTCGCGTGCGCTGCCGCCGGCGTTCCCTTCGAGGTGGTCCCCGGCATCGCGGCCGCCGTCGGTGTGCCCGCGTACGCCGGTGTGCCGCTGCGTGACGCACAGGGCGCGGACGTCCGGTTCGTGGACGCGCGCACGGCCTCGGACCGCTGCTGGACCGAGGTCGGCGCCTCCGACGGCACCGTCGTCGTGTCGACGACCCTCGACTCGGTGGCCTCGGCCGCGGGCGAGCTGGTCTCGGCGGGCCGTAAGCCGGACACGCCGATGACGGTCACCGTGGCGGGCACGACGACCCGGCAGCGGACGTGGTCGGCGACGCTCGGCACGATCGCCCAGACGCTGAAGCAGGCGAAGGTGCTGCCCTCCCCGGAGGGCGGCCGGCCGGTGATAGTGGTGGTCGGAGAGCGTTCCGCCCCCGCCCAGCGCCACCAGCTGTCGTGGTTCGAGTCCAAGCCGCTGTTCGGCTGGAAGGTCCTCGTGCCGCGCACGAAGGAGCAGGCGGTGTCGCTCTCCGACCAGCTGCGGTCGTACGGGGCCGTGCCGCACGAGGTGCCGACGATCGCCGTCGAGCCGCCGCGCACGCCCCAGCAGATGGAGCGCGCGGTCAAGGGCCTGGTGACCGGACGCTACGAGTGGATCGCGTTCACCTCCGTCAACGCCGTCAAGGCGGTGCGGGAGAAGTTCGAGGAGTACGGGCTCGACGCGCGTGCCTTCGCGGGCATCAAGGTGGCCGCGGTGGGCGAGCAGACCGCGAAGGCGCTGATCGCCTTCGGCGTGAAGCCGGACCTGGTGCCGAGCGGCGAGCAGTCGGCCGCCGGGCTCCTCGAGGACTGGCCGCCCTACGACCCCGTCTTCGACCCGATCGACCGGGTGTTCCTGCCGCGTGCCGACATCGCCACCGAGACCCTGGTGGCCGGGCTCATCGAGCTGGGCTGGGAGGTCGACGACGTCACCGCCTACCGGACCGTTCGGGCCTCGCCGCCGCCGGCGGAGACGCGTGAGGCGATCAAGGGCGGCGGTTTCGACGCCGTGCTCTTCACGTCGTCGTCCACCGTGCGCAACCTGGTGGGCATCGCGGGCAAGCCGCACAACGTCACCGTCATCGCGTGCATCGGCCCGGCGACCGCCAAGACGGCCGAGGAGCACGGGCTGCGGGTCGACGTGATGGCTCCCGAGCCGTCGGTGCACAAGCTCGCCGAGGCGCTGGCCGACTTCGGTCTGCGCCGGCGCGCGGCGGCCCAGGAGGCCGGGGACCCGGTCAGCCGCCCGAGCGAGCGCCGTCCGGGCGCGCGCCGGAGGCGCGCGACCTGAGCGGCGGGGTGACCGTCCCGGGGGCTGCGGCCCCCGGGACCCCGCTACGGCCCTGAAGGGGACCCCGTCGAAGGGACCCCGTCGAAGGGGACCTGGCCGACGGCGTCTCTCCCGACGGGGGTCTCGTCCCGCGGCGCCGTGGAAGCCGGGCGGAGGCGGGGCGCCCCGCCCTGGGCCGACTGGGCGTCGGCAAACGGGGGCGCGGGCCGGGCGTAGCGTAGGGCGCATGACGAAGTACGGATCCTTTCCCGGGACGCGTCCCCGGCGGCTGCGCACCACTCCGGTCATGCGACGCATGGTCGCGGAGACGCGGTTGCATCCGGCCGACTTCATCCTGCCCGCGTTCGTGCGGGAGGGCGTGAGCGAGCCGGTGCCGATCACTTCGATGCCGGGGGTCGTCCAGCACACGCGGGACAGCCTGAAGAAGGCCGCGCTGGAGGCCGTCGAGGCGGGGATCTCCGGGATCATGCTGTTCGGGGTGCCGGAGGAGTCCAAGAAGGACGCCCTCGGGACGCCGGGGACCGATCCGGACGGGATTCTGCAGGTCGCCATCCGCGACGTCCGCGCCGAGGTGGGGGACGACCTGCTCGTCATGTCCGACCTGTGCCTGGACGAGACGACCGACCACGGGCACTGCGGCGTGCTGGACGACGAGGGGCGCGTCGACAACGACGCCACCCTCGAGCGGTACGCGGAGATGGCGCAGGTGCAGGCCGACGCGGGCGCCCATGTGGTGGGGCCGAGCGGGATGATGGACGGCCAGATCGGGGTCGTCCGCGACGCGCTCGACCAGATCGGGCGGGAGGACGTCTCGATCCTCGCGTACACCGCCAAGTACGCGTCCGCCTTCTACGGGCCGTTCCGGGAGGCCGTCGGCTCCTCGCTGACGGGCGACCGCAAGACCTACCAGCAGGACCCGGCCAACCTCCGCGAGTCGATGCGCGAGCTCGCCCTCGACCTGGAGGAGGGCGCGGACATGGTCATGGTCAAGCCGGCCGGCCCCTACCTGGACATCCTGGCCCGGGTCGCCGACGCCGTGGACGTGCCGGTCGCCGCCTACCAGATCTCCGGCGAGTACTCCATGATCGAGGCCGCCGCCGAGAAGGGCTGGATCGACCGTGACCGGGCGATCCTCGAGACGCTGACCGGGATCAAGCGAGCCGGCGCCCGGAACATCCTCACCTACTGGGCCACCGAGGCGGCCCGGAAACTGCGCTAGCTCCGGTCACCTGAGCCGGGGCCCGAGCCGGTCAGGGCGCCCGAGCCGGTCACCGGGCCGGAGCCGGTCAGGGTGCTGGAGCTGGACGGGCCCTCGTCGCGCAGGCCCTCGCCGTCACGGCACGCGGTGAGGGTGAGGGCCGCGGCGGCGGTGAGCGCGACGGCGAGCAGACGGACGCGACGCCGGGTGGGGGGAGCGGGGCGAGTGGGCATGGGGCAAGCCTGCGCCGTACGGCTCGCGCCTTCCACATCCGTGGCCCGATTCGGGACGCCGCAGCGGTCCCATGGCGTCCGACCTGCGAAAACGCCGCCGGTACGGGACGGGGTGTGGGACGCCCGAGCGCCTGCCGAGCTGCCCGAGCCCGTGCCCGCCGGGTGCGGACACCTCGGCGGCGGAAGGGTCCGGGTTCCCGGGCCGTCCATATGTCAGAAACCCAGGTGTAGGCGGCACGTATCTCCTTAGGGTGCGGGCATGACTGTCGCATCCGTGTCCGCGCCCCGCTCGGTTCCCCCGCTCGCCGCCCGCAGCCGGTCGATCGGCGGCTCACCCGTGCGGGACATCCTCGCCGTCACCGCCCGCCCCGAGGTGATCAACTTCGCGGGCGGGCTGCCCGCGCCCGAGCTGTTCGACCGCGAAGGCGTGGCCGCCGCGTTCCGCCACGTCCTGGAAGAGGCCCCGGCGCGGGCCCTGCAGTACTCCACGACCGAGGGCGAACCCGCCCTGCGGGAACGGCTCGCCGCCCGGACGACCGCCCGCGGGCTGCCCACCGCCGCGGACGACCTCCTCGTCACCACCGGCTCCCAGCAGGCGCTGTCCCTGCTGGCGAGCGCGCTGCTCGACCCCGGCGACACCGTCCTCGTCGAGGCCCCCTGCTATCTGGCCGCCCTCCAGGTCTTCGGACTGGCGGGCGCGCGGATCCTCGCCGTGCCCGGCGACGCGGACGGCCCCGACCCCGAGGCGCTCGCGGACCTCGTCGTCCGCGAACGCCCCAAACTGCTCTACACCGTTCCCACCTTCCAGAACCCCACCGGCCGCACCCTCCCCGCAGGACGCCGCGCCGCCCTCGCCTCCGTCGCCGCCCGGCACGGCCTGTGGATCGTCGAGGACGACCCCTACGGCGAACTCCGTTACGACGGCGCACGCGTGCCCTGGATCGCCGCCCACCCCGACGCCCGCGACCGCACGGTGCTGCTCGGCTCCTTCTCCAAGGTCATGGCCCCCGGCATACGGCTGGGCTGGCTGCGCGCCCCCGCCGAACTGCTGCGGGCCTGCGTCGTCGCCAAGCAGGCCGCGGACCTGCACACGCCGACCGTCAACCAGCTCGCCGCCGCCCGCTACCTGGCCGTCGAGGACCTCGACGCCCATGTGGGACGGGTGGCCGCCGTGTACCGCGAACGGCGCGACGCCATGCTGGCGGGGCTGGGCGAGGCGCTGCCGGACGGGTCGGTGTGGAACACGCCGGAGGGCGGGATGTTCCTCTGGGCCCGCCTCCCCGACGCGTACGACACCACGGCCCTCCTCCCGCAGGTCGTCGCCCAGGACGTGGCCTATGTGCCCGGCGCCCCCTTCTACGCGGGCGACCCCGACCGCTCGACCCTGCGCCTGTGCTTCGTGACGCAGACGCCGCAGGAGATCGCGGAGGGACTGCGCAGGCTGGAGCGCGGAATCAAGGGGTGACGGGTGTGGGGGAGCGCCGTCAGTCCCACCAGAAGGACCAGGCGTGCTCGCCGACGAGCCGTTTCGCGTAGGACGCCAGGTCTCCCTCGTCCTGCAGGACGTTGTCCGGGCAGAACGCGAAGTGCTCGGCGGCCACCGCCGCCGCCTCCGCGGGCGTGGCGGGCGGTGCGGCCACGGAGAGCACGAGCACGTCGAAGCCGAGCCCGACGACCCGTATGCCGAAGCGGTCCTCCCACGAGCGCAGCACCGCGCACAGCCGAGCCGTGTCGTTCTCGTGGTTGGCCGGGCCCGTCCAGCCGATCGCCGCGGGCACGTCCGCGCTGCGGCGCGCCGGGACCAGGGCGAGGTGGGGAGCCGCGAAGAGGGAACCGCTCTCGCCGGCCAGCGCGTCGGCGACCTGCGCGGCGCGCGCGTCCGGGTCGGAGGCGAGGGTGAGGCCGTCGGCCAGGCCCGGCCACTCCTCGCCGTCGGCCGCGCACTCCTCCCAGAACTCCGCCAGCACGTCCTCCGCGTCGTGGTCGCCCGGGTACGACATCTGACCGGGCGTCAACTCCCAGTCCTGCGGGCCACCTCGGGAGCCGCCCAGGTCGACCAGCACCGGCAGCAGCCCGGCCCGCGCCGAACTCCCGCCGAGCGCGGCCCAGTTGCCCGAAGCGGCCGACCGCTGCGCATGCCACAGCAACGGCTCGTGCCACGGGCCCTCGTCGGTCGCGTCGATCAGTGTCCCCGGAGGAAGCTGCAGCCCGAGGGAGCGCCCGCTCGGATCGGACGCGAGCCCCGGCAGCGGGTTGGGAAGAGTCGCCATGCCGGCGACTGTACGGGCAGCCACTGACATCCGGTCCCCGCCCGCCGCCGCGGCCGTCCCGCCGACACGTCCCGGAACGTCACGTCCTCGCAGGTCGGCGTGGCGGTCGTCCCGTGGGGACGTCAGTTCTCCGGCGACCGTGGCGAGCGGCGCCGCGCACCCCCAGTCTCGTTGCCGAGCCGGCCGCTGCGGCCGGCCACCAACCATCGGAGGGGACAGAATGCGAGCCCTGACCAAGACGCTCGTCGGCTTCACCGCAGCCGTCGGGATCGCGGCCGGAACCCTGGCGGGCGCCGGCGCGGCCACCGCCGCGGACACCGCCGGCACCTCACAGGCGGCCGTGAGCGCCCAGGCCGCGATCCTCGCGACGCAGAACTTCGGCCTCAGCACCCAGCAGGCCAAGAACGTGCAGTGCCTGCTGCGGACCGCCCCGGCCAGCTACACCGGCGGCATCGACGGAGAGCTCGGCACCAACAGCTGGAAGGCGATGCAGCGCTGGCTCCGCGAGTACTGGGACTACAACGACAGCATCGACGGCGACCCGGGCCCGAACACGATCCGCGCGCTGCAGCGCATGCTGGCCTTCGGGTGGGACTACAACGACAGCATCGACGGGAAAGCGGGCACGAACACCAAGGCCGCGTTCAAGCGGTTCGCCAACGACATGAGCGACCTCTACCCCTGCTGACCCGCGGACGCCCCGCCGAGCCGCGCGCATGCGGCCCGGCGGGGCGTCACCCGTGCGTGACGGCGGTTCCTCAGAGCCGCTCGGGCGTCCGGATGCCCAGCAGCGCCATCCCGCGGTGCAGCGTGCGGGCGGTGAGGTCCACGAGGAACAGACGGTTCTCCACTACCTCCGGCGCGTTGTCGGGCGACAGCACGTGGCACTGGTCGTAGAACGTCGTGAGCAGCGAGGCCAACTGGTACAGGTACGCGGCGAGCTTGTGCGGCTCGTACGCCGCCGCGACCTCCGCGACCGTCTCCCCGAACCGGTCCAGGTGCAGACCCAGCGCCCGCTCCGCCGGAGCGAGCGCCAGCTCCGGACGGGCGGCGGGCCGGGCGTCGCCCGCCCTGCGCAGGATCGACTGGATACGGGCGTACGCGTACTGGAGGTACACGGACGTGTCGCCGTTCAGCGAGACCATCTGGTCCAGGTCGAACTTGTAGTCCCGCACCGCCGACGTCGACAGGTCGGCGTACTTCACGGCCCCGATGCCCACGAACCGGCCGTTCTCCACGACCTCTTCGTCCGTCAGGCCGACCTTCTCGCGCTTCTCGCCGACCACGGCCGTCGCCCGGTCGACCGCCTCGTCCAGCAGGTCCACCAGCCGCACGGTCTCGCCCTCACGGGTCTTGAACGGCTTGCCGTCCTTGCCCAGGACCGTGCCGAAGGCCAACTGGTGCGCCTTCACGTCGTCGCCCAGCCAGCCGGCCCGGCGCGCCGTCTCGAACACCATCCTGAAGTGCAGCGACTGACGGGCGTCCACCACGTACAGCAGCGTGTCCGCCTTCAGCTGGAACACCCGGTCGCGGATCGCCGACAGGTCCGTCGCCGCATAGCCGAAGCCGCCGTCGGACTTCTGGACGATCAGCGGCACCGGATTGCCGTCCGGGCCCTTGATGTCGTCGAAGAACACGCACAGCGCGCCCTCCGAGCGGACCGCGACCCCGGACTCCTCCAGCAGACGGCAGGTCTCGTGCAGCATGTCGTTGTAGCCCGACTCGCCGACGATGTCCTCGTCCCGGATCTCCATGTCCAGCTTCTCGAAGACGGAGAAGAAGTAGATCTTGGACTCGTCGACGAACTTCTGCCAGGCCGCGAGGGTTGCCGGGTCGCCCGCCTGGAGGTCCACGACCCGGCGACGGGCACGGGTCTTGAACTCCTCGTCCGAGTCGAAGAGCCGGCGGGCCGCCTTGTAGAGACGGTCGAGGTTCGACATCGCCTCCTCGCCGCTGACCTCGGCGCCCTTGTGGTCCAGCTCGTGCGGATGCTCGTCCAGGTACTGGATGAGCATGCCGAACTGGGTCCCCCAGTCGCCGATGTGGTGCCGGCGCACGACCGCCTCGCCCGTGAACTCCAGGATCCGGACCACCGCGTCGCCGATCACCGCGGAGCGCAGGTGACCGACGTGCATCTCCTTCGCCACGTTGGGCTGGGCGTAGTCGATGACCGTCGTGCCGGGCCGCGCCGCGTGCGGCACGCCGAGGCGGGCCGTGTCGTCGGCGTAGCGCTCCGCCAGGTTCCGCGTGATCGCCTCGTCGGTGACCGTGACGTTGAGGAAGCCGGGGCCCGAGACCTCGATCTCCCGGATCACCTCACCCGACACCACGTTCGCCACGACCTGCGTCGCCAGCTCCCGCGGGTTCGCCTTCGCCTTCTTGGCCAGCGCCAGAATGCCGTTGGCCTGGAAATCGGCCCGGTCGCTTCGTCGCAGCAGCGGGTCCGCACCGGCCTCCGGCAGGGTGGCCGAGAGGGCGTTCGCGAGGCGCTGATGGACGAGATCGGTGAGCGACGTGACCGAGGTCATGGGGTGGGAGCCGTTCTCCTCGTGGGATCGGTAGACGTCGCCAGTATCCCACGCGGGGCAAAGGGGTTGTCCGGGCGCGGGAGCCGGGGCCGGGGCGACGCCGGGCCGGGGGGTCGGGGCACGGTCTCGTAAAGGTGTTTTCGCGGTTGCGGGCGGAGCTGGGAGAATGGGGGCTCCAGCCGTCGACCGTACCGGCTGCCCCGGAGAAAGAAGGACGTGCCGATCGTGGCTCAGAGCACCGAGACCACCGACTGGGTCTCCCGTTTCGCGGACGAGGTCATCGAAGAGTCGGAGCGTCGGGCCCCCGGCAAACCTGTGGTGGTCGCCTCCGGACTGTCCCCCTCCGGCCCCATCCACCTCGGCAACCTCCGCGAGGTCATGACCCCGCACCTCGTCGCCGACGAGATCCGCCGCCGTGGACACCAGGTGCGCCATCTCATCTCCTGGGACGACTACGACCGCTACCGCAAGGTCCCCCAGGGCATCGCGGGCGTCGACGACTCCTGGGCCGAGCACATCGGCAAGCCGCTGACCTCGGTCCCGGCCCCGCAGGGCTCGTCCCACCCGAACTGGGCCGAGCACTTCAAGGCCGCGATGACCGCGTCCCTCGCCGAACTCGGCGTCGACTTCGACGGCATCAGCCAGACCGAGCAGTACACCTCGGGCGTCTACCGCGAGCAGATCCTGCACGCGATCAGGCACCGCGCCGACATCGACGCGATCCTCGACCAGTACCGCACCAAGAAGGCCCCGGCGAAGAAGCAGCAGCAGAAGCCCCTCGACGAGGCCGAGCTGGAAGCCGCCGAGGGCTCCGGCGCGGCCGACGAGGACGACGGCTCCTCCGGCACCGCCGGCTACTTCCCGTACAAGCCCTACTGCGGCAACTGCGAGAAGGACCTCACCACCGTCACCTCCTACGACGACGACACCACCGAACTGACCTACGCCTGCACCGCCTGCGGCTTCTCGGAGACCGTCCGGCTCAACGAGTTCAACCGCGGCAAGCTGGTCTGGAAGGTCGACTGGCCGATGCGGTGGGCCTACGAGGGCGTCGTCTTCGAGCCCTCCGGCGTCGACCACTCCTCCCCGGGCTCGTCCTTCCAGGTCGGCGGCCAGATCGTCGGCATCTTCGGCGGCAAGCAGCCCATCGGGCCCATGTACGCCTTCGTCGGCATCAGCGGCATGGCGAAGATGTCGTCGTCCAAGGGCGGCGTGCCCACCCCCGGCGACGCGCTGAAGATCATGGAGCCGCAGCTCCTGCGCTGGCTCTACGCCCGCCGCCGCCCCAACCAGTCCTTCAAGATCGCCTTCGACCAGGAGATCCAGCGGCTCTACGACGAGTGGGACAAGCTCGACGGCAAGGTCGCCGACGGCTCCGCCCTGCCCGCCGACGTCGCCGCACACGCGCGTGCGGTGCGGACCGCCGGCGCGGAGCTGCCGCGCACCCCGCGGCCGCTGCCCTACCGCACCCTCGCCTCCGTCGCCGACATCACCGCCGGCGAACAGGCGCAGGCCCTGCGCATCCTGAGCGAGCTCGACCCGGACAACCCGCTCGCAACCCTGGACGAGGCCCGGCCCCGGTACGACAGGGCCGAGGCCTGGATCAACACGCACGTCCCCGCCGACCAGCGCACCATCGTGCGCAGGGAACCGGACGCCGAACTGCTCAAGTCCCTCGACGAGGCCTCCCAGCAGTCCCTGCGGCTCCTCCTCGACGGCCTCGCCGCCAACTGGTCCCTCGACGGTCTCACCCATCTCGTCTACGGCGTCCCCAAGGTGCAGGCCGGCTTCTCCGCCGACGCCACGCCCAAGGAACTCCCGCCGGAGATCAAGACCGCCCAGCGTACGTTCTTCGCCCTGCTCTACCACCTGCTGGTCGGACGCGACACCGGCCCCCGGCTGCCCACCCTGCTGCTGGCCGTCGGCCAGGACCGGGTACGGGCCCTGCTCGGGGAGTAGACCGAGCGGGACGACGGAGGGGGCCCGGTCGGACGACGGAGGGGGCGCCCGGTGCTGACACCGGGCGCCCCCTCCGTCGTCGTCCGCCGTCGTTCGCCGTCGTGACCGACCGGGCGGCTCATGGGCGTGATCCGCCCTAGGCGATGTGGTCCTCTTCGAGTTCCGCCGCGTGACGGTTCTGGAAGCGCATCACCATGCGCTTGGCCTCGGCGTCGAGCAGCGGACCGCCGAACGTCGCCTCCACGTCGTCGCTGAACTGACTCGGCGTCGGGTAGCCGCCGCTGCTTATCGACTGCTTGAAGACCTGGTAGTACGCCTCCTCGTCCGGTTCGACGAGCGGAGTCCCACCGCCCCCGCCCAGCTCACGGCTGCGCCCCGGGCCCACCGGGATCGGGAAGGAACCGGTCTCCTCCGGGGAGGGCTCCTGCAGCGGGGGCTCTTCCTGGTACTGCTCCTGGTACTGCTCCGCCTGCTGCTGCTCCTCGTACCACTGGGCGTACTGCTCCGAGGGGTCGTAGGTGGGGTCGTAACCGCCCTGGTAGGTGACCTCGTGAGGCATCGCCTGGAACCAGGGGCTCTGCTCCTCCCCGGGCGCCCCGGGTGCCCCAGGCTGCCCGGGCTGCTGTGCCTGCCGGGGCTGCTGCTGCGGCTGCCGTCCGAAGCCCGCCGCGAGCTCCTGCGGACTCTGCTGGGACTCCGGCGCCGCCGGCCCCTGCAGCTGAGCCGGGGCCGACGCCTGCACCTGCGCCTGCTGCTGCGACGGGGCCTGCGCCTGGGCCGGCATCGGGGGCAGCAGCGCGGGCTCTATCCCCGCCGCCGCCAGGCCCGCCGGAGCGGTCTCGGCCAGCGGGACGCCGTACCGGGCCAGCCGCAGCGGCATCAACGACTCCACCGGCGCCTTGCGCCGCCAGGCACGGCCGAAGCGCGAACGCAGCCTCGCCCGGTAGACGAGACGTTCCTGCTCCAGCTTGATCACCTGGTCGTAGGAACGCAGCTCCCACAGCTTCATCCGGCGCCACAGCAGGAACGTCGGCACGGGGGAGAGCAGCCAGCGCGTGATGCGCACGCCCTCCATGTGCTTGTCCGCCGTGATGTCCGCGATCCGGCCGATCGCATGCCGGGCCGCCTCCACCGACACCACGAACAGGATCGGGATCACCGCGTGCATGCCGGTGCCGAGCGGATCCGGCCACGCCGCCGCACCGTTGAACGCGATCGTCGCCGCGGTCAGCAGCCACGCCGTCTGCCGCAGCAGCGGGAACGGAATGCGGATCCACGTCAGCAGCAGATCCAGGGCCAGCAGGACGCAGATACCCGCGTCGATGCCGATCGGGAACACATACGAGAAGTTCCCGAAGCCCTTCTCCA
Source organism: Streptomyces sp. NBC_00425 (assembly GCF_036030735.1). Taxonomy (NCBI): domain Bacteria; kingdom Bacillati; phylum Actinomycetota; class Actinomycetes; order Kitasatosporales; family Streptomycetaceae; genus Streptomyces; species Streptomyces sp. NBC_00425. The sequence goes on along the minus strand of NZ_CP107928.1, from coordinate 4,378,564 downwards.
GGGCCAGCTCACGGACGGCCGCGTACGAACCGGCGAAGCCGATGCCGGCGATGATCACAGCGCCGGTCACGACCACGCCGATGAGAACGCGGTGCGTCCGGGTCAGCTGTATTCGCTCGGACACCCGTACTCCCCTCCCCTTGCGTGCTCTTGCGCGCAACAGGGTGGCACATGTGTGCGGCGCACGCCTTTCCGGACCGTCAGCTCTTCGCGGAGGCGGTCGCCTTCGGAGCCGCCGCGGCCTCCTTGGACGCCGTCGCCTTCGGGGTCGTCGACGACGGCAGCGAAACCCCCTGGCCCGGCGAGACGGACGCCGACTTCGACGGGGACGGGGAGGCCGAGCCGGCCGACGAACCCGCCGACGAACCCTGCGAACTCCCGCCGCCGCCAACGCCGTTGGCCGACCGCACCGACACCACCGCTTCCTTCGCCGCCTTCTGCGCCGAGGCCGCCAGCGCATCCCCACTCGGCGCCTTGTCGCCCGCCAGGCCGGCCCCGTTGTAGTCCAGCGTGACGACGACGTTCTCCACCCGCGCCACCACCGTCTGCTGCTTGAAGGCGCCCTCGGTCTTCTTCAGGTCGTAACGCACCAGCGTCGCCTCGTCGCCCGTCCCCGGGGCCGCCTGCGACTTGGCGTTCGTCGCGCCCGCCACCGCCTGGGAGTCCTTGACCTGCTTCGCGTAGTACGTCTTCGCCTGCGACTCGCCGTCGCCGGTCGTCGCGTCCGACTCGAAACGCAGCAGCGACACGTTCAGCCAGCGGAACTGCGACCCCTTCACCCCGTTGTTGGCCAGGCTCGACCACGAACAGCTCGCCCGGTCCGCGGTGTCCCCCGTCGTCCCCGCCTTGCCGGAGGTGACCCCCTTCGGCACCAGCTCGGTCAGCGTCTTCTTCGACAGCACCGCGCACGCCTCCGGCAGCTTCTTGTACGCCGCGGCCTGCACGGTGGGCGCGGCGCTCACGGCGGAGTCCGCAGCGGGACCGGTGGAGGCGCCGGCGTCCTTCGAGGCGTCGTCCGAGCCGGAGTCCGAGGAGCAGCCCGCGGCGATCAGCATCACCGGGACGGCGACCGCGGCTGCCAGGAGGCGGTTGAGCCCTCCCGTGCGCCTCGCACGCTCGTCACGCTCCTCGCGCTGGTTGAACTGGCCGTCTCGCTGGGCTCGTCGCTGCATGGTTCCTTCACTCATGACGCTCGTGGTTCCTGCGGTCGGATCGGGTCCGAGGGGCCACGGTACGCGGTGAAGACTCTGTGCGGTTGTGCTTCGAAGGCTTCACGGACGGGGCGCGAACCGCCCCCGACGGACGTCAGCCGGCCAGTGAGTCGACCAACTGCGCGGCCAGTTTCCGGGCCTTGTCCTGCATTTCCTCACTGTCCGGCGTCACGCCGAGCGTCGCCGGCTGCTCCTCGTACTGGATGGTCACAATGACGTTCGACGTGCGGAACGCCACAGTCACCGTCCGCTGTGCGACGGTCGAACCGGAACTCCCGAGGGCGTCGTCGATGAACGCCTCGTCGCCGAGGTCGTCCAGCAGCCGGGGCTGCAGATCGGCGGGCGCGACCGTCGAGGAGGCCGATGCCGATGCCGAGGCCGACGGCGAGGAGGCCGACGGAGAGACGGAGGAGGCGCCGGCCGTCGACGAGGACGAGGCCCCGGCGCTCGGGGAACCCGTGGCACTCGTGGAGGGCGACACGCCGGCCGTGGCGGACGCGACGGGCGCCGGCAGGTCGGCCGCCGTCACCTTCTTCGCGAAGAGCGTCTCCGCCTGGGAGTCGTCGCTCACCGCGTTGTCGTACGAGACGACCCGCTCGAGGTCGACGAGGAGATGATCGGTGGCGTCCGTCGACTCCACCTTCCAACGGCACCCCACCTTGCGGTCCGTGTCGTAGGTCAGCGTCGCCTCGCCGGCATAGGCCGCTTGGCGTCGCGTCGCGTCGGTGAGCTGCTGGATGCCGGGAAGCAGGGAGTCGAGCGTCGCCTGGCTCACCACGCCGCACGCCTCCGGCAGCGTGGCGTACTTGCCCGGCCGGGCGGCGGGCGTCGACGTGTTGGCCTCGCCCGGGTTGGAGTTGTCGTCCGAGCCGGTGTCGTCCGCGCCGCCGGTGCAGCCGGCCAGCAGCGCCGCGAGGAGCGCGACGACGCCGGGTACGTAGGCCTTCCGCTGCACGGTCGGCTCCTCTCGACGGTCACTTCGGGATGTTCGGTCTCCGGGCCCGCGTCCCCGCTGGTTAATCGCTTGCCGGGCGAGGTCGGTCCCTGCAGACAATGTGTATCGCACGCACCACCGTGGATGCCGGTCCGCCGTCCGTTTCGGCCGACCTCGGCACCGGTTTTGCGACTCACAACTTTTGTTGTTTTTCCGGGGGAATGAGGTCATATGTCGTACGTGGAAATGCCGGGCGCGAAGGTGCCCATCCGTATGTGGGCCGACCCTGCCTCGGTCGAGGAGGGCGCACTGCAGCAGCTGCGCAACGTGGCCGCCCTGCCGTGGATCAAGGGCCTGGCGGTCATGCCGGACGTCCACTACGGCAAGGGCGCGACGGTCGGCTCGGTCATCGCCATGAGCGGGGCCGTCTGTCCGGCGGCGGTGGGGGTCGACATCGGGTGCGGGATGTCGGCGGTCAAGACGTCGTTGACGGCGAACGATCTGCCGGGGGACCTGTCCCGGCTGCGCTCGAAGATCGAGCAGGCTGTTCCGGTCGGGCGGGGGATGCACGACGACCCCGTGGATCCGGGGCAGTTGCACGGTCTGGCCACCGGCGGCTGGGACGACTTCTGGGGCCGGTTCGACGGCGTCGCGGAGACGGTCAGGTTCCGCCGCGAACGGGCGGGCAGGCAGATGGGGACGCTGGGCTCCGGGAATCACTTCGTTGAACTTTGCACTAGTGGGGACGGGTCGGTCTGGCTCATGCTGCACTCCGGTTCCCGCAACATCGGCAAGGAACTGGCGGACCACCACATCGGCGTGGCCCAGAAGCTCCCGCACAACCAGGGCCTGGTCGACCGCGATCTCGCCGTCTTCATCTCGGACACTCCGCAGATGGCGGCCTACCGCAACGACCTCTACTGGGCGCAGGAGTACGCGAAGTACAACCGCACCATCATGATGGCGCTCCTGAAGGACGTGGTCCGCAAGGAGTTCAAGAAGGCGAAGCCGACCTTCGAGCCGGAGATCTCCTGCCACCACAACTACGTGGCGGAGGAACGCTACGAGGGCATGGACCTGTTGGTCACGCGCAAGGGCGCGATCCGGGCCGGTTCGGGCGAGTACGGGATCATCCCGGGCTCGATGGGCACGGGCTCGTACATCGTGAAGGGCCTGGGCAACGACAAGGCCTTCAACTCGGCCTCGCACGGAGCGGGTCGGCGCATGAGCCGGACCGCGGCCAAGCGCCGCTTCTCGACGAAGGACCTGGAGGAGCAGACGCGGGGCGTGGAGTGCCGCAAGGACTCCGGCGTCGTGGACGAGATCCCGGGCGCCTACAAGCCGATCGAGCAGGTCATCGACCAGCAGCGTGACCTGGTCGAGGTGGTGGCCAAGCTGAAGCAGTTCATCTGTGTGAAGGGCTGAGCGGACGAGGCTCCCGTGAGCGGGGGCCTCGTCCGCAGGTTCACGCGAGTCGTTTCTCCAGCAGTGTCACCGCGTAGGGGCTGCCTGTGCCGCCGTCCTTCGCGCGTTGTTCGCCGACGACCGTGTAGCCGGCCGCCTCGTAGTAGGTGCGCAGGCGGGGGTTGGAGGAGAGGCAGTCGAGGCGGGCGTAGGGGCGGCCGGCGGCGCTGATGCGGGACTCGGCGTGGGCCAGCAGCATGCGGCCGGCGCCGGGCGGGGCGGTGTGGGGGGCCGTCATCAGGCGGTGGACGTAGCCCGCCTCGGGCGGCCGGGGGCCCCAGGCCGCCGGGTCGTCCCACCAGAGTTCGTAGGCGCCCGTGAGCGCGGCTCCGGTGTGCGCCAGCCATACCTCGCCCTCGCTCATGCGGTCGAGGAAGTGCGCCTCGGTCTTCTCGCCCGGCTGCCATTGCCGGATGCCGCGGGCCAGTTGCCACAGGGCGGCCGTGTCGCGCAGGCGGACCAGGAGGGCGGCGTCGGCGGGGGCGGCTCGGCGGTGGACCGGCTCCGGCCAGGTGGCGGGGAGCGGTTCGAGGAGACGGGAGCGCAGCGCGGCGGACAGTTCGGCCGCGTCCAGGCCCAGGGCGTGCGTCACGTACGCCTCCACCGAGCCGTGGCGCTCGCGCAGGGCCGCCAGGAACAGGCGCATCGCCGCCTCGGGGGCGCGGCCGAAGGCCGGCCAGGCCGGGGAGCGGCCGCCGTTGCGGGCTCGCCAGTCGTCCAGCAGCGCCCGGGTCGCCAGTTCGGTCAGGCTGAAGTCCTCGATGATCGTCTCGTCCGGGACGCCGAGGAGGGCGAGGATCAGGGCGGCGAGCTGGCCGGTGCGGTCCTTGCCGGAGGCGCAGTGGAAGACCAGGCTCGCCTCCGCCTCGGCCACCAGGCGCAGTGCCGTCGCGATCTCCTCGACGCCGTCCTCGGCGACCTCCATGTAGCGCGCGCAGAGGTAGGGGCCGGGGTCGAGGTCCGGGGTCAGCGCCGCCTGGTCGTAGGGGCGGTGCTCGATGCTGAGGTTCCGGTAGGCGAAGGAGTCGTGCCGGGGGATGCGGCCCCGTGCCTCGATCTCCCGGGGGTGCCGCAGGTCGATCACGGTGCCGATGCCGAGGGCGAGGAAGCGGTCCCAGTCCGGGGTGCCGGTGGTGAGCTTGCCGAGGGAGTCGGCGCGGAACAGGCGTCCCGGGCGGATCCGGTGACCGGTTCCGGCGCGATATCCGCCCAGGTCACGGAAGTTGTGCAAGGTCTCGAACGGTATGTGTCGGTCCACGGACCAGACCTTACGGCGGCCCGGGAACCGGAGCGGGGCGCTCTGGTGTCTTCAGAGGCACCTCCGCGCTTGCTCGAACAGGGATGCGACACGCGGGCCCACGGGGGCACGGGGGCAGGAGAGAACGGGGGTTCTGCAATGGAGCGCAAGCGGATGCGTGCGGGAGTCTGGGCCGCGGGGCTGGTGCTGCTGGCCGTCGGGACGCTGGCCGGCTGTTCCCAGGAGTACGAGGACAAGCGCGGCAAGGGGGACGCCCCGGTGCAGGGGAAGGCCGGTGACGACACGCCCGCCGAGGTGTTCAACATGCCCGACGGTTTCGGGAACCTGGCCACCAAGTGCGTGGGGCACGGGTACCGGGCGTACGTGACGACCAACGCGACCGGTCCGTCCAACGTGCAGATCGTCCAGGACAAGACATGCGGCGGCTGACCGCGGTCGGCGTCGCGTGCGCCCTCGCGCTGCTGCTCGGCGGGTGCTCGCAGGAGTACTACGACGAGCGGGGCAAGGCCGACGCCCCGGTGGCCGGGCAGGCCGGGGAGGACACCCCGGCCGAGGTCCACAACTTCCCGGACGGGTTCGGGAACCTGGCGACGAAGTGCGTCGGGAAGGGCCGGCGGGGTTATGCCACGACGAAGTTCGTGCAGGCCGAGGACGACGACGACGTCGTCATCATCCCGGCCCACGCGGTGATCGTCGACGATCCGGGCTGCCCGGGTCCCTGACCGCGTGCGGCGGCGCCCCTGCGTCCGGGGGCGCCGCGGTGGGCTCAGAGCTCGCGGTGGACCTTGGTGTTCGACGCCTGGGCGCGGGGGCGCAGGACGAGGAGGTCGACGTTGACGTGGCTGGGGCGGGTCACCGCCCAGGTGATCGTCTCGGCGACGTCGGAGGCGGTGAGGGGTTCGGCGACGCCCTGGTAGACCTTGGCCGCCCTGTCCTGGTCGCCGCCGAAGCGGGTGAGGGCGAACTCGTCGGTCTTCACCATGCCGGGGGCGATCTCGATGACCCGGACCGGCTGGCCGACGATCTCCAGGCGGAGGGTCTCGGCGAGGACGTGCGCCCCGTGCTTGGCGGCGACGTAGCCCGCGCCGCCCTCGTAGGTGCCGAGTCCGGCGGTGGAGGACACCACGACCACGGTGCCGTCGCCGCTCGCCACGAGCTGGGGGAGGAGCGCCTGGGTGACGTTCAGGGTGCCGAGGACGTTCGTCTCGTACATGGTGCGCCAGTCGGCGGGGTCGCCGGTGGCGACGGGGTCGGCGCCGAGTGCGCCGCCTGCGTTGTTGACGAGCACGCCGATCGTCCGGAAGGCGGTGGCGAACTCGTCGACGGCGGCGCGGTCGGTGACGTCCAGCTGGTAGGCCGCGGCGGAGCCGCCCGCGCGGGTGATCTCCTCGGCGAGTGCCTCGATGCGGTCCTTGCGGCGGGCGGTCAGGACCACGCGGTAGCCGGCCGCGGCGAGTTCCCGGGCGGTCGCGGCGCCGATCCCGCTGCTCGCACCGGTGACGACGGCGATGCGGGAGGCGGTGGACGGTGCGGCGGCGGCCATGGACTGCTCCTCGGTGGGGGTGGTGCGGCGGGGGTACGGGTGGGCTGTGGCCAGGATAGGTGGGGGCGGCGCAGGAGACGGGGGTGGCGGAGGCTGCCGGGTCGGCGGGCGAGGCCGATCTCTCGTATCACGGTTCCGCCGTCATGGCCGGTGGCCGGGTCGACGTGCGGCTGACTCCGCGCAACCACGGTCCGGCGGACGTCGCCGACTCGACGGTGCGGCTGCGGTGGTCGGCGCCGCTGGCGGCGGGGGAGCAGCGGCTGGCGGCGGGATGTGCGCGGACGGGCCGGCAGGAGGTGGTGTGCCGGACGGGTCCCCTGGTCGCGGACGGGGTGGGGGAGCAGATCGTGATGCGGGTGTGGCTGCCGGGGCGGCCGGCCGAGGTGACGATGGCCGTCGACACGGTGTGGGGCGGCGGGGCCGTGGACCGCAACCGTTCCAACGACCGTCAGACGGTGCTGGTGCTGGACACCGGGGACGCGTACTTCTTCTGAGGATCGTGGGACCGGTGCGTCGTACGATCTGCGGACGGCGCCGACGACGGCGCCGGCGAAGGGGAGCGATGTCCCAGAACGTGCGGTCGCGGCTGCTGGACGAGCTGTCCGTGGTCTCCCGGCGGTACGCGGCCGCGTATGCCCTGTTCAACCAGGCACTCGCGGACCGGCTGGCGCTGCACCCCACGGATCTGCAGTGTCTGAACCTGCTGGCGCTGGAGCGGGGGCCGGTGACGACGGGCCGGGTCGCGGAGCTGACGGGGCTCACCACGGGGTCGGCGACCCGGCTGGTGGACCGGCTGGAGAAGGCGGGCTATGTCGTGCGCGAGCGGGACGCGGCCGATCGGCGGCGGGTGCTCGTGGCGACCGTGCCGGAGCGGATCGCGGAGTTCGGGCGGATGTGGGAGCGGCTGGGCGGCGACTGGATGCCGCTCTTCGACGATCTCGCGGACGCCGAGCTCGCGGTGATCGTGCGGCACATGCGGCGGACGGTGGAGTTCGGCGCGGAGCAGGTCGTGCGGTTGCGGGAAGGGCGGGTGTAGGGCGGATGCAGGAGACGGACATACGGCCGTCCGGGGCGGTGGCCGACGGCGTGGCGGACGCTCCTGCGGGGCGTGGGCTGCCGCGGCACTGGCCGCTGTTGCTGCTGGGCGCGGCGGTGGTGCCGGGCGTCCTGCTGGTGGTCGTCGGGCGGTCGCTGGACGAGCCGGCGGTGCAGGCGTGGCGGACGGTGTGCCTGGCCGTGACCGTGCAGGCGCTGCCGTTCCTGCTGTTGGGGACGGCGTTGTCGGGGGCGATCAACGCGTTCGTGCCGGCGGGTGTCTTCCAGCGGGTGCTGCCGAAGCGGCCCGCGCTGGCCGTGCCCGTGGCGGGGGCGGCGGGAGTGGTGCTGCCGGGGTGCGAGTGCGCGTCGGTGCCGGTGGCGAACAGTCTGATCGGGCGGGGGGTCACGCCGGCCGCGGCGTTCGCGTTCCTGCTGTCGGCGCCGGCGGTGAACCCGGTGGTGCTGACGGCCACGGCGGTGGCGTTCCCGGGCCGTCCGGAGATGGTGCTGGCGAGGCTGGTGGCCTCGCTGGTGACGGCCGCCGCGATGGGCTGGCTGTGGCTCTGGCTGGGGCGCGAGGAGTGGCTGCGGCCGCGGACCGACCGGCAGGCGGGACATGTGGCGGGGCACAGCCGGTTCCAGGAGTTCCGGCAGGGTTTCCAGCACGACTTCCTGCACGCCGGGGGTTTTCTGGTGGTGGGGGCGATGGCGGCGGCCACGTTCAACGTGGCGGTGCCGCGTTCGGTGCTGGACACGTTCGCGGGGTCGCCGTGGCTGTCGGTGCTGTTCCTGGCGGCGCTGGCGATCGTGCTGGCGGTGTGCAGCGAGGCCGACGCGTTCGTGGCGGCGTCGCTCAGCGGGTTCTCGTCGGTGGCACGGCTGACGTTCATGGTGGTGGGGCCGATGGTCGACCTGAAGCTGATCGCGTTGCAGGCGGGGACGTTCGGGCGGGCGTTCGCGGTGCGGTTCTCGGCGGCCACGGCGGTGGTCGCCGTGGTGTGCAGCGCGGTGATCGGAGGGGTGTTGCTGTGAGGCGGTTCGCGCAGGCGGCGCTGCTGGTGCTGAGCGGTCTGGGGCTGCTGCACGCCGCGCTCTTCACCGACCTGTACCTCAATCTGGTGAAGCCGGGCATGCGGCCGCTGCTGATCGCGTCGGGAGCGGTGCTGGTGGCGCTGGGAGCGTGGGCGGCGGCGGAGGCGTGGGGCCGGCGACGGACCGGCGGCGGCCGGGACGACCACGACCACGACCACGGGCACGGGCACGGTCATGGGCACCGGCGTCGGCCTGACGGCGGCGGGAGCGGGGGCGGGGACGCGCACGGGCACGATCACTCGCGGGTGCCGCGGGTGGCGTGGCTGCTGTTTCTGCCGGTGCTGAGCCTGCTGTTCTACGCCCCGCCCGCGCTCGGTTCGTACACCGCCTCGCGTGAACCGGCCAAGGCGGTGGCGGTGGAGGAGGACGGATTCGACCCGCTGCCGGCGACCTCCCCGCTGCCGATCACGCTGACCGACTTCACCCAGCGGGTGCAGCAGGACCGGTCGCGGGCCGTCGGGAAGCGGACCGTGGTGATGACGGGGTTCGTCACGCCGGCCCCGGGCGGGGACGGCTGGTATCTGACCCGGATCATCGTCAGCTGCTGTGCGGCGGACGCGTCGTCGGTGAAGGTGCTGGTCCACGGGGCCGCCGCGCCGAAGGCGGACACCTGGGTGAACGTCACCGGGACCTGGCATCCGGGCGGGACGCTGGGCACGGCGTCGGCGGCGGTCGCGCTGGACGCGCGGAGCGTGGCGAAGGCGCCCAAGCCGTCCAACGCGTACATGGACGCCCTGCCGCTGACGTCCTGAAGCCGACCGACCGACCGACCGGCTGGCGGCGGTGCGGCGTACGGGGCCGGGCCGGCCGCGGACAGCCGTTGGTCGGCCCGGGCCCGGGCCTACGGCGTGCTGTGGGGGGCTATGGCGTGCTTGCGGCTTGGGCGTAGGCGGTCGGGGGGAGGCCGACGGTGGTGGTGAAGTCGCGGGCCAGGTGGGCCTGGTCGGCGTAGCCGAGGTCGGCGGCGAGGCCGGCCCAGTCGAGGTCCTGCCGGGTGCCGGCGAGTTCCAGGGCCTCGTGCAGGCGGTAGCGGAGGATGGCCCACTTCGGGCTGACGCCCACGTAGGCGGCGAAGAGCCGCTGCAGGGCCCGTACCGAGAGGCCCCCGGCGCGGGCGAGGTCGGCGACACGGCGCACGGTGCGGTCGGCGCGGATCTGCTCGACGAGGTCCATGGCCTGGTCGGCGCGCGGGTCGTGCTCGGGGTCGAGGGAGAGCAGGAAGGCGTCGAGGGCGGCGACCCGGCCGAGGTCGTCGGCGGGGCCGGTCACCGTCCGGGGGGTGTCGCCGCCGGCCCGGGGGAAGACGTCGTCGGCGGGCAGGACGCGGCCGGTCCAGTGCGCGACGGGTTCCGCGGGGGCGTACGGGCGGAAGCCGCCGGGGCGGAACTTCACCCCGCAGACCCGTCCCCGGCCGGTGAGCTTCCTGGTGTAGAGGCCGCGGGCGACGCCGGTCAGCTCGCCGTAGGGCGGGCCGTCGGCCTCCTCCCACTGGAAGGTGAGGTTGACGGACGGGTGCGGGACGATGTGGGAGGCGTACGGCTCGGGCAGGTCCCAGTCGATCAGCCAGTACGTCTCGACGTGACGGCGCAGCGGCTCGGCGGGCGGGTGGCGGCGGAACCGCACGCGGGCCAGCAGCCCGGCCGGGTCGACGATCCCGCGGGTGTCGCGGCGGGGGGCGGCCATGCCCGGATCGTACGTCGCGTTTCTTCAAGACGGGCGGCGGCGGGCGTGTCTACGGTCGGGGTATGGACATCGACGACAGCGGCATCGAGCGCGGTAGCGACGAAGGCGGCGGCAGTGGCGTCGACGGCGGCGGCCGTGGGAGCGCGCTCGGCATCGGCGAGCTGCTCGGCAGGGCGCGCGAGCGGGCCGAGCCGGTGCTGCGGGGCGTCCCGGACGCGGCGCTGGCCGGTCCCACGCCCTGCGCGGAGTACGACGTGAAGGCCCTGGTCAACCATGTGTTCCAGGTGGTCGTCCAGTTCCAGCGGCTGGCGGCGAAGGAGGAGTCGGAGTTCGGGGAGGCTCCCGACCGGGTGGGCGTGGGGCCCGACTGGCGCGAGCGGCTGGTGGCGGAGACGGACCTGCTGGTGGCGGCCTGGTCCGCGCCGGGCGCCGAGGAGGGCACGACGGGTGCGATGGACATGCCCGCGCGGCTGGTCGGCTCGATGGCGCTGCTGGATCTGACGGTGCACGTGTGGGATCTGGCGCGGGCCACCGGCCAGGACTTCCCGGAGGCCGACGAGGCTGTGGTGGCGGAGCTCGCGGGGGCGGTCGCCGTGCTGGAGCCGACGGCCCGGCGGATGGGCGTGTTCGGCGAGGCGGTGGCGGCGGCGGAGGACGCGTCGCCGTTCGAGCGGCTGCTCGCGCGGACCGGCCGTGACCCGCACTGGAAGGCGTGAAGGAAGGAGCGGCCGGGGCGGGCCGCCGGGAACGCCGTGGGCGGACCGGGCGGCACAGCAGTGCACCGGACGCGGGGGAATAGCCCTGGGCGGGCCGCGGTTCTCCGGGTATAGTTGAAGCGTCAACAACCTGGAGGGTGAGCGACCATGCAGTTCGGGATCTTCAGCGTCGGCGATGTCACGCCGGACCCCACCACGGGCCGTACGCCGACCGAGCGCGAGCGGATCAAGGCCATGGTCGCGATCGCGCTGAAGGCGGAGGAGGTCGGCCTCGACGTCTTCGCGACCGGCGAGCACCACAACCCGCCGTTCGTGCCCTCGTCCCCGACCACCATGCTCGGCTACATAGCCGCGCAGACGGAGAAGCTGATCCTCTCCACCTCGACCACCCTCATCACCACGAACGACCCGGTGAAGATCGCCGAGGACTTCGCGATGCTCCAGCACCTGGCCGACGGGCGCGTGGACCTGATGATGGGGCGCGGCAACACCGGCCCGGTCTACCCCTGGTTCGGGCAGGACATCCGTGAGGGCATCAACCTCGCCGTCGAGAACTACGCCCTGCTGCGCCGGCTGTGGCGCGAGGACGTCGTCGACTGGGAGGGCGCGTTCCGCACCGCCCTCCAGGGCTTCACCTCCACGCCCCGCCCGCTGGACGACGTGCCGCCGTTCGTCTGGCACGGCTCCATCCGCTCGCCCGAGATCGCCGAGCAGGCCGCGTTCTACGGCGACGGCTTCTTCCACAACAACATCTTCTGGCCGGCCGACCACACCCGGCGGATGGTCGAGCTCTACCGCGCCCGGTACGCGCACTACGGGCACGGCACCCCCGAGCAGGCCATCGTCGGCCTGGGCGGCCAGGTGTTCATGCGGAGGAACTCGCAGGACGCGGTGCGTGAGTTCCGCCCGTACTTCGACAACGCGCCGGTCTACGGGCACGGGCCGTCCCTGGAGGACTTCACCGACCAGACCCCGCTGACCGTCGGCACGCCCGAGCAGGTCATCGAGAAGACCCTGAAGTTCCGCGAGTACGCGGGCGACTACCAGCGTCAGCTGTTCCTGCTGGACCACGCGGGGCTGCCGCTGAAGACCGTGCTGGAGCAGCTCGACCTGCTCGGCGAGGAGGTCGTACCGGTGCTGCGCAAGGAGTTCGCCGTGGGCCGTCCGGCCGACGTGCCGGACGCGCCGACCCACGGGTCGCTGCTTGCGCAGAAGCAGGCCGAAGGAGCCGACGGGGGCAAGACGGAGAAGGAGGTCGTGGCATGAAGCTCGTCGTGCTCTCGGCGGGGCTGAGCGTCCCGTCGTCCACCCGGCTGCTGGCCGACCGGCTCACCGGGGCGGTGGGGCGGCACGCGTCCGTCGACGTCGAGGTCGTGGAGCTGCGCGACCTGGCCGTCGAGATCGCCCACCACTTCACCAACGGCTTCCCCGGGCGGCGGCTGGCGGCCGCGCAGGAGGCGGTGGCGGCGGCGGACGGACTGATCGTCGTCACCCCGGTGTTCTCCGCGTCCTACAGCGGCCTGTTCAAGTCCTTCTTCGACGTGCTCGACCCGGACGCGGTGGCCGGCAAGCCGGTGCTCATCGCCGCCACGGGCGGCTCAGCGCGCCACTCGCTGGTGCTGGAGCACGCGCTGCGCCCGCTCTTCTCCTACCTGCACGCCGTCGTCGTCCCGACCGCCGTCTACGCGGCCTCGGAGGACTGGGGCGCGCAGGGCCTGCCGGAGCGGATCGAGCGCGCCGCGGGCGAGCTGACCGCGCTGATGACAGGCCTGTCCGCGCCCTCGCCGGCTCCGCAGCCGGCGAAGGCCGGCCAGGAGGCCGGGTTCACCGTGGTGCCCTTCGCCGAGCAGCTGGCGGCGCTGGCCGCCCGGTGACCGCCGACCCTCCGAGCCCTCGGACGGGCAGATCCGGCCCGTCCGGGGGCACCCCCTCAGGAGGACCGAGGACGAGGCCGTTCAGGCCGAAGCGTGTGTCCGGTGGCGTCGGCCCCCGCGTACGCCCACCCGGACGGTGAGAGCCGAGTAAGAAGGGTGACTGTACGACCGTCCCCCCGGCCCAACCGCCGCAGGCCTTGGCAGACTGGGCGGGTGCCTCCCACCGTGCTGCTCGCCGAAGACGACCGTGCCATCCGCAACGCCCTGGAACGCGCCCTGGCCCTGGAGGGCTACCGGGTCACCGCGGTCGCCGACGGAGTCGAGGCGCTGGCGCACGCTCACAGGAACCCGCCGGACGTGCTCGTCCTCGACGTGATGATGCCCGGGATCGACGGGCTCCAGGTCTGCCGGGTGCTGCGCGCCGAGGGCGACCGCACCCCCGTGCTGATGCTGACCGCGCTGGTGGAGACCGCCGACCGGATCGCCGGACTGGACGCGGGCGCCGACGACTACGTCGTCAAGCCGTTCGACGTCGAGGAGGTCTTCGCCCGGCTGCGGGCGCTGCTGCGCCGGACCGGCGCCGACGCCGTCGCGCCCGTCCCCGACGTCCCCAGGCCGACGCCCGAGCGGCACGTGGAGGCGGCCGGGCTGCGCATGGACCCGCAGGCACGGCGGGCCTGGCGGGGCGAACGGGAGCTGGAGCTCACCCGCACCGAGTTCGAGCTGCTGGAGCTGCTGGTGCGCAACGCCGGGATCGTCCTGGACCACTCCACGATCTACGACCGCATCTGGGGCTACGACTTCGGGCCCGGTTCCAAGAACCTCGCCGTCTACGTCGGCTACCTGCGCCGCAAGCTCGACCAGCCGGGCGCCCCGCAGCTGATCCACACCGTGCGCGGCGTGGGTTACGTGCTGCGCGAGGACTGAGGGGTTACGCGGGTGAGCCGTCAGCGCCCCGTGCTGCGCCGGCTGCTGCCCCCGTTCCTGTCCCGGCCGCGGCCGAAGCTGGTGTCGCTGCGCACCACCTTCGCGGTGTCCTTCGCCGCCGTGACCGCCGCCGTCACCGTCCTCGTCGGCGTCCTGTCCTACTCGGCTGCCGCCCGGCTGGTCCGGGTCGACCAGGAGTCCGTGTTCGACGAGGTGGTGCAGGACCTGCGGGACGAGGTGCGCGACCAGCGGATGGCGCCGGAGGACTTCTCCTCGGCCGAGCCCGGGCACGACATCGTGCGGCCGGCCCGCACGGACGTGCAGGTGCTCGGCCCGGACGGGAGGGTCGTGGACGGCGGTACCCCCGGGCTGCCGGTGGCGGCCGCCGACCGCACGGTGGCGGGCGCCGCCGACGCCGGGCAGATGGCCGAGCACAAGGACGTCGACGTCGGCAGCGACGTGTACCGCATCGCGACCGTCTCGCTCGGCGGCGGGCGGGGCGCGGTCCAGGTGGCGCAGGAGTTCAGCGACACCGAGGACCTGCTGCGGGCGCTCCAGCAGCGCACGCTGATCCTGATGACCGCGGTCGTGACCGCCGCGGGGCTGTTCGGCTGGTGGCTGGCCCGGCGCATCACCCACCGCCTGGTGATCCTCACCACCGCCGCCGAGAACGTCGCCCGCACCCGGCGGCTCGGCGTGCAGGTGCCCGTCACCGGCCACGACGAGGTGGGGCGGCTGGGCCGCGCGTTCGACCGCATGCTGGGCCGGCTCGCCCAGTCGGAGGAGGACCAGCGCAGGCTCGTCCAGGACGCGGGCCACGAGCTGCGCACGCCGCTGACGTCGTTGCGGACCAACATCTCCCTGCTGCGCCGCATCGACGAGCTGCCGCCGGACATCCGCGACGAGCTGGTGGCGGACCTCGGCCAGGAGGCCCGGGAGCTGACCGACCTGGTCAACGAACTCGTCGACCTCGCGGCCGGCCAGTCCGACGCCGAGCCGCCGCGCAGGCTGGACCTCGCCGACCTCGCCGAGGAGGTGGCGGCCCTCGCCCGACGCCGCACCGGACGGCAGATCCTGCTCCGGGCGTCCGGCGACACCAGCTCCTACGGGCGGCCGGGCATGCTCCAGCGGGCGGTGTCGAACCTCGTGGAGAACGCCACCAAGTTCGACCGGGACGGCCGTGCGCCCGTCGAGATCGCCGTCACCGGACCCGCCCGGCCGGGCGTCGTCCGCGTCGAGGTCCTCGACCGCGGGCCCGGCATCGCCGAGGCCGACCTGACACGCGTCTTCGACCGCTTCTATCGCGCCGCCGAGGCCCGCTCCCGGCCCGGATCCGGCCTCGGTCTGTCCATCGTGCGCGAGGTGGCGCTGGCCCACGGCGGCGCGCCGTTCGCCGCGCGGCGCGCGGGCGGCGGCTCGGTGATCGGCTTCACCGTGGGCGGCGGCCCGCCGGAGGGGCGAGGCGCGGAAGGAGCGCCGGACGGGGCGTGAGCGACGGACGTCTCATGGAAATACGAGTGATTCCGTGTATGCGTTGATTTGCCGGGAATGATACGGGTTACGCGTTCTGCGGGAGAGTGAGATGAGCGAGGCATCGGAGGCTGTCGGCGAGGCGCTCACCGCGCGGGTCACCGTCGACGAACAGGGCGCCGTCACCGGCTGGAACACGGGCGCCGCACGACTGCTGGGCTACACGGCGGAGCAGATCGTCGGCCGCCCGGCCACCACCCTGCTCGCTCCCGCCCCGACCTCACCGGACCCCCCGCCCCCGCCCGGCGACCCGCCCCCGCCCGGCGATCCGCCTCCGTTCGGCGACCCGCGCCCAGCCGGCTCGGTGTCCGGGGGGTCGGCTGCCGCCGGACTGCCGCCCACAGGCCTGCCCCTCACCGACCAGCCTCCCGCCGGGCTGCCCCTCGCGGGGCGGGCGCGGTGGCACGGGGCGCTCGTCCTGCGGCGCCGGGACGGTCGTCTGGTGGAGGCCAGGGTCGTCGCCCATCACCGGACCGGGGACGACGGCGTCCGGGACTGGCTGCTGGTCTGCGCGGTGCCGGGATCACCGCCCCGCCCCCGGGCCGACGAGGACGCGCTCCTGCGGTGGGGGTTCCTCGAGTCGCCCTGCTGCGCGACCTCGGTGCACGACACGGACCTGCGCTTCTGCCGGTCCAACCAGACCGCACAGCGCGCGCTCGGCCTGGACGAGGAGTACCTGCGCGGCCTGCGGCTCACCGACGTTTTGTCCACGACGTCGGCGCGGGACGTCGAGCGGCTGATGCGACGGACGCTGGAGACCGGCGAGCCGCGGCACGTGGAGAACGTCGCGCGGGCCCCCGGCGAGAGCCGGCAGCACGCCTGGGCGGTCGATCTCTACCGGGTGCAGGACGCGGACGGCCGGGTCCTGGGCGTGGCCTCCACCGGGCACGACATGACGGAGCAGCACCGGGCCCGCCAGCGCCTCCAGCTGATCGCCGAGGCCAGCACCCGGATCGGCAGCACTCTCGACGTGACCCGGACCGCCCAGGAGCTGGCCGAGGTGGCGGTGCCGGGCCTGGCCGACTTCGTCAGCGTCGACCTGCTGATGTCGTTCGAGGCGGGGCAGGAGGAGACCACGGCCGGCGGCCCCCTGCCGCTGCGCCGGGTCGCCCACCGGTCCGTGCTGGCCGGCGCCCCCGAAGCCGTCCTCCGGCCGGGTGACGTCGACGTGTACCCGGAGAGTTCGCCGCCGGCCCAGTGCCTGCGCACGGGACGGGCCGTTCGCCGTCAGGTGACCGAGGCCGCCATCCCCGCCTGGGTCGCCGGCGACCCGGTGCGCATGGCCCGCATCCGGGACTTCGGACTCCACTCGGTGATCGCCGTCCCCCTGTCGGCGCGCGGCGTCGCGCTGGGCGTCGCCGTCCTCGTCCGGCACCGGCGTCCGGAACCGTTCCAGCACGACGACGTGGTGCTGGCCGAGGAACTGGCGGCCAAGGCGGCGGTCTGCATCGACAACGCCTGGCGCTACACCCGCGAGCGCAGGACGGCCGTCACCCTGCAGCGCAGCCTGCTGCCGCAGCGGCTGCCCGAGCAGTCCGCGATGGAGGTCGCCTCCCGCTATCTGCCGGCCGACGCGCGGGCGGGGGTGGGCGGCGACTGGTTCGACGTGATCCCGCTGTCCGGCGCCCGGGTCGCGCTCGTCGTCGGCGACGTCGTGGGGCACGGCATCCACGCCTCGGCGACCATGGGGCGGCTGCGCACGGCCGTGCGCACCCTCGCCGACATCGACCTGCCGCCCGGCGAACTGCTCACCCACCTCGACGACCTGGTGGGCAGGCTGGCCACCGAGGCCGACACGCTCGGCGACGAGGGGATCACGGGCGACGTCGGGGCGACCTGCCTGTACGCCGTGTACGACCCCGTGACGCGCCGCTGCAGCCTGGCCAGGGCCGGGCACCCGCTGCCCGCCGTGGCGCGCCCGGACGGCGTGGTGGAACTGCTGCCGCTCCCCGCGGGGCCTCCGCTGGGTCTGGGCGGACTGCCGTTCGAGGCGCTCGAGACGGAGCTGCCCGAAGGCAGCCTGCTCGCCCTCTACACCGACGGCCTCATCGCGTCCCGCTCCCGCGACAGCGACGTCGACGACGGCACCGCCCGCCTGTGCCGGTCCCTGACCGCCCCGGCGGCCTCCCTGGACGTCATGTGCGACGCGGTCCTCGACAGCCTGCTGCCCCGGACGCCCGCCGACGACGTGGCGCTGCTCCTCGCCCGCACCCGGGTGCTGGACGCCTCCCGCGTCGCGACCTGGAACGTGGACGCCGACCCGGCCGCGGTCGCCGACGCCCGGAAGAAGGCGGTCGGACGGCTGGCGGACTGGGGGCTCGCCGACGCCGCCTTCGTCACCGAGCTGATCGTGAGCGAGCTGGTCACCAACGCGATCCGGCACGGCGAACCGCCCGTCCAGCTGCGGCTCATCCATGACCGCACCCTCATCTGCGAGGTCAGCGACGCCGGTGGCACGGCGCCCCACATGCGCCGGGCCCGCACCTTCGACGAGGGCGGCCGGGGCCTGCTCCTGGTCGCCCAGCTGTCCCGGCGCTGGGGCGCCCGTCCGGGCGCCAAGGGCAAGACGATCTGGGCGGAGCAGGAGATCGAGGGCCCGGAGGGCGAAGACGCCTGGAGCTGAGCCGGCCGGGCGCCCGGGGCGGTCAGCCGTCCTTGCGGGCCACCGCGCCGTAGATGCCGATGGGCGGGGTGTCCGGCGCGGGAGGCTCGTCGGGACGCCACTGCGGGACCAGGACCAGGCCCGGGTCGAGCAGCGTGAAGTCCCCGAAGAAGTCCAGCACACGGGAGTGGCCGCGGGGGTTCATGCTGGCGGTCGCGCCCTTGTAGACGGCGGCCGCGTCCTTGCGCCCGTCCTCGTGGAGGTCGCCCGTCGCGTGGGACAGCACCAGGTACGAGCCGGCGGGCAGCGCGTCACGGAGTTCGGCGACGACGGCGTCCGGGTCCTCCGCCTCGGTGACGAAGTGCAGGACGGCCACCAGCAGCAGGGCCACCGGACGGTCGAAGTCGATCACCCGGCGCACGTCGGGGTGGTCGAGGACGGCCCGGGGGTCGCGCAGGTCGGCCAGGACGACGGAGGTGTCGGCGGCGTCGTCCACGAGGGTCATGGAGTGGGTGCTGACGATCGGGTCGTTGTCGACGTAGGCGACGCGCGTCCCGGGTGCGACGGCCCGCGCGATCTGGTGCACGTTGGGCTCGGTCGGCAGACCCGTGCCGATGTCGAGGATCTGCCGGACGCCGCCCTCCGCGACGACGTGACGGACGGCGCGGTGCATGAAGCTCCGGTTGGCCCGCACGGCCGCCCGGACCTCGGGCGCCGCCTTGATGAACTGCTCTGCGGCTGCCTGGTCGACCTCGTAGTTGTCCTTGCCGCCGAGGAAGTAGTCGTACATCCGGGCGGGGTGCGGCTTGCTCGTGTCGATCCGCAGAGAGGGACCGCCGTCGCCGCCGAGGTCAGAGGACATGACGCAGGACTCCGTCCGTGAGTGACTGTCGGATCGTCATCCTGACACGCGCCGGCCCGCCGTCACCGTCGGCCCGGCGCATTGCGTGCGCCCGAACACGCCGACAGGAAAGGCCAGTTGACCGAAGAGGGACGATTCCGTCGCTGACGGGACGAGCCGGCTCAAGGCCACACGAGGCAGTACGGCTGGTGTCCCGCCTCGTGCAGCCGGTGCGAGAAGTCCTGCCACTCGTGCAGGAGTTGGTACACGTTGAACGCGTCCCGCGGGCCGCCGCGGTCCGGGACCGTCGACCAGATGAAGGCGGCCGCGCCGACCGCTTCCTCGCCGATGTCCCGCAGCGGGTCCACGACGGTCATGGGGAGCTTCACGACGGCGTAGTCGGGGTGCAGGACGACCAGCTCCAGCGGGGGCACCTTGCTCAGGGGGACGCCCTCGATGCCGGTCAGGACCATCGCGGCCATCGTCTCCGGCTTGATCTTGGTGAACATGCCGTTCATGCCCAGCTCGTCGCCGCCGAGCTCCTCGGGGCGCATCGAGATCGGGACGCGGGCCGCCGTGGCACCGTCCGGCGCGCCGAAGTACTTGTACGTCACCCCCACCCGACCACCATTCCTGCTTCCCGCCTCGAGACGATCGACCTGGTCGACCCGCCGGTCGACCCGCTCGGACTCACTCGGTGCGCCTTGTGCCTGCGTCTGTCGTGCTTCGCCGCTTTCCTCCGCGTTGCGCCGGTGCCTTCCCCGCCGGGCACGTCGAGGACCCAGGTCGTCAGTCCCCTCGCCCAGTCCGCCACCGCGATGCATATCTCCACCCGACTGCTTTTCTAGGACGCGCCGGCACCGCCGCGCAACCCGATCATCGTGTCAGTGACCTCCCCCACGGCCGCCCGCCGAAACGTGCGGTGAAACACCTGTCCGCAGGAAACTCGCAGCCCCTCGACACTCGGTCGGTGAGAGCTACGTCTGTCAGGCCCGTTCCGACTCAGTTTCGCAGATGGTGAGGCGGCCGGCGGAGCCACGTGCAGCACGGCCCGGCCGGGGAGAGGGCCCCGGCCGCCGCACGGGCCCGCTCCGGGCGGCCGCCGTCGCGGCCGGCGACGGCACGCCCCATGGGGCCCGGCCGTCGCTGGCCTACCCTGGGAGGTCACTGGCAACCGGAGTCCAGCAAGTCGGAGAAGGTCGGAGAAGTCGCAGGTCATGAGCGAACTGCCCTATTCATACGATGCGCCCGTCTCGCAGGCGCTGTTCGACCGTGCGTCCGTCGTCACCCCGGGCGGCGTGAACTCGCCGGTGCGCGCGTTCCGCGCCGTGGGCGGCACGCCGCGGTTCATGGTGTCCGGCGCCGGCCCGTATCTGACGGACGCCGACGGGCGGGAGTACGTCGACCTGGTCTGTTCCTGGGGGCCCATGATCCTCGGGCACTCGCACCCCGAGGTGATCGCCGCCGTGCAGGAGGCCGTCACCCGCGGCACCTCCTTCGGCACGCCCGGCGAGGGCGAGGTCGCTCTCGCCGAGGAGATCGTGGCGCGGGTCGGGCCCGTCGACCAGGTGCGCCTGGTGTCCAGCGGCACCGAGGCCACCATGTCGGCCATCCGGCTCGCCCGCGGCTTCACCCGGCGCACCAAGGTGATCAAGTTCGCCGGCTGCTACCACGGGCACGTCGACTCGCTCCTCGCGGCGGCGGGCAGCGGGGTCGCCACCTTCGCGCTGCCCGACACCCCGGGCGTCACCGGCGCGCAGGCCGGCGACACGATCGTCCTGCCGTACAACGACCTGGAGTCCGTGCAGGAGGCCTTCCACCGGCACCCCGGTGAGATCGCCTGCGTGATCACCGAGGCCTCGCCGGGGAACATGGGCGTCGTGCCGCCGCTGCCCGGGTTCAACCAGGGGCTCAAGGACGCCTGCCGGGCCAACGGCGCGCTGTTCGTCTCCGACGAGGTGATGACGGGCTTCCGCACCAGCCGCGCCGGGTGGTTCGGGATCGACGGCGTCACGCCCGACCTGATGACCTTCGGCAAGGTCATGGGCGGCGGCTTCCCGGCCGCGGCGTTCGGCGGACGTGCCGACGTGATGGCGCACCTCGCGCCCGCCGGGCCCGTCTACCAGGCCGGCACGCTCTCCGGGAACCCGGTCGCCACCGCGGCCGGCCTGGCCCAGCTCCGGCTCCTCGACGACGCCGCGTACGTGAAGGTGAACGAGGTCTCCACGCAGATCCAGACGCTGGTGTCGGAGGCGCTGGCCAAGGAAGGCGTCGCGCACACGCTGCAGAGCGCCTCCAACATGTTCTCCGTCTTCTTCACGGACCGTCCCGTCCGCGACTACGAGGACGCCAAGGCGCAGGAGTCGTTCCGCTTCACCGCCTTCTTCCACTCGTTGCTGGCGAACGGCGTCTATCTGCCGCCGTCGTCCTTCGAGTCCTGGTTCGTGTCCACGGCCCACGACGACACGGCCGTCCAGAGAATCGCCGACGCCCTTCCGGCGGCGGCCCGAGCGGCTGCGGAGGCCACGGCGCGATGAGCACCTTCGAGAAGAACGGCGCCGCCCAGGACATCACCGTCGTCCACCTCATGCGCCACGGCGAGGTCGACAACCCCGACGGCGTGCTCTACGGCCGTCTCGACGGCTACCACCTCTCCGAGCTGGGCCGGCAGATGGCCGACCGGGTCGCCGAGCATCTCGCCTCCCGCGACGTCACGCACGTCGTCGCCTCCCCGCTGGAGCGGGCGCAGGAGACGGCGACCCCCATCGCGAAGGCGCACGGGCTCGACCTGGCCACCGACGCGCGGCTGCTGGAGGCGGAGAACGTCTTCCAGGGCAAGACGTTCGGCGTGGGCGACGGGGCGCTGCGCCGGCCGGAGAACTGGAAGCATCTCGTCAACCCCTTCAAGCCGTCCTGGGGTGAGCCCTACGTCGACCAGGTCGTGCGGATGATGGGCGCACTGGACGCGGCGAAGGACGCGGCCCGCGGGCACGAGGCCGTGCTGGTCAGCCATCAGCTGCCGATCTGGATCGTGCGGTCCTACGTCGAGCGGCGGCGGCTGTGGCACGACCCGCGCAAGCGGCAGTGCACGCTCGCCTCGCTGACGACGTTCACGTACCAGGGCGACCGGATCATGTCGGTCGGGTACACCGAACCCGCCCTCGACCTGGTGCCGGTGCACCTGCGCGCCGGGGCCAAGCCGGTGCCGGGCAAGGGCAAGGCGTTCGGCGCGTAACGGGTGACGACGGCCGCCCGGCCGGGCCCTGCGGCCCGCCGGGCCCGGCCGCGTGGCTGAAATACCCCGTCTGTTACCGAATCCGGAACTATCGGCGGAACCCTGTCGTTCATCATGTCCTCTGAATGGGTGACCACCAGAGGATCTGATGAACGAGGACGCCATGCGCACGATCACCCGAAGGGGAGCCATCGGACTCGGGGCCGGAGCCGCGGCAGTCGCCGGACTCGCCGGCTGCGGCAGTCTCACGAGTTCGGACGACCCGTCCCCCGCCGGTGATGCGAAGAAGGGCGCCAAGGACGGCGGCTCCGGCAGTCCCCGCCCCAAGTCCGGTGCCCGCCCCCTGGGCGACGGCTCCACGTCCTTCACGGGCAAGCAGCCCCACCAGCCGGCCAAGCCGGTGCCGCTCCAGCCCGGCGAGGAGCCGCCGCAGTTCGTCGTCTTCTCCTGGGACGGCGCGGGCGAGGTCGGCAACGGGCTCTTCGACCGCTTCCTCGATCTCGCCAAGGCGCACGGCGCGAGCATGACCTTCTTCCTCTCCGGGCTGTATCTGCTGCCCGAGTCGAAGAAGCGGCTCTACGACCCGCCGAACAACCCCCGCGGTGCCTCCGACATCGGCTACCTCACCGACGAGCACGTCAAGATGACGCTCGCGGGCGTCCGTCGCGCCTGGCTCGAGGGGCACGAGATAGGCACCCACTTCAACGGCCACTTCTGCGGCGAGGGCCACGGCTCGGTCGGCAAGTGGACGCCGGCGCAGTGGCGCAGCGAGATAGACCAGGCGAAGAAGTTCGTCAAGGAGTGGCGGACCAACACCGGCTGGACCGACCTGCCCGCGCTGCCCTTCGACTACGACAAGGAACTCGTCGGCGGACGCACGCCCTGTCTGCTCGGTCAGGACAATCTGCTGCCCACCGCCCGTGCCCTCGGCTGGCGCTACGACGCCTCCTCGCCGGGCGGCCGTCAGGTGTGGCCGAAGAAGAAGGCCGGGATCTGGGATCTGCCGTTGCAGCAGATACCTTTCCCGGGGCGCAGCTTCGAGGTCCTCTCGATGGACTACAACATGCTCGCCAACCAGTCCGTCAACTCGACCAAGGCGCCCGCCCACAACTACCCCGGCTGGCGTCAGCAGTCCTCCCAGGCGTACATACAGGGATTCAAGCGGGCATTCGAGACTAACCGGGCTCCGTTCTTCGTCGGCAACCACTTCGAGCAGTGGAACGGCGGCATCTACATGGACGCCGTCGAGGAGTCCTTCAAGCACATCGCACGGGAGAAGGAGAAGGGCGCGGACGTGCGCATCGTCTCCTTCCGGCAGTTCGTGGACTGGATCGACGTCCAGAAGCCGGAGGTGCTCGAGAAGCTGCGCACCCTCGAGGTCGGGCAGCAGCCGGCCGGCGGCTGGAAGACGTTCCTGGCCGCGACCCCGAAGTCGCCGACCGCCCCGAAGTCGCCGACCGGCCCGAAGTCCCCGAAGGCCTCCGCGTCTGCCACCTGAAATGCGGTTTTCTCCCCGCAAGGGGGGCGCGCAAGATCCTCAGAACGGGCATGCGAAACTTTTCACATGAGTGCCGCCTGGATCCGTCCGCGTCGCCCCGCAGTCCTCGGCGCGGGTGCCGTCGTCGCCGCGTTGCTGCTGTCCGCCTGCGGCTCCGGGGGCACGTCGGGCGGGGGCGGCGGCACCAACTTCGTCCTCGGCAAGGACGGCATCTCCACCGCCGAGAAGGGGCAGCGGGCGCAGGTCCCCGACCTGTCGGGTGCGACCGTCGCGGGCAAACAACTGGACATCGCCTCCTTCAAGGGCAAGATCGTCGTCCTGAACGTGTGGGGCTCCTGGTGCGCCCCGTGCCGCGCCGAGGCGCCCAACTTCGAGAAGGTCTCCAAGGACCTGCAGGGCAAGGGCGTGCAGTTCGTCGGCATCAACGTCGCCGACCCCCAGGTGCGCAGCGCCCTCGCCTTCGAGGAGCAGTACGGCGTCACCTACCCCAGCCTGTACGACCCCAGCAGCAAGCTGATCCTCCGCTTCCGCAAGGGCACGCTCAACCCCCAGGCCATCCCCTCCACGCTCGTCGTCGACCGGGAGGGGAAGATCGCCGCCCGCTCGCTGGCCGCGCTCAGCGAGGAGAAGCTGCGCAAGATGATCGCCCCGATCCTCGCGGAGAAGTGACGTGAGCGCGCTCACCACGTTCGCCGCGGCCACCGACCCGAACCAGACGGTGATGAACGGCGCCCTGCTGCTCGCCCTGCCGCTGGCCCTGCTCGGCGGTCTCGTCTCCTTCTTCTCGCCCTGCGTCCTGCCGCTCGTCCCGGGCTATCTCTCGTACGTCACCGGCGTGACCGGCACCGACCTCGCCGAGGCCCGGCGCGGACGGATGGTCGCCGGCGCCTCCCTGTTCGTCCTCGGCTTCACCGCCGTGTTCGTCTCCGGCGGGGCCCTGTTCGGGTACTTCGGCCAGACGCTCCAGGAGAACCAGAGCGTCCTGTCCAAGGTGCTGGGCGTCCTCATGATCCTCATGGGCGTCTTCTTCATGGGCCTGATGCCCTGGATGACGCAGCGGGAGTTCCGCTTCCACCGCAGGCCCGTCGCCGGGCTCGTCGGTGCTCCCTTCCTCGGCGCCCTGTTCGGCATCGGGTGGACCCCCTGCATCGGTCCGACCCTCGCCTCCGTCATCGCCCTCTCCTCCCAGCAGGGGAGCGCCGGCCGCGGTGCCATACTGACCGTCGCCTACTGCCTCGGCCTCGGCGTGCCGTTCGTGCTCGCCGCGGTCGCCTTCCGCAAGGCGCTCGGCGCCTTCGGCTGGGTCAAGCGCCACTACGTCTGGGTGATGCGGATCGGCGGCACGATGATGATCGTCACCGGTCTGCTGCTGCTGACCGGCGCCTGGGACCGCATCGTGCAGGACATGCAGTCCTGGTCCGCCGGCTTCACTGTGGGGATCTGATCCATGAGCAAGAGCACGGTCAACGCCGGCCCCGGTGAGACTCCGGCCGCCTCCGAGGAGCAGGATCTCGGCGCCGCCGGCTCCCAGCTGTCGACCGCGCCCGCGGACTCGCTCGCCAACATGCCCGGCCTGGGCGTCGTCGGCTGGGCCCGCTGGTTCTGGCGTCAGCTCACCTCCATGCGGGTCGCGCTGCTGCTTCTGCTGCTGCTCGCGCTCGGGGCGATCCCCGGCTCGCTGATCCCGCAGTCCGGCAACGACGAGACGAAGGTCGCCGAATTCCGCCGGGCCCACGGGAGCCTCGCGGTCGTCTACGACCGGCTCGGCCTCTTCCACGTCTACAGCTCGGTGTGGTTCTCCGCGATCTACCTCCTGCTGTTCATCTCCCTCGTCGGCTGCATCGTGCCCCGCACCTGGCAGTTCGTGGGCCAGCTGCGCGGCCGCCCGCCGGGGGCGCCGAGGACGCTGACCCGGCTGCCGGCCTACACGACCTGGCAGACGCGGGCCGAGCCGGAGCAGGTGCGCGAGGCCGCGCTGGCACTGCTGAGGAAGCGCCGCTTCCGCGCCCACGCGACAGGGGACGCCGTCGCCGCGGAGAAGGGCTATCTGCGCGAGGTCGGCAACCTCGCCTTCCACATCGCCCTCATCGTGATGCTGGTCGCCTTCGCCTGGGGCCAGCTGTTCAAGTCCGAGGGCAACAAACTCCTCGTCGAGGGCAGCGGAGGCTTCTCCAACACCCTCATCTCCTACGACGACTTCAAGTCCGGCAACCTCTTCGACACCGACGACCTGAACCCGTTCAGCTTCGCCCTGGACAAGTTCACCGGCACCTACGAGACCTCGGGCCCCAACACCGGCACCCCGCGCACCTACCAGGCCGCCCTCACCTACAGCGTGGGCGCGTACGGCAAGGACGCGAAGACCGTCGTCAAGGTCAACCACCCGCTGGAGATCGACGACTCGAAGGTCTACCTCACCGCGCACGGCTACGCCCCGGTGATCACCGTCCGCGACGGCAAGGGCAAGGTCGTCTTCCACGACGCCGTCCCGCTGCTGCCGCTCGACTCCAACGTCACCTCGTCGGGGGTGATCAAGGTCCTGGACGGCTACCGGAACGCCCGGGGCGTCAGCGAGCAGCTGGGCATCTCGGCGTTCTTCCTGCCGACGTACACGCCGGGCAGCGAGACCGCCTCCACGTTCCCCTCGCTGCGCAACCCGGTGCTGAACCTGACGCCGTACCACGGCGACCTCGGCGTCGACTCGGGCATCCCGCAGAGCGTGTACCAGCTCGACAAGGCCCACATGAAGGGGTTCAAGGACTCCAAGAACGCGCAGCTGCGCGAGAACCTCAAGCCCGGCGAGACCATGACGCTCCCAGGCGGGGCGGGCACGGTCACCTACGAGAGCACCCGGCAGTGGGCCAACTTCCAGGTCACCCAGCAGCCGGGCAGCGGCTGGGCGCTGGGCGGCGCGATCACCGCGATCTTCGGACTCGCCGCCTCCCTGTTCATCCAGCGCCGCCGGGTGTGGGTGCGTGCCGTGCGGGGGGCCGACGGGGTGACGGTCGTCGAGATGGCCGGCCTCGGCCGCAGCGAGTCCGCCAAGGTGCCCGAGGAACTCGGCGCTCTCGCCGGAACCCTGTACGACCAGGCCCCCGGGGCGCCCGACGCCGCGGACGACTCACCCGAATCCACCGACCCCCATGTCGTACCCGCCGAAAAAGGGGCTGAGCAGTGACTCTCGCCGCCGCGACCGAGTTGGCCGCCGCCACCAACGAACATCTCGCGAGCATCAGCAACACGCTGATCTACTCCTCGATGGCCGTCTACACCCTGGCCTTCTTCGCGTACATCGCCGAATGGCTCCTCGGCAGCCGCAGCAAGGTCGGCCGCACCGCCGCCGCGCTCACCGCCCAGCAGGGCGGGAAGGCCACGGCGAAGGGGCCGGCCGTCACCGTGACGCAGGGCGGCTCCACCGCCGTCCTGGAGCGGCCGCAGGTCGTGGTGCGTTCCGCGGCCGGCGCGCGTGACGTGCCCGACGGGCCGGGCGCGCACGGCGGTGACGAGCAGGGCGACATGTACGGCCGGATCGCCATCTCCCTCACCGTGCTCGCCTTCCTGGTCGAGGTGGGCGGCGTGGTCGCCCGTGCGGCCTCGGTGCAGCGGGCGCCGTGGGGCAACATGTACGAGTTCAACATCACCTTCTCCACGGTGGCCGTCGGCGTGTACCTCGCCCTGCTCGCGCTGAAGAAGAACGTGCGCTGGCTCGGCCTGTTCCTGATCACCACGGTCCTGCTGGACCTGGGCCTCGCGGTGACGGTCCTCTACACCGCGAGCGACCAGCTGGTCCCGGCGCTGCACTCCTACTGGCTTTACATCCACGTCTCCACCGCGATCTTCTGCGGCGCGGTGTTCTACGTCGGCGCGGTCGCCACGATCCTGTACCTGTTCAAGGACGCCTACGAGAACAAGCTGGCGAACGGCGGAACGCCCGGCAGGTTCGCGAACTCGGTCCTGGACCGGCTCCCCGCCTCCGCCTCCCTCGACAAGTTCGCCTACCGCGTGAACGCCGCCGTCTTCCCCCTGTGGACGTTCACGATCATCGCGGGCGCGATCTGGGCCGGCGACGCGTGGGGCCGCTACTGGGGCTGGGACCCCAAGGAGACCTGGTCGTTCATCACCTGGGTCGCCTACGCCTGCTACCTGCACGCCCGCGCCACCGCCGGCTGGAAGGGCCGCAAGGCCGCCTACCTGGCGCTCCTCGCCTTCGGCTGCTGGCTGTTCAACTACTACGGCGTCAACATCTTCATCTCCGGCAAGCACTCCTACGCCGAGGTGAAGTCCCTGGGCGCACTGACCGGCATCACCTTCTGAGACGGCGCGGCGAAGGCCGGTTCCCGTGACCTGGGTCACGGGAACCGGCCTTCGCCGTACGGACAGGTAGAGGGGCGTGGATACGAATGCGAGTACTCCGAGTGCTCGGCGAACGCTGAGGAAACGCATCCGCGCGGGGGACCACGACGCCTTCGGCGAGCTCTTCGACGCCTACGCCCGTGCCGTCTACAACCACGCCTACCGGCTCACGGGGGAGTGGACGACCGCCGAGGAGGTCGTCTCGCTGACCTTCCTGGACGCCTGGCGGCTGCGCGAGAAGCTCGACGTGGACGGCGGCTCGTTGCGCCCGTGGCTGCTGGGCATCGCCACCAACGTCATGCGCAACACCCGCCGCGCGGCCCGCAGGCACGCGGCGGCCGTCGCCCGGCTCCCACGTGGGGAGGAGCCGGGCGACTTCGCCGACGAGGTCGAGGGGCGGATGGACGCCGCCGCCCGACTGGCCCTGGTGCGGGTCGCGCTCGCGAAGCTGCGGCGACCGGAGCGGGAGGTGCTGGCGCTGTGCGTGTGGGGCGGCCTGGACTACGCGGCGGCGGAGGCCCTGGGGGTGCCGCGCTGGCCGCCGCGCGCACGGACGGGCACGGCACCGTCCGCGGCGACCAGTTCGTGTACGTCGAGAACAAGACCCTCGCGGGCGGAGCCGCCGAGGCCGGGTCGTGCGGCGCGGCCTCGCAACGGGAGGAGAGCTGGGTGTCCGTGGACGGCAGCCGACAGGGCCTGCGCCGCTTCCCCGGTCGCCGCGATCTGACCGTCCCCGTCACGCGGCCGGGAGACCCCGACTACGACATCTTCCCGGGCTACGACCACATGAAGTCCCTGCCCACCGAGCCGGACGCGATGTACGACTGGCTGCGGAAGGTCGCGCCGGGACGGGTTTCCTACATCTTCTCGAAGGCGAAGAGCTTTCCGAGGGAGAACCTTGTCGAGCTCGAGAAGGATCAAGCGGTGTTCCAGCTCGTGGGGGGCATGTTCGAGGAAGCGAGCCGGGCGTCCTGCCCCGGCCGCCCGTCCGGCCGTCCTATCCGCCCTTGACGGGGGGCAGGCACTCCTTTCCCGGGGGCCTGCCCTCCGGCCAGGCGAGCCGTAAGAAGCGGGAGCCGCCGTCGGCGTGCAGCTCGACGATCGGGACGGCCTTGTCGTACGGGTTGCCGTGCACGTCCAGGCAGATCCAGCCGCTCGCCCCGTTCACCCGCAGCGAGCCCTTGACCTGCGGCCACTGCAGGCCGACGTCCGCGAGGGGCGGAGCCGTCCCGCCCTCCGGGGTGGCCTCGCGGATGCCGTGGACGGCCAGCGTCATCGCGTCGTAGCCGATGATCAGCTGACCGTCCTCCAGGGCGACCTCGCCGATCGGGCCGACCGGCGCTCGGGCGCTGCGGGCGAGGAGGTCGGTGAGGGCCTTCGCGTCCGCGGCGGAGCCGCCCGGCCCCGCGGGGGACGTCGTCCAGGCGTCCGGGTGGGCGAGGGCGGTGTACCGGACCGACAGGTTGTGGGTGAGGGCGGTGCGGTCCAGCTTCTTGTCGCCGGACAGGTACGAGCCCTCGTCGCCGGTCAGCACGGTGAACCTCCGGTCCTGGCAGCCGCGGGTGCCCAGCGCGTTGACGAACTGCCGCAGCTGGGTGTGCCGCCCGGCGAACAGGATCGTGTCCGTGCCCGCCGAGGTGTCGCACACCAGATGCGTGATCTGCCGGAAGGTGTTCGCGGTGGTGCCCTCCTGCGTCCGGTCGGCGGGCGGGGTGAAGGGCTGCGGCTCGTAGGGCGAGCCCTTGAGCAGCGCGGCGAACGACGTCTGCAGCGTGCGCGTGTACGGGTCGCCGGGCTTGTCGTACACCAGCAGCGCCCGTGCGGCGTCGACCTTGGCGAACGAGGCCAGGGCGCGCGCCTCGTCGGTGTTGGTGGGGGCCACCCGGGCCAGTCCGGGGAAGGGGTCCCTGCCGTTCTGCCCGTTGGCGAGGTCGTCGGCGGTGATGGACGCGCCGACCACCGGGATGCCCCGCCGGGTCAGCTCCGCCACCGCCTTCTTGTTGGCTTCGGTGCTCTGGCCGACCCCGGCCACCGCCCTCAGCCGGTCCTCGCCCCGCGCCATCCGCTCCAGCCGGTCGACCATCGTCTCCCAGTGGGCGCTGGTCGCGCCGGGGTTGGCGAGCACCAGACGGATCGCCGGGGCCTGCCCGTTGGAGGTGTGGTTGGCCTGCCACTGCGCCAGGTACGCCCCCTGCACCTCGTGCTGGATGTCGCTGAGCGTCGAGGGGGTGGTGGCGGTGTACGGCAGCATCAGGGCGACCGTGACGTATCCGCCCGCCTTCAGGCGGCTGTTCTCCCGGTCGATCGCCTTCACCGCGTCACGCAGTTGGGGGTGCCCGAAGTCGAACGCGTCCGTGGCCACGCCCACGCACTCGTCGCTGCCGGGCGGACGGGCCACCCCCGGCGCGCACGCCCGATGTTCCGCGGTGACCGCCCGCACGGCGAAGACCAGCCCGGTCACCACGGCGGCCGTGAGCAGGAGCGCCAGATAGCGGTGGAGCCGGATCTCCCAGATCTCCCGAAGCCACCGCACCAGCGGGCTTCTGACTCCGTCCGCCATCACGCCTCCCCGTCCCCGTCGCCGCCGTCGCCGTCCCCGTCGTCCGGTCCGTTGCCGCCACCGCCGTTTCCGTCGCCGTCCGTGTCGCCGTCCTCCTCCGGAATCCGCAGCGGGCGGCCGGCGAGGGCGTCGCGGGGCCACGCGCGGGATGCCGCGAACAGCAGCGCGCCCCCTGCGGGCCGCAGATCGGACAGCTGGCGCAGCTCGAACTCCAGCCGCTCGCACACCCGTTGATCCGGCAGCACCAGTGGGTCGGACACCTGCCAGACCGCGTGCAGCAGCCGCCGTACCCGCAGATGAAGGGCCCGGTCGGCACCCTCGGGCGGCTCCTCTCCGGCGTCGGTGCGGCCCAGCGCGACCGCCGAGCGCCGGTCCTCGTGCCCGTCCGCGTCCCGTCCCTGCGTGTCGTGCGCGTGGAAGTAGGGCGCGGTGCCCAGCAGCCGGAGCGTCAGCAGCCAGGCGCGGGTGGCGAGGACCGGGAACGTGTCCCGCAGGTGGGCGACCGCGTCGGCGGTGTCCCCGAGGGCGAGCCGGTGGTACAGGCGGAAGGCGTCCACGCCGGGACTCGGGGTCCGGAAGCCGAGGCCCGTCGCGAAGTGGGCGATCATCGTCTCGTGCGTCTCGCGCCACCCGGTGTGGTCGGCCTGCCGATGGTGCAGCCGGAGCAGCAGCAGGGTGCGCAGGAACGGGTCGCCGACGAAGTGCCCGGTCTCGTCCGGGATCCCCTCCTCGGCCAGCCGGATCCGCAGCGCCCGCACGCCCGACGAGCCGAAGTCCTCGGGGAGCCGGGCCTGTGCCAGGGCTGTGGCGGAGGCATGGCCGTGGGCCGCCGCGAGGACCGTCAGCTCCTCGAGCCGGTCGGCGGGGACCAGCCGGGCAAGCAGCTCGGCGTAGACGGGCCGGCCCTCGTCGGCCTGCCCCTCCTCCGGCCCGATCCTCGCGGTGAGCAGCCGTCCCAGCGACGCCGCCTGCTCCGGGTGCTGCCGGGCGGCGGTCGCGAGCAGCGCGATGCCGAGCGGGTTGCCGCCGGTGAGCCGGTGGGTGGCGTGCGGAAACCGGGGCGGCGGTTCGACGTCGTCGCAGACCGCGCCGACCATGTGCAGGGTGTCGTCGGGGGAGAGCGGCGGCAGCGGCACCACCAGCGCCCGCGAGGACGGCGTGCCGCCCGGCTCCCAGTCCGTGGTCCGGGCGACCTGCGGCAGGGTGCGGCGTACGGCGTCGCCGAGCGCCGGGTGGTCCGGGCCGCGCACCGTCGCCACCCACACCACCTGGTCGGCGACCCCGTCCGCCCGGTCCCGCAGGACGGCGTCCAGCAGGCCCGGCCCCGGACCGCCGCCCGCGTTGTCCAGCAGCACCAGCGGCCGGCCGAGACGGGTCAGATGCGAACCGAGCCCCGAGTACGCCTCGGCCAGGTCGGCGAGCAGCGCCCGTACCAGCCAGCGCTCGGCGTGCTCGCGCGAGGTGCCGCCCGCCCGGAAGTTCCCGGCGAGCAGCAGCAGACCGCGCTTGGCGTTGCCGCCCGCGTTCGGATAGCTGCGGTACCAGGTGGCCGGCTTCTGCTCCTTGCGGTGCGTGACCCCCTCGGACAGCGCCTCCAGGGTGGCCTCGACGGTCGCCGCGACGAACGGGCCCCCGCCGCTCGCCGCCGCGATCACCTTCGACGCCACCTTCGCCGCCCACCGCCCGGCCAGGGTGAACCGCGAGGCCCGTTCGTTCAGCAGCAGGATGCGCACCAGTTCCCGCCGGATGCGGTCGGAGTCGGTCCGTCCGCTCCAGTCGCTGGCCCGTACGGCGACCAGCCCGGCCGTCAGTCGCGGGAACGTGAGCTGCCCGGCCGCCCGCACCGGCTCCGTCAGCTGCTCGGCGACCACCAGCAGCGCCTGCCACGCCGGTGACCAGGACTCGGGGCTCTCCTCGTGCGGCGGGCGGGCGAACTGCTCGTCCTCGCAGTCGATCAACGCGACCGGCGTGCGCCTGCGGGCCTCGCCCCGGCGGGTGCGGCCCGTGTAGGCGTCCCACAGCTCGGCCAGCACCGCGCTCTTGCCCAGTCCCCGGCCGCCCGCCAGCACCAACAGCGGTGGCCCGCCCGGATGTTCGAGTTTCTCCGCGTGCAGCTCGTAGGGACGGATCCCGACCAGCCGCGCCACGAGACCGGGCGGATCGACGTCGAACAGCGCGCCCCGCCCGTACAACCGTCTGTGCACCGTACCTCCCCCAGGGCCGGTCCCCAACGCAAGGGTAAGGAGAGGGAGTTGATATCCGCCAGATCGCGTGGTGTCCCTCGGGCCACGAAAGGGCGCTCACGCGGCGGCGGTACCGGACTCAGGTGCCGCCGGTCACCAGTCCACTTCGGCGGTGGTCTTCCCCGAGCCGAGGACCTGCACACGGCCGTGGTCGCCGTACACGGCGAGCCGCCAGCGGGCGAAGACCCGCGCGGTGCGGTCGACGCCCGCCTGCTCCCACACGCCGTAGTCGACGTTGACGACGGCCACTCTGCGGTCGGTGCCCGCGGGCACGCGGACATGCACGCCCGTCACGTGGGCTGCGACGGCGGCGTCCTCCTTCGGGAGGCCCGCCCCGAGGTAGGAGCGGAACTCGCGGAGCATCGGGAACCAGCGGTGCGGACCCTCCGTCGGCACCCTCTTGTTGTCTGCCGTCATGTCGCCCGCGAAACGGCCGTCGCCCTGGTCGTCGGACGTGGTGTCCGGGAGCGCGCCCTGGTCGTCGGAGGTCGTGTCCGGCAGGGTGCCCTGGTCGTCGGAGGTGGTGTCCGGGAGTGCGCCCTGGTCGTCGGTCGTGGTGTCGGGGCCGGAGCCCTGGTCGTCGGAGGTGGTGTCGGGGAGGTTCTCCCCGCCGTCGTCGCTCGTCTCGTCCCCCGCGGACGATCCCCCTCCGGACTGGGAGCCCGCCGCATGCGTCCCCGCGCGTTCCGTGCCGCAGGCGGTCAGCGGCAGGCAGCAGCAGGCGAGCAGCGCGGCGATGGCCGCGTACCGAGTCGTCACGATCTTCATCCGATGTCCCCCTTTGCACGGTGAGAGAGGTCCGCACGGCCCGGGGTTGCCTCGACCGGGCCGCGGATCCGCGGCGGGGCCGGTTCCGGTCATCCGGTGGCCCGCCCCGCCCCGTCCCGGACCGGCCGCGGCCCGCCTGCGGAACACGTACGGTGTCACCTCCTCACGTCGTCACCTCCTCGCCCGGGAGCCGTTCAGGATGACCCATCGCCGGCTGCGCACCGTCGACCTCGCCCGGCTCGCGGGGCTCTCCACGCAGCAGATCCGCAACTACGAGGAGGCGGGGGTGCTGCCCGCGGCGGAGCGCACCGAGTCCGGCTACCGCGTCTTCGGGGCCGCGCACCGGCAGGCGCTGCTGGCGTACCGGGCGCTGGTGAAGGGATACGGGCCGGTGGCGGCGGCCCGGATCATGCGGACCGTCCACGAGGGGGACGTCCCGGCGGCGCTCGCCCTCGTCGACGAGGCGCACGCCGAACTGCACCGGGAGCGCACCGCCCTGCGCGCGACCGGAGAGGCCCTGGAGGCGTTGACCCGGGAGGTGCCGGCCCGGGAAGCACCCGAACCCGCCGGTGCCTCGGAACCCGCCGCCGCCGGTGCCGCCGCGTCCCGCGGACTGCGGATCGGGGAGGTGGCCCGGCGGCTCGGGGTGCGGACGTCGACGCTGCGGGTGTGGGAGGCGGCCGGGCTGGTCACACCGCCCCGCGAGCGCGGGACCGGGTACCGGCTCTACGGGCCCGCCGAGGTGCGGGACGCGCGGATCGTGCACAGCCTGCGCCGCGGTCACCACCTGTTCGCACAGATCCGGCCCGTGCTCGAGGAGTTGCGCAGGGAGGGCGGCAGCGAGACGGCGCTGCGGTCCGCGCTCGCGGCCCGCGGGGAGACCCTGACGGCCCGCAGCCGCGCGATGCTGGCGGGAGCGGGCCGTCTGCACGACTACCTGGACGTCGGCTAGTCCCGGTCACGCCCCGGGGGGGACCGGGTGTCCCGAACGAGTGGCGCGGCGTTGCCCCCGGACGTCGGCCGCAGCAGCATGAGCACATGGATCACCTTCTGGATCGCCCGACGGCCCGGACCTGGCTGGCCACCGCCGTCGCCGAGGCCCGGGCCGGTCTCGCCGAGGGCGGCATCCCCGTCGGCGCGGCCCTGTACGGCACGGACGGCACGCTCCTCGGCCGCGGCCACAACCGCCGCGTCCAGGACGACGACCCCTCCGTGCACGCCGAGACGGCCGCCTTCCGCGCGGCGGGCCGGCAGCGGTCGTACCGCGGCACGACGATGGTCACGACCCTCTCCCCGTGCTGGTACTGCTCCGGTCTGGTCCGCCAGTTCGGCATCTCCCGGGTGGTGGTCGGAGAGGCGACGACTTTCCTGGGCGGTCACGACTGGCTGGCGGAGCACGGTGTGGAGATCGTGCTGGTGGACGACGCCGAGTGCGTCGCGATGATGCGCGACTTCATCGCCCGGAACCCGGCCCTGTGGAACGAGGACATCGGTGAGTGACCCCGGGCAGCGGCGCGCGGTCGGCTTCTGATATCACCGTCCGTTATTTTTGATATCATGGCTGGTCTGCGGGCGTCTGAACCGAGGAGGACACATGGCGCGGACGGTCATCGACATAGACGACGAAATGCTTGCTGAGGCAGCTGAGATCTTCGGGACAACGACCAAGGTCGCCACGGTCAACGCCGCTCTGGAGGATGCGGTCAAGCGCAGGAAGCGTGAGTCTTTCCTGGGCTGGCTCGCGGAGGGCGGGCTGCCTGATCTGACCGGCCCGGTCCACACCTCGGGCGAGCCGCATCAGGCCGCATGACCGAGCGCTTTCTCATCGACAAGTCGGCGCTCGCCCGCTACCCGAAGCCTGCGGTGCGCGCTGTGATCGACGCGCTGCACAACGCGGGCCTGCTGGCGGTGTGCGGCGCTGTCGAACTGGAGATCCTGCACAGTGCCCGTTCCAAGGCGGACGCGGAGCGGATCCGCGACGAGATGCGGGGTTTCGACTGGCTGCCCACCCCCGACGAAGCGTGGGACCGTGCGCTGGAAGTGCAGACGCAGCTCATCGCGGTGGGAAACTGGAGGGCGCTTTCCGTCTCGGACCTGGTCATCGCGGCGACCGCAGAGCGCAGTGGGGCGACGGTCCTCCACTACGACGGTGACTACGACATGATCGCGAACGTGACCGGTCAGCCGACGCGCTGGGTGGTCCCGGCGGGGACGGCGGACTGACCGAGCCCGTCCGGCTCAGCCGTCCTTGGGCTCCTCGCCCGACTCGCGGCGCTTGAGTTCGTCCTCGCGGCGGCGCAGGTCGGCCTCCCAGTCCTTGAGGAGCTCCTCGTCCTTCTTGTTCTCCTTCTTCAGGGACTTGAGGAACTCGGGGTTGTCGTCCGGCGCGACGAACTCCGTGCGCTGGTTGCGGTGCCACTGCGACGGCGTGGAGCCGCCCGCCGGCGCGTGCCGCGTCTTTCCGGCCACCAGCCAGGCGATCGGGCCCACGAGCACCTCGCCGAAGAGCAGGATGATGATCACCCAGATCACCTTCGGCAGCCCGCGCACCTCCTCCTCGGGGGTGTTCAGGCAGTCGATGAAGGCGTAGATCCACAGTGCCAGGACCAGCAGGAACGGCAGATACCTGAGCATGGTGGCAGGTTCCTTCAACAGAGGGTGGCGGAGCTGGGGCGGCCCCGGTGACGGGGTCAGGGT
Source organism: Streptomyces sp. NBC_00425 (assembly GCF_036030735.1). Classification (NCBI taxonomy): domain Bacteria; kingdom Bacillati; phylum Actinomycetota; class Actinomycetes; order Kitasatosporales; family Streptomycetaceae; genus Streptomyces; species Streptomyces sp. NBC_00425. Next base: position 4,342,497 of record NZ_CP107928.1, on the reverse strand, counting down.
AGCGGGTGGCCGATACTGGGACACATGGCTTACGACGATCTTCGTTCCCTGCTCAGGGCACTGGAACGCGAAGGCGACCTCAAGCGCGTCAAGGCCGAGGTCGATCCGTATCTGGAGGTCGGGGAGATCGTCGACCGGGTCCAGAAGTCCGGCGGCCCCGCGTTGCTCTTCGAGAACGTGAAGGGGTCGAGCATGCCCCTCGCGATGAACGTGTTCGGCACCGACCGGCGGCTGCTGAAGGCCCTCGGGCTGAAGTCGTACGCGGACATCAGCGACAAGATCGGCGGGCTGCTGCGGCCCGAGCTGCCGCAGGGCTTCGTGGGCGTGCGCGAGGCGTTCGGCAAGCTCGGCGCGATGACGCACGTGCCGCCGAGGAAGGTGAAGCCGCAGGACGCGCCCGTCCAGGAGGTCGTCCTGCACGGCGACGACGTCGACCTCGACGCACTGCCCGCCCTCTTCACCTGGCCGCAGGACGGCGGCTCCTTCTTCAATCTGGGCCTGACCCACACCAAGGACCCCGAGAGCGGCATCCGCAACCTCGGCCTGTACCGCCTGCAGCGCCACGACAAGCGCACGATCGGCATGCACTGGCAGATCCACAAGGACAGCCGCAACCACTACCAGGTGGCCGCCCGCAAGGGCGAGAGGCTTCCCGTCGCGATCGCCTTCGGCTGCCCGCCCGCCGTGACCTACGCCTCCACCGCCCCGCTCCCCGGCGACATCGACGAGTACCTCTTCGCCGGCTTCATCGCGGGCAAGCGGATCGAGATGGTCGACTGCAAGACCGTGCCGCTGCAGGTGCCGGCGCAGGCGGAGGTCGTGATCGAGGGCTGGCTGGAGCCGGGCGAGATGCTCCCGGAGGGCCCCTTCGGCGACCACACCGGCTTCTACACGCCGCAGGAGCCGTTCCCCGCCCTGAGGATCGACTGCGTGACGATGCGGAAGCGGCCGCTGCTGCAGTCGATCGTGGTGGGCAGGCCGCCGACGGAGGACGGCCCGCTCGGCCGTGCCACGGAACGGTTCTTCCTGCCCCTGCTGAAGATCATCGTCCCGGACATCGTGGACTACCACCTGCCCGAGGCCGGCGGCTTCCACAACTGCGCGATCGTCTCGATCGACAAGAAGTACCCCAAGCACGCGCAGAAGGTCATGCACGCGGTCTGGGGCGCGCACATGATGTCGCTGACCAAGCTGATCGTGGTCGTCGACGCCGACTGCGACGTCCACGACCTGCACGAGGTCGCCTGGCGGGCGCTCGGCAACACCGACTACGCCCGCGACCTGTCGATCGTCGAAGGCCCCGTCGACCACCTCGACCACGCCTCCTACCAGCAGTTCTGGGGCGGCAAGGCGGGCATCGACGCCACGCGGAAGTGGCCCGAGGAGGGGTACACGCGCGACGGCGGCTGGCCCGAGATGGTCCTGTCCGACCCGGAGACGGCGGCCAAGGTCGACCGCCGCTGGAAGGAGTACGGCCTGTGAGCTCCGCTTCAGCAGCGCTCCCGCAGCAGCCGGGGCGCACCAAGGCCTTTCTGCGTCTGGTGATGATCGAGCACTCCGTGTTCGCGCTGCCCTTCGCCTACATCGCCGCGCTGACGGCGATGTACGAGCTGGACGGCAACATCCACTGGGGCAGGCTGCTGCTGGTCACCGTGTGCATGGTGGGCCTGCGCACCTTCGCCATGGCCGTCAACCGGATCATCGACCGCGAGATCGACGCCCGTAACCCGCGCACCGCGCAGCGCGAGCTGGTGACGGGCGCGATGTCGGTGAAGCACGCGTGGACCGGCGCGCTGATCGCCGTCGCCGTCTTCCTCGGCTCGGCGGCCATGCTGAACCCGCTCTGCCTGGCCCTCGCCCCCATCGCCGTCGTCCCGATGGTCGTCTACCCCTACGGCAAGCGGTTCACGAACTTCCCGCAGGCCATCCTGGGTCTGGCGCAGGCGATGGGGCCGATCGGCGGCTGGCTGGCGATCACCGGCGAGTGGTCCTGGGACGCGGTCGTCCTCGGTCTCGCCGTCGGCGTCTGGATCGGCGGCTTCGACCTGATCTACGCCTGCCAGGACGTCGAGACCGACCGGGAGACCGGTGTCATGTCCGTCCCGGCCCGCTTCGGCATCCCGGCGGCGATCAAGGGCGCGCGCGTCTGCCACGCCGTGACGACCGCGCTGCTCGTCTGGTACGCGCTGGCCACCGGCGCCGGCGCGTTCTTCTGGCTGGGGCTGCTGATCGTCGCGGGCGCGTTCGTGTACGAGCACTCGATCGTCCGCCCGCACGACCTGTCCCGGCTGAACAGGGCGTTCTTCTCGACGAACGGGTTCATCGGCATCAGCCTGTTCGTCTGTGCGCTCGCCGACCTGATGGTGCGTGGGCTCACGGTGTAGTCCGGTCCTGAAGACCTCCACGCCCACCGGTACGCTCGAGGTGTGAACGCAGGAGAAACGCAGCGCGTGCCTTGGATCGTGGGGGTGTCCGGGGCGTCCGGTACGCCCTATGCCGCCGCTGTGCTGCGTGCGCTGCTCGCCGGGGGCGAGAGCGTGGATCTGGTGGTCAGCAGGGCCTCGCGGCTCACCCTGCTCGACGAGACCGGGATCTCCTTCCGGGACGCGCACTGGCGGGACGACCTGCGGGAATGGCTCGCGCGCGGGGCCGACGGCAAACCGGACGCGTTCGACGTGGACGTCAGCGGCGACCGGGTGCGGCACTGGGGCGCGGGGGATCTCGCGGCCGGCCCCTCCTCGGGGTCGTATCCCGTCAGGGGGATGCTGATCGTCCCGGCCTCGACGGCCTGCGTCGCCGGGGTCGCCCTCGGGTTGTCGAAGGACCTGCTCCAGCGGACCGCGAGCGTCACGCTCAAGGAGCGGCGGCCGCTCGTCGTCGCCGTGCGCGAGACCCCGCTGAACGGGCAGACACTGCGTCATCTGGTGGCGCTGGACGACGCCGGCGCGAGCGTCGTGCCCGCCTCGCCCGCCTTCTACGCGGGGGCCACCCACATCCAGGACCTGGTCGACTTCGTCGCCGGGCGCGTACTCGACGCGGCGGGGGTCGCGCACGGGCTCTACCGCCGGTGGGACGGCGATCTGGGCGGCGCGGCCGGAACCCGGGCCTCATGAGCGTCGTCTGAGCAAGTCGCAGTACCGCTCATCTCTTCAGCTCTTCAGCTCTTCAGGAATCTTGATCGGAAGGCTTCGATTCGCATGGACGCGGTGGACAGGCAGCTCATCCAGGCCCTCCGGGAGAACGGCCGGGCCTCGTACGCGGAGCTGGGACGCCTCGTCGGCCTGTCGGGACCCAGTGTCACCGACCGCATCAACCGGCTGGAGGCGGCCGGCGTCATCACCGGCTATCGCGCCACGGTGAACGCCGCCCAGCTGGGCCTCGGTGTCATCGCCCTCATCGGCATCTCGCTGTCCGACGCCGCCGACCACGAGGACGTGGCGGCCCGGCTCAAGGACCTGAGCGAGATCGAGGACTGCTGGTTCATCGCCGGCGACGACTCGTTCATGCTCAAGGTGCGGGCCACGGACGTCGACGGTCTGGAGAAGATCATCCGTCGGCTCAGCGGGACCAAGGGCGTGTCCCGGACCCGTACCACCATCGTGCTCTCCACGAAGTGGGAGAACCGCGTCGGGGAGCTGCCCGAAGAGGTGTAGCGGCGAAGACGTACGGTGGGTCGGGCCGGCACGGAGCTGGGCCGGCGGGGAAGTCGGCCGACCGGGAAGCCGGTCGGCGGGACAGCCGGCGGGAAGCCGTCGGCAGTCGTCGATAGGTCGTCGGGTAGGTCGTCGGTGAAAGGTGTGGGCATGGACGTCGGGCTCAAGCGCGAGCTGGAGGAGAAGGTCAGGGCCGGTGAGCGGCTGACCCGTGAGGACGGCGTCGCGCTGTACGAGTCGGACGACCTGGCGTGGCTGGGCGGACTGGCGCACGAGGTGCGGACCCGCAAGAACGGCGACGTCGTGCACTTCAACGTCAACCGCCACCTCAACATGACCAACGTGTGCACGGCCTCCTGCGCCTACTGCTCCTTCCAGCGCAAGCCGGGTGAGAAGGACGCGTACACGATGCGCATCGAGGAGGCGGTGAAGCTCGCCAAGGCGATGGAGGGCGAGAACCTCACCGAGCTGCACATCGTCAACGGCCTGCACCCGAACCTGCCGTGGCGCTACTACCCGCGCTCGCTGCGCGAGCTGAAGGCCGCTCTCCCGAACGTCTCGCTCAAGGCGTTCACGGCGACGGAGATCCACCACTTCGAGACGATCAGCGGGCTCACCGCCTCGGAGATCCTGGACGAGCTGATCGACGCGGGCCTGGAGTCGCTGACCGGCGGCGGCGCGGAGATCTTCGACTGGGAGGTCCGGCAGCACATCGTCGACCACCGCACCCACTGGGAGGACTGGTCGCGCATCCACCGGCTGGCGCACGAGAAGGGCCTCAAGACGCCGGCCACCATGCTGTACGGCCACATCGAGGAGCCCCGCCACCGCGTCGACCACGTCCTGCGGCTGCGCGAGCTTCAGGACGAGACGAACGGCTTCCAGGTCTTCATCCCGCTGCGCTACCAGCACGACTTCGTCGACATGAAGGACGGCAAGGTCCGCAACCGGCTCCAGGCCCGGACCACGATGGCCACGGGCGCGGAGGCGCTGAAGACGTTCGCGGTCTCGCGGCTGCTCTTCGACAACGTCCCGCACGTGAAGGTCTTCTGGGTGATGCACGGCGTCCAGACCGCGCAGCTCGCGCTCCAGCACGGCGCGGACGACATGGACGGATCGGTCGTCGAGTACAAGATCACGCACGACGCCGACAACTACGGCACGCCGAACAAGCTGACCCGCGAGGACCTGCTGGACCTCATCCGCGACGCCGGGTTCCGCCCCGTGGAGCGCAACACCCGCTACGAGATCATCCGCGAGTACGACGGCCCCGACCCGGCACTGCGCGAGTCGCCGCAGCCCATGCGGGTGTGACCCACCGGCCCGGCCGCGGTGGCCGGGGTCCGGGGGCCGCGGTCCGGGGCCGGTCCGGGATTCGGAAGGGACGGCGCGACGCGTGCCGTAAGGGTTACGATCCTGCTGTGTCCCTTACTTTCACCCTCGATCCCGCTGTCACCCCGGCCCTGCGCGACGGCGTCCTCGACCTGTGGACGGACGTCTCCAACGCGGGCGGCGCGGTCGGGTTCGTCGCGCCCGTGTCACGTGACGAGATCCGGCCGGATCTGGTCCGGCACCTCGCTGCCATCGCCGAGGGCCGCAACCGGCTGCTCGTCGGTCAGGACGCGTCGGGTCAGGTTGCGGCGACCGCGTTCTTCGCCTTCAACAGCCATCGCCTCCAGACCCATTGGGTGATGCTGTACACGGTGATGGTGCACCCCCGTCACCAGGGCAAGGGGTACGGTCGCGACCTGCTGGCCGCCGCCGCGGACGCGGCCCGCGGCTTCGACGGCGTCGAGGCGATCCGGCTCGGCTGCCGCGGCGGACTCGGCCTGGAGCGGTTCTACGGCTCCTGCGGCTACAAGGAGGTCGGCCGGGTGCCCGGTGCGATCCGGGTCGCGCCGGGCGACGACCGCGACGACATCACCATGCTGCTGCCGCTGACATGACGCCCGGGGGCCGGTCCACCCCGCTGCAAGATCGGTTGCCGGGCGTGCTTCACTGGACGGCGGCCCCCTTTGGAATCGGAAGTCTGGATTGAGATGCTCCGCTACACGCTGATGCGCCTCGGTGTCTTCGCGGGCTGCCTCCTGGCCGTCTGGGGACTCGTCTACTCGGGCGTCGTCCCGCGCGGCCTCGGTGACTCCAACGGCATGTGGATCGTCCTGCTGGCCCTGGTGATCTCCGCGCCGATCAGTTTCGTCGTGCTGCGCAAGGAGCGCGACCGCGCCTCGGTGACCGTCGTCGAGCGAGTGGACCGTATGAAGGCCAACCTCGACGCCAACCGGGCCCAGGAGGACGAGGCGGTCGACTCGGCCCACGCCCGGGGCCGGGCACAGGAGCAGGCGTCCTGAACGGAGCTGCCGACCGCGGGGCCCAACTAGTCTTGCCTCATGGGTGCCGTGAAGACCAAGCGGATGCCGCGTGCGGTCCGTGAGCAGCAGATGCTGGACGCCGCCGTGGAGACCTTCGGCCGCCGCGGCTACATGGCCGCGTCGATGGACGAGATCGCGGAGCTCGCGGGCGTGTCCAAGCCGTTGGTGTACCTGTACCTGAACTCCAAGGAAGACCTGTTCACCGCCTGCATCCGGCGGGAGGCCAAGGCCCTCGTCGAGGCGGTGCGCACCGGCGTCCGCACCGATCTGCCCGCCGACCGCCAGCTCTGGGACGGGCTGCGGGCGTTCTTCGCGCACACCGGACGGCATCCGCACGCCTGGTCCGTCCTGCACCTCCAGGCCCGCACGCACGGCGAGCCCTTCGCCGGCGAGGTCGCGGCGATGCGCAAGGAGATCGTCGCGTTCGTGACGCAGCTGATCGCGATAGCGGCCCGGGAAGCCCTCCCCCACCCTCGGCTGCGCTCGGGCGGGGGGACCCCCACCGACCCCGACCTGCCCGAACGCGAGGTCGCCGGGCTCGCCGAGGCCCTGGTCGGGGCCGCCGAGTCGCTCGCCGCCTGGGCCAACACCGACGACGCCGTCTCCTCGCACCAGGCGGCGGCCACCCTGATGAACTTCGCCTGGGCGGGCCTCGGCAACCTCATGAACGGCCGCCCCTGGTCCCCACCGGCCGCCTGACCGTCAGCCGCCTGAACCGCCGAGCTGCCGCCGACCCGCCGTCGCCGAGCAGCCGGGCCGCCGCCGAGGTGTCGCTGAAGGAGCCGGCCGCGGACCCCGGCCAGCGGAAAGCCCCCGTCGCCGAGCCCGCACCGCCGAGCCGCCACGGCGGACTCCGCACGGCGGAGTTCGCGCCGGCGAGTCGGCACCGGCGAGTCCGCACGGCGGAGCCCGCACCGGCGAGTCCGCACCGCCGAGCCGGCACCGGCGAGTCGGCACCGGCGAGTCCGCACGGCGGAGCCCGCACCGGCGAGTCCGCACCGCCGAGTCGGCACCGGCGAGTCCGCACCGCCGAGCCGCCATGGCGGACTCCGCACGGCGGAGTTCGCGCCGGCGAGTCGGCACCGGCGAGTCCGCACGGCGGAGCCCGCACCGGCGAGTCCGCACCGCCGAGCCGGCACCGGCGGGTCCCCACGGCCGAGTCCGCGCGGCCGAGCCGGCACGGCGGATTCCGCACGGCGGAGTTCGCGCCGACGAGTCGGCACCGGCGAGCCCGCACGGCGGAGCCCGCACCGGCGAGTCCGCACCGCCGAGCCGGCACCGGCGGGTCCCCACGGCCGAGTCCGCGCGGCGGAGCCGGCACCGCCGAGTCCGCGCGGCCGAGCCGGCACGGCGGATTCCGCACGGCGGAGTTCGCGCCGGCGAGCCGGCACCGGCGAGTCCGCACGGCCGAGTCGGCACCGGCGAGTCCGCACGGCCGAGTCGGCACCGGCGAGTCGGCACGGCGGAGTGCGCACCGGCGAACTCGCGCCGGAGGGTCCTCGCCGTCACGGTCGTCTCCGCTCTGCCCGGCGGCGGGGCCGTGGTCCTGCGGTGGCACGGTGGCTTCGCCGGCCCTGTCGCAGGCTTCGGCCCCAGGCGTCCTCCCCGCTGTTCCCGCTCCCCGGGCTCCCCCCGCCGTCACGATCGGCCTCGGCGGACGTCCGGCCGGGTGGGCTCACCCGGGGCCTGGGGCCCGGAGCCCGGGGCGGCTGCTCACGGTGTGTGCGCGGGGCCCGTGCGCGGGAGCGGGTCGGGCAGGGGATCCACGCGTCCCGTCACATGGATCCGGGCCGGGTCTCCCGTGCCGCACAGGGCGAACCGGGCGCCGTCCGAGGCGAACGACACCGTGCCGGGGAGCAGGACAGGGGCCCGGAAGTCGGCCCGGACCCGTGCCTGCTGCGGGACGCCGTGGGCGGCGAGGCAGCGGGCGACGGTCCACATGCCGTGCGCGATGGCCCGGGGGAAGCCGAAGAGCCGGGCGGTGAGCGGGTGGAGGTGGATGGGGTTGCGGTCGCCGGAGGCGGCGCCGTAGCGCCGGCCGACGTCGGCGGCGAGCCGCCACTCGTCGAGCACCGGCGGCGCGCAGGGCTCCGGCTCCCCGGCGGCGGGCGCGGCCTCGGTGGCGTGCCGGGCGAGGTATCTGCTCGTCGACTCCCACACGGTCTCGCCGTCCTGCCGCAGCTCGGTGACCACGACGGCCTCCGTCCCGCGCCGGTGCGGTGCCAACTCCTCGACGTACACCGAGAGTTCGTAGGTCCCGGCGGACGCGAGCGAGGTGCGGCGGGTGATCTCGATCGACGTGTGGACGAGGCCGAGCAGCGGGAGCGGGAAGTCCCGGCCGCTCATGACCTTCATGGCCAGCGGGAAGCCCAGGACGTGCGGGTAGGTGAGCGGCAGCGAGTCCTCGCCGGTCGGGAAGCCGCAGACGCGCTCGTAGGCGGCGAGCCGGGTCGGGTCCACGCGCAGGCCGGGCAGCACGAGGCGGTCCCCGGCGCCGGAGAAGGAGACTCCCGGGCGGGGGTGCTTGAAGGGGGAGCGCAGCGCGCCGCGGGCGAACAGCGGGCCGAGGGACGGAAGCGCGGTCAGGGTCGTCGGCGTGGCGGGCGTGCGCACTACGCCCCCAGCAGGCTCTGGCCGCACACCCGCACGACCTGCCCGTTGACCGCGCCGGAGGCGGGGTGCGCGAGCCACGCCGTCGTCTCGGCGACGTCGACGGGCAGCCCGCCCTGCGCCAGGGAGTTCATACGCCGGCCCGCCTCGCGGATGAACAGCGGCACCGCGGCGGTCATCCTGGTCTCGATGAAGCCGGGCGCCACCGCGTTCACCGTGACCCCGTGCTCCGCGAGCGCGTGGGGCGCCAGGGTGCGCACGAGTCCCGCGATCCCCGCCTTGCTCGCGCCGTAGTTCGTCTGGCCCGCGTTGCCCGCGAGTCCTGCGATGGAGGCGGTGGCGACGATCCGCCCGCCCGGTCGCAGCACGCCCTTGGCGAGCAGCGTGTCCGTGGTGCGCAGCACGCTGGCCAGGTTGACGTCGAGCACCGAACTCCAGCGTTCGGCAGGCATGTTGACCAGTCGTCGGTCCCGGGTGATCCCCGCGTTGTGGATCAGAGCGTCGAGCCCGCCGGGCAGTTCGGCGGCGATCCGCTCGCCCGCGTCGGCCGCCGTGATGTCGAGCGCGAGGGCGGCGCCGCCCAGCCGTTCGGCGACCCGGCGGGCGTCGTCCTCGGCCTGCGGCACGTCGAGGACGACGACCCGGGCGCCGTCCCCGGCCAGCCGCTCGGCGACGGCCGCGCCGATCCCCCGGGCGCCGCCGGTGACGAGCGCGGTGCGGCCGGCGAGGGGGAGCGACCAGTCGTCGGGGTCTTCGGAGCCGGGGGCGCCGGCGGCGCCCACGCCGATCACCTGCCCGCTGACGTAGGCCGACTTGGGGGAGAGGAGGAAGCGCAGCGTGGACTCGGCGGCCTGTGCGTCGGTCAGCCGGACCAGGTTGACGGTCCTGCCGCGTCCGACCTCCTTGCCGAGGGAGCGCACGAACCCTTCCAGGGCCTGCTGTACGGCTGCCTGGCAGTGGTCGTCGGGGTCGAGGGGCGCGCCGAGGACGACGATCCGGCCGCTCGCGGCGACCGACCGCACCACCGGGTGCAGGGCGGCGTGCACCTCGGCGAGGGCGTCGACGTCCCGGACGCCGGTCGCGTCGAGGACGACGGCGGCGGGGCCGGGGACGTCGGCTGCGCCGGCGCCCTCGCCGTCGTGGAGCGGCAGGCCGGCGCGGGCCAGTACCGGCGCGAGTCCGAGTGTGGACCTCCCGGCCGTAAGGTGGATCAAGGAGCCGGTGAGGGAGGGGCGTTCGGCTGACCAGCGCAGCAGCGCCGCCGGTTGCGGCAGACCGAGCCTGCGGGTGAGGAAGCGGCCCGGTGCGGTGGCGGTGAAGCTCAGATAGCGGTCGGCCATGTTCTCTCCCACGGGCTCGGCGCACATGCTTACTCTGGAGTAAGGTTACCTGGGGTAAGTCTAGGTCAAGGGTGAGGAGCAGGTCGAGATGAGTCCCTCGGAGCCGTCACGGCTGAAGCTGGTGGAGCCCTCGCTCCGGAGTCCTTCCGAGCCCCCGCGCGCCCGCCGCGTCGCGATCGTCGGCGGCTCGCGCATCCCCTTCGCCCGCTCTGACGGCCCCTACGCCACCGCCTCCAACCAGGAGATGCTGACGGCGGCGGTGAACGGGCTGGTGAGCCGGTACGCCCTCGACGTCCCCGGCGTGGTGGGCGAGGTGGTCGCCGGAGCCGTCCTCAAGCACAGCCGTGACTTCAACCTGGCCCGTGAGACCGTCCTCGGCTCGAAGCTCGACCCCCGCACCCCCGCCTACGACATCCAACAGGCCTGCGGCACCGGCCTGCAGGCCGTGATCGCCGCCGCCAACAAGATCGCCCTCGGCCAGACCGACTCGGCGATCGCGGGCGGCGCGGACACCGCGAGCGACGCGCCGCTGGGCGTCAACGACCGACTGCGGCGCATCCTCCTGGAGGCCCGCCGGGCGAAGACGACCGGAGCCCGCCTCAAGGCGCTCGCACAGATCCGCCCCTCCCATCTGATCCCCGAGATCCCGCGCAACGCCGAACCGCGCACCGGTCTGTCCATGGGCGAGCACGCCGCGGTCACCGCCCGCGTCTGGGGCGTCGAGCGGGAGGCCCAGGACGTGCTGGCGGCCGCCAGTCACCAGCGCCTCGCCGCCGCCTACGAGCGCGGCTTCTTCGACGACCTCGTCGTCCCGTTCCACGACCTGGCCCGCGACCAGAACCTGCGGCCGGACTCCACCGTCGAGAAACTGGCCCGGCTGAAGCCGGTGTTCGGCGTCGACGGCCCCGAACCCACCATGACGGCAGGCAACTCGACGCCGCTGACGGACGGCGCCGCGGTCGTCCTCCTCGCCTCCGAGGAGTGGGCCGAGGCCCGCGGTCTGGAGCCGCTCGCCTACCTGACGGCCTACGAGACGGCGGCCGTGGACTTCGTGCGCGGCGACGCGGCCGACGGCGGAAACGGGACCGGCGACGGCCTGCTGATGGCTCCCGCGTACGCCGTCCCGCGGATGCTGGAACGGGCCGGCCTCGGCATGGAGGACTTCGACCTGGTGGAGGTCCACGAGGCCTTCGCCTCCCAGGTGCTGGCGACGCTGGCGGCCTGGGAGAAGCAGGGCCTCGCCCCGGTCGACCGGGACCGGCTGAACGTCGCCGGCTCCTCGCTCGCCACCGGCCATCCCTTCGCGGCGACCGGCGCCCGCATCGTCGCGACGCTCGCCAAGCTGCTCACCGAGCAGCACGGACCCTCGCGCGGTCTGATCTCCGTCTGCGCGGCGGGCGGTCAGGGTGTGACGGCGATCCTGGAGCGGGCGTGACCGGCGCAGCCGAGAGGCGGCGGCGGGGCGGAGAGCGGAGCCGGGGCGGAGAGTGCAGCCGGGGCGGAGAGTGCAGCCGGGGCCGAGAGCGGCGCCGGGCGGAGAGCGGAGCCGCAGTGAACGACAGGACGCGAGTGAACGGCGAGCTCGGCTGAAGCCGCGACAAACCTGAAGATCCCTCACATAACCGCCGAGATTGCACAGCCCCGACCCCGGAACATCCCGGAACACGCACAAGCCCCACATGTGAGCGCCGTACGATCCCCTACCTAACTGGCGGTAACCCCTTTCATAGGGGGCATCCCGGTTGAACGCGTCGGTGCGCGAAGCACGTACGTCATGCAGCAAGCAGTTTCTTCGCTGCACGCCCAGGGAGCCGCCCGTGTCCACCCCGTACTCAGCCGCCGGCTCGGCCTACGCCGACCCCGACGCTCCTCCCGTCCTCGTGGAACCCGAGACGCGACGACTGGACGGCGCCGTGCGCGAGGCGTCCCTGCCCGCCCTCGCCCGCCCGGTGACGTACGGCTCGCTCGCCGACCTGCCCTACGACAACGCGGCGGCCGTCCCCGAGTCGGTGGTCCTCAGCCGCCGTGGAGCGGACGGGCACTGGAGCGACATCACGGCGGAACGCTTCGCCGCGCAGGTCCACGCCGTGGCCCGCGGGCTGATCGCGGAGGGGCTGGCGCCCGGCGACCGGCTCGCCATCATGGCCCGCACGACCTACGAGTGGACCCTGCTCGACTTCGCGGCCTGGGCGGCCGGCCTGGTCACCGTGCCCGTCTACCCGACCTCCTCGGTCTTCCAGACCCGCTGGATCCTCCAGGACTCCGGCGCGGTCGCCCTCGTCACCGAGACCGCCGGCCAGGCGGCGGCCCTCGGCCCGGAGCGCGACCGGCTGCCCGACCTCCAGCACATGTGGGTCATGGAGAAAGGGCATGTGGACCGGCTGATCGAGGCGGGCGAACGGGTGCCGGACGCCGAGGTCGAGATCCGCCGCGGAATGCTCGTCCCCGACACGCTCGCCACCCTCATCTACACCTCCGGCACCACCGGCCGGCCCAAGGGCTGCGCCCTCACCCACGGCAACTTCTTCGCCGAGGTCGACAACGCGATCGAACTCCTCTACCCGGTCTTCAAGGCCAAGAACGACGACGAGCTCTCCGTCCTCCTCTTCCTCCCCATGTCGCACGTCTTCGGCCGGATGGTCGCCATCGCCTGCATCCGCGCCCGCGTCCGCCTCGGCCACGCCCCGAGCCTGAAGGCGGACCAACTCCTGCCTGACCTGGCGGCCTTCAGACCCACCTGTCTGCTGGCCATCCCGTACATGCTGGAGAAGATCTTCAACACCGCCCGGGCGAAGGCCGAGGCGGGCGGCAAGCTGTCCTCCTTCGACCGGGCCGTGGGCGTGGCCCGCCGCTACGGCGAGGCAGTCGAGGCGCAGAAGACCGGCGCGGGATCCGGCCCGGGGGCCACCCTGCGCGCTGCCCGCGCCCTCTACGACCCGCTCGTCTACCGCCGCATCCGCAACGCCATGGGCGGCAGGGTCCGCCACGCCATCTGCGGCGGCTCCCCCCTCGGCCGGCGCCTCTCCGCCTTCTACCTCGGCGCGGGCATCGAGATCTACGAGGGCTACGGCCTCACCGAGACCACGGGCGCGTCCACGGTGACCCCGCCGATGAAACCCCGTCTGGGCACGGTGGGCTGGCCGCTGCCCGGCACGAGGATCCGCATCGCGGCGGACGGCGAGATCCTCATCGCCGGCGACCACGTGCTGCGCGGCTACTGGGACCCGGCGGCCGGCGGAGTGGTCCCCGGCGCCCCCGACGGCTGGCTCGCCACCGGCGACCTCGGCACGCTCGACGACGAGGGCTATCTGACGATCACCGGCCGCAAGAAGGAGATGATCATCACGGCCGGCGGCAAGAGCGTCGCCCCCGCGCCGCTGGAGAACTGGCTGCGCTCGCACCCCCTGATCTCCCAGGCCATGGTCCTCGGCGACGGCCGCCCCTACGTCTCCGCCCTGCTCACCCTCGACCCCGACGGCCTCACCCACTGGCGGCACATGAACGGCAAGCACCCGGTGCCGGCGGAACTGCTCATCGGCGACGCGGAACTCGACGCGGTGCTCCAGCGGGCGGTCGACGAGGCCAACAAGCTGGTCTCCCGCCCCGAGTCGATCCGCCGCTTCGTCATCCTGCCGACCGACTTCACCGAACAGGCCGGCCACCTCACCCCGTCGATGAAACTCCGCCGCGAGGCGGTCCTCCGCGACTTCGCGGAACAGGTGGAGGGGCTGTACGAGAAGTGATCTCGGCGGGACCCCGCCGGCGGCACCGCCGCCCGGTCAGGGTGCGTCGTCGCGCAGCACGCTGTAGGACAGGCTGTCGCGCCAGCGGCCGTCGCGGAACACGACGCTGCGCAGCACGCCCTCGCGGGTGAAACCGGCCTTCTCCAGCGCGCGTTGCTCGGCGATGTTCTCCACATCGGTGTGCGCCTCGATCCGCACGGCGGGCGTGTGCGCGAACAGGTAGCGGGCCAGCAGGCGCTGGGCCTGCGTGCCGACGCCGCGGCCCTGGGCCCGCGGCAGCAGTTGGATGCCTATGTTCCAGTAGGACGACTGGGGCACGGTGACGATCCTGCGCCAGGCCACGAAGCCGAGCGGTTCCGTGCCGGACGCCACCATCAACTGGCCTCCGTCGACGGACAGCATGCCGTTCTCGGCCCAGCGCCGCCGCATTCGCCCGGGGTCCGTCCAGCCGAACCACGAGAACGTCCCGGCGGCCTCGGGGTCGAGCATGAACTGTTCCAGCATCGGCAGATCGTCCTCGCGGACGGGGCGCAGTCGCACGGTGTCATCGATCACCCGGCCACGCTAGCCCTACGCGGCAGCGGGTGTCTGCGGGTGATGCCGCTGGCGAACTCCCGTGCGCGGCCCTTGACTTCACAAGACCCACGCGCGACATTCCGGTCCCCCCACCCGAATCCATCCATGACGTCCCGGCGGGCTGGAGTGGCCATGACCATGAGCGCGGACCCTGTGAGACCACCCGAGAGCGCACCGCCGCTCAGCCGTCCCTCGCGCAGGACGGTGCTCGGCGCCGCCGCGGGCGGCGGGCTCGTCCTCGCCGCCGGCCGGCCGGCCGCCGCCGCCGACCTGCCCCTGCTCGGCACGTACGACGTCGTCGTGGTCGGTTCCGGCGCGGCCGGGATGACCGCCGCGCTGACCGCGACCCGGCAGGGGCTGAGCTGTGTGGTGGTCGAGAAGGCGGCCACCTTCGGGGGCTCGGCCGCCCGGTCCGGCGCCGGGATCTGGATCCCGAACAACCCGGTGATCCTCGCGGCAGGCGTCCCCGACACCCCCGCGAAGGCAGCCGCCTACCTGGCCGCGGTCGTCGGCCCGGAGGTCCCCGCCGACCGGCAGCGCGCCTTCCTCGCACACGGCCCGGCGATGCTCGCCTCCGTGATGGCCCACAGCCCGCTGCGCTTCCGCTGGATGGAGGGCTACAGCGACTACTACCCGGAGCTGCCCGGGGGCCTCCCGAACGGCCGCTCCGTGGAGCCCGACCAGCTCGACGGCAACCTCCTCGGCGCGGACCTGGCCCGCCTCAACCCCTCGTACCTCCAGGTCCCGGCCGGGATGGTGGTCTTCAGCGCCGACTACAAGTGGCTCAACCTGACCGCCGTCAGCGTGCGGGGCGCCGCTGTCGCCGCCGAGTGCCTGGCCCGGGGCACCAAGGCCGCGCTCCTCGGCCAGAAGCCGCTCACCATGGGCCAGTCCCTGGCGGGCGGCCTGCGGCTCGGGCTGCGCGCCGCCGGAGTGCCGCTCTGGCTCTCCAGCCCGCTCACCGACCTGCACGTCGAAAACGGAGCCGTCGTCGGCGCGGTGATCACCCGCGACGGGGCGCCCGGCCTGGTGCGGGCCCGGCGCGGGGTCGTCGTCGGCTCCGGCGGTTTCGAGCACGACGCGGCGATGCGAGCCCAGTACCAGCGCCGGCCCATCGGCGAGTGGAGCGTCGGCGCGAAGGAGAACACCGGGGACGGCATCCGGGCCGGGCAGCGGCTCGGCGCCGACCTCGCCCTCATGGACGACGCCTGGTGGGGCCCGGCGATCCCGCTCCCCGGCCAGCCCTGGTTCTGCCTCGCCGAACGCACCCTCCCCGGCGGACTCCTGGTCAACGCGGCCGGCCGACGCTTCGTCAACGAGGCCGGCCCCTACAGCGACGTCGTCCACACCATGTACGACCAGAACCCGACCGACCCCGCGATCCCGGCCTGGCTGATCACCGACCAGAACTACCGCAACCGCTACCTGTTCAAGGACGTGGCCCCGACCTTCCCGTTCCCGGCCGACTGGTACAGCTCGGGCGCCGCGCACAAGGCCTGGTCCCTGGACGCCCTCGCCGCCGCCATCGGCGTCCCGGGGCCCGCCCTGCGCGCCACCGTCGACCGCTTCAACTCGCTCGCGCTGCGGGGCGACGACACCGACTTCGGGCGGGGCGACAGCGCGTACGACCACTACTACACGGACCCGGGAGTCCTTCCGAATTCCTGCCTGGCCCCCCTGTGGCTGCCTCCGTTCCACGCCTTCCGCATCGTCCCCGGAGACCTCGGCACCAAGGGCGGCCTGCGTACCGACGCCCGCGCGCGGGTGCTGCGACCCGACGGCTCGGTGATCCCGGGTCTGTACGCCGCCGGCAACGCCAGCGCGGCGGTCATGGGCCACAGCTACGCCGGCGCCGGTTCGACCATCGGACCCGCGATGACCTTCGGCTACATCGCGGCCCTCGACCTCGCCGGGGTGCTCTAGGCGTCCGAACCGGGTTCGGGGGCGGGGGACGCGGCCTCCGTCTCCGGGGGCCTGCGCGCGATGAGGAGTGCCTGGGGGGTCGGCTCGTCCAGGCTCGCGTCCGGCTCCCGCACCGTGCGCGACAGCACGGTGAAGCCGGCCCCGGCCAGCAGCGCGGCCATCGCCTCCGGGCGCCGGCGCTCGAAGTCGAGGGAGACCGGGTGGCCCCAGGGGCGGTGGTGGTGCCGGGGCTCGTCGCCGACCTGGAAGGCCAGCAGGAGATGGCCGCCGGGGGCCAGGACGCGGTGGAGTTCGGCGAAGAGGGCGGGCAACTCGTCCAGCGGGGTGTGGATGGTCGAGTAGAAGGAGACGGCTCCGGCCAGGGCGCCGTCGGGGAAGTCCAGCTCCAGCATCGAGCCCTGTTCGAACCGGATCCCCGGGTTCTCGCGCCGGGCGATCGCCAGCATCGACTCCGACAGGTCGAGCCCGGACACGTCGAGCCCGAGCGAGGCGAGCCGCGCCGTCGTACGGCCGGGACCGCAACCCAGGTCGGCCACCCGGCCGCCGGCCCCGACGAGTTCGGCGTAGGCGCAGAGGACGGCCCGCTCGAGCGGCCTCGCGGCGAGCTCGTCGACGAACAGCTCGGCGTAGTCCTCGGCGACGGCGTCGTAGAACGCGCGCGTGGTGGTGACGAAGTCGGGAGCGGTCATGGGTGGGGAGCTTAAGGAGGCCCTACCGGCACGGGGGCGGTTCCACGCCATTCCACCGAGGACCGAGGGCAGAGGACCGAGGGCAGAGGACCGAGGGCAGAGGACCGAAGGCAGAGGACCGAAGACAGAGGACAACGGGCGGGGGCGGAGGGCAAAGGCAGGAGCCCCGTGCCGAACGGCACAGGGCTCCTTGGGTACTGCTCTCAGACTTGCGATCTCAGGGTGTGAAGATCAGACGGGGGTGACGTTCTCCGCCTGGGGACCCTTCGGGCCCTGCGTCACGTCGAAGGAGACCTGCTGGTTCTCCTCGAGCGAGCGGAAGCCCTGCGCGTTGATCGCGGAGTAGTGGACGAAGACGTCGGGGCCGCCGCCTTCCTGGGCGATGAAGCCAAAGCCCTTTTCGGCGTTGAACCACTTCACGGTTCCGGTAGCCATAAGCCCTCCTTGGGCCCAAAGGGTTGCCCTGCTCCAGAACCCTGCAAGCGTGAAAGCAAGTGCCGCACAACTGCATACGTCTGAAAACGACGAGAGCCCGCGGTTACATGCTCCGCAGGCTCTGTACTGCAAGGGAAACCAAACTGCAACTTGCGGCGAGCCTAGCATGTGGGCAGCCGAAAGCAATAGAGGTCAAGATCACGTCACTCGGACGTTTGAAGATCCATGAAAGGGGTTGACTCGGGGGTCGGAGTCCGCAGCGTACCCGACGGGGTCTAGCCTCGCGATGTGGACAATTCTCGCACCCGGCCGCGCGTCGGCCACATCCAGTTCCTCAACTGCCTGCCCCTCTACTGGGGGCTCGCGAGAACCGGCACGCTCCTCGACTTCGACCTGACCAAGGACACCCCGGAGAAGCTCAGCGAGCAGCTGGTGCGGGGCGATCTCGACATCGGGCCCGTGACCCTCGTCGAGTTCCTGAAGAACGCCGACGACCTGGTCGCCTTTCCCGACATCGCCGTGGGCTGCGACGGCCCGGTGATGTCCTGTGTGATCGTCTCGCAGGTGCCGCTGGACCAGCTCGACGGCGCCCGGGTCGCCCTCGGCTCGACCTCCCGGACCTCGGTGCGCCTCGCGCAACTGCTCCTGGCCGACCGCTTCGGCGTCCGGCCGGACTACTACACCTGCCCGCCCGACCTCAGCCTGATGATGCAGGAGGCCGAGGCCGCCGTCCTCATCGGCGACGCGGCGCTGCGCGCGAACCTGCTGGACGGACCACGGTTCGGCCTGGAGGTGCACGACCTCGGCCGGCTGTGGAAGGAGTGGACCGGACTGCCCTTCGTCTTCGCGGTGTGGGCGGCCCGGCGCGACTACCTGGAGCGCGAGCCCGTCCTGACCCGCCAGGTCCACCAGGCCTTCCTCGACTCCCGCAACCTCTCCCTGGAGGAGGTCGGCAAGGTCGCCGAGCAGGCGGCCCGCTGGGAGGAGTTCGACGAAGACGTCCTCGAGCGGTACTTCACCACCCTCGACTTCCGCTTCGGCGCGCCCCAGCTGGAGGCCGTCACGGAGTTCGCCCGTCGTGTCGGTCCGACCACGGGCTTCCCGGCGGACGTCAGGGTGGAACTGCTCCGGCCCCGATCTGCGTAGTCTCCTACGGAGTCCTGACGGGGGAGGGTGTGGCGCCGATGCAGCCGCTCGGAGACGGTGAACCCACGACGGTCGGGCCCTACCGGCTGCTCGGCCGGCTGGGTTCCGGCGGCATGGGCCGGGTCTACCTCGGCCGCAGCGCGGGCGGCCGCACGGTGGCCGTGAAGATCGTGCATCCGCACCTCGCGCTCGACGAGGAGTTCCGCGCCCGGTTCCGGCGCGAGGTCGAGGCCGCGAGGCGGGTCGGCGGGGCGTGGACGGCGCCGGTCCTGGACGCAGACCCGGAGGCTACGGTGCCCTGGGTGGCGACCGGTTACGCGGCCGGACCGTCCCTGGCCGCCGCGGTCGCGTCCGGCGGGGCGCTGCCCGAGCACTCCGTGCGCGTGCTCGGCGCCGGCCTGGCGGAGGCCCTCGGCACGGTGCACGGACTGGGGCTGGTGCACCGGGACGTCAAGCCGTCCAACGTGCTGCTGACCGTCGACGGCCCGCTGCTGATCGACTTCGGCATCGCCCGCGCGACCGACGGCACCGCCTCGCTCACCTCGACCGGCGTCTCGGTCGGCTCGCCCGGCTACATGGCCCCGGAACAGATCCTCGGCCGGGGCGCGTCCGGCGCCGCCGACGTCTTCTCCCTCGGCGCGGTACTGGTGTACGCGGCGACCGGACGGTCCCCGTTCCCCGGTGACTCGTCGGCCGCGCTCCTCTACAAGGTCGTCCACGAGGAACCGGAACTCGGCTCGCCGCAGGACGGGCTGCGCGGTGAACTGCGGGCGGTCGCCGAGGCGTGCCTCGTCAAGGACCCGGCAGCGAGACCGTCCCCCGCGGAAGTGGCCCGGCGCCTCGGGCCCGAAGGCGCGGCCCGGCTGGTGGCGGACGGCTGGCTGCCGGGAGCGCTGGTGGAACAGCTGGGGCGCAGCGCCGTCCAGTTGCTGAACCTGGAGGGGACGCACGCCGGCGCGGAGCCCGCCGTGTCCGGTCCGGTGGTGTTCGGCAGCGCGCCGACGACGTCGGGGGAGCCCGTGGCAGCGGCGTCGGGCAGGGTCCCGGCGGGCGAGCCACCGGCCTCGCTGGGGGTGTTCGGGCCGCCACCGGTGATGGACGTGATCCCCGCGACTCCGGCGACCCCGCCGACTCCGGCGGACCGGGCCGACCGCCCGGTTGCCGTGCCCGTGCCGACGCCGAGGGACGCCGAGCCTGCGGCCGACGAGGCCGAGCGCTCCGGACGCTCCGAACACGCCGGAGGCTCCGACGGTCGCGGCCGGCTGTCGGTCACCGTGGCGGGCAGCGCGACGCCCGGCGAGGGCGGCCGCGGACGTCGGCTGAGCTGCACCGTCGCGCTGGCGGTCGCGGGCGCGATGGCGGCGGTGACGGTCGGCTCGGTGCTTCTGTTCCAGTGGCTGCCGGGCGACGGCGGCCAGGACACCGAGGCCGGCAGCGACGCGAACTCCCCGGCGCCGACGGCCGCGGCGACCCCCGGCGCCACCGAGGGGCAGTCGCCCGCGGCGAGTCCCGGTGCCACCGGCGGCTCGTCGGCGGCCGCGCTGCCCGCCCGGTACATCGGCACCTGGGAGGGGCAGGCAAGCGGCCTCGACGGCGCCCTCCCGATGGGCACGTTCCGGGTGACGGTCCAAAAGGCGGTCGTGGGCGGGAAACTGGGGGAGCTGCGGCAGACGGACGTGCTCGGCGGCGTCTGCGTCGACATCCTGACGCTGAAGCAGGTGACGGCGAAGGAGGTCGTCGCCACGTCCGTGGGCGCCGCGAACAACCACGGCGGCTGCAATCCGAAGCCGCACCCGGTCCGGCTCACGCCGACCGGCGACGACCTGACCTACACCTCCGAGAGCGCGGCGGAGGGCAACCCGGTCGCACGGATGTCGAAGGTCGGATAGCGGCCCCGGGCAGGTGGGGAGCAGGGAGGTGGGGCGGACGGTGTCGTGCCGAACGTTCCGGCCTCCCGTGTCCCTCCCTTTTCCCTACGATCTCTGACGATGACCACACCGCCCAGCGACCTGACACTGACCGCCGTCGCCGCGCTGTGGGGCGCCGTGACAGGGGCGCTGCTGCCGCGCGCCGCGTACCGCTTCTCCGTGCCGCCGGAGGAGGAACAGGACGAGAACGACGAGCAGGCGGACGGGCCGGACGGGCCGGAAATGCCGGAAGTGCCGGAAGGGCGGGAAGCGGGCGGCGGCTGGCTGGCGGCCTGCCCGGCCGGTCATCCGTTCCGGGGCTGGCTCGGACGCGCATACTGCCGCCGTTGCGCCGACACCGTCGCCCCCGGCGCCCTTCTCCTCCCCGTCCTCACCGCGCTGCTGTGTGCCGCGCTTGCCATGGCGACCGGTGTGCGGCCCGAGTCGGCCGTGTGGCTGGCGCTCGCGCCGGTCGGGGTGCTGCTGGCCGTCGTCGACATCAGGGTGCGGCGGCTGCCCGACCCGCTGACCCTCCCGCTCGCGGTCGCCGCCCTCGCCCTGCTGGGCCTGGCCGCGCTGCTCCCCGAGCACGCCGGGGACTGGACGACGGCCCTGCTGGGCGCGCTCGCCCTCGGAGCCGGCTACCTCGTGCTGCACCTCGTCAACCCCGGCGGCATGGCCTTCGGCGACGTGAAACTCGCGCTCGGCATGGGCGCCGTCCTCGGCTGGTACGGCTGGCCGACCGTCATGCTGGGCACGTTCGCCGCGTTCCTGTTCGGCGCGCTGTACGGCGGCGTGCTGTTCGTCGTGGGTCGGGGAGGACGCGGGACGCTCATCGCCTTCGGGCCGTTCATGCTCGTGGGCACGCTCGCCGGGCTGCTGGTCGGCGCGTACGCGGCCTGAGGTCGGGGCGCCGGGAGGGCTGGCGTAGGCTGGCTCGGTCTGTCCACAACCCTTGACGAAAGGGACGCTCCCGGTGACCGAGAAGGCCGAACTTCAGTCCGTCCTCGACCGTGCCGCCGCCGGTGGGCGGATCACCCCCGAGGAGGCTCTCGACCTCTACCGCGACGCCCCGCTGCACGCGCTGGGCGCCGCCGCCGACGCGGTACGCCGCAGGCTGTACGCGGGAACCGAGCACATCGCGACGTACATCATCGAGCGGAACATCAACTACACGAACGTGTGCGTCACGGCGTGCAAGTTCTGCGCCTTCTACGCGGCCCCCAAGGACAAGGCCAAGGGCTGGACCCGCGACCTCGACGACATCCTGCGCCGCTGCGCGGAGACCGTCGAGCTCGGCGGCACCCAGATCATGTTCCAGGGCGGCCACCACCCGGACTACGGCGTCGAGTACTACGAGCAGCACTTCTCCGCCATCAAGAAGGCGTTCCCGCAGCTGGTGATCCACTCGCTGGGCGCGTCCGAGGTCGAGCACATGGCGCGGATCTCGAAGGTGAGCGTGGAGGAGGCGATCACCCGGATCCACGCGGCCGGCCTCGACTCCTTCGCCGGCGCCGGCGCCGAGCTGCTGCCCGCCCGGCCGCGCAAGGCGATCGCCCCGCTCAAGGAGTCCGGCGAGCGCTGGCTGGAGATCATGGAGACCGCGCACGGACTGGGCGTCGAGTCGACGTCCACCATGCTGATGGGCACCGGCGAGACCAACGCCGAGCGCATCGAGCACCTGCGGATGATCCGTGACGTGCAGGACCGCACGGGCGGCTTCCGCGCCTTCATCCCGTACACGTACCAGCCCGAGAACAACCACCTCAAGGGCCGCACCCAGACGACCCTCTTCGAGTACCTGCGGATCATCGCGGTCGCCCGGCTGTTCCTCGACAACGTCCGCCACATCCAGGGCTCCTGGCTGACCACGGGCAAGGAGGTCGGCCAGCTCTCCCTGCACTACGGCGCCGACGACCTCGGCTCGATCATGCTGGAGGAGAACGTCGTCTCCTCGGCCGGCGCCAGGCACCGCTCCAACCGCCTGGAGATCATCGACCTGATCAGGAAGGCGGACCGCGTCCCGGCCCAGCGCGCCACGACGTACGAGCACCTCGTCGTGCACGACGACCCGGCGAACGACCCGGTCGACGAGCGGGTCATGTCCCACATCTCGTCCACGGCCATCGAGGGCGGCACGGCTCACCCCGAGCTGAAGCTGCTGACGTCCAACTAGCCGCCGCATGCTGACCATTCACGCGGATTCCAGGGACCGGGCGCTGGCCGTCAAGGGCGCGTGGATCGCCGACGCCGGGCCGCTCGCGGAACTCGTCGCCGCTCATCCGGGCGCGCGCGTGCGGACGTGGCCCGGCATCCTGACGCCGGGGCTGATCAACCTGCACGGCAACGAGCTGCTGGAGGAGGCGTACCACCCGGACCCGCGCGAGGCCGACGAACTGGGCGTCGAGCCGCTGACCGGGGATGCGCTGGCGGCCCTCACCATGGACGACGCCCGCTGGAGTGCGAGCGTGCGGCGCTGTGTGCAGCGCATGCTGGCGCACGGCACGGTCAGGGCAGCCTGCGAGGACCTGCGCAACCGCGCGGTGCGGGAGGCCCTGCACCGGTCCGCGCTGGCGGGCATGGGCCGGATCGGACGTCCCGGCGGGACACCCGCGCTCGACCCGTACGCCGCCGGGATCCCGGTGGAGTTCGCGCAGCCGCGGGAGCGGCATTCCGCGGCCCGCTTCGCGGTGTTCGACGTACGGGACGAGGCCGAACTCGCGGAGCGCGGCGCGGGCACCTGCGTGGCCACGGTGGCGGACGGCCGCCTCGTCTACCGGCGCCGGTGAGGGCGCCCCGTCAGGAGCGCGGGAGAGGGCCGCGAGTGCTCCACTCCACCTCAACCTGAACCCCTACCTCCACCTTCACCGCGAGAACGCCTCCGCGAACGCCCCGTCCTCCTGCGCGACCCCACTGCAGTCGGTCAACGCGTCGTCCGTGGCGGTGCCGGCCTCGCACTGCCGATCCCGGAACGTCGCCCACATCGACACCCAGGCGATGCCCTTCTCCTCGGCGAACGCCCGCACCTGGGCCGCGTCGGCGAGCGTGAACGTCTCGTTGTCGACGTCGTTCGTGCCGATCATCGACGTCAGTGCCATCCCCCTCCACGCGCCGGAGTCGTCCGTCCCGAACACCTTCTTCAGCTGCGCCTGCGCGGCCGTCGCCGAGGTGATCGCGTATCCGCCCATGTCACCCGCGTACGACTCGCCGTAGTTCATCGTCATGAGGTTGACGGTGGAGACCTGGACGTCGTATTTGTTCGCCGACGCCAGCAGCGCCAGGCCGGCGGAGTCCAGCCCGGAGGGCATCACCGGGAGCGTGAAGGTGACCTCCAGGTCCGGACGCTCCTTCTGCAGTGCCGCGATCGCCGCGGAGCGCAGGGCGACCGAGTCGGAGTCGGTCAGTTCGTCGCCCTCGACGTCGAAGTCGGCCTGCGTGGAGCCGGCCGCGTCGAGTGCCTCCCCGTACGCCTTCGCGAGCGCCGACGCGCTGTCGCAGGCGGCCGCCAGTTCCGTGCCGGAGGCTCCGCCGAAGGAGACGCGCACCGTGGCGCCCGTCTTCGTCAGCGCGGAGACGCGGGACTTCACCGCCTTGTCCCCGAGCGCGCCGACGCCGTTCCACTTCGGCGTGCAGTCACGGCCGTCGGCGATGACGAACGCCAGGTTGTACGTCGTCGGCGAGCCGGCCGCGTCGTTGGCGGAGGCTTCGTCCGCGCTCACGTAGGGCGCGTAGGCGGTGCCGGCAGCGGACTCCCCGGCACCCGTCGTCGGCGAGCCGCTCGCGGACGGCGATCCGCTCGTCGACGGCGGTCCGCCGGCGGACCTTCCGCCGGCCCGGCCGGTGGCCGCGGGCGCCGCGTCGTCCGACGTGCCGCCGGAATTCGCGGAGCATCCGGCCAACGTCAGGGCGACCAGACAGGCGACCCCGGCCGTCGGCATCAGGAGACTCCTCATTGCGTAAGCACCCGCTCTCGTGATTTCTGCCTCTGACGGAAACAATGTGCGTTCCCGAATTGGGAATGTCTCACATCTCGGCGGATCGCGCGGGAACAGTGGGCACACAGTCGGTTCAGGCATGCAAGCGTGCAAAACGTGATGTCCGCCCATCCAAAAGGGGCAATCAACCCTCCCATGGGGGATCGGGGTTGCGCAGGGCTTTCGGGTATCTCTCAGGGAAGTGACAGATTCGGGTGTTTCTCATGGGTCTCTCACACGCGACGCAGAGTTTGTCCCACATAAAGGCTCCCTAATATCCGGTGAATGCAATCCGAGCCCGCCATCGAAAGCCCTGCCGCGACCCGCGGCAGCCGTCGCAGCCGCAAACGTGACGACGCCTCCGCCGAGGGGCCCGTGTTCGTCGACAGCTCCGGACGCAGGTCGAAGCTGCTGCGCCGGGCAGGTCTCCTGCTGGGCGTCGGCTGTCTCGCGTACGCAGTCGTGCTCGGAGCCGCCTTCATGGGCTGGGGCACTTCGCTGACCCCGTCCTCCCTGCTGCCGTTCGGCAACGGCGGCCCGAGAGGGTCCCAGAACTCCGGCCCCGGAGGCGTCCAGCCGCAGGGCGGCATCGGCGCCCCGCCCGCGAAGCCCACCGGCACCCCGCCCGCCGGCGGCACCGCCGGTGAGCCGCCCGGCTCGGCCCCGACCGCCACCGCCACCACCGCCTCCGCGGCCGCCAACTGACCGGAGCGCAGCCACTTCCATGACGACCACCTCCTCCCGCGGCCGCCGCCGCGCACCGACCCGCATCGAGCGGGCGGCGGGCAAGGCCGCGGCGCTGCAGAAACCACGCGTCATCCTCGCCCTGCTGCTTCTGCTCGCGCTGACCAGCGTGATGCTCCTCGACGGCTATCTGCGCGCCGAGGTCGGCGGCGACCAGCGCGTGCGCACCGGCGCCAGCGACAGCAAGGTGCCCGATGGCGTCCTCGACGGCGGCCCGATCCTGACCTTCCGGGGCGGCCGGGCCACCACGGTCTCGGTGCCGGACAAGACGATCGCGCTGACCTTCGACGACGGCCCGAACCCGACCTGGACGCCCCAGGTGCTGGACATCCTCCGGGAGTACGACGTGCCCGGTACGTTCTTCCTGGTCGGCTCGATGGTCTCGCGCTACCCGGGCATCGTGAGGGACATGGTCCAGCAGGGCAACGAGGTGGGCATCCACACCTTCACCCACGTCGACCTCTCCTACCAGTCCGACGCCCGCGTGCAACGCGAGATGACGCAGACCCAGCTCGCCCTCGCCGGCGCGGCCGGCATCACCACGACGCTGTTCCGGGCCCCCTACTCCTCCGAGACCGACGCCATCGACAACTACAGCTGGCCGGTCTACAAGGAGCTCGGCGAGAACGGCTACACCAGCGTCTTCGTCGACACCGACAGCGACGACTGGAAGAGGCCGGGCGTCTCGAAGATCATCGAGTGGGCCACGCCGGAGGACGGCAAGGGCGCGTCCGTGCTCTTCCACGACGCCGGCGGCGAGCGCTCGCAGACGATCAAGGCGCTGCCCGCGTACATCAAGAAGATGAAGGCAGCGGGCTACACCTTCACCACGATCAGCGGCGCGATGCAGCAGCAGACCGCGGCATCCCGCGGAACCTCCGGCACGGCGACGCCCGACGGCGGGAGCGCGGCCGCCGCCGGCGGTGTCGACGGGACGGGTGAGCCCGGTGGTACCGCCGGCGGGGCGGCCGACCGTCTTCAGGCGGCCCACCGCGAGGCCACCGGGGTGACCCTGTACGAGGGCAAGGCCCTGATCGCGGCGGTCACCCTCGCCGAGTGGACCGTGCCGACGCTGTCGGTGGGGCTGATGATCGTCGGCGTGGCCGTCATGGGCCGGTTCGGGATGATGCTGATCCTGGCCCGCCGGCACCACAGGAAGCGCAACAGGCGCCGCTTCAGCTGGGGCCCCACCGTCACCCGGCCGGTCAGCGTGATCGTCCCGGCGTACAACGAGAAGGAGTGCATCGCCAACACCCTGAAGTCGCTGGCGAAGAGCACCCATCCGATCGAGGTCATCGTGGTGGACGACGGTTCGACGGACGACACCTCCGAGATCTCGCTCGAAGCGGCGGCGGCCCTCGGCATGACGAACGTCCGCGTCCTCCGGCAGGAGAACGCGGGCAAGCCGGCCGCCCTCAACAACGGTGTCCGCAACGCCCGTTACGACATCGTCGTGATGATGGACGGCGACACCGTCTTCGAGCCGGACGCCGTGCACCAGCTCGTGCAGCCCTTCGCGGACCCGAAGGTCGGCGCGGTGGCCGGCAACGCCAAGGTCGGCAACCGTGACACGATCATCGGCGCCTGGCAGCACATCGAGTACGTGATGGGCTTCAATCTCGACCGGCGCATGTACGACCTGCTGCGCTGCATGCCGACCATCCCCGGGGCGATCGGCGCGTTCCGCCGCGAGGCCGTGCTCGACGTCGGCGGCATGAGCGAGGACACCCTCGCCGAGGACACCGACATCACCATCGCCATGCACCGCGCCGGCTGGCAGGTCGTCTACCAGGAGCACGCCAAGGCCTGGACGGAGGCGCCGGGTTCCCTGAAGCAGCTGTGGTCCCAGCGCTACCGCTGGTCCTACGGCACCATGCAGGCGCTCTGGAAGCACCGCAAGTCCCTGACGGACAGGGGGTCTTCGGGCCGCTTCGGCAGGGTCGGCATGCCGCTGGTGGTGCTGTTCCAGATCGTCACGCCGGTCTTCGCCCCGCTGATCGACGTCTTCACCGCCTACTCGATGATCTTCATCGACTTCAGGGCGGCCCTGCTGGCCTGGTTCGCGGTCCTCGGCGTCCAGCTCGGCTGCGCGGCCTACGCGTTCCGGCTGGACCGAGAGAAGTACCGCTACCTGCTGATGATGCCGCTGCAACAGCTGGCCTACCGCCAGATGATGTACCTCGTCCTCATCCACTCCTGCATCACCGCGCTCACCGGCGGCCGACTGCGCTGGCAGAAGCTGAAGCGCACGGGCGAGGTCGGCACCCCGGCCGGGGCGAGCCGATGAACTGGGACCAGCAGCAGGGGCACGGGCAGGGCCCTGGGCAGGGGGCCGGACAGGACCACGGGCCCGGGTACGGGCCCGGGTACGGGCCGGGGTACGAGCAGGGCGACGGGTACGGGCACGGCGAGCGGCAGCCGTACGCGCCCCAGCAGCCGTCCGCCCACCAGGCGCGGTACATCCAGCAGCAGCCGTATCCACACGAGCCCTGCCCTCAGCAGCCGTATCCACAGGAGCCGTATCCGCCGCAGCAGCCGTATGGACAGGAGTACACGGAGATCACGGGCCACCCCGGCCACGCGGACCACACCGACTACGCGGACCACACCGACTACGCGGGCCGCACCGACTACGCGGACCACACCGACTACGCGGGCCGCACCGGCTACGAGGACCGCACCGGCTACGAGGACCGCACCGAGCACGGGGACGAGGGGGAGCAGGGGGACGACGCGGCCCGGGCCGGGCTGGGCGTCGTCGTCGAGCCGGCGGCGGCCGAGGAGACCCGGCCCGAGCCCGCCGCCCCCCAGCGGGACCGGTATTTCGACACCCTCCGTGCCCTGGCTCTGATCAGGGTCGTCACCTACCACACCTTCGGCTGGGCCTGGGCGGCCCTGGTCTTCCCCTCCATGGGCGTCATGTTCGGCCTGGCCGGCACCCTGATGGCGAAATCCCTGGAGCGTCCGGCCCCGAAGGTGGTGCGCAGCCGCCTGCGCCGGCTTCTGCCGCCCTTCTGGTTCTGGGGCGTCTTCGTCGTCCTCGCGATGCTGGTCCACGGCTGGATTCCGGACTGGGAGATCGTCTACTGGGTGGTGCCGCTGGGCGACCCGCCGGGGAACGCCTGGGGCGAGCAGGCCTGGGAGATCCTCTGGTACCTGCGCACCTATCTGTGGTTCGTCCTGCTCTCCCCGCTGCTGCTGCGGCTGTTCCGGCTCGCCCCGCTGCCCGCGCTGGCGCTGTCCCTCGCGCCGGTACTGGTCCTGAGCTTCGTCTGGGCGGGCCCCGACAACCGTGTCGGCACCGCCCTGTGGGACCTGTCGACGTACCTCTTCTGCTGGATGCTCGGCTTCGCACACCGTGACGGCGTCCTGCAGCGCCTGAAGCCCGCCGTGGTGGTCGCGGCGTCCCTGGCGGCGCTCGGGTTCGGCGGGTGGTACGCCTTCGCGCACCAGGCGGACCTCGGCACCTACGACCTCGACGAGAACCCTCTCGCGCAGGCCTTCTGGTCGGCCGGCTTCGTCATGCTGCTGATGTGGGCGAAGGCGTACTTCGGCATCGACTTCGCCAGGCTCACCCGCTTCCGACGGACGAACCGGATCGTCACCGTCTTCAACGCGCGTGCCGTGACGATCTACCTGTGGCACGAGATCGCCCTGATCCTCGCCGTCCCGCTGATCGACCGTTTCTGGGACGTCCCCGCGTTCGAGACGTACCTGCCGCTGGAGAGCCAGTGGTTCATGTTCGGCGTGGGCTGGCTGCTGATCGGCGTCTTCGTGCTGCTGAGCGGATGGGTCGAGGACGTGGCGGCGCGCAAGAAGCCGAGGCTCCTGCCGTGAGCCGGCGGGGGAGGGGCTGACACAATGACCTGGTGACCCGTGCTTCCCTGAACAAGCAGCCCCACGAAGTCGCCTCGATGTTCGACCGCGTGGCGGAACGGTACGACGTGACCAACGACGTCCTCTCGCTCGGCCAGGACCGGCGGTGGCGCAAGGAGGTCGCGAAGGCCGTCGACGCCCGCCCGGCGCAGAAGGTCCTGGACCTCGCCGCCGGCACGGCCACCTCCTCCCTCCCGTTCGCGCAGACCGGCGCGTACGTCGTCCCCTGCGACTTCTCCCTCGGCATGCTCCAGGTCGGCAAGAGGAACCACGCCTGGCTGCCGTTCACCGCGGGGGACGCGACGAAGCTGCCCTTCAGGGACGACACGTTCGACGCCGTCACCATCTCCTTCGGCCTGCGCAACGTGCAGGACTTCGACGCGGCCCTGCGCGAGATGCACCGCGTGACCCGGCCCGGCGGACGCGTCGTGATCTGCGAGTTCTCGCACCCCACCTGGGCGCCCTTCCGCACGGTCTACACCGAGTACCTGATGCGCGCGCTGCCCCCCGTCGCCCGCGCGGTCTCCTCGAACCCGGACGCCTACGTCTACCTCGCGGAGTCCATCCGCGCCTGGCCCGACCAGGCCGCCCTCGCCGGGCATCTGCGCAAGGCGGGCTGGACGAAGGTCGCCTGGCGCAACCTGACGGGCGGCGTGGTGACCCTGCACCGGGGCTTCAAGGAGGCCTGACGGCCGTCATCCCGGTGATCGGCCGTCAACCGGCGATCGCCGCGAAGGGGTCCTTCGGCCGGTCCAGCTCGCGCTCCAGCCCGCCCCCGCCCGGGCGCGGCACGCGCGGTTCGCGCACGCCCGCGCCTCCGCCGCCCTCCCCCTCGCGGAACTCGAACCACACCGTGACGACGGCGCCCACCGGCACCTCGACGCCGGGCGGAGGGTACTGCCGTACGACGTAGTCGACGACCGTGCGAGGGAAGTCGGGCCGGTCCGGCGCGGCCAGCAGCACACCCTGCGCCGCGGCCGCCTCGCGAGCGTCCACGGCCATCAGGCCGACGAGCCTGGGCACACGCACTTCGGGTGTTTTGGGTGGTATGTGCACAGATGTCACCCCCAGCGGTACTGGCAGGGTAACCGCCGGGGGGTGCCGTCCGGAAGCGTCAGGTGTCTTTCCGTAGCCGATGACTGCGGAGAGTGACCGACGCCTCAGCAGGTGAGGCGGTAGCAGTGCGACTCCCGCGTCGACTGCGGCCTCGCGTACGTCTCCGCGAGCCGCATCCCCAGCCGCTCGGCGACGGCGATGGACCGCCGGTTGCCCGCGTCGACCATGGCCACCACCTCCGGCACCCCGGCCGCCCGCACCCGCTCCAGCGTCGACCGGGCGGCCGCCGTCGCGTATCCCCGGCCCCAGTGCTCCCGGCCCAGCCGCCACCCGATCTCGATCTCTCCCCGGGGACCCCAGTCCCGCGGCCACGGCTGCGCGCCGGTGAACCCGATGACCCGGTCGTCCGCGTCCAGCAACGTCCACAGGCAGAAGCCGTACTCGGCGTCGTGACGGCGCTGGCGGGCGGTGAGCTCCTCGTAGGCCGAGAGTTCCGTGGATCTCCCGCCGAAGAACTCCATGACGTCCGGATCGTCGAAGACCCGGTGCCAGGCGACCGCGTCCTCGTCCGTGGGGACGCGCAGCCGTACTACGGGGAGAGCTCGGTTCACGGGGCAGCCCTTCAGCCGGGTGATCAATTCTGCTGAATAGACTGCCCGTGTCCAGTGCCGGTCGGCACGCAGATTCCGAACTTGGGGAGATCCCGCCGTGACCGCCGTGACCGAGCCCCACTCCCAGCCCTTCACCGCGAACACCGCCGACGTCATCGTCGTCGGCGCGGGACCGGCCGGCTCCACGACCGCCTACTACCTCGCCAAGGCCGGACTCGACGTACTCCTCCTCGAGAAGACCGAGTTCCCGCGCGAGAAGGTCTGCGGGGACGGCCTCACCCCGCGCGCCACCAAGCAGCTGGTGGCCATGGGCATCGACATCTCCGAGGAGGCCGGCTGGCTGCGCAACAAGGGTCTGCGCATCATCGGCGGCGGCGTCCGTCTCCAGCTGGACTGGCCGGATCTGGCCTCCTTCCCCGACTACGGCCTCGTCCGCAAGCGGGACGACTTCGACGAGCAGCTCGCCCGCCAGGCCCAGAAGGCGGGCGCCCGCCTCCACGAGCGCTGCAACGTCGGCGCCCCGATCGTCGACGACCGCACCGGCCGCATCACCGGCGTGCACGCCAAGCTGGGCGAGGAGAAGCGCGAAGTCACCTTCCACGCCCCGCTCGTGGTCGCCGCCGACGGCAACTCCACGCGTCTCTCGCTGGCGATGGGCCTGCACCGCCGTGAGAACCGCCCGATGGGCGTCGCCGTCCGCACCTACTTCACCTCCCCGCGCCACGAGGACGACTACCTGGAGTCCTGGCTGGAGCTGTGGGACCGCCGCGGCCCCGGCGAGGACCGGCTGCTGCCCGGCTACGGCTGGATCTTCGGCATGGGCGACGGCACGTCGAACGTCGGCCTCGGCGTGCTCAACACCTCCGACTCCTTCAAGGAGCTGGACTGGCGCGAGGTCCTGAAGGCCTGGTGCGCGTCCATGCCGGAGGACTGGGGCTACACCCCCGAAAACATGACCGGCCCGATCCGCGGCGCCGCCCTCCCCATGGCCTTCAACCGCAAGCCCCACTACACCAAGGGCCTGCTGCTGGTCGGCGACGCCGGAGGCCTGGTGAACCCGTTCAACGGCGAGGGCATCGCCTACGCCATGGAGTCGGGGCAGCTCGCCGCCGACGTCATCGTGCAGGCCCACGCCCGCGCCACCCCCGGCCAGCGCGAACTCGCCCTGCAGCGTTACCCGCAGATCCTCGCGGACACCTACGGCGGCTACTACTCGCTGGGCCGCGCCTTCGTGAAGCTCATCGGCAACCCGAAGGTCATGAAGATCGCGACCCAGCGCGGCCTGACGCACCCGATGCTGATGAAGTTCACGCTGAAGATGCTCGCCAACCTGACGGACCCCACGGGCGGCGACGCGATGGACCGCATCATCAACGGCCTGAGCAAGGTGGCCCCGAAGGCCTGACCGAGCGGTGATCCCGGCGGGCCCGACCGGACGGTGAGGGCCCGCCGCTCGGCCGCCGACGCGCGCAGGCCGCTTCTCTGCGGCCCACCGAATGACGAAGTGCCCGACATGTCGGGCATCTTCGTGCTTTCATGCGTCATCTCATGAACGGACAGCCGCCCGTCGACGCCCGCCCGACGCGTGCCCGGTGCCCGCGACGCCGGTACCGGAGGCGGCGCACAGGATGACGAGCCGCCGACCGCCCCGCGCCGGGCGCACCCGGAGAGCCCGAAGGGCCGCTGCCCCCGAGCGGCTGCGGCCCTTGCGTGCGTGAGGCGCCCTCAGAGGGCGCCTGGGAGCGGTCAGAGCACCCTCACCGCGCCGCTCGGCGGGTCGTACGACAGCGGCTTCTCGGCCACGCCGGTGGACGGGTTCTGCGCACCGACGAACATGCCGTCGCCGACGTAGACCGCCACGTGGTACGCGCTGCCCGCGCTGCCCCAGTAGAGGATGTCGCCCGGCTGCAGGTTGTCCAGCGACACCTGGGTGCCGGCCGTCGACTGGTCCTGCGAGACGCGCGGCAGGTCGATGCCGACCTGCTTGAAGGCGGTCTGCATCAGGCCGGAGCAGTCCCACGAGTTGGGGCCGGTGCCGCCGGAGACGTAGGCGTCCCCGATCTGCGCCTTCACGAAGGCGATGACGGCCGCGGCCGAACCCGTCGCCGTGGAGGTGCTCGTGCTGCTGTAGGCGCTGCCCGACGTCGAGGTCAGCGTGGTCCGCTCGGCGGAGCGCGTGGCCCGCTCGGCGGCGGCCCTGCGGGCGGCCTCGGCCTTCTTCTTCGCCTCGGCCTTGGCGTCGGCGAGGTCCTTCTTGGCCTCCTTGGCGGCGGCCGCGGCGGCCGCGTCACGCTCGGCGTGGAGCTGGTAGTTCGCCGCGGCCTGCTGCGTGGCCTGGGCGGACTGCGCGACCTGGGCGGCCAGGTCGCCGGTGAGCACGGGCAGTTCGAGCGTCTGCGTCACCGGCTCGGCGGCGTTGGCCGAGCCGGCTGCTGTGGCGACGGCCAGCGTGCCGAGAACACCACTGGCGACTCCGGCCCGCATCGCGATCGTCGACGCGCTGCGGCGGGGTTTCCGGTGGCTGCGTATGTGAGCGGTGAGGGACATGGGTACAACCGGTATCAGGGGCTCCTCCATACCTTCAAGAAACGTGTGGTGCGCCACAGTTGTTCAACGCACGCCCCAAATTCCCTGCCTCGGGTTCTTTATTGACGCCGTAACGGACATTGCGGACGCACGTGATCAAGCCTGTGATCATGATGTTTCGCGGTTACGCCCGAATTGCCCTGCACCTACCACCGGTCGAGACAGTTGGCCAAGCCCCGCTCTTAAGCGACCCTCACGGGTGTGGCGGAGGTCACGGAACGGTTACCGGAGTGCCTGCGTCTCGCGCCTGCGGCAGGACCGCCTCCGCTCGTGAACGCGTGCACGCGTCCACGTCCGGCCCCGCCCTCCCTCTGATGTGTGAACGCGGTCCACTATCAGCACCCCGCGTCCATCTCCAATTTGCATGCAAGGGAAGCCTCTTGATATGGAGACGCCCCTCCGGCCTGCGGTGACGAGCGTAAATGTCACTTCTTGTGATCACTCTGACGCTTCGCGTACGAAGATCACCGCTGATACGACTTCATGATCGTTCGTCAGGTGGTGGAGATCACAAAGCTTGTGTAATACCCCGTGTCGCAGATCACAGAGCGGCGGGCATAGGATGCGAGGCAGTTGGGCTTGTGACCTGCTTCACATGTTCGCGATCTTCGTCTGGACG
This sequence comes from Streptomyces sp. NBC_00425, assembly GCF_036030735.1. Classification (NCBI taxonomy): domain Bacteria; kingdom Bacillati; phylum Actinomycetota; class Actinomycetes; order Kitasatosporales; family Streptomycetaceae; genus Streptomyces; species Streptomyces sp. NBC_00425. The sequence continues at coordinate 4,308,637 of NZ_CP107928.1, read as the reverse complement.
GGCGGTGTTCGCGGGCCTGCGGGCCGGCGTGAGTCCGATGCCATCGCCAGCAGTCAGTGCCGACTGAGAGGAGCGAGGAGCGGTGAACGCGTATGCGCCCATCCTCGTACTGGGAGCCCTCGGGGCAGGCTTTGCGATCTTCTCCGTGGTCATGGCCACGCTGATCGGGCCGAAGCGGTACAACCGCGCCAAGCTCGAGGCCTATGAGTGCGGTATCGAGCCGACCCCCACGCCGGCCGGCGGCGGGCGCTTCCCCATCAAGTACTACCTGACGGCGATGCTCTTCATCGTCTTCGACATCGAGATCGTCTTCCTCTACCCCTGGGCCGTCACCTTCGACGCCCTGGGTGTCTTCGGGCTCGTGGAGATGCTGCTCTTCGTGCTCACCGTCTTCGTGGCGTACGCGTACGTGTGGCGGCGCGGCGGCCTGGAATGGGACTGAGGGGCCTTTAAGTCATGGGACTCGAAGAAAAGCTGCCGAGCGGATTCCTGCTGACCACCGTCGAGCAGGCCGCGGGCTGGGTGCGCAAGGCGTCCGTCTTCCCCGCCACGTTCGGTCTGGCCTGCTGCGCCATCGAGATGATGACGACCGGCGCCGGCCGCTACGACCTGGCGCGCTTCGGCATGGAGGTCTTCCGCGGTTCGCCCCGCCAGGCTGACCTGATGATCGTCGCCGGCCGGGTGAGCCAGAAGATGGCGCCGGTGCTCCGCCAGGTCTACGACCAGATGCCCGCTCCCAAGTGGGTCATCTCCATGGGCGTCTGTGCGTCCTCCGGCGGCATGTTCAACAACTACGCGATCGTCCAGGGCGTCGATCACATCGTGCCCGTCGACATCTACCTTCCGGGCTGCCCGCCGCGGCCCGAGATGCTGATGGACGCGATTCTCAAGCTCCATCACAAGATCCAGAACTCCAAGCTGGGCGTGAACGCCGAGGAGGCGGCCCGCGAGGCGGAGGAGGCGGCGCTGAAGGCCCTGCCCATGATCGAGATGAAGGGGCTGCTGCGGTGAGTGAGTCGAACGGCACCCACGGCGCGAACGGTGCCTCGAACGGGGTGAACGGCGCCTCGGGCGCGAACCCCGAGAAGGACCTCTCCGCCTCCAACCTCCCCGGCCAGCGCGGCCAGGGCGGGGAGGAGGTCCGCGTCCAGCGCGGCATGTTCGGCGCCGACAACGGCGGCGACACCTCCGGCTACGGCGGCCTGGTCCGGTCGATCCGGCTCCCGGGGGCGGCGAGCCGGCCCTACGGCGGCTGGTTCGACGAGGTCGCCGACGAGCTGGAGGGCGCGCTGGAGGAGCAGGGCCTCCTCCCCGGCAACGCGATCGAGAAGACGGTCGTCGACCGCGACGAGCTCACCTTCCACATCGAGCGCGAGCACCTGCTCCGCGTCGCCCGCACCCTGCGCGACGACCCCGCCCTGCGTTTCGAGCTCTGCACCGGGGTCAGCGGCGTGCACTACCTGCACGACAAGGGGCGCGAACTGCACGCCGTCTACCACCTGCGCTCGATCACCCACAACCGGCTGATCCGCCTGGAGGTCAGCGCCCCGGACGCCGATCCGCGCATCCCGTCCCTGGTCTCCGTGTATCCCACCAACGACTGGCACGAGCGCGAGACCTACGACTTCTTCGGGATCGTCTTCGACGGCCACCCGGCCCTCACGCGGATCATGATGCCGGACGACTGGCCCGGCCATCCGCAGCGCAAGGACTATCCCCTCGGCGGCATCCCCGTCGAGTACAAGGGCGCCCAGATCCCGGCTCCGGACCAGCGGAGGTCGTACTCGTGAGCAGCACGCAGTCATCAGCCGCGTCCGCCTCGGCGCGCGAGACCACAGAGGGCACCGTCTACACGGTCACCGGTGGCGACTGGGACGAGGTCGTCCAGTCCGCGGCCCGCGCCGACGACGAGCGCATCGTCGTCAACATGGGGCCCCAGCACCCCTCCACCCACGGGGTGCTCCGCCTCATCCTGGAGATCGAGGGCGAGACCGTCACCGAGGCCCGCTGCGGCATCGGCTACCTCCACACCGGCATCGAGAAGAACCTCGAGTACCGCACGTGGACGCAGGGCACCACGTTCGTGACGCGCATGGACTACCTGACGTCCTTCTTCAACGAGACCGCCTACTGTCTCGCCGTCGAGAAGCTCCTCGGCATCGAGGACCAGATCACCGAGCGATCCAAGATCATCCGGGTGCTTCTCATGGAGCTGAACCGGATGTCGTCGCACCTGGTGTGCATCGCCACGGGCGGCATGGAACTCGGCGCCACCACGATCATGATCTACGGATTCCGTGATCGTGAAATGATTCTCGACATCTATGAGCTCATCACGGGCCTGCGGATGAACCACGCGTACATCCGCCCCGGCGGACTCGCCCAGGACCTGCCGCCCGGCGCGGTGGACCAGATCCGCGAGTTCGTGAAGAAGATGAAGAAGAACCTCCCCGAGTACGACAAGCTCGCCACCGGGAACCCCATCTTCAAGGCCCGTATGCAGGACGTCGGCTACCTCGACCTGGCCGGCTGCATGGCCCTCGGCGCCACCGGCCCGATCCTGCGCTCCACCGGCCTGCCGCACGACCTGCGCAAGACCCAGCCGTACTGCGACTACGAGACGTACGACTTCGACGTCCCGACCGCCGACTCGTGCGACTCCTACGGCCGCTTCCTGATCCGTCTGGAAGAGATGCGCCAGTCGCTGAGGATCGTCGAGCAGTGCCTGGACCGGCTGCAGCCCGGTCCGGTCATGGTCGCCGACCGGAAGATCGCCTGGCCGGCCCAGCTGGCCCTGGGCCCCGACGGTCTCGGCAACTCCCTGGACCACATCAAGAAGATCATGGGCACGTCCATGGAAGCCCTGATCCACCACTTCAAGCTGGTCACCGAGGGCTTCCGCGTTCCGCCTGGCCAGGCGTACGCGGCGGTCGAGTCGCCCAAGGGCGAGCTCGGGGTGCACGCCGTCTCCGACGGAGGCACCCGCCCCTACCGGGTCCACTTCCGGGACCCGTCCTTCACCAACCTGCAAGCCATGGCGGCGATGTGCGAGGGCGGCCAGGTCGCCGACGTGATCGTCGCCGTCGCGTCCATCGACCCCGTGATGGGAGGCGTCGACCGGTGACCACCTCTTCTTCCGAGCGTGGCGTCAGCCTGGGCATGCCCGAACTGCCCGCGCCCGCCTACCCGGACGACGTCCGAGCCCGGCTGGAGGCGGACGCGCGCGAGATCATCGCCCGCTACCCCGACTCCCGGTCCGCGCTCCTGCCGTTGCTGCACCTCGTGCAGTCGGAGGAGGGGCACGTCACACGCACCGGGATGCGCTTCTGCGCCGACGCGCTGGACCTCACCACCGCCGAGGTCACCGCGGTGGCCACCTTCTACACCATGTACCGGCGCCGGCCCAGCGGCGACTACCAGGTGGGCGTCTGCACCAACACGCTGTGCGCGGTGATGGGCGGCGACGCGATCTTCGACGAGCTCCAGGAGTACCTGGGTGTCGGCAACGGTGGCACCACCGACGACGGAAAGATCACTCTGGAGCACATCGAGTGCAACGCGGCCTGCGACTTCGCGCCGGTCGTGATGGTCAACTGGGAGTTCTTCGACAACCAGACCGTCCAGAGCGCGAAGCGCCTGGTGGACGACCTGCGAAGCGGTGGCACGGTGTCCCCCACGCGCGGGGCGCCGCTCTGCTCCTTCAAGGAGACCGCCCGCATCCTGGCCGGCTTCCCCGACGAGCGGGAGGGCGCCGTCGAGGCGAGCGGCAGTGCGGGACCGGCGTCACTGGTGGGTCTTCGCCTGGCAAAGGGAGAGACCGCACCCGCGCGCGTGGTCCACCCGCGCGACGGCGGGCCGCACGACGAGCCGCGGGACCGGGCCGTCCACGAGCCGTCGCCCACCGAGCACCTCAGTTCGCATGACGCGCCACAGGACACGTCGGCCTCCGACCCGGCTCACCCGGCAGGGCCTACCGCCGAGGAGGGGGAGTGATGACCTTGGCACCCGAGCTGAAAGGCAGCAGCCCCGAGAAGCTGCTCGCACCCGTGCTGTCGGCCTTCTGGGACGAGGACAGGTCATGGAGCCTGGACGTCTACCGAAGGCACGAGGGATACGAGGGCCTGCGCAAGGCGCTCGCCATGTCGCCGGACGAAGTGATCGCGTTCGTCAAGGACTCCGGTCTGCGCGGACGAGGCGGCGCGGGATTCCCGACGGGAATGAAATGGCAGTTCATTCCCCAGGGGGATGGAAAGCCGCACTATCTAGTTGTCAATGCCGACGAATCGGAGCCCGGGACCTGTAAGGACATCCCGCTCCTCTTCGCGAACCCGCACAGCCTCATCGAGGGCATTGTGATCGCGTGTTACGCCATCAGGTCGTCTCATGCCTTCATCTATCTGCGTGGTGAAGTCGTCCCGGTTCTGCGGCGGTTGCACGAGACCGTGCGCGAGGCCTACGCGGCGGGCTACCTCGGCGAGAACATCCTGGGCAGCGGGCTCGACCTCCAGCTCACCGTGCACGCCGGCGCCGGCGCGTACATCTGCGGTGAGGAGACCGCACTGCTCGACTCGCTCGAAGGCCGCCGTGGTCAACCGCGGCTTCGCCCCCCCTTTCCTGCGGTCGCGGGCCTCTATGCGTGCCCGACTGTGGTGAATAACGTCGAGTCGATCGCGTCAGTTCCCGCCATCCTGCAAAAAGGCAAGGAATGGTTCAGGTCGATGGGAAGCGAGAAGTCCCCGGGCTTCACGCTCTACTCCCTCAGCGGCCACGTCTCCAGCCCTGGCCAGTACGAGGCCCCGCTCGGCATCACCCTGCGCCAACTCCTCGAGATGAGCGGCGGCATGCGGCCCGGGCACCGGCTCAAGTTCTGGACGCCGGGCGGCTCCTCGACACCGATGTTCACCGACGAGCACCTCGACGTCCCTCTCGACTACGAAGGAGTGGGCGCCGCGGGTTCCATGCTCGGCACGAAAGCCCTGCAGTGCTTCGACGAGACGACCTGCGTGGTGCGTGCCGTGACCCGGTGGACCGAGTTCTACGCACACGAGTCCTGCGGCAAGTGCACGCCGTGCCGCGAAGGCACGTACTGGCTCGTGCAGCTGCTGCGTGACATCGAGGCCGGCAAGGGCTCCCTGTCCGACCTCGACAAGCTGAACGACATCGCCGACAACATCAACGGCAAGTCCTTCTGCGCCCTCGGCGACGGCGCCGCATCGCCGATCTTCTCCTCGCTCAAGTACTTCCGCGAGGAGTACGAGCAGCACATCACGGGCCGCGGCTGCCCCTTCGACCCGGCCAAGTCGACGGCGTGGGCGGACAAGCACACGGAGGTGAACGCATGACGGTGACCACCAGCGCTCCCTCCGGAGGCGGCGAGGCGGCGGTCCCGCCGGAAGATCTCGTGACGTTGACGATCGACGGCGCCGAGATCAGCGTGCCCAAGGGCACCCTGGTCATCCGGGCCGCCGAGCAGCTCGGCATCGAGATCCCCCGCTTCTGCGACCATCCCCTCCTCGACCCCGCGGGCGCCTGCCGCCAGTGCATCGTCGACGTCGAGGGCCAGCGCAAGCCGATGGCGTCCTGCACGATCACGTGCACGGACGGCATGGTCGTGAAGACGCACCTCACCTCGCCGGTCGCCGAGAAGGCGCAGCACGGTGTGATGGAGCTGCTCCTCATCAACCACCCGCTGGACTGCCCGGTCTGCGACAAGGGCGGCGAGTGCCCCCTGCAGAACCAGGCCATGTCGCACGGCCAGGCCGAGTCCCGCTTCGAGGGCCGCAAGCGGACCTACGAGAAGCCCGTGCCGATCTCCACCCAGGTGCTCCTCGACCGGGAACGGTGTGTGCTGTGCGCCCGCTGCACCCGGTTCTCGAACCAGGTGGCGGGCGACCCGATGATCGAGCTGATCGAGCGCGGGGCGCTGCAACAGGTGGGCACCGGCGAGGGCGACCCCTTCGAGTCGTACTTCTCCGGCAACACCATCCAGATCTGCCCGGTCGGCGCGCTGACCTCGGCGGCGTACCGGTTCCGCTCCCGGCCCTTCGACCTGGTGTCCTCGCCGTCGGTCTGCGAGCACTGCTCCGGCGGCTGCGCCACCCGCACCGATCACCGGCGCGGCAAGGTCATGCGGCGGCTGGCCGCCGAGGACCCCGAGGTCAACGAGGAGTGGATCTGCGACAAGGGGCGCTTCGCGTTCCGGTACGCGCAGCAGCGGGACCGGCTCGACACGCCGCTCGTACGCAACGCCGAGGGGGACCTCGTTCCGGCTTCCTGGCCGGAGGCCCTGCAGATCGCGGCTCAGGGTCTGCTGGCGTCGCGCGGCAGGACCGGCGTGCTGACCGGCGGCCGTCTCACCGTCGAGGACGCCTACGCCTACAGCAAGTTCGCGCGCGTGGCGCTCGACACGAACGACATCGACTTCCGCGCGCGGGTGCACAGCAGCGAGGAGGCCGACTTCCTGGCCGCCCGCGTCGCCGGCCGCGGCCGCGATCTCGACGGTACGGGCGTCACGTACTCCTCCCTGGAGAAGGCGCCCGCCGTCCTGCTGGTCGGGTTCGAGTCGGAGGAGGAGGCGCCGGGCGTCTTTCTGCGGCTGCGCAAGGCCTGGCGCAAACACGGACAGCGGGTGTTCTCGCTGGCCACCCACGTCACACGAGGTCTGGCGAAGGCGGGCGGCACCCTGCTGCCGGCCGCTCCGGGCACGGAGACGGAGTGGCTGGACGCGCTGGCGAGCGGCGTCGGCCTGGCGGACGCGGACGCGGGCGCCACGGCCGCGGAAGCGCTGCGGTCCGAAGGCGCGGTGATCGTCGTCGGTGAACGGCTGGCGGCGGTGGCGGGCGGACTGACCGCCGCGGCGCGGACCGCCTCGGCGACCGGCGCCCGGCTGGTGTGGATTCCGCGCCGGGCGGGGGAGCGGGGCGCGATCGAGGCGGGCGCCCTGCCGTCGCTCCTGCCGGGCGGCCGTCCGGCCACCGACCCCCGCGCGCGTGAGGAGGTCGCCGCGGCCTGGGGCCTTGCCGAACTCCCGCACCGCTACGGCCGGGACACCGGGCAGATCGTCGAGGCCGCCGCCTCCGGCGAACTGCAGGCGCTGCTGGTCGCGGGCGTCGAGGTCGCGGACCTGCCCGATCCGGCACGCGCGCGTGAGGCGCTGGCGGAGGCCGGCTTCGTGGTGTCGCTGGAGCTGCGGCCCGGTGAGGTCACCGAGCACGCCGACGTCGTCCTCCCGGTGGCCGCGGTCGCCGAGAAGCCGGGCGCCTTCCTCAACTGGGAGGGCCGGGTCCGCTTCTTCGAGGCGGCACTGAAGCCCGACCAGATGGCCCGCCGTGCGGCGCCCACCGACGCGCGCGTGCTGCAGATGCTCGCCGACGCCATGGACGTCCATCTCGGTCTGCCGGATCTGCGCACCGCCCGTGCGGAGCTCGACCGGCTCGGGGCCTGGGAGGGCTCCGGCGCCTCCGAGCCCACGGAGCCGGCCGCGCAGCTGCCGCGCCCCGCCGTCGGGGAGGCCGTTCTCGCAGGGCACCGACTGCTGCTCGACCAGGGCGTCCTCCAGCAGGGCGACGAGGCGCTCGCCGGGACCCGGCACGCGGCACGCGCGCGTGTGTCGGCCGCCACGGCCGCCGAGGCCGGCGTCAAGGACGGCGACCTGCTCGCCGTCACCGGGCCCGCCGGAACGGTCGCACTGCCGCTCGAGATCACCGTGATGCCCGACCGGGTCGTCTGGCTCCCGCTGAACTCCACCGGCCGGGGCGTCGCCTCCGACTCCGGAGCCACGCCCGGCTCCCTCGTACGCATCGGCCCGGCGACGCTCACCGCCGACGCCCCCAAGGAGGTGGAGGAATGAGCCCGTACTTCGCCGCTGAAGACCTCTCGATGTTCGGCCGCGACCCCTGGTGGCTGGTCGTCGTCAAGGCGGTCTTCTGCTTCGCCTTCCTGATGGTGACCGTGCTGTTCTCCATCGTCTGGGAGCGCAAGGTCGTCGCCTGGATGCAGTTGCGCATCGGCCCCAACCGGCACGGTCCCTGGGGAATGCTCCAGTCCCTCGCCGACGGCATCAAGCTGATGCTGAAGGAGGACCTCGTCGTCAAACGCGCGGACAAGGTGGTGTACGTCCTCGCGCCGATCGTCGCGGCCATCCCGGCCTTCATGGCGATCGCGGTGATTCCCTTCGGGCCGGCCGGCAACGAGGTCTCGATCTTCGGCCAGCGCACCACGATGCAGCTGACCGACCTGCCGATCGCGATGCTCTACGTCCTGGCGGTCGCCTCCGTGGGCATCTACGGCATCGTGCTGGCCGGCTGGAGCTCCGGCTCCACGTACCCGCTGCTGGGCGGCCTGCGGTCCTGCGCGCAGATGATCTCCTACGAGATCGCCATGGGCGCGGCGTTCGCCTCGGTGTTCCTCTACTCGGGGTCGATGTCGACCTCGACGATCGTCGAGCAGCAGCACGACCGCTGGTACATCCTCCTGCTGCCGGTCTCCTTCGTCCTCTACATCATCACGATGGTCGGCGAGACCAACCGCGCCCCCTTCGACATGCCGGAGTCCGAGGGCGACCTGGTCGGCGGCTTCAACACCGAGTACTCGTCGATCAAGTTCGCGATGTTCATGCTCGCCGAGTACGTGAACATGGTGACGGTCTCCGCCGTGGCGACCACGCTCTTCCTCGGCGGCTGGCGCGCTCCGTGGCCGATCAGCGGTTTCTGGGAGGGCGCGAACCACGGCTGGTGGCCGATGCTCTGGTTCGTCGTCAAGGTGCAGCTGCTGCTGTTCTTCTTCATCTGGCTGCGCGGCACGCTTCCCCGCGTGCGGTACGACCAGCTGATGAAGCTGGGCTGGAAGGTCCTGATCCCGGTGTCGGTGACGTGGCTGATGCTCGTCGCGACCGTACGGACGCTGCGCAACGAGAACTACGACTTCACCGACATCGCCCTCTACGTGTGCGGCGGCGTCCTGGTGCTGCTGTTGCTCTCCTTCGTCGCGGACATGTTCCGCAACGCGCGGAAGGAGGCTCAGGCCCCCGTCGAGCCGGCCGACTTCGACCCGATGGCGGGCGGATTCCCCGTACCGCCGCTGCCGGGGCAGGAGTTGCCGCCGGTGCCGAGGCGTCGCCCGAGCCGGGAGCGGGAGCTCATTGTCAGTGGTGGAGTGGACACTGTGAGTGACGGATCGCTGGATGGAAAGGAGGCGTCCGATGGCTGAGGAGCCCAAGGAGACCAAGCCCGGTTTCCAGAACCCCGTGGCCGGCTTCGGCGTGACCTTCAAGGCCATGTTCAAGAAGCGGCTGACCGAGCAGTACCCGGAGCAGGAGAAGACCACAGCTCCCCGGTTCCACGGACGACACCAGCTCAACCGTCATCCGGACGGCCTGGAGAAGTGCGTCGGCTGTGAGCTGTGCGCCTGGGCCTGCCCCGCCGACGCCATCTACGTGGAGGGCGCGGACAACACCGACGAGGAGCGCTACTCCCCGGGCGAGCGGTACGGGCGCGTCTACCAGATCAACTACGCCCGCTGCATCCTGTGCGGCCTGTGCATCGAGGCATGCCCCACGCGCGCGTTGACGATGACCAACGAGTTCGAGCTGGCCGACTCCAGCCGCGCCAACCTGATCTACACCAAGGAACAGCTGCTCGCCGGTCTCGACGAGGGCATGGTCGACTCGCCGCACGCCATCTACCCGGGCACGGACGAGCAGGACTACTACCGGGGTCTGGTCACGGAGGCCGCGCCCGGCACGGAGCGCCAGACGGCCGTCTCCAAGGGCGAGGGCCCGCAGGAAGCGGCCTCCACGTCCGACGCGGGCGAGCCGACGTCGGAGGAGGTGGTCGGCCGATGAGCGCGCAGCTCGCCGCCTACGCCACCTCGACCGGCGAGGCCTTCCAGTTCTGGGTGCTCGGCACGGTCGCGGTGATCGGCGCCCTGTGCACCGTCTTCATGAAGAAGGCCGTGCACAGTGCGCTCTGCCTCGCCGGCACCATGATCGTCCTGGCGGTGTTCTACCTCGCCAACGGCGCCTACTTCCTGGGCATCGTGCAGATCGTGGTCTACACCGGCGCGATCATGATGCTCTTCCTGTTCGTGGTGATGCTCGTCGGCGTCACCGCGGCGGACTCGCTGAAGGAGACCATCAAGGGGCAGCGATGGCTGGCCCTGCTGTGCGGTCTCGGCTTCGGCGTGCTGCTGATCGCCGGCATCGGCAACGCCTCCCTGACGGAGTTCAACGGCCTCACCGAGGCGAACGCGAACGGCAACGTGGAGGGCCTCGCCGCCCTCATCTTCACGAAGTACGTCTTCGCCTTCGAGATCACCGGCGCCCTGCTCATCACGGCGGCCGTCGGCGCCATGGTGCTCACCCACCGCGAGCGCACCGAGCGGCCCAAGACCCAGCGGGAGCTGGCCGAGCAGCGGGTCCGTGAGGGCAAGCACGTCCCGCCGCTGCCCGCCCCCGGCGTGTACGCGCGGCACAACGCGGTGGACGTCCAGGGCCTGCTGCCCGACGGCACCCCCTCGGAGCTCACGGTCAGCAGCACGCTGCGCGAGCGCGGCCAGATCAGGGACGTGTCCGCCGAGGCGCTGAGCGACCTCAAGGCCCTCGAGCGGCGCGCCGAGGAGCGGCTGGAGCGGGCCGCGGTCGAGCCGCCCCGGCTGGGGCCGAACCCCCGGCGGACCGAGGAGGCGTCGAAGTGAACCCCGTGAACTACCTCTATCTCGCGGCCCTGTTGTTCACGATCGGCGCCACGGGCGTGCTGATCAGGCGCAACGCGATCGTCGTCTTCATGTGCATCGAGCTCATGCTCAACGCCTGCAACCTCGCGTTCGTCGCCTTCTCCCGGATGCACGGCAATCTCGACGGCCAGATCATCGCCTTCTTCACGATGGTCGTCGCCGCCGCGGAGGTCGTGGTCGGACTCGCGATCATCGTGTCGCTGTTCCGTTCCCGCCACTCGGCCTCGGTCGACGACGCCAGCCTGATGAAGCTGTAAGGGGTCGGAAGAATCGTGGACAACCTGATTGCGCTGCTGATCGCGGCGCCCCTGCTCGGAGCGGCCGTCCTTCTGGTCGGCGGTCGCCGGCTCGACGCCGTCGGCCACTGGATCGGCACGCTGCTCGCGGCCGTCTCCTTCGTGCTCGGCGTCGTCCTCTTCAGCGACCTGCTGAGCAGGAACGCCGAAGACCGCACGCTGACACAGCACCTGTTCAGCTGGATCCCGGTCGAGGGTTTCCAGGCGGACGTCGCGTTCCGCCTCGACCAGTTGTCGATGACGTTCGTGCTGCTGATCACGGGCGTCGGCTCGCTGATCCACCTGTACTCGATCGGGTACATGGAGCACGACGAGCGGCGGCGCCGCTTCTTCGGCTACCTGAACCTGTTCCTCGCGGCGATGCTGCTGCTGGTCCTCGCCGACAACTACCTGCTGCTGTACGTCGGCTGGGAGGGCGTCGGTCTCGCGTCCTACCTGCTCATCGGCTTCTGGCAGCACAAGCCCAGCGCCGCGACCGCGGCGAAGAAGGCGTTCCTGGTCAACCGCGTCGGCGACATGGGTCTGTCCATCGCCATCATGCTGATGTTCACCACCTTCGGGACCTTCGCGTTCGGCCCGCTGCTCGGGACGGAGGGCGAGCCCGGCATCGCGGGCGACGCGACGGAGGGCAGGCTCACCGCCATCGCCCTGATGCTCCTGCTCGCCGCCTGCGGCAAGTCCGCCCAGGTGCCGCTGCAGTCCTGGCTCGGGGACGCGATGGAGGGCCCGACCCCCGTCTCGGCCCTCATCCACGCCGCGACCATGGTGACCGCGGGCGTCTACCTGATCGTCCGGTCGGCCGCCGTCTTCAACGGCGCGCCCGACGCGCAGCTCGTCGTCACCGTCGTCGGGGCCGTCACGCTCCTGTTCGGTGCGATCGTCGGTTGCGCGAAGGACGACATCAAGAAGGCGCTGGCCGGCTCGACCATGTCCCAGATCGGCTACATGGTGCTGGCCGCGGGCCTCGGTCCCATCGGCTACGTCTTCGCGATCATGCACCTGGTGACGCACGGCTTCTTCAAGGCCGGGCTGTTCCTCGGCGCGGGCTCGGTCATGCACGGCATGAACGACGAGGTCGACATGCGCAAGTACGGCGGTCTGCGCAAGTACATGCCGGTCACCTTCGTCACCTTCGGTCTCGGTTACCTCGCGATCATCGGCTTCCCGGGGCTGTCCGGGTTCTTCTCCAAGGACAAGATCATCGAGGCGGCGTTCGCCAAGGGCGGCACCGAGGGCTGGATCCTCGGCGGCTGCGCCCTGCTCGGCGCGGCCATCACCGCGTACTACATGACCCGCGTGATGCTGATGACGTTCTTCGGTGAGAAGCGCTGGCAGCCCGACGCGGACGGCCACGAGCCGCACCCGCACGAGTCCCCGAAGTCCATGACGATCCCCATGATCGTGCTGGCCTTCGGATCGGTCTTCGCCGGCGGGTTCTTCAGCATCGGTGACCGATTCCTGCACTGGCTGGAGCCCGTCACGGGTCACTCCCACGGCGACTCGCCGGTCAGCGCCCTCACCGTCACCCTCGCCACGATGGTGGTGCTGGTGATCGGCGTGGCGGTCGCCTACGCCCAGTACGGCCGCCGGCCCGTCCCGGTCGTGGCCCCGCGCGGGTCGCTGCTCACCCGGGCCGCCCGACGGGACCTGTTCCAGGACGACTTCAACCACGTCGTGCTGGTCCGCGGCGGCGAGCACCTCACGCGCTCCCTGGTCTACGTCGATCACACCCTGGTCGACGGAGTCGTCAACGGCACGGCGGCCTCGGTCGGCGGCCTCTCCGGGCGACTGCGCCGACTGCAGAACGGCTTCGCGCGGTCGTACGCGGTCTCGATGTTCGGCGGTGCGGTGGTCCTCATCGCCGCGACCCTGCTGATGAGGGCGGTCTGATACCGATGTCCTTTCCTCTGCTGACAGCGACGGCGGCGCTCCCGGCGATCGGTGCGGTGGCCACGGCCGCCGTGCCGGCCGCCCGGCGCAACGCCGCCAAAGCGCTGGCGTTGCTGTTCTCCGTCGCCACACTCGTCCTGGCGATCGTCGTCCTGGTCCGCTTCGACCCGGACGGCGCCCGCTACCAGCTCACCGAATCCCACTCCTGGATCGCCGACTTCGGCGTCCGCTACGAACTCGGCGTGGACGGCATCGGGGTCGCGCTCGTAGCGCTGACCGCGCTGCTGATCCCCTTCATCATCCTCGCGGGCTGGCACGACGCCGACCCGCTGGAGACCGGCAACAAGCGCTGGCGGCCCACACAGGGCTTCTTCGCCCTGATCCTGGCCGTCGAGGCGATGGTGATCCTCTCCTTCGAGGCCACCGACGTCTTCCTCTTCTACATCTTCTTCGAAGCCATGCTCATCCCGATGTACTTCCTCATCGGCGGCTTCGGGGACCGTGCCCACGCACACGGCGAGGAGACGGCGGCCACCCAACGGTCGTACGCGGCGGTCAAGTTCCTCCTGTACAACCTGGTCGGCGGACTGATCATGCTGGCGGCCGTGATCGGTCTCTACGTGGTCGCCGGGAACTTCTCGCTCACGGAGATCGCCGAGGCCCGTGCCAACGGCACGCTCGACATGGCGACGAACACCGAACGCTGGCTGTTCCTCGGCTTCTTCTTCGCCTTCGCGGTGAAGGCCCCACTGTGGCCGCTGCACACCTGGCTGCCCAACGCCATGGGCGAGGCCACCACACCCGTCGCAGTGCTGATCACGGCGGTGGTCGACAAGGTGGGCACCTTCGCGATGCTCCGGTTCTGCCTCCAGCTCTTCCCGGAGGCGAGCAAGTGGGCGACGCCCGCGATCCTCGTCCTGGCGCTGATCAGCATCATCTACGGGGCGCTGCTCGCCGTCGGCCAGCGGGACATCAAGCGACTGGTGGCCTACGCGTCGATCTCGCACTTCGGGTTCATCATCCTGGGCATCTTCGCGATGACCAGCCAGGGCCAGTCCGGCGCGACGCTCTACATGGTCAACCACGGCATCTCGACGGCCGCCCTGATGCTGGTCGCCGGATTCCTGATCTCGCGGCGCGGTTCGCGGCTCATCGCCGACTACGGCGGTGTGCAGAAGGTCGCTCCGGTGCTGGCCGGCACGTTCCTGATCGGCGGTCTGGCGACGCTGTCGCTGCCGGGGCTCGCGCCCTTCGTGAGCGAGTTCCTCGTACTGGTGGGCACGTTCGCGCGCTACCCGGTCGTCGGCATCATCGCCACCTTCGGCATCGTCCTCGCCGCCCTCTACACGCTGGTCCTCTACCAGCGGACGATGACGGGGCCGGTCAAGCCCGAGGTCTCCACGATGCCGGACCTGCGCGCGCGTGAGCTCGTCGTCGTCGCCCCGCTGATCGTGCTGCTGATCTTCCTCGGGGTCTACCCCAAGCCCGTCACGGACATCGTGAACCCGGCGGTCAAGCAGACCTTGTCCGACGTACACAAGAAGGACCCCAAGCCCGAGGTGGAGGCGGCCAAGTGAGCGCATCAGCCGTCCACAGCCTGTGGACAACGGCGGCAGCCGCGACCGAACCGATCGCGAAGATCGACACGCCGAAGATCGAGTACGGGCAGTTGTCGCCCACCTTGATCGTCGTCGGCGCGGCGATCGTCGGGGTGCTGGTCGAGGCGTTCGTGCCGCGCAAGCACCGCTACTACGCACAGCTGTTCGTGACCGTCGTGGCGCTGGTCGCCGCGTTCGCCGCGGTGATCGCGCTGGCGGAGGGCGGCTACGGCACCACGAAGGCGCGCATCGCGGCCATGGGCGCGATCGCCGTCGACGGACCCGCCCTCTTCCTGCAGGGCACGATCCTGCTGGCCGCCCTGGTCGGCGCGTTCACCTTCGCCGAACGCAGGCTCGACCCCGAGGCGCACGGCAACCGGGTCGACTCCTTCGCCGCCCAGGCGGCCTCCGTCCCCGGAAGTGACAGCGAGAAGGCCGCCGTCAAGGCCGGCTTCACGACCACCGAGGTCTTCCCGCTGCTGTTGTTCGCTGTCGCCGGCATGCTGGTCTTCCCCTCGGCCAACGACCTGCTGACGCTCTTCATCGCCCTGGAAGTGTTCTCCCTGCCGCTGTACCTCCTGTGCGCGGTGGCCCGCCGCAAGCGGCTCATGTCGCAGGAGGCCGCGGTCAAGTACTTCCTCCTCGGGGCGTTCGCGTCCGCCTTCACCCTCTTCGGCATCGCCCTGCTGTACGGCTACGCGGGATCGGTGTCGTACGCGACGATCGCGCAGGTCGTCGACGGAACGGTGCAGAACGTGAACCCGGCGCTCGCCGACACCATGGGCAACGACGCGCTGCTGCTCATCGGCGCCGCGATGATCGTCATGGGTCTGCTGTTCAAGGTCGGCGCGGTGCCCTTCCACATGTGGACGCCCGACGTCTACCAGGGTGCGCCGACCCCCGTCACCGGCTTCATGGCCGCGGCGACCAAGGTGGCCGCGTTCGGCGCGCTGCTCCGCCTGCTGTACGTCGTCCTGCCCGGGCTGCGCTGGGACTGGCGGCCGGTGATGTGGGGCGTCGCGATCGTCACCATGCTGGGCGGCGCGATCGTCGCGATCACGCAGACCGACATCAAGCGGCTGCTGGCGTACTCGTCGATCGCGCACGCGGGCTTCATCCTCGCCGGTGTCATCGCGACCACCCCGGACGGCGTCTCGTCCGTCCTCTTCTACCTGGCCGCGTACTCGTTCGTGACGATCGGCGCGTTCGCCGTGGTCACCCTCGTGCGCGACGCCGGCGGTGAGGCGACGCACCTGTCCAAGTGGGCCGGGCTCGGCCGGCGGTCGCCGCTGGTGGCGGCCGTGTTCGCGGTGTTCCTGCTGGCCTTCGCCGGCATCCCGCTGACCTCCGGGTTCGCCGGTAAGTTCGCCGTGTTCAAGGCCGCGGCCGAGGGCGGTGCGGCGCCGCTGGTCGTGGTCGGTGTGATCTCGTCCGCGATCGCCGCCTTCTTCTACATCCGGGTGATCGTGCTGATGTTCTTCAGCGAGCCGCGGCCCGAGGGCCCGACCGTCGCCGTCCCGTCACCGCTGACGATGACGGCGATCGCAGTGGGCGTGGCGGTCACGCTCGTGCTCGGTGTGGCGCCGCAGTACTTCCTGGACCTGGCGAACCAGGCGGGAGTGTTCGTGCGCTGAGCCGGCGACACGCCGCAGGTCCGCGCCTGCCGACATGATGGGCCCGGTTCCCCCAGGGGAGCCGGGCCCACCGTCGTCGCACGGGCGAGCGAACGGGGCCGCCCGTCACCGGGATCATCACGCAGAGTCACCGGATCGGGTCTGTGGATAACTCCGGCGGTGTCGGTGCGGACCCCTATCGTGGAGGCAGTGGTCGAAGGGCGACGTACGGGGGACCAGACGATGGGCGCGACGGGCGGGATCAGCGAGATGACAGGGATCACCGGGACACCGGAGGGGACCGACAGCGAGGCGTTGGCCACGCTGCACCGGGTCTTCGGATACGAGGCTTTCCGCGGCGCGCAGGAAGAGGTCATCGAGCACGTCGTGGCCGGCGGGGACGCGGTGGTCCTCATGCCGACCGGCGGCGGAAAGTCGCTCTGCTACCAGATCCCCGCCCTGGTCAGACCCGGCACGGGAATCGTCGTCTCCCCGCTGATCGCGCTGATGCAGGACCAGGTGGACGCGCTGCGGGCGCTCGGCGTGAACGCCGGGTTCATGAACTCCACCCAGGACTTCGACGAGCGGCGTGTGGTCGAGGCCGAGTTCCTGGCCGGCGAGCTGGACCTGCTGTATCTCGCCCCGGAGCGACTGCGCCTGGAGTCCACCCAGGAACTGCTGTCGCGCGGCAAGATCGCGGTGTTCGCGATCGACGAGGCGCACTGTGTGTCCCAGTGGGGCCACGACTTCCGCCCCGACTACCTCACCCTCGCCGTGCTCGGCGAGCGCTGGCCCGACGTCCCGCGGGTAGCCCTCACGGCGACGGCGACGCGCGCCACCCACGACGAGATCACCCAGCGGCTCAACATGCCGACGGCCCGGCACTTCGTGGCGAGCTTCGACCGGCCCAACATCCAGTACCGGATCGTGCCCAAGGCCGACCCCAAGAAGCAGCTCCTGAGCTTCCTGCGCGAGGAACACGCGGGGGACGCGGGCATCGTGTACTGCCTCTCGCGCAACTCCGTGGAGAAGACGGCAGAGTTCCTCTCCCGCAACGGCGTCGAGGCGGTCCCTTACCACGCGGGTCTGGACGCGGGGACGCGCGCGGCCCACCAGTCCCGGTTCCTGCGCGAGGACGGCCTGGTGGTCTGCGCGACCATCGCCTTCGGCATGGGCATCGACAAGCCGGACGTGCGGTTCGTCGCCCACCTCGACCTGCCGAAGTCGATCGAGGGCTACTACCAGGAGACCGGGCGCGGCGGCCGCGACGGACTGCCGTCCACGGCATGGATGGCGTACGGCCTCAACGACGTCATACAGCAGCGCAAGCTCATCCAGTCCGGCGAGGGCGACGAGGCCTTCCGGCGGCGGGCCGGCGCTCACCTCGACTCCATGCTGGCGTTGTGCGAGACCGCCCAGTGCCGCCGTGGACAGCTCCTCGCCTACTTCGGCCAGGAACCGGACGCGGCGGGCTGCGGCAACTGCGACACCTGCCTCACGCCGCCGGAGACGTGGGACGGCACGGTCGCGGCCCAGAAGGTCCTGTCCACCGTGGTGCGGTTGCAGCGCGAGCGCGGGCAGAAGTTCGGCGCCGTGCAGATCGTCGACATCCTGATGGGCAAGCGCACGGCCAAGGTGATCCAGTTCGACCACGACCAGCTGTCTGTGTTCGGCATCGGCGAGGATCTGGCCGAGGGCGAATGGCGGGGGGTCGTCCGTCAGCTGCTGGCGCAGGGGCTGCTGGCGGTCGAGGGCGAGTACGGCACCCTCGTGCTGACGGAGGCCAGCGGGGCGGTGCTGCGCCGCGAGCGGGACGTACCGCTGCGCAAGGAGCCGAAGAGGCCGGCCACGTCGGCCAAGGCGTCGGGTGGATCCTCGTCCGGCCGCAAGGGGGCCAAGGCGGCAGCGGCCGAGCTGCCCGAGGAACTGCTGCCCGCTTTCGAGGCGTTGCGCGCCTGGCGCGCCGAACAGGCCCGTGAGCAGGGCGTTCCGGCGTACGTCATCTTCCACGACGCCACGCTTCGGGAGATCGCCACGGCGTGGCCGACGTCGGTCGACCAACTCGGCGGGATCAGCGGGGTCGGCGAGAAGAAGCTGGTGACGTACGGGGAAGGTGTCGTCGCGGTCCTGGCCTCATTGGGAGGGCCGCCTGCGGGTGGCGCCGCCGCGGGCGCGACCGAGGTTTCGGCTGCCGGTGCCGGTGCCGGTGCCGCTGCTGGTGTCGGTGCCCGCACGGCCGCCGGTGCGAACGCGGACATGGGCCCGGGCTCCCCGGACCTGTGGCCTGACGTGGACGAAGAGCCCGCACCCGAGGACTGGATGTAGGGGGCCGGCTCCCCTGCCCCATCCGGAGTTCCTGCCCTGAGTTCCCTGCCGTGTCCCGGGCCGGTCCCGGATCCGGACCCGGGTTCCGGTCCCGAGTACGACCCGGAGCCCGGGTGCGAACCGGAGGCGATGCCAGGGGACCCGATGCCGGACCCGGCCCCGGAGCCGGAGGCGGCGCTTGTGCTTCGGTGGTCCTCGGCGTGCCCGGCCCGTGGTCGCCGGTCCGGGCAGGTTCCTCAGAGGGCGCGGCCCGCGTAGGCCCTGACGTCGGCGTCCGAGTCGGTCGTCGCCGTGGCGAGGGCGGCGCGGGCGGCCTCCGAGGCGCGGAGGCGGGTCAGGGCCAGGACGGCGGCCTTGCGGACGTCCGCGTTCGGATCGGCCAGGGCCTTGGCGAGGACGGGCACCGCCGTGTCGGGGTGGGTCACGGACAGCGCGGTGGCGGCGCCGGCACGCACCTGCCACGCCGGGTCCGCCAGGGCATCCACGGCTCGGGCGGCGAGCGGAGCCGGGCAGCCGGTCGTGCCCAGCGCCCTGTAGGCGGCGGCACGGACCAGGGCGTCGGGGTCGTCGACCAGACGGACGAGCGCCGTGTGGACGGCGTCCTGCTCGAGGACGACGTCCGGACCTGTGCCGGTGCCGGTGCCGGAGCGGAATCCGCTGTCCGCGACCGATGAGGCGCCGGCGGCGGACACCGCGCCGGTGCCGTGGCTGCTCCCCGGTTCCGTCGGCGTGTCGCCGCTCAGGCGTCCGGCGGCCACTGTGGCAAGGGACTTGGCGATCGTGACGCGGACCTCCCGGGACGGGTCGGCGGTCGCCGCCCGGGCCAGTTCGTCGGCGGCGTCGACGGAGACCAGAGCGCGGACGGCCTCGATCCGGACGGCGATGTCCGCGTCGGCGAGGGAGCCGGAGAACAGGGCCGCGTCCCCGAGACGCAGGGCGCGCAGCACGTCCAGGGCCGCCGCCCGCACGACGGGGTCGGGCTCGTCCAGTGCGGCGGCGAGACCGTCCCGGAGGGCGGGCTCCGCGGGCAGGGTCTCGACGAGCTCCCGGAGCGAGGCCGCGGCGGCGGAGCGTACCGCCGCCGCCGGGTCGCGCAGCGCTTCTGCCAGCGCGGGGCCGGTGCCCGACGGCAGGGTCTCGGTGAGGACGGCGACCGCCTCGCGCCGGACGGCGGGCGCAGGGTCGGACAAGTAGGGGAGCAGGGCGCCGAGTTCGGGCTCCTCCTCGGCGAGGGCGACGAGTTCGAGCAGACGGGACGAGGACCGGGGAGAGGAGGCCTGGTCGAGGGCGGGTTCGGGCACTGCGGGCGCCGGGAGGCCGGTGTTCGACGCGAGGGACTCGACCCCCGCGGCGACGGGCGCCACCTCCCGTGAACCGGCCGTCGCCACGTTCTCGGCGTGGACCTCGCCGATGTGCCGCGACGGGCCGCCGACGGGGGTGAACTCGTCGATCGGCACCAGATACGGAGCCACGGGCCGGGCCGTGAACTCCATAGCACCGGAAGGGGACTTGTGCAGATCCAGGTGGTGGAACCAGGAGGAGTCGTCACGCTGAGGATGGTCGAGACGCTCGTGGTAGAGGCCCCAGCGGGACTCCGTGCGGGCCAGCGAGGCGCGCGCGGCCATCTCCGCGCAGTCGCGGATGAAGGAGACCTCGGCGCAGCGCATCAGCTCGTGCGCGGTACGGGCGCCCATCTCGGCGATGTCGTCGCGCATCCGCTCGAAGGACTCCAGGGCCAGCGACAGTCGCGCGCCCGACTTGGGCGGGGCGACGTAGTCGTTCACGAAGCGGCGCAGCTTGTACTCGACCTGGGGCTGCGGAGGGCCCTCCGGGTTGCGCAACGGGCGGTAGATCAACTCGTGCGCCTGGCGCAGCTGATCGGCGGGCAGCTCGCCGTCGTACGCCTGGTACCGGGCGGCGTCCGAACCGGCCAGGTCGCCGAAGACGAACGCGCCGATCATGTAGTTGTGCGGGACGCAGGCGAGGTCGCCCGCCGCGTACAGCCGGGGAACGGTCGTGCGGGCGTGCTCGTCCACCCGGACGCCCGACGCCGAATGGCCGCCGCACAGGCCGATCTCCGAGATGTGCATCTCGATGTCGTGGGTGCGGTAGTCGTGGCCGCGGCCGGCGTGGAAGGTGCCGCGGGAAGGGCGCTCGGTGGAGTGCAGGATCGACTCCAGGGAGGCGATCGACTCCTCGGGCAGGTGGCTCAGCTTCAGGTAGACGGGACCGCGGTCGCTGGCTACCTCCGCCGCGAACTCGGCCATCATCTGGCCCGACCAGTAGTCGGAGTCGACGAACCGCTCGCCGTGCCGGTTGACCTGGTAGCCGCCGAAGGGGTTCGCGACGTAGGCGCAGGCGGG
The DNA here is from genome assembly GCF_036030735.1 of Streptomyces sp. NBC_00425. Classification (NCBI taxonomy): domain Bacteria; kingdom Bacillati; phylum Actinomycetota; class Actinomycetes; order Kitasatosporales; family Streptomycetaceae; genus Streptomyces; species Streptomyces sp. NBC_00425. Next base: position 4,287,821 of record NZ_CP107928.1, on the reverse strand, counting down.
GCCGTTGTAGTCCTTGATGAGCGGGTTGATCTGGAAGCACTCGATGCCGGTCAGCTCGGCGCCCGCGTGGTAGGCCATGGCGTAGCCGTCGCCCGCGTTGGTGGGGTTCTCGTACGTGCCGTACAGGTAGCCGGAGGCGGGCAGGCCGAGGCGGCCGCAGGCGCCGGTGGCGAGGATGACGCCGCCCGCGCGGACGGTGACGAACTGCCCTGTGCGGGTGTTGAAGCCGACCGCGCCGATGGCCCGCCCGTCGTCCGGGGCCGTCAGCACGCGCACCGGCATCACCCGGTTCTCGATACGGATCCGCTCCCGCATCTCGCGCCGCCGCAGCTGCCGGTACAGGACCTTCTTGACGTCCTTGCCCTCCGGCATGGGCAGTACGTAGGAGCCGGAACGGTGGACCTGACGGACCGCGTAGTCGCCGTGCTCGTCCTTCTCGAACTTCACGCCGTACGACTCCAGGCGCTGCACCATGGCGAAGCCGCGGGTGGCGGTCTGCCGGACGGTGGACTGGTCGACGATGCCGTCGTTGGCACGGGTGATCTCGGCGACGTAGTCGTCGGGCTCGGCGCGGCCGGGGATGACGGCGTTGTTCACGCCGTCCATGCCCATCGCGAGCGCGCCCGAGTGGCGGACGTGGGCCTTCTCCAGGAGCAGCACGTCCGCGCCGCGCTCGGCGGCGGTCAGGGCGGCCATGGTGCCGGCGGTGCCGCCGCCGATGACGAGGACGTCGCAGGTCAGCTCTTCGGCGTCGGTGAGCGCGGGGATCTGCAGGGGGGTGTCCACCGGGGTGCCTTTCAGGTGCTCAGGGAGGTCAGGACGTCGCGTCGCAGGGCCGCGCGCGCGGGGTCGTCGTGGGCGGCGCGGTCGCGGGGGCGGGGCACGTCCCGTACGGCGACGAGCCGGCCGGCGCCGAGCAGGGCCACGCGGTCGCCGAGGAACAGGGCCTCGTCCACGTCGTGCGTGACGAAGACGACGGTCGCCCCGGTCCCCTGCAACACCTCCACCAGCAGGTCCTGCATGCCGGCGCGGGTCTGGGCGTCGAGGGCGCCGAACGGTTCGTCCATCAGGACGGCGCGCGGGCCGGCGGCGAGGGCGCGGGCCAGTTGCGCCCGTTGGCGCTGTCCTCCGGAGACGCGGTGCGGGAGCTGCCGCGCGCGGTCGGCGAGTCCCACGCGCTCGAGCCAGTCGGCTGCCTTCCTCCTGCGTTCCGCGCGCCGGAGGCCCTGGATGGCGAGGGGCAGTTCGACGTTGGCCAGCAGGGTCCGCCAGGGCAACAGTGCGTCCTCCTGGAAGACCAGCGCGCGGTCCGCCGCGGGTCCGCCGATCGGCAGGCCGTCCTGTTCCACGGCGCCGCCCAGCGCGGGCAGCAGCCCGGCGAACGTGCGCAGCAGCGTCGACTTGCCGCAGCCCGAAGGACCGACGACGGTGAGGATCTCGCCCGGCGGGACGTCCAGGTCCACGTCGGCCAGGGCGGCGGCGTCGGGGCGGCCCAGAGCGGCCGCGCGGAGGGTGAGCCGGGTGCCCCGTGCGGGTGAGCCCGTTGCCGTACCGTCCGCTCCCTTCTCGACCGTCCTCCTTCCGTCCGCCCTCTTCCCGTCCGATTCCGGGCCGGCCGGTTCCGCGGCGGAGGCCGTGGGGGCGGAGCTCGGCGCACCGGCAGCGGCCGTCCCGGTCGCGGGGGCGGTCCGGCGGGTGTCAGACGAGGTGCTCATGGCGCGTCCCCTCGGGTTCGGGTCCGGTGCGGACGGCGTCGTCGGCGCCACCGGAAGCGGCGGAGGTGGACGGGGTCGATGCGGAGGAGGCCGCTGCGGGCGCCGCGAGGTGTCGTGGACGTGGCCGGCCCGGGGGAACGTACGACGTGCGCGGCAGCCAGCGGGTCAGTCGACGGCCGAGGAGTTCCACGGCCGTGGAGGTGGCCCAGCCGAGCACGCCGATCGTGACCATGCCGACGAAGACACCCGGGTAGTCGACGACCGTGTAGTCCTGCCAGGTGCGGTAGCCGACGCCGTACTGACCGGAGATCATCTCGGCGGAGATCACACAGATCCACGACACGCCGATGCCGACCGAGAGCCCGCCGAAGATGCCGGGCAGCGCACCCGGCAGGACGACCGAGCCGAGGATCCGCCACCGGCCGCCGCCCATGGTGCGCACCGCTTCCTCCCAGCCGGGGCTCAGCGCGCGGACGGCGTGGCGGGTGGAGACCATGACGGGGAAGAAGGCGGCGGTGAAGGTGATGAAGACGATGCCCTGTTCGTTGGAGGGGAAGAGGAGGATCGAGACGGGCACCAGGGCGATCGCGGGGATGGGCCGCACGACCTCGAGGATCGGTCCGAGCAGGTCCTCGGCCAGCCGCGAGCGCGCCACGAGCACGCCCGTGGCGACTCCCACGACGGCGGCCAGCAGGAAGCCGCTGAGGATGCGGGTGAGGCTGTCGGTGAGATCGGTCCAGTAGTCGTCGCCGGCCATGCGGTCCGCGAAGGCGCGGGCCACGTCGGCGACGGTCGGGAACTGCGAGAACCGCAGCCACAGGTCGACGTCCAGGCTGGTCAGCAGTTGCCACACGCCGAGGGCGGCGGCCACCGAGGCGACCCGCAGCGCATACCTGCTCATGACGCCCGCCCCAGGGCGTCGGCGTACGTGACGACGCGTGCGCCGCCGTGCGCTGCGACGTAGACCTGCGCGGTGGCCGGGGTGACGAAGGGCAGGAGGGTCGTGCCGTCGGCCACCCAGACCGCCTTGTCGGCGAACCACAGGGTGCCGGTGGTGGCGTCGGGGACGTAGGCGGCGCGGACCTCGTCCTTGTGCCCGGCGACGTACTTCAGCAGCTCGGCGGGCGTCTTGAAGGCGAGGGTCTTCGTGGCGTCGCCCTCGGGCCAGACCTCGCTCGCGGCGGGTGGGGGAGCGGCGGCGAGCTGTCGGGCGTACGACGCGCCGAGCGCCTTCCTGACGTACTGGTCGTCGACGAAGGAGTCCACGTCGACGTCGCCCGTCAGCTTCGCCTGCTTGAGGATCGACACGTCCTTCTTGAGGGCGGAGACCAGCTGGGGCTTGACGGCCGGGTCGAAGGTGGAGATGCCGTGGGCGCCGTTGTAGAGGTAGACGACCTCGGCGGGCAGCTTGGTGGCCTTGGCGACGCTCTCGGCGGCGGCCACGGGATGGTCGTTCAGATAGGCGGTGGCCTCGGACTGCGCCTTGAGGAACGCCTCCAGCACCGCGGGGCGTTCCTTGGCGAACTTCTCGCGGACGGTGACGCCGTGGAACGTGGCCAGGTTCAGCTGGGCGCCGTCGTAGAGGGCCTTGGCCTTGCCCTGGTAGGCGAGCAGGCCGGGCCAGGCGACGAACTGCGAGAGGGCGTCGGCGCTGCCTGCGGAGAGCGCCGAAGCGCCCACGGCAGGCTGCTGGTTGAGCTTCTCGATGCCCTTGTCCGGGTCGATGCCGGCCCGCTGCAGTGCGCGCACGAGGGTGCCGTCGGCGGCGGAGCCCACGCTGGTGGAGACCTTCTTGCCCTTGAGGTCCTGGAGCGAGGCGAGCTCGGAGTCGGGCGCGGTGACGATGGTGTTGAGCCCGCCGCGGAGGTTGTAGCCGGTGATCGACACCAGGCGCGTGGGCTGGTTCAGCTGCTTGCCGCGGGCTGCGTTGATGAGGAGCGGGAAGTCGCCCATCGAGCCGATGTCGATCTTCCCGGCGGTCATCTGCGCGGTGATGGGAGCGCCGGTGGCGTAGTCCTGCCAGTCCACCTTGTAGGTCTTGCCGTCGCCGAGCGCGTTCAGTTCCTTCTCGAAGTAGCCGAGGGAACGCAGGAGGGTGCCCGCGGTGACCGTGTTGATGGTCTTGGACTGGTAGCCGACGGTGACGGTGACCGTGGAGCCGCTGCCGGCCTGGGCGCTGCCGCACCCGGCGAGCGGGAACAGCAGGAGGGCGGCGGTCACGGCGGCTGCTTTGGTTTTCATGGGAGATGCGGGCCTTTCACCGGAGCAGGTAGGGCATGTTGACCGTGACGGCTCCGGTGGGGCACCGGGCCGCGCAGGGGCCGCAGTACCAGCACTCGTCGACGTGCATGTAGGCCTTGCCGTTGCTCTCGTCGATGGCGAGGGAGTCCAGCGGGCACATGTCCACGCAGAGGGTGCAGCCGTCGATGCACTTCGACTCGTCGATGGTCACGGGCACGTCGGCCCGCTGGGGCGCCAGGGTCATGGCTGTCTCCGAAAAAGTCCCGAGAAATTCTGAGAAATCCCGTGCGGCAGCGAACCGATGGGGCCCTGCCGAACGATGAAGGGGTGAGAGCGGGAAGCAGGGTGGAACGGCTGGAGGAGGGCGGCGGGAGATGGAAGATCACAGCGAGCGGTGCAGTTGGCCGCTCATCGAGATGCGGTCGCCGCGGAAGCGGATGAACTCCAGGTCCACCGGGCGTCCGTCGGCGAGATGGGTGAGGCGTTCGAGCATCAGGACGGCCGCCCCGCGCGGCGCCTCCAGTACGGCGGCGGAGTGGGCGTCCGCGTTCACCGCCTCAAGGGTGATCTCGGCGTGGCCGAGGCGCTGCCCGGTGAGGGCCTCGAGGAGACGGAAGACGTCGGTGTTCTCCAGGTCGGCACCCAGCAGATCGACGCCGATGTCGAGCGGCACGTAGGTGAGGTCGAGAGAGAGGGGGACGCCGCCCAGGCGGCGCAGGCGTTCGATGTAGAGGACATCGGCGCCGGGCGGGACACGGAGGCGGTCGGCCACCGGTGCGGGTGCGGCGACGGGGCCCATCGTGCGGACCTCGTTCGTGACGTGGCCGTGTTCGTGCAGGGTCTCCGCGAGCCCCATCAGACGGTCCAGCCCATGGGGGTACTTCTGTGCCACGACGATCGTGCCGACGCCGGGCAGGCGTTCCACCAGACCTTCGGCCCGCAACAGGTCGAGGGCCTCACGGACGGTGTTGCGGGAGGCGCGGTAGTCGGCGGCGAGGGTCGCCTCGTGGGGGAGCGTGCCGGCCGGGAAGCCGCCGGTGAGCAGTTGGCGACGGAGCAGGTCGGCGAGCTGACGTGCCTGGTCCGCGCGCAGCCGACGCCGCGCACGGTGGGCGGCGACGGTGGTCGCGCCCTGGCCGGCGTGGTCTCGGACGCGGTCGGTGGCTGGCATGTTTCGAACCATACCGACCCACTAGGAAAACCAGTGTTGCCGGAATGTTGCGCCATCTGCGACAGCGTCAGACACGGGCTTGACCTGCGAGAACGAGGGTCCGCCGAGACGGATCCGCCAGTTCGGGGCGAGATCCGCCGGTTCAGGACAGCGCGGTGAGCCCCGGGGCGAAGGTGATCAGCAGCGGCAGCAGCGGGACCAGGGTGGCCACGGTCGTCGTCAGCGCCCGGTGTCTGCGCAGCAGGCGCGGGGGCGGCTCGAGGAGGCGGTCGACGCGCTCGCCGAGGAGGCGGTGACTGGAGGCGCAGGACAGGACGCCGCGGTGCTGGTTCAGCTCGATCAGGGCCAGTGCCGTGGTCAGGTGCCCGCAGCGGCGGGACGCCGTGTCGTCGGCGGCGAGTTCGACCAGGCGGTGCGTCTGGTCGCAGAAGTGGGAGAAGAGCGGAATGCGGGGGAAGCCGGTGGCAAGGGCGGTGGACAGGTGGAGCAGCCAGTCGTGGTGGGCGCGGGCATGGCCGCGCTCATGGGTGAGGACGGCGTCCAGCTGGTGGGAGGTGAGGCGGTGCAGGGCGCCGGTGGTCACGATCAACTGGGGTGGGCTGCCGGGCATCCACCAGGCGTCCGGGTATTCGTCCTCCAGCACGAGCAGCGGGCCCCGGGCGGGCGGCAGGCCCGCGGGCAGGTCGGGGGCGCGTTCGCGCAGGTGGGCCCGCGCCCGGTCACGGCGTCGGCGCGCCTCGACGAGTTCACGGGCGAGCATGGCGGTGGTCCAGGCGGCCCCGCAGGCCAGCAGCAGGGTCAGGGCCGTCGCCCACAGGGGGGCGGCGGAGAGGTCGTACGCCTCCGTGACCGCCGCCGGCGCAGGCGCGAAGACCCGCGAGCGGACGGTGTGGAAGACGGCCGCGGCGCCCAGCACCAGCGCCGTCAGGCAGCACAGCAGGACGGTGGCGACCAGGCACTGCCACACCCACAGCCCCACCACCGGCTCCCGCTCGGGCCAGGCGGAGCGGGTCAGCGCACGCGGGGCCGGCACCGCGGCGGTCAGGCCCACGATGCTCAGCAGGAGCAGGCAGACGGTCATCCCGGGGGCTCCGGATCCTGGTCGGGAAGGGGGCGCGCGCCACACGGGCGCGACATGCGTGCCGGCGGCGCGCACTCGTGCGGCCTGCCACGGGCGGCGGGCCCGGCACGAAGACCGCGCCCGCCGCCAGTATGACGGCGGTTCCCCCGGGAGTCAGCCCAAGTCGACGCCCGGATTCGGCCCGGGCCACCCTGTCCGGGCGCGGACCCCGAAGCGGGCCTGCGAACCGCCCGTCGTCGCACCGCCCGGCATCGCGTCGCCCGTCATGGCGCCGTCAGGTATCGCGTCGCCCGTCATGGCACCGCCAGACATCGCGTCGCACGTCATCGAGCCCGAGGCCGGGAGGGTGGGCGTGACCTCACCCGGCGACCACCCGGCCGCTCACCTCGCCCAGACCCACCCGCACTCCGTCGGGGCCGGGAGCCCACGCCGACAGGGTCACCACGTCGCCGTCCTCCAGGAACGCCCTTTTGCCGTCGGGGAGTTCCAGCGGGTCACGGCCGTTCCAGGTCAGCTCCAGGAGGGAGCCGAGCTGATCCGGGTTCGGTCCGCTCACGGTGCCCGAGCCGTACAGGTCGCCGGTGCGCAGGGAGGCCCCGTTGACCGTGAGGTGGGCCAGCTGCTGGGCGGCCGTCCAGTACATGGTGGAGAAGGGCGGCTCGGAGACGACGTGACCGTTGACCGCGACGGAGATGCGCAGGTCGTAGCCGGCGGGTTCGGCGTCGGAGTCGTCCAGGTAGGGAAGGAGGGGGTGGGTCCGCTCCGGGGGCGCCGTCCGGGCCTCGTCCAGAGCTTCCAGCGGGGTGATCCACGCCGACACCGACGTCGCGAACGACTTGCCGAGGAACGGGCCGAGGGGCACGTACTCCCAGGCCTGGATGTCGCGGGCGGACCAGTCGTTGAGCAGGCACAGCCCGAAGACGTGCTCGCGGTAGTCGGCCAGTGCGACCGGGCTGCCCTGCTTCGACGGCACGCCGACCACGAAGCCGACCTCGGCTTCGATGTCGAGTCGCGCGGACGGGCCGAAGACGGGGGCGGGGTCGGAGGGCGCCTTGCGCTGGCCCGAGGGGCGCACCACGTCCGTTCCGGAGACCACGACCGTGCCGGCGCGGCCGTGGTAACCGATCGGCAGGTGCTTCCAGTTGGCGAGGAGGGTGTCGCCGGCGTCCGGGCGGAAGATCGCGCCGGCGTTCCGCGCGTGATGTTCGGAGGAGTAGAAGTCGACGTAGTCGGCGACCTCGAAGGGGAGGTGCTGGGACACCGCGGACAGGGGATGCAGAAGCGGTTCGACCGTGGGGCGGTGAGCGGGGTCGGTGACCCACTCCGTGAGCGCGCGCCGCACCTGCGACCAGACGACGCGGCCCGCCGCGAGCAGCGGGTTCAGGGTCGGCGCCGACAGCAGCTCCGCGTGGGGCGAGCCGAGCGCGTGGGCTGCCGCGCCCGCGTCCAGCACGTGCTCGCCGAGCCGGACGCCGACGGTCCGCCCGGTGGCGCCCGAGAGGGAGAACACGCCGTACGGGAGGTTGTGCGGGCCGAAGGGATCGCCCTCGGGAAGGTCGAAGGGGGGCATCGGGTACTGCCTCTCTTTCCTGCACTCTCTGGTGCTCGCCATGTCGTGGTCACCGGACACCGGGCGGATGTCGCGCGGGTGCGGCGAGCCGGGCCACACGTTACGGCTGACCTGGCGAAAGCGACATGGGGGACGGGCCGGCGGGGCGTTTCGGCCCGCAGCGAACCGCGTCCGGCCGCTCACGCCCCGCGTCCCGCCGCCTGCCCCCGACGTATCGCCGCCCGCGCCGGCTGTACTGCCGCCCGCCCCGGACGTAGCGCCGCCAGCCCCGGACGTACTGCCGCCCGCCCCCGGGTGGTTCACGATCCGGCACGAGATCTCGAACCGGCGCGGGAGCCTTCGGCCGTCCGCTCCTCCCCGGCGATGCGTCAGAAAGCCGCTTCATTGAGCCAGTCCCGGGACGGGTCAAGGCCAGTCCCGCAAGGAGAGTTGGCAGAACAGGGCAGGACCTGGCCGTCGTTCGCCTCACGTCGAACCCGGGGGGTACGGCATCCGTATTCTCTGATCATGGCCGCACCTACCGCATATGCCGCGCGCACCGCGTACTCCCTGATCGCCACAGACCTGGACGGAACGCTGCTTCGCGGCGACGACACCTTCTCCGACCGGTCGCTCGACGCGCTCGCGCGGGTGGCCGCCGCCGGCGCACGCCACCTGGTGGTGACGGGACGGCCCGCGCCCCGCGTGCGGCCGCTGCTCGAGCGCCTGCACAGCAGGGGGCTCGCGGTGTGCGGACAGGGCGCGCAGCTGTACGACGCCGGCGCGGACCGGCTGCTGTGGTCGGTGACCCTGGACCGGGAGCTGGCGGAGACCGCGCTCGGCAAGATCGAAGCGGAGGTCGGGCAGCTGTACGCGGCGGTCGACCAGGACGGCGTCGACGGGCTGACGCTCATCGAGCCGGGTTACCGGATGCCCCACCCGACGCTGCCGGCGCTGCGGGTCGGCCGTCGCGACGACCTGTGGTGCGAGCCGATCAGCAAGGTGCTGCTGCGCCATCCCGCCCTGTCCGACGACGAGTTGGCGGCGACGGCCCGCTCGGTGGTGGGTTCGCTCGCCACGGTCACCATGTCGGGTCCTGGCACGGTGGAGCTGCAGCCCTGCGGGATCACCAAGGCGACGGGTCTGGCACTGGCCGCGGAACACCTCGGACTGCGGCCCGAGGACACCGTCGCCTTCGGGGACATGCCCAACGACATCCCGATGTTCGACTGGGCGGCGCGCGGCGTCGCGATGGCCAACGCCCACCCCGAACTCAAGGCGGTGGCCGACGAGGTGACGACGTCGAACGAGGACGACGGCGTCGCCGTCGTCCTCGAAAGACTGTTTCCGTGAGCCCGGTCGGCCGGTCGACCGACCGACCGGCTGCCAGCCAGCCAGCCAGCCAGCTAACCAGCCGACCGGCCGACCGCCGGGCTGCTGTCGGCTCGGGCGCGGCCCGGACCCGTCAGTAGGCGCCGAAGACGTTGTCGATCGAGCCGTAGCGCGCGGCCGCGTAGTTGCAGGCGGCGGTGATGTTCGCGACCGGGTCGTAGGAGTTCCAGGAGGTGCCCTCGACGTGGTAGGCGCGGAAGGTCGGGTCGATGACCTGCAACAGGCCCTTGGACGGGATGCCCGCGGCGGCGTTGGAGTCCCACAGGTTGATGGCGTAGGGGTTGCCCGAGGACTCGCGGATGACGTTGCGGTAGATGCCGTTGTACGTCCCCGGGATGCCGTGCTGCGACATGACCTGGAGGGAGGCACGGATCCAGCCGTCGAGGTTGTCGGAGTAGCCGAGGCTGCTCGCGGTGGCGACGGTCGGGGTGGTGGCCGCGGAGGCGGTGGTCGCGCCGATGAGCGGGAGCGCCAGTACGGCGACTCCGGTGCCGGCGATGGCGAGCTTGCGGGCGAGACGGGACGTGCGGGTGGAACGCTGAGCGGCAGCGGACATGACGAGTTTTCCTCTCCGTCGCCTGCGAGGTGAGCTGTCGGGTTCGGGCGGGAGCTGCCCGGTCGCGTCCTGACGGCCGCGACTTCACCCCAAGCCGTAACGGATTGCCCCAAAAGATCTGAATGTCCAGAACGTCAGGGCAATGTGCTGCGGCGACCTACCTGGTTCCCCCGCTCCTGCCATGCGTTTCTCGGTGGGTGTTACGGGCGGCGGCAGGATTAGGCGTCCGCCCGACAGGCCGGGAACGTATGCGAGAGCACATGTCCGGAACAAGTGCCGGATTCACAGATGACCCCTATTGACCTTGGTCTGTGCCGTATGGGGTACTTGATCCTTTGTGGGTGCAAACCATCAACTCGCTTGGCGCGTGCGGGGAATCGAGGGGCGGTCGGCACCGGTCGTCACAGGGGGGCCAGTGAGTCATGTCACGCCGGATCACAAGAGCGGCGAATCGGGCATTAGCCTCAACTCGCTTGATATGGCGCAGGGGAGAGGCGGGAGGCCCCGGTCGCACTTCCGGTCGCACTCTCTGTCGCGCCCCGGTCGTTCTTCTGGTCGCGTGCCCCGTCGTGTCGGGATCGTCTTCCGTGCGGCATGTCCATGTCGTCGCGACGGGGGGCCGGGTCGGGGCGGGGGCAGAGTCGGTCCCGGGGTGGGGTGGGGTGGGGTGGGGTCGCCGCGGGTCCGGGGCGGACCTCGGCCGGATGTCGGCCTCGGTGTGGAACATGATTCGGTACTTCGAGGCAACCCGATGAATATCTCTTCGTATGGGCTGATCAGAAACATCACGGACGTGATCGGATACGGTCTGGCCCGATGCGTGCACCTCGCGGGCGAGTGCATTCGCCCCCGGGGAACGTGGGGGCTATCGGTGATCGAAACGTGACCGGATACGCTGACTCGAGTGATGGCAGCGACCTATCGACAAACCGCGTAATCGCCAGTAGACACCAGCAGACAGGAGACCCCTCGTGACCGTCGTCGGGCCGTTCGGGCTGAGCGTGCGGGACCAGGCTCTGGAAGCCGATGTCCAGGCCGGATTGGCGGCTGTCGAGGAAGGCTTGCTCGAGGCCACCAAGAGTGAGGTTCCGTTCATCACGGAGGCCGCCCAGCACCTGGTGCGTGCGGGCGGGAAGCGGTTCCGTCCGCTGCTCGTGATGCTCGCGGCGCAGTTCGGGGACAGGCATGCGCCGGGCATCGTGCCGTCGGCCGTGGTGGTGGAGCTGACGCACCTGGCCACGCTGTACCACGACGACGTGATGGACGAGGCGACCGTGCGGCGCGGGGTCCCCAGCGCGAACGCCCGCTGGGGCAACTCGGTGGCCGTCCTCACCGGTGACTTCCTCTTCGCGCGCGCCTCGCACATCCTGGCCGATCTCGGTCCGGAGGCGGTGCGGGTGCAGGCGGAGGCGTTCGAGCGGCTGGTCACCGGCCAGATCCTGGAGACGGCGGGGCCCACGGACGGGCGGGACCCGGTCGAGCACTACCTCGACGTGCTCGGCGGCAAGACCGGTTCGCTGGTCGCGGTGGCCTGCCGGTTCGGCGCCATGATGTCGGGCGCCGACGAGACGGTCGTCGACGTGCTGACGCAGTACGGCGAGCGGCTCGGCGTCGCCTTCCAGCTGGCGGACGACGTGCTGGACATCGCGTCCGACTCGCACGAGTCCGGAAAGACGCCCGGCACCGATCTCCGCGAGGGCGTGCCCACCCTGCCCGTGCTGCGGCTGCGGGAACGGGCCGCGCGTCTGTCCCTGCCCGAGGACATCGCGCTGTGCGAGCTGCTCGACTCCGACCTGAGCGACGACGCCCGGCTCGCCGAGGCCATCGAGGCGCTCCGGGCCCACCCGGCGCTGGAGCAGGCCCGACGGGACACCGTGCGATACGCGAACGACGCGCGGGCCGCGCTGGCGCCGCTGCGTGAGTGCGACGCGAAGGCGGCGCTGATGGAGCTCTGCGACGCGGTCGTCCACCGGGCGGGCTGAACCCTCCCCACGAGTACCCCCCCTGACGCCCCCTGATCGCCGAGCCGCCGAGCCGTTCGGCTGCCGAGCCGCCGAGCCGTTCGGCTGCCGAGCCGCCGCACGCCTGGGCTGCCGACCCTCGTGGCCGTTCGGCGTCCGAGCCCGAGACCCCGCGAGCTCCCGAGCCCCCAGCCACTGAGCTCCCGAGCCCCCAGCGCCTGAGCTCCCGGGCCGTCTGGCCGGCGAGCCGTTGCCGTGGGCTGTCTGCCGCCGCTGCGAGCCGTCTGGCCGGCGGGTCCTGCCGTCAGCCGTTCCGTCCGCACCCGCGTCGAGCCGTCGCTACCCCTACGGGTCATCAGCCGTCCCGGCACTCCCGTGTCATACCGCAGGTGTACGCGGAGTTGAGCCCTCGGGTTGACGCTTCCGAGGAGTCGATTTGGTCAGATGGGAACCACGGAAAACACCACTCCTCACCGATTCGGGTGAGAATGGCGGCTCGGGGTGGGACGTTCAGCGTGATGACCAGCCGCCGCCGACGACGGAGGTAAGGGACACATGGCACCGAAGGCATCCGACGACACCATGACCGGCGGGGACGCCACCGGCGGGGAGGCCGACGACCTGCGCGTCGGACGGCGCAAGGCCGTGCGGTACGTCGTTCCGGTCACCGTGATCGGTGTCGCGGCCGCGACGATCGGACTGGTCCCGGCGCTCGCCGACTCCGGCGACCCCGACCTGCCGAAGATCACGGCACAGCAGCTCCTCGACAAGATCGCCGCTTCGGACGTGCAGCAGCTGTCCGGAACGGTGAAGATCACCACGGATCTCGGGCTGCCCGACCTCGGCGGCCTGGAGAGCGGCCTCCTCTCGGGGGCGGCCAAGGGCGGCGACGGCTCGGCCGCCGATCCGTCCGCCAAGCTCACCGAACTCGCCTCCGGCACGCACACGTTGCGCGTCGCCGCCGACGGCCCGGACCGGCAGAAGCTCTCGCTGCTGGAGAACGCCGCCGAATACAGCGTCATCCACAACGGCAAGAACGTGTGGGGTTACGACAGCGGGTCCAACGAGGTCTACCACTCCACGGTCGAGGAGAGCGCGGGGAAGAAGGCGGGGTCCCCCGTTCCCGCGACGCCCAAGGACCTCACCGAGGACGCCCTGAAGGCGGTCGACGACACGACGTCCGTGACCGTCGACGGCACGGTCCAGGTCGCCGGCCGCGACGCCTACAAGCTGCTCGTGAAGCCGAAGCAGTCCGGGTCCACGGTGGGTGCGATCAGCGTGGCGGTGGACGCGAAGACGGGCCTGCCGCTGAAGTTCACGCTGACCCCGGCGAGCGGCGGCGCCGCCGTCGTGGACGCCGGCTTCACCCAGGTCACCTTCGCCAAGCCCGCCGCCTCCACCTTCGACTTCACCGCCCCCAAGGGCGCGAAGGTCACCGAGGGCGACGAGGGAGGCAAGGGCGACGAGGCCGGCAAGGGCGACGAGGGAGGCAGGCCGACCCCCGGGCACGGCGGCTCCGACGACTTCGCCGAGGCCTTCGGCGGTCACGGCGGTCAGGGTGGTCCCGAGGGCCTCAACATCATCGGCGAGGGCTGGAGCTCGGTCGCCGTCTTCGACACCGGCGGTGAGGGTGCGCCCTCGGGCGCCGAGGCCGGCGGCGACCTCGGCGGGTTCCTCGGCTCCTTCGGCGACAAGGTGAGCGGCAAGTTCGGCTCCGGGACCGTCTTCTCCACCCGTCTGATCAACGCCCTGATGACGGACGACGGCAAGGTCTACGTCGGTGCGGTCACCAAGGACGCCCTGGTGAAGGCCGCCGACGCGGGGAAGTGAGCGGCATCGCGGCGATGGCGACGACGGTCGGCCTGCTGATCACGGTCCAGATCCTCGACCAGATTCCCCAGCTCGACGCCCTGCAGCCGTACTTCTTCTCGCACTACTGGCTGTCCTTCGCCGACCTCATGCGCGAGCCGGTCTACTGGGACGACCTGCAGAAGAACCTCGGCCTCCAGGCGCTGTACGCGGCGTTCTTCGGCTCGGCGGCCTGGGCGCGCTTCACGACGAAGGACGTCACCGCGTAGCGGGCGCGGGCCTCAGCGGGCCTCCTGCGCTGCCGTGGTGGTCCTTCAGCGCTCCCGTGGTGGTCCTTCAGCGGGTCTCGTACGGGAAGCGGGCGAGCGGGGTGTCCTGCGCGAAGAAGGTCTTCGCCCGCGCCAGCGCCTCCGTGTCGTTCAGGACGTCGCCGGGCTTGCTGCCGTTGCCGAGCAGCACCCCGCCGAAGCGCATCCCCAGGTAGGCGGCCGAGTTGCGGAGCGTGCCGACGAGCGGGTCGGCGACCGAGGGCTGTTCGTCCGCCAGCACGGTGACGCCCCACAGGGTGCGTCCGGCCAGCGTCTCCTCGAAGCCGAGGCCGGGGGTGCGCAGCCAGCCCGACCAGTGGTCGAGATAGCGCTTGGTCTGCGCGGAGACCGAGTACCAGTACAGGGGGGACGCGATCACGATGTCCGTCGCGGCGAGCGTGGCGTCGAGCAGCAGGGCGGCGCTGCCCTCGGTCGGGCGGACGTGGTCGATGTCGTGACGCTGGTCGGCGAAGTCGGGCAGGGGGTGCTCGACGAGGCTGATCCATGTCTGGTCCACATCGGACGGCAGCTGCTCTGCCGCCGCGCGGGCCAGCGACTCGGTGTTGCCGTCCGGGCGGCTGCTGCCCAGCACGAAAAGGACGTTGCGGCGCGTCATGTCTGATCCCCCAGTGATCGGTGTGTGGTGTGAGGCGCAGATGCAGGGCCGGCGCCAGGGCAACAGTATGCACCTGCATTAAATGTGTACGCAAGCATTTGGGATGTCAGCTCTCGGCGGCCCGGGCGACGGCCAGCAGCGTCGCTTCGCCGCCGTGGGCCGCGACCACCTGGAGCCCCAGCGGACAGCCGTCCGTGCCGATCCCCGCGGGGAGACTGATCGCCGGGTGACCGCTGAGGTTGAACGCCCAGGTGAGCGCAGTCGAATACCGGTCTCCCGGGCCCTCGTGACCGTGCGCGGGGTTCGGGGTGGTGGGCGTCAGCAGCAGGTCCGCCCGGGAGAAGAACGCGGCCAGCAGCCGGTCGTTCGCCGCGCGGACACGTTCGGCGGGGTCGCGGTCCGCGCCGGGCGTGCGCAGCGCCAGCCAGGCCGGAGCGGGGTCCTCCAGGTGCGGCGGGGTCCCGGAGGGCGGCAGCCGGACGAGTCCTGCCGCGGCGAGACGCATCGCGGCGGCCCGGGCGAGGGTGACCGGCTCGGGGTCGGGGTCGGCGAAGCCCAGATCGGGGGAGAACACGGCGACGGGCGGCTCGGGGTTCGCTCTTTCGGTCATTTCGGAAGCGGATTCCCGGGCAGCGATCCGCCAATACGCCGCGGCGTCCGCCGCGTACCGGACGATCACACCGGGCGCCGCCAGCCCCGAACGGTCCCCGGACCGCCCTCCCGCACACTCGCGCTCCTCCCGTTCCCCATTCCGTTCCCCTTCGAGCCCCTGCTCCCCCTCAGGCCCCTGCTCCCGCTCAGGCGCCCGTTCCGCACCCGGCTCGAGTTCCGCCCCCGGCTCCCGTTCCGCCCCCGGCTCCCGTTCCGCCCCCGGCTTCCGTTTCGACCCCCGTGTCCGCTCCCGGCCCTGGTCCCGCTGGCCGGGCGGTCGACGGGCGTTCGTGGTCTTCAGGCCGATCACCCCGCACCACGCGGCCGGGATGCGCACCGAGCCGGCGCCGTCGCCGCCGGTCGCGAGCGGGACGAGGCCGGCGGCGACCGCTGCCGCCGCGCCCGCCGAGGAGCCGCCGGGGGTGCGGTCGGCCCGCCAGGGATTGACCGTACGGCCGTGGGCGCCGAGTCCCCACGTCTGCCAGGGCGTCCCCGGGCCGGGCACGGCGGTGGCGCCCACCGGCACACAGCCGGCGGCGATCAGCGGGCCCGCCGTACGCAGCCCGTACCGCCTCTTCACGCCGATCGGCACACCGGCCAGCGGCAGCCGCTCACCCGCGGCGATCCGCGCGTCGACCGCACGCGCCGCCGCACGGGCCCGTTCCGCCCACACCTCGGCGAAGGCGCAGAGGGAGCCGTCGGCCCGGGCGATCCGGCCGAGCGCCTCGCCGACGACGTCCACCGCCGGAAAACGCCCCGTCCGCACGGCCTCGGCGAGCTCCACGGCCGAGGGCCACTCCCAGGATCCGGCCGTCATCCCGGTGCGTGCCCGTCCGGCCCGCGCCGGCTCAGCGGGCCCGTCCGGCCACCGCCCCGGTGAGACGGGACAGCGGCAGGGTCTCCCGCGGGGGGCCGCCGGCCAGGTCGCCGAGCCGCCAGTCCGCCACCCACGGCACGCGGTACACGTCGATGACCGATTCGATCGTCCGAACCCGCTGGGCGAGTGGCCGCGGCAGTCGCCCCGGCGCGTCGGCGACGAGGACCACCGCGTCCAGGTCGAGCCCCTGCGGGGCGTCCCCGCGCCGGAACGCCTCCAGCGCGCGGAGGGCGGACTCCAGCCCCGTCGCATGGGTGCGGGCGACCAGTAGGACGGACGGCGGATCGCCGGCGCCGGGCCACCCGCGCCCGCAGTCGTGGCCGCCGTAGACCGCCGCGAGCGTGGTGCTGCCGGCCCCGCCGTGCGTGGCGACCCAGGAGAAGCTCCGGGGCGTGGCGACGGAGGTGTGGGGCGGCGGCGCCGGATCCGGTGCGGGCACCGGTCCGCGGATCCAGATCTCCGGCCCGCGCTGACCGTCCGTCGTCCACATCCCCGTGTTCCTCCCGGTCGTCGCCGCTCCTTCGGGCCGCCCGGGTTCCGGCCCGTTCCCGGCGCGGTCCCGAGAGGGGGCGTGGGTTCCTGGAACGAGGCTGTGACGTCGTGGTGACGTGAGGACCGGGGGCGCTCGGAGAGACTCAACAGTACGTGTACATGTATGCGTACGTGGACGACCGGAGCGTGACGGCGCATCCGAGTGAGGAACCGATGTCTCGACTCAGCCGCGAGAAGAAGCGGGAACAGAAGCACGCCGACCGCCCGGTCGCCGTGGCACCGCTCGACGTCCACGTGCGCGGGGGCGCCGGCGGGGCGGCGACGATAGGCGGTGTGCCGGTCGCGGCGGCCGACGGCGAGGAGATCCAGCGCGCCGTCCTCGGCCACCTGCACCGCATCGCCCTCGCCACCGGCCACCCGGTCCTCGCCACCGTCCACGACGAACGCATCGGTTACGTCGTCCCTCTACGCGTGGACCCGGACGGCTCCAGCCACTTCGCGGCGGAGCCCCTGCGCACACCGGCCGCCCCGGCCGCGGCTCCGGCGGTCGTCACCCCGACTCCGGCGACCCGGACCCCGGCTCCGCCGGCCGCGGCTCCGGCTCCCGCTCTGACGGTCGTCGCTCCGCCGGTCGTGCCCGACGAATCCCCGGCGACGTCGCCGGGCGGAGCCTCAAGCTCGTCGGCGCCAAGCTCGTCGGCGCCAAGCTCGCCAGCTCGGAGCTCGCCGACCCCGGCTCCGGCGAGTTCCGCGCCGTTCGCGCCGTTCGCGCCGTTCGCGCCGGTTGCCCCTGCCGCGCCCGCCGTCGTCCAGGACGGGGACGGGGACGGACGGCCGTCCCAGCCCCGGCGGGACGGCGCCACGCACCTCCTGCGCCCGGTGTCCGAGCCGGTGCGGGACGCCACCCCCACGTTCCCCTTGCGCACGGTGCCCGAGACGGAGGCGAAGGCGGACGCGGGAGCAGAGGCACAGGCCGAAGCGGCGCGGACGCCAGGCTCGGACGCGGCACCCACGTACGTGCTCCGGACCCTGCCGGACTCGGGCCCCGAGCCGGAAGGCGCGACGAGTTCCGGGCCGGCCTCCGGGGAAGCCCCGGGTGCCCTTCCTGCCCCCGGCACGGTCGCCGCCCCGACCGGTGTGTTCGGCCCGCCCCCGGCCATGGACGAGCAGCCGGACCCGGAATCCGCCGCCCCGGCCCCGACCGCAACCCCGACCCGGACCCCGATGCCGCCCCCGGCGCCGAACCCGCCCTCGGTTCCGATCCCGCTGCCGCTTCCGGTCTCCACCGCCTCCTCCACCCTCACCTCGACCCCCGGCCCCACGCCGTTCGTCCCCGAGGAGCTCATCTCCGTCCCGGGCCTGGACCCCGACCCCAAACCCACCCCCGCCCGGGGCTTCGACGCGGTCGCGGAGGCGGTGCTCGGGGACGATCCCCGCACCCTTCAGGGCGCCGACGGAGCGCCCACGCTCCTCGCCGAGCCGATCGCGCGGATCAACGAGGCCGTACGGGCGGGCCGGACGGACGTCGCGACCGGCCTCGCGGAGCGGACTGTGCTGGAGGCGTCCGGGACGCTGGGCCCGGAGCACCCCGAAGTGCTCCGGCTGCGCGAACTCACCGCCTACATCGCCTACTTGGCGGGCGACCCGCTGCGGGCCTTCCATCTCTCCCTCGAACTGGCCCGCATCCACCGCTGCGCCCGGGACGCGGAGGGCGCGTACGGCAACGTCCAGAGCGCGGCCGCGGCCTGGCGCGCGGTGCGCGACCCGTTCCAGGGCCTGAACCTGGGGACGGAACTCCTCGGCCTGTGGACGGAGCTCACCGCCGAGGAGGGTCCCGCCGCGGACGACGTCGAGGAACTGGAGTCGGCCCGCGCGCGCATGCTCCGGCTGGCCGCACGCGCCCGCAGGGCAGGCGGGTGACGACCACGACGCACCGGGGCGCGGCGCGGGCCGCGCCCCGGGCAGGACGACGGGGACGGAGCCTCCGTCAGGAGGACAGCGTCCAGACGGCGTACGCGGCTGCGTCCGCGTTGCGGTTCAGGGCCGTGTCGTCGATGTTGGCTGAGGTGTCGCAGGACGAGTGGTAGCAGCGGTCGAAGGCCCGACCGGACGTGCCGCCCCACTTGGCCGCCTGCGCCGCCGTCTTGGTGTAGTCGGCTCCGCTGAACAGACCGCCCACCGGCACGCCCGCGTTCTTGAAGGGGGCGTGGTCGGAGCGGCCGTCGCCCTCGGTCTCGATCTCCGTCGGGACGCCGATGCCGGCGAAGTAGTCCTTGAAGGTCTTCTCGATGGTCGGATCGTCGTCGTAGACGAAGTAGCCGGGGTTCGGCGAGCCGATCATGTCGAAGTTGAGGTAGCCGCTGATACGGGCGCGGTTCGTCGAGGACAGGTTGTTGACGTAGTACCGGGAGCCGACCATGCCCAGTTCCTCCGCGCCCCACCAGGCGAACCGCAGGTGCTTGGTGGGCTGGTAGCCGGTCCGGGCGACGGTCAGGGCGAGCTCCAGCACGGCCGCCGAACCGGAGCCGTTGTCGTTGATGCCCGCACCGGCCGTGACGCTGTCGAGGTGGGAGCCGGCCATGACGACCTGGCCGGTGTTGCCGCCGGGCCAGTCGGCGATCAGGTTGTAGCCGGTGCGCCCGGACGACGTGAACTGCTGGACGACGGTGGTGTACCCGGCGGCGTCCAGCTTGGCCTTCGCGTAGTCGAGCGAGGCCTTGTAGCCGGCCCGGCCGTGGGCGCGGTTGCCGCCGTTGGCGGTGGCTATGGACTGCAGCTGGGCGAGGTGTGCCTTGACGTTGGCCACGGGGATGTCGGGAGCGGCGGCGAGGGGGGCGGACCCGGGTGCGGGGGCCGCGCCGACCGTCGATCCTACGGTCAGGAGCATGACAATCGAGGCGGCGCCAGCGACCGCCGCGCGGCCGGAGACGGGGAGCTTCATGTGGGGGCTCCGAATTCCTCGGGAATCACCGGATCACAGGGATTCCACAGTGAGTGGGGTTCCAGGATGGTGAACTCTCACTGACTACGCGTCAAGAGCGCCGACCGGACACGGGACCCGACACCCCGGGGCCGCACCCCGGGCCCGACACCCCGTACCAGGGACGCCGGCCGCAGGACACCAGGACCCCGGCCGCAGGACACAGCGGCGTCGGCCGCAGGGCGGCACCAGGACGCCGACATCGGGCGTCAGCGCCCGGACACCCGCCACCGCGGACACCCGCAGCCCCGCACACCCGCCACCGCGGACCCGCAACCCCGGACACCCGGCAACCCCGGACACCCGCCGGCCCGGGGCGCAGGTCACCCCGGGGCGCAGGTCACCCCGGACACAGCGCCCCGCCGTGCGGTCTAGTGCACGCAGAACTCGTTCCCCTCGGGGTCGGCCATCACCACCCAGTGGCCGGACGGCTCCTTCACCTCCCGCAGCACGCCCGCCCCCAGCGCCGTCAGCCGCGCCACCTCCTCGGCCCGTCGTTCCGCTCCGGGGTGCAGATCCAGATGGAGCCGGTTCTTCGCGGTCTTGGCCTCCGGCACCCGCTGGAACAGCAGCCGCCGCCCGAGTCCGGTCCCGCTGTCGGGGTCGTACGGGTCGTCCGGGTGGCGCACGGCGACCAGGTCCCGGAAGGCCGGCCGGCCGTGGAACTCCACCGTCGCCGCACCCGGCAGCGCGCCCAGCTCCAGCAGCCGCTCGATGAGAGCGCCGTTGTCCTCGGCCGTGTAGTGCAGCGCGGCGGCCCAGAAGTCGGCCTGCGCGTGCGGGTCGGCGGCGTCGATCACGAGCTTCCAGTGCACGGGCGTGGGCGCGGCCGCCCCCGTCGAGGCGGTCTCGGCGGCCGACGCGGAGGCGGTCGGCGATGCAGGGGAGGCCGACGATGCGGGGGAGGCCGGTGATGCGGGTGTCTGCGTCATGCCGTCCACTCAACCAGCGAGTGCGCCGCCGCGCCCGGGGATCGCCGGGAAGGGGGCCGGTCGTCAGGCGTCGGCGGGCGCGGGTGTCGCCATCGACGCCTCGGTCACCTCGACGTGCCTCTTCGGACGGCGCGCGAAGCGCCACGCGTCCGCGGTGAGCAGCACCAGCGCGAGCCAGACCAGACCGAAGCCGGCCCACCGCTCGGGCGGCATCGCCTCGCCGAAGTAGACGACGCCGAGCAGGAACTGGAAGACGGGCGCCAGGTACTGCAGCAGACCCAGCGTGGACAGCGGCACGCGGATCGCCGCCGCGCCGAAGCAGACGAGGGGGAGGGCGGTGACGACACCGGTGGAGGCGAGGAGCGCAGCGTGTCCCGTGCCCTCCGTCGTGAAGGTGGCGTGGCCGTGCGCGGAAAGCCAGATCAGGTAGGCCAGGGCGGGCAGGAACTGCACGGCGGTCTCGGCGGTCAGCGACTCGACCCCGCCGAGGTTGACCTTCTTCTTCACCAGCCCGTAGGTGGCGAACGAGAAGGCGAGGCAGAGGGAGATCCACGGCGGGTGGCCGTAGCCGACGGTCAGCACCAGCACCGCCGCGAAGCCGACGCCGACCGCCACCCACTGCACGGGCCGCAGCCGTTCCTTGAGGATCAGCACCCCCATGGCGATGGTGACCAGTGGGTTGATGAAGTACCCGAGGGACGCCTCGACCACATGGCCGCTGTTGACGGCCCAGATGTAGACGCCCCAGTTCACGGTGATGACGGCTGCGGCGACCACCACGAGCGCCAGTCGGCGAGGCTGCCGCAGCAGCTCTCCGGCCCACGCCCAGCGCCGCACCACGAGCAGCGCGACACCGACGAAGGCGAGGGACCACACCATGCGGTGGGCGAGGATCTCGGTCGCCCCGGCCGGTTTGAGCAGCGGCCAGAAGAGCGGCACGAGGCCCCACATCCCGTACGCCGCGAAGCCGTTCAGCAGACCTATCCGGCCCTCACTCTTCGACGTCCCGGCCACCACGGGCCCCTCTCTCTCGCGACAGGCCCTCCCACGTCAGGCATGCGTGGACGACGGTAACGCCGAGCACCCCCGCCTGTCATGCCCGTATCGCCATACGGTCATGACAGGCGGGGGTGCGGTGGCCTCGCGCACCCGCGCGGGGCGCGTCAGCCCTTGAGCGCGAGCGCGATCGAGTCGGCGATCGGCGTGGTGGGGCGTCCGGTCAGCCGGGACAGGTCGCCGCTGGTGCCGGCCAGCTCGCCCTTCGCGATGGACGCCTCCACGCCGCCCAGGATCGCGGCGAACGGGCCCGGGAGTCCTGCGTGGGTCGTCAGGATGCCGACGAAGTCGTCGACCGAGACGGCGTTGTAGGTGATCTCCCGCCCGGTCTGCCGGCTCAGCTCGGCGGCGTACTCGGCGAAGCTCCAGGCGGTGTCGCCGCTCAGCTCGTAGGTCGTGTTCTCGTGCCCCTCGCCGGTGAGGACGGCCACCGCGGCGGCGGCGTAGTCGGCCCGGGCGGCGGAGGCGACGCGGCCCTCGCCGGTGGCCTGGGTGACGGCGTCGGTCTGGAGCACGGGGGCCAGCTGCTCGGTGTAGTTCTCGTTGTACCAGCCGTTGCGCAGCAGCGAGTAGGGGACGCCGGACTCGAGGAGCGCCGCTTCCGTGCCCTTGTGGTCGTCGGCGAGAGCGGCGGTCAGCGAGCCGGGGGCGCTGGTGTAGGCGAGGAGGGCGACGCCTGCGGCCTTCGCGGCCTCGATGACGACCTTGTGCTGGCCGACGCGGCCCTTGTCGAACTCGTTGCCGGAGACGAGGAGCACCTTGTCGCCGGCGGCGAAGAGGCCGTCGAAGGTCTCGGGCGCGTTGTAGTCGGCGACGGCGAGCCTGACACCGCGGGCCGCGAGGTCGGCGGCCCTGGCCTCGTCGCGCACGACGGCTGTTATCTGCTCTGCGGGAACCTTCTCCAGCAGCTGCTCGACGACGTGACGGCCGAGGTTTCCGGTGGCTCCGGTGACGACGATGCTCATGGCTCAGACACTCCTGGTGGGGGCTGCGGTGATGCACTAACCATAGAGAGTGCGCTAACTGAGCGAAAGTACCCACTTTGAAGTAAGGTACTGGCATGGCAGTAAGTACCTCGAGGGTCGATGACACGATGTGCCCGCACCGTCTGGTCCTGGAGCACCTCACCAGCCGATGGGGCGTCCTCGTGCTGATCCACCTCCTCGACCGCTCGTACCGGTTCAGCGAGCTGCGCCGAGCGATCGGGCGGGTCAGCGAGAAGATGCTGACCCAGACCCTGCAGACCCTGGAGCGCGACGGACTGGTCCACCGCGACGCCAAGCCGGTGATCCCGCCCCGCGTCGACTACTCCCTGACCGACCTCGGCCGGGAGGCCGCGGAGCAGGTGCGCGCACTGGCCGACTGGACGCACCGGCGCATGTCCGACGTGGAAAAGGCCCGCCAGGCATACGACGAGGCCCGGGACCACAGGTCCCGGGCCAACTGACCGCTCACCGCGTCCGCGCGCCGATCGCCCCGCACGCGCCGATCGCCCCGCACGCGTCGCTTCCGCACGCTCCGCCGGCCGCTCACCGCGTCCGAGCGCGGCGTACGCCTCAGCCGGCGACGGTCCAGGTGTCGCCGCCCGCCAGCAGCGCGGCGAGGTCGCCCTTGCCGTGTTGTTCGACGGCGTCGTCGAGCTGGTCCGCCATCTGCGTGTCGTAGACGGGCCGTTCCACCGAGCGCAGCACGCCGATGGGCGTGTGGTGGAGGGTGTCGGGGTCCGCGAGACGGGAGAGGGCGAAGGCCGTGGTCGGGGACGTGGCGTGCGCGTCGTGGACCAGGACGTCGCCCTCGTTCTCCGGCGTCACCGCCACCACCTTCAGATCGCCGGTCGCCGGGTCGCGGACGACTCCCTTGGCCAGACCCGTCCCGAACCGGATGGGCTGTCCGTGCTCCAGCCGGATCACCGCGTCCTCGGCGGTCTCACGGTCCTTCAGGGCGTCGAACGCCCCGTCGTTGAAGATGTTGCAGTTCTGGTAGATCTCGACCAGCGCGGTGCCGGGGTGGGCGGCCGCCTGGCGCAGCACGTCGGTGAGGTGCTTGCGGTCGGAGTCGACGGTGCGGGCGACGAAGGAGGCCTCCGCTCCGATGGCGAGGGACACCGGGTTGAAGGGCGAGTCGAGGGAGCCCATGGGGGTCGACTTGGTGATCTTGCCGACTTCCGATGTGGGGGAGTACTGGCCCTTGGTGAGGCCGTAGATCCGGTTGTTGAAGAGCAGGATCTTGAGGTTGACGTTGCGGCGCAGGGCGTGGATGAGGTGGTTGCCGCCGATGGAGAGGGCGTCGCCGTCGCCGGTGACGACCCAGACGGACAGGTCGCGGCGCGAGGAGGCCAGGCCGGTGGCGATGGCGGGGGCGCGGCCGTGGATGGAGTGCATGCCGTAGGTGTTCATGTAGTACGGGAAGCGCGAGGAGCAGCCGATCCCGGAGACGAAGACGATGTTCTCCTTGGCCAGGCCGAGTTCGGGCATGAAGCCCTGCACGGCGGCGAGGATCGCGTAGTCGCCGCAGCCCGGGCACCAGCGCACCTCCTGGTCCGACTTGAAGTCCTTCATGGACTGCCGGGCCTCGGCCTTGGGCACGAGGGCGAGCGCCTCGGTCGTGCCGCCGGGGCGGTGTGTCGACGTCTCAGTCATCGATGGCCTCCTTGAGCGCCGCGGCGAGCTGCTCGGCTTTGAACGGCATGCCGTTGACCTGGTTGTAGGAGTGGGCGTCGACGAGATAGCGGGCGCGGATGAGGGTGGCGAGCTGGCCGAGGTTCATCTCGGGGACGATCACCTTGTCGTACCCCTTCAGCACCGCTGCGAGGTTGCGCGGGAAGGGATTCAGGTGGCGCAGATGGGCCTGCGCGATCGGCGTCCCGGCGGCGCGCAGCCGCCGTACCGCCGCGGTGATCGGGCCGTAGGTGGAGCCCCAGCCCAGTACCAGGGTCCGGGCGGCGTGCGGGTCGTCGACCTCGAGGTCCGGGACGTCGATGCCGTCGATCTTGGCCTGGCGGGTGCGGACCATGAAGTCGTGGTTGGCCGGGTCGTAGGAGATGTTGCCCGTGCCGTCCTGCTTCTCGATCCCGCCGATGCGGTGCTCCAGTCCCGGCGTGCCGGGGATCGCCCAGGGGCGCGCCAGGGTGTGCGGATCGCGCTTGTAGGGCCAGAACACCTCGGTGCCGTCGGCCAGGGTGTGGTTGGGGCCCTGCGCGAACTGCACCCGCAGATCAGGCAGTTCGTCCGGTGACGGGACGCGCCACGGCTCCGAGCCGTTGGCCAGATAGCCGTCGGAGAGCAGGAACACCGGGGTGCGGTAGGTGAGGGCGATACGGGCGGCGTCCAGTGCGGCGTCGAAGCAGTCGGCGGGGGTGCGCGGGGCCACGATCGGCACCGGGGCCTCGCCGTTGCGCCCGTACATCGCCTGGAGCAGGTCCGCCTGCTCGGTCTTGGTCGGCAACCCCGTCGACGGCCCGCCGCGCTGGATGTCGATCACGAGCAGCGGCAGCTCCAGCGACACGGCGAGGCCGATCGTCTCCGACTTGAGGGCCACGCCCGGACCGGACGTCGTGGTGACGGCCAGGCTGCCGCCGAAGGCCGCGCCCAGCGCCGCGCCGATCCCGGCGATCTCGTCCTCGGCCTGGAAGGTGCGCACGCCGAAGTTCTTGTGCTTCGACAGCTCGTGCAGGATGTCCGAGGCCGGCGTGATCGGATACGAGCCCAGGAACAACGGCAGATCCGCCTGCCGGGAGGCGGCGATCAGGCCGTAGGACAGGGCCAGGTTGCCGGAGATGTTGCGGTAGACGCCGGCCGGGAAGGCCTGCGCGGCCGGCGCGACCTCGTAGGACACCGCGAAGTCCTCGGTCGTCTCCCCGAAGTTCCAGCCCGCCCGGAACGCGGCGATGTTGGCGGCCGCGATGTCGGGCTTCTTCGCGAACTTCGACCTCAGGAACTTCTCGGTGCCCTCGGTGGGCCGGTGGTACATCCACGACAAGAGACCGAGCGCGAACATGTTCTTGCTGCGCTCGGCCTCTTTACGGGTGAGGTCGAATTCCTTGAGAGCCTCGACGGTCAGAGTGGTCAACGGGACCGGATGGAGCTGATATCCGTCGAGGGAGCCGTCCTCCAGCGGCGAGGCCGCGTACCCGACTTTCTGCATGGCGCGTTTGGTGAACTCATCCGTGTTGACGATGATCTGGGCGCCGCGCGGCACATCGGCGATGTTCGCCTTCAGCGCCGCCGGGTTCATGGCCACCAGAACATTCGGCGCGTCGCCCGGAGTGAGGATGTCGTGATCGGCGAAATGCAGCTGGAACGACGACACCCCGGGCAGCGTTCCCGCAGGCGCGCGGATCTCGGCCGGGAAGTTCGGCAGTGTCGACAGGTCGTTGCCGAAGGACGCCGTCTCCGAAGTGAAACGATCACCGGTCAACTGCATGCCGTCGCCGGAGTCCCCCGCGAACCTGATGATCACCCGGTCGAGGCGGCGGACGTCCTTCGTCCCCCCGGGTGTGCGCTGCTCTCCCACGACGGTCGCATCCGCTCCGTCGGTTCCGTCGGCCTGTTCTGCTGGGCTGACCTGACTGGTCACTGAACTGGACCTCCCTCGAGGCGGCTGTCCCGGAGCGCTCTTCCCGAAGGCCCTCCGCGGATCAACCCTACGTCTGTAAGGGTCGCCTTCCTTCGGCCATTCGTATGACGGTCACTGTCCCGAGACGGCCCGGCACCCCCGCTAACCATGATTTCCCGCCCCCCGGCGCAACTCCGTTAGACGCTCCGGAATCCCGCCGCGGTTCTGTGGTGTTTCTCCACCGCTTCCTCCGAGTTCCCCCCTCTGCTTTCCTCACCCGACGCACGGCACAGTGCCATCTGTTTATGAATTCAGGTAGGTGAGAACTGCCAGTACGCGGCGGTGATCTCCGTCACTCGGAGACAGCCCGAGCTTCAGGAAGATATTGCTGACATGCTTCTCGACGGCTCCGTCGCTGACGACCAGCTGCCGGGCGACCGCCGAGTTCGTCCGGCCCTCGGCCATCAGCCCGAGGACCTCCCGCTCCCGAGGGGTGAGTCCGGCCAGCACGTCCTGCTTCCGGCTCCGCCCGAGCAGTTGCGCCACGACCTCCGGGTCCAGCGCGGTGCCGCCCTGGGCGACCCGCACCACGGCGTCCACGAACTCCCGCACCTCGGCCACGCGGTCCTTGAGGAGATATCCGACCCCGCGACTGGAACCGGCCAGCAGTTCGGTGGCGTACCTCTCCTCCACGTACTGTGACAGCACCAGCACGCCGAGTCCGGGGTGCGCCTTGCGCAGTTGGACGGCGGCCCGCACTCCCTCGTCCGTGTGGGTCGGCGGCATCCGCACGTCCGCGACGACGACGTCGGGCAGCGCGCCCTCGTCGTCCAGCTCGGTGATCGTCTTGACCAGGGCTTCGGCGTCCCCGACCCCCGCGACCACGTCATGTCCCCGGTCGGTGAGCAACCGGGTCAGTCCCTCCCGCAACAGCACCGAATCCTCGGCGATGACCACCCGCACCCTGTCCTCCACGATCCTCGGCCCCCCAGCCGTCCACCCGTCGGTCGAACCAGTCAAGCATTTCAGCAACAGGCTCGTCTCTACCCGGCGAGAGTCGGGCCCGGCTGGAGGACGACGTGAAAACGGCCCCGGCCCACCGCCTTTCGGCCGCCGACCGAGGCGACGAGAGGAGGAGGACCGGGAGCCCGGTGACGGGGAGGAGGGGAGGCCGGAGCCGGACGACGGGAGGAGGGGCGGGAGCCGGGAGCCGGGAGGAGGGGGCCGGGAGCGGGGTGACGGGAGTCCGGGGGAGAGGAGGGCCGTGGGCCGGCGGTCTCAGATCCGACCGCCCCGCCAGGGCAGTTCCGCGGTGATCCGGGTAGGGCCGCCCGCCGGTGAGTCCACGACGAGGATCCCGTCCACCGAGTCCAGCCGTCCGGCGAGCCCGGCCAGTCCCGACCCTCCGCCGGAGGCGTCCGCTCCGCCCACCCCGTCGTCCGCCACCTGCAGCATCAGCCGGTTCTCCGTCCGCCACACGTCGACCGAGGCCGATCGCGCCCCGCTGTGCTTGCTGACGTTCTGCAGCAGCTCCGAGACGGTGAAGTAGGCGATGCCCTCGATCGCCGCGGCCGGCCGTTCGGACAGGTCCACGTCCACCTTCACCGGGACCGTGCAGCGCGAGGCCACCGAGGACAGCGCCGCGTCCAGCCCCCGGTCGGTCAGGACGGCCGGGTGGATGCCGCGCGCCAGATCCCGCAGCTCCTGCAGAGCCGTCTTCACCTCGCCGTGCGCCTCGCCGACCATCCGCGCCGCCGTCTGCGGGTCGTCCCGCAGCTTCTCCTTCGCCATCCCGAGATCCATCGCCAGCGCCACCAGCCGGGCCTGCGCCCCGTCGTGCAGATCACGTTCGATGCGCCGCAGATCGGCCGCCGCGGTGTCCACCACGACCCCGCGGTCGGACTCCAGCTCCACCACCCGCGCACCCAGCGACGACGGCCCCAGCAGCCCGTGCACCAGCAGCCGGTCCACCGTCGTCAGCGCCCGCACGATCCACGGCGTGGCCAGCGTGATGAGCAGACCCACCAGCGCCGTCACGGCGATCTCGAACGGGTTGTCGAGGTAGACGCTGTGGTGTTCGTCGCCGTACAGCTGGATGCCGCCCTGACCTGCGTACATCGGGAATACCCAGAACCACAGCGGATACGTCAGCATGCCCCAGCCGGCCGACCAGACCGCCACGGTGACACCGAACGAGAACACCGCCCACGGCAGGTGCAGCACCGCGTACAGGGCGTTCCGCCAGGACGTGCCGCTCTTGAGGACAGCCGCCATCCAGGCCATCGCACCGCTTCCGCGCGGCCGCAGCGGCTCGGGGGCGGCCACCTCCAGACCGAGCAGCCCACGCGCCCGGGCCCGCTCCAGCGCACCGAAGCCCCGGCACGCCGTCAGGCCCGCCGCCAGCACCGGGATGCCGAGGAACGTCACCAGCAGTCCCGCCCCGAGCGACAGCATCGTCACCGCGAACGTGAACAGCACGATGCTGATCGGCAGGCTCAGCAGCACGTACACGAGCTCCCGCCAGTGGCGCGCGGTGAGCGGCTCCCGCAGCCCCGCCGGAAGCAGATGCCGACGCTCCCCGGCCCCGCTCCCGGACTCGCCTCCGTGCCCGTATCCGCGCACGTCACGGCCGTTCCCGTCCCGCCCCGCGTGCTCGTCGTAGCGGTCGTACTGCCCGTACCGGTCGTACTGCCCGTACTGGTTGTACTGCCCGTACTGGTTGTACTGGGTGGCCATCGGCGTCGTCCGTTCTGCTCGGCCCTGCTCATCGCGCGGCTGTCGATCCGTACCTCCCAGCCTCCTCGCCGGCCGCCACGCGGACCATGGAGTCCGTCGGCCTCTCGGAAGGGGGGTTTTCCCTACCCCGCACGGTCACGGCTTCCCGCCCCGGTCCCGCCAGGGGAGCTCCGCGGTCACCGTCGTGGGACCCCCCTCCGGCGACTCCACGACGAAGAGCCCGTCGACCGCGTCCAGCCGCTCCGCCAGCCCCTGCATCCCCGATCCGCCGTCGAGCCGCGCGCCGCCCCGGCCGTCGTCCCACACCTGGATGAGCAGCCGGTCGCCCGACCGCCACACCTCGACCGAGGCCGACCGGGCCCCGCTGTGCTTGCTGACGTTCTGCAGCAGCTCCGAGACGGTGAAGTAGGCGATGCCCTCGATGGCCTGCGCCGGCCTGCTCGTCAGGTCGGCGGTCACCTTCACCGGGACCGTGCAGCGCGAGGCCACCGAGGACAGCGCCGCGTCCAGCCCCCGGTCGGTCAGGACGGCCGGGTGGATGCCGCGCGCCAGATCCCGCAGCTCCTGCAGCGCGAGCTTCACCTCGCCGTGCGCCTCCTCCACCATCGCCGCCACGACGTCGTCGGCCCGCCCCTCCAGCAGCTTCTCCTTGGCCAGGCCCAGCCCCATCGCCAGGTTCACCAGCCGGGCCTGCGCCCCGTCGTGCAGATCGCGTTCGATGCGCCGTAGATCGGCGGCCGCCGTGTCGACCACGACCCCGCGGTCGGACTCCAGCTCCGCGATGCGCCGCTCCAGCTCGTCGGACGGGGAGAGCAGACCCCGCACCATCGCCCGGTCCGCGTTGGTGAGCCCGCGCGCCAGGAACGGCAGCACCGGCCACAGCACGAACAGCGAGGGCACCATCACGCTGAACGTGAGAACGCCCCAGGGCAGCCGGATCAGGTCGTACAGCACCGTGCGCCACGCCACCGGGTCCTTCAGCGCCAGCCACATCCGCTGCAGAAGGCCGCCCGCTCTGCGCAACGGCAGCGGGCTCGGCTCGTCGATCCGCACCCCGAGCAGCTTGCGCGCCCGGGCCCGTTCGAACCGGCCCATCAGCCGCGCCCCGCCCAGCCCGAGCGCGAGCAGCGGGAACCCCACCACCGTGACGGTCATCGCGGCCCCGGTGACGATCACCGTCATCACATAGGTGAACCCGATCAACGCCATCGGCAGATTGGTCAGCAGATGCGCGATCTCCCGCCACGTCTGCGGATCGAACGCGAGACGGGCCGGAGGCGGACGGTCGTCGTCGTGCTCCGAACCCGGTGGTCCGAAGAAACCCGGAGGGACGGCGGAACGGCTGGCGGAAGCGGTCATAGGGGTCAGCCTGCCGCCCCGCCCGACCCCGCGCCATGAGGTCTGCTGCCTTCCGCTACCGGGGGAAAACCCCCGCCTCGCGTCCCGACCTGTGACGGGCTGCTTACCGTCTCTTTATCAGGGCCTAGACTCCCGTGCGTACAGATCGTCGAACCGGCCTGCCGCCGAAGAGGCTGAGGTCAGGGAGCGAGGGGACGGACGTGCGGGAACCGACCGTCGATGTCGCGGCGGACTATGCGGCCGACTACTTCCAGTCCTACTCCGTCGTCGGGCTGCTCGCCGTCGTCGGCGTGCTCTTCGTCGCCGTCGCCTTCGGCGCGGGACGCCTGCTGCGCCCGGTGGTCCCCACCCCGGAGAAGCTTCTGACGTACGAGTGCGGAGTCGACCCCGTCGGCGAGGGCTGGGCCCACACCCAGGTCCGCTACTACGTCTACGCCTTCCTCTACGTGATCTTCGCGGTCGACTCGATCTTCCTCTTTCCCTGGGCGACGGTCTTCGCCGCCCCCGGCTACGGCACGACCACGCTCGTCGAGATGTTCGTCTTCCTCGGCTTCCTCACCGTGGGCCTGCTGTACGCATACAAGAAGGGCGTCCTGACATGGGCGTGACGCCGGAATCGAACACGCCGCGGCCGGCCACTTTGGAACAGGCGGCTTCGGAGCCTGTTCTGCTGCCCGAGCCGAAGCGGCTCGGCACGCTGGCCCGACTCGCCCCCGAGCCGATGAAGGTGATCCTGAACTGGGGCCGCCGCTACTCGCTCTGGGTCTTCAACTTCGGCCTCGCCTGCTGCGCGATCGAGTTCATCGCCGCCTCGATGGCCCGCCACGACTTCATCCGCCTCGGCGTCATCCCCTTCGCGCCGGGTCCGCGGCAGGCCGACCTGATGATCGTCTCCGGCACGGTCACGGACAAGATGGCCCCGGCCGTGAAGCGCCTCTACGAGCAGATGCCCGAGCCGAAGTACGTCATCTCCTTCGGCGCATGCAGCAACTGCGGCGGCCCCTACTGGGACTCGTACTCGGTGACCAAGGGCGTCGACCAGATCATCCCGGTCGACGTCTACGTGCCGGGCTGCCCGCCGCGCCCCGAAGCCCTGCTCCAGGGCATCCTCAAACTCCAGGAGAAGATCGCGCGCGAGTCCCTCGACGAGCGCTACGCCACGTCCCCCGCCCGCCCGGCCCCGTCGCGTCCCTCGACCGCGGCCCTGCAGAGCGGCCTGGTACGCCCCCCGGCGTCACCGGCGGAGCCGGCCGAGGAGGACCGATGACCACGACCGGGTGGCTCCCCGCCCCCGCCGAGGACCTCTTCGGCCCGGACGCCACAGCCGAGGAGTCCTACGACGTCCTGACCGTGGACGTCCCGCCGGCCTCCTGGACCTCCGCCCTGCGCGTGGCCCGCGACCGGCTGTCCTGCACCTACTTCGACTGGCTGAGCGCCGTCGACGAGCCCGGCACCGGCTTCCGCGTCTCCGCGCACGTCGTGGCCCTGTCCCCGGTGCGCCGCCTGCTGGTGCGCACGACCATCGCGCACGACGCCCCGACCCTCGACTCCGCCGTCGACGTCTACGCGGGCGCCGCCTGGCACGAACGCGAGACGCACGAAATGTTCGGCGTCGCCTTCGAGGGCCACCCCGCACTCGACCACCTCCTCCTTCCCGAGACCTTCGAGGGCCACCCCCTGCGCAAGGACTTCGTCCTGGCGGCCCGTGTCGCCAAGGCCTGGCCCGGCGCGAAGGAGCCCGGCGAGTCCGAACACGGCGGCCCCAAGCGCCGGCAGATGCTTCCCCCGGGCGTCCCCGACCCCAACGAGTGGGGGCCCCTGAAGGGTCAGCTCCCCCCGGCCCCGGCGCGGCCCGCCCGAACCCCGGCCGCCCGTGCGACAGGCGACCGCCCCGTCCGCCGCGCCCGCACGTCATCACAGGGCTCATCCAGCCAGACGGTCCCGACGACGACACCGCCGCCCGCGTCCACACCGCCGGCGACAGCGTCCGACACCGCCGGCGACCCCGGCACGACACCCACGCAGCCTGCGACAGCACCGCCTGCCTCGGCCCCCGGGACCCCGGGAACCCCGGCCGGACCACGTCGTGCCCGCAGCGCCTCCCAGGGCTCCGCCTCCCAGCTCCCCCAACCCCCGGCGGCGTCCTCCGCCCCCCCGGCCCGCCCCTCGACGGCCTCCCGCTCGTCCGACGCCCCCTGGCACCACGCCCGCCCCGCCTTCGACGCCCCACAGGCACCCGAAGAGCCAAAGCCCCAGGCGGGCGAAGAGCCGACGATCGCCCCCGACCTGCAGGCACCCGAAGCGGCGAAGCCTCGGGCGGACGAAGAGCCGACAGCCGAGCCGAAGCCGCAGGCACCCGAAAAGCCGAAGCCGCAGCCGGGCGAAGAGCAGACGTCCGGACCGAGTCCGAAAGCGGAAGGCGAGCAGGCAGCCGAGCCGAAGCCGATGCCGAAGTCCCAGGCGGCGGGCCGGCCGAAGACGGAGCCGGAGTCCCCCTCGGCCCCGACCCCCGAGCCCGACACAAGCCCGGCACCCGAGCCCGACGCGAGCCCGGCACCCGAGCCCGACGCGAGCCCGGCACCCGAGCCCGACGCGAGCCCGGAGCCGAGCGACCGGGGGTCCAGCGCGGA
The DNA here is from genome assembly GCF_036030735.1 of Streptomyces sp. NBC_00425. NCBI lineage: Bacteria > Bacillati > Actinomycetota > Actinomycetes > Kitasatosporales > Streptomycetaceae > Streptomyces > Streptomyces sp. NBC_00425. Next base: position 4,255,155 of record NZ_CP107928.1, on the reverse strand, counting down.
GCGTCCCGGCTCCGGGCGTTCGACCTCCGAGCGTCCGAGTCCGGAGCGTCCGGGCTCCGAGCGTCCCGCCCCCGATGACGACCCTGCAGGAGGCCCGCAGTGAACGACGCTCTCGACGTCGCCCTGCGACTCCTGGTCGTCTTCGTCGTCTTCCTCACCTTCCCCCTGATCGTCGGTCAGACCGAGCACAAGGTGATGGCCCATATGCAGGGCCGCCTGGGCCCGATGTACGCGGGCGGCTTCCACGGCTGGGCCCAGCTCGTCGCGGACGGCGTGAAGTTCGCGCAGAAGGAGGACATCGTCCCCGCGGGCGCGGACCGCCGTATCTTCCAGCTCGCGCCGGCCGTGGCCCTCCTGCCGTATCTGCTGGTCCTCCTCGCCATCCCCATCGGCCCGGGCGAGGGCGCCGTGGGCCAGGTCCTGGACGCGGGGATCTTCTTCGTCCTCGCCGTGATGGGCGTCGGCGTGCTCGGCTCCCTCATGGCGGGCTGGGCCAGCGCCAACAAGTTCTCCCTTCTCGGCGGCCTGCGCACCGCCGCTCAGCTGCTCGCCTACGAACTGCCGATGCTGCTCACCGCCGCCTCGGTGGCGATGGCGGCCGGGACGGTCTCCCTGCCCGGCATCGTCGACGCGTTCGAGTGGTGGTGGCTGCCCTGGCAGATCACCGGCGCGATCGTCTTCTTCATCGCCGGTCTGGCCGAACTCCAGCGCCCTCCCTTCGACATGCCGGTCGCCGACTCGGAGATCATCTTCGGTGCGTACACCGAGTACACCGGCCTGCGCTTCGCTCTCTTCCTCCTCGCCGAGTACGCCGGGATCGTCGTCCTGTGCGGGCTGACCACCGTCCTCTTCCTGGGCGGCTGGCACGGCCCCTGGGGCGCCGACGGCCTCGGCTGGGTCTGGACCCTGCTCAAGACGGCCGTCCTCGCCTTCCTCGTCATCTGGCTGCGCGTCACCTACCCCCGGCTGCGCGAGGACCAGCTGCAGAAGTTCTCGTGGACCCTCCTCGTCCCCCTCTCCCTCGCCCAGATCGCCCTCACCGGCATCGTCAAGGTGGTGATCCAGTAGCCATGTCCCGCCCGTCACCCGACCACCACACGCCGGCGGCCCCGGCGGCGCCCTCCGGGCGGCCCCGTCTGTCGATCCCCGGCAGCGGCCTCGCCAAGGGCCTGGCCGTCACCCTCCGCACGATGACGCGGAAGACCGTGACCCAGCAGTACCCGGACGCCCAGCCCGAGCTCCCGCCCCGCACCCGCGGGGTCATCGGACTGTTCGAGGAGAACTGCACGGTCTGCATGCTGTGCGCCCGTGAGTGCCCCGACTGGTGCATCTACATCGACTCCCACAAGGAGACGGTGCCGCCCGCCGCTCCAGGCGGACGCGAGCGCAGCCGCAATGTGCTCGACCGCTTCGCCATCGACTTCTCGCTCTGCATGTACTGCGGTATCTGCATCGAGGTCTGTCCTTTCGACGCTCTGTTCTGGTCCCCGGAGTTCGAGTACGCGGAGACCGACATCCACGAGCTCACCCACGAGCGCGACAAGCTCCGCGAGTGGATGTGGACCGTGCCGGCCCCGCCGGCCCTCGACCCGGCCGCCGAGGAGCCGAAGGAGATCGCGGCCGCCCGTAAGTCGGCCGAGAAACTGGCCGCCGCCCGACCCGAGCCCGCCGGACCCCGGCCCACCGAACCCGAGGGAGGAGACGCGTGACCCTCGCCGAGGCCCCGCAGGGCTTCCTCTCCCCGACCGGCGTCGAGATCGCCTTCCTTCTCGTCGGACTGGTCACCTTCGGCGCAGCCCTCGTCACCGTCACCACGAGGCAGCTGGTGCACGCGGCCCTGTGGCTCGTGGTCGCCCTCGGCGGTCTGGCCGTCGAATACCTCCTGCTCACCGCCGAGTTCATCGCCTGGGTGCAGGTCCTCATCTACGTCGGTTCCGTCGTCGTGCTCCTCCTCTTCGGTCTGATGCTCACCAAGGCCCCCATCGGCCGCTCGCCGGATGCCGACTCCGGTAATCGATGGGCCGCGCTCACGGTCGCCGTCGCCGCGGCCGCCGCCCTGGTCTGGGTGGTCGTCGACGCCTTCCGCAGCACCTGGATCGAGCTGGACGGCCCGGCCGCCGGCTCGACCGAGGTCACCGGCGCGAGCCTCTTCCAGAACTGGGTCCTCCCCTTCGAGGCTCTCTCCGTCCTCCTTCTCGCGGCGCTGGTCGGCGCGATCGTCCTGTCCCGCAAGGCGAAGGCCGATTCGAGCTCTCCCCCCGTGAACGCCCGGACCGTCACCGATGGTTCCCGACCCGTCACGGACAGTTCCGGAAGATCCGAGAGCTCCCCCACCGTCCCGGACGCCCGGCAGAACCCGGCCGAGCAGGAAGGCGCCCGCTGATGCACCTCGTCTATCCCGCCGTCCTCTCCGCTCTCCTCTTCTGCACCGGCCTGTACGGCGTCCTCGCCCGCCGCAACGCGATCCTGGTCCTGATGTCGGTCGAGTTGATGCTCAACGCCGTCAACCTCAACCTGGTCGCGTTCGACGTCTGGCTCAGCAGGACCGCCGAGGAAACCCTGCACTCCGGTCAGGCCCTGACCCTGTTCACCATCGCCATCGCCGCCGCCGAGATCGGCATCGGCCTGGCGATCGTCCTCGCCGTGCACCGCAACCGCGGCACCGCCGACATCGACCGGCTCCGCGACACCGCCGAGGGCCACGAGACCCCTGCCGCCGACGGCGCCGACGGCGACCCCGCGACCGGAGCGGCCGCCGAGAAGGCTGAGGCCACCGCGTGACCACGACCACCCTCGCCGTCCTCGTCCCCCTCCTCCCGTTCCTGGGCGCAGCCGTCGGCCTCCTCCTCGGCCGAACCGCGCCCGGGTTCGTCCGCCCGCTCGCCGTCCTGCCGACCCTCGCCGCGCTCGCGCTGGCCGCGGTCGTCGCGGTGCGCCAGGGCGGAGACGCAGCCGTCGACGCGGCCACCGAGCTGACTCCCACCGGATCCGTCCCGATCGAACTCGCCCTGCACATCGACGGATTCGCCGCCCTCGTCGCCGTCCTGGTCGCTCTCGTGGCCGGCTGCGTGCAGATCTACTCGACCGGCTACCTGCGCGACGACCCGCGCTACGCCTCGTACGCCGCGCTGGTCTCGCTCTTCACCTCCGCGATGCTGCTGGTCGTCTACTCCGGCGACCTGATCGTGCTGCTGGTCGGCTGGGAAGTCATGGGCATCTGCTCCTACTTCCTGGTCGGCCACTACTGGGAGACCCCGGAGGCCCGCGCCGCCTCCATCAAGGCCTTCCTGGTCACCAAGCTCGGCGACGTCCCCTTCCTCATCGGCCTGTTCGCACTCGGCGCCGACGCGGGCTCCTTCCGCATCACGAAGGTCCTCGGCGCCGTCGCGCACGGCGGCCTCGACCACCCGACCGTCGTCGCCCTGCTGCTCCTCGCGGGCGTGGCCGGAAAGTCCGCGCAGTTCCCTCTGCACACCTGGCTCCCGGACGCGATGGCCGGCCCCACACCCGTCTCCGCGCTGATCCACGCCGCGACGATGGTCGCCGCCGGCGTCTACTTCGTCGCCCGTCTCCTCCCGGTGTTCGAGGCCTCCGCGGCCGCGATGGTCGTGCTCGCCGTGATGGCCGGCGTCACGATGGTCGGATCCGGCCTGTCCGCGCTCGCCCAGGACGACATCAAGCGCGTCCTCGCCTACTCGACGATCGGCCAGCTCGGCTACATGACGGGCGCCCTCGCCGTCGGCGACCGCAGCGCCGCCGTCTTCCACCTCCTCTCGCACGGCGCCTTCAAGGCGCTGCTCTTCCTCGCGGCCGGCGTGGTCATCCACGCAGCCGGCACCAACTCGCTGGCCGCCATGTCCCGCATGAGCCACCTGCGCGACCGTGTCCCCGACGCCTACTGGACGATGACCGTGGCGCTCCTCGCGCTCGCCGCGATCCCGCCGTTCAGCGGCTTCTTCTCCAAGGAGTCGGTCCTCGGCGCGGCCGAGCACGCGACCACCGGCCACAGCGCGCACGTCCCCGGCGCCGCCGGCTGGATCGTCCTCGTCGCCGGGCTGGTCGCCGCTCTCCTGACCGCCGCCTACGCGACCCGACTGTGGCTGCTCGCCTTCCGCGGTCAGGGGGCCGAAGCCCCCGATCACGGTCGCCAGCCGCTGACCATGACCGTGGTGCTGTGGGTGCTCGCGGTGCCCTCCCTCGCCCTCGGCGCGCTCGCCTACCGCACGCTCCCCGACTGGTTCGACGGCGACGACCTCGCCCCGACCCTCACCACCTCCGTGGTGGGCACCGGCGTGGCTCTGGCAGGCGGACTCGTCATGTTCGCCGCCTGGCGGCACCTCGCCGGACTGGCCGCCGGCACCCCCCTGGGTGCGGTGGCCGCCCACCCGGAGGCCGACGCGGCGCAGGTCGAGGCCGAGGCCATCGCGACGCACGCACCCGCCTACGGCGACGTGGCCTCCGCTCCCGACCCGGCGGATCCCGGGCGGCTCCTGCTCGGCCCGCTGCACCGCCACGCGGCTGTCGGCTTCCACCTGGACGCCCTGTACGACGTGCTGTTCGTGCGCCCCGTGCAGGCCGGCGCCCAGCTCGTCAGGTTCCTCGACCGCGAGGTCGTCGAGACGTACGTCCGCGGCGCGGGCGCCCTGCCCCGCTGGCTGGGGTTCGCCGTACGGCGTGCCCAGACCGGCAACGTCCAGACCTATGTGAGCGCGCTGCTCGCCGGCACCGTCGTCCTGGCGGTCGCCGCCCTTCTCGTCGCCTCGGGAGCGTGAGCAGGCGTGATCCCTATCAACGAGTCCGTGATGCAGGTTCTTCTGGCGTTCATCGTGGTCGGCCCGCTTCTCGGCGCCGCCGCCGCCCTGCTGCCCGCCCCGCCCGGGCTGAAGGGGAAGTCACCCGAGCAGGCCGTCCTCCGGCACGGCGTGACCGTGACCGGTGTGATCCTCCTCGCCGCGATCGCCCTGGCGGTCGGCTTCGACCACGACCAGCCGTCGAAGATGCAGGCCACCACGGACATCAGCTGGATCCCCGCGCTCGACGTGCGCATCCACCTCGGCATCGACGGCATCTCCCTCCCCTTGCTGGTCCTGACCGCGCTGCTGACCTTCCTCTGCGCGCTCTACTCCTACTTCAAGCTGCCCGCGGGCCCCTCACCCAAGGCGTTCGTCGCCCTGGTGCTCGTGCTCGAGTCCGGCACCCTCGCGACCTTCGCCGTCCTCGACCTTCTGTTGTTCTTCCTCGCCTTCGAGACCGTGCTCATCCCGATGTACTTCCTCATCGCCCGCTGGGGCGGCGCCGGCCGGACCCAGGCGGCCTGGAAGTTCATCCTCTTCACGCTGCTCGGATCCGTGGTCATGCTGCTCGGCCTGCTCCTGATCGGAATCAAGGCGGGCACATTCGACATGGTGGCACTCGCCACTGACAACGGCCGGTCGCTGACCACATCCGTGCAGGTCATCGCCGTTCTCGCGATCGGTCTCGGGCTCGCGGTCAAGACCCCGATGTGGCCCCTGCACAGCTGGCTGCCCGACGCCCACACCTCCGCCCCGACCGTCGGCTCGGTCCTGCTGGCGGGCGTGATGCTGAAGATGGGCACATACGGGTTCGTCCGCATCCTGCTGCCGGCCGCGCCGGACGGCTTCCGCGTCTTCGCGCCCTACCTGGCCGCCTTCGCCGTCGTCGGGATCATCTACGGGTCCCTGGCCTGCCTGGCCCTCGCCAAGCAGGGAGCGAAGGGCGACCTCAAGCGCCTGATCGCCTACTCCTCCGTCGGTCACATGGGCTTCGTCCTCCTCGGCATCGCGACGATGACGCCGACCGGCGTGAACGGCGCCCTGTTCGCCAACATCGCCCACGGCCTCATCACCGGCCTCCTCTTCTTCCTGGTCGGAGCCCTGAAGGACCGCACCGGCACGACCGACCTGGACACCCTCGCCGAGCAGACCGGCGCCGCCCTGTACGGCAGGACCCCCCGCCTCGGCGGCCTCCTCGCCTTCGCCGCGGTCGCCTCGCTCGGCCTTCCGGGTCTCGCCGGGTTCTGGGGCGAGATGCTCGCCCTGTTCGGCGCGTTCGACCCGGCAGAAGGCCTCAGCCGCCCCGCGTTCCTCGTGTTCACGGCGATCGGCGCGTTCGGCACCCTGCTGACGGCCGCCTACCTGCTCGTCGTGGTCCGGCGGGTCTGCATGGGCACGGTCCGGCAGGACGCCCCGCGCCTCGCCGACGTGCAGACCTACGAGTTCGTGGCCTGGACCCCGCTCGTCGCCCTCACCGTCGTCGCCGGCCTGTGGCCGAAGGCCCTCCTCGGCCTCACGGACCCGGCCGTGCAGCAGCTCCTCGCAGGAGGCACCCGATGAGCCCCGTGGCCCACCCGTCGGCCCAGGCCCTGGCCGAGTCCGTGGTCCAGTCCGTCGACTGGACGGCCATCGCACCGCCCACCCTCGCGGCGGTCGTCGCCCTGGTGGTCCTCGTCGCCGATCTCTTCGTCGGCGAGGCACGCAAGCCGCTGCTCGGCTGGCTCTCGGTCGCAGGCCTCGCCGCCTCCACGGCCCTTCTCCTGCCCCTCCTGGACGGCGACCGCGCCACCTTCTGCCTGACCGGCGACACGCGCGCGTGCAGCTACACGGCAGACCACTTCACCCTGGTCGTCCAGTTCCTGGTGCTCGGGGGAGCCCTGCTGGTCGCGCTGCTGTCGGTCACCGCTCTCAAGGACGCGCGCGGGCGCCTTCCCGAGGGCGAGTTCTGGTTCCTGCTGCTGTCCTCCGCCGCCGGCGCAGCCCTGCTGCCCGCCTCCCGCGACCTCGCCACCCTGGTCGTCGCCCTGGAGGTGGCCTCCCTGCCGGCCTTCGCCCTCGTCGGCATCCGGCACGGCGACCGCAGGTCCTCCGAGGCCGCGCTCAAGTTCTTCCTGTCGTCCGTGACGGCGACCGCGGTCAGCCTCCTGGGCATCAGCTTCGTGTACGCGACAACGGGCACCCTCTACCTCACCCAGGTCGCCGACCGCATCCAGCGCGTCGACGGGCAGCTGCACACCCTGGCCCAGACCGGCGTGGTGCTCACCCTCGTCGGCTTCGCCTTCAAGACGGCCGCCGTCCCCTTCCACTTCTGGGTCCCCGACACCTACGTCGGCGCACCCCTGCCCATCGCCGCCTACCTGTCGGTCGTGGGCAAGGCCGTCGGCTTCTCCGGCCTCATCCTCGTCACCGTCGTCGCCTTCCCGTCGTACGCCGACGTCTGGGGCCCCGCCCTGGCCGCCCTCGCCGCCCTCACCATGACCGTCGGCAACGTCGGGGCGCTCCGCCAGCAGGCCACGCGCGCGTACAGCGCCGTACGCCTCCTCGCCTGGTCCTCCGTGGGCCAGGCGGGCTACCTCCTGGTGCCGATCGCCGCCGCCGCGTACTCCGACGACGCCGAGCACGCCGTCGGCTCCACCGTCGCGTACGCCCTCATGTACGCCGCGGTGAACCTCGGCGCCTTCGCCATGGCCGCCCTCGTCGGACGGACCAGCACGGCGAACCGGCTCACCGACTACCGCGGCCTCTACGCCAGAAACCCCCTCGCCGCCCTCCTGCTGGCCTTCTTCCTGCTCTGCCTGGCCGGACTGCCGCCGGGCGTCATCGGCCTCTTCGCGAAGGTCACCGTCTTCTCGGCGGCCGTCGACGCCGGACTCGGCTGGCTCGCCGTGGTCATGGCCGTCAACGTGGTCATCGCCCTGTACTACTACCTCCAGTGGACGGCGCTGCTCTTCCGCGCGCGTGAGGGCGAAACCGAGAAGCACCGTGTTCCCGCCCCCCTCACGGCCGCGATCGCCCTCACGGCGGCCGTCGGCATCGCCCTCTCCGGAGCGCCCCAGCTGATCCTGCGCTTCGCCGACACAGGTCTCTTCTGATCCCACGCGCGCGTGGCGGGCCCCGTCCTCACCCGGACGGCTCACACCCCTGCCCCCACGCACAAGGGAACTCGTGCCTCCCGCCTGGCGTTGACCAGTACGGGAGGGTGCACTGGAGGTGACATCACGGCACCAGTGCCACCGGAGAACAGGAAGATCCGCAAGCAAAGGGTTCCCCTGCTGCACGACTTGGAGGGCGTACCGTGCACCGCCGGCACAACGGGCTCAGGACCGCAGTACTCCTCGGGGGGCTGTCGGCACTCATCATCGTCATCGGCAGCTTCTTCGGCCGTACGGGGCTCGTCGTCGCGGTTCTGATCGCGCTCGGCACCAACGCGTACGCGTACTGGAACAGCGACAAGCTGGCTCTACGCGCGATGCGTGCCCGCCCCGTGAGCGAGTTCGAGGCCCCGGCCCTGTACCGCATGGTCCGCGAGCTCTCCACCCAGGCCCGGCAGCCCATGCCCCGCCTGTACATCTCCCCGACAGAGGCGCCCAACGCCTTCGCGACCGGCCGCAATCCGCGCAACGCCGCCGTGTGCTGCACGGAAGGCATCCTGCGCCTCCTCGACGAGCGCGAACTGCGCGGCGTCATCGGCCATGAGCTCAGCCACGTCTACAACCGCGACATCCTGATCTCCTCGGTCGCCGGAGCGCTCGCCTCGGTGATCATGTTCCTGGTCAACTTCGCCTGGCTGATCCCGGTCGGGCGCTCCGACGACGACGACGGCCCCGGCATCCTGGGCATGCTCCTGATCATGATCCTCGGTCCGCTCGCCGCCAGCCTCATCCAGCTCGCCATCAGCCGCTCCCGGGAGTACGAGGCGGACTCCTCGGGCGCCCAGCTCACCGGCGACCCGCTGGCGCTCGCGAGCGCCCTGCGCAAGCTGGAGACGGGCACCAAGCAGCTTCCGCTTCCGCCGGAGCCCCGTATCGAGACCGCGAGCCACATGATGATCGCGAACCCCTTCCGCCCGGGCCAGGGACTCTCCAAGATGTTCTCGACGCACCCGCCGATGGCGGAGCGAATCGCCCGGCTCGAGAAAATGGCAGGTCGCCCCCAGTGAAGACCATTCTGAACGTCATCTGGCTGATCCTGAGCGGCTTCTGGCTGTTCCTCGGTTACCTGCTCGCAGGCGTGCTGCTCTGCATCACCGTGATCGGCATCCCCTTCGGCGTCGCCGCGTTCCGCATCGGCGTCTTCGCGCTCTGGCCCTTCGGCTACACGACCGTCGAGCGGCGTGACGCGGGCGCGCCCTCCTGCCTCGGCAACGTGCTGTGGCTGGTGCTCGCCGGCTGGTGGCTGGCCATCGGCCACATCGTCACCGGCTTCCTCCTGTGCCTGACCATCATCGGTATCCCGTTCGGCATCGCGAACTTCAAGCTGATCCCGGTCTCGCTGTTCCCGCTGGGCCGCGAAATCGTGCCCACCGACCGGCCGTTCGCCTCGCGCTGACGAAGCTGACGGCGCATACGGCGCTGACCGCGCGGGTAGGCCGTTCGTCGTCGCCGGTGGGCGCGTTGCCGGTGCCCACCGATGCCGGAACCGCCGACCGCCGTCATGCGTCGTTCCGATCAGTTCGGCACGAACCCGCGTGCGACGCAGGACGCGGGGCGCGCCGGAGAGAGCGCGGCCCGTCCGGGGCGAGCGACATCACAGTGCCCGGACAGCACGGGTGGGCACAGCACGGAAGGGCAGGTTCAGGGCATGAGCATCATCAGCTGGATCATCCTGGGGTTGTTGGCCGGAGTCATCGCCAAGGTCCTGCTGCCCGGGCGCGACCCGGGCGGCTTCGTCGGCACGACCCTGATCGGTGTCGCGGGCGCGTTCATCGGCGGCTGGATATCGGCCCGCTGGCTGGACCACCCCGTCGCCAAGGACTTCTACGACGGTGCCACCTGGGCCGCCGCGATCGGCGGATCGCTCGTGCTCCTGATCGTCTACCGCCTGCTGTTCGGCAACTCACGCGACTGAGTCCGCTGCGACCCGGCCGAACGCGAGGGCGGACGCCGAGGGGCGCCCGCCCTTGCCCGTACGTCGACTACCGGTAGTTCACGAACTGCAGTGCGAAGTCGAAGTCCTGGCCCTTGAGCAGGGTGATGACGGTCTGCAGGTCGTCGCGGCTCTTGGAGCTGACCCGCAGTTCCTCGCCCTGCACCTGGGCCTTCACGCCCTTGGGGCCCTCGTCACGGATCAGCTTCGCGACCTTCTTCGCGTTCTCCTGGGAGATGCCCTCCTTGATGTCCGCGAAGAGCTTGTACTCCTTGCCGGAGAGCTGCGGCTCGCCCGCGTCCAGCGCCTTCAGCGAGATGCCGCGCTTGATCAGCTTGGACTGGAAGACGTCGAGGACAGCGTTCACCCGGTCCTCGGAGTTCGCCTCCATGAGGATCTTCTCACCGGACCACGAGATCGAGGCGCCCACGCCCTTGAAGTCGTAGCGCTGCGAGATCTCCTTGGCGGCCTGGTTGAGGGCGTTGTCGACCTCCTGCCGCTCGACCTTCGAGACGATGTCGAAACTGGAGTCGGCCATGTCCTGTGGCTCCTTGTATCGGGGTGCGTGTCAGGGTGCGTATCGGCGCACGTGGGGGTGACCGCCGAGCCCGGCGTGATCCCGGGCCGCATCCGCACAAGCCTAGCCACCCCGCCCCCTCCGGGCGCCGCGGAATCAGGTGGCGAAGCACCCCTGCGCATCGGGTATCGTTTACGTCGTTGCCAGGGAGCACCGCCGAAAAGCGGTTCGAACAGGCGGCAAACCCGGCGGTGTGCCCGAGCGGCCAAAGGGAGCAGACTGTAAATCTGCCGGCTCAGCCTTCCCAGGTTCGAATCCTGGCGCCGCCACGCTGAGAGAGAAACCCCTCCGAACTGCGGAAACGCAGAGCGGAGGGGTTTCTTCGTGTCCGGGACCCGGCTCCGCGAGGGCTTCAGCCGTTCTCCGGGGTCCCGTCCGCCCCCGGGGGCGTCTTCGCCGTCCTCTTCACCTCCACCTCGATGTCGGTGCGGGGCCTCTTCTCGTCCTTGGCGTACTCCGTCACCGATGTCTGGGCGTCGCGGGCGAGGTCGCGCCAGGCGCGCCAGGCCGTCTCGTAGGTGTCCGTCTGGGTCTCCGACCAGGGAGCGTTCGTCGGCGCGCCGTACGCGTCCCGCAACTGCTCGACCCTCGCGTGTGCCTCGTCGGCCGCACGCTGCTTCTCCACGAGTTCCTCGAAGGTATGTGCCACGTGTACGGATGCTAGGGACGTGACGGCGGTTTCGCGCGGCGAGCGGGGCGCGTCCGGGCACGGGGTACCCGCGTGGCCCACTGGGGCACACTGACCTCATGTCCAGCCTGTCCAGCCGCCGTAGAAGCTGCCCGGAGTGCCGTCGCGAGATCGCCGTCGTCGCCGGCCGTTTCGCGCGGCACGACCCGCCGGGGACCCGGGAGAGCGGGGACCTCGTCTCCTGCCCGGGCTCGAGGAGGACGGCGCAACTGGGAGCCGTCCAGCCGTCATTGGACGGGTATGCGGTCCCCGACTTCCCGGGACAGCTGCCGCTCTTCTAGCGCGCCCGCGCCCCGAGTGTGCGCCGGCGTGCGTGCCCGCGGGCGCACAACGTCGCGCGCCCCCGAACGTGGGGGCGGCACCACGTCTCGCGCCCATCCGTCGGGCTCCCGCCGCCGCAACGGCCTCCCGGCGCCCCGGGACCGGCCCCGCAGCCGCCGTCAACCCGCGCCGGCCGCCGCCCTCAGTTCCCCGCCACCGCCTTCACGGCGACCGACACCGGTGTCGAGCCGCTGATCAGCTCCAGGGTGAGGCCCGACGTGGCCGGCGACTCGAGGAGTTCCGCCAGCACGGCGGCCACGTCCTCTCGCGGGACGGCGCCGCGGCCCGTGCGCGCCTCCAGGCGGACCAGGCCGGTCCCGGCGTCGTCCTTGAGCGCGCCCGGGCGCAGGATCGTCCAGTCGAGGGAGTCCAGGCTCCGCACGTACGCGTCCGCCTCGCCCTTGGCGCGCAGGTAGACGTCGAAGACCTCGTCGCCCTGGTGCTCCGGGTCCGCGCCCATGGACGAGACGATCAGGAAGCGCCGTACGCCCGCCCGGACCGCCGCGTCCGCGAACAGCACGGCCGCGCCCTTGTCCACGCTGTCCTTGCGCTGCACCCCGCTGCCCGGGCCGGCGCCCGCCGCGAAGACCGCCGCGTCCGCGCCCCGCAGACTCTGTGCGACCTCTTCGACGGACGCCGACTCCAGGTCCAGGACGACCGGTTCGGCGCCGGCCGTTCTCAGGTCGTCGCCCTGTTCGGCCTTGCGGATGATCCCCGCGACCTCGTTCCCGCGCGCGGCGAGCAACCGCTCGAGCCGCAGCGCGATCTGACCATGACCACCAGCGATGACAATGCGCATGGTTCCGACCGTACGCCCGGGCGCCCCCGTCCGCCGCCGTACGACCCTGACAGGCCGATCCCCGCAGCCCCGCCCTGCCGGGGTGCGCTGTGCCGCCCCAGGGTGGCGCTAGGACGGTCCACCGCGCCCCTGTCGAGGCAGGCCCAGCTCCTCGGCGGCCGCCGAGTTGCAGTACTCGCGGACGGCGCTCGTGCGAGCCACCACGCGCCCCCGGTGGATCACGATCCGGCTGTACGCCAGTGACAGCACCCCTGCCAGCCGGTCGCCGCGGACGGCGAGGAGGTCGGCCGGGAAGCCGGCCTCCACACGGACCTCGGGCAGGCCCAGTGCGGCCCGCGCGGACGTGCTGACGGCGTCGTAGGCGTCCTCGGGACGCAGGCCGTGGCGCGAGGCGAGCAGATAGGCCGCCTCGAGGGGATCGCCACGGCCCACCGGGTTGCAGACGTCCCGCAACGCGCCGCTGCCGGCCGCCACCCGCACCCCGGCCGCGCGCAACAGCCGTACGGGCGCTGCGCCCGGGTCCTCGACCGCGCCGCAGCCGCCCTGGGGCAGGCAGACCACCGTCACGCCTGCGGCGGCCAGTTGGTCGGCGGTGCGGCCGGCCGTCTCGGCGGGGAGGCGGTCGAGGCCGCCGCAGGGGCTGAGGGCGACGCCGGGCCGCAGACCGCCGGCCATCGCGGCGAGGCGCGCGAGCCGGGCCGGGTCGGCGGCGTCGGTGTGCAGGTCGACGGGGCAGCCGTGTTCGGAGGCGACCTCGAGCACGGTCTCCACGTAGCCGGCGGGATCGGGGTCCAGGTCCGGGCAGCCGCCGACCACCGCCGCGCCCATCTTCACCGCGTCCCGCAGGATGGCGAGCCCTTCCGCGCCGGCCGCGCCGGTCAGCACGCGCGGCATCGCCACCGCCGTCAGCTCGGCCAGCCCGCGCAGCGAGCGCCGGGCCTGCAGGACGGCCGCCAGCGCGCCGAGGCCCTGGACGTCCCCCACGTGCACATGGGCGCGCAGCGCGGTCGCGCCATGGCCGAGCTGCAGCAGCACCGCCTCGGTGGCGCGGCGCTGGACGTCCTCGGGGGAGTACGAGACGGGGCCGTCGGCGTCCGCCGTGAGCGCGGTGTCGGCGTGCGCGTGCGGCTCGGCCGGGGCCGGGAGCAGGAGGTAGCCGTCGAGGTCCACGCGGGCGCCGCCGGGGATCGGCCCCGCCGCCAGACTGCCGGCCGTGCCGACCGCCTCGATCCGCCCGCGGCCCAGCCGTACGTCCACGGTGCGGCCGTCCGTCAGACGCGCCCCGCACAACAGCAGGGCGGCCGGGTCCGGTGTGCCCGAGGAGGCGCCGGGGGACGACCACGAGTGGGGCGGCTGCGGCCGGTTGTCGGGCATCGGGCTCCAGGGGCTCGGGACTGCGCGGGACGCAGAGGACGCTGAGGACACAGGCGTCGTGGTGGGACGCATGATCACGCAGAGTGAGACGAGCCTAGGGCGGAGGTTCGGTGAGGGCGGGGAGGAGCGCAATAGTCGTACCGGTGTGGTCCGCGGTGCCGAAGGGGCTCCGGAGACCCCCGGGACCTCGAGGAAACGGGCCTGCGGACGGCCTCCGCAGGGGGCCGGGAAGGGGGCCGGGGAGGCCCCGCGAAACGGATTTGGGTGAACGGCTGCGGACCGTGTAATGTCTTCATCGCTCGCCCCAATAGCTCAGTCGGTAGAGCGTCTCCATGGTAAGGAGAAGGTCTACGGTTCGATTCCGTATTGGGGCTCTGGTGGGTGAGGTTCCCGTCGCGAGGCGGGACCTGATCCCATCAAAGCGGTGTAGCTCAGTCGGTAGAGCAAGCGGCTCATAATCGCTGTGTCACCGGTTCAAGTCCGGTCACCGCTACTGACAGTAGCCGATTGTGGGGTCGGTCCTTCGATCGGCTACTCTTTTATGCGTACATCTGTCCCATCCGTTCGTCAAGGAGCACTCACGTGGCTGCCACCGACGTCCGCCCGAAGATCACGCTGGCCTGCGTGGAGTGCAAGGAGCGGAACTACATCACCAAGAAGAACCGGCGTAACAACCCGGACCGACTGGAGATGAAGAAGCACTGCCCGCGTTGCAACGCGCACACCGCGCACCGCGAAACGCGATAAATCAGGCTCGTATGCGAGGCCGTCCCCGAGTGATCGGGGGCGGCCTCGCGTCGTTGAGCGACCCGTACCGGTCAGTAGAGCGACGCACAGCGACGCAGAGAACCAGGAGGTGCCGAGGCCCATGGCGCTCGACCAGTCCTTCGTCGGGCGGAGCTACCCGCCCACCGATCCCTACGAGGTCGGCCGCGAGAAGATCCGCGAGTTCGCCGAGGCCGTGGGGGACGACAACCCGGTGTACACCGACCCGGAGGCCGCCAAGGCGCTCGGGTACGCCGATGTGATCGCGCCGCCCACCTTCGTGTTCTCGATCACCTTCAAGGCGGCGGGACAGGTCGTCCAGGACCCCCAGCTGGGCCTCGACTACAGCCGTGTGGTGCACGGCGACCAGAAGTTCGCCTATGTGCGTCCGGTGCGCGCCGGCGACCGGCTGACGGTCACCTCGACCATCGAGGCCGTCAAGTCCATGGCGGGCAACGACATCCTGGACATCCGCGGCGAGGTCCACGACGAGACCGGCGAGCACGTCGTGACCGCTTGGACCAAGCTGGTCGCCCGTGCGGCGGAGCCGGCGCAGACCGACGGGGAGGCGTGAGGAACCGATGACGACGAAGATCGCTTACGACGACGTCGAGGTCGGCACCGAACTGCCGGCCCGGTCCTTCCCCGTGAACCGGGCCGCCCTGGTGCAGTACGCGGGCGCCTCCGGGGACTTCAACCCCATCCACTGGAACGAGAAGTTCGCCAAGGAGGTGGGCCTGCCGGACGTCATCGCGCACGGCATGTTCACCATGGCCGAGGCGGTCCGCGTCGTGACCGACTGGACCGGCGACCCGGGCGCCCTCGTGGACTACGGCGTTCGCTTCACCAGGCCCGTCGTCGTCCCGAACGACGATCGGGGCGCGGTGATCGAGGTCACCGGCAAGGTGGCCGCCAAGCTCGACGACAACACCGTGCGGGTGGACCTGACGGTGACCAGCGGCGGCCAGAAGGTCCTGGGAATGTCACGGGCGGTCGTCCGACTGGCCTGAGCAGCGAGCGGTAAGGGGCGTCTTCCATGGGGAGGCGCCCCTTACGTGTGACGGGCGGACGGGGCTGTCGGCGGTGTCTCGTAGGCTGGGCGGGTGCAGGAACTCCACGATGCCCCGCTCGCCCCGCTGACCACCTTCCGGCTGGGCGGCCCCGCCACCAGGCTGGTGACCGCGACCACCGACGCCGAGGTGGTCGCCGCCGTGCGCGAGGCCGACGCCGCCGGCACGCCACTGCTGATCGTCGGCGGCGGCTCCAACCTCGTCATCGGCGACAAGGGATTCGAGGGGACGGCCCTGCGCCTCGCCACCCGCGGCTGCGAACTCACCGGGACGCGGCTGGAGCTGGCCGCGGGCGAGGTGTGGAGCGACGCCGTCGCCCGTACCGTGGCGGCCGGCCTGGCCGGCATCGAATGCCTGGCCGGCATCCCCGGCTCGGCGGGCGCCACCCCGATCCAGAACGTCGGGGCGTACGGCCAGGAGGTCTCCAGCACGATCACCGAGGTGATCGCCCACGACCGCCGGGCGGGTGAGACGGTCACGCTCACCGCCGAGGAGTGCGCCTTCTCCTACCGGCACAGCCGCTTCAAGGCCGACCCGGAGCGGTACGTCGTCCTGCGCGTCCGTTTCGAGCTGGAGGACGCGGGCGGGCTGTCGGCGCCGCTGAAGTACGCCGAGACGGCACGCGCGCTGGGCGTCGGACCGGGCGACCGGGTGCCGCTCGCCGCCGCCCGCGACACCGTGCTGAAGCTGCGCGCCGGTAAGGGCATGGTGCTGGACGCCGAGGACCACGACACCTGGTCGGCCGGTTCGTTCTTCACCAACCCGATCCTCACCGACGCCGGCTTCGCCGCGTTCCACGCACGCGTGAAGGAGCGGCTGGGCGACGGCGCGGAGCCGCCCGCCTACCCGGCCGGCGAGGGGCACACCAAGACCTCCGCGGCCTGGCTGATCGACAAGGCGGGCTTCACCAAGGGGTACGGCAGCGGCCCCGCCCGCATCTCCACCAAGCACACCCTCGCCCTCACCAACCGGGGCGCGGCCACCACCGAGGACCTGCTGGCGCTGGCCCGTGAGGTCGTCGCCGGCGTGCGCGAGACGTTCGGGATCACCCTGGTCAACGAGCCGGTGATGGTGGGCGTCGGGTTGTAGGCCCCGACCGGCTCCCGGGAGCCGGGGCCGAGGGCGCAGGGCTCCCGTGGTCCCGGGCTCGACACCCCGCGGCGGCGCTTCGGGTTCGGCGCGCATCAGGTTCGGCGGGTTCGGTGTCCCGGGCTCAGGACGCCAGCCAGTCGTCCACGCCCGAGAGCAGCTTCCGGCGTACGTCCTCGGGCGCCGCCGAGCCCCGCACCGACTGCCGGGCCAGTTCCGCCAACTCCTCGTCCGTGAAGGCGTGGTGGCGGCGGGCGATCTCGTACTGGGCGGCCAGCCGCGAGCCGAACAGCAGCGGGTCGTCGGCGCCCAGCGCCATGGGGACGCCCGCGTCGAACAGGGTGCGCAGCGGAACGTCCTCGGGCTTCTCGTACACGCCCAGAGCCACGTTCGACGCCGGGCACACCTCGCAGGTCACACCGCGTTCGGCGAGCTTCTTCAGCAGCCGGGGGTCCTCGGCCGCCCGTACACCGTGCCCGAGCCGGTTCGCGTACAGGTCGTCCAGGCAGTCGCGGACGGACGACGGGCCGGTGAGCTCGCCGCCGTGCGGGGCGGACAGCAGTCCGCCCTCGCGGGCGATCGCGAACGCCCGGTCGAAGTCCCGTGCCATGCCCCTGCGTTCGTCGTTGGAGAGCCCGAAGCCGACCACCCCGCGGTCCGCGTACCGCACGGCCAGCCGGGCCAGGGTGCGGGCGTCCAGCGGGTGCTTCATCCGGTTCGCCGCGACCAGTACCCGCATCCCGAGGCCGGTCTCGCGCGACGTCGTCTCCACCGCGTCCAGGATGACCTCCAGCGCCGGGATCAGCCCGCCCAGCCGGGGGGCGTACGACGTCGGGTCGACCTGGATCTCCAGCCAGTGCGAGCCGTCCTTGAGGTCCTCCTCGGCGGCCTCCCGCACCAGCCGCTGGATGTCCTCCGGCTCCCGCACACACGACCGGGCCGCGTCGTACAGGCGCTGGAAGCGGAACCAGCCCCGTTCGTCCGTGGCCCGCAGCTTGGGTGGCTCCCCGCTGGTCAACGCCTCGGTCAGCGCGTCCGGCAGGTGCACGCCGTACTTGTCGGCCAGTTCCAGCACGGTCGTGGCCCGCATCGACCCGGTGAAGTGCAGGTGCAGATGGGCTTTCGGCAGCTCAGAGACATCACGTACACGCTCCATTCAGCGATCCTGCCGTACCTCCCGGGCGTCTCGGTAGCACTTTCCCCGAACGTGGTCTTGCTCGCACAAAGCAGCGGGACCGCACACCGGCGTCGGCGTGCGGTCCCGTGGGGGAAGCGGAGGTCAGTCCCTGGCCTCCGCCAGCAGCTTCTGGATACGGCTCACGCCCTCGACGAGGTCCTCGTCGCCCAGCGCGTACGACAGCCGCAGATACCCAGGGGTGCCGAAGGCCTCGCCCGGCACCACGGCGACCTCGGACTCCTCGAGGATCAGCGCGGCCAGCTCGACCGAGTCCTGCGGACGCCTGCCGCGGATCTCCTTGCCGAGCAGCGCCTTCACCGACGGGTACGCGTAGAACGCGCCCTCGGGCTCCGGGCAGACGACGCCGTCGATCTCGTTGAGCATCCGGACGATCGTCCTGCGGCGGCGGTCGAAGGCCTCGCGCATCGTCTCGACGGCCGACAGGTCACCGGAGACGGCGGCCAGGGCGGCGATCTGCGCCACGTTGGAGACGTTGGAGGTGGCGTGCGACTGCAGGTTCGTCGCGGCCTTGACGACGTCCTTCGGGCCGATGATCCAGCCCACCCGCCAGCCGGTCATCGCATACGTCTTGGCGACGCCGTTGACGACGACGCACTTGTCACGCAGCTCGGGGAGGATCGCCGGCAGCGAGGTGAACGTCGCGTCGCCGTAGACGAGGTGCTCGTAGATCTCGTCCGTCATGACCCACAGGCCGTGCTCGACGGCCCAGCGGCCGATCGCCTCGGCGTCCTCGGCGCTGTAGACCGCGCCGGTCGGGTTGGACGGGGAGACGAAGAGCACGACCTTGGTGCGCTCCGTGCGGGCCGCCTCCAACTGCTCGACGGAGACCCGGTAACCGGTCGTCTCGTCGGCCACCACGTCCACCGGGACGCCGCCGGCCAGCCGGATCGACTCGGGGTACGTGGTCCAGTACGGGGCCGGGACGATGACCTCGTCGCCCGGGTCGAGGATCGCGGCGAAGGCCTCGTAGATGGCCTGCTTGCCGCCGTTGGTGACCAGGATCTGCGAGGCGTCGACCTCGTAGCCGGAGTCACGCAGCGTCTTCGCGGCGATCGCGGCCTTCAGCTCGGGCAGACCCCCGGCCGGCGTGTACCGGTGGAACTTGGGGTTCTTGCAGGCCTCGATCGCGGCCTCGACGATGTAGTCCGGGGTCGGGAAGTCGGGCTCGCCGGCGCCGAAGCCGATCACCGGACGCCCGGCGGCCTTCAGGGCCTTGGCCTTGGCGTCCACGGCGAGGGTGGCGGACTCGGAGATCGCGCCGACTCGGGCGGAGACCCGGCGCTCGGTGGGAGGGATTGCAGCGCTCATGGGCCCATGGTTTCAGACCGGAAACCGGCCCGGCACACGGGTTTCACGGACTGGTCAACCGACCGGTCATCGGAGAGAACAATCGAAGGAATCCGATCAAGGCCGCTTTCCGTTCGACGAGGCGCTCAAGACCACGTACACTCACACGTCGTTGGCCTTCAACAGCCGCGCCACAACCGGTGCACACCGAGCACCCGAGCGGATGCGGTACGTTGGGGACACACAAAGGGTCGTAGCTCAATTGGTAGAGCACTGGTCTCCAAAACCAGCGGTTGGGGGTTCAAGTCCCTCCGGCCCTGCTACACACTCCGTCACCAGGATGTGTGCGCAGCGCATGTACGTACAGCAATGCACTCGCCGTGCGGCTCAGACCGGGCGCGGCACGGCCACGACCCGGGAACAGGTGAGGACGAATGGCGGACGCCGTGGGCTCCATCGACACGCCTGATGCCCAGGACGAGGCGCCTGAGGCGAAGAAGAAGGCCCGTAAGGGCGGCAAGCGCGCCAAGAAGGGCCCGCTCAAGCGCCTCGCGCTCTTCTATCGCCAGATCGTTGCGGAGCTCCGCAAGGTCGTATGGCCCACTCGCGGTCAGCTGACGACGTACACCACCGTGGTGATCGTGTTCGTCGTCATCATGATCGGCCTGGTGACCGTGATTGACTATGGACTCAGCCACGCCGCCAAGTACGTCTTTGGCTGAGCCTAGAGCGAAGGGCGCCGAGGTATCCGGCGCCCCTTTCGCATGTTCCACCCCTATGTATCCAGGAAGAAGCAGCCACCGTGTCTGACCAGAACCTGAACGACGCCATCGAGCCGGACGAGTCCGTGGACGACGAGCTCGACATCGTCGAGGGCTCGGACGAGGTGGACGAGTTCGAGGCTGCCGAGGCCGAGGCGGGCGAGCCCGCGGAGGAAGCCGCGCTGCACGTCGAGGACGAGGACGCCGCGGGCGCCGAGGACGATGACGCCGACGAGGCCGTCGCCGAAGAGTCCGAGGAAGCCGAAGAGGAAGAGCCGGCCGAGCCGGTCGACCCCGTCGTCGCCCTGCGCGAGGAACTGCGCACCCTCCCCGGCGAGTGGTACGTCATCCACACGTACGCCGGCTACGAGAACCGCGTGAAGACCAACCTGGAGCAGCGCGCCGTCTCGCTGAACGTCGAGGACTTCATCTTCCAGGCCGAGGTGCCGCAGGAAGAGGTCGCGCAGATCAAGAACGGCGAGCGCAAGACCATCCGTCAGAACAAGCTCCCCGGCTACGTGCTGGTGCGCATGGACCTGACGAACGAGTCCTGGGGCGTCGTCCGCAACACGCCCGGCGTCACCGGCTTCGTGGGCAACGCCTACGACCCGTACCCGCTGACCCTGGACGAGATCGTCAAGATGCTCGCTCCGGAGGCCGAGGAGAAGGCCGCCCGTGAGGCCGCCGAGGCCGAGGGCAAGCCGGCTCCGGCCCGCAAGGTCGAGGTCCAGGTGCTGGACTTCGAGGTGGGCGACTCGGTCACCGTCACCGACGGCCCGTTCGCCACGCTGCAGGCCACGATCAACGAGATCAACGCCGACTCGAAGAAGGTCAAGGGCCTCGTCGAGATCTTCGGCCGCGAGACCCCGGTCGAGCTCAGCTTCGACCAGATCCAGAAGAACTAGCTCCTTCTGGAACACACGCCTCCGACCAGGTCAGGCGGGCTGTCACAGCTCGCCTGACCTGCTCGGTTTTTGGCCGCGCACAGATACCCGTTATCGTTGTGCGGTATGCCTCCATCCGGATCATCCGGACCGGAAGGCTGAAAAAACTCTCACTAGGACCCGGAGAGAGCAATGCCTCCCAAGAAGAAGAAGGTCACGGGGCTCATCAAGCTCCAGATCAACGCCGGTGCGGCCAACCCCGCGCCGCCGGTCGGCCCCGCGCTCGGCCAGCACGGCGTCAACATCATGGAGTTCTGCAAGGCCTACAACGCCGCGACCGAGTCGCAGCGTGGCTGGGTGATCCCGGTGGAGATCACGGTCTACGAGGACCGTTCCTTCACCTTCGTCACCAAGACGCCGCCGGCCGCGAAGATGATCCTCAAGGCCGCGGGTGTCGAGAAGGGCTCGGGCGAGCCGCACAAGACCAAGGTCGCCAAGATCACCGAGGCGCAGGTCCGCGAGATCGCCACGACCAAGCTTCCCGACCTGAACGCCAACGACCTGGACGCCGCGTCGAAGATCATCGCCGGCACCGCCCGTTCCATGGGCATCACGGTCGAGGGCTGAACCCCAGCCCCGTAGCACCTTCGTAGCACCGTGGCAGGGCCTGCTCGGCCCGTACCACGACTCCTCAGACACACTGGAGCAGTAGTGAGCAAGCGCAGCAAGTCCCTCCGCGCTGCGGACGCCAAGATCGACCGGGAGAAGCTCTACGCCCCGCTCGAGGCCGTCCGTCTCGCCAAGGAGACCTCCACCAGCAAGTTCGACGGCACCGTCGAGGTCGCCTTCCGCCTGGGTGTCGACCCGCGCAAGGCCGACCAGATGGTCCGTGGCACCGTGAACCTGCCGCACGGCACCGGCAAGACCGCCCGGGTCCTGGTCTTCGCGACCGGTGACCGTGCTGCGGCCGCGGAGGCCGCGGGCGCCGACATCGTCGGCTCCGACGAACTGATCGACGAGGTGGCGAAGGGGCGTCTGGACTTCGACGCCGTCGTCGCCACCCCGGACCTCATGGGCAAGGTCGGCCGCCTCGGCCGCGTCCTCGGCCCGCGTGGTCTGATGCCGAACCCGAAGACCGGCACCGTGACCCCGGACGTGGCCAAGGCCGTGACCGAGATCAAGGGCGGCAAGATCGAGTTCCGCGTCGACAAGCACTCGAACCTGCACTTCATCATCGGCAAGGCGTCCTTCGAGGACGACAAGCTGGTGGAGAACTACGGCGCGGCGCTGGAGGAGATCCTCCGTCTGAAGCCGTCCGCCGCCAAGGGTCGCTACATCAAGAAGGCCGCGATCAGCACCACGATCGGCCCCGGCATCCAGGTCGACCCGAACCGCACCCGGAACCTCCTCGTCGAGGAGGACCCGGCCGCGGTCTGAACCTGACGGTTCGCCCGAGTCGGCGACGAGCCCCGCAACCTTTCGAGGTGCGGGGCTCGTCCCTTTTTGTCGTACCTCTCTTTCTTCGTACGACTGTCAGTGCTGTGCGTTAACGTCCAGTGACGGGCATTTCCATGGGGGTGGGACGAATGAAGTGCACGCGTGTGCGCCGTGCGGGCCTCTCGATCGCGGCACTGACCCTGCTGGCGGGGGCGACGGCCTGCGGCGGCTCGGGGGGCTCAGGCGGCTCGGGAGGCTCCGGGAAGGGCGAGGGCGGCAGCCCGCGGCTCAGCCCCGTCGCGGCGCTGCAGAGCGCCGAGAAGTCCACCGACGGCGCGGACTCCGCGAAGGTCGAGTCCACCACGACCATGGGCTCGGTGATGTCGATGACCGCCGAGGGCGCCCTGGGCTGGAGGGACGGCCTCACCGGCACGCTCACCATCACCTACACCGGCGGCACCATGGCCGACACGATGCGGCAGATGGGCGCCACCTCGATGGAGGCCCGGTACCTGCCGGACGCCTACTACGCCAGGATGGGCGACTCCTTCGCGAAGCAGGCCGGCGGCAGACACTGGATCAAGTACGCGTACGACGACCTGGCGAGGCTCGGCGGCGGCTCCGGCGCGTATCTGAAGGACCAGCTGACCAACACCACCCCCCACCAGTCGGTCAGGCTGCTGCTGGCCTCGGGGGACGTCCACGAGGTCGGCGAGGAGAAGGTGCGCGGCCGGAACACCACGCACTACTCCGGCACCGTCGAGGTGGCCGAGCTCGCCGAGAACAACTCCCACCTCGGGCGGAGCCGGCTCGACGAGCTGAAGAAGACGCTGGAGCAGGCCGGCGTCACCACCGAGACCATCGACATCTGGGTCGACGACCGGGACCTGCTGGCCAAGAAGGTCGAGAAGGGTGAGACCACGGCGGGCGCGTACAGCCAGACCGCCTTCTACAGCGACTACGGAACCGAGGTCGCGGCCGAGGCGCCCCCCGCCGGCGACACGACGGACTTCCGCGAGTTGGTGAAGCAGCAGGAGGCGGCCGGCGGCTCCTAATTCACGGGACCTCCTCCGGGTTCCTGGGATACCTTCACGGTCTTGCTGTGCGTCGACCGTGTGTTCTCTGTACGGGGTTCTGGGGGAAATCGGATGAGGTCTGCCGTGGGTGTTCTCGGGCTGTCCGTGCTGCTCGTCAGCGGCTGTGCCGCGGTGGGCGGCTCGGGGAGCGAGGGTGACTCGTCCGCCGCCGCGGCGGTCACGCGGGCCGCGGAGAAGGCGGAACAGCCGGTGTCCCTGCGCTACCGCACGAGCGGCCGGACGCCGGAGGAGGGCCGGATCCGGGGTGAGGCCATGATCGGCACGAAGCCGCAGGTCATGAGCCTGAAGTCCACCGTGCTCAGCGGCCCCGACAAGGGCACGGGCGAGTTCCGGTTCGTCGGCGGGGTGCTCTACATAGGCACCGGTGAAGCCGACGAGGACGGCAAGCACTGGGTCAAGTTCGGGAAGTCCGGCGCCAACGGCGGGATGTCCGACAAGGTCCGCGACAACCCGGCGCACGAGACCGGCTTCCTGGCCGCCGCCGACGACCTGAGGAAGGCCGGCGCCGAGACCGTCGGCGGCGTCCGCACCGACCACTACGCGGGCACGGCCACGGTCGACGAGATCCGCGCCTCCTACGAGGGCCGGCCGACCAAGGTCCGGCAGCGGACCGAGAAGAGCCTCGCCCAGTACGAGAAGCTGGGCGTGGACGAGCTCACCATGGACCTGTGGGTCGACGCCGAGGACCGCACCCGGCAGCTGCGCATGCAGGGCTTCGGCCGGCGCGGCCCGCTCGACCTGACCATCACCTTCTCCGACTTCGGCAAGCCCATGACCGTGAAGGCGCCGCCGGCCTCGGACACCGTGGACCTGGCCGACCAGCTGCGCAAGGCCGCGGGCTGACCGCCACGGGACGCCCTGCCGGGTACCCGGCAGGTCCCCGTACGGGCGGATTTGCTTGACGGCGACCGGTTCACGTACGCTCCTGCAGAAGCCAAAGACCGCTGGTCGTTGCCGTGCACTCAGCAGAGTGTGCGGTGGCCGAAGGATCCGCTGCAATGCGGACGACCCGCGCAGGTGTCAGTGGATGTGCTCCCGAACTGAAATCCTTCCACGGAATTCGTCCGGTCGAGCCACGCCCCGTGCGCCTGCGCCGGGGCGTTTCGTCTGTCACAGCCCCTTCTGAGCGGTCCTCATCACCCGGAAGGAGGCCGACGCTCTATGGCAAGGCCCGACAAGGCTGCCGCGGTAGCCGAGCTGACGGACGCGTTCCGCAGTTCGAACGCCGCCGTGCTGACCGAGTACCGGGGTCTCACCGTGGCGCAGCTCAAGACGCTGCGTCGTTCGCTCGGTGAGAACGCCCAGTACGCCGTGGTGAAGAACACGCTGACCAAGATTGCGGCCAACGAGGCCGGGATCAACACGCTCGACGACCTTTTCAACGGTCCGACGGCGGTCGCCTTCATCACCGGTGACCCGGTGGAGTCGGCGAAGGGTCTTCGTGACTTCGCCAAGGACAACCCGAACCTCGTCATCAAGGGCGGTGTCCTTGACGGCAAGGCGCTGTCCGCCGACGAGATCAAGAAGCTTGCGGACCTCGAGTCCCGCGAGGTTCTGCTCAGCAAGCTGGCGGGTGCCTTCAAGGGCAAGCAGTCTCAGGCTGCTCAGCTCTTCCAGGCGCTTCCCTCGAAGCTCGTCCGCACCGTGGACGCTCTTCGCGCCAAGCAGGCCGAGCAGGGCGGTGCCGAGTAACTCGGCTCGCGAAATGACCGCCGCCTGAGGCGTCCCGTCTGAGGCAGAGGTCGTAGCGGGCCGACAGTACGCCCGCCACACATGTACATACCGGCACCAGCCGAATTAGTGGAAGGATCGCCCACCATGGCGAAGCTCAGCCAGGAAGACCTGCTCGCGCAGTTCGAGGAGATGACCCTCATCGAGCTCTCCGAGTTCGTGAAGGCCTTCGAGGACAAGTTCGACGTCACCGCCGCCGCCGCGGTCGCCGCCGCCCCCGTCGGCCCGACCGCCGTTGCCGACGCCGTCGAGGAGCAGGACGAGTTCGACGTCGTCCTCACCGGCGCCGGCGAGAAGAAGATCCAGGTCATCAAGGTCGTGCGTGAGCTGACCTCCCTGGGTCTCAAGGAGGCCAAGGACCTCGTGGACGGCGCCCCGAAGCCCGTTCTCGAGAAGGTCGCCAAGGAGGCCGCCGAGAAGGCTGCCGAGTCCCTCAAGGCCGCCGGCGCGTCCGTCGAGGTCAAGTAACACCACGCGGTCGGCGACGACCGCACGCGAAGGCTGAAACTGCCCCTCCCGGGGCTGTAACGCCCACGCACCGAGGAGCGATCATCCATCTGGGTGGTCGCTCTTCGGCGTTCCTGGGAGCGCGGCCACGGTTGCCTGGTACCCCTCTGAGCGGGGGGTATGGTGATCTTCGTCGTGTCTCCGAGCGCCCTCGTTCGCGCCAGGGGGCCTTGACGAACCGCACGCAGCGCGCAATTCTCAGGACGCGTCGTCACAAGGATCCGTATCCGAGGCATGGATCGACGGCGGAGAGGGCAGTATCACCGTGCGTTGAGGGCTACCGGACAGAGGGCGTTGAGAACTACGAGGGTCTCGAAGAACCCGCACTGGACATCAGTGTGCCAAGTGGCTACACTGACCCTTTGCGCTGCCTGTTAGCTGTCCCCTGCCCGTCACCAGGGGCATGCCCTCACTTGAGTCCGGACGATCAGAACATCTCCCACCTGGCCTTTTTGCCAATCGGGGAATATCTGTCTCCGTGCCCGGGACTGAGGGGCCGGTACGCGCGTAGTGAGTCCGAGCCCTCGGAAGGACCCCCTCTTGGCCGCCTCGCGCAACGCCTCGACCTCGAATACGAACAACGCCGCCAGCACTGCCCCGCTGCGCATCTCTTTTGCAAAGATCAAGGAGCCGCTCGAGGTTCCCAACCTGCTCGCGTTGCAGACCGAGAGCTTTGACTGGCTGCTCGGGAACACCGCCTGGCAGAGTCGGGTCGAGGCGGCTCTGGAGTCCGGTCAGGACGTCCCCACCAAGTCCGGTCTGGAGGAGATCTTCGAGGAGATCTCCCCGATCGAGGACTTCTCCGGGTCGATGTCGCTGACGTTCCGCGACCACCGTTTCGAGCCGCCGAAGAACAGCATCGACGAGTGCAAGGACCGTGACTTCACGTACGCGGCCCCGCTCTTCGTGACGGCCGAGTTCACCAACAACGAGACCGGCGAGATCAAGTCCCAGACGGTCTTCATGGGCGACTTCCCGCTCATGACGAACAAGGGCACCTTCGTCATCAACGGCACCGAGCGTGTCGTGGTGTCGCAGCTGGTCCGTTCGCCGGGTGTCTACTTCGACTCCTCCATCGACAAGACGTCCGACAAGGACATCTTCTCGGCCAAGATCATCCCTTCCCGGGGCGCCTGGCTGGAGATGGAGATCGACAAGCGCGACATGGTCGGTGTGCGCATCGACCGCAAGCGCAAGCAGTCCGTCACCGTCCTTCTGAAGGCTCTCGGCTGGACCACCGAGCAGATCCTCGAGGAGTTCGGCGAGTACGAGTCCATGCGCGCCACCCTGGAGAAGGACCACACCCAGGGCCAGGACGACGCGCTGCTCGACATCTACCGCAAGCTGCGTCCGGGCGAGCCCCCCACGCGTGAGGCCGCGCAGACGCTGCTCGAGAACCTCTACTTCAACCCCAAGCGCTACGACCTGGCCAAGGTCGGCCGCTACAAGGTCAACAAGAAGCTGGGCGCGGACGCTCCGCTCGACGCGGGCGTGCTGACCGTCGAGGACGTCATCTCGACGATCAAGTACCTGGTCAAGCTGCACGCCGGCGAGACCGAGACGGGTGCGGACAACGGCACCACGATCGTCGTCGAGACCGACGACATCGACCACTTCGGCAACCGTCGTCTGCGCAGCGTCGGCGAGCTCATCCAGAACCAGGTCCGCACGGGTCTGGCGCGTATGGAGCGAGTCGTCCGCGAGCGGATGACGACCCAGGACGTCGAGGCGATCACGCCGCAGACCCTGATCAACATCCGGCCGGTCGTCGCCTCCATCAAGGAGTTCTTCGGCACCAGCCAGCTGTCGCAGTTCATGGACCAGAACAACCCGCTGTCGGGTCTCACCCACAAGCGCCGTCTGTCGGCTCTTGGCCCGGGTGGTCTCTCCCGTGAGCGGGCCGGCTTCGAGGTCCGTGACGTGCACCCCTCGCACTACGGCCGCATGTGCCCGATCGAGACGCCCGAAGGCCCGAACATCGGTCTGATCGGCTCGCTCGCCTCCTACGGCCGCGTCAACGCGTTCGGTTTCGTGGAGACGCCCTACCGCCGGGTCACCGACGGTGTCGTCACCGACGAGGTCGACTACCTGACGGCCGACGAGGAGGACCGCTTCGTCATCGCGCAGGCCAACGCCACGCTCGACGACGACCTGCGCTTCACCGAGAACCGCGTCCTGGTCCGCCGCCGTGGCGGCGAGGTCGACTACGTCCCCGGTGACGACGTGGACTACATGGACGTCTCGCCGCGCCAGATGGTGTCGGTCGCGACCGCCATGATCCCGTTCCTCGAGCACGACGACGCCAACCGTGCCCTCATGGGCGCGAACATGATGCGTCAGGCCGTGCCGCTCATCAAGAGCGAGGCCCCGCTCGTCGGCACCGGCATGGAGTACCGCTCCGCCGTCGACGCCGGCGACGTGGTCAAGGCCGAGAAGGACGGTGTGGTCCAGGAGGTCTCCGCGGACTACATCACCACGACCAACGACGACGGCACGTACATCACGTACCGCCTGGCCAAGTTCTCGCGCTCCAACCAGGGCACCTCGGTCAACCAGAAGGTCATCGTCAACGAGGGCGACCGGATCATCACCGGTCAGGTCCTCGCCGACGGCCCGGCCACCGAGAACGGCGAGATGGCGCTCGGCAAGAACCTGCTCGTGGCGTTCATGCCGTGGGAGGGTCACAACTACGAGGACGCGATCATCCTGTCGCAGCGCCTCGTGCAGGACGACGTCCTCTCCTCGATCCACATCGAGGAGCACGAGGTCGACGCCCGTGACACCAAGCTCGGCCCCGAGGAGATCACCCGGGACATCCCGAACGTCTCCGAGGAGGTCCTCGCCGACCTCGACGAGCGCGGCATCATCCGCATCGGCGCCGAGGTCGTCGCCGGCGACATCCTGGTCGGCAAGGTCACGCCCAAGGGCGAGACCGAGCTGACCCCGGAGGAGCGCCTGCTGCGCGCGATCTTCGGCGAGAAGGCCCGTGAGGTCCGTGACACCTCGCTGAAGGTGCCGCACGGCGAGATCGGCAAGGTCATCGGCGTCCGCGTCTTCGACCGTGAAGAGGGCGACGAGCTGCCGCCGGGCGTGAACCAGCTGGTTCGTGTCTACGTGGCGCAGAAGCGCAAGATCACGGACGGTGACAAGCTCGCCGGCCGTCACGGCAACAAGGGCGTCATCTCCAAGATCCTGCCCATCGAGGACATGCCGTTCCTCGAGGACGGGACCCCGGTCGACATCATCCTCAACCCGCTGGGTGTGCCGTCCCGAATGAACCCGGGACAGGTGCTGGAGATCCACCTCGGCTGGCTCGCCAGCCGCGGCTGGGACGTCTCCGGTCTCGGCGAGGACTGGGCGCAGCGCCTGCAGGTCATCGGCGCCGACCAGGTCGCCCCGGGCACCAACGTCGCCACCCCGGTGTTCGACGGCGCCCGTGAGGACGAGCTCGCGGGTCTGCTGAACCACACCATCCCGAACCGCGACGGCGAGCGCATGGTGCAGCCGACCGGTAAGGCGAGGCTGTTCGACGGCCGCTCAGGCGAGCCGTTCCCGGACCCGATCTCCATCGGGTACATGTACATCCTCAAGCTCCACCACCTGGTCGACGACAAGCTGCACGCCCGTTCGACCGGCCCGTACTCGATGATCACCCAGCAGCCGCTGGGTGGTAAGGCGCAGTTCGGCGGTCAGCGCTTCGGTGAGATGGAGGTGTGGGCGCTGGAGGCTTATGGCGCCGCGTACGCCCTCCAGGAGCTCCTGACCATCAAGTCCGACGACGTCACCGGCCGCGTGAAGGTCTACGAGGCCATCGTCAAGGGCGAGAACATCCCCGAGCCCGGCATCCCCGAGTCCTTCAAGGTGCTCATCAAGGAGATGCAGTCTCTCTGCCTGAACGTGGAGGTGCTGTCCAGCGACGGTATGTCCATCGAGATGCGTGACACCGACGAGGACGTCTTCCGCGCGGCGGAGGAGCTCGGCATCGACCTGTCCCGGCGCGAGCCGAGCAGCGTCGAAGAGGTCTGACGGGAGTCCGGTCCGGAGGTTCGGCGATGAAGATCCCTGAACCTCCGGCCGGCCCCGGGACCCCCGTATCAGACCCCAAGACTTACAACCCTGAGAGGGATTGACGCATAGTGCTCGACGTCAACTTCTTCGACGAGCTCCGGATCGGTCTGGCTACCGCTGACGACATCCGTCAGTGGAGCCACGGCGAGGTCAAGAAGCCCGAGACCATCAACTACCGCACGCTCAAGCCCGAAAAGGACGGACTCTTCTGCGAGAAGATCTTCGGTCCGACCCGGGACTGGGAGTGCTACTGCGGCAAGTACAAGCGCGTCCGCTTCAAGGGCATCATCTGCGAGCGCTGCGGCGTCGAGGTCACTCGCGCCAAGGTGCGTCGTGAGCGGATGGGTCACATCGAGCTGGCCGCTCCCGTCACCCACATCTGGTACTTCAAGGGTGTCCCGAGCCGTCTGGGCTACCTGCTCGACCTGGCTCCCAAGGACCTCGAGAAGGTCATCTACTTCGCGGCGTACATGATCACGTACGTCGACGACGAGCGCCGGACCCGTGACCTGCCCTCGCTGGAGGCGCACGTCTCCGTCGAGCGTCAGCAGATCGAGAACCGTCGCGACTCCGACCTCGAGGCCCGCGCCAAGAAGCTCGAGACCGACCTGGCCGAGCTCGAGGCCGAGGGCGCCAAGGCCGACGTGCGCCGCAAGGTGCGCGAAGGCGCCGAGCGCGAGATGAAGCAGCTGCGCGACCGTGCGCAGCGCGAGATCGACCGTCTCGACGAGGTGTGGACGCGCTTCAAGAACCTCAAGGTCCAGGACCTCGAGGGCGACGAGCTGCTCTACCGCGAGCTGCGTGACCGCTTCGGCACGTACTTCGACGGCTCGATGGGCGCCGCCGCGCTGCAGAAGCGCCTGGAGTCCTTCGACCTCGACGAGGAGGCCGAGCGTCTCCGCGAGATCATCCGCACCGGCAAGGGCCAGAAGAAGACCCGTGCGCTCAAGCGCCTGAAGGTCGTCTCCGCGTTCCTGCAGACCAGCAACAGCCCCAAGGGCATGGTGCTCGACTGCGTGCCGGTCATCCCGCCGGACCTCCGCCCGATGGTGCAGCTGGACGGTGGCCGCTTCGCGACCTCCGACCTGAACGACCTGTACCGCCGTGTGATCAACCGCAACAACCGTCTGAAGCGGCTTCTCGACCTCGGCGCGCCCGAGATCATCGTGAACAACGAGAAGCGCATGCTCCAGGAGGCCGTGGACGCGCTCTTCGACAACGGCCGTCGTGGTCGCCCGGTCACGGGCCCCGGCAACCGTCCGCTGAAGTCGCTGTCCGACATGCTCAAGGGCAAGCAGGGCCGCTTCCGTCAGAACCTGCTCGGCAAGCGTGTGGACTACTCCGCGCGTTCCGTGATCGTCGTCGGTCCGCAGCTGAAGCTGCACCAGTGCGGTCTGCCGAAGGCGATGGCGCTGGAGCTGTTCAAGCCGTTCGTGATGAAGCGGCTCGTGGACCTCAACCACGCGCAGAACATCAAGAGCGCGAAGCGCATGGTGGAGCGCGGCCGCACCGTCGTGTACGACGTCCTCGAAGAGGTCATCGCCGAGCACCCGGTGCTGCTGAACCGTGCGCCCACCCTGCACCGCCTCGGCATCCAGGCCTTCGAGCCGCAGCTGGTCGAGGGCAAGGCCATCCAGATCCACCCGCTCGTCTGCACCGCGTTCAACGCGGACTTCGACGGTGACCAGATGGCCGTCCACCTGCCGCTCTCCGCGGAGGCGCAGGCCGAGGCCCGCATCCTGATGCTGTCCTCGAACAACATCCTCAAGCCCGCCGACGGCCGTCCGGTGACGATGCCGACCCAGGACATGGTCCTCGGTCTGTTCTTCCTCACCACCGACGGCGAGCTGCGCGACACCAAGGGCGAGGGCCGGTCCTTCGGCTCCACGGCCGAGGCGATCATGGCGTTCGACGCCGGTGAGCTCGCGCTGCAGTCGCCGATCGACATCCGCTTCCCGGTGGGCACCATCCCGCCGCGTGGCTGGACGCCGCCGGCGCAGGAGGAGGGCACTGCGTCCGACAGCGGCTACGCCGCGGGCGAGTGGCAGCAGGGTGACACCTTCCGGCTGCGGACGACCCTGGGCCGCGCGCTCTTCAACGAGCTGCTGCCCGAGGACTACCCGTTCGTCGACTACTCGGTGGGCAAGAAGCAGCTCTCCGAGATCGTCAACGACCTGGCCGAGCGCTACCCCAAGGTCATCGTGGCGGCGACGCTCGACAACCTGAAGGCGGCCGGCTTCTTCTGGGCGACCCGTTCCGGTGTCACCGTGGCCATCTCCGACGTCGTCGTTCCCGAGGCGAAGAAGGAGATCGTCAAGGGTTACGAGGCGCAGGACGAGAAGGTCCAGAAGCAGTACGAGCGCGGTCTGATCACCAAGGAAGAGCGCACGCAGGAGCTCATCGCGATCTGGACCAAGGCGACCAACGAGGTCGCCGAGGCGATGAACGCGAACTTCCCCAAGACCAACCCCATCTTCATGATGGTTGACTCGGGCGCCCGAGGAAACATGATGCAGATGCGGCAGATCGCCGGTATGCGCGGTCTGGTGTCGAACGCGAAGAACGAGACCATCCCGCGTCCGATCAAGGCGTCCTTCCGTGAGGGCCTGTCCGTGCTGGAGTACTTCATCTCCACGCACGGCGCCCGTAAGGGTCTCGCGGACACCGCCCTGCGTACCGCCGACTCGGGTTACCTGACCCGTCGTCTGGTGGACGTCTCGCAGGACGTCATCATCCGCGAGGAGGACTGCGGCACCGAGCGCGGTCTGAAGCTGAAGATCGCCGTCCGCGGCGAGGACGGCGTCCTGCGCAAGACGGACG
Source organism: Streptomyces sp. NBC_00425 (assembly GCF_036030735.1). NCBI lineage: Bacteria > Bacillati > Actinomycetota > Actinomycetes > Kitasatosporales > Streptomycetaceae > Streptomyces > Streptomyces sp. NBC_00425. The sequence goes on along the minus strand of NZ_CP107928.1, from coordinate 4,222,804 downwards.
ACGTCGAGACCAGCGTCTACGCCCGCATGCTCGCCGAGGACGTCGTCATCGACGGCAAGGTGATCGCGCCGGCCAACGTGGACCTGGGCGACGTGCTCATCGACCAGCTCGTGCGCCACGGCGTCGAGGAGGTCAAGACCCGCTCGATCCTGACCTGTGAGTCGCAGGTCGGCACGTGTGCCATGTGCTACGGCCGCTCGCTGGCCACCGGCAAGCTGGTCGACATCGGTGAGGCGGTCGGCATCATCGCCGCCCAGTCCATCGGTGAGCCCGGCACCCAGCTGACGATGCGTACCTTCCACACCGGTGGTGTGGCCGGTGACGACATCACCCAGGGTCTGCCGCGTGTCGTCGAGCTCTTCGAGGCCCGTACCCCGAAGGGTGTCGCCCCGATCTCCGAGGCCTCCGGCCGCGTGCGGATCGAGGAGACCGAGAAGACCAAGAAGATCGTCATCACGCCGGACGACGGCAGCGACGAGACGGCGTTCCCGATCTCGAAGCGCGCCCGTCTTCTGGTCAGCGAGGGCGAGCACGTCGAGGTGGGCCAGAAGCTCACCGTGGGCGCCACCAACCCGCACGACGTGCTGCGCATCCTGGGTCAGCGTGCCGTCCAGGTCCACCTGGTCGGCGAGGTCCAGAAGGTCTACAACTCGCAGGGTGTGTCGATCCACGACAAGCACATCGAGATCATCATCCGGCAGATGCTGCGCCGGGTGACGATCATCGAGTCCGGCGACGCCGAGCTGCTGCCCGGCGAGCTCGTCGAGCGCTCGAAGTTCGAGGTCGAGAACCGTCGTGTGGTGCAGGAGGGCGGTCACCCGGCCTCCGGTCGTCCGCAGCTCATGGGTATCACCAAGGCCTCGCTGGCCACGGAGTCCTGGCTGTCGGCGGCGTCCTTCCAGGAGACGACCAGGGTGCTCACGGACGCGGCGATCAACGCCAAGTCCGACTCCCTGATCGGCCTCAAGGAGAACGTCATCATCGGTAAGCTCATCCCGGCCGGTACGGGTCTGTCCCGCTACCGCAACATCCGGGTCGAGCCGACCGAGGAGGCCAAGGCCGCGATGTACTCGGCCGTCGGCTACGACGACATCGACTACTCGCCGTTCGGCACGGGCTCCGGCCAGGCCGTTCCGCTGGAGGACTACGACTACGGTCCGTACAACCAGTAAGGCGTACGTCTGAGGTACCGAAGGGCGGTCACCCCCGTTGCGGGGTGGCCGCCCTTCGGCGTGACCGGGGGACCGCTGCCAGGCGCTCTGCCAGGCGTTCCGCCGAGCACCCTGACAGGCGCTCTGACGGGGGCCAGAGGGCCGGGACACCCTTGCCGCCTCCCCGTGCGCCGAAGGGAGCCGCCGGGGCTTCCGGGGGCCGAAGAGCGCCGCGGAGAGGCCAGGGGAGGCGCGCGCAAGCGAGGCGGGGTGAGTCGAGGCGGGTGAGGTGCGGCGAGGGGGCGACGAGGCTCCCGGGCGGTGGTCGCGGGACGCGGGAGGCGTCAGGCGCCGCCTTCGCGCTCCGGGCCGGCTACGGGATTCCCAGTTCGAAGATCACGTAGTGCGCGTACCACCCGGAGGCGACGGCCGCCGTCGTGAAGAACACCGCCAGGCTCGGCCACTTCAGCCGGCTCATCGCCGCGGCCGGCGCGAGCAGCAGGGGAAAGGCCGGGAGCAGGTAGCGGCCCGTGTTGCCGAACATCTGCTGGGTGCCCAGCACGGTGATCACGCTCGCCAGCGTGTACGCGACCAGCACCAGCGGCGGCTTCTTGCGCAGCATCAGCGCGATGAGGAACGGCAGTGCCAGCACCACCTGGACGGCGAGGAGGTCCGGGACGGAGAACGCGAACAGGTAGTCGTGGCGGCCGACCGCGGTGTTGGCGAGCACGTCCCAGGTGTACTTGCCGAAGTCGAAGTAGTGCGCCCAGCCCTCGCGCTGGAGCGTGAAGTACGCGGTGAGGTCGCCCGAGCCGAGGCCGACCCAGGCGACGTAGGTGAGCAGGCCGAGCGGGGCGGCGAACATGGCGTAGAGGGGGCCTGCCACCCCGTGCTCGCGCCTGCTGTCGCGCCGGGCGAGGGTGACGATCGCGGCCAGGCCGACGGCGCCGATGAGGGCGGCGGAGGTGGGCCGGTTGAGCCCGGCCAGGAAGGCGAGCAGTCCGGCCGCCACCCAGCGGCGCTTCATCACGCAGTAGCAGCACCAGGTCGCGATGGCGACGAAGACCGACTCCGAGTAGACCGCCCACTCGACGCCCGCGCCGGGCGCCAGCGCCCACAGGCCGGCCGCGATCGTGCCGGCCCGCGCACCGGCGAGCGTGGATATCACCGCGTAGACGCCGGCGGCCGCCACGAAGGACGCCACCACCGACACCATGATCCCGGAGCCGTACAGTCCGAGGCCGGTGACCTCGGAGACGCCGCGGATCAGGCCCGGGTAGAGCGGGAAGAAGGCGACCGAGTTCTGCTTGACGGTGAACAGCCCGCCCGGGGCGAGCCGCTCCAGCGGGCCGGGGTCGTAGCCCTTCTCGGCGACCTGGAGGTACCACCAGCCGTCCCAGGTGGCGAGCACGTCCCACCAGTGGGCGCCGCCGCCGAAGCGCGGGTTCTTCTTCTGGTACTCGTCGGCCCACTCCAGGAGCCAGGCGAACACCGACAGACCCACGAGCTTCGTCACACCGAAGAGGAGCAGCGGGGCGCGGTACGGTCGTACACCGTCCGGCAGGGTGAGGCGGCGCAGGGTTCCTGACCGCTTCTCCGGCCCGTCGGGCACGGCGGGGTCCGTCGCCGTGTCGCTGGAAGCCGTGCTCATGGCTGGGGTCCCCCCTCGGCCGACCGCCGGACGTCCAGGGCGGCGGCGCTGCTGTCCGGATGATCGTGAAGTCTGCTCACAAGAGTGTGGTCATAAGATCGCAACAGAGTCGCACATGCGCACCACAGGTTGGGGGAGGACGGGTGGCCGAAGCGTCGAGGACCACGGCAGCGCCGACCGTCTTGTCGGTCGTCATACCCATGTACAACGAGGAGGAGGTGCTGCCCGCGCTCGTCAGCCGGCTGCGCCCGGTCCTCGCCGGGCTCGGCGTCGAGCACGAGGTCGTGGCGGTGGACGACGGCAGCACGGACCGCACGGCGGAGCTGCTGGCCGCGTTCCGGCTCGGCTGGCCGCAGCTGCGCGTCATCGGCCTGCGCCGCAACTCCGGCCATCAGGCCGCCCTGACCGCCGGGCTGGACCGGGCGGTCGGCGCGTACGTCGTCAGCATCGACGCCGACCTCCAGGACCCGCCCGAGAAGATCCCCGACATGCTCGAGCTGGCCCGCGCCGAGAGCCTGGACATCGTCTACGGCATCCGCGCCGACCGGGCCAGCGACACCGGCTTCAAGCGGTGGACGGCGGGTCTGTACTACCGCCTCGTCCGCCGCCTGGCGGGCCCGTCGGTGCCGGCCCAGGCCGGTGACTTCCGGCTGCTCAGCCGGGCCGCCGTGGACGCCCTGAAGGCCCTGCCCGACCAGCAGCGCGTCTACCGTCTCCTCGTGCCCTGGCTGGGCTTTCCCAGCGGCCAGGTGACCTACGAGCGGGCCCCGCGGCCGGCCGGGCAGAGCAAGTACCCCCTCGGCCGGATGATCCGGCTCGCCGTCGACAGCGTCACCGGCTTCTCGGCCGCGCCGCTGCGCATCGCCACGTGGCTGGGCGGCTTCGCCTTCCTGGTCTGTCTCGGCCTGATGGTCTACACGCTGAGCGCCCACGCCTTCCAGCACACGGTGCCCGGCTGGACGTCCCTCTTCATCGGCGTGCTGTTCATCGGCGCCGTACAGCTGGTCTGCGTCGGGCTGCTCGGCGAGTACGTGGGCCGTATCTACACGGCCGTGCAGAACCGTCCGACGTACTTCATCGGCCACGACACGGCGGCCGGTGGCCAGGACACGGCGGCCGGTGGCCAGGACACGGCGGTGGGGGCCGGAACCGGGGCCGGCGACGGAACCGGAACCGGAACCGGAACCGGAACCGGGAACGGGAACGGGAACGGGAACGGGAACGGAACCGGGGCCGGAGCGTCGGTGCCGTCTCCCGCGGGGCCGCCGACGGGTTCCGAGGACGCCGCGGCCCGCGTGGCACAGGGGCTGAGACAGGGCTCGTAAACCTCCGGCGTGTCGGTGACTGGGCCTTTGTTTTGACCGGAGTCGGTGCGCTAGGTACGCTCAGACCTTGTGCCTGGGGTGTGCCCTGGCCCATGTGCGTGTCTGCAACCGCACCGGGGCCGTAGCAATGGCCACCGCGATCCGCGCCCCTTCCAGCCTCGCGGCGGAAGTCCGCGGGTCCGACACACCCGACCGCGTGGGTCGGCGAAGTTCCAGGTTAGCTTCACCATTCGGCACACAGAAACCGGAGAAGTAGTGCCTACGATCCAGCAGCTGGTCCGTAAGGGCCGGCAGGACAAGGTCGAGAAGAACAAGACGCCCGCACTCGAGGGTTCGCCCCAGCGTCGCGGCGTCTGCACGCGTGTGTTCACGACCACCCCGAAGAAGCCGAACTCGGCCCTGCGTAAGGTCGCGCGTGTGCGTCTGACCAGCGGTATCGAGGTCACTGCTTACATTCCGGGTGAGGGACACAACCTGCAGGAGCACTCCATCGTGCTCGTGCGCGGCGGCCGTGTGAAGGACCTGCCGGGTGTTCGCTACAAGATCATCCGCGGCTCCCTCGACACCCAGGGTGTCAAGAACCGCAAGCAGGCCCGCAGCCGCTACGGCGCCAAGAAGGAGAAGTAAACAATGCCTCGTAAGGGCCCTGCCCCGAAGCGCCCGGTCATCATCGACCCGGTCTACGGTTCTCCTCTTGTCACGTCGCTCATCAACAAGGTGCTGCTGAACGGCAAGCGCTCCACCGCCGAGCGCATCGTCTACGGCGCCATGGAGGGCCTGCGCGAGAAGACCGGCAACGACCCGGTCATCACGCTGAAGCGCGCTCTCGAGAACATCAAGCCGACCATCGAGGTCAAGTCCCGCCGTGTCGGTGGCGCGACCTACCAGGTCCCGATCGAGGTCAAGCCCGGCCGCGCGAGCACCCTTGCTCTGCGCTGGCTCGTCGGCTACTCCCGCGCCCGTCGCGAGAAGACCATGACCGAGCGCCTGCTCAACGAGCTTCTCGACGCGTCCAACGGCCTCGGCGCCGCTGTGAAGAAGCGCGAGGACACCCACAAGATGGCCGAGTCCAACAAGGCCTTCGCGCACTACCGCTGGTAGTCGCTACCCACATCGAGACCGAGAGAAGACGAAAGCCTTATGGCTACCACTTCACTTGACCTGGCCAAGGTCCGCAACATCGGGATCATGGCCCACATCGACGCGGGCAAGACGACCACCACCGAGCGGATCCTGTTCTACACCGGCGTCTCCTACAAGATCGGTGAGGTCCACGACGGCGCCGCGACCATGGACTGGATGGAGCAGGAGCAGGAGCGTGGCATCACGATCACCTCTGCTGCCACCACCTGTCACTGGCCGCTTGCCGACGTCGACCACACCATCAACATCATCGACACCCCGGGTCACGTCGACTTCACCGTCGAGGTGGAGCGTTCCCTGCGTGTGCTCGACGGCGCTGTGACGGTGTTCGACGGCGTTGCCGGCGTCGAGCCCCAGTCCGAGACCGTGTGGCGTCAGGCGGACCGTTACGGCGTCCCGCGTATCTGCTTCGTCAACAAGCTCGACCGGACCGGTGCCGAGTTCCACCGTTGCGTCGACATGATCAGCGGCCGCCTGGGTGCGACCCCGATCGTGATGCAGCTGCCGATCGGTGCCGAGGCCGACTTCAAGGGCGTCGTCGACCTGGTCACGATGAAGGCCTTCGTGTGGTCCGCCGAGGCGGAGAAGGGCGAGATGTACGACGTCGTCGACATCCCGTCCACCCACACCGAGGCTGCCGAGGAGTACCGCGGCAAGCTCGTCGAGACCGTCGCCGAGAACGACGACGAGATCATGGAGCTGTACCTGGAGGGCCAGGAGCCTTCCGTGGAGCAGCTGTACGCCGCGATCCGTCGTATCACCATCGCGTCCGGCAAGTCCGACGGCGTCACCGTCACCCCGGTGTTCTGTGGCACCGCGTTCAAGAACAAGGGCGTCCAGCCCCTGCTCGACGCGGTCGTGCGCTACCTGCCCTCCCCCCTGGACGTCGAGGCCATCGAAGGCCACGACGTCAAGGACCCGGAGCAGGTCGTCAAGCGCAAGCCGTCCGAGGACGAGCCGCTGTCCGCCCTCGCGTTCAAGATCATGAGCGACCCGCACCTGGGCAAGCTCACCTTCGTCCGGGTCTACTCGGGCCGCCTGGTGTCCGGCACTGCCGTGCTGAACTCCGTCAAGGGCAAGAAGGAGCGCATCGGCAAGATCTACCGCATGCACGCGAACAAGCGTGAGGAGATCGAGGCGGTCGGCGCCGGCGACATCGTCGCCGTCATGGGTCTGAAGCAGACCACGACCGGCGAGACGCTGTGCGACGACAAGAACCCGGTGATCCTGGAGTCCATGGACTTCCCGGCTCCGGTCATCCAGGTCGCCATCGAGCCCAAGTCGAAGGGCGACCAGGAGAAGCTGGGCATCGCGATCCAGCGCCTGGCCGAGGAGGACCCGTCGTTCCAGGTCCACTCGGACGAGGAGACCGGCCAGACCATCATCGGCGGCATGGGCGAACTGCACCTCGAGGTGCTGGTCGACCGTATGCGCCGTGAGTTCAAGGTCGAGGCCAACGTCGGCAAGCCGCAGGTCGCCTACCGCGAGACCATCCGCAAGGCGGTCGACCGGGTCGACTACACGCACAAGAAGCAGACCGGCGGTACCGGCCAGTTCGCCAAGGTGCAGATCGCGATCGAGCCGATCGAGGGCGGCGACGCCTCGTACGAGTTCGTGAACAAGGTGACCGGTGGTCGTATCCCGAAGGAGTACATCCCTTCGGTCGACGCCGGTGCGCAGGAGGCCATGCAGTTCGGCATCCTCGCCGGCTACGAGATGACCGGCGTGCGCGTCACCCTGCTCGACGGTGGCTACCACGAGGTCGACTCCTCCGAGCTCGCCTTCAAGATCGCCGGTTCGCAGGCCTTCAAGGAGGCCGCGCGCAAGGCCAGCCCCGTGCTGCTCGAGCCGATGATGGCCGTCGAGGTCACCACGCCCGAGGACTACATGGGCGAGGTCATCGGCGACATCAACTCCCGCCGTGGTCAGATCCAGGCCATGGAGGAGCGGGCCGGTGCCCGCGTCGTCAAGGGCCTGGTGCCCCTGTCGGAGATGTTCGGCTACGTCGGCGACCTCCGCAGCAAGACGTCGGGTCGCGCGAGCTACTCGATGCAGTTCGACTCCTACGCCGAGGTTCCGCGGAACGTCGCCGAGGAGATCATCGCGAAGGCCAAGGGCGAGTAACGCACCGCGTTCACACGCTTTAGGCTTGACTCCGGAGCCTCTGGGGCAACCACCCGCATTCGTCAAGGATCGTGGGTGTTTGCCCCGGCCCCGGGATTTGACAGCAAAGATCACCTGGCGCCGATGAAGCAAGGCGTTCCAGAACCACTCCCAGGAGGACCCCAGTGGCGAAGGCGAAGTTCGAGCGGACTAAGCCGCACGTCAACATCGGCACCATCGGTCACATCGACCACGGTAAGACGACCCTCACGGCCGCCATTACCAAGGTGCTGCACGACGCGTACCCGGACCTGAACGAGGCCTCGGCCTTCGACCAGATCGACAAGGCTCCTGAGGAGCGCCAGCGCGGTATCACCATCTCCATCGCGCACGTCGAGTACCAGACCGAGACGCGTCACTACGCCCACGTCGACTGCCCCGGTCACGCGGACTACATCAAGAACATGATCACGGGTGCGGCGCAGATGGACGGCGCCATCCTCGTTGTCGCCGCCACCGACGGCCCGATGCCGCAGACCAAGGAGCACGTGCTCCTGGCCCGCCAGGTCGGCGTTCCGTACATCGTCGTCGCCCTGAACAAGGCCGACATGGTGGACGACGAGGAGATCCTGGAGCTCGTCGAGCTCGAGGTCCGTGAGCTCCTCTCCGAGTACGAGTTCCCGGGCGACGACCTGCCGGTCGTCAAGGTCTCGGCGCTCAAGGCCCTCGAGGGCGACCCGGAGTGGGCGAAGACCGTCCTGGAGCTCATGGCCGCGGTCGACGAGTCGATCCCGACCCCCGAGCGTGACGTCGACAAGCCGTTCCTCATGCCCGTCGAGGACGTCTTCACGATCACCGGTCGCGGTACGGTCGTCACCGGCCGTATCGAGCGTGGTGTCCTGAAGGTCAACGAGACCGTCGACATCATCGGCATCAAGCAGGACAAGACCACCACCACGGTCACCGGCATCGAGATGTTCCGCAAGCTGCTCGACGAGGGCCAGGCCGGTGAGAACGTCGGTCTGCTGCTTCGTGGCATCAAGCGCGAGGACGTCGAGCGCGGCCAGGTCATCATCAAGCCGGGTTCGGTCACGCCGCACACCGAGTTCGAGGCCCAGGCCTACATCCTGTCGAAGGACGAGGGTGGCCGTCACACCCCCTTCTTCAACAACTACCGTCCGCAGTTCTACTTCCGTACGACGGACGTGACCGGCGTCGTGACCCTCCCCGAGGGCACCGAGATGGTCATGCCGGGTGACAACACCGAGATGAAGGTGGAGCTCATCCAGCCCGTCGCCATGGAAGAGGGCCTGAAGTTCGCCATCCGTGAGGGTGGCCGGACGGTCGGCGCCGGCCAGGTCACCAAGATCAACAAGTAAGTCTGTTGATCGACCTGGTAGCTCCAGCCTGAGCTGAGCAACCTGAGAGGGCCCGTACGACTCCGGTCGTACGGGCCCTCTCGCATGTTCGGCGCCGGGATGCGGTCATCGGGAAGTTGCCGGCTTCGTCGGTGGCCAGGCCCCCGCAAGGGATGCCAGTCCCTGCGGGGGCCGTCGCATGGGGGGCTTGGTGGGGTCATTTCACCCCGGTGGCCCCTGGGGAAGACCGTCCCTGACGCCGAAGCACGGGGGAGCGGCTTCCCGTGCGGACGACGCGTGGATCTCGGCCCAGACCGTCTTGCGCGGCCACCGTCCCTCGTGCACTCCCCAGCGGTCGGCCAGCGCGTCCACCAGAAGCAGTCCGCGGCCCGACTCGCCCTCTGCGTCGGCCGGTCGTAGACACGATCAGGTCACCGTGCGTGTCCGTCACCTCGATGCGGAGGGCGTCGCCGATGACGTACAGGAGCAGGCGGAAGTCGCGGCCGGGGACGCGTCCATGGGTGACGGCGTTGGCGGCCAGTTCGGCGACGAGGAGCGCGGCCGGGTCCAGCGGCAGCCCCCAGGCGCGGAGTGCTCGGTTGCGAGGAGGCGGGCGAGGCGAGCTCCGCGGGGCGTGGCGGACAGGCGCACGTCGAGGTCGCGCAGGGCGACGCCGGGGGAGTCGGGTCGGTGGTCTTCCTGAATCACGTCACTCAGCGTGGCGATCTCCGCGTACCGTGAACAGTGATCGGGCGATTGCGTAGGGTCACTGTCCATCCCTTGTCCGGTCGTGTCCGGGCTTGTCGGAGGCGGGCGCACGGGTATCGCCGTGAAGGTGTGACGGGACGACGGAGGGGTGCGGGATGTCGGTCGACGGGCAGGCGGTACGGCTCAAGGACGAGACGGGTGAGACGGACGAGCCGGGCTGGGAGGTGGACCCGGACGACGAATGGGGCGTCGCGGTCGTCGCCACGGTGGGACGCCAACTGAAGCTGCGCCGGGAGGCCGTGGCGATGCGGGTCGCCGACTTCGCGGTGGCCGTCGGGTACGGCGAGGACATGGTCTACAAGATCGAGAGCGGCCGGCGGATCCCCCGCCCCGAGTATCTGGACAGGGCGGACGAGATCCTGGGCGCGGGCGGCCTGCTCTCGGCCATGAACGAGGACGTGAAGAGGGTCCAGTACCCGAAGAAGGTCCGGGAGATCGCGGAGCTGGAGGCGAGGGCGGTCGAGATCCAGCTCTACGATCCGCTGAGCATCCATGGTCTGCTGCAGACGCCGGAGTACACGAGGGCGCTCCTGCAGATGCGGAGGCCCGCATATACGGATGACGTGGTGGCACGAGGGGTCGCTGCACGCGTCGCACGCAGTTCGGTGTTCGATCGGGACCCGATGCCCGAGCTCGGATTCATCCTGGAGGAATGGACGTTGCGACGACCGCTCGGGGGGCGGGCGGTGCTGCGCCGCCAGCTCGAACACCTGCTGGAGACCGGGCGGTTGCGCAACGTCGAGCTGCAGGTGATGCCGATGGACCGAGAGGAACACGCGGGGCTGGCCGGTGGCATCGAAGTGCTGAAGTTCGCCGACGGTTCGGCGGTGGGGCGCTCGCCGGCGGTGGCAAACGGTCGGGCGGTATCCGACCTGAAGCAGCTCCGTATCCTTGAACTGCGGTATGGCATCATCCGAGCTCAGGCGCTCACTCCGCGTGAGTCGTCGGCCTTCATCGAGCAACTGCTGGGGGATACATGATCCGGGACCTGCACTGGTTCAAGAGCAGCTACAGCAGCAGCAGTGAAGCCGACTCCTGCGTCGAAGTCGCCACCACGTCCGCCGCCGTCCACGTCCGTGACTCCAAGGTCGTTGACGGCCCCGCGTTCCAGGTCGCCTCGGCCGCCTGGACGGAGTTCGTGACGTACGCGTCAGGCGGAGACCATCGCGGCCAGTAGCACCAGGAGCCCCACCGGGAAGAGCGTGATCAGCAGTGCCGCGCCGGCCGCCAGGATGCGGGGCATCCGAAGCGAGAGACGGTGCGGCAGGACCCAGGCGAGGGCGTACAGGGCCAGGGCCGTGTAGATCATGCCGCCGTACTGCCCCATGCCGTCGTGGTCCAGGATGACGGCGTATTCCGTCGCGAGGACCGGCAGTCCGAACACGGAGGCCGCGAAGGGGGCTGTCCACCACGTCTTGTGGGGCTCGGGAAGCGGGGTACCTGCGGTCTGCGTCGTCATGGCTTCCATCCCACCGGCATCGGTGCTCCGGCGGCATCCGGGCACCTACTCATTCGCTCACCGCGTTCCGCCTGAGTAGCGGTACCCGGCACAGCGCGTCTCGGTGACCGGCCAGGCGGCCGCGCCCACCGAGGACCCGGTGAACGCCCCGCCGGCACCGCGATCGAGTCCGAGTCGCCCGACGACCAAGCCGCCGGGCGTACCGCGGTCACCGGCACCTCGGGAACGGGAAGGAAGCGGCACAGGCCCGCTGAGAGCGCTTCCTCGGCACTCGTCCCGGCCGTGGGCGATGCACGCCGCAGAGGCCGGGTGTTCAGCGGTAGCGGATCACGTGCAGGCGGTGGACTCCCGCCGGGTCGAGTGACAGGGGGACGCCCGAGGAACCGTCGAGCAGCATCACGCCCTCCGCCGTCACGACGGCGTTCAGCAGCCACCCCACCGCTTCTCGCGACCGGCCGTCCGTCCGCCGTACCCAGACCAGCGCCCGCGCTCCGACGGGCAGGGCCGACAAGGCGTCCGCCGTGGTCTGCCAGTCGACGTGCTCGGACGTGGACAGGACGGTGCCCAGCTCCGCGAGCGTCGGCTCGAACCAGAGGGCGCGGCCGGGCGGGGGCGGTGTGGGGAAGCCCTTCGGGCCCGGGTTCTCGCCCGCGTTCCAGCGCGCCAGCCAGGCCCAGGGCTCCGCGTTGGGCAGGCCGAACGGGGCGCCGTTGTCCTTGGGGACGACGATCGTCGCGTCGAGCAGGGCGTCCTGCCAGCGCCCGCCGTCCAGGAACCGCCTGGTGTTGCAGGAGAAGACCCAGCCCCGCCGGATCTCGTCCTCGGCCGTCGGCGCCACCAGGTCGACCTGACCGCCGTATGCGTCGTCGAGCCAGAGCCGCGCCTTGGCGGCCGCGGAGGCGAAGTCGGGCGCCTCGCGCTCCCACGCCTGCGGCGGGGCTTCCCGCGTCGCGGGCAGGGCGCGCAGGAAGACCAGCTCGTGTACCAGGTCCGCCCTGTCGAGTCTGGCGAGGGACGAGGTCAGACCGTCCAACAGGACCACCTGGCCGTTGTTGTTGTGCGCGTAGAGGAGGTTTCCGGACGCCTCGACGCCGCCGATCGCGCGGCGGACCCAGACCACGCCCCGCGTGTCGGGACCAGGCTCGCTCATGGCCCCGATCACGTCGTCCCAGCCGCTCACGGAAACACGCTGGAACGACGGGAAGTAGCGCCGGGTCAGCCTGGACCACCAGCCGGGTGCCTCGTCGGAGGGCTGCCAGGGCAACGGGACCGACGGGGCACGCTCGACGGCGGAGTGCAGGGCCACCAGGCAGCCGCGTGCGTTGATCCGGCGTGCCTGGTCGGCGACCCGGAGAGCCGCCTGCCGGGGCTCGACCGCGTCCAGGTCCCCGAGGGGGTCGCTGGCCGACGGGTGGAAGGGCGGGCTGCCGTCCTTTGGGACGACGACGGAGGCCGCGAGCATGGGCGTGGCCGGGTAGCCCGGCTGGGTCAGGGTGCGGCAGGAGTACATCCAGGCGGTGGGAGTCTCGTGCACCGGCCGTGGAACGGAGAGTTCGACCAGACCCCGGTATGTGTCGGTCAGCCACGCGGCCGCTCGGGTGTCAGGGCTCATCACGGCTGCCTACTCCTTGGGGGGCCAGTTGCCCGAAGCGCGTCGGGACATGTAGTCGTCCACCGGAAAGGCGCTCGGCGGGAAGTGGGCCTTCCCTCCGTCGTGCGGCACGACGACCACACTGGTGATCGGCGACAGCAGCCAGTCCCCGGTCTCGATGTGCTCCTTCCAGTCGAAGGCGATCACCCAGCCGTAGGGGTGTTCGACGGACTTCTCCGGAAGCATGACCAGCGATTCCGTCTTCTCGGGATAGGTCTTCCTGAGAAGCGCAGCTGCGGAATCCAGCGCCTCGTCTCTGCTCGGCATCTACTTGACTACCTTTTCGTAGGGGACGTGCTGGATTTCCACCACGTTCTTCTCCAGGGTGGCTAGCTTTCCGGTCTGCCCGTCGAGGAACACCACTCCGTGTTCGGTGTTCACCGCATTGAAGAAGTGCCCCGAATTTCCTCGGCCGATGAAGACGGCACTCTTCGCCCCGTCGCCGCGAGCCTGCAGGTCGCGAATGAGATCATCGTAGCTGTCGGCCTTCCGCCAGGGCTGGGTCTCGTCCAGGACCTTGAACGGCTCCAGCGGCAGATGTCCGGGGCCCGGCCGAGGCGCCGCGCTGACCTCGATGTCCTCCATCCGACGCGCGGTCGTGACCGTGGTGTGCGCGCAGTTCTGCGTGTACCCGTCCTCCCAGCGGTTGTTGATGTCCTTCAGCCACGGGTACTGGTCGTCCAGGAATTCCTGGGCCACCTTCGGATCCACCGAGTCGGCGTGAATGGCCCTCTCCGACACGTGATCCGTGCTGCGGGCGAGACCACTCCAGTCCTTGGGGGCGTCCGCGGCCGCCTTCGCGGCCTTCTGCCCGGCGACGAGGTCGTCCCCGTATTTGAGGCCTTGCGCCGCGCCGCTCTCCAGGCCCTCCTTCATCCCCAGCCGCAGCCCGCCGCGCGCCAGTCCCGCGCCCTTCGTCCCGAGCAGTTCGGGCAGGAGTCTGCCGGTGAATTCGGAAGGGTCTTTCTTGAAACCGTCCACCGTCGCCTGGACGACGCGTTCGGGGTGGGCGGCGGTGGAGACGAGGCCGGCCAGTGTCATGTTGACGTTCTGGATGTATTCGGCCGGATGCGTGAGGTTGTACGGGTCGGTCGGGTTGAGTCCGCGCACGAAGTTCAGCAGCCCCGCCGTGCCCTTGAGGGCCCCGCCGACGACATGCGTGAGCTCGGTGTTGTAGGCCTGGTAGCCGTCGACCAGGTCGTTGCCGAGCCGGTCCAGCGGCGGCGGTTCGGCGGGGGCGTGGGCGAGCGCCGCCTTGACCTGGGTCTGCGCCTCGCCGGCGATGAGGTTGCGCTGCTTGCGGGCCTGGGCGAGTCTGGCCCGCGCCGCCCGCATCGCGTCGATGCCCGGATCGTGGAACGGCTCGGGCTGTGGCCCCGGATCCTGGTCGGCCTTGATCTTGGCGTTGTAGGCGTCGACCTTCTTGTTGTACGCCTCCACGGCGTCCACGGAGGCCTTCTTGCCTTTCTTGTACTGCTCGACGGCCTCCTGGGCCTGCCGCTGGGCCCACTCGACGGCGTCCGCGTAGGCGTCCAGCGCCACGCCGGCCGCCTCGCAGGCGTCGGCCGCGTACAGCCACTTCATGGGATGCACACCGAACTTCTCGCGGAAGGCGTCGCCGCCCACGCCCTTCCAGCCGGCCGAGTCGACCTTCTTCATGCCGACGCCGACCTTGTCGAACGCGGCCTGGAAGTCCTTGAGGTGCTTGGCGCTCGCCCGGATCTTCGCGGGGTTGCCGTGGACGAGCTCGTCAGCCTGCTCGGTCTGGCCGAGCTGCTGCTCCCCGGGGGTGGCGCCGAGGTCGGAGGCGAGTTCGTCGCCGAAGTCCTCCACCGCGTCGGCGGCGCCGTGCAGGCCTATGTGGTCGAGCCCGTCGCCGGCCTTGTCGGTGACGTAGTCGATGCCCTCGCCGAGCTTCTTCTTGCCCTCGTCGACGAGATTCTCGCCGTACTCCAGACCGCTGTTCAGACCGCCCTTGATGTCGTCGACGATCCCCATCAGCCCGCCCCGCCCTGTTGCTGCGCGGCCTGGGCCGCCTGCGCGCGTGCCTCGGGAGACGGGCCGAAGGTGTCGTCCAGCATCTTGTCGTACTCGGCGTCCGAGACCCCGAACGTATCGTGCAGGTTCTCGGGGTTGAGCCCGAGAGGCCCGACGGTCTTCGACGTCATCACATCGCGGCCGGCGTCCTTCCAGCCCTGCTTGATGTTCTCGCCCGCCCGGTCGAAGGACTCCTGGCTGTAGTCGACCTCCCCGCTGAAGACGCCGGAGGTGGCGATGTCGCCCCAGCCCATCCGGGTGACCTCGTCCTCGGAGGCGTACGGATTGCCGATGAGGGAGTTGGTGACCACCTTGAACGTGCCCCCGACGTATTCCTCGGTCTCGTGGAGGGTGCCGGCCGCGAGCCCGGTCTTGACGGCGAAACCGTTGCCCTCGTTGATCAGGGAGCGCACCCCCCACTCCCAGCGCTCGCAGAACGAGCCGAACGTGTCGGTCAGCCCCTCGTGGCCCAGCTCCAGCCCCGACAGGGACAGGTCCCCGAAGCCGCGCCCGGCGCCGGCCATGCCGACCATGCCGAGCTCCTTGAGTTCGCCCAGCGCCTCCGTCAGCCCCTTGGCGATCAGATCCAGGCCGACGGCCTTGAGGTCCGGCTCCCCGCTCCCGCTCAGCGGCGCGCCGCCGCCGTTCACGGGCACCCAGGCGCCGTTCGCGGGCACACCGCCGCCGACCAACTGCTCCCCGTCGCCGCTCACCAGGCGCCCCCCTGCTCACGATCCACGGCCACCTCGTCCGGCACGACGCCCCTCACCGGCGGGAACACCACGCCGTCCGGGCCGTCCGCGCAGTCCAGCGCCACCCCGCAGGGCACGCCCGCCGCGGGCACGGCCACGTCCAGCAGCCGTGCGCCGAGGATCGTCTGGTAGGCCCACTCGCGGTGGTACTCGCCCCGGGCCAGCGCGTACCGGGACAGCGCCTGTCCGTCGGAGAACGCCAGGATGAACCGGACGCCGCCCAGGTCGGCGGTGAGCAGGCCCCGCTCGCCGTCGGGGCCGGGTCCGTCGCCCAGCGGGACCAGTACCGCCGTCTGCCGGAACTCCTCCAGAAGATCGGCGAACCACCGCCGCCGGGCCTCGGCCTCCGGGTCGTCCGCGGCCGGCGCGGGCGCGGCCACCGGTTCCGGTACGGCCACCGGTTCGGGTGCGGGCACAGGTTCCCGTACCAGCACTGGTTCCGGTGCGGCCTTTGATTCCGGTGCGGCTTGCGGCTCCGGTGCGGGCGGCGCCGCCCGCACCTCGGACGGCTCCCGTGGCGGGGCCGTCATCTCCGCGTAGTCCTCGAGACGCGACCGGGGAACCCTGTTCCCGGGCGGTCCGCTCGCCTTGCCCCCGTACTCAGACATGCCGACGATTATGGCGAGGACCTGTCACCGGACGTCGTGCGGGGGCGCGCGGGCACCCAGCTCGCACACACTCTCCACACCCTGCGTTTGACCTGCGTCACGTCCGGGGTATTGTCTCCGGCCCGATTGGCGGAGGGCGTGCCCCATATGGCAGACTGTCGGAGTTGCTCGGTCGAGTGTTGATGCTGTGCGCCTCCCGCCGGGAGGACCGGAAGCGAGTCCCACAGTACTCGTCGCCCTAACTGCCTGATGGCAGCGCTGGGGCGGACGTACGGGAATCTTTCGGGAAGTGCAGTGCGGCACCGGCCAGGCGCCCGGTGGGCCTTCAGCCCCCGGCTTGCGGTTCCGGTAGGGCCGTGTGCATTCCGCAGGGATGTTCGAACAAGGGACATCTGTGTCAGCGGGAGAGCGACACGCCCGACCGCGTGGGTCGGAGGAGAAGGTGAAATGGAACATCGGGTTCCGGAGCGGACAAAGAGACAGGACTACTGAGTAGCCATGGCGGGACAGAAGATCCGCATCCGGCTCAAGGCCTACGACCACGAGGTCATCGACTCCTCGGCGAAGAAGATCGTCGAGACGGTGACCCGCACTGGTGCGTCGGTCGCGGGCCCGGTGCCGCTGCCCACTGAGAAGAACGTGTACTGCGTCATCAAGTCGCCGCACAAGTACAAGGACTCGCGCGAGCACTTCGAGATGCGCACGCACAAGCGCCTGATCGACATCCTCGACCCGACCCCCAAGACCGTTGACTCTCTGATGCGACTCGACCTCCCGGCCGGTGTCGACATCGAGATCAAGCTCTGAGGCCGGTGATCTGAGATATGACCAAGCAGATCAAGGGCATCCTGGGCGAGAAGCTCGGCATGACGCAGGTGTGGGACGAGAACAACCGCGTTGTTCCGGTCACCGTCGTCAAGGCCAGCCCCAACGTCGTGACCCAGGTCCGTACGAACGACAGCGACGGCTACGAGTCCGTCCAGATCGCCTTCGGCGAGATCGACCCGCGCAAGGTGAACAAGCCCCTCAAGGGCCACTTCGCCAAGGCCGACGTCACTCCCCGTCGCCACCTCGTCGAGATCCGCACCGCGGACGCCTCCGAGTACACGCTGGGCCAGGAGATCACCGCTGAGGTGTTCGAGGCCGGCGTGAAGGTCGACGTGACCGGCAAGAGCAAGGGCAAGGGCTTCGCCGGTGTCATGAAGCGTCACAACTTCAAGGGCCTCGGCGCCGGTCACGGCACCCAGCGCAAGCACCGCTCGCCCGGTTCCATCGGTGGCTGCGCCACCCCGGGCCGCGTGTTCAAGGGCCTCCGCATGGCGGGTCGCATGGGCAACGAGCGTGTCACCACCCAGAACCTGACCGTCCACGCCGTTGACGCGGAGAAGGGTCTGCTGCTCATCAAGGGCGCCGTCCCCGGTCCGAACGGCGGCCTCGTCCTGGTCCGCACCGCGGCCAAGGGGGCCTGAGGTAACCGATGAGCACTGTTGACATCCTTTCGCCTGCAGGCGAGAAGACCGGTAGCGTCGAGCTCCCCGCGGAGATCTTCGGCGTGGAGAAGGTCAGCATCCCGCTGATCCACCAGGTCGTCGTCGCGCAGAACGCGGCTGCCCGTCAGGGCACGCACAAGACCAAGACCCGCGGCGAGGTTCGCGGTGGCGGTAAGAAGCCTTACCGTCAGAAGGGCACCGGCCGTGCGCGCCAGGGCTCGACCCGCGCGCCGCAGTTCGCCGGCGGTGGCGTCGTCCACGGCCCGCAGCCGCGTGACTACTCGCAGCGGACCCCGAAGAAGATGAAGGCTGCCGCTCTGCGTCACGCCCTCACCGACCGGGCCCGCCACAACCGCATTCACGTCGTCACCGGCGTGATCGAGGGCGAGGCTCCTTCCACGAAGGCCGCTCGCACGCTGTTCGGCAAGATCTCGGAGCGCAAGAACCTGCTCCTGGTCGTCGACCGCGCCGACGAGGCCGCGTGGCTGTCCGCCCGCAACCTGCCCCAGGTGCACATCCTGGAGCCGGGCCAGCTGAACACGTACGACGTGATCGTCTCGGACGACGTGGTCTTCACCCAGGCCGCTCTTGAGTCCTTCGTGTCCGGCCCGAACAAGGCCAACGACACCGAAGGGAGTGACGCCTGATGGCTACGCGTCACCCGAGCATCGCCTCCAAGGCGGCCAAGGCCGCCAAGGCCGCGCGCGTCGCCAAGGCGAAGCGCCACGAGGCCGAGGGCAAGAACACCGTCGTCACCGCGCCCAGCAAGGCGTACACGGACCCCCGTGACGTGCTGCTGAAGCCGGTCGTGTCGGAGAAGAGCTACGCGCTCCTCGACGAGAACAAGTACACGTTCATCGTCGACCCGAACGCCAACAAGACCCAGATCAAGCAGGCCGTCCAGGCGGTCTTCTCGGTCAAGGTCACCGGGGTCAACACGATCAACCGCATCGGCAAGCGCAAGCGCACCAAGACCGGTTTCGGTCAGCGCGCCGGCACGAAGCGCGCGATCGTGACCCTTGCTGAGGGCGACCGTATCGACATCTTCGGCGGTCCGACCGCCTGAGGGCGGTCCGGATCGTCCGATATCGGACGAGGACTGAATAATGGGAATCCGCAAGTACAAGCCGACTACGCCGGGCCGTCGTGGCTCCAGCGTCGCCGACTTCGTCGAGGTCACGCGGTCCACGCCGGAGAAGTCGCTGGTCCGCCCGCTGCACAGCAAGGGCGGCCGTAACAACGCCGGTCGTGTGACCGTTCGCCACCAGGGTGGCGGACACAAGCGCGCCTACCGAGTGATCGACTTCCGTCGTCACGACAAGGACGGCGTGCCGGCGAAGGTCGCGCACATCGAGTACGACCCCAACCGCACCGCGCGCATCGCGCTGCTGCACTACGCCGACGGCGAGAAGCGCTACATCCTCGCCCCGCGCAACCTGCAGCAGGGTGACCGCGTCGAGAACGGTCCCGGGGCCGACATCAAGCCGGGCAACAACCTGGCGATCCGCAACATCCCGGTCGGTACCACGATCCACGCGATCGAGATCCGTCCGGGTGGCGGCGCCAAGTTCGCCCGCTCCGCCGGCGCCTCCGTGCAGCTGCTCGCGAAGGAGGGCACCATGGCCCACCTCCGCATGCCGTCCGGTGAGATCCGCCTGGTCGACCAGCGCTGCCGCGCCACGGTCGGCGAGGTCGGCAACGCCGAGCAGAGCAACATCAACTGGGGCAAGGCCGGCCGTAAGCGCTGGCTGGGCGTCCGCCCGACCGTTCGCGGTGTGGCGATGAACCCGGTTGACCACCCCCACGGTGGTGGTGAGGGCAAGACCTCCGGTGGTCGCCACCCGGTCAGCCCCTGGGGTCAGAAGGAGGGTCGTACTCGTTCGCCGAAGAAGGCTTCGAACAAGTACATCGTCCGCCGCCGCAAGACGAACAAGAAGCGCTAGGAGCGGGTTTAGATGCCGCGCAGTCTCAAGAAGGGGCCCTTCGTCGACGGACACCTCGTGAAGAAGGTGGACGCCCAGAACGAAGCCGGTTCCAAGAACGTCATCAAGACCTGGTCCCGTCGCTCGATGATCATCCCCAGCATGCTGGGTCACACGATCGCGGTGCACAACGGCAAGACCCACATTCCGGTGTTTGTCACCGAGTCGATGGTCGGCCACAAGCTCGGCGAGTTCTCGCCGACGCGCACCTTCCGGGGTCACGTCAAGGACGACCGGAAGTCGAAGCGCCGCTAACAGCGGGGTGGAATGACCATGACAGACACTGGAAGGACAACCATGGAAGCCAGGGCCCAGGCGCGGTACATCCGCGTCACGCCCATGAAGGCCCGCCGGGTGGTGGACCTTATCCGTGGCATGGACGCCACGGAGGCTCAGGCGGTCCTGCGTTTCGCCCCGCAGGCCGCGAGCGTGCCGGTCGGCAAGGTGCTGGACAGCGCCATCGCCAACGCCGCGCACAACTACGACCACACTGACGCCGACAGCCTCTTCATCTCCGAGGCATACGTCGACGAGGGCCCGACCCTGAAGCGGTTCCGTCCGCGTGCCCAGGGCCGCGCCTACCGGATCCGCAAGCGGACCAGCCACATCACCGTGGTCGTCAGCAGCAAGGAAGGGACCCGGTAATGGGCCAGAAGGTTAACCCGCATGGGTTCCGGCTCGGCATCACCACGGACTTCAAGTCCCGTTGGTACGCCGACAAGTCGTACAAGGAGTACGTCGGCGAGGACGTCGCCATCCGTCGGATGATGACGTCCGGCATGGAGCGCGCCGGCATCTCGAAGGTGGAGATCGAGCGCACCCGTGACCGCGTTCGCGTCGACATCCACACCGCGCGTCCGGGCATCGTCATCGGCCGCCGCGGCGCCGAGGCCGACCGTATCCGCGGCGACCTGGAGAAGCTGACCAAGAAGCAGGTCCAGCTGAACATCCTCGAGGTGAAGAACCCCGAGGTCGACGCTCAGCTGGTGGCCCAGGCCGTCGCCGAGCAGCTCTCCTCCCGCGTCTCCTTCCGTCGGGCCATGCGTAAGAGCATGCAGTCCGCCATGAAGGCCGGCGCCAAGGGCATCAAGATCCAGTGCGGTGGCCGCCTCGGCGGCGCCGAGATGTCCCGCTCGGAGTTCTACCGCGAGGGCCGCGTGCCCCTGCACACGCTCCGCGCGAACGTGGACTACGGCTTCTTCGAGGCCAAGACGACCTTCGGCCGCATCGGTGTGAAGGTCTGGATCTACAAGGGCGACGTCAAGAACATCGCCGAGGTCCGCGCCGAGAACGCCGCAGCCCGCGCCGGCAACCGCCCGGCCCGTGGTGGCGGCGGCGCCGACCGCCCGGCCCGTGGTGGCCGTGGTGGCGAGCGTGGCGGTCGCGGTCGTAAGCCGCAGCAGGCTCCCGCTGCCGAGGCCCCCAAGGCCGAGGCTCCGGCGGCTGCCGCTCCGGCTGAGAGCACCGGAACGGAGGCCTGACCGACATGCTGATCCCCCGTAGGGTCAAGCACCGCAAGCAGCACCACCCGAAGCGCCGTGGTCAGGCCAAGGGCGGTACGACGGTCTCGTTCGGCGAGTACGGCATTCAGGCCCTCACGCCGGCGTACGTGACCAACCGCCAGATCGAGGCGGCCCGTATCGCGATGACCCGCCACATCAAGCGTGGCGGCAAGGTCTGGATCAACATCTACCCGGACCGCCCGCTCACGAAGAAGCCTGCCGAGACCCGCATGGGTTCCGGTAAGGGTTCTCCCGAGTGGTGGATCGCGAACGTGCACCCGGGACGGGTCATGTTCGAGCTGTCCTACCCCAACGAGAAGATCGCCCGTGAGGCCCTCACTCGCGCAGCCCACAAGCTGCCGATGAAGTGCCGGATCGTCAAGCGCGAGGCAGGTGAAGCGTGATGTCGGCCGGTACCAAGGCGTCCGAGCTGCGCGAACTGGGTGACGAGGAGCTTCTGGCGAAGCTCCGCGAAGCCAAGGAAGAGCTGTTCAACCTCCGCTTCCAGGCGGCGACGGGTCAGCTCGAGAACCACGGCCGGCTCAAGGCCGTCCGTAAGGACATCGCGCGGATCTACACCCTGATGCGTGAGCGCGAGCTGGGCATCGAGACGGTGGAGAGCGCCTGATGAGCGAGAACAACGTGACTGAGCAGAACACCGAGGCCCGTGGCTTCCGCAAGACCCGTGAGGGTCTGGTCGTCAGCGACAAGATGGACAAGACCGTCGTCGTCGCCGTCGAGGACCGTGTGAAGCACGCGCTGTACGGCAAGGTCATCCGCCGTACGAACAAGCTCAAGGCTCACGACGAGCAGAACGCCGCGGGCGTCGGCGACCGTGTCCTCCTCGCGGAGACCCGGCCGCTGTCCGCGACGAAGCGCTGGCGCGTCGTCGAGATCCTCGAGAAGGCCAAGTAATTCTCCTGCGGCCCTAACACACATAGGGGCCCCGCAGGACAGTTCCGCCAGGCTCGGCAGGGGCTCACCTCGTGACGAGGCGGCCCCTGCCGGGAACCGGCAGACAAACAGGAGATAGACGTGATCCAGCAGGAGTCGCGACTGCGTGTCGCCGACAACACTGGTGCGAAGGAAATCCTTTGCATCCGTGTGCTCGGTGGCTCCGGTCGCCGCTACGCGGGCATCGGTGACGTCATCGTCGCCACCGTCAAGGACGCGATCCCCGGTGGCAACGTGAAGAAGGGTGACGTCGTCAAGGCGGTCATCGTTCGCACCGTCAAGGAGCGCCGCCGTCCGGACGGCTCGTACATCCGCTTCGACGAGAACGCCGCCGTCATTCTGAAGAACGACGGCGACCCTCGCGGCACCCGCATCTTCGGCCCGGTCGGGCGCGAGCTGCGCGAGAAGAAGTTCATGAAGATCATCTCGCTGGCTCCGGAGGTGCTGTAAGCATGAAGATCAAGAAGGGCGACCTGGTCCAGGTCATCACCGGTAAGGACAAGGGCAAGCAGGGCAAGGTCATCGCGGCCTTCCCCCGTGAGGACCGCGTTCTGGTCGAGGGTGTCAACCGGGTCAAGAAGCACACGAAGGCCGGTCCGACCGCCAAGGGCTCGCAGGCCGGCGGCATCGTGACCACCGAGGCCCCGATCCACGTGTCCAACGTTCAGCTGGTCGTGGAGAAGGACGGCAACAAGGTCGTCACGCGCGTCGGTTACCGCTTCGACGACGAGGGCAACAAGATCCGCGTTGCCAAGCGGACGGGTGAGGACATCTGATGGCTACCACCACCACTCCGCGTCTGAAGACGAAGTACCGCGAGGAGATCGCGGGCAAGCTGCGTGAGGAGTTCTCGTACGAGAACGTCATGCAGATCCCCGGCCTCGTCAAGATCGTGGTCAACATGGGTGTGGGCGACGCCGCCCGCGACTCCAAGCTGATCGAGGGCGCCATCCGCGACCTCACCACGATCACCGGTCAGAAGCCGGCCGTCACCAAGGCCCGCAAGTCCATCGCGCAGTTCAAGCTGCGTGAGGGTCAGCCGATCGGTGCCCACGTCACGCTTCGTGGCGACCGCATGTGGGAGTTCCTGGACCGCACCCTGTCGCTGGCGCTCCCGCGCATCCGCGACTTCCGCGGTCTGTCCCCCAAGCAGTTCGACGGCCGTGGCAACTACACCTTCGGTCTCACGGAGCAGGTCATGTTCCACGAGATCGACCAGGACAAGATCGACCGTGTCCGGGGTATGGACATCACCGTGGTCACCACGGCGACCAACGACGCTGAGGGCCGTGCGCTCCTTCGTCACCTCGGCTTCCCCTTCAAGGAGGCGTGAGCGAGATGGCGAAGAAGGCTCTGATCGCAAAGGCTGCTCGTAAGCCCAAGTTCGCTGTGCGCGCGTACAACCGCTGCCAGCGTTGCGGCCGTCCCCACTCCGTGTACCGCAAGTTCGGCCTCTGCCGTGTGTGCCTTCGTGAGATGGCTCACCGTGGCGAGCTGCCGGGCGTGACCAAGAGCTCCTGGTAAAACCCCTTTTAGGGTTTCCAGAGGCTCTCGGTAAGCAATGGGCGTGTCAGGCGCTCACCCCTCCATGGCTTAGGCTGGGAGGGTTGGGCGCCCTGACGGTCGCCCGTACGACTTACTACGCCGTAGGTCCACCGCGCCGCACCCGTCCCGTCCCGGATCGGGGAGAGGGATGGCGCACCAGGAAACCCCGGCGAGAGAGGCCACAGGCCAATTCATGACCATGACTGATCCGATCGCAGACATGCTGACGCGTCTGCGGAACGCGAACTCGGCGTACCACGACTCCGTGACGATGCCGGCATCGAAGATCAAGTCTCACATCGCGGAGATCCTCCAGCAGGAGGGCTTCATCACGGGCTGGAAGGTCGAGGACGCCGAGGTCGGCAAGAACCTCACCCTCGAGCTCAAGTTCGGCCCGAACCGTGAGCGCTCCATCGCGGGCATCAAGCGGATCTCCAAGCCCGGTCTCCGGGTTTACGCGAAGTCCACCTCCCTGCCCAAGGTGCTCGGTGGCCTCGGCGTGGCGATCATCTCCACGTCGCACGGTCTCCTCACCGACAAGCAGGCCGGCAAGAAGGGCGTAGGCGGAGAAGTTCTCGCCTACGTCTGGTAGCGGAAGGGAACGGAGGAAACAGCTATGTCGCGCATTGGCAAGCTCCCCATCACGGTTCCCGCCGGCGTGGACGTCACCATCGACGGCCAGACGGTTTCGGTCAAGGGCCCCAAGGGTTCGCTGACCCACACCGTCGTTTCGCCGATCGAGATCGCCAAGGCTGAGGACGGCGTCCTGAACGTCACTCGCCCCAACGACGAGCGTCAGAGCAAGGCCCTGCACGGCCTGTCCCGCACGCTGGTGGCGAACATGATCACCGGCGTGACCGAGGGTTACGTGAAGAAGCTCGAGATCAGTGGTGTCGGTTACCGCGTGACCGCGAAGGGCTCGAACCTCGAGTTCGCGCTCGGTTACAGCCACCCGATCACCGTCGAGGCGCCCGAGGGAATCACCTTCAAGGTGGAGACCCCGACCCGCTTCCAGGTCGAGGGCATCGACAAGCAGAAGGTCGGCGAGGTTGCGGCCAACATCCGCAAGCTGCGCAAGCCCGACCCGTACAAGGCCAAGGGTGTCAAGTACGAGGGCGAAGTCATCCGCCGCAAGGTCGGAAAGGCGGGTAAGTAAGCCATGGCATACGGACAGAAGATCCTCAAGGGCGACGCTTACAAGCGTGCCGCGATCAAGCGTCGCCACATCCGGATCCGTAAGCACATCTCGGGTACGGCGGAGCGTCCGCGCCTGGTCGTGACGCGCTCCAACCGCCACATCGTGGCTCAGGTCATCGACGACATCAAGGGTCACACCCTGGCGTCGGCGTCGACCCTGGACACCACGATCCGCGGTGGTGAGGCCGACAAGTCCTCGCAGGCCAAGCAGGTCGGCGCCCTGGTCGCCGAGCGCGCCAAGGCTGCCGGTGTCGAGGCTGTCGTGTTCGACCGTGGTGGTAACCAGTACGCCGGGCGCATTGCCGCCCTGGCGGACGCCGCCCGCGAAGCCGGACTCAAGTTCTGAGTCGGTTCCGTAGCTAGCGGAAACAGAGAGAGGTAATTCCAATGGCTGGACCCCAGCGCCGCGGTGGCGGTGCCGGTGGCGGCGAGCGGCGGGACCGGAAGGGCCGTGACGGCGGCGCTGCTGCCGCCGAGAAGACCGCGTACGTTGAGCGCGTCGTCGCGATCAACCGTGTCGCCAAGGTTGTGAAGGGTGGTCGTCGCTTCAGCTTCACCGCGCTGGTCGTGGTGGGCGACGGTGACGGCACCGTGGGTGTCGGATACGGCAAGGCCAAGGAGGTGCCGGCCGCCATCGCCAAGGGTGTTGAGGAGGCCAAGAAGCACTTCTTCAAGGTCCCGCGTATCCAGGGCACCATCCCGCACCCGATCACGGGTGAGAAGGCTGCGGGCGTCGTCCTGCTCAAGCCTGCTTCCCCCGGTACCGGCGTCATCGCCGGTGGCCCGGTGCGTGCCGTGCTCGAGTGCGCCGGCGTGCACGACATCCTGTCGAAGTCGCTCGGCTCGTCGAACGCGATCAACATCGTGCACGCGACCGTGGAGGCCCTGAAGGGCCTGCAGCGTCCCGAGGAGATCGCGGCTCGCCGTGGTCTGCCCCTCGAGGACGTCGCTCCCGCGGCTCTGCTTCGTGCGCGTGCCGGGGCTGGTGCTGCGTAATGGCTCAGCTCAAGATCACGCAGACGAAGTCGTACATCGGCAGCAAGCAGAACCACCGTGACACCCTGCGTTCGCTCGGGCTCAAGCGCCTGAACGACGTGGTCGTCAAGGAGGACCGCCCCGAGTTCCGCGGCATGGTGCACACCGTCCGCCACCTCGTGACGGTCGAGGAGGTCGACTGATCATGGCGGAGAACAACCCGCTCAAGATCCACAACCTCCGTCCCGCCCCGGGCGCCAAGACCGCAAAGACCCGTGTGGGTCGTGGTGAGGCGTCGAAGGGTAAGACGGCCGGTCGTGGTACCAAGGGCACGAAGGCCCGTTACCAGGTTCCGGAGCGCTTCGAGGGTGGCCAGATGCCCCTCCACATGCGTCTTCCGAAGCTGAAGGGCTTCAAGAACCCGTTCAAGACCGAGTTCCAGGTCGTGAACCTCGACAAGCTGGCCGCGCTGTACCCGGAGGGTGGCGAGGTCACCGTCGAGGGTCTCGTCGCCAAGGGCGCCGTTCGCAAGAACAGCCTCGTCAAGGTCCTGGGCCAGGGCGAGATCTCCGTGGCGCTGCAGGTGACGGTCGACGCCGTCTCCGGCTCCGCCAAGGAGAAGATCACCGCCGCCGGCGGTACCGTCACCGAGCTCATCTGATCACCTCAGGCGTCTCGATGACTTGATCGATCCCGACCGGGGATACCCCACAAATGGGGTATCCCCGGTTGGTCGTTCCTAGGGCAGGTGTGTCGCGGGTATGGTGACCAGCACTGCCCACTTTTCACAAGGTTCCCCCAAGAGGGCACCTTGAGCGGCAGTCGACCGTTACTCATGTCGTTGTCGTAAGTCGTTGTTCCTTATTGGACCCTCAAGACCGTCACCCTTGACGCAGATGCGCGGGGGTCGCAGGAGGCACCGTGCTCACCGCGTTCGCCCGGGCGTTCAGGACGCCCGACCTGCGCAAGAAGCTGCTCTTCACGCTCGGGATCATCGTCGTCTACCGGGTCGGCACGCACATTCCGATCCCCGGCGTCGACTACACGTCCGTTCAGCGCTGTGTGGACGAAGCTTCCGGCCAGCAGGGAATCTTCGGTCTGGTGAATATGTTCAGCGGCGGCGCGCTGCTGCAGATCACCATCTTCGCGCTGGGGATCATGCCGTACATCACGGCGAGCATCATCCTCCAGCTGCTGACCGTGGTCATCCCGCGCCTGGAAGCCCTCAAGAAGGAGGGCCAGGCCGGCACCGCGAAGATCACGCAGTACACGCGGTACCTCACGGTGGCCCTCGCCATCCTGCAGGGCACGGGCCTGGTGGCCACCGCCCGCAGCGGCGCCCTGTTCTCCGGCTGCTCGGTCGCCTCGAGCATCGTCCCGGACCGTGCGATCTTCTCCACGATCGTGATGGTCGTCTGCATGACCGCCGGCACGGCCATGGTCATGTGGCTCGGTGAGCTCATCACCGACCGCGGCATCGGCAACGGCATGTCGATCCTGATGTTCATCTCGATCGCCGCGACGTTCCCCTCCGCGCTGTGGGCCATCAAGAAGCAGGGCACGCTGGCGGACGGCTGGATCGAGTTCGGCACCGTCGTCCTGGTCGGCCTGGTCATGGTCGGCCTGGTGGTCTTCGTCGAGCAGGCCCAGCGCCGGATCCCCGTGCAGTACGCGAAGCGCATGATCGGCCGCCGGTCCTACGGCGGTACCTCGACGTACATCCCGCTCAAGGTGAACCAGGCCGGTGTGATCCCGGTCATCTTCGCCTCTTCGCTGCTGTACATCCCGGCCCTCGTCGCCCAGTTCTCCAGCGGAACCTCCAGCTGGAAGACGTGGATCGAGACCAACCTGACCAAGGGCGACCACCCGATCTACATCGTCACGTACTTCCTGCTGATCGTTTTCTTCGCGTTCTTCTACGTGGCTATCTCCTTCAACCCCGAGGAAGTAGCCGACAACATGAAGAAGTATGGTGGCTTCATCCCGGGCATCCGGGCTGGCCGGCCGACCGCTGAGTACCTGTCGTACGTGCTCAACCGGATCACCTGGCCGGGTTCGCTGTATCTGGGTCTGATCGCTCTCGTACCGACGATGGCGTTGGTTGGTTTCGATGCAAACCAGAACTTCCCGTTCGGCGGGACCAGCATCCTGATCATCGTGGGTGTGGGTCTCGAGACGGTGAAGCAGATCGAGAGCCAGCTTCAGCAGCGCAATTACGAAGGGTTCCTCCGCTGATGCGTATCGTCCTCGTCGGGCCGCCGGGTGCCGGTAAGGGAACGCAGGCCGCGTTCCTGGCCAAGAACCTGTCGATCCCGCACATCTCCACGGGCGACCTGTTCCGGGCCAACATCAGCCAGCAGACGGAGCTCGGCAAGCTCGCGAAGTCCTACATGGACGCGGGCAACCTGGTGCCGGACGAGGTCACCATCGCCATGGCCAAGGACCGCATGGAGCAGCCGGACGCCGCGGGCGGCTTCCTGCTGGACGGCTTCCCGCGCAACGTGTCCCAGGCCGAGGCGCTCGACGAGGTGCTGCAGACCGAGCGCATGAAGCTGGACGCGGTGCTGGATCTGGAAGTCCCCGAGGAAGAGGTCGTCAAGCGGATCGCCGGGCGACGGATCTGCCGCAAGGACTCCAGCCACGTCTTCCACGCCACCTACAGCCCGCCGAAGGAGGACGGGGTGTGCGACGTCTGCGGCGGTCAGCTGTACCAGCGCGACGACGACACCGAGGAGACCGTCCGGACCCGGCTGGAGGTCTACCACACGCAGACCGAGCCGATCATCGACTACTACAAGGCGCAGGGCCTGGTCGTCACCATCTCCGCGCTGGGCAAGGTCGACGAGGTCACGGCGCGTGCCATGGACGCACTCCGGCGCGACGAGGACGGCAAGTAGCAGCATTCGCACCGCACGGTCGGCGACCGGTGAGGTGCGGCGAGCAGTCTGTGCAGAACGCCCGGCGGGGTCTCCCCGCCGGGCGTTCCGCGTGTCCGGGGCCCGGCCCCGCGGAGGGTGACGCCTCGGCCGCGGCGGCGTACAGGCGTGCGTACGCGTATTGTGGAGCGTCGCGATACCAGTGGCCCAGGAGGCGCAGACCGTCATGGTGCAGA
The DNA here is from genome assembly GCF_036030735.1 of Streptomyces sp. NBC_00425. Taxonomy (NCBI): domain Bacteria; kingdom Bacillati; phylum Actinomycetota; class Actinomycetes; order Kitasatosporales; family Streptomycetaceae; genus Streptomyces; species Streptomyces sp. NBC_00425. Next base: position 4,194,041 of record NZ_CP107928.1, on the reverse strand, counting down.
TCAAGACCCCCGAGCAGATCGCCAAGATGCGGGCGGCGGGGCTTGTCGTCGCCGCCATCCACGCGGCGACGCGGGAAGCGGCGGTGCCCGGGGCGACCACGAAGGACCTCGACGACGTCGCCCGCAAGGTGCTGGCGGAGAACGGCGCGAAGTCGAACTTCCTGGGGTACGGCGGCTTCCCGGCGACGATCTGCACCTCGGTGAACGACGTGGTCGTCCACGGCATCCCCTCCGACGAGGTCGTCCTCAAGGACGGCGACATCATCTCCATCGACTGCGGCGCGATCGTGGACGGCTGGCACGGTGACGCCGCCTTCACGGCGTTCGTGGGCGGCGGCCACGCCCCGGAGCTGGTCGAGCTGTCCCGGGTCACCGAGGAGTCGATGTGGGCCGGCATCGCGGCCATGAAGCTCGGCAACCGCCTGGTGGACGTCTCGCGCGCGATCGAGACCTACATCCGCCGTCAGCCGAAGCCGGGCGGCGGTCGCTACGGCATCGTTGAGGACTACGGCGGCCACGGCATCGGCACCGAGATGCACATGGACCCGCACCTGCTGAACTACGTCGACCGCCGGCGCGGCAAGGGGCCGAAGCTGGTGCCGGGCTTCTGCCTCGCCATCGAGCCGATGGTGTCCCTCGGCACGCCGCGCACCGAGGTCCTCGAGGACGACTGGACCGTCATCACGACGGACGGCACGTGGTCCTCCCACTGGGAGCACTCGGTCGCTCTGACGGAGGCGGGACCGCTGGTGCTGACCGCTGTCGACGGGGGCCGGGCGAAGCTGGCCGAGCACGGGATCGAAGCAGCACCGGATCCGCTGGCCTAGGTGGACGGGCAGGGCGTGCCGCTTAAGGATCTCCCCGGTGGGGCAGACTCCTCGATTCGTGTTTCCGTCGGGCCTGACGTAGACTGACTCGTCGACTCTCGTGCACCCGCATGTCCGCATGCACCCGTAAGGGAAAGGGTGGGGGAGTCGATCAAGGTAGTCGATTCGAAGGGCGAAGCGTGGCCAAGAAGCAAGGTGCCATCGAGATCGAGGGCACTGTCGTCGAGTCTCTTCCGAACGCCATGTTCAAGGTCGAGCTCCAGAACGGCCACCAGGTCCTGGCGCACATCAGCGGCAAGATGCGTATGCACTACATCCGTATCCTCCCTGACGACCGGGTCGTGGTGGAGTTGTCTCCGTACGACCTGACGCGTGGCCGGATCGTCTACCGCTACAAGTAGATCTTGCCCAGGCTCCGTGCGCTCTCCCGCGTGCGGGGTTGCCGGCAACTGACCCGGAGAACCTCACATCCCATGAAGGTCAAGCCGAGCGTCAAGAAGATCTGCGACAAGTGCAGGGTGATCCGCCGTCACGGTCGGGTCATGGTCATTTGCGAGAACCCGCGCCACAAGCAGCGCCAGGGCTGATCGCTCAGAGATCACACCCTCTGCATCGACATCGCAGAGACTTCGCGCGACGCGAGCTGAATATGTTCATACGCAGGGCCCGGGCGGTCGCACCGCCTGACACCCCCGGTTCGGAGGCCGGGGACCCAGTCCGTACCAAATCTTCCGCAGCGAAGAGGACGGCGGCTGGGAGTCGGTCCTGTGACAGACCTCCGAAGATCAAACTGGAGCCATTGAATGGCACGCGTTTCCGGTGTTGACATCCCGCGCGAAAAGCGTGTGGAGGTCGCCCTCACCTACGTGTTCGGCATCGGCCGGACCCTTTCCCAGGAGACGCTGGCAGCGACCGGCGTCGACCCGAACACCCGCGTTCGCGACCTCTCCGAGGAGCAGCTCGTCGCGATCCGCGAGTACGTGGACGCCAACATCAAGACCGAGGGTGACCTCCGTCGCGAGGTCCAGGCCGACATCCGCCGCAAGGTCGAGATCGGTTGCTACCAGGGTCTCCGTCACCGTCGTGGTCTGCCGGTCCGCGGTCAGCGCACCAGCACGAACGCTCGTACCCGCAAGGGCCCGCGTCGCGCCATCGCCGGCAAGAAGAAGCCGGGCAAGAAGTAGTCCTCAGCGGACGCTCATCAGCGGTCTTCGCTGTAGGACCGACCACCTCCCGTAGGAGTTAATAGATGCCCCCCAAGGGACGTCAGGGCGCTGCCAAGAAGGTGCGCCGCAAGGAAAAGAAGAATGTCGCGCACGGCCAGGCGCACATCAAGAGCACGTTCAACAACACGATCGTGTCCATCACGGACCCGGCCGGAAACGTGATCTCGTGGGCCTCCGCCGGCCATGTCGGCTTCAAGGGCTCCCGCAAGTCCACGCCGTTCGCCGCGCAGATGGCCGCCGAGTCGGCTGCCCGTCGCGCGCAGGAGCACGGCATGCGCAAGGTCGACGTCTTCGTCAAGGGCCCGGGCGCCGGTCGTGAGACCGCCATCCGTTCCCTGCAGGCCACGGGCCTCGAGGTCGGCTCCATCCAGGACGTCACCCCGACCCCGCACAACGGCTGCCGTCCGCCGAAGCGCCGCCGCGTCTGACGCACGGTCGTCTCAGGTTTTTTCGGGTTTCGGGCGGCACGTCCTGTTCCAGGCGTGCCGCCCGTACCCTTGCAGTACCGAGTCGGGCGTCAAATAGCGGGCGCCCCTGACTGAAGGATTCATCCATGCTGATCGCTCAGCGTCCCTCGTTGACCGAAGAGGTCGTCGACGAATTCCGCTCCCGGTTCGTGATCGAGCCGCTGGAGCCGGGCTTCGGCTACACCCTCGGCAACTCCCTCCGCCGGACCCTCCTGTCGTCGATCCCGGGTGCGGCGGTCACGTCCATCCGCATCGACGGCGTGCTGCACGAGTTCACCACCGTGCCGGGCGTCAAGGAGGACGTCACCGACCTGATCCTCAACATCAAGCAGCTGGTCGTCTCCTCGGAGCACGACGAGCCGGTCGTGATGTACCTGCGCAAGCAGGGTCCGGGTCTGGTCACCGCCGCCGACATCGCGCCCCCGGCCGGTGTCGAGGTGCACAACCCCGACCTGGTCCTCGCCACGCTCAACGGCAAGGGCAAGCTGGAGATGGAGCTGACCGTCGAGCGCGGTCGCGGTTACGTCTCCGCCGTGCAGAACAAGCAGGTGGGCCAGGAGATCGGCCGTATCCCGGTCGACTCGATCTACTCGCCGGTTCTCAAGGTCACGTACAAGGTCGAGGCCACGCGTGTCGAGCAGCGCACCGACTTCGACAAGCTGATCGTCGACGTCGAGACCAAGCAGGCGATGCGTCCCCGTGACGCCATGGCCTCCGCCGGTAAGACGCTGGTCGAGCTCTTCGGTCTCGCCCGTGAGCTCAACATTGACGCCGAGGGCATCGACATGGGTCCGTCCCCGACGGACGCCGCCCTCGCCGCTGATCTCGCCCTGCCGATCGAGGAGCTCGAGCTCACCGTTCGGTCGTACAACTGCCTCAAGCGCGAGGGCATCCACTCCGTGGGTGAGCTCGTGGCGCGTTCCGAGGCCGACCTGCTCGACATCCGCAACTTCGGTGCGAAGTCGATCGACGAGGTCAAGGCGAAGCTGGCCGGCATGGGCCTGGCCCTCAAGGACAGCCCGCCCGGATTCGACCCGACCGCCGCCGCGGACGCCTTCGGGGCGGACGACGACGCGGACGCGGGCTTCGTGGAGACCGAGCAGTACTGAGCGCTCCGCGGGGAGGCGGTACTGCGACTGCGGGCCGGTTGTGGCTGGTCGCGCCCACGCGACGGAGTCGCACATCGACACCGCCCCGCGCCCCTTCCAGGCCCCTGCGGGGGCCTGGATCTTCGACAGACGACCGTCTGCTCGGATACTGACCCCGGTACCTGATACGGCCGGGGCAGACACCTAGGAGAAACACCATGCCGAAGCCCACCAAGGGTGCCCGTATGGGCGGCAGCGCCGCGCACGAGAAGATCATTCTCGCGAACCTCGCCAAGGCGCTGTTCGAGCACGGCCGCATCACCACCACCGAGGCGAAGGCGCGCAAGCTGCGTCCGTACGCCGAGCGTCTGGTCACCAAGGCGAAGAAGGGCGACCTTCACAACCGCCGTCAGGTGCTCCAGGTCATCACGGACAAGAGCATCGTGCACACGCTCTTCACCGAGATCGGCCCGCGCTACGAGAACCGCCCCGGTGGCTACACCCGCATCACCAAGATCGGTAACCGTCGTGGCGACAACGCGCCCATGGCCGTCATCGAGCTGGTCGAGGCGCTGACCGTCGCGCAGCAGGCGACGGGCGAGGCCGAGGCCGCGACGAAGCGTGCGGTCAAGGAGTCCGAGGAGGCCAAGGTCGAGGAGACCACGGCCGACGAGGCTCCCGCCGAGGAGTCGAAGGACGCGTAAGCGTTCTGCGGGGCTGCGCGTTCACGGCCGAGGGTTCCTCTCGTGGCGCGTCGCGCAGTTCCCCGCGCCCCCTGGGGCGATCGCGGGTCCGTTCCCTTCGAGGAGCGGGCCCGCTTTTGTGCTGCTGAGAGGATCTGTAGGTGAGTGACGAAGCACAGCCCGGGTTCGTGCGGGTGCGGCTGGACCTGTCCTACGACGGGGCCGAATTCTCCGGATGGGCCAAGCAGGCCGGGGGACGGCGGACCGTGCAGGGAGAGATCGAGGACGCGCTGCGGACCGTCACCCGGTCGGGCGGGACGACGTACGAGCTGACCGTGGCCGGGCGCACCGACGCCGGGGTGCACGCGCGGGGCCAGGTCGCCCATGTCGACCTGCCGGAGGCGGTCTGGCGTGAGCACCACGAGAAGCTGCTCAAGCGGCTCGCCGGGCGGTTGCCGAAGGACGTGCGGGTGTGGGCCCTGCGGGAGGCGCCGAGCGGCTTCAACGCGCGGTTCTCGGCGATCTGGCGGCGGTACGCCTACCGGGTCACCGACAACCCCGGAGGCGTCGATCCGCTGCTGCGGGGGCACGTCCTGTGGCACGACTGGCCGCTCGACGTGGACGCCATGAACGAGGCGGCCCGGCAGCTGATCGGCGAGCACGACTTCGCCGCGTACTGCAAGAAGCGGGAGGGCGCGACCACCATCCGCACGCTCCAGGAGCTGAGTCTGGCGAAGGGCGACGACGGGATCGTCACCGCCACCGTCCGGGCCGACGCCTTCTGCCACAACATGGTGCGTTCGCTGATCGGGGCGCTGCTGTTCGTGGGAGACGGGCACCGCGGTCCTGAGTGGCCCGCCAAGGTGCTCGCCGCCGGCGTGCGGGACTCGGCCGTGCACGTCGTGCGGCCGCACGGGCTGACGCTGGAGGAGGTCGGCTACCCGGCGGACGGGCTGCTCGCCGCGCGCAGCAAGGAGGCGCGCAACCGTCGGACGCTGCCCGGGGCCGGCTGCTGCTGACCCCGCCCCGCGCCTCGTGGCCCGGGCCGGCCGGTCAGCTGTTGGCGGCCGCCGACGCCTGGGCCTCGCCGCGGCGGCGGAGCTGCTGGAACGCGAACTCGGCCAGGTCGTCGCCGGTGGTGAAGACGGCGGTGTCCTTGGTGGTGACGTCCTTGCCGTTCGCGAAGCCGGTGAGCGTGAAGTAGGCGTACCGGCCGTAGGAGTTGGTCGTGGAGCGGCAGATCGCGCCGTTGCAGAAGGCCTTGACGCCTCCGCCGGCGAGGGCCTTGACGATGCTCTTGCCGTCGGACTGGCTCTTGACCTTGGAGGCCTGCGCCTCGGTGTCGAAGACGGCCACGCCGACCGTGACCGCGATCCCGTCCCTGGCGTACGTGACGCGTATCATGCGGGTGCAGCCGTTGGCGGCGAGGATTTTGCCCAGGGTGCCCGCGGCGCCCGTGGCGCACGTGGTGCTGTCGGCCTTGGCGCCCTTCTTGTACACGGCCGGGCCCATGGTCAGTCGCAGGCCGGGAAAGAGCAGGTCCGGCCCGTTGGGGGCGGTGTCCTTGGCCTTGCTGGAGACGAACTCCTTCGGGTCCAGCGGGGGCGGGGCGCTGGTCGGCGCGAACGACGGGGTGGAGGACGCGCTCGGCAGGTCGGCGGGCAGCGAGGACGTGGGCCGGTTGGCCTTGTCGTCGCCGTTCGCCGACACCACGCCCATGGCCACGGCGGTGCCGATGCCGAGCGTGGCGAGCGCGCCGCCGCCTATGAACAGCAGCCGGCGGCGTTTGTTGCGCGTCTCGGACGCCTCGGCGAGCGCGGCCCAGTCCGGGGTGCTGGCGTCATCGCCGGTGCCCCACGGCTGCTGGGAGTTCGGTTTCCACGGATCCCACTGGGACTGAGGTCCCCCCTGCCCATAGCTCATGGGGCGCATCTTAGACGGGGTGCGGGGTGTGCTGTTCCGTGCCGACGGGCACCGGAGCCGGGTGGATTCCGGGGCGGGGGGCGGGCAAACACGACATCTCCGGGTGCTTCGTGCGACGTTCTCCCAGGCCGTCCCCGGACATGTGGCGCGGGCCACTCCGGAGGGGCGTTTCCCGCGTCGATCGGGCTCGTTTTGACCCCACCATGGAGACGCGGGTATCCTGCATCTTCGTTGTGTATTGGCGCGCTCTTCTCACGGGACGGGCCCTTACACCGGTCCACCGGGCCGATGACCAGCGACCAGCACGCGGTATGCGTCACCGCAGTGCGGTCTCGGCTGTCGTGATCGTCTTCGGTGACCTTGTCAGGACCAATTCACTGAAGAAGCGAAGGCTACGAACCGTGCGTACGTACAGCCCCAAGCCCGGCGATGTGACGCGCCAGTGGCACGTCATCGACGCTCAGGACATCGTCCTGGGCCGTCTCGCCACCACTGCCGCGTCCCTCCTCCGGGGCAAGCACAAGCCGATCTACGCGCCCCACGTCGACACCGGTGACTTCGTCATCATCATCAACGCCGACAAGGTGCACCTCTCCGGCAACAAGCGGACCCAGAAGATGGCGTACCGCCACTCCGGGTACCCGGGCGGTCTGCGCTCCGTGCGCTACGACGACCTTCTCGCGAACAACCCCGAGAAGGCCGTCGAGAAGGCCGTCAAGGGCATGCTCCCCAAGAACACGCTGGGCCGTCAGATGCTCTCGAAGCTGAAGGTCTACAAGGGTGACGTGCACCCGCACGCGGCGCAGCAGCCCGTGCCGTTCGAGATCACCCAGGTCGCGCAGTAATTCCGGCCACACCCCTAGCTGAAAAGAACTGAGGAGAACCGTGGCCGAGACCACTGCCGAGCAGCCGCTCGAAGAGACCGAGCTCGTCGACATCGAGAGCTACACCACCGAGTCCGAGGTCCCCGTCGAGGGTGAGTACACCTCGGAGTCCCTGGCCTCCCGCTTCGGCGAGGCCCAGCCGGCGGCCGGCCTGGGCCGTCGCAAGAACGCCATCGCCCGCGTCCGGATCGTTCCGGGCTCCGGCAAGTGGAAGATCAACGGGCGCACGCTCGAGGACTACTTCCCGAACAAGGTGCACCAGCAGGAAGTCAACGAGCCCTTCAAGGTGCTCGAGCTCGACAACCGCTACGACGTCATCGCCCGCATCGCGGGTGGCGGCGTCTCCGGTCAGGCCGGTGCGCTCCGTCTCGGTGTCGCCCGTGCGCTGAACGAGGCCGACGTCGACAACAACCGCGGCGCCCTCAAGAAGGCCGGCTTCCTCACGCGTGACGACCGCGCGGTCGAGCGCAAGAAGGCCGGTCTGAAGAAGGCCCGCAAGGCCCCGCAGTACAGCAAGCGCTAAGCTTCGCTGCCTGCTCGTACGTATTCCCGGAGCGGGTCTCTCGCCTCGCCCGTACGTACTCCGAACGCCCCGGCGGCACGCCACAGTGTCGTCGGGGCGTTCGTTTTATCGCAGCCGTGGGCGTATAACGGCACAAGGTGCTCAAAGGCTTGTGCGATGGGATGCCCGGGGCATCAAATGCCTGGATGCGGGAGCGGCCGCAGGCCGGCTGACCGGCGACCGGGCCCGCACGGCCTGTGAAACTGACGCTTCCTCAGGAGGACAAGTGGGACGACTCTTCGGCACGGACGGCGTGCGCGGTGTCGCCAACGCGGATCTGACGGCGGAGATGGCCCTCGGCCTGTCCGTCGCGGCGGCGCACGTGCTGGCCGAGGCGGGCACCTTCGAGGGTCACCGACCGGTGGCCGTCGTCGGACGGGACCCGCGCGCGTCCGGGGAGTTCCTGGAAGCCGCCGTGGTGGCGGGTCTGGCGAGTGCGGGCGTGGACGTGCTGAAGGTCGGCGTGCTGCCGACGCCGGCGGTCGCGTACCTCACCGGCGTGCTCGGCGCGGACCTCGGCGTGATGCTCTCGGCCAGCCACAACGCGATGCCGGACAACGGCGTCAAGTTCTTCGCCCGCGGCGGTCACAAGCTCGCCGACGAGCTCGAGGACGCCATCGAGACCGTCTACGAGGAGCACCGCACCGGCGCGCCCTGGGACCGGCCGACCGGCGGCGGCGTCGGTCGCGTGCGCAGTTACGACGAGGGGTTCGACCGGTACGTCGCCCACCTCATCGCCGTCCTGCCGAACCGGCTCGACGGGCTGCGGATCGTCCTCGACGAGGCGCACGGCGCCGCCGCGTGGGTGTCGCCGGAGGCGTTCGCCCGGGCCGGCGCGGAGATCGTGACCATCGGGGCCGAGCCGGACGGGCTCAACATCAACGACGGCTGCGGGTCGACCCACCTGGACAAGCTGAAGGCCGCGGTCATCGAGCACGGCGCCGCCCTCGGCATCGCGCACGACGGTGACGCGGACCGGTGCCTCGCCGTGGACCACACGGGTGAGGAGATCGACGGCGACCAGATCCTCGCCGTGCTGGCGCTGTCCATGCGGGAGCGGGGCGTGCTGCGCTCGGACACCGTTGTCGCGACCGTCATGTCCAACCTCGGCTTCAAGCTGGCCATGGAGCGCGAGGGGATCCACCTCGTGCAGGCCGCGGTCGGCGACCGCTATGTGCTCGAGGAGATGAAGCAGCACGGGTACGCGCTCGGCGGCGAGCAGTCCGGGCATGTGATCATCCTCGACCATGCGACGACCGGCGACGGCACGCTGACCGGGCTGATGCTGGCGGCTCGCGTCGCGGAGACGGGGCGGTCGCTGCGTGAGCTGGCCTCCGTGATGGAGCGGTTGCCGCAGGTCCTGATCAACGTGCCCGACGTCGACAGGTCCCGGGTCGGGAACTCGGCCGAGCTGGCGACCGCCGTCGGCGAGGCGGAGCGGGAACTCGGGTCCACCGGGCGGGTGTTGCTGCGGCCGTCCGGGACCGAGCCGCTGGTTCGGGTGATGGTCGAGGCGGCGGACATCGATCAGGCTCGGGCTGTCGCCGGGCGGCTGGCGGATGTCGTGAAGTCGGCGCTGGGTTAGCCGGAGGCGGGCCGGGGTCGATCGGGGTTGGGGTTCTGCGCGTCGCGGCTGCGGGTGCGTGGTGGCTGGTCGCGCAGTTCCCCGCGCCCCTGGGGGCTGGCCTGGGCGGCGTTGGGTGGTGCGGGTTTGCCGGGGCTTGTTGCGCAGTTCCCCGCGCCCCTGGGTGGGGTGGTCCGGGTGGTGTTGGGTGGTGCGGGTTTGTTGGGGGTCACTGGCGTTTTGACCAGGCCCATTTTTGGGTCAGGAGGGTCAGGGTGCCGGCCAGGATGATGCCCAGGAGGTTCAGCAGGAGCTGTTGTGCCGAGCCCCAGGTCTGGTTCATGTCGCCGTAGCTGAGGGCGACCGCCGCGTTCGCCGCCGCCGGGACCGTCGTCACCGAGATCGCCACGCCCACCAGGGCGCCCGACTTCGCCGACGTCAGCGAGAGCGTGCCGGCGACTCCGGCCAGCACGGCGACGACGAAGGAGAAGGCGTCCGGGGCGTAGACGAAGCCGGTCTGGGGGCGGTCTGCCTCCAGCCGCGCCTGGCTGAACAGGTCCAGCGCGTCCATGAAGAGGCTGAAGCCCACGGTCACCGCCATGGCCACGGCGAAGCCCACCAGGAGTGCGATCAGCGAGCGCAGGGCCAGGCGGGGGGCGCGCTGCACGATCGAGGTGGAGATGCCGGCGAGCGGGCCGAACTCCGGGCCGACCGCCATCGCGCCGACGATGAGGACCGCGTTGTCGAGCACCACGCCGCAGGCCGCGATCATCGTGGCCAGCGTGATGAAGGCGAGGTAGGTGACGGAGAGCGTCGACTCCTCGTGGGTGGCGTCGGTCAGGTGCTCCCACAGGACCGCGTCGGCGGCTTCGCCGGGGGCCTCCGCCTCGGCCTTGTCCGCGCGCAGGGAGAGCGACAGGTCGATGTTCTCCACGGCGATCGAGCCGGTCTCCTCCAGGCCCAACTCCTGCAGTTCGGACAGGAGTTCGTCGCCTGCCTCGCGGGCCACGTCGCACAGGACGACGTCGCCGGCCGGGTTGCGGGCGGCCTCGGGCAGGACCACCAGATGGGTGGCCCCGACGGTCCGCTCGATCAGACGGACCACGTCGTCGGTCCGCTCCGCCGGGGTGATCAGACGCAGGTGCAGCATGGGGGCAGGGTAGCCGTCAGAGTTTGCGCAGGCGCAGCCGCTGGACCTTGTGGTCGGGGCCCTTGCGGACCACGAGGCCGGCCCGGCCGCGGGTGGGGGCGATGTTCTCCACCAGGTTCGGTTTGTTGATGGTGCGCCAGAGCGTGCGGGCGTAGTCGAGGGCCTCCTCCTCGGAGACCTGGGTGTACTTGCGGAAGTACGAGTCCGGGTTCTGGAAGGCGGTCTGACGCAGTTTCCGGAACCGGCTGAGGTACCAGCGCTCGATGTCCTCGGTGCTCGCGTCGACGTACACGCTGAAGTCGAAGTAGTCGGCGAGGCCGACGCGGGTGCGGCCGTCGCTGCCGGGCAGGGCGGGCTGCAGGACGTTCAGGCCCTCGACGATGAGGATGTCGGGGCGGCGGACGGCGAGCCGTCGGTCGGGGACGATGTCGTAGATCAGGTGGGAGTAGACGGGCGCGGTGACCTCGCCCTTGCCCGCCTTGATGTCGGCGACGAACCGGGTCAGCGCGCGGCGGTCGTAGGACTCGGGGAAGCCCTTGCGGGACATCAGGCCGCGGGCCTCGAGTTCCCGAGTGGGCAGCAGGAAGCCGTCCGTGGTGACCAGTTCCACGCGCGGGTGCTCCGGCCAGCGGGAGAGCAGGGCCTGCAGCAGACGGGCGACCGTGGACTTGCCGACGGCGACGGAGCCGGCGACCCCTATCACGAAGGGGGTGCCGGACTGCGAGCCCTTCTCGCCCAGGAAGGTGTTCAGGGCGCCGCGCAGGCCGTCGGTGGCGCCCACGTAGAGGTTGAGGAGGCGGGAGAGCGGGAGGTAGATGTCCCGCACCTCGTCGAGGTCGATGACGTCGCCCAGACCGCGCAGCTTCTCGAGCTCCTCGGCGGTCAGCGGCAGCGGGGTCTTCTCCCGCAGCGCACTCCACTCGGATCGGGTGAGGTCGACGTAGGGAGTCGCCTCCGGCTTGTGCCGGTGGGCGCTCCGGGGCATCGGGGGGACCGGAGAGATCACAGTCCATTGTTAACGGAGTTTGAACGCGATGGCGGGTGGGGTCCGTCACGCCGGTCGGCGGGGAGCCGCCTGGGGGCGGCGTCGGGGCGCGGACTGGGCGCGGACTGGGCGCGGACTGTGTGTGGGCAGGGCGGGGACGGGTGCGGACGGGGTGTTCGTGCGGCGGTGGGAATTTCCGGAATCGGGCACGCGGAGGCTCTTTCGGGGCGGGCTTCGGCCGTAGGCTGCCGCGCATGTGCGGAATCGTGGGATACGTGGGGTCTCAGTCGGCGCTCGACGTCGTGATGGCCGGACTGAAGCGGCTGGAGTACCGGGGGTACGACTCGGCGGGCGTCGCCGTGCCGGCCGACGGGGGGCTCGCCGCGGCGAAGAAGGCGGGCAAGCTCGTCAATCTGGAGAAGGAGCTGACGGAGCGGCCGCTGCCGGCCGGGACGACGGGCATCGGGCACACCCGGTGGGCCACACACGGCGGGCCCACCGACGCCAACGCCCACCCGCATCTCGACAACGCCGGGCGGGTCGCCGTCGTGCACAACGGGATCATCGAGAACTTCGCGGCGCTGCGGGCCGAACTGGCCGAGCGGGGACACGAGCTGCTGTCCGAGACCGACACCGAGGCCGTCGCCCATCTGCTCGCCGAGGAGTTCTCCGTGACCTCCGACCTGGCGGAGGCGATGCGGCTCGTGTGCCGGCGGCTCGAGGGCGCGTTCACGCTGGTCGCGGTGCACGCGGACGAGCCGGACGTGGTGGTCGGGGCGCGCCGCAACTCGCCGCTGGTGGTGGGTGTCGGCGAGGGCGAGGCCTTTCTCGCCTCGGACGTCGCCGCGTTCATCGCGCACACCCGGTCGGCGATCGAACTGGGCCAGGACCAGGTGGTGGAACTGCGCCGGGACGGGGTGACGGTCACCGGGTTCGACGGCCGGCCCGCCCAGGTGCGTTCGTACCACGTCGACTGGGACGCGTCGGCGGCGGAGAAGGGGGGCTACGACTACTTCATGCTCAAGGAGATCGCCGAGCAGCCCAAGGCCGTGGCCGACACCCTGCTCGGGCGGATCGACGCCGGCGGCTCGCTGACCCTCGACGAGGTGCGCATCCCCGCACGGGAGCTGCGGGAGATCGACAAGATCGTCGTCGTCGCCTGCGGTACGGCCTTCCACGCCGGGCTGATCGCCAAGTACGCCATCGAGCACTGGACGCGCATCCCCTGCGAAGTGGAGCTGGCCAGCGAGTTCCGCTACCGGGACCCGATCCTGGACCCGCGCTCCCTCGTCATCGCCATCTCCCAGTCCGGCGAGACGATGGACACGCTGATGGCGCTGCGGCACGCGCGGGACCAGGGGTCGAAGGTGCTGGCCATCTGCAACACCAACGGGTCGACCATCCCCCGTGAGTCGGACGCCGTGCTCTACACGCACGCGGGGCCTGAGGTGGCCGTCGCGTCCACCAAGGCGTTCCTGACCCAGCTGGTGGCGTGCTACCTGGTCGCCCTGTATCTCGGTCAGGTGCGCGGCACCAAGTGGGGGGACGAGATCCGGGCCGTCGTCCGGGACCTGGCGCGGATCTCCGGCGAGGTGGAGCGGGTGCTGGAGACCATGGAGCCGGTGCGGGAGCTGGCCCGGTCGCTGGCCGACAAGGACACCGTGCTGTTCCTCGGCCGGCACGTGGGCTATCCCGTCGCGCTGGAGGGCGCCCTCAAGCTGAAGGAGCTCGCCTACATGCACGCGGAGGGGTTCGCGGCGGGGGAGCTGAAGCACGGGCCGATCGCCCTCATCGAGGAGGACCTGCCGGTGGTGGTGGTCGTGCCCTCGCCGCGCGGCCGGTCCGTCCTGCACGACAAGATCGTCTCCAACATCCAGGAGATCCGGGCGCGGGGGGCGCGGACGATCGTGATCGCGGAGGAGGGGGACGAGGCGGTCGTGCCGTACGCCGACCACCTCGTGCGGATCCCCGCCACGCCGGTGCTGCTGCAGCCGCTGGTCGCGACGGTGCCGTTGCAGGTGTTCGCGTGCGAGCTGGCGACCGCGCGGGGCAACGAGGTGGATCAGCCGCGCAACCTCGCCAAGTCGGTCACCGTGGAGTAGAGGCCGTCGCCATGGCGGCGTGGCGTCAGCGTGGGGGGCGTGCCATGTGTCCGCCCCCCATGCGGTGGGTCAGTTCCGGGTGCGGCGCCTGCGGGCGGCGAACAGCTTCCAGGCCGCGAAGAGCAGCGGCAGTTCCATGATCCAGACGCCGGTGACCGCGTCCCACTCGGGATCCGCCATCGCGGACTCGTCGGCGGTGATGACCCCGCACAGCACGCCCCAGGCCGCCGCCAGCAGGCCCACAAGCCAAAGAGCGGCGGTCCAGCCCCCCACCGAGCCGCCGGCGCCGGCCGAAGGGGCCGTCGGGGGCCGCTTGCGGGGCTGCGGGATGTGGTCGGGTTCACGGGCCGGCATCCGCACGATCGCCCCGCCGGGCACGGCCGCGTCCAGCGCCGCGATGCGGTCCGGGGTGACGCCCTTGTACAGGGTCGGCTCCACGGTGACCGAGAAACCGTCGTGACCGGTGAGGGTGCGGGCGCCGTCGGGACGCGTGGTCATCGCCGCGCAGGCGTCGTGGCGGACGGTGACCGGGCCCCTCGGGGTGAGCAGGCTGACGCCCTCCGCGCCGATGACCAGGGCGACGTCCTCGTCCTCCAGGGACTGGTGGCGGGTGCCGGTCACGGCGGCCGTCGAGAACTGCGGGGCGAGGGTGAGGCCCGCCCAGTCGACGCCCCGGCCCGGCACCTGCAGCAGCGCGCCGTCCCACGCCTGGCGGGCGACCTCGTGGAGGTCCTGCGTCGTCACCGCGTTCAGCTCGGCCCGGTGCTGGTCGGGGGTGAGGAGCGGGTGCCCGAGCAGCAGGCTCAGCGCGTACGAGGGGAGCACGGCCGCGCCGAGGTCGGGGGCGTCGTACACCTTGAGGAGCTTGCCGCGGACGGAGTCCAGCTCGGCCTGCTCGATGCGGCCCGCGCGCAGCCGCGCGAGGGTGTCGACGAAGCCGCCGACGACCGCGTCCTGCTTCTGCGGGAGGGCGTCGGCGTACGCGGTGAGGGTGGCGAACTCGGCGTCGCGCGGGCTGTAGTCGGCCTCCGCGGAGTAGGAGTAGCCGCCCTCCTGACGCAGGTCCTGGAAGAGGGCCCGGCCGAGGACGTCCGCGAAGACACTGGCCGCGGTGGAGCGGCGCAGCACCGAGGTGAGCACCACGTGCCCGTCGTCGCCGCTGATGTACGCCGGGGTGACGGGCAGGGCGCTGGTCGCGGCCGGGGCGGGGAAGCGGGAGCCCCGGGGGAGGGTCAGGTCCAGGCCCTCGGGGACGCGGTCGCTGGTGATCCACAGCACCGCGTTGTCGCTGGTGAAGCGAGTCTCGGCCCAGTGGCGGACCTGGTCGGGCGTGAGGCTCCAGGTGCCCAGTTCGTTGTAGCTGGACAGTCCGTAGCCCTGGGCGCCGTACCGCCACAGCGGCATCTGGTGCTGGGGTCCCCCGCCGCGGCCGGCCGCCTCCGTGCGGAGGATCTCCCGTTCGGTCTCCAGCCGCTCCATCGGCAGGTCCCGCAGCCCGGCGCACACGCTGTTCAGGTACTCGACCACCTCCTCCTCGCTGCCGTGCACGTGGAAGAGGGTGTACGCGTTCGCCGTCGCGCCGTTGTAGTGCAGGTCGGACAGGCCCAGCCGGTGCAGGGCGAGGTGCTCGACGAGATGGGTGACGCCGGCCGTGGCCAGCGTCTCGTCGGCACGGCCCACCCGGAAGAAGAGACCGGCGGTGATCTCCTTGCCGGCGGCGGGGGCGTAGAGGGTGGGCACGCCGTTCGTGGTGGTGTGCGAGACGAGGCCCTCGAGGGCGGCGAGGCCGTCCAGGTCGTCGACGCCGTCGTGCTTGTGCAGGTTCGTGGTCATCGGGCGCCGCCTCCAGAGGCTTCCAGTGCGGCCTTGCGGAAGCCGAGAAACGCGGACTTCTGGTCGGGCAGGTACTGCCACGGGTATTCCGTGGCGCGGTCGCCGAGGAAGGCGAAGTGCGGGGCCGCGTCCGCGTAATGGCCGCCCAGCGAGAACGCGAACGCGAACGCGTTGTGCGCGGCGACCGAGTTCCAGTCGGGCCGGTGGCCGGGGTGCAGCACGGAGACCTGGGCGGCGAAGCGCAGGTCGTCGCGGACCGGCACGCCCCGCAGGTACGCGGCGTCCTCGCCGCTCGGCAGGTCCAGCCAGTGCTCGATGTGGGCGAGGGCCACCACGGCGGCGGAGTTCGAACCGTCGGGGGCCCCGGTGGCGCACTCCCGGGCGAAACCGTGTGCCGCCTCCCAGGAGCCGCCCCACTTCGGGCAGAGCTGCTGCAGCAGTTGTGTCTGCGCGCGGTAGTGGTGCGGGTGGTGCGCGGACAGCCGGTCGTAGCGGCGGCGCGCCTCGGCCTGCCCCAGCTGCAGACCGCGCGCGGTCGTCAGCCGGGCGGTCCAGGCGGGGGCGTACGAGGGCTGTTCGGCGCAGACGTCGATCAGCAGCTGCTCGGCCCGCCGCAGCCAGTTGTGGAACTGGGTGAACTGGTCCTGCGAGACGTCCTTGGCGCGGGAGCCGCTGCGGATGTCCCAGCCGATGCAGACGTACCGCTCGGCCAGCAGGGTGCGGGGCAGCGGGTCGGCGGGCGATTCGGCGGCCGCCCGCTCCAGGAAGCCCTCGACGCCGGCGGTGTCGCCGAGGAGGCGGGCGGCCGAGGAGATCCTGTCGGCCGAACCGAGCCCCGCGAAGTACGCCCGGACGGCCGGCCAGTCCCCGGCCTGCGCGGCGGTGCGCAGCGGGATCAGCTCGGGTGTGTTGTCGTACGGGTCGAACGTCGGCCCCGACGAGCTCATGGATCTGCCGCTGGTCATGCCGCTGGTCTTGCTGCTCATTCCCCCCGCCCCCTGGCGTCGCCGTCCGCGGCGCGCGGGCTGGCCCCCCAGGGCGCGCGGCGGCGGTGAAAGTCCGCTGTGAAACTCTGCTTCCGACTTGACGTGATGTGACGCGATCAAGTCGCCGCAGGCTAGCACCAGGCGGTGACATCGAGGGCCTAGGGTGCTCGGCATGAGCATCATCGGGGTCGGTATCGACGTGGCCGAGATCGAGCGCTTCGCGGCGTCCATGGAACGGACACCCGGGCTCGCCGAGCGGCTTTTCCTGCGGAGCGAGTTGCTGCTGCCCAGCGGGGAGCGCAGGGGCGCGGCCTCGCTGGCGGCCCGGTTCGCGGCGAAGGAGGCCCTCGCCAAGGCGCTCGGGGCCCCGCCCGGACTGCTGTGGACCGACGCCGAGGTGTACGTCGAGGAGAGCGGGCGGCCCCGGTTGCGGGTGCAGGGGAGCGTCGCCGCCCGGGCGGCCGAACTGGGCGTACGGGGATGGCATGTGTCGCTGAGTCACGACGCGGGCGTGGCCTCGGCGGTGGTGGTGGCCGAAGGGTGAGGCGTGCGGGTGCGGCCGCGGGGGAGGCCGGGGCAGACTCGACCGTATGCGTACTGCCTACTGCGTGGAGACCGTCCGTCGTGCCGAACGGGAGCTGATGGCCCGGGTCCCGGAAGGGGCCCTCATGCAACGGGCCGCCGCCGGGCTCGCCGCCGCCTGCGCCGACCTGCTGGGCCGGGTGTACGGACGCCGGATCGTGCTGCTGGTCGGCAGCGGGGACAACGGGGGCGACGCCCTGTACGCCGGGGCGCGGCTCGCCCGGCGCGGGGCCGGGGTGACCGCGGTGCTGCTCGCGCCCGGGCGGGCCCATCCCGGGGGGCTGACGGCGCTGCGCCGGGCCGGCGGCGCGACCGTGGCTCCCGACGGGGCCGGCGACCTCGTCCGCCGCGCCGACCTGGTGCTCGACGGCGTCGTCGGGATCGGCGGCAAGGGCGGTCTGCGGCCGGAGGCGGCGGACGTGGCCGCGCTCGTCGAGCGGGCCGGGGCCCTCGTCGTCGCCGTCGACCTGCCCAGCGGCGTCGACGCCGACACCGGCGAGGTGCGCGGGAGCGCGATGCGCGCCGACCTCACCGTCACCTTCGGCACGCACAAGCCGGCGCTGCTCGTCGATCCCGCGCGCGAGTACGCCGGTTCGGTGCGGCTCGTCGACATCGGGCTAGGCGACCACCTGCCCGCCGTACCCGAGCTGGAGGCGCTGCAGCACGCGGACGTGGCCGCCCTGCTGCCGACGCCGGGCGGGGAGAGCGACAAGTACCGGCGGGGCGTCGTCGGGATCGCCGCCGGGTCGGCCCGGTATCCGGGGGCCGCCGTGCTCGCCGTCGCGGGTGCGCTGCGCGGCGGGGCCGGTGCGGTGCGGTACGTGGGTCCGGCCGGGGACGCGGTCCTCGCGCGGTTTCCCGAGACGCTCGTGTCGGAGCGGGGGCCCGCGCACGCCGGACGGGTGCAGGCCTGGGTCGTCGGCCCGGGCGCCGGGGACGACGCCGCGACGGTCGCCGAGGTGCTGGCCGCCGAGGTGCCCGTGCTGATCGACGCCGACGGGCTGCGGCTGGCGGACGCCGACGCGGTGCGGGGGCGTGCCGCGCCGACGCTGATGACGCCGCACGCCGGGGAGGCGGCCGCGCTGCTGGGCGTGGCGCGCGAGCAGGTGGAGGGGGCCCGGCTGGCCTCGGTGCGGGAGCTGGCGGCGCGGTACCGGGCGACGGTGCTGCTGAAGGGGTCGACGACGCTGGTCGCCGACGCGGGCGGTGAGGGCGCCGTGCGGGTCAACGCCACCGGGACGGCATGGCTCGCCACGGCCGGCAGCGGGGACGTGCTGTCGGGGCTCGCGGGCTCGTTGCTGGCGGCCGGGCTGGGGGCGCTGGACGCGGGGAGCGTCGGTGCGTATCTGCACGGCCTGGCGGGTCGGTACGCGGCGGACGGGGCGCCGGCCGGGGCGCACGACGTGGCCGAGGCGATCCCGCGCGCCTGGCGGGACGTGCGCGACTGACCCGCCGGACACGCCTGACACGAGTGAGGGGACGGAGACGAGTGAGGGGACGGAGACGAGTGAGGGGCCGGAGGCGGCCGGGGCGGCTGGAGGCCGGGTTCAGCCGGCCCGGAGTATCGACAGCACCGCTCCCGCCGTGCGGAGGAGGAAGTCGAGGACCGGGATGAACAGTACGAAACACATGTCACGTGCCGTGCCGGGGGACATCACCAGGTCCGTCAGGACGCGGGCCGCGAGGATGGCGAGCGCATAGCGCAGGGCGTCGGCCCCGACCTTGCGCCAACCGACCTTGCGCCAACCGGCCTTGCGCCGTCCTGACCTCAAGCCACGGCCCTTGAGGTCCCCGTCCGCCACGTCCCCGTGCGTCATGTCCCCGCCCTTCACGTCTGCGTCCGTCGAACTCGCCTCCCTCATGCCCTCGCCTGCTCCGCCGGCCAGGCCCACGCGGTGCGCTGTCACGCGGTGTGCCGTCACGCGGTGCGCTGCCGGTCGGTGCGCTGCCGGGCGGTGCTGACGCCCCTTGTACCAGCCCTGGGTAAGAGCGGCCCCGGCGCGCGCCGGCTGGTGGGTCACCGGGCGGGGACGTCGGCCCGGTGCCGGGAGTGCCGTTCTGCCGCTCTGCGACACTGGGCGCGATGAGTGAGACTGCCAAGCCGCCCGCCGCCCCGCCGCGCGCCCACGCCGAGATCGACCTGGCCGCACTGCGGGCCAACGTGCGTACCCTGCGCGCCAAGGCGCCGGGCGCCGCGTTCATGGCCGTGGTCAAGGCGGACGGGTACGGGCACGGGGCCGCACCCTGCGCCCGCGCCGCCGTCGAGGCCGGCGCCGCCTGGGTGGGCGCCGCCACGCCCGAGGAGGCCCTCGCGCTGCGCGCGCACGCCGGACTGCCCGCCGACGTGCGGATCATGTGCTGGCTGTGGACGCCGGGCGGGCCCTGGCGGGAGGCCGTCGAAGCCGGCCTCGACGTGTCGCTGAGCGGGCTGTGGGCGCTGCGGGAGGCCGTCGAGGGCGCACGCGCCGCCGGGCGGGCCGCCAGGGTGCAGCTCAAGGCCGACACCGGGCTCGGACGCAACGGATGCCAGCCCGCCGACTGGCCCGAGCTCGTCGGGGAGGCGCTGCGCGCCGAGCGCGAGGGACTGGTGCGGATCACCGGTCTGTGGTCGCACTTCGCCTGCGCCGACGAACCGGGGCACCCCTCGGTCGCCGCCCAGGTCGACCGGTTCCGCGAGATGGTGGCGTACGCCGAGCAGCAGGGCGCCCGGCCCGAGGTACGGCACATCGCCAACTCCCCGGCCGCGCTCACCCTCCCGGAGACCCACTTCGACCTGGTCCGCCCGGGGATCGCGATGTACGGCCTCTCGCCCAGCCCCGAGCTGGGCTCGTCCGCCGACCTCGGGCTGCGTCCGGTGATGACTCTCGCGGCCTCGCTGGCCCTGGTGAAGCGCGTCCCCGGGGGGCACGGCGTGAGCTACGGCCACCACTACGTCACCCCGGGCGAGACGACGCTCGGGCTGGTGCCCCTCGGGTACGCCGACGGCGTGCCCCGGCACGCCTCCGGGACGGGCCCGGTGCTGGTCGGCGGCAAGTGGCGGACGGCCGCCGGCCGCATCGCGATGGACCAGTTCGTCGTCGACCTCGGCGGCGACGATCCCGGCCCGGGCGCGGAGGCGGTCCTCTTCGGACCGGGCGACCGGGGCGAGCCCACGGCGCAGGACTGGGCACAGGCGGCCGGAACCATCGGGTACGAGATCGTCACGCGCATCGGATCGCGCGTTCCCCGCGTCTATGTGAATGAGTGACCGGACCGGGTAACCCGCAGTCAGTGCACGGACATCGGCCCAGGAGGAGCGGCACGTGAGCGAGAGCAGCGCGGAGGCGGTGGCGAGCGCCGCCGTGGCGGTCGTCGCCGCGTCCGCGACGGGGGAAGCCGGAGGATGGCGCCGGGCGACCGGCATCGCGGGCGCCGCGATAGGCGTGATCGCCGCGGGAGCCGCGGCCGGCGTCGCGCTGGAGCGGATGACCGTGGGGCGGGGCATACGGGCCAAGGCCCGGCTCGCGCTCGACTCGGCGGGACCGTACGGCGGCCTGCGCGGCACCCCCGGCAAGGCGTACGCCGACGACGGCACCGAGCTGTACTACGAGGTCGACGACGTCGAGCCGCAGGGCGGTCCGCCGAACCGGCGGCGCAGGCTCTTCGGGCGCAAGGCGCCGCTGCCCGTGACCGTGGTGTTCAGCCACGGCTACTGCCTCAACCAGGACTCCTGGCACTTCCAGCGGGCGGCCCTGCGGGGCGTCGTGCGGACCGTGCACTGGGACCAGCGCAGCCACGGCAGGTCCGGACGCGGCAACGCCCAGACCCGGGACGGTGTGCCGGTCACCATCGACCAGCTGGGACGCGACCTGAGGGCCGTCGTCGACGCGGCCGTGCCGGAGGGGCCGATCGTGCTCGTCGGGCACTCCATGGGCGGGATGACGGTGATGGCCCTGGCCGCCCTGTACCCCGAGCTGATCCGCGAGCGGGTCGTCGCCACGGCGTTCGTCGGGACGTCGTCCGGGCGGCTCGGCGAGGTCAACTTCGGGCTGCCGGTCGCCGGTGTGAACGCGGTCCGGCGGGTGCTGCCGGGCGTGCTGCGGGCGCTCGGGCAGCAGGCGGCGCTGGTGGAGAAGGGGCGCCGGGCGACCGCCGATCTCTTCGCCGGCATCATCAAGCGGTACTCGTTCGCGTCCCGTGACGTGGACCCGGCGGTGGCACGGTTCGCCGAGCGGATGATCGAGAGCACGCCGATCGACGTGGTCGCCGAGTTCTACCCGGCGTTCACCGACCACGACAAGACCGAGGCGCTCGCCTGCTTCACGGACATGCCGGTGCTGGTGCTGGCCGGCATCGGGGACCTGGTGACGCCGAGCGAGCACAGTGAGGCGATCGCCGACATGCTGCCGGACGCCGAACTGGTCCTCGTCCCCGACGCCGGGCACCTCGTGATGCTGGAGCACCCGGAAGTGGTCACCGACCGCCTCGCCGACCTGCTCACCCGCGCGGGCGCCGTGCCGGCAGGGGCTACCGTGGGAGGTTATGGAGACACCAGCAGCGCCGCACCACCCGGCTGACCTTCGGATCACCGTCAACTCCCCCGAGCAGATGCGGGACTTCGGCCGTCGGCTGGCCAAGGTGCTGCGCGCCGGCGATCTCGTGATGCTGAGCGGGGAGCTCGGGGCCGGCAAGACGACGCTCACCCGAGGGCTCGGGGAGGGGCTCGGGGTCCGGGGCGCGGTCACCTCTCCGACGTTCGTGATCGCCCGGGTGCACCCCGCCCTGGGGGACGGTCCGCCGCTGGTCCACGTCGACGCGTACCGCCTGGGCGGCGGGCTCGACGAGATGGAGGACCTCGACCTCGACGTGTCGCTGCCCGAGTCGGTGATCGTCGTGGAGTGGGGCGAGGGCAAGGTCGAGGAGCTGACCGACGACCGGCTCCAGATCCGCATCCACCGGGCGGTCGGCGACACGGACGACGAGGTGCGGCACGTGACCGTGTCGGCGCTCGGGCGGCGGTGGGCCTCGGCGGACCTCGGCGTGTTGTCGGCCTGACGTCCATGTGGGCCTGACGTACACGTGGGCCGGACGTCCATGTGGGCCTGACGTGCACGTGGGCCGGACGTCCATGTGGGCCTGACGTGCACGTGGGCCGGACGTCCATGTCGGCCGGCAGGACCCCGTGAAGGTTCCGACAACGTGTCGGCAAAATGTTGCGTTCCGTGTCCGGGGCGTGGTCACATGGTATCCAGTTCGTAGTTAGGTCTACCTAACCACGCCCGCCCCCGAACCTCAGGAGGCGTCCATGCCGGCCACCGAGCCCCCGCCCCGGCCGTCGCGTCCCCTCGCGCCCGCCCCCGTGTCCATGCGCGACCTGCTGGCCTCGTGCGCGGCCGCCGAAGCCGTCTCGACCCCTCCGCGACTGCCCGATCCCGCACTGGCGAAGAAGCCGGCCCGCCGCCCCCGGGCGGCCTGACGCGTCATCGGACGGCGCAACGCGGGCCGCTGCGGACCAGACGCCTACCGGACCACCTCGACCCGTCGGCCGATCGTCGCGAACGCCCACATCGCGTCGCCGTCCGCGACGGTCTCCCGGATGCCGCCCGTCTGCACCCTCGGGTCGGGCTCCGGCAGCGAGCCGTCCAGGGCCGCGCTGAAGCCGATCGCCACTTCGTCCACCTCGGCGAACCGCACGACGTGCTCGATCGGGGTGCCGTCGGTGCCGGTGACCGCGCCCGAGCGGGAGCGGACCGAATAGCTGCCCGGCGGCGGGTCCACACTGCCGGGGGCGACCCTGAACGTGCGGTTGACGCGACCGTCCGCGCCGACCAGCCACACCCGGTCGGCGGTCAGCGCGTACACCACCCGCTCGCCCACGCCGGAGCCGTCCGGCAGGGCCGTCGGGGCCATGCTCCCGGGCGCCTTCGCCGCCTTCGCGGGGGCGCCGCGCCGCGGCTCGGCCAGATCGTCGGGCACGTTCGCCGACGCCTGGAACGCGAGGAACCCGACCGTCGCCAGGGCGGCCGCGGTGAGCCCGGCCACGAAAGTCGAGCTGCTGCTGGGCACCGGTGACCACCTCGTCCGTCCTGCGCCCGTTCCGGGCCGCTTCCGCGTTCTGTCCCGTACGTGATGTACGTCATGTTTCGCGGCGACGTTAGCAGCCGTCACCGCTCCGACCGGGACGGCGGTCTCGGGGGCACGGGAGCCGTAGGCTGTTTGCGTGCTCTTGCTCGCTCTGGATACCGCCACCCCCGCCGTCACCGTCGCCCTGCACGACGGCACGGACGTCATCGCCTCCTCGAGTCAGGTGGACGCGCGCCGGCACGGCGAGCTGCTGCTCCCGGCCGTCGACCGGCTGCTCGCCGACGCCGGGCTCGGGCTCGACGCCGTCACCGGGATCGTCGTCGGCGTCGGCCCCGGCCCCTACACGGGGCTGAGAGTCGGTCTGATGACCGCCGACACCTTCGGGCTGGCGCTCGGCGTCCCCGTGCACGGCCTGTGCACCCTCGACGGCCTCGCCTACGCCTCCGACCTCGAAGGGCCCTTCGTGGTGGCGACCGACGCCCGCCGCAAGGAGGTCTACTGGGCGCGCTACGCCGACTCCCGCACCCGGGTGTCCGGCCCGGCCGTGGACCGGCCCGCCGACATCGCCGACGAGGTGGCCGGGCTGCCCGCCGTCGGCGCGGGCGCGCTGCTCTACCCGGACGTCTTCCCCCGCGCGCACGAACCCGAGCACGTCTCCGCGGCGGCGCTGGCCGCCCTGGCGGCGGAGCGGCTGGCCGCGGGCGGGGAACTGCCCGCGCCACGGCCTCTGTACCTGCGCCGGCCGGACGCCCAGGTGCCCAAGAACTACAAGGTGGTCACCCCCAAGTGACCGAATCCGTCGACCTCGTGCTGCGCGAGATGCGCTGGTGGGACATCGAGCGCGTGCTCGAACTCGAGAAGGACCTCTTCCCCGAGGACGCCTGGTCCCGGGGCATGTTCTGGTCCGACCTGGCCCACGCCCGCGGCCCGGAGGCGACCCGGCGTTATCTCGTCGCGGTCGACGCGGCCGCGGGCGACCGGATCGTCGGGTACGCGGGTCTGGCCGCTGCAGGGGACGTCGCCGACGTCCAGACCATCGCAGTGGCCCGCGACCACTGGGGCACCGGCCTCGGCGGCCGGCTGCTCACGGAGCTGCTGAGCGCGGCGACCGCCTTCGAGTGCGCCGAGGTCCTGCTCGAGTGCCGCATCGACAACGTCCGTGCCCAGAAGCTCTACGAGCGCTTCGGGTTCGAGGCCATCGGGTTCCGCCGCGGCTACTACCAGCCGGGCAACGTGGACGCCCTGGTGATGCGCCTCACCGACCCATCGACATCCGTAGCGGGAACACAGGGAAACGAGACCAATGGCTGACGAACCCCTCGTTCTGGGGATCGAGACCTCCTGCGACGAGACCGGCGTCGGCGTCGTGCGCGGCACGACCCTGCTGGCGGACGCGATCGCCTCCAGCGTCGACGAGCACGCCCGCTTCGGCGGCGTCGTGCCGGAGGTGGCGTCCCGGGCGCACCTGGAGGCGATGGTCCCGACCGTCGAGCGGGCGCTGAAGGAAGCGGGGGTGAGCGCGAAGGACCTCGACGGCATCGCGGTCACCGCCGGCCCGGGGCTCGCCGGCGCCCTGCTGGTCGGCGTCTCGGCGGCCAAGGCCTACGCCTACGCCCTCGGCAAGCCCCTGTACGGCGTCAACCACCTCGCCTCGCACATCTGCGTGGACCAGCTGGAGCACGGCGCGCTGCCCGAGCCGACGATGGCGCTGCTGGTGTCCGGCGGACACTCCTCCCTGCTGCTGTCCACCGACATCACCTCCGACGTCCGTCCGCTCGGCGCGACCATCGACGACGCGGCGGGCGAGGCCTTCGACAAGATCGCCCGGGTGCTGAACCTGGGCTTCCCGGGCGGCCCGGTCATCGACCGCTACGCCCGTGAGGGCGACCCGACGGCGATCGCGTTCCCGCGCGGTCTGACCGGACCGCGCGACCCGGCGTACGACTTCTCCTTCTCCGGTCTGAAGACGTCGGTCGCGCGCTGGATCGAGGCCAGGCGGGCGGCGGGCGAGGAGGTCCCGGTGCGTGACGTGGCGGCCTCCTTCCAGGAGGCGGTCGTGGACGTCCTGACCCGCAAGGCCGTCCGGGCGTGCAAGGACGAGGGCGTCGACCACCTGATGATCGGCGGCGGTGTGGCCGCCAACTCCCGGCTGCGCGCGCTGGCCCAGGAGCGCTGCGAGGCGGCCGGCATCCGGCTGCGCGTGCCGCGTCCCAAGCTGTGCACGGACAACGGCGCGATGGTGGCGGCGCTGGGCGCGGAGATGGTCGCCCGGGGCCGGGCCGCGTCCGGCTGGGACCTGTCGGCGGACTCCTCGCTGCCGGTGACCGACCCGCATGTGCCCGGCCGGCACCCCGGGCATCGGCACGGCCACGGTCACGACCATGTGCACGAGGTCGCCAAGGACAACCTGTACTCATGACCGTCGCGCTGATGTGGGAGGCCCGGGCGGCGGCCGGCCGGGGCGAGGAGCTGCTGCACTGGGCGCAGGAGCAGGCGCGGCGGCTCCCGCTGCGGCCGCTGCGCAGCGAGACCTTCCGGGCTCCGCAGGACCGGGTGCTCGTCATCACCTGGTGGGACGCCGGGTACGACGATCCCGGCCTGCCCGAACTTCCGGAGCCGGAGGGGGATCTGGTGGCCAGGGCGGTGCATCGCTGGCGGTTCGAGGCGGTGCCGGACCGGCCCTGAGCGGTCAGGGCTCGTCGGTCTCCGCTTCCAGCGCGGCGCGGGTCGCGACGCCGTACACCCCGGCCTCGTCCTCCAGCACCGCCCGGGTGAGCTGGTAGGAGCGGACCGAGTTCTCGACCTCGCGGTCGTACACGCCCTCGGTCGCCCCTCCCTGGTAGCCGATCCGACGCAGCCGTGCCTGGAGTTCGGCCACCTCGGGACCCGTGTCCCCGAACCGCAGCGCCGGCGGCGCGGAGACCGTCGGGGCCGGCCGGGGGGACGCGCTGCCGGTGGGCCGCCTGGACGGAGCCGGGGGCGGCGCGGCCGACCGGGTGGGCCTTTCCACGGCGGGCGAGGGCGTGCCGGGGGAGTCGGAGGCGGTCGGCGTCGGCGCGGTCCGGGAAGCCCGCGGGCTCGCCTTCCGGCCCGGGGCGACGCCACCGGACGTCACGTCGGGCACCGGCGCCCGCACGTCCTCGGGGAGCGCGCCGTGGCGCGTGGGACCTACGTACAGGAGGAATCCGGCGAGCACCGCCGCGGTCACGGCGGTCGCCAGGACGCCGGCGAGCACCAGCAGCCGCACGGGGCTCCGGCGACGGCCCGGGGGCGACGCGTCGCCGGCGCCCGGGCCGGCCCCGGAGCCGTCGGCCCGCTCACGCCCGCCCGACCCGAGGCCGCCCGCTTCGGTCGTGCCCGACCCGGGGCCGCCTGATTCGGGCCCGCCCGACGCGAACTCGTCCGCCCCGGCGGCCTCCTGTGTCCCGTCGGCCGCCTCCGCGGACGGCGGCTCGCCGGGCTCTCGCGCGGGCGCCGGGCCGGGGGCGGCCGGGCTGCCGGGCCCCGCGTCGTCCTGTGGTTCCCGGCCCTCGTCGAACACGACGAACGGCCGGATGCGCACCGGGTCGAAGTCCTCGGCGGCGGCGGCCTCCGCCGTGCGCGCGCTGCGGTGGGCGTCGGACGCGAGCCGGGCGCACACGCATGCGGGGGCGCCGTCCGCGGCCCGGGGCGCACCGCATAACGGACAGACGCCACGCTGCGGTTCACTCAACCTGGAGCACCTCTCGGGTCGGGCTTCAGATCCTATTCACCGACAGCGCACAGCATCTCCCCGAACGCGGGTTCTACGGCTGTGGAGCGGACAGCGCCCACACGGACGCCAGCAGCGTCCCCGCGGCCAGGGCGACGGCCACCGTGGAGACCAGGGCGCCGCCGGTCAGCAGGAGGCCGCCGAGCGCGCCGAGCGCGGTGCCGGACGCGGCGGTCACCGCGCCCCGCCACCAGGGCCGGGGCGCTCGCGCGAGGGCGTCGGCGGGAAGGACGAACGCGTCCCGCAGGTCAGCGCGGACGGCCTCCTCGTCGTCGAAGACCAGGAACGGCGGGCGGTGCTCGCGCAGCCTTCCGAGAGGGACCAGCCGGGTGCCGTCGGGAAGCGTGACGGCGGCCGGGCGGCGGCTGCTGTCGCCCGCGCGGTGCAGGTGGACCTCGACCTCGCCGGAGATCCTCTCGAGCGCCGGGTGCCACATGACGCGCTGCCAGTGACGGCCGCTCCCGTCGGGGGCCGTCAGCCTCAGCCACGTCGTCCGCGCGCCCCGCACCGCCGCGCCCGGACGCCGGCCGAAGCGGACGCGTCCCCTCGTCGGACGGCCGGGGCGGCGCACCCGCAGCCGAAACCGCAGACCGCGCCAGGCCCAGACGCACGTCAGGGGGACGACGGCCAGGCCGCCCAGGAGGGCGGGGGAGATCAGGTCGTCCTCCACCGCCGTCTCGTCGCCGTCGGCCGGGAAGCCCTCGGGGGTGGAGTCGTCGGGATCGTAGGCCACCGGGAAGTCGGCGCCCCGGGGGCGGCGGTCGGTGTCGTAGATCGCGAAGCGCTGGACGTGGACCCCGCCCAGGGAGTCGGTCCAGCGGACGCGGACGTCGTCCTCGTCGCCGATGCCGTCCTCCACGACGACGCCGACGGCCGTCGCGGTGGCCCGGTCACGGGCGTCGGCGTAACGCTGGGCGTGCAGGCCGAGCCACGCGGCGAACAGGGCGTAGCCGACGAGGGTGACGGCCATGCCCAGGAGACCTACCCGCAGGGCGGGGCCGGGGCGTCTCATACGTCCCACTCCTTCGGTTCGGTGGACGCCCACAGGGTGCGCAGCGGCACCAGGTCGCCGCTGCGCAGGGCGTCGTCGAGCACCTCGTGCACGTCGACGGCGCTGCCGTCGTCCGGCGGTGTGACGACGGTCGTGAGCCAGCGGCCGGAGTACGTCCAGCCGGCCGCGCACAACGCCTCGGCGAAGACCGGGCTCACGGCGTTCGCCAGGACGCCCCGGGTGAGCGCCGGGCGGACCGTCGCCGGCGCCCACCGCAGCGCGGGTTCCAGACGGCGGGCGAGCAGCGGGCCCGTACCGTCGGCGAGGGCGTCCAGGACCGCGGCCACCGCCTGCGGCGCACTGTCCCGGCGGACGGCGTGCAGGACGTCGAGGCGGGTGTCGAAGCCGAGTTCGCGCAGCCGGTCGTGCGGCAGACCGAGGAGGAGCACCGCGCTCACCTCGTCGTCGTGCGGTTCTTCGTCCGGCTCCCGGTCCAGCCCGGTCAGTTCCCGGACGCACCACTCCTCCACGGAGGCCCCGGTGCGCAGGGTGAGCACCGCGCTGCCGAAGGGGGACCCGGCGTGGGCCGGCAGCGCGGCGGCGCGGCGGTCCAGGGGCGGGTGGTCGGCCGTCCCGTAGGGGTCCACGGCGTCCTCGTCGGCGGCTGCCCGGGCGGCCCGGCGGGCGACGTACGGGTCGCTCACGGCGGCGTCGAAAGCGTCGTAGAAGTCCTCCGGCCAGGCGTCCTGCTGCGCCAGCCCCGACAGCCAGCGCTCGCCGAGCGCCTCGAAGGCCGCGTCCAACAGTCCGACCCGGTGCAGCGCTCCGGCGGTGGCCTCGGCGCCCGCGATCCGGGCCGCGTCGGCGTCGGCCGCGGTCTCGGCGCGCCAGAGGGCGGACCGGGAGGCGCGCAGCAGCGGCGCGGCGAACGGCGCCAGCGGACGGAACCGGCCCTCCAGCCGCTCGGCGAGCTGTGCGCGGGCGAACCGCAGGAGACCGTGACGCCGGTCGCGCAGGTGCCTCTCGTGGGCCAGCTCGTGCGCGATCACGGACGCCAGCTCGGCCTCGGTCAGGTTGCGCAGCAGGGGCAGGCCGAGGAGGAGCACATGGGTGCGCACGCCGTCGATCCTCGTGCGTCCCAGGGCCGCCCGGACGGTCGGCACGATGCGCACGAGCAGCGGCTCGTGGAAGTCGAGCCGCCCGGCCACGTCCCGTACCAGTTCCGCGAGTGCGGGTTCGTCCCGGGGCCGCACCGCCCGTCCGGGCAGCGGGCCGTGAGCCGCCGAGACGGTCCGGGCGACCCTGCGGACGGCCAGGCCCAGCAGGAGGGCCGCCACCCACCGCAGACCCGACACGTACAGGGCGCAGACCAGGACCGCCTCGGGCAGCCGGGCCAGCGCCAGCATGGCGAAGCCGAGCAGCCAGTCGCGCCGCGGGTGGTCCCCGGACGCCGGGTCGGGCGCGGTGGGGGAGGAGGTGGGGGAGGAGGTGGGTGCGGATATCGGGGTGTCCATGGCGTTCCCGTCGCCTGTGCCGGAGGTTCGGCGGATTCTGACACGCCCCCACCCCCGCTCCGCACCTCAGTTGTGCACGACCTCCGCCTCGCAGCGCAGCCGGCGCCCCGCCCCCGCCTCGCGCACCGGCCCGGTCAGCCGCAGCCGGGCGGTGGCCCGGACGTCGGCGCTGGAGGCGCCCAACCGCAGTTCCAGGTCTCCGGGTTCGACCACCCGCCGCCCCGAACGGTCGGTGAAGGCGGACAGGTCGGCGTGGAAGCGGAAGGTCACGCGTGCCGCTTCGGCGGCGGCCAGCTCCAGTCGCTGGTAGCCGATCAGCCGCACGTCGGGGCGGGTCACCCCGGCCACCGGGTCGTGCAGATACAGCTGGACGACCTCCGCACCCGCCCGCTCGCCGGTGTTGCGTACGGTGACGGAGACGTCGTACGAGCCGTCCGTGCCGATCTCCGCGTCCGGGCCGGTGAAGTCCTCCCAGGTGAACGCCGTGTACGAGCGCCCGTGTCCGAAGGGGAACAGCGGGGTCGGGTCGAGGCTGCTGACCTGGCCCGCCAGGCCGAGCGGCGGCTGCAGGTACGTCCACGGCTGGCCGCCCGGCACGCGCGGCACGCTCACCGGGAGCCGGCCCGAGGGGTTCACCCGGCCCGACAGCACGCCGGCCACCGCAGGGCCGCCCTCCTCGCCGGGGAAGAACGCCTGGACGACCGCCCCCAGCCGCCCGTGCCAGCGGCCCAGCGCGTACGGGCGGCCGGTGAGCAGCACGAGGACGACCGGGACGCCCGTCGCGACCAGTGCGTCCAGCAGTGCGCCCTGGACGCCGGGCAGGCTCAGATCGGCCACGTCGCAGCCCTCGCCGGACGTGCCCCGCCCGAACAGGCCCGCCCGGTCGCCGAGGACGGCCACGCAGACGTCGGCCTCCGAGGCGCGCGTGATGGCCTCCGTGAACCCGGAGGGGTCCGGGTCGGAGACCCCGCAGCCCTCGGTGAACGTCACCTTCGCGTCGGGGAGTTCGGCCCGCAGCGACTCCAGCAGCGTCGGGATGTCGATGCCGGTCTCCACCTCGGGGTGGTGGGGCAGCACATGGGACGGGAAGGAGTAGCAGCCGAGCATCGCCAGCGCGTCCGCCGCCCGCGGTCCGATCACGGCCACCCGGGCGTCGGGGGAGAGGGGGAGCAGCCCGTCGGGGTTGTCCAGGAGGACCACCGACTCCTCCGCCAGCCGGCGGGCCAGCGCGCGGTTCGCGGGCGGGTCGAGGTCCACCGACTCGGGAACGTGCGGCTGCCAGTCCTCGTCCAGCAGGCCCAGTTCGCACTTCTGCAGCAGGACGCGGCGTGCGGCCCGGTCGATCAGCTCCTCCGGCACCTCGCCCGCGCGCACGGCGTCGGCCAGCGCGTCGCCGTAGTACTTCACGGTGGGCAGCTCGACGTCGATGCCGGCGTCCAGCGCCAGCCGGGCCGCCTCCACGGGGGTGCCGGCCACCCGGTGCAGGGTCTGCAGGAAGCCGATGCCGAAGTAGTCGGCGACGACCGTGCCGGTGAAACCCCACTCCTCCCGGAGCAGGCCGGTCAGCAGTTCGGGGTCGGCGGACGCCGGAATGCCGTCGCGTTCGGTGTAGGCCGCCATCACCGAGCGGGCGCCGCCCTCGCGCAGCGCCATCTCGAACGGGGGCAGGGTGACGTCCGCGAACTCGCGGGTGCCCGCCCGCACCGGAGCCAGGTTGCGGGCGCCCGCCGAGGAGGCGTAGCCGGCGAAGTGCTTGAGGGTGGCGACGACCCCGGCGGACTCCAGCCCGCGGACGTAGGCCGTGCCGACCGTGCCGACGAGATACGGGTCCTCGCCGATCGTCTCCTCGACCCGTCCCCAGCGCGGGTCGCGGACGACGTCCAGGACCGGGGCGAGGCCCTGGTGGACGCCCATCGCGCGCAGGTCCCGGCCGATCGCCCGGCCCACCTCCTCGACCAGCGGCGGGTCGAAGGCCGCGCCCCAGGCCAGCGGGACCGGGTAGGCGGTGGCCCGCCAGGCGGTGAATCCGGCCAGGCACTCCTCGTGGGCGACCGCCGGGATGCCGAAGCGGCCGGCGGCGACGATCTGCCGCTGGGCGCCGGCCAGCGCGCGGGCGCCGAGCGCCGGGTCCACGGGCGCGGTGCCGAAGGAGCGGGTCAGCTGGCCCAGCCCCCGGGTGATCAGCTCGTCGTAGTCGTATGCGGCGGTCATGTCGTGCTGGTGCGGGGCGACTCCCCCGCCGTCCGTCGCGGCGCCGACCCACACGCCGTACAGCTGGGCGGTCTTCTCCTCGATCGTCATCCGGCCGAGGAGATCGTCGACGCGGGCGGCGGCGGGCAGGGCGGGGTCACGCCAGGGGGCGGTGGTCATGAAACTCCTGTCAGAGGTCGGTGAGCCACCAGGGGGAGGGTGCGCCCTGGAATCCTGTGGAGCGTCCGACAGGGCGGGCGTCCTGTCGAATGTTTCGAGCTACATTCCGAATGTTCCGGGAACCTATGGCGTCGGCATGGGTTCGTCAAGAGGTCGCGTGACGATACGATCGCCGCCATGACACCCTCGGAGCCCACAGAAACGCGGACAGAAGCGCGGCCGACGCAGACCGCGACGCTCGCGGAGATCGCCCGCGAGGCCGGCGTGTCGGCACCGACTGTTTCGAAGGTCCTCAACGGCCGCGCCGATGTCGCCCCCGCCACCCGCACCCGCGTCGAGGAGCTGCTGCGCACCCACGGATACCGGCGCCGCCGCGCGGAGGCGACCCGCTCCCCTCTGATCGACCTGGTCTTCCACGAGCTGGAGAGCGCCTGGGCGATGGAGGTCATCCGGGGTGTGGAGAACGTGGCCCGCGACGCCGGGCTGAGCGTGGTGCTCAGCGAGAGCGCCGGCCGGCTCACCCCCGGGCGGACCTGGGCCGACCAGGTCGCCGCCCGTCGCCCGCACGGCGTGGTGCTGGTGCTGTCCGGGCTCGACGAGTCCCAGCGGGCGCTGCTGACCAGCCGCTCCATCCCGTTCGTGGTGATGGACCCGGCGGGCGACCCGGGCGCCGACGTGCCGTCCATCGGGGCGACCAACTGGCAGGGCGGCCTCGCCGCCACCCGGCACCTGGTGGAGCTGGGGCACCGCCGGATCGGGGCGATCAGCGGGCCGCCGCAGATGATGTGCAGCCGGGCCCGGATCGACGGCTACCGGGCCGCGCTGGAGACCGCCGGGCTGCCGGTCGAGCCGGGACTGATCAAGATCGGCGACTTCCACCACGAGACCGGATACCGGCTGGGCCGCGAGCTGCTCGACCGCCCGGACCGGCCCACCGCCGTCTTCGCCGGCAACGACCTCCAGGCGCTCGGCTTCTACGAGGCCGCCCGCGAACTGGGCCTGCGCATCCCGGAGGACGTGAGCGTGGTCGGCTTCGACGACCTTCCGGTCGCCCGCTGGGTCGGCCCGCCGCTGACGACGGTGCGCCAGCCGCTGACCGAGATGGCCGAGGCGGCGGCCCGGCTGGTCCTGGAACTGGGCCGGTCGGTCTCCCGGGAGGCGCCGACGGCGACGCGGGTGGAGCTGGCCACCAGCCTCGTGGTGCGGACGAGCACGGGTGTGCCGCCCGCGGCCGGAAGTTGACGTATTGACGGGTGTGTCGGATGCCCCCACACTCCACCGAAGTCAATCGGTTGAACAACCGAAACTTTCGGAGGCACCCGCAATGAGATCCTCCAGAACATCTCCCCGACCGTCCCCCGGGCCGCTTTCGTCGGGGCCCCGGCTCACCGCCCGGCTCACCGCCCTGGTCACCGGCGCCGCCGCCGCGGCGGCCCTGCTCGTCGCCGCGCCCGTCTCGCACGCCGCCGACGTCCCGCTGCGCGACCTCGGCGCCGCCAAGGGGAAGGTCGTCGGCACCGCCGTCACCGGCTCCAAGCTCACCGGTGTCTACGGCGACGTCGCCGGGGCGCAGTTCTCCTCGCTGACCCCCGGCAACGCCATGAAGTGGGGCTCGGTGGAGCCGACGCAGGGCGTCTTCGACTGGGCCGAGGCGGACCGGATCGTGGCGTTCGCCCAGGCCCACGACCAGCAGGTGCGCGGCCACACCCTGGTCTGGCACAGCCAGAACCCGAACTGGCTGGCCAACGGCAGCTGGACGTCCGCGCAGCTCGGCACCCTGCTGCAGAACCACATCGACACCGAGGTCGGCCGCTACAAGGGGAAGATCGCCGCCTGGGACGTCGTCAACGAGCCCTTCAACGAGGACGGCACCTACCGCCCGACCCTCTGGTACAACGGCCTCGGCGCCGACTACATCGCCACCGCCCTGACCCGGGCGCGGGCCGCCGACCCGGCCGCCAGGCTCTACGTCAACGACTACAACGTCGAGGGCGTCAACGCGAAGTCGACGGCCCTGTACAACCTGGTCAAGTCGCTGAAGGCGCGGGGCGTCCCGATCGACGGGGTCGGGCTGCAGGCGCACCTGGTCCTCGGCCAGGTGCCGTCCACGTTCCAGCAGAACATCCAGCGCTTCGCCGACCTCGGCGTGGACGTGGCGATCACCGAGCTGGACATCCGCATGAGCCTGCCCTCCGACAGCGCCGAGCTCGCGCAACAGAAGGCCGACTACAAGGCGGTCACCGCCGCCTGTGTCGCCGTCACACGATGCGTCAACCTCACGGTCTGGGGCTTCACCGACTCCGACTCCTGGGTGGAGAGCACCTTCCCGGGGGAGGGGGCGGCGACCCCGTACGACGCGAACTACGCGCCCAAACCGGCGTACTACGGCATCTCCGAGGCGCTCGGCGGCACCAACACGCCGGTGCCGCCGACCGGCAGGTGCGCGGCTGCCTACAGCGTGGGCAGCCAGTGGAACACCGGGTTCACCGGGAACGTGACGATCTCCTGCTCGGGAGCCTCGCTGTCGTCCTGGAAGGTGACCTGGGCCTACGGCGCGGGCCAGCAGATCACCCAGGCCTGGAACGCCGTCTGCACCCAGTCGGGCGCGGCCGTGTCGTGCGCGAACGCCTCGTACAACGGGACGGTCCCGGACGGCGGTTCGGTGAGCTTCGGGTTCAACGCGAACTGGAGCGGGAGCAACCCGGCCCCCACGATCACGTTGGGATGACCGGGACAGGACCGCGAGACCTCCCGCGCAAGGCGCGTCCGTGAACCCCTTCCTAACCCCATCCTCATAATTCGGACGTACGTTCTCTCCTGTGACGGGACTCGAGGAGCACGGCGAAACCGGCAGCGGAGCGGGCCGGCGGTCGAGAGCACTGAAGGCCGCCGGCCTCACACTGGCCGCCGTCCTGGCGGTGGGCGTCGGGACGGCCGGCTGGGCCTACCGGCACCTCAACGGCAACATCAAGAGCGTCGACATCGACAACGCGCTCGGCGACGACCGGCCGGCGAAGGCGGTCACGACCCCGTCGGCCCCGGCGTCCGCCTCCCCGGCGCCCACCGAGCCCGTGAACCTCCTCGTGCTGGGCTCGGACTCGCGCAGCGGCGCGGCGAACCAGGCGCTCGGCGGCGGCGACAGCACCGGCGCCCGCTCCGACACGGCGATGGTCGTGCACATCGACGCCGGCCGCACGACGGCCACGGTCGTCAGCATCCCGCGCGACACCCTCGTCACCCGGCCCTCCTGCCCGCTGCCCGACGGCGGTTCGACCGCGACGGCGTACGGCGCGATGTTCAACACCGCCTACGCGGTCGGCGGCCCGGTGTGCGCCGTCAAGACGGTCGAGTCGATCACCGGCGTCCGTATGGACCACTACGTCGAGGTCGACTTCTCCGGCTTCGCCGAACTCGTGGACGCGCTCGGCGGGGTCACCGTCACCACCGACGAGGACATCGACGACGACGACAGCCATCTGCACCTCGCGGCCGGCACCCACCATCTGAACGGCGCCCGCGCCCTCGCCCTGGCCCGCACCCGGCACGGCATAGGCGACGGCAGCGACCTCGGCCGCATAGGCCTCCAGCAGAAACTGGTGAAGGCCCTGCTGGAGCAGATCGCCTCCACCGACCTCCTCACGAGCCCCGCCGAGCTGTACAAGGCCGCCGACGCGATCACCGGCAGTCTGACCACCGACACCGGTCTGGACTCGCTCGCCGAGCTGACGGAACTCGGCCGGAGCCTGCAGGGCCTGTCCGCCGGGCACGTCCGGACGGTCACCATGCCCGTGGTGCCGGCCCCCTCCGACCCCAACCGGGTGGTCGCGCGGGAGCCGGCGGCGAGCGCGCTGTGGAAGTCGCTGAAATAGATTCCGGTCAGGGTGTCGATCCGGCCCGCCGCCGTTCGACGCAGGGGGGAGAGGCCGGGAATGACCCGGCTCACCGCACCCGAGGAGTCACCATGCCCCGCTATCTGTCGCTCGTGAAGATCGACGAGGCCACCGCCCCGGCCGAGGGCCCCAGCCCGGAGCTGATGCAGCGGATGGGCGAACTGATCGAGGAGGTCACCAAGGCCGGCGTCATGCTGGAGACCGCCGGGCTGACCCCGTCCGCGCAGGGCGTCCGCGCGCACTGGGAGGGCGGGAAGATCACCCTCACCGACGGGCCCTTCACCGAGGCCAAGGAGGTCGTCGGCGGCTACGCGATCATGCAGTGCAAGGACATGGCCGAGGCCGTCGAATGGACGAAGAGGTTCCTGAAGGTGCACGAGGAGCACTGGACGGTGACCTGCGAGGTGCGGGAAATCGCGGAAGGCTGAGCGTTCTTGGCCTGAACGGGCGCCGGGTGTTCGATGGTGAGCTGTGGAACGACAGCCCGCCCCGGACCCCGGCCCGCCCTCGCACCCCCGTACGCCCCCGGACCCCGGCGGCGCCCCGCCTTCCGACGGCGCCCCGGACAGACGTACGGCCGACCCGGAGCCCGGTGCGGCCGACCCGGACCGGCGTACCCGTACGGCCGCCCCGGACCGGTGTACCGCCCCGGATACCCGTACGGCCATCGAGACCGTCTTCCGTCTGGAGTCCCCCCGCGTCATCGCCGCCGTCGCCCGACTCGTGCGGGACGTCGGCGTCGCCGAGGAACTGGCCCAGGACGCCCTGGTCGCCGCGCTGGAGCAGTGGCCGCGCGACGGCGTGCCGGACCACCCCGGCGCCTGGCTGACCACCACCGCCCGGCGTCGTGCCGTCGACCTGATCCGCCGGCGTGAGAACCACGCCCGCAAGCTCCAGGAGATCGGCCGCGACCTGGAGACCACCACCGCCCCGCCCCAGGAGCCCGCCGACCCCGACGACATCGACGACGACCTGCTCCGGCTCGTCTTCACGGCCTGTCATCCGGTGCTCTCCGCCGAGTCCCGCATCGCCCTCACCCTGCGTCTGCTGGGCGGCCTGAGCACACCGGAGATCGCCCGCGCCTTCCTGGTCCCCGAGCCGACGGTCGCCCAGCGGATCGTGCGCGCCAAGAAGACCCTGGCGACCAGGAACGTGCCCTTCGAGGTGCCGTACGGCCCCGACCGCGAGGCCCGGCTCGGCTCCGTCCTCGACGTCATCTACCTGATCTTCAACGAGGGGTACGCGGCCACCGCCGGTGACGACTGGCTGCGCCCGGCGCTGTGCGAGGACGCCCTGCGGCTGGGGCGGCAGCTGGCGGCGCTGATGCCGAAGGAGCCCGAGGTCCACGGCCTCGTCTCGCTGCTGGAGTTCCAGGCGTCCCGGTCGGCCGCCCGCACCGCCCCCGACGGCACGCCCGTCCTGCTCAAGGACCAGGACCGCCGCCGCTGGAACCGCATGCTGATCGCGCGCGGCATCACCGCCCTCGACCGGGCGCGGAGCGTGGCGGCGGGCGCGCCCCCGGGCCCGTACGCCCTCCAGGCGGCCATCGCGGCCTGCCATGCGCACGCGTACACGTACGACCGGACCGACTGGGCGGGCATCGCCACCCTGTACGGGCTGCTGGCGGCCCGCTTCCCCTCCCCGGTGGTCGAGTTGAACCGCGCGGTCGCCGTGTCGATGACCGAGGGCCCGGCGGCCGCCCTGGCCATCGTCGACGCCCTGACGGCCGAACCCGCGCTGCGGGAGTACCACTTGCTCCCGAGCGTCCGGGCCGACCTGCTGTCCCGCCTCGGCCGCACCGCGGAGGCCCGGGCCGAGTTCGAACGGGCGGCGGCGCTGACGGCCAGCGCACGCGAACGGCGCCTGCTGCTGCACCGGGCCGCGGCGTCGGACTGACGGCTTCAGGCGGAGGCGGGCTTCCCGATCAGCATGGTCGGGGCGCCCGCCACCCGCGTGAGGAACACCGTCACCGCCTCGGAACCCTGCGGCTTGGGAAGCACCTTCTTCCGCAGCTCCTCCGGCTCCACCGCCGAACCCCGTTTCTTCACGGTCAGGACACCGACCCCCCGCTCCCGCAACAGGGCCTTCAACTTCTTGACGCCGAAGGGGAGTTGATCGGTGATCTCGTATGCGGTGGCATACGGGGTGGGGTGCAGGGCGTCGGCGGTGACGTAGGCGATGGTCTCGTCGACCAGTCCGCCGTCGAGCTCCCGGGCCACGTCGGCGACCAGATGAGCCCGGATGACGGCGCCGTCCGGCTCGTACAGATACCGCCCGACGGGCCGGACGCGGGG
Organism: Streptomyces sp. NBC_00425; assembly: GCF_036030735.1. Classification (NCBI taxonomy): domain Bacteria; kingdom Bacillati; phylum Actinomycetota; class Actinomycetes; order Kitasatosporales; family Streptomycetaceae; genus Streptomyces; species Streptomyces sp. NBC_00425. The sequence continues at coordinate 4,156,306 of NZ_CP107928.1, read as the reverse complement.
GTCGGGCAGACCGGCGCCGAGCAGGGTGCGCGGCCCCGGCAGCAGGGTGGCCCGGACGGTTCCCGGCTCGGTCCCGAACCACAGCACCGCCTCCTTGACGTCCCCGCCGTCCGAGATCCACTCGGCCTCGGCCTCGGCGGGGATCGCCTCGTGCGGCACCCCGGGCGCGATCTTGAGGGCGGCGCGCGGGGCGGCGAGGGCGGCGCCCACCGCCCACGACAGGGGAGGGGAGTACGCCTCGGGATCGAAGATGCGCCCCCGGCCGCCCCGGCGCGCGGGATCCACGAAGACGGCGTCGTAACCGCGGGCGTCCACCTCGGTGACGTCCGCCTCCCGCACCTCGATCAGCTCGCCCAGCCCGAGCGCCTCGGCGTTCGCGCGCGCCGCCTCGGCCGCCGCCGGGTCCCGGTCCACGGCCAGCACCCGGATCCCGGCGCGGGCGAGGGCGATCGCGTCCCCGCCGATCCCGCAGCACAGGTCGGCGACGGAGGTCACGCCGAGCGCCTTCATCCGCTCGGCCCGGTAGCCGGCGACACTCGCCCGCGTCGACTGCTCCACCCCGTTCGGCGTGAAGAACATCCGCTCCGCGTCCCGCGCCCCGAACTTCACCGCCGCCCGCTGCCGCAGCCGGGCCTGGCCGAGGGCCGCGGAGACCAGGTCGGCGGGATGCTCGCGGCGGAGCCGGGTGGCGACGGCGAGTTCGTCGGCGGGGGCGGTGCCGCGCACCGCGTCGAGGAGGGCGCGGCCCTCGGGAGTGCGCAGGGGGGCGAGGTCGTTCACCGGGTCATTGTGGGCCAGTCGGTGGACAGCGCGCCCCCGGCGGCGGTGTCGGGACCGGGTTCGGCAGGGGCGACTGCGAAGATCCGGCGCCATGGGACCTGTCGTACAAAATGACATGAACGGCCTCGACGGGCCGGCCCGCCGCCGCCCCCGCACACAAACCCGCCCCCGGACGGGGCTCCGTAGCCGCAGGGGAACGCACAGCTCCGGGACCCGTGCCGCCGCGGGAATCAGGAGCCTCGTCGCCGTCCTCGCGCTGGCGGCCGTCGCGTCGGGCTGCGCCGGAGGGGGCGCCGGCCGCACGACCCGCCCCGCGCCCGGACAGCAGCCGGAGAAGGCGGCGCCCCCGGTGGTCGCCCCCGCCCGCGCCCTGTACGGCTACGCCGCCCGGCTCCGCGCCGCCCACCAGGCCCGGGTCGCCGCGGCCGGGCGCTGGGGCCTGAGAAAGGTCCCGCTGACGCCCCCCGCGCCGCCCGCGCACAAGCCGGAGATCACCACCCGCAAGGGCTTCGAGGTCGACGACCACGAGGAGCTCGGTCTCCCGCCGGTCTTCACCAGGGTCCCCACCGAGGACCGGGTCGTCTTCCTCACCATCGACGACGGCGCCGAGAAGGACCCGGCGTTCCTGCGCATGATGAGCGAGCTGAAGATCCCGTACACCGCGTTCCTCAGCGACTACCTGATCAAGGACGACTACGGATACTTCAAGGAGATGCAGGACCGGGGGGCGGCCCTGAACAACCACACGCTCCACCACCCCTACCTGCCGGCCCTCTCCTACGCCCGTCAGAAACACGAGATCTGCGGGATGCAGGAGGTGATCCGGGAGCGCTACGGCACCCGCCCCGCCCTCTTCCGGCCGCCCTTCGGCAACTACGACCAGGACACCCTGCGCGCCGCGAAGAGCTGCGGCGTGCGCTACGCCCCGCTCTGGGACGAGGAGGTCTTCGTCGACCACTGGGAGTACCGCGAAGGGGACCGGGACCTGCACCCCGGCGACATCGTCCTGAGCCACTTCCGCGGCCGCGGCGAATGGAAGGGCACCATGCCCGACCTGGTCCGCCGCTTCCTGGACAAGGTCACGGCGAAGGGCTACGCGGTGGCCCGTCTGGAGGACTACCTGTGAGGGCGCGGCAGAAGGGCGCGGGAGAGGCGGCCGTCCTGCTCGTCGCGCTCACCGCGCTCGTCCTGACGACCCTCAGCGGCTGCGCCCAGTCCGTCGACCCGATCGAGCGGCTGGGCAGGAAGGCCGCGGCCCGGGTCCACCCCGCCGGCCCGGCCGCCGGGCAGCCCGCCTACCGCCGCTGGGGTCTGACGGCCCCCCTGGCCCCCGCCCCGGCCCACCCGGCGCGTTCCCTGGCCGGCAGCCCCGGAACGGCCCTCCCGCCGGTCGTGGACCACGTCCCGACCGCCGACCGGGTCGTCTTCCTCACCTACGACGACGGCGCCGAACGCGACCCCCGCTTCGTCGACATGGTCCGCGAACTGCGCCTGCCGGTCAGCATGTTCCTCACCGACAGCGTGATCGGCCCCGGCTACGGCCGACTGGCGCGGCTGCAGTCGGTCGGGGCCAGCGTCCAGAACCACACCCTGGACCACCCGGCGCTGCGCGGTCTGCCCTACGCCGGCCAGCGCGCCGAGATCTGCGGCCAGCAGGACAAGCTGCGCGCCCGTTTCGGCCTGCGCCCCCGACTCCTCCGCCCGCCCTACGGCGCCTATGACGCCACCACCCGACGCGCCGCCGCCGACTGCGGCATCTCGGCCGTCGTCCTCTGGCGTGCCTCGATGGGGCCCACGGCCCTCGCCTACGCGCACGGCCCCCACCGGCTCCACCCCGGCGACGTCATCGCCGTGGCCCCGGACGAGACGACGGCCCCGGACCTGCGGGACCGGACGACGCGACTCCTGCGCCAGATCCAGGACCAGCACCTGACGGTGGCCCGTCTGGAGGACTACCTCTGAGGGGCTCGCGCCGGCCGGAAATCCGGCCGACGCGCCGCGGGCATTGGCACTCCGCTTGACCGAGTGCTAATCGCGGTCATAGTCTCGGCTCTGGCACTCGCCACTGGAGAGTGCCAACACAGCGACGGGCAGGTCCGGCACCCGCGACGACGGATCCACCTGGTCGCCACCTCAGACAGTTAACCCCGTGAGATCTCCGAAGGGGGAGGTCGGATCGTGACGACCACCAGCTCCAAGGTTGCCATCAAGCCGCTCGAGGACCGCATTGTGGTCCAGCCGCTCGACGCCGAGCAGACCACCGCCTCTGGCCTGGTCATCCCGGACACCGCGAAGGAGAAGCCCCAGGAGGGCGCTGTCCTCGCGGTGGGCCCGGGTCGCTTCGAGAACGGCGAGCGCCTGCCGCTCGACGTCAAGGTCGGCGACGTCGTCCTGTACAGCAAGTACGGCGGCACCGAGGTGAAGTACAACGGCGAGGAGTTCCTCGTCCTCTCGGCTCGCGACGTGCTCGCGATCATCGAGAAGTAATTCACCCAGTTTTGCAGTGAACTGCGCTCCTGGCCCCGCGTGTTTGTGAAGCCGGGCGCCGGGGGCGCAGTTCGTTTCTCCCACTTTTTCCGAGAGGGCTGAACCGCTCCCATGGCGAAGATCCTGAAGTTCGACGAGGACGCCCGTCGCGCCCTCGAGCGCGGCGTCAACAAGCTTGCCGACACGGTCAAGGTGACGATCGGCCCCAAGGGCCGCAACGTCGTCATCGACAAGAAGTTCGGCGCTCCCACCATCACCAACGACGGCGTCACCATCGCCCGCGAGGTCGAGCTCGACGACCCGTACGAGAACCTCGGCGCCCAGCTGGTGAAGGAGGTGGCGACCAAGACCAACGACATCGCGGGTGACGGTACGACCACCGCCACCGTGCTGGCCCAGGCGCTCGTCCGCGAGGGCCTGAAGAACGTCGCCGCCGGCGCCTCCCCGGCCGCCCTGAAGAAGGGCATCGACGCGGCGGTCAAGGCTGTGTCCGAGGAACTCCTCGCGACCGCCCGCCCGATCGAGGAGAAGTCCGACATCGCCGCCGTGGCCGCGCTCTCCGCGCAGGACACGCAGGTCGGCGAGCTCATCGCCGAGGCGATGGACAAGGTCGGCAAGGACGGTGTCATCACCGTCGAGGAGTCCAACACCTTCGGTCTGGAGCTGGACTTCACCGAGGGCATGGCCTTCGACAAGGGCTACCTGTCGCCGTACTTCGTGACGGACCAGGAGCGCATGGAGGCCGTCCTCGAGGACCCCTACATCCTCATCAACCAGGGCAAGATCTCCTCGATCGCCGACCTGCTGCCGCTGCTCGAGAAGGTCATCCAGACCAACTCCTCCAAGCCGCTGCTGATCATCGCCGAGGACCTCGAGGGTGAGGCGCTCTCCACCCTCGTCGTCAACAAGATCCGCGGCACCTTCAACGCGGTCGCCGTCAAGGCCCCGGGCTTCGGTGACCGTCGCAAGGCGATGCTGCAGGACATGGCCGTCCTCACCGGCGCCACCGTCATCTCCGAGGAGGTCGGCCTCAAGCTCGACCAGGTCGGCCTCGACGTGCTGGGCTCCGCCCGCCGCGTCACCGTCACCAAGGACGACACCACCATCGTCGACGGCGGCGGCAGCTCCGAGGACGTCGTGGGCCGCGTCGGCCAGATCAAGGCCGAGATCGAGAACACGGACTCCGACTGGGACCGCGAGAAGCTCCAGGAGCGCCTCGCGAAGCTGGCCGGCGGCGTGTGCGTGATCAAGGTCGGCGCCGCCACCGAGGTGGAGCTGAAGGAGAAGAAGCACCGTCTGGAGGACGCCATCTCCGCGACCCGCGCCGCGGTCGAGGAGGGCATCGTCTCCGGTGGCGGTTCCGCGCTCGTCCACGCCGTCAAGGTCCTCGAGGGCAACCTCGACAAGACCGGCGACGAGGCCACGGGTGTCGCGGTCGTCCGCAAGGCCGCCGTCGAGCCGCTGCGCTGGATCGCCGAGAACGCGGGCCTCGAGGGTTACGTCATCACCTCCAAGGTCGCCGAGCTCGAGAAGGGCCAGGGCTTCAACGCCGCGACCGGCGAGTACGGCGACCTGGTCAAGGCCGGCGTCATCGACCCGGTCAAGGTCACCCGCTCCGCCCTGGAGAACGCCGCCTCCATCGCCTCCCTCCTCCTGACGACCGAGACCCTCGTCGTCGAGAAGAAGGAAGAGGAGGAGCCGGCCGCCGGCGGTCACGGCCACGGCCACTCCCACTGACCCCAGGTCAGACTCCGCACCACCACCGAGGCCCGGCCCCCGACAGGGAGCCGGGCCTCGCCCGTCCGGTCACCGTCGTACCCCGTCGTCCTTCTGCGCGGCCGGGTGTCCGGCGGGTCCTCGGGGATCCGCCGGACACGCACGGCCGGAGTATCCGGGGTACGCGGTGTGCTCCCGGCGCTACCGGGCTCCCGCCTCCACCGGCGGGTGGGAGGAAGGCGGCGCGGGACGCGTGTCGGGCGCGGACGGCCGGTTGTCCCGGAGCGAGGTCGGCGAGGCGAACTCGTAGCCGGACCAGACGTCGCCGCCACGCCAGGCGGAGCCGTCCCAGACGTAGGCCGAGGCGATCGTGCCGTAGTAGCCCGTCCCGCAGGACTGCCAACCGCCCCAGTCGTACACCTGCTCAGGGCCGTACGGTCCGGGGAACTCGCCGCCCGCCTGTCCTGTGGCGCCGTACTTCCAGGGGCTGGTGCGGCACACCGCCCACGCGGAACCGTTCCACCGGTAGACGGTGGCCCGCGCGGCGGCCCAGCCGTCCGGCCTGGCCTGACCGGTCGCGCAGCCCGGGGTCAGTGCGTAGGTGTCCGCGTAGGCGAGATTGCCGGAGAACGCGCCGGGGCGTTGGTGATCGATGCCCGCGGTGCCCTGTACGCACAGGCCGCCGCCGTTGTACACGGTCACCCTGGTGGCCCAGGTCCACGCGTTCGCCGGCTGGGCCCAGACGGCGGCCATCATCAACGCGACGAGCGCGCACAACGCGGCTTTCATGGTCAGGCGGAGCATTGCCATGGTGTCTCCGTTCCTCGATTCGCCCGCGACCGGGCGCGTGGGCCCTTTCCGGGGCCTCACCCGTGCGTCCGCGGAGGCCGCAGATGCCGCCGATGCCGCGAACGGATCGGGATGATCCGTCGGACGGCACGTGCAGGCACGGTGGCCGTGGTGGTGGTCGGGGTGGTGGTCGCAGTCGGTCGGCACAGCGCTCACCGGGGATGCGCCGCGGCTGGGGGGACATGGCGGCCGGTGTACTCACGGCCCCACGGGATGAGATGTGTCGTCGGGGACTGCGAACCAGATCGCCCCGGCAGGGTGAGTCCCGTTCGGCTCACCGCATTCCACGATAGGCGATCCGGTCACCCCCCGCTTCTCGGCGCCGTCCACCCCGTCGGCGCCCACCCCCCCGGCCGACGGATCCCGGCCCTGCCCGCACCGGCAGCCGCCGGAGCCCGGCCCGCGATTCGATGAGGCTGGGCAACGCGGCGCGGAAGGCGCCCGTTCCGGTCCGTGGTGAGGAACGGGGGTCTTTTCCCGCAGGGGCGGCGTCGCGTGACGTGCCGTCAGGTCTCCAGGGAGTCCAGCGCTCCCAGTTGGGCCATGAGGCCGAGGCGGTCGTACTGCCACCAGCCTTCGGCGATCCTGCCGTCGTCGTCGAACCGGAAGACGGTCGTCCCGGTCATGGTGACCTCCCGGCCGGTGGGCGCGAGGCCCATGAACTCGCCGTGGTGCGTCCCGTCGAACGTCCAGCGGGTGCACACGCGGTCGTCCTCGGAGATCTGGTCCTCGACGGTGAACGTGACGGCGAAGCCGCGGCGCCACATCTCGACCTGGCGCCGCATCGCGTCCATGCCGATCACGTCCTGCACGTTGGACGGATCATGGTCGTGGTAGTCCTGCGCCAGCAGGCCGTCGAGCGGTGCCAGCTCGCCCGGGGCGGCCACCGTCTCGAGGAACCGCCGCGCCGTCGCCGCGCACAGCCGCTCGTCCCGCACGACGTCGAGATCGGTGAAGGTGGGCATCTCGTCGCACAGCGCCACCAGTTCCTGGAAGACCTTGCCGGTCTCCGGGAGGTTCGAGTTCCGCATCGCCTCCTCGAACGAGGGGAACTCCACGATCTCGATGAAGTGCGAAGCGTCGGAGCGGTCCTTGCCGACCACCGCGTGCGTGGCGGTCCGCTTGCCCTTGGTCTGCTCGACCCACGTGTCCATCAGCCGGTCCATCTCGTCGAACCGGCTGGTCCTGCAGTCGATGAGCTGTACGAACGTCATGACGTCGCCTCCGGCCCCCCTGGATCCGGTGTTCGGACACGGCCATCTTCCCACCGGAGCGCCGACGCCACCCGCCCGCGGGCCTGCCGCCGGGGTCCGCCGGCGGGGTCCGCTACTGGGGCCCGTACTTGCGTCCCGTCCTCGAGCTGACGCCGCCCAGCAGCGACCGCGGGGTCACCTTCACCAGCCCCATCAGCGCCTTGTACCGCGGATCGGGGATCGACACCGACTTCCCGCGCGCCAGGTCCTGCAGCGCCGCCGCGACGAGTTTGTCCGCGTCCAGCCACATCCATCCGGGGATGTTGTCCGTGCCCATCCCGGCCCGCTCGTGGAACTCCGTGCGCACGAAGCCCGGGCACAGGGCCATCAACCGCACGCCCGTCCCGGCCAGGTCCTTCGCCGCGCCCTGCGTGAACTGCACGACCCACGCCTTGGACGCCCCGTACGTCCCGCGCGGTACGAACGCCGCCACCGAGGCCACGTTGACGACGCCTCCGCGCCCGCGCTCCCGCATCGTGGCAGCCGCCGCGGACGTCAGCCGCAGCACCGCCTCGCAGTGCACCTTGAGCATGGTCAGCTCGTCCGCCATGGAGACGTCGAGGTAGCGGCCCTTGTTGCCGAAGCCGGCGTTGTTGACCAGCAGGTCGACGGGCTTCTTGCGGTCGCCCAGCCGGACGGCCACCGCCTCGATGCCCTCGTCCGTCGACAGGTCGGCCGTGAGCACCTCCGCCTCGATGCCGTGCCGGTCGTGCAACTCGGTCGCCTGCTCGCGCAGCCGCTTGGTGTCCCGTGCGACGAGGACGAGATCATGCCCGTCCGCCGCCAGTCTGCGGGCGAACGCGGCGCCGATGCCCGCGGTCGAACCCGTGATGAGAGCCGTTGTCATGACAGAAGGTTAGTGACCCGGAGCGGGTCCGTCCGTTCTCTGCACGCGGCCTCCCGAACGTGAAGGTCGCGTGAGCGCCGCTGACCCCGACGGCGTCACTCTCCGTGCCGCGCCAGATACTTCCGTGCCGCGGCCAGCGTCTGCGGATGCAGGGCCGCACCCGCCGCGAGCGTCCGGGGCAGCAGCTCCCGGTGCGTGGTGACGGCCTGGAACTGCATACGGGCCGTCACCTCGTGATCCGGCAGGTGGACGATCTCCACCGCGTCCCCCGCGCGGATCTCGCCCGGCACGATCACCCGCAGGTACGCGCCCGTGGCCGCCTTCTCCGTGAACCGCCGGACCCAGCGCCGCTCGCCCAGGTGCCCCTGGAAGGTGAGGCACGGTATCCGCCCCGCGCTCACCTCGAGCACCACCTCGGAGCCGATCCGCCAGCGCTCGCCGATCCGCGCGCCGGACACGTCGAGCCCCGTCGTGGTGAGGTTCTCGCCGAACGCGCCGGAGGCCAGCGTGCGCCCCAGTTCGCGCTCCCAGGCGTCGAGGTCCTCGCGGGCGAAGGCGTACACCGCCTGGTCGTCGCCGCCGTGATGGCGCAGGTCGCACACCGCGTCCCCGGCCAGGCCGCTCGCCCCGACGCCCTTCGGCCCGGGCGCGGACACCCGCACGGGGCCCTCGACCGGTTGCTTGTCGATGCCGGTCAGGCCCTGGGGTTGGTCGGTGTACGGCACGGCCGTCGGGCGGCCCAGATTCACGGACAGAAGCCTCATGGCGGCACGATAGGCGACCGACATCAAAGTGTCGACGCATTATTCGCACGGCAACCCAAGACTCCCTTATGCTCGGCGCATGATCGAGGCACGTCATCTCCGCGTCCTGCGCGCCGTCGCCGCCACCGGCTCCTTCTCGGCGGCCGGGCGGGAACTGGGCTGCACCCAGCCGGCGGTCAGCCAGCAGATGAAGGCCCTGGAGGCGTCCGTCGGCACCCCGCTGCTGGTCCGCAGCGGCCGCGAGATGCGGCTGACCCAGGCGGGCCAGGCCCTCGTCCGGCACGCGGCCGGGATCCTGTCGGGCCTCACCGCCGCGGAGGAGGAGGTCGCGGCCATCGCCGGTCTGCGCGCCGGCCGGGTCCGCCTGGTGTCCTTTCCCAGCGGCAGCTCCACCCTCGTCCCGACCGCCCTCGCCGCGCTGCGCGCCGCGCACCCCGGCACCCGCGTGTCCCTCGAGGAGGCTGAGCCGCCGCAGTCGGTGCGACTGCTGCGCGAGGGCGACTGCGACATCGCCCTCGCCTTCCGCTACGAACGCGCGACGCCCGGTGGGGCGGCATCCGACGGCGCGACAACCGGCGGTGCGACGCCCGGCCGCGCGAAAACCGGCGAGGCGCACCCGAGCGGCCCGGGTCCGGTCCGCCCGGGCGGCGCCGGGGACTCCGGCGACGACGAGTGGAGCGACCTGGTCGTACGGCCGCTGCTGACCGACCGCCTGGTGGCCCTCGTCCCGGAGCGTCATCGCCTCGCGCGCACCGGAGCCCCGGACGCCGTCGCCATCGGCGACCTCGCCGCCGAGCCGTGGATCGCCGGCTGCCCGCGCTGCCGCGGCCAGCTGGTCCAGGTGTGCGAGAGCGCGGGCTTCACGCCGCGCATCGACTTCGCGACCGACGACTACCCGGCGGTGGTCGGCCTGGTCGCCGCCGGCCTGGGCGTCGCCGTCCTGCCCCAGCTGGCGATCGACTCCGTGCGGCCCCGCGGCGTCCGGGCGCTGACCCTGGAGCCGGCCGTGCGGCGGGAGATCGTCGCGCTCACCCTGCCCGACCTGGCCCATGTGCCGGCGGTCGCGGCCACCCTGGATCAGCTGGGGAGGGCCGCGGCCCCTTCATGACGGGGCCGACGAGGGAAGCCGCGGCCCCCTCGTGACGGGGCCGACGAGGGAAACGGAGGGCACGCGCGTGTGCCCTCCGTTTCTGAAGAAACGTTCCTTCATGTGTTCGAAGCGGTGTCTCTCGCGCCCGACGACGCCGAGACCAGGCGGTTGCGCGCCCGCCCCATGAGCTCTTCGCGCTCGTCCTCGGTCAACCCGCCCCACACGCCGTACGGCTCGCGTACCGCCAGCGCGTGCGCCGCGCACTGCGCGCGGACCGGGCACCTCATGCAGACCTCCTTGGCCGAGTTCTCTCGAGCGCTCCGAGCCGCCCCGCGCTCGCCCTCCGGATGGAAGAAGAGCGAGCTGTCCACTCCGCGGCAGGCAGCGAGAAGCTGCCAGTCCCACAGATCCGCGTTCGGTCCGGGAAGGCGGGAGAAATCTGCCATTGCGTGACCCCTTGTAGCCGTTCAGAGCGGATACCGTGCCCACGACCGTACAACTACGATCTAAGGAGATGAAAATATGACTCATTGCGAATCTAGCCTCAGACACCAGTAAAAGGGAAGAAATAGGGCTAAATGGGGCACTGCTTGTGATGAAAGCTTGAGGGTCCGTGTGGCTGACTCCTCTGTGTCCGCGCCCTCACGTAGAGTGCCGAAGAATGCACGCAGCCCCGTAACTCTTTCGAGTGACCATCGTTGAGTGTGCGGTGGCGGTTGGAGAAGACAAACGCTCGGGCAGGCGTCCGAGACGGTCGACCGCACAGGTGACGATTTCGTACCAGCCTGGAGGCACAAGGTGACGCGCATCAGCTGCGGAGGGCGGCCATGACATCCGTCCTCGTCTGCGACGACTCCCCGCTTGCCCGAGAGGCGCTCCGCCGCGCGGTCGCGACCGTGCCCGGCGTCGAGCGCGTGACGACGGCGGCCAACGGCGAGGAAGTCCTCCGCCGCTGGGGTGCCGACCGCTCGGACCTGATTCTGATGGACGTGCGCATGCCCGGACTGGGCGGCGTCGAGACCGTACGGCGGCTGCTGTCCGCCGACCCTGGCGCCCGCATCATCATGCTGACCGTCGCGGAGGACCTCGACGGCGTGGCCCTCGCGGTCGCGGCCGGCGCCCGCGGCTATCTGCACAAGGACGCCTCGCGCGCGGAACTGCGGGCGACCGTGACGCAGGCCCTCGCCGACCCCACCTGGCGGCTTGCCCCGCGGCGGCTGCGCTCGGCCGAGATGGGCGCGGCGCCCACGCTCACCGCGCGTGAGATCCAGGTGCTCGAAGGCATGAGCCACGGTCGCTCCAACGCGGAGATCGGCCGTGAGCTGTTCCTCTCCGAGGACACCGTCAAGACGCACGCCCGACGGCTGTTCAAGAAGCTCGGCGCCTCGGACCGCGCACACGCGGTGGCCCTCGGCTTCCGGTGGGGCCTGGTCCGCTAGGACAGGCCCGACCGCCGTCGTCGCCGGGCCCCCGGTGCCGGCGGCGGCCCGCCTCGCGGCTTCGACCGGCGGCTGCACGGCCGCGGTCAGGCCGGCGGGTTCCCGGTCTCGGTCGGGGCGACGGGTTGCGGCCCCGGGTCGACGAGGGTCGCGGCTTCGACCGGCGGCTGCTTCGCGACCTTCGGGCCGCCGGCGTCGAGGCTCCGGCCGGCGGCTTCGCGGCTCGGCCGCGACCGGAGGTTCACGGTCCGGGGCGGTCGGCTCGCGGTTCCGGCCCGGTTCGGTTCGGGGTTCCGGTTCCGGGTTCGGCACCGGGCGATCCCGGGCCGGGCGTCGCGGGTCACGGCGGTCCGGTCAAGGCGTTCGGCGTGCATCCGGCAGGGCCGTCCGGCGGTCCGAGACGGTCGTGGGTGACATCGGTCATTCAGTGAGGGGAGTGGGCTCATGAGCGAACCTCCCTGTTCAGGGGCGGTCCGGAGGCCGGGTGAGACCCCCTCCCGACGCGCTTCGGGCAGGCGCGGCGAGGGGTCCCGGCGGACACCCGCTGCTCGTTTCGCCGCGGATGCCGCATCCTTGAGGTGTGGAGTTCCTCGGGGACGAGTCGGTCGAGCGGAAGGGGAGGGCGCAGGGGATGACATCCGGCGCACCTGCTCATAACGCTTCGGTGCACAACGACGGGCACGGTGCCGCGGCCGGTCCGGCCGCAGTGCACCATGGACCGATGCGCGATGACGAGGCGGTCACTGCCGTGGGGACGATCGGGGCACTCGTCCATCGCGCCGTGGACGGCGACGAGCAGGCCACGCACGACCTGCTGGCGCACGTCCACCCCCTGGCACTGCGCTACTGCCGTACCCGGCTGTCCCGGCTGCCGGGCGACGCGCGCCACTTCGTGGAGGACCTCGCCCAGGAGGTCTGCGTCGCGGTCCTCCTCGCCCTGCCCCGCTACCGGGACACCGGGCGGCCCTTCGAGGCCTTCGTCTTCGCCATCGCCGCCCACAAGGTCGCCGACCTGCAGCGGGCGGCGATGCGTCACCCGGGCTCGACGGCGGTCCCCTCGGACGAGATGCCCGAGCGTCCCGACGACTCACTGGGTCCCGAGGAGCGCGCCCTGCTCAGCAGCGACGCCGAATGGGCCAAGAAGCTCATGGCCAACCTGCCCGAGAACCAGCGCGAACTGCTTCTGCTGCGCATCGCGGTGGGTCTCACCGCAGAGGAGACCGGCCAGATGTTGGGAATGTCACCCGGGGCGGTCCGGGTGGCCCAGCACCGGGCGCTGAGCCGGCTGCGGGCGCTCGCCGAGCAGTAGGGCGGGCGGCGGGGCGCGTGAAGCCGCCCCGGGGAGAGCGCTTTCACCGCCGGTCGGGCCTCCGCTTGAACGGGCCGGTCGCGTTCTCCGTACGAACATACGAAGCCCGGAGTCACGCTCTTCCGTGGAATTCGGGCGGTGCGCTTCCCGTTAGCATGGACATCCGCACCGATCAAGGCCATTTGGGGAAGGTGTCATGACTGCAAACGTCGACGGAGTGCCCGCCAAATTCGCGACCCTCGGGCTCACCTACGACGACGTGCTGCTGCTGCCGGGCGCATCCGAGGTGCTCCCCAACGCGGTCGACACCTCGTCCCGCATCTCTCGCAATGTTCGTGTCAACATCCCGCTGCTGTCGGCGGCGATGGACAAGGTGACCGAGTCGCGCATGGCGATCGCGATGGCCCGCCAGGGCGGCGTCGGCGTGCTGCATCGCAACCTCTCCATCGAGGACCAGGTCAACCAGGTCGACCTGGTGAAGCGCTCCGAGTCCGGCATGGTCACCGACCCGATCACGGTGAACCCGGACGCGACGCTCGCCGAGGCCGACGCGCTGTGCGCCAAGTTCCGCATCAGCGGTGTGCCGGTCACCGACGGCGGCGGCAAGCTGCTCGGCATCGTCACCAACCGCGACATGGCCTTCGAGTCGGACCGCTCCCGCCAGGTGCGCGAGGTCATGACCCCGATGCCGCTGGTCACCGGCAAGGTGGGCATCTCCGGCGTCGAGGCCATGGAGCTGCTGCGCAAGCACAAGATCGAGAAGCTTCCGCTGGTCGACGAGGCGGGCCTCCTCAAGGGCCTCATCACCGTCAAGGACTTCGTCAAGGCCGAGAAGTACCCCCGGGCCGCCAAGGACGGCGAGGGCCGGTTGCTCGTCGGCGCGGCCGTCGGCGCCAGCCCCGAGGCGCTGGAGCGCGCCCAGGCCCTCGCCGAGGCCGGCGTGGACTTCCTGGTCGTCGACACCTCCCACGGGCACAACAGCAACGCCCTCAGCTGGATGTCCAAGATCAAGTCGAGCGTCCGCGTGGACGTGATCGGCGGCAACGTCGCCACCCGTGACGGCGCCCAGGCCCTGATCGACGCGGGCGTGGACGGCATCAAGGTCGGTGTCGGACCCGGTTCGATCTGCACCACCCGTGTGGTCGCCGGCATCGGCGTCCCGCAGGTGACGGCCATCTACGAGGCGTCCCTCGCGGCCCGTCCGGCGGGCATCCCGCTGATCGGCGACGGCGGACTGCAGTACTCCGGCGACATCGGCAAGGCCCTGGCCGCCGGCGCCGACACGGTGATGCTGGGCAGCCTCCTCGCCGGCTGTGAGGAGTCGCCCGGCGAGCTGCAGTTCATCAACGGCAAGCAGTTCAAGTCGTACCGCGGCATGGGCTCGCTGGGCGCCATGCAGTCCCGCGGCCAGGCCAAGTCGTACTCCAAGGACCGCTACTTCCAGGCGGAGGTCGCGGCCGACGACAAGCTCGTGCCCGAGGGCATCGAGGGCCAGGTGCCCTACCGCGGCCCGCTCGGCAACGTGCTGCACCAGCTCGTGGGCGGTCTGCGCCAGACCATGGGCTACGTGGGGGCCGCCACCATCGAGGAGATGGAGACCAAGGGCCGCTTCGTCCGGATCACCTCGGCGGGTCTCAAGGAGAGCCACCCGCACGACATCCAGATGACGGTCGAGGCGCCGAACTACAGCAACAAGTAGGCGCTCGCGAGCGACGAGCAGGCGCTCACGCGCGCGTGAGACGCGACAAGGGCGGTCCCGGAACATCCGGGGCCGCCCTTGTCGTGGGCGTCGGCGATACTGGAAGACGCTGCAACGCATCAGGGAAAGGCCACACACGTGACTGAGATCGAGATCGGGCGCGGCAAGCGCGGCCGCCGGGCGTACGCCTTCGACGACATCGCCGTCGTCCCCAGCCGCCGTACGCGGGACCCGAAGGAGGTCTCGATCGCCTGGCAGATCGACGCCTACCGCTTCGAGCTGCCCTTCCTGGCCGCCCCCATGGACTCGGTCGTCTCCCCGGCCACCGCGATCCGCATCGGCGAACTCGGCGGCCTCGGCGTCCTCAACCTCGAGGGCCTGTGGACGCGGCACGAGGACCCGCAGCCGCTGCTCGACGAGATCGTGGGCCTGCCCGTCGAGGCGGCCACCCGCCGCCTCCAGGAGATCTACGCCGCTCCCATCAAGGAGGAGCTGATCGGCCTGCGCATCAAGGAGGTGCGCGACTCCGGGGTGGTCACCGCCGCCGCGCTCTCCCCGCAGCGCACGGCCCAGTTCTCCAAGGCCGTCGTCGACGCGGGCGTGGACATCTTCGTCATCCGCGGCACGACGGTGTCGGCGGAGCACGTCTCCGGTTCGCACGAGCCGCTGAACCTGAAGCAGTTCATCTACGAGCTCGACGTCCCCGTGATCGTCGGCGGCTGCGCCACCTACACGGCGGCGCTGCACCTGATGCGCACCGGCGCGGCGGGCGTCCTGGTCGGCTTCGGCGGCGGCGCGGCGCACACCACCCGCAACGTGCTCGGCATCCAGGTCCCGATGGCGACCGCGGTCGCCGACGTGGCGGCCGCCCGCCGCGACTACATGGACGAGTCCGGCGGCCGGTACGTGCACGTCATCGCGGACGGCGGCGTCGGCTGGTCCGGCGACCTCCCCAAGGCGATCGCGTGCGGCGCCGACTCGGTGATGATGGGTTCGCCGCTCGCGCGCGCGACCGACGCGCCGGGCCGCGGCAACCACTGGGGCATGGAGGCCGTCAACGAGGAGCTGCCGCGAGGCAAGAAGGTCGACCTCGGCACCGTCGGCACGATCGAGGAGGTCCTGACGGGCCCCTCGCACACCCCCGACGGCTCGATGAACTTCTTCGGCGCCCTGCGCCGCGCCATGGCCACGACCGGCTACAGCGAACTGAAGGAGTTCCAGCGCGTCGAGGTCACGGTGGCGGACTCGGTGCACCGGCGGTAGTCCCACGGACGGATCAAAGAGGGGGCCGGTCATCTCGCTCGGGTGAGATGACCGGCCCCCTTTCGCCTGCTCGGCACGCGGATGAACCGGGGTGTCCGGTATGCCGCCGACCGCCGACCGCCGACCGCCGACCGCCGACCGCCGACCGCCGACCGCCGACCGCGGGCGCCCCTTGATTCACAACCGGTGCGCCGCCCCCGTGGGCGTGGCCCCCCGCGTGTCCAGGAGCAGCTGGGCCTTCACCGACAGGCCCTGGAGGTCGTACGTCCGGTGCTGCTGGAGGAGGATCGTCAGGTCGGCGTCGGCCGCGGCCTCGTAGAGAGAGTCGGCGCGCGGCACCGGGCGGTCCAGGACGCTCCAGGACGGGACGTGCGGGTCGTGGTAGCTGACGGCGGCGCCGAGCTCCATCAGACGGACCGCGATCTCGCGCGCGGGGGCGCCCTGCTCGTCGGCGAGGTCGGCCTTGTAGGTGACGCCGAGCAGCAGCACGCGCGCGCCCCGCGCCGACTTGCCGTGCTCGTTGAGGAGGGCGGCGGCGCGCTGGACGACGTAGCGGGGCATGCGGTTGTTGACCTGCTGGGCGAGTTCCACCATGCGCAGCGTGCTGCCGGGCCGGCCGGCGCCGTCCAGGGGGACGGAGTGGCCGCCGACGCCGGGGCCGGGGCGGAAGGCCTCGAAGCCGAAGGGCTTGGTCTCCGCGCAGCGGACGACGTCCCACAGGTCGACGCCCAGGTCGTGGCAGAGGACGGCCATCTCGTTGACGAGGGCGATGTTGACGTGCCGGAAGTTGGTCTCCAGAAGCTGCACGGTCTCGGCCTCCCGCAGGCCACGCGCGCGTACCACCTTGTCCGTGAGCCGGCCGTAGAAAGCGGCGGCGGACTCGGTGCAGGCGGGGGTGAGGCCCCCGATGACCTTCGGCGTGTTGGCCGGGGTGAAGGCCCGGCTGCCTGGGTCGACCCGGCTGGGGGAGTGGGCGAGGTGGAAGTCGCGGCCCGCGCGGAGGCCGGACGTCTCCTCCAGCAGCGGCAGCAGGAACTCCTCCGTGGCCCCGGGGTACACGGCTGACTCCAGGATCACGGTGGTGTGCGGGCGCAGGTGTCCGGCGAGGGTGCGGGCGGCCGCCTCCACCTGGCTCAGGTCGAGACGGCCGTCGGCGTCGCGCGGGGTCGGGGCGCAGATGACGGCGGTGCGCACCCGGCCCAGTTCGGCGGGGCCGGTGGCGATCCGGAAGCCCCCCGAGAGCATCCGGCGCAGTTCGGCGGGGCTCAGCGAGCCGGCCTCGGGGCCGGTGCGGTAGCCGACGGTGGGGATGCCGGCGGCCACGGCGGCCTGGGCCAGGGGGAGGCCGAGCGGGCCGAGTCCGATGACGGCGAGATCTGCGGGCATGGCGTATGCCGTCCTTCCCAGTAACCGAGGTGGGACAGGTGCGCAAGCCCGGTGGACAGGATGGGCGAGCGCAATGTCAGACTAGGAGTAAATATGACCGTTATGTGGGATTGATCGACTGTGTTGACCGGCCGTGTTCCCCGAGGGGACGGTCGGGTTCCGTGAGAGTTGTCCACAGGCTGGGGCTCGTGGTGGCTGAAGTGGCGCAACGCGGTCAGAATCTGGGCATGGGGGAAACGGACGGGGTCTCGCCCTGACGGGCGCGGCCGGCACGACCGACAGCGGGAGGCAGCGGTGAGGACAGCGACACTGGGGCCGGCGCAACGAGCCGAGTCACTGGCGGCGATGGCCGAGCGTGAACTGGACGTGCTGGTGGTGGGTGCCGGTGTGGTGGGCGCCGGCGTGGCTCTGGACGCCGTGACGCGCGGCCTGTCCACCGGTCTGGTCGAAGCACGCGACTGGGCCTCGGGCACGTCGAGCAGGTCCAGCAAGCTGATCCACGGTGGCCTGCGCTACCTGGAGATGCTCGACTTCGCGCTGGTGCGCGAGGCGCTCAAGGAGCGCGGACTGCTGCTCGAGCGGCTCGCTCCGCACCTCGTGAAACCTGTGCCCTTCCTGTATCCGCTCCAGCACAAGGGCTGGGAGCGGCTGTACGCGGGCTCGGGCGTCGCCCTGTACGACGCGATGTCCATGGCCCGCGGTCACGGTCGCGGGCTGCCGACCCATCGTCACCTGAGTCGACGCCATGCCCTGCGCGTGGCACCGGCCTTGAAGAAGGACGCCCTGGTCGGGGCGCTGCAGTACTACGACGCACAGATGGACGACGCCCGTTTCGTCGCCACTCTGGTGCGCACCGCGGCGTCCTACGGGGCGAAGGCGGCCAACTGCGCGCGCGTCACCGGGTTCCTGCGGGAGGGCGAACGCGTCGTGGGCGCACGGGTGGAGGACGTCGAGGCGGGCGGGGAGTACGAGATCCGCGCCCGGCAGATCGTCAACGCCACCGGTGTGTGGACCGACGACACCCAGGCGATGGTGGGCGAGCGGGGGCAGTTCCACGTCCGCGCGTCCAAGGGCATCCACCTCGTCGTGCCGAGGGACCGCATCAGCTCCTCCTCCGGGCTGATCCTGCGCACCGAGAAGTCCGTGCTCTTCGTCATTCCCTGGGGCCGGCACTGGATCATCGGCACCACCGACACCGACTGGGACCTCGACAAGACGCACCCGGCCGCCTCCAGCGCCGACATCGACTACCTCCTCGAGCATGTGAACTCGGTGCTCGCGGTGCCCCTGACCAGGGACGACGTGGAGGGTGTGTACGCGGGACTGCGGCCGTTGCTGGCCGGCGAGTCCGATGCCACCAGCAAGCTGTCCCGGGAGCACACCGTCGCGCATCCGGTGCCGGGGCTCGTGGTCGTGGCGGGCGGCAAGTACACGACGTACCGGGTCATGGCCAAGGACGCGGTCGACGAGGCGGTGCGCGGACTCGACCAGCGGGTCGCCGACTGCGTCACGGAGGACGTGCCGCTGATGGGCGCGGAGGGCTACCGGGCGCTGTGGAACGCGCGGGCGCGGATCGCGGCGCGGACCGGCCTGCACGTGGTGCGCGTGGAGCATCTGCTCAACCGCTTCGGGGCGATGGCGGAAGAGATCCTGGACCTCATCGTCGCGGACCCGTCCCTGGGCGAGCCGCTCCAGTTCGCCGACGACTACCTGCGCGCCGAGATCGTGTACGCCGCCTCGCACGAAGGGGCACGGCATCTGGACGACGCGCTGACGCGCCGCACGCGCATCTCCATCGAGACCTTCGACCGCGGCACCCGCAGTGCCCTGGAGGCCGCCGAGCTCATGGCGCCGGTCCTCGGCTGGGACAAGGACCACATCGAGCGCGAGGTCGAGCACTACCAGAAGCGGGTGGAGGCCGAGCGGGAGTCGCAGCGTCAGCCCGACGACCTGACGGCGGACGCGGCGCGACTGGGTGCGCCGGACATCGTGCCCCTCTGACGGCCCGCTGACGCCCCCGGGGGCCTGCCCGGCTCGGAAGAACGACGGCCCGGGCCTCCTCGGGGGCGGCGGCTCGGGCCCTCTCCGGGACGCGACGGCTCTGCCTCCGGTCGGGAATGGGGGCGGTGCCCTTCCGTGACGAGGCGGCTCTGCCTCCCGCTGGGAAATGGGGGCGGCGACCTTCCGGGACGCGACGGCTCCGGCTCCGGTCGGGAATGAGGTCCGGCGCCCCGTTTCCGTGCCGAGACAGGGCCGGTCGGCCGGTTTGTTCGGGCCCTGCCCGCGTTTCACTCGAACGGGTGACCCTACGAGGGATCTCTGTTCGGTGCCGGCTCGTTCTACGGGGTGCGAGGGCAGAACTCGGCGGCGAGCAGGGCCGGTTCGAGGCCGGGATCTGCGATCGCCGTCGTGTTCACCCGGAAGGTGAGGACACGCCGGCCGTCGACGGTGGCTGCGGTGCGCACGTAACTGCCCGGGATCCGGCCGTTGTGCCCCCACACCGTGACGCCGCACGGGAGCTTCGCGGGGAACAGGCCCATGCCGTACGAGCCGTGTGCGGTACGGGTGTCGAGCATCTCGCGCAGCCGGCGCGGGGGCAGCAGTTCGCCGCCGAGCAGCGCCGCGTAGAAGCGGTCCAGATCGGCGAGCGTCGACACCAGCTCGCCCGCGGCTCCGGCCACCCGCGGGTCGAGTTCGGTGACGTCGTCGCCGTCCGGGTCGTAGGCGCGGCCGTGCGGGGAGGGCAGAGAGACGCGGGAGCCCGGGAAGGAGGTGCCCGTCAGACGCAGGGGAGCGATGATCCGCCGCTCGGCCTCCGAGGCGTACGAGTGGCCGGTGACCTGTTCGACGACCAGGCCGAGCAGAACGTAGTTCGTGTTGGAGTAGGCGAAGCGGCCGAGGTCGGCCGGAGGGTGGGTGACAGCGGTACGGACGGACTGAAGCGGAGTGAGGGGTACGGCGCCCGCGGTGTCCCGGGTGTAGTCGTACAGGCCGCTGGTGTGGGTGAGCAGGGAACGAAGGGTCAGCGCGCGCCCGTCGTTGCCGGCCCCGCGCACCAGTCCCGGCAGATGCGACTCCACCGTGTCGGACAGCGCGAGCCGGTGCTCCTCGGCCAGTTGGAGCACCACGGTCGCAAGGAAGCTCTTCGTGACGCTGCCGGCCCGGAAGCGGTCGGACCGGGAGATGCCCGGGCCCGCCTCGGCGTAGCGGGCGCCGCTCTCCTCCCGGGCCAGCAGGGCCGCGGCGGGCGCGTCGCCCCGGGTGAGCAGCAGCGGGAGCAGCAGGTCCGTGGGCGGAGGGGAGGTGGCCTGCGAACTCGTCGTGCACAGGCCGAGGAGCGCCAGGGCCACCGGTACGGCCGCCAGGCTTCGACGTGACGGCATCGTGGGTCCCCCTTCTCCTCGGCCTCGGCTCATTTCCCGCTGCTCGTCGCACCCATCATCCAGGCCCGGGGCGCACACTCCTCACCTGGTCCGCGCCCCCTGACCGGCCCTCGAACGGCGCGTTGGCCGGAGCGTGCTGCACCTTCTGGCCGGAATACTCCCCTCCTGGGGTGCGGTCGGGATGCGGTGAGGGGCACCCTGGGCGTCGGGCACTTGTCGGGTGAGGGACAATGGAGGCTCTGTCAGGGCGGGTTGCATGAGGGGACGCATGTCGGAGGCGGAGCGGGCGGGAGCATCCCGTCAGGACAAGAGCGCACGTCTCCTCGCCGGGCGGTACCGGCTGGGAGACGTACTCGGCCGCGGCGGCATGGGGACGGTGTGGCGCGCCGAGGACGAGACCCTCGGACGCACGGTCGCCGTCAAGGAGCTGCGGTTCCCGGGGAACATCGACGAGGACGAGAAACGCCGCCTGATCACGCGGACGTTGCGCGAGGCCAAGGCCATCGCGCGGATCCGCAACAACAGTGCGGTGACGGTCTTCGACGTGGTCGAGGAGGACGACCGGCCGTGGATCGTCATGGAGCTCGTCGAGGGCAAGTCGCTCGCCGAGGTCATCCGTGAGGACGGCGTGCTGGACCCCAAGCGCGCGGCGGAGGTCGGGCTGGCCATCCTCGACGTGCTGCGTTCCGCGCACCGCGAGGGCATCCTGCACCGGGACGTGAAACCGTCCAACGTGCTGATCGCCGAGGACGGCCGGGTCGTGCTCACGGACTTCGGCATCGCGCAGGTCGAGGGCGATCCGTCCATCACCTCCACCGGCATGCTCGTCGGCGCGCCCTCCTACATCTCCCCGGAGCGGGCCCGCGGGCACAAGCCGGGGCCGGCGGCCGACCTGTGGTCGCTGGGCGGTCTGCTGTACGCGTCGGTCGAGGGATCGCCCCCCTACGACAAGGGCTCCGCCATCGCGACGCTCACGGCGGTGATGACGGAACAGCTGGAGGAGCCGAAGAACGCGGGTCCCCTGCGGGACGTCATCTACGGTCTGCTCACCAAGGATCCCGCGCGGCGGCTCGACGACGCCGGTGCGCGGGCGATGCTCAACGCGGTCCTGCACGCGCCGGAGCCGCGGTACGCCGAGCCGGCGGACGCGACGAAGGTCGTGCCGCTGCCGGTGGCACCGGACGGCCCGGGCGGCAGGGGGAGTTCGGCGGGCGCCGAGGCCGGCGAGAAGCTGCGTGGCGCGCTCAGGTCCGTGCGGAAGGTCGCGGTCGCGGCGGGGGCGGCGACCCGGTCGTCCTCGGCCCGCGCCAAGTCGGCCAACGGGACGGAGGGTTCCGGATCCATCGGCGTGGGCGAGGCGCCGAAGGGGGGCGCGGCGTCGCACCACGCCGGCGCCGCTTCCACCGCCGTGTCGCCCACGGTGCCGCCTCCGCCGTCTGCTGCCGCGCCCGCCGTCCAGACGTCCGGCAACCCCGCGACGCGATCGGCTCCGGGCGCGGCGGCGGGTTCCGGGGCGGCAGCGGCGTCCGCGTCCGTGCCGGCGGCGCGTTCCGGCTCGGGCCCCGCCGCGAGCGCCGGGTCCGCCCCGGGCAGTGCTGCCGGGGGGAACGGCGAGAGCGCCGGGCGGAGTTCGGGGTGGCCTGTGATGACGCCTCCGGACCTGCCCCCGCGGTCCGTGCCGAGGGCGCCGCTGACCGACGTGGTGCCGAAGCGGACGCTCGTGATCATTGCCGTGGTCGTGGCGCTCGCGGTGCTCGGCACCGTGCTGGCCCTCACGCTCGGCGGCGGTGGCGACGACTCCGCGCGCGGCGCGAAGGGCGGCGCCTCCACGGCGGCCGGCGGCAGCGCGAGCGCCGGCTCCGACACCAAGGAGGACACCGGCGACGCGACGCGTAAGGACGGGTCGGGTTCGAAGGACCCCGCACAGTCCGGGACGTCCGGCTCCACGCCGAGCAACACCACCGCGGCCGGCGGCGCCGGGTCCGGCGCCGCCGAGGACGGCGGAGCGGTGACGACGTACAGGGGCGCGCAGGGATACACGATCGGCCTGCCCGCGGGGTGGGCGTACCGGACCACGGGGGCCGCGGGGGACCGTTTCACCGGGCCGGGCGGGCAGAAGCTGCTCGTCGCCTGGACGAACACGCCCAAGGGCAGCCCCGTGGCGGACTGGAAGAACCAGGAGCGCTACATGGTGCGCTCGCAGTACAAGAAGGTCCGTATAGCGCAGGTGAACTACCGCGGCTGGAACACGGCCGACTGGGAGTTCACCTACAAGGAGGGCGGGACGGCCTACCGGGCCGTCGACCGCGGGTTCGTCGTCAACGACGGCCTCGGGTACGCGCTGATGTACACGGCGAAGGCCGCGGCGTGGGGCACCGACCTGCGCGCCACCACCTGGGCGACGCTGACGGACACCTTCACGCCGAAGAAGTAGCGGCCGTCGGCGGGCGGGGTTCCGGGCGCGAGATCCGGCATCCCCTCTTTGCGGGTTGCCTCCGGCACGTATCGTGAGTGGTTGCGGACCGTACGCATCCAGCAATGCGGCTGGATTCGGCTGCAACGGCACGCAAGGCGAACGGAATTGACCGACCGGGCGGCCGGGGGAGGCAACGTGGACGACTACGCGGGTCGGGTACTCGCCGACCGCTACCGCCTGCCGTTGCCGCTGTCGGACGAGTACGAGCACGAGAGCCGGGCCTTCGACACCTACAGCGGGCAGGAAGTCCTGGTCCGCCAGGTGCCGTTGCCGGAGGTCGTCGAGGCGGAGGTGCTCGACGCCGAGGGACTGCCCGAGGGGTTCACCGCCCGTGACCGCGGGGCGCGGCGACCGGGGACGCGCAACGCCGGCGAGGCGTCCGGGACACGCCGGCCGGCCGATCCCGTCGTGCGGCGCGCGATGGAGGCCGCGCAGGCCGCGGCGGGCATCCCCGACCATCCACGGCTCGACCAGGTCTTCGACGTGTTCGCCCAGGGCGGCTCGCTGTGGATAGTGAGCGAACTGGTCGCGGCGCGCCCGCTGTCGGCCCTGCTGGCCGAGAAGGCGCTGTCGCCGTACCGGGCGGCCGAGGTCGCCTCCGACGTGCTCATGGCGCTGCGGGTGCTGCACGCACACGGGTGGGTGCACCGGAACATCACCGCCCGCACGGTGCTCGTCTGCGACGACGGACGGGTCATGCTGACCGGACTCGCGGTCGGCGCGGCGGAAGAGGCGCTGTGCGGGTACGACCCGGTGCCGGCCGAGAACACGACGACGGGCGGGACGGACCGGGCGGGCGATCAGGCCCGCGGCGGCGCGGCCCCCGTCGAGCCCGCGGGTACGGGCGGCCACCCGCCGCACGGTGTGAGCGCCGGACCCGGCGGTGGCGCAGGAGTCGGCAGGGGCCCCGGCATGCCCCGGACCGGGGCGGTGGACGCCGAGGCCGCTCGGCGGGCCGCCATAGAGGCGCGGGCGTCCGGCGCACGGCCGGTGCCGGCCGGCGAGCCCTCCGACGTGGGCGGGGCCTCCGGCGCCGTGGCGCGCAGAGCCCCCGTGGAGACCGGCGGGGACATCCGGGCCGCGCGGGCCGGGGCGATCGCCGCGTACCGCGCCGGGGCACGGGCCGCGGCCCGCGTGCAGGAGGCCCAGGAGGCGCAGCAGAACGGCCGCGCGGCGCTGCCCGGCGCCCGCACCCCGTCCGACGGCGAACCCGCGGCCCTGGGCGGCAGCCCTCCCGGACAGATCGCCGACCCCTACGGCGTACAGGGCGCGCCCGTGCCCGGTCCCGCGCGGTACGGCACCCCTCAGCAGACGCACGCATCGCTCGCCCCCCACTCCGGGCAGGGCCCGCAGGCGACGCCGGGCGGCCCGGCGGGCGAGGCGCGTACCGGCGCCCGCTGGGACGGGCCGCCGACCGCGGCGTCCGGCGCGGGCGCCGGGCGCGGCCCCGCCACCGCGCTGGCGGCCGAGCGGGCCCGGCAGGCACGCATGGCCGTCGTCGGGCCCGTCACCGAGCGGTGGGCGCCCGAGCAGGCCGGGCCGGTCCACGAGAACTGGCAGCTGGCCGCCCCGATCGGTCCCGCCACCGATCTGTGGGCGCTCGGTGCGCTGCTCTTCAGGTCCGTCCAGGGCCACGCGCCGTACCCGGAGGAGTCGACGGCCGAGCTGGTGCAGATGGTGTGCGCCGAGCCGCCCGCCTTCGCCGAGGAGTGCGGACCGCTGCGGCCGGTCGTGGAGTCGCTGCTGCGCCAGGACCCCACCGACCGCCCCGACTTCGAGGAATTGCGGGGCTGGCTGCGCTCGCTGGTGCGGTCCGCGCCGGAGCCCGAGGCGGGCACGCACGTCGTCGTCGCGCCGCCCGCCGATCCGCGCCGCCTGCCGATCGTCCGCCGCAAGGGCGAACTGGTACGCCGACGGCGCGCCGGACTGCCCGCGTCGCACGGACGGCACAAGCGGGGCCGTTCCGAGCCGGACCGCTCGCCCCGCAGCCTGGGCCGCACCCTGGTCGTGCTGGTCCTGCTGGTGCTGGCGGCGGCGATCGCCTACGCCATGCTGTTCATGCCCAAGGCCGGCGAGGACGACGCCGCCGGCACGGACGGCGGGCGACGGGCCGGGGCCACCGGGACGCCGGCCGGCCAGGCTCCCCACGCCAGCAGCGAACCCCGGCCCGACCAGACCGCGCCGGCCGACGGCGTCTCCGGATCCCCGTCGTCCTCGTCGGCACAGGCGACCCAGACCGATGGGTCCGGAGCGGGCGTCGCCGACGGCTTCACCCTCCGCAAGGACGGGGCGGGCTTCCAGATCGCCGTGGCGAACGGCTGGTCACGCACGCCGAAGAACGGCCGGGGTCAGGTCCGCTACGGGCACGGCGACTTCGAGCTGATCGTCGTGCCGGGGCGGGACAGCACGTCCGGGAACGGCAGCGACCCGATGGTCTACCAGCGGGAGAAGGAGAGCGAGCTCCAGCCGTACCGCGCCTCCAGTTGGGCGACGGCGTCCGGGCTGCGCACGACGACCGTGGGCACGCGGACCATGGCCGAGGGCCAGTTCACCTGGACCGACGGCGACGGTCGCAAGCTGTACGTCCGCAACCTCGCGATCCTGATCGCCGGGCGGTACCACGTCGTCCAGGTCAGAGGGCCGGAAGCCGAACGGGACGAGGTCACGCGGCTGTACGAGCAGGCGGCGGCCACCTACCAGTACACCGGCTGAACCACGCCGCTGCGGCCAGGTTCCCGCGTCGGCGGGGAAGCGACAACCGTCACAGTGCTGTCTCCGTCGCACCCCCGCGGTTCCGTGGAGACGGCAAGGTCTTTACGCTGACCCTGTCAAGAGCATTGCGGGGCAACGTGAATCAGATGCAGGGCCAGCTCCTGTCCGGGCGCTACCGGCTCGCCGACGCCATCGGGAGCGGCGGCATGGGCCGGGTGTGGCGTGCCCACGATGAGCTGCTGCACCGGGCTGTCGCCATCAAGGAGCTGACCGCCGCGCTCTACGTCGCGGAGAGCGACCAGGCCGTGCTGCTGGCGCGGACCAGGGCGGAGGCCCGGGCGGCCGCCCGGATCAACCACTCCGCCGTGGTCACCGTCCATGACGTGCTCGAGCACGACGGCCGGCCGTGGATCGTGATGGAGCTGGTCGAGGGCCGTTCGCTGGCCGACGCCGTCAAGGAGGACGGCCGCGTCGAGGCCGCGGAGGCCGCCCGGATCGGCCTGTGGGTGCTGCGCGCGCTGCGCGCCGCGCACTCCGCCGGCGTACTGCACCGCGACGTCAAGCCCGGCAACGTGCTCCTCTCGCACGACGGACGGGTCCTCCTCACCGACTTCGGCATCGCCCAGATCGACGGCGACACCACCATCACACGCACCGGCGAGGTCGTCGGCTCCGTCGACTACCTGGCCCCGGAGCGGGTGCGCGGCCATGATCCCGGCCCGTCCTCCGACCTGTGGGCGCTGGGCGCGACGCTGTACACGGCGGTCGAGGGACGGTCGCCGTTCCGGCGCACCTCGCCGCTGACCACCCTGCAGGCCGTGGTCGAGGAAGAGGCCGCCGAACCGCGGCACGCCGGCCCGCTCGGCCCCGTCATCAGCGCCCTGCTGCGCAAGGACCCGGCCGCCCGCCCCGGCATCGCCGAGGCAGAGCAGCTTCTCGCCGAGGCGGCCGAGGGACGGCGTCCGCACGGGGCCCAGGCGTATGTGCCCACGCAGTACGGCGGACCCGACCCGGGTACGGGAGGGCACCGCACGGCGTCCCGCTCCGGGTCCCACCCGACACCCGCCACCTCGTACGTTCCCGCCGGCCCGGAGGCGGCGACGCCGGTACCGGGCCATCCCGTGACCGGCCCCACCACCGTGGGCCCGGCACACATCGGCCAGGTCCCGGCGCACGTGGGCCAGGGGCCGACGCACACCGTCCAGGGTGCACCGGCCGGGCCCGCGGCGGAGCCGCCCCGGCGGCGTCGTCGGCTGCGCTCCCTCGTGCTGGTGGTGGCCGTCGCCGCGCTGGTCGGCGGGGGGACGGCCGTGGTCCTGCAGAAATGGGACCAGGGGCAGTCGCAGACCGTCGACCCCGGGGCAGCGTCGGGCTCGCCGAGCCCGACGAGCACCGCCACCTCCGCCGCGGAGGGCGCCGTGCCCGACTCCTGGCAGCCCGTCGACGACCCGCTGGGCTTCGGGCTCGCGCTGCCCAAGGGCTGGGAGCGCAAGGTGTACCAGGACGACGGCGACCTCCAGCAGGTCGACTACTCGCCCGACGGCGGCGAGCACTTCGTCCGCATCGCCCTCGACAAGTCCCCCGACTTCAGCGACCCGTACGCGCACCAGGTCGACCTCGAGCAGCAGCTCAAGAGGCTGGTCGACTACGAGCGGGTCACCCTCGAGAAGAACCTCTACCGCGACAGGGCGGGCTCCGAGTGGGAGTACACCTGGACCGCGCTGGCCAAGGACACCGCCTTCCCCGGGCCGCGCCGCGCGATCGAGGAGACGTACGTGGCCCGCAACGGCGCCGAGTACGTGATCTACATGTCGTCGCCCGCCGGTGACTGGGCCACCACGGCCAGGCAGTTCAGATCCGTACTGCAGAGCTGGCGCGAGCCCACGGCGTAGTACCGGCCGCCGGGTCCCGCAGTTGGCCGGACGGCGCCCCGGAGGCGGGCCGTCCGGTGGGGCATGATGTGCCCATGGGGACCGAGGGGGACGGGAGTACCGCACGGGTCATCGCGGGCCGTTACCGGCTGGAGGCGAGACTCGGGCGCGGCGGCATGGGTGTCGTGTGGCGGGCGACGGACGAGCTGTTGGGACGGAGTGTCGCGGTCAAGGAGCTGACCCAGGACGACACGCTCTCCGACGAGGAGGCCCGCGAACGGCGCGACCGGACGCTGCGCGAGGCGCGTGCGGTCGCCCAGCTGCGCCACCCGCATGTCATCGTCGTGCACGACGTCGTCGTGGAGGACGAACGCCCGTACATCGTGATGGAGTTGCTGGACGGCGGCTCGCTCGCCGACCGGATCGCCGAGCACGGCCCGCTGGCACCGGACGAGGCGGCCCGGATCGGCATCGCCCTGCTCGGCGCCCTGCGCGCGGCGCACGAGGCCGGGGTGCTGCACCGGGACATCAAACCCGCGAACGTCCTGCTGGAACGTGACGGCGACCGGATCGTCCTCACCGACTTCGGCATCGCGCAGGTCTCGGGCGCCACCACGCTCACCCAGACCGGCTCGTTCGTCGGCTCGCCCGAGTACACCGCGCCGGAGCGGATGTCCGGGGCGCGCACCGGCGCGGAGTCCGACCTGTGGTCGCTGGGCGCGCTGCTGTGCACGGCGTTGAGCGGCGAATCCCCCTTCCGGCGGGATTCGTTGGGCGGCATCCTGCACGCCGTCGTGTTCGCCGAGATCCGTACGCCCCCGCAGGCCGGGCCGCTGCTGCCGGTCGTCCGGGGTCTACTGGAGCGCGATCCGGACCGGCGGCTCGGCGGGGCGGAGGCGGAGCGGCTGCTGCGCGCCTTCCTCGACACCGGGTGCACGCCGACGCCGGTGTCGTCCGACTACACGCCGACACAGGCCGACCTGCCCCGGCCGCAGTCCGAGAAGGCCGCCCGGGAGCGCTCCACGCGCAGTGTGCTGGTGGCCGCCCTGCTGGTCGCCGCGATGGCCGGCGCGGGCGTGTCGGGGGCGGCGCTGCTGATGAAGGGGGACGGTGACGGAGGGCGCCCGCCCGTGAGTTCGGCGCCGGCGGTCTCCGTGAGCGGGTCGGGGCGCCCGGCGAGCGGGTCCCCGAGCGCGCCGGTGTCGTCCGCTCCGTCGCCCGCCGCCTCGCTCACGCCGACCCGTACGCCGTCCGCGCCCTCCGGTTACCGGGTGGCCGAGGACCCCGCCGGGTTCGCGCTCGCCGTGCCGGAGGACTTCACGCGCGTGCCGCAGGGCGAGCGGGTGTTCTACATGTCGCCGGGGCAGGTCTTCCGGCTCGGCGTCAAGGTCTCCGGCGCGTCGCCGGACGGCCCGCTCGCCGTCATGGAGCGGGCCGCCGCCCAGGGAGCGGACACCAACCCGGGCTATCACGACGGCCGGGTCACCGAGACCAGTCAGGGCGGACGGCCCGCCGCCC
This sequence comes from Streptomyces sp. NBC_00425, assembly GCF_036030735.1. Lineage (NCBI taxonomy): Bacteria > Bacillati > Actinomycetota > Actinomycetes > Kitasatosporales > Streptomycetaceae > Streptomyces > Streptomyces sp. NBC_00425. Next base: position 4,127,464 of record NZ_CP107928.1, on the reverse strand, counting down.
TCTGGCAGTTCACCTGGAACGGCTTCAGCGCGGCGGAGGGCCCCCGGCACACCTTCGACCTGTGCTGGGAGGAGGGCGGGCGGCTGTACGACGTGTGGGTCTCGGCGCCGCTCGGGAAGGTGCGGGAGGCGCGGGAGTACTTCGACGTCGCGGTCGACACCTTCGTCGTCGGGTGAGACGTCCACCCCGAGCGCCCGCGTAAAAGGGGCATAAGGAGCGGTACGCGTCACGGGTCTGTGACCGGTGGGCCGGACCGGTGGAAATCGGCCCGTGTGGCGCGATGTGATGAGCGCATGAGTCACCACGGGGGAGTCGGGCCCGTGCCCGACGACACGACGAGTTTTGTTCTGCAACCGCCGAACCCGAACGCGAACCCGCATCCACGGCCGCTTCCGGTTCCGGTTCCGCACGCGAACCCGCTCCCGCACCCGCACCCGCACGCGGCCCCGGGGACCGAGCCGTCACAGACCGTGCCGTCGCAGGAGCCGTCGCGGACGCCGGTGGACAGGGCGGCGCAGGAGCCCGGCGTCGGCAGGCTCGTCGCGGGACGCTACCGGCTGCTCGCCAAGCTCGGGCACGGCGGCATGGGCACCGTGTGGCGCGCCAAGGACGAGACCGTGGACCGCGAGGTCGCCGTCAAGGAACCCCGCGTGCCGGACCACCTTCCCGAACGTGAACGGGACAAGGCGTTCGAGCGGATGCGGCGCGAGGCACGGGCCGCGGCGCGGCTCGACCACCCGGCCGTGGTCGGCGTCCACGATGTCGCCGTCGTCGACGGCCGGCCGTGGATCGTGATGGAGCTGGTCCGCGGACGTTCGCTCGGCGACGCCCTGCAGGAAGGCACGCTCGGGACGCGCGAGGCGGCCCGCATCGGCCTGGAGGTGCTCGGCGCGCTGGAGGCCGCGCACGCGGCCGGCATCCTGCACCGGGACGTCAAACCGGACAACGTGCTGCTCGGCCGGTACGACCGGGTCGTCCTCACCGACTTCGGCATCGCCCAGATCGAGGGCGAGACCAACCTGACCGACACCGGGGGCTTCGTCGGCTCGCCCGAGTACATCGCGCCCGAGCGGGTGCTGGGCCGGCGTCCCGGGCCCGCCGCCGACCTGTGGTCCCTGGGCGTGGTGCTGTACGCGGCGACCGAGGGCGTGTCGCCGTTCCGCCGCAGCAACACCCCGGCCACCCTGCAGTCCGTCCTCAACGCGGCGCCCGCACCGCCGGCCGCCGCGCACGGGCCGCTCGCCGAGGTCGTCGACGGCCTGCTGCAGAAGGAACCGGCGCACCGTCCGACGGCCGCGCGGGTGCGGGAGCTGCTCGAGGCCGCCGCGAACCCGCCCGCGCCGCAGGCCCCGCAGGCCCCGCAGGCAGTCTCGCCCCCGGAGGCGCCGCGCGTCCGGCGCCGGCCCGGCCGCGCGGTCTGGATCGGGCTCGGCGCCGCGGTCGTCGCGGCGGCTGCAGCGGCGTACCTGGTGTTCGCCGACCCGTTCGCGGGACCGCTGCCGGACGGCTGGACGACGAAGCCCGAGAAGAGCGTCACCGCGACGCTGGCCGTGCCCGACAGCTATGTGCGCAGCGAACCCGAGAAGACCGCCGCCGCCGACGACCACTGGGTCGGCTACACCGACCCCAGTGGCGCGATCTCGGTCGTCCTGCGGGTGGACCGCAGGGCGCAGGACGCCGGCCACCGGATCAAGGACTCCGCGGCGGCCCAGATGTACGCCGACAACGGGGACTTCAAGGAGTCCGGCAGCTACCCGCTCGACATGCCGAAGGGGCCCGGCACCCGCACGGACGACAACGCGACCTTCCACGGTCGCAAGGCCGCCGGGAACACCGTCGTCTACACCACGGACGACAGCCGGCAGCCGGCCCCGCGCGAGCTGCGGATCCTGTATTACAAGTCCACCGCCGGCGACATGTACAAGCTCATGATCGGCTATCCGGGCAAGGGTGACTTCACCGCCCGCGGCCGCGAGGTGGCCCGCACCGCGATCGCCCACCTGGAGATCGACCGGCCCTAGGGGCCACCCCGGACCCGACCTCTCACCCACCCCGGACCCGACCTCCCACCCACCCCGGACGCGCCCCGGAACAGGTACGGGATCGGGGTGGCCGGACCGCGTGGCGAAAGGCACGGGAAACGCGGGATGCGCGGGGCTCGACGCCCTGATCAGCAGGTTTGTTGCCAGTGAACGCTGGCGTCATGTGTGCAGGCGGTGAATCCCTATTACCGGCGGGTACCCAAAGTCCCCCGCACGTCATACCCTGCGGCTCATGACGGACTCGCAGGCCCCGGAGAAGACTTCGGAACAGACGCCGGAAACGACTGGCACCAACCCCCTCGCCCCCGCTCCCATCGGCGTCCGCACCGCCGCCGACGTGGTGACCCCCGAGCTGGTGGCCCAGCTCACCAAGGGGGTGACCGGCTCCGGCCGCACGGCCAACCACACGCCGTTCACCGGTGAGAAGCTCGCCGACCTGCCCGAGTCCACCCCCGAGGACGTCCTCAAGGCCTACGAGGCCGCCCGTGCCGCCCAGGCGGTGTGGGCGAAGACGCCGGTCCGCGAACGCGCCGCAGTCCTGCTCCGCTTCCACGACCTGGTGCTGGAGCGCCAGGCCGAGGTGCTCGACCTCATCCAGCTGGAGACCGGCAAGGCCCGTCTGCACGCCCACGAGGAGGTGCAGGCCGTCGCGGTCGCCGCCCGCCACTACGGCCGCAAGGCCCCCTTCTACCTGCGCCCCAAGCGGCACGCCGGCGCCATGCCGACCCTCACCAAGGTCACCGAGCTGCGCCACCCGCGCGGTGTCGTGGGTCAGATCGCCCCCTGGAACTACCCGCTGGAGCTGTCGGTCGGCGACGCGCTGCCGGCGTTCGTCGCGGGCAACGCGGTCGTCATGAAGCCGGACACGGAGACCTGCCTGACCGCGCTGTGGGCCCGTGACCTGCTCGTCGAGGCCGGTCTGCCCGCGGACGTCTTCCAGGTCGTCCTGGGCGAGGGGCCCGTCGTCGGCCCCGAGGTCGTCCGGCACGCCGACTACGTGTCCTTCACCGGCTCGACCCGCACCGGCCGCGAGGTCGCACAGGGCGCCGCAGCCCGGCTGATCGGCGTCTCCCTCGAACTCGGCGGCAAGAACGCCATGCTGGTGCTGGAGGACGCCGACATCGAGAAGGCGGCGGCAGGCGCGGTGCGCGCCTGCTTCTCCTCGGCCGGCCAGCTCTGCATCTCGATCGAGCGGCTGTACGTCCACGAGTCGATCGCGGACGCCTTCGTCGAGCGCTTCGCCGCCCGCACCCGGGCCATGCGCCTCGGCACCTCCCTGGCCTACGGCGCCGACATGGGCTCGCTGGTCGGCGAGCGTCAGCTGGAGACCGTGACCCGGCATGTCGAGGAGGCCGTCGCCAAGGGCGCCACGGTCGTCGCCGGCGGCGTCGCCCGCCCCGACGTGGGCCCGTACTTCTTCGAGCCGACCATCCTCGACGGTGTCACGGAGCCCATGTCCGTCTGCACCGAGGAGACCTTCGGCCCGGTCGTCTCGATCTACCGCTTCAAGACCGACGACGAGGCGATCGAGCACGCCAACTCCACCCCGTACGGCCTGAACTCGTCGGTGTGGACGAAGGACGGCCGCCGCGGCCGGGAGGTCGCCTCCCGCGTGCGGGCCGGCACCGTGAACGTCAATGAGGGCTACGCCGCCGCCTACGGCAGCGTCCAGTCGCCGATGGGCGGCATGAAGGACTCCGGCCTCGGCCGCCGGCACGGCTCCGAGGGCATCCTCAAGTACACGGAGGCGCAGACGGTGGCCCAGCAGCGCCTGCTGCCGATGGCGCCGGCACTCGGCATGGACGACGAGAAGTACGCGGCGTTCATGAGCACCAGCCTGAAGGTGATGAAGGCACTCCGGCTGCGCTAGTGCGTGCCCCGGGTGACGCCCCGGGTGAAGCGACCGCCCCCACCCGTTCTCGACGAGGAGAGCACGTGTCCCAGGACGCCTACGACTACGACGTCATCGTCGTCGGATCCGGCTTCGGCGGTTCCGTGACCGCCCTGCGTCTCACGGAGAAGGGGTACCGCGTAGGCGTCCTGGAGGCCGGCCGCCGATTCACCCGGGAGTCGCTCCCCAGGAACTCCTGGGACCTGAAGAACTACCTGTGGGCCCCGAAGCTCGGCATGTACGGCATCCAGCGCATCCACCTGCTGGGCAACGTCATGGTGCTGGCCGGCGCGGGCGTGGGCGGCGGCTCCCTCAACTACGCCAACACGCTCTACGTGCCGCCGAAGCCGTTCTTCGACGACCCCCAGTGGCGTGGCATCACCGACTGGCAGGAAGAGCTGCGGCCGTACTACGACCAGGCCCGGCGCATGCTCGGCGTACGCCTCAACCCGACGACGACCCCCTCCGACGTGCATCTGAAGGCGGCCGCCGAGCGGATGGGCGTCGGCGACACCTTCCACATGGCGCCCGTCGGCGTGTTCTTCGGCGACGGCGAGGACGCCGACGGCACGGCGAAGGCGAAGCCGGGCGAGCAGGTCGACGACCCCTACTTCGGCGGCGCCGGCCCTTCCCGCAAGGCCTGCACCGAGTGCGGCGAGTGCATGACCGGCTGCCGGCACGGCGCGAAGAACACCCTGAACGAGAACTACCTGCACCTCGCCGAGCGGGCGGGCGCCGTCGTGCACCCCCTGACGACGGTGGTCTCCGTCACCGACGACTCGCAGGGCGGGTACGCGGTGGCCACCCTCCCCACCGACGAGCGCCGCAGGGGCAGGGCGAAGGCGAAGAGCCGGGTCTTCAAGGCCCGCCGGGTCGTCCTCGCCGCCGGCACCTACGGCACCCAGACCCTGCTGCACCGGATGAAGGCCAACCGTCAACTGCCCTACCTCTCGGACCGGTTGGGCGAGCTGACCCGTACCAACTCGGAGGCGCTGGTCGGCGCGCAGACCGACGACCGCCGCTACCGCAAGGCGACCGGCGCGCCGAAGGTCGACTTCACGCGCGGCGTCGCCATCACCTCGTCCGTCCACCCGGACGCCGACACCCACATCGAGCCGGTCCGCTACGGCAAGGGCTCCAACTCGATGGGCGGGCTGTCGATCCTTCAGGTGCCGTACGCGGAAGGCTCCTCCAGGGTGGCCGGCTGGCTGACGAACGCGGCCCGCCACCCGCTGCTGGTCCTGCGCTCGCTGTCCAACCGCCGCTGGTCGGAGCGGACCATCATCGGCCTGGTGATGCAGTCGCTGGACAACTCGCTGACGACGTATCTCAAGCCGTCCGGCGTCGGCAGAGGGCTGCTGACGGCGCGTCAAGGACACGGCGCCCCCAACCCCAAGCAGATCAGGGCCGCTTCCGAGGCCGCCTCCGCGATCGCCGCCGACATCAACGGCTTCGCCGGTTCCAACGTCGGAGAGCTGATGGGCACCCCGCTCACCGCCCACTTCCTCGGCGGCTGCCCGATCGGCGACTCCCGCGAGAGCGGCGTCATCGACCCGTACCACCGGCTGTACGGCCACCCCGGGATCTCGGTCGTCGACGGCGCCGCCGTCTCGGCGAACCTGGGCGTGAATCCCTCGCTCACCATCACCGCCCAGGCGGAGCGCGCGATGTCGTTCTGGCCGAACAAGGGCGAGACGGACCCGCGGCCGGCGCAGGGCGCGGCGTACGAACGGCTGGAGCCGGTGGAGCCCATCAGCCCGGCGGTGCCGGCGGACGCCTTCGGCGCGCTGCGCCTGCCGTTCCTCGGGATGCCGACGGTCCCGCCCCGGCAGTAGGACCACCCCGGGCCCGCGCCCGGCGCTTCCGTCATCACGTGACCTACACCACATGTGGTTCCTGTCAGTGATCGGGTCGCTGTTCCGCTCAAGTCACCGGGAGCACCCGAACCGACAGGAGCGCATCACATGAAGCACCGCATCGTCATCCTCGGCGCCGGTTACGCCGGGGCGTACGTGACCGGGACCCTGGCCCGTCGGCTGTCCCCGGCGGACGCCGAGATCACCGTGGTCAACGCCGAGCCGGACTTCGTCCAGCGGTTGCGGCTGCACCAGCTCGCGGCCGGCCGCGAGATCGAGGCTCCACAGCTCGCCGACATGCTCGGCCGCTACTCCTTCCAGCTGCCGGAGCTACCCGGCGGAACGCGGCCTCTGCGCGACCCGGATGCCGCCGAGGACGAGTGACCGGCCTCTTAGCCGCCTCCCACTCCATCTCCGCGTCAGTACTGGTCAGTGGCCTGGAGCGGGTACAGCGTCTCCTCACGAGCGACAGCTTTGCGTACCCGGTCAGTCCGGGCAGGCCCGGTGGGCTTTCGTGCCCCGAATGCGCGCTCAGCTGGCCGCAGCGCCGAACCACTGGGGAAGCCGGTCGAGCAGATCCTGCTGATCGTCACCAACCCACGCCACGTGGCCGTCCGGCCGCAGCAGCACCGCGGGCGCGTCCAGTTCCTTGCTGATGTCGGCGACGTGGTCGACTCGATCTGCCCAGCCTGCCACCGAGAGGCGGCCGGTCTGGTCGAGCAGCAGCCCGCGGCCGCCGTGCATCAGCTCGTAGAGGCGACCACGCTTCAGCCCCACGTCCCGCAGTCGTCGGCCGAGCAGTTCGTGCCCCTCGCCGAAGTCGTAGCGGACCCCGATCGCCGTGATCTTCTCCATCAGGTGCCGGTTCACCTCCTCGAAGTCCATCAGTTCCGACACCAGCCGGCGCACTGCTCGGGGACCCGGCTCGACGGACATCAGCTCCATCTGCGCGCGGGTGTTGTCCAGCACATCGGCGGCCACCGGGTGCCGTTCGGTGTGGTAGCTGTCCAGCAGTCCCTCCGGTGCCCAGCCGTTGACCTCGGCGGCCAGCTTCCAGCCCAGGTTGAACGCGTCCTGGATGCCGAGGTTGAGCCCCTGCCCGCCGGTCGGCGGGTGGATGTGCGCCGCGTCGCCGGCCAGCAGCACCCGGCCGGTCCGGTAGCGCTCGGCCAGCCGGGTGGCGTCGCCGAAGCGGGAGAGCCATCGCGGTGAGTGCACGCCGAAGTCGGTGCCGGCGAGCTTCCGCACCTGCCGCTTCAGCTCGTCCAGGGTCGGCGGGACCGTGCGGTCCTCGGCCACCCCTTCGGCGGGCGCGACGACGCGGTACACCCCGTCCCCGAGGGGCATGGCGCCGAACCGCTTGTGGGTCTTGCGGACTTCAGCTATCACGGCGTTCAGCGTGTCCGGTGGCGCGGTCACCTCCACCTCGCCCAGCAGCGTCTCGACCCTGGAGGGCTCGCCGGGGAAGCCGACGCCGAGCAGCTTGCGCACCGCGCTGCGGCCGCCGTCACAACCGACGAGGTAGCGCGAGCGCAGTCGCGTGCCGTCGGCAAGTTCGGCGGTCACCCCGTGTTCGTCCTGGCTCAGCCCGACGAGTTCGCAGCCGCGCCGGATCTCGACGCCGAGTTCGGTGGCGTGCTCGACAAGCAGGCGATCGGTGGTGGTTTGCGGGATGCCGAGGGCGTACGGGTGTGCGGTGTCCATCTGGTCCGGCGCCGGCTTGTCAATGGCGGCGAAGAAACCACCGACCGGGTGCTGCTTACCGAGCGCGAGGAACCGCTCCAGCAGACCTCGCTGGTCCATCACCTCGACGCTGCGCGCGTGCAGACCGAGCGAGCGGACGATCCTGGTCGGCTCCGCGTCCTTCTCCAGCACGAGCGCATGCACGCCGTGCAGCCGCAACTCGCTGGCCAGCATCAAGCCGGTCGGTCCGCCGCCGGCAACGATCACATCAATCATGAAACCCCATTCAAAATGGTTGCATTTCGGCCAGCTGCTCTACTCGGTCCGGCGGCGCGCACACCCGGACCTCCGCGCCGCGTGCCCGCCACCACACCGCGAGTCCCACCGGCGGTTTCCATCCCGCAGAAGCCACAGTCGATAAAGGCGCACGTAATTCGCGAATCCCTGATTTCCCCAAGTTCTGGCCTCGGCCGACGATTCTGCGCCACAACCCGGGCCTTGCCGCAAGGCCCCCCGTGCGCTATAAGTTGAGAGTGGCAAGGAGTAGGTAACCTCCTTGCCTTTGCTTTTTGCCGTCCGTTGTGAACGGACAAAGCCCTCCCGCATCGGGGCCCACGACGCGAGGTCGACATTCGAGGTGTGGTCGCCAAAGGCGGCGATCCTCGCCCAGCCCCCACCGCGTGTGAGGGCCGGCGTCCCAGCTGACTGGCTGGATCAACGCCGGGCGTCGCCGGGTGCGAGCAGGCTGGTGACTTCGGCGATTGGCTCGTCCGAGGGCTTGAAGTAGCGGCGGAGGTTCTCCGGCTTCTTGTGCCGGGACTTGGCCATGAGCATCAGCGGCGAGGCGCCCTGCTCACCGAGGTGAGTCACGGCGGAGTGTCGGTACTCGTGCAGGTCCCAGCCCGTTCCGGGACCACGCACCGTGGTGTGCTCGTCCAGCAGGTAGCCGCGCTCTCGGCACCAGCCGAGCCAGGACAGGACCGCCGCCCGACGGGCGTTCCAGGTGTTCACCGCCGCGGTGTCCCACAGCAGTTCCAGGGCCTCGCCGATCTCATCGGCAGCCACAGACGCCGGCGGCCGAGCCTCGCCGAGCCGTTCGGCTGTCTTCCCCGCTCCGATCCCATAGTTCCGGACCGTGTTTGGGTTGCCGAGCGAGTCGAGGAACACGTCTGCCGCCGCCCGGACAGTCAGTGCCTTCCCGCTCGGCAGCTGTACGACGGTGGGCCACTTTCCCCTTGCCACAGATAACAGGGGCCGCTTCACGCAGTGGCCGTAGAACGTCACCGCAGGTGACGGATCACGCTACCGCAGATATTGGGGTGTTATCCGTGGGTTGACTTCGGACCGGTCCGCCCGCCGACGCCCCGTCAGCCGTCCACCAGGGGCGACGGAGGCTCAGCGCCGGATTTCGTTCCGATGTTCCTCAACCCCCAGGTCGTCGGGGCCGTGACCTTCGGCCTCACCGACGGCAGGATCGCAACCGTGCGCGGCATCGCCGTCCCTGCCCGCCTCGTCCGCCTCACCGAAGCCTGGCGGCGGCACGGACCGGACACCCCGCTCATCGCCCGGTGGTGACCGGACTGCCCATGCGACGAAGGGACCTGCGCCCCCCTCCGAGCGCAGGTCCCTTCGTCGTGTCCCGATGTGCGTTACGCGTGCATGCCGACCTTGCGGCGACGGGCCGTGAACACCGCGCCGGCGCCGGCCAGCACGGCGACCCCGCCGACCAGGCCGATCACCGCAAGCGTGGAGTCGGAGCCGGTCTCGGCGAGGCTGCCGCTGATCGGCTTGGCGCCGCCCTGGGGCTTGGCGCCGGAGGTGGGCTTGTCGCCGTTGGGCTTGGCGTCGCCGGAGTCGCCCGCGTCCGCGCCGGCGGCGAGGATCCGGACGTCGTAGTAGTCGCCGTTGCCGTAGCAGGCGGAACCCTCACCGGCGTAGATGGCCTCGCTCAGCGCGAACGAGGAGCCCGCAGGGGCGGAGGCCTTGACCTTCACCCGCAGTTCGAGGCTCGCGGAGGAGTGCTTCTCCAGCGTGTCGAGCAGCCCGACGAAGGATCCCGTGACGTTGACCGTCTTGCCGTGCTCGTCCTCGAAGGAGTCCTGGAAGCTGTCGGTCCACTTGCCGTCCTCCTTGACCTGGATGACGGCGAGGCCCTCGGACAGGAACGCGTCGGTCGCTTCGTCGCCGTACTCGAGGAACGCGTCGATGTACACGTTCTTCAGGTCGCGGTCGGAGTCGTTGTCGACGACGAACGTGAAGCCGTGCCAGCCGGAACCGGCGACGATCTTGCTCGGCAGGCCCTTGACCTGCGCCGACAGCTTCTCGTCCAGGTTGAAGGAGTCGCAGTCCTGGTACGGGTCGAACCCGTCCCCGCTCGCGGTGGCCGACGCGCTCGCGGTGGCCTTCCCCGAGCCGGAGGAGGAGGGCGAGGAGGAGCCGGACGGAGAGCCGGAGGCCTTCTGGCCGTCCGACGGGGACGACGAAGCCGACGAGGCGTCGGTCGGGGTGCCGGACGCGCTCTGGCCGTCCGAGGCCGAGGCGGACGGCGAGGAGGCGCCGGTCTCCGAGGAGGACGCGCTCGGGGAGGAGGACGTGCCGCCCTCCTCCGCGAAGGCGGCGGGCGCCGACAGCAGCGCGAGCGGCGCGATGACGGCGGTCGCGGCCACGGTGACCATCGTGCGGCGGAGATTCATGAAGACCTCGTGGATCTGGTGGTGGAGGCCTTCCGCATGGGGGTGTGGGAGTGGCCTTGGCTCGATACGTGTGACCGATCAAGGCCGGAAACAGTTGTCCTGAACTCACAGGTTCTTTATGTGACGCGCGACACGGAAGCCGCCCCCTCCGTCGGGCGGGGCTTCCGGCAATGACGAAGGGCCCCGCGGGACGGATCCGCGGGGCCCTTCTTTACTGTCAGCACCGGCGTCAGGGCAGCGCCGGTGCCTGGGAGCGGCGCCGGGGGGTTGCGCCGCTGGTCTGGACCTCTGGTGGTCAAGGAGGGCAACAGCGCACGTGAGGCGGTTGCCCGAGGGGGACTTGAGCCTGTTCGGGGCTTTCTCGCATCGTGCTGGATGAGCGCGGCCTCCGCAACCGTTTGACCCAGCCTTGTGCATTTTTGCAGTTTCCGCCGGTCGGCCCCGGGCGTCCCCGAGGCCGGCCGTTCTCTTGGGTGACCGGGCTGCTGTCCCCTGCCGTCCGGTCACTTTCCGGAGCGAGGTCCCACGGCGCACGAACGCGATCCGTACGCCTCTCGCCCCAGCGAGCCACGCGTGGTTCTTCCGGGCCCGCCCCTGGCTGGCGCGGACACGGGGACCAACGAAGCACCCCGGGCGGCGGTCACGCGCCGTACGGGTGAGAGGACGCCCGAACTGGCGCGCGACCTCGGGCCGCCGCCGCGCGACTTCATCCGCCGCGCGGCCTCAGACGCGGCCCCGGCACAGTTCCAGCAGCGTCATAGCCAGCGACGTGCCGGGCTTGCCGAGCGCGTCACTGTAGTGCCCGAGGACCTCCATCTCGCGGGAGAGGTTCACCCGCCGTCCGCCGGAGGTGATGCGGGCCTCCTGGATGACGGCCGAGACGGCCATCCGTTCCTGGATCAGTCCGATGATCCGGTCGTCGAGCGCGTCGATGCGCTCCCGGGCGCCGGTGATCACGCCGGCTGCCTCGGTCGTGCGGGCGCCGGTCTTCTCGGCGGCGGTGGCGGCAGCGCTGGTGGCGGTGGCGGTCATGTCGGGGCTCCTCGTGGGAAACGGGGCCCCGGTTCGGCAGGATCCGGAAAACACCAGGCGCCCCGGACCTTGTCGGCCCGGGGCGCCTGGGAAGTCGCTCGTCAGTTGCTCAAGCAGCACGACCATGGCAGCCGGTGGGCCGGTCGCCATAGGTAAACAGGAAGGTCGGGTGCGTGAGCATGCGGCCAGTATGCAGCGTCGCCGGACGCGCTCCAATACGGTTCGCATCCTGAGACGCGGCGGAGGTCCCGGCGTCCGGTCGCCGCCGGTCGTTCGCCGGTCCGCCGCCGGGTCGACCGCCGGATCCGCCGCCGGGACCGCTCCCCGCGCCCGCCTCGGTAGAATCGGATGACACAGAGACCCCGCCCCACCGCCGGAAGGCCCCCGTGTCATCAGCGACTCCTACTGCCGCCGCCCCCGACACCGTCCTGGTCGTCGACTTCGGTGCGCAGTACGCCCAGCTCATCGCCCGTCGAGTCCGCGAGGCGCGGGTCTACAGCGAGATCGTGCCGAGCAGCATGCCGGTGGAGGAGATGCTCGCCAAGAACCCGGCGGCGATCGTCCTCTCCGGCGGCCCCTCGTCCGTGTACGAGGAGGGCGCCCCGACCGTCGACCGCGCGCTCTTCGAGGCCGGTGTCCCCGTCTTCGGCATGTGCTACGGCTTCCAGCTGATGGCGCAGACCCTCGGCGGCACCGTCGACAACTCGGGCGCCCGTGAGTACGGCCGCACCGAGCTGCACGTCTCCCGCGCCTCCTCCACCCTCTTCGAGGGCACCCCGGCCGAGCAGGCCGTGTGGATGTCGCACGGAGACGCCTGCTCCGCCGCGCCCGAGGGCTTCGTCGTCAGCGCCTCCACGGACGTCGTCCCGGTCGCCGCCTTCGAGAACGACGAGAAGAAGCTCTACGGCGTCCAGTACCACCCCGAGGTCATGCACTCCACGCACGGCCAGCAGGTGCTGGAGCACTTCCTCTACCGGGGCGCGGGCCTGAGCCCGGACTGGACCACCGGCAACGTCATCGAGGAGCAGGTCGAGGCGATCCGCGAGCAGGTCGGCGACAGGCGCGCCATCTGCGGCCTGTCCGGCGGCGTGGACTCCGCGGTCGCCGCGGCCCTCGTCCAGAAGGCCATCGGCTCCCAGCTGACCTGCGTCTACGTCGACCACGGTCTGATGCGCAAGGGCGAGACCGAGCAGGTCGAGAAGGACTTCGTGGCCGCGACCGGCGTCCAGCTGAAGGTCGTGGACGCGGAAGAGCGGTTCCTCACCGCGCTCAAGGGCGTCTCGGACCCCGAGGAGAAGCGGAAGATCATCGGGCGCGAGTTCATCCGCGTCTTCGAGCAGGCCCAGGCCGAGATCATCGCGGACGAGGGCCCGGCCGTGGAGTTCCTCGTCCAGGGCACGCTCTACCCGGACGTCGTGGAGTCCGGCGGCGGCACCGGCACCGCCAACATCAAGTCCCACCACAACGTGGGCGGGCTCCCCGAGGACCTCGAGTTCCAGCTCGTCGAGCCGCTGCGCAAGCTGTTCAAGGACGAGGTCCGCATGGTCGGCCAGGAGCTCGGCCTGCCCGAGGAGATCGTCCAGCGCCAGCCGTTCCCCGGCCCCGGCCTCGGCATCCGGATCGTCGGCGAGGTCACCAAGGAGCGCCTGGACCTGCTGCGCGACGCCGACGCCATCGCCCGCGAGGAGCTGACGGCCGCCGGTCTCGACCGGGACATCTGGCAGTGCCCGGTGGTCCTCCTCGCGGACGTCCGCAGCGTCGGCGTCCAGGGCGACGGCCGCACCTACGGCCACCCGATCGTCCTGCGCCCGGTCTCCTCCGAGGACGCCATGACGGCCGACTGGTCGCGGCTGCCGTACGACGTCCTCGCGAAGATCTCCACCCGGATCACCAACGAGGTGAGCGACGTCAACCGCGTCGTCGTCGACGTCACCTCGAAGCCGCCGGGCACCATCGAGTGGGAGTGACCTCCTTCACGGGGTTCAGGCCTCATGGAGTTCAGGTCCGCCTGAGCGTGCGCACCGGCTCTCCGGGCTTCCAGATCTGGGCGACCAGATACGTGTCGTCCTCGATGTAGGTCCGCACGACCTCCGTCAGCTCGGTGCGGAAGAGGTGGAACGGCTGCGGCGGTTCCACCTCTTTCACGTACGCCCCTTTGGTCTCCGGGTCGTCCACCTCGACCGCCCGGCCGGCGATCCGGACGTCGCCGCCGCCCAGCCCCGTCCCCTCGCCCGGGTTGGCCTGGAGGCTGAAGCGGGGGTCGCGGTGCAGGTCCCGTGCCTTGAGCGAGTCCGGCATCATGCCGAGCCACAGCTCACCGCCGGTGAATCGGACCTCGAGGCCGCTGGTGCGGGGCGAGCCGTCCTTGCGGAGCGTCGCGAGGACGTGGTGCGTGAAGGCCGCGAAGCGTTCCTCGGCTACCTTCGCCAGCTCCGGTTCGGCCGCGGCGAAGGCCGCCCAGCTCGCTGTCATGGGGGTCTCGGTGGGGATCTCGGCGGGGATCTCGGTCATACGGCGAGTGTGGCCCCGATACCCGACACCTTGTGTCCGTGTTTCTCGCCGGTCGGGGAGGCGGTCGGAGATGCTCAAGACGTGCACCGATCGTGACGGAATTCGTCATCTTTGTATAACGGCTCTGCCCTTTTGCGCTGACCGACGGTAACTTCCGCGTCGTAAAGCAACCCAGTGCTGGAGGACCGATGCACGGGCCCACGCCGCCTGCTCCCCTGCCCACCGACCGGCTGCAGTTCGCGATGCCGCCGATGCACGACTCGGTGGAGGACGAGCGCCTGCACCGCAAGGAACGGCTGGCGGGCGCGGTGCGCCTGTTCGGACGGCTCGGCTTCGAGGACGGCGTCTCCGGGCACATCACCGCCCGCGACCCCGAGTTCGACGACTGTTTCTGGGTCAACCCCTTCGGGATGCCCTTCCAGCACGTCACGGTCAGTGACCTGGTGCTGACCAACCAGGACGGGCAGGTCGTCGAGGGGCGCTACCACGTCAACCAGGCCGCCTTCACCGTGCACGCCCAGGTGCACGCGGCACGGCCCGACGTCGTGGCCGTCGCGCACTGCCATTCCGTGCACGGCCGCGCCCTCGCCGCCCTCGGCGAACTCCTCGACCCCATCACCCAGGAGAGCTGCGCGTTCTACGAGGACCACGCCCTCTACGACGCCTACACCGGGGTGGCCGTCGACGCGGAGGAGGGCCGGCGCATCGCGGCCGCGCTCGGCTCCCGCAAGGCGCTCGTGCTGCGCAACCACGGACTGCTGACGGTCGGCGACTCCGTCGACGCCGCCGCCTGGTGGTTCCTGTCGATGGAACGCTCCAGTCAGGTCCAGCTGACGGCGAAGGCCGCGGGCCGTCCCGTCCTGATCGACCACCGGGCGGCGGTCGCGACCCGGGAGCAGCTCGGCGGCGACCTGGTGGCGTGGATCAACTACCAGCCGCTGTGGCAGGAGATCAGCCGCAGCCAGCCCGACCTGCTGAGCTGACCGGACCCCGGCCCGGGCTTCAGAAGCCCCGCAGCACCAAGGCCTTCGTCCGCGCGAACTCCTCGTCGGTCAGCACACCGTCCCGGTGCAGCTCGCCCAGCTCGCGCAGCCGGCGCAGCAGCACGTCGTGATGGTCGGCCGGCGGCGGGACGGACGCCGTGAGCCACCGTCCGCGGTCCGCTCCCCGCCGACCGTGCGCGTGTCCGGGCCCCTCCCCGGCCTCGTCGGCGGGCTCCGGGTGGGCGCGTGCGGAGGGATGCGGCAACCGCGCGGTGACCGCCGTCGCGACCAGCGCCGTCAGCAGGTCGCGGCTCACGTTGCCCCACAGGTCGAGGGCGTACGGGTCCTTCTCGGCCGGCAGCTTCGAGTGCACCGTCTCGCGGGTCACGAACCGCAGGAAGCCGTCCTCGAAACCGGAGTTGGGCAGCCACTCCACCTGCACCACGTCCCCGACGTCGAGCACCCGGGGCCCGGTCGCCCGCTTCACCCGGTCCGAGGTCTGCGCCCAGTCGACGCGCACCTGGACGCCGTCGAAGGACACGATGCCGTCGGAGGACCGCACGGAGACCGGGACGGGCGGGCCGGGCAGGAGATAGGCCGCGGTCGGCTCGCCCGGGATCTGGTCCAGCAGCAGCGCGTGCCGGATCTCCTCGGCGAGGTACTCGGCGACGCCGGAGCGATCCACGTCCACGGTGAGCCGGTAGGGATCGGCCGCGTCGGGCAGCCGCCCGCCGGTCGCCTGCAGCAGCGGGTCCGCTCCCTCGCGCAGCCGCATCCGCAGCCGCCCGCGCTTGCGTTCGGGCTCGTAGACGATCCCGGCGACGGCCTCCAGAGGCACGGCGATCTCCCCGTACGTCTGCCGGAACAGCGGCACGGAGCGGTGCAGCCCCGGCGTGATCCGGACCGTCGTGCCGTCGAAGGCCCAGGTCCCGTCACGCTGGATGATCTCGGCCATACGGGAATTCTCGCAGTCGGGTCAACACTGCCCTTCGCACTTCACCCCCGCTGACCAGACCTGGCGGACACAGAGGGTGTGCCGTAGGGCACAATTCGACGGCATCACAGGGGAGTTGTTCACAGGGTGGCGGCCCGGCCCGTTCAGGGTCCCTAGAGGACCGCCATCCGATCGGGTCGCGGGGAAGGCGGGCGTCGGACGTGGCGGTGCAGGAGGCGAGACAGGGCGCGAGCCCCGGACCGGGAGCGGGCGGCCACGACGGCGGCTGCACCTGCGGAGACTGCCCGCACGGGGCACGTGAGGGACACCGGCGCGCGGTCGCCGCGTTCCTGCTGAAACGCGACGGGTTCGCGGCCGGCCAGGGCCTGCCGGCCGCCGTCGCCCACTCCGTCTCCGCCTCCCGCCAATGGGTCTCCGAGGAACTGACGCTGTCCGCCGAGTTCGTCGCCGAACGCGGGCGCGCCGAGGGCGAGGCCTGGCTGGGCCGTCTGTGGCTGCGCACCACGGTCACCGTGTGGGCGGCGGTCGTCGTGCTGCTGCTGGTCCAGTCCCTGACCGCCGTCGGTGCGGGCTGGACCGCCGCCCGCACCGCAGGACTCCTCGCCGCGCTCGTCGTCGCCGGCGCGCTCACGGCGGCGTCCTGGTTCCACCGGGCGCGCGGCGGTGCGCTCGCCCCCGTGATCGGCGAGGACAACCGCCTCTCCACCTCCCGCGCGGTCGCCGCCGCCTGGGTGCTGCTCGTGGCCTACGCCGTGCTGGTGCTGGCCGGCCGGCTCGCCGCCGCCTCCAGCCCCGCCGAACGCGACGCGCTGATCGCCGGACTCGACCTCGCCCGCGGCGCCGGCACCGTGACCGTCCTCGCCGTGGTCTGCGGGATCGCCGTGCTGGTGCGCCGCGTGGTGGGCCTGCGCGTCCTCGCCCAGCGGCTGCAGAAGGTCCGGGCCCACCGCCCGCGCGCCGCCGACCTGCTGACCGACGACTTCGGCCGCGGGGCCTTCGCCGACATCCAGTACGCGGTCATCGGCGGCGTCGTCCTCGTCTTCGCGGGCGTCCGCCTGGCCCGCCGCCCCGACCAGCTGCCCGACCTGCCCTGGGGGCTCGCCGTCGTGGTGCTGATCTCGGCGGCGACCTACCTCGCCGGCAAGTACGCCGAGGGCGGCCGCCCCGTCATCCTCTCCGTCGTCCGCTCCCGCGAGGCCGGCGACCTCGACGCGCCGATCCGCACCGGCGACGACATCGAGATCCGCGGCGCCGGCTTCGTGCCGCCCGGAGCCCAGACCGCCGACCGGCTCTCCCGCATGGTCGTCCGCATCGGACCCGTCCACGTCCACGTCCCGCTGGTGCCTGTCACGGGCGGGTTCAGCAACCCGACCGACGCCGTCCTCACCGTTCCCGTCCCGGCGGACGTGGAACCGGGGCGGGCCGAGGTCCAGGTCGTCACGGCGGCGGGCGTGGAGACGAACCGGTACACGATCGACGTCACCGAGTGAACGGCCCCGCCGGAGTGAACCGCCGGGCCCCCGTACCCGTGCAAGCACTTGAGCGCACCCCCCATGTCGTACGTATGGTCTGTTGAGGGGTCCACCACTGCGGGCGAGAGGCGGCTACGGGCGATGACTCACAGCATGCGGACGGACGCTTACCCTCCTCATCTCGACGGCGGAGGCCGTGGCTGGCGGGACACCGCCACCCGGTACGCCCTCCTTCCCCTGCGCGTCTTCCTCGGGGTCACCTTCATCTACGCCGGTCTCGACAAGCTGACCGACAGCGCCTTCCTGAAGGACAGCGGCGCCGGCTCGATCGGCGAGACCATGCGCGCCGTCCGTGACTCCTCCGCCATCCCGGCTCTGGTCGACATGGCCCTGAAGAGCCCGGTCGGCTTCGGCTACGCGATGGCCTTCGGCGAACTCGCCGTCGGCATCGGCGCCCTGCTGGGCATCCTCACCCGGCTCGCCGCGCTGGGCGGCGCGCTGATCTCGCTCAGCCTGTGGCTGACGGTCAGCTGGGCCGCCGAGCCGTACTACTACGGCAACGACCTCCCGTACCTCATGGCCTGGCTGCCTCTCGTCCTCGCGGGCGCCCCGGTGCTCTCCCTCGACGCCGCCTGGCACTCCAGGCGACGGCGGCGGACGGGCGGCCTGGCCTAGCCCGCGCCGCCCACCCGGGCCGGGGCCGGTCCAGGCCCCGGGGCTCCTGGGGTCCCGGGGGCCCGGAAGGTCACGGTGCAGTCGCAGTCGCGTGCACGGGGCCGGACGTCCGGACAGGGGGGGGGCGGCGGTCAGCGCGACGTGGTGTTCGGGCCGGACGCGGTCGGTCCGGACCCGGTCCGGCCGGTGCGGGGCGACGAGCCGCGTCGCCTGCGTATGCTCCGGGCCGCCACACCGGCGGCGCCCGCCAGACAGAGACCGCCCGTGACGAGCGGGATCAGCACGAACCACGGCGTCTGCCACAGGCCGCCCGCATCCCCCGCGAAGAGAACCCCGGCGAGGACGAACGCGGCGCCCGCCACCAGCCTTCCGGGCCTGAAGTCATGACGCAGCACGGGCCACCTCCGCCTGTCCCACTCCGACCCTGAGGTCGAGATCGATGGTGCCCTTCGCCGCCGTGCCCGAGGCCGGCGGCAGAGTCACTTCCTTGTGCTTGCCCGGCTCCACGTCCACGTCCTTCTCGTCGTCGCCGGGCAGCTGGACGTCTCCCAGCCCCACGTCGATCCGCACCTTCACCGTCACGTCCGGCGGGACGATCACCCGCAGTCGGCCCGCGCCCACCTCGGCCTCGGTGGTCACCGTCTCTCCCTTGGCCGGCGCAAGCCCGGAGAGGTCGAGCGTGCCTTCTCCGGCGCCCAGGTCATAGGCCGCCCGTACGTCCGCCGCCGTCATGGGGCGCCAGGTGATGTCCGACCAGTGCGTGCCGATGTCCTTCGGCAGGACGGCCGCGCCGGCCAACAGGCCCGCCGTGACGATCGCGAGGAAGACCGACCCGGCCCCCGTCCGTCCCAGGAACGAGCTGACCGCGATTCCACAGCCGAGCACGATCAGAGCTGTCGCGAGACCCGCCTGCAGGCTGGTGCCGAGCGGGTGGTGGTCCCAGGCGAGCCCGGTGACGAGGCCGCCTGCGAGCAGGGCGAGCAGGAAGAGCCAGCCGCCGATCCAACGCGGCCCACGCGGTTCGGCGTGGGGTGCGCGCGGGGTGCGTATGGCCTCCGGTCCGGGTCCGTGTCCTACGAGGTCGACGCCGATCGCCGACGTGATGTCCCGGCCCCGGGCGTCCCAGGGGCCCCACAGGTAGCCCGTGCCGCCGTCGTGCGTGCCGTCCTTCACTATGGGGTCACGCCACCACGAGGGGTAGGCGGTGGGCGCCGGCGGCGCCTTGGCCTCCGGCGGAGCGTCGGCCACGGCCTGCGCCGCCAGCGGGTCGGGGTCGAAGGAGTCCCGGTGCCGCGACCAGTACCCGGCGCCCGCGAGCAGCAGGGAGACGACGACGGCGAAGGCCAGCACGCTGCCGTTCTTCAGCATCGACAGGAGCACTCCGCAGCCGACCAGCGCGAACAGCACGGCCGCGAGGGCCTGGCCGTCCACCCGGCCGGTCAGGAGCTTGCGCACCTCGTTCTCCTCGTCGTCGGCGTAGGGGACGAAGAGCCAGGCGAACCCGTAGAAGATGAGGCCGACGCCGCCGGTCGCGGAGAGCACGGCGAGCGTGATGCGGAAGATCACCGGGTCCATGTCGCACTGACGCCCGAGGCCCGCGCACACGCCGGCCAGCACCTTCTGCTCGCGCTCCCGCCGGAAACGGGGAGGAAGGCCTCCCGCTCTCCCGCCGGCTCCCGCCGCCCGGCCGCCGGCGCCCGCTTCGGCGCGGGACGCCGCCGCTGCGTCCGTCGCCGCCTTGAGGGCCGCCTCCGCCGCCGTCATCGCGTCTTCGTCCGTGGACCCGTCCTGCGCGGTGTGGGCGTCTCCTGCCCTCTCCCGCTTTCCGTGCGCGGCCCCCTGCTTCTCGTGTGCGTTCTCCTGTTTTCCGTGCGCGCGAGGGCCGTCACCTGCGGCGCCCGAGGCGCCGGGGGACGAGGCGGCCGCGTCGGACGCGGCGCCCCCGTCGGGCACGGCGTCCGCGGCGTGCTGGTGATCTGTCATGACTCCATGGTGGCGGTCGGGCGGCCCCCGCGGCAGTCGGAACGACCCTGGTCGGACCCTGATATCGGCCCTGAGCCGGGGCGGGGGAGGCGTTCGACGTGCGGCGGCGTCGAAGATCAGGGGCGTCTCGGGGGCGAACCCTGATGCCCTGCCACGCGGCCCGTGTGACCATCGTTGGCATGCCGGAAGCCGCAGCAGCGCCACTCGTCGAACCGCGGCCGCCGCGCAAGCTCTACCGCAGCAGCGACGGACGCTGGCTGGGTGGCGTGGCGCGGGGGCTCGCCGGGCATCTCGGGCTGCCCGTCGTGTGGGTGCGGCTGGTCTTCGCAGGCCTGTTCATGGCCGACGGTCTCGGCGCCCTGCTCTACGCCGCCTTCTGGTTCTTCGTGCCGCTCGGGATCGGCGGCGTCGGCGACCAGAAGCCGCCGTCCCTCGTCGCCACCGAGACCGCGCCCGACGGCCGCCGCAGAATCGTCGCCCGCAAGCCGGACAAGGGGCAGATCGTCGCCCTGCTCCTCATGGTCGTCGTCGCCACGGTGTTCGTGGGCAATGTGAACCTGGGCAGCGGCGCCAAGGCGTATCTGCTGCCCGCCGTCCTCGTCGGCGCCGGCGTCGCCCTCGTCTGGCGCCAGGCGGACAACGCCCGCCGGGCCCGCTGGGTCGAGGTCGGCCGAAGACGCCGCACGCTCACCCTGCTGCGCACCGGCGCGGGCGTCCTGCTGGTCACGGCCGGCGTCTCCGGCACGTTCGTGCTGCAGGGCTCCGCGGCCCACCTCGGGTCCGTCCTGCAGGCGGCACTCGCCGTCATCGTCGGCATCACCCTGCTCGCCGGCCCCTACCTGGTCCGCATGACCCAGGATCTGTCCGAGGAGCGGCTCATGCGCATCCGAGCCCAGGAGCGTGCGGAGGTCGCCGCCCACGTCCACGACTCGGTGCTGCACACCCTGACGCTTATCCAGCGCAACGCGGAGAACGCCGGTGAGGTGCGCCGACTCGCCCGTGCACAGGAGCGGGACCTGCGCACCTGGCTCTACAAACCCGAGGGCACCGGCAAGGAGGAGGCCGACGAGCCGACCACCGTCGCCGACGCGGTCCGGCGCAACGCGGCCGAGGTCGAGGACAAGCACGGCGTCCCCATCGAGGTCGTGGTCGTCGGCGACTGCCCGCTCGACGACGGCGTCGGCGCGCAGATGCAGGCCGCGCGCGAGGCGATGGTGAACGCGGCCAAGTACGGTGGCGACGGCGGCGCGGTGCAGGTCTTCGCCGAAGTCGAGGGCAGGACGGTCTTCGTGTCCGTCCGCGACCGCGGACCCGGCTTCGACCTCGACTCGATACCCGCCGACCGCATGGGCGTCAGAGAATCGATCATCGGCCGCATGGAGCGCAACGGCGGCACGGCGCGGCTGCGGGCGGTCCCGGGCGGCGGCACGGAGGTCGAGCTGGAGATGGAGAGGGCGGAGAAGACATCATGAGCGACCCGACCGACACGAACGGCACGACGGGAGCGGGGGCGGCCGAGCCGGCCCAGGCCCCTGGCGACAGCACGGGCGGGCGCCATGTGCGCGTGGTCCTCGTCGACGACCACCGCATGTTCCGTACGGGCGTGCAGGCCGAGATCGGCCAGACCGAACAGACCGGGGTCGAGGTCGTCGGCGAGGCGGCGGACGTCGACCAAGCGGTCACCGTCATCACGGCGACCCGACCCGAGGTGGTCCTCCTCGACGTGCACCTGCCGGGTGGCGGCGGCGTCGAAGTGCTCCGCCGTTGTGCCCCCTTGATGAGCGACGCCGAGCGGCCCGTACGGTTCCTCGCCCTGTCCGTGTCGGACGCGGCGGAGGACGTGATCGGGGTGATCCGCGGAGGCGCCCGCGGCTATGTCACCAAGACGATCACCGGCACCGACCTGGTGAACTCGATCTTCCGGGTGCAGGAGGGCGACGCCGTCTTCTCGCCGCGGCTCGCCGGGTTCGTCCTCGACGCCTTCGCCTCGACCGACGCCCCTCCGGTCGACGAGGACCTGGACCGGCTCACCCAGCGCGAACGCGAGGTGCTGCGGCTCATCGCCCGCGGCTACGCCTACAAGGAGATCGCCAAGCAGCTCTTCATCTCGGTCAAGACGGTCGAGTCGCACGTCTCGGCGGTGCTGCGCAAGCTCCAGCTGTCCAACCGGCACGAGCTGACCCGCTGGGCCACGGCACGGCGCCTGGTCTGACGGCAGGCGTCGGACGGGAGGCGGCGAGGCGTCGGACGGGAGGCGGCGAGGCGTCGCACGGGAGACGGGCGAGGCCTCGGCGCATGGCCCGGGCTGTCTCTCCGGCCTAGACCACCCGCGCGGCGCCCGCGAACGGCATCTGGTCGATCGGCGCCACGCGCACCGGAGCCGACGGGTTCGGTGCGTGGATCATCTGGCCGTCGCCGATGTAGAGGCCGACGTGAGAGATGCCGGAGTAGAAGAACACCAGGTCGCCCGGGAGGAGTTCGGAGCGCGAGACCCGCTGCCCGACGCCGATCTGGGCGTAGGTGGTGCGGGGCAGGGAGACCCCCGCGGAGCGGTAGGCGGCCAGCACGAGGCCCGAGCAGTCGAAGGCGTTCGGCCCGGTGGCCCCCCACACATAGGGGCTGCCGAGCTTGGAGTAGGCGTAGGAGACGGCCGCCGCCGCACGGGAGTTGGGGGCGTCGGCGGTGCCGGACGGCGCCGCGAGGTCCGTGCGCGCGCCGGACGCACCGCGTGAGGCGCGTGCGCCCGTGGCACCGCCGCCCGTCCCCTCGCCGATCCGGGACCGCTCCGCCGCTGTCAGCCGTGCCAGCAGGCCGCGTGCCGCTTCCAGCTTGCCCGTGATCGTCTCCTTCTGCTTCTGCAGCTCGGCCCGACGCGTCCGGAGCGCGGTGAGTTCGACACGCGCCGCGCCGCGCAGCTGCTCGATCTCGCGCAGCTGCCCGCGCACCCGGGCGACGGCTGCGGACTGGCGGTCGCCGGCCCGTTCGGCGAAGGCGGCGCCGTCGAGATAGCGGTCCGGGTCGTCGGAGAGCGCCAACTGCACTGCAGGGTCGAGGCCGCCGTCACGGTACTGCGCCGCGGCCATCGAACCCAGCGCGTCCCGGGTCGAGTTGAGCTTCTCCTCCTTGCGCGCCGCCTCGTCCCGCAGGTTCTTCAGGCGCTGCTCGGCGGCTGTCGCCCGCTCCTTCACGCCGTTGTACTTCTCGGTGGCTTCCTCCGCCTCCAGGTACAGCTTGGCCACCTTCGCCTTGACCTCGGCCGGAGTCAGCTCCGGTTCGGCCTGCCCGGTCCCGTCGAAGGCGGTCGCCGTCGCCACGCCCGCGAGGGCGAGCGTGAAGGCCGTACGGGCCGTCCGGCCGCCGAGCGAGCGCTGTCGGGGCTTGCGGTGCGCTGCCACGTGGGACTGCACGTCCTTTCGTCGACCGCCCGGCCCGCCGGGCGGCCAACGGGGGGACCCGTGGCTGCCGGCCGACCCGTGTCAGGCGGTCCCCGGGCCGTCGGGGGAGCGGACGGACGGCCCGGGCCGCGGCTGACGCGTCCGGCGACGTTCCGCACGGGGAGCGGGCACGCCGCCGGACTTCCTCGGCGGTGGTGGCCGACTGCCGCCCCTGGCCCGGGCGGCGGTGGGGAGCCGGTCACCTGGGGAAGGACGCTAGGCCGGTGATGACGTTTGGGTAACGCGATGTGCGGAAGTGACACGAGCGGACTGCCCGGTGACCGTATGTGCCCCGCTGTACCGGCCGGATACGGCGGGTTCGCGCGGCGCACTGACCGAAGGCGGGATTCCGGGACCGGAGGGGGCGCCAGGGTGCTATGGCGCATATATGCAAGATCGAGCGGAGGTGAGAGGCGCGGAGGCGCGGAGGCCAGAGGCGCGGACGCGAGAGGGGGAGGCGGAGCTGGAGACCTGAGCCGTGAGCGGGGAGACCCGGGGGCGGTGTCGGACAGTCCGTGCGGGGCTGATTAGCATCCGGCCTCATGGACGTACTCATCCACCTCTTCGTCGGCCTGCACATCATCGGCATCGCCGCGCTTCTCGGTGGCTTCCTCACGCAGATGAAGGCGATGGGCCGGGGCACGGCCCGCTTCGTCCCCGCCATGCTGCACGGCGCGGCGACGATGCTGGTCACGGGCGTGATCCTGGTCGGCCTCAACCAGGCGGACGACCAGAGCGTCAACAACGTCAAGATCGGTGTGAAGCTGGCCCTGCTGATCGTGATCCTCGGCCTCGTCTATGTGAAGCGCGACGACGAGAAGGTGGAGAAGCCCCTGTTCGCCCTGGTGGGCCTGCTCACCGTGGCGAACGTCTTCATCGCGGTGCTCTGGACCTGACGCCGGCCCGCGCCGAGCCCACCGCCGCCGCGGCGACGACCAGCCACGCAGCCACGGCGACCCACAGCAGTACCTCGCCCGGCCCGTCGAGCGCCGGGAGGGGGACGGCGGCGGCGACGGACAGCGTCGCCGCCGCAGTCATGCCCATGGGGAACACGGTCGCCCACCGGCGTTCGTCGTAGCGCGGCCGCGGCCACCGCACCTCGGCGGCCAGCAGGACGGCGTACCAGACGTAGTCGAGCACCAGCAGTGCGACGGTCAGCCCGCGCAGGACGCCGGTGTCGTCGGCGTTCCACAGGTACAGGGAGCCGTCGTCGGCCATGAGGAGCTTCGCGCCCGCGAGCGCGGAGACGGCGAGCGCCCCGCCCGCCACCCACTGGTCCCCTGCGCCCTCGGCCGGCTGTCGGAAGTCGAAGAGGGCCAGGGCGACGCCGTACAGCACGAGACCGAGCCAGAACAGCACGAGCGCGGTGTGCGCGAGCCAGGCCGCCGCCTCGGCCCTCGCCAGCACCGCGCCGAGCACGGCGAGGCTCTGGGTCGCCACGCAGCCCAGGAACACCGCACCGGGCATGCGCCGCCGCCACCGCCGCCCGACCGTCACGAACAGCACCGGCCACAGGGCCGCGGCCAGCGCCAGCAGCGCCTCGGCGAGGGTCTGCCGGCCGCGCGCGGAGATCTGCGTGCCGAGCACGGCCGTCGCCGCGACGGCGGTCAGCGCCCCGGGGGTGCGCGCCTCGGCCAGCCACCGCTCGCGCTCCCGCACCAGCCGGACGGCGAAGTCCGCGGCGAGCGCGACCCAGGCGACGCCCGCCATCGCCAGCCAGACGAGGGACAACGCCTCGTGCCCGGCGAGATGCAGACCGACCGACACGATGCCGGTCGCCATGACGGCGGTCCCGGACGCCGGCCGGCGGCGCGTCCACCAGTCGCGGAGCCGGTAGCGCGGGGAGGACGAGGCGGGCGGGGAGAGGCCGGGCATGCGGCCGATGCTAGAGAGCACGGCACGCGGAGTGAGCGGGCCACGCGCGCGTACCCGCAAAAACGCCCGGCGCGTGGTGCGTGGTGCAGGGCCTGCGGGCACGGGTACGGGCGCGGGTACGGGTACGGGCGGGGGCATGGGTACGGGCGGGGGCATGGGTCGGGGTGGCGTCGGACGTCGGGCGGCGCGCCCCGCTCGGCGATTCCGGGGCCGCACGGCGACTTCGGGACACCGCACGGAGATTCCGGGGCCGCACGGCGACTTCGGGACACCGCACGGAGATTCCGGGGCCGCACGGCGACTTCGGGACACCGCACGGCGACTTCGGGGCCGCATGGCGATTCTGGGGCCGCACGGCGTGTGCCACGCGCGCGTGCACTGCATCCGGCGGCCGCCGCCGTCGAGGAGGCCCGGGACCTGCCCTCGACGACGGCGTCGCGGCGACCGGCGGGCGACCGCCTGCCGGCTGCCAGCTGCCGGCTGCCGGCGGGCGACCGTGCCGGCTACCGGCGGGCTACTGAGCGCAGCCCGTCCGACGGCCCGGCGTCACTTCAGGTGGCGGTCCAGGAACCGGCATCCGTCCTCCAGCTCGAAGGACGGGGTGCCGGTGTGCCCGCCCAGATTGGCGTGCAGCGTCTTCTCCTTGCTGCCGAAGGCGTCGAACAGGTCCAGGGCACGTTGCCGGGGATTCCCCTCGTCGTCCCACTGCAGCAGGAACAGCAGCGGAACGGTGACCTGCCGGGCCTCCTCGCGCTGGGCGCGGGGCACATACCCCCCGGCGAAGAAGCCGGCGGCCGCGATGCGCGGCTCGACCACGGCCAGCCGGATGCCGAGGGCGGTCCAGCCTCCCGAGTACCCGACCGGGCCGCCGATCCCGGGCAGTTCGAGGAGGGCGTCCAGAGTGGTCTGCCATTCCGGGACGGCCCTTTCGACCAGCGGGCCGATGAGGGACTCGAAGATCTCGTCGACCGGCTCACCCGCCTGCATGGCCCGCCGGAGGTCGGCACGGGCCTGCTCGTCGGCGGCGGACCGGGGCCGTTCACCGCACCCGGCGGCGTCGATGGTGGCCACCGCGTAGCCGCGCGCCGCGGTGTAACGGGCCCGGGCCACCAGCCGGGGGTCCGCCTTGGGCAGGCCGTTGTTGTGGGCCATCAGGATCAGCGGGGCCGGTGCGGCGGACTCGGGCGTCCACAGGGTGCCGGGGATCTCGCCGAGGGTGAACCCGCGCTCGAGGACGCCGTCGTCGAGGCGCTGCTCGGAAGTGAATCGCATGGTCGTGCCTTTCGGGAATGCGCGTGAACGGCGCTCCCGGACGACCTATCGCCCGACCGTGACCCCGGAGGGGAGCACCCATGTCGATACAGCGTTCACGGGTACCACCTCCTCGTTCTCTCGCACGGCCTCCGGGAAAGTAGCAGGGGCGGCCGTGGTCCGCCAACGGGATTTCCCCGCGGGTGTGGCCGGCGCCGGGCGGTGCCGCCGAGCTTCCCGGTCCGGCCGGCCCGGCGCTCTCAGGCCGGGCGCACCACGCCGTGGATGCCGGACTCGCCGTCGCAGAAGACCGACTCCTCGCGCACGTAGGTGCCGGGCTTCGGAGAGTGGATCATCATGCCGTTGCCGATGTAGACGCCGACGTGGCTGACGTCGTCGTAGAAGAAGACCAGGTCGCCGGGTCGGGCGTCGGCGAGGGGGACCGTGACGCCGGCGTTCGCCTGGTCGCGGGTGCTGCGGGGCAGAGTGACCCCGGCGGCCTTCCAGGCGGCCTGGGCGAGGCCGGAGCAGTCGTAGGACCCGGGTCCGGTCGCGCCCCAGACGTACGGCTTCCCGATCTGCGCGCGGGCGAAGGCGAGGGCCTTCTCGGCCTTGACGGCGTACGACGCGTCAGCGGCGGAACCTGGCGAGGGCGCAGTACCCGCCGACGCCGTACCAGCCGACGCCGCGGTAGCCGACGCCGCGGTAGCCGACGCCGCGGTAGCCGACGGCGCGGTGGCCGGCGACGCCGTGCCCACCGGCCCTGTGCCCGACGGCCCCATGCCCACCGGCCCCATGCCCACCGGCTCCGTGCCCGACGGTCCCGCGTTCGACGACTCGCCGACGCTCTCCTGCCGGGCCGCGAGCTGCTCTGCGGCCTGCTCCGCCGCGGCCTGGTCCGCCGCCTGCCGGGCCGCCGCCTGCCGGCGGGCGAACTCGGCCGCCGCGCGCGCGGTCTCCTCTTGCAGCTTCTGCTGTTCGACTTCCTGCTTCTGCTGTTCGACCGCCGCGAGGCGCGCCTGCTCCTGGGCCGTCAGCCGGGACAGCAGCTCGCGCGCGTCGCCGAGCTTCTTCTGGACGGCGGCCTTGGCGATCCGCAGGCCGTGCTGCGGGTCGGTGCGCGGCGCGCGGCCCTCGGCGGCCTCCTGGCGCGTCTTCGGCATGGCCGACTGCTCGGCGGCGTAGTCGTCGACCGCGCCCTGCCGGCGGTCGGTCGGCCGGTCCGCCGACCGGTTCCGGCCGACGTGGTCCTGCGGGGCGGCCGGGAAGGGGAAGGTCGCGGTGTCGGGCGCGGAGACGCCGGTGCGGTACCGCGCGGCGCTCTGTGAGCCGGGTTCCTCACGGGCTTCGTCGGGCTTCCGCGTGCGCTGGGGGGCGACGACGCCGAGGAGGCCGTCCACGCGCGTGCGCGGCTTGGTCGTCTTCTCCTTGGCGGAGCTGTTGCTCTTCTCGGTGGCCGACTCCGCCTGGCGGTAGAGGTCGCCGACCTTCTTCTCGACCTCCTCCAGACTCGGTCTGCCGTCGGCCGACGGAGCGGCGTTCGCCGACTGGGAGAGCAGGGCCACGGACGTGAGGGCCGCGGTGGCGAGGACGGGGGGACGTATGCCCGCCATACGCGAACCCGCGGAGCGTGGCCTGCCGTGCTGCGACGCCAAGGGAGGCGACTCCTTCCAAAGCTCCGCCTGCCGTCGGCGGTGAGGTCCCGAGGGCCGTCCGGGCACTGGGGGAGGGTCGGGCGGGCGAGCGGAGGCCGCCCTGCGGCCTTTCTCCCCGAGGGAGTCGGGCCGCTCTTCACCCAGGTCTCGGTGGGTCCCCGGATCCATGTGGCGCGAGCGGGCGCCTCGGACTCGGGGGAGGCCGTTCGGGCCGGCGGGGGTCGCCGGCGGGGTCGTACGGCCTGTCCGCACGGTAGCCAACGCGTGTGGCCCGTGTGAAGGTTGATGGGTGATATGCCCGATACATTTTCGTGACCTGAGGGTGTGATCCCGCGCTCCGGCCGGATCGGTCGCGGTTCGTGACCGCGGGGGGCCGGAGGGTGAGTGCGGGACGAGTTTTCGGGACGGCGGCCGGTTGTCAGTGGCGCCCCCTAAACTCGGAGAGCGATGAGCAGCCTCTTTGACGACAGCTTCCTGGCGGACCTCAAGGGCCCCCGTGCCCACGAGGAGGAGCCCCCGCCGCCCGAGGACGACCACGGACCCGAGCCGGTCCCGGACGATCTGTTCGGCGGGAAGTTCGACGCGCCCCCGGACCGGGACACGTACTACCGCGACGGCGCCCCCCGCCCGGCTCTCGACGCGGCGGCGCTCCTGGAAGGGCTGAACGACAACCAGCGCGCGGCCGTCGTGCACGCCGGCACCCCGCTGCTCATCGTGGCCGGCGCCGGCTCGGGCAAGACGCGGGTGCTCACCCACCGCATCGCCCACCTCCTCGCCGAACGCAACGTGCACCCGGGGCAGATCCTCGCGATCACCTTCACCAACAAGGCCGCGGGCGAGATGAAGGAGCGCGTCGAGCAGCTCGTCGGCCCGCGCGCGAACGCGATGTGGGTCATGACGTTCCACAGCGCGTGTGTGCGCATCCTGCGCCGGGAGAGCAAGAAGCTCGGCTTCACGTCGTCGTTCTCGATCTACGACGCCGCCGACTCCAAGCGCCTCATGGCCCTCGTCTGCAGGGACCTGGACCTCGACCCCAAGCGCTACCCGCCCAAGTCCTTCAGCGCCAAGATCAGCAATCTGAAGAACGAGCTGATCGACGAGGAGGACTTCGCGGCGCAGGCCGCCGACGGTTTTGAGAAGACCCTCGCCCAGGCCTACGCGATGTACCAGTCGCGGCTGCGCGAGGCCAACGCCCTCGACTTCGACGACCTGATCATGACGACGGTCAACCTGCTGCGCGCCTTCCCCGACGTCGCCGAGCACTACCGGCGCCGGTTCCGGCACGTCATGGTCGACGAGTACCAGGACACCAACCACGCTCAGTACGCCCTGGTCAGGGAGCTGGTCGGCACCTCGGAACATCCGGTCGACGTCCCGCCGGGCGACCACGACGTGCCGCCGGCCGAGCTCTGCGTCGTCGGTGACGCCGACCAGTCGATCTACGCCTTCCGGGGCGCGACGATCCGCAACATCCTCCAGTTCGAGGAGGACTACCCGAGCGCGACGACGATCCTGCTCGAGCAGAACTACCGCTCGACGCAGACGATCCTGTCCGCCGCCAACGCGGTCATCGAGCGCAACGAGTCGCGCCGCCCCAAGAACCTGTGGACCAACGCGGGCGCGGGCGCGCGCATCACCGGCTATGTCGCCGACACCGAGCACGACGAGGCGCAGTTCGTCGCCGACGAGATAGACCGCCTGACGGACGCGGGCGACGCGAAGGCGGGCGATGTCGCGGTCTTCTACCGCACCAACGCCCAGTCCCGTGTCTTCGAGGAGATCTTCATCCGGGTCGGCCTGCCCTACAAGGTCGTCGGCGGGGTCCGCTTCTACGAGCGCAAGGAGGTCAGGGACGTCCTGGCCTATCTGCGCGTGCTGGCCAACCCGGAGGACTCGGTGCCGCTGCGCCGGATTCTCAACGTGCCCAAGCGCGGCATCGGCGACCGTGCCGAGGCGATGATCGACGCCCTCTCCCAGCGGGAGAAGATCAGTTTCCCGCAGGCCCTGAAGCGCGTCGACGAGGCCTACGGCATGGCCTCGCGGTCGACGAACGCCGTGAAGCGGTTCAACGTGCTCATGGAGGAGCTGCGCACGATCGTCGAGTCGGGCGCCGGTCCGGCGACCGTCCTGGAGGCGGTGCTGGAACGCACCGGCTACCTCGCCGAGTTGCAGGCGTCCACCGACCCGCAGGACGAGACCCGGATCGAGAACCTCCAGGAACTCGCCGCCGTGGCCCTGGAGTTCGAGCAGGAGACCGGAGAGGGCGAGGGGGAGGGCGCCGCACCGGCCGGGCTCTCCGACTTCCTGGAGCGGGTCGCGCTGGTCGCCGACTCCGACCAGATTCCCGACGAGGACGAGGACGGCTCGGGCGTCATCACCCTGATGACCCTGCACACCGCCAAGGGCCTCGAGTTCCCGGTCGTCTTCCTCACGGGCATGGAGGACGGCGTCTTCCCGCACATGCGCGCCCTGGGCCAGACCAAGGAGCTGGAGGAGGAGCGCCGACTCGCGTACGTCGGCATCACCCGCGCGCGTGAGCGGCTGTACCTCACCCGGTCGTCGCTGCGCAGCGCCTGGGGGCAGCCGTCGTACAACCCGCCCTCCCGGTTCCTGGAGGAGATCCCGCCGACGCATGTGGACTGGAAGCGGACGGGGGCGACCTCACCTGTGTCGTCCGGCCCGGTGTCCGGGGTGGCGGCGTCGCTGTCCTCGTCGCGCTCGCGTTCCTCGGCTGCGGGCGCGTCCGGATTCGCGACGCGCCGCACGGCGGGGGAGAAGCCCGTGGTCGCGCTGGCCGTCGGCGACCGGGTCACGCACGACCAGTTCGGGCTCGGCACGGTCGTCGGAGTGAAGGGCACCGGCTCCAACGCGGAGGCCACCGTCGACTTCGGCGACACCAAGCCCAAGCGGCTGCTGCTGCGGTACGCGCCGGTGGAGAAGCTCTAGGCGTCGTGCGGCCACCGCCGCCCGGCACACGAGTGAGCCCCCGCTTCGCCGGCGGGGGCTCAGACGATCGTCGGAGTGGACGCGGTCGAGCTAGGACAGGCCTTCGCCCCGGAGGAGAGCGGCGTGCGGAGCGAGGGGCGCGCTTACGTCGGGTTGAGTCCGTGGCTGCGCAGCCAGGGCAGCGGGTCGATCGCCGAACCGCCGGCCGGCCGGACCTCGAAGTGCAGGTGCGGGCCGGTCGAGTTGCCGGAGTTGCCGGAGTAGGCGATCGGATCGCCGGCCTTCACCGTCGTGCCGGAGGGGACGCGGTACGTGGAGAGGTGGCAGTACCAGGTCTCCGTGCCGTCCTTCGACGTCAGGATCAGCATGTTGCCGTAGGCGCTGTTCCACTGGGTGCGCACGGTGCCGTCGGTCGCGGCCATCACCGTCGTGCCGTACGAGACCGGGAAGTCGATGCCGGTGTGCTGCGACATCCAGTTGATGCCGGCCTGGCCGAAGTAGGCGCTGAGGCCGCGCTGCGCGACCGGGAGGGCGTACTTGGGGCGCAGCCGCTCCTTGCGGGCCGCCTCCGCCGCCGCCTTCTTCTTCTCGGCTTCCTGCTGCGCCTTGAGGTCGATGCGTTCCTGCGTGCGGCTGACCCGGTCGCCGAAGTCGTCGACCCCGGCGCTGAGCGTCGCGAGCTGGCTGTCCAGCTTGGTGTTGGCGGCGGACGGCTTCACCGGCTGGGCGTCCGCGGCGGAGGCCGTGGTCTCCTTGCCGTCGCCGCCGGTCAGCGTGCCGACCGAGGCCGCGGCGATCCCGGCGACCCCCATCACGCAGACCGAGGGCACGGCCACCGTCAGCAGCGCGGAGCGCTTGGCGGGCATCTTGCGCCGGGAACGGTTCGCGTTACGGGTGGCCGCCCTGCCGAGCGGCGCCGGGCCGGGCTCCTCCTGGTCGTCGAGGAGGGCCGGCGGGGCGTCGTCCGCCGACTCGCCTTCGGGGCCGCTCGCTTCGTGGCCGGCCTCGTCGTACGCGACCTGCTCGAAAGTGGCGGTGGCCTGCTGGTCGAACGGGACCTCGGCCTGCTGCTCGAACTCTCCCCCGGAGCCGATCTCCAGGGAGGGGCCCCCGGCAGTCTGCGCGGAGACGCCGGACGGGTCGCCGTCGGAGTTCCACTGCGTGGCGTCGTACGCGCCGGTGTCGAAGGTCTGCGTACCCCATTCCCACTGCTGGGTCGCGTCGGCGGGGCAGCCGGGCTGGTCGGGCTGCAGCCAGGCGCTCGCGTCCCAGTGGCCGCTGGTGTCGTGCGCCGTCGCCTGTTGCGGGACCGCGGACAGGTGCTGGTGCTGTCCCGTCTGCCAGGCGGTCGCGTCGTACGCTCCGGAGTCGTGGACGGCGTGGTGCTGGGCCGCGTACGCGTCGTAGTTCAGGGTCTGGTGACTGCCCGTGTCCATGGCCTGATGGCCGCCGCCGTGCCACTGCGCGCCGTCGTGCGTGCCGGTCGCGGGGTTGGTGCCGTCGCCCGGAAGTCGGCCGAACAGGGGGTCGGCGGTCGTGAAGTGCCCGGTGGCGTGCGCGCCGGCGTCGTAGCCGCCGGTCTCGTAGCCGGTGAAGCCGTCGTACGAGGCTTCCTGGGTGCCGTACGACGCGTGGTGCGCCGAAGCGGCGTCGGAAGCCGGGGCCGGGGAGGTCATGATTCCCGACGGGTGACGGTCATTCACCAACTTCTCTATTCGCCGACGACAGGGGCTGCCAGAGCAGTGCGGCGACTGTACCCGGCAGTACGCGGGCACGACAATGTTCTGCAGGTTTCGTGCCCGAAGGAAAGGGGCATTCGGCTCTGTTTCGGGGGACGGCGGGCGCGGGCTTGGCCTTACGTTCGAATGCCGTTCGATGGCGAACGGGTGGGAGCGGGGTGTCACGCCGCTGTCGCGCGGCAGGGAAACGGCTGTGGGACGGCGATGAGCTCGCCGTCGGGCTGTCGTCGGGACGCCTTCAGGCACCGTGGGGTCGGCCCGTCGCGTCACCGTGGGGCCGGCCCGTCACGTCAACGGTGGGGCCGGCCCGTCGCGTGACTGTCAGGCCACCGTGAGGCCGCCGGTCCGCCGGGTGCCGGAGCGGGCGGCGGCGGGCTCCTGCGAGGGATCGGTGTCGAGGGCCTGCCGTATGCCGGTCGCGACGGCGGGGTGCACGGGCAGGGCGAGATGACCGATCCCGGTCACCCGGACGTTCTGCGCCGACAGGTCGGGATGGTCCACGCAGGCGGACTCCAGCGGGTCCATGAGGTGGTCCAGGTCGCTCCAGAAGCTGACGAATCGGGTGCGGCAGCCGGGCGCGGGCCGGGAGAGCTCCTCGATCACCGCCGAGCCCGGGCGCATCTGGCGCACTATCGGGTGCGCGTTCGCCAGCGGCGCCACCCGGGTGCCGGAGTGCGGGGTGCCCAGCGTGACCAGCGTGCGGACGCGGACGTCGCCGCCCAGCCGTTGCACGTAGTAGCGCGCTATCAGGCCGCCCAGGCTGTGCCCGACGACGTCGACCTGCACGCTGCCCGTGCGCTCGCAGATCTCCTCTATGTGGCGACCGAGCAGCTCGGCCGCCGTCCGTATGTCACAGGTCAGCGGCGAGTAATTGAGCGACTCGACGCGATGCCTGCCGTGCTGCGCGAGGCTGCGGCGCAGCAGGACGAACACGGAGCGGTTGTCGATGAACCCGTGCAGCAGCACCACCGGCGGCGGCGCCTGGGTGGGCAGCCGGGCAGGATCGTCGGACCCCGCGGGCAGCGCGGGGCGTACCGGGCCGCGGCGCTCCTGCGCGATGCCCGAGGGGTACAGGAGCAGATGCCCCGCGAGGATCGCGAGGTCGAGGGCGGTCGCCTTGAGCAGGGTCAGGGACAGGCCGGCCAGTCGGCCCGGCAGGCTCGGGAGGTCCGGCAGTCCTGGAATGCCCGGGATGGCCGGGAGGTCCGGGAACAGACGCTGGCACAACGGTAGAAAGGGCTGCAGTGCCCGGGTGACCTTCATGGCCGACCTCCTGTCGGCACGCTGAGGACTTCTCTGTCCCCCGTGTGCCCTCGTGGAAGTCGCTGTCGAGGAGGTCGATCGGGCACGGCGGGGCGTGGAGCGGATGCGGCCCGTGGCTCGGGGTGCGTACGCCCTGTGCGACGTTGCACCGTCGACGTGCGGAGGATCCCTGCCCGGTGTGGCGACAGGCTCCCCGCTGTCGTGCCTTACCTGCTCTACATGACCATCGTGCCCGTCGATGCGCCGTACCGCCACGCAGCGCGGGCTGCGACGCGACGAACGGCGACCTCGAAGCGGCTCCCTCTGCGCCTCGAACCCCCCTGGGACAGGGTGCGAACGGTGCGCGGTGAACGTGTCCCTCCGTGTGATTTCCCCCTCGGTCAGCACCGCGAAACTGCCGGTTGCGGGATGCTGGCGATAACGTTCGTTCACTTCCCCCGGGCGGTGTGGCACGGGGTGTCCGTGGCCTCGAGGATGGACACAGTCGCTCGAGGACGGACGGAGTCGCTTCATGGAGGCAGTGATGGGTGTGGCAGCCGGTCCGATCCGCGTGGTGGTCGCCAAGCCGGGGCTCGACGGCCACGATCGCGGGGCCAAGGTGATCGCGCGGGCGCTGCGCGACGCCGGCATGGAGGTCATCTACACGGGGCTCCACCAGACGCCCGAGCAGATCGTCGACACCGCGATCCAGGAGGACGCCGACGCGATCGGGCTGTCCATCCTCTCCGGGGCCCACAACACGCTCTTCGCCGCGGTGATCGAGCTGCTGAAGGAGCGGGACGCGGCGGACATCCTCGTGTTCGGCGGCGGGATCATCCCCGAAGCGGACATCGCGCCGTTGAAGGAGAAGGGCGTCGCCGGGATCTTCACCCCCGGGGCGACCACCGCGTCGATCGTGGAGTGGGTCCGGGCCAACGTCCGGCAGTCCGCGCAGGCGTGATCCCGGGTAGGCGTGAGCCGTGCGGGTTGCCCCCGCGGGTTCGGGCCGTGGTCGCTCCGGAACCGGTCAGGCGCCCCGGCCCCCGGGTGTCGGCGGTCCGAGTTCCTCCGCCATCAGCGCCCGCAGGCGCAGTGTCCTGCCCAGCCGCTGGAACGCCTCCGCCCAGTAGCCGCCCGCGCCCGGCGACGCGTCCTCCGGTTCGTCCGGCACCGCGAGGAGGGCATCGAGCCGGGATGCCTCCGCGGGGTCGAGGCAACGCTCGGCGAGACCCATGACGCCGCTGAAACTCCACGGATAACTGCCCGCGTCCCGAGCGATGTTGAGCGCGTCGACCACGGCTCTGCCGAGCGGCGCGGCCCACGGCACGGAGCAGACGCCGAGCAGTTGGAACGCCTCCGACAGACCGTGCGCCGCGATGAACCCGGCCACCCAGGCGGCCCGCTCGGACGGCGGCAGCGTGCCCAGCAGCTTCGCCCGTTCGGCGAGGGACACCGCGCCCGGCCCGCCCGCGCCCGGCGAGGACGGCGCGCCGAGCAGCGCCCGTGACCAGTCGGCGTCCCGCTGGCGGACGGCGGCCCGGCACCATGCCGCGTGCAGTTCGCTCAGCCAGTCGTCGGCCACCGGAAGCGCCACGATCTGCTGCGGTGTGCGGCCGCCCAGCCGGGCCGGCCAGGTGGCGAGCGGGGCCGCCTCCAGCAACTGGCCGAACCACCAGGACCGTTCGCCCCGGCCCGGCGGGGCGTGCGGCGACACGCCGTCGCGTTCCATGGCCGTGTCGCACTCGTGCGGCGCCTCCACCAGAAGGGTCGGCGTGTCCCGGGTGTGGTCGACGGCCACGCACGCGCCGGCCCGGACTGCCATCCGCGCGGCGAGCGCCGAGCCCGGCAGCGCCGACAGCAGCTCCGCAGCCGTGGCCCGCACGTTGCGGCTGCGGTCCGCCAGCGCCTGTTCCAGGAACGGCTCGTCGCGCGGGGCGAGGCCGGTGCGCAGCGAGTCGAGGAACATCAGCCGGTCCTCGGCGCGCTCCGTCGACCAGGTGGCCGCGAGCAGCTCCCGGGCAGCGTCGGGGTCACGGGAGCGGATGGACGCGAGCAGGGCGACCCGCTCGGCGAACAGGCCCTCCTGCCAGAGGCGCCCGGTGCGTTCGGCCTCCGCCGGGCCCGGCAGCGCCGGGCCGCCGCCCGGCGCCGCACGCAGGGCGAACCGCCAGTCCGGGTTCAGCCGGGCCAGCCACAGGGCGCGCGGACCCGCGAACTCCAGCGCCGCGGGCCGCAGGTCGGTACGCGCGCGTGCCGCGTCGAGCAGCGCGGGGAGAGACTCGGCCGGTGCCGCGAACCCGCGTGCGTTCACCGCCGTCAGCCACTGGGGCAGCAGCTCCATGAGGTCCGGCGAGGCGCCTCTGCGGCCACCTGGGCCCGCGCCGGGGCGGTCGGCCAGGAGCAGGGCGAGTCTGCGGGCCGCCGCGCCGGGCAGTGGCGGGCGGGGGTCCTCGGCGGCCGGTTCCGGACGGGGAGCCGCGTGGCCGGGGCGCAGTCCGGCGCGCCGGCGTACGGTCTGCGCTGCCGCCGCGTCCAGCAGGGCCGTCGGCGCGTCCCGGCCCGGGGCCGCTCCCGGGGGTGTGCGACGGTCCGTGCCGAGAAGGGCCGCGGTGATCAGCTCGTCCCAGGCGGAGGACGTGGACAGCTCTGAGGACGTGTTCATGAGACTCCTTTCTGCCGACGCTGCCGACTCTGTCGGCTCTGCGGCCCCTGCCGACGCTGCCGGCTCTGCAGAAGAGGCGTTCAGCACAGCCGCACCGCCTCTCCCGGGCCCGTCGGCCAGGCCGTCAGCGGGGTGAAGCCACGGTGGCCGCACTCTCCGAAGACCCGGACGGGCGCGCCGCCGGAGAGGGCCGCCAGACGCCACAGACCGGGCCGGAGGAGCGCGGTGGAGGTGAGCGGCAGAGCCGTGCCGCCCTGCGCGTCCGCCAGTTGCCAGGAATCGCCGTCCGGCGTCGGGACGACGTCGGCCAGCGTCACCGGGACCGACTCCTGCCAGGGGTCGAGGCGCAGGGCCTCGCCGTACCGGGCGGCCGCCTCGCGGGTCGACACGCCCGGGGGTCTGGCGCCGGTCGGGGCCGGTGGATCGAACTGCTCGCCGAGAGCGGCCCGCTGCTGCCCCGCGCCGGGATACGCGGACAGTTCGGCGTCCAGCGCGAGACCCACGGGCAGGGTGAGTTCGGGGGCCCGGCCGGCGGCTCCGTAGGAGAGCAGGAGCGCGGTGCGGCCCGTGGTGGCCCCGTACAGCCAGATGCGGCGGGTCGTCAGTTTCGGGTCGGGCGTGTCGTACTGGGCGAGCACCAGCCACTGGTCGCGGACCGGTGGACCGTCCGCGGACGAGGGCAGACCCACGCGGGTGCGGACCGTCGCCGCGAGGTCCGCCGGCAGCCGCTCACGGTGCAGCCAGCCCCGGACGAGGAGGTGCAGCAGCGCGCACTCCTCCAGCAGCCGCGCCGGCCAGCCCGGGCCGGTCGCGGGGATGGCGCCCAAATCCCGTACCCGCGCCGCGAGTCCGGGCGCCTGCGCGTCGACCATGCGGGCCGCCGTCTCCTCCCACAGCCCGTAGCCGGCCTGTTCGGCGCCGGCCAGGCCCGAGCGCAGGAGATCGGCGAGCCGCTCCTCCAACTCCGTCACCCCGCCGGTGATCCGCTCGGCGCGGCGCTCCGCCCGTCGCCGCGCCCCTTCCGGGTCGACGGGGCCGGACGCGGAACCCTCCGGCCCCGCCTCCCGTTTCTCCTGCGTGCGCCGGCGGCTCGCGACCCACTGCTCGGCCCACTCCGGCTCCCGCCCCGCCGGCACCGCTTCCTCTCCGCCCGACCAGAGCAACAGCAGCCCGAGCGCGTGCTTGCACGGGAACTTACGGCTCGGGCAACTGCACGTGTACGTCGGACCGGAGCCCCCGACCCCGTCCGCGACGTCGACGGCCGTCCGGTACGGCGTGCCGCCGCCGCCCCGGCACAGGCCCCACACCATCCCCTCCCGCGAGCTGCCCGTCCCCGACCACGGGCCGGGCGCGGCGAGTTTGCTTCCCGCTTTGCGTGACGCGGAGTCAGGCGCCAGTGCCAGCACCTGGTCCGCGGTCCAGCGCACCCCCTGCTCAGTCATGCCACCGACGGTAGATCCCCCCACTGACAATCGGTCCGCCGAGCTTCGGAGGAACCCGGCCGAGACGACGTTTTCGCAGGTCGGATCGCATTGTCAGTGGCGTGGTGCACGGTGGACACCAGATCCGAACCGGCCGAGATGGAGGGGGCCTCAGCCATGTCTGTGTCCGTAGATCCGACGTCCGTCGACCCCAGTGCGAACAGGCCGGCCGATGCATTGCGCCCGCACGCCGAGGAGGCCTTCGCGGCCGAACTCGCGGCTCTGGCCGCGCAGGACGACCGGCCGCGTCCGGCCCGCTGGAAGCTGTCGCCGTGGGCCGTGGCCACCTATCTCCTGGGCGGCGTCCTGCCCGACGGCACGGTGATCTCGCCCAAGTACGTGGGGCCGCGCCGCCTCGTCGAGGTCGCCGTCACCACCCTCGCCACCGACCGCGCCCTGTTGCTGCTCGGCGTCCCGGGCACCGCGAAGACCTGGGTCTCCGAGCACCTCGCCGCCGCGGTCAGCGGCGACTCGACGCTGCTGGTGCAGGGCACCGCGGGCACCCCGGAGGAGGCGATGCGCTACGGCTGGAACTACGCGCAGCTGCTCGCGCACGGGCCGAGCCGTGACGCGTTGGTGCCCAGTCCCGTCATGCGGGCCATGGCGGAGGGGGCGACGGTACGGGTGGAGGAGCTGACCCGCATCCCGGCCGACGTGCAGGACACGCTGATCACCGTCCTCTCGGAGAAGACGCTGCCGATACCGGAGTTGGGACAGGAGGTGCAGGCCGTCCGCGGGTTCAACCTCATCGCCACGGCCAACGACCGCGACCGCGGCATCAACGAACTGTCCAGTGCGCTGCGCCGGCGCTTCAACACGGTGGTGCTGCCGCTGCCGGAGAGCGTCGAGGCCGAGGTGGACATCGTCGCGCGGCGGGTCGACCAGATCGGCCGGTCCCTGGACCTGCCGGCGGTGCCGGAGGGCATCGACGAGATCCGCCGGGTGGTGACGGTCTTCCGCGAACTGCGCGACGGCGTCACCTCCGACGGCCGGACGAAGGTGAAGTCGCCGAGCGGCACGCTGTCCACCGCGGAGGCCATCTCCGTCGTCACGAGCGGGCTGGCACTGGCCGCGCACTTCGGCGACGGCGTGCTGCGGCCGGGGGACGTGGCCGCGGGCATCCTCGGCGCCGTCGTCCGTGATCCGGCGGCCGACCGGGTCGTCTGGCAGGAGTACCTGGAGGCGGTCGTGCGCGAACGCGTCGGCTGGACCGACTTCTACCGCGCCTGCCGGGAGGTGAGCGCGTGAACGGGGACCACGGGAACGGGGCCGGCGCCGGAAGCGGGAGGAACGACGGGCGCGGTCGGGGCAACCGGAGCGGCCGCAACGACGTCAACGAGGTGACCTGGTCGTTCGTGCACACAACGGGGAGGGTGACGGTGAACGACGACACGAAGTGGCCCTGCGCGTGAAGGGTGACCACGGCACGGCCGGCGTCGACGGGGTCGACGGCCGGGATGCGGGACGGCCGTTGCTGCTCGGGGTGCGTCACCACGGGCCGGGGTCGGCGCGGGCGGTACGGGCGGCTCTGGAGGCCGCCCGGCCCCTGGCCGTCCTGATCGAGGGGCCGTCCGAGGCCGACGCGCTGATCCCGCTCGCCGCTGACGAGGACATGCGGCCGCCGGTCGCTCTGCTCGCGCACGCCGTCGACGAACCCGGCCGGTCGTCCTTCTGGCCGATGGCCGAGTTCTCGCCGGAATGGGTCGCGCTCCGCTGGGCGCTGGACCACGGGGTTCCCGCCCGCTTCATCGACCTCCCGGCCGCCCACTCGCTGGCCTGGGAGAACACGGCGGAGACGAAGGAAGGGGAAAGGCAAGGAGAAAGGAAGGAGGAACGGGACGGCGACACGGCGCAGGGGGCCGGGGGAAGGGTGGACGAGAGGGGGGAGGGCGGGGAGGGGAGGCAAGGGAGCCGCGCGCTGCTGCGGGGTGATCCCCTCGCCGTGCTGGCCGAGGTCGCGGGGTACGACGACGCCGAGCGCTGGTGGGAGGACGTCGTCGAGCACCGGACCGCGGGGACGGGGGACCCGTTCGCGCCGTTCGTCGCGATCGAGGAGGCCATGGGGGCGCTGCGGGAGGCCGACGACACCGGGCCGGGTGGGAGCGGAACCGACCGGGACCTCGTGCGCGAGGCTTGCATGCGCGGCCACATACGGGCGGCGCAGCGGGAGTTCGGGCCGGCGGGGGTGGCCGTGGTGTGCGGGGCGTGGCATGTGCCCGCGCTGCGCCGCAAGGTCGCCGTCGCCGCCGACCGTGCGCTTGTCAAGGGACTGCCCAAGGTCAGGGCCGACCTGACCTGGGTGCCGTGGACGCACCGCAGACTGGCGCGGGCCGGCGGGTATGGCGCGGGCATCGACGCGCCGGGCTGGTACGCCCACCTGTTCGGCGCGCCGGACCGCCCCGTCGAACGCTGGCTCACGAAGGCGGCGGCCCTGCTGCGCGAGGAGGACCACATGGTGTCCCCGGCGCACGTCATCGAGGCGGTCCGGCTGGCCGAGGCGCTCGCCGCGCTGCGCGGCCGGCCGCTGCCCGGCCTGGGCGAGACCACCGACGCCGTGCGGGCGGTGCTGTGCGAAGGCTCGGACGTCCCGCTGGCGCTGGTGCGCGACCGGCTGGTGATCGGGGACGTGCTCGGCGAGGTGCCGGCGGGCGCACCCGCGGTGCCGCTGCAGCGCGACCTCGACCGGCTGCAGCGCCGGCTGCGGCTCAGACCGGAGGCGGCGGAGCGGGAGTTGGCGCTCGACCTGCGCAAGGAGAACGACGCCGAGCGCAGCAGACTGCTGCACCGGCTGCGCCTGCTGCACGTCGAATGGGGCGAGCCGGCGGCCTCGCGCGCCAGCACGGGGACGTTCCGGGAGACCTGGCGGCTGCGGTGGGAGCCGGAGCTGTCGGTGCGGGTCGCCGAGGCCGGAGTGTGGGGGACGACCGTGTCGGCCGCCGCCACCGCGAAGGCGGCGGCGGACGCCGTGGCCGCGCGCGGCCTCGCCGAGGTGACGGCGCTCGCCGAGCGCTGCCTCCTCGCCGGTCTGTCGGACGCGTTGCCGACCGTCATGCGGGTCCTCGCCGACCGGGCGGCCCTCGACACGGACGTCGGGCATCTCGCGGAGGCACTGCCCGCCCTGGTCCGCGCTCTGCGCTACGGCGACGT
The DNA here is from genome assembly GCF_036030735.1 of Streptomyces sp. NBC_00425. NCBI lineage: Bacteria > Bacillati > Actinomycetota > Actinomycetes > Kitasatosporales > Streptomycetaceae > Streptomyces > Streptomyces sp. NBC_00425. The sequence continues at coordinate 4,086,256 of NZ_CP107928.1, read as the reverse complement.
GCGCGGCACCGACACCGGCGCGCTCACGGAGGTCGCCGCGGGCCTCGCCGAGCGGATCTTCGTGGGTCTGCCGCCCGCCTGCGTCTCGCTGGACATGGATGCGGCGGACGCGATGCGGCGCCATGTCGACGCGGTGCACGGCGCGGTGGCGATGCTCGACGACGTCCGCGCGGCGGACGACGAGGATGCCGCCGAAGAGGATGTCCCAGGCAGGGATGCCTCCGGTGCCGGTGCCGGTGCCGGTGCCGGTGCGGGGCGGCGCGTCCGGTGGCGTGCCGTGTTGCGGGCGTTGTCCGGGCGGGACAGCGTGCCCGGCGTCCTCCGCGGGCGTGCCGCACGCCTGTTGTTGGACGAGGGCGAGCTGGATCCGGAGGCAGCGGCGCGGCTCATGGGGCTCGCCCTCTCGCCGGGGACGCCGCCGGGCGACGCGGCCGCCTGGATCGAGGGCTTCGTCGGCGGCGGCTCCGGGGGCGGGCTGTTCCTCGTACACGACGAACGGCTGCTCGCCCTGGTCGACGGGTGGCTGACGACGGTGCCGACGGAGGCGTTCACGGACGTGCTGCCGCTGCTGCGGCGGACGTTCTCGGCTTACGAGCCGGGGGTGCGCAGAACGCTCGGCGAGCTGGTGCGGCGCGGTCCCGGGGAGCGGGCGGGCGGGCCGGGCTCCGAGGCCGCGACGCCCGGGTTCGCGGCCGCTCTGGACGCCGGGCGGGCGGACGCCGTCCTGCCGGTGGTGCGTCTGCTGCTCGGACAGGACCCGGGCGGTACGGACGAGACGGGCGGAGAGGCGGAGAAGACGCGGGAGGCGGAGGAGGTGGGCGGAGCCGGTGGGGCCGGCGCCGCACGGGAGCCAGGGGACGCCGAGTACTCAGGGGTGGGCGCATGACGACGAGTGGTCCGTGGACGGGTGACACGGCGGCGGATGCCACGGAGACGAGGGCCACGGAGTCGGATGCCTCGGAGCCGAGGGGCACGGCGGCGGCTGGGGACGCCGGGCAGGAGCGGCTGAGGCGCTGGCGGCTGGTGCTCGGGGGCGACGCGGCCGACGGCACCGGACACGGCCTGTCCGGCCGGGACGCCGCGATGGACGGGGCGCTCGCCGCGCTCTACGGGTCACCGGAGGTACCGCGCACGGGGCGGGAGCGTTCGGGAGGACTGGGAGCCTCCGCGCCGTCCGTGGCGCGCTGGCTCGGGGACATCAGGACGTACTTCCCCTCCTCCGTGGTGCAGGTCATGCAACGCGACGCCATCGACCGGCTCGGGCTGTCCACCCTCCTTCTGGAGCCGGAGATGCTGGAGGCGGTCGAGCCCGACGTGCATCTCGTCGGCACCCTGCTCTCCCTCCACCGGGCGATGCCCGAGACGACGAAGGAGACGGCGCGGGCCGTCGTCCGCAAGGTCGTCGAGGACCTCGAGAAGCGGTTCGCGGGCCGCACCCGGACCGCTCTCGCCGGCGCACTCGACCGGGGCGCGCGGCGCAACCGCCCGCGCCACCGCGACATCGACTGGAACCGCACGATCGCCGCCAACCTCAAGCACTACCAGCCCGAGTACGGGACGGTCGTGCCGGAGCGGCTCGTCGGGTACGGACGGGCCTCGCAGTCCCTGCGCAAGCAGGTGATCCTCTGCATCGACCAGTCGGGTTCGATGGCGTCGTCGGTGGTGTACGCGTCGGTGTTCGGGGCGGTGCTGGCCTCGATGCGGTCGATCGACACCCGGCTCGTCGTCTTCGACACGGCGGTCGCCGACCTCACCGACCGGCTCGACGACCCCGTGGACGTCATGTTCGGCACCCGGCTCGGCGGCGGCACCGACATCAACAGGGCGCTGGCCTACTGCCAGTCGCAGATCACCCGGCCCGCCGAGACCGTGGTGGTGCTGGTCAGCGACCTGTACGAGGGAGGCATCCGCCACGAGATGCTCAAACGGGTCGCGGCGATGAAGGCGTCGGGCGTGCAGTTCGTCGCGCTGCTCGCCCTGTCCGACGAGGGGGCGCCGGCCTACGACCGGGAGCACGCGGCGGCGCTCGCTGCACTGGGGGCGCCGGCGTTCGCCTGCACCCCCGACCTGTTTCCCGAGGTCATGGCGGCGGCCCTGGAGAAACGGGCGCTGCCGGCACCGGATGCGGGGTGAGCGGAGGGACGGCAACGGCACGATTACCCATCGGTAACAGGGGGTTGCGCGACGGCGGGACCCGCGTGCAAAGATCGGGACACGTTGCCGCCGCTCACGGGAGGAACGTCCCCTCTTGGCCTCGCCCACCGTCCCGCCTGCCGCCGTTGCGCGCGTCCTGCGCCCGGGGCCGGGGCGGCGCGTACTGCATCTCGCGCTGATGGTGGGCGGGTTGTTCGCGCTCGGGTTCCTCGGCGGGGAGCAGGCACAAGCGGCGGACGGCGCCCCGTCGACGCGGGCGACCGTGGCCGCCCGGACCACCATCGCGCGCACGACTGCCGAGACCGTGCGGTCCGTCGCCGGCGAGGCGGCCGAGGACGGCGAGGCCATGGGGGTGGTGGGCGCGAGGCCGGGCAGCCCCCGGGTGCAGGCGTCCCGCACCGCCTTGGCCTTCCTGGCCCGCCCAGCCGGCTCGGCACCTCCGGCCGTCCCGAAACCCCAGACGCACCCGGCACGCGCCGCGCACCCCGCGTCCCCCGTGCGTGCCGCGGGTGTTGGGCTTCTCGGCCTCGGTGACCTGCCGGGGCTCGGTGACCTGCCGGGGCTCGACGGCCTTGCGGGGCTCGCCGACCCCGGGGCGGTTCTTCCGCCGGACGGGCCGGGACGCGGCCTCCGGGGACAGACTCCTGCCCTCGGCTCGACGGCGACCGTGAACGCGACGGCGGAGGCCGGGGCGAGGGCAAGGGCCACGGCAGGGGCAGGGGCAGTGGCAGGTGCGGTGGCAGCGGAGGCGCGCGGAACAGGTTCCGCATCCGACGGTCTCCCCGTCCCCGTCCCCGTCCCCGTCGCCGTCCACGTCCCCGTTCCGCGTCCTCTTGCCGCCCCCGGCCCCGCCCCCGGCTCCGGCCCCGTGGTCGCGTCGGCGCGGTACGGCCCTCCCGGGGGCGCTCCGGGTGTTCCCGGCGGCGTGCTCGGCGGTGCGCCGCGGGACGCCGACGTGCACGCCGTCCTGCCGTCGCAGTACCTGCTGCCGCCGGGCCAGGCGTCCGGCCCCGCCGCACGATGCGACGCCGCCGGGACGCGGGACGGCCTCCGGGACGTGCGGGTGTTCCCCGGCTGAGTGCCGGGGGCGCACCGGCGGCCTCTCACGGTCCCGAGCCGATTCGCCCCCGCTGCCCTTCGCCCCCCCCGCTGCCCTGCGCCTCCCGCCGCGCAGCCCGCGCGGGAGGCACAGGGCCGCGCGTCTGGCGGGGCGCCTCCGCAGACCCTGCGGCCGGGGACTCGCGCCGCGGCCGGGTCGCCGCGTCCCCGAGCTCTCCGCAGCTCGCCACCCATGACTTCGTGAGGCGACGGACCACGGACGGCCGAAAGCCATCGGTCGGCTCGTCCGGGACCTCGCGGATGGGGGCGGTTGGTTCCCATTGGGGTGGGGGCCACCCGTCCTGAGCCCCTGAGGGGCTGTTCAGGGGGCCTCACCGGGTCGACCCCACCCCGGTGGGGCCCCTCCCCCCGACCTCACATGCGGCACGGGGTGCCAGTGATCCCGGCATCATGTGACAGGTATCACCGCTCAGGTGTGACCCTCGATTTAGGGGCCTCCTGCAAGCAGCGATAACCTGCGAGACGGACATGCCGCGCGCTCGGACACCGTGTGCGCCTCCCTTGTGACAGACACCGGTCGGACGTCACGTTGCCCTCGCGGCACGCCCACGCAGACAACGAACCGCGAGATCACTGATAGGGACGGAAGCGCGTGGACCTGTTCGAGTACCAGGCGAGGGACCTCTTCGCCAAGCACGATGTACCGGTGCTGGCCGGTGAAGTCATCGACACGCCTGAGGCGGCCCGCGCAGCCACCGAGCGTCTCGGTGGCAAGTCCGTCGTCAAGGCCCAGGTGAAGGTCGGCGGCCGCGGCAAGGCCGGCGGCGTCAAGCTCGCCGCCTCCGCCGACGAGGCCGTGGAGCACGCGACCAACATCCTCGGCATGGACATCAAGGGCCACACGGTCCACAAGGTGATGATCGCCGAGACGGCCCCGGAGATCCTGGAGGAGTACTACGTCTCCTTCCTCCTGGACCGTGCGAACCGCACCTTCCTCTCCATCGCGTCCGTCGAGGGCGGCATGGAGATCGAGGAGGTGGCGGAGACCCGGCCCGAGGCCGTCGCCAAGACGCCGATCGACGCCAACGAGGGTGTGACCCCCGAGAAGGCCCGCGAGATCGTCGAGGCCGCGAACTTCCCGGCCGAGGTCGCCGACAAGGTCGCGAACGTCCTGGTCACCCTGTGGAAGACCTTCGTCGAGGAGGACGCCCTTCTCGTCGAGGTGAACCCGCTGGCCAAGGTCGCCTCCGGTGACGTCATCGCCCTCGACGGCAAGGTCTCGCTGGACGAGAACGCCGAGTTCCGCCAGCCGGGGCACGAGGCCCTCCAGGACAAGGACTCGGCGAACCCGCTCGAGGCCGCGGCCAAGGAGAAGAACCTCAACTACGTCAAGCTCGACGGCGAGGTCGGCATCATCGGCAACGGCGCGGGTCTCGTCATGAGCACCCTGGACGTCGTCGCGTACGCCGGTGAGGCGCACGGTGGCGTCAAGCCCGCCAACTTCCTCGACATCGGCGGCGGCGCGTCCGCGGCCGTGATGGCGAACGGCCTGGAGATCATCCTGGGCGACCCGGACGTGAAGTCCGTGTTCGTCAACGTCTTCGGTGGCATCACCGCCTGCGACGAGGTCGCCAACGGCATCGTCCAGGCGCTGCAGCTGCTCGCGGACAGGGGCGAGGAAGTCACCAAGCCGCTCGTCGTCCGCCTCGACGGCAACAACGCCGAGCTGGGTCGCAAGATCCTCTCCGACGCCAACCACCCGCTGGTCCAGCGCGTGGACACCATGGACGGCGCGGCCGACAAGGCCGCCGAGCTCGCGGCTGCGAAGTAAGGGAAGAGGGACAGAACAGCCATGGCTATCTTCCTGAACAAGGACAGCAAGGTCATCGTCCAGGGCATGACCGGTGCCACGGGCATGAAGCACACCAAGCTCATGCTGGCGGACGGCACCAACATCGTCGGTGGCGTGAACCCCCGCAAGGCGGGCACCTCCGTCGACTTCGACGGCACCGAGATCCCGGTCTTCGGCACGGTCGCCGAGGCGATGGAGAAGACGGGCGCCAACGTGTCCGTCCTCTTCGTGCCGCCGGCCTTCGCGAAGGCCGCCGTGGTCGAGGCGATCGACGCCGAGATCCCGCTCGCGGTCGTCATCACCGAGGGCATCGCCGTCCACGACTCGGCCGCGTTCTACGCGTACGCCGGGTCCAAGGGCGACAAGACCCGGATCATCGGCCCGAACTGCCCCGGTCTCATCACCCCGGGCCAGTCGAACGCCGGCATCATCCCGGGCGACATCACGAAGCCGGGCCGCATCGGCCTGGTCTCGAAGTCCGGCACGCTGACCTACCAGATGATGTACGAGCTGCGCGACATCGGCTTCTCGTCGGCCGTCGGCATCGGTGGCGACCCGATCATCGGCACCACGCACATCGACGCGCTCGCCGCGTTCGAGGCCGACCCCGACACCGACCTGATCGTCATGATCGGTGAGATCGGCGGCGACGCCGAGGAGCGGGCCGCGGCCTTCATCAAGGACAACGTGAAGAAGCCGGTCGTCGGCTACGTCGCGGGCTTCACCGCGCCCGAGGGCAAGACCATGGGCCACGCCGGCGCCATCGTCTCCGGCTCCTCCGGCACGGCCGCCGCGAAGAAGGAGGCCCTCGAGGCCGCCGGCGTCAAGGTCGGCAAGACGCCGACCGAGACGGCGAAGCTCGCGCGCGAGATCCTCTCGGCCGGCTGAGCCGTCCGACCGCGTCACCCGGCTGACGCGTCCGGCTGAGCCTTGGCCGGTACGCGGCGGCTGAACATCGGCGGCGGGCCCGTTCCCTCAGGGGAGCGGGCCCGCCGCCTTTCTGCCGTCCTGGCCTCTGTGTCACTCGGGGCGGGGGAGCAGTCTGTCCGGGCCGTTCTGCGTCTCGGAGCGCAGTTTCGCGCGCAGCTTCAGCTGTGCGTCCGACAGCGTGCCCGGCGCGGCCCGCGGCGGGACGCCCTGCACGGTCTCGCCGGGGGGCACCGGGGGTTCGTAGCGGGTGGGGGCGGTGCGCGCGGTCAGCGCGGTCGCGCCGATGATCGCGATCGTGAACGCGATCGCCGCCCTGGTCCAGAAGCGGGCCCTCCGCTCACCGCCCAGCCGCACGGCGGGCGGCCTGGGCGCGCGCAGCCGTTCCGCGGACGCGACCTCCGCCAGCCGCCGGTGCAGCACGTCCGGGCTCGCCAGTTCCGGCAGCCGCGCGGCGACCGCCTCGCGCGCGTGCAGCAGCCGGTACGCCGCCGCGGGGGTGCTCGCCTCGGTCTCGGCGGCCGTCTCCGGCAGATCGAGCCCGACGCCGTCGTAGAGCAGGAGGGTACGGCGGTACGTCGCCGGCAGCGTCAGCAGGACGTCCAGCAGCGCGCGGTCGGGCGCCTCGGCCGGGGGCGGCTCGGGGTGCCGGTAGCGCGGGCGGAACCGGTGCCACGGGGAGAGCGCGTACTCGTACGCCGCGGCGCGCACCCAGCCGGCCGGGTCGGGGTCCACGGCCACCTCGGGCCAGCGCTGCCACGCCAGTTGAAACGCCTGTTCGACCGACTCGCGGGCGAGTTCGCGGCGCCCGGACAGCAGATAGGTCTGCCGGACGAGGGCGGGGGCGCAGAACGCGTAGAGCGCGTCGAAGGCCTGAGCGGGCGTCAAGGGGGTGGCCGGCGAACCCGGCCCGGAAGCGGGTTCCGCGCCCAGGGGTGCCGCGCCCAGGTGTTCCGGGTTCGTCGTCGGATGTGCCGTCGTCGGGGCTGCCGTCGCAGGGCCTGCCGTCGTCGGGCCTGCCTTCGTCTCGCGTGCCTTCGTCAGGCGTACCGTCACCTGACGTCGAGGCGCCGCCTCCTGGGTGTTCGTCACCTTTTCCGCCTTGTCCAGCGATGCCGGCAGTTTCGCGTACGCCTCCCGTGCGCGGCCGTGGGGCGTCGCGTCATGAAGGGCCCCTTCGACCGGAAAAGTACATAAAGCGTATATTGGGCGACACATCCGAAGTTCGCCTGTTACGACGGAAAAGCGCGTGTCGTTGGGAGCATGGCCGTCGTGATCCCGATGACCGCTCGCCGGCTTACGTTGTCGTCCCTGCTGCCCCGGATGCGCGACCGATCGCCCGCCCTGGCCGCCGGCCTCGCGGGCGGTGTGCTCGCGGCCGGACTGGGGCTCGGTTCCTTCGCCGCGCTCGTGATGGTGCTGTGGATCAGCTCCCCGTACCCCGACAGCGGGCCCAGCGGCGCGCTGCATGTCGCCGCCGCGCTGTGGCTGCTGGCCCACGGCGCGGAACTGGTGCGCGTCGACACGCTGGCCGGGGCGCCGGCGCCGGTCGGCGTCACTCCGCTGCTGCTGCTCGCGCTGCCGGTGTGGCTGGTGCGGCGGGCGGCCCGGGACGCGGTGGACGCGGGCGACGCCGACGGCGGCGCGGAGGGTTGGGCGCCGGTCAGCGCCCGCACGGTGTGGGCGGGCGTCGTGGTCGGGTATCTCGCCGTCGGCTCGGGCGCCGCCCTCTACGCCGCCGCGGGCGGCGCGCTGCGGACCTCGTGGGCGTGGGCGGCGGTGTGCGTCCCGGCGGTGGCCGTGCTGGCCGCCGGGGCGGGGGTGTGGTCGGCCTGCGGTCACCCGCGCGGACCCGTGGACGGCGTGCTGCTCGCGCTGCCGAGCGGGCTGCGGCGGCCGTTTCCCGGGACGGCGGAGCACGCCCGTCTGGCGGCCGCGGCGCGGGCGGCGGCTGCGGGTGCGGTGGTGCTCGTCGGGGGCGGGGCCCTGCTGGTGGCGTCGTCGTCGGTGTGGCACGCCGGGGCGGCCCGCGAGGCGTTTCTGCAGTTGACGGAGGGCTGGTCCGGGCGGTTCGCGGTGCTGCTGCTGTGCGTGGCGCTGGTGCCGAACGCGGCGGTGTGGGGGGCCGCGTACGCCCTCGGGCCGGGGTACCTCCTCGGTGCGGGGCACGTGGTGGCGCCGCTGTCCTCCGATCCCGCGCCGCTGCTGCCGCCCTTCCCGTTGCTGGCGGCGGTTCCCGAGGCCGGGGCCGGTACGCCGTGGAACTGGGCGGCGAGCGGGGTGCCCTTGGTGGCGGGCGTCGCGGTGGGCGTGTTCGCGGCCCGCGCGGCGACGGCCGGTGCGGCGACGGGCCGCACGGTGTCCGACGGCACCGCCGGGGCTGCTGGACCAGGTGGGTCCGGAAGGACCGCAGGGACGGGTCGGGCCGGCAGGACGACCGCGCCTGCCGGGGAGGCGGGCGAAGTCTGGTCGCGGGGGAGGACCGTCGGAGTCGTCGTGCTGGCGGGTGTGGGGTGCGCGGTGCTGATGGGAGCACTGTCGGGGCTGGCGGGCGGGCCGCTGGGGGCCTCCGTGCTGGCGCGGTTCGGGCCGGTGTGGTGGCAGGTCGGGGGTGCGGTGCTGCTGTGGGTGGTGGGGGTGGGGACGCCGGTGGGCGTGGCGGTGCGGGGGTGGCGCTGCCGGAAGAGGGGGGCGGCCGGGTGCGCCCGCGGGCTCGGGAAGGAGAAGGCCGGGAAGGCGGGGGCGCGGCGCGGCGTGGCGGCGTCGGCCGGGGTGGCGGAGGAGGAGCTGTACGACTTCCTCGTCCCCCGGGATGCCGCCCCCGGCGCGCCGCCGCACCCTTTCGCCGAGGCCGCCGACCCCTTCGCGCCGATCGAGCCGCCGTCGTACGTCGCGCCTCGGGACCCCTTCGCGCCGATCGAGCCGCCGTCGTACGTCGCGCCTCGGGACCCCTTCGCGCCGATCGAGCCGCCGTCCTACGTCGCGCCTCGGGACCCGTTCGCCCCCCTCGAACCCGTGTCGTTCCTCGAGCCCGGCGAAGCCCCCACGCCACCCGGGCGTGCCACGCCACCTCGGCCGCTCACGCCGCCCCAGCCCCCCGTGCCGCCCGCGCCCCTCGCGCCGCGCGAGCTCCGCACGCCGGGTGAGCCGCTCGCCGACGTCGGGCCGGTGGAGCCCGTCGGCCCGGCGTGGCACGGCGACTCGGCCAGGGAGGCCCGGTGGGCTGCGTTGCGGGAGGCGGGAGAAGAACGGGACGAAGGGACGGATCCGCGCCGATGACCGCCCGCCGGGCGTCTCCCCGCGGGGCCCCAGCGCACTGGGCACCCTGCGGACGCCGCCCGTGGACGGTGCTTGTGGACGTCCGCCGGGGGCCCCCGGCGGACACCCTCCGGCCGGCGTCTCCCCGCGGGCCGCGCCGACGCCTCCTGTGAGCGGCGCCCGGCGGACACCCCCGGCGGGCACCCACGCGGCGGACGCTCTCGGCCTCAGGAATGCGTCCTCACCAGCGCGTCCTCAGGAGTCCTGGCCCAGAAGTCGGTCCCCGGGGGCGCTGCCTCAGGAACCCTGTTTCAGGAGTCGGTGCCGAGGATCTTCTGCAGTTCCTTCGGGAGGAGGTCGTTGCAGGACTGCCTGGCCTCGTTGGTGAGGGCGTCGTTGGTGCAGGTGTAGTAGTCCTGGTAGACGAGGTGTGCGGTGAAGCTCGCGGCGACCAGGGCCAGTGCCAGGGAGGCGGTGACCACGCCGCTCACCGCGGCCGTCTTCTGCGGGCGGGAGCCGCTCTCCGGGCGGGAGCCGCTCTCCGGGCTGTCGGGGGACGGGGTGCGGGGCTTGGCCCGTAGGGCGCTGATGCCCCAGTTGAGGGCGAGCGCGCCGAGCAGCAGGGCCACGTACGGCCAGCCGAAGAGGACGAAGAAGAAGGCCCACATACCGCTGAGCAGCGCGTAGCGCGCGCGGCGCTGGGCGGGGTCGGTGGGGTCCCAGCGCTTGCCGCCGTTCTCCGGTCCCGGCCCGCCGTTCTCGGGCCCGCGGCCCGGGCGTTCGCCGAAGCCGCCGGGGGAGCGGCCGGGCTGCTGGTCGCTCCACTGGCTGCCCCACGGGGACTGCCCGTCCTCGGGGGCGCCGCCCGCCGGACGCCGGGGCTGCCACGGGCGGTCGGGGGCGTTCTCCGGCGGCGGGGCGAACGGGTTGTCGTCGTCGGGGGGCGTGCCGTCGCCCGACGGGGCGTCCGGAGGGGAGGTGGGGCGCTCCCGCAGCAGCACGGCGCCGCGCTCCCCTCCCTGCGGTGACTGCGGGGGGAGCGTGAGGAGTCGCAGACTGCGGTCCGGCATCAAATGAGCGTCTTCCCCTAGGAGATACGGCTGACTGGTGTGAGCTGTCGTAGGGGGAACGCACCGCACGACGACCGCGTTCCCGCTCCCCACTCCTCGCAGACGCTACCTTCCGGCCCCGCCCCCGTCCCTCGGGGGCCGCCCGGTGTGCCGGTATCGTTGCTGACGGTCGGCTCCTTCGTAGGCTTCCCCGTATCCGGGGGTGCGATGCATTCGTACGAAAGCACAAGCCCGCGCAGGTCGCCACCCTCCGTACGTGCTTCCCCGAGAAAGGGCACCGCCGTGGCCGCCAAGCCCGTGGCCAAGCGCCTCGTCGTGCTGGTCTCCGGATCCGGTACGAACCTGCAGGCGCTCCTCGACGCCATCGCCGCCGTCGGCGTCGACGCGTACGGCGCCGAGGTGGTCGCCGTCGGGGCCGACCGCGGGGCCGTGGAGGGCCTCGCCCGCGCCGAGCGGGCCGGGATTCCCACGTTCGTCTGCCGCGTCAAGGACTTCGCGGGCCGGGAGGAGTGGGACGCGGCGCTCGCCGAGGCGGTGGCCGCCCACGAGCCCGACCTCGTGGTCTCCGCCGGGTTCATGAAGATCGTCGGCAAGGAGTTCCTGGCGCGGTTCGGGGGGCGGTTCGTGAACACCCATCCCGCCCTGCTGCCCAGTTTCCCCGGGGCCCACGGGGTGCGGGACGCGCTCGCGTACGGCGCCCGGGTCACCGGCTGCACCGTCCACTTCGTCGACGACGGCGTCGACACCGGCCCGATCATCGCCCAGGGCGTGGTCGAGGTCCGGGACGAGGACGACGAGAGCGCTCTGCACGAGCGCATCAAGGAAGTCGAGCGAAGGCTGCTCGTCGAGGTCGTGGGGCGGCTCGCCCGCAACGGCTATCGCATTGAGGGACGAAAGGTAGTTATCCAGTGACCGCCGACAGCACTGTCACGGCAGAGAGCGGCAAGCGGGGCATCCGTCGCGCGCTCGTCAGCGTCTACGACAAGACCGGTCTCGAAGAGCTCGCGCGCGGGCTGCACGAAAGCGGTGTCGAGCTCGTCTCCACCGGTTCCACCGCCTCCCGCATCGCGGCCGCCGGCGTGCCCGTCACCAAGGTCGAGGAGCTGACCGGCTTCCCCGAGTGCCTGGACGGGCGGGTGAAGACGCTGCACCCCAAGGTGCACGCGGGCATCCTCGCCGACCTGCGTCTCGAGGACCACCGGCGGCAGCTGGACGAGCTGGGCGTCGCGCCGTTCGACCTGGTCGTCGTCAACCTCTACCCGTTCCGCGAGACCGTCGCCTCGGGCGCCTCCGAGGACGAGTGCGTCGAGCAGATCGACATCGGCGGGCCGTCCATGGTGCGTGCCGCCGCCAAGAACCACCCGTCGGTCGCCGTCGTCACCAGCCCCGCCCGGTACGCCGACGTCCTCGCGGCCGTGCAGGGCGGCGGCTTCGACCTCGCCGCCCGCAAGCGGCTCGCCGCGGAGGCCTTCCAGCACACCGCCGCCTACGACGTGGCGGTCGCGAGCTGGTTCGCGTCCTCCTACGCGCCGGTCGACGAGTCGCGTTTCCCCGACTTCCTCGGCGCGACCTGGGAGCGCAGGAGCACCCTGCGCTACGGCGAGAACCCGCACCAGCCGGCCGCCCTGTACGTGGACGGCAGCGGCGCCGGTCTCGCCGAGGCCGAGCAGCTGCACGGCAAGGAGATGTCGTACAACAACTACACGGACACGGATGCCGCGCACCGGGCCGCGTACGACCACACCGAGCCGGCCGTCGCCATCATCAAGCACGCCAACCCGTGCGGGATCGCCGTCGGCGCGGACGTCGCCGAGGCACACCGCAGGGCGCACGCCTGTGACCCGCTGTCGGCGTTCGGCGGAGTCATCGCCGTGAACCGGCCGGTGAGCCGGGAGATGGCGGAGCAGGTCGCGGAGATCTTCACCGAGGTCATCGTGGCGCCGGACTACGAGGAGGGGGCGCTCGAGGCCCTCACCAAGAAGAAGAACATCCGGGTGCTCAGGGCGCCGCAGGGCCCCGTGGCCCCCGTCGAGCTCAAGCCTGTCGGCGGCGGCGCGCTGCTCCAGGTCGCCGACCGGCTCCAGGCCGAGGGCGACGACCCGGCGAACTGGACGCTGGCGACCGGTGAGGCGCTGTCCGGGCCGGAGCTCGCCGAGCTCGCGTTCGCCTGGCGGGCGTGCCGGGCGGTGAAGTCCAACGCGATCCTGCTCGCCAAGGACGGCGCCTCGGTCGGCGTCGGCATGGGGCAGGTCAACCGGGTGGACTCGGCGAAGCTGGCCGTCGAGCGGGCCGGTGAGGAGCGGGCGCGCGGCTCGTACGCCGCCTCCGACGCGTTCTTCCCCTTCCCCGACGGGCTCGAGGTCCTGGTCGAGGCGGGCGTGAAGGCCGTGGTGCAGCCCGGTGGTTCGGTCCGTGACGAGCTGGTCGTCGAGGCCGCGAAGAAGGCGGGCGTGACGATGTACTTCACCGGGACGCGGCACTTCTTCCACTGAGGTCGCGGGCGCCCGGCCCTCCGGGCGCCCGATGTGGCGACGCCGCGGCCCGGAACGGGGCACGGGGCACGACAGGAGACGGGCGGTCCGGCAGCACGCCGGACCGCCCGTCTCCTTGTGTCGCGCCGTCCCCGCTCGCGGCGACACCGCGCCCGCGGTCAGTAACGCGGACGGCTGAACCAGGCTCCGCCGCTGATCATCGCGGAGAGGATGATGCCGCCGAAGGCGAGCGAGATGACGCCGCCGAAGGTGCCCGAACCGCCGGCGCCGTTCACGATGTTGGCGAGGCTGCCCAGGATCATCAGCGAGCTGTAGACGATCGTGGTGACGCGGATGCCGCCGCGGCCCGTCTTGAACTTGACGCCCAGGAAGATCGACAGGCTGCCCAGCACCAGCATCAGCAGGGCGACCCCGATGACGAGGCCGGTCGCCGCGCTGCTGTCGTCGCCGGAGCCGAACGTGTTGGACGCGTCCTGCGTGGCGCCGGCCAGGATGCCGACGACCACGCCGGCCAGGAACTGGAAGCCGGCGATGATGAAGAGCAGCACCCGGGCGGTCTTGACCAGGCCGGGCATCTCCTGCGGGACGCCGTAGCCGTACCCCTGGGGGACCGGCGGGGCCTGCGGGTAGCCGTAGCCGGGCTGGCCCTGGGGAGCGGTGGGGTAGCCGTAGCCGGGCTGCTGGGGCGGCGGGCCCTGCGGGGGGTAGCCGGGCGGCTGGCCCTGCGGCGGGCCGTAGGGGTTGTTCGGGTCGCCGAAACTCATGGCGGTCCTTCCTCCGTTGCGATCGAGTGCGGGGACGCGCGGCCTGGCTCGGAGGAAGGTTCTACAGATGCGGTTCGTCCCCCCGGTACTGCCCGCGGCACTGTGCCGTCAATCGTTCTGCAATGGCCGGTTTGTTGTCCAGCCGCATTCCGCGGCAAAGAGGATGTGTTGTGCAAGTGCAACATCAACGATCACGTCCGCACACCTGACGGCCCCGCCCGTCACCCCGTGATTCCCCCGGATTGGAACCGGGAGGCCGTCATCCGCGAGGATGGGACCATGACCGCCCAGATTCTCGATGGCAAGGCCACCGCAGCCGAGATCAAGTCCGATCTGACCGCCCGAGTGGCGGCGCTGAAGGAGAAGGGCGTGACGCCCGGACTCGGCACGATCCTCGTCGGCGCCGATCCCGGCAGCCAGAAGTACGTGGCCGGCAAACACCGTGACTGCGCCGAGGTCGGCATCGCCTCCATCCAGCGCGAACTGCCGGACACGGCAACCCAGGAGGAGATCGAGGCGGTCGTCCGCGAACTGAACGACGACCCCTCCTGCACCGGTTACATCGTGCAGCTGCCGCTGCCCAGGGGCATCGACGAGAACCGGATCCTGGAGCTGATGGACCCGGCGAAGGACGCCGACGGACTGCACCCGATGAACCTCGGCAGGCTGGTCCTGGGCGAGCCCGCCCCGCTGCCCTGCACCCCCAACGGCGTGCTCACGCTGCTGCGCCGGTACGGCGTCGAGATCAAGGGCGCGGAGGTCGTGGTCGTCGGCCGCGGCGTCACCATCGGCCGTCCGATGCCGCTGCTGCTGACCCGGCGCAGCGAGAACGCGACGGTGACGCAGTGCCACACCGGCACCCGGGACCTGTCGGCGCACCTGAAGCGGGCCGACGTCATCGTCGCCGCCGCCGGCTCCGCGCACCTGGTCCGGGCCGAGGACGTCAAGCCGGGCGCGGCCGTGCTCGACGTCGGCGTCTCCCGCAACGCGGAGGGGAAGATCGTCGGCGACGTCCACCCGGACGTCCGCGAGGTGGCCGGTTGGATCTCCCCGAACCCCGGCGGGGTGGGCCCGATGACCCGCGCCCAGCTGCTCGTCAACGTGGTCGAGGCGGCGGAACGCAGTGTCGGCTGACGGCGTCTCCGGGAAGGCCGACGACATGGACGGCATCGACGGCCGTAGCGCCGCCGGGGTCGACGGCGGGGTCGACGACGCCGTCGACCAGGGGACCGACGGCGGTGACGGCGACGACATCGAGGTGCGGGATCCGATCAGCGCGCCCGACGCCGACGGCGTGCCGCGTCGCACCACCCGCCGCTTCCCCAAGTTCACCCGGGACACCGCGCGTCCCGAGGGCGGCGGGCGGGCCGCGCCCGGCGACGCGCTGGCCGCCCGGCAGTGGCCGATCATCGTCGTGCTGGGCGTGGTCGCGCTCGGTCTGCTGGTGACCGCGCTCGACCAGTTCCGGATCGGCACGATCCTGATCGGCGTCGGACTGCTGACCGGCGCGGTCCTGCGCTGGACGCTGCCCGGCGTCGGCATGCTCGCGGTGCGCTCCCGCTTCACCGACATCGTGACCTACGGGGTGCTCGGCACGGTCATCGTCATGCTGGCGCTGATGGCGCAGCCGGAGCCGTGGCTGCAGATCCCGTTCCTCAAGGACACTCTGCACTTCACGGTCAGCAGCAGCTGACGGCACACGACCGGCGGCCCGTCCTCATCCCCCGAGAAGGACGGGCCGCCGACGGGTGCCACGTTCTCGCATCGCGAACGGCCTGTTCAACAGCTGTCCGAACGCTGTGGCACGGAAGTGACCGTTCCGCTATCGTGTGCGCGCCCCCGCCACAGCAGCCCCCGGCCGGGGAACCGACCGGCCGCCCCGCGTCGTCCCCTCAACGAACCGAAGGGAAGGTGGGCGGGATGGGCGCCTGGCAGCCGCTGCCGGACGGGCTGCCGTCGGAGGTACGGCACTTCGTGGAACAGTTGCGGCAGCTCAAGGACGGTACGGGCCTCAGTCTGGCCGCGCTCGGCGCGCGCACCGCGTACAGCAAGTCCTCCTGGCAGCGCTATCTCAACGCCGTCCAGCCGCCGCCCCGGCAGGCCGTCGCCGCGCTGTGCCGGGTCGCGGGACTGGCCGGCGCGGAGGCCGAACGGCACGTCGTCCGCTGGGAGCTGGCGGTCGAGGCCTGGCCGCGGCCCGCGCAGGCCGACCCGGCCGAGGCCTACCACGAGGATCCGACGGTCCCCTGGTGGGACCGTCTGGAGGAGCCCGCTCCGCCGCCCGCGCCCGGACCGGCCGGACGGCTCCTGCTCTACGCGGCGCTGCTCCTGCTGGCGTTGCTGCTCGCCGCCGTCGCAGGGGCGGTCGCCTTCGGCTGAGCCGTGGCTCATGACGGGCGTTGTCGGGCCTTGTCGGATGATGTGGGTTCATCGTCACGGTACGTCGGCAGTTCGGTCATGTGTCCCGGATCGTCTCCGTGCCGGGGCTAACGTGACCGGGGGACTCGGCGGGAGGAAGGGGTTCGATGCCGCGCTGGAGAGCCCTGCCGGGCGAACTCGATCCGCGCGTCGGGGGGTTCGTCGAGCAGCTGCGCAGGACCGTGGACCGCGCGGGGATGGGCGTCGCCGCGGTGGCGGACCGCACGGGCTACGGCAAGGCGTCCTGGGAGCGTTACCTCGACGGCCGGCTGCTCGCCCCCAAGGGCGCGGTCGTCGCGCTGGCCGAGGTGACGGGGACGCCTTCCGTCCACCTGGTCACCCTGTGGGAGCTGGCCGAGCGCGCCTGGAACGCCGCGGAGACACGGCACGACCGCACCGTGGAAGCCGTCCGGATCTCCCGGACGCCGGCCGCCCCGGGCGAGTTCGGACCGCCGGCAGGGCCGCCCCGGCCGACCGGGCCGTCGGAGTCGGCCGGGGCGCCCGAGCCCTCCGGGGGCGGCGCCGCCGACGCGCGGCCGAGAGGGGGCTCGCAGCGGGCCGCGCTGTTCCTCGCCGGCGCCTCGGGGGTGGTGATCGTCGCCGTCGGCGCGTTCCTGCTGACCGGCGGCGGTGATGCGCGGCAGGGGGCGACCGGATCCAAGTCGCCCTCCGCCACCGTGAGTTCACCCCGCACCCTGCCCCCGGGGGTGCTGTGCGCCGGCGCCGACTGCACGGGCCGTGACGCGGAGGAGACGGGGTGCGGCGACGACCTCGTGGCGACGGCGGAGAGCGTGACGGTCGGGCCGGTGCGGCTGGAGGTCCGCTACAGCCGCACCTGCGGGGCGGCCTGGGGCAGGATCACGGGGGGCGTCCCGGGCGACGCCGTACGGGTGACCGCCGGGTCGGTGCTCAAGACCGCCGCCATCACGGCGCCGGGCGACACCGACGCGTACACGCCGATGGTGGCGGTGACCGGCGCGGACGACGCGACGGCTTGCGCCGTGCTGGCCTCGGGCCCGACGGGCTGCACGCCCTGAGACGGACGCGGGCGGAACCGGCCCGGGAAAAAAATGTCGCCGCACAGGAATAGCCGCCTCCGCTCCGGGAAGCCGAACCGGTACCCCCACGGGAGTCCGGCGCGACCCGGCACCCCCACACGGCGGTCGCCGATCCCCCTCTCCCGGACCGGCGGCCGCCGTTTCGTGCGGGTCTCCCGTACGCCGCGGGGCACTCTGTGAAGCGGGCCACACAACCCCGGACGTCCGGCATCCCGGATGCGCGATAGCCTGACCGCTGATCGGATCTCTTGATACCAAGAGATCGATCATTTGTACGTCCCACCCGGGGCAGGGACGCCCCACCGACAGCTGTCATACGGAGAACGCCATGACCCGCACTCCCGTGAACGTCACCGTGACCGGCGCGGCCGGCCAGATCGGTTACGCCCTGCTCTTCCGCATCGCCTCCGGCCAGCTGCTCGGCGCGGACGTGCCGGTCAGGCTGCGCCTGCTGGAGATCACCCCGGCGCTCAAGGCCGCCGAGGGCACCGCCATGGAGCTGGACGACTGCGCGTTCCCGCTGCTCCAGGGGATCGACATCACCGACGACGCCAACGTCGCCTTCGACGGCGCCAACGTGGCCCTCCTCGTCGGCGCCCGCCCGCGCACCAAGGGCATGGAGCGCGGTGACCTCCTCGAGGCCAACGGCGGCATCTTCAAGCCGCAGGGCAAGGCCATCAACGACCACGCCGCGGACGACATCAAGGTCCTCGTCGTCGGCAACCCGGCCAACACCAACGCCCTGATCGCCCAGGCCGCCGCGCCGGACGTACCGGCCGAGCGCTTCACCGCGATGACCCGCCTCGACCACAACCGCGCGCTGACCCAGCTCGCGAAGAAGACGGGCTCGACGGTCGCCGACATCAAGCGTCTGACCATCTGGGGCAACCACTCCGCCACCCAGTACCCGGACATCTTCCACGCCACGATCGCCGGCAAGAACGCCGCCGAGGTCGTGAACGACGAGAAGTGGCTGGCCGAGGACTTCATCCCGACCGTCGCCAAGCGCGGCGCGGCCATCATCGAGGCGCGTGGAGCGTCCTCCGCCGCGTCGGCCGCCAACGCCGCCATCGACCACGTCCACACCTGGGTCAACGGCACCGCCGACGGCGACTGGGCCTCCATGGGCATCCCGTCGGACGGCTCCTACGGCGTCCCGGAGGGCCTGATCTCCTCCTTCCCGGTGACCGTGAAGGACGGCGTCTACGAGATCGTCCAGGGCCTGGACGTCAACGAGTTCTCCCGCGCCCGCATCGACGCGTCGGTGCAGGAGCTGGCGGAGGAGCGCGAGGCGGTTCGCGCACTCGGCCTGATCTGAGCCTGAACACCAGCGATCCCCGGACGGTCCGACCGTCCGGGGATCGCTTGCGTTCAGCCCCGCTTGAGGGCGCTGACGAAGCTCGCCCAGGCGTCGGCCCCGAAGAGGACCGCTCCGCGCCCGGGGTCCTTGCTGTCCCGGACCGGGACGACGGCCGGGATGTGATCGGCGACTTCGAGGCACGCCCCGCCGTCGGGGTTGCTGTAGCTGGACTTGCGCCAGGTGACGTTGCTCAGGTCGATGGCTCGCACGGCACTTCCTCCAACATTCGCATGATGAACTTTCGTGACTCGGCCGGGGAAAGCGCCAGGTCACGCATCGCATCGTAACGCCGGAGAAGTAGCTCAACTGCTCGGATTTCCTCGACCAGTTCACCCCGGTGAGCAGTCTCCGCGTACGCCACGGTGCTGCCGTCCGGCAGTCGGAGGAACATCATGTCGGTGCTGACCAGTCCGTGAAGACCGGCGCGGTGCGGCAGCACCTGGAGAGTGACGCTCGGTCGCTCACAGACCTCCAGCAGGTGCTCCAGCTGTTCCCGCCACTCCTGGGGCGCACGTAGTGGCGTACGCAGGACAGCCTCGGACAGGATGGCTCGGAACGGCGGCGCGTCCTCTCCCTCCAGCAACTTCCTTCGCCCCGTGCGGGCTTCGACCTGCTGCTCCAGCTCGGGCCCCTTGAGTCCGCCCAGGGTGAGAACCTCACGCGCGTAAGCCGTCGTCTGCAGCAGGCCATGGACCGTGCTCACGCCGAAGTGCCACAGGCACGAAGCCTCCGCCTCGATGTCCATGTACCTGCGGTACTGCTCCTTGAACTGGCTGTTGTCGCCCATCGCGACTTCCCACAGGGCCAGCAGCAGTCCCGGCGTTCCGTAGTGCGTGTCCAGTGCTTCGACGACCTCGGGGCCGCCCAGGTTCGTCCCGCTCTCCATCTTGCCGAGGGTGGACGCGTCCCAGCCCAGGTGCTCGGCCAGCTCCCGCAGGCTCTCGCCGCGGCCGTTGCGCAGCAGTCGCAGTTCCTCCGCGAAGCGTTTGCGGGGCTGCTGGCTGCGGCCGGTGACCACTCGTCTCGCAGGCATGGGGCGACTCCTTCGCGGCTCTGCGTGTCGACAGGAACACGAAGAGTAATTCAACTCTCTGTAGAGTTCAGCCCTCTAGGTCATCCCGGTACTATTTGTCCGTTTATGCGAGCAAGTTCCGTGACCCGAGGCACTTTCGGCCGCGAATTGCGCATGCAATCCGAGGTCGGGGGCAGGTGGACGCGGTCCCCCGTGTGACCCGGGGGTGACACAGGGGGACGGAACAGGAACGGAAGGCAACGCCGATCATGGCCGACAGGACCGAACCGCTGCACACGCCGGAGCTGCGAGAGCACCGGACGATTCACTCGGGCGGAGAGTGGCTGGAAGCAGTCTCCGGAGCCACCCGCGAGATCATCGACCCCGCGGACGGCCGCCCCTTCGCCGTGGTCGCCGAAGGCGACGAGAAGGACACCGACCTGGCGGTCGCGGCCGCCCGTGCCGCCTTCGACGAGGGCGCGTGGCCGCGCACCCCCGCCGTCGAGCGCGCCGCCCTGCTGTACCGCGTCGCCGACCTTCTCGTCCGGGACCGCGAACAGCTCGGCCTGCTGGAGAGCCGTGACGCGGGCAAGACGCTCGAAGAGGGCCGCGTCGACATCGACTGCGTCGCCGACGCCTTCCGCTACTTCGCCTCTCTGGTGGCCGCCGAGTCGTCGGGCCGGGTGGTGGACGCGGGATCGGCCGACGTCCACAGCGTCGTCGTCCACGAGCCGGTCGGCGTGTGTGCACTGATCACGCCCTGGAACTACCCGCTGCTCCAGGCGAGTTGGAAGATCGCCCCGGCGCTGGCGGCCGGCAACACGTTCGTCGTCAAGCCGAGCGAGATCACGCCGCTGACCACGGTCGCGCTGATCCGCCTGCTCGCCGAGGCGGGGCTCCCGGCCGGCGTCGCGAACATCGTCACCGGCCCCGGGCACACGGTCGGCGCCCGGCTCTCCGAACACCCCGACGTCGACCTGGTGTCGTTCACCGGCGGCCTGGTCAGCGGCACGAAGGTGGCACAGGCGGCCGCCCCGACCGTCAAGAAGGTCGCCCTCGAACTCGGCGGCAAGAACCCCAACGTGGTCTTCGCCGACGCCTGCGCCACCGACGAGGGCTTCGACACCGCCGTCGATCAGGCCCTCAACGCGGCCTTCATCCACAGCGGCCAGGTCTGCTCGGCCGGCTCCCGGCTCATCGTCGAGGAGTCCGTCCGCGACCGCTTCGTCGACGAACTCGCCCGCCGGGCCGGGAAGATCCGGCTCGGGCGCGGCACCGAGGACGGCGTCGAGTGCGGCCCGCTCGTCTCCGAGCAGCAGCGCGCCAAGACCGAGGAGTACGTGGCCTCCGCGCTCGCCGAGGGCGCGGTGCTGCGCTCCGGCGGCAGGAGGCCCGAACCCTCCCCGCAGCGGCCCGAGTCGGGCTACTTCTACGAGCCCACCGTCCTCGACCGCTGTCACCGCGAGATGCGCGTCGTGCGGGAGGAGGTCTTCGGACCGGTCCTCACCGTCGAGACCTTCCGCACCGAGGACGAGGCCGTCGCTCTCGCCAACGACACCGAGTACGGCCTCGCCGGCGGCGTCTGGACCTCCGACGCGGGCCGCGCGCGGCGGGTCGCCGGCCGGCTGCGCCACGGCACCGTCTGGATCAACGACTTCCACCCCTATCTGCCGCAGGCGGAGTGGGGCGGCTTCGGCAAGAGCGGCGTGGGCCGCGAACTCGGCCCGGCCGGACTCGCCGAGTACCGCGAGGCCAAGCACGTCTACCAGAACCTCGCACCGGGGCCCGTCCGCTGGTTCGCGGGCTGACCCGCCCGCAGGCCCCGCCCCCCGCCCCGAACGCACTTCGCACAGACTTCGCACGCCCCTGGAGTACCCCCCATGCCACAGACCTCACCTGTCTATGACTACGTGATAGTCGGAGGCGGAACCGCCGGTTCCGTCATCGCCTCCCGACTGACCGAGAACCCCGACACCACCGTCGCCGTCATCGAGGGCGGCCCCAGCGACGTCGGCCGCGACGACGTCCTCACCCTGCGCCGCTGGACGGGTCTGCTCGGCGGCGAGCTCGACTACGACTACCCGACCACCGAGCAGCCGCGCGGCAACTCCCACATCCGGCACAGCCGGGCCCGCGTCCTCGGCGGCTGCTCCTCCCACAACACGCTCATCGCGTTCAAGCCGCTGCCGTCCGACTTCGACGAGTGGGAGGCGGCCGGCGCCGAGGGCTGGGGCGCGGTCCCGATGGAGGCGTACTACGCCCGCCTGCTGAACAACATCGTCCCGGTCGACGAGAAGGACCGGAACCCCATCGCCCGCGACTTCGTCGACGCCGCGCGGCAGGCGACCGGAGTGCCCCGCGTCGAAGGCTTCAACAGCAAGCCCTTCGACGACGGCGTCGGCTTCTTCGACCTCGCCTACCACCCCGAGACCAACAAGCGGTCGTCCGCCTCCGTCGCCTACCTCCACCCGGTGATGGACGAACGGCCCAACCTGACGATATTCCTGGAGACCTGGGCGCACCGGCTGGAGCTGGACGGCGCCCGCGCGCGGGGCGTGCACGCACGCACCGAGGACGGCGAGGAGATCCTCGTCCGCGCCCGGCGCGAGGTCGTGCTCTGCGCCGGCGCGATCGACTCGCCCCGGCTGCTGCTGCACTCCGGCATCGGCCCCAAGGCCGACCTGGACGCGCTCGGCATCCCCGTCGTCCACGACCTGCCCGGAGTCGGCGAGAACCTGCTCGACCACCCCGAGTCGGTCATCGTCTGGGAGACCCACGGGCCGCTCCCCGAGAACTCCGCGATGGACTCCGACGCCGGCCTTTTCGTGCGCCGCGACCCCGAGCACCCGGGCCCCGACCTGATGTTCCACTTCTACCAGGTCCCCTTCACCGACAACCCCGAGCGGCTCGGCTACGAACGTCCCGCGCACGGCGTGTCGATGACCCCCAACATCCCCAAGCCGAAGTCCCGCGGCCGGCTCTCCCTGCAGAGCGCCGACCCGGCCGTCAAGCCCGCCCTGGACTTCCGCTACTTCACCGACGAGGACGACTACGACGGCCGCACCCTCGTCGACGGCATCCGCATCGCCCGCGAGATCGCGAAGACCGAGCCGCTGGCCGGCTGGCTCAAGCGCGAGGTCGCCCCCGGCCCGCACATCACGGGCGACGAGGAGCTGAGCGAGTACGCGCGCAAGGTCGCGCACACCGTCTACCACCCCGCCGGCACCTGCAAGATGGGCGCCGCCGACGACGAACTCGCCGTCGTGGATCCCCAGTTGCGTATCCGTGGACTGGAGGGCATCCGCATCGCGGACGCCTCCGTGTTCCCGACCATGACAGCCGTGAACCCGATGATCGGCGTGCTGATGGTCGGCGAACGGGCCGTGGACCTGATCGGAGGCGATGCCTGATGAGTACCGACACCAGTACCGACACGACCGCCCACACGACCATCGAGGAGCGCCCGCCGGTCTTCTCGGTGGACGGCCTGTGGAAGGTGTTCGGCCCCAAGGCCGAGACCGTCCCCGGCGACCCCGAACTGACCTCCCTGCCCCCCGCCGAGCTCCGCTCCCGCACCGGCTGCACCGCCGCCGTCCGGGACGTCTCCTTCGACGTGCGCAAGGGCGAGGTCTTCGTCGTCATGGGCCTGTCCGGCTCCGGCAAGTCCACCCTCGTGCGCTGTCTGACCCGGCTGATCGAGCCGACCGCCGGCAGCATCGCCATCGAGGGCGAGGACGTCCGCGCCATGGACAAGAACCGGCTGCGCGAACTGCGCCGGCACCGGGCCGCGATGGTCTTCCAGCACTTCGGCCTGCTCCCGCACCGCACCGTCGTCGACAACGTGGCCTACGGCCTGGAGATCCAGGGCGTCGGCAGGTCCGAGCGCCGCGCCCGGGCCCGGCAGGTCGTCGAGAAGGTCGGCCTGGAGGGCATGGAGCACCGCAGGCCCAGCGAGCTGTCCGGCGGTCAGCGCCAGCGCGTCGGGCTGGCCCGCGCGCTCGCCGTGGACCCCGAGGTCCTGCTCTTCGACGAGCCGTTCAGCGCCCTCGACCCGCTGATCCGGCGCGACATGCAGGAGGAGGTCGTCCGGCTGCACCAGGAGGAGGGCCGCACGATGGTCTTCATCACCCATGACCTCAGCGAGGCCCTCAAACTCGGCGACCGCATCGCCCTGATGCGCGACGGCCGGGTGGTGCAGCTCGGCACCCCGGAGGAGATCGTCGGCTCGCCCGCCGACGACTACGTCCGCGAGTTCGTCCGCGACGTCCCGCGCGAGCAGGTCATGACGGTCCGCAGGGCCATGCGCACCGGCGAGTGCGGCGGCCCCGGCCACCCGGGCGCGATCGCCGCCGACGCGGTGGTCGCCGAGGCGATCCAGGTCGTGTCGCGCAGCCACAAGCCCGCGTGTGTCGTGGAGGACGGCCGGTGTCTGGGGGTCGTCGATCACGAACGGCTCCTGGACGTCGTGGCCGGAACGGAGCTCCGCAAGGAGGCGGTCTGACATGGCTACGGTCACCGCACCCGCCCCCCGTGTCTCCCTGCCCGGGGTCCTCAAACACCGCTCGGTCGCCAAGCTCGCGCTGCTCGCGCTCGCCGCGGCGGTCCTCGTGCCGCTCGCCAACGCGCAGTGGGCCAGCGGCAGCTGGCCCGCCGCCCTCACCGTCGACCTCACCCAGCCGCTCGGCAAGGCCAGCGACTGGATCATCGACAACCGTGACAGCCACCCGCTGTTCCTCTACGGCTTCGGGTACGTCAGCAACGCGGTCGTGCTCTGCGTGCGGGCCGTCTACCTGGTGCTGCTCGCGGCCGGCTGGGCGGGCGTCACCTCCGCCGCCGCGCTGATCGCCTGGCGGGTCGCCGGCGTACGACTGGCCGTCGGCACCGCCGTCGCGTTCCTGGCCTGCGGACTGCTCGGCATGTGGATCCCGACCATGCAGACGCTCGCGCTGATGGTCGTCGCGGTCCTCGTGTCGGTCGCCGTCGGCGCCGTGCTCGGCCTCGCCGCCGGGCTCTCGGACCGGATGGACCGCATCCTGCGCCCCGTCCTGGACACCATGCAGGTGCTGCCCGCGTTCGCCTACCTGCTCCCGGTCGTCCTGATCTTCGGCATCGGCGTCCCCGCGGCCGTCCTCGCCACCGTCGTCTACGCCGCCCCGCCGATGGCCCGGCTCACCTCGCTCGGCCTGCGCGGCGCCGACAAGGAGGTGCTGGAGGCCGTCGAGTCGCTCGGCGCCACCGCCCGCCAGCGCCTGCTCACCGCGCGCATCCCGCTGGCCCGCAAGGAGCTCCTGCTCGGCCTCAACCAGACGATCATGATGGCGCTGTCCATGGCTGTCATCGCCTCGGTGATCGGCGCGGGCGGCCTCGGCGACCGCGTCTACCAGGCGCTCGCCTCGGTCGACGTCGGCGCGGCCCTCGCCGCCGGCATCCCGATCGTCCTCCTCGCCGTCGTCCTGGACCGGGTCACCGGTGCGGCCGGCGACGGAGACGGCGACCCCGGCGCCGGAACCCGGCGCGGCGGCCTCTCGCGCCGCGCGGGATGGGCGGCCGTGCTCGCCGCGACCGTCGTCGTGGCGGTCGCGGTACGGCTCGCGGGCCGCCTCGACTGGCCCGACGCCTGGACGCTGAACATCGCCGAGCCCGTCAACCGGGCCGTCGACTGGATGACCGACCACCTCTACTCCGGCGTGCCCGTGATCGGCGGCACCGCCGACTGGGCCGGCCACTTCACCACCTGGGTCCTCGACCCGCTGCGCGACGGCCTCCAGGGCCTGCCCTGGTGGTCGGTGCTGCTGATCGTCGCCGCGCTCGCCTGGGTGATCGGCACCTGGCGCACCGCGCTCACCGCCGTCCTCGCGATGGCCGCGATCGGCGTCCTCGGCGTGTGGAAGCCGTCCCTCGACACGCTGTCGCAGGTCCTCGCCGCGGTCGCCGTCACCCTCGTGCTGGGCTTCGCGACCGGTATCGCCGCCGCCCGCAGCGACCGCTTCGAACGGCTCCTGCGGCCCGTCCTCGACGTCTTCCAGACGATGCCGCAGTTCGTGTACCTGATCCCGGTCGTCGCGCTGTTCGGCGTCGGCCGCGCGCCCGCCGTGGCCGCCGCGGTCGTGTACGCGCTGCCCGCCGTCGTCCGCATCACCGCCCAGGGACTGCGCCAGGTCGACCCGGCCGCCCTGGAGTCGGCCCGCTCGCTCGGCGCGAGCAGCGGCCAGCAGATCCGCCAGGTGCAGCTTCCGCTCGCCCGTCCAGCGCTGCTGCTCGCCCTCAACCAGGGCGTGGTGCTGGTCCTCGCCGTCGTCATCATCGGCGGTCTGGTCGGCGGCGGCGCGCTCGGCTACGACGTCGTCTTCGGCCTCGCCCAGGGCGACCTCGCCACCGGTCTGGTGGCCGGCGCGGCCATCGTCTGCCTCGGCCTGATGCTCGACCGGGTGACCCAGCCGACGGAACGCCGTACGAAGAAGGGGGCGTGACATGCGCATCCGAACCACCGCGACCGTGGCCGGCGCGTCCGCGCTGCTCCTGCTGACCGGCTGCGGCGCCGCCGACATGACGAAGCAGGCCTCGCCGTTCGCCAATGCGCAGGGCGCCAAGAGCCTCACCCTGTCCGTGCAGTCCTGGGTGGGCGCCCAGGCCAACGTGGCCGTCGCCCAGTACCTCCTGGAACACGAGCTGGGCTACCGCGTCGACACCGTGCAGGTCGACGAGGTGCCCGCCTGGGACGCGCTCAGCCAGGGCCGGGTCGACGCGATCCTGGAGGACTGGGGCCACCCCGAGCAGGAACAGCGCTACGTCAAGGACAAGAAGACGATCACGCCCGGCGGCGACCTCGGCGTGACCGGGCACATCGGCTGGTTCGTGCCGACGTACTTCGCCGAGCAGCACCCGGACGTCACGAACTGGAAGAACCTCAACAAGTACGCGGCACAGTTCGCCACCGCGGAGAGCGGCGGCAAGGGCCAGCTCATGGACGGCTCGCCCTCCTACGTCACCAACGACAAGGCGCTGGTGAACAACCTGGACCTGGACTTCCAGGTCGTGTTCGCCGGTTCGGAGGCCGCCCAGATCACCCAGATGCGGCAGTTCGCCAAGGAGAAGAAGCCCTTCCTCACCTACTGGTACGCGCCGCAGTGGCTCTTCAAGAAGGTCCCGATGACCGAGGTGAAGCTGCCCCCCTACAAGGAGGGCTGCGACGCAGACCCCGAGAAGGTCGCCTGCGGCTACCCGCACACCCCGCTGCAGAAGTACCTCAACGCCGGCTTCGCGAAGGACGGCGGGAAGGCGGCCGCCTTCCTGAAGAAGTTCACGTGGACGACCGAGGACCAGAACGAGGTGTCCCTGGCCATCGCCGACCAGAAGATGACCCCGGAGGAGGCGGCGAAGCAGTGGGTGGACGGCCACGCCTCGAAGTGGAAGGCATGGCTGTCCTGAGCGCCGTGGGGCCCTGAGCCCCTGAGCGCCGCTACACCAGGCCGGCGCTGATCTCCCGCAGGGCGGCCGCCGCCCGCCGCTGGAGACCCGGCCCGAACGTGACGCGCGTGGCCCCGAGTTCGCCGAGCCCGGCGGGCGAGGGGCCCTCGCCGTCCACCCGGCCGCCCACGTTGATCGGGCCCCGGACCCCCGACCGCAGCAACGGCAGCAGGCGGGCGGGCGCACCGATCGGGTAGACGCAGTCGGCGCCCGCCGCCACGTACAGCGCGGCCCGCTCGACCGCCCGCTCGACGGCCCGTTCGGGGTCGCCGACGTCGTCGTCGTAGGCGAAGACGTCCACACGCGCGTTCACGAAGAGCAGGCCGCCCGCCTCCGCCCGCACCCGCGCCAGCCACTCGGCGTGCTCCCGCGGGTCCTTCAGGACCCCGCCGGCGGAGTCCTCCAGGTTGCAGCCGACGGCGCCCGTCTCCAGCAGCCGCTCCACCAGTTCCCTCGGCGCCAGCCCGTACCCGTCCTCGACGTCCGCGGACACCGGCACGTCCACCGCCCGCACGATCCGGGCGACCGCGGCGAACATCTCGTCCGCAGGGGTCTTCCCGTCGGCGTACCCGAGGGAGGCGGCCACACCCGCGCTGGGCGTCGCGAGCGCCGGAAAGCCCGCCTCGGCGAAGACCTGGGCGCTGGCCGCGTCCCACGGTCCGGGCAGCACGAGTGGGTCGTCCGGCAGCCGGTTGTGGTGCAGCCGGCGGAAGTCGTCCGCCTTGCTCACGGCGTCCCCACCTCGCGGCCGGGGCCGTCCGTCCCGCTCACGCGTGCTGCCCCGGCCGGTAGTGCCCCGGCACCAGCCGGCACGTCACGCCGAACCGGTTCCACGCGTTGATCACCGTGATCGCGGCGATCAGCTGCGCGAGTGCGGGCTCGTCGAAGTGCTCGGCAGCCCTCGCGTACACCGCGTCCGGCACGAAGCCCTCCGTCAGCACCGTCACCGCCTCGGTCAGCGCCAGGGCCGCAAGCTCCTGTTCCGTGTAGAAGTGCCCCGACTCCTCCCAGGCGCTGAGCTGGACGATCCGCTCGACGCTCTCGCCCGCCGCGAGCGCGTCCTTGCTGTGCATGTCGACGCAGAGGGCGCAGCGGTTGAGCTGAGAGGCCCGGATCTTCACCAGTTCCAGCAGCGTGGGGTCGAGGCCCTTCCGGGCGGCGGCGTCCAGCCGGAGCATCGCCTTGTACACCTCGGGGGCGTGCGCGGACCAGTCCAGCCGGGGGGTGTGCTCGGGCGCGTAGCCCGTCCGCTCGCCGGTGGCCGGGGCGGGTGCGTCGGTCGCGGGGCCGGCCGCCGGGCCGGTGGGGCCGGTGGCGGGGGAGACCGTGGGGCTGGTCATCGTGCTCGTCGTCGTGGTGGTCGGGGCGGGTGCGTCGGTCGTCATGGCTTCGACCCTAGGCCGCAGGCAGCCCAGGGGTATGGTCCATTTCCATGGCGAAACCATGGGCCACTTTCGGGGTCGACCTGCACGTGGAGCCGACCGGACCGCACGTGCGGCGGGGCCTGACCGACGGCCTGCGCGAGGCCGTCCGCAGCGGCCGGCTGCCGCCCGGCACCCGGCTGCCCTCCTCCCGCTCCCTGGCCGCCGACCTGGGCGTCGCCCGCAACACGGTCGCCGACGCCTACACCGACCTGGTCGCCGAGGGCTGGCTCACCGCCCGCCAGGGCTCGGGCACGCGGGTGTCCGAACGGCACGTCGTGCCTCCGGCGAACTCGGCCCCCCACCGCCCCGCAGACCGCCGGCCCGTCCACGACCTGCGGCCCGGCAGCCCCGACCTCGCCTCCTTCCCGCGCGCCCCCTGGCTCAGCGCGGCCCGCCGCGCCCTCGCCGCGGCCCCCTCCGACGCCTTCGGCTACGGCGACCCGCGCGGCCGGGGGGAGCTGCGCACCGCCCTCGCCGGCTACCTCTCCCGCGCCCGCGGGGTGCGCGCCGACCCCGAACGCATCGTGGTGTGCGCCGGGTTCGCGCACGGCCTCAGCCTGCTCGCGAAGGTCCTGCGGGCCCGCGGGGCGCGCTCGGTGGCCGTCGAGTCCTACGGCCTGGACGAGCACTGGCGGCTGCTGGCGGCGGCGGGGCTGACCACCACCGCCCTGCCGTTCGACGACCGGGGCACGGACCCGGCGGTCGGGTCGACGGACGCCGGCGCGGTCCTGCTCACCCCCGCCCACCAGTTCCCGATGGGCGTGCCGCTGCACCACGACCGCCGGGCGGCCGTCGTGGACTGGGCGCGGCGCACCGGCGGTCTGGTCCTGGAGGACGACTACGACGGCGAGTTCCGCTACGACCGCCAGTCCGTGGGAGCCCTCCAGGGGCTCGACCCCGATCACGTGGTGTACCTGGGCACGGCGAGCAAGTCGCTGGCGCCCGGCCTGCGGCTGGGCTGGATGGTGCTGCCGCCGGGAGTGGCGGAGGAGGTGACGGAGGCCAAGGGCGGGATGGACACCTGCGGGGTCCTCGACCAGCTGACGCTCGCGGAGTTCATCGCCTCGGGCGCCTACGACCGTCATGTGCGGGCCATGCGCACGCGCTACCGCCGGCGCCGCGACGCGCTGGTCGCCGCCCTGGCCGAGCGGGCCCCGGCGATCCGGGTCACCGGCATCGCGGCGGGCCTGCACGCCGTCCTGCGTCTGCCGCCGGGCACGGAGGCGGCCGTATTACGGGCGGCGGCCCGGCGTGGTCTGGCGGTCGACGGCCTCACCCCGCGCCATCGGCACGCCGGGGCGGTCGCCGCTCCGCTCGACGCTCTGGTCGTGGGCTACGGCACCCCGCCGGACCACGCCTGGTCCGGCGCGCTGGACTCCCTGTGCGCCGCTCTTCCTCTCGGCGACAACGGCTCGGGAATTGTTTTTCCCGGATAGATTTCCTGGAATTTCCCGGATACAGTCCCACCATGACGAACAGTAATTCCGTGTCGCGCGTGGCGCTCAAGAAGACAACCCCGGACGTGTCCTCCGCGATGGGCGCCCTGCATGGCGCCGCGGTTTCCGCCGCCCGGGACGCCAAGGTCGAACCCGAGATCCTGGAGCTGGTCAGGATCCGCGCCTCGCAGCTCAACGGCTGCGCGTTCTGCCTCGACATGCACACCAAGGACGCCCGCGCCGAGGGTGAGACCGAGCAGCGCATCTACGCGCTGAACGCCTGGCGGGAGACCCCCTTCTTCTCTGAACGCGAGCGCGCCGCACTGGCGTTGGCCGAGGCCGTGACCCTGGTGCACGACGGTCACGTGCCGGACGCGGTGTACGCGGAGGCCGCGGAGGTCTTCGACGAAGCGCAGCTCGCCGCGCTGATCTGGGCGGCCACCGTCATCAACGCCTACAACCGCATCGCCGTCGCGACGCGCATGGTCCCGGGCGCCTACCAGCCGGCGAAGAAATAGCAAGAAATCCGCCGGCCGACGAATGGCTGGGGCAATGGCGAAGGAATTCAGCACAACGCAAAAATGCGGGCGCCGGTCCTGTCTTCCGGTGCCCGTATTTCTGTTCCGCCGACTGTCCGATTCTTTTTCGGCCTCTTCGGCCTCTTCCTCACACCCGGGGCAGCGGCTCGCTCTGCGATTCCAGCCACCGCTGCCATTCCGCCGCCCGCACCGCCGGCCCGGGGGTGAGCGGACCGCCCGCCCAGGCCGTGACCGGGCGGATGCCGTGCAGCGCGTTCACCAGCCACACCTCCCGGCCGTCCAGCTCGGCGGGCGTCCGCTCGCGGTGCGCGACCCGGACGCCGAGGCGGTGGGCCCGTTCCTGGATCAGCCGACCGGTCACCCCGGCCAGGACCGGCAGCCTGGGCGGCGGCAGACACAGCGTGTCGTCCTCCCACCACAGGACGCTCGCGGTGGCCGCCTCCAGCACCGCGCCGGAGGGCGCGACCAGCACCGCCTCCGTCGCGCCCGCACCGGCCGCCCGGCGGCGCACCCGGGCCAGCGCGTCGAGGTCGGGCCCCTTGCGGCGCGGCATGGTCCGCGGATCGGGCTGGCCCGCGGCCCAGACCCGGACGTCCGGCTCGAGCTGCGGGGCGTGCCGCAGCAGCAGCCGCAACTCCAGCGAACCGGCGGCGAGTTCCACCCGGGGGAACCACGCGCCGGACCGCGGCAGGGCGGCGGTCATGTCCCGCCAGAACTCCACCAGCCGGCGCAGCGGCGGACCGCTGCACTCGCCGCAGGCCCGCAGGAACCGTTCCCGGTGCCGTTCCAGACCGCGCACCCGGCCGTCGCGCACCAGCCACGAGTCCGCGACGAGCAACCGCCCGCCGGCCTCGGCGGCGGGCGCCAGCCCCCCGGCTGACGTCCACCCCGACAGCCCCTCCACCATCGCCGCCTGCGTCATCGCCTGCGTCAATGCCTGCGTCATCGTCTGCGTCATCGTCTGTCCCTCTCCGGACGTCCCGCTCAGTACTTGCCGGCCGCCGCCGGCGCCCCGCCGCGGGGCCCGTACGGCGCGTGCTCCAGCCACGACCCGCACGAGGGCAGCACCGGCGCGAGGGCGGCCGCCGCCCGCTGCCGCAGCCGTACGGTCCGGCGCCGGGGGCGCAGATGCTCCAGCGCGAGCCCCGCGGCGGCGCTGTTGAACAGCCCCGCCGCCCGACGCGTCCCGGCGAACTCCTCGACGGCCCGGTCCGTGCCGGCGGCGACGGCGTCGGCCGCCGCCACCGCGTCGGCGATCCCGCTGTTCATGCCGCGCGCCCCGAACGGCGGGAACAGGTGCGCCGACTCGCCGACGAGCAGCACCCGCCGGTGCGGATCCGTGAACGACGCGGCGACCTTGCGCAGGAAGCGGTACGTCGACACCCACAGGATCCTGCCGTCGTATCCGTCGCCGACGACCGCCGGCAGCCACTGCCGTACGGCCTCCTCGGTGCCGAAGGCCTCCTGCGCGTCGTCGTCGCGGCACTGCAGGTCGACCTGGAAGCCCCCGGTGAACGGCACCCGCATCACGCTGCGGCCGCCCACCCCCGGATGCTCGTAGTGGAAGACGCGCTCCAGCGGCAGTTCGGCGCCGGGCACGTCGGCCACGTCCACCACGACGTGGAATCCCTCGCCGCGCACGCCCTCCATGGCGATGCCCAGCCCGCGCCGGACCGCCGAGCGCGCCCCGTCGGCGGCGACGACGTGCCCGGCGTGCCACTCCCGCCCGTCCTCGCCGCTCAGCACGGCCCCGTCCGGGGCGGTGCGCACGTCCGTGACGCGCGCCCCCCACACGAACTCGACCCCCGCCCGTGCGCAGGCGGCGCGCAGGAACCGCTCGGTGTCCACCTGGCGCAGGCTGGTGAAGGGCGGCAGGGCCGTCGAGGGGCCGGACCGGGGCGGGAACGTGCGGGCGTACACCTCGCGGCCCCGGTACAGGGTCCGCCGGGTGTGCCAGGTGCGCCCGTAGGCGGTGATCTCGGCGGCCAGCCCCGGAGCCACCCCGTCGAGCAGCGCGAGGGTCTCGCGGTGCACGAACAGGGCGCGGCTGCCCGGCCGTTCGCGGTCCTCGGGGTCCGCCTCCAGCACCAGCGCCGGCAGGCCGTGCGCGCGCAGCGCGAGCGCCGCCGACAGACCGACGGGGCCCGCGCCCACGACGACGGCCGGGTTCACGCGTGCACGCCCCGCGGCGTCCCGGTCAGCAGCCGGGTGATCTCCACCCGCTTCACCTTCCAGGTCGCCGTCATCGGCAGGTCCTCGAACCGCCATTGCCGCGGCTCGGCCATCGCGGGCAGATCGGCCGTGGCCGCCCGCCAGCGCTCCGCATCGAGCGGCCGCTCGCCCCGCACGCACACCACCGGCACCGGCTCCCGGTCCGCGCCGGGCACGATGACCACCTCGCGCAGCTCCTCCAGACGCTCCATCAGCGTGTCCTCCACCTCGAGGCTGCTGTGCACGGCGTCGATCCGGTCGATCTCACGGTCGATCAGACGCAGTGCGCCCAGCCGGTTCAGGACGCCCATGTCGCCCATCTGCCACCACCCGTCGTCGAGCTGGCGCTCGTACTGCGCCCGCGCGCCGAGGTAGGTGAGGATGCGTCCCCGGGTGCGCGCCTCGATACGGCCGGGCGTGCCGGGCGCGACCGGCCGGCCGTCGGGGCCGGTGATCCGCAGCCGGGTGAAGCCGGGGATGCCCGTTCCGACCCGGCGGCCGTCCGCCCGCTGCGCGCTGCGCCGGGTGAACCACTGGACCGCGACCGGCCCCGTCTCGCTCTGCCCGTACAGCTGGACCAGCCAGGGAGCGCGGCGTTTCGACGCGCCCAGCAGCCGGCGCACGGTGCGCGGGTGGATCGCGTCGAACGTGGAGCCGTACGACTTCACCCGGGACAGCGGGGCGCCGGGCGCGTCGGCCAGCTCCTCCCACAGCACGAACGTGTTGGGGTGGGTCTCGACGATGCCGGGCCGGTGACGGACCAGCAGCGGCCGTACGGCGGCCGGGTCCGGGTCGGTGATCAGCACGAGCGGGCTGCCGAAGCGCAGCAGGACGCCGAGCAGGTGGTAGAAGCGCGAGTGCACGAACGACATGTGCAGCGCGGCCGTCTCGCCGCGGGTGGGCCAGCCCATCGCCTGCTGCGGGACCAGCCGGTTCCACATGGTGTTCGGGCAGTGCACGGCCAGCTTGGGGACGCCGGTGGTGCCGGAGCTGTGGGTGATCAGCGCGGGCTCGCGGGCGTGCAGCCGCACGGGCGCGGGAGGCTCGCCGCAGGTGAACCCGCCCAGCGGCTCGGCGCCGGGTGCGTCGTCGACGGACAGCGTCCGCCGCACGTGGACGTCGACGCCCTTCAGCGGACCTTCCAGCTTGGCTCGGTCGGTGATCAGCCAGGGCTCCTGCAGCCGTTCCAGCAGCTGCCCGACGACCGGGCCCGCGAGGCCGGGGGAGAGCAGCACGGGGACCGCCCCGATACGGGAGATCGCGCAGGTCAGCAGGACGATGTCGACGTTGTCCGTCTTGTGCAGGGCCACCTGCTCAAAGGGCCGTACCCCGGCCGCCCACAGCCGGCCCGACAGCTCCTCGACCACGTCGGCGAGGACCGCGTAGTCCAGGTCGACGCCGAGGCCGGGATGGGTGTCCAGCGGCCGGTCCAGGGTGACGAACACGGCGCCGTGCCGGTCGGCCGCCCGCCGGAACAGCGGGCCCAGATAGAACCCGCGGTCGGCGAGCCGGCGTTGCTGCGACATGTGACTGTTCCTTTCGGCCGTGCGGCAGGGACCCGCGGGGGTCACCACGCCCCCTGGCGGACCAGATGGCGGCGGAGCTTTCCGGTGGCGGTGCGCGGCAGGGACGTCACGAAGCTGACGCTCCTCGGCACCTTGAAGGCGGCGAGCCGCTCGCGCGCCAGGGCGAGGAGTTCGTCCTCGAGACCGGCGGCGACCGGGCCGGCGGGGACCACGAAGGCGCGCAGCCGGCTGGAGCCGCGCCCGTCCGTGACGGCGGCGACCGCGACCTCGCGCACCGCAGGGCGGGTCCGCAGCACGGCCTCCACCTCCAGCGGGGAGACGGTGATCCCGCCGACCATCTCCATGTCGTCGGTGCGGCCCAGATGCCGGTAGGAGCCGTCCGGCTCGCGGCGGGCCCGGTCGTGGGTGGCGAGCCAGCCGCCGACCAGGGTGCGCCCGGTCTCCTCCGGCCGGTTCAGATAGCCGGACGTCAGCGTCGGCCCGCGCACCCACATCTCGCCCTCCGCGCCGTCCGGCACCGGCCGCCCGGCCCGGTCGCGCAGCTCCACCTCGAACCCCGGCACGGGACGCCCGACGGTGCCGGGACGGTCGTGACCGAGGCTGTTGGCGCAGAAGGCGTGACCGGCCTCGGTGGAGCCGATCTGCTCCAGCACCGGCGCGCCGAGCAGTTCGGCGACCCGGCCGCCGAGCCCGTCGGGCAGGCCCTCGCCGGCCGACACCGCGGCGCGCACCGAGGCGAAGCAGGCGCCGTGCCCGCTGCCCCGGTCGGCGACCAGCGCCGCGTACGCCGACGGCACCGAGTAGAGGAGGGTGACCCGGTGCCGGGCGACGAGCTCGTCGACGGCGGCGGGCGTCGGACGCCGGTCCACCAGGACGGCGGACGATCCGGAGAACAGCGGGAAGACGAAGGCGTTGCCGAAGCCGTACGCGAAGTACAGCTTCGACACCGACAGGGTGACGTCCTCCTCGGTGATCCCGAGCAGCCGCCGGCCGATCAGGTCGTGGTAGGCCTTCGGGTCGCCGTGCGCGTGCACGACGCCCTTCGGACGGCCCGTGGTGCCGGAGGTGTACTGCACGTACAGCGGCGTGTGCGCGTCGACCGGGTGGACGGCTGCCGGCTCGGCGGCGGGGGCCAGCGCGAGGAGCTCGTCGGCGCCGAGCCGTGTCCGGCCGGCGAAGCGGTCCTCCAGCCCCGGTCCCGTCAGGCAGAGCGCGGCCTCGCTGTCCTCGGCCATGAACGCGTGCTCGGCGGCGGGCAGTTCGGGGTTGACCAGGACGGCGACGGCCCCGAGCCGGGCCACGCCGAGGAAGGCCGCCACCCACGCCACGCCGTCGGGCAGTGCGAGCAGCACCCGGTCGCCGGCCCGCACCCCGTGCCCCGCGAGCACCCCGGCCGCCCGAGCCCCGAGGTCGTGCACCTCGCCGTGGGTCCAGCGCCGGTGCCCCTGGTGGAACGCGGGCCGCCCGGCCCAGCCCCGCCGCTCGGCGAGGTCGGCCAGCTGCGCTGCGAGGTTGCCGGGGACGTCGCCGTCCCTCCTCGCCCGGGGCACGGCCGAGGCACGCGGGGCCGGCGCGTCGGGGGACACCGTCGTGACCCGCGGAGCCGTCGCGACCTGCGGAGCCGGCGTGGCCCGGGGCGCCGCCGGGGGACGTCGCGTCGTCATCGGGAGGCCTCCTCGGCGGTGGCGGGGCCGGGCTGCGGGGCCGCCGCGCCGCCCTCGGCGTCCTCCCGCAGGGCCCGCATCTGCGCGGCCGTCTTCAGCAGCATCTCGTCGTACTCGGCGACCGGATCGGAGTCGAGGACGATCGCGCCCCCCGCGCCCAGCTGCATCGATCCGTCGGCGAGGACCGCGGTGCGGATGACGATGTTCAGGTCCGCGCCGCCGCTGCAGCCCAGATAGCCGAGCGCGCCCGCGTACACGCCGCGCGCCTGGGTCTCCAATTCGTCGATGATCTCCATCGTGCGCAGCTTCGGCGCGCCCGTCATCGAGCCGCCGGGGAAGCAGGCGCGCACGCAGTCCACCGCGTCGGTGCCCTCGCGCA
This sequence comes from Streptomyces sp. NBC_00425, assembly GCF_036030735.1. Lineage (NCBI taxonomy): Bacteria > Bacillati > Actinomycetota > Actinomycetes > Kitasatosporales > Streptomycetaceae > Streptomyces > Streptomyces sp. NBC_00425. Next base: position 4,050,186 of record NZ_CP107928.1, on the reverse strand, counting down.
GCCGTCCCTCCACGGTGGAGACGAGCTGGTGCACGGTCGGGTACGTCTCGGCGGCCATGAGCCGGGAGACCCGCACGGTGCCGGTCCGGCAGACCCGACCGAGGTCGTTGCGGAGCAGGTCGACGATCATCAGGTTCTCGGCGCGCGTCTTGGCGTCCGCCGCCAGCGCGTCCCGCAGCCGGGCGTCCTCCAGCGGATCGGCGCCGCGCGGCGCGGTGCCCTTGATGGGCTTCGCCTCGGCGACCCCGTCCCGGGTGATCCGCAGGAACCGCTCCGGCGAGGAGCCCGCCACGTCGAGGTCGCCGAGCCGCAGGAAGGCCGCGTACGGGGCGGGGTTGACGCGGCGCAGCGTCCGGTAGAAGGCGAGGGCGTCGGCCGGTGCGGGTAACCGGGCGGCGTCGGTCAGGCAGACCTCGTAGCTGACACCCTCGGCGAGCGCCCGCCGGCAGGCCGCGATGTCCGCGAGGTAGGTCTCGCGGTCCCGCACCAGCCACGGTTCGGCGGCCCCGAGGTCCGCCTGCGCCGACGGCCCGGGGGCCGGCGTCCGGTCGGACTCCGCGGGCAGCGAGGTGAGCCGGGCCAGCGTGCTCTCGAGCCAGTCGGCGGCCTCCAAGGCGGCCTGCGGGGTGTCCTCGGCCAGGCAGACGGCGTAGGTGAAGCCCTCCTGGTGGTCCACCGCGACCAGCCGGTCGGCGAACAGCCAGCAGGCGTCCGGGACGGCGGAGCGGTGCCGGTTCGGGGAGCCGCAGTCGGCCTTCGTCTCGTAGCCGAAGTAGCCGACGTAGCCGCCGGTGAAGTCGAAGGGCAGCCCGGTGGCGTCGACCCGGCGGCTGGCGAGCTGCCGCTTGAGGTAGTCGAAGACGCTCGCCCGGACCTTGCGCGTCGGCCGTCCGGCCCGCTCGATCTCGCAGCGCCCGGCCTCGACGTCGTACCGGACGAACTCGGCGAGCGGACCGCTGTCGTCGCCGAAGAACGAGAAGCGGGACAGGCCGCGCTCTACCCGGGCGCTGTCCAGCCAGAACGCCCGGGGCGCGTCGCCGTGCAGCCGGGTGAAGGCGGCCTCCGCGTCGATCGCCACGGCGATGCGGCGGGTGTGCAGCCGGTAGGCGGGTCCGCTTCCCCGGCGCGGGGCGGGGACGGTCACCCTCTGCCGCGGCATCGCGGCGGCCGCGGGCGTGACCGCGGTGTTCTTCGTCCGCGTCTTGCGGGCCCGCTCGGCCGTGAGGTTGCGGAAGTTCACCAGCATCCGGTGGCCGTACTCGGTGAGCACCGACTCCGGGTGGAACTGCACGCCCCACAGCGGCCGTTCGCGGTGCCGCAGACCCATCAGGACGCCGTCCTCCGCCCAGGCCGTGGCCTCCAGGGAGTCCGGCAGCGGCTCGCGCACGGCCAGCGAGTGGTAGCGGACGGCGGTGAAGTTCTGGGGCAGCCCCTGGAACAGGTCCCGCTCGTCGTGCCGGACGGCCGACAGATGCCCGTGCCGGGGCCGCGGGGCGGCCGACACCCGGCCGCCCTCCCCGAGCGCGATGCCCTGGTGGCCGAGGCAGACGCCGAGCACCGGCAGCGGGGACTCGGCCAGCACGCGGGCGCTGATGCCGAAGTCACGTGCCTTCGCCGGATGCCCGGGACCCGGCGACACCACCACGTTGTCGAACGCGGTGAGGTCGGGGACGGCGTCCGCCGGGGCGTCGTTGAGGATCACCACCGGCTCCTCGCCGTTGACCTCGGCGATCAGCTGGAAAAGGTTGTACGTGTACGAGTCGTAATTGTCGATGAGCAGGGTTTTCACCCGCCCACCTCCCTAGGGTCGTTCTCTGGCCTACGCGGTGCGTTTGTGGCGACCGCGGAGTGCCTGGAGCGGTGGATACAGCCATTTCTTGAAGAAACGCTGGAGGCGGGGCATGAGAATCCAGGTGACGAGGGCCGTCACGCACAGACATAACAGCAGCGTGCGCACGAAAGGATTGAGTCCGCCGAGATAGGGAAGCACGATGATATTGAAGAGGAGCACCGGCGGGAAAACGGCGCTCATATTCACGAACCACAACTTCCATTTCGACGGCGGACCCGGTGGGGTCTGCGGCTTCGGCGCGGGCGTCTGGGCGTCGAACCACGCTCTGGAGCCCCGTACGCTGCGTCGGTCCGTCTGCCGGGCGATACCCTGCGTCCGGGCGTCCCACCGCACCCGGTCGGCGGAGTCCTCCCAGGCGCGCGCCGCGCCCTCGCTGACGAAGCGATAGACCACATGCCATTCCGCCCCTTCGTCGACGAGTACACCACCTCCCAGAAATCCGGGCTGCTGTGCGCTCGCGCCCAGCATCCCCCACCCCCAGGAATGAAAGTCGGCCTCTCGGCCCGGCACCACGTGATAAGCGGCGGTGACGGTGACGGGATTACTGGTCACACCGTCGAGTACGCGCCAGAGAGCGCTTGCGTTCACAGGTTCTTCAAACTTTCACCAGTGTCGCCTGCTGTCCGAAAAGAGGCTTTCGGCAGGTCTCGTCACCGCTGCGGCCGGAATCGAAAAGAAAAGAGCGGCTGCGCATCCGGTTGATCACCGGACGAGCAGCCGAGGTCACCGGACGACCTTCATTCCGAAGGCGGCGCCGTTTCCGGCGCCTCCCCGAACCGGGCCAGCGCCAGCGCCCCCGCGACGGCGACCGCGAAGCCCAGCACGGCCAGCCACGCCAGCCCCTCCCGGGTGCGGTCGCCCAGCCACACCACGCCCACCAGCGCCGGCCCGATCGTCTCCCCGATCACCATCCCCGCCGTGGCCGTCGTCACCGACCCCCGCTGCAGGGCCGTCGTCAGCAGCAGGAACGCGGCCCCACCGCCCAGCAGCAGCGCGTACAGGGCCGGGTCGGTCAGCAGTTCCACGGGGGACACCGAGTCGATCAACCGCACCGCCACCTCCACCACCCCGAACCCGCATCCCGCGCCCAGGCCCAGCACCAGCGCCCGCCCCCGCTCCGGCAGCCGCCCGCCGACCAGCCCCAGGCCGAGCATCGCGACCGCCGCGCCGAGCATCGCCCACGGCAGGGCGGCCGGCCCGCTCTCCTCCCCCTCCGCACCGGAGGCCAGCCCCAGCATCGCGAGCCCCGCGCACACCACCGCCACGGCCGCCCACTCGATCCGGCTCAGCCGCACGTGCAGCAGTCGCGCGGCGACCACCGCCGTCACCGCGAGGCTCGATGCGAGGGCCGCCCCCACGGCGTAGATCGGCACCGACCGCAGCGCGACGATCTGGAACACGAACCCCAGCCCGTCCAGCCCCAGCCCCGCCAGATACCGCCACTGCCGCACGGCCCGCAGCAGCAGCGCCGCGTCCCCTCCGTGACCGCTCCCGGCGCCGCCCTCGGCGGCCGCCGCCCGCGCCGCCATCGCCTGCAACACCGTCGCCGCACCGAAGCAGACCGCCGCACCGAGCGCGCACACCATTCCCAAGAGCACGAAACGGACTGTAGGCGAGTGGGTTGCCTTCGGGCCGCCTTCGGGCGCTCCCACCCCGATGTCTAGGCTGTCGACCGGAAATCGCCGTAGGGGCGATGCGCACAGGGGGAGACACGGACATGGCGGAAACCCGTCGACGACTTCGTTCGGGCACGGTCGTGCTCGGAGGCGTGGGGCTGCTCGCCACCGCACTCACCGCCTGCTCCTCCGACCCCGACAAGCGCTGCGTCGACCGCGACAGCTACACCCTCGCCAAGGGGTACAAGGTCGTCGCCGACAAGAACTGCAAGTCCTCCAAGAGCACGTCGAACGGCGTCTGGTACTACGGCGGCAAGAAGCAGGGCTCCTGGGTCGACGGCGGCTCCCTCGGCAAGCCGGGCAAGGGGTCCGGCGGTTCCGGCGGGTCGAGCAGCGGCGGCGGCGCCGGCGTCGACCGCGGCGGCTTCGGCGGGGACGGCGACGGCGGCAGCCACAAGGGCAGCTCCGGCGGCTGACCGACCGGACGACCCGGCGAACCGACGACCGAGCGGCTGAACAGGACACCGTCACCCATGCGACGTCACACCGTCGAACCCCGCCCCGGCTGGCAGCGCACCGTCGAGGAACAGGGCCTCGTCTACCCCCTCACCCGTCACCCCGACGGCAGCCTGCGCCCCTACTGGGACGAGAGCGCGTACTACGCCTTCACCCTCGACGAGGTCGAGGCGCTGGAGGAGACCGTCGAGGAGCTGCACGCCCTGTGCCTGGCGGCGGCCGGGCACCTGGTGGACGCGGACCGCCTCGCCGACCTCGGCATCACCGACCCGCGGATCGCCGCTGCGGTCGCCGAGGCCTGGCGGCGGCGCACCGAACTCCCCTCCGTCTACGGCCGGTTCGACCTCCGCTACGACGGGACGGGCCCGGCGAAACTCCTGGAGTACAACGCCGACACCCCCACCTCCCTCGTGGAGGCCGCCTCCCCCCAGTGGTTCTGGATGGAGGACCGCTTCCCCGGAGCCGACCAGTGGAACTCCCTGCACGAACGCCTGGTCGCCGCCTGGAGGAAGCAGGCCGCGCTGCTCCCGCCCGGCAACCCCCTCTACTTCGCGCACTCCTCGGCCGACGAGCTCGGCGAGGACCTGATGACGGTCGCCTACCTCAAGGAGACCGCCGAACAGGCCGGCCTGGACACCGACTGGATCTCCATGGAGGAGATCGGCTTCGACCCGCTGTCCGGCCGCTTCGTCGACGGGCAACTCCGCTTCATCCGCAGCTGCTTCAAGCTCTACCCCTGGGAATGGCTCACCACCGACCGCTTCGCCGGCCATGTCCTCGACACCCTCGACAACGGCGGCGGCACCGGCAGCACCCTGTGGATCGAGCCCGCCTGGAAGATGCTCCTCAGCAACAAGGCGCTGCTCGCCGTCCTGTGGGAACTGAACCCCGGCCACCCGCACCTGCTGCCCGCCTACCTCGACGGCCCGCGCGACCTCGCGGCGACCACCGGCTACGTCGCCAAGCCGCTGCTGGGCCGTGAGGGGGCCGGCGTCACGATCCACGAGAAGGGCGCCGCTCCCGTCGTCCGCGACGACGAGCCCTGCTGCTACCAGCAGCTCGAACCGCTTCCCGCCTTCGACGGCAACCACGTCGTCCTCGGCGCCTGGGTCGTGGACGGGGAGTCGGCCGGCCTCGGCATCCGGGAGTCCGCCGGCCTGATCACGGACGAGTACGCCCGCTTCGTCCCGCACGTGATCCTCTGACCCGTACCCGGTAGGCTGCTGAACGGGCCGTGACTGGCGCGCTGGGATGGGACGGACCATCGGGGAGCGGCCCGTGAGCAGTGACAGTGCCGTGCGCCTGGGCCGAACCGAACTCGCCGTACGCCACGTCCGGAGGTCCCGATGCCCGAGAATTCCGCACCCCTGTCCACCGAGTCCACGGCCTTCCGCGCCGCCCTCGACGTGATCCGCGCCGTCGAGCCGCGCGTCGCCGACGCCATCGGCCAGGAGCTCTCCGACCAGCGCGAGATGCTCAAGCTGATCGCCTCGGAGAACTACGCCTCCCCGGCCACCCTCCTCGCGATGGGCAACTGGTTCAGCGACAAGTACGCCGAGGGCACCGTAGGCCGCCGCTTCTACGCCGGCTGCCGCAACGTGGACACCGTCGAGTCGCTCGCCGCCGAGCACGCCCGCGAGCTCTTCGGGGCCCGCCACGCCTACGTCCAGCCGCACTCCGGCATCGACGCCAACCTGGTCGCCTTCTGGGCCGTCCTCGCCGACCGCGTCGAGGTCCCGTTCCTGGAGAAGACCGGCGCCCGCCAGGTCAACGACCTCTCCGAGGCCGACTGGGCCGAGCTGCGCCAGGCCTTCGGCAACCAGCGCATGCTCGGCATGTCCCTGGACGCCGGCGGCCACCTCACGCACGGCTTCCGCCCGAACATCTCCGGCAAGATGTTCGACCAGCGTTCCTACGGCACGGACCCCGCCACCGGCCTCATCGACTACGACGCGCTGCGCACGACGGCCCGCGAGTTCAAGCCGATGATCATCGTCGCGGGCTACTCGGCGTACCCCCGTCTGGTGAACTTCCGGATCATGCGGGAGATCGCCGACGAGGTCGGCGCGACCCTGATGGTGGACATGGCGCACTTCGCGGGCCTGGTCGCCGGCAAGGTCCTGACCGGCGACTTCGACCCGGTCCCGCACGCGCAGATCGTCACCACCACCACCCACAAGTCGCTGCGCGGACCGCGCGGCGGCATGGTCCTGTGCGACGACTCCCTCAAGGACCAGGTCGACCGCGGCTGCCCGATGGTCCTCGGCGGTCCGCTCCCGCACGTCATGGCCGCCAAGGCCGTCGCCCTCGCCGAGGCCCGGCAGCCCTCCTTCCAGGACTACGCCCAGCGCATCGTCGACAACTCCCGCGCGCTCGCCGAGGGCCTGATGCGGCGCGGCGCGACCCTGGTCACCGGCGGCACGGACAACCACCTCAACCTGATCGACGTAGCCTCCTCCTACGGCCTCACCGGCCGCCAGGCCGAGGCCGCGCTGCTCGACTCGGGCATCGTCACCAACCGCAACGCCATCCCGGCCGACCCGAACGGCGCCTGGTACACGTCCGGCATCCGCATCGGCACCCCCGCGCTGACCACCCGGGGCCTCGGCACGGCGGAGATGGACGAGGTCGCGGCCCTGATCGACCGGGTCCTCACCGCGGCCGAGCCCGGCACCACGAAGTCGGGCGCGCCGTCGAAGGCCTCCCACGTCCTGGACGGGAAGATCGCGGACGAGATCTCCCGCCGGGCGACCGACCTGGTCGCGGGCTTCCCGCTGTACCCGGAGATCGACCTCGGCTGACCCGGCGGCCTCCCGGGCGGCTCGCGCGGCCGCCCGGGACCCGTTCCGGGTGGTCCCCGCGCTCTGAGACAATAAGAGGCATGGCCTCAGACCGACCGCGCGTGCTCTCCGGAATCCAGCCCACCGCAGGCTCGTTCCACCTCGGCAACTACCTCGGCGCCGTCCGCCAGTGGGTGGCCCTGCAGGAGTCCCACGACGCCTTCTACATGGTCGTCGACCTGCACGCGATCACGGTCCCGCAGGACCCGAAGGAGCTCGGCGCGAACACGCGGCTGGCCGCCGCCCAGCTCCTCGCGGCCGGTCTCGACCCCGAGCGCTGCACGCTGTTCGTCCAGAGCCACGTCCCCGAGCACGCGCAGCTCGCCTGGGTCATGAACTGCCTCACCGGCTTCGGCGAGGCCAGCCGGATGACGCAGTTCAAGGACAAGTCCGCCCGGCAGGGCGCCGACCGCGCGAGCGTCGGCCTCTTCACGTACCCGATCCTCCAGGTCGCCGACATCCTGCTCTACCAGGCCCACGAGGTCCCGGTGGGTGAGGACCAGCGCCAGCACATCGAGCTCACCCGCGACCTCGCCGAGCGCTTCAACGGCCGCTACGGCGAGACGTTCACCATCCCGAAGCCGTACATCCTGCGCGAGACCGCGAAGATCTACGACCTCCAGGACCCGTCGATCAAGATGAGCAAGTCGGCGTCCACGCCCAAGGGCCTCATCAACCTGCTCGACGAGCCGAAGGCCACCGCGAAGAAGGTGCGCAGCGCGGTCACCGACACCGACACGGTCATCCGCTACGACGCCGCGAACAAGCCCGGCGTCAGCAACCTGCTCACGATCCTCTCGACGCTGACCGGCCGAAGCGTCCCCGAGCTGGAGCTCGCTTACGAGGGCAAGCTCTACGGCGCGCTCAAGACGGACCTCGCCGACGTCGTCGTCGACTTCGTGACGCCGTTCCGGGACCGCACCCAGCAGTACCTGGACGACCCCGAGACGCTCGACTCGATCCTCGCCAAGGGCGCCGAGAAGGCACGCGCCGTGGCCGCCGAGACGCTGTCCCGGACGTACGAGCGGATGGGCTTCCTGCCCGCGAAGCACTGAAGGCGCTTCGAAGCACTCGGGGCGCACCGCACACATGTTCCCCGCGGCAGAGCGCTGCACATCACTCCGTCTGCGCCTGCCCAGAGCACAGCGGTGGTCGTACAGTCGATAGCCGTACGACTGAGTACGAACCCGGCACCACACCCCGCCATCACGACATGACGACAGGAGAAGACGTGGGGACCGTAACGATCGGCGTGTCGATCGCGGTCCCGGAGCCTCACGGCAGCCTGCTCCAGGAGCGGCGCACAGGCTTCGGCGACGCCGCGGCTCACGGCATCCCCACCCACGTCACGCTCCTGCCGCCGACCGAGATCGACGCGGGCGCGCTGCCCGCCGTCGAGGCGCACCTCGCCGAGGTCGCGGCGGCCGGCCGGCCCTTCCCGATGCGGCTGTCCGGCACCGGGACGTTCCGGCCGCTGTCGCCGGTGGTCTACCTGAGGGTCGTTCAGGGCGCGGAGACCTGCGCTCGGCTCCAGCAGCGCATCCGGGACGCCTCCGGGCCCCTCGTGCGTGAGCTGCAGTTCCCGTACCACCCGCACGTCACCGTCGCGCACGGCATCGACGAGGCGGCGATGGACCGGGCCTTCCAGGAGCTCGCCGGCTACGAGGCCGAGTGGCCCTGCACCGGCTTCGCCCTCGCCGAACAGGGAGCCGACGGCGTCTGGCGCAAGCTCCGCGAGTACCCCTTCGGCGGCACGGTGGTGCCCCCGCAGGCCGCCCACGTCGACCGGGGTTCCCTGCCGGCCCGCTGAGTCCCGTCCGGCGGGCTCAGAGCGGCAGCCGGTCCAGGGTCGACCGGTTCAGAGCGGCAGCCGGTCCAGGGCCGACCGGTTCAGAGCGGCAGTCGCCGGAACAGGCCCCGCGGCAGGTGGCGCAGGGCGGACATCACCGCGCGCAGCACCCCGGGCGCCCAGACCGTCTCCGAGCGGCGCCGCAGTCCCAGTTCGACGGCCGTGGCGACCTCCTCCGGGGTGGTCGTCGGCGGCGTCTCCTCCCGCCCGGCCGTCTTCGCCGTCCGCACGAACCCGGGGCGGACGACCATGACGTGGACGCCGGTGCCGTGCAGGGCGTCGCCCAGACCCTGGGCGAAGGCGTCGAGGCCGGCCTTGCTGGAGCCGTAGATGAAGTTGGAGCGGCGGGCCCGCTCGGCGGCCACCGACGAGAACACCACCAGCGAGCCGTGTCCCTGCGCCTGCAGGGCCTGCGCGGCGATCAGGCCGGCGGACACCGCCCCCGTGTAGTTGGTCTGCGCGACGCGCACCGCGGCCGCCGGCTCGCGCTCGTCGTTCGCCTGGTCGCCGAGGACGCCGAAGGCGAGCAGCACCAGGTCGACGTCGCCCTCGGCGAAGACCTTCCCGAGGACCGTCTCGTGGGACTCCGGGTCCAGCGCGTCGAACGGCACGGTGTGGACGTCCGCCCCCAGCAGCCGCAGCTTCGCGGCGGCCGACTCCAGGGCCGGCGACGGCCGCCCGGCCAGCCACACCGTGCGGGTGCGGCGGGCGATCAGCCGGCGCGCGGTGGCCAGGGCGATCTCGGACGTGCCGCCGAGGACGAGCAGGGACTGGGGGAGGCCGGAGGCGTCCTTCATAGGGGCTCCTGAGCGACGGTGCCGGGAACGGTCTCGGCAGGCATGTCGGCGACCGTATCGCCCCTGCTCGGGCGACCGGTCGTGAAACGTGACGATCATCCCCGAAATGGGCGATTAATGAGATGTGGCTCGATATTGCCGGAGTTTCGGTGGCGTCGGCGTACTCGTACCCCTCCCCCCGGCGTCATCCTCCCGGAGCAGGGCAGAGTGGGCTCATGGACTGGCTCAGCAAGCTGCCCGGGATCGGGCCGGCGGTCGCGCGTCTCATGGCCACGCACGCGTGGCGGTCGTACGAGCGCCTGGACCGCGTGAAGTGGACGCGGCTCGCCGCCGCGATGACGTTCGTCAGCTTCGTCGCGCTCTTCCCGCTGCTCACCGTCGCCGCAGCCGTCGCCGCCGCCACGCTGAGCGAGTCCCGGCAGCAGGAACTCCAGGACAAGATCGCCGACCAGGTCCCCGGCATCTCCGACCAGATCGACATCAACGGACTGGTCGAGAACGCCGGCACGATCGGGTCCATCGCCGGCGCCGTCCTGCTGCTCACCGGCATCGGCTGGGTCGGGCAGATGCGGGACTGCCTGCGCGCGGTGTGGGAGCTGCCCGACAAGGACGAGAACCCGGTCCTCGCCAAGGCGAAGGACGCCGGTGTCCTCGTCGGGCTCGGCGGCGCGCTCCTGCTCACCCTCGCGATCTCCACCGTCGCCTCGGCGCTGGTCGACTGGATCACGGACGAACTAGGCATCGACCAGGCCGGCTGGGGCAGCGTCCTGCTGCGGTCCGCCGCGTTCGCCGTCGCCGTCCTCGCCGACTTCCTGCTGCTGCTCTACGTCCTCACCCTGCTGCCGGGCGTCGAACCGGGCCGCCGCCGGCTCGTCGTCGCCGCGTTCATCGGCGCCGTCGGCTTCGAGCTGCTGAAGCTGCTGCTGAGCGGATACATGCAGGGCGTGGCCGCGAAGAGCATGTACGGCGCGTTCGGCGTGCCCATCGCCCTGCTGCTGTGGATCAACTTCACCGCGAAGCTGGTCCTGTACTGCGCGGCCTGGACGGCGACCGGCAGCGCACCCGACGAGCCCGGGGACATCGACGTCAGCGACGACGTCGTACCAGGTCCGGCAGCGGCCAGCGCCGGTTGACCAGCCACGCGCCGCCCGCGAGCAGCACCAACAGACCGCCGGTGATCGCCAGCGCGATCCACATGCCGCCGGAGCCGTCGTCCGCCACCGCGCCCGCCACCGGCTTCGCCGACGCGTTCCCCGCGCCGCCCGCCTGCCCCGTCCCCGCGGACGGGTTCGCGCCGGGCTGGGCGCTCGGCTGCGCGGCGTTCCTCGGCGCGACCAGCTCGCCCACCGGAGTAACCTTGCCGGCCGCCTGGAACCCCCAGTCGAACAGGGCGGCGGTCTCCTTGTAGACCTCGTTGTGGTCGGACTTCTCCGGGTTCATGACCGTGACGAGCAGCACCTTGCCGTTGCGCTCGGCGACGCCGGTGAAGGTGGCGCCCGCGTTGGTGGTGTTGCCGTTCTTGACGCCCGCGATGCCCGGGTACTGGGAGATGTCGTAGTCGCCGCTCAGCAGCCGGTTGGTGTTCTGGATCTCGAAGGTCCCGCGGCTGGTCTTTCCCTTCTTGTTCTTCGTCGTCTCGCCGGGGAACTTGGCCGAGACGGTCGAGCAGTACTCCCGGAAGTCCTTCTTCTGCAGGCCCGAACGGGCGAACAGCGTCAGGTCGTACGCCGAGGAGACCTGCCCGGGCGCGTCGTAGCCGTCCGGGGAGACGACGTGGGTGTCGAGGGCCTGCAGTTCGCCGGCGTGCTCGTTCATCTGGGCGACCGTGGCGGCGACGCCGCCGTTCATCGCGGACAGGACGTGCACGGCGTCGTTGCCCGACCGCAGGAAGACGCCGAGCCACAGGTCGTGGACCGTATACGTCTCGCCCTCCTTTATGCCGACGAGGCTGGAGCCCGAGCCGATGCCGGCCAGGTCCTTCGGGTCGACCTTGTGCACGGTGGCCCGGGGGAAACGAGGCAGCACGGTGTCGGCGAACAGCATCTTCATCGTGCTCGCCGGGGGCAGCCGCCAGTGCGCGTTGTGCGAGGCGAGCACATCGCCCGACTCGGCGTCCGCGACGATCCACGACCGCGCCGTGAGGTCCTTCGGCAGCACCGGCGCGCCGCCCGCGATCGTCACCTGGGTGCCGGCCTGGCCGAGCCGGGCGCCGCCCACGGTCGACATCTTCGCCGGGGGAGTGACCGAGGGAGCGGCGGACGCCGAGGCCCGCTTCGAGGCTCCGGCGGACGGCGAGGCCGACGCCGAGGCGGGCGGCGACGCCGAGGGCGAACGGGGCGCCGACGGGGGCGGGATCGGCGCGGCGAGCGAGACGGGGGCGGTCAGCGCGAGGGCCGCGAGGGTCGCGGAGGTGACCAGCAGGGAGCGCCTGACGGTCTGCTTCATGGGTGCGGGCACGACGCAGAACGTACCCGGCCGAAGACGCGAAGTCCCGCTGCCCTCCCCACCCCGGTCACGGAACAGGACACCGGGCGGCGATACTGAACACATGACGCTCAGCCGCCGCCTCTCCTGGTTCCTGCTCGCCTTCGGGGTGTGGAGCTGGATCATCTGGGTCACTTTCGTCAAGAACCTGGTCAAGGACAGCAGCGGGCTCGCGTTCGAGGACGGCGACCCCACCGCGTACTTCTGGGTGCATCTCACGCTGGCCGTCGTGTCCTTCGTATTGGGGACGGTCGTCGGGGCCATCGGGTTGCGTGGTCTGCGCGCACTCGGCCGGACGTCATAGCCATGGTGATCGTCTTCGCGCTCGTCGCACTGACCGTGCTGGTCACGGCCAACTGGTACCTGTGGCGCCGGCTGTTCCGCGACACCACCCGCGGCCCCGGGTGGGCCCGCCGCGGCGGCGCCGCGCTCATCGCCGGCGGCTGGGTCCTGGCCGTCGGCGCCCTCGTCGCCGAGCGGTCCGGCGCCCCCTTCCTGCTCCAGCAGGTCCTCGCCTGGCCGGGCTTCCTCTGGCTGGCCCTGTCGGTCTACCTGCTGCTGGGCGTCGTCGTGGGCGAGGCGGTACGGCCGCTGCTGCGCCGCTTCCTGGAAAGGCGGGCACGCGCCGGAGCCCCGGCCGGGACGTCCGTCGCCGGCCCGCGGCCGGATCCGGTCCCGGTGGGCGCGCCCGCCCTCGAACGCTCCGCCTCGGGGCAGAACCCGGCACCGGGCACGCCGGGACCGGGCGAGTCGGGTCAGCGGAAGCCGGGTCGGGGGAAGCCGGAGCCGGAGGAGTCCGGGTCGGCGAAGTCCGGGCCGGGGCGGCCGGGGCCGGAGCAGGCGGACTCCCGGCAGCAGGCGTCCGGGCAGCAGGCGTCCGGGCGATCGGCGTCCGGGCGGTCGGCGTCAGCGGAGCCGGGGGCGGGGAGGCCGGGCGCCGGGGCGCCCTCGCCGTCCCGGCGGCTGTTCGTCGCCCGGGTGGCGGCCGGCGCGGCGGCCGCGGCCGCCGCGGGGACCGTCGGCTACGGCACCTACGGCGTGCTGCGCGGACCCCGGGTCAAGCGGGTGACCGTTGCGCTCGCCAAGCTTCCGCGGGCCGCACACGGTTACCGGATCGCGGTGGTCAGCGACATCCATCTGGGCCCGGTGCTGGGCCGGGGCTTCGCGCAGAAGGTCGTGGACACGATCAACGCGACGCAGCCCGACCTGATCGCGGTCGTCGGCGACCTCGTCGACGGCAGCGTCAAGGACCTCGGGCCGGCGGCCGCCCCGCTCTCGCAGCTGAGGGCCCGTCACGGCAGCTACTTCGTCACCGGCAACCACGAGTACTTCTCCGGCGCCGCGAGCTGGGTCGAGGAGGTGCGCCGGCTCGGCCTCACCCCGTTGGAGAACGCGCGCACCGAGCTCGGCTGGTTCGACCTCGCCGGCGTCAACGACATCGCCGGCGAGAGCGAGGGACAGGGTCCCGACTTCACCCGGGCGCTCGGCGGGCGCGACACCGCACGCGCCTGCGTGCTCCTCGCCCACCAGCCGGTCCAGATCCACGACGCGATGCGCCACGGCGTCGACCTCCAGCTCTCCGGACACACCCACGGCGGTCAGCTGTGGCCCGGCAACTTCGTCGCCGCCGCCGCGAACCCCACCGTGGCGGGACTCGAACGCCACGGCGACACCCAGCTGTACGTGTCCCGGGGCGCCGGCGCCTGGGGTCCGCCCACGCGCGTCGGCGCGCCGTCCGACATCACCGTCGTCGAACTGGCCTCCCGGCACGCCTGACGGGGGCCCGGCCGGGTCCCCGGCCCGGCCGCCCGGCCGGACCTGACGCCCCGTCTGATCCCTTGCGCAGAACCTGAGAAGGAGCTGTGAAACCCGGCCGAAACAGTGCGTCGGTAAGTTCTTTCCCATCTCGCCGGACACCTCTTCCCCCGGTCGAAACTCCTGTGGTTAGGTGAGGCCGCCGCCAAGGGGAGCGGCACTTTTTGTGGACTGGGCCCGTCTGGCGGCCTGGGGAGGCAGGGCACCACCATGCGCTCTGTTCGCATGCGGATTCTCCTGACGCCGCTGGTCCTCGCGGTGATCGCAGTGGGCGGATGGCAGCTGCTGCCGTCGAAGGAGAAGAGCGACGCGACCATCACGGTCGGCACCACGGACACCGTCACCTCGCTGGACCCGGCGGGCGCCTACGACGCCGGATCCTGGGCGCTGTTCAGCAACGTCTTCCAGTCGCTGCTGACATACGAGCCGGGCGGCGTCTCGCCGGTGCCGGACGCGGCCAGGAGCTGTTCCTTCGCCAAGGGCAGCCTGCTCACCTACACCTGCGAACTGCGTGACGACCTCGCCTTCACCGACGGCGACAAGGTGACGGCCGAGGACGTGAAGTTCTCCTTCGACCGGGTCAAGAAGATCAACGCGGATGTCGGTCCGGCGTCCCTGTTCTCCACCCTGAAGTCCGTGGACGCCAAGAACCTGACCGTCACCTTCCATCTGTCGTCGCCGGACGCCACCTTCCCGTTCAAGGTGGCCACCGGGGCCGGATCGATTCTCGACCACACCCGCTATCCGGCCGACGCCCTGCGCACGGGCGACGGCGTCGACGGCACCGGCCCCTACGCGCTCACCGGGTACACCAAGGGCGAGAAGGCCGAGCTGTCGCCCAACTCGCGCTACCGGGGCGCGGTCTCCACGGGCGCGCCCGTCGAGCTGCGCTACTACTCCGACCCGGAGGCGCTGGAGAAGGCGTGGAAGGCCGAGGACGTCGAGGCGGCCACCCGCCAGCTGCCGCCCGCGGTCCTCGCCGCCCTCAACGCCAGCGACCCCGGCCAGCGGGTCACCGAGGCCGACAGCTCCGAGATCCGCAACCTGTACTTCGACACCCGCTCCGGCTCGCCGCTGCACGACGTCGACGTCCGCAAGGCGGTGGCCTGGCTGATCGACCGCGAGCAGCTCGCGTCGACCGTGTACGACGGGACCGTCGAGCCGCTGTACTCGCTCATCCCGACCGGGATCACCGGTCACACCACCTCCTTCTTCGACAGCTACCCGGCCCAGGATCCCGGGAAGGCGCGCAAGCTCCTGGAGAAGGCCGGCGTCAGCATCCCGGTGAAGTTCACCTACGGCTACGGCCTGGGCAGCGGCTCGGCGGCGGCCGAGGCCGCGGAGATCAAGCGGCAGCTGGAGGCCGGCGGCCTGTTCAAGGTGAACGTCAAGGGTTACGAGTGGACCGACTTCCAGAAGCGGTGGGCCACCGGCAGACTCGACGCCTACGCCGTCGGCTGGGTCGCCGACTACCCCGACCCGGACACCTTCGCGGCCCCGCTCGTCGGCACCGACTCCACCATGAACACCGGCTACAGCGACAAGGGCGTCGACAAGTACATCGCCGACAGCCGGCAGTTCGCCGACCGCGGCCGGGTCGCCGACGACTTCCGCGGACTGCAGCAGGTCATCGCCGAGGACGTGCCGGTCATCCCGCTGTGGCAGCGCAAGGAGTACGTCGTCACCTCCTCGGCGGTCGGCGGCGGCCAGTACCTGGCGGACGGCAACGGCGTGTTCCGCCTCTGGAAGCTCGACCGGATCTGAGCCTTCGTGCGCCCCGGCGCGCGCGGTTGATCCCACGCTCCGGGCATACGCCCCCGTGACACCGGGCACTCACCCGGCACGGCACCGTGCGACGGAGGTGTGTGCGGGGGAGGAGCGGACGTGTCGAGACGCAACTCCTTCCGGCTGCCCCGGCATCCGGCGTCCGTCGGCCTCGCCCGGCGCCGGGTGCGGGACCATCTCGTCGACTGGGGACACCGCCCCGACGACCCCGCGCTCACCGGCGCCGTCCTCGTCGTGTCCGAGCTGGCCACCAACGTCGTGCGCCACACGTCTCCCGCGCGCTCCTCGGGCCGGCCGGACCCCGTGCGCGAGCGGGAGTTCGAGGTGGCGGTGACCGCCCTGGGCGACGGCTCGTGCCTGATAGAGGTCTCCGACGAGGGACGGCAGGCCCCCCGGCTGCGGCAGGTGGGGGAGTGGGAGGAGCACGGCCGCGGACTGCCCCTGGTGGAGCACATCGCCACGGCGTGGGGCGTGTGGAGCAGAGGCCGCCACGGCAAGACCGTCTGGGCCCTGGTCGCCGCCCCCTTCTGACCCCACCCGCGGCCCCGCCCTCCGGGCCCCGTCTCCCGTCCCCTGCCCTCCGTCCCCCGTCCCCCGTCCCCCGACCTCCGCCGATCGTCCCCTGGCCGGCCGCCCCCGGTCGGACGTCCAGGTCGGTCTCGTCCCGGTCCGCGGTCGCCCTACGCGCAGGTCTTCGGGCGGGTCGGCAACGTCACCGTCACTCCCAGGCCCTCACCCGGCGCCGTCCGCACGCTCACCTCGCCCCCGTGGGCCCCGACGACGCCCTGCACGATCGCCAGGCCCAGCCCGCTGCCCGCGCCGCCGCCGGCCCGGAAGAAGCGGTCGAAGACCCGGGCCGCGTCCTCGGCGGCCAGCCCCGGCCCCTCGTCCTCCACCCACAGCCGTACGACGCCGTCCACCCGCCCCACGCCGAGCCGCACCGGTACCCCGGCCGGCGTGTGCGTGCGCACGTTGCCGACCAGGTTGCCCAGCACCTGCCGCAGCCCCGACTCGTCGGCCCGCAGCAGCACGGCCCCGTCGGCCTCGACGGTCACCGGACGGCCGGGCTGCTGCGCCCGCAGGTCCTGCGCCGACTCCCGCACCAGACGGCTCACGTCCACCGTGCGCAGCCGCAGCTCGGGCCGCTGGTCGAGACGGGCCAGCATGAGCAGCTCGTCGACCAGCCGGCCCATCCGGTCCACCTCGCCGTTCATCCGGTCCCAGGCCCGCCGGCGCTCCTCCGGCTCGACCAGCATCCCCTGGTCGTACAGCTGGAGATAGCCGCGGATCGCGGAGAGCGGGGTGCGCAGCTCGTGCGAGGCGTCGGCCACGAAACGGCGTAGCTGGGCCGCGCTGCGCTCGCGCGTGCGGTACGCCGTCTCCACCTGGTGGAGCATCGAGTTCAGGGCCAGCCGCAGCTGTTCGACCTCGTGGGCGGGGTGCTGGCTGGAGGGCACCCGCCGGGTCAGGTCCCCCTCGGCGATCGCCGACGAGGTCTCCACCATGTCCTCCAGCGGCCGCATCCGCCGCCGCACGCTGAACAGCGTCAGACAGGCGAGCAGCGCCAGCAGCAGCGTGCCGACGGCGAGGTCCAGCCGGAGGGCCTTCGCTATGCCGTTGTGGAGGGCCTCGGTGGAGGTGGCCAGCAGGATGTACGTGCCGTCGGAGAGCCGGGTCGCGGTCGCCCGGTAGGGGACGCCGTGCACGGTGACGTCGCTCGGGCCGTCGGCGGCGGCCAGCGCATCCGGGTCCCGTACGGCGTCGGCGAGACCGCGCTGGGCTTCGGTGGGCTCGACGCCGAACAGGGTGAGGGCGGTGCCCCGGCCGTCGACGGCGGTGAACACCGAGTCCGGCGCGGGAGGCGCGTCGCCGCCCCGGGGCGAGAGGCGGTCGCTGACGACGCTCAGCGCGCTCAGCGAGTCGATCTGGCTCAGCGTGAGCCGCGAACCGCCGAGCGAGTCGCGCAGACGGGTCAGCTCGGTGTCCACCTGGTCGAGCAGGTAGTGCCGCATCCCCATCAGGCTGACGGCGGTCGCCACGACGATGCCGAGCGCGAGCAGCCCGACGCTCGCCGCCGTCAGCTTGGCGCGCAGGGAGTGGACGCCGTGCCGGTGGATCCGCCTCACGCCAGCCCGTATCCCACGCCACGCCGGGTGGTGATCACCGGCGGCCCCAGGGAGTCCAGCTTGCGCCGCAGATAGCTGATGTAAGTCTCCACGACGGTCGACTCCGGCGGGGTGTGCTCGTACTGCCAGACGTGGCGCAGGAGTTGTTCCTTGGGCACGACCCGGCCGCCGTTGCGCACCAGGAAGCGCAGCAGCGCGTACTCGGTGGGGGTGAGCTCGACCGAGCGCCCCGCCCGGTGCACCTCGTACGTCGTCTCGTCCAGCTCCAGGTCGCCGTAGCGCAGCGGCGGCCGCTGCGGCAGGACGTCGGCCGGCCGGGTGCGCCGCAGGACCGCCGTGATCCGGGCGACCACCACGTCGATGTCGAACGGCTTGGTGATGTAGTCGTCGCCGAAGCCGAGGGCGCCGACGATCTCGGCCGGCGCGTCCCGCGCGGTGAGGAACACCAGCGCCAGGTCGGGCCTGCGGGCCCGCAGTTCGCGCCCCAGCGCCCTGCCGTCGCCGTCCGGCAGCATCACGTCGAGGAGGGCCGCGTCCGGCCTGGTCCGGTCGGCGAGGGCGAGGGCCTCACGGACCGTGCCCGCCGTCATGACCTCGAAGCGGTGATAGCGCAGGGCGATGGCGAGGACGTCCGCGATGCTCGGTTCGTCCTCCACGACCAGCACGGTTCCACAAGCCGTCGTCATGCCCCCAGTATCGGCGGGCCCCCGGGCCGCCGGGACCGGTTCCCGCTTTGGAGTTCCTTGAGAGTCGGCCCGTCCGCATGTCCGCACCGGTGCGCGCCCGCCGATCCTGGTGCCCAGGACCTGGGGGACCGACCGACGATCTGCAGAAGGAGTTTGAGCGTGGCGGCATTGGCGCGCTGGTGCTATCGGCACCGGCTGGTGGTCCTGTTGCTCTGGGTGGGGGCGCTGTTCGGGCTGGGATTCTCGGCCTCGGCGGCGGGCACGGACTACGCGAACGTCTTCTCCCTCCCCGACACGGACTCCAAGAAGGCGTACGACCTGATGGAGAAGGCGTTCCCCGCGCGCGCGGGCGACACCGACACGGTCGTCTGGAAGGTCGACGAGGGCTCGGTACGGGACCAGGGCGTACGGTCCCGGATGCAGCCCGTCCTCGACGACATCGCGAAGATGAAGGGCGTCGGAGGGGTCACCGGCCCCTACGCGGGGGGTGCGGCGCAGATCAGCGGCGACGGGCGGATCGCCTACGCCCAGATCACCTTCACCGAGCAGGCGAACGCGGTGCCCAAGGAACTCGTCCAGGACGTCGTCGACACCGCGCGGGGCGCCGGTCGGGACGGCCTCGACGTCGAGGTGGGCGGCCAGGCCGTCCAGCGGGTGCAGGAGCCGCCCACCGGCCTCGCCGAGATGGTCGGCCTCGCGGCGGCCGCCGTGGTCCTGTTCCTGGCCTTCGGCTCGCTGTACGCGATGCTGCTGCCGCTCGCCGTGGCGGTCTTCGGCGTCGGCATGGGGCTGTTCTCGACCCAGCTGCTCAGCCACGTCACCGACATCCCGGACCTGGCCCCGCTGCTGTCCTCGCTGATCGGACTCGGCGTCGGCATCGACTACGCCCTGTTCATCGTCACCCGGCACCGCAAGGGCGTCCTGCGCGGCCTGGACCCGGAGGAGTCGACGGTCACCGCCCTCAACACCTCAGGCCGGGCCGTGCTGTTCGCGGGCGGCACGGTGTGCATCGCGCTCGCCGGCATGCTGGTGACGAACCTGCGCTTCCTGGACGGCGTCGTCATCGGCACCTCTCTCACGGTGGTCCTGAGCGTCCTCGCCGCGACGACGCTGCTGCCCGCGCTGCTCGGCTTCCTCGGCGTGCGCGTGCTGAGCCGCAGGCAGCGGCGCCTGCTGGCGGCCACGGGGCCCGAGCCGGAGAAGACGAGCAGTCCGTCGGCCCGCTGGTCGACGGGCGTGCAGCGCCGCCCCCGGACGATCGCCGCGCTCGCCCTCGTCGTCATGGCCGTCCTGGCGCTGCCCGTGCTGTCGCTGCGCCTCGGCGCCACGGACCAGGGCAACGACGACGCCTCGACGACCACCCGCCAGGCCTACGACCTGCTCGCCGAGGGCTTCGGGCCGGGCTTCAACGGCCCCCTTCAGGTGGTCGTGGCCGACGGCGACGCCACCGCCCTCGCGCGGGGCATCGAGGACACGCCCGGCGTCGCGCAGTCGGTCGCGCTGCCGCCCGCCGGCGGGGTCACGGTCATCCAGGTGGTGCCCACGACCTCGCCGCAGTCCGAGCAGACCGACACGCTGATCGACCGGCTGCGCGACGACGTGATCCCCGCGTCCGGGGCCGAGGCGCACGTGGGCGGTGTGACGGCCGTCTCCAAGGACTTCGCGACGGTCACCGGCGACCGGCTGCCCCTCTTCATCGCCACCATCATCGGTCTCGGCTTCCTGCTGCTCCTGGTCGCGTTCCGCTCGCTGGTCGTGCCGCTGACGGCCGCCGTGATGAACCTGGTCGCGGCCGCCGCCTCGTTCGGCGTCCTCGTCGCGGTCTTCCAGTGGGGCTGGGGCCTGGACCTGCTCGGCCTCGGCAAGGAGGGGCCGATCAACGCCTTCCTGCCGGTCATCATGCTGTCCCTGCTGTTCGGCCTGTCGATGGACTACCAGGTCTTCCTGGTCAGCCGGATGCACGAGGAGTGGGTGCACACCAGGGACAACGCCCGCGCCGTCCGGGTGGGCCTCGCGGAGACGAGCCGGGTCATCAACTCCGCCGCCCTCATCATGGTGTGCGTCTTCCTCGCCTTCGTGCTCAGCGGCGACTCGGGCGCGGCGATGGCGGGCGTCGGCCTCGCGGCGGCGGTCGCGCTGGACGCGTTCATCCTGCGCACGGCCCTCGTGCCGGCGGCGATGCACCTGCTGGGCAACTCCAACTGGTGGCTGCCCGGGTGGCTGGAGAAGCGGCTGCCGCATCTCGCGGTCGAGCCGAAGGAGGAGGCCGCGGAGCAGGCCGCGGCGGGCGGCGACGCGGCCACGGTCGTCCACGGCTTCGTCCGCGACACGGCCGGCGACCCGGTCGGGGGCGCGACGGTCACCCTGCTGACGCGGGACGGGGCGGAACGCGACCGGGTGACCTCGCTCGCCGACGGCTCGTACATCCTCTCCGTCCCCGCCGCCGGGACCTATCTGCTGGTCACGACGGCCGAGCCGCCGCTGCTGAAGCGCACCCGGCAGCTGACGGTCGCCGGGGCGCCCCTGGTGTTCGACGTGGAGCTGGAGGAGGGGGCGGAGGTCGGCTGACTCACGCCTCGGCCGGGCCCGGCGGGTTCTTCTTCGCCGGGTCCGGCAGCGCGTTGGTCATCCCGGGCAGGAAGTCCGTGAACAGGTCGTGCACCTCCAGGACGAGCGGTCGCAGCACCCGGAACCGGGCCAGCGACACCCCCCGCGCGGTGAGGCGCGCACCCCGCCCGGCCAGCCGGTAGCTGCGCTCGCGGCCCTCCGTGCGGTCGTAGATCCAGTACATGACGAGGCCCATCTGCGAGAGCCACATCAACTCGGGCAGCACCTCCCGCAGTTCCTCCGGCACCTTCGCCTTCGACCCCGCGAGCACCTCCTGGTGGACGGCTATGGCCTGCACGCGCGCGGGCTCCGACTCGGCGGAGAACGGGCTGAGCGGGCTGTCCGGGTCGGCGGCGTTCTTGAAGAACTGGACGGCGAACTCGTGGTACGGCTCCGCCACCTCCAGCCACACCCGCAGCACCCCCGCCAGCCGGGCCTCCAGGCTCGTCTCCCGCGCGAGGACGTCCCGGACGGCCTCCCGGTGCTCGGCGGCGAGCCGGTCGTAGAAGCCCTGGATCAGATGCTCCTTGCCGGCGAAGTAGTAGTACGCGTTGCCGACCGAGACCCCGGCCTCCTTGGCGATGACCCGCATCGTCGTCTTGTCGTAGCCGCGTTCCTGGAACAGCCGCATCGCCGTCTCCAGGATCAGGGCACGGGTCTGCTCGGACTTGGACGCGGGGGTGCCGGGGGACCCGGTCGGGGAAGCGGCCTCGTCGGGACCGTCGTTGTTCGCGGACACGGAAGGAGAGCCTAGTCAGTGGCGCAGGCGCCGCCCGCACAGGCGGGCGGGTCGTAGAGCCAGCCCAGCTGCGGGTCGTAGGACCAGCCGTCGCCGCGCCGGTACACGCCCCCGCCCCAGCCGGCGGCCTGCTCCTGCCCCTGGCGCCACCTGGCGGCGGCGAGCACGGCGGCCCGCGCGACCTTCGCCCCGGCCGGAGTGCTCAGCCGGTGGGACAGCGCGCGGTGCTCACGCAACGCCCACAGGGTGACGATCCAGGCGGCGGCGCCCCGGTAGACCTGGCCCGCGTCGCCGACGACGGTGATCTCGTCGAGGGTGGCGCGGTGGTCGAGGCCGGGATAGCGGGCGCACGCCTGCGCCGACCCCGCCGGGACGAACTCCAGCGGCACCAGCTGCGGCTGCCGGCGCAGCCAGTCGCACAGGAAGCCGCACAGCGAGCACTCGGCGTCGTGCAGGACGGTGAGCCGGCGGACCGGGACGCGAGAGGCGTCCCGGTCGGCGGCGGCCTGCGCGGCCGGTGCGCCCTGCGCGGCCCGGTCGGCCGTCACGGTGCTCACGCCCCGGTCGCGGGCGCCGACGGGGCGGTCCAGCCCTGCGGGGCGACGGGCGGCAGCTGTTCCCGCTCCATGATCCCGCGCCGCCGGATCCGGTTGAGCACGTACACGTTGCCCAGGTGCATCGCGCCGAGCACCAGCAGCACCACGCCCAGCTTGGTCGACAGGGCCTCGAAGACGCCCCGGGTGTCCTCGATGGTGTCGTCGCCGCTCAGGTACAGGGCGACGAACCCGAGGTTGATCAGGTAGAACCCGACCACCAGGAGGTGATTGACGGCGTCGGCGAGCTTCTCGTCCCCCTGGAGCACGTCGGCGAGGAAGACCCGCCCGTTGCGACTGAGGGTCCTGGCCACCCAGACGGTCAGCCCGATGCTGACGATCAGGTAGACGACGTAGGCGATGACCGTGCGGTCCATGTTCCCCACCTCTTCTTGAACGCGTTCAAAACGCTGTCAGGGATGACTGTAGACCTGCTTTTGAACATGTTCAACTCGGATGCCGGGGCCGTGCGGGAGGGATCGACCGGGAGGGCGCTCGGGCGGGGGAGGCGATGGGCGAAAGGGCTTGTGCGTCGTGGGGAACCGTGGAAGATGGCCGCATGTGGATCGATCTCGTCTCCTCGCTCAGCGCCGACGTGAAGTTCGGCGGTCCCGGCTGCGAGGAGGAAATGCGGGCGGCCGAGGCCGTGCTGGGGCATCCTCTTCCGGCTGCCCTCAAGGACTTCTGGCGGCTCGCGGACGGCGCGCACGACGAGGACGGGTTCGCCGTCGTCTGCTCGGTCTGCGAGGTGATGGGCCGCAACCTGGAGTTCAGGAGCTCGGCCGCCTTCCGCGACCTCTACATGCCGTTCGATCCACTGCTGCTCTTCGGCGAAAGCGCAGGCGGCGACCTGTTCGCCTGCGTCGTCAAGCCACAGCGGCCGGACGTCTTCGTCTGGGACCACGAGAACGACAGCCGCCGCTGGGCGGCGAACGACCTGGAGGACTACCTGCGCCGGCGGCTCGGCGACGACCCGGAGTGGTACGCGCGGTGGTGAGCGCTCAGTCGCTCTTCCTCGGGCGGCCCGCCGCGAGGATCTCGGCCGCCTCCAGGGTGACCTTCGCGCCGATGACGTCGGGCAGCGTGACGGACTGGCCCGGCGCGTAGAACTGGTGGTTGTCGTAACCGCCCACGACCGGCTCGGTGAGGACGTGGACACGCTGGTGCTTGCGGTCGACGATGACGTAGACGGGCACCTTGGCCTGGGCGTACGCGGCGACCTTGGTCCTGAGGTCGTCCTTCCAGTTCCCCGAGGTCACCTCGAGCACCAGGCGGAAGCAGCCGGGGTCGTACGCGTTGTTCTCCACGAAGTGGTCGTCGATGTCCGCGTCGACGATCACGAGGTCGGGAATCGCGTAGTCCTCCGCGCCCGTCGGCAGCCACAGCCCGACGTTCTGCAGGACCTCGGTTTCCGTACCGTGCAGCCCGGCGGCGATGAACGGAATCATCAGCTGGGTCAGTGCGCGGGCGTGCGGGGCATCCGGTGAAGGGGTCACGAGGAGGTGGCCTCCGATGATCTCGACGCGGTAGCCCGGATGGCGCTCCATGATCTCGTCGGCGATCGCCGTGAGGGAGAACGGCTCGTCGTCGGTGTAGGGCTGCTCGACGGATGCAGCGGACATCGCGTGCCTCCTTGGGGCTGGTGTCGAGAGCATCATCGTAGGCCGGGGCGCGCTCCGGTGTCTCTCTTGATCACGTTCACCCGATCGTGGGGTTTGCACGCCGGAGGGCCCCGCCTCCGGTGACGAATCCGGGAGACGGGGCCCTCGTGGGCGTACTGCGACGCAGGTCAGAAGCGGCGGGTGATCAGGGCCTTCTTGACCTCGGCGATCGCCTTCGTGATCTCGATGCCGCGCGGACAGGCGTCCGTGCAGTTGAACGTGGTGCGGCAGCGCCAGACGCCGTCCTTGTCGTTCAGGATCTCCAGCCGCTGCTCGCCGGCCTCGTCACGCGAGTCGAAGATGAAGCGGTGGGCGTTGACGATCGCCGCCGGGCCGAAGTACTGGCCGTCGTTCCAGAACACCGGGCAGGACGAGGTGCAGGCCGCGCACAGGATGCACTTCGTCGTGTCGTCGAACCGCTCGCGGTCCTCCGCCGTCTGGAAACGCTCCCGGGTCGGCTCGTTGGTGTCCTTCGTGATCAGGAAGGGCATCACGTCCCGGAACGCCTGGAAGAACGGCTCCATGTCGACGACCAGGTCCTTCAGGACCGTCAGGCCCTTGATGGGCTCGACCGTGATCGGCTTCTCGGGGTTGATGTCCTTGATCAGCGTCTTGCACGCCAGACGGTTCTTGCCGTTGATCCGCATGGCGTCCGAGCCGCAGATGCCGTGGGCGCAGGAACGGCGGAAGGTGAGCGTGCCGTCGAGCTCCCACTTGATCTTGTGCAGACCGTCGAGGACGCGCTCCTTGGGGTCGATCTCCAGCTGGAAGTCGTCCCAGACCGCGTCCGCCGAGACCTCCGGGTTGAACCGGCGGATGCGGAAGGTGACGGTGATGTACGGGGAGTCGGCGAAGCCGGGCTCGGGGGCTCCGGCCGCGTCCGCCTTGTCGAGGGTCGGGGTAGCCATCAGTACTTACGCTCCATCGGCTGGTAGCGGGTCTGGACGACCGGCTTGTAGTCGAGACGGACGGTCTCGGTGCCGTCGTCGCCCACCTCGCGGTACGCCATGGTGTGGCGCATGAAGTTGACGTCGTCGCGGTTCGGGTAGTCCTCGCGGTAGTGGCCGCCGCGGGACTCCTTGCGGGCCAGCGCCGACACCGCCATGACCTCGGCCAGGTCGAGCAGGTTGCCCAGCTCGACGGCCTCCAGCAGGTCCGTGTTGAACCGCTTGCCCTTGTCCTGGATCGAGACGTTCAGGTACCGCTCACGCAGCTCGGCGATCTTCTCGACCGCCGTCTTGATCGTCTGCTCGGTGCGGAACACCATGACGTTCGCGTCCATGGTCTCCTGCAGCTCGCGGCGCAGGACCGCCACGCGCTCGGTGCCCGTGGAGGCGCGCAGCCGCTCCACCTGGTCGACGACCAGCTGCGCGGGGCTGTCCGGCAGCTCGACGAAGTCCGCCTTCTGGGAGTACTCGGCGGCGGCGATGCCGGCCCGCTTGCCGAACACGTTGATGTCCAGCAGCGAGTTGGTGCCCAGGCGGTTGGCGCCGTGCACCGACACACAGGCGACCTCGCCGGCCGCGTACAGGCCCGGGACGACCGTCGTGTTGTCGCGCAGGACCTCGCCCTCGACGTTCGTCGGGATGCCGCCCATGGCGTAGTGCGCGGTCGGCTGGATCGGGATCGGGTCCGTGTAGGGCTCGATGCCGAGGTAGGTGCGCGCGAACTCCGTGATGTCGGGCAGCTTGGCGTCCAGCTGCTCCGGCGGGAGGTGGGTGAGGTCGAGGTAGACGTGGTCGCCCTCGGGACCGCAGCCGCGGCCCTCGCGGATCTCCGTGTAGATCGAGCGGGAGACGACGTCACGGGACGCGAGGTCCTTCATGACCGGCGCGTACTTCTCCATGAAGCGCTCGCCGTCCTTGTTGCGCAGGATGCCGCCCTCACCGCGGGCGCCCTCCGTCAGCAGGATGCCCATGCGCCAGATGCCGGTCGGGTGGAACTGGAAGAACTCCATGTCCTCCAGCGGCAGCCCGCGCCGGTACACGGCGGCCTGGCCGTCACCGGTCAGCGTGTGCGCGTTCGACGTCACCTTGAAGAACTTGCCGCAGCCGCCGGAGGCGTAGATCACGGCCTTCGCCTGGAAGACGTGGATCTCGCCGGTGGCCAGCTCGTACGCCACGACGCCGGCGGACTTCTTGACGCCGTCGACCTCGGTGATCAGCTGGTCGAGAACGTAGAACTCGTTGTAGAACTCCACGCCCTCCTTCACGCAGTTCTGGTACAGCGTCTGAAGGATCATGTGGCCGGTGCGGTCGGCCGCGTAGCAGGACCGGCGGACCGGGGCCTCGCCGTGGTTGCGGCTGTGACCGCCGAAGCGGCGCTGGTCGATCGTGCCGTTCGGGGTGCGGTTGAACGGCAGGCCCATCTTCTCCAGGTCGAGGACCGAGTCGATGGCCTCCTTCGCCAGGATCTCGGCGGCGTCCTGGTCGACCAGGTAGTCACCGCCCTTGACCGTGTCGAAGGTGTGCCACTCCCAGTTGTCCTCCTCCACGTTGGCGAGCGCGGCGGCCATGCCGCCCTGCGCGGCGCCCGTGTGGGAGCGGGTGGGGTAGAGCTTGGTCAGCACGGCGGTGCGGCTGCGCTTGGTCGACTCGATGGCGGCGCGCATACCGGCGCCGCCGGCGCCGACGATGACGGTGTCGTACTTGTGGATCTTCATGATTCTCGCAACCCCGTGCCTAGCGGATGTTCGGGTCGAAGGTGAAGATCACCAGCGTGCCCAGCAGGATGGTGAACACCGTGGCGGTGTAGAGCAGGCCCTTCAGCCACAGCCGGGTGTTCGCGCGCTCCGCGTAGTCGTTGATGACCGTGCGCAGGCCGTTGGCCCCGTGCAGCATCGCGAGCCACAGCATCAGCAGGTCCCAGACCTGCCAGAAGGGGGACGCCCAGCGGCCCGCCACGAACGCGAAGCCGATCTTCGACACGCCGCCGTCCAGCACCAGCTGGATCAGCAGGTGGCCGAGGACCAGCACGACCAGCACGACGCCCGACAGACGCATGAACAGCCAGGCGGCCATCTCGAAGTTGCCCCGGGTGGACTTCGGGGTCTTCTTGGTGCGCTTGCGCGGGGCCTCGATGAAGGGCGCCGGGTTGTCGACGCCGTAGCCGGGGGCGCCCTCGACGGGGCCGATGCCGGCTGCGGTGGATTCAGTGGTCGCCATGGGTGTCAGCTCCCGAACAGTTCACGAGCGGCGTGTCCGAGGACGGGGTAGACCGCCCCGAGCATCAGCACGAGCCACAGGCCCACGACGGTCCAGAGCATCTGCTTCTGGTAGCGCGTGCCCTTCGACCAGAAGTCGACGGCGATGACGCGCAGGCCGTTGAGCGCGTGGAAGAGGATGGCGGCGACGAGGCCGTACTCCAGCAGCGCGACGATGGGGGTCTTGTAGGTGGCTACGACCTTGTCGTAGTCCTCGGGGGAGACACGCACGAGGGCGGTGTCCAGCACGTGGACGAACAGGAAGAAGAAGATGAGGACGCCGGTGACTCGATGAGCCACCCAGGACCACATTCCTTCCCGGCCGCGGTACAGCGTTCCAGC
Organism: Streptomyces sp. NBC_00425; assembly: GCF_036030735.1. Taxonomy (NCBI): domain Bacteria; kingdom Bacillati; phylum Actinomycetota; class Actinomycetes; order Kitasatosporales; family Streptomycetaceae; genus Streptomyces; species Streptomyces sp. NBC_00425. Next base: position 4,022,676 of record NZ_CP107928.1, on the reverse strand, counting down.
CGGCACGGAAGAACCCTCCGGGAGCGGGGATTGGGGCCTGCCGGCTTGGGTGTCGGACGGGCCCGGCCGGGTACGGTCCACCGGCCCCCAGCATCGTAGCGAGACGTCGGCGCAGGGCTTACGCCGGGCCTACCGGTGTGATCAAAGTGGCACGCGTATGGGTGAGCGCCTGCGGCATCCGGGGCGGTCTCGGCTGTTATGCCCCGTGTGTGCGGGCGCGGCGCCATGGTGGCCGGTCACGGCCGTACGGCGGCCGCTGCCGGACATCGGGCTACGGTCCGGCGCCCCTGACGGCGCCTACCAGCCGTCCCCTGGCCAGACGGCGCAGTTCGTCCGCCGCCACCACCCGTTCCTCCTCCGGATCGTTCGCCAACCGTGACCGGATGCCCTCCAGGACATGGTCCAGGGCCTCCGACGGCGGCATCCCGTCCAGGCAGATGACGAACACGTGTCCGAATCTGGCCTCGTAGGCGGAGTGGGCGGCGTTCAGCGCCATGTGAGCCGCTTCGTACGCGTCGTCCGGCAGTGCGGGAAGGGTCTCCGCCGCCAGCGCCTCCGCCAGGTCGTCCGGCGTCAGGTCGTACGCCGCCTCGTCGGACGCCGCCAGCAGCGAGTCCACCGTCGGGTAGGGGCGGTGGTCGGCGAGGCGACGGGCCCAGCGGGGACTGTGCAGGCAGGTCAGCAGCACACGGCGGGCCTCATCGGCGGACGCGGTGTTGAAGCCGTGCAGCAGGGGCACCGGCGATGTCCGGGTCTGCGCCGGTATGGCGAGGCGGCCGGAGAGGTGGGGAAGGCGGTGCGCAGGCAGCGTGGATCCTCGCGTCACGTGTGTGGTGGCAGGGGATGAGGTGAAGGATGTGTCGTCACGTTATCGAGAGCGGTCGAAGTGTGTCCGACCGATGCCTGAATTTCACTCGAACGAGAGAGTTTCAGAATGTGTCGTGGACCCCTTCGCGCGGACTTCGGCGCGCCGCGGCCGCGCGCGGGTCGTACGGTTGGCGGAGTGAGCAGGCACAGGCACCGGCGCCGGGCGCCGCAGACGCAACCGCACCAGAGGGTCGTGACACGGGCACTGACGGCCGGCGGGCTGGTCGCCGTGCTCGGCGTCGGAGCGGGGCTGTGGGCCTCCTCGGGCGACGACGGCGCCCCGGCCGGGTCGGCCTCCCGGCAGGTCGCCGGGGGCTCCTCCGCCGGCGCCCCGGGCGTGGCCCGCGCCCCGTCCCCGAGCCCCACCCCCAGCCGGTCCTACCCCCTGTCCACCGCCCCCCGCACCATCCCCGCCGTCCGCTCCCACACCCCGGCGCGCGGACCGGGCTGGCGTCCCGCGGCCGGCCGCCGGGTCGTGGTCGGCGACGCCGGGCTCGCCGACGAGGGGCGTCTGGTCGCCGGCGAGCTGGGACTGGCCTACGCCGGCGTGCGCAGCGACGCGCGAGCCGGCGACCTGCGCCTCGCCCGCAACTCCGACCGGGGCGCGAACCCGGAGTCGTACACCATGACCGTGCGCGGCGGGCGGGTCACCGTCAGCGCGCCCTCGGACGCCGGCGTCTTCTACGGCACCCGCACCCTCAAGCAGGAGGTGCGCGGCGGCGGGACGGCCCCCGAGGGCGTCGTGCGCGACCAGCCGGCCAAGCCGCAGCGCGGGTTCACGCTGGACATCGCGCGCAAGAACTTCAGCGCCGGCTGGATCGAGGACCGGGTGCGCGAGCTCGGCGACCTCAAGTACAACCAGCTCGGCCTGCACTTCTCCGACGACCAGGCGTTCCGGATCCAGTCCGACACGCATCCGGAGATCGTCGCCCGGGAGCACCTGACCAAGGCCCAGGTCAGGCAGATCGTCGCGCTGGCGGCCCAGCGGCACATCACCGTCGTGCCCGAGATCGACTCGCCGGGACACCTGGGCGCCGTCCTCGCCGCCCACCCCGAGCTGCAGCTGCGCAACGCGCAGGGGGTCGCCACCCGCGGCGCGATCGACATCTCCGAGAAGGCGTCGGCGAATCTCCTCGACGACCTGCTGAACGAGTACGCCGGTCTCTTCCCCGGCGGCTACTGGCATCTCGGCGGCGACGAGTACCAGGCGCTGACGGTGCGCAACCCGGCCGCCTCCTACCCCCAGCTCGCCGCGGCCGCGGCGGCCCGGTACGGTCCCGGCGCGGGCGTCTCCGACCTCGCCACGGGCTGGCTCAACGACCGTGCCGCCACCGTCCGCGCCCACGGCCGGACGATGCGGGCGTGGAACGACGGGTTCTTCCGCGGCACTTCGGTGAAGCCCGCCGCCGACCTGGTGGTCGCCTACTGGACCGGCAAGGAGTTCGGCGCCCGGACGCCCACCGAGTACCTGAGCGCGGGGCGCAAGATGCTCAACTACAACGACAAGTACCTCTACTACGTCCTCGGCGAGCCCAACGACTTCGTCTACCCGACCGGCCGGCGCATCTACGAGGAGTGGACCCCGCGCGTGCTGCGCGGCACCACCCCGGTCGCCGCGAGGTACGACGCCCAGATCCTCGGCGGCTCCCTCTCGGTCTGGTGCGACCTCGCGAACGCCCAGACGCAGGCGCAGGTCGCGGCGGGAGTGCGGATGCCGCTGCGGGCCACCGCGCAGAAACTGTGGGACGCGCGGACGCCGACGCTGACCTGGTCGCAGTTCACGTCCCTTGCGAACAGGCTGGGCTGATTCCCGCTCATCTGTCATGCTCGGCCGACTGCGCAGAGCTCCCTCGGGGTTGGCCGAAAAGATCTCCTGTGACACTCCCGGGCCGTCGCACGCAGTAAGGGGAAGTGCGGGCTCCGTCAGGTCGGGCCCTGGCGAGGGAGGCGTGCATGAGCCTGGTGGAACTGATCGCGCAGGCCGACGAACGCGGACTGGCCGCCAGCGGGTTGGCTTGTTTGGACCGGTGCGTGCCCCTTCTCGGCGGCGACGACGAGACCCTGCGCCCGCTGTGGGGAAACCTCGCGGACGCCTCCGACGCGGCCGACTGGGGCCAGTTGCTGGAGCAGACGCGCGCCAAGCTGGACTCTCCCGAGGGCGAGGGCGACGAGGCCGTGCTGCTGGTCCACCGCATGCTGGCCGCCGCTCCGGCCGACCGACGCGCCGCCGAGGTGCGGACCTGGGCCGACGCCTGCTCGGTCGCCTCGCTCCAGATCCACCGCCTGCTCGACCCGGCGGCGGACGCCGGCCCGGTCGACTCCGGCCGCGAGGGCCGCACGGCGGGCATGTCGCCCCTCGTCGCCGCCGAACTGCGCCGCCAGGTCATCGTCCTGGAAGTGCTCGCCGGTCACGGCGCGGGCGGACTGCGGCGGGCGCTGGAGGTGTCCACGGAGGGGCGCCGGGTGCTGCGCGCGGTGGTGTCGCGGCGGGCTCGTGGACGATCGTGAGCATTTCGCGGCGGAGCTGGGGCGGTCCTGCACCGGTCTCGCGTCCGCCGCTCGATCGCGTGACGGAACACGCGCCGGCCTCGCTCAATGGAGTGTGACCCGCAAGACGACAGAGCAGACCGAACAGGCCGGACAGCCCCGTCCGGCCGCCCGGCCCTCCGCCGCGGCCAGGCCCGTGCGATGGGCGGCGGAGGCCGTGGCCGCCGCGCCCGACGGCGTGCGGCCGCACCTCGACCACTCGCCGCAGAGCCTGTGGCGCGTCGACCGGTGGATCGCGGAACTGCGGCGCACCGGCGCCGCGCCCGCCTCCGTCGAGGACCTGCTGCGCGGACTCGGCGCCTACGCCGGCGAGGTGATCGTCCGCCGGTCCGGCGCCGAGTGGTGGGCGTCCGGCGGCGACCACTGGGTCCGCACCCCCGACGGCCGCCTGTGGGAGCCCCTCGACGAGGCCCGCCGCTGCTTCGGCGGCCATGGCTCGCTGCGCCTGATGTGCCGGGACGCGGTCCCCGGGAGCCGGTGACCGCGGGTGCCACGGAGGACGTGACCGGGGGCGTGTTCGGCGCACGCGGCCCGGGTGCGGGCCCGCGGTGAGCGGGCGGGGGCGTCGCGACCGAGGCAACGGCCGGAGCCGCCACCCCCCACAGGAGAGGCCCCGGCCGTCGCGCGGCACGGGCCGCGCGGCGACCCGTACTCCCTACAGCGCCAGGAGTGCGGTTTCCGTCACACCTTGCGCGCGTCACGAACCAGTTGCATGTTCTATGAACATGGACGGGCGGCGGTTTCAGGTCGTAACGTGCCTTTCGCGCCGGACGGCCAAGCGGAAGACCACCGCTACGACCTGCGGTCCCGAGACCGCGAAGCATCGACCGAGGAACCACGACGTGGGGGACGACGCGGAGCTGACAGCCGCGGTGCTCGCGGCACAGCACGGGGACGAGACCGCGTTTCGGACCGTGTACCGCACCGTGCACCCGCGGCTGCTGGGATACGTGCGCACACTGGTCGGCGATCCCGACGCCGAGGACGTGACGTCCGAGGCGTGGCTGCAGATCGCCCGGGACCTCGAGCGGTTCGCCGGCGACGCGGACCGCTTCCGCGGCTGGGCCGCCCGGATCGCCCGCAACCGCGCCCTGGACCACATACGGATGCGCGGAAGACGCCCGGCGACGGTCGGCGACGAGACCGAGCTGGCCGGCCGGGCCGCCGAGTCGGACACCGCGGGCGAGGCCATCGAGGCGCTGGCCACCGGCCGCACCCTCGGCCTCATAGCCCGGCTGCCGCAGGACCAGGCCGAAGCCGTCGTCCTGCGGGTGGTCATGGGACTGGACGCCAAGACGGCCGCCGACACGCTCGGCAAGCGGCCCGGCGCGGTGCGCACCGCCGCCCATCGAGGCCTGAAGAAACTCGCCGAGCTGCTCGGCGACGACCCGGAGACGGCCGGCGTGCTCGACGCGCTGCCGCCCCAGCGAGGAACGCGTTCCCGTACCGTGACGTCCGCCGGTGTGACGCATGTGCGCACGCGGACGCAGAGGGACATGTGATGGCCGACAAGCACGACAGGTGGCTCGACCGCGAGACGTCGGAGCGTCTGCTGCGCGGTGAGTCGCCCGACAACGCTGTCGCCGGCACGGCCCGGGAAGAGGCCGAACGCCTCGCCAGAACGCTCGGCGCGCTCTCGGCGTCGGCCGCCGCCCCGCCGCCCGCGGACGAGGAGCTGCCCGGCGAGGCCGCGGCCCTCGCCGCGTTCCGCAAGGTCCAGGCCGACCGCCATGACCTCGCGGCCCGGCCCGGTCTCACGGGTGCCGCGGGTTCCGCGGGTTTCTCCGGCGTTGCCGGGCGTGCGGGTCAGGGCGCTCGGGCCGGCCGCGCGGCCCGTGCCGTGGCCCCGGGTGCGCCCGCGCGGGACGGCGGCGGCGACGCGGGGCTGGTCCGCATCGGCGGGCGGGCCGGGGAGAGCGGACGTCGTCCGCGCCGGGGCCGGCCCGTGCGGCTGGGGCTGGCCGCCGCGTTGGCCGTAGGGATGGTCGGCGGGGTGTCGGCCGCGACGGCGGCCGGGTATCTGCCGACGCCGTTCGACGATGAGGGACCCGGGCGGCCCGTGGCGTCCGTCTCCGCCCCCGCGCCCTCCGACGGCCGTCCGCTCGGCTCGCCCTCCCCGACCCCTTCGGCCGGCGACGGCGCGGGGTCCGCGCCGAAGCCCGGCGCGAGCGCCGCGGACCGGGGTACGGCCGGGAAGGGCGACGCGGGCGACGACGCCTCAAGCGCCCCGCAGGCCCGTGGCGGCCGGTCGTCCGGCGTGACCTCCTCCTGCCGTGAACTCGGCGCCGGCAAGACCCTGGACCGTGAACGCCGCCGACGCCTGGAGAAGCTGGCGGGCGGCGCACAGCGCGTCCAGGCGTACTGCGCAGCCCTGCTCGACGGCGTCCGCACCGGGAGCGGCTCGGCGGGCCGGGACACCGGAAAGGGACAGTCGGGCCACGGTGGCGGGGGCGGTGCCAAGGCCGGGCAGAAGGGCTCCGACGACACGGGCGGCCGCGGCGGCTCCGACGACGACGACCCGGGTCGAGGGGGCCACGGGCACGGCCGCGGACACGGCCGGGGGCACGGGCACGGTCAGGGCCAGGAACACGGGCACGGTCAGGGCCAGGCACACGGCCGCGACGGCGGCGGTTCCGGCGGCGGTCCCGGACACCACGGCTGACCTGCGGTTTTCAGGTCGCTGAAAATTCTTCTGCGGCGGGTGTGACATTTTCCGCGGCCGGTACGCAGTACCGAGTGAGCCGACTGGTCATCGGCCCCAGCACAGAGCCGGGGGTTCCCCCCGTACCTTCGGCTCGTGCGCTCGGCGCGGGCGGGACACGTTCCCCCGGTCCCGCTCGCGCCCCATACCTCTCTCCCCTCCCGTCACTCCACCTCCGCCTCCCGTCCGGATGACGAGTCGTGAACCGCCCGGCAGACTGACGGGTACTCGGTCGGATACCAGGGGCGGCCGCCGCGACCGCCCGGCGGGAGGCCTGCACCCATGGCGCGTGAGTCGGAGTCCGGACTGCCCATCGAGCCGGTGTACGGCCCGCGGGACCTGGCCGGCTGGGACCCTTCGGAGCGGCTGGGGGAGCCGGGCGCGTACCCCTTCACCCGGGGCGTCTACCCGTCGATGTACACGGGCCGCCCCTGGACGATGCGCCAGTACGCGGGGTTCGGCACGGCCGTCGAGTCCAACGCCCGCTACCGGCAGCTGATCGCCCACGGCACCACGGGCCTCTCGGTCGCCTTCGACCTGCCCACCCAGATGGGTCACGACTCCGACGCCCCGATCGCGCACGGCGAGGTCGGCAAGGTCGGCGTGGCGATCGACTCGGTCGAGGACATGCGGGTGCTGTTCGACGGGATCCCGCTGGACCAGGTGTCGACGTCGATGACGATCAACGCTCCTGCCGCGCTGCTGCTGCTGATGTACCAGCTGGTCGGCGAGGAGCAGGGCGTCCCGGCCGGCCGGCTCACCGGCACGATCCAGAACGACGTGCTGAAGGAGTACATCGCACGCGGGACGTACATCTTCCCGCCGAAGCCCTCGCTCCGCCTGATCGCCGACATCTTCAGGTACTGCCGGGCCGAGATCCCGAAGTGGAACACCATCTCGATCTCCGGCTACCACATGGCGGAGGCGGGCGCGTCGCCCGCGCAGGAGATCGCCTTCACGCTGGCCGACGGCATCGAGTACGTCCGTACGGCGGTCGCCGCCGGCATGGACGTGGACGACTTCGCACCGCGGCTGTCCTTCTTCTTCGTGGCCCGCACGACGCTGCTCGAGGAGGTCGCGAAGTTCCGCGCCGCCCGCCGGATCTGGGCGCGGGTGATGAAGGAGGAGTTCGGTGCGAAGAACCCCAGGTCGCTGATGCTGCGCTTCCACACGCAGACCGCCGGCGTCCAGCTGACGGCCCAGCAGCCCGAGGTGAACCTGGTCCGGGTCGCCGTCCAGGGTCTGGCGGCGGTGCTCGGCGGCACCCAGTCGCTGCACACCAACTCCTTCGACGAGGCCATCGCGTTGCCGACCGACAAGAGCGCGCGGCTCGCCCTGCGCACCCAGCAGGTCCTGGCCCACGAGACGGACGTGACGGCCACCGTCGACCCCTTCGCGGGCTCGTACGCCGTGGAGCGGATGACGGACGACCTGGAGGCGGCGATCGTCGGTCTCATGCGCCGCGTCGAGGACCTCGGCGGCGCGGTGACGGCCATCGAGCACGGCTTCCAGAAGAACGAGATCGAGCGGTCCGCCTACCGGATCGCGCAGGAGACCGACTCCGGCGAGCGGGTCGTGGTCGGCGTCAACCGCTTCCGGCTCGACGCGGAGGAGCCGTACGAGCCCCTGCGCGTCGACCCGGCCATCGAGGCGCAGCAGGCGGAGCGCCTGGCCCGGCTCCGCGCGGAGCGCGACCGGGCGGCCGTGGACGTCGCCCTCGACGCCCTGAGGAAGGCGGCGCAGGGCGAGGACAACGTCCTGTACCCGATGAAGGACGCGCTGCGGGCCCGGGCGACGGTGGGCGAGGTGTGCAACGCCCTGCGGGAGGTCTGGGGGACGTACGTGCCGTCGGACGCCTTCTGACGCACGCCTTCTGACGGACGCCTTCTGAGCGGGGCGGGCGTCCACCGGCCCACGACCTCCGCCGGGGCTCCGCCCGTTCTCCGTGCGGGGCCGCCACGCTCGCGTCGTGCCCGCCCTCCCCGGCCGGACCGGCCGGGTCGCCCTGTGTGGCGGGACCGCTGCGCGGAGGTGATGATTTCAGGATCGGTTCCGGTAGGTGGACTGGCACGGCGTGCCATTGGTGGTCCGTGGTATCCGTGAGAGAAAGGAAGAAGTGCGGGTTGCCGACCCCGAAAGCCGGCGAGTTTACCCATCCCGCACAGCAGCCATGCGCCGCGCGGCCGACTTTTCTTCGCCTGACGGGTTGAAGTTTTGTTGATCGTAGGTCGGTCGACCGCCCAGGCGTCCTACCCTTCAGAGGGTGAAGCAACTGATGTCCCGAGAGTCCGAGGCCGATCCCTCAGGGGAAGCCGTGCTCCCCGGTGCCCTTCCCGGCACCCTGCCGGAGGCGCTGCGCGCCGAGCTCGTGGCCTTCCGCCGCGACCTGCACATGCACCCTGAGCTGGGCAACCAGGAGTTCCGCACGACGGCCGCGATCAAGGCCCGCCTGGAGAAGGCGGGACTGCGGCCCCGCGTGCTCGCCGTCGGCACCGGCCTCATCTGCGACATCGGGACCGTGGGGGCGGAGGGCGCGGCGGTCGACGGCGTCCCCGTTCTCGCGATGCGCGCCGACATCGACGCGCTGCCCATCCCGGACACGAAGACCGAGTGCGCCTACCGGTCCACCGTCCCTGACCGCGCGCACGCCTGCGGCCACGACGTGCACACCACCGTCGTCCTCGGCGCCGGCCTCGTCCTGGCGGAGCTGCACCGGCAGGGCCGGCTCCCGCGGCCGGTGCGGCTGATCTTCCAGCCCGCCGAGGAGGTGCTGCCCGGCGGCGCCGCCGACGTCATCGCCGAGGGCGCGCTGGACGGCGTGGGCCGGATCATCGCCGTGCACTGCGACCCCCGGGTCGACGCGGGCAAGGTCGGTCTGCGCGAGGGCGCCATCACCTCGGCCTGCGACCGGCTGGAGATCTCCCTGGACGGGCCCGGCGGCCACACCGCGCGCCCGCACCTGACGACCGACCTCGTCACGGCTGCCGCCCGGGTCGTCACCGACGTGCCCGCGCTGGTCGGCCGCCGGGTCGACACGCGCGCCGGACTGGCCGTCACCTGGGGACGCATCGAGAGCGGCCACGCCCCGAACGTGATCCCGCAGCACGCCGAGCTGTCCGGGACCGTCCGCTGCCTGGACCTCGAGGCGTGGCGCCAGGCGCCGGACATCGTGGTCGCGGCGATCGACGAGGTGGCCAACCTGCACCGGGCCAAGTCGGAGATCAACTACGTGCGGGGCGTCCCGCCGGTCGTCAACGACGGGGACGTCACCGCCCTGTTGCGGGACGCCATGGTGGCCCGGCGCGGAGAGTCGGCCGTGGAGGGCACCGAGCAGAGCCTCGGCGGCGAGGACTTCTCCTGGTACCTGGAGCGGGTCCCCGGCTCGATGGCCCGGCTCGGCGTGCGCCCGCCCGGCGAGCGCACCGTGCGCGACCTGCACCAGGGCGACTTCGACGCCGACGAGTCGGCGATCACCGTCGGTGTCGAGCTCTTCACGGCGGCGGCCCTGCTGGACGCGGCCGACAGGTGAGTCCACGGCGGCGGAACGGCCCTCACATGGGCGTTCCGCCGTTCGGCGCAACCCTGTTGTAAGCCATTCGTCCCCGGTTCGAAATCATCGGCGTGAAGCCGCAAGGTACCGAGTTCAGACGGCGTTCAGCTCGAATCGATAACGGCGTCGCGAGGGGTGTTTTTCTGACATCTACGCGCGTTACGATGCCGCGAAGCCAACGCCGATCGGGGCGTCCAGGCCCGGGCACTGGCATGGTGCTCACATCAAGCGCCGACAAGGCGCTCAGGTCAGGTGAAGGAGCCTTCCCGTGCGCCGGGTAGCCAAGCTTTCCGCTGCGTGTATCGCAACCGCAGCTCTCGCACTGACTGCCACTGCATGTGGCAGCACCTCCTCCGAGAACGACAGCAGCAGCTCGTCCTCCGCCTCCTCCGGCGGCGGTTCGGGCGTCAAGATCGGTCTCGCCTTCGACGTGGGCGGTCGTGGTGACCGTTCCTTCAACGACTCCGCCGCGCGCGGCGCCGACAAGGCCAAGGCCGAGTTCGGCGGCTCGATCAAGGAGCTGACCGCCAAGACCTCCGACACCGAGGCCGACCGCGAGCAGCGTCTGACCGACCTGGCGGACGCCGGCTACAACCCCATCGTCGGCGTCGGCTTCTCCTACGCCGCCTCGATGACCAAGGTCGCCGCGAAGTACCCGAAGGTCAGCTTCGGCATCGTCGACTCGGTCGTCGAAGCGAAGAACGTCGACAGCATCACCTTCACCGAGGAGCAGGGCTCGTACCTGGCCGGTGTCGCCGCGGCGCTGAAGACCAAGAAGAACCACGTCGGCTTCATCGGCGGCGTCGACGTTCCGCTGATCAAGAAGTTCGAGGCGGGCTTCACCCAGGGCGTCCACGACACCAAGCCGGCCGTCAAGGTCGACACCCAGTACCTGAGCCACGGCTCGGACTTCTCCGGGTTCGCCAGCCCCGACAAGGGCAAGGCCGCCGCGTCGGGCATGCTCGACAACGGCGCCGACGTCATCTACTCGGCGGCCGGCTCCTCCGGCAACGGCGCGATCGAGGCCGTCAACGGCGTCAAGGGCGCCTGGGCCATCGGCGTGGACTCCGACCAGTACAACATCCCGGGTCTGGCCAAGTACAAGGCCTCGATCCTGACCTCGATGGTCAAGAACGTCGACGTCGGTGTGTACGACTTCGTCAAGTCCGTCCACGACGGCAAGCCGCTGACGGGCGTCAACAACTACTCGCTCGCCAAGAACGGTGTCTCGCTCGCCACCAGCGGTGGCTTCATCGACGACATCAAGACCCAGCTGGACGCGGCGAAGCAGAAGATCGTCGACGGTTCCATCAAGGTCAAGACCACCCCGTGACCTGATGGTCGCCGCCTGACCCCGGCTCGACGAGGGGGTGTTCGACAACCCCCTCGTCGAGCCATAACAATGTGTCAACTCTACGCGTGTAGCACGGAGTTGCCGCGCTAGCGTCGCCGACGCCTGCCCTCCCCTACGCAGCCCCTTTTCCCCGAGGAGAGTGCGCCATCAACGCGTCCAGCCCTCCCGCTGCCGTCGAACTGCGCGGCATCACCAAGCGATTCCCCGGCGTCGTCGCCAACCGCGACATCGACATCACGGTTCGCACCGGCACCGTCCACGCCCTGTGCGGTGAGAACGGCGCCGGCAAGTCCACCCTGATGAAGATCCTCTACGGCATGCAGCAGCCGGACGAGGGCACCATCACCGTGAACGGCGACCAGGTCACGTTCAGCAACCCCGCCGACGCCATCGAGCGCGGCATCGGCATGGTGCACCAGCACTTCATGCTCGCCGACAACCTCACCGTCCTGGAGAACGTCGTCCTCGGAGCGGAGAAGCTCCACGGCATCGGCGGCAAGGCCCGGACGAAGATCAAGGAGATCTCCGACGCGTACGGGCTGAACGTCCGGCCCGACGTCCTCCTGGAAGAGCTCGGCGTCGCCGACCGCCAGCGCGTGGAGATCCTCAAGGTCCTCTACCGCGGCGCCAAGACCCTCATCCTCGACGAGCCCACGGCCGTCCTGGTGCCGCAGGAGGTCGACGCCCTCTTCGACAACCTGCGCGAGCTGAAGGCCGAGGGCCTCACCGTCATCTTCATCTCCCACAAGCTGGGAGAGGTGCTGTCCGTCGCCGACGAGATCACCGTCATCCGGCGCGGCACCACGGTGGGCACGGTCGAGCCGGAGAACACCACCACCAAGCAGCTCGCCGAGCTGATGGTCGGCAGCGAACTGCCCACGCCGGAGACCGAGGAGTCCACGGTCACGGACGTCCCGCTGCTGAAGCTGGACGGGCTGCACCTGACGCAGACGGACCTCGACGGCGTCGAGCGGATCATCCTCGACGACATCTCCTTCACCATCCACAAGGGCGAGGTCCTCGGCATCGCCGGCGTGGAGGGCAACGGCCAGTCCGAGCTGGTCGAGGCGATCATGGGCATCCGCGCTCCGGACGCCGGCGTCATCGCCCTCGACGGCGCCGACATCTCCCACGTGCCCACCCGCCACCGTCGCGAGGCCGGCGTCGGCTACATCCCCGAGGACCGCCACCGCCACGGCCTGCTCCTCGAGGCGCCGCTGTGGGAGAACCGCATCCTCGGCCATGTCACCGAGCGGCCCAACTCGCGCGGCCAGCTGCTCGACATCAAGGCCGCCCGCACCGACACCGAGCGCATCGTCCAGGCGTACGACGTCCGCACGCCCGGCATCGACGTGACCGCCGCCTCGCTGTCCGGCGGCAACCAGCAGAAGCTGATCGTCGGCCGCGAGATGAGCCACGCGCCCAAGCTCCTCATCGCCGCCCACCCCACCCGCGGTGTGGACGTCGGCGCGCAGGCCGCGATCTGGGACCACATCCGCGAGGCGCGCCGCGAGGGCCTGGCCGTGCTGCTGATCTCCGCCGACCTGGACGAGCTCATCGGGCTCTCCGACACCCTGCGGGTCATGTACCGCGGCCGGCTGGTCGCCGACGCCGATCCCGCCACGATCACCCCCGAGGAGCTGGGCTCCGCCATGACGGGTGCGGCCACCGGCCACCTGGAGCACGCAGAGGACGACGCCCGATGAAAAAGCTGACCGCAAGGATCGACAAGGAGCGGCTGCTCCTCGGGGTCGCGGCCCCGCTGCTGGCGATCGTCACCGCGCTCGTCGTCACCGCCCTGGTCATCCTCGCCACCGGCAAGAACCCGGGCGCGGCCTTCAGCGACATGCTGACCTACGGCTCCGCGAGCGACAGCCAGGTCTACATCCTCAACAAGGCGACGACGTACTACCTGGCGGGCGTCGCGGTGGCCATCGGCTTCCGCATGAACCTGTTCAACATCGGCGTCGACGGCCAGTACCGGCTCGCTGCGTTCGTCGCCGCCGTCCTCGGCGGCGCGCTGACCGTGCCCGGCTGGATCGCGATCCCGCTGATCATCCTGTGCGCCATGGCGACCGGCGCCCTGTGGGCGGCCATCGCCGGCATCCTCAAGGTGACCCGAGGCGTCAGCGAGGTCATCTCGACGATCATGCTGAACTCGATCGCCACCGCGATCATCGCCTACCTGCTGCAGCCGGGGAAGCTCGCAGAGCTGCAGAGCGGCGGCACGGTCGTCTCGACCGACCCGCTGCCGAAGTCGTCGTACTTCTTCAGCATCGACACCGGCGCGGCCGGTGTGCTGTGGGGCTTCATCGTCGTCGCGATCCTCGTCGGCGTCGCCTACTGGTTCGTGCTCGGCCGCACCCGGTTCGGCTTCGACCTGCGCACCGTCGGCCAGTCCGAGAGCGCGGCCACCGCGAGCGGTGTCTCCGTCAAGAAGATGGTCGCCACCAGCATGGTCATCTCGGGTGCCGTGGCCGGTCTGATCGGCATGCCGACCCTGCTCAACGACAGCCACCAGTTCAGCAACGACTTCCCGTCGGGCATCGGCTTCACCGGCATCGCCATCGCCCTGCTCGGCCGCAACAACCCGGTCGGGATCGCGCTCGGCGCACTGCTCTGGGGCTTCCTGGAGCGCACGACCAACCACCTCGAGTTCGAGGGGTACGACAAGGAAATCCTCGGCGTCATCCAGGGCGTCATCGTGCTGTGCGTCGTCATCGCCTACGAGCTCGTCCGGCGTTACGGCCTCAAGCGCCAGCAGCAGCGGGTCGGCGCCGAGCTCGCCGCCCAGGCCGCCGCCCCGACCCAGAAGCAGGAGGTGGCGTGATGACTGCCACGATGACCGACACGCCGCCCCCCGCGGCGCCCAAGGCGGACACCGGCGGCCGGTCGGGCCGCTCGGTCGGCCGGATCCTCACGATCATCGCCGCCGCGCTGGTGCTCGTCGCCGTGGTCCGCATCATCACCGGCGCCAACCAGCTCACCTCCGAGGGCCAGGTCTCGGCCGCGCTCGGCCTCGCCGTGCCCATCGGCCTCGCCGGTCTGGCCGGCCTGTGGTCCGAGCGGTCCGGTGTGGTCAACATCGGCCTCGAGGGCATGATGATCCTCGGCACCTTCGGCGCCGGCTGGATCGGCTGGCAGTCCAACCCCTGGCTCGGTCTGCTGTGCGGCGTCGGCTTCGGCGTCCTCGGCGGCCTGGTGCACGCCGTCGCGACCGTCACCTTCGGCGTCGACCACATCGTCTCCGGCGTCGCGGTCAACCTGCTGGCGCTCGGCATCACCCAGTACCTCGCGAAGCTGTTCTTCTCGGAGGGCAAGCCGGCCGACGCGGGCGGCAACCCCAAGCAGTCCCCGCCCGTGGAGTCCCTGCCCCACATCGACGTGCCCGGCCTCTCGGAGGCCCTCCAGTCCGTCGAGAAGCACCACTGGTTCCTGCTCTCCGACATCGCGGGCATCCTCGGCGGTCTGGTCACCGACCTGTCCGTGGTGACGCTCCTCGCCTTCCTGCTCTTCGTCGGCAGCTGGTGGCTGCTGTGGCGCACCCCGTTCGGCCTCCGGCTGCGCTCCTGCGGTGAGAACCCGATCGCCGCGGAGTCCCTCGGCGTCAACGTCTACAAGTACAAGTACGCGGCCGTGGCCGTCTCCGGCGGCCTCGCCGGTCTCGGCGGCGCCTTCCTCGCCCTGGTCACCTCGCACACCTACCTCGAGGGCCAGACCGGCGGCCGAGGCTACATCGGCCTCGCGGCGATGATCTTCGGCAACTGGCGTCCCGGCGGTCTGGCCATGGGCGCGGGCCTGTTCGGCTACTCCGACGCGCTGCAGCTGCGCAACGGCGGCGAGACCGTCCACGCGCTGCTGCTCCTGCTGGTCGTGCTCCTCGCGGGCCTGGCCGGCTGGAAGCTGTACCGCAAGGCGCACTGGCAGGCCGGGATCAGCCTCATGGTGGCCGCGCTCGTCCTGGTCTGGTACCTGTTCACCGACGAGGTCCCGAGCGACTTCGTGGGCGCCACCCCGTACGTCGTCACCCTGCTGGTGCTGTCGCTGTCCGCGCAGCGGCTGCGCATGCCACGGGCCGACGGCATGCGCTACCGCAAGGGCCAGGGCAAGTGACAGCGCCCGCCGTCGACTGGGAGGCGCTGCGCGAGGTGGCCCGCGAGGCCATGTCCCACGCGTACGCCCCCTACTCCGGCTACCCGGTCGGTGTGGCGGCGCTCGTCGACGACGGCCGGATCGTGTCCGGCTGCAACGTCGAGAACGCCTCCTACGGGCTCGGCCTGTGCGCCGAGTGCGGGCTGGTCTCGCAGCTGCAGAACACCGGCGGCGGCCGGCTCACGCACTTCACCTGCGTGGACGGCCGCGGCGAGGTCCTCGTCCCGTGCGGCCGCTGCCGCCAGCTGCTGTACGAGTTCGGCGGACCCGGTCTCCTGCTGGAGACGCCGGCGGGAATCCTGCCGCTCGCCGAGATGCTTCCGCAGGCCTTCGGCCCGGACCACCTCACCAGGTGACTCCCGCGCGGCCCCTCTGACAACCGCAGAGGGGCCGCGCACTTTCTCCCCGTCTTGTCGCACCACGGTGCACCACCGTTGCACCACCGGAAGGAAAGCCATGACGCAATTGTCGATGGATGCCGTCTCCGTCATCCGCACCAAGCGGGACCGCGGTGAGCTCAGCGACGAGCAGATCGACTGGGTCATCGACGCGTACACCGGCGGTGAGGTCGCCGACTACCAGATGGCCGCCCTCAACATGGCCATCCTGCTCAACGGCATGAACCGCCGGGAGATCGCCCGCTGGACTGCCGCGATGATCGCCTCCGGCGAACGCATGGACTTCTCCGCCCTGTCCCGCCCGACCGCCGACAAGCACTCCACGGGCGGCGTCGGCGACAAGATCACGCTGCCCCTGGCCCCCCTCGTGGCGGCCTGCGGCGCGGCGGTCCCGCAGCTCTCCGGCCGCGGCCTCGGCCACACCGGCGGCACGCTGGACAAGCTGGAGTCGATCCCGGGCTGGCGCGCACTGCTCTCCAACGAGGAGATGCTGTCCGTGCTGGACGGCACCGGCGCCGTGATCTGCGCCGCGGGCGACGGTCTCGCCCCGGCCGACAAGAAGCTGTACGCGCTGCGGGACGTGACCGGCACCGTCGAGGCCATCCCGCTGATCGCCTCGTCCATCATGTCCAAGAAGATCGCCGAGGGCACCGGCTCGCTGGTCCTGGACGTGAAGGTCGGCACCGGCGCCTTCATGAAGACCGTCGAGGACGCCCGTGAGCTCGCCTCGACGATGGTGGGCCTCGGCACCGACCACGGCGTGAAGACGGTCGCCCTGCTGACGGACATGTCCACCCCGCTCGGCCTCACCGCGGGCAACGCCCTGGAGGTCCGCGAGTCGGTGGAGGTACTGGCCGGCGGCGGCCCGGCGGACGTCGTGGAGCTGACCATCGCCCTGGCCCGCGAGATGCTCGACGCGGCCGGCGTCAAGGACGCCGACCCGGCGAAGGCGCTGGCAGACGGCTCGGCCATGGACGTCTGGCGGCGCATGATCGCGGCCCAGGGCGGCGACCCGGACGCCGCGCTGCCCATCGCGAAGGAACAGCACGTGGTGAAGGCGGGCGCCTCGGGCGTCCTGACCCGTCTCGACGCCTACGACATCGGCATCGCCGCCTGGCGCCTCGGCGCGGGCCGCGCCCGCAAGGAGGACCCGGTGCAGGCGGGCGCCGGAGTGGAGCTGCACGCCAAGCCCGGCGACACCGTGCGCGAGGGCCAGCCCCTGCTGACGCTCCACACGGACACTCCGGAGCGCTTCGCGTACGCGCTCGACGCGGTGGACGGCTCCTACGACATCGCGGCCGCGGGCACCCCGTTCACGGCGTCCCCGGTCGTGCTGGAGCGCATCGCCTGACCAGGCGCGACCGGACCTGACCTGGCCTGTGGCCGGAGGCCACCGGTGTCACAGCCCCCTTTCGGGTGAACGGGATCGGTGGACCTCCGCCGGTCCCGTTCGGCATGCTGGACTCGGTGACGCACCGATCAAGGAGACCGCCATGAGCGCACTCACGGTCGACCATTCGACGGCCGGAGGCCATGAGTGGGACGGCCTCGTCCGGATCTGGCAGGAGACGGACGCGCCGGAGGGCTGCAAGGTGGAGATCATCGAGGGGATCGTCACCGTGGCACCACCGCCGTCCAACGCCCACAACGACATCGCGGACCAGGTCCAGCGAGAGCTGTATCGGGTAATCCCACGGGAGTGGGGCATCTATCAGTCGTTGGGCACTGCGGTGCCGTCTCGTGTGGGGCTCTACATCCCGGACATCGCGGTGGCGCCGAAGGAGGTTCTGCGGACGGAGGCGGGCAACTGCGTCCCCGCGTCCGAGGCCGAGCTGATCGTCGAGATCACCTCCAAGGCCAACGCGAGCAACGACCGTATCCGGAAGGCTGCCGGATACGCCCAGGCCGGCGTCCCGCTGTACCTCCTCATCGACAGCTGGGCACCGGGCGGACCCACCGTCACCCTGTACGGGGAACCCCAGGGGGACGTCTACCGCGTCCTGCGGGCGGGCAAGTTCGGCGACACCGTCGAGCTGCCCGAGCCCTTCGGACTGAAGCTCGACACCGCAGACTTCCCGGCCGGCTAGTGACATCGCCGCCCCGGGCCCCGTTCACGGCCTCCCCGGTCGTGCTGGAGCGCATCGCCTGACCAAGCGCGCCCGGACCTGACCTGGCTTGCGGCCGGAGGCCATCGGTGTCACAGCCCCCTTTCGGGTGAACGGGATCGGTGGACCTCCGCCGGTCCCGTTCGGCATGCTGGACTCGGTGACGCACCGATCTAGGAGACTGCCATGGGCGCACTCACCGTGGGCCACGACCCCGAGCAGAACTGGGACGACCTCGTCCGGTTCTGGGAGGAGATGGAATGGCCCGAGGGCAGCAAGGTGGAGATCATCGAGGGGATCATCACCGTGTCACCTGCTCCCGCTTACCGCCACAACATCATCGCGGCACGTATTCAGCGCCGCCTCTACTCCGTCATCCCCGATGACTGGGGGATCTTCCAGACGCTGGCCATCGCCGTGCCGTCGCGGCTGGGCATGCTCATCCCGGATCTCGTGGTGGCGCCCGTGCGGGAGCACATTGAGGCGGACAGCCACATCCCGGCCGGACTGGCCGAGCTCGTCGTCGAGGTCACCTCGAAGTCCAACGCCCGTCATGACCGCATCAGCAAACCCGCCGCCTACGCCACCGCGGGCATCCCCTTCTACCTCCTCGTCGACCGCTGGGCTCCCGAAGGCCCCAGCGCGACGCTCTACGGAGAACCGCGCGGCGACGTCTACCGCCTGCTGAGCACAGCCAAGTTCGGCGAGCCGCTCAAGCTTCCCGCACCCTTCGACCTCGTCATCGACACGAGCGAGTTCCCCGCCGAGTAGGTCCCCGCGGCCGCCTCCGATGAGTCGGGGCGTTGCGCGCGGTCTACCGATCGTGGAAGCGACGACACCCCCCGTGCTCACCCTGACCGGCCCCGTCACCCGAGGGCAGGCGGCAGGGCTGGGCGACGCCGTGCGCGCGCTGCTGGCCGGCACCGAGACCGGGGTCGTGGTCTGCGACGTCGCCGGGATCGGACCGCCGGGGCTCCTCGCCGTCGATCTGCTGGCGCGGCTCCAGCTGGCCGCGCGGCGGGCCGGGGGCCGCATACGGCTGCGCGGCCCCGACCCCGCGCTACGCGCCCTGCTCGACCTCGTCGGAATCCCCGTCCAGGTGGAGGGGGAGGTCGAAGAGGGGGAACCAGCGCTGGGTGTCGAGGTAGAAGTGGAACCCGGTGAGGCGGCCGTCTGAGATCTCCAGGATCTGCACGGCCCACGGGGCGAACCCGCCCTTCTCCGGGTCCGGCTTGTACTGCGCGAACCCCGGCAGCCCGTTGACCTGGACCGGCAGCAGCCGCGAGCCCTCGCAGGCGGAGCCGAGCGTGGTCATGAAGCCGGTGATGTCGTCGTGCCCGGTCAGCCACAGGTCGAACGGCGGCATCGTCATGACGGCGTCCTCGTGGAGCAGGGCCGTCAGCGCCGTCATGTCATAGCCCTCGAACGCCGCCACATAGCGGTCCAGGAGCTTGCGCTGCTCCTCGTCGAGCGGATCCGACACCGCCGCGTCCGCGCCCGACTCCTTCCGCTCGGACAGCGTGGCCCGCGCCCGCTGCAGCGCGCTGTTGACCGAGGCGACGCTGGTGTCCAGCAGCTCGGCGACCTCGCTCGCCCGCCACGCCAGCACCTCCCGCAGGATCAGCACCGCCCGCTGCTTCGGCGGCAGCTGCTGCAGCGCGGCCATGAACGCGAGGCGCACCGACTCCTTCGCGACCGCCGCCTCGGCCGGGTCCTCCACCGTCGGCAGCACGCGGGCGTCGGGCATCGGCTCCAGCCAGGTGTGGTCGGGGCGGGGCGAGAGCGCGGCCCGGGCGAGGGGGGTGGGCCCGGAGAGGTCCATCGGCCGGGCCCGCTTGTTGCCGGCCGACAGCATGTCCAGACAGACGTTGGTCGCGATCCGGTACAGCCAGGAGCGCAGGCTGGAACGGCCCTCGAACCTGTCGTAGCTCCGCCAGGCGCGCACCATGGTGTCCTGCACCGCGTCCTCCGCCTCGAAGGACGAGCCGAGCATGCGGTAGCAGTAACCGGTCAGTTCCGTCCGGTGCTTCTCCAGTGCGACGTCGAGGTCCGTCGTCGTCGCCGTGCTGTCGCCCATCGCACACCCACCCCTGTGGCCGTCCTGTCACGCGTCTTCGCGCCCAGCACTTCGGAAGCTACCGCAGCCCACTGACAATGGCCTGCCGAGTCGACGAAAGCGCAGGTGGAACGCCCCGTCCGGGCCTTGCGGCCGCCCCTCAGACCAGCTGCCTGACCGACATCAGAAGGTGCCGGTGGCTCTCCGGCGCGTCCGCCGCGCTCAGCAGCGTCCGCTGGCCCGTCCCCAGCAGCTCCATCCGCAGCCGCGCCGCCCCGAACGACGACAGCGCGTCCAGGAGATACGCCGGGTTGAAGGCGACCGTGACGTCCTCGGATCCGGTCAGCCGGGCCGGCAGCCGCTGCGCCGCCACGTCGTCGCCGTATCCGGCGCGCAGCAGGACCGACTCCGCCGTGAAGTCCAGCCGCACCGGGCTGTTCGTCTCCGCCACCACCGCGACCCTGCGCACGGCCTCCGTCAGCGCCCCGCACTCCACCTCGGCCACCACGGCCTCTCCCATGTCGAACAGCTTCCCGTACGACGGCAGCCGCCCGTCCAGCGGCCGCAGGACCGTCCGCATCCGCCCGCCCCCGAACCCGACCGGTCCGCTCCCGGCAGCCCCGTCGAGGCCGATCCGCACGGTGCCGCACCGCGCGAGCGACCGGGCCGCGTCCAGCAGCCGCCGCGCCGGCAGCAGCGTCTCCACCACGCCCGCGCCCGCCGCCTCCGGCTCCGCCTTCCACTCAAGCCGCCGCACCGCGTACCGGTAGCGGTCCGACGCCGACAGCGCCATCTCGTCGCCTTCCAGGCGCAGTTGGACGCCGGTC
Organism: Streptomyces sp. NBC_00425; assembly: GCF_036030735.1. Taxonomy (NCBI): domain Bacteria; kingdom Bacillati; phylum Actinomycetota; class Actinomycetes; order Kitasatosporales; family Streptomycetaceae; genus Streptomyces; species Streptomyces sp. NBC_00425. The sequence continues at coordinate 4,002,119 of NZ_CP107928.1, read as the reverse complement.
AGCACCGGGAGGGTGTCGTCGCGACCCGCCGCCACGGCGACCTGCGCGACGGCGGTCGCGAACGCGGCCGCGTCGACGGCGCCGTACGCCTGCGGGGGCGCGGGCGGGGAGGGGTACTCCTCGTGCGGGAGGGTGGACAGGCCGAAGCCGGTGCCGCCCGCCTCGACCGTGAACCGCGTCCCCTCCAGCGCACAGCTCACCGGCCCGTCCGGCAGCACCTTGCAGATGTCCAGCAGCCGCCGCCCGAGGACGAGCACCCGGCCGCCGGTTCCCACCTCGGCGTCCGCCTCGATGCGCGCGGCCGTCTCGAAGTCGAACCCCGACACGGCCAGCGTCCCCGCCGACGCCTGAAGCACCAGACCGCCCAGCACCGGCACCGGCGTGCGGGCCGGCAGCGCGCGGGCCGCCCATCCCACGGCCTCGACGAGATCACCGCGGTCGATCCGGAACTCCATGGATGAAAACCCCCTGTGCCAGAAACCGGTCAGTGGTCGCGGAGGCTATCCGCGACCACTGACAACGGGCTCTGAACAGGCAGGAACGGGAACGAGGGAGGGCGGTCAGGCGGCCGCCGGCGCCTCCCGGCGCGCCGCGCGCGTGCCCGCCACCGTGATCGCGACGACGCCGAGCACCGCGAAGAGGCCGACGCCGACCGTGCCGGACCAGCCGCCCGAGTGGAAGGCGATCGCACCGACGGTGGAGCCCGCGCTGGAGCCGACGTAGTACGCGGACTGGTAGAGCGCGGAGGCCTGGGCGCGGCCGGTGGTCGCGGTCCTGCTGACCGCCGACGACGCCACCGCGTGCCCCGCGAAGAAGCCCGCCGTGATCAGGACCAGGCCCAGCAGCACCGACGCCAGCGAGTCCGCGAGGGAGAGCAGCAGGCCCGCGGCGGTCGTGCCGCCCGCCAGGTACAGCGCGCCGCGCCGCCCCAGCCGGCCGACCAGCCGGCCCGCCGTCGACGCGGACACCGTGCCCACCAGATACACCAGGAAGATCGAGCCGACGACGCCCTGCGGAAGCGAGAACGGCTCCTCCGTCAGCCGGTACCCGATCACCGTGTACACGCCGCCGAAGACGGTCATGAACAGCGCGCCGATCGCGTACAGCCGGCGCAGCAGCGGGTCGGCGAGGTGGCCGCGGACGGTCCGGACCAGGACGCGGGGCGCCAGGGATCCGGGCGTGAAGTGGCGCGGCGCAGGCAGCAGCAGCCGGAAGGCGACCGCGCAGGCCACCGCCAGCGCGCCGATCACGCCGACGGCGATCCGCCAGCCCCACTCCTGCGCGACCCAGCCGGTGATGACCCGGCCGCTCATCCCGCCGACGCTGTTGCCGGCCACGAACAGACCGATCGCCGTGACCAGCGCCTTCGGCCGGACCTCCTCCGCGAGGTAGGCCGTGGCCGAGGCGGGGAGCCCGGCCAGCGCCGCGCCCTGCACCGCCCGCAGCACGACCAGCCAGCCCAGGGAGGGCGCGAACGGGACCAGCAGGCCCACGCCGACCGCGACCGCCAGCGAGGCCGTCATCACGGTGCGGCGGCCGTAGCGCTCCGACAGGGCGCTCATCGGCAGGACGAACAGCGCCAGCCCGCCGGTCGCCGCCGCCACCGTCCAGCTCGCCTGACTCGCCGCCACCCCGAAGTCGTCGGAGATCAGCGGCAGGAGCGCCTGCGTGGAGTACAGCAGGGCGAAGGTCGCCACGCCGGCGAGGAAGAGCGCGAAGCTCATCCGGCGGTAGCCGGGGCCGCCGGGGGCCAGACGTGAGTCGGAAGGGGCGGCGGAGGCGGAGGCGGGGGCGGGGGCGGTCGAGCGGGCGGGCGAAGCGGCGACCACGATCGTGGACGCCCCGGTACTGGCGGGAGACATGCCTCGAACCTACGGACGGTCCCGCTGATCCGTCCAATGCATGGACTCGTCATAATCGTTCCCATGGTGCATCAGCAGAGGTCACAGACTCGCCTGTCACCGTCCGGTGACACAGAAGACACCACCGACATGGCGAGGCTGCTCGCCCCCCGACTCGCCTACTTCGCCGGGGTCGCCCGCACCGAGCACGTCACGCGCGCCGCTCAGGAGATGGACGTTCCCCAGTCGACGCTGTCCCGCGCGATGGTCCGGCTGGAACAGGATCTCGGCGTCGACCTGTTCGCCCGCCGCGGCCGCACGGTCTCCCTCACCCCGGCCGGCCGTACCTTCCTCGCCTCGGTGGAACGCGCCCTCGCGGAGATCGAACGGGCCGCCGACGAGGTCCGCGCCGACGCCGACCCGACGGCCGGCAAGGTCGCGTTCGGCTTTCTGCACACCATGGGCGCGGAGACCGTGCCCGGGCTGCTGCACGCCTTCCGAGCCGACCACCCGCGGGTGCGCTTCAGCCTCGTGCAGAACTACGGCGAGGCGATGCTCGAAGGGCTGCGGGCCGGCGAGCTGGACCTCTGTCTCACCTCCCCGGTCCCGGACGCCCCGGACCTCGTCGCCCGCAGGCTCGACGAGCAGAAACTGCGCCTGGTCGTCCCGGCCGACCACCGGCTCGCCGCCCGCAGAAGGGTCCGCCTGGCCGAGGCCGCCGACGAGACCTTCGTGACCCTGGAACCCGGCTACGGCCTGCGCCGCATCACCGACGACCTCTGCAAGGAGGCGGGCTTCCGGCCCCGGGTCGCCTTCGAGGGGGAGGAGGCGGAGACGCTGCGCGGACTGGTGGCGGCGGGCCTGGGCGTCGCCCTGCTGCCACCGCCGGCCGTGGCCCGTCCCGGCGTGGTGGAACTGACGGTCACGGCCCCGCGGGCGGCCCGCGAGATCGGCGTGGCCTGGCTCGACGGCCGTCCGGACACCCCGCCGGTGGCCGCTTTCAAGAAGTTCCTGCTCTCGAGACGGGGCAACCTGCTCCCGTCCTAGAGCGGACACGGCCCAGGCGTGGCGACCACGACGGGGCGTACGGCCGAGCTGGCGGCCTCCCGTTCCTACCGTCGCCGTAACGACTTCCCGAAACCGGCTGCCAGCGGCATGCGCAGGCCCAGCGGGGGCGGCGCCGCGAGCGCGTCCTCGACCGGGCGGGAGAGGGCCCTGCCGAACAGCACGCCCATGACGAAGTCCTCGGCGAGGGCGTGGACCTCGGCGCGGTACTGGTGCAACCCATGGCCGTCGGAGTGCACTTCGAACCGGCACACGTCCCGGTTCGCCTTCTTGGCGCGGGCCGCGAGCCGGAACGACAGCTCGGGGTCGCAGCGTTCGTCCTTGGTGCCGTGCACGAGGAGCACCCGTCGTCCCACGAGTTGCCTGACCGGCTCGGGCGGAGCCGCCATGTCCTCCTCCGGCAGCCACGGAGCCATCGCCAGCACGGAGTTGACGGCGTCGTGGCCGCCCGCGTGCAGCGCGGCCCGCGCGCCCATGTCGACGCCGGCCAGGCACACCGGGACGTCCCCGTACCGCCGTACGATCTCGTCGGCGGCCCAGGCCGCGTCGGTCGCGAGATGCGCCTCGCTGCCGTTCCAGCCGCGGTAGCGGTAGTGCACGGCGTGCACGGCCAGCCCCTCCCCGGCTCCCGCCCGCGCGAGTCTGCGCCCGAGGCCCCGGACGGAGACGGCCGCCCACAGGGCCGACGGTCTGCGGCCGGAGACCTCCTCACCGCCCGGGAGCAACAGCACCGCTCCGCTCACCGCCGTCGGCTCCGGGCCGAGCGCCCTCCCCAGCCGGGCCGTCCGAACCGGCGTCAGTTCCTGTGCCATGGCAGAACAGTGTCAGAAGCAGTGGTGTACTCCACCTGTCCGTGCGGTCACCGTTACATATCGGCGGAGTTGTACAACGCGCGATCTACGCGCGTAGGAGTTAGAGTGCCGAAATGACGAGCCAGAGCATCCAGACGGGCATCACCCCGAGCCCGGACCAGATCCGGCGGGCGCCCAAGGTTCTGCTGCACGACCACCTCGACGGCGGGCTGCGGCCCGGCACGATCGTCGACCTCGCCCGGGAGACCGGGTACTCCCGCCTTCCCGAGACGGATCCCGACAAGCTCGGCCTCTGGTTCCGGGAGGCCGCCGACTCCGGCTCCCTCGAGCGGTACCTGGAGACCTTCTCGCACACGGTCGGCGTGATGCAGACCCGCGAGGCCCTGGTGCGGGTCGCCCGCGAGTGCGCCGAGGACCTCGCCGAGGACGGCGTCGTCTACGCCGAGGTGCGGTACGCGCCCGAGCAGCACCTCGACGGCGGACTGACCCTCGAGCAGGTCGTCGAGGCCGTCAACGAGGGCTTCCGGGAAGGGGAGCGGGCGGCCCGCGGCAACGGCCACCGCATCCGCGTCGGCGCCCTGCTGACCGCCATGCGGCACGCGGCCCGCGCGCTGGAGATCGCCGAACTCGCCAACCGCTACCGGGATCTGGGCGTCGTCGGCTTCGACATCGCGGGCGCCGAGGCCGGCTACCCGCCCACCCGGCACCTCGACGCCTTCGAGTACCTCAAGCGCGAGAACAACCACTTCACCATCCACGCCGGCGAGGCCTTCGGGCTGCCGTCCATCTGGCAGGCGCTGCAGTGGTGCGGCGCCGACCGGCTCGGGCACGGCGTGCGGATCATCGACGACATCGAGGTCGCGGACGACGGCTCGGTGAAGCTCGGGCGGCTCGCCTCCTACGTCCGCGACAAGCGCGTCCCGCTGGAGATGTGCCCCAGCTCCAACCTGCAGACCGGAGCGGCCGCCTCCTACGCCGAACACCCCATCGGGCTGCTGCGCCGGCTCCACTTCCGGACCACCGTCAACACGGACAACCGGCTGATGTCCGGCACCAGCATGAGCCGGGAATTCGAGCACCTGGTCGACGCATTCGGTTACACGCTCGACGATCTGCAGTGGTTCTCGGTCAATGCTATGAAGTCAGCATTCATTCCTTTCGATGAACGACTCGCCATGATCAGTGACGTGATCAAGCCCGGTTATGCCGAGCTGAAATCCGAATGGCTGTTCCAGTAAACCGTCTTCACCAGCGGTTCTTTGGTGACGGAAAGCTGAGTGGGAAATCTTGGGCGTACGAAATGCGGGCGGGTGTTCACCAACCGTCCGCATTTCGATGTTTGCCGCTGACCCCGTCCCGTGTTTACGGTCGAGAACCGCTCAGTTCCCCGTATCCCATTCGAGGACGCATTCATCATGAAGCAGTCTGCTGCCAAGACCCTCGGCGTCGCCGCTCTCGGTGCCGCCTTCGCCGCCGTCGGTGCGGGCGCCGCGAACGCCGCCCCTGCCGTACCGGACGCCACGCAGGCCCTGGACGGCATCACCCGGACGCTGCCGGCGGAGAACGTGACCCAGGCGCTGCCCGCCGCCGGCGAGGTGCTGACGCAGGCCCAGCCGGCGCTCGGCGCCGGCCTGACCGCCGCCCAGCCGGTCGCCGGGAAGCTGCTCGCCGAAGGCCCCACCGCGCCCGTCTCCGGGCTGCTCGGCGGTCTGCCGCTGCAGGGCCTGCCCACCCACGGCCTGCCGGTCAACGGAATCCCGCTGGGCTGAGCGGCGCCTCCCGCCGCACCCACCGCAGACCCGTCACGCCGTCGGGGCGTGCCCGTACGTACCGGGCACGCCCCGACGGCGTTCTGTGCGGTGGTGGGTCACCAGGCGGTGCGCGCCGCCTTGTCCTCCGACGGCAGGAGGAACCAGAGGGCTATGTAGAGCAGGAACTGCGGCCCGGGCAGCAGGCAGGAGAGCACGAAGATCACGCGCATCGTGGTCGCGGAGGTGCCGAAGCGGCGGGCCAGCGCGGCGCACACTCCGCCGATCATGCGGCCGTGGGTGGGGCGGGCGAGGCTGGACATCTGCGGCTCCTTCGTGAGCGTCCGTCGGAGGCGGCCCTTGCGGCTGCTCCCCATGACGACAACGCTACGGTGACGAAGGGGGACGAAGCGTCGCTCTACGGGGCGATGCCGACCCTGGGAATCCTCGGGGTGCGACCCTGAGCCGTCTCCCCCTGCCGGACCCCGGCACGCCCCCAGGGCTCCTCCCGGCGGCGCAGCCGGCCGCGGACCGCCGGCACCACCGCGACGTGCGCCAGGGCCACGCCGACCGTGTTCAGCAGCATCGAGTCGACGTCCGCGACCTGACCGGGCACCCCCGTCTGCAGCAACTCGACGGCCAGGGACAGCAGCGCGCCCGCCGTGACCGTGCGGACCAGGGAGGCGAGCGGCGACACGCGCAGCCTGCCGTGCACCAGCGGGAGCAGGAAGCCCAGCGGGGCGAACAGTCCGAGCCCGGCGCCGATCCGCGACGCCGCCTCGGGCCAGCCCAGCCTCAGATCGGCGCGGATCCCGTCGAACGGATGCAGGTTGGCGGGCATCACCCAGGGAACGTTCAGTGGGCGCAGCGTGACCCAGGCGACGAACACGAGGTGGGCGGCCAGGAGGAGAATCCCGGCCGCGCGGATGCGGATCGCGGCGCTGCCGCCGATGGAGCCTTGACGCTGCACGCCCCCCAAGACGCGCCCCCCGGCACGATCGGTTCCGGCTCACCGGCGCGGCCCCCGGACCGCTCTCCGCCCCGCCGCGATGTGACAGTCGATGACCTGCGACGACGTCGACGCCCGCCCCCGCATGAGGCGTCCGACACACCCGGCCGCCGTTCCAGCGGGCCGGGTGCGCCGACGAGAGGCGGGCGCGGGCGGGCGTGCGGGCGCGGGAAGCGCGGGGACGGCGGGCGGTGCGGAGTCGGGAGCGGAGTACGGAGCGGGGAGGGGGCGGACCCTCAGCCGCCGCTCGTGACGGCCGACGACGGGGGTTCCGTGCTGCCGGGCCGTGAGCGGACCTCGTCGGTGCACTCGTAGCGGCGCACGGGCTCAGGACCGGGACCGCCCAGGATCACCGAGCCGTCGCCCTCGGCCGCCGCCGAGTCGGAGAAGGTGCACACGACCTGCGCGAGCGCGTACGAGGTGAGGTCCCCGGGCGGGACGCTCAGCCGCAGCGCGTCGTCCGGGTCCTTGGCCGCCGGACCGTTCACGGTCATGGCTCCGCGCACGTCCGTCGTGTACCCGGCCTCCTTCTCGGGGGTGGACGGCGACTCGGCGAGCTGGTCGAGCAGGCCCTGCGCGACCAGCGCGCGCCGCGCGGAGCCGGCCGAGCCGTCCGGCACCCGCACACTGCGGTCCACGGCCACCAGCGACGAGCCGCACAGCAGGAACACCTGGACCGGCACGCCCGCGCGCGCGGCCTGCGACGACACGGCGGGGTCGGTGAGCGAGCAGCGCACCCGGGAGGGCGCGGGACCGAAGTCGGTCGGCACCTCGGTCGCCCGGATGCCGCAGCCCGCGAGCGGACCGGCCAGGCCGGCCAGCAGCGCGGCGGCGCCCAGTCGTCGTACGGTCGCACGGCCCATGGTCACGATGCGTCCCCCTCGTCCTGCCCGGTCGTCACGCCCTGCTCGCCGCCGTCCGCGCCGTCCTGTTCCGCCGCTTCGGCGACGCCCCGCGGCAGCCGCAGCGTGAAGACCGCGCCGCCCTCCGGGGAGTTGGCGGCGGTGATCTCACCGCCGTGGATGTGGGCGTTCTCCAGTGCGATGGACAGGCCGAGCCCGCTGCCCTCGGAACGCGGCCGGGAGGCGCTCGCCTTGTAGAACCGGTCGAAGACGTGCGGCAGCACCTCCTCCGGGATGCCGGGCCCGTGGTCGCGCACGGAGATGACCACCGAGTCGTCCTGCGCCGACACCGACACCCGCACCGGCGAACCGCCGTGCTTGAGCGCGTTGCCGATGAGGTTGGCCAGGATGACGTCCAGCCGGCGCGGGTCGAGCCGGGCGTGGATGCCGCGCTCCGCGGCCAGGTCGACGGCGTCCAGCCAGGCACGCGCGTCGATGCACGCGGTGATCTGGTCGGCGACGTCGACGTCGTCCAGGACCAGCCGCGCGGTCCCCGCGTCGAAGCGGGTGACCTCCATCAGGTTCTCCACGAGGGTGTTCAGCCGCCGCGTCTCGCTCACCACCAGCCGCACCGCGGGCTCGATCATCGGGTCGATGCTGCCCGACTCGGCGTCCAGCTCCTCCTCCAGCACCTCCGCGACGGTGGTGATGGCGGTCAGCGGCGTCCGCAGCTCGTGCGACATGTCGGCGACGAACCGGCGCGAGGCCTCGTCACGGGCGGCCATGTCGTCGACCCGCTTCTCCAGCGCCTCGGCGGTCCGGTTGAACGTCCGCGAAAGATCGGCGAGCTCGTCCGTCCCGGAGACCCGCAGCCGGGTGTCGAGCCGTCCCTCGCCCAGCCGGCGCGCCGCGACGCCCAGCCGGTGCACCGGCTTCAGGACGGTCGTGGCGGCGGCCTGCGCGAGCAGCGCGGCCCCGACCAGCGCGAGGGCGGTGGCGATCCCCAGCGACCAGGCCAGCGAGTTGAGGTCCTTGGCCTCCGGCGCCAGCGACTTGCGCATGTAGCCGGTGGGCCCGCCCCCGTTCACCCGCGTCCCGGCCACCAGGTAGGGCGTCCCGTGGTCCACGACCCGCTGCCAGTACAGGTGGTACGGCGACTTGTTGCCGCCGGTGACGTCCTGCTGCTTGTTCACCGCCGTGCGCAGCGACTCGGGGACGTCCCCCAGCGAGAACCCGTTGAGCCCGTTCGAGTTGCCGTACACGGTCTTGCCGCTGTCGTCCGCGCCCACCAGCAGCACGTTGAACCGCTGACTGCTGTTGGCCATCTGTCCCGCGGTGTGCTGGAGCTCGTCCTGCGAGGGATGCGCCGGCAGCGAACCCGCCCGGTTCTGCATCTCCTGCTCGAAGTCCCGCAGCACCGAGCCCTGGGTGCGGGTCAGCACGGCCTCGCGGTTCAGCCAGTACGCGATGCCGGACGCGGACACGGCGGCCGTCAGCGCCACCGCGCCGAAGACCACCACCAGCCGCAGGCGCAGGCTGGTCAGACGCAGCCGTGACAGTTTTCCCTTGCGCGCCGCGGACCAGCCGCGGAGCCCCCCCTGCGCCTGTGTCACTGAGGGGCGTCCAGGCGGTAGCCGACGCCGCGCACGGTGCGGATCAGGACCGGGGAGGACGGCACGTCCTCCACCTTGGCCCGCAGCCGCTGGACACAGGCGTCCACCAGCCGGGAGTCGCCCAGGTAGTCGTGCTCCCACACCAGCCGCAGCAACTGCTGCCGCGACAGCGCCTGTCCCGGCCGACGGCTCAGTTCGAGCAGCAGCCGCAGCTCGGTCGGCGTGAGCTGCAGATCCTCGCCGTTCTTCGTCACCGTCATCGCGGCACGGTCGATGACGAGGCTGCCGAAGGTCGCCGCGTCGCTCGACTCGCGCTCGCCGCGCCGCAGCACGGCCCGGATCCGGGCGTCCAGCACCCGGCCCTGGATGGGCTTGACGACGTAGTCGTCGGCGCCGGACTCCAGCCCGACGACCACGTCGATGTCGTCACTGCGCGCGGTGAGCAGGATGATCGGCAGCTGGTCGGTGCGCCGGATGCGACGGCACACCTCGAAACCGTCGATGCCGGGCAGCATCACGTCCAGCACGATCAGGTCCGGCCGCTGCTCGCGCAGCAGCTTCAGACCGTCCTCACCGCTCGCAGCGGTCGCCACCCGGTGCCCCTGGCGCGTCAGTGAGAGCTCCAGGGCCGTACGGATGGCGTCGTCGTCCTCGATCAGCAACAGGGAAGGCACGGGCTCATTCTGGCGCATGAGGGGGCTGTCGTTCGACCTGTGGGTAGGTGCCGGTCCGGGCGCGGCCGCCGCGGAGCGGCGGTTCCGGCGGCGCGGGCGGCGTGCGAGGGGCCGCGAAAATCCCGCGAACGCCTGCGCCAGAGGCGTACGAATGTCCGGTACGCACGCCGCGGACCTGCGGTTTCGTCGAGTTCGGGCGCTCCTTCGCGCGGCCGCGGGCCGGCCGTCCGGACGCGGTGGGACGGAATCGACCGCTCCTCGCCGCAGGTCGCGGCCATGACATGAGATCGGTCGGTGACCGCGCGGCGCCCCGCCGGCTGGTCCGTCGGGGCGCGGGGGCGGTTCAGGACCCCGCGCCCCTTGCCCGGCGACCTGTGCCGACCAGGTCAACTGCCGTACCGCGCAAGCCTGTGGAGCGTCTGTGGTGTTCCCGTGACAGGCCCCTGTGACAGGTCTGTGACAGACGGCGGACACGGCGATGAAGTGGCCCGGGCAGTCTTTTGGTCACGAGGCGGGGCGACGCGGAGAACGAACACCGCGAGGCCCGGCCGAGGCACCAGACAGAACACCGGAAGTCCACGACGGGGGGCGCGAGATGAACACGCTGCACGGTATGAGCACCAACGCAGTCGCAGTCGTCACGCGTCTGCACGACGTGAACCGGGGTTCCGAGAAGTCTGGCGCAGTGAGCGGGCGGGGGTGCGCTCGCGGCGCCGGACGTCAGCACACCGGGTTCATGACGGTGGTCGACACGGGGGAACAGGCGGCTCACGGGGGAGCCGCGTACGGGGAGGACTCGGGGGAGCGTCGCTCCCTGACGGAGGCGGAGTTCACCGCCTACGTCCAGGAGCGCCGCGCCTCCCTGTACGCCACCGCCTACCACCTCACCGGTGACCGCTTCGAGGCCGAGGACCTGCTGCAGAGCGCGCTGTTCTCGACCTACCGGGCCTGGGAGCGGATCAGCGACAAGGCCGCGGTCGGCGGATACCTCCGCCGGACGATGACCAACCTGCACATCAGCGCGTGGCGCCGCCGCAAGCTGAACGAGTACCCGACCGAGGAACTGCCGGAGACGCCCGGCGACACGGACGCGATGCGCGGCACCGAGCTGCGCGCCGTCCTGTGGCAGGCGCTGGCCCGGCTGCCCGAACTCCAGCGGACGATGCTGGTCCTTCGCTACTACGAGGGCCGCACCGACCCGGAGATCGCGGAGATCCTCGACATCAGTGTCGGCACGGTGAAGTCGAGCATCTGGCGGTCGCTCCGCCGGCTGCGCGAGGACGAGGTCCTCAGCTTCGGCCGTGACGAGGAGGACGCCTTCGGGGAGCTGGTCGCCTGAGGGTGAACGGGGGAGGGCCCGGCTCCGCTCAGGGGAGCCGGTGAACGGGGGAGCGGTGCCGGGGGGACCCGACGGGGGACGTACGGGGGAGCGGCACCGCGCAAGCACGGGGGAAGCACCACAGGGGGAGCACGGGGGAAGCACCGGGGAGCGGGGCTGGAGGGCCGGGGGGTCCGTCCAGTCCCGCTCTTCCGCGTCGCGGCCCGTCGACGCGACCTGAGCGCCCGGACCGCCGTACCGGGCGGGAGCGCCGGACCGGTCCCGAGGCCTTCCCGTGCGGCCAGGCCAGATCCGGACGAAGCGGCCCTAGGCGGCGGTTCGCGTGGTGGCGGCGCGGCGGCCCGCGGCTGCGGCGGCCAGGCGGCCCATCGCCTCGTCGCGGTCGCAGGCGTGCGCGCCCAGCCCGGTCTGCCGGGCCACGATGGAGCGTTCGGCGCGCATCAGACGCCAGCCGCGCCGCAGAAGGAAGGGCACCGACTTGCGGCCCTCCTTCAGATCGCGCAGGAAGCGGCGGCGGAAGGTCTTCACCGGACCGCGGCTCAGGCACAGCGCGTCCGCCAGGACGCCCAGCTCCCGGCAGCGGACGACGATCTCGGCGGCGAAGATGCCCTCGGCGATGAACAGCGGGGTCCGCCCGATCTCGACCGCCTCCTCGCCGGTGCGCGCGCTGAGCGAGAGGTCGTAGACGGGAACATGTGTGCGTCCGGTCCCGCACAGGTCCACGATCGCGGCGACGGCGGCGTCCGCGTCCCACGAGTCGGGGTGGTCCCAGTCGATGTCGGAGCTCCCGGCGACCGACGGCAGCGTCGGGTCGTCGCCCTCCTTGTAGAAGTCGTCGAGCCGCAGCACAGGCAGGCCGGAGCGGGCGGCGAGCAGGGACTTGCCGGAGCCGGAAGGGCCGCAGAGCAGCACGACTCGCGTCGGTATGGGCGGAGGGGGCGTCACGGGACACCAGTGTGAGGCATCCCCCCGTCCGTCAACGACCCCGCGGGTCGGCTTTGATGCGCGCGTCACATCTCAACTACCCTTCGTGGCGACCTGATCACCTTGCGCATCAGAAGGCGGCATCGACGATGGCCCGACACGACTCCCCCCAGACCTCCACCGGCCGGCGCGCCCTCGCCGCCCTCGCGACCGTCGGGGTGGCGCTGGGCGCGGGCGCCTCGGCCGCCTCGGCGGCGACCGGCGAACCGGTCCTCGACGCGGTGAACAGCCGGCCCACCTCGATCGGCTCCCTCGACCCGCAGGCGGGCGTGCAGGGGGCGCTGGGCGCCCTGCCGTACGTCACCGGCGCCGTCTCCGGCCTCAAGCCCAACCCCCTCGCGGGCACCGGCGTCGACCCCCTGGACAACGGCGTGGGAACCCAGCTCGCCGACTTCCAGCCCCTGACGTCCCAGATGCTGACCGCCCCGGTCGCGCAGGCGCAGTCGATCGGCTCGATCCCGGTGCTGGGCGAGGTGACGAAGGTGCTGGGCGGCTGAAGCCCGCCCGTACGGGAGAGCCGCGCCGGCCCCGGACGGAGGGCGGGCGCGGCTCTCGATCTCGGGCCGCGTCTCCTCCGGACGGAGAGGAGGCGCGGCCCCGCTCGTGGGGGCGCCGGTGCGACGCCCCGAGGCCGTCAGTACGACGAGCCGGACGCGCCCAGCGAGCCCGTGGGGTGCCAGACGGTCTTCGTCTCCAGGAAGGCCGTCATACGGTCGATGCCGGGAGTCGCCGCCCAGTCGTCCACAGGCTGTGGACGAAGAACGCGCTTGAGGTTGTCGGCCGCGGCGATCTCCAGCTCCTTCGCCAGCGCCTCGTCGGCGCCCGCGAGGTCGATCGCGTTGACGTCCTGGTGGGACGCCAGCGGCGCCGCGATCTCCGCGGTGCGGCCGGAGAGGACGTTGACGACGCCGCCGGGCAGGTCGGAGGTGGCCAACACCTCGCCGAGCGACAGCGCCGGCAGCGGCGACCGCTCGCTCGCGATCACCACGGCCGTGTTGCCGGTGGCGATCACCGGGGCGACGACCGAGACCAGACCCAGGAAGGACGAGTCCTGCGGCGCGAGGACGGTCACGACGCCCGTCGGCTCCGGCGAGGAGAGGTTGAAGTACGGTCCCGCGACCGGGTTCCCGCCGCCCACCACCTGGGCGATCTTGTCGGTCCAGCCCGCGTACCAGACCCAGCGGTCGATCGTCGCGTCCACCACGGAGGCAGCCCTGGTCTTCGACAGACCCTCGGCGTCGGCGACCTCGCGGGCGAACTGCCCCCGGCGGCCCTCCAGCATCTCCGCGACGCGGTAGAGGATCTGGCCCCGGTTGTACGCCGTGGCCCCGGCCCAGCCGCCGAACGCCTTGCGCGCGGCGACCACCGCGTCACGCGCGTCCTTGCGGGACGACTGCGGCGCGTTGGCCAGCCACCTGCCCTGTGCGTCGGTCACCTCGTACACCCGGCCGCTCTCCGAACGCGGGAACTTCCCGCCGACGTACAGCTTGTAGGTCTTGAAGACGCTCAGACGCGGCTGCTCGGTCTTCTCGGACTTGTCAGACATCGAGGTACGCCTCCAGGCCGTGGCGGCCGCCCTCGCGGCCGAAGCCCGACTCCTTGTACCCGCCGAACGGCGAGGTCGGGTCGAACTTGTTGAACGTGTTGGACCAGACGACGCCGGCCCGGAGCTTGTTCGCCACCGCGAGGATGCGGGAGCCCTTCTCCGTCCAGACGCCCGCCGACAGGCCGTACGGCGTGTTGTTGGCCTTGGCGACGGCCTCGTCCGGAGTGCGGAAGGTGAGGACCGACAGGACGGGGCCGAAGATCTCGTCCCGGGCGACGGTGTGGGCCTGGGTGACGTTCGTGAAGAGCGTCGGCGCGAACCAGTAGCCCGCGTCCGGCAGTTCACAGGCCGGGGACCAGCGCTCCGCGCCCTCGGCCTCGCCCTGCTCGACGAGCGAGGTGATACGGGTCAGCTGCTCCTCGGAGTTGATCGCGCCGATGTCGGTGTTCTTGTCCAGCGGATCGCCGAGGCGCAGCGTCGACAGCCGGCGCTTGAGGGACTCCAGCAGCTCCTCCTGGATCGACTCCTGGACGAGGAGACGGGAGCCCGCGCAGCAGACCTGGCCCTGGTTGAAGAAGATGCCGTTGACGATGCCCTCGACGGCCTGGTCGATCGGCGCGTCGTCGAAGACGATGTTGGCGCCCTTGCCGCCCAGCTCCAGCGTGAGCTTCTTGCGGGTCCCCGCGACCGTCTTCGCGATGGCCTTGCCGACGGCCGTGGAACCGGTGAAGGCCACCTTGTTCACGTCGGGGTGGGCGACGAGCGCCGCACCCGCGTCGCCGTACCCCGGCAGGATGTTGACGACGCCCCTGGGCAGACCCGCCTGACGGCAGACGTCCGCGAAGAACAGGGCGGACAGCGGCGTCGTCTCGGCCGGCTTCAGGACGACCGTGTTGCCGGTGGCGAGCGCCGGGGCGATCTTCCACGCCAGCATCAGCAGGGGGAAGTTCCACGGGATGACCTGGCCGGCCACGCCCAGCGGCTTCGGCGAGGACCCGAACCCGGCGTGGTCGAGCTTGTCGGCCCAGCCCGCGTAGTAGAAGAAGTGCGCGGCGACCAGCGGGAGGTCGGCGTCACGCGTCTCCCGGATCGGCTTGCCGTTGTCCAGCGTCTCCAGGACGGCCAGTTCGCGGCTGCGCTCCTGGATGATCCGGGCGATGCGGAACAGGTACTTAGCCCGCTCGGCGCCGGGGAGCGCCGACCAGGCGCCGAAGGCCCTGCGGGCGGCCTTCACGGCGCGGTCCACGTCCGCCTCGCTCGCCTGGGCGATCTCGGAGAGGACCTCCTCGGAGGACGGCGAGACGGTCTTGAACACCTTGCCGTCGGCGGCGTCGGTGAACTCGCCGTCGATGAACAGGCCGTAGGAGGGGGCGATGTCGACGACCGAGCGGGACTCGGGCGCCGGTGCGTACTCGAATGCGGAAGTCAGCTTTTCCATGGTCATGGGGTCTCAGTCCACCGTCACGTAGTCGGGGCCGGAGTAGCGGCCGGTGGCCAGCTTCTGGCGCTGCATCAGCAGATCGTTGAGGAGCGAGGAGGCGCCGAAGCGGAACCAGTGGTTGTCCAGCCAGTCCTCGCCCGCGGTCTCGTTGACCAGGACCAGGAACTTGATCGCGTCCTTGCTGGTGCGGATGCCGCCGGCCGGCTTCACGCCGACCTGGACGCCGGTCTGGGCGCGGAAGTCGCGGACGGCTTCCAGCATGAGCAGGGTGTTGGCGGGGGTGGCGTTGACGGCGACCTTGCCGGTGGACGTCTTGATGAAGTCCGCCCCGGCCAGCATGCCGAGCCAGCTCGCCCGCCGGATGTTGTCGTACGTCGACAGCTCGCCGGTCTCGAAGATGACCTTGAGACGGGCGGCCGTCCCACAGGTCTCGCGGACGGCGACGATCTCGTCGTAGACCTTCATGTACCGGCCCGCCAGGAACGCGCCGCGGTCGATGACCATGTCCACCTCGTCGGCGCCGGCGGCGACCGCGTCACGGACGTCGGCCAGCTTCACGTCGAGGGCGGCGCGGCCGGCCGGGAAGGCGGTGGCGACCGAGGCGACCTTCACGGCGGAGCCCGCGACGGCCTCCTTGGCGACGGCCACCATGTCGGGATAGACGCAGACCGCGGCCGTGGCGGGGGCCGTCCGGTCGGTCGGGTCGGGACGGACCGCCTTCGCGCCGAGCGCCCGGACCTTGCCCGGGGTGTCCGCGCCTTCCAGCGTCGTCAGGTCGACCATCGAGATGGCGAGGTCGATGGCGTACGCCTTGGCGGTCGTCTTGATGGAACGGGTGCCGAGCGTGGCGGCGCGCGCCTCCAGGCCGACCGCGTCGACGCCGGGCAGCCCGTGGAGGAAGCGGCGCAACGCGGCGTCGGACGCGGTCACGTCGGTGAGCGCCGGGGCTGCGGTGGGTGCATTGGTGGGCATGGTCACCAGACGAGCATATCTACGCGCGTAGCGGGTGTACACCCCCGGAAGCCGTTCGGGCGCTCATCGCACGCCGGGGCACCGCGTATGAGCGGATCGCGGGCTTCGGGCACAATCGGGGCCATGACGAGCCCGGAAGACCAGTCACCAGAGCCACGGCCCGCGAAGCCTACGGGCGCCCCGGAGCCCGAAGGGCCCGCGGCGACCCCCGGGCCGGGCTCTTCCGGGCCCTCCGGCTCCCCGGAGTCCCCGGCCCACTCGGGCTCCCCGGCCGCTTCGGATTCTCCGGTCGCCTCGGGTTCTGCGGCGGACTCGGGTTCTGCGGCTTCCTCGGATTCTCCGGCGGACTCGGGTGCTGCGGCGGCTTCGGGGTTCCAGGAGCCCCCGGAGCCCGTGACGAAGGACCGGGTCTACCGCTCGTCCGCGGGCGTCGCCACCGGTGCTGCGCTGCTCGGGCTGGCCGCCTGGCTCGGCGTCGACGCGATCGTCGCGGGTGAGGGGCGCACGCCCTGGCTGGCGCTCGCGACGCTGATCATCGTCGTGCCGCTGATCATCGCCTTCACACTGCGGCCCGCCGTGTACGCGGGCCCGGACCGGCTGCGGGTGCGCAACCCGTTCCGGTTGATCGTGCTGCCCTGGGGGCAGGTCGCCACGCTGCGGTCGGGCTACTCCAACGAGGCGATCGCCGTGTCGGGGAAGAAGTTCCAGCTGTGGTCCATCCCCGTCTCGCTGCGGGAACGCAAGCGGGCGGCCCGGGGCAAGGGCGGCCGACCGGGCCGGACCGGCACGGCTGCCGCGGACGTTCCTCTGCGCGCCCGCGGCGACCGGGACGTGGACGAGCTGCGCGAGGTGTGGGAGGCGCGGCAGCAGGAGGAGAGCGCGCAGGGCGAGGTGTCCGTGCGCTGGGCCTGGGAGATCCTGGGCCCGGTCGCGGCGGGAGCCGTGGTGCTGGGGATTCTGCTGGCCGTGGGTTGAGCCCGGGCCGGCGCCGCCGCGGAGGCGGCGTGTCGAGGGTTCGCAGTGTCGAGGGTTCGCAGTGGCGCGGGTTCGGCGTGTCGTGGGTGCGGCGGTGACCGGCACCGAGGCCGGGTCTGTCTGCTGGGATCCGAAGAGTGCGTGCCGGGAGTCCTGGGTCGGGGCCGGTGTCGTGCCGGCATCCGGGTCGGGCCGGCGGGTGCCCGGCCTGCGGGTCGGGGCAGGTGCCCGGTGGCGGTGGACGCGGGGTGAGGGGCGCGGGGTGTGGCCCTGCGGCAGTCGGGGTGGCGGGCCGGGACCCGGCCCGCGGTCAGCCGTCGGGCCGCGGTCCGTGCCGTCGGCGTGGCATCGGGCGAGGCGCTCGGGCGTGGTCATGGGCGCCGGGCGCGGCCCGAGGGCGGCGCACCCCTCGCTGCTGCGCCCCGGTGGGCATGTTCGGGCCACCCCTCGGTTTCGGGCTCCGGTCGTGGGGTGTGGGTCCGGGGTGCGGTGGTCCGGTGTGCGCCCACGGCGTGGGCGGGTGTCCACGGTGCAGGGATCCGCGGCGTCGGCGTTCGTCCGCCGGCGCGGTGGTCGGGGCAGGGCGATCCGGTGAGTCGGGAGAGTGGGCGATGAGTACGGAAGTCGGCGCGGTGCTGCGGCTGCCGGAGGCGGCGATACCCGAGGGCTGTCCGCCCTGGGACGGCGAGCGGGCGGCGCACTGGACGCGGGCGCTGCCGCCGCGCTGGGCGCCGGTGCGGCCCCCTGTGCCGGCCTTCGTGGCGCTGCCGCTCCTGGCCGTCCTCGTCGCCGGTCTGCTGAGCGCGTCGGGCGCACTGCCCGCGTGGGCCGCCGCCCTGGTCGCCCTGCACCTCGTGTGGCTGGTGCTGCGGCCCGAGGCGGCCGCGGTCCTCGGGCCCGTCGCCGTCGGTGTGGTGCTGACCGCGGGGGACCTCGCCCTCGGCGCACGGCTGGGCGCGGTGGCCGTGCTGGCGGGCGTCTGGGGAACCGTCTGTCTGCGGCTGACCGTGCGCCGGCGGCAGCGGGCGGCGGGACGGGAGGCCGCCTCAGGCGTGACGGCCGCGGCGCCGACGCCCGGAGGCGAGCGGGCGGAACGCGGGACGTTCCTGCTGTGGTGCGGGCTCGGCACGGTCGTCGCGGGCGGGGCGCTGTACGCCGCCGCCGGACTCTGGGACCGGTCCGCCGCCCGGCAGGCGGTCCCGGCGGCCGGCTGGTGTCTCGCCGGACTGGGCATCACCCTGATGCTCTCCGGGGTGTTGGGCCGCCGCCGCGCCCTCGGTCTGCGCCGCGAGCCCGTCCCGGTGCTGCGGGTCCTCGTGCGTGACAACAGCGACGCCGACACCGAGGTCTACGCCGCCGACGATCCCGCCGCGCTGCGTCCTTTGTTCACGGTCTCCACGTACAGGTCCAAGGCCACCCGGGCGGCCGACGCGGACAGGAGCGAGGGCCACGGGGGAGACGGCCACGAGGGCGACGACGGCGACGAGGGCGACGGTGACGACAACGAGCTGCACGCGCTGATCGACCGGATCGACGCCGAGCGCGCGGGGCCGCTGCGGGAGGCGGTACTCCACGGAATCCCCTACGACGGGGGCGAGGCCGTCTTCCTCGCCGCCGCGTCCGTGGCCGGCGCGGCGCCGGTGACGGAGGTGTCCCTCGGGCCGGTGCGGCCGATGACCCCGGGCGCGTTGCGGAGCAGGAACAGAGCCGGGAAGCGGAAGTCCGTCCGTGCGGCCCGGGACGCTCGGCTGCGCACGACGGCCGCGGAGGCCGCCGTCGAACGGGACCGGGACCACGAGGCGCCGGAGCGGGTGCGGCACTGGAGCGCCGGGTGGGCCGACCGGACCGCCGTCGCGCTCACGGCGCTGTTCCTCGCGTGCTACCTGAGGTCCGGCTGGTGGGGCGACGTCTACGCCCTCGTCCTCACGGTCCTCGCCGGCCTGGTGGTGCCGCGCCGGCTCGCCTGGCGCGTCACCGCCGACCGGGAGGGCCTGTGGTTCAACGGGCTGCGGGGGACCCGGCACGTCCTGTGGGACGACGTCGGGATCGTGAAGTGCGAGGGCCCGCGCCTGAGGATCGGCGGCGACCCTGCCGCGTCCGCGGAGTGGCGGGTGTCCTCCCCGCGCTGGTCCTGGCTGGAGGACAGGCTCGGGGTGCTGCATCCGTACGAGCGGACGGCCGCGGAGATCACGGCCATGTGGCGGACCCCGGCCCTGCGGCCGACCGTCACGGCGACCGGCCACCGCCGCGGACGGCCCCTGTGGCCCCTCGGCGTGGCCCTGGCGACGGCGGTCGCGGCGGCGCTGCTTCTCGTGCGGTGAGGCCCGCCGGGCGCACGGCGGTGCTGCTTTCCGCGCGGGGGCGCCGACGGTGCGCCGGCCGTCGTCCGCCCGCCGCGCCTTGCGTGTCCGCGCGTCAGATGCCCGCTGCCGCCGACAGGTCCCGCTTGAGGTCCGCCAGGAGTGCGGTCGCCCTGCTGCGGGCGGCCGGCAGGTCGGCGTGGACGGCGACCGGGACGACGACCTCCAGGTAGCACTTCAGCTTCGGCTCGGTGCCGCTGGGCCGGACGACGATCCTGGCGCCGTCGAGCGTGTAGCGCAGGCCGTCGGTGGGCGGCAGCCGGTCCGTGCCCCGGGTGAGGTCCTCCGCCGCGGTCACGGCCAGGCCCGCGAGGGAGGCAGGGGGCGCCGCACGCAGCCGGTCCATCGCGCGGGCGATGACGGAGAGGTCCTGCACCCGCACCGAGAGCTGGTCGGTGGCGTGCAGACCGTGCTCCACGGCGAGGTCGTCCAGCAGGTCCACGAGGGTGCGGCCCTGCTCCTTGAGCTCCGAGGCCAGTTCCGTGACGAGCAGGGCGGCGGTGATGCCGTCCTTGTCCCGGACGCCCTCGGGGTCCACGCAGTAGCCGAGGGCCTCCTCGTAGCCGTAGCGCAGGCCGTCCACGCGGGCGATCCACTTGAAGCCGGTGAGGGTCTCCTCGTAGGGCAGGCCCGCCTTCTCGGCGATGCGGCCGAGGAGGGAGGAGGAGACGATCGACTCGGCGAACGTGCCCCGCGCGCCGCGCCGGACGAGGTGGGCGCCCAGCAGGGAGCCGACCTCGTCGCCGCGCAGCATGCGCCAGTCGCCGTCGTGCGGGACGGCCACCGCACAGCGGTCGGCGTCCGGGTCGTTGGCGATGATCAGGTCCGGGGCCGCCGCGCGGGCGGCGGCGAAGGCGAGGTCCATCGCGCCGGGCTCTTCCGGGTTGGGGAAGGCGACGGTCGGGAAGTCCGGGTCGGGCTCGGCCTGCTCGGCGACGAGGACCGGCTCCGGGAAGCCCGCCCGGGCGAAGGCGGCGAGCAGGACGTCCTTGCCCACGCCGTGCATCGCCGTGTAGACGGTGCGGGCCGTGCGCGGGGATCCCTGGGCGAGGACGGCGTCCGTGCGGGCCAGATAGGCGTCGAGGACGGCGTCGTCGAGCGTCTCCCAGCCGGCCTCGGGACGGGGGACGTCGTCGAGCGAGTCGATCGCGTCGATCTCCGCCGCGATCCCCGCGTCGGCGGGCGGCACGATCTGTGAGCCGTCGCCCAGGTACACCTTGTAGCCGTTGTCGCGGGGCGGGTTGTGGCTGGCGGTGACCTCGACCCCGGCGACCGCGCCCAGCCGCCTTATGGCGAAGGCGAGGACGGGCGTGGGCAGGGGGCGGGGGAGCACGGCCGCCCGGAATCCCGCGCCGGTCATCACGGCTGCGGTGTCGCGGGCGAAGTCGGCGGACTTGTGGCGGGCGTCGTAGCCGATGACGACGGTGCCGCCGGCCTGGCCGTTCTTCGCGAGGTAGGCGGCGAGACCGGCCGCCGCGCGGATCACCACGGACCGGTTCATCCGCATGGGCCCGGCGCCCAGCTCGCCGCGCAGGCCGGCGGTGCCGAACTGGAGGGTGCCGCCGAAGCGGTCGGCGAGCTCGGTGGCCTCCCCGGCTTCGAGGAGCTCGGCCAGCTCGGCGCGGGTCTCGGGGTCGGGATCCTCCGCGAGCCAGGCCTGGGCGCGGGCGAGGAGATCGTCGTGCACGGGGGTCACCCTCCGGTTGCGTGTGGACGCCGGTTGTCTGCCGGCTCGGGCCGGATCCGCCCGGCCCGGGCCGGGTCCCCCTCCGGGGGAAGTGCGAGGACGAGGCCCGCTCGGGGCCCTTGGGGGACCGGGGGCGGCGGCCCCCGGTGGCGTGCTCAGAGCCGGCCGAGCACCCGGGCCAGCAACGACCCCATGCGCGTCGCGCTGTCCCGGCCCGCCTGGAGGACCTCCTCGTGGTTCAACGGCTCGCCGGTCATGCCGGCGGCGAGGTTGGTCACCAGGGAGATGCCGAGCACCTCGGCGCCCGCCTCGCGCGCCGCGATGGCCTCCAGCACGGTGGACATGCCCACCAGGTCAGCGCCGATGGTCCGCGCCATGCGGATCTCGGCCGGCGTCTCGTAGTGCGGGCCGGGGAACTGGGCGTAGACGCCCTCCTCCAGGGTGGCGTCGATCTCCTTGCACAGGGCGCGCAGCCGCGGCGAGTAGAGGTCCGTCAGGTCGACGAAGTTGGCGCCGATGATCGGCGAGGTCGCCGTCAGGTTGAGGTGGTCGCTGATCAGCACCGGCTGACCGGGACGCATGCCCTCGCGCAGGCCGCCGCAGCCGTTGGTCAGCACGATCGTCTTGCAGCCGGCCGCCACCGCGGTGCGCACGCCGTGGGCGACGGCGGCGACGCCGCGGCCCTCGTAGTAGTGGGTGCGGCCGAGGAACACCAGCGCCCGCTTCTCGCCGATCCGGTACGAGCGGACCTTGCCGCCGTGGCCCTCCACCGCGGGCGGCGGGAATCCGGGAAGGTCGGTGACCTGGAACTCGGCGTCGGCGGCGCCCAGGGCGTCCACGGCGGGCGCCCAGCCGGAGCCCATCACGAGGGCGACGTCGTGGGTCTCGGCGCCGGTCAGTTCGCGCAGGCGCGCGGCGGCGGCGTCGGCGGCGGCGTGGGGGTCGCCCTGGATGTCGTCCGGGAGAAGAGATGCGTTCACGCGGGAGAGCGTAGCCGGTTTGTGCCTACGCGCGTAGATGACGGAGCCCACGGGAATGCGATCGTTGTCTTGTCGTTTCCGACGAGGCCGGACCGCCGGGGCGGTCACTCACCCGTGACGAAGATGTCCCTGTCGTTGAAGACCTCGACGATGAAGATCAACAGCCTGCCGACGCTGACCGTGTACTCGATGAGGATGTTCTGGGTCAGCCGGATCGTCCGGTCGTCCCCGGTGGAGCTTATGGGTCGGGACAGATCGGGAAACGGGTCCGCGGCGAGCATCATGATGCCCTTCTCGAAGGCGGCCCGCTGCTGGCCGTCCAGTCGGTCGCGCGCCGCTGCCGCCTGCTCCGTGTAGAAGACGGTGTACGCAGTCCTGCCCGTCATCGCGGTCTCCCGTTCGTGTTCCTGTGCCCCACCGAGTTTAGAAGGCGGCCGCGCTCAGCAGGGCCGCTTGCGCAGCTCCATCACGTAATCGTGGGGCGCGCCCGCCGATTCCGCCGCGTCCGCGACCTCGCCCAGGTACCGTGCCGACGGCAGACCGCCCTCGTAGCCGTTCAGCACGTACATCCAGGCGGACTCCTCGCCCTCCAGCGTCTGCACCCGCACCCGGGCACGCCGGTAGATGCCCAGGCCCACGCCCTCCCAGCGGTCCAGCGACTCCTCGTCCATGGGGGCGACGTCGTACAGCGCGACGAACACCTGCGCACCGGGCTCCTCCACCACCGTCGCCAGCGCGCCGTCCCAGCCGAGCTGCTCGCCGCCGAAGGTCAGCCGCCAGCCGTTCAGCCAGCCCGTGGCGCGCAGCGGCGAGTGCGGGGTGCGGCGGGACATCAGCCGCGCGTCGAGGTTGCCGGCGTACGCGGCGTAGAGCGACATGCAAGGAGAGTACGGCAGCGGCCCCGGGCGGCACTCCCGTCACAGGCGTGGGCTCCCGCACGGGCCCCGGGGCGGTACCACCGCGTCCCGTGCGGGAGAATGGAGCACGTGACTCGGATCGTGATCATCGGTGGCGGACCCGGCGGCTATGAAGCGGCCCTGGTGGCCGCGCAGCTCGGCGCGGAGGTGACCGTCGTCGACTGCGACGGTCTGGGCGGAGCGTCGGTGCTGACCGACTGCGTGCCGTCGAAGACCCTTATCGCTACGGCCGAGGTCATGACGACCTTCGACTCGTCGTACGAGGAGCTCGGCATCATCGTCGCCGACGACACCCCGCCGCTGGAACAGGCGGCCCGGGTCGTCGGGGTCGACCTCGGCAAGGTGAACCGGCGCGTGAAGCGCCTCGCGCTCGCCCAGTCGCACGACATCACCGCCTCCGTCACCCGGGCCGGCGCGCGCGTGCTGCGCGGGCGGGGCCGGCTGCAGGGCATGCAGGCCCTCGACGGCTCGCGCAAGGTCGTGGTCGCCGCCGCCGACGGCACCGAGGAGACCCTCACCGCCGACGCCGTGCTGCTCGCCACCGGCGCCCACCCGCGCGAGCTGCCGGACGCGCAGCCCGACGGCGAGCGCATCCTGAACTGGACCCAGGTCTACGACCTCGGCGAGCTCCCCGAGGAGCTCATCGTGGTCGGCTCGGGCGTCACCGGCGCGGAGTTCGCCGGCGCCTACCAGGCCCTCGGCTCCAAGGTCACCCTGGTCTCCTCCCGTGACCGCGTGCTGCCCGGCGAGGACCCGGACGCGGCCGCCGTCCTCGAGGACGTCTTCCGCCGTCGCGGCATGAACGTCATGGCCCGTTCGCGCGCCGAGTCCGCCAAGCGGGTCGGCGACCGGGTCGAGGTCACCCTCTCCGACGGCCGGGTCATCACCGGCTCGCACTGCCTGATGGCGGTCGGCGCCATCCCCAACAGCGAGGGGATGGGTCTGGAGGAGGCGGGCGTCAAGGTCCGTGAGTCCGGGCACATCTGGACCGACAAGGTCAGCCGTACCACCGCCCCGGGCGTCTACGCGGCCGGCGACGTGACCGGGATCTTCGCCCTCGCCTCCGTCGCCGCCATGCAGGGCCGGATCGCCATGTACCACTTCCTCGGCGACGCGGTGGCCCCGCTCAACCTCAAGACGGTCTCCTCGAACGTCTTCACCGACCCCGAGATCGCCACCGTCGGCTACAGCCAGGCCGACGTGGACGGCGGGAAGATCGACGCCCGGGTCGTCAAGCTGCCGCTGCTGCGTAACCCGCGCGCCAAGATGCAGGGCATCCGGGACGGCTTCGTCAAGATCTTCTGCCGGCCCGGCACGGGGATCGTCGTCGGCGGAGTGGTCGTCGCCCCGCGCGCCTCGGAACTGATCCACCCCATCTCGATCGCCGTCGACAACAACCTGACGGTCGAACAGATCGCGAACGCGTTCACCGTGTACCCCTCCCTTTCGGGGTCGATCGCGGAGGTGGCGAGGCAGCTGCACACCCGGAAGACGTCGGGCGAGGGCTGACGGTCCGTTTCGATCGCCCCCGGCCACCCGCCGGACTCCCCGCCGGTCACGGGAAGTTGACCGGCGGGTCGGCTTTGTGTCGGTGGACGGCGCGGGAGGCACAGGCACCGTAAGTGAGCCTTATACCACCCGCCGTGCCTCTGTGCGAACAACTTCTACTATTCGGCGCAAAGAGCTGAAAGCAGACGGTCGTCCGCGTTACTGTCAGTTTCGTGTTCGCTGCAGAACGTCGTCAATTGATCCTCGAAATGGTGCGAGCGAACGGGGCCGTGTCGCTCCGTGAACTCGCCCGCGTCGTCCAGACCTCCGAAGTGACCGTGCGGCGGGACGTACGCGCACTGGAGGCAGAAGGACTCCTCGACCGCCGACACGGCGGTGCGGTATTGCCGGGCGGGTTCACGCGAGAGTCCGGCTTTCCGCAGAAATCCCATCTCGCGACCGCCGAAAAAACCGCCATCGCGGACCTCGCCGCGGGCTTCGTGGAAGAGGGCGAAGCCATCGTGGTCGGGGCGGGCACCACGACACAGGAGCTGGCCCGCCGGCTCGCCCGGGTGCCCGGTCTGACCGTGGTCACCAACTCGCTTCTGGTGGCCCAGGCCCTGGCCCACGCCAACCGGGTCGAGGTGGTGATGACGGGCGGCACCCTGCGCGGCTCCAACTACGCCCTGGTGGGCAGCGGGGCCGAACAGTCCCTCCAGGGACTGCGGGTGTCCCGTGCCTTCCTCTCCGGGAGCGGGCTGACCGCCGAGCGCGGGCTGTCCACGTCCAACATGCTGTCGGCGTCGGTCGACCGGGCGCTCGTCCAGGCGGCCGCCGAGGTCGTCGTCCTCGCCGACCACACCAAGCTCGGCACGGACACCATGTTCCAGACCGTGCCCACGGACCTCGTCACCCGCCTGGTGACGGACGAGCCGCCCGCGCACGACGACCGTGCCGCCACAGAGCTGCAGGCCCTGGCGGACCAGGGGGTGCAGATCGCCGTGGCCGGGGCGTCGGGAAGCCCGGGGGGTGATGCGGCCCCGGCGCGCCATCAGCAACAGCGCCGGGACGTACCGCTGCCGGCCCCGCGGCGGGGCCAGGTTCCGGGGGCCGCGTCGGGTCTGCGTGCCGGATCCGTCCTGGGGGAGCAGGCGCCGGGTGCGGAGCGGGCGAGGGTTGCGGACCTGCGTCGGCGTTGACCTCGCGGTCTGCTTGCCGGGGGTTTCGCCCCCCGGGGTCCTTGCGCGGGCCGCATGCCGGGGGTTCCGCCGCTCCCGGGACCCTCGCGCGGGCCGCATGCCGGGGGTTCCGCCGCCCCGGGACCCTCGCGCGGGCCGCATGCGGGGGCTCCGCCCCCAGGCCCCCGATCGGCCCTGAACGGGCCTCGTCCTCAAACGCCGGACGGGCTGAATGGTGCGGGCCCGGAGTGAGCGTCCGGCGGGCTGAGTGTGCGGGGGCGGGTGGATCGTGCCGGACGGGCTGAGTGTGCGGGCCCGGGGTTGACGCGGTGAGGCGCCCGCGGGAGCGGGCGCCTCGACACGGTGAACGGGTGGGGTCAGTCCTTGATCTCGCAGATCGCCGCGCCCGACGTGATGGACGCGCCGACCTCCGCGCTCAGGCCCTTGACGGTGCCGGAGCGGTGGGCGTTCAGGGGCTGCTCCATCTTCATGGCCTCCAGGACGACGACCAGGTCGCCCTCCTTGACCTCCTGGCCCTCCTCGACCGCGACCTTGACGATCGTGCCCTGCATGGGAGAGGCGAGGGTGTCGCCGGAGGCCACGGGGCCGGACTTCTTGGCCGCCCGGCGCTTCGGCTTGGCGCCCGCCGCGAGGCCCGTGCGGGCCAGCGACATGCCGAGCGAGGACGGAAGGGAGACCTCCAGCCGCTTGCCGCCGACCTCGACGACGATCGTCTCGCGGTCCGTCTCGTCCTCGGCGTCGGTGTCCGCAGAGGCCGCGAACGCCGGGATCTCGTTGACGAACTCGGTCTCGATCCAGCGGGTGTGGACCGTGAACGGGTCCTGGCTGCCGGTGAGTTCGGGGGCGAACGCCGGGTCCGCGACCACCGCGCGGTGGAACGGGATCGCCGTGGCCATGCCCTCGACCTGGAACTCGGCCAGGGCGCGGGCCGCCCGCTGCAGCGCCTGCTCACGGGTCGCGCCGGTGACGATCAGCTTGGCGAGGAGGGAGTCCCAGGCCGGACCGATCACGCTGCCGGACTCGACGCCGGCGTCCAGGCGGACGCCCGGGCCCGACGGCGGGGCGAAGAGGGTGACCGTGCCGGGGGCCGGCAGGAAGTTACGGCCCGGGTCCTCGCCGTTGATGCGGAACTCGAAGGAGTGGCCGCGCAGTTCCGGGTCGCCGTAGCCGAGCTCCTCGCCGTCGGCGATGCGGAACATCTCGCGGACGAGGTCGATGCCGGCGACCTCCTCGGTCACCGGGTGCTCGACCTGGAGCCGGGTGTTGACCTCCAGGAAGGAGATCGTGCCGTCGACGCCGACGAGGAACTCCACGGTGCCGGCGCCGACGTAGCCGGCCTCCTTCAGGATGGCCTTGGAGGAGGCGTACAACTCGGCGGTCTGCGCCTCGGAGAGGAACGGCGCCGGGGCCTCCTCGACCAGCTTCTGGTGGCGGCGCTGCAGGGAGCAGTCACGGGTGGAGACGACGACCACGTTGCCGTGGCTGTCGGCGAGACACTGCGTCTCCACGTGGCGCGGCTTGTCGAGGTAGCGCTCCACGAAGCACTCGCCGCGACCGAAGGCGGCGACCGCCTCGCGGACCGCCGACTCGTACAGCTCGGGGACCTCTTCCAGCGTCCGGGCGACCTTCAGACCGCGGCCGCCGCCGCCGAACGCGGCCTTGATCGCGATCGGCAGGCCGTGCTCCTCGGCGAAGGCGACGACCTCGTCGGCGCCGGAGACCGGGTCGGGCGTGCCGGCCACGAGAGGCGCGCCGGCGCGCTGGGCGATGTGCCGGGCGGCGACCTTGTCGCCGAGGTCGCGGATGGCCTGCGGCGGCGGGCCGATCCAGATCAGGCCCGCGTCCAGGACCGCCTGGGCGAACTCTGCGTTCTCCGAGAGGAATCCGTAACCCGGATGGACGGCGTCCGCGCCCGACTCCCGGGCCGCGTTCAGCACCTTCTCGATGTCGAGATAGCTGGTCCCTGGAGTGTCACCGCCCAGGGCGAACGCCTCATCCGCGGCGCGGACATGCAGAGCGTCCCGGTCCGGGTCGGCGTAGACGGCCACGCTCGCGATACCGGCATCCCGGCATGCCCGGGCCACGCGGACAGCGATTTCGCCACGGTTGGCGATGAGCACCTTGCGCACGATTGAGGCTCCCTCCTTGAAACAAGCCGAGTTTAGGGACTGCCGACACGACTCATCGACCCGTGCCCACAGGTGAGCTTGCCCACACGGAGCGTGATGCGAGGCTCACTCGACACCGAAATTCCTTGCAGTACCGCCGTACGCAGCACTCCTCCGGGAAACCCTAGCCCTCCGATGTGGTCAAGGTCTCTGTGAGAGCGTGCTGCGGCCCACTCTGTTTCTTTGTGGAGTCCCTACGAATGGCCCAATGATTCTTTGCCCCGCGCAGAACCCTTGTCCCAGGGTTTACCCGTTAGTAGCGTTCAGGATGTCTCGAACGTACTTGAGGTAACAGCACCCTTGCTCGGGTCGGGGTCGAAAGTGGGTGGGGACCGGTGGTTCGCAGACCGGTGGCGTGGATCGTGGCGGTCGTGCTCTTCGCGGAGGGGCTCGGCGTCGCCGCGCTGAACTGGTTCATGGGCGTCGTGGTGGACCGGCAGGACATGTCCCTGGCCGGCCTGGACCCGGACGTCATGTCGACGTCCTCCAAGGTGGGCGGGATCGTCTTCGGTCTCTACTTCGTCCTGTGCGGCGTGGTGGCCCTGCTGGTGGCGCTGCGCGACCGTGCGCCCGCCGGCTTCGGCCGGGTGCTGCTGATCAGCGCCGCCGTCGTGCACGGACTGCTGGGCGCGTTCGCCTGGGGACTGCTGGGCGTGTCGCAGTTCGTCTTCATGGTGGTCGTGCTCGCCCTGATCGTGCTGCTGCTGATGACCTACGACGCCCGGCAGCGGCCCGTCGCCCCGGCGCCCGAGGACGCCAAGGGCGACGGTGGCGGCTCTCCGGCGGCGCCGGTCGCGCCGGCGCCCGTCACGCCTCCGGCGGCGCCCACAACTCCGTGATGCCGACGCCGAGTTGCGCCAGCAGCCGGCGCAGCAGGGGCAGGCTGAGGCCGATCACGTTGCCGTGGTCGCCGTCGATGCCCTCGATGAACGGCGCCGACCGGCCGTCGAGGGTGAACGCCCCGGCCACGTAGAGGGGTTCGCCCGAGGCGACGTATGCGGCGATCTCCGCGTCGGTCGGGTCGCCGAAGCGCACCACGGTGGACGCGGTCGCGGAGGTGTAGCGCCCGCTGGCGGTGTCGTAGACGCAGTGGCCGGTCTGCAGCGTGCCGGCCCGGCCGCGCATCGCCTTCCAGCGCGCGGTGGCCTCCTCGGCGTCCGCAGGCTTGCCCAGCGCCTCGCCGTCCAGGTCGAGCACCGAGTCGCAGCCGATCACCAGGGCGCCCTTGACGGCGGGCTTCGCCGCGACGACGGAGGCCTTCGCCTCGGCGAGGGCGAGCGCCAGTTCGGCGGGGGTGGGGGCGGTGACGGCGTCCTCGTCCACCCCGCTCACGATCACCTCGGGGGTGAGGCCGGCCTGCCGCAGCAGGTTCAGCCGGGCGGGGGACTGGGAGGCGAGGACGAGGCGGCGCGCAGCGGTCATACGGTCAGCGTATCGCCGGTGCTCTCATCTGACGCCGAGCACGATCATCGCCAGCACCATGGCCAGCGCGAGGAAGAGGCCGAGTCTGCGCAGGGTCTCCTGCATGTCGCGGAGTTCCTCGGGGGGCTCGTTCTCGGGGTCGGACCACAGCATGTCACCAGCGTGCGGCGTGGCGGGTCGACGGCGCCTGAGTACCCGTACTCAAGTTGCGGGCCCGCAGTCGTTCACCGGATGTCCGGCTGTCGTTCGACTGCGGGCCGCAGGCGGGCGGGCCGCGCTCAGCTCGGCCAGTAGGTGCGGGTCCAGGACGCCCGGCCGGGTTGGGGCACGCGCCGGCCCGCGATGCGGGCGGGGTCGGACCATGCGTCCCTCGGGGTCTCCGCGCCGGACGGCGGCGTCGCCGCCACCGCCGCGGCGCGGGCCCGGACCACCGCCAGGGCGGCGGCGAGCTCCTCCGGGGTCGGGTTGCCCCGTACGACCTTGATCGTCACAGCGGCTCCTTAGAGGGGGATGTTGCCGTGCTTCTTCGGGGGCAGGGATTCCCGCTTGGTGCGCAGCTGACGCAGTCCGCGCACGATGTGCCGGCGGGTGTCGGACGGCATGATCACCGAGTCGACGTAGCCGCGCTCGGCCGCGACGTACGGGTTGAGGAGGGTGTCCTCGTACTCGCGGATCAGCCGGGCGCGCACCGCCTCGAGGTCCTCGCCGGCCGCCTGCGCCTCCGCGATCGTGCGGCGGTGCAGGATGTTGACCGCGCCCTGGGCGCCCATCACGGCGATCTGGGCGGTCGGCCAGGCCAGGTTGAGGTCGGCGCCCAGGTGCTTGGAGCCCATCACGTCGTACGCGCCGCCGAAGGCCTTGCGGGTGATGACGGTGATGAGCGGAACCGTGGCCTCCGCGTACGCGTAGATCAGCTTCGCGCCGCGGCGGATGATGCCGTCGTGCTCCTGGCCGACGCCGGGCAGGAAGCCGGGCACGTCCACGAACGTGACGACCGGGACGTTGAAGGCGTCGCAGGTGCGCACGAAGCGGGCCGCCTTCTCGGAGGCCGTGATGTCCAGACAGCCCGCGAACTGCATGGGCTGGTTGGCGACGATGCCCACCGGCTGGCCCTCGACGCGGCCGAACCCGGTGAGGATGTTGGGCGCGAACAGGGCCTGCGTCTCGAAGAACTCGGCGTCGTCCAGCACATGCTCGATCACCGTGTGCATGTCGTACGGCTGGTTCGCGCTGTCCGGCACGATCGTGTCCAGCTCGAGGTCCTCTTCGGTGACGGACAGGTCCGCCTCCTCCGCGAACACCGGCGCCTCGGAGAGGTTGTTGGACGGCAGGTACGACAGCAGCTGCTTGACGTACTCGATGGCGTCCTTCTCGTCGCCCGCCATGTGGTGCGCCACGCCCGAGACGGAGTTGTGGGTGCGCGCGCCGCCCAGCTCCTCGAAGCCGACGTCCTCGCCGGTGACCGTCTTGATGACGTCCGGGCCGGTGATGAACATGTGCGAGGTCTGGTCGACCATCACCGTGAAGTCGGTGATCGCGGGGGAGTAGACGGCCCCGCCCGCGCACGGGCCGACGACCAGGGAGATCTGCGGGATCACCCCGGAGGCGTGGGTGTTGCGGCGGAAGATCTCGCCGTACGCGCCCAGCGAGGCCACACCCTCCTGGATGCGGGCGCCGCCGGAGTCGTTGATGCCGATGACCGGGCAGCCGGTCTTCAGCGCGAAGTCCATGACCTTGACGATCTTCTGGCCGTAGACCTCGCCCAGTGCCCCGCCGAAGACGGTGAAGTCCTGCGAGAACACGGCGACCGGACGGCCGTCCACCGTGCCGTACCCGGTGACGACGCCGTCTCCGTACGGGCGGTTGTTCTCCAGACCGAAGTTGGTGGAACGGTGCCGGGCGAACTCGTCCAACTCGACGAAGGAACCCTCGTCGAGCAGCAGCTCGATCCGCTCACGGGCCGTCAACTTGCCCTTGGCGTGCTGCTTCTCGACGGCACGTTCCGAACCGGCGTGCGTCGCTTCCTCGATGCGCCGCTGGAGATCCGCGAGCTTGCCCGCGGTGGTGTGGATGTCGATCCCTGGGATCTCGTGGCGCTCTTCCGGCTCGGACATCGGGATGCGGCTCCCTGCCTGCTCAAAAGGGGGGACGGTTACTCATCCGTAGCGTAGTGGTGCCCCTTCGGATCGGCAGTGCGGTGTTCAACACACCTAGGGTGGCTTGCATGACACCGCGAGATGCATCAGAGGCGGGCGGCGACGGCCGGTGGTCCGACCTCGACCGCCCGCCCCTCAACGGCGCCGCCCTGCGCCGGGCGCTGGTACGGGAGGGCGGTCTGTGGTCCGGGGTGGACGTGGTGCAGCGCACCGGCTCCACCAACTCCGACCTGGTGACGGCCGCGAGCGAGGGCCGGGCGCGTGAGGGCGCGGTCCTGGTGGCCGAGGAGCAGACCTCGGGCCGGGGCCGGCTGGACCGCCGGTGGACGGCGCCCCCGCGCTCCGGGCTGTTCTTCTCCGTGCTCCTCACCCCGAGCGAGGTGCCCGTGGCCCGCTGGGGCTGGCTGCCCCTGCTCACCGGCGTCGCGGTCGCGACGGGACTGTCCCGGGCGGCGGGCGTCGACACGGCACTCAAATGGCCCAACGACCTGCTGGTGACCGTCGGCGGGGAGGAACGCAAGGCCGGCGGCATCCTCGCGGAACGGGCCGGCACGGACGCGGTGGTCGTCGGCGTCGGCCTCAACGTCACCCTGCGCGCGGAGGAGCTGCCGGTGCCGCAGGCGGGCTCCCTGGCGCTCGCCGGCGCGGTCACCACGGACCGGGACCCGCTGCTGCGGGCCGTCCTGCGGTCGCTGGAGGAGTGGTACGGACGCTGGCGCGCCGCGGGCGGCGACCCGGACACGAGCGGTCTGCAGGAGACGTACGCGGCCGGATGCGCGACCCTGGGACGAACGGTGCGGGCCGAGCTGCCCGGCGACCGGTCGCTCGTCGGCGAGGCGGTCGCGGTGGACGGCGACGGCCGCCTCGTCATCGCCACCGAGGAAGGGGTGCAGGAACCGGTGGGAGCGGGCGACATCGTCCACCTGAGACCGGTGTGACGTCACGACGCAGCACGGGCCGGGCGGTGGCTCCGAGGCCGTCCGGCGGCCCCTCCGGGGGCCCTTGGGGGCGACCGAAGCCAACGGGGCCTCAGCCCCTGCCGAAGAGAACGGAGTGAGCTGGCGCACACCTGCCGTAGAGTTGAGGCCGGTCGAAACCTGACCGCGGAAGATCGGAAGGGCAGCAGGCGTGACCGTCGACGACACGGGCTCCGGCGCGGGCGAGGACGGCCGGGGCAACCTGCCGGCCGCCGACCCCGGCGAGCCGGGCGACCCCGGTGAGGACCCGCATCCTCTAGCGCTGCGCCTCGAACAGCTCATCCTCGGCGCCGAGCGCCGCTACACCCCCTTCCAGGCCGCCCGCAGCGCGGGCGTCTCCATGGAGCTGGCGTCGCGCTTCTGGCGGGCCATGGGCTTCGCCGACATCGGGCAGGCCAAGGCGCTCACCGAGGCCGACGTCCTCGCCCTGCGGCGGCTGGCGGGTCTCGTCGAGGCAGGGCTGCTGAGCGAGGCGATGGCCGTGCAGGTGGCGCGGTCCACCGGGCAGACCACCGCCCGTCTGGCGGAGTGGCAGATCGACTCCTTCCTGGAGGGTCTGACCGAGCCGCCCGAGCCGGGCATGACCCGCACCGAGGTCACGTACCCGATCGTCGAGCTGCTGCTGCCCGAGCTGGAGGAGTTCCTCGTCTACGTCTGGCGCCGCCAGCTCGCCGCCTCGGCCGGGCGGGTCGTGCAGGCCGCCGACGACGAGGAGATGGTGGACCGGCGGCTCGCCGTCTGCTTCGCCGACCTCGTGGGCTTCACCCGGCTGACCCGCCGGATGGAGGAGGAGGAACTCGGCGAGCTCGTCGAGGCCTTCGAGACCACCTCCGCCGACCTGGTGGCCGCCCGGGGCGGACGTCTGATCAAGACCCTCGGCGACGAGGTGCTCTACGCGGCCGACGACGCGGGCACCGCCGCCGACATCGCGCTGCTGCTGGTCGAGACGATGAGCAACGACGAGACGATGCCGGAACTGCGCGTCGGGATGGCGTTCGGCACGGTCACCACCCGGATGGGCGATGTCTTCGGCACGACGGTCAACCTGGCCTCCCGGCTGACGTCGATAGCTCCCCGCGACGCCGTCCTGGTCGACAGCGCCTTCGCCGAGGAGCTGATCCGCACCGGCGACGCGCCCTCCTCGGAGGCCGAGGCCGCGGAGGAGGCCGCCGCCGCGGAGAAGGAGGGCGAGGAGCCCCCGAAGTACCGCTTCGCCCTGCAGCCGATGTGGCAGCGCCCGGTACGCGGCCTGGGCGTCGTCGAACCCTGGCTCCTCACCCGCCGCAACGACACCGACATCTGACCCACCCCGCCGACCGCCCGCGCCGGGAGCCAGTGACGGCCGGCGGTTGCAGGACGCTGCCCGTGGCGACGGACGGTGCGGGGTTGCCCATGGCCACGGACATCGCCGGATGCTCGTGACGACCGGCGGTGCCGGATGCCGGATGCTCGTGACGACCGGCGGTGCCGGATGCTCGTGGCGACCTGCGGTGTCGGGTGCCGGATGCCGTGACGACCGGCGGGCGGGATGCGTGGGGACGGTCGGCGGCGCCGATGCCTCTGGCCACCGACGGTTCTGGGCGCCCGTGCCGGTCGGCTGGCGGGATGCCCGTGACGACTGCTTGTGCCCGGGGTCTGGTGACCGGCGCGCGGGATGACCGTGACGGTCGGCGGCCGGGGGGGCGACTCGGGGGTGCCGGCCTGCGACAGGCCGGTCCCGCTGGTCGTCCAGGGGTGAGTCGGGGTCTAGCGCTGTGGAGCCGGGGCGCTCAAGGGGTCCACGCAGAGGCCGATGATCGGGACGCAGAGACCCCGCTGCCCGGGCTCCGCGGCCTTCGGGGGCTTCGGCGGCTGGGGCGCCGGGGTGGCGGTGGTCGGGGCCGCGCGGGGCGCCGACGGGGGGGCGGGGGTGGCGGTCGCGGTGGGCGCGGGCGTCGCCGCGCGGGGGGCCGGGACGTAGGTGGCGCCGGGCGTCAGGGCGACGGACGTCGCAGCCCCGGGCGCACCCGGAAGGAGGCCGCCCCCCTCGCGCGCCGGACCGGCGCTCGCCCCACCCATGGCGGTGGGCGCGGTAGGGGCGGGCGTGACGGCGGCGGCTCCGGCGGCGGAGGGCCGGCCGTCGTCGGCCGCACGGTCGCCCCGGCCGTCGTCGGACGCCTTCGCGTCACCGTCCCCCGCCTCCACGCCCGCGTCGTCGTCCGCGCTCGTGACGAGGTCGGGCGGGGGCTCGGCCTCCGCGGTGCCGAGGGCGCCGGCGCCGCCCGTGTCGGGAGTCGGCCGCAGGAGACTCAGCATGCCCGCGGCCAGTGCGAGGCCGCCCGCGGCGAACAGCACCTTGCGGGGGCGGGGCCGACGGTGCCGGCCCCGTGCGCGCGGGGTCCAGGGCGGGTCGGCCGCCGCCACCACGTCCTGTCGTGTCGTCTCGTCCAGCCCGATCAGCGTGCCGGCCATCACGTTCCCTCCCCGATGCGTTCGCGCCCTCGATGCGCCGGGGCGGAGGCACCTTATGCGCCGCCATGGGCGGTGCGCGCCGAGTTGGGCGGGATGTCACTCGTACGGGTGGCCCGGGTACCGGTACGGAGGGGGCCGGTCTTTCGCTCGCGGCCCGCGACTGGGATGATCGGACCCTGGTTGTTAACCATCGTTAACCGGAGGGCTGTCGTGAGCGGTGTCGTGGGCGGGGAGCGTGTGGGCGAGGAGCGCTTCGGGGAGTTCGTGCTGGTGCGGCGGCACGGCGACGGCGGTCATGTCGCCGAGCTGGTCCTCGACCGGCCGAAGGCCATGAACGCGGTCTCCACCGAGATGGCCCGGTCGATCGCCGCGGCGTGCGCGGCGCTCGGCGAGGACCGCGAGGTGCGGGTGGTCGTGGTGACCTCGACGCACGAGCGGGCGTTCTGCGTCGGCGCCGACCTCAAGGAGCGCAACTCCTTCAGCGACGCCGAGCTGGTGCGCCAGCGGCCCCTCGCCCGCGGCGCGTACACCGGCGTGCTGGAGCTGCCGGCGCCCACGATCGCGGCCGTCCACGGCTTCGCCCTGGGGGGCGGCTTCGAGCTGGCCCTGGCGTGCGACGTGATCGTGGCCGACCGCACGGCCGTGGTCGGCCTGCCCGAGGTGTCGGTGGGCGTGATCCCCGGCGGTGGCGGCACGCAGCTGCTGCCCCGCAGGGTGGGCGCGGCCCGGGCGGCCGAGCTGATCTTCACCGCGCGTCGCGTGGAGGCGGCCGAGGCGCGGGAGCTGGGCCTGGTGGACGTGCTGGCGGAGGAGGGGCGGGACCGGGAGGAGGCGCTGGCGATGGCCGCGCGGATCGCCGGCAACTCGCCGGTGGGGCTGCGGGCGGCGAAGCGGGCGCTGCGGCTCGGGCAGGGCCTGGACCTGCGGGCCGGGCTCGAGGTCGAGGACGCGGCGTGGCGGTCGGTGGCGTTCTCCGGGGACCGGGCGGAGGGGGTCGCCGCGTTCAACGAGAAGCGGAAGCCGCAGTGGCCGGGCGAGTGAGATGCCCGGGGCGGCCGCCGTCGTCCACGGGACCATCACTCTAAGTGCCCCCTTCGTGTCTCTTTTTCACCCAAATATCCCTAGCCTGATGTCATGGGCGAGGGCAGTGGGGGTGAGGGCGATGGGTGAGGACACGCGCCTGGCGGCCGTGGTGGCGCTCGCGCAGGGCATGGCGGCCGCGCGCACCCCCCGCGACTCCTGGCGTGCGGCCGCGCTGGGGGCCGGCCGGGCGCTGACGGGCAGCTTCGCCGCGCTCTCGGTGTGGGAGCGCGACCTCGGGCGGCTGCGGGTCCTGGTGAACGTGGGGGACCGCGCCGCCGACGAGGCCGAGTTCCCGGAGGCGGAGGCCTACCCGGTGCACCAGTTCCCCGAGATCACCGAGTTCCTGCACGAGCGCTGGGCGGCGGGCGGCGAGCCCAACGCCTGGGTGGAGACCGCCCAGGGCCTCGCCGCCGGCCGTCCCGGCTACTGCCATCAGCGCGTCGCGGCCCTGCGCCGCCGGGGCCGGGGTTCCTGTGTGGTCGCGCCGATCGTGCTGCACGGCCGGGCCTGGGGGGAGCTGTACGTCGCCCGCTCCACCGGCACCCGGGTCTTCGACCGCGACGACGCCGATTTCGCGACCGTCCTCGCCGCCGTCGTCGCCGCCGGGCTCGCCCAGACCGAGCGGCTGGAGGAGGCCCGCCGCCTCGCCTTCACCGACGCCCTCACCGGTCTGGCCAACCGCCGCGCCGTCGACGTGCGGCTGGAGGAGGCGGTGGAGCGGCACCGCGCGGAGGGGGTGGTGGTCTCTCTCGTGGTGTGCGATCTCAACGGGCTGAAGCGGGTCAACGACACCCGTGGGCACGCCGCCGGCGACCGGCTGCTGGAGCGGTTCGGTTCGGTGCTGTCGCTGTGCGGGGCGATGCTGCCGGGGGCGCTCGCCGCCCGGCTCGGCGGGGACGAGTTCTGCCTGCTGGCCGTCGGGCCGCCCGCCGACGACGTCGTCAAGGTCGCCGACGACCTCTGCCGGCGGGCCGGGGAGCTGGAGCTCGGCGAGGGGGTGGCCTGTGGGGTCGCCTCGACCGCGGACCCGATCGGGCCGGTGTCCTCGGCCCGCCGGCTGTTCCGGCTGGCGGACGCCGCCCAGTACCGCGCCAAGGCCGTGCGGGCCGTCCGGCCGGTGGTCGCCGGACGGCAGGGTCCCGACGACCCGGTGGTGCGGCTGGCCGACGAGCCGGAGCCGCCGCGCGAGCGGAGCTCCGGCGAGCGGCGGCGGTTCCGTGGGCGGCCCTGAGGCGCCGGCGGTGAGGTGACCCGTGGGTGGCGGGGCGGGGGCGGGGCGGCGCGGTGGGGACGTGACCCGCGACCGGGCGACGCGCCGCGCGGGTGGGGCGGCGACGTGACGCATCGGTAAGGGGCGAACCCCGCCCCCACTGGTGACATCTTCGTCTTCACTGCGTACGCTCCTGAATATGGATATGCACACTGTGGTGGTGGGGACGTCCGGCGTGACCGCGTCCGACGTGGTCGCCGTGGCACGCGACGGCGCCCGGATCGAGCTCTCCGCGGAGGCGGTGGCGGCCCTCGCCGCGGCCCGCGGCATCGTGGACGCCCTGGCGGCCAAGCCCGAGCCCGTCTACGGCGTCTCCACCGGGTTCGGCGCCCTCGCCACCCGGCACATCAGCCCGGAGCTGCGCGCCCAGCTGCAGCGCAACATCGTCCGCTCGCACGCCGCCGGCATGGGCCCGCGGGTGGAGCGCGAGGTCGTCCGGGCGCTGATGTTCCTGCGGCTGAAGACCGTCTGCTCCGGGCACACCGGCGTCCGGCCCGAGGTCGCGCAGACGATGGCCGACATCCTCAACGCCGGCATCACCCCGGTCGTGCACGAGTACGGCTCCCTGGGCTGCTCCGGCGACCTGGCCCCGCTCTCGCACTGCGCCCTCACCCTCATGGGGGAGGGCGACGCGGAGGGCCCGGAGGGCGTCGTACGCCCCGCCGGCGAACTGCTCGCCGAGCACGGCATCGCCCCCGTCGAGCTGCGCGAGAAGGAGGGCCTGGCGCTCCTCAACGGCACCGACGGCATGCTCGGCATGCTGGTCATGGCCCTCGCCGACCTCGACATGCTCTACAAGTCCGCCGACGTCACGGCCGCGCTCAGCCTGGAGGCCCTGCTCGGCACCGACAAGGTGCTCGCCCCCGAGCTGCACGCCATCCGTCCCCACCCGGGCCAGGGCGCCTCGGCCGCCAACATGCTGGCCGTGCTGGCGGGTTCGGAGCTCACCGGCCACCACCAGGACGACGCGCCCCGCGTCCAGGACGCCTACTCGGTGCGCTGCGCCCCGCAGGTCGCCGGCGCCGGCCGCGACACCATGGCGCACGCCCGGCTCGTCGCCGAGCGCGAGCTGGCCTCGGCCGTCGACAACCCGGTGGTGCTGCCTGGGGGCACCTCCCAGGCTTTCGGCACTGGGGGAGGACGGGTCGAGTCCAACGGCAACTTCCACGGCGCGCCGGTCGCCTACGTGCTGGACTTCCTCGCCATCGCCGTGGCCGACCTCGCCTCCATCGCCGAGCGGCGCACCGACCGGCTGCTGGACAAGAACCGCAGCCACGGCCTCCCGCCGTTCCTCGCGGACGACGCCGGCGTCGACTCCGGGCTGATGATCGCCCAGTACACGCAGGCCGCGCTGGTCAGCGAGTTGAAGCGGCTGGCCGTGCCGGCGTCCGCCGACTCGATCCCGTCCTCGGCGATGCAGGAGGACCACGTGTCGATGGGCTGGTCCGCGGCCCGCAAGCTGCGCACCGCCGTCGACAACCTGACGCGCGTGCTCGCCGTCGAGCTGTACGCCGCCACGCGCGGTGTGGAGCTGCGCGAGGGGCTGACCCCGGCGCCGGCGACGCGCGCGGTCATCGCGGCGGTGCGCGAGGCGGGCGTGCA
Organism: Streptomyces sp. NBC_00425; assembly: GCF_036030735.1. Classification (NCBI taxonomy): domain Bacteria; kingdom Bacillati; phylum Actinomycetota; class Actinomycetes; order Kitasatosporales; family Streptomycetaceae; genus Streptomyces; species Streptomyces sp. NBC_00425. The sequence goes on along the minus strand of NZ_CP107928.1, from coordinate 3,963,498 downwards.
GGGCCCCGGCCCTGACCGGTTCCTCGCCCCCGACCTCGCGGCGGCGGACGCGTTCGTGCGCGCCGGCGGGCTCGTCGCGGCGGTGGAGACGGTCACCGGACCGCTCAGGTAGCACGAGCGGGGCCCCGCCGCACGGAGATGCGGCGGGGCCCCGAAGTTCCCTCGGGCAAAGCGGAGTTACTTGAGCTTCGCGACCTGCGCGTCGATCACGGCCGCCGGAACGGGGCCCAGGTCGCCGCCCTTGGCCATCGCGGCGAAGTTCACCGTGTAGAACGTGGCGACGGTGTTGCCCTTGCGCACCACCTCGGCGTGGGCGGTGGCCCTGCCCTGGCCGTCCATGTCGACTTCCTCGGTGAACGCGACCGTCTCGTCGCCCTTGCCGGAGCCCTTGGCCGCGGCGATCTTCGTGATCTTCGTCTTCTCGCTGTCGGCCGTCAGGCCGAACCCGCCGGCGCAGGCCGTCACACCGTCGGAGACGGCCTTCATCGCCTTCTGGGCGCCGTCCCCCTCGTACGAGGAGAGTCCGACGAACGTCATGTCGATGTCGAAGGCGTCCGCGAGATCAGTCGGCTTGGCGGTGGCGGCGGACGTCTTGTCCTCGGCGACCGTGTTGCCGACGCTCGCGTCCGTGTCGCCCGGGGCGAGCGCGGCCGTGGCCCAGGCGAGCGGGTCGCAGGCCGGCTTGTCGGTCTTCACCACGTTCTTGGAGGCCGGCAGGGTGTCGTCGCCCGAGTCGACCTTGTAGCCCTTGAGTTCGCCCTGCGCGAGCAGCAGCTTCTCGAGCTCGGCCTTGGTGAGCGCCTTCGCGGCCGGAGCCTGGGAGGAGGCGGCGGACGAGGAGGCGGACGTCTTCGAGTCCGCGGTGTCCTTCGACCCCCCGTCGGAGCAGGCGGTGAGGAGGGAGAGCGACAGTGCGCCGATTGCGGCCGTGGCGCACAGCCGGGCCCCCGATGATCTCTTCATGTGCGAACTATGAAGAGGCTGTCAAGGGAGAGTCAAGTCAAATCAAAAACCCAGACGTTCCCGGCGAATGGAATAGACGACGAACCCCGCGCCCAGCGCGAGCAGGGTCGTCCCGCCGACCACGTAGGGGGTGGTGTCGAAGCTTCCGGTGTCGGCGAGCCGGACGCCGTCGTCGGCCCCCGCCCCGTTCTCGGCGACGGCCTCGGTGTCGGCGAGGGTCCGCGTGGCGCCGCGGTCCGTCGCCCGGTCCGCGGCCCGGGTCACCGCCCCGGTCGTGGTCGTCGACGCGGCCCGCGCCTGGGTCGTGACCTGCGTCGTCGTGACCGTTCTGGCCGGGGTTTCCTGGGACGCGTTGGCGGACGGGACGAACCACAGGGCGCCCAGCAGGGTCGCCGCGGCGGTGGCGGTCAGCAACGGACGTCGAGCGGATGACACGGAATATCGATCCCCTTGTGGCGCTGGCGAATTGGCCGTGTGCCCCGATGCTAATGAAAGTCGCGGGTCGCGGGAAAGTTGCGGGAGCCATGAGCCGTACGCTCCGGCCATGAGCGACGAAGAGACATCACGTTTTGTGCGGATTCGAGTGGAAGTTCTTCTCGAGGTGCACGACCAGGACGCCGTGACCACGGCCGCGCTGCGGCGGATCGCCGACGATCCGGAGGTCCCGGACGACGAGCGCGTGCACGCCGAGGCGGCTGTGACGGAAGACACCGCGGAGGCCCTCGCCTACCTCGTCGACCCCTTCGACCTGGTCGGAGAGGTGCCCGGGGTGGAACTCCAGCAGGCCTCCTGGTCCAGTGAACGGGTCGACCACGACCCGGATTCGCCGGAGTGGGACCTCGACGAGGACGATCTCGACGAGGATGACGGAGCGGACGACGAAGAGGGCCGCATCGGCTGAGCGTTCCGGGAAACTCGTGACCCCGGACGGCAACCGCCGGCCGGGGTTTCTTCGTCTCAGCAGACGCACGAACCGACACCCGCACCTTCCGCGCCGCGAACGTGGCGTGCCCCACACCTTCTGTGCAGGGGGAACGGGACGAACCGGTCGTAGCGTTGATGGTCTTGACGGGGACTCTCGGGGTTCAGGTAATCGGCAACGATGGAGAAGCGTGTGATGACGGACAGTAGGCGGCGCCGAGGTCTGATGACGGCGTCCGCACTGCTCGGCGGTGTTCTGGTGCTTTCCGCGTGTTCCGGCGGTGACGGCGGCGCCTCCGACGGCGGAGGAAGCTCCTCGCAGGCCAAGGCCGACGAGGCGGCCGCCAAGAAGTCATCCGAGGCCCAGATCAAGATCACGCCGGCGGACGGTTCGGACAACGCCTCCATCAACAACTCGGCGGCCGTCACGGTGAGCAAGGGCACCCTCACCGCCGTGACGATGACCACCGCCGAGGGCGCCGCCGTCAAGGGCGCGCTCTCCGCGGACAAGACCAGTTGGAAGCCGGACGCGCAGCTCGAGCGCTCCACCACCTACAAGGTGGCGGCCGAGGCCAAGGACTCGAAGGGCCTCGTGGCCCACGAGAACGCCTCCTTCACCACGGTCTCCCCGGCCAACAGCTTCATAGGCAACTTCACGCCGGAGGACGGTTCGACCGTCGGCGTGGGCATGCCCGTGTCGATCACCTTCAACAAGCAGATCACCGACAAGGCGGCCGTCCAGAAGGGCGTCACGGTCACCTCCACCAGCGGTCAGGAGGTCGCCTGTCACTGGTTCTCCACCCAGCGGATGGACTGCCGTCCCGAGGACTACTGGAAGGAGAACTCCACCGTCACGCTGAAGCTCGCGCTCGACGGTGTGGAGGGCGCCAAGGGCGTCTTCGGCGTCCAGCAGAAGACGATCACCTTCAAGGTCGGCCGCAACCAGGTCTCCTACGTCGACGCCAAGACCAAGCAGATGAAGATCACGCACAACGGCACGGTCATCAAGACCATCCCGATCTCCGCCGGCTCGCCCGACAACAAGACGTACGAGGGCCAGATGGTGATGTCGGAGAAGTTCAAGGAGACGCGCATGAACGGCGCGACCGTGGGCTTCACCGACGACGACGGCAAGGGCGAGTACGACATCAAGGACGTGCCGCACGCCATCCGCCTCACCAACTCCGGCACGTTCGTGCACGGCAACTACTGGGGCGCGAAGTCCATCTTCGGCTCGGTGAACACCAGCCACGGCTGTGTGGGTCTGTCCGACACCAAGGGCGCCAACGACACCGGCACGGCCGGCTACTGGTTCTTCACCAACTCGATCGTCGGCGACGTCGTGGTGGTCAAGAACACCGGCGACAAGACCGTGGCGCCGGACAACGGCCTCAACGGCTGGAACATGGACTGGGCGCAGTGGAAGGCCGGTTCGGCTGCCTGACCCGACCCCCGCTCCCAGCCGGTCCACAGGCTCCCGATGCCGCCCCCAGGGGCGGCATCGGTGTTTCCGGGGTCCGCCACAGCCTTCTCATCGTTCTCTTATATCGGCCTTATGGCATCATCACGCGCCGTGCCTAGCTTGCGGCCATGTTCTTCACCTACCTGAGGCGCGAACTGCGCCGCCGCAGAAAAGCGGCACTCGTCGTCGCCTCCGGCCTCGCGCTCGGCATCGCGCTGGTCATCGTGGTCACCTCCGTGTCCGCCGGTATGGGGAAGGCCCAGGACAAGGTCCTGCAGTCCCTGTACGGCCTGGGTACGGACATGACGGTCACCAAGGCCGCCGCTCCCGCCGCGAGCTCCTCGGACCGCCCCCGCTTCCGGTTCGACGCGCAGGACAACGACTCCGACGCGGAGCAGAGCACCGACCGCGTCCTGGTCCAGGGCTTCCAGACCCTGTCGGCGGCGACCGTCGCCACGGTCGGCAAACAGAGCGGGGTCGCCGACGCGGTCGGCGGGCTGAGCCTCCAGGTCATCAAGATCGACGGACAGTTCACCCGCGGCCAGTTCCGGCAGAACGAGAGCTCCGGCGGCGGCCGGCAGGGCGGGGAGGCCGGAGGCAGCGCCCGGCCGCAGGGCGAAGTGCAGGGCGGCGGCGCGGACTTCGACGTCAACAACTACTCCGTCTACGGCGCCGACGTCACCGAACCCGAACTCGGCCCGCTGACCTCCTCCACCATCAGCAGCGGCCGCACCTTCAAGACCTCGGAGACCGACGCCGAGGTCGCCGTCGTGGACTCGGCGTACGCCAAGGAGAAGTCGCTCAAGGTCGGCTCCACGCTCACCATCAGCGGCGTCAAGTTCTCCGTGATCGGCATCGCCACGGCCGACAGCGGCGACGCCGCCGCCAACGTCTACATCCCGCTGACCCAGGCCCAGACCCTCGGCGACGCGAAGAGCAAGGTCACCACGATCTACGTCAAGGCGACCGACTCGCAGAAGATCGACAGCGTCAAGTCGACCATCCAGAAGAACGTCTCGGGCACGACGGTGACGACCTCCGCCGACCTCGCGGACACCGTCTCCGGCTCCCTCTCCACGGCCTCCTCGCTCGCCGCCAACGTCGGCAAGTGGCTGTCGATCGCGGTCCTGATCGCCGCCTTCCTGGTCGCCGGACTGCTCACCTCCTCGGCCGTCTCCCGGCGCGTGCGCGAGTTCGGCACCCTGAAGGCGCTGGGCTGGAAGTCCGGCCGGGTCACCCGGCAGGTCGTCGGCGAGGCCGTGGTCAACGGACTGCTGGGCGGCGCCCTCGGCATCGCGCTCGGCCTCGCCGGCGCCTACGCCGTGACCGCGATCAGCCCCACCCTCCAGGCCCAGTTGGGCGGCGGCGCAGGCGGCCAGGGCGGCCCCGGCGGTGGCGGCGGCTTCGGCCGCCGGACGGCCGCCAGGACCCTCGACGTCGCGCTGACGGCTCCGGTGAGCGTCGCGACGGTGGCCGTCGCGGTGGCGCTCGCCGTGGCCGGCGGCCTGATCGCGGGCGCGTTCGGCGGCTGGCGCGCCTCACGGCTGCGCCCGGCGGACGCGCTGCGCCGCGTCGAATAGCCAACCCACCCACCAGCTTGAGGAGTTGTTGTCCCCATGTACGAACTCAGAGGCGTCACCAAGCGCTACACCCGGGGCAAGGAGACCGTCCACGCTCTCGACGGCGTCGACCTGACCGTCCCCGACGGCGACCGGCTCGTCATCCAGGGGCCCACCGGCGGCGGCAAGTCCACCCTGCTGCAGATGATCGGCGCGCTCGACCGGCCCAGCGAGGGCGAGATCGTCCTCGACGGCGTCGACCTGGCCAAGCTCTCCGAGGCCCGGCTGACGAAGGTGCGCAGCGAGAACATCGGCTTCGTCTTCCAGTCCTTCAACCTGATCCCGACGCTCAACGCGCGGGAGAACGTCGAGACGGCCCTCGTCCCGCTCGGCGTGAAGGGCGGGGAGCGCCGTGAGCGGGCCGCCGAGGCGCTGAAGTCGGTGGGCCTCGGCGAACGCCTCGGGCATCTGCCGTCCGAGATGTCGGGCGGCCAGCAGCAGCGCGTCGCGATCGCCCGCGCGCTGGTCAAGCAGCCGAAGGTGCTCCTCGCCGACGAACCGACCGGCAACCTCGACGAGGGCATGCGGGACGAGATCATGGACGTGCTGCACACCCTGTGGAAGGAGCACGGACTGACCTTCATCATGGTCACCCACGACTCCGCCATAGCGAGGAAGGCCCCGCGCGTCGCGACGATCCGCAAGGGCCGGATCACGGTGAAGGAGAACGCGACGTCCGTCTGACACGCGTCACCCCCCGGCGAACGCTGAGCGCTGAGCGAACGCCCGCCGGAACAGCAGCCTCCGGCGGGCGGTTCGTGCTTGCGTGTCCCCATGACCGCAGCCGAGACAGCCACCACACCCACCGGCCCCACCACGGTCGAGTACATCCGCTACCGCATCCCGCAGGAGCGGTCGGCGGAGTTCCTCGCCGCCTACACCCGGGGCGCGCGTCAGCTCGCGGCCTCCCCGCACTGCGTCGACTACGAACTCGCCCGCTGCGAGGAGGACTTCGAGCACTTCGTCCTGCGCATCACCTGGACGTCGACCGAGGATCACCTGGAGGGCTTCAGGACCTCGGACCTGTTCCCCGCCTTCCTCGCCGAGATCCGCCCCTATGTCGGGCACATCGACGAGATGCGCCACTACAAGGCCACCTCGGTGCGCGGCTCCGGCTCCGCCGTGCCCACGCTGTACGAGTGGGCCGGCGGCGCGGAGGCCTTCACCCGGCTCACCGAGGTCTTCTACGCCAAGGTGCTCCAGGACGACCTCCTCGCCCCCGTCTTCGCCGGCCTCGCCCCCGAGCACGCCGAACACGTCGCGCTCTGGCTCGCGGAGGTCTTCGGCGGGCCCGAGACCTACTCGGCGACCCAGGGCGGCCACAGCCACATGGTCGCCAAGCATTTCGGCCGCGACATCACCGAGCCCCAGCGCCGCCGCTGGGTGAACCTGATCCAGGACGCCGCCGACGAGGCCGGTCTGCCGACCGACGCCGAGTTCCGGTCCGCGTTCCTCGCCTATGTGGAGTGGGGCACGCGGCTCGCCGTCCACTTCTCCGGTCCGGACGCCAAGCCGCCGGGCGAGCAGCCGGCGCCGAAGTGGGGATGGGGGGCGGCTCCGCCGTACCGGGGCTGAGCCCGTCCGGCGGGCGGCCGGGGGCTCGGAGCCCGGGGACGGTCGGCCGGGCGGGGTGGTCGGTCGGGCGGGGCGGCCGGCGCGGAGACGGTCAGGCGGACGGCGCCTGCGACTCGGCCCCCGCCCGCCGCGCGTCGGCGCCCCAGCTCGCCAGCAGCCGCAGCGCCTCCGCCGACGCCGACCCGGGCTCCGCGTGGTACGTCACCATCGTCTGCTCGCCGTCGCCGGTGAGCCGGAACCCCTCGAAGTTCAGGGAGAGTTCGCCGACCAGCGGATGCCTCAGCCGCTTCACGCCGTGGCTCTTCTCCTTGACGTCGTGGGTCGCCCACAGCCGCCTGAAGTCCTCGCTCTTCACCGACAGTTCCCCCACCAGGGCGGAGAGCCGCGGGTCGTCCGGATAGCAGCCCGCGTCCATCCGCAGCGCACAGACGATGTCGATCGCCTTCTGCTCCCAGTCCACGAACAGGTCCTGGTAGTCGGGGCGCAGGAAGACGAGCCGTGCCCAGTTGCGCTCCGCCGCCGGCAGCTCCGCCCAGTCGCCGAAGACCGCCGCGGCCATCCGGTTCCATCCCAGGATCTCGGTGCGCCGCCCGATGAGGTACGCCGGCACCGAGTCCATCGTGTCCAGCAGTTGCCGCAGCGACGACCGGACCTGCTGGGGCGGCCCGCTCTGCTTCTTCTTGTGCTTCGGCTTCGCGAGGTGGGTGAGGTGCGAGTGCTCGGCGTCCGTCAGCCGCAGGGCGCGGGCGATCGCGTCCAGCACCTCCGCCGACACGTTGCGGCCGTTGCCCTGTTCCAGACGCGTGTAGTACGCCACCGAGACCCCGGCCAGCTGCGCCAGCTCCTCGCGCCGCAGCCCGGGCACCCTGCGGTGCCGTCCGAAGTCCGGCAGCCCCACGTCCTGCGGCTTCAGCCGGGCCCGACGGGTGCGCAGGAACTCACTGAGCTCGGCACGCCGGTCCAGGGAGGCGCCGGGGGGTTCGGGGCGATCGTCCATGGCGTCCAGTATTCCCGGTCGTACGTCCACCAGCCTGACCCCGCCAGTGGTAGGCACGGCAGTCGTACGCAGAAGCGTGACCTGGGTGAACGCGGGGGAATGGGGGAACCTGTACGGCGTGCCCGGTCCGAAGGCAGGCCGGGACGAACCCCCTCGCTAGGAGAACCCCGGCATGACCACCGTTGCCGCGTACGCCGCATCCGCCGCCAAGGCTCCGCTGGAGCGCACGACGATCGAACGCCGCCCGGTGCGCGAGTTCGACGTCCTGATCGACATCGAGTTCGCCGGCATCTGTCACTCCGACATCCACCAGGCCAGGGAGGGCTGGGGCGAGGCCATCTTCCCGATGGTGCCCGGCCACGAGATCGCGGGCGTCGTCTCCGAGGTGGGCCCCGGCGTCACGAAGTTCGCCGTAGGCGACCGCGTGGGCGTCGGCTGCCTCGTCGACTCCTGCCGTGAGTGCGACAACTGCAAGGCAGGCCTCGAGCAGTACTGCACCGGCGGCGGCGTCGGCACGTACAACGCCGTCGGCAAGGACGGCGAGCCCACCTACGGCGGCTACTCGCAGAAGATCGTCGTCGACGAGAACTACGTCCTGCGCATCCCCGACGGACTGGGGCTCGACGAGGCCGCGCCGCTGCTCTGCGCGGGCATCACCACGTACTCCCCGCTCAGGCACTGGAACGCCGGCCCGGGCAAGAAGGTCGCGATCCTCGGCATGGGCGGTCTCGGCCACATGGGCGTCAAGATCGCGCACGCGCTCGGCGCCGAGGTGACCGTGCTGTCGCAGTCGCTGCGCAAGAAGGACGACGGCCTGAAGCTGGGCGCCGACCACTACTACGCCACCAGCGACGAGAAGACCTTCGAGGACCTGCGCGGCACCTTCGACCTCATCCTCTCCACGGTCTCCGCCCCGCTGAACCTGGACGCCTACCTGTCCCTGCTGCGGACGGACGGCGCCTTCGTGAACGTCGGCGCGCCCGAGGAGCCGGTCGAGCTCAACCTGTTCTCGGTGATCGGCGGCCGCAAGACCCTCGCCGGCTCCGGCATCGGCGGCATCCAGGAGACCCAGGAGATGCTGGACTTCTGCGCGGAGCACGGCTTCGGCGCGGAGATCGAGCTGATCAGCGCCGCCGAGATCAACGAGGCGTACGAGCGGGTGCTCGCCAGCGACGTCCGCTACCGCTTCGTCATCGACGCCTCGACGATCTGACGGTCCTCGGAACGGACAGCGCGGTCGCCGCGCCGGACGTCCGCCGCTCCCGGCCTAGGGAAGGGCCCCCGGCGCAGTCCGCCGGGGGCCCTTCCCGTTCCCGTTCCCGCTCCCGGGCGGCCGGGGTGTATCCCTCAGCCGCCGGTCCGGAGGCCCTGGAGGCCGTCGTAGGCGGCCATCACCAGGTCGAGTCCCCGGGTGTCCTGCGCCGGTTCGCGCATCTGATGGGTCACGTAGGCGACGACCATGCGGGCCTCCGGTTCGATCATGACGGTCGAGCCGCCCCAGCCGCCCCAGCCGTACGTGCCACCGAACCGCCCGTAACCCAGGCCCCAGCTGATCGGCATGCCGAGCCTGCGGTCCTCGCCGCTGAACTGCTCCTCCCACGCACGGTCACGGCCCGCCCGCGACAGCAGCCGCACCCCACGCACCGTGCCCCCGCAGGCCATCGCCGACTGGACCTGGGCGACCGAACGGGCGTTCCCGAAACCGCCGGCCGCCGGGATCTGCGCCCGGCGCCAGGCCACGCTGTTGCCGTCGCGCACCCGGAACGCGGTCGGCGTCGGGGCCGGCGCCGCGTTCGGGTCGGCGGCGGACTCCGGAGCGTCCGTCGCCGGGTCGCCGGCGGCCGCGCCCGCCGTGTAGTCCTCGTCCCGGGACGGCGGCGGGATCGTCGGCGCCACCCGGTGGTCGTGCTCGGCCGACAGCCCCATGTGGAAGTCCGCGTCCAGCGGTCCGGCGATCTCGTCGGCGAAGAACTCACCCGGCATCCGGCCGGTGATCCGGCGGACGACCTCGCCCACCAGGAACCCCTGGGTGAGCGAGTGGTACCCGGCCGCGCTGCCCGGCTCCCACAGCGGAGCCTGCGCCGCCAGTCGGGCCGTCGCGGCCGGCCAGTCGTACAACTCGGCGACGGGACCGACCCAGTCGGGCAGCCCCGCCGTATGCGAGAGCAGGTGCCGTACGAGCACCGCCTCCTTGCCCTCCGCGGCGAACTCCGGCCAGTAGCGGGCGACCGGCGCGTCCAGGTCGAGCTCGCCGCGGTCGGCCAGCACCAGCGCGCACAGCGCCGTCATGGTCTTCGTGACGGAGTAGACGTTGACGAGGGTGTCCCGCTGCCACGGCACCTCGCGAGCCGCGTCGGCGAACCCGCCCCAGACGTCCACCACCGGCTCACCGTCCACGAAGACGGCCACCGAGCCGCCCGCGTCGCCGCCGTCCAGGAGTGCGGCCAGAGCGGTGGGCACCGCGGTGAACAGATCGTCGTACGAGCCCTGAATATCAGCCATGACCGCCATTCAGCCCCCACCGAAGCGCGACGGGCAACCGAAATACCGCCCGCCCGCGCCGCCCGACCCGTCCGCGCCGGCCGGCTGTCACGGTCTGGAGCCGCCGGAGCCGGAGCCGGAGCCGTCGGAGCCGCTCGCCCAGGACTTCGTCAGCGGCGGAGAGGTCTCCTGCGGGCCCATGTCGAGCCGGAACGGCGGATACACGTCGGTCATCAGCGCCGCGTAGACCGCCACCCGCGCGACCCAGCGGGCCAGGCCGAGCAGGAGGTCGAAGAGGTGGACCGGATAGCGGCCGGTGAACGCCAGGATGACCACGGCGACGAACGAGAGGAAGTAGAGCAGGCCGCCGCCGTGCCACCGGTCCATCTCGCCCCAGCTCCACCCCCAGTCGCCGACGAACATCGCCACGACGATGTACTGCGGGATCACCAGCAGCCACCACTTCACCAGGACCAGGCCCCGGGACAGGCGCTCGGGGTAGGCGACGTCGAGATGCGCCGGGTAGTCGCTCACCTCGGCCAGGGTGAACGGCGGATACCGGTCGGTGCCGAGCGCGGCGTGGGCGTAGTAGCCGACACGCCAGTTCCAGCGCAGCACGCCGACATTGAAGTCGAAGAGCGACCGGGGATACCGGCCCGTGAACAGGATGGCGAAGAACGCCACGACGGTCACGAAGAAGAACGCGATCCACAGGAAGAACAGCACGATGTAGTGCGGGATGGCGAGAAGCCACTTCACCAGCCACAGCCATCTGGACAACCGAGGGTCGAGGAACGCCTCGATCCGCACAGGTGACCCGGCGACCGGATTCATGTCGATCAGCTCCTCTCGAGCGCCCCCGCCCCAGCGGCCACCGCCCCCGTCCCGGCCCGGACGGGCCGGCGGACAGGCGGTTCCTGATCATCAATTCAGGCTCGCACAGGAACACACGGGCTGCGACCGGGCCGATCCGACGACCGTCCAGGGGCAGCCGGGAAGGACCGCCCTTCGGGCGCCCCGAGCGGCGGCGCTCAGTGCGGCGGTCAGTGCGGCGCTCAGTGCGGCATGGTCGCCGGGCTGCCGCCGTTCGCCTCGTAGCCCGCGACGGCCAGCGCGCGGTACACCGCGAACTCCGCCGCCGGGTCCGGGGAGAGCGTCCAGGGGAGGGCGCCGACGTGACCGTCCACGTGGACCAGCTGGCTCATCGCCTCCGACCAGCGCTCGGAGCGGACCAGGAAGAAGACCAGCAGATGGCGGACGTGCGCCAGCATCGGGTCGTCGGGCCGGGCCGCGTGCACCGCGAACAGCGCACCGTGCACCGCCTTCGTCACGACCTCGCTCTGGTAGAAGCTCCTGACCAGGTTGACCTCGGGAAGGTGCTCGAAGACCGCGAAGAGGGGCATCGCCGCGAGCAGGGAGCCCCGCGGGGCTCTGGCCGCCGCCGCCTCAGCGAAGTCGTACGCCAGCTCGCGCGAACCGTGCCACTTCTCGCACCAGTAGTGCAGGGCCGCGAGATGCGCCCCCATGTGCGCCGGGGCGCGGTCAAGGATCTTCAGCCAGAGCTGCTCGAACTCGGCCTGCGAGTACCCCATGCCGCGGGCCACCGACAGCTCGACGATGTACGGGACCGGGTCACCGGGGGCCAGCAGGGCCGCCTGCCCGCAGGTGTCCTTCGCCTCCTCCATGATGATCCGGAAGTCGTCCGTGCCCGGCGTCGACGTGCGCCAGGCCTGCTGGACCAGGAACTCGGCGTGCACCGCCGCACCGCCCGCGTCCTTCGGCGCCTCCGTGCGCCACACCCGCAGCCACTGCCCGCCCGGCGCCTCGGCGACCCCGCCCGGCCGCTGCTGCAGCTCGAGAGCCGCCGCGCCCGCGAAGGCCTGGACGCGCTGCCAGCGCAGCTCGCCCTCCGTCTCGGTGCCGGCCAGCAGCTGCTGCGCGGCCCGGTAGTCCTGCGTGCGCTGCACCACGTCCAGCACGTTCAGCAGGTCCTGGTCGGGGCCGGGCATACGGATGTCCAGCTCCTCCGTGGTCAGGAAACCGTAGTTCGCCGGGTCCGCGGCGTCCGGATGATCCGCCGGGACCAGCCCGACCAGGCCGCGCCTGCGCCGCAGCAGCGCCAGCAGCACGAAGCCGATCATGATCACGGCCGTCAGGACCCAGAGAATCTCCATGCCACAAGCGAACCAGACCGCGCCGACAATTGGCCAACCCGCCCCCACGCCTGTGGAAAAACGTCCCGCCGACCGGCGCCCGGACCGGCGCCCGCCGTGCCTCGCTGCGCCCCGGCGCCCGTCCGCCCCGGCGACCGGGGTGACGGGCGACAGGCCCGTGACGGCGGAGCCGGACCGCCGGTGCGGCGGCCGGGCCGCACAGCGCCCGCGAGCGGACTACGCTCGGGGCCCATGAGCGACAGGCACATCAGTCAGCACTTCGAGACTCTCGCGATCCATGCGGGCAACACCGCGGACCCCCTCACCGGCGCGGTCGTCCCGCCGATCTACCAGGTCTCGACCTACAAGCAGGACGGCGTCGGCGGTCTGCGCGGCGGCTACGAGTACAGCCGCAGCGCCAACCCGACCAGGACCGCCCTCGAGGAGAACCTCGCCGCCCTAGAAGGCGGCCGCCGAGGTCTCGCGTTCGCTTCCGGACTGGCGGCCGAGGACTGCCTGTTGCGTACGCTGCTCAGCCCCGGCGACCACGTGGTCATCCCCAACGACGCCTACGGCGGCACGTTCCGGCTCTTCGCCAAGGTCGTGGCCCGCTGGGGCGTGGAATGGTCGGTCGCCGACACCGGCGACGCCGCCGCCGTCCGGGCCGCGATCACGCCGAAGACCAAGGCCGTGTGGGTGGAGACCCCCTCCAACCCGCTCCTCGGCATCACCGACATCGCCGCAGTGGCCCAGGTCGCCCGTGAGGCCGGCGCCCGGCTCGTCGTCGACAACACCTTCGCCACGCCGTACCTGCAGCAGCCGCTGTCCCTCGGCGCGGACGTCGTCGTGCACTCCCTGACCAAGTACATGGGCGGCCACTCGGACGTCGTCGGCGGCGCGCTGATCACCGGCGACGCGGAGCTCGGTGAGGAACTGGCGTACCACCAGAACGCGATGGGCGCGGTGGCCGGGCCCTTCGACTCCTGGCTGGTGCTGCGCGGCACGAAGACGCTGTCGGTGCGCATGGACCGGCACAGCGAGAACGCCACCAGGATCGCCGACATGCTGACCCGCCACGCGCGCGTGACGAGCGTGCTGTACCCGGGCCTGCCGGAGCACCCCGGTCACGAGGTCGCGGCCAAGCAGATGCGGGCCTTCGGCGGCATGATCTCCTTCCGCGTCGCAGGCGGCGAGGAGGCGGCCGTCGAGGTGTGCAACCGCGCCAAGGTGTTCACGCTCGGCGAGTCGCTGGGCGGCGTCGAGTCCCTCATCGAGCACCCGGGCCGGATGACGCACGCGTCCGTGGTCGGTTCCGCCCTCGAGGTGCCCGGCGACCTCGTCCGTCTCTCCGTCGGCATCGAGAACGTCGACGACCTCCTCGAGGACCTCCAGCAGGCCCTCGGCTAGGGCCGACGGCAGGCCTGGGCGTCGGAGGGCCGCCGGCGCGGGTCGTCACCAGCCGGTCAGCGGTGGAGTCGTCTGCGACGGCGGCTCCACCCACGGCTCGACGACCGCGGCCCACACGACGAACGCCACGGCCGCCGCGAGCAGCAGCAGCCACATCAGCCGCAGGGCGAGCGTCCGCCGGCGCAGCAACCGGCTGCCCCGGCGGACGACGTCCGGGTAGAGCTCCGCCGGCAGGGGCGGGGCCGTCCGCTCCATCATCTGCCGGACGGCGGCCTCCCGGGCGGCCCGGTTCACGACGCCGCCGCCTTCGCCCGGCGCACCACGGGGGCGGGTTCGCTCGGTGGATGCAGCAAGGTGGCCGTCGCCCTTTCACAGACCGCGCGGACCCGGTCCTCGGGCAGTCCCAGCAGCGCCCCCACCTGCTCCTCGGCGACGCCCTCGTACAGCCTGAGGACGAGGACGAGACGCTGCCGGGGGGTGAGGCCGGCCAGCGCGCCGACGGCCGAACGCTGGCGGGCACGGCCGAAGGGCAGTGTGCCGTACCGGTGCCAGGCGCCGTGCGCGAAGCGGACCGCGAGGCACTCACGGGCGTGGTCGTAGGGGTCCTCACCGCGCAGCCGGTCCCAGCACGCGTACGTGTGCGCGAGAGCCAGGGTCAGCAGACGACGTGCGCGCGGGTTGTCGTCCGGGGCCTCCGCGGTGAGAAGCGTGGCGGTGTGCAGCAGCCGCCCGCCCGCTCCGGCGACGAACGCCTCGAAGTCCCGGTTCCTGCGGTGTTCCTGGGTTGCACGCCTCTCCTGCACGCCGAGCCTCCCGCCTGACGGCGTCCTTCGGACGGCCATCTGCCCCGGTCTCATCTGAGGCCAGGGGCGGGCTGCCGGTCAAGAGCCGCGCACACACGCCGGAAAGTCGGGCACGCGCGCGTGCCCGGGGGGTCAGGAGGCGGCCGGCGACTGCTCCGCGCCCGGGACGCCCGAGGAGGCCATCCGGGAGGACAGCGCGGTGTTGAAGCGCGTGAGGAGCGCGCAGAACGCCTCGCGCTCCTCCGGTGCCCAGTCGTCCGTCAGTTCGGCCATCAACTGCCGTCGGGAGGACCGCACTTCCTCGAGGCGCGACGCCCCGCGCGGGGACAGCTGGAGCACCACGGCCCGTCCGTCCTCCGGGTGCGAGGTCCGCTTGACCAGGCCGGTGTCGACGAGCGGCGCCACCTGCCGGGTGACCGTCGAGGAGTCGATGCCCATGCTCGCGGCGAGCGCCTTGACGCCCATCGGACCTTCGTTGTCGAGACGGTTGAGCAGCAGGTACGCGGCGCGGTCCATGGAGTTGCGCACCTGTCCGACGCCGCCGAGCCGGGTCTGCTCGGCCCGGCGCGCGAACACCGCGACCTCGTGCTGCAGCGTGTCGAGAAGACCGGTGTCACCGACGGTCGTCATGTCCATCGACATTTCAGGTGTTGTGGGCATGGCCGGGGGCTCACTTCATGAAGGGGCTGCTGGAATGGGGGACAGAGTACGCGGCTGGAAGGCGGGTCGTACCGGCGCTGCGGAAACCGGTCTCGGAGATTGGTCACAGCGGTCGTTCCCGCCTGTGAACTGCGATGCTGGTGTCATGAGCTACAGCCCGGCTGACTCCTTGCGCGCCGTCACCCTCGACGATGTGCGCGGCGCCCAGAAGATGCTGTCGGGCGTGTCCCGGGCGACCGCGATGGAGGGCAGCAGGCACCTGTCCCAGCTGGTCGGTGCGCCGGTGCACCTCAAGTGCGAGAACCTCCAGCGGACGGGTTCGTTCAAGCTGCGCGGCGCCTACGTCCGGATCGCCGGGCTGCTGCCGGAGGAGCGGGCCGCCGGGGTCGTGGCGGCGAGCGCGGGCAACCACGCGCAGGGCGTGGCGCTGGCGTCGGCGCTGCTGGGTGTGCGCTCCACGGTGTTCATGCCCCGGGGCGCGCCACTGCCGAAGATCAGCGCGACCCGGGAGTACGGCGCGGAGGTGCGGCTGCACGGCCAGGTGGTCGACGAGACGCTGGCGGCGGCGCAGGAGTACGCGGCCGGGACGGGCGCGGTCTTCATCCACCCCTTCGACCACCCCGACGTCATCGCCGGGCAGGGCACGGTGGGCCTGGAGATCCTGGAGCAGTGCCCGCAGGTGCGCACGATCGTCGTCGGGATCGGCGGCGGGGGCCTGGCGGCGGGCATCGCGGTCGCCGTGAAGGCGCTGCGGCCGGACGTGCGGATCGTCGGCGTGCAGGCGGCGGGCGCGGCGGCCTACCCGGCCTCGCTCGCGGCCGGGCGCCCGGTGTCGATCGCCAACCCCACGACGATGGCGGACGGCATCAAGGTCGGCCGGCCCGGCGACGTGCCGTTCGGCATCGTGGGCGATCTGGTGGACGAGGTGCGCACGGTGTCGGAGGGCGAGCTGTCCACCGCGCTGCTGCTGTGCCTGGAGCGGGCCAAGCTGGTCGTCGAGCCGGCCGGGGCGAGTCCGGTGGCCGCGCTGCTGAGTGATCCGGGCGCCTTCGAGGGGCCGGTCGTCGCGGTGCTGTCGGGCGGCAACGTCGATCCGGTGCTGATGGAGCGGGTGCTGCGGCACGGGATGGCGGCGCAGGGCCGCTACCTGGCCGTTCGTCTGCGGCTGACGGACCGGCCGGGCGCCCTCGCGACGATGCTCGGGGCGTTGTCGGCGGTCGACGCCAATGTGCTGGACGTGGGTCATGTGCGGACAGATCCCCGGCTCGGGCTGACCGAGGCGGAGGTCGAACTGCATCTGGAGACGAAGGGGCCGGCGCACTGCGCCGAGGTCGGCCGAGCGCTGCGCGAGGCCGGCTACACCGTCATCGACTGAGGCCGCCGGAAAGGACCGCCCGGGGCGCCCCGGGCGCCGTCGGTGGTCGCCTTCCCGGCCCCCGCCGCGAGCGTCCAAAGACGGGCGCGGCGAGGTGTCGGCACAGGTCACAGCGGTCTTCATCACCCATACGTGAAAAGTCCGTTGTGAGACGCGATACATCGCGTTATGGTCGGTGTCACGCCGCCCGTCTCCGCTCCCCGCGGCAGGACGAAAGGCAAGGCGCAGTTCCGGGGTCCTCGAAGAATCCCGCACGAAGGATTCCGCTCGAAGAAGCCCACCTGAAGAATCCCGCACGAAGTATCCCCAACGACGTGGAGACTCATATGCCAGGCGCCATCTACGCCGAAGGCCTGGTGAAGACCTTCGGCGACGTAAAGGCTCTGGACGGCGTCGACCTCGACGTCCCGGAAGGCACCGTACTCGGCCTGCTCGGGCCGAACGGCGCGGGCAAGACCACCACGGTCCGCTGTCTGACCACCCTTCTGCGCCCCGACAGCGGCCGGGCCGTGGTCGCCGGCCTCGACGTGCTCAGACAGCCCAACGAGGTCCGCCGCTCGATCGGCCTGTCCGGCCAGTTCGCCGCGGTCGACGAGTACCTCACCGGCCGCGAGAACCTGCAGATGGTCGGGCAGCTGTACCAGATGAGGGCCGGTGCGGCGAAGGCCCGGGCCGCCGAGCTCCTCGAACAGTTCGACCTCGTGGACGCCGCCGACCGCACGGCCAAGACCTACTCCGGAGGCATGCGCCGCCGCCTCGACCTGGCCGCGGCACTGGTGGTCTCGCCGCCCGTGATGTTCATGGACGAGCCGACGACCGGCCTCGATCCCCGCAACCGGCAGCTGCTGTGGGAGGTCATCAAGCGTCTCGTCTCCGGCGGCACGACCCTGCTGCTGACCACTCAGTACCTGGAAGAGGCCGACCACCTCGCGCACGACATCGCGGTCGTCGACCACGGTCGTGTCATCGCCCGCGGCACCTCCGACGAACTCAAGGCCCGCACCGGCGGGGAGCGCGTGGAGGTCGTCGTGCACGACCGCGCACACATCGCCGTGGCGCAGGAGGTGCTGACCGGCTTCGGCAAGGGCGACACCACCGTCGAACAGCACACCCGCAAACTCACCGTGCCCGTGACCGGCGGCGCCAAGCTCCTCGCCGAGGTGATCCGCGAGCTCGACACCCGCGGCATCGAGATCGACGACATCGGCCTGCGCCGCCCCACCCTCGACGACGTCTTCCTGTCCCTGACCGGGCACGTGGCCGAGGAGCGGGCGGCGACCGACGACGACAACGGACCGAGCAAGAGGGAGACCGTCAAATGAGTGCCGTCACCGACGCCGTGCGCGGCGCGGCGCCCAAGCCCGCCCATCCGCTGGGCCAGTCCGTCCGCGACTCACTGGTCGTTGCGAAGCGCAACTTGATCCGGATGTCCCGCATCCCGGAAATGATCATTTTCGGGCTCATCCAGCCCATCATGTTCGTGGTGCTGTTCACCTACGTGTTCGGCGGCTCCATGCGGATCGGCGACAGCATCAGCGCCACCGCCTACAAGAACTTCCTCATGGCGGGCATCTTCGCGCAGACCGTCACCTTCGCCACCGCGGGCGCCGGCGCCGGCATCGCCGACGACATGCACAAGGGCCTCATCGACCGCTTCCGGTCCCTGCCCATGGCGCGCGGCGCGGTCCTCACCGGCCGCACCCTCGCCGACCTCGTGCAGACCGCGCTCACCCTGCTGGTGCTGGCGTTGGTCGCCCTCCTGGTGGGCTGGCGGGTCGGTTCCGACGGGGACACCAACGCCGCCCGGGTCCTGGCGGCCTTCGGGCTGCTGCTTCTGCTCGGCTACGCGTTCACCTGGATCGGCGCCCTGATCGGCCTGAGCGTGCGCACCCCCGAGGCGGCCACGTCCGGCGGGCTGATCTGGCTCTTCCCGGTGACCTTCATCTCCAACGCGTTCGTGGACACCAGCAACATGACGCCCTGGCTGCGTCATGTCGCCGAGTGGAACCCGTTCAGCGCCACCGTCCAGGCGTGCCGGGTGCTGTTCGCCAACCCGGGCCAGTCGCAGTCCGACGCCTGGCCGATGGAGCACCCGGTCTGGGCCTCGCTGATCTACTCGGTCCTGATCATCGTGCTGTTCAGAACGCTGGCCGTGCGCAAGTACCGCTCGGCCACCGCATGACGGCCACCGCCTGACGGTCACCGCGTGGCGGCCGGCGGTGACGGCCGACGGCCGTGAGTGCCGGCCGCGGCGGACGGACGCGGGGACGACGAAGCCCCCGGCGGCACGGGGCGCCGGGGGCTCGTCCGGAAAGATCCGGGACGCAGGGTCCGGGACGATACGTCCGGGAGGGGAAGGTCCGCGAAAGGGGTCAGCCGCTGTAGGGCTCGGCCTTGAGGATGCGCACGGAGGCCTTCTTGCCGTTGGGCAGCTCGTACTCCGCCTCCTCGCCGACCTTGTGACCGATCACGCCGGTGCCCAGCGGGGACTGCGGCGAGTAGGTCTCGATGTCGGAGCTCGCGTACTCGCGCGAGGCGAGCAGGAAGGTCATGGTGTCGTCCTCGTCGCCGTCGAAGGCGATGGTCACGACCATGCCGGGCGCCACCGTGCCGTCGGTGGAGGTGGGGGTCTCGCCCACCTTGGCGTTCTCCAGGAGCTGGGTCAGCTGGCGCACACGGAGCTCCTGCTTGCCCTGCTCCTCCTTGGCCGCGTGGTACCCACCGTTCTCGCGGAGGTCCCCCTCCTCGCGCGCGGCCGCGATCTTGGCGGCGATCTCCGTGCGCGCAGGACCAGTAAGGTACTCAAGCTCGACCTTGAGCTTGTTGTACGCCTCCTGGGTCAGCCAGGTGACGGACTCGCTGGTCTGGGTCACAGGTGCTCCTCGTCGGTACTGGGAAGTCAAAGCATCGCCCACCCAGAAGCATGTTCCTCAGGTGATGGGCGAAACCACGAGCCTAACAATTCAGTGGCCGAAGGGGGAGGACATAAGCCACCAGAATTGCGTCGGCGCAGGTCAACGAATGTGTATTGCCGTGGGTGCCACTCGCGTGGGGGCTTCCGGGTCAGTCGGCGTGACAGCCGAGCAGCTCCGCCGTCGTGCCCGTCGCGGTCGTACGCAGGGTGACCACCTTGTCGATGCGCGTGTCCGAGCCGGAGAACCGGAAGTCCGCCCGGCCCACCTCGGCGCCGTCGGCGGCCTGCGAGCGCACCGTGCAGTAGCCGCTCGTCCCCGAGTCCTTGCGGACCTCCAGGTGCACCCGCACCGCGGAGTCCGAGGTCGCCTCGAAGGCGATCACCTCGGCGCTGATCTTGTTCTGGCCGACGTAGTGATAGGCGAAGTAGCCCATCAGGGCCAGCAGCAGGGCGCCCAGCACCGCACCGGCGATCTTGAGCTTGCGGTCGGCGCGCTCGTCCGAGGAACGGCCGTACCGGCCCTCCGGAAGCCGCGTGCCGGCAGTGCTCATGATCGTCCTCTCGGCGCGGAATTATTCGCCCCCCGATTCGGTCACTATAGAAGCCTGCGATCGCGCCGGTGCACACCGGGCGCCGACTTACCGAGGATTGAGTCTTGACTGACCAGCTGCGACTGATGGCCGTGCACGCCCACCCCGACGACGAGTCGAGCAAGGGCGCGGCCACCATGGCGAAGTACGTGTCCGAGGGGGTGGACGTGCTGGTCGTGACCTGCACGGGCGGGGAGCGCGGCTCCATCCTCAACCCCAAGCTGCAGGGCGACACGTACATCGAGGAGCACATCCACGAGGTGCGCAAGAAGGAGATGGACGAGGCCCGCGAGATCCTCGGCGTCCGGCAGGAGTGGCTGGGCTTCGTCGACTCCGGCCTGCCCGAGGGCGACCCGCTGCCGCCGCTCCCCGAGGGCTGCTTCGCCCTGGAGGACGTCGACAAGGCGGCCGGCGAGCTGGTGAAGCAGATCCGCACCTTCCGTCCCCAGGTGATCACCACCTACGACGAGAACGGCGGCTACCCGCACCCCGACCACATCATGACCCACAAGATCTCCATGGTGGCGTTCGAGGGCGCGGACGACACCGAGAAGTACCCCGAGAGCGAGTTCGGCGCGGCCTACCGGCCGCTGAAGCTCTACTACAACCAGGGCTTCAACCGTCCGCGCACCATGGCGCTGCACCAGGCGATGCTCGACCGCGGCCTGGAGTCCCCCTACGGGGAGTGGCTCAAGCGCTGGGAGGAGTTCGGGCAGCGGGAGCGCACGCTCACCACGCACATCCCCTGCGACGACTTCTACGAGATCCGCGACAAGGCGCTGATCGCCCACGCCACCCAGATCGACCCCGACGGCGGCTGGTTCCGCGTGCCCATGGAGATCCAGCGGGAGGTGTGGCCCACGGAGGAGTACGAGCTCGCGAAGTCGCGCGTCGACACCGCCATCCCCGAGGACGACCTCTTCGCGGGCATCCGCGACAATGCCTGACATGAGCGCAAGCGTGAGCCTGGCAATGACGCATCTCGTCCCCCTCGCCAAGGAGGTCGACGAGAACAAGGTCACCCCCGGCGTCCTCGGCTTCATCGTCTTCGCGGCGATGGCGGTCGCGGTGTGGGGCCTGATGCGGTCCATGAGCAAGCACATGGGCAAGGTCGACTTCAAGGAGAGCGCGGGCGGCGCCGAGCAGACCTCCGGCGAAAATGCCGGCGGGGAGGCCTCGGCCGCGAAGAGCTGAGCTCGGCTCTCTCTTCGCGAGGCAAGAGGGGCGATCCGATGCCTGGCGACTACCGGGAGTGCTCGGCCAGCGACAGCAGGAGGTGCGCCGACTCCGGCCGCAAATGATCGGAGTGGGCGCCCGCCGGGCCGTTTCCCTGCGTGAACACGCTGCTTGCATCCACGCTGACGAAACGGTGGTCGAGGGTCTCGAGGGGGTACGGCTCGTCCGCCGTCCGCATGACGATCGTCGACACCGGCGCCGGTGCCGTGCCGATGCCGGCGTATCCGATGCCCACGCGCCGTTCGGCTCGCAGGTGCCAGAAGCCCGTGGCCCGGTCATGCTGCGAGTAGGTCGCGACGACCGGCCCGCGCAGGGGTGCCTTCCCGAGCGCGGTGAAGGTGACGGAGAACGCGTCGCGTGGCGCCGCCATCTGAAGCAGCAGCATCGAATCCACGGTGAACGGCCGGCCGCGCGGCCACGGTGTGCTCCAGCCCAGCGTGAGCGGCTGTTCGCCCGCGGCCCACTGCACCGCTTCGCACAGGAACCGGCAGCCGAAAGAATGACCGATCAGGTGCAGGTACTGGCCGCGCGGGCCGGCGAGTACGGGCGGGGCGGCGGGGTCCGCCCGGTGTGCGTGCAGATAGCCGAGGAGCCGGCCGATGATGCGGGCTGCCTGTCCCCTCGTGCCCATGTCGTGGGCCCGATCGCGGATCCGGCGGTATCCGCCGAGAGACGGCAGTGAACGCGACGGCCAGCGGATCAGGACCGTCCAGGGATGCCAGGGCCTCAACTTCCCGTACCGGCCGGACTCGTGCTGGTCAGCTGTCAGGGCGAGCAGGCGCTGGACGGAGGTGAGCGCGGACTCCGGCTTGGTCTGCCAGCCGTGGACGTAGACCAGTAGGTCCGTCGCCCAGGCGGGAGGGGTCAGCAGGGCGGCGAAGTGATCGTCCAGACGGTGCGGCGGGACCGGTCGCAGGCCGGTGGGCGTCTCCTGGACCACGCGACCGGAGACGTCGAGATCGATCACCACGGGCATCACGGAACACGCTCCAGACGACTGTCCATCCCACCGTGCAGGGTGTAGGCGAGGGCCAGCGGGTTTCGGTGGACGCCTGCGAAATGCCGGGCCAGGTCGTGGGCGATCGCGCCAGCGGTCTGATGCCCACCCAGATACCGTTCCACGTAGGTGAGCGCGTACTCGGCCGCGAAGATCTGGGGCATCTCGATCTGAGGTCCAAGGACCCCGGCGGCGCCGACCCGGATGAGTGCCCCGCCCAGATGCGCCAGATCGGCGCTGCCGGGCATGCCTGCGTAGCAGGCATTGAGCAGCACGAGGGGATGGCGGCGCAGCACGGTGCCCGAATCTGCCCCGCAACGCGCCAGCACGGTCTGCGCGTCGATGTCCCGGCCGTCGCTCAACCGCACCACGAGGAACGGCGAGTCGGCCCCATCTGTACGGAAAAGACCATGGCACCAGAAGTACATGAATTGCTCGTTCAGCCGTCCTGCGGCGATGTCGTCCACCAGGGCCTGACGGCTGCGGCGTTCGCGGAACGATGTGTCCTTGGCCAGCAGGGCCGCGACTTGCGCGGCTTTGGTCAGGCCCAGGACGTCGACCTCGGTGTCGTGGTTCAGACTCACGCTCGGAGAGGTCAGGGGCGGCGCGGGAGTCCGGGCGTCGGGCAGATCCGGGTAGTAGCCGCCCGTCTGCTCGATCTGATGGCGGTGCCCCAGAAAACGTCCGAAATGAGTGTCGAGTCCGTCACCCCCTGACGCGCCTTCGGGCAGGCAGAGCAGGGACCAGGGGAGGAAGAGCACATCGGAGTCGAAGCGTATGCGCAGGTTCTCGCGGCTCAAGACGTCGATCAACACCTGCCGCACCCGTGTGACAGGTGGTTCGCCGCCCTCGAGGAGCGCACCGAAGAGCAGGTAGGCGCCGTGCACGGCGAGCTCGTCGAGCACTGGGCCCAGCTCCTCCTCCGGTTCACCCGAGAGGTCGACCTGCGTGGCGTATGGGAACTCGTGACGGTCCGCGGTGAGTGTCATGTCCTCGGCTGACGACCGGGCGTCGACGAACTCGGCTTTCCAGCGCTGACGCAGACGTGAGGCCAACGCCCGCACCGCCGCAGGCCTCGTGTTCAGCACTGCGCAGGGATCGCCGTGCCGGGAAGGTGGTACGGCGGTGCCGTACAGACGGATGAAGATCCGGTCGCCGTCGTACCGGTTGAGAGCCACGACCAGGTCGGGGTGCAGCGCGGTCGGCATGGGCGAGCGCGTGAAGTCGTGGCTGGGGTTCTGCACGATGTGTACGTCGAGATCGCGGCCCATGCGGTCAATCCCCTTGCGCGCGCGGGTTGAGGGGGGCGAGAGCCGGTGCAAGCCCACCCGGTGCGGAGGCGACGTGCACCGTCGTCTCGACCTGCTGGAGGACGGTGCCGCTCGCCTGGTCGTGGACGGTGACGCGGAGCCGGTGTGCACCTGCCAGCTCCGGAGTGAAGAGGAACTCGGCCGTGTTGTCGTCACCCGCTCGAGAAGGCCGCGTCGAGACAGCAGCCGGCTGGATGCGTGCCGCGGAGAGAGGCGTCGCGGTGACGACGAGCAGGGGCAGGTGGGCGTCCGGCGCCGACCACGGGTGCCCGGGGCCTGCTTGGACCCGCAGGCGGATCCTCGCCGGAGCGCGCGGGACAGGGTGTTCGTCGAGCAAGGTCAGACGGAGCCGGCAGACATCCGAGGCCACCCCGCCGGGCAGCGCAGGAGGGATGCGCGGAAGAGCCGGTCGCCGTTTCATGGCCGATTCCCACAGCACGGTGAAGCCGGCGATCCGTGCCTGGACGTCCTCGCGTCCTGCCCTCAAGGTGGTCCTGGCGTGAGCCGACGGGCCCGGATGAATCTCGTAGCACAACTCCTCGTCGAAGACGACGAAGTCGTGACCAGGAGCCAACCGGGCCCGCGGCGGCAGCTCCGAAAGAGCGGCGATGCGGACGTCGACGCCCAACTCCCCCACGTCGTCGCACAGTCGCGTCAGGTCATCGGTGATCTCGTCGCTTCTCCCCACGAGGAACAGATGCTGGATCCGCACCCCCCGGCTCTCCAGTGCCTCTTTCTGGGCCCTGAGGTAGCGGTTCGCCCCCTCGCCGAGCCAGAAGTCCCGGTCGATGGACGTGCTGACGGCATGGATGGTTCGCGAGGCGCACTCCGTGAGGGAGACCAGCCACTCACGGTTCTCGCCGGCCAGGTCCGCGGACCCGTGACTCAGGTCTTCCATCAAAGAGGCGAGGCGGGCCAACTCCTCTTCGGCGAACACGTTGACGAGCCCCGATCCTCGCTCGCCGACCCGCGCGTACGTGCGGGCCAGCCGGGTCACCCCGTCGGACCGCAACACCGAGCGGTCCACCTGGCTGAACAGTTCGGTCGCGTCGCTGATCCTGGCGAAGCCCTCGTCGACCGCCGCACGCATCTCCGACCGGTGCGACGACAGACTGTCCCTCACCTCGCGGATGCGTCTCTCGTGGAGCAGGTCGGCGGCCCTCAGACGCCTTTCGAAGTCCACGAGGTACTGCAGGATCAGCACCCCACCGCTGAGGAAGCCGGACAAGGCCAACGGCCACGCCTGGCCCGAGCCCTGATGGAGGTGGCTTGTCACGAGGAACGCGCCCGTCCCCACCCACAGCGTCACCATCATCCTGAGTAGCAGTGCGCGTCCTTCGTGAGGCCGTCGCGCACTTCCTGCTTCCTCTGTCGTGGGTCCGTTCACATCGCTCACCGAGTCCTCTCACCGAGGCGAAGCCGCGATCACCACTCCCATGACCTCCCGCGCATGCCGGTCCGGCACCAGGCCCAACCGCCAAGCCTGCCACCCCGCTTCCAGCCGCACCCCCCTTTCCAGCAACAGGCCGTACGCCTCCACGCACTCGACCAGCTTGGTGTCGCGCAAGGCGTGTTCCGCCCGCCGCAGCTCCGCCAGGTCCTCCTGGGCCACCGCGGCGCCCACCTCCACGCCGCCCGGCGCCGCGTACGGCAGGAGCGTGCAGCGCAGGAAGCGGGCCCAGTCCTCGCCGCGCAGGTCGCCGTAGGACGTGAACAGGGCCGCCGCCTCCTCGCACAGCGCGAGGGCCGCCTGGGTTCGGGCGTTGCCCGCGTCCACGATCGCCAGCTCGAGGCACGTCCAGGCCTCGCCGTGGGCGACGCCGATGCGCTGGAAGTCGGCGCGGGCGTCGACCAGGAGCTGCCGGGCGAAGCCCGAGTTGCGCAGCGAGCCGGTCTGGGCGGCACGCTGGTCCCGGGTCACCCGGGCCGAGTGGTGCCGGGCGCAGGCCAGCCCGTAGACGTCCCGCATGCGGGAGAAGAGGGTGCGGGAGCGTTCCAGTTCGCGCACCGCGTGGTGCAGATCGCCCGTCTCCTCCAGGGCCAGGCCCAGGTAGTACACCGTCCACGCCTCGCCGCGCGCGTCCTCGTTGTCCCGGTGCCGGGCCGACGCCCGGCGCAGGTCCTCCGCCGCCGGACCCGGATCGCCGTCGATGAGACGGGCCCGCGCCAGCTGGGTCATGGCCCACGCCTCGCCGCGGGCGTCGCGGGTGCGGCCGTACAGGTCAAGAGCCTGCCGCAGCTCGGACTCGGCCTGCGGCACATCGCCCCGCCGCAGATGCAGCTGCCCCAGCTGGAAGTGCGCCCACGCCTCACCGTGCACGGAGCCGCCCTCGCGGTGCAGCAGCAGCGAACGGGTCAGCAGGTCCAGCGCCTCGGCGAGATGCGCCCGGTCCCGCTCCACCGCCGCCAGCGCGTGCATCGTCCAGGCGCGGTCGGTGGCCAGCTCGGGCGCCGCCTGCAGGGCCATCGCCTCCCGCAGTTTCGCCGACGCCTGCGTGAGCTGGCCCTGGTGGTGCAGGGTGATGCCCAGTGAGCACAGCGCCCGTGCGGCGCCCGCGTCGTGGTGGGCCTGCAGATAGAGGTCGACGACCGAGCTGAGCGTGGTGCGCGCCTTGTCGAGCTCGCCCAGCTGACGGGCGGCGATGCCGGTGCGCCACTGCACGGACCTGACCAGCAGATCCTGGCCGACCGACTGTGCCAGCTCGCTGATCTCGCCGAGCCGGTAGAGGTCGCCGCGCAGCAGGCAGTAGTCGCACAGCGCGCCCAGCAGACTCATCACCGCGTTCTGGTCGACGCCCTCGGTGTGCCGCAGCGTCGCCGTGATGAAGCTCGACTCGTCGTCCAGCCAGCGCAGCGCCTCGTCCAGCGAGGTGAAGCCGTGCGGGGTGAAACGGTCGGAGCGGGTCGACATGTTGCCGTCGACCAGCCGCAGCACGGAGTCGGCCAGCTCCGCGTAGCTGACCAGCAGCCGCTCCTGCGCCGCCGAACGCTCGCCGGGGTCCTCCTCGTCCAGCAGCCGGGCCTGCGCGAAACCGCGGACCAGGTCGTGCAGACGGTAGCGGTCGCCCCGGACCCGGTCGACGAGACCCGCGTCGGCGAGGGCCGCGAGGAGACGGGACGCCTCCGGGCGGTCCGTCGCGAGCAGCGCGGCGGCCGCGGCCGTACCCAGCGAGGCCCGTCCGGCGAGCGCCAGCCGGCGCAGCAGCCGGCGGGTCGTCTCCGGCTGGTCGGTGTAGCGCAGCCACAGCGCGCGCTCCACCGGCTCCACCGGGCCGTACGCCGCGAGATCCGCCGCGAGGGCGCGCGGCGAGCGCGGGCCCAGTGAGGAGCCCGCGACCCGCAGGGCGAGCGGCAGCCCGCCGCACAATTCGGTGATCCGGTCCGCGGCCTCGGCGTCGTACGGACCCGAGGCGTCCTGTGCCGTCGCGCCCAGCAGCTCCTCCGCGCCCGCGGCCGTCAGCGGACGGACCGCCAGCTCGTGCACCCACGCCGACAGTTCGGCCGGCAGGGCGAGCGCCGTCCGGGCCGTCACGAGGACCAGACTGTCGGAGCGTTCCGGGACGAGTGCGCGGACCTGCCCGGCATCCGAGGCGTCGTCCAGGATCACCGTCACCGGCAGGCCCGTCAGGTGCTGGTGGTACAGCTCGCCCAGCCGCTTCAGCTGCTGTTCCGCCGAGGAACGCTCACGGAAGAGAAGCTGCTCGCGGGGCGCGCCCAGCCGGTTCAGCAGATGCAGCAGGGCGTCCCGGGTGGGCAGCGGGGCCTCGCCCGTGCTGTCGCCGCGCAGATCCACCACGCAGGCGCCGCGGAACTGGTCCCGCAGATCGTGCGCGGCGCGCACCGCGAGCGCGGTACGGCCGCTGCCGGGGGCGCCGTGCAGCACGACCACGGTGGGACGGGTCTGCGTGCTGGCCCGAGCCGCCTGCACCCACTGCCGGATCTGCGCGAGTTCCGTGCGTCGGCCGGCGAACGGACCGACCGGCTGGGGAAGTTGAGCGAACGACTGCTGCAGCACCGTCCGCCCGCGTGCCGCCGCGCTCTTGTCCGCGCCGCGCAGCTGCGGTCCCGTCGCCTTCTTCGGACCGGTCGTCGCGCTCAGCACGCGCTGCTGGTCCAGGAACGGCCGGATGCCGCGCACCTCCAGCGCCGTGAGCCACTGCAACCTCAACTGCTCGGCTCCGCCCGGCTGTCCGGCCGCGCCGGCCCGGTGGTGCGCGGCCGGCAGATGCGACCCCGCCACCTTCACGACCGTCGCCGCCGCCCCGACGACCCCGACGGTCACCCCGGCGCCGAGCGCCGTGCCCGGGCCCGTGCCCAGCGCGAGGTCGGCGACCGCCGTCGTGAGGGCGGCGACGCCCGCCACCAGCAGCGGAGTCCGGCCGCCCTCACGCGCGTAGCGCTGTCCGAAACTGATCCGGGCGGACTCCGACTCCTCCAGGGCGCGGGCGTACGCCTCGTACTCCTCGGCGGCGGTCTGCGCCATCGCGTCCAGCGCGCCCCGCGCCCGCGTCAGCAGCGCCTGCCGGTCGGTACGCCCGCCGGACCGCCGTACCTCTTCCTCCACGGCCCGCGCCAACAACCGCTCGGCTTCCGCCCTATGGCCGTCCCGCATGTCCCGTCCCCCTCCGGCGGCACCAGTTGTGCTCGGTCAAGTGTGCGGCGGGCGGCTCCGCGGCGCGAGGGGGCAGAAGGCGTTGCGGCACGGGGCGTCCCCGCCACTATCGTGATCGCAGAGACCGATGAGGACGACGGGGGAAGTTGCATGAGCGCGTACAACGGGGGGCCGGCGGGCCCGCCGCAGGGACCCCACCAGCCCTATCCGCCCCAGCCGCCGCATCCCCAGCCGCCTCAGACGCCCCAACAGCCGCGGTGGGCCTGGTGGGTCGTCGGGATCGTCATTCCCGTGGTGGGCATTCTCATCACGGTGCTGGTGAGCCGGCCGGGCTCCTCGGACGGCGACGGCAAGGCGGCGCCTGCCACCGACGGGCGGCCGCCCGCCTCGACGTCGTCCTCCGCTCCGGCGCAGCCACCGGCGTCCGCCACGCCGGGCGCAGGGACGGGCGCCGGGGCGGCGCAGGTGCGGTACGGCCCCGCTGACCTGGCGGCCGACGTGACCGACTCCGGGTCCTACATCGAGCTGGACACGTCCCGTCCGGTCGTGTCGGGCAGCTCCGTCAAGGGCGCGGACGTGATCTTCGGGGCGTCCATCGGCGACCCGACGCTGTTCGTGCCGGAGTCCGCCTCCAGCCTGGCCCCGCTGCCCGCCACCGGTCCCGCCCCGAGCGCCGGGGAGTGCGCCGAGAGCGTGGACCGCAACGGCACGTACACGGCCGACGTGAAGCGGGGCGACCGCTTCTGCCTGCTGACCGACCAGGGGCACGTCGCCTACCTGCGCGTCGTCACCGCGCCGAGCACCGGCCAGGGCAGGCTCAACGTCACCGTCTGGGACATGCCTGCCGCCTGACCGGCCGGGACCTGCGGCAGGATGGGCGTCATGGCGAACCGACTGGCCCATGAGACGTCCCCGTACCTGCTCCAGCACGCCGACAACCCCGTCGACTGGTGGCCCTGGTCGGCGGAGGCCTTCGAAGAGGCGCGCAGGCGCGGCGTGCCGGTGCTGCTGAGCGTGGGATACAGCAGCTGCCACTGGTGCCATGTGATGGCGCACGAGTCCTTCGAGGACCAGGAGACCGCCGACCGCCTCAACGACCACTTCGTCAACATCAAGGTCGACCGGGAGGAGCGTCCGGACGTCGACGCCGTCTACATGGAAGCCGTGCAGGCGGCCACCGGGCAGGGCGGGTGGCCGATGACCGTGTTCCTGACGCCCGACGCCGAGCCGTTCTACTTCGGCACGTACTTCCCGCCCGCGCCCCGGCACGGCATGCCCTCCTTCCGGCAGGTGCTGGAGGGGGTGCACCAGGCGTGGACGGAGCGGCGCGACGAGGTGGCCGAGGTCGCCGGGAAGATCGTGCGGGACCTGGCCGGACGGGAGATCTCCTACGGGGACAGCCGCGCCCCCGGGGAGCAGGAGCTGTCGCAGGCGCTGCTCGGGCTGACCCGGGAGTACGACGCGCAGCGCGGCGGTTTCGGCGGCGCGCCGAAGTTCCCGCCGTCGATGGTGCTCGAGTTCCTGCTGCGGCACGCCGCGCGGACCGGCGCCGAGGGCGCCCTCCAGATGGCGCAGGACACCTGCGAGCGGATGGCGCGCGGCGGGATCTACGACCAGCTCGGCGGCGGGTTCGCCCGGTACTCCGTCGACCGTGACTGGGTGGTGCCCCACTTCGAGAAGATGCTGTACGACAACGCCCTGCTGTGCCGCGTCTACGCCCACCTCTGGCGGGCCACCGGGAGCGAACTGGCCCGCCGGGTCGCGCTGGAGACCGCCGACTTCATGGTGCGCGAACTGCGCACCGCCGAGGGCGGGTTCGCCTCGGCGCTCGACGCCGACAGCGACGACGGCGAAGGCAACCACGTCGAGGGCGCGTACTACGTGTGGACGCCCGCTCAGCTCGAGGCGGCGCTCGGCCCCGAGGACGCCGAACTCGCGGCACGCTGTTTCGGCGTGACCGAGGAGGGCACCTTCGAGCAGGGCGCCTCCGTCCTGCAACTGCCGCAACAGGAGGGCGTGTTCGACGCCGTCAGGATCGCGGGCGTCAAGGAGCGGCTGCTGCGTGCGCGCGCGCTGCGCCCGGCGCCCGGCCGGGACGACAAGGTCGTCGCCGCGTGGAACGGGCTCGCGATCGCCGCGCTCGCCGAGACCGGCGCCTACTTCGACCGTCCGGACCTGGTGGACGCGGCCGTCGCCGCCGCCGACCTCCTCGTCCGGCTGCACCTGGACGACCAGGCGCGACTGTCGCGGACCAGCAAGGACGGTCAGGTCGGGGCCAACGCGGGCGTCCTGGAGGACTATGCAGACGTGGCCGAGGGGTTCCTCGCGCTGGCCTCGGTCACCGGGGAGGGCGTCTGGCTGGAGTTCGCCGGGTTCCTGCTCGACCATGTCCTCGCCCGGTTCGCCGACCCGGAGTCCGGCGCGCTGTTCGACACCGCCGCCGACGCCGAGCGGCTCATCCGGCGTCCGCAGGACCCGACCGACAACGCCGTGCCCTCGGGCTGGACGGCGGCGGCCGGTGCGCTGCTGGGGTACGCGGCCCACACCGGTTCCGAGCCGCACCGCACGGCCGCGGAGCGGGCTTCGGGCGTGGTGAAGGCGCTCGGGCCGCGGGTTCCCCGGTTCATCGGGTGGGGGCTGGCCGTCGCCGAGGCGCTGCTCGACGGCCCGCGCGAGGTCGCCGTCGTCGGCCCCGCCACGGACGACTCGGCGTCGAAGGCCCTGCACCGCACGGCGCTGCTGGGCAACGCCCCGGGCGCGGTCGTCGCCTTCGGCGTCCCCGGCGGCGACGAGTTCCCGCTGCTGGCCGACCGGCCGCTGCGCGGCGGCGCACCGACCGCGTACGTCTGCCGCGACTTCACCTGCGACGCGCCCACCACCGACCCGGAGCAGCTGCGCATCGCGCTGGGCGGCCGGGAGCAGCCGGCGGGTTAGAGGGCGTCGGGTCGGCTGCCCGGGAGGGCGGCGGACCGGCAGGGCGGCGGGCCCGGAGGCTCGACGCGCCGGGAGGCTCGGCGGGTCAGCCGGGGAATTCGGCGAGGGCGCGTTCCACGATGGCCTCCAGCTGGTCGTGGTGCGCGCCCTTCCAGTACGCGCGTCCACAGGAGCGGCACTGGGCGAAGACGTCGTAGTTCTGCTGGGTGCCGTGTTCGAGCTGGTCGGCGACCTCGTCCTTGGTGGCCTGGCGCAGTTCGCCGTTGCAGGCGGTGCACCTGGTCCAGGGACGCAGTGCGGGCGCGAACCGGTCGAGGACGTCGCGCAGTTGCTCGGCGGGGTCGGTGCTGTACACGTAGCCGCCCGCCCACAGTTCGCGCCGGCGCAGCAGGCCCCGGTCGCGGCTGAGCATGACGCGCCGTTCGGCGGCCGAGCGGGCGGCGAGCGCCGGGTCGCCGATGTCGGTCGACTCGTACGCCGTGTCCACGCCGAGCAGACGCATCCGGCGGGCCAGGGTGCCGAGGTGGACGTCCAGGAGGAACCGCAGCGGGGCGCCGGGGACGCGCTGGGGGCGGCTGACCGGGCGGACGGTCACGGACTCGCCGTCGGCGGGGATGTGCGAGACCGGCGCCTCACGGCCGTCGACGACGAGGGCGCCGACCTCGGTGAGGGGCACCCCGAGGGACTCGACGACATGGCCGAGCGTCGACACGCCGTCGACGGCGAGTGCGGTGGCGCCGGCACGCCGGGCGTGCGGGACGAACAGGGCCAGCTCGGGGGCGACTTCGACGCGGATCTCGGGTGCGTTCACCGGGTCAGGATGGCATGGGGGAAGGGCGGTGGCTCAGGGGATTTCCCTGCCCGGAGCCTGCTCCCGGCGGGGAGATCCGCCCGGAGCCTGCTCCCGGCTGTGTTCCGGACCGTGTCGACGTGTTAAGGGGCAGGAAAAACGGCCATGGCGGGGACGCCATGGCCGGAAGAGGGTGCGCGGGAGCGGTCAGCCGTGCTGGTACGCCACCAGGGAGATGCCGACGTAGTGCACGACGAAGGCGGCGAGGGTGAGGGAGTGGAACACCTCGTGGAAGCCGAACCAGCGCGGTGACGGGTTGGGGCGCTTGATGCCGTAGATCACGCCGCCCGCGCTGTAGAGGAGTCCGCCGACGACGACCAGGACCAGGACCGCGATGCCGCCCGTGCGCATGAAGTCGGGCAGGAAGAACACGGCCGCCCAGCCCATCGCGATGTAGCAGGGGGTGTAGAGCCAGCGGGGAGCGCCGACCCAGAAGACCCGGAAGGCGATCCCGGCGAGCGCCGCGGCCCAGATGCTCCACAGCAGCCACCGCCCCTTGCTCCCGGGCAGGAGCAGCAGCGTGAGCGGCGTGTAGGTGCCCGCGATGATCAGGAAGATGTTCGCGTGGTCGAGTCTGCGCAGGACGCCGTCCATCCGCGGGCTCCAGTCGCCGCGGTGGTAGAGGGCGCTGACCCCGAACAGCAGGCAGGCCGTCAGGGCGAAGATTCCGCAGGCGACGCGGCCGCGGGTGGAGTCCGCGAGGGCGGTGAGGATCAGTCCGGAGACGAGGGCTGCCGGGAACATGCCGAGGTGCAGCCAGCCGCGGAGCTTGGGCTTGATCTCTTCCGACAGGGAGTGCGCGACGGGTGTGGTGCCGGCGGCCGGCGAGTCCGTGGGCGCGTCGGGGACGGGCGCAGTCATGGGGGGATCGTACCTACGCAACCGTAAGTTACGCGTCAGTACGACATGCCCGGCGGCGAAGAGTGGTCATCGTCTCACGGGGTCCGGGTCAACGGCCGACCGCGTGAACGTCATGGGAACGCAAAGTGACGTCGGTACACGTGGCCATCCTCACTCCGCTCACCTGTGAGGCCCTCTGGACATATGGGCATCACAGTCGGATGATCAAATGAGTGCGGTCGACACCGGATGAGCGCCAGGGTTCATCACCGTGAAGCATCCGGGTCGCAGCCCCCACGGGGCCTCCAACAAAAAATCCCTCTTTTAGGAGCAATCGTGGCGCGCGACATCGCGGCTTCCCCCGTCATTCCCACCCAGCACCAGGAACTCGTCTCCTGGGTGAACGAGATCGCCGAACTGACGCAGCCGGACAACGTGGTCTGGTGTGACGGATCCGAGGCCGAGTACGAGCGACTGTGCGAGGAGCTCGTCGAGCGGGGCACGTTCCGCAAACTCGACCCGGTCAAGCGCCCCAACTCCTACTACGCGGCCTCCGACCCGACCGACGTCGCCCGGGTCGAGGACCGCACCTTCATCTGCTCCGAGAAGGAGGAGGACGCGGGGCCCACGAACCACTGGAAGGCCCCCGCGGAGATGCGGGAGATCTTCTCCGGTGAGAAGGGCCTGTTCCGCGGCTCGATGCGCGGCCGCACGATGTACGTCGTCCCCTTCTGCATGGGCCCGCTCGGCTCGCCGCTGTCCGCGATCGGCGTGGAGATCACCGACTCCGCCTACGTCGCCGTGTCCATGCGCACCATGACCCGCATGGGGCAGCCGGTCCTGGACGAGCTCGGCTCCGACGGCTTCTTCGTGCGTGCCGTGCACACGCTCGGAGCGCCGCTGGCCGAGGGCGAGGCCGACGTGCCGTGGCCCTGCAACTCGACCAAGTACATCTCGCACTTCCCCGAGAGTCGCGAGATCTGGTCCTACGGCTCCGGCTACGGCGGCAACGCGCTGCTCGGCAAGAAGTGCTACGCCCTGCGCATCGCCTCCGTCATGGCCCGCGACGAGGGCTGGCTGGCCGAGCACATGCTGATCCTCAAGCTCACCCCGCCGCGGGGCGAGTCCAAGTACGTCGCCGCCGCCTTCCCGAGCGCCTGCGGCAAGACCAACCTCGCCATGCTGGAGCCCACCGTCTCCGGCTGGACGGTCGAGACGATCGGCGACGACATCGCCTGGATGCGCTTCGGCGAGGACGGCCGGCTGTACGCCATCAACCCCGAGGCCGGCTTCTTCGGCGTCGCGCCCGGCACCGGCGAGCACACCAACGCCAACGCGATGAAGACGCTGTGGGGCAACTCGGTCTTCACCAACGTCGCCCTCACCGAGGACGGCGACGTCTGGTGGGAGGGGATGACGGAGGAGACCCCGGAGCACCTCACCGACTGGAAGGGCAACGACTGGACCCCGCAGTCCGGCGTCCCGGCCGCCCACCCCAACGCCCGTTTCACCACGCCCGCCGCGCAGTGCCCGATCATCGCGCCCGAGTGGGAGGACCCGAGGGGCGTGCCGATCTCGGCGATCCTCTTCGGCGGCCGCCGCGCGAGCGCGGTCCCGCTGGTGACCGAGTCCTTCGACTGGAACCACGGTGTCTTCCTCGGCGCGAACGTGGCGAGCGAGAAGACCGCCGCCGCCGAGGGCAAGGTCGGCGAGCTGCGCCGGGACCCGTTCGCCATGCTCCCGTTCTGCGGCTACAACATGGGCGACTACATGGGCCACTGGGTCGACGTCGCCAAGGGCAAGGACCAGGCGAAACTCCCGAAGATCTACTACGTCAACTGGTTCCGCAAGAACGACGAGGGCCAGTTCGTCTGGCCCGGCTTCGGTGAGAACAGCCGCGTCCTGAAGTGGATCGTGGAGCGTCTGGACGGCCACGCCGAGGGCGTCGAGACCCCGATCGGCATCCTGCCGACGAAGGAGGCCCTCGACACCAAGGGCCTCGAACTCGACGACGAGGACCTCGACTTCCTGCTCACCGTCGACAAGGAGATCTGGCGCGAGGAGGCCGCCCTGGTCCCCGAGCACCTCAACACCTTCGGCGACCACACCCCGAAGGAACTGTGGGACGAGTACCGCGCGCTGGTGAAGCGCCTGGGCTGACCCGCCGACGACTCCGCGGCCGGTTTGGGGATGCCCTGACCAGCGATCGTCACGACCGGCCGCGGTGCTGCACCGGACACCCCCACGACAGTCCTGCGTCTGTCGTGGGGGTGTGGTGTCGTGGGGTGGTGTTTCTCCCCCGGTATTCCTGTCCGGTCGGCCTATGGTGATGCCGTGCGCGGAATCCTGTTGGCCGGAGGCACCGGCTCGCGACTTTGGCCGTTGACCCGCTCGGTGTCGAAGCAACTGCTGCCGGTCTTCGACAAACCGATGATTTACTATCCGCTTTCCACGCTCGTCATGGCAGGCGTCCAGGACATTCTCGTCATCACCACTCCCGAAGACCAGGGTCAGTTCAGCAGGTTGCTCGGCGACGGCAGTGAACTGGGTCTGCGGCTGCAATACACGGAACAGAAACGCCCGGAAGGCATCGCCCAGGCTTTCCTGCTCGGGGCCGACTTCATCGGCGAACAATCCGTCGCTCTGATTCTGGGCGACAACATCTTCCATGGAAGCGGCCTCGGTACCCGGCTGGCCCTGCACGGCGATCTGGAGGGCGGCCGGGTATTCGCCTACCAGGTCGCCGACCCCTCGGCGTACGGCGTCGTGGAGTTCGACGAAACGGGCAGGGCGGTGTCCATCGAGGAGAAGCCGGCCCGGCCGAGATCCCGGTACGCCGTGCCCGGACTGTACTTCTACGACAACCGTGCCGTGGACATCGCCCGTGGCCTGCGGCCCAGCGCCCGCGGCGAGTTGGAGATCACCGACCTCAACCGCGTCTATCTGGAGGCCGGGGCGCTGCAGGTCACCCGGCTCGACCGGGGCACGGCGTGGCTCGACACCGGGACCTTCAGCTCCATGGTCCAGGCCTCGGAGTTCGTCCGGGTGATCGAGGAGCGTCAGGGATTCAAGATCGGCTGTCTCGAGGAGGCGGTCTGGCGGGCCGGCCTGGTCGACGACGACCGGCTCCGCGAGCTGGCCCGGCCGCTCCTGAAGAGCGGATACGGCCAGTATCTGCTGGGCCTGCTGGAGGACTCCCGGCACGTCGTCACGCCTGCGCCGGGCGGACGTCCCCTGTGTGACGCGAACGGGCTGAGCGGCCGGAAGGAGGCGGTCGCGTGAGACCGCTCGGCA
This sequence comes from Streptomyces sp. NBC_00425, assembly GCF_036030735.1. Taxonomy (NCBI): domain Bacteria; kingdom Bacillati; phylum Actinomycetota; class Actinomycetes; order Kitasatosporales; family Streptomycetaceae; genus Streptomyces; species Streptomyces sp. NBC_00425. The sequence continues at coordinate 3,927,505 of NZ_CP107928.1, read as the reverse complement.
TCGAAGGGGCGTGGGTGGACACGCCGACGGTGTTCACGGACGACCGGGGCCGGTTCCACGAGTGGTTCCAGGCCGGCGTGTTCCAGGACGTCGTCGGCCAGGGGCTCCGGCTCGAGCAGGCCAACTGCTCCCGCTCCGTGCGCGGGACGCTTCGCGGCATCCACTGCGCGGCGGTCCCGCCGGGGCAGGCGAAGTACGTCACCTGTGTCAGCGGCGCCGTCCTCGACGTGGTGGTCGACATCCGCGTCGGCTCCCCGGGCTTCGGGACGTGGGAGGCGGTCCGGCTCGACGACACGACGCACCGCTGCGTCTATCTCTCGGAAGGGCTGGGGCACGCCTTCATGGCGCTGGAGGACGACTCCACCGTCGTCTATCTGTGTTCGCGGGGATATGCGCCGAGGCGAGAGTTCGGAATCCATCCGCTGGACCCGGCACTGGCCATCGCCTGGCCCGACGATCTCGTGCCGCTCCTTTCGGACAAGGACGCGGCCGCGCCCACGCTGGAGCAGGCGGAGCGGCAGGGTCTGCTGCCGTCGTTCGAGGACTGCCTCGCGTTTCGCGGAATTCTCGGCAGCGACGCTTAGCAAGGCTGCCGTGGCGCTGTCGTTCGGTGAATTCCACCCTTTCGGCGGAATGGTGAGGCAGCGGCGAAGGCATGGGTGCCGTCCGGGTGATCTGAAGCCACAATATCGGACGATCATTCATAATTCTTTCACAAAAGGTGAAGAATGTGCTCGTTGTTCGTGACCGTAGGTGAAGTGGCATGCGAGCGGCATGGAACTCACTCAGTGCGCGCTTGCTGTCTGATCCCCTCCCCATCGTGAGGAAGGTTCACTTGAACCGTAGAACGATCCGAATCTCGCGCCTGAAATCCGCCACGCTCGTCTCGGCGGGCGCGGTCGCCGTGGCGCTCAGCGTCGTCCCGAGCGCCGTGGCCGTCGCCGACGCGGCGAGCCGGCCCGACGCCGACAGATCCGTGGTGCGGCTGCGCCCGATCGAGCACCCCTCCGTGGCCATCGCCGACGCGATCCGCAGGGCCGGCGCCGAGGGCCAGGCGGCGGTGGTGCCCGACCGTGCCACGAGGTCCGTCGCAGACAAGGACAAGGACAAGGACAAGCACCACAGCGGCCGTGACCACGCCGGCCCCAGGGGGCCGCGCGGCCCCCAGGGCCATGAGGGCAAGCCCGGTAAGCCGGGTAAGCCGGGTAAGCCGGGCAAGCCCGGGAAGCCCGGGAAGCCCGGCCCGCAGGGCCCGCAAGGACCGCAGGGCTTCCAGGGAGCCGACGGTGCTGACGGCGCCGACGGAGCCGACGGCGCGCAGGGCACCCAGGGGTTCCAGGGCACGCAGGGTACCCAGGGCGTCCAGGGCAATCAGGGTTTCCAGGGCGACGCCGGTGCTGACGGCACGCAGGGTACCCAGGGGTTCCAGGGCAATCAGGGTTTCCAGGGCAATCAGGGTTTCCAGGGCGACGCCGGTGCTGACGGCACGCAGGGTACCCAGGGGTTCCAGGGCAACCAGGGGTTCCAGGGCAACCAGGGTTTCCAGGGCAATCAGGGTTTCCAGGGTGACCCCGGTGCTGACGGCACGCAGGGTACCCAGGGGTTCCAGGGCAACCAGGGGTTCCAGGGCAACCAGGGCGCCCAGGGCGGCGTCGGCAGCAACCTGTACGTCAAGACCGTGACGAACCCGGGAACCCAGGGCGGAACGGCAGCGACCGTCGTCTGCGATCTCGGTGACGTGGCCACCGGCGGCGGAGTGGTGCTGCCCGGCCTCGGCAGCCTTCGGGACAACTCCCCGACCGGCGGCACGACCACGTCGCCCCCCACGGGATGGCAGGCCGGCGTCACCGGCAACAACCCCATCCAGGTCTTCGTGGTCTGCGCCGACGTAGCACCGTAGATCTCCGTGAGCGGCGGTGCGCTACCGGTACCGCACCGCCCGTCTCAACGGACCTGCGCGGCGCGCCCTTCGAGGCTTCGGCTTCGGAGGGCGCCGCCGCACGAAGACCCGTCCGACCGGCCGACCCGGTGCCGAGCACCGGGCAGCGAGAGAACTCGGAGAGCCATGCGCGTCCTGGTGACCGGCGGTGCCGGATTCATCGGTTCCGAATACGTCCGGCAGCGGTTGAGAGCGGATCCCGCGGCACGCGTCACCGTCCTCGACAAGCTCACCTACTCAGGGGTCGAGGCGAATCTGGCGTCGGTGGCGAAAGCCCCCGGCTACGCCTTCGTGCGGGGCGACATCTGCGACCCGGACGTGGTCGACCAGGTGATGGCGGGTCAGGACGCGGTGGTGCACTTCGCCGCCGAGTCGCACGTCGACCGGTCGATCGAGGGGGCCGGTCCGTTCGTCCGCACCAATGTGCTGGGCACACAGGTGCTGCTCGACGCGGCGCTCCGGCACGGCGTCGGCCGCTTCGTCCAGGTGTCCACGGACGAGGTGTACGGCTCGATCGGCGAAGGGTCGTGGACCGAGAGCCATCCTCTGGCCCCGAACTCCCCGTACTCCGCCTCGAAGGCCGGCGCGGACCTGCTGGCCCTCGCCCACCACCGCACCCACGGACTGGACGTCGTGGTCACCCGCTGCACCAACAACTACGGGCCGTACCAGTTCCCCGAGAAGGTCGTTCCGCTCTTCGTCACCCACCTGCTCGACGGGAAGCCGGTCCCCCTGTACGGGGACGGCCGCAACGTCCGCGACTGGCTGCACGTCTCCGACCACTGCCGGGGCATCGACCTGGTCCTGCGCGGCGGCCGGGCGGGGGAGGTCTACCACATCGGCGGAGGCGTCGAGCTGAGCAACCACAAGCTCACGGGTCTGCTGCTGGACGCCCTCGGCGCGGACTGGGACCGGGTCGAGCACGTACCCGACCGCAAGGGGCACGATCTGCGCTACTCGCTGGACGACAGCAGGATCCGCGAAGAACTCGGCTACGCCCCGCAGACGCCCTTGACGGAGGGGCTGGCGGACACGGTCGCCTGGTACCGCGCCCACCGCTCGTGGTGGGAGCCGCTGAAGGAGAGGGCCGCACCGCGATGACCACGAGGTGGCTGGTCACCGGCGCCCACGGGCTCCTCGGCCGGGACGTGCTGGCCGAGCTCGCCGCCGATCCGGACGCCGTGGTGACGGGCCTCGGCCGCGACCGGCTCGACATCACCGACCCGGACGCCGTGCGTGCGGCCGTCCCCGGCCACGCCGTGGTCGTGAACTGCGCCGCCTGGACGGACGTCGACGGCGCCGAGCGGTCCGAGGCGGCCGCCACCGCCGTGAACGGCACGGGCGTCCGCCACCTGGCCGGCGCCTGCGCGGACGGCGGCGCCATCCTGCTGCACCTGTCGACCGACTACGTCTTCCCGGGCGACGCCCGCGGCCCCTACCCCGAGGACGCGCCGACGGGCCCCGTCAACGCGTACGGGCGGAGCAAACTGGCGGGCGAGCGGGCCGTCGTCGAGCTGCTGCCGGACACCGGCTACGTCGTCCGCACCGCCTGGCTCTACGGCGAGCACGGTCCCAACTTCGTGGCCACCGTGCTCGGACTCGCCGCCCGCCGCGAGACCCTGGACGTGGTCGCCGACCAACACGGTCAGCCGACCTGGACCCGGGCGCTCGCCCGGCAGTTGGCCGCCCTCGGGCGCGCCGCGCTCACGGGCCGGGCCCCGGCGGGCATCTACCACGGCACGTCGGCGGGCCGCACCACCTGGTGCGGCCTGGCGCGCGACGCGTTCCGGCTCAGCGGTCTCGATCCCGAGCGGATCCGCCCCGTCGGCTCGGAGAAGTTCCCCCGGCCGGCCGCGCGCCCGGCGTTCGGCGTGCTCGGCCACGGCGGCTGGCTGCGGGCCGGTCTGGCGCCCCTTCCCCCGTGGGACGACCAGTTGGCCTCGGCCGTGAGGCTGCCCGCCTTCGCCGCACTGGCCGCCGCGGCCCGCACGACGCGACGGCCCTGAACCGACGCGAGACGCCCCGCGGGACCCGTGCGTCCCGCGGGGCGTCTCGCGCGCGGCGGCCCGAGGCCGCGCAGGACCTACACCAGCAGCGGGCCGCCGCACCGCTCGGCGCCGTCCTTCACCGAGATGAGGTTGGCGATCACGTAGGAGATGTTCTTCTCGGAGTGCCACTGGGACGGGAAACAGGTCGTCAGCCGGGAACTCTGGAACCTGGCCTCGATCTCGGGCACGAAGGCGCGGTACTGGTCGTCCGTGTAGTACCAGAAGGAGTTCTCGTTGTAGTACGCGACGTGGGTCGGGTCCTGGTACGCGCCACGGCCGTCGGAGCTGGGGGTCGTGCTGAGGAGCATGCCACCGGGCGCCAACAGCCGGTACAGCTCGTTGATCAGGGGAATCTTCGCCGGCACGTGCTCCAGGAAGTCCACGGCCCGCATCAGACCGACGGAGTCGTCGGGCAGGTCCAGCCTGCCGGGCAGGGTCGCGACGATGTCGACGCCCTCGCCCGGGTACTGGTCCACGCCCAGGTAACCGGGCGGCTTGCGGTGCGCCGCTCCGAGGTCGAGCGCGAGCAGTCCCCTGCGGTACGTCCAGGCGAGGGCGTTGGCCTCGATGTACTTGTCGTACAGGGCGACCGTCTCGCTCTGGATGTGCGCGTTGGTCTCCGGGTCGCGCTGGGTGTTCGCCGGGTGCATCCGCTGCAGGTACAGACAGCGGGGGATGTGGTGGAAGTCGCCGACGTGGAACAGACGGCACATCAGGTCCTGGTCGTCCAGGACCGAGCGGGAGGCGTCGTACCCGCCGGCCGTCACATAGGCGTCCCTGCGGAACGCCCGCACGTGGTTGGGCGCGTACCAGATGTACGCGATGTTGTGCGGGGTCGGCGCCATCGCCCTGACCTGCAGCAGGTTGCGGCCGTCGACGCGCACGTCCTCGTAGTGCCAGCCGTGCGACTCGTTGAAACGGCTGTCGTCCCGTTTCCCGTCCTCGGTGATCTGCGCGGTGTTGCTGTACACGAAGACGGCGTCGGGGTGCTCGTCGAAGGCCTTGCCGAGCTCCGCCAGGCACGCCTTCGCCAGCAGGTCGTCATGGTCGAGTTCCACCAGGATCTCGCCGCGGGCCAGTTCACAGGCCCTGCGCTTCGCCGCTCCGACGCCGGTGACGTGGTCCGCGATCTCGATCCGGACCCGGTCGTCGGGGCGCTCCGGCCGCCAGCGGGCGCCGTTGTTGAGCAGGACGATCCACTCCCAGTCCGGACAGGTCTGCGCCTGCAGGGTCGCCAGGCACTCGTCGAGGAATCGGGTTCGGTGGCTGGGGGTGAAGACGGAGAACCTCGGGGTGGCGGTCGACGTCATCTGGTGCTCCCTGCTCGGCTCGATGGTCGGGGGAGGCCGACTGCGAGCGGACCGCGGGCGTGCCGACGTGCCGGAGTCGACCACCGTCATGTGCGCCGACGTTACGAGCCCGCCGCGAGGACGCCGCAGTCCGGCAGGCGCTTGTGGTGTACAGATCACCCGAATGGGCGGACCGCGGCGGGGCGTCGCGGGAGGCGGCGTCCGTCGGGTGGGCGTGACGCGTTCGTGGGCGTGACGCGTTCGTGGGCGTGACGCGTTCATGGCGCCCGGTCCGCGCGTCGCTGCGGGTGCACGCGGACCGGGGCCGTTCGAGGTCCCCGATGGGGGAGCCCCCCGGGGAAGGGGGTCAGCCGGCGGCGCTCAGCTCCTGCTGCTCCGCCTGGCCGGCGGCGTGCGCGTCCATGCGCTGGGCCGCCAGGATCGCCACGGCGGTGTCCGCGCGGGACGCGGCGACGAGGAGGGCCCGGCCCGCGAGGGCGTGGGCCCGGTCGTGCAGTGCCACGAGGCGCGGCCCGGCGGCCGGAGCGGGGGAGACGTCGGAGCGGACTCGCGTCCGCCCGCCGTGCAGCCGGGTCACCTGCTGCGCGAGCCGGGTGGCGGCGGCGTCCAGGTCGGCGGACGGCGCCGTGGCGCGCAGCTCGTCGGTGACGGCGAGCAGCGCCGCGAGATGACCTGCGAGCTGGATGTCCAGCTCCTCCTCGCGGGAGCGGTGGGGGAAGTCCGAGGGCGTGCCGGCCATCGTGGTGTGGACGGACCTACGGGAAGAAGCTGCGTGGATCGGCTCGTACATGAGGATGGCCTCCCGTGCTGTCAGGAAACCATCCTAGCTTAGATTTCGTCTAAAGTTGAGGGATTCAAGAAGTCGCTGCCCGGATGATGTTTAAGGCTGGCTGTAGCCGTCCAGGAAGCGGGCGATCCGGCCCACCGCGTCCCGCAGGTCCGTCGCCGTCGGCAGGGTGACGACCCGGAAGTGGTCCGGCTCGGGCCAGTTGAAGCCGGTCCCCTGGACCACCATGATCTTCTCTCGGCGCAGCAGGTCGAGGACCATCTGCCGGTCGTCGCGGATCTTGAAGACGGCGGGGTCGAGGCGCGGGAAGAGATACAGCGCACCCTTCGGCCGTACACAGGTGACGCCCGGGATCTGCGTCAGCAGCTCGTACGCCGTGTCAACCTGCTCCTTGAGCCGCCCGCCCGGCAGCACCAGGTCGTTGATCGTCTGGCGTCCGCTGAGCGCGGCCACCACCCCGTGCTGCCCCGGCATGTTCGCGCACAGGCGCATGTTCGCCAGGATCGTCAGGCCCTCGATGTAGGAGTCGGCGTGCGCGCGCGGGCCGGAGATCGACATCCAGCCGACCCGGTATCCGGCCACCCGGTACGCCTTCGACATGCCGTTGAAGGTGAGGGTGAGCAGGTCGGGGGCGACCTTGGCGGTCGGGGTGTGCGTGGCGCCGTCGTAGAGGATCTTGTCGTAGATCTCGTCCGAGCAGATCAGCAGGTTGTGCCGGCGGGCGATGTCCGTCAGCCCCCGGATCATCGCCTCGTCGTAGACGGCCCCGGTCGGGTTGTTCGGGTTGATGATGACGAGCGCCTTGGTGCGGTCGGTCACCTTGCGCTCGATGTCGGCGAGGTCCGGCATCCAGTCCGCCTGCTCGTCGCAGCGGTAGTGCACGGCGGTGCCGCCGGAGAGCGAGACGGCGGCGGTCCACAGCGGGTAGTCCGGCGCCGGGACCAGCACCTCGTCGCCGTCGTCCAGCAGACCCTGCATCGCCATGACGATCAGCTCGGAGACGCCGTTGCCGATGAAGACGTGCTCGACGTCCGTCTCGATGCCGAGTGTCTGGTTGTGCATCACGACGGCCCGGCGCGCCGCCAGCAGGCCCTTGGCGTCGCCGTAGCCGTGCGCCGTGGAGACGTTGCGGAGGATGTCCTCCAGGATCTCCGGCGGGGCCTCGAAGCCGAATGCGGCCGGATTGCCGGTGTTCAGCTTGAGGATGCGGTGACCGGCCGCTTCCAGCCGCATCGCCTCCTCGAGAACCGGGCCCCGGATCTCGTAACAGACGTTGGCGAGCTTGGTCGACTGGATCACCTGCATGTCTGGGAGCTTACGGCCCGGTATCGCCTCCGGGGGCGTGTTTTCCGCCACGTGAGACGTGCATTTCGGGTGGTTTTCGGTGATCGCTCAGGGCAACGTCCAGATCTGGGTCGTGACGACGTAGAAGACCGCCACCCAGAACGCCGTCAGTGCGGCGATGATGCCGAGGCCGATGAGGTTGGTCCGCGTCGCCGGCTCGTCCGGGGCGGGCCTCAGCCACCGCTTGAGAAGCCGGTTCACGTAGTACGGCATGGTGAGGAAGCTCATCAGGAAGCTCGACAGCAGGTTGCCCACGAGCAGCCCGAGCCAGAACGGCATGCCCAGCGGCGACAGGGCGAGCGTCAGCAGCACCACGGTCGGATACAGGCCGACCCAGACCGCGAGGGCCGTCCGGGTCTCGGAGGGCGCCGCTGCGTCCTTGCCGTTCTCCTCGAAGGCGAACCAGCTGCCGAAGGAGTTGTCGATCGTGCGCAGCCGGAAGTCGTCGAACTTCGCCCCCTCGGCGAGGACCTGCTTGCGTCTGTTCGACGTCAGCCAGGCGTCGAGGTGCTCGGCGCTGTCGAACCGGTACAGGGTGGTCCAGTCGTCCTGCACCCCTTCGACCGGCTGGAAGATCTCCGTGCCGCGGAATCCCTCGAACCTCTCCTCCTCCTGGGTCAGACGGCGCTGCCAGGCGAGGAACTCGTCGACGTGAGCCGGGTCGACCCGGTGGGTGACCACCACGGTCACCAGCGGATCCGTCGGGCGGGAGCCGCCGCTGATCACCTGCTGGGTGCCGGGGCCGTCGAGGTACTTGTCGCCGACGGCCAGGAGGCGCTGTCTCGTGGTGCTGTTGATCCACGCCTTCAGGTGGGCCACGGAGTCGAACCGGTAGACGACGACCCACTCGGGCTGCACCGGGGTCGGCGGGGAGACCTCGACGCCCAGGTATCCGGCGTAGTCGGCGGCGGCGGCGTTGACGCCCTGCTGCCATGACTCGTACTCCTGTTCGAGTCCGGGCAGTACCTTCTGATTGATGATCGCGGTCGCTCCCGCGCTCCGGTGCTGGTCGGTGCTCATGAGCCCGGGCCCGTCGCCACCGACTGCCTTTCGGCGAGCCGGCTCCAGATCCGCTCCGGAGTCAGGGGCAGCGAGCGGAAGCGGACGCCGGTGGCGTCGTGGAGCGCGTTGGCCAGCGCGGGGGCCACCGGGTTGATGCAGCATTCCGCCATCCCCTTCGACCGCAGGGGACCGACGGAGTCCGTCGACGCCACCAGGAGCACGTCGGTGCGCGGGACGTCGGCGTAGGTGGGGATGCGGTAGTTGCGCAGATTCGGGTTCACCATGACGCCGTTCTCGTCGACGTGGTGGTTCTCGGTCAGCGCGAAGCCGATTCCCTGCGCCACCCCGCCCTCGACCTGCCCGCGGACCTGGGCGGGATTGACGACCACGGCGGCGTCGGCCGCCTGGACGCTGTACAGGATGCGGATCTCGCCCGTCACCGGGTGGACGGCGATGCGGAACCCCTGGGTGTTGGAGGTGACGCTGCGGGGCGAGCCGTAGGCCTTGCGGGCGGCGGTGAACCGGATGCCGCGGGCCCGTGCCGACGTGACGAGCTCGGCCAGCGGCACCCGCCGGTCGCCGCAGACGACCTCCTCGTCGGCCATCGAGCACAGCACGAGGTGCACGCCGGTGTACGCGGCGGCGTACTCCAGGATGCGGTCACGCACGGCGTCGGCCGCCCGGAGCACCGCGTTGCCCGCCACGAACAGTCCGGCACTGGCGAAGGCGCCGGTGTCGAATCCCGTGCGGTCCGTGTCCGACTGCACCAGACGGATCCGCGAGGGCGTCGTGCCCAGCTGACCGGCCGCGATCTGGACGTGCGCGGTCGATGTGCCCTCCCCGAACTCGACCGTGCCGACGGCCAGTTCGTAGACGAGATCGTCCCCCAGGGTGACCCAGGCCTCGGAGATGTGCTCGGTCGGGGGCGCGGTCTCGTGCAGGGAGCTCGCGACGCCGGCGCCCACCAGCCACCCGGGGCCGGGAGGCGGCCGGTCGGCGGCCTCGGCCAGGGCGCCCTCCACCAGGTCGATGCACTTGGCGAGGGAGTCCTCGCTGAACGCCACGTCGTCGGGGCCGTCGTGCAGGGCCACGAGCGGGTCGCCCGGCCGCACGATGTTGCGGCGGCGCAGGGCGAGCGGATCGAGGTGCAACGCGCGCGCCAGTTCGTCCATCGCCGACTCCACGGCGAACGCCGGCTGCGTCATCCCGTACCCGCGCAGCGCCCCGCTCGGCACGGTGTTGGTGTACACGGAGAAGGCGTCGTACCTCTTGTTGGGGCAGCGGTAGACCGCCACGGCGGCGCCGCCCGCGTACAGCGTCTCCCCGCCGTGGTTGCCGTAGGCGCCCGTGTTGGACACGTTGCGGACCTGGAACGCCGTGAGGGTGCCGTCCGCCTTCGCTCCGAGCCTGACCGTCAGCGTCATGGGATGCCGGGGCGAGGCCGTGGTGAACTCCTCCTCGCGGGTGAACTCGAAGCAGACGGGCCGTCCGGTGTCGAGGGCGGCGAGCGCCGCCAGGTCCTCGGAGATCACCTCCTGCTTGCCGCCGAAGCCGCCGCCGACGCGCTTGCAGAACACCCGGAGCTGGTCGGGGCGCAGCGCGAAGAGGTAGGCGAGTTTGACCTTCGCGATCGACGGCGACTGCGAGCTGGTGCGCACGTTCAGCCGCCCGTCCTCCATCCAGGCGATCGAGCCGTGGGTCTCGAGGTGCGCGTGCTGCACGCGCGGCGAGAAGTAGGTGCCCTCGTGGATCACGTCGGCCTCGGCGAACCCCGCGTCGACGTCGCCGATGTGCGTGTGGAGTTCGAGCAGGACGTTGTGCAGCGGATCGCGGACGAACGGGTCGTCCGAGCCGTGCAGTTGCGGCGCGCCCTCCGCCATCGCCTCCAGAGGGTCGAACACGGCCGGCAGCACCTCGTACTCCACTCGGACCCTGCGGCAGCCCTCCTCCGCCGCCGCGACGGTGTCGGCCAGCACCGCGACCACGCGCTGGCCCACGAAGCGGACGGTGTCGTCGAGGATGCGGGTGTCGTCCGGGTCGACCAGATGGTCGGTGTGGATCGCCGTGGTGAAGCGCCGGCGCGGCACGTCCCGCCAGGTGTATACCCGGTGCACGCCGGGGACCGCGAGGGCGGCGCTCTTGTCGATCGAGAGGATCCGGGCGTGTGCGTGCGGGGAGTGCAGCACCTTGAGGTGCAGCATGCCGTCGAGGCGGGTGTCCATCGTGAACTCGGCGCGACCGGTCACCACGTCCTCGGCGGCCGGCGCGCCGACGCTCCGGCCGACCGCCCTGCCCGGCGCGGCGCTCTCCACGCCCACCACGCCGTTCACCGCGTCCTCGATGCCCCGGTAGCCGGTGCAGCGGCAGAGGTTGCCCTTCAGCGCCCGGGGCAGGTCGGCCTTCTGGGCGTCGGTGAACGTCGCGGAGGTCATGATCATCCCGGCGGTGCAGAAGCCGCACTGGAATCCCGGGGCGTCGCGGAAGCGCCGTTGCACCGGGTGCAGGTCGCCGGGTGAACCCAGGCCCTCGATCGTGGTCACCTCGCGGCCGTCCGCGCGGAAGGCGGGGGTGATGCAGCTGTGCACCGGATCACCGTCCAGCCAGACCGTGCAGGCGCCGCAGTCGCCCGCGTCGCAGCCCTTCTTGACGCCGTGACGGCCGAGCGAGCGCAGGAACGTGCGCAGGCACTGGCCGGGTTCGGGCTCCTCCGGGAAGCTCCTGCCGTTCACGAGGTAGGTCATGTCAGGTTCCAGCCATGAGTTCGCGTCGGATCTCCTCGGCGAAGTGCCGTGTCAGATGGCGCCGATGGCCGGGGGTCCCGTTGGGATCGGCGAACCAGACGTCGGCGGGGACGGCGTCGATGCTCTGCCGCAGGGTCAGGGCGTCGGGAAAGCCGTCGAACGCCATGCGCACCGGCCGTGTGGTGCCCGCCGTGACGGTGAGCAGCAGGTCGCCCGTCCCCGGGGCCAGCGTGCCGATCAGGAACACGGTCGAACGGCCGAGGCGGGTCAGGGTGAAGCGGCGGTGCGCGGCGCGCTTGCGCAGGGCGTGCGCCGGAACGGCGACGCGCCGCAGGATCTCGCCCGGAGCCAGCACGTTGCGGTGGTCCCCGGTCACGAACCCGAGGGCGTCGACCACGCGCGTGGACCCGTCGGGAGCCCACAGTTCGTACCGTGCCTCGAGCGCGACCGTCAGCGTGATCATCGGCCCGGCGGGCAGGGACAGGCAGATGTTCCCGCCGACGGTCGCCGAGTTCCAGACCTTGAACGAGGACAGGAAGGCCTCGCAGCTGAGTCCGAGGAGGGGGCCTGCGATCCAGTCGTCGGGCGGCGTGAACGCGTACAGGTCCCGGATGGTGCACGTCGCGGCGATCTCGAGGCCCGCGTCGCTCTGTGTCAGCGGTTCCCAGTGCAGCGCCGTCAGGTCGACCAGGCGGCGCAGATCCGGCTGTTCGGCGGAGAACAGCCAGGTTCCGCCGGCGAGCCAGGCGTCGCCTTCACGCCAGTCCGCGCCGGGCCGGCCCGCCGGTCGACGGACGACTTCGGTGATGGTGTTGAGGTCCATGGGGTCGATCTCCCTCACGGCGACGAGCGTGCAAGGGCCACTGTCGACGGGGCGCGATGGGCGCGGAGAGTCCCTCCAAGGATATCCCCGGGCGGACCGGACCCGCCATGTCGGCATATGGGGGCGGTGACGGAGGACCGCGCCGCTCACCGGGGCCGACGAGGCGCCGCTGCCTGTCGGCTGCGTCCCCGCGACCTGGTCCGCCGGACGGCTCCCGGATGCGAGAGCGCCGCCCTTCGCCCCCTGGCCGAAAGCCGACCCTTGATCTCCTCCCCTCTGGAACCAACAATGCGCATGACAAAAACAGCGGGCGGCCGGAAGATCTCCGGTCGCCCTGTCGTAAGAGGGGACCCCCACATGAGAAAGCCTCTCGTCGCCGCCTGCTTCGCCCTGGCCATCGCCGGGGCGGGCGCGGCGCCCGCGGTCGCCGCACCGGCCGCGGCCGGGACCGGGGCGGCCGCGCCCGTGCTCAAGGCCGCCACGCCCACGCTCAAGGCCGTCAACCTCGCCGGGACCGTCGCGCTCAGCAACTGCTCCGGCTCGGTCGTCCGCTTCCCCAGCTCCCTGGACACCGACCCCGCGCTGGTGCTCTCCAACGGCCACTGCCTGTCGACCGGGTTCCCGGAGCCGGGCGAGGTGCTCGTCAACCAGGCCTCCAGCCGCACCTTCGGCCTGCTCAACTCCGCCGGCACCCGGGTCGCGACCCTGCGCGCCAGCAAGCTCGCGTACGGGACGATGACCGACACCGACGTCTCGATCTACCAGCTCACCAGCACCTACGCGTCGATCAGGAACTCGTACGGGATCTCGGCCCTGACCGTGCAGGACACGCACCCGGTCGCCGGCACCGCCATCACCGTGGCGTCCGGCTACTGGAAGCGGCTCTACAGCTGCAACGTCGACGGGTTCGTCTACCGGATGAAGGAGGGCGACTGGACCTGGAAGGACTCGGTCCGTTACACCTCCGCCTGCCAGACCATCGGCGGCACCTCCGGCTCGCCGGTGATCGACCAGTCCACCGGCAAGGTCGTCGCCGTCAACAACACCGGCAACGAGGACGGCGAGCGCTGCACCGAGAACAACCCGTGTGAGGTCGACGCGAACGGCAACGTCACCGTCCGCAAGGGCATCAACTACGCCCAGGAGACCTACCTGATCCCGGCCTGCTTCAAGGCCGGCAACCAGATCGACCTGAACAAGAGCGGGTGCACCCTGCCCAAGCCGTAGGGCGAGGCGGCGGGGCGTTCCGTCACGTGGGACCGCGACGGACCGCCCGCCCCGCCAGCACGTCCGTGCGCCGGCCGTCCTCGACGACGAAGCGGCCGTCGATCAGGACGTGCGGGATGCCCGTGGGGAGTGTGCGCGGGGACTCGTACGTCGAGCCCGCCGCGACCGTCGCCGGGTCGAAGAGCACCAGGTCGGCGCGGTACCCCTCACGGATCACGCCCCGGTCCGGCAGACGCAGGCGGGCCGCCGGACGGCCGGTCAGGTGGGCGACGCACTCCTCCAGGGAGAGGATCCCGGACTCCCTTACGTAGTGGCCGAGGTAGCGCGGGAACGTGCCGTACGCGCGCGGGTGCGGGCGGGCGCCGGTCAGGACGCCGTCCGAGCCGCCCGTGTGGACGCGATGGCGCATGATCGCGCGGACGTTCTCCTCGTGGCCCACATGCTGAAGGATCGTCGGCCCGAGTCCGTCCTCGAGCAGCAGCCGGCGTGCCGTCGCCCACGGAGTCCAGCCCAGACGAGCGGCCGAAGCGCCGACCGTGCTGCCGACGAAGTCGCCCAGCGCCTGGTTCGTCACCCCGGAGATCTCGATCGTCTCCCAGTCCACCGGCACCCCGTGGCAGCCGTCCGCGCCGGTCACCTCCAGGTCGTGGCGGATGCGTTCGGCGCTCTCGTCGTCGGCGAGGCGGCGCAGGACCTCCGAGGGGCCGCCCTCACTCGCCCAACTGGGCAGCAGGGCCGCGAGCGTGGTGCAGCCGGGCGTGTAGGGATAGGTGTCGAGGGTGATGTCGGCGCCCGCGTCGAGCGCATCGTCCAGCAGGGCCAGCAACTCGGGCGCACGCCCCTCGTTCACGCCGAAGTTCATGGTGGCGTGGGCCAGATGGAGGCCGCAGCCGGCCTTGCCGGCCAGCTCCACCATCTCCGCGTACGCCTCCAGCGCACCGGCTCCGTAACTGCGGTGGTGGGGGCAGTAGTAGCCGCCGTAGCGCGCCACCACCCGGCACAGTTCCTCCAGTTCGGCGTTCCCCGCGTACATCCCGGGCGTGTACGTCAGCCCGGACGACAGGCCGACCGCCCCCTGCTCCAGGCCCTCCGCCACCAGCCGCCGCATCCGGTCCAGCTCCCGCGCCGTGGCCGGGCGGTCCTCCCAGCCGACGACGAGGGCCCGGACCGTGCCCTGCGGGACGAGATAGGCCGCGTTGACGGCGATGCCCCGCCCCTCGGCGCCGCGGTCCAGCCGGTCCAGGTACTCGCCCACCGACCGCCAGTCGAAGTCGACGTCGTCGCCGGGGCCGTTCCAGCCGGTGATGGCGCGGCGCACCTCGTCGAGGGTGCGGTCGTCGACCGGGGCGTACGACAGACCGTCCTGGCCCAGGACTTCGAGCGTCACGCCCTGGGCCGCCTTGGCGCTGTGGTCCGGGTCGCGCAGCAGCGCCAGGTCGCTGTGGGCGTGCATGTCGATGAAGCCGGGGGAGAGGACCAGCCCTTCCGCGTCCAGCTCCCGCACGGCCTTCGGGCGCTGACAGCCCGCGGCCGCCGCCTCCTTGACGATCGAGACGATCCTGCCGTCGTCGATCACCACGTCCGCGCGGTAGGAGTCCGCGCCCGTGCCGTCGACGACGTCGGCGTCCCGGATCACGAGGTCTTCCATGTCGGCCTCCGGCTCGGCTCGGACGGGTCAGAAGTAGGTGCGGATGTAGTCGACCACCGTGCCGTCCGCCTCGGCCAGCGGGATCAGCGGCCACTTGTCGAAGGACGTGCACGGGTGCGACAGGCCGAGGCCCACCCAGTCGCCGACCTCGAGGTCCGCCTCGTCCGTCGTGCGCAGCCAGGCGTGCTGGTCGGAGAGGGCGGTCACCGAGACGCCGGTCGCGGGGCGTTCACGGCCGTCGCGGCGGATCACCTGCGCGAAGGGCAGGTCGAGGTCGTAGGCGGCATCGCGCTTGCCCGCGTTGACGAACGCCTGGTCGGGGGTGGGACGGGAGACGACCTGGGTCCACAGCCGGAACGCGGGCTCCAGCGCGCCCTCCCCGGGGACCCGGTTGAACGGCGTGAGCTTGCGGTAGTGGCCGTCGTCGTGCGAGACGTACGCTCCCGAGCGCAGCAACTTCAGCACGGGGAGCGAGAGTTCGGGGATGGCGGCGAAGACGTCGGCGACCGCGTCGAACCAGGCGCTGCCGCCGGCGCTGACGACGATCTCCTCGACGTCCGCGAACCGCCCCGCCGCGTCGAAGCCGACGGCCAGGGCCACCAGCCGGCGCAGCCAGGCGTGCACCCGCTGGGGGTCGGCCCCCGGCACCTCACCCTCGTAGCCCGCGACCCCGACCAGCCGCAGCGTCGGGACGGCCGCCACCGCGTCCGCGACCGCCGCGCACTCCTCCTCCGTGCGCACGCCGGTGCGGGCGCCCTCGCCGGCGGCCAGCTCGACCACGACGTCGACGGGGCGGGCGGCGCCGCGCAGGGCCGCGTCCATCAGCTCGACGCCGCGCACGGAGTCGACGTAACAGACCAGGTGGAATCCGGGGTCGGCGTCGAGTTCGGCGGAGATCCAGCGCAGGGCCGACGGGTCGACCAGTTCGTTGGCGAGGAACACGCGCCGGACGCCGAACGCCCGGGCCACCCGCACCTGGTGCGGGACCGCGAGGGTGATGCCCCAGGCGCCCCGGTCGATCTGGCGCCGGAAGAGCTGCGGGGCCATGGAGGTCTTGCCGTGCGGCGCGAAGGCGAGGCCGTGCCGGGTCGCGTACGTCTCCATGAGCGTGAGGTTGTGCTCCAGGCGTTCCGCGGAGAGGGCCAGCACCGGTGTCGCGAAGCCTCCGGTGAAGAGGTTGCGGCGCTGGGCGGCCAGCTCGCCGACGGTGAGGCCTTCGGCGTCCGGCGGGAGGCCCTTGAAGCGGTGGTCGACACGTTCCTCGGCCAGTCGGGCGAGCGCCGCGAACGCCTCGGTACTCATGGAACCTCCCTGATCAGGTACGTTGCGCAAGCTGCAACGCCCGTTGCGTATGTCGCTGACCGCTGTCTAACATCTCCGCCAGCGCGGGGTCAACGGATCCTCCCCCAGCCTTCGGCCGGGGACCTCCATCCCGCTTCGCTCGCCCACACCAGCACGGGAGCCACGACGATCGTGACCGCCACCGGACCCCGCAACGCCCCCGACGCCCCCGACGCCACGCACGTCGTGAACGTCGTCGACGTCGTGGATGTCACCGACGTCGTGGATGTCGTCGACGTCGTCACGCTCGGCGAGTCCATGGTCGCGTTCCAGCCCTCCCGTCCGGGTCGCCTCGCCGACGTGCCGTCCTTCGACCGGGGCATCGGCGGCGCGGAGTCCAACGTGGCCTGCGCACTGGCGGCGGCCGGGCACACGGCGCGCTGGATCGGCCGGGTCGGGGCGGACGGTTTCGGCGACCACCTCGTCGAGACCATCGGCTCCTACGGCGTCGACGTCAGCCGCGTACGACGCGACCCGGACCGCCCGACCGGCGTCTACTTCCGCACCGCCGGCGACCGGTCGGGCGACGCCCACGAGGTCGCCTACTACCGGGCCGGCTCCGCAGCCTCCGCGATGTCCGTCGACACCGTCGGCCTCGACGCGGTACGGGCCGGCCGGGTCCTGCACCTCACCGGGATCACCGCGGCCCTCTCCGCGGACTGCCTCGGTCTGCTGTGCGAACTGACCGCCGCACGGCCCGGCCGGCCGCTCGTCTCCTTCGACGTCAACCACCGGCCCCGGCTGTGGACGGACGGCGACGGCCCCCGGATCCTGCGGGAACTGGCCCGCGGCGCCGACCTGGTGTTCGTCGGCGAGGACGAGGCCGCCGACGTGTGGGGCCTGGACGGCGTCCACGCCGTGCGGGCCGCGATCCCCGAACCCGAGGTGCTCGTCGTCAAACAGGGCGCACACGGGGCAACCCTCTTCCACAGGGACCGCGTCCACGGGGACCGCGTTCACGGGGACCGCGTTCACGGGGACCGCGTCCAGGAGGACAGCGTCCTGCACGTCCCGGCCCCGCGGGTCGACGTCGTCGCCGCCGTCGGCGCCGGGGACGCCTTCGCCGCCGGGTTCCTCTCCGCCACCCTGCGCGGGCTGCCCGCCCGCGACCGGCTGCGGCACGGGCATCTGACGGCCGCCGCCGCCCTCACCGTCCCCGGCGACCTCGCCGTCCCCCCGACCCGCGACCACGCCGACCGGCTCGCCGCCCTCGACGACACCGCGTGGGGGAGACTGCGACTCGGCCCGGGCTGGACGCAGGCCCCGGCCGCCCCCGAGGAGGTACGCACCCCATGAGCCAGACCGTCGACCGCGCCCTCAGCATCCTCCCGCTGCTCGCCGAGGGCCCCGCCGACCTCGGACAGGTCGCGGACCGCCTCGACGTGCACAAGTCGACCGCCCTGCGGCTGCTGCGCACCCTCCACGAGCACGGCCTCGTCTACCGTCAGGCCGACCAGCGCTACCGCCTCGGCGCCCGCCTGTTCGCCCTCGCCCAGGAGGCGATGGAGAACCTCGACGTCCGCGAGATCGCCCACCCCCACCTGACCCGACTGGGCGAGACCTGCGGACACACCGTCCACCTCGCCGTGTACGAGGACGGCGAGGTCCTCTACATCGACAAGGTGGAGAGCCGCTACCCGGTCCGCATGTACTCGCGCATCGGCAGGCCCGTCGCCATCACGGTCGCCGCCGTCGCCAAGCTGCTCCTCGCCGATCTGCCCGAACCCGAGCGGCGCGCCGTCGCCGAGAGCCTCGACTACCCCCTCTACACGGCTCGTTCGACGTCCGGTGCCCCCGCCTTCCTGCGTGAGCTGCAGAAGGTGCGCGAACAGGGCTGGGCCACCGACCTCGGCGGCCACGAGGAGTCCATCAACTGCGTCGCCGCGCCCGTCCGGGGCGCCGACGGCCGGGTGGTCGCCGCACTGTCGGTCTCCGCGCCGAACGTCGTCGTCACCGCCGAAGAACTCCTCGCCCTGCTTCCTCTGGTGCGCCGCACGGCGGACGCCGTCAGCGCCGAGTACTCCGGCAGGACGCCCGTATCAGCTCCCGACAAGGACGCCGTATGACCGAGAAGACCGCGCTCACCCCCGGCACCCACACCACCCCGCCCGCGAAGTTCTCGCACGGCGTGAAGAAGGGGAACATCCTCCAGGTGGCGGGCCAGGTCGGCTTCCTGCCCGCCGAGCCGGGCCGGCCCCCGACGCCGGCCGGTCCCGGCCTGCGCGAGCAGACCCTGCAGACCCTCGCCAACGTCAGGTCGATCCTGGAGGAGGGCGGCGCGGGCTGGGACGACGTGATGATGATCCGCGTCTACCTGACCGACACCGGGCACTTCGCCGAGTTCAAAGAGTTGTACGACGCGTACTTCGACGAGCAGGACCTCACCGGTCCGCCCGCGGCCCGCACGACGGTCTACGTCGGCCTGCCGGCGGGCCTGCTCGTCGAGATCGACGCGCTCGCCGTCCTCGGCTGACCCCGGCCCCGGACCCGAGGGGGCGGCCGTATTGAGCGTCTTCGTCTGGGTCTCTGACGGATCGCCGTGCGGAACTCCCGTAACGAAGTAGGGGCTGGCTGTGTCCGGCACAGGATCTTCGACCATACTGCCCGCTGTGGAGCAGCGCATAGGTTCGAGCAGCCAGCCCCTGGAGGGCGCCGGATTCGACCCGGCATTCGTCCCCGGGCTCACGTCGCCCGTGACCGCGGAGCCGGCCGACGCGAAGCCGGCCGAGGCCGACGACGCCGCGGCGGTCGTCGACTCCGAGGAGGTGGAGAAGAGCGGCCCCGACGTCGGGACCGACGCGGAGGCGGAGAGCGACGCGGACGCCGAAGGCGTCGCCGAGAGCGACGCCGGGGCCGGGGAGGCGGAGGAGTCGGACGCGTCCGCCGCGGGTCCCGTCTTCGAGGCCTCGGACCGCCGGGCGCGGATCGCCGCCGACGCCAGGGGCGTCCGGCTCCGCCTCGACGAGGAGGAGTGCGAGTTCCGCTGGGACGAGATCGGCGCCGTCGAGACCGAGACGCCGCGTTTCGGCAAGCGGTACACCGTCACCGTGCACACCCCCGACCGCCGCTGGTACCCGATCGAGATCGAGGCGACGGCCAGGGCGCGCTTCGCGGAGTGGGACGACCAGCTGGACGCGGTCCTCGACGCCTACTTCGAGGAGGGCGAGGCCTCGGGCGCCGTGGACCCCGGGGATGCCGGGGACGACGACGCCGAAGCGACCGAGGCCAAGGCCTATGCCAAGGCCGAGGCCAAGAACGATGCCAAGGCCAAGAACGATGCCAAGGCCAAGACCGAGGGCGCCGACTAGCCGGTTCCCGGCACGGCGCTAGCTGCAGTACTGCGCCTGCTTGCCGATCGACCGGTACATACAGTCCGCGTTCTCCAGCAGTTGCAGCACCGCGTCCCGGTTACGGGAGGTCTCCCGCTCGATGACCTCGTCGGGCGGGTAGAAACCGCCTCCCGAACCGGACGACGGGTACATCTCGAAGGTGTACGAGAAGATCTTCTGCGTGCCCCAGAGATAGTCGTCGATCGAGCCGTCGGTGATGTAGAGGTCGCTGGACTGCTCGGCGGTGTACCCGTTGCTCGCGGCCATCTTCTGCCCGACGGCCTTGAACGCGGCGTTGTCGTCCGCGCTCATCCCGGTCGCCGTGTCGGAGTACGTGTAGCCGAACGGCCACAGCACCAGCTCGCTGTAGGTGTGGAAGTCGATGCCGGCGGTGATCTGCTGCCGGCCGCCCACGACCCGGCTGCGCACGAAGTCCGCGACGACCTTCACCTCGGGCGCGGACTCGGCGGACGCGCCCCGGTAGGTCTCGGAGGACTTGCTGCCGGAAGAGCCGCCGCAGCACCCCCACTTGAAGTCCCAGTTCCGGTTGAGGTCCGTCCCGACGTACGAGGAACCGGAGTTGGGCTGCCGGTTCTTGCGCCACGACCGGTAGGAGCCGGTGGCGATGTCGTACTCGCCGCCGTCCGGGTTGAGGTCGGGGACGATCCAGATCTCGCGCCCGTTGACCATGTCGGTGATCCGGGAGTCGGTGCCGTACCCGGCGCTCAGCTCGCGCATCAGATACAGGGCCATCTCCACGGTGAGGTGCTCGCGGGCGTGCTGGTGGTGGGTGAACAGCACCTCCGGCTCGGCCTCGTCGACGGCCACGTTGTCGCTGATCTTGACGGCCACGATGTCCCGGCCCTGGTACGACCTGCCGATGACGCGCTTGCTCATGATGTCCGGGCGGGCGGCGACGCGCTGGTCGATCTCCGCCGTCATCTCGGCGTAGTTGTGGTACTTCGAGTCGGCGGACGGGAAGTCGAAGAGCCGTACCTCGTCCTCGGCGACCCGGTCCGGCGCCGCGCCCAGAGGCGAGACCGTGTACCCCTGGGCCCGCAGCCTCCCGATCTGCTCGGCCCGGCCGGAGACCACGACGGTCTCCTCGTCGGCCTCGTCCACGCTCACCCCGGAGGCGGCGATCGCGGTGCGCAGCTGCGGGGTGCTGTGGTGGACGTGGATCTCGTACTGGCGGATGTCGTCGGCGGACGGCGCCGGTTTTCGGGCGCCGCCCGCCGACGCGTCGGTGACGGCCGAGAACGGCGCGGCCAGGGCGAGGGCCAGCAGGGCGGCGAGGACGGTGCTTCTCGCACCGCTCCTGCGGATGCGCAGTCGCATGAACGCTCCTAGTGGGGAGTCGGAGTGTGTGGGGGTGCGGTGGTGCGGTGGTGCGACTGCCGCACATCGTCGGTGCATGGCATGGACAGGTCAATAGGTCAAGGGGCGACAAAGGGGTGATGGCCGGAACCATGCGAAAAACGGCGCATGACCGGCCGCGAAGTGTAATTGGGAACGCACCCGCCGAAAGTGATCACACGCGAGGGCGGGCCGAGGACATCGGGTGGAGATCGGGCAGGCCCTCTTGCCGGGCCGGCCGCTTTGGGCTTTCTTGACCTTCATGGCGGACACCACGGGACCCCCCACGGGCCACACCACGGACACCGAGGCACCGACCGGCACCGACCGGACCCCCAGAAAGTCCAGTTGGAAGTACATCGGACCCGGCATCGTGGTCGCGGCGACCGGCGTCGGCGCCGGCGACCTCGTGGCCACCCTCATCGCGGGCAGCAACTTCGGCTACACCCTGCTCTGGGCGGCCGTCGTCGGCTGCCTGGTCAAGATCTCCCTCGCCGAGGCGGCCGGCCGCTGGCACCTGTCCACCGGCCGCACCCTCTTCGACGGCTGGGCCGGGCTCGGCCGTTGGACGACCTGGTTCTTCGGCGTCTACCTGGTCGTCTGGGGCTTCGTCTACGGCGCGGCGGCGATGTCGTCGAGCGCGTTGCCGCTGCAGGCGCTGTTCCCGGACGTGATGGGCCTCAAGTCGTGGGCCGTCGCCTGTGGCCTGATCGGCCTGGTGTTCGTCTGGTTCAACAAGTACGCCGTCTTCGAGAAGGTCATGACGGTCCTGGTGGGCGTCATGTTCGTGGTCACGGTGTACCTGGCGGTCCGCGTCACCCCGAACCTCGGCGACGCCTTCGCCGGCCTGCTGCCGGTCCTGCCGGACGAAAAGGACTCCGTCCTCAACACCCTCGGCCTGATCGGCGGCGTGGGCGGCACCATCACGCTGGCCGCGTACGGCTACTGGGTGAACGCCAAGGGCTGGACCAACACGGGCTGGATGAAGGTCATGCGGCTGGACAACCGCGTCGCGTACCTCACGACCGGTGTCTTCGTCGTCGCCATGCTCTTCGTCGGCGCGGAGCTGCTGCACTCGGCGAACGTGTCGATCGCGAGCGGCGACAAGGGGCTCGTCCAGCTCAGCGACATCCTGGAGGCGAAGTACGGCGCGGCGACCGCCGAGTTCTTCCTCATCGGCTTCTTCGCGACGTCCTTCACCTCCCTGATCGGCGTCTGGCACGGGGTGAGCCTGATGTTCGCCGACTTCTACGCCCGCCTGCGCGGCGGCAGCGACACGACCGGCACGGAGGTCGCCTCCGGCGAGCGGGAACGCTCCTGGCCCTTCCGGGCGTACCTGCTCTGGCTGACGTTCCCGCCGATCGTGCTGCTCTTCCAGGGCCAGCCGTTCCGCCTGGTCATCCTCTACGGCGTGCTGGGCGCAGCCTTCCTGCCGTTCCTCGCGGGCACCCTGCTGTGGCTGCTCAACTCCTCGCGCACGCCCAGCGAATGGCGCAACGGGCTGCTGAGCAACGCGATGCTGGTGTTGGCGGGACTGCTGTTCCTGGTGCTGTGCGTCAAGCAGATCTGGGACCAGCCCTGGTCGGAGTTCTTCTGACCCGACCGGGCCCCGCGGAGCCCCCGTTGAACCCCGCGGAGCCACGGCCGGGCCCCCGGCCCGCCACGCCCTGCCGGGACGTGATCGGCCGGGGCACGTGACGGCCCGTGGCGGCCCGTCAGTCCTCGGTGCTCCGCCAGCGCGGGCTGAGCGCGATCGTCCGCAGCTGCTTGACGGTGAGGGCCGGCTCGGCGCGCGTCGCCGCCTTGTTCTGCGCGGCGGCGTTGAAGGCGCTGACGACGACCCGCAGACCGTCCTTGCGCAGGGTGTCGACGGTCCACATCACGACCCCGGCCCCGCCCTTCTCGCCCGGCCCCTGGTGGACGGCGACCCGGGTGCCGTCCTTCAGGGTCTCGGAGCCCTCGCCGAACAGCTCGTCGGCGGCGTCGGACATGCCCGGCTGCACGTTGACCTGGACCAGGCTCCTGCCCTTGCCGTCGTCGACGACCATGTATCCGAACCCGGTCTCCTGGCTGCCGTACGAGACGCGCTTCAGTTCGTCCGGCAGCAGGAGACTGAGCTTGCGCAGGATGACCCAGCCGGCCATCTCCGCGGGCCGGGTGGGCGCGCTCGCGGCGGCGGACGGCTTCTGCTGCTCCCGGGGGATCGCGTCCACGATCCGGCGCCACTCCGGGGCCGCGGCGAGCGTCCTCAACCGGGACGTCGACAGCGGGGGTTCGGGGCGGGTGACCGGCTTGCCCTTCTCCGCCGCGGCGTTCCACTCGATGACGCTGACATGCTGCCCGGCCCGGGTGACCAGGTCGGCCCCCCACGCCTTGGTGTCCTCACGGCGGTCGGGATACTCGTAACCCTGGTAGACGGTGACCGCCGACCCGTCGGGCAGGACGTCCGTCCTGCAGCTGTCGAACCCCGACTGCCCGCCGTCCGAGCAGGGCATCACGGCGGTGACGGGATCGAACTTCCCCGGGGTGTCGGTCCGGACGCGGTCCAGGCCGACGGAAATGGCCCCCTCGCCCTTGCCGTCGTCGAACACGCCCAGCGCGAGCGGCGGCAGCTCCCCCTTCGTGCCGCGCGCCTCCGTCTTGGTCAGCTTCCCCTTCGGCAGCAACTTCTTGAGCGTGCGGAACACGTCGTCCCCGGAGTACGCGGCCGGCTTGGCGCTGCCGCTCGCGGCGACGGAGGCGGGGTTCGCAGTGGGCGCGCCGCCGCGCGGTACGAGCAGCGTCCCGCCGACGCCCACGAGGGCCAGGCCGGCCACGCCGCCCGCGACGGCGGCCCTGCGCCGCAGCCGCAGCCGGCGCCCGCGGGCCTCACCTGCGGCGGCGAGCGCGCCGCCCGGCCGGTCGAAGGCGCCGCCGGCCTCGTGCAGGGCGGCGGAGAACCGCTCCTCGAAGGGATCGCTGTGCTGGTCTACGGGCATGGGGAACCACCGTCTTCCGCGTGGGATGGAGTGAAGTCGTTCTGAAGTGCGGCGGGCCGGCGGCCCGGAGCCGGACATTCGAGGCGTCGCGGGCCGGACGGCTCAGGGCCGGGCGTACTCGCTCATGTCCTCGCCGAGCAGCTGCCGCAGCCGTCCGAGGGCACGCGAGCAGCGCGTGCGCACGGCCGCCGAGCTGGCGTTCATGGCGTCGGCGGTCTCCTCGATCGAGCGGTCCTCCCAGTACCGCAGCACCACGACGGCCCGGTCCTTGGCGGGCAGCCGCCCGAGGGCCTGCACCAGCGTCAGCCGCAGCGAGGCGTCGGCGCCCCTGCCGTCGGGCAGGTCGGGGAACACGTCCACGGCCTGCTCGCGGTTGCTTCGCTTGCGCTGGTGCGCGAGGAAGGTGCGGGTGAGGACGGTCTGCGCATACCCGGCCGGGTTGTCGACCCGGGACACCCGCCCCCAGCGGACGTACAGCCTGCCGAGGGTCTCCTGAACCAGATCCTCGGCGAGGTGTGTGTCCCCGGCGGTGAGCAGACACGCCGACCGGTACAGATGCCGGGCCCGCGCCGCCGCGAACTCGGCGTACTCGTCCGCGCGGACCTGCCCCATGTACTGCCCCCTGTGTCGGTTGCCGTGCCGCCCCTCACCTCATTGATGCGGTGGGGCACGGTAAATGTTTCAGGGGGACCGAAAGTGGTCTCAGAGACCCTGCCCGGTAGGTTGCCGCTGTGACAGAGCAGCCGCCGCCTCCTCCTCCCTCCACACCGCCGGGGTTCGGGCCGCCCCCGCCGCAGTACGCCCCGCAGCAGCCGGCCGGCCCGGACTTCACGGCCGTCGACAAGCACAACGCGGTCGTCGTGGACGCGGCGGGCGTCGCCTTCGAGATGTACGACATCACCGTCGACTTCCCCTGGCCCGAGATCCGCAGCGTCCACTACAAGGCGAGCCCCAACGGCAAGGCGCTCATGGTCGCCGTGGTCCACGTCGACGGCCGGGTCTACGAATGCGTGGTCACGGCGAAGCCGAAAGACCGCCTCCACACCTGGCTCCCCCAACTGGCCTGGGTCCTTGCCCACTACCGGCCTGCGGGCTGACCAGCCGCTGGCCCCGAAGCCCTACGCCGCAACGCGCTGACAGGCTTGCTGAACTGACGCAGGCTCCACCCAGTGAACAGGCGTATCCAGGAGGGTTCCCACGCCGTGATCACACCCGTCACGGCGAGATCATTTCAGCAGCTCTGCACAGAGAAGGACGTCGACCTCCTCTTCGGCTGATGAGCCGGCGCCACCGGCTCACTGTGACCAGCAGTCACGGGACGACGCTTGGCAGCCGCAACTCAGGGCGGCTTGCATCTTCTGCAGCTTCGAAAAGAAGGGGTTTCCCTGGAATGCCGGGTACTTTCGAACCGTGTCATCGATGAGATCTTTGCAAAACTCACACGAAGCGGCTACGAGGTCATCGACCGAGCAGGTTGCGGCCGCTGGGTCCCAGGATCGCGTCACCGTCACCTCGGTGCCATCGGGAACCAGACTGATCAGGAGATCGTTTTCCGTGAAAGAGATCTGCCCGGGAATGCCTCGGTGCGCGTTCTCGGCGGCGGCCAGGACGCGGTAGACGAAGTCCAAAGCGGGAGTTCCGGGAAAATTCTCTCTCCCGAACTCGCGCATGCTCAAGCTGATATTGACGAAGAAGTAGTCGTACCGGAGATCCATTGCACTTGCTCGGTCGAGGCATGCAAGCTGCTGCTCCGTGGGCCGTTTCATCGAAGCTGGGACGAAGTGAATCTCCATGACTGACCCTCCGAAGGCTCTGGATTAACGATTCATTGCAGCAAGCGCGATCGAAGCCGCACTCACCACGGCACCCCAGAGGGGGGAATTGATGTAGTCGACGTCTTCTCGATCTCCCCCTTCCCGGGCGAGCAGACTGTCGATGGCCACAGCCAGTCCCTTCAAGGCCCCCGCCTCATCTCAACTTCTCAGAATCATCCCGACCGACGATTCAGGGTCATCGAGCACCGGGGTGTCATCGAAAAGGATGTGAAGGTTCGTTTCGAAGTCATCATAGTAACCTTCATCGGGATACTCCTTGCGAATCCACACCCGCCGCTGGTAGCCCTCATCTGATAGAGCATGGACGGCGGAGAGTACACTCTTCCGCATTTCCGGCAGTTCGACATCGTTCACGTTGCGCGATCTCCATGCCTTCTATTTCAGTCAGTCACCGGTCCTTTCCCGGTAAACGCCCGTTGATCGCTGTGATCGCTGTGATCGCTGTGATCGCTGTGATCGCTGTGATCGCGGTGCGTGCGTCGCGGGCTGTGAGGTGCCTGGGTCCGGGTGGGGCGTGAAGCCCCTGGTGGGAACGATCTCGGATCGCTCTCACCGAGGGGCGTCACGTGGCGTCCAGTGTCGCAGTGCGCAGTGGTGCTCGGTGTGGCGTGGTCGCGGAAGGGTTACGGCAGGGCGTGTACGTGGGGGCCGACCGTCGACGACCAGGCGTTGCCGGCGGTCGCGTCCCAGTGGGTCGACCAGGTCATCGCGCCGCGCAGGGCGGGGTAGGTCTTCGACGGTTTGAAGGAACCGCAGCCAGCGCCCTTCTTTATAGGCAGTCGAGGGCGTTTCGGAATTAATTGGTGACAGAGCAGCAGCCGCCGCCTCCTCCTCCGTAAACACCGCCGGGGTTCGGGCCGCCCCCGCCGCAGTACGCCCCGCAGCAGTCGGCCGGCCCGGACTTCACGGCCGTGGACAAGCACAACGCGGTCGTCGTGGACGCGGCGGGCGTCGCCTTCGAGATGTACGACATCACCGTCGACTTCCCCTGGCCCGAGATCCGCAGCGTCCACTACAAGCCGAGCCCCAACGGCAAGGCCCTCATGGTCGCCGTCGTCCACGTTGACGGCCGGGTCTACGAATGCGTAGTCACGGCCAAGCCGAAAGACCGCCTCCACGCCTGACTCCCCCAACTCGCCTGGGTCCTCAGCCACTACCGGCCTGCGGGTGGCGTACGTGGCGGCGTACCCGTAACCGCCGCCCTCCTCGCATGCGTCCGCCGCCGGGGATCTCTCCCCGGCGGCGGACGGTCTCACGAACTCGAAGGAAAAGGCCACAGCCGCATCCCTACGGCGCGTCCCGGGCTTCAATCTCCGCCAGTCCCAGCGGCTCGAGTGCGGGAACCAACCGCGCCAGGTACCAACCCAGGTCGCAGAAACGGGAGGAATCCGGCAGGTACCTGGGGTGGACGGCGACCACGAACGATACCGAGGTTCGCCCCGGATGGAACAGGAGATCACCGCCGTGGGGCCCGTCGGGAAGAAGCAGGGTCATGCCGACGGCCCTGTCCTCCCACCGCTTGTCCGCCAGCCGGGAGATGACGTCGTCCACGTCGGAAGCGGCCGCCTTCTGCCACTCGAACATGCCGTCCTCGTCGACGAGATACGGCACCTCGGTGTCCGACGGCATACGCAGTCCGGCACCGAGCAGGGCATGCAGTACCTCCGAGACCGAAATGGCCTCCCCGAAGGTGAAGTCGATGTCTACAGTTCTGGACACAAATCCGTCCTTTCCATTTGCACTGCCTCGACTCAAAGCGGCTATTGCGGCATCACGGTCCACGGAATTCCCTTCTTCTGTAGCCAGTTGGCGATCTGATCCGGAATCGGATTTTCGGTGATGATCTGGTAGGGAATTCCGCGATCCCGGGCGATCCCCGCCTTCTGCCCTTCCGTGGAGTAGAACTTGCTCAGTCGCTTGGGGTCCTTGAGCGTATCCTCGAAGAACCTTCCGGACTTTGCCTCGTACCAGGTGCCGCGGCCGGTGACCGAGTCGATGTACGCGCCGTCGAACTGGCGGCCGTTCTCCATGAACTCTCCGCCACCGCCCAGCTTCTCCTCGAGGAACCGCTCGTAGGCCTTGCCATTCTTCTCGGCGATGGCTCCGCCGCTCCCACCGCCGCCGGACGCAGCGCCGTCGGCCTCCCTGAACGCCTGACCCAGCTTGTCCGACCCCGAGTCGATGAGTGGCTTGCCGGCCACGACAAGGGAGGCTCCTCCGGCCATGGACGGAGCACCGGCCGCGCACAGGACACCCGTTCCGCACTCGACGACACCGGAGGCGAAGAGGAACATCCCGCCGCCTTCGGCGAAGGCGCCGCCAACCGTCTCGATCAGCCCGGACCAGAAGTCCCCGTTATGGACGAGGCTCGACAGGTAGTTGCCGGCGTTCGTGCTGGAGTCGTCCGACCCCGTGACGAGCTGGCATCGTTCGGCGGGGCCCACTCCACTGCAGGAGTAGCGCGGACCGCTGTTCGTGTTGCCGGAGCTGTTTGTGTGCGACGTGCCGCTGCTGGTCTCGTTGTAGTGGACTGGGCCACAGCTACCGTGGTGGCAGCTGCCGGCACCCGGGTGTCCCGGGTCGATAGGGCCGTCCGTGATGATATTCCCGGAACCGTCACCCTTGGGGGTACCGACGCCACAGACGTCTGCAAAGCAGAGGCCACTTGGGTCGGACTGAGTGACCGGGGCGTTGCCGGCATAGCTGTACCCGTTGAGTGACTGGTGTTGTTCCAGCGCAAGGATCGGGTCGACGCTGATGAACTGGCCGATGGTGGTGTCGTACTCGCGGGCGCCGACGTGAGTGAGGCCGGTTGTGTCGTCGGCCGGCTTGCCGAGGAATGCTTTGTCGTCCGGCCACGATGCCTTGCTGCCGCGTGGTGCGCCGAACGGGGTGCTGTAGCGCTTGGTGGCCGCGTAGGTGGCGGCGTCGAGGGTGATGCTGGAGGTGCCGTGGTGGTCGGAGGCGAGGAAGCTGAGCTTTGTGCCGGAGACCCCGGAGGTGGCGGTGCGGACGGCGATGGTCTGGCCGTTGGCCGTGTAGTAGCGGGTGCCGGAGGCGGTCTTCGTGGTCCCCTTGGCGGTCAGGCGGAGTTCCGTGCCGCCGCCCAGGTAGAGGATGGTGTCGCCGTCACCCTTGGCGCGGCGGATGAGGAGTTCGCCGCCGGCGTCGTAGAGGTAGCTGGTCTCCTTGGTTTTCTCGGTGAGCTTGGTCAGATTGCCCTCGATGTTCCAGTCAAGGGTCTGCTGGTTGGAGGAGCCGGGGCGCGATGTGGTGTTGCCGCTGTTGTCGTAGCGGTAGGCGCCGGAGCGGTCGCCGGTCGTCTTGTCGAGGGTGTGAGGTCTGTTGTCGGCTGTGGAGTCGTCGTAGACGTACGTGGTGGTCTTGTCACCGGCCGGGGCGTGCTGGGTTTCCGTCTGGCGCTGGCCCGCGGTGTTGAACGTGTACGACGTCCAGTACGGGGCGGCGCCGTCGAGGTTGGCAGTGGTTCGACCGGACGTTGCGCAGTCGGCGGCTTTGGGTGTCCAGGCTTCGGTCATGCGGCGGTTGCCGTCGTAGGCGAAGCACTGGTAGTCGGCCTTGGCGGTGCCGCCCTGGGTGGTGGCGTCGAAGATGGAAGTGACGTTGCCCGCGTCGTCCTGGGTGAACTTCAGCTCCTGCGGCATATAGCCGTGGACGTCGTCGGTGACGTAGGAACGGGTCAGGCGGCGAGTTCCGTCCTCGTAGTCCCAGTTGAGGTAGGCCTTCTTCGCCGAGGACGTGGGGTCCTTGCCCAGCGTGAGCTGGCGCAGGTCGCCCTGCGGGGAGAAGGCGGCACCCTGCAGGTAGCCGGTGGTGCCCTTCGCGGTGAGCTGCATCCCCAGCGCGTTGGAGGTGTAGGAGACGGTTTCGGCGGCAAGGCCGCCGGCGGCGGGTGCGGAGTACTGGCTGATGGTGCCGTCGAGGTTGTAGCCCGTGGTGAACGACAGCGTCTTGTTTATGTACCCGCCGGAGACGAGGGGTTCGGTGTCGGGCAGAAGCAGCTGGCTGTTGGTCACCCGGTACATCGAGTCGTAGGCGGTGACCTTCTGGGTGTAAGCCTTGCCGCTCACGCCTCCGTCGTAGCGGGTGGCGGTGTCCTGCTGTCCCTTGGCCACCTCGTCGAAGCCCCAGGCGGCGAGCTTGTTGGCATCACTCTTGTCGGCCTGCCACATACCGGTCTTGCGGCCAAGGACGTCGTACTCGAAAAGCAGCT
Source organism: Streptomyces sp. NBC_00425 (assembly GCF_036030735.1). Taxonomy (NCBI): domain Bacteria; kingdom Bacillati; phylum Actinomycetota; class Actinomycetes; order Kitasatosporales; family Streptomycetaceae; genus Streptomyces; species Streptomyces sp. NBC_00425. The sequence continues at coordinate 3,897,563 of NZ_CP107928.1, read as the reverse complement.
TCTTCGAGGCATCGTCGTTGGGGGTGGTGCTGACGATCTGGTCGAGTTCGTTGTACTCGGCGCTGGACTTGCCCTTGTCGGGGTCTGTCGTGGTGACCTGGCGGCCGAAAAGGTCGTAGGTGTAGGACCACTTGGTCTGGTCGGGGCCGGTGACCGTCTCCTGCTGGCCTGCCGGGGTGTAGGTGTAATCGGTCGTGGTGTAGTCCGTGCCGGTCGGGTTCGGACCTGCGTACTCGCGGCGCTGGCTGGTCTGACCGAGTGCGTTGGTGACCACGGCGGTGGCCTGTCCGCCGGTCGGGGCGGTGGTGGAGACGGTGTCGCCTGCGTAGGTGGTGTCCGTCGTCCAGCGGGTGACGCCGTGGACCTTCGTCACCGCCTTCGTGGCCCGGCCCGCCCCGTCGTACGTCGTATCGGTCTCGATGGGGGCCTGACCGCCGTCTATCTGAGCGGGCTTGGCGCTGGGCAGTGAGGTGTTGTCCCAGATGTCGGACTGCTGGCTGACCGCGAGACCGCGTGCGTCGTAGAGGGTCTGGGAGATGAGTCGGCCACCCTGAGGGGTCGGCGTCTGGACCTGGCGTGAGCGCAGAAGGGAGTCGTAAAGCTCGTAGGCGGTGTTGTAACCGGACCCGTCGTACTTGAGGGCCGCGGTGGAGGTCCAGGACAGGCCGGAACTGGTGACCTGGTAGCCGTAGACGTAGTTCGGAGTCCTTCCGATCGCCTTGGAGCGGTTGGGCAGCCAGAGTCTGGTGATGCGGCCGAGGCTGTCGTACTCGCTTTCTGTGACCTTGTTGTTGGAATCGGTGACGTTGAGGGTCGCACCGGTCGCGAAGTCCAGGACCGTGCTCGTCGTGTAATCCTTCACGTCGGTGACCACCGTCGACGTGAGTGGGCCGGCCGATGCGGGCGTGTAGGTGGTGAAGGAGACCTTCTGACCGTTGGTGTTCTTGACGAGCTGAAGGCGGCCGAGCGTGTCGTAGGTCGTCGTCGCGATCTTCTGCCAGATGGGAGTGTCGTCGCTGCCGTAGCCCCTCACCCGGCCGGTCCAGGTGGCTTCGCCTTTGACGGGCGTCTGTGACGCCGCCCAGGTGGTGGCCGTGCTGTCGTCGTAGACGGTTGCGCTGTCGGAGATGAGCTGACCAGCCCGCTTGGAGTCGGCCGGCAGGTCGAGTGACGCATCCGTGGTCGCGCAAAGAGCAGCTACCGTACGGACGCGGGAGACGAGGGAGTTGATGCCCTTGTCGTCGTTACGGGCATACCAGGTGCGGGTGCATTTCTCGTCATCCTTGACGGCGTCGTCGCCTTGGTCCTCGACGGTTTGGGCCATGCCGTAGTCGTCGTAGGTCGTCTTGACCGTATGCACCCGGTCGTACGGGGTGAGCTTGCTGGTGATGTTGGTGCGGGTGTGGGTGGCTGCTGTGCGGATGTAGTACGCCTCGGTGTCGGCGTATGACTTGTGCTGGGTCGCAGTCCTCTTCGACCAGGGATCGTTGACGGTGCCGGCCACTTCAGTGGTGCCGTTGTAGGTGACGGACTCACGGGTGAAGCCCGCGTACTGCTCCGAGTCGATGATCCCGCCCGCCTTGACGGCGGAGACGGTGACGGTTTTGCGCTTGTCCGGGTCGAGGGTTTTGCCGTCCGAGTCGAGTACGCGGTCGCCGTTCATGCCGCGCAGGTAGACCGTGGTCTGCTTGCTCTGTGTCTGTCCGGTGACGCCGGTGAGATGGGTGACCTGCTGGAATCCGCGCCAGATGGACCAGGTGCGTTCCTTGGCGGGCGTGAACGGGTTTTCGTCGTAATGCCAGGCTCCGCCGCCGGTGTACTGGTAGCTGTGCTGGACGGCTTCGGAGCCGCCCTGGGGGTCGGTGGTGGAGACGGCGCTGACCGGGTACTTCTGGAACCAGTCGAGAATCGGGGACTTCTCGCCGTTGGGCGACCAGTAGACCGGGTAGCAGCGCTTGGAGTTCTCGTCCAGCTTGGGCTTGGCACCGGAGGCGGTGCAGTCGGCGTCCAGGTAGGTGACGATCGTCTGCGCGCCGGTCTCCGAGGTGACGGTTTTCAGGCGGGGCTTGTTCAGCGGGAGGATGTTGTCGGTGCCGTCGACGCGGTTGGACATCATGACGTGGCTGAACCGGACGGGGTCCAGGGACAGGTCGGTGCCGCGTTTGCCGGTGTGCTTGATCTCGTCGAGCCACAGCGACTCGTCCGTGGAGTCACCTGTGTCGCCCGGGTCGAGGTAGAGGTGCTTGAGCGACCATGCGTCCACGGCCTCGAAGGCGGGGGTGGATGCTGCCGCGTTCCACGCGTAGGTGGTGATCGCGGTCATGCGCTTGCGGGTGAAGAACGTCGGGCCGGTGTTACCGGTGCACTTGTCGCCGTCCTTGCAGATCGCGTCGAACGGCACGTCCGGCCAGTTGTCGCGGGTGTCTTTGGTCAGCGAGTCACAGCCACTGCCCGAGGCAAGACAGCGTTCGCCGTAGCTGAAGACCACCTTGTCCGAGGCTGCGGGTGAGCCCGAGAACAGAGTGTCTGCGCGCTGGCCGTAGCGGATCTCTCTGAGGTACCCGCCGCGGACGTAGTCGGTGCCGGCATTGTCGTCGCCGAGCTTGTCGTAGCTGTTGTGCTCGGCGGCATACCAGTAGGACATGGCGTTGCCGTGGGTGTCCTCGACGTAGTCGAGGTTCCAGCGCCAGGCCTGGGTCTTGTCGCGGTCGGAGAAGGAACTGCCTTCCGAGTACCCCGGCTCGCCGGTGTCGTCTCCGAAAACCGGTACGGTCCACACCGAGTTGGTGCGGTCGCCGGCACCGGCGCCGGAGAGCTTGTTCAGGCCGAAGACGTACTTCGTGCCGTTGCCCGTGACGACCGTCCAGTATTCGCCCTTGTCAGCGCCGTTGTCGGCGCCGGTGGAGTGGATGACGGTGGACGCGTCGTCGTCCTTGAGTCGCCACCTGCCCGTGATGTCGTCCTTGACGAGTTCGGTGGACTTGCCGTTGAGGACGAGCGAGGCGTTGTCGTACTTCCAGCACAGGTCGTTCTTGTCGTCCTGGCCGTCGTCGTCGCAGGAGCCGTACTTGCGCTCGACATAGGAGGAGGTCAGTTCAAAGCCGGTGCCTACCTGGCTGCCCTGGTTGTTCGAGTTCGCAGTCTGGCCGTCGACAGCGCCGGAGTCGTAGGAGATCGACAGGTCCGGGGCCGGGCCGGCTGCGGCGGGCGGCACTCTGAGGGGATAGGACCACGTAAACGTGCCGGATGAGCCGCCGGCCTCCCAGGTGGAGGAGGCAGACAGTGAGGTCGCCTTGTAGCTGCCGGCTCCGGACTTCGCGCCCGCTGCGACGGCGACCAGCATCGTCTGGCCACCGGTGGCGAAGCTCACCGGTGCCGCGATCCTGTTCTTGGCACGATTGTTCACCGAGTTCAGGTCAGCTCGCTTGTGGCACCGAGCTGCCGTCGGATTCTGGAGAGCGCAGTCGGGCAGGCGCTGGACCTGGAGGCGGCCGGCCCAGTCACCGCCGTAGGCGGAAGCGAAAGACGAGTAATCGATGTCGAGGCGTGTGCTGCCGCCGGTTTCGGGGCCGGTGAGCTTGAGGGCGACTCCGTCTACGCCGAGTGCGGCGGTGGCCTTCTGGTCGAGAACCTCTACGCCGATGGAGGAGGCATTGTTGCCCGTGCCGGCAGCCGCAGCGCTGACTGGCAGTGAGCCGGGGGTTGCCTCGGCGGCACCCTTGGCGGGGACGGTCAGTGACGCCTTTCCGGCTGTCGGCCAGATGACCTTGCGCTGCTGATCGTGCCGCGCCCTGGCGGCTGCCGCTCGGTCGGCCTTTTCGGCGTTGCGTACTTCGGCGGCAGCCTTTTGGTTCACCTTTGCGGTGAACGCAGTGACCTTGGTGGCGTGCGGGGCTTCCAGGTGTGGCCGGCCCAGCGGGTCGTTGCCCGCGGCGAAGGCGACAGGGGTCAGCAGTCCCGGCAGCAGGGCCAGGCCGGTTGCGGCGGCGATACGCCGGGACCACTGCTTCCCGGTCCTGCGCCCGTGACCTGTGGGAGGTCTGGGTATGCCAAAGGGATTCATCAAGTCTCTTCCTGCGAGACGCCCGCGGTCTGACGGGCGCATGCCATGAGGGAGAAAGGGCCGTACGAGGCCGGCAAGCATGAGCGGGGCTACCCCCTGCGACGTGCCTCGGGGCACCCGAGTGTGTGGGGCCAGGGCAGGAAGGCGGTTCTGCCCTGGCGGGTGGATTGAGGGTCAGCCGCCGAAGATCTGACTGGAAATCTGGTCGGCGGTCATCGCACCGGTCCACATCCGCAGGTCCTGCAGCGAACCAGGCAGGTAGTGGCCAGTCGTGCCGCCTTGGCTGCCTCGGCCGACGGTGAGGGCTCCGGTGCCGTACTGGGCGGCGGCGAAACCGGCTGCGTCATCGGAGGGCGGGTTGGACTCGTTGACGAACAGGTGCAGTCTGCCGTGACGGGTCTCCGTCTTCGTGGCATCGGCCGGGTCTGTCCACTGCCATGCCTCCTGAGCGTCGAAGACGCCGGTGACCTGCACCCACGTGTCGGTCTGAGCGTCGTCGCCCAGCACCTCGGCGCTCTGGCTGACCTTGCCGTCGGCGCCGACGGCCGTGCGGGTGAACTTCCACTGGTAGACGCCGACTGCGGGCTTGACCACCCACAGCGCCCACGAAGACTCGCCCGCACTTGCCTGCTGCGCGGCCACCTGCGCCTGGTAGCCGACCGGCTTCTTGGCCAGTGCTTCAGAATCCAACCGGGTCCTGGCCGAGACGGTGAATGAGCCGCTCTCGTCGACGACCGTACCGGCCAGGGTGGCGTAGCCGGAAACGCCGTCCATCACCAGAGCGTTGCCGCCCGTGGCCCCATCCGCGTCCACCCTCGCGCCGCTGCCGGAAACCGTCAGGTTCGGGAGGCGGTAGCCGGAGGTTTCCTGGATCTGGGTGCCCACCGAGGATTCCGTGTTCCAGTGGGCGACGAGTTCGGTGGCCGGCACGCCGTCCTGCAGGAGCTGGGACTCGTCGGCGATCTCGTCCGAGGTCAGCACACGCTGCCAGACGTTGATCTCGTCGAGGCCGCCGCGGAAGTTTCCGCCGTAGAGCCCGCCGGACAGGGAACGACCGAACATCAGGCCGCCATTGGCGAACCAGGGCTGATAGGCGCCGGAGACCGCGCTCAGTACGACGGGTTTGCCCTGCGGGCGGCCGTTGACGAACACCTGGATGGTGTCGTTCGTCTTGTCCATGTCCTTCTTGGTGTCGAACACAGCGGCCAGATGCGTCCACACCTTCGTCGGCGGGTTTGGCGCATCAGAGAGCGAGCGCACGTAGACCGGGGTGTCCTTGACGTCGGCTGCCGTACGTTGGAACACCCACTTCTTGTCGGTGGCCGAGTAGTACAGGGTGAAGGCCGACGCGTTGGTGCCAGGCGCTGCCATCACGACCTGGTCCTTCGTGGTGTCGACAAGATTCACCCAGGCGGAGAGCGTGAAGGAGTCCTGACTGTTCACAGCCGGGGTATCGGTGGCGGCATAGCCGGCGCGTGCTGTCGTGTCCGAAGTGTCGTTGAGCCACAGGGAGTAATCGTTCGGGCCGCGGCGTCCGCGGTTGGACCATTCGACCCCTGAGGTGTAGAGAGTGGCGTCATGCCGGATGCCTTCGGTCGCGGTGTCCCGGGCAGTCCTTACATCCGGCTTGGACAGGACATCGTCGAAGTGCCAGGTGCCCGTGGGACCCATGGCCGGGGCGACCTTGAACAGGAACTCCGCAGGTGTGCCCCACCGGTTTCGGACGTCTTTGGCTTCGACGGAGAGGACCTGCGTGCCCGCCAACGACGGGGTGACGTCCGTGACGGCGGCGGTGGGCCCGGTGACCTCTTTGGTGTCCTTGGCAGACGTGGTCAGCAGCCGCCAGCGGTACCCGGTGATGTCCTTGTCGGCCGTGTTGGGTGTGAAGGTGAAACTGCCCGGCACACCCGGCCCACCCTGACCGTCACACAGATTCGCCGTGCACTGGGTGTACGGGGTGCCGGTGCTGACGGTGGGAGCCTTCGGCGCGGTTGAGTCGATCTTGAAGTAACACCAGGAGGAATACGGGGAGTACAGGTCTCCGGGCTTACCGCCCCACGTCCAGTGGGACCGAGTGCGCGAACGCAGTCGGTACAGGCCGCCATCGGCCCCCTTTGACAGGCGCAGCTTCTCCAGGGTCTCGTCCGGGTCCCAGCCCGCATCCGGGCGATTGCCGGTCCACACCTGATGCCAAGCCGCGTCGTCACCGCGCTCGACGGCGAACTGCGCCTGGAGCGAACCCTTTTCGTCGGTGGTGCGCGGCGTGACCCTGGCCTGTGTGCGCGCCTGGAGCATCGGGTCGAGGCGGGTGACGATCAAGGGGTCGGAGGAGGACGTCTTGCAGTATGCGGTGGTCCCGTCACCGGGGATCACACCGACGGAGGTCGGCACGCCGGGCTGGACTGTGTAGATGACCTGGAGGACGGCGTTGTCGTCGAAGCGCTTCCACGCGTCGGGGTCGGACTCGTCCTTGGCCTTGAGCGCCAGCGTCAGCCGGGAGATCTTGCCGTCGGCGTAGCTGCGCACCGTAGAAGTGAGGTTCTCGTCGCTCTCGGCGGAGTTGTCGTTGAACTCGACCCACCGGTCGGGCTGGTCGGGGTTGCACTGGTTGCCACGACCCGCGGAGATGTTCTGGTCGCCCATCAAATCCAGCAGTTTCGGGCCAGGCCACCTGGTGCCCTCGGAGATGTTGTCGGTGCGCACCAGATCAACCCAATGGGGAGAGCAGGAGAACGACCATGTCTCATACGCGCGGAAGGTGGCATCCAGCACGTTCTTGCCGGACAGTTTGGAGGGGGCGAACTGGAAGTACATGCGGTTGGTGTAGTTGTTGCCGCAGTAGTACGGGCCCGAGACGCTACAACGGCCGACGCCGTAGTCACCGTTGAACTGCCAGAACTTGTCGCCGTCCGAAGAGAGCACGGTCCGCTCGGACACGCTCAGACCCACCGAGGGGTCGATGCGTACCGGGTAGACAGTGTCCTTGCCGCGCAGCAGGGCGAGGTCGGGCTTGACCGCGACGGCATCGTCCGTGACTGTCACCGGCATCACCGTGCTGACGTCACCGGACCGCGGCTGAGTGCCGTACTCCACCGGGTCGGGCATTTCCGCGGTGGACAGTGCGGTGTCGGTGACCTTCGCGGTCCGGGTACCGGAGCCGAGCCGGGTGACCGCCGTGAGCTGCGTACTGGTGCCGTCGCCGGACTTGTTGCTTGCGCTGCTCATGCCCTTCTCGGCGGTTTCGCCAGAGGAGTCCCACATCTGGCCGGCCGGGCCGTGGAAGACGGTGTTGCCGTTCCCGTCCACTGCGCGCACGCCACCCCCCGCGCCTGGCAGCACCTGCAGGTCCGGGGACGACACCGGTAGCTGAATGCGTTCCAGTGCCGAATCGGCAGCGGCTTCGGCCGACTTCACGACGAGAACCTCACGATAGCCCTCGGCCGTCGCAGTCAACTCCAGATCCACGCCTTCGATGACCTCGGCATAGACGGCCTTCGCGCCGTCGAGGCGCGGCTCGGGCAGCCTGCCCGGCCAGTTCAGGCGTAGCGTTCCTCGCTCGCTGCCCAACTTCACCATGGCATCGTTCCCGCCGCCCGAGAACGACAGGTTCACCACAGTTGACTTGGGCCCGACAGTGCCATCCGGGCGACGCACCAGGGTGGTGTCAACCGGATCCCATGAACCGTCATCGGCGTGCACACGCTGCGGTGACGCCGATTGCGTCAGTGTGAAGGTGCCGTCCGGATTCGCCTTCGTAATCGAGTACTCGGTTCGATCCGCTGTTACTTCCACCGGCTCACCCGACGCCTGAGCCCGCGCCGATGCGGTCGCCCCACCGACTGCATCGGCCGATGTCTTATTTGCCGCGGCAGACGCCGGGACCGCCATCGGCAGAACAGGCAGTGCCGACACCATCAGCGCAGCCATGATTCCCCCAGCGGCCGTGCGTCTCGGTCGCCGTGGCCTGCACACGGGCACCGCAAACCCCCACTCCGACTTCACGGAGTCCCCCCATGTATGAAATTTGCAAAAAGGTCCCGCACGGTAAACGATCGCCCACCTGTACATGTCAACCGGAATTGGGGTGGCTCACACCCCAAGTGCCGTTGCTTCTTCTGTCCGCACTTCAGGCTTTAATCAGCCATCGAGTGGAGGCGTCGTCGACTGCAGCGGAATAGGGCGTAAGGTGCGGAATCTGGTGAGGGGCCCCGCCGTAAGCCGCCCGTGATACCTATTCATTCTTCAAGGTGTCGAAGGGTGATTCGGCCGTGGTGTCGTCTGCGTGGCGAAGGGCACAGGACGTCCATCGGCTCTGCCGCGTCGCCCTCCGCACTCATGTTCCCCAAGATCACATGGGGTGGTCACGGAAGGCAACGCGGCATTGCGCCAGGTCGGCCGATTACGGCAGGGCGTGGACGTGGGGGCCGACCGTCGACGACCAGGCGTTGCCGGCGGTCGCGTCCCAGTTGGTCGACCAGGTCATCGCGCCGCGCAGGGCGGGGTAGGTCTTCGACGGTCTGAAGGAACCGCAGCCGGTGCCCTTCGTCAGGCAGTCGAGGGCGTTGTCGACCACGGCCGGGGAGACGTAGCCGCTGCCCGCGCCGCGGGTGGAGGCCGGTACGCCCAGGCCCACCTGGGACGGGGACAGGCCGCCCTCCAGCTGGATGCAGGCGAGGGCGGTGAGGAAGTCCACCGAGCCCTGCGCGTACACCTTGCCGTCGCAGCCCAGCATGGAACCGCTGTTGTAGTACTGCATGTTGACGACCGTGAGGATGTCCTTCACGTTCAGCGCCGTCTGGAAGTAGGCGTTCGACGTCGACTGCATGTCGATCGTCTGCGGCGCCATCGTGAGGATCATCGACGGGCCCGCCTTCGCGGACAGGGAGCGCAGCGCCTGTGACATGTACGTCGCATTGAGGCCGTTCTCCAGGTCGATGTCGACGCCGTCGAAGCCGTACGTCTGCATCAGCGCGTACACCGAGTTCGCGAAGTTCGCGGCGGAGGCGGAGTCGTTCACCGAGACGGAGCCGCGCTCACCGCCCACCGAGACGATGACCTTCTTGCCGGCGTTCTGCTTCGCGCGGACGTCCGCCTTGAACTGGTCGACGGTGTAACCGTTCAGTCCGGCGGAGTCCAGGGTGAAGGTCACCGCGCCCGGCGTCGTCGTCGCGTCCGCGAAGGCCACGGCGATGATGTCGTACTGGGCCGGGACGTCCGAGATCCGCTGGACCGCCGCGCCGTTGTTGAAATTCTGCCAGTATCCGGTCACGGCGTGCCTGGGCAGGGCGCCACCCCCGGTGTCGCCGCCCGGGGCGGTCGTGCCGGTGGCCGTCGCCGATCTCGCCGACTCGCCCGCCGCGTTGACCGCCGTGACCTGGAAGCCGTACGACGTCGACGCCGCGAGCCCGGTCACCGTCGCGGACGTGCCCGTCACCGCCGTCACCTTCGTGCCCGCGCGGTAGACGTTGTACCCGGTCGCGCCGGAGACGGCGTTCCAGGCCAGGGAGACCGACGACGACGTCGTCCCCGTGACGGTCAGGCCCGCCGGTGCGGACGGGACCGTGGGCGTGGGGTCGCCGCCCCCGCCGCCGTCCGGGCCCTGCACCGAGACGTCGTCGGCGTAGTAGGCCGCCTGGCCGTACCAGCCGTGCGTGTAGACCGTCACGGACGTCGTCGCCGAGCCCGTGGTGAAGGTCGTCGTCAGCTGCTTCCAGGACGACGAGTCGGGCGTCCAGGTCGAGACGTCCGTGGTGCCTGTGCCGGTCACGCCGAGGTAGGTGTAGCCGCCCTGCACCCAGGCGCCGAGCGAGTACGTCGAGTTGGGCTTCACGGCCACGGTCTGGGAGCACCGGGCGTTGTCCTGGCCGGCCGGCGTCGCCTTCAGCGCGGCCGCGCCGCCGTGCACGGGCGAGGAGACGGTGGCGCCGCTGCCCGCGGAACAGCTCCAGCCGGTCAGGCCGGACTCGAAGCCGGCGTTCTTCGCGTTGTTGACGTCCGCGGCGGACGCCTGAGCCGCGCCCGCCAGGGTGAGGGTCAGCGCGGCGGTCACCGCGCCCGACCAGAGTCGTGTCGATCTTTTATGTGGGGACATGACAACAAGTTGGTCCAGACCAATTCCGTTGTCAAGGGGTCGTCGCCGGGTCCGCTTGTGGAGGACCGGTGTGCGTAACCTGCCCCGGTTTGGCGGGACTTGCGCGAGGAAGACTTGCCCGGCAGCTACGGAAAGCTGTTCTCCGGCCACAGGGGCGTGGATACAGTGCTGAGGTAGTCACGCAATGAAGTCACCCCGGTGCACCGGAGTAGCGCCGGTGGACCGGACCGCGGGAATCGGGGAGCTGCGCGTGCCAACAGCCATTGCCGTGACCGGCGCCGACCTGGCGCTGTCGCCGCAGGACGAACGCACCCTGCCCGCCGCCGTGCTGGACGGCCTCGACCAACAGCCGCTGGAGGACGCCCTCGCCGCTGTCCAGTCGCTCGTCGACCAGCACGGACATCTGATCGTCGTGTACTCGCGGGCCGTGCCCATCGCCGTGGAGCAGCGGCTGCACACCATCCGCTCCCTCCTCGAGAGCGACCGCATCGCCCTCTTCCGCCCCGACCTCCCGCCGCTCGCCGTCGCCGTCCTGGTCCGCCAGTTGCGTCAGCTCGCCTCCTGCGATCTCGGGCCCGGCGTGCTCGCCTCCGCGGGCCGGCTGCTCACCCACTACCTCCACGCGGGCGCCCTCCTCGGCTCGGTCGCCCGGCTCGACCGGGTGCCCGGCGTCGGCCTGAAGTCGCACGCCCGGTCATGGGTGCCCGGCAGCCAGTTCGGCGTGCTGGCCCACCCCAAGCCGGAACTCGTGAAGGCCACCCCCGAAACGGTGCTGCCGGGACCCGAGTTCGGCACCTGGCTGCTCGTCGCCCGCGGACACCTGCAGTCCGACTGGGTCACGGACGTGCTCGCCCCCGCCTGGCGGGTGCAGGGGCTGCGGGAGACGGAGCTGCCCGCCGAGTCCGCCGACTGGTGGGGCACCGGCAAGGCGATCGAGTTCTGCGCCTACCTGCCCGACCTGTCCGTCCTCTACCAGCTGGTCGCCTCGGTCCGCCAGGGCGTGTGCCACTGGTGCGGCATCGACGTCATCGGCGACCGCTGCGTCTTCTGCTCCGCCACCCCGCCGTCCGCCTCCGAACTCGCCGTCCGCTCCGCCCGCGAGCTCACCGCGGGCGGCTGAGACGGCACGGCCCGCCCACCGCCCGCTTTCCACCGCCCCTTTCCCTCAGCTCCTTCCGGTTCCCTCAGCTCCCTCCGCTTCGCTCCTCCGCTCCGCCCGATCGTTCCCGTCCGTCCGTCCGTCCGCCCGACCCGACTCCCGACGAGGTTGTACGGCTCATGAACTCCCGTCAGCGCCGCGGCGTGATCCTGCTCATCCTGTCGATCGTGTGCGCCCTCGGCGCCTTCGCCGGCGTGCTCTCCGTCATCGACGACGTGAAGTCCAAGGTCGGCCCCGAGGTCAGCGCGTACGAGCTGCGCTCCGACGTCGCGCCCTACACGGCCCTGAGCGCGGGCCAGTTCAAGAAGATAGCGATGCCGGAGCGCTGGCTGTCCGAGAACGCCGTCACCGACCTCGCCACCATCCGCGGGAAGATCGCCGTGACGACGCTGCGTAAGGGCTCCCTGCTGCAGAGCGACATGATCGTCGACCAGCCCGCCCTGCAGCCGGGTCAGCAGGAGGTCGCCATCATGATCGACGCGGCGACCGGCGTGGCCGGCAAGATCACCGCGGGTTCGTCCGTCAACGTCTACGCCACCTTCGAGGGCGCCCGCGACAGCGACCCCGACCAGTCGAAGATCATCGTCACCAACGCCCGGGTCCTCGACGTCGGCGAGCTGACCGCCCTCGAGCCGGACGAGAAGAACCGCAGCCAGTCGCCCAAGGACGCGGTGCCCATCACCTTCGCGCTGTCGACCCTTGACGCCCAGCGCATCACGTACGCCGAGTCGTTCGCCAAGCGCGTCCGCCTCGCCCTCGTCGCGCCAGGCGGCAGCGCCACGATCCCCGACAAGGACCGTACGTACGAACTCGCCACGGACAAGTGAGAGGCCGCCGCCCATGCCCACGAGGATCCTCCCGGCCGTCGGCGACGCGGACGCGGTCCGTTCCCTCACGACCCTGCTCAGCCAGCTCCCCGACGCCGAGCCGGTCGCCCCGGTCGCCGACTCCACCCAGCTGGTGGACACCCTCGCCCGGCTCGCCGCCGAGTCGGTCGACGAGCTCCCCGAGGTCGTCGTCGTCCACGAGCGCATCGGCCCGGTGCCGGCGCTGGAACTCGTCCGCGAGGTCGCCCTGCGCTTCCCGGCGGTCGGCGTCATCCTCGTCACCACCGACGTGGGTCCCGGCCTCTTCGCCGCCGCCATGGACGCCGGCGCGCGCGGCCTGGTCACCCTGCCGCTGAACTACGAGGACCTCGCGAACCGCGTGCAGGCCGTCGCCACCTGGTCGGTCGGGGTACGACGCCATCTCGGTCACGGCGGCGACGTGTTCACCGGCGTGGGCGGCACCGTCGTCACCGTGAGCGGCGCGAAGGGAGGGGTCGGCGCGACCCTCACGGCCGTCCAGCTCGCCCTCGCCGCCCAGGCGTCCGGCCGTCCCACCGCCCTGGTCGACCTCGACCTCCAGGCCGGCGACGTCGCCTCCTACCTGGACGTGCAGTTCCGCCGTTCGGTCGTCGACCTCGCCGCCATCGCCGACATCTCGCCGCGCATCCTCGCCGAGGCCGTCTTCCGCCACGACAGCGGCGTGGCGCTCCTGCTCGCCCCCGGCGAGGGCGAACGCGGCGAGGAGGTCACCGACCGCGCCGCCCGGCAGATCCTCGGCGCGCTGCGCTCCCGGTACGAGGTCGTCGTCGTCGACTGCGGCGCCCAGTTGGCCGGGGCCGGCGCGGCCGCCGTCGAACTCGCCGACCGCGCCCTGCTCGTCACCACCCCCGACGTGGTCGCCGTGCGCGGCGCCAAGCGCACCGTGCGCATGTGGGACCGGCTGCAGATCCGCAAGGCAGAGGAGACGACCGTCGTCGTCAACCGGCACACCCGCGGGACGGAGATCCAGCCGCCGCTCATCCAGAAGATCACCGGCACGGCCGTCGCCGCGACCACCGTGCCCGCCAACTTCCGCGAGCTGCAGGCCGCGGTCGACGCCGGCCGGGTGGACACCCTCGACGCCAAGGGCGCCGTCAGGCAGGCCCTCTGGGCGCTCGCGGGGGAGCTCGCACTGGTCAAGGCGACGGAGACGGCCCTGGTGCGCCGCGGCGGCGGACGCGCACGCGGAGCGGACCGGGGACCGGCCGGGTTCCGGCGGCGGAGGGAGTGAGATGAGCGCACGGCGGACGAGGGTGCTCCTCACGGGCGACCGGGGCCAGGTCACCGTCGAGTTCCTCGGCATGCTCCCGACGATCATCGTGACCCTGGTGGTGGTGTGGCAGTTCGTCCTCCTGGGATACACGTACACGCTCGCGGGGAATGCTGCCGACGAGGCGGTGCGGGCGGGCACGGCGGCGCATCCGGGGGCGCGGTCGGCGGCCTGCGAGCAGGCGGGCAGGGACAAGCTGGGGGACGCGTGGCAGAGCGGCGCCGAGGTGAGCTGCGGGGGCAGCGGCTTCGTGACGGCCGAGGTCACGCTGCACGTCCCCGTCCTGGTCCCGGGCCTGATCGACTTCCCGTTCCCGGTGCGCGCCCACGCGGGCGCGGTCGAGGAAGAGGACGGCGACTGAGATGGCGTACCTGGCGTACCGAAGGCGCGGACGGCGGCGGGACCCCTCGCGGGACGGGCGACGAGAACGGGACCTCGCGAGAGCGAGGGAGCGGGGCCGGGACCGGGGGAGAGCGGGGGAGTGGATCCGGGACCGGTGGCGCGGAAGCGGGCGGGACCGGGGACAGGCGGCCGTCGAGTACCTCGGCTTCCTGCCCGTCCTCCTCGCCGTCGCCCTGGCCGCCGTCCAGCTCGGGCTGGTCGCGTACGCGGCGCAGCAGGCCGGGACCGCGGCGCGCACGGGGGCGCGCAGCGCGTCCCTGCGCGAGGACTACGCCGGGGACTGCGCTCGGGCGGTCAGTAGCTGGCTGAACGCCAGTTGCGTGCCCGCGTACTCCGACAAGGAGGTCCAGGTCACCTCCACCGTCTACATCCCGTCCGTCATCCCCGGCATCGGATTCGGCGAGGCCCACAGGACGGCCACGATGCCGCTCGACCACTGACCGACGCCGGTGCGGACGCCGCCGGCCACCCGGACCCCGCCGTCCACGCAGCCCACGAGACCGAAACGAAGTCCACGAGGAGGAACCGGAGATGAGCCTGCGGGCGCGCATCACCTCCCCCGACGAGCACGGCGGGCGCGGCGAGGACGGCCACATGGTCACGTCCTACCGGGCCAAGCTGCTGGAGGAGATCGACCTCGCCGAGATGAGCGCGCTGGCGGCGGCCGAACGCCGGGCGCGGCTGGAGCGGGTCCTCGGGCACATCATCAGCCGCGAGGGGCCGGTGCTGTCCACCGGGGAACGCGCGCAGCTGATCCGCCGGGTCGTCGACGAGGCGCTCGGCCTCGGCATCCTGGAACCACTGCTCGAGGACGCGTCGATCACCGAGATCATGGTCAACGGACCGGACGCGATCTTCGTCGAACGCAGCGGACGGGTGGAGCAGCTTCCCCTGCGCTTCGCGTCGAACGACCAGCTGATGCAGACGATCGAACGCATCGTCTCCACCGTCAACCGGCGGGTGGACGAGACGAACCCGATGGTCGACGCCCGCCTCCCGTCCGGCGAACGCGTCAACGTGATCATCCCCCCGCTGTCGCTCACCGGCCCCATCCTGACCATCCGCCGCTTCCCGCGCTCCTTCACCCTGCACGAACTGGTCGGCTTCGGTTCGCTGGACGAGCAGATGCTGTACCTGCTCGCCGGGCTGGTGCAGGCGAAGTTCAACGTGATCGTCTCGGGCGCGACCGGCACCGGCAAGACGACGCTGCTGAACGCGCTCTCCGGCCTGATCCCGGACGGCGAACGCATCATCACCATCGAGGACTCGGCGGAACTGCAGCTCCAGCAGTCCCATGTGATCCGGCTGGAGTCCCGCCCGCCGAACGTGGAGGGCAACGGGCGCATCACCATCCGCGACCTGGTCCGCAACTCCCTGCGGATGCGCCCCGACCGGATCGTCGTCGGCGAGGTCCGCGGCGGCGAGTCCCTCGACATGCTCCAGGCGATGTCGACGGGCCATGACGGCTCCCTCGCCACGGTCCACGCCAACAGCGCGGAGGACGCGCTGATGCGGCTGCAGACCCTCGCCTCGATGTCGGACGTCGAGATCCCCTTCGTCGCGCTGCACGACCAGATCAACAGCGCGGTGGACGTCGTCGTCCAGCTCACCCGCTTCGCCGACGGCGCCCGCCGCGTCACAGAGATCGCCCTGCTGGACAGCCACGGCGGAGAGCCGTACCGGCTGGCGACGATCGCCCGTTTCAACGCCCGGCCGATGAGCGCCGACGGCCGAATCGACGGCGCCTTCGAGTACTTCCCCCTTCCGCGCCGCACCGCGGACCGGCTCTACATGGCGAGCCAGCCGATCCCGCAGGCGTTCGGGGTCGCGCGTGACGCACTCGAACTGACCACAAGGGAAGCCCGGTAACGCTGATGGACCTCGACACCCGCATCACCCTCACCACCGGTGTGGCCCTGCTGACCTGCGCCCTGGCCGTCGCCGGCCTGCACGCCTACGCCCGGGGCCGGGCCCAGCGCGCCGAACTGGTGGAACGCCTGACCTCCGCCGGGCAGGTGCACGGAAGCAGCCGACGGCGCTTTCACACCCTGGACCGGCGGCTGCGTCGCACCGGGACCGGCCGCAGGCTGGAACTGAAGCTCGCGGCGACGGGCCTGGACGTGACACCGGGCGAGTTCTCCGTCTACCTGCTGGCCGCGGTGGCCGGCCTGTGGCTCGTCGGCCAGGCCACCCTCGCCCCCTTCTTCGGGCCGATCGCCGGCCTGCTGGGCGTGTGGGCGGCCTGGCAGTTCCTGAGCTGGCAGCGTCAGAAGCGCATCGAGAAGTTCATCAACCAACTTCCCGAACTGGCCCGCATCCTGGCCAACGCGACCCATGCCGGACTGGCGCTGCGCACCGCGATCGGCATGGCGGCGGAGGAGCTGGAGGCGCCGGCCGGTGAGGAACTGGCCAGGGTCGCCAACCAGTTGGCCGTCGGCCACTCCATGGACGACGCCCTCGGCGAACTCGCCGAGCGCCTGCCCTCCCGTGAACTGGTCGTCCTCGTCACCACCCTGGTCCTCTCCAACCGGGCCGGCGGCCAGGTCGTCGGCGCGCTGCGCAACCTGACGGAGACGCTGGAGGAACGCAAGGAGACCCGGCGCGAGGTGCGCACCCAACTGTCGCAGGTGAACATGACGGCGTACGCGGTGCCGGTGCTGGGGGTGGGCTCCCTCTTCCTCATGAACGGCGTCAAGGACGGCGCCCTGGAGCGCATGACCGGCTCCCCGGTCGGCCAGGGCGCCGTCGTCATCGCCTTCGCCCTGTACGCGGTCGGTTTCGTCCTCATCCGCCGCATGTCCCGCATCGACGTCTGAGCGGCCGGGAAGGAACGCGCGTCATGGAACTACTGCTCGCACTCGTCATGGGCCTCGCCGTCTGGGGCGCCTTCGCCGGCATCCGCATGTACCGGGCGGACGCCAAGCTTCCGCCGGACCTGGCCCTGGCCCTCGAGGTCGGCGCGACCCGCACCGGCGCGGTCGACTCGGTCGTGGACCGGCTCGGCATGCGGTACGCCCCGGCCGTGCTGCGTCTGATGGGCCCCAAGCAGGTCGCCCGGTACCGCCGCAAGATCGATCTGGCGGGCAACCCGGGCGGTCTGACCATCGACCGCTATGCGGCGCGCCGCGCGGTGTACGGCGCTCTCGGCGGCTTCGGCGGGCTCGTGTTCCTGCTGCAGGGCAGGATCGTCGTGGCCCTGCTGCTCTTCGCGTTCGCCGTGTTCTGGACCGAGGTCGGCATCTGGGCGGCGATCCGGATCCGCAAGGACGTGATCGAGCGGACGCTGCCCGACTTCCTGGACGTCCTCGCCGTCGTGGTGAGCGCCGGGCTGGGCTTCCGCCAGGCCCTCGACCGCGTCGCGTCGAAGTACGAAGGGCCCTGGGCGGACGAGATCCGCATCACCCTGCGGCAGATGGACCTCGGGGTGAGCCGGCGGCAGGCCTTCGCCGAACTGCGCCTTCGCAACGACTCCGAGCAGGTGGCCATGTTCGTCACCGCGCTCCAGCAGGGCGAGGAACTGGGTGCGCCGATCGTGGACACGCTCGTGTCGATCGCCAAGGACATGCGCCGCACGGACGCCCAGAACGCCCGCCGCAAGGCCGCCCGGGCGGTCCCGAGGGCCACGTTGATGATCACCACGTTCATGGTCCCGGCGACGATGCTCCTCCTCGGCGCCGGCCTGCTCCTCGGCTCCGGCACGGACTTCAGCCCGCTCACGGGCGACTAGGCGGGTGGGTGACCGCGATGACGGCGACGACGACCACGGCAGCGACGACCCCGGCGACGGCCCGCGCAGCGACGACCCCGGCGACAGCCACGGCACCGGCGGCGATCACGGCGTCGGCAACGGCGGCGAACACGGCGGCGGCGAAGTCCCCGGCAGCGGCGAGGGCGTTCACGAAGGCGTTCACGAGGGCGTTCACGAGGGCGTTCACCAAGGCGCGCGGCAGGCTGCCGAGGGGGCGGGTGAAGCCGACGGCGGATCCGCCCCCCATCCCGATCCAGGTCAACGCGCTGCAGGCGATGTCCCGCCAGGTCTTCGGCTTCCGGCTGGCCGTGATCGCCGTCGCGTCCCCGACGGCCCTCCTCAACGCGGCCCCGGGAATGGGCGTGCGACTGGTGGGGGCCGCGGTGGTCGTCACCTTCATGGGCTCGTACGTCCTCTTCCGCGACTGGGAACGCTTCGGCCCCCTCCTGCTGAGACACCCCTCGCTGCTCGTCGCGGACACCCTCCTCGGCGCTCTGCTGCTGGTCTCCGCGGGCCCGGGCACGACGCTCGCCTATGTCAGCGTCTGCACCCCTTTGCTGGCAGGCATCGTCTACGGCTGGCGGGGCGCCGCCGGCTTCGCCTCCCTCCAGTCGCTGATCCTGCTGCTCGTCCACGCGGCGCTGCGGCACGGGCCGGACGTGAGCGTGGCGGAACGGCTGCTGCTGCCCGGTCTCTGCGTCATCACGGGCGCGATGGGCTCCACGCTGCGAGGGCTCATGCTCCGCTTCGGCGCGGCGACGCACGCCCTGACCGACGTCAAGGCGCGCCTCGCCGTCACCGAGGCGGTGGCCGCGGAACGCGCCCGGCTGGCCCGGGAGATGCACGACTCGGTGGCCAAGACGCTGCACGGCGTGGCCCTCGCCGCGGACGCCCTGGCCCGCTCGGCGGGCTCGCCCGACATGGACCCGGCCCGGGTGCGCCGGCACGCCGAACTGATCGCGGGCGCCGCACGTCAGGCCGCCGCGGAGTCCCGCGAACTCCTTACCGACCTGCGTCGTGAGGAGCCGCAGGACACCGCTCGGGGCGGCATCGACGTACTGCCCGAACTGGCGGCCCGCACACGGGACTTCGCCGCCCGCACCGGCCTGGCGGCCAGCTACCACGCCACCGGCGACCGGGCGACGCTCCCCGTGCCGCCCGCCGTGGCCCGCCATCTCCTCACGATCACCTCGGAGGCCATGGACAACGTCCGGCGCCACGCCGACCCGACCCGCGTCGCCGTGCACGCGGGCGTCCACGACGACCGCCTGTGCATCAGCGTCTACGACGACGGCCGCGGCCTGCCCGACGGCACCACGCTCGAAGAACTGCGCCGATCCGGTCACTTCGGTCTGGTCGGAATGGTGGAGCGGGCCGCCGCCATCGGCGCCCGCATCCACATCGGCCGCGGCGCCCACCCCGGGGGCACCGAAGTCCGCCTCGAACTTCCCCTGACGGCGTCCCGCCCATGAACGACTTCCCGCACCCGAAGGACAACCACGTCATGCCGGACCCACCCGTACCCCCCGCCGCGGTGCAGCCGCTCTTCCCGCCGCCTCCCCGTCCCGCCCCCGTGCGCGTCGTCGTGGCCGACGACAACCCGGTGGTCCGCGCGGGTCTGACCGCTCTCCTCTCCGGCCGGGAGGACATCACGGTCGTCGCGGAGGCTGCGGACGGCCGCGAGGCCTACGAGGCCGCCGTACGGCACCGCCCCGACGTCGTCCTCCTGGACGTCCGCATGCCCGGCGTCGACGGTCTCGCCGCCCTCCCGCACCTGGCGCGGATCGCACAGGTCGTGATGCTGACGTACAGCCACGAGGCCGAGATCGTCCGGGCGGCCCTGCGGGGCGGAGCCGGCGGATACCTGGTCCACGGGGAGTTCACCGCCGAGGAACTGGCTTCGGCGGTACGGGACATCACCCGTGGCCGCGCCCATCTCACTCCCACGGCGGCGACGGTGGTGATGGCGCACCTCTACACCGATGCGACTGCACACGCAGAAACGGACCCAACATCCCTATTTCCTGCGACTTCTGTGAATCTGCTTTCGCAGATGCAACCGCCTGTGGGACAGTCGACGCGGGAACGGGAACGGGACGCCGGCACGAGAAGCCGGCTCAGCGCGAGGGAGGCGGAGATCATGGACCTCATCGCGTCGGGCATGAACAACCAGCAGATCGCCGCCACTTGTTTCATCAGCGAGAAGACGGTCAAGAACCACATCAACCGCATCTTCGCGAAGCTCCACAGCGCCAGCCGCTCCGAAGCCACGGCCACGTGGCTCGGCACGACTCCCGGCGCCGCACACCGAGGGGTGGGGTGACGGGTGACGAGCGGGCGACGGAACGGCCGCGCGGTCCGGAAATGGGCCCGGGATTGGGCCCGCAGGCCCTCTACCGGAACCGGTGTCGAGGCCTACGCTCAGGGTGCCGACAGCGGCACCGGCACCCAGCGAGCCGGTCACGCGACACCCGGAGGGGAACAGCATGACCCAGTGGATCAGCACGGTCGTCGCCCGTGTCCAGTCCCGAGCATTCCGCAACGACAGCGGCCAGACCGCGGTGGAGTACCTGGGCATCATCGCCGTGGTCGTGGCGATCGTCCTGGCGATCACGGGCACGGACATCGGCCAGTCCATCTACGACGCGATCACGGCGAAGATCGCCGAGGTCACCGGCGGTTGACGCCGCCGCGTGGGCGCGGTGACGCAGGGCAGGCTTTCCCCATCTACATCACGGTGGTGGCGGGCCTGCTCTTTCTCGCGTTCGCCTACCTCGCGGTCGGCCAGGCCGCGGCGAACCGCAACGGTGCGCAGACGGCGGCCGACGCGGCGGCGCTCGCGGCGGCCCAGGACACCAGGGACCAACTCGCCGAACTGTGGAAGCTGGACGTCAAGGATCCGGCGAAGTGGTGGGACATCTTCCACGGCATCGCCGCGGGGCTCACCCCCTCGTGCTGGCGGGCGTACGACCTGGCAGCGCAGAACGACGCGAGCGTGGACAGCTGTCAGCAGGACGGACTGAGGTTCACCGTCGGTGTGCGGACCGACAAGACCGTCGGGGATTCCATCGTGCCCGGTACGGAGAACGTGCGGTCCAAGGCCACCGCCTCCGCCGAGATCGACCCCCTCTGCACCTTCGAACCGCCCGGCGAGGACGCGGAGGACGACGTGCTGCCACAACTCAGCTGCGACGACGGGAACTGGACGCCGGATCCGGATCACCCCGCGGACCTGCCGAAAGCTCAGGACCTCTTCCGTGTCCATCTGGTCGACTGACAAGCGAACGCCGAGCGACGAAGGAAGCACAGACATGGGCATGCGGTTCACGACGAAGGCCCGCAGGGGGATGGTCGCGGTGACCGTGGCGGCCGGTCTCGCACTCGGGGCGGCCGGTTGCGGCGGTGGTGGCGACGACGACAAGCGGCCCGAGAGCTCCTCGTCGCCCTCCCGCGCCGGCAACTCCAAACCGAGCGCCCAGGAAGGGCAGGCGGACACGCCTCTGGCCGAGGTGAAGGGGTCCAACGGGCTGATCCTCGACATCACCTCCGCCGAGCGCGACTCCGGAGGATTCGTCACGCTGAACGGCTCGCTGAAGAACGACGGCGCGAAGAGCGTCGTGGTCCCGTCCTCGCTGAGCGGCAACGAGACCGAGATCATCCGCAACGGCCGGTCGCTCGGCGGAGCCACTCTCGTCGATCCCAAGGGCAAGAAGCGGTACTACGTCCTGCGTGACACGGACGGGCGGCCCCTGACGACGTCCGGATTCTCGACGATCAGGGCGGGGGAAAGCCTCGCCGTCTTCATGCAGTTCCCGGCGCCCCCTGCGGGAACCGCCGACGTCATGTTCCAGCTGCCGACGTTCGCCTCGGCCTCGATCACCATCTCCGGGTGAGGCCCCCCATGCCCCGCACCCGCCCCGTCCCGTTCCGTCTCGCCCTCGCCGGCCTCGCCGTCGCCGCCGTGCTCGTCGTCCCTGCTCCCGCGGAGGCCGACACCCCCAGCGTGCCGCCCGGCACCGAACCCACCGCGTCCGCGCCCGTGGACGTCGACCCCAACGACCCCGATCTCAAACTCCCCGAGGGCGGAACGCTCGCCGAGCCCAAGGTGCTCGACATCAAGCAGGTCGTCGAGGACGAGACGGGCGACGAACGCCGGGAGGACACCAACGCCGACGTGACCTTCGCGCTCCAGGCGGAAGTCCTCTTCGGCAAGGACAGCGCGAAGCTCGGCGCGGAGGCGAAGGCGCGCATCACGACGATCGCCGCCGAGATCAAGAAGCAGAACACCACCCTGGTCCGCGTCTTCGGGTTCACCGACAACCTGGGTTCCTCCGCGCACGGCGACGTTCTGTCGAAGCAGCGGGCGGACGCCGTCCAGGCGGAACTCGCGGGCGAGTTGAACGACCCGAAGATCACCTTCGAGGTGCGCGGCTACGGCGAGCAGTACCCCATCTCCGACAACTCGACCGAGGCGGGCCGCAAGAAGAACCGCCGAGTGGAGGTCACGTTCCCGCGCACGGCGAGCTGACCGGCGAAGGCGCCGCGGCCGCGCACGTTCTCCCGGCGGTGCGCGGCAGGGACCCCGGCGACCGCGCCGACGGTCCCGGGGCTGCTGATTCGCACCCGTGCCGTGGGTGCCGGCGGCGCTCCGGGCCGACGGGACGCCGCAGCCGCGTCAGGCGCGCCTCGTCGAAGGTTCTCGTCAGGTGAGGTTGCTGACCCAGCCGGAGCAGGTGCCCGCGGTGATCAGCTTGGTGTTCCAGTGGCCGAGGCAGACGCGGAAGCGGATGGTGACGCTCTCGGTGAAGTCCTTGTTCTTGTAGCGGTCCGTGCTGGCCCCGTCAGCGTTGAAGATGGAGCCGAACCGGTTTCCCACTTCCCAGTCCACGACGGCGGAGGAGCCGTCCGCCTTCCCGTCGTAGACCGAGAACCAGTCGCCGGGGGGCGAGAAGCAGGCGCGGTAGATGATGCCGCCGTCCTCCTGCTTGGTGGCGCACTTCACCCACTCGACCTCGTTGGCGTAGTCGGTGGCGGTCGCACGCTCGACTTCGCCGGCGGCGCTCGCCTGGGTGACGGTGAGAAGAAGGGTGGCCGAGAGGGTGCCTGCGACGGTGCCTATTCGCTTGAGCCGGCGGTTCTTGAGCACGCGATTCCTTTTGTGGGTGGTGTCCAACAAGGCGTTGGCGAACTCGCAAGGTTAGCCATGAGCGCCCAGTCGATCAAGCGTTTGTTCGATATGGTCGCTTTGTTGGGAGGACAAACGTCACTTGGCGGACGCATCCCCACACCCGCTCGGCGGCGGCGAGCAGGGCGGCCGCAAGTCCCTTGGGTCCACGCCTTGTTGGGTGCTGGCGGCCACGCACCGCCGGACAGGACCCGGTCGCGCTGTTTCGCCGGCGGCGGTTTCCGGATCGCGAGTGGGAAAGCGAGAGTACGGAAAGGCGGAACCGAAGCCGGCCGTCCTGGTGACGAATTCCCGGGTCATCGCGGAATTGGCGCCCGTCCGCCGGGCGGTGGTGTTCGGCTTTATCCGTTCGCGGATTCCCCGTCGGTCTGCATGCCCTCTTCCCGCGCCCGCTGGTAGTGCAGCAGGACGACTCCGCCTCCGAATGTGTGGGACTCGACAAGGGCGAGTGGGGCCAGGGTGTCGGACCGGGGGAAAAGGGGTTTGCCGCGGCCGATGAGGACGGGGTGGACGTACAGGCGGATCTCGTCGACGAGGCCGTGGCGCAGGAAGGCCGCGGCGAGGTCGGCCCCGCCGAGCCCCAGGTCCCCGCCGGGCTGCCGGGTGAGGGCGCGGACCTCGTCGGGCACGACTTCCCGGACGATCACCGTGTTCCAGTCGGCGTGCTGCAGGGACCGGGAGTACACGTACTTCGGGATCGCCCGCCAGATGCCGGCGAACTCGGCCATGGCCCCGTCGGGGTCGACGTCGGGGCCGGAGTCGAACGTGGGCCAGAAGCCGGCCATCAGCTCGTGCGTGACCCGTCCGGAGAGCAGGCCGCCCAGCCCTCGGACGACGTCGTTCATGTGCCGGTGGAGTTCCTCGTCGACGCGATGCCAGGAGATGTCACGGTCCGGGCCCTCGATGTACCCGTCGAGGGACACCGACATCATCAGGACGATCTTGCGCATCACGCACCTCGCTGGACCATGGACGGACTCGGCGGACGGTCGGAAGGGTAGGCCTTGGAGGACGCGAAAGGTGGGACATGAGGCGCTGGCGTGACGGGCGGGGCCGGCTGACGGTGCACGGGGACGGCGGGGCCGTCGCGATCGTCCCGCTGGAGGTCGCCGCCTCCTACCGGGCGCGCACCAAAGGCCTGCTGGGGAGGGACGCCGTCGACGGCGCGCTGCTGCTCTCCCCGGCCTCCGGCATCCACACGTTCCGTATGCGCATCCCCATCGACGTGGCCTACCTGAGCGGAGACCTCACCGTCCTCGCCGTCCGCACCATGCGCCCCGGCCGCCTCGGCCTGCCGCGGCTGCGCGCCCGGCACGTGCTGGAGGCGGAGGCGGGGACCATGGCGGGGTGGGGCGTAGAGGCGGGCGCGCGGGTCACGGTCGAGGTGGACGGAACGAGCTGAGGGGGGCTCTCCGGGGTCGGAATCCGGGGACCCGGTCCGTGGGGGAAAATCGCACGCGCTCGGTTCCGGCCCTCTGCGACGATCCCCCTATGAAGCAGGACGACCGCGGCGAGCGTGCCGCCTTCGAGGACCTGGTGGCCGAGGGCGCAGCCGTCCCCACCGACGGCTGGGACTTCTCCTGGTTCGAGGGGCGGGCGACCGAGGCGCGGCCCTCCTGGGGGTACGCGCTGTCGCTGGCCGGGCGGTTGGCGGGCGCGCATGCCGCGCTCGACGTGCAGACCGGGGGCGGGGAGGTGCTGGACTTCGCTCTCGAACGGGCCGCGCCCAAGGCCCCCGTCCTCACCGTCGCGACAGAGGGGTGGCCGGCGAACGTCGCCAAGGCGACCACGCTGCTGCGACCGCGCGGCATCGCGGTCGTCGCGTCCCCGGAGGACGCCCCGCTGCCCTTCGCGGACGCCGCCTTCGACCTCGTCAGCAGCAGGCATCCGGTGCGGCCCCCCTGGCGCGAGATCACCCGTGTGCTGCAGCCCGGCGGGACCTACTTCGCCCAACACGTCGGCCCCCGCAGCGTCTTCGAGCTCGTCGAGTACTTCCTCGGGCCGCAGCCGCAGGAGGTGAGCGGCAACCGGCACCCCGAACGTGAGCGCGCCGACGCGGAGGCGGCGGGACTTCAGATCGTCGACCTGCGGGCGGAACGGCTGCGCGTCGAGTTCCACGACATCGCCGCCGTCGTGCACTTCCTGCGCAAGGTCGTGTGGATGGTTCCCGGCTTCACGGTGGCGGCCTACCGGCCCCGGCTCCGCGCCCTGCACGAGCAGATCGAGGCCGACGGCCCGTTCGTCGCGCACAGCACCCGCCACCTCGTGGAAGCCCGCCGGCCGTAGCCCCGTCACCACCCGACCGCGGCCTTCACGGAGTTTCCACATCGTTATCGCGATCGGTTCCTGTCACCCGTCGCCCTCACGTAGGTTCTAGCGGAGGCAATTCGCGTGAGCAAAGCTGCGTGGACGTCACCGCGCAGCGGAGGGGGCTGCGCGGTGACGCCCTCGTCAAGGTGGGGTTCTCCTCGGGTTAGCCCGTCGGGGGGATGCTCGGGCGGAGGGGCGGACGGTGGTGGATGCGCCCCGGACCCGGGACTTCCGTCGGCGAACGGCTGACTTTCCCTGGGAATCAGATGCGTTCCGGCCATGAACCACCCATGATCGACGATCGAAACGGTCACCGCCGCGTCGTCGATCGACTGCGGAGAGTAGTTGTGGCGCGCCGATGCGCGCATCAGCACTCACGAAGGGTTATGGTGGAAACCCCCCCTCGGGCCGGTCCGTCTCCCCCCCACGGACCGGCCCGTTTTTTTGCCCAAGTCCGCACAGGGGTAGGCTGCGCCCCGCGGGGACCGCACCGTTCGGAGGGGCTGACAATCACGTGAACCTGCGCGACAAGCTGCGCGGCCTTCTGGTCAGGCTGTACGCACGCCGGGTGGAAGGCCACCTGGACCACGCTCAGGTGCCCAAGCACATCGGCGTCATCATGGACGGCAACCGACGCTGGGCGAAGGCCTCGGGTTCCACGACCGAGCACGGCCACCGGGCCGGTGCGGACAAGATCGAGGAGTTCCTCGGCTGGTGCACCGAGACGGACGTCGAGGTCGTCACCCTCTGGCTGCTCTCGACGGACAACCTCGACCGCCCCCAGGAAGAACTCGTCCCGCTCCTCGGCATCATCGAGGACGTCGTGCGCACGCTCGCCGCCGACGGCCGCTGGCGCGTCCATCACGTCGGCACGGCCGACATCCTCCCCTCCCATGTGCAGACCGCGCTGAAGGAGGCCGAGGAGTCCACCGCCCACGTCGACGGGATACTGGTCAACGTCGCGATCGGCTACGGCGGCCGCCAGGAGATCGCCGACGCCGTGCGCTCGATGATCGTGGACGCGGCGGACCGGGGCACTTCGATGGAGGACCTCGCGGACTCCGTCAGCGTCGACCTGATCAGCCGCCACCTCTACACCGGCGCCCAGCCCGACCCCGACCTCGTGATCCGCACCAGCGGCGAGCAGCGGCTGTCCGGGTTCATGCTGTGGCAGACGGCCCATGCGGAGTACTACTTCTGCGAGGTCTTCTGGCCGGCCTTCCGCAAGGTGGACTTCCTGCGCGCCCTGCGCGACTACGCGGCCCGCCACCGCCGCTACGGCGGCTGAACCGCCGCACACGTGCGCCCTTCCGGGGCGCCCCGTCTACCCCTTTCCGGGGCGGAAGTAACGCGGAGTTCACCGGCGCGCCGTCATATGCCGTGGCATGACGGCGCGTTTTCGAGGGCATAAGCCAAGCAGGTCGACGCCCGAACCACGGGTGTCGGATCTCAGCGGACGGCACGGGGCCGTCCGCCCGGGAGGCCCTTTGCACCAGCCCGACCGTGCGGTCACGGCACGGAAGAAGCAGCGGGGGGCCGGTACTCGGCCCGTGCACAGCGGCGGCCGACGACCGGCCTGGTTCTTCCCGCCCTCCCGGCCCTGCTTCCACTCCGTCGCTCCCCGACCTCATCCGAGGGGGTACGTCCTTCCGTGGTGACCAGCACAAAGCGCCGTATGCCAGACCGGCGCACCTATGTTCTCGACACCAGCGTCCTGCTGGCCGACCCGAACGCCCTGACCCGATTCGACGAGCACGAGGTCGTGCTTCCCATCGTCGTGGTCACGGAGCTGGAGGCCAAGCGGCACCATCCGGAGCTCGGCTACTTCGCCCGGCAGGCGCTCCGCCTGCTGGACGACTACCGGGTGAAGTTCGGTCGCCTCGACGCCCCCATCCCGATCGGGGAACTCGGCGGCACCGTCCGTGTCGAGCTCAACCACTCGGACCCCAGTGTGCTGCCGACCGGCTACCGCCTGGGGGACAACGACTCCCGCATCCTCGCGGTCGCCCGCAATCTGCAGGCCGAGGGATTCGACGTCACCGTCGTGTCGAAGGACCTGCCGCTCAGGATCAAGGCGTCCTCGGTCGGTCTCCTCGCCGAGGAGTACCGCGCCGAACTCGCCATCACGGGTTCCTCCGGCTGGACCGGAATGTCCGAACTGACCCTGTCCGGCGAGCAGGTGGACATCCTCTTCGACGTCGGGCACATCCACGTGCCCGAGGCCGCGGGCCTGCCCGTGCACACCGGTCTGACCATCCAGTCGGAGCGCGGCAAGGCCCTGGGCCGGGTCACCGCCGACGGAGACGTCCGCCTCGTGCGCGGCGACCGCGAGGCCTTCGGCATCAAGGGCCGCAGCGCCGAGCAGCGCATCGCCCTCGATCTGCTGCTCGACCCGGACGTCGGGATCCTGTCCATGGGCGGCCGGGCCGGCACCGGCAAGTCCGCGCTCGCGCTCTGCGCGGGTCTCGAGGCGGTCCTGGAGCGCCGTCAGCACCAGAAGGTGATGGTCTTCCGGCCGCTGTACGCGGTGGGCGGGCAGGAGCTGGGCTATCTGCCCGGGTCCGAGGCCGACAAGATGGGTCCCTGGGCGCAGGCGGTCTTCGACACGCTGTCCGCGGTCACCAGCCGCGAGGTCATCGAGGAGGTCACCGCACGCGGGATGCTGGAGGTCCTGCCCCTGACCCACATCCGGGGACGCTCCCTCCACGACGCCTTCGTGATCGTCGACGAGGCGCAGTCGCTCGAACGGAATGTGCTGCTCACCGTTCTGTCCCGGATCGGCGCGAATTCCCGGGTGGTTCTGACCCACGATGTGGCGCAAAGGGACAATCTGCGGGTCGGCCGTTATGACGGCGTGGTCGCCGTCGTCGAGAAACTGAAGGGGCATCCGCTCTTCGCCCACGTGACGCTGAACCGGTCCGAGAGGTCCCAGATCGCGGCACTAGTGACCGAAATGCTGGAGGATGGGCAGATCTGAAGTAGCTGCCCCAAGTAATCGGGGTAATGCGACGGTTGGCGCCGTCCGGCAAAGGCAGTGAGCCTAGCCGGGCGGCGCCGGCGTATGTGGGGGTTTCGAGAAATCCCCAGGGTCCCGGAGGGTGTGAGCTTTCACACGTAACTCGGAATTGCCTCACGCAGTCCGGTTACGGCAAAGTCTCAGTCCTGTCAGGCCCCGCATGCGACACACCTGTGCCCCCAGCAGTACGGCACCGCTTGAGCATCACCGTCAACTCCATATCGACCGTCGTATGCCGCCCGTGCACCACGCGGCGCTCCCGCACCGGGAGTTGCCCACCGGGCCCGTGTCTCCTGTGACCCCGCAGTTCGGAGACCAGCGACAAGGGCACGATTGCGTCCGCCAGGGTCACCGAAGCGGGCGACGCTGGAAGGAAAACCGTGTGAGCCGGATCTCGGTCCGGGGACTCGCAGTGGCCTCGGCCACGGCGGTCACCGCTGTCGGAAGCGTCGTCGGCGTTGCCTCGGGCAGCGTCGCGCAGGCCAACGACGCAGATGCGACGGCAAGCGACGCGACGCTCCTCGCCGACATCCCTGTAGGCCAGCAGGCCCAGGTGCAGACGGCGTCCCTCACGCAGCAGGCCAGCTACCAGGCCATCGCCGCTGACGAGGGCGCGAAGAAGGATGCCGAGGAAGCCGCGCGCAAGGCCGCGGCCGAGACGGCTGTCGCGAAGAAGAAGGCCGCCGAGAAGGCCGCCAAGGACCGCGCGGAGGCCAAGGCCAAGGCCAGCCGCAGCGCCGGCGACTTCCCGATCCAGGGCTCGTACAGCATCGGGCAGATCCAGGCGATGGCGGCGCAGATGGTGCCGAGCGGCCAGTTCCAGTGCTTCAGCAACATCGTGGACCACGAGTCCAGCTGGAACTACCACGCGGTCAACGCCTCCTCCGGCGCCTACGGCCTCTTCCAGGCGCTGCCCGCCGGCAAATACGCGTCCGCCGGCGCCGACTGGCAGAGCAACCCGGCCACCCAGATCAAGTGGGGCCTGAACTACATGGACAGCCGGTACGGCAGTCCCTGTGAGGCGTGGTCGTTCTGGCAGGCCAACCACTGGTACTAGGCAGCCCGATGGGCAGCCGACGCCGCTGCGCGGTGACGACCTGGGCCGGCGACCGGTACCGAACGACTGAGCCGAGGGCCCGCGCGGCCCTCGGCCGTTCGTCGTCCCTTCACCCGATGACACTGCAGAAGGAATTCGTGTGAACCGGATATCGGTCAGGGGCTTCGCCGTGGCATCGGCGACCGCCGTCACCACCGTCGGAGCCGTCGTGGGGGTCGCCCAGGGCAGCGCCGCGCAGCCCGCCGACGACGCCCAGGCGGTGGGCGACTCCACGCTGCTCGCCGATTTACCGGCCGGACAGCTCGCCCAGGTGCAGACCGACTCGATGACGCACCAGGCGACCGTCCAGGCCATTGCGGCGGACACCACCGCACGCAAGGCGGCGGAGGAGACGGCCCGCAAGCAGGCCGCCAAGGACGCGGTGGCCAAGCAGAAGGCCGCCGAGAAAGCCGAAGAGAAGGCCGAGGCCCGGGCGAAGGCCGCGCAGGAGGCCAAGGACCGTGCGGCCGCACGGACCCAGAGCGCGTCGGCCGGTCCCACCGGTGACGCCGGCGACTTCCCGCAGCAGGCCTCGTACACGGTCGGCGAGGTCAAGGCCATCGCCCAGCAGATGGTGCCGAGCGGCCAGTTCCAGTGCTTCAGCAACATCGTGAACCACGAGTCCACGTGGAACTACCGGGCCGTCAACCCCTCTTCGGGCGCGTACGGCCTCGTCCAGGCCTACCCCGGGTCGAAGATGTCGTCCGCCGGCTCCGACTGGCGGACCAATCCGGCCACTCAGATCAAGTGGGGCCTGAACTACATGAACGAGCGGTACGGCAGCCCCTGCGACGCCTGGGCCTTCTGGCAGGCCAACGGCTCGTACTGACGGACTGTTCCGCTCCGCGCCGACGGCCCGTCCCCTCCGTGCTGACGGCCCGCCCGGTCCGGCGTGACGCTCCGGCCGCTCCCGTCCCCCACAGCCCCTCCCCGTGCACCGGGGGAGGGGCTGTCGCCCTGTACGGTCGTACGACCGGGACCGACGACTCCAGGGGGAGTGGTGGGGAGAGACGGGGGAAGAGGACGGATCATGTCGAGAGTGCCACGGTGGCTCGGCCGGCTCGGCGCCGGTCTCAGCGAGATGAGCGAGCGGCTCGACGAGCGGCGCGCCGAGGTCGAGCGGGAGGGCGCGGCCGAGCCGGAGACGACACCGCCCGACGCGACGTCGTCCCCCGAGGAGTACCCGGAGCCGCTCGAGCCCGCCCCGCGTCCTGATCCCGCGCAGGCCGTCCCGTGGGGGGTCCGGGTGGCCGCCGAGGCCGGCTGGCGGCTGCTGGTGCTCGCGGGGACCGTCTGGGTGCTGATGAAGGTCATCACCGCGATCCAGCTGGTCGTGATGGCCTTCGTGGTCTCCCTGCTCCTCACGGCGCTGCTGCAGCCCACCGTGGCCCGGTTGAAGCGGGCAGGGGTCCCCGGGGGCGCCGCCACCGCACTGACGGCGATCCTCGGGTTCGTCGTCATCGGCCTGATGGGCTGGTTCGTGACCTGGCAGGTCATGGCGAACATCGACAACCTCTCCGACCAGGTCCAGGACGGCATCGACGATCTGCGCCGCTGGCTGCTCAACAGCCCCTTCCACGTCACCGACAAGCAGATCAACGGCATCGCGAAGAACCTGCGGGACGCGATCGGCGACAACACGGACTCGATCACCTCGGCGGGCCTGGAGGGCGTCACCGTCGTGGTCGAGGCGCTGACCGGCATCCTGCTGGCGTTCTTCTCGACGCTCTTCCTGCTCTACGACGGCAAGCGCATCTGGGAGTGGACCCTCAAACTGGTTCCGGCGGCGGCCCGGCCGGGCGTCGCGGGCGCCGGACCGCGGGCCTGGGCGACGCTCACGGCGTATGTGCGCGGCACGGTGATCGTCGCGTTGATCGACGCCATCTTCATCGGCCTCGGCATCTACTTCCTCGACGTGCCGATGGCCGTCCCGCTCGCCGTCTTCATCTTCCTGTTCTCGTTCATCCCGCTCGTCGGCGCGGTCGCGTCCGGCGCGCTGGCGGTCGTGGTCGCGCTGGTCACCCAGGGCGTGTTCACGGCGGTGATGACCCTGGCCGTCGTGCTCGCGGTCCAGCAGATCGAGGGACACATCCTCCAGCCGTTCATCCTCGGGCGGGCGGTGCGCGTCCACCCGCTGGCGGTGGTCCTGTCGGTCGCGGCCGGCGGCATGGTCGCGGGCATCGGCGGCGCGATCGTGGCCGTGCCCCTGGTGGCGGTCACCAACACGGTGGTGGGCTATCTGCACGCCTACTCCAGGGAGCAGGCCCTGCGGCACGCTCCGCGGCCGAGAGGGGCGACGGCCTCGGGGGTGGCGCCCGTGACGGCCGCGCGGCAGAGCCGGGAACCGGAACCTCCGGCCGACGAGGGCCAGGACACACCGCCCGGGTAGGCGCCGCACCAGGTGGACTGCCGAACGCGGCAGGGCCCGTCGGAGACCGACGGGCCCTGCCGCGTCGCGGTGAGGCGGAGCGGGGGAGCGGGGGCGTGCGGATCAGACGTCCGCGAGGACCGCTTCCGCGTCCAGCGTCACGCCGACCGCCTGGATCACCGAGGCGATCTTGAAGGCCTCCTGGACGACCTCCCGCTCGACGCCCGCCTTGCGCAGCACCTGTTCGTGGGAGTCGAGGCACATCCCGCAGCCGTTGATCGCGGAGACGGCGAACGACCACAGCTCGAAGTCGACCTTGTCGACGCCGGGGTTGCCGATGACGTTCATCCGCAGGCCGGCCCGCAGGTTGCCGTACTCGTGGTCCGACAGCAGGTGGCGGGTGCGGTAGAACACGTTGTTCATCGCCATGACGGCCGCGGCCGAGCGTGCCGCGGTGTAGGCCTGCGGCGACAGGTTCGCCTTCGCCTCCGGGGCGAGCTCGCGCAGCACGATCGGGGAGCGGGAGGCGATCGCGGTCGCCAGGACCGTGCCCCACAACTGCTGTGCGGGGAGGTCGGAGTTGCCGATGACCGAGCCCAGGTTGAGCTTCAGGTCCTTGGCGTAGTCCGGTATCGCGGACTTCAGGGCGTCGAGGGACATCTCAGCTCACTCCCCGGCCAGCAGCTTGACCGGGTCGAGGGTGTTCTCGCCCTTGGTCCAGTTGCAGGGGCACAGCTCGTCGGTCTGCAGGGCGTCCAGGACCCGCAGGACCTCCTTGGGGTTGCGGCCCACGGAGCCCGCGGTGACCATCGTGAACTGGATCTCGCGGTTCGGGTCGACGACGAACACGGCGCGCTGGGCGAAGCCGTCCTCGCCCTCGATGCCGAGGTCGCGCATCAGCTCGTGCCGCGAGTCGGCCATCATCGGGAACGGCAGGTCGGTCAGGTCCGGGTGGTCCTTGCGCCAGGCGTGGTGGACGAACTCGGAGTCGCCGGAGAAGCCCAGGATCTGCGCGTCACGGTCGGCGAACTCGTCGTTCAGCTTGCCGAACGCGGCGATCTCGGTCGGGCAGACGAAGGTGAAGTCCTTGGGCCACGCGAAGACCACGAGCCACTTGCCCTCGTAGGACTTGTGGTGGATCTGCTCGAACTCCGCGCCCTTCTCCAGCGAGACGCAGGCGGTCAGTTCGAACTCGGGGAACTTGTCACCGACAGTGAGCACACGCTCTCCTTGCAGCGAAGGGGTGTCCGGATCGCGGACACTCCCCGTGGGTTGGACGGCCTCGATCGTGGCACAGGGTGCATTGATTCAGGAAATGGCTACACTCGATAGGGTTGATCGAAGATATCTATCAGTGACTGAGGGTAATGTGGATGCCAGGGGTGTGGGCGGCAGGGCGAGGGGCGGCCGAGCGGTGGGCGCCGGGGCGGCCGCCGGTCGAGCGGCGGCCGGTCGAGCGGCGGCCGGCAGGGCCGTGCACGCCACGCGTCGGCCGCCCAGCCCGGCCCAGCTGCGGGCCTTCGTGGCCGTCGCGGAGCACCTGCACTTCCGGGACGCGGCCGCCGCGATCGGCATGAGCCAGCCCGCCCTGTCCGGCGCCGTCTCGGCCCTGGAGGAGTCGCTCGGGGTCACCCTCCTCGAGCGTACGACGCGCAAGGTCCTGCTCTCGCCGGCCGGCGAACGGCTCGTCGTCCGGGCCAGGGCGGTGCTGGGCGAGATCGAGGCGCTGATGGACGAGGCCGAGGCGGTGCGGGCCCCCTTCACCGGGACGCTGCGCCTCGGCGTCATCCCGACCGTCGCGCCCTACCTGTTGCCGACCGTGCTGCACCTGGTCCACGAGCGCTATCCGCACCTCGACCTCCAGGTCCACGAGGAGCAGACCGCCGGCCTCCTCGACGGCCTGCACACCGGCCGTCTGGAACTCCTGCTGCTGGCCGTGCCCCTCGGCGTCCCCGGGGTGCGGGAACTGCCCCTGTTCGACGAGGACTTCGTACTCGTGACGCCGCTCGGCCATGAGCTCGGCGGACAGCAGGGCATCCCGCGCGAGGCGCTCAGGGAGCTCAACCTGCTGCTCCTGGACGAGGGGCACTGCCTGCGCGACCAGGCCCTCGACATCTGCCGGGAGGCGGGCCGCGGCGACGCGCCGGTGACCACCACGGCCGCCGGCCTGTCGACCCTCGTCCAGCTGGTCGCCGGCGGACTGGGCTGCACGTTGCTGCCGCGCACCGCCGTCACCGTCGAGACCAGCCGCAGCACGCGCCTGCTCACCGGCTCCTTCGCCGCCCCCGCGCCCGCCCGCCGGATCGCCCTCGCGATGCGCACCGGCGCGGCGCGCGGGGCGGAGTACGAAGAGCTGGCGGGCGCGCTGCGCAGGGCGCTGCGACCCCTGCCGGTCCGGGTGCTCGGCGGCGACGACTGAGGTCGGTCAAGCGGTCAAATGAGCCCCGAACAAAGAGATTTGGGTCCATCCAGAGAACAACTTCCGTCAGCTGGGGGCAGGTCGGGAATCCCGCGCTGGAATATGCGCCCTGACTGATACACCTTCCCTCCTCAGCGCTACGCGTCAGGCGTATGTGCGAGAGGCCGCCGGGGAGTGATGTCGGGCTGATGTCGGGTTACGAGCTGCTGGCACGCGACCTCGCCGCGTGCGGCCGGGACGGCTTCACCGGAGAACTGTGCGTGACCGGCTCGCCCGGCGGCGTCTTCCATCTGGACGGCGGCCTGGTCGTCGCCGTCGAGTCGCCGGGCGCGCCCGCCCCCGAGGCGCTGCTGCTGCGCTCCGGCCGGATCGGCGGCGAGGAGTGGACCGCGCTGGTGCGCGAGTCGGGCGGCGCGCGCTGGCCGGCCGCCGGGCTGGTCGCCCACGGCTACACGGGCGCGGCCCAGCTCCGGGTCGTATGCGCGATGGCCCTCCAGGACGCGGCGTTCGCGGTCGTCGCGGGCAGCGTCGACGGCTGCGAACGCGGTCCGGCGACGGGTCTCACACCGGCCTCGGTCGCCGTCGGCGAACCACCCACCCGGCTGCTCCAGGTCGCCTCGCGCAAACTGGCCGCGCTGCTCGCGATGCCGTGCCCCGTGCGCCCGGACCGGGAGCGTCCCGTGCCCGCGCCGCTCTCCCTGGCGGCGGCCCGCCTCGGCGTCCTGCAGCGCGAGCTGCTCGCCCACGCGGACGGCCGGCGCACGGCCCGCGACCTCGCCTTCCGCACCGGCCGCGGGGTGTACACCGTCACCGTCGAGGTGGCCCGGATGCTGGGCGAGGGGCTCCTGGAGTGCGTGGATTCCCCCCACCCGATCCCCGTCCGGCTGCCGCCCGACGGACACGGGGTGCGCCCCCGCGAGCCGGCGCCGCCCCAGCCGCCGCCGGCCCCGGAGGCGGCCGCCCTGCCCCGCCGCAGGCCCGGCGCCAGCGGCATCCACGAGGCCCTCACGCCGGAACGCAACGGCCCCGGCTGGAAGGAGTTCTTCCGCCTGCGCAACCCGACGGCGAAATGACGGCCCGCCAGAACCCCCACGGCCACGCGGGACACCACGGCACGCGGAAACCCCCCACAGAGAACAGACGGTCACATGCCATCAGAATCAGGGGAGTTGCACTCATGGACCACCAAGCCCTCGCGCGGGAGATGCGCGGCCTGCGCGAGCAGGTGACCGGGATCACCGACACGGCGGTCGCGGCGGCCGACGGACTGCTCATCGCCGCCGACACGGCCGACTCGATCGACCCCGAGGGCCTCGCCGCCCTCGCCGCGGCCGGCCTCGGCCTGGCCCGCCGCACCGCCGAGGCGACCGCCCGCGGCGCCCTGCACCGCACGGTGGCCTACGGCAGCCACGGCTGCGCCGCGTTCTACGCGGTGGGAGACACCGCGCTGATGGTCGTGCTCGGCGACGAGGGCATGGACGTGGAACGCCTGCACCGGGCGACCCAGCCGGCCCTGCGCCGCATCGACCTGATCCTCACCGACCGGACGACCGCGCGGACCGCGGCGGACGGGACGACCGTGAAGACCGCCGAAGGAGTCTGAAGGGATGGCGACGAAACGTATGACCCCGGGTTTCTCCGACCAGGTGATGGGCCTGGTCAAGTCACTGCGCACGGATGCCCCCGACTGCGTCGCCTCCGGCGTCGTCGACATGTCCACCGGCATGCTCCTGTCCTACGAGACCGTCGACAACCACCCGCCGGAGGTACTGGACCTCTTGGCCGGGGCGACGCTCGACCTGTTCCAGGGACGCACGGTCGTGATGATCGAGGACGTCTTCAAGGAGCGTCGCGGGGTGCAGAGCGACAACCACTTCTTCCAGGAGATCCTCGTCAACAGTGAGAACCTCACTCACCTGTTCGTGCGGATGACCGAGCAGCAGGACGTGGTCGCGGTGGTCGTCTGCCGCAAGTCCGTGAACGTCGGCATGCTGTTCGCGCAGGTGCGAAGGGTGGTACGGGAGTACCAGCTGTGAACGCGGACGGTCCCTCCCCGGGCGGGGAGGGACCGTCGTCTCCACGGCTCATACCGTGCGCACGCGGTACGTCACGCGGTACGTCATTCCGTGCGCAGGCCGTCCGGCCGCATCAGCCGCAGCAGCGGCGGGAGGCTCACAAGCGTCACCATCAGGACGACCGCCGCGCCGAAGCCGGTCATCGCCAGCACGCTGCCCCAGTCGACGCGGACCGTCGTGCGCGTCATCTTCAGCAGGACGGTGCCCAGCGTGAGACCCACGGCCATGGCCAGCAGCAGTCCCAGCGCGATCGGGACGGCCGTCTGCCACAGCACCGACAGACCCAGCGTGCGCCGCCGGGTGCCGAAGGCGACCAGGGCCGACAGCAGCTTCTTGCGCTCGCGCAGCTGCTCCAGCTGCGAGACCAGCAGACTCGCCCCGATCAGCAGCAGCACACACGCCGACCCGACGAGCAGTCCGGTGCGGATGGAGGAGAACTTCAGGTCCTGCCGGGTGGCCGACCAGTTCATCGGCTGGGACAGCGGATCCAGCCGCGCCGCCGTGTTGCGTGCGCGGTCGTAGGCGTCCGGCACCGACTCGTCGAACGAGAGGTACAGCTGACCGCGGAGCGCCGTCGCGGCCTCCTTGGGCAGCGCGCCGGGCGTCAGCAGGAAGCCGCCGCGCCGCTGACCGGTCATGTCCTCGATCGCCTGCGCCTTCCGCACGCCCGCGGGCACGGTCCAGACAATCTCCGTGGTCCTCCCGGGGAAGGAGCCGTCCGTCTCCATGTACAGCTTCTTGCCGGGCACGTTCAGCTTCGGTGCATAGCTGGGGTACTCGCTGCCCTCGAGGGCGAAACGGTCGCCGTCCCTGCACGACGGCAGCTTCGCCAGCTCCCGCAGGGCCGTGCAGTCGCCGACGATCAGCTCGGTGGAGAGGTCCGGGCCGTTCTGCGACTTCCAGGACTTGTCGCCCAGGTACTGCTCCCACAGGGCGGTGACCTTGCTGACGCCGGCGGTGTCGGCGAACGCCTGTCTGGTGTGCGTCAGCGACGGGCCGCGCGGCACGGTCACCTGCATCTGGGCGAGATGCACGTCCTTGCCCGTGGCCGCCGTGTAGTCGCTCTCGACCCCGGCGAACAGCATCTGCAGGGCGATGGCCCCGGCCACCGCGACCGCGATGCCGTTGACCATGCGGGCCGCCGTACCGCTGCTCAACTGGAGCCTTCGTACGGCCAGTTGCCAGGCGACGCCGCCCGAGCCGAGCCGGGCGACGACCTTCTCGACGAGCCACGGGAGCAGGGCGGTGATCCCGACGAGGAGCAGCAGGACGCCGCCGATCACCTGGTACTCGTTGAACTCGCCGTTGCCGCGGCCCTGTCCGATCATGGGATAGAGCAGCGCGAGGCCGGCCACCGGCAGCAGCAGCCGCCACCACAGCCGGCGGCGCGACGGCTTCGTCGAGCGGACCACGCCGAGGGGTTCGATGACCACGCCGCGCAACGCGAACAGGGTGACCAGCACCGCGGCCGAGGGCACCGCCAGCGCGACCAGTGCGGCCAGCACGGGCGACGGGTTGAGGTAGCTGGGCCACACGCTGACGTTCATCACTTCGACGGTGCCGGCCACCTGGCGGCCGAACAGGAAGAACACCGTGCCGAGGACCAGGCCGAGCAGCGCGCCCGCCAGTGCCTCGCCGGCCGCGATGCGCCGGGTCATCCCGCCGTCGGAGCCGATCAGCCGGAGCGCGGCGAGCCTGCGGTCGCGCCGTTCGCCGCCGAACCGCACGGCGGCGGCGATGAACACGGCGACGGGCATCAGCAGCACCACGATGACCACGAGGATCAGCAGGAGCAGCACCGGGTCGGTCTTCTCGCTGGTGCGCTGCGGGTTGCCGAACGTCTTCAGCCGGGTCGCCCCGTAGCCCTCGACGTGCGAGGCGAGCCCGGAGGCCCCCGCGTAGTAGGCGAGTTCCTGCGAACCGACCAGCCCGCTCTCGCCGATGGTCCCGACGACGCGGTACGCCAGCCGTTCCCGCAGCAGCGCCGAGCCGTCCGCGGCGAGCAGCTTCTTCAGGGCGGGCGAGACCAGCATGTCGCCCTTGGCCGGGAACCGGCTCACGCCGGGCGGCAGCGGCGAGCGCGGCCCCTCCGGCTCCACCAGCCGGCCGCGGACGTCCTTCTCGTGGAACGTGGTGTCGACCTGTGCGATGAGCAGGGTGTCGTCGGCCTTGGCCGGCGGCGGGTCGACGAACGACCAGTCCAGCCGGGCCTCTTCGCGCTCGTGCCGCACCGAGATCACGTTCGGCACCGCCGTCGTCAGCAGCAGCACGGCGACGCCGAGCCCGACGCCGACGGCCGTCAGGACGGCCCGGATCCACCCCTCCCGTCCGCCGGAGAAGGCGAACCGGATTCCCAGGCCCAGATCCCTGGACCACTGACCCGGACTCATATCACGCGCTCCATGTCACGCGACCTGCCGTCCCGGACGACGATCTCGCGGTCCGAGTAGGCGGCGACCCTGGCCTCGTGCGTGACGAGGACGACGGCCGCGTTGGCCGTCCGGGCGGCCTCGGTGAACAGCTCCATCACCCGCTCGCCGTTGAGCGAGTCCAGCGCGCCGGTCGGTTCGTCGGCGAACAGCACGCGGGGGCTGGTGACGAGCGAGCGCGCCACGGCGACCCGCTGCCCCTGCCCGCCGGATACCTCTCCGGGCCGCTTCCTGCCGAGGTCGTCGACCTCCAGCCGTTCCATCCAGCTCAGGGCGGTGCGCTCGGCCTGCCTGCGCGGGGTGCCGTTCAGCCGCAGCGGCAGCGCCACGTTCTCCACGCAGGTCAGCTCGGGCACGAGCTGGCCGAACTGGAACACGAACCCGAACTCCGTGCGCCGCAGCCGGCTGCGCTGCGCGTCGTTCATCGTGGCGAGGTCGTGGCCGTCGTACATGATCGATCCGGAGTCGGGCGTCACGATGCCGGCGAGGCAGTGCAGCAGGGTCGACTTCCCGGAGCCGGACGGGCCCATCACCGCGACGACCTCGCCGGGGTGGATGGAGAAGTCGGCGCCGTCCAGCGCCATCGTCGGGCCGTAGGCCTTGCGCAGGCTCTCGGCGACGAGCAGGGATCCCCCGGGGGCGTTCATGCGGTCACCGTGGCCTTCAGTCTGTCGAGGCGCGCGGCGGTCAGTTCCAGCCAGCGCAGGTCGGCCTCGAGATGGAACAGGGCGTGGTCGCAGATCAGCTGGTCGGCCAGGTCGCCGCTGCGCTTGCGGTCGGTGAGGATGCGCATGCTGCGCAGGTGCTCCGCACGCTGCTCGTCGAGGATGTCGGCGGCGTCGCGGCCGGTGAGCAGCGCGAGGACGATCTTCGTGTAGAGCGTGGACTGCAGATACGGCTCGGGCTTCTCGGGCGTGGCGAGCCACCGCGCGACGTCGGTGATCCCGGCGTCGGTGATCGCGTACCGCTTGCGCTCGGGTCCGCCGCCGGCCTCGATGCCGTCGACCTCGACGAGCCCGTTCTTCAGCAGGCGCGACATCGTCGAATAGACCTGGCCGTAGTGCAGCGGCCGGTCATGACCGAACTTCTCGTCGAAGGCCCGCTTGAGGTCGTAGCCGTGGCGGGGTCCGGACTCCAGGAGTCCCAGAAGGGTGTGACCGATGGACATGGCAAGGACTGTACATGCGGTGTATACCCCGTGTGTATACGCGGAGTGCGCAGGTGGCAGCGGGGGGTGGGGGTACGCAGGTGGGAGGCGGTTGTCACCGTTCTGCAACAGCCGCGCCCACTCTCCGGGCGACCGGGCGGGGCGATCAGGCCGACGGCGGCCCGGGCGGGGCCCCGCCCGCAGGGCTTCCCCCGGACGAGCTTCCTCCGGGCGGGCTTCCTCCGGGCGGGCTTCCTCCGGGGGGCCGGCCACGGCGGGGCATGGGGCCGGCGTCGCCGGGGAGGCGCCCCGCCTCCCGCAGCGCCCGCCGCAGCAGGAACTCGATCTGGGCGTTGGCGGACCGCAGGTCCTCCCCGGCCCACCGGGCCAGCGCCTCGTACACCGCGGGGTCCAGCCGCAGCAGCACCTGCTTGCGCTGCGGCCGGCCCTGAGGGGCCGTCCCCCCGGAGGGGAC
Organism: Streptomyces sp. NBC_00425; assembly: GCF_036030735.1. NCBI lineage: Bacteria > Bacillati > Actinomycetota > Actinomycetes > Kitasatosporales > Streptomycetaceae > Streptomyces > Streptomyces sp. NBC_00425. The sequence goes on along the minus strand of NZ_CP107928.1, from coordinate 3,857,444 downwards.
CGTCACTGGTAGAGGGTTCCGGTGTTCAGCACCGGCTGGGGCGCCCGGTCCCCGCACAGCACCACCATCAGATTGGACACCATCGCCGCCTTCCGCTCCTCGTCCAGTTCCACGATGCCCTGCTCGGCGATCCGGCCGAGCGCGGCCTCGACCATCCCCACCGCCCCGTCCACGATCTCCCGCCGGGCCGCGACCACCGCGCCCGCCTGCTGGCGCTGGAGCATCGCCGAGGCGATCTCGGGAGCGTAGGCGAGGTGGGTGAAGCGGGACTCGATGATCCGCACGCCGGCCGCCTCCACGCGCGCGTGGAGCTCCACGGCCAGCTTCTCGGTGATCTCCTCGGCGTTGCCGCGCAGCGAGAGCCCGTTCTCGTCGTGCGAGTCGTAGGGGTACTCGATGGCGATGTGCCGCACGGCCGCCTCGGTCTGGGTGGAGACGAACTCCAGGAAGTCGTCGACCTCGAAGGAGGCCTGCGCGGTGTCCTTCACGTTCCACACCACGACCGCGGCGAGCTCGATCGGGTTGCCGTAGGCGTCGTTGACCTTGAGCACGGCCGTCTCGTGGTTGCGGACCCGGGTGGAGATCTTCTCGCGCGAGGTGAACGGGTTCACCCAGCGCAGTCCGTCCTCGCGGATGGTGCCGCGGTAGCGGCCGAAGAGCTGCACCACGCGCGCCTCGCCCGGCGCCACCGTGTTCAGTCCGCACATGGCGAGGAACGCGGCCACGGCGACCAGCACGCCGGCGACGATGAGCGCCGCCTTGAGACCGGCCGCGGTCACCACGGCGCCGGCGGCGATCAGCCCGCCGCCGGCCAGCAGTCCGAGCAGTCCGAGCAGCAGCGCGACCCCGCCCCCCACGCTGTGCGCGGGGAACTCGTGCACGCGCGGGGCGGGCATGTCGGGCGCGTCGGCGGTGTCGACGGCGTGGATGTGCTCGGCGGTGGCCGAAGGATCGTGTGCGGACATGGTGGTCCCCCGTCTCTCGTCAGCAGCTGATTCAGCGATCGGCTGTCTAGCTAAGTGATATCACTTTACCCCGGGATGGCAACCCTGTGCCCGTCTCGCACGTCGAATCGGTGGGGACGCTCTACGGTTTCCGTCGTGCGGGGTGCGCATTCTCACGCCCCGCGAAGACCGGATCGGGAGCACGCCGTCATGGCGAGCGGTGTTAGCTTTCTGAGCTGACCTGGCCCTGCCCCGGGCACGGGTGTGACTGCCGAGTAGGAAGCGGAGCGAGCGGACTCATGGGACGAGCGGAAGAGAGACGAGCGCGACAGCGCGGTGGCCGCCGCGCGGCGCCCAGGAACCGCTCGACGGAGACGGAGTCGGTGGCGCCCCCCGCCCCCGGGGCCACCGGCGCGGCCGCGGCCGCGACCGGCGGTCGCGCGGCCGCCCGCCGAGGCGCGAAGAAGAGCGCCAAGGGCGGCAGGGGGAAGGCCGGCAAGAAGGACAAGAGCCTCATACGCCGGATCTTCACCTGGAAGAAGATACTGGGCACGTTCCTCGGTCTGACCGTCGCCGTGATCGGCGCCTTCGTCTGGCTGTACGTGAGCACGCCGATCCCCAAGGGCAACCCCGACGCCGACCTGCAGAGCAACGTCTACAAGTACGGCAACGGCGCCATCCTCGCCCGCGACGGCGAACTCAACCGCGAGAACGTCGACCTCGCCCAGGTGCCCAAGCCCGTCCAGCACACCTTCGTCGCCGCCGAGAACAAGTCCTTCTACACCGACGCCGGCGTCGACCTGAAGGGCACCACCCGCGGTGTCCTCAACACGCTCATGGGCAAGGGCGCGCAGGGCGGTTCGACGATCACCCAGCAGTACGTCAAGAACTACTACCTGAGCCAGGAACAGACCGTCACGCGCAAGCTGAAGGAACTGGTCATCTCCCTCAAGCTGGACCGGGAGGAGTCCAAGGACTACATCCTGGCCGGCTACATCAACACCAGCTACTACGGCCGCGGCGCCTACGGCATCCAGGCCGCCGCCCAGGCCTACTACGGCGTCGACGCCGGCAAGCTGAGCGTCGCACAGGGCGCCTACCTCGCAGCCCTCCTGCAGGCCCCCAGCCAGTACGACTGGTCCTCCGCCTCCGCCACGGGCCAACGCCTGGTCACGGCACGCTGGAACTACGTCCTGGACAACATGGTCGAGCAGGACTGGCTGAAGAAGTCGGAACGCGACGCCATGACGTTCCCGAAGCCCAAGGAGCCCAAGGCCGCCCCCGGCAAGGAGGGCCAGGTCGGCTACCTGGTGGACGCGGCCAACGCCGAGCTCGCCCGCCAGCTCGTGGCCCAGGGCGCCGCCGACGATCTCGAGTCCGCCAACGCCCTGGTCAGGAAGGGCGGCTGGAACATCGAGCTGAACATCGACAAGGCCAAGCAGAAGAAGCTCGAAGAGACGGTCAAGGAACAGCTGACCAGCAAGCTCGACAAGAAGAAGCGCAAGGTCGACGGCGACGTCCAGGCCGGCGCGGTGTCCGTGAACCCGAAGACGGGCGCGGTCGAGGCGATGTACGGCGGCGTCGGCTACACCGAACACTTCGTCAACAACGCCACCCGCACCGACTACCAGCCGGCCTCCACCTTCAAGCCCGTGATCCTCGCCGCGGCCTTCGACGAGAACGCCAAGACGCAGAAGGGCGAGCAGATCACCGCCGACACCCTCTACGACGGCACCAGCAAGCGCCCCGTCGTCGGCAGCGACATCGGCTTCGCCCCGGAGAACGAGGACGACCAGGACTACGGCGACGTCACCGTCCAGACGGCGCTGAACCAGTCGATCAACTCCGTCTTCGCACAGATGGGCGTCGACGTCGGCATGCCCGAGGTGCTGAAGGTCGCCGGCAACCTCGGCATGGACACCAAGGGCCTGAAGGCCGTGCCCGCCCAGACCCTGGGCACCATGAGCGCGAGTCCCCTGCAGATGGCCGGTGTCTACGCCACCCTCGACAACCACGGCAAGAAGGTCACCCCGGCGATCATCAAGTCGGCGCAGAACAGCGCCCACCCGTCGTTCCAGCTCGCCAAGGCCGTCGGCGGCCAGGTGATCGACAGGGAGGCCGCCGACTCCGTCACCTCGGTCCTCACCGGCGTGGTCGACGACGGCACGGCCAAGAAGTCCGTGCGCGACAACCCGCTGCGCAAGGGCCAGAAGGTGGCCGGCAAGACGGGCACCTCCGACAACAACAAGTCCGCCTGGTTCACCGGCTACACCCCCGACCTGGTGACCTCGGTCGGCCTGTTCGGCGAGGACGCCAAGACCCACGCGCAGGTGCCGCTGACCGGCGCGACGACGGGCCTGACCTCGACCAAGGGCCGCATCAACGGCGGTGGCTTCCCGGCGCAGATCTGGGCGACCTACACCTTCGGCGTCTCGACCAAGGTCAGCAAGTTCGATCTGGAGACCGACCAGGGCGCGGCCGTCCGCACGTCGTCGCCGTCCCCGTCCACCTCGCCGTCGCCCAGTGCCTCGCCGTCGTCCTCGCCCAAGCCGAGCACGTCGCCGTCGTCGTCGCCGAAGCCGTCCTCGTCGCCGTCCTCGTCCCCGTCGTCGTCGCCGAAGCCGTCCTCGTCGCCGTCCTCGTCGCCGTCCCCGTCGCCGAAGCCGGACGATCCGCCCGGCCAAGGCGACGATCCCGCGAACCCGCTCCTCGGCCAGTAGCGCAACGGCGCGAGAACACCACAGAGGGGCGCCCGGAGATCTCCGGGCGCCCCTCTCGTCGTCACACCTGGGCGGAGCCTCTCGAACCGGCGAGAGGCCCTTCGCGCCCTACACCCGGTTCAGCTCGAACCAGACCACCTTGCCGGTGCTGAGCCGCGTGGCACCCCAGCGCCGGGCCAGCCGGTTGACCAGGTACAGGCCGCGACCGCCCTCGTCGGTCGCCCGGGCCTGCCGCAGCCGGGGCAGCTGCGGCACGTCGTCCCCGACCTCGCAGCGCAGCACGTCGGTGCGCAGCAGCCGCAGCGTCACCGGCCGCGAGGCGTACCGCACCGCATTGGTGACGACCTCGCTGACCAGCAGCTCCACCGAGTCGGACATGTCCTCCAGGCCCCATCGGGACAGCGCCCGCCGGGCCAGCCGACGGGCCCGGCCCGGCGCCGCGTCCTCCGGTTCCAGGAGCCAGTACGCCACGTCACTCGGCGCGATCCCGTCGAAGCGGGCGGCGAGCAGCGCGATGTCGTCGTCCCGGTCGCCCGGGCCGAGCATGTCGAGCACCTCGTCGCACAGCGCCTCCAGCGGCGGCGGGTGATCCGGCCCGGTGAGCTGCGCGGTGGCCGCGAGCTTCTCCCGCAGCTGTTCTATGCCGGTCGCCACGTCCCGCAGCCGGGACTCCACCAGGCCGTCGGTGTACAGCAGCAGCGTCGCCCCGGCCGGCGCGTCCAGCTCCACCGCCTCGAAGTCGACCCCGCCCACGCCGATCGGCGCGCCCGGCGGCACCCGCAGCACCTCCGCCCGGCCGCCCAGATGCAACAGGATGGGCGGCGGATGGCCGGCGTTGGCGATGGTGATGCGGTGCGCGACCGGGTCGTACACGGCGTACAGGCACGTCGCCATACGGTCGGTGCCCAGCCGCTGGGCCTGCTCGTCGAGATGGTGCAGGACCTCCTGCGGCGGCAGGTCGAGACCGGCGAGCGTCTGCGCCGTGGTGCGCAGCTGACCCATGATGGCCGCCGACGTCATGGAGTGCCCCATGACGTCGCCCACCACCAGCGCCACCCGGCTGCCGGGCAGCGGGATGGCGTCGTACCAGTCGCCGCCGACCCGCGCGGTCTCCGCCGCGGGCAGGTACCGGGAGGCCAGCCGCACACCCGTGGGACGCGGCAGGGTCTCCGGCAGCATCGTGCGCTGCAGCTCGTCGGCGATGTACGCCTCACGGTCGTACAGCACCGCCTTGTCGATGCCGAGGGCGCTGTGGGTGGCGAGCTGGGCGGCGACCAGCAGGTCGTCGTTCTCGAACGGGATGCGCTCCGGACGCCGCAGGAACACGGCGGCGCCGATCACCCGGCGACGGCCCCGCAACGGGGCCAGGATCGCCCGCTGACCGCCCGGGACCGCCAGGGTGCTGTCCGTGCCCAGGAGTTCGGGCAGCGCGGCGCGAGCGGCCGGGTGGTCGGCGAACACCGGACGCACCCCGCGCAGCACCTCCGCGAGCGCCCCGCCGGGCCGCACCTCGCACATGTCGCCGACCGAGGCCGACAGTTCCGCGGTCAGTTCCGCCGGCTCCGGGAGCGGCAGGGCCAGCGCCGCGAAGCCGGTCTCGGTGTCCCGCTCCTCCGGGATCCGGTCGGTGCGGCGCAGCCGCAGCATGATGCGGTCCGCCGCGGGCCGCTCGTCGCCGACCGGCAGCGGGTCGCGCAGATAGACGAGGATCGCGTCGGAGAAGGTCGGCACGGTGGCCCGGCACAGCCCCATCACGATCTCGTCGAGGTCCAGACCGCGGGCGATCCGCCGGGTGGCGGCGCCCACGAAGCGCAGCCGGTCGCCCTCCCGCCGCATGGGCGTGGGCCGGCCGGGCGTCACCCCGGCGCCGGCGCGCCGCTCCTGCCCGCCGGGACCGCGTTCCTGGTGTCCGTCACCGCCCGGCTGGGCCGGGATGGACTCGGGCGCCGGACGCGGCCGGTGCGTGTCGGACTCCGCGGTCGCCGAAGGCTGGGAGTGCTCGGCGCCCGCACCCGCCTCCGCGCCGGCCGCGTCCTTACCCGTGGCTCCCTGGCCGCCCATGTCGCCCTTTCCGCCCTTGCCGCACGTCGTCGTACCCGAGGCGTCGGGCGGTAAGGCGGACGGGCCCGGCGCGGGGGCCGGAGTATGCAGGAGTGCCCCACGGGGGTCCGTGGGGTCGACGCCCTGGGGGCGTTCGTAGGAGGTGGGCTGCTCCGTCACGCGTGTCGAATCCGTCCGTCCGGGGCTGCGCGCCGCGCGCGCAGTTGGTCCCGCAGGAAACCCGATACCCGGAATACGTGTGCCCGGAACGGAATTCCCGCGTGGTCAGAGGTTGTCTGTGTGTCGCCGGTGGACCGCTCGCGGCCCAGGTGGCCGGCGTCGAGCGTGCCGCCGGTGTTGCCCTCGTACCCCTCGCTCACGTCCTGCCGCCCCTCGGTGACGTTCGGTCAGACCCGGCGACTGCTCCGGGAGTTACTGCCAGCGTGCCTTGCGGAGGACGATCCTACGTTTGTTGCCCGGGGGCGCATCAAGGGTCTCATGTGGACATGTGCGCGGGCGTACGGTCCCAGTCCTCCGGCAGCAACGGTACGGCCCAGGACGGATCCGGGCGCCAGTGCTGCCAGCCCTCGTCGAACGGCGGCCCCCAGGCACGGATCGTTTCCAGCGCCCTGCGGCCCGCCAGCAGCACCTGCTCGGCGACCGTCCGGTCCATCAGTCCGTCCTGCTGGGCCTGCGCGAACTCGTCCTCGTCGCGCCAGCCCCAACTGTGATCGGGGTAGACGCAGATGTCCAGAAAGTGGTCCTCGGAGTCCACTCCGCCGCCCCAACGGACAAGCGGCTCCTCCAGGTTGACGTACCAGTTCTTGAACTGCCAGCCCGGCTCCCAGAAGAGCCACACCGACCACGGCTCGCCCGGCCGGGCCAGCTTCAGCACGCCGGTGCCGAACCAGCGGTCGCGCTGCACCGTGCGCGGCTTGGTGTAACGGGTGCGCAGCGGCTCCCGGTGCGGCGGCGTGCCGTCCGCGAGCACCGGCTTGACGCACTCGGTACCCGGCGCGAGCCAGACCGCCAGCACCTCCGCGTCGTCGCGCACCACGGTGACCGGGCGGGCGATGTGGAAGCCCGCGCCGCCGTTCTCCCGGTAGCGCCACAGGATCCGGTCCCCGGGCTCCCAGAAGGCCGCCGCATCGCCCGATCCCACGCGTCTCACCGCTTCACCGTCTGCCATGGAGAGATATTAGGTGCCATGGCCATATGACGCTGCGGCGCGTGACACGGTTCTCACCCCGGGGAGCGAAAGGTCACGGGCGCGTCATCCGCAGGACATCCAGGGCCTCGTCGAGCTGCTGGACCGTCAGGTCGCCGCGCTCCACGTATCCGCCCGCGAGGACCGTCTCACGGATCGTCCTGCGCTCCGCCAGCGCCTTCTTGGCCACCTTCGCGGCCTCCTCGTACCCGATGTACTTGTTCAGCGGTGTGACGACGGAGGGCGAGGACTCGGCGTACTCACGGGCGCGTTCGCGGTGGGCGACGATCCCGTCGACGGTCCGGTCGGCGAGCAGCCGCGACACGTTGGCGAGCAGCCGGATCGACTCCAGCACGTTCTTCGCGATGACCGGCAGCATGACGTTCAGCTCGAAGTTGCCCGCAGCGCCCGCCGTCGCCACCGTCGCGTCGTTGCCGACGACCTGTGCGGCCACCATGAGGACGGCCTCCGGGATCACCGGGTTGACCTTGCCGGGCATGATCGAGGACCCGGGCTGGAGGTCGGGGAGGCTGATCTCGGCCAGTCCGGTGCGCGGCCCGGAGGCCATCCACCGCAGATCGTTGGCGATCTTCGTGAGGCCGACCGCGACGGTCCGAAGCTGCCCGCTGGTCTCGACGATCCCGTCCCGCGCGCCCTGCGCCTCGAAGTGGTCGCGCGCCTCGGTCAGCGGCAGCCCGGTGCTCCGGGCGACCTCCTCGATGACGGCGGCGGAGAAACCGGGCGGCGTGTTGATGCCGGTGCCGACGGCCGTGCCGCCCAGCGGGAGCTCGGCGAGCCGGGGGAGGGAGGCGGTGAGCCGCTCGACGCCGTACCGCACCTGGGCGGCGTACCCGCCGAACTCCTGGCCGAGGGTGACGGGCGTGGCGTCCATGAGATGGGTCCGCCCCGACTTCACGACGTCGGCGAACTCCTGCGCCTTGCGGCCGAGGGCGTCGGCCAGGTGCTCCAGGGCGGGGATCAGGTCACGTGTGACGGCGGCGGTGGCGGCGATGTGGATCGAGGAGGGGAAGACGTCGTTGGAGGACTGCGAGGCGTTGACGTGGTCGTTGGGGTGCACCTCCTGGCCCAGCCGCTCGCCGGCCAGGGTGGCGAGCACCTCGTTGGCGTTCATGTTGGACGAGGTGCCGGAGCCGGTCTGGAACACGTCCACGGGGAAGTGCTCGTCCCACTTCCCGTCGGCCACCTCGCGGGCCGCCTCCTGGATCGCCTCGGCGATGTCCTTGTCGAGCACTCCGAGCCCGGCGTTGACCTTCGCCGCGGCACCCTTGATCCGGGCGAGCGCCTCGATGTGCGCCCGCTCGAGGCGCTGCCCGGAGACGGGGAAGTTCTCGACGGCACGCTGGGTCTGCGCCCGCCACTTGGCCTCGGCGGGCACCCGGACCTCGCCCATGGAGTCGTGCTCGATGCGGTAGTCGCTCATGACCGGTACAGCGTGCGGGGCGCCCCGCTTGTTCCTGGCGCAGGGCCGTTCGGGCCACTGCGCCGGGCGGGGCGCGCCGGTGTGCGTGTGTACGCCGGTGTGCGGGTGCTGCTGCGTACCGGGGAGCGTCAGCCCAGTCCCGGTCCCCGCACCGGGATCGACGTGAACGTCGGCGCGGGGGCAGGGTCCTTGAAGAAGTCGTTGCCCTTGTCGTCGACGACGACGAACGCCGGGAAGTCCTCGACCTCGATCTTCCAGACGGCCTCCATGCCGAGCTCCTCGTACTCGACGACCTCGACCTTCTTGATGCAGTCCTGCGCGAGGCGCGCGGCCGGGCCGCCGATCGAGCCGAGGTAGAAGCCGCCGTGGCTGCCGCAGGCGTCGGTGACCTGCTGCGAGCGGTTGCCCTTGGCGAGCATCACCTTGGAGCCGCCCGCCGCCTGGAACTGCTCGACGTAGGAGTCCATGCGGCCGGCCGTGGTCGGGCCGAACGAGCCGGACGCGTACCCCTCGGGGGTCTTCGCAGGGCCGGCGTAGTACACCGGGTGGTCCTTGAGGTACTGCGGCATCTCCTCGCCCGCGTCCAGCCGCTCCTTGATCTTGGCGTGCGCGATGTCGCGGGCCACCACCAGCGGACCGGACAGCGACAGACGGGTCTTGACCGGGTACTTCGTCAGCTCGGCCAGGATGGCGTCCATCGGCTGGTTCAGGTCGATCCGCACGACGTCGGAGGACTCGTCGAGGTGCTCGTCCGTGGTGTCGGGCAGGAAGCGCGCCGGGTCGGTCTCGAGCTGCTCGAGGAAGACGCCCTCGGCGGTGATCTTCGCGACGGCCTGGCGGTCGGCCGAGCAGGACACGGCGATCGCGACGGGGCAGGAGGCGCCGTGCCGCGGCAGACGGACCACGCGCACGTCGTGGCAGAAGTACTTGCCGCCGAACTGCGCGCCGATCCCGATCCGCTGCGTCAGCTCGAAGACCTTCTCCTCCAGGTCCTTGTCCCGGAAGCCGTGGCCGAGCGCGGAGCCCTCGGCCGGGATCTCGTCCAGGTAGTGCGCGGAGGCGTACTTGGCGGTCTTCAGCGCGTACTCGGCGGACGTGCCGCCGACGACGATCGCCAGGTGGTACGGCGGGCAGGCGGCCGTGCCCAGCGAACGGATCTTCTCCTCCAGGAACTTCATCATGGAGGCCTCGTTCAGGACGGCCTTGGTCTCCTGGTACAGGAAGCTCTTGTTGGCGGAGCCGCCGCCCTTGGCCATGAACAGGAACTTGTACGCGCCGCCGTCGGTGGCGTACAGCTCGATCTGGGCCGGGAGGTTGGAGCCGGTGTTCTTCTCCTCCCACATGGTGAGCGGAGCCATCTGCGAGTAGCGCAGGTTCAGGTTCAGGTAGGCGTCGTAGATGCCGCGGCTCAGCGCCGCCTCGTCGCCGCCCTCGGTGAGGACGTTCTGCCCGCGCTTGCCCATGACGATCGCGGTGCCGGTGTCCTGGCACATCGGCAGTACGCCGGCGGCCGCGATGTTCGCGTTCTTCAGCAGGTCCAGCGCGACGAACTTGTCGTTGGCGGAGGCCTCGGGGTCGTCGATGATCCGGCGCAGCTGGGCGAGGTGCGCGGGACGCAGATAGTGCTGGATGTCGTGGATCGCCTCGGCGGCGAGCTTGCGCAGCGCCTCCGGCTCGACCTTGAGGAACGTCCGCCCGTCGGCCTCGAAGGTGGAGACACCCTCGGAGGTCACCAGCCGATAGGGGGTGGTGTCCTCTCCCCGGGGGAGCAGATCGGTGTACGCGAACTCAGGCATCTCGCCCATTCCTCACTCGGCAGACGGCGACCGCCTCCATCGGCGGGCGTCCACCAGCGTAGAACCTGCCCGCGAGGGCGAGCCTGTGAGGTAAGGCTCAGTGCTCGCGGGACCGGCGAGGGCCGGGGGTATCGCGATCTATCGTGTGTCGGTACGCTGCTGTCGTGGACCTTCAGAAGCAGACCGCCGCACCCGCGCAGACCCCCACGCCGGCCGCCGAACTGCGCGCCTCGGACGCGGACCGGGACCGTATCGCCGACATGCTCCGCGAGGCCCTCGCGGAAGGCCGGCTGACCGCCGACGAGCACGCCGAGCGCGTCGAGGGCGTGCTGGCCGCCAAGACGGTCGGCGAGCTGCAGGCGTTCGTCCGGGACCTGCCCGCCGCGCACGAGCGGCGCGCCGCCCCCGCCGCCGCCCCCGGCCGGCCGGCGCCGGGTGCGATCCCCGCCGACCCCGACGACAACGTGGTCGCGGTCTTCAGCAGCGCCGTCCGCCGGGGCCGCTGGCGCGCCGGCCGTCGCATCCACGCGTACGCGGTCTTCGGCACCGTCGAGATCGACCTCACCGAGGCGCTCTTCGAGTACCAGCAGGTGGTGATCAAGGCGTTCTCGGTCTTCGGCAACGTGGAGGTCCGCGTCCCGGAGAACGTCTCGCTGCGCGGCACCGGCGGCGCGGTCCTCGGCAACTTCGAGGTGGACGCGCTCGACTCCCCGCAGTCCGACGCCCCGGTGGTCTACGTCGACGGCTGGGCGGTGCTGGGAAACATCGAGGGCAGGCCGAAGCGGGGCAAACTCGTGGCGGACATCCTCGACCGGGTTCAGGACAAGGTCGACCGGAGTCTGCGCAGACACCTGGACCGCTGACGGTCGTCGGGCGGCACGAGCGGTCCCGGCGGCGGCGGTCCGGAACTCAGTGCATAGGCGCGCGCACAGCGGGTAGGCCTGCTGCATCGTCTCTCGCTCGCGAAGCCGTCGTCAGGAGAAGACCCGTGCTGCAACCGCCGCATTCGCCCCTGCAGGTCGCCGCCGTCCCGGCCCCGCGGGTGCCAGGGCGCGACAGGGATCAGGACGACCCCTGGCACACCGACGCGGTGTGCCGACGCGACGAGGCGGGCCTGTTCTTCGCCCCTTCCAAGGAGCCCACGGCCGCCCGGCTGTCCCGGGAGGAAGCGGCCAAGCGGGTCTGTGCGCGCTGTCCCGTCATGGTCGAGTGCCGCGAGCACGCGCTGCTGCAGCCCGAGCCCTACGGCGTCTGGGGCGGTCTGACCGCCGCCGAGCGCCGGGTGGTCCTCGCGCGGCGCCGCCGCCGTGACGTGGAACTGCAGAAGACGGTGCGCTCGGCGGACCGCATAGCCCAGGCGGGCTGAACGAACGAAGGGCGCCCCCTCCGCACCGGGGGCGCCCTCCTCTGCCGCTTTCCGGCCCTGACGGGCCGGAGGCCTACTTGGCCCGGTCGAAGTCGACCGCGCTGTAGGCCCGCAGCTTGCTCAGCCGGTGCTCGGAGTCGATCCGCCGGACCGTCCCGGACTTCGACCGCATCACGATCGAGTCGGTGGTCGCGGTCTCCGACCGGTACCGGACACCCCGCAGCAGTTCGCCGTCGGTGATGCCGGTGGCGACGAAGAACACGTTCTCGCCGGTCACCAGGTCCTCGGTGGTCAGCACCCGGTCGAGGTCGTGCCCGGCGTCGATCGCGCGCTGCCGCTCCTCGTCGTCCTTGGGCCACAGCTTGCCCTGGATGACGCCGCCCAGGCACTTCACGGCGCAGGCCGAGATGATGCCCTCGGGAGTGCCGCCGATGCCGAGCAGCAGGTCGACGCCGGTGCCCTCGCGCAGCGCGAGGATCGAGCCGGCCACGTCGCCGTCGGAGATCAGCTTGATGCGCGCCCCGGTGGCCCGGATCTCCTCGATGATGCCCGCGTGGCGCGGCCGGTCCAGGATGACGACGGTGACGTCCTCCGGCGTGGCCCGCTTGGCCTTGGCGACCCGGCGGATGTTGACCTCGACGGGCGCGTCGATGTCGACGAACTCGGCGGCCTCGGGGCCGGTGACCAGCTTGTCCATGTAGAAGACGGCGGACGGGTCGAACATCGCGCCGCGCTCGGTGGCCGCGAGGACGGCGATCGCGTTCGGCATGCCCTTGGCGGTCAGGGTGGTGCCGTCGATGGGGTCGACCGCGATGTCGACCTCGGGACCGGTCTGGTCGCCGACGCGCTCGCCGTTGAAGAGCATCGGGGCTTCGTCCTTCTCGCCCTCGCCGATGACGACCACGCCGTTCATCGACACGGTGGAGACGAGGGTCCGCATGGCGCGCACCGCGGCGCCGTCGGCGCCGTTCTTGTCGCCGCGTCCCACCCAGCGGCCGGCGGCCATCGCGGCCGCTTCGGTCACCCGGACGAGCTCCAGGGCGAGGTTGCGGTCCGGGGCCTCGGAGGGGACATCGAGTTCGGACGGCAAGTGATGATGCTCGGTCATCGGAGCGCACCTTTCTGACTGATACGACGACGGCCGGATGAGGGTTCGATCCCGACTCTATCGTCAGTCCGACAAAATGAGCAGGGGACCCCACGGATGAGCGCACCGGGCACCTGCGACGATAGGGGGCGTGGCAGGTTCGAACGGCAGACAGAAGACGGCCCGGGACATGATCCTCTCCCTGGGGCTCATCATGATCGCGGCGTGGGTGATCTATCTCTTCATTCCCCACGACGACCGCGCACCCGACGTCAAGCGGGTCGACTACCGCGTCGAACTCCTCACGGCGCGCCGCGCGGCGTCCTACCCGGTGGCCGCACCCGAGGGCCTGCCGAGCACCTGGAAGGCCACCTCGGTGCGTTTCCGGGGCGACGAGTTCGACGCCTGGCACCTTGGTTTCCACACCCCCGACGGGGAGTACGTGACCATCGAGCAGTCCACCCAGCGGCGCTCGCAGTTCATCGAGGAGGCCAGCCAGGGGGCGTCCGAGACCAAGGTGACCGAGCAGATCGGCGGTCGCACCTGGGTGCGCTACACCGGCGGCCGCTACGACGCGCTCGTGCTGAAGGACGCCGGCGGCTCCACCACGGTGGTCGCGGGCACGGCGGGCTTCGGCCGGCTCTCGACGATGGCCGGCGCGCTGAAGCTGGCGTGAGCGCCCCGCACGTGCGAGGAGGCCCCCGGCATGCCGGGGGCCTCCTCGCACGTCAGCGGTCTCAGACGGTGGTGACGACCTCGTCGTAGGCCAGACGCGGGGAGCGCGGGTACCAGGCGCCCTCGCCCGGCTTGCCGATGTTGACGACCATCAGGGGGGTGTGGTCGTCGTCGAGGAACTCCTTGCGGACGCCCTCGAGGTCGACGCCGGTCATCGGGCCGGCGGCGAGGCCGGCGGCGCGGACGCCGATGATGAAGTAGGCGGCCTGGAGGGCGGCGTTCAGGGCGGCGGCGCCCTCACGGGCCGGGCGCTCGCTGAAGAACAGTTCCTTGGCCTGCGGGAAGGCCGGGAACAGGGTGGGCAGCTCCTCGTGGAACTCGTTGTCCGCGGAGAGGATCGCGACCAGCGGGGCGGTGGAGGTCTTGGCCTGGTTGCCCTCGGCCATGTGCTGCACCAGGCGCTCGCGGGCCTCGGGGGAGCGGACCAGGGTGACGCGCAGCGGGGTCTGGTTGAACGCGGTCGGGCCGTACTTGACGAGGTCGTAGATCGCCTGGACCTGCTCGTCGGTCACCGGCTCGTCGGTGAAGGTGTTCGCGGTGCGAGCCTCGCGGAACAGCAGGTCCTGGGCGGCGGCGTCAAGAACGAGAGACATGCGTGGACTTCCTTCGGGTGGCGTCCGGATCCGGTACCGGACCGTGGTCCGGATCGGCTGACGGTACCGACAGTACGCGAAAGATGTTCAACCTTCAACAAAGGTGGGGCCGGCGGCCGGGTGATCCGCTTCACACCCGTCCCGGACCACCCCCGGTCCCGGACCACCCCCGGTCCCGGACCACCCCCGGTCCCGGACCACCCCCGGTCCCGGACCACCCCCGGTCCCGGGCCACCTCCGGTCCCCGGGCCACCCCCGGTCCCGGGCCACCTCCGGTCCCCGGGCCACCCCCGGTCCCGGGCCACCCCCGGTCCCCGGGGTCCGGTTCACTCCTCCTCGGGGGTCCCCTCCTCCTCCTCTGCGAGCGCCGCGTCCAGCCGCTCACGGGCGCCCTCCAGCCAACGCCGGCAGACCTTGGCCAGCTCCTCACCGCGCTCCCACAGGGCGAGGGACTCCTCCAGCGTCGTGCCCCCCGCCTCCAGACGCCGTACGACCTCGATCAGCTCGTCGCGGGCCTGCTCGTACCCGAGCGCCTCGTCCGTCCTGCTCGTCATGTCCCTGTGTTCCTACTCGTCGACTCGAACGGTGAACTCGCCCCCGGCCACCCGCGCGCGCAACGCCTCGCCCGCCGCCGCCTCGCCCGGGTCCCGCACCACGTGCCCGTCGGCCTTCTGCAGCACCGCGTACCCGCGCTGCAGTGTCGCGGCCGGCGAGAGGGCCACCACGCGCGCGTGCGTGTGACCCAGCTCGGAGTCCGCGCGGTCGAGGAGATGGCCGAGCGTGCGCCGGGCCCGGTCGGCGAGCGCGGCCACGTGATCGGCCCGCTCGTCGATCATCCGGTGCGGATCCTGTATCGCGGGCCGCGCCAGCGCGTGGGCCAGCCCGCGCTCCTCCCGCTCCACATACCCCTCCACGCACCTGCGGGCCCGCCCGCGCAGCATCCGCACCCGCTCCAGCTCCTCGCCGACGTCCGGCACGACCTTCTTCGCGGCGTCGGTGGGCGTCGAGGCGCGCAGGTCGGCCACATGGTCCAGCAGCGGGTTGTCCGGCTCGTGCCCGATCGCCGAGACGACCGGTGTCCGGCAGGCGGCGACCGCCCGGACCAACTGCTCGTCGGAGAACGGCAGCAGGTCCTCCACGCTGCCGCCGCCCCGCGCGACGACGATCACGTCCACCTCCTCCAGCGCGTCCAGCTCCTTCACGGCCTGGACGACCTGCGTCACCGCGTGCACGCCCTGGACGGCGACGTTGCGCACCTCGAAGCGGACCGCGGGCCAGCGGTGCCGGGCGTTCTCCAGGACGTCCCGCTCGGCTGCGGAGGCCCGCCCGCACACGAGGCCGACCAGTTGCGGCAGGAACGGCAGCGGTTTCTTCCGCCCGGGGGCGAACAGCCCCTCCGCCGCCAGGGACCGCTTCAGCTGCTCCAGGCGCGCCAGCAGCTCCCCGACGCCGACCGGTTTGATCTCCACGGCCCGCAGCGACAACTGCCCGCGCGGCGCGTACCACTCCGGCTTCGCGTGGACGACGACCCGCGCGCCCTCGCCGACGACGTCCGCGACCGCGTCGAAGACCTGTCGGTAGCAGGTCACGCCCACCGAGATGTCGTGCGACGGGTCCCGCAGCGTCAGGAAGACGACGCCGGCGCCCGGGCGCCGGGACAGCTGGGTGATCTGCCCCTCGACCCACACCGCGCCGAGCCGGTCGATCCAGCCTCCGATGAGCCGGGACACCTGACCGACGGGCAGCGGGGCGTCCGCGGACGTGTTCACAGCCATGCCGACGAGAGTATCGGCCACGACCGACAACCCCGGTCCGAGCGCCGGGGCGCGGAAGGCGGCGGCCCCCCGCGCACGCCGGCGGCGGCCGGACACGGCCTTACGATGGGACGCATGACTGCTTCGCCTGGCCGCCGCCGTGTCCTGCTCGCCGCTCCCCGGGGCTACTGCGCGGGCGTCGACCGCGCCGTGATCGCCGTGGAGAAGGCCCTGGAGCAGTACGGGGCCCCGGTCTACGTCCGGCACGAGATCGTCCACAACAAGTACGTCGTGCAGACCCTGGAGAAGAAGGGCGCGATCTTCGTCGAGCGGACGGAGGAGGTGCCGCCGGGCAACATCGTGATGTTCTCGGCCCACGGCGTCGCCCCCGTCGTCCACGAGGAGGCCGCGCGCGGGCGCCTCGCCACCATCGACGCGACCTGCCCGCTGGTCACCAAGGTCCACAAGGAGGCGGTCCGCTTCGCCCAGGAGGACTACGACATCCTCCTGATCGGGCACGAGGGCCACGAGGAGGTCATCGGCACCTCAGGTGAGGCCCCGGACCACATCCAGCTGGTCGACGGCCCCGCGGACGTCGCCAAGGTCGAGGTCCGCGACCCGTCGAAGATCGTGTGGCTCTCCCAGACCACCCTCTCCGTCGACGAGACGATGGAGACGGTCGACGCGCTGAAGGAGAAGTTCCCGCAGCTCATCTCCCCGCCGAGCGACGACATCTGCTACGCCACGCAGAACCGTCAGCTCGCGGTGAAGCAGATGGGCGCGGAGGCGGAGCTGGTCATCGTGGTCGGCTCCCGCAACTCCTCCAACTCCAAGCGCCTGGTCGAGGTCGCCAAGCTCGCCGGCTCCCGCGAGGCCTACCTGGTGGACTTCGCGAGCGAGATCGACGAGGCCTGGCTGGACGGCGTGACGACGGTCGGCGTCACCTCCGGCGCCTCCGTCCCGGAGGTCCTCGTCGAGGAGGTGCTGGCCTGGCTCACCGAGCGCGGCTACGGGGACGTCGAGCTCGTCAAGGCCGCCGAGGAGCACATCACCTTCTCGCTGCCCAAGGAACTCCGCCGTGACCTGCGCGAGGAGGCGGCGGCACTGGCGGCCGGGCGCGGCGGGAGCGGCGCGGCGTCCGGTGCGGCGTCCGGTGCGGCGGGTACCTCGGCCGAGTGACGGTCCGTCGGCCGTCGTAACGTAGGGCCATGCAGATCTTCGGCGTGGACATCGGCGGATCCGGGATCAAGGGCGCCCCGGTGGACCTCGACAAGGGCGACCTGGCCCAGGAACGGCTCAAAGTGCTCACCCCGCACCCGGCGACGCCCGAGAGCGTCGCCGACGGCGTGCAGGAGGTCGTGGAGCACTTCGGGTGGACGGGGCCCGTGGGACTGACCTTCCCGGGCGTCGTCACCGGCGGCGCCACGATCCGTACCGCGGCCAATGTCGACAAGGGCTGGATCGACACCGACGCGCGCGCCCTGTTCGGCGAGCGGCTGGGCGGCCTGCCGGTCACCGTGGTCAACGACGCGGACGCGGCGGGCGTCGCCGAGATGTCCTTCGGCGCCGGGCGCGGCCGCGGCGGCACGGTGATCCTGCTGACGTTCGGCACGGGCATCGGCAGTGCCCTGTTCGTGGACGGCGCGCTGGTCCCCAACACCGAGCTCGGCCATCTGGAGCTGCACGGGCACGACGCCGAGAAGCGCGCCAGCAGCAAGGCCAGGGAGGACCACGAGCTGACGTGGGAGCACTGGGCGCACCGCGTCCAGAAGTACCTCGCCCACGTCGAGATGCTCTTCTCGCCGGAGCTGTTCATCATCGGCGGCGGCGTCAGCCGCAAGGCCGACAAGTTCCTGCACTTCATCGAGGGCGTCAAGGCGGAGATCGTCCCGGCCCAGCTGCAGAACAACGCGGGCATCGTGGGCGCGGCGATGCACGCGGCGAAGAGCGACTGAGCCGCGGCGGCCGCGGCCGTGCCGCCGTGAGGGTCGGCCGTCACGGCCGCGGACGGCGCCACGAGCCGTGCCACACGTCGTGCGGCGCCACGAGCCGTGCCACACGTCGTGCCACGAGCCGTGACACGAGCCGCGCCACGACTACGACGGGTCCCGGCGGGACGGCGGGCGGCGGGCCGGGTTCCTGCGGCCGGCCGCCGCCCGGCGCAGGCCGCGCGCCAGGACGGTCAGCGCCGCCAGCAGCGTCCCGCCGTACAGCCAGCCGACCTGGGTGGCCAGTGCGGTGACCAGCCCCATCAGCCGCGCCCCGATCCCGTTGCCGCCGCCGGCCACGGGCAGCAGCCCGACGGAGAAGGCGATCGGCGCGACCACCGGAGCGGACAGCAGATCGGCGGCGCGCACCCAGAGCGCGGTCAGCAGGCACACGGGCAGGAACAGCACGCCGTACGCCGTGAGCGAGGCGCCGAACAGCAGCTGGTCCAGGCCGCCCAGCAGGAACATCAGCACCGAGCCGAACAGCCCCGCGCCGAGCCCGGTCAGCCGGGGGTTCGGCACCCTCCACCGCGACAGCGGCAGCGGCAGCGGCGCCGGCCCGCGTGCGGCCGGGCCGGGGCGGGGCTCGTGGCGGCTCCGGTCCGGGCCCGGCCGGGGCGGCAGGGGAGGCAGGGGAGGCGTGTCCCGTCGGGCGTCACGTCGGGCGTCTCGGTGGGAGTCCCGGTCAGGGGCCCGTGTCCTGTATTGCTCCACCGGACCAACTCTGGTCTGTTTATGTGCCGAATCGGGTGTCGGACACGCCGTGCGGCGCAGCTTGGCCAAGCGTTCGACCGGCCAGCGGGGCCGCGCCGGGACACGCCGTAAACTGGTGGACCGGTCAGCTCTCTGGCCCCTGGCCCTCTCACTCCGGGAACTGGCCCCTTGGCCCTCTCACCACGGGAAGTCGCAACGTGTCGCTCACGATCGGAATCGTCGGTCTGCCGAATGTCGGCAAGTCGACCCTGTTCAACGCCCTGACCAAGAACGACGTGCTGGCGGCCAACTACCCGTTCGCCACGATCGAGCCCAACGTCGGAGTCGTCGGCGTCCCCGACGCCCGGCTCACGAAACTGGCGGAGATCTTCTCCTCCCAGCGTGTCCTCCCGGCGACGGTCGACTTCGTCGACATCGCGGGCATCGTGCGCGGCGCGAGCGAGGGTGAGGGCCTGGGCAACAAGTTCCTCGCGAACATCCGCGAGTCCGACGCGATCTGCCAGGTCATCCGTGCCTTCAAGGACGAGAACGTGGTCCACGTCGACGGCAAGGTCTCGCCCAAGGACGACATCGAGACGATCAACACCGAGCTGATCCTCGCCGACCTGCAGACCATCGAGAAGGTCCTGCCGCGGCTGCAGAAGGAGTCGCGGATCAAGAAGGACGTCGCCCCGAAGGTGAAGGCCGTCGAGGAGGCGAAGGAGATCCTGGAGAAGGGTGACACGCTCTTCTCGCAGGGCGTCCTCCAGGGCAGCGCACGGGCCGAGCTCCTGCACGACCTGCACCTGCTCACCACCAAGCCCTTCCTCTACGTCTTCAACGTCGACGAGGACGAGCTGACCGACGACGCCTTCAAGGACGAGCAGCGCGCCCTCGTCGCCCCCGCCGAGGCGATCTTCCTCAACGCCAAGCTGGAGCAGGACCTCGCCGAGCTGGACGAGGACGACGCGATGGAGCTCCTGGAGTCCGTGGGCGCCGAGGAGCCCGGCCTCGCGACCCTCGCCCGCGTCGGCTTCGACACCCTCGGCCTGCAGACGTACCTCACGGCCGGCCCCAAGGAATCCCGCGCCTGGACCATCAAGAAGGGCGCGACCGCCCCCGAGGCGGCCGGCGTCATCCACACCGACTTCCAGAAGGGCTTCATCAAGGCGGAGGTCATCTCCTTCGCCGACCTGGTGGAGACCGGCTCGGTCGCCGAGGCCCGCGCGAAGGGCAAGGCCCGCATGGAGGGCAAGGAATACGTGATGCAGGACGGCGACGTGGTGGAGTTCCGCTTCAACGTGTGAGCGGTGGCTGACGACGTCCCGCCGATGTGGTGGGCACGCAGGTCGGAAGGGGTCGGGCTCGTGGGAGCCCGACCCCTTCGTCGATCCCGTGGTGGATCTGTGCGGGATGCACTAGTCGGGAGGCGCCTCTTCGACGGTGGGAGCGTCGTGGTGGACGTTCCGCGGCCGACGCGTCAGGCGGCGCCCAGGGCGCCGCAGCGGAAGATGTGGTGGTCCACGGGATCGTCCCGCAGGATCGCCCCGCGCAGGTCCTGGAGCCCGCGGCTCAGGTCCAGCCCCAGCCGCGCGGCCATGCGCGCTCGCGCCGAGGACAGCACGCGCAGCGCGTCCGCGCGGCGGCCGCATTCGTAGAGCGTGGCGGCGCGGAAGGCCAGGAGCATCTCGTGCTCGGGATGCTCCGCGGTGAGCCGCGCGAGCTCCGCGGCGAGCGACGAGTAGTTGCGCAGCTTGAACTCCGCCGCGACACGCAGCAGTTGCGCCGAGATCAGCAGCTCGTCGAAGGCGGTGGCGACACCTCGGCGGGTCCGCTCGGACGCGACGTCCTCCAGTACCGCACCCCGCCACTCGGCCAGCGCGGACGAGGCGAGGCGCGACACCTCCTGGGGCTCGGTGCCCCGCTGGGCCCGGTCCACCAGCTGGGTGAAGCGGTGCAGGTCCACCAGCTGCGGATCGCCGGTCAGCGTGTACGTCGAACCGCTCCGCACCAGCCGCACCGACCCGTCGGCCCCGCCCCGGCGAAGACTCGCCCGCAGCCGGCAGACGTTCACATACAGGTCGGCCCGGGACCGCGGTCGTTCGTCCTCGTCGGACAGCAGATCGATCAGGCGGTCCATCGGGAGCGGCCGGCCCATCTCCAGCAGAAGTAAGCCCAGCAGCAGACGTTCGCGGCGGCGCCCGATGGTCCTGGGGTGTCCGTCGACGGTCCATTCAACTCTGCCGAGCACTCGAAAATATGACCCCGTGGCATGCATGCGGTCATGGTGCTCAGCCCGTCATGTTCCTGGCAAGGTCTTGGCATCCTCCTGGCAGGCCCCACCTCTCACACTGCTCCCAAGTGCAACCCGCCCAGGGGGTCGAAACGTGCCATACGTCCTAGCCGGTCTCGTGCTCGTCGGAGCCGTCGCCCTGCTCAACCTCGTCCTGCTCCTGGTCATCCTGCGCCGCTGGCAGGAGCTCGAAGCCGTCCGCCGACGCGCCGACTTCGCGGCCCAGGGGCCCCAACCCGGGGACGCACTACCGGACTTCACCGCCACCGCGCTCAGCGGGCGGACGCTGACCCAGGACGACTTCCGCTCCGGGGAGCTGCTGCTGGGCGTCTTCTCCCACGACTGCCCGTCCTGCACCGACGCCCTCCCCGACTTCGCCGAACGGGCCGACCGGACCCGTGCGGCGGGCGGCCGGGTCCTGGCCCTGGTGATCGGCGCCGAAGCCGTCGAGAGCAGTCTGACCGCCCGACTCGTCGGGCCGGCGGACGAGGTGGTGCCCGGGCCCGAGGCGGCACCGCTGTTCGGCGCCCTGCGGGTCCCCGCCTTCCCCACGATTCTCGGCTACCGGGACGGCGTCGTCGCCGCCCCTTCCGCCGCCGACCGCGAACCGGTACCGGCGGCCTCCTGAGCCCCGGTGCGGCCGCGGACCGTGGCCGCACCGCGGAGTACGCACATCCCATCCCCACAGGAAGAGGAGAACCATGCGCACACTGAAGGCCGGTGCGGGCCGTCTGATCGAGCGGATTCTGCCCAAGGCCGTGGCGGACGCGGGCTGCCCGCCGGACTGCTACACCGAGTGGAGCACCAGCGCCCAGCGCTGCCGTCGCTGCTGTTACACCGGCGCCTGCAAGATCAGCTGCGGAAGCTGGGACTACTGCTGAACCACCTCGGGGCGGGCCGCGTGCGGCCCGCCCCGAGCTCATCCTGTGCCCGCCCTGTGCCCGCCCTGTGCCCGCCCCGTGCCCACGCCGGCCCAGCATCCCTCTCTCCGGAGTCACCCTTGTCCGACCTGCTGCTCGTCTGCCGCCTGACCCTGATCTGCGTGCTGGCCGTGGCCGGCCTCGCCAAGCTGCGCGACCGCCGCCGGTTCGCCACGGCGCTGGGCGACCTCACGCGCGTGCCCGCCGCCGCCCGGCCGGCCCTGGCCGTCCTGGTGCCCGCGGCCGAACTCCTCGCCGCCGTGCTCCTCGCCGTGCCCCGGACGCTCACCGCGGGGCTGGCCGTCGCCGCCGCCCTGTGCGCCGCGTTCAGCGTCGTCGCCGTCACCACCATGCGGCGTCGCAGCCCGGCCGGCTGCCCCTGCTTCGGCAGCAGGACCACCGTGCCCATGGGCCCCTGGCACGTCGCACGGAACGCCGCCCTGACGGTGCTCGCGCTCCTCGGCGGCGTCATCGCCCTCACCCAGGGCGCCGGCGCCCCCTACGACGGGCCGGCACTGGTGCTCGCCGTCGCGGTCGCCGGCTATCTCACCACGCTCGCCGTCTTCACCGACGACCTCGCCTTGTTCTTCTCCGCCGCCCGCACCGGCCAACGCTGAAAGGACGATCACAGAGTGAATTACGCCATCGCCGGCCTCGCCCTTCTCGCCGCGGTCACCCTCGTCAACGCCCTCCTGACCGTCGCGGTCAGCAAACGCTGGCGCAGCATGATGGCCCCCGCCCCGGCCGCCGCAGCCCCGGGGCCGCCGGCCCTCGCCGTCCAGGAGGGCGACCGCGCCCCCGCGTTCACCCTGCACACCGCCGGGGGCGAAGTCAGCGCCGCCACCCTGGCCGGCCACCCCGCCCTCATCTGTTTCCTCCGCCCCGACTGCGGGCCCACCAGGGAAAGCCTTCCCGGAATCCAACGCTGGGCCGAGGCGAACACCCCGTCGGGCGCCCGTCTCGTCGCCGTCGTCAGCGGGCCGCCCGCCGAAGCCGGCCCCCTGCTCGAAGCGGTCGGCCCGTTCACCGAACTCACCGCCACCGAACCGCCGAACGGACCCGCCGCCGGTGTCTTCGGCGTCCGCCACCACCCCTCGTTCGTCCTCCTCGACGCCGACGGGACCGTCACCGGGACGGGCATCGGCCAAGGCTCCCTGCCCGCGCTCGACCTCCTCACCGCATGAGCGGGCGGTCCGCCTCCCGCCCCGTCGATTTCGTGCGGGGCCTCAGCGCCGTCCTCGCCCTCACGGTGCGGTCCTGCCCCGGGGCCCTCGCCGCCCGCGTCGCCACCGTCGTCATCGCGGGCGCAGCCCCCGTGGCGGCTTCCTGGCTGCTCAAGTACGTGGTCGACAGCCTCACCGCGGAGGGGTTCCGCGCCTCGGACCTCAACTGGGCGGCGGCCGGCATCGGTCTGCTCACGGTCCTCCTCGCCGCAGCCTCGGCCGTCTCCTCCTACGCCGACGGCCGCATCCGCCGCGCCACCTCCACCCGGGCGCAGAGCGAGCTGCTCACGGCCGTCAACCGGCTCAGCGGTCTGTCGAAGCTCGAGCAGCCCGCCTTCCACGACCGCGTCCAACTCGCCGTCCAGAGTGCGCAGGGGGCCGAACGACTGGTCGGCGCGACCTTCCAGGGCGTCCAGAGCGTTCTCACCCTGGCGGGTTTCCTGACGAGTCTCCTGCTCGTCAGCCCCACCCTGGCCGCCGTCCTCGTCGTCGCGGCCGTGCCGGCCCTGTTCGCGCATCTGGCCAACAGCCGGCATCGCGCCGACATGTTCTGGCGCACCAGCAACCTCGCCCGCCGTCAGATCTTCTACCGAGGGCTCCTCACGGACTCCCAAGCGGCGAAGGAGATCCGCCTCTACGGCCTCGGCGGCTACTTCGCGCAGCGCATGCGCACCGACCTCGACAGCATCAACCGGCAGGAGGAACGTCTCGACCGACGCCTCGTCACCTACGAGACGGCCCTCGCCGTCCTCGGAGCCGGAGTCTCCACCGCCGCACTCGTCTGGGGCGTGCACCAGGCGGCCGTCCACGTCCTCACCGCCGGTGACGTGTCCCTCCTCGTGGCGGCCCTCGCCGGCATGCAGACGGCACTCATCAGCCTCGTGGGGTGCATCGCCCAGAGCCACCAGACGGCCCTGATGTTCAGCCACTACCTGCATGTCGTCCAGGTCCGCGACGACCTCCCCGTCCCGGCCGCCCCGATCGCCCCGCCGCCCCTGAGCCAGGGCCTCGAACTCCGGGACGTCTGGTTCCGCTACAGCGACGACGGACCGTGGGTCCTCCGCGGAATCAGCCTGTTCGTCCCGCACGGCACCAGCCTGGCCGTCGTCGGACTCAACGGGGCCGGCAAGAGCACCCTCGTCAAACTGCTGTGCCGCCTCTACGACCCGCAGCGGGGCAGCATCCGCTGGGACGGCATCGACATCAGGGACTTCCCCGCTGACCAGCTGCGCGAGCGGGTCAGCGTCGTCTTCCAGGACCCGATGGAGTACGACCTCACCGCCGGCGAGAACATCGGCCTGGGCGACCTCGGCTCCCTCCACGACCACGGGCGCATCCGTGCCGCCGCCGACGACGCGGACATCCACACCGCCCTCACCCGCCTCCCCCACGGGTACGACACCATGCTCAGCCGGATGTTCTTCCCCGACGACACGGAAGACAGCAGCCCCGGCGTCCAGTTGTCGGGCGGCCAGTGGCAGCGCCTCGCGCTCGCCCGGGCCCTGATGCGCTCCGAACGCGATCTCATGATCCTCGACGAACCCGGCACCGGCCTCGACGCGGTCGCCGAACGTCACGTCCACGACCGTCTCACCTCGCTCCGTCAGGGCGCGACGAGCATCCTCGTCTCCCACCGTCTGGGCACCGTCCGCGCCGCGGACGCCATCGTCGTCATCGCCGACGGAACCGTGCGGGAGGCGGGCACCCATGAACAGCTCATGACCGCTCAGGGCGCCTATGCCGAGCTCTTCACCACGCAGGCCCGGGGCTACGAGGAGACCGTCCGGTGACGGCGGCGGCCCCGCTGCTCCTCGCCACGGCGGCGCTCCTCGTCCTCGCCGCGGCCCTGTTCCTGGCGCGTGGGAGGCTGGTGGCCGTGACCGTCCGCGGGTACAGCATGTCGCCGACCCTCATGCCCGGCGACCGGCTCCTGCTGCTCCGCGGCAGACGCCGGGTCGCCACGGGCCGGGTGGCCGTCGTCGTCGCACCCCATCCCGAGCACGGCTGGCACACCGTCACGGGCCCGGCGCCGGACCTGCGCGACGCGTGGTACGTCAAACGCATCGTGGCCGTCGCCGGAGAGCCCGTGCCGCGCTGGGCCGGCCGGTGCCCCGGCACGCACGTGCCGCCGGGGATGCTCGTCCTCCTGGGCGAGCAGCCGGGCTCCCGGGACTCCAAGCAGCTGGGCTACTGCCCCGAGGACAAGCTCGTCGGAACCGTCCTGTTCCGCCTGCGGGCCGCCGCGGCTCAACACACCTAGTCAGGACACCTGGTCAGGTGCGCCGGGGCGGGGTGAGCTTGTCGAGGTCGAGGCTGATCTCGAAGGGCACCGGTCGTGTGAGGGAGCCCCGGAAGATGCCCGCCGGCGCGTAGGAACCGGTCGGCTCGTCGAGTTCGTAGACGTGGACGACGGGATCCCCGTCCTCGTCCTCGATGCACCAGTAGTGCGCGATGCCCGCTTCCGCGTACTTGCGGAGCTTGACCGTGCGGTCCCGGTGCGCGGACTCGGGTGAGACGACCTCGATGACGAGTTTCACGTCCTCCGGGGCGCACCAGGTGCGGTCGGGGTCGTAGGGCAGGTTCGTCAGCAAGAGGTCCGGCTCGGGGCGGTTTCGGGCATCGAGGCGGATCGTCATCTCCCGCTCGACCTCGACGCCGGGCGGTGCCTGTGCCATGAGCGTGGTGGTCAGGGCCGTGACGAGGCGGCCGTGCCAGGCTCGCTGCGGCGACATCATGAAGACGAGGGCTCCGTCGATGAGCTCGGTGTGGCGTGGCGCCTCGGGGAGGCGGTCCAGGTCCTCCGCGAACCAGCCTTCCGCACGCGGTGGGCGCATCCAGTCGGGCAGTGCGGTCATGGCTCAACGGTAGCGACTCGGTGCGGCGCGGGCCACGAGATCGTCACCGGATGCGGACCGGCCTCTTCCGGCGGCCGTCGGTGCGGACATGCGGATATGCCGGGCGTGTGTCGTCCGCTGCCGTACCCCCGCCGGGTCCGGGACGTCCCGTTCGATGCGAGCATGGGAGGCGTTCGGGGGCGCGGGTGAGGGGGCGGCGTGACGCGGGTGGGGGAGCTGTATGCGGACGGTATGCGGTTGCACGACGCCGCTTTCGCGCTGCGGACCGACCACGCCCGTGCCGTGGACGCCGTCCGCGCCGCCCACACGCCGCTCAGGGACGCGCTCGTCGCCGAGGAACTCGGGTCCATCGCACTCACCCGGCTGAAGGACGTCACCGAGGGACGGCTGCGGCTCGCGGCGGTCGAGGGGGCCGGCTTCGGCTCGGTACGGGAGGTGTACGAGGCCGGCCGGCACCAGCTCCGGCTGATCCCCGGCGTCGGCGCGCAGACCGCCGACCAGGTCCTCGCCGCCGCCCGGCAGATCGCCCGCGCGGTCGAGGAGACCGTCTCCGTCAGGATCGACGTCGACCACCCCGAGCCCGCTGCCTCGGCCCTGGTCGGCGCGTTGTACCGGCTCGTCGCGGCCGGCCCCGAACTGCCCCGCGCGGTGGCCGCCGCCGAGCGGTACGAGAAGCGGCTCGGCGAACTGCTGCCCGCGGTCCGCCCGGCCACCGGCCGGTTGCGGCTTGCCCTCGCCGGACGGCCCCGCCGGGAGGCCGCGCGCACCGCGGTCACCGAACTGACCGCGCTGACGGCCGAGGCCGCCGAGGCCGGCGTGGCGCTGCACCTCGCGCAGGCCACCGCCGACCTGCTGCGCGAACCTGCCTCCGAGCTCGAGCCGTGGGTCGACTTCGAGGTGCGCTCGGCCGAGTACTACAGCCTGCTGGCGGAGATCTGCGCCCACCCGTCGGACACCGCGGCCGCCGAGGGTTTCGTACCGTCCGACGTGGCCGAACAGGTGCACGCGCAGCCGCTCGACGACACCCACCGCCGGGTCTCCCTGCGCGGCTACCAGGCCTTCGGGGCGCGGTTCGCGCTGGCCCGGCGCCGGGTCGTCCTCGGGGACGAGATGGGACTCGGCAAGACGGTCCAGGCGATCGCCGTGCTCGCCCACCTGGCGGCCGAGGGCCACGCCCACTTCCTGGTGGTGTGCCCGGCCGGCGTGCTCATCAACTGGACCCGGGAGATCCGCGCCCGCAGCACGCTCCGGGCGGTGCCGGTGCACGGCCCGGACCGGTGGGACGCGTACGCCGAGTGGCGCGAGCGCGGCGGGGTCGCCGTCACCACCTTCGACGTGCTGCACACCCTGCCCGAGCCGGACGGCGGACCGCCGCCCGGACTCCTCGTCGTCGACGAGGCGCACTACGTCAAGAACCCCGGGACCCGGCGCGCCCGTTCGGTCGCGGTGTGGACCGGGCTGTGCGACCGCGTCCTGTTCCTCACCGGCACCCCGATGGAGAACCGTGTCGAGGAGTTCCGCGCCCTGGTGCGCTGCCTCCAGCCCGACCTCGTCCCCGCGATCCACGACAGCTACGCGGCCGCCGGCCCGCAGGTGTTCCGCAAGGCGGTCGCCCCCGCCTATCTGCGCCGCAACCAGAAGGACGTGCTCACCGAACTCCCCGCGCTGATCCACGTCGACGAGTGGGAGGAGTTCAGCGCCGCCGACGAGGGCGCCTACCGGGCGGCGGTCGCGGCGGGGAACTTCATGGCGATGCGTCGGGCCGCCTACGCCGACCCCGAGAGGTCCGCGAAGCTCCAGCGGCTGCGCGAACTGGTCGGGGAGGCCACGGAGAACGGCCTGAAGACCGTCGTGTTCTCCTATTTCCGCGACGTCCTCACCGCGGTCCGGGGCGTGGTGGGCGACACCGTGTTCGGGCCCATCGCCGGCGATGTCCCGGCCGTGCGGCGGCAGCGGCTCGTGGACGACTTCACGGCCGCCGAGGGACCCGCGGTGCTGCTCTGCCAGATCGAGTCGGGCGGCGTCGGGCTCAACCTCCAGGCCGCGTCCGTGGTCGTCCTGTGCGAGCCGCAGGTCAAGCCGACCCTGGAGCACCAGGCCGTGGCCCGGGCGCACCGCATGGGCCAGGTGCGGGCGGTCCAGGTGCACCGCCTGCTGGTCACGGACAGCGTGGACGAGCGGCTGCTGCGCATCCTCGAGAACAAGACCCGGCTCTTCGACGCCTACGCCCGCCGCAGCGACACGGCGGAGGCGACGCCGGACGCGGTCGACGTCTCCGACGACGGCCTCGCCCGCCGCATCGTTGAGGAGGAGCAGCGCAGGCTCGCCGGCCGGCCGCAGGACGCCGGGTAGCGCGGACTCGTCCCGGGCTTACGATGCGCCCAGCCGTATGCCGGTCGCAGCTTGTCGCACGTCGGTCCCGCTCCCGGCGGCCGTCCCCGGCGACCGCGACACCGCCTGCGTGCCGCCCCACCGCACGACCCGCCCGACCCATCGCCCGACAGCCCGACCCGTCTGAACCAGGAGCACGGTACCCGTGTCCATACCTCCGCCCCCGGGGCCCCACCAGCCCCAGGACCCGTACCAGCCTCCGCCCCAGCCGGGCCCCTACCCGCAAGGCCCCTACCCGCAAGGCCCCTACCCGCAGGGCTCCGACCCGCAGGGCCCGTCTCCCCGGGACCCGTTCGCCCCGCCGCAGCA
The DNA here is from genome assembly GCF_036030735.1 of Streptomyces sp. NBC_00425. Lineage (NCBI taxonomy): Bacteria > Bacillati > Actinomycetota > Actinomycetes > Kitasatosporales > Streptomycetaceae > Streptomyces > Streptomyces sp. NBC_00425. The sequence continues at coordinate 3,829,089 of NZ_CP107928.1, read as the reverse complement.
GCCCTATGCGCACGACCCGTACGCCCAGGGTCCGTACCCGCAGGCCCCCTACGGGGCCGCGCCCTACCCGGTGTGGGGGCAGGGGTACAACCCCTACGGGCGGTCCTCGGTCATCAACGGCGTGGCCATCGCCGCCCTCGTGCTCGGCATCCTCTGTTTCCTGCCGGGCGTGGGTCTGGTGCTCGGGATCGTCGCGCTGGCGCAGATCAGGAGGCGCGGGGAGCGCGGCAGGGGAATGGCGATCGCCGGCGCCGTCCTGTCCTCCGTCGGTCTCGCGCTGTGGATCCTGATGCTGGCCACCGGCGGAGCCTCCGACTTCTGGCAGGGCTTCAAGGAAGGCGCGAGCGCGGGCCCCGGCTCGAGCTTCTCGCTCGCCGAGGGCGACTGCTTCGACGTTCCCGGTGACACCTTCGGCACGGACGTCTACGACGTCGACGAGGTGCCCTGCTCCGGCGAGCACGACGCCGAGGTGTTCGCCACGATCCCGTTGCCCGGCAGCGACTACCCGGGCGAGGACAAGGTCGTGGACGTGGCCGACGACAAGTGCTTCACGCTCCAGCGCGCCTACGCGATGGATTCCTGGGCGCTGACCGAGGAGGTCGACGTCTACTACCTCACGCCCACCTCCGAGAGCTGGAGCTGGGGTGACCGCGAGATCACCTGCGTCTTCGGCAACGTGGACGAGACGGGCACCCTCACCGGCTCGCTGCGTGCCGACGAGACCACCCTCGACGCCGACCAACTGGCCTTCCTGAAGGCCATGGACACCGTCGACGAGACGCTCTCCGAGGAGCCGGAGGACCTCCCCGAGGAGGATCTGGCGGCCAACCGGACCTGGGCAGGCGACACCGGGGACGTCACCGCCGCGCAGGCCGCCGTGCTGGGCGGTCACACCTGGTCCGCGACGGCCCGGGCGCCGATGGCCGCTCTGGTGAAGGACATGCAGCGAGCCGGCAAGGAGTGGGCGGCGGCGGAGAAGGCCTCCGACGTGGACGCCTTCTACCGGCACTACGAGAGCGCCTACGGGGTCGTGGACGGCGACACGACTGTCACCGCCCGCAAGGCTCTGGGCCTGGCCACCACCCCGCCCGACTACGACGACGACAGCGGCGACCCGGCGGACGGCACGGGTGGGGGCGGCGGCGACAGCGGCCTGGATGTGTGATCACGCCCTCAGCGGGGAGAAAGTGCCTGGGTGAAGCGTTTCACCGACAGATGTCATCACATCGAGTGATTCTCTGGCCTTTACTTGCACGGCTCAACCCACGGTTGCCAGGCTGTAGCTGTCTGTACAACCTGATGGGAGTGGCCAGTGACATTCGGTGAGCAGCCGGCGTATCTGCGCGTCGCGGGTGATCTTCGCAAGAAGATCACCGACGGGTCGCTGCCACCGCACACCCGGCTCCCCTCCCAGGCGAGAATCCGCGAGGAGTACGGCGTCTCCGACACCGTCGCCCTCGAGGCGCGCAAGGTGCTGATGGCCGAGGGGCTGGTCGAGGGCCGTTCCGGTTCGGGCACGTATGTGCGTGAGCGGCCCGTGCCCCGCCGGATCGCCCGCTCCGGCTACCGGCCGGTCAGCGGCGCGACGCCCTTCCGGCAGGAGCAGGCCGAGGCGCACACGCGCGGCACGTGGGAGTCCAGCAGCGAGCAGACCGAGGCGGGCGTCGCCGTCGCGGAGCGGCTCGGCATCCAGGCCGGCGACCGCGTGATGCGCACCCGGTACGTCTTCCGCGAGGCCGGCGAGGCGATGATGCTCTCCACCTCGTGGGAGCCTCTCGCGGTCACCGGCCGCACGCCCGTCATGCTGCCCGAGGAGGGGCCGCTCGGCGGCATGGGCGTCGTGGAGCGCATGCGCGCGATCGACGTCATCGTCGACAACGTCGCGGAGGAGGTGGGCGCGCGACCCGGCCTCGCCGAGGAGCTGCTCGCCCTCGGTGGCGTCCCCGGACATGTCGTCCTGGTCGTGCAGCGCACGTACTACGCCTCGGGTCGACCGGTCGAGACGGCCGACGTGGTGATCCCCGCCGACCGGTACCGGGTGGCCTACCACCTGCCGGTGAAGTAGCCGCCGCGGTAGGCGGTGCGGTAGCGCATGCGCACCGACGGCGCACACCCTTCCGGCAGTTGCCTCCGGAAACCCCACGCTCCGGGCCTGCCCGCGCGCCGTCGGAATCCGGTCGTTTCCGGACGTTCCCGCAGGTCGCCCCCTAGGTGCCCAGACCCCCGCCGACCGGACACATCGCGGCGCGCGTACGGCGCGTCCGGCCTCGTGCGCCCCCTGCGTCCTGGCTGGTTGCGTACCTCTTTGTGTAAATCCGTGTTCGCTGCGTAAAGGTAAGGCGTACGCTCGGGCATATGCGGATTGCGGTTTCCTTGGAAGGCGGGGCGCGCGGCGTGCCGTGGACGGGATCCGGGCGGTCGGGGGCGGGAAGGGGGCGTGCGGCGCGATGAACGACAGCACCATCTCTCTGCCTTGGCACGTGATACGGCAGGACGACAACGGCAATCGCTACCGCGTGGGCCGTTACGCGACCAGGGCCGAGGCCCAGAAGATCGCGGACAGCCTCGACGGCCGCGGCCACAAGCAGCTGTACTGGGTCGAGCGCGTCGGCCAGGGGCAGAGCCACGGGCAAACCCAGGCGCAGGGCCACGGACAGAGTCAGGGTCAGGTCCCGGCGCAGCCCCAGGGGCCGGGCCAGGTGCAGACGCAGGTGCAGGCGCACAACGGAGACAGCACCCGCAACTGATCCCCTCCGACGCGGACCGGCCCCCTGCGGAACCCGGCCGCCCTCCGGTCGAGTTGCCCGGCTCCTCCCGTAGGCTCCGGCGCATGACGGAACGGATCGTGGTGGTGGGAGCCGCCCTGTTCGACGGCGGCCGCCTGCTCGCCGCCCGCCGCAGCGCGCCGCCGGAGCTCGCCGGGCGCTGGGAGCTGCCCGGCGGCAAGGTCGAGGAGGGCGAGACGCCCGAGGCGGCCCTCACACGTGAGCTGCGCGAGGAACTCGGCGTCGCCGCGGAGGTCGTCGAGCGCGTCCCGGGGGAGTGGCCCCTGAAGCCGCCCTATGTGCTCCAGGTGTGGAGCGCCCGGCTGCGCCCCGGCTCCGCCGCCCCCCGCCCCCTCCAGGACCACGACGCGCTGCGCTGGCTCACCCCGGACGAGATCTGGCACGTCGACTGGCTCGACCAGGACGTTCCCGCGGTCCGCGAGACGCTCTCGAGGGTTCCCGGGGCTCGCTGACCGGCAGCCGGGTCAGGGTCGTACGCCGTTCGTGCCACAGCAGGCCCCGTGCGGCGGTACTGCCTCCCGGATATCGGGTATGTGCCCCTTAACCCCATGAAATCGGACAGGGGTGTACTCGCTGGCCCGGGAAGTGATCGGCGTGATCGACACCGAAGGCGACCGCGCCGAGTGGACGTTCCCCGCGGACCCCGGCGCGGTGCGCACCGCGCGCCTCGCCGTGCGTGAGCAGCTGCGCGACTGGGGCCTCGACAGCGTGGGCGACCTCACCGCGCTGTTGGTCAGCGAACTGGTCACCAACGCCCTGCGGCACGCCACCGGTCCCATCGGCGTCCGCCTGGTCCTCCCCGCGCGACTGGAGGGCGTGCTCCTGGTGGAGGTCTCCGACCCGCTGCCCGACCCGCCCCGCGAGCGGATCGCCCGGCCCGAGGACGAGAGCGGGCGCGGACTGCAGCTGGTCGCCTCCTCCTCACGCCGCTGGGGTACCCGTCCGGGGGACACCGGCAAGACGGTGTGGTTCGAGCTCGCCGTGCCGGATTGACGCGCCCCGGTGTGGGGATGAGCCGGTGTACAGCGGGGCCGAGGCTGTCGCCGTCGGGTTCCGGTCGCCGACCGGTGCCGGAAGGTGTGGTTCGACGACGTGTCCGCTGGTTAGAAGACGGGAAGTGTCGTCGCAGCACGGGCCGGAAAAAGCCTGGACCGTGCTGTGATCGTGAACACCGTGTCGTGCGGCCCCGTAGTGCTGGATACTGCGGGCAGCCGCCGCCGGTGACCGGTGCCGGGCGCGGTGAGCTGGAGGGGACGGTTCGCGTGAGCGAGATACCAGCGAAGGCCACGGAGTCCGAGGACCCGTCGGGCGACGCGAGGGCCGAGGCCGCCGTGCCCGGCGCTTTCCCGGACGGCGAGGCGCCCGGCGACGCCATATGGCAGAGCAGCCCGCCCGGCTCGATCTACGACTACATCAAGGTCGCCTCGTTCTCCATCGGCCCCGACGGTCTCGTCGACCAGTGGAGCCTGCGCGCCGAGCAGATCTTCGGCATCCCCGCCGACCGGGCCGTGGGCATGGACCCCATCGACGCGTTCATCGACCCGGACCTGCGTGAGCGCGGCCAGCGCAAGATGGCCGAGATCCTGGACGGGCGCGAGTGGACCGGCGTGGTCCCGTTCCGGATGCCGGACCCGGTGCCCGGCGGCGGGCGCGGCGAGCAGGGCCTCGCCGAGGTGTACGTCATGCCGACGCGCAGCCTGGACGGCGAGAAGGCCGCCGTGTGCATCGTCGTCGACGTCCGCACGCTCCGCAGCATCGAGACGGACCTCGCCGCCTCGCAGGCCATTTTCGGCCAATCCCCGTTCGGGTTCCTGCTGATCGACCCCGACCTGCGGGTCCGCCGCGCCAACCAGCGGTTCGCGTCCATCTTCGGCGGCACCCCCGACGACCACCGCGGCAAGGGCGTCCACGACTACCTGCCCCGGTCCGAGGCCGACCGGGTCAGCGCGACCCTGCGCCGGGTCCTGCAGACCGGCGACTCCATCACGGACATGCACGTCACCGGCTTCGTGCCGGGCTCCGACGAGCGCCGGCACTGGTCGATCAACCTCTACCGCGTGCACAGCGGCAGCGGCCGCCCGATCGGCGTCGCCTGGCTCGGCACCGACATCACCGCCCGCCGCGCCGCCGCCCGCGAGGCCGCCGCAGCGCGGCGCAATCTCGCCCTTCTGAACGACGCGGGAGCCCGCATCGGGAACTCCCTCGACCTGGAGACGACCGCGCGCGAACTCCTCGACGTCGTCGTGCCCGGCTTCTGCGACCTTGCCACCGTCGACCTCTACCAGGGGCTCCTGGCCGGCGACGAGACCCCGCCCGGCCTCGCCGACGGCAGCGCGGAACTGCGCCGGGTCGCCTTCTCGTCCGCCGTCTCCGACGCGCCCTTCCCCGGGGCGGGCGCGCCCGTCGCCGTCGGCGCGGTTCACCACTTCCCGTTCAACTCGCCCTGCGCCGACGCCTTGCGCACCGCCCGTCCGCAGACCGTCCCCGGCGACGAGGGCGGCCTCGTCCAGGGCACGATCGCCGTTCCGATGGTCGCCCACGACACCGTCGTCGGCCTCGCGCAGTTCTCACGGACGAAGGGCAGCGAACCGTTCGGGGACCGGGACCGTGATCTGGCGGTGGAACTCGCGGCGCGGGCGGCGGTCTGCATCGACAACGCCCGTCTGTACCGGCGTGAGCACGAGCGGGCGCTGATACTGCAGCGGTCGCTGCTGCCGCCCGGCGACCCGGTGGCGTCCGGCCTGGACATCGCCTGTCGCTACCTGCCCGGCAACGTCTCCACCGGCCGTCCCAGCGAGGTCGGCGGCGACTGGTTCGACGTCATCGAACTGCCCGGTCACCGCACCGCGTTGGTGGTGGGGGACGTGATGGGCCGCGGTCTGCGGGCCGCGGTCGCGATGGGCGAACTGCGCACGGCCGTCCGCACGCTGGCCCTGCTGGACCTCGAACCGGCGGAGGTGCTCTCCGCGCTGGACGAGATCGCGCGCGGCCTCGGCACCCCCGGCGGCGTCCAGCAGGCGACGAGGGCCGCCCGCCGCCCCCGGGAGGCCGACCTGTCCGAGGTGTATCTCGCGACCTGCGTCTACGCGGTCTACGACTCGGTGACCCGCCGCTGCACCTTCGCCAACGCGGGCCATCTCCCTCCGGTCCTCGTCGAGCCCGGTGAACCCGCGCTGATGCTCGACGTGCCGCCCGGCATGCCGCTCGGCGTGGGCGGCGAGCCCTTCGAGGAGGTCGAGGTCGAACTCCCCGAGGGCGCGCTGCTGGCGCTCTACACGGACGGCCTGGTCGAATCCCGCGACCATCCGCTGGACGAGGGCCTCAACGCTTTCGTCGGAGCCCTCACCGATCCCTCCGCGCCCCTCGAGGACGTCTGCGACCACGTCCTCAGCACCCTCGACTCGCACCACGGCGAGGACGACATCGCGCTGCTGATGGCCCGGGTGCAGGGCCTGCCCGCCGACTCGGTCGGCGACTGGACCCTGCCTCGCGAGCCGCGCAGCGTGGGCCGGGCCCGGGAGCACGCACGCGGCCGGCTGCTCGCCTGGGGCCTCGAACCCCTCGTCGACACGACGGAACTGCTGGTCAGCGAACTCGTCACCAACGCACTGCGGTACGGCGAGGGGGAGATCAGACTGCGGCTGCTGCTGGACCGGACCCTGGTGTGCGAGGTCTGGGACGCCGGTCTCGTCCAGCCGCGCCGGCGCCGCGCCCGGGACACCGACGAGGGCGGCCGCGGTCTCCAGCTCGTCGGCCTCCTGGCGGCGGCCTGGGGCTCACGCCGGACACCGCGCGGGAAGACGGTGTGGTTCGAACTGCCGCTGCCGGACGGCGAGACGGGCCTGACGGACCCGGCGGAGGCGTTGCTGAGCCTGTTCTGACCCCCACTCGGGCGCGGCGGGCCCGGGGGCGGACGGCAGGACGACCGACGCACGTCGGCGCCCCCGCCGCAGGCGCCTGCCCACTCCGGGCACGACCCGGCCGCCTCCCCGGCCGACGGTGTGCCCCGCCCGCCCCCCTGGACGACGGCGGGCTGACGTGCCGACGGCTGGCTCACGCGGCCGGGGGACGGGTCGGCGCGGTCTGCGTCGGCGCCGTCGTCCCTGCGCCCTCTGCACGACCTGTGCGGCGCCCGCCCGGCTCGGTTCCCTGGCTGCCGGCCGGCTCACGCGTCGGCGGAGGGCGGGGTGGCGGGGTCTGTGGGCGGGGCGCCGGCGGGGGGCTCGGGCGGGACGATGCCGCCCAGCACGGCACCGGCCGCACCGATCTCACCGGCCGTGCCCTCCGGCGCGGGGCCGGGGTTGCCGTGCGTTCTCACGTCCTGCTCGGCCAGCTCCAGCGACTCCAGGGCGAGGTCGTCGGCGGCCAGGCGGTCGGCCGGATCGTCCGCGGCGAGCAGACGTTCCGCCTCGGCCAGCCGGGTGCGGGCGGCGGCGCCGACCGCGCCGCGGTGCGTCTCGACGAAGTCCGACGCCGCGCCCGTGGCGGTGCGGGCGGTGATCAGTGCGGCGGCCGGCAGTACCCCACCCCGCCCCGGGGCGAACGGCTCCGTGGCCCGCACGATCCGGCGGAGCATGCCGACCGGGTCGGCGGGCCGGCCTGCCGTCAGCTCGTGCCGCACGGAGGCCAGGACGACGTCCGCGTGCCGCAGCAGGGCGTGCGGTGTGCCGGAGGGCCCGGCCGCCTCGTCCGCCCGTGCCGCGGACAGCTCCGCCTCCGCGCCGGTCAGGGCGGCCGGCACCGTCTGCTCGGCCGTCTTCAGCAGCGTGGCGAGCCGGTCGACCCCGTCGAGCAGGACCGCGGCCTGGGCGACGGCTGCCTCGGCGGCCCGCAGGTGCGTCGCCGCCGGGCCGGCCCGTCCCGAATCGGCGGCCTGACGGGCCTCGTTCAGCCGGACGGTGGCGAACAGCAGCCGGTCCTTGGCCTGTTCGACGTTGCCGATGACGGTGGCGGTGGCGGTGGGCGCGTACCGCGCCCGCAGGCCCGCGAGGACGGTCTCCGAGGCCGCCACGAGCCCGGTCAGCTCCCGGAACCGGCCCTCGGCGACGCCCAGCGCCGCCCCCGGCCCGTCGTCGCGGTCGCGCAGCCGCGCCAGCGCGTCGGCCACCGAGTCCAGCCGCCGCGTCGTCTCCTCGCAGCGTCCGACGATCCCCGCGAGCGCGTGCGCCCGGGCCGCATCCTCGGCCGGCGTGCCCTCGTCGTAACGCCGGCGCATCCGGAACGCGGCGGCGAGTTCGGTCCCGGCCTCCTGGACGGCCCGGCGCAGGGGCGTCACGGGGTGACTGCCGAACAGGGTCTCGGCGTAGTCGAGTTCGGTGCGGGCCGCGCGGATACGGTCGTCCGCCTCGACCAGCGCGGCGCAGGCCCGCCCGTCGAGGGCCGTGAGAGGCGGCGCGGACCCCGGCGGCGGGGGACCGCCCGACCCGCCGGGGGTGGTCCGGCTGCGGGCCCGCCGGACCCGGCGCACATACCCGTAACCGGCGATCGCACCGACCGCGGCGACGGCCACGAGCGGCAGCACCAGGTCGGCGGTGGACGTCTCGTCCTCTTTCTCCCCGGCGGCTGCGACGGTACCCGCCGCGGACGCCGGCTCCTTGATCGCAACCGGAGCGTCGTCGCCCGACGTCATCCCTGGCAACACCAGCCACACGAGCCCGATCGCACAGCCCAGCACGGCGTGCGCCACCCGCACGGATATGTGCGGCCCGGGACGCCGCGGTCGGCCTCGATGCAGGGAAGAGGTCACATTTGGGAGCGTATGGCCGCGAATCCGGTCACGCGAGCGGGATACACCCGGGCTGGGGGCGGTGGGGCGCGACGACACGGGAGGGGTGACCGGGATGGACCGATCGCCGGAACGCACGGAGCCGAAGCCGACGCCGAAGCCGGACTCCACAACGAAGCCGGACTCCACAACGAAGCCGGAGTCTGAGCCGAAGCCGGAGCCGACGGAGGACCGGGCCCTGCGGGCTGAACCGACGCCCAGGCAACGGCCCGGTCCGGCCCCCGCCGACACGGAAACCGACGCGGGCACTTGCACAGGAACGGACACCGGCACCGGCTCTGCCGCCGTCGCACCGGACGCCGCCCCCGGCACGGGCGTCGCCGCCGCCGACGCACACGCCACGGACGCTACTGCCCCCGTCGCGGAGGCCGCGGAGCCGGCCCCCGCCTCCGCCCGCGTCCCCGCCCCCGCCCCCGCGCCCGGTGACGCCCCGCCCGAGCCGCCCGCGACCGATGCCGAGGGTGGTGGCGGCGGTGTCGGCGACCCCGGTGACGACCCCGAGGCTTTCGGGGGCCGGCGGCCGGGCCGACGTCGCCTGCGCCGGGTCCGCCGCGCCGCCCTCGTCCTCGTCCTGCTGCTCCTGGTGCCGATCCTCGTCGCCGAGGCCGCACTGCGCGTGAACTACCTGGGCGATCCGGCCGACGGCACGTACACCCGCGGCAAGGACGCCATCTGGCTGGGCCACGCCTGGGTGGACGGCCGCAAGACCGACGCCGACGTCGACACCCTGGCCCGCCGCCTCGCCGACACCGGCATGCGGGACCTCTACGTGCACGCCGGGCCCCTGGAGCACGACGGCACGCTGCCGAAGTCCGCCTACGCGAACGCGCGGTGGTTCATAGCCGCCGTGCACCGGGAGGCGCCGAAGCTGCGCGTCCAGGCCTGGCTCGGCGACGTGCTCGCCACGGAGACCCCGGACGGCATGCGGCTGGAGCGGCCGGAGACCCGCGCCGCCGTGGTGCGGTCCACCCGCGAGATCCTGGCGGCCGGCTTCGAGGGCGCCCACTTCGACCTCGAACCCCTCCACTCCGACGACGCCGACTACCTCACCCTGCTCGACTCCCTGCGCGCCGTCACCCGCGCGCATCACGCCCAGCTCTCCGTCGCGGCCCACCAGATCGACCCGGTGCCCGGGTTCCACTCCTTCTGGGGCGCGACCACCGGGCACCCCAAGTGGTGGTCGCAGAAGTTCTTCGGCCAGGTCGCCCGCCGCGTCGACCAGATCGCCGTGATGTCGTACGACACCATGCAGCCGCTGCAGAGCACGTACGGCGGATACGTCGCCCAGCAGACGTCCCTCGCCCTGGAGGTCACCCCGCGCTCCACGGACCTGCTGATGGGCCTGCCCTTCTACCGGGAGAACCGCTTCGGCCACTGGGCGCACGCGGAGACGGTCGCCGCCGCCGTCCGGGGCGTCCGGCTGGGCCTGTCCCGCACCGACGCCGACCGCGAGAACTTCGGCGTGGCGGCGTACGTGGACTTCGCGGCGACGGAGACCGACTGGACGTCGTACCAGGACGGTTGGGTCCGGTAGACGCTGTGCGGGGCGGCGATATCCCAAGCCCGGGCCTCGGGCGGCCCTTCATCGGGTCAAGGCTCTCGCGGGCGCCGGAGATCCTGCGAACATGAGCGCCATGCACGGGATTCTGGTGGGGGTGGCCGCACTCGCCGTCACGGTTCTGGTCGTGGGCGGTGCGGCCGGAGTCGCGACCGGCCGGGTCCCGCCGTGGGCCCGGTCCAGGGTGCTCAGGCCGCGGCTGTGGGGCTGGGGCTCGCTGGTCACCGGCGCCGGAGCGACGGTGTGGATGTTCGTGGGCCCGCTGAACGGTCCGCCGCACGGCGCGTCGGCCTACGTCGCCTGGGCCGGCTGGGGCGTGTTGATGGCGGGACTGGTGATCCAGCTCCGTGCCCGACGCCCCGGCCGCACGCCCCGGCTGCCCCCGGCGCCTACGACGACCGTCTCCTGATCTTCGAGCCCAGCCACACCAGCGGGTCGTACTTGCGGTCGACCGCGCGTTCCTTCAGCGGGATCAGCGCGTTGTCGGTGATCTTGATGCCCTCGGGGCAGACCTCCGTGCAGCACTTGGTGATGTTGCAGTAGCCGAGGCCGTGCTCGTCCTGGGCCGTGCGTTTGCGGTCCAGGCCGCTCGCCTCGGCCCCGTCCAGCGGGTGCATGTCCAGTTCGGCGACCCGCATGAGGAAGCGGGGGCCGGCGAACGCCGCCTTGTTCTCCTCGTGGTCGCGCACGACGTGGCAGGTGTCCTGGCACAGGAAGCACTCGATGCACTTGCGGAACTCCTGCGAACGGTCCACGTCCTCCTGGAACATCCGGTACTCGCCCGGCCCGACCCCCTCGGGCGGCACGAACGCCGGAACCTCCCTCGCCTTGCGGTAGTTGAACCCGACGTCCGTGACCAGGTCGCGGATCACCGGGAAGGCGCGCAGCGGGGTCACGGTGATCGTCTCGTCCGGGGTGAACACCGACATGCGCGTCATGCACATCAGCCGGGGCCGCCCGTTGATCTCCGCGGAGCACGAACCGCACTTGCCCGCCTTGCAGTTCCAGCGCACGGCGAGGTCGGGAGCCTGCGTGGACTGCAGCCGGTGGATGATGTCCAGCACGACCTCGCCGTCGTTGACCTCGACCGCGAAGTCCTCGAGACCGCCGCCCTCCGTGTCACCGCGCCAGACCCGGAACCGTGCCTCGTAGCCGCTCATTCGTACAGCTCCTCTTCGGTGAGGTACTTGGCCAGCTCCTCCTTCTCGAAGAGGGCGAGCAGGTCGGGGCGGACGGGGTCGGTGGTCTCGCGGACGAGCTGGATCCGGCCGGGCTGCGGGTCGTCGGCGGCCGCGCCCTCGGCGGGATCGGCGAGCCGGCAGATCAGGTTGACGTTGCGCCAGGTCCGCTCCATCGCCGGACAGTCCTCGCGGGTGTGGCCGCCGCGCGACTCGGTGCGTTCCAGCGCCGCCCGCGCCACGCACTCGCTGACCAGCAGCATGTTGCGCAGGTCGAGCGCCAGGTGCCAGCCGGGGTTGAACTGGCGGTGGCCCTCGACGCCGGCGCGCCGGGCCCGGGCCCGCAGCTGCGCCAGCCGGTGCAGGGCCTCCTGCATCTCGGGCTCCCGGCGGATGATGCCCACCAGGTCGTTCATGGTCTGCTGGAGTTCCTGATGGAGGGTGTAGGGGTTCTCGGCGGGGCCGGTCGCGGAGCCGCTCGCGGACCCCTCGCCGGCCGCCTCGGCGGAGAAGGGACGCAGCGCCTCGGCGGCCGCCGCGTCCACCTGCGCCTCGTCCACCGGCGGGAGCTCGTACGTCGTCGCCGCCGCGTACTCGGCCGCGTGCAGGCCCGCCCGCCGGCCGAACACCAGCAGGTCGGAGAGGGAGTTGCCGCCCAGCCGGTTGGAGCCGTGCATGCCGCCGGCCACCTCGCCCGACGCGAAGAGCCCCGGCACCCCGCGCGCCGCCGCCGTGTCGGAGTCGACCGCGATGCCGCCCATCACGTAGTGGCAGGTCGGCCCGACCTCCATGGCCTCGGCGGTGATGTCGACGTCCGCGAGCTCCTTGAACTGGTGGTACATCGAGGGCAGCCGGCGCTTGATGACCTCGGCGGGCATCCGCGTCGACACGTCCAGGAAGACCCCGCCGTGCGGGGAGCCGCGGCCCGCCTTCACCTCGGAATTGATGGCGCGGGCCACCTCGTCACGGGGGAGCAGTTCCGGCGGACGCCGGTTGTGGTCCGGGTCCTCGTACCAGCGGTCGCCCTCCTCCTCCGACTCGGCGTACTTCTCCTTGAAGACGTCGGGAACGTAGTCGAACATGAACCGTCTGCCCTCGGAGTTGCGCAGCACCCCGCCGTCTCCGCGGACGGATTCCGTGACGAGGATGCCCTTCACCGACGGCGGCCAGACCATGCCCGTCGGGTGGAACTGCACGAACTCCATGTTGAGCAGGGGCGCTCCGGCGAGCAGGGCCAGCGCGTGGCCGTCGCCGGTGTACTCCCACGAGTTCGACGTCACCTTGAAGGACTTGCCGATGCCGCCGGTCGCGATGACCACGGCGGGCGCCTTCAGGACGAAGAAGCGGCCGGTCTCGCGCTCGTAGGCGAAGACGCCGCTCACCCTCGAGCCGTCCTTCAGGATCCGGGTGACCGTGCACTCCTGGAAGACCTTCAGCCGTGCCTCGTAGTCGCCGGTCTCCTTGTGATCCTCCTGCTGCAGCGAGACGATCTTCTGCTGGAGGGTGCGGATCAGCTCCAGGCCCGTCCGGTCGCCGACGTGGGCGAGGCGCGGGTACTCGTGGCCGCCGAAGTTGCGCTGGGAGATCCGGCCGTCCTCGGTGCGGTCGAAGAGGGCGCCCCAGGTCTCCAGCTCCCAGACCCGGTCCGGTGCCTCCTGGGCGTGCAGTTCGGCCATCCGCCACTGGTTGAGGAACTTGCCGCCGCGCAGGGTGTCGCGGAAGTGGACCTGCCAGTTGTCGTGCTCGTTGGCGTTGGCCATCGCCGCCGCGATGCCGCCCTCGGCCATCACCGTGTGCGCCTTGCCGAACAGCGACTTGCAGATGACGGCGGTGCGGGCGCCCCGCTCACGGGCCTCGATGGCGGCGCGCAGTCCGGCGCCTCCCGCGCCGACCACGACGACGTCCCACTCCTGGCGGTCGACCACGGACATCAGCAGACCCCACTCATCGGGCTCATCGGGTTCGGCAGCATCTAGAAAAACCTCGGATCGTCGAAGACACCGGACGCGACGAGATAGACGTAGAAGTCGGCGAGCGCCACGCTCACCAGCGAGGCCCAGGCCAGCTGCATGTGACGGGCGTTGAGCCTGCCGACGAACTGCCATGCCCGGTAGCGCACGGGGTGCCTGGAGAAGTGCTTCAGCTTGCCGCCGACGATGTGCCGGCAGGAGTGGCAGGAGATCGTGTACGCCCAGATCAGCCCGATGTTCAGCAGGAAGACGAGGGTGCCGAGCCCCATGTGCCCCCACGCGTAGTGCTCGTCGCGGAAGGCGAGCACGGTGTCGTAGGTGAGGATCCCGGCGACGACGATCGCGGCGTAGAAGAAGTACCGGTGGATGTTCTGCAGGATCAGCGGGAATCGGGTCTCGCCGGTGTACTTCCTGTGCGGCTCGGCCACCGCGCAGGCCGGGGGCGAGGCCCAGAAGCCCCGGTAGTAGGCCTTGCGGTAGTAGTAGCAGGTCAGCCGGAAGCCGAGCGGGAAGATCAGGATGATGATCGCGGGGGAGATCCCCCACCAGGCGCCGAAGAGCTCCGCGTTGGGGCCGTGCCGCATCGTGTCGCAGTTCTCCGCCAGGCACGGGGAGTAGAACGGCGAGACGTAGGGGGCCGCGTAGTAGTCGGCGTTCGCGAAGGCCCGCCAGGTCGAGTAGACGACGAACGCCAGCAGACCGGCGGCGGTGGCGGCGGGCGCCAGCCACCAGCGGTCGGTCCGCAGATGGGACGCGGCGATCGCGGCGCGGCCGGCGCCGCGTACGCCGCTCGGGGGATGGGGGTCGGTGGGGGCGGGTTCCGTACCAGTGGCCAACGCAGGACTCCGGTCGGGTCGGGGAGGCTCGGGTCGGGAGGCTCGGATCAGGGGGCGTGTCGGTCCCGGGCGCCGAGTCCCTCGTCGTCCGTGTCGATCCACAGGGAGTCGTCGTAGGGGGTGTCGGGGATGGTGACCAGTTCGGGCTTGCGCGGCGCACCGGGATGCGCGGCGGCCTCGCGCAGCAGCGCGACGCTCTCCCGCAGGTGGTCCGCGTCGGTGCGGACGCGGCGCATCTCCAGGCCGCCGCTGCCGATCTGCTGTTCCAGGCGGCCGACGGACCGGGAGAGGTCGTCGAGGCAACGCTGGACGGTTGTCAGGTCGTCGTGCACGGACATGACATGACCTCGCTTCCGTGGGCAGGCCCGGGACGGCAACGTTCATGCGCCTGCGAGTGTTGCGCCTCACACCGGTGGATGTGAAGGCGTGTGCAGTGATTGGCGGATACGGAGGGGTGTGGAGGGAGTGCGGAGGGAGTGCGTTGCTCCGCACGAGTGGGGTTGCGGGGCCCTGCCGCCGTGTCGCTCCCGGCAGGCGAACCCTTTCCTCTTCAGTACGTCGTAGATCTGATCAACTCCAAAATACCGCCAAATGTGATCAGAACGCACTGCCAGCGGCTCCCCGGAGGTACCAGAGATGTCGAAGTCCTACGACAGCGTCGGACTGCGTTCGGTCATGCGCTCGGTCGCCTTCCTGTCCGCGGGCGTGCTCGCGGCGCCCCTGCTGACCGGCTGCGGGTCCACGGACGAGGCGGGCCGCCCGCCGGCCCGCCAGGACATCGCCCGCACCGCCCGCGCCCAGGTCGCCGACGGCGGGACGCTGCGCTGGGCCGTGGACGCGCTGCCCGAGACGCTCAACACCTTCCAGGCGGACGCCGACACCGCCACGACCCGGGTCGCCCAGGCCGTGCTGCCGTCGATGTTCCGGATCGACGCGCAGGGCCGGCCGCAGCGCGACGCGGACTATCTGGAGTCCGCGAAGGTCGTCGACACCGAGCCCAAGCAGGTCGTCCTGTACAAGCTCAGCCAGCAGGCCGTCTGGAGCGACGGCCGGGAGATCGGCGCCGCCGACTTCGCCGCCCAGTGGCGCGCCCTGTCCGGCAAGGACAGCGCCTACTGGACCGCCCGCAACGCGGGTTACGAGCGCATCGAGAAGATCGAGCGCGGGGCTGACGACCTGGAGGTCAGGGTCACCTTCAGCCGCCCCTACGCCGACTGGCGCTCGCTCTTCTCCCCGCTGTACCCGAAGGACGTCATGGGCACGCCGGACGCCTTCAACGACGGGGCGCGGCGCAAGCTGAAGGTGACCGCCGGACCGTTCCTCGTCCAGAAGGTCGACACCAAGAACCACCAGGTGCACCTCGCCCGCAACCCGCGCTGGTGGGGCAAGCCGGCCAAGCTCTCCGAGATCACGCTGACGGCCGTCGAGCGCGACGAACGCGCCTCCGCGCTGGCCGCCGGGAAGATCGACGTGGCCGAGGTGGACCCGGCCACGGCGCACCGCGTGGACGGCGCGGCGGGCGGCGCGGCCGGACCGCCGGCCGGCGCTCTCACCGGCTCCGGGCCGGCCGCCGAGCAGGCCCTGCGGGCGTGGGCCCGGGCCCACGGCCTGACCGAGGACACGGCCGACGACGAAGACAAGAGCACGGACAAGAGCAAGAGCACGGACAAGAGCAAGACCAAGAAGGACGAGGACACCGACACCGACACCGACACCGACAACGACAAGGGCAAGGGCAGGGGCAAGGAGTCGGCCGGGGACGCCACGAAGGCCATCGCCGACCTGCGCAAGGCGGTCGCGACGTTCGAGCAGCAGCAGAAGGCGCTGCGCGCTGTCGAGGTGCGCAGATCGCTCGAGCCCGCCTACACCCAGCTGGCCCTGAACGGCGAGACCGGGCCGCTCGCGGACGAGCGGGTGCGGCGAGCCGTGGCCCGGGCCCTGGACCGCAAGGAACTGGCCGAGCTCGTGCTGAAGCCGCTGGGGCTGCCGGCGAAGCCCGTCGGCAGTCACCTGGCCCTCGCCGGACAGGACGTCTACGCCGACAACAGCGGAGCGCTCGGCGACCAGGACGCCGCCGAGGCGCGGGCCCTGCTCGCGGACGCCGGCTGGGTGCTCGGCGGCCCGGTCAAGGAGAAGGGCGAGAAGGCGGCCGGCTCGGCGGGGAAGAAGGCGGACGCTTCGGCGGGGAAGAAGGCGGACGGTTCGGCGGGGGAGAAGGGCGGCGGCGACTCCGAGGACGAGGACGGCGCCTACGTCGTCGGCGAGGACGACAAGGCGCCCGCCGTGACCGGCCGCGGGGAGACGACCCGCGCGGCGGGCAGCGAGAACGCGAGGAACAGCGCCAGGGGCGCGGACGGCGGCCACAGGCTCGCCCAGGACGGCACGCAGTACCGGCAGGCGCACCCGGGCGGCTTCCCCGGCGCCTACGCCCCGAAGGGCACCGCCGCCCCCAAGAGCTCCGGCGAGCCGACGGGCACCGCCGCCCCGGCCGGCACCGCGGGCAAGGCGCTCGCCAAGGACGGCAAGGCGCTCAGCCTGCGGTTCGTGCTGCCGTCCGGGCCCGGATCCGAGTCGCTGGAGACGGTCGCGGGGCGGATCACGAAGATGCTGGCGAAGGTCGGCATCCGCACGGAGATCACCAAGGTCCCGGACGAGAGCTACTTCAAGGACCACATCGCGTCCGGCCAGTACGACCTCGCCCTGTACTCCTGGCCGGCGTCCGCCTTCCCCGCCACCGACGCCCGGCCGATCTACGCCAAGCCGCAGCCGGCCGCCGACGGCTCGCTGAGCGTCGAGCAGAACTACACGCGGGTCGGCACCGACCAGGTCGACCAGTTGTTCGACCAGGCGCTCGCGACCCTGGACGAGGGCCGGAGCCGGTCCCTGCTCCGCAAGGCGGACTCGCGGATCTGGGCGGCTGCCGGATCGATTCCTCTCTACCAGCGTCCCCAGCTCACGGCGGTCCGCAAGAACGTGGTGAACGTGGGCGCCTTCGGATTCCAGACCCCCGTCTACGAGGACATGGGCTTCCTGGAGAAGAGCGTGAAGACCCCCTCCGGCCAGGCAGGGAGCCCCTCCGCGAGTGCCTCCCGCAAGTGATCGGAACGTGAGCGGCCGCTGAGCCCGGTGGCCCTGCGGAGGCCTTCCCCCGCAGGGCCACGTACCATGGGGTGAGGCCGTGGCGTGTCAAGCCCGGCAGGGCCCGCGTAATAGACGTACGCAGCAGGGTCGCCCTCACACTCCGGGAGAACGCCGCTTTATGGCCACGCGCCACGACATTCGCAACGTAGCCATCGTCGCCCACGTCGACCACGGCAAGACGACTCTGGTCGACGCCATGCTCAAGCAGGCGGGCGCCTTCGCCGCGCACGCCGCCGAGTCGCTCGACGACCGCATGATGGACTCGAACGACCTGGAGCGTGAGAAGGGCATCACGATCCTCGCCAAGAACACGGCGGTGAAGTACCACCCCAAGGACGGGGGGGACGTCGTCACCATCAACATCATCGACACCCCCGGCCACGCCGACTTCGGCGGTGAGGTCGAGCGCGGCCTGTCGATGGTGGACGCCGTCGTGCTGCTGGTGGACGCCTCCGAGGGTCCGCTGCCCCAGACCCGCTTCGTGCTGCGCAAGGCGCTGCAGGCCCGCCTGCCCGTCATCCTGTGCATCAACAAGACGGACCGCCCCGACTCGCGCATCGACGAGGTCGTCAACGAGGCCTACGACCTCTTCCTCGACCTCGACGCGGACGAGGACCAGATCGAGTTCCCGATCGTCTACGCCTGCGCCCGCGACGGCGTCGCCTCGCTGACCAAGCCGGAGGACGGCACGGTCCCGAAGGACAGCGACAGCCTGGAGCCCTTCTTCTCCACGATCCTGTCGCACGTCCCGGCCCCCGAGTACGACGAGGAGGCCCCGCTCCAGGCGCACGTCACCAACCTGGACGCCGACAACTTCCTCGGCCGTATCGCGCTGCTGCGCGTCGAGGAGGGCGAGCTGCGCAAGGGCCAGACCGTCACGTGGATCAAGCGTGACGGCTCGATGTCCAACGTGCGCATCACCGAGCTGCTGATGACCGAGGCGCTCACCCGCAAGCCCGCCGAGAAGGCCGGCCCGGGCGACATCTGCGCCGTCGCCGGCATCCCGGAGATCATGATCGGCGAGACCCTCGCCGACCCCGAGAACCCGATCGCGCTGCCGCTCATCACGGTCGACGAGCCGGCCATCTCGATGACCATCGGCACCAACACCTCGCCGCTGGTCGGCCGTGGCGGCACCGGAAAGGGCGCCGACAACAAGGCCGCCGTCAAGGACCGCAAGGTCACGGCCCGTCAGGTCAAGGACCGCCTCGACCGCGAGCTGGTCGGCAACGTCTCGCTGCGCGTCCTGGACACCGAGCGTCCCGACGCCTGGGAGGTGCAGGGCCGCGGCGAGCTGGCGCTGGCCATCCTGGTCGAGCAGATGCGCCGTGAGGGCTTCGAGCTGACCATCGGCAAGCCGCAGGTCGTCACCAAGGACGTCGACGGCAAGGTCTACGAGCCCGTCGAGCGCATGACGATCGACGTGCCCGAGGAGCACATGGGCGCCGTCACGCAGCTCATGGGCGTCCGCAAGGGCCGGATGGACAACATGTCCAACCACGGCTCGGGCTGGGTCCGCATGGAGTTCGTCGTTCCCTCCCGCGGTCTCATCGGCTTCCGTACCGAGTTCCTGACCGGTACGCGCGGCACGGGTATCGCGCACTCCATCCACGAGGGCCACGAGCCGTGGTTCGGCACGTTGACGACCCGTAACAACGGCTCGCTTGTCGCCGACCGCGCCGGCGCCGTCACCGCGTTCGCGATGACGAACCTGCAGGAGCGCGGTGTGCTGTTCACCGACCCCGGCACCGAGGTGTACGAGGGCATGATCGTCGGCGAGAACTCGCGCTCCGACGACATGGACGTGAACATCACCAAGGAGAAGAAGCTCACGAACATGCGGTCGTCCTCGGCCGACTCGTTCGAGGCGATCGTGCCGCCGCGCAAGCTGTCGCTCGAGCAGTCGCTGGAGTTCTGCCGCGACGACGAGTGCGTCGAGGTGACCCCGGAGGCGGTTCGCATCCGCAAGGTCGTACTCGACCAGCGCGACCGCGCCCGCACCGCCAGCCGCGCCAAGCACGGCTGATCGGCGCCGGTCACTGCCGGCTGATCGGCGCCGAGCTCGGCTGATCGGCGCCAAGGCCGGCTGATCGGCGGGCGGTTCACCGCCGCAGCACGCTCCGCAGCCCGGGTTCCCCCGCCATGGGGGCGCCCGGGTTCTGTGCGTGCCGCCGCGTGCCGTCGCGGGCGGGGGAGGACGGGGCGGCCGCGACGTGCGGGCCGCGGGCGAGGTCGCGGCCGTACGGCCGGCGTCAGGGTTCGCGGACGGCGAGCACCGCCTCCCGGACGTCCGGGTCCGGGTCCGCGGCGAGGCGGTCCAGCAGGCCGGCGACTCCGGGAGTGCTCCAACCGGCCACGGCCCACACCAGTGCCTCCCGCACCGACGGGTCGGGATGAGCCTGGAGCGGGGCCAGTTCGGCGAGCGGGCCGCGCCTGCGCATGCCGAACCAGTGCAGCGCCTCCCGCAGCACGGCCGGATCTCCGGGCTCGCCGGCTGCCGCCACCCGGGCGAGCAGCACCCGGGGCGGCGGGGGCGGACCGTCCAGGGGATGCGGCAGCCGTTCGCGCAGCCGCCGGGCCCCGTGGCCGCCGCGCACCCGGCAGCCGAAACAGGTGCAGGGCCTGGTGCCGTGCGCGTCCGGGAGATACCGCCAGCCGACCGTCTGCGGGGCCCTGCGGATCCGGTGCACCTCGCGCGGGGCGATCGCCCGGGGTACGAACACCTCATGCCCGCGCGGGTCTTCGAGCGCCGCGATCCGCCGTACCGCCTCGGCGGCCGTGACCGTCGCCTGCGCGCCCCGGGCGGCGTCCCGGTAGTGGCCGGTGAGCACCGGCTCGGCGTCGTCCAGCCGCACATGGACGGCGACCAGGCCGCCCCGGCTGCCGAACCGGGCCAGCTCGCGCAGCCATTGATGGGTGAGGGTGTGCGACGGCAGCACAGGGAAGCAGTGCACCCCGCGAGCGCCTTCCTGTCCGCGGCCGGCCGCGCGGACGCCGGAGCGCCGGATGCGCGGCGCGTCGGCCGCCGAGGTCAGATGCACGAACATCGCCATGGTCCCGCATGGTAGGCGTGCCCGGGACGCGGCGTCCGCGCCGGTCGGGCCGGGCGCAGGCACGGGCGACGACGGCCGGAAGGCCGCCGGAACCAGCAGGGGGCTGTGCGGCCGGTGTTAAGGAACACGTAGGGAAAACCCTTCGTTCTGGGCCCGGAGTCCGCTTCGAGCGACTTTCCCTACTAGCCTGCTGTGTGAACGGATGGTCCGCGCGGCTTCGGCGCGCCTCCGTGAGCCGCCGGGCGTCCCGTGAGGGACCCGAGCCGGCCGATACGCCCGGGTACGGGCGCAAGTGATTTTCCTTCTGTGGCGTCCGGAATACGGACAGTGAGCCCCGATAGATGTGTAACAAGTCCGTTTCGCAGGGATCTTTCTGCTAACTGTTTGTCCGGATTTTGGAAGAAGTACACGCCAGGTGTGATCGAACCGAGACCTCGTGGGTGTGGTTCGGTCAGATTCCATGCCAGATAGTTAGGCGCGTAGAGCTCGGGGTTGACGGGTCATGCGCTGCAGGGGGCGGCGACTCACGAGCCTGCGGGGGTACTCCACCTTCTCCGTCCTTGTCGACCGGTTGAGTGCTGTGTGCTCCCTATTGCGGTGAAAACCAGGACTCACGAGGAGGAACCCCATGCGTGGTGCCAACAGCGCCAAGTGGGTGGCGGGGGCGATTGTCATTGCTCTCGCCGCGACTGCCTGTGGTGGCAGTGACGACGACAGCAGCAGCGGCAAGGGCTCGGGCAAGGCCGGGGGCACCTTCCGGATGGGCATCACGGAGCCGGTCGCCATCGACCCGTACAACTCCCAGGAGTCCGAGGGCATCCTGGTCACGGACAACCTCTTCACGGGGCTGTACGAGCCGACCGCCGACGGCAAGGTCATTCCGGCCCTCGCCACCTCCAAGGAGGTCAGCGCGGACGGCAAGACCTGGACCTTCAAGATCAAGCCGGGCACGAAGTTCTCCAACGGCGAAGCGGTGGACGCCGAGTCGTTCATCCGCGGCTGGAACCGTGTGGTGCAGAAGACGGCGGCTTCCGACGTCGCCTACCACCTGGCCGGCATCGCGGGCTTCGCCGACGTCCAGGCGGGCAAGGCGACCACCATGTCCGGCCTCAGCGCCCCGGACGCCAACACCCTCCAGGTGAAGCTCTCCGCCGCCGACTTCGAGTTCTACGTCAAGACCACGCACACGGTCTTCAGCCCGGTTCCCAAGGTCGCGGGCGACGCCAAGAACAAGACGTACAACGAGGCGCCGATCGGCAACGGCCCCTTCAAGATGCAGGGCTCCTGGCAGCACAACAAGTCGATCACGCTCGTCCGCAACGACGGCTACGGTCTGACCAAGGCCAAGCTCGACGAGGTCAAGATCGACATCCTCAACTCCAACAACGGCGTCACGCTGGAGTACCAGGGCTTCGAGGCCGGCACGTACGACTGGGCCCGTATGCCCACCCCGCAGCAGCCGGCCGCCAAGGCCAAGTACGACGCGCAGGGTGAGTGGATCGACGAGAACACGAACGGGATGAACTACCTTCTCCCGATCTCCGAGAGCGGTCCGATGAAGGACAAGAAGGCGCGCGAAGCCGTCTCCTACGCGATCGACCGGGACGCCATCATCAAGGGCGTCTTCCAGGGCATGCAGACCAAGTCGACGACGATCCTGCCGCCCGCCTTCGCCAGCGTGTACCAGAAGGACCTGTGCCAGTCCTGCGTCAAGCAGGACCCGGCCAAGGCCAAGCAGCTCGCGAAGGAGGCCGGTCTCACCCCCGGCACCACGATCGACCTCGGCTACAACACGGGCGCGGGCCACGAAGAGTGGATCCAGGCCGTCAAGCAGCAGCTGGAGAAGGTCCTCGGCCTCAAGGTGAAGACCACCGGCAAGCCGTTCGCCGAGCTCCTCGCCGACCAGCAGAAGCCGGGCGCGACGGGCCTGTACCGCTTCGCGTGGGGCGCGGACTACCCGACGCCGGACAACTTCCTCTTCCCGCTGCTCGACACCGCGTCCATCAACAAGGACGCGTCGGGCAAGGTCACCGGTGACAACCGCGGCCGTTACAGCAACCCGGCGTTCGACGCCCTGCTCGCCAAGGCTCGCGCCACCGAGAGCGAGGCCGGCCGCAACGACCTGTACAAGCAGGCGGAGAAGATCGCCATGGACGACATGGCCCTGATCCCGCTGTGGAACCGCACCCAGCTGCGTCTCGCCAACACCAAGAAGTTCGCCGACATCAAGATGGACTTCCACGAGGACCCGAACCTCGCCGAGATCAGCCTGAAGTAACCGGGCGCCGCGCGACGCGGCGTCTGGAGACGGGGGCCGTGGGAACCGAGACGCACTCTCGGATGCCACGGCCCTCGACGACCGTCGGGAGCGGTGTGATCCACTCTCCCGCCCCTTACCCCTACCGCCCCACCAACCTGGGGGGAGGGAGCTGCCACGAAGCGGCAGCGAGGCAGAGAGGCAAGTCATGGGAAGGTATGTGGTCCGCAGGCTGGGCCAGTTGGTCGTCGTCGTGCTCGGAGCGACGATGATCCTGTTCGCCTGCCTGTTCGTGCTCCCGGGTGACCCCGTCGGGCAGATCGCGGGCAGCGACAAGGCACGCGACCCCGCGGTGATCGCGCAGTTGCACAAGCAGTACGGACTCGACGACCCGCTGATCGTGCAGTACGGCAACTACGTGGGCAAACTCGTCCAGGGAGACCTCGGCGAGGACTACACGCAGAGCCGGCCGGTCTCCGAGATCCTCGGCCCGAAGCTGGCCAACACGGCCAAGCTGGCCACCGCCGCGATCGTGCTCGACATCATCATCGGCATCTCCGTCGGTGTGCTGGCGGCGATGCGCAGGTACTCGATCTGGGACGTGTCGGCGACCTTCGTCACCACGCTGGCGATCGGCGTCCCCTCCATCGTGCTCGGCATGATCATGCAGCGCGTCTTCGTCATCGAGCTGGGCTGGTTCCCGCTGATCGCCGACGACAGCTTCAACTCGATCGTCCTGCCGGCCGTGACGCTGGCGATCATCGACGCGGCGCTCGTCGCCCAGCTGGCCCGCAGCACGATGCTCGAAGTCCTGGGGGCCGACTACGTCAAGACGGCCGTCGCCAAGGGACTTCCCCGGCGCACGGTGCTCTCGCGGCACATCCTGCGCAACTCGGTCATCCCCGTGATCACCTATCTGGGCATCTCCTTCGGTGGTCTCCTCGGCGGAGCGATCATCACCGAGACGATCTTCAACTGGAACGGCATCGGTCTCGCGCTGATCCAGGCGATCCAGCAGAACAACAACCCCGTCATCGTGGGCGTGGTGACCATCAGCGTGGCGGTCTTCGTCGTGCTGAACCTGGTCGTCGACCTGCTGTACGCCGCTCTGGACCCGCGTATCCGACTGGCCTGACCCGTAGGGCCGCCCCCATCTAGGAGTCACACCATGACCGAACTCGCCACAGGCGCGGGCGAGCCGAAGACGGCCGACCCCGTCTCGGCCTCCAAGGACGCCGAACCCAGCGTCGTCAGGGTCAGCCAGTGGTCCGACATCCGGCACCGCTTCGTGCAGAACAAGCTCGCCGTGCTCGGCCTGGCCATCATCGTCGTCCTCATCCTCGCCGCGATATTCGCGCCCCTGCTCGCGCCGCACGACCCCCTCGAGCAGGACCTGAACGCGACGCTGCAGTCCCCGGGCGCGGGACACTGGCTCGGCACCGACTCGCTCGGCCGCGACCAGCTCTCCCGCCTCATCTACGGCAGCCGCATCGCCATGATCGTCGGTCTCGCCTCGATCCTCGTCGCGATGACCCTCGGCATCCTCTTCGGCGCGCTGGCCGGTTACTACGGCCGCTGGCTGGACACCGTGATCATGCGCGTGGCGGACATCTTCTTCGCCTTCCCGCTGCTGATCGGCGCCATCGTCATCATCCTGCTCATGGGCCGTGGCGTGATGCCGGTGGTCCTGTCGCTGGGCATCTTCTCCTGGGCGACGTTCGCCCGGCTGCTGCGCAGCCAGATCCTGTCGGTGCGCGAGATGGACTACGTGCACGCGGCGAAGGCGCTGGGCGCGAGTCAGAGCCGGATCATCCGCAAGCACATCCTGCCCAACTCGCTGACCTCCGTCCTGGTGTACGGCACCAGCAACGTCGGCATCGCGATCGTGGCCGAGGCGTCGCTGTCCTACCTGGGCGTCGGTGTCGACCCCGAGGTCGCGGAGTGGGGCAACATGATCGCCGCCGGTCGCGGGTTCATGGGAGTCAAGGACTACATGTGGACCTACCCCAGCATCGCGATCGTCATCACCGCGCTGGGCTTCATCCTGCTGGGCAACGGTCTTCGCGACGCGCTCGACCCGAAGCTCCGGTGATCCGCAGCCATGAGTCGAACCCCCTTGAGCAAGCAAGACGAAGGTGATGGCATGACCAGCCTGGAGCAGGCTCCCTCGAACGCCGGGCCGGACGGGTCCGCACCCCTTCTCGAAGTCCGCGACCTGCACGTGGAGTTCAAGATCCGTGACTCCGTGACCAAGGCGGTCAACGGTGTCAACTACAGCGTCAACGCGGGCGAGACGCTCGCCGTGCTGGGCGAGTCGGGCTCCGGCAAGTCCGTCACGGCGCAGGCCATCATGGGCATCCTGGACAGCCCTCCCGGGCGGATCAGCAAGGGCGAGATCTTCTTCCAGGGCCAGGACATCCTGAGCCTGCCGGAGAGCGAGCGGCGCAAGCTGCGCGGCGCCAAGATGGCGATGATCTTCCAGGACGCGCTGTCGTCCCTCAACCCCGTGCTCTCCGTCGGCTTCCAGCTGGGCGAGATGTTCCGGGCCCACCAGGGGCTGTCCCGCAAGGACGCCAAGGCCAAGGCCATCGACCTGATGGACCGGGTGCGCATACCCGCCGCGCGTCAGCGCGTCGGCGACTACCCGCACCAGTTCTCCGGCGGTATGCGCCAGCGCATCATGATCGCCATGGCGCTGGCGATGGAACCGGACCTGATCATCGCCGACGAGCCGACCACCGCGCTCGACGTGACGGTGCAGGCCCAGGTCATGGACCTGCTCGCGGAGTTGCAGCGCGAGTACCAGATGGGTCTGATCCTCATCACCCACGACCTCGGCGTGGTCGCTGACGTGGCCGACAAGATCGCGGTCATGTACGCCGGCCGCATCGTCGAGACCGCGCCGGTGCACGAGCTGTACAAGCGGCCCGCGCACCCGTACACCCGCGGCCTGCTGGACTCGATCCCGCGCCTGGACCAGAAGGGCCAGGAGCTGTACGCGATCAAGGGTCTGCCGCCCAACCTGCTGAACATCCCCGCCGGTTGCGCCTTCAACCCGCGCTGCCCCAAAGCACAGGACATCTGCCGTACGGAGGTCCCGGCGTTGCTTCCGGTGACCGAGCAGGACGGCACCGAGCTGGTCGGCCGAGGTTCGGCATGCCACTTCTGGAAGGAGACGATCCATGGCTGAGCTCAGCAAGAACGACGAGCGCCAGGACGCCACACCGAACGTCTCCGAAGTGGAGGCCGTCGACGTGCAGTCGGAGACGGAGGCCGTCGCCGCGATCGACGCCCCCGTCGAGCGCGGCGAGCCCATCCTCCAGGTGCGCAACCTGGTCAAGCACTTCCCGCTGACCCAGGGCATCCTGTTCAAGCGCCAGGTCGGCGCGGTCAAGGCCGTCGACGGCGTCTCGTTCGACCTGCACCAGGGCGAGACCCTGGGCATCGTCGGCGAGTCGGGCTGCGGCAAGTCGACCGTCGCCAAGCTCCTGATGAACCTGGAGCAGGCCACCGCCGGCGAGATCTTCTACAAGGGCCAGGACATCACCAAGCTGTCCGGGCGCGCTCTGAAGGCCGTCCGGCGCAACATCCAGATGGTGTTCCAGGACCCGTACACCTCCCTCAACCCCCGGATGACGGTGGGCGACATCATCGGGGAGCCGTACGACATCCACCCCGAGGTGGCCCCCAAGGGCGACCGGCGGCGCAAGGTCCAGGAGCTCCTGGACGTCGTCGGCCTCAACCCGGAGTACATCAACCGGTACCCGCACCAGTTCTCCGGCGGCCAGCGCCAGCGCATCGGCATCGCGCGCGGCCTCGCGCTCAACCCGGAGATCATCATCTGCGACGAGCCGGTCTCGGCTCTGGACGTGTCGGTCCAGGCGCAGGTCATCAACCTGATGGAGCGACTGCAGGAGGAGTTCAACCTCTCCTACCTCTTCATCGCGCACGACCTGTCGATCGTCCGGCACATCTCGGACCGCGTCGGCGTGATGTATCTCGGCAAGATCGCCGAGATCGGCTCCGACGAGCAGATCTACGATCACCCGACGCACCCCTACACGCAGGCGCTGCTGTCGGCCGTGCCGGTGCCGGACCCGGCGGCCCGCGAGCACCGCGAGCGGATCATCCTGGCCGGTGACGTCCCCTCCCCGGCCAACCCGCCCTCGGGCTGCCGCTTCCGCACCCGCTGCTGGAAGGCCGAGGACAAGTGCGCGCAGGAGGCCCCGCTGCTCGCGATCCCGGAGCGGTTCAAGGGCTCCGACTCGCCGGCCGCCCATGAGTCGGCCTGTCACTTCGCCGAGGAGAAGGACGTCGTCCACGCGGCCTGACGTCGAGCCGAGGGCTCACACCCGACAGCGGCCTCCGGCAGCCAGTGCTGCCGGAGGCCGCTGTCGTAGGCACCCGTTCCCCGCCCGCGCCGACCGGGCATCGACACGTAAGACCAAGGACGACACGATGCTGCACCACGTCGAGCTGTGGGTCCCGGATCTGCCCCGGGCGTCCAGGGAGTGGGGCTGGCTGCTGGGCGGCCTCGGGTACGAGCTGTACCAGGACTGGGACCGGGGCCGCAGCTGGCGGCTCGGTCCGACCTACCTCGTCGTCGAGCAGTCCCCGGCGATGAAGGACGACGGCGGCGGCCACGACCGGCTGCGCCCCGGCCTCAACCATCTCGCCTTCCACGCCGCGAGCCCGTCGGCTCTCGACGCCCTCGTGGCGCAGGCGCCCGCGCACGGCTGGACGCCCCTGTTCGCCGAGCGGTACCCGCACGCGGGCGGCCCGAAGCACTACGCGGCCTATCTGGAGAACTCCGACGGCTTCGAGGTCGAGCTGGTGGCCCAACCGCCCGCAGCCCCCGACGAGCACCCTCCGTCCCTCGCGTAACAGCCCCGCCCGCTCCCCCTTCGTGTGGCCGTATCCGTGCGCCCGTTCGGGCGTCGGGCGTCCGGTGCGTCCGGTGCACCCGTACGGACGGGTGAAAGTGCGTCGAATCGCTTATGTACTGATATCGCCTGGTAAAGGATCAGGTGACAGGGCGACAGGCGCGCAGTCAACGAGGAGGCATCCCATGCGTGGAGCCACGCACGCCAAGTGGGTCGCATGCGCGGCCGCGGCAGCGCTCACGGCGACGGCCTGCGGCAGCGGGGGGAGCGACAGCGGGGGCGGCAGCGGCGACGCCGGCGCCGTCCTCAGCTCCTCCTGGGGTGACCCGCAGAACCCGCTGGAGCCCGCCAACACCAACGAGGTGCAGGGCGGCAAGGTCCTCGACATGATCTTCCGGAGCCTGAAGCGGTACAACCCGGAGACCGGCGCGGCCGAGGACATGCTGGCCGAGAAGATCGCCACCACGGACTCGCAGAACTTCACCATCACCGTCAAGAACGGCTGGACGTTCAGCAACGGCGAGAAGGTGACGGCGAAGTCGTTCGTCGACGCCTGGAACTACGGCGCGAGCCTGAAGAACAACCAGAAGAACGCGTACTTCTTCGAGTACATCGACGGCTACGCCCAGACGCACCCCGCCGAGGGCGGCAAGCAGACCGCCGACACCCTCTCGGGGCTCAAGGTCGTGGGCGACCAGACCTTCACGGTCAAGCTCACGCAGAAGTTCTCGACCTTCCCCGACACGCTGGGCTACCCCGCCTTCGCCCCGCTGCCGCAGAGCTTCTTCAGCGACCATGCCGGCTGGCTGAAGAAGCCGGTCGGCAACGGGCCCTACACGATCGCGTCCTACACCAAGGGCTCCCAGATGGAGCTGAAGAAGTGGGCCGACTACCCGGGCGAGGACAAGGCGCAGAACGGCGGGGTGACCCTCAAGGTCTACACCGACAACAACACCGCCTACACCGACCTGCTGGCCGGCAACCTCGACCTGGTCGACGACGTGCCCGCGGCCCAGCTCAAGAACGTCAAGGCCGACCTCGGCGACCGCTACCTCAACACCCCGGCCGGCATCATCCAGACCCTCGCCTTCCCGTTCTACGACCCGAAGTGGAACACCGCCGGCTCGGCCAAGGTCCGCACCGGCCTGTCCCGCGCGATCGACCGTGAGCAGATCACCGAGACGATCTTCCAGAAGACCCGCACCCCGGCCACCGACTGGACCTCCCCGGTGCTCGGCAAGGAGGGCGGCTTCCAGGACGGCCTCTGCGGGGACGCCTGCGACTACGACCCCGAGGCCGCGAAGAAGCTCATCGAGGAGGGCGGCGGACTCCCCGGCGGCCAGGTGAAGATCAGCTACAACGCGGACACCGGGTCCCACAAGCAGTGGGTCGACGCCGTCTGCAACTCGATCAACAACGCGCTCGACAACGACAAGGCCTGCGTCGGCAACCCGGTCGGCACCTTCGCCGACTTCCGCAACCAGATCACCGACCGGAAGATGAGCGGCCCGTTCCGGGCGGGGTGGCAGATGGACTACCCGCTCATCCAGAACTTCCTCCAGCCGCTCTACTACACGAACGCCTCCTCCAACGACGGCAAGTGGTCGAACAAGGACTTCGACTCGCTCGTCAACCAGGCGAACGCCGAGACCGACACCGCGAAGGCCGTGCAGACGTTCCAGAAGGCGGAGGGGGTCGTCCGCGACAACATGGCCGCCATCCCGCTCTGGTACCAGAACGGCAGCGCCGGCTACTCGGAGCGGCTCTCCAACGTCAAGCTCAACCCGTTCTCCGTCCCGGTCTACAACGAGATCAAGGTCAGCTGACCCGCCGTGGGCCGGTATGTGATCCGGCGTCTGCTCCAGATGATCCCCGTGTTCATCGGGGCGACGCTGCTGATCTTCCTGATGGTGAACGTGATGGGCGACCCCATCGCGGGTCTGTGCGGTGACCGGCAGTGCGACCCGGCCACCGCCGCCCAGCTGAAGAAGGAGTTCGGGCTCGACAAGCCGGTGTGGCAGCAGTACCTGACCTACATGGGGAACGTCTTCACCGGAGACTTCGGTACGGCGTTCAACGGTCAGCCGGTCACCGAGCTGATGTCGACGGCGTTCCCGGTCACCATCAGGCTGACCGTCGTCGCGATCCTCTTCGAGATCGTCATCGGCATCACCCTGGGCGTCGTGACGGGCCTGCGCCGGGGCCGGCCCGTCGACACCGGGGTCCTGTTGCTGACCCTCGTGGTGATCTCCGTCCCCACCTTCGTCACCGGTCTGCTGCTGCAGCTGCTGCTCGGCGTGGAGTGGGGCTGGATCAAGCCGTCGGTCTCCTCGGACGCCGAGTTCGGCGAACTGATCGTGCCGGGGCTGGTGCTGGCGTCCGTGTCGCTGGCGTACGTCACCCGGCTGACCCGCACCTCGATCGCGGAGAACAAGCGGTCCGACTACGTCCGCACGGCCGTCGCCAAGGGGCTGCCGCACCGCAGGGTCGTCACCCGGCATCTGCTGCGCAACTCCCTCATCCCGGTGGTCACCTTCATCGGCACCGACATCGGGGCCCTGATGGGCGGCGCGATCGTCACCGAGCGCATCTTCAACATCCACGGCGTGGGCTTCCAGCTCTACCAGGGGATCCTCCGTCAGAACACCCAGACCGTCGTCGGTTTCGTGACCGTCCTCGTCCTGGTGTTCCTGGTGGCCAATCTGCTCGTCGACCTCCTGTACGCCGTACTCGACCCGAGGATCCGCTATGCCTGAGCCGACGCCGCCGGAGCATCATCTGCCGGGCGCGGGCCGCACGCCGGAGGACGGCGCCATCGCCGACACCGGCATGGGCGGTGCGATGGACCTCGCCACGGCGGAGGGGGAGACGCTGGAGAAGACCCCGGGCGGGCCGCAGGGCTCCGGCCCGTCCGAGAAGCCCCGCTCCCTGTGGTCCGACGCCTGGCGGGACCTGCGCCGCAACCCCGTCTTCATCATCTCCGGGCTGGTCATCCTGTTCCTGGTGTTCATCTCCCTGTGGCCGGGATCCATCACCTGGCTGAGCCCCCTCAAGTGCAACCTGTCCAAGGCCCAGGAGGGCTCCCAGCCCGGCCATCCCTTCGGCTTCGACGGTCAGGGCTGCGACGTCTACACACGCGTCGTCTACGGCGCCCGTACGTCCGTGACGGTCGGCGTCCTCGCCACGCTCGGCGTCGCGCTCTTCGGCAGTGTGCTCGGCGGCCTCGCCGGCTTCTTCGGCGGTTCCTGGGACGCGATCCTGTCCCGGATCACCGACGTCTTCTTCGCCATCCCCGTCGTCCTCGGCGGCCTCGTCCTGCTCTCCGTGGTGACCAGCAACACCGTCTGGCCCGTCATCGGGTTCATGGTGCTGCTCGGCTGGCCGCAGATCTCCCGTATCGCCCGCGGCTCGGTGATCACCGCCAAGCAGAACGACTACGTCCAGGCGGCCCGCGCCCTCGGCGCCTCCCACTCCCGGCTGCTGCTGCGGCACATCACGCCCAACGCGGTCGCCCCGGTGATCGTCGTGGCCACCATCGCGCTCGGCACGTACATCGCGCTGGAGGCGACCCTGTCCTACCTCGGCGTCGGTCTGAAACCGCCGACCGTCTCCTGGGGCATCGGCATCTCCGCCGCCTCCCCGTACATCCGCAACGCCCCGCACGCCCTGCTGTGGCCCTCGGGCGCCCTGGCCCTCACGGTCCTGGCCTTCATCATGCTCGGCGACGCGGTCCGCGACGCCCTCGACCCGAAGCTGAGGTGACGGGCGGATGCTGCTCGAAGTGCGTGACCTGCACGTGGAGTTCCGCACCCGGGACGGGATCGCCCGGGCCGTCAACGGCGTCAGCTACGGCGTGGACGCGGGGGAGACGCTCGCGGTGCTCGGCGAGTCCGGGTCCGGCAAGTCCGTCACCGCACAGGCGATCATGGGCATCCTCGACATGCCGCCCGGCCGGATCACCTCCGGCGAGATCCTCTTCCAGGGCAGGGACCTGCTGAAGCTCAGGGAGGACGAGCGCCGCAAGGTGCGGGGGGCCGAGATGGCCATGATCTTCCAGGACGCCCTGTCGTCCCTGAACCCGGTGCTGTCGGTCGGCGACCAGCTCGGCGAGATGTTCGTCGTGCACCGCGGGATGTCGAGGAAGGACGCGCGGGCCAAGGCCGTCGAGCTGATGGACCGCGTCCGCATCCCGGGCGCCCGGGAACGGGTCAAGGACTACCCGCACCAGTTCTCGGGCGGCATGCGCCAGCGCATCATGATCGCGATGGCGATGGCCCTGGAACCGGCGCTCATCATCGCCGACGAGCCCACCACCGCCCTGGACGTCACCGTCCAGGCCCAGGTCATGGACCTGCTCGCGGAGTTGCAGCGCGAGTACCACATGGGCCTCATCCTCATCACCCACGACCTCGGCGTGGTCGCGGACGTCGCCGACCGCATCGCCGTCATGTACGCGGGCCGGATCGTCGAGTCGGCCCCCGTCCACGACATCTACAAGGCGCCGGCCCACCCCTACACCCGCGGCCTGCTGGACTCGATCCCGCGCCTGGACCAGAAGGGCCAGGAGCTCTACGCCATCAAGGGCCTGCCGCCCAACCTCATGCACATCCCGCCCGGCTGCGCCTTCAACCCGCGCTGCCCCATGGCCCGGGAGGTGTGCCGCCGGGACGTCCCGCCGCTGTACGACGTCGAGGACTCCGACGCGGACCGCGCCAGCGCCTGCCACTTCTGGAGGGAGTGCCTGCATGACTGAGCCGATTCTGGAGGTCAGCGGGCTGGTCAAGCACTTCCCGCTGACCCGGGGCATCCTCTTCAAGAAGCAGGTCGGCGCGGTGAAGGCCGTCGACGGGGTCGACCTGACCCTGCACCGCGGCGAGACCCTGGGCATCGTCGGCGAGTCGGGCTGCGGCAAGTCGACAGTCGCCAAGATGCTGGTCAACCTGGAGAAGCCGACGGCCGGCGAGATCCGCTACCGGGGCGAGGACATCACCAAGCTGTCCGGGCGCGCCCTCAAGGCCGTCCGGCGCAACATCCAGATGGTGTTCCAGGACCCGTACACCTCCCTCAACCCCCGGATGACCGTGGGCGACATCATCGGGGAGCCGTACGAGATCCACCCCGAGGTGGCCCCGAAGGGCGACCGGCGCCGCAAGGTCCAGGACCTGCTGGACGTCGTCGGCCTCAACCCGGAGTACATCAACCGGTACCCCCACCAGTTCTCCGGCGGCCAGCGCCAGCGCATCGGCATCGCCCGTGGGCTGGCCCTGCGCCCCGAGGTGATCGTCGCCGACGAGCCGGTGTCCGCGCTGGACGTGTCGGTCCAGGCGCAGGTGATCAACCTGCTGGACCGGCTGCAGAGCGAGTTCGACCTGTCCTACCTGTTCATCGCCCACGACCTGTCGATCGTCCGGCACATCTCCGACCGGGTCGGGGTCATGTACCTCGGGCGGATCGTGGAGATCGGCCGCGACGCCGAGATCTACGACCACCCCACGCACCCGTACACCCAGGCCCTGCTGTCCGCGGTGCCCCTGCCTGACCCGGAGGCGCGCGAGCACCGGGAGCGGATCATCCTGGTGGGCGACGTGCCGTCCCCGACGAACGTCCCCTCCGGCTGCCGCTTCCGCACCCGCTGCTGGAAGGCGCAGGAGCGCTGCGCGCTGGAGGTGCCGGAGCTGGCCGTCCCGGCGGTGTTCCGCCATGCGACGGGGCCCGAGGCCCACGCCTCGGCGTGTCACTTCGCCGAGCAGAAACAGGTCGTGCCACCGGAGGAGCCGCAGGCCTGACGGAGACCGGGCCGAGACCGGATGGTTCGACACAACCGCACATTTGCGCAGCAACCGCGTTAACACGCAGGCAACTTGGCCGACCCGATTCCGATATACGGACGCGTCAGGCTGAACAGCGTACGGCCGTGCGGGTGCCGTAAACGGGCCGGGGCGCATGTCGCCCCGGCCCGTTTTTCTGCGCCTGAGCCGGCGCCGCTCTCGCGGACGCGGCGGGTGCTTCGTCGTGGTTCCTCGATCGATGGTTGCGCTGCTCTGCGGAGTGTCGCTGCTCAGGCGAGTCCGAGAGCGCGGCGGAGGAAGTCCACCTGGAGCAGGAGAAGGTTCTCCGCGACCTGTTCCTGCGGGGTCATGTGGGTGACGCCCGACAGGGGGAGCACCTCGTGCGGGCGGCCGTCGGCCAGCAGGGCCGAGGACAGGCGCAGGGCGTGCGCGACGACCACGTTGTCGTCGGCCAGTCCGTGGACGATCATCAGCGGCCGGTGGGGTTCGGCGGGCCCGGCGAGGCCCTCGTCGGCGACCAGCGAACTCTTGGTGTACGCCGCCGGCTGCGTCGTCGGATCGCCGAGGTACCGCTCGGTGTAGTGGGTGTCGTAGAGCCGCCAGTCGGTCACCGGGGCGCCGGCGATGCCCGCGTGGAAGACGTCGGGGCGGCGCAGCACCGCGAGGGCCGCGAGCCAGCCGCCGAACGACCAGCCGCGGATCGCCACCCGGGAGAGGTCGAGGGGATGGCTCTTCGCCAGATCCTCCAGGGCCTCGATCTGGTCGTCGAGGGCGACGGTGAAGTCGTGGTGGATCGCCTTCTCCCAGCCGGGCGAGCGGCCCGGCGTGCCCCGGCCGTCGGCGACGATCACCGCGAAGCCCTGGTCGGCGAACCACTGCGAGGTGAGGTGCGCGTTGTGCGCGGCCACCACCCGCTGGCCGTGCGGACCGCCGTAGGGGTCCATGAGGACGGGCAGAGGGGCGTCACCGCGGTGGTCCGCAGGCATCAGCACGGCGCACGGAATGCGGCGTGCGCCCCCCTCGACGAGCTTCACGCGGGGGGTCAGGCCCGGATCCGCCGCACAGGAGCCGACGGTCGCGGCGGGCTTCCCGTCCCGCAGCACCCGCGCCACTGTGCCCGGCCGGTCCAGTACCGCCGACGTCAGCACGGTCACGTTCCCGGCGCGGACCGCCCCGTGTACGCCGGGCTCCTGGGAGAGACGCTCGACGCCGAGCTCGTTCACCCGGTAGACGTGCACCTCGCCGACCTCGGGCGCCGCCGCGCCCGCCCCGGCGGAGGCGGCGACCAGCACGTCGTCGGCTGTGACGTCCAGGACCGCCCGTACATGCAACTGGTCCCCGGTCAAAGGGCGTTCACCGACCGTGAGGACCCGCGCGCCGCCCTCGTCGGCGATCCGGACCAGCTGCCCCGAAGGGCTCCAGCAGGGCACCCCAGGGAACAGTTCCAGCCAAATCCGATCTTCGTCGGCGTGCACCATCCGGGTCGCTCCGGAGTCGGTGTCCACCGCCAGGAACAGCTGACTTCGCTGGTCGCGCGCCTGTACGAGCAGCAGCGGCGCCCCCGCCCCTGACCAGTGCACTCGCGCCAGATACGGATAACGCGCACGATCCCAGACGACCTCCGTGCGCACCCCGTCGAGACCGAACACGAACAGCCGTACGTCAGCGTTGGGCGTCCCGGCCGCCGGATAGCGCACGTGTCGTGGGTCACGTTTCGGCTGGGCCGGATCGGAGATCCACCACTGCTCCACCGGAGTGTCGTCCACCCGGGCGACCAGCAGCCGGTCCGATTCCGGAGCCCACCAGAACCCGCGCGAGCGGGCCATCTCCTCGGCCGCGATGAACTCGGCCAATCCATAGGAAACCGGCTCCGATTCCGGCTCCGCCACCGCCCGGTCGCCTTCGCCCTCCGCGCCCACCACCCGCAGGGCGCCTCCGGCGACATAGGCGACGAGTCGCCCGTCAGGGGACGGGCGGGGGTCGATCACCGGTCCGGCGACCGGCAGTTCCCGGGCCGTCCCCGCCCGCAGCTCCGCCGTGAAAAGCCGTCCTGACAAGGCGAAAGAGGCCAGCTCCACACCCGCGTCAGTGGCGTAGCCGACGATGCCCGCACCCGCCTCGCGGCTGCGTTCGCGGCGCGCCCGCTCCTGTGGCGAGAGGTCCTCCGAGACGCCCCCGAGGAGGGTGCGCGGGTCGGCGGCCAGGCGTTCCGTGCCGTCCGCCGGATCGAGGACCCAGAGCGCGCCCGCGCGGTCCGTGCCGGAACCGGAGCGCAGGAACACGACGCGGGAGCCGTCGGGAGCCACCGTGAACGAGCGCGGCGCGCCGAGAGTGAACCGCTGGGTGCGGGCGTGCCTGCGGGGAAAGGAGTCGGACTCGGTCGTCATCCCCCGACCATATTGGCCATGCGACCCCCTTGTGCGGCTGTGCGCCGAGAGATGCGCGCCCACAGGTAGTTATGATCACTAGCGCTGAGTGGGTATGAACCTGCTGGCGGTCGTATGGATTTACGTGTTCCCTCGCTCTGTTTCCTTCACGTTTCCCGGGTCCTTGGAGGTGAGCCGCCGTGGCACTCTCGATTTCGGCGGTGGTGCTGCTGGCGATCGTCGTCTTCTTGTTGATCAAGAAGTCGGGACTGAAGGGCGGTCACGCTGTCGTCTGCATCCTGCTCGGCTTCTATCTGGCCTCCTCGACGATCGCTCCCACCATCAGCGATCTGACGACGAGCGTGGCGAGCATGATCGGCAGCATCAAGTTCTGACGCCGTCAGCTCTCCGACGCGTACGGCACGAAGTCGGCCCAGGCTTCCGGCGAGAGCCGGAGGCGGGGCCCGTCGGCGTGCTTGGAGTCACGGACGTGGACGGTGCCAGGGGCGGTGGCGATCTCGACGCAGGAGTCGCCCTCGGTGCCATCGCTGTAGCTGCTCTTGAACCAGGCCAGTTCCGGATGGGCTCCGGTGGGGTGCTTGCGGATCATGTTTCTCCCAGCAACTGCTCGATGAAGACGAGTGACTCCCCGGGCGTGAGTGCCTCGGCCCGGATGGTGCTGTAGCGCAGTTCCAGGATGCGGAGTTCCCTCGGCTCCGTCGTTGGGCGGCCGTTGAACGCGCCGTCGGAACGCCCTACAGCCGTACCGTCTGCGAACTTCAGCAACTCGATCTTGCCATCCACTCCGGGGTGAGCGCCGCTCTCCGTCGGCATGACCTGGAACGTCACGTTGCGCAACCCTGCCACCTCCAGCAAGTGTTCGAGCTGTCGGCGTCGCACCATTGTGCCTCCGATGCGACGACGCAGGGCCGCCTCTTCCTGGACGAAGCTCAGAGCAGGCACGGGTGACTTGTCGAAGACCGTCTTCCGCGCCATGCGGGCGGCGACCAGACGTTCCACCTCTTCCTCCGAGTAGGGAGGCTGCCGGGCCTCGAACAGAGCCCGAGCGTGCTCAGGCGTCTGCAGCAACCCGTGCAGGCTGAGCCCGACGTACACCCCGAGCTCGACCGCCTGCGCCTCCAGCTTGGCGATCTCGCGGACGTTCTTCGGGTACCGGACCTTCTTCACGTCCTCCTTCATGGCCGAGAGCAGCCCGCCCGCTCCCAACACCTTGTCGGCCTTGTCCAGGTACTCGGGGCGGGGGATCCGCTTCCCGCTCTCGATCTTGTAGACGAGGTCCTCGCCGTACCCGACCGCCAGCCCGAAGTCGGCCGCGCGCATCCCCACGGCCTCGCGGCGCAGTTTCAACTGCCGCCCCACCGTCTCCACGACGGCGACGCCCCAGTCGTCGTCCGGGTCCACCTCCCAACCCGGCTCGTCCGCCTCCTCCTTGAGCTGGACCGGCCTGCCGTTCACCTGCTCCATTCCGCACCCTCCGTCACCCGGGCCGACAGTTCGGACACGCCCGGACAACGCCCGGACAGTCACCGTACGCAACGGCTCCATCACTGTTCACGGTATGCGTGACTGGCCACTCTGAGTCACGTGATTCAGGAATCCGTCTCCTTCGGGACCCGACCTCCCGGTCAGCACTTCCGCAACTTCAGCGTGCGGTTGTCCCCGACACCCCGCGGAGCGCGCCTCGCCCGCCTGCTCACCGTCGAGCAACTGCACTGCTGGGGCGTGCCGGTGGACCCGGCCGGCCAGATCGTCGCCGAACTCGCGGCGAACGCGGTGACCCACGGACGCGTACCGGGCCGGGACTTCAGACTCTCGCTCTACGTCATCGCGCACACGCTGCGCATCGAGGTGACCGACACGGCAGGAGACCGCCCGCCCCGGCCACCGCATCCCGGCTCCGGCTCCGGCCCAGGCGCCGACACCGAATCCGAGTCGGGCCGTGGGCTGCTCCTGGTCGAGGCGCTCGCCGACCGGTGGGGCTGGGCTCCGGAGTTGCGCCCGCGCAAGACGGTCTGGGCCGAACTCGTACTCCCGCCGGACGACGTTCAGGGTCGCCGCCTCTCCTGACCGCCGCAAGCCCTGGACGAGGCGATGTGCGTCCGTCACCGGAACCCGGATTCTCGAGCTTCGGGGCAAGGGGCGCTCATTCCAAAGACCCACGACGGCGGCGAAAGAACCCGACCAAGCCCCACCCCTCCCGCCCGCCGGTCAAACTCACTCCCGCGAGTGAATATGCCCAACTCGACTGGATTCGTGACGGGTTGCCTGCCTTACGCTCAGCGCAACGCAGCGCAGAGCCACAGTGCTGCACCTCCACCCCAGACATGCGACGGCCCCCGCCGGGACGGCAATCCCAGTGCGAGGGCCTGACCACCGAGGAAGGCCACTTCCCGATGGACACGGAAAACCCTAGCGCGCCCCCATGCGCTGAGTCCCGTAACGCGGGCAAAAACCACACCCGCGTGGGCGGACTGACCCACGAGAACGTCCGTCACACCACCCGCTTCACGGTGATCGGCAACCACCTCGCGCAGCACCGCGAGCTGTCGCTCCTGGCGATCGGGCTGGGCGTGCACATCCAGTCGCTGCCCAAGGGCGCCCGCGTCGACATCAAGGCCCTCACCGCCCGCTTCCCCGAGGGATCCACCCGTATCGCCGCCGGGCTGCGCGAACTGGAGGCCCACGGCTATCTGCGCCGGGAGCGCTCCCGAGTCCGGGGCGGCCGGATGGTCACCCGCACGGTCTCCTGCAACCAGCCCGGCCGCCACGGCCCCCGCCCGGCAGCCGACGAACACGCGGCGACCCCGGCCAAGCCGAAGAAGGCGCGCGGACCCCGCAAGCCACTCCCCGCCGTCCCGCGCCCCGGCTACCCCGCCCCCGCCCTCCTCCAGGCGGCCACCGACCTCCTCGCGGGCCTGCGCCGTTACGACTCGACCCTCCTCCTCTCCGCCTGCGACACCGCCCACCTCGCCCCCGGCGTCGCCGCCTGGCTGGAGCGGGACGTCAGCCCCGCCGTCGTACGCCAGGCCCTCACCGCCGACCTTCCGCCCGAAGGCGTCCGCCGCCCCGCCGCCCTTCTGGCCCACCGGCTCACGGCCCTGCTGCCACCGCCGCCGTCGTTCCGTGCGCCCGCGGCTCCGCCGCCGCCCGCCCCGCACGAGATGCGGAACTGCGACGGGTGCGACCGCGGCATCCGCTCACCCGAACCGGGCGCCCGCTGCCGCGACTGCAAAGAGCAGTCGGCGTCGGCTCCCTGAAGACCCCACGAGTAAAGGAAACGCATGGTCAGCGCGTCCCATGAGGCGATGCACCGAATTTTCCAGGAGTATCCGGGCCTTTTCGCCGGGGTCTCCAAGGTGCTCGGTCTCCCGTTCATCCCACCCGAGCGCGTGACGGTTCTACCGACCGATCTCACCGAGACCCAGCCCGTCGAACGCCGTGTCGACACACTGCTGCGCTTCGACGGCGACGAGTCGTTCTTGCTGGCTGTTGAAGCACAGAGCGCAAAGGACCCGGACAAGCCCGCCAGCTGGGCCTACTACCTGTCCTTCCTGTACACGAAGTACAAGGTCCCACCTCTGCTGCTGGTCGTCTGCCAGGACCGGACCACCGCGGAGTGGGCCGCACGGCCCATGATCCTCGGGCCAGAGCAGTGGCCCTCCCTCACCCTGCGTCCGCTGGTGGTCGGCCCGCACAACATGCCCTTGATCACCGACCCGGACGACGCTCGGGCTGACTTGGCGCTGGCCGCGCTGTCCGCCATCACGCACGCGAAGGAAACGGACGTCAGTGGGATACTGAGATCCCTGTCCAACGCATTGCGCGACGCTCCCGAGGCGGTCGTCGTCACGATCATTGAATTCATCGCTCAAGGCCTCGGTAGCAATCGTCGGGCCGCGGAACTCTGGAGGAACCTGGTGGCTGTGGACCTTTCCCCGTACAAGTCGTACATCTTCGAAGAGTTCCGCGACGAGGGGCGTGCGCAGCGGGGTGCCGAGGACATCCTGCTCGTTCTGGATGCCCGCGGTCTCGACGTCTCCGACGAAGTGCGCGAGCGCGTCACCGATTGTGACGACCCCGATCTCCTGCGGGAATGGCTCACCCGGGCCGTCACCGCGTCGTCCGCGGAAGCGCTCTTCGTCGAGAAGGAGTGACGGACCGGCGGGGAGGTGGCGGGGGGAGACGGGGCGCCTCGTAGGGTTGGGCCCATGACGGAACTGCCCTCACGGCGTCTGTTGCTGGTGCACGCGCACCCGGACGACGAGTCGATCAACAACGGCGCGACCATGGCCAGGTACGCGGCCGAGGGCGTCCACGTGACCCTGGTCACCTGCACGCTCGGTGAACGCGGCGAGGTCATCCCGCCGGAGCTGCGGCATCTGACCGGCGCCGCGCTGGGCGAGCACCGCAGGGGGGAACTCGCGGCGGCCATGGCCGAGCTCGGTGTGGACGACTTCCGCCTGCTCGGCGGCGCGGGCCGCTACGGGGACTCCGGGATGATGGGCCTCGCCGACAACGACGACCCGGCCGCCTTCTGGCAGGCCGACGTCGACGACGCGGCCGCGCACCTCGTCGAGGTGATCCTCGAGGTGCGACCCCAGGTCCTCGTCACCTACGACGAGGACGGCGGCTACGGCCACCCCGACCACATCCAGGCCCACCGGGTCGCCATGCGCGCCGCCGAGCTGGCCGAGGCCGCCGGATGGCGCATTCCGAAGGTGTACTGGAACCGCGTCCCACGCTCCGTCGCCGAGGCCGCCTTCGCGAAGCTCCGGGAGGAGCTGCCGGCCCTCCCGTTCCCGAGCGCCGCCGCCGTATCCGACGTGCCGGGCGTCGTGGACGACGACCGCGTCACCGCCGAGATCGACGCGCACGCCGGGCACGCCGCCGCCAAGGCCGCCGCGATGCGGGCGCACGCCACCCAGGTCGCCGTCGCCGCGGGGGAGCGGTGCTTCGCCCTCTCCAACGACCTCGCCCAGCCCCTCTTCACGACCGAGTACTACGAACTCGTCCGCGGCGAGGCAGCCGTGCACGGCGGGAACAGGGAGAGCGACCTGTTCGCCGGAACGACCGACGCGGGAGAGGCGGCCTGATGTCCGACCGGGGTTCGATGCTCGCCCAGCCGCTGCGGATGCCGCCCGCCGGGCGGGCCGCCGCCTATGCCGGGCTGCTGCTGCTCGGCGCGCTCACCGGTCTCGCCGGAGCGCTCGTCCAGGCCGGCTGGTTCCCGGGCGGACTGCTTCTCGCGCTCGTGGGCGCCGCCGGGCTGTTCGTCGGCGGCGCGCGGGCCGTCGGCAGCCGCGCCGGGGCGGTCGCGCCGGCCGCCGGCTGGATGATCTCCGTCATCCTCTCCACCGCCGGCCGCCCGGAGGGCGACTTCCTGTTCGGCGCGGGCGGCG
Source organism: Streptomyces sp. NBC_00425 (assembly GCF_036030735.1). NCBI lineage: Bacteria > Bacillati > Actinomycetota > Actinomycetes > Kitasatosporales > Streptomycetaceae > Streptomyces > Streptomyces sp. NBC_00425. Next base: position 3,788,067 of record NZ_CP107928.1, on the reverse strand, counting down.
GCTCGTATCTGTTCCTGCTCGGCGGAATGGCCCTTGCTGTGATCTGTGCCACCCTCGGTGGAGGGCGGCAACCGGTCGGCGAAGACGTCCGACTTGGCAAGTGACGTACCACTTCACCCCGGCGTGACCGTGCGAGTCCCGTGTGGGTCTTCCGGCGGTCGTGGGATACGGGCCAGAAGTGGCCAGTATGGTGGTGCGCGCCGCCGAGCAGCCCGTGAGGTCGTGGCGAGCGGCGGAGCCAACCTGGAGAACCTGCCTTGAGTCGTGAAACTGACAGTCCGTCCTCCGGGCCCAACGGGCGCGGCGGAGCCGCATACCCCTCGGGTACGCCGCCGTACGGCACCCCCGTGGTGTCCGACGGCGGTGCGGACGCGGGCCGTTCGGCCGCGCAGCCGGAGGAACGCAAGACCGAGACCACGCTGACCACCCGGATCCGCATCAACATCCCGGGATCGCGGCCCATTCCGCCGGTCGTCGTGCGCACACCCGTCGCCGACGCCGAGAGCGCGGGCGACGACAGCGGCCCGGTCGGCAAGGCCGACGCCGTCGTCGACGCGCAGCCGACGGCCCCCACGGGCGCCGTCGGCTCGACCTCGTCCGACACCGGCTCGTTCGAGCTGCCCGGCGATCCCGCGTCCGGCGCCGAGGACAAGACGAGCGACTGGTTCGCGCCACGCAAGTCCGCGCCGGGCAAGCCCGGTCAGAGCGGCGGCGGCACCAACGGAGCCGGACTGCCGGGCGGTTCGGCCGCCGGGGCCGGAGCGTCCGCGAGCGCCCCCGCCCCCGCGGCCGCAGGCCCGACCCCCGGTGCCGGTGCCGGTGCGCCCGGCGGCGCGCGGCCCGGTGCGGGGCGTCCCGGCGGGGTGGTCGGCTCCATGAGCGTGCCGGGCGGCGCCCGCTCCGGCGGCACCAACGGCGCCGGGTTCTCCGGTGCGACCGGCGGCCCCGTGGCGCCGGGACACGGCGGCGGCACGGGATCCTTCGACGTGACCGAGGCGCTGGCCGGCGGTCCGCTCGGCAACGGCCCGCGCACCGGCCAGGGCCGGACGCCGGGTCAGGGTCAGGGTCAGGGCCAGGGACCGCAGCCGGGGCAGCCGCAGGGACAGGCACAGGCACAGGGCGGCGCCGAGTCGCGCCGTGACGACCTGCCGTACTTCTCCGGCACCGGCCAGAACGGTCTCCCGGCCCCCAACGGCGTGAACGGCGTCGGCGGCAGGCCCGACGGCCAGGGCGGCCTCCCGGCCGGACCCGGCGGACCCGGCGGTTCCTACGACTTCAACGGCCCCGACGGACCGGGCGGTCCCGACGGCCGCGGCGGCCTCCAGGGCGGCCCCGCGGGCCCGACCGGCGGCCCGGTCACCGGCGACGGCCCGATCGTGCCCCCGATGCACGGCGGCGTCCCCGGTACGCCGTCCGGCCCCGGCGGCCCGCGTTCCGCCGCCCTCGCCCCCGGCGTCGGAGCGGGCACCGGATCCGGCCGGCTCCCCGGCGGCGGCCTGAGCGACGACACCGCGATCCTCACCCCGCAGAAGCCCGCCCCCGGACCGGGCGCGGGCGGCTACGGCGGCCGACCGGCCGACAACGTCTCCGGGCACACCGTCACCAGCGGCATCCCCGTCGTGCCCGCAGGCGGCCAGGGCGGGTCCGGAGGTCCCTTCACGGGCGGCACGCCGTCCGAGGGGCCGCTGCCGCACACCCCGCCCAAGGGGCCGGCGCAGGGCGCGCAGAGCACGTCCGCGGGCGACGCCAAGAAGAAAAAGAAGAAGGGCCGCAGCAAACTCCCGCTGCTGGGCGGCCTGGTGGTGGTCGCGGGCGTCGGCGTCTACGGCGCGGGCCTGCTGATGAACCACTCCGACGTGCCCAAGGGCACCACCGTGCTCGGCGTCGACATCGGCGGCGGCACCCGCGACGACGCCGTCAAGACGCTCGACGACGCGTTCGAGAAGCGGGCCGCGCAGACGCTGAAGCTGTCCGTCGGCGGCGACACGGTCACCCTCAAGCCGGACCAGGCGGGCCTGCAGTTCGACATGCAGGCCACCGTCGACGCCGCCGCCAGGAGCGACTACAACCCGGTCTCCGTGATCGGCTCGCTGTTCGGGCAGCACCGTGAGGTCGAGCCCGCGATGCCGGTGGACGAGGAGAAGCTGCAGGCGGCCCTGAAGAACGCCGCGGGCGGCTCCGGCTCGGCCCAGGACGGCACCATCAAGTTCACGTCGGGCAAGGCCGTCCCCGTCTACGGCAAGGCGGGCAAGGGCATCGACGCGGCGAAGGCCGAGTCGGCCGTGGTGGACGCCTACCGCAGCCAGGTGGAGACCGGCACCGCCGCCGCGGTCACGGTGCCGACGACCACCAAGCAGCCGACCGTCTCGAACGCCGAGGTCGACCGCATGATGAAGGAGTTCGCCGAACCGGCGATGTCCGGCAAGGTCACCGTGCAGACCGACGCGGCGCACGCCGTCCCGATGAGCCCGAAGAACTCCCTGTGGAAGTTCCTCGGCGTCAAGGCGATCGACGGCAAGCTGGTGGAGAGCTACGACAAGGCCGCGCTGAAGGAGCTCTACGGCGGCGCGTTCAACGGCGTGCTGATCACCCGCGGCACCGGCCAGAAGACGCCGGTCACGGTGGAGGACGTGATCAGTGCCCTGCGCCCGGCCCTGATCAGCAGGACGAACCGGGTCGGGATCATCGACACCGACCCCAGCTGACGCGAGCGGGGTGCCGCGTGACATCTGTCATGCGGCACCCCGGACGTCCGACACTGCCGCGCCGGGGGCCGTCGCGGCGACGATGACGTCATGACGACGCAGACAGCACCGGTGGTCGGGTTCGACCAGGTGACCAAGAGCTTCGGCGACGTACGGGCCGTGGACGGCCTGACGCTCGACATCCGGCCGGGGGAGACCGTGGCGCTCCTCGGCCCCAACGGCGCCGGCAAGTCCACCTCCCTCGACCTGCTGCTCGGCCTCAAGCACCCCGACAGCGGCGCCGTCCGGCTCTTCGGCGCCACCCCGCGCGAGGCGATCGTCGCCGGGCGGGTCGGCGCGATGCTGCAGAGCGGCGGCCTGATGGACGAGGTGACGGTCGCCGAACTGGTCGGCCTCGCCTGCCGGCTGCACCCGAAGCCGTACCGGCCCGCCGACGTGCTGGCCCGCGCCGGCATCGCCCAGATCGCCGACCGCAAGGTCGACAAGCTCTCCGGCGGCCAGGCCCAGCGCGTCCGGTTCGCCCTCGCCACCGCCGGCGACAGCGACCTCATCGTCCTGGACGAGCCCACCACCGGCATGGACGTCACCACCCGGCAGGCGTTCTGGGCCACCATGCGCGAACAGGCGGACCAGGGCCGCACGGTCCTGTTCGCCACCCACTACCTCGAAGAGGCCGACGCCATCGCCGACCGGGTGCTGGTCCTGCACCGCGGCCGGCTGCTCGCCGACGGCACGGCCGCCGAGATCAAGGCCAAGGCCGGCGCCCGCCGCATCGCCTTCGACCTGGAGGGCGAGATGGACGAGGCCGCCCTGCGCGCCCTGCCGTTCCTCACCTCCCTGACCGTGTCCCACAGCGGCTCCGCCGCCGGGTCGGGCCGGACCGTGCGCATCCAGTCCGCCGACGCCGACGCCACCGTCCATGCGGTCTACGGCCTCGGCCTCTACCCGCACAATCTCGAAGTCGCAGGGCTCGGCCTGGAGCAGGCCTTCGTCGCCCTCACCACCGCCGAGGAGGCGAAGACCCGGTGAACGGCCTGATCAAGCTGGAACTCACCCGCGCCCTGCGCAACCGCAAGTTCCTGTTCTTCTCGGTGATCTACCCGTCCGTGCTGTTCCTGCTGATCGCGGGCAGTTCCGACAGCAAGGAGAAGATCGACGGCACGGGCCTCACGCTCCCGACGTACATGATGGTCTCGATGGCCTCCTTCGGCGCCCTCACGGCGGTCCTGATGGGCAACAGCGAGCGCATCGCCAAGGAACGGCAGAGCGGCTGGGTACGGCAGCTGCGGCTGACCACGCTCCCGGGCCGCGGCTACGTCCTGGCCAAGACGGCGAGCGCCGCCGTGGTCAGCCTGCCCTCCATCGTCGTCGTCTTCGCTGTCGCGGCCATCGTGAAGGACGTACGGCTGGACGCCTGGCAGTGGGTCGCGCTCACCGGCGCGATCTGGGCCGGCAGCCTCGTCTTCGCCGCCCTGGGCGTCGCGATCGGCTACCTCGCGACCGGGGACGCCGTCCGCCCCATCACGATGATCACCTACTTCGGCCTGTCGATCCTCGGCGGCCTGTGGATGCCCACGACGACCTTCCCGGGCTGGCTGCAGGACATCGCCAGGTGGGTGCCCACGCACGCGTACGCTGCCCTGGGGCAGGCGATCGAGCAGAGCCGGGCCCCGCATGCCGAGGACATCGTGATCCTGGCCGTCTTCTTCGCCCTGTTCACGGGCGGCGCGGCCTGGCTGTACCGGAAGGACACCCTGAAGGCGTGAGCGCCATGACGGACGACCCGCGCAGCCTGGAGGGCGCCCGGTTCCTGCCGGGCCGGCCCGCCCGCAACCGGCGGGAACTGTGGCGGCGCAAGCTGCTCTGGATCGGGGTCTGGCTGGTCTTCCTCAGCTCGCCCGTGCACGACCTGGTCTCGGGGAAGCACACCACGTCCGGGACGGCGGCCGGCTGGCTCGGACTCACGGTGTTCGTCGCGCTCTACCTCGCGCTGCTGTTCCGGAACATGGGGGACACGCCGTACCCCACGAAGGCGGTCGGCGCCCTCATCGGCTCCATGGCCGTGGTGGCCACCGTCCTCTCCCTGACCCTCGGCTCCGCCTGGCTCGGCCTGTACTGCTACGTCTCCGTCGCCTGCGGAAGCGTGCTGCCGATGCGGCTGGCGCTCTGGACGATCCCGGGCACGGGCGCCGTGCTCCTCGCCGTCGGACTGCGCACCGACGAGGAGGAGGCCCTGAACCTGCTCCTGCTGGTCCTGCTCATCGGTTTCGCGATGACGGGCGTGAGCCAGCTGGTGCGCACCACGGTCGAGTTGCGCAAGGCGCGGGCCACGGTCGCCCAACTGGCCGCGAACGAGGAACGGTTGCGTCTGGCCAGGGACCTGCACGACCTGCTGGGACACTCGTTGTCCCTCATCACGCTCAAGAGCGAGCTGGCCGGCCGGATGCTCCCCGACCACCCCGACAAGGCGGCCCGGCAGGTCGCCGACATCGAACAGGTCAGCCGACAGGCCCTGGTCGACGTCCGTGAGGCGGTCACCGGCTACCGCCGCCCCCGGCTGGCCGCCGAACTCGCCGGCGCTCAGGTCGCGTTGACGGCGGCCGGCATCGTCGCCTCACTGCCCGCCGAACCCGACGTGGACGGCGTCCCCGAGGACAGTGAGTCCGCCCTCGCCTGGACCCTGCGCGAGGCGATCACCAACGTCGTCCGGCACAGCGGCGCCGCCCGCTGCACGGTGGACGTCGTGCGCCGCCAGACCCTCGACGGCCCCGTCCTCGAACTCTCCGTCGAGGACGACGGCTCCGGCGGCTCGGGCAAAGGCCCCGGCAATGGACTGACCGGCCTGACGGAGCGTCTGGAGAAGGCGGGCGGCGTGCTGGAGACGGAGCGCCTCAAGCGCGGCTTCCGCCTGGTCGCCCGGGTCCCGGCCGGCGACCTGCCGGACGTAGGATCCCGCTCATGAGTGGCACGATCAAGGTTCTGCTGGCGGAGGACCAGTCGATGGTCCGCGAGGCCCTGGCGGCCCTGCTCGGCCTCGAGGACGACATCGAGGTGGTCGCCCAGGTGGCGCGCGGCGACGAGGTCCTCGCCGCCGCCCGCGCCCACGACGTCGACGTCGCCCTCCTCGACATCGAGATGCCGGGTGCGACGGGCATCGAGGCGGCCGCGGAACTCCACAAGGAGCTGCCGGGGTTGAAGCTGGTCGTGCTGACGACCTTCGGCCGCCCCGGCTATCTGCGCAGTGCCATGGAGGCCGGCGCCGACGCCTTCCTCGTCAAGGACGCGCCCGCGGCGCAACTCGCGGAGGCGGTGCGCAGGGTGCTGGCGGGCGAGCGGGTCATCGACCCCACGCTGGCGGCAGCGGCCCTGGCGGGCGGCGCCAACCCGCTCACCGACCGGGAACGGGAGGTCCTGCGGGCGGCGGCCGACGGCTCGACCAACGCCGAACTGGCGGCGGCCCTGCACCTCTCCCAGGGGACGGTCCGCAACTACCTGTCGACGGCGATACAGAAACTGGCGGTGCGCAACCGCGCGGAGGCGGTACGGATCGCGCGGGAGAAGGGCTGGCTCTGACCGAGCGCCGCACAGCCACAACCACACCCCCGCCCCTGCCTCCGGCCTCGGCGAACTCCCCGGCCCCGGCCCTGCCCCGCACGCGCCGGACCTGACCGAGGCAAGCGCTGGCCGGACGTCACCGCGCCCCGCGCGCTCACCGCACGTGACGGCGGGCCGTGCACTCGCCCGCCCGCGACCGCGGCCCGCTCGCCCGGACGCGACCGCGGCCCGCGCATGGCATGAACGGGACCACGGCCCGCGCGCTCGCCCGCACGGCACTGTGGCCCGCGCGCTTCCCGCGCGTGACGGTGGGCCGTGCGCTCCCTGGACGCGACCGCGGCCCATGCCACCTGGACGTGACCGCAGCCGCTGGTACTCGCCGGGGAGGCGACCGCGGGCCGCGCGTTCAGTTCAGCAGCGCCCGGGCGGCGAACGCCTCGCCGCGCACCCGCTCCGCCGTGCCCTCGTCCACGACCTCCACCAGCCCCGCGTACTCCTCCAACTCGGCGGCCCCGCCGAGGAAATCCCCCCGTCGCACCAGCAACTGCCCGCGCTCGTAGCGCAGCCGGGCCGGATGCGACGGCACGGCCAACGCCAACTCCACGGCCCACAGGGCGACATCCGACCGCTCGGGCCGGGCGGCGGCCCACGACCGGATGTTGTTCAGGATCCGCATCACGACGTCCAGCGGTTCCGCGGGCGTCAGCATCGACGGCTCCAGCGGCGCGCCCGTCGCACCGGTGACCAGCAGGCCGGCGTCCTCGCCGGTCAGCAGCCGTCCCCCGTCGAAGGGGTCGACGAGCACCTGCCGTCCGAGGTCCTCCGGCGGTCCGAAGCCGGCCACGAAGTGGCCCGGCAGCGCCACCCCGTACACCGGCGCCCCGGCCCGCCGCGCCACCTCCACCCACACCACGGACAGCAGGATCGGCAGCCCCCGCCGCCGCACCAGCACCCGGTCCAGCAGCGACGAGTCCAGCCGGTCGTAGTCCGCCGCGGACCCACGGAACCCGCACCGCTCGCCGAGCAGCTCGCGCAACGCCTCCGCCCACGCCGCCGGCCCGCCGGGCCGGTAGGGGACCTGCCCCGCCAGCCGGTCCAGCTCGATCTGCCCGGCGTCCAGGCCGTCCTCGCCCGCGGCCGGGTCCGCCGCCGCTCCGACCAGCAGGCACAGCAGTGCCAGATCGGGCCGCTCGGACCGCGCCTCGGCCGCGAACCGCTCCCGCACCTGCGCCCACTCGAACCCGCTCACGACGCCTGCCACGACGGGCTCGGCGTGGACTCCCCGGACGGCTCCCGGTAGTGGTGGTAGGCGTGGTGGGCCGCGAAGCCCATCCCGGCGTAGAGCGCCCGCGCCCCCGCGTTGTCCTCCTCCACCTGCAGCCAGGCCGCCGACGCGCCCTCGTCCAGCGCCTTGCGGGCCAGCGCGGCCATCACCGTCGTGGCGAGTCCCCGGCGGCGGTGCTCCGCAGCCACCTCGACGGCGGCGAAGCCGGCCCAGCGGCCGTCCACGACACACCGTCCGATCGCGGCCGGGGCGCCGCCCTCCGGCGCGGGCACCGACGCGAACCACACCGACGGCCCTGCCCCGCTCGCCGCTTCGCCGGAGGGGGAGGACGTCCCTGCCAGCACCCGCAGGGCCACCTCGCTCACCCCCTTGCGCCCGTAGCGCGCCAGCCACGCCTCGTCGGCGTCCCGGGCCAGGACCACGCCCTCGGCCTCGGCCCGGTCGGCGACCGGCGCCAGTGCGCCGACCCACAGCTCCGCCGTCACCTCACGCACCCACCCGCGCCGCTCCAGCTCCGCGCAGAGCAGCTCCTCGGTCCCCTCGGCGCCCGTCGCCGTCTGCACGTAGGCGGGCAGCCCGCGTGCGCCGTACCAGGCCCGTACGGCGTCCAGGGCGGCGTCGAGGGGCATGCCGGGGTCGCCGAGCGGCAGCACCGAGTTGGCCCGGCGGGTGAACCCGGCTGCCGCCCGCAGCTCCCACGCGCCGAGCCGCGCGCTCTCCACCGGCCGCCAGGCCCGCGCGGCGACGCCGGCCAGCTCCCGGTAGCCCGCGGCCGGCCCCCGGCGGCGGGCCGGGGCGGCGGGCACGACCTTCCCCGCGACCAGCGAGGACGCGTCAATACGGACGCTCTCCCCACTCTTCCGTGTGATCGCGAGCACACCGTCGTCCCATGATGTGAGAACCCCGACCGTGTCGGTGAATTTCCCGTCGACGGCTCCAGCGTCGGTCAAGCACCGCACGGAGACGCGTTTTCCCACGTCAGCAGCGGTGATGCGGACCTCGAGACGTCCGGCGGCCGAGATTTCCACAGGTCGGTTCACCCCTCCTGTTCGGATCATGCCCAAGAACGGAGATACTAGGTGGCGGGCATCGACGACGCCGCGCTCCCGCGCGCCAGGCGGCGGAGCCTGAGGAGGCCCGCCAGCGCCCTATCGAGGAGGAACGACAGCGTGACCTACGTCATCGCGCAGCCTTGTGTCGACGTGAAGGACAAGGCCTGCATCGAAGAGTGCCCGGTCGACTGTATCTACGAGGGCCAGCGGTCCTTGTACATCCACCCGGACGAATGCGTCGACTGCGGCGCCTGCGAGCCGGTCTGCCCGGTCGAGGCGATCTTCTACGAGGACGACACTCCGGAGGAGTGGAAGGACTACTACAAGGCGAACGTCGAGTTCTTCGACGAGCTCGGCTCGCCCGGCGGAGCCAGCAAGCTGGGGCTGATCGAGCGCGACCACCCCTTCGTGGCCGCGCTGCCGCCGCAGGCCGAGTAAACCGCAGCGGCCCGCCACCGTGCCGCCTCGGTCCCGTACGGCCTGATCAGGTCTGATCACCGTACGGGGCCGAGGCGTTTGCCGTACGTACGAAAGTGAGCCAGTCACCGTGTCCTCCGCAGTCTCCGACCGACTTCCCACCTTCCCCTGGGACAAGCTGGAGCCGTACAAGAAGACGGCCGCAGCCCACCCGGACGGCATCGTCGACCTCTCGGTCGGCACCCCGGTCGACCCGGTCCCCGACCTGGTCCAGAAGGCCCTGATCGACGCGGCGGACTCCCCGGGCTACCCGACGGTGTGGGGCACCCCGGCCCTGCGGGACGCGATCACCGGCTGGCTGGAGCGCCGCCTGGGCGCCCGCGAGGTCACCCACCGGCACGTCCTGCCGATCGTCGGCTCCAAGGAGCTCGTGGCCTGGCTCCCGACCCAGCTGGGCCTCGGCCCCGGCGACAGGGTGGCCCACCCGCGGCTGGCCTACCCGACGTACGAGGTGGGCGCGCGCCTGGCCCGCGCGCAGTACGAGGTCTACGACGACCCGACGGAGCTCGACCCCACGAACCTCCGGCTGCTCTGGCTGAACTCCCCGTCCAACCCCACCGGCAGGGTGCTGTCCAAGGCGGAGCTCACCCGTGTGGTGGCCTGGGCGAGGCGGCACGGGGTGCTGCTCTTCTCCGACGAGTGCTACCTGGAGCTGGGCTGGGAGGCCGACCCGGTCTCCGTCCTCCACCCGGACGTCAACGGCGGCTCGTACGAGGGCATCGTCTCGGTGCACTCGCTTTCCAAGCGGTCGAACCTGGCCGGGTACCGGGCGGCCTTCCTGGCGGGCGACCCCGCCGTCCTCGGCCCCCTGCTGGAGATCCGCAAGCACGGCGGCATGATGACCTCGGCGCCCACCCAGGCGGCCGTCGTGGCCGCCCTCGGCGACGACACCCATGTCCGGGAGCAGCGCGAACGCTACGCAGCCCGGCGCGCCCTGCTGCGTGAGGCGCTGCTGTCGCACGGCTTCCGCATCGAGCACAGCGAGGCCAGCCTCTACCTCTGGGCCACTCGCGACGAGTCCTGCTGGAGCACGGTCGCGCACCTGGCGGACCGGGGCATCCTGGTGGCTCCCGGCGACTTCTACGGCGAGGCGGGCGAGAAGTTCGTCCGCGTGGCGCTGACGGCGACGGACGAACGCGTGCGCGCGGCGGCGGCGCGCCTGTAGCGGCGGCGTCGCGGCACCCGGTCCGGCGGGCGCACGGGGCGACGGGGCCCGGGGAGCGGACTCCCAGGGCCCCGTCGTCGGTGTCAGCCGAGCGGCAGGCTCTTCACCGGCAGGGTCTGGGCGCCGGGCAGCCCGCCCTTGGTGAGGGAGTCCGTCGGCAGTCCGCCCTTGGTGGCGGTCGACGCGGTGTCCCCGAGGAGACCGCCGGCGGAGCCCGCCGCCTCGCCCGCCGTCTTCTGCGCCACCGGCGCCGCCTTCTGCACGGTCTTGCCGCCGGCCTTGTCCGCGAGCCCGGTGACGTGGTGCGTCGCGCCGTCGACCGTGCTGCCGACGTTCGCCGTGTCCAGGGCGGTCAGTCCGCCGAGGTTCGCAGTGGCGGGCAGGGCGGGGGCCGCGCCGGCGGAGCCGGCCGCACCGACTCCGGCGGCCGCTCCCGCAGCGACGAGCAGCGCGGCACGGGCGATCCGGCGGGTCAGGGGGAGAGACATGATGCTCCTTCGACGGGAGAGAACAAGGACTGTCCGGGCCCGGACGCAGTGACTACCGCTCGAGAACCGCGAAGGTTGCGCACCGCCGATGCAAAGAGTTGGTAATGCGTCGCATTATCGGCTGCGTATAAAAACGGGCAAAAGCTGCCCGATGTGAAATTCCGGCAAAGCGCGGACCCCTTTGCCCGCAAGGGATTCCGTGCGCAGGAGGGTGACGGCGCGAAAACCTGCGCACCCCGCCGAACGGGGCATCCGTACATGACCCGGCCGGGTGACGTCCCGCACTACTGAGCGGTGACGATCCGTACGCCGCCGCCGCCGGCCGCCGCAGCGGCCCCGACGCCCTCCGCGCTGGTCGAACCGGTCGTCCGCCACCGCCTGTCGGAGGTCCCCGAGACCCACTCCCGGCCCGCGTACGAGACGCGCTCGATACGCAGCGCCGAAGCGTTCGCCACCGCCCAGTGCGCCAGCTGCCAGCCGCGCTCGTCGACGCTGCGGCCGCCGGCGGCGGTGTCCTCGGACACCGGCAGCATCATGGTCCGCTCCCCGCTCTCGACGGCCGGCACATCGGCCGGCGGCGACGACGACGAGGAGGACGAGGACGACGAGGTGTCCTTGTCGTCCGTCTGCAGACGCGCCGCCCGCCCGAAGTCCCGTTGCAGCGCCGTCCGGACCGCCGCCGGCCCGGTGGCCGTCGTGGTCGTCGCGCCCGCCGCCGTCGCCGTCGTGGCGACCGAGCGGCCGTCGCAGGTCAGCGTCGCCTGCGAGGTGCCGGTGAGGGCGGCGGCCAGCAGCACGGCGTCCCCCTCGTGCTTGGCGTACGCCTCCGGGTAGCCGCTGCGCTGCACCCGCTGGGCGGCGACGGTGAGCGGCAACTCGGTGTAGTTCCGCACCTTCTCCAGGTGCTTGTAGAAGACGTCCGCCGCGTAGGCGGGGTCGGTGACCTGCTCCTCGGTGCCCCAGCCCTGCGAGGGCCGCTGCTGGAACAGACCGAGCGAGTCCCGGTCGCCGTGGGCGAGGTTGCGCAGCGCGGACTCCTGGATGGCGGTCGCGAGCGCGATGGCCACGGCCCGCTCGGGCAGGGCCCGGTCGGTGCCGACCGCGGCGATCGTGGCCGCGTTCACCGCCTGCTCCGGCGTGAACTCGTACGCCGCCGTCCCGTCGGCGGAAACGACTCTGCAGCCCGGATCGCCGGTGCCGCCGGCGACGTACTGCACCACGACATAACCCGCGACGGCGGACAGGACCACGCAGGCCGCCCCGAAACGGAGCAGGCGGCCGCGACGCTTGGAGGAGGGTGACTGCTTCGGCACGCGTCCAAGGTACTGGAGAGTAGTGAAAAGGAGGAGGCGGATGTGCAGAGGTGGGGAAGAGCAGGGCCGACGACCGGCGCGTTAGGGTCGACGGCATGGCCGACACCCCGCTTGACCTCACTCTGGACGCCGCCGCACTGACCGCGAGGCTCGTCGACTTCCGTTCGGAGAGCGGCGCCGAGAAGCCGCTCGCGGACGCGATCGAGATCGCCCTGCGCGCGCTGCCCCACCTCACGGTGGACCGGCTCGGCAACAACATCGTCGCCCGCACGCACCTCGGCCGTGCGCAGCGCGTGGTCCTCGCCGGTCACATCGACACGGTGCCGATCGCCGGCAACGTGCCGTCGCGGCTGGACGAGGACGGGGTGCTCTGGGGCTGCGGGACCTGCGACATGAAGTCGGGGGTGGCGGTCCAGCTGCGCATCGCGGCGACGGTGCCGGCCCCCAACCGCGACCTGACGTTCGTCTTCTACGACAACGAGGAGGTCGCCGCCGAGCTCAACGGCCTCAAGCACGTCGCCGAGGCCCGCCCGGAGTGGCTGGCGGGCGACTTCGCGGTGCTGCTGGAACCCTCCGACGGCCAGGTCGAGGGCGGCTGCCAGGGCACCCTGCGGGTGCTGCTGAGGACGCGGGGCGAGCGGGCCCACTCGGCGCGCGGCTGGATGGGCTCCAACGCGATCCACGCGGCCGCCCCGATCCTGGCCCGCCTGGCCGCCTACGAGGCGCGCCGGCCCGTCATCGACGGACTGGAGTACCGCGAGGGCCTCAACGCGGTCGGCATCACTGGCGGTGTGGCCGGCAACGTCATCCCCGACGAGTGCGTCGTCACCGTCAACTTCCGCTACGCGCCGGACCGCAGCGAGGAGGAGGCGCTCGCCCACGTCCGCGAGGTCTTCGCCGACTGCGGGGTGGCGGAGTTCACGGTCGACGACCACAGCGCCGCCGCGCTGCCCGGCCTCTCCCACCCGGCCGCCGCGGCCTTCATCGAGGCGGTGGGCGGCACCCCGCTGCCCAAGTTCGGCTGGACGGACGTGAGCCGCTTCTCCTCCCTCGGCGTGCCCGCCGTCAACTACGGCCCCGGCAACCCGCACTTGGCGCACAAGCGGGACGAACGCGTGGAGACGGCCAAGATCCTGGCGGGCGAGGAGCGGCTGCGGGCCTGGCTGACGGCCTGAGGGAAGCTCCGGCGCGTCGGCGCTGCACGGCGGACACGCCGACGTCCCGCGTCCGTAACCCGGGTGGATCTAGGCTGAGGTGGAACCGACGCAAGCGGAGGGAGCTCACCATGGCTACAGGGAACCCCGAGGGCAAGAAGCAGCCACCGGACGAACAGCGCCTGGGACCGGTCCTCCGCAGGCGGGACCAGGTGCAGACGAGCACGACGGACCAACGGCTGCTGGACGAACGGGCCCCCTCGGACTGGGTGCACACCGACCCCTGGCGGGTCCTGCGCATCCAGTCGGAGTTCATCGAGGGCTTCGGCACCCTCGCCGAACTCCCCGCGGCGATCAGCGTGTTCGGTTCCGCCCGGACGCCCGTGGGCTCACCGGAGTACGAGGTCGGGGTACGGCTGGGCGGCGCCCTCGTCGACGCCGGGTGGGCCGTGATCACGGGCGGCGGCCCGGGCGCGATGGAGGCGGCCAACAAGGGCGCGAGCGAGGCGGGCGGCGTCTCCGTGGGCCTCGGCATCGAGCTGCCCTTCGAGCAGGGGCTCAACCCGTACGTCGACATCGGCCTGAACTTCCGTTACTTCTTCGTGCGGAAGATGATGTTCGTGAAGTACGCGCAGGGCTTCGTGGTCCTGCCCGGCGGTCTCGGCACGCTGGACGAGCTGTTCGAGGCCCTCACCCTCGTCCAGACCCAGAAGGTCACCCGCTTCCCGATCGTCCTGTTCGGCACGGAGTACTGGGGCGGTCTGATCGACTGGCTGAAGAACACCCTGATCGCGCAGGGCAAGGCCGCCGAGAAGGACCTCCTCCTCTTCCACGTCACGGACGACGTCGAGGAGGCGGTGGCCCTGGTGTCGAAGGAAGCGGGCCGCTGACGTTCAGCCCGTCCGGGGGCGCGGCTCCCGGACGGGTGAGGGGCGCTCAGCTCCCCGGACCGGGGGAGAGGCGGCGGAGCGAGGAGGACTACGCGAGCCCCCGCCGCGCCACCGCCGGCGCCCGATGCCCCGCGATCGCGGCGACCATGTCCAGCACCTGGCGTGTCTCCGCCACCTCGTGCACCCGGTACACCTGCGCCCCCAGCCACGCCGACACGGCCGTCGTCGCCAGGGTGCCCACCACCCGCTCCTTCACCGGCCGGTCCAGCGTCTCCCCGACGAAGTCCTTGTTGGACAGCGAGACCAGCACCGGCCAGCCCGTCTCCACCATCTCGCCGAGCCGGCGGGTCGCCTCCAGGCTGTGCCGGGTGTTCTTCCCGAAGTCGTGCCCGGGATCGATCATGATCGACTCCCGCGGCACCCCGAGCCCCGCGGCCCGCTCCGCCAGCCCCAGCGTCACCCGCAGGATGTCGGCCATCACGTCGTCGTACGTCACCCGGTGCGGACGCGTCCGCGGCTCCGCACCGCCCGCGTGCGTGCAGACCAGCCCCGCCCCGTAGCGCGCCGCGACCTCCGCCAGCCCCGGATCCACGCCGCCCCACGCGTCGTTCAGGACGTCCGCGCCCGCCTCGCACACCGCCTCGCCGACCTCGGCCCGCCAGGTGTCCACGCTGATCACCACGTCCGGGAAGCGCCGCCGCACCTCGGCCACGAAGCCGACGGTCCGCCGGACCTCCTCCCGCGCCGTCACCTCTTCGCCCGGGCCGGCCTTCACCCCGCCGACGTCGATGATGGCCGCCCCCTCGGACACCGCCTGCTCCACGCGCGCGAGGGCCGGCTCGTCGAGGAAGGTCGCGCCCTGGTCGTAGAAGGAGTCCGGGGTCCGGTTCACGATCGCCATGATCACCGGCTCGTGCGCGCCGAATTCACGCCTGCCCAGCCTGAGCATCCCCTGTGACCTCTCCTCGAACGTCCTGCACAACCACCGGCTGCGACCCTAGCCGCCACACCCGCATGGCACGATCGGACCCGCACACATCACTCCGAGCACACCGAGCGTGGGGGCCCACCGATGGTTATGTTCTTGTTCCTGGTCATCGCGCTCGCCGTGGTGGTCGCCGCGGTGACCCTCGCCGTGCTGGGCGGCGGCGAGGGCACCGGCCCGCTGCCGGAGGTCGCCGCCGAGCGGCTGCACGACCCGCTGCCCCCCGACCGCCCGCTCGACCGGTCCGACGTCGACCGCCTGCGCTTCCCCCTCGCCGCCCGCGGGTACCGCATGACGGACGTGGACGACGCCCTCAACCGCCTCGCGGCCGAGCTCGCCGAGCGGGACGCCCGCATCGCCGACCTCGAGTCCGCGCTGGCCGGCGCGCAGGCCCGCCCGGCCGCCTCCCACGTCTCGATGGAGAAGCAGGCCCCGGAGGACCAGAGGTGAGCGACGGCGGCGCCCGCGCGGGCGCGGACGGGGCGCTGCGTTGCCCCTGGGCCCTGTCCACGCCGGACTACGTGACGTACCACGACGAGGAGTGGGGCCGACCGGTCCACGGCGACGACGCGCTGTTCGAACGCCTCAGCCTGGAGGCCTTCCAGTCCGGCCTGTCCTGGATCACGATCCTGCGCCGCCGCCCGGGCTTCCGCACCGCCTTCGCCGGTTTCGAGATCGCCTCGGTCGCCGTCTTCACCGACGAGGACCGTGCCCGCCTCCTCGCCGACCCCGGCATCATCCGCAACCGCGCGAAGATCGACGCCACGGTCGCCAACGCGCGCGTGCTCGCCGACTGGGCGCCCGGCGACCTGGACGAGCTGATCTGGTCCCACGCCCCGGACCGGTCCGGCCGCCCGGCCCCCAGGACCCTCGCGGACGTCCCCGCGGTCACCGACGAGTCGACGGCCCTGTCCAAGGCCCTCAAGAAGCGCGGCCTGCGGTTCGTCGGGCCCACGACGGCGTACGCCCTGATGCAGGCGTGCGGCCTGGTGGACGACCACCTCGAGAGCTGCGTGAGCCGGGCCGGCTGAGGCCCGCGGGGCCGCCCCCGGGGCTCACCGGCCCAGGTACTTCGGCGTTCCCTTCTCGACGAACGCCCGCACCGCGATGGTGTGGTCCTCGGACGCCCCCGCCCGGGTCTGCAGCTCGTCCTCTTTGTCCAGCGTCTCGGCAAGCGAGTGCGAGAACCCGAAGGCCATCGCCTCCTTGATCGCCGCGTACGCCACCGTCGGACCCTCGGCCAGCATCCGCGCCAGCTGCTCGGCCGCGGTGCGCAGCGAGGCCGCCGGGACGATCCGGTTGGCGATGCCCAGCTCGTACGCCTCCTTCGCCGTGATGCTGCGCGGGAAGAGCAGCAGGTCGGCCGCCCGGCCCGGACCGATGACCCGGGGCAGCGTCCACGACACGCCGGAGTCGGCGGTCAGCGCCACCCCGGCGAACGAGGTGTTGAAGGACGCGGTGTCGGCCACGATGCGGTAGTCCGCGGCCAGCGCGAACCCGAGGCCGGCGCCCGCGGCGACCCCGTTCACGGCGGCGACCACCGGCTTCGGGGCCTCCGTCAGGGCCCGCACGATCGGGTTGTAGTGCTCCTTGACGGTGCTCATGACCTCGCCCGAGCCCGCGGCCAGCAGCCCGATGTGCTCCTTGAGGTCCTGCCCCACGCAGAAGGCCCGCTCGCCCGCGGCGGTCAGCAGGACGGCCCGTACGGCGTCGTCGGCCGCCGCGTCCCGGACCGCGTCCCGGAGCGCGACCTTCGCCTCGACGTTCAGCGCGTTCATCGCCTCGGGGCGGTTCAGCGTGATCGTCGCGAGCCCGTCGCTCACCTCGTAGAGCACGGTGTCGGCCATGGAGTTTCCCCTCCGCGTCGCGGCTTCGACGCATTACTCGTCAGTACGTCCGGTGTACGAGGACAGCATGGCGGAGATCACCGTCCGCGGACCGGACGCGACGTGTGACCTGCGTCAAAGAATTCGGGACGATTTCCGGTGCGCGGAAGTCCGTGCGGTGGCGCAGTATCGCAGTCACATCGCCGAATTGAGTGGTTTTGCTCGCGCGCGTTGCCCAAGCGATGCCGACTGATGTTGGTCATCGGGTCCTGAGATGCGGGATAATGGCTGGGAAGCAATGTGTTCGATGCCGGTGTCGCGTGTCCCACGCTGGATCGCGGCTGCCCTCCACGGGCCGTCGGCTTTGGCGATGAGCTGGTTTCAGGAAGGGGAACGAGCATGGCGGCCATGAAGCCGCGAACGGGTGATGGCCCGCTCGAGGTGACCAAGGAGGGGCGGGGCATCGTCATGCGCGTTCCGCTCGAAGGCGGCGGGCGGCTCGTCGTCGAGCTGACCCCTGACGAGGCCGACGCGCTCGGCGACGCCCTGAAGAAGGTCGTCGGCTGACGCGCAAGCGACCCTGTTCTCTTCGACTGCTCCGGCGTCCTTCTGGGCGCCGGAGCAGTCGTCTTCGCACGCCTCCCGCGATCCCCGGCAAACGTCCGGGAGAGGGCCACGGACCCTGACGGCCCAACGGCCGCCCGGGGGCCCGACGGCCGCCGCCGGACCTCCGTCAGCGGGGCGGACGGGGCGCGCGGGCCGTCGACGCCGTCAGCGCTTGACCGCGCACAGCAGCCCGTCGCCGACCGGCAGCAGCGAGGGCACGAGCTCCTGGCTCTCCCGCACCGCCCGCAGCAGCTCCCGGATGCGTATGACCTCCGTGGGCTGCGGCCCCGAGTCGACCGTGCGCCCGTTGGCGAAGACGCCCTCGAAGGCCACCAGGCCGCCCGGGCGCAGCAGGCGCAACGATTCAGCGAGATACTCCTGCAGCTCCAGACGGTCGCCGTCGCAGAAGACGAGGTCGTAGCCGGCGTCCGCGAGGCGGGGCAGCACATCGAGCGCGCGGCCCGGGATGAAGCGGGCCCGGTTGCTGGCGAAGCCGCAGGCGCGGAAGGCCTGCCGGGCGAACTGCTGGTGCTCCGGCTCGGGGTCGACGGTCGTCAGGACGCCGTCCGGACGCATCCCGTACAGCAGGTGGATCCCGGAGACGCCGGTACCGGTGCCGATCTCGGCGACCGCTTTCGCGTCCACGGCGGCGGCGAGCATCCGCAGCGCGGCGCCCGTGCTGGGCGACACCGAGCGCAGCCCTGCGTCGCGGGCCCGGTCGCGGGCCCAGCGCAGCGCTTCGTCCTCGGCGGCATAGGCGTCGGCGAACGCCCAGCTTGCCTGCCGGTTGCCGGTAATGACCCTCTCCTGTCCCCGTGGTTGCCTCGGCGTGACTGTATCCGTTGCCGCCGGGAACCCGCAGATGGGACCGGACGTTTGAAGGGGTGGGAACGACGACGGGGGGACACAGTTGGATCACGATGGTGGACCGGGCGCCGACCAGGCGCTGATGCAGCCGTGCGAGCCCGGTCGGAGCACATCAATCTCTCGTAAAACCGCTTATCCGGAGCTAACGGGCGAGGTGGCTATGGTAGGGGCTCCACTGGACACCACCAGAGCCGACAGGGGAGGTGCGGCCGTACCTGTGGATCGGGGAGGAGTGCTGCGGCGCTTTCTCGGGTCGGCGGGCAGGCCGAAATCCGTGAACGACACCGCTGCTGACCACAGCCACGCCGGCGCCGCCGCCGGACAAGCCCAGACCGCGACCTTCACCACCGACGCGGACGGGCAGGCGTGGACTCCGCCCACGTGGGAGGAGATCGTCAGCATGCACAGCGGCCGGGTCTACCGGCTCGCCTACCGGCTGACCGGCAACCAGCACGACGCCGAGGATCTCACCCAGGAAGTCTTCGTCCGCGTCTTCCGCTCCCTGTCGACGTACACGCCGGGCACCTTCGAGGGCTGGCTGCACCGCATCACGACCAACCTCTTCCTCGACATGGTCCGCCGCAAGCAGCGCATCCGTTTCGACGCGCTGGGCGACGACGCGGCCGAGCGGCTGCCCAGCAAAGAGCCCACCCCTCAGCAGCTCTTCAACGACGCCCACTTCGACGCGGACGTCCAGCAGGCCCTCGACACCCTCGCGCCGGAGTTCCGCGCCGCCGTCGTCCTCTGCGACATCGAGGGCCTCTCCTACGAGGAGATCGCCGCGACCCTGGGCGTCAAGCTGGGAACCGTCCGCTCGCGCATCCACCGCGGCCGGTCCCAGCTGCGCAAGGCCCTCGCGCACCGCGCGCCCGAGGCGCGCGCCGGACGCCGCTCCCTCATGGCGCGTGTGCCCGCTCTGGGAGGAGGGGGCGCGACCGCGTGAGTGGATCCCGACACAACGCAGCCGAGAGGCTCCTCGCGGAGCAGCATCTCGGAGACCGGCTCTCGGCCCTGGTGGACGGCGAGCTCGGTCACGACACCCGTGAGCGCGTGCTGGCGCACGTGGCGACCTGTCCCAAGTGCAAGTCGGAGGTCGACGCGCAGCGCCGGCTGAAGAACGTCTTCGCGGAAGTCGCACCGCCCGCACCCTCCGAAAGCTTTCTGGCCCGGCTCCAGGGCCTCCCCGGGGGAGGCGATCCAGGCCCCGGCGGCACCCCGCAGGGCGGCGGCGGCTTCGGCGACGGAGTCTTCGGAGTGAGAGGCCCGCGACGGGACGAGCCGTTCGAGTTCGGCTATGTGCCGACCCGCGACCACGGCTCCGTGCTCTCCCCCACGTCGGACCGGAGCTTCCGCATCCACCCTCTGGGCCGTGGCGGCGAACGCCATGACTCCGAGCGCTCCCGCAGCATGCGGTTCGCGTTCGTCGCCGCCGGCGCGGTGTCGCTGGCCGCGATCGCGCTCGGCGGGATGACCACCGTCGCCCCGGTCGACACGACCGCGGACGGTCGGGCGGGAGCGGGCGCCGGAAGCAATGTGACACCGGCCCGCACCACGGGCACGGGCTCCTCGGCGACATCGGAGAACCAGCGTCGCCGCGCCGCGGGCCCCCTGCTCTCCCAGGGCGGTCAGCTCGGCGACACCCCGGCCGCCCCGACCGAGGTCTCCGCCCCGCTGCTGCCCGGCGTCCCCGCACCCGCCGACGGCCGGAGCGACCAGGTCCTGCACCGGCTCACCACGCCCATGGTGGCCGGCGCCGCGGCGATGTCCCCGCTGATACGTCCGCTCGGCACGACCCCGCCGATCTCGCTGACCGCCTGGAGCGCCTCGCCTCAGGTCACCGGCATCGGTCTGCTCGCCGCACCCGTCCCCGACACCACCTCCGCCCCCTCCTCCTCCCCCTTCCTCCGCAACGCTCGCTGAGCAGGGCCCGCGCCACTCCGCCGCGAACCTGGTTGAATCCAGGGACGACCGCGTCCGGCCAGGCAGCCGGACGCGAAAGCGGAGTGCGCGGGTGGGGAGAGCATGGACGAGGGGAAGCCCACGAAGGCGAAGTGGTGGAGCCGGCCTCGACCACAGGAACCCACGGGAGACCGGCACACCGCGGACGGCGACTTCGAACTGGCCCGGCCCGCCGGCCCGGTGGACGAAGCCGGTCCGACGCATGTGACCCGGCCTGAGGGCCCGACGTCCAGCGAGGCACACGCCGCCGACACCGGACCGGTCGAGGCCGGCTTCGCCGACGCGCCCCCCGACGCGCCCAGCACGGCCGACGGCGCCCAACGTGACGCCGTCTCCGATGCCTCCGGCAGGGCAGACGCGTCCGGCACGGCCGACGCCGTCCACGGTGGCGTCGGTCCCGACGATGAGGTCTTCGGCGGGCCTGGCTCGCCGGCACCGCCCGCCGACCCCGACTCCGGCGTCGCCCGCGTCGACGCCGTTCCCGCTGTCGCCCCCGCCCCCACCCCCGGTCCCGCCGCCGTAGTACCCGTCGCGCCGGAGTCGGTCGCCGTCGAGCGCCCCAAGCCGTTGCACGACCCCGACCCGTACGGCACCCCGCCGTACGGCCAGCCGGGTCCCTGGGCACCCGCACCTCCCGTCCAGCACCCGGCCGTCGCCTCCGCCCCCGGCCCCGCGACGGCTCCCGGCGCGACCGTCCCCGCGTCGGTCCCGCCGGTCCCGCAGCAGGCGGCTCCGTTTCCGGCCGGTCCCGGGCCGTGTCCGGTGCCCGCTGATGCGGCGCCGGACACCGCCGCTGCTCCCGGCGCCGTGCAGGGGCCGGATTCGGCTGCGGCGCCCGCGCCGGAGCCCGCTCACGGCACGGTGCCCGCCGCGCTCGCCGACTCCGGGCACCTCCTCGCCTCGTCGGCCGGATCATCCGGATCATCCGGAGCGGTACCGTCCGGCCCGTCCGTGGGTGGCGCGGGCTTCGACCCCTGGCAGCGTTACGACCCGTGGGCCGCCGCGTCGCGGCGGGAGACGCATGAGCACGGCGGGCCCTGGCAGCACAGCGGGGCCGAGGCCCTGGCCGCCGGAGAGCGACGGCGACGGGTGCGCCGGCAGCTGGTCGCCGGCGCCCTGGCCGTCGCGCTGGTGTCCGGCGTGCTGGGCGGAGCCGTGGGCGTGTATCTCGAGCGCAACGGCGGGCTCGACCCGGTCAGGCTGCCGCAGGCGTCCGCCGAGCCCGCAGGGCGGGACGCGGACAGCGTGGCCGGGATCGCCGCCCGGGCCCTGCCCAGCGTCGTCACCCTGCACGTCAGCGGCAAGGACGAGGGCGGCACCGGCACCGGGTTCGTGCTCGACTCCCTCGGCTACATCCTCACCAACAACCACGTCGTCGAGCCGGCCGGGAGCGACGGCGGGATAACCGTCGTCTTCAACGGCGGGCAGACCGCGAAGGCCGAGGTCGTCGGCCGGGACAGCGGATACGACCTCGCCGTGGTGCGGGTGACCGGTGTGAAGGGGCTGAAGCCCCTGTACCTCGGCAACTCCGACAACGTGCGGGTCGGCGACCCGGTCGTCGCGATCGGCGCCCCCTTCGACCTCGAGGGCACCGTCACCTCCGGCATCATCAGCGCCAAGGAACGGCCCATCACGGCCGGGGGCGGCGGCGCGGACGCCGACGACGTGTCGTACGTCGACGCCCTGCAGACCGACGCGCCGATCAACCCCGGCAACTCGGGCGGGCCGCTCCTCGACGCGCAGGGCCACGTCATCGGCATCAACTCCGCGATCCGTTCCGCCGACGAGGGCGTGGGCGCCGGCGACGCGCAGTCCGGTTCGATCGGCCTCGGCTTCGCCATCCCCATCAACCAGGGCAAGCGGGTCGCCGAGGAGCTGATCAACAACGGCAGGGCGACCCACCCGGTCATCGGCGTCACCCTCGACCTGCAGTACGCCGGCGACGGCGCCCGGATCAGCGCGAAGGCCGGTGACGGCGGCCCCCCGGTCACCGCGGGCGGCCCCGGCGCCAGGGCCGGTCTGCGGGCCGGGGACGTCGTCACCCAGGTCGACGGACAGCGCGTCCACTCCGGCGAGGAGCTGATCGTCAGAACCCGCGCCCACCGCCCCGGCGACCGTCTGCGGCTGACGATCCTGCGCGACGGCGCCGAGCGCAGCCTCACGCTGGTCCTCGGCTCGTCCGGGGGCGGCTGACGCGCCGCGCTCCGGGCCACGTGCGGCCCGCTCGCCCGGCGTTTGACAGAAACGTCACAGGTCGGACCGTGAAAGTCGGTCCGACATGGCAAACATCGCGGAAAACCGGCCGCGTACACGCACTCGGAGGGCCCTGGACAGTACCGGTGCGACAGGTGCGACAGGTACCGTGGACCCGGCCCGGACCACGGAAGACCCGAACTGACCACTGAGGGCCCGAGGACCGAGGACCGCGGACATCGCAAGGAGCTTCAGGTGTTCAATGACATAGGACCGCTCGAGCTGGTGACGATCATCGTCCTGGCCGTGCTCGTCTTCGGTCCGGACAAGCTCCCGAAGGTGATCCAGGACGTGATGCGCACCGTCCGGAAGATCCGCGAGTTCTCCGAGAGCGCCAAGGCGGACATCCGCAGCGAGCTGGGGCCGGAGTTCAAGGACTTCGAGTTCGAGGACCTCAACCCCAAGACGTTCATCCGCAAGCAGCTGGACAACGACGAGCTGGGGCTCAAGGAGATCCGCAACGGCTTCGACCTGAAGAAGGAGATGGCCGAGGTCACGGACGCGGTCCACAGCCGCGACACGGACGCCGCAGGCTCCGGTTCGACCTCCTCGTCCTCTTCCTCCTCCTCGCCGTCCTCGTCCGGCGGCGGTCGCGTCGACATGACCAAGAAGCCCGATGAGCCGGGCGGGGACGACCGTCCGCCCTTCGACGCGGACGCCACCTGAGTCACCCGCGCCCCCCTGGTGTGAGGGGGCGCACGCCGCACGCGCCGGGTGGATTCCCGGCAGCCGGGAGCAGGGTGGCTATGCTGCCTGGTTGTTGTGCGGAGCGGACGAGTACGCCCGAAGGGGGGCGGGCCGGTCGTTCCGTCGAGAACGAGGAGGCGTCCGGGCAGATGGAGACGACGAGTCGGGCAGTCGCGCAGACGCCGGCCGCGGAGGACGGACCGCAGGTCCCCTCCGTCCGGCGTACGGTCGACGGCTATCTGGAGGCACCCTTTCCCTGGTACGGCCTCGACGAGGCCTTCACGGGGCCGCGCTGGCTGATGCAGGTGGGCACGGCGGCCGACGGGGCCGTCGAGCACGGTTGCGTCGGACACGGCGACGAGCCCTCCGTGCGGCACGAGACGGCGGGCGAGGACCGCGGGAAGTTCGCGGTCGTCGTGACCGTCGCCGCGAACCCGGTCCGGCGCAGCCCGGACGGCACCGGTCTGCTGGAGGCCACCTCCGTGTCCTCGGCGGCCTGGCTGGCGGGCGTGGGCCTGCTGTCCTTCACCTGGCCCGGCCAGATGGACCACAGCCTGCGCGACGACTGGCTGGACCAGCAGACCGAGACGGCGTGGGTCCTCGCCGACGACCTCGCGGGGCCGGACTGGTCGACGCTGTCCCTGCCGGTCGACGGCGTGCCGACCCCGTTCCACTACCGCGAGTCCGAGTTCGGCTGGGTGCTGGCCGGTTCCACCGAGGGCGGGGTGCATCTGGGGGCGTACGGACGCGGCATGAGCGCGTACGGCCTCGGCTTCTCCGCCATCAAGGACATCGCCGAGTACGCCTAGACACGACGCGGCCGAGTACGCCTGGACACGACGGAAAGGGTGCCCCCCGAGCGGAGGGCACCCTCATGGTCGTGACACCCCTGAGCGCACGGCTCACGGGCGGGCGAACGTCTCTGGGGCGGAACCGCCCTAGAACTTGTTCCTCGGGGTGATCCCCAGCGACAGTCCCGACAGGCCGCGCTGCCTGCCGCCCAGCTTGCCCGCGATGGCCCGCAGCGCGGAACCCGCCGGTGACTCGGGGTCGGTCAGGACGACCGGCTTGCCCTCGTCGCCGCCCTCGCGCAGCCGGACGTCGATCGGGATGGAACCGAGGACCGGGACGTTGGCGCCGGTCGTGCGGGTGAGGCCCTCGGCCACCGACTGTCCGCCGCCCGTGCCGAAGACGTCGACCATCTCCCCGCAGTGCGGGCAGGGCAGGCCGGACATGTTCTCCACCACGCCGACGATCTTCTGATGGGTCTGGACGGCGATCGAGCCCGCCCGCTCGGCGACCTCGGCCGCCGCCTGCTGCGGGGTCGTCACGACCAGGATCTCGGCGTTCGGGACCAGCTGGGCCACCGAGATCGCGATGTCGCCGGTGCCCGGCGGGAGGTCGAGCAGCAGCACGTCCAGGTCGCCCCAGTAGACGTCCGCCAGGAACTGCTGGAGCGCGCGGTGGAGCATCGGGCCGCGCCAGACGACCGGGGCGTTGCCCGGGGTGAACATGCCGATGGAGATGACCTTCACG
This sequence comes from Streptomyces sp. NBC_00425, assembly GCF_036030735.1. NCBI lineage: Bacteria > Bacillati > Actinomycetota > Actinomycetes > Kitasatosporales > Streptomycetaceae > Streptomyces > Streptomyces sp. NBC_00425. The sequence continues at coordinate 3,763,264 of NZ_CP107928.1, read as the reverse complement.
CCGTTCGCGGACGGCGGCATGATCATGTTCTCGACCTGGGTGGGACGGCCGTCCGCGCCCAGCATGCGCGGCACGCTGTGGCCGTAGATGTCGGCGTCGACCACGCCCACCTTCAGGCCGTCGGCCGCCATCGCCGCCGCCAGGTTCACCGTCACCGACGACTTGCCGACGCCGCCCTTGCCCGACGCCACCGCGTACACGCGGGTCAGCGAGCCCGGCTTGGCGAACGGGACCTCGCGCTCGGTCTGGCCGCCGCGCAGGGCGTTCGCCAGCTCCTTGCGCTGCTCGTCGCTCATCACGTCCAGGACGACGTCGACGCCGGTCACGCCCTCCACGGCGGAGACCGCGTCCGTGACGCGTTGCGTGATCGTCTCGCGCATCGGGCAGCCGGAGACCGTCAGGTACACGGTGACCGCGACCGCCCCGTCCGCACCGATCTCCACCGACTTCACCATCCCGAGCTCGGTGATGGGCCGGTTGATCTCGGGGTCGTTCACCGTCGCCAGTGCCTCGCGCACCGCGTCTTCGCTAGCCATAAACACGATGGTACGGCGCGCCGCGGTGGCCCCGGTAAGCCCGTCACCGGTCGTCTACGTCACGTCCCCGCGACCGTTCTGCCGGGAATACGGCGTGTTCGTGCCGCCCGTCGCGCCGATCCTCCAGTTCCTTGACCATGTCCTGGAGCTCGGAGCGGATCCAGTCCCGGGTGGCGACCTCGCCGAGACCGATCCGCAGGGCGGCGATCTCCCGGGTCAGGTACTCGGTGTCGGCGATGGACCGCTCGTTCTGCTTGCGGTCCTGTTCCAGGTTGACCCGGTCGCGGTCGTCCTGCCGGTTCTGCGCGAGCAGGATCAGCGGGGCCGCGTAGGAGGCCTGGAGCGAGAGCATCAGGGTCAGGAAGATGAACGGGTAGTTGTCGAAGCGCAGGTCACGCGGGGCGAAGATGTTCCACAGGACCCAGACGATGATGACGATCGTCATCCAGACGATGAACCGTCCGGTGCCCAGGAACCGCGCGATGCGTTCCGACAGCCGTCCGAAGGCCTCCGGGTCCCACTCGGGCAGGATCCGGTGCCGGGGCGGCCGCGGCTGGTCCAGCCGGGCCCGGTGCCGGCTGGACGCCGTGGCGCCGGCCGGGGTGCGCTCGGCGCGCCCGCCGCTCTCGCGCTCAGGAGTCATGCGAGGCCACCTCCTCGGTCGCGGCCTCGTCGAGGTGGAACTCCGTCTCCCGCCAGTCCTCGGGCAGCATGTGGTCCAGGACGTCGTCCACGGTCACCGCGCCCAGCAGTGAGCCCGCCTCGTCGACGACGGGGGCGGCGACCATGTCGTACGTCGCGAAGAACCCGGCGACGACCGGCAGCGCCGCGTCCGGCGCCAGGGCCTGCAGATCGTCGTCGAGGATCGAGCTGACCAGGGTGTACGGAGGGTCGCGCAGCAGCCGCTGGAAGTGGACCGTGCCGAGGTACTTGCCGGTCGGCGTGTCGTCGGGCGGGCGGCAGACGTAGACCTGCGCGGCGAGGGCGGGGGAGAGGTCGCGGTTGCGCACGCGCGCGAGGGCGTCGGCGACGGTGGCGTCCGGCCGCAGGACGATCGGCTCGGTGGTCATCAGGCCGCCCGCGGTGTGCTCCTCGTAGGCCATCAGGCGCCGCATGTCGGCCGCGTCCGCCGGCTCCATCAGACTCAGCAGCCGTTCCTGGTCCTGCTCCGGGAGCTCGGACAGCAGGTCGGCCGCGTCGTCGGGGTCCATGGCCTCCAGGACGTCCGCCGCGCGCTCCTCCTTCAGCTTGCCGAGGATCTCGATCTGGTCGTCCTCCGGGAGCTCCTCGAGGACGTCGGCCAGGCGGTCGTCGTCGAGGGCCGCGGCCACCTCGGCGCGCCGCTTCGGCGACAGGTGGTGCAGGACGTTGGCGAGGTCGGCGGGGCGCAGCTGCTCGAAGGTGGCCAGCAGGCTCTCCGCGCCCTGCCCGTGCTCCTCCAGGGAGAACCCGGTGACCGCCGACCACTCCACGGTCAGCGTCTCGCCCTTCGCCCGCCGGAACGCACTCGCCTTCTTGCCCTTGCGGACGAAGACCCGGTCGATCTCCCAGTCCCGGCGGGCCGGCAGCTGCTGCACCGACACGTCCAGGACGCTGACCTCCTCGCCGGTCTCGACGAGCGTGACACGCCGGTCGAGCAACTCGCCGAAGGCCAGCCGCTCGGTCGGCCGCTGCTCGAAGCGCCGGACGTTGAGCACGCCGGTGGTGATGACCTGCCCGGACTCGATGCCGGTGACCCGGGTCATCGGCAGGAAGATGCGCCGCCGCGTGGACAGTTCCACGACCAGCCCGAGCACCCGGGGCGGCCGCCGGCCCACGCGCAGCACCACGACGAGGTCGCGCACCCGGCCCACCTGGTCGCCGTTCGGATCGAAGACGGGGATGCCGGAGAGGTGCGAGACGAAGATCCGCGGGGCGCCCGCTGCCATCACCGCACCTCCTTCTCTGCAGACTTCTCCACGGACTTCTCCGTGGACCACTTCACGGACCTCTCCACGGAGCGACCGTTCGCGTGGTCACGGGTGACGTACTTCTCCCGAATGCCCGCTCGTGCGGGCTTAAGGCTAGCCCGTCCCGATCGGATACGCCCTGGTGGGCGGTCCGGACGGACTGGCTCCGCCGGTGCTCCGCGACCCCGGTACGCTGCCGTACGCCACTCGGCACACCCCCGCAGAAAGGCGAATCCCCCCGTGACTGCGATTCCCCAGAACCGTACGCGCCGGGTCCCGCTGGTGAGCGCGCTGTGCGCGCTGGTCGTGGGTCTGGGACTGACGGGATGCAGTGAGGATCCGGACGCGGGCACGAACGGGGTGGGCAGACTCCCCGCCCAGGAGATCCAGGCGAAGACGAAGACGGCCGCGGGCTCGGTCGACGCGGTGCGCCTGTCGGGGAACGTGGTCACCAGCGGGCGCACGTACAAGCTCGACATGCGCCTCAAGGCGGACGGCGCCACCGGCTCGGTCACCGCCGAGGGGGCCACCTTCCACCTGCTGCGGGTCGGCGAGCAGCTGTTCCTGAAGGCCGACGCGGCGTTCTGGAAGCACGAGGACGCCGAGTCCGACGACGGCAAGGACACCGCGGCCGGGGACAAGCTCGACGGCAAGTATGTGAAGGTGCCGACGGGCGACCCGTCGTACAAGAAGTTCAGCGGCTTCACGGACAAGGATCTCCTGCTCGACGGTCTGCTGACGCTGCACGGCACGCTGGACACCGACGGCCACCACGAGCAGTCCGGCGTCCGCACGGTCCGCATCACCGGCGACAGCGGCTCAGGCGGCACGCTGGACGTGTCGCTGGAGGGCAGGCCGTACCCGCTGCGCCTGGAACGCGCCGGTGGGGCGGGCACGCTGAGCTTCTCGGCCTGGGGCAAGGACTTCGCCCTCGAGGAGCCGGCGAAGGGCGAGACGGTGGACTACGGCAAGCAGCTCCCGACGTCGTAGCCCGGTCGCCTGGCGCCTACTTCCGTCTGCGCTTCCTCAGCAGCAGCTTCGGGAGCGCGGCCGGCGCCGCCTCGCGTGTCGTGGCCGGGGTGGGCACGGGCGCCGCGGCGAGGTCCCCGTCGGGCAGCGGCGACGTGTCGCCGGTCGGCTCCAGCCGGAGCACCCGGCACTCCCGGGCCCAACGCTCCGTCATGGCCTCGCCGTCGGGCGCGTTCAGCCGTTTCCCCCTGAGCTCGGCGACGGCCGCATCCCACGCCTCGGAGCCGGGCGCGAGCCCGACGATCCGCGCCGTCCACGAGACCAGCCGGCCGCCCTTGTCCTTGCTGCGGACGATGACCTCGGCCGAGCCGCCCTCGACGAGTCCCGGCAGCGGCTGCTCGCCCGGCCCGTCGCCGACCAGGCAGGCCGCGCCCTCGTGCCACACGTGCCACAGCGCACGCGCCGCCGTCTCGCCGGCGCCCCGGACCCAGACGAGGCCGGACTTCTTGGTGGCCTCCTCGACGAGTGCCCGCTCGACGAGGGCCCGGTCCCCGTGGTCTCCGTCACCGTGGGCCCGGCCGATCAGCTCGCTTGTCATGGCGCCAGCCTAGCCGGGCGTCCTCAGAGCCAGCCGTTGCGCTTCAGCGTGCGGTGGATGCCCACACACAGGGCGACCATGGCCGACATGACCACGGGGTAGCCGTACTTCCAGTGCAGTTCCGGCATGTAGTCGAAGTTCATGCCGTACACCCCGCAGACCATCGTCGGCACGGCGATGATGGCGGCCCAGGAGGTGATCTTGCGCATGTCCTCGTTCTGCGCGACGGACGCCTGCGCGAGGTTGGCCTGGAGGATCGAGTTGAGCAGTTCGTCGAAGCCGATGACCTGCTCCTGGACCCGGGCCAGGTGGTCGGCGACGTCACGGAAGTACTTCTGGATGTCGGGGTCGACCAGCCGCATCGGCCGCTCGCTCAGCAGCTGCATGGGCCGCAGCAGCGGCGACACCGCTCGCTTGAACTCCAGCACCTCACGCTTGAGTTGGTAGATCCGGCCGGCGTCCGTGCCGCGCGGGGCGCCCTTGCGGCCGGGCGAGAACACCTCCGTCTCGACCTCGTCGATGTCGTCCTGCACGGCGTCCGCGACCGCGATGTAGCCGTCGACCACGTGGTCGGCGATGGCGTGCAGCACCGCCGAGGGGCCCTTGGCGAGCAGCTCGGGGTCGTCCTGGAGGCGGTGGCGCAGTGCGCGCAGGGAGCCCTGGCCGCCGTGCCGGACGGTGATGAAGAAGTCCTTGCCGGTGAAGCACATGACCTCACCGGTCTCGACGACCTCGCTGTTGGCCGTCAGCCGGTCGTGCTCGATGTAGTGGATGGTCTTGAAGACGGTGAAGAGGGAGTCGTCGTAACGCTCCAGCTTGGGCCGCTGGTGGGCCTGCACCGCGTCCTCAACGGCCAGCGGGTGCAGCCCGAACTCCGCGGCGATACCGGCGAATTCGGCCTCGGTCGGCTCGTGCAGCCCGATCCACACGAAGCCTCCGTCGCGCCGCACCTGACGCATGGCCTCCTGCGGGTTCGGCGCCTGGGCGAAGGTGACGCGGGCGCCGTCGCGGTAGACGGCGCAGTCGACGACGGCCGACGGCGTGCCGGGGTCGCGGGTGGTGTCGTAGGCGCCGCTGTCCGTACGCCCGCCCCCCTTGCGCAGGGAGGGGCGGGCGGGGCGGACGACGGCACGGAGGTCGCGGATCATCGACATGGCAGGCTCCTTCGCGACGAGCAAAGAAAGACCGCCACGACGGGTGGAACTGCCCGGAATGGGGACGTCCTGACTTGGCGTCTCCCCGGCCATCGAGGCGGGGGAAAAGGTTTGGCACGTCCACAAAGCGGGGAGCACCGCTCCGTCGCGGTGGCGAGCTTCGCTACTGATTCAGATCAGACAGATCAGGCAAAACGAAACGAAGTGCTCTTCCGCATGGAGATGAGCGCGAGAGTCGGCGACCAGCCGGAGGCGAAGAGGCCAGAGCAGTTGCGTCAGTGGTTGGAAGAGCGAGTGGTACTGCACGGGTGACTTCGATCCATGACAGCCCCACCTCCTCCAGCCGGTCCCTCGTAAGGGAGTCTCGTCTGCGTCGGGGCTAGACCGCGACGCTTCAGCGTGCTGCCCCGAACCACCGGGCCAGAGTAGCAGTCGACCGAAGTGTCAAGGTGCTGCTTTGCCGCGCACTGACGAGTTCTATGCTCGCCGCATGGCTGATGTTCTTCCTCTGGTCGACGCCCGTCTGCGCACGGCGCTGGGCGAGCCGGACGCCCGCGCGGCGGTCACCTTCCTCGGCGCCGACCGCGTCGAGGTGCTGCGTTTCCGTGAGGGCGACGTCGTCCGCTACGCCACGCTCGGCATGTCCGCGCAGCCGATGAGCGACCCCACGGCGATGCTCGCGGACCCGGTGAAGGGCCCGCGAGCCGAACTGCTCCTGTCCGTCCGTCCGGGTGACGCCGACACGGACAAGGTGCTCCGTCCGCTCGCCGTGCTCGCCGCGTCCCCGCAGGTCGAGGGTGTGGTCGTGGCTCCGGGCGCATCGCTCGACGTGGGCGGACCGCTGTGGCCGGGCGCTCCGTTCACCTCGGTCCTGGTCGCCGAGCCGGGCGGTCTGGTGGAGGACCTCGACCTCGACGAGCCCCTCGACCCGGTCCGCTTCCTGCCGCTGCTGCCCATGACCCCGAACGAGGCCGCCTGGAAGCGCGTGCACGGCGCCCAGGCCCTCCAGGAGCGCTGGCTGACGAACGGGACGGACCTGCGGGATCCGTCCCGCAGGTCCGTCCCGCTCGACTGACGCTTCGTGAGGAAGGTCACCAACGCGGCGTCGTCGGCAGCCGGTTGGCGGTGCCGGTGTCTGTGCCGGTGCCGGTGTCTGTGCCTGTGTCTGTGCCTCAGCCGGCGAAGACCGCGACGCCGTCCTGCGTCGCGTGCCGCGGCTCGAGTTCACGCGCCTCTGCCGTGAGCGCCCTGCGCCGGACGACGACCACGACCGCGCCGAGCACCGCCGTCACCGCCGCCACCACGAACGGCACGTGGATGTCGGTCCACTCCTCGATCTTCGGCGCGAAGTAGGGCGCCGCCGCGGCCGCGAACCACCGCACGAAGTTGTACCCGGCGCTCGCCACCGGGCGCGGGGCGTCCGACACGCCGAGGGCCAACTCCGTGTAGACGGTGTTGTTCACGCCGATGAACGCACCCGACATGATCGTGCAGACGACCGCCGTGGTGTGGTCGCCGTAGCCGAGTACGAGCACGTCGGCGGCGAGCAGCAGCAGCGAGCCGCCGAGCACCTTCAGCGAGCCGAACCGCTTCTGCAGTCGCGGGGCCACGAGGACCGAGAAGACCGCGAGCAGCACACCCCAGGCGAAGAACACCGCTCCCGACTTGTAGGGGGTCATGTTCAGCACGAAGGGGGTGAAGGCCAGCACGGTGAAGAACGTGTAGTTGTAGAAGAAGGCCGATGCGGCGGCGGAGGCGAGACCGCCGTGGCCGAGCGCCCTGAGCGGGTCCAGCAGCGAGGTCTTGCGGGCCGGCTTCGGCTGTTCCCTCAGGAACACCGTGATGCACAGGAAGCCGATCGCCATCAGGAACGCGGTGCCGAAGAACGGGTAGCGCCAGCTGGCGTCGCCGAGCAGCGCGCCGAGCAGTGGTCCGCAGGCCATGCCGAGGCCGAGCGCGGACTCGTACAGCAGGATGGCGGCCGCGCTGCCGCCGGCCGCCGCGCCGACGATGACGGCGAGCGCGGTGGAGACGAAGAGGGCGTTGCCCAGTCCCCAGCCGGCGCGGTAGCCGACCAGCTGCGCGACCGAGTCCGAGGTGCCCGCGAGGCCCGCGAAGACGACGACCAGGGCGAGGCCGGACAGCAGCGTCCGACGGCCGCCGATGCGGCTGGAGACGAAGCCGGTGACCAGCATCGCGATCGCGGTGATCAGGAAGTACGAGGTGAAGAGCAGGGAGACCTGCCCGGCCGTGGCGTCCAGCCCCTGGGCGATGGACGGCAGGATCGGGTCGACCAGGCCGATGCCCATGAAGGCGACGACGGATGCGCCGGCCGTCGCCCACACCGCCTTCGGCTGTCGCAGGATGCTTCCGGCCCCCGCGTCGAATGGGTCCATGGTGCGTCTCACCCTTCCGAGATGGTTGGTATATGCACATAGTAAGTTAGCTCGGCTAATTAATGCAAGTTACACGTACATCGCCGGAGGGCAACCGGTTCGGTCCGGACGGGTGATCGTCCTTGACGTGGACGTGCTCGGGTAGGACCGTGGGGCTCTATGAGGGGCGAACCCAGTTGCCCGAAGTGTGGTGGCCGGGTCAGGGCTCCCGGACTCTTCGCCGATTCCTGGCAGTGCGATGTGCACGGGACGGTCCATCCGCTGCAGCCTGTGATCCCGCCCAGCGTCGAGGCGCTCAGTGTCGTCGTGCACCGCACCCAGGTGCCGGTGTGGATGCCGTGGCCGCTGCCGGTCGGCTGGCTCTTCACGGGCGTGACCTACGCGGGCGACGACCGCAGCGGCGGCCGTGCCACCGCGGTGGCCTGCTCCGGGCCCGCACCGCTCGGCGGCATGGGTGAGCTGATCCTGGTCGCCGAGGAGCTCGGCGTCGGTCTCGGCGCACGCTACGCCGGCGTCGACGGGCCGGACCCGGGGCCGTACATGAGCGTCGAGAAACCTCCGCAGGCCAAGCTCCTCGCCGCAGGCCGGCCCACACCGCTGTGGCACGTCTCGGCCACTCCCGACGATCGCGCGGTCTTCGCGGGCGAGGCGCGGGGGCTGTGGCTCTGGGCGGTGGTGTGGCCCGAGCAGTCCGGCCTGCTCATGTACGACGAGCTGGTGCTGACGGATCTGCGGGACGCGGGGGCGGAGGTGGATCTGGTGCCCTGCGGGGCGCTGTCGCCGCGCCTCCTCGAGCCGTAGCTGCCTCCGCGTGTAGGGGGTGCAAGGGGGTTTCGGGTGTGACAGAGGCGGTCTGATTTCCGGCTATGCTGGAGCGTCCCCATCCGCCCGTCCCCCGACTGGAGTCCGCGTCGTGCGCATCGATCTGCACTGCCACTCCACGGCCTCGGACGGTACGGACACCCCGGCCGAGCTGGTGCGCAACGCCGCCGCCGCCGGACTGGACGTCGTCGCGCTGACCGACCACGACACCACGCGTGGACACGCCGAGGCCGTCGCCGCGCTGCCCGAGGGGCTGACCCTCGTCACCGGCGCGGAGCTGTCCTGTCGTGTCGACGGGATCAGCATGCACATGCTGGCCTACCTCTTCGATCCCGAGGAGCCCGCTCTGCTCGCCGAACGCGAGCTGGTGCGGGACGACCGGGTGCCCCGGGCGCGCGCGATGATCGCCCGGCTGAACGACCTGGGCGTGCCCGTCACCTGGGAGCAGGTGGCGCGGATCGCGGGTGAGGGTTCCGTCGGACGTCCGCATGTCGCCACCGCCCTGGTCGAGCTCGGCGTCGTGCCGACCGTGAACGACGCCTTCACCGGGGACTGGCTGGCCGACGGCGGCCGGGCCCACGTCGGAAAGCACGAGACCGACCCCTTCGAGGCGATCCGGCTGGTCAAGGGGGCCGGCGGGGTCACCGTCTTCGCGCACCCGGGCGCGAGCAAGCGGGGGCGCACGGTGCCGGAGGCGGTCATCGGCGAGCTGGCGGCCGCCGGTCTCGACGGCATCGAGGTCGACCACATGGACCACGACGCGGACACCCGCGCCAGGTTGCGCGGGCTGGCCCGCGACCTCGGGCTGCTGGTCACCGGCTCCTCGGACTACCACGGCAGCCGCAAGACGTGCGTGCTCGGCGAGTACACCACCGACCCCGAGGTGTACGGGGAGATCACCCGGCGGGCGACGGGCGCGTTCCCGGTGCCGGGCGCCGGCGGAGCCTGACCGGGCCGACGCGCCCGGCCCGCTCCCGACCTCCCTCTCCCGTCCGCCCGCCCTCCCTCCCTCCCGCAAGGCTTCGCACTGATGTTCGACGTTGCCGTTTTCGGCTCCCTCTTCCTCACTCTCTTCGTCATCATGGATCCCCCCGGGATCACCCCGATCTTCCTCGCGCTCACCGCCGGACGGCCCGGCAAGGTGCAGAAGCGGATGGCCTTCCAGGCCGTCTGCGTGGCGGGCGGCGTGATCGCCGTCTTCGGACTGCTCGGGCACCAGATCCTCGACTACCTGCACGTCTCCGTGCCCGCGCTGATGATCGCGGGCGGGCTGCTGCTCCTGCTGATCGCGCTCGACCTGCTCACCGGCAAGACCGACGAGCCGAAGCAGACCAAGGACGTCAACGTCGCGCTCGTCCCGCTGGGCATGCCGTTGCTGGCGGGCCCCGGCGCCATCGTGTCGGTCATCCTCGCCGTGCAGAAGGCGGACGGGATCGCGGCTCAGGCGTCGGTCTGGGCGGCCATCCTCGCCATCCATGTCGTGCTGTGGCTCGTGATGCGGTACTCGCTGCTGATCATCCGGGTCATCAAGGACGGCGGCGTGGTCCTGGTGACCCGGCTGGCGGGCATGATGCTCTCCGCGATCGCGGTGCAGCAGATCATCAACGGTGTCACCCAGGTCGTCCGGTCGAGCTGACCGGCCCTCGCGGCCGGCGACCCGCAACGCGCAGGCGCGTGGACACGCGGAGCCCCCTACGGCGGTGCCGTAGGGGGCTCGCAAACCTGTATGGGGACCCGCGCTGTTACGAGGCCGTGGGGTCGGCCGGACGGATCCACAACCGCTGCCCGATGGCGGCGGCCTGCTGAACGATCCGGTTGACGGAGGCGGCGTCCACGACGGTGCTGTCCACGGGGGTTCCGTCGACGTCGTCGAGTCGCATGATTTCGAAGCGCATGGCTTCTCCCTTCGTCTGGTCATCCTCCTGAGGAGAACTACTCGGTTACATAGGGAGTCAACGGCATGCGTGTTACAAACATTCCCTACGCTAAAGAAATTTTTCGAACGACTAATTACTAGCGAGTAAGGGAGCTTGGGTCGACTGAACGGGACCGGTTGTGTTCGCAGCGTGACCACCGGGACAATGGAGGCGATGAACGACGACCTCCCGGCCCTCGCCGCCCGCATCGACCGCACGAACGAGCTGCTGACCCGCATGCTCGCCGAGGTGGCCAAGACGCCCTCGACCCACGCGATCTTCGTCGACGCGGGGTACCTGTACGCGGCGGCGGGGCGTCTGGTGGCCGGGACCGAGGACCGCCGGGCCTTCGACCTCGACGCCGAGGGCCTGATCGAGGCGCTCATCGACCGCGCCCGCTCGATCTTCGCCGACAGTCGGCTGCTGCGGGTCTACTGGTACGACGGCGCCCGGCGGCGCATCCACACCGCCGAGCAACAGTCCATCGCCGAACTGCCGGACGTGAAGGTGCGGTTGGGCAACCTCAACGCCAACAACCAGCAGAAGGGCGTCGATTCGCTGATCCGCACGGACCTCGAGTCACTGGCCCGGCACCGGGCCATCAGCGACGCGGCCCTGCTGGGCGGCGACGAGGACCTCGTCTCGGCGGTGGAGGCCGCGCAGGGCTACGGGGCCCGCGTCCATCTGTGGGGCATCGAGGCGCCGGAAGGCCGCAACCAGGCCGACCCGCTGCTCTGGGAGGTCGACAGTCAGCGCACCCTCGACCTCGACTTCTTCAAGCCCTACGTCTCCCGGCGCACCGCCGCGGCCTACGAGGCGGCCGGCGCGAGCCGGCCCACCCGCGAGGCCGTCCGCTTCGCCGGCGCGCAGATCGCGGCCAAGTGGCTGGGCGCGCGGGGCAGGGAGAGCCTGGCCGAACTGCTGCCGGGCCACCCCTACCTCCCCGGCTCCGTCGACCAGGACCTCCTCGTGGAGGCCGAGGGCATCCTGCAGTACTCGCTGCGCGGTCAGGCGGACCTGCGGCGCGCACTGCGGGACGGCTTCTGGGAGCACGTACAGACCCAGTACTAGCTCCGCGCCGCCCGGCCCGACGGTGCACCGATCTACGTGATCATGGACAACTCGTCCGCCCACAAGGGCACGGACACCCGTCGTTGGGCGAGGAAACACAAGGTCGAGCTGTGCTTCACCCCGACCTACGCCTCGTGGGCGAACCCGATCGAGGCCCACTTCGGACCGCTGCGGCAGTTCACCATCGCCAACTCCCATCATCCAAATCACACCGTCCAGACAAGGGCGCTGCACGCCTACCTGCGCTGGCGCAACGCCAACGCCCGCCACCGTGACGTCCTGGCCGCCGAGCGCAAGGAACGCGCCCGCATCCGCAGTGAGAAGGGCATCCGCTGGGGCGGACGCCCCCTCAAAACTGCAGCGTGATCGCCCTTCCCGCCGAGTGCGCAGCTCCTTGTGAAAGGCTGAGAGCATGATGGGCGGACGGTCCGAAAACCCAGAACTCTGGGCGTTCCTAGAATCACTGCACTACGGCGACATCCTTTCCGGCACCGTCACAGCGATCGAACGGTTCGGCGTGTTCGTGGCACTGGACGACGGCCCCGACCACCCGGTCTTCCCCGGCGTCGGGTTCATCACGATCCCCGAACTGTCCTGGCGCCGCATCGAAACCACCTTCGACGTGGTACAGGTCGGACAGCACGTCTCAGCCGAGTTCCTCCAGTTCGACACATGGAACCTGGAGGCCAGACTGTCCTTGCGGGCGACACAGCCGGACCCCTTCCAAACATTCGCCGACCGCACCGCGGTGGGGCAGAAACTGCACGGACGGGTCACCAAACTGATTCCGTTCGGCGTCTTCGTCCAGGTCGCCGACGGGATCGAGGGACTGGTCCACCTGCGAGAGCTCGCATCGACGCCTGTGGAAAGTCCGTCAGATGTCGTCCAGGCCGGCGACGAGGTCACGGTCGTCGTCACAGAAATCGACCGGGAGCGACGCAGGCTGGTTCTCTCTCGACGATAAAGCTCCTCCGACCACTCGTGGCTCCCGCACGTTCCCGCGACGGTCCTCGCACCAGCGTTCCTGAGCATCTGAGCGCCCGCTCGGCGCAAGGAAGACCCCGCTCCAACCCGGTGGACCTAGGTGTATTGACCACGAGCGTTGTTGACAGTGGGTGGCGGAGACGTGATCAAGGCTGGAGGCGCGTTACGGGCAAGGGGGAGCCAGCCGGAGCCGTGTGGTCGCCCACTGTCTCGTCCGGTGGACGCCGCTTCATCGCACGATCTCTCCTCGGAAGGTTCAACCTGCACGAGGGCGCCTGAGCGCGATCAGGCATGCGGCGCGCCACCGTCCGCCGCCAGGCGCGTGAGCCACTCACGCAGCAGGCGCTGCTCGGCGTCGCTCAGGACATCGGCGTCGTCGGGGAGAGCGGCGCGCAGCGCGCGGGCCGCTGCGGCGGGACCGGACTCCGCGGTGGGGACCGCCGGCTCGGCGCGGGTGACGGCCGCGACCATGGACTCGCGCAGGACGGTCAACAGCGCCGGATTGCGGCGGTCCGCGGGGGTGGAGTGCCAGGTGGTGACCGCGCCCTGGCCGGTGGCCTGGATGATCTGGGCGGCCAGCTCCTCGTCGACCCGCAGCCACCCCCCGGCCGCCAGCCGACGCACCCGCCCATGGAGGATCTCCAGGCCCGCGCGGTGTGCTGCGTCCGATCCCCGGCCGGTGGCCCTGTTCATCACCGCGAACAACTCGGGGCGACAGACCCCGAACTCGACCACCATGTCCCAGCCGCGGCGCAGCTCCTCCACCGGGTCCTGCGGAGCGGGGTCGAGCTGCGCGCGCTTTCTCTCCAGGAACTGCGCGTAGCCGTGCTCGGCGACGGCCTCAAGGAGCCCGTCCTTGTCGCCGAAGAGGCGGTAGATCGCCGGCGGCTGCACTCCGGCCGCGGCGGCGACCGCGCGAGTGCTCGCCGCGTCAGGGCCGCCGTTCTCCAGCAGCTCGACGGCCGCCTCGACGATGCGGCGCCGAAGGCTGTCGGTGGAGTCGCGCGTAGCCATGAACCGATGGTACCGAAAATTTGGTTCCACCGGAATTTCCAGTGTTACCGTTGAAGTGATTCCACTGGAAATAGTGTCGGGAGAACCCAATGATCATCGTGACCGGAGCCACCGGAAAGCTCGGCCGCGCCACCGTCGAGCGCCTCCTGGAGCGTGTCCCCGCCGACCGCGTCGGCGTCAGCGTCCGCGACCCCCGCAAGGCCCAGGACCTCGCCGACCGCGGCGTACGCGTCCGGCAGGGCAGCTTCGACGATCCCGCCTCGCTCGTGCACTCCTTCGAGGGCGCCGAACAACTGCTCCTCGTCTCCCTCGACCGCACGGGCCAGGAGTGCGTCACCGGCCACCGCGCCGCCATCGACGCCGCCGTGAAGGCCGGCGTCGGCCGCATCCTCTACACCAGCCAGATGGGCGCCGCCCACGACTCCCGGTTCCAGGCATGCCGCGACCACGCCCAGACCGAGGACCTGCTGCGCGCCACCGGCCTGCCCTGGACCGCGCTGCGCAACGGCTTCTACGCCTCCAGCGCCCTGCAGTTCCTGGAGTCCGCCCGCCACACCGGCGACATCTCCCTCCCCGCCGACGGCCCTGTCGCCTGGACCGGCCACGACGACCTCGCCGAGGCCACCGCGGTGATACTCGCCGAGGAGGCCCGCTTCGAGGGGGCCACCCCGCCACTCACAGGCCCGGCGGCGCTCGACTTCGACACCATCGCCGAGAGCGCGTCCCAGACCACCGGACGGCCCTTCACCCGCACCGTCGTCCCCGACGACGTCTTCCGAGAGCAGGTCCTGGCGCACGGCGCCCCGGCCCCGATCGCCGACCTGATGCTGAGCATCTTCGCCGCGGCGCGGAATGGCGAGTTCACCGCTGTCGACTCGACGCTGGGTGAGCTGATCGGCCGAAAGCCCGCTACCTTTCGTACCCAGTTGGAGCATGCCTGGGCCGAATAGATCCAGTGGGGCGCGCAGACGGCTCCGGCCTGACTCTCCGCCCACAAAAGGCTCGCCCTCTATCGCCCGAGGACGTCGATCACCAGATCGGCGGCCTCGGGCACAAACTCAGTCCGCATCAGATTCCGCACCATCCCAGAGGTTCCCCGTGCCCCACCCCCATGCCCGGCTGACCATCCACGGCAGACGACTCCTCGTCGACCGGGTCCGCGCCGGCAGGCCCATCGCCCATGTCGCCGAAGAAACCAGGCGCTCCGCTTCACTCTCGACCGTGAGGACCCTGTAATGACCAGCTCGATCAACCGTCGCTTGCTTGTGGCCGGTGCGACCGCCACGGCGCTGCTGACCCTCAGCGTCTTCTGCGGCAGCGCCAACGCGTCAGCCGCCCCCGCCACCTCTGCGGCTGCCGCCGGCCCGTGCAGAGACACTCTCACCAGCCACAACTTCGCGGTGTACCTCGACAACAACTGCGTCGAGTTCATTTTGGAGGTCTCGGGCATGACCGGGAACACGGTGACCCTGGTGCGAGGGGCGGCCCATAGCCAGGCCTTCACCGACTTCATTCTTTCGAGCCGACGCAAGAACTTCAGCGTTGCGTTGCTTGATTCCCAGAACAGAACGATCAAGCAGTACAACTTCCGCAATGCGCAGGCTATCCGCTACGGCGGTGGAAGTGTCACGTTCCAATTCCAAGAGATCGTCATATCGTAGGGCAGTTCGCTGCGAGTCTTGCTGCGGATCTCCGGCACCGTCCTCAGCTGCAGGGCGAAGTCGCAGTCGAAGTGACCTTGTGAGTGCGCCGGTTGCCGAAGCGTAACGAGTTGTGCCGGGTGGGCGGCCTGTCCGTCGCCGCCTGCCTGGCCAGGTCGCCCGCTCGTTCCCGCGACGGTCCTCGCACCAGCGTTCCTGAGCATCTGAGCGCCCGCTCGGCGCAAGGAAGACCCCGCTCCAACCCGGTGGACCTAGGCGGTCACAGCACTAGCTCCGTGGGGTGTTCGCGAGGCCGTCCCAGAAGTCGGCGAGACCGGCGGCCGTCAGCAGCGGCTGGTCCTGGTTGGGGGAGTGGTCGGCGTCCGGCACGACCGTCCGGTGCGCCCGCAGTTGCGCGGCCATCGCGTCGAGGAGCGGCACCGGCCAGGTGTCGTCCGATGCGCCCGACAGGACGTGGAACGGCAGCGGGACGGCGGCGAGCTCCGCGACCCGGTTCGGTTCGACGCACAACCGGCGTCCCGTGACGAGGAGTTGGGCCGGCTTGTGGTTGATCCAGCGCTGCCGCATCCGGGCCGGTCCGGCGAAACCGCGGGCCGGTCCGCCGATCTCCTCCGGCGCGCCCATCGCCAGGATGGTCTGCCAGACCTCGGCCATGGTCATCACCGCGAGCGCGTCGTGCAGCAGCTTCACGCGCTGCTTCTGGGACTCCGAGATCTCCGCCGGGCCGGAGGAGACGAGCGTGAGCGAGACGAACGGGGAGTGGTCCAGGAGGACCGCGGCGCGGGCGATCTGCCCGCCCAGGGAGTGGCCGACGAGATGCACGGGCGTGCCGAGAGCAGACGCCTGCGCGAGTACGTCACGGGCCAACTCGCCCTGGGCGTAAGGTGCTTCGTCGTCGGCGGGGCCGTCGGACTCGTTCTGTCCCCGGCCGTCCACGGCGACGGTCCGGTAGCCGCGGGCGGCGAGCGGTCCGTGCAGCCGGTGGAAGTCCTCCTTGCTCCCGGTGAACCCCGGCAGCAGCAGCGCGACACCCCGCTGCTCCACACCGGCGGCCACGGGCGCGTCGACCACGGCGAACGCCCCGCGCGAGGTCCGCAGCGGGTACGCGCGGGCGCCGGGCGGCGGTGGGAACACGGTCTGCGCGGCGGGCGCGCCGGGCGCCGCGGAGCGGGTGGGCACGACGTCGCCGGGCCCGGCGGGGCTGACGGGCGGCTCGGCGGAGAGGGCGGGCTCGCTGGGGTCGGTCACGGGGGGAGAGTACCGGGGGCCGGGAAACGCCGAGGGCCCGGTCCACAGGGTGTGGACCGGGCCCTCGCGCGCGAACTCGCCGGCTCAGCCGTCCGTCGGCTCCGCGACGGCCTTGGCGGCAGCCGTCTTGCGGGTGCGGCGCGGCTTGACGGCCTCCGTCTCCTGCGTGGCCTGGACCGGGATGTCGGCCGTGGCCTTGCGGACCGCACGGCGGCGGGGCCCCGGCTCCGCGCCTTCGGCCGTCTCGACCGCTGCCTCGGCCGGGGCCGCGTCGGCGGCGGCCACCTTGCGGGTGCGCCGCGGCCTCGCGACGGCGGCCTCCGCGACCGGCTCCGCCTCGGTGACCTGGGCGACCTCGGCGGCCTTGGCGGCGGCCGTCTTGCGGGTGCGGCGCGGCTTGACCTCGATGCCCTCGACGCCCTCGGCGGTGTCGACCGCGGCCACGGCGGGAGCCGCCGTCTTGCGGGTGCGGCGCGGCTTGACCTCGGCCTCGGGAACCGCCGGGGCCTCGACGGCGGTGACGGCAGCGGCGGTCTTGGCGGCCGCCGTCTTGCGCGTGCGGCGGGGCTTGGCCTCGGTGGCCTCGGCCGTGTCCACGGCGGCCTCAGCCGCGGCCGGGGCCGTCGCCGTGGCCTTGGCGGCCGTCTTGCGGGTGCGGCGCGGCTTGGCCTCGGTCGCCTCGGCCGTGTCGACCGCGGCGCTCGCCTCGGCCGTGGCCGGGGTGGACGCGGCGGTCTTGCGGGTGCGGCGCGGCTTGACGGCTTCCGCCTCCTGCGCGACCTGGGCCGGGATGTCGGCCGTGGCCTTGCGGGCGGTGCGGGTGCGCGGCGCGGTCTCGGCCGCCTCGGCGGTGTCCACCGCGGTCTCGGCGGCGGCGGCCGTCTTGCGGGTGCGGCGCGGCTTGACCGCGGGCTCCACGGCCGCGGCGGCCTCCGGGGCCACCTCGACGCTCGTGACGGTGTCGACCGCTGCTTCGGCCGGGGCCGTCGCCTTGCGGGTACGGCGGCGCGGCGCGGCAGCCACCACGGGCTCGGCCGGCTCGGCCGCTTCGGCCGTGACGGTCGGCTCCGCCGTGTCGGCGACGGGCTCCGCCGTCCTGCGGGTACGGCGGCGGCGCGGCTTGGCCGCCTCGGCCGTGGTCTCCGGCGTGTCGAGGGCGGGGCCCTCCGCCGTCGTCACGGCCGTCTCCGCCGCCTCGGCGGCGGGCTCGACGGCCGTCACGGGGGCGACGGCCTCCGGCGCGGACCCGTTGCGGGTGCGGCGGCGACGGCGCGGGGTGCGCGGGCCGGCGGCCTCCTCGGCCACGGGCGTCCGCTCGGCGACGGGCGCCTGCTCCAGTGCGGTCCCGGCGGGCGCCGCAGCCGCGTCGATGGGCGAGCCGTTGCGGGTACGACGACGGCGACGCGGCGTACGGGCTGCCCCCTCGCGGTCGTCGGAACGGTCCGCCGAGCGCTCTGCGGAGCGTCCGCCGGAACGGGAGTCGCCGCGGCCGCCGCGGCCGCCGCGGTCACTGCGGTCACCGCGACCGCGTGCACCACGGCCGCCCGGCTCGCCCAGGTCCTCGAGCTCCTCCGCGTCGAGCCCGGCACGGGTGCGCTCCGAGCGCGGCAGGACGCCCTTGGTGCCGGCGGGAATGCCGAGTTCCTCGAAGAAGTGCGGAGAGGTGGAGTACGTCTCCGGCGGGTCGCTGAACTCGAGCTCCAGCGCCTTGTTGATGAGCTGCCAGCGCGGGATGTCGTCCCAGTCGACGAGCGTGATCGCGATGCCCTTGGCGCCCGCGCGGCCGGTACGGCCGATGCGGTGCAGGTACGTCTTCTCGTCCTCGGGGGACTGGTAGTTGATGACGTGGGTGACGCCTTCGACGTCGATGCCGCGGGCGGCGACGTCGGTGCAGACGAGCACGTCGACCTTGCCGTTGCGGAAGGCGCGCAGGGCCTGCTCGCGGGCGCCCTGGCCGAGGTCGCCGTGGACCGCGCCGGAGGCGAAACCGCGCTGCTGGAGCTGGTCGGCCAGGTCGGCCGCCGTGCGCTTGGTACGGCAGAACACCATGACCAGGCCGCGGCCGTCGGCCTGCAGGATGCGGGCGACCATCTCGGGCTTGTCCATGTTGTGCGCGCGGTACACGTGCTGCTTGGTGTTCGCGACGGTGCGGCCCGCGTCGTCCGGCGAGGTGGCGTTGATGTGCGTGGGCTGCGACATGTAGCGGCGTGCGAGACCGATGACCGCGCCCGGCATGGTCGCCGAGAACAGCATGGTCTGGCGCTTCGCCGGAAGCATGTTGATGATCTTCTCGACGTCGGGCAGGAAGCCCAGGTCGAGCATCTCGTCGGCCTCGTCGAGGACGAGCGACCGGATGTGCTTGAGGTCGAGCTTCTTCTGGCCCGCGAGGTCCAGCAGTCGGCCCGGGGTGCCGACGACGACGTCGACGCCCTTCTTCAGGGCCTCGACCTGGGGCTCGTAGGCGCGGCCGCCGTAGATGGCGAGGACGCGCACGTTGCGCACCTTGCCCGCGGTCAGCAGGTCGTTGGTGACCTGCGTGCACAGCTCACGCGTGGGGACGACGATGAGCGCCTGCGGGGCGTCGGTGAGGTCCTCGGGGCGGGCGCGGCCGGCCTCGACGTCGGCGGGGACGGTCACCCGCTCGAGGAGCGGGAGGCCGAAGCCGAGCGTCTTGCCGGTGCCCGTCTTGGCCTGTCCGATGACGTCGGTGCCCGTCAGGGCGACCGGGAGCGTCATCTCCTGGATGGGGAAGGGGGTGGTGATGCCGACGGCCTCGAGGGCTTCGGCGGTCTCGGAAAGGATTCCGAGCTCTCGGAACGTAGTCAGGGTGCTGCCTCTTCTGTGTACGCGGTGCGAGGCGAGCGCGGGGGTCGTGACGGACCGTGCCGGGGACGTCGGATGCCTTACGGGCGAACCGCTCACGGCAAGCCGTATGGCACGGGACCTCTGCCGACGCTCTAGCGCTCGTACCGCTGAGGGTGTCCCTCTGGCCGGCGTACGCGATGTGCCGTACGAGCCATGAGGGCTGTCGGGTCGGAGCCGATCGGGCCACCGACCGGGCATCCTCATACGTGCGGCCCGTCGAATATTCGGCAGGCGCATTACCACCATACCCCGGAATCGCGCACATGCGATGGCCGATTCGGTCACGTTGTGGTTGTCACAGTGCCTGGACCGGTCCGTCGCGTCTTCGTCGTCACACTGACTGACCAGGGACTTCCACCCCGCGACGAGCGGGCTATTGTGCGCTTCATGACGACCTCTGACAAGCCCGAGATCACCGCCACCGGAATCGCGGCCCAGGACTGGACGACGGCCTCCGCCGATCCGCAGTACCGTGCCGCGGTCGTGGACCTGTTGGGCGCGTTGGCGTACGGCGAGCTGGCGGCGTTCGAGCGGCTCGCGGAGGACGCCAAGCTGGCGCCCACCCTGGCGGACAAGGCGGAGCTGGCGAAGATGGCGTCGGCGGAGTTCCACCACTTCGAGCGGCTGCGGGACCGGCTCACGGAGATCGGTGAGGAGCCGACGCTGGCCATGGAGCCGTTCGTGGCCGCGCTCGACGGCTTCCACCGGCAGACGGCCCCCTCGGACTGGCTGGAGGGTCTGGTCAAGGCGTACGTCGGCGACTCGATCGCGAGCGACTTCTACCGTGAGGTCGCGGTGCGCCTGGACACCGACAGCCGCGCTCTGGTGCTGGCGGTGCTCGACGACACCGGGCACGCCGGTTTCGCCGTGGACCGGGTGCGCTCGGCCATCGACGCGGAGCCGCGGGTGGGCGGCCGGCTCGCGCTGTGGGCCCGGCGGCTGATGGGCGAGGCCCTGTCGCAGTCCCAGCGGGTGGTCGCGGACCGCGACGCGCTGTCGACGATGCTGGTGGGCGGGGTCGCGGACGGCTTCGACCTCGCCGAGGTGGGCCGGATGTTCTCCCGGATCACCGAGGCGCACACCAAGCGGATGGCCGCGCTGGGCCTCGCCGCCTAGGGCGCCCTGGGAGCCGCCGGCGGCGGACCTCGGGCGGGTCGGTGGCGTCGGGTGGGCCGCTGACGTCCGGTGCAGGACGGGCCGGGTGCCTCGGCCCGGCGGCCCCGGCGGCTCGGCGGCCCCTGGGGGTTACGCCGGCGCGGATCGTCGGCGCAGTCCCCCGGCGGGGCGCAGCAGCAGGGAGAGCGAGGCGGCGGAGATGATCGCCGCGCCGAGGAGGCTCGGCAGGAAGGTGCCGGGGCCCAGCGCGCTGTGGGTGACGAAGTCACCGAACAGGGCTCCGGCGATGCCCGTCGCGAAGACGAGCGTGCGGACCGGCAGGCGGTGGGAGAGGCGGGTGACCGCCGCCCACGCGAGCACGAGACCGAGCACAGCGGAGCCGAGCGCTTCCAAGATCATTTGGGTCCCTCCCAGGCGGCGGGGCTGTGCACCAACGTCGTAGCGCGTCATACCCGTGACCTGCGGAATGCAATCCTCCTGCGTGGGCGCGTCGTGCTCCTTCCGTGGAAAGGGACGGACGGGGAGAACGGGGCGCGATGACAGTGGTGGGACGAGCCGCCGCGAGGCGGCGGCGGGCCCGGGGACGCACGCAAAGGGGAGGGGCCCGGCGACCGTGTCGGTCGCCGGGCCCCTCCCGCGGATCGCTGCGCCTACAGTGCGCCGAAGCCCACCTTGCGCGGGGCGGGCTCGCCCAGCTCGACGTAGGCCAGACGGTCGGCCGGGACCAGGACCTTGCGGCCGTGCTGGTCCACGAGGCTGAGCAGCTGCGACTTCCCGGCCAGGGCCTCGGCCACCACGCGCTCGACCTCCTCGGGAGTCTGACCGCTCTCCAGAACGATCTCGCGAGGCGCGTGCAGCACGCCGATCTTGACCTCCACGGCTATGTCCCTCCGACGGTCATGAGATGCGCGGGCGTCCGCGCCGTACGCTGCACACATTAGCCCGGTGAGGGGACGTACACGGTGCGCCCGTCCACGCCAGGAGCGAACAGCGGGCGGGAACAAACGCCCGCCCCGCCCGCTCAGTGCTGATCGATGCCGTGCAGCGGGAACCCCGCGATGCCCCGCCAGGCCAGCGAGGCCAGCAGCTGCACCGCCTGGTCGCGCGGCACGCTGCGGTCGCTGTGCAGCCAGGAACGTGCCACGACCTGCGCCAGACCGCCGAGGCCGGAGGCGAGCAGCATCGACTCCGCGCGGGAGAGGCCGGTGTCCTCGGCGATGACCTCGCAGATCGCCTCGGCGCACTCGCCCGTGACCTTGTCGACGCGCTCGCGCACCGCGGGCTCGTTCGTCAGGTCCGACTCGAAGACCAGGCGGAAGGCGCCGCCGTCGTCCTCGACGTACGCGAAGTAGGCGTCCATGGTCGCCCGGACGCGCTGCTTGTTGTCGGTCGTCGACGCGAGCGCGCCGCGCACGGCCTGGATCAGCGACTCGCAGTGCTGGTCCAGGAGGGCGAGATAGAGATCGAGCTTGCCCGGGAAGTGCTGGTAGAGCACCGGCTTGCTGACGCCGGCCCGCTCGGCGATGTCGTCCATCGCGGCCGAGTGGTAGCCCTGTGCGACGAAGACTTCCTGGGCGGCGCCCAGCAGCTGGTTCCGCCGGGCACGGCGCGGCAGGCGTGTGCCCCGCGGGCGCGCCGCCTCTGTCTGCTCGATGGCTGTCACGCCGCCTCCCAAAGTCGTCCTCTTGCGGTGAGCGCCGCGTCGCCATCGTACTTTTCGGTAACCCCGGTGTGCGCGGTGCGAACGCAGAATTTCACGGACTGGACGAGGACAGAAGTGGTCGAGATGGTTTCGAAACGGTAGGTTCCGGGCATACTCGCCCCCCGGTCCAGCTCAGCGCCCTTCAGCGGTAGTCGTCCTCGTCGATCGAGACGACGCGCGCCTGTTCGGCGAGATCGGCCTCGTTGGCCCGAGCGGGATCGGCGTCCTCCAAGGGGTCGTCGCGCTCCTGCGTGACGTCCGCGTACTGCTCTGCGGCGTCCTCCTCGGGCGCCTCCACGTCGATCTCCCCGAAGTCGTCGTCCTCGTCGAAGGCTTCCGGGTCGGTGGGGTCAACGGTCATGGCGGGCTCCCTTCCTACGAACGCCCCTGCTAACTGCGGGGGCCACCAGCGGGTGCCCTCGATACGAGCCTAGGAGACACCCGTTTCGGACGCTATGCGATCGCTGTGCGCAGTGCCCCCGATTCCCGCAGGTATGACCCCTGGGGGCGGATCTGCCCGGCCCCGGTCCGGTGACCGCGTGCCCGCGGCTCGCGCAGGCGTGCGGACCGCCCCATCGGGCACACCGCCCACGCGTGTGACGGCGAACACACAAGACCGCGCGTGATCGTCTCGTAACATTGCCCGCATGTCTTCGACCGAGCTCCCCTCCGTGCCGCCCACCAGCGTGCTGCCGAAGGCGGCCGCCGTACGGGTCGCGGAGGGCGAGCGGCTGCGGACCGTGGGCCTGCCCGGCGTCACGCTGACGGTCCGCTCGCGGCCCCCCGCGCGCGCGGGACTGCAGCCGGCGCTGTACGTGCACGGCCTCGGCGGCTCCTCGCAGAACTGGTCCGCGCTGATGGCCGTGCTCGACGGGGTGGTGGCCAGCGAGGCCGTCGATCTCCCCGGCTTCGGCGACTCCCCGCCACCGGACGACGGCGACTACTCCATCACGGCACACGCGCGTGCCGTCATCCGCTACCTCGACGCGGCCGAACGCGGCCCCGTGCATCTCCTCGGCAACTCCCTCGGCGGCGCGGTGGCCACGCGGGTCGCCGCGGTCCGCCCGGATCTCGTGCGCACCCTGACGCTGGTCTCGCCCGCGCTCCCGGAGCTGCGGGTGCAGCGCACCGCGGTCCCCACGGGCCTGGTCGGCCTGCCCGGCGTCGCCGCGCTCTTCAGCCGGCTCACCCGTGAGTGGACGGCCGAGCAGCGCGTCCGCGGCGTGATGGGCCTCTGTTACGGCGATCCCGGGCGGGTCAGTCCGGAAGCGTTCCGGGACGCGGTGCAGGAGCTGGAGCGCCGGCTGCAACTGCCGTACTTCTGGGACGCGCTGACGCGTTCGACGCGCGGACTGCTGAGCGCCTACACGCTGGGCGGGCAGCACGGGCTGTGGCGCCAGGCCGAGCGGGTCCTCGCCCCCACGCTCCTCGTCTACGGCGGCCGTGACCAGCTCGTCGGCTACCGCATGGCGCAGCGCTCCGCCCGCGCCTTCCGCGGCTCCCGTCTGCTGACGCTGCCCGACGCCGGTCACGTGGCGATGATGGAGTACCCCGAGACGGTGGCGAGAGCCTTCCGGGAGCTGCTGGCCGACACCGCGGCCGCGACCGAGACCCCCGGGGGCTGAGGCCGACGTGGGACGTCACAGCCGGCGTGGACCCGCGCCCAAGCGTGCGGGGGACGGCGCCCCCCGGGGCGCGTCATCGGCGGCCCCTCAGGGGGGTCCCGCAGGACCGGTCCAGGGAGACGTGCGCGGCGGCCGCACCCAGGCTCCGCCCCTCGGCCTCGACGGCACCCCCGGGCACGGCGTGCCCCGCTTCGCCGACGGGACGCCCGCGCACGGGTTTCCGCAGGCCCGCGGCTCTCACCCCGAGCAGCGTGAGACCGGAGGCGGCTGGGGTGACTTGAGAGCGCGCCAGCCGGGTACCGGGCAGCCCGTGATACCGCGTCAGCGACCAGTTCCCCCGAGCGGCCCGGGCCAGGCCCCCCGTCCTTCCGGTCGTGGGGCTCGCCAGGGGCCACGCCAGGACTACCTCGACGCCTTCGGCGCCGACGAGGAAGACGACGTCTTCACGCGCGCGAGACCGACGTACGCGCCGCCGCGCCCCCGGGAGCGAGCCCCGCACGCCCCCGTGCCCGCAGCGGACGCCGTCTCCCGCGAGAGCGCCCCGGTCGCCGCCGACGGCCGGGGCGACGGCATGCCGCCCGCCGGCCGGTCCGTGTCCGCCGCCAGGAGCGGCAAGGGGCGGGCGTTCACCGGCATCGCGGCCGCCGCCGTCACCACGGTGCTGGCCGTGGTGGTGGCCGGACAGGTCACCGACGGGCGGGACGACGAGGCCGTCCGGTCCCAGTCCGCGACAGAGCGGGCCGAACGGGGCTTCGCCGACGACGCCACGCGCGGGGACGACCGGCCGAGCCCCTCGGTGTCGCCCGGCGTCGTCACGCTGACCTACGCGCAGAAGATGTCCGCCAAGTACCCCCTGGCCGCCGGGCTCAAGGGGTCGGGGAGGTTCGACGCGATCGCGGGCGTCGCCAAGGCGCCCGGCAAGGGGCGGAAGTACACCTACCGCGTCGACGTCGAGCAGGGGCTCGGGCTCGACGGCGAACTCTTCGCCCAGGCCGTGCAGAAGACGCTCAACGACGACCGCAGCTGGGCCCACGGCGGCGCCCGCACCTTCGAGCGCATCCACTCGGGCAAACCCGACTTCGTCATCACGCTCGCCAGCCCGGGCACCACCGCCGAGTGGTGCGCCAAGTCGGGTCTGGACACCACCGAGGACAACGTCTCCTGCGACTCGGCCGCCACCGAGCGCGTGATGATCAACGCGTACCGGTGGGCGCAGGGCTCGTCGACCTTCGGCGACGCGATGTACGCCTACCGGCAGATGCTGATCAACCACGAGGTCGGCCACCGGCTCGGCTTCGGCCATGTCACCTGCGACAAGGACGGCGAACTCGCGCCGGTCATGCAGCAGCAGACCAAGTTCCTCGACCACGACGGGATCCACTGCCGACCCAACCCCTGGGCCTTTCCCGGTAGTTGACGCGGGGCAACGGAGATCACATTGACATGCCCGGAAAGGTCGGCCATATTTCTGGGCATGTCGCCCCGTCCCACCTCTGCGCGCGCCGCCATCGAGCTGGCGCTCATCGGTGTGACCACCCTCTGCGTGGCCGACATTCTCTGTAGCTGACGCCCGCCTCTGGCGTTCGCGTCGCGACCCCTGCTTCTCGTCCGTGCCGCCTCATGCCCGCGCATGAGGCGTCCACGGCTCTCTCGACGACCTGACGCCCGGGCGGACGTCCGCTTCCGCATGTCTCATCCCTTGTCAGTTCGTCTCATCATTCGAGAGGTCGTATTTCGATGCGTCAACCGTCCCGCACAACGCGCCGCGTGGCCGCGGCATCCGTCAGCCTGGTCGTGGCAGCGGGCGCCGCCGCCTGCGGGCCGGCTGACAACGATGCCAAGGCCTCCGCGGGCGACGCCACGCCCCACCGGGGCGGCACCCTCACGATCCTCAACCGCAACCCGCAGCAGGACTTCGACCCGGCGCGTCTCTACACCTCCGGCGGCGGCAAGGTGCCCTCCCTGGTCTTCCGCACCCTCACCACCCGCAACCGCGAGAACGGCGCCGCCGGCGCGAAGGTCGTACCCGACCTCGCCACCGACACCGGGCGCCCCAACGCGGACGCCACCGTGTGGACGTACACCCTCAAGGAGGGCCTGAAGTACGAGGACGGGACCGCGATCACCTCGGCCGACGTCAAGTACGGCATCGAGCGGTCCTTCGCACCCGAGCTGTCCGGCGGCGCCCCCTACCTGAGGGACTGGCTGGTCGGCGCGGCCGGATACCAGGGGCCGTACAAGGACCCCGAGGGGCTCGCCTCCATCGAGACGCCGGACAGCCGCACGATCGTCTTCCACCTGAACAAGCCCGAGGGCGAGTTCCCCTACCTGGCCACCCAGACCCAGTTCGCGCCGGTGCCGAAGGCCAAGGACACCGGCACCAAGTACGAGGAGCACCCGGTCTCGTCCGGCCCCTACAAGGTCGTCAGGAACGAGAACGACGGCGAGCGGCTCACCCTGGAGCGCAACACCCACTGGTCCGCGAAGACGGACGCCGAGCGCAAGGCGTACCCCGACAGGATCGACGTACGGTCCGGGCTCGACTCCTCCGTGATCAACCAGCGGCTGTCCGCGTCCCAGGGGGCGGACGCCGCCGCCATCACCACGGACACCAACCTCGGCCCGGCCGAGCTCGCGAAGGTCAGCGGCGACGGCAAGCTCGCCGCGCGGGTCGGCACCGGCCGCTTCGGCTACACCAATTACCTCGCGTTCAACCCCAAGGTGAAGCCCTTCGACGACATCCGCGTCCGGCAGGCGATCGCGTACGCCGTCGACCGTTCGTCGGTGGTCAACGCGGCCGGCGGGTCCTCGCTCGCCGAGGCCGCCACCACCTTCCTGCCGAACCAGAAGTCCTTCGGCTACCGGCCCTACGACCTGTTCCCGGCCGGGAAGACCGGCGACGCGGCCAAGGCGAGGGAACTGCTGAAGGCGGCCGGCCACCCGAACGGACTGACCATCACGCTCACCCATTCCAACAACCAGGACTTCGAGACCAGCCCCGAGATCGCGACCGCGGTGCAGGACGCGCTCAAGAAGGCCGGCATCACCGTCGAACTGAAGGGTCTCGAGGACAACGACTACTCCGACACGATCCACGACGTGAAGACCGAGCCCGGCTTCTTCCTCGCCCACTGGGGCGCCGACTGGCCGTCCGGCGGTCCGTTCCTCGCCCCGATCTTCGACGGCCGGCAGATCGTCGAGGACGGCGCGAACTTCAACACGGGCCTCCTCGACGACAAGGCGGTCAACGCCGAGATCGACGCGATCAACAAGCTGACCGACCTCCAGGCCGCCGCCAAGAGGTGGGGCGCCCTGGACGAGAAGATCGGCGGACAGGCCCTGACCGTCCCGCTGTTCCACCCCGTCTACAAGCGGCTCTACGGCGAGGACGTCCGCGGCATCGTCATCAGCGACTGGGACGGCGTCCTGGACCCCTCGCAGGTCGCGGTGAAGTAGCACCGTGAGCGAGACAGCCACCCAGGCGGCCGTCGAGGCCGTCGCCGTCCGGGCTCCCGGGACGGACCCCGCGTCCGTCCCCGGAGCCTCGGGGGCCCGCCAGTTCTGGCGGCGCCTGCGGGCGCAGCGCGCCGCCCTCGTCGCGGCGGTCGTCGTCGCGCTGCTCGTCCTGGTCGCGCTCGCCGCGCCGCTGCTCACCGCCCTCGAGGGCCAGGACCCGACCACCTACCACCCCTCCCTGATCGACTCCGCGCGCGGGGGCGTGCCCATCGGTCCGCTCGGCGGCGTCAGCGGCGAGCACTGGCTCGGCGTGGAACCGCAGACCGGCCGCGACCTGTTCGCCCGGCTCGTGCACGGCGCGCGGGTCTCGCTGGGCGTCGCGCTGGCCGCGACGGTCATCCAGGTCGCCATCGGCGTCACCCTGGGCATCGCCTCCGCGCTCGGCAACCGATGGGTCGACCAACTGCTGAGCCGGATCACGGACGTCTTCGTCGCGCTGCCGCTGATGATCATGTCGTTGGCGCTGCTCGCGATCGTCCCGGCGAGCTTCCCGCGGCCCCTGCTGGTCACCCTGGTGATCGGCCTGATCTCCTGGGGCAACATCGCCAAGGTCGTGCGCGCCCAGACGCTCACCCTCAAGAACCTCGATCATGTGTCCGCGGCCCGCCTCAGCGGCTGGGGCTCGTGGCGGATCGCCCGCCGCGAGCTGCTGCCGGGCCTCGCCGGTCCCGTCATCACCTACGCGGCCCTGCTCGTGCCGCAGAACATCACCGTCGAGGCCGCCCTGTCCTTCCTCGGTGTCGGAGTGAAGCCGCCCACGCCGTCCTGGGGGCAGATGCTCACCGCCGCCGACGTCTGGTACCAGGCCGCACCGCAGTACCTGCTGCTGCCCGCCGGCGCACTCTTCGTGACCGTCCTCGCCCTCACCGTCCTCGGCGACGGCGTGCGGACGGCCCTCGACCCGCGCGCGGCCTCCCGACTCCGCGTGGGGACGGGACGCCGCCGGGAGAACAGGGCGGCCGCCGCCCGGAAGGAGGCGTCGTCGTGAACGGCTCCAAAGGCCTCGACCGCTCCCGGAGCGTCGACCGCTCCTACGGCTTCAACCGCTTCAAGAGCCCCAACCGCCTCAAGGGACTCGGCAGGTCCGTGGGCACGGCCGGTCTGGGCGGCTTCGTGCTCCGCCGGACCGTCGGCACGGTGCTCACCCTGCTCGCCATCTCGGTGATCGTCTACGTCGTCTTCTACGTCACTCCCGGCGACGTCGCCCAGATCACCTGCGGCCCGCGCTGCTCGCCGGAGCAGGTGCACCAGGTGGCGCTGCAACTGCACCTCGACGACCCGCTGTACGTGCGCTACGGGCACTTCCTGGAGGGCCTGGTCGCCGGCCAGGACTACTCCACGGGCACCTCGGCGGAGCACTGCGCGGCGCCCTGCCTCGGGCTGTCGTACCAGAGCGACCAGCAGGTCACGCAGCTGATCCTGGCCAAACTGCCGGTGAGTCTCTCGCTCGTGTCCGGGGCGATGGTGCTGTGGCTCGTCCTCGGCGTGGGCGCCGGGGTGCTGTCGGCCTGGCGACGCGGCCGCTTCACCGAGCGCGCGCTGACCGCCGTCACCCTGGCCGGCACCGCCACGCCCGTCTTCGTGATCGGCCTCATCCTGATGATCGTCGTCTGCGGCGAACTGCGCCTGCTGCCGTTCCCGCAGTACGTGAACCTCGCCGACGATCCCGAACAGTGGGCCTGGAACCTGCTCCTGCCCTGGCTCTCGCTCGCCCTCATCGAGGCCGCGTCGTTCGCCCGGCTGACCCGCTCGTCGATGCTGGAGACCCTCGCCGAGGACCACATCCGCACCTTCCGCGCGTACGGCGTCGGCGAGCGTTCGATCATCGGGCGACACGCGCTGCGCGGGGCCGTCGCGCCGGTCATCGCGCTGAACGCCAACAACTTCGGCTCCGCGGTCGGCGGCGCGGTGCTCACCGAGACCCTGTTCGGGCTCCCCGGCATCGGACAGGAGCTGGTGCACGCGGTCACCGTCGTCGACCTGCCGGTGGTCGTCGGGATGGTCCTGGTCATCGGCTTCTTCGTGGTCCTCGCCAACGCCGTCGCGGACGTCCTGTACGCGGTGGCCGACCGACGGGTGGTGCTGGCATGAGCCTGGTGGAAGTCACGGACCTGACGGTCGGATTCGGCGCCCTTCGCGCCGTCGACGGCCTCTCCTTCCGGCTGGCGCAGGGCGCCGCCCTCGGCCTGGTCGGCGAGTCCGGTTCCGGCAAGTCCACGGTCGCCTCGGCGCTGCTGGGGCTGCACCGGGGCACGGGCGCCGCCGTCGGCGGCTCGGTACGCGTCGCAGGGACCGACGTCCTGACCGCGTCCGACGAGGAACTGCGGCGGCTGCGCGGCGGTGGCGCGGCGATGGTCTTCCAGGACCCGCTGTCCTCCCTCGACCCCTACCACGCGATCGGCGACCAGATCGCCGAGGTGCATCGCGTGCACGCGCGTGTGTCGCGCCGCGCGGCACGCGCGCGTGCGGTGGAGGTGCTGGACCGGGTCGGCATCGCGGACGCGGCCCGCCGGTCCAGGTCGCGTCCGCACGAGTTCAGCGGCGGGATGCGCCAGCGCGCCCTCATCGCCATGGCGCTGGCCTGCGAGCCCGACCTGCTGATCGCCGACGAGCCGACCACCGCGCTGGACGTGACCGTCCAGGCCCAGATCCTCGACCTGCTGCACACGCTGCGCGAGGAGACCGGCATGGGGCTGCTGCTGGTCACGCACGACGTGGGCGTGGCCGCGGAGAGCGTCGACGAGGTCCTGGTCATGCGCCATGGACGGGTCGTCGAGCAGGGACCGGCGGGATCCGTGCTGGCCGCGCCGACGGAGGCGTACACCCGCGCCCTGCTGCGGGCCGTGCCGCGCGTGGACGTGCCCCGCGCGGCGGTGTCCCGCGTGGGCACGCCCGGTGCGGACGGGTCCGGTGCGGAGGTGGACGTGCCCCCTGGCGAGGACGTGCCCCCGGACGTGGACGCGCCCGCGGGGGACGTCGTTCTGGAGGCGACGGGGCTGCGGCGCGCGTTCGGGCGCGGGAAGCGGTCGATCGCGGCGGTGGACGGCGTGTCGCTGACGGTCCGCCGCGGCGAGACCCTCGGCGTGGTGGGGGAGAGCGGCAGCGGCAAGACGACGCTCGGCCGGATGCTGGTCGGCCTGCTGGAGCCGACGGAGGGCGAGGTCCGGTACGAGGGGAAGGCGTCGTCGGGGGTGAACCCGGCCGTCCAGATGGTCTTCCAGGACCCCGTTTCCTCCCTCAATCCCCGCCGCAGCGTGGGGGAGTCCATCGCCGACCCGCTGCGCGCGCGGGGCGATCGCGACGAGACGCTGATCAGGGGGCGCGTGGCGGAACTGCTGGAGCGCGTGGGGCTCGAGGCGGCGCACCACGACCGCTACCCGCACGAGTTCAGCGGCGGTCAGCGTCAGCGCGTGGGCATCGCCCGGGCGCTCGCGGCCGACCCGCGCGTCATCGTCTGCGACGAACCGGTCTCCGCGCTCGACGTGACGACGCAGGCCCAGGTCGTCGCGCTGCTCGGCGAGCTGCAGCGGGAGCTCGGCCTGGCGCTCGTCTTCGTCGCCCACGACCTCGCCGTGGTCCGCCAGGTCAGCGACCGGGTCGCGGTGATGCGGCACGGGCGCGTCGTCGAGGAGGGGCCCGCCGACGAGGTGTACGGGAGACCGGGCGATCCGTACACCAGGCAGCTCCTGGCCGCCGTGCCGGCTCTCGACCCGGCGGTCGCCGCCCGCAGACGCGCGGAGCGGCGCACGGCGCGAACGGGTGCCGTCCCCGGACACGCGGCGTGACGTTGCGCAGTCGGATGATCTCTTAGCGCGACCGAACGCGACCCGCACGGGAAAGTTACGACCGTTCACCCCTTTTGGTGGCGCGACGGACAACCGTCCGTCGCGCCACCGCCTTGTCCGCATACGTTCTTCCCGCTGCGAGCCGCCGGGTCAACGACGGCTCACCAAACGGGAGATCGGGAGTGCGCGTGCGCATCGGACTGCTGACGGAGGGTGGCTATCCGTATGTGAGCGGTGATGCCGGACTCTGGTGCGACCGGCTCGTGCGCGGGCTCGGGCAGCACCAGTTCGAGGTGTACGCGCTCAGCCGGACCGAAGACCAGGAGGGCGCCGGCTGGGTCGCGTTGCCGCCGCAGGTCAGCCGCGTGCGCACCGCACCGATGTGGACGGCGCAGGACGACGGGGTGGTGCACGGCCGGCGTGCGCGCCGGCGTTTCGCCGAGTCCTACGGGGAACTGGCGGCCGCCCTGTGCGAGGCGGACCCCTCGGACGCGGT
Source organism: Streptomyces sp. NBC_00425 (assembly GCF_036030735.1). NCBI lineage: Bacteria > Bacillati > Actinomycetota > Actinomycetes > Kitasatosporales > Streptomycetaceae > Streptomyces > Streptomyces sp. NBC_00425. The sequence goes on along the minus strand of NZ_CP107928.1, from coordinate 3,731,841 downwards.
CGCCCTCCCGGAGGCCGCGCCGACCACTCAGGCGGACCGTTTCGCCACCGCGCTGTACGGCCTCGCCGAACTCGCCCGCGACGAGGGCGGCCTGGTGGGAGCACTCCGCTCGGAGGGCGCCGTGCGCGCCCTGGAGCGGGCCTGCCGCGCGCCCGGCGCGCTGCGCACGGCGCGCGAGGCGCGCGTACCCGATCTGCTCGCCGTCGCCGCGCACCTCGAAAGCGCCCTGCGCCCCCTCTCGCTCGACTGGTACGACGACCAGGGCGACGAGGGCGGCCGAGGCCTCGGCGCGGTCGACGTCTGCCACGCCGCGTCCGGCGGCCCGGCCGCCCTGCCCGGGCTCCTCGCACGCCACTTCTTCGACGTGCCGCTCCTGGTCACCGAGTACGGGGTGAGGCTGCGCACGCACTACCTGAGCTCGGGGCAGGGCGCCTCCCCGGCGGGTCCCGGGAGCACGCCGTCCGCCCGGTCCGCCCCCGCCGCCCCTCCCGCCGTGCGGGCCCTGCTCGCCGCCTTCCACGGCCGGCTCGCGGCCGAGGTCTACCGGCAGGCGGCGTGCGTCACGCCCGGCAACGCGCACGCCCGCCGCTGGCAGGAGCGGTGCGGTGCCGACCGCGCCAAACTGCGCACCGTCTACCCGGGCATGGAGACGTCCCGCTTCGCCGAGGTGGGCGACTCCCCGGACACCGCCGACCCGCACACGCTGGTCTGGGTCGGCCGGGTGGAACCGGCGAAGGACCTGGTGTCCCTGCTGCACGCCTTCGCGGAGATCCGCAAGGGGGAACCCCGCACCCGGCTGCGGATCATCGGCGCGCCGTCCGGCGAGGAGGGCCGGGCCTACCTCGGCCACTGCCGGATGCTGGCCGCCCAGCTCTTCCCCGACGAGGCGGACGGACCGCACGCCGTCGGCGACAACCCGGTGTCCTTCGAGGAGATCGGCGGCCCGGAGTCGGCCACCCTCGCCGAGGCGTACGCGGCCGGGGCGGTCGTCGTCCTGTCCAGCGTCGTCGAGGGCTTCCCGGTCGGCCTGGTCGAAGCGATGCTCTGCGGCCGGGCGACCGTGTCGACCGACGTCGGCGCGGTGGTCGAGGTCATCGGAGGCACCGGCCTGGTCGTCCCGCCGCGCAACCCACGGGCGCTCGCGGACGCCTGCGCCGCGCTGCTGCACGACCCCGAGCGCCGTGCACGTCTGGGCGCGGCAGCCCGCGCCCGCGCCCTCGAACTGTTCACCGTCGAGCAGAACGTCACGGCGTTCCACGGCATCTACCTCGAGCTCGTCTCCCAGGCCCCGATGCGTCGGTTCCTCTTCGACGACGACGGCGACCCCCGACCGTTCGCCGTCCCGCCCGAGGCCTGTCTGCCCGGCCTGTGGACCGGCCCGGGCGCACCGGTCACCGCCCGCCCGGGCCCGGCCTGGGCGGCGACGGGTCCGCAGGGCCGGGACGCCTCGCCGGTCGCCGCGACGGAGGGAGCACGATGAGCGGGCTGGACGAACTGGACCGACCGGAAGCACCCCGTGACGCCGGCTCCGCTGCCGGTGCCCTTGCCGGTGCCACCGCCGCCGACGCCACTTCCGCCGTCGACGCCACTTCCGGTGCCGACGCCACTTCCGGTGCCGTCGACGGGGTCCCCGCGGGCATCCCCGGTCGCGCCGACGCGCGTGCCGCTCGCGGTGCCGGCGATGCCGTCGGCGCCCGCTCCCGCTCCCGCGTCCACGCCGACGAGGGCGCCGCGACCGGCGGTCCGGGCCCGGCCGCGCCCCGCCGCGGCGGCGTGGACCCGGTGAAGACCCTGATGCACCGTCACCGCGAACTGTGCGAACGGGCCGTCGACCCGCTGGAGATCGCGGCCGCCCTGGAGGCCCACGGGGTCACCGACCGTACCGCCGCACGCTTTCGGCACCGGGACGTCTTCTCCCTCGCCGAGGAGATGTACGCCCGGGTCCCGCGCGACGGGGACGCGCCGCCGCTCGCCGCGCGCACCGCCGCCCCGCGGCCCCGCCTGGACTGGGCGCTGCTCACCCTGCTGCCCGGCGTCCTGTGCGCCGCCACCGTGACCGGCGTGCGTCTCACCCACGGGCGCACGGCTCTCCTCGTCGCCGCCGCGGGCCTCCTCGCCGTCGTCCTCGCCATGCACGCGGCGCTGCGCCGGGGGCCGTTGGGCACGCACCGCGACGCCCACCCCGGCCCGCACCGGACGGAGGCCTGGACCTGCTGGCTCCTCGCCTACGCGGCGCTCGGCGACAGCCTCCTGCGCGCCGCCGTCGGCGGCGGCCCGGACGGCCTGCCCGACGGGACGGCGGCCGGTCCCTGGCCCGTGGCCGCCGCTCCGCTGCTCGCCCTCACCCTGGCCTGCGCCCCCGCCGCCTGGTGCGCCCACCTTCTTGCCACCCGGGCCCGCCGCCGCCTGGACGCCAGCCGCGGCCTCGACGAGTTCGCCGCCTCCGTGCAGCCGTTGCTGCTCGGCGTCTTCGTTCTCTTCCTGGGCGCGCTCGCCGCACTGACCGCGCTCAGCGCGGCCGTCCTGGGCGAGACCGCCGGATACGGCCACACCCTCACACTGGGCGGCCTGCTCTTCCTGGCCCGCCTGCTCATCGTGCACGGCTTCACCCACACCCCCGCGGTCGTCCTCGGGACGGCCGGCGCGGCCGAGGCGCTGGCCCCGGCCGCGGTCTTCTCCGGCCGCCTGCCCGGCTGCGACTTCCTGGCCGTGCCCGTGGAGGACCTGGTCACCGCCTGGGGCCCGGGCGGCGTTCCGTTCCTCGTCTGCGGCAGCGCGGCCCTGGCCCTCCTGGCCCATGCCGCCCGCACGCTGTCCCGGGCCTCGGCCCACGCGGGAACGGACCAGCCGTGCTGACGCGAGCCCGCCCCCGCCGAACCCCGCCGCCACCGCGGCCACCCCACCCGGCGCATCCCCCACCGTGCCCCGACCGCACGACGCCCGCGCACTCCGCCGCAGCCCACCGCAACACCCCCGAAGGAGAGACCAGATGACCACCTCCCGATCCGGAGCGACCGCAGCCACCGGGGCACCCGCGGTCGCCGGCGCCCCCGTCCCGGCAACCCCCGTCCCGGCAACCCCCGTCCCGGCAACCCCCGTCCCGGCAGCCTCGATCCCCGCAGTCCCGGCCCCGGCGGCCCAGGCCACCGCCCACACCCCGGGAGCCGCACGATGAGGGTTCTGCTGATCGGAGCCAACGGCTACCTCGGCCGCTTCGTCGCCGACCGCCTGCTCGCCGACCCCGCCGTCCAGCTCACCGCGCTCGGCCGCGGCGACGACGCGGACGTCCGCTTCGACCTCGCGTCCGGCAGCCCCGGCGCGCTCACCCGCTTCCTCGACGCGGTCCACCCCCAGGTCGTCGTCAACTGCGCGGGCACCACCCGCGGCGGCGCCCGCGAACTCACCCGGCACAACACCGTCGCCGTCGCCACCGTCTGCGAGGCCCTGCGCCGCAGCGGCTGCGGCGCCCGGCTGGTCCAGGTCGGCTGCGGCGCCGAGTACGGCCCGAGCCAGCCCGGCTCCTCCACGGCCGAGGACGCCGTGCCCCGGCCGGGCGGCCCGTACGGCGTCAGCAAACTCGCCGCCACCGAACTCGTCCTCGGCTCCGGACTGGACGCCGTGGTGCTCCGGGTGTTCTCGCCGGCGGGCCCGGGCACGCCCGCCGGCTCCCCGCTGGGGCGCCTCGCCGAGGCCATGCGCCGCGCCATGCAGTCCGGCGACGGCGAGCTCAAGCTCGGCGGTCTCGGCGCGCAGCGGGACTTCATCGACGTCCGTGACGTGGCCCGAGCCGTGCACGCCGCCTCGCTCTCCGCCGCACAGGGCGTCATCAACATCGGCTCCGGGCGCGCCGTCCGGCTGCGCGACGCCGCGGCGATCCTCGCGCGGGTGGCCGGGTACGGCGGCGCCCTCCACGAACTCGACGGCTCGCCCGGCGGCCACCTGCGGGCCGCCATCGGCCACCCCCGCCTGGAGGCCGACCACGGCGGCCCGGTCGCGTATCCGTACCCCGACGGCTGCGGCAGCTGGCAGCAGGCCGACGTGCGCACCGCCCGTGACCGGCTCGGCTGGCGCCCCCGTATCAACCTCGAGGAGTCCCTCGCCGACATCTGGATGGAGGCGGCATGTCGTATCTGACCGGAACCCCGGCGGGCAGCGCGCACCCCGGCACCACCGACGTCCGCACCGGTCTCGGCGTCCCCGGCCTCGCGCATCCCCTGGTCGCGCCCGCCGAGTGGGGCGAACTCGCCCGGCCCGGGAGACCCCTGCACTGGGTCGCCCTCGACGTCTTCGACGGACCCGGCTCGCGCCCCGACCCGAGTTGTCTGGAATCCGCGGGCCGGCTGCGCAACGCGGGCATCCGCGTCCTCGGGCGGATCGACGCGCTGTACGGAACCCGCGCCTTCGCCGAGGTGATCTCCGAGGCACAGCGCTACCTCGACTGGTACCAGGTCGACGGCTTCCTCCTGGACCGCTGCCCAGCCGACCGCGCCACGCTGCCCGGGCTGCGCCGCACGGCCGGCGCGCTGCGCACGCTCCACGACGCACCCCACGTCGTCCTCGACCACGGAGTCCATCCGTACCCCGGCTACGCCGAGCTGGCCGACCAGTTGGTCACCTTCTCCGGCCCCTGGAGCGACTACCGCTGGTCGCAGGTGGCCGAGTGGACGGCGGAGCACCCGCCGGAGCGCTTCTGCCACTTCGTGCACGGCGTGCCGCGCGGGCATCTCGACGAGGCGCTGCGCATCGCCCGCTGGCAGGGGGCCTCGACGATCTGGTTCACGGACGGCACCGAACGCGGCTGCGCACGCGACGCCTGGGAGACCATGCCCGGTTACTGGGACGATATTGTCTCGCGGATCGGAACAGGTGTCTCGGAATGAAAATGGCCATGGCACTGTTACGGGGAGAACAACCGTCATGACTGACCGACCAACGGAGTCCCCGTGTCGCTGCCACCCCTGGTCGAGCCGGCCCCCGAGCTCACCGTAGACGAGGTCCGCAGGTACTCCCGCCACCTGATCATCCCCGACGTGGGGATGGACGGGCAGAAGCGGCTGAAGAACGCCAAGGTGCTCTGTGTGGGCGCCGGCGGCCTGGGCTCGCCGGCGTTGATGTACCTGGCCGCGGCGGGCGTGGGCACGCTCGGCATCGTGGAGTTCGACGAGGTCGACGAGTCGAACCTGCAGCGGCAGATCATCCACAGCCAGGCCGACATCGGCCGCTCCAAGGCCGAGTCCGCCCGTGACTCCGTCCTCGGCATCAACCCGTACGTCAACGTGGTCCTTCACGAAGAGCGGCTCGAGGCCGAGAACGTGATGGACATCTTCAGCCAGTACGACCTGATCGTCGACGGCACCGACAACTTCGCGACCCGTTACCTGGTCAACGACGCGTGCGTGCTGCTGAACAAGCCGTACGTGTGGGGTTCCATCTACCGCTTCGACGGTCAGGCGTCCGTCTTCTGGTCCGAGCACGGTCCCTGCTACCGCTGCCTGTACCCGGAGCCCCCGCCGCCGGGCATGGTCCCCTCCTGCGCCGAGGGCGGCGTGCTGGGCGTGCTGTGCGCGTCCATCGGGTCGATCCAGGTCAACGAGGCGATCAAGCTGCTCGCGGGCATCGGCGAGCCGCTGGTCGGCCGCCTGATGATCTACGACGCCCTGGAGATGCAGTACCGCCAGGTCAAGGTCCGCAAGGACCCCGACTGCGCGGTCTGCGGCGAGAACCCGACGGTGACCGAGCTCATCGACTACGAGGCCTTCTGCGGCGTCGTCTCCGAGGAGGCCCAGCAGGCGGCGGCCGGCTCGACGATCACTCCCAAGCAGCTCAAGGAGTGGATCGACGACGGCGAGAGCATCGAGATCATCGACGTCCGCGAGCCGAACGAGTACGAGATCGTCTCCATCCCGGGCGCCAAGCTCATCCCGAAGAACGAGTTCCTGATGGGCACCGCCCTGGAGGCCCTGCCGCAGGACAAGAGGATCGTCTTGCACTGCAAGACGGGTGTCCGCAGTGCGGAAGTCCTCGCCGTGCTGAAGTCCGCGGGCTTCTCCGACGCGGTGCACGTCGGCGGCGGCGTGATCGGCTGGGTCCACCAGATCGAACCGAGCAAGCCCGTCTACTGACCCGGGCGTTCGCCCGGCCCGGCAGGCCCGCCCGGCCCGGCAGGCCCACCGGGCCTCCCGACGGGATCGGCGGGGGTTTTGCGTACCAGGCGTGCGCGAAGCCCCCGCCGCCGTCATGAGCAGACCTTGCCGTCCCGCGGGACCACTCCCTTCAGCAGGTAGTCGTCCACCGTGGAGTCGACGCACGAGCTCCCGCTCCCGTACGCGATGTGCCCCTCGCCCTTCCAGGTGAGCAGCACGCCGACGCCCCGGCCGAGCTCGTCCGCCATCTTCCGCGCGCCCTCGTAGGGCGTCGCCGGGTCCCCGGTGGTGCCGACCAGCAGGATCGGCGCCGCGCCCGCCGCGCTCACCTCCGGGGTGTCGTACTGCCCGGCGACCGGCCAGTCGTGGCACCAGCCGGCCGTGTCCCAGGCGAGGAAGTCTCCGAATACGGGAGAGACCTTCTCGAACCGCGGCACCAGCAGCCTCGTCTCCTGTGCGGTGGGCCGCTGCCTGTCGTCCAGGCACGATATGACCCGTTGGGAGTGGGCCGTCGTGCCGTAACGCCCCGAGGAGTCACGCTCGTTGTAGCGGTCGGCGAGCCTCAGCAGCTGGGAGCCGTCCCCTGCCTGTGCGGCCTCCAGAGCGCTGGTGAGCCTCGGCCAGGCCGCCTCGCTGTACAACGGCAGGACGATGCCGATGACCGCGAGCGCCTGGGTCAGCTCCCGCCCGTCCGACCCGGGCAGCGGGTGGGCGTCCAGCCGGTCCAGCAGGGCCGCGATCCTCGTGCTGCCCGTCTCGGGGTTCTGGCCGGTCGAGGTGAGGTAGTCCGCCAGCGCCCGCTGGAAGCCGCGTGCCTGGTTCTCGGCGTGGCCGACCGCGTCGGCGCTCGGGTCGACGACCGCGTCGAGGGTGAGCCTGCCGACGTTCTGCGGGAACAAGTGGGCGTACACGCCGCCCAGTTCGGTGCCGTACGACATGCCGAAGTAGTGCATCTTCCGGTCGCCGAGCACCTGGCGCATCAGGTCCATGTCGCGGGCCGTGTCGGTGGTCGACACGTGGGCCAGCAGCGGGCCCGCGGCCTTGCGGCATCCCTCGCCGAAGGCGGCGGCGTCCTGGAAGAACGCCTGTTCCTCGGCCGGGGTGTCCGGGGTGGAGTCGAGGGACTCGGCGGCCTGGATGTCCTTGTCACTGCGGCAGCGGACGCCCTCGCTCGCGCCCACCCCGCGAGGGTCCCAGCTCACCAGGTCGTAGCGGTCGCGGAGCGAGGAGACCGTCGAGGCGTAGGAGGGGAGCATGGACACCCCCGAGGCGCCGGGGCCGCCGAAGTCGAACAGGAGGGAACCGATGCGGTCGCCACCCCCGGCGCGGGACTCGGCGCGCACGAGGGCGAGATCGATCGTAGGGCCGCCGGGTTTCGACCAGTCCAGCGGCGTTTTCAGCGTGGCGCACCGCCAGTCGTCGCCCGGAGCCGAGGAGTCCGCGGTGGGCCCGCACCGGCCCCAGTCGAGTTTCTGCCCGGTCAGTGCGGCGGGCAGGGCCGCCGAGGGTGCGGCCGGGGTCGGGGCGGAGCCCGCTGTGGGCCTGGTGTCGGCCGTACCGTCCCCGCCGGCCGCCCCGACGCCCGACGCGCCGCCGCTGCAGCCCGCAGCCAGCAGTGCGACGGCGGCTCCCCACGCCGTCCACCGTGCCGATCGCGCCATGCGCGCCTCCCCCCTCGCAGACCGTCCACGTTCGGCGGTGGACGGCTTTCAGGCCATGTTAGGCGTCCTGGGCCCAGGCCGTCCGAGCCTGTGGATAACCCTTTGACCTGCGAATACCGTGAGATCGGGCGCGGTATCGCGGTGGGCGCGATGGAGCCGGCGGGCCGTGTGGGCGCGGCAGGTGCGGCAGGTGTGGTGGAGCGGGCCGGCCGTGCGGCTACGGCGGGTGTGGGGGAGTCGACCGGCGTGGGAGTGCGGCGGGTGTGGGGGAGTCGACCGGCGTGGGAGTGCGGCGGGTGCGGGGTAGCCGATGCCCTGCGCGTCGCGGCCGTCAGGAACAGACGGTCCCGTCGGCCGGCGTCCTGCCGTTCAGCAGATAGCCGTCCACCGCCCGCTGCACGCACGGGCTGTCGCTGCCGTACGCGCCGTGGCCCTGTCCCTTGTACGTGAGCTCGACCCCGACTCCCCGGCCCAGCGCGTCTGCCATCTTCCGCGCCCCTTCGTAAGGGGTCGCCGGGTCGCCGGTGTTGCCCACCACGAGGATCGGCGCGGACCCGGGCGCGCTCACGTCCGGGTGATCGGCGGCCCCGGGCACGGCCCAGTCGGTGCAGCCGAGCATCGACCAGGCCATGAAGTCGCCGAAGAGCGCGGAGGCCGCACGGAACTCCGGCAGCCTCCTCTCCACGTAGGCGGTCGAGTAACGCGGCTTGTCGTCGGCGCAGTTGATGGAGACGTTGGCGGCCGCGATGTTGCTGTACTCGCCGTTCTCGCTGCGGCCGTTCATCAGGTCGGACAGCAGCATCAGAATCTGGCCGTCGCCGTCGTAGGCCTGTTCCAGGCCCTCGGTGAGGTACTCCCAGAAGTCCTTCGAGTACAGCGCCTGCGCGATGCCGTTGGTCGCGGCGCTCTGGGTCAGCGTGCGCGGGAAGATCCCCGGGATGGGCTTGGAGTCGAGGCGCTTCAGCAGCGCGGCGATGCGGGCCTCGACGTCCTGCGCGGTGTCTCCGACGGGACAGTCCTGTGTCTTCGACGTGCAGTCCTTCGCGAAGTTGTCGAGCGCGCGCTGGAAACCCCTGGCCTGCCCGAGCGAGCCCTGCTCGGAGGTCTGGGTCGGGTCGACGACCGCGTCGAAGACGGCTCGTCCCACCTTCTTCGGGAACAGATGGGCGTACACGCCGCCCAGCTCCGTGCCGTAGGAGATGCCGAAGTAGTGCAGCCGGTCGTCGCCGAGCACCTGGCGCATCAGGTCCATGTCGCGGGCCGCGTCGGTGGTCCGCACCCGCGGCAGCATCTTCTTCGAGTGCTTCTCGCAGGCCGCGTTGAACTTCCTGGTGTTGTCCAGCAGTGCGGTGCGCTCCGCGGCGTCGTCGGGGGTGGCGTCCTGCTGGAAGTACGCGTCGAGCTGCTGGTCGTCCTCGCAGTGCACGCCGGCACTGCGGCCCACCCCGCGCGGGTCGAAGCTGACGAGGTCGTACCGGGTGCGCAGGGTCGCGTACTCGTCGCCGAACGCTGGCAGCGTCGAGACGCCCGAGCCGCCGGGGCCGCCGAAGTTGAAGATCAGCGAGCCGATGCGCCGGCTCTCGGCGCCGCTCGTCCGGGCCCGGATCAGCGCGAGGTCGATCGTGTCGCCCTCGGGATCGTCCCAGTCGAGGGGAGCCTTCAGGGTGGCGCACTGCCACGGGTCGCCGTCCGGCAGCGGGGACGGCGCGCCGCCGCCGCCCTCGGACCGGGACGGGGCGGGACAGTCCTTCCAGCTCAGCTTCTGCCCCGTCAGATCCCCGGACGGTGCGTCCTGCGCACAGCCCGCCACCAGCGAGGACAGCAGCACGGCGGTGGCGGTCACGGCGGCAGCGCGCGGGCGGGAGGGGATCGGCATGATCCCATCCTGAGGTCGTGTGCGGGCACGCGCGCGGGGCGCGGGCCGTCCGGGGGTACGGCCGTCGGAGCCCGGCTAGAGGGCGCCCTTGCGGCTCAGATGGTTGAAGGCCAGCCAGCCGGGCAGCACCGGCAGCCACAGGGTCAGCAGCCGGAAGAGGAGCACCGCGGGAGCGGCGACCTCCTTGGGCAGACCCACCGCGATCAGGCCGACCGTCAGGGTCGCCTCGACCGCGCCGACTCCGCCGGGCGTCGGCGCCGCGGAGCCGAGCGCGTTGCCGGCGAGGAAGACGACGGCGACGCTCGCGATGCTGAGGGAGGTCGACTCGTCGCCGAACGCGCGGATCGACGCGTCCAGGCACATCACGAAGCAGGCGGTGAGCAGCAGCATGCCGCCGATGCCGGTGACCAGCTTCTGCGGCCGCTGCAGGACGTCCAGCATGCGCGGCACGACGCCCGCGAACAGCGACCGCACGCGCGTGGAGACGAACTTGCGCAGGAACGGCACCGACGTCACCACGAGCACGAGCACCGCGACCGTGAGCAGACCCGCGATGACCGTGCGGGACGGCGACAGCGACGGCGTCTTCTCGGTGCCGGTCAGATAGCCGAAGGACAGCAGCATCAGGATGTGGCAGCCGAGCCCGAAGAGCTGCGAGGCGCCGACGCTGGCCACCGCGAGTCCCGGCCGCACCCCCGCGCGCTGCAGGAAGCGCGTGTTGAGTGCGACGCCGCCGACCGCGGCCGGCGCGACGATCTTCACGAAGGACCCGGCGACCTGCGCGGCCACGGTCCGCGGGAACGGCACCCGCTCCGGCACGAACCCCAGCAGGCTCATCGCGGCGGCGACATAGCTCAACGCCGAGAACAGCACGGCCGCGGCGACCCAGCCCCATTCGGCGTTGGCGATCAGCGGGCCGAACTCGATGTGGGTGAGCTGGGTGAGCAGGAAGTACGCGCCGATGGCGCCGGCGATGAAGCTCATCAGGGTGCGCGGCCGCACCCGTTCCAGCCTGGCGGGCTCGACCGGCGCCTGGGGACGGATCAGCAGCACCTCGTGCCGGATCTGCGTCAGCAGGTCCTCCTCGCGGGCCCCCTCCAGCGCCTCGTCGATGGCCCGTTTCTCGGCCCGGGCCTCCGCGCGCACGGCCTTCTTGCCGGGCTTCTCCGCGACGACGGCCTCGGTGTCGGCCTCGGCGGCCTCGGCGCGGGCCTGCTTGTCCTGCTGGGAGGCTTCGAGGACGGCTTCCCGCTCGCGTTGCGCGCGCTCGCGTGCCAGTCGGCGCAGCGTCGCGCGCGTGGAGCGGGACAGGGCGATGGGCTGGAGCATCGGCAGACAGTCCGCGACCGCGTCCGGACCCAGCACGCCCACCGCGGAGGCAACCGCGCGCTCGGCGCCCACCCGCAGGCCCAGTGTCGTCACCAGCTGGGCGACGTCCATGCGCAGGAGCAGGTCGCCTGCCGCGATCTCGCCGCCGCGCAGATCGGTGAGGATCACCGTGCCGGAACGATCCACCAGAATCGCGTCACCGGCGAGCCGGCGGTGCGCGATGCGCCGTGACTGCAGGGCCCGCACCTGGTGCCAGGTGTTGCGCAGCAGGTCGTCGGTGATCTCCTCGTCCGCCAGCGAGTCGAGGGTGCGTCCGCCGGTGTGCTCGTAGACGAGGATCACCGCGTCGGGCCCCAGCTCGGAGGTCGCGATCAGTTTCGGCGCGTTGGCGCCGGCTGCGATGGCCGCGTAGGCGAGCAGCGCCTCCTGCTCCAGCGCCTGGCGCAGCGACTGCAGGCTGCTGCGGGTGGCGAAGCCGCGCAGGGCCAGATTGCGCCACGCGCGGTAGAAGAAGCCCTGGGCCTGCTGCTCTCGGTCGACGACCGTCACGTCCAGCGGAGGTCCGTCCTCCAGGGTGACGAAGTACCGTCTGCCCCGGTCGCCCTCCGCCGCGTCCGGCGTCTCCTCGCGGGAGGCGCTCACCGGACGGAACCCGACGTGCCGCAGGCCCGCCATGAGCGTCCGCCCGGTGGGCCGCACGTTCGGCGAGCCGACCGCGTACAGGGTGCCGTACGCGACCGTCCAGCCGATCAGCACCGTGAGGATGATCGAGAACGGCGTCGTGTACCCGGTGACGAGCATCGAGAAGGCGTCGAGGAGCAGCACGATCCACAACACCGAGCGCCAGCGCGGGCGACGCGACATGCCCACGGCCGTCATGTACGCGATGACGGGCGCGAGATAACCGTGCACCGGGTCGGTCAGGGCGTGGATGTCGCCGGGGGAGGGCTGGGTCAACGCCTCCTGGATGGAGCCCGGAGCGGCCTTGGCGACCCACAGGTCGGTGGCGAGCGTCACACCGTGCGCGAGGACCGCCGCGAGCACGCCGTCGGCGATGCGCAGCCCGTCCCGCTTGATCAGTCGCTCGATCGCGAACGCGACCGGGACCAGCAGGATCGCGATGCTGGAGGCCAGGCCGGCGATCTTGATGAGCAGGTCGGGCGCCTGTCCGGTGCCCTTGTTGATGTCCTGTTCGAGGCCCGACGTGGTTCCGTGGGCGAAGGCGGCGATGCCCAGGAGCACGATGACGGCGAGCACGCCGATCATCAGCCGCATCAGGTCGGAGGGGCGGTGCACGCGCGCGGGGAGCAGGGGTTCGTCACCCTCGACCTCGTCGATGTGCACCTCCTCCCGTTGCTCGCCGGGGATGTCCGGGCGCGGCGCGGCCTCAGAGGCGCCCTGCGCGTCCTCTGCGTGCACGCCCTGCTGCTTCATCGTCTCTTCTTGGTCTCGTATCACCGGTCACCGCCCGCACGATGGTGGCATGCCCCGCCGACACACGGGGGCATCAGGGTGCAAATGCGGGGGCGCACAGTCTGCCCGAAGCCTCGCCCGGGAGCGAGGGTCACACTGCGTCGCGAGCCCGTCGCATTGTCGGTGCGGTGGGGCAGGATGGGGCGGATGAGCGAGCAGAGCCTTCCGGACGACGCCCGCCCGGAGTACACGCAAGGGCTGCCGGAGTACGCCGAGCGGGTCCTCGAGGTCGCGGAGCTGATCCCGCCCGGGCGGGTCATGACGTACGGGGACGTCGCCGAGTGGCTGGAGGAGGGCGGTCCGAGGCAGGTCGGCCGGGTGATGGCCCTCTACGGCGGCGCCGTCCCATGGTGGCGTGTCGTGCGCGCGGACGGGGTGCTGCTCCCGGGACACGAGCTGCGGGCGCTCGAGCGCTACCGCACCGAGGGCACACCGCTGAAGGCGGCGAGCAGGGCCGCGGAAGGGCACGTCCCGCGTCTCGACATGAGACGGGCGCGGTGGGACGGCGGTGAACGCGCGACGGGTCACACCTGACAGCTTCCGCCATCGGACGGGGCCGGGGGGCGCCTGTGGCCCGTACGGGCGAAACAGTGCGTACAGGGCACGTCCGCGGCATGGCGTACGTTCATGGGGCGAGGGACGCCCGAGACGTGCGGGGCCCGAGGGAAGAAGCGGAAGCCATCCTTCCGGGCCGGTCGTCGGCGTAGCGTCGGCGGCACGCGTCCCTCTCATCCCGCGATCACCGCCCTTCCCGGGCGACGATCCGTCGACCAGCACACCCACCAGGACCGGCGAACCACGTGAGCACCTCTTCCTCCACCAGACGCCTGCCGCCCCACCAGGGGCGACAGGGGAACCGTGGCGCTTACCGACTGGTGCGTACCCCGCCCGCCCGGGTGGATCCCCCTCGTCTGGACGCCGCACAGCGCTCGGTGGTTGACCACGGCCCCGGCCCCCTGCTCGTCCTCGCGGGCCCGGGCACCGGGAAGACCACCACGCTCGTCGAGTCCGTGGCGGCCCGGATCGCCCGCGGCGGCGACCCCGCGCGCATCCTCGTCCTCACGTTCAGCCGCAAGGCGGCCGTGGAGCTGCGCGACCGGATGGCGCGGCGCATGGGCGCCGCCCGCGCGCCCCAGGCCACCACCTTCCACTCGTACTGCTACGCCCTCGTCCGCGCCCACCAGGACGCCGACCTGTTCGTGGAGCCGCTGCGGCTGCTCTCCGGACCCGAACAGGACGTGGCCGTCCGCGAACTGCTCGCCGGCCAGCTCGACCTGCAACGGCTCGGCCTCGCCCACGTGCGCTGGCCGGACGAACTGCGTGCCTGCCTCACCACCCGCGGCTTCGCCGACGAGGTCCGCGCGGTGCTGGCCCGCAGCCGCGAACTGGGCCTGGACCCGGCCTCCCTCGACGCGTTCGCCCACCGCATCGGGCGGCCCGACTGGCGTGCCGCGGCCGCCTTCCTCGCCGAGTACCTCGACGTGCTCGACCTGCACGGTGTGATCGACTACGCCGAACTCGTCCACCGCGCGGTGCTCCTCGCCCGGCGCGCCGAGGTCGCCGAGCGGCTGGCCGCGAGTTACGACGCCGTCTTCGTCGACGAGTACCAGGACACCGACCCTGCCCAGGTCCGGCTGCTGCACGCCCTCGCGGGCGGCGGCCGCACCCTCGTCGCCTTCGGCGACCCCGACCAGTCGATCTACACCTTCCGGGGCGCCGACGTGAACGGCATCCTGGAGTTCCCGCACGCCTTCTCCCGCCCGGACGGCCGTCCCGCCCCCGTCGAGGTGCTGCGCACCTCCCGGCGCTCCGGCGCGGCCCTGCTGGCCGCCACCCGGCTGCTGACGCAGCGGATGCCGCTGACCCGGCTGCCGTCCGAGAAGGTCCGCGCCCACCGCGACCTGAGCGCCGCACGCGACGGCGGCAGGGTCGAGGTCTACACGTATCCGACGCCCGGCACCGAACTGGACAACGTCGCCGACATCCTGCGCCGCGCCCACCTGGAGGACGGCGTGCCCTGGGGCGAGATGGCCGTCCTGGTGCGCGCCGGCTCGCGCACGATCCCGACGGTCCGCCGCGCCCTCACCGCCGCCGGCGTCCCCCTCGACATCGACGGCGACGACCTCCCCCTGCGCCACGAACCCGCGGTGGCGCCGCTGCTGGCGGCCCTGCGTGCGGTGGCCACGGCGGAGGCCTCCGCGGCGGCGCCGGCCGAGGACGCGCGCGGCACGGGGTCCGAGACCGCGACGGCCGACGCGACCGAGCGGACCCCCGGCTGGCTCGACACCGAAACCGCCCTCACCCTGCTGGCCTCACCCCTCGCCGGCATGGACGCCGCCGATCTGCGCCGCCTCGGCCGGGCCCTGCGCGAGGAGGAACGGGCCGCGGGCAACCCGCTGCCGCCGCCCTCCGACGAACTGCTCACACGCGCCCTGGCCGAGCCGGAACGCCTCGTCGCCCACGACCCGACCTACGCGCGCGGCGCCCAGCGCCTCGGCGCGCTGCTGGCGACGGCCCGCGCGGGGCTCGCGCGCGGCGGTACGGCCGAGGAAGCGCTGTGGGAACTCTGGGACGGGACGCCCTGGCCCACGCGCCTGGAGCGCGCCGCCCGGCGCGGCGGCGCGGCGGGCCGCAACGCCGACCGCGACCTGGACGCGGTGTGCGCGCTGTTCGCCACCGCCGCGCGCGCGGAGGAACGCACCGGCGGTCGGGGCGCACTGAACTTCCTGGCCGAGATCGAGGCCGAGGACATCGCCGCCGACACCCTCGCCCGCCGTGCCGTGCGCCCCGACGCCGTACGCCTGATGACGGCCCACCGCGCCAAGGGCCTGGAATGGAGTCTGGTCGTCGTGGCCGGCGTCCAGGAAGGCCTGTGGCCGGACCTGCGCCGCCGCGGCTCCCTCCTGGAGGCCGACCGCATCGGACGCGACGGACTGGCCGAACCCCTCACCCCGGGCGCGCTGCTCGCAGAGGAACGCCGCCTCTTCTACGTCGCCGCCACACGCGCGAGGGACCGTCTCGTCGTCACCGCCGTCAAAGCGCCCGCCGACGACGGCGACCAGCCCTCCCGGTTCCTCACCGAGCTCGGCGCCGAACCCAAGGACGTGACCGGCCGCCCCCGCCGGCCCCTGTCGGTCGCCGCGCTGGTCGCCGAACTGCGCGCCACCACGGTCGACCCGCGCGTCTCCGCACCCCTCAGGGAGGCGGCCGCCCGCCGCCTCGCCCGGCTCGCCGCCCTCGCGGACGAGGAGGGCCGGCCCCTGGCGCCCGCCGCCCACCCGCACCGCTGGTGGGGCATGTTCGAGCCGACCGAGAGCAAGGTGCCGCTGCGCGACCGCGAGCAGCCCGTCGTGCTCTCCGGCAGCGCCCTCGACCAGCTCGCCAACACCTGCGCCCTGCAGTGGTTCCTGGGCCGCGAGGTGAAGGCCGACGCGCCCGCCACGGCCGCCCAGGGCTTCGGCAACGTGGTGCACGTCCTCGCCGACGAGGTCGCCTCCGGGCACACGCCGGCCGACCTCGACGTCCTCATGGAGCGCCTCGACTCCGTGTGGAACGCCCTCGCCTTCGACGCCCCGTGGAAGTCCACCCAGGAGAAGGCGCACGCACGCGTGGCGCTCGAACGCTTCCTCCAGTGGCATGTGATGGACCGCACCGGCCGCACACCGGTCGCCAGCGAGCACGACTTCGACGTCACGCTGGAAGCAGGCGACTACGAGGTCCGCATCCGCGGCCAGATGGACCGCGTCGAGGCGGACGGCGACGGCCGCGCCTACGTCGTCGACTTCAAGACGGGCAAGCAGACGCCCACCGCGCGCGAGGTCGAGCGCCACCCCCAGCTCGCCGTCTACCAGCTCGCGGTCCGTGAAGGAGCCGTCGACGACGCCTTCGACGGGGTACGCCCCGAACCGGGCGGCGCCGAACTCGTCCAACTGCGCCAGGGCGCCGCCCAGCGGGACGGCGGCGACGCGCTGCCCAAGGTGCAGGCGCAGGAGCCGCTGGAAGGCGAATGGGTCGGCGACCTCCTCGCCACGGCCGCCGGCAAGGTCCTCGACGAGCGGTTCACCCCCACCGCCGGCCAGCAGTGCACCCACTGCGCCTTCCGCGCCTCGTGCAGCGCCCGGCCCGAGGGGCGCCACGTCGTCGAGTGAGGGGCGGACCGGGGCCGGGCGGGGCAGCGGTGTGACGGACCGCACCACCCGTGCTGACCTGCACGCATCTCCCCGGGGCGGGTGATTTGTCATCGCCTGTCAGTGCCCGCCGCTAGCCTCTCCCCATGCCCGCCCGTATCAACGATCCCGAGCAGCTCAAGGAGCTCCTCGGGATCCCCTTCACCCCGGAGCAGACGGCCTGCATCATCGCGCCGCCCGCCCCGCAGGTGATCGTGGCCGGAGCCGGGTCGGGCAAGACCACGGTGATGGCCGCACGCGTGGTGTGGCTGGTCGGCACCGGCCAGGTCGCCCCCGAACAGGTCCTCGGCCTGACCTTCACCAACAAGGCGGCCGGAGAACTCGCCGAACGCGTCCGCAAGGCCCTGGTCAGGGCCGGCGTCACCGACCCCGACGTCATCGACCCCGACAACCCGCCGGGCGAGCCGGTCATCTCCACCTACCATGCGTTCGCGGGCCGCCTCCTCGCCGACCACGGCCTGCGCATCGGCCTGGAACCGACCTCCCGCCTGCTCGCCGACGCCACCCGCTACCAGCTCGCCGCGCGCGTGCTGCGCGAGGCCCCGGGCCCCTACCCGTCGCTCACCCGCTCCTTCGCCGACCTGATCAGCGACCTCCTCGCGCTCGACGGCGAACTCGCCGAACACCTCGTGCGCCCCGAGGACCTGCGCGCCCGGGACGCGGAACTGCTGCACGCCCTCGACGGCGTCAGACTCACCAACGCCGACCTGCGCAAGGTCCCCGAAGCGGCCGCCGCCCGACGCGAACTGGCCGACCTGGTGCTGCGCTACCGCGCCGCCAAGCGCGAACGCGACCTGCTCGACTTCGGCGACCAGATCGCCCTGGCGGCCCGGCTCGCCCAGGTGCCCGAGGTGGGCCCGCTCCTGCGCGAGGAGTTCCGCGTCGTCCTCCTCGACGAGTACCAGGACACGTCCGTCGCCCAGCGTGTGCTCCTCGCCGGACTCTTCGGCGCCGGCACCGGTCACCCCGTGACCGCTGTCGGCGACCCCTGCCAGGCCATCTACGGCTGGCGCGGCGCCTCCGTCGCCAACCTCGACGACTTCCCGGAGCACTTCGCGCACGCCGACGGCAGCAGGGCGCGCCGCCAGTCGCTCAGCGAGAACCGCCGCAGCGGCGGCCGCCTCCTGGACCTCGCCAACGGCCTCGCCGAGCCGCTGCGCGCCATGCACGCGGGCGTGGAGGCCCTGCGCCCGGCTCCCGGAGCCGAACGCGACGGCGTGGTCCGCTGCGCCCTGCTGGCCACCCACGCCGAGGAGATGGACTGGCTCGCCGACTCCATCGCCCATCTGGTGCGCACCGGCAAGGCGCCCGGTGAGATCGCCGTCCTGTGCCGGACGGCCACCGACTTCGCGCAGATCCAGGGCGCGCTGGTCGCCCGGGACGTCCCCGTCGAGGTCGTCGGACTGTCCGGTCTGCTGCACCTGCCCGAGGTGGCCGACCTGGTCGCCGTCTGCGAGGTCCTGCAGGACCCCGGCGCCAACGCCTCCCTGGTCCGCCTGCTCACCGGCCCCCGCTGGCGCATCGGACCACGCGACCTCGCCCTCCTCGGCCGACGGGCCCGGCGGCTCGTCAGCCACGCGCGCGGGGGCGACGACGACCCGGACCGACGCCTCGCCGAGGCCGTCGAGGGGGTCGACCCCTCCGAGGTGATATCGCTCGCCGACGCCCTCGACACCTTCCTCGAGACGCCGCTGTACGGCGGCGACGGCGGGGACGACGACGGGCTGCCGTTCTCGCCGGACGCGCGCGTGCGGTTCGCGCGCCTCGCCGCCGAACTGCGCGACCTGCGCCGCTCCCTCGCCGACCCCCTCATGGACGTCCTGCACCGCGTCCTCGCCGTCACCGGCCTCGAAGTCGAACTCTCGGCGTCCCCGCACGCCCTGGCCGCCCGCCGCAGGGAGACGCTGTCCAACTTCCTCGACATCGCCGCCTCCTTCGCCGCCGGCGAGAGCGAGGCGCGCCTCCTGGCCTTCCTCGGCTTCCTGCACACCGCCGCCCAGTACGAGAAGGGCCTCGACAACGCCCTCCCGGGCGGCGAGAACACCGTCAAGGTGCTCACCGCGCACAAGTCCAAGGGCCTCGAGTGGGACGTGGTGGCCGTCCCCGGCCTGGTCGGCGGAACCTTCCCCAGCGGTCAGGGCCGCGAGAAGTGGACCGCGCAGGCCAAGGTGCTGCCGCACGCACTGCGCGGCGACGCCGACACCCTCCCCGACCTCGCCTCCTGGGACGCGCGGGGCATGAAGGCCTTCCACGAAGCCATGAAGGACCACCAGCACACCGAGGAACTCCGCCTCGGCTACGTCACCTTCACCCGCCCGCGGTCCCTGCTCCTCGGCTCCGGCCACTGGTGGGGCCCCGCCCAGAAGAAGCCCCGCGGCCCGTCCGACTTCCTGCTGGCCCTGCACGACCACTGCGCGGCCGGACACGGCGAGATCGAGGTCTGGGCCGACCCGCCGGAGGAGGACGAGGAGAACCCCGCCCTGCACCGCGCGAGCGCCGACCAGGTCTGGCCGCTCCCGCTGGACGACGCGGCCCTGGCCCGCCGCCGCTCCGCCGCCGAGACCGTCCTCGCCCATCTGGAGGACCTCGAACACCTCGCCGCGCACGAGGACGCCCGCCCCCGTGCCGTCCACGACCCGGACGCCCACGACGACCCCGACTGGCCGCCCCCACCGGACGACGACGAGCCGCCCCACGACGAGCCGCCCCGCGACGAGGACGACCCTTTCGGAGCCGACCCCTTCGACACGGACCCTTTCGACACGGATCCTTTCGACACGGACCCCTTCGACCGAGGCCCACTCGAGGACGGGTCCTCGGGTGACGCCTCCCACGACGCCCCGCCGGCCGAGGGCCGCCCTGGCGACCCCTCGGACCGGCACGGACGGAGCCCGGCCGGTACCCCCGTCCGTCCCGCCGTCCGCCCCTCGGTCCCCCATCAGGGGACGGCCCCGGACGCGCCCAGGGTCCGCCCGCCCCGCACCTCCCTCACCCCGGAGGAGGCCCGCACCGTCGCCTCCTGGGACCGCGACCTCGACGCGCTCGCCGGGGAACTCCTGCGCGCCCGCCGGACCGTCACCGACGTGCCCCTGCCGACGACCCTGACCGCCTCGCAGGTCCTGCGCCTGGCCGCCGACCCGGACGGTCTCGCGCAGGAACTCGCGCGCCCCATGCCACGCCCCCCGCAACCGGCCGCACGTCGGGGCACCCGGTTC
Organism: Streptomyces sp. NBC_00425; assembly: GCF_036030735.1. Taxonomy (NCBI): domain Bacteria; kingdom Bacillati; phylum Actinomycetota; class Actinomycetes; order Kitasatosporales; family Streptomycetaceae; genus Streptomyces; species Streptomyces sp. NBC_00425. The sequence continues at coordinate 3,711,957 of NZ_CP107928.1, read as the reverse complement.
CACGCCTGGGTGGAGGCCCGCTTCGAGGAGTTGACGCTCCCCCTGCTGGAACCCGACGAACTGCCCGGCCACGACGCCGAGATCGACGACGAACACGACCTCGAAGTCCTCAAGGAGGCCTTCGAACGCACCGAGTACGCCCACCGCACGCCCTACCGCGTCGAGGCCCCCTTCCAGCTCGCCCTCGCCGGCCGCGTCGTCCGGGGCCGCATCGACGCCGTCTACAAGGAGGGCGACGGCGACTCGGCCACGTACGACATCGTCGACTGGAAGACCCACCGAGCCCGTACGGCGGACCCCCTCCAGCTCGCCCTCTACCGGCTCGCCTGGGCCGAGCAGCAGGGAGTGCCCGTGGAATCCGTCACAGCGGCCTTCCTGTATGTGCGCACCGGCGACGTCGTACGTCCCGAGGGGCTGCCCGACCGGCCCGCCCTGGAGCGCCTGTTGACCGGGAAGGATGGCGCGGGAGACGGCAGCGACGGACCGGCCGGACGCGTCGGCCCCGCACCAGGGCCCGGCGAGGACGCCGGTGCGGGCCGATAGGCTCGTGGCCATGAGCCATCCCGTTGACAGTGCCGTCAGCGCCGTCCGCACGTACGTCGAGCGGCATCGCGCCGCCTTCCTCGACGACCTCGCCGAATGGCTGCGCATCCCGTCGGTGTCGGCACAGCCCGACCACGCCCCCGACGTACGGCGCAGCGCGGACTGGCTCGCGGCCAAGCTCCTGGAGACCGGCTTCCCGACCGCCGAGGTCTGGCCGACGCCGGGCGCGCCGGCCGTCTTCGCGGAGTGGCCCTCGGGTGACCCGCAGGCGCCCACCGTCCTGGTCTACGGCCACCACGACGTGCAGCCCGCAGCCCGTGAGGACGGCTGGGACACCGACCCGTTCGAGCCCGTCGTCCGCGGAAACCGCCTCCACGCGCGCGGGGCGGCCGACGACAAGGGGCAGGTCTTCTTCCACACCCTCGGTGTCCTCGCCCACCTCGCCGCCACCGGCCGCACCGCGCCGGCCGTCAACCTCAAGCTGCTGATCGAGGGCGAGGAGGAGTCCGGCTCCCCGAACTTCCGGGCCCTCGTGGAGGAGCGGGCCGGGCGGCTCACCGCGGACGCCGTGATCGTCTCCGACACCGGCATGTGGTCCGAGGACACCCCCACGGTGTGCACCGGGATGCGCGGCCTCGCCGAATGCGAGATCCGGTTCCTCGGCCCTGACCAGGACATCCACTCCGGCTCCTTCGGCGGGGCGGTGCCCAACCCGGCGACCGCGATCGCCCGCCTCGTCACCGCCCTGCACGACGAACACGCGCGCGTGGCCGTCCCCGGCTTCTACGACGGCGTCGTCGAGCTCACCGATCGCGAGCGACAGCTCTTCGCCGAACTGCCCTTCGACGAGGACCAGTGGCTGCGCACCGCGCGGTCGCACGCCTCCCACGGCGAGGCCGGGCACACCACCCTGGAACGGATCTGGGCCCGCCCCACGGCCGAGGTCAACGGCATCGGCGGCGGCTACCAGGGACCCGGCAGCAAGACGATCATCCCGTCCTCGGCGTTCGTGAAGCTGTCCTTCCGGCTCGTCGCCGGCCAGGACCCCGACCATGTCGAGAAGGCCGTCCGCGCCTGGGTCGCCGAGCAGGCTCCCGCCGGCATCCGCTACGAGATCGCGTTCAGCCCCGCCACGCGCCCCTGCCTGACCCCGCTGGACCACCCGGCCCTGCAGTCCGTGGTCCGCGCCATGGGCCTGGCCTTCGACAAGCCCGTCCGCTTCACCCGTGAGGGAGGCTCGGGACCGGCCGCCGACCTGCAGGAGGTCCTTGGCGCCCCCGTGCTCTTCCTGGGCATCTCCGTCCCCTCGGACGGCTGGCACGCGCCCAACGAGAAGGTCGAGCTGGACCTCCTCCTCAAGGGCGTCGAGACCACCGCGTACCTCTGGAGCGACCTCGCCGCGCACTGGCGTCATGCGCCCTGACGACCCCGACCGGCCCGGAGGGGACACGCGCGCGGTGCACACTGAAGGAGCCGCCCCGCAGCACGCCGCCCCACGGCCGGTCGCCCCCCTCCGTACGTCCCGCTGAACCGCCCGCAGAAACAACCGTTCCACCGGGGGAGTTGGAAGTACCCGTGACCACCTGGACCGACCAGAACGCCGATCGACCCATCTCGCTCACCGCGCCGAGCGGCGTGGACCGGGCCGCCCACCACCGGCTCGACGAGGCCTGGCTCGCCGCGGCGTGGAGCCACCCCACGACCCGCTGCTTCGTCGTCTCCGGAGGCCAGGTCCTCATCGACGAGACGTCCGACGGCCACACCGAGCTCGTCATGACCCCGTCCTTCGAGGCGCCCCTCACCGAGGCCCACCGCTACTTCCTGGGGACGGACGAGGACGGCGTCAGCTACTTCGCCCTCCAGAAGGACACCTTGCCCGGCCGGATCGACCAGTCCGCGCGCCCGGCCGGTCTGCGCGAGGCGGGTCTGCTGCTGTCGCCGCGCGACGTGGGCCTGATGGTGCACGCCGTGGGTCTGGAGAACTGGCAGCGCACCCACCGCTTCTGCTCCCGCTGCGGTGAGCGCACGGTGATCGCCGCGGCCGGGCACATCCGCCGCTGCCCCGCCTGCGGCGCCGAGCACTACCCGCGCACCGACCCGGCGGTGATCATGGCCGTCACCGACGAGGAGGACCGCATCCTCCTGGGCCGCCAGGTCCACTGGCCCGAGGGTCGTTTCTCGACCCTCGCCGGTTTCGTCGAGCCCGGCGAGTCCATCGAGCAGTCCGTGCGCCGCGAGGTCTTCGAGGAGGCCGGCGTGACGGTCGGCCAGGTCGAGTACGTCGCCAGCCAGCCCTGGCCCTTCCCGTCCAGTCTCATGCTCGGCTTCATGGCCCGTGCCACGTCCACCGACATCGACGTCGACGGCGACGAGATCCATGAGGCCCGCTGGTTCTCCCGTGACGAGCTCGGCGCCGCCTTCGAGTCCGGCGATGTGCTGCCCCCCTACGGGATCTCCATCGCGGCCCGCCTGATCGAGCTCTGGTACGGCAAGCCGCTGCCGACGCGCAACCTCGTCTGACCCCGACCGCCCGACCACGACCGCCCGGGCCCGCCCGGCACGTCGAAGGGGTGGCCGTCCCGCACCGGGACGGCCACCCCTTCGACGTGAGGGACCGCTTACGCGCCGATCTTCTGCTTCACCTGGGCCAGCGAGGGGTTCGTCAGCGTCGAACCGTCGGGGAACAGAACGGTCGGCACCGTCTGGTTTCCGCCATTCGCCTTCTCCACGAACGCCGCGGAATCCGGGTCCTGCTCGATGTTGATCTCGGTGTACGCGATGCCCTCGCGCTCCAGCTGCTTCTTCAGCCGCTGGCAGTAGCCGCACCACGTGGTGCTGTACATCGTCACAGTGCCCAGCATGTCTCTCATGCTCCTTCGGCGGTCGGGGGACGGGCGGTCCTCAGGGCAACGCCGCTGACGGGGCCGCCATTCCCCGGTGGTGACGTCCACCCCATTAGTACGACCGCGGGGGCCCGCCTGTGGACAACCGTCCCGTCCGTCTCCGCCGACCTGGCAGCATGGCCGTGTGACAGCAGCAACGCACTCCACCCTGTTCCCGCAGGCACCGGACTCGGCCGACGCGGTGCTCGACGGGCTCGACCCCGAGCAGCGCGAGGTCGCGACGGCCCTGCACGGTCCGGTGTGCGTGCTGGCCGGAGCCGGCACGGGCAAGACCCGGGCCATCACCCACCGCATCGCCTACGGGGTGCGCGCCGGCATCCTGCAGCCCTCCAGCGTGCTCGCCGTCACCTTCACCAACCGGGCCGCCGGCGAGATGCGCGGCCGGCTCCGCCAGCTCGGCGCGCAGGGTGTCCAGGCCCGCACCTTCCACTCCGCGGCCCTTCGGCAGCTGCAGTACTTCTGGCCGAAAGCGATCGGTGGCTCCCTGCCCCGGCTCGTCGACCGCAAGGTGCAGCTCGTCGCCGACGCGGCCGCCGCCTGCCGGGTCCGGCTCGACCGGGGTGAGCTGAGGGACGTCACCGCGGAGATCGAGTGGTCCAAGGTCACCCAGACCGTCCCCGCCGACTACGCCCTCGCCGCCGTCAAAGCGGGCCGCGAGTCCCCCCGGGACCCCGCCGAGATCGCCCAGCTCTACGCCGCCTACGAGGACCTCAAGCGCGAGCGCGCCGTCATCGACTTCGAGGACGTGCTGCTGCTGACCGTCGCGGTGCTGCAGGACCGGCACGACATCGCCGAGCAGGTCCGCGCCCAGTACCAGCACTTCGTGGTCGACGAGTACCAGGACGTCAGCCCCCTGCAGCAGCGTCTGCTGGAGCTGTGGCTCGGCGACCGGGACGATCTCTGCGTGGTCGGGGACGCCAGCCAGACGATCTACTCCTTCACCGGCGCCACCCCCGACCACCTGCTCGACTTCCGCACCCGTCACCCCGGCGCGACCGTCGTCAAGCTGGTCCGCGACTACCGCTCCACCCCCCAGGTCGTCCACCTCGCCAACGGTCTGCTCGCCCAGGCCCGGGGCCGCGCCGCCGACCACCGTCTGGAGCTGATCTCCCAGCGGTCCCCCGGACCCGAGCCGGGCTACGCCGAGTACGCCGACGAGCCCGCCGAGGCCGAGGGCGCGGCCCGCCGTATCCGCGAGCTCCTCGACGCCGGGGTCCCGGCCGCGGAGATCGCCGTCCTGTTCCGCACCAACGCCCAGTCGGAGACCTACGAGCAGGCTCTCGCCGATCTCGGCATCCCGTATCAGCTGCGCGGGGCCGAGCGCTTCTTCGACCGGCCCGAGGTGCGCAAGGCCGGTGTCGCCCTGCGCGGTGCGGCCCGGTTCGGCGGCAACGACACGCTCCTCGAGGACGCCGTCGACCTGCCTTCGCAGGTGCGTGCCGTCCTCTCCGGCGAAGGCTGGACCTCACAGCCGCCGGCCGGCTCCGGGGCCGTCAGAGAGCGCTGGGAGTCGCTGGCGGCCCTGGTGAACCTGGCGCAGGACTTCGCCGCGGCCCGGCCCGGGGCGACCCTCGCCGACCTGGTCGCCGAACTCGACGAGCGGGCGAGCGCCCAGCACGCCCCGACCGTCCAGGGCGTCACCCTGGCCTCCCTGCACTCCGCCAAGGGCCTGGAGTGGGACGTCGTCTTCCTGGTCGGTGTGGCGGAGGGCATGATGCCGATCACCTACGCCAGGACCGACGAGCAGATCGAGGAGGAGCGACGGCTCCTCTACGTCGGTGTCACCCGGGCCCGCGCGCGGCTGCACCTCTCGTGGGCGCTCTCCCGCTCACCGGGCGGCCGCCCGAGCCGCCGTCCGAGCCGTTTCCTCGACGGCCTCCGTCCCGGCTCGGGCGTCGCCGTGGGCCGTGGGGGCGGCGGAGGCGCCGGAGGCATCGAGCGGGGGTTCCCCGGCGTCGCCGCGGGCGCCGGCCAGGCGCCGCGCCGGACCCAGCGGACCCCGGCCCGCTGCCGGGTCTGCGGGCGCACCCTGACCGACGCCGGCGAGATGAAGCTGATGCGCTGCGAGGACTGCCCCTCCGACATGGACGAGGGCCTGTACGAGCGGCTGCGGGACTGGCGGGCGGTCCAGGCGAAGCGCGCCGGCCAGCCGGCGTTCTGCGTCTTCACCGACAAGACGCTGATGGCGATCGCCGAGGCGGTCCCCGACGAGGAGGGCGAACTGGCCCGGATCCCCGGGGTCGGTGTGCGCAAGCTGCACCGTTACGGAACCGATGTCCTGGCCATCTGCGCAGGCCAGGACGTGGTGGAGGGTGACGGAGGGGAGTGAGGCAGGGTCGGCCGAAGATTGATCCGAACTCGTCGGAAAAATAGTTTGCGCATGCCCCGGCAATCCCCATAGGTTCTTAGACACCGGAACGGCGGCCTTCTCGAAGGCCCTGATTCCGTGCTGTACTTGCATATCCGTCGGACCGGCTCACCCTGGTCCCCCGAGACGCCGAGAGGAGGCGATTCCAGTGATCATCATCAACCGCAGCTCCACTGCCAAACTGACCGATCGCTCGGTCGTCTCCACGTGCATGCTCGGCGCCTCGGTCCTGGGCACCGGTCTGTCCGGCATTCGTGCCGACCGGCCGGCGTCCTCCTCTGTTTCGCCCGTGAGTCTTCTCGGCCGCGAGCGCAATGAGCGACCGACCAAGGCACTGGAAGCAGTAGAGGCACAGGCCCATGCCTATGCCTTCGCGGCGACCGGTGCCGGATTCCGCAAGCAGACGACGCAGCACCACCTGATGTGGGCCTTCCGTGGGCCAGAACCCTGGAGTGATCCAGCCTGATCGTCGATCAGGCCGGCGCCTTCAGGGCCGCGGAACCCCACCCGGGATCCGCGGCCCTTCTGTTTTCCCCGAACGGGGAGGACGGAGTGAAGGGGCCTCGGGACAAGAAAAGAACCCGGTACCCAGCCGACAACCGGTCCCACAGGACCGGACCGACCAGACGAGGAAGACGAACCGTGCAACTCGAAGCGCACGCCCCGTCCGTACCGCCTTCCGAAACGATCCCCCCGCCCGGCCTCACGGAGGACTCCACCTTGACCCCGCTCACGGCGCTCACCGCGCTCGACGACGCCATCGAGAACCTCGGCGTGCCCGTCCCCTGCCGTTCCTACGACCCGGAGGTCTTCTTCGCCGAGACCCCGGCGGACGTGGAGTACGCCAAGTCCCTCTGCCGTACCTGCCCGCTGGTGGAGGCCTGCCTCGCCGGCGCGAAGGAGCGGCGCGAGCCCTGGGGCGTCTGGGGTGGCGAGCTGTTCGTGCAGGGTGTCGTCGTCGCCCGCAAGCGGCCGCGTGGTCGCCCGCGCAAGAACCCGGTCACGGCATGAACACCGCAGGAACAATCGACCGTCCCCTCACGCAAGACCCCAAGAAGCAGGCCCCGATGAAGCCGTTCACCAGCGAGCCCGCAGGCTCCGCGACCGAAGACCTCACCAACTCCACCGGCGCGTACGACTCGCGTCAGAACAGGACACGCGAGATGCAACTCATCCCAGAAGCCCTGGCTCGTGCGCATATGCACGACCGCCTGCACGAGGTCGAGCGGGAACGTCAGGCCGTGCGCCTGGTGACCGCTCGCCGGATGCAGCGTCGGGCCGAGCGCGCGTCGCTGCGCGCCCGCCGGGCGCTCGCCATGGCCGTGATGCAGTAACCGCACACACCTGAAGCGGTGGCCTCCCGAGTAGGAGGCGAAGCTCTCCCCGCGGGGGTCGGTCCGTCCGAACGGGCCGGCCCCCGCTGTGCGCTGTGCGGCCGATCCGGCGCCGCGGCGTTATCGTCCTGGGCATGGCGAGTCCTCCAGGAGACGGCGACCGAGACGGTTCACCGGCGGAGTCCCGGTCCGTGGTGTGCGGCCGCTGTGGGATCCGGTCCGCGGAGCCGCCGCCGCTCACCTGGACGTGTTCCGTGGAGCACGGCGTGCGCCGTCATTTCTGCGAGGCCTGCGCCCGGGAGAACCTCCGGGCGATCGAAGGACGGCTCGACTCGGACTGGTGGTGAGGTATCTCACGCCAGGGTCGGAGCCGCGCCCGCACCCGCGGCTCACGCCTCCGCGACCGCGTCCTCCTCCAGAGGGTCCTCCGCTTCCAGGGAGTCCGGGGTTTCCGAGGCCTCCAGCTCGTCCTCCGGGAGGAACCCGGGCAGCCAGTCCTCCAGTTCGTCCCGTAGCCGTACCGTCGCGCCGAGCTGGCACAGCACGCCGATCGTACTGAGCGTCACCCGGTGGATCAGCAGGTACGCCGGCGGCAGGTTGAGCTGTTTGCCCAGCTGATGGGCGGGAGAGCGCGGGTCGGCTATCCGGGCCGCCTGGCTGCGCATCCAGCCGCGGGTGAAGGTGAACTCCTCCGCGCGGGCCGGTTCGATGATCGGCAGGAGGTAATCGAGGACCGCGTCGGGATCGAGCTCGATGGAGTCCTTGACGAAGCCCTCCGCGCGGAGGAGTTCGTAGACCGCCTCCGCATCGCCGTCCAGGGTCATGCGCAGGGACTCGCCGATCGGGTCCGGCAGGCCGCCCGCGAGCCGGTCCACCGTGCCGAAGTCCAGCACGCCCAGCCGCCAGTCGTCCTCGCCCTCTGGCCCGCCGGGCAGGAGACGGAAGTTGCCGGGGTGCGGGTCGGCGTGCAGCAGGCCGGTGCGCGCCGGGCCGGAGAAGAGGAAGCGGGACAGCAGCTGGCCGGCGCGGTCGCGCTGCTCCTGGGTGCCCTCGGAGATCACCTCGGAGAGGGGAACGCCGTCGATCCACTCGGTGACCAGGATCTGATCGCACTGGTGGACCACCGCCGGCACCACCACGTCGGGGTCCCCGGCGAACTCCTCCGCGTGGGCCTGCTGGGCCTGCGCCTCCAGGCCGTAGTCCAGTTCCTCCGAGACCCGGTCGCGCAACTCGGCGATCAGCGGCTTCACGTCCATGCCCGGGATGAGCGGGCCCAACAGACGGGCGAAGCGGCTGAGTTGGTTCAGGTCGGACAGCAGGGCCTCGCCGGCCCCGGGGTACTGGACCTTGACCGCGACCTCCCGGCCGTCGTGCCAGACCCCTCGGTGCACCTGACCGATCGAGGCGGCCGCGGCGGGCTTGTCGTCGAACTCCAGGAAGAGCCCGGCCCAGTCCTCGCCGAGGTGCTTCGTGAGCACGGCGTGCACGGTGCGGGTCGGCATCGGCGGCGCCGCGTCCTGGAGCTTGGTGAGGGCCGCGCGGTACGGGCCGGCCACCTCCTCGGGCAGGGCCGACTCGAAGACGGACAGGGCCTGTCCGAACTTCATCGCACCGCCCTTCAGCTCGCCCAGCACCTTGAAGAGCTGCTCCGCGGTGCGCTGTTGCAGCTCGCGGCCGACGATCTCCGCGGACTCGCCCACGATCCGCTTGCCCAGACCCCAGGTGGCCCGCCCGGCGAAACCGAGCGGGAGCGCGGCGAGCTTGGCGGTCCGGGTGACCGCCTTCCGGGGAAGATCAGACATGCGCCCTCCAGGTCCCAGCCAGCCGCGCGGTGTCCGTCGTACCGCGTAACTCCGTCGAATGCCGTTGCTCTCCCATTGTCGCGTGCGGACCCCCCTCCTCGGAGGTGTGTTCCCGCTTACCTTTCTCCGCGGCCCCGCACGGGCAGGCACAGTGTGGCAGCACCGGCCGTGTGTGCCACTGGAGCGCGGGTACGGAGACCTCCCACCGGGCGCCCACGCTCGACGGATCGCGGCCGTCGAGGAAGGTGAGGGCGTGGGCGGCGGCCAGCCCGGCCACGGTCGTGGCCAGCGTCAGGTCACAGGCGCGCGCCGTGCGCCGGTGGCCGGAGTGCCACTGGGCGACCAGCCGCGGCCAGGCCGGGTCCCGGTCGGCGCGCTCCTGGTGCAGACAGCCCGCGCAGCCCGTCTCTCCCGGCAGGACGAGCGGGCCCACGACGCCCGTGCCCTCGACGACGCCGGCGTACAGATGCGGGGTGCCCGAGGCGATCAGGGGTTCCGCCGCGGAAGGGGCGGGCGCGTGCACGGACACGTCGTCCCGCGGGGCGAGGACCACCAGTGAGAAGCCCGGGGTGTCCTCGGCGGGTGAACTCCTGCTCCTTCGGCGCGGGCGGCCGGGGGCGGCCCGGCGCACGACGCGGCCGGCCGCCTCGTCCCGGCGCTCGCCGACCGCCTCGGCGGGCAGGCCGCCCGGCGTGACGTCCCCCGGCTCCACCTTTCCGCCGTCACGCACGTCCACCTCGCCGACTCCCGCGCCCGACAGCAGCGCCGCCAGCGCTGTGCCCACGCGGCCCGCGCCGCGCACCTGCACGCGCATCCCGCGTCGGGCGGCCAGGCGCTCGACAGCGTCTCCCGGCTGCGAGGTGACGAGGGACAGCGCGGCGAGATCGGGACGCAGCCGGTCCATGACCTCCTTCCTCTCCCGCAGAGCGGAGGCCTCCGGCCCGCCGCCGTGGGCGTCGTCGAGCAGTCCCGCCCGGGCCAGCCGCTCCACCAGCCGGTCGACATGGCCGTCGGGCAGATCCATCCGGCGGCCCTCCTCCCGCAGCAGGGGGAGCCCGCGGGTGCCGTCCAGCAGGTCGAGGAAGCTGCCCGTGGCCGTGTCCACCGGGCCGAGTGTCAGTGCGTGCGCCGGCGTCATGCCGAACTGCACCGTGTTGAGGTCGCGCCAGCCGCGCCGCAGCGCGGGTTTCACCGTCGGATGCATCGAAGGCCCCCGTATGCCTGGAAACTCCCCGTCATGTCGGCGGAGCGGGGCGTGGGGTGTCCTCGCTCCGCCGACGACTGCCAGCATGCCGGGCCCCGTCCGAGCCCGCCGAAAGTTGTCCACAGGCACGGGAATTCGTCGTATAAATGCGTCGTACGAGGCAAAAGCGGCAGGTGGGATCGGAACCCACCCGACCCGGAGTCGGGACTTCACCCATGTGCAACGGGTAACGTCGGGGCGTGCCCGCCGACCCCCTGCACCGCGCCGGACCACCACAGCGCAGCACGACGAGCCCGCCGCCGAGCGGCTCGGGGGCGAGCGCGATCGAGGTCCGCAGAAGCGCCCGGCGACGTCGGACGGTCTCCGCGTACCGCGAGGGCGATCGCACCATCGTGCTCATCCCTGCCCGGATGTCCGAGGCCGAGGAGCAACGCTGGGTGAGCGTCATGCTCGACAAGCTCGCCGCGCAGGAAAGCCGGCGCGTGCCCGGCGACGCCGAACTCGCCGAACGCGCCGAGCGCCTGTCGGCCCAGTGCTTCGACGGCCGGGCCCGGCCCGCCTCGGTGCGCTGGGTGACCAACCAGAACACCCGCTGGGGCTCGTGCACCCCCGCCGAGGGCAGCATCCGGCTGTCGCACCGTCTGAAGGGCATGCCCGAGTACGTCATCGACTACGTCCTCGCCCACGAACTCGCGCATCTGCTCGTGCCGGGCCACGGCCCCGACTTCTGGCGGCTGCTGGAGGCCTACCCGCGCACCGAGCGCGCCCGGGGCTACCTCGAGGGCGTCGTCGCGGCCGAACGCCTTCCCCACTCGCCGGACCCGAACGGGGAGTGACCTGCGGCGCGCGTGGGGTGAACCGCGCGGGCGTACGGCGACGTCGCTTGTGTACCGGGTCTGTACCGACATCGTGCGTTGTCGGACTTTGCCGTTAGCCTGACGCGACGCACTCGCAATCGGGATGGGGGACGGTCGTTACGCATGCCCAGGGAATTCCAACGCGGCCACAAGGCCAGGATCAGTGACCTCACGGCGGGTACCGATCTGTACGTAGGCGTGCAGATCACCGCCCCCGGCCTGACCTTCGACATCAGCTGCTTCGGTCTCGACGCCGACGAGCGTCTCTCGGACGACCGGTACTTCGTCTTCTTCAACCAGCCCAAGTCCCCCGAGGAGTCCATCCAGCTCCTGGGCGCCCAGGCGGGCGACACGGAGTCCTTCCGCATCACCCTCGACCGGATCCCGCCGCAGATCCAGAAGCTGTCCTTCACGGCGACGTTGGACGGCGCCGGGCAGATGTCCCAGATCAACCCCGGCTACCTGCGCATCGTCGCGGGCGGTGAGGAGGTGGCCCGCTACGCGTTCAACGGCTCCGAGTTCACCAGTGAGCGGGCCGTGATGCTGGGCGACTTCTACCTCAAGGACGTATGGCGGTTCGCGGCCGTCGGCCAGGGCTTCGACGGCGGCCTGGACGCGCTGCTGAAGAACTTCGGCGGCGAGGTCGCTGAGGAGGCGCCCGCCGCGCCGCAGCAGCCGCAGGCCGGCGGCGCCGCTCCGAGCTTCGCCCCGCCCGCCTTCGGGGCGCCCCCCGCGCCGGCGCCCGCTCCTCAGCAGCCGCAGCCCGCCCCGCAGGGCTTCGCGCCCCCGCCCGGCGCGACCCCGCCGCCGGCCCCGGCTCCCGCGCCTCCGGTTCACGCAGCGCCGACCATCGTCGCGCCGCTGGTCCCGCCCGGCGGCCACGTCCCGCCGCCCGCCCCCGCCCCGGCTCCCTACGGCCAGCCGCCCCAGCCGCAGCCGTACGGCCAGGGCCCCGCGCCAGCCGCGCCCATGCCTCCCGGCTACGGGCAGCAGCCCCCCGCCCCGCACGCCCCCCAGGCCCCGCCCGGCTACGGACAGCCGACCCCGCCGCCCGGCTACGGTCAGCAGCCCCCCTTCGGGCAGGTCCCGGGCCAGCAGGCCTACGGCGTGCCCCAGGGCGTGCCCCAGGGCGGCGCCGGTGTGGCGTCGGCGCTCCAGCAGTTCAAGGAGACGCCCACGGGGCAGCGCTGGACGCAGCAGAACAGGAAGATGATCCGGGTCGACCTCGGCATCGGCGGCCAGCCCGTCCTCGCCCGCCAGGGCAGCATGGTCCTCTACCAGGGCAAGGTCGACTTCAGCTACAAGGGCGCCGGGTTCGCCGGCCGGATCGTCGGCAACGCCACCGGCCAGGAGATGCAGCTGATGCGCTGCACCGGCCAGGGGCAGGTGTTCCTCGCCGAGAACTCCACCCATGTGCACCCCATCGAGCTCCAGGGCGACGCGATCTGCGTCTCCGCCGAGAACGTCCTCGCCTTCGACGAGAGCCTCCAGTACGAGGTCCGTCGCATCGAGGGGCACGGCATCCCCGGCGGCGCGCTGTTCACCATGCAGTTCCAGGGCACCGGGACGATCGTCGTGAAGACGCACGGCACCCCCGTGGTCCTGCCGGTCACGCCCACCACGTTCGCCGACTGCAACGCCGTCGTCGCCTGGTCGGCGGCATCCCAGGTGGTCGTCTCCAGCCAGGTGCGGATGCGCCGCAACGCCTACCCGGGCGACACCGGAGAGAGCGTCAACCTCCAGTTCCGGGGCGCTCCCGGCAACTTCATCGTCGTCCAGCCGTACGAGGTCTGAGGGAGCCCGTCATGAACCAGCCGCTCGCGGGCTACGCGCCCGCACCCGTCACCGCCCGCATGGAGAACCACGGCAACCACATGCTGAAGGTCGCCATGCAGACCGGTAACGACCTCTTCGCGCGCGTGGGCTCGATGGTCGCCTACGAGGGTTTCGTCCAGTACGAGCCCAACCCGCCAGCCGTCCGCCAGATCGCCCGCGACTGGATGACCGGCGAGGGCGCGCCCCTGATGAAGTGCACCGGCGACGGTCTGCTCTATCTCGCCGACTACGGGGCGAACGTCGTCGTCATCAACCTCAACGGCGACGGCATCTCCGTCAACGCCACCAACCTGCTCGCCTTCGACGCGCACCTGACCTGGGGCGTCGAGCGCGTCAAGGGGCTCGCGAAGTTCGCCGGTCAGGGGCTGTGGAACACCAAGATCTCCGGGCAGGGCTGGGTCGCGCTGACCTCCCGGGGCAAGCCGATCGTCGTCGACTGCGGCGGCGGCGAGGACGAGACGTACGTCGACCCCGACGCGCTCGTCGCCTGGTCCCCGAACCTCAAGGTGAAGGGCAAGCGCAGCTTCAAGGCGCAGTCGCTCATCGGTCGGGGCAGCGGCGAGGCCTATCAGATGGCCTTCTCCGGCCAGGGCATCGTCGTCGTCCAGCCCAGTGAGGACAGCACCGACCGCCTCCGGGTACGGGGCTGAGGGGGACCGGGAACATCATGCAGAGCTCACTTTTCGCGCACAACGACTCGCAGACCCAGGACCGCTGGAGTCTGCAGAACAAGCAGATGCTCCGGGTCACCCTGGAGGGCCACGACGACATCCTCGCCCGCAAGGGCACGATGGTCGCCTACCAGGGCCTGATGGAGTTCGACGCCGAGTACCAGAGCAACCAGCAGGGCCGCGCCCGGGCCCACACGGGCGAGGGCCTGAGCCTGATGCGCTGTCACGGCCAGGGGACGGTGTACCTCGCCAACCTCGCCCAGCACATCCACGTGATGGACGTGGAGCAGGACGGGCTGACCGTGGACAGCAGCTATGTGCTGGCCATGGACTCCTCGCTGCACCATGAGGTCATCGCCGTCGACAGCCTCTACGGCATCTCCGGCTCGGGGAAGTACCAGCTCAACATCACCGGCCGTGGCAAGGTCGCCCTGATGACCTCGGGCGCGCCGCTGATGATGCAGGTCACCCCCGACAAGTACGTCAACTGCGACGCCGACGCCATCGTGGCCTGGTCCACCGGACTGCGGGTGCAGATGCAGGCGCAGACGCACTCCTCCGGCGTGTGGCGCCGGCGTGGCAACACCGGCGAGGGCTGGGAGCTCAGCTTCATGGGCGCCGGCTACGCGCTGGTACAGCCCAGCGAGCTGCTGCCGCCGCAGAACGCCCAGGTCGGGTCGGGCCTCGCCGCGCAGTACGGCATGGGCCAGCAGGGGGCGCGGGGACAGAACCAGGGCAACGTCTGGAGCTGACCGTCCGAACGGCAGACGTAAGGGGCGACCACCTGGTGGTTCGCCCCTTACCCGTTCCCGCTCACAGTCGCGCGCGGGCCGCCTCCAGCAGGCGCACGACCGACGCGTCGGCCACGCTCCCCACCTCGTCGTAGGCGAACCAGCGCAGGTCGAGGGACTCGTCGCTGATGGCCTCCACGGCCCCGGCCGGGGCGAGCGCCGCGTACTGGACGTCGTAGTGCCAGGCGCAGGGCGTGAGATGCCGGTCCAGGCGCACCGGACCGCCGGGCAGCAGGCTCAGCCCCGGCATGCCCGACTCCTCCGTCCCCTCCCGCAGCGCGGCGCCCGCCAGCGTCGCGTCGCCGGGCTCGCAGTGACCGCCGGTCTGCAGCCACATCCGCAGCTTCTTGTGCAGCGTGAGCAGCACCCGACCGCGCTCCGGGTCGATCACCAGCGCACTCGCCGTGATGTGCCCGTCCGCGCACGCCTTCCACACACCGTCGGGACGGGCCGCCAGATGGTCCAGGTACGTCTGGCACAGCTCTTCCTGGCGCTCGTACCCCTTCAGGACGAGGACCGCGTCGTCGTGCAGGCTCACTTGGTGTCGTCGCCCCTGGAGTCGTTCCCGCCGTCCGTGTCGTCGTCCTTCCTCAGGCTCGGCCCGTCGCCGAGGCCGCCGCCGCTCGCCGCCTCGCCGAGCATCTTGTCGAGCTCGGAGAAGTCCATCTGCTCGCGGTGCACGAAGCCGTCCGGGTCGTCCAGGTCGGAGGCCGTGGGCAGCATGTCCGGGTGGGCCCACAGGGCGTCCCGGCCGTCGACCCCGCGCGCGTCCGTCAGCGAGGCCCACAGGCGGGAGGCGTCGCGCAGACGGCGAGGGCGCAGCTCCAGACCGATCAGCGTCGCGAACGTCTGCTCGGCAGGACCGCCCGTGGCACGGCGGCGGCGCAGGGTCTCACGCAGCGCGTCGGCGGACGACAGGCGCGGCTTCGCGGCCGCGTGCACCACGGCGTCCACCCAGCCCTCGACGAGCGCCAGAGCCGTCTCCAGACGGGCCAGGGCGGCCTTCTGCGCCGGGGTGTCCTCCGGCTGGAACATGCCCTGCTGGAGGGCGTCCTGCAGCTGCTCGGGATTCTGCGGGTCGAACTGCCCGACCACGTCCTCCAGCTTGGCGGTGTCGACCTTGATACCCCGTGCGTACCCCTCGACCGCGCCGAACAGGTGCGAGCGCAGCCACGGCACATGGGCGAAGAGGCGCTGGTGGGCGGCCTCGCGCAGTGCGAGGTAGAGCCGCACCTCGTCCTTGCCGACGCCCAGGTCCTTGCCGAAGGCCTCGATGTTCACCGGCAGCAGCGCGGCGCGCCCGGCCGGACCGAGAGGCAGACCGATGTCGGTCGAGCCGACGACCTCGCCCGCGAGCACGCCCACGGCCTGGCCGATCTGCGAGCCGAACATCGCGCCGCCCATGGAGCGCATCATGCCGATCAGCGGGCCGGCCATGGCCTGCATCTCCTCCGGCAGGACGTCGCCCATGGCCGCGCCGACGCGCTCGGCGACCGGGTCGACGAGCTCCTTCCAGGCGGGCAGGGTCGCCTCGACCCACTCCGCGCGGGACCACGCCACGGCGGAGGCGGCGCCGGACGGCAGCGACGTGGCGTCGTCGAGCCACAGGTCGGCGAGGCGGACGGCCTCCTGGACGGCGGTGCGCTCGGACGGACCGACGCTGGAGTCCTTGACGCCGTCGGAGGTGCCCTGGGCGACCGTCTGGCGGGCGATCTGCTTGGCCATGTCCCAGTTCACCGGGCCGCCCTCGTAGGAGAGCATCTGGCCGAGCTGCTGGAACGCGGCCCCCAGGTCGTTGGGGTTCAGCGAACCGAACATCGCGGCGAGCGGATTGTCCGCGCCGGGCGCGCCGAAGCCGCCGGCGCCGGGCAGGCCGCCGAAACCGAACGGGTTGGCCGGTCCCTGACCACCGCCGCTCTGCGGGTCCTTCTTGCCCTCGTCGCCGTCCTCCGGCTCCTCCGGCGGAAGGCCGAATCCGAATGGGGTGTCACTCACGGGGTTCCTCGGCTGGTAAGGCCACCGGATTTCGGCCGGCGGCGACTGCCCTGCAACACCACCCAGCGTAGACACCCCGGCTCGATCGGGCCTCGGTGCTTCGCCGACTCCTGCCCTGCGGCAGGATGGATGCCACCTGGTACGTACGCGTCACTCGCGCCCGTATGCCAAGACAACCGCTGGAGACACCTGGTGAGTTCCCCAGATCCGCAGGTTCGCGCAGCGCGAAACCCTTCGCCCCGGGCCGGCGCCCGCGGGCCCGTCGTCGCCGTGACCGGCGCGGCGACCGGGGTGGGCGCGCTGCTCACGGAGCGGCTCGCCGCGTCGGAGGAGGTCAAGCAGGTCGTCGCCATCGACGAGCGGCGAGGCGAGTGCGACGCGGCGCAATGGCACATCCTCGACGTCCGTGATCCGGCGATCGCCGACAAGCTGCGCGGCGCGGACGTCGTGGTCCACCTCGCGCTCGACCTCGACCTGGGGAGTGACGCCGCCGCCCGGACGGCCTACAACGTGCGCGGAACGCAGACCGTCCTGACGGCCGCCGCGGCGGCCGGGGTGCGCCGCGTCGTGCTGTGCACCTCCGCGATGGTCTACGGAGCGCTGGAGGACAACGAGCTGCCGCTCTCGGAGGACGCGGAGCTGCGGGCGACGGCGGAGGCGACCGGCGTCGGGGACCTCCTGGAGATCGAACGGCTCGCGCGCCGCGCGCCCCGGGCGCATCCCGGTCTGAACGTCACCGTGGTGCGGCCCGCGACCCTGGTCGGCGGCACGGACACGGCGCTGACCCGGTACTTCGAGTCGCCGCGGCTGCTGGTCGTCGCCGGGTCACGGCCGGCCTGGCAGTTCTGCCACGTCGAGGACCTGGTGAGCGCCCTGGAGTACGCCGTCCTGGAGAAGGTCGACGGGGAGCTCGCCGTCGGGTGCGACGGGTGGCTGGAGCAGGAGGAGGTCGAGGAGCTCAGCGGGATCCGGCGCATGGAGCTGCCGTCGGCGGTCGCCCTGGGCGCTGCCGCGCGGCTGCACCGGATCGGGCTGACGCCGTCCCCGGCGGGCGACCTGGCGTACACGATGTACCCCTGGGTGGTGAGCGGAAGCCGGCTGCACGACGCGGGGTGGCGGCCGGGCTGGACCAACGAGGAGGTCCTGGCGGAGCTGCTGGCGGAGGTGGCCGGCCGGCACACCGTCGTCGGACGGCGGCTCGGGCGCAAGGACGCCACGGCTGCGGGGGCGGCCGGGGCGACGGTCGCACTGCTGGGCGCGGCGGCCGTGGTGCGGCGGGCCCGCAAGGCCCGGCGGCGCTGAGCGCGGGCGGCGTGCGGCCTGCTCCTCCGCCCGCCGCCCCTTCGCCCGGGGGCGGTGCCCGTGGTCCTTCCCCGGGGGCGGCGCCCCTGCGCCTCTCTTCAGGGACCCGGACGGGCCGACTTGGAGGTCCCTCCGACGAGCCACGCGTGCGTACCGGGTGATCACGTCATTTCGCCTGTTCCCCGGGGTGCGGCACGATGGGGGTATGGCAGCCATCGACGAGCATCCCGGCGAGCGGGCGGCGCAGGACCCCATCAAGCTGATCGCCGTTCGCGACACTCCGCTCTCCCTGGACGAGGTCTTCAAGGCGGTCGGGGACGACGCGGCCGGCGGCACGGCGCTCTTCGTGGGCACCGTGCGCAACCATGACGGCGGCGCCGACGTCGACGCGCTCGGATACTCCTGCCACCCGAGCGCCGAGGCGGAGATGCGGCGGATCGCGGAGAAGGTCGCCGCCGAGTACCCGGTGCGGGCCCTGGCGGCCGTCCACCGGGTGGGGGAGCTGGCCGTGGGCGACCTGGCGGTCGTCGTCGCGGTGTCCTGTCCGCACCGCGGAGAGGCCTTCGAGGCGTGCCGGAAGCTGATCGACGACCTGAAGCACGACGTGCCCATCTGGAAGCACCAGAAGTTCTCCGACGGCACCGAGGAGTGGGTCGGGGCCTGCTGATCCGCCGGCCACCCGTCCGGTTGCGTAACCGGACCCCTGCCGTGAGCGTTGTCACTGCGGATGGTTAATCTGCTGATCAGTCAGTTGTGGTCGCTCACTGGGGTTGGGAGGTCGGCATGGCGGCGCTCGCCTGGTTGCTGATTCCGCTTGTCGCCGCGATCGGCGCGGGGCTGTGGGGGAGTTGGGCCAACCGGACCCGCAAGGCCCGCGGTGACGGCCCCGAGCTGGACGGATATGCCCGCTTCCGGGCCGCCATGGAGAAGCCGCACTCCCGCGCGTGACCCGGGTGGCAGCCCTGACCGTGCGCTGACAGAGGCGTCCCGTACTGTCGAGTCATGCCACGCCGCACCGCGACGATGCTCGCCTCCACCTTGATCCTCATCGCGCTTCTGTGCGCGGGAGTGCTCATCCCCGTGCCGTACTCGGAGATGTCCCCGGGACCCACGGTGAACACGCTGGGCGATCACGACGGCGAGCCGGTGCTGCAGATCTCCGGGCGCAAGACCTATGCGACCAGCGGCCACCTGAACATGACCACCGTGCGGGTGACCAGCGCCGACTACCGGATGAACCTCGTCGAGGCCGTCTACGGGTGGCTCGCGCACGACAACAAGGTCGTCCCGCACGACACGCTGTACCCGGACGGCAAGACCGAGGAGCAGTCCACCCAGGAGAACGCCGAGGAGTTCAGCCAGTCCCAGGAGAGCGCCAAGGTCGCCGCCCTGAAGGAGCTGAAGGTCCCGGTGACGTCCTGGGTGATCGTCTCGACCGTGGTGAAGGGTTCCCCGGCGGAGGGCAGGCTGCACGCCGGAGACGTGATCAAGGCCGTGGACGGCACCGCGGTGAAGGAGCCGGGTGACGTCGCGAAGCTGGTGACCAAGCACAAGGCCGGCGAGAACGTCGTCTTCACGATCGTCCCGGCCAAGGAGCAGGCGGCCGCCGAGAAGGCGCGCAGGACGGCGACGACCACGCAGAAGGTCTCGATCACCACCGCGGCCTCCGACGACAGCGGAGAGAAGCGCGCCATCGTCGGGATCTCGGCCGGGACCGACCACACCTTCCCCTTCACCGTCGACATCAAGCTCGCCGACGTCGGCGGCCCCAGCGCCGGCCTGATGTTCGCGCTGGGCATCTACGACAAGCTCACCCCGGGCAGTCTCACCGGCGGAAAGTTCGTCGCCGGCACCGGGACCATCGACGACGACGGCAAGGTCGGCCCGATCGGCGGCATCGAGATGAAGACCGTCGGCGCGCGCAGCCAGGGCGCCCAGTTCTTCCTGACGCCGGCCGACAACTGCAAGGCCGCCGCGAGCGACACCCCCTCGGGGCTCCGGCTGGTCAAGGTCGACACGATCGACGACGCCCTCGCCGCCCTCGACGACATCCGCAGCGGCGACACCGCCGCCCTGCCGAAGTGCACTAAGTAGCGGCCGGGGCCTGATCCGAACGACAGGCCCCGGGCCGCCCCGCCGCGGGGCTCGCGCGGCGGTGCTCGGGCGCGCTACTCCGCGAACGTCGCCGACAGCGCCTCCGCGAGGCCCGGGACGAGCCCGGCGCCCGTGAGGACCTCCGTCGGGGCGTCCTTCTCGCGCAGCCGCAGGGCCGAGTCGCGGGTGCCGTCGCGCAGTACGCCGACCGTCATCCGGACCTCGTGGCGGTCGGGGTGCTCGGCCACCCATTTCGCGAGCTTCGCGTCGCTGAGGCCCTGCGGTACCTGGGACTCGGCGGACGGCGGCAGCATCAGGCGCTCGACGGTGAGGGCGCAGCCCACCACCGCGTCCGGCCAGGCGATCGTGGCGAGGAACTCGTCGAGCGGCTTGTCCGTTGGCACTTCGTCCTGCTCGATCGGGGTGAGACCGGTGGTCTCGGGCTCGTCCTGAAGGCCGAGCTGGGTCGCGAGCGACGGTTCCTGGGCTCGCAGCCGAGCGGTGTCTACGAGGGCGAAAAGGCGGGCGGGCTGGTCCCAGCCGAGGCCGGAGGCGTACTCGTCGATCTCGAGTACGGCCCGGGTGAGCGGGCTCGCCGCCATGGGAGTGTTGGACATGGTCACAATCCTCTCTCGTTCCTGGGCGGAATCGGGAACCGAGTAAACGGTGAGTAAGTTGCATAGGTGTGGGCCCGCGATCACGGGGGGCCACGAACGGTCCACGAACACGCGGGCCTGACGGATCAACTGCGACATTCGAGGTGCGCACCTTGGCTTTCCAGATGCCGGACCGCGGCGGAGGCCCCACGGGGC
Source organism: Streptomyces sp. NBC_00425 (assembly GCF_036030735.1). Taxonomy (NCBI): domain Bacteria; kingdom Bacillati; phylum Actinomycetota; class Actinomycetes; order Kitasatosporales; family Streptomycetaceae; genus Streptomyces; species Streptomyces sp. NBC_00425. The sequence goes on along the minus strand of NZ_CP107928.1, from coordinate 3,691,445 downwards.
CGCGGATCAGAGTGGGCCGCCCGTCCCGGCGCGTCCGGACCCTGCTGACGACACTGGGCGTCCTAGCCGTACTCGGCATGGCGTTCACGATGTTCGCCGGGTTCTGGACGGACTGGCTCTGGTACCGCTCGGTGAACTACTCGTCCGTGTTCACGACCATGCTCTGGACCAAGATCGGGCTGTTCTTCGTCTTCGGCCTGCTGATGGCCCTCGCGGTCGGCTTCAACATCTGGCTGGCCCATCGGCTGCGGCCGCCGCTGAGCGCGATGTCGGTGGAGCAACAGAGTCTCGACCGCTACCGCATGGGCATCGCGCCGTACAAGACATGGCTGCTGCTCGGCATCACCGCCCTGGTCGGCCTGATCGCCGGCGCCTCGGCGGCCGGACAGTGGCGCACCTGGCTGATGTGGGTCAACGGCGTGCCCTTCGGACAGAAGGACCCGCAGTTCCACCTCGACGTGTCGTTCTTCGCCTTCGACCTGCCCTGGTACCGGTTCCTGCTCGGCTTCGGCTTCGCCGCCACGATCCTCTCCCTGATCGCCGCCGCGCTCACCCACTACCTGTACGGCGGGCTGCGCGTCACCAGCCCCGGCGCGCGGGCCACCGCCGCGGCCACCGGGCACCTTTCGGTGCTGCTGGGCGTCTTCGTCGCGCTGAAGGCGGTCGCCTACTGGCTCGACCGGTACGGCCTTGCGGTGAAGTCCAGCGACTTCAAGGCCACGGACAACTGGACGGGCCTGCGGTACGTCGACGCCAACGCCTATCTGCCGGCCAAGACGATCCTGTTCTGCATCGCCGTCATCTGCGCCCTGCTGTTCTTCGCCACGCTGTGGCGGCGCACCTGGCAGCTGCCCGTGATCGGCTTCGGCCTGATGGTGCTCTCGGCGATCCTCATCGGCGGCCTGTACCCGGCGATCGTCCAGAAGTTCCAGGTCCAGCCCAACGAGCAGGCCAAGGAAGCCCCGTACGTCGCGAAGAACCTCAAGGCGACACGTGAGGCGTACGGCATCGACGGCACGCAGGTCACCGAGTACTCGGGCACGAGCACCACCAAGGACAAGACGACGCTGCGCGACGACGTCGACGCGACGGCGAGCATCCGCGTCCTGGACCCGAACATCGTCTCCCCGACGTTCCAGCAGCTCCAGCAGATGCGTAAGTACTACGCGTTCCCGACCAACCTGGACGTGGACCGCTACAACGTGAAGGGCGCCGACCAGGACACGGTGATCGGTCTGCGCGAGCTGAACCTCGCGGGCGTGGACAAGCAGAACTGGATCAACAACCACTTCCGCTACACCCACGGCTACGGGGTGGTCGCGGCGAACGGGACCACGTCCGACTCCGAGGGCCGTCCCCTGTTCACCGAGTCCAACCTGCCGTCCGAGGGCGAGCTCGGCACGTACGAGCAGCGCGTCTACTACGGCGAGAAGACGACCACCTACTCGATCGTCGGCGGTCCCCAGAAGGAGATCGACTACTCCGACGACGCGGGGGAGAAGACCACCAGCTACCGGGGCAAGAGCGGGGTCAACCTCTCCAACCCGGTCAACCGGGCCGCGTACGCGGTGGCGTTCGGTGAGCCGCAGATCCTCTACTCCGGAGCGATCGGCGAGGGTTCGCGGATTCTGTACAACCGCACGCCCAAGGAGCGCGTGGAGGCCGTCGCCCCCTGGCTGACCATCGACGGCGACGCCTATCCGGCCGTGGTCGACGGCCGCATCCAGTGGATCGTCGACGCGTACACGACGACGAACGGCTACCCGTACGCCTCGCGCACGACCCTCGGCGACACGACGGCCGACTCGCTGACCGCGACCAACGACAACCGCGCGGTGGTGGCACAGCAGAACCAGGTCAACTACATCCGCAACTCGGTGAAGGCCACCGTCGACGCGTACACCGGCGAGGTCAAGCTCTTCCAGTGGGACACCGAGGACCCGGTCCTGAAGACCTGGATGAAGGCGTTCCCCGGCACGGTGAAGGCCAAGTCGGCGATCTCCAAGTCGCTGATGGCCCATCTGCGGTACCCGCAGGACCTGTTCAAGGTCCAGCGCGAGCTGCTCACCCGCTACCACGTGAAGGACGCCACGACGTTCCTCAGCGGCAGCGAGGTGTGGCAGGTGCCGGACGACCCGTCCAACAAGTCGGGTGACGCGGTGCCGCCGTACTACCTGAGCATGAAGATGCCCGACCAGAAGGCACAGGCGTTCTCGCTGACGACGACGCTGACGCCCAACGGCCGGGACAACCTCAGCGCGTTCATGGCGGTCGACTCCGAAGCGGGCACTCCCGACTACGGCAAGATCAGAATCCTGAAACTGCCGACGAGCACGACCGTCGACGGGCCGAAACAGGTGCAGAGCCAGTTCAACTCCGAACAGGACATCGCCGAGTCCATCAGGCTTCTGAAGGGCGGCGACTCCGACATCGAGTACGGCAACCTGCTGACGGTGCCGCTCGACGGTGGACTGCTCTATGTGGAACCCGTCTACGTGCGCGGCGGCGGGCTCAAGTACCCGCTGCTGAAGAAGGTGTTGGTGACCTACGGCGGCAACACCGCCTTCGAGGACACCCTGGACGAGGCGCTCAACAAGGTCTTCGGCGCGGAGGGCACGACCCCGCCGCCGGCGGACGAGGGAGGCGGCACCACCCCGCCGCCCACGTCGAGCAACCCGACCGTCAGGGAGGCGCTGGCCGACGCCCAGAAGGCCTTCGACGCCGGCCAGGAGGCTCTGAAGAAGCCCGACTGGGCCGCGTACGCCAAGGCGCAGAAGGACCTCGAGGACGCGCTGAAGCGGGCCGAGGAGGCGCAGTCGGCGGCCGACAAGGGCGCCAAGCCGAGCAGCAGCCCGAGTCCCACCGGTTCGGCGAGCCCGAGCGGTTCGGCGAGTCCGAGCGGTGGCGCGAGCGGCGGTTCCGGCGGCAAGCCCAGTCCCCGTCCGAGCCCCAGCAGCGGCTGATCATGCTCACCCCGCGTCGTGGTACGGTTGTGGAACACGACGCGGGGTGGAGCAGCTCGGTAGCTCGCTGGGCTCATAACCCAGAGGTCGCAGGTTCAAATCCTGTCCCCGCTACTGAAGACGAAGGCCCGGATCCGGAAACGGATCCGGGCCTTCGTGGTGTGCGAACGCATGTGCCGGAGAAACCGATGGCCGCGCCGCTGTGGGGAGTTGAGCGATCTGTGTTTGACTTGTCTCTCTGTGGGCAAGTCGACAAAACGCTGAAGTGACCTTACGGGCCGCGGTATACCAGGTGTACCCGGGTTGCGGGTGGTGCGACGATGGACGTTATGGGGGACAAGGCAACTCTGTTCGAGACAGGGCGGTTTGTGCAGCCTTCCGACGAGGAAGCGACCCCGGACGAGAGCCGGGACGAGACGGCCGACGCCGTCGACACGGGGGAGGCCGTCGAGGAGATGCGCCTGCGGCTCGCGGCGGAAGCCGGCGACGCCGAGGCCATGAGCGTCCTCGGGGCCATGCTGCTGCGCCGCGGCGACCTGGACGGCGCCGAGCCCCACCTGCGCGCCGCCACCGCGGAGGGCGACCGCGCCGCCGCGAACAACCTGGGCGTGCTGCTCCACCAGCGCGGCTACCCCGACGAGGCCGCGGGCTGGTGGCGGGTCGCCGCGGTGGCCGGCTCCGCCGCGGCCGCGCACGCGCTGGGCCGCCACCGCCGCGAGTGCGGGGACGAGCCGGCCGCCGAGTACTGGCTGCGCCAGGCCGCCGAGCAGGGGCACACGCTGGGCGCGTACGCCCTCGCCGACCTGCTGGAGCACCGCGGGGACGCCGGGGCGCAGCAGTGGATGCGGGTCGCCGCCGAGCGCGGCCACCGGGAGGCGGCGTACCGGCTGGCCCGCGCCCTGGACCAGCACAGGAACCCGCTCCAGGAAGGCGGCTCGGAGGAGCGCGGGCGTGACAACGGTGTCGCCGGGCGGACCGAGGCCGAGCAGTGGTACCGGCAGGCCGCCGCGCGCGGACACCGCCGCGCCGCGCTGCACCTCGGGACGATCCTGGAGGGCCGGGGCGATCTGAAGGAGGCCGGGCGCTGGTACCTCACCTCGGCCAAGGACGGCGAGGCGCGGGCCGCGTGCGCGCTCGGGTTCCTGCTGCGCGACGCCGGCGACGCCGAGAACGCCGCCGTCTGGTGGCTGCGGGCCGCCCAGGACGGCGACGGCAACGCGGCGAACGCGCTGGGCGCGCTGCATGCGGAGCGCGGGCAGACCCAGACCGCCGAACGCTGGTACCGGGCCGCGATGGACGCCGGGGACGACAACGGCGCCTACAACCTCGCCCTGCTCTGCGCCGAGCAGGGCCGCACCGCGCAGGCCGAGCAGTGGTACCGGCGCGCCGCCTATGCCGGGCACCGGGAGGCGGCGAACGCGCTCGCCGTCCTGCTGCTCCAGGTCGGCGACACGGCCGGGGCCGAGCCGTGGTTCTCCAAGGCGGCGGAGGCGGGCAGCGTCGACGCCGCGTTCAACCTGGGGATCCTGTTCGCCGGGCGCGGCGAGGAGGCGGTCGCCCTGCGCTGGTACGAGCGGGCGGCGGCCGCCGGGCACACCGAGGCGGCGCTGCAGGTCGCCATCGCGCGCCTGCGCGACGGGGACGAGCAGGAGGCCGAACGGCATCTGCGGTGCGCGGCCGGCGGCGGGAACGCGGAGGCCGCGTACCGGCTGGCGGCCGTGCTCGACGCGCGACGGCCGCCGCATCCCGCGCACGAGCTCGGGGAGATCGTGCACGAGAAGACCGAGTGCGAGGAGTGGTACGAGCGCGCCGCGACCCAGGGGCACCGGCGCGCGCAGGTGCGCGTCGGGATGCTGGCCGCCGCGCGCGGGGACGTGGTCGAGGCCGCGCGCTGGTACCGGACGGCCGCGGAGGCCGGTTCGCGCAACGGCGCCTTCAACCTGGGCCTGCTGCTCGCGCGGGAGGGCAGCGAGCCCGAGGCGGCCGTGTGGTGGACGCGTGCGGCCGACGCCGGTCACGGGCGGGCGGCGTTGCGGCTGGCCCTGGTCTACGCGCGTCGCGGCGAGCTGGCGGAGGGGAAGCGGTGGGCCGACCGGGCGGTGTCCCTCGGCCCGGCGGAGGTGGCGGAGCGGGCGGCCCGGCTGCGCGACGCCCTGCGGGAGGAGCTGTCGGCGTGATGCGCCGCCCCCGTCGCCGCCCGTGCCGGCCGGCGGGCCGCGGCGCCGCCGGTCGACTGCGCTGACCTCGGCATATAGCTGGCCGTCGTATGGATTTGCCTTCCTCGTCGCCCGTCACGTAACGTGGGGTTCACCGACGCGGGGTGGAGCAGCTCGGTAGCTCGCTGGGCTCATAACCCAGAGGTCGCAGGTTCAAATCCTGTCCCCGCTACTGAAGGCCGAGGGCCGGAATCCGAAAGGGTTCCGGCCCTCGGTGCGTTCGGCGTCACCGCAGGCGGTCGCGACTGTGGCCCCGGCCTCCCTCACGGGAGGCCGGGGCCACAGGTCGAGCGCGGGTCAGGCGGCGGCGCAGCTCGGGCAGATGCCGCGGTAGGTCACCTCGACGTCCGACACGGTGAAGCCGAAGCGCTCCGAGTCGGGGAGGTCGGCCAGCGGGTTGCCGCCCGGATGGACGTCCTTGATGGCCCCGCAGCGGGCGCACACCAGGTGGTGGTGCGGACGGTGGGCGTTCGGGTCGTAACGCTTGGCGCGCTTGTCGGTGGCGACCTCGAGCACCTCGCCGAGCGAGACCAGCTCGCCGAGGGTGTTGTAGACGGTCGCCCGGGAGATCTCGGGGAGCCTGACCACCGCTCTCGCGTGCACCTCGTCGGCCGTCAGATGGACGTGGTCGCCCTCGAGCACCTCGGCGACGACGCGTCGCTGTGCGGTCATCCGCCATCCGCGCCCGCGCAGCCGTTCCAGAAGGTCGCTCATGGATCCAGCCTAACAGTCGACCGGACCAGGTCACGAACCAGTGTGACTTTAGATCCTTGATGGACTTGGACGGATTCCAGGTTGTGGTTCTGGTGCGGCCGGGCGCGCTCCGTGCTCAGGCGGGCACCTGCTGTCGGGCCGGCGCCCAGCAGCGGATGATGTCGCGGACCGAGACGACGCCGGCCGGTCCGCCGTGGTCGAGGACGATCAGATGGCGGAAGCCGCCGTGCGCCATCGCCCGGGCCGCCTCCTCCAGGGTCCAGGTCGGGGCGGCGAAGACGACGTCGTCGGTGGTGTGCGCGTGGGTGCGCTCGGTGTCCGGATCCTGGCCGAGGCCCACGGAGTTGAGGATGTCCCGCTCGGTGAGGATGCCGATGCCGCCGGCGTCGGGATCCAGGACCACCGCCGCGCCGACGCGGCGGGCGGCCATCAGGGCGGCGGCCTGACGGAGGGTGTGTGCGGGGCCGATGGTCAGGACCACCGTGCTCATGGCGTCGCGGACGAGCATGGGCTGATGCCACCTCCTAAGAATCCACGGGTCGTTCATGGATTCACAAGTTCACAAGTGGGGGTGCTGTCAGCGTGGCAGGTAAAGCGGGGGTCAACAAGAGGGCGCGCGCGGCCGATTGAGGGCGCGCGCGCTCATCTGGGCGTTTCGGACGCGCCTCAGTAGCGCTGTTCGAGATAGCCCAGCAGCTCGTCGTGGAGGAGACCGTTCGAGGCTGCCGCGTTGCCGCTGTGCGGGCCCGGGCGGCCGTCGAGGCCGGTGAAGGCGCCGCCCGCCTCCGTCACGATGATCGCGTTGGCCGCCATGTCCCAGAGGGAGAGCTCGGGTTCGGCGCACAGGTCGACCGAGCCCTCGGCGACCATCATGTACGGCCAGAAGTCGCCGTACGCGCGCGTGCGCCACACGTCGCGGGTCAGGTCGAGGAAGCCGTTCAGCAGCCCGCGGTCCTCCCAGCCGCTCAGCGAGGAGTACGCGAAAGAGGCGTCGGAGATCCGCGAGACGCGCGAGACGTGCAGCCGGCTCGCGGTGGACAGGCTGCGACCGCTGAAAGCGCCGTGCCCCTTCGCGGCCCACCAGCGGCGGCCCAGCGCCGGCGCGGAGACGAGGCCCACGACGGGCTGGTAGCCGCCCTCGGCCGCCTCCGTCAGCGAGATCAGCGTGGCCCAGACGGGCACGCCCCGGACGTAGTTCTTCGTGCCGTCGATCGGATCGATCACCCAGCGGCGGGGGCCGGTGCCCTCGACGCCGTACTCCTCGCCCAGGACTGCGTCCCGGGGGCGGGCGCGCTGGAGATGGCCCCGGATGAGCTCCTCCGCGGCCTTGTCGGCCTCGCTCACGGGGGTCATGTCCGGTTTGGTCTCGACCTTGAGGTCGAGGGCCTTGAAACGGGCCATGGTCGCGGCGTCGGCGGCGTCCGCGAGCACGTGCGCGAGGCGGAGGTCGTCCAGGTAGTCCGGCATGGGACGAACCGTATCCGGCCAAGCCGAACAGGGGCCACAGGGGGCGGGCGGCGCAAGGCCCGGGAAAGCGGGGAAGGACCCCCGATCGCCGTCCGGTACCTCCGCCACCCTTGACAGTGCGGCCGTGCGCGTCAAACCTGGGCGCAGAGCCACTCGCTCCACGGAGGCGACGATGCCTGCAGCGCGGGAATCCCTACTGGACGCCGCCTTCGAGGCGCTGGCGCTACGGCCGTGGGCCGCGGTGCGGATGGTGGACGTCGCGGCGTCCGCCGGGGTGTCCCGGCAGACGCTGTACAACGAGTTCGGCAGCAAGGAGGGCCTGGCCCGGGCCCTGGTCAGGCGCGAGGCCGACGGATACCTCGCCGGGGTCGAGCGCGCGCTCGCCGCGCACGGCGACATCCGCGAGAGGCTCGCCGCCACCGCCGAGTGGACCGCCTCCGCCGCCCGCGAGAACGTCCTCGTACGGGCCGTCCTCACCGGGTTCTGGAGCGAACGGCTGCCCTCGCCGACGCTCTCCGCGGTGCCGTCCTCCTCCGCCGTGCCCGCCCAGCGCCGCGCGGACGGCCCGCTGCCCTCGCCCGCCGACCTCGTGGGCGCCGTCCGTGACCGGGCCGTCGCCGTGCTCTCCGGCCCCGGCGCCGTCCGCGCCGACGCGGCCGATCTCGCCCGCTGCTCCGAACTCGCCGTCCGCCTCGCGCTGTCCTGCGTCGCCGCGCCCCCACCGGGCGAGGACGGGGTCGCCGACCTGGTGCGGGGCGCCCTGCAGCGACCGTCCAGGAACTAGCCGTCCAGGAACCTGCCGGCGGCCAGGAATCTGCCGGCCAGGAATCTGCCGGCCAGGAACCTGCCGTCCAGGAACCTGCCGGCCAGGGACGAGCTGTTCAGGAACCAGCCGTTCGGGAACCGGGACGTCGGCGACCGTGTCCGGCCTCGACGTGCCCGCCGCCGGGGCGTCCCGGCGGCGGCTAGTGCGCCGACCCCGACAGCTGCAGCCCGATCACTCCTATGATCACCAGGCTGATGGAGATGAGCTTCAGCGTCGACACCAGGTCGCCCAGGAAGACCATGCCGTAGATGGCGGTGCCCGCCGCGCCGATGCCCGTCCACACCGCGTAGGCGGGGCCCACGTCCAGCTTCTTCAGCGAGAGGGTCAGCAGGCCGAAGCTCCCCAGGGCGAAGGCGCAGAAGGCGATGGTCGGCCAGAGCCTCGTGAACCCGTGGGACAGCTTGAGGCAGACGGCGAAACCGGTCTCGAGCAGTCCGGCCACGACGACCAGCAGCCACGCCATGTGCTGTCCCTCCGTTTGACCGACCCGGTCCGGCTCGGTGCGATTATGCACTTACCGGCCCCGGGCCGACGCAAACAACGCGGTGGTCAGCCGGTGAGTGTGACGGGGCATCAGGCCGGGGGGCGCCGACGGCCGGCCGGTGGCCCGGTCGCCCTCCGTGTGACCGACGGGGTCAGTCGCCCTCCGTGCGCTCGCGCGTGGCGAGCAGCCGGCGCAGCGAGTACAGCCGCGCCGGGTCGGCGTGGCCGTCGGCCACCCAGGCGTCCAGCGCGCAGTCCGGCTCGTCGTGACTGCACGCGCGCGGGCAGCCCTCGGTGCCGGGCACCAGGTCGGGGAAGGCGAGGATCACCCGGGACGGGTCGACGTGGTGCAGACCGAAGGACCGCACGCCCGGAGTGTCGATCACCCAGTCGTCCGTGCCCGCCAGCGGCAGGGCCAGCGCCGAGGTCGTGGTGTGGCGGCCGCGTCCGGTCACCGCGTTCACATGGCCGGTCACCCGCCGCTGCTCCTTCGGGACCAGCGCGTTGACCAGCGTCGTCTTGCCGACGCCCGAATGACCGACGAACGCCGTGATCCGCCCGGCCAGATGCTCGCGCACCACGTCCGCGGCGGCGCCGTTCTCCAGCTCGTCCCGGCTGGTGACGACGTACGGGATGTCGAGGTGGCCGTACAGCTCCAGCAGCTTGTCCGGTGAGGCCAGGTCCGACTTCGTCATGACCAGCAGGGGGGTCAGGCCGCCGTCGAAGGCCGCGACGAGACAGCGGTCGATCAGACGCGGGCGGGGCTCCGGGTCCGCCAGTGCGGTGACGACGGCCAGCTGGTCGGCGTTGGCGACGACGACGCGCTCGTACGGGTCGTCGTCGTCCGCGGTGCGGCGGAGCACCGACGTGCGCTCGCCGATGCGGACGATGCGGGCCAGGGTGTCCTTCGTGCCGGACAGGTCGCCGACGAGGGCGACCCGGTCGCCCACCACCGCCGCCTTGCGGCCCAGCTCGCGGGCCTTCATCGCCAGCACGATGCGGTCCTCGACCAGGCAGGTCAGCCGGCCCCGGTCGACGGTGAGGACCATGCCCTCGACGGAGTCCTCGTGCTTGGGCCGGATATGGGTGCGAGGCCGGTTGCCCTTGCGGTTCGGGCGGCTGCGGATGTCGTCCTCGTCGGTGTGCTTGCCGTAGCGGCGCATGGCAGAAGTCCCTACGCCCCGAGCATCCCGGTCCACAGTTCCGGGAAGTCCGGCATGGTCTTCGCGGTCGTCGCCACGTTCTCGATCTGCACGCCCTCCACGGTCAGGCCGATGATCGCGCCGGCCGTCGCCATGCGGTGGTCGTCGTAGGTGTGGAAGATCCCGCCGTGCAGCCGGCGCGGACGGATGTGCAGACCGTCGGCGGTCTCCGTGACGTCCCCGCCCAGTTCGTTGATCTCCTTGGTCAGCGCGGCCAGCCGGTCCGTCTCGTGCAGCCGCAGATGGGCGACGCCGCGCAGGGTGGACGGGGAGTCCGCGAGGGCGGCGACCGCCGCGATGCCCGGCGTCAGCTCGCCGACGTCGCCCAGGTCGACGTCGATGCCGTGGATCGAGCCCGAGCCGGTGAAGACCAGGCCGTAGTCGGCCAGTTCGCAGGAACCGCCCATCTCGGTGAAGATCTCGCGCAGCCGGTCACCCGGTTGGGTGGTGCGGGCCGGCCAGTCCGGGATCAGCACCCGGCCGCCGGTGACCAGCGCCGCCGCGAGGAACGGCTGGGCGTTGGACAGATCCGGCTCGATCGTGAGGTCGCGGCCCAGCAGCGCGCCCGGCGTGACCCGCCAGACGTTCGGCTCGCCGCCCGACTCCGGGGTGTCCACCTGCGCGCCGACCGCGCGCAGCATGTCGACCGTCATCCGGATGTGCGGCATCGAGGGCAGCGAGGAGCCGGTGTGCCGGACCTCCACGCCCTGGTTGAAGCGCGGTCCCGACAGCAGCAGGGCCGACACGAACTGGGACGAGGAGGAGGCGTCGATCTCCACCGGGCCGCCGTCCAGCGCACCGCTGCCGTGCACGGTCAGCGGCAGCGCCCCGCGGCCGTCGTCGTCGATACGGGCGCCGAGGACGCGCAGCGCGTCGATGACACCGTGCAGGGGACGCTCGTAGGACCGCGGGTCGCCGTCGAAACGAACGGGTCCGTCGGCGAGGGCGGCGAGCGGCGGCAGGAAGCGCATCACGGTGCCCGCGTTGCCCACGTCCACCGTGGCCGGGCCGCGCAGGCCGTCGGGCAGCACGCGCCACGCCTCGCCCGCGCGGTCGGGGTTCCCCGCGCCGCCGGTGGAGCTGGACGACACCGTCTCCTCGATCTCGACGCCCATGGCCCGCAGGGCATCGGCCATCAGCAGGGTGTCGCGGGAGCGCAGCGGGCGGCGCAGCCAGCCGGGCTCGGAGGCCAGCGCGGCCAGCACCAGCGCGCGGTTGGTGACGGACTTCGACCCCGGCACGTGGACCGTCGCGTCGACGGCCTCGCTCGCGTGGGGGGCGGGCCAGAGGGCGGTGTGGGCGGGGTTCGGGGCCATGGACTCCACTCTAATGAACTCGGGGGGCCGTCGTTCGGGCGCGAGCGCGCCATGACCGGCCGCGCGCCGCGGCGCGCGGATCACCGCGCCGCGCACCGCGGCGGGGCCACGGACGGGCGGTCACGCCTTCGTGAGCGGTCCGCCACTGGTGCGGGAGGCGACCGGTGCGGGCCGTCGTCTACAGCCCCAGCAGCCACCTGCCGCCGCCCAGCAGCGCGCACAGGCTGACCGCGTGGAAGAGGAACAGCCACAGGCCGGCCGGCACGTGGGTCAGCCTCGACAGCTGGTCCGCGTCGGAGTCCCCGGCTCCGCCGTGCGACCGCTTCGCCTGCAGCTCGAACGCCGGACGGACCCCGCCCAGCAGCAGGAACCACACCACCGCGTACGCGAACGCCGCCTGGACCTGGGGGCCCGCCAGCCAGGACACGAGCAGGAAGGCGCCGCCGGTGAGGACGACCGTGAGGGCGCCGTACGCGTTGCGGATCATCACCAGCATCGCCAGCAGCAGGGCCGTCGCCACCCAGAGCAGAAGGGTGATGCGGCCGGCGCCCAGCAGGGCGGCGCCGCCGAGGCCGAGCAGCGGGGGAGCGGGGTAGCCGGCGGCAGCGGTGAGGATCATGCCGAGGCCGTGCGGCTTGCCCCGGCTGAGGGTGAGGCCGCTGGTGTCGGAGTGCAGCCGTATACCGGTCAGTTGGCGGCCGGTCAGCAGCGCGACCAGGCCGTGGCCGCCCTCGTGGGCGATGGTGATCGCGTTGCGGGAGAGCCGCCACAGGCGGTGCGGCACGACGACCGCGAGCGCCGCCACCGCGGTGGCGATCACCACCCACAGGTCGGGGTCGGTCTGGGTGCCGACGAGACGGTCCCACAGGTCGGGCAGCGCGAGGGCGGCGGTGCTGTCCATGGTCGGGGGTGGCTCCCTCTCGTGATGCGCGGGCCGGCGCGTGGCGCCGGCGCCGGGTGGTGGTGGCCGGGTGACGGGTCGGCCTGGCAGTGTGGCACGTATGTGCGGACGGTATGCAGCCAGTCGTGGGCCCGAGGATCTCGCAGGAGTCTTCGAAGTCGAGAAGTGGGAGCCCGAGGAGAGCCTGGAGCCCGACTACAACGTGGCGCCGACCAAGGAGGTCTACGCCGTTCTCGACCGTCCTGTGAAGGACGCAGCGGACAAGCGCCCGGTTCGTCAGCTGCGCAGGCTGAAGTGGGGGCTGGTGCCGTCCTGGGCGAAGACCCCCGAGGGCGGCGCCCGGATGATCAACGCGCGCGCGGAGACGGTGCACGAGAAGCCGTCGTACCGCCGTGCCTTCGCCGCCCGGCGCTGCATCCTGCCCGCCGACGGCTACTACGAGTGGGTGACCGGCGGCCAGGAGCGGGATCTCGAGGTCGAGGGGAAGAAGAAGCGGCCGCGCAAGCAGCCCTACTTCGTGCTCCCGGCCGACGGCTCGGTCTTCGCGATGGCAGGGCTCTACGAGTTCTGGCGGGACCGGACCCTGCCCGACGACCACCCGCAGGCGTGGTGGACGACGTGCTCGGTGATCACCACCGAGGCGGAGACCTCCCCGCTCGCCGTGGCCCCCGCCGACGGCCCGTACGCCCTCGCCGACATCCACCCCCGGATGCCCCTGATGCTCACCCCCGACCGCTGGGACGCCTGGCTCGACCCGACGCGCACCGACGTCGAAGGCCTGCGCCCGCTCCTCGAGCCGCCGACGGAGGGGCTGATGCGCGCCTATCCGGTCACCACGGCCGTCAGCAACGTCCGCAACAACGGCGCGGAGCTGCTGAAGGAGCTGGACGGGCCCGAGGAGGGCACACTCTTCTGACGTGATCACCGAAACCGTGGAGACCGACGCGGGGACCGCCCGCATCACCTGGCACCGCGCCGGCGGACCGGCCTTCGTCCTCGCCGTCAGCCATGGGGCGGGCGGCGGCGTCGACGCCCGCGACCTTCAGGCCCTCGCCGCCGTGCTGCCCGGGCACGGGGTGAGCGTGGCCCTGGTCGAGCAGCCCTGGCGGGTGGCCGGCAAGAAGGTCGCGGCCGCTCCGAAGACCCTCGACGTCGGCTGGCGCGGGATCTGGCCGGCCGTCAGCGCGTCCGGGGCGCCGGTGATCTCCGGCGGACGGTCGGCGGGGGCCCGGGTCGCCTGCCGCACCGCCGCCGAGCTCGGCGCCCACGCCGTGCTCGCGCTCGGCTTTCCGCTGCACCCGCCCGGGAAGCCGGAGAAGTCCCGCGCCGGGGAGCTGCTCGGCGCGGGGGCGCCCACCCTGGTCGTCCAGGGCGGCAACGACCCGTTCGGCAGGCCGGAGGAGTTCCCCGAGGGCCCGTACGAGCTCGTGGAGGTGCCGTACGGCGATCACGGGTTCGCGGTGCCGAAACGGGCCCCCGTGACGCAGGAACGGGCGCTGGAGACCGTCACCGAGTCGGTCGTGCGGTGGATCGGGTCGCTTGAGTGAGCGCTGAGTGCTGAGTGCTGAGCGCTGGGTGCTGATCGTCGAGTGCCGTGTGCTGAGTGCGGCGCGCTGCGGGCGGCGCGTGGTGTGCGGGGAATGCGGAGGGCGGCCTCGCTGTTGAGGCGGACAGAAGTGCTGAACATCCGGCACCGACGTCAGTGGGAGAGGAAGTCCTCTGCATGGGTTCGACCATCTGCCCGAGCCGTACCGCCCTCGACTGGACGGTGCTGCACGCGGCCAAGATCGCTCCTGTTCGAGCGGCGGCAGGCACGGGTAGTCGTCTATCCTCCGATTCGAGTGGGATCGGTTTCGATTCTGCCCGCGATCTTGAGGAGGTGGGTCCGGTCACCGGTACCGACGCAGGGACCGACAACGGCCAGGCGGAGCTGCCCGAGGGCCAGGGCGTGAGCGGGGAGAGGGGCGTGGAGTCCACCGCGGAGCGCAGCGCGCGCTTCGAGCGGGACGCGCTCGAGTTCCTCGACCAGATGTACTCGGCCGCCCTGCGCATGACGCGCAACCCGGCGGACGCCGAGGACCTGGTGCAGGAGACGTACGCCAAGGCGTACGCGTCCTTCCACCAGTTCCGGGAGGGCACCAACCTCAAGGCCTGGCTCTACCGGATCCTCACCAACACCTTCATCAACTCGTACCGCAAGAAGCAGCGCGAACCCCAGCGCAGTGCGGCCGAGGAGATCGAGGACTGGCAGCTGGCGCGCGCCGAGTCGCACATGTCCACGGGTCTGCGCTCCGCGGAGTCGCAGGCGCTGGACCACCTGCCCGACTCGGACGTGAAGGCAGCGCTTCAGGCCATTCCGGAGGAGTTCCGGATCGCCGTGTATCTCGCGGACGTAGAGGGCTTTGCGTACAAGGAGATCGCGGACATCATGGGGACACCCATCGGCACGGTGATGTCCCGGCTGCACCGGGGCCGCCGTCAACTGCGCGGCATGCTCGAGGACTACGCCCGTGAGCGCGGACTGGTCCCGGCCGGCGCCGGAGAGTCGAACGAAGCGAAAGGTTCGGGCTCATGAGCTGCGGAGATCCGCACGAGACGGACTGCAGTGAGGTCCTCGACCACCTGTACGAGTATCTCGACAGCGAGATGCCTCCTCTCGACCGGGACAAGTTCCAGCACCACTTCGAGGAGTGCTCGCCCTGCCTGGAGAAGTACGGGCTGGAAGAGGCCGTGAAGAAGCTGGTCAAGCGGTGCTGCGGACAGGACGACGTGCCGACCGACCTGCGCGCCAAGGTCATGGGCCGGATCGACCTGATCCGCTCCGGCCAGGCCGTCCCCGAGCATGACGTGGCCACCACGTCGGCGACTTCCCAGGAGTCCTGACCCGCGGGGCCCGGGTGCTCGCCCACCGTCGGTGAACATCGGGCCCGCAGGGCGTCGCCGTCACCCGAATGTGCTAATCCGCGGGTGATACGCCCGCAGACCCACCCCCGGCCGTCCTAGGCTCCTGAGCCCGGACAGGCACGGCTGGGGGGAGTGGCCATGGAGGGGATCCCGGCGCGGGCGCGCGGTTACGTCGCCTGTGTCGCCCTCGCCGCGCTGTGCTGCACGCTCCCCTCGCTCCCCGGCCCGCGGACCCCCTGGTGGGCCGTGGCCCTGCTGGCCGCGGTGTACGCGGCGGGCGAGCAGGTCGCCCGCCGCAGGTTCGCCGCCACCCTCCACCCCGTGCTGCTCGCCGGGGCCTTCCTGCTGACGCCCTCCGCGGCCGCCCTCGTCCCGCTGCCCGGAGCGCTGTTCTCGCACGTCGAGCAGTCCCCCTTCCTGCTGCGCCGCGTCTGGCGGGCCGCCGAGTCGTCGCTCGCCGTGTGGCTGGCGGCGCGGACGCACGGGGCGCTCGGCGGGCACGAGGCCGTGGCCGCCGGCTCCGACCTGCCGTGCGCGCTCCTGCCGGCGGGCGCGGCCGTGCTGGTGTTCTGCGCCGCGCTCGCCCTCCTCGACGGCGGAATGCCGGCGCTCGTCGAGGGGCTCCCGCTGCGGGCGGCCTGCCAGGGGCTGTTCCTGCGCTCCCTCGCCCCGGTCGCCGTGCACGGCCTCGCCGGACTGATGACGGCGGTGCTGTGGAACAGTCCGTACGGCCCCGTCGCGGCGCTGCTGGTGCTCTTCCCGATGGCGGTGTCCTGGTGGGTGTTCGCCCAGTACCACCGTGAGCGTGCCGCCCACCAGGCGACCATCCGCGCCCTGGTGCAGGCCGTCGACCTCAAGGACGGCTACACGCGCGGCCACAGCGAACGCGTCGGCCAGGCCTCGATGTCGATCGGGCGCGAACTCGGCATGGACGAGCACCGGATCGAGATGCTCCGGTTCGCCGGCATCCTGCACGACGTCGGCAAACTCGGCGTGCCCACCCGGCTGTTGCGCAAGGACGGGCCGCTGACGCCCGAGGAACGCCGGGTGATCGAGCTGCACCCCGAGTACGGGCACGAGATCACCCGGGGCATCTCCTTCCTCGGCGAGGCGCGTTCGGCGATCCTCCACCACCACGAGCGCATCGACGGCACCGGCTATCCCTACGGACTGGCGGGCGGTCAGATCCCGGAGTGCGCGCGCGTGGTCGCGGTCGCGGACGCGTTCGACGCGATGACCTCCACCCGGTCCTACAGCCGGGCCCGGCCGGTGGCCGCGGCCCTCGAGGAGCTGCGGCGCTGCGCGGGCTCCCATTTCGACCCCCGGATGGTCACCGCGCTGACCCGGGTCGTCGACCGGGACGGCTGGCACCCGGTGGTGACCGCCGAGGAGACCCGGCCCGGCGTGCCGGCCCCCGCTCCGACGCCCGACGACCGCTCGGAGGCGCGCCGGTGACCTTCTGCCGCGAGCCGGGCGCGCCGACGACCTCCCGCCGCGCCCTGGCCGCCCTCTACACGGCCGCCGTCCTCCTGGCCGCGGGCTGCCTCCTCGTCACCTTCCTGACGGGCCTGCGGGAGGGCCCCGTCGCGCTCGCCTTCGGGGTCCTCGTGGCCGTCGGCGAGCCGACCCTCGCGCGCTCCCGGCTCCGCCCGGGCGACGCCGGCCCGGTGAGCGGGCCCGGACTGCGCGAGACCGCGCCGCTCGGCGCCGCCGGGTCGCTGTCGTACGCGCTGCTCGGGGAGCACGCCGGGCATCCCACGCACCACGGGGTCGCCCAGGTCGTGGCGGTGGTCGCGGCCGCCTCCCTGCTCGGCAGCGTGCCCCAGCTGGCCCGCGGGCAGGGGCAGGTCCTCGACCACCTGGTCCGGCGCGTACTGGCCGTCGGGTTCGCCGCCGTCTGTTTCCAGCCCCTGTACAACCGCGGGGCCTTCGACGGCTGGAGCGGCCCCGCGTACGCGCTGCTGCTGCTGGCGCTGCTGGTCCTGACCGTCCTGTGCGACGCCGTGGTCGCGGCCGCCCTCGCCTGCTCCCGCACCGGGTGGCCGTTCCCCCCGCTGCTGCGCGAGGAGCTGCGGGCGGTTCCCGGGATCGGGTCGGCGGTGTGCGCGACCGGCGCGGTGATGGCGCTCGCGGTGGCCGTCGTGGGGCTGTGGGCGCTCCCCGTGTTCTCGGTGCCGCTGCTGCTCACCCAGCTGTCGCTGCGCCGCTACGCGGCCGTCCGCGCCACCTACCGGCAGACCATCGCCTCTCTCGCCCGGGCCACCGAGATCGCCGGGTACACCCCGCCCGGACACGCCCACCGGGTCGCCGCGCTCAGCCGGGCGGTGGGCCGGGACCTGCGGCTTTTGGAGCCGGAGCTGACCGTCCTCGAGTACGCCGCCCTGATGCACGACATCGGGCAGCTCAGCCTCGTCGACCCGGTTCCGGCGGGGGCCACGGCGGGCCTGCCGGCGGCCGAGCAGCGGCGGATCGCGCTGCTCGGCGGGGCCGTCGTCCGCCAGACCGGGGTGAGCGCCCAGGTGGCGACGGTCGTCGAGCGGCAGGCCGACCCCTACCCGGAGCAACCGGTGGCCGCCCGGATAGTCCGGGCGGTGAACGCATACGAGGAGCGGGTGCGGGGCAGCGGTCCCGACGGGCCTCTCACCGCCCTGGAGGAGCTGCGTCTCGGCACCGGCCGGGAGTACGCACCCGAGGTGGTGGAGGCGCTGGCCAGGGTGCTTTCGAGGACGGGTCTGACCCTGCCCGTGGGTGGGTAACCCATGGGTAATGAGCGGCCTTCCGGCCACACGTGGTTGGATGCGAGGGAGAGAGTGTCCGGGGGCACTGGCCAGCCCACAGAACGGAACTGGCAGGCGGGAATCGTGAGGATCTTCGGCAAGGGACGGCACCGGCCCTCCGCCTCCTGGCGGCAGGCCACCGACCGCGCGTTCACGCTGATCGGCGACGGGCGGTACGAGGACGCGGGCGCGCTCCTGACACGTGCCGCCGACCTGGAACCCTGGCTTTCCGAGTCCTGGTTCAACCTCGCCCTGCTGCACAAGTTCCGGCACGACTGGGAGCAGGCCCGCACGGCCGGGCTCCGCGCCGTCGCGCTGCTGGACCGGGAGGCCGGGGCCCCCGACTGGTGGAACGTGGGCATCGCCGCCACCGCCCTGCAGGACTGGCCGCTGGCCCGCCGCGCCTGGCAGGCGTACGGGCTGCACGTGCCGGGCGAGGCCACGGGCGCGGGCGAGCCGGTCGGGATGGAGCTGGGCAGCGCGGCCGTACGGCTGTCGCCCGAGGGCGAGGCCGAGGTGGTGTGGGGGCGGCGGCTGGATCCCGCCCGCATGGAGGTGCTGTCGATCCCGCTGCCGTCCTCCGGGCGCCGCTGGGGCGAGGTCGTGCTGCACGACGGGGTGCCGCACGGTGAGCGGACCACTTCCGCCGGTCACTCCTACCCCGTCTTCGACGAGATCGAGCTGTGGGCCCCGTCGCCGGTGCCGACCTGGGTGGTCCTGCTGGAGGCGGCCTCGGAGACGGACCGCGACGCCCTGGAGCAGCTGGCCGCCGACGCGGGCTTCGCGGCGGAGGACTGGTCGTCCTCGGTGCGGCTGCTGTGCCGGATGTGCTCGGAGTCGCGGATGCCGTCCGACGAGGGGGACGGCGAGCATCTGGACCCGCACGACCACAGCGAGCCGGGGCACCCGGGCCCGCTCGGGCACGTGACCGACGGGCAGCTGTGGGCGCCGGAGCGGGAGTGCGGGGTGGCCGCGCCCGCCTCGCTGGTGCGGGGGCTGCTGGACGGGTGGGTCGCCGACAGCCCGGACACCCGCGACTGGCGGGACCTGGAAGAGGTCTGCTAGCCGTCCCCGTACCCTGTATCAGCGACGAACCCCCGGGCGGGGGTCCGAGGGCAGCCCTCGGAGGACACAGTCAGGAAGGCATACGTCGGTCATGGCGCAGCAGGACACCGATCAGCAGCACGGGGGCGTGCTCCCCGTGGACGACGAGGGCTTCGTCATCGACACCGAGGAGACGGAGGAGCGCGAGCGGGCCCACCGTGAGCGCGGCGCCTCGCGGCCGATCACGGTCGTCGGCAACCCGGTGCTCCACAGGGAGTGCAAGGACGTCACCGCGTTCGACGACGAGCTGCTGAAGCTGGTGGACGACATGTTCGCCTCGCAGCGCACCGCGGAGGGCGTGGGCCTGGCCGCCAACCAGATCGGCGTCGACCTGAAGGTCTTCGTCTACGACTGCCCCGACGACGAGGGCGCCCGGCACGTCGGTGTCGTCTGCAACCCGAAGCTCGTCGAGCTGCCCGCCGACCGGCGCCGGCTGGACGACAGCAACGAGGGCTGTCTGTCGGTGCCGACCGCGTACGCGCCGCTGGCCCGTCCGGACTACGCCGAGGTGACGGGTCAGGACGAGCGGGGCAACCCGATCAGGGTGCGCGGCACCGGATACTTCGCACGGTGTTTGCAGCACGAGACGGATCACCTCTACGGGTACCTCTACATCGACCGTCTCTCCAAGCGCGAACGCAAGGACGCGCTGCGGCAGATGGCCGAGAACGAGCCTCGCTACCCCGTGGTCGCCAACGACTGAGCCGCACCCGTACACCCGACGCCTGTCCGGACTTCTTCCGGACAGGCGTCGTTCGTGTGTCCGACGGACGTTCGGTCGCTTACGCACATCTACTGCACATCTGCTGATCCGTAACCAGTCACGTGGGGGCGGATTCTCGGCATGTTGGGGTAGTGAATGAAGCAAATCCGTTCCCAGAACGGTCAGTTGTAGTGCTGAATGGGATGAGCGGGGATACGCAACGGCGCACGCCCGGCACGGCGGGAGGGGTGTGCGCCCACTGGCGGCTGAGAGGGGTTGTTCGTGCCAGCTTTCCCATACAGCACCACATACAGCACCACGGTGACCGCGCCCGCGGTCCCTCCCTCGCTCTCTCTTCCGGTCATCGAGGCGGAGTTTCCCCGGCAACTGCATCCATATTGGCCCCAGTTGCAGGAGAACACCCGCTCCTGGCTGCTGAAAAAACGGTTGATGCCGGCGTGGAAGGTCGCCGAATATGCCGACGGTCTTTGCTACACGGACTTGATGGCGGGCTACTACCTCGGCGCACCCGAAGCGGTCCTGCAGGCCATAGCCGACTACAGCGCATGGTTCTTCGTCTGGGACGACCGGCACGACCGTGACGTCGTGCACGGCCGGGTGTCCTCCTGGCGACAGCTGAGGTTCCGCTTGCACGCGGCCCTGGACTTCCCGGCAGAGCATCTGACCCACCGGGATCCGCTGGTCGCCGGGCTCGCGGACGGCGTGGGCAGGCTGTACTCCTTCCTTCCCGGCACCTGGAACGCCCGGTTCGCCCGGCACTTCCACACCGTGATCGAGGCGTACGACCGGGAATTCCACAACCGCGTCGAAGGGCGCATTCCCGGTGTCGAGGAATACCTCGCCCTGCGTCGGCTCACGTTCGCGCACTGGATCTGGACCGACCTGTTGGAGCCGAGCGCGGGATGCGAACTCCCGGACTCGGTGCGGAAACACCCGTCCTATCGGCGTGCGGCTCTGCTGAGTCAGGAGTTCGCCGCCTGGTACAACGACCTCTGCTCGCTCCCCAAGGAATTGGCGGGCGACGAGGTGCATAATCTAGGAATCAGTCTCGTCACTCATCAGGGAATGACTCTCGAAGAGGCTGTCGAAGAAATAAGGCGGCGCATCGAAGAATGCATATCCGAGTTCCTCGCCGTTGAGAAGGAAGTCTTGAGGCTCGCCGACCGACTTGACGACGGGACGGTCCGTGGAATGCAGCTCGGCGCCGCCGTGCGGG
The DNA here is from genome assembly GCF_036030735.1 of Streptomyces sp. NBC_00425. NCBI lineage: Bacteria > Bacillati > Actinomycetota > Actinomycetes > Kitasatosporales > Streptomycetaceae > Streptomyces > Streptomyces sp. NBC_00425. The sequence continues at coordinate 3,670,632 of NZ_CP107928.1, read as the reverse complement.
CCTGCCTCGGCAATATGCGGAACTGGTTCAGTTCCGTCTACTGGTTCCATCACGAGTCCGGCCGTTACAGGGTCGAAAGCTGGGACGACCGGTCCACGCCCCCGTACGTCAACAACGAAGCGGCAGGTGAGAAATGACCGTCGAGTCGGTGAAACCCGCGACCGCCGAGGCACCCGAACTGCGTGAGCCACCGTTGGCCGGTGGCAGGGTGCCGCTCCTCGGGCACGGCTGGAAGCTGGCCCGTGACCCGCTGGCCTTCCTGGCCCGGCTCCGCGACCACGGCGACGTGGTCCGCCTCAGGCTCGGCCCCAAGACGGTGTACGCCGTCACCGCGCCGGACCTCACCGGCGCCCTGGCGCTCAGCCCCGACTACATCATCTCCGGCCCCCTGTGGGAGTCCCTGGAGAGCCTGCTCGGCAAAGAGGGCGTGGCCACGGCCAACGGACCGCTGCACCGCCGCCAGCGGCGCACGATCCAGCCCGCGTTCCGGCTCGACGCCATCCCCGGCTACGGCCCGATCATGGAGGAGGAGGCGCACGCGCTCGTCGAGCGCTGGACGAGGGGCGAGGTCCTCGACGTCACCGCGGAGGCCTTCCGGGTGTCCGTGCGCATCTCGGCCCGCTGCCTGATGCGCGGGAGCTACATGGACGCCCGGTCCGAGCGCATCACCTCCGCGCTCGCCACGCTGTTCGCCGGCATGTACCAGCGCATGGTCGTACCTCTCGGACCGCTTTATCGGGTACCGGTTCCGGCCAACCGAGAATTCAACCGGGCGCTGGCCGATCTGCACCGGCTGGTGGACGAGATCGTCGCCGACCGAAGGGCATCCGGTCAAAAACCGGACGATTTGCTGACGGCTTTGCTGGAGGCGAAGGACGAGAATGGCGACCCGATCGGGGAGCAGGAGATCCACGACCAGGTCATCGCGATACTCACCCCGGGCAGCGAAACCGCCGGCTCAGTGGTCATGTCGTTGCTCCACGTCCTCACCGAGCACCCGGATCAAGTGGACAAGATCCGCGAAGAGGTGAAAAACGTTGTCGGCGACCGGCCGGTCGCATTCGACGACGTTCGAAAGCTCCGGCACACCGCCAATGTCGTCGTCGAGACCATGCGGCTCTATCCCGCCGTATGGATATTGACCCGGCGCGCGGTGACCGACACGGAGCTCGGCGGTTACCGCATTCCCGCCGGGGCCGACATCGTCTACAGCCCGTACGCGGTTCAGCGCGATCCGCGGTCGTACGAGCGCCACACGGAGTTCGACCCCGACCGCTGGCTGCCCGGCCGCTCCGCGGAGCTGCCGAAGTACGCCATGACGCCGTTCGGCGTCGGCAACCGCAAGTGCCCCAGCGACCACTTCTCGATGGCCGAGCTGACGCTGATCACGGCGGTGGTGGCGAAGGCGTTCCGCTTCGAGCCGGCGCCCGGCTCCGACAACCGGACGCACATCGGCATCACGCTCCGGCCGCGCCGGCTGCTGCTGCGGGCGATACCCGGGTGAGAGCCGCGGCTCAGGCGACGGCCTGCGGACCGCGGAACGTGCGCCGGTAGGCGTTGGGGGTCGTCCCCAGCGCCTGCACGAACTGGTGACGCAGGGCGCCCGCCGTGCCGAAACCGGCTCGCCAGGCGATCGCGTCCACCGTCTCGTCCGTGGCTTCCAGCAACTGCTGTGCCAGCAGCACCCGTTGACGCAGCAGCCATCGGTAGGGGGTGGTGCCGGTCTCCTGCTGGAAACGGCGGGCGAAGGTGCGCGGCGACATGTGCGCGCGCTCCGCGAGCCGTTCGACCGTGATCTCCTGGTCGAGGTGCTGCTCCATCCACGCGAGCACCTCGCCGACGGTGTCGCACCGCGACCGGGGCAGCGGCCGCTCGATGTACTGGGCCTGGCCGCCGTCCCGGTGCGGCGGCACCACCATCCGCCGGGCGATCCGGTTGGCGACCTCCGGGCCCTGCTCCTTGCGGACGATGTGCAGACAGGCGTCGATGCCCGCGGCCGTCCCGGCCGAGGTGATCACCGGGTCCTCGTCGACGTAGAGCACGTCCGGTTCCACGACGGTGCGCGGATACTGCCGGGCCAGCCGCTCGGCGTGCCGCCAGTGCACCGCGCAGCGCCGCCCGTCCAGCAGTCCCGCCGCGCCCAGCACGAACGCGCCCGAGCAGACGCTGAGCACCCGCGTGCCGCGGTCCACGGCCCGGCGCAGCGCGTCGAGCAGCTCCGGCGGGAAGTCCCGCTCGCCGTAGGTGTCGCCGGCCGGCACGGCGATCAGGTCGGCGCTCTCCAGCCGCTCCAGACCGTGTGGGGTGCTCATGGTGAACCCGGCGTGGGTGCTCAGCGTCGGCCCCTCCGCCGAGGCGACGGCGAAGTCGTAGACCGGCAGCCCCTCGTCGCTGCGGTCGATCCCGAAGACCTCGCAGACGACGCCCAGTTCGAAGGGGTGCACACCGTCCAGGAGGATCGCGACCACGTTGTTCAGCATGCCGCCAGTGTGCACCGGAGTGGCAGTAATTTGAAGATGTGCGGCAGTCCTGCCACTGTCAGGAGCATCCGCCGTGCACGACGCTTACCTCATGAACGCAATCAGCGAGTACCTCACCGTCCTGGCCCTCTTCCTCGTCCTCGCGGCTCCGGCGCTCGTGGGACATCTCCACGAGCGCCGGATCGACCGCCAGCTGAAGGCCGCCGCGCAGGCGGCAACGGCCGTGCGGCCGGTGACCCGGGACCGGACGTGGACTCAGAAGTCCTCGTCCAGGTCCACGGTGCCCTCCACCGCGACCTGGTACGCCGACGGACGACGCTCGAAGAAGTTGGTCAGCTCCTGAACGCCCTGCAGCTCCATGAAGGAGAAGGGGTTCTCCGAGCCGTACACCGGGGCGAAGCCGAGCCGCGTCAGACGCTGGTCGGCGACACACTCGAGGTACTGCCGCATCGACTCGGTGTTCATGCCCGGCAGGCCGTCGCCGCACAGATCGCGCCCGAACTGCAGCTCGGCCTCGACGGCCTCCCGGAGCATGGCGGTGACCTCCTCCTGGAGCCGGTCGTCGAAGAGCTCCGGCTCCTCCTTGCGGACGGTGTCGACCACCTCGAAGGCGAAGCTCATGTGCATGGTCTCGTCGCGGAACACCCAGTTGGTCCCGGTGGCCAGACCGTGCAGCAGGCCCCGGCTGCGGAACCAGTAGACGTACGCGAACGCGCCGTAGAAGAACAGGCCCTCGATGCACGCGGCGAAGCAGATCAGGTTGAGCAGGAAGCGGCGCCGGTCGGCCTGCGACTCCAGCCGCTCCAGCTTCTCCACCTCGTTGATCCACTTGAAGCAGAACTCGGCCTTCTCCCGGATGGACGGGATGTTCTCCACCGCCGCGAAGGCCGCCGCCCGGTCGTCCGGGTCGGGCAGATAGGTGTCCAGCAGCGTCAGATAGAACTGGACGTGCACGGCCTCCTCGAAGAGCTGCCTGGACAGGTACAGGCGCGCCTCGGGGGAGTTGATGTGCTTGTACAGCGTCAGCACGAGGTTGTTCGCCACGATCGAGTCGCCCGTCGCGAAGAACGCGACCAGCCGGCCGATCATGTGCTGCTCGCCCTCGGACAGCTTCGCCAGGTCGGTGACGTCCGAGTGGAGGTCGACCTCCTCGACGGTCCAGGTGTTCTTGATCGCGTCCCGGTAGCGCTCGTAGAAGTCGGGGTAGCGCATCGGGCGCAGGGTCAGCTCGAAGCCCGGGTCGAGCAGGTTCTTCTCGGTCTTCTCGGGTGCGGTGGTCATTACTGGCAGGCCTCGCAGGACTCGGGGTTCTCCAGGGAGCAGGCGACGGCGTCGGGGTCGGCGGCCTGCTGCACGGGGATGGTGTTCTCGGTCTGCGCCTGGGCGCGGGCGGCCCGGGCGATCCGGGTGGCCGGGCGCGAGCGCAGGTAGTACGTCGTCTTCAGGCCCGACTTCCACGCGTACGCGTACATCGAGGAGAGCTTGCCGATCGTCGGCGTCTCCAGGAACAGGTTCAGCGACTGCGCCTGGTCCAGGTACGGGGTACGGGCGGCGGCCATGTCGATCAGGCCGCGCTGGGGGATCTCCCACGCCGTGCGGTACAGGTCCCGCACCTCGGCCGGGATCCACGCGAAGCCCTGCACCGAGCCGTTCGCCTCGCGCAGCGCCTCACGGGTGCGGGCGTCCCAGACGCCGAGCTCCTTGAGCTCGCGCACCAGGTACGAGTTGACCTGGAGGAACTCGCCGGACAGCGTCTCGCGCTTGAACAGGTTCGACACCTGCGGCTCGATGCACTCGTAGACGCCCGCGATGGAGGCGATGGTGGCGGTGGGCGCGATGGCCAGCAGCAGGGAGTTGCGCAGTCCCGTCGAGGCGATCCGCTCGCGCAGCGCCGCCCAGCGCTCGGGCCAGGCGAACTCGACGCCGTAGTGGTCCGGGTGCAGCACGCCCCTGGCCGTGCGGGTCTTCTCCCAGGCCGGCAGCGGGCCGCTGCGCTCGGCCAGGTCGGCGGAGGCCTCGTAGGCGGCGAGCATGACGCGCTCGGCGATGCGGGTGGAAAGGGCCTTGGCCTCGGGCGAGTCGAAGGGCAGCCGCAGCTTGAAGAAGACGTCCTGAAGGCCCATCGCGCCCAGCCCGACCGGACGCCAGCGGGCGTTGGAACGGCCCGCCTGCTCGGTCGGGTAGAAGTTGATGTCGACGACGCGGTCCAGGAACGTGACCGCCGTGCGGACGGTCTCGTCCAGCCGCTGCCAGTCGATGTCGCCGTTCGCCGTGTCGACGAACGCGCCCAGGTTCACCGAGCCCAGGTTGCACACCGCCGTCTCGCCGTCGTCCGTGACCTCCAGGATCTCCGTGCACAGGTTGGAGGAGTGCACGACGTGACCCGGCTCGGCCGTCTGGTTGGCGGTGCGGTTGGCCGCGTCCTTGAAGGTCATCCAGCCGTTGCCGGTCTGCGCGAGGGTGCGCATCATACGGCCGTACAGGTCTCGGGCCGGGATGGTCTTCCTGGCCAGACCGGCGGACTCGGCCCTGCGGTAGGCCGCGTCGAACTCGTCGCCCCACAGGTCCACCAGCTCGGGCACGTCGGCCGGGGAGAACAGCGACCACGGCTCGTCGGCGTTGACCCGGCGCATGAACTCGTCCGGGATCCAGTGGGCGAGGTTCAGGTTGTGCGTACGCCGGGCATCCTCGCCGGTGTTGTCCCGCAGCTCCAGGAACTCCTCGATGTCGGAGTGCCAGGTCTCCAGGTAGACCGCCGCCGCGCCCTTGCGCCGGCCGCCCTGGTTCACGGCGGCGACGGAGGCGTCCAGCGTCTTGAGGAACGGCACGATGCCGTTGGAGTGCCCGTTGGTGCCGCGGATCAGGGAACCCCGGCTGCGGATGCGGGAGTACGACAGCCCGATGCCGCCGGCGTGCTTCGACAGCCGGGCGACCTGGTGGTAGCGGTCGTAGATGGAGTCCAGCTCGTCCAGCGGGGAGTCGAGGAGGTAGCAGGACGACATCTGCGGATGCCGGGTGCCGGAGTTGAAGAGGGTGGGGGAGGACGGGAGGTAGTCCAGCCGGCTCATCAGCCGGTAGAGCGCCGCGACCTCGTCCAGGGCGCGGACCGTGTCGTCCTCGGCGAGACCGGCGGCGACCCGCAGCAGGAAGTGCTGGGGCGTCTCGACGACCTTGCGGGTGATCGGGTGCCGCAGCAGGTAGCGGCTGTGCAGGGTGCGCAGTCCGAAGTAGCCGAAGCGGTCGTCGGCGGCGGTGTCGATCAGCGCGTCGAGGCGGGCCGCGTGAACGCGCACGAACTCGGCGGTGCGGTCCGCGATCAGACCCTCGCGGTGCCCGACGGCGACCGACTCGGTGAACGACGTGACGCCCTGGGAGGCGGCCTCCGCGGCGATGCCGATCGTCAGCAGCCGGGCGGCCAGCTTCGAGTAGGCGGGGTCCTCGGAGATCAGGCCGGCGGCCGCCTCGGTGGCCAGCTCGCGCAGCTCCGCGGTGATCTCGGAGGCGGCCCGCGCAGACCGGCCGCGCAGCGCGGCGGCCGCGACCCGGCCCGGGTCGGCGTCGGGCAGATCGACGGTCAGCTCGGTCAGGGTACGCAGCAACGCGGTCCCGGGACCGTCGGTCTTCAGCTCGGTGACTGAGGCCGGTTCGGCTGGCGCGATGGTCACGTGGGGCTCTCCCTCGCTCGGCAGGGGGCCTTGCGGAGGGCAGGGGGCAGCACACGAGCGCGCGGGGGCGTCGCGTCCACCGGCCCACTCCACGAGGCCCGGACGTCAGGACACCCGGACCGGACGGCCGGGCGCGCTGTCGGCAGGACCTCGGACTGAACAGGCGTGCCCATATGGGTAGGGATGCACGCGAGTACACCGTTGCGGGACAGTTCCGGATTCGCACCGGATTCCCCTGCGGCGACAGCGAGCATGAGCATACATCTTGTGCTCGCCTGTCACGCCACCACCAGATGTTGTGTCGGGGTGGTTTCAGAGCGTCAACTGGTAGGTGAGCAGAGTGATGTCGTCCAGGTCCGGCAGGGGCCTCCAGTCCCGCTCCGGTGTGCGGACGAAGCCGAGGCGTTCGTAGAGGCGGTGGGCCGCGCTCATGGAGCGCTGGGTCGACAGGACGACGCTCGTGCAGCCTTCCACGGCTCGCGCCCGTTCGACGCAGGCCCGCACCAGAGCCTCGCCGACGCCCCGGCCGCGAGCCCGGCGTGCGACAGCCAGCATCCTGATCTCCGTCTCGCCGGCGCGGGCCAGATCGGCCATGGGGCCGGGGCCCGGGACGAAGGTGACGCCGCCGAGCAGCAGCTCGCCGCCGTCCACGGCCACCAGAACCTCTGCGGTCGCCGCCCGCTTCGCGACGTCCCTCAGTTCGTGCAGATACGAGTCGCTCTCCCCGAAGTCGAGGAGGCCGTCGTTCAGGTAGGCGCGGGCGGTGATGTCGCCCAGGGGCTCGTACTCGGCGGGTGCGACCTGCCGTATGGCGATGTCCATGGCCCTGAGTCTGCCGGACGCCCGGGTTGCGGCGGCTGTCGGGAGTGTTTCCATGGAAGTAGCCGTCGGCGCCGCGCGAGTCCTCTGTCCGCGAGTCCTCCGTCCCGGGAACTTCCGGGACTCGGAAGGAGAACGCCATGACGAGGGTCGTCCGCCATCCGCCCGGCAAGGAGCGACCGCGCGACGCGCCGATGGCCACCCTGCCTTTCCGGCGGGCGGGAACTCGCCTCGGACACGGGCTCGTCGGCCGCTGGCACTCCCTGACGCTCCGTCTGGAGGCGCGCCGCGGCGTCGTCCGTCCCAAGAAGTGGCGCCGGTGGCTCTCCTACGCCAACGTCACCCGGGCGATCTGGCTGGTCGCCGTCCTGGCGGTGCTCGCCTGGATCGGGGAGGGCGTGTTCATCCTCGCCACGGACCACATGACCCGCTTCGAGAAGTGGCGGGAGAAGAACGGGGGGTTCGAGATCGTCTCCCGGTTCGTCGGTCCGGTCCTCGCCGCCTCGCTCGCCGCCGCGCTCTTCCTGTTCTGGTGGTACCGCTGGACCAAGCGGCGATATCTGGCCAAGGCCCTGCGGGATCCCCGTCGGCTGGTGCCCACCGCCGGATACGACATCCGCGAGATCGTCGGCCGCGAGGACATCGCCCAGGTCATCGCCGAGCGGCTGCGGGAGCGCGACACCCGGCGGCCGTATCTGCTCGTCGGCGGCGTCGGCGCGGGGAAGACCGCCGTCCTCGTACGGCTCACCGAACTCCTGGCCCGCCAGAACGCCGTACCGGTGCCGATCCGGCTGCGCGACGCGACGGACGGCGCCGACCTGAACTTCGAACAGCTGGCCAGGCAGCGGTTCGCCCAGGAGGCGCCCAAGGGCGTTCTGGCGCGCAGCAAGATCGACCGGGTGTGGCAGCAACTCCTCGCCGACGACAAGCCGGTCGTCCTCGCCGACGGCCTGGAGGAGGCCCTGCTCGACGACGGCCGACAGCAGAACCGGGACAACGTCATCCGCCGGGCCATCGAGCGCGCCCGCGAGGAGAAACTGCCCCTGGTCATCGCCTCCCGGCCGCACAGCCCGCTGGAGACCACCTCCGCCGCCATCGTGGTGCTCGAACCCCTCGGCGAGGAGGAGGCGCTGCGTTTCGTCGCGGCGGACGTGCCCGAGACCGACGAGCGCCGGGTGGACTGGATCGTCGAGACGGCGGAGGTGACCGAGTCTCCGATCTACCTGCAGATCGCCCGCGAACTCCACCGGAGGGGAATCCTGGAGCACGACCGTCCGGAGGACGACCCGCAGCACGTCATCACCCGCAGCCGCGACCGCGCCACCCTGCGGCTCTGGCTGCTGGAGACCTGGGCCGGGGCACTGTGCGAGGGGAAGCTGCGCGAGGACGTCGCACTCACCCCCGGCGAGCGCCGCGACACGCTCGAGGTGGTCTGCGCCCTGGCCTGCGTCGGACTGCTCCAGGACACACTGGAGGTCGACTTCGCGGAGCTGCTCGACCCGGACGTCCTGCACCCCGGCGCGGCCCGGCGCGCCCGCGTCCGGGCCGAGCGCCTGTGGGCCGGCCGCGGCTTCGACCAGTACGGCAAGCGCGACCACACGCTCTCCGACTGGCACCGGCAGCAGATCTGGGACGCGCTGTGCGAGCGGCTCGGCGAACCGGCGCGCAGGCGGCTGCGCGAGGGCAACATGGACCAGTGCCATGCCGTCCTCGCCCGCTTCGCGGCCCACGCGACCAGGCTCAGACTGGTGGAGGGCTTCGAGCACCGGGTCCGTTTCCCGCACAGCATCGTCCAGGCCTACTTCGGCTCTCGCGTGCTGAGCCACCTGGGGGAGCGGCGCGCCGGGGACCTGACCGGGCAGGCGCTGCAGCCGCCCGGCCCCAGCCGTGAACTGCTGATCGCCCTCGTCCTGCTGTCCCGGGGGCGGGCGGCAGACCCGCCGGCCCGCGGGCGCGGTGTGCGGGCCGAGGTGCGCGAGGAGATCGCGGAGCGGGTACGGCGGGGCCCCGTGCGGGGCCGTCCGCTCGCCCGCCGGCTGTGCGCCGCCGCGGACCGGCGCACGGACGACCCCAAGGCCCTGGACCTCTATGCGGCCGCCCTGGAGATCGAGAGCGCCGAGGCCGACCCGAGGCATCTGGACGAGATCGTGCGAGCGGTGCGCCGGCACTGGCCCGGCATCAAGGGCGACCGGCGCACCCTGAGGGACGCCAAGCGCAGGGTGCTCAAACAGCTGGGGGCCGCCTTGCGGGCGGTCTCCGACCGGATCGACACCACCCCGCTGTACTGGGAGCTCTTCCAACTGGCCGTGCAGGAACCCTCCTACTCCATCCGCCTGGTCGTCGCCCAGGAGTTCGGCGCCGGGGGCAACGCGGCGTTCGCGGTGATCCGCGAGCGGGTCGGCCTGAACACCGACCCCGTGCACGAGTACAACGAACGCCTCGACAGGCTGAAGGTCTGGAAGAGACAGGAGTACGAGACATGGGCCGCGCGGATGGGAAGGGCCCGGGCGGTCCGCGCGAGCCCGGGAGGCGCGCCGGACGAGGACATCGGCCGGCTGCAGGAGGACCGCAAGGAACTGAACCGGCGCTACCGTGATCAACGGGTCGATCTCTTCCGGGAGTTCGTGATGCGGGCCTGGATGCTCCCGATGCTCCTGGGCTCCGTCGACGAGGCCCATCGCGACGAGGCCCGGGAACGCCTCACCAAATGGCTGAGCCACCTCGACCCGAAGTTCACCGGCGGCGCCCCCGATCTGCCGCTCGCCCTGGAGGCCGCGCTGGCCCAGGGCTTCAAGTACGCGGCCAACCGGCGCCACCGGCATCCGCACACCTACCTGGGAGGCCGGGACGACCTGATCCGCCAGGCGGAGACCGTGCTGCAGCAGTCACGCTGCTGGTACGCGCAGCTCAGCCTGCTCCAGGCGCTGTGCCTGTGGGAACTCCCCGACATGGCCGGCGGCCGCTCCGACGGGCACCAGCCGTTCCAGCTGGTCGGCGGGGCCACCGCCGTACAGACGGTGGAGCGCTGGCTGTCGATGGCGGGCACGGTGAACGCGGCGCCGGGCTCCCCGGACGGGGTCGCCCGACGGCGCCTGCATCCGTTCGTCGCCGAGGCCGGCGACCTGGCCGCCCTCGCCCTGGAGACCGGCCAGCCCGAGCGGTTCCTGTGGATCGACGAGAAGGGCGTCGCCGACAACATCGGGGCCCGCGCGGGCGACACCGGGGGATACCGCAGGCACAGCCTGTGGATTCCCCCCTCGGTCGGCTGGAGCACCCTCGACCCGCGCGCCCAACGCCTGGTCGCGGACGTCCTGGTGATGCTGAACCTCGTCGAACGGGACGGCCACCCGGACGAGGTCGAGGAGCGCCTGGCCCGCATGGAGCAGCCCGGGATGTCGTTGCCGCCGTGCATCCGCACGGACCGGGAGCCGCTGCGGCCCGGACTGCGCATCGGCACGGCGACCCCGCCCGCACCGGGCACGGCCTGTCTGCCCGACTGCAAGTTCCAGCTCTGCCCGTACCCTCCCCGGGGCGGTGTGCCCCGGGGAGAGATCCGCGAGCCGTTCTGCCGCCAGCAGCAGGCCCTGCTGCCCGGCAGCGTCCGGCGCTGGCTGCCCCGGGGGCTGCGCAGGAAGACCCCGCACTGGGTCGGCATGCGGGTCGGCGAACTGGACCGCTTCTGGGACGCGATGGCCCGACGGACACGCGACTAGTGCCGGTCACGGCACCAGCCCGTGTCCTGCCGTCCTGCCGTCCTGCCGTCGTGTCGTCCTTCCGTCCTTCCGTCCTCCGTAGGGACTTGCGGGACTTGCGGGACTAGTGGGACGTGCCCGCGGTCGCCGGGGGCAGCTCCACCTGGACGCCCGGGTCGCCCGCGTCCGCCGTGTAGTCCGACGGAGTCGTCTCGTCGACGCCGTCGGGGGCCTTGGCGGCCTTCAGGACGAAGGTCAGGACCACCGTGACGACGACGTTGAGGACGAACGCCGTCAGGCCGATGTAGCCGATCTCGCCGATGCCGGGGATCTCCTTCGCCGAACCGCCGAAGTGCTTCTGCGTCGGGGAGGCGACCCCGTACGCGGCGAAGGTGCCGTAGACCATGCCGACCGCCCAGCCGGCGAGCAGCGCCCAGCGGTGGAACCAGCGGGTGAAGAGGCCGCCGACCAGGGAGGGGAACGTCTGCAGGATCCAGATGCCGCCCAGCAGCTGGAAGTTGATGGCCACCGTCTTGTCCATGGTCAGGACGAAGACCAGCGCGCCCACCTTCACAAGGAGCGAGACCAGCTTGGAGACCTTGGTCTCCTGCGCGGGCGTCGCGTCCGGCCTGATGAAGTCCTTGTAGATGTTGCGGGTGAAGAGGTTCGCGGCCGCGATCGACATGATGGCCGCCGGCACGAGCGCGCCGATGCCGATCGCCGCGAACGCGACGCCCGCGAACCAGGAGGGGAACATGTCCTCGAACAGCTGCGGGATCGCCAGCTGCCCGTTGGTGACCTTGACCCCGGCCGCGATCGCCATGAAGCCCAGCAGCGCGAGCAGGCCCAGCATCAGCGAGTACAGGGGCAGGATCGTGGTGTTGCGGCGGATCACCTCACGGCTGCGCGAGGACAGCGTCGCGGTGATGGAGTGCGGGTACATGAACAGCGCCAGCGCCGAGCCGAGCGCGAGCGTCGCGTACGTCCACTGGCCGGGTTCGGCCGGGGTCAGCGCACCGCGCGGCTTGCCCGTCGCAGGGTTGGTCTGGCTGAACGCCTCGCCCGCCTTGGCGAAGATGTCGTCGAAGCCGCCGAGCTTGATCGGGATGTAGATGATCGCCACCGCGATGACGATGTAGATCAGCGTGTCCTTCACGAACGCGATCAGCGCGGGGGCCCGCAGACCGGAGGAGTAGGTGTAGGCGGCCAGCACGCCGAAGGCGATCAGCAGCGGCAGGTCCTTCACGAACCAGTTGGTGTTCTCCCCGCCGCCGACGCCCATCACGTCCAGCACGGCCTGGATGCCGACCAGTTGGAGCGCGATGTACGGCATCGTCGCGAGGATGCCGGTGACGGCGACCGCAAGTGACAGGCCCTTCGAGCCGAACCGGCCCCGCACGAAGTCCGAGGTCGTCACATAGCCGTGCTTGTGGGACACCGACCACAGGCGGGGCAGGAACGTGAAGATCAGCGGGTAGACGAGGATCGTGTACGGCACCGCGAAGAAGCCGGCCGCGCCCGCCGCGTAGATCGCCGCGGGCACCGCGACGAAGGTGTACGCGGTGTACAGGTCGCCGCCGAGCAGGAACCAGGTGACCCAGGTGCCGAACGAGCGGCCGCCCAGGCCCCATTCGTCGAGGCTGTCGTTCTCGGCCTTGCGCCAGCGCGCGGCCAGGAAGCCCATGACCGTGACGGCCAGGAAGAAGAAGATGAAGACGGCGAGCGCCACGCCGTTCACGCCGTCCTTCACCGCGACGCACCGCCCTTCGCGGAGGAGGAGCCCGCACGACCGCGCTGGTCGAGCTGCCACAGCTTGTACGCGACCACGGTGAGCACGGTGGAGATCAGCACCCACAGCATCTGGTACCAGTAGAAGAAGGGGATCCCGATGAACGCCGGATCCACCTTCGCGTACGAACCCACCCACAGCATCGCCACGAAGGGCGCGAACAGGCAGAGGCCGATGGCGACGCGCAACGGCGTCACCACCGGCCCCTTGGTCACTTCCGGGGTCTCTGACATCGGCGGCTCCGCCCCTCACTCGATCGCCTTGATCACAGATGTAATGCGCAGGCAATGTAAGTGACGGATAAGCCCAGCGGAAGGCCCTCCACAGACCCTCTACTCGGCGGGCCGCTTCAGCCGCGCCACGAACTTGTACCGGTCACCCCGGTACACCGACCGCACCCACTCCACCGGCAGGCCCGCCCGGTCCAGCGAGTGGCGGGACAGCATCAGCATCGGCAGCCCCACATCGGTGCCGAGCAGGCCCGCCTCGCGGGGCGTGGCCAGCGAGGTCTCGATGGTCTCCTCGGCCTCGGCGAGATGGACGTCGTAGACCTCGGCGAGGGCGGTGTACAGCGAGGTGTACTTGGCCAGTGACCGGCGCAGGGCCGGGTAGCGCTTCGCCGAAAGATGGGTCGTCTCGATGGCCATCGGCTCGCCGTTGGCCATCCGCAGCCGCTCGATGCGCAGCACCCGCCCGCCGGCCGTGATGTCGAGCAGCCCGGCGAGGCGGTCGTCCGCGGTGATGTAGCCGACGTCCAGCAGTTGCGAGGTCGGCTCGAGGCCCTGGGCGCGCATGTCCTCGGTGTACGAGGTGAGCTGCAGGGCCTGGGAGACCTTCGGCTTGGCGACGAAGGTGCCCTTGCCCTGGATGCGTTCGAGCCGGCCCTCCACGACGAGCTCCTGCAGCGCCTGGCGGACCGTCGTGCGCGAGGTGTCGAACTCGGCCGCCAGCGTGCGCTCCGGCGGGACCGGGGTGCCCGGCGACTGGGTCTGCGTCATGTCGAGCAGATGCTTCTTCAACCGGTAGTACTTGGGCACGCGCGCGGTACGGACGGTCGCCCCACCCTCGTTCGCCGCACTGCTGACGTCGGTGCTCATGTCCTGCCTTCCCGGCCTCGGATGCGGGTCACATCGTGGCACGGACGCGGCGGTGCTGCCCCGCCGTTCCGTGATCCCCTCTGTATACCGTCGCAACCTTTGCTGGTCTAGTCCACCAGGTCAAATGGTCTACCGGAGCGATGGCCTCCGACGTCGATGTTTTCGACGGCTTCTTACTTAAAGGTTCCTGCATATGTAGGTCCCATAACAGCTGGTCGGAGGGGATTCGGCCACCCTTGACAGGCTTAATGGTCTGAGCCAAGCTCTGCGCACTGGTCTACACCATTGGTCCAGAGATCGAGGTCCCGGCCCGTGGGCGGGGGGTGTGGCATCCCTGAGGAGGATGGCGTGAAGCGCAAGCTGATAGCCGCGATCGGTATCGCGGGCATGATGGTCTCCATCGCGGCGTGCGGGGACGACAGCGGCAGTGGGGACTCGAAGGGCACCGACGCCAAGGAGCTGACCGTCTGGCTCACCGTCGACGCGCAGAACAACTGGCCCGAGCTGGTGAAGGCCGCCGACGCGGCGGTCCAGAAGTCGCACCCCGGCGTCAAGATCAACCACGAGTACTACGGCTGGCCGGACAAGAACGCCAAGCTGGACGCCGTCCTCGCCACCGACAAGGCCCCCGACGTCGTCGAGATGGGCAACACCGAGATGCTCGGCTACATGGTCAAGGGCGCCTTCGCCCCCCTCGACGCGGGCAAGTTCGACAACTCCTCCGCCTGGCTCGACGGCCTCAAGGCCTCGGTGACCTACGACGGCAAGACCTACGGCGTGCCGTACTACGCCGGCGGCCGCGTCGCCAACTGGCGCAAGGACGTCTTCGCCGCCGCCGGGGTGACGTCCACGCCGAAGACGTACGCGGAGCTCACCGCGGCGCTGGACAAGGTGCAGAAGAAGGAGGGCGGCAAGTTCTCCGCCTGGTACCAGCCCAGCCGTGACTGGTACGCGGCCATGTCCTTCGTCTACGACGCCGGCGGCTCCATCGCCAAGGAGGACGGCGGCCAGTGGAAGGCCAGTCTCTCCTCGCCGGAGTCCCTCAAGGGCCTGAACGAGTTCAAGACGGTCCTCGACAAGTACATGCACGGCGACAAGACCAAGGACGAGTCCGACCGCTACATCGTCTACGGCCAGGGCAAGTCCGGCATGATCTTCGCCCCCGCCTGGGAGGGCGCGACCGCCGCCGCCAAGGAGAACGACAAGACCGGCAAGCTGGCCGGCAACGTCGAGAACTTCGTGATGCCCGGCCCGTCCGGCAAGAACCTCCCCGTCTTCCTCGGCGGTTCCGACCTCGCCGTCCCGGTGAAGTCCGACGCGCAGGGCCTCGCCGCCGAGTGGATCAACGCCTTCACCGGTCCCGCCGGGCAGAAGGGCCTGATCGCCAAGGGCAACCTGCCCAACAACAAGACCGACCTCGCGACCCTCAAGAACGACCCGGCGACGGCGGTCCCGGCCACCGCGGCCGAGTCCAACTGGTTCGTCCCGATGGCCCCCGGCTGGGGCCAGGTCGAGAAGGCCCAGGTGCTCCAGACCATGCTCCAGAGCATCGGCACCGGCAAGAAGACGGTCGAGGCCGCCGCGAAGGACGCGGACGCCGCGATCGACAAGGTCATCAACACCAAGTGACCTGAGGGCAGGGCCCGCGACCTCCCGGGCCCTGCCTCCCGTACGACCCGAAGGACCGCTGAGGAGCGCGCGGATGAGTGCCGCAGACACGACCACCCCTGCCAAGGCGCCGCCGCGGCGGCCGTCACCGCCACCGCCCGCGCCACCGGGCAGACCACGGGCGAAACGCCCGTCCGCCGGAACCCCCTGGCTGCTCCTCGCGCCCTGCCTGCTGGTGCTCGCCCTGGTGATGGGCTATCCGCTGGTCCGGCTCGTCACCCTGTCCTTCCAGAAGTTCGGGCAGTCCCAGCTGTGGGGCTTCCAGCCGGCCGAGTCGGTCGGGTTCGACAACTTCGCCGGCGTGCTGGGCGACGGCGAGTTCTGGCAGGTCGTCCTGCGCACGATCGTCTTCGCGGCCGGCTGCGCCGTCCTCACCATGGTCCTCGGCATGATGGTCGCGCTGCTCCTCCAGCGGGTCTCCGGTTGGGTGAAGACCCTCGTCAACATCGCGCTCGTGGCCAGCTGGGGCATGCCGGTCATCGTCGCCACCACCGTCTTCAAGTGGCTGTTCGACTCCGACTACGGCATCCTCAACGCCGTCCTCAGCAGACTGCCCGGCGTCGAGCTGATCGGCCACAACTGGTTCGCCAGCGGACCGCAGGGCCTCGCGGTGATCATGCTGCTGGTGATCTGGGGCGCGGTGCCCTTCGTGGTGATCACCCTCAGTGCCGGCCTCACCCAGGTGCCTGCCGAGCTGGAGGAGGCCGCCCGGCTCGACGGCGCCGGCGCCTGGGGCGTCTTCCGGTACGTCACCCTGCCCATCCTCAAGCCGATCATCGTGATGCTCACGACCCTGTCGGTCATCTGGGACATGGGCGTCTTCCCCCAGGTCTTCGTCATGCGCAACGGCCACCCCGAGGCCGAGTTCCAGCTCCTGACGACGTACTCCTACGACCGCGCCTTCGTCGTCAACGACTACGGACAGGGCTCGGCCATCGCGCTGATCACCGTGCTGCTGCTGCTCGGGGTGGTCGCCGTCTACATGCGCCAGATGCTGAAGATCGGAGAGGTGGAATGACCAGCGTGCGCACCCTCGCCGCGCCGCGCCGGACGTCACGGCTCGGCTGGAACCTCCTCGGCCTGCTGGTCTTCGCCGTCGCGGGATTCCCCGTCTACTGGATGCTCAACACGGCGTTCAAGCCGGCGAAGGACGCGATCGACCCGGACCCCAGCCTGCTGCCGACGCACCTGACCCTCGACAACTTCAGTCGCGCGCTGCACATCGCCGACTTCTGGGGGCCGGTGGGCCGCAGCCTGCTCGTCTCCCTGGCGGTCGTCGCGATCGGCGTCGTCGTGGGCATGCTGGCCGCCCTCGCCATCTCCCGGTTCGCCTTCCGCGGTCGCAAGGTCGTCATCGTCGGCATCCTGGCGGTGCAGATGGTTCCGCTCGTCGCCATGATCATCCCGGTCTTCCTGCTGCTGAACGACCTGGACCAGTACGACAAGCTGTCCGGCCTGATCATCACGTACCTGACGTTCATCCTCCCCTTCACGGTGTGGACCCTGCGCGGCTTCATCGTCAACATCCCCAAGGAGCTGGAGGAGGCCGCGATGGTCGACGGCTGCTCCCGCACCGGCGCCTTCGTCCGGGTCGTCTTCCCCCTCCTGGCCCCCGGCATGGTCGCCACCTCGGTCTACGGCTTCATCCAGGCCTGGAACGAGTACCTGTACGCCCTGATGCTGCTCAGCCAGAAGAACCAGACGGCGACCGTGTGGCTCAGCAACTTCTCCACCAAGCACGGCACCGAGTACGCCCCGATGATGGCCGGCGCCACGATGATGGCCCTGCCGATCGTCGCCCTCTTCCTCCTCGTCCAGCGCAAGATGGCCGCGGGGCTGACCGCGGGCGCCGTGAAGGGATGACGCCCCGATGACGACACTCGCCAGCGGCACCGACACACTCACCCGCGACGCCCTGACGGTCCTGCAGCCCGGCTTCCCCGGCACCACCGCCCCCGACTGGCTGCTCCGCCGGCTCGGCGAGGGACTGGCGTCGGTCGGCCTGTTCGGCAGGAACATCGCCTCGCCCGGACAACTCAGCGCCCTGACCGCCCGGTTGCGGGCGGAACGCGACGACGTCCTGGTCGCGATCGACGAGGAGGGCGGGGACGTCACCCGGCTCGAGGTGCGCACCGGCTCCAGCTTCCCCGGCAACCACGCACTGGGCGCGGTGGACGACGTCTCGCTCACCCTGGAGGTCGCCGCCGAGCTGGGCCGCCGCCTCGCCGCATGCGGAGTCAACCTGAACTGGGCGCCCTCCGCCGACGTCAACTCCAACGCCGCGAACCCGGTCATCGGCGTGCGCTCCTTCGGCGCCGACCCCGCGCTGGTCGCCCGGCACACCGCCGCCTACGTCACCGGACTGCAGTCGGCGGGCGTCGCGGCCTGCACCAAGCACTTCCCGGGGCACGGCGACACGGCCGTCGACTCCCATCACGCGCTGCCGCGCATCGACGCCGACCCGGCGGTGCTGGCCGAACGCGAGCTGACCCCGTTCCGAGCGGCCATCGCCGCCGGCACCCGCGCCGTGATGAGCGCGCACATCCTGGTCCCGGCCCTCGACCCGGCGCACCCGGCAACGTTGTCCCCCCGCGTCCTCACCGCCCTCCTGCGCGACGAACTCGGCTACGACGGCCTGATCGTCACCGACGGCATGGAGATGCAGGCCGTCGCCGCCACCTACGGCATCGAGCGGGGCAGCGTCCTCGCGATCGCCGCGGGCGCCGACGCCATCTGCGTGGGCGGCGGCCTCGCCGACGACGAGACGGTGTGCCGGCTGCGCGACGCCCTGGTCACCGCCGTCCGCACGGGCGAACTCGCCGAGGAGCGCCTCGCCGACGCGGCGCGGCGGGTACGGGCCCTCGCCCGCTGGACGGCGACGGGAGCCACGGCCGGGACCGGGTCGCCGACCGGTGCGGCCGTGCGCGCCGACGTCGGCCTGATCGCCGCCCGCCGTGCCCTGCGGCTGACCGGCGACGAGGCCTTCACCCCGCTCACCGAGCCGCCGTACGTCGCCGCCCTCACCCCGGTGGCCAACATCGCCGTCGGCGACGAGACGCCGTGGGGGATGGCCGCCGAGCTGATCCGGCTGCTGCCGGGAACGGAGACCGGGAGCTTCGCCGGCCCGGACGCGGGGCACGCCGCGCTGGTCGCGGCGGGGGAGCGGCGGATCGTCGCCGTGGTCCGCGACGAGCACCGGCATCCCTGGATGACGACCGCCCTCGACACCCTCCTCGCGGCCCGTCCGGACACGGTGGTCGTCGAGATGGGCGTCCCCCAGGCGCCGCCCCGGGGCGCCCTGCACATCGCCACCCACGGCGCCGCCCGGGTGTGCGGCCGTGCAGCGGCGGAGGTCGTCGCCCCAGTGCCGTGAGCACGACGACGAGGAAGGCGCCGGGTCCCTGGACGGGGACCCGGCGCCTTCCTCGTAGCGGCGACCGCGGTGGGCGGCGGAGGCGGGGCGTCGGCTCAGATCCCCTGCCACTGCGGCTTGTGGGCGTAGGTGTGCCGGAAGTAGTCGGCGAGCTTCAGCTTGGACGCGGCGGCCTCGTCGACGACGACCGTGGCGTGCGGGTGCAGCTGCAGCGCGGAGGCCGGGCACACGGCGGCGACCGGCCCCTCGACGGAGGCGGCGACCGCGTCCGCCTTGCCCTCCCCGGTGGCGAGCAGCA
This sequence comes from Streptomyces sp. NBC_00425, assembly GCF_036030735.1. Taxonomy (NCBI): domain Bacteria; kingdom Bacillati; phylum Actinomycetota; class Actinomycetes; order Kitasatosporales; family Streptomycetaceae; genus Streptomyces; species Streptomyces sp. NBC_00425. The sequence continues at coordinate 3,651,751 of NZ_CP107928.1, read as the reverse complement.
CCACGTGCCGGGCCTCCAGGATCGTCCCGATCCCCTGGGTGATGACGTGGTGCGGGACCTGCTCGACGTCTCCGTCGAAGAACCTCGCGTTGTCCACCCGGGTCTGCTCGGTCAGCGTCTTGATCCGGGTCCGCGAGCGCAGCGACGAGCACGGCTCGTTGAACCCGATGTGCCCGTCGGTGCCGATCCCGAGCAGCTGGAGGTCCACGCCGCCGGCCGCCGCCAGCGCCCGGTCGTAGGCCTCGCAGGCGGCCTGCACGTCCTCGGCCGTGCCGTCCGGACCGAGGAACGCCTCCATCTTCACGCCCAGCGGTTCGAGCACCTCGCGCCGCAGGACCGAGCGGTAGGACTCGGGGTGCTCGGCGGGCAGGCCGACGTACTCGTCGAGCTGGGCGATCCTGGCGCGCGAGGTGTCCACGGCGCCGGCGCGCACCTGGGCGGCCAGCGCCTCGTAGACGGGCAGCGGGGTGGAACCCGTGGCCACGCCGAGCAGCGCGTCCGGCTTGCGCCGAAGGAGCTGGGCCATGGCTCCGGCGATGAGCTCGCCGCCCGACCGGGCGTCCGCAACGATGACAACTTCCACGCTGGCCTGCCGTTCTGAGAGGGGCTCCGAGGGCCCGGAAGGGCTATGTGGTTTAGACCAATCCAGGGGTTCAATCTAACAGAATCGGGAGCCCCCGTCTGCGGCCGAGGGGTACGGTCGGCGGGCCGGATCCGCGGCCCGTCGGGGAAATTGCCCCGCGCATCCGCCCCGCACGGGAACCCGCACAGGCTAGGCTGCGTGATGGATGTCAGGGCATCCGAATACCCACAACAACGAACAAGCTCCCACGCATGGACACCCTTAGTGGTCTAGTCCACAATGGCAGGGAGTGCGACACAGAACCTCCGCCTTCCCCGCACAGGAAGGCGGACCGAGGACCCGGAGCTCTCTGCCCTGACTGCCCCGGTCCTCACCTTCGGCCGACGGGACCGCACACCCCGTGGCCGATATTGCTCCGGGCTGCGGTGCCGGGAGGGTTGAGGGTCCCTCCCAGGCGCCGCGGCCCGCGGGTGTTTTTCCGGACACTCCGGCTGCCCGGGTACGCTCACGGACGTGCCCTCCATGAACGAACTCGTACGCCAGCACACCGCACTCGACGACTCCGACCTCGAGTGGCTCCATCTGCTGGTCTCGGAGTGGCAGCTGCTCTCCGACCTCTCCTTCGCCGACCTGGTCCTGTGGGTGCCCACCCGTGACGGCGCGCGTTACGTCTCCGTCGCCCAGATGCGTCCCAACACCGGCCCCACCTCCTACCAGGACGACATGGTCGGCCACCTCGTCCCGCGCGGCCGCCGCCCGCTGCTGGACGCCGCCCTGGACGAGGGCCGGATCGTGCGTGAGGGCGACCCGGAGTGGCGCGAAGAGGTCCCCGTACGGGTCGAGTCGATCCCCGTGCGGCGGGAGGGCCGCGTTCTCGGCGTCATCGCCCGCAACACCAACCTGCTCACCGTGCGCACCCCGAGCCGGCTGGAGCTGACCTACCTGCAGAGCGCATCCGACCTCGCGCAGATGATCGCGGCCGGCTCCTTCCCGTTCCCCGACCAGCAGATGGACATGGACGCGGCCCCGCGCGTCGGCGACGGCCTGATCCGGGTCGACGGCGACGGCCTCGTCCAGTACGCCTCCCCGAACGCGCTCTCCGCGTACCACCGGATGGGGCTCGCCTCCGACCTGGTCGGCCAGCACCTCGGCCTGACCACCGCCGAACTCGCCCCGACCCGGGGCCCGGTGGACGAGGCGCTCGCCAAGGTCGCCAGCGGCTGGGCGCCCCGCGAGTTCGAGATCGAGGCCAACGACGGGGTCATCCAGTTCCGGGCCATCCCGCTGAAGCCCAAGGGCACCCGCATCGGCGCGCTGGTGCTGCTGCGTGACGTGACCGAACTGCGCCGCCGCGAGCGCGAGTTGATCACGAAGGACGCGACCATCCGGGAGATCCACCACCGGGTGAAGAACAACCTCCAGACGGTGGCGGCCCTGTTGCGCCTGCAGGCCCGGCGCATCGAGTCGGAGCGCGGCCGGGAGGCCCTGGAGGAGGCGGTCCGCAGGGTCGGCTCGATCGCCATCGTCCATGAGACGCTGTCCCAGAACCTGGACGAGCGGGTGGAGTTCGACGAGATCGCCGACCGTGTGCTGGCGATGGTCGCCGAGATCTCCCCGGGCAAGGTCGCCGGCCGGCGCAGCGGACGCTTCGGCATTCTGGACGCCGAGGTCGCCACCCCGCTCTCCATGGTCCTCACCGAGATCCTGCAGAACGCCCTGGAGCACGGTTTCCGCGAGGGCGACACCGGCACGGTCGAGGTCTCGGCCGTCCGCGGCGGCACCGCCAAGGAAGCCCGGCTCCTCGTCACCGTCCAGGACGACGGCGTCGGCCTGCCCGCCGGTTTCGACCCGCACACCTCGGGCAACCTGGGCCTGCAGATCGTGCGGACGCTGGTGGAGGGGGAGTTGGGCGGGACCTTCGACATGGTCCCCGCTCCGGACCGCGGGACCCAGGTGATCCTCGACATCCCGGTGCGCGCCCACAAGTGAGCCGTGCGGGCGGCGTGCCGGGCGCAGCCGCTCGGCGGACCGCGCACAGCACGAAGCCCCGGACCGTTCAGGGGTCCGGGGCTCGAATGCTCGTTGCCAGCGTGTGCTGCGCATCGGGGGTACTGCGCGCTGCGGCTCGGGGGCGGGAGATGCGTACTCGCTGTACGCGCCGCCAAGCTCAGGCTTGCGGGGCGGGTGTCGTCAGGCGGTTGCCTGGCGGGCCCGGTTGCGGGCGGCGCGACGCTTCATTGCACGGCGCTCGTCCTCGCTGAGGCCACCCCAGACGCCGGAGTCCTGGCCGGACTCGAGCGCCCACTGCAGACACTGCTCCATAACCGGGCAGCGACGACAGACGGCCTTGGCTTCCTCGATCTGCAGCAGCGCAGGACCGGTGTTGCCGATGGGGAAGAAGAGCTCGGGGTCTTCCTCGCGGCAAACGGCGTTGTGACGCCAGTCCATGGCTGCTACCTCTCCTTGGTATTACATGCAGGTTGCTTGTGAATGTGAACGCTTTCACGAATCCCTCAACAAGTGAAGGGCCACCAGCCAGATGCACTGGCGTTGGTCCTGTGTGTGAAGAGGGGTTCCGGTGATCAGTGGATGCCGGTGTTGCGGGCTGTCCCGATCGCCACGTAGAGACTCGCAAACCTCAGCGACGGATACAACCCCTACCGGAAAGTTTTTTTTGATTCCTCGGTGTCGACTAGGTCACAGCCGTACTTCCATGGGGTGGACCCTGGCCTAAACGTTCGAGTGAAAGGACTTCAGCCCTTTCTGCTCACACAATCACACGCAGTGCACGGCGTACGCCTGTGAACGTCACGCTGGTTCGCAGCCCCAGGTGGTCACCGTCCATCTGGAGGGGCAACGGGACCTTCGAATGCAAGGTGAACTGGTCCAGGTCGTGCAGTGAGACCGCATGCTTTCCCTGGGGTCCCCGCTCGGGGGACGAAGTGAGCAACTGAGTGCCATATCGGGCAAGCGAGGCGGTGGACAGACGGCTGAGACCGAGTACGTCGAGCCCGGTATCGAACGAGGCCTTAGGTGACGCGTACACCGGGCGATTGCCCAGATAGGTCCACGGGGCCGTGTTGCAGACTATGGAAAGCACCAAACCCGTCACCGGTTCGGCGCCCGGCCGCTCCAGGGTGATCGAGCCGTGCCGGCGCTGTGATTCGCCCAACAACTGACGGACGGCCTGGCGGATGTAAAGAGCGTGCGTGGATTTCCTGCCGCGTTCACGCTGCTGCTCCACACGCCCCACCACTCCGGCGTCGAAGCCGAGCCCGGCGTTGAAGGTGAACCAGCGCGAGGGCACCGCCTCGTCCTCGGTGCCGGGCGTGCCGGCCGCCAGACCCAGACCGACCGTGCGTTCACGGCCCTCACGCAGCGCGTCCAGCAGGGCGCCGGTGGCCTCCACGGGATGGTTGGGCAGGTCCAGGGCCCGGGCGAAGACGTTGGTGGAGCCGCCGGGGACCACCGCGAGACGGGGCAGGTTCTCCGGATCCGGGCCGTCGTGGAGCAGTCCGTTCACGACCTCGTTGACCGTGCCGTCCCCGCCGAGGGCCACCACCAGGTCGACGTTGCCGCTCTCGGCGGCCTGCCGGCCCAGGTCACGTGCGTGTCCACGGTATTCGGTGGTGATCGCCTCGAGCTTCATCTCGCTGGCGAGCGCGTGGATGAGGACGTCGCGCGTCCGTGCACTGGTGGTGGTTGCCGCCGGATTGACCACGAGAAGTGCACGCATGAGTTGCAGGGTACCTACTGGGTGGTACCGGGCACAGGCCGAGGTGGGGATCGGGTAAGAGATCGCGAGGTGAGCCTCGACACGGGCGGACCGGGGCGCGGCGAGCGTGCGGGCTACCCTTCAGGGGTGAGCAGTGAGCAGACCCCCGCAGCCCCGGAGACCGCAGAACCCCGCCCGCGCCGGCTGACGTACGCCGCCGCGCTCGCCGCCCTCGAAGGGCTGGCGCTGGTGGTCGGCGGGCTCTGGATGCTCGTCCTCGGGATCTCCGCAGACCCGGACGACCGTCAGCAGGCCGTCACCGGCGGGGTCACGCTGATGGTGCTCGCGCTGCTGCCGCTGCTCGCCGCGCGCGGCCTGTGGGGTCTGCGCGGCTGGAGCCGGGGACCCGCCGTCATCACACAGATCATGGCGCTGCCGGTGGCCTACAACCTGCTGCAGGCCGACAGCATGGCCATCCCGGCGGGCATCGCGCTGGCCGCCGTCGCGATCGCCTCGCTCGTGCTGCTGGTCAACGGGGAGACGACCCGGGCCCTCGGGATCCGGGGGCCCGGCCGCACACCGGAGTAGAGCGGACGCGGGGCGGCCGCTACTCCTCGACGAGCAGCTTCTCCCGCAGCTGGGCCAGGGTGCGCGCAAGGAGCCGGGAGACGTGCATCTGCGAGATGCCGACCTCCTGCGCGATCTGCGACTGCGTCATGTTGCCGAAGAACCGCAGCAGCAGGATCCGCTTCTCCCGGGGCGGCAGGTCCTCCAGGAGCGGCTTGAGCGACTCCCGGTACTCGACGCCCTCCAGCGCCTCGTCCTCCGCGCCGAGGGTGTCCGCGACCGCGGGGGACTCGTCGTCGGTGTCGGGGACGTCCAGCGACAGGGTGGAGTACGCGTTCGCGGACTCCAGGCCCTCCAGGACCTCCTCCTCCGAGATCGCCAGCTTCTCGGCGAGCTCGTGCACCGTGGGGGAGCGGCCGTGCTGCTGTGAAAGCTCGGCCGTCGCGGTGGTCAGCGCGAGGCGCAGCTCCTGGAGTCTGCGCGGTACCCGGACCGCCCAGCCCTTGTCGCGGAAGTGCCGCTTGATCTCGCCGACGACCGTCGGGGTCGCGTACGTGGAGAACTCCACTCCGCGCTCCGGGTCGAAACGGTCGACCGACTTGATCAGGCCGATGGTGGCGACCTGGGTGAGGTCGTCCAGCGGCTCGCCGCGGTTGCGGAAGCGACGCGCGAGGTGCTCGACCAGCGGCAGATGCATGCGGACCAGCCGGTTGCGCATCTCCGCGTACTCGGCGCTGCCGTCGTCCAGCTGCCGCAGCTCGACGAACATCGCCCGCGCCCCGCTGCGGTCCGTCGCCGACGTGGGCGAGGGTGTGTGCTGTGTGCCCGGCACGCTCTGCTCGCCGTCTCGCTCGTGCTCGCTCATTGTCCCGCCCGTCGCCCTCTGTCGAGCCCTCGCCTGCGCTCGGCCCGGGGGCGAGCCCCCGATCCGCCCCTCCCGGGGCGAGCCCTGCCCGGCACCGCCCGGCATGCTCGCCTGCACGGAGGACGAGTCGTCCTCCGGATGCGGCCGGGCCTGCTCGGGAATGCCGTCGATGTTGTCCGCCAGGTGTCGGGAACCGTCCGGAGAGACTGGCACGTCGGCGCTCCCGGCCGGCAGCTCCTGTGTGCCGCGCTCTTCGTCCCGCACCGGCCCGTCCCCGTTCCTCACGCCGGCCCGGGTCCCGCGCCGCGCTGTTTGTAGAGGCTGATCGACACGGTCTTGTCCTCGTCGACGGCGGAGGACACCTTGCCCGCGAGGGCGGACAGGACGGTCCAGGCGAAGGTGTCCCGCGAGGGGGCGTGGCCGTCCGTGGTCGGCGCCGAGACGGTGACTTCGAGCGAGTCGTCGACGAGGCGGAAGACGCAACTGAGCACCGAGCCGGGCACGGCCTGCTGGAGCAGGATCGCGCAGGCCTCGTCCACCGCGATGCGCAGGTCCTCGATCTCGTCCAGGGTGAAGTCCAAACGGGCCGCGAGGCCGGCCGTGGCCGTCCGCAGCACCGACAGGTAGGCACCCGCAGCCGGCAGCCGGACTTCCACGAAGTCCTGGGTCGCGGGCTCGCCTGCGATCTGGGACACCCTCACCTCCAAGGTGGTACAAGCTTTTCGGGGCCGAGGGTCGCCCCCCGGGGTAACGCGTGTGTGGTGCAGCGGTGACGCTATCGCGCTCTCACGTTTCCTGTCCCCGGGACCCCAACCCCCTGGCGTCACTCACAGTAAAGCTGTGAACACGCTCCGTGTCTAGGGGTGTGCGGAGCCAAAGGGGAAGAAGGCGCGCCGGGTTGACGTACCCAGGCGTCGGACGGTCGAACCGTACCCGCCCGGCGGCGGGAACGTCTCATGAGTTCAACGCACGCACCGTCCCGGAAGTTCGCCCCGCGGCGAACCCGTCGCGGACGGGCCCGTCGCGGGGGTCAGACGAGGACGTGGTCGACGAAGCACCAGCGCCAGTTCTCGCCCGGCTCGAACGTCCGCATCACCGGGTGGCCGGACTCCTTGTGGTGCGCCGTGGCGTGCCGGCTCGGCGAGGAGTCGCAGCAGCCGACGTGGCCGCATGTCATGCACAGCCGCAGCTGTACGGGGTGGGTGCCGTCCCGCAGACACTCGGGACAGGTCTCGCCGAGCGGGACGGGTTCGGGGTCGGGCAGCGCGTCGGCGTGCGTGCACTGTTTCATGATTGCCAGATTACGACGGACGTGCGGACGACCGCGCGGAAAAAGAGGGCGGGCCAGACATGGACGTGATGCCACTGCTGTTGCTGGTGGCCGGCAGTGCGGCTGTCGCGGCGGCGGCCCGGCGCACCCCGGCCCCGGCGCCGCTGCTGCTGGTGGCCGTGGGCCTGGCGGTGTCGTACCTGCCCGGGGTCCCGGACTACACCCTGGACCCGGACGTCGTCCTGCCGCTCCTGCTGCCGCCGCTGCTCTACACCTCGGCCACCGACAGCTCCTACCTGGACCTGCGCGCCCAGCTGCGGCCGGTGGCGCTGCTGTCGGTCGGGTACGTGCTCTTCGCGACGTTCGCCGTCGGCTGGGCCGCCTACCTCATCGTGCCCGGGCTGCCGCTGACGGCGGCGCTCGTGCTCGGCGCGGTGGTGGCGCCGCCGGACGCGGTCGCGGCCACCGCGGTGGCCCGCCGGGTCGGCCTGCCGTCGAAGATCACCACCATCCTCCAGGGCGAGTCGCTGCTGAACGACGCCACCGCCATCACCGCATACAAGGTGGCCCTCGCGGTCGTCGTCGGCGAGGGCGCCTCGTGGGGCGGCGGCATCGAGGAGTTCCTGGTCGCGGCGGTCGGCGGGGTCGCCGCGGGGCTGATCCTGATGGCCCCCCTGCACTGGCTGCGCACCCACCTCAAGGAACCCCTCCTGCAGAACACGCTCTCCCTGCTGATCCCGTTCGTCGCCTACTCGGCCGCCGAGCAGTTCCACGCCTCCGGGGTGCTCGCCGTGGTCGTCGTGGCGCTGTACCTGGGCCACCGTGCGTGGGAGGTCGACTTCGCGACCCGTCTCCAGGAGGAGGCGGTGTGGAAGATGGTCGCCTTCGTCCTGGAGTCCGCCGTCTTCGCGCTGATCGGCCTCCAGCTCCCGGTGGTGCTGCGCGGCCTCGGCGACTACGAGGGCATGGACGCCGCCTGGTACGCCGTCGCCCTCTTCCTCGTGGTCGTGGCGGCGCGATTCCTGTGGGTGTACCCGGCGACCTTCCTCCCGCGGATGGCGTCGGCGCGCATCCGCGCGCGGGAGGACAACCCGACCTGGCGCGGACCGGTCGTCATCGGCTGGGCCGGCATGCGGGGCGTGGTGTCGCTCGCCATCGCCTTCTCCATCCCGCTCACCGTGGAGGACGGCGACGCGCCCTTCCCGCACCGCAACCTCATCCTCTTCCTCACCTTCACGACCGTCATCGGCACCCTGGTGGTGCAGGGGCTGACGCTGCCGCCGCTGATCCGCCTGCTGAAGTTCCCCGAGGCCGACCCGCAGGCCGCGACGCTCGCCGAGGCCAACGCGCAGGCGCAGGCCTCACGGGTCGCCGAGGAGCGGCTGGACGCCCTGCTGGCCGACGAACGCAACGCCCTGCCCCCACCTCTCGCCGACCGGCTGCGCAGCGTCCTGGAGCGCCGCCGCAACGCCGTCTGGGAGCGCCTCGGGCAGGTCAACCCGGTCACCGGGGAGACCGTCGACGACACCTACCGGCGTCTGTCGCGGGAGATGATCAGCGCCGAGCGCGAGATGTTCGTCCGGCTCCGCGACGGCCGCTACATCGACGACGAGATGCTGCGCACGTTGCTGCGCCGGCTCGACCTGGAGGAGGCCGCCGCGTTCCGGGAGGCGACCTGAGCATCCCGCGCGGGAGGGGCGGCGGCGGGTCCTTGCGGGCGAGCCGCCCGGCTCTCACGCGGTGAACGGCGAGCCCGTCACGACGGCCGCGAGCCGCGTCCCGGGCGTGAAGGCGCCCTCCTCGGCCAGCACGACCAGGGCATAGAGCGACTTGGCGACATAGAGACGTTCGACGGGCAGCCCGTGGCGGTGTTCGAAATCCGCCGCGAAGGCCTCCAGCTCGGGGGTGACCCGGGCGTATCCGCCGAAGTGGAAACGCTCGTCGAGCCTCCAGTCGCCCCGCCGGCCCCCGAACGCCTCCTCCTGCAGGGCCCGTATCTCCTCGCCCAGGAAACCGCCCTTGAGGACCGGTACACCCAGCGCCCGCCGGCCGGGGGCGAGACCGGCGGCCAGGCCCGCGAGCGTGCCGCCGGTGCCGCACGCGAGGGCGACGACGTCGGCGTGGTCACGCAGCTCCTCGCCGAGCGCCCGGCAGCCGCGGACCGCCGCCGCGTTGCTGCCGCCCTCGGGGACGACGTACGCGTCCTCGGCGCCGGCCGCCCGCAGGACGGCCGCGAGGGTGTCCGGCTCGGTCTTGCGGCGGTACGTCGCACGGTCCACGAAGTGCAGGCGCATACCGTCCGCGGCGCACCGGGCCAGCGAGGGGTTCAGCGGCCGGCCGGCCAGCTCGTCGCCGCGCACCACGCCGACCGTGGGCAGCCCCAGGAGGCGGCCGGCGGCGGCCGTGGCCCGCAGATGGTTGGAGTAGGCGCCGCCGAAGGTGAGGAGCGTCCGGCCGGCCGCCCGCTCCAGGTTGGGCGCGAGCTTGCGCCACTTGTTGCCGATCAGCTCGGGATGGATCAGGTCGTCCCGCTTCAGCAGCAGCCGTACCCCGTGCCGGGCGAACCGGTCGTCGGTCACCTCCTGGAGGGGGGAGGGCAGTCGGGGGCGCAGGTCGGTCACCCGCCCATTGTCGAACATCGTTCGGTGAAACGTGCCTGTTCCCAGGCCCGCGATGATCCATTCCCGCTCTTTCGGGTAATAGCACGAGCACACACGGTGATGGAAGGCTTGCCGCGTGAACGAAGTGCACCGGCGCAGTTCGGCGCCCGTGCATGAATCGGGAGGGCATTTCTCATGTCGGTAGGCGAAGAGGTCCGCACGGAGTCGGGCAAGCCGCAGCAGAGCCTCGGCACTGCGGCCGCGCGGAACCTGGCCACCACGACCAAGTCCGCGCCGCAGATGCAGGAGATCAGCTCCCGCTGGCTGCTGCGGAATCTGCCCTGGGTGGATGTGCAGGGTGGGACGTACCGGGTCAACCGGCGTCTGACGTACGCGGTCGGCGACGGCCGCATCACGTTCGTCAAGACCGGCGACCGCGTCGAGGTCATCCCGGCGGAGCTGGGCGAACTGCCCGCACTGCGCTCCTACGAGGACGAGGAGGTCCTCTCGGAACTCGCCCAGCGCTGCCGGCAGCGGGAGTTCGGCCCGGGCGAGGTGATCGCCTCCTTCGGCAGCCGGAGCGAGGAGGCCTACCTGCTGGCGCACGGCCGTGTGGAGAAGGTCGGCACCGGCCCCTACGGCGACGACCAGGTGCTCGGGGTGCTCGCCGACGGCGCGTACTTCGGCGACCAGTCGCTGCTCGACGCGGACGCCATCTGGGAGTACACGGCCCGCGCCGACACCGCCTGCACGGTGCTGGTCCTCTCCCGGCAGGACGTCGAGCAGGTCGCCGAGCGCGCCGAGTCGCTGGGCGAGCACCTGCGGCAGTTGCGCGCGATTCCCGAGCAGCGCACCAACAAGTACGGAGAGAAGGAGGTCGACCTCGCCGCGGGTCACGCCGGCGAGCAGGACATCCCGCACACCTTCGTGGACTACGACGCGAGGCCCCGTGAGTACGAACTGAGCATCGCGCAGACCGTCCTGCGCATCCACTCGCGGGTGGCGGACCTGTACAACCAGCCGATGAACCAGACCGAGCAGCAGCTGCGGCTGACGGTCGAGGCGCTCAAGGAGCGTCAGGAGCACGAGCTCGTCAACAACCGGGAGTTCGGGCTGCTCCACAACTGCGAGTACGACCAGCGGCTCCAGCCGCACGACGGCGTGCCGAGCCCCGACGACCTGGACGAACTGCTGAGCAGGCGGCGCGGCACCAAGCTGCTGCTCGCCCACCCGCGCGCGATCTCCGCGATCGGCCGCGAGCTCAACAAGCGCGGACTCGTCCCCGAGACGATCGACGTCGGCGGCAACCGGATCCCGACGTGGCGCGGGGTGCCGATCTACCCGTGCAACAAGATCCCGGTCACCGAGGCCCGCACCAGCTCGATCATCGCGATGCGTCTGGGCGAGCAGGACCAGGGCGTCATCGGGCTGCGCCAGTCGGGTCTGCCGGACGAGATCGAGCCGAGCCTGTCCGTGCGGTTCATGGGCATCAACGAACAGGCCATCATCAAGTACCTGGTCACGGCCTACTACTCGGCCGCCGTCCTGGTGCCGGACGCGCTGGGCGTCCTGGAGAACGTCGAGATCGGCCGCTGGCGGTGACCTCCGCCGTCAGGCGGCATCAAGGCGGGGCGCGGGAAGGGCGGGGGCCCGTCGGGAGCCAGGACGACGGCGGTGCGGGGCCGGCCGACGGGCACGAGGCGGCGGCCGTCCTGGAGGGGGCCAGGGCCTCGGTCGATCCGGAACTGCGGTCGGCGATCGACTCGTTGCCCGGTTCCCTGCGAAGGGTCGCGCTCTACCACTTCGGGTGGCAGCACGCGGACGGCACCCCGGCGGCGGGCAACGCGGGCAAGGCGATCCGTCCGGCCCTCGTGCTCGCCGCGGCCGCGGCGCTCGGCGGCCCGGCGGCCCGCGCGGCGGCCGTCCGGGCCGCCGCGGCGGTCGAACTGGTCCACAACTTCACGCTGCTGCACGACGACGTGATGGACCGGGACGCCACCCGCCGCCACCGCCCCACCGCCTGGGCCGTGTTCGGCGACGCCGACGCGATCCTCACGGGAGACGCCCTGCAGGCCCTGGCCCTCGGGATGCTCGCCGCGGACCCGCACCCCGCGTCCGCGGCGGCCACCGCGCGTGTCGCGGCCTGTGTGGTCGAGCTGTGCGCCGGCCAGCAGGCGGACACGGCCATGGAAAGGCGTGGCCCCACCGAGATCACCCTCGACGAGGTGCTCGCGATGGCCGAGGCCAAGACGGGCGCGTTGCTCGGCTGCGCCTGTGCGGTGGGCGCGCTGTACGCGGGGGCGGCGGAGGCGGACGTCGACGCGCTGAACGCGTTCGGACGGGAGGCCGGACTCGCCTTCCAGCTCATCGACGACGTCATCGGCGTCTGGGGCGACCCGCGGCAGACCGGCAAGCCGGCGGGCGCCGACCTCGCCGCCCGCAAGAAGTCCCTGCCGGTGGTCGCCGCGCTCACCTCCGGCACCCCGGCGGCCGGGGAGCTGGCCGAGCTGTACGCGGCGCCCTACCGGCCCGCCGACCTGGACCGCACCACGCTGGCCGTCGAACAGGCCGGCGGCCGTGCGTGGGCGCAGGAGCAGGCGGCCGACCGCATGTCCCGTGCCCTGCACGAACTGACCCGGGCCGTACCGGACCCGGAGTCGGCGGGCGGTCTGCTGTCCCTGGCTGAGTTCGTGACCCGGCGCAGCGCATAGGCGCAGGGGGGTGAGCCCCGCCGAGGGGTGAGGAGGCAAAGGGGGAGCCCCGCCGGGGAACGGGGCGTGAGGAGGACGAGGGGGAGGGCGAGCGGGGGCTCGGGTGGGGATCGGGGCGCCGGTGTGCGGAGTGCGGCAGGTCGGGAGACCCGTGCACTCCGCACACCGGCGCGTCCGGCGTCGCCGGGATCGGGTCCCCGAGGGCGTCAGGGGTGCTCCGGGACCACCGTCGCCACGATGCGGTCGATCAGCCCGTCCGGCACGGAGACGGCGGGCAGGACGCCGTCCAGGACGTCCGGCAGGGTCAGGTGTTCCAGGAGCAGGCCGAGCATGGCGAGGTAGAGGACCACCACGGTCTCGTCGCCGCCGGGCAGGCCCGCCGCACGGTGGAAGTCCATCCCTTCCCGGAGGTCGCCGCGCACCGACGCGGTGAAGGAGGACCGCAGTTCAGGACGCCGGGTCGCTTCGAGGCGCATCTCCAGCAGGGCGAGGTAGCCCGTCCGGTCACGGGTCGCGCGGGCCATCAGGTCGTGCATGAAGGCGGCGACCAGCGAGCGGTCGCGCGGCTGTGCCATCAGCCCGCCGAGCACCTCGGGGTCGGGCGCCAGCCGGACGTGCAGCCGGGCGTCGATCTGCCGGAGCAGGTCGTCCCGCCCGGTGAAGTAGTTGGAGGCGGTGCCCACCGGCACCGCCGCCGCCGCGTCCACCGCACGGAAGGTCAGCCCCCGCGCCCCCTCACGGGCGAGCACCTCGACCCCGGCGTCGACCAGGGCCGCCCGGCGCTCCGGATTTCCGGCCATGCGGAACCCTCTCGCTCACTTGACGCGGTTCCCGGACCGCATCACGCAATTCTCTTGCAACCACTACACGTGAAGTACTACAACTGGAGTGGTTCAGAGCAGCCTACGGAAAGAGACCCACTTGCGAAAGCTCACCTACTACGTCGCCTGCTCCCTCGACGGCTTCATCGGCGACACCACCGGCGACGCCACGGCGATGCTCTCCTACGTCGACGAGGAGTTCCTGGACTTCCTGAAGTCCGAGTACCCGGAGACCGTGCCGACCGCCGGCCGGCGCGCCCTCGGCTTCGACGACCTGGAGAACAAGCGGTTCGACACGATCATCCAGGGCCGGGTCAGCTACGACCTGGCCCTGAAGGAGGGCAACGTCAGCCCGTACGCCCACCTGCGCCAGTACGTCGCCTCCCGCACCCTCGCCGCATCGCCGAGCCCGGAGGTCGAGATCGTCCGGGACGGGCTGCTCGACACGGTGCGTGAGCTGAAGGCGCAGGACGGCGGCCTCGACATCTACCTGTGCGGCGGTTCCCGTCTGGCGGGGGAGCTGTTCGACGAGATCGACCAGCTGGTGATCAAGACGTACCCGATGGTCTACGGCACCGGCATGCCGATGTTCGGCGCCGACTGCGACGTCGCCCGCTTCGTTCTCGGAGACGTGCGCTCCTTCGGCAACGGCGCCGTGGTGCGCACCTACGACCGGTCACGCTGACTCACCGGTGCACGCGGGGAGCGCTCGCGCCCGGGCCGCCCTACCCTGAGGTCATGGACAGGGAACAACGAGTGTGTCCCGCCTGCGGGCAGCCCGTGCAGTCCGTGGTCCGGCGGCACAAGACGCTGGGCGCGTGGGTGCCGCGCTGGACGGCGGGGCCGTGCCACAACCAGGAGTGCGAGGCGTACGCGGACGCGGTCGCCGAGCCCGACCAGAAGCCCCAGGCCCCCGCCGCCCCCGCCTCCTGACACCGGCCGACGCCCACCTGCCGCGCCCGCTGCCGGACGGGCGGACCGCGGCGTCGGGAGGTCGGGCCGTCAGCGGGTCGGGCCGTCAGCGGGTCAGGAGGCGGTTCGCGGCAGGCCGCCGGTCTCCGGGTCGCGTCCGGTCAGGCAGTACAGGCCGCCGGCCGGGTCGCGCATCACCGTCCAGTGCGGCTCGCGCGCGACCAGGAGCGCGCCGAGCTGCTCGTGGCGGACGCGCACCGCGTCGACGTCCGTCCCGCACGCCAGGTCGAGATGGGCCGAGGCCCGGTCCGCGCCGCCGGGGCGTTCCTCGTCGAGCCGCTGGAGCAGGATGCGGATCGGCAGCCCGGCCGGCTGTTCGACCACATGGAACTCGGACCGGGAGCCCGGCCTGGACGACCAGTCGGGCAACAGCGCGCTCCAGAAGGCGACTTCGGTTTCGAACGCGGACGGCGCGAGATCCAGGCACACCTGGTCCAGCCGGCTGTCCGCCACCACGGGCGGCCGCTTTGCCTCCCCGTTCCAGGGCACCGCGCAGAACGACAGTCCGCCGGGGGAGCGCAGCACGGACCAGCCCTCGTGCGCGCCGGCCGTCCCCGCCCCCAGCCGTGACGCCTCGGCCGTGAACGCGGTCACGTCCTCGACGGCGAGGTCGAGATGCGCGCCGCCGTCGCCGGCCGCGACCCCCTGGACCTTCACACAGGCGTCCGCGCCGCCCCGCGGCATCAGCGTGACGAACTCGCCCTCGTCGCCGCGCAGTCCGGACAGGCCGGTGTCGGTGACCGCCGTCCAGAACGCGCACGCCCGCTCGAAGAGATGGGCGGGCCGGTCGACGAAGGCGTACGTCCAGCGGACGGCGGGGGCGGGGCGGGCGGCCGGGGTGCTCATGGGCCGATCGTAGAGCGGCGGCGGGAGCGGGAGCCTCCCCTTCTCACCCGCCGGGACGCCCGGCGGCGTCCTTGCGCTCCATGAACCGCAGCAGGTTCCCGGCGGGGTCTCGGAACGCGCAGTCACGCACCCCGTACGGCTGGTCGGTCGGCTCCTGCAGCACGTCGACGCCGGCCTCCTGCACGCGCGCGTGCAGCGCGTCGCAGTCGGCGGTGGAGAAGATGACCCCGCGCAGCATGCCCTTGGCGAGCAGCCGGGCCAACGCGTCCTTGTCGGCGGGGGAGGCGTCGGGATCGGCGCCCGGCGGTTCCAGCACGATGCTGACGTCCGGCTGGAGCGGTGAGCCGAGGGTCACCCAGCGCATCCCCTCGAAGCCGACGTCGTTGCGGACCTCCAGCCCGAGGACGTCACGGTAGAAGTACACGGCCTTGTCGTGGTCGTCCACGGCGATGAAGCACTGGTGCAGCAGCAGGTCCATGGTGTCCAGCCTTACGGGCGTAGAGGAGGTCCGGAGCGTCGCGGGCGGGTGAACTTGCGGGCCACGCACGGCGGGATCACCGCGCTCGGCTCGTGCGACCGCGCCCGGTACGCGCTCGGGGTCTCGCCGACCAGTTCGGTGAACCGGGCGCTGAACGAGCCGAGCGAGGTGCAGCCGACGGCCATGCACACCTCGGTGACGGTGAGGTCGCCCCGGCGCAGCAGTGCCTTGGCGCGCTCGACCCTGCGGGTCATCAGATAGCTGTAGGGCGTCTCGCCGTAGGCCTCGCGGAAGCTGCGCTGGAAGTGGCCGCAGGACATCAGCGCGGTGCGCGCGAGCGCGGCGACGTCGAGGGGTTCGGCGTACTCACGGTCCATGCGGTCCCGTGCCTGCCGCAGTCTGACCAGGTCCTCCCGTTTCACCCTGCCAGCATGGCACGGTGCCGCGCCCGGCGGGTACGGGGCGCCGACAGGGCTTCGCCCGCGCTTCGCCTCGCGTACACGGACGTCTGATCCCCTGGGGCGACGGATCGACGTCGCGGGATTCCGGCCGCCCGGCCGGGCCGCGGCCCTCTGGGGTGCGGCGGGGCGTCGGCGGGCGCATGGTGAACGCATGGCTGGTCACCTCGCCGTCCATACACGGGCCCGAGGTCCGAGACCGGGAGGTAGAGGGCATGGCGATACCGCCCCCGCAGTCCGAGCTGGCCGACCTGCGCGTCGACTACAGCGACCACGACGAGCCCGTTCTCATCCGGCCCGACGGGACCCCGGTCGACACCTGGCGGGAGAACTACCCCTACGCGCAGCGCATGGAACGCAGGGAGTACGACTGGCACAAGCGGCTCCAGCAGATCGAGCTCCTGAAGCTGCAGAGCTGGATCAAGGACACGGGACGCCGACTCGTCATCGTCTTCGAAGGCCGCGACGCGGCCGGCAAGGGCGGCACCATCAAGAGGTTCACCGAGCACCTCAACCCGCGGGGCGCCCGGGTGGTGGCCCTGGAGAAGCCGACCGAGCGGGAGCGGGGGCAGTGGTATTTCCAGCGGTACGTCGAGCAGTTGCCGACCGCGGGTGAGATCGTGCTCTTCGACCGGTCCTGGTACAACCGGGCCGGGGTCGAGCGGGTCATGGGCTTCTGCACCGACGACGAGTACCGGCGCTTCGCCCGCCAGGCGCCGATGTTCGAGCGGATGCTCGTGGACGACGGCGTCGACCTGGTGAAGTTCTGGTTCTCGGTGTCGCAGAGCGAGCAGCGCACCCGCTTCACGATCCGCCGGATCGACCCCGTGCGGCAGTGGAAGCTGAGCCCGATGGACCTCGCCTCGCTGGACCGCTGGGAGGACTACACCGCGGCCAAGGTCGCCATGTTCCACGACACGGACACGGCGTGGGCGCCCTGGACCGTCGTCAAGAGCAACGACAAGAAGCGGGCCCGTGTGGAGGCCATGCGCAGCGTGCTCGCCCGGTTCGCCTACGCCGACAAGGACGAGGAGGTCGTCGGCACCCCGGATCCGCGCGTCGTGGGCGCCGCGGCGGGGCTGCTGGAGGCCGGCGAGGCAGACACGACGGACCGGTCCCGGCCGCGCTGGCGCGAGGCGTGACGGGCACGGACGCGACGTGACCGGCACGGGCCCCTGCCGGGGCCCCTGCCGGGGCCCCTGCCGGGCCGGGGTACCCGCACGGCATCGCTCGGGTACCCCAGGGCATCGCTCGGGTACCCCAGGGCATCGCACCCGGACCCCGCCGCCGGCCCGCACGGCACCGGACGACACCGCACCCGGACCGCGGGCGGCCGCCGAGGGGCGGCGGCCTGCGGGCCGGGTGCGGGGAGAGTGACGCTGCGGCCGAAAGAAACGCAGGTCAGTGGGTGCGGAGAAGGTCAGGCCTTCTTCGTCTCCCAGAAGATCTTGTCGATCTGGGCGATGAGCTCCAGGGCCTTCTCACCGGTCTTCGGGTCCGTCGAGGCCTTGGCGGCCGACAGGGCCTTCAGGGTGTCGTTGACCAGCTGGTGCAGCTCCGGGTACTTCTCGAAGTGCGGGGGCTTGAAGTAGTCGCTCCACAACACGGAGACGTGGTGCTTCGCGAGCTCTGCGCGCTGCTCCTTGATGACGGTGGCGCGCGCCTGGAAGTGCGGGTCGTCGTTGGCGGCCATCTTCTCCTGCACGGCCTTCACCGACTCCGCCTCGATGCGGGCCTGGGCCGGGTCGTACACGCCGCAGGGCAGGTCGCAGTGCGCGCTGACCTTGACCTTGGGGGCAAACAGGCGGGAAAGCATGGAGCGTTCCTTCCTCGTGATCGTCTTCTCAGGTGGGACATTACTCCCTGGGGGACGGCTTTTCGCGGGTGCCCCCATGGGCTTAGGACAAAAGTCCGGGGTCAGACTGGGACTGGTGGAGGAACGGACCGGGGAGGTGCCGGGGATGCCGGAACCGTCGCAGGAGACCGAGCGGGGGAGGACGGCCCCGCTCTTCGGGCTGGCCGAGGTGACCGGTCCGTCCATGGTGCCCACGCTCCACCACGGGGATCAGCTGGTGGTGCAGTACGGCGCCCGCGTACGGCCCGGTGACGTGGTGGTGCTTCGGCATCCCTTCCAGCAGGACCTGCTGGTCGTCAAACGGGCCGCGGAGCGCCGCGAGGGCGGTTGGTGGGTGCTCGGCGACAACGCCTTCGCGGGCGGCGACAGCACGGACTACGGCACGGTGCCCGACGAGCTGGTCCTGGGCAGGGTACGGCTGCGCTACCGCCCCCGGCCGCGCAATCAGCGCTCGCCGCTGGCGATGCTGCGCTGGGCGCTGTCGGCCGCGAGGCCCGTGGGGGGCTTCGGTTCCGTCTCCAGGCGCTTGCGGGCGCGGTAGGCGGCCACGTTGGCGCGGGTGGCGCAGCGGTCGGAGCAGTAGCGCCGGGAGCGGTTGGTCGACGTGTCGAGGTAGGCGTTGCGACACGGGCTCGCCTCGCACAGGCCGAGCCGGTCCACGCCGTGCTCGGTCAGGTGGAAGGCCAGGCCCATGGCCGCGATCGCCGCGTACCCCGCCGTCGCGTTCGAGGGGTGGTCGGCCAGGTGCATGTGCCACAGCGGACGGCCGTCGTCGTCGCGGACGTCGTGACCGGAGATCTGCGGGCTCACCGGGAACTCCAGCAGCAGGGAGTTCAGCAGGTCCACCGCGAGGGTCTCGTCGCCGTCGTCGGCCGCCTCGAAGACCGCGCGCAGCCGGCCGCGGACCGAGCGGAACCGGGTGACGTCCGCGTCGGTGGCGCGGCGGGCGGCCGACCGGCTGGCGCCGAAGAGCGCGCGGACGGCCTCGACCGAGGTCAGCGCGTCCTTGCCCCGGGCCGGGTCCTCGCTGTTGACGAGACGCACGGCGTAATCCGAGTAATGGGCAAGTTCCACTTGTAGTCCTTACCGGGGGCTCGATGGTCGTGCACGCGTCGTGGACGCGGCCGGGTAACGGCTGAGGGTGCTCCCAGGGTATTACGCCTGCGCCGCAAGGAAGGCCCCGGCGATTTCCTGGGCGGCTGCTGCGTCCTGCGGGGCTCCCCGGCGCACTGGAAGGGTGAGACGGTCCGCCACCGGGCGGACCGGGAGAGGGGGAGGGATGACGCGGGGCGCGGAAACGGCTCTGCACGCCTTCGTCGAGGGAAGACGGACGGCGTTGTTCCGCAGCGCATTCCTGCTGTGCGGCAACCGCGACGAGGCCGACGACCTCGTCCAGACGACGCTCGTCAAGGTCGTCCTCGGGGCACGCCGGCACGGGCGGCTGGACAACCTGGAGGCCTACGCCCGCAAGACGCTGGTCAACACCTTCATCGCGGGGCGGCGCCGGTTCTGGCGGCGCGAGCGCGCCTACGGGGAGCTGCCCGACGTCGCGGCACAGCCGACGGACCGGGACGCCGGCCTGATGGTCCGCGCCGCGCTCGCCGCACTGCCGCCGAAGCAGCGGGCGGTGCTGGTGCTGCGCTACTGGGAGGACCTAGGCGTCGCCGCGACCGCCGAGCTGCTGGGGATGCGGGAGAGCACGGTCAAGAGCCACACGGCGAGGGGACTCGCGGCGCTGCGGGCCGCGGTACGGGAGGAGTTCGTATGAACGAGCAGGAGACGGTGCGGGATCTGCTGGCGCGCGTGGCCGACAGGGTGGAGGCGCCGGTGGGCCGGAGCGGCGAGAGCGTCTTCGCTCGGGCGGCGACGCTACGGCGCCGGCGGCGGGTGGTGCTCACGGGCACGGTGGCGGCCGTGGCCGTCGCGGGAGCAGTCCTCGGGCCGGGTGTCCTGCCGGACGGGAGCGGGGGTCGGAGCGCGGCAGCCGCGGGAACCGGCAGCGCGGGGGCCGGCACGGGGGCGGCCGGCTTCGCGAAGCTGCTGCCCGCGGGGGTGGGCAAGGTGCACGAGGTCACGTTGACCAAGGTGTTCGGCTGGAGGACCTCGCCGATGACCAAGAAGGGGACCGGACCGTACGACGGGGATTACGCCGTCGCGCGGGACGGGGGCGTCGGTTACGTGACGGTCCGGGTGCGCGAGAAGGGCGAGGACGCGGGCTTCGACCCGTGCGCCTTCCGCAGAGACACGAACTTGGTGGCAGAGTGCACCAGCGAGAAGGTGCCCGGCGTCGGTCTGCTGTCGATCCGGAAGTCGGGCCCGAAGGCCGACAAGGAGTCGGACGGCTGGATGGAGGCCCGGCTGGTACGGGGCGACGGCAAGGTGCTGCTCGTACAGGACTGGATGGGCACCCGGAGTGGCCCCGGCAAGGAGGGGCCGCCGCTGAAGACCTACCCGCTGACGAAGGCCCAGCTGCGGCAACTGGCGCTGAATCCGGCGCTGTTGCCCTGAGCGCGCAGGTACGGGAAGGGGCGGTACGGGAATCCCCGTACCGCCCCTTCCCCGCGTGCCGTACCGCTACAGCACCTTGGACAGGAACGCCTGCGTCCGCTCGTGCTGCGGGTTGGTCAGGACGTCGCGCGGGTTGCCCGACTCGACGACCACACCGCCGTCCATGAAGACCAGGCTGTCGCCGACCTCGCGGGCGAAGCCCATCTCGTGCGTGACGACGACCATCGTCATGCCGGACTCGGCGAGGTCGCGCATGACGTCGAGGACATCGCCGACCAGCTCCGGGTCGAGCGCCGAGGTCGGCTCGTCGAACAGCATCAGCTTCGGGTCCATCGCCAGCGCCCGGGCGATGGCCACGCGCTGCTGCTGACCGCCGGAGAGCTGCGCGGGGTAGCTCCCGGCCTTGTCGGCGAGGCCGACCCGGTCCAGGAGTTCCCTCGCCCGCGCCTTGGCCTGAGCCTTGCTGAGGCCCTTGACCTGGACCGGGGCCTCGATCACGTTCTCCGCCGCCGTCATGTGCGGGAACAGGTTGAACCGCTGGAACACCATGCCGATGTCACGGCGCTTCAGCGCGACCTCGCTGTCCTTGAGCTCGTACAGCTTGTCGCCCTTCTGGCGGTAGCCCACCAGGTCCCCGTCGACGTACAGCCGGCCGGCGTTGATCTTCTCGAGGTGGTTGATGCACCTCAGGAACGTCGACTTGCCGGAGCCGGACGGGCCGATGAGGCAGAACACC
Source organism: Streptomyces sp. NBC_00425 (assembly GCF_036030735.1). NCBI lineage: Bacteria > Bacillati > Actinomycetota > Actinomycetes > Kitasatosporales > Streptomycetaceae > Streptomyces > Streptomyces sp. NBC_00425. The sequence goes on along the minus strand of NZ_CP107928.1, from coordinate 3,630,766 downwards.
TCGCCGTTCTTGACCTCCAGGTCGATGCCCTTGAGGACCTCGACCGCGCCGAAGGACTTGTGGACGCCCTCGGACTTCACCATCGCGGTCATGCCGCACCCCTTTCGCGGCCGATCGTGAACAGGTTGGCCCGGATCTTCTGGAAGACCGTGGGCGGCAGGCTACGGCTCGAACCGCGGGCGTAGTAGCGCTCCAGGTAGTACTGGAAGACGCTGAAGACGCTGGTCATGACCAGGTACCAGATGGAGGCGACGAACAGCAGCTCCATCACGGCGAACGACGAGGAGCCGATCACCGACGTCGAGCGCAGCAGCTCGTTGTACGTCACCACGTACACCAGCGACGAGGTCTTCAGCATGTTGATGAACTCGTTGCCGGTCGGCGGCACGATCACCCGCATCGCCTGCGGGATGACGATCCGGCGCAGCGTCTTGCCGTGGCTCATGCCGAGCGCGTGGGCCGCCTCGGTCTGACCCTCGTCGACGGCCAGCAGGCCGGCCCGGCAGATCTCGGCCATGTACGCGGCCTCGTTCAGACCCAGGCCGAGCAGGGCGCACATGAACGGCGTCATGACGTCCGTCATCTCGTCCTTGTAGATCGGACCGAGGTTCAGCATCGGGAAGATCAGCGCCAGGTTGAACCACATCAGCAGCTGCACGTACACCGGGGTGCCCCGGAAGAACCAGATGTACAGCCAGGCGACCGTGCTGGTCACCGGGTTCTTCGACAGCCGCATCACGGCCAGTACGACGCCCAGGACGACGCCCAGCACCATGGACAGGATGCTGATCAGCAGGGTGCGCCCGGCACCCGCGATCACGGTCGAGTCGAACAGCTGGTCGCCGACCGTGTCCCACTGGATGTCGCCGTGGGCGAAGGCGTTGACCAGCAGCGCGAGCAGCGCGATGACGATCACGGCGCTGACCCAGCGGCCGTAGTGGCGCACCGGGATCGCCTTGATGGCCTCCGGCGGCCCGGAGAACGCCGCGTCCTTGGCGACCGGCGGGGTGTCCTCGGGTGGTGCGCCCGCGGAGGACTTGTCGAGCTTGTCAGTCATGGGACTGCCCTTCGAAGACTTCAGGAGGTGCGGGGTGGATCACTTGCCGCCGTTGACCGCGGCAGCCTTGATCGCGCCGCTCTCGGCGCCCCACTTCTCCAGCACCTTCTGGTAGGAGCCGTCCTTGATGATCGCGTCGACGGCCTCCTTGAGGGCGTCGCGCAGCTGGGTGTTCTTCTTGTCGACGACGATGCCGAACGGAGCGGCCTCGTACTGCTCGTCGAGCACCTCGAAGGTGTTGCCGTTGCCCGCCTTGCGGGCCATGTCCACGGCGACCGGGTAGTCGTTGACGCCGGCCACGGCGCCGCCGGACTTCACGCGGGTCTGGGCCTCGGTGTCGTTCTCGAAGGACTCGATCTTGAGGGCCTTCTTGCCGCCGTCCGTGCACTTCTTGGACTGCGCCTTCAGGGCCTCCTCGTAGGTGGTGCCCCGCTGCACCGCGACCGTCTGACCGCACAGGTCGTCCATGGTCTTGACGCCCTTGGGGTTGCCCTTCTTGACGTAGATGGCCGTGCCGGCGGTGAAGTAGTCGACGAAGTCGACGCCCTCGCCCAGCTTCTTGCCCTTGTCGTCCAGGCCCTCCTGGCGCTGCTTGTTGTCCGTGATGGACGACATGGCGACGTTGTAGCGGCCGGTGTTGACCGCGGTGATCAGGGTGTCGAAACCGCCCGAGGTGAACTGGAAGTCGACGCCGAGCTGCTTGCCGAGCGCGGCGGCGATGTCCGGGTCGACGCCCACGATCTTGCCGCCCTCGACGGACTCCATCGGGGCGTACTCGGCGTTGGTGCCGACCTTGATGACGCCCGACTTCTGGATCTCCGCCGGCAGCTTCGAGAAGAGCGGGGCCTTGTCGGAGCCGCTGGACGACTCGGAGGAGCTTCCGCCGCTGTTGGTCTGGTCCCCGCAGGCGGTGAGCAGCAGGGCGCCCGCGACCGCGAGGGATCCGACCGCTGCCAGGCGGGTGCGCGCGGCGGTCGTGGTTCGGGTGGAGCGTGCGGTCATGGTGGGTTCCTCCGGCGGATGGATGGAGATGCCGATGGCGCGACACAGCCGAGGGGCCGACCATGCCGTTGGGTCGACGAGAACACACACCTTCGGGTGTCGCGACCTCGTGTGATAACGGCATCTTGCCATTCGGACGACGCCATTCAGGGGGGCAGCCATGTCAAAATCGGATAACGGGCGACCCCCGAACCGCCTCAGTCCGGTACATCACGACCGGACGGAGCCGGACCATCTGCGGGAATCCCCCGTTCCGGCCGAAAAATCTTCGGTTCCTCACGCGCGGAGATCATCGTGGTGAGGTGCGTGCGCCGACATGCTTTCTTGTCAAGGCATTGTCAAGGGGACCGGCGGAGTCTCATGCCTCCCCCCGCATGAGTCATGTCACTCGTGGCGACCTCTGTCGAAGGTCCACACACCGAGCGGTGTGACCTTGCACCGAATGGACTCGTCGGCTGTGGTCCCCGTCCGGTAAGAAGGTTCTTCACACCCCTCATCCGGGGCTCAGGGCGCGTGTGCGGCGCGCCCGACGCGCAGACGCCCGTACGCATCACCTCGGCTCTGCGCGATGCCCGCCCACTTCTCAATCAGGAGTGGCCACCCTCAAACCATGCAGACCTAAGGGGTAAGACACAGTGGCAGCGGAGATCGTCAATCCTCGCAGCGAGAGCGCCGACGGAACGGGCCAGGAGGGCGGTGCGGAGCCCCTCGACTCGTTCGACCCGGTGTTCGCGCTGCACCGTGGTGGAAAGATGGCCGTCCAGGCCACCGTCCCGATCCGCGACAAGGACGACCTGTCCCTCGCCTACACGCCCGGCGTCGCTCGCGTGTGCACCGCGATCGCGGAACAGCCGGACCTGGTGAACGACTACACCTGGAAGTCGTCCGTCGTCGCGGTCGTGACCGACGGCACGGCCGTGCTCGGGCTCGGCGACATCGGCCCGGAGGCCTCCCTCCCGGTCATGGAAGGCAAGGCGATCCTGTTCAAGCAGTTCGGCGGCGTCGACGCGGTTCCGATCGCGCTCGCCTGCACGGACGTGGACGAGATCGTCGAGACGGTGGTGCGCCTCGCGCCCTCGTTCGGCGGAGTCAACCTGGAGGACATCTCGGCGCCGCGGTGCTTCGAGATCGAGCGCCGGCTCCAGGAAGAGCTCGACATCCCGATCTTCCACGACGACCAGCACGGCACGGCGATCGTGACGCTGGCGGCGCTGCGCAACGCGGCGCGGCTGAGCGGGCGCGGCATCGGCGAGCTGCGGGCGGTCATCTCGGGCGCCGGGGCGGCCGGCGTCGCCATCGCCAGGATGCTCATCGAGGCGGGCATCGGGGACGTCGCGGTCGCCGACCGCAAGGGCATCGTCTCGGCGGACCGGAGCGACCTGACCGACGTCAAGCGCGAGCTGGCCGGGTTCACCAACAAGGCCGGGCTGAGCGGTTCGCTCGAGCACGCGCTGGTGGGCGCCGACGTGTTCATCGGCGTCTCCGGCGGCACCGTGGCCGAGGAGGCGGTGGCCTCGATGGCGAAGGGCGCGTTCGTCTTCGCCATGGCCAACCCGAACCCCGAGGTGCACCCGGACGTCGCCCACAAGTACGCGGCCGTCGTCGCCACCGGGCGGTCGGACTTCCCGAACCAGATCAACAACGTGCTGGCGTTCCCGGGGATCTTCGCCGGCGCGCTGCAGGTGCGGGCTTCGCGGATCACCGAGGGCATGAAGCTCGCGGCGGCCGAGGCGCTGGCGGGGGTCGTCGGCGACGATCTCGCGGCGGACTACGTGATTCCCTCGCCGTTCGACGAGCGGGTCGCTCCCGCGGTGACGGCGGCGGTGGCCGCGGCTGCTCGGGCCGAAGGGGTTGCTCGTCGCTGACGTGCGCCTGCGAATGGTCCCGTCCGGGAGGGCGGGGCCATTTTTTTGGCCCACCCACCCGTCCGTCCGTTCGGGTGATGACGAGGGCGCCGGCCCCGGGGCTGCCGCCCCTGGACGCCCGCTTCGGCCCTGGACGAGCCTCGTCCTCAATCGCCGGACGGGCTGAAGTCGCCGGACGGGCTGAAGTCGCCGGACGGTCTGAAGTCGCCGGACGGTCTGAAGTCGCGGGACGGGCTGAAGTCGCGCGCGGTGTTCGGCGTGCTGGGGCGGGGTGGGAGCGCAAGAGGGCATGTGTCACAGTGCCGTCCGGTTTCGCTTGCCGCCGCCGGACCCTAGGGTCGGTTGCATGTTCGCCGTCTACGCCGCCCGCATCGACCGTGACCAGCCGCTTTCCGGACTGGAGTTGGGGGAGCGTCCGGCTCCCGAGGCCCGGCCCGGCTGGAGCACCGTCGACGTCAGGGCCGCCTCCCTCAACCACCACGATCTCTGGTCGCTCAAGGGCGTCGGCCTCCCGGAGGGCCGGCTGCCGATGATCCTCGGTTGCGACGCCGCCGGCGTCGACCAGGACGGCAACGAGGTCGTCCTGCACTCCGTCATCGGGCAGACGGGGCACGGCGTCGGGCCCGACGAGCCGCGCTCGATCCTCACCGAGCGGTACCAGGGCACCTTCGCCGAGCAGGTCGCCGTGCCGACCTGGAACATCCTGCCCAAGCCGAAGGAGCTCTCCTTCGCGGAGGCCGCCTGTCTGCCCACGGCCTGGCTGACGGCGTACCGGATGCTCTTCACCAACGCCGGGGTGCGTCCCGGCGACTCCGTTCTCGTGCAGGGCGCCGGCGGCGGCGTCGCCACGGCGGCCATCGTGCTGGGCAGGGCGGCCGGGCTGCGGGTCTTCGCCACCAGCCGGGACGAGGCCAAGCGGAAGCGGGCCCTGGAGCTGGGCGCCGTCGAGGCGGTGGAGCCGGGTGCGCGGCTGCCGCAGCGGGTGGACGCCGTCATCGAGACCGTCGGCGCGGCGACCTGGTCGCACTCGGTCAAGTCCCTGCGGCCCGGCGGCACGCTCGTCATCTCCGGCGCCACGAGCGGCGACCGTCCCTCGCACGCCGAGCTGACCCGGATCTTCTTCCTCGAGCTCAAGGTCGTCGGCTCCACCATGGGCTCGAAGGACGAACTGGAGGACCTGCTGTCCTTCTGTGCGGCCACGGGCGTCCGCCCCGTCATCGACGAGACGCTGCCGCTCGACCGGGCCCGCGAGGGGTTCGAACGGCTCGCGTCCGGCGACCTGTTCGGCAAGATCGTGCTCACCGGCGGCTGAGCGGCCGGCAACGGGGGGCGAACGGGCGGGTCCGGGGAATCCGGGCCCGCCTTTCGCATGCCGGTTATGTCAATCGTGGTTGACACCGACAGACTGTCAACGTAGGTTGACAGTCATGACGGAAGCGACGGATCTCGCCGAGCGCGCCGGCGACCGCGATCCACGGGTCGGACTGCGCGCCGTGGCGGCACTGCGCCGGCTGCTGGAGCAGTTGGAGGCGGTGCAGGTGCGCAGCGCGCGCAATCAGGGCTGGTCGTGGCAGGAGATCGCCGCGGAGCTCGGAGTCAGCAGGCAGGCCGTGCACAAGAAGTACGGGAGGCAGTGATGTTCGAGCGATTCACGAAGGACGCCCGTGCGGTGGTCGAGGGCGCCGTGGGGCACGCCGAGCGGGAGGGCGCGACACGGGTCGAGGAGACGCACGTCCTGCTGTCCCTCCTCGACCGCGAGGGCAGTCGCGGTTCCTTCGCGCTGGCCTCGCTCGGTCTGCCGCCCGGCGGTCGGGCGGGGCTGGTGCGGGATCTCGACGAGACGCGCCGCCGCGGCGGACTCTCCCGGGCCGACGCGGACGCCCTGTCCGGACTGGGCATCGACCTGGCGGAGATCGTGTCACGGGTCGAGGAGACACACGGCGAAGGCGCGCTGGCCGCGGTCGGCCGGGGCGGCCTCCTCGGCGGACGGTCCGGCCGGCGGCCGTTCGGCCGTGGCGCCAAGGACCTGCTCACCGGGACCCTGCGCGTCGCCGTCGCCCACGGCGAACGGCACATCGGCGACGAGCACCTGCTGCTCGCCCTGACCGCCCGCCGCGGTGTCCCCTCGGAGATCCTCGCCGACCACGGCGTCACACACGCGTCGCTGACCCGGGTGCTCTACGGCGGCCAGGAGCGAGGAGGCGAGCCCGGCGCGGGCGCCGGCTGAGACCGCCGGCGCCCGTCGGCCGTGAGCGTCACGCCTTGGGGACCCGCAGGATCACTCCGATGTGAGCCGCCGCCGTGGACAGGTGGCGGCGCGCCTCGCGGAGTTGGTCCGCCGTGACGCCGTGGTCGCGGGCCGCGTCCCGGATATCGTCCCGGAAGCGGTCCAGGAGGCGGTCCAGGTCGCGGGCCGGGTCGCCGCCGGCGTCCTCATGGGCCCAGGCCGGCTCGTACGCGGCGGGGAAGCCCTCCGGGGTGCCGGAGTAGTCCGGGGTGCCCGAGCGGTCCTGGGCGACCGAGTGGTCCTGGGCGGGGGCGTGGTCCTGGGTGGGGGAGCGGTCCGGCGTCCCCGGGTGTCCGGGACGCGTGGTCGTCTTCCGGTCCGTCGTGCTGCTGCCCGTGCCGCCCGTGCCGGTGGTGCTGCCCGTGTCGGCGGTGCGGCCGAAGCCGAAGTCCCTGCCGTACTCCCTGCCGAAGTCCTTGCCGAACTCGCCGAACTCCTTGGCCAGTTCGGTCAGGCCCTCGCGGACGCCCGTCGGCCAGTCGCCCCGGGAGAAGTGGTCCTGGACCTGTTCCTGCACCCGGCGGGCGATGCGCTGCACCTCTTCCTGGGCCTGGCTGCGGGCGTTCTCCTGCGCCTCCTTGGCCTGGCGGCGGGCCCGCTGGGCCTCCTCGCGGGCGCGGCGGCTCTCGTCCTTCGCCCGGCGCGCCTGTTCCTTCCACTCCTGCTTGACGCGGCGCATCTCCTCCTTGGCGGCACGCCAGGCCTCCTTGTCGCCGTACTCGCCGTTCTCGCCGTTCTCGCCGTCCTCGCCGTGGGTTCCGTGGCCGGTGTGCTCCGCCGTCTTCGGGCGGCCGGCGCCCTGGCGGGCCTCGGAGGCCGCCGCCCGCATCTCGCGACGCAGATCGCCCGCCGCCCCGCGCACATCGGCACGGATCTCCGCGGCGAGTTCGGCGACCGAGTCGCGGATCTCCAGTTCCAGATCGGCCAGTTCACCACTGCGGTCCGCGAGTTCGGCACGGCCCGCGTCCGTGATGGCGTACACCTTGCGGCCGCCCTCGGTGGTGTGGGTGACCAGACCCTCGGCCTCCAGCTTGGCCAGCCGCGGGTACACCGTGCCCGCCGAGGGCGCGTAGAGGCCCTGGAAGCGCTCCTCCAGGAGGCGGATCACCTCGTAGCCGTGGCGCGGCGCCTCGTCGAGCAGCTTCAGCAGGTAGAGGCGGAGACGGCCGTGTGCGAAGACGGGAGGCATGTCAGAACACCTTCTTGTCGGTCGTGCTGTCGGCCGGGGCGCCCGAGGAGGTCTCGCCGCCCGGGCCGGAAACGGCATTGTCCCCCGGGTGGGAGGACGCGCCGGCGTGCTCCTGCGGCCCCCGGTCCGCCCTGCGTGCCTCCGTGCGCCCGCCCTCCCGGGTGTCCGCCGTCGGGTGTCCCTTCGCATGCCCCGCTGTGTCCGCCGTGTCCGTCGCGTCCTCCGTCGGAGGCCTTCTGAGGAGGGCGATCGAGCCGGAGATCGTGGTCGCCCTGAGCTTGCCGTTGCCCGCGCCCAGTCGGCCCGTGATGCGCTTGGCGCCCCACTGGCCGCTGACCCGCAGGTCCTCGAAGGCGTTGGAGACCGAGCCGCTCGCGGTGTTCGCCTCCACCTGGGCGTCGGCCGGATGGGGCAGCCGGATGGCGAGCTCGCCCGAGACGCTGGTCAGGTCGATTCGTGTGGGGCGGCTCGCGGGGTCGAGGTCGACGATCATCGACCCGCTCACGGAGTCGGCCTTCACGGAGGATCCGGCCTCGACCACGGTCAGGTCCCCGGAGACGGAGTTGAAGCGCAGGTCGCCGGTGAGGGCCTGCGCCTCCACGCTGCCCGAGACGGTGTCGGCGCGCACCGGGCCGGCGAGGCCGACCAGGGTGGTGTCCCCGTTGACGCCCTTCACCTCGGCGCTGCCGTCGATGCCGGAGACCACCGCGGCGGCGCTCACCACGCCGACCTCCACCCGGGTGCCGGCCGGAACGGCGAGCGAGACGACGGCCCTGCGCCGCCAGCCCTTGCGGTCGAGCCACTTGAGGAAGCCCTTCCAGGGCAGGTCCTCGTAGGCCACGGTCAGGGTCCCGTCGCGGTGGCTGACCACCAGCGGCGGCCCGTCGACCTCGGAGACCTCCAGGCGGGCGGGGCCCTCGTCGGTGCCCACCACGTTCACGGCGCCTTCGACGATGCGCACGTGCAGTTCGCTCACGGGCTCGTCGAAGGAGAGTTTCCTCGGTTCGGCGACGGACCACTCGGACATGGTGCGGACCTCCTTGAACGGCACGAACGCGACGCGCCATATCGCGTCTCGCGTAAAACACGATATATCGCGGCCGTCGAAAGTCAAGAAAAGAAAAAAGGGGCGTCCCGGACGCCCCTTCCCGCGCGGTCGGCCGTCGGGCCGCCGCGTATCGCCTACTCGTCGTCCTCGTCGTCGTCCAGCCGCGCCAGCCATGTCGCCAGCCGCTCCACCGGCACCTCGAAGTCCGGGTTCAGGTCGACGAACGTCCTCAGCTGCTCGGCGAGCCACTCGAAGGTGACCTCCTCCTCGCCGCGCCGCTTCTCGAGTTCCTCGATTCCGCGATCGGTGAAGTACATGGAACGTGCTCCGTGGGTCGGTCGCAGGGGTAGGGGCCCTCCGTCGGGGGAAGGACCCTTGTTCCTGCGAGGGGAGGAAGTGCTCCGCTCTCCGGTGGGGGAGGGGACAGGAAAAGGATAGGCGCAGGGGGGCGCAGGTCTGCGGGCCGCCGGACCTCCGCGCGGACGGAGCCCGCTGTCGGCCTGCGCACGCGCGGGAGGGCAGGAGGGACTGGGGGAACGGGGGAGTGGCATGAGCGGTGAGGACGTGACACGGGTGGCGCGCGTCGCGCTGCCGGACGGGACGCCCGTCTGGGCCCGGATCTCGGGCGCCGGAGAGCTGTCCGCGCCCTCCGGGCGGCTGTCGTACAGCGACACCGGGTTCGCCGAGCGGGTGGAGGCGAGCGTGGAGAGCCTGCACACGCTCGTCACCGGGGTCGCGCGGTCGCTGGCGGAGCCGCTGCGGGCGGTGCGGCCGGACGAGGTGAGCGTCGAGTTCGGCATCGAGCTGACCGCCAAGGCCGGGAAGGTCGTCGGACTGCTGGCCGACGGCGAGGCCAAGGCCGCCATCACGGTCACCCTGACCTGGAACAGCGGGCCCCCCGACCTCGACGCACCGCCTGCCGGCACGGACTCCGGCACGGCCTCCGGCGGCGGTGCCGGTACGGCCTTCCGTGCGCGTGGCGGCTCCTCGACCGGCGCGCCGACCGCGCCGGCTCCCCCCGCCTCACCTCCGCCACCGGCCTCACCCCCCTCGCCTCCGCTCCCCGCCGCACCCCCGCCACCGGCCTCACCCCCCTCGCCGGACGCGTCCCTCGCCGACGGGGGGCGGCGCGCGGGCGCGTCTCCCGGCGCGCCGATGCACGGGGGGGCCGACGACGCAGTCGGCGGGGGCGGAGCATGACGGGCGGGCACGCCCCGGGCGCATCGAACGCGTTCGATGCGGCCCGCCGTGCGCTGCGTGGACTCGTCGTGGCGGCCACCGTGCGCATTCATCGCCCGGTGGTCGGGTATGCCCTGGATGAGCCCGGGACGTTCCTCGGCAGCGGCTTCTTCGTCGCTCCCAACTGGGTTCTGACCTGCGCACACGTGGCCTGCGGCGGGGAGGGGGGCAAGGTTGCCGTGGTGTATGAGACGGCTCCGGGACGGGGTGCCTCGAGCGCGCCCGGCAGGGTGGTGGCGACGCTGCCCGAGCGCGCCGAGCGGGGCGCGTCCGCCGGCAACTGGCCGGCGCCGGACCTGGCCCTGGTACAGCTGACCGAGCCGGTCGACGACCACGAGTGCGTGTACGTCTCCGAGCGTCCGGCGGCGTACTACGGCGAAGGCCGGGTGCTGTACGCCGGCTGGACCGAGAACGAGGGCCGCTTACAGGTCCTGGACGGCACGCTCACGGTGCAGGGGACGATCGGCGGCTGGTCCTCGGACGTGCAGATGCGGCTGGGCGACAACGACCTGCCCTACGGCGTCTCGGGCGGGCCGGTGATCGACCCGGTGCGCGGCGAGGTGATCGGCGTCCTGAAGGCGCGCTCGGACCACCGGCCCGGCGGCACCTCCACCGGGATCGAGCAGCTGCGCACCCTGCGAGTGCCTGCGGAGGCGGTGCCGGCCGAGCACAGCGACCTCTACCAGGCGGTCTTCCACGCCCATGACCGTTACCACCGTGACCGGCAGCGCCACCCCGCCTCCCGGCGGCAGACCTGGACCGACGTGCAGGGCAGGCTGGGCGCCCGCCCGGGCCGCACCCTCAGCCCGGACGAGCGGATCCAGCTGCTGGGCCGGCTCGCCGAACTCCCGCCGCCCGAGAGCACCCGCGGTCTGCTGGACATCCTCGACTCCCTGCCCGACCTCCAGGGTCCCGTTCCGCTGCCCGCGCCGCGCGGCTGGCGCGACGGTCTCGGCGCGCTGTACGAGAGCGCGAGCGACGACGGGGCGCTGGAGCTGGTGCTCGACTACGCGATGCGGGCGATGTCCGCGCCGCGCCCGTTCGTGGTGCCCAGCACCCCGGACGCCGAGAAGGCCCTGTGGGTCTGGGTCTGGCAGGCCGCGCAGCGGCTGAGCGTTCGCTACCGGTCCGGCCTCGCCGAGCAGCGGATCGCGCGGCTGCGCCGACGGGACGGCGCGGAGCGCGACGCCCCCGACACGGTCTCCGCAGGCGGGCACGCGAGCGACGGTCCCGGCGGGCGCGGGCGCGACCGGCGGCGCGGGCGGGCCGCACGCGCGCGTGCCCGTGACCGCGCCCCGGGCAGCGTGGCGCGGCCCTCCGTCCTGCTCGAGCTGGTGCGGCGGGGCTGGGAGCCGGACCGCTGCGACTGGTCGGTCTGCGTGACCGTCCCCGGCGGAGAGGCCGTACGGCTGCGCGAGGCCGAGCGCACGCCGCTGGCCGAGCTGCCCGGCCGCCTCGCCGGACCCCTCGCGGAGGCCTTCCGTCACTGCGACGAGCCCGGCAGGCCGGCGCTGCTCCAGGTGGCGCTGCCCCAGGCGCTGCTCGGCCTCGAGGTGGACGCCTGGCAACTCCCGCCGGAAGAAGTGCCGTTGGGCGCCCTGCGGCCCGTCGTCGTGCGCTGCGCCGACCGTGACCGGCTGTCCGACGAGGAGTCAGGGGCTCACGACGCGGCCGACGGCGACGCCGGGGGCCACTGGCGCGCCCCGCAGGCCCCGGAAGGCCCGGAAGGCCCAGGAGACGCCGGCGAGAACGACGTGCACGGCGAGAACGACGGATACGGCGACGACGGATACGGCGACGACGAGTACGGCGACGAGGACGTGGACGCGGAGCGCCGGGCCCGTTGGCGCTGGCTGCACGCGCACCGGGCGCGGGCCGAAGTCCTCGACTGCGACGAGGGGTTGCGCAAACCGGTGCCGACCGTGGAGCAGTTGCGTGCCCTGTCGCACGGCACCGTCCCGGTGCTCTGCCGCTACGGCGACCTCCGTTACGAGGACGACGCGGAGGCGCTCGCCCGGATCGTGCTCGGCGGCTACGGCGTGGCCCTGTGGCGCCGGCGGCGCGGCCGGTCGGACGCCGTCTGCGGCGAGTTCCACCGCGGCACGATCGACGAGATCGCCGAACCGCCCACCGCGCAGCACCTTCCCGAGGCCGTGCACGATCTCCGGGTGCGGCTCCGAGAGGGCCGCACGGAGTCGTTCTGGGCCGACGGCGTGGCCCTGTTGTACGACGACCCTCACCAGCCCCTCCCCGGCACGGGTGACCTGCTGGAGGCCCCTTGAGCCACCCGTCCGCGGGGCCGGCCGGCCCCTTACCAGGCACCCCCAGGATGGATAACGTGATGCACGTTCGGACCGCCGCGGCAGTGGACGAGTGACGAGGACCGGATCATGACCGAATCCAGTGAGTGGCTCATCTACCGAGGCGCCGGCGAACCGCACGACGGGATCGAGCGGCTGCCCGATCCTCCTCCGTGGCGGGACTTCACCAGCCGGGACGCGGCGGGGTCGGGCGACGGCTCCCAGGACCGCAGGCTCGGCGCGCACCGGCATCTGGCGGAACTGCACCGGCCGGGCGCCGAGGAGCTGGAGATGATCAACGCGGCGCTGTATCTGCGCCGTCCGCTGCTCGTCACGGGCAGCCCCGGCGCGGGCAAGAGCACCCTCGCCCACTCGGTGGCGTACGAACTCGGACTCGGCAACGTGCTGCGCTGGTCCATCGTCAGCCGTTCCGCGCTGCAGGACGGGCTCTACCACTACGACGCCATCGCCCGGCTCCAGGACGTGCAGATCGCCGCGCAGGGCGGGTTCGGGTCGGCGGCCGGCTCGCCGGGCGCGGTCGAGGGCATCGGCAGCTATATCCGGCTGGGGCCGCTCGGCACCGCCCTGCTGCCCTCCGACACACCGCGCGTGCTGCTCATCGACGAGCTGGACAAGAGCGACATCGATCTGCCCAACGACCTGCTGAACGTCCTGGAGGAGGGCGAGTTCGCGATACCCGAGCTGGAGCGGATCGCCGACCGGCTGCCGGACGGCGAGGCGGAGGTGCTGACCGCCGACGGCGTGAAGGTGCGGGTGCGCGACGGACGGGTGCGCTGCCGCGCCTTCCCCTTCGTCGTGCTCACCAGCAACGGCGAACGCGACTTCCCGGCCCCGCTGATGCGCCGGTGCATCCACCTGGAGCTGGGGCGCCCCGACCACAACCGGCTCGCCACCTTCGTCCGCGCGCATCTCGGTGACGAGGCGGCCCGCGCGGGGGACGATCTGATCACGCGGTTCCTGGAGCGCTCGCGCAGTGAACTCCTCGCCGCGGACCAGCTGCTGAACGCGATCTACCTCACCGACGCGGCCGCGCCGCCCAGTCGTGACCGGCTGGCCGACCTGCTCATCCAGCGACTCGACCGCCCGAGGTGAGGGCCTGATGCCCGACGCAGCGGCCCGCCACGGCCCCGTCCCGCCCGACGACCGTCACCAGGACCACCACGACGACCCCTCGACCCCCCGGACCCGGGCCCCGTCCCGGGCCCCGGACGGGGGTGACCCGCTCGCCGAACTGGTCGCGCGCCTGCGCGGGGTGGGGCTCGATCCCGACGTGGAGCAGTTGTGCGACGCGTTGTGGCTGGCGCGGTGGACCCGGCCGGTGGACGTGCCCGAACCGGAGGAACCGCGTGCCGAGGCCGGCGACCGGCCGGCGTTCCGGCGCGACGGCGGTCGGGGCGGGGGGCCGCACGCAGGGGCGCGTGCGGAGCGGCCCGAGCGTGCGGAACCGCCCCCGCAGGAGGTGGGCGCCGGCGGCCGCGTGAGCCTGTACCCGGTGCCCCAGGACGGAGGGCAGCGCGCCCGTGGCGCGGGCCGGGCCGCCGCGCTCCCGGTGGGCGTGCCCGCCGCCCCCGCGCTGCCCGCCCCGCTCGAACTCCAGCGCGCTCTGCGGAGGTTGCAGCGCTACCGCAGCCCGGCGCCGCCGCTGCGCATGCGGCTCGACGAGACGGCGACGGCGGAGCGCAGCGCGCAGGCGGGCGGCCTGATCATGCCCGTCCACCGTGCCGTCGTCCGCGGCGACGCCCGGCTCCAACTGGTCCTGGACGCCTCGTCGTCGATGCGGGTCTGGGACCGGCTCTTCCTCGAACTGGAGCAGGTGTTCGGCCAGTTGGGGGCATTCTCGGACATCAGGGTCAGCCATCTGCACCAGGGTCCGGACGGCGCTCCCGCCGTCAGCCGCAGCCCCGACGTGTACGCGGCGCCGCTGCACTCCACGGACCGGCTCAGCGACCCCACCGGCCGCCGGATCGTGCTCTTCGTCAGCGACTGCGCCGGCCCGCTGTGGCACAGCGGGCAGGCGCACCGGCTGCTGCACCACCTCTCCCGGCAGGGCCCGGTCGCCGTGCTCCAGCCGCTTCCACAGCGTCTGTGGAACCGGACCCGACTGCCCGTGGTCTTCTGCGAGTTGAGCCGGGGCGAGACGCTGGGCGGGGCGGCCGCACTGCGGGTGCGCACGCCGTCCGGCGTTCCGGCGGAGACCCGCCGCGGGGCGCTGCCGGTGCCCGTGCTGCCGCCCGAACCGGTGGCCCTCGGCGCCTGGGCCAGGCTGCTGTCAGGGGCCGGCGCGGGGCCGGTGCCGGGCGCCGTGGGCTGGGTGCGCGCGGACCAGCCGCCCGCCCCCGCCGGGCGCGCCGACCGGCGGCGCACACCGCTCGAGCGGGTCAGCAGGTTCAGCTCCAGCGCCTCCCCGGCCGCCGGACGGCTCGCCGTGTACCTGGCCGCCGCGCCCCTGTGCCTGCCGGTCATGCAGCTCGTCCAGCGCACGATGCTGCCCGACTCGGGACCGTCCGAGCTGGCGGAGGTCCTGGTCGGCGGCCTCCTCACGCGCGAGTCGGAGGAGTACGCCGACGACGGGGCCCAGTGGTACCGCATCGATCCGGACGTGCGCGACGCCCTGCTGTCCCGGCTGGGCCGCGACGAGGCCATGCTGGTGCTCAAGCACTGCTCGGAATACATCGAGCAGCGCTTCGGCAAGGGCGGTCCCAACTTCCCGGCGCTGGCCCTCGCCCAGCTCGGCGACGGCGGCGCGGGCCGCCCCTACGCGCCCGCCGCCGGCGCCGCGGACCGCGCCGAGCGGGCCGACCACGGGGACAACGGCGGCAACGGCGACGAGGCGCCCGTGCCGCAGCCCTTCGCCGAGGTCGCCGCGCGCGTGCTGCGACGGTTCATGCCGCTGCCCGAGCAGTTCGAGACGCCCGGCGGCCGCACCGGCCCGGGCCGTCCCGAGGAGCGGCCGACGCACCAGGCGGTCCGCCGGGCCCGCACGCTGATCGAGCGCTTCGACCGCGAGGGCATGATCCAGGACGTCATCGACGCGGTGCAGCTGCTGCGCGGCGCCACCGAGCACGAGCGGCCCGCCGGGGCGGACCCCGAGCTGTGGGCCGAGTACGCGCACTGCACGCTGCGCCTGTGGGAGGTGCAGGGCGGCGACGATCTGCTGCAGGAGGCGGAGGCGGCCGCGGAGCGCGCCGCGGCGCACCCGAGGCGGCTGCGCGAACGGGCCGTCCTGGCGCGGGTGCTGCACGCCGCGGCGACCGACCGCAGACGCCGCGGCGACCCGGCCGGCGCCCTGGACCTGCTGCGCCGCGCCGACCGCGAGTACGCCGTCGCCTGCGCGGCGCCCGACCTCGACCACCACCAGGCCCTCGGACTCACCCTGGAGCGGGTGCGCGCCCTGGAGGCGCAGTGGCGGCTCGGCGGGGACAGTGCGCTGCTCCAGGGCGCGGTCGGCATGCTGGAGGCCTTCGCCGACGTCTGGCCCGACCGCCGGCAGCGGCCGCCCGAACTCCCCCTGGAGCACGGCCGGGTCCTGCTGCGTCTCTCCGGAGCCACCGCCGACCCCGTGCAGGCCCGCCTCTACGCCGAGCAGGGCGCGCAGTCGCTGCGCACCGCCCTCGACACCGGGGAGGAGCCCGACACCGCGGAGTCGGTACGCGCGCGGGTGCGCGTCCTGCTCGACCTGGTCGACGCCCTGCTCCGGGCGGGCGGCCCGCTCGACGACGCCCAGGCCCGCGTCGACGAGGCCCTCGCCCTGGTCCGCGAGCAGGGCCGGCGGGCGGCGCTGCTGGCGCGGGCGGGCCGGATCGCCGTCGCCCGCCACCGGGAGTCGGGCGATCCGGCGGAGCTGGAGACGGCCGCCGACCGCTTCGCGCAGGCCGCCCAGCGCATGTCCCGCGACGCGCCCGCGCACGCCGACGTCCTCGCCGAGTGGGGCGAGGCGCTGCTGCGGCTGGCGGGACTGCAGTCGGGGGCGCGGGCCCAGGGCACGCTCTCCCGGGCGATCCGGGTGCTGCGGGACTGCCGGATGGAGACCCCGGCGGGCAGCGCGCAGGTCGCCCACCGGCTGCTGCTGCTCGGCCGTGCGCTGATGCTGCGCTACCGGGGCCGCGGGGACCGCGTCGACCTGCGGGAGGCCGAGCACCTCTTCGGGCTCGCCGCCGCCGACGCGGCGGACCCGCTGCTGGCCTCCCGGTGCCGTCTGGAACTCGGCCAGGTCCAGTTCGAGGCCTACCGCAGCCTGCGCCGCCCGGCCCGCCTGGACCTGGCGGTCGACGCCTTCCGCGACGCGGCGGAGTCGGCCCGGGAGGCCGAGGGGGCGGCCACCACGGAACGCGGCCGGCACGAGGCCGTCCGGACGGGTGCGCAGGCGCACCACTGGCGGGGTATGTCCTATGAGGCGGCCTCGCGGCCACGGGCCGCCCGGGAGGCCTACCGGGCCGCCCGGACGGAGTGGTCGCGGCTGCCGGAGGGCAGCCTGGTCGCCGACGGGCCGACGGCCGCCAAAACGGCGGAGCGGCTGGCCGCGCTGGAGCGTGTGACGTGAGCCGAGCGGGTTGGGGAGGTACGGGCATGGACGTACGGGGCGAGTCCGTGGCGGAGGCGGCCGCGCAGGACATCGGCGCGGGTGAGCCCGGCGCGGGCGGGCCGCTGCCGGATCTGCTGGCGCTGGACCTCGCGGAGTTGCGGACGATCGGGCATCCGGTGCTGCGGGAGGTGGTGGAGGACCTGCGGGAGCGGGCGGGGAGGTCGAGCGAGACGCTGTGGGGGTTCGACGCCGTGCTCTGACGGGTCCGCCACTACCCCTCTACAGGACGCATTCGATCGCTCGGAAGTCGAATTCGGTCTCATATGCGCGCGACTCGGACAAGTTCGGTCGGGCGGGGTTTGTGTCCGCGGTACATACGGGCATGCGCCCCGTGCGGCGCTCGCGCCGCGGAGCGGGGGACACGGCGGCACGGGCCGAAGCCGGCCACAGGGCCGCCGCAGGGCTGCCGTACGGCAGCCGCAGGGCCGCTTCAGGACCGCCGCAGGGCATGGGGGTGCTGGATGTCCGGACAGGCCTTCCGGCAGTTCATCGTGAAGATGCACGGCCGCTGCAACCTCGCCTGCACCTACTGCTACCTCTACGAGGGCCCGGACCGCACCTGGCGCGCCCGACCCGCGACGGCGGCCCCCGAAGTCCTCGACCGCACCGCGGCCCGCATCGCCGAGCACGCCCGCGCCCACGCCCTGACGGACCTCTCCCTCGTCCTGCACGGCGGCGAACCCCTGCTGGCCGGCGCCGAGACCCTCACCCGCTTCACCGGCCTGGTCCGGGACCGCGTCCCGGCCGGCTGCACGGTCCACGCCGTCGTCCAGACCAACGCCACCCTGCTCACCGCACGACGGCTGGCCGTCCTCGCCGACGGCGGCATCCGGATCAGCGTCAGCCTCGACGGAGGGCGGGCCGCGCACAACGCGCGCCGCGTCGACCACGCCGGCCGCCCCTCCTGGCCCGCCGCCGCGCGCGGCGCCCTGCTGGCCGCCGAGCACGCGCCGTCGGCGTACGCAGGCATCCTCACCGTCGTCGACGCCACGCTGGACCCCGTGGAGACGTACGAGTCCCTCCTCGGCCTGCGTCCCCCCGCTGTCAACTTCCTGCTGCCGCACGGCAACTGGTCCGCCCCGCCGCCGCACTGGGCCGGCGTGCGGCACGGGGAGTGGCTGTGCGCCGTCTTCGACCGCTGGTGGGACGCCGGCCGCCGGGAGACCCGCGTGCGTCTCTTCGAGGAGTGCCTCGCCCTCCTGCTGGGCATGCCCGCCGCCACCGAGTCCCTGGGCCTCGCGCCCTTCGACGCGGTCGTGGTCGAGACCGACGGGTCGATCGAGCAGACGGACTCCCTCAAGTCCGCGTACGACGGCGCCGCGCACACCGGCCTGGACGTCTTCCGCAACTCCTTCGACGACGCGTCGCGGCACCCGGCCGTCGCGGCCCGGCAGGCGGGCACGGCGTCCCTCGCGCGGCAGTGCCGCGCCTGCCCCCTGCTCGCGGTCTGCGGGGGCGGTCACTACGCCCACCGCTACCGGGCCGGACACGGCTTCCGCAACCCGTCGGTGTACTGCGCCGACCTCCAGCGCCTGATCCGCCACATCGCCGCCCGGCTCGCCGCGCAGACAGCCGTCGCCACCCCTGCGGCCACCGACGCCCCTGCCGTAGCCGCCCGGCACGCCGTGTCCGCCGCCCGCGAGGAGGACGCTCCGTGATCCGGCCCGCGGTCCCGGAACGCAGTCTCCTGGAACTCGGCCGCACCCAAGGGAGCCCCGACACCCTGGCCCTCCTGGTGCGTGACCAGGACACCCGGCGTCTGCTCCTCCTGCGCGCCGTCCTCGACGCGGCCGAAGCGGCGCACCCGGCGGTCTGCTCCACGGCACGCAAGGCCCGGCTGCGCGACGACTGGTCCCTGCTCACCGCGGCCGACCGTCCCCGCCCGCCCGCGGAACACCCCGGCCCCTGCGGTGTGCCGGCCGACGGTCCCCGCCCGCCCGCGGGTCACCCCCGCGCGTCCGGCGCCGCGCACTCGCCCGCCCGTGCCCGTCTCTTCCACCCGTTGACCGGCCCCTGGGCGCTGAGCTGTCTGCGCGGACTCGACGAGCGCGGCGGCCCCGGGGGCGAACACCGCGACCGTCGCCTCCGCCAGGACCTGGCCCACTTCAGCGCCCTCGCCGCAGTGGCCGCCGCGCGCGCCGGCATCCCCTTCACCGTGCGGCTCACCGCCCGCGCCGGGGTGCTCGCCCTGCCGTCCCTCGGCGCGCTGCACACGGCCACCCGCGCGGACGCCCCCGTCGACGTCGCCCACCGCGACGGGCGGCTGACGCTTCGCGGACCCGACGCGCCGGACGTCGTCGTCCACCTGGAGAGCGGGATCGGCGCCTGGTCCGCCGCCCTCGCCTGGACGCCCGTGCGCACCCTGCCCGGCCTGCTGCCCGGCACCGCCCCCCTGCCGCTGGACGACGTCGACCCGTACCGCACCGCGCCCGGTCCCGGCCACCGCACCCTGGGCGGACCGGCCGTGCTCGACGACACGGACCACAAACGCTGGCTGCAGGCCTGGTCGGGCACCGAGGCCGCGCTGCGCTCCGGCGGCGCACACCGGGTGGCCGAGGCGGTGGCGCTGCTGCGCTGTCTGGTCCCGCTGGAGAGCCCGCCGGGCGCCGACGGCCGCGACAGCTGCAGCGCGACCCGGCACGAGGCGTTCGGCGCCCTGCTCGCCAGCCCCCCGCAGGACGCCGTCGCCCTCGCCGCCACGCTCGTCCACGAACTCCACCACGCCAAACTCGCCGCCCTGGGAGACCTGGTGACGCTCCATCACGCCGACTCCGAAGCGCGCTACTTCGCCCCGTGGAAGACGGGACCCCGGCCGTACGACGCCCTGCTGCAGGGGGTGTACTCCCATCTGGCCCTCGCCGACTACTACCAGCACCGGGCGCTCGTCGGCTCGCCGCCCGACGGCGAGTACGCCTGGTCCCGGCACGCCCGCTACCGCGCCCAGGTGAAGGCGGCGCTGCCGGCGCTCGTCGGCTCGCCCGACCTCACCGTCCGCGGACGCCGGTTCGTCGACGCGATGGCCGCCGCCTACGAACGCATGGCCGAACACCCGGCGCCCCGCAGCCACACCGCCCGGGCCGAGGCCTACGTGAAGGCCGCGCGCGCTTTGTGGACACAGCGTCATACTCCCGCGCTGCCACGCCCGAAAGAATGAGGATGGCCTGCGAGGGGCCGTCCGGTGAGCGAAGATCGTCGGGCCGAGGCGCGCGCGGAAGAGGTCGGCGGACTTACGCGCGCCGCGCCGAGGTCCTAGGATTTTCGAGGTACTACGTGCTGGAGGCCGCTGCATGTCTGGAGCTCGTACGCCGGTCGGGGCAACCGGGAGAGGGGCCGCGAGGCAGGCGGTCACGATCCATTTCGCGGGATTCAACCGGGCCTGGGCGGCATGGATCGGAGACCGGCTCGAACGCCGCGGCCTGCGCGTGGTGTACCTGCGCTGGGACTCCCCGGCCGAGGTGCCCCTGGTCGATCTGCTGCGCGACCTGGAACTCGCCGAAGGCCGCGTCCTCATCGTCGTCAGCGAGTGGTACTTCCAGCTCGGTCCCCGTACGCAGGAGGAGTGGAACGCGGCACTGCGCGAGGTCGTCGCCCCCGACCCGTCCCGGTTCGCCGCCGTCTCGGTGACGACGGCCTCCGTACCGGCGGCGACCGCCGTCCTCGCCCCCGTCGACCTCACCAACATGGGCGCCGAGGAGGCCGAGCGCCGCCTGTTCGACCGGCTCGACCTGCCCTTCGAGCCGCAGCCCGACGTCCCCGACGGCGCCCGCCGCGGCCCCCGCTTCCCGGCCGCCATGCCCGAGGTCTGGGGCGGGGTACCGCGCCGCAACACCCGCTTCACCGGCCGCGAGACGCTGCTCAACGACGCCTACCACCTGCTGCAGGGCGCGGAGCCCGGCGCCGGCGTCGTCACGCTGCACGGCATGTCCGGAGTGGGCAAGACCCAGACGGCCGCCGAGTACGTCTACCGGTTCGGCTCCGAGTACGACGTCGTGTGGTGGGTCAACGCCGAGAAACGCGTCACCTACCGCAGGCTGCTCGCCGAACTCGCCCCGAAACTGGGCCTGCAGACCGGACAGGAGTACGGCGAACGACTGCGCGCCGTCCGTGACTCGCTGCGCCGCGGCGACCCGTACGGACGATGGCTGCTGATCCTCGACGGAGCCGACGAGCCCGACCAGATCTGGGACCTGGTGCCCACCGGCCCCGGCCATGTCATCATCACCTCCCGCAACCCCGAATGGACCGAGCACAACAGCAAGTTGCTGGAGGTGCCCGTCTACGCCCGCGACGAGTCGGTGGCGTTCATCAGGCGTCGCGCGCCCCGGCTGTCCGAGGGGGAGGCCGACCAGCTCGCGGACGCGCTGGAGGACCTGCCGCTCCTCCTGGACCAGACGGCGGGCTGGCTGAACGACTCCGACCTGTCGGTGCGCCAGTACATCGCCCTGCTGGACGGCGGCATCGACAGCGACGTGGTGAAGGTGTCGGCGGACTTCCCGCTCGCCTTCCAGACCGCCTGGTCGATACTGCTGAACAAACTCCGCGAGACCGTCCCCGAGTCCGTGGACCTGCTGCGGCTGTGCACCTTCTTCGCCCCCGGCTTCATCCCCGTCCGGCTGCTGCGCGAGATGTCGAGCGACGAACTGCCCGAACAGCTCGCCGGACTGCTCAACGACCCGCTGCTGTGGAACAAGGCCATCAACCAGCTCCGCCAGTACTCCGTCGTCCGTCTGGAGTCCCACGAGGCCGTCGGCGACGAGGGAGCCGGTTCAGGGGAGTCGCTGTACCTGCACCGCATGGTCCACCAGATCGTGCACAAGGACATGCCGGACGCGGACCGCAAGGAGTTCATCGACGTCGTCCGGCTGGCCCTCGCCGCGGCCGACCCGCGCCGGCCCACCGACCCCGACCTGTGGCCCGGATACGCCGAGATCGTGCCGCACCTGAAGTACGCCGACGTGCTGCAGACCCAGGAACCGACCGTCCAGCGACTGGTCTTCAACTGCCTGCGCTACATGTACTTCTCCGGCGAGTACGTCGCCGGCATCAAGCTCGGCGAGCGCGCCATGAAGGCCTGGCGCGAACTGCTCGGCCCGACCCACCCCCGGATCTGGGAACTGACCTACCACTACACCAACCTGCTGCGGGCCGTCGGCGACTACGCCGCCACCGAGGCCCTCAGCCGGGCCGCCTCCGAACACCTGAAGGCGGAGCGCGGCCCACAGGACCTGGAGCATCTGCGGGCCGCCGCCGGCCTCGCCGCCGACCTGCGCGGCCTCGGCCGCTACGACGAGGCGCTGGAACTCTCCCAGTGGGTCCTGGTGGCCTACCGCGACCTGCTGGGCGACCAGGACTCGCGCAGCCTCAACTCGCTCAACAACCTCGCCGTCTCCCTCCGGCTGCTCGGCCGCTACCCGGAGGCCCTGGAGCACGACCGGCGGACCATGGAATCGCGCCGCCTGCTCCTGCGGGCCCGCCATCCGTGGACCCTCGGCTCCGAGATCTCCTACGCCATCGACCTGCGGCTGCTCGGGCGATACGCGGAGGCCGAGTCCATCCAGGCGAAGAACGTGCGCGAGATCCGGCTCGTGATGGGCCGCGACAACCCCCAGACCCTCAAGGCCGAGCACAACCTCGCCCTGTGCCGCTACCGCCTGGGCGAACGGGACCGCGGCCGCGACCGCGGCGCCGAACGCGAGGAGCCCGGGGAGCTGCTCTCCAGCGTGCTGGAGCGCGGCGAGCGCGTGCTCGGCGAGACCCATCCGCTGACCCTGATCTTCGCGACCGCCCAGAGCTGCTACGCCCGCGAGCACGGCGACATCGACCGGGCCCGCGAGCTCAGCGAGGCCGTCGTCGCACGGTACGAGGTGATGCTGGGAGACGAGCACCCGTTCGTCGCCGGGGCCCGCGCCAACCAGGCGCTGATCCTGCGCAACGTCGGCGAGCGGGAGGCTGGCCACGTCCTCCTCGAGCAGGCGCTCGCGGCGATGACCGACGCGGTGGGGGAGCATCACCCCTGGACGCTGGGCTGCGCCCTGAACGCCTCCGCCCTGCGCAACATCGTCGGCGACACCGAGAGCGCCGCCGAGCTCAGCCACGACACGGTGGGCCGGGCCGTCGAGACGCTCGGCCGCACCCACCCGCTGACCCTGTCGGCGCGCATCGCCCACGCGGCGGACCTGCGCGGACTGCGGGACCGGCGGCAGGCGGAGAAGGTCGAGCAGGAGGCGCTGTCGGACCTCGACGCGACGCTGGGCAGCAAGCATCCGCACACCGTCTCGGCCCGCTCCCGCAACCGGCCCTACTGGGACTTCGAACCCCAGGTCATCTGAGGCCCCGGTCCCGGCACCGGCCGCGCATCCGCGCGGCCGTACGGACCGGACCGGCAGACGCACAGCCGTACAGACACACAGCAGTACAGACGCACAGCAGTGCAGACGCACGGCGAAGGGCCCGCCCCCGAAATGTCCGGGGGCGGGCCCTTGCCGTGGATCACGCCGTCGACGCTTTCTCGACGGTCAGCGGGTCACGCCTCGAAGACCTCGCGGACCAGCTGCTCCTGCTCGGCCTGGTGCCGCTTCGCCGAGCCGACGGCCGGGGACGAGCCGTGCGGCCGGGAGATGCGGCGCAGACGCTCGCCGTGCGGGATGTCGGCTCCGACCGCCAGGTCCAGGTGGTCGATCAGGTTCAGGGCGATGAACGGCCAGGCGCCCTGGTTGGCCGGCTCCTCCTGCACCCACAGGTACTTCTCGGCGTTCGGGTACTTGTTCACCTCGGCCTGGACCTCGGCGCCCGGCAGCGGGTACAGCCGCTCGAGGCGGATGATCGCCGTGTCCGTGATGCCGCGCTTCTGCCGCTCGGCCTCGAGGTCGTAGTACACCTTGCCGGCGCAGAAGACGACCTTCTTCACCGCGTCGGCCTGGACCGACGTGTCGCCGATGACCGGGCGGAACTGGCCCGTGGTGAACTCCTCCGCCTTCGACGCGGCGGCCTTCAGGCGCAGCATCGACTTCGGGGTGAAGACGACCAGCGGCTTGTGGTGCGGGTTGTGCACCTGCCACCGCAGGAGGTGGAAGTAGTTCGACGGGAGCGTGGGCATCGCGACCGTCATGTTGTTCTGGGCGCAGAGCTGGAGGAAGCGCTCGACACGGGCCGAGGAGTGGTCCGGGCCCTGGCCCTCGTAGCCGTGCGGCAGGAGCAGGGTGACGCCGGACGTCTGGCCCCACTTCTGCTCGGCGGCCGAGATGTACTCGTCGACGACCGTCTGAGCGCCGTTGACGAAGTCGCCGAACTGCGCCTCCCACATCACGAGCGCGTCGGGGCGGGCCAGCGAGTAGCCGTACTCGAAGCCCATGACCGCGTACTCGGACAGCAAGGAGTTGTAGACGTTGTAGCGCGCCTGCTCCTCGGCGAGGTACTGGAGCGGGGTGTGCTCCTCGCCCGTCTCGCGGTCGATGAGGACCGCGTGACGCTGGCCGAACGTGCCGCGCTGGGAGTCCTGGCCGGACAGCCGGACCGGCGTGCCCTCGAGGAGGAGGGAGCCGACCGCGAGGGTCTCGCCCATGCCCCAGTCGATCGTGCCGTCCTCGACCATCGACGCCCGGCGCTGCAGCTGCGGCAGCAGACGCGGGTGGACGTGGAAGTAGTCGGGGATGTTGACCTGCGACTCGGCGATCCGCTTGACGGTCTCGGCGGAGATCGCGGTGTTCACGGCGACCGGGAACTCCGCCTGCGGGTCCGACACCGGGCCGGCGCTCGGCTGGGCCGTGACGGCCTCGCGGACCTCCGTGAAGACCTTCTCCAGCTGCCCCTGGTAGTCCTGCAGCGCCTGCTCGGCCTCTTCCAGGGTGATGTCGCCGCGACCGATGAGGGACTCGGTGTAGAGCTTGCGCACCGAGCGCTTCTTGTCGATCAGGTCGTACATCAGCGGCTGGGTGAAGGCCGGGTTGTCCGACTCGTTGTGACCGCGGCGGCGGTAGCAGATGAGGTCGATCACCACGTCCTTGTTGAACGCCTGGCGGAACTCGAAGGCGAGCCGCGCGACGCGCACGACGGCCTCCGGGTCGTCGCCGTTCACGTGGAAGATCGGGGCCTCGATCATGCGCGCCACGTCGGTGGCGTACATCGACGAGCGCGAGGACTCCGGGGCGGCCGTGAAGCCGACCTGGTTGTTGATGACGATGTGGACCGTGCCGCCGGTGCGGTAGCCGCGCAGCTGCGACATGTTCAGCGTTTCGGCCACCACGCCCTGGCCCGCGAAGGCCGCGTCGCCGTGCAGGGCGACCGGCAGGACCGTGAAGTCCGAGCCGCCCTTGTTGATGATGTCCTGCTTGGCGCGGGCGATGCCCTCGATGACCGGGTCGACCGTCTCCAGGTGGGAGGGGTTCGCGGCCAGCGACACCTTGATCTGCTCGCCGTCCAGGCCGGTGAAGGTCCCCTCGGCGCCCAGGTGGTACTTCACGTCGCCGGAGCCGTGCATCGACTTCGGGTCGAGGTTGCCCTCGAACTCGCGGAAGATCTGCGCGTACGACTTGCCGACGATGTTCGCGAGGACGTTCAGCCGGCCGCGGTGGGCCATGCCGATGACGACCTCGTCGAGACGGGACTCGGCCGCGCTGTCCAGTACCGCGTCGAGCAGCGGGATGACGGACTCGCCGCCCTCCAGCGAGAAGCGCTTCTGGCCGACGTACTTCGTCTGCAGGAACGTCTCGAAGGCCTCCGCCGCGTTCAGCCGGCGCAGGATGCGCAGCTGCTCCTCGCGCTCCGGCTTGGTGTGCGGGCGCTCGATGCGGTCCTGGATCCAGCGGCGCTGCTTGGGGTCCTGGATGTGCATGAACTCGACGCCGGTGGTGCGGCAGTACGAGTCGCGCAGCACGCCGAGGATGTCGCGCAGCTTCATCAGGGACTTGCCGGAGAAGCCGCCGACGGCGAACTCGCGCTCCAGGTCCCACAGGGTGAGCCCGTGCTCGGTGATGTCGAGGTCGGGGTGCTTGCGCTGGCGGTACTCCAGCGGGTCGGTGTCGGCCATGACGTGGCCGCGGACCCGGTAGGAGTGGATCAGCTCGAAGACGCGGGCGGCCTTGGTGACGTCGTCGTCGTGGCTGGCGTCGATGTCCTTGAGCCAGCGGACCGGCTCGTAGGGGATGCGCAGCGCCTCGAAGATCTCGTCGTAGAAGCCGCTCTCGCCGAGCAGGTAGTTCGCGACGATCCGCAGGAACTCGCCGGAGGCCGCGCCCTGGATGACCCGGTGGTCGTAGGTCGACGTGAGCGTCATGACCTTGGCGATGCCGAGCTTGTTCAGGGTGTCCTGGCTGGTGCCCTGGAACTCCGCCGGGTAGTCCATGGAGCCGACGCCCATGATGACCGACTGGCCGGGCATCAGGCGCGGCACGGAGTGCACGGTGCCGAGGCCGCCGGGGTTGGTCAGGGAGACCGTGACTCCGGTGAAGTCGTCCATCGTCAGCTTGCCGTCGCGGGCGCGGCGGACGATGTCCTCGTAGGCCTGCCAGAACTCGAAGAAGTTCAGCGTCTCGGCCTTCTTGATGCCGGCGACGACGAGCTGGCGGTCGCCGTTGGCCTTCACCAGGTCGATGGCCAGGCCGAAGTTGACGTGCGGGGGCTTGACGAGGGTGGGCTTCCCGTCCTTCTCCGCGTAGTGCCAGTTCATCGACGGCATGGCCTTGATGGCCTGCACCATCGCGAAGCCGATCAGGTGCGTGAAGGAGATCTTCCCGCCCCGGGCGCGCTTGAGGTGGTTGTTGATGACGATGCGGTTGTCGAACAGCAGCTTCACCGGGACCGCGCGCACGGACGTGGCCGTGGGCAGCTCCAGCGAGGCGTTCATGTTCTTGGCGACCGCGGCGGACGGGCCGCGCAGCGTCACGAACTCCGGGCCCTCGGGGGAGGCGGGCGCCGCCGCGGCGGCGGGCGCGGGCTTCGCGGCGGCGGCCGGCTTGGCCGCGGGGGCCGGGGCAGCCTTCGCCGGAGCCGGAGCGGCGGCCGCGGGCTTCGGCACGGCGGCCGGAGCAGGAGCGGGAGCCGGTGCGGCAGCGGGAGCCGGCTGGGCCGGGGCGGCGGGCGCGGGGGGCGCGGTGGTGGTCGCTGCGGCCCCCGCGGCCGCAGTACCCGCCGTAGCCGAGGGGGCAGCGGCCCCTGGCTTGTAGTCGGCGAAGAAGTCCCACCAGGCGCGGTCTACCGAATTCGGGTCCTGGAGGTACTGCTGATAGATCTCGTCGACGAGCCACTCGTTCGGTCCGAACGCGGCAGCGGGGTTCTTGCCCGCTTGGTCTGCGTCGGTCGAGATGCTCGATGCGTTACTGGGGGACTGTGGCGACACGGCGGCAACCGCCCTCTTCCGCTTCACAAGGTGATGGACAGCGGGAATAAAGGCTACGCCCCCCGGAGGGGGAGAGTCAGGCCGGGCCCGTCCATCGTCGCGTAAGTCACATCGGAAGGTGAGTTTCGGGGGTGGAAATGGCGGGAAACAAGCGCGGTTGCGCGTCAAAAGGGTGTGTTGATGTCCGTCACGCACGACGGGCGTGCGGACCCTTCGCCGACCTGCGGCGGCGCTCTGCCTGATCACACGTGTCCGACTGGGCGAACACCGGTGGATCTTGCGGCTCCGCTTCGAACTTTACGTCAACTTGGGATGGAGGACTCTCCCGGAAGAGTGACAAGAATCCGACAGCCTCGCTCGGATTCGGCCACTCCGATCCGGCCTCCGTGGAGATCGACCGCCCAGCGGGCGATCGCCAGCCCGAGCCCCGTGCCGCCGTCGCTGCCCGGACCGTGCGGCCGGCGCACGGCGCCCCGGTTGAACCGCTCGAACACGCGTCGCCACTCCGAGCGCGGAATGCCGGGCCCCTCGTCCAGGACCTCGATCTCCAGCGACTCCGGCAGCGGCCCGCGCCGCGCCTTCACCGTCACCCGTCCGTGCGGCGGGCTGTGCTTGACGGCGTTGTCGATCAGGTTGGCGACGACCTGGTGGATGCGCTCCGGGTCCGCGTGCGCGGTCAGCTCCGGCGGGCACACGTCCAGGTGCAGATGGACGTCCGTGCGGGTGTGGCTGCCGCCCGAGCCCATCGTGGCGCGCGCCGAGGCGACCATGTTGGCCTCCTTCAGCACGCCCGACAGGTACGGCCACACCTCGAAGCGCCGCCTGCGCAGCGGGACGACGCCGTTGTCGAGGCGCGACAGGTCCAGCAGGGTCTCCACGAGTCGGCCGAGCCGCTCCGTCTGCTTCAGCGCGGTGCGCATCGTCTCGGTGTCCGCCTCGGCGATGCCGTCGACGACGTTCTCCAGGACGGCGCGCAGACCGGCGATGGGCGTGCGCAGCTCGTGCGAGACGTTGGCCACCAGCTCCTTGCGCTGCCGGTCCTGCGCCTCCAGCTCGTCCGCCATGACGTTGATCGTCTGGGCGAGGTCGCCCAGCTCGTCGCGGCGGTTCTCGCTCACCCGGCGGGTGTAGTCACCGTGCGAGATGGAGCGGGCCACGGTGTTCATCTCGTCCAGCGGCGCGGTCAGCGAATGCGCCACGAACTGCGTGATGAGCAGCGTCGCGACCATCGAGAAGACCGTGATGAAGCGGAGCTCCGTCTTGGTGTGCACCGCGATCATCGACAGACCGGTGGTGATCAGCACCGAGATGACGACCAGCGCGCCCAGCTTGGTCTTGATCGAGAACGGGCGCAGACGGCCCCAGGGCTCCCCGGTTCCGGGAGCGGGGCTTCTGGGTCCGTCCGGCCCGGGACTCATGGCGTCGGGGTCTCCAGCGCGTAGCCCACGCCGTGCACCGTGCGGATCCGCTCGGCGCCGATCTTCCGGCGCAGCGCCTTGATGTGGCTGTCGACCGTGCGGGTGCCGGAGGCGTCCGCCCAGTCCCAGACCTCGGCGAGGAGCTGCTCGCGGGAGAGCACCGCGCGCGGGGTGTTCGCCAGGCAGACCAGCAGGTCGAACTCGGTGGGCGTGAGGTGCACGTCCTCCGAGCGCACCCGCACCCTGCGCTGCGCGTGGTCGATCTCCAGCTCGCCGAGCCGCAGGATCCCGCTGCGCGGCGTGGTCGCGGCGATCGCGGCCCGCTCCACCCGGCGCAGCAGCACGTGCACGCGTGCCGCGAGCTCCCGCATGGAGAACGGCTTGGTCATGTAGTCGTCGGCGCCCACGCCGAGCCCGACCAGCATGTCGGTCTCGTCGTCGCGCGCGGTGAGCATCATCACCGGCACCGGGCGGGCGGCCTGCACGCGACGGCAGACCTCCAGGCCGTCGAAGCCGGGCAGCATGATGTCGAGGATCAGCAGGTCGGGCTGCCAGGCCTCTGCCGTGTCGACGGCCGCAGGGCCGTCGCCCGCCGTTTGCACGAGGAATCCCTCGGCGCGCAGGCGGGCCGCGATGGCGTCGACGATCGTCGGATCGTCCTCGACCACCAGGACGCGCCGCTGCGCGCCCGGTGTGGCGGTCGCCGTGCTGTTGTGTGCGGTGTGTGTCTGCTCCATCGCCCGCCCCTGAGTGTGCTTTCCGGAACCAGTGGGGTGATCCCATGTCTGCGCATGACTGCGGTTGACGCCTAAATGATCGGCGTCAGGGGTGCAGCGTACGGGGAGTCACCACGGCTTTGCTATCCAGGCCGGACGGCGAGATGCACGACGTCCGGCACTCCTCGGGCAACGGGGATCTCTTCGGTACGCACCTGCCGGAACCCGGCATTCCGCAAGGTTCCCTCGAATTCCGGAGAGGGCCGGGCAGACCAAACGGCCAGTACGCCGCCCGGTCTCAACACTCGTGCGCAGTCCGCGAGTCCACCGGGGGAGTACAGGCTTTCGTTGCCCTCGGTGACGGTCCAGTCGGGCCCGTTGTCGATGTCGAGGCATACCGCGTCGAATGTGTCGTGAGTCTCATGGACGTAGTCGAGCAGATCCGCTGCCACGATCCTCGACCTGGGGTCGGCGATCGCCGGCCCGGACAGCGCGGCCAGCGGGCCGTCGAGATGCCAGTCGATCACGGCCCGCTCGCGCTCCACGACCGTGACCTCGCCCCAGTGCGGGTCGGCGGCCGCGTGGGCGAGCGAGAAGCCCACGCCCAGGCCGCCGATCAGCAGACGGGGGTTCGCGCGGTCGTCGAGCGCCGCACGCGCGGCCGCCACCAGCAGGCGCTCCGAGCGGCCGTCGGAGGTGTCCATCAGGAAGCAGCCGTTGGCGATGATCTGGAGCAGCTTTCCGTGCCGACGCAGGACCACCTCGCCGTAGGGGCCCTCGCGACGGTCCAGCACTTCCGGGGCGTCGGGCATGTCGTACGGGAGAAGCATGTGTCCATCCTGGCAGTCCGCCGGGGGCCGGGCGAGGGAAATCCGGGTGCGGCGGGCGCAGTTGACGTACGGACGTTCGAGCCGGGTTCGGGTCGTATGAGAATCGCCCGAGAGGAGTCTCAGAGGTTTCTGTGAATCCGCCCAGGCGTGGCGCGGATCACAGACAGGGGGCGTGCGGGGCGCGAAGGGTGGGGGTGAAACGGAAGGAGCGCCTCAGGTGGAGCGCACGACCTCACCCACGAGCCCGCCCCTGCCCGGCGTCGCGGAACTGCCCGACGCCGCCGGTCTGCTGGACGGCATCCCCGGCCAGCGTGGCGCGCGGCCCCTCCCGGCGCCCGTCGAACGGCCCGGCGCACAGTGCGCAGCAGGTCCGGCCGAGCCGCCCGTGCGGACGAGCACCGCCCCGCGTCCCCGGCGCCGGGCAGGATCGCGCGTGCGGGTCCCCGTACCCTTCACCCTCGCCTACGCGGCCGTCCTCGCCGTCACCTCGTATGTCGCCGCGCACGCCGACCCCGCCCTGGTGTACGCCCTGTACCAGGGCTCCAGCACCGATGTGACGCACCTGCTGCAGACGCCGGGGCTGGTCCTGGTGGCCAGCGCGCTGTGGGTGGCGGGCGGTTTCGCCTCGCCCTTCACCCTCGGATTCGTGGTCGTCCTCACCGCGCTGGAGCGGCGGATCGGCGGGGCCCGCACGGCGGTGGTCTTCCTGCTCGGGCATGTGCTGGCCACCCTCGCGACCGAGGTCCCGGTGGGTCTGGCCGTGCTGGTGGGCCGGCTGCCCGACAGCTCGCTCCACCGCCTCGACTACGGCATCAGCTTCGGCGTCGCCGCGAGCGTCGGCGCGCTGGCCGGACTGCTCGGGCCGTGGCTGCGCGCGCTCCTGCTCGTCGCGTTCGGCGGGATGCTGCTGCAGGACCTGATCGCCTACACCGACCCGCTGACCAACTGGGGCCATGTGATCGCGCTGGCGATAGGCGTCGCCCTCTGGCCGTGGGTCCGGCGCTGGGACCTGACGGGCCGGTCGTCCCGTCCTCGGCAGGCGGCGTCGCTGCCCGCGGCGTGAGCGTCGCGGGCAGCGACGCCGGGAGTCGAGCGGGCGGGTCCCGGCCGGACCCGTGCGGTCGGACACGTCCGGGGCCGGACCCGTGCGGGGCCGCACCCGTTCGGGGTCGGACGCATCGAGGGGCGGGGGCCCTGGAGGTCGGACAAGTTCCGGTCGGGCGGGCCTCAGTCGTCGGAGTCGTGCGGGCCTCAGTCGTTGAACCGGACCGTGCCGTCCTCGCACAGGGTCGGATGGAGCTTCATGGGGCCGTACTCGTCCACGTCGGACGGGCGGGGCGGTTCGGGACCGTCGGGGCCCAGCCGGATCATCCGTTCGACGCGGCAGACCCGGAACAGGCGGCCCTCCACGCTCGCCTCGTCCGCCCGGCCGGCCGCCCTGAACGCCTCGGCGGCCCGCGCGTAGAGGGCCTTCTTGCGCTCGTCGAAGCGGTAGAGCATCGCCCAGACGCGGGCCATCCCCTCGTACAGCGCGCGGCGCGCCTCGTGCGGGGTCGCGGCCAGCGAGCCGAACGGCGTCCAGTCCGTGCCCTCGCGCTCCGCCACCGAGAAGCCGACCGGCAGCCGGACCACGTCCGGGTGGGTCAGCGCCGCCCGTGCGGAGTCCTCGCGGACGTCGGCAGGGAAGCGGGCGCCCGTGTACGTGAAGTCGCGCAGTCCCAGCCGCAGCGCGCCCGCCATCGGCCCCTCGTCCCGGCCGGGGTCGAGGGCGAAGCCCACGTCCGGCGACGGAGCGGCTCCCGGGTCCTCCCACGACGCGCCCGGGACCTCCGGATCGGTGGGCCGGGGCGGCTCCAGCCCGTCGTCGCCGGTCCGGGCGAACTCGTCGCCGCGCACCACCCGGTAGCGCACCCCCAGTGCCTCGACCTCGTCCGCGGGAGCCCTCTCCAGCACGGCGACGGCGGTCAGCAGCTCCCGCCGCACGGCCGGGTCGCCGGCGCCGTCCTTCGCCTGGAACCACAGGTGCGAGTTCAGTCCGTCCCGGGCCTGCTGGGGCATGCCGTCCACCACCGGCTTCAGCAGCCGCCAGCACGGCCCGTCGGCGGCCGGGTCCAGCGCGGCGACGCCGAAGACGGGCCCGCGCAGCGCGATGTGCGGATAGCGCCTGGATGCCTCGACGGCGTCCGCCTCCGTCACCCAGGCGACGGGGTCGTCGCGGAGGACCAGCTCCGCGTGGAGGGCGTCGAGACGTCGCTTCCAGTCATCGGTCATAAGCGCATTGTGGTCGGGGCGCAGCGCCGCTTCGGGGTGAATGCCGGAAGTGGGCGGGGTACGGGCAGGGGGCGCGGGGGGCGTGGCCCGTCGTGCGGCGGTGCGGGGTGCGCCCCCTCGGCCGGCGGAGGTCGCCCCTGTGCGTCCCCCGTGAACTCCGCGCTCGCCGGCGACGACTCGCGCCCTGCGCCGCAGGCTCGTACAGTGCCCGCCCTCCCGTCGTCCGGCACCCCCTGCCGGAGCGGTGATGATCGCCCACAGCGAACGGAACGGTCCGCGGGGAACATTCAGGGGCTCAGGTGCATTGAGTCGGCATAGCTCAACTTGACTGCCGAAGGGGAGATCATGGCATCGACGTCCGCTCCGCTCACTCTGCCCGTGCTGCCTCTTGATGACGAGGTCGTGCTCCCCGGCATGGTGGTTCCGCTGGACCTCAACGACGCCGACGTACGCGCTGCGGTGGAGGCCGCGCAGGCCGCCGCCCGTTCAACACCGGGCAAGCCTCAGGTACTCCTCGTGCCGCGTGTCGACGGCACGTACGCGAGCACCGGTGTGCTCGGCACCGTCGAACAGGTCGGCCGGCTGGCCGACGGCGACCCGGGCGCGCTGATCCGCGGCCGCGGCCGCGTGAAGATCGGCGCCGGCACGACCGGGCCCGGCGCGGCGCTGTGGGTCGAGGGGACGAAGGTCGACCAGACCGTCCCCGAGCCGCTGCCCGGTCACGTCGCCGAACTCGTCAAGGAGTACAAGGCGCTCGCCACCGCCTGGCTGCGCAAGCGCGCCGCCTGGCAGGTCGTCGACCGCGTCCAGGCCATCGACGACGTCTCCGCGCTCGCCGACAACTCCGGCTACTCGCCGTTCCTGACCACCGAACAGAAGGTGGCGCTCCTGGAGACCGCCGACCCGGTGGCCCGCCTGAAGCTCGCCACCCAGCAGCTGCGCGACCACCTCGCCGAACAGGACGTCGCCGAGACGATCGCCAAGGACGTCCAGGAAGGCGTCGACAAGCAGCAGCGCGAGTTCCTGCTGCGCCGCCAGCTCGAAGCCGTCCGCAAGGAACTGCGCGAGCTGAACGGCGAACAGGAGGGCGAGGAGTCCGACGACTACCGCGCCCGCGTCGAGGCCGCCGACCTGCCCGAGAAGGTCCGCGAGGCCGCCCTCAAGGAGGTCGACAAGCTGGAACGCTCCAGCGACCAGTCGCCCGAGGGTTCCTGGATCCGCACCTGGCTGGACACCGTCCTCGAACTTCCGTGGAACGAGCGCACCGAGGACCGCTACGACATCCGGGGCGCCAGGTCCGTCCTCGACGCCGAGCACGCGGGCCTTGAGGACGTGAAGGAGCGCATCACCGAGTACCTGGCCGTGCGCAAGCGCCGCGGCGAGCGCGGTCTGGGCGTGGTCGGCGGCCGGCGCGGCGGCGCGGTCCTGGCCCTCGTGGGCCCGCCCGGCGTCGGCAAGACCAGCCTCGGCGAGTCCGTCGCGCACGCCATGGGCCGCAAGTTCGTCCGCGTCGCCCTCGGCGGCGTCCGCGACGAGGCCGAGATCCGTGGCCACCGGCGTACGTACGTCGGCGCGCTGCCCGGCCGGATCGTGCGGGCGATCAAGGAGGCCGGGTCGATGAACCCGGTGGTGCTCCTCGACGAGATCGACAAGGTGGGCTCCGATTTCCGGGGCGACCCGGCGGCGGCCCTCCTCGAAGTGCTCGACCCGGCGCAGAACCACACGTTCCGCGACCACTACCTGGAGGTCGAGCTCGACCTGTCGGACGTGGTGTTCCTGGCCACCGCCAACGTGCTCGAAGCCATCCCGGAGGCCCTGCTCGACCGCATGGAGCTGGTCCGCCTCGACGGCTACACCGAGGACGAGAAGATCGTCATCGCCCGCGACCACCTGCTCCCGCGCCAGCTGGAGCGCGCGGGCCTCGCGGCGGACGAGGTCACCCTCGAGGAGAGCGCGCTGCGCAGGCTCACCGGCGAGTACACCCGCGAGGCGGGCGTGCGCACCCTGGAGCGGACCGTCGCGCGGCTGCTGCGCAAGGTCGCGGCCCAGCACGAACTGGGCGAACGGAAGCTGCCGTTCACCATCGGAAGCGAGGACCTGCGCGCTCTGATCGGCCGGCCGCACCACGTGCCCGAGTCCGCCCAGGACCCGGCCGAGCGCCGGACCGCCGTGCCCGGTGTCGCGACAGGTCTCGCGGTCACCGGCGCGGGCGGCGACGTCCTGTACGTCGAGGCCTCGCTGGCCGACCCGGAGACGGGCGCGGCGGGCCTGACCCTGACCGGTCAGCTCGGCGACGTGATGAAGGAGTCGGCGCAGATCGCGCTCAGCTTCCTGCGCAGCCACGGGGCCGAACTGGAGCTGCCGGTGGGCGATCTGAAGGACCGGGGCGTGCACATCCACTTCCCGGCGGGCGCGGTCCCCAAGGACGGCCCGAGCGCCGGCGTCACCATGACGACCGCCCTCGCGTCCCTGCTGTCCGGCCGGCTCGTGCGCACGGACGTGGCGATGACCGGCGAGGTGTCCCTCACCGGCCGGGTCCTGCCGATCGGCGGCGTGAAGCAGAAGCTGCTGGCCGCGCACCGGGCGGGCGTCACCACCGTGATCATCCCCAAGCGCAACGAGCCCGACCTGGACGACGTCCCCGCGGAGGTGCTGGACACGCTCGACGTCCACGCCGTCACGGACGTCCGCCAGGTGCTGGAGCTGGCGCTCGCGCCCGCCGCGAACGGCGCGACGCCGGAGGTTCCCGTGGCGGCGTGACGGACGCCGTGGGAGGGACGAGGGCCCGGGACCCGTGGGGACCGGGCCCTCGTCATGCCCCGGGGGCGGCCCTGCGAGCCGCCGGGCGGCGCCTGCGAAATACTGAGGAGCTGCGCCGATGGCGGCGACCGGCGAACAAAAGCAGAGGTGCTGACGTGCACGAGGACACAGACGGCGACGGACGCGGGGACGAGTCCGGCGCGCCGTCGCGCGGGGTGGAGCGGGACGACCGGGAGTTCCTGTCCCTGGAGCGGGAGCTGACGGTGCTGTTCCGCCGGGCCCGCGCCAACCAGGGGGAGATGGCCCGCGAGGTCCATCCGGACCTGGAGTCCGCCGCCTACGGGCTCCTCGTCCGGCTGGAGGAGTGCGGTCGGCAGCGGGCCACCGAGCTCGCCGCCTACATCGGCGTCGGCAAGGCCACCATGTCGCGCCAGCTGCGCGCCCTGGAACAGCTCGGCCTGGTCGCGCGCGCACCGGACCCGGCGGACGGCCGGGCCTGGCTGGTCGACCTCACCGAGGAGGGCCGCACCCGGGTGAGCCGGGTCCGCGAGGCCCGCCGTGAGCGGTACGTCAGCCACTTCTCCCACTGGGACCGCGTCGAGGTCGAGGAGCTGGCACGACTGCTGCACCAGCTGAACCGGGGCATGGAGAAGTAGCCCGAGAAGCAGCCCCACCGGGCCGGAACCACCGGGCCGGAACCGTCGGGCCGGAACCGTCGGCGATGGCGATGGCGATGGCGATGGCGTCGGGGCCGCCGTGGCCGGGCCCGGGCGGGCCGGCGATGGCGTCGGGGCCGCCGTGGCCGGGCCCGGGCGGGCGCGGTCACGGCTCCACGCACACCACCGTCGCGTCGTCGTGGGTCTTCGCCCGGCCGAGCAGGGGCCGTCCGGCCGCCTCGTCCGCCCGCTCCAGCTCCCGCACCCGCGCCACGAGCGCCCGCGCCCCCTGCTCGCCGACGAGGGCGAACAGGTCCCCCCAGTCACCCTGGCGGAACAGCTCCGCCCAGCGCCCGGCCCCGTCCGACAGGGCGACGAGCGACCGGACCTCGCCGCGCGGCACGGACCCCGTCACCGCGCGGGCCGCCACCGACGGATCGGCCGCCGCCGTGAAGAAGCCGCCCTCCCGGTTGCGCAGCGTGCCGTCGACGACGGCGGCGCTGCGCAGCAGGGCGCGCGGCACACGGGCCAGCCGGTCGTCCTGGACGGCGGTCACCGCGCCCTCGGGCGAGGCGAGCAGCAGCGTCGCGTCGCACAGGACCAGGTACTCCACCGTCCGCGGCGACCAGCGTGCCAAGACCGCCGTCGCCTGAGGCGTGCGCGGGTGAGAAAGGTCACAGGTTTCCGCATGGGCCTCGGCGGTACGTGCGATGGCGAGGGCGAGCGCCCCCGCCAGCGGAACATCCGTGAGCGAAACGGTCAGTTCGACCAGGGCGCCGCCCAACCGTGCCGTGAACCAGGGGACCGAATGCAGACAGCCCCCGCCGTCCCTCGGCGGAGTCACCCCGTCCAGGAGGACGAACGAACCTCCCTGCCCGGAGGCGGCGAGCCCGACACCCGCGAAGTCCTCGTTGGGGCGGGCCCGATCGCCGGCCTCCGAGACAAGTTCCGTACGCATCCGGCCAGTCTGCACGAGCCCTTCACAGCCTTCGCGAAAGACCGGCAACACGCGCCGAACGGATACACCGTCGCAGGTCAGACGCCTGTTTTGGGCGGGAATGAAGCACTCCGGGAACGCGTGTCGGCGAATACTGCCAAAGCCCGCCGCCCACGTCCAACCGGCCGACCGGACGGGGCTGCTGCACACGCCGGAGGAACTTGCCCGCCAACTCCCCTCCGATGTTCACTCCTTCGGGTGGCGGGGCCGACGATGCGCGACCCCTGCCCACCGGCACTGGGAGGGTCGGGAGCCGTACCGGACGTAGGCGTCAGTTGACAGAGCGTCACATCCGGCCCCTGGAACACGAGTCAGGAATGCGAGCACCGGTGCAGAAGACGCGGCCTCGGCGTACAGGCAGGCAGACGGCCTCCGAGGGGGGCGCGGAGCGCACCCCCGTCGGCAAGGGCCGTCCGACCCATGTGCGCAACCGGCTGATCGTCGCGGTGGCCGTGGTGGCCGCCGCCATCGCCGGCGCCGGCGCCCCCTCCATCCTGGCCGCCTCCGGCCAGCTCAAGGACTCCCAGGACCTGGTCACCCTGGCCGAGCAGACCCAGGACGCCCTCGCCCTCGCCCAGTCCCTCGCGGCCGAGCGCGACGAGGTCACCGCCTATGTGGCGGCCGGGCGCGTCAAGTCCCGGGCCCCCTCCACGCAGAGCAGCACCAAAGTGGACCTCCAGGTGCGCGAGCTGACCGCCGAGACCGACGTCTCCGCCGCACTGCGCGCCGCCCTCGCCGCCGTCCCCTCCGCGCGGCGGTCGGCCCTCACCGGCAACAGCACCGCACTGCAGGCGCACCAGGACTACTCCGAGGCGATCGCCGCGCTTCACGCGCTCGTCGACCGGCTGGCGGAGGACACACCGCCCCGCGCGGGCTCCGGCGCCTACGCCTTCGCCGAACTCGACACCGCCGTCCAGCAGGCCGCCGCGACCCGCGGACTGCTGCTCGCGGCGCTCAGCGTGCCGACCACCACCGAGACGGACTACGACCCCGCCACCGGCCGGACGAGCACCGAGAAGGTCTCGAGCGACGCCGACGCCGCCCGGCGCGACGCCCTCACCGCCGCCGCACAGCAGGCACGGCTGCGCTCCGACGCGGCCCTCGCCGACTTCCGCGAGGGCGCGCCCAAGGAGGCGCTGGCCTCCTACGACTCCACCGTCACCGGCGGCGACGTCGACACCGCCGAGGCCTATCTCGCGTCCCTCACCGACCAGCCCAGGCTGAGCGACCGCGAACTCGGCACCGGCGTCAGGAAACTGGACGTCGCGCTCTCCGCCCGCGTCGACCTGATGCGCGGGGCCGAGGCCTCCCTGTACGGCCACCGCGCGGAGGAACTCGCCCGGTTGCGCGACGACGACGTCACCGGCCTGGAGATCCGCGTCGCCGTCCTCGGCGCGCTGATGCTGCTCGCCGTCGCCGTCGCCACGGGCATGGCACGCAGCCTCACCCGCCCGCTGTCCGTGCTGCGCCGCGGATCGGCCAGGCTCGCGGAGGCGGAGAACCCGGCGGCCGAGGAACCGGTCGCGTTCACCGGCCGCAACGACGAGTTCGCCCAGGTCGTGCGCTCCGTCAACGCCCTGCACGAGCACGCCGCGACGCTCCACGAGCGGGTCGCCACGCTGGAGTCCGACCGCAAGCACCTCGTCGGGCAGCGCCAGCGGATGGCCGACGCCCGGGAGGAGCTGCGCGCCGAACTCGGCGACGCGGCGGCCCAGCTGGACGGTCTGCGGGACACCATCAGCGGCACGTTCGTCAACCTCGCCCTGCGCACCCTGGGCCTGGTGGAGCGCCAACTCGCCGTCATCGAGGGCCTGGAGGAGCGCGAACAGGACCCCGACCGGCTCGCCACCCTCTTCAAGCTCGACCACTTCGCCACGGTCATGCGCCGGCACAGCGAGAACCTGCTGGTGCTGGCCGGCACCGAGCACGTCCAGCAGCACGCGGGCCCGATCCCGCTGGTGGACGTGGTCCGCGCCGCGGTCAGCGAGATCGAGCGCTACGAGCGCGTCCGGATCTCCGCGCTCCCGCCGCACGCACACGTGGCGGGCTTCGCCGCGGACGACCTCTCGCACCTGCTGGCCGAGCTGATGGAGAACGCCACCTCGTTCTCCCCGCCGGACCTGCCGGTCGAGGTCTCAGGCTGGCTCCTGGAGAACGGCGAGGTCATGCTCTCCGTCCAGGACGAGGGCATCGGGATCACGGAGGACCGGCTGAGCCGCCTCAACGCCCGCCTCGCCGAGTTCGACCCCGCGACGCCGTACGACCAGGAGGGCGAGGACGGTCTCGGCCTCGGTCTGTACGTGGTGGCCCGGCTCGCCCACCGGCACGGGGTGCGGGTGCGGCTGCGCGAACAGAAACAGGGCGGTGTGGCAGCGGTCGTCGTCCTGCCGGCCCCGCTGCTGGCCGCCGCCCCGGCCGCCGCGATCCCGGCGACGTCCCCGGCCTCGGCCGCCACCCAGAGCTTCACCCTCCCCGGCGCGGACGCGGAGGCCAACTCCAACGTCCTGCCCGGCCGTTCGCCGTCCGCGGACCCGCTGGTCGCCATGGCGGAGCGGGCGGTCCGGGAGGCACGGCCCCCGGCGGAGCGGACGCCCGATCCCGCGCCGGCACCCGAGCCCACGCACGGTGAGCCCACGCACGACGAGCCCACGCACACGCCGACGCCCGAGTCCCTTGCGACGCCCGAGCCCACGCCGACGCCCGAGCCCGCGTCTGAAGCCGTGCCTGCGCCCATGGCGACGCCGACGGCGGATCCGGCGGCGCGGCCGCCCGTGGAACGGCCCGCCGAGACGACGATGGAACTCCTGCTGCCGAGCCTGCCGGACTCGCCGAACACGGCGGAGGAGAGCACCCGGTGGCGGGACGACGACCCCGCACCCGCAGGGGAGACGCCCGCGGTGCCGGCCGCGCGACCGGCACCGACCGCGCCGGTGGGCCCCGGGGCCCGGCCGGAACCCCGCACCAAGACCGACACCCGCAACGACACCGACACCGGAAACGACACGGACGCCGAGGCCGAAGCGGAGCACACCCGCACCCCCGACGCCCCGGAAGAGCTCGTCACCGACAAGGGTCTCCCGAAGCGCACGCCCAGGATCACCGCACCCGCACAGGCCCCGCGCCGGCGGACCGCCTCCGTCGACGCGGACGCCCTCCGCCGCCGTCTGGGCGGCTTCCGCCGGGGGGCGGAGGCCGGCTACCGCGACGTCGAAGCGGAGATCGCCGAACGAACGGGCCAGAACCGGGTCCCGTCGCCTTCCGCGGAACCGGACGCAGCGCGTCCGGCAGCTCAAGAAGTACACGCACACGCCGAAGAAGACACGGGGGGCACAGTCGAGGAGGCAAGCAGTTGACCGCGCCCAGTACCTTCGGACTGAGCAGTGAAGCCCGAAACCTGCACTGGCTGTTGAGCAACCTCGTGGAGGAGGTCCCCGGCATCCAGTCCGTCGCGGTCGTCTCCTCGGACGGCCTGCTGCTGCTCTCCTCCGACCCCGGCCGCAACGCCGCGGCCCGGCAGGCCAGAGAGACCCGGCCCTCCGGACCCCGCGGGTCCTCGGCGGACCTCGCCACCATCGTCTCCGGCATCGGCAGCCTCACCATCGGGGCCGCCAAGCTCATGGAGTTCGGCGGGGTGAAGCACACCATGGTCGCCATGGAGGAGGGCAGCCTCTTCGTCATGTCGATCAGCGACGGCTCGCTCCTCGGCGTGCACGGCTCCGCCGACTGCGACATGAGCGTGGTGTCGTACCACATGGCGCTCTTCGTGGGCCGCGCCGGACACGTGCTCACCCCGGAACTCCGCAGCGAACTGCGGAAATCCCTGGAGACCGAGACGACCGGGAGTCTGCGATGAGCACGGGCCCGAAGAACGTCAGGCAGCAGCTCCCGGTCCGCGGCGGCGACCGCAAGCCGGCCCGTGTGCGCCCCTATTCGCTCACCGGCGGCCGCACCCGCTTCGGCCACGTCCTCCTCGTCGAGACGTTCGTGGCGGCACTCGAGGCCCCCGAGGAACGGCGGGAGCTGACGGGCGGGTCGCTCAAGTCGACCGTCATGCCCGAGCTGCTGGCCATCGTCGAACTGTGCCGCCGGATGCGGACGGTGGCCGAGATCGCCGCGCTGCTGAGGATGCCGCTCGGCGTGGTCCGGGTGCTCCTCAGCGACCTCGCGGACCAGGGAAAGATCCGTGTGTACGGCACCGGTACCGCTCACGGTACGGGCCGTCCCGACCGCGCTCTGCTGGAAAGGGTGCTGAGTGGACTCCGTCGTCTCTGACGCCGCCTCCTCCCCTGGCGTCACCCCCTTCGTCGAACGCGACGAACCCCTGCAGCCCTGGCAGACGGACCGCACGCGGGCCCCCGTCGCCACGAAGATCGTGGTGGCGGGCGGCTTCGGAGCCGGCAAGACCACCCTGGTCGGCACCGTCTCGGAGATCGAGCCCCTCCAGACGGAGGCGCTGATGACCCAGGCGAGCGAGGAGACCGACGACCTCACCGGCACCCCGGAGAAGGTCACCACCACGGTCGCCATGGACTACGGCCGGCTCACCCTCGACGACGACCTGGTGCTCTACCTGTTCGGCACGCCGGGCCAGCAGCGGTTCTGGTTCATGTGGGACGACCTGGTGCGCGGCGCGATCGGCGCGGTCGTGCTGGCCGACACCCGCCGTCTGAAGGACTGCTTCCCCGCGCTGGACTACTTCGAGAGCTGCGGGCTGCCGTACGTGGTCGCCGTCAACCACTTCGACGGCAGTGACCTGTTCGAGCCCGCGGACGTGCGGGAGGCGCTGACGGTCCCCCCGCACATACCTGTCATGATCATGGACGCGCGACGCCGGATCTCGGTGATCGAGACCCTCCTGGCCCTGGTGGGCCACGCGCTCGACGAAACCCCCGAGTAATCCTCGTTTAGGAGCCATCCCCGCATGCGGAAGATACTCGTCGTCGGAGCCGGTCAGTCCGGACTCCAGCTCGCCCTCGGCCTCCAGTCGCACGGGTACGAGGTCACCCTGATGTCGAACCGGACGGCGGACGAGATCCGCTCCGGCCGCGTCATGTCGACGCAGTGCATGTTCCACACGGCCCTGCAGCACGAGCGCGACCTCCAGCTGAACTTCTGGGAGCAGCAGGCCCCTAAGATCCAGGGCCTCGGCGTCTCGGTCGCCGCCCCGGGCTCGCACGACCCCGGTCCCACCCAGCGAGCGATCGACTGGCTGGGCCGGCTCGACGGTTTCGCCCAGTCCGTCGACCAGCGCGTGAAGATGGCCGGCTGGATGGAGACGTTCGCCCAGCGCGGCGGCCAGCTGGTGATCCACGGCGCGGCGGTCTCCGACCTCGACTACTTCTCCCGCGCCTACGACCTCGTCCTGGTCTCCGCGGGCAAGGGCGAACTCGTCCAGATGTTCGGCCG
Source organism: Streptomyces sp. NBC_00425 (assembly GCF_036030735.1). Lineage (NCBI taxonomy): Bacteria > Bacillati > Actinomycetota > Actinomycetes > Kitasatosporales > Streptomycetaceae > Streptomyces > Streptomyces sp. NBC_00425. The sequence goes on along the minus strand of NZ_CP107928.1, from coordinate 3,588,789 downwards.
GGACGCCGGGCGCTCCCCCTACGCCGAGCCGCAGCGCGCCCTCGCCGTCTCCTACGTCCACGGCCTGGGCCCGCGCCCGGAGCACCCGGACACCGAGGCGGTCCGCTGCAACCTGGTCCCGGGCGTCGGCGAACTGTTCGTCATGCCGACGCTCACCACCTCCGGCCGCGCGGACATCCTGTTCTGGGAGGGCATACCCGGCGGCCCCCTGGACGTCTTCAACGGCGTCAAGGACCCGGCGGAACACCTCTCCCTGACCCTGGAGCTCATGGAGAAGTTCACGCCCTGGGAGTACGCGCGGGCCACCCGCGTCGAACTGACCGACGCCGGCGGCACCCTGGCCGGCCGCTACGCCCCCACGGTCCGCAACCCCGTCGGCCGCCTTCCCGGCGGCGGCCTGGTGCTGGGCGTCGCGGACGTCGTCGTCGCCAACGACCCCATCACCGGCCAGGGTTCCAACTCGGCCGCCAAGTGCGCGGCCGCCTACCTCGCGTCGATCCTCGAGCGCGGGGAGAAGGAGTTCGACGAGGAGTGGATGCGCGCCACCTTCGACCGGTACTGGGACACCGCGCAGCACGTCACCAAGTGGACCAACGCGATGCTGGCCCCGCCGCCGGAGCACATCGTCAACCTGCTGGGCGCGGCCGGGCAGTTGCCGCCCGTGGCCGATCGTTTCGCCAACGCCTTCAACGACCCGGCGGACTTCGAGGACTTCTTCTACGAGCCGGAGAAGACGGCCGCCTATCTGGCGGAGGTCACCGGAACCTGAGGAACCGGTCGGCGCGAATTCACGCAACGTCGGCGGGAGGGTCCGGCAGCGCTGCCATACTCGCCCGATGCCGTTTCTTGAAGAAAAGATTGCCGGCCTGCATCGCGTCGGAACACGTTCCTTCGGCGAGACCGAGCGCAACCTCGTCGGAGTGAACGGCCCGCACGTCCTGCCCCACAACGAGACCGGAGTGATCGGCTGGGGCACCTCGTGGCGCATGCAGGGGTATTTGCTGATGGCCCGGCGCACCGGCCGGCCCGACTACGCCGAGCGGCTCGCGGAACTCGTCGACCAGGTCCTCCTGGCGCGTGACGACCTCCGGGGCGTGAGCGACTTCCGCGGCCGCAGCCTGCCGGTGTGGAGCACCGCCCACAAGTTCACCGCGGCCTCCGTCGTCCTGCACGACACGGACGACCGGCCCGCCCTCGAGATCACGGTCTGTCCGCCGCACGCCAGAACCGCCAGGGTCGCCGTCCACCCGGACGGCGACCGGCACTTCCGGATATCCGTGACGGGACCCCAGCGGACGGACGTCGAGGTGGCGGGCCTCAGCCTCGACCCGCTGGAGGAACGCCGCGCGGACCGGGTCCTGTACGCCGCGTACGAGCAGCGCACCGCGGTCACCGCCCGGCTGCTGCCGCCCGACCGGCCGGCCCCCGGCCCCCGACGACCGCGTCCCGGCGCCTACGCCGTACGGCCCGCCATGGTCTCGCTCGCGGCCCAGACCGGCATGATCACCTATCCCATGGCCGGTCTGGCCCGACTCGCCCGTGAACGCCCGGAGGCCGTGCCCGCCGCGGTGCGCGGCCGCATCGACGGCTACCTCGAGGCGGTGGACCGGGCGATGCGCGTCCACGACGAGCAGTGGGGCGCCACCGACGACGGGCGCGGCTTCTACCGCTGGCTGCCCGACGAACCCGTCTCCTTCGCGGGCGCCGAGCTGCCCACCAACGAGTTCCTCGCCATGGGCCGCACCGCCGTTCAGCTCGCCGTGGTCACCGGCGAGGCCCGCTGGCGCGACCGCGCCGCCGCGATGGCCCGCGCCCTGCACGGGGACCTCGCGGTCTTCGACGGTGCGGCCGTCTGGCCGTACTGGCCCGGCTTCGGCCGCGTGTACCAGGGGTGGGAGGCGACCGGCTCACCCGGGACCGACGGGTCCGGCGTCCGCCCCTCCTACCGCGCGGTCACCGTTCCCGAGGACGTCACGCACGCTCTGATCGACATCGACTTCCTCTGCCTGTACCACGACGCCCCGGGCCTGCCCGAGGTCTTCACCCAGGCCGACATGCGGGCCGTGGCGCACACCTTCACCCGCAACGTCGTCGAGCGCCGCGGCCGCGGCCGTACCCTGCGGATGCGGCACGACGTCGGCGGCGAGGGGCGGCGCGGCACCGACCGGGAGCAGGCCCACGTCGCCGCCTGGCTCCCGCTGCGCCGCTGGTCCCGTGAGGTGCCCCGGCTCGTCCGCGCGATCCGGCCGGCCACGCCACCGCTCCCGTTGATGGGCGTGGACTCCTACTGCGCCGCTCTCCTGACGTCCTGACCCGCCGTGGCGTGCGGCCCGGGGCGCGGAGCCGCCGTCGCCGTGCCGCGCGCCTTCGGCGGTGCGGAGCGCCCCGGGGACGCCCCCGCACGGTCCGGGCGCACCGCTCCCAGCACCGGAAGGGACGCGATCGGCGAGATCGTGACGGTCTCGCCGGTCCTCGGCGCCTGGACCACCCTCCCCCCGCCCAGGTACAGCGCGACATGGGTGGCCTCGGGGAAGTACACCACCAGGTCACCGGGGCGCAGCTCCTTCAGCGGGATCCGCGGCAGGCGCGCCCACTGCTCCTGGCTGGTGCGGGGGATCGGGGTCCCGGCGTGTCCCCAGGCCTCGGACGTCAGGCCCGAGCAGTCGTACGATCGGGGGCCCTCCGCGCCCCATTCGTAGGGCTTCCCGATCTGTTGCACCGCGTACCGGACGGCCCGTTCGCCCTCCTTCGACGGCTTGCCGTCGTCCTCGCCGAGCGCACCGGACGCGACCAGCCTCTGCTGCGCCTGCGCGACGCCGTCCCTCTCCAGCCTCTCCAGGGCGGCGAGCCGGTCGGCGGTGAGGGAGGCCAGCAGTTTCTCGACGGCGGCCAGCCGCCCGCGTACGGCGTCGCGTTCCTTCTTCTTGCGCGCCGTCAGGGTGAGCTGTGCGTCGAGGGCGGCCCGCGCCCGGCGCGCCAGCCCGTCGGCCCGGCGTTCGCCGCTCGCCAGCCGGCCGACCGCCACGGCCCGCTCGCGCGCCAACTGCCCGATCAGATGCCCCTGGTCGAGGGCGTGCTGCGGATCGCGGGCGAGCAGCAGCCGCAGATACGCGGAGATCCCGGTGCTGCCCTGGTACTGCTGGCGGGCCAGCCGTCCGGCCGCTCCCCGGCTGTCGTGCAGCGACAGCCGCGCCCGCACCAGGCCGACGTCCAGCCGTCCGGTCTCGGCGCGCCGCCGCACGAGCTGCTCCTCGGTGGCGTTGTAGGCCTCGGTGGCCTGTTCGGCCTCGCGGTACAGCCGCTGAAGCTCCGTCAGGAGCTCGGCGGCGGTCCGTTCGCCGCCGTCCTCCCTCGCGCCGCCGCCCTGGTCCGCGCCGCCGGGGACACCCTCTTGCGTGCTCTCGTCGGCATCCGTGCTCTCGTCGGCGTCCTGGGCCGCGGCGGCCGGTGGGGTGCCCGGAGCCGGGAGAGCCGGCGCGGTCGTCGTCGGCCCGCCCGGTTCCGGGGGCTCCTGCGCGGCCGCCGCGCATGCCGGGGCCAGCACGGTCTGGGCGGCGAGCGCCGCCGTGGCGACCGTACAGGCCAGACGCAGCAGTCTTCCTGACACGTCATCACCTCCGCTGCGGGGTGGCCCCTCCATCCCGCAGGGCGAGCTTCGGACGGATCCGCGCGGTCCGCGCGCCGAGCGTGCGCGGTTCGGCGCAACGAGGTCACCCGTCGGCGTCGTCCCGCAGTCCGTCCGGCGTGGCGTCGGGTGTGGCGTGGCGTGCGGTGTCCGGCGTGCCGCCGCCCGGCGTGCCGGGCCTCACGTCGGGCTTCGACCAGGGCCAGCGCGGCCGTCCGCTGTCCTTCCCCTCGGGATCGAACACGTACTTCCAGCCCTGGGGCAGCCCGAGCCGCTTGCTGTGGCCGCGGGGCTCCCGCCGGTAGACCAGGACGGTGGGCGGGCCGTCGGCCGGGTCCGGGACGGGGATGCGGTACGTCTTCGGCGGATGCCCGGTCGGGCCCAGGAGCACGGGCAGCACCCGGCCGTCCATGGGGCCGCCCTCGAAGGGGGTGTCTTCGCTCTTCACGCCACCAGTGTCGATCAGGTCTCCGCGGCCAGCGCACCCCGGACCAGCTCGGCGGTCTGCGGGTCCCGGGCGGCGGTCACCATGAGGACGGCGACGAACTGGTCGACGAGCCAGTCCCGCAGCTCGTCGGCGGGCGGCTGCTTGTCCTCGTCGAGCCAGATCAGCGAGGCCGCCTCGACCGCGGTGATCCACATCCGCACGGTCATCCGCAGCCGCGGTCCGGGTCCGGCCACCCCGAGGTGGCTGTAGATGGCCTCGGCGGCGGCCCGGCGCACGCCGTCCACGATGGCCGTCGTCCGCGACGTCTCGACCACGCTGCCGCCCTGGAGCAGGGCGCTGAAGCCGGCGTCGTGGCGGCCGACGAAGGTCAGATAGCGGTCGAGGACGCGGGCGAGGCGGGGGAGGAGGGGCCCGTCGTGGGGCTCGTCGAAGCAGTGGCGCAGCTCGTCGGCGGCGGAGTGCAGGGCGGCCTCGTACAGCTGCTGCTTGCCGCCGGGGAAGTACCGGTAGACGAGCGGCCGGGAGACTCCGGCGGCCTCGGCCACGTCGTCCAGCGAGACGTCCTCGGGGACGCGGTGCGCGAACAGCGAGAGCGCTGCCTCCAGCAACTGGCTGCGGCGCTCCTCGACGCTGAGGCGACGGTAGGCGGGGGCGGCGGGCGTCATGACGTGCAGCGTAATCCCCCGCCCCCGGGCCGTGCCTACGCCAGGAGTCCGGACGAGCGCCACAGCCGGCGTCCGACGCCCCGTAGTACCCCGATGTCGTCCAGGAAGTCCGTCAGCCGCTTCGAACCGGTCTGCATGACCTCCCGGCGGTGCCCGCTCGCCCGGACCTGCGCCATGGCCTCCCGCCGGTCCAGGCCGACGTTCGTGTAGACCTCCGGATTCACGAAGGCCACCGAGAACACCCGGGCGAACTCACCCGACGTGACCCTGGTGAACTCCTGCGACCAGCGCGGGGCGGTCATCATCTGGCGGCGCAGCTCCTCGCGGGCGTAGCGCACGTGCCGGGCCTCCTCCACGACGTGGATCCGGGTGACGCCCCGGACCAGCGGCTGGACCCGCTCGTCCGGGAAGGTCAGCCGCTGCATCCAGTCGAGGACCTCCTCGCCGAGCAGCGTCGCGGTGAAGGAGCCGGGGGTGGTGGAGATCGTCTTGAAGACGCGGCCCAGGTTCTGGTGGGCGCGGCTCACCGGGTACCAGGGCGTGTCGCCGTGCGAGATCAGCCGGGCGAACATCTTCGAGTGCCGGCACTCGTCCTCGATCTCGGTGAGCGCGTACCGCACGTGCGCGCTCGTCGCCGCCTTGTCGTAGATGTGCCGGACGAGCAGCTGCATGAGGATGATCTCGAACCAGATGCCCAGCGAGGCGAGCGCGGCGGCCTCGTGCTGGGACAGCAGGATGCGCTGCTCCTCGCCCATCCGCCGCCAGAGCGGCGTGTCGTACAGCGACACGAGCTCCGGCGGCCAGAACCACTTGCCCTCCTCGAAGGGGGCGTCCCAGTCCAGCTCCTGGTCGGGGTCGAAGGAGTGCTTGGCGGAGGACGCGAGCAGCCGCTCGGCCACCTGTTCCCGGTCCTTGAGCAGGCCCAGCGCGTCCCGCAGCCCTTCCACCGCGTCGGCATCCGTGAGGGTCGTCATGCACTTATGAGACTGCTTGTCAGCAAGCGCGTCAATCCTTTGCGCGCAATTCCCCGCACCGGACGGCCGAGGTCCTCCGACGCCGCGAACGCCATCGCCCGCGAGCCCGCTCCGGCACGAGGCCCACCCACGCGCCTTCCGGCGCGCGTTCGGGACGGGGGCCGGGTGCGGAACCGGGTGCGGTGGCGCCGGTCGTGCCGCACGCCGGGATCGGGGCCGGACGCCGCGGCCCCCCGTCTCACGAGTCGAGCACCGCCTCCATCACGGCGCGCGCGATCGGGGCCGCCATCCCGCCGCCGGTGATGTCCCCGCGGCGCGCCGAACCGTCCTCCACCACCACCGCGACCGCCACCCTCGGCTCCAGGTCCCGCACGCCCTGCGCCCAGGAGACGAACCAGGCGTAGGGGATCCCGGCGTTGCCGACGCCGTGCTGCGCGGTGCCCGTCTTGCCGCCGACGACCGCGCCCGGGATCGCCGCGTTCACCCCCGTGCCCTCCCGCACCACGTCCGTCATCAGCTCGCGCATCCGCCGCGCCGTCGAGGGCAGCATCGCCTGGCGCGACGGACGGGAACCGGCGGTGGACACCGTGGCCCCGCCCCGGCGCGTCGTCCGCTCCACCAGGTACGGCGTGCGCACCTGACCGCCGTCGGCCACCGCCGCCGACACCATCGCCATCTGCAGCGGGGTGGCCCGCGTGTTGTACTGGCCGATCGAGGACAGCGCCAGCTGCGCCCGGTCGAGCGAGGTGTCGAAGGTGCTGGGCGCGACGGCGAACGGGATCCGCACGTCCAGGTCGTTGAAGCCGAACGCCTGCGCCGTCCGCGTCATCCGGGCCAGGCCGGTGTCCACGCCGAGCTTCGCGAACACCGTGTTGCACGACCACTCGAAGGCGTCCCGCAGCGGAGCGTCCTCGCAGCCGTCCCCCTCGTTGGTCAGCCGCGTCCGCGTCCCGGGCAGGCGGTAGGGGGCGGGGGAGTCGGTCGCCGCGTCCAGGTCGGTGATCACCCCCGCGTCCAGCGCCGCCGCCGCCGTGACCACCTTGAACGTCGACCCCGGCGGATACGTCTGCCGCACCGCCCGGTTGAGCATCGGCCGGTCCGGATCGCCGTTGAGCCGTGCCCAGGCCCGCTCCGCACCGGCGTCGTTCCCGGACAGCGCGGCCGGGTCGTACGAGGGGCTCGACACCAGCGCCAGCACCCGGCCCGTGGACGGCTCCACGGCCGCCACCGCGCCCTTGCGTCCGTCCAGCCCCTCGAACGCGGCCCGCTGGGCCCGTGGATTCAGGGTGGTCACCACATCGCCGCCGGCCGACCGGCCGCGGGTGACGTCGTCCCACAGCGGGAACGAGGCGAGCAGCGGGTCCGAACCGGAGAGCACGCCGTCCCCGCTGTGCTCCAGGAACGTCGTCCCGTACACCTGCGAGGCGAAGCCCGTCACCGGCGCGTACAGCGGCCCGTCGCGGTAGGTGCGCTCGTAGCGCAGCTGCTCGCCGGTGTCCTTGGAGCCCGTGACCGGGACCCCGCCGACCAGGATGTCGCCGCGCGGCTGGGCGTAACGGGAGATGGCCGCACGCCGGTTGGCCGGGTTGCCGTCGTATGCCTCGGACCGGACGACCTGGACGCGCGCGGCGTTGACCAGGAGCGCCGCCAGCAGCAGGGCGCAGAACGCGGCGGCGCGCCGGATGTACCGGGTCACCCGGGCCTCCGTGAGGTGGTGTCGTCGGCGGCTCGGCCACGCGCCGCGCCGAGCCCTTCCCGGCGCGTGTCGCGGCCCGCCTCGTGCCGCCCCGCGTCATGCGCGTCGTCGTACGCCTCCAGGCGTGCCCCGTCGTACGGCCGCCGCGCCGAGTCGCTCACCCGGATCAGCAGCGCCACGATCGCCCAGTTGGTGACGACGGAGGAGCCGCCCTGCGCCAGGAACGGCATCGCCATGCCGGTCAGCGGGATCAGGCCGGTCACCCCGCCCGCGATCACGAACACCTGGAGCGCCACGATCGAGGCGAGGCCGGCCGCCAGCAGTCGTCCGAAGGGGTCGCGCAGCGACAGCCCGGCCCGGAAACCGCGCTCCACCAGCAGCCCGTACAGCAGGAACAGCGCCGACAGCCCCGCCAGGCCCAGTTCCTCGCCGGCCGTCGCCAGGATGAAGTCCGACTTCGCGGCGAAGCCGATGAGGACGGAGTGACCGAGACCGAGCCCGGTGCCGAGCACCCCGCCGGCCGCGAAGGAGAACAGCGACTGCGCGAGCTGGTTGGGTCCCTGGCCGGCGTCGATGGAGGCGAAAGGGTGCAGCCAGTCCTCGACCCGGCTGTGCACGTGCGGTTCGAGACGGCCCACGGCGACCGCGCCGAGCGAGGCGAGCAGCAGCCCCACGGCGATCCAGCCGGTGCGGCCGGTGGCCACGTAGAGCATCACCACGAACAGGCCGAAGAAGAGCAGGGAGGTGCCGAGGTCCCGTTCCAGCACCAGCACGCCGACGCTCAGCAGCCAGATCGCGACGATCGGGCCGAGCACCCGTCCGGTGGGCAGCTGCATGCGCGCGAAGCGCCAGATCCGTCGGCCCGCGTACGTCAGCGCCGTGCGGTTGGCGGCCAGATACGCGGCGAAGAACACCCCCAGCAGCACCTTGGCGAACTCGCCGGGCTGGATGGAGAACCCGGCGATCCGGATCCAGATGCGCGCCCCGTTCACCGGCGGGAAGAGGACGGGGAGGGTGAGCAGGGCGAGCGCCGCGACCACGCACACGTACGCGTACCGCTGCAGCACGCGGTGGTCGCCCAGCACGGTCACCACCACGGTGAACAGCGCCACCCCGACGGTCGACCACACCAGTTGGGTGGGCGCGGCCCGGTCGCCGGGCGTCTCCAGGTCGAGCCGGTAGATCAGCACCAGGCCGATCCCGTTGAGCAGTACGGCGATGGGCAGCAGCAGCGGGTCGGCGCACGGGGCGCGCCACCGCACCGCGAGGTGCGCCAGCAGCGCGAGGACCCCCAGCCCGGCGCCGTAGCCGGCGGCGCCGGGCGGGACGGCGCCGAGCTTCGCCAGACCGACCGCGCAGTAGCCGTACACCGAGAGCAGGACGGCCAGGACGATCAGGGCGAGTTCGACGCCACGGCGCCGGGGGAGGCCTGCCGTGGGAGCGGGCGCGTCGGCCGCCACCACGGTGGTCCCCGCTCCGACTCCGGATTTCGTCATGTCCGGAACTTACCCAAATGTGGCTCCTTGTGAGCCGTGGCGGGCGGTCGTGTCAGCACCAGCGCGGCGCCGCTCCGATGGTCTCGATGTAGCGAGCCGAGCCCCAGGCCCAGGTGCCGTCCGTCAGGAGGTACCAGTGCGTGTTGCCCTGGACGTCCTGACCCGAGGTGCGGCAGAAGATGGAGACGATCTCCCCGCGGTAGGCCACCCGGATCACCTGACTCGCCCGGGTGGGCGCGCTGCGCAGCAGCAGTTCGCCCGCGGTGACGCGCCCGCGCGAACGGCGGCCGTCGTCCTGGCCGCCGGACTGGTTGCCTCCGGACTGCCACTGGTTGCCGCCGGACTGATGACCGCCCGATTGCCACTGGTTGCCGCCCGACTGGTTGCCCGACTGGCCGCCGGACTGGTTGCCTCCGGACTGCCATTGGTTGCCGCCGGACTGATGACCGCCCGATTGCCACTGGTTGCCGCCGGACTGGTTGCCGCCGGACTGGTTGCCCGACTGGTTGCCGCCGGACTGGCTGCCGTTCTGATTGACGCTCGACTGGTTGCCTCCCGACTGCCACTGGTTGCCGCCGCCGGACTGCCAGTCGTCACCACCGTCCCCGCCGCCGGGCTGCCAGTCGTCGCCGCCGTCGCCGCCCTCGTTCTGCCAGTCGTTCGTTCCGCCCTGCTGGGCGTGGACGCCGTCCCCGCCGTCGGCGAGGGCCGGGGTGACGGCCGCGGAGGCGGCGAGGGCGCCGGCCGCGGTGACTATGGCGAGGCGAGTGAGAGCGGTGCGCAGGGACATGGCGATACCTCCACGAAGAGGGTGAAGCTGACTTATCGCCAGACTAGGAGCGGTTCGGGCACGCCGCCCGTCACGCTGCGCCATCGGGGAGGCCGCTCACGGCCGGAGGCGTCTGAGGCAGTGTCAGGGTCGCCACGGCGCCGCCGTCCGGCGCGTTGGCGAACGTCAGCCGTGCCCCCAGCACCTCCGCCTGTCCCACCGCGATCGTCAGACCGAGTCCGTGGCCCTTCGCTCCGCCCTCGGTGCGGAACCGCTGCGGCCCGTGGGTGAGGAGGTAGTCCGGATAACCGTCCCCGTGGTCCCGCACGGTGACCACCGGTCCGTCCACCGTCAGCACGACCGGCGCGCGTCCGTGCCGGCGCGCGTTGGCCAGCAGATTCCCCAGGACCCGCTCGAGGCGCCGCCGGTCGGTCTCGACGCGCGCGTCCCGGACGACGGTGACCGCCACGCCGGCCGCCGAGCCGCCGGAACTCCCGTGACCGCCCGAGCCGCCCGGACCCCCGGCGGCGGACGCACCGCCGACCGCCCCCGCACCGCCGGCGCCGCCCGAGCCGTCCGAGGTCTCCGCCGCCCGCACGACCCGCACCACCAGCGCCGTCAGGTCCTCGGCGTCCAGCTCCAGCCGTTCCCGTCCGGTGTCCAGCCGGGAGATCTCCAGCAGGTCCTCGGTGAGCGTGCGCAGTGCCGCCACCCGGTCGCGCACGAGCTCCGTCGGCCGTCCCGGCGGCAGCAGTTCGGCCGCCGCGTGCAGCCCGGTCAGCGGCGTCCGCAGTTCGTGCGCCACGTCGGCGGTGAACCGCTGCTCGCTCAGCAGCTTGCCCTGCAGCGAGGACGCCATCGAGTCCAGTGCGACGGCGACGGTGCCCACCTCGTCCCGCGGCCGTCCCGGTTCCCTCGCGCGCGGGTCGTTCACGCGGGCGTCCAGATCGCCCGCGGTGATCCGCCGGGCCACCTGCGCGGTGGTGTGCAGCCGCCGTGTCACGCGGGTCACCGCGACCGCGCCGACCAGCAGCGTCGCCCCGATCGCCAGCGCCGACGACCACAGGATCGCGGTGTCCAGCGCCTCGATGGTGCGGGCGCTCTGCGAGTAGTCGACGGCCACCGCGAGGGCCCGGCCGCCGTCCACCGGGCCAGCCGCCCACATCGTGGGCCGCCCGTCGCGGTCGGCGACCATGGTGCCGCGCTCCCCGGCCGCCGCCAACGCCCGCAACGAGACGGGCAGTCCCCGTGGGTCGACGCTCGCGCCCCACCCGAGCGAGCCCCCGGCCTCGAACGCCGTCGTCGCCTCCTTCAGCCTGGACAGCGCCAGGTGGCGGGCCTGACCGACGGTCTGGTTCGTCACCGAGACGTGCACGAGCACGCCGAGCAGGGCGGCCAGCGCGCAGCACATCACCGTGATGAAGACGGCCGCCTTCGCGGCGAGCGTGCCGGCCCACGAGGGCACCCCCAGCCTCATCGGCCGCTCGCGGGGGAGGAGGCGGAGCGGGAGGCGGACCCCCGGGCGGACGAGGTCGCGGACGAGGGCGTGCGGGAGTCGGTCGGAGGGGTCGTGGCTCCGGGGGTGGGAGTGGGGGTGGTGAGGGACGACCGCGGCTTGTGCTTCCGGCCGCCGGTGCGCAGCATCTCGTCGTGGGTGAGCAGCATGGCCTGCTGCTGCTGGTCCCAGGTCCACTGCAGTCGGTACTCGTACCCGGCGACCTCCGAGGGGGCGCGGATGATCACGGACCGCGCGGCCAGCTCGACCCCGCTGACGGCGTCCTCGTAGCCCATGATCTGCACCAGCCGGTTCTTGCGGACGGTGTAGACGCGGACCGCCGTGAGGTTCCCGGGAAGCTGACGGAAGCCCAGCGTCATGTCGTCGTGACCGTCTCCGGTGAGATCGCGGTAGTACGCCTTGAGGACGGGGCACTCGGCCGCCGCCTTCGCGCCGCTCTTGCCGCAGTCCGCCATCCGGCGGGCCGTCTCCGCGTACCCTCCCGCACCGTAGTCGCCCGGATTGCGGGCGATCTCCCGGCGGACCACGGTGACCGGGTTCACCGCCCGGATGTCCCCGCCGGGCACGGCGACGTCCCGCACCACCTCGGTCTCCACCTCGCCGATGTCGAAGGCGGGGCGGGATGCGGGGGTCAGATCCGGCCAGAGGCGGTCCGGACTGATCGCCGTCGGTGTGGCGCCGGCCCCCTGCAGATCCCCGGCGTCCCCGCAGCCGACGACGACCGAGCCCAGCAGGACGACGCCGGCGGCGGCGAGCGCGAACCGGGCGCGGACCGGCCCGCCGCAACGGCCGGGACCGCCGACCGGGCCGCGCGGGCCGGACGCACCCGGACCGTCCACGCCGGCCGGACCGGCCGGACGGCCGACGGGGCCGCCGGGGCCGGGGCCGGGATCGCCGGGGCCGGGATCGCCTGAGGTGGCGGGACGACTGCGGAACACGGGACTCCTGTGACTCCTCTGGCCTACGGCCGGTGGCCACGGCTGCCGCCGGCGTCGTTACCGGCTCCCGCACACCTTAATTCGTAAGGACGTCCGTTTTGCGTACCGGTAGGCCGGAAGGGCGAGCCGATGCCGAGGCGCTGACCACGGGCGAAACGATTACTCGGCCAACTCCTCGAGCAGCCGGGCCGTCGGCAGTCCCGCGCGCAGGTACTCCACGAACAGCTCGTTGTGCAGGGCCCACGGCGAGCGCCGCGACCGTATCAGCCGGATCGCGGCGTCGGCCGACGACCCCCGGCGCACCAGCGCATGGGCGACGACCAGCCCCGACCGGTTGTAGCCGCTGTAGCAGCGCACGAGGACGGTCCGCCCCTCGTCCAGCGCGTCGCCCGCGGCCTGTGCCAGCCGGATCACCCCGGCGAGCTGGGTGCCGTCCAGGGGACCGTCCGGAATCGGCCACACCTGGTGCTGCACACCCGGCCCGGGCCCGTGTCCCGGCCTGGCCCGGGTCAGCGTCTGGACGAGATCGAACTCGTCCCGCACCACGGCGAGCTCCCGCTCTCCGGAACGCCCCCGGAACTCATGGCCGCCCATCCACAGGCCGGGCACGATCTCGCTCCACGGACGATCCGGTTCCGGTACGTCGGGTCGCTTCCTGCGAGTCCGCAACGGCGCCTCCCCAAACGCGCTGCCTAGGCTCTGCCCAACTCGCTCCGGGGGTAACCGCCTTCTTGCCCCGCAGCGTCCCTCCTGTTCCCATGGTCATGGGGTGATGGTGCATGAACGGACTGCGCGTCATACCGACCTGGAGGCATGGCCGGGAGCGGCTCTACGTCTGCCTCACGGACGGCAGGAACATCGCCTGGTACGACCGTGAGGCGGCCAGGATCAACGTGATCGCCGACGACCGCAGGGAGGACGTCCTGGAGGCCCTCGGCCCCTTCGTCACGGGCCCGGTCACGGTCGGCCCGCCCCCCGTCCCCACCCCCGCCGAGCTGGCCCGGCTCGCCCTCCACCCGGACGACGACCTGGCCCCCAACCGCCCCGGCGAGGCCCTCCTGGTCGACCTCGACCGCGACCCCGGCCCCGCCCACCGGCTGCGCACCGACCCGCGCCGGCGCTCCCTCTCGGCGGAGCAGACGGTCGGCGAGGCACTGGACCGTCTCGACGGCGCGGGCTGGCACACGCTGCACTCCCTCCCGCTCCCGGGCGGCGACCGGCTCCACCACCTGGCCATCGGCCCGGCGGGCCTGTTCGCCGTCCACACCCTGTACGCCCGTAAGCAGCGGGTGCGGATCGCCGACCCGGTGGTCGGGCTGGGCCGCCGGGACCCGGAGCCCCTGCTGCGCAGGATCCGGGGCGAGGCCGACCGCGCGTCCCACGCGCTCACGGCCGAGGTCCGTCCCGTGCTCGCCCTGGTGGGCCCTGCGGACGTCGCCTTCACCGGCCCCCCGCGCCAGGTCCGCGTCCTGACCGAAACCGACGTCCCGGCCCTGGCCCGCCTGGGCGGAGTCCTCAAACCGGCGGACGTGGAGGCCCTCCACGCAATGGCAAGAGACCGCACAACCTGGACAGAAGCCTGACACCCGCCGACTGTCCGGCGTCCCCAGTCAGCCCGTCCGGCGTTTGAGGACGAGGCCCGTTCAGGGCCGACACGGGGGTCAGGGGGCAGAGCCCCCCGGCGGGGCCGAGGGGCAGCGCCCCCGACGACGGGACGGGTAGGGGCGGCGGGGGCGAAAACACCTGAGGCCACCCCCCCTCACGGCGGCACCACCCCCACCCGCCCCTCCTCGAACACCGCCCCCGACAGATCCCCGAAATCCCGCACCCGCGAAGCGACATCCGCCGCGAAGAACGTGAGCGCCCCCACCGACCGGCACTCCTCCACCTCCTCCCAGGTGACCGGCGCCGACACGGTGGGCTCCGCCCGCGCCCGCAGCGTGTACGGCGCGGCCGTCGTCTTGCGGGCCGCGTTCTGACTCCAGTCCACGAACACCTTCCCCGGCCGCAGACTCCGCGTCATGCGATGCACCACCAGTCGTGGAGCGGCCCGCTCCGCTTCCACGGCCAGCCGCTTGGCGTACTCCGTGACCCGTTCGGACGACGCCCCCCGCACCGCCGCCAGCAGATGCAGCCCCTTGGACCCGGAGGTCTTCGGATACGCCTCGATGCCGTCCGCCGCCAGCCGCTCCCGCAGCCACACCGCGACCTCGCAGCATTCGACGACGGTGGCGGGCGCGCCGGGGTCGAGGTCGAAGACGAGCCGGTCGGCGGTCTCCGGCTCCTGGATCACCCACTGGGGCGTATGGAACTCGGTGACGAGATTCGCCGCCCACACCAGACTCGGCAGGTCCTGCACGACCACCATCCGGGCCGGCCCCTCCGACCGCGGCACCTCGGCGGTGGTGACCCAGTCGGGCGTTCCGGGCGGCACGTTCTTGGCGAAGAAGACCTGGCCGCCGGGCCCGTCCGGGTAGCGCAGGAAGGACAGCGGCCGGTCCCGCAGATGGGGGAGCAGGACGTCGGCCACGGTCGCGTAGTAGTGCAGCACCTCGCCCTTGGTGAAGCCGGTCGCCGGGTACAGCACCTTCTCCAGGTTGCTGAGCGCGAGCCGTCTGCCCTCCACCTCGGTGATCGGCGTCATACGATGAGAATCACATAATTCAGCTGAAATCACCTCATGCCACCCGCGCTCGGTCGGAAAGGTGCTGCACGTGAGATCCATCTGGAACGGCGCCATCTCCTTCGGTCTCGTCAGCATCCCGATCAAGCTGGTGAACGCCACCGAGAACCACTCGATCTCCTTCCGCCAGATCCACACGGAGGACGGCGGCCGCATTCGCTACCGCAAGGTCTGCGAGCTGGAGGAACGCGAGGTGACGTCGGCGGAGATCGGCAAGGGCTACGAGGACGCGGACGGCACGATCATCCCGATCACCGACGAGGACCTGTCCCACCTGCCGCTCCCGACCGCCAAGACCATCGAGATCGTGGCCTTCGTACCGGCCGACCGGATCGACCCGCTGCAGATGGACGCCGCCTACTACCTTCAGGCGGGCGGCGCCCCTGCGGCCAAGCCGTACACCCTGCTCCGGGAGGCCCTGAAGCGCAGCCACAAGGTCGCGATCGCGAAGTACGCCCTCCGCGGGCGTGAGCGCCTCGGCATGCTCCGCGTGGTCGGCGAGGCGATCGCGATGCACGGACTGCTCTGGCCGGACGAGGTCCGCGCGCCGGAGGGCATGGCCCCGGACACCTCCGTCACCGTCCGCGACAACGAACTGGACCTCGCGGACGCCCTGATGGACACCCTGGGCGAGGTGGACCTGGAGGACCTGCACGACGAGTACCGCGAGGCGGTGGAGGAGGTCGTCGCGGCGAAGGCGGCCGGCGAGGCGCCCCCCGAGGCCCCGGCCGCGCCGTCCAGCGGCAAGGTGCTGGATCTGATGGCGGCCCTGGAGAAGAGCGTCCGGGCGGCGAAGGAGTCGCGGGGCGAGGCGTCGGATTCCGTACAGGAGCCGGAGGCGGCCGAGAAGGCCGAGGTCAGACGCCTGCCCCAGCGCAAGTCGGCCGGCGCCTCGCCCAAGCAGACGGGTGGCAAGAAGTCGACGTCCACGGCGAGGAAGTCCACGGCCGCGCCGCGCAAGTCGACGGCGAAGTCCGCTCAGGCCGCGAAGAAGACGACGGCGAGCGGGAGCACGGCCAGGAAGACCGCCGCGAGGAAGACGACGTCGACGGCGAAGAAGACGACGTCCGGGACGAGCGCGAAGACGACGTCCGGGACGAGCGCGAAGTCGGCGTCCGGGACGAGTGCCAAGGCGGCGGCCAAGAAGACGGCGAAGAAGGCGACGTCCCGCAAACGCACGGCCTGACCACCGCCCACCAGCCCGCACCGCCCCAGGCGCACTGCTGATCAGCCGTCCGGAGTTCTCCCCCCCCCCCCCCGGCCGGTATCGATCAGGCGACCCCGTTCTCCGACGGCCGGCGATCAGCAGGCCGGAGTCCTCCCTCCCGCCGCGATCGACCGGCCGGCAGCGCCCCTCAGACGGCCCGTTGCCACTCCCCGTCGTCCCCGTCGGCCCCGGCGCTGCCGCGTTCGTCGCCCAGGTCGTCCCCGTCCTTCGTGCCGTCCACGTCGTGCAGGTCGCCGCCCCGGCGGGGGAGGGCCAGCAGTGCCGTGCCCGCCCCCAGCCCCAGCGCCGCCAGGACGGGAAACGCGCCTCCGGGGGCGAACCCGTGGCCCGCGAAGCAGGCCAGCGCCCAGACGCTCGCCCCGAGCCCCGCCCACACGCGCCAGGCCGCCGCCCCGCGAAGCCCGGCATCGGGCCGGACGGCCCTCTCCACCGAGGCCAGCCTCCGCTCCAGTGGACGCAACGCCCGGACGACCCCGGCCAGGACCGCCCCCAGCACCAGCAGCCACGGCACACGCAGGACCCACCAGCCCGCCGAGCCGTATCCGGGTTCGGGGGCGAGGCCGGTGAGGTAGAAGGCGGCGGCGACGATCAGCACGGGCAGCATGTGCCACAGATAGAGCGCCATGCTGCCGGACCCGAGCGCCCGCACCGCCCGTTGCGCCCGGTCCCGTTCCAGCGCCCTTCGGACGGCCGGCGCGATCCACAGTGCCACCCCCACCTGCGCGACCGCCCAGGCCAGCAGGGCCGCCGACGGCGGATCGGTGTTGCTCAGATCCTGCCCCGTCACCAGGATGAGACTGACCGGGAACGGCCCGGGCCCGACGAGTGCGGCGAACACCGCCCCTCCGCCCAGCGCCATGGCGGCCGCCGTCCGCCGCCCGCCGCCGGTCGTCAGCAGCCCGTCCCGCCAGCAGAAGCCGAGCTGGTAGACGACGCCCCACACGAGCAGGTAGTTCACCGCCCCGACGGCCTCGACGAGCCCGGAGCGGGGCGGCCCGGCGGCCGCGACGAACGCGCCGACGCCGAACCCGACGACGCCCATGACCACCGGCACGCGCAGGCCCCACCGTCGGTGCAGGGCGTACAGCGCCGGCGTCAGGACGCTGATCAGCAGGTACACCGGCAGGAACCAGAACTGCATGGCCATCGCCCAGCCCACCAGCGCGAGGGTGGCGCGATCCACGCCGAGCGGCCCGCACACGCCCACGGCGAGCAGCACGAGACCGCTGTACGCGGCCGTGGGCAGCAGCAGTCGCACCGCCCGCTGCCCCACCCACCCGGCGGCGGTCGCGCCGGCGTCCCGGCTCCGCGCCCAGGACCCGCCGGCGGCGTGCCCGCCGGCCAGGAAGAACAGCGGCATGATCTGGAAGCCCAGCGTCAGCCACTGCGTCCAGGGCAGCGCGAGCAGCATCTCCGGCGCGGTGAGCGTCCCGTCCGGGTGCCGGACCAGCCCGGTGATCAGCCAGTGCCCCAGCACCACGAGCAGGATCGCCCAGGCCCGCAGGAAGTCGACGTACCGGTCTCGGCTCATGCCCCGCATGCTGCCGCCGGCGCCGACCCCCTTACAGGTCAACCGCGTTGTCGCAACCAAGCCGTGCCCTCAGGACGCCCCGCATCGGGTGCGGGGACCGGTTCCACCGGGCCCTGCCGCGCTCTTGACGCCCCGCATGTTACCGGTAACATCGACGGTCGTCGGAGCATCACATCGCACCCCACGACGCCGTGGGCCGTCCGTCCTGGAGTCCGCGTGACCGATCACCCCACGGCACAGCGCACCCCACCCACCGCACCCCCGTCGCCCACCCCGGCCGGCCCCGTCGTCGCCGGAGCCGGCCCCGGCGCCGTGGAGGCCGGCCCCGTCTTCACGACGTCCGCCGTGGTCGCGTCCTGCTTCGGATTCGTGCTCATCGGCGCGCTCCAGGCCCTGTACGGACCGTCGATCCCGGCCCTCCGCGACGACTTCGGACTCTCCCCCTCCGCCGCGGGCCTCGGCCTGAGCGCCCACTTCGCGGGCGGCGTCGCCGGCGTCCTCCTCTTCGACCGCCGCTTCGGACGCACCGGCAACCGCCGTATCCTCGCCGTCGCGTACCTGCTGATGGCGGCCGGGGCCGCCGGGTTCGCCCTCGCCCCGGACTGGCCCCTCGCCCTCCTCGCGGCCCTCCTCGCCGGCATCGGCTTCGGCGGCATCGACTACGGCCTCAACCGTCTGTTCGCGACGGGCTTCGGACGCCGTTCCACCGCGATGCTCAACATCCTCAACGCCCACTTCGGCGTCGGCGCGATCCTGGGTCCGGCCCTGATCGGAGCCGTCGGCGCCGAGCACTACCCGGCGCTCTTCCTGGCCTTCGCCCTGGCCAACCTCCCGCTGCTGCTCTGCCTGCGGGGCGTCAGGGACCACGCGCCGCAGCCCGCGTCCGCCGGCACCGGCGACCGCACGCCCGTCGGCGCCGCACTGCGCTCCGTCCTGGCCGTCTTCGTCACCCTCTACGTCCTGCACGTGGGCATCGAGGCGGGCGTGGGCGGCTGGGAACCCACCCACCTGGAGTCCGTCGGCTACGGCGCGGGTGCGGCCGCCACCGCGACCAGCGTCTACTGGCTGATGATGACCGTCGGCCGCTTCCTGGCCGCCCCGATCGCCCTGCGCTTCTCCGGCCAGACGATCATCACGGTGTCCTGTGCCGGAATGACGGTCTGTCTCCTCCTGGCGGCGATCCCCGGCCTCGCCCCCTACGCCTACGCCGGCGTGGGCCTCTTCATCGCCCCGATCTTCCCCACCGGCCTGCCCTGGCTCAGCCGGGTCGCCCCCAGCGCCCGCCGGGCCGGCGCGATCGTCATGGCCGCGTCCATGCTGGGCGGCGTGGCGGCGGGCCCGGCCCTCGGCAAGAGCATCGAGTGGTCGGGCGTCGGGGCCGTCCCCCTCATCCTCGCGGCCGTCTCAGCCGTCTGTCTGGCGTCCACCCTCTGGCTCACCCGGACGACACGCAGACCGTCCCCCTGAAGCACCCCGGAACGCGTCCGCGGTCACCCCCGCCCGAGGGAGCGGCGTGACGGCACGACGCGGCACGGCGCGGCCCAGGTCGTCCCGGCGCAGCCCGTCCGTCGCTCAACTCGTTGCCCCCCACTCACCCACTCACCCGCACTCCCCGCCCGCCGGTACCCACAGCGGCCCCACGCCCCTGCCTCACGCCCACCACGCCCCTGCCTCACCCCACCGAAGGGACCTCATGCCCGCCCTCGCCACCACCTCCGACGGCTTCCTCCTCCACGGTGACCCCTTCCGCATCCTCTCCGGGGCGATGCACTACTTCCGCGTCCACCCCGACCAGTGGGCCGACCGGCTGCGCAAGGCCCGTCTCATGGGCCTGAACACCGTCGAGACGTACCTCCCCTGGAACCTCCACCAGCCCGAACCCGGCACCCTGGTCCTCGACGGCCTGCTCGACCTGCCCCGCTTCCTCCGCCTTGCCGCGGACGAGGGCCTGCACGTCCTCCTCCGCCCCGGCCCCTTCATCTGCGCCGAGTGGGACGGCGGCGGCCTGCCCCACTGGCTCACCACCGACCCGGACATCCGCCTGCGCACCAGCGACCCCCGGTTCACGGACGCCGTCGACCGCTACCTCGACCTGCTCCTCCCGCCGCTCCTGCCGTACATGGCGGCGTCGGGCGGCCCCGTCATCGCCGTGCAGGTGGAGAACGAGTACGGCGCGTACGGCGACGACGTCGCCTACCTCAAGCACATCGAGCACGCCCTGCGCTCCCGCGGTGTCGAGGAACTGCTCTTCACCTGCGACCAGACCGCCGGCGACCACCTCCGTAACGGGACGCTGCCCGGCGTCCTGGCCACCGGCACCTTCGGCAGCCGGGTGGAGGAGTCGCTGCGCCGGCTCCGTGAGGCGCAGCCCGAAGGCCCCCTGATGTGCTCGGAGTTCTGGATCGGCTGGTTCGACCACTGGGGCGGCCCGCACCACGGAAGGGACGCCGAGGACGCCGCCGCCGACCTGGACCGGCTCCTCTCCGCGGGCGCCTCCGTCAACATCTACATGTTCCACGGCGGCACCAACTTCGGTTACACCAACGGCGCCAACCACCATCACGCCTACGTCCCCACCGTCACCTCCTACGACTACGACGCCCCGCTCACCGAGAGCGGCGACCCGGGCCCGAAGTACCACGCCTTCCGTGAGGTCATCGCCCGCCACGCCCCGGTCCCGGACGAGCCGGTCCCGGCCCCGTCGCCCAAACTCCCGCCGACCACGGTCCGGTTGACCCACCGCTCGCCCCTCATCCCGCCGGCCGGCCGCCCCGTCCGCGCCAAGGACCCGCTCTCCGCCGACGACATGGGCCGGCGCTCCGGCTACATGCTCTACCGGACGACCGTCCCCACCCCGGGAGACGGCCTGCTCCACTTCGCCGGGGGAGTGGGGGACCGCGCCCAGGTCTTCCTGGACGGCGCCCCGGCCGGCGTCCTGGAGCGGGAGCGCTACGAGGAGACCCTGCCGGTCCACGTCCCACGCGCGGGCGCCGTCCTCGACGTGCTCGTGGAGAACATGGGCCGGGTCAACTACGGGCCCCGCATCGGCGTCCCCAAGGGCCTGCTGGGCCCGGTCACCTTCCTGGGACGGCCCCTGCAGGACTGGGACTGCCACGCCCTCCCGCTGGACGACGCCCCCTCCGTGACGACCCTCACCGCCCCGCACCCCACCGCCCCGCACCCCACCTCCGGAACAGCCACCTCCGGGACGGCCACCTCCGGGACGGCCACCTCCGGGACGGCCGACCCCGAGAGCGCGCCCCCCGGGTCGCCCACCTCGCGGATCCCCGTCCCCGAGGCCTTCGCCTTCGCCGGGCCCGCCTTCCACCACGGCACCTTCGACGTGTCGACCCCGGCCGACGCCTTCCTCTCCCTCCCCGGCTGGACCAAGGGCCAGGCCTGGATCAACGGCTTCCACCTCGGCCGCTACTGGAACCGCGGCCCCCAGCGCACCCTCTACGTCCCCGGTCCGGTCCTGCGCAGGGGCGCCAACGACCTGGTCCTCCTCGAACTGCACGGCGCCACGACGTCCGAGGCCCGCCTCACCGACGTCCCCGACCTGGGCCCGACCGGTCCCTGACCCGCCCCGCACCCCCGCCCGGACCGTCTCCCCGGCCCGTCCCGCCTCCCGGGCCGCACCGTCAACCGTCCGCCCACCCGTCCGTCCGCTCGCCGCCCGGCCTATCCTGTGGATCCGCCGGGCGGTTCAGCACGATCAGCGCGACTGCCCGGACAAGCCCGCCCCCGCGAGCGGAACCCTCCCCACCCCCGCCCGCGCACGGGCTCCTCCGCCCTGTCCGGCCAGTCCACAGGAAGAAGCCCCCCACCATGACCGGTAGCGCGGCCGACGGCCCGGCGCCCAGGGGACGCAGCAGACGCAACTTCGCCGGAGCCCGCCCGGTGATGGACGACGTCGCGAAACTCGCGGGTGTCTCCAAACAGACGGTCTCCCGGGTGCTCAACGACCACCCGGCCGTCCGCGCCGAGACGAGGGAGGCGGTCCGGACGGCGATGCGCACGCTGGGCTACCGCCCCAGCAGCAGCGCCCGCTCCCTCGCCAGCGGCCGCACCCGCATGCTCGGCGTGATCTCCTTCGACGCGGCCCGCTACGGTCCCGCCTCGACCCTGACCGCGATCAACACCGCGGCTCAGGAGGCGGGCTACCTGGTGAGCTCGATCGCGCTGGACACCGCGGACCGGGACACGGTGGTGCGGGCCGCCGACCGGCTGTCGGCGGAGGGCGCGGACGGCGTGATCGCGATCGCCCCCCAGGTCCGGTTGGCGCGCGCCCTCGCGGAGGCCCACCTCGACACCCCCCTGGTCGTCATGGACAACGACCTCGGCGACGGCACCCCCATGGTCACCTCCGACGCGCGCACCGGCGCCCGCAAGGCGACGCGACACCTGCTCTCCCTCGGTCACCCCACGGTCCGCCACCTCGCCGGCCCGACGGGCTGGACGTCGGCGGACCGCCGGGCGGACAGCTGGCGCGCCACACTCGAGGCGGCGGGAGCCGAGGTCCACGCTCCCCTCACCGGCGACTGGAGCGCGGACTCCGGCTACGACCGAGGCCGCGAAATGGCGAAGGACCCCGGCCTGACCGCGGTCTTCGTCTCGAACGACCAGATGGCCCTCGGCGTTCTGCGCGCCCTCCACGAGGCGGGACGCCGCGTCCCCGAGGAGGTCAGCGTGGTCGGCTACGACGACATCCCGGAAGCCGCCCACTTCCTGCCCCCGCTGACCACGATCCGCACCGACTTCACCGACATCGGCACCATCGCCCTGCGCGTCCTCTTGGCCCGGATCGACAGCCCGCCCCAGCCTTCGCGGCCGCCGGAGCCCTCTCTCACGCTCATCCCGGTCGACCTGCGAGTCCGCAACAGCACCACCGCCCCGCCCCGCCCCGCCTGAGCCCCCCGGCGGGCGGCCGTCGGCTCAGGAGGGCTCGTCCATCCGGTCCTTCGCCCACCACAGGAACGCGGCGGCGTGCTGCTGGTTGGCGAACCCGTCGCCGACGAGGGTGTGCAGAAGGTCGTTGCTCCAGAAGACGAGCCGGCCGAGGGTCCAGTTCACCGACTCCGGTGCGGGCAGCTCCAGTCCGTAGACGATCCGCGCGATCTCGCGCTTGCCGCCTGCCTCCGTCGTGTACTTGAGGATCGACAGAAAGCGCTCGGGCTCCACCACGCAGAGCACCCTGGTGAGCAGGGCCTCCTTGAAACCCGTCATGGCGAACGGCTTCGCACCGCTCAGCAGGTGGTCCAGCCGGTCCTCGCGCGGGACGTCGTCCGGTCCGTGCAGGAGGTACTCGACGGTCTGCCGGGTCGACTCGGCGGCCGCGTCGTCGCCGAGGGCGTTCCACGCGCTGTTGAACGTGGCCTGGTTGCCGGGGCGCGCTCCGACGTCGGAGTTCGCGAAGTCCTTGAGGGCCCGCGGATCGCACGCGTACAGCCCCTCACGGGAGAAGATCCTCCGGTACTTCTCCCAGTAGGCCGCCACGTCGGGATCGAAGCCCGGTCGGGCGGCGAGGTAGCGGGCCTTGAGCCGGCCGACGCGTTCCAGGACCTCGGGCTCGACGTCCTCGGCCTTCGGGAAACGCGCCTTGAGATCGACGAAGGAGCGGGGAGGCTGCTTCCTCGGCTCGACGAGTGCGCCGTGCTCCCACTCGAAACCGCACCGGTGCCGGACGAGCCGACGCCCGCCCTCGAGCCCGCGTACCAGCTCGACGTCCTCATCGTCGCTGCACAACGGGCACATCGCCAACGCCATGGCCACCCTCCCGCACGGTGCCGCATCGCACCGTGAACCAGAACACGCGGCACCACCGGCGGCCGCCCCTGCGAAAGCCTGAGACGCGCACACCGGCCGCATGGTTCGCCGACACGGCCCGGCGGCCGCGGTCCGCCGACGGAAACGACGACGGGGTGCCCGGCCCTCCGGCCGGGCACCCCGCTCTCAGCGTGCGTCCTCCGCGTCCGTTCTGAGCGTCCGTGCGGGTCGGGTCAGCCGCCCACGTACCAGCTGAACCCGCCGTTGCTGGCGGCGACGGCCAGCAGCACGAGCCAGAGGACCACGTCGACGACACCGAGGACGATGCCGGCCTTCGCCATCCCGGCACCGTTCCTGACCGCCGCCTGGCGCCGTGCGACGGCGCCGAAGACGATGGCCAGCGGGCCGAGGACGATGTTCAGGAGGAACAGTCCGACGATGCCGCAGCAGAGGCTCGCGATCGCCAGGCCGTTGGTGCGTGACCCGGAGGACGCGGTGGAAGAGTTGCTGTAACTCGACATGGAACACTCCCGGTTGTCGGTGGCACGGACCGAACGGGCCACGCGCTCCTTTGCTTTCGTCTTGCGTCCCCGAGTGCCCCGCGCCGCCGTTCCCATGTCGACACCGCGTCAGTTGACCACCCTCATCGTCTCCTCACCCTCCTCACCCTCCTCACCGGACGGGCACCGCGGCCACGACGTGGCGGACCGGCCGATGCGCCACCCCACCCCCCTCACCCCACCTCGCCGTGTAGCGTGGCGATCTTCGGCCGGCGCAGGCCGGCCGGAGTCCTCGAAGGCCGGGCACCTCATGCACCCCACGCACCTCACGCATCCGCATCTCGCCGCACGCCGTCGCCTCGGCGTCGCCCTGGACGACCTCTTCGACGTCTTCCACGGCATGACCGCACATCCGGACGAGCACAACTGCTCATGCCACTGGGGCAGCGCGGAAGAGGTCGCCCTTCTCAAGACCCCGGACGTGGAACTGGAGCCGGACCTCCTGCGGCGGAGCTGGGAGGCCCTCGACTGGACCGACCACGCGGCCGTGCTGCGCCGCATCCTGCCGCAGTTCGCCACGGCCCTCGTCGCCGGCCGTGTGCGACCCCTGTCCGGGCTGGAAGAGGCCGGCTACTCCTTCGCCCGCGGCCGTTGGCAGCGGTGGTCCGACGAACAGAACCGCGCCGTGAGCGAGTTCCTGCACGCATGGTGGGTGCAGAGCCTCACCGATCCGGACGCGGCCGTCCCGGCGCACCAGGTCTTCGCGATGTGCGCCGAGGCGTCCGGAACGCTGCGCCCCTGGCTCGCCGACTGGGAGACGCACCCCGGGAACCTCAGCGACCGACGTCTCGCCGAGGCGGCCGGGGAGTGGGAGTACGCACTCCTGGGAGACAGCCTGCCGTGGCACGTCCACTGGCCCGAG
The DNA here is from genome assembly GCF_036030735.1 of Streptomyces sp. NBC_00425. Lineage (NCBI taxonomy): Bacteria > Bacillati > Actinomycetota > Actinomycetes > Kitasatosporales > Streptomycetaceae > Streptomyces > Streptomyces sp. NBC_00425. The sequence continues at coordinate 3,564,032 of NZ_CP107928.1, read as the reverse complement.
CACGACGAGGAGGGACTGCGCGCCGAACTGGTCGGCTGGCTGCTGGGCCACGCCGCGACGCGACTGCGCACCTCGGGCGCACCGGCGGACCTGCAGCACCGGATACAGCTGCTCGCCCTCACCGGCGAGGCCCGCTGGACGTCCCCCCACTGGCCCGGCCACCGCTACTGACAACCCGTCGGCCGGTCACTTTCGGTCGTCCTGGCCGAGGCCGCGATCGGGTGCGCTCATGTCCCCCGTCCGGGGCGTGCCGTCAGCAAGTCCGTAGCGCAGGTACACGGTGCCCTTCGGACTGGTCGCCGGCGGTTCGAGGAGGGTGACGTTCATGGGCACCGCGCCACCGTCGAACACCTTCTTCCCGACGCCGAGCACGATCGGGTGCACCCAGAGGTCGAGACGGTCGAAGAGCCTCTCCCGCAGCAGCGTCTGCACCAGGTCGATGCTCCCGACGACCTTCACGTGCTCGTGCCGGTCGCGGATCTCGCGCACCGCGCCGGCCAGGTCCGGGCCGAGGTGCGTCGACCCCGCCCACGACAGGTCGGGCGTGCCGCGGGAGGCGACGTACTTCGGGACGCTGTTGAAGAGCGTGGCGATCTCGTTGTCCGCGCCGCCCTTCTGGTGCGGCCAGTACGCGGCGAAGACGTCGTACGTCCGCCGGCCCAGCAGTAGGGCGTCCGTGCCCTCGTACGCGGCGACGATCTGCGCTCCGGCGACCTCGTCCGACAGCGGCGCCTGCCAGCCGCCGTACGGGAACCCCTCCGGATCCTCGTCCGGGCCGCCGGGTGACTGCGCGACGAGGTCCAGTGATGCGAACATCTCGATGTCGATGAGGCCCATGCCGTGCTCCCGATGAGTCATGAGTCGTGTGTCTCGGTCGGTAGGCAGACCTGCGGGCCGGGCCGGACTCATCGCCGCGACGGCAGCCACCTCGTGGTCCTCGCCCGTCCGGCGCCGGGACACCGCACCGGCACTCCCTGTCACCTCACGATAGAACAAGGGCCGCGTCCCGACCCGGCGAAACCCGGCCCGCCCGTCACCGCCCGTCACCGCAGGTCACCGGGGGCGCGGCCGCCGCCCGCTGCGACGCGCCCCCGGTGAGAGGGGCGGTCACCGCTCGCCGCCGCTCCACGGCGACGTTCCACGGCGCTGCTCGTGGCCACGGTGCGGCTAGTGTCGTGGTCAGGTGATCAGTCACGACTGGGGTGGGCACGGATGACGACCTGGCAGGAGTGGGAAGCCGAGCTGGCAGGACGGTTGGCCGCCGCGTCCCCGGACGAGCGCGTGGTGTTCGCCGTCGGGGTCGCCGAACGGCTGATGCGGGCCGAGGAGGCTCTGCCGGCCCAGGAGCAGGCGGAGTACGCCCTCGGCCTCCGGCCGATGCTCAACGCTCTGTGGGAAGCCGCGCTGGGCAATCCGTCGGGGTTCGGTGAGATCAAGCACGGGCTGGGCGAGTACCTGCTGAGCGAGTACTGCCACAACGACGGGCAGCACGGCCCCGGTGACGCCGACGAGCCGGCCGCGGCCGCAGTTCTGCACACCGCGGTGGCCTACCTGTTCGGCGCGGGCGAGTCGGTCTCGAGGGTGAGCAGCCGGGCCGTCGAAGCCGCGGACGCTCGTCTCAACGCGGACGCTCGTCTCAACGCCGGCGACGAGCGTGCGAACGCCGGCGACGAGCGTGCGAACGCCGGCGACAGCGACTCCGGCGACGGCGACGGCGACGGCGACGGCGACAGCAACGCCGTCGACCCTGACGAAGTCCTCACCGCCGAGGTGTGCCGTCAGCTGCGTGACCTGGCGCTGATCGCTCAGTACGGCGCATCCCTGCGTCACGCGAGGCTGGGCCTCGACATCGACACCTCCGCCCGGCTGCATCGCGCTCTTCGCGTTCCCCTGTCCAGCGTCGAGGCCGACGCGTAGGCGGCACCGCCCCGCGGGACACCCCGCCAACCCCGCCGACGCCGAGCTCGATATATGTCACCCCATATGTGTCGGTAGCCCCTTCTAGGATGGTCGAGGGGAACTGAGATCGAGCGGGCGGGCAGGGTGTGCGAGCGTGACGCAACTGGTGGGCAGAACATCCGAACTCGCGCGGCTCGAAGCCCTGTTGGCCGGACCGGACCTGCCCGACGCACCGGCGGTCGTCGACATCGCCGGCGAGCCCGGCATCGGGAAGAGCAGGTTGCTCGGCGAGGTCTGCGCCCGGGCCCGGCGCGGCGGATTCACGGTCCTTCGCGGCCGCGCCACGGAGTACGAACAGCACGTCCCCTTCCAGGCCTTCACCGACGCGCTGGCCGACGTCGACCCCGGCGTCATCGCAGCCGACCCCGGACTCGATCCCGAGCTCCCCGAGCTGGACCTGCTGCTGCACGGCATCCGGCGAGCGGCGCCGGGAGACACGTCCGGCCCGGGCGGCGTCGCCCGCTTCGGCCTGCATCGTGCGATCACCGCGTTCCTCACACGCCTCGGCGGGCGAGGCGTGGTCCTTGCCATCGACGACCTGCACTGGGCGGACCCCGCGTCGCGGGAACTCGTGGATCACCTGATCCGGCACCCCGCCCGCGGACGCGTTCTCCTGGTCGTGGCACGGCGGGCCCGGCAGACCCCCACGTCCCTGACCGCGGCCCTGGCGCGCGGCACCGACAGCGGAGACGTACTGCACCTCGCACTGGGCCCGCTCCCCGAGGAGGAGTCCCTCCGGACGTTGGCCTACGACGTCCCCGGGCGTGAGGCGAAGCAACTGTACGCCGCCAGCGACGGCAACCCCTTCTACCTGCTCGCGCTGCTGCACGCATACCGCGGCGGCGCCCGGCTGCACAGCGTCCTCACCCGGCCCGACGCGACGGACGCGGTCGGAGTCCCCAACGGCCTCGCGGTCCTGCTGCTCGACGAGCTGACCGCGCTGACCGCGCCACAACGCCGTGTCGCCGAGGCGGTGGCGGCGCTCGGCGCTCATGCCACCCCGGCCATGGTGACCGAGGCGATCGGCCCGTCACTCGAAGAGGCGACGGAGCGGGAGGCGACGGCGGCCGAGAAGAAGGCCGAGAAGAAGGCCGAGACGAAGGCCGAGACGAAGGAGGCGGAGAGGCCGAACGAGGCGGAGGCGGTGAGGGAAGCCAAGGCGGTGAAGGCGGTGAAGGCGGTAGCGGCGGGGGAGGAGGTCGAGGGGGCGGAGGAGGTCGAGGAGGTGCTCAGGGCCCTGGCGGCGCGGGACGTGCTGCGCGCCGGGCCGGGCGGCCGATGGGTGCTCCGCCACCCGCTCGTGCGGGCCCTTGTCTACGAGAACACCGCCCCGGCGCGGCGCGCCGAACTTCATCGTCGGGCCGCGCGGGCACTGGCCCGCAGAGGTGCTCCCGCCACCGAGCAGGCCCACCACGTCGAACGGTCGATGACCGGCTGGGACGCCGAGGCAGCCGCCGTGCTGGAGGAGTCCGCCGCCCAGTGCGCGTCGACCGCGCCGGCCACCGCCGCCCACCTGCTGAACGTCGTTCTCACGCACCTGCCGGACACGCCAGGGCACGACCTGCGGCGAGGCGAACTCGTCCTGGCGCGTGCCCGGGCGCTCGGCGTCAGCGGCAGTCTGCGCGAGAGCCGCGATCTGCTGCACGCCCTGATCGAGACGTCGGGCGAGGACCTCCTCCCGTTGCGCACGGAGGCCGTCGCCTGGTGCGCCGTGATGGAGCGGCACCTCGGCCACTCCCCGGAGGCCACCGCTCTGCTGCGCCGCGAGCTGTCCCGCCGTCCGAGCCCCGCTTCCGGGCAGGCGGTCTCCCTGCGGCTCGCCCTCGGCATGTCCGCTCTGCTGACGGCGTCCTACCCCGAGGCCCGCGCGGACGTCGCGGAAGCAGTCGCCCTCGCCCGAGCCGACGACGACTGCGCGGGTGAGGCGGCAGCCCTGGCGCTGGCCGCCCTGGGCGAGGCGTACGAGGGCGAGACGGCAGCGGCCGTCCGGTACACCGACGCCGCGTCCCGGCTCACGGACGCGCTGACCGACCCCGGCCTCACGGACCTGTGCGAGTCGTTGAGTTGGCTGGCCTGGGCGGAAGTCCTGCTGGAGCGCTACCCGGACGCCGAACGGCACTTCACCCGAGGGCTCGACATCGCCCGGCGCGGCGGCCGGCTCCACGTCCTGCCGCACCTGTTGACGAGCAAGGCTTTCGTGCACCTCACCACCTGCCGCCTGCCGTCCGCGCTGGAGGCTGCCGAGGAGGCGGAGACCTCGGCGCGGGCCTCGGGCAGCTCCGACCTCCTGGCGTTCACCCTCGCCATCAAGACGCTCGTGCTGCTGCTGTGCCGACCGTTCGGGGACGTCACCGCCCTGACCACCGCTGAGGAGGCCGTCGCCGCGACCAGCGGGAGCAAGGGCTGGTGGCCCGCCCTGGCGTGGTGCATGCTCGGGCACACGACCTTCGTGAGCGGCGACGCGCACCGCGCTCAGGAAGCCATCATGACGGCCGGCGGAGGCCGCGAACTCCCCCTGCTGCAACCGTCGATCCGTCCGGGCCAGCTCGACACGCTCACCGCTGCCGCCCTCGCCACGGGCGACGTCGACCAGGCCCGACGCTCGGCCGCACAGGCCGCGCGCGAGGCCGGCCGGCTCGGTCTCGGCGGCCAGCGCGCGGCCGCCCGGCGAGCCGAGGCGTCGCTGGCCGAGCACCGCGGCGACACGGACCGGGCCGTCCGCCTCCTCGACGCGGCCGCCCAGGAGTACGCCCGCTGCGGCCAGCGCCTGTGGGAGGCGTACTGCCTGCTCCGCGCGGCGCCCCTGGTGCAGCGCACCGGCCAGGGCGAACGCGCCGCCGCCATGTGGCACCGCGCCCACCGCATCGCCGTAGGCGGCGGCGCCCGCCTGCTCGTCGACCTGGCCGAGTTGATCCGCCCCGAGGCGATACCCGAGGCGCCCGCGGTCCCGGCGGAACTGGCGGGGCTGACGGCACGTGAGGTCGAGGTGGCCGGACTCCTGGCGGAGGGCCTGAGCAACCAGGACATCGCCGCCCGGCTCCACCTCAGCCGGCGCACCGTCGAAACGCACCTGTCCTCGGTGTACCGCAAGCTCGACGTACCGTCCCGTTCGGCGCTGACCCGCCTCATGACCCGCATCGGCCTGGGCGTCGGATCGTGAGCCGGGCGCGACCGGGTGTACGTCGCGTCCACGGTGTGACGAAGTCTGAGTGCGTGCCCCCACGCAAGTGAGTACGCGTGCTCACGTGGTGGACGTGGCCCGCTCGCAGACTTGGCGCATGAGACGAACCTCCGCACCGACCGGTACGACCGCCCGCTTCCGCCGCCGTACGCGGCGAGCGCTCGCGTCGGCGGCCCTCGCGGCGCTGGCACTCACCGCCTGCGGCACCGAGAAGACGGGCGCCGCCGGATCGCAGGGATCGCAGGGGTCACAGGGATCGCAAGGCGCGCAGGGGGCACAGGGATCGCAAGGCGCCCGCGCCGACACCGCCGGATCACCCTCCGGCGTCGCCTTCACGGAGATGCTCAACAAGGTCGCGCAGCAGTGCCCCCCGAGCGCTCCGCCGGAGGCGCCGCCGTCCGGTCCGGCGCAGACAGCGCCGGCAGGGGAGACGCCGCCGCCCGGGGAGACACCGCCGAGCGACCCGATCGAGCCGATGGCCCCCACGGCGGGGCCGGAGGTGGAGTTGAACGCCCGCGACTGGTGCGCGAGCAGCCTCCATGAAGAGCGCATCGCGCACGCGCTCTGGGATCTGGCGGATCCCACCCCCACCGAGGTCAGGAAGATCCTGAACGAACTCGGCTACATCGACGAGCGCATCCACGACCTCAAGCAGTCCGGCGCGGCCACGCACTTCTTCCTCGACCTGCGGGACCAGGGCGGACGGCTCTGCCTGGACGGCTCGGCGGCCGGTGAGCAGACCGTCGTCGACAAGTGCGTCGCTCCGGTGACCGGCCCGTTCACACCTGGAGAACGGAAAGCCTGAGCGCCGGGGCGGTCCCCCGGCGGAATTCCGAAACCGCCACGGCCCCTCGGTCGATCCACCAGACTCGTTCCTGTTTCCACCCAGGAGAAGGGACGGCGGGCATGGCCGTGGCGGCGAAGAGTGCACTTCTGGTGATGGACGTCCAACGGGACGTCGTGGCCATAGCGGACGACGGTTCGGGGTATCTCCCGCGTCTGCGCAGGGCCATCGACGGGGCGCGGGCCGCAGGCATCCCCGTGATCTACGTGGTGGTCGGCTTACGGCCGGGTGATCCGGTCGTCAGCCCCCGCAACAAGGTGCTGACCAACGCCGTGCGGGCCGGCTTGTTCACCGAGGGCGCCCCGGGCACCGAGATCCACGAGGACGTGGCACCCCGGCAGGGCGACATCGTCGTCACGAAGAGACGGGGGAGCGCGTTCTCGGGCAGCGACCTCGACCTCGTGCTCAGGGCCCGTGACATCGACAGCCTGGTCCTCACCGGCATCGCCACCAGCGCCGTGGTGCTGTCCACGCTGTGGCGCGCCATCGACCTGGACTTCGGCCTGACCGTCCTCACGGACGCCTGTCTCGACACCGACCCCGAGGTGCACCGGGTACTCACCGAAAAACTGTTCCCGCAGTGGGCGGACACCTTCACGGTCGACACCTGGCTCAAAGCCCTCGCCCCCCGATAGCGAAAGGCCGCAGGCACCCTCGGGTCCTGCCGTGCCACCACGGAGCCGGCGGGAAGCGACGAGCCGCGAGGTCACAACTGGGCCAACTTCTTCACTTGTCCATCACATGCGACGTCCCGTTGTCGATAGTTTCCCCCCCTCACGCACCAACCAGGGGGACCCGTGAGCTACTACCAGCCTCAACCGCCGCTGCAGCCGCCTCCCGGACCGCCGCCTGGGCGTCCCGCGCCGAAGTGGGCTCGCAAGCGCTTCGTCCTGCCCGCCCTGGGCCTGGCGTTCATCATCGGCCTCGGCAGCGCCGGTGCGGACGACCAGAACCCCAATACGACGAAGACCGCGGTCAGCGACAAGACCCAGCCGACGGTCACGGCCACGGCCACGGTCACCGCGACGGCCACGGCGACGGAGACCGCGAAGCCGAAGCCCGCGCCGACAGTGACGGAAACAGTCAAGGTGAAGGTGACCGTCACCGCGCACGCCGCCGCGGGGTCGGGCACGGGCGGCGGTTCGACCTCCGGCGGCTCGTCGTCCGGCGGCGGGTCCAGCTCGTCGGGTGGCTCGAGCTCCGAGGGCGGCGGTGCGACGGCACTGTGCAACGACGGCACGTACTCGTACGCCGCTCACCACCAGGGTGCTTGCTCGCATCACGGCGGCGTGTCCGTCTTCTACCGGTAGCCAACGCCTCCCGCACCGGTGTGCCCTGGACGAGACTCGCCACTCGCCCCTCACCCCACGTGATGTCAGACGGCGGGGCATTCGTCCGGCAGAGGAGCGCGCACGAACTTGAGGCGCCGCTCGTCGCCAGCCCCCAGAACACGGAGATTGTTTCGGGCTTCCGTGAGGCTGAGCCGGCCGTTGGGACCGCCCAGCACCCGGTCGGCATTGTCGTCGCCCTGGCCGTCGTCCTCCCGGAAGCACACGGGACGGATCTCGAAGCAGCTGCGCTCTTCGAGCGTCAGGAAGCCGCAGCAGGCACAGGGACAGGGGCCGTCCTCGGGCTCCCGCGGTTGTTGACGAACGGAGTCACCGGCAGGGCATCCTGCCCTGCCGTGCCCTCCACCGCGAGCTCATACCCAGGCACGGCTCGACCGGGCCAGGAGCTCGGCATGCGAAGACCCGGCACCCCTGCCCCCGTACGGCACCAGCAAGCCCAACGCCACCTGCCTGAAGTCGAGTTGCCGAGCGAGGCCACGCCCGACCGATACGGCGACGACCACGGAAGCCCCCAGCGCATGTGGCCTCGAGGAACCGCAGACGACCCCACGGACGGCCCGGCCCCGAGGGAGCTGCTCCCGCCGCGCGGCGGTCTATCGTGCGCCTGTGACAAGCGCAGCGGAGCGTCCCCTCCTCTTCCTCGACGTCGATGGCCCGCTCATCCCCTTCGGGATGCCGTCCGAGCATTCGGGGGCCGCGGCAGCCGACGCCTCGACGCCCGTCGATGAGGAAAACCCCCTGCTGGAGCGCCTCGACCCCGGAATCGGGGCGCGTCTTCTGAACCTGGGCTGCGACCTCGTGTGGGCCACGACCTGGAGGGAGAAGGCGAACGAGGCGGTCGCCCCACGGATCGGCCTTCCGAACCTGCCCGTGGCCAATTGGCCGGACACCACCGCCGAGGCCGATCCAGGCCCGCGCGGCCTGCACTGGAAGACCCGCCACCTTGTCGACCGGGCCGACGGCCGGCCGTTCGTCTGGGTCGACGACGAGATCAGTTCCATGGACCGCCTCTGGGTCGCGGCCCAACATCCGGGCTCATCGTTGCTGCATCGCGTGGACCCGTCCCGGGGCCTCACCGACGCCGACTTCTCCGCCATCGCGCAGTGGCTCGACACCGTCGCGCCGAGGCCGCGCATTCATTGACGATTTCAGGCCGTGCAGGGGCCGTTAATCGGCCATGTCTTGACCGCTGCAGCGCCCTCGTAGAAGATCCCTCCGAGCCCTCGACAGCGGGGAGCGGAAAAAGGGGGAACGTGAAAAAGTTCGGAAAGTCAATATTCTTCGGCATTGCGGGTGCCGTGCTTGCGGTTTCCAGTTTTGCCACCCCGGCGGCGGCCTATGGCTCGCAGAGCGCAACCGGCGCCGACAATACCGTGGTTGAGGCCGACAATGGCCTCGTAACCGGGCAGCCCGTCATCCACCAGAGGGGTGACGGAGTCAACCCGCCGGCGGAGCTGGGCAACCCCTCCGAGTGGGGCGTGGTAAAGCTGGAAATCAAGGAATCCGCGGCTCAGCTGAGGGGGAATACCTGCCAGGATGTGACTCATGGCCGGTGGTGCTATGGGTACGACCTGGTGTCGGCTGGAAAGAAGTGCTACTCGAACTACATCGCGGATGTCAAGCACAAGACGACGGTCAGGGTCCAGAACGTCGACCATTCAAGCGGCTGGGTGGCGAAGGGTGACACTTCCTACGCCAACTCGACGCAAGGCGCGGCCTGGACCTGCTATGCATATTACGATAATGCATAAATACTTCCGCAGTGACGAGGGTTGACCTCCCTCGGGATGGGTCATTACTCCGGGCGCGTTCACGGGCCCGGAGTAATGCCGCATTAGGCCCGCAAAGGGAGAGCGCGAACCTACGCGGGGTGCCACTCGGCAGTGTCTCGCTGGTTTGGCCCCACAGGGCCTGCCGTTGAGCATCGAGACGGCTCCAGTGAGATTTAGCAGCGTGGCCGTTGACCCAGTGAAGACGTTGGGCTCCCGTGCTGGTGAGGGAGGTCGTCCTCGCAACCCGTCGGCACAGGAGCTCTGTTGGTTTCCTGTCGGGCCGCGCTCGACTGCTCCACGCCCTCGTCGAGTGGGTCACCATTCTCACCGTCACCCCCACAGCACCAGCGTGCTCCGGTCCGTCTGGTACCCGTGCCGGCACGACACTCTCGCGCAATTCGCCGCCGGCTTCTGCATCTCCGTCGACACCGCCCGCGCCGTAAGGCCGCGGTGATCGGCCCGCCCTCCGACGACGCGCGCGACGTGAAGCCGCCGACACCTTTGCCGAGTGCGACCGGGCCAGCGACAGCCGTGCCGACTACTCGCCGCACGCGGCATGCCGGCCCGCGGACTCCCCATCCGAGGGCCTCGTCGCCTCCGGGTGCCTACCTGCGGATTGACGCGCTGCGGCCCCGCCGCGAATAAGAGGTCGCGCGGGTAGGCGGCGTCGCTGGGCAGGAAGTAACACGGGGCCGGGCCCCGAGGTCATCGAGCCGTGTGTACTCCGTGCGGGCCAACACCCCGTTCGGCCTCCAGGTACGTCTAGAGGCCGCCACCGGCCGGGCGGCTTGACCTTGACGCATGGGTCAATCTCTAACGTCGTCGGCATGGATACATCTTCGAAGAGCACAACGTTCTCCAGCCGCTCCGGCATATCCCGTACCGGGCTGGAAGCCCGGCTGTTCGCGCGGCCTGAGGGCCTGCCCGTTCCCGGGGACTTCGAGATAACCGAGGTCGCTGTTCCCCATCCCGCATCGGGGCAGGTACTGGTCCGCAATTTGTTCATGTCGCTCGATCCCGGCATGCTCATGCTGATCGCGGGCGAGTCCGGTCTGCCGATGCCCCGCTATGAGGTCGGCGAGGTGATGTACGGCGATGCCATCGGTGAAGTGGTCGCCTCCGCGGATGCATCACTGGACGAGGGCGACCTGGTGATGCACCGGCTTGGCTGGCGCGAGTATGCCGTGGCGCAGGCCGGGCTGTTCCGCCGCGTCGACCGGGACGCCTACCCGACGCCCTCTACTTACCTGGGCTTCGGACTGGTCGCCTACGTCGGGCTCATGGACGCGGCGGAACTACGGCCCGGCGACACCGTTTTCGTCTCCAGTGCGGCGGGGGCGACCGGGAGCATGGCCGGCCAGATCGCCCGGCTCAAGGGGGCGAGCCGGGTGATCGGCAGCGCCGGATCGCGGGACAAGGCCGCCCATCTGACCGGGAGACTCGGGTTCGATGCGGCCTTCGACTATCACGACGGACCGATCGTCGACCGGCTGCGCGAGGCCGCACCCGAAGGCATCGACGTCTACTTCGACAACGTGGGTGGCGAACAGCTGCGCGCTGCGATCGAGATCATGAACCCGCATGGCCGCGTTGCCGTGTGCGGAGCCCTCAGCCGGCAGAGCGAAGCCAGTCCCGGCGACCTGCTCAGTGTCCTCGGTAAGCGGCTCACGATCCGCGGCTTCACCGTGGGCGATCACTTTGAGCGTGCTCCGGAGTTCGGCGCGCAATTCCGTACGTGGCTGCGCGAGGGCGCGATCGTCTATGACGAGACGGTGATCGATGGGCTGGCCAATGCACCGCAGGCTCTCCTCGATCTCGTGAACGGCGCGTACACCGGGAAGACGGTGGTCCGGCTCGGGAGTTGACCTTGACGTATGGGTGAAGCCTTATGGTCGGACTCGGAGGTGGCTGCAATGCTGATCGGTGAACTGGCCGCGAAGGCCGGGACCACAACCCGTGCCCTGCGCTACTACGAGGAGCAGGGCTTGCTGGAGTCCGACCGTACGACGGCGGGTTATCGCCTGTATGAGCCCGGTGCGGTACGCAGGGTCCGGAACATCCGTGAGCTTCTGTCCTGCGGGCTCACCGTGGAGGATGTGAAGTCCCTCCTGGCCTACCTCGACGCCGATCTGCCCGAGGTGCTCTCCTACTCACCGCTGTGCGCCGACGGCTATGGCGTCGGCGCACAGCGGGTAGCTCAGCTGGAGGAGCGAATCGCGATCCTCACCGAGCTGCGCGACAGCCTCGTCCACCGGATGCCATGGCTGGCGGCACCCGGCGACACCGCAGACGAGCAGGCCGCTTGATTGTGAAGTGCCGCGGCCTTTTCGGCCGGACGAGCAATCCATCCAACGTGCCGCGCAAGACGGCCCGGATCTGCTCCCTATATGAGGATCATCCGTGCCTGTCATCCCGGCTTGGCTTGTCGAGCCGTTGTGGGTTCAGTTTTCCGCATTGCTCCCTGAGCGGCCGACGTTTGACCCTGGCCACCCGCTCGGTGTTCACCGCCGCCGTCTCAACGACCGGATCGTGTTCGACGACAAACTGATCCAGGTGCTCCGGTTCGGCTGCTCCTATCAAGCCATTGCCGACACCACCTGCTCTGCGACAACGATCCGCAACCGCCGCAACGAGTGGATCACACTTGGGGTGTTCGCACAGCTCAAGCGCATAGTCCTGGAATGCTACGACCGGATCGTCGGCCTGGTACTGGAAGATATCTCCATCGATGGCTGCATCGCCAAAGCCTCCGGTGGAGGAGAGGTTTCCGGGCGCTCTCCGGTCGATCGTGGTAAACGGGGATGAAACGATCCCTCATGGTTGACGGGTACGGCATCCCGCTTGGCCGGGTGCTGGCTGGCGCTAACCGCCACGACTCGCCGACGCTGGACAAGCTCGACGACCTCGGTCCACTCCCAGATGCGATCACCGTCAACCTGGATGCCGGATACGACTCGCAGAACACTCGTGACGAGCTGGCCAGCCGAAACCTGGCTGGTCGCATCGCACATAAGGGCGACCAGGCTCCGATCCAAGCCAGTCGGCGTTGGCACATCGAACGCACCAACGCTTGGCACAACGCCTTCAACCGGCTCCAACGCTGCTACGAACGAAGAGAAATCGTCATCGACGCGTTCTTCGACCTTGCCGACGCGATCATCGCTCTCCGTAGCCTCATCCGTCGAGCCTGGGCCACTCACCGATGGGAAGCTCGGCCACGGCGCCACCCATGAGGTCCTGCCGATTTGCGCAAGTTCTAGGCTGCCGACGCCGACATACGACCACTCCGAGCGGCACACGGCTGCACGTACGCCAAGACCCCGTCCGCAGCGAAAGCGCTGGTGGCGGGGTCTTCGGGCACCTCGTGCAAGGTGCCCCCGGCAGGATTCGAACCTGCGCACACGGCTCCGGAGGCCGCTTACGGACTGGTTGAAGCAGCAGGTGGCGGCCCTGCGCATGGCAGATCAGGCGGGGCGAGTCCACGGATAGTCCACGTCTGGCTGAGCACCGCTTTACAGTTCGATCGATCCGAGCCCGCTCCGGCTGTTGCCCTCGACTGGTGCGACGGCCAGGCCAGATAGTGAAGCGTCCGCAGGGCGCAGGTCGGGCGTCGGGCAGGTGACCGCGAGGCTTTAGAAACGATCGTGTTCGTCGCCGCGTCGAGCTACACCTGGAGGCAGCTGCCTCCCGTGTTCGGTCCGTACTGGCAGACGGTCTATCGGCGTTTCGCCCAGTGGAGCCGAGAGCGGGTCTGGGCCCGGCTCCACCGTGTCGTTCTCGACGACGGGCTGCGGTAAGAGCTTGGGTGGCAGCAGGCCTACTGCTTGACCAGGCTGAAGTCTCCCTTGTTGCCCGCTACGTCGTACCAACTTCCCGTGTAGGTACCATTCGACGCCTCTCGCAGTCCGCTGTGGAAAGCGACATACTTGGGCCCCACGTTGTGCTGCTTGAGGGTGATGACCTCATGTTGCCGACTGCTTACTTCACCCGAGAACTTGCTCGGGTCTGTGGTGCTGACATACTTCGCAGTGAACGTCTCGCCTTGACTACCGATGATCTCGATGGTCTCGGTCCCTACGGAGCTTCGTTTGATGGTCCAACGGCTGCCCACTGGCAATGACACTTGACTCTCCCTTGTGCGCGCGGATCAGGTCCTTGGCGTGTATCGCATTTGGCGACCACGGTTTCGCCCGATTCGGGCCCGGTGGCGCGTTGGGATCATGCTGCACCCAACGAACGGTCGAGGCGAGTCCAGCGCATCCATTCGTGCAGGGTAAAGAACAGCCACCCGTAGAGCCCTGCTGTGGCCGGTACGGGACTCGGCCGGGCCAAGACCTCGCGCGCTGTCTAGCGGATCAAGTAGTCATCTCCGGCGAGTATGGGCACGGAGTGCCGACGCTTGCTGCCGCCAACCACCGCTTTTAGGAGAGAGAGGCTGGTGGGTTGGGCCGGTGACCTGGGCTTTCGATGCCCGGTGAGAAACCCAGCAACTCGACCGCTAGACACTCCCGTTGACCGTGGCTGACCCCTGCATCTGGCACGGCAGTGGCACGAGCCTCAGCCGATGACAGCCAGCCACGATGGCGGGTGCGCCGGCCGACCAGGTGCGCGTATGCCTCGCTGCACCCCCACCGGCCTCAGCCACGCCGCCAATATCGTCTATGAGAGCAAGCCCCGCCGACTGGGCCGTAAGGACGACTGGGTGTTCGCCCTTTTGACCCAGGTGAGCGAATCAGCGAGTTTCGGTGAAGCGATTGTCACCGCGATCACTAGAATCTCCGTCCATGTCAGATCGAAATCCGCTAGCCATCTCGGGACGGGCTCGCAGACGAGCCGAAGGAGGGGGATGGGAACTTCGAGAAGGGCTGCGAGCGCGTATCTGTGAACTACGTGTCCTCGTCAAAAATAAGCAGATGGTCCTTCAGGCTGATCCTGAACTCAAAGCAGTGGCTGCTGCAGCATTGGAGGAATTGGATGCTGCGGAAGATGCACTCAGTCATCAATGCCCATGGTATCGACGCACTGCACATCTAGCTGTAGCGCAGACCCGTGTCGACATGGCGCAGTGCCTCTTGTTGCGTTTGCTGTCGGAAGAGGAAGTAAAAGCCCTACTGCCGGGCATTGAATTTCTGGTTAGCGAGCAACTCCCGGAAAGCGATCCGCGAAAACAGGAAGTAAAAAGGATCGCATCTGAATCCCGCAAGCCCGAGTCGAAAATCGCGCCTGCACATCGAGAAACTCTTGCAGACGCGACTTGGGCTGCCAGGCTGGCCCTTCAGCGGGAGACTGCTCGCGCCGGAAGCTTTGTTCACACTGTGTACAACATTGCGTTTGTGCTCGCATTTTTGGCGGCATTGGTCGCAGTACTGGGGGGCGTTGCACCCGAGCTGGTTCCGATTTGCTTCCAGCCGGAAAGTGATCTAGTCGTATGCCCTACGGCGGCAGTCAGTGAGACTTCTTTCGTGGGTGGGGTTGCTGCTGCGGCCTCCTCTTGGGATTTTACAGTTGTTGAGGTCACTGGGCTTATCGCTGCCGCTGTTGCCGCAGCCGTGTCCCTACGAGGAATTAAGGGAACTTCTTCTCCTTACAACATTCCCGTAGCCCTAGCCGTTCTAAAACTTCCCACCGGTGCGTTGACTGGATTGCTTGGGCTGCTGCTTATGCGCGGGCAATTCGTTCCGGGCCTGACCGCTCTGGACTCTTCAGCGCAGATCGTCGCATATGCCATCATCTTTGGTTATGCTCAACAGATTGCCACACGTTTCGTGGATAAACAGGGGCAAGCAGTTCTAAATGCCATCGGTGATCCCACTGACGGTACTCCTTCAGATTCGATCGCCTAGTCAGGGCACTCGACCCGCTTCGCGGTGTGAGCATATATTCACAGCCCTTTCGGGACCCTGTAGTTGGCGTAACGAATTTGGCCGGAGCTCCTTTGTGGCGAGTTGATAACGACCCCGTGAGCTTCCGCCCGCCGGGCAGTCTGTGGACCCGGTAAAGCAAGAAGTTGCGGCCGTGATCTTCGAGGCTCGCGCCAAAGCGGCGGGCTGAAGTCACAAGTCGACCGCCCCAGCCATGACGTTTTCTGATGTCATGGACTGCGTGTCTGCCTGTTGGGCGGGCGGGGGGCACCGGCCGTGCCGAGCGGGGCGGAGACATGAGCGGGCGCGGACGGCGGCCCGCGCCCGCCCGGAGGAGCGAAGCGACGACGGGTACTTGAACCAGTAGAGAAAGTTTGAATCATGGGCGGGCTGTCCCGTGGTGTAGAACCCTGGGTATGGGGAGTGAGCGGCAGCAGCGGATGAAGGCACTTGGGGTGCGTCTTCGGGGACTTCGTGCGGAGGCTGGCCTGACGGGTGCCGTGTTGGCGCAGCGCGCCGGCGTGGGGCAGCCAACCGTGTCCAAGGTCGAGAACGGTCGCATGGTTCCCAGCCTCGACGTCCTGCGGCGCTTGACGCTTGCCCTCGACCTCGACGAGCCGACCACCCATGAGGTGCGCGACCTCCTGGCCGCCGTCGAGGCTGCGCCGGATGCCGACGAGACAATCGGTGACGAGGCCCCCGCGGGGGCGACCCTCGATGACGCGGTGCGGTCCGCACGGCTGGTGCGCTCGTTCCAATGCGTCGTCCTGCCCGCCATGCTCCAGAGTGCGGAGTACGCCCGTCACGTCTTCGACAGCGCGCCGAACGCGACCCCTGAGGCCGTCGGCCGTGCTGTTGCTGCCCGTGTGGAGCGGCAGAGCGTCTTGTACGAGCCTGGGCGGGAGTCGGTGTTCGTGCTGACGGAAGCCGTGTTGCGGACCTGGCCCGGGAACCCCTCGCTGATGCTGGCCCAGTTCGACCGGCTCCTGGCCGTCGACAGTCTGACCACGGTGCGCATCGGGGTCATCCCCTGGCGTCGGGCGGTGCCGGTCATGCCTCGTCACGGGTTCACCCTGTGCGACCGGCGGGCGGTCGTCGTCGAGACCTTCCGAGGTGAACGGGTCCTAGACGACTCCGCCGAGGTTGCGGCGTACGAGGAGACCTTCGCCCGGTTCGAAGAGGCTGCGATCTTCGGGATCGAGGCGAGGGAGCTCCTGCTCCGGGTGATGCAGGAGTTCCGGGAGTTGGAGGACTTCACCACTCGTTAGAGGAATAATTCCTCTAGATGCCTGGCCCATCAGTCATGCGTAGGAATACTCTGCTCGCAATGCCGTCTAGCCCCCTAGACGAAGAGGAGAGTTCCCATGCCCAAAAAGTGGTGCCGCATCTTTCCCGGCCTGGCCTGGCAGGTTGCGGAGGCCCGACACTTCGTTGCCGCCTTGCTGGAGGACGAGGGTTCAGGCCTTGTGGATGACGCCGTCCTGGTCGTCGGTGAGCTGGCGGCCAATGCCGTCAGGCACACGCGGAGCGGCTGGTACCGCGGATGGTTCCTCGTGGTCGTCCACTTCGGCGACGACCTGGTGCGCATCGAGGTGACTGACCAAGGTGGCGACGAGGAGCCCCTGCTTCGCAGCGTGAACAGCCAGGTGGAAGAGGGCGGCCGCGGGCTCATGCTGATTGCGGCCTGCGCCAAGGACTGGGGCGTGAAGGACCGGCCCGCCGGTGGTCGTTGCGTCTGGGCCGAGCTGTCGCGGAACGGCGCGTCATGACCTCCTGCCCGGTGGTGATCCGTGGCCGTGGCTGCCTTGTGGGCAGTGGAGGGTGAGTCCTCGGGGTGTGCCTCGGCGGCGGGCCGGCTTCTATGTGATCGGTGTTCATTCGGGCAGGCGACTCCCGCCCATTCCGTCTAGGGCCCTAGACTCCTGGGTACTTCTAGGAGGTGTGGTCATGTCGGACGAGTTGCAGCGGATCATGGCGATCGATGATCCGTACCTGCTCCTGCGTGAGGTCACGACGCGGTTGGCCGACGCGCAGCAGGAGGTGACCGAACTCGCCCGGCTCCGTCGCCGTGTGGTCCAGGACCTCCACGCACAAGGGCTGTCGTATGCGCAGATCGCCGAGAAGGCCGGCCTGAGTCGCGGGCGGATTCACCAGATTCGGCACACCGGTCCGGCACCCGAGGGGGCCTTCCTCGGCGCGGGCGCCGTCACGATCGTCACCCCGTTGCGCTGGGACGGTGAGAAGAAACGCCCGGTCGTCGCCATGGCCGACGTCAACTCCGGGAAGCGACTCGAAGAGCTGGCCAAGTCGTACGGGCTCGACGTCAGCTCCGGCCACGTCCAGGTGAGCGGTGAGGTCGACCTCAACCGAGACGGCCTGGTCGTCGTCTGCGGGCCGGGTATGTCTCAGGCCATGAGCGACCTGTACGCCCAGGACCCGGTACTCGGCTGGGAGCACCCGGAGGGTGAGCCGTGGGCCCTGGCGGACCGGCGTACCGGCACGTCGTACCGCGCTGGAGCGGACACGGAACCGTACCGCCCGCACGACGTCGGATACCTGGGCCGGCTGCCCCGCCCGGATGGCAACGGCTCGGTGCTCGCCATCGCGGGAATCCACACTGCGGGCTCCCTCGGCGTCGTGCACCTGCTCGCCTCTGACCTCAGCGCGCTCTGGGGGCAGGTGGGTGAGCGTCACTTCTCCACGCTGGTGGGCGTCGAGTACGACCCAGAGACCGACGAACCGCAGTCCGTCGAACTGCTCACCCCTCTTTACCTGCACGACGAGGAGACGGAGGCGTGAACGTCGCCCTCGGTTCACTGCCTGCCGAACCCGGTCAGCAAAACGAGGACTTCACCGCCGCCGCACCCGGGGCGGCTGTCCTGCTGGACGGTGCCGGCGTGGCCGGGGCCGAAACCGGATGCACGCACGGCATCGCATGGTTCTCCTCGACGCTGGGCGGGCTGCTGCTGAGCACCATCACGGCGCAACCCGCACGGCCGCTCGCCGACTGTCTCGCCGACTCGATCCGGGTCGTTCGGTCTCTGCACGAGGGCAGTTGCGAGCTGACCCATCGGGCCAGTCCGACCAGTACGGTCGTCGCGGTCCGGGCCGGTGCGGGAGCTCTGGAGTACGTCGTACTTGGTGACTCGACCGTCCTCCTCGCCGACAAGGACGCGAAGACGACCGCCGTCACGGATCTGCGCCTGGATGACGTCAGCGTGCAGCTGCGCGGGCCGGTCGACGCGTTCCCTACTGGTTCCCCCGAGCACGCTGCCGCCCTGTCCGAGTACCGCGACGCCCTGACGGGGCTCCGCAATCGGCCGGGTGGCTTCTGGATCGCCGGGCCCGATCCTCAAGCGGCCGAACATGCCCTTACCGGGTCCGTGCCGCTGGAATCGCTGACCTCCGTGACTTTGCTCAGTGACGGCGCTACCCGACTCGTCGACCTCTTCGAACTCGCCACCTGGCAAGAAGCGTTGGACGTCCTCGGGGAGTCCGGGCCAGACGGGCTGATCCGCCGAGTGCGGGATGCCGAGGCCGATGACCCCGACGGTCGTCGCTGGCCACGGGGCAAGGCACATGATGACGCCACCGCACTGCACTGGGTGCTGCCCGAGTAAGCGGCGTTGCCCTGCTCCCGCCCTTGCTCAGATGCGGTATGCCCCCGCTGGTACGCCATGGGCGACGCCGTACGGAGTCAGGGCGACGACGCTGGTTCCCCGTGACGGTGTGTCGGGGCCGACGTGCAGGGGGCTGACGCCATAGGAGCGGGCGAGGTCCGCGGCCATGTCGTGGGTTGCCGACCGCCACTCGTCTTCGTCGTCCTGGCTCTCTTGGGCGGGGTCCCAGTCGGGCGTGAGGCCCAGTTCCACACGGCGGGCCCGCTCGTACGGCAGGGGCTCGCCGAGGGTGAGCAACTCGTCCTCTCCTTCGCCTGTTTCGCAGTACCGCCGGATCACGGTGCCCTGCTCGGCGATGAGCCAGGCGGAGCCGTCGCCCTGGCCGCCGTAGTAGTACGCGTGGGCCTGGCCGTAGCGGGCGCTGAGTTCGGTGCACAGGCGCAGGACCTCCTCGCTTCGCTCCTCGCCGCACGGGTCGGACCATGCGCCGAGGATGAGGGTCCAGCCGTCGAGCTCGGGCGTCACGAAGACCCGTTCGTAGCCGTTGTGGGGGTCGTCCGCGCCGCAGCCGTGGCCGTCGGCGTCGACGATGTCGTTGCCGAGAGCGAAGGTCACCGGTCTTGGGTCGACCAAGCCAAGGGTCTGCATGATTCCGGCCTGGTCACCGCTCGGGACGGCCATCCAGTGATTCCAGCATGCCCACATCCCTTCGGGCCGGTCGTCCGGGAGTTTGACGCGGATGAGTCGTTCGATCGCTGCCACGTCGACGCGGGACAGTGCCGATTCGCCGCCCAGCTCGGCGAGCACGGTCAACGCACGCGCCCGCTGCCGGCCCGGCCCTTGTTCCCGGATGCGCTGGAGCAGGGGAATGACGTACTCGCCTTGAAGAATCAGGGCGTCCTGCGCCTGTCGGGCGACCCTCGGGTCGTGATCCCCGAGCAGTGGCACCAGGGCAGAGATGGCAGACCGGGCAGCGTCGCCGCAGTGCTGGAGCCCGCGGATAGCCATCCTGCGCACGTGCGGCACGGGATGGGAGAGGGCTGCGGTGTAGCGGTCCAGGGCTGCCGCGCCAAGACAGGAGAACGCGAAGCCGACGCGCTTGCGAGAGCTCTCGGTGGACGCGGAGGCGAGACCTCGGAGTAGGCCGTCGAAGGCGGCGTCCCCGATCCGCTCAAGCACGCTGGCGATCGGCCGCCAGTCCACAGGGGATTCCTCGTCCGTCAGCTCCCGCACCAGGTGCTCCACCGTGTCGGGGCCAAGAGCGGCCAACGTGTCAGCCGCCGCTTCGCGTCGGTCCGGCACCCCGAGGTCCCGTATCAAGTCGGTGTCCACCACGTTCCCTCCAGCAAGGTCGACCGGCCCTCGGGCGTCATGATCCGGGACGGGTCTGACATTGCCAGAGCCACCCGACTTGCATACCCCCCTAGACAGTTGATGGGCTGTCGGTCTACCGTAGTCGTCAACCCCCCTAGACAGTTAGGGCGGGTCGCCTCCCGTGCTGTCTAGGGGGGTATCCAGACCGAAGCGGCGCGGACCGAATGCGTCGCCAACAAGTGAGGTTCAAGAAATGCGTGTCATCCCCGTGGACGTTTCTTCCGCGACGCTGCTCGTCACCAAGCTGCCTGAGATCAAGGTGAAGGACCGTCAGACCGGTGAGGTCGCCGTGGACCCGGTGACCAACCAGCGGCTCATGGTGCTGGAGCTGGTGTTCATCGCGCAGGGCGGCTCGGACATGATCAAGGTGACCGTTCCGGAGCAGGGCATCGGTGAGGGCCTGGTGATGGGTGCTCCGGTCATCATGTCCGGCCTCATCGCCCGCCCCTGGGAGAGTGAGTTCGGCGGGCGGATGCGTCACGGCATCGCCTACCGGGCGGACGCCGTCATGGTCAACGCGCCGGCGTCGGTGCAGGGCTGATCACCATGACTGACACCCTCTGGGCTCTGGTGCTCTGCCTGCTGGCCGTGGCCGCGCTGCTGGTTCTCCGCCGTCGTCTGCCGGTCGCGTTCTGGTGGCTCGTGGGCTATCCGTTCGTCGCGCTGCGCGTGCTCACCACGTACCGGGCGACGATGGACGCCTGTGGCCTGACGGTTCCGGCTTCGGCCGTCCGTCGGGCCACGGCCCGGGTGATCGGGCGCGAGGCGGCGCCCGTACCGCCTCGCCGGTCGTTCCCGCTGCCGACCGGGTCCGGTCTCGTGATGCGGCTGCGCATGGCGACCGGGCAGGCTCCCGAAGACTTCATGGCCTCGGCTGATCGACTGCGGCACGCCTGGGCCGCGCACGCCGTGCACATCCGCCCTACCAAGCCGGGCTGGCTGGAACTGCGCCTGATCGGCTGGGACGTGCTCGCCGACGTGCGGCCCGCCCGGCGGCGGCAGAAGAGCGGCCTGCTCTCCCTGCCCATGGCGCTTCGGGATGACGGGCGGTGGCACGTACGGGACTTCCGCGCCGTGCCGCATGAACTCATCCTCGGCGCAACGCAGTCCGGCAAGTCCGTGTACCTGCGGAACCTGCTGTGCGGGCTGGCCCGGCAACGGGTCGTCCTCGTCGGGATCGACTGCAAGTGGGGTGTCGAACTCGCGCCGTTCGCGCCCCGGTTGTCGGCGCTCGCTGACACCTCGGACCGGGCGAACGAGCTCCTTGACGCCCTGTTGGAAGAGATGGAGGCACGGTTCCGTCTGATCGGTCTTCGGTCCGGCCTGGGTGCGGATGGCGTGCTCACCTCGGACGTGTGGGGGCTGCCGGACGAGGTGCGGCCAGTGCCGGTCGTGGTCGTCGTCGACGAGGTCGCGGAACTCTTCCTCGCCGCGAGCAGGGACGACGAGAAGCGACGCGATGCCATGGTCACCAAGCTCATCCGTATCGCCCAGCTCGGCCGCGCGGCCGGCATCTACCTCGAAGTGTGCGGGCAGCGCTTCGGCTCCGAACTCGGCAAGGGCGCCACCATGCTCCGCGCCCAGCTCACCGGCCGCATCTGCCACCGCGTCAACGACGAGTCCTCGGCGAACATGGCGCTCGCCGACATCTCCCCTGAAGCGGCGCTCGCCGCCACCTCCATCCCCGCCGAACGGCCCGGCGTCGCCATCGTCGGCGACTCCTCCGGCGGCTGGTCCCGCGCCCGCTCACCCCACCTCACCCTCAACGAAGCTGCGGCCATCTGCCGCGCAACCTCCGCCCTCGTGCCAGAGCTGCCCCGCCTCGGCTCCTTCCGGCCCGCCGTCGGCGTCGAGTCCGCCGGGTCGGCTTCTCCCGCCGCTGCCGCGCCGACCGCTCGCCCGGTGACCGAGTAGCCGCACCCCTTTCCCCACGGTCGGCGTGACCGCCTCGCGCCAAGTCCCTACCCCTCCCATGCCTCGAACCGGAAGGAAGCCGAGCCGATGCGTGCCCAACTGGCCCGGGTGGACGCCGTGATCGTCCAGGCCGTCATCGCGGGTGCCCTGTCCTTCTCGCACCTGCACGACCTCGCTGAGGCGGCCGGACAGGGCGGCTGGAAGGCGTGGGCCTACCCCGTCAGCGTCGACCTGCTGCTGGTCGCCGCATGGCGTCGGATGCGCGAGCAGCAGGGCGCTGTACAACCCGCCGGGGGACCCCGGTTGTGGTTCCTGGTGGCCCTGGCCGCATCCCTCGGCGCGAACGTCGCCACCGCCGGGCTCCTCGACCTGGACGACGTTCCCGCGTCGCTCCGCGTCGTGGTGGCCGGCTGGCCCGCCGTCGCCTTCTTCGGCGGAACGCTTCTGGCGCACACGTCCCGCATGCCAGAGGCACCGACGGAGACGGGGACGCCCACTGCCCCGGTCGCCGTCGAGGAGCCCGACCGTGACGCGCTCCCGGCACCGTCCACCGACCCGAAACCGGCTCCGGAGTCCGCTATCGAACGGATCACCAACCCCGTTCCTGCCCCGGCGCCCACTGCTCCCGCCGTCTCCCTGCCGCCCGCCCTCGTCGACCGCGTCCGCGTCCTGGCCGAGGAACACCGCGCTACCACCGGCCACCCCGCCGACCCCGACACCGTCCGAGCCCGGCTCGGCCTGCCCCCGTCCATGACGCCGTCCGTCGCCGCCCACCTCTGAAAGGAGACGCACGCGATGCGTCCCGCTATCCGTTCCGCGCTGGAGTACGCCGCAGAACTGACCCGCCGCAATCGGCTCGTCGAAGCCGTCGCCGTCGCACAAGCCGCGTTCCACCACGCCACCGCCGACGAATTCCCCGAGATCAGGCAGTGGCTCACCGACCACGCCCACGACTTCACCGGAGGGGACACCCCGCGATGACCAACCCCAGGTTCCGCAACGTCCGCCGCATCGGCCCCGTCCAGGTCGCCTCCTACCTCGCCCGTGGCCGCAACCGCCACCTCGCCGCCTGCACCGCACCTCGCTGTGACTTCTCCACCGAATACGACAGCCGCGCCGCCGCCGAACTCGCCGCCCGCACCCACCGCTGCAAGGCCTGACAGGAGACCGCCGCCATGACCGTCCCGCTCTGGTTCGCCGTGCTCGTCGTCGCCGTCCTCGGCATCCAGCTTGCCCGCCCGCCGTGGTGGCTGGTCGCCCTGCTCCTCCTGGGCGGCTACCTCGTCGCCGACAGCGTCCTCGCCCCCGCCGTCGCCGCCCTCCTCGACTGATCGCCCGCAGAAGGGATCACCCACGTGTTCACCCCGAAGTACCCGCCGCAGGACACCGCCCCGGTCCACACCATCCCGGCTCCGACCGTCTACAGCCCGACCGCGTACAGCCCGGCGGCCTATGCCCCGGCTTCCGTCCCCGTTCCGTCCGCCCCGACCTCCAACCGTCCGACTGTCCAGCTCACGCCCGGCAGCACGCTCGCCCTCATCGCTGGTGGCAGTGCCGCCGTCCTCGTCGTCGGTGCGGTCCTGGTCTCCATGCTCCTCGCTGTTGCGATCACCGCCGCCTCCGTGGCCGTCTGCGCGGTCGTCATCCGCTCCATCCTCCGGAGCGACCGCCGCTGACCTCATCCACTTCTCTGCCTCGGCTTGCCCACGCTGTCTAGACCCCTGGACGAGCCGGGGTCTGGCCCCAAACTCCAGCCCCTCCAAGGAGGAACCCGCACATGCGTCCCGAGGCTCCGCCCGGAGCCATCCGTCAGCTGGCGGCCCTCGCCCTGCACGGCGACCTCAGCGGCTACGCACAGCAGATCCAACGTCTCGGTGGTTGCGAGCAGCCCGTACGGATGGAGGGTCACCGCCTAGACGTCCACGCCGCTACGGGCGAGATCGTCCGTGAGGTCGTCGACCGAGACCTTCCGGTCGGACAGCTCCTCATCCGCTGCAACAACCGTCGCGCCACCAGGTGCGCCGCGTGCGCCGAGGTCTACCGCAAGGACACGTTCCACCTGGTCACGGCCGGGCTGAGCGGCGGCAAGGGGATCGGCCCGGTCGTCGCAGGACACCCCCGCGTCTTCGCCACCTTCACCGCCCCGTCGTTCGGCCCGGTCCATAACCGTCCCTCCGCCGGCCGCTGCCGTTGTGGTCGTGTCCACGCGGAAGGGGACTCCATCCTCGGCACGCCCCTCGACCCGGAGCGCTACGACTACCGCGCGGCCGTCCTCTGGAACGCGCACGCCGGTGCCCTCTGGGCTCGGTTCACCACCTACCTGCGTCAGCAGCTCGCCTCCCGCGCGGGCATCGGCCGCTCCGCACTGCGCGACTGCCTCAAGGTGTCGTACGCCAAGGTCGCCGAGTACCAGCGGCGCGGTGCCGTCCACTTTCACGCCGTGATCCGGCTCGATGGTCCGGAAGGTGCCGAGGACACTCCGCCGGCCTGGGCGACGACAGAGCTCCTCAGCGATGCGATCCGCTCGGCAGGTCGTCTCGCCGAGGCGCCTGGTCCGATCCTCGACGGTCGCGCCTACACCTTCCGCTTCGGCAAAGAGCTCGACGTCCGGCCCATCCGTTCCGCCGACTTCACGGGCACTACCGACCTGAGCAGCCGAGCCGTCGCCTCCTACATCGCCAAGTACGCCACCAAGGGCGCGGAGAGCGCGACCGGCACCCTCGACCGCCCGATCCGCAACCCAGTCATCGACCTCATCGGCACCGACGTCACCGACCACGCCCGACGGATGATCCTCACCTGCTGGCACCTCGGCGCGCTCCCTGAGCTCGAAGACCTGCGCCTGCGCAAGTGGGCCCACATGCTCGGCTTCCGCGGCCACTTCTCGACCAAGTCCCGCGCGTACTCCGTCACCCTCGGCGCCCTCCGCCAGGAACGCGCCGACCACAACGAAGCACTCACCCGCGAACGCGCGGCCCTGGCCGGCCACCCCATGCCGGATCCGGACACCGTCCTTGTCCTCTCTCACTGGCGCTTCGCCGGTACCGGGCTGACCGCCGCCGAATCCTGGCTCGCCACCTCACGGCGACCCGACACCCCGGACACGGAAGGAGACTCGTCGTGGACCGCCGACGAGACGAACTGATGACTGTCCCGCAGATCCTCGCCGAGCTGGGCGGAGTCTCCCGCCGCACCTTCTACCGCTGGCGCGAGCTGGGACATGCTCCGGAGGCGATCAAGCTTCCAAACGGTGAACTCCGCTTCTGGCGCAGTGACTTCACCTCGTGGCTCCACGGGCTCGGGGAGGCGGCGTGAAGTCCCATGACGTGAAGGTGTGGAGCATCCGCAAGCGGCCGTACAAGACGCCGTCGTACGACGTGCGATGGAAGGTCGGCGACGTCCCGCCGTTCTCCGAGACCTTCCGGACCAAGGCGCTCGCCGACAACTTCCGCGCGAAGCTGCTCCGGGCTGCGCAAAAGGGCGAGGCATTCGACACGGAAACCGGTCTGCCGGACTCTATGGCGCCGGTCAAAGAGTCCCTCACCTGGTACGACTTCGCGCGGGCGTACGTCGCCATGAAATGGCCGCACGCCGCTCCGAACTCCCGCGACAGCCTGAACGAGACGATGACGCTCGTCACGACTCAGCTCCTGGGGGACCGGCCCAGTCGACCGGCAGATGATGTGTTGCGGCGCGCCCTGCGCGGCTGGGCCTTCGTCGTCCAGGCCGAGGACGAGGACGCTCTGCCGGTGGACATCGCCAACGCCCTCCGATGGGTGGCCAAAGCCTCGCTGCCCCTGGCGACGCTCAAGAATCCGGCGGACATCCGCTGCGTCCTCGACTCGCTCAAGCTCACCCTTTCCGGGGCTCCGGCGGCTGCCGAGACGGTGAGGCGCAAGCGGGCCGTCCTCTTCAACGCCCTGGCCTACGCGGTCGAGCTGGGGGAGCTCCCGGAGAACCCGGTCACGCTCGTGAAGTGGAAGCTGCCCAAGGTGACCAAGGAAGTAGACCGCCGAGTCGTGGTGAACCCCCGGCAGGCGGCCGAGCTCCTGGGGGCTGTCTCCTACGTCGGTGGCTACCGACGGGCCCGTGGTCGCCGCCTCGTCGCACTCTTTGCCTGCATGTACTTCGGTGGGCTGCGGCCGGCGGAAGCTGTGGCGCTGCGCCGTCCGGACTGCACGTTGCCGGACATCGGGTGGGGCTCGTTGATCCTGGAGAAGAGCCGTCCCACCGTCGGTAAGCGTTGGACCGGAACGGGGGAGGTGCACGACAACCGCGGCCTCAAGAACCGGCCCGCCAACGAGACCCGCATCGTTCCGATTCCACCCCGTCTCGTCCGCATGCTCCTCGCGCACATCGAAGAGTTCGGCACCGCCAAGGACGGCCGGCTGTTCGCCAACGAGCGCGGGGGAGTGGTCGCCTCGACCACCTATTGGCGCGTCTGGGACGAGGCCCGGCACCTGGCGCTCACGCCGGAACAGGTGGCCTCGCCGCTGGCCGCTCGACCGTACGACCTGCGGCACGCCGCGCTCTCATCCTGGCTCAACGCTGGCGTCGACCCGACCGAGGTTGCCGAGCGCGCCGGCAACAGCGTCGAAGTGCTCCTGAGCCGCTACGCGAAGTGCCTCGACGGCCGCCAAGACGTCGCCAACCGCCGGATCGCCGAACTCCTCGGCGAGGACCACGACCGGGAGAACGAGCCCCGCGACGAGCCCTGATCCTGACCCACCCGCGACACACACGCCTGCGGCATGATGGCCCCTGGACTATGGTCCGGGGGCTTCGTCGCTTCTAGGGATGACCTGCGGATTCCTGCCCTGCGGCCAGTCCACGCATAGTCCACAGCACCCGACATACGGCCGCTCCGAGCGGCACACGCCTGCACATACGCCAAGACCCCGTCCTCAGCGAAAGCGCTGGTGGCGGGGTCTTTGGGCACCTCGTACAAGGTGCCCCCGGCAGGATTCGAACCTGCGCACACGGCTCCGGAGGCCGTTGCTCTATCCCCTGAGCTACGGGGGCGTGTCGGGCCGGAGTTGTTTGCTCGCGGCGACGGGTAGAACACTACCAGCTCCCTCGGGGTGTTCATGAACGTGTTTCTGCGGGCCGGAGCGGCGTCCGTGGGGGGTGGAAGTGGGGAAAACCCGGACGCGGTGGCCGGTCCGGACCTACTCTCGAGGTGTGCCAGGCGCGTCGGGCCGGGTGCTTGTTGTCGACGACAACAAGGTCATCCGGCAGCTGATCAGGGTCAATCTCGAGCTGGAGGG
This sequence comes from Streptomyces sp. NBC_00425, assembly GCF_036030735.1. Classification (NCBI taxonomy): domain Bacteria; kingdom Bacillati; phylum Actinomycetota; class Actinomycetes; order Kitasatosporales; family Streptomycetaceae; genus Streptomyces; species Streptomyces sp. NBC_00425. The sequence goes on along the minus strand of NZ_CP107928.1, from coordinate 3,536,891 downwards.
CATCGAGGTCGTGACCGCGTCCGATGGTGTCGAGTGTCTGGAAGTCGTCCATCAGGTGCGACCCGATCTCGTGACCCTCGATGTCGCCATGCCCCGGCTCGACGGGCTGCGGACCGCCGCTCGGCTGCGTACCGATCCACGCACACGTGATCTTCCGCTCGCCATCATCAGTGCGTGTACGCAGTACGAGGTGGAGGCCGGGCTGGAGGTCGGAGTCGACGCCTTCCTCGCCAAGCCCTTCGATCCCGCCGAACTCGTCTCGCTCATTCGGACCTTGATGGATAGGGAGAGCGACGCGGGGGAGGGTGTGGGGGCCGGGACGGGTGGCGGGTCCGGCGCGGGGCCCATGACCGAGTAGAGCTGTTTCGTCGGCTGCACGGGTGTGGCTGCACGGGTGTGGCCGAGCGTCCGGCTGTGCGTCTCGCTGTGTCCGCGGCGGCTGCTGTTCCGGGCTTGGCGCTCCCGCTTCTCCATTCCCTCGTCTCCCCCTTGCGCCCTCGTCCCCGCTTCCCCGTCCCTCGTCCGCGCCTCCGTTTCTCTTCTGTGTCGGCGTCCACATCGCGGACCTCTCGCAAACCTGCTCGCCTACCCACCCCCCTCCTCCCCTACGCTTGTCCCGTGACCCCCGTCGAGCTCTCCCGTACCGTGCTGCGCGCGGTGCGTCGTGCCGTGGAGGCCGGGGAGCTCAGCGTCGCCGTTCCTGCGCGTGCCGTGGTCGCGCCGCCGGGGCCCGGTGGGCGTGGGGACTACGCCACGAACATCGCCCTGCAGCTCGCCCGGCCGGCCGGGCAGCCCCCGCTCCGTGTCGCCGAGGTGCTCCGGTCGTACCTGGCCGCGTCCGAGGGGGTCGCCGGCGTCGAGATCACCGGGCCGGGGTTCCTCAACCTCAGCCTCGACGGTTTTGCCGCCGCGGTCCTCGTCCGGCGTGTCCTCGGTGAGGGGCCGCGGTACGGGCACGGCGACAGGCTCGCCGGGCAGGTCTTCGCGGTGCGGGTGCCGTACGAGGTGCGTGCGGAGGTCGTCGCCGACGCGCTCGCGCGGATCGTCGCGGCGCAGGGCGGCCGCGTCGACATCAGTCACGACGGGCCCGTCACCCTGCGGCCCGCGCCCGCCCCCGAGGACCCCGCCCCGCTCGGTCTCGACGCCGCACGCTGGGCCCTGCTCCATCCGGCCCCGCACGACCGGCCCCGGGTGACCGCGGATCATCTCGTCCAGCGGGAGAGCAATCCTCTCTTCCGGGTCCGTTACGCCCACGCCCGCACCCGGGCCGTGCGCCGCAACGCCGCCGATCTCGGGTTCGGGCCGTGGTCCGGTTCCGGCAGCCCGCTCGACGGCGCCACGGACGCCGTCACGGAATCCGTCACGGATGTCGTCGCCGCCGACTTCGGCCTTCAGGTGCCGTCCGAAGCCCACGAACTGCTTCCCCTTCTCGCGGACTACCCCCGCATCCTGGCCACGGCAGTGACCGACGTCCCGCAGCCGGGCACCCCCGGTCTCGACCCCGGCGCTCCCTCCCGTCTCGCCCGACACCTTCTGGCGCTGGCCGACGTGACCCTCGTCCTGCTTCCCGTCGTCCTTCCCCGTGGTGAGGAGAAACCCTCGGCCGCCCACCGTGCCCGGCTCGCGCTTGCCGAAGCCGCCGGGGCGGTGCTGGCCGGCGGCCTGTCCCTGCTCGGTATCGACGCACCCGATCACCTCTGAGAGAGCACGCCCAGATGAGCCGTTCCGCCCACCCCGCCGGGCCCCGTCACGCCGACGTACTGACCGAGGGCCACTACTCCGCGCCGCCCGCCGATCTGAACACCCTCGACGGCAAGGTCTGGGCGCAGACCGTCACACGGAACGCCGACGGTGTGCTGACCGTCGGCGGCGTCGACGTCGTCAGCCTCGCCGAGCAGCACGGCACCCCGGCCTACATCCTCGACGAGGCGGACTTCCGCGGCCGGGCGCGCGCCTGGCGCACCGCGTTCGGCAGCGACGCCGACGTCTTCTACGCCGGCAAGGCGTTCCTGTCCCGGGCCGTCGTGCGGTGGCTGCACGAGGAGGGGCTCAACCTCGACGTCTGCTCCGGCGGCGAGCTGGCCACCGCCCTGTCGGCCGGCATGCCGGCGGATCGCATCGCCTTCCACGGCAACAACAAGTCGACGGAGGAGATCCGCCGGGCCGTCGAGTCCGGGGTCGGGCGCATCGTCCTGGACTCCTTCCAGGAGATCGTGCGGGTCGCGCACATCGCGCAGTCCCTCGGCAGGCGTCAGCGGGTGCAGATCCGCATCACCGTCGGCGTCGAGGCCCACACGCACGAGTTCATCGCCACCGCCCACGAGGACCAGAAGTTCGGGATCCCGCTCGCCGGCGGGCAGGCGGCCGAGGCGGTGCGGCGCGCCCTTCAGCTCGACGGGCTCGAGCTGATCGGAATCCACTCGCACATCGGGTCGCAGATCTTCGACATGTCGGGGTTCGAGGTCGCCGCCCACCGGGTGGTGGGGCTGCTCAAGGTGATCCGGGACGAACACGGCGTCGAGCTTCCCGAGATCGACCTCGGCGGCGGTCTCGGCATCGCGTACACCAGCGACGACGACCCCCGCGAGCCGCACGAGATCGCCAAGGCCCTGACCGAGATCGTCACCCGCGAGTGCGAGGCCGCACGGCTGCGCACGCCGCGTATCTCCGTCGAGCCGGGCCGTGCGATCGTCGGACCGACCGCCTTCACCCTGTACGAGGTGGGCACCGTCAAGCCGCTCGACGGGCTGCGGACGTACGTCTCCGTCGACGGCGGCATGTCCGACAACATCCGCACGGCGCTGTACGACGCCGAGTACAGCGTCGCGCTCGTCTCGCGTGCCAGCGACGCCGAGCCGATGCTGGCACGCGTGGTCGGCAAGCACTGCGAGAGCGGGGACATCGTGGTGAAGGACGCGTTCCTGCCGTCGGACCTGGCACCCGGTGACCTCATCGCCGTCCCCGCGACGGGGGCGTACTGCCGTTCCATGGCCAGCAACTACAACCACGTGCCGAGGCCGCCGGTGGTCGTCGTGCACGAGGGGGAGTCGCGGGTCGTCGTGCGCAGGGAGACCGAGGAGGACCTGCTGCGGCTCGACGTGGGCTGAGCGACGGAGAACAGTGCGGCGGAGAAGAACGGGCGGAAGATCTCCTGTCTGCCGCCGCTGGGAAAATGAAATACATGTCTCACGATCCGGACCAGGGATAGAAACCCCGGTCCGGTGAGTGAGACTGAACCAACCGGAAACTGCCGTAGACGGTATTCAGGAAACGAGGTCGGATGATGCGTACGCGTCCGCTGAAGGTGGCGCTGCTGGGCTGTGGAGTGGTCGGCTCAGAGGTGGCGCGCATCATGACGACGCACGCCGACGACCTCGCCGCGCGGATCGGCGCTCCCGTGGAGCTCGCCGGTGTCGCCGTGCGGCGGCCGTCCCGGGTCCGGGAAGGCATCGACCCCGCCCTCGTCACCACCGACGCCACCGCCCTCGTCAAACGCGGGGACATCGACGTCGTCGTCGAGGTCATCGGCGGCATCGAGCCCGCGCGCACGCTCATCACCGCCGCCTTCGAGCACGGCGCCTCCGTCGTCTCCGCCAACAAGGCGCTGCTCGCCCAGGACGGCGCCGCGCTGCACGCCGCCGCCGACGAGCACGGCAAGGACCTGTACTACGAGGCCGCCGTCGCCGGCGCCATCCCGCTGATCCGGCCGCTGCGCGAGTCCCTCGCCGGCGACAAGGTGAACCGGGTGCTCGGCATCGTCAACGGCACCACCAACTTCATCCTCGACAAGATGGACTCCACCGGCGCCGGCTACCAGGAGGCCCTCGACGAGGCCACCGCCCTGGGGTACGCCGAGGCCGACCCGACCGCCGACGTCGAGGCCTTCGACGCGGCCGCCAAGGCCGCCATCCTCGCCGGGATCGCCTTCCACACGCGCGTGCGCCTCGACGACGTCTACCGCGAGGGCATGACCGAGGTGACGTCGGCCGACTTCGCCTCCGCCCGGCAGATGGGCTGCACCATCAAGCTGCTCGCCATCTGCGAGCGGGCGGCCGACGGGGGGTCCGTGACCGCGCGGGTGCACCCCGCCATGATTCCGCTGAGCCATCCGCTCGCCTCGGTGCGCGGCGCCTACAACGCCGTGTTCGTCGAGTCGGACGCGGCCGGCCAGCTCATGTTCTACGGCCCCGGCGCCGGCGGTGCACCCACCGCCTCCGCCGTGCTCGGCGACCTCGTCGCCGTCTGCCGCAACCGGCTCAGCGGGGCGACGGGGCCCGGCGAGTCGGCGTATGCCGCCCTGCCGGTGTCGCCGATGGGCGATGTCGTCACCCGGTATCACATCAGTCTCGACGTCGCGGACAAGCCTGGCGTTCTCGCCCAGGTCGCCACCGTCTTCGCCGAGCACGGAGTCTCCATCGACACCGTGCGGCAGCAGGGCCGACTGGACGGAAGCGGCGAGGCCTCCCTCGTCGTCGTCACCCATCGCGCGTCCGACGCCTCCCTCACCGGGACCGTCGAGGCGCTGCGCAAGCTCGACACCGTGCGGGGTGTCGCCAGCATCATGCGGGTTGAAGGAGAGTAACCAATGACCCACCAGTGGCGCGGAATCATCGAGGAGTACCGGGACCGGCTGCCGGTATCCGACAGCACGCCGGTCGTGACGCTCCGTGAGGGCGGCACGCCGCTCGTGCCCGCGCAGGTGCTCTCCGAGCGCACGGGCTGCGAGGTCCACCTCAAGGTGGAGGGCGCCAACCCGACCGGGTCCTTCAAGGACCGCGGTATGACGATGGCGATCACGCGGGCCAAGGAGGAGGGCGCGCAGGCGGTCATCTGCGCCTCGACGGGCAACACCTCCGCCTCCGCGGCCGCCTACGCCGTCCGTGCGGGCATGGTCTCGGCCGTGCTCGTGCCGCGCGGCAAGATCGCGCTCGGCAAGATGGGCCAGGCCCTCGTCCACGGCGCGAAGATCCTCCAGGTCGACGGCAACTTCGACGACTGCCTCACCCTCGCCCGCGCGCTGAGCGACAACTACCCGGTGGCGCTGGTCAATTCGGTCAACCCGGTGCGCATCGAGGGACAGAAGACGGCCGCCTTCGAGATCGTCGACATGCTCGGCGACGCCCCCGACATCCACGTCCTGCCGGTCGGCAACGCGGGCAACATCACCGCGTACTGGAAGGGGTACCAGGAGTACGCCGCCGACAAGATCGCCGCCAAGACCCCCCGGATGTGGGGGTTCCAGGCGTCCGGCAGCGCTCCGATCGTGCGCGGCGAGATCGTCAAGGACCCGTCGACCATCGCCACCGCGATCCGTATCGGCAACCCCGCCTCCTGGAAGTTCGCGCTGGCGGCCGAGGAGGAGTCGGGCGGCCGCATCGACGAGGTGACGGACCGTGAGATCCTGCGCGCCTACCGGCTGTTGGCGGCTCAGGAGGGCGTCTTCGTGGAGCCCGCGTCCGCCGCGTCGGTGGCCGGTCTGCTGAAGGCCGCCGAGCAGGGTCTCGTCGACCCCGGTCAGCGCATCGTCTGCACCGTCACCGGCAACGGCCTCAAGGACCCAGACTGGGCCGTCGCCGGCGCCCCGCAGCCCGTCACCGTCCCGGTCGACGCGGTCACGGCGGCCGAGCGCCTCGGACTCGCGTAGCGGAACCCGTCCACCACGGACCGGCGGACGGCCCACGAGCGCCCGCCGGTCGACGGCGGACCGCGGCGGGGGCCCGGGCGGGCGACGGCGCTCGACGGCACTCGACAGCGGTCGACGGCGGTCGAGGCGGACGAGCCCACCCGGGAACACCGGCGCTCCGGAGCCGGAGCCGCAACAGCGGCTTCACCGGAACACGGGCCTCCACCGGAACACTCGATTCCATCGGGAACACCCGGTTCCACCGGACGGCCCACCGGAGACGTCAGCCGGACCTTCCGCCGGACCTTCCGCCGGACGACCCGCCGGACGACCCGCCGGACGGCCGCCGGCGACACCCAACCGGCGGTGACCCGGCGGAGGGCTCGACGGAAGGCGCGGCGGCGGCCTGACGTGAGTCGACGCGACCCTCGCCGGGGACTTCCCCACCGGGGGTGCACAGGGGGCTTACGACACGCATCGTGCGCCTCCTGTGCGCCCTATGTCGCCGCAGAACCTTCCTTCGATAGGCTGTACTGAACCCGCCCGCCGCATATGCCGCGGTGCCGCGTCGCCTTAGCGGCGGCAGGGTCCTCATGTACGTAGCGCATCTCATTCGACAGCCCCGCAGCTCAAGGAGAGTCATCGCAAGATGGCCGGTCCCGCCTTCCGTGCCGCCCCCGTGCGTGTGCGCGTTCCCGCCACCAGCGCCAACCTCGGCCCGGGTTTCGACGCCTTCGGCCTCGCGCTGGGGCTCTACGACGACGTCGTCGTCCGGGTGGCCGACTCCGGGCTGCACATCGACATCGCGGGTGAGGGCAGCGAGACGCTGCCGCGCGACGAGACGCACCTGCTCGTCCGTTCCCTGCGCACCGCGTTCGACGTCCTCGGCGGTCAGCCGCGCGGACTGGAGATCGTCTGCGCCAACCGCATCCCGCACGGCCGGGGCCTCGGCTCCTCCTCCGCTGCGATCTGCGCCGGCATCGTCGCCGCGCGCGCGGTGACGATAGGCGGTGAGAGCAGGCTCGACGACGCCGCCCTGCTCGAGCTCGCGACCGAGATCGAGGGCCACCCGGACAACGTGGCGGCCTGTCTGCTCGGCGGTTTCACCCTGTCCTGGATGGAGGCCGGCGCCGCGCGGGCGATCAGGACGGAGCCCGCCGATTCCATCGTTCCGGTGGTTTTCGTGCCCGGAAAGCCGGTCCTCACCGAGACCGCGCGCGGTCTGCTCCCGCGCTCCGTCCCGCACGTCGACGCGGCGGCCAACGCCGGCCGGGCCGCGCTGCTCGTCGAGGCTCTCACCCGGCGCCCCGAACTGCTGCTGCCCGCCACCGAGGACCGTCTGCACCAGGAGTACCGCGCGCCGGCCATGCCGGAGAGCGCGGCGCTGGTGGAGCGGCTGCGCGCCGACGGGATCCCGGCCGTCATCTCCGGCGCCGGACCCACCGTGATGGCGCTGGCCGACGCGGGCACCGCCGACAAGATCGAGTCCTCGGCCGGCGCGGACTGGGCCGCAAACCGCCTGGCCATGGACCTGCAGGGGGCGTGCGTGCTGCCTCTTGCGCCCTCCGGCGACATTTAAAAAGCGCTCGGTTGCCGGATTTCGAGAGGGGGAATGTTTGTTGGATCCGGTAGTGTTAACCTCAAGTCTGCACCCGACCCCACCACGGCGAGGTGCTTCGTGTCCCCCTTCGGGACAGACATTCTTCCGGGAGCTCCCCAAGCCGCACTGCGTTCCGTACGTCGTACCTGGGCAGTACGCCGTGCAACGACGCTGAACGGCCCGCAGGTGGGGGTCCCCCCTCTGGGGGAGCTCCGGAATCGGTGCTACCACGCCACGTGACACTGGGTGTCACGACACGTCGGGGAAGCGCCATCACCAGCAAATTCTCTTCCGCCGCATAAGGCGGACCACCGCCCCGGCTTCGCCACAGCAAGGACCGAAGTCGGACAGCACAAACGGTCGCCGAGCCAGACAGGCCGACGTCCGCTCCAGGGAAGGACCCTTCGTGAGCGACACCACCGATCTGATGGGCGCACGTGTCGAGGAGACCGCTGCCGCGCCCGCCACGGACGCCTCCGCGCCTGCCACCGGTGCAGGCTCCCGGCGACGCCGCGGTACCGGCCTCGAGGGCATGGTGCTGGCCGAGCTGCAGCAGGTCGCATCCGGCCTCGGCATCAAGGGCACCGCGCGGATGCGCAAGAGCCAGCTGATCGAGGTCATCAAGGAGGCGCAGGCGGGCGGCGGCGCCCCGGCCAAGGCCGAGGACCCGGCCGCCGAGGCCAAGCCCAAGCGCCGCGCCACCTCCAAGGCCCGCACGGGAGAGGCCGCCGACAAGAAGGCGGACGCCGCCCCGGCCGAGGCCGCCGCCGAGAAGGCCGTGGCCCAGCAGCAGATCGAGATTCCCGGCCAGCCGGCCGGCGCCGACGCGCCGACCGAGCGCCGTCGCCGTCGTGCCACCGCCGACGCGGGCAGCCCGGAGACGGTCGCCGCCGAGGCGAAGAGCGCCCCGAAGGCCGAGACGCCCGCGCCGGCGCAGACCGACGCCCAGGCCCAGCCGCAGGGCGACGCCAAGAGCGACGCCGACGGCGGCGAGGGCCGTCGCCGCGACCGCCGCGAGCGCGGCCGTGACCGTGGTGAGCGCGGGGACCGCGGCGAGCGTGGAGACCGCGGCGACCGCCGCAAGGGCGACGACCAGCAGGGCGGCCAGCAGCAGCGCGGCGGCCAGCAGGGTCAGCAGCAGGGCGGCGGCCGTCAGGGTCAGCAGCAGCGCGACAACGGCCCGCAGGACGACGACGAGTTCGGCGACGGCCGGCGTGGCCGTCGCGGCCGTTACCGCGACCGCCGTGGCCGCCGCGGGCGCGACGAGATCGGCGCCCCCGAGCCGCAGCTCGCCGACGACGACGTCCTGATCCCCGTCGCGGGCATCCTGGACATCCTGGACAACTACGCGTTCATCCGGACCTCCGGCTACCTGCCGGGCCCGAACGACGTGTACGTCTCGCTCGCCCAGGTCCGCAAGAACGGTCTGCGCAAGGGCGACCACGTCACCGGCGCCGTCCGTCAGCCGAAGGACGGGGAGCGCCGCGAGAAGTTCAACGCGTTGGTCCGCCTGGACTCGCAGAACGGCATGGCGCCCGAATCCGGGCGCGGACGCCCCGAGTTCAACAAGCTGACGCCGCTCTACCCGCAGGACCGGCTCCGTCTGGAGACCGACCCGGGCGTCCTGACGACCCGCATCATCGACCTCGTCGCGCCGATCGGCAAGGGTCAGCGCGGTCTGATCGTGGCCCCGCCGAAGACCGGCAAGACCATGATCATGCAGGCGATCGCCAACGCGATCACGCACAACAACCCCGAGTGCCACCTGATGGTCGTCCTGGTCGACGAGCGTCCGGAAGAGGTCACCGACATGCAGCGGTCGGTCAAGGGCGAGGTCATCTCCTCGACCTTCGACCGTCCGGCCGAGGACCACACCACGGTCGCCGAGCTCGCCATCGAGCGCGCCAAGCGTCTGGTGGAGCTGGGCCACGACGTCGTCGTGCTGCTCGACTCGATCACGCGTCTGGGCCGTGCGTACAACCTCGCCGCCCCGGCCTCCGGCCGCATCCTGTCCGGTGGTGTCGACTCGACGGCCCTGTACCCGCCGAAGCGCTTCTTCGGTGCGGCCCGCAACATCGAGGACGGCGGCTCGCTGACCATCCTCGCCACCGCGCTGGTGGACACCGGGTCCCGCATGGACGAGGTGATCTTCGAGGAGTTCAAGGGCACCGGCAACGCCGAGCTCAAGCTCGACCGCAAGCTCGCCGACAAGCGCATCTTCCCGGCGGTGGACGTGGACGCGTCCGGCACCCGCAAGGAAGAGATCCTGCTCGGCGCCGAGGAGCTCGCGGTCACCTGGAAGCTGCGCCGGGTGCTGCACGCGCTCGACCAGCAGCAGGCGATCGAGCTGCTCCTCGACAAGATGAAGCAGACGAAGTCGAACGGCGAGTTCCTGATGCAGATCCAGAAGACGACGCCGTCGCCGGGCAACAACAACGACTGACGTCGTAGCCCGCAGCCATCGGATCAGGGCCGCCCCCGCACGCGGGGGCGGCCCTGATCCGCGTTTCACGGGCGGGATACGATCTCGCTCTTCCACCATCCTGATCCCTGAGGGGGGACTCGCGTGGGTACACCCATGTCCGGGGGCGGCGGCCGGCACAGACGCCGGATACGGATCGCTCTGCCCGTCGCGGCGGCCGGCCTGGCGGCGGCCGTCGCCGGCACGCTGTTCCTGTCGTCCGCCCAGGCCGCCGAGACGCCTCCGGCGCCCGCCCCGGCCGCGACGAAGTCGGCCAAGGAACTGCGGAAGCTGATCGACGTCGCGGTCAGCGGCGACGAGACGCCGGGGCAGGCCGCGAAGACCTCCCTCAGCGGGAGCACGAGCGTCGGCGCCACCAAGGTCGACCCGAAGATCATCGGCGGTACGACGACGACCGTCACCCGCGCACCCTGGATGGCGCAGCTCTGGTACGGCGACGACCGGGGCACCAGCACCACCACCGACGACGTCGGCTTCTTCTGCGGCGGCTCGGTCGTCTCGCCGACGAAGATCCTCACCGCCGCGCACTGCGTCAAGGGCTACAACTGGCAGGCCCACGGCTACGTCGTCACGGGCAGCGCGCAGCTGATGTCCGACGACGGCAGCCTGCACGGCGGGACCGGCACCTACGTCCGCCGGCAGTGGAACCACCCGTCCTACAGCGCCACGACCATCGACAACGACATCGCCGTGCTGACCCTGGAGACCCCGGTCAGGGCCACGCCGGTCAAGCTGACGACGAGCACGGACACCGCCTCGTACGCGAGCGGCACGAAGGCCACGCTGTACGGATGGGGCCGGACCAGCTCCACCACGCAGGACCTCTCCGAGACGCTGAAGACGGCCGTGCTGCCGATGCGGTCGGACGCCACCTGCTCGGACCAATACGGCGCCGACTACCGCGCCGGCCACATGGTGTGCGCGGGCACGCCCGCCACCGGAACCGACGCGGGCACCACCACCGCCTGCAACGGCGACTCCGGCGGGCCGCTGATCGTGCGCAACGCGGCCGGGCAGGACCGGATCGTGGGCGTCGTCTCCTGGGGCGTCACCGACTGCGTTGCGAGCGGCGCGTACAGCGTCTTCAGCAAGGTCTCCGCGTACGTCGGCAGCGCCTACCCGCGCGTCGACGACACCAACCTCAGCGGTGACCATCTGGCCGACCTGTGGGTGCGCAGCTCGTCCACCAAGACCGGGTACGAGATGGACTCCAAGGGCGCCTCGCTGGGCGCCCGCGAGTCCTGGGGCAGCTGGAGCAGCTACAACCTGGTCCTCCAGACCGACCTGGACCGCGACGGCGTCCAGGACCTCGTCCTGCGGCGCGCCTCCGACGGTGACGTGTTCTGGCGGCACTACGTGCCCTCCAGCGGCACCTGGGCGACCAAGCTGATCGCCGACAACTGGAAGACCCGCACCCAGATCGTCGCTCCCGGCGATGTCACCGGCGACTACCTTCCCGACCTGGTCTCCGTCGACTCGGCCGGCGTCCTGTGGGTCTACCCGGGCAACGGCGGCGGCTCCTTCGCCGCGCGCGTCAAGAACGGCACGGGCTGGAACCAGTACGACGTCCTGCGCGGCCACGGCGACTTCACCGCCGACGGCAGGGCGGACCTGATCGCCCGCAACAAGAGCACCGGCGCGGTCTACCTCTACAGGGGCAACGGCACGGCCGCGTCCGCCTTCGCGGCCCGTGTCAAGGTCGCCACCTGGAGCAGCGCGACGTACAACGCCGTCGCAGCCGTCGGGGACGTCAGCGGCGACGGCGTGGCCGACCTGCTGGCCCGTACGCCCGCCGGAGCGCTCTATCTCTACAAGGGCACCGGAAAAGCCACGAGTGCGATCTTTGCCACAAGGGCCTCACTCGGGACGACTTTCAAGCAGTACGACATCTTCGGCTGAAACCCCGCGAAATCGCAGGTGAGAGCCGGGTGCGGCCCTCACCTGCGAACACGCTCCGTGATTGCTCCGCCGCGTTATGTGCACGGAGCGTCGTGTAACCCTGTCCCGAGTTTCCCCGTCTGACCTGACGGAGTGACGATGGTGAGGTTCCACGAGAACAGAGGAGCACATGTCTGCCGAGAGCACGCCGGAGCCCGGCACACCGGGTGAGGCCGGCACGACGAGCGGGGCAGCCGACCGCAGCGGTCCGGGCGGCCAGGACGGTCGGCGCGGTCCGCGCCACCGAAAGCAGCGCGGCGACAGACGCAAGGGCCTGCTGATCGCCGCGTGGAGCGCCGCGGGCGTCCTGGTGCTGGGCGGCACCGGCGCGGGATACCTGTACTTCAAGCTCAACGGCAACATCAAGAGCGTCGACATCGACCACGCGCTGGGCACGTCGCGGCCCACCAAGGTCGACAACGGCTCGGAGAACATCCTCGTGCTGGGCTCGGACACCCGATCCGGCGCGAACAAGAAGCTCGGCGGCGGCGCGGACGACGGCAGCGCCCGTTCCGACACGGCGATGGTCGTGCACGTCTACGAGGGCCACAAGAGGGCCAGCGTGGTCTCCATACCGCGCGACACCCTCATCGACCGGCCCGCCTGCACGGATCCGAAGGGCGTCACGCACGACGCCGCGTCCGACGTCATGTTCAACTCGGCGTACTCGACGGGCGGCGCGGCCTGCGCGGTCAAGACGGTCGAGGCGATGAGCGGCATCCGTATGGACCACTATCTGGAAGTGGACTTCGCCGGTTTCGAGAAGCTCGTCGACGAGCTCGGCGGCGTCGAGGTCACCACGACCAAGGCGATCGACGACCCCGACAGCCATCTGAAGCTCGACGCGGGCACCCACACGCTCACCGGCGGCCAGGCGCTCGGCCTGGTCCGCACCCGGCACGGCGTGGGCGACGGCTCCGACCTCGGCCGCATCCAGCTCCAGCAGGCCTTCATCAAGGCCCTGGTCGACCAGGTCAAGCACATCGGTCTCTTCCACAGCGGCACCAAGCTGTACGCCCTCGCCGACACCGCCACCAAGGCCGTCACCACCGACTCCGACCTCGGGTCGCTGAACTCCCTGATGTCCTTCGCGGGCGGCCTCAAGGGCATCAGCGCGACCAACATGACCATGGTGACGATGCCGGTCCGGTACGACCCGTCCAACCTCAACCGCGTCCTCGTCTCCGAGGCGAAGGCCGAGCAGGTGTGGACGGCGCTGAAGAACGACCGGCCCGTCCCGAAGGCGGCCACCGAGGGCAACGCCAGCGGCGAGGCCGCCGGGGTCGTGACCTCGTCGTAGCGGCGCGGGTCCGACCGCTCCCGGCGCCGCGGACCCCCCTGGGAATAGATCGCCCCGCCCCCCGGTTTTGGGGGATGCGGCCAGTGCTGGCAGACTGGTACGTCGGCTCCGGTTCACGTTTGCCGTATCCCGCGGCAGCGACCCGGCGCCCTCCCGAAACTAGGAGACACCTTGAAGCGCGACATCCACCCCGAGTACGTCGAGACGCAGGTCAGCTGCACCTGTGGCGCGTCGTTCACCACCCGCAGCACGATCGGAAGCGGTTCCATCCGCGCCGACGTCTGCTCCGAGTGCCACCCGTTCTACACGGGCAAGCAGAAGATCCTCGACACCGGTGGCCGTGTGGCCCGCTTCGAGGCCCGCTTCGGCAAGGCCGCCGCCGGCTCCAAGAAGTAGCGAGCCCCTCTTCGCCGGTCCACGGCAGTGCCCCCGCCCGGGGCACGCCGGGACCGGCGTTTTTGGTCGCCCGCCCTTCCCCCACGTACGTCATTCAGGAGCCCACCATGTTCGAGGCCGTCGAGGAGTTGCTCGGAGAGCACGCCGACCTGGAGAAGAAGCTCGCCGACCCGTCGGTGCACGCCGACCAGGCCAACGCGCGCAAGCTCAACAAGCGCTACGCCGAGCTCACCCCCATCGTCGGCACGTACCGCTCCTGGAAGCAGACCGGCGACGACGTCGAGACCGCGCGCGAGTTCGCCGCCTCCGACCCGGACTTCGCCGCCGAGGTCAAGGAGCTGGAGAAGCAGCGCGAGGAGCTGACGGAGAAGCTGCGGCTGCTGCTCGTGCCCCGTGACCCGTCCGACGACAAGGACGTCATCCTCGAGATCAAGGCGGGCGCGGGCGGCGACGAGTCGGCCCTGTTCGCCGGCGACCTGCTGCGGATGTACCTGCGCTACGCCGAGCGGGTGGGCTGGAAGACCGAGATCATCGACGCGACCGAGTCCGAGCTGGGCGGCTACAAGGACGTCCAGGTCGCGGTGAAGACCAAGGGCGGGCAGGGCGCGACGGAACCCGGGCAGGGCGTCTGGGCGCGGCTGAAGTACGAGGGCGGAGTGCACCGCGTGCAGCGGGTGCCCGCGACCGAGTCGCAGGGCCGGATCCACACCTCCGCCGCCGGCGTCCTGGTGACGCCCGAGGCCGAGGAGGTCGACGTCGAGATCAACGCGAACGACCTCCGCATCGACGTGTACCGGTCCTCCGGTCCCGGCGGCCAGTCCGTCAACACCACCGACTCCGCCGTGCGCATCACCCACGTTCCCACCGGAGTCGTCGCCTCCTGCCAGAACGAGAAGAGCCAGCTGCAGAACAAGGAGCAGGCGATGCGTATCCTGCGCTCCAGGCTGCTGGCGGCGGCGCAGGAGGAGGCGGAGCGGGAGGCCGCCGACGCCCGCCGCAGTCAGGTCCGCACGGTCGACCGCTCCGAGAAGATCCGCACGTACAACTTCCCGGAGAACCGCCTCTCGGACCACCGGGTCGGCTTCAAGGCGTACAACCTGGACCAGGTCCTGGACGGCGACCTGGACGCGGTGATCCAGGCCTGCGTCGACGCGGACTCGGCCGCCAAGCTCGCGGCCGCGTAGGCGTTGTAGGACGGACGCACGACGAGTACGACACGGAGGACTTGCGTGCAGCAATCATTTGGGGGACGCCCCCCGAGCCCTCGCAGTCTGCTGCTCGCTGAGGTAGCTCAGGCCACCCAGCGGCTGGCCGACGCCGGCGTGCCCTCGCCGCGCAACGACGCGGAGGAGCTCGCGGCGTTCGTGCACGGCGTCAAGCGCGGTGAACTCCACTCCGTGAAGGATCCCGACTTCGACGCCCGGTACTGGGAGGTCATCGCCCGGCGCGAGCAGCGCGAGCCGCTCCAGCACATCACCGGCCGGGCCTTCTTCCGGTACCTGGAGCTCCAGGTCGGCCCCGGGGTCTTCGTGCCGCGTCCCGAGACCGAGTCGGTCGTCGGCTGGGCCATAGACGCCGTACGCGCCATGGACGTCGTCGAGCCCCGGATCGTCGATCTGTGCACCGGCAGCGGCGCCATCGCGCTCGCCCTCGCGCAGGAGGTCCCGCGCTCCCGGGTGCACGCCGTGGAGCTGTCCGAGGACGCCCTGGTGTGGACCCGCAAGAACATGGAGGGCTCCAGGGTCGACCTGCGCCAGGGCAACGCCCTGGACGCCTTCCGCGACCTCGACGGCCAGGTCGACCTCGTCGTCTCCAACCCGCCGTACATCCCGCTCACCGAGTGGGAGTACGTCGCCCCGGAGGCCCGTGACTACGACCCCGAACTCGCCCTGTTCTCCGGCGAGGACGGCCTCGACCTGATCCGCGGCATCGAGCGCACCGCGCACCGGCTGCTGCGTCCCGGCGGCGTCGTCGTCATCGAGCACGCCGACACCCAGGGCGGCCAGGTGCCGTGGATCTTCACCGAGGAGCGGGGCTGGGCCGACGCGGCCGACCACCCCGACCTCAACAACCGTCCGCGCTTCGCCACCGCCCGCAGGGCGACGCCGTGAGCGCCCCCCGCACTCCCGACCCGCAGCAGGACGTGTACGCGTCCGCATTCGTGTATTTCGTGTATTCCGTGTACGAGGAGGCTCGCTAGATGGCTCGGCGATACGACACCAACGACGCGACCGACCGTGTGACCGGTCTGCGCGAGGCCGCGTCCGCCGTCCGCCGTGGCGAGCTCGTGGTCCTCCCGACCGACACGGTGTACGGGATCGGCGCCGACGCGTTCTCCTCGGAGGCCGTCGCCGACCTGCTGGACGCCAAGGGCCGGGGCCGCAACATGCCCACCCCCGTCCTCATCGGCTCCCCGAACACGCTGCACGGCCTCGTCACGGACTTCTCCGAGCTGGCCTGGGAACTGGTCGACGCGTTCTGGCCGGGCGCGCTGACGCTCGTCGCCAAGCACCAGCCGTCCCTGCAGTGGGACCTGGGCGACACCCGCGGCACGGTCGCCGTGCGCATGCCGTTGCACCCGGTCGCCATCGAGCTGCTGACGGAGGTCGGCCCGATGGCGGTCTCCTCCGCCAACCTCACCGGCCACCCGGCGCCGGAGAACTGCGACTACGCGCAGGAGATGCTCGGCGACTCCGTCTCCGTCTACCTCGACGGCGGTCCGACCCCCGGCAACGTGCCGTCCTCGATCGTCGACGTCAGCCGTGAGGTGCCGCTGCTCCTGCGGGCGGGCGCGATCTCCGCGGACGAGCTGCGGAAGGTCGTACCCGACCTCGAGGTGGCGAATTGACAGCCCCTGACGCGGGGCGTGGCATAGGCAACGGGGAACGTGCCGCGGAGCAGACGACGACGTTCGGATATCCGCGCGACACCTTCCGCATCCTCCACGTCAGCACCGGCAACGTCTGCCGCTCGCCGATCACCGAGCGGCTGACCCGGCATTTCGTGTCGCAGCGGCTCGGCCTGCTGGGCGGCGGGCTGATCGTGGAGAGCGCGGGCACCTGGGGCCACGAGGGCGCGCCCATGGAGGCCAACGCGGAGACCGTGCTGGCCGAGTTCGGCGCGGACGCGTCCGGGTTCACCGGCCGGGAGCTCCTCGACGAGCACGTCATCATGGCCGACCTGGTCCTGACGGCGACCCGCGACCACCGGGCCCAGGTCATCTCCATGGGCCACTCGGCGGGGCTGCGCACCTTCACCCTGAAGGAGTTCACCCGCCTGGTCAACGCCATCGACCCGGCCACCCTCCCGCCGCTGGACGAGGGCGTGGTGATGCGCGCACGGGCGCTGGTCCGCGCGGCGGCGGCGCTACGCGGGTGGCTTCTGGCCCCGACCCTGGAGGCCGACGAGGTCTACGACCCGTACGGGGCGCCCCTGCCGTTCTTCCGCTCCATCGGCGACGAGATACACCAGGCCCTGGACCCGGTGGTCACGGCCCTGACGGGGGTGCCGACGCGAGCCTGACGGCGCGGGCGCGGGGCGTGGCGGCCGGTGCGGGCCTACATTGGACGTACGTCACCGTCGACGCCCGGAGCGCACCATGTCGGTCACCCATGCCCCCGAGACCGATGTCCTGCGCCGGCAGGACCCCGAGCTGGCCGGGATCCTCCTTGGGGAACGGGAGCGGCAGGCGTCGACGCTGCAGCTGATCGCCGCCGAGAACTTCACCTCGCCCGCCGTGCTCGCCGCCCTCGGCTCGCAACTCGCCAACAAGTACGCGGAAGGCTATCCGGGCGCCCGCCACCACGGCGGCTGCGAGATCGTCGACGTCGCCGAGCGCCTCGCCGTGGACCGCGCCAAGGCGCTGTTCGGCGCCGAACACGCCAACGTGCAGGCGCACTCGGGCTCCTCGGCGGTGCTGGCCGCCTACGCGGCCCTGCTGCGGCCCGGCGACACCGTGCTGGCCCTCGGGCTGCCCTTCGGCGGCCATCTCACCCACGGTTCGCCGGCGAACTTCTCCGGACGCTGGTTCGACTTCGTCCCCTACGGGGTGGACCCGGAGAGCGGGCTCATCGACCACGAGCAGGTGCGCACCCTGGCCCGGGCCCACCGGCCCAAGGCGATCGTGTGCGGGTCCATCGCCTACCCGCGCCACCTCGACCACGCGTTCTTCCGTGAGGTGGCCGACGAGGTCGGCGCGTTCCTGATCGCCGACGCCGCTCACCCCATCGGCCTGGTCGCCGGGGGAGCGGCGCCCTCCCCGGTGCCGTACGCCGACATCGTCTGCGCCACCACGCACAAGGTGCTGCGCGGGCCGCGCGGCGGGATGATCCTGTGCGGCAGGGACCTCGCCGAGCGCGTGGACCGGGCCGTCTTCCCGTTCACGCAGGGCGGTGCGCAGATGCACACCGTCGCCGCGAAGGCGGTCGCGTTCGGGGAGGCGGCGACGCCGGCGTTCGCCGCGTACGCCCATCAGGTGGTCGCCAATGCGAGGGTTCTCGCGGCCGCGCTGCAGCGGGAGGGGCTGGTCGTGACGACCGGCGGCACGGACACGCATCTCATCACCGCCGACACCGCGCCCCTCGGGGTCGACGGACGCGCCGCACGGGGCCTGCTGGCGGCCGCCGGCATCGTCCTGGACTGCTGCGCCCTGCCGCACGGCAACGCCCGTGGCCTGCGCCTGGGCACCGCGGCGGTGACCACGCAGGGCATGGGGGAGGCGCAGATGACGCGGATCGCGGCGCTGCTGGCCGGGGTGCTGCGGGAGGTGACCGACGCCCGGACGGCCCGCGAGGACGTGCGCGAACTGACCCTGGCGTTCCCGCCCTATCCGGCCTGAACCGGGGTAGACGCGCCCTGTGCGCCCCCGGTGCGCACCCCGGGTACGCCACAGTGCACAGCCTCACGTGAAACCATCGTCACTACCCGGAAGTCCTCACACATATGCGTGGTGGCGCAGTCGATCGCTAGGGTGTGGGACTGAGATGGCCGGCGAGACATGTGGGGAAGCCCGTGCGTGAATACCTGCTGACGCTCTGCATCACGGCCGCGGTGACGTATCTGCTGACAGGGCCGGTACGGAAGTTCGCGATCGTGGCCGGAGCGATGCCGGAGATCAGGGCCCGTGACGTGCACCGGGAACCCACTCCGCGGCTCGGCGGGATCGCGATGTTCTTCGGTCTGTGCGCCGGCCTGCTGGTCGCGGACCATCTCACCAACCTCAACGAGGTCTTCGAGAAGTCGAACGAGCCGCGCGCCCTGTTGTCCGGAGCCGCGCTGATCTGGCTGATCGGCGTGCTGGACGACAAGTTCGAGATCGACGCCCTGATCAAGCTGGGCGGCCAGATGATCGCCGCGGGCGTGATGGTCATGCAGGGTCTGACGATCCTGTGGCTGCCGGTGCCGTGGGTCGGCACGGTCGCCCTGACCCAGTGGCAGGGCACGCTGCTGACGGTGGCGCTGGTCGTCATCACCATCAACGCCGTCAACTTCGTGGACGGGCTCGACGGACTCGCCGCGGGCATGGTGTGCATCGCCGCGGCCGCGTTCTTCATGTACACGTACCGCATCTGGTACTCGTACGGCATCGAGGCGGCCGCCCCGGCGACGCTCTTCGCGGCGATCCTGATGGGCATGTGCCTGGGCTTCCTGCCGCACAACATGCACCCCGCGCGGATCTTCATGGGCGACTCGGGCTCGATGCTGATCGGGCTGGTGCTGGCCGCGGGAGCCATCTCCGTCACGGGAAACGTCGACCCGGACAACCTGTTCAGCGTCAGCGGGTCCGAGCGCAGCACCGTCCACCAGATGGTGCCGGTGTACATCCCGCTGGTGATGCCGTTGACGATCATCGCGATCCCGGCCGCCGACCTCATCCTGGCGATCGTGCGGCGCACCTGGCGCGGCCAGTCGCCGTTCGCCGCGGACCGGGGGCATCTGCACCACCGGCTCCTGGAGATCGGTCACTCGCACAGTCGCGCGGTGCTGATCATGTACTTCTGGTCGGCGCTGATCGCGTTCGGCGCGCTCGCCTACTCGGTCAACTCGGCGTCCATGTGGATCGTCCTCGGCGTCGTGTTCCTCAGCGCGATCGGGCTGGGGCTGCTTCTGCTGCCGCGGTTCACGCCGCGCGCCCCGCGCTGGGCCGAGGCGTTCGTCCCGCCGCGCTACCGGCGCCGCCGGCGCTCCGCGGCCGTCCAGCAGCAGCCGGCGGCCTCCGCCGAGCCGTCCGGGGCGGACCTGGAGCCGGCTGCGGCCCGTGCGCAGGAGACGCAGCAGGCGCCCGTCACGGTCGGGGCGACGGGGGCCAACGGGGCCACCGCGATCGGTGGGCGGCGCAGCTCCAAGGTAAGAATCTGACGAGAGCATTGCCAAGTCGTGGGAGAGTTCGGGGAGGGCAAAGCTCCCAATACCAGACAAGCCACCCCGGTTTCTGCACAGACGCGCACTGTCACTCTCATGTGTGACAGTGCGCACACCTTCCAGGTAAAGACCTCATCAAATAGTTTGTGATACGGTTCACGAGAACCCCCGGATAGAGCCGAAGGGCCGTGCTGAGACGGTCCGTTGGAGCGAGGCGGAGCGAGGTCACTCGCCCCCTCGGGCCGGGACTACGCTCGTCCATGACGACACCCTGCCCCCCGTTGAATGCGGAGTTGCCGCCATGCAGTCCAACGACGTACGAACGCTCCTGCACTGTGCCCTGCCCACCGCGGTCGCGGGTGTGGCGGGAGTCGCGGTGAGCGCCGCCGTTGCCGGCGGCAAGGGAGCGCTCGGCGCCGTCTTCGGTGCGGTGCTCGTCCTGCTTTTCATGGGCGGCGGGTTGATGGTGCTGCTGCGCACCGCGCGCCAGCTTCCCCATCTGTTCCAGTCGATGGGGCTGTTGCTGTACACCACTCAGATTTTGCTGTTGATGATCGTGCTGATCACGTTCAAGGGGACCTCGGCCTTCGATCCGAAATGTTTCGCCTTCACGCTGCTCGCGGCCACTCTGGTGTGGATCGCCGCCCAGGTGCGTTCGCACATGAAGGCCAAGATCCTCTACGTCGAGCCGGATTCCGCTCGGACGTCGTCGTGACCTGTAGGGCCGGTGTAAAGGGACTTCCGCTCTTTTGCTATGGTCTCGCCACAACTGCGGCAGAGCTGGCGCGGGCGGCAAGAGTGCCTGTGACGCCTCACGGTTCGGAGCCCGGTCGCCGCCCCCTGATCCGCAAGTCCAGTCCAGTGCCGTCCCGCGGTCGCAGGCCGCGCCGACACATCGAGGTTGCCGTACCCATGCGCCACGCTGAAGGAGCTCGCGGTGAGTAACGCCAAGACGCTCGCCTTCGAGACCGACTGTCATATTTTCGACGGGTGCGGTTTCCCGACCCCCGGCCTGCACTCGTTCATGTTCGAGCCGCTCTTCACCGTCGGCGGCATCGAATTCAACAAGCCGATGCTGCTCTCGCTGGTGACCACCGTCATCGTCATCGGATTCTTCTGGGCTGCCTTCGCCAAGCCGAAGCTGATTCCCGGCAAGCTCCAGATGGTCGGCGAGGCGGGTTACGACTTCGTCCGTCGCGGGGTCGTGTACGAGACGATCGGCAAACGCGAGGGCGAGAAGTACGTCCCGCTGATGTTCGCGCTGTTCTTCTTCATCTGGATCATGAACCTGTGGTCGATCATCCCGATCGCCCAGTTCCCGGCCACCGCGGTCATCGCGTTCCCGGTCGGTCTCGCCGCCATCGTCTACGTCGTGTGGATGAGCCTGACGTTCAAGCGCCACGGCTTCATCGGCGGCTGGAAGAACATCACCGGCTACGACCCGTCGCTCGGCCCGGTGTTCCCGATGGTCATGTTCTTCGAGTTCCTGTCGAACGTGTTCATCCGGCCGTTCACCCACGCCGTCCGGCTCTTCGCCAACATGTTCGCCGGGCACGTGCTGATCCTGATCTTCACCATCGGAACCTGGTACCTGCTCAACGGCATCGGCATCGCCTACTCGGCGGTCTCGTTCCTGATGGTCCTCGTGATGACGGTGTTCGAGCTGTTCATCCAGGCCCTCCAGGCCTACGTCTTCATCCTCCTGTCCTGCAGCTACATCCAGGGCGCGCTCGCCGAGCACCACTGAGCACCCGCACCACCCCCTGAACTTCCGGTGGCCAACCCCCACCGGCCTGTGTAAAGAGAAGGAAGTTACGGCATGTCCGCTCTCGACACCCTCGCCGCGGTCGAAATCAAGGGCAACCTCGCTGCCATCGGCTACGGTCTCGCGGCCATCGGCCCCGGCGTCGGCGTTGGCATCATCTTCGGTAACGGCACCCAGGCGCTGGCCCGCCAGCCCGAGGCCGCCGGCCTGATCCGTCAGAACCAGATCCTCGGCTTCGTCCTCTGTGAGGCGCTCGCCCTGATCGGTCTGGTCATGGGCTTCGTCTACCCGACGTCCTGATCCGGTCTAACGCCGACGAGAGAATTCCACGGAAGGAACTGATGTGATCTCGCCCTTGCTGCAAATCGCGGCTGAGGAGGAGGCCCAGAATCCTCTGATCCCGGAGATCCCCGAGCTCGTCATCGGTCTGATCGCTTTCGCGATCGTGTTCTTCGTCCTGGGCAAGAAGCTCCTTCCGAACATCAACAAGGTTCTGGAAGAGCGTCGCGACGCCATCGAGGGCGGGATCGAACAGGCCGAGATTGCTCGCACGGAGGCCCAGAGCGTCCTGGAGCAGTACAAGGCCCAGCTCGCCGAGGCCCGCCACGAGGCCGCGCGGCTGCGCCAGGAGGCGCAGGAGCAGGGCGCCACGCTCATCACCGAGATGCGCGCGGAAGGCCAGCGTCAGCGCGAGGAGATCGTCGCCGCCGGGCACAGCCAGATCGAGGCGGACCGCAAGGCCGCCGCGTCCGCGCTGCGCCAGGACGTCGGCAAGCTCGCCACCGATCTGGCCGGCAAGCTCGTCGGGGAGTCCCTCGAGGACCACGCCCGGCAGAGCCGCGTCATCGACCGTTTCCTCGACGAGCTCGAGGAGAAGGCCGAGGCGTCTCGATGACCGCACACGGAGCGAGCCGCGAGGCATTCGCAGCAGCCCGTGAGCGTCTCGACGCGCTGACGGACTCCACGTCCGTGGACGCCGCGCAGCTCGCCGGTGAGCTGGCGACCGTCACCGCGCTGCTCGACCGCGAGGTCTCACTGCGTCGGGTCCTCACCGACCCGGCGCAGGCCGGTGAGGCCAAGGCCGAACTGGTCCAGCGCCTGCTCGGCTCCCGGATCAGCGGCCCCGCCGCCGACCTGGTGTCCGGCCTGGTGCGTTCCCGCTGGTCGCAGTCCCGCGACCTGGTGGACGTGCTGGAGGAGCTGGCGTCCATCGCCGACCTCACGGCCGCGCAGAAGGCCGGCACGCTCGACGACGTCGAGGACGAACTGTTCCGCTTCGGACGGATCGTCTCCTCGAACACCGAGCTGCGCGCCGCACTGACCAACCGGAAGGCCACCGTCTCGGCCAAGAGCGAGCTGCTGGGCAGCCTGCTCGGCGGCCGGGCCGACGCGGCCACCGAGCGACTGGTGACGCGCCTCGTGACCGCGCCGCGTGGACGTAGCCTGGAAGCGGGCCTCGAGGCCCTGTCCAAGCTCGCCGCTGAGCGCCGGGACCGCATGGTCGCCGTCGTCACCTCGGCGGTACCGCTGAGCGACCCGCAGAAGCAGCGCCTCGGCGCAGCCCTCGCCAAGCTCTACGGCCGCCCGATGCACCTCAACCTCGACGTGGACCCCGCGGTCCTCGGCGGGATCCGGGTGCAGGTCGGCGACGAGGTGATCAACGGCTCCCTCGCGGACCGCATCGAGGACGCCGCCCGCCGCATGGCGAGCTAGCAGCAACTCAAGACCGCAGTACGAACTGATGGCGGCCCTGGTTGGGCCGTGCAGAGGATTCACCTCTTTCAGGGGGGAGTCCCCATCCCCCCAAAGTGAAACTTCGGGCCCAACAAGGAGAGCAGGGAACCCAGATGGCGGAGCTCACGATCCGGCCGGAGGAGATCCGGGACGCGCTGGAGAACTTTGTCCAGTCGTACAAGCCGGACGCGGCCTCGCGCGAGGAGGTCGGTACGGTCACCCTTGCCGGCGACGGCATCGCGAAGGTCGAGGGCCTCCCCTCGGCCATGGCCAACGAACTGCTGAAGTTCGAGGACGGCACCCTCGGTCTTGCGCTCAACCTCGAAGAGCGCGAGATCGGTACCGTCATCCTCGGCGAGTTCAGCGGCGTCGAAGAAGGCCAGCCGGTCACCCGCACGGGAGAGGTCCTGTCCGTCGCCGTCGGCGAGGGCTACCTCGGCCGTGTCGTCGACCCGCTCGGCAACCCGATCGACGGCCTCGGCGAGATCGAGACGTCCGGTCGCCGTGCCCTGGAGCTGCAGGCTCCGGGCGTCATGGCCCGTAAGTCGGTGCACGAGCCGATGGAGACCGGCTACAAGGCCGTCGACGCGATGACCCCGATCGGCCGTGGCCAGCGTCAGCTGATCATCGGTGACCGCCAGACCGGCAAGACCGCCCTGGCCGTCGACACGATCATCAACCAGCGCGACAACTGGCGCTCCGGCGACGTGAAGAAGCAGGTCCGCTGCGTCTACGTCGCCATCGGCCAGAAGGGCTCGACCATCGCCTCCGTGCGTGGCGCCCTCGAAGAGGCCGGCGCGCTGGAGTACACGACCATCGTCGCCGCCCCGGCGTCCGACCCGGCCGGCTTCAAGTACCTGGCGCCGTACACCGGTTCGGCCATCGGTCAGCAGTGGATGTACGAGGGCAAGCACGTCCTCATCATCTTCGACGACCTCTCGAAGCAGGCCGACGCCTACCGCGCCGTGTCGCTGCTGCTGCGCCGTCCGCCGGGCCGCGAGGCCTACCCGGGTGACGTCTTCTACCTGCACTCCCGTCTGCTGGAGCGCTGCGCGAAGCTCTCCGACGACCTGGGCGCCGGCTCGATGACCGGTCTGCCGATCGTCGAGACGAAGGCCAACGACGTCTCGGCGTTCATCCCGACCAACGTCATCTCCATCACCGACGGCCAGTGCTTCCTGGAGTCCGACCTGTTCAACGCCGGCCAGCGTCCGGCCCTGAACGTCGGTATCTCGGTCTCCCGCGTCGGCGGCTCCGCCCAGCACAAGGCCATGCGCCAGGTGTCCGGCCGGCTCCGCCTCGACCTCGCCCAGTACCGCGAGCTGGAGGCGTTCGCCGCCTTCGGTTCCGACCTGGACGCGGCGTCGAAGTCGCAGCTGGAGCGCGGTCAGCGCCTGGTCGAGCTGCTCAAGCAGCCGCAGTACCAGCCGATGCCGACCGAGGACCAGGTCGTCTCCGTGTGGGCCGGTACCACCGGCAAGATGGACGATGTTCCGGTCTCCGACGTCCGCCGCTTCGAGAAGGAGCTCCTGGAGTACCTGCACCGCAAGGAGCAGGGCCTCATGACCTCCATCAAGGAGGGCGCGAAGATGTCGGACGACACCCTCACCGCTGTTGCCGACGCCATCGCCGAGTTCAAGAAGCAGTTCGAGACCTCGGACGGCAAGCTTCTCGGCGAGGACGCCCCGGCCGCGGCCAAGTGACGTAAGGAAGGGACCTGACTCATGGGAGCCCAGCTCCGGGTCTACAAGCGTCGCATCCGATCCGTCACCGCGACCAAGAAGATCACCAAGGCGATGGAGATGATCGCCGCCTCGCGCGTCGTCAAGGCGCAGCGCAAGGTGGCGGCCTCCGCGCCGTACGCGACCGAGCTCACCCGCGCGGTCACGGCGGTCGGCACCGGTTCGAACACGAAGCACGCGCTGACCACGCAGGCCGAGACGGTCGTGCGGTCCGCGGTGCTGCTCCTCACGAGCGACCGCGGTCTCGCCGGCGCCTTCAACTCCAACGCCATCAAGGCCGCGGAGCAGCTGACGGCCCGCCTCGAGGCCGAGGGCAAGCAGGTCGACACGTACATCGTCGGCCGGCGTGGTCTCGCGCACTACAACTTCCGTGAGCGCAAGGTCGCGGAGTCGTGGTCGGGCTTCACGGACGAGCCGACGTACGCGGACGCCAAGAAGGTCGCGGGTCCGCTGATCGAGGCCATCGAGAAGGACACGGCGGACGGCGGGGTGGACGAACTCCACATCGTCTTCACCGAGTTCGTCTCGATGATGACGCAGACGGCGCTCGGCGACCGTCTGCTGCCGCTCAGCCTCGACGAGGTCGCCAAGGAGGCGGCGCCGAAGGGCGAGATCCTTCCGCTGTACGACTTCGAGCCCTCGGCGGAGGACGTCCTCGACGCCCTGCTGCCGCGCTATGTGGAGAGCCGCGTCTACAACGCTCTCCTCCAGTCGGCAGCCTCGAAGCACGCCGCCACGCGGCGCGCGATGAAGTCGGCGACCGACAACGCGGGCGAGCTCATCGAGACGCTCTCCCGGCTTGCCAACGCGGCCCGCCAGGCCGAAATCACCCAGGAAATCAGCGAGATCGTCGGTGGCTCCGCAGCCCTGGCCGACGCGACCGCGGGGAGTGACAGGTAATGACGACGACAGTTGAGACGGCCGTTGCCACGGGCCGCGTCGCCCGGGTCATCGGCCCGGTCGTCGACGTGGAATTCCCCGTCGACGCCATGCCGGAGATCTACAACGCCCTTCACGTCGAGGTGGCCGACCCGGCCCTCGCCGGCGAGAAGAAGACGCTGACCCTGGAGGTCGCCCAGCACCTGGGTGACGGCCTGGTCCGCACGATCTCGATGCAGCCCACCGACGGTCTGGTCCGCCAGGCCCCGGTCACCGACACCGGCACGGGCATCACCGTCCCGGTCGGCGACTTCACCAAGGGCAAGGTGTTCAACACCCTCGGTGAGGTGCTGAACGTCGACGAGACTTACGAGGGCGAGCGCTGGTCCATCCACCGCAAGGCCCCCAACTTCGACGAGCTCGAGTCGAAGACCGAGATGTTCGAGACCGGCGTCAAGGTCATCGACCTCCTCACCCCGTACGTCAAGGGTGGAAAGATCGGTCTGTTCGGCGGCGCCGGCGTCGGCAAGACGGTGCTCATCCAGGAGATGATCTACCGCGTCGCCAACAACCACGACGGTGTCTCCGTGTTCGCCGGCGTCGGTGAGCGCACCCGTGAGGGCAACGACCTCATCGAGGAGATGGCCGACTCGGGCGTCATCGACAAGACCGCCCTGGTCTTCGGTCAGATGGACGAGCCCCCGGGCACCCGTCTGCGCGTGGCCCTGGCCGGTCTGACCATGGCGGAGTACTTCCGCGATGTGCAGAAGCAGGACGTGCTGTTCTTCATCGACAACATCTTCCGCTTCACCCAGGCCGGTTCCGAGGTCTCGACCCTGCTCGGCCGGATGCCCTCCGCGGTGGGTTACCAGCCGAACCTGGCCGACGAGATGGGTCTCCTCCAGGAGCGCATCACCTCGACCCGCGGTCACTCGATCACCTCGATGCAGGCGATCTACGTCCCCGCGGACGACCTGACCGACCCGGCCCCGGCCACCACCTTCGCCCACCTCGACGCGACGACGGTGCTCTCCCGTCCGATCTCGGAGAAGGGCATCTACCCGGCCGTGGACCCGCTGGACTCCACGTCCCGGATCCTGGACCCCCGCTACATCGCGGCGGACCACTACAACACCGCGATGCGCGTCAAGACGGTCCTGCAGAAGTACAAGGACCTTCAGGACATCATCGCCATCCTCGGCATCGACGAGCTGGGCGAGGAGGACAAGCTCACCGTCCACCGCGCCCGTCGCGTGGAGCGCTTCCTGTCCCAGAACACCCACGTCGCCAAGCAGTTCACCGGCGTCGACGGGTCGGACGTGCCGCTGGACGAGTCGATCACCGCGTTCAACGCGATCATCGACGGCGACTACGACCACTTCCCGGAGCAGGCGTTCTTCCTGTGCGGTGGCATCGAGGACCTGAAGGCCAACGCCAAGGAGCTGGGCGTCTCCTGAACTCCCTGAGTTCGAAGTGAGCCCTTCGGCTCACGTCTGAGGGGGCGGGCGCGTCCCGCCCCCTCACGCACGCCCATTAGACTTGTAACCAACACCCGGCAGAATCCGCCGGGTGGTGACCCGAGGAGCCACCTTGGCTGCTGAGCTGCACGTCGCGTTGGTCGCGGCCGACCGAGAGGTCTGGTCCGGCGAGGCCACCCTGGTCGTCGCGCGCACCACGTCCGGCGACATCGGCGTCATGCCCGGTCACCAGCCGCTGCTCGGTGTGCTGGAGTCGGGCCCGGTGACCATCCGTACGAGTGATGGTGGAACGGTCGTCGCCGCGGTGCACGGCGGTTTCATCTCGTTCGCGGACAACAAGCTGTCGCTGCTGGCCGAGATCGCCGAGCTGTCGGACGAGATCGACGTCCAGCGCGTGGAGCGCGAGCTCGAGCGCGCGAAGGCGGAGGGCGATGCCGCCGCCGAGCGTCGCGCGGACGTACGACTGCGTGCGGCGGCCTCACGCTGAGCCAGCGTGTAACCGCTTGACGTCACTCAGCCGCGGTCGGCACCGGAGCAATCCGGAGCCGACCGCGGCTGAGGCAGATATGGATGATTTTTCCGTTCCGTTACCTATTTCGGTACCTAGGAGACGAGGAGGTCGGTGTCGATGATCCTCGCTCTGACTGTGTGCGGAATCGTCGTGGCCCTGGTGGCGCTGGGGTTGTTCGTCTTCGGTCTGCGCCGCAGACTCATCCAGCGCTCCGGCGGCACCTTCGACTGCTCCCTGCGCTGGGACGTCTCCGAGAAACCGGACACGAGCGGCAAGGGCTGGAGCTACGGCGTCGCCCGCTACAACGGCGACCGCATCGAGTGGTACCGGGTCTTCTCCTACGCGTACCGTCCGCGCCGGGTTCTGGAGCGCGGCACGATCGAGGTGGCCGGCCGCCGGCTCCCCGAGGGCGAGGAGGAGCTGGCGTTGCTGTCCGACGCGGTGATCCTGGTCTGTCTGCACCGGGGCACGCGCCTGGAGCTCGCGATGAGCGAGGACGCGCTGACCGGATTCCTCGCCTGGCTGGAGGCGGCCCCGCCCGGACAGCGAGTGAATGTGGCGTAGCCGCATCCACTCGCCGGATCATCCGGACTCTGCCGCTGCGGTCACGA
Source organism: Streptomyces sp. NBC_00425 (assembly GCF_036030735.1). NCBI lineage: Bacteria > Bacillati > Actinomycetota > Actinomycetes > Kitasatosporales > Streptomycetaceae > Streptomyces > Streptomyces sp. NBC_00425. The sequence continues at coordinate 3,508,472 of NZ_CP107928.1, read as the reverse complement.
CATTCCGCTGTTGATGGCGCTCACCAGTTCACCGCCCGCGGTGTCGCCGCTGAACTCCCAGAAGAAGGCCCCGCCGAGGCCCTGGTTCCTGGCCCAGGCCATCTTCCCGGCGATGGTGGCCGGGGTGTCGTAGGACCACCAGTTGCTGCCGCACTTCGCGTACGCCGTGCCGGCGATCGTGCCGGTGGCGGGACAGGACGTCTTGAGGACCTTGTAGTCCTCGATGCCCTGCTCGTAGGTTCCCGGCGCCGGGCCCGTGGCCGTGCCGCCCGGGGCGTCCTGGGTGACGCCCGTCCAGCCGCGGCCGTAGAAGCCGATGCCGATGAGCAGCTTGTTCGCGGGCACGCCCTTCGCCTTGAACTTGGCTATCGCGTCGGCCGTGGTGAACCCGGCCTGCGGGATGCCGCTGTACGTCGTCAGCGGGGAGTGCGGGGCGGTCGGACCGTCCGCGTCGAAGGCGCCGAAGAAGTCGTACGTCATCACGTTGTACCAGTTGACGTAGCTCGCGGCGCCCGCGTAGTCGGCGGCGTCGATCTTGCCGCCGGAGGTGCCGTCGGCCGTGGTGGCCGCGGTGACCAGGTAGTTCGCGCCGAACTTGGCGCGCAGTGCCTGCATCAGGTTCTTGTAGGCCGCGGCCCCGCTGGTGTCGCAGGACAGGCCGCAGGCGTTCGGGTACTCCCAGTCGATGTCGATGCCGTCGAAGACGTCGGCCCAGCGCGGGTCCTCGACCAGGTTGTAGCAGGACTGGGCGAACGCGGCCGGGTTGGCCGCGGCCTGGGCGAAGCCGCCGGACCAGGTCCAGCCGCCGAACGACCAGAGCACCTTGATGTGCGGGTACTTGGCCTTCAGCTGGCGCAGCTGGTTGAAGTTGCCGCGCAGTGGCTGGTCCCAGGTGTCGGCGACGCCGCTGACCGACTGGTCGGCGGTGAAGGCCTTGTCGTAGTCGGCGTAGGAGTCGCCGATCGCGCACTGGCCGTTCGTGACGTTGCCGAAGGCGTAGTTGATGTGGGTGATCTTGGCGGCCGAGCCCGACGTCACCAGGTTCTTGACGTTGTAGTTGCGGCCGTAGATGCCCCACTCGGTGAAGTAGCCGAGCCTGACCTTGTCGCCGGTGGTCGGGGGAGTGGTGCCGCCGGTGGTGCGGACGGCGAGGGCGCCGCCGGCCGGTCCCGTCTGGTCGGCGGTGTCGCGGGCCCGGACGGCGTAGGAGTAGTCGGTGCCCGCGGTCAGACCGGTGTCGGTGTACGAGGTGGTCGTCACGGTGGCGACCTTGGCGCCGTCGCGCAGGACGTCGTAGTTCTTGACGCCCTTGTCGTCGGTGGCGGCGGACCAGGCCAGCTTCACGGAGGTGTCGGTGACCAAGGAGGCCGTGGGGGTGCCCGGGGCCGAGGGGGCGGAATCGCCGGGAACCGACGTTCCGTCACAACCGCCGCCGTTCAGACGGCAGTTGGCGGGCGAGCCGGAGCCGGCGCCGTTGAAGCCGAAGGAGACGGAGGCGCCGGGGGCGAGGGAGCCGTTCCACGACTTGTTCTTGGCGGTCCAGTGCAGGCCGGCGGAGGTGACGTCGGCGTCCCAGGCGGAGGTGACGGAGGTCCCGGAGGGGAAGTCCCACTCGACCGTCCAGGAGCTGATGGCGGTGGTGCCGGTGTTCTTCACCGTCCACCTGCCCTCGAAGCCGGTGCCCCAGTCCGAGGCCTTGGTGTAGGTGGCGGTGGCGGTCGTGGCGGCCTGGGCGGGGCCCGCCAGGCCGACCAGCCCGGCCAGGGGGAGCAACAGCGTCGCGAACCCTGCCGCGGCTCTGTGTCTGAAGCGCATCCTGCGCCTCCTCGGGGGAGTCGGGGGGCGTGACTGAGCCTTCACGCCCACGGTGCCGCGAGAATAGAAAGGTCTGGACCACGGGTCAATAGGTCTGGACCAGTGCGGCACGCTCCGCCCCCGGATTCACCCGACGCCCAACTCCTGCGCCAGCACCGCCGCTTGCACCCGGCTGCGCAGTCCCAGCTTGCCCAGCAGCCGACTGACGTGCGTCTTCACGGTCGCCTCCGCCATGTCGAGGCGTTCGGCGATGCCCGCGTTGGACAGCCCCTGTCCCAGACAGGCCAGCACCTCGCGTTCACGCCGGGTGAGCGCGTCGAGGACGGCCGGATCGGCCCCGGGCGCCCGCGCGGGCACGGCGGCGAACTCGGCGATCAGACGACGGGTCACGGCCGGGGCGATCAGTCCCTCGCCGGCCGCCACGGTCCGGACCGCCGCCAGCAGGTCCCGCGCCTCCGTGTCCTTGAGCAGGAACCCGGCCGCACCGGCACGCAACGCCCCGAAGACGTACGCGTCGAGGTCGAAGGTGGTCAGTACGAGGACGTCCGCCAGCCCCTCCTCGACGACCTTCCGGGTCGCCGCCACCCCGTCGAGGCGCGGCATCTGAACGTCCATCAGCACCAGGTCCGGCCGCAGCTCCCGGGCCAGCGCCACCGCCTGCTCCCCGTCCGCGGCCTCCCCGACCACCTCGATGTCGGACGCGCTGCGCAGGATGAGGACCAGACCGGCGCGCACGGCGGACTGGTCCTCGGCCACGAGCACGCGGATGACGGAGCTCATGCGGGCTCTCCTTCGACGAGCGGGAAGGCGGTGTGGACCGTCCAGCGAGGCCCCTGCGGCCCGGCGTGGAACGTGCCGCCCAGCAGGGCCGCCCGCTCCCGCATGCCGACGAGTCCCGCGCCGGAACCCGGGGCGCGTGGCCCGTCCCGGTGGCCGTAAGGGCTGCTCACCCGCACGTCGAGCGTGTCGTCGCGCCGGAGCAGGGTGACGGTGACCCGGCCGGGGCAGGCGTGCTTCAGGGCGTTGGTCAGCGACTCCTGCACGATCCTGTACGCGGCGAGTTCGACGGGGGCGGGCACCCGGCCGAGGCCGGCGTCCGGGGTGATGTCCAGGGTCGCGTCGAGGCCGTTGGCGCGGGCGCCGTCGACGAGGGCCGCCAGACCGTCGAGAGTGGCGGCCGCGGCAGGTTCGTGGTCCCCGCTGCCGTCGCGCAGGATGCCGATCAGCCGCCGCATCTCCGTCAGCCCCTCGACGCTGTTCTCGCGGATGACGGTCAGCGCCTGCCGGGACGTGTCCGGATCGTCGATCGACAGCGCCGCCGTCGAGTGGATGGCGATCGCGGACAGGTGGTTGGCGACCATGTCATGCAACTCCCTTGCCATCCGCGCCCGTTCTGCGGTGACGGCCTGGGTCCGGTCCATCTCGGCGAGCAGCGCGGTCTGTTCGGCCCGCAGCCGTGCCGCCTCGGCGGCGTCCCGGTGGTTGCGCACGATCCAGCCGGTGGCGGCGGGCGCGTACGCGACGACGCCGACGACCACGCCGATCAGCAGGGCCTCGGGCACCCGCCAGAGCGCGAACGGCACCAGCGTCCCCGCCACCGTGAGCAGTCCGGTGACCCACTGGATGCGACGGGCGGAGGCGAGCGGGCCGTACAGGACGGCCGCGTACACGAGGTCGGTGAACATCAGGATCGTGGACAGGCTGCCCTGGGTCACGAGGTCCGCGGTGATCGCGGCCGTGCCGGTGAGCAGCGCCGCGCGGGGAGCCGCCCGGCGCGCCACCTCGCAGCCGGCCATCACGGTGAGCGGCGCCAGCACCGGCCAGGGGCCGTCGAACAGGGTGATCGGGTCGTCGGACGGCCGGGTGCCCAGACCGATCACCACCAGGAACAGCCCGCCCAGCAGCCCGCCGACCGCGACGCAGACGTCGAAACGGTGCGGGCGGGGCAGTCGTCGTACGGCCATGCCCTCCATCCAACACGCCTCGCAGGGCGTGCGCCTGCTCCCCGGGAATGGTCCGGAACTGCATCTTTCGATGTACCGCGACCTCGTCACCGGCGACGACGCGTCCGGCGGCCCGGGGCGGGAGTCTGGGACGGTGAGGGAGAGGAGCGAACCGTGGTCGTCACACTGATCATCGTCTGCGAGGTGGCCTTCTGGGTGCTGCTGGCCGGCGGGCTGGCCTTCCGGTATGTGTTCCGGATGCCGCGGCTGGGCCTCGCGCTGCTGCTGTGCGAGCCGCTGCTGGAGATCGTGCTGTTCGCCGTGACCGCGGCCGACCTCAGGAACGGCGCCGAGCCGGACTGGCGGCACGGCCTCGCCGCCGTCTACATCGGCTTCACCGTGGGCCTCGGCCACTCCACGATCAAGTGGGCGGACGCCCGGGTCGCCCACCGCTTCGCGGGCGGCCCGCCGCCGGTGCGGCCCCCGAGGTACGGCACGGCCCGCGCCGTCCACGAGTGGAAGGTCGCGGGCCGGTGGACCCTCGCGGCACTGGTCGCAGTCGCCCTGCTCCAGGCGGCCGTCTGGTACGTCGGCGGCGACGGCGACACCGGCTCGCTGCGGGCGTGGCAGCAGCGGATGCTGCTCGTCGTCGGCGTCAACGTCGTCATCGCCGCGAGCTACACCTTCTTCCCCAAGCGGGAACCGAAGGGCGGCCCGGAGCGGGAACCGGCCAAGATGGGCTAGCGCTCCCCGCCCGGCACCCACAGCACGTCCCCGACCGCCTTGTTGGCGGTGCGGGCGAGGATGAACAACAGGTCCGACAGGCGGTTGAGGTAGGTCGCGGTGAGCGGGTTCATCCGCTCGCCGTGCGCCTCCAGGGCGGCCCATGTGGAGCGTTCGGCGCGGCGGACCACCGTGCACGCCTGATGCAGCAGCGCCGCGCCCGGGGTGCCGCCGGGCAGGATGAACGACCGCAGCTTCTCCAACTGCCCGTTGAAGCGGTCGCAGTCCGCCTCCAGCCGGTCGATGTAGAACTGCTCGACCCTCAGGGGCGGGAACTCCGGGTTCTCCGTGACCGGCGTCGACAGGTCGGCGCCCACGTCGAACAGGTCGTTCTGGACGCGGATGAGCACCTCGGCCGTCTCCTCGTCGAGTCCGCCCAGTGCTAGGGCCGTGCCGATCACCGCGTTCGCCTCGTTGGCGTCGGCGTAGGCGGCGATCCGCAGGTCCGTCTTGGCGACCCGGCTCATGTCGCCCAGATTGGTGGTGCCCTGGTCGCCGGTCCTCGTGTAGATGCGCGTCAGATTGACCATGCCGCCAATCTAGACCGTCCCCGGGCATCCGCTCCGTTCCCTTCGTCACGGTCCGCGGACGGCCGGGCCGGCGGCCCCCGGCAGGGGACCGACGCCTGCTCAGGACGGGGCCAATCGGCGTGAATCGGACAGGATTTGACGACGTGACCGGCGTCTCACGCCGTGAGACGTGAGACGCGTTACTAACCGGTCACGCAGTGCCTCACGAGCGCTAATCTCCGGCCGAGAGGCAGATGGACGGGCGACCGGGGCGGCTGCGCCGGATGGTTGACGCCGGTGACATCGGGCGCGTGAGCGGGCAGGGCTCTACAGGCACCAGAACCGCACAGGTCCCAGAAGCCTCACCCTTGCGGGTGAATTGGGTATCGGTTCGCTCACAGACGGCAACCTCTGACCGCTTCTCGCAGTCAGAGCATGCAACACCGGACACCACACCGCGGAGCACGAGACGCACGCTTAGGGGAGCGCTATGCACATCAAGGGCGACCACGTCGAGCTGGTCGTCGGGGGCCGCCTCGACGTCCGCAGCGCGGCGGACGCCCGTACGGCCCTGCACACGGCAGTCGACGACGGAGTCGGCGACCTGGTGCTCGACCTGTCCGGACTCGACTCGTGGGACGCCACCGGACTCGGCGTCATCATGGGCGTGCACCGACGGGCCGGCCGCTGCGGCCGGCGGCTGGTGCTGCGCGGCGTGCCGCCGCAGATGCAACGCCTGCTGGTGGCCACCCGGCTGCACCGGATCCTCGCGATCGAGGGCGGCATCGGAGTGGAGTCCCTGCCCCGCGTGTGACGCGCAAGGGGGTGTGGCCTGCGGCGGGAAGCGTGGGACGGGCGCGACGGGTGCTTGCGGCCGGGTGCAATCCTCACGAGACCGTGACGCTTCGGGCGGCCCGGCACCCCGGGCTGTCGTAGATACTGTGCGAAGGTTTACGGTTCGACTGCCCGCCGCCCGCAGCCCTCGAGCGGGCACCGGACCATAAGCGACAGCCCAGTGTGCGGCAAGGCCGGGAGGGGCTACCGCCACACGACGCTTTTGGGGGGCTTGACCCATGGACCCGAACACCCCGGGACCCGAGGAGCACGGCCACGACGAGGGAGACGCCTCCCGGTCGAGCGCCTTCGACTCCGGGCCCGGCCAGACCTCGCGCCCGCGCCCGTCCCGGGACCCCCTCACGCCCGACTTCGGTCAGCCCGCCCCGGCCCTGGCCCGCACGGTGCGGCTGGTCGCCGGCGACCATCTGCTCACCGTCAACCCCGTCGACGGCAGCGAGATCGAGCTGTGCCCGCCCGGGGGAGAGCGGGCCGAGCGGCCCGCCAGGCGCACGCCCGAGCGGCGCGCCGAGGCCGAGCGCGCCGCCCGCCCGGCCGCGCCCGCCGGCAACGCCCCGCCCGTACGGCCGCTCCTGGGCCGCCAGGACGAACGCGAACAGCTGGTCCGGCTCCTCGCCCGCGGTCGCTCCGTCCGTCTCACCGGCGCCCCCGGCTCCGGCCGCACCAGCCTCCTCGACCTGGTCGCCGAGGACTGCGAGGACCTCGCCCCCGACGGCGTCGTCCGCCTCAGCGGCCGGCTGCGCACCGCTGCCGACCTGCTGCACGATCTCTTCCACGCCGTCTTCGACGCCCCGCAGCACCGCCCCGACGAGGACGAGCTGCGCGACCTGGTCCGCGAGGTCGGCGCCGTCGTGGTGGTCGACGACCTCGAGCTCGGCGGCGCCGCCCTCGACGACCTGCTGGACGCGACGCCCGAGTGCGCCTTCCTGCTCGGCGCGACGCCGGACACCCCGCTGCCCACCGCGGACTCCGCCGTCGAGGAGGTCGTCCTCACCGGTCTCGACCGCGCGGGCGGCGTCGAGGTCATCGAGCGCGCCGTCGGCCGCGTCCTCACCGAGGAGGAGGGCAACTGGGCCGGCGACCTCTGGTTCGAGTCCGAGGGCCTGCCGCTGCGGTTCGTGCAGGCCGGCGCCCTGCTCGCGCAACGCGACCGGCTGCGGGCCAGCGCCGACGCGGTCGACGCGTTCGGCGTCTTCGAGGACGCCCGGCCGCTCCCCGGCCCCGTCGACGCCGTCGCCGGCGCCGGGGAGGCCGAGGAGATATCCCTGCCCTCCCTCGGCGAGGCCGCCGCCCCAGCCCCGCTGCTCGCCGCCCGCCTCAGCGCCTCCGCCCGCGCGGCCCTGCGGTTCGCCGTCGCCCTCGGCGGCGAGGTCCCGCACCAGGCCCATCTGCCCGCCCTGGTGGGCGACACCCACGCCGACGCGGCCCTCGGCGAGCTGATGGGCTGCGGGCTCGTCTCCCCGGTCGGCAACCGCTACCGCCTCGCAGCCGGAGTCCAGGCCCAGCTCGAGGCCGCCGGATACGCCGACGACGTCGAGACCCGCGCCCACGCCGCCGCCCAGCACTACGCCTGGTGGACCGGGCACCCCTCGGTCACCCCGGACCGGGTCTGCGCGGAGGCCGACGCCGTCCTCGCCGCCCTCGCAGCCGTCGTCCCGGACACGACCCGGCCCGAGGAGGGCGAGGAGGCCACCGCCGTCCGGCTCGCCCGCACGGCGGCGCCCGCGTTCGCCGCAGGGCTGCAGTGGAGCGTCTGGTCGAGTGCTCTGCACGAAGGCGCGGAGGCCGCCCGGCTCGCGGCGCAGTCCGCGGACCGCGCCTACTTCCACCACGAGCTCGGCGTCCTCGCGCTGTGCACCGGGGACCTGGACCGGGCCCGTTCCGAGCTGGAGGCGTCGCTCGCCCTGCGCGGCACGATCGCCGACAAGCGCGGCACCGTCGCCGGCCGCCGTGCGCTGGCGCTGGTCGCCGACCGCTCCGGCGACGTGCCCGGCCTGCCCGCCGCGACGTTCGGCGACGAGGCGCCCGGCACCGTCCGCCACGAGGAGCAGCCGTCGCCGCCGCGCGGCATCCAGGCGGCGCTCCCGACCTTCCCGCCGGAGGCCGAGACCCTCGTCGCCCGCCGCGAACCGCCCGCCAAGCCGATCCGTCACAGCCGCGGCGGCCTGCGGAGCCTGGCCAGGCGCAACCTGGTCGGGGTCGGCGCCGGCGCGCTGCTCGTCGCCGTCCTCGGCACGGTGGTCACGCTCGGGGCGACCTCCCACAAGGACGCCGACAACCCCTCCGACCGGGTCGGCGTCAACCCGTCCGCCTCCGTCGGCGTCGACGACGGCGAGGTCGGCGCGGACACCCCGGGCGGCGACGGCTCCACCGACACGGGCGAGGCGACCAGCAAGCCGACCGACCCGGGCCCGGACGGGACCATGGGCACCTCGGACGACCCGACGCCCACGGGGACGGCACAACCGTCGGCGTCGGCGAGCGGTTCGCGGGATCCGGGGGACGGGAAGCCCTCCGGTACGCCGAGGCCGAGCGGTCGGCCGTCGTCCAGCCCGAGCCGGTCCGGGTCGCCTTCGCCCTCGGCCTCCGCGTCCTCCACCGGCGGGAGCGGCTCGCAGTCGCCGTCGCCGTCCGCTTCGGACACGACCGGCCCGTCCCCCAGCGGCGACACGTCGGCGTCGGGCGGCAACTCCATGTCCTCCGCGCCCGTCGGCGGCACGATGAGCTCCTCCGGGCTCTCCGGTCCCTCCGGCTCGGCGGCGACCTCGCCGGACGAGGTGATCTGAGCCGAAGGGGCACGGCCCCGGGCACACGACAGGGCCGGATTCCCCTTCGGGAACCCGGCCCTGTCGTCGTGCGGACGCCGTACAAAGACGCCGCGCGGACGGCGTGGTGGACGTCGTGGTGGACGTCAGAACAGCCGCAGCTTGTCGTCCTCGATGCCGCGCATGGCGTTGTAGTCGAGGACCGTGCAGCCGATGCCGCGGTCCGTGGCGAGGACGCGGGCCTGCGGCTTGATCTCCTGGGCGGCGAAGACGCCGCGGACCGGGGCGAGATGCGGGTCGCGGTTCAACAGCTCGAGGTAGCGGGTGAGTTGCTCGACCCCGTCGATCTCGCCGCGCCGCTTGATCTCCACCGCGACGGTCTGCCCTTCGGCGTCCCGGCACAGGATGTCGACCGGGCCGATGGCCGTCATGTACTCGCGGCGGATGAGGGTGTAGCCCTCGCCGAGGATCTCGATGCGGTCCGCGAGCAGTTCCTGCAGGTGTGCTTCCACGCCGTCCTTGATCAGGCCGGGATCGACGCCCAGTTCGTGCGACGAGTCGTGGAGGACCTCCTCCATCGTGATGATGAGCTTCTCACCGCCCTTGTTGACGACGGTCCAGACGCCCGGCACGCCGTCGGAGTCCCCCGCCTCCTCCTTCAGCGTGCAGGGCGGCGACATCCAGTTGAGGGGCTTGTAGGCCCGGTCGTCCGCGTGGATGGAGACGCTGCCGTCCGCCTTCACCAGGATCAGACGGGGGGCGGAGGGGAGGTGGGCGGTGAGCCGGCCGGCGTAGTCGACGGAGCACCGGGCGATGACGAGACGCATGGTCGGCAACGCTATCCGACGCCCCGTGGTGCCCGCGATCCGCCCGCCCCGTATCCCGGCCCCTCACGCAACGGGCGACCCTTGGGCCTCGCCCCTTTTGATCAGGAAAACCTCTGTTCGACGGTGGCCGATTGTGTGCCCAACAGGGGTTCCCTATGTGCTCATTCTCCTGGTGCGGTCACCGTCCGTTGCCTACCGTAGTGAACGGGAGGTCGCGATGCGTGTACTCAGCGTGTGCGGTATTTCGGCATGGCGGACTCCCTTTCCCTGTCCGTCAACCCTCGTCGTTCTCGGGGGTGCGAGAGGAGTACCCATGTCGCTCGACGTCTCACCGGCCCTACTCGATCAGGCCGAGCGAGGCGAGGTCGACGAAGCAGAATTCGTCGACTGCGTCCGGACCTCCCTGCCCTACGCATGGGAGATGGTCAGCTCCCTGGTGGCCCAGCTGAAGGTGGACGGCGGAGACTTCGCCGACAACCAGACGCCCCCGCCGGACGAGCAGGCACGCGGGCAGCTGCTGCGCGCGCTCGCGAGTGACGCCATACGCGGCGCGCTGCAGCGGCACTTCGGTGTGCGGCTCGCCTTCCAGAACTGCCACCGGGTGGCGGTGTTCCCGTTGGACTCGGCTGTCGACGAGAAGCTGAACCGCTTCACCTCGGTCCGCAGCCAGGTGCTCAACCAGTCCCCGGAATTCCGGGACTGCTGACGGCATGACGATGTCGCTTGCCGCTCCTGACGCGGGAGGCTTCCGTCTCCACGGGAGCATCACGGGAGCGGCAGGCTCAGCGGCCGGCTGGGCCGCTCACCGGAGGTGGGGGAGCACCTCCGAGCCCAGCCGCCGTACGTTCTCCTCGGTGGCCGCCAGGTCGCCCGAGCCCTCCACGAGCAGGGCGAAGCGCGAGATGCCCGTCCGCTCGCTGGTGGCCGCGAGGCGGTCGGCGCAGAGCCGCGGGGTGCCCACCGGGTGCAGTCCGCAGAGCAGTTCGGTGTATGCCACCGGGTCCCGCATGGAGCGGGGCCGGCCGTCCACCGTGACATGGGCGTCGAGTCCCTGCTTCAGCCAGCCCGGCATGGTTTTGACCAGGGTCTCCACGGCGTCCGTGCGCCGGTCCGCGATCTGGCAGACGCCCGCCGAGACATGTGCCGCGCCGCGGATCTCGCCCTCGGTCCGCCCCGCCGCGCGGGCGAACCGCCGCCACTGGGCGACCATCTCGGCCTTCTCCTCGTCCCCGACGTGCATGCCGAGCAGCATCGGCAGGCCGCGTTCGGCGGCCAGCCGCACGCTCGCCGGAGAGGTGCAGGCGACGACGACCTCCGGACCCGCAGCCTCCGTCAGGGCCTCCGACGGCCTGGGCACGACGGGGACTTCGCGGAAGCGGAAGCGCTCGCCGTCGGCTCCCACCGAGGGTTCACGCAGCCAGCGCACCAGCAGATCGAGTGATTCCGGGAACCCCTTCTCGTACGCCTCCAGGCCGGAGCCGAACACCTCGAGGTCGACCCACGGCCCGCCGCGGCCCACACCCAGCGAGAAGCGGCCGCCGCTGGTCAGATGCAGCAGCGCGGCCTGTTCGCCGAGCGCCACGGGATGGACGGTGGGCAGTACGCTGACCGCCGTGCCCACCCTGATGCGGCGAGTGCGGCCCAGCAGCAGAGCGGCGAGCGTGATCGCCGACGGGCAGGTGCCGTACGGCACGAAGTGGTGCTCGGCCAGCCAGACCGAGTCGAGCCCCGCCTCCTCGGCGACCTCGGCCGAGCGGACCGCGCGGTGCAGCGCCTCGCCCTGCCCCTGGCCCGGGAACTGGGCCCCCAGTACAAAACTTCCAACGCGCATGGACTTTCCTGCTTCCTTGGCTCCGACACGGAGCTCCCCCACCCGGCATAACCGTCCGACACGTGCCGAGGACACGGCCTGGCGGAGAGATTTGCGGATTGTCTGCCGAATGCGACGTCCGGGAAGGGGACCTGCGGGGTCCGCCGCCCCACGGGTGCCCGGGCTCGCGCCGCGTACGCTGGAGAACGGCCCTGCCCCCTGTATAGCCCCGTGAGGTGTCCTGTGTCGCCGCGTCGCAACCGACCCAAGGATGAGGGCTCGTCGGGCCGGAGCGCCGAGGACGACCGCACGAGCCGCTACGGCGGCTGGGAGTCGGCGCAGGACTGGCACGGCGAACAGTGGAGCGTACGGCACGTGGCCGGGGCGAGCGCCCAGGGCAAGACGTACCGGTGCCCCGGCTGCGACCAGTTGATCCCCGGCGGCGTCCCGCACGTGGTGGCCTGGCCGGAGCACGCGGGCGTCGACGACCGGCGGCACTGGCACAAGGCGTGCTGGAACGCACGGGACCGCCGCACCCCGGGGATGCAGCGGTCCCGTAACGCACCCAGGTTCTGAACCCGGTCCCTTCTCGGTTCTCGGCGCGGCGGGGCGTCGACCTACACGTCCCGCTGCTCCAGCAGCGCGAAGGCGGCGCCGAGCACGACGGTGGTCATGCCCAGCGCGATCCACAGCGGGTCCCAGCCGGTCGGGCCGCTCTCGCTGAGCGAGGTCGCGTAGAAGACGCCGAGCTGGCTGGGGATCGAGTACTCGAAGAGGGCCTGGCGCAGGCTCTCCAGCGAGGCCGAGAACATGAAGATCGCGATGACCAGCGGGGCCAGCAGCAGACCGATCATGATGGTGATGGCTCCCGCCGAGTGCCGGATGATCGAGCCGACGGCCAGCGAGACGAGCCCGAGCAGGGCCATGTAGAGGGACACGCCCACGGTGGCCTTGAGCCACTCCTCGCCGCTCGGCGAGCGGGCGTCGGAGAGCATCGCCACGTGCGCCATCGCCACGAGGCCCGTGGACACGAGCGTCACCGTGAAGGCGACGACGAAGAACACGATCGCCTTCGCCGCGAGGACCCGGCCGCGTGAGGGGCAGGCCACCATGGTCGTGCGGATCATGCCGGTGCCGTACTCGGAGGCGGTGGTCAGCACGCCGAGCGTGATGACGCACATGCTGCCCAGGAGCAGTCCGAAGAAGCCGAACGACAGCGCGGTGCTGCCCGAGAGGTCCTGCTCGGTGGCGTTCGCGGCGACGATCGCGCCGGCCAGCAGCCCGATGCCGACGATCAGCAGCACGTACACGCCGAGCGTCCACATCGTGGAACGCACGGACCGGATCTTGGTCCACTCCGAGGCGATGGCGTTCCCGAGGTGCGTGCGCACGACCGGGATCGGCGAGGTGTAGACGGGGCCGGCCGCGGTGTACGAGGCGCCGGGCGCCGTCTGCCAGGCGGGTGCGGCCTGCGGAGACGGGTGCTGCGGGGTGCTCATCGGGCGTCCTCGGACTCGGTCGGGGCGTCGGGGGCGGAGACGGGCGCGGGCGCCGGCGCGGCTTCGGGCGCCGGTGCCGCGGCCGGGGCGGCGGGCGCCTTGTCCAGCGAGGGAGCCGGCGCGGACGGCGCCGCGGGCGCGGGCTGCGCGCCCGGGGCCTGCGTGGGCGGCTGCGCATACGGGTTGGCGATGTTCGGGCCCGGAGCCGTGCCGGGCGTTCCCGGGGCGCCGTACGCCCCGTAGGGGGCCGCCGGGGGCGCCTGAGCCGGCTGTGCGGGCGCGTAGCCCTGCTGCGGGGGCGGCGGGGCGTACCAGCCCGGCTGGCCCTGGCCCGGGACCGGCATCGGCGGCTGCGCGCCGGGCGGCAGCTGCTGCTGGAGGCCGGCCTTCTGGTCGATGGTCGACCGGTAGTCCACGGCGCCCTGCGTCATCCGCATGTACGCCTCCTCCAGGGAGGCCTGGTGCGGCGACAGCTCCCACAGACGGACGTCGCTGTCGTGGGCGATGTCGCTGATCCTGGGCAACGGCAGTCCCGTCACCCGCAGTGCGCCGTCCTGCTCGGGCAGGACGTGGCCGCCCGCCTCGGTGAGCGCCGAGGCCAGCTTCTCGCGCAGCTGCGGGTCGGTGTGCGGGGTGCGCACGCGCGCGAAGTCGGCCGAGTTGGCCGAGATGAAGTCCTTCACGCTCATGTCGGCGAGCAGCTGGCCGCGCCCGATGACGATCAGGTGGTCGGCCGTCAGCGCCATCTCGCTCATCAGATGGGACGAGACGAACACCGTGCGGCCCTCGGCGGCCAGGGCCTTCATCAGGTTGCGCACCCAGAGGATGCCCTCGGGGTCGAGGCCGTTGACCGGCTCGTCGAAGAGCAGCACCTGGGGGTCGCCCAGCAGGGCGGCCGCGATGCCGAGCCGCTGGCCCATGCCCAGGGAGAAGCCCTTTGAGCGCTTGCGGGCCACGTCCTGGAGGCCGACCACGCCGAGCACCTCGTCGACCCGCCGGGCCGGGATGCCGGACAGCTGGGCCAGGCTCAGCAGGTGGTTGCGGGCGTGCCGGCCGCCGTGCACCGCCTTGGCGTCCAGCAGGGCGCCCACCTGGCGGGCGGCGTTGGGCAGCCGGCGGTACGGGTAGCCGCCGATGGTCACGGACCCGGCGGTCGGGTTGTCCAGGCCCAGGATCATCCGCATGGTCGTGGACTTGCCGGAGCCGTTGGGCCCGAGGAAGCCCGTGACGGCCCCGGGGCGCACCTGGAAGGAAAGGTTGTACACAGCGGTCTTGTCGCCGTAGCGCTTGGTCAGGCCGACTGCTTCGATCATGCTCCGCACCCATCGAAAGGTTCAGGACAGCAGGGCACACGCCCCCGTAAGGGTTAGGAGACTATCGGGGCGCTGACGGTTCCGCTCAAGTGAAAGCAAAGCCCAAAGCGTTACGCGTCGCGTTGCTTCAGCAGGAGGTAGCCGCCGGCGAGGGCCGCCGCCGTCCACAGCGCCATGATCGCGAACCCGCCCCAGGGCCCGTACGGGGTGTCGTCGTCGATCCGCGTGACCACCTGCATCACCCTGCTGCCCGCCTGGTCGGGCAGATACCGGCCGATCTTCTTCGTGGCGGAGACGTTGCCGAGGATGTTGGAGATCAGGAAGAAGAACGGCATCAGGATGCCGAGCGACAGCATCGGCGAGCGCAGCATCGTGGCCATGCCCATCGAGAAGACGGCGATGAGCGTCATGTACAGACCGCCGCCGATCACCGCCCGCAGGACGCCGCTGTCCTCGATCGACGCCCGGTGCGAGCCGAGCATGGCCTGTCCCAGGAAGAACGTGACGAAGCTGGTCACGAGCCCCACGGCCAGCGAGAGCCCGGTGGCCACCGCGATCTTGCTGAACAGGAAGGTGCCGCGCTGCGGCACGGCGGCCAGCGAGGTGCGGATCATGCCGGTGCTGTACTCGTTCGACACCACCAGCACCCCGAACACGATCATCGCGAGCTGACCCAGGGTCATCCCGGCGAAGCTGACGAAGGTGGGGTCGAAGGAGAGCCGGTCGCCTCGGCCCATGTTGTCGAACTCGTGGTTCGACAGCGCCGAGATCAGCACGCCGAGGGCGACGGTGACCACCACCGCGAGGGAGAGTGTCCACACCGTGGACGCAACCGACCGGATCTTGGTCCATTCGGACCGGATGACCTGGGTCGCCGCCATCGTCAGCTCCTCGTCCAGTCGTCGCCCCACTGCTGCCGGGGCTGTACGTCGGGCATGCCCGCCGGCACGTCCAGGGGCATGTCCATCGTGTCCATCGGCACGTCCGGGTGCGCGTGGTACTGCACCGACTCCGCGGTGAGCTGCATGAACGCCTCCTCCAGGGAGGCCCGCTGGGGGCTCAGCTCGTGCAGCACGATCTGGTGCTGCGCGGCCAGCTCGCCGATGTGCTCGGGCTTGCCGTCGTCGACCTCCAGCACCCCGCTGCCGGTCTCGACGACCACCGTCCCGGCGCCGTGCAGCACATCGAGCAGCCGCTCCCGCTGCGGGGTGCGGATACGGACGTAACTGCGCGAGTTCTGCGCGATGAAGTCGGCCATGGAGGTGTCGGCGAGCAGCCGGCCCTGCCCGATGACGACGAGATGATCCGCGGTGAGCGCCATCTCGCTCATCAGATGGGAGGAGACGAACACCGTCCGCCCCTGCGAGGCCAGCGATTTCATCAGGGTGCGGATCCAGTGGATGCCCTCGGGGTCGAGGCCGTTGACCGGCTCGTCGAACATCAGGATCCGGGGATCCCCGAGGAGCGCGCCGGCGATGCCCAGCCGCTGCCCCATGCCCAGCGAGAACCCCTTGGCCTTCTTCCGCGCCACGGAGGTGAGCCCGACGGTGTCCAGCACCTCGTGCACCCGGCTCCGCGGGATGCCGTTGCTCTGCGCGAGACACAGCAGATGGTTGAAGGCGCTGCGCCCGCCGTGCATGGCCTTGGCGTCGAGCAGGGCGCCGATGTAGGTGAGGGGATCCCTGAGCCGGTCGTAGTGCTGCCCGTCGATGAGGACGTCCCCCGCGGTCGGCCGGTCGAGACCGAGCATCATCCGCATGGTGGTGGACTTCCCGGCGCCGTTCGGACCGAGGAAGCCCGTGACGATGCCCGGTCTGACGGTGAAGCTGAGGTTGTTCACCGCCACCGTGTCGCCGTACCGCTTGGTCAGTCCCGACAGCTCGATCATGCGGCCACGCTAAAGCGCGGCAAAGCCCCCTGCCACCGGAGTGGCAGAGGGCTCGACAGCTCTCCGTTCCCCGTACCCCCGGACGTTACCGGGACTGCTGCGCCGGGACCCCGCGCGAGATCGGCTCGTCGTCCGTGGACGGCGCACCGGCCGCGGCCACCGCGGCGCCGGTCAGCGTGGCGAGCATCTCGCGGACGTTCGTCAGCTGGGCGTTGATGCTGTCGCGGCGGTTGGTGAGCGCCGCCAGCTCGCGCTCGGACTCGGAACGGATCCGGTCCGCCTTGGCGTTCGCGTCGGCCACGATGTCCTCGGCCTGGCGCTGCGCCGTCTCGACGGTCTGACGGGCACGACGCTCGGCGTCGGTGCGCAGCTTCTCCGCCTCCAGACGCAGCTGCTCCGCGCGGTGCTCGATCTCCGCGAGACGCTTCTCCGCCTTCTGCTGACGGGACGCCAGGTCGCGCTCCGACTGCTCGCGGCGCTTGGCGAGGTTGGTCTCGAAGTCGGCGGCGGCCTGCGCGGCCTTCGCACGGGTCTCCTCGAAGAGGGCGTCCGCCTCCTCACGCTTCGACTGCGCGTCCTTCTGCGCCTCGGAACGCAGCTGCGACGCGTCGCTCTTGGCCTTCTCGACGATCCGGACGCCCTCGTCCTCCGCCTTGGCCTTGCGCTCCGCAGCGAACGATTCTGCGTCGTTGCGCACCTGCTGGGCGGCCGACTCGGCGAGCTCCCGGTGCTGCTCGGCCGCGCGACGGGCCTCCTCGCGCAGGTCCTTGGCCTCTTCCTCGGCGAGGCGGAGGATCTTCTCGACACGCGCGCCGAGACCGGCGTACGACGGCTCCGCGTCGCTTACCTGGGCCTGGGCGTTCTGCGTCTCGAGGTGGAGCTCCTCGATGCGCTTTTCCAGAGCAGTGATACGAGCCAGAGCGCTGTCACGGTCGGAGACGAGCTTCGAGATGCGTTCGTCCACCTGAGCGCGGTCGTACCCACGCCGCACAAGCTCGAAGCCGTAGGGGGAAGTGTCGCTCATGGGGTTCCTGTCGAATGAGACCGGTGAGGTGATAGGTGGAATCCTAGGGGCCGGAGCGGTGTGTCATCGAGCGTATGCGTGTTTGATCTGGAGAATGACACCCCTTTTGGGTGGCTGAGCGGCACAGCCCTTGCCAAAGGTCCGGTCAAAGGCCTCAGACTTTAACCCAATCCACACATTCCGCTAGCCGTCCGAGGGCTTCCCACCCGATCGGGGCGCTCCGATGGCGGCGCCCGCCTTGACGCCCCCGTCCTTGCTCCCGGCCGGCGCCTCGAAGGACTCCAGCGCCTCCAGCACGTCCTGGACCCGGGAGATCTCCGCGTTGATGTCCTCGCGCCGGCGCACCAGGACCTCCAGCTCCCGCTTGCCCTCCTCGACCGTGCGCCGCGCCTCGCGGATCGCCTCGGCCTTGAGCTCCTCGGCCTCCCGCACCAGCGCCGACTTCTTCTGCTCGGCCTCCTTGAGGAGCCCCTCCGCCTTCTTCACGGCGGCGATACGCACCTTGCCGGCCTCGGAGTTGGCGTCCGACACCAGCTCCCGCGCCTTGGCCTGCGCCTTCGCGAGCTGCTCCTCGGACGCCTTGATGAGCGCGTCGCAGCGGTCGCCGGTCGACTTCATCGTCTCGGCGGCCTCACGGCGGGCCCGCTCGTGCAGCGACTCGATCTCGCTCGTGATGCGGTCGCGCAGCTCCTCGGCCCGCTCCCTTATGGCCGTCGCGTCACGCCGGGCGCCGATGAGCAGCTCGTCCGCGTCCGTACGGGCCCTCTCCACCCGGGAGTTGCCCTCCACCGTCGCCTCGGAGACCAGCCGGTCGGCCTCGCTGCGGGCCGCGCCGACCATCGAGTCGGCCTGCGCCTCCGCGTCCGCGGTGGTCTTCTGCGCCTGGGTCTGCGCCTCGGAGAGCAGCTTGTCCGCCTCGGCCGCGGTCTCCGTGATGAGGGTGTCGACCTGCTCGGCCGCCTCGGAGCGCCGCTTGTTGGCCTCCTTGCGGGCCTCGTCCAGCGTCGAGTCGGCCTCCTCGCGGGCCACGCTCATCAGACGGTCGGCCTCCGCGGCCGCCTCCGTCCGGACGCGCTCCGCCTCGGCCCGGACCCGCTCGGCGTGCTGCTGCGCGGACCCCACGGTCTCGGCGGCCTCGGCGCGCAGCCGCTCCGCGTCCCCCGACGCGTCCGAGATCAGCTTCTCCGCCTTGGCGACCGACTCGGCACGCAGCCGCTCGGCCTCCGCGATCGTCTCCGACTGCAGCCGCTCGGCCTCGGCGATGGTCTCCGTCTGGAGCCGCTCCGCCTCGCTTCGTGCCTCGGTGATGAGGGTGTCGGCCTGCGTCGCCGCGTCCGAGCGGATGCGGTTGGCGTCCTCGCGGGCGTCGGCGCGGGTGCGCGACGCGTCCTGCTCGGCCTGGGCGATGGTGTCCGACGACTCGGTGCGCACCCGCTGGGCGTGCGCGGACGCCTCCGAGCGCAGCCGCTCCGCCTCCGCGATCGCCTCGCCGACGGTCTGCTCGGCCAGCGCCTGCGCCGCCTGCGCCGCCTCGCTCGCCTCCCGCCGGACCCGGCCCGCGTCCTCCGCGGCCCGCTCCCGCTCGGCGTAGGCGTCGCCGCGGACCCGGTCCGCCTCCTCCTCGGCCTCGCGCCGGACGCGGTCCGCCGCGTGCTCGGCGGCCGAGCGCAGCCCGGTGATCTCGTCCTGCGCCTGCTCGTGCAGTCCGGCCACGGAATCCCGCACCTGCTGCGCGTGCTGCTCGGCCGCCGACACCATCTCGGTGGCCCGCCGGTCCGCCTCCTCGACCAGCCGGACGGCCTCGGTCTGCGCCTCCTCCACGCGCTTGCGCGCCGAGGCCAGCAGTTCCTCGCTCTGCTCGCGGGCCCGCTCACGCTCCTGGCCGGCCTCCTGGCGGGCGGAACCGAGCAGCTCCTCGGCCTCGCGCCGACGCCGGACGGCCTCCTCCTGGGCGGCGGCCAGCGTCTCGGACGCCTCGTCGGCCAGCCGCTCGGCCGCGGCCTGCGCCTCCGCGCGCACCCGGTCGGCGGTGTCCTGCGCCTCGGTCTTGAGGCGCTCCGCCTCCGCGGCGGCGTCGGACCGCAGCCGCACCGCGACGGCCTCGCCCTCGGCGCGCGAGGCGGACGCGTCGGCGGCGGCCTCGTTGCGCAGCCGGTCCGCCTCCGCGTCGGCCTGCTGCTGGAGGCTGCGGATCCGCTCGGCGGCCTCGGAGCGCAGCCGCTCGGTCTCCTCGACGGCCTCGCGGCGGATCCGCGCGGCCTCCTCGCGGGCGTCGGTGAGCGCCTGCTCGGCGGAGGCCAGCCGGCTCTCCGTCTCCGTCTGCAGCCGGGTCAGCTCCTCGGCTGCCTCCGCCTGCCGGACCTCTATGCCTCGCTCGGTCTCCTCACGCAGCTCGCGCGCGGCCTGCTCGGCGTTCGAGGTGATGGTCTCGGCGAGCTCCACCGCCTCCTCGCGGGAGCGCTCGGCCTCCGCTCGGGTGCGCTCCAGGGTCTCGGCGGCCTGCCGGCGCAGCGCGGTGGCGCGCTCGATGGCCTCGGTGCGCACCTTCTCGCTGTCCGCGGTGGCCTTCTGCCGCAGCTCGTCCGCGTCGGCCTTCGCCTTGGACAGCAGCTCCTCGGCGGTCCTGGCCGCCTCCTCGATCTGCTGGACGGCCTCCTTGCGGGCCTCCGCGCGGATCTTCTCGCCCTCGGCGACCGCGTCGGCGCGCAGCTGCTCGGCCTCGCCGCGCAGCCGGCGGGCCTCCTCCTGGAGCTCGACCGTCTTGGCGCGGTACTCCTTGGTGTCGTCCTTCGCCGAGCCCTTGAGCTGCTCGGCGATGTCGTGCGCCTCGGCGCGCAGCCGGTCCGCCTCGGTCTCCGCCTCGCGGCGGATCCGCTCGGCCTCCTCGCCGGCGGCCCTGGTGGTGCGCTGGGCGTCCTCCTGGGCCTTGATGAGGACGTCCTCGGCGGTCTTCGCCGCCTTCGACAGCTGGGTGGCGCTCTCCTCGGCGGTGAGCGTGCGGGCCTTCTCGGAGGCCTCCGCGACGATCTTCTCGGCCTCGGCGCGGGCGTCGGCGACGAGCTGCTCGGCGTCCGCCTTGGTGGTCTCGGCCTCCTTGGTGGCCTCGCTGACCAGCCGGGCGACCTGTTCCTTCGCGGTGCGGGTGCGCTGCTCGTTCGCCGACTCGGCGCCCGAGAGCGTCTTCGACGCGGTCTCCTTGGCCTCGGCGAGCACCTTGTCGGCCTCGGCCTGCGCCTTGCGCAGCGCCTCCTCGGCCTCGGACATGCGCTGCTCGGCGGCGCGGCTGAGCTCGCCGGCCTGCCGGCGGGCGGCGTCGGACTCGGTGACGGTGGAGGTGCGCAGCTGTTCCGCGTGGTCGCTGGCCTCCTGCGCCTGCGTGGACGCGGCGTTCAGCAGCCGCTCGGCGTCGGTGCGGGCCCGCAGCAGCAGTTGCTCGGCCTCGGCGCGGGCCGACTCGGCGTCGGCCTGGAGCCGCTGGCGGGCCTCCGTCGCCACCCGCTCGGCCTCGGCGCGGGCGGCGGTCAGGGCCTGCTCGGCCTCGGCCCGCGACTCGTCGAGCAGCCGGCGGGCCTGCGCCTCGGTGCGGGCGCGCAGCTGCTCGGCCCACGCCACGTTCTCGTTGACGTGCGACTCGACGTTCTGCCGGCGCTCGGCCAGCTCCTGATCGAGCTGCTGGCGACGGCTGACGGCCTCCTGGTGCAGCTCCGCCTGGAGGCGGGCCGCCTGCTCGGCGTGCTCCTGGAGGATCCGCTGCGTCTGCGCCCGGGCCTGGCTCAGCTCCCGTTCGGCGTCCTGCCGCAGCTGGTCGGCCTGCATCTGCGCGTTGCGCAGCAACTGCTCGGCCTGGTACCCGAGGTCGCCGCCGTCGAAGGCGGGCCGGGACATGATGGTGCGCCGCGCCTCGTGCAACTTGGCGCGCAGCACCTCGACCTGGTAGCCGAGGTCCTCGGCATGCTGGATCGCCTTTTCCCGCTCGGTCTTCAGCCGCTTCATCTCGGCTTCGAACCGAGTCAGGTGGTCGACGTCAGCCGCCGGCTCCCGCTCCTGGCTCTCATAGCCCCGCACTGCGCGGTCCCATCCGTCCCTGGTCGCAAGCTTCCCCAACGAGCTCCGTCCATCCGCCGGACGGGGCCCCCGGGGAATGGTGTCAGATCAACGACGGAGCATGGGCTGCTGCCCCGACGCTCGTCCCCCGAAACCCGGACCCCGGCTGCGTCCCGCCGCTGACGGCAGGACCGGGTCGCCCCGGTGTGAGCGGCGACCGAGCCCAACCCTACCGGCCCATATGTACGGGGGTCAGTGCTCAGGTGACTCAACAGGGGCCGATGTGACCAGTTCTGTCAGCACTCCGTGGCAATCCTTCGGGTGCAGGAAGGTGATTCGTGACCCCATGGAGCCGCGTCGGGGCTCCTCGTACAGAACGCGTACGCCCTTGGAGCGGATGTCGGCGGCCTCGCCGTCCACGTCCGACGTACCGAAAGCGATGTGGTGAACGCCCTCGCCGTTCTTGTCCAGCCACTTGGCGACGGTCGAGTCGGGGCGGGTCGGCTCCAGAAGCTGCAGGTAGGAGGCGCCGCCGTCGGAAGTGTCATTGATCTTGAGCATGGCCTCGCGCACGCCCTGCTCCTCGTTGACCTCGGAGTGGAACACCTCGAAGCCGTATGTGGAACGGTAGAACTCGACGGTCGCGTCGAGGTCGTGGCAGGCGATCCCGATGTGGTCGATTCGCGTCAGCATGGTGCTAGTGCAGCGCGGCTGAGGTGGTTACGCAACGTGCGCGCGATCACACTGACGGCCCGATGACGGCACGGAGTGCCACTCAGTACATTCGAAGTAAACCCTCGTTCACTCCTCGGCCTGTGCAGGCCGGTAAGGGGAATCGCAGCTCATGACTGACTCGACTGGCTCCAACGGCACGACCTCGGTGATCGTCGCGGGCGCGCGTACGCCCATGGGACGGCTGCTGGGCTCCCTCAAGTCCTTCTCCGGAGCCGATCTCGGCGGCTTCGCGATCAAGGCCGCCCTCGACCGCGCGGGCATCGGCGGCGACCAGGTGCAGTACGTGATCATGGGCCAGGTGCTGCAGGCCGGGGCGGGGCAGATCCCGGCCCGCCAGGCCGCGGTCAAGGCCGGCATCCCGATGAACGTGCCGGCGCTCACGATCAACAAGGTGTGTCTCTCGGGCCTGGACGCGATCGCGCTCGCGGACCAGCTGATCCGCGCGGGTGAGTTCGACGTCGTGGTGGCCGGCGGCCAGGAGTCCATGACCAACGCCCCGCACCTGCTGCCGAAGTCCCGCGAGGGCTTCAAGTACGGCGCGATCGAGATGCTCGACGCGATGGCGCACGACGGTCTGACCGACGCCTTCGAGAACGTCGCCATGGGCGAGTCCACCGAGAAGCACAACACCCGTCTCGGCATCGCCCGTCCGGAGCAGGACGAGATCGCCGCCCTGTCCCACCAGCGGGCGGCCGCCGCCCAGAAGAACGGCGTCTTCGAGGCCGAGATCACCCCGGTCGAGATCCCGCAGCGCAAGGGCGAGCCGGTCGTCTTCAGCAAGGACGAGGGCATCCGCGCCGACACGACCGCGGAGTCCCTCGGCAAGCTCCGCCCGGCGTTCGCCAAGGACGGCACGATCACCGCGGGCTCGTCCTCGCAGATCTCCGACGGCGCGGCGGCCGTGGTCGTGATGAGCAAGGCCAAGGCGCAGGAGCTCGGCCTGGAGTGGATCGCGGAGATCGGCGCCCACGGCAACGTGGCCGGGCCGGACAACTCGCTGCAGTCCCAGCCCTCCAACGCCATCGCGCACGCCCTGAAGAAGGAGGGCCTGCAGGTCTCCGACCTCGACCTGGTCGAGATCAACGAGGCCTTCGCCGCCGTCGCGGTCCAGTCAATGAAGGACCTCGGCGTGTCCACGGAAAAGGTGAACGTCAACGGTGGTGCCATCGCCCTCGGCCACCCGATCGGCATGTCCGGCGCCCGGCTGGTGCTGCACCTGGCCCTGGAGCTCAAGCGGCGCGGCGGCGGCGTCGGCGCGGCGGCGCTGTGCGGCGGCGGCGGGCAGGGCGACGCGCTGATCGTGCGGGTGCCCAAGGCCTGAGTAGCGTCGCGCGACGTCACTCGCTGAACGCAACTGAACGGATCTGAACGGAGCTGTGATGCAGGACGTCTCCTCGCTGGTCGCCCAGGCCAGGGAAGGCCGCCCCCGGGCCGTGGCCCGGCTGATCTCCCTCGTGGAGGGGGCGTCCCCGCAGCTCAGGGAGGTCATGGCGGCCCTGGCGCCGCTCACCGGCAACGCGTACGTGGTCGGGCTGACGGGGTCGCCGGGCGTGGGCAAGTCCACCTCGACGTCCGCGCTGGTCACCGCCTACCGCAGGCAGGGCAGGCGGGTCGGCGTGCTCGCCGTCGACCCGTCGTCCCCGTTCTCCGGGGGCGCGCTGCTCGGCGACCGGGTCCGGATGTCCGACCACGCCTCCGACCCCGGCGTCTACATCCGCTCCATGGCCACCCGCGGCCACCTCGGCGGCCTCGCCTGGTCGGCGCCGCAGGCGATCCGCGTGCTGGACGCGGCGGGCTGCGACGTGATCCTGGTCGAGACGGTCGGCGTGGGCCAGTCGGAGGTCGAGATCGCCTCCCAGGCGGACACCAGCGTCGTCCTGCTGGCCCCGGGAATGGGCGACGGCATCCAGGCGGCCAAGGCGGGCATCCTGGAGATCGGCGACGTCTACGTCGTCAACAAGGCCGACCGGGACGGCGCCGACGCCACCGCCCGCGAACTGAACCACATGCTCGGCCTCGGCGAGGCCCGCGGCGCCGGGGACTGGCGGCCGCCGATCGTGAAGACCGTGGCCGCGCGCTCCGAAGGCGTCGACGAGGTCGTCGAGGCGCTGGAGAAGCACCGGGCGTGGATGGAGGAGCACGGCGTCCTCGCCGAGCGCCGCCGCGCCCGCGCCGCCCGCGAGGTCGAGACGATCGCCGTCACGGCCCTGCGCGAACGCATCGGCGACCTCCACGGCGACCGCCGCCTGAGCAGCCTGGCGGACCGCATCGTCACCGGCGAACTCGACCCCTACCGGGCGGCCGACGAACTGGTGGCGGGGCTCACGGAGGGCTGAGCCGGGCCGGCGGCACGGCGGGAAAACGGCGTGCGGGACACGCAAGGGCGCTGGTACGTTCGTTCGCGTGTTTCTCCTCTTGGCATAGGGACCGCCCAGGTCCGTGATCGGTGAACGGCACCAGGCCGGACCGGTCGCGGCGATCAGGCGTCCCCTTTCCCGCCCTGCCTCGAGTCGAGGAACCGCCTCATGTCCGCTTCGTCCTCCGTGCGGCCTTCCTATGCCGCCGTCCTGCGGGTCCCGCACGCCCGCCGCACCTTCGCCGCCGCCCTGACCGGCCGGTCGTCCTACGCGATCGTCCCGCTGTCCGTGATGCTCGCCGTGACCCGGTCCTCGGGCTCGTACGCGGTCGCCGGCGCCGTGATGGCGCTGTTCGGGGCCACCGCCGTCTTCCTGTCGCCCGCGCGGGCGACCCTCGTCGACCGCCACGGGCCGCGCCGGGCGCTCGCGCCGATGACGGCCGGGCACATCATGCTGCTCGGTCTGCTGGCCACTGCGGTCTCCGGGCCGGACGCCGTCCCCGCACCGGCGCTCGGCGCCCTCGCCGCGGCCGCCGGGGCCTGTGTGCCACCGCTGGGGCCGACCATGCGGGCCGTCTGGACCCGGCTCGCCCCCGACCCGGCCCTGCTCCAGCGCGCCTACAGCCTCGACGGCGTCGCCGAGGAACTGCTGTTCGTGACCGGGCCGCTGCTGGTCGGCGTCCTCGTCGGCTTCGCACCGCCGGCCGCCGGGATCGTGGTCGGCGCGGCCCTGATGGCCGTGGGCACGGCCGGGTTCCTGTCGTCCCCGGCGCTGCGTGCGGCGCCCGCGGGCGCTGACGCCGTGCGGCGGGGCGGCGGCGGGCTGCGCGGGCTCGGGCGGCCCGTGGCCGCGATCGCCGGCGTCGGGCTGGCGCTGGGCGTGGTCGACCTGCTGGTCGTGGCGTTCGCGGAACGGCACGGACACGGCACCGGCGGGGCGGGCGTGGCCTGGGTGCTGGCGGCGCTGTCGGCCGGCAGCGCCGTCGGCGGCCTGCTCAACGGCGCCGTGCCCTGGCGGACGCCGCCCGCGGCCCGGCTGCCGCTGCTCACGGCGGGCCTCGGGCTGACACTGTGCGGCGCCGCCCTGGCGCCGGGGCTCGGCACCCTGGCGGCGGCCGTCGCGGTCGCCGGGTTCTTCGTGTCGCCGGCGCTCACCACGGCCTACCTCGTCGCCGACGAGGTCGCCGCGCCGCAGGCCCGGGTGCGGGCGGGGGCGTGGATCAACACGGCCGTCAACGCGGGCTGCACGGCGGGCACGGCGGTCGCCGGGGCGCTGGCCGGGCGGCTGCCGGTGGGGGCGTGCTTCGCGCTGACCGGGGCGGCGGTGCTCGCGACGGCGGCGCTCGTCGCGGGCGCGTCGGGGCGGGGCACGCCGGGGAAGGGAACGCCCGGGGAGGGCACGCCGAGGGACACGGGCGAACTCGTGCCCCTCGCCTGAGACGCCGACGCCCTGTCGTCGTCCGGGTCGCCCGGGTCGACCGGCTCACGGTCGGTGGGACGCCGGCAGGCGGAGCCCTGTTCGAGCTCCGCCTGCCGGCCGTCACCGCGTAAGGGGCGCTACGGCCTTCCCCGCCGCCCGCGGAGGTTCTCCGCGACGGGCTTCAGGGCCTTGGAGAGTTCCGTCAGGGCCTCGGGGGACAGGAGATCGATGAAGTGTCGTCGCACCGAGTCCACGTGGTGCGGCGCGACCTTCTGCATGGTCTCCAGGCCGTGGTCGGTCAGGACCGCGTACAGACCGCGGCGGTCGGACTCGCAGTTCTCCCGGCGCACCAGATCGGCGTTCTCCATGCGGGTGATCTGGTGCGAGAGCCGGCTCTTGGACTGGAGGGTGGCGGAGGCGAGGTCGCTCATGCGCATCCGGACGCCCTCCGACTCGGAGAGGTTCACCAGGATCTCGTAGTCGTTCATGGTCAGTCCGAACGGCTGAAGATCCTTCTCGAGCTGGTACGTCAACAGCCTGTTGACCTCCAGATGGGTGCGCCAGGCGCACTGCTCCGCTTGGGTCAGCCAGCGCGTGGCCGTTTCGGTCTCCATAAATGCAGTCTACCTAAAATGTTGAAAGGCGAACTAGTACGGGCGGTGTGACGGTGCGCACGCGTTCGATGTCACACTCCGCAGACTACCGCTCACAGCCCGAAGCGACGCTGGAGGTCCCCCAGCTGTCCGGGAAGGCGCGGTGCGCCGGACGGCGTACCGTGACCCCCTTGCCCACCTGGGACGCCGCCCGCGCCGGGCACTCCGGGCTCGTGCGGAACCGCCCCCGTGGCCTGCTCGGCCATCAGGGTCTCGGTCGACTGCAGCAGCACCGTCCCGGCGCCGACGAACTCGAACTGGTGCTCCTCCCCGGAGGCGCCGCCGAGGCCCGTCAGTGCACGTAGACCGCCCATCACGCCGGTCATGTAGCCGTGGTCGTAGTGATGGCACGGGGAGGGGCAGTCGGCCCAGCCGACGAGCGCCTGAGGGTCCACCCGGAGCGGGGGTTCCATGAACACCACCGGCCCGTTGGACGCGGCCACGAACTTTCCGGTTCCGATGAGGGTGAGGAATCCCGGCACGATCGACTGCTTGAGCGACAGACTTGGCTGAAAAGCGAGCAGATTGCCCGAGCGAATGGTCAGGTTGCCGTCTTCGAGGTCGTAGGAGTTCACGTCGAAGGCCCGGTCGGCGAGGAGCATCTTGCCCGAGCCCTCCGCCACGACCCAGTCGCTCGCGTGCAGAGGCGAATGGAAGGAAGTGCGCACCAGACGGTCCAGCCGGCCGTGTCCGACGCCGTTGAAGTCGATCGACCCGTAGTAGGCGATCATCTTCCCCTTCTGCAGGAACCACTGGCTCCCCTTGAGCTCCACGCAGAAGGTGTAGCTGTTCACGTTGTCGTCGACCGGCAGGGTCATGGGGTCGTGCACCGTCGGGCCGCCGCCCGGAGCCCCGTACATGCTCACAGCTTCTCCTCCGACGCCTGGACGAACACCGCACCGCTGCCGCTCAGCTCGAGCTGGAAGCCCTCGCCGGAGCCGCGGCCCACCATGTCCCGCCAGCCGAGCGCCGTCGACAGCTTGTTGCGGACGTCGCCGTGGTGGGCGACGTAGGCCTGGGGGTCGACGTGGACCGGGCGCTGCGGGGTGATCGGGACCTCGAAGACCCCGCCGTGGGCCATCACGGCGACGGCCCCGTGGCCCTTGAGGGTGGTGGTGAACAGCCCCTGTCCGCTGATCTGGCCGCGGACCATGCCCATGACGCCGCCCTGCGAGCCCAGGAACATCGTGCCCTGCTGGAGGGTGCCCTCGAACGCGAGCAGGCGGTCCGCCTCGACGCACAGCGTGTCGCCGCCGAGCCGGATGACCTGGACGTGGTGCCCGCCGTGCCCGAAGAGGACCGTGCCGTTGCCCTCGACGGTCATCAGCGGCGTGTCCTCATTGGCGAGCCGCCGCCCGATCATGGACATCACCCCGCCCTGCCCGCCCTGGACGTTGGGGGTGAAGGACACCTCGCCGCGGTAGGCCAGCATGGCCCCGCGCTGGCTGAAGAGCCGGGCGCCGGGGACGACGGTCGCCTCGATCATCTTGGAGTTGATCTCACGGAAGGTCATCTCACACGTCCCCCGCGATCGTGTTGCGCTCGCTCGGCTGGACGTACACCAGGCCGTCCCCCTCGAAGCGGATCTGGAAGGCCTCGCCGCCGCCCTCGCCCAGGAATGTGCGGAACGTCACCCCCGACTGGAAGGACTGCCGGACGTTGCCCTGGTGTGCGACATAGGCGCCGGGGTCGACGGTGAGCGGGTACTGCGGGCTGACGCGCAGCACCACGGCCGGCCCGTCCGACGTGATCGCCGCCTGGCCGGTGCCCTCGACGGTCGTCGTGAACAGCCCGTTGCCCTGGGTCGCGCCGCGCACCCCGGTGAAGCTGGTGCCCGTCCGCAGGCCGGCGTCCGTCGCGAGCAGGTTGCTCGACTCGACGAACAGCTTGTCGCCCCGGAGCTGCACCAGATTGATCTCGGAGGCGCGGTCGGCGAACCAGCAGGTGCCCTGCCCCCTCACCTCCATCACGGTCATCTGCTCGCCGGTGAGCCGCCGGGTCACCATGCCCCGGATGCCCTCACCGCCGCCGCTGAGCTTCTTGAAGGCCATCTGCCCGTCGTACGCGACCATCGAGCCGTTCTTCGCCTTCACGGCGTCGCCGGTCATGTCGACGGCGAGCACCTTGCTGCCTTGGAGTCGAAACATCGCCACGGGGCGAAGGTATCGGCCGGACGGGTGCGCCGAACAGCACCCGGAGGTGGAGCAAGACCCTGAACGCACCCTTAGGGGGACCGTTTGTCACAATGGACGAACGCTTGTGCGTCCATTCACAAACCGCCCTGCCCATCGCCGTACCCACCCGAAGGTGACCCGTGGACCTGAAGACCGCCTCCGCCCTCCGCCGCCTGCGCCTGGTCTCCGCCCCGGAGGCCGTGTCGTTCCTCCTGCTGCTGGTCTGCTCGGTGCTGAAGCGGACCACGGACTTCGACGCCGTGCCCGTGATGGGCTGGGTCCACGCCGTGCTGTTCCTGCTGTACCTGCTGTTCTGGGCCGACGCCTGGTACCGCACCAAGTGGTCCCGGAACACCGCGGCCCTGTACTTCGTCCTCGCGGTCCTGCCGACCGGCGGTTTCTTCGCCGAGCGCAGGCTGCGCCGCGAGTCGGTGGACGCCGTCATCGCCTCCCGCGCCCGCAAGGAAGGCGTCGTGAACGCATGATCGTCGCTTTCTCCATCACCCCGTTGGGTGTCGGCGAGGACGTCGGCGAGTACGTCGCCGACGCCGTTCGGGTGGTCCGCGAGTCCGGCCTGCCGAACCGCACCGACGCCATGTTCACCTCCGTCGAGGGCGAGTGGGACGAGGTGATGGACGTCGTCCGGCGGGCCGTCGCCGCCGTCGAGGCACGCGCCCCGCGCGTTTCCCTCGTCCTGAAGGCGGACATCCGCCCCGGCGTGACGGACGGCCTCACCTCGAAGGTGGCGACCGTGGAGCGGCATCTCGCGCCGTGACCGCCCCGGACGCCCGTCCGGTCAGTCCCCCGAAAGGGTGCGGATCGGCGGGGGTCCGGCCTGCGCCGCATGACTAGTGTCTCCCCGGTCGATCATGTTCCGCGCGTCGTCGCGGTGTCGAAGGGGAGTGTGCGGTGGCAGGGCGGCGCGGGCCGGACCAACCCGGCAGGGCGATCACGGCGTTCCTCCTGGCGGTGACACTGGCGGTGCTCTGCGTGGGCCAGGCGCCCCGGACGCCCGCCTGCTCGCTCGCTCGTGGCGAGCTCACCGTCGAGGACCTGCCCGCCGGCTCCTCGGTGCTCGACTGTCCCGCGGTCGGACGCGTGGTCACCCACGACGGCGCGGGCCTGGCGGTGCCCGGACCCGGCACGACGGTCAGCGTCGACGCCCTCACCGCGGACGGGTCGGCGCACGGCTTCACCCTGACGGTCGCCGCCGACGGCACCGTCTCCTACTCCTACGAGGCGGCCCGCACCGAGGCCGTCCGGGGCGGCCGCGCCGACGCCCCCGCCCCCTGCGCCGACACCGCCTACGCCACCGCGGGCCGCAAGGAGTACGGCACGTACGAGTGGTTCCTCGGCGACGGTCACCTGCCCGGCGGAATCTCCCGGGCCGAGGCCAGGCAGGCCTTCGAGGAGGCCGTCGCCACCATCACCGCCAGCCGCAACGACTGCGGTCTCGACGACCGGGTCGCAGCGAGGGCCCGCTATCTGTCGACCACCTCCAGCAAGGCCGACATCGACCGGGAGTCCCGCTGTATGCGCCCCGACGGCCTGAGCGTCTGGGACACGGGCGATCTCGGCGGCGACGCCGTCGCCACCACCTGTTCCTGGAGCCGCCCGGCGCCCGGCGGGGGGCCGGAGGAACTGCTCGAGGCCGACGTCCGCTTCAACACCCACGACTACGCGTTCACCGACGACCCGTCCGGCGCCTGCACGCGCGCGTACGACCTCCGCAGCGTCGCCACGCACGAGGCCGGGCACGTCTTCGGCCTCGCCCACTCCGGCCCGGGACACGAGAACCTCACCATGTTCGCGAGCTCGTTCGCCTGCTCCACGAGCGCCCGCACCCTCGGCAAGGGCGACGTCCTCGGCCTGCGCAGCCTCTACCGTTGATCTCGGCCAGTGCTCCCCCGTCTACGGGGGAGGTGAAGGCCATCTCAGAGGCCGCCGGAAGGCGCGGTCGCAGGGCGGGCAACACCGTCAAACCCGCCGCAGCGATGTAGGCAGGAATCCCCTTCCTGAGCTTGCGAAGGGAGGGGAGAACTTCAATGAGCGTCGCCCGACACCAGCGCGATGCCCAGCGGCGTCCGCTCGTACAGCACCTGGTGGCCGTAGCGGCGGGACACCAGCAGCCCCGCCTCGCGCAGCACGCCCAGGTGCGCGGAGACCGACGACGGGGCGAGCCCGAGGCGGTGCGCCAGGGCCGACGTGCTCGCCGGATCGTCGAGCGCGCCGAGCACGGCGGCCCGCCCCCGGCCGAGCAGCCGCACGAGCGCGTCGGGAAGACGCTGCGCACGGTCGGCGGGGTCGCTCCACAGACCCGCGATGCCCCGCGCCGGGTAGACCAGCGTGGGCTGCCAGGGCGGGTCGAAGCCGCTCACCACGTCCGGCCACGAGAACACGCTCGGCATCAGCACCAGCCCCTGGCCGCCGAGATGCCGCTCGTGCTCGCCGTTCGAGGCGACGGTCAGCGTGCCGGCCCGCCAGCCGCACCGGCGGTTGATCTCCGGCAGCAGCCCGCCCAGGCCCACCTCGGCGAGGCGGCGGGAGTGGAAGACGACGTCCGCCTCCAGCAGGGCGCGCAGCCGGGGCCAGTCCGGCGCGAGCAGGGTGCGCCAGATCTCCTCCAGCACGTCGGCGAGCTCCCGGATCATCCGTTCCGGATCCGCCAGCCAGGCCCGCCCCTGCGGCGAGGCCAGTGCGCCGGGGGTGTCCGCCAGCGAGCGGGCGGTGTCCTCCCGGGCGGCTCGCGGGTCCGCGGCCCGCACGGCGGCGATCTCCTCCTCGAACCCGGCCGCGGGTCCGAGCGGCGGCGGACACAGCCAGTCGGGGGAGTGACCCCGGCGCGGCATGACGAGCCACAGCCCCGTCAGGTCGAGCGCCGAGGCCGCCGTGCGGATCCGGCGCAGCCAGGGCGTGTGGTAGCCGTGCCGGTCGGGCCGCTTGAGCGTGCGCGCGACCTCCTGCGTCTCCCACAGCGGGGACACCGCGAAGCGGCAGCGCAGGAAGTCCTCCTCCCCGAAGTGCAGACGCGAGGACACGCACCCCTCCCCTCACCCGTCCGGCGGACATTCGGCCCTGGCCGAAACTCTAGGCCGTCCGCCCGCGCCCCAGCACGCTGCCCTGCATGTCAGACGTCACGACGGCCGCCGCCGAGGCCCCGCCCACCGGATATCTCCGGGTCTTCGCCGTCCGCGAGTTCCGGGCCGTCTTCGCCGCCCACCTGCTGTCCATGCTCGGCGTCATCGTCGCCGAGATCGCGCTCACCGTCCTCGTCTACGACCTGACGGGCTCACCCCTGCTGAGCGCCCTGGCCTGGGCCCTCGGTTTCCTGCCCTACGTCGTCGGCGGCACCCTGCTGGCCGGCGTCGCCGACCGGTTCCCGGCCCGGCGCGTCCTGGTCGGCTGCGACCTGGTGTGCGCGGCGTGCGTGCTCCCCATGACGGCCCCGGGCGCGCACCTCGCGGTCCTGCTCGCCCTGCGCTGTTGCCTCGCCGTGGTCTCGCCGGTCTTCGCGGGCACCCGCATGGCGACCCTCGCGGACATCCTGGGCGACGGCGACCTGTTCGTCCTCGGCCGCTCCCTGCTGCGCATCACCGCGCAGAGCGCCCTGCTCGTCGGCTTCGGGCTCGGCGGCGTGCTGCTCACGGTGGCCTCCCCGCGCCAGGCCCTCCTCCTGACCGTCGCCACCTTCCTCGCCTCCGCCGCGCTGCTGCGCCTCGGCACCCGCAGCCGCCCGGCCCGCGCGCGGACCGGCGGGGCGCTGGTCGCCGACTCCCTCGAAGGCGCCCGGCGGGTCCTCGCCGACCGGCGCACCCGGGCGCTGCTGCTGCTCTTCTGGGTGCCGCCGACGTTCGCCGTCGCCCCCGAGGCGCTGTCCGCGCCGTACGCCGACGACCTCGGCGTCGGCTCCGTCGGTCTGGGGCTGCTGATGTGCGCGCTGCCGGTCGGCACGGTCGCCGGCGAGCTGTACGCCGGAGCCCGGCTGCGGCCCGCCGCCCGCGAACGGATCGCCCTCCCGCTGGCCTGCGTCACCGTGCTGCCCTACCTCGGCTACGCCTTCCACCCCGGCCTCGCCGTCTCGCTGCTCCTGCTGGTAGCCGCCGGGGCCGGGTCGGCGTACACCCTCGGCCTCGACCAGTGGATCGTCCGGGACGTCCCCGAGGAGCTGCGCGGACGGGCCATGACGCTGCTCACCGCCGGACTGATGACCTTCCAGGGCGTCGGCATGGCGCTGGCGGGGGTCGCCGCCGAGGTGGCGGGGGTGGCATGGACCGTCGCGGGGGCGGGCGTGCTGGGGGTGCTGTGCTGCGTCCTGACGGCCCGGGAGGTCCGGAGGACCGAAACGCGAGACGGGGCTGACCACGATGTGACCGGCCGGTAAGGTCTGGAGGCGTGCCGAAACCGCTCAGCCTCGCCTTCGATCCCATCGCCCGCGCCGACGAGCTCTGGAAGCAGCGCTGGGGGAACGTGCCGTCCATGGCGGCGATCACCTCGATCATGCGCGCGCACCAGATCCTGCTCGCCGAGGTGGACGCGGTGGTCAAGCCCTACGGGCTGACGTTCGCACGCTACGAGGCGCTGGTGCTGCTCACCTTCTCCAAGGAGGGCGAGCTGACCATGTCCAAGATCGGCGAGCGGCTCCAGGTGCACCCCACCTCGGTGACGAACACCGTGGACCGGCTGGTGAGGTCGGGTCTGGTGGACAAGCGCCCCAACCCCAACGACGGCCGCGGCACGCTCGCCGTGATCACCGGCAAGGGCCGCGAGGTCGTCGAGGCGGCCACCCGCGACCTGATGGCGATGGACTTCGGGCTCGGGGTGTACGACGCGGAGGAGTGCGGGGAGATCTTCGCGATGCTGCGGCCCCTGCGGGTCGCCGCGCACGACTTCGACGAGGACTGAACCGCCGCCCCGGCGACGCCTTCGACCGGCACCGCACCGGACGCGCCGGGAGCGCCGACCCGGGGCAAGATCTCCCGGAACGGGTCGTTACGCTCGTCGGCATGAAGAAGAGCGTGCTGACCCGCTACCGCGTCCTGGCCTATGTCACCGGTGTGCTGCTGGTCCTGCTGTGTCTGGGCGTGATCGCCAAGTACATCCTGGACGTCGACGGGGCCGCGGACTTCACCCGCGTCGTCGGATTCGCGCACGGCTGGCTCTACGTCCTCTACCTCGTCTTCGCCTTCGACCTGGGCTCCAAGGCGAAGTGGCCGGTCGGCAAGCTGCTGTGGGTGCTGCTGGCCGGGACCGTCCCGACGGCCGCCTTCTTCGTGGAGCGCAGGATCAGCCGCGAGCTGGCCCCCGCGGCCGCGTTCGAGGACGCCGCGGTCATCAAGGCGTAGCCCCCGGCGCACGGCTCTCCGGCCGCACAGGTCTCTCTCCGCTCTCTCTCCGCGCGCGGGCGGGGCGAGGCCTGTGCGGCGGGCCGGGCCGCCCCGGGATCACCCGTCATCGGACGTCCCTGCCTGCAGCTGTCGACATTTACTTGGACGTCCTAGTAAATTCGAAGCATGGACGCTGACGTCATCGAGGAGGGCCGCCGTCGCTGGCAGGCCCGGTACGACGCTTCGCGCAAGCGTGAGGCCGACTTCACCACGCTCTCGGGAGACCCGGTGGAGCCGGTGTACGGGCCGCGGGCCGGTGACGCCTACGACGGCTTCGAGCGGATCGGCTGGCCGGGGGAGTACCCCTTCACGCGCGGCCTGTACCCCACCGGCTACCGCGGGCGCACCTGGACCATCCGGCAGTTCGCCGGGTTCGGCAACGCCGAGCAGACCAACGAGCGCTACAAGATGATCCTGGCCAACGGCGGGGGCGGTCTCTCCGTCGCCTTCGACATGCCGACCCTGATGGGCCGCGACTCCGACGACCGCCGCTCGCTGGGCGAGGTCGGCCACTGCGGCGTCGCCATCGACTCCGCCGCCGACATGGAGGTCCTGTTCAAGGACATCCCGCTCGGCGAGGTCACCACGTCGATGACGATCAGCGGGCCCGCCGTGCCCGTCTTCTGCATGTACCTGGTCGCCGCCGAACGCCAGGGCGTCGACCCCGGCG
This sequence comes from Streptomyces sp. NBC_00425, assembly GCF_036030735.1. Lineage (NCBI taxonomy): Bacteria > Bacillati > Actinomycetota > Actinomycetes > Kitasatosporales > Streptomycetaceae > Streptomyces > Streptomyces sp. NBC_00425. Next base: position 3,474,005 of record NZ_CP107928.1, on the reverse strand, counting down.
TCCTCAACGGCACGCTCCAGACGGACATCTTCAAGGAGTACATCGCCCAGAAGGAGTGGCTCTTCCCGCCCGAGCCGCACCTGCGCCTCATCGGCGACCTGATGGAGTACTGCGCGGCCGGCATCCCCGCCTACAAGCCGCTGTCCGTCTCCGGGTACCACATCCGTGAGGCCGGCGCGACGGCCGCGCAGGAGCTCGCCTACACGCTGGCGGACGGCTTCGGGTACGTGGAACTGGGGCTCAGCCGCGGGCTGGACGTCGACGTGTTCGCGCCCGGGCTGTCCTTCTTCTTCGACGCGCACGTCGACTTCTTCGAGGAGATCGCCAAGTTCCGCGCGGCGCGCAGGATCTGGGCGCGCTGGATGCGGGACGTCTACGGGGCCAGGAGCGAGAAGGCCCAGTGGCTGCGCTTCCACACCCAGACCGCCGGCGTCTCGCTGACCGCCCAGCAGCCGTACAACAACGTGGTGCGCACGGCCGTCGAGGCGCTAGCGGCGGTGCTCGGCGGCACCAACTCGCTGCACACCAACGCCCTCGACGAGACCCTCGCGCTGCCGAGCGAGCAGGCGGCCGAGATCGCGCTGCGCACCCAGCAGGTGCTCATGGAGGAGACCGGCGTCGCCAACGTGGCGGACCCGCTGGGCGGCTCGTGGTTCGTCGAGCAGCTGACGGACCGGATCGAGGCCGACGCGGAGAAGATCTTCGAGCAGATCAGAGAGCGCGGGCTGCGGGCGCACCCCGACGGACGGCACCCGATCGGTCCGATCACCTCCGGCATCCTGCGGGGCATCGAGGACGGCTGGTTCACCGGGGAGATCGCGGAGTCGGCCTTCCAGTACCAGCAGGCCCTGGAGAAGGGGGACAAGCGGGTCGTCGGCGTCAACGCGCACACCGGGTCGGTGACCGGGGACCTGGAGATCCTGCGGGTCAGCCACGAGGTGGAGCGGGAGCAGGTGCGGGCCCTCGGGGCACGCAGGGCCGCCCGGGACGAGCCGGCCGTGCGGAGCGCCCTCGCGGCGATGCTGACGGCCGCCCGTGACGGGGCCAACATGATCGGTCCCATGCTGGACGCGGTGCGCGCCGAGGCCACCCTGGGCGAGATCTGCGACGTGCTGCGGGACGAGTGGGGCGTGTACACGGAGCCGCCCGGCTTCTGAGCACCGAAGGCGCCGAAGGCACCGAAGACATCAAGGGCACCGAAGGCGCGCCGAAGGCACGAGCGGCAGCGGTGGCGGCGGGGCGGCGCGGGACCGGCTGACGGTCCGGCGCCGCCCCTCCTTCATGCCCGGGTCGGCAGACGCCGGCCGTGCTGCGGCGCGGGGGCCGGCTGCCGTCAGGTCCCGGCCTGCCCGGAGGCCGACGCCAGGCCCAGCAGCAGGACCCGGGTGAAGCCGTGCACCCATTCCTCGTCCGCGGGTTCCGCGCTGACCAGGGTGCGGTGCACCACCGCGCCGGCCACCACGTCGAAGATGAGGTCGACGGTGCGCGCGGCCTCGGCCGGGTCGGACTCCGGGGGGAGCTCACCGCGGACCTGGGCCCGGGAGCGGCCCTCCAGGACCAGATCCTTCTGCGGGTCGACGATGGAGGCGCGGATGCGCTCGCGCAGCGCGTCGTCGCGGGTGGACTCGGCGACGACCGCCATCAGGCCGCTCTTGGCCTCCGGCCGGGCCAGGATCGCCGCGAACTGCAGGACCACGCCCTCGATGTCGGCGGCGAGGCTGCCGCGGTCGGGGAGTTCGAGCTCGTCGAACAGTTCCGCGACCGCGTCGACGACCAGTTCGTTCTTGCCGGCCCAGCGGCGGTAGAGCGTCGTCTTGGCGACGCCGGCGCGTGTCGCCACGTCGCCCAGGGTCAGTTTCGACCAGCCCAGTTCGACCAGTGCCGCACGCGTCGCGGCCAGGATCGCGGCGTCCGCGGCGGCGCTGCGCGGACGGCCCGTGCGGGCGGCGGGCGGGCGGCTCTGCATTCTCCGACCATAACCGCAGGTTTTTCCGCTGCGTCCGTGAGGCAGATCACTGGGGGGCACTTGGTGCGAGGGCACTCGGTGCCATTACGCTACGACTCGTAGCGAAAGCTCGCGACGGACGTACGCGAGCCGGACCCGGCACGGCGCGGGGTGGGGACCCGAGCGCCCGTGCCCGGGATGTTCGGCAGTATTCGGATCGCTTTTCACGCAGGCGCGCGGACGGGGGAGGATAGACGCATGCAGCCACGGAACATGTCCATGAGCGGAGTCGTCGACCTCGCCGCGGTGAAGGCGGCCCAGGAGGCCAAGGCCAAGGCGGAGCAGACGCGCGCCGAAGCGGCACGGCAGGGCGGCGTCGGAGCCGTCTCCCCGGCCGACCTCGTGATCGACGTCGACGAGGCGGGTTTCGAGCAGGAGGTCCTGCAGCGGTCCGCCGAGGTGCCCGTCGTCATCGACTTCTGGGCCGAGTGGTGTCAGCCGTGCAAACAGCTGAGCCCGGTCCTGGAGCGGCTCGCCGTCGAGTACGCCGGCCGCTTCCTGCTCGCCAAGATCGACGTCGACGCCAACCAGATGCTGATGCAGCAGTTCGGGGTACAGGGCATTCCGGCCGTGTTCGCCGTCGTCGCCGGGCAGGCGCTGCCGCTCTTCCAGGGCGCCGCCGGCGAGGCGCAGATCCGCCAGACCCTCGACCAGCTGGTGCAGGTGGCAGAGGAGCGGTTCGGGCTGACCGGCCTGACCGTCGACCCCGACGCCGAGCCGGGCGACGTCCGAGCGGCCCCGGCCGAGGCCGTCGGACCGTACGACGCCCTCCTCGAAGCCGCCGTACAGGCCCTGGACGCGGGCGACTTCGGCGGCGCGGTACAGGCCTACAAGAACGTGCTGGCCGACGACCCCGGTAATCCCGAAGCCCAACTCGGTCTGGCTCAGGCCGAGTTGCTCCAGCGTGTCGGCGGCATGGATCCGCAGCAGGTGCGCAAGGACGCGGCCGAACGTCCCACGGACGTGACGGCCCAGATCGCCGCGGCCGACCTGGACCTGGTGGGCGGTCATGTCGAGGACGCCTTCGGCAGGCTCATCGACACCGTGCGTCGCACGGCCGGCGACGACCGGGACGCCGCGCGGGTGCGGTTGCTCGAACTGTTCGACGTGGTCGGCTCCGAGGACCCGCGGGTGGCGGCGGCGCGGCGGGCGCTGGCGCGCGCGCTGTTCTGACCCGCCCGGCCCCGGTTCTGACCAGTCGCTAAACGTCAGGGCCGGTGGTGTCGGAGTGAAAATTCCGTCGAAGTGGTTCCCCAGCGGCCGCGCTTTACCAAATCTTGGTAATCGCGGCCGCTGTTACTAGGAGTAAGACCAGGCCGCCGGTCTGTCTGTTTCTGTCCATCGGTCAATAGTTTTGTCCTGGGCATGAAGGACACCCTGCGTTGCCGGTCGAGACCTATGGGTCGTTGTTCGGTTATCCGGCCGTTACTAGCCAGTAACGAACCCCCTTGTGCGGGCGGCGAGAATGCAACAGGATCGGCCACGCTCGGTCCAATCCCGTACCCCGACAGCCGGTTGGGCGAACGGGTTCTCCTGGGTCCCCACCGAGCAGGTCCGGCGACAGTGACGTCGGCCCTCGGACAGGGGGGTCTTCGCCGAGGCGGAGCCTGTCCGGCAAGGTTGTGCGTGATGCGTGTCAGGCGCGACCAGTGGTTGTCGCTCGGGGGTGATCGCCGGTGATCGGTGCGCGGTTCGCGCCTCCGACAACAGGCGCTCCCCTTCCCGAGGACGTAGCACTTCTCCCATCCCTGGCCGGCTGACTCGCCCTCATCGGAGGCGAGCCGGAGCCAGGAGATGTACGTCCGAGAAGGAGGAAATATGGAGTCCCAGGTGCGTGGCGGGACCAGATGGAAGCGCTTCGCTGTGGTCATGGTGCCCAGCGTCGCCGCTACGGCGTGTATAGGTGTCGCCCTCGCGCAGGGTGCACTGGCCGCGTCGTTCAGTGTTTCGGGGCAGTCGTTCAAGGTCACCGCCGACAAGCTCGTCGGTACCGGCTTCGCGCAGTACGGAGCCATCGACTCGGGGTACAACCTCGACGGCAGCAAGACTGCTCACGCGGTCGCGGTCTCGTCCTTCACCAAGGCCGAGATCACGAACATGTGCCAGTCCGTGGTCACGCCGAACATCCCGCTGCTCGGCTCGGTGAGCCTGACGCTGAAGGCGGGCGGCGGCGGCAAGCCGGTCGAGGCCGACAACCTCTACATCGACGTCGAGGACCTCAGCGCCGACGCGACGTTCGAGAACATCCGGATCGGCGTCGCCGGCAAGGACCTCAAGGGTCCCGGCATCAAGAGCGGTGACGCCGCCAACCCGTTCGGCTTCGGTCAGGACGCCGACAAGGCCACCCTGACCGACGTGAAGCAGACGGCGTGGGCCACCACCGCCGGAACCTTCAAGCTCAGCGGCCTGAAGATGTCGCTGTCGTCGGGCGTCAAGGAGTGCTACTAAGCACTCTCTGACGGGCGGGGGAGCCGGTGGCGCCCCCGCCCGTCCAGTCTGAAGCCCGGGGCTTCACCAGTCGTACGACTCACCACCACAGCAAAGCCGCACCAGGGAGCTGTTTTCCATGAGCGCCGAGACCCCTGACGCCCCCGGCCAGTTCACCCGCCGGAGGCAGCAGTTCCGCGCCTGGCGGGGGACCAGGCCGTTCTGGGCGGGCCTGTTCGTCCTTCTCGCCGGCTTCCCCATCGCCTACTTCCCCTACGCCCACCTCCAGGTGGGCCACCTGACTCTGGCGATGGCGACCACGGCGGGCGCGGGGTCGCTGATCATCGGCGTTCTGCTGGGCGTGCTGGGCATCAGTCTGTGGTTCCAGAAGCACGTTCAGGTCTTCGCGGGCGTCGCGGCGATCCTGCTCGGCCTGGTGTCCATCCCGGTGTCCAACCTCGGCGGCTTCCTCATCGGCTTCTTCTTCGCGCTGATCGGCGGGGCGATGGCCGTGTCGTGGGCGCCCGGCACGCCGCCCGCGCCCGCCGCGGGCCCGGGGGCGTCCGCGGACGCCGGAGGAGCTCCCGAAGGCGCGTTCCCCGAGGGCCCCGCGAAGACGGGCGACCTCACCGCGAACCCGTACAGCACGGGCCCGGACCGGACCGGCGGGCCGTCCTTCACGAAGGACGCCGACGGACCGGGCGAGCCGCACGATCTGCACGACCTGCACGATCTGTCAGGAACGAGCCCGGCGAACGGGGCGAACGGGAGGCACAGTGCCGGCTGACGAGGTTTCCACCGGGAGCGATGTGGACGCTGCCCGCGTGAGAAGCACCGGGCCGCGGCACGCGGCACCCAAGAAGCCGCTGATCACCAGGTTCCACATGCCGGCCGGCAAGGCGATAGCCCTGGCGGCCATGCCGACGGCGGTTCTGATGGGGATGGGCTTCACGCCCACCCTCGCCAACGCCGAGGGCCAGCCGGCGTCCAAGAGCCTCACGATCGACGAGTACAAGGACTGCGTGGCGGCCCTGGAGGAGACGGACGCCTCCGCGTCGGCCTCGCCCTCGCCGTCCGCCTCCGCGAGCGAGTCCGCCGACGACGCCGAGGGCGACGCGAAGGACGACTCCAAGGACGATTCCAAGGACGACTCCTCGGGCGGCTCCAAGGACGACTCGAAGGGCACGGCGGGCGACTCCGGCAAGGGCGGCTCCACTTCGTCGGGTTCAGGTTCCGACGACGCGGCGACCCCCTCCCCGTCGGCGTCCTCTTCCCCCGAGAAGTCCGCGACGTCCGCCGACACCACGACGACGACCCCGACGGACACCGAGACGGGCAAGAACGTCCTGGAGACCATCGGCGACGCCATCACGGGCCTGTTCGACGGCAAGGACTCCGACGCGACGACCGAGGCGGACCCCTCGCCGTCGGCGTCCGCCGCGGCCGGCGACTCGACGTCGGGCTCCGGCTCCAAGGACGCCTCCGGCTCGGGCTCGTCCGGCACGGACGCGTCGTCCGGCAAGACCTCCTCCGGGAAGACGTCCTCGGGCACGGCGAAGGACACCGCCGACACCGTCACCGACAAGGCGAAGGACACCGCCGGGGACACCGCCGACAAGGCGGCGAAGACGGCGAAGGACGCCAAGGACACCGCCGCCGACGCCACGGCCTCGCCGAGCGCCTCCAAGGACGCGACCGCGAAGGCCGACGACTGCCCCGTCGCCACCGACGACGAGGGCGGGGTCGACAACGGCAAGGTCGCGCTGCCCGACGACCCCTGGTACCTGAACGCGAGTTCGCTGCTGCTCAAGGGCGCCGACTACCAGGGCGTCGTGAAGGTGAGGACGGCCAACGGCACGGTCAAGGAAGTGCTGAAGTACGTCATCTCCGGCGGCACCGACATCGGCGACCTGCACCAGACGGTGAAGGACAAGCAGTCCGGCAAGACGTACCACGTGCAGGCCGGCAAGGGCACGACGTCCACCATCCGCGACGGCGACACGATCATGTACACGGAGAGCATCTCCGGGAACCTGTTCGGCCTGATACCGGTGACGTTCAGCCCGAAGAGCCCGCCGCCGCTGAACATCCCGCTGATCTACTTCACCAACGCGAAGGTCCAGCAGGCCGGCCAGTTCGGCGGCACGCTGACCGTGCCCGGACTGCACCAGTTCACGACCGCCGGCTGAGCCGAGCGCCGCGCGAGCCCACGAGCCCGTCCGGGAGCCGCACAACGCCTGAGGGCGCCCCCTGTGTGTCACAGGAGGCGCCCTCAGGCGCGTACAGGGCCCTTCACGGGCCGCCGCTCACTCAGTCGCGGGAGCCGCCGCCGAGGTGGTGCACCCGGAGCATGTTGGTGGTGCCGGGGACACCGGGGGGCGAGCCGGCGGTGATGATGACGACGTCGCCCGGGTTGAAGCGGTTGATCTTGGCGATCTGCTGGTCGACCATGTCCACCATCTCGTCCGTGGTGTTCACGAACGGCACGATGTGCGACTCGACGCCCCAGCTGAGCGTCAGCTGGTTGCGGGTGTCCTCGTCGGTGGTGAAGGCGATGATCGGCTGGGTCGCGCGGTAGCGCGAGAGCCGGCGGGCGGTGTCGCCGGACTGGGTGAACGCCACCAGGCCCCGGCCGCCGAGGAAGTCGGAGATCTCGCACGCGGCGCGCGCGATCGAACCGCCCTGCGTGCGCGGCTTCTTGCCCGGCACGAGAGGCTGCAGCCCCTTGCTGAGCAGCTCCTGCTCGGCCGCGGTGACGATCTTGGACATCGTCTTCACGGTCTCGATCGGATACGCGCCCACGCTCGACTCCGCCGACAGCATGACCGCGTCCGCGCCGTCCAGGATCGCGTTGGCCACGTCGGAGGCCTCGGCGCGGGTCGGACGGGAGTTGGTGATCATCGACTCCATCATCTGGGTCGCCACGATCACCGGCTTGGCGTTGCGCCGGCACAGCTCGATCAGGCGCTTCTGCACCATGGGGACCCGCTCCAGCGGGTACTCGACGGCGAGGTCGCCACGGGCGACCATCACACCGTCGAACGCCATCACGACGTCCTCCATGTTCTCCACCGCCTGCGGCTTCTCCACCTTGGCGATGACGGGGACCCGGCGGCCCTCCTCGTCCATGACCCGGTGGACGTCGGCGACGTCCTTGGCGTCCCGGACGAAGGACAGTGCGACCAGGTCCGCGCCCATGCGCAGCGCGAACCGCAGGTCCTCGATGTCCTTCTCGCTCAGCGCGGGCACGTTGACGGCCGTGCCGGGCAGGTTGATGCCCTTGTGGTCGGAGATGACCCCGCCCTCGATGACGATCGTCCGCACCCGCGGGCCCTCGACGTCGAGGACCTTGAGTTCGACGTTGCCGTCGTTGATGAGGACCTGGTCGCCGCGCGAGACGTCGCCGGGCAGGCCCTTGTAGGTCGTGCCGCAGATCGTCTTGTCGCCGGGGACGTCGTCGGTGGTGATGGTGAACTCGTCACCCCGCACCAGCTCGACGGGGCCCTCGGCGAAGGTCTCGAGGCGGATCTTGGGGCCCTGGAGGTCGGCGAGGACGCCGATGGCCCGGCCGGTCTCCTTGGCGGCGGCACGGACACGGTCGTACCGGCCCTGGTGCTCGGCGTGGGAGCCGTGGCTGAAGTTGAAACGGGCCACGTTCATGCCGGCCTCGATCAGCGACACGAGCATTTCGTGGGAGTCGACCGCGGGGCCGAGAGTACAGACGATTTTCGAACGGCGCATGGGGCGATCCTATCGGTTTGTTTCGCATCGGAATATTCCGTCTGGCGGAAGATACAAATGAGAAGGAGTGTGCTCAGTTGCTTTCCTGCTCAGTTGCCCCCGGCAGAGCCACAAATGATTACCGCTTCACCAGTGCGTAGGTCTGTGCCGCGATCTCCAGTTCCTCGTCCGTCGGCACCACGGCGACCGCCACCCGCGCGCCGGCGGGCGAGATCAGCCGCGGCTCGTCACCGCGTACCGCGTTCAGCTCGTCGTCCACCGCCAGGCCCAGGGAACCCAGGCCCGCGAGCGCCGCCTCCCGTACCGGCGCGGCGTTCTCCCCGACCCCGGCGGTGAACGCCACCGCGTCCACGTGCCCGAGCACGGCGTAATAGGCGCCGACGTACTTCTTCAGCCGGTGAATGTAGATGTCGAACGCGAGCTTCGCCCGCTCGTCGCCCTCGTCGACCCGCCGGCGGATCTCCCGCATGTCGTTGTCCCCGCACAGCCCGACGAGGCCGCTCTTCTTGTTGAGAAGAGCATCGATTTCGTCGATGGACATTCCACCGACACGAGCCAAATGGAAGATGACGGCCGGGTCGACGTCTCCCGAGCGGGTGCCCATGACGAGACCTTCCAGGGGAGTCAGCCCCATCGAGGTGTCCACGCAGCGGCCCCTCTCGACGGCCGACGCCGACGCCCCGTTGCCGAGGTGCAGCACGATGACGTTCACCTCCTCGGGGGACCTGCCCAGCAGCTTCGCCGTCGCCCGGGAGACGTACGCGTGCGACGTCCCGTGGAAGCCGTAACGCCGCACCCGGTGCGCGTCGGCGGTCTCGACGTCGATCGCGTAGCGGGCCGCCGATTCCGGCATCGTCGTGTGGAAGGCCGTGTCGAACACGGCGACCTGCGGCAGGTCCGGCCGCAGGGCCGTCGCCGTGAGGATGCCGGTCAGGTTCGCCGGGTTGTGCAGCGGAGCGACCGGGATCAGCCGTTCGATCTCGGCGAGCACGGCGTCGTCGACCACGGTCGGCCGGGTGAAGTGCCTTCCGCCGTGCACGACCCGGTGCCCGATCGCGGCGAGCTCGGGGGAGTCCAGCCCGAGGCCGTCCCTGGCCAGCTCCTCCGCGACGGCCTTCAGCGCCGCGTCGTGGTCGGCGAACGGCCCGCTCTGCTCACGGGGCCCGCCGCCGGCGGCGAGCGGGGAGTGCTTCAGCCGGGAGGTCCGCTCGCCGATGCGCTCGACGAGCCCGCTCGCCAAGCGGCTGCTGTCCCGCATGTCGAGCAGCTGGTACTTCACCGACGAGGAGCCGGAGTTGAGGACGAGGACGCGGGTCGCGCTCACAGGTCGGTCGCCTTCTCGCTGGAGGGCCGGGCGGACGTCCGGCCGGTCTGGGACGGGATCTGGGCCTGGATGGCCGTGATGGCGACGGTGTTGACGATGTCCTGGACGAGAGCGCCCCGGGACAGGTCGTTCACCGGCTTGCGCAGCCCCTGCAGCACCGGCCCCACCGCGATCGCGCCGGCCGAACGCTGGACCGCCTTGTAGGTGTTGTTGCCGGTGTTGAGGTCCGGGAAGATCAACACGCTGGCCTGGCCCGCGACTTCGGACCCCGGCAGCTTGGTGGCGGCGACCGTCGGCTCGACGGCGGCGTCGTACTGGATGGGGCCCTCGATCTTCAGGTCGGGACGCCGCTCGCGCACCAGCTCCGTCGCCTCCCGCACCTTGTCGACGTCCGCGCCCGAGCCGGAGGCGCCGGTGGAGTACGACAGCATCGCGATCCGCGGCTCCACCCCGAACTGCGCGGCGGTGGCGGCCGCCTGGACGGCGATGTCGGCGAGCTGCTCGGCGTCCGGGTCGGGGTTCACCGCGCAGTCGCCGTAGACCAGGACCTTGTCGGCGAGGCACATGAAGAACACCGACGACACGATGTCGGCGTCCGGCTTGGTCTTGATGATCTCGAACGCCGGCCGGATGGTGGCCGCCGTCGAGTGCACGGACCCGGAGACCATGCCGTCGGCGAGGCCCTCCTGCACCATGAGCGTGCCGAAGTAGTTCACGTCGGAGACGACGTCGTAGGCCAGCTCGACGGTGACGCCCCGATGGGCGCGCAGCGCCGCGTACTTCTCGGCGAAGGCGTCACGCAGTTCGCTGGTCGCCGGGTCGACGATCCGGCATTCGCCGAGGTCGATGCCCAGGTCGGCGGCCTTCTTGCGGATCTGGTCCACCGGCCCGAGCAGGGTGAGGTCGCACACGCCGCGGCGCAGCAGCACCTCGGCCGCGTGCAGCACCCGCTCCTCGGTCCCCTCCGGCAGCACGACCCGGCGCTTGTCGGAGCGGGCCTGTTCGAGGAGCTTGTGCTCGAACATCATCGGCGTGACGCGGTCGGTGCTGGGCGCGGAGACCCGCCGGAGCAGGTCACCCGTGTCCACGTGCCGCTCGAACAGTCCGAGCGCGGTCTCCGCCTTGCGCGGCGTGGCCGCGTTCAGCTTGCCCTCCAGGGAGAACAGCTGCTCGGCGGTGAGGAAGCTGTTGCCCGGCACCGAGACGACCGGAGTGCCGGGGGCGAGGCGGGCGGCGAGCGTCAGGATCTGCCCCGTCGGGACCTCGCCCAGGGTGAGCAGCAGACCGGCGATCGGAGGGGTGCCGGCGCTGTGCGCGGCCAGCGAGCCGATCACCAGGTCCGCCCGGTCGCCCGGGGTGACGACCAGACAGCCCGGGGTCAGCGCCTCGAGGAAGTTCGGCAGCATCGCCCCGCCGAAGACGAAGTCGAGAGCGTCGCGGGCCAGCCCGGAGTCGTCGCCGAGGAGCACCGTCGCGCCGAGGGCGTGACTGATCTGCGAGACGGTCGGCGCGGAGAGCGCGGGCTCGTCGGGCAGCACGTAACACGGCACGGGCACCCGGGTGGCGAGCAGGGAGGCGATCTCGTCCCGGTCCTCCCGGTCGACCCGGTTGGTCACCATGGCGAGGACGTCGCAACCGAGGCCCTGGTACGCCCGGTAGGCGTTGCGGGTCTCGGCGAGCACGGACTCCACCGTCTGTCTGCGGCCGCCGACGACCGGGATCACGGACGCGCCGAACTCGTTGGCCAGGCGCGCGTTGAGGGCGAGTTCGTCCGGGAACTGGGTGTCGGCGTAGTCGGTGCCCAGCACGAGGACGACGTCGTAGGCGCGCGCGACGCGGTGGAAGCGCTCCACGAGGGTGGAGACCAGTTCGTCGGCGCCCTGGTCCGCCTGGAGGGCGGACGCCTCGTGGTAGTCCATGCCGTAGACCGTGGCCGGATCCTGCGCCAGCCGGTAGCGCGCACGCAGCAGTTCGAAGAGCCGGTCGGGCCCGTCGTGGACGAGGGGACGGAACACGCCCACCCGGTCGACCTGCCGGGTCAGGAGCTCCATGACCCCCAGTTCGACGACCTGGCGGCCGTCTCCGCGGTCGATACCGGTCACGTACACGCTGCGGGTCACGCCAGCTCTCCGTTTCGTTCCGGGACACAAAAATCGCCCACCTAGGTGAGCAGATCCCTCTTGACAATACCCCCGCCCGTGGTTAAGGCGCCCGTCAAGAGACAGTGTGCTCGGCGGCGTGAAACAATCGGATCCGGCTCACCGGCAACGACAGCGAGCAGGAGACACAGCACGATGCGCATCGGAGTCCTCACGGCAGGCGGCGACTGCCCCGGCCTGAACGCAGTGATCCGGTCGGTCGTGCACCGCGCCGTCGACCATTACGGCGACGAGGTCATCGGCTTCGAGGACGGCTACGCCGGGCTCCTCGACGGCCGTTACCGGGCGCTCGACCTCAACGCGGTGAGCGGCATCCTGGCCCGCGGCGGCACCATCCTCGGCTCCTCCCGACTGGAGCGCGACCGGCTGCGCGAGGCCTGCGAGAGCGCCTCCGACATGATCCACGACTTCGGCATCGACGCGCTCATCCCGATCGGCGGCGAGGGCACGCTGACGGCGGCGCGGATGCTGTCGGACGCCGGCCTGCCGGTGGTGGGCGTGCCCAAGACGATCGACAACGACATCTCCTCCACCGACCGCACCTTCGGCTTCGACACGGCCGTCGGCGTCGCCACCGAGGCGATGGACCGTCTGAAGACGACCGCCGAGTCCCACCAGCGGGTCATGGTCGTCGAGGTCATGGGCCGCCACGCGGGCTGGATCGCGCTGGAGAGCGGCATGGCGGCGGGCGCGCACGGCATCTGTCTGCCCGAGCGCCCCTTCGATCCCGCCGACCTGGTGAAGATGGTCGAGGAGCGGTTCGCCCGCGGCAAGAAGTTCGCGGTGATCTGCGTCGCCGAGGGCGCGCACCCGGCCGACGGCACCATGGACTACAGCAAGGGCGCGATCGACCAGTTCGGCCACGAGCGCTTCCAGGGCATCGGCACCGCCCTGGCCTACGAGCTGGAACGACGGCTCGGCAAGGAGGCCCGCCCGGTCATCCTCGGCCACGTCCAGCGCGGCGGCGTGCCGACGGCGTACGACCGTGTCCTCGCGACCCGCTTCGGCTGGCACGCGGTGGAGGCCGCGCACCGCGGCCAGTTCGGGCGGATGACGGCGCTGCGCGGCACGGACGTGGTGATGGTGCCGCTGGCCGAGGCGGTCACCGAGCTGAAGACGGTCCCGAAGGACCGGATCACCGAGGCCGAGTCGGTCTTCTAGGACAGGCCCGCCCCGCCGGGCCCGCCGGGCCTGACAGCCCGATGGGCCGGACAGCCTCCGGGTTCGACAGCCTCCGGGCCGCCCGCTTCCTCAGGCGGTCCGGGGGGTTTCCCGTCGTCCGCGCCTCCTCAGGCGGTCCGGTTCGCGACGCACGTCCAGAAGCGGTCGACGATCCGGTCGAGGAAGTCCCGGCCGGCGTCGCTCGCCTCGCCGGCCGCGCCGCCTTCGCCCCAGCTGAGGGTCGCGACCATCTGGCCCTGGTAGTGCCCGTGCAGCTCCCGCAGCGCGGCCTCGAGGAGCCGCCGGTCCAGGGGCACGATCCGCTCCACCGGCTTCACATAGGCCTGCCAGCGTGTGCGGGCGGCGGAGCGCAGCAGGTCGGCGAGCGCGGCCTCGCGGCCGGTGACGGTCACGAAGTCGGGCAGTGAGAGGCCGAGCAGCTCGGCGAGCGCGGCGGACTGCCGGTCCGTGCCGTGCCACTGCCCGCTCTCCTCCATGCGCGTGTACGCCGGGAGTTCGTGCCCCACCGCCCGTGCGACGTCGTCGGCGGCCAGACGCCGCGCGACGCGGTGCTCGCGCAGGGTGCGCGGCGGGCCGATCAGCTCGGCCGGCGAGCACCACAGCACCCCGGACAGCGCGGTGAGCTCGGCGTACGCGGGGGTGAGCGTCCCGCGTTCCCAGGCGCTGACCAGCGCCCCGGTGGCGTGCGGGAGGTCGTAGGAGGCGCGCAGGCTGTGCGCGACGTGCTCGGGCGTCATGCCGAGCGCGGCGCGCAGCCTGCGGGCGGCGGGCGCGTCGAAGGGAGGACCTGGCTGACTGCGGTGGGCACGGGCCGGGGGTCTGGGCACGGGGACAAGCTAGGGCGTGGGACGGACGCTGACTACCGGGGGTTCGGACACAGTCACCGGTTGGCAGAAGCCACGACCGGCGCGCCCACCGGCCGTCGGACGACCCTCCCGTCGACCTCTCCCGCTCTCCCGAGGCCTTCCGACAACCTTCCCCCGCTCTCCCGCGGGCCCCTCGACGGCCTCGACGGCCTCGACGGCAGGCGTGCGGCAGGCCCGCGGGCCTCACCGGTCAGCGGCCCTTCGCGGCCCCCCTGACCCACCGGTAGACCAGCTCGGGGCGTCCCACCTGCCCGTACAGCGGCTTGCGCTCGGCCCGGCCCGACTCCACCAGATGCTCCAGATAGCGCCGGGCCGTGATCCGGGAGATGCCCACCGCCTCGGCCACCCCGGCCGCCGTCAGCCCCTGCTGCGTCTCCCGCATCGTCACCGTGACGCGCTCCAGGGTCGGGGCGCTCAGGCCCTTGGGGAGGGCGGCCGGGCCGGGGGCGCGCAGGGCGGCCAGCGCCCGGTCGACCTCGTCCTGACCGCTGGCCTCGCCCGCCGCGCCGCGGAACTCGGCGTACCGGACGAGCCGGTCCCGCAGGGTCGCGAAGGTGAACGGCTTCAGCACGTACTGGACGACGCCCAGTGAGACGCCCTCCCGGACCACGGTGAGGTCCCGCGCCGACGTCACCGCGATCACGTCCGCGTGGTACCCCGCCGCCCGCAGCGAGCGGGCCAGCTGCAGCCCGTGCGCGTCGGGGAGGTGCAGGTCCAGCAGGAGCAGGTCCACCGGCGTGCGGTCCAGCAGCCGCCGGGCCTCCGCCCCGGTGTGCGCCTTGCCCACGGCGACGAACCCCGGCACCCGTCCGACGTACATCACATGGGCGTCCGCGGCGACCGGGTCGTCCTCCACGACCAGCACTCTGATCGGTTCCTCGCTCATCCTCCGCCTCCCGGTCCAGGCACGGATCCGGCGGCACCGGATGCGGCCTTCCTACGCAACGGCAGGCGCACCGCGAACTCGGCCCCGCCGCCCGCCGCCTCCGCCACCGACAGCGTTCCCTCGTGCCGCTGCACGGCCTGCCGGGCCAGGGCCAGCCCGAGGCCCCGCCCGCCCGGCCCGGCCGGTTTCGTGGAGAAGCCGCGCTCGAAGACCTGGGAGGCGTGCGCCGGATCTACGCCCGCACCCGTGTCGGCGACCCGGAGCAGCAGCTCGGAGCCCTCCGTGGACGCCGTCACCGTCACCTTCGCCCGGACGCTGCCCTGGGCGGCGTCCACCGCGTTGTCGATGAGGTTGCCCAGGATCGTCACCAGATCCCGGGCGGGCAGGGTCTCCGGCAGCAGACCGTCGTCCAGGGTGCTCTCCTGCGAGACCACCAGCTCCACGCCCCGCTCGTTCGCCTGCGCCGTCTTGCCCAGCAGCAGGGCCGCCAGGACCGGCTCGCTGACGGCCGCGACCACCTGGTCCGTCAGGGCCTGCGCCAGTTCCAGTTCCGCCGTCGCGAAGTCCACGGCTTCCTCGGCGCGCCCCAGCTCGATCAGCGAGACGACCGTGTGGAGACGGTTGGCCGCCTCGTGGGCCTGCGAGCGCAGAGCCTGGGTGAAGCCGCGTTCGGAGTCCAACTCACCCATCAGGGACTGGAGTTCCGTGACGTCTCGCAGGGTTGCCACCGTCCCGCGCCGTTCGCCGCCGGACACCGGGGAGGTGTTCACCACCAGTACCCGGTCCGCCGTCAGGTGCACCTCGTCCACCCGGGGCTCCGAGGCGAGCAGCGCACCCGTCAGCGGGGCCGGCAGGCCGAGCTCCGCCACGGACGTGCCGACCACGTCTCCCGAGACGCCCAGCAGCTCGCGGCCCCCGTCGTTGATCAGGGCCACCTTGTACTGTCCGTCCAGCATCAGCAGCCCCTCACGGACGGCGTGCAGCGCGGCCTGGTGGTAGTCGTGCATCCGGCTCAGCTCGGTCGCGTTCATCCCGTGGGTGTGGCGGCGCAGGGACGCGTTGATGACGTACGTGCCGATCGCGCCGAGCGTGAGCGCGCCGACCGCCCACGCGAACAGGGCCGTCACCTGGTCCTGGACCCGCTCGCTGATCGCCTCGACCCGGATGCCGGCGCTGACCATGCCGATGATCCGCTGGTCGTCGTCCCTGATGGGGGTGACCGCGCGGACCGACGCGCCGAGGGTGCCGGTGTAGGTCTCGGTGAACGTGTGGCCCGCCAGCGCCTTCGCCGTGTTGCCGCGGAAGCGCTGGCCGATCTGCTCCTCGTCCGGGTGGGTCCAGCGGATGCCCGCGGTGTTCATGATCGTCACGAAGTCGACGTCCGTGTCGAGCATGACGCGGTGGGCGTACGGCTGGAGCTCGGCCGTGGGGTTCGCGGTGTGGATCGCCGCCCGGACCGAGGGGGAGTCGGCCACCGAGCGGGCCACCGCCGTGGCCTGGCGGCCCGCGGCCTCCTCGGCCTGCCGGCCGTCGCTGACGTACGTGAACAGCGCGTATCCCGCCACGACGACCGCTATCAGCACCGCCTGCATGGCGAACAGCTGGCCCGCCAGGCTGCGGGGGCGGGGGAGGACGGGGATGCGCATGCCGTCAGTGTGCCCCCGAGGTCGAGCGTGAACTAAATGAACGGAAGGGTGACCGCGCTCACAGCAGCACGGGATAGTCACGGCATCCCCCACAACTCCCCGGACGTGAGCCGCACGCCGGTGATGCCGACGAAGACGTCAAGGAGGGCAGCCGTGGCCGCCAGCAGCACCCCCGATACGGCACCTGCCGCACCCGCCGTGAAGCGGGACCGCACCCACTACCTGTACATCGCGGTGATCGTCGCGGTCGCCATCGGCATCGCCGTGGGTCTCGCCGCCCCCGACTTCGCCGTCGAGCTGAAGCCCATCGGCACCGGCTTCGTGAACCTGATCAAGATGATGATCTCGCCGATCATCTTCTGCACGATCGTTCTCGGCATCGGATCCGTACGGCAGGCCGCCAAGGTCGGCAAGGTCGGCGGTATCGCGCTCGGCTACTTCGTGGTCATGTCGCTCGTGGCGCTCACCATCGGCCTGGTCGTCGGCAACATCCTGGAGCCCGGCAGCGGCCTCCACATCACCGACGCCGTGAAGGAGACCGGCCAGGCGCAGGTCTCGGCCGAGGCCAAGGACACCACCGAGTTCCTGCTCGGCATCATCCCCACCACGATCCTCTCCGCGTTCACCCAGCCGGACGTCCTGCAGACCCTGCTCGTCGCGCTGCTCTGCGGCTTCGCCCTGCAGGGCATGGGCAAGGCCGGACGGCCGATCCTGCGCGGCGTCGAGCACATCCAGCGGCTCGTCTTCCGCATCCTCGCGATGGTCATGTGGGTCGCCCCGATCGGCGCGTTCGGCGCGATGGCCGCGGTCGTCGGCTCGGCGGGCGTGGACGCGCTCAAGAGCCTCGCGGTCCTGATGCTCGGCTTCTACACCACGTGCTTCCTGTTCGTCTTCATCGTGCTCGGCGCGCTGCTGAGGATCTTCACGGGCCTGAACATCCTGACGTTCTTCAAGTACCTCGCCCGTGAGTTCCTGCTGATCCTGTCCACCTCCTCCTCCGAGTCCGCGCTCCCGCGCCTCATCGCGAAGATGGAGCACCTGGGCGTCAGCAAGCCCGTCGTCGGCATCACCGTCCCGACCGGCTACTCCTTCAACCTCGACGGCACCATGATCTACATGACCATGGCGTCCCTGTTCATCGCCGACGCCATGGGCACCCCGATGTCGATCGGCGAGCAGATCCCGCTGCTGCTCTTCCTGTTCGTCGCCTCCAAGGGAGCGGCCGGCGTCACCGGCGCCGGCATGGCGACCCTGGCCGGCGGTCTGCAGTCGCACAAGCCCGCCCTGGTGGACGGCATGGGCCTCATCGTCGGCATCGACCGCTTCATGAGCGAGGCCCGCGCCCTCACCAACTTCGCCGGCAACGCCGTCGCCACGGTCCTCATCGGCACCTGGACCAAGGAGATCGACAAGGAGCGCGTCCAGCTGGTGCTGGCCGGCGGGCTGCCGTTCGACGAGAAGACCCTCCTCGACCACGACGACCAGGACGACGTCGTCGCGGCGGACCTGCCCGAGCAGCGCGAAGAGGGCGAGAAGGAACTCGCCAAGGCCTGACGGCCCCACGGACTCCGGATGTCCGGCCCCGCCTGAACCGGGGCCGGACATCCGGCCGACCCCCTCCCCGCCGTCACCGGGCCCCACCGTCTCCGGGCGGGGCCCCACCGTCTCCGGGCGGCCGAGCACTCCCCCGTGGCTCGGTCGCCCGGTCCTTTTTGTTCTCCCCGCCCCCGCCTCCGCCGCCCCCGGGCGGACCTCTTGCCCTGACGTCGGCGTCAAGGCTTACGGTCGTGGACATGCGCATCGGAGAGCTGGCCGCGCGGGCCGGGACGACGACCCGGACGCTGCGGTACTACGAGTCGCGCGGGCTGCTGCCCGCGCGGCGCGGCGACAACGGGTACCGGACGTACGACGAGGGCGATCTGCGGCTGCTGCGGCAGATCAGGACGCTCCAGGACTTCGGGTTCGACCTGGAGGAGACCCGGCCCTTCGTGGAGTGTCTGCGGGCCGGGCACCCGCAGGGCGACTCGTGTCCGGCGTCGCTCGTGGTCTACCGCCGCAAGCTCGACGAGCTGGACGCGCTCATCGGCGAGCTGGGGGCGGTCCGCGAGACGGTCGCCGGACAGCTCGCACGGGCCGAACGGGCGCGGGACGAGCTGGCGGCCGAGGCGCTGGTTCCGGGGGGTCCGGAGCCGGGGTGCGAACTGGGAGGGCGGGAACTGTGATCAAGGCGGACGGCGTGACCGAGGTGACGGACGACGATTTCGGGGCGGAGGTGCTGGCGGCGGAACTGCCGGTGCTCGTGCAGTTCACGGCCGAGTGGTGCGGACCCTGCCGGCAGCTGGGCCCGGTGCTGGGCAGCATCGCCGAGGAGGAGGGCGAGCGGCTGAAGGTCGTCCAGCTGGACGTGGACCGCAATCCGCGGACCGCGATCGCGTACCACGTGCTGTCGACGCCCACCCTCATGGTGTTCCGGGGCGGTGAGCCCGTGCGGTCGATGGTGGGGGCCCGGCCCAGGCGCCGGCTGATGGAGGAAATCGCCGACGTGCTCTGACCCGACCGGACAGGCGTCGCATACGAAGAAATCCCCCGGGCAATTGTGCCCGGGGGATTTCTCGGCGTATATTGAGTGATTCGCGACTTCATTTGAGTGAAGTCGTAATGCGGTTCACTGAAGGCATCATATCCGGGCGGGAGCTGAATTGTCAAACGCCGATTTTGAATTGCAGCGCGAGCAGGAATTCATCGACGATCTGTACGCGCGCGTGGACGCCTTGCGCGGCGACACCGAGGCCTCCGTCACGGACGCGCTCGCCCAGGGCGACACCCCCATGCAGGCCCGGCTCGAACGGGACATCCTCGTCGCCGAGCGCTCGGGTCTGCTCGCCGCGCTGAACGCGGTCGACGGCTCCCTGTGCTTCGGCCGCATCGACCTCGCCTCCGGAGTCCACCACCACATCGGCCGCATCGGCCTGCGCGCCGGCGACGCCGACCGCACCCCGGTCCTGATCGACTGGCGGGCCGAGGTCGCCCGCCCGTTCTACCTCGCCACCGGCCACACTCCGATGGGGCTGCGCAGGAGACGGCACCTGACCAGCGAGGGCCGCCGGGTCACCGCCCTGCACGACGAGATCCTCGACATCGGCGACACCACCCGCACCGGCCACGAGGACCCGACCGGTGACGCCGTCCTCCTCGCGGCACTCGACTCGGCGCGCACCGGCCGTATGCACGACATCGTGCAGACCATCCAGGCCGAGCAGGACGAGATCATCCGCGCCCCCCACCGAGGGGTGCTGGTGGTCGAGGGCGGTCCCGGCACCGGCAAGACGGCCGCCGCCCTGCACCGCGCCGCCTACCTCCTCTACGAGCACCGGCAGCTGCTCGCCAAACGGGCCGTCCTGATCGTCGGCCCCAACCCCGCCTTCCTCGGCTACATCGGCGAGGTGCTGCCCGCGCTCGGCGAGACGGGCGTGCTCCTCGCGACGGTCGGCGAGCTGTTCCCCGGCGTGCGGGCGGCGGCCGCCGACACCCGCGAGGCCGCCGCGGTCAAGGGCCGCGCCGACATGGCGGACGTCCTCGCCGACGTCGTACGCGACTGGCAGGCGCTGCCCGACCCGGTGATCGCGATCGAGCACGACCGCGAGATCCTCATGCTCGACGACGGTCTCGTGCAGGTGGCCCGCGAACGCACCCGGGCCGCCGGGCTGCCGCACAACGCGGCCCGCGAGCACTTCGAGGGCCACATCCTCAACACGCTCACCGACATGGTCGCCGAGCGCCTCGGCACCGACCCCTTCGACGGCGGCAACCTCCTCGACCCGAGCGACGTCACCCAGATCCGCGACGAACTCGCCGAGAACCCCGAGGTGTGGGCAGCCGTCGACCAGCTGTGGCCGCGACTGACCCCGCAGCGCCTGGTCGCGGACTTCCTCGCCGACCCGGTGGGCTACGTCTCCGACGACGACGCGGCCGTCATCCGCCGCCCGGTGACCCGCGCCTGGACGGTGGCCGACGTGCCGCTCCTCGACGAGGCCGCCGAACTCCTCGGCGAGGACGACCGGGTGACACGGGCCCGGGCGGAACGGGAACGCGAGACGCAGATCGCCTACGCGCAGGGCGTCCTGGACGTCTCGTACGCCTCCCGCACCTACGAGTTCGACGACAAGGAGGAGGACTCCGAGGTCCTGTCCGCGCACGACATCATCGACGCCGAGCGGTTCGCCGAGCGGCACGAGGAGGACGACCACCGCAGCGCCGCCGAACGCGCGGCGGCCGACCGCACCTGGGCGTTCGGCCACATCATCGTCGACGAGGCGCAGGAGCTGTCGCCGATGGCGTGGCGGCTGCTCATGCGGCGCTGCCCGACCCGCTCGATGACGCTGGTCGGCGACCCCGCGCAGACCGCCGAGGCGGCCGGCGTCGGATCGTGGGCGGACATCCTCGAGCCCTATGTGCAAGGCCGCTGGGAGCACACCCGCCTCGGCGTCAACTACCGCACCCCGGCCGAGATCATGGAGGTGGCGGCGTCGGTGGTGCGCGCCGAGCGCCCGGACTTCGCACCGCCGAGCTCGGTCCGGTCCACCGGCGTGCGGCCGTGGGCGCGCGCGACCGACGACCTGCCGGGCGCGGTGGCCGAGGCGGCCCGGGAGCTGACGCCGGCCGAGGGCCGGCTCGCGGTCATCGCCCCGCGCGGCCTGCACCGGCGGCTCGCGGCCCGGCTGGACGGCGTGACGGCGGGCGCGGAGCCCGACCTCACGCGGACCGTCGTCCTGCTGGACCCCCGCCAGTCCAAGGGGCTCGAGTTCGACTCCGTCCTCGTGGTGGAGCCGTCCCGGTACGGCACCAGCGACCTGTACGTGGCGCTGACCCGCGCGACGCAACGGCTCGGCGTAGTGCACAGCCGTCCCCTGCCGAAGGCGCTGGCCGAGGCGTTGGCAGCGCCCGGGACCGGCTCGGCGTGACACCCGGGCCCGGGTCGCTCCCGGGCCCCGGGCCGTCGCGGCCGGTGCGGTGGGCGTGCGGCGGGACGGCCGTCCGCACCCCGCCGCACCGGCCCGCGGGACGGAACGCGCGCGTGCCGGTTCAAGCGGGCCGCAGCCACACGGTCGCCAGCGGGGGAAGCGTCAGCCGGATGCTCGCCGGCCGGCCGTGCGAGCCCTGCGGCTCCGGCTTGACCGGGTCGGGGTGGCCGACGCCGCTGCCGCCGTACCGTTCGGCGTCGGTGTTGAGGGCCTCGTGCCAGGCCGGGACGTCGTCCGGGACGCCCAGCCGGTAGTCCTGGCGGACGACGGGGGACAGGTTGGACACGGACAGCAGCAAGGAGCCCTCGGCGTCGCGCCGCAGGAAGGCGAAGACGTTGTCCTCGGCCGCGTCCCCGGCCACCCACTCGAAGCCCGCCGGATCGGTGTCCCGCTGCCAGAGGGCGGGGACCGCCCGGTAGACGGCGTTGAGGTCGCGGACCAGGTCCCGCACACCCCGGTGGTCGGCCTCCGCCCCGTACGCCGGGTCCAGCAGCCACCAGTCCGGGCCGTGCGCCTCGGACCACTCCGCGCCCTGCGCGAACTCCTGCCCCATGAAGAGGAGTTGCTTGCCGGGATGGGCCCACATGTACGCCAGGTACGCCCGCAGGTCGGCGCGCTGCCGCCACCAGTCGCCCGGCATCTTCGACACCAGCGACCGCTTGCCGTGCACGACCTCGTCGTGGGAGATCGGCAGCACGTAGTTCTCGCTGTACGCGTACACCATCGAGAACGTCATCTCGTGGTGGTGATACCTGCGGTGCACCGGCTCATGGCTCATGTACGCGAGCGAGTCGTGCATCCAGCCCATGTTCCACTTCAGCCCGAAACCGAGCCCGCCGAAGCCGCTGGGGCCCGAGTGGTGCGTGGCGCGGGTCACGCCGTCCCAGGCGGTGGACTCCTCGGCGATGGTCACGACGCCCGGGTTGCGGCGGTACACCGTGGCGTTCATCTCCTGCAAAAAGGCCACCGCGTCCAGGTTCTCCCGGCCGCCGTGCTCGTTCGGCGTCCACTGGCCGGACTCGCGCGAGTAGTCCAGGTAGAGCATGGAGGCGACGGCGTCCACCCGCAGGCCGTCGATGTGGAACTCCTCGCACCAGTAACTGGCGTTCGCCACGAGGAAGTTGCGCACCTCACGCCGGCCGAAGTCGAACTCCAGCGTCCCCCAGTCGGGGTGGGCGGCGCGCAACGGGTCCGCGTGCTCGTACAGCGGCCGCCCGTCGAACTCGGCGAGGGCCCACTCGTCGCGCGGGAAGTGCGCCGGCACCCAGTCCATCAGGACCCCGATGCCGGCCCGGTGCAGGGCGTCCACCAGGTACCTGAAGTCGTCCGGGGTGCCGAGGCGGGCGGTCGGCGCGTAGAAGCCGGTGACCTGATAGCCCCAGGACCCGCCGAACGGGTGCTCCGCGACCGGCATCAGCTCGACGTGCGTGAAGCCGAGGTCCTTCACATAGGCGGGCAGCTGCTCAGCAAGCTGACGGTACGTCAAGCCTGGCCGCCAGGAAGCCAGATGAAGCTCGTACACGGAGAACGGAGCCTCGTGGACGGGTATCTCGGCGCGCCGGGCCAACCACTCGGC
Source organism: Streptomyces sp. NBC_00425 (assembly GCF_036030735.1). NCBI lineage: Bacteria > Bacillati > Actinomycetota > Actinomycetes > Kitasatosporales > Streptomycetaceae > Streptomyces > Streptomyces sp. NBC_00425. The sequence continues at coordinate 3,451,172 of NZ_CP107928.1, read as the reverse complement.
GTCGCCCCACTCGTACCGGGAGGCGTCCACGACCGACGAGGTGGCCGGCGGGACCTCCGTGCGCCGCGCCATCGGGTCGGCGCGCAGTGTGTGCGAGCCGTCGGGGCGGGTGATGTCGAACTTGTACAGCGCGCCCTCGCCGACCCCCGGCACGAACAGCTCCCACACCCCGGACGAGCCGAGGGACCGCATCGGACACCCGGTGCCGTCCCAGTAGTTGAACGTGCCCGCCAGCCGGACGCCGCGCGCGTTCGGGGCCCATACGGCGAAGCCCGTGCCGCTCACGCCCTGGTGGGTCCTCGGGTGAGCGCCGAGCACCGTCCACAGCTGCTCGTGCCGGCCCTCGCCGATCAGATGCAGGTCCAGCTCGCCCAGGGTGGGCCCGAAGCTGTAGGAGTCCTCCGTCTCCACGGTCGCGTCCTCGTACGTCACGAGGAGCCGGTAGTCCGGGGGCCGGGTGAGCGGCAGCAGACCGGAGAAGAAGCCGTCGCCGTCGTCGTGGAGCACGGCGCGCAGTTCGCCGGCGACCACCTCCACCGACCGCGCGTACGGGCGCAGCACCCGGAAAACCACCCCGCCCGGCGCGGGGTGCGCGCCCAGCACCGAGTGCGGGTCGTGATGCGTGCCCTCCAGCAGACGCGCACGGTCGGCGGCGTCCGGAGCACTCCGGAACTCCTCGACCGCCTCCGGCGAGGGGGCGGCGTCGGGGGCACTCCAGGACTCCGGGACCGCCCCGGACGAAGGGTCCGCCTCCGCCTGCAGATGCGCCTCCGGCAGGGGGACCACCTTCACTGCGGGGGCTGCCTCCGGCGGGGGGCCCGCCTGCCCTGACGAGGCTGCCTCTGGCAAGGGGTCTGCCTGCGTGGAGGGGAGTGCCTCCGGCAGGGGGTGCGCCTGCGGCAGTCGCTCTGCTGAGGGGGCTGCCTCCGGCAGGGGGTCTGCCGGTGCTGAGGGGGCTGCCTGCGGCAGGGGATCCGTCTGTGGTGAGGCGGTTGTCTCCGGTGGGCGGGCAGCCGGAGGGGAGCGGTGCGCCTCCGGGGCGGAGGGGGGCGTCGGTGGCGGGACGGGGGACCTGCTGTTCTGTGTGGCGGCCTTCTCGACCTTCTTCGGGGTCACGTGCGGAGCCTCCTCAAGGCAGGTCGGGGGGTTCGGCGAGGCGTCGTATCGCGGACAGGGGGACGGGAAGCCAGTCCGGCCGGTGCCGGGCCTCGTAGACGACCTCGTAGATCGCCTTGTCCGTCTCGTAGGCCCGCAGCAGCACGGGGTCGGTCCGCGGGTCGACGCCCGCCGCCTCGGCGTACCCCGAGCAGTAGGCCGCCCGGCAGGCGTGCGCCCAGCCCGGGGCCGGCGGGTCGGCGGAGTGGGCGGCGTAGTCGAAGGAGCGCAGCATGCCCGCCACGTCCCGCACCGCCGGCTGTGGCATCCGGCGCTCGCCCAGCGGTCTGGCCGGCTCGCCCTCGAAGTCGATCAGCGACCACTCGCCCGAGGCGGCGCGCAGACACTGTCCGAGGTGCAGGTCGCCGTGGACGCGCTGGGCGGTCCAGGTGCGGCCCTCCGCCGCGAGGTCCGCGAGCGCGGTGAAGGCGGTGCGCAGCGCAGGCGCGTACGGACGCAGCGCGGGCACCGCCTGCGCGGCCGCGTCGAGCCGCTCGGTCATGCCGTGCACTGTAGGCCCCATCTGCGCCTGCCCCAGTGTCGCCGTGGGCAGCGCCCGGGCCAGCGCCCCGTGCACCTCGGCCGTGGCCCGGCCCAGCGCCCGCGCCTCGGCGGCGAAGTCCTCGCCCTTGGCCAGTTCCCGCAGCGCCAGCTCCCAGCCGTCCGCCGCGCCCTGCACATACGGCTGGAGCACGGCCAGGACGTACGACTCGTCCCCGCTGCCGTCGCCGCCGAGGTCCGCGTGCATCCACGCGGTCGGCGCGGGCACCCGGGGGCAGCCCTCGCGGGCCAGCGCCAGCGGCAGCTCGAGGTCCGGGTTGACGCCGGGCACGACCCGGCGCAACAGCTTCAGGATGAACGTATCTCCATAGATCACGGACGAGTTCGACTGCTCGCCCGTCAGCCGGCGCGGGACCAGTCCCGACCGGATCTCCTGCTCCGGGTCGCGTTCGCAGCGCAGCGCGCCGATCCGCGTCCCGGTGCGCAGCGCCTCCAGCAGCAGCTCGGCCGGCCGGGTGTCGTACAGCGCGTCGAAGACGGTCCGCCCGGTCAGCGGCCCCTCGGTCACGTGCCCGATCAGCGCGGGGGCCAGCCGGGGCGGCAGGGTCGCGCGGACGCCGATCAGCAGTTGGTAGCAGTCGCCCGGCGCCGCGCCCTGCCGGGCGCGCACCAGCAGGTGGTACAGGCCGAGCCTGGCTCCGGCCGGCAGCAGTTCGGTGGCCGCCACCAGCGAGAACCCGGTGACCGGACGCCCCTTGCCGGCGAACCAGCGCTGCCGGGGCAGCCACTCGCGCAGCAGGGGGTCCAGGGACGCGAGGAGGCCGGCGCTCGTCTTGCCGGAGAGTGTGACAGTTTCCGCCATTGCGTCACATTCCTTTCCCCGGGGGGTCGGGGTGTTACTGATGCGTGCCCCGGGCGGGGCAGAGGAAACCGCCCCGCTGCGGGGTTCTAGACCGCTTCCGTCCGGAGCCGGAACCAGTAGAAGCCGTGGCCGGCGAGGGTGAGGAGGTAGGGGAGTTCGCCGACGGGTGGGAAGCGGACGCCGCCGAAGAGTTCGACGGGGTAGCGGCCGTGGAAGCGGCTGAGGTCGAGTTCGGTGGGTTGGGCGAAGCGGGAGAAGTTGTGGACGCACAGGACGAGGTCGTCCTCGTGTTCGCGCAGGAAGGCGAGGACGGCGGGGTTGGAGGAGGGGAGTTCGGTGTAGGTGCCGAGGCCGAAGGCGGGGTTCTGTTTGCGGATCTCGATCATGCGGCGGGTCCAGTGCAGGAGCGAGGAGGGCGACGACATGGACGCCTCGACGTTGGTGACCTGGTAGCCGTAGACGGGGTCCATGATGGTGGGCAGGGAGAGGCGGCCGGGGTCGCAGGAGGAGAATCCGGCGTTGCGGTCGGGGGTCCACTGCATGGGGGTGCGGACGGCGTCGCGGTCGCCGAGCCAGATGTTGTCGCCCATGCCGATCTCGTCGCCGTAGTAGAGGATCGGGGAGCCGGGGAGGGAGAGCAGGAGGGCGGTGAAGAGCTCGATCTGGTTGCGGTCGTTGTCGAGGAGGGGTGCGAGGCGGCGGCGGATGCCGATGTTGGCGCGCATACGCGGGTCTTTCGCGTATTCGGCGTACATGTAGTCGCGTTCTTCGTCGGTGACCATTTCGAGGGTGAGCTCGTCGTGGTTGCGCAGGAAGATGCCCCATTGGCAGCTGGCGGGGATGGCGGGGGTCTTGGCGAGGATCTCGGAGACGGGGTAGCGGGATTCCCGGCGGACGGCCATGAAGATGCGGGGCATGACGGGGAAGTGGAACGCCATGTGGCATTCGTCGCCGCCTGAGGCGTAGTCGCCGAAGTAGTCGACGACGTCCTCGGGCCATTGGTTGGCCTCGGCCAGGATCACCGTGTCCGGATAGTGCGCGTCGACCTCTTTGCGGACCCTCTTCAGGAACTCGTGCGTGGCCGGGAGGTTCTCGCAGTTCGTGCCCTCCTCGGCGTAGAGATAGGGCACGGCGTCGAGGCGGAACCCGTCGATGCCCAGGTCCAGCCAGAACCGCAGCGCGGAGATCATCTCCTCCTGGACGGCGGGGTTCTCGTAGTTGAGGTCGGGCTGGTGGGCGAAGAAGCGGTGGAAGAAATACTGCTTGCGGACGGGGTCGAAGGTCCAGTTGGAGACTTCGGTGTCGACGAAGATGATGCGGGCGTCGGCGTACTGTTTGTCGTCGTCGGCCCACATGTAGTAGTCGCCGTAGGGTCCGTCGGGGTTGTTCCTGGACTCCTGGAACCACGGGTGCTGGTCGCTGGTGTGGTTCATGACGAAGTCGATGATGACGCGCATGCCGCGTTGGTGGGCGGCGTCGACGAATTCGACGAAGTCGGCGAGGTCGCCGAATTCGGGGAGGACGGCGGTGTAGTCGGAGACGTCGTATCCGCCGTCGCGCAGGGGGGATTTGAAGAAGGGCGGGAGCCAGAGGCAGTCGACGCCGAGCCATTGCAGGTAGTCGAGTTTGGCGGTGATGCCTTTGAGGTCGCCGATGCCGTCGCCGTTGCTGTCCTGGAAGGAGCGGACGAGGACCTCGTAGAACACGGCGCGTTTGAACCACTCGGGATCGCGGTCCTTGGCGGGCGTGTCCTCGAAGGTGTCCGGAACGGGCTCGTTGACGATCATGATGTGGGTGACCCTCCGCTCTGCGGGTAGGACGGTCGCAGGACGGTGCATACGTGCGCGGGCCGGATGCCCGGTTCGAGGCGCACGTAGGTGGCCCTGCCCCAGTGGTAGGTCTCGCCGGTGAGCTCGTCGCGCACCGGCGCCGACTCGTGCCAGTCCAGGCCGAGTTGCGGCATGTCCAACGAGACCGTGGCCTCCTGGGTGTGGTGGGGGTCGAGGTTGACGACCACCAGAACCGTGTTCGATCCGCTGCTGTCCGAGCTCGTCTTCGAGTAGGCGATCACCGCTTCCTTGTCGGTGGGGTGGAAGTGCAGGTTGCGCAGTCGGTGCAGGGCGGGGTTGGCGCGTCGGATGTCGTTGAGGCGGGTGATGAGGGGGGCGATGGTGCGGCCCTCGCGTTCGGCGGTGTCCCAGTCGCGGGGGGTGAGCTGGTATTTCTCGGAGTCGAGGTATTCCTCGCCGCCCTCGCGCAGGGGGGTGTTCTCGCAGAGTTCGTAGCCGCTGTAGATGCCCCAGGTGGGCGAGAGGGTGGCGGCGAGGACGGCGCGGGCCTCGAAGGCGGCCCGGCCGCCGTGCTGGAGGTGGGCGGGCAGGATGTCGGGGGTGTTGGCGAAGAAGTTGGGCCGCATGTACGAGGCGGCCTGCCCGGACAGCTCGGTGAGGTAGTCGGTCAGCTCGTCCTTGGTGGTACGCCAGGTGAAGTAGGTGTAGGACTGCTGGAAGCCGATCTGGGCGAGGGTGTGCATCATCGCGGGCCGGGTGAACGCCTCGGCCAGGAAGATCACGTCGGGGTCGGTGCGGTTGACCTCGGCGATGACGCGTTCCCAGAACACCACGGGTTTGGTGTGGGGGTTGTCGACGCGGAAGATCCGCACGCCGTGGCCGGTCCAGTGCCGCAGCAGGCGCACGGTCTCGGCGATGAGGCCCTTCATGTCGGCGTCGAAGGCGACGGGGTAGATGTCCTGGTACTTCTTCGGCGGGTTCTCGGCGTGGGCGATGGTGCCGTCGGGGCGGTGGTGGAACCACTCGGGGTGTTTGTGGACCCAGGGGTGGTCGGGGGAGCACTGCAGGGCGAAGTCGAGGGCGATCTCCAGGCCGAGGGAGCGGGCCCGCTCCACGAACCAGGTGAAGTCCTCCAGGGTGCCCAGTGCGGGGTGGACGGCGTCGTGGCCGCCTTCGGGGGAGCCGATCGCCCAGGGCACGCCGACGTCGTCGGGCCGTGGGTCGAGGGTGTTGTTGCGGCCTTTGCGGAAGGTGGCGCCGATGGGGTGGATCGGGGGGAGGTAGACGACGTCGAAGCCCATCGCGGCGATCGCGGGGAGTCTGCGGGCGGCGGTGCGGAAGGTGCCGTGCGGCTGCTGCGGGGTGCCCTCGGAGCGGGGGAAGAACTCGTACCAGGAGCCGTACAGGGCCCGTTCGCGTTCCACCAGCAGGGGCAGCGCTTCCGATGCGGTCACCAGCTCCCGCAGCGGAAACCGCGCCAGCACGGCGTCCACCTCCGGCGTCAACGCCGCGGCCAGCCGGGACACGGGGGGACGGCTCCCGTCGCGCAGCGCGTCGACGGCGATCAGCACCGCCTTGCGCTCCGGGCCGCTCGGCACGCCGTCCGCAGCCCGCTCGTACAGACGGGCGCCCTCCTCCAGGACCGACTCCGTGTCCATCCCGGCGGGGATCTTCACGCCGGCGTGGTGCCGCCACGTGGCGACGGGGTCCCCCCACGCCTCCACGGTGTACGTCCAGCGGCCGGTCGCGTCCGGGGTGACGTCCGCGCCCCAGCGGTCGGTGCCCGGGGCGAGTTCGCGCATCGGCGTCCACGGCCCCGGCTCGCCGTCCGGATCCCTCAGTACGACGTTGGCCGCGACGGAGTCGTGCCCTTCGCGGAACACGGTCGCCGAGACCTCGAACGTCTCGCCGACGACCGCCTTGGCCGGCCGGCGTCCCTGCTGGACCAGCGGACGGACGTCGAGAACGGGAATGCGCCCGACGGCGGTGGCCGCTGCGTCCGCTGCGTCCGCGGTGGTCGTGGTTGTGGTCGTGGTCGGCGCGGCGGCCCCGGCGGCTTCACCGCGCCCGGTGGCATCGGTGTGCCCGGTGGACTGCACGGGCTCGGCGTTCTTCGCCGGCTTCGGGCTCTTGGCGCTCTTGGCGCTCTTCGCGCTCTTCGCGCTCTTCGGCTCCTTGGCGTCCTTGACGTCTTCGGAGTCCATGGCCTCTTGGGAACCCTTGGCGTCCTTGGAGGCCTTGACGTCCTTGGGGGTTTTCCTGGGGGGTGTCGAGGGGTGGTGCCTGGCCGGCATGACCGCTCCTGTCCGCATCAAGGGGGGTGGGCGGATGGATGTGGTGGGAGGGGGTCCTGCGAGGGAGTACCGGAGGAGCCTTCCACCCTGTACGGGTGAGCAATCCGGCCCGTTGTTAACTCCTCACGTCGATATCCGACTCGGTGCGCCGGCGTCGTCGGACGCACCACTGGCACCCTCTCGCGCGGGGCGAAGCCCCACAAGGTGGCCCAGGGGAGTGAAAGCGGGATTTTCGGCCCTTCGCCGCAGGGCTCCGGCCAGCCCCCGGCAAGGCCGGCGCCGACGCCGGTACCGTCGTAGCAGACGTGGACGCACACTGCCGTGCGCCCATCAAGCGAACGCGCAACGCCGAGGTGGAATGTGAAGGCGATCCGTCGACTCACCGTCCGACCCCTCCTCCCCGAACCTCTCCTGCCGCTCAGCGACCTGGCCCGCAACCTGCGCTGGTCCTGGCATGCGGAGACCCGCGACCTCTTCCGTTCCGTCGACCCCGAGCGCTGGGCCCGCTCGGACGGCGACCCGGTGAGACTGCTCGGCGGCGTGCCCCCGGCACGCCTCCTCGAACTCGCCGAGGACCGCCGCTTCCTGCGCCGGCTCGCCGCGGCCGCCGGAGACCTGCACGACTATGTGAGCGGCGACCGCTGGTACCAGGCGCAGCCCGCCTCCGCCGGACTCCCGGCCGCCGTCGCCTACTTCTCCCCCGAGTTCGGCATCACGGCCGCACTGCCCCAGTACTCCGGCGGCCTGGGCATCCTCGCCGGCGACCATCTGAAGGCGGCCAGCGACCTGGGGGTGCCGCTGATCGGAGTGGGCCTGCTCTACCGGCACGGCTACTTCCGGCAGACCCTCTCGCGGGACGGCTGGCAGCAGGAGCACTACCCCGTCCTGGACCCCAACGAGCTGCCGGTGACCCTCCTGAAGGAGGCGGACGGCACGCCGGCCCGGATCTCCCTCGCGCTCCCCGCGGGCAAGCAGCTGCACGCCCGCGTGTGGCTGGCGCAGGTCGGCCGGGTCCCGCTGCTCATGCTCGACTCCGACGTCGAGGACAACGACCTCGGCGAGCGCGGGGTGACCGACCGGCTCTACGGCGGCGGCAGCGAGCACCGGCTGCTGCAGGAGATGCTGCTCGGCATAGGAGGTGTCCGGGCGGTACGCACGTACTGCCGGCTGACCGGTCACGCCGAACCCGAGGTCTTCCACACCAACGAGGGGCACGCCGGCTTCCTCGGCCTGGAGCGCATCGCCGAACTCGGCGACGCGGGGCTGGACTTCGACGCGGCGCTGGAAGCCGTCCGGGCCGGGACGGTCTTCACCACGCACACGCCCGTCCCGGCCGGCATCGACCGCTTCGACCGGGATCTGGTCGCCCGGCACTTCGGCCCCGACGCCGAGCTGCCCCGAATGGACGTCGACCGCATCCTGCGGCTGGGCATGGAGACGTACCCCGGCGGCGAGCCGAACCTCTTCAACATGGCCGTCATGGGACTGCGACTGGCGCAGCGCGCGAACGGGGTGTCGCTGCTGCACGGTCAGGTCAGCCGCGGAATGTTCTCCGGGCTGTGGCCGGGCTTCGACCCGGAGGAGGTGCCGATCACCTCCGTGACCAACGGCGTGCACGCCCCGACCTGGGTCGCCCCCGAGGTGCTGCGCCTCGGCGCCCGGCAGATCGGCGCCGAACGCGCCGAGGACGCCCTCAGCGTCGGCGGCTCCGACCGCTGGGACTCCGTCGCCGACATCCCCGACCTGGACATCTGGGAGCTGCGCCGCGAGCTGCGCGAGCAACTGGTGCTGGAGGCGCGGCGGCGACTGCGCGCCTCCTGGCGTCAACGAGGGGCGGCGAGCGCCGAGTTGGGGTGGATCGACGGCGTCCTGGACCCCGACGTCCTGACCATCGGCTTCGCCCGCCGGGTCCCGTCGTACAAGCGTCTGACGCTGATGCTGCGCGACCGGGACCGGCTGATGGACCTGCTGCTGCACCCCGAGCGGCCGATCCAGATCGTCGTCGCGGGCAAGGCGCATCCGGCGGACGACGGCGGGAAACGCCTGGTGCAGGAACTCGTCCGGTTCACCGACGACCCGCGGGTCCGGCACCGCATCGTGTTCCTGCCCGACTACGGCATGGCCATGGCGCAGAAGCTGTACCCCGGCTGCGACATCTGGCTCAACAACCCGCTCCGCCCGCTGGAGGCCTGCGGCACGTCCGGAATGAAGGCCGCGCTCAACGGCTGCCTCAACCTGTCCGTCCTGGACGGCTGGTGGGACGAGTGGTTCCAGCCGGACTTCGGCTGGGCCATCCCCACCGCTGACGGCGCCGGAACCGACCCGGACCGCCGGGACGACATCGAGGCGACGGCCCTGTACGACCTCCTGGAACAGCGCATCACACCGCGCTTCTACGAGCGGGGCCGGGCGGGACTGCCCGACCGCTGGATCGAGATGGTCCGCCAGACCCTCACCCTGCTCGGCCCGAAGGTGCTGGCCGGACGCATGGTGCGCGAGTACGTGGAGCGGCTCTACACCCCGGCCGCCCACGCGCACCGGACGATGGTCCCCGGCACGGCGCGTGAGCTCGCCGGCTGGAAGCAGCGGGTGCGCTCGGCCTGGCACGCGGTGGCGGTCGACCACGTGGAGACGTCGGCGGCCACCGTCTCGGCCGAACTCGGCACGACCCTCGCCCTGCGGGTGCGGGTGCGCCTCGGCGACCTCACCCCCGACGACGTCGAGGTGCAGGCGGTCTCGGGCCGAGTCGACGAGGAGGACAGCATCACGGACGCGGCCACGGTCCCGCTGAAACCGGCGGGCGGCCCGGACCTGGAGGGCAGGTGGGTCTACGAGGGCCCGCTGTCGCTGGACCGCACCGGCCCCTTCGGGTACACGGTCCGCATCCTCCCGGCCCACCGCCTGCTGGCGTCCGGCGCCGAACTGGGTCTGCTGGAGGCGCCGTCCGAGGAGACGGTCGAAGGGGCGGGCGTCCTGCTGCGCTGACCCGGAAGGAGACCGAACGGCAGAGGCCGACCCGGAAGAGGCCTGCCCGGAGGAGCACGTGACCCGGCGGGGGCGCCGACCGTCGGGCCCCGCGCCGCCGTCCGCTCGCCGCACCCGGCGGGCGGACGGGGCGGGCGGCCACCCTCCGGTGCGCTCCGTCCGCCGGCCGTCCGCGCGCGGCCCCTCCGCCGTCCGTGCGCCCGCAGCCAGTTCGCCCCCGGTCCGTCCGTCGCCCCCGGTCCGTCCGGGGCGGCGAAAATCCCTGGCCGGACCGCGGGCGGGGCGTTACGCTCCCGGCGATGACTACTTCTTCTGACGACAGATCGGGGGACCCGTCCGCGCAAGGTGAGTGCTGATGACGACTCACCTCGTGAACGAGGATTCCCGGCTTTCCTTCTGGCCGCGCGTGCGCGAGTTCGCCGTGCCGGCCTCCATGATCGAGACCGCGACGGCTCGCCGCCGGGTCGGCGACTGGGCGGGTGCCTGCGCCGCGGCGGGCGTCGACGTCGATCTGGACCTGCGGACCCTGACGATCGGCCTCGGCCGGGAGTTCGCCTCCCGGCTCCGCTGCGACCTGCGGCATCTGGCTCCCGACCTGCTGCGCTGGCATCTGCCGAGAATCGCCCCCGACGGGCTGCTGCGGCCCGGCATGACCGTCGCCCTCGCGCGGTACGACGGCGCGGGGCGAGGCGGGCGGCCGGTGCATCTGGTGGTACGGACGCCGCCCTCCTGGGCGGACGCGGGCCAGCGGATCAGTCTGACGCTGTGGGAGGGCTTCCGCGCGGGCCGCGGCGCCGGCCCCGGCCATCCGCACCCCCACCCCCACCCCAGCCGGCGGTTCCGTCTAGACCTGCACCGGCATCTGTGGGACGCGCGCCGCACGGACGAGCTGCGGACGCGGTCCGGGGCGACGGCGGCGCGGACGCCGGGTGCACCGCAGGACGACGAGCGGACGCCGCGCCTCACATTGCCGCCGGGTGCGGTGCCCGACGGCCGTACCGGCGCCGTCGACCGATGGGCGGCCGAGGCGGACCTCCTGCTCCGGGCTGAGGGACGGCCCGGCGGCGCCGTCCTGGTGCGGCTCGGCGGACGGCACCGGCTGGTCCTGGAGAGGGAGGGGGACGACGGTGTCGGACCGCCCGCACCGCGCGTCGCGCCCGCCCGCGGAGGAGCCGGCGCCGTCCCGAGAACCGGTCCGGCGCTGCCCGTGCTGCCCGACGCCGCCACCTGGACGCCGCCCGACCTGGAACTGCTGCGCGCCGGCGCGATCGACGCCGACCGGCTGCACCCGCTGGTCGCGGCGGCTCTGGTCCCAGGCGGGCGGCCGAAGGACCGTCCTGAGGCCGCCGACCGGCCGGGGCAGCCGCGTTTCGTGGAGTGCCGGGGAGCCCGTCACCGGATCGGTCCGGTCGACGGGGTGCTCGTCCCGTTGGACCACGATCCGGCCGAACTCCGGCGGGAGGAACTCCTGGTCGCGTTGAGCGGAACCCCGTTGCCGTGTCTGCGGGCCGTCGACGAGGCCCATCGCCGCCCGGACTGTCTCACCGGCGTCCGCGAACGCCTCGTCCACGGCGACATCGCCGGCGCGCTGGCCGTCGTCGAAGGGCTGCTCGGCCCCGAGGCGCTGCTGCGCGACGGCGCGCTGCGGGAGGAACTCGAGGCGGCCGCCCGACGGCGGATCACCTACGGGCTGTACCGAGCCGGCCTGACCGGACCCGCGCCGGCCCGCGTTCCGCCGCGCGAGCCCCGTCCGGCCGGCATCCGCTCGCGTCCGCGTCACATGTCAGACCGCTGAACGCGATCCGCACGCATCCGGCTCGCCGTCACCCAATTTGACGTCCCTCCCCCAACGTCCCATCGCCTGCTGCCGCACGACCTCGCGGGACTTCGCCCGTCCGCGCCCGCCGCCGCCCGGCCTCATCCGTCCCCGCCCGTCGCCGCCCGGTCCATCCGTCCCCACTCCGCCTCGCACGACTGCGCAAGGCCTCCCCGCCGCTGACGATCCCGCACGGCCCCTCATGACCCGCCCTCGCGAACCCAAAGGTGATCACCATGCCCGCATGCGCCCCGCTCGCCCTCGTCGACGCCGCCGCCGACGCCCCGTCCCCACCGGACAGCGCCCCGCCGTCGGACGTCCTGACCCCGCCCGACGCCCCGGCCGCCCGACTCGACGTCGCCGCGGACCTCCTGGCCCTGCTGCGCGACGTCACCACCGAACCGCGCCCCGACACCCAGCTGGAGGCCCTGACCCTGGCCGTGGCGGCCGACCTGCCCGTGCTGCTGTGGGGCGAGCCGGGCATCGGCAAGACCGCCGCGCTGACCCAGCTGGCCGCCGCTCTCGACCTTCCGCTGACCACCGTGATCGCCAGCGTGCACGAGCCGTCCGACTTCTCGGGGCTGCCGGTCCTCGGCGACGACCCCGAGACGCAGGGCGTTCCGATGGCCCCGCCGGACTGGGCGGTACGACTGGTGCGGGCCGGCCGCGGACTGCTGTTCCTCGACGAACTGTCCACCGCGCCGCCCGCCGTGCAGGCCGCGCTGCTGCGGCTGGTGCTCGAGCGGCGGATCGGCGCCCTGCGGCTGCCGCCCGGCGTGCGGATCGTCGCCGCAGCCAACCCCCGGTCCTCGGCGGCCGACGGCTGGGAGCTGAGCCCGCCGCTGGCCAACCGGTTCGTCCATCTGCAGTGGACCCACGACCACGAGGTCGTCGTCCGCGGCCTCGGCGGGACCTGGCCCCGGGCGACCCTGCCGCGGCTCGACCCGGCGAAGCTGCCCGAGGCCGTCGACCTCGCGCGCCGCGCGGTGTGCGGCCTGCTGGCCGCCCGCCCCACGCTCGTCCACCGGCTGCCCAGCGGCGAGACCCGCCGCGGCGGCGCATGGCCGTCGCCGCGCAGCTGGGAGATGGCCCTGAGCCTGATCGCCTTCGCCACGGCGGCGGGCTCCTCCCGGGATGTGCTCTCGCTGCTGGTGCGGGGCGCGGTCGGCGACGGGCCGGGGCTCGAACTGCTCGCCGGCCTGGACCGGATGGACCTGCCGGACCCCGAGCACCTGCTCGCCGATCCGGCCGGCGCCGAGCTGCCCCAGCGGGGGGATCTGCGCCAGGCGGCGCTGGACGCGGTGGTGGCGGCGGTCCGGTCCCGCCCGGACCGGTCCCGCTGGGACGCGGCGTGGGCGCTGCTGGTGCGGGCGGTCGAGACCGGGGCCCCCGACCTGGTGGTGGTCCCGGCGACCACCCTCGCCGCGCTGCGCCAGGACGACTGGGACGTCCCCGCGTCCATCGAGGGCCTCGGCGGCGCGGTGGCCCTGTCCCGGCGCGCGGACCGGGCGGCGGCCCGCACGAAGGCACGTCACGCCGACACGACGAAGGCGACCCGATGAGCACGGCGGGTTCGGCGGGCCCGGGGCCCGGCGGGGGGTCGGCCGGCGCGGGGCCGGGTGTGCCGGCGGGGGTGCGGAGTCCGGCGGCCCTGGCGGCCGGCGTGCCGTTGTCCGCGCGGGTTGCGGCCGGCACTGCGGCCGGCACGCCGTTGGACATGGACAAGCTGCTCGCGGCCCGGCTGTACGCCGCCCGGGCCCGTCCCTACCTGGCGACGGCACTGTTCGCCCTGAACGTCGTGGAGTCACGGCGGGTGCCGACGATGGGCGTGGACCGGTACTGGCGGTGCTACGTCTCACCGGGGTTCGTCGACCGGATGCCGGTCGAGGATCTGGCGGGTGTGTGGGTGCACGAGGTGTCGCACCTGCTGCGCGACCATCACGGCCGCAGCGACCGGCTCGCGAGGGAACGCGGCCTGACCGGGCCGGGGGAGCGGCTGCGGATGAACATCGCCGCGGACTGCGAGATCAACGACGACGCGTACGGCGACGGGCTCGTCGAACCCGCCGGGGCCGTGACACCGGCCTCGCTGGGACTGCACCCGGGCGAGCTCATGGAGGACTACCTGCGGCAGTTCCGGCTCGGGCCGCGCACGCAGCGCCTGTCCTGGCTGGACTGCGGCAGCGGCGCGGACGGGCGGGAACGGGAGTGGGAACTGGGCCCCGACGGCGCGGACGGCCTCAGCGAGCAGCAACGCGACGCCGTCCGGTTCCGGGTGGCGCAGGGCATCAAGGGGAGGCCGGGGTCGGCGCCGAAACAGTGGAAGCGGTGGGCGGAGGAGGCCTTCCACCCGCCGCAGCCCTGGCGGGAACTGCTCGGCGCTGCGGTCCGCTCGGCGGCCTCCGGTCCGGGCGCGGGGGAGGACTACAGCTACGGCCGTCCCGCGCGCCGCTCGGCCTGCCTGCCCGGCGTCGTCCTGCCGAGCCTGCGACGCCGGCCGCCCCGGGTATGCGTCGTCATCGACACGTCCGGTTCGGTCAGCGACGCCGAACTGGGCAGCGCGCTCCTCGAGGTCGCGGCCATCTCCCGTGCCGTGGGCGGCCGCCGTGACCTGGTCTCCGTGATGCCGTGCGACGCGTCGGCCGGCACGGTGCACACCCTGTGCCGCGCCGAGGGCATCCCCCTGGTGGGCGGCGGCGGCACCGACCTGCGCACCGGCTTCGCCAAGGCCCTGCGGACCAGCCCCCGCCCCGACGCGATCGTCGTCCTCACCGACGGTCAGACCCCCTGGCCCGAAACCCGCCCGTCCTGCCGCACGGTGATCGGCCTGTTCCCCCGCGGCCGCACCGGCTACGACGAGACGAACCCCGACTACGTCCCCGACACCCCGCCCGCCTGGGCCCGGGTGGTGGAGATCGGGACGATGGGAGGCACGCCCTGGGTCGCATGACGACCCAGACGGAGCCGGTCACCGCGACGGCGTCGATAGCTACGTCGGCGAAGGACGGCACGGCGCCGACGTCGTACGAGTGGGACGCCGCAGGCAACCGTACGAAGGCGGGCGCGACGACGGCGACCTTCGATGCCCGCGACCGTCCGCTGACGGAAGGCTCGTGTTGAGGGATCTCCAGAAAGAAGACATGGCCGACGGATATGTCGCACACCCGGAGCCCGGGGGCCTGATTCCGTGGAGTGAGTCGCTGTCCGGCGACGTCTTCTACTGGCGCGTGACGGGGAGTGACCCCGAAAGCTGGCCCGTCGTCGTGAACAGTCGCAACCTGGAATGGTGGGAATGCGACGGTGGTGCGCTTTCGTTCCTCGTCGGGATCATTGACGGAAGCATCGAGCGGCGCGGTCTGCCGAGCGATGTGCCCGGATCCGATCCCAAGGTCCGCGCTTACCCGGGCTGACGGTGGGAAGCCGTGACGGGGCGCGTACGTCCTACCGTCGGCTCCCGTGTGCTCGAAGCCGACGGCTCGGGGCCTTCGGATGAGTGGCCCGTCCGCCCCGCCGCCCGGGAGGGCGGCTACGCGTCGTCCCCGCCCCCGGACAGCTCGCGCAAGACCTTGCCGCAGCGGCGGGCGTAGGCCTGTTGAAGGCCTCTGGTCGCCGGGCCGGCGGCAATGGTGTACCACTTCGCGGGGCGGCTGAATGCTGTCACCGTCAGCCAGACCGTGCCGTCTCCCGTGCGGTCGACGACGAAGGACTCCTCGCCGCGTTCGGGGTGGCCGGGCAGGGTGCCGTAGGCCCAGCCGGCGCGCCGGGGTTCGTCCACCGTCCAGACCACGCGGCAGGGAGCCTTGACGACGCCGGCCAGGGTGACGGTGACGTCGACGTCGGGGGCCGCGCGGTCTGCCGTGGCGTCGATGCCGACGCCCAGGGCGCGGTGCATCTCCCACGTCATGACGGCGTCCGCCGCGCGCCGGAAGACGTCGTGGCCCTCGCCGAGGCGTGCGCGGACGTGGAGCGGGTGGAAGCCGGCGGGGCAGGAGCCGGGGCGGTCGCGCGTGGCGCCGACGTCGTCGTACGTGAAGTCCTTCGAAGACATGGGAGCCAAGAGTAGGGCGGCACCCGGGACCGCCTTCGTCCCGGGTGCCGCCCCAGCGCGCTTACGGCAGGGTCAGCTGACGTTGACGGCCGACCAGGCAGCCGCGACCGCCTTGTACTCGGTGCTGGTCGAGCCGTACAGGGCGGAGGCCGCCGACAGGGTGCCGGTGCGGGCCGCCTTGTAGTTCGTCGTCGACGTGAAGTACGTCGTCAGCGCCTTGTACCAGATCTGCAGCGCCTTGTCGCGGCCGATGCCGGTGACCGTGGAGCCGTTGGACGTCGGCGAGTTGTAGGACACGCCGTTGATCGTCTTCGAACCACTGCCCTCGCTCAGGAGGTAGAAGAAGTGGTTCGCGACGCCGGACGAGTAGTGGACGTCCTTGCTGCCGACGGAGGAGGACCAGGAGTCCGCCGAGCCGCCGTCCTTGCTGGGCTTGTCCATGTAGCGCAGCGGGGTGCCGTCGCCGTTGATGTCGATCTTCTCGCCGATGAGGTAGTCGCCCTTGTCATTGGCGTTGTTGGCGTAGAACTCGACGCCGGTGCCGAAGATGTCCGAGGTGGCCTCGTTGAGGCCGCCGGACTCGCCGGAGTAGTTCAGTCCGGCCGTGTTCGAGGTGACGCCGTGGCTCATCTCGTGGCCGGCCACGTCCAGCGAGGTCAGCGGGTGGGTGTTGCCGTCGCCGTCGCCGTAGGTCATGCAGAAGCAGCTGTCGTCCCAGAACGCGTTGACGTACGCGTTGCCGTAGTGGACGCGGGAGTAGGCGGCGACGCCGTTGTTCTTGATGCCGCTGCGGCCGAACGTGGACTTGTAGAAGTCCCAGGTGACCTGAGCGCCGTAGGCGGCGTCCACGGCGGCGGTCTGGTCCGTGGTGGAGCTGGAGGCCGCGCCGGTGCCCCACGTGTCGTCCGCGTCGGTGAACAGGGTGCCCGCCGACGAGGACGTGCCGTGTGACTTGTTGTACGTCTTGTGGCCGCCGCGGGTGCCGTCCGTCAGGTTGTACGTCGTGCCCGACTTGGTCGTGCCGAGCGTGACGGTGCCCGAGTAGAGGCTCTTGCCGGTGCCGGTCTCGATGCCCTGGTACTCGTAGAGCTTCTTGCCGGTGGCCGCGTCGGTGATGACGTGCAGCTCGCTCGGGGTGCCGTCGTCCTGCAGCCCGCCGACGACCGTCTCGAAGGCGAGGACCGGGGTGCCGCCCGCGGCCCAGATCACCTTGCGGGGGGCCTGGTCGGCCGAGGTGGACTCGGAGCCCGCTGCCTTGGCGGCGGTCAGGGCCTGCGTCTCGGCCTTGGCGACGGCGACCTTGGGGGTCAGCGTGGCCACCTTGATGGTCGCCGCGTTGGCCTTGGTGACGCCCTTGGCGGTGCCGCTCGCGGACTCGTGCACGACCAGGTCGCCGCCGAGGACCGGCAGGCCCGCGTAGGTGCGCTCGTAGCGGGTGTGGACGGTGCCGTCGACGTCCTTGACGACGTCCTTGACGACCAGCTTCTCCTGGGCGCCGAGGCCTATGGACTTGGCGGTCGCGGACGCGTCGGACTGCTGCTGCTGGATCAGCGTGGTGCGGGCTGCGGAGGACAGCTGGACCGGGGCGCCCTGCAGGGCTGCCCGTGCGCCGGAGTCCGCCGAGGTCTGGGCGGCGGCGCTACCGGTGGTCAGGCCGGTGGTGACCAGGGCTCCGGCCGCGACAGCGGTGGCGATGGCCAGAGTGGTGCGCTTGTGACGCGCGTAGAGGGAGGTCACACAAGCTCCTTCATGTGGGGGGTCCGGGCGGCGTGGGGCGGCCGCCCGTGACGGGTGTGAAGTTGTGCGGCGGGTGAACGAAGACTGACATCCGGGCGCGTACATGTCAGGACCCCGAAGTGATGTTGGCCGAAAATCGACTGTCCGGTGAACATTGCAGGCACGTAAACCGAGTTGGGCTGTGGTAAAGCGCCAACAGGACGTGGGTAAGGGGAGGGCAAAAAGGGGACGCCGCCCCGGGGAGGTGGTGCCTCCGGGGCGGCGCCCTGTGCGGTGCCTGTCAGGCTGCTTCGCGTGGCCCGTGCGGGCCCCGCGGCCTACGGGAAGGTGAGCTTCCAGCTGTTGATGTAGCCGGTGTCCTGGGCCGCGTTGTCCTGGACCCTCAACTGCCAGACACCGTTGGCTACCTCGGACGAGGCGTCGACCGTGTACGTGGTGTTGAGGTTGTCCGTGCTGCCGCCGGTGCCGTACGCCTTCAGCGTGTAGGCGGTGCCGTCGGGGGCGATCAGCTGCACCCGGAGGTCGCCGATGTAGGTGTGCACGATGTCGACCGCCACCGCGAGGTTCGACGGCGCGTTGCCGGTGCGGCCGGAGACGGTGATCGACGAGTTGACCGCCGCTCCGTTGTCCGGAATCGATACGTCGGCCGTGTTCTCGAAGGAGGTGCCGCCACCCCCGCCGCCGCCCGAACGCGCGCCCACCGCGATGCCCGCCCACGCGTCCTGCACCGCCTTGTACTCGGCGGAGGTGGTGCCGTACAGCTCACCCGTCGCCGCGAGGGTGCCGGTGCGGGCGCCCGCGTAGGTCGTGTTGGAGGTGAACTTCGTCGTCAGTGCGCGGTACCAGATCTGCAGTGCCTTGTCGCGGCCTATGCCGGTGACCGGAAGCCCGTCCGCGGTGGGCGAGTTGTAGCTGACGCCGTTGATGACCTTGGCGCCGCTGCCCTCGCTCAGCAGGTAGAAGAAGTGGTTGGCGGGGCCGGACGAGTAGTGCGGGTCGAGGCCGCCCACGCTGGACGACCAGTTGTCCCGGGACGCGCCGTCCTTGCTGGGCTTGTCCATGTAGCGCAGCGGGGTGCCGTTGCCGTTGATGTTGATCTTCTCGCCGATGAGGTAGTCGCCCACGTCGGAGGAGTTGGCCGCGAAGAACTCCACCCCCGTGCCGAAGATGTCCGAGGTCCCCTCGTTGAGGCCGCCGGCCTCGTTGCTGTAGTTCAGCTTGGCGGTGACGGAGGTGACGCCGTGGCTCATCTCGTGCCCGGCGACGTCGAGGGAGGTCAGCGGATTGGCGTTGCCGGAGCCGTCGCCGTACGTCATGCAGAAGCAGTTGTCGTCCCAGAACGCGTTCACGTACGCGTTGCCGTAGTGCACCCGCGAGTACGCGCCCACGCCGTCGTTCTTGATGCCGCTGCGGCCGAAGGACGTCTTGTAGAAGTCCCAGGTGGCCGCGGCGCCGTAGTGCGCGTCGGCGCCCGCGGTGGCGGCGTTCGACGTGGTGCCGTTGCCCCAGGTGTCGCTGGTCTGCGAGAACAGCGTGCCGGTGCCGGACGAACCGCGGTTGAGGTTGTACGTCTTGTGGTTGCCGCGCGCGCCGTCGTTCAGCGTGAAGTTCGAACCCGACTGGGTCGTGCCGAGCGTGACCTGGCCGCTGTACTGGGTGTTGCCGACGCCCGTGCTGACACCCTGGTACTCGAAGAGCTTCGCGCCGGTGGCCGCGTCCGTGATGACGTGCAGCTGGTTCGGCGTGCCGTCGTCCTGGAAGCCGCCGACGACGGTCTCGTACGCCAGGGCGGGCTTGCCGCTCGCCGCCCAGATCACCTTGCGGGGCGCGGAGTCGGCCGTGGAGCTGGTGCTGCCGAGGGCCTTGGCGCGCTTGACCGCCTGCTGCTCGGCGGCCGCCGCGGTGACGCTCGGACTGAGCCCGGGGACCTTGATGGTGGCGTTCGTCGCCTTGATGACGCCCTTGGCGGCGCCGGACGCGGCGGTGTCGACGATCAGGTCGCCGCCGAGGACCGGGAGGCCCGCGTAGGTGCGCTCGTAGCGGGTGTGCAGGGTGCCGTCGGCGTCCTTGACGACGTCCTTGACGGCCAGCTTCTCCTGCGAGCCGAGGCCGAGGGCCGCTGCGGTCTGCGCCCGGGAGGCCTCCGCGGCGCGGATCAGCTCGGTGCGCTGGGACGGGGAGAGCGCGAGGGCCGTGTGGGCCGGGTCGGCCTTGCCCGCCGCCTGCGGTGCCTTCTCCGGGGCGGCGTTCGCGGCGCCGGACTGCACGGCGGCGGCTATGAGCGCGGAGACGCCGACGAGGGCGACGGCCGCGGCACGACGGGAGGGGCTGTGGGGGGTGCGTCTGCGAGAGGGACTGCTGCTCAACACTGACTCCTTCTGCGCGGCCGCGGATCACGCGGCCAGGGAGACCCGAACGGCGGGTGGGCCGGACGGGCACGACAAAGGCGGTACGCAGAACAAAGGCGGAACGTGGAGCGTGCGCGTAACTGTGGGGTTGCTGTGAACCAGCAGAGGGAAGAGTGGCAGTGGATTGCGCTGTCTGTCAGGAGCGCGTCAGAAATTTGGCCGGAAGAGGTCCGTTGTCCGGTATTCGGTGTTCGATATACGGAGTCGTCGCATCCGCCGCTCCGCCCTCACCCGTTTCCCGGGGCCGTGCGCGCTCACGGCCCTCCGTGCCAGGTCCGCCACAGCGCCGCGTACGCGCCGCCGTCCGCCACCAGCGCCTCGTGCGTGCCGAGTTCGGTGAGACGACCGTCCACCATCACGGCGACCCGGTCCGCGTCGTGGGCGGTGTGCAGCCGGTGGGCGATGGCGATGACCGTCCGCCCGCGGAGCACCGCCGCCAGAGCCCGCTCGGTGTGCCGGGCCGTCGTCGGGTCCAGCAGCGCGGTCGCCTCGTCCAGGATCAGCGTGTGCGGGTCCGCCAGCACCACCCGGGCCAGGGCGAGCTGCTGTGCCTGCGAGCCGTCCGTCGTGCGGCCACCGCCCCCGCCCCGGCCCAGCTCGGCGTCCAGACCGCCCGGCAGTTCCCGCACCCAGTCGGCGGCCCCGACCGTGGCCAGCGCCGCCCACAACCGCGCGTCGGCCGCCGTGGGTTCGGCGATCAGCAGGTTGTCGCGGACCGTGCCGATGAAGACGTGATGCTCCTGCGTGACCAGCACGACCTGCCGACGCAACGTCTCGGGCGCCAGCTCGGCGACCGGCGCCCCGCCCACCGTCACCGAGCCCGCGCTCGGCGCGTCCACGCCCGCCAGCAGCCTGCTGAGCGTGGTCTTGCCCGCGCCCGACGGACCCACGACCGCCAGCCGCTCCCCGGGCCGCACCGTCAGGTCGACCCCGCGCAGCACCTCGCCGCCGCGCTCGTAGGCGTACCGCACCCCCGTCACGTCGATCCGGTCGTCCACCGGGACCGGCGCCGTCCCGCCCTCGTGCTCCGACCGCGGCGCCCCGGCCAGGCCCTCCACCCGGGCGAACGAGGCCCCGCTGCTCTGCAGTTGCTCGACGCGCACCAGGATCTGGTCGAGCGGCTCGGTGAACTGCCGCAGATACAGCGTGGCCGCCACCACCGCGCCCAGACTCATCGCCCCGCGCGCGTGCAGCGCGCCACCCAGCAGCAGCACCCCCGCCACCGGCAGCGAGTACGACGTCTCGACCACCGGGAAGAACACCGTGCGCAGGTAGAGCGTGTGGAAGCGGGCGCGCCGGGAGATCTCCAGCGCGTCACGGTTCGCCGCCGTGCGCCGCCGCTCGAGCCGGAACGCCTCCACCGTCCGCGCCCCGGACGCCGTCGCCGCGACGATCTCGGCGACCTCGGAGTCCGCCGCGCCCTGCGCCAGATAGCCGGCCCGTGCCCGCCGCAGATACCAGCGCAGCGCGAACCAGATCGGCGTCAGCGCCAGCACCCCGACGACGCCCAGCAGCGGGTCGATCACGAACACCGCGCCGAGCGTGAACAGCGCCTGGACCGTGCACACCAGCAGCTCGGGCCCGGCGTCCCGCAGGGTCGTGCCCACGGCCGCCACGTCGGCGGTGCCGCGGGTGGTCAGATCGCCGGCGCCGGCCCGCTCCACGACCGACGCCGGCAGCGCGAGCGCCCGCCCGACGAACTCCTCCCGGACCCGAGCCAGCGTGCGCTCGCCGAACCGGTGCCCCGCGTACCGCGCCCAGCGCGCCAGCAGCAGCTGCGCCGCCGCGCACACCAGGATCGCCGCCGCCAGCCGGTCGACGGGCGCGACGCCGCGCCCGGCCCGCACCTCGTCGATGATCCGCCCCAGCAGCCATGGTCCGGCCAGGCCGGCCCCGGCGGCGAGCACGTTCAGGGCGAGCGCGCCGGCGAACGCCCGCCGGTCTGCCCGTACCAGCCGCAGCGCCGCACGCCGCACGTCGGCGCGGCCGGCGACGGGCAGCCGGCCCGCGGGGGCGCCGTCGTCGACTGCCGTGGTCGTCGTCATCGGGCTGCCGCCCTCTCGTTCCCGGTCACGGTCGTCATCGGACGGCCTCCTCCGCGTCGTCGGCGTCGCGGGTCACCAGTGCGCGGTAGCCCGGCTCCCGTTGCAGCAGGTCGCGGTGGCGGCCGGTCGCGGCGACCTTCCCGTCGACCAGGTAGTGGACCGTCTCCGCGCGGTCGAGGACCAGCGGCGAGGTGCTGGTGACGAGCGTGGTCCGGCCCGCACGGTACGCGTGCAGCCGCTCCGCGACCGACGCCTCCGTGTGCGCGTCCAGCGCCGACGTCGGCTCCACGGCCAGCAGCACCTCGGGGTCGGCGAGCAGGGCCCGCACCAGCCGTACCCGCTGCCGCTGACCGCCGGAGAGGCTGCGGCCCTGCGCGGTCACGGGCGAGTCGAGCCCCTCGGGCAGACCCTGCACGATGTCGTCGGCCGCGGCCGCCCGCACCGCCCGCGCGACCTCCGCCGCCGAGGGCGCACCCCGTCCGCCGACCGCCTCGCGCAGGGTTCCGGCGAACAGGTCGGCCTCGTGGTCGGCGACCAGGATGCGGGCCCTGACCTGCTCCAACGGCAGGTCGTCCAGCCGCCGTCCGCCCCAGGTGACGTCCGAGGGGCCGTACCGGCCGAGCCGGTCCACGACGGCCGTCACGTCCGAGTGGCGTCCCCCGGCCAGCGCGGTCAGCCGGCCCGGGACCACCCGCACACCCGAGTCGGGGTCGTGCAGCACCGACGGCTCGGCGGGTGCGTCGCCGGTCCCGGTGTCCGGCTCGGGCTCCGTGCGCAGCAGCCGTACGACGCGCCGGGCGGCCACCACGCCCCGGCTCAGCTGGTAGCCCATGTCGACGAGGAACGCCACCGGGCCGACCAGGACGGCGACATAGCCGTACACCGACACCAGCTCGCCCACGGTCAGCTCGCCCTGGGCGGCCAGCCGGGCCGCGAGCCAGGTCACGACGGCGAGGAACAGGGTGGGCAGGCCCACCCCGAGTGCCTGCATCCAGCTGGTGACCGCGCCGACCCGGTAGCCCTGCGCCCGCAGCCGCTGCGAGTCCCGGGCGAAGGAGTCCGCGAACAGCCCTTTGCCGCCCAGCCCGTTGAGCACCCTGAGCCCGCCCGCGAGGTCGCCGATCCGCGCGGTCAGCACCCCCTGGTGCTCCCGGTACTCCGCCTCCGTGCCCTGCAGCCGCGCCATCAGCGGCCCGACCAGCACCGCGATCACCGGCATCCCCAGCAGCACGACCGCCGCCAGCGTCGGCGACACGGACAGCAGGAGCCCGGCGACGAAGACGTACACCACGATCGAGCCCACGCCGGGCCCGACCACCGTCAGCGAACCCGCGATGGTGTGCACGTCGCCCACCCCGATGGTGACGACCTCCCCGGCCCCCACCCGGCGCGGCAGCGCGGCGCCCAGCCGGGCCGCGTGCCCGACGACGACCTTGGTGGTGCGGAAGTAGGCGTCCATGCGCACCCGGGTCATCGTGCGGTGCCGCATGATGCTCACCCACGCGTTGAGCGCGCCCACCGCGAGCAGCGCGGCCGTCCAGCCCGCGAGTGCGGCCGTGTCACCGGGTTCCAGCCCGTCGTCCACCGCCCGTGACAGCAGGTACGGCGCGATCGCCGCCAGCACCATCCAGAGGCTGGCCAGCAGCGCTCCGGCCGCCGACCGCCACGGCTGGCAGCGCACCAGCCAGGCCAGATACGCCCAGCCGCCGCGGCTGTCGGGCGTGCCGGGATCCTCGTACGCGTCGATCATCCACTCGTCCTTCCGGCCCTCGCCGCCCTCTGACCGGCCCCCGCCGCCCGCCGACCGCTCACGCCAGGCTGTCCCGCCAGGCCCGGTGCAGGTCCGCGAACCGGCCGGTGCCCGCGATGAGTTCGGCCGGTCCGCCGTCCTCGACGATCCGGCCGTGCTCCATGACGAGCACCCGGTCGGCGATCTCCACGGTGGACAGCCGGTGCGCGATCACCACCGCCGTACGGCCCTTCAGCACCGTCGCCATCGCCGCCTGCACGGCCCGCTCACCCGGGACGTCCAGCGAACTCGTCGCCTCGTCGAGGATCAGCACCGCGGGGTCGGCGAGCAACGCCCTTGCGAACGCGACGAGTTGGCGCTGGCCCGCGGAGATCCGGCCGCCGCGCTTGCGCACGTCGGTGTCGTACCCGTCGGGCAGGGCGCTGATGAACTCGTGCGCGCCGATCGCCTTCGCCGCCCGCTCGATCTCCTCCCGCGACGCGTCCGGCCGCCCGATGGCGATGTTCTCGGCGACCGTGCCGGAGAACAGGAACGCCTCCTGCGTCACCATCACCACACCGCGCCGCAGTTCGGGCACGGCCAGCTCGCGCAGGTCCACCCCGTCCAGCAGCACCCGGCCCTCGGAGGGGTCGTAGAAGCGGGCGAGCAGCTTGGCCAGCGTGGACTTGCCGGCGCCGGTCGAGCCGACCACGGCGACCGTCTGCCCGGCGGGAAGGGCCAGGTCGAAGCGGGGCAGGACCTCGCCGCCCGTGCGGTAGCCGAAGGAGACCCCGTCGAAGACGACCTCCCTGCCGGGGAGTTCGCCGCGCAGGGCGGGCAGCTCCCGCGGCGCCGACGGCTCCGGCACGGACGGCTTCTGCGCGAGCAGCCCCGCGATCTTCTCCAGGGACGCGGCCGCCGACTGGTAGGAGTTGAGGAACATGCCGAGCCGGTCGATCGGGTCGTACAGCCGCCGCAGGTACAGCACCGCCGCCGCCAGCACACCGAGCTCCAGCGAACCGTCCGCGACCCGCATGGCGCCCCACAGCACGATCGCAGCGACCGCCGTGTTGGCGACCAGCCGCGATCCGACGACGTACCGCGCCATCTCCAGCAGCGCGTCGCCGTTCCTGCGTTCGTGCCGCCGGTTGAGGACCCGGAAACCGGCCTCGTTGACGGCCTCACGCCGGAAGGCGCGCACCGGCCGGATGCCGTTCATCGTCTCCACGAACTTCACGATCACGGCCGCGATCGCGGTCGAGCGGGCCGTGAACACCCGGCCCGCGCGCCGCTGGTAGACCCGGACGAGGCCGTACAGCGGCACGAACGACGCGACCGCGACGGCGCCCAGGCCGAGGTCCAGCCAGAGCAGCATCGCGGAGATGAACAGGAAGGACAGCACGACCGTCACGAGTTCCTGCAGCCCCTCGTTGAGGAGCTCGCGCAGGGCCTCCACGTCGCTCGTGGAGCGGGAGATCAGACGGCCCGACGTGTAGCGCTCGTGGAAGTCGAGGCTCAGCGCCTGCGCGTGCCGGAAGATCCGGCCGCGCAGGTCGAGCAGCACGTCCTGGTTGACGCGGGCGGAGGCGAGCAGGAACGCGTACTGCAGGCCGCCGGACGCCACCGCGCACAGCAGGTAGCCGGCGCCCACCGCGACCAGCGGCCCGTGGTCGTCGGCCCGCAGCGCCGGCACGGCGCGGTCGATGGCGTACGCCACCAGCAGCGGACCCGCCTGCACGGCCGCCTGCTGGAGCAGCAGCAGAAGCGTGGTGAGGGCGACGCGCGCCCGCATCGGGGCCAGCAGGGAACGCAGCAGCGCGCCGGTGGCGCCGGGCACGGTGGGCAGGACGTCCTTGTCGAAGGGGTCCTGCGCGGCCCGCGGGCCCGAGTCCCGCGGTGTGTCGTCGTCGGTCGTGGGGGACGACGTCGTGGGGGCGCTCATCGGTCGTCCTCCTGGCGGCCGGTTCCTGACATGAGGTGGGCGTACTCGGGGTTGTCGCGCAGCAGTTCCTGGTGGGTGCCCACCGCGGCGATCCGGCCGTCGGACAGCAGCGCCACCCGGTCGGCGAGGAGCACGGTGGACGGGCGGTGGGCGACGATCAGCGCGGTGGTGTCGGCGAGGACCTGCCGCAGCGCGGCCTCCACGGCCGCCTCGGTGTGCACGTCCAGCGCGGAGAGCGGGTCGTCCAGGACGAGGAAGCGGGGCCGGCCGACGACGGCCCTGGCCAGTGCGAGCCGCTGCCGCTGTCCGCCGGAGAGGCTGAGCCCCTGCTCGCCGACCTGGGTGTCGACGCCCTGCGGCAGCGTGTGCACGAACCCGGCCTGCGCCACGTCCAGCGCCCGTGCCAGCTCGACGGCGCCCGCCCGGTCGTCCGCGCCCATGAGCACGTTCTCGCCGACGCTCGCGGAGAACAGGGTCGGTTCCTCGAAGGCCACGGCGACCCGCGCGCGCAGCTCCTCGCGGGGCATCGCGGTGACGTCCTCGCCGTCCAGGGTGATGCGCCCCGCCGTCACCTCGTGCAGCCGGGGGACGAGGGCGGTGAGGGTGGTCTTGCCGCTGCCGGTCGACCCGACCAGGGCCATGGACTCGCCGGGCCGGATGTGCAGGTCGACACCGTCGAGGGTGGGCCGGGAGCCGGGGGCGGCGTCCGGGTAGCGGAACGTCACGCCGTCGAAGCGGAGTCCGCCGTCGGCCGTCGCGTCCGACTCCGCGCCCGCGCGACCGGGTTCCGCCCGGACGACGGTGTCCCGCTCCGGCTCCTCGTCCATCACCTCGAAGTACCGCTGTGTGGCCGTCGCCGCCTCCTGGCTCATCGCCAGCAGGAACCCGATGGAGTCCACCGGCCAGCGCAGCGCGAGCGCGGTGGACAGGAAGGCGACCAGGGTGCCCGCGGACAGTTCGCCGTCCGCCACCTGCACCGCCCCCAGCACCAGCGCGGCCCCGATCGCCAGCTCGGGCAGCGTCACGATGACGGCCCAGATGGTGGCCAGCAGCCGGGCCTTGGCCAGTTCGGTGCCGCGCAGGGTCGACGACAGTTCGCGGAAGGCGCGCGCCTGGCTGCGGTGCCGGCCGAAGCCCTTCACGATCCGGATCCCGAGGACGCTCTCCTCGACGACGGTCGTCAGATCCCCGACCTGGTCCTGTGCCCGGCGCGCCACGACGGCGTACCGGTGCTCGAAGTACACGCACATCACGACGACGGGTATGGCCGGTCCGAGGATGACCAGCCCGAGCTGCCAGTCCTGGAGCAGCATGATGACGACGCCGAACACGATCGTGACCGAGTTGACCAGCAGGAACGTCAGGGGGAAGGCGAGGAACATCCGCACCATCCCCAGATCGGCCGTCGCCCGGGACAACAGCTGGCCCGACGCCCACCGGTCGTGGAACGCCACCGGCAGCCGCTGGAGCCGCCCGTACAACTCCGCCCGCATCTGCGCCTCGACGTGCGACAGCGGACGCGCCACCAGCCAGCGCCGCATCCCGAACAGCAGCGCCTCGGTGAACCCGAGGAGCAGCAGGCAGAGCGAGCCCAGCCAGACCCCGGCCGTGTCCCGGTCGGCCACCGGGCCGTCCACCATCCACTTGAGGACGAGGGGGATCACCAGCCCGGCACAGGAGGCGAGCACGGCGACGAAGGCGGCCGTGAACAGCCGCAGCCGCACGGGTCTGACGTACGGCCACAGGCGCAGCAGGGAGCGTACGGCGGAACGGTCGGGGGTGGTTGCACGTGTCTCGGCCATCACCGCGAGCCTACGGACCGGCACTGACAGAGCCCACCGAGTTTCGGTCCGTCCGGGCTCCGTCGCTGGTCCTACGACCTGCGTGTTCGAGGAGTCGTACGGCCGGGTCGACCGATCGGCCGATGTCCGTCCGAGCGAGTCGGCCGATGTGCCGGCCGGGCCCCGCCCGGGACGCTGGTGCCATGCCTGTCATCGAAGTCACCGACCTGCGCAAGACCTATGACGGCCGTGCGGTCGTCGACGGCGTCTCCTTCGCCGTGGAGGAGGGGGAGATCTTCGGCGTCCTCGGTCCGAACGGCGCCGGCAAGACCACCACCGTGGAGTGCGTCGAGGGCCTGCGGGTGCCCGACGGGGGCCGGGTCCGGGTGGCCGGCCTCGATCCCGTCGCCGACCACGAGAAGGTCGCCCGCATCCTCGGCGCCCAGCTCCAGCAGAGCGAGCTGCAGCCGAAGCTGACCGTCCGCGAGGCCCTGGAGCTGTACGCCTCCTTCCATCCGCGGCCGCTCGACTGGGGGCCGCTCGCGGAGCGCCTCGGCCTGGCCCCGAAGCTGACCACCCGGTTCGCGAAACTGTCCGGCGGCCAGAAGCAGCGCCTGTTCATCGCACTCGCGCTGATCGGCGACCCGAGGATCGTCGTCCTGGACGAGCTGACCACCGGCCTCGACCCGCGGGCCCGCCGGGACACCTGGCAGATCGTCGAGGACGTGCGCGCGAACGGCGTCACCGTGCTGCTGGTCACCCACTTCATGGAGGAGGCCCAGCGGCTGTGCGACCGGATCGCGGTGATCGACGGGGGCCGGGTGGCCGCCCTGGACACCCCGGCGAACCTCGTCCGGCGCTCGGCGGGGGCCACCGTCATCAGCTTCACCCCGTCCGCCCCGCTGGACGACCGTGACCTGAACGCCCTGCCCGAGCTCGCCTCCGTCCGGCACCGGGACGGCCGCCTCACGCTGTCCGGCACCGACGAGACCGTCAACGCCGTCATCACCCTCCTCGCCCGCCGGCGCGTCACCGCCCACCAGCTGCGCGTCCTGGACGCCACCCTCGACGACGCCTTCCTCGACCTGACGAAGAACGCCCCGCACGGCGCCCCGCACGACACCGCTCACGACGCCCCGCACGACGACACGAGCGGCGGCACGAAGGAGGCCGTGGCATGAGCACCGCCGTACTGCGCACCGAGGTCCGCCTCTTCCGCCGCGAACCGGGCGCCCTCTTCTGGATCCTGCTCTTCCCGGCCCTGCTGCTGGTGATCCTCGGGTCCGTCCCGTCCTTCCGGCATCCGAGCGACGACCTCGGCGGTCTGCGCACCGTCGACGTCTACGTCCCGGTGGCCGTGTTGCTCGGTCTGATCGTCGGCGGCCTGCAGTCGATGCCGCAGACCCTCACCGGATACCGGGAGCGCGGCATCCTGCGCCGGATGTCCGTGACACCGGTCCGCCCGGCCGTCCTGCTGTCCGCGCAGATGCTGGTCTACGGCGGGGCCTCCCTGGCGTCGGCGCTGCTGGTCCTGGCGGTCGGACGGCTCGGCTTCGACGTGCGCCTGCCCGAGCAGCCCCTCGGATACGCCGTCGCCCTGCTGCTGGCGGTCCTGGTCGCCCTCGCCCTCGGATCGGTGGTGTCCGCCCTGTCCCCCACGACGAAGATCGCCGGCGCGATCGGCTCGGCCGTGTTCTTCCCGTCGATGTTCTGCGCCGGGGTGTGGGTGCCGGTGCAGAACATGCCGGACGTCCTCGCCCGCGTCGTGGGCTGGACCCCCTTCGGGGCGGCCGCGCAGGCCCTGAACCAGGCGGCGGCCGGTCACTGGCCCGGCTGGGACCACCTGGGCGTGCTGGCGATGTGGATCCTGCTGCTGACGGGCGCCGCGGCCCGCTGGTTCCGTTGGGAGTAGGCGGGCGGGCGGCCGTGCAGACTGTGGGCATGACCACGGCGGACAGCCGGATCGACCGGCGCTGGGAGCAACTGCACACCTGGGGGCCCTACGGGCTGCTCGGCATCAGCGCCGTTCTCGCGATCGCCTCCGCCGACCCGCACGTCGCACCGGACACCTGGTACACCGCCTGGTCACTGCTCGGCGCCGCGGTCGTGCTCCAGCTGTGCCGGCACAGCACGCGCCGCCCCGGCCGGATGCGCACCCCGTCCCCGGGCGGCGCCGCCTACTACGTCGCCCGCTGGGGCCTCGCCTTCGCCCTCACCTGGCTCAACCCGTTCTTCGCGTTCTACGCCGCCGCCGGCTACATGGACGCCGACGAGACCCTCCCGGAGCGGTGGCAGCGGCTCGGACTGTTCATGAGCGCGGTCACCGTGGCCGGTGCGCAGGCCGGCGGGATGCCCTTCGACGGCCTGACGCAGTGGATCGTCTTCGCCGGGCTTCTGGTGGCCAACTCCGGCCTGCAGATGGTCGTCGCACACCTCACCGAGCAGGAGACGCGGCGCGCCCACGAGCGCACCGCGACCATCGCCGAACTCGAACGCACCAACGCCGCCCTGCAGCGGGCCCTCGACGAGAACGCCGCGCTGCACGCCCAACTCCTCGTCCAGGCCAGGGAGGCGGGGGTGGCCGACGAACGCCGCCGCCTCGCCGCCGAGATCCACGACACCCTCGCCCAGGGCCTGACCGGGATCATCGCCCAGCTTCAGGTGGTGACGAACACCCCCGACCCCGACGTCGCCCGCACCCATCTCCAGCGCGCCTTCGACCTGGCCCGGCACAGCCTCGGCGAGGCCCGCCGCTCCGTGCACAATCTGGCCCCGGTGGCGCTGGCGGACGCCGGGCTGCCCGAGGCCTTGAAGACGACGGTCGCCGAATGGGGCGAACGCACGGGTGTGCGAGCGGAGTTCACGCTCACCGGCACCGCGGAGCAGCTCCACGAGGAGGTCGCCGCCACCCTGCTGCGCATCGCGCAGGAGGCTCTGTCGAACGCCGCCCGCCACGCCTGGGCCTCGCGCCTCGGCGTCACCCTGTCGTTCCTGGGCGACGAGGTGATCCTCGACATCCGCGACGACGGCCTCGGTTTCGACCCGCTCGCCCTGCCGGCCCGCTCCGCGGCCGGGGGGTTCGGCCTCGACGGCATGCGGGCCCGCGCCGAACGCATCGCGGGCTCCTTCGCCGTGGAGTCCGAGCCGGGACACGGAAGCGCACTGTCGGCTCGCGTACCGTTGGTCCGCCATGACAGATGACCCGCGCGTCTCCTTGCTGATCGTCGACGACCATCCCGTGGTGCGGGACGGCCTGCGCGGCATGTTCGAGTCGGCCCCCGGCTTCACGGTCCTCGGCGAGGCGTCGAACGGCGTCGAGGCCGTCGCGAAGGCGGGCGAACTCGATCCCGACGTGATCCTGATGGACCTGCGGATGCCCGGCGGCGGGGGAGTGGACGCCATCCGCGAGCTGACCCGCGGCGGCGCCCGCGCCAGGGTCCTCGTCCTCACGACGTACGACACCGACTCCGACACGCTCCCCGCGATCGAGGCCGGCGCGACGGGCTACCTCCTCAAGGACGCCCCTCGAGACGAGCTGTTCACGGCGGTCCGCGCGGCGGCGCAGGGCCGTACGGTCCTGTCGCCCGCCGTGGCCACCCGGCTGGTCTCCGCGGTCCGCGCCCCCCGCGGCCCCGGCGAGGAGCCGCTCTCCGCGCGTGAGCGCGAGGTGCTGGCCCTGGTCGCCAGGGGCGCCTCCAACCGTGAGATCGCCCGCGACCTGTTCATCAGCGAGGCCACGGTCAAGACCCACCTCACCCACCTGTACGCCAAGCTGGGCGTCAACGACCGCGCGGCCGCGGTGGCGAGAGCGTACGAGCGGGGCATCCTCGGCTGACCCGCCGCCCACATGCCCGCCGCTCACCGGCCCGCCGCCCTCCGTCCGCGGGTGTTCGCCGCTCGCCTCCGCCGGACTCACTCCGCGACCCGCAGCAGCAGTACCGCCCGTGCCGGCACCGTCACGGTGGTGCCGGCCGGGAGGGCGACCCCGGGCGCCTCGTCCTGTTCCTCGCGGGACGTGTCGACGACCACCTCGTACCGTTGCGCCCACGGCGGACCCGGGAGGACGAAGTCCACCGGACGGTCCCCCGCGTGCAGGACGGCGAGGAAGCTGTCGTCGGCGATCGGGGCGCCCCGATCGTCGCGACCGGGGATGTCCCGCCCTGAGAGGTACATCCCCAGCGTCGCCGCGGGCGCGTACCAGTCCCCTTCCGTCATCTCCGTGCCCCGCTCCGTGAACCAGGCCAGGTCCCGCAGGCCGTCCGCCGAGTGCGCCCGGCCGGAGAAGAAGGCGCGGCGGCGGAGCACCGGGTGGCGGTGCCGCAGCGCGATCAGCCGGGCGGTGAGGTCGAACAGGGCCCGCCAGCCCGGCTCCTCCAGCAGCCCCCAGTCCACCCAGCTGATCTCGTTGTCCTGGCAGTAGGCGTTGTTGTTGCCCTGCTGGGTGCGTCCGAACTCGTCCCCCGCGACCAGCATCGGCACGCCCGTCGACAGCAGCAGCGTCGTCAGCAGGTTGCGCAGCTGCCGTCGCCGCAGTGCCTGGAGGTCCTCGTCGGTGGTCGCGCCCTCGACGCCGCCGTTCCAGGAGCGGTTGTCGTTCGTGCCGTCCCGGTTGCCCTCGCCGTTGGCCTCGTTGTGCTTGCGCTCGTACGACACCAGGTCGCGCAGGGTGAAGCCGTCGTGCGCGGTCACGAAGTTGACCGACGCGTACGGCCGCCGTCCGCCCCACGCGTACAGATCGCTCGAGCCCGACAGCCGGTAGCCCATCTCCCGCACGTCCGGCAGGGCGTGCCGCCAGAAGTCCCGGGCGGCGTCACGGTAGCGGTCGTTCCACTCCGTCCACAGCGGCGGGAAGGCGCCCACCTGGTAGCCGCCCGAGCCCACGTCCCAGGGTTCGGCGATGAGCTTCACCCGGCGCAGCACCGGGTCCTGCGCGATCACCGCCAGGAACGGGGAGAGCATGTCGACGTCGTGCATGGACCGGGCGAGCGCCGCCGCCAGGTCGAAGCGGAAGCCGTCGACGCCCATCTCCGTCACCCAGTAGCGCAGCGAGTCGGTGATCAGGCGCAGCACATGCGGCTGGACCACCTGCAGGGTGTTCCCGCAGCCCGTGTAGTCGGCGTAGCGCCGGGCGTCGGACTGCAGGCGGTAGTAGCCGCGGTTGTCGATGCCCTTCAACGACAGGGTCGGGCCCAGTTCGCCCGCCTCCGCCGTGTGGTTGTAGACGACGTCGAGGATCACCTCGATCCCGGCCGCGTGCAGGGCGCGCACCATCCGCTTGAACTCGCCGACCTGCTGACCCGTCGTCCCCGAGGCCGCGTACGCGGCGTGCGGGGCGAAGTAGCCGATCGAGTTGTAGCCCCAGTAGTTCTTCAGGCCGCGGCGCAGCAGATGGTCCTCGTGCGCGAACTGGTGGACCGGCAGCAGCTCCACCGCCGTCACGCCCAGCCGCACCAGATGCTCCACGGCCGCCGGGTGCGCCAGACCGGCGTAGGTGCCGCGCAGTTCCTCCGGGACGCCGGGGTGCCGTCGGGTGAAGCCCCGCACGTGCAGCTCGTAGATCACCGAGTCCGCCCACGGCGTCTTCGGACGGCGGTCGTCGGCCCAGTCGTCGTCGTCGTGCACGACGACGCCCTTCGGGACGTGCGGCGCGGAGTCGCGCTCGTCGCGCACGGTGTCGGCGACCTGCTGCTGGGGCCAGTCGCGGACGTGCCCGTACACCTCGGGCGGCAGCAGGAACTCGCCGTCCACAGCGCGGGCGTACGGGTCGAGGAGCAGCTTCGCCGGATTCCAGCGGCCGCCGGTCCACGGGTCCCAGCGGCCGTGCACCCGGTAGCCGTAGCGCTGGCCGGGCATGATCCCGGGCACGAAGCCGTGCCAGATCTCGTGCGTCAGCTCGGTGAGCCGGGCGCGCGTCTCCCGGCCGGCCTCGTCGAACAGGCACAGCTCGACCGCCTCCGCACCGCCCGCCCACAGCGCGAAGTTGGTGCCGGCGACCCCGTCCGGGCCGACCCGGAACCGGGCGCCCAGCGGTGTGGACGCGCCCGGCCACACGGGCGGGCCCGGCACCTTGCGCGAGACGCCGTTCACGACGGCCTCCGGCGTGGCGCGCTCGGCCGCCACCGCCTCCTGCTCGGCTGCGCTGGACACCGTCTAGCCCTCCCGCGGCTCGTGGGACGACGGGGGAGAGGAGCGCGCGGTGTCCCGTCCGCGGCTCCCTTTCGCGTCGTCCTCCCCCCATGTCTGCCCAGAGCGGCCCTCGCACTCACGTTTCCCCGGAGCGTGCCCGGTCGTTGGACACCCCGTGAGGCATGTACATGGGCGCGCACGGCGCGCGGGGATCGCACTGGCCGCCGTACTGACATGGGCAGGACTGCTGGCCGGGGCCGCCGGCTGTACCGGCGGAGGTGACAGCCGCAGCGGACTCGACCGGATGCTGGGCAAGCCCCCCGCCCCCGAGGACGTCATCCGCGTCACCCCTCAGGACGGCGCGCGGGGCGTGCGGCCCGGGACGGATCTGTCGGTGCGGGTGCCGGACGGACGGCTGGAGTCGGTGAAGGTCGTCAGATCGCAGGACGCGCGGGAGAGCGAGGTGAAGGGGCGGATCGCCGCGGACGGTCTGAGCTGGCGGCCGGCCGAGGCCCGGCTCGGGCTCGCCGCCCGCTACACGGTCGACGTGGTGGCGCTGGACGGGGAGGGCAACCGTTCGGCGCGGCACACCACGTTCACCACCTTCGTCCCCGAGAAGCGCTTCATCGGGTACGTCACGCCCGAGAACCGGGCCACCGTGGGCACCGGGATGATCGTCTCGCTGGAGTTCAACCGCGAGATCGGCGACCGCGCGGCCGTCGAACGCGCCGTCCGGGTCACGGCCGAGCCCGCCACCGAGATCCGGGCGCACTGGTTCGGCGACACCCGGCTCGACTTCCGCCCCGAGGAGTACTGGCGGCCGGGCACCGAGGTCACGGTCGACCTCGCGCTGCGGGACGTCGAGGGGGCGCCCGGCGTCTACGGCCTCCAGGACAAGTCGTTCTCCTTCACCGTCGGCCGCAGCCAGGTGTCCCTGGTGGACGCCGCGAAGCACACGATGCAGGTGCGGCGGGACGGCGAACTGCTGGCCACGGTGCCGATCACGGCCGGATCGCCCGAGAACACCACCTACAACGGCAAGATGGTGGTGAGCGAGATGCTGGAGCTGACCCGGATGAACGGCGCCACGGTCGGTTTCAAGAAGGCGAACGGCAAGGGCGAGTACGACATTCCGGATGTTCCGCACGCCATGCGGCTGACCGGTTCCGGCACCTTCCTGCACGGCAACTACTGGGCGCAGGACGTCTTCGGCAGGGCCAACGTCAGCCACGGCTGCGTGGGTCTGCGGGACGTGAAGGGCGGCGGCTCGGACACGCCCGCGGGCTGGTTCTTCGACCGTTCGCTCGTCGGCGACGTCGTCGAGGTGGTCCACAGCAAGGACAAGCAGGTCGCCCCGGACAACGGCCTCGGCGGCTGGAACATGACCTGGCGGGAGTGGACGGCGGGCAGCGCCCTGAACTGACCTTCCTCCCGGTGCAACCATCCCCGCCGTTGCGTGGTCCCAGTTGGGACGGAACGGTGACCTTGGCCTGACACGAAGCTCAAATTCGTACGGTTAATATGCGCCAGAGATCGCGCGGGAGCGCTGGGGTGGGGGCCTGACCAGGGCCTTGCGAGGGGAGAACGACTTGAACGTGCGACCGATATCGGGGGCGTCGGTTGGCGGGCGCTCACGGGGCCGCAACAGACGGCTGGCGCTGATCGTGGGCGGGATGCTGCTCGCCGTCACGGCGTGCGGCGGGGGCGGTGAGGGCTCGGGTTCCGGGTCCGACGCGAAGGCCGACGGCGACAAGGGGTCCACGGCCGCCGTGGAGAGCAAGCAGTCGGAGGCGGTCGTCACCATCGCCCCGAAGACCGGCGCGAAGGACGTGGACACCAGCGGCGCCCTCAAGGTCACCGCGGCCAAGGGCAAGCTGACCGAGGTCACCGTCAAGGACGCCAAGGGCAGGAAGATCGACGGCGCGATCTCGGCGGACGGCGCCGGCTGGACGCCCGCCACGCACCTGGCCGCGTCCACCGCGTACCAGGTGCACGCGGTCGCCAAGGACTCCGCCGGCCGCACGGCCGCCGAGGACTCCGCCTTCACCACGCTGAGCCCGCAGAACACCTTCATCGGCAACTTCACGCCCGAGGACGGCTCCACGGTCGGCGTCGGCATGCCGTTCTCGGTCCGTTTCACCCGGGGCATCACCAAGCCGGCGGACGTCGAGAAGGCCATCAGGATCACGACCGTGCCGGCGGTCGAGGTCGAGGGCCACTGGTTCGGCAACGACCGTCTGGACTTCCGCCCGGAGAAGTACTGGAAGGCCGGCACCAAGGTGACGGTCGAGCTGAACCTCGACGGCGTCGAGGGCCGCAAGGGCGTCTACGGCAAGCAGTCCAAGAAGCTGTCCTTCACCATCGGCCGCGACCAGGTGACCGTCGTGGACGCCAAGAAGCACACGATGAAGGTCATGCGGGAGGGCAAGGTCGTCAAGACCGTCCCGGTCACCACCGGCAAGCCCGGCTACGCCACCTGGAACGGCCAGATGGTCATCAGCGAGAAGTTCACCGTGACCCGCATGAACGGCGACACGGTCGGCTACGACGGCGAGTACGACATCAAGGACGTCCCGCACGCCATGCGGCTGACCAACTCCGGCACCTTCGTGCACGGCAACTACTGGGGCGGCGACGCTTTCGGCAACTACAACGCCAGCCACGGCTGCATCGGCCTGCGGGACGTGCGCGGCGGCTACGACGGCTCCGTGCCGGCCGCGTGGTTCTTCAACCAGTCGATGGTCGGCGACGTGGTCGTCGTGAAGAACTCCACCGACCCGACGGTCGACCCGTCCAACGGCCTCAACGGCTGGAACATCTCCTGGGCGGACTGGAAGAAGTAGGGTTCCCCCCGCCCGCGTTAGTGGTGGTTAACCTGCTGCCATGACCGTGAATCTCGAAGTCGCCGAAGGCGTCGGCACGATCCGCCTCGACCGCCCGCCCATGAACGCGCTGGACGTCGCCACACAGGACCGTCTCAAGGAGCTCGCCGAGGAGGCGA
The DNA here is from genome assembly GCF_036030735.1 of Streptomyces sp. NBC_00425. Classification (NCBI taxonomy): domain Bacteria; kingdom Bacillati; phylum Actinomycetota; class Actinomycetes; order Kitasatosporales; family Streptomycetaceae; genus Streptomyces; species Streptomyces sp. NBC_00425. Next base: position 3,414,952 of record NZ_CP107928.1, on the reverse strand, counting down.
CCCGGCGCGGCGACGTCCGCGCGGTCGTCCTGTACGGCGGCGAGAAGGTGTTCGCGGCGGGCGCGGACATCAAGGAGATGCAGGACATGGACCACACCGCGATGGTGCTGCGCTCCCGTGCCCTGCAGGAGTCCTTCACCGCGGTGGCCCGCATCCCCAAGCCGGTCGTGGCGGCCGTGACCGGGTACGCGCTGGGCGGTGGCTGTGAACTCGCGCTCTGCGCGGACTTCCGCATCGCCGGGGACAGCGCGAAGCTGGGCCAGCCGGAGATCCTGCTCGGGCTGATCCCCGGGGCCGGCGGCACTCAGCGTCTCTCCCGGCTGATCGGCCCCTCCAGGGCGAAGGACCTGATCTTCACGGGCCGGATGGTCAAGGCGGACGAGGCGCTGACCCTCGGCCTGGTGGACCGGGTGGTGCCGGCCGCCGACGTGTACACGGAGGCGCACGCCTGGGCGGCGAAGCTGGCGCAGGGACCGGCGCTCGCGCTGCGCGCCGCGAAGGAGGCGGTCGACACCGGTCTGGAGACGGACATCGAGACGGGCCTGGCGGTGGAACGCACCTGGTTCGCCGGTCTGTTCGCCACCGCCGACCGTGAGACGGGCATGCGCAGCTTCGTGGCGGAAGGGCCCGGCAAGGCCAAGTTCCTGTGAGTGAGGTCTCTTTCGGGGGCGTCGCCGGCACTTGCTCTTGACGGGGCGTCTCACCCGCGTCCCCCGATGGGGCGGTTTACGGGAACCTTGAGGCGACCTTGAGCCTGTTGTGTCGAGGGTCCCCGTCGCCTGCCTCGGGGCGGATGTCCGCAGCAGGTCAGGGAGGGTTTGTCGGCATCTGCGCTGCCGCTGGCATATGCCGAACGGGTCGATCGGAACGGGGGATTCCGGGGGGCGTATTCCACAGGAACGGCCCCGGAGGGGGCTCGGGGCGGCCATGATGGGGGCATGGCGGGGCTGGAGGGCATCGAACAGCCGCGGGGACACAGCCGTGCGGCCGCGGCACGCTGGTCGCCTGCGGTCGAGGACGAACGGGCGCTCAAAGCGCTGGAGTTGTTCGGCAACCCGACGGAGGGCGAGGTTCCGTTGCCCTCCCGTCCCGAGTCCGCCGCCGCGGCCCGCCGGCTGGCCCAGGTCGTGGTCCTGCGCCAGTGGGGGCTCGGCCCCAAGACGACCGAGGACGTGGTGCTGCTCGTCTCCGAACTCGTCGGCAACGCCGTGCGGCACACCGGCGCCCGCGTCTTCGGCCTGCGGATGCGGCGCCGGCGCGGCTGGATCCGCGTGGAGGTCCGCGATCCCTCCCGCGGGCTGCCCTGTCTGATGCCGGTTCAGGAGATGGACGTCAGCGGGCGGGGCCTCTTCCTCGTCGACAAGCTGTCCGACCGGTGGGGGGTCGACCTGCTGCCCCGCGGCAAGACGACCTGGTTCGAGATGCGGGTCGCCGACCGCTGACCGGTCCGTCCCGCGCCCGGCCGGCGGACGCGGCCGAGGCGTCAATGGCCGGAATCGCGACATATCACCCCTTAAATGGTGCGGGTGACCCCATCCGACCGCCGTTCCGCGCTGCGGGCGGGCGCCGGGCTCGTCGCCGGGGGTGCGTTCGCGGCCGGGTGCTCGCCCGCCGTGCCCTCCTCCGGCGCCGCCGTCCAGCCCGCCGCCGTCTCCCGGTCCCCCGTCTCCCGGCCCTCCGCCGCCCGGTCCCCGGCCGCCCCCGCTCCGCGCGCCTTCCCCGGTCAGCCCGCCCAGATCACGCACGGTCCCCGCGGCCGCCCCCAGGTCGCCCTCACCTTCCACGGACAGGGCGATCCCGCCGTCGCCCGGGCCCTGCTCGGCGAAGCCGAACGGCACGGCGCCCGGGTCACCGTCCTCGCCGTCGGGACCTGGCTCGACGAACACCCCGACGTCGCCCGCCGGGTCCTCGACGGCGGCCACGACCTCGGCAACCACACCCAGCGGCATCTGGACGTCAACGCGATGTCCGAGGCCGAGGCGACGGCCGAGATCACCGGGTGCGCACAGCGGCTGCGCCGGCTCACCGGATCCGTCGGCACCTGGTTCCGGCCCTCCCGCGCCTCCCGCGCCTCCCCGCTCGTCGCCGCGCTGGCCCGGCGGGCCGGCTACCCGCACGTCCTGTCCTACGACGTCGACTCCCTCGACTTCACCTCCCCCGGCGCCCCCGCCGTCGCCCGCAACGTCCTCGACAAGGTCCGCAACGGGTCCGTCGTGAGCCTGCACTTCGGGTACGCGGACACGGTCGCCGCACTCCCCGCCCTGCTGGACGAACTCGACCGCCGCGGACTGCGCGCGGTCACTGCCACGGAGCTGATCGGCTGATGCACCGCAACCTCGCCACAAGCGCCCTGCTCACCGGCGCCGCCCTCGCCGTCCTCGCCGCCTGCGGCACCGATACCCGCAGCGGCGCGGACGGGACGGGCCGGACCACCGAGCGGGCCGTGCCCGCGCCCGTGAAGCCCGCCAGACCGGTCGTCGACGGCCTGCCGGGCATGCCGCCCGTGCTCGACCCCAAGGACGTCTACGCGGCCGACCGCCCGAACCGGCTCTCCCCGGTGGTCAAGGGCTTCCCGCCCCGGGTTTACGTCCCCAACACCGAGTCCGACACCGTATCCGTCATCGATCCGAAGACGTACCGGGTGATCGAGACGATCCGCGTCGGACGCCAGCCCCAGCACGTCGTCCCCTCCTGGGACCTGAAGACCCTGTGGGTCAACAACGACCGTGGGAACACCCTCACCCCGATCGACCCCGCGACCGGGAAGGCGGGCAAGCCGGTCGAGGTGCACGACCCCTACAACCTCTACTTCACGCCCAACGGCAAGTACGCCGTCGTCATGGCCTCCCTCGACCGCGAGCTGGTCTTCCGGGACCCGCACACGATGAAGCGGATCAAGACCGAACCGGTCACCTGCTACGGCGTCAACCACGCCGACTTCTCGCTGGACGGGAAGTACTTCATCGTGTCCTGCGAGTTCAGCGGAGAACTGCTGAAGGTCGACACCGAGCGGATGAAGGTCGTCGCCCAGCAGAAACTGCCCCTCAAGGGCGCCATGCCGCAGGACGTGAAGGTCTCGCCGGACGGCAAGCTGTTCTACATCGCCGACATGATGGCCCACGGCATGTGGATCGTCGACGGCGCCACCTTCGACAAGCCGCGGTTCCTGCACACCGGCAAGGGCTGCCACGGGCTGTACGTCAGCCGCGACTCCCGCGAGATGTACGTCACCAACCGCGGTGAGGGCACCGTCTCCGTCTTCGACTTCACCAAGGGCGAGCTCACCAGGAAGTGGCGTCTCCCGGACGGCGGCAGCCCCGACATGGGCGGCGTCTCGGCGGACGGCAAGGTCCTGTGGCTGTCCGGGCGGTACAACTCCGAGGTGTACGCGATCGACACCGCCGACGGGCGCCAGATCGCCCGCATCAAGGTCGGCGGAGGCCCGCACGGCCTGGCCGTCTATCCGCAGCCCGGCCGCTACTCGCTCGGCCACACGGGCGTCTTCCGCTAGCGGGAGGTCCTGCGTCCGGCGTCCGGCGGGGCCGTTAATCTGGCCTGCGTCAGTTGGACAGCAGAACAGCACATGTGCCCGCAAGGCATGAAGAAGAGGGGCGGACCGGTGGCCGACATCGAAGAAGCGCGCAACCATTTCCAGCGGATCGACACGGACGGCGACGGCTTCATCACCGCGGCCGAGTTCAAGACCGCCCTGGCTCAGGAGGGCGACTGGAACGTCACGGAGTCGGTCGCCGAGGCCATCATCAAGTCCCGCGACCTGAACGGCGACAAGGTCCTCTCGTTCGACGAGTTCTGGGCCCACCTGAACAAGTGACGTGAACCGGCAGAGGGGGCGCCGCGAGGCGCCCCCTTCGTCGTGCCTCGGGGCCTCGTGCCGCAGGGCCTCGGGGCCGCAGTTCGTCGTGGGGGACCGGAATAGATCCCCGCCGGGCCGGGTTGACGTCAACCAGAAGCATGCGTGTGCATTGATTATTCGGTGTTCATCGACCAGCACGATTCCTGGAAGGCAAGGCCTGTCATGAAGATCGGCATCATCGGCGCGGGCAACATCGGCGGCAACCTCACCCGGCGCCTCGCCGCCCTCGGCCACGACGTCTCCGTCGCGAACTCCCGCGGCCCGCACACGCTCACGGAGCTCGCCGAGGAGACGGGGGCCACCCCCGTCGCCGTCGGGGAGGCGGCTCGCGGCGCCGAGATCGTGGTGATCACCGTCCCGCTGAAGGCCGTTCCGGACCTGCCGTCCGGCATCCTGGACGGCGCGGCCGACGGCCTGGTCGTCGTCGACACCAACAACTACTACCCGCGCCAACGCGACGGGCGGATCGCGGCCATCGAGGACGAGGGCCTCACCGAGAGCCGCTGGGTCGAGCGGCAGCTCGGGCACCCGGTCGTCAAGGCCTTCAACGGCACCTACGCCCAGGACCTCCTGGACCGTCCGCTGGCCGCCGGCCACCCCGACCGCATCGCGCTCCCGGTCGCCGGCGACGACGAGGCGGCCAAGGCGAAGGTGCGCGCCCTGATCGACGAGCTCGGCTTCGACACCGTCGACGCGGGCGGCATCGCCGACTCCTGGCGCCAGCAGCCCGACACCCCGGTCTACGGTCTGCAGGCCGGAGTCGAGGCCGTCGCCAAGGCCCTGGCCGACGCGAGCCCGGAACGCCCGGAGGCCTTCCGCGGCTAGGAGCCGCCCCCGGCTTTCGTCCGGCCCGACGAGGGTGGGGTCAGACGATCTCGAGGGGCACGTGCGGCCCGTCCGGCAGCTCGACCGTGATCGGGTCGCCGGGCCGCACGACGCCCCCGGTCAGCACGACGCTCATGATCCCGGCCCTGAAGGCCGGGCGGCCGTCCGCGGTCCGCCCGACGACCTGCTTCATCAGCCCCTTTCGGAACGCGTCGATCTGCGCGCAGGGATTGCGCAGTCCCGTCACCCGCACCACGGCCTCCGCACCGAGCCGCAGCCGCGTACCGACGGGCAGTCCGAGGAGATCGATCCCCCGGGTGGTCACGTTCTCCCCGAGCTGTCCGGCGGCCACCTCGAACCCTGCCGCGCGCACCTCCTCGAAGAGCTCCTCGTGGATGAGGTGCACCTGCCGCAGATTCGGCTGCGAGGGGTCCTTCTTCATCCGGAACCGATGCTTCACCGTGGCTCCGGCGTGCACGTCGCCCGCCACCCCGAGCCCGGCGACCAGCGTGATGCTCTCGCGGTTGGGCTTGGTGAAGGAGTACGTGCCGTTGCTGCTGACGGCGCCGACCGAGCCGCTCATCCTGGTCCCCCCGTTCGTCCTGCCGCCCGTTCCGGGCGGTTCAGCACTCGATGATGTTCACCGCGAGACCGCCCCGGGCCGTCTCCTTGTACTTGACGCTCATGTCCGCGCCGGTGTCCTTCATCGTCTTGATGACCTTGTCGAGGGACACCTTGTGCGAGCCGTCGCCGCGCATGGCCATCCGGGCCGCGGTGACCGCCTTGACCGCGGCCATGCCGTTGCGCTCGATGCACGGGATCTGGACCAGGCCGCCCACCGGGTCGCAGGTGAGGCCGAGGTTGTGCTCCATGCCGATCTCGGCCGCGTTCTCCACCTGTTCCGGGGAGCCACCGAGGACCTCGGCGAGCGCACCCGCCGCCATCGAGCAGGCCGAGCCGACCTCGCCCTGGCAGCCGACCTCGGCGCCGGAGATGGAGGCGTTCTCCTTGAAGAGCATGCCGATCGCGCCGGCCGCGAGAAGGAAGCGGACGACACCGTCCTCGTCGGCGCCCGGCACGAAGTTCATGTAGTAGTGCAGCACCGCCGGGATGATGCCGGCCGCGCCGTTCGTGGGAGCGGTGACCACCCTGCCGCCGGCCGCGTTCTCCTCGTTCACGGCCATCGCGTACAGCGTGATCCACTCCATGGAGTGGGCCAACGCATCGCCCTCCGCGCGGAGTTGACGGGCCGTCATGGCGGCGCGGCGGCGGACGCGCAGACCGCCCGGCAGGATGCCCTCACGGGACATGCCCCGCGAGACGCACCCCTGCATCACCTGCCACAGCTCCAGCAGGCCCGCCCGGATCTCGTCCTCCGTACGCCAGGTCCGCTCGTTCTCCAGCATCAGCGCGGAGATCGACAGGCCGGTCTCCTTGGTGAGACGCAGCAGCTCGTCGCCCGTGCGGAAGGGGTACTTCAGCACCGCGTCGTCGAGTTTGATGCGGTCCGCGCCGACCGCCTCCTCGTCCACGACGAACCCGCCGCCGACCGAGTAGTACGTCTTCGACAGCAGTTCGGCGCCCTGCGCGTCATGGGCCCATATGGTCATGCCGTTGGCGTGGTACGGGAGGGCCTTGCGACGGTGCAGGACGAGATCGTCGTCGAAGGAGAACGGGATCTCGTGCGAGCCCAGCAGGCGCAGCCGCCCGGAACCGCGGATCTCCACCACCCGCTCGTCGGCGGTCTCCACGTCCACCGTGCGCGGCGAGGAGCCCTCCAGGCCCAGCAGGACCGCCTTGGGCGTGCCGTGGCCGTGCCCGGTCGCGCCGAGCGAGCCGTACAGCTCGCAGCGGACCGAGGCGGCGGAGTCCAGCAGGGACTCGTTGCGCAGCCGCCGCGCGAACATGCGCGCCGCCCGCATCGGGCCGACCGTGTGGGAGCTGGACGGGCCGATGCCGATCGAGAACAGGTCGAAGACCGAGATGGCCACGGGAACTCCTCGGGAGAGGGCGGGGGCGCACGAAGTCGGGCGCCCCCACCGGGGAACTACTTGTTCAGGCCGGGGTACAGGGGGTGCTTGTGCGCGAGGGCGGTGACCCGGGCCTTGAGGGTGTGGGTGTCGTAGGTGGGTTTGAGGGTCTGGGCGATGACGTCGGCGACCTCGGCGAAGTCCTCGGCGGTGAAGCCGCGGGTGGCCAGGGCGGGGGTGCCGATGCGCAGGCCGGAGGTGACCATCGGCGGGCGCGGGTCGTCGGGGACGGCGTTGCGGTTGACGGTGATGCCGACCTCGTGGAGGCGGTCCTCGGCCTGCTGTCCGTCCAGTGCGGAGTTGCGCAGGTCGACGAGGATGAGGTGGACGTCGGTGCCGCCGGACAGGACGTTCACGCCGGCCTCGCGGGCGTCGGGTGCGGTGAGGCGTTCGGCGAGGATCTTGGCGCCTTCGACCGTGCGGCGCTGGCGTTCCCTGAAGTCGTCGCTCGCGGCGACCTTGAAGGAGACGGCCTTGGCGGCGATGACGTGTTCCAGGGGGCCGCCCTGGAAGCCGGGGAAGACGGAGGAGTTCAGCTTCTTCGCGAACTCCTTCTTCGCGAGGATGATGCCGCCGCGGGGTCCGCCCAGGGTCTTGTGGGTGGTGGAGGTGACGACGTCGGCGTAGGGAACCGGGTTGGGGTGCAGCCCGGCGGCGACGAGGCCGGCGAAGTGGGCCATGTCGACCCACAGGAAGGCCTCGACCTCGTCGGCGATGCGGCGGAACTCGGCGAAGTCGAGCTGTCGCGGGTATGCCGACCAGCCGGCGATGATCACCTTGGGGCGGTGTTCCTTCGCGAGGCGTTCGACCTCGGCCATGTCGACGAGTCCGGCGTCGTCGACGTGGTAGGCGACGACGTCGAACTGCTTGCCGGAGAAGTTCAGGCGCATGCCGTGGGTGAGGTGGCCGCCGTGGGCGAGGTCCAGGCCGAGGATGGTGTCGCCGGGCTGGGCCAGGGCGAACAGGGCCGCCTGGTTGGCGGAGGCGCCGGAGTGGGGCTGGACGTTGGCGTACTCGGCGCCGAAGAGGTCCTTGACCCGGTCGATGGCGATCTGCTCGGCGACGTCGACGTGTTCGCAGCCGCCGTAGTAGCGGCGGCCGGGGTAGCCCTCGGCGTACTTGTTGGTCAGGACCGAGCCCTGGGCCTCCATGACCGCGAGCGGCGCGAAGTTCTCCGAGGCGATCATCTCGAGCGTGGACTGCTGGCGGTGCAGCTCGGCGTCGACCGCGGCCGCGATCTCCGGATCGAGCTCGTGCAGGGACGTGTTCAGGACGGACATGCGACTACGACTCCTCAGCCGGCGGTGTAGGCGGTGTACTCGTCAGCGGAGAGCAGATCGTCCGGCTCGCCCGTGATGCGTACCTTGAACAGCCACCCGCCCTCGAAGGGAGCGGAGTTCACCAGCGCCGGGTCGTCGACGACGTCCTGGTTGACCTCGGTGATCTCACCGGAGACCGGGGCGTACAGCTCGCTGACCGACTTGGTCGACTCCAGTTCGCCGCAGGACTCGCCCGCGGCCACCGTGGCGCCGGCCTCCGGGAGCTGGACGAAGACCACGTCACCGAGCGCGTTAGCCGCGTGCTCCGTGATGCCGACCGTCGAGACGCCGTCCTCGGCGACCGACAGCCACTCGTGCTCCTTGCTGTAGCGCAGCTGCTGGGGGTTGCTCATGGCCTGAATTCTCCTGTACGCGGGGGAGTGGTGATGAAGGGGGACGGTCCAGGGCACGGGTGAGCAGCGGGAATGTGCGCAGTGTCACCCTCGGCCCGGGGCCCAGTGTCTACTTCTGGCGCTTGTAGAAGGGCAGCGCCACGACCTCGTACGGCTCGTGGCTGCCCCGGATGTCCACGCCCACGCCCGGAGCGCCGGGCGCGGCGTGCGCGGCGTCGACGTAGGCCATCGCGATCGGCTTGCCCAGGGTCGGGGACGGCGCTCCGGAGGTCACCTCGCCGATCACCTCGCCGCCCGCCACGACCGCGTACCCGGCGCGCGGGACGCGGCGGCCCTCGGCGACCAGGCCGACCAGGACGCGCGGCGGCTGCCGCTCGGCCAGTGCGGCCGCCGCGGCGAGCGCCTCGCGCCCGACGAAGTCGCCGTCCTTCTCGAACTTCACCACGCGCCCGAGGCCCGCGTCGAAGGGGGTGAGGGAGGTGCTCAGCTCGTGCCCGTACAGCGGCATGCCCGCCTCCAGGCGCAGCGTGTCGCGGCAGGACAGACCGCAGGGGACCAGCCCGGCGCCCTCGCCGGCCTTGGTCAGCGCCTGCCACAGCTCGACGGCGTGCTCCGGCTTCACGAACAGCTCGAAGCCGTCCTCGCCGGTGTAACCGGTGCGCGCGATGAGCGCGGGGACGCCGGCGACGGTGCCCGGCAGGCCCGCGTAGTACTTCAGGCCGTCGAGGTCGGCGTCGGTGACGGCCGCGAGGATGCCGGGCGACTCCGGTCCCTGGACGGCGATCAGGGCGTAGGCGTCGCGGTCGTCGCGGACCTCGACCTCGAACTCCTCGGCCAGGTTGCCCAGCTCGTTCAGGACGTTCTGGGCGTTGGAGGCGTTGGAGACGATCATGTACTCGGCGTCGGCCAGCCGGTAGACGATGAGGTCGTCGAGGATGCCGCCGTCCTCGGCGCAGATCATGGTGTAGCGGGCGCGGCCCACGCGCACGGCGGCGAGGTCGCCGACCAGGGCGAAGTTCAGGAACTCGGCCGCCTCCGGGCCGGTCACCGTGATCTCGCCCATGTGCGAGAGGTCGAAGAGCCCGGCCCGGGTGCGGACGGCGAGATGCTCGTCGCGTTCGGAGCCGTAGCGCAGGGGCATGTCCCAGCCGGCGAAGTCGGTCATCGTCGCGCCGAGCGAGCGATGCAGGGCATCGAGCGCGGTGTGACGGGGTGCGGTACTGCTCATCGGTCGTTCGTCTCCCAAGGCGACGGGGCCCCTCCCGCGCGAGTGAAACCGGACGCGGGGGGACGGCGAGGTCGTTCCTCCCCATCTGTCATCGGAACCTGAGAGGTTCGCCATGACCACCGCTGCGAGCGGGGGCGGGACATGGCTTGCACCGTGGGTGGGACCGCCGAAGACGGCGGCCCGCTTTTCAGATGTGCCTCGCCCGCGCGGTAACGGGGCCTGAGAGATTCAAGGGAGGGACTTGCTCCTTCGGCGCCCCAGCGGAACTGCTGCTGAGGACTCTCCCGCGCGGATTCAAACGGCCGGTATGCAGTTGGCGCGGCCATCATCGCACGGCCCGCCCCCGTCGCGGCAGGCCGGATCTGTAACCGGCTTGTGTCGCTACGCGCACGAAATCGCGAGGCACCGCGCATTACCTTCTCTTTACGCTCGATGGGGATGAGCACTACCTGGCCCCAGGGGAGGACGATCACGGTGAAGAGGACGACCTCGGCGAGGACCACGGCCTTCGCGGCCGGCTCGGGGATCGCGCTGCCCGCGCAGCCCGGCGCCCGGACCCGGGAGGCGTGCTCCCGGCAGCCCGCGCCCGTCGTCCGCGACCTGCGGGAGCGGGCCGGCCGCAGCCCGCACGGCCTGCTCTTCGGCCCGCGCGACCTCGTGGTGGTCACCGGTCTGCCCGGCAGCGGCAAGTCCACCCTGATGAAGCGCGCGGTGCACGGCGTGCGCATCGACTCCCAGGACACCCGCGACCGCTGGGACGCCCGGATGCCGCGCTTCCTGCCCTACGCCCTCTACCGGCCGGTGGTCCGCCTCGCCCACTACGCCGGGCTGCGCCGGGCCCTGCGCGGCGGCGGGGGCGTCGTGGTGCACGACTGCGGCGCCCAGGCCTGGGTCCGCGACTGGCTGGCCCGCGCGGCCCGCCGCCGCGGCGGCGCCCTGCACCTGCTCGTCCTCGACGTCGGCGCGGACACGGCCCTGCAGGGCCAGCGCGAGCGCGGCCGCGGCGTCTCGCGGTACGCGTTCCTGCGGCACCGCCGCGCCGCCGCCCGTCTTCTGCGGTCGGTGGAGAAGGGCCGGCTGCCCGAGGGATGCGGCTCCGCGGTCCTGCTCGACCGGCCCGCCGCCGACGTCCTGCGGCGGATCGGCTTCACGGGCTGAGGCCCGTCGGTCCCACGGGCAGCGGCGGTGCCGCCGGCACCCGCTAGCCTTTCAGTCACAGCAGAGTGAGCGGTTCTTAGCAGGCGGTAGGCAGATGGACTTCCCCACGGCGGACTTCCCCGCGGACTTCCCGGCGCAGGCGCACCCCCATTCGCACGGCGGATGGCCCGGCAACGAGCTGGAGGAGGTGCTCTCCGCCTCCCTCGGCGTGCCGGGAGCCGGCGGCCGGATCGTGGAGGTGCTCGGCCGCAGCTTCGTCTGGGTGCCGCTCCCCGGCGGCGGCGGCCCGCACAGCGGCCCCCTCGACCTGCCCACGATGGACCTCGACGGCCAGGTGTACGTGCCGGTCTTCAGCTCCGAGGAGCAGTTCCGTCAGGTCGTCGGCTCGCACATGTCGTTCACCGTCGCGCCGGCCGTGGAGTTCGCACGGGGGCTGCCGCCGCAGGCGGGCATCCTCGTCAACCCCGACGGCGTGGTCGGCGTCCCGTTGCCGCCGGCCGCCGTGGCCGAGCTGTGCCGGGCCGGCCGCACCCCGCTGGACGGGCCGGCGGCCGGCGGCCGGGTCCGCCTCTACGAGCCGGACTGGCAGGACGATCCGATGGACTTCCTCGCCGCCGCCTCGGCGGAGTTCGAGGCCGTCGGAGTGGTCCGCACCGCCCGCCGCTGCCTGGCCGCGATCGAGACGGCGGACCCGGTGATGTTCGTGGGCGTGGAGCTCTCCCAGTGGGAGGGCGACCTGCGCGCGCTCCCACTGGAGGCCCTCGGCAGGGCCCTGACGACGGCGGCGGCGCCCTGGCCGGTCAACCTGGTCCTCCTCGACGTCGCCCAGGATCCGGTGGGCGACTGGATGAGGGAGCGGGTCCGCCCCTTCTACTCGAGGCTTCACTAGACACCTGCTCGAGGCTTCACCGGCCGCCTGCTCCGGGCTTCACCCGTCACGGGGCCGGGGAGCGGGCCGCCCGACGGGGCGCGGGGCTCCCGCTCTCAACTGCTCGACCAGGCGGAGCGCCTAAGCTGGACTCCGATGCGGGGCAACTTCTCGAAGGGGCGATAAAAAGTGAGCGCTGGCACTGCCGCGACCGGCTCGGTCGAGCACATGCTGCGCCAGGTCACGCCCGGGCGCTACGACGCCTACGAGGCGCTCCTGCGCGCGCTCGCGACCCCCTCCTCGGGCCAGGTCTGGATGCTGCTGTGGCACGGGCAGGCCGGCTCCCCGGACGCCCAGTACGGAAACATGGAGGTCGAAGGGCACGGCTACGCGCCCTGTGTGACGTCCGCCCAGGAGCTCAGCGCGAGCGGCTGGAACCGGTCCTACGAGGTGGTCGACGGGCTGGACGTGGCCCGGACGCTCTACCCCGACCACTACGGCCTCTGGCTGAACCCGCACGCCCCCGGCGGCGGCGTCGGCATCCCGTGGCTGGATCTGCGCCGGATCGCCACCGGCCTGGAGCGCCAGCCCGCCGGGCCGCTCCGGCTGTCCGAGCCCGGCATCGAGATCCCGCAGTTCTACGCGCTGCTCGCGCAGAACGCCCACCGCGCCCAGGCGGTCCGCACGTTGCGCCGGGCCTGGGTGCAGCCGGCGCTGGGCGCGCCCTACCTGGCCATCGGGCTCGACGTGTACGACTCCTCCCCGCCGGCCGTGGACGCCGTGCGGGCGATGATGCAGCAGTCCATCGGCGCGGTGCCGGACGGGCTGCCGGTCTCCACGGTCGCGATGACCGACGACTACGACCCCGTCGTGATGTGGATGCGCGCCAACGCCCGCCCCTTCTACGACCGCGAGGCGCATGCCCCCGCCCCGGCCCAGGGGCCGGGCGGCGGCTACGGTTTCCCGGGCCCGCGTCCGTACTGACCCGCTCGCCCGACGGCCGGCCCGGTCGCGGACCGGCCCCCGGCCGCTGATCGCCCGTCAGACCCGCGCCCGCGCCGGGCGCGGGACCGCGCCTGCCGCCGACCCCGTGCGCTGCTCCGCGCCGACGGCCTGAAGGCTCATCTTCAGCGAGCTCCGGTCCGCCCCGCCGTCGGGCTACCGGATCTCGGGTGCGCGGATGGCCGCGGCCTGGGCCTGAAGTGTTCCGGTTCTTCCGTGATGTGACACCGGGCACACCTGACGAGCGTGCCACCCTCTCCGGATGTCGGCGCGTGGCGTTCGGGTAACGGAATGTGCAGGTCGGCATCACGGTTGCGCATACTTTCTCCGTCAGATCTGGCGTGTGATCGCGCCTGCATTGAAGACTCGCCTCTCAGACGCGAGGTCGTCGATCCTGTGAGCGAGTGCCCATCGGCAGCAATCCGGGGTCAACTGGACAGTTGGGCCGCACTCATCGGCGCCGGCCGCGTAGCAGGCAGTAAGTGGATCAAGCCGCCGACAGCGGCGGACAAAGGCCGGTCACCGCCGGCGAGAGGGGTCGGGTCACCGTGACCGCACCGATCGAGACCACCGGGTCGGCAACCGAGGTACAGCCCGAGGCTGTGCTCGCGGGTGTCGAGAAGGGGCAGATCGAGGGCCGTTCCCTGGGGCAGATCGCCTGGTCCCGTTTCAAGAAGGACAAGGTCGCCGTGGCCGGCGGGGTCGTCGTGATCCTGCTGATCGTGCTCGCGCTTCTCTCCCGTCCGATCCAGGCCCTGTTCGGTCTGGACCCCAACGCCTTCAACCAGGACCTCATCGACCCCAACACGTCGATCCCCCAGGGGGACTTCGGCGGCATGAGCTGGGAACACCCGCTCGGCGTGGACCCCAAGTTCGGGCGCGACATCGCCACCCGCATCCTCGAGGGCTCCTGGGTGTCGCTGGTCGTGGCCTTCGGGGCGACGATCCTGTCGAACACCATCGGCGCGGTCCTCGGCGTGGTCGCCGGCTACTACGGCGGTCGGGTCGACTCGATCATCAGCCGGCTGATGGACACCTTCCTCGCCTTCCCCCTCCTGCTCTTCGCCATCGCCATCTCCGCCACGCTGCAGGGCGGCGCGTTCGGCATGGAGGGACTGCCGCTCCACATCAGCGTGCTCATCTTCGTCATCGGCTTCTTCAACTGGCCTTATCTGGGACGCATCGTCCGGGGCCAGACGCTCGCCCTGCGGGAACGCGAGTTCGTGGACGCGTCGCGGGGGATGGGCGCCAAGGGGCCGTACATCCTGTTCCGGGAGCTGCTGCCCAACCTGGTCGGCCCGATCATCGTCTACTCGACGCTGCTCATCCCGACCAACATCCTCTTCGAGGCCAGCCTGAGCTTCCTGGGCGTCGGCATCCAGCCCCCGCAGGCGTCGTGGGGCGGCATGCTCAAGGAGGCGGTCACCTACTACCAGGTCGATCCGCAGTTCATGATCGTGCCCGGTCTCGCCATCTTCGTGACCGTGCTGGCGTTCAACCTGCTCGGCGACGGTCTCCGTGACGCTCTCGACCCGCGCAGCCGCTGACGTGCAGCCGCAGCGAGAGTCCGACAGATTTCCATCAACAAAGGGGAAGCAGACCATCATGCGAAGGTCAGGGCTGGCCGCGATTGCGGCCATCGGCAGTGTGAGCCTGTTGCTCGCCGGCTGCAGCAAGGCCGATGACAACACGGACAAGGACGGCGGCAAGTCCGCCGGGGCCGACGCGGCCACGAAGGGCGTCGTCAACGCGTCCACCCAGAAGGGTGGGACGGTCACGTACGAGTACTCCGACGTGCCGGACTCCTTCGACCCGGGCAACACGTACTACGCGTACATGTACAACCTCAGCCGCGTCTACGCGCGTCCGCTGATGACCTTCCAGCCCGGCGCGGGCGAGGAGGGCAACAAGCTGGTCCCCGACCTCGCGGCGAGCGCGGGCGTGCCGAGCGACGGCGGCAAGACCTGGACGTACAAGCTGCGCACGGGCCTGAAGTACCAGGACGGCACGGCGATCACGTCCAAGGACGTCAAGTACGCCGTCGAGCGCTCCAACTTCGCGCGTGACGTGCTGTCCCTCGGCCCGAACTACTTCCAGCAGCTCCTCGTGGGCGGCGAGGCGTACAAGGGTCCGTACAAGGACAAGAAGGGTCTCGCGTCCATCGAGACCCCGGACGACACCACGATCGTCTTCAAGCTGAAGTCGGCGTTCCAGGAGTTCGACTACCTGGTCGCGACGCCGCAGACCGCGCCGGTGCCCGAGGCCAAGGACAAGGGCATCGACTACGTCAAGAACATCGTGTCCTCGGGCTCGTACAAGTTCGAGAGCTACGACGAGGGCAAGCAGGTCACCCTCGTCCGCAACGAGAACTGGGACGCCAAGACCGACCCGCTGCGCAAGCAGTACCCGGACAAGATCGTCGTCAAGCTGAAGGTCAACGCCGAGACGATCGACCAGGACGTCCAGGCCGGCGACGCGATCGACCTCGGCGGCACCGGCGTTCAGGCCGCGACGCAGGCGAAGGTCATCAACGACGCCGCGCTGAAGGCCAACACCGACAACACCTACGGTGGCCGCCTCGTCTACATGGCGATCAACACCAAGGTCGCGCCGTTCGACAACGTCGCCTGCCGCAAGGCCGTGCAGTACGCCGTCGACAAGGTCTCGGTGCAGACCGCCGAGGGCGGCCCGATCCGCGGTGACATCGCCACCACCGTCCTCCCGCCGGACATCCCGGGCTACGCGAAGGCGGACGCCTACGCCACCGACGGCAACAAGGGCGACGTCACCAAGGCCAAGGAGCAGCTGAAGGCCTGCGGCAAGACGGCGATCACCACCAACATCACCGCGCGCAGCGACCGTCAGCCGGAGATCGACGCGGCCACCGCGATCATCGCCTCGCTGAAGAAGGTCGGCATCAACGCCAGCCTGAAGCAGTTCCCGTCGGGCAAGTACTTCACCGACTACGCGGGCGTCCCGGCGTTCAACAAGAAGAACAACGTCGGCCTGATGATGATGCAGTGGGGCGCCGACTGGCCGGGCGGCTACGGCTTCCTGCAGCAGATCCTGAACGGCGCCGCCATCGGCGCGTCCGGCAACACCAACCTGTCGGAGCTGAACGACCCCGAGGTCAACGCGAACCTCGCCAAGGCGATCGGCACGCAGGACGCGACCCAGCGCAACGCCATCTACACGCAGATCGACAAGAAGGTCATGGACGAGGCGGCCCTCGTGCCGCTGACCTACTTCAAGGTCCTGCTGTACCGCCCGGCGAACTACACCAACCTGGTGTCGACGGCGGCCTTCAGCGGTCAGTACGACTACCTCAACATCGGCACGACCAAGAAGTAGCCCCGGAAGGCAGGTGAAGGCATTGGTGCCCGCGGGCTTCCCGGCCCGCGGGCACCAGGCCGATCCCCGTGATCTCGTACATCCTCCGTCGGACGTTCGCGGCAGTGATCCTGCTGCTGGTCGTCACCGCGGTGACCTTCGCCATCTTCTTCCTGCTGCCACGGCTCGCCGGTCAGACCGCCGACCAGATGGCACAGCAGTACATCGGGAAGAGCCCGTCGGCGGCGGACATCGCTGCGGTCAAGCGCAACCTCGGTCTGGACGACCCGGTCTACCTCCAGTACTGGCACTTCATCAAGGGTGTCGTGACCGGTGCCACCTACGACCTGGGGCCCACCACCGCGCACTGTGACGCGCCGTGCTTCGGGTACTCCTTCAAGACCCACGAGGCGGTCTGGCCGCAGCTCACCTCCCGCCTGCCGGTGACGGGTTCGCTGGCCGTCGGCGCCGCCCTGATGTGGCTGGTCGGCGGTGTGGTCATCGGCGTGATCTCCGCCCTGAAGCCGCGCTCGATCTTCGACCGCACCTTCATGGGCATCGCGCTCGCCGGCGTGTCGCTCCCCATGTTCTTCACGGGCAGCCTGGCGATCCTGCTCTTCACCTACCAGATCCCGATCTTCGGCCGCACCTACGTGCCGTTCTCCGAGAACCCGGCGCAGTGGGCCAACACGCTGTTCCCGGCGTGGTGTTCGCTCGCCCTCCTCTACTCCGCCATCTACGCGCGGCTCACCCGCTCGGGCATGCTGGAGACGATGAACGAGGACTTCATCCGCACGGCCCGTGCCAAGGGTCTGCGCGAGCGCAACGTCGTCGCCCGGCACGGTCTGCGGGCCGCGCTGACGCCGATCATCACGGTGTTCGGCATGGACGTCGGTCTGCTGCTCGGCGGTGCCCTGATCACCGAGTCCGTCTTCTCGCTGCACGGCGTCGGCGAGTACGCGGTGAAGGCCATCACGGACAACGACCTGCCGCCGATCCTCGGCGTCACGCTGCTCGCCGCCTTCTTCGTCGTCATCGCAAATCTCCTGGTGGACCTGCTCTATGCGGCCGCCGACCCGCGGGTGAGGCTCTCGTGACCGAACTGTCCAAGACCGGCGCCGCCGTGGGCGAGCCGACCGGCCCGTCCTCGAACAACCCCGGCGCGTTCCTCGACGTACGCGACCTCAAGGTGCACTTCCCGACCGACGACGGCCTGGTCAAGTCCGTCGACGGGCTCAGCTTCCAGGTGGAGAAGGGCAAGACCCTCAGCATCGTGGGCGAGTCGGGCTCCGGTAAGTCGGTCACCTCGCTGGCGATCATGGGTCTGCACCGGCTCGGCGCGCGCGGCAAGAACGTGCAGATGTCCGGCGAGATCTGGCTCGACGGCAAGGAGCTGGTCTCCGCCGACCCGGACGAGGTGCGCCGGCTGCGCGGCCGCGAGATGGCGATGATCTTCCAGGACCCGCTGTCCGCGATGCACCCGTACTACACGATCGGCAACCAGATCGTGGAGGCGTACCGCGTCCACCACGACGTCAGCAAGAAGGCCGCCCGCGCGCGGGCGATCGAGATGCTCGACCGGGTCGGCATCCCGGAGCCGGCGAAGCGTGTGGACGGCTACCCGCACGAGTTCTCCGGCGGTATGCGCCAGCGCGCCATGATCGCGATGGCGCTGGTCAACAACCCCGAGCTGCTCATCGCCGACGAGCCGACCACCGCCCTTGACGTGACCGTCCAGGCCCAGATCCTGGACCTCATCCGCGATCTGCAGAAGGAGTTCGGCTCCGCGGTCGTCATCATCACCCACGACCTCGGCGTCGTCGCCGAGATCGCCGACGACGTCCTGGTGATGTACGGCGGCCGGTGCGTGGAGCGCGGCCCGGTCGACGAGATCTTCGAGAAGCCGCAGCACCCCTACACCTGGGGTCTGCTCGGCTCGATGCCGCGCATCGACCGTGAGACCTCCGAGCGGCTCATCCCGGTGAAGGGCCAGCCGCCGAGCCTCATCAACGTCCCCTCGGGCTGCGCCTTCAACCCCCGCTGCCCGTACGCGGACGTGCCCAAGGGTGATGTCACCCGCACCGTGCGTCCCGAGTTGCAGCAGGTCGGCGGCGGGCACTGGTCCGCCTGTCACCTCTCGTCGGAGGACCGTACGCGGATCTGGACCGAAGAGATTGCGCCGAAGCTGTGAGTGAGACGAAGAAGACGGACGCGGCCCCCTCGGTTCCGCCGCAGGCCTCCTCCTCCGAGAACCGCGAGGTGCTGCTCAAGGTCCAGGGCCTGCAGAAGCACTTCCCCATCCGCAAGGGCGTCCTGCAGCGTCAGGTCGGCGCGGTCAAGGCCGTCGACGGCATCGACTTCGAGGTGCGCAAGGGCGAGACCCTGGGCGTCGTCGGCGAGTCGGGCTGCGGCAAGTCGACCATGGGACGGGTCATCACCCGGCTCGCGGACCCGACCGGCGGCACGATCCACTTCGAGGGCCAGGACATCACCCGGCTGAAGCCGGCCGCGATGCGCCCGCTGCGGCGGGACATCCAGATGATCTTCCAGGACCCGTACGGTTCCCTGAACCCGCGGCACACCATCGGCGGGATCGTCTCGGCGCCCTTCCGCCTCCAGGGCGTGGAGCCCGAGGGCGGCGTGAAGAAGGAGGTCCAGCGGCTGCTGGAGCTCGTGGGTCTGAGCCCCGAGCACTACAACCGCTACCCGCACGAGTTCTCCGGCGGTCAGCGCCAGCGCATCGGCATCGCCCGTGCGCTCGCCCTGAAGCCGAAGCTCGTCGTGGCGGACGAGCCGGTCTCCGCGCTGGACGTGTCGATCCAGGCGCAGGTCGTCAACCTGATGGACGACCTCCAGCAGGAACTCGGCCTGACCTATGTGATCATCGCGCACGACCTGTCCGTCGTGCGGCACGTCTCGGACCGGATCGCGGTGATGTACCTCGGCAAGATCGTCGAGCTCGCCGACCGCACCTCGCTGTACCAGTCGCCGATGCACCCGTACACCAAGGCGCTCATGTCGGCGGTGCCGGTCCCGGACCCGAAGCGCCGGGGCGCCAAGAGCGAGCGCATCCTGCTCAGGGGCGACGTGCCCTCGCCGATCTCGCCGCCGAGCGGCTGCCGCTTCCACACCCGGTGCTGGAAGGCGACGCAGGTCTGCGCGACCAAGGAGCCCGTGCTCGTCGAGCTGCGGACGGGGCAGCAGGTCGCCTGCCACCACCCGGAGAACTTCGCGGACCAGGCCCCGCAGGACGTCGTCCTGCTGACCGCCGCGAAGGAGGCGGCGGAGCTGGTGGCCGACGAGGTGCTCGCCGAGTCGGCGGCGACCTCGGCGGCGGTGGCGGCGGAGATCACCGACAGCCCGGCGGCCGAGGCGTCCGAAGCGCCCGAGGCCCCGGGGACGACCGAGGTGACCGAGGTTTCCGAGGCCCCGGAGACGACCGAGGTTCCCGAGGCCGCGGAGGAGCCCGAGGTGAGCGAGGCTCCCGCCGTGACCGAGGCGGCCGAGGTGACCAAGGCGGCCGAGGCTCCCGAGACCTCCGACGGTGAGACGCCGGCCAAGGAGAAGTAAGCACCACCAGATACCAGCCCCCGCCTTGCAATGTAAGGTGGGGGCTGTGTGTTGGGTGACAATGTAAGGGTGCTCCAGCAGATCTTCAGTCCTTCCGTCCAGCACACCCTCGACCTGTTCGGCATCTTCGTGTTCGCCATCTCGGGGGCGCTGCTCGCCGTCCGCAAGAACTTCGACGTGTTCGGCATCGCCACGCTCGCCGAGGTCACCGCGCTCGGCGGCGGGCTGTTCCGGGACCTGGTCATCGGGGCCGTGCCGCCGGCCGCCTTCACCGACCTCGGGTACTTCCTCACGCCGCTGTTCGCCGCGCTGCTCGTCGTCTTCCTGCATCCGCAGGTGGAGCGGATCCAGACCGGCGTCAACGTGTTCGACGCGGCCGGCCTCGGCCTCTTCTGCGTCACCGGGACGACGAAGGCGTACGACTACGGCCTCGGCCTCACCGCGTCGGCCGCGCTGGGGCTCGCCACCGCGGTGGGCGGCGGCGTGCTGCGCGACGTGCTGGCCAACGAGGTGCCCTCGCTGCTGCGCTGGGACCGCGACCTGTACGCGGTCCCGGCGATCGTCGGCGCCGCCATGGTGGCGCTCTGCATCCGCTACGACGTGCTCACCCCGCTGGCCAGCGGGGTGGCCGCGGTCACCGCCTTCGTGCTGCGGCTTCTGGCGATGCGGTTCCACTGGCGAGCGCCTCGTGCCTGGAATCGTCGCTCGACGGTGCGCGAGGAGTAGGCCGGCCCGAGCCGCCGGCGAGGGGACTCTGCTCCATCTGCAGGGTCAGCCAGCGGAACGCCGGCACGACCTGCGGCCGCCACAGTGCCATGGAGTGGCCGCCCGCGCTCTTCGGGACGTACACGACGTGTACGGTCGTCGGCGCCTTCGCCTCCTTCCGCAGGGCCAGGGCCGCCTCGTAGCCGTCCTGCGGCTGACCGGAGAGGTACAGGGCGACGGCGGGCGGCACGACGGCCTTCCGCAGCAGCAGATAGGGGTTGTTGGCCCGGCGGAGGGACGGACTCCTGGCCGCGAGGGATTTGCGCTCGCCGAGCGGGTCGCTGTACCCGGACAGGCTCACGGCCGCCCGGAAGCGGTCGGGGTGGGCGACGGCGAGCTTGGCCGCGCAGTGGGCCCCCGCCGAATACCCGGCGACCGCCCAGCCCTTGGGCGCGGGCTGGGCCCGGAAGTTGTCCCGGACCATCTTCGGCACGTCGATGCTGAGCCAGCTGTCCGCGTTGACGATGTGCGGCACGTTGGCGCAGCCGGTGTCCACTCCCGGCAGCAGCGTGGTGCGCGGCGCGACCAGGATGAACGGCGCGACCTCGCCCGAGCGCATCAGCGGCTCCAGCTGCTCGTGCACACGCAGCGACCCGAACCAGGACTTGGGGGAGCCGGGGTAGCCCGGCAGCAGCTCCACCACCGGGAAGGAGCGGTGCGCGTAGGCGGGATCGTGGTACTGCGGGGGCAGCCAGACGTAGACCTCGGCGTTCACGCCGGAGACCTGGCCCTCGAGCTGGGTGACGCGCACCCCGCCGGCC
The DNA here is from genome assembly GCF_036030735.1 of Streptomyces sp. NBC_00425. Lineage (NCBI taxonomy): Bacteria > Bacillati > Actinomycetota > Actinomycetes > Kitasatosporales > Streptomycetaceae > Streptomyces > Streptomyces sp. NBC_00425. The sequence continues at coordinate 3,393,869 of NZ_CP107928.1, read as the reverse complement.
GCGTGCATCCCCGTCCCGTCCGCCTGCGTGAAGTGCTGCTCGACCTTGGGCAGCCGGTCGAGCGCGATGCCGCCGGTGCCGTCGGCGCCCAGGTCGGCGGCCTGCTGCACATGGGTGCCGGTGCCCAGCAGGTCGCCCCAGGTGTCGTACAGGCTGTTGGCGTTGTTGACGAGAACGAAGACCAGGGCGACGGCGGTGCCCTGGGCGAACAGCAGCATCAGCATCCGGGCCGCGATGCGCAGCAGCCGCGGTCCGCGCATCCGCGACCACAGCAGCAGCGGCAGCGCGACGGCGAGCACGGACACGGCGATCAGGGTGTAGAGGAACGGAGTCCCGGTGAGGCTCATGTCCTTGCAGAGGGGAATCGGGGCGGCAAGGTTACGGACGAGTCGGGACACTTACCAAGAAATTTGCCTTCCCATGTCTCTTCTTCACCTTCCGTGACTGAAAAAGCTACCGCTTAGTAATGCCCTGCTGTACCGTTCAGGCATGCCTGAAGCAGCTATCGCGGCGGCCGAGCGGGCCTCCACCGTCCCCTTCGCGGCCTCGATCGGCGACAGCGAGTTCGACCGCGACACCGCGCTCACCCGACGCGCACCCGGTGTCTACGACATCGACCTCTCGGCCGGATGGACGATCATCAGCGCCGTCAACGGCGGCTACCTCCTCGCCGTTCTCGGCCGTGCCCTCGCGGACGCCCTGCCGCACGACGACCCGTTCACGATCTCGGCCCACTACCTCACCGCGTCGCAGCCCGGCCCCGCGACCGTCCGCACGGACGTCGTCCGCTCCGGCCGCACCCTGTCGACCGGACAGGCCTCGCTCTTCCAGTACGACGAGAACGGCGCCGAGGTCGAGCGGATCCGCGTCCTCGCCTCCTACGGCGACCTGGACGCGCTCCCGGACGACGTCCGTACGACGGCGAAGCCCCCGGCGATCCCGCCCCTCGAGCAGTGCTTCGGCCCCGAGGACGGGCCGGCCCCCGTGGACGGCAGCTCCGCCATCGCCGACCGGCTGATGCTCAAGCTCGACCCGTCGACCCTCGGCTGGGCGCTCGGACAGCCGTCCGGCAGGGGCGAGATGCGGGCCTGGTTCGGTCTGAAGGACGGGCGCGACCCCGACCCGCTCTCCCTCCTGCTGGCGGTGGACGCCCTGCCGCCGACCGCCTTCGAGATCGGTCTGCGCGGCTGGGTCCCCACGGTGGAGCTGACCGTCCACGTCCGCTGCCGTCCGGCTCCCGGACCGCTGCGCGTCTCCATCGTCACCCGCAACCTCGCCGGAGGCTTCCTCGAGGAGGACGCCGAGGTCTGGGACAGCGCGGACCGACTGGTCGCCCAGTCACGGCAGCTGGCGAGGGCCCGGCTCGGCTGAGCGGCTCCCGGACGGGCCGCCCGTGTCACGGAGCTGTACCAGCGCCTCCTCGGCCGCCGGGCGGGCCCGTCGGTCGACTCCCAGGTCGGGGACGTCTCTTGAGAGGCGCTTTACCCGCCTGACAGGCAGCGGACACAGAAGCCTCAAGAAAGCCCTAAGCGCCGTTGGTTGAGTGCCCGCCTCAGGTTCTCCTCACCCTCCCTGGAGCTGTCTGTCATGAAGCGTGCGCTGATGCCCGTCCGTCTCGTCCCCGCGGTGGCGCTGCTGGCGCTCTCGCCACTCGCTCTGGTGGCCTGCGGCTCGGGCGACTCCTCCTCCTCGAACTCGAACAGCGGCGGCTCCGGGCAGCAGTCCTGCCAGGCGCCGTCCGGCAACCCTTCCCGCATGCCGAGCGGTGCGCCGAGCGGTGCTCCCTCGGGTGCGCCGACCGGTGCGGCTTCGGGGCAGCCGACGGGGGCCCCGACCGGCGTCCCGTCGGGCGCCCCGAGCGGCGCTCCCAGCGGGGCCCCCGGCGGCGGTGGTCAGGGCGGCCCCGGCGGTGGTCAGGGTGGCGGGCAGAGTGGCGGCTGCGGCGGCCCGGGCGACGGCCAGGGGCAGCAGGCCCAGCAGCAGGGCTGACCGCCGACACGGCGCACAGGGGCGGCGCATCCGGGAACGGGTGCGCCGCCCCTGCGCGTCGCCGCCGGCGCTCAGTCCAGCCAGTGGTGGCGGCCGATGCTGATGAGCCGCATCTGACGGGTCGCCATCCTGCTGACCCGTTCCCGCTCCTCCGGCGAGGCCTCCAGGGACTCGAGGAACAGGGAGGCCGTGATGAGCATCTGGTCGACGTAGAGGTGCGAGAGCATCAGCAGGTCGTCGTCGCTCCAGCCCTCGGCCTCGGAGTCCTTGGCCAGTTCGGCCTTCACCTCTTCGGCGAACCGGCCCAGTTGCTCCCGGATGGCCTCCCGCACCGGCTGGACCCCGCCATGTCGCTCACGGGCGATGAAACGGACGTGAGCGGGGTACGCGGTCACGTGACCGGCTATCAACTCGACAGCGCGCGTGATGCGTTCGGCACTGGTGTCGGCCGTGGTCACGGTGGTGCGGATCATCGGGTGCAGACTGCCCAGCGCCTCCTCGACCAGGGCCACGCCCAAGTCCGCCGTGGAGCGGAAGTGCCGGTAGAAGGCCGTCGGGGCCACCCCGACGGCCCGGGTGACCTCGCGCAGGCCGAGGCTGCTCAGGCTCTGCTCCTCGAGCAGCAGCAAGGCGGCGTCCAGGAGCGACTGCCGGGTCTTCTGCTTCTGCGCCTGTCGGATGCCGAGGGTGTGACTCATGTCATCCAGTTAACAACTGTTCTCCGTAATTGGAAAGCCGGGAAGCACGCTAGACTCTGGAGTCAGTGAACAAGTGTAACCACAACTGTTCACCGAAACGTCACGAACGCGGTGCAACGCCGCCTCGAAGGGGGTTCGACCCATGCTGTTCCTCGTCGCCGCACTGCTGCTGTTCGGCGTCGTCCTGGGCACCGTCGCCCACGCGCCGTTCGCCTTCACACTCGTCGCCGGCGTGGTGATCGCCGCCTGGCTCGGCATCTTCGCGCTCCGCGAGCGCCACGGCCGCCGGCGCTCCTCGGCCCACTGACCGACCGCCAGCCCGTCCCCCGAACCGCCCGCACCACTGATCGACAGGAGCTGACCGACCATGCACCTCACCGCACCGGCCACACGTCGCACCGGCGTCCGGGACGCCGACGGCATGGCCGTCGCGTCCTTCATCCTGGGCCTGCTGGGCCTGCTCGTCCTCAATGTCTTCCTCGGCCCGATCGCCGTGATCCTCGCGGCGGCGGCCCTCTGGCGCGGCACCGCCCGCCGCGGTCGCGCCTACCTCGGCCTCGCGCTGGGCGTCGCCGACCTGCTCGTCCTGGTCGCTTTCATGCAGGCGGACTCGACGGTCTCCTGGAGCTTCTGACGCGGCAGCCGCACCTGCGAGCGAGGCGCGTCACCCGGTCCCCGTAGAATCGGGCCACCATGGCATACCTCGACCACGCCGCGACCACGCCCATGCTCCCCGAGGCGGTCGAGGCGCTCACCGCGCACCTGAGCATCACCGGTAACGCCTCCTCCCTCCACGCAGCCGGCCGGCAGGCCCGCCGCACGGTCGAGGAAGCCCGTGAGACCCTCGCGGAAGCGCTCGGCGCCCGCCCCAGCGAGGTCGTCCTCACCTCCGGCGGCACCGAGGCCGACAACCTCGCGGTCAAAGGCCTGTACTGGTCCCGCCGTGACGCCGACCCGGCCCGCACCCGTGTCCTGGCCAGCCCCGTCGAGCACCACGCCGTGCTCGACGCCGTGCACTGGCTCGGCGAGCACGAGGGCGCCACGGTCGAGTATCTGCCGGTCGACGCCGAGGGGCGGGTCCATCCCGAGGTCCTTCGCGACGCGATCGCACGCAATCCCCAGGACGTCGCCCTGGCCACCGTGATGTGGGCGAACAACGAGATCGGCACGATCCTGCCGGTCCGTGAACTGGCCGACGCGGCAGCCGAGTTCGACGTCCCGCTGCATGCCGACGCGGTGCAGGCCTTCGGCCAGGTCCCCGTCGACTTCGCCGCCTCCGGACTCGCCGCGATGACGGTCTCCGGTCACAAGATCGGCGGCCCCTACGGGATCGGCGCCCTGCTGCTGGGCCGCGAGCACACCCCCGTCCCCGTCCTGCACGGCGGCGGGCAGGAACGCCATGTCCGTTCCGGCACCCTCGACGTCCCCGCGATCGCCTCCTTCGCGGTCGCCGGACGCCTCGCCGCCGAGCAGCGCGAATGGTTCGCCCGTGAGGTCGGCGCCCTGCGCGACGCCCTGATCGACGCCGTGCGCACGGCCGTCCCGGACGCGATCCTCGGCGGTGACCCCGTGCACCGGCTGCCGGCCAACGCCCACTTCACCTTTCCGGGCTGCGAGGGCGACTCGCTGCTGCTGCTCCTGGACGCCCAGGGCATCGAGTGCTCCACCGGCTCCGCCTGCACCGCCGGCGTCGCCCAGCCCAGCCATGTGCTGCTGGCCACCGGCGTCGACCCCGACCTGGCCCGCGGCACCCTGCGCTTCTCCCTCGGCCACACCTCCACCGAGGCCGATGTCGAAGCGGTGGCCAAGGCCATCGGCCCGGCGGTCGAGCGGGCTCGCGCGGCGGGGCTGACGTGACGCCCGGCGGCTGACCCGGCCCTGCCGCCCAGGTGACCCGGGTGACCTCAGGCCCTCAATCCGGCGGCAGCATCCGCTTACCTGTGTGGCCTGCGTCATGCCAGGTGTCAGGCGGCTGCCGCGTGCGCCGCGGCGACGAGCTTCATGTACCGCTTCCAGTCCCAGTGCTCCCCGGGATCGGTGTGGTCCGTCCCCGGCACCTCCACGTGCCCGACGATGTGCTCCCGGTCCACGGGTATGTCGTAGCGGCGGCAGACCGCGGCGGTCAGCCGGGCGGACGCGGCGTACATCACGTCCGTGAAGTCCTGCGGCCGGTCGACGAACCCCTCGTGCTCGATGCCCACACTGCGCTCGTTGTAGGAGCGGTTGCCCGCGTGGTACGCCACGTCCAGCTCGCGGACCATCTGCGTGACGCGGCCGTCCTTGCCGACGATGTAGTGCGCCGCCGCCCGGTGCCCCGGGTCCTCGAACGCCTTCACCGCGCTCCCCAGATCTCCCTGTGTGACGTGGATGACGACCATGTCGATCCCGTAGTCGTCCGGCCGGTCCGCCCAGCGGAAGTTCGCCTCCGAGGCCGGCACCCACCGCGCGCCCCGGAAGTCGACCGCGCCCTCCACCCGCGCTCTGCGCACGCCGGGCAGCCGCCAGTACAGTCGTGCCAGTTCGTCACGTGCCAGCAAGGCCGTGCCGGCGGCGGCCGCCGCGCCGCCGATCAGCAGCGCGCGCCGCCCGATCCGCCGGTCGGAGTCACCTCGTGTCGCCCCCATGACCCGTCCTTCCTCGGACCCGGTCCGTCGGACAGGCCCGGCCCCTCTAGATCGTCAACGGATACTCGCGGGTACGGGTTCCCGGCGACCCGTACCCTGAAAGGGTTATGACTGAGACCTCGCAGCGCCCCCGCCCCCTTCGCGTACTCGCCGCCATGTCCGGCGGGGTCGACTCCGCCGTCGCCGCCGCCCGCGCCGCGGAAGCCGGCCACGACGTGACCGGCGTCCACCTCGCGCTCTCCGCGAACCCGCAGTCGTTCCGCACCGGCGCGCGGGGCTGCTGCACCATCGAGGATTCCCGCGACGCCCGTCGCGCCGCCGACGTCATCGGCATCCCGTTCTACGTCTGGGACCTCGCCGACCGCTTCCGCGAGGACGTCGTCGACGACTTCGTCGCCGAGTACGAGGCCGGCCGCACCCCCAACCCCTGCCTGCGCTGCAACGAGAAGATCAAGTTCGCCGCGCTGCTCGACAAGGCGCTCGCGCTCGGCTTCGACGCGGTGTGCACCGGCCACTACGCGAAGGTGCTGGTCCGCGAGGACGGCACGCGCGAGCTGCACCGCGCCTCCGACATGGCGAAGGACCAGTCGTACGTCCTCGGCGTGCTGGACGACCGGCAGCTCGCCCACGCGCTCTTCCCGCTCGGCGACACGGTGACGACCAAGGACGAGATCCGCGCGGAGGCGGAGCGGCGGGGCCTCGCCGTCGCCAAGAAGCCCGACTCGCACGACATCTGCTTCATCGCCGACGGCGACACCCAGGGCTTCCTCGCCCAGCGGCTGGGCCGGGCGGAGGGCGACATCGTCGACGAGTCCGGCGCGAAGATCGGCACCCACGAGGGCGCCTACGGCTTCACCGTCGGCCAGCGCAAGGGCCTGCGCATCGGCACCCCCGCCGCCGACGGCAAGCCGCGCTACGTCCTCGACATCTCCCCGGTGAACAACACGGTGACGGTCGGTCCCGCCGCCTCCCTCGACGTCGGCGCGCTGACCGCGATCAAGCCCCGCTGGTGCGGCGCCGCCCCCACCGGCCCCGGCGTCTACACGGCCCAGCTGCGCGCCCACGGCGGCGAGACCGAGGTGGCCGCCGAACTCGTCGACGGCCGCCTCGAGGTCACGTTCACCGAGCCGGTCCGGGGAGTGGCGCCCGGTCAGGCGATCGTGCTGTACGACGGCACGCGCGTGGTCGGCTCGGCCACGATCGCGTCGACCGTGCGGACGACGGCCGGGGTGGCCTGACGCCGCCGGGGCGGCCCGGCCGTCAGTCCTGCCCGGCGAAGAAATCCGCCAGCACAGGCGCCAGCACGTTCGGATCCACCATGTGGGACTGGCCTTCCAGCGTCCGGTACGTCCCTCGGGGGACGGCGTCGGCGACGGTGCGCGCGGCCTCGCGCAGCCAGTCCGGGCTCGCCCCGCCCGCCACGGCCAGCACCGGCACGCCGACCGACGCCAGCCGCTCCCGCGGCGCAGGCCCGCCGCCCATCACGGCGTCGTCGTAGGCGAGGGTCGGCGCGACGGCCTCCATCCCCGCCCACATGGGCGACCGGCGGGCGCCCTGGATCATCTCCTCGGCGAGCCCCGTCAGCCGCAGGAACAGCTCGACGGCGTCCCCCCGCCGCCCCTGCGCCAGTGCCTCGGTCAGGTCCGCCGTGTACGCGGCGCGGGCCCGCTCGGCCGCCTCGTCGACGGCGAACGGCGTCTCGTAGACCGCAACCCGGCTCACCGGCAGCCCGGCCGCAGCCGCCTCCAGCACCAGCGCCCCGCCGGACGAGACGCCGTACAGCGCCGCCTCACCGCCCGCCGCGTCCACCAGGGCGCCCAGATCCTCGACCTCGCGCCGCACCGCGTACGGCGCCGTGTCGCTGCTCTCGCCGCGGCCCCGGCGGTCGTACCAGAGGACCGTGAAGCGGTCGGCGAGCAGCCCGGCCAGGGGCGCCACGGTGCCGCCCGTGGACATCGCCCCGCTCACGAGGATGACCGCGGGGCCCTGTCCGGCGCGGGAGTACGCGAGTTCGGTGCCGTCGCGGGAAATCGTCTTCTTGTCCATGCCTGTGCAGACTGCCGCACGGCACGGCCCTCATCGCCCTACGACACCTCGGCTTCGTAGAAGCAGAAGTGGTTCCTGATCGGTGCGACGTCCGGCTTCGGATCCGGATAGGCCCAGACGAGGTCGGCGGCGCCCGGCAGCGACCAGTACGACGCCGTTCCCTTGAAAGGGCAGTAGGTGTGGGTGTCGGAAGGGGTCAGCACGTCGAGGCGGACGTCCTCGGCGGGGATGTAGTACCGCGCCGGACAGCCGGTCTCGCGCAGGACGAGCGCCCGGTCGGTCTCGGCCAGCACCTGTCCGTCATGGACGACCCTGACGTGCCGGTCGCCCTGCTCGATCGTGATCGTGTGTCCTCGGGTCATGCCACAGCAGCGCTCACGGGCCCGTGGTTCTTCCCGCGTACCGTGGCGGCATGCGTATCTGCGTCTTCCTCTCCGCCGCCGACCTCGACGAGCGCTACACCCGCCCCGCGCGCGAGTTCGCGGAACTGCTCGGCAAGGGCGGGCACACCCTCGTGTGGGGCGGCTCGGACGTCGGCCTGATGAAGGTGGTCGCCGACGGCGTGCAGTCGGCCGGCGGCCGGCTGTGCGGGGTGTCCGTGGACTTCCTCGCCGCGTCGGCGCGGCCGGGAGCCGACGAGATGGTGATCGCGAGGGACCTGGCCGAACGGAAGCGGCTGCTCCTGGCGAAGTCGGACGCCGTGGTGATCATGGTCGGCGGGACCGGGACGCTGGACGAGGCCACCGAGATACTGGAGCTGAAGAAGCACGGCCACACCGACAAACCGGTCGTGCTGCTCAACACCGCGGGCTTCTACGACGGCCTGAAGACGCAGTTCCGGCGGATGGAGGACGAGGGTTTCCTGCCCGTGCCCCTCACCGACCTGGTGTTCTTCGCGGAGGAGCCGGTGGGCGCCCTCGCCTGGCTCGAGGAGAGCCAGGGCATCGAGTGACCCGGCGATGATGCGAGCATGGCGGACATGGCTACCCATGTGATCACCGGAGCGGGTTCCGGCATCGGCGCCGCCGTCGCCCGTCGTCTGCACGCGCGCGGGGACGAACTCGTGCTGCACGCGCGCGACGCCGGCCGCGGCAGGGAACTCGCGGCCGAGTTCCCCGGCGCCCGCACGCTCGTCGGCGACCTCGCCGACCCCGACAGACTGAGCTGGGCCTTCTCCCACCAGAGCCTCCCGGAACGGGTGGACTCCCTCCTGCACATCGCCGGAGTGGTCGATCTCGGACCGGTCGGCGACCTCACCCCGAAGTCCTGGCGGCACCAGCTCAACGTCAACCTGATCGCGCCCGCGGAACTGACCCGGCACTTCCTGCCGCAACTGCGCACCGCGCGCGGCCACGTGCTGTTCGTCAACTCGGGCGCGGGCCTGAGGGCGAGCGCCGACTGGTCCGCGTACGCCGCCTCCAAGCACGGCCTGAAGGCCCTCGCCGACTCGCTGCGCGCCGAGGAGCACGGCAACGGCGTCCGCGTCACCTCCGTCTACCCCGGCCGCACGGCCAGTCCCATGCAGGCCAAGGTGCACCAGCAGGAGGGCAAGGAGTACGACCCCGCCGAGTGGATCGACCCCGAGTCGGTGGCCACGACGATCCTGACGGCGCTCGACCTCCCGAGGGACGCCGAGATCAACGACCTGACGGTACGGCCGGGGCGCTGACGGTCCGTCGCGCTACGTACGCTTCACCCGTGAACGCAGACTTCAGTTTCGCCCCGGCCACCGGTGTCGGCTCCCTGCCGGGCGGCGACGCCCGCGAGGCCGCCAAGACCGTCACCGGGTCCTTCGAGGACTTCCCCTTCCTCGCCGAACTGCCGGCCCGTGGACCCGGCGCGGACATGATCGGCCGCACCGCGGGCCTGCTCGTCGAGCTGTACGCGCGCGTGGAGCCCAGCGGCTGGCGGATCGGCGACCGGCCGGGCCGGGACACCAAACGGGCCCGGTCGTGGCTGCGGGAGGACCTCGACGCACTGGAGGAGCACACCCAGGGCTACGAGGGGCAGCTGAAGGTCCAGGCGGTCGGGCCCTGGACCCTCGCCGCCGCACTGGAGCTCAGGAACGGCGAGGCGGCCCTCTCCGATCCCGGGGCCTGCCGCGATCTCGCCGGCTCTCTCGCCGAGGGCCTGCGGCTCCACCTCGCCGAGGTGCGCCGACGGGTGCCCGGCGCGGACGTGGTGCTCCAGCTCGACGAGCCGTCCCTCACCTCCGTGCTCCGCGGCCAGGTGCGGAGCGCCAGCGGCTACCGCACGCACCGCGCGGTCGACCGGCAGGTCGTGGAGGGCACGCTCCGGGACGTCGTCGGGGTGCACGGAGACGGGCCGGTCGTGGTCCACTCGTGTGCGCCGGACGTCCCCTTCGCCCTCCTGCGCCGGTCCGGCGCGGCTGCGGTCTCCTTCGACTTCTCGCTCCTCACCGAGCGTGACGACGACGTGATCGGCGAGGCGGTCGAGGCGGGCACCCGGCTCTTCGCCGGTGTCGTGCCGGGAGTGGACGCCCCATTGTCGGACCCTGCCGGTAGCGTCATGGGTGTCAGGACGCTGTGGCGCCGACTGGGACTGCTGCCCGGGCTTCTCGCGGAGGCGGTCACGCTCACGCCGTCGTGCGGCCTCGCGGGCGCTTCCCCCGGATACGCCCGCCGGGCCTTCGCCCACTGCGTCCGGGCGGCGAGATCCCTCGCGGACGACCCTGAGTGACGGGAGGACACACGGTGGCCGGCGACAGGCAGGCGGAGACGACGGTGCCGAGCGAGGCGCGGGAGCAGCACGCGCAACTCGCCGAGCAGATCGAGGAGCACCGCTTCCGGTACTACGTGAAGGACGCTCCCGTCGTCAGCGACGCGGAGTTCGACCGGCTGCTGCGCGCGCTCGAGGCGCTGGAGGAGGAGCACCCCGAGCTGCGCACGCCCGACTCCCCGACCCAGAAGGTCGCGGGCGCGTACGCCACGGAGTTCACGGCCGTCCAGCACCGCGAGCGGATGCTGTCGCTCGACAACGCCTTCGACGACCTGGAGCTGGCCGCCTGGGCCGAGCGCGTCCACCGGGACGTCGGGGCCTCCGCGTACCACTTCCTGTGCGAGCTCAAGGTGGACGGTCTGGCCGTCAACCTGACCTACGAGAACGGCCGTCTCACGCGCGCGGCGACCCGCGGCGACGGCCGTACGGGCGAGGACATCACGCCCAACGTGCGCACCATCGCGGAGATCCCGGAGCGTCTCACGGGCGACGGGGTGCCCACGCTCGTGGAGATCCGCGGCGAGGTGTTCTTCCCGATGGAGAAGTTCGAGGAGCTCAACGCCCGTCTGGTCGAGGCCGGCGACAAGCCGTTCGCCAACCCGCGCAACGCGGCCGCCGGTTCGCTGCGCCAGAAGGACCCGCGCGTCACCGCCTCCCGTCCGCTGCACATGGTCGTGCACGGCATCGGCGCCCTGGAGGGCTACGAGGGCCTGACCCGTCTCTCCGAGGCCTACGACCTGCTCAAGACATGGGGCCTGCCCACCTCCCCGCACAACAAGGTGGTCGGCGACCTCGACGGGGTACGGGCGTTCATCGCGTACTACGGCGAGAACCGGCACTCGGTGGCGCACGAGATCGACGGGGTGGTGGTCAAGCTCGACGAGATCCGTCTGCAGGGCCGGCTCGGCTCCACGGCCCGCGCGCCGCGGTGGGCGATCGCGTACAAGTACGCGCCGGAGGAGGTCAACACCCGCCTCGTCGACATCCGCGTGGGCGTCGGCCGCACCGGCCGTGTCACGCCGTACGCCCAGGTGGAGCCGGTGACGGTGGCGGGCTCCGAGGTCGAGTTCGCCACCCTGCACAACCAGGACGTGGTCAAGGCCAAGGGCGTGCTGATCGGCGACACCGTGGTGCTGCGCAAGGCCGGTGACGTGATCCCGGAGATCCTCGGCCCGGTCGTCGACCTGCGCGACGGCAGCGAGCGCGAGTTCGTGATGCCCGCAGAGTGCCCCGAGTGCGAAACGCCGCTGCGGCCGATGAAGGAGGGCGACGTCGACCTGCGCTGCCCGAACGCCCGCAGCTGCCCGGCCCAGCTCCGTGAGCGCCTGTTCTACCTGGCGGGCCGCAAGGCACTGGACATCGAGCAGTTCGGTTACGTCGCGGCGGCCGCCCTCACCCGCCCGCTCCAGCCGGAGCAGCCGCCGCTGGCCGACGAGGGCGACCTGTTCGATCTCACCGTCGAGCGGCTGCTGCCCATCCGGGCCTACGTCCTCGACCAGGACAGCGGGCTGCCCAAGCGGGACCCGAAGACGGGCGAGGAGAAGATCGCCACGGTCTTCGCCAACCAGCAGGGCGAGCCTCGCAAGAACGCGGTCGCCATGCTGGAGAACATCGCGGCGGCCAAGGAGCGCCCGTTGGCGCGGGTCCTCACCGGCCTCTCGATCCGGCATGTCGGACCGGTCGCGGCCGAGGCGCTGGCGCGCGAGTTCCGCTCGATCGAGCGCATCGAGCAGGCGACCGAGGAGGAGCTGGCGAACACCGACGGGGTCGGCGCCATCATCGCGGCCTCGCTCAAGGAGTGGTTCGCCGAGGAGTGGCACCGGGAGATCCTCCGCAAGTGGAAGGCCGCCGGCGTCCGGATGGAGGAGGAGAGCTCCGGGGAGGACGAGGGCCCGCGTCCCCTGGAGGGCCTGACGGTCGTCGTCACCGGCACCCTGGAGCGCTTCACCCGCGACGGCGCCAAGGACGCCCTGCAGACCCGTGGGGCGAAGGTGACCGGTTCGGTTTCGAAAAAGACATCTTTCGTCGTCGTGGGTGACAATCCTGGATCGAAATACGACAAGGCAATGCAACTGAAGGTTCCTGTTCTGAACGAGGACGGCTTCGCCGTCCTGCTGGAACAAGGGCCCGAAGCGGCGGCTGAAGTGGCGCTTTCCGTCGAGGAGTAGGCGCGGCGGCGGTTGAAGGCCACCCGATTGGCGCATACCAGATGCATACGGGTGGCCGGGGCGCATTCGGGCAACCGTCGACGACCGCTGCCCGTGGAAGCCTTCTGCGGCCTACTGTTGAGACGTGCGCCTGCCGTGCCCAGGGTTGTCAGGGCAACGGGCCGCGTGGCGTGGGCACCGCCGGCTGTGAGAGGGACGGGAATGGAACCGACCGAGAGCGCCGCCCCGGAGTCATGGCTGCGCCGGCGCCGGGTAGCCGGCGTCCGGTGGGGGAACTGGTGGGCGGGGCGCTCCGAACGACGGCCGGCCGCGGAGACGTACGTGCCGCACACCACGCCGCGGTCCGTGCTCGACGCCGGCGGCTTCGCCGCTCCGCACCCCGGGGCGCCCGGCGCGCAGACCGACCGGCAGCCGGTCTGGCCCACACTGCCCGCGTCGGTCGTCGGGGCGGCCGCGCTCGTCCTGGGCGCCGGGATCTCCCGCGCCTACACCGACCACCACGCCCTCTTCCCGTCCGGCACGACCGGCTGGGCGCTGGCCGTCCTCGCCGGCGTCGTCGTCGGCCACCTGGTCCTCCTCGGCCGGGCCCGGTGGTGGGGCGGCACCGGTTCCGGCGGCGCCCTCACCCTCGCCGTCCTGCTGCTGTACGGGTGGGTGCCCGCCGGCATGGTCAGCCTCACCGTCGTCGTCCTGGTCGGCATAGCCCGGCGCCACCGCTGGCGGCAGGGCGTCCTGCACGGCGCGGTGGACATCCTCGGCATCGGCGCGGGCGCCCTGCTGCTGGCCGCCTGCGGACGGATACCGTCCGTGGAACGCCCCTGGACTCCCGGCAGTTGGACGGTCTACACCGGCCCGCAGGTGGTGCTGGTGGCCGTCGCCTACCTCGCCGTCACCCGTGTCCTGCTCTGGTACCTGCACACCCCCCGCCTCGGCGGGCTACCCACCGTCGCCCGGACGGCCCTGGTCCGACAGGGCCTGGTCGCGGTGGCCCTGCTCGGCATCGCACCGCTGATCTGTGTGGTGGCCGTGGCCAAGCCGATCCTGCTGCCGCTGTTCGCCATCCCCCTCATCGCCCTCGACTCCACGCTGTGGATGGCCCGCGCCCGAGCCGAGGAGCAGCTGCGCGACCCGCTGACCGGCCTGCCCAACCGTCAGTGGCTCCTGGAGCGCATCTGGACCGCCCTGGACGACGCCGAGCGCATCGGCGCCCGGTCCGCCCTGATGCTGATCGACCTCGACCGCTTCCGCTCGGTCAACGACACCCTCGGACACCTCGCCGGGGACCGGCTGCTGCTGCAGATAGCCGAGCGGCTGAAGCTCGCCCTCCCGCGCGGAGCGGAGGTCGCCCGGCTCGGCGGGGACGAGTTCGCCGTCTTACTGCCCGTCGCCGACTCCACGACCTCGGCGACCCGGGTCGCCCGCAGACTGGTGTCCGACCTCAGCTCGCCGCTCGACCTCGACGGACTCACGCTCGTCCTGGAGGCCAGCGCGGGCGTCGCCGTCTACCCCGAGCACGCGCTCGACGCCGAGGGCATGCTGCGCCGGGCCGACGTGGCGATGTACCAGGCCAAGCGGGACCGCACGGGCGTCGAGGTGTACGAGTCCAAACGCGACTCCAACACCCCCGACCGGCTCGGCCTGCTGGGCGACCTGCGGCGCGCGCTCGACGCGCACGAGGTGCAGCTGCACTACCAGCCGAAGGTCCGCTTCGACGGACAGGTGGCCGGGCTGGAGGCCCTGGTCCGCTGGGTGCACCCGGAGCGCGGGAAGGTTCCGCCGGACGAGTTCATAGCGATCGCCGAGTCGTCCGGGCTGATGCCGCACCTCACCGAGTACGTGCTGGACACGGCGCTCGCCCAGGTCGCCCGGTGGCGAGCCCAGGGACTGTTCGTGCCGGTCGCGGTCAACGTCTCCCCGCGCGACGTCCACACCCCGGGTTTCGCGGGATCGGTCGCGGCGCGTCTCGCCCGGCACGGAGTGCCCGCGGGAGCGCTCCAACTGGAGATCACCGAACACGTCCTCCTGGAGGACCCGCAGCGCGCCGCCGACACCCTCAACGGACTGACCGGCCACGGCGTGAAGATGTCCCTCGACGACTTCGGCACCGGCTACTCCTCCCTGGTGCACCTGCGCCGGCTGCCGGTGAGCGAGCTGAAGATCGACCGCTCCTTCGTGGCGCGGCTGGCCGTCGACGCCGAGGACGCGGAGATCGTGCGCTGCACGGTCGACCTCGCGCATTCCCTGGGGCTCCTGGTCGTCGCCGAGGGCGTCGAGGACGACGAGACCTGGGAACGCCTGCGCGACCTGGGCTGCGACGCCGTCCAGGGCTGGCTGGTGGCGGCCGCCATGCCGGCGGACGAGACGACGGCGTGGCTGCGGGCCAGGGGCTCGCGCGGCTGGCAGCGCCCGCGGGCGGCGTTGCCGGCGGCAGCCGCCGACGAGTAGCTCTCGCGGGCCGCGGGCGGGCAGCTCTCGAGGGCCGGTGACGAAGCGTTTCACGGGCACGGGGCCCAGCACCCTAGGATTGGGCCCAAACCACACACTCACTCCACCCCAGAGGAACGCTGCATGCCTGGCATCACGCGCGAGGAGGTCGCCCACCTCGCCCGGCTGGCGCGTCTGGAGCTGAAGCCCGAAGAGCTCGAGCACTTCGCGGGACAGCTGGACGACATCATCGGCGCGGTCGCCCGCGTCAGCGAGGTCGCCGACCAAGACGTACCGCCGACCTCGCACCCGCTCCCGCTGACGAACGTCATGCGGGCGGACGAGGTCCGTCCGTCGCTCACCCCCGAGCAGGCGCTCTCCGGCGCCCCGGCCCAGGAGCAGCAGCGTTTCAAGGTGCCGCAGATCCTGGGGGAGGACTAACCGCCATGACGGACAACGTCACCATCATCAGGCTCACCGCCGCCGAGACCGCCGCGAAGATCGCCTCCGGCGAGCTCACGGCCGTCCAGGTCACCGAGGCCCACCTGGCCCGTATCGAGGCCGTCGACGAGAAGGTCCACGCCTTCCTGCACGTCGACCGCGAGGGCGCTCTCGCGCAGGCCCGCGCCGTCGACGAGAAGCGGGAGCGGGGCGAGAAGCTCGGCCCGCTGGCCGGCGTCCCGCTCGCGCTCAAGGACATCTTCACCACCGAGGGCATCCCGACGACCGTCGGCTCGAAGATCCTCGAGGGCTGGATCCCGCCGTACGACGCGACCGTCACCAAGCGGCTGAAGGCCGCCGACGTGGTCATCCTCGGCAAGACCAACATGGACGAGTTCGCCATGGGGTCCTCCACCGAGAACAGCGCCTACGGCCCGACCGGCAACCCCTGGGACCTCACCAAGATCCCCGGAGGCTCCGGCGGCGGTTCGTCCGCCGCGCTCGCCTCCTTCCAGGCGCCGCTCGCCATCGGCACCGACACCGGCGGTTCCATCCGCCAGCCGGCCGCCGTCACCGGCACGGTCGGCGTGAAGCCGACGTACGGCGCGGTCTCCCGTTACGGCATGGTCGCCTTCTCGTCCTCCCTCGACCAGGGCGGCCCCTGCGCCCGCACGGTCCTGGACGCGGCGCTGCTGCACGAGGTCATCGCCGGGCACGACCCGCTGGACTCCACGTCCATCGACGCGCCCGTCCCGCCGGTCGTCGAGGCCGCCCGCAACGGCAGCGTCGACGGCATGCGCGTCGGCGTCGTCAAGCAGTTCCGCGGCGAGGGCTACCAGGCCGGCGTCATCCAGCGGTTCGACGAGTCGGTCGCGCTGCTGAAGGAGCTGGGCGCCGAGATCGTCGAGCTGGACTGCCCGTCCTTCGACCTCGCGCTGTCGGCGTACTACCTGATCGCGCCGTCCGAGTGCTCGTCCAACCTCGCCCGCTTCGACGGCCTGCGCTACGGCCTGCGCACCGGCGACGACGGCACCCACTCGGCGGAGGAGGTCACCTCCCTCACCCGTGAGGCGGGCTTCGGCCCCGAGGTCAAGCGCCGCATCATGCTCGGCACGTACGCCCTGAGCTCCGGCTACTACGACGCGTACTACGGCTCGGCGCAGAAGGTCCGCACGCTCATCACGCGGGACTTCGAGAAGGCCTTCGAGCAGGTCGACGTGATCGTGTCGCCCACGACGCCGACCACCGCCTTCGCGATCGGCGAGCGCGCCGACGACCCGATGGCGATGTACCTGGCCGACCTGTGCACCATCCCGACCAACCTCGCGGGCAACTCGGCCATGTCGCTGCCCTGCGGCCTCGCCCCGGAGGACAACCTCCCGGTCGGTCTGCAGATCATCGCCCCGGCGCTGAAGGACGACCGGCTGTACAAGGTCGGCGCCGCGGTCGAGGCCGCCTTCGTGGAAAGGTGGGGTCACCCGCTTCTCGAGGAGGCTCCGTCGCTGTGAGCGCACTGAACAAGGCCAAGGGCTTCAAGAAGTCCAAGTCCGGTACGTACCTGTCCATCGCCGGGACCGCGTTCGGCGCGTTCGGCGTCGCCAAGCGGCTGAAGAAGGCCCGCGCCGAGAAGGACACCCTGGTCCTGATCGACGCCACCGTGTCCGCCGTCGCCATCGTCACCGGCCTCGCCATCCTCTACCGCGAGCTGAAGCGGCTGGGCGACGACGACGTCCTGCTGGGCTGAGAGGGAAGTTTCACCGTGACCACCACGACCGACCTGGTGTCGTACGAGGACGCGCTGGCGTCGTACGACCCCGTCATGGGCCTCGAGGTCCATGTCGAACTCGGCACCAAGACGAAGATGTTCTGCGGGTGCTCGACCGAGCTGGGCGCAGAGCCCAACTCGCAGACGTGCCCCACCTGCCTCGGCATGCCCGGCGCGCTTCCGGTCGTCAACGCGATCGGCATCGAGTCCGCGATCAGGATCGGTCTCGCGCTGAACTGCGAGATCGCCGAGTGGTGCCGTTTCGCCCGGAAGAACTACTTCTATCCGGACATGCCGAAGAACTTCCAGACCTCCCAGTACGACGAGCCGATCGCCTTCGACGGCTACCTCGACGTACAGCTGGAGGACGGCGAGACCTTCCGGGTGCAGATCGAGCGCGCCCACATGGAGGAGGACACCGGCAAGTCGCTGCACGTCGGCGGCGCCACCGGCCGTATCCACGGCGCGTCCCACTCCCTGCTCGACTACAACCGCGCGGGCATCCCGCTCATCGAGATCGTCACCAAGCCGATCGAGGGAGCGGGCGAGCGCGCCCCCGAGGTCGCGCGGGCGTACGTCCGTGAGCTGCGCGAGCTCATCAAGGCGCTCGGCGTCTCCGAGGCCCGTATGGAGCAGGGCCAGATGCGCTGCGACGTGAACCTGTCGCTGCGTCCGCACGGCCGGGAGAAGTTCGGCACCCGGTCCGAGACGAAGAACGTGAACTCGCTGCGGTCCGTCGAGCGCGCGGCCCGCTTCGAGATCCAGCGGCACGCGGCCGTGCTGAACGGCGGCGGCACGATCATCCAGGAGACCCGCCACTTCCACGAGGACACCGGGTCGACGACCTCGGGCCGCGTGAAGGAGGAGGCCGAGGACTACCGGTACTTCCCGGAGCCCGACCTGGTCCCGGTCGCCCCGTCCCGCGAGTGGGTCGAGGAGATCCGCGCCGGTCTGCCGGAGCTGCCGCTGGCCCGGCGCAACCGGCTGGTCGCCGAGTGGGACATCTCCGCCAACGACATGCAGTCGATCCTGAACGCCGGCGCGCTGGACCTGATCGTCGCCACGATCGACGCCGGCGCCGACTCGGCCTCCGCCCGCAAGTGGTGGATGGGCGAACTGGCCCGCAGCGCCAACGAGTCGGGCGTCCCGCTCGACGAGCTGGCCATCACACCGGTGCAGGTCGCGCGGGTCGCCGAGCTGGTGCTCAAGGGCGACCTGAACGACAAGCTGGCCCGCCAGGTCATCGAGGGCGTCCTCGCGGGCGAGGGCGGCCCGGACGAGGTCGTCGACAAGCGCGGGCTGAAGGTCGTCTCCGACGACTCCGCGCTGGGCACGGCCGTCGACGAGGCCATCGCGGGCAACCCGGGCATCGCCGACAAGATCCGCGGCGGCAAGGTCGCGGCGGCCGGAGCGCTGGTCGGCGCGGTGATGAAGGCCACGCGCGGCCAGGCCGACGCGGCCCGCGTCAAGGAGCTGATCCTGGAGAAGCTGGGCGTCAGCGAGGGCTGAGGCCCGGCGTGACGGCGAAGGGGTGCACCGCGAACCGGTGCACCCCTTTCCGCTGCGCGCGCAGCGACGCGCTACGCTCGCCCGCCATGAGTGCACGAACCGACTCCGACGCCCACAGCGACATAGAGGACCCGGACGAGGAGTACGGCACCGAGGAGGCCCGGCGGGCCCGCTGGACGGCGACCGTCGCCGGAGCCCTGCTCACCCTCGCCGGCCTCGCCGCGTCCCTCATGCGCCTCAGCCGCTCCGTCCCGGCCCTCGTCCCGTCGGCCTATGCGCTCGGCGCCGCCGTCTGCGCGGTCGCCGCGTTCCTCGGCTCCCGGGGCCGCACCCGGCGCGCGCTGTGGCTGCTCATCGCCGGCGTGATGGTGATGGCGATCGGCGACCAGTCGGACTGACCCGGCCCGATCCGGCGACCGGCGAGGACCGGCGCGGCGACCGGCGAGGACCGGCGCGGCGACCGGCGTGACCCGGCTGACGTGGCCCGACACGGACGCCGTTATTGTCCTGTGACGTGTCTCCCACTCTTGTGAAAAGACACACGAACGCGTCATTCGATCTTTTTCTCCTGCGAGAGTGATCCCAGATCGCTCATACGTTCTTTGCTGGCTGATTCCCGGTCAAAGATCCACAATCCGTCCTCCGGGAGCACAGCTGTGGCAGCCCTCGCGCGTTGGTGTGTCCGCAACCGCCTGCTGGTGGTCCTGCTCTGGCTTCTCGCCCTGGGCGGCACGGCCACCGCGGCCGCCGTCGCCGGCGCCGCGTACTCCAACGACTACGAGGTCCCCGGCACCGAGTCCGGCCGCGCCACCCAGCTGCTCGCCGAGGGCTTCCCGGACCTCGGCGGCGACAGCGACACCGTCGTCTGGCACACCACGGCCGGCTCCGTGAGCGCCTCCGACGTCGAACAGACCATGACCCGGACGCTGGAGAAGATCGCCGGCCTGCCCGGCGTGGCCTCCGTCGTCGGCCCCTACGGCGACCAGGGCACGGCGCAGATCAGCAGGGACGGGCACACCGCCTACGCGACCGTCACCTTCGAGGACCGCGCCGAGGACGTCGACGAGGGCGAGGCACAGGCCGTCGTCCACACCGCCAAGGCCGCCGAGAGCGACGGTCTCCAGGTGGAGCTGGGCGGCAGCGCCATCGCGCTCACCGAGTCCTCCGGCGGGCATCTCTCCGAGGTGGTCGGCGTGGTGGTGGCCGCGGTCGTGCTGTTCCTCGCCTTCGGCTCGCTCGCCGCCTCGGCCCTGCCCATCGCCACCGCCCTGGTCGGCGTCGGCACCGCCTACGCCGGGATCGTGCTGCTCGGGCACGCCATGACGGTCGCCGACTTCGCGCCCATGCTCGGCATGCTCATCGGGCTGGGCGTGGGCATCGACTACGCGCTGTTCATCGTGACCCGGCACCGGCGCGGGCTCAAACGCGGGCTGCCGGTCGCCGAGGCCGCCGCGAACGCCGTCACCACCACCGGTCGCGCGGTCGTCTTCGCGGGCGCCACCGTGTGCATCGCCCTGCTCGGCATGCTGATCCTGCGCCTGAGCTTCCTCAACGGTGTCGCGATCGCCGCCTCGCTCACCGTCGTCCTCACGGTCGCGGCCTCCGTGACGCTGCTGCCCGCCCTGCTGTCCCTCATCGGCATGCGCGCCCTCAGCCGCCGCGAACGCCGCCGCCTCACCGAGCACGGGCCTCAGCCGGAGCTGCCGACCGGGCTCGCCGCCCGCTGGTCGGCGTTCGTGGAGCGCCACCCCAAACTCCTCGGGGCGCTCGCCCTGGTCGTCATCGGCGTCCTCGCCCTGCCCACTTTCTCGCTCCGCCTCGGGACCTCCGACCAGGGCAACGGCCCGGAAACGGCCACCACCCGCCAGGCCTACGACCTCCTCGCCGGGGGAGCCTCCCGCTCGGGCGCGGCCGGCAGCGGGGGAGGTTTCGGCCCGGGCGTCAACGGCCCGCTGACCCTGGTGACCCGCGTCGGCGGCGCCGAGGACCGGCTCGCCCTGGACAACCTCGACACCGCCCTGCGCACCACCGAGGGCGTGGCGTCGGTGACGCCGGTGACCTTCGCGTCCGACGGCCGCACCGCGTACCTGACCGTGGTCCCGGAGTCCGCCCCGCAGTCGCAGCACACCAGCGAACTCGTCGACCGGCTGCGCACCGAGGTGCTGCCCCGCGCCGAGGCAGGCACCTCCCTCGACGTGCAGGTCGGCGGCGTCACGGCCGGCTACGACGACTTCGCGGACGTCATCGTCGACAAACTGCCGCTCTTCGTGGGCGTCGTCATCGGCCTGGGCTGCCTGCTGCTCCTGCTCGCGTTCCGGTCCGTGGGCATACCGCTGAAGGCCGCCGTCATGAACGTGGCCGCCGTCGCCGCCGCCTTCGGGGTCGTCGTGGCCGTCTTCCAGTGGGGCTGGGGCAGCGAACTGCTGGGACTCGGCCGCGCCGGGCCCATCGAGCCCTTCCTCCCCGTGATCATGGTGTCGGTGCTCTTCGGCCTCTCCATGGACTACCAGGTCTTCCTGGTCAGCCGGATGTACGAGGAGTGGCTGGAGACCGGCGACAACCGGCGCGCGGTCCGCGTCGGCCTCGCCGAGACCAGCCGGGTCATCAACTCGGCCGCGGTCATCATGATCTCGGTCTTCCTCGCCTTCGTGCTCAGCGGCGACCGGGTGATCGCCATGTTCGGCATCGCGCTCGCCGCCGCCGTCGCCCTCGACGCCTTCGTCCTGCGCACCCTCCTCGTCCCCGCGCTCATGCACCTGCTCGGCGGCGCCAACTGGTGGCTGCCCCGCGCACTCGACCGGCGCCTGCCGCGGATCAGCATCGAACCGCCCGAGTGCCGGGCCGCCCATGAGAGGCTCGCCGGGGCAATGGAGGAACTCGAGAGGGAGCCGCGGCCGGATGTACGCGATATCGCTGGGTGACGGAGCCGAGCTGCGCCCCCTGGAGCCCTGGGCACGCCGAGGAGTTCCTGACGCACCTGCAGCGCGGCCGGGACTTCATCAACCGGTACGTCCCCTTCGGCGCGAAGGCCGTCGACGCGGCGACCGCGCGCGAGGTGCTGCAGCGATACGCCGACATGCGCGCCGCCGACACCGGCTCGCTGCACGGCCTGTGGCTGGACGGCCGTCTGGTGGGCGGCGCGCTCCTGCTGAACTTCGACGCCGCGACCGCGAACTGCGAGGTCGGCTGCTGGCTGGAGCCCGCCGCCACCGGGCGCGGGCTGATCACCCGGGCCGTGCGGATCCTGATCGACCACGCGGTGGAGCAGCGCGGGATCCAGCGGGTCGAGTGGATCGCCTCCGCCGGCAACACGGCCAGCCTCGATGTCGCCCGTCGGCTCGGGATGACCCGCGACGGCGTCCGCCGCCGGGCCTACCCCTATCGTGGGGAGCGGCACGACCTCGAGGTGTGGTCCGTGCTGGCCCAGGAGTGGCGCGACGCACGCGCGGGCGCCGCTCACAACGATCATTAAGGGACCTCTCAGAGAGCGTCCGTACGGTGCGAGGTATGGGAACCAAGACTGCTGACCAGGCCGGGGCCGAAACCGGCGCCGGGGCCACGACCGACGAGGAGAAGGTGGACGTCACCAGGACCGACGCCGACGACCGGGCGACGACGGGGACCGAGGAGCCCAAGGACTCCGAGGAGACCGCCGCGCAGGACGCGCACGCCGCCGACGCCGCGGACGAAACCGACGACACCGACGGCACTCAGGCGCTCCGGGAGGAGTCCGTCGGCGTGGGGCAGGGCGCGGGCGCGGTCGTCTCCGCGGTCCTCGGCTTCGTGTCGCTGACCGGCAGCTGGGTCGGCACCATCGCCGGTGCCCGCCAGACCCTCGTCGGCCAGCTGGAGGCCTCGTCCGGGGCGAGCGTCGCCAAGCAGATCCAGGCGGTCTACGGCGACGCCTGGCAGATCACCGCCCTGTGGGCGGGACTGTTCGCGCTGGCCGCGCTGGTCACCGGCGTCGTCGTGCTGGCCCGTCCGGCCTTCGGCAGCCCGGCCCGGCCGCAGGCGGCCTGGATCAAGTCGGTCTCCTGGGCGGGCGTGGCGCTCGGCGTCATCGGTCTGCTGCTGGCCGTGCTCAAGTACACCGACGCGCTGCTCGGCCTGCCCTCCGCGAGCTGAGTTCCCGCAGACCACGAGGGGTCTCAGGGCCGCCGTAAGCACCTTACGGCCGGCTCTGAGGCCCCTCGCGCGCGTCTAAGGCCCCGCCGCCCGCCGAAGATGCGGAACTCTCCCGATGTGGCGGACCCCCCTGGGAGACGAAGGTTGAGGCATCGCGAACAAGCGAGGCCGAAACCGATCTCTCAGGGGATGCACACCATGTACGAGTACGAGCTCCACCAGGCCCGTTCCGCCGAACTGCGCCGCCGGGCCGCCGACGAGCGGCTCGCCCGCGCCGTCGCCCGAGGCGCCCGCGCCGCCCGAGGCGCGGCCGCCGAACGCGCTGGCGGAGGCGCCGAGTCCGAGTCCCATACCCACCGTCCGCGCCGGCTCCGGTTCCCCCGGACGGCATGACCGCCGCGGCGGCGGCGGGCGGCCGCACGGGGGTCGGCCGCCCGCCCACCGGAGGAGCCCTCACCGGAGGAGCCCTCACCGGAGGGGCACCCATCGGGGGCCCGGCGATAACCGCTGGGCCCCCTTCGCGCCCGCGTGCCATGCTCGCCCCCGTGGATACCAGGTCCGTCAGCCCTGTCTTCGTCGGCCGCTCCGACGAGCTGGACGTCCTGAACGACGCGCTCTCCCGTGCCGCCGCGGGAGAGCCCCAGGCGTTGCTCGTCGGAGGCGAGGCCGGGGTCGGCAAGACCAGGCTCGTCGAGGAGTTCGCGGCGACCGCCGGCCGCGGCGGCGCCGTCGTCGCGGTCGGCGGCTGTGTCGAGATCGGCGCCGACGGACTGCCCTTCGCCCCGTTCTCCAGCGCCCTGCGCGCCCTGCGCCGGGCCCTGCCGGACGAGTTCGCCGTCGCCGCCGCCGGACAGGAGGACGAACTCGCCCGACTGCTGCCGGAGTGCGGGCAGAGCACGGTCGGACGCCACGACGAGGAGGGCATGGCCCGGCTCTTCGAGCTCGTCGCACGCCTCCTGGAACGCGTCGCCGCCGACCGCACGGTCGTCCTCGCCCTCGAAGACCTCCACTGGGCCGACGCCTCCACCCGCCATCTGCTCTCCTACCTGCTGCGCACCCTGCGCACCGGCCGCCTCGTCGTCGTCGCCACCTACCGCGCGGACGACATCCACCGCCGTCACCCGCTGCGCCCCCTGCTCGCCGAGCTCGACCGGCTGCGCACCGTACGGCGCGTCGAACTCGCTCGCTTCACCCGGGACGAGGTCGGTCGCCAGATCGCCGGCATCCTGGCCCGCGAACCCGACCCCGAGCAGGTCGACGCCATCTTCGAACGCTCCGACGGCAACGCCTTCTTCGTCGAGGAACTCGCCGTCGCCGCGCACGAGGGCTGCCGCACCGGCCTCACCGACTCCCTGCGCGACCTGCTCCTCGTCCGCGTCGAGACGCTGCCCGACAGCGCCCAGCACGTCGCCCGGATCGTCGCCGAGGGCGGCTCCACCGTCGAGTACCGGCTGCTGGACGCCGTCGCCCGGCTCGCCGAGGACGATCTGATCGAGGCCCTGCGCGCCGCCGTCAACGCCCATCTGCTGCTCGCGGTGCCCGACGGGGACGGCTACCGCTTCCGTCACTCCCTGGTCCGCGAGGCCGTGAGCGACGACCTCCTGCCCGGGGAACGCTCCCGCCTCAACCGCCGTTACGCCGAGGCCCTGCAGGCCGACCCGACGCTCGTCCCCGCCGACGAGCGCGTCATGCGGCTGGCCAGCTACTGGTACCACGCCCACGATCCGGCCGAGGCCCTGCCCGCCGTCCTCGACGCCTCCGTAGAAGCCCGCTGCCGACGCGCCTACAGCGAGCAACTGCGGCTCCTGGAGCGGGCGATGGAGCTGTGGGAAGCCGCCCCGGCCCAGGTGCGGGCCGCGCTGCGTCCCGTCGACCACACCGAGGTGTACCCGTCCCGGCCGTCCGGACGGAGCGAGGGAGCCCCCGGCGGCTGCGACCCCGCCGCCACCCCGCTGCGCTACCTCGACCTCCTGGCGGAGGCCACCGTCGCGGGCCGGTACTGCGGGGAACGCGAACGCGCGCTGAAGATCGCCAAGCGGGCGCTGCGGCTGTTGGAGGACGAGGGCGGCGACCCCCGGCGCGCCGCCTGGTTCTGGGTGCAGCGCTCCCGTCTGGTGCGCTCCCTGGGCCGGGGCAGCGGCCGTGAGGAACTGGCCAGGGCACAGGAGCTGATGCGGGGTCTGCCGCCCAGCGAGGTGCACGCCGAGGTGCTCGCCCACGCCGCCGGCTGGTCCGCGCTCCACGTGCCGGGACCGGACGCCTACCGCGCCGCCGAGCGGGCGGTGGAGTACGCCCGGATGGTCGGCGCCCGCGAGACCGAGCTCAAGGCCCGCCAGATCCTGGGCATCCTCATGGTCGACGCCGGGCACATCGAGCCCGGCCTCGCCGAGCTGTCCGAGGTCAAGGACCTGGCGCTCGCCGAGGACATCCCCACCGTCGCGCTCGACGCCTATGTGAACCTCCCCTCCGAGCTGGAGGCGGTCGGACGTTCCGGGGAAGCCGTCGCGATCATGGCGGAGGGACTGCTCTACGCCCGACGGCAGGGACTGCCCGACACGGAGGCGTGGGTCCACGGCAACCTCGCCGAGTCCCTGCTGTCGCTGGGGCGTTGGGACGAGGCGGACCGTGCGAGCGCCGAGGCGGGACGGATCGCCCGGGGCGTGGGCGTCAAGGGCGTCCACGCCACGCTGCGCGCCGAACTCGCCCTGGCCCGGGGCGACCTCGCCGAGGCGGGCCGCCGGCTGGACGCCGCACACCGCTACTTCGGCTCCCGCGAACACGTGCCCCAGAACCATCTCCCGCTCGCCCGCCTCGCCATCGCCCTCGCCGTGGCCGAGAACCGTCCCGCCGACGCCCGGTCCCATCTCGAACACGCCCTGGACGTCGGATTCCCGCCCGGCACCCAGCGCTACGCCTGGCCCCTGCTGCTCACCGCGGTCTCCGCGGTCGATGCGGCCTCCGCGGCCGCGGTCGACGCGGCCCCGGCGGTCACCGAGGCGGCCGGCGCCGACGCCGGGCTGCCGGCCCGGATCCGCCGGGCGGCGAAGAAGCTCGCCGCCGTCGCCCCCGTCTGGCAGGCGCACGCACTGTGGCTCCACGCCGAACTCGCCCGCGCCGAGGGCCGCAACCACCCGGACGACTGGTCCGAGGTCGTCGCCGCCTTCGAGTGCCTGGAACGCCCCTACGACCTCGCGCGCGCCCGGCACCGCATGGCCGAGGCCCTGCTCTCCGTCGGCGGGGACGCCGAACGCGACCGGGCCGCCGAACTCCTGCGCCTCGCCCACGCGGTCGCCGCCCACCTCGGGGCCCGCCCCCTCGCCGACGCCGTCGCCCTGCTTGGCCGGCGTGCCCGGCTGCCCCGGACCACCGCCACGGGTCCGCCGCAGACCCCGGCCGGCCCCGCGGACCCGCTCGCCGCACTCGGTCTCACCGGCCGGGAACGCGACGTGCTGCGTCTGGTCTCCGCCGGGCGTACCAACCGGCAGATCGCCGAGGAGCTGTTCATCTCCCCGAAGACGGCCAGCGTGCACGTCTCGAACATCCTGTCGAAGCTCGAGGTCTCGGGCCGGGGAGAGGCGGCGGCGGTGGCCCACCGCCTGGGGCTGTTCCCGCCGAGGACCGGGGACGGACTGATCGCGCGATAATGGGGCAAGCTGACCGCGAACCGGCAGAGGAGAGCGATGTTCAACGCCTTCGAGGAACTCTTCTCACCGGGCCGGGGGCACACCCGTGAGGAGCAGAACCGGCTGGAGCTGACCCGGGAGGACGTGGGCGACGCCGATCCCGGGCGCGGGCCGATAGACCTCGCCTCCGGAAGGGTCGTGGTCCGGGCGGCCGAACCGGACCCGGCGGAGGACGGGCCCAAGGTGGAGGCGCCGCCGGGGGAGGGGCCGCCGAGGGGGGAGGGGCCGCCCGGGGAGGGTCCTGCGGGGGAGAAGTCCGCGGCGGGGGAGAGGTGACGCCGAAGGTCACGTCACCCGCAGCTCGAGGATCCGGTCGTCCCCCTTCTTCGGGTCGCCGCGGCCGTCCGTGGCGCTGGTGGTGACCCACAGCTTGTCGCCGCCCACCGCCACCACCGTGCGCAGCCGGCCGTACTCGCCCTTGAGGAAGGCCTGCGGATCCGCCGAGACGGCCGTGCCCTTCAGCGGGACGCGCCACAGCCGCTGCCCCCGCAGACCCGCCATCCAGATCGAGCCCTCGGCGTACGCGATGCCGCTCGGAGAGGCCTCGTCGGTGTGCCACTGGGCTGCCGGGTCGCGGTACTTCGCATCCTTGGACGCGCCCTCGGCCGCGGGCCAGCCGTAGTCGGCGCCGGGTTCGATCGCGTTCAGCTCGTCCCAGGTGTTCTGGCCGAACTCCGACGCGAACAGGCGCTGCTTGGCGTCCCAGGCCAGTCCCTGCACGTTGCGGTGGCCGTACGAGTACACCGGGGAGTCCGGGAACGGGTTGCCCGGGGCCGGGTCGCCCTCCGGGGTCAGCCGCAGGATCTTGCCTCCGAGGGACTTCTTGTCCTGCGCCAGCCCGCGGTCGCCGTTCTCACCGGTGCCGATGTACAGCTGCCGGTCGGGGCCGAAGGCGATCCGGCCGCCGTTGTGGATCATGCCCTTGGGAATGCCCTTGAAGACCGTGTCGGGAGCCCCCAGCTGATCGCCGGCGGGTCGCTTCGCGTCGTAGATCATGCGGAGGACCCGGTTGTCGGAGGCGGAGGTGACGTACGCGTAGACCATGTGGTCGGAGGCGTAGTCGGGGGAGAGGGCGAGGCCCAGCAGCCCGCCCTCGCCGGCCGCCGAGACGCCCGGCACCTCGCCCAGCTCGGTCTTCGCGCCGGTCTTCTCGTCCACCCGCGTGATCGTGCCCTCGTCGCGCGAGCCGACCAGCAGGCCGCCCTCCGGGAGGGGGGCGAGGCCCCAGGGGCTGTTCAGCCCCTCGGTGACCGTGCGCACCACTTCGACCGTGCCCTTCGCGGGCGGGGTCTCCTCGGCGGCCGGGGTGGTGCGGGCGGCCGCGCTCCCCGCCGGCGCGCCGGTGGAGGCGGGGGACGATCCTCCGGCGCCGGAGGAACAGCCGGCCGTCACCAGCAGGGCACCCGTGGCCAACACGGCCGACACAGCTCGACGTCGCACGATCATGGTCCCTTCGACACGCGGGTTCCCTCGGCAGGCTTCACCTGTCTTACGCCGGTGGCGCCCGTGGGGTTCCCGTCCGGCGCGAGGTCGACCCGAAAGCGGTGCTCGTCCCCAGGTCCCGGCGCCCCGGGCGCGACGCTCACTCCCACGATCCCTGCGCCCCCGGCAGCTGCGCCAGTTCGGCCAGATCCTGCGGCGTCAGGCGCAGAAGCGGGGCGCGCGCGTTCTCCGACACCCACCGCTCCCGCTTGGCGCCCGGTATCGGGACCACGTGCCGGCCCTGCGCCAGCACCCAGGCCAGGGCCGCCTGCGCGGCCGTCACGGTGTCGCCGTGCCGGGCGGCGACCCGGCGCAGGCCGACGACGATCGGCTGGTTCGAGGCCATCATCTCGGCGGTGAACCGAGGATGCCGGGCACGCATGTCGTCCGGCTCGAACCCCTCCCCGGGAGTGAGCCTGCCGGTGAGGAAGCCGTTGCCGAGCGGCATCGCGGCGAGGAAGCCGACACCGTGCGCCTCGCACCAGGGCAGCAGGCCGTCCAGCGCCTCCGGCGACCACACCGACAGCTCCGCCTCGACGGCGCTCACCGGGAACACCTGCTGGACGCGCCGCAGCTGCCGAATCGTTCCGTCGTACAGGTGCCCGCTCGATCGCCGGCCGCCCCGTGCGCCCACCGCGCACAGCCCCAACGCCCGCACCTTGCCCGCCTGGACGAGCTCGGCCATCGCGCCCCAGGTCTCCTCCACCGGGACCTCGGGGTCGGCGCGGTGCAGCTGGTAGAGGTCGATGACATCCGTCTGCAGCCGCCGCAGGGAGGCGTCGCAGGCCCGTTTCACGTACCCCGGGCGGCCGTTCGCCACGATGTGCTGTTCGCCGACGAGCAGACCGACCTTCGTCGACACGAACGCGTCCTCGCGCCGCTCCTTCAACGCCCGCCCCAATAACAGCTCGTTGGTGAACGGGCCGTACATGTCGGCGGTGTCCAGCAGGGAGGAGCCCTCGTCCAGCGCCCGGTGCACCGCCCTGAGCGACTCGTCGCCCCGCTGCCGCGACCCGCTGTACGCCCAGCTCATCGGCATGCACCCGAGACCGACGGCACCCACCTCGAGCGCCCCCGCGCCGATCGTCCTGCGCTCCACCTGCTCGAAACCCTCCCTCACCCGGTCCCCCAACCTAACCTCTGCCGCGCCATGTGCCTGACATAGCCTCCCGACATGAGTGCTGACGTATGGCTGCCCATCCCCCCACAAGAGATCGAGGGCCTCCCGCAGGGCCCGGCCTACCGCTTCTGGAACGGCGAGCAGGACTTCCCGGCGGATCCCGCCGACTGCGCCTTCTACGTCGTCCCCTACATGAAGGCCCCCGAGGTCGGGCAGCGGCCCCTGCCCGCGATGAGCTCGCTGGAGGTCGTGCAGACCCTGTCCGCCGGCATCGACCACGTGGAACCGGCCCTCGGGTCGCTGCCTCCCGGCGTACGGCTCTGCAACGCGCGCGGGGTGCACGAGGCGAGCACGGCCGAGCTCACGCTCACCCTGGTCCTCGCCTCGCTGCGCGGGGTCCCCGACTTCGTCCGGGCCCAGGACCGGGGGGAGTGGCTCGGCGGCTTCCGGCCGGCGCTCGCCGACAAGAACGTGCTCATCGTCGGATACGGCTCCATCGGCTCCGCCATCGAGGACCGGCTCGTGCCCTTCGAGGTGGCGCGGGTGGCGCGCGTCGCGCGCTCCTGGCGCACGACGGCGCGCGGCCCCGTGCATCCGATCGCCGAACTGCCCGCCCTGCTCCCCGAAGCGGACGTCGTGATCCTCTGCACGCCCCTGAACGAGACCACCCTGGGCCTCGCCGACGCCGGGTTCCTGGCCCGGATGAAGGACGGCGCACTGCTCGTCAACGTGGCCCGCGGCGGGGTCGTCGACACCGAGGCGCTGCTCGCGGAACTGGAGAGCGGCCGGCTGACCGCGGCGCTGGACGTCACCGACCCAGAGCCGCTGCCCCCGGGACACCGCCTGTGGACCGCGCCGGGCGTGCTCGTGAGCCCGCACGTCGGCGGACCCACCTCCGCCTTCCGGCCCCGCGCCGAACGCCTCCTCGCCGACCAGTTGCGCCGCTTCGTGAACCGCGAGCCGCTGCGCAACGTGATCCTCACGACGGGTACCCCGACCGGAGCGTGACGGCGACGGCGGTCCCGCGGTCCGGTTCGGGCACCCTCCGCAGTCCCCCGGACGCGTTCTGTACCTCATCCGGGCGCATATGCCGATGATCGTCACGCAGCGTAGAGGAACTATGTCCCTGAGTGACGAGACTGGTGTATCGTCCCGACAGGGGCTGCGCCGCGCACGATCGGCGTCAGGGACGGACATCTCAGACTTGTGAGGGGGGCGACGGGCGATGCACGGCCAATGGACGAACGATCCGACGCGGCGGAGCCGCCGCCGGCGACCCTGGCGCTCGGCCGCGCGCGCACACGGTCGCAAGCCTCACCGGGACCCGGGGGCGGCACGGACCGGGAGGGTCCGGTGAGCTCGCCGTCGACCTCCGCCCCCCTCCTCGAGGGAGCGCCGCGCACGCGGCCTCCGGCGGGGACGCCGCGCTTGACCGCGCCGCCCTCGGGCGGCCCCGGACCCAACGTGGTCCACCAGCTTCTGCTGGCCTTCCTGTGCGCGGCGTACGCCGTCGGCGCCGCGCTCGGCTGGGGCTCGGAAGAACTCGCGCTGATCATGGGCGACTTCGGGCTCACCGCCGCCGCCGGCACGGCCGCCGTGTCCTGCTTCTGCTACGCGCGCATCCGCCGCGTCCGCTTTCGACCCGCCTGGATGCTGTTCTCGCTCTCCTCGACGATGGCGGCCCTCGGCAACCTGGTCTGGGGCTGGTACGAGGTGGTCCTTGGGCGGCCCGTGCCCAGCCCCAGCTTCGCCGACCTGTTCTTCCTGTGCTTCGCGCCCCCCGCCATCGTGGGGCTGCTGGTGCTCGCCGCCCGCCCCGTGACCAAGGCCGGCTGGGTCTGCCTGGGGCTGGACGCCTGGCTGATCGCCGGCTCGCTGCTCACCCTCTCCTGGAGCCTCGCGCTCGCCCAGGCCGCCAAGCTCGACGGCCCGAGCGTGGCGCACGCGGCGCTGTCGCTGGCGTACCCGCTGCTCGACATCGCCCTGGTGAGCATGGTGCTGGTGCTGCACTTCCGGCGCACCGCGGTGAACCGCACCGGGGTCAACACGGCCGTCGGCGCCCTCGCGCTGACCGTCGTGTGCGACGCCCTGTTCACCTCGCCGCTGCTGCACAACGAATACCGCTCGGGCCAGCTCCTGGACGCCGGCTGGTTCGCCGGCTCGCTGCTCCTGGCGTACGCGCCCTGGGCGGCCTACCGCCGGCACGGGCGGGTGCTGGACGAGGGGCACACGCGCGTGGTGCACGAGCACCTGCCCGGACAGCGCCCCGGAGCCCGGACCGTCACCTCCCCGCAGACCCCGACGTCCCCGCATGCCCCGACGCCCCCGCAGGGCGGTGATCACGGCTGCTACCCGGCCACCCGGCCCATCACCGGCTCGCTGGCCGCGCTCACCCCGTACCTCGCCGCCGCCGTCTGCACCCTGGGCATCCTCTACAACGTGCTCAACGGACGCAGCGTCGACCGCGTGGTGCTGCTGACCGGCGGCACGGTCGTGCTCGCCCTCGTGGTCCGCCAGGGGATCATGCTGCTCGACAACATCGCCCTCACCCAGGAACTGGCGCAGAAGGAGAGCCACTTCCGCTCCCTGGTGCAGGGCTCCAGCGACGTCATCATGATCGCCGCCCCCAGCGGCGTGCTGCGTTACGTCTCCCCGGCCGCCGCCGGTGTGTACGGCCGGTCCGCCGAGGAACTGGTGGGGACCGAACTGGCCCACCTCATCCACCCGGAGGACCTGGGCTGCGTCGTCCACGAGGTGCGCCGGTTCCTCGCCGTCAGCCCGCAGGACGAACCCACCACGCGCATCGAGTGCCGTTTCCGTTCCGGCGGAGGAGGCTGGCTCAACGTCGAGTCCACCGTCAACCGGCATCACGGCGGCCTGATCTTCAACAGCCGGGACGTGACGGAGCGGGTGCGCCTGCAGGCGCAGCTCCAGCACAACGCCGAGCACGACCCGCTCACCGACCTGCCCAACCGCGCGCTGTTCACCCGGCGCGTCCAGCAGGCGCTGTCCGGCCGCCGCAGCTCCGACCGGGGCCCCGCCCTGCGCAACACGGCCGTCCTCTTCATCGACCTCGACGGCTTCAAGGCCGTCAACGACACCATCGGCCACGCCGCCGGCGACGCCCTGCTGGTACAGGCCGCCCGTCGGCTGCAGGACGCGGTCCGCCAGGGCGACACCGCCTCCCGGCTGGGCGGCGACGAGTTCGCGGCCCTGATCGTCGGCGACGGCACCCGTGACCGGGCCGCCCGCGAGCGTCACATACTGGAACTCGCCGACCGGCTCCGGCTCACGCTCTCGCAGCCGTACCTCATCGACGGCAACGAGGTCCGCGTCGCCGCGTCGATCGGCGTCGCCTTCGCGGAACCCGGTCTGGGCGCGGGGGAGCTGCTGCGCAACGCCGACCTCGCCATGTACCGCGCCAAGGCCGGCGGCAAGGGCCGGGTCGAGCTGTACAAGCCGCAGATGCAGCAGGACGTCGTACGCAAGGCGGAGCTGGCCACGCGGCTGCGCGCCGCGCTGCACGACGGCGAGTTCGCCCTCCTGCACCAGCCCGTGGTGCGCCTCTGCGACGGCCGGATCTCGTCGGTCGCCGCACAGGCCCGCTGGCGTTCCTCGCAGGGTGTGCTCTTCACGCCCGCCGAGTTCCTCCGGGTCGCCGAGGACGGCGACAGGACGGCCGAACTGGGCCGCTGGGTGCTGGAGCAGGCCGTCGAGCAGGCCGCCGACCGGACCGCGAGCGGGCTGACGCTGCCCGTGGTCGTCCGGGTGGGCGCCCGGCGGCTGCTGGACCGCTCGATGCCGCTGGGCTCGGTGGAGGCGCTGCTGACGCGACACGGCCTGCCGTCGGGCTCGCTCGTGGTCGAGCTCTCGGACACCGACCCCAGGGTGCCGCTGGACGAGCTGGAGCGCCGCCTGGGGGCCCTGCGCCGGCTGGGCGTCCGGATCGCCCTGGACGGCTTCGGCGGTGGCTACGGGGCCCTCACGGCGCTGCGCCGGCTCCCGGTGGACGTCCTCAAGCTCGACCGCACGCTGGTCGAGGGGGTCGTAGAGTCCGCCCGGCTGAACAAGATCACCGGCGGGCTGCTGCGGATCGCCTCCGACCTGGGGCTGCAGTCCGTCGCCGAGGGCGTGGACCTGCCCGAGCAGGTCGTCGCGCTGCACGCGATGGGCTGCACGCACGGTCAGGGCATGGCGTTCTCCGGACCGCTCGACGAGTACCGGCTGCGCCGCGCGCTCGCGACGGGCCGCTATCCGGTGCCGCACGACGGGCCTGCGGAGCCCGCGTTCGCGGGCGGCGGCGCGGGGGTGTACACCAGTGGGGTGACCGCCGTCCTGGGGAGCGGAAGTGCCCTACGCTCACATAATGAGACTCCCGTCCCACCCACTTGACAGTCGGTGCGCGCCAGGGGGAGGGTCAATGCCATGCGCACCCGAATTCTCGTACTTGGCAAGCGCGTCGGCTGAAGCTGGTGGCGTCCGGATGAACCCGGAACTCACAGCGACCCACACCCGGCGCGCTCCCCTCGCTTGCCTTACGGCACGAGGGGTTTTTTGTTGCACAAAACCCGGGGCGACGCCCCCGCACCACCCCCAGCAGCACCCGTAGAACCTTCAGTAAAACCCTCAGCATCGAGAAGAGAATGCCGATGACCGAGCAGGCCACCGGGGCCCATCCGCAGCCGCGGCCCCGATCCGGAGGACAGCACTCCGCGTCCGTCGAGCACGTGACGGGTGCGCAGTCCCTCATCCGCTCTCTCGAGGAGGTCGGCGCCGACACGGTATTCGGCATTCCCGGCGGTGCGATCCTTCCTGCCTACGACCCGCTGATGGACTCGACGAGGGTCCGTCACGTCCTGGTCCGCCACGAGCAGGGCGCGGGCCACGCCGCCACCGGCTACGCCCAGGCCACCGGCCGGGTCGGCGTCTGCATGGCGACCTCCGGCCCCGGCGCCACCAACCTGGTGACCCCGATCGCCGACGCGCACATGGACTCGGTGCCGCTCGTGGCGATCACCGGGCAGGTCGCGTCCAAGGCGATCGGCACGGACGCCTTCCAGGAGGCGGACATCGTCGGCATCACCATGCCGATCACCAAACACAACTTCCTGGTCACCAAGGCCGAGGACATTCCGCAGGTCATCGCGCAGGCCTTCCACATCGCCTCCACCGGCCGGCCCGGCCCGGTCCTGGTCGACATCGCCAAGGACGCCCTCCAGGCGAAGACCACGTTCTCCTGGCCGCCCAGCATGGACCTGCCCGGCTACCGTCCGGTGACCAAGCCGCACGCCAAGCAGATCCGCGAGGCCGCGAAGCTGATCACCGCCGCCAAGCGGCCGATCCTCTACGTCGGCGGCGGTGTCCTGAAGGCCGGCGCCACCGCGGAGCTGAAGGTCCTCGCCGAGCTGACCGGCGCGCCCGTCACCACCACGCTGATGGCGCTGGGCGCGTTCCCCGACAGCCACCCGCAGCACCTGGGGATGCCCGGCATGCACGGCTCGGTGGCCGCCGTCACCGGTCTGCAGAAGGCCGACCTGATCATCGCCCTCGGCGCCCGCTTCGACGACCGCGTCACCGGCAAGCTGGACAGCTTCGCGCCGTACGCCAAGATCGTCCATGCGGACATCGACCCGGCGGAGATCGGCAAGAACCGCGCCGCCGACGTCCCGATCGTCGGTGACGCGCGCGAGGTCATCGCGGACCTGGTCCAGGCCGTCCAGAAGGAGCACAGCGAGGGCCAGCAGGGCGACTACACCGCCTGGTGGAAGGACCTGAGCCGCTGGCGCGACACCTACCCGCTCGGCTACGACCAGCCCGCCGACGGTTCGCTCTCCCCGCAGCAGGTCATCGAGCGCATCGGACAGCTCGCCCCCGAAAGCACGATCTTCGCGGCGGGCGTCGGCCAGCACCAGATGTGGTCCGCGCACTTCGTGCAGTTCGAGAAGCCCGCCACCTGGCTGAACTCCGGCGGCGCGGGCACCATGGGCTACGCGGTGCCGGCCGCCATGGGCGCCAAGGCGGGCGCGCCGGGTCAGACGGTCTGGGCGATCGACGGCGACGGCTGCTTCCAGATGACCAACCAGGAACTCACCACCTGCGCCCTGAACAACATCCCGATCAAGGTCGCCATCATCAACAACGGCGCCCTCGGGATGGTCCGCCAGTGGCAGACCCTGTTCTACAACCAGCGCTACTCCAACACCGTGCTGCACTCCGGCCCGAACGACGTCAACCCGCAGGCCCGGGGTACGCGCGTCCCGGACTTCGTGAAGCTGTCGGAGGCCATGGGCTGCCACGCGATCCGCTGCGAGTCCCCGGACGACCTCGACAAGGTCATCGAGGAGGCGAACTCCATCAACGACCGTCCCGTCGTCGTCGACTTCATCGTCCACGAGGACGCGATGGTGTGGCCGATGGTCGCCGCCGGCACCTCCAACGACGAGATCCTGGCCGCCCGGGACGTCCGCCCCGACTTCGGCGACAACGAAGACGACTGAGCGAGAGAGACGTAAGAAGACATGTCCAAGCACACGCTCTCCGTCCTGGTGGAGAACAAGCCGGGCATCCTGGCCCGGATCGCCGCCCTGTTCTCCCGCCGGGGCTTCAACATCGACTCGCTTGCCGTCGGCGTCACCGAGCACGCAGACATCTCCCGCATCACGATCGTGGTGAGCGTCGACGCGCTGCCGCTGGAGCAGGTCACCAAGCAGCTCAACAAGCTCGTCGAGGTGCTGAAGATCGTCGAACTCGAGCCGGGACAGGCCGTTCACCGCGAACTCGTTCTGGTGAAGGTGCGCGCCGACAACGAGACGCGCTCGCAGATCGTCGAGATCGTCCAGTTGTTCCGCGCCAAGACCGTCGACGTCTCCCCGGAGGCCGTGACCATCGAGGCCACCGGCAGCAACGACAAGCTCACCGCCATGCTCAAGATGCTGGAGCCGTACGGCATCAAGGAGCTGGTCCAGTCCGGCACGATCGCGATCGGCCGTGGCGCCCGTTCGATCACGGACCGCTCGCTGCGCGCCCTCGACCGGTCGGCGTAAGCATGTGAACGGGCGGCCGACGTCATCGGCCGCCCGTATGCCGAGACCCCGTGACCTACCTTCCGCCCTCCGTCATACGGTGGGACGCACCACCTGCACTCAAGGAGAGAACCCAAAGTGGCCGAGCTGTTCTACGACGCCGACGCCGACCTGTCCATCATCCAGGGCCGCAAGGTCGCGGTCATCGGATACGGCAGCCAGGGCCACGCCCACGCCCTGTCGCTCCGTGACTCCGGTGTCGACGTCCGCGTCGGTCTGCACGAGGGCTCCAAGTCCAAGGCCAAGGCCGAGGAGCAGGGCCTGCGCGTGGTCACCCCGGCCGAGGCGGCCGCCGAGGCCGACGTCATCATGATCCTGGTGCCGGACCCGATCCAGGCCCAGGTCTACGAGGAGTCCATCAAGGACAACCTCGAGGACGGCGACGCGCTGTTCTTCGGCCACGGCCTGAACATCCGCTTCGACTTCATCAAGCCCCCGGCCGGCATCGACGTCTGCATGGTCGCCCCGAAGGGCCCCGGCCACCTGGTGCGCCGTCAGTACGAGGAAGGCCGCGGCGTTCCGTGCATCGCGGCCGTCGAGCAGGACGCCACCGGCAACGCCTTCGCGCTGGCGCTGTCCTACGCCAAGGGCATCGGCGGCACCCGCGCCGGCGTCATCAAGACGACCTTCACCGAGGAGACCGAGACCGACCTGTTCGGTGAGCAGGCCGTCCTCTGCGGTGGTACGGCCGCGCTGGTCAAGGCCGGTTTCGAGACGCTGACCGAGGCGGGCTACCAGCCGGAGATCGCGTACTTCGAGTGCCTCCACGAGCTGAAGCTGATCGTCGACCTGATGTACGAGGGCGGCCTGGAGAAGATGCGCTGGTCGGTCTCCGAGACCGCCGAGTGGGGCGACTACGTCACCGGTCCGCGGATCATCACGGACGCCACCAAGGCGGAGATGAAGAAGGTCCTCGCCGAGATCCAGGACGGCACCTTCGCGCGTGAGTGGATGGCCGAGTACCACGGCGGTCTGAAGAAGTACAACGAGTACAAGCAGCAGGACTCCGAGCACCTGCTGGAGACCACCGGCAAGCAGCTGCGCAAGCTGATGAGCTGGGTCGACGAAGAGGCCTAGGCCTCGAGGGCAAGG
Organism: Streptomyces sp. NBC_00425; assembly: GCF_036030735.1. Taxonomy (NCBI): domain Bacteria; kingdom Bacillati; phylum Actinomycetota; class Actinomycetes; order Kitasatosporales; family Streptomycetaceae; genus Streptomyces; species Streptomyces sp. NBC_00425. The sequence goes on along the minus strand of NZ_CP107928.1, from coordinate 3,356,882 downwards.
GCCGGAGCGCACCGCTCCGGCCCGTTGTCCATCCCGTCCACCCACGGACGGGTGATCCTTCCGCGGAGGCATGAGGCGACCTCCGCCGCAGCACTACACTGCTGCCTATATACGCGTTCAGGCCCACAGCGTCGTGCGTCTTCCACGCGGCTAGCCCCTCCTCCGCCTGCGGCCGTCGGGACGGCCGTCCGCACGCTCTGGACTTGTGAGGACTCACGTGAGCTCGAAACCTGTCGTACTCATCGCTGAAGAGCTGTCGCCCGCGACCGTGGACGCGCTTGGCCCGGACTTCGAGATCCGGCACTGCAACGGAGCGGACCGAGCCGAACTGCTCCCGGCCATCGCCGACGTCGACGCGATCCTGATCCGCTCGGCCACCAAGGTCGACGCCGAGGCGATCGCCGCCGCGAACAAGCTGAAGGTCGTCGCACGAGCCGGCGTCGGCCTGGACAACGTCGACGTCTCCGCCGCCACCAAGGCCGGCGTGATGGTCGTCAACGCCCCCACCTCGAACATCGTGACCGCCGCCGAGCTGGCCTGCGGTCTGCTGCTCGCCACCGCCCGCCACATTCCGCAGGCCAACGCCGCGCTGAAGAACGGCGAGTGGAAGCGCAGCAAGTACACCGGCGTCGAGCTGGCCGAGAAGACGCTCGGCGTCGTCGGCCTCGGCCGCATCGGCGCGCTCGTCGCGCAGCGGATGTCCGGCTTCGGCATGAAGGTCGTCGCCTACGACCCCTACGTGCAGCCCGCACGCGCCGCGCAGATGGGCGTGAAGGTCCTGTCGCTGGACGAGCTGCTCGAGGTCGCCGACTTCATCACCGTCCACCTGCCGAAGACCCCCGAGACGGTCGGCCTGATCGGCGACGAGGCGCTGCGCAAGGTCAAGCCGAGTGTGCGCATCGTCAACGCCGCGCGCGGCGGGATCGTCGACGAGGAGGCGCTGTACTCGGCGCTGAAGGAGGGCCGGGTCGCCGGCGCCGGCCTCGACGTGTACGCGAAGGAGCCCTGCACGGACTCCCCGCTGTTCGAGTTCGACCAGGTCGTGGCCACTCCGCACCTCGGCGCGTCGACCGACGAGGCGCAGGAGAAGGCCGGCATCGCGGTCGCGCGGTCGGTGCGCCTCGCGCTCGCCGGTGAGCTCGTCCCCGACGCGGTGAACGTGCAGGGCGGTGTCATCGCCGAGGACGTCAAGCCGGGTCTGCCCCTGGCCGAGCGGCTCGGCCGGATCTTCACCGCGCTGGCGGGCGAGGTCGCGGTCCGTCTCGACGTCGAGGTGTACGGCGAGATCACCCAGCACGATGTGAAGGTGCTGGAGCTGTCGGCCCTCAAGGGTGTCTTCGAGGACGTCGTCGACGAGACGGTGTCCTACGTCAACGCCCCGCTGTTCGCACAGGAGCGCGGTGTCGAGGTGCGTCTGACGACCAGCTCGGAGTCGGCCGACCACCGCAACGTCGTCACCGTGCGCGGCACGCTCTCGGACGGCGAGGAGGTGTCGGTCTCCGGCACGCTGGCCGGCCCCAAGCACCTGCAGAAGATCGTCGCGGTCGGCGAGTACGACGTCGACCTCGCGCTCGCCGACCACATGGTCGTCCTCAAGTACGAGGACCGGCCGGGCGTCGTCGGCACCGTCGGCCGGGTCTTCGGCGAGGCGGGGATCAACATCGCCGGCATGCAGGTCGCCCGGGCGGCGGTGGGCGGCGAGGCGCTGGCCGTCCTGACCGTCGACGACACGGTGCCCGCGGGTGTGCTGGCGGAGGTCGCGGAGGAGATCGGCGCGACGTCTGCTCGTGCCGTGAACCTCGTCTGAGGTTCGCCGCACGTTCTTGGGGGCTGCCGCCCCCCGGGCCCCCGCTTCGGCCCTGAAGGAGCCTCGTCCTCAAGCGCCGGACGGGCTCATCTTCCTGAACGTGGCTTTGACGGTGCACGCCGGGCGGGCTGGAGTGATCCAGTCCGCCCGGCGTTTTCGTCTGCGCCGTTACTTGTCGCTGACGCGGCTTCGCCGCAGCGTGGTCGTCGCCGCTGCCGCCGCGCCCGCGAGGATCACCGCGCCCGCGATCGCCGCGCCCTGCATGCCGTGGGTGAAGGCCTCGCGGGCCGCCGTGGCCAGGGCGTCTCCCGTGCGCCCCGGGAGACGGGTCGCCACCGCCAGGGCGCCGCCGAGGGTCTCGCGGGCCTCCGCCGGGGCCGAGGCCGGGATGCCGTGGCGGTAGAGCGCGGTGCCGATGGAGCCGAGGACCGCCATGCCGAGGGCGCCGCCGAACTCGGTGCCGGTCTCCAGGAGGGCGGACGCGGAGCCCGCGCGTTCGGTCGGGGCCGAGCTCAGCGCCAGGTCCGTCATCTGGGAGAGGACCATGACGATCCCGGAGGCCAGGACGGCGCACGCGGTCAGCACGAGCCACATCGAGTCGGTGCCGGCGACGGCCAGCAGGGCGTAGCCGGCCGCCGCGACCGTGAAGCCGGCTGTCACGACGTACGCGCGGTCGACGCCCCGTTGGACCAGGGTGGTGGCGACGGGCCCGGCCATCCCGATCGGCACCGCCGGGAGCAGCGCCCACAGGGCTGCCTCCAGCGCGCTCTTGCCGAGCACGGACTGCAGGTACTGGGTGGTGAAGAACGCCGAGCCCATCATGCCGAACGCGCAGACCAGGTTGAGGACGAGCGCCGCCGCGAACCCGCGGCCGCGGAACAGGGCCGGGGAGATCATCGGGTCGGCCGCCGTGCGCTGGCGGTGGACGAAGAGGGCCGCGAAGAGCAGGCCCACGGTGACCGAGAGGACGTACTCGGTGTGCCAGCCCTCGGACGGGATCTCCTTCAGTCCGTAGATCACGGGGAGCACGGCGGCCATCGACAGCGGGACGCTGGGCCAGTCGAAGCGGCCCGGGGCGGGGTCGCGCGACTCCGGCAGCAGGACCGGGCCGAGGACGAGCAGCAGGGCCATCGCGGGCAGGTTGACCAGGAAGACCGAGCCCCACCAGAAGTACTCGACCAGCACGCCGCTCATCACGGAGCCGAGCGCGATGCCGCCCGTCATCACCCCGGACCACAGGCCGATCGCCTTGGCGCGCTGGCCGGGGTCGGTGAACATCGTGCGGATCAGGGCCATCGTCGAGGGCATCAGGGTCGCGCCGCCGATGCCGAGCACCGCGCGGGCCGCGATCAGGGTCTCGGCGCTGTCCGCGTAGGCCGCGATCAGCGAGGCGGCGCCGAAGGCGGCCGCGCCGATCAGCAGCAGCCGGCGCCGGCCGATGCGGTCGCCCAGGGAGCCCATCGTCATCAGCAGGCCCGCGAGGACGAACGCGTAGATGTCGAATATCCACAGCTGCTGGGTGCCGCTCGGCTCGAGGTCCGCGCTGATCGCCGGGATCGCGAAGTAGAGGACGGAGACGTCCATGGAGACCAGGAGCAGCGGAAGCATCAGCACGCCGAGGGCGGTCCATTCGCGGCGGCCGGCGCGGGGCGCCGGGGCGGTGACAGTGCTCGTCGGGTTCGTCATGACAGGGACTGTACGGACGTATTAAACGGTTGTCTAGAACGATTGTATAAGTCATGCGTATAGGACGAGCGTATGGATCGGGGATAGGGTGACGGCATGGGACATCGTGAAGATCTGCTCGAAGGCGCCAAGCGCTGCCTGCTGGAGAAGGGGTTCCTGCGGACGACCGCGCGGGACGTCGTCAAGGAGTCGGGGACCAATCTGGCGTCGATCGGCTACCACTACGGCTCCAAGGACGCGCTGCTGGTGCAGGCGTACGTCTCCTTGATCGAGAGCGCCGGCGACGACTTCGACCCGGGCTGGGGCGGGGGCGGCGAGGCGACGGCCCCCGCGGGATCGCTGGAACGCTTCCAGGAGGTGTGGGCGAGCATCATCGGCTCCGTGCCGCGGACGCGGGCGATCTGGCTGCTGAGCTTCGAGCTCGTCGTCCAGGGTGACCGGCTCCCCGAGGTGCGCAAGCTGCTGGCCGCGGCGCAGGAGGAGGGCCGCTCGGGGATCGTGCCCATGTTCAACGGCGTCCCGGAGGCCGAGCTCGACAAGGAGACCGTCGACACGGAGGGCCGCTTCTACCAGACCCTCCTCAACGGGCTCATGGTCCAGTGGCTGTTCGACCCGGACACGGCGACGGACGCGGCGCAGCTCACGGAGGGGCTGCGGCGGGTGATCGCGGGCGCGGCGAAGCGCTGAGCGGGGAGGGCGCAGGAACGGGGAGGGCGCAGGAAGGGCCGGCCGTTACAGCCGGGCCGCCTTCAGCGTCATGTGCAGCAGCAGCCGGTCCTCGCCGTCGTCCAGGTCCAGGCCCGTCAGCTGCTCCACCCGCGACAGCCGGTAGTACAGCGTCTGCCGGTGGATGCCCAGTGCGGCGGCCGTGCGGCCGGCCTGGCCCGCGCAGTCGAGATAGACCTCGGCCGTGCGGGCCAGTTCGTGGTGGGCGGGGGAGGTCAGTGCCCGTACGGCGGGGTCCTGGACGCTCGCCGGGGGCAGCGAGGTGAGCAGACGGTACGGGCCGATGGACGACCAGAGCGCGACCGGCCCCAGTCGGGGCTCGGCGAGGGCGGCCCGCGCCGACGCCGACGCCTCCTCCCACGCGGCCCCGAGCTCCGCCAGGCCGACCCGACCGGCGGCCACGCCCGCGGCCGCCTCCGGCGCCCGCTCCCGCAGCCGGGCCGCCGCCGAGGTCGCGGGGGCGAGGGCGTCCGCCGAGCGCAGCCGCACCAGCAGCGCCAGCGACCGCGAGGCCGCGCCCCACGGCACCGTGCACCATGCCGTCGCCCCGGGCAGGGTGCGCAGCGACGGGGCGTCGTCCGGATCGGCGGAGGGCCAGGGAGTCACGCACACCACCGTGTGCGGGCCGTCCGCGCGGGCCCCGAGCGCGGTGCGCAGATCCGCGACCGCCATGTCGCGGGGCCAGCCCGGCTGTGCCGCGAGGACCGCCCGCAGTTCCCGGGTGAGATCGGCGCCGTGCCGGGCCTCGTCGGCGAGCAGGGCGCCGATCCGGGCGGTCACCTCCATCGCTGAGGCGAGCTGCGCGTCCGAGGGCCCGGGATCGTCGTCCAGCAGCCAGACGTAGCCGAGCACGACCCCCCGGTGCCGTACGGGGAGGCAGACGCGTCCCCGGTGCACCCCGGCCTCCGGGGTGGGCGGGATCCGCACCGGGCCCGTCGCGCGGGTGATGCCGAAGCCCTCGAACCAGGCGCGGACGGCGGAGGTGGAACGTCTGGTCAGGATCGAGCGGGTGCGGACCGGGTCCAGCGCCGACTCGTCCAGCTCGTCCTCGCTCGCGTACGCGCCGAAGGCGAGGAGCTCGAAGTCGCGGTTCTCCAGGGTCGCGGGGGCGCCGAGCAGCTCGGAGAGCTCGTCGACGAGTTCCTGGTAGTCGCCCCGATGGTCCCGGTAATCCGACGTCACCGGGGCATTCTCCCCCATGGGCGACCGTCCTTCATACATCTGTCTGAGATCTGCGGCACGGATGCGTGACAGCTGTCGATGGCCCACGATCGGAGGGATCCTTAGGTTTCACGGTGGTTCTATCTGCTGGTTTGTGGAGGTGCCCCGTGCTGGGTCCCGTGATTCTCGCCGCGTCGCGCAGCGACCGGATGCGACGCCTGATCTCGGCGGCCCCGGTGACGAAGCAGGTCGTCGACCGCTTCATCCCCGGCGAGACGGTCGACGACGTCGTCCCGGTCATCGAAGAGCTCACCGGCCGGGGTCTGGAGCTGACGATGGACGTCGTCGGCGAGGACATCACCGCCCCCGAGCAGGCCTTCGCCGCCCGCGACGCCTACCTGGCGCTGGTCGACCGGCTGGGGCACCTCGAGCTCGGCGAGCGGGTGGAGATGTCCGTCAAGCTGTCCATGTTCGGGCAGGCGCTGCCCGGCGGTCACGAGCTGGCCCTCGCAGGCGTCCGTCCGGTCGTCGAGGCCGCCGCCGCCATCGGCACCACCGTCACCCTCGACGCCGAGGACCACACCACCCTCGACTCGATGTTCGCCGTCCACGAGGAGCTGCGGAAGGACTTCCCGCAGACCGGCTGCGTCATCCAGGCCTACCTCTTCCGCACCGAGGCCGACGCCCGCCGGCTCGCCGCGACCGGCAGCCGGGTACGGCTCGTGAAGGGCGCCTACAAGGAGCCCGCCGAGGTCGCCCACCAGGACCGGCACGAGATCGACAAGGCGTACGTCCGCGTCCTGCGCACCCTCATGGCGGGCGACGGGTACCCGATGATCGGTTCCCACGACCCGCGCCTGATCTCCATCGGGCAGGAGCTGGCGCGCAAGGCCGGCCGCAAGCTCGACGAGTACGAGTTCCAGATGCTGTACGGGATCAGGAGCGACGAGCACCTGCGGCTCGCCGCCGAAGGACACCGCATGCGCGTCTACACCGCGTACGGCACCGACTGGTACGGCTACTTCATGCGCCGGCTCGCGGAGAAGCCGGCGAACCTGCGCTTCTTCGCGCGCTCGATGGTCAGCAAGGGCTGAGCCCACCCCCGCTCGCAACACGCTCAGTAAGGAGTTACCGACCTCATGGACGCTGTGACCCAGGTCCCCACCCCCGTCAACGAGCCGGTGCACGGCTACGCCCCCGGCTCGCCCGAGCGGGCCCGGCTGGAGGCCAAGCTCAAGGAACTGGCCGACAACCCGATCGACCTGCCCTGCACCATCGGCGGCGAGCGGCGGATGGGCGGCGGTGAGCGTTTCGACGTCGTCCAGCCGCACCACCACAAGTCCCGCCTCGGCACGTACGCCAACGCCACGCGCCAGGACGCCCAGGACGCCGTCGACGCGGCCCTCGCCGCCGCGCCCGCGTGGCGCGCTATGTCCTTCGACGACCGTGCCGCGATCATCCTGCGCGCCGCGGAACTGCTGGCCGGCCCCTGGCGGGAGACGCTCGCCGCGTCCACCATGCTCGGTCAGTCGAAGACCGCCCAGCAGGCGGAGATCGACTGCCCCTGCGAACTCGTCGACTTCTGGCGCTTCAACGTGGCCTACGCCCGCCAGATCCTGGCCGAGCAGCCCCCGGCCAACTCCCCGGGAGTCTGGAACCGTCTCGACCACCGCCCGCTCGAGGGCTTCGTCTACGCGATCACGCCGTTCAACTTCACGGCGATCGCGGGCAATCTGCCGACCGCGCCCGCGCTGATGGGCAACGTGGTCGTGTGGAAGCCGTCCCCGACGCAGACGCACGCCGCCGTGCTGCTGATGCGGCTGCTGGAGGAGGCCGGGCTGCCGAAGGGCGTCATCAACCTGGTCACCGGCGACGGCCTGGAGGTCTCCGAGGTGGCCCTGAACCACCGCGACCTCGCCGGCATCCACTTCACCGGCTCCACGAAGACCTTCCAGCACCTGTGGAAGACGGTCGGCGCCAACATCGAGAAGTACCGCACCTACCCGCGTCTGGTCGGCGAGACCGGCGGCAAGGACTTCGTCGTCGCCCACCCGAGCGCCGACCGCGCCGTGCTGAAGACGGCCCTCACCCGGGGCGCCTTCGAGTACCAGGGCCAGAAGTGCAGCGCGACCTCCCGGGCCTACATCCCGGCGTCGATCTGGAACTCCGGCTTCAAGGAGGAGTTCGCGGCCGAGGTCGACAGCCTCACCATGGGCGACGTCACCGACCTGTCCCACTTCATCGGCGCGGTCATCGACGAGCGTTCCTTCGCCAAGAACAAGGCGGCCATCGACCGCGCCGAGGCGGACCCGGCCTGCACGATCGTCGCGGGCGGCACCTACGACGACTCGGTGGGCTGGTTCGTGCGCCCGACCGTCGTCGAGTGCACCGACCCGGAGAACGAGGTCTTCACGACCGAGTACTTCGGCCCGTTCCTCGCCGTGCACGTCTACGACGACAGTTCGGCCGAGGCGTACGACGCCATGCTGACCCAGATGGAGTCGGTCTCGGACTACGCGCTCACCGGCTCGGTCATCGCGAACGACCGCGCCGCCGCCGCGCACACGATGGAGAAGCTGCGCTACGCGGCGGGCAACTTCTACATCAACGACAAGTCGACCGGTGCCGTCGTCGGCCAGCAGCCCTTCGGCGGCGGCCGCGCCTCCGGCACCGACGACAAGGCCGGCGCCCCGCAGAACCTGATGCGCTGGACGCTGACCCGCGCCATCAAGGAGACGCTGGTCCCGCCGACCGACTACACCTACCCGCACATGGGCTGACGGCGCACGGCGCCCACGCGTACCCCGAACGGGCCGGTCTTCCCCAGACCCGGCCCGTTCGGCGTTGCGGCGCCCGTACGGCGCGCTCCACCGGACCGTGCCGTCTCAGATAGTAGGAAGTCCGAGTAATTGTAGAGACAGGCGCGGGCTCCTCGCTTAGCTTTGTAGGAGCCGAACGTCTCGCTCGATCAAGCGAATGGCGGTCGTGAGCCGGGCCCTGTGCAGGCAACCCCTGCGGTCCGCTCCCCGCCCCTTCCGGCGTCTCGCACCCCCCTTTGGCACTCCCTGGATTTCGAAGGAGTCGATTTCCCATGGCCGAGACGACCGTCCGCCGCCGAGTCCGTCACGTCTCCCGTACGAGCGAGTCCGACCGCAAGAACGCCGCCGCCGCCCTGCAGCGCGCCCTCGACCGCCGCGACAACGGAGGCGAGACCGGCCACTGAGCCGGCCCGCCCCGCAGTCCGGGAGCCGCACCCGCACGGGGCGCGGCGCGGGCGTCCGAACGGGACTTCGGACCCCGCGCCGCACCTCGACCTCTTCACCGCCTCCCGCCTCGCCCCTTCGGGCGCGCCGCCGCGCCGCCGCGCCGTTGTCCGGATGATGGACGGTCCGTGTCATCACCTGGGACGAGGAGTAGGGTTCCCGCATGTCTCGCAGCCTCAATCTCGCAGTGATCCCCGGTGACGGCATCGGCCAGGAGGTCGTGGCCGAAGGTCTCAAGGTCCTCTCCGCCGTCCTCCCGCAGGATGTGAAGCTGGAGACCAAGGAGTACGACTTCGGCGCCCGCCGCTACCACGCCACCGGTGAGACCCTCACCGACGCGGACGTGGACGCGCTCAAGCGGCACGACGCGATCCTGCTCGGCGCGATCGGCGACCCCAGCGTCCCCTCCGGCGTCCTCGAGCGGGGCTTTCTGCTCAAGCTGCGCTTCGCCTTCGACCACCATGTGAACCTGCGTCCGTCGAAGCTCCTGCCCGGCGTCGCCACCCCGCTGGCCGGTCAGCCCGAGATCGACTTCGTCGTCGTCCGCGAGGGCACCGAGGGTCCGTACACCGGCAACGGCGGCACGATCCGCAAGGGCACCCCGCACGAGGTCGCCACCGAGGTCTCCGTGAACACGGCGTTCGGCGTCGAGCGCGTGGTCCGCGACGCCTTCGCCCGCGCGCAGGCCCGGCCCCGCAAGAAGCTCACGCTCGTCCACAAGAACAACGTGCTGGCCTTCGCCGGTCACCTGTGGACGAACGTCTTCAACCGGGTGGCCGAGGAGTTCCCCGAGGTCGCCACCGACTACATCCACGTCGACGCGGCCACCATCTACCTGGTCACCGACCCGGCGCGGTTCGACGTCATCGTCACCGACAACCTCTTCGGCGACATCATCACCGACCTCGCCGCGGCCGTCTCCGGCGGCATCGGCGTCGCCGCCAGCGGGAACATCAACCCGTCCGGCGAGTTCCCGTCCATGTTCGAGCCGGTGCACGGCTCGGCCCCGGACATCGCGGGCCAGGGCAAGGCCGACCCCACCGCCACGGTCCTGTCCGTCGCCCTGCTCCTGCGCCACCTCGGCTACGAGGAGGAGGCCGTCCGCATCGAGGACGCCGTCTCCGCGGACCTCGGGGAGCGCGTCTCGCTGCCCGCGCGCAGCACCTCCGAGATCGGCGACGCGCTCTCCGTACGAGTAGCCGGCTGACCCGCGCCGCTCGAGAGCCTCGAAGCCGCCGGGTCGCAAGCGCGCCCGGCGGCTTCCGCATGTCCCCCGCCGGGTGTCACCATCAACCCTGGGTCGTATTCACGCCGTTTTTCGGTCCTCGTCCGCCTCTTGCGATAATCGAACGCGGAGCCGCGGTATGAGGGAATGCTCGGACGTCCTACCACCGGCCATCGGCCGTACGGACGTGAGCGCGGCCCGTCACTACACAACCGGTGAAGGACAACCACTCATGACGACGCCCACGATCGAGCTCAAGCCCTCCGCCAGTCCCACCTCCGCCGCCGAGCGGCAGGCGATCCTGGCGAACCCCGGCTTCGGCCGCCACTTCACCGACCACATGGTGACGATCAAGTGGACCGAGGGCCGCGGCTGGCACGACGGCCAGCTCGTTCCGTACGCGCCGATCCCCCTCGACCCGGCCACGAACGTCCTGCACTACGCGCAGGAGATCTTCGAGGGCCTGAAGGCGTACCGCCGCCCCGACGGCTCCGTCGCCACCTTCCGGCCGGATCAGAACGCCAAGCGCTTCCAGCGCTCCGCCCGCCGGCTCGCCATGCCGGAGCTGCCGGTCGAGACGTTCATCGAGGCGTGCGACGCGCTCGTCGCCCAGGACCTGGACTGGGTGCCCGCGCACGGCGGCGAGGAGTCCCTCTACCTGCGGCCCTTCATGATCGCGACCGAGGTCGGCCTGGGCGTCAAGCCCGCCAACGAGTACCTCTTCCTCGTCATCGCCTCACCGGCCGGCGCCTACTTCCCCGGCGGCGTGAAGCCGGTCTCCATCTGGGTCTCCGAGGACCACGTGCGCGCCGTCCCCGGCGGCATGGGCGACGCCAAGACGGGCGGCAACTACGCCGCCTCGCTGCTCGCCCAGGCCGAGGCCGCCGCGCAGGGCTGCGCCCAGGTCTGCTACCTCGACGCGGTCGAGCGCAAGTGGGTCGAGGAGCTCGGCGGCATGAACCTGTACTTCGTGTACGGCGACAAGATCGTCACGCCGTCGCTCACCGGCTCCATCCTGGAGGGCGTCACCCGTGACAGCCTCCTCGCCGTCGCCCGCGACCTGGGCTACGAGGCCGCGGAGGGCCGCATCTCCGTCGACCAGTGGCAGCAGGACTCCGCCGACGGCACCCTGACGGAGGTCTTCGCCTGCGGCACCGCCGCCGTGATCACTCCGGTCGGCACGGTCAAGCGCACCGGCGGCGAGTGGCGGCAGTCGGGCGGCGAGCCCGGCGAGGTCACCCTCAGGCTGCGGCAGGCCCTGCTGGACATCCAGCGCGGCACGGCCGAGGACAAGCACGGCTGGATGCACCGGCTGGGCTGACCCGCCGCAGGCCCCACCGCCGGGGCCGGGCCGCGCCGCACGCCCCACCGCCGGGGCCGGGCCGCGCCGGACGTCACGTCCGGCGCGGCCCGGCCGCTTTCCGCGGTCCGGTGGGCGTCCCCGGGCCGACGTCCGAGCACACGCCGCTCGCATCCTGAGACACCGGGTGAGCACCCGGACGGACTGTGCCAGACTTCCCCCGTGCTCTCGTTCGCCACGATTATTGGCAGCAGGCGCGCCGGTCCGCAGTGACCGCCACGTACGACCAGGTACGGGCGGCCCTCGTCGTCCTCGACCCGCGCGCAGACCTCTCGCACCCGCGAGGGGTTTTTCGCTTTTCTGGCACCACCCACAGCCGGGAGCGAGAGCGCGAGGGAGCATGGGGGGATGGTGGAGCCGGTCATTCCGGTAACGACCGAGGTCCAACACAGGAGTCTTCAGACCATGACCGCAACCAGCGAACTCGACGATTCGTTCCACGTCTTCGACACCACCCTGCGGGACGGCGCCCAGCGTGAGGGCATCAACCTCACCGTCGCCGACAAGCTGGCCATCGCCCGTCACCTGGACGACTTCGGAGTGGGCTTCATCGAGGGCGGCTGGCCCGGCGCCAACCCGCGCGACACCGAGTTCTTCGCCCGCGCGCAGGAGGAGATCGACTTCAGGCACGCCCAGCTGGTCGCCTTCGGCGCGACCCGCCGGGCCGGCGCGAAGGCCGCGGAGGACCCGCAGGTCAGGGCGCTGCTGGAGTCGGGCGCGGGAGTGATCACCCTGGTCGCGAAGTCCCACGACCGGCACGTGGAGCTGGCCCTGCGCACCACGCTGGACGAGAACCTGGCCATGGTGAGCGACACCGTGTCCTTCCTGAAGGACGAGGGCCGCCGGGTCTTCGTCGACTGCGAGCACTTCTTCGACGGCTACCGCGCGAACCCCGAGTACGCGAAGGCGGTCGTGCGGGCCGCGGCGGAGGCCGGCGCCGACGTGGTCGTGCTGTGCGACACCAACGGCGGCATGCTCCCGGGGCAGGTGCAGGCGGTCGTCTCCACCGTCCTCGCCGACACCGGCGCCCGGCTCGGCATCCACGCCCAGGACGACACCGGCTGCGCGGTGGCGAACACCCTGGCCGCGGTGGACGCGGGCGCGACGCACGTGCAGTGCACGGCGAACGGCTACGGCGAGCGGGTCGGCAACGCGAACCTCTTCCCGGTGGTCGCGGCCCTGGAGCTGAAGTACGGCAAGAAGGTGCTGCCCGAGGGGCGGCTGCGCGAGATGACCCGTATCTCGCACGCGATCGCCGAGGTCGTCAACCTCACCCCGTCCACGCACCAGCCGTACGTCGGCGTCTCGGCCTTCGCCCACAAGGCCGGTCTGCACGCCTCGGCCATCAAGGTCGACCCCGACCTGTACCAGCACATCGACCCCGAGCAGGTCGGCAACACCATGCGGATGCTGGTGTCCGACATGGCCGGGCGGGCCTCGGTCGAGCTCAAGGGCAAGGAGCTCGGCGTCGACCTCGGAGGCGACCGCGAACTGGTCGGCCGGGTCGTCGAGCGGGTCAAGGAGCGCGAACTGAGGGGCTACACCTACGAGGCGGCGGACGCGTCCTTCGAGCTGCTGCTGCGCGCGGAGGTCGAGGGCAGGCCGCTGAAGTACTTCGAGGTGGAGTCCTGGCGGGCCATCGTGGAGGACCGCCCCGACGGCAGCCACGCCAACGAGGCCACCGTCAAGCTCTACGCCAAGGGCGAGCGGATCGTCGCCACGGCGGAGGGCAACGGCCCGGTCAACGCTCTCGACCGCGCGCTGCGGGTGGCGCTGGAGAAGATCTACCCGCAGCTGGCCAAGCTCGAGCTGGTCGACTACAAGGTCCGCATCCTCGAGGGCGTCCACGGCACCCAGTCCACCACCCGCGTCCTGATCTCCACGACGGACGGTGCGGGGGAGTGGTCCACGGTCGGCGTCGCGGAGAACGTGATCGCCGCGTCCTGGCAGGCCCTGGAGGACGCGTACACCTACGGACTCCTCAGGGCGAGCGTGACGCCGGCGGAGTGACCGAGGCCGACGGGACGTCCCGGCGGCGCAGGGGGGCCGGGACGTCCCGCTGTCCTGACGGGACGTCTTGACGGCGGTGTGCGACGCCAGTTAACTCACGGCGTGATCTAAGCCATGAGTGAACCGCGCGAGCTCGACGTGCCCCGACGTGTCCCAGAGACCCGAGAGCCGAGGGAAGGTCTATGCCAAGGGATCGGTCCGTACCGAGAACGGCCCTGCTCGTCTCCACCGCTTTGTTCGCCGCCCTGCTGACACCGGCCGCCTCCCGCGCCGCCGACGACCCCGCCCCCGCCGCCGTCGACCGTTTCGAGGGCGAGGTGCCGTTCGCCGCCCAGCCCGCCGAAGGCATCTTCACCTGGGGCAGCGACGCCGACGACCCGCCCACGCTGCGGCTCGCGGAACGCCCCGACGCCCCCGACGGGCAGAAGGTTCTCGCCGGCGCCTACGCCATCAGCGGCTGGGGCGGCTTCACCCACGACTACGCCGCCACCGGACCCGCCCACGACTGGTCCGCCCACCGCGGCATCCGGTTCTGGTGGGAGGGCCGGGGCACCGGCGGCACGGTCGGCTTCGAGATCAAGGACGGCGGCGCCCACGGCGAGGCGTCCGAGCTGTGGACGACCTCGTTCACCGACGACTTCACCGGCTGGAAGCGGATCGAGATCCCCTTCTCCGACTTCGTCTACCGCACCGACTACCAGCCCGTCGGCGGCATCGACCAGATCCTCGGCCTCACGCAGATGTGGGGTTACGCCGTCACCCTGCCCACCGGCGGAGGCGGCGTGTTCGCCATGGACGGCGTGGAGCTGTACGGCCGGGCCGACCAGGCGCTGCGCGCGTCCGTGACCACCGACGCCGCCGTCCACCCGGTGAAGGAGGGCGCCTCGGCCGCCGTCCGCGTCACCCTCGCCACCACCGGCGCGGCCCCCGTCGACCAGCCGGTGACCGTCGCCTACCGGACCGCGGGCGGCACCGCGTCCGCCGGCGCCGACTACACGCCGGTCTCCGGCACGGTCACCTTCCCCGCGGGCACCGCGTCCGGCGCCTCCCGCACGATCGAGGTCCGAACCCTCAAGGACCGCACCGCCGAGCCCGCCGAGACCGTCCCGCTGGAACTGACCGTCACCGGCGCCAAGCCGCCCGCCGAGACCCCGCAGGTCGTCGTCGACGCGCACGGGCTGCCGTACCTGAACGCCAGGCTGCCGGTGAAACAGCGCGTGAAGGACCTGCTCTCCCGGATGTCCCTGGAGGAGAAGGCAGGCCAGACCACCCAGGCCGAACGCGGCGCGATGACCGCCCCCGCCGACATCGCCGGCTACGGCCTCGGCTCGCTCCTCTCCGGCGGCGGCTCCACCCCGACGCCCAACACCGCGCAGGCCTGGGCGAAGATGATCGACGCCTTCCAGCTCCGGGCACAGGCGACCCGCTTCCAGATCCCGCTGATCTACGGCGTGGACGCGGTGCACGGGCACAACAACCTGGCCGGCGCCACGGTCATGCCGCACAACATCGGCATCGGCGCGACCCGGGACCCCCGCATCGCCCAGCGCACCGGTGCGGTCACCGCCGCCGAGGTCCGGGCCACCGGAGTCCCCTGGGACTTCGAGCCCTGCCTCTGCGTCACCCGCGACGAACGCTGGGGCCGCTCCTACGAGGCCTTCGGCGAGGACCCGGCGCTGGTGAAGTCCATGGAGACGGTGATCCAGGGCCTCCAGGGGGCCCGCGACGGCCGCGACCTCAAGAACGCCGACAAGGTCCTGGCCACCGCCAAGCACTTCGTCGGCGACGGCGGCACCACCTACGGCTCCTCGACCACCGGCACGTACACCATCGACCAGGGCGTCACCGAGGTCACCCGGCGGCAGCTGGAGGCCGTCCACCTCGCGCCGTACCAGGAGGCGGTCGACCGGGGCGTCGGCACGGTCATGCCGTCGTACTCCTCCCTCGACATCGCGGGCGACGGCCGGGGCCCGGTGAAGATGCATGCCCGCGCCGACCTGCTGGGCGGCGTCCTGAAGGGCCGGATGGGCTTCGACGGCTTCGTGATCAGCGACTGGAACGCCATCGACCAGCTGCCGGGGGACTACGCCTCACGCGTGCGCGCAGCCGTCGGCGCCGGCGTCGACATGATGATGGTGCCGTACGGCTACAAGGAGTACAGCACCACCCTGATCGCCGAGGTGAAGGCCGGCCGCGTCAGCGAACGGCGGCTCGACGACGCCGTCTCCCGCATCCTCGCCCAGAAGTTCCGCCTCGGTCTGTTCGAGCGGCCGTACGCGGACACTGGCGGCGCCTCCCGCATCGGGTCCGCCGCCCACCGCGACGTCGCGCGGGCCGCGGCCGCCGCCTCGCAGGTGCTGCTGAAGAACGACGGCGGAGTGCTGCCCCTCAGGAAGGGCCAGAAGGTCTACGTGGCCGGCTCCAACGCCGACGACATCGGCAACCAGACCGGCGGCTGGACGATCACCTGGCAGGGCGCGTCCGGTGACATCACCCCCGGCACCACGATCCTCGAGGGCATGCGCAGCGCGGGCGGTGCGATCACGTACTCCAAGGACGCCTCCGCTCCCCTGGCCGGCCATGACGTCGGCGTGGTCGTGGTGGGCGAGACGCCGTACGCCGAGGGCGTCGGCGACGTCGGCAACGGCCACGACCTGGAGCTGAGCCCCGCCGACCGGGCGGCCGTGGACCGGGTGTGCGCCGCGATGACGTGCGCGGTGCTGGTCGTCTCCGGGCGCCCGCAGCTGATCGGCGACCGGCTCGGGGAGATCGACGCCCTGGTCGCGAGCTGGCTGCCGGGCACCGAGGGCGACGGAGTGGCCGACGTGCTCTACGGCCGGCGTGCCTTCACCGGCCGGCTCCCGGTCACCTGGCCGCGCTCCGAGGCCCAGCTGCCGATCAACGTCGGCGACACGGCCTACGACCCGCAGTACCCGTACGGCTGGGGCCTGACGACGCTGACCAGGATCCCGCAGGGCGGTGACGCCACCCTGAAGGCGCTCCGCCTCGCCGCCACCGCCGCCGAGCGCGCGGGCGCGGGCGAGGCCGGCCGGGCCCTGGTGACCAGAGCCCGGCTGATCGTCCAGCAGAAGGCCGGTGACAGCCTCACGGCACGGGTGGCGAAGCCCTTCGCCGACGCGGACCATCTGCTGCTGACCGGCCGATACGGGGCGGCGGTGGAGAAGCTGACGGAGGCGTACCGGGCGGCCTGAGTCCGCTCGACGCCGCACACGGCCGACCGGTTCGGTGGGCTTCGGGTAGTTTCGACATATGAAGGTCGTGTCGTCGGCCCGGAGCCTGCTCGTGTGGGTGGCCGCGCTCGTGCTCGCCGCCTTGGCCCTGCCGGCGGCGGGCGCCCCGCGCGCCGAGGCGGCCACCAGCGTGTCGGCCGTCGCCGAGGCCCTCCGCGAGAGCCCGGTCTACGTCGACCCCGAGGCGAGCGGGCAGCTGTCCCAGGCGGACGCGCACGCCCTCCAGCAGCAGATCGAGCACGCCGGCAAACCGCTGTTCATCGCCGTCCTGCCGGCCGGCTACCCCACGGCGGACCTCTTCACGGACCTGCGCACCGCCACCGGAGTCACCGGCGCGTACGCGATCCGCCTCGGCGACCGCTTCGACGCCCGCGCCGACTCCTCGGTGCTCTCCCGCACGGCCGTCCGGAACCTGGTCACCAGCGTCCGCCCGGAGAGTGACGCCCGGACCCAGCTGGCCGACTTCACCGACCGCGCCCTGGTGAACATGGGCGGTTCGGCCCCCGCGAGCTGGGGCTCCTCGGACCACGGCGGCGGGGTCTCGCAGACCGCGCTGATCACGGCGGGCGTGGTGCTGGCGGCGGGCGGGGCCGGCGCGTACACGCTGGTGCGCCGCAACCGCCGGCGGCGCGCGGCCGAACAGCGGGCAGCCCTCGACCGGCTGCGGGTCGTCGTGGACGAGGACATCACCGCGTTCGGCGAGGAACTCGACCGGCTGGACTTCCACCCGGCCGAGCCGGGCGCGGACGACGCCATGCGCGCCGACTACGAACGCTCCCTGGACGCCTACGAACAGGCGAAGTCGGCCATGGCGTCGGCCGCGCGACCGGAGGACGTCCGCGGTGTCACCGAGGCCCTGGAGGACGGCCGCTTCTCCCTCGCCCTGCTCGCCGCCCGCCGGGAGGGACGGTCGCTGCCCGAACGCCGTCCGCCCTGCTTCTTCGACCCCCGGCACGGTCCCTCGGTCGGCGACGCGACCTGGACGCCGCCCGGCGGGGCCACCCGCGAGGTCCCGGTCTGCGCGGCGGACGCGACCCGGCTGGCCGACGGGCGCGACCCGGTGATCCGCGAGGTCGACAGCGACTACGGCCGCCGCCCGTACTGGGAGGCGGGTCCGGCCTACGGCCCCTGGGCGGGCGGCTACTTCGGCGGCGGCATCCTGCCCGGTCTCCTCGTCGGCACCATGCTCGGCTCGATGATGGCCGCCCCGTCCTACGCCTACGACTACGGCGCCGGATACGGCGACTTCGGCGGCGGCCACGACGGCGGCGACGTCTCCGGTGCCGACTTCGACCCCGGAGACTTCGGCGGCTTCGGCGACGGCGGGGGAGGGGACTTCGGCGGGGGCGGCGGGGGCGACTTCGGCGGAGGCTTCTGACCGCCCGACATGCCTGTCGCCCGGCAGCGCCGGTCGCCTCACGCCGGGCGCCCGACGCCTGCCGCCTCGGCATCCCCGCTCTTCCCGGGACCGAACTAGGTCGGGATCTGGCCTATTCCGCGCCTACGGTGGCTCCATGCCCGCAGGAGCCGGTACCACCGCAGCGCCGCCGTCGTCGCAAGCCCTCTTCTTCGCCTCGGCCGACGCCCTCGACGCCTGGCTCACCGCGCACCCGGCGCCACACCCGGGCCTGTGGGTGAAGGTCGCGAAGAAGGGTGCCGGCGTGGTCTCGGCCGACGCGGGGGATGTCAACGACGTGGCCCTGTGCCACGGGTGGATCACCGGGCACCGCAAGGGGCTCGACGCCGTCCACTACCTCCAGCGGATCACGCCGCGGCGCCCGGGCAGCCACTGGTCGGCGGTCAACGTGCGGCGCGTCGAGGAGCTGACGGCGCAGGGCCGGATGCGGCCGGCCGGTCTCGCCGAGGTGGCCGCCGCCGGGGCCGACGGGCGGTGGGCGGCGGCGTACGCCTCGCAGAAGGAGGCGGCCGTACCGCAGGAGCTGCTGACCGCGCTGGAAGCGCATCCGGGCGCCGCGGCGGTGTTCGACGGGATGGGCCGCACCGACCGCTATCTCGTGATGCTGGCGCTGCTGCGGGCCCGCACCCCGCGGAGCCGGCAGGCGCAGGCGGCGGCCGCCGTCGCGAAACTCGAGGCGGCCTCCGGGAACTCGTGAACCGGCGCTGCGTCCCGCACCGACGTGCCCGGTCCCGCACGGCCGGCGTCGGTCCTGCGCCGCCGCTCTCCGTCCCGCACGGCCGGCCTCAGTCCTGCGCCGCCGCCTTCGCGAAGTCCAGCAGGCCGTCGAAGTCGATCGCGCCGGGGTCGCCGTGCGTGTTCTCGGGAACGTGCATGTGTCCGCACACGCCCTTGAACGCGTTCCAGCGCTCCCCGCTCATCCGCTGGCCGCCGCCGTTCCCCGCCGACTTGGGGTAGGCGGGCCACAGCGCCGGGCCGCGCAGCGGCACATGGTGGTGGATGTTCATCCACGCCAGGTACTGGGCGACGGCGCGCAGCGCCCACTCCGGGGCCTTGGGCCAGTAGACGTGCGCCTGGCCGCGGGCCGTCCACTTGGCGTGCAGGCTCGGATCGCAGGTGCCGAGGAGTTCCACCTGGCAGACGTTCAGCGTGTTCGTCTCGACGCCCCCGCGCAGGTTGGCCAGCGCGCGCGAGGAGATGTCGATCTCGAAGTGCTGGTACCACTTCAGCTTCCTGGCGGCGACGTCCGGCACCGCCGTCAGGTTGGGCGCGACGGAGCCGCCCTGGTAG
Source organism: Streptomyces sp. NBC_00425 (assembly GCF_036030735.1). Taxonomy (NCBI): domain Bacteria; kingdom Bacillati; phylum Actinomycetota; class Actinomycetes; order Kitasatosporales; family Streptomycetaceae; genus Streptomyces; species Streptomyces sp. NBC_00425. The sequence continues at coordinate 3,337,686 of NZ_CP107928.1, read as the reverse complement.
TCGGGCAACGAGCGGCCCTCGGTGGTGTGCAGAACGACGACGTTGACCTCCATGCGGTCGCCGCCGAAGTCGTCCTGGTACCAGTGGTCGCGGTTCGCGCCGGGGTAGTGCTGGGGTCCGGTCCTGGTGCTCATACCTCGTGACTGTGACACAAGGCACAAATCGGGGCCGGAAGCTCTTCGCTTCCGGCCCCTTTCTGCCGTTTTCCTCCGTATCGGGTCAAGCGCTTACGCGTTCTTGATCGCCGAGATGTCGAAGTTCAGCTTGATCTTGTCCGAGACCAGCACGCCACCCGTCTCCAGTGCCGCGTTCCAGGTCAGACCCCACTCCGAGCGCAGGATCTCGGCCTTGCCCTCGAAGCCGACGCGCTCGTTGCCGAACGGGTCCTTCGCGGCGCCGTTGAACTCCAGGTCGATGGTGAGCGGCTTGGTGACGCCGAGGATGCTCAGGTCGCCGGTGACGCGGTAGTCGTCGCCGCCGGCGGACTCGACGGACGTGGAGCGGAAGGTCATCGCCGGGAACTCGTCGGTCTTGAAGAAGTCGGCGCTCTTGAGGTGGCCGTCGCGGTCGGCCGACCCGGTGTCGATGCTGTCCATGCTGACGTCGATGGAGGCGGTGGACCGGGACGGTTCGGCGCCGTCCAGCTGCAGCGAGCCGCTGAAGTCGTTGAACTTGCCCTTGACGTTCGTGACCATCGCGTGCCGGGCCACGAAGCCGATCGTCGAGTGCGCCGGGTCGATCGTGTACGTGCCGGTCAGTGCGGCGAGCTCCGGGCTCACCGTGGCGACGGCGGCGGCGGTGGAGTCGGCGGTGTTCTTGCGGCCGAAGATGCTCATGGGATGCTCCTTGGGGACGGGGAAGATCCAGTTTGTTTAACCTTCAATCACTCCCAACGTAGGCGGTCGCGAACCTATTCCACGGGGGCGGCCCGACTTCCCGCATCACCCGACCGGCCGAAGCCGAAGCGCGTCGCGGACCCGGGATGTGAGGCGAATCGCACTCACGGTCTTTGTGCGACCCCTACAAGCGCCAGGCCCTCTGAGCAGTCGGAACGGCTGCACACCGGCCGGGTTCTGTTCGGTGGTACCAGGAAAACGCTCCGGAGACTGTACGGAGTCGACGTCTCCCTTTCCTTGGCGGGCTTCGTAAGGTCGCTACATGACCGTTTTGGAAGAGACGACGGGCGAGCAGACCGCAGAGCCTTCGGAGCCCACGGACGCGCGCGGCCGGGTGGCCGAGCTGCACGAGATCCGTGCGCAGGCTCTGGCCGGTCCGAGCGAGAAGGCGACCCAGGCGCAGCACGCCAAGGGCAAGCTGACCGCCCGGGAGCGGATCGAGCTGCTCCTGGACCCGGGGTCCTTCCAGGAGGTCGAGCAGCTGCGCCGGCACCGGGCGAGCGGCTTCGGCCTCGAGGCGAAGAAGCCGTTCACCGACGGTGTGATCACCGGCTGGGGCACGGTGGAGGGCCGCACGGTCTTCGTCTACGCCCACGACTTCCGCATCTTCGGCGGCGCGCTGGGCGAGGCCCACGCCACGAAGATCCACAAGATCATGGACATGGCCATCGCGGCCGGTGCTCCGCTGGTGTCGCTCAACGACGGCGCCGGCGCCCGTATCCAGGAGGGCGTGTCCGCGCTCGCCGGGTACGGCGGCATCTTCCAGCGCAACACCAAGGCCTCCGGCGTCATCCCGCAGATCTCCGTGATGCTCGGCCCGTGCGCGGGCGGCGCGGCCTACAGCCCCGCCCTGACCGACTTCGTGTTCATGGTCCGCGAGACCTCGCAGATGTTCATCACCGGCCCGGACGTCGTCAAGGCGGTCACCGGCGAGGAGATCACGCAGAACGGCCTCGGCGGCGCCGACGTGCACGCCGAGACCTCGGGCGTCTGCCACTTCGCCTACGACGACGAGGAGACGTGCATCGCCGAGGTGCGCTACCTCCTGTCGATGCTGCCGCAGAACAACCGCGAGAACCCCCCGCGCGCCGAGGCCGGCGACCCCGCCGACCGCCGCGGCGACGTCCTGCTCGACCTGGTCCCGGCCGACGGCAACCGCCCGTACGACATGACCAAGGTCATCGAGGAGATCGTCGACGACGGCGACTACCTCGAGGTCCACGAGCGCTGGGCGCGCAACATCATCTGCGCGCTGGCCCGGCTGGACGGCCAGGTCGTGGGCATCGTCGCCAACCAGCCCCAGTCCCTGGCCGGCGTGCTGGACATCGAGGCCTCCGAGAAGGCCGCGCGGTTCGTGCAGATGTGCGACGCCTTCAACATCCCGATCGTCACCCTGCTGGACGTCCCCGGCTTCCTGCCCGGCGTCGACCAGGAGCACGGCGGCATCATCCGCCACGGCGCGAAGCTGCTGTACGCCTACTGCAACGCGACCGTCCCCCGTATCTCGCTCATCCTGCGCAAGGCCTACGGCGGCGCCTACATCGTCATGGACAGCCAGTCCATCGGCGCGGACCTCACGTACGCGTGGCCGACCAACGAGATCGCCGTCATGGGCGCCGAGGGCGCGGCCAACGTCATCTTCCGGCGGCAGATCGCCGGCGCGGAGGACCCCGACGCCATGCGGGCCCGCATGGTCAAGGAGTACAAGTCCGAGCTGATGCACCCGTACTACGCGGCCGAGCGCGGCCTCGTCGACGACGTGATCGACCCGGCGCAGACCCGCGAGATCCTGATCCGCTCGCTGGCGATGCTCCAGTCGAAACACGCCGACCTGCCTTCCCGCAAGCACGGCAACCCTCCGCAGTAACCCGGCGGACCCCTCGCGGTACCCCTGCGGAAACCTCATCCACGGAGACTGAGACCCATGAACACTCCCGACATCCGCGTCGAGAAGGGCCACGCCGAGCCCGAGGAAGTCGCCGCCATCACGGCGATCCTCCTGGCCCGCGCGGCCGCCCGCACCTCCGAGCCCGCTCCGGACCGTCGTGGCCGCCACAAGGCGGGCTGGCGCCGCCTGGAGCGCGAGGGCGGCTTCCGCGCCCCGCACAGCTGGCACTGACCTCCCGGCACGCAGAAGGGCCCCTCTCCACGAGAGGGGCCCTTCTGCATACCCGGGGGCACGAGGACTGCGCGACCGACCGGCCACCGACTGCCCCGCACACGGCTCACCACCGTCCGGGGCAGCCCAGCGGCCGCACGAACGCCTACCGCAACCGCGCCATCAACGCATGCTCGACGAGCGTGATGAGCGCGGACTTCGCGTCGGCGCGGTGGCGGGCGTCCGTCGTGATGATGGGGGTGTCGGGGCCGATCTGCAGCGCCTCGCGCACCTCGTCCGGGTTGTACGGCTGGTTGCCGTCGAAGCCGTTGAGGGCGATCACGAAGGGGAGACCCGAGTTCTCGAAGTAGTCGACCGCGGGGAAGCAGTCGGCGAGACGGCGGGTGTCGACGAGCACGATCGCGCCGATGGCGCCGCGCACCAGGTCGTCCCACATGAACCAGAAGCGGTCCTGGCCGGGCGTGCCGAACAGGTACAGGATCAGGTCCTGGTCCAGGGTGATGCGGCCGAAGTCCATGGCGACCGTGGTGGTCGTCTTGTCCCCGGTGTGGGTGAGGTCGTCGATGCCCGCCGACGCGGACGTCATGACGGCCTCGGTGCGCAGCGGATTGATCTCCGAAACAGCCCCGACGAACGTGGTCTTGCCCACGCCGAAGCCGCCCGCCACCACGATCTTCGCGGAAGTGGTGGAGCGGGAGGGACCCCCGCTAGAGCTTGCGAAGTCCACTGAGCACCCTTTCGAGCAGTGTCACGTCTGGCTGGCCGCCGGCGCTCTCGTCGCCGCCGGGCTGATGGATGGCGACCAGTCCCGCTTCCGCCAGGTCGGCGACGAGGATCCTGGCCACACCGAGAGGGATGGTCAGCAGCGCCGAGATCTCGGCGACCGACTTGATCTCTCGGCAGAGGTTGCAGATCCGCTGATGCTCGGGCAGCTGGCCCTGCATCTGATGCGGCTGCGCGGTGGTGTGCACCAGCGCCTCGATGGCGAGCTGGTACCGCGGGCGGGTCCGGCCACCGGTCATGGCGTACGGACGCACCAGCGGGTTGTTCGACGAGCCGGCGGGCGCCGGCTCCGGGGAGCGGCGATGCGGCTGCACCGGCTGGATGCGCGGCGCATGCGGCTGGTCGTACGGGGACGGCCCCGGGCCCTGCGGCCCCTGAGGCGTGTACGGCCGCTGCTGGCTGGGCGCGGAGGGGAAGCTGTAACGGTTCGGGTTCTGGGTACCGTCGTTCTGGCCCTGGGCAGGACCGTACGACCAGTTGCCCGAATGCGAACCGCCTGGGGGTGTTGCCACTCTCTCTCCTCCTCCGACTGTGCCCTGGCACCCATCACGTGGAGCCGCGTCCCGAAACACTACGGCCTCGGGACGCCAAAACGCACCGTCCGTTTGTTAGTTGAGAAGGCTCCCTTGGAGCTCTGCTCGAAGGTCGGGCGTCAGGACCGAACCGGCCCGGTCCACCAGAAGGGCCATCTCGTACCCAATGAGACCGATGTCCGCCTCCGGGTGTGCGAGCACGGCGAGCGAGGAACCGTCGGACACGGACATGATGAACAGGAATCCCCGCTCCATCTCCACAACCGTCTGATTCACGCTGCCTCCCTCGAAGATCCGGGAAGCGCCTGCCGTCAGGGACGTCAGACCTGAGGCGACGGCCGCGAGCTGGTCGGCACGGTCGCGGGGGAAGCCTTCGGACATCGCCAGAAGGAGTCCGTCGGCGGAGACCACCACCGTGTGGGACACCCCCGGGGTGTTGTCCACGAAGTTGGTGATCAACCAGTTCAGGTTCTGTGCCGCCTGGCTCATCGGGCTCACACTAACGCTCCTGGTTGTAGGTGCTGTCAGGCCCACTGTGATGGTTCCCAGTGGCCTGGCCGTTCGTTTCACTGCTTCCTGCGTTGCGACCGCGCTGGACGCCGCGACGCAGGTTGCTCAACCTGCCTCGGACGTCCTCCGGGGCGCGGGAGACCTGTGGGCCCCCCTGGGGGGTGCTCTCGGCGGCGCCTTCGATCAGGTTGGCCTTGGGCACCCGCCGCGGCAGACCGGAGGAGGTGACCCCACCCGCCTTGGGCTTCTTCAGAGCGGAGGCCTGCTGCCAGCGCTCGTCGTTCGCCGACCGCCAGATGTCGCCGCCGCCGTTGCTCTCCGGAGAGGAGGCCGGCGCTTCCTGCTTCGTGGCGGGCCGTGCGCCGTTCGCGCCGCTTGCGGTGGATCCGCGGCGGGGCAGACCGGCTTCGGTCAGCGCGTGGGAGGCGGAGGAGCTCGATCCCGGACGGTCGAAGCCTACGCGGTTCTGCTCACCCGCGTCAGCGACCTGCGTGGATTCCGCTTCCGGAGCGTACTGGTCCGGGTAGCCGTTCTGGTAACCGTTGCCCTGACCGTTCTCCTTGGGCCAGTCGTCCTGGTAGGACTGCTGCTCCTCGTACGGCTGGAAGCCCTCGGACGGGGCCGGCACGGCCGCCGTCCGCTCCTCCTGGACGGGCTCCGCATACGCGGGGTCCGGGTAACCGCCGTTCGACGAGAAGCCGTCGCCCTGCGGACTGCCGTTCTGCGGGGCGAAGGAGTCGCTCTGCGGCCCTGCGCCGTTCGTCGAGAAGTACTGGTCGTCGTACGCCGGGCGCTGCTGCTCCTGGTACGCCGTCTGCTGGTCGAACGAGGCGGGCTGCTCGGCGTAGCCGGTCGCACCGTTGTCGTAGTGGCCCTGAGCGCCGTTGACCGCGGGGTCGTAGCCGTTCTGTCCGGCCTCGTAGCCCTGCTGCTGACGGCCGGTCTCGTAGTTCTCGCCGAAGGCGGCGGACTCCGCGGACCGGTGCGGCTGCGGGGACTGCTGGTCCGGCTGGCCCGTCTGCGACTCCAGGGCCGCCCGGCGCTCCTCGCGCATCAGCGACCGGCCCACCGGGTCCAGGTCGCGGATGTCGTCGGGGACCTCGTAGCGGCTGTCGTCGAAGCCGAGTTCGGCGGCGGTGCGCATCGGCAGACCGTTGTTGAAGTCCTCGCCGGCGCCGTAGTTCTGCTCCGGGATGATCTGCGAGACCGTGAACTCGTCGCGGTCCGGCTGGTGCTGCTGCTGTTCGCCGCCGCCACCGTGGGTGATGGCGTCCGGGAGCATGACCAGCGAGGTGGTGCCGGCCTGCTCGCCCGAGGGACGCAGCTGGACGCGGATGCCGTGCCGGTCGGACAGCCGGCCGACCACGAAGAGGCCCATGCGCTGCGAGATCGCGGCGTCCACGGTCGGCGGGTTGGCCAGCTTGTGGTTGATGTCCGCGAAGTCCTCGGCGGTCAGGCCGATGCCCTTGTCGTGGATCTCGATCATCACGCGGCCGTCGGGGAGACGGGTGGCGGTGACGCGGACCTTGGTCTGCGGGGAGGAGAACGTGGTGGCGTTCTCCAGCAGCTCGGCGAGCAGGTGCACGAGGTCGGTCACGGCGCGGCCGTGGATCTCGGCCTCCGGGACGCCCGACAGCTCGATGCGCTCGTACTGCTCCACCTCGGAGGAGGCGGCGCGCAGCACGTCGACCAGCGGGACCGGCTGGTCCCAGCGGCGGCCCGGCTCCTCGCCGGCGAGGACCAGGAGGTTCTCGCCGTTGCGGCGCATACGGGTCGCGAGGTGGTCCAGGCGGAAGAGGTTCTCCAGCTGGTCCGGGTCGGCCTCGTTGTTCTCCAGGTCGGTGATCAGGGTCAGCTGGCCCTCGATCAGGGACTGGTTGCGGCGCGACAGGTTGGTGAAGATCGCGTTGATGTTGCCCCGCAGCAGGGCCTGCTCGGCGGCGAGCCGGACGGCCTCGCGGTGGACCTGGTCGAAGGCGCGGGCGACCTCGCCGATCTCGTCCGTGGTGGTGATCGGGATCGGGGCGACCCGCGTGTCGACCCGGCCGGGGTCGGTGCGGGAGAGCTGGTCGACCAGCATCGGCAGGCGCTGTTCGGCGATGCCGAAGGCGGCGTTGCGCAGCTGGCGCATCGCGCGGCTCATCTGGCGGGCCACCGCGCCGGCGAGGATGAACGCCAGGAGCAGGGCCACGACCACGGCCGCGCCGGTGATGATCGCGGAGGTCTTCGCGTCGGCCGCGATGTCCGACGCCTCGGACACGGCCTTGTCGGTCAGATCCGACTCGATCTTCCGGTAGGCGTCGTACTTCAGCGTGGTGACCGCCCACCAGTTCTCCATGCTGATGCCCTTTTCGGCGAGGGCGGCGCGCTCGGCGCCGTCCCTGCTCTGCATCGTGGAGATGGCGACGACCATCGTCGTCGGGTTGGCGGGCGGCGGAACGTAGTCCGGGTTCTTCTGCTTCGCCTCGGCGGCCTGCGCGGCGCCGTCACTCTTGATCTGCGCCTCGGCGTCCTGCAGCTTCCGCGCGTCGGCCTCGGTGCCGCCGCCGACGTACTCCTCGATGGCGATGCCCTCGAGGTAGGCGTAGGAGGAGAGGGAGACCTTCTGCTTGGCGAAGTCGTCCGCCCGCGGGCCCGGCTTGATCAGCAGGTGCATGCCGATCGAGCGCTCCAGGGACATCGCGGCCTTGGTCAGCGAGATCGCGTAGACGGTGCGGCCGTAGGAGGTGATGTTTCCGGTGCCCAGACCGAGCTCGTTGGAGAACTCCATCAGGGGGTGCGCGATCGCGGTGTAGCCCTCTTCGGTCTGCACACCCGACAGCTTGGAGGTGTAGGCGGCCGCACGCAGCGGCGCCAGCTTGGTCTCCGCGTCCCGGAACAGCTTCAGCCGGCGCTCCAGACCGGCCTTCGCCGGCATGTTCTTCGCGGCCTCGTCGAAGGCGCCGGCCGCGTCGTCGGTGACCTTGCGGGCCTGGGTGACGATCGCGTCGTCCCGCTTGCCGGCGAGCAGGGGCGCGGCCGAGACGTCGCGCTCCTTGTAGATGGCGTCGCCGTAGCTCAGCGAGGCCCGCACCAGGCGCGCGGTGTTCTCCGCGTCCTCGGCCTCCTGCCAGGTGTCGATCGAGCTCTTCACCTGGAAGCCGCCCATGACCAGGCCGACCACCACGGGTATGAGCAGAATCGCGTTCAGCCGGGTCGGCACCCGCCAGTTGCGCGGGGAGAGACGGCTGCCGCTCTTGGCGGGCGCGGCCGTCGGCTCCGGGCCGGGCACATGGGCGGGCGCCGCTCCGCGCGGCGGCGGCGTGAAGTTGCCCCGGGCCGCAGGCTCGGGACTTTTCTTGCTTCGCCTCACTCGACCAACAACCTCTCGGCGGTCGGCACCTTCGTCGTGCCGCTGTGTCTCAGAGCCCGGTCAGCCATCGACCATGAGTACGTCATTGACTATTGGGCAGTTCAGGCATTCCAGCATGACGACCAGCCCTCTTCCAAACATGGGAAAGAGTTGGTTCGACGTGATGTAAACCCCAGATAAATCGGTCAAAAAGAACGAGCCCCGCCAAAAGACGGGGCCTTCGTGCGCACAGTGAGACCGAGTGACCGCGACGCGTGGCGGGACTCGCCGATTCCTCTGCCGAAACGTTATGAACACCGGAGCCGACCGTGTCAAAGCCCACAGCCGGCTCCAGGGTGCCTACGGCAACTGCTGTACGTCACCAGGTGCTTGAAAGTTACCGCAGTCGCGCCATCAGCGCGTGCTCGACCAGGGTGATCAGCGCGCTCTTGGCGTCCGAGCGATGCCGGGCGTCCGTCGTGATGATCGGGGTGTCCGGGCCGATCTGCAGCGCCTCGCGCACCTCTTCGGGCTGGTAGGGCTGCTGCCCGTCGAAGCCGTTGAGCGCGACCACGAACGGCAGACCGCTGTTCTCGAAGTAGTCGACCGCGGGGAAGCAGTCGGCCAGCCGCCGCGTGTCCACCAGAACCACCGCGCCGATGGCGCCGCGCACCAGGTCGTCCCACATGAACCAGAAGCGGTCCTGACCCGGCGTGCCGAACAGGTAGAGGATCAGGTCCTGGTCGAGCGTGATGCGGCCGAAGTCCATGGCCACCGTGGTGGTGGTCTTGTCCCCGGTGTGGGTGAGGTCGTCGATGCCCGCCGACGCGGACGTCATCACGGCCTCCGTGCGCAGCGGGTTGATCTCGGAGACGGCGCCCACGAACGTGGTCTTGCCCACGCCGAAGCCACCCGCCACCACGATCTTCGCGGAGGTGGTGGCCCGGCCTCCGTCAGAGCTTGCGAAGTCCACTGAGCACCCTTTCGAGCAGCGTCACGTCCGGAGCGCCACCGTTGTTCTCGTCGCCGCCCGGCTGGTGGATGGCCACCAGTCCGGCCTCGGCGAGGTCCGCGACGAGGATCCGCGCCACACCCAGCGGCATGGCCAGCAGCGCCGAGACCTCGGCGACCGACTTCACCTCGCGGCACAGGTGACAGATGCGCTGGTGCTCCGGGAGCAGCCCCATGAGCGCTGCCGGGTCGGCCGTGGTGCTGATCAGCGCCTCGATGGCGAGCTGATAGCGCGGCCGGGTCCGGCCACCGGTCATCGCGTACGGACGCACCAGCGGCTGGTCGCCCTCATCGCCGTACGGCTCCGCGTACGGATCATGATGGGCGGTGGGCGGGGTCATGGATCCTCCGGGCGGGACAGCATTTTTGGTTTGTCGTGCCGTCCGTCGAGGCCGGTGGGGGGAGTGTGTCGGCCGGACGGTGATTTCGTGAGGCGGGTGGTACTCGGGCGGGTCAGTGGAGCAGACTGCCCTGGAGCTCGGCGCGAAGGTCGGGCGTGAGGACCGCGCCCGCTCGGTCGACGAGCAGCGCCATCTCGTAGCCCACGAGGCCGATGTCGCACTCGGGGTGCGCGAGCACGGCGAGGGACGAGCCGTCCGAGACGGACATGAGGAAGAGGAAGCCTCGCTCCATCTCGACGACCGTCTGCGCCACGTTGCCGCCCTCGAAGATCCGGGAGGCCCCGGCCGTCAGGGAGGTCAGCCCCGAAGCGACGGCCGCCAGCTGGTCGGCGCGGTCGCGGGGGAAGCCCTCGGACATGGCGAGCAGGAGCCCGTCGGCGGACACCACGACGGTGTGGGACACCCCAGGGGTGTTGTCCACGAAGTTGGTGATCAACCAGTTCAGGTTCTGTGCTGCCTGGCTCATCTGGCTCAACTAACGCTCCTGCTGGTGAGTGGGGCTCGGGAAACTGCCGGTCGAGCCGTTGCCGGCCTGACGACCCTGCGCGATGCCCCGACGGAGATTGGTCAGCCGGCCGCGTACGTCGTCAGGCGAACGCGAGACCTGCGGACCGGTCTGGTGCTGTTGCTGCTGAGCCGTGCCCGGGACGAGGTTCGCCCTGGGCACCCGGCGCGGCAGACCGGAGGTGGTGACGCCGCCCGCGGCAGGCTGCCTGACGCGCTCGGCCTGGCGGACGAGTTCGTCGTTGGGCGAGGTCCGCCAGGAGGCGGGAGCGGTGGCCGGACGCTGCGGAGCGGCCGGGGCCTGCTGCTGTTCCGCCTGCGGAGCCGGGGACGGCTCCGCACCACCCGCCTGCTGACCGTGGAACCAGTTGGTCTCCAGCGTGTCGTACAGCGGGGTGCGGCCGTCGCCGGGACCCGAGGCCGGCGGCAGTGCCTCCGGCTCGGGACGCCCGGCCGGACGCTGCGGTACCGGCTGCTGCGCCGCTCCGTAGCCGTTCGGCTGTGCGACGGGGAACTGGCCGGTGGACGAGGGGTTCTGGCTGCCGGGCAGCGAGTGCTGGCCGGTGGCGGAGCCGTCGTGGCCGGGGGAGGCGAACCGGCCCGTGGAGCCGTTGTCGTAGCCCTGCGGGGCGAAGCGGTCCGGGGTAGCCGGAGCGTTCTGGCCGCCGGGGGCGCCGAAGACGTCGGAGCGGGTGTAGCCGTTGTCGCCCGGACGGCCGCTCGTGCCGGGGCGCTCGAACTGGCCAGCGTCCTGTCGGCCGCCGGTGCCCGGACGCTGGAACTGACCGCTGTCCTGCGGGTTGCCGACGGCCGGGAACTGGCCCGTGTTCTGCTGACCGTTCGCCGCGGTGCGGCCGAAGTCGGCGGGTCGGCCGAAGTCGGCGGGACGGCTGAAGTCGGCGGGACCGGACTGGCCCTGAGGCTGGTCGAGCCGCGGCACCGCGGGTATCTCGGCGGTGGCGCCGGGACCCTGCCGGTCGTCGATGCGCGGCATCCGCGAGGTCTGCGCGACGTCCGGCTCCTCGTGGCCGCGCGGGGCGTCCAGCGGGGTGCGCGGCACCGGCGGCCGGGCGTTCTCGTCGCCCCAGCTGGGCATGCGCGGCTGCGGGTTGCCACCCGGCAGCTCGGCGCGCGGACCACCGCGCGGCGGCAGCTGCGGCTGACGGCCGCGACCGCCCTGCTCGGCGTTGTTGGGGCGCTGCTGCGGCGGACGTCCGCCGAACATGTCCGGGCCCTGCGTGCTGCCGTTGGCCGCCTGCAGACCCTGCGGCGCGCCCGGCGCCTGGCCGCCGAAGCCGGCGCCGGCCGGGGCCGGACGGCCCTGCGGCGGTGCGGCCTGCGGCTGCTGGGGACCGCGCGGCGGCTGGCCGCCGGGGCGGCCACCGCCGTCCCGGCCGGGCAGCGCGGCCCGGGGACCCTGACCGCCGGCGAGAAGGCCGCCCGCGCCGGGACCGGAGCCGAGGGCGCCGCCCTGCGAGCCGTTCTGGCGACGCGCGGCGGCGACGCCGGCCGCGGCCTGTGCGGCGGCGGGACCGCCCGCGACGCTGCCCTGACCGGGCTTGGGCTGGGGCTTCTTGCCGCCCTGGGCGACGTCCACGGGCAGCATGACCAGCGCGGTCGTGCCGCCGGAGTCGGAGGGGCGCAGCTGGATGCGGATGCCGTGCCGCTGCGACAGACGACCGACCACGAACAGACCCATGCGGCGGGAGACCGACACGTCCACGGTGGGCGGCGAGGCGAGGCGCTCGTTGATCGCGGCGAGGTCCTCGGGCGAGAGGCCGATGCCGGTGTCGTGGATCTCGATCAGCACGCGGCCGTCGGGCAGCGCGTGACCGGTGACCTTGACCTTGGTCTGCGGGGAGGAGAACGAGGTGGCGTTCTCGAGCAGCTCGGCGAGCAGGTGCACGAGGTCGTTGACGACCCGGCCGGCCACTTCGGTGGTCGGCACCGAGGACAGTTCGATGCGCTCGTACTGCTCCACCTCGGAGGCGGCGGCGCGCAGCACGTCGACCAGCGGGACCGGACGGGTCCAGCGGCGGCCGGGCTCCTCACCCGCGAGGACGAGGAGGTTCTCACCGTTACGGCGCATGCGGGTCGCGAGGTGGTCGAGCTTGAAGAGCGAGGAGAGCTGGTCCGGGTCGGCCTCGCGGGACTCCAGTTCGGAGATGAGCGACAGCTGACGCTGGATGAGGCCCTGGGAGCGGCGCGAGAGGTTGGTGAACATCGCGTTGACGTTGCCCCGCAGGAGGGCCTGCTCGGCGGCGAGGCGGACGGCCTCGCGGTGCACGTCGTCGAAGGCCGCGGCCACCTGGCCGATCTCGTCCCGGGAGTGCACACCGACCGACTCCACGGACGTGTCGACGTCCTGCGGGTCGGACTCGGACAGCTGCTTGACCAGTTCGGGCAGCCGGTCCTGGGCGACCTTGGTGGCGGTCTCCTGCAGGCGGCGCAGCGAACGGATCATGGACCGGGCGACGACGAAGGCGCCGACCAGCGAGACACCGAGCACGAGCAGGATGAGCGCACCGGAGATGATCGCTTCGCGCTCGGACTCGGCGCGCAGCTCACGCGCCTTCTGCTCCATGTCCTCGAGCAGCGTGTGCTCGATGTTGGCCATCTGCGCGATCTTGGTCGAGCTGTCGTCGATCCAGTCCTGGTACGACCGCTTGTCCTGCGACTGCAGACCGGTGGTGGAGCTCAGGGCCCGGGTGGCGTAGGTGTCGGCTTCCTCGATGACCGGGTTGCCCCGCTCGATGGGCTGCAGCAGCTCCTCGGCGCCGTCGTCGCCGTAGATGCTGCGGAAGCTCGCGAGCTCGGAGTCCTGGTTCTCGAGGGCGGCCTCGGCGTACTGCCGGTCGTTCTCGGAGAGGTCGCCGTAGACGGTGTTGCTCACCGGCAGCGCCGCCGCGAGCACGGCGCGCTGGACGGAGGCGTACTCCTTGGCGGCGGAGAAGGCGGACAGCGCGCGGGTGCGCTGGATCATCTCCGGGTTGCTGGTGGCCTGCGCCATGTCCTGCGACAGGTCCAGCAGGCTGGTGATCAGGCGGTGGTAGGCCTCGACCGTCTGGGTGGAGTTCTTGGGCTCCGAGTAGGCGGTCGACCTGATCTTGGCCAGGTTGCCGAGGTCGCTGAGGAGACCCACGAGGCTGTCGCGGACACCCTGCAGGTTGCCGTCGGCGCTGGCGGCGTCGATCTCCTCCGAGGCGTCCTGGAAGGCGGTCACCGCCTTGTCGGTCTTGTCCCGGTAGCCCTTGACGCCGAAGTCGGTCGCCTTGCTGCCGTGCGACAGCGGACCGGCGGAGCGGTCGCGCTCGTTCTGCAGCTGGACGGCCAGCTCGGTGGCCTGCTTGGTCATGTCCGTCAGCAGCTTCATGTTGTCGAGCTGCTTGATGTCGTCCATCGACTGGTCGATGCGCAGCGCGCCCAGCGTGGTCGCGGCGACCACGGGCAGGGTCAGCAGCGCCACCAGACGCGTGGAGATGCGCCAGTTGCGCAGCGCCACCCGCGGGCCGGGACCGGGGGAACCGGCCGGCGGCTTGGCCGTCGGAGTCGGGGTGAAGGAACTCGGCGACGCGGACGAGCCGGGGCGCCCGGAGCGCTCACCGCCGTCGCCGGACTGGCCCGGGTTCTGGGCGTGCTGGGGCGAGGAACTGCCGGCATTGGGGCCAGTCCCGCCGTGCGGCTCCGGCTCCGCCGAAGCACTGCCATCCCTCTTGAAACGTCCCTGCACTAGCGTCGCAACCTCTGGACCAGGCGCCTTCCCGCGTGAACGGGAAAGACGGTGTCGGCGTGTCGGGGGGCGTCCTGAATTACGCCACCCTGATGGTCGTGAGTACCGGCGCTGGCTCCCCCTGTCTTGCCGCCACCGGGCGCGTTCTGCGCCCCCTGTGCGCCGGCTCGATCCCGCGGCGGTCCGAGGAATTCCAGCACAGTGCAGGATCTCCAACAAGGCCCGTTGGCCAGGCTGTGACATCCGTGACACGACGTGAGGGTGAAGTTACGGGATGTAGAAAGTGTTCATCCCTAAGGCGGACATAAGGGTGTGAACCCCAGGGGTGGCAGGGGTGTCCCAGTCGCCATGATCAGGAGCGGAATGAGTGCTTCAGGTGTCTTATGTCCGTTTCGTAGTGGTCACGCGAGGGCCCGAAATGACCGAAATACCACTGAACTCGTGAGCAAACTCACACGCTAATCATGCGACCTTCACGCGTTCGCCGGGAAGCGCATGTTTAGCCTGACGCTTTACAGGGATGGCACATCCGACAAACCGCGCCCGCGCGGGGGCCCTTGACGGCCTCTCCGGCGCCCCGAGACGACAGGGTCACGTACAACAGTGAAGACGACGACGATGTTCCACAAGATCGCCAACCCGAGGCGCACGACGCTGGCGCACCTCAAGGACGCCGACGAACTGCAGCTCCCGGAGCAGCAGGAGCACTCCGTCGATCTCCCTGCCCAGACTGCCAACCCCAAGCGCACCGTCCTCATGGAGGCGCCGCTCGCCGCCTCCGTCGCGGAGTAGATCCAGGGATCCAGGAGATCATCCCCGATCTCCGCGATCACATACGGGCGGCGGCCGCCGAATGCTCAAGCCGGCCGCCCACGGATGTCAAGGGCGTCCCCGGCCGGGGACGCCCTTCCGCGTTAGCCTGGACCGTCACACTCCAGCCAGCTCAGTCAAGGGGCCAACCAACCCGTGCGCATCGCCAGGTTCTCCATCGACGGCAACGTCGCCTTCGGCGCGGTCGAGGGGGCCGAGCCGGACGAGCTCGTCCTCGACATCATCAAGGGCATCCCGTTCGCGGACTTCGAGCTCTCCGGCACCAAGGTGCCGCTGAGCAAGGTCCGGCTCCTGCCGCCCGTGCTGCCCAACAAGATCGTCGCCTTCGGCCGCAACTACGCCGAGCACGCGCGCGAACTGGGCAACGAGGTCCCCGACGCCCCGTTCGCCTTCTTCAAGCCGTCCACCTCGGTGATCGGCCACGGCGACGACATCCAGTACCCGTCGTTCTCCGAGGAACTGCACCACGAGGCCGAGCTGGCGGTCGTCATCGGCCGGATGTGCCGAGAGGTCCCGCGCGAGCGCGTGGCGGACGTGATCTTCGGCTACACCTGCGCCAACGACGTCACCGCACGGGACGTCCAGCGGCGCGAGAAGCAGTGGGCGCGGGCCAAGGGCTTCGACACCTCCTGCCCGCTCGGCCCGTGGGTGGAGACCGGCCTGGACCTGGCGACCGCGTCCGACCTCACGATCCAGCTCACGGTGGACGGCGGGCAGCGCCAGCTCGGCCGCACCAGCGAGATGATCCACTCCATCGCGGATCTCATCGTCAACATCACCGAGGCCATGACGCTGCTCCCCGGCGACGTGATCCTCACGGGCACCCCGGCAGGGGTAGGCCCCCTGGCTGTCGGCGACGAGGTCGCCGTCACCATCGAAGGCATCGGCACTCTCACCAACAAGGTTGTCAAGCGTGGCTAGCGCACCCGGCTCTCCCGTACGCGTCCGTTTCTGTCCCTCGCCGACCGGTAACCCGCACGTGGGCCTGGTCCGCACCGCCCTGTTCAACTGGGCCTTCGCCAAGCACCATCAGGGCACCCTGGTCTTCCGCATCGAGGACACCGACGCGGCCCGCGACTCCGAGGACTCGTACAACCAGCTCCTGGACTCGATGCGCTGGCTCGGCTTCGACTGGGACGAGGGCCCCGAGGTCGGCGGCCCGCACGCGCCGTACCGCCAGTCCCAGCGCATGGACCTGTACAAGGAGGTCGCGCAGAAGCTCCTGGACGCCGGTCACGCGTACCACTGCTACTGCTCCCAGGAGGAGCTGGACACCCGCCGCGACGCCGCCCGCGCCGCCGGCCGTCCGTCCGGCTACGACGGCCACTGCCGCGACCTCACCGAGGCGCAGGTCGAGGAGTACCGCGCCCAGGGCCGTGCGCCGATCGTCCGCTTCCGCATGCCCGACGAGACGATCACCTTCACGGACCTGGTCCGCGGCGAGCTGACGTTCACCCCGGAGAACGTGCCCGACTACGGCATCGTCCGCGCGAACGGCGGCCCGCTGTACACGCTGGTCAACCCGGTCGACGACGCCCTGATGGAGATCACCCACGTCCTGCGCGGCGAGGACCTGCTCTCCTCCACGCCGCGCCAGGTCGCCCTCTACAAGGCGCTGGCCGAGCTGGGCATCGCGAAGTCCGTGCCCGCCTTCGGCCACCTGCCGTACGTGATGGGCGAGGGCAACAAGAAGCTCTCCAAGCGCGACCCGGAGTCGTCACTCAACCTCTACCGCGAGCGCGGCTTCCTCCCCGAGGGTCTGCTCAACTACCTCTCGCTGCTGGGCTGGTCGCTCTCGGCCGACCAGGACATCTTCACGATGGACGAGATGGTCGCCGCCTTCGACGTCACGGACGTCAACCCCAACCCGGCGCGCTTCGACCTCAAGAAGTGCGAGGCGATCAACGCCGATCACATCCGCCTGCTCGACGTGAAGGACTTCACCGAGCGCTGCGCCCCCTGGCTGAAGGCCCCGGTCGCCCCCTGGGCGCCGGAGGACTTCGACGAGGCGAAGTGGCAGGCGATCGCCCCGCACGCGCAGACCCGGCTCAAGGTCCTCTCGGAGATCACCGACAACGTCGACTTCCTCTTCCTCCCCGAGCCGGTCTCCGACGAGGCCTCCTGGGCGAAGGCGATGAAGGAGGGCAGCGACGCGCTGCTCACCACGGCCCGCGAGAAGCTGGAGTCGGCCGACTGGACCTCCGCCGAGTCCCTGAAGGAGGCCGTCCTGGCCGCCGGCGAGGCCCACGGCCTCAAGCTCGGCAAGGCGCAGGCGCCCGTCCGCGTCGCCGTCACCGGCCGCACGGTCGGCCTGCCCCTCTTCGAGTCGCTGGAAGTCCTCGGCAAGGAGAAGACGCTGGCCCGCATCGACGCGGCCCTGGCGAAGCTCGCGGCGTGACGCCCGGGCGCACGTGAGGGGCGGCACCCGGTGATCCGGGTGCCGCCCCTCGGGCGTTCACTCCTCAGACGGCGTCGCTCTCGTCGACGAGGTAGGCGAACTCGTCGAAGATCTCGAGCACGACGGCCCCCGCGACCACGTACTCGAACCTCACTCCGGGGGCCGCGTACGCCCTGCGGAAGTGTTCGCCGGCACCCAGCGGTGCGGTTGCGTTCTTGCGGAAGGGATCACGCGCCAGTATCCGCACGGCCCTGTCCAACACGGCTCGCCGTGTGCCGGGCGCGGCGTCGTAGGCGGCCCGGGCCTCGACGGTGAACTGAACGCGGTACTCGGTCATATCCGGAGTGTGTCAGCCCGCGATACCGTCGGGACCATGAGTATTCGCGCCGTGGTCTGGGACGTTGACGACACTCTCTTCGACTACACGACCGCCGACCGCGAGGGCATGCGGGCGTACCTCACCACCGAGCGGCTGCTCGACCGGTTCGGCACGGCGGAGGAGGCCCTCGCGCGCTGGCGGGAGGTGACCGACCAGCAGTGGGCGCGGTTCTCCGCGGGCGGCGTCACCTTCGAGGACCAGCGCCGGGACCGGGTACGGGCGTTCCTGGAGCGGCCCGAGCTGACCGACGCGGAGACGGACGCCTGGTTCCGCCGGTACATCACGCACTACGAGGCCGCATGGTCCCTCTTCCCGGACGTTCTGCCCGTGCTCGACGCGCTCGCCGCGAGCCACCGTCACGCGGTGCTGTCCAACTCGAGCATCCACGTCCAGGACCACAAGCTGCGCGCCCTCGGCGTGTACGACCGTTTCGAGGTCGTCCTGTGCGCCGCGGAGCTGGGCGTCTCCAAGCCCGAGGCCGGCGCCTTCCTCGCCGCCTGCGAGGCCCTGTCGCTGCCCCCGCACCAGGTCGCCTACGTCGGGGACCACCCCGAGATCGACGGACGGGGCGCCGCCGACGCCGGACTGCTCTCGGTGTGGATCGACCGTTACGGCGGCACGGCGACGGTGGAGCTCCCCGCCGGGCGGCACCGGATCGCCTCCCTCGCCGAACTCCCCGCGATCCTCGGCGCGGATACCCGTTTTGGAGCGCAGTCCACCTTCGGGTAATGTTCTTCCTGCGCCGCCGGAGAGCGGGCTGAAAGGCCGGGCACCGAAGGCGCAAGCTAGAACAAGATCCCCGCAGGGGCTTGCGTTCCAGTGGCCTATGGTGTAATTGGCAGCACGACTGATTCTGGTTCAGTTAGTCTAGGTTCGAGTCCTGGTAGGCCAGCTCGCAGAGCTCATCTGCAAAGCCCCCGTTGTGTAGCGGCCTAGCACGCTGCCCTCTCAAGGCAGTAGCGCCGGTTCGAATCCGGTCGGGGGTACAGATCCTTCCCAGGAAGGCAGTCCGGGTCGCACCCGCTGTCTCTCATGCAGGATCGCTAGGGCCCCCGTTGTGTAGCGGCCTAGCACGCCGCCCTCTCAAGGCGGTAGCGCCGGTTCGAATCCGGTCGGGGGTACGATTCACGTTGAATCACCTTGGTCTATGGTGTAATTGGCAACACTACGGTTTCTGGTACCGTCATTCTAGGTTCGAGTCCTGGTAGACCAGCTCTGATCTGCGGAAACGCAAGATCTAGGCCCCCGTTGTGTAGCGGCCTAGCACGCCGCCCTCTCAAGGCGGTAGCGCCGGTTCGAATCCGGTCGGGGGTACCACACAAAGGCCCTTCGCTTCGGCGGAGGGCCTTTGGCGTATGCCGGCCGCGAGAGCGTCGCTCACTCGAAGCCGTACCGCCGCGCCGACTCCTCCTCCTGCGCCAGCCGGTGCAGCGCCTGCAGCATCGGCTCGACGAGGATCGCCCCCAGCACCGCCGTCTCGATCCGCTCCGCCTCCGACTCCCGCGTCTCCACGAAGTCCAGGTCCAGGACCGCGGCCTCATGCATCAACCCTGCGTAGGAGAAGAGCAGTTCGGGGTCCCAGTCGTAACCGAGGCGACGCAGCGCCGCCACCGAGACCACCAGTGACCGGTACGCCGGGGAGATCGTCGTCAGCAGGCGGGCGTTGGCCCAGCCCAGCGTGCGCAGAAGGTCGTCCACCTCCTGGTGGGCGGCGCGGACGTGGTCGTCCTCGGTGTCCGGCTCGGGGACCTGGGGCAGCGCCCACAGGGCGGCGCCGAGGCGGATCGTGCGGCCCAGGGAGTCGTCGTCCACATGCCCGAGCACTTCGCGGACCGTGGCCACCGGCAGCCGGCCCACCTGGATCATGGCGCGCACCAGCCGCAGACGGCGCAGGTGCTCCTCGTCGTACTCGGCGGTCGTCGCGTTGCGCCGCCGACCGGGCGGCAACAGGCCCTCACGCAGGTAGTACTTGATCGTCGCCGTCGCGACTCCGCTGCGCTCGCTCAACTCGGCCAGTCGCATCCCTTGCGCACCTCCTTGGACAGCGTCACTATCCAAGCATGTCCGAAGCCACCCGTACCACCGCCGACGCACGAGGCGACGTCGTCGTTCTGCTCATCGGGATGCGTGTCAACCGGTTCTGGGCCGTGCACCAGTGGGTGCCGGTGATGCTGGCGATGTTCAGGATGCTCGCCGAGCTGAAGAAGGACCCGGGCCGCGGGCTCCTCTCCCGGGTCATGCTGACGGCCTCGCCGCGGACGTACTACGTCGTCCAGTACTGGGAGTCCAAGGAGAAGCTCTACGCCTACGCGAGCGCGCCCGACGCGTTCCACCACCGGGTGTGGGCCAGGCTCAACCGCATGGAGCGGGAGGGGAAGGTGCGCGGGCGCGTGGGGATCTGGCACGAGACGTACGTCGTGCCGGAGGGGTCGTACGAGGCGGTCTACGGCGATATGCCGGCGTTCGGCCTGGCGGCCGCGCACGGGCAGATTCCGCTGGAGCGGCGGGGGCGGTACGCGAAGGACCGCTTCTCGTACCGGTCCGCGCCGTAGGGGGAGCGACCCGCGATGCATTCGGGCGCGTCCGCACGGTCCCGCGTCCGCACGGTGACGGCCTTGCCGGACGGGAAAGGGCTGCCGCGGCGTTGAGGCCGCCCTTTTCCGCGCGGTGTCAGCCGGTGCGGCGCAGGGCCTCCGACAGGCGGGCCGCCGCGTCGATGACCGCCTGGGCGTGCATACGGCCCGGGTGGCGCGTCAGGCGCTCGATGGGGCCCGAGACGGACACGGCGGCCACCACACGGTTGGAGGGGCCGCGGACCGGCGCGGAGACGGACGCGACGCCCGGCTCGCGCTCGCCGATGGACTGGGCCCAGCCGCGGCGCCGCACGCCGGACAGGGCCGTCGCCGTGAAACGGGCGCCCTGGAGGCCGCGGTGCAGGCGCTCCGGCTCCTCCCAGGCCATCAGGATCTGGGCCGAGGAGCCCGCCTTCATCGTGAGCGTGGAGCCGACCGGCACCGTGTCCCGAAGACCGGACAGGCGTTCCGCCGCGGCCACGCAGATGCGCATGTCGCCCTGGCGGCGGTAGAGCTGCGCGCTCTCGCCCGTGATGTCCCGCAGATGCGTGAGCACGGGGCCGGCGGTGGCCAGCAGGCGGTCCTCGCCGGCGGCCGCGGCCAGCTCGGCGAGTCGGGGGCCGAGGATGAAACGGCCCTGCATGTCGCGCGCGACCATACGGTGGTGTTCCAAAGCCACGGCCAGACGGTGGGCCGTGGGTCGTGCGAGTCCGGTGGCGGCGACCAAGCCTGCGAGGGTGGCCGGACCGGACTCCAGAGCGCTCAGGACAAGGGCTGCCTTGTCCAGGACGCCGACGCCGCTACTGTTGTCCATGAAACGATACTCCCGTCTCACTCTGTGAAACGCAAGTTCATTTTTCCGTGAGACGCGCAACCCTTGGACGCATGGTGGCCCGCGGACCAACGGGCCAGGCGGCGGGTGCCCGGGGAAACAGGGGCCGGTGGGCGTCGCCTCCACAAGATCTCTAGTTGGGCCGGTGCGTCATTGCCGGCCGGAGGGAAAGCGATGGGTAGGACACTCGCGGAGAAGGTCTGGGACGACCACGTCGTCCGGCGCGCCGAGGGCGAGCCCGACCTCCTCTTCATCGATCTGCACCTCCTGCACGAGGTGACCAGCCCGCAGGCCTTCGACGGACTGCGGCAGAACGGCCGCCCGGTGCGCCGTCTCGACCTCACCATCGCGACCGAGGACCACAACACCCCGACCCTCGACATCGACAAGCCGATCGCGGACCCGGTCTCCCGGGCCCAGCTGGAGACGCTGCGCAAGAACTGCGCCGACTTCGGCGTCCGGCTGCACCCGCTGGGCGACGTCGAGCAGGGCGTCGTGCACGTCGTCGGCCCGCAGCTGGGTCTGACCCAGCCCGGTATGACGGTCGTCTGCGGCGACTCCCACACCTCCACGCACGGCGCCTTCGGCGGCCTGGCGTTCGGCATCGGCACCTCGCAGGTCGAGCACGTGCTGGCCACCCAGACGCTTCCGATGGCCCGCCCGAAGACGATGGCGATCACCGTCGACGGCGAGCTGCCCGACGGAGTCACCGCCAAGGACCTGATCCTGGCGATCATCGCGCGCATCGGCACCGGCGGCGGTCAGGGCTATGTCCTGGAGTACCGCGGCTCCGCCATCGAGAAGCTCTCGATGGAAGCCCGCATGACCATCTGCAACATGTCGATCGAGGCCGGCGCCCGCGCGGGCATGATCGCGCCCGACCGGACCACCTTCGACTACCTCGAGGGTCGCCCGCACGCCCCGAAGGGCGAGGACTGGGACGCGGCCGTCGCGTACTGGGAGACGCTGAGGACGGACGACGACGCCGAGTTCGACGCCGAGGTGGTCATCGACGCCACCGCCCTCTCGCCGTTCGTCACCTGGGGCACCAACCCCGGCCAGGGCGCGCCGCTTTCGGCCCACGTCCCCGACCCTGCTTCGTACGAAGACGCTTCGGAGCGCCTCGCCGCCGAAAAGGCCCTGGAATACATGGGGTTGGAGGCAGGACAGCCGCTGCGCTCCATCAAGGTGGACACCGTCTTCGTAGGTTCCTGCACCAACGGCCGCATCGAGGACCTGCGTGCCGCCGCCTCGATCGTCGAGGGCCGCAAAGTCGCCGACGGCGTACGGATGCTGGTCGTCCCGGGCTCCGCGCGCGTCGGTCTGCAGGCCGTCTCCGAGGGCCTGGACCTGGTCTTCAAGGAGGCCGGCGCCGAATGGCGGCACGCGGGCTGCTCGATGTGCCTCGGCATGAACCCCGACCAGCTGGCCCCGGGGGAGCGCTCGGCGTCCACCTCCAACCGCAACTTCGAGGGCCGGCAGGGCAAGGGGGGCCGGACGCACCTGGTGTCGCCGCAGGTCGCGGCCGCCACGGCCGTCCTGGGCCACCTGGCCTCCCCGGCCGACCTGTCCGACGCCGAGACCCGTACGCCCGCTGGAGTCTGATCAGTCATGGAAGCATTCGTCTCGCACACCGGCCGGGCCGTCCCGCTGCGCCGCTCCAACGTCGACACCGACCAGATCATCCCTGCTCACTGGCTCAAGAAGGTCACCAGGGACGGGTTCGAGGACGGGCTGTTCGAGGCCTGGCGCAAGGACCCGGAGTTCATCCTCAACCGGCCCGAGCGCCAGGGCGCCAGCGTGCTGGTCGCCGGCCCCGACTTCGGCACCGGCTCCTCCCGTGAGCACGCCGTCTGGGCACTGCAGAACTACGGCTTCAAGACCGTGATCTCGTCCCGCTTCGCCGACATCTTCCGGGGCAACTCGCTGAAGAACGGCCTGCTCACGGTGGTGATCGAGCAGAAGATCGTCGACGCGCTGTGGGAGCTCACGGAGAAGGACCCGCAGGCCGAGATCACCGTCGACCTCGAGGCCCGCGAAGTGCGCGCCGAGGGGATCACCGCGGCCTTCGAGCTCGACGAGAACGCCCGTTGGCGCCTGCTGAACGGGCTGGACGACATCTCCATCACCCTGCAGAACGAGGGTGACATCGCCGCCTACGAGGCCAAGCGCCCCTCGTACAAGCCGAGGACGCTCGAGGTCTGACCTTGGGGCCCCCGGGCCCCCGAGGCGGCCCCGGCCGGGTCGAGTTTCGGCCACCGCGACACCCCCTCCGTACCCCCGATCGGTCCGATCGGGGGTACGGCTGTGTCCGGACCCGTTCGGCCCCAGACGTCTTCGCCGTTCCTGCCAACTTCCCACGTTAGAGCGGTTGTTGCCGGGGTACGCGCCCTGTGTGGACGCGACCGCCGACAGGGCGCGGAGGGCCGTTCGAGGCGGCAGTTGCCCCCTGAGCGGGCGACAACTCGCCCCAG
The DNA here is from genome assembly GCF_036030735.1 of Streptomyces sp. NBC_00425. Taxonomy (NCBI): domain Bacteria; kingdom Bacillati; phylum Actinomycetota; class Actinomycetes; order Kitasatosporales; family Streptomycetaceae; genus Streptomyces; species Streptomyces sp. NBC_00425. The sequence goes on along the minus strand of NZ_CP107928.1, from coordinate 3,314,381 downwards.
ATGGCACAATCTGTGCATGGAACACGACGGCCAACTCGAGCTCTATACGGCGGTCGCGAACCAGCTCAAGGAAGCGCACACAAGAGTGCGCGCACTGCAAGTCCCGGAGGGCGTACGGATGGCGCTGACCCGGAAGCTGCTGGTCATCACGGCCGCGGCCAAGCACGATCTCGCCGACGCGACAAGGCGACTGGAGCGGTTCATGGCGGACCTCGACGAGGGGCGAACGCCCGAAGAGGGGTGCTGATCGCTTCCGGAGCAGCCGATTTCGTTGCGGCACAAGGGTGATTAGCCCGTTTCGTGTTTGATTTGCGGTATATATCTGCCTAACGTGCGAAAAAGCTTGAACACTTTCGTTCTGGCGAATGTCTCCGAAGGGGAAGACGTGAACAAGGCGCAGCTCGTAGAAGCGATTGCCGACAAGCTGGGCGGTCGCCAGCAGGCCGCCGAGGCGGTCGACGCGGTCCTGGACGCCATCGTCCGCGCGACGGTCGCCGGCGACCGGGTCTCGGTCACCGGCTTCGGTTCGTTCGAGAAGGTCGACCGGCCGGCCCGCTACGCCCGCAACCCCCAGACGGGCGAGCGGGTTCGGGTCAAGAAGACGTCCGTCCCGCGCTTCCGTGCAGGCCAGGGCTTCAAGGACCTGGTCAGCGGCTCGAAGAAGCTCCCGCGCGGTGGCGAGGTCGCCGTCAAGAAGGCCCCCAAGGGAAGCCTGACCGGCGGCGCGTCCGCGACGGTCAAGAAGGCCGCCGCGAAGAAGGCCGCCCCCGCGAAGAGGGCGTCGGCCGCCGCGAAGAAGGCCGCCCCCGCGAAGAAGACGACGGCCGCCGCGAAGAAGACCACGGCCACCGCCAAGAAGACCACCGCGAAGAAGACCGCCGCCAAGAGCACGACGGCGGCCGCCAAGAAGACCACCACCGCGAAGTCGGCCGCCGCGAAGAAGACGACGGCCCAGAAGGCCCCGGCGAAGAAGGCGACGGCCAAGAAGGCCCCGGCCAGGAAGTCCACCGCCCGCAAGACCACCGCGAAGAAGGCCACCGCCCGCAAGGCATAGGGCACCTGGGGCACTCACGCGCCGGGCCGGACTCCCTCTCGGAGCCCGGCCCGCGGCGTGTCCGGCGGCTTCTCCCGCGGCGACGACTCCCTCAGAACGTCTGGAGCGTCACCAGGGTGATCCTGGGGCGCTCCTTCGGCCCGTCCGTCTCGATCCGCACCCGCTGTCCGGGCCGCAGCAGCCGCAGCCCGCCCGCGTCGAAGGCCGGCGCGTCGAAGGGCACCGGCGTGCCGTCGTCGAGCAGCACCTGTCCGCTGCGGGTGTCGGGGTCGTACGTGTATGCGGTCGCATGCATGGCGGCAGCCTACTGCCCGGGGATCAGCAGGCGCGCGGTCGCCGCGGCCGTCCGGGGCCCCACGCCCAGCGCCAGCGCGGCGCGCAGGTCCTCGCCGGTGTCCACGTCCTGGCGTACCGAATCCACCGCGTCGAGACGGAGTTCCACGGCTCCGGAGGCGCGATGGCGGGCCCGGGAATCCGGGCCGAATGCGGGGTGCAACGCACGGCCCGGCGCGACGGCGAGAAGCGTGGTGCCGATTGCGGCGGCGTCGGGAAGGAATGCGCGGGGGAATTCCGCGGCCGCGTCCAGTACCCGGGCCAATTCCGGCGCGCGCAGCGACGGCAGATCGGCGTTGAGGGCCGCGAGGGGCGCGTCGGGACGAAAAGCGCGTACCGCGGCCGCTCCGTGGGCCAGCGCGGCGTTCAGGCCCGCCCCCGGCTCGTCCGGGACGATCCGGGCGCCCAGGGCCGCCAGCGTGCGCCCGGCCAGGGCGTCGTCCGTGACCACGGCCACATCCCGCACCGCGGGCGAGGCCAGCGCGGCCGCCACGGTGTCCTCGGCGAAGGCCAGGGCGACGCCCGGGCGCAGGCTGTCGGCGGCCGTGTCCGCGAGCCTGCTCTTGGCCAGGGCCAAGGGCTTCAGGGGTATGACCAAGGTCCACCGCACCGGCGTGCCTCCCCTCTCTTGTCGCGGTCATTGTCACCCGGCCCGTCCGTGCGCAGGACGCGCGGGCGTACGGTGTTCTCGACAGACCCGCGGTCCGGAGCGACACTTGTGCGGCCCCGGGCTCCGGTGCAGGCCCAGGGAAGTCCTAGAGGAAGGTGTCCGCGTGCCCCGCCGCAGAATCGGCTTCTGGTACCGCTTCGCCGCGGTGCTGTGCAAACCCTGGCTGGTGGTTCTGATCAAGCGGGACTGGCGCGGAATGGAGCACATTCCGGCCGAGGGTGGATTTATCACCGCGGTGAACCACAATTCGCATGTAGACCCCTTCGCTTACGCGCACTTCCAGTACAACACCGGACGGGTGCCGCGATTCCTGGCGAAGAGCGGGCTTTTCCGGGAGGGATTCGTCGGTGCCGCGATGCGCGGCACCGGGCAGATCCCCGTCTACCGCGAGAGCACGGACGCGCTCAGCGCCTTCCGGGCCGCCATCGACGCGGTGGAGCGCGGCGAGTGTGTCGCGTTCTACCCCGAGGGCACCCTCACCCGCGACCCCGACGGCTGGCCGATGACCGCCAAGACCGGCGCCGCGCGCGTGGCGCTGCAGACCAGGTGCCCGGTGATCCCCGTCGCCCAGTGGGGCGCCAACGAGCTGCTGGCCCCGTACGCCAAGAAGCCCGACCTCTTCCCGCGCAAGACCCACCACGTGCTCGCGGGCCCGCCCGTGGACCTCTCGCGGTTCTACGGCAGGGAGACCACTCCCGAGCTGCTGAAGGAGGCCACGGAGGTCATCATGGCGGCCGTCACCGGCCTGCTGGAGGAGATCCGCGGCGAGAAGGCGCCCGAGACGCCCTACGACCCGCGCCGGGAGCGCATCGAGCAGCGCCGCCGCACCCAGGCGGAGACCGCCGCGGAGAACGGCGCCGGGGTCGTCGGCCCGCACACCGACCGCACCGACCACGCGGAGACCGGGCACGCGCAGGCCCGTCACGAGGGGGAGAACAGCAAGTGAGCAACTCCGTGAAGGCGGCCGTCTTCGGCACCGGATCATGGGGGACCGCCTTCGGCGCGGTCCTCGCCGACGCGGGCTGCGAGGTGACGCTGTGGGCGCGCCGCGCCGAGCTCGCCGACGCGGTCAACTCCACCCACGTCAACCCCGACTACCTTCCCGGCGTGGAGCTCCCGCGCAACCTGCGCGCCACCGCCGACCCCGCCGAGGCGGCCCGGGACGCCGACTTCACCGTCCTCGCCATCCCCTCGCAGACGCTGCGCGCCAACCTCGCCGACTGGACGGCGCTGCTCGCCCCGGACACCGTGCTGGTGTCGCTGATGAAGGGTGTCGAGCTCGGTACGACCATGCGGATGAGCGAGGTCGTCGAGGACGTCGCCAAGGTGGGCCGGGACCGGATCGCCGTCGTCACCGGGCCCAACCTCGCCAAGGAGATCGCCTCCCGCAGGCCGGCCGCGGCCGTCGTGGCCTGCACCGACGAGGGCGTCGCCCAGCGCCTGCAGGCCGCCTGCCACACCCCCTACTTCCGCCCGTACACCAACACCGACGTGGTGGGCTGCGAACTGGGCGGCGCGGTCAAGAACGTCATCGGTCTCGCGGTCGGCATCGCGGACGGCATGGGACTCGGCGACAACGCCAAGGGCTCGCTGATCACGCGCGGGCTCGCCGAGACCACCCGGCTGGGCCTGGCGATGGGCGCGGACCCGCTCACCTTCGCCGGACTCGCCGGGCTCGGCGACCTGGTGGCCACCTGCTCCTCGCCGCTGTCCCGCAACCACACCTTCGGCACCAACCTCGGCAAGGGCATGACCCTGCAGGAGACCATCGCGGTCACCCGGCAGACCGCCGAGGGCGTCAAGTCCTGTGAGTCGGTGCTGGATCTGGCCCGGCGGCACGGCGTCGACATGCCGATCACGGAGACGGTCGTCGCCATCGTGCACGAGGGCAAGCCTCCGGTGGTCGCCGTCAAGGAGCTGATGTCGCGCAGCGCGAAGCCCGAACGACGCTGAGCGAACCCGGCGGGTGGACGCTGACTCCCGGCACTACCACCGGGTACCCTCAAGCCGATATGAGCACCGAGAACCTCCCCCAGAGCCCTCAGCAGCCCTCTCGCAAGCCGCGGGTCGCCGTCGTCTTCGGCGGTCGCAGCTCCGAGCACGGGATCTCCGTGGTCACCGCCGGTGCGGTCCTGCGGGCCATCGACCGGACGCGGTACGAGGTGCTGCCGATCGGCATCACGCGCGAGGGCGGCTGGTTCCTCACCGCCGACGAGCCCGAGCGCATGGCGATCACCGACCGGCGTACGCCCGACGTCGACGAACTGGCCGAGTCGCGGGACGGCGGCGTGGTGCTCCCCGTCGACCCCGCCAACCGCGAAGTCGTGTACTACGAGGCCGGATCGGTGCCCAAGGCGCTCGGCGAGGTCGACGTCGTCTTCCCGGTGCTGCACGGCCCCTACGGGGAGGACGGCACGCTGCAGGGCATGCTGGAGCTCTCCGGCGTCCCGTACGTGGGGTCGGGGGTGCTCGCCTCGGCCGTCGGCCAGGACAAGGAGTACATGAAGCGGGTGTTCACCTCCTTCGGGCTCAAGGTCGGCCCGTACGTGGTGATCCGGCCGCGCGAGTGGGCCCAGGACGAGCCGGCCGCCCGCAAGAAGATCGTCGACTTCGCCGGCGAGCACGGCTGGCCGCTCTTCGTGAAGCCCGCGCGCGCGGGGTCGTCCATCGGCATCACCAAGGTCGACGACCTGTCGGGTCTCGACGAGGCGATCGCGGAGGCTCAGCGCCACGACCCGAAGATCCTGGTCGAGGCGGCGCTGCGGGGCCGCGAGATCGAGTGCGGCGTCCTGGAGTTCGAGGACGGCCCGCGCGCCTCCGTCCCGGCCGAGATCCCGCCGCCGGACGCCCACGCTTACTACGACTTCGACGCCAAGTACATCGACTCGACCCCCGGCATCGTCCCGGCGCCGCTGACGCCCGAGGAGACGGCCGAGGTGCGGCGCCTCGCGGTGGACGCGTTCGAGGCGGCGTCCTGCGAGGGCCTGGTCCGCGCGGACTTCTTCCTCACGGACGAGGGCGAGTTCGTCATCAACGAGATCAACACGATGCCCGGTTTCACGCCGATCTCGATGTACCCCAAGATGTGGGAGGAGACCGGGATCGGCTATCCCGAGCTGGTGGACCGCCTGGTGCAGGCGGCCCTGCGCAGGTCCACGGGCCTGCGGTGATCCGGGGCTGACCGATGCCGGACCGGCACGGCCCCTCCGGTCGGACGAGCTAGTCGGCGATCCCCTCGGGGATCGCCTTCTTGATGGCCGGGGCCAGATCGATCAACGCGCCGGAGGTGTCGGCGCCCGCCGGCACCGTCACCTCGACGTAGGCGCTCCTGCTGGCCGTGGTGAAGCGGTAGCCCCCGCCGTCCCGCTTCTCCATCAGCCAGTCGACGCCGTTCACCCCGCCGGCCACCGCGTCCGCGTCGGCCCCCTGCGGGACCTTCGGGTCGATCATCTTCGGCGGCTGTGCGACACCGCAGCGCAGTATGATCGCCGGACCTCCCCAGCCCGCGGTCAGCGCGGAGGCGGGCTCGGGATCGTGGCGGCTCTCACCGTCCACCTTCGACGGCAGTACCTTGTCCAGGTTCCGGCACAGCGCCGTGGTTTTCGCGTCGGGACCGGGAACCGCCGTCGAGGTGTCACCGTCTGCTGAGGAGCAGCCCACCGCAAGCAGCAGCAGGGCGAGCGCGGGCAGGCCGATGGGCCGGTGACGGAAAGGGTTCACCGGCCAAGGTTAGACGGGGGCTACAGATGCACGACCGGGCAGGTCAGGGTTCGGGTGATCCCGTCCACCTGCTGGACCTTGGCGACCACCATGCGGCCGAGGTCGTCCACCGTGTCGGCCTGGGCCCGCACGATCACGTCATAAGGTCCCGTCACGTCCTCGGCCTGGACGACGCCAGGGATTTTGCCGATCTCTTCGGCGACGGTCGACGCTTTGCCGACCTCCGTCTGGATCAGGATGTACGCCTGTACCACGGAACCTCCAGAGCGGCCACGAGGATCATGTGGGGAAAAGGAACGCCACGGTATCGCGTCGCCGCTCGCCGCGGGGAGACCTGCGGGAACCAGGGCCCGCGCGCCGGGGTACGGGCCCGACAGAAGTTGACGGCTGACTCGACCGTATCGAGGACACTGGTTACGCGCGACCGGGCACAGACAGGTACAGAAGGGGCGAAAGGGCAATGAAGGGCACTGTTGGTGAACTCGGCGAGTTCGGGCTCATCAGGGAGCTCACCTCCCGACTCACCACCACCCCCGCGGTCCGGGTCGGCCCCGGCGACGACGCAGCGGTGGTCGCCGCACCCGACCGCCGGGTCGTGGCCAGCACAGACATCCTGCTGGAGGGCCGGCACTTCCGCCGCGACTGGTCCACGGCGTACGACGTCGGCCGAAAGGCCGCCGCGCAGAACCTCGCCGACATCGCCGCCATGGGCGCGGTGCCGACTGCGCTGCTGCTCGGCCTCGTCGTGCCGGCCGAGCTGCCGGTCACCTGGGCGAGCGAGCTGATGGACGGCCTGCGCGACGAGTGCCAGGTCGCCGGCGCCTCCGTGGTCGGCGGCGACGTCGTACGCGGCGACACGATCATGGTGTCGATCACCGCGCTCGGCGATCTGCGCAACCAGGAGCCGGTCACCCGGGGCGGGGCCCAGCCCGGCGACCTCGTCGCGGTGACCGGCTGGCTGGGCTGGTCCGCCGCCGGGTACGCGGTGCTGTCCCGCGGCTTCCGCTCGCCCCGTGCCTTCGTGGAGGCCCACCGTCGCCCGGAGCCGCCGTACCACGCGGGCCCGGCGGCAGCCGGCCTCGGCGCCACGGCGATGTGCGACGTCAGCGACGGGCTGATCGCCGACCTCGGGCACATCGCCGAGGCGAGCAAGGTCCGGATCGACGTGCGATCGGGCGCGATCGACATCCCGACCCAGATGAACGACATCGGGCAGGCCGTCGGGGTCGACCCGATGCAGTGGGTGCTGGCCGGGGGAGAGGACCACGCGATCGTGGCGACCTTCCCGCCGGACGTGAAACTGCCCGCCCGCTGGAAGGTGATCGGAGAGGTCCTCAACCCCTCCGCCCTGCCCCAGGTGACCGTCGACGGGGCGCCCTGGACCAGCAAGGGCGGCTGGGACCACTTCGGGGACCTGGAGGAGTCGTGAACGCTCCCGCGGCGCCGCCCCGGGTGCTGACCGTCGCAGGCTCCGACTCGGGCGGCGGAGCCGGCATCCAGGCCGACCTGAAGACGATGCTCGCGCTCGGCGTGCACGGCATGAGCGTGATCACGGCGGTCACCGCGCAGAACTCCGTCGGCGTGCAGGGTGCTTGGGAGCTGCCGGTGGAGGCGGTCCGGGCCCAGTACCGCAGCGTCGTCGACGACATCGGCGTCCAGGCGGTCAAGACGGGCATGCTCGCCTCCGCCGAACTCGTCGAGGCAGTGGCCGGGTTGCTCGCCGGGACCGGCGTCCCCGTCGTCGTCGACCCGGTCGGCGTCTCCAAGCACGGCGATCCGCTGCTGGCCGCCTCGGCGCTGGACTCCGTCCGCACGAAGCTGCTGCCGCTCGCCACCGTCGCCACCCCGAACCTCGACGAGACGGCCCAACTCACGGGCGTGCGGGTCGAGTCGGAGGAACAGCTGCGGGAGGCGGCCGCCGCCGTGCTGGCCCACGGGCCGCGGTGGGTGCTCATCAAGGGCGGTCATCTGCCCGGCGACGCCGTGGACCTGCTGACGGACGGCGTCGAGGAGCACTGGCTGCGCGCGCCGAGGTACGACAACCGGCACACGCACGGCACGGGCTGCACGCTCGCCTCCGCGATCGCGGCGCAGCTGGCGAAGGGGCACTCCGTGCCGGAGGCGGTCGCGGCCGCCAAGCGGTATGTCACGGGGGCGATCGCCGCGGGGTTCGCGCTCGGCGCGGGGATCGGACCCGTGGACCACGCCTGGGACCTCGGCCCGGGCGGGCACGCAGCCTGAGGGCCGCGAAGAGCATCGCGGTGCGGGCGGCGAAGCGCGTGGTGGTGAGGGCAGCAAAAAGCCGGTCCACTCGAGGTGGACCGGCTCGATGCAGCGAACCAGCAGTGGCCGCGCGCGATGGGGTTCCCCCCAGCTCGAATGGAGTCGAGGGCAGGGGGACGTGCGTCAGCGCGAGACCTTGCCGGCCTTGATGCACGAGGTGCAAGCGTTCACGCGCTTCGGCGTCCCGCCGACCACGGTACGGACGCGCTGGATGTTCGGGTTCCAGCGACGGGACGTACGGCGGTGCGAAAACGAGATGTTGTTGCCGAAGCTCGGCCCCTTGCCACAGACGTCGCAGTTGGCAGCCACGGGTCACTCCAAAGACTTCAGATGCACTTACGGTGGATCCCGGCATGCCGGGATCGAGATCGCAGGATCAGAGATCTGAGTGGCGGTGCCAGGGGGATGGCCCGATGTGTATCGGGCAACCGGAGCAGCATACAACGGCTGCGCCAGCAGAACGAAACTACCATGGCTGCTCAGGGCCCCGGCCCCGGCGTCGTCGCTCCCGGCGGGCCCGGCCTTCGCCCTGCCCGGGCCCTTTTTCCGGCGGACCCGGGGCCTCGGGCTACGCTGCGTCCAGTCCAGGACTTCAGGGAGGCGCAGGTGGCGCAGGTGCCGCAGACGTTCTTCGATGCTCTCGCGGTGCGCACCTGGTGCGGCCTGGCGCTGTCGGCTCTGGGTCGGGCCCGCGAGGAGATCGACGCGATCAACGTCTACCCGGTCGCGGACGGGGACACCGGCACCAACCTGTACCTCACCGTCGAGTCCGCGGCGACCGCCGTCGAGGCGGTCTTCGCCGGGCACGAGGCCGGCGCCGCGCCCGTTCGGCCCCCGTCCCTCGCCGACGCCGCGCACGCGATGGCCCACGGCGCGCTCATAGGCGCGCGCGGCAACTCGGGCACGATCCTCGCGCAGTTGCTGCGCGGCATGGCACAGGTGCTCGCCGCCGAGAGTGAGGCGACTCACACCGACGGAGCCGGGCTGCGCCTGGCGCTGCGGCAGGCGGCCGACGCGGCCCGGCAGGCTGTGGCCCACCCCGTCGAGGGCACCGTCCTGACGGTCGCCGACGCCGCCGCGGACGCGGCGGGGGGCGCGCAGGGCGACTGCGGCACTATCGCCCGGGCCGCCCACCGGGGGGCGTGTGCGGCACTCGCCGCCACTCCGGAGCAGCTCGCGGTGCTGGGGCGGGCGGGAGTGGTCGACGCGGGCGGCCGGGGGCTGGTCGCGGTCCTCGCGGCCCTGGTGGAGACGTTCACGGGAGAGGCGCCGGGCATGCCGGGTCCGTCGGGGCAGCCGGGCCTCTCGGGTCCGCCTGTGCGCGGGGGATCCGTTCGGGTGCAGAGCGCCCGGCGCACGGAGGGCTTGGACGACGCGGACGAGGCGGACGACGCGGACGACTGCGGACGCGCGCCCGGCGAGGAGGGCGGGAACGCCCCGGACGCCGGACGGGGCGGCGAAGCCGGTGCGGCGCACGAGCGCGGTCCGGACGGGGAAGGGGACGGCCAGGACGGGGAAGGGGACGGCCCGGCCTTCGAGGTGATCTACCTCCTGGAGGCCGAGGACGCGGCCGTGGGACGGCTGCGGCAGCGGCTGGACGGTCTCGGCGACTCGCTCGTCGTGGTCGGCGGGGACGGCCTGTGGAACGTCCATGTGCATGTGGACGACGCCGGCGCGGCCGTGGAGGCGGGCGTCGAGGCGGGCCGGCCGTACCGCATCCGCATCACCCACTTCGGCGCCGACGACGCACACACGCACGGAGGCCGGCGTCCCCCGCGCGAGCGCGTGCAGCGTGCGGTCGTGGCCGTCGTGCCCGGCGAGGGACTGGTCGGGCTGTACTCCGAGGCCGGCGCGACCACCGTGCTCGCCCGCCCCGGGGAGCCGCCCGCGAGCGGGGAGCTCGTGGAGGCGGTGCGACGCGCCCACGCGCGCGAGGTGGTGCTGCTGCCCAACGACGCCGACCTGCGGCACACCGCGGCCGCAGCGGCGGAACAGGCCCGCACGGAGGGCATCCGGGTGGCCCTGATCCCGACCCGTTCCGCGGTCCAGGGGATCGCCGCGCTCGCCGTCCACGAGCCCGACCGCCGCTTCGACGAGGACGTCGTGTCGATGACCTCGGCCGCCGGCGCCACCCGCTATGCCGAGGTCGTCGTGGCCGTGCGCGAGTCGTGGACCATGGCGGGCATCTGCCAGGCCGGCGACGTCCTCGGGCTGGTCGACGGCGACGTGGCCGTCATCGGCTCCGATGTCGCCGCCACCGCGGAGGGCGTCCTCGACCGCATGCTGTCGGCGGGCGGCGAGCTGGTCACCCTGGTGCTCGGCGACGAGGCTCCCGAGGGCGTCGCGGAGCGCCTGGAGTCGCGGGTGCGGGAGGCGTACCTCGCCGTGGACACGGTCGTGTACCGGGGCGGGCGGCAGGGGGCGTTGCTGTTGATCGGGGTGGAGTGAGCAGGCGGTGGGGGTGGCGGGGAGAGGGGGGAGGGGCCGCGGGGGCGAGGTGCTCGTCGAACGCTCCCCCCTCCCTCCGGGGAATCGTTCAACGATCCCTCGGTTCCTCCGCCGCCTGCAGCAACTGCTCCGCCTCGGCCCGCCGCGCCCCCATCGGCCCGCCGTCCACCTGACCGTCGCCCCCGAAGTCCTCGGCGGCGGCGTCCGCACAGGACCGCAGCACGGCGCGCGCACGGGCCGCCGCCTGCGCGGGGCGTCCCAGATCGCACTCCAGCCAGCCCGCGGCCAGTTCGGCGCCGGTCCGGGCGAGCAGGGCGCTCTCTCCCAGGGTGACGAACACCGCGACCGCCTCGGACATCTGGGAGAGCGCCTCGTCCAGGGTGACCCGGATGGCCTCGTCGTCCGCGTCCTCGGCGGCGGAACGAGCGAGCAGGTCCCCGAACTGGCGGTGGGTGTCGCCGAGTTCGGCGATGAGCCGGTGCCGTGCCTCCTCGTCGTCGCCCGCGGCGCCGAACGCGTCCGCGCACTCCTCCACGGCGCTCGTCATCAGGGCGCGCGCCACGTCCGGGTCCTGCCCGGTGCGCAGCGCCAACCAGGCGCGGGCGCGCAGCGAGCGGATCAGCCCGCGCACGTTGCCGAGGTCCCGCCACAGCTCCCCCGCGCGCGCGTACGCCCGGTCGGCCTCGGCGTGCAGTCCGGCGTGGCCGAGCGACTCGGCGGCCAGGTGGGCGAGCGTGGCATGGTCGTGCTGCTCGGGCCAGTGCCGGGCGATCTCGGCGGCCTGCAGCCGGCGTTCGGCGGCGTCCCGGTGCTCGCCGAGCTCACTCAGACAGTCGCCGAGCCACCACTGCGTCTGGACGACCGCCCCGTCCCCGTGCGTCTCGGCGCTCAGGTCCGTCAGCGCGGACTCCAGCACCTCCGCGGCCTCGGCCCAACGGCCCAGTCGCACCAGATACCCGCCGAGCTGGTGCCGCGCCCACGCGCCGTACGTCGGGCCCGCGCCCGCCTCGTCGGCCCAGTGCGCCGACTCGAGGGCCTGCTCCGCGGCCTCTTCCGCTGCACCCCGGCCGCCGACCACCTCGGCCAGCTGGAGGTGCAGCTGGGCCCGCCCGATCGCCTCCAGGAACGGCCCGCCGTGCTCCAGGGCCGCCCGAAGCGCCCGCTCCGCCTCCGCCATGTCGCCCAGCTCGTGGGCGAGAGCGGCCAGCCTGGCCTCGTACTCCACGGCGAACCACGGCACACCCGCCCCGACGAACTCCGCGGCGGCCCGCGCGAACAGCTCCGCACCGGTCTCCGCCTCGCCGGAGCGCGTCGCGAGCTCCGCCAGCATCGCGTGGCCCTCGGCCACCCGGGCGGCGAGCCGGACGTCGTCACCGGCCCGCCCGTCCACGAGCGCCAGGAGCTCCCGGACGGCCGACTCCGCCGCCGTCCCGACCGATTCGGACACCGGCCCCTCGGCCTCGTGGACCCGACGCATCAGTATCCGCGCCCGCGCCATCAGAACGCCCGCAGCCTGCGGCACTTCGGTGTCGCCCTCCGCGTACAGCGCGAGGACCCGGTCGTACGGCTCGGCGACCGCCGCGAGCGCCTCGTCCACCTCGCCGTCGAGCGCACGGACGTAGGCGGCACGCGCGCGTGCCGCCAGAGCCTCCCCGGGGTCGCCCGCCTCCTCGTACAGCCCGGCGGCGCGCTCGAAGGCGGCGGCGCCCCGCGAGCCGAGACCGATCGCCTCGTGGTCGGCGATCTCCGCGAGGTCCCGCGCCGCCAGCTCCACGTCATCGTCGGCCGCGGCCGCCCGGGCCACCCGCTCCCACGCCTCGACGGCGTGCGGCCGGAGGGTGTCCGACAACCGCCGGGCCTCCTCGAGCAGAGCCGGCAGATCCGTTTCCGCGACCTCACCGGCCGCCTCGGCCGGGGCCGGGGCAGCAGCGGCGAGCGCGGGTGCGGGCGCGGCGGACGTCGGACGTGACGCCCGCACCCCCAGGGGCAGCCGTTCCACCAAGGGCCGCTGCGCCATACGCGCGCGTGCCCGCTCGCTGACGTGCCCGGTGCCGTTGCGCTCGTCGAAACGCGCGGCCAGCGCGAGCGCCTCCGCGCGCGCGTGCCCCGCGAGCTCGTCGGCCGTCCACTCCCGCCCGTCCGCCCCGGGCACCCGCTCACCGCCGAGCCCGAGTTCGCCCAGGCGCCCCATCAGCAGCGCCACCACACTCAGGAAATCCAGCTTGCTGCGCGGCTGGCCCTCGTCCGTGAAGTACGCGGGCCGCTCCGCGAGCAGCTCCAGCCCTCGCGCCTCGTTGCCGGTCAGCGCGCAGAACTCGACGTGGTCGGCGTACGCGCTCCGCATGCTCTCCATCGACCGCACCAGCCGGAGCCCGCGCAGATGGTGGGCGCGGGCCTCGTCCGGGCGGCCCAGCCGCAGCAGCGGCAGCAGCGACGACGCCAGCACGCTGTGCGGCTCGTGCGCGCACGTGTACTCACCCTCCAGGACCGGCGCCCACAGCTCCAGGGCCTCCGTGTCCCGCCCCCGCTCCGCCTGCCACCAGCCCTGCCCGTGCAGCTCGCACGCGTGGCAGTCGGCCATCGTGTCCCGGTCCGCGGCCAGCCAGGCGGCGAACGCCCGCTCGGCCCGCGCCACGTCGCCCACGTGCGCGGCGACGCTGAACTCGGCGCTGCGCACCGCCCGTTCGGAGTGACCGGCCAGCCGGTAGCGGTGCTCCATCTCGCCCAGCCACTTCTCCACCGACGCAAGCGGCACGTGCGGCTGGTCGAGCATCCCGGCCGACATCCACTTGAAGACCCAGTGCAGCGAATGCGTCTCGTACGCGTCGAAGTCCTCGGGCCGCTCGTCCCACATGCGCAGCAGCCGCGCGAACGGGACGAACATCTTCGCCTTCTCGGAGCTGTAGTTGTAGACCTTCAGCTGGTGCCCGAGCGCCTCGATCACGGCGAGCGGGATCTTCAGCCTCTCCGCCTCCAGGAGCAGCTGCTCCGCGCGCGCGTTGCGGGCCGGCCCCTCCGGCTGCTCGCCGTTCTCCGCCATCGCCCGGCGGAGCGAGTCGAAGTCCGTGATCTCACTCATCCGTGGCCCCCTGTCGGTCCGACGACTGCCCGTGTGCCGCGTCCCGGTGGGTGGCCCACTCGAGGAGGCCGATGAACGACCGGTTCAGCAGCGCCGAGTCCGCCGGCCGCAGCGGACGCTGCGCCATCAGCAGCGCCTGCCCGTACAGGGACTCCGTGGCGGTGCCGATCAGCTCCGGATCGCGCAGCGAACTGATGCGCCGGATCAGCGGGTTGAGATGGTTGAGCACCAGACGCGCGCGCGGGGCGCTCCCGCGCAGCGACCCCAGGATGCCCGCCCAGAGGTCGTCGGCCTGCTCCTCGGCGTCCGCGCGGGCCTGCTCGTGCCGGGCCGCGCGGTCGTCGAGGTGCAGCGCGGGCACCGACAGCGGATGGAAGGACCGCAGGACGACGTCGCAGCCCAGCGGGTCGAGCTTCGCCCGCGCGGCCGCCAGGAAGCCGGACAGCGCCGGCTCGTCGGCGGAGGCGACCGTGTCCAGGTGCGCGGTCACGGTGTCGGCGTCCAGCTCGGCGACCACCGTCCCCGGCCGCACCGAGGGCAGCGCCTCCACCAGCTCGCTGTCGTACGTGTAACCGCCGTTGATCACCCCGACGCCCTGCGCGGAGGCGATCGGCGCGACCTGCCGGTACTCCTCCACGGTCCGCGTGAAGTGCACCACCGGGTGCCGCTGGGCGAACTCCTCCAGCGACAGCCGGCCGTCGGTCGTCTCGAAGGGCAGCCACGGCAGCATCGTGCGCAGCATGTCCGTGTCGTGCCGCGCCAGGGCCTTCACACCCAGATGGTGCACGGCCAGAAAGGCCGACAACCGCTCCGGGTCACCGGCCGCCAGTCCGGTCAGCCACGACCGGACCCGCTCGCCCAGCGCCTCCCGCACCGCGGCCAGCGTCTCGTCCTCGTACAGCGACTCCCGCGAGGCGGTGGGCCGCAGACTGTCGGTGTCCAGGACACAGCGCACGAAGAACGCCCAGTCGGGCAGCAGCTGTTCGCCCCGCTCGGTCAGCAGCATCCCCTTGAGGTGCACCCGGTGACCGGCGCGCTGCACGGGGCTCACCGCCGACGGCAGCACGTACGCCACCCCGCGGATCCCCGCCAGCGGCACGTCCAGGCCGATCGCGTCCAACGGGGTGAAGCCGAACAGTTCGTGGCAGTGCCGGGCCAGGGCGACCCGCCGGTCGGCGGGGGAGGCGTACGCCCGGTCCCAGGGCGCGGGCAGATCGGTGACCGCCTCGTCGCCGACCCGGACGTCGTAGGGCAGCAGCGACCCGAAGTCCCGGGCCAGTGCCAGAACGCGCGGCTCGGAGAGCCACTCGCCGGCGCCCGCCCGCGCCACCAGATGCACGGTGGTGCCCGGCTCGGGACGCTCCTCGTGGGGCAGGGTCCGCACGGTGTACGAGCCGTCGTCGCGAGCCGTCCACTCCACCGGCGGCGCGTCCGGAGTGCGGGCGCTGCGGCTGACCACCCGGATCCGCTCGGCGACCACGAAGCAGGCCAGCAGACCGATGCCGAACTGGCCGAGGAAGTCCGACCGGACGTCCTGCAGCCCCTCGGCGCGCTTGGAACTGCGTCCGATCGTCGCCAGCAGGTCGTGCACGTCGGCCTCGGTGAGCCCGACGCCGGAGTCCTCCACCCGCAGCCCGCCGTCCGCCACGAACAGCCGCACCCGCGCCGGGGCGTCGGGCTCCTCGGCCCGCCGGGCGGTGACGGCGTCCACGGCGTTCTGCAGGAGCTCGCGCAGATAGACCTTGGGGCTGGAGTAGAGGTGATGGGACAGCAGGTCCACCAGACCACGCAGGTCGACCTGGAACGAGTGGGGTGACGGGGATGCCTGGGATGACTGTGAGGTCTGGGAGTCCATCGCTGCAGCGCCGCGGGCTGGGGGAGGAGCACGGCGCGGGGTCGGGCGGTCCCGGTGGGGCGGTGACCGCGGATGATGGCCGGAGCGCGCCATCCTAGAGCCCGAACGAGCCGTCTGACCAGGGGTTTCAGGACACCTGTGCGGCAATGTCAGTGACGTGGTGTGCAATGGATCTCGTGCCCGCACTGAAGGAACCACTGGAACAACCGCTCACGTCAGTGCTCGGCCCCGCGACCGCGAAGGTGATGGCCGAGCACCTCGGCCTGCACACGGTCGGCGACCTCCTGCACCACTACCCCCGCAGATACGAGGAGCGCGGCCAGCTCACCCACCTCGCCGACCTCCCGATGGACGAACACGTCACGGTGGTCGCCCAGGTCGCCGACGCCCGCCTGCACAGCTTCGCCTCGGCCAAGGCGCCCCGCGGCAAGGGCCAGCGCCTGGAGGTGACCATCACCGACGGCAGCGGCCGGCTCCAGCTGGTCTTCTTCGGCAGCGGCGTCCACAAGCCGCACAAGGAACTGCTGCCGGGCACGCGCGCGATGTTCGCGGGCAAGGCCTCGGTCTTCAACCGCCGCCTCCAACTGGCCCACCCCGCCTACGAACTGCTGCGCGCCGACACCGAGGAGTCCGTCGAGACCTGGGCGGGCGCCCTCATCCCTCTCTACCCGGCCACCGCCAAACTGGAGTCCTGGAAGATCGGCAAGGCGATCCAGACCGTCCTGCCCAGCGCCCAGGAGGCGGTCGATCCGCTCCCGGAGTCGCTGCGCGAAGGCCGCGGCCTGCTGTCCCTGCCCGAGGCCCTCCTGAAGATCCACCGCCCGCACACCAAGGCCGACATCGCCGACGCCCGCGCCCGCCTGAAGTGGGACGAGGCGTTCGTCCTCCAGGTCGCCCTGGCCCGCCGCCGGCACGCCGACGCCCAACTTCCGGCGGTGGCCCGCAGGCCCGCGCCCGACGGCCTGCTCACCGCCTTCGACGCCCGGCTCCCGTTCACCCTCACCGAGGGGCAGCGGAAGGTCTCGAAGGAGATCTTCGACGACCTGGCGACGGAGCACCCGATGCACCGGCTGCTCCAGGGGGAGGTGGGCTCGGGCAAGGCCCAGCCCCTCGACTCCCTGGTGCTCACGCCCGCCGGTTTCCGGCGGATGGGCGACATGGCCGTGGGCGACGAAGTCGTCGTCCCGAACGGGGAGATCGCGCCGGTCGACGGCGTGTTCCCGCAGGGCGAGCGCGAGGTGTGGCGCCTGGTCCTGTCCGACGGCGCCTCGGTGGAGTGCGACGACGAGCATCTGTGGATCGTCGGCACGGCCTCCGCATGGCGCCGCGGCCAGGCTCCCGGGGTCATGACCACACGCCAGATCCGGCAGGACGCGCTCGCGGCGGACGGAACCCCGAAGTGGTACCTCCCGGCCGCGACCCCGGTCGACCTCGGAGGCGACGCGGCACTGCCGCTGGACCCCTATCTGTGCGGGGCCCGGCCGGCCGAGGGCGAAAGCCCCCGCGATCCGGCCGTGCACGACCCCTCCTCGCCCGCCGCGGGCATCCCCGACGCCTTCAAGAACACCTCGGTCAAGAACCGCCTCGCCCTCCTGCAGGGCCTTCTGGACGCGGACGGCACGGTCGGTGCGGACGGCCTGAGCGTCACGTTCCGCACCGGCTCGGCCCCGCTGGCCGACGACGTCGCCTGGATCGTGCGCTCACTGGGAGGCCGGGCGCGGATCTCCTCGTCGGCGGAGGGCGTCGAGGTCTGCCTCGCCCTGCCCGACGCGCACCCGCCGTTCCGGCTGCCCCACAAGGCCGCCCGCCTCCGGCCCCGCGCGGACGACGACGGCGACGCGTTCCGCCGCGGCGTCCACGCCGTCGAGTACGTGGGCCGCAAGCCCGTCCAGTGCATCAGCGTCGCCCACCCGAGCCACGCCTACGTCACCGACCACTTCACGGTCACCCACAACACCATGGTCGCCCTGCGCGCCATGCTCGCCGTCGTCGACGCGGGCGGACAGGCCGCGATGCTCGCCCCCACCGAGGTCCTCGCCCAGCAGCATCACCGCTCCGTCGTCGAGATGATGGGCGATCTGGCCGAGGGCGGCATGCTCGGCGGATCCGACCAGGCCACCAAGGTCGTCCTGCTGACCGGGTCCATGGGCGCGGCGGCCCGCCGCCGGGCGCTGCTCGACCTCGTCACCGGAGAGGCCGGCATCGTGATCGGCACGCACGCGTTGATCGAGGACAAGGTCCAGTTCCACGACCTCGGCCTGGTCGTGGTCGACGAACAGCACCGCTTCGGCGTCGAACAGCGGGACGCCCTGCGCGGCAAGGGCAAGCAGCCCCCGCACCTGCTCGTCATGACGGCCACACCCATCCCCCGCACCGTCGCCATGACCGTCTTCGGCGACCTGGAGACCTCCGTCCTCGACCAGCTCCCGGCCGGCCGTTCGCCCATCGCCAGCCATGTCGTCCCCGCCGCGGACAAACCCCACTTCCTGGCGCGCGCGTGGGAGCGCGTGCGCGAGGAGGTGGCCGGCGGTCACCAGGCGTACGTCGTGTGCCCGCGCATCGGCGACGACGAGGACGACCCGGAGAAGGCGGGCAGGGCCAAGAAGAAGTCCGCCGCGGACGAGGCCGAGAAGCGGCCCCCGCTCGCCGTCCTCGACGTCGCCGAGCAGCTTGCGCGGGGCCCCCTCCAAGGGCTGCGCATCGAGGTGCTGTACGGCCGGATGCCCCCCGACGACAAGGACGCCGTCATGCGCCGTTTCGCCGCGGGCGACATCGACGTCCTGGTCGCCACGACCGTCATCGAGGTCGGCGTCAACGTCCCGAACGCCACCGCGATGGTGATCATGGACGCCGACCGGTTCGGCGTCTCCCAGCTCCACCAGCTGCGCGGCCGCGTCGGCCGGGGCTCGGCGCCGGGCCTGTGCCTCCTGGTCAGCGAGATGCCGGAGGCCACCCCGGCCCGGCAGCGGCTGAACGCCGTTGCCGCCACCCTCGACGGCTTCGAGCTCTCCCGCATCGACCTCGAGCAGCGCCGCGAGGGCGACGTCCTCGGCCAGGCCCAGTCGGGCGTCCGCTCCAGCCTGCGCGTCCTCGCGGTCATCGAGGACGAGGAGGTCATCGCCGAGGCGCGGCAGGAAGCGGCGGCCGTCGTCGAGGCGGATCCGGAGCTGACCGCCTACCCGGGTCTGCGCACGGCACTGGACGCCCTGCTGGACGAGGAACGGGAGCAGTACCTGGAGAAGGGATGAGGAGGACCCACCCGGGGACGCGCGGAAGAGCGCGACCCGCCACACTGAACCCAAAGCCGCCCACCACCAAGGACCAGAGATGACCCGCGTGATCGCCGGAGCAGCCGGCGGACGTCGCCTGGCGGTCCCGCCAGGCACCGGAACCCGCCCCACCTCCGACCGCGCACGCGAAGGCCTCTTCTCCACCTGGCAGTCCCTCCTCGGCGGCCGCCCCCTCGACGGCGAACGGGTCCTCGACCTGTACGCCGGATCAGGGGCCGTCGGCCTGGAAGCCCTGTCCCGCGGCGCCGGCCACACCCTCCTCGTCGAGGCCGACGCGCGTGCGGCCCGCGTCATCCGGGAGAACGTGAGAAACCTCGCCCTCCCCGGCGCCGAGGTCCGCGCGGGGAAGGCCCGACAGGTCATCGAGGCGGCGCCGGCCGCGCCGTACGACCTCGTCTTCCTCGACCCCCCGTACGCCGTCCCGGACGACGATCTTCGAGAGATCCTGCTCACACTCCGCTCGGGGGGCTGGCTCGCGGCCGAAGCGCTCGTCACCGTGGAGCGCAGCACCAGAGGCGGTGAGTTCGGCTGGCCGGACGGTTTCGAAGCGCTCCGGGCCCGTCGATACGGCGAGGGAACGTTTTGGTACGGTCGCGCCGCCTCTACGTGCGAAGACGCACGATGACCGGACCGGAGAGCGAGGGAACACCAGTGCGCCGTGCCGTCTGTCCCGGGTCGTTCGACCCGATCACCAACGGACACCTCGACATCATCTCCCGCGCCTCCCGTCTGTATGACGAGGTCTATGTCGCGGTGATGATCAACAAGTCCAAGAAGGGCCTGTTCGAGATCGACGAGCGGATCGACCTGATCCGCGAGGTCACCGCCGAGTACGGCAACGTCAGGGTCGAGGCCTTCCACGGCCTCCTCGTCGACTTCTGCAAGGAGCGCGGCATCCCGGCCATCGTCAAGGGCCTGCGCGCGGTCAGCGACTTCGACTACGAACTGCAGATGGCGCAGATGAACAACGGCCTCTCCGGCGTCGAGACGCTGTTCGTGCCCACCAACCCCACCTACAGTTTCCTCTCCTCGTCCCTGGTCAAGGAGGTCGCCACGTGGGGCGGCGACGTCTCCCACCTGGTGCCGCCCAGGGTCCTCGAAGCGCTGACCGAGCGCCTCGGGCGGGGCTGACCGCCCGACGGCCGTCCTGACGTGCCGTCATCCGGTGTCCGGCGGACACCCCATGGCCGTACAGTCGTCCCGTCCGTCTCCAACACAGCTGTAGAGAGTGGCGAGCAACCGGTGGACGTGCAGAAGAAGCTCGACGAGATCGTCACGGCGGTCTCCAGTGCCAGGTCGATGCCGATGTCGGCCTCGTGCGTGGTCAACCGCGCGGATCTGCTCGCCCTGCTGGAAGAGGTACGAGCGGCCCTGCCCGACTCCCTGGCCCAGGCCGAGGAACTCATCGGCGGCCGCGAGCAGGTCGTCGAGCAGGCCCGCCAGGAGGCCGAGCGGATCATCGAGACCGCCCACGCCGAACGCGGCTCGCTGGTCTCCGGCACCGAGATCGCCCGCCGCTCCCAGGCCGAGGCCGACCGCATCCTCGCCGAGGCCCGCAAGGAGGCCGAGGAGGTCCGCGCGGACGCGGACGACTACGTCGACTCCAAGCTCGCCAACTTCGAGGTCGTCCTCACCAAGACCCTCGGCTCCGTGGGCCGCGGCCGTGAGAAGCTCCTCGGCACCGGACCGGGCACCGACGAGAACGGGTACGAGGACGAGGACGCCCCCGAGCGCAGCCACGACCCCGAGACCCTGCGCCGCGACGCCGACGCGTACGTCGACACCAAGCTGGGCGCCTTCGAGGCGGTCCTCGCCAAGACGCTGGAGGCGGTCGGCAGGGGCCGCCAGAAGCTGCACGGCCGCATCGCCACGGACGACCTCGGCGCCCTCGCCGCCGACACCACCACGTTCCAGCACTCCTCGGACGCCGACTACCTCGCCGACCTGGCCGCCCTCGCGGAGCAGGACGCGGCGCCCGCGCAGCCCGTCCAGCCGGCGTACGACCAGCCGCAGCCGGCGTACGGCTACCAGCAGCAGCCGGACCCCTACGGCGGCTATCCGCAGCAACCGCAGCAGGGCTACGGCGGGCAGGACGCGTACGGCTACCAGCAGCAGGCCGACCCCTACGCGTATCAGGGGGGCTACGACGCCCAGCAGGCCCCCTACGACCCGAACCAGGCCGTGCAGCAGGACCCGTCCCAGCAGGCCCAGCAGGCCCAGCAGCACCAGCAGGCGCAGCAGGGGTACGCCCTCGACGAGACCAGCCTCTTCGACACCGGCATGATCAGCGCCGAGCAGCTGCGCGCCTACGAGCAGGGACGCGGGCTGTAGCCGGCGGGGACGCGGGCTGCGCGGCAGGGCGGCCGGGGGCCGGATTGGGCTGTGGGCGAATGCTCCAGTATCCTGGCTCATCGGTCGCGTGTGCGCTTCGCTGATGTCGTATGCGCCCGCGATCACCGCTGCCCGCGACACCGAGGGGCAGCGTCCCCCGAGCTCAGAAGATCGAAAGCAGGAATGGCTCTGAACGCCCGCCTCGACCACCGCAAGCCTCTCGTGTTCGACACGCACGAGCTGGGGCGGCGGCCCGGTGCGCAACAGCGCCTGACCCGTGAGATCGACGCTCCCCAGGATCTCGGGATCCAGGGGGTCGTCGGAGTGCCGGAAGGCGCTCCGGTGGAGCTCGAACTCCGTCTCGAGTCGGTCATGGAAGGTGTGCTCGTCACAGGCACCGCCCGTGCACGGGCCGAGGGGGAGTGCGTAAGGTGTCTGGAGCCGCTCGAGTTCGATCTCGCAGCGGACTTCCAGGAGATGTTCTCGTACCCTGACGCCGACGACCGGGGCCGTGTGAAAGCGGATCCGGCCGACGACGCCGAGGAAGACGAGGACAGGCTCTTCCTCGAGGACGGACTGTTCGACCTCGAACCCGTGCTGCGCGATGCGGTGGTGCTCGCACTGCCGATGCAGCCGGTGTGCCAGGACGACTGCCCCGGCCTGTGCTCCGAGTGCGGAGCCCGGCTGGCGGACGACCCGGACCACCACCACGACGCCGTCGACATCCGTTGGGCGGCACTGCAGGGACTCGCCGGTTCACCTGAAGACGGCGAGAAGGACGAGATGAGCGGCGGCGCGCTTCCATCAGCGCACGCCGACGAGAAGCAGGAGAAGTAGCCGTGGCTGTTCCGAAGCGGAAGATGTCGCGCAGCAACACGCGCCACCGCCGGTCGCAGTGGAAGGCTGCGGTCCCCACCCTGGTTGCGTGCGAGCGCTGCCACGAGCCCAAGCTGCAGCACATCGCGTGCCCGTCTTGTGGCACCTACAACAAGCGCCAGGTCCTCGAGGTCTGAGCGGCTGGTGAGAGGCTTCATGTCTGACGCCAAGGCGGACACTGCCGCCAAGAACAAGGCGGACACGGCCTCGTCCCACACGCTTCTGGAAGGGCGGCTCGGCTACCGGCTCGAGTCCGCCCTTCTGGTGCGTGCGCTGACCCACCGTTCCTACGCGTACGAGAACGGCGGCCTGCCGACGAACGAGCGGCTGGAGTTCCTCGGGGACTCCGTGCTCGGCCTCGTCGTCACGGACACGCTGTACCGCACCCACCCCGACCTGCCCGAAGGCCAACTGGCCAAGTTGCGGGCCGCGGTGGTCAACTCTCGTGCGCTGGCGGAGGTCGGTCGTGGCCTCGACCTGGGCTCCTTCATCCGGCTCGGCCGGGGTGAAGAGGGCACGGGCGGCCGGGACAAGGCGTCCATCCTCGCCGACACGCTCGAAGCGGTGATCGGCGCGGTCTATCTCGATCAGGGCCTCGACGCGGCCTCCGAACTGGTGCACCGCCTGTTCGACCCGCTGATCGAGAAGTCCTCGAACCTCGGTGCCGGCCTGGACTGGAAGACCAGTCTCCAGGAGCTCACCGCGACCGAAGGCCTCGGCGTCCCCGAGTACCTGGTCACGGAGACCGGCCCCGACCACGAGAAGACCTTCACTGCTGCCGCCCGCGTCGGAGGCGTCTCGTACGGCACCGGCACCGGCCGCAGCAAGAAGGAGGCGGAGCAGCAGGCCGCCGAGTCCGCGTGGCGGTCCATCCGGGCCGCGGCGGACGAGCGCGCCAGGGAGGCGGCGGCCGATACGGTCGTCGCAGCCGACGGCAGCGTGGACCAGGAGTCCGCCTCCGCCTGAGCAGTACCACGCGACGAGCGCCCGCCCCCGTCCGGGACGGGCGCTCTGTCCGTGCAGGAACCGACGTCACGGGGGATGACATGCCCGAGTTGCCCGAGGTCGAGGTCGTCCGGCGCGGTCTGGAACGGTGGATCGCCCATCGCACGGTCGCCGACGCCGAGGTGCTGCACCCCCGCGCCGTCCGCCGTCACCTGGCCGGCGCCGACGACTTCGCGCACCGCCTCGAAGGCCACCGCATCGGCGCCCCGAGCCGACGCGGCAAGTACCTCTGGCTGCCGCTGGAGGACACCGACCAGGCGGTTCTGGCGCATCTCGGCATGAGCGGTCAGCTCCTGGTCCAGCCGCTCCGGGCGCCCGACGAGAAGCATCTGCGCATCCGGGTGCGCTTCGCGGACGACACGGACACCGAGCTCCGCTTCGTCGACCAGCGCACCTTCGGCGGCCTGTCACTGCATCCGACCGGCCCGGACGGGCTCCCGGACGTCATCGCGCACATCGCCCGTGACCCCCTCGACCCGCTGTTCGACGACGAGGCGTTCCACCAGGCGCTGCGCAGGCGGCGCACCACCGTCAAGCGGGCGCTGCTCGACCAGTCGCTGATCAGCGGCGTCGGCAACATCTACGCGGACGAGGCGCTCTGGCGCTCCCGACTGCACTACGAACGTCCGACGGCCGCCTTCACCCGGCCCCGCACGTTCGAACTGCTCGGCCATGTCCGGGACGTGATGAACGCGGCCCTCGCCGTCGGCGGCACCAGCTTCGACAGTCTGTACGTCAACGTCAACGGGGAGTCGGGCTACTTCGACCGGGCCCTGGACGCCTACGGGCGTGAGGGTCTGCCGTGCAAGCGGTGCGCCACGCCGATGCGCCGGCGTCCCTGGATGAACCGGTCCAGCTACTTCTGCCCGAAGTGTCAGAGGGCGCCGCGCGTCCCGTCGTAGTGCTCGCGCGCGGCCAGGACGTCGGTCATCCGCCCTTCGACGAGGTGGATGAGGCCCAGCAGGCGCTCGGCCACCTCCCGCCCGAGCGGGGTCAGCTCGTAGTCCACGCGGGGCGGGTTGGTGGGCTGCGCCTCGCGGTGCACCAGCCCGTCGCGCTCCAGCGCGTGGAGCGTCTGGGAGAGCATCTTCTCGCTCACGCCGTCGACCCGGCGGCGCAACTCGTTGAAGCGCAACGAGCCCTCGTGCAGCGCCCCGAGGGTCAGTCCGCCCCAGCGGCCGGTGATGTGCTCCAGTGTGCCGCGCGAGGGACAGGCCTTGGCGAACACGTCGAACGGAAGGTCCTGGTCCTCCGCTCTCTCCCGGGTGATGTCCATACGGGAAGCCTACTCGAAGGTAGCGCTAACCGATAGGTTGCACTAACCAAAAGTTAGTGCTTTCCTGTGGTCACTGTTCCCGAGCTGCCCATTTCCAGGAGTACGCATGTACACCCCTGTTGTCTCTGTCGCCTACCACTCCGGCTACGGCCACACCGCCGTCCTTGCCGAGGCCGTCCGCGCCGGTGCCGTCGACGCCGGCGCCGAGGTGCACCTGATCAAGGTCGACGAGATCACCGAGGAGCAGTGGACGCTGCTCGACCGCTCGGACGCCGTCGTCTTCGGATCGCCCACCTACATGGGGACCGCGTCGGCCGCCTTCCACGCGTTCGCCGAGGCGACCTCCGCGCGCTGGCCCGACCAGGTGTGGAAGGACAAGTTGGCCGCCGGGTTCACCAACTCGGGCTCCAAGAGCGGCGACAAGCTGCACACGCTGCAGTTCTTCCAGATCCTGGCCGCGCAGCTCGGCATGCACTGGGTCAGCCTCGGCCTGCTGCCCGGCTGGAACAACTCGGCCGGCTCCGAGCACGACCTCAACCGGCTGGGCGTGTTCCTGGGCGCCGCCGCGCAGACCAACGTCGACGAGGGGCCGGACGCCGTCCACAAGGCGGACGTGGCGACGGCCGAACACCTGGGCCGCAGGGTGGCCGAGACCGCACGGGTCTTCCTGGCCGGCCGGGCCCGGGCAGCCTGACCCCCGGGCTCCCCGACCAACGCCGTGACCTGTGACGCAGTCGCCGCGGGGCGCGGCGTCGGTCGTCTGTCCCGTACAACCTTCGCCTGCCGACGGGTGTCCTGATGTAGACGGCACGTACCTTGCCGCCGCACCGGAGTCAGGAGCACCTCATGTCCAGCAGCGCGCTGATGACCTTCAAGAGCCACATCGAAGGCAAGAACGCCGACGTGGCCATTCACCACGACCGGGTCGAGTGGGCCCGGGGGCGAGGCATGAGCGCCAAGAAGCTCACGGCGGGTCTTCTGACCGGCGGTGCGTCTCTCCTGGCCACGGGTGTCCGCGGCTCCGACGCGGGCACCGAGATGATCCCGGTCCGGAACATCTCCAGCGTGGTCACCAAGCGGGACGGCCTGATGTACACCAAGGTCGTCGTGGTCGCGTCCGGCAACACGATCGAGTTCCGGGTGCCGCACGACGCGGCTCCCGGCATCAAGGCGCTGCTGACCGACCTGGTGCTCGGGAAGATCCCGGCCCCCGGCCAGGCCGCTCCGGCCGTCGCGGCCCCCGCCCGTGCCGAGGCCCCCGCGCCCCAGACGGACTCGCCCGTCGAGCAGTTGCGGCAGCTGGCGGGCCTGAGGGACGCGGGCATCCTCTCCGAGGAGGAGTTCACGGCCAAGAAGGCGGAGATCCTCGCCCGCATGTGACGGGCGCCGGCCGGCGACCCGCGGCGGGCGCTCCCCGTCAGCGGTGTCGCCGGCGACTCTCCGACCTGCGGCTCTCTCAGTAGCCGAAGTCCTGCGTCCACCAGGGGCCGCCGGCGCCGAAGTGGACGCCGACGCCCAGCGTCTTGAAGTCGCAGTTCAGGATGTTCGCCTTGTGGCCCGGGCTGTTCATCCAGGCCTCCATGACGGCAGCCGCGTCGGCCTGGCCGCGGGCTATGTTCTCGCCGCCGAGCCCCGATACGCCGGCCTTGGCCGCCCGGTCCCACGGGGTCGCCCCGTCGGGGTCGGTGTGGTCGAAGAACCCGCGCGCGGCCATGTCGTCGCTGAACTTCTCGGCGAGGTCCGACAGGGAGCTGTTCGCGGAGACGGGACTGCAGCCGACCTTGGCCCGCTCCTCGTTGACCAGCTTCAGCACCTCGGCCGCGGCCTGCGTCTCGGCCGACACCGTCACGGGGGCCTCGGACTTCGCCGGCGCCTTGGTGGCGGCCCTCGACTTGGACGGAGTGGTCTGCGGAGTCCTGGAGGGCGTGGACTCGGGCTTCTGCGGAGCGGTCTTCGTCGGAGCGGTCTTCGTCGGAGCGGCCGAGGATGCGGAGACGGAGGGGGAGGGCGCGGCCGGGGTGGAGGGCGAGGCCGGGCGGCCGGCGTCGCGGTTGGTCGGGGCGGAGTCGCGGTCGTCGTCGGCGGTGCCGGACGTGCCGCCCTGCTCGGAGGCCGAGTTCGTCGGCGAGCCGGCAGCGGCCTGGACCTTGTCGCCTGAGCTGCCGCTGCCGCCCCCGAGACGGTAGCCGTCGATACCGGGCACCACACCTGTGGCCACGGCGACCGTGCCGATCGCCACCGCCGCGGAGACGCCGAGCAGACCGGACTTCACCGGCGTGGCGACCCTGCGCTTACGGCGGCGGCCCACACCCGCCCGATTCGCGCCCGGCCGGCGGGCGCCGCCGTCGGGGGTGAACGCGTCGCCCGCGAACACCGCGGTGTCGCCGTGGGCGTAGCCGCCCTCCGCGTACAGGTACTCCTGGCTTCTCGCGACGGAGTCCGCGTACGCCTCGGGGTTCAGATACGGCGCGATGCCGATCGTGGGGAGGGTTTCGGTGTGCGCGTCCTGCGTCCTGTGGCTGTCCGCATGCGAGCCGTGCGTCTGTGTGACCCCCGTGGCGCGGCTCTTGGCGGCGCTGCCGGCGGCGGAGCGTCGGTGGCGTCCCATGTCCTTGCCTTCCTCGTCCGAGCGGTGTTCTCAACGGTCGACCGAAGCTCTGGGGCGACGCGCGCCTCCTGCTCCCTCTGGTCGACCTGACTCACCCGATCGAGTGAGTTTCATATGAGAATCATTGGGTGGGGACGGTACCGCATGGCGCTCGGGGAGGAAGTGTCCCGAGAGACTTTGCGCGGTTAGGTTGCACCCATGAGCGAGGATGTACGGCTGGTCGCCTGGGTGCGCGGACACGTCCAGGGCGTGGGATTCCGCTGGTTCACGCGGGCCAAGGCGCTGGAGATCGGCGGCCTGAGTGGTTTTGCTCTCAATTTGGCTGACGGCCGGGTCCAGGTGGTCGCCGAAGGCGCCAAGGAGGGGTGCGAGGAACTGCTCGGCTGGCTTCTGGGTGACGACACGCCCGGACGCGTAGCCGGAGTCACCGAGATATGGGACACACCGCGCGGAGGTTACGACGGCTTCGCGATCCGTTGAGAGCTCCCCGTGGGCGTCCCCGTGAAAGCGGAGGGGAATGCCACGGGCACGTGCCCCCAGCAGAAAGGGGCAGGTGATTGCCAAGAACCGCTTGTCGTGGGAGGCTCCGCACTCAAGGATGATCGCCACGCCCCGAGGGCCCCCGCAGGAGTCGCAGCGCCGCCGTTCCGGCCGCGCGCCACCGGGCCGCCCGCCAATACGGGGTGTGATCGTGTTGACCGTCAAACTTTTTGGTGAGACGCTGAAAGCACCCCGCGCACCCCAGCTGTTTGGCATGGATGAACGGCAGCACGAACAAGATCCTGCCAAGCACCGCGGGTGCTCATCCCTCACGACCCACACCGCTTCGGTCGGTCACTCATTGTGGAGGACCATCCATCATGGCAAAGGCGCTTCTCGGTTACGTCGGCGGCTCCGACCCGCGACTCCTCGCCGAGATGCGACGGCTCCAGCAGCGTGTACAAGACCTGGAATCCGAGCTCGGACGGATCCAGGCCGAGAACGACGCGCTGACGGCTGCCGCTTCTCACGAATCGCTTCTGGAGAGCATCGACGCACGCCAGGCGGAGCCTGCGCTCACCTGATCGCTGCATGCTGCACAACAGCACGCAGGGGTCGGGCGGCTCATTCTCACCGCGTCGGACCGCTAGGTTGTCAGAGTTTGCAAGGGACGCTTCGGCGTCCCTTCTTTCTTGCTCCGCACATTTCCGCGCCCCCGCTTCCGCCCCGTCGGCCGCGCCCCCGCCATTGGTTCCCCCGCGCACCCTTTCAGTCTCTTAACGTTTGGTGTGCCCTGCGCGTTCATGGGTGAAACCGCGGGTTCATGGAGTGAGACACCGCCGGAAGGTAGAGTCCAGCGCCGTGCACCTCAAGGCCCTGACCCTCCGGGGGTTCAAGTCGTTCGCTTCCGCGACCACGCTCCGGTTCGAACCGGGGATCACGTGCGTCGTCGGACCGAACGGCTCGGGCAAGTCCAACGTCGTCGACGCCCTCAGCTGGGTCATGGGCGAGCAGGGCGCGAAGTCGCTGCGCGGCGGCAAGATGGAGGACGTCATCTTCGCCGGCACCACCGGCCGCCCCCCGCTGGGCCGCGCCGAGGTGTCCCTGACCATCGACAACTCCGACGGGGCGCTCCCCATCGAGTACGCCGAGGTCACCATCACGCGGATCATGTTCCGCAACGGCGGCAGCGAGTACCAGATCAACGGCGACACCTGCCGGCTGCTCGACATCCAGGACCTGCTCTCCGACTCCGGCATCGGGCGCGAGATGCACGTCATCGTCGGCCAGGGCCAGCTCGACTCCGTCCTGCACGCCGACCCCATGGGCCGCCGCGCCTTCATCGAGGAGGCCGCGGGCGTCCTCAAGCACCGCAAGCGCAAGGAGAAGGCGCTCCGCAAGCTGGACGCGATGCAGGCCAACCTCGCGCGTGTGCAGGACCTCACCGACGAACTCCGGCGTCAGCTCAAACCCCTCGGCAGGCAGGCCGCCGTGGCCCGCCGCGCCGCCGTCATCCAGGCCGATCTGCGTGACGCCAGGCTGCGCCTGCTCGCCGACGACCTGGTACGGCTGCGGGAGGCCCTGCAGACGGAGGTCGCCGACGAGGCCGCCCTCAAGGAGCGCAAGGAGGCGGCCGAGCAGGAGCTGAGGAAGGCCCTCCAGCGCGAGGCCCTCCTGGAGGACGTGGTCCGGCAGCTCACTCCGCGTCTCCAGCGGGCCCAGCAGACCTGGTACGAGCTGTCCCAGCTCGCCGAACGCGTCCGGGGCACCGTCTCGCTCGCCGACGCCCGGGTGAAGAGCGCCACCTCCGCGCCCCCCGAGGAGCGGCACGGCCGCGACCCCGAGGACATGGAACGGGAGGCGGCCCGGATCCGCGAGCAGGAGGCCGAACTGGAGGCCGCCCTCGAAGCGGCCCAGCACGCACTCGACGACACCGTCGCCCACCGCGCGGACCTGGAACGGGAACTGGCCGTCGAGGAACGGCGGCTGAAGGACGTCGCCCGCGCCATCGCCGACCGTCGCGAGGGCCTGGCCCGGCTGAACGGCCAGGTCAACGCCGCCCGCTCGCGCGCCGCCTCCGCGCAGGCCGAGATCGACCGCCTCGCGGCCGCCCGCGACGAGGCCCAGGAGCGGGCCGTCGCCGCACAGGAGGAGTACGAGGCGCTCAAGGCGGAGGTCGACGGCCTCGACGCGGACGACCACGAGCTCGCCGAACGGCACGAGAGCGCCAAGCGCCAGCTCGCCGAGGCGGAGTCCGCCCTCGCCGACGCCCGCGAGGCGACCACGGCCGCCGAACGCAGCCGCGCCGCGACCCTGGCCCGCCGGGACGCCCTGGCCCTGGGGCTGCGACGCAAGGACGGCACGGGCGCGCTGCTCGCCGCGCGCGACCGCCTGCACGGCCTGCTGGGCCCGGCGGCCGGACTGCTGACGGTGACGCCGGGCCACGAGGTCGCGCTCGCCGCGGCCTTCGGCGTCGCCGCGGACGCGATCGCGGTGACGACGCCCGCAGCGGCTGCCGAGGCCATCCGGCTGCTGCGCAAGCAGGACGCGGGGCGCGCCGCGCTGCTCCTCGGCGGTGACGCGGGCGACGTGGGCGACGTGGGTGACAAGGGCGATGTGCCCGAGGAACGCACCGGCGGCCGGCTCATCGACGACCGGCCCGTCGACGACCGGCCCGTCGACGACCGGCCCGTCGACGACCGGCTCATGGACGGCCGACCCGTCGACGGGCAACGCGCCGACATTCAGCACACTCACATTCAGCACACCCACATTCAGCGCCCCGAGGGGCAGCGCGCCGACGGGCCGCCGTACGCCGCCGATCTGGTGCGCGGTCCCGTCGAGCTCATGCCCGCCGTGCGCAGGCTCCTGCGGGGGATCGTGGTCGTGGGCACCCTGGAGGACGCCGAGGAGCTGGTCTACGCCCGCCCGGACCTCACCGCGGTCACCGCCGAGGGCGATCTGCTGGGCGCGCACTTCGCGCACGGCGGGTCCGCCGGGGCGCCCAGCCTGCTGGAGGTGCAGGCGTCTGTCGACGAGGCCGCCGCCGAGCTCGACGAGCTGGCCGTGCGCTGCGCGGAGCTGACGGAGGCACAGCGCACGGCCGGCGAGCGTCGCCGCGCGTGTGCCGCGTTCGTCGAGGAGGTGGGCGAGCGGCGGCGGGCCGCCGACCGGGAGAAGTCGGCCGTGGCGCAGCAGCTCGGGCGCCTCGCCGGGCAGGCCCGGGGGGCGGCCGGTGAGGCCGAGCGGTCCGCGGCGGCCGCGGCGCGGGCGCAGGAGGCGCTCGACCGGGCCGTGGAAGAGGCTGAGGAACTGGCGGAACGGCTGGCCGTCGCCGAGGAGATGCCGGCCGAGGAGGAGCCCGACTCCGCCGTGCGGGACCGGCTCGCCGCCGACGGGGCCAACGCGCGGCAGACCGAGATGGAGGCCAGGCTTCAGGTCCGTACCCACGAGGAGCGGGTCAAGGGGCTGGCCGGGCGGGCCGACTCGCTGGACCGGGCCGCGCGGGCGGAACGCGAGGCACGCGCGCGTGCCGAGCAGCGGCGGGCGCGGCTGCGGCACGAGGCGGCCGTCGCGGACGCCGTGGCCTCGGGCGCGCGGCAGCTGCTCGCCCACGTCGAGGTCTCCGTGGGCCGGGCCGAGGCGGAGCGGGTCGCCGCCGACGCGGCCAAGGCGCGGCGGGAGCAGGAACTGGCCGCCGCCCGCACCGCCGGGCGCGATCTGAAGGGCGAGCTGGACAAGCTGACGGACTCGGTGCACCGCGGCGAGGTGCTCGGCGCCGAGAAGCGGATGCGCATCGAGCAACTGGAGACCAGGGCGCTGGAGGAGCTGGGCGTGGAGCCCGCGGGGCTCGTCTCCGAGTACGGGCCGCATCAGCTCGTGCCGCCCTCGCCGCCCGCCGAGGGCGAGGTGCTGCCGGAGGACCCGGAGGACCCGCGCAACCGGCCGAGGCCGTTCCAGCGCGCCGAGCAGGAGAAGCGGCTGAAGTCGGCCGAGCGCGCCTACCAGCAGCTCGGCAAGGTGAACCCGCTGGCGCTGGAGGAGTTCTCCGCGCTGGAGGAGCGGCACAAGTTCCTGAGCGAGCAGCTGGAGGACCTCAAGAAGACGCGCACCGACCTGCTTCAAGTGGTGAAGGAGGTCGACGAGCGTGTCGAGCAGGTCTTCACCGAGGCGTTCCGGGACACCGCACGGCAGTTCGAGGGCGTGTTCGGTCGGCTGTTCCCGGGCGGCGAGGGGCGGCTGATCCTGACCGACCCCGACAACATGCTCACCACGGGCGTGGACGTGGAGGCCCGGCCCCCGGGCAAGAAGGTCAAGCGGCTCAGTCTGCTCTCCGGCGGCGAGCGGTCGCTGACCGCGGTGGCCATGCTGGTGTCGATCTTCAAGGCGCGGCCCAGCCCGTTCTACGTCATGGACGAGGTCGAGGCCGCCCTCGACGACACCAACCTGCAGCGGCTGATCCGCATCATGCAGGAGCTGCAGGAGTCCTCGCAGCTGATCGTGATCACGCACCAGAAGCGCACGATGGAGGTCGCCGACGCGCTGTACGGCGTGTCCATGCAGGGCGATGGTGTGTCGAAGGTCATCAGCCAGCGCCTGCGTTGACCGGCGGGAGCGGGTACCCGTCATCCAGCTCCCACCGCTTCTGCTTCAAGAGTTGAACACAATCCCTGCACGTGGGCGCTGAAAAGTCACAGCCGGGCCCTCTTGACTTCGAAACTTGAAGGCATAGTCTCGGCACCGTTGCTTTTACCTTCAGATGCCACGTATCTGGAGGTGCTGATCCCGTCGGCAGCGCTGCCGACGGCTCGAGGAGTTGAACGTGACCAGCACGACGCAGGCGCAGAAGTCAGGAGCCGGCAGGGCTCATCCCGACCATCTCGGGCACGTCGTCTTCATCGCGGCGGCGGCCGCGATGGGCGGATTCCTCTTCGGCTACGACAGCTCCGTGATCAACGGCGCCGTGGAGGCCATCCGGGACCGCTACGACATCGGCTCCGCGGCCCTCGCCCAGGTCATCGCGATCGCCCTGATCGGCTGCGCCGTCGGCGCAGCGACCGCCGGCCGCATCGCCGACCGCATCGGCCGCATCCGGGTCATGCAGATCGCCGCCCTGCTGTTCACGGTGAGCGCCGTCGGCTCGGCGCTGCCCTTCTCGCTGTGGGACTTCGCCTTCTGGCGGGTCGTCGGCGGCTTCGCCATCGGCATGGCCTCCGTCATCGGCCCCGCCTACATCGCGGAGGTCGCCCCGCCCGCCTACCGCGGCCGGCTCGGCTCCTTCCAGCAGGCCGCGATCGTCATCGGCATCGCGATCTCGCAGCTGGTCAACTGGGGACTGCTCAACTCCGCGGGCGGCGACCAGCGCGGCAAGCTCATGGGCCTGGAAGCCTGGCAGGTCATGCTCGGCGTCATGGTGGTCCCGGCCGTCCTGTACGGCCTGCTCTCCTTCGCCATCCCCGAGTCCCCCCGCTTCCTGATCTCCGTGGGCAAGCGCGAGCGGGCCCGCGAGATCCTCGAGGAGGTCGAAGGCGCAGGCGTCGACCTGGACGCCCGCGTCGCCGAGATCGAGCACGCGATGAAGAGCGAGCACAAGTCGACGTTCAAGGACCTGCTCGGCGGTTCCTTCTTCTTCAAGCCGATCGTCTGGATCGGCATCGGCCTCTCGGTCTTCCAGCAGTTCGTCGGCATCAACGTCGCGTTCTACTACTCCTCCACGCTGTGGCAGTCGGTCGGCGTCGACCCGACCGACTCGTTCTTCTACTCGTTCACGACGTCGATCATCAACATCGTCGGCACGGTCATCGCGATGATCTTCGTGGACCGCGTCGGCCGCAGGCCGCTGGCCCTGATCGGTTCCGCCGGCATGGTCGTCGGCCTCGCGTTCGAGGCCTGGGCGTTCTCCTTCGACCTCGTCGACGGCAAGCTGCCGGCCACCCAGGGCTGGATCGCCCTGATCGCCGCCCACGTGTTCGTCCTCTTCTTCGCCCTGTCCTGGGGTGTCGTCGTCTGGGTCTTCCTCGGCGAGATGTTCCCCAACCGTCTCCGCGCCGCGGCCCTCGGCGTGGCCGCCTCCGCGCAGTGGATCGCCAACTGGGCCATCACCGCGAGCTTCCCGTCGCTGGCCGACTGGAACCTCTCCGCGACCTACGTGATCTACACGGTCTTCGCCGCGCTCTCCATCCCGTTCGTCCTGAAGTACGTCAAGGAGACGAAGGGCAAGGCGCTGGAGGAAATGGGCTGAGGCTCCGGCAGGGCCTCCGCCGCCAGGGCCCACGATCTCGAGGAGCCGGGCCCGCCCCCGCTGCCCGCTCCTCGAATCCCGTGGGACGTGCTGCCCCGGCTCACCCGCCGAGCCGGGGCAGCACGTCTTCGCAGAACAGCCGTAGGCTGCGCCACCCCTCCTCCACCGGCATCCCGCCCGCCAGCGGATGCAGGACGAGGTTGTCGAGCCCCTGCGCCACGCACGCGTCCGGCGTGAGGATCCGGTACACGCCCTCCTCCCGCAGCTCCGCCACCGTCGTCGCCCCCGACTTCACCGCCGAGCGGATCCCGCCCGACTGCCAGGAGGCGTAGGTCCGCGCCTCGTGCAGGAAGCGCTCGCCGTACTCGGTCCACGCCCGGTCCGGATCCTCGGCGACATGCAGCAGGGGCGTCTCGGCGCCCGGCATCATCGTCCAGCCCTCCGTCCCGTACTCCGCCAGCCGCTCCTTGTAGTAGGCCTCCAGCTCCGGCAGATGGGCGCTGGGGAAGAACGGCAGCCCGAGCCGGGCGGCCCGGCGGGCGGCGGCCTTCGAGGATCCGCCCACCAGCAGCAGGGGGTGCGGATCGGTCGCCGGGCGGGGGGTGACCCGTACCGTGCGCCCCCGGTAGGTGAACTCCTCGCCGGTCCAGGCCTTCAGCACGGTCTCCAGCAGCTCGTCCTGGAGCTGCCCCCGCCGCTTCCAGTCCACTCCGGCCCGGGCGTACTCCTCCGGCCGGTAGCCGATCCCGGCGACCGTGACCAGCCGCCCGCCGCTCAGCAGGTCCAGCACCGCGATGTCCTCGGCCAGCCGCAGCGGGTCGTGCAGCGGTCCGATGACGGCCGAGACGGTCACCGCCAGCCGCCGCGTCGCACCGAGCACCGCGCCCGCGAAGACGAAGGGCGAGGGCAGCCAGTTGTTCTCGACGCCGTGATGCTCCTCGGTCTGTACGAGGGTGACCCCGTGCCGGTCGGCGTACGTGGCCATCTCCAGCGCGGTCCGGTAGCGGACGCCCAGCTCGGCAGGGGTCGCACCGGGGGCGACGAGGTTGAATCGGACGACGGTGACGGGCATGGAGGACCCCCTTCGGCGGATGTGGGGGACCGTAGCTGACGAGGTGTCAGATGGCCATGGGCCGGGACGGTCCGACTGCGAGCCGCGGCCCCAAGCCGCCCGTTCCCGCCGGCCCGGCCGCCGGGAGAGGCCGGACGGGGGCCGCCTGACGCGCGGCCGGGCCGCCGCCCGCCCCGGCCGGGAGGGGTCACGCATACTGGACCCGTTATGGAAACCGTCATCCTTGCTGTAGTCATCGCCGTGGTCGTGCTCGCAGTGCTCGGCGGGCTGGTCGTCGGCAGTCGGCGGAAGAAGCCGCTGCCCCCGCCGCCCCCCGCAGCGCCCGACATCACCGCCCCTCCGGCCGAACCGCACGTCGGCGACGAGGCCGAGACCCCGCGCGACGAACCGCGCCGCACGATCGAGGAGGTTGATCTTCCCGACGGCAGGCCGACCGGTACCGCGGTCGAGGAACCCCCCGTCGTCCCCCCTCTCGAGGTTCCCGAGCTCGAGGTCCCGGAGCCCACCGAGGGGCGGCTGGTGCGTCTGCGCGCCCGCCTCTCCCGCTCGCAGAACGCCCTGGGCAAGGGGCTCCTCACGCTGCTCTCGCGCGAGCACCTCGACGAGGACACCTGGGAGGAGATCGAGGACACGCTGCTCACCGCCGACGTCGGCGTGGCCCCCACCCAGGAGCTGGTCGAACGACTGCGCGAGCGCGTGAAGGTGCTCGGCACCCGCACCCCGGAGGAGCTGCGCGCGCTGCTGCGCGAGGAGCTGCTCAAGCTGGTCGGCACCGAGGCCGACCGCACCGTGAAGACCGAGCCCGAGGACCGCAAGCCGGGCATCGTGATGGTCGTCGGCGTCAACGGCACCGGCAAGACCACCACCACCGGCAAGCTCGCGCGCGTGCTCGTGGCCGACGGGCGCACCGTCGTCCTGGGCGCCGCCGACACCTTCCGCGCGGCCGCCGCCGACCAGCTCCAGACCTGGGGCGAGCGGGTCGGCGCGCACACCGTGCGCGGTCCCGAGGCCGGCGATCCCGCCTCCGTCGCGTTCGACGCGGTGAAGGAGGGCAAGGAGATGGGCGTCGACGTCGTCCTCATCGACACCGCCGGCCGCCTCCACACCAAGACCGGCCTGATGGACGAGCTCGGCAAGGTCAAGCGGGTCGTCGAGAAGCACGCCCCGCTGGACGAGGTGCTGCTCGTGCTCGACGCCACCACCGGGCAGAACGGGCTCGTCCAGGCCCGTGTCTTCGCCGAGGTCGTCGACATCACCGGCATCGTGCTGACCAAGCTGGACGGCACGGCGAAGGGCGGCATCGTGGTCGCGGTCCAGCGCGAGCTGGGCGTCCCGGTCAAGCTGGTGGGACTCGGCGAGGGGGCGGACGACCTCGCGCCGTTCGAGCCGGAGGCCTTCGTTGACGCCCTTATCGGGGACTGACCGGCCGGTACCGCAGGGCCGCGAACCGCAGACGGTGTGCCGGGAGGCAGGCCGGGGCACGGAAGAAGCGCCCGCTCCGAGGTGCAGTCGGAGCGGGCGCTTCGTCGTGTGCGTCGTCGGCGGCCGCGGGGGAGGGTCGCCGCGGTGGCCCCTGGCGTCCCAGGCGCGCAGGTCCGCGGCGGTCCCGCGCGGGGGCCGAGCGACCCCGCGGACGGCGTCAGGCGGTGGTGCGGCCGAGGCCAGGCGGTAGGGACGGCGTCAGGCGGTAGGGACGGCGTCAGGCGGTGCGGCCGAGGGTCTCCCGGGCGCCCTGGGCGCGTGACCGGTGCGCCAGGTACGCCAGCGTCCCCAGCAGCAGCCGGGCCTCCGGCGGGCGGGTCGCCGAGTCCAGCGCGGGCGGGCGCAGCCAGCGCACCGGACCGAGCCCGCCGCGGTCGGAGGGCGGGGCCGTGATGAACGTGCCGGGTCCGAGGCCGCGCAGGTCCAGGGCGGCCGGATCGTCCCAGCCCATGCGGTAGAGCAGGTCCGTCAGCTCGGCGGCGGCGCCGGGGGCGACGAAGAACTGGGTGCGGCCCTCGGGCGTGGCGATGACCGGGCCGAGGGGCAGGCCCATGCGCTCGAGGCGGACCAGGGCGCGGCGCCCGGCGGACTCGGCGACGTCGAGCACGTCGAACGCGCGTCCGACGGGCAACATCACCGCGGCGCCGGGGAACCCGCCCCAGGTCCTGCCCACGTCGTCGAGGGTGGCGCCGGCCGGGACGCGCGGGGCGAACTCCAGGGGGTGCGCCCCCGGTTCGCGGCACCCGGGGTGTCCGCAGGAGCAGACGCCTGCCGCGGCCCGTGCGCCGGGCACCGCGTCCCAGCCCCACAGTCCCGTGAACTCGGCGACGGCGGTGCACTCGGACGAGCGACCGCGCCTGCGCGCGCCGGAGCGGATCTCGCGAATGCCGCCGATCGTGAAGCCCATGCCCCCTCCAACGGGTCCTACGCGCCGCTGGTTACGCAGCGGTCGAGCACGGTTACTCTGTGTGCTTCCGCTTTCCCGGGGCCGCCCCATCCAGGCAGCGCCCGGGAGCGCCGCGGGTGGTGGGCCGGGCTTCGCGCGCCCCTGAGTGCTTCGCTCCGCTCACCCCTGGCTGTTCTCTGTCAAGTGAATCGCGTACGGGTCACCGGGAGTTCATCCGAAGGGGTGGCGAATGGTGGCGTTTCCGGGATCGCCGTGGCTGGGACCGTGATCGTAGGATTACTTTGAGTAGGCGGGTCCTGTGGGTGCTTGCGCTCGTGGGTATGCCGGGGGCAAGTCGGGTTTCCGTTCGAAGGGTGACAAGTGCCGTACGGCGGGCCCTATTTACCGGCATTCTGATAAGGCTTGGCGCACTCAGTGACAAGTGGTCTCAGGGATGGGGGCGTTCCAGTGAGCGGCAACGGCGGAAGCGGGAACAACGCTGCGAGCGCGGACAGGCGCCCGAACGAGCTGCTCACCTCGTGGTTCGTGCGCAGCGGCTGGTCGAAGGGCGAACTCGCACGTCAAGTGAACCGTCGAGCCCGCCAGTTGGGCGCCAATCACATCTCCACCGACACCTCACGAGTGCGCCGCTGGCTGGACGGCGAGAACCCCCGCGAGCCCATCCCCAGGATCCTCTCCGAGCTGTTCTCCGAGCGGTTCGGCTGCGTCGTGTCCGTCGAGGACCTCGGACTGCGCGCGGTCCGGCAGGTGCCCTCCGCGACCGGCGTCGACCTGCCGTGGACGGCCCCGCAGACGGTGGCCCAGCTCAGCGAGTTCTCGCGCAGCGACCTGATGCTGGCCCGCCGCGGCTTCCTCGGGACGTCGCTGGCCCTGTGCGCGGGGCCGTCCCTCATCGAGCCGATGCAGCGCTGGCTGGTCCCCTCGCCGCCCGCCCTGATCGAGGAGCCGGAGTCGGTGCCGACCAGCCGGGCCCGCGGCCGGCTCTCCCGGCCCGAGCTGGACCTGCTGGAGTCCACCACCGTGATGTTCCGGCAGTGGGACGCCCAGTGCGGCGGCGGCCTGCGCCGCAAGGCGGTCGTCGGGCAGTTGCACGAGGTGACCGACCTGCTCCAGGAGCCCCAGCCCGAGTCCACCTCGCGCAGGCTCTTCAAGGTGGCCGCCGAGCTGGCCGAACTCGCCGGCTGGATGAGCTACGACGTGGGGCTCCAGCCGACCGCGCAGAAGTACTTCGTCCTGGCCCTGCACGCGGCGAAGGAGGCCGGCGACCGGCCGCTCGGCAGTTATGTGCTGTCGAGCATGAGCCGTCAGATGATCCACCTCGGCCGGCCGGAGGACGCGCTGGAGCTGATCCACCTCGCCCAGTACGGCAGCCGGGACTGCGCCGGGCCGCGCACCCAGTCCATGCTGTATGCGATGGAGGCCCGCGCCTACGCCAACATGGGCCAGCCCGGCCGGTGCAAGCGCGCGGTCCGGATGGCCGAGGACACCTTCGCCGAGACCGACGAGTGGGACGAGCCGGACCCCGACTGGATCCGCTTCTTCTCCGAGGCCGAGCTGCACGGCGAGAACAGCCACTCCTTCCGCGACCTGGCCTACGTCGCCGGCCGCAGCCCCGCCTACGCCTCGCTGGCCGAGCCCCTGATGCGGCGGGCCGTCGAACTGTTCGCGGGCGACGGCGACCACCAGCGCTCCTATGTGCTGAACCTGATCGGCATGGCCACGGTCCACCTGCTGCAGCGCGAGCCGGAGCAGAGCACGGTTCTCGCCACGCAGGCGATGAAGGAGGCCAAGAAGGTGCGCTCCGAGCGCGTCAACACTCGTATCCGAAAGACGGTCGACAGCGCTGTACGCGATTTCGGGGATCTCTCCGAGGTCGTGGACCTGACCGAGCGGCTCACCGTCGAGCTGCCGGAGACGGCCGAAGCGGTCTGAACCACCCCGCCCGACCGGCCGCCGGCAGCGGTCCACCGGGCGAAACCCCAGAACCCCGGCCGCGGCCGGTCCTCCCGAACTGCCCGACTCGGCTCCCCCATGCCAGGTCATCGGAAGGCCGACCGCGGCCGGTTTCCTTCCTTCAGTGAAGGTTGCGCCACCATAACGATCCGCTCGTCGAACATCAGCCAGTTCACCGAGGCGTAACGCACGCGGCGCCTTCGTCACGGCGGCGAAACAACGAGGGGCCTCCACCGAAACGGCGCTGCGCGAATCTCATGGCGCATAACCGGCCCACCCCTCACGAACCCGCTCTGGCTTCGCCCGCACGGGGCCGTACCTACGACGAGGAGACGCCGATGGCAGCAGCCATCACGCTTGCCGCGGAGGCACCCAAGCTGTCCTCCGCGAACACAGGCTTCATGCTCATCTGTTCCGCCCTGGTGCTGATCATGACCCCGGGCCTCGCCTTCTTCTACGGAGGCATGGTCAGGGTCAAAAGCACGCTGAACATGCTGATGATGAGCTTCATCAGCATCGGGATCGTCACCATCCTGTGGGTGTTGTACGGCTTCTCGCTCGCCTTCGGCACCGACTCCGGCAGCCTCATCGGCTGGAACTCCGACTGGGTCGGTCTCAGCAACATCGGCCTGACGGAGCTGTGGGACGGCTACACCATCCCGATCTTCGTGTTCATGGTCTTCCAGATGATGTTCGCGATCATCACGCCCGCCCTGATCAGCGGTGCGCTCGCCGACCGCGTCAAGTTCTCCGCCTGGGCGCTGTTCGTCGCCCTGTGGGCCACGGTCGTCTACTTCCCGGTCGCGCACTGGGTCTGGGGCGCCGGCGGCTGGGCCTTCGAGCTGGGCGTCATCGACTTCGCCGGCGGTACGGCCGTCCACATCAACGCCGGTGCCGCGGCCCTCGGCGTGATCCTCGTCATCGGCAAGCGCGTCGGGTTCAAGAAGGACCCGATGCGCCCGCACAGCCTGCCGCTGGTCATGCTCGGCGCCGGTCTGCTGTGGTTCGGCTGGTTCGGCTTCAACGCCGGCTCGTGGCTCGGCAACGACGACGGCGTCGGCGCGCTGATGTTCGTCAACACGCAGGTCGCCACCGCCGCCGCCATGCTGGCCTGGCTCATCTACGAGAAGATCCGCCACGGCGCGTTCACCACGCTGGGCGCCGCCTCCGGCGCGGTCGCCGGTCTGGTCGCCATCACCCCCTCGGGCGGAGCCGTCTCCCCGCTCGGTGCGATCGCCGTCGGCGCCATCGCCGGTCTGCTCTGCGCCATGGCCGTCGGCCTGAAGTACAAGTTCGGTTACGACGACTCGCTCGACGTCGTCGGCGTCCACCTCGTCGGCGGTGTCATCGGCTCCCTGCTGATCGGCTTCTTCGCCACCGGCAAGGGCCAGTCCACCGCGACCGGCGTCTTCTACGGCGACCACTCCTTCGACCAGCTGTGGAAGCAGTGCGCCGGAGTCTTCGCGGTCCTCGCCTACTCGCTGGTCGTCTCCGCGATCCTCGCCTTCCTCCTCGACAAGACCATCGGCATGCGGGTCTCCGAGGACGACGAGATCGCCGGCATCGACCAGGCCGAGCACGCCGAGACCGCATACGACTTCAGCGGGGCCGGCGGTGGCGCCGCCCGCACGACCGCCCTCCCGACCGCCGTCGCCGGGGCGAGCAAGAAGGTGGACGCATGAAGCTCATCACCGCCGTCGTGAAGCCCCACCGGCTCGACGAGATCAAGGAAGCCCTGCAGGCCTTCGGCGTGCACGGACTGACGGTCACCGAGGCCAGCGGCTACGGTCGTCAGCGGGGACACACCGAGGTCTACCGCGGCGCCGAGTACACGGTGGACCTGGTCCCCAAGATCCGCATCGAGGTGCTGGCGGAGGACGACGACGCCGAGCAGCTGATCGACGTCATCGTCAAGGCCGCCCGCACCGGCAAGATCGGTGACGGCAAGGTCTGGTCCCTCCCGGTCGAGACGGCCGTACGGGTCCGCACCGGCGAGCGCGGCCCGGACGCGCTCTGACGGCAGAAGAGAACAGGAGTCGCTGGGTGACGAGTACGGACGTGCGCATGGATGCAGAGGACTCGGGACCCAGCGGCTACGCGGCGGCCCGGCTGCGCCTCCTCACCGAGGAGGCGCAGTCCGGGCCGCCGCGCCGTGCGGCCCTCGCCGAACTGACCGACGACTGGCTCACCGGGCTCTTCACGGCCGGCGCCGAGGAACTGAAGGGCGTGTCCCTGGTCGCCGTCGGCGGCTACGGCCGGGGCGAGCTCTCCCCGCGCAGCGACCTCGACCTCCTGCTGCTGCACGACGGCGCGGACGGCAAGACCGTCGCAGCCCTCGCCGACCGTCTCTGGTACCCCGTCTGGGACCTCGGCCTGGCCCTCGACCACTCGGTCCGCACCCCGGCGGAGGCCCGCAAGACCGCCGGCGAGGACCTCAAGGTCCAGCTCGGCCTGCTGGACGCCCGCCACCTCGCCGGCGACCTCGGCCTCACCGCCGGACTGCGGACGTCCGTCCTCGCCGACTGGCGCAACCAGGCCCCCAGGCGCCTGCCCGAACTCCAGGAACTGTGCGCCGAGCGCGCCGAACGCCAGGGCGAGCTGCAGTACCTGCTGGAACCCGACCTGAAGGAGGCGCGCGGCGGACTGCGGGACGCCACCGCGCTGCGCGCCGTCGCCGCCTCCTGGCTGGCCGACGCCCCCCGCGAGGGCCTCGCCGACGCCCGCCGCCGGCTCCTCGACGTACGCGACGCCCTGCACCTCGCCACCGGTCGCGCCACCGACCGCCTCGCGCTGCAGGAGCAGGACCAGGTGGCCGCCGAGCTGGACCTGCTGGACGCCGACACCCTGCTGCGGCAGGTGTACGAGGCGGCCCGCGTCATCTCGTACGCGAGCGACGTCACCTGGCGCGAGGTCGGACGCGTTCTGCGGTCGCGCGCCGTGCGGCCCCGGCTGCGCGCGATGCTGGGGGGCGGCAAGCCCGCACCCGAGCGGTCTCCGCTGGCCGAAGGGGTCGTGGAACAGGACGGCGAGGTGGTGCTCGCCCGCGCCGCGCGCCCCGAACGCGACCCCGTGCTCCCGCTGCGCGCCGCGGCCGCCGCCGCGCAGGCCGGCCTGCCGCTGTCCCTGCACGCCGTCCGGCGCCTCGCCGCCACC
This sequence comes from Streptomyces sp. NBC_00425, assembly GCF_036030735.1. NCBI lineage: Bacteria > Bacillati > Actinomycetota > Actinomycetes > Kitasatosporales > Streptomycetaceae > Streptomyces > Streptomyces sp. NBC_00425. Next base: position 3,272,265 of record NZ_CP107928.1, on the reverse strand, counting down.
GTGCGCCCGCTGCCCACGCCGTGGCCCGCCGAGGCCCGCGAGCAGCTGGTCACCCTGCTCGGCTCCGGTCAGCCGACCGTCGAGGTCTGGGAGGCGCTGGAGGCCGAGGGGCTGATCACGCAGCTGCTGCCCGACTGGGAGCGGGTCCGGTGCCGGCCGCAGCGCAACGCCGTGCACATCTGGACCGTCGACCGGCACCTCATCGAGACCGCCGTGCGCGCCTCCGAGTTCACCCGCCGCGTCCACCGGCCCGACCTCCTGCTGGTCGCCGCGCTGCTGCACGACATCGGCAAGGGCTGGCCCGGCGACCACTCGGTGGCCGGCGAGATCATCGCCAAGGACGTGGCCGCCCGCATCGGCTTCGACCGCGCCGACGTGAACGTGCTCGCCGCCCTCGTCCGCCACCACCTCCTGCTCGTCGACACCGCCACCCGGCGCGACCTGGAGGATCCGGCCACCGTGCGCGCGGTCGCCGACGCCGTCGGCTCGCAGGGCACGCTGGAGCTGCTGCACGCCCTCACCGAGGCGGACGCGCTGGCCACCGGGCCCGCCGCCTGGTCGTCCTGGCGGGGTTCGCTCGTGGCGGACCTCGTCAAGCGGGTCGCGGCGGTGCTCGCCGGCAACGAGCCGGAGGAGCCGGACGACACCGCGCCCACCGCCGAGCAGGAACGCCTCGCCATCGAGGCGGTCGCCACCGGCAGCCCGGTGCTGGCGCTGCGCGCGCAGACCGAGACGCCCGCCGAGACCGCGGGGGAGCAGCCGGCCGGCGACCCCGAGCCGCTCGGCGTGGAGCTGCTCATCGCCGTGCCCGACCAGGAGGGCGTGCTGCCGGCGGTGGCCGGCGTCCTCGCCGTGCACCGGCTGACCGTACGCACCGCCGAGCTGCGCGCCCACGACCTCCCGGACGGCGTCGACGGCTCGGTCCTGCTGCTGAACTGGCGGGTCGCCGCCGAGTACGGCTCGCTGCCCCAGGCGGCCCGGCTGCGCGCCGACCTCGTGCGCGCCCTCGACGGCTCGCTGGACATCGCCGGACGGCTCGCGGAACGCGACGCCGCCTACCCGCGCCGCCGGGGCGTGGTCGCCCCGCCGCCGCGCGTGGCGGTGGCCTCCGCGGCCTCCCGGCACGCCACCGTCATCGAGGTGCGCGCCCAGGACGCGCCGGGGCTGCTGTTCCGCATCGGCCGGGCGCTGGAGGACGAGGGCCTGCGGGTGCGCAGCATGCACGTCTCCACCCTCGGCGCGAACGCCGTGGACGCCTTCTACGTCACCGGAACGGACGGCACGCCCCTGCCGGGCGACGAGGCCGTCGCCGCCGCCCGGAAGCTGGAGGAGACGCTGCGGGCGTGATCGCACGCGCCGCGCGGCCCGTCCCCGCCCGCTGAATACAGCAGGCGGGGACGAATGTCTTGCGCGGCCCGATACTCTGGAAGACGCTCAGACCGCCCCCGACACCGAGGACCGACGCCGCCGTGTTCGATACTCTCTCCGATCGCCTCTCAGCGACCTTCAAGAACTTGCGCGGCAAGGGGCGCCTGAGCGAAGCGGACATCGACGCCACGGCGCGCGAGATCCGCATCGCCCTCCTCGAGGCGGACGTGGCCCTGCCGGTCGTCCGCACGTTCATCAAGAACGTCAAGGAGCGCGCCCTCGGCGCCGAGGTCTCCAAGGCCCTGAACCCCGCCCAGCAGGTCCTGAAGATCGTCAACGACGAGCTCGTCACGATCCTCGGCGGTGAGACCCGCCGCCTGCGCTTCGCCAAGCAGCCGCCCACGGTGATCATGCTGGCCGGCCTCCAGGGCGCCGGCAAGACCACTCTCGCGGGCAAGCTCGGCCGCTGGCTGAAGGAACAGGGCCACTCGCCGCTGCTCGTCGCCTGCGACCTCCAACGCCCCAACGCCGTCAACCAGCTCAGCGTCGTCGCCGAGCGCGCCGGCGTGGCCGTCTACGCCCCGCAGCCCGGCAACGGGGTGGGCGACCCGGTCCAGGTCGCCAAGGACTCCATCGAGTTCGCGAAGGCCAAGGTCCACGACATCGTGGTCGTCGACACCGCGGGCCGTCTCGGCATCGACGCCGAGCTGATGCAGCAGGCCGCGGACATCCGCGACGCCGTCTCGCCCGACGAGATCCTCTTCGTCGTCGACGCGATGATCGGCCAGGACGCGGTCAACACCGCCGAGGCCTTCCGGGACGGCGTCGGCTTCGACGGCGTCGTGCTGTCCAAGCTCGACGGCGACGCCCGCGGCGGTGCGGCCCTGTCCATCGCCTCGGTGACCGGCAAGCCGATCATGTTCGCCTCCAACGGCGAGAAGCTCGACGAGTTCGACGCGTTCCACCCCGACCGGATGGCCTCCCGCATCCTCGACATGGGTGACCTGCTCACCCTGATCGAGCAGGCGGAGAAGACGTTCAGTCAGGAAGAGGCCGAGAAGATGGCCTCCAAGCTGGCGTCCAAGAAGGGCCAGGACTTCACCCTGGACGACTTCCTGGCCCAGATGGAGCAGGTCAGGAAGATGGGCAGCATCTCCAAGCTGCTCGGCATGCTGCCCGGCATGGGCCAGATCAAGGACCAGATCGCCAACCTCGACGAGCGCGACGTCGACCGCACCGCCGCGATCATCAAGTCGATGACGCCGGGCGAGCGCCAGGACCCGACGATCATCAACGGCTCGCGCCGCGCCCGTATCGCCAAGGGTTCCGGCGTCGAGGTCAGCGCCGTGAAGGGGCTGGTCGAGCGGTTCTTCGAGGCGCGCAAGATGATGTCCCGGATGGCCCAGGGCGGCGGCATGCCCGGTATGCCCGGGATGCCGGGCATGGGCGGCGGCGCCGGCCGGCAGAAGAAGCAGCCGAAGCAGGCCAAGGGCAAGCAGCGCTCCGGCAACCCGATGAAGCGCAAGCAGCAGGAGCTTGAGGCGGCCCAGCGCCGCGAGGCCCAGGCCCAGGGCGGTAACGCGCTCGGGCTGCCGCAGCAGGGCGCCCAGGACTTCGAGCTGCCGGACGAGTTCAAGAAGTTCATGGGCTGATTCCGTCAGCCGCCGAGGGCGTCCTCCCGTGCCGGAGGGCGCCCTGGCGCGTTTCGGTGCGACCCTCAGCGCATGCCGTGCCCGGCGCTCTGTCGTAGCGTCCAGATATGAGCAACGCCGCTCCGGAGCGCAAGGCCCCCGACCAGCCCTGGCGCACCGAGGGCACCCCGGACGACGACGGACGACGCCCCCCGGACGGCAGGCGGGCGCGCGGCCGCTGGTGGGGGCTGGCCGTCACCGCGGTGATCGTCTTCCTGCTGGTGTACGTCGGACTGAACTACCTCGGCGGGGGAGACGAGCCGACGATCTCCTACACGGAGTTCAGCAGGCAGGTCGACGCGGGCAACGTCGACAAGATCTACTCCAAGGGCGACGCCATCCAGGGCCAGCTCAAGAAGGCCCGCGACGACCCCGACGGCGGCGGCCAGTACACCAAGTTCACGACCCAGCGCCCGGCCTTCGCGGACGACGACCTCTGGCAGAGCCTGGACCGTCAGGACGTCACGGTGACGGCCCGGCCCGTCGTGCAGCAGCGCAGTCTGCTGGCCAACCTGCTCCTGTCGCTGGTGCCGATCGTGCTTCTGGTCGCCGTGTGGATCTTCTTCGCCCGGCGCTTCGGCGGCGGTCCGGGAGGCGGCGCGGGCGGCCTGCTCGGGCGCAAGACGCCGCCCAGACCGGTGGGCCTGCGGCCCGACGGCCGGCGCACCACGTTCGCCGACGTGGCCGGCATCGACGAGGTCAAGGGCGAGCTGGACGACGTCGTCGACTTCCTCGAACACCCCGAGATCTACCGCCGTATGGGCGCGAAGATGCCCCGTGGCGTGCTCCTCGCCGGATCGCCGGGCACCGGCAAGACCCTGCTGGCGCGCGCGGTGGCGGGCGAGGCCGGCGTGCCGTTCTTCTCCGCCTCGGCCTCCGAGTTCATCGAGATGATCGTGGGCGTCGGCGCGTCCCGCGTCCGTGAACTGTTCGCCGAGGCCCGCAAGGTGGCGCCCTCGATCATCTTCATCGACGAGATCGACACCATCGGGCGGATCCGCAGCGGCGGCGCCTCGGTCGGCGGGCACGACGAGCGCGAGCAGACGCTGAACCAGATCCTCACCGAGATGGACGGCTTCTCGGGGGCCGAGGGCGTCATCGTCATCGCGGCGACCAACCGCGCCGACATCCTGGACCCGGCGCTGACCCGGCCGGGCCGCTTCGACCGGGTGGTCAGCGTCTCCCCGCCGGACCGCGCCGGCCGCGAGGCGATCCTCGCCATCCACACCCGCGAGATCCCGCTCGCACCGGACGTGGACCTGGCCTGGATGGCGCGGACCACTCCCGGCATGACGGGAGCGGATCTCGCCAATCTCGCCAACGAGGCCGCGCTGCTCGCCGTGAAGCGCGCGCAGGAACAGGTGACGCAGTCCGACCTGTCCGAGGCGCTGGAGAAGGTGCAGCTCGGGGCCGAGCGCACACTGATCATGCCCGAGGAGGACCGCCGGCGCACCGCGTTCCACGAGAGCGGGCACGCCCTCCTCGGCATGCTGCAGCCCGGCGCCGACCCGGTCCGCAAGGTCACCATCGTGCCGCGCGGCCGTGCGCTCGGCGTGACCCTGTCGACCCCGGAGGTGGAGCGGTACGCGCTGTCCGAGGAGTATCTGCGCGGCCGGATCATCGGCGCCCTCGGCGGCATGGCGGCCGAACAGCTCGTCTACGGCGTCGTCACGACCGGCGCCGAGAACGACCTGGAGCAGGTCACCAACATCGCGCGCGGGATGGTCGCGCGGTGGGGCATGAGTGAACGGGTGGGCCGCCTCTCCGCCCTCCCCAACGACGCCCAGCAGGCCTACGGCCTCGCCGCCGCCCCGGCCACCCTCGACGTCATCGACCACGAGATGCGCCGCATCGTCGACGAGTGCTACGAGGAGGCCTGCCGCAAACTCCGCGACCACCGCGGACAGTTGGACGCCCTCGCCCTGGCGCTGCTGGAACACGAGACGCTCGAGGAGACGGACGCGTACCGCATCGCCGGCATCACCCGGCTCACCAAGAAGGACGCCTAGACCCGGACCCGGCCACACCCCCGGGCCCGGCCACGGGCCGTTCTCCCGACCATGGACCGCACCCGGACGCAGGCTGGTCCCGGGACGGAGGGCGGGTCGGCCGGGAGGTCGAGCCGGGCCGGGAGGTCGAGCCGGGCCGGGAGGTGGACCCGGACCGGGAAGCGGTCTGGTGGACCGCACGGCCTCCGGCGAAGGGGGCGTGCGCTCACGGGGTCCGTGCGATCAGGTACCGGAACACGTTCGGCATCCAGACCGTGCCGTCCGGCCGTCGGTACGGGTGGAGCGCTTCCGCCGTCTCCTTCTCGACCTGCGCCTGGTCGGTCGCCGCGACCGCCGCGTCGAACAGACCCGTGGAGAGCAGCCCCTTGAGGGCGCTGTCCACGTCGGCGTACCCGAACGGACAGGCCACCCGGCCCGATCCGTCCGGCCGCAGCCCGGCCCGCCGGGCGACGTCCTCGAGGTCGTCGCGGAGCGCGGGGCGCAGCCGGACCGTGCCGCGGTCCTGTTCCGCCGCCTTCGCCGCGACCCGGAGCACCGCCGTGGTGGCGCAGCGCTCGGGCGGACCCCAGCCGACGAGCACCACGGGTGCGCCGCGCCGGGCGAGCGGCGTCGCCGCCGCCAGCAGCCCGGCCAGTTCCTCCGTGTCGCCGGCCACGCGTCCGATCGGCTCGAAGGCCGTGACCAGGGTGTACGGGGGCGCCTGCGCCCCCGCCCGGTCCGTGGGCAGCCGGTCGGTGAGCCGGATGTCCGCACGCGCGTGTGCCCCCCAGCTCTCCCGCACGAGCAGCCGCTCACGCGCAAGGGCCAGCCGTGCCGGGGAGGAGGACTCGACGCCGGTGAGGGCCGCGCCTCTGGAGGCCGCCATCACGAGGGCGAGCCCGGAGCCGGAGCCGAGGGAGAGGAGCCGGGTGCCCGGCCCCACGTCCAGCCGCTCGTAGACGGCCTCGTAGAGCGGAACCAGCATCCGTTCCTGGATCTCGGACCAGTCACGCGCGCGTGCACCCAGATCCGCGCGGGGCGCCGGCCCCGCGTGAGGCAGGTGCTGTCGCACGAGCACAGGTGTCATGGAAAAGCGCCCCAATCCGCCGAGAGTCTGCTGCTGTACCCGATCAGTGGGCCCCCGTGCAGTGCTCAGGCACCGCCCCTGTATGCCAGGTAACTCCCCGTCCGCGGCCGCGTCCAGGGGTTGCGGAGCCCTGCTTGAGGACGGCATGTGCCCGTGGCGAGAATTCACATTCCGGCAACGTGGACCCGTACCATCGCGCCATGGCCAAGGCACCCGTTCTCACCCCGCGGGCGGAGGACTTCCCTCGCTGGATGTGGTCCGTTGGGAGCTGCGCCCCCGTCTGTTCCTGCGCACGTCCGAGTTCCTCTGGCAGGAGGGCCACACCGCGCACGCCACGTACGAGGAGGCCCGTGACTTCGCCGCGCGCATCCACCACGAGGTCTACGGGGACTTTCTGGAGAACGTGCTGGCGATCGACTTCGTCGCCGGCCGCAAGACGGCGAAGGAGCGTTTCGCGGGCGCCGTCAACACGCTCACCCTCGAGAGCATGATGGGCGAAGGCAAGGCCCTCCAGATGGTCACCAGCCATGAGCTGGGCCAGAACTTCGCCAAGGCCTTCGACACCCGGTACCTGTCCAGGGACGGCACGCGGGAGCTGGTCTGGCAGACCTCCTGGGGTTCGACCACCCGCATGATCGGCGCCCTGGTGATGACCCACGGCGACGACGACGGGCTGCGGGTGCCGCCGCGGCTGGCGCAGATCCAGGTCGTCGTCCTGGCGGTCAAGGACGACGAGGCGGTTCTGGCCAAGGTCCGCGAGCTCGGCGACCGGCTGACGGCGGCGGGACTGCGCGTCCGGGTCGACGACCGCACCGACGTCCCGTTCGGCCGGCGCGCGGTCGACTGGGAGCTCAAGGGCGTGCCGGTGCGCGTCGAGATCGGGCCCCGCGACCTGGCCGGCGGCACGGCGATGCTGGTCCGCCGCATCGCGGGAGGCAAGGAGCCGGTGGCGGTCGACGCGCTCGCCGATCTGCTGCCCGCCGTCCTCGAGGAGGACCAGGCGCTGCTGCTGCGGCAGTCGCGCGAGCGCCGCGAGTCGCGGACGGCCGACGTGGCGACGGTCGGGGAAGCCGTCGAGGCGGTCGGCGCCGGCGGCTGGGCGCGCCTGCCGTGGGCGGCCCTCGGCGCAGAAGGCGAGGCCGGACTGGCCGAGCAGCAGTCGCTGACCGTACGGTGTCTCGTCGCCGAGGACGGGTCGGTGCCGGACGACGAGGACGCCCCCGGTAACGTCGCGGTCGTGGCACGCGCTTACTGAGGCGGCGCCCTCCGCGCGCGAGAGCGGCCGAAACGCCCCTTGCGCCCCCGGAAGACCTCCGCGCCCCGGCGTGCGGACATGGTCTACGCGCCGGGTCGTACCGGGGACTACGCACCAGCTTGGTACGAGCTGTGAGGCTTCTCCGCAGATCAGCGCACCCGCCCTCGTCCGGACGCATCAGTGCCGACTGACGGGTACGTGCAAATTATTTGGGATGCCCCGGAATAGGAACACTGGGGCACCCCCGCTCGTTGTCATTACGTGAGCACGACACAGACACCACCAGTTCTCGCCGCAGAGCTGGCAGAGGCGTGGGCCGACATTCAGCGGTACCACCCCGAGCTGCCGGATCTCGCCGCGCCAGAGTCCCTGATCGGGGAGTCGTCGTCCGCCTGCGGTCACGAGCTCTCCTTCGAGCGACTGCTTCATGAGGCAGTCCATGGCATCGCCGCCGCCCGCGGCGTGCGCGACACCTCCCGTGCCGGCCGCTACCACAACCGCAGATTCCTCGCGATCGCCGAGGAGATGGGGCTGGACCACCCCGAGGAACCGCACCCCAGCAGCGGCTTCTCGCTGGTCACGCTCAACCCCGAGGCCAAGCGCCGCTACCGCCCGACGATCGAGCGCCTGCAGCGGGCCCTCAAGGCGCACACGGCGGCCACCTCCGCCGACACCGCCCGCACCTTCCGGGGCCCGGCCGCCCGGCACGGCTCCTCCGGCGGAGGCGTCCGCGTCAAGGCCGTCTGCGACTGCGGGCGCAACGTCCGGGTCGTGCCGTCGGTCCTGGCCCAGGCGCCGATCGTGTGCGGGGGCTGCGGCAAGCCGTTCCGGATCCCGGAGATCGTCGGCGCGGCCTAGGCGTCGGGCCCTGTTCCAGACGACCGGCCCTGGCTCCGGCCGAGGGCGGTCCGGTACCGGCATCTCGTGGCTGCCGGTCCACGACGCGGGCGGGGCGCCCGTCCGCCGCGTTCAGCAGTGCCTCCCCCGGCGCCCCACGGGCCCGGGGGACCTTCAGGGGCCGCTGCCGGACGCGGCCCGGCGCCCCGCTGCGCCGGGCCGCGCGTCCGACGCGCCCGCGCCGGGTGCCGCTCAGCCGTGCCCGGGCGCCGCCGACCCTCGGCCGAGGCGACCCGCCGGGTATGGCACAATGGTCAGCTGTACTCGACAGTCGCACAGGACCCCTCTCTCCTCCGGCTGACGCGTCCATCGGGCACTCGGGTACCGCAACCCCACGCGGCCATCTCGCCGTGCCCAACCACGTCAAGACCAGGAGACACCACTTCCGTGGCAGTCAAGATCAAGCTGAAGCGTCTGGGCAAGATCCGTTCGCCTCACTACCGCATCGTCGTCGCCGACTCCCGCACCCGTCGTGACGGCCGTGCGATCGAGGAGATCGGCAAGTACCAGCCGACGTACCACCCGTCCGTCATGGAGGTGGACGCCGACCGCGTCGCCTACTGGCTGGGTGTCGGCGCGCAGCCGACCGAGCCCGTCCTCGCCATCCTGAAGAAGACCGGCGACTGGCAGAAGTTCAAGGGCGAGCCCGCCCCGGCTCCGCTGCTCGTCGCCGAGCCGAAGAAGGCCCGCCCGTCGTTCGAGGCCCTCGGTGGCGACGACTCGGGCAAGGGTGAGGCCATCACCCAGAAGAAGAAGGCCGAGAAGAAGGACGAGGCTGCCGCCGAGTCCTCTGAGTCGACCGAGGCCTGAGCAGCATGCTCGAAGAGGCGCTTGAGCACCTCGTGAAGGGCATCGTCGACAACCCCGACGATGTGCAGGTCGCCTCGCGCAACCTGCGCCGCGGGCGGGTGCTCGAGGTCCGTGTCCACCCGGACGACCTCGGGAAGGTGATCGGCCGCAACGGCCGCACCGCACGCGCTCTGCGCACCGTCGTGGGCGCCATCGGCGGCCGGGGCGTCCGTGTCGACCTCGTCGACGTGGATCACGTCCGCTGACGCGTTTGAGCACCACCGGCTCGGGCCGGGGAAGGCCACTGGGCCGTCCCCGGCCCGCAGTCGTTACGGCACTCGTGACGACAGGCACCGACAGGCACGACAGGAGATCTTCAGAAGTGCAGCTCGTAGTCGCGCGGATCGGCCGCGCCCACGGCATCAAGGGCGAGGTCACCGTCGAGGTACGCACCGACGAGCCGGAGCTGCGGCTCGCACCCGGCGCCGTCCTGTTCACGGACCCGGCCCCGACCGGCCCGCTGACCATCGAGACCGGCCGCGTCCACAGCGGCCGCCTCCTCCTGCGCTTCGAGGGCGTGCGCGACCGCAACGCCGCCGAGGCCCTGCGCAACACCCTCCTGATCGCCGAGGTCGATCCCGAGGAGCTGCCCGAGGAGGAGGGCGAGTACTACGACCATCAGCTGATGGACCTGGACGTGGTCACCGTGGACGGCGCCGAGGTCGGCCGGATCACCGAGATCTCGCATCTGCCCTCCCAGGACCTCTTCATCGTCGAGCGGCCCGACGGCAGCGAGGTGATGATCCCGTTCGTCGAGTCGATCGTCACCGAGATCGACCTCGAGGAGCAGCGGGCGGTCATCGACCCGCCTCCCGGTCTCATCGACGACCGGGCCGAGGTGGCCGGCACCCGGGACCCGGCCGGAGAAGAGTCCTGATGCGCCTCGACGTCGTCACGATCTTCCCCGAGTACCTGGAGCCGCTGAACGTCTCCCTCGTCGGCAAGGCACGCGCCCGCGGGCAGCTCGACGTGCGGGTGCACGACCTGCGGGAGTGGACGTACGACCGGCACAACACGGTCGACGACACCCCCTACGGCGGCGGCCCCGGAATGGTCATGAAGACCGACCCGTGGGGCGACGCCCTCGACTCCGTCCTCGCCGACGGTTACGAGCGGGGCGCGCACGCCCCGGCGATCGTCGTCCCCACCCCCAGCGGCCGGCCCTTCACCCAGGAACTGGCCGTCGAGCTGTCCGGGCGCCCCTGGCTGATCTTCACGCCGGCCCGCTACGAGGGCATCGACCGGCGGGTCGTCGACGAGTACGCCGCCCGGATCCCCGTCTACGAGGTGTCCATCGGCGACTACGTGCTGGCCGGCGGGGAGGCGGCCGTCCTCGTCGTCACCGAGGCCGTCGCACGACTGCTGCCCGGCGTGCTCGGCAACGCCGAGTCCCACCGCGACGACTCCTTCGCCCCCGGCGCGATGGCCAACCTCCTCGAAGGCCCCGTCTATACCAAGCCGCCCGCCTGGCGCGGCCGGGAGATCCCCGAGGTGCTGCTCAGCGGCCACCACGGGAAGATCGCCCGATGGCGCCGTGACGAGGCCCTGCGGCGCACGACGGCCCACCGGCCCGACCTGATCGAGCGCTGCGCACCCGCGTCCTTCGACAAGAAGGACCGCGAGATGCTCTCCATCCTGGGCTGGACGCCCGACCCGGAGGGTGCGCCGTACGGCCGATTTTGGCGCAGGACCGACGGCGTGGAAGAATAGGACGCTGTTGTGCGCCGTCCGGTGTGCGCCCCTGCCGCAGGGGGACACGACGCCCGCCTCGACGGGCACACGGCACTCAATCCTCGAACATCTAGTTCCGTTGATGACCTGTGGCATCAGCGAAGAAAGCAGACGAAATGTCTCACCTGCTCGACTCCGTCGACGCCGCGTCGCTGCGCAGCGACGTTCCGGCCTTCCGCCCGGGCGACACCGTCAACGTCCACGTGCGCGTCATCGAGGGCAACCGCTCCCGTGTGCAGCAGTTCAAGGGCGTGGTCATCCGCCGCCAGGGCGCCGGCGTCCGCGAGACCTTCACGGTCCGCAAGGTCTCCTTCTCCGTCGGCGTCGAGCGCACCTTCCCGGTGCACACCCCGATCGTCGAGAAGATCGAGCTCGTGACCCGCGGTGACGTCCGTCGCGCCAAGCTCTACTACCTCCGTGAGCTGCGCGGCAAGGCCGCGAAGATCAAGGAGAAGCGCGACAACTGAGCGCCTTCCGGAGTTCGTGGAGGGGCCGGATAACATCTGGCCCCGATGGACACCGAAGCTCAGCCGACGCCGGAGCGCGATCGCTCCTCCCGCCCTTCCGTGGCCGCCGACGTCTCCCAGGAGACCGCGGACCCGCAGGGACCGGAGGGGCGGTCGCGTTTTGCGTGGGCGGGACGGATCGCGTCCTGGGTCCCCGGGGGCCGCTACAGCCTGACCGCGCTGGTCTGCCTGCTGTTTTTGCTCGTCCTCAACGCTTTCGTGGTGCAACCATTCCAGATTCCCAGCGGATCCATGGAAAACGCGTTGAGGATCGGTGACCGCGTTCTCGTAAATAAGTTGGCGTACCGTTTCGGTGCCGAGCCGCGGCGCGGCGACGTCGTCGTGTTCGACGGCACCGGGTACTTCGGGAACTCCGACTACATCAAGCGCGTCGTGGGTGTGGGGGGAGATCACGTGGTCTGCTGCGACAAGGAGGGGAGGATCCAGGTGAACGGCCGGTCGGTCGACGAGTCGACATTCCTGTATCCCGGCGACAGCCCGTCCACGGCCGCCTTCGACGTGGTCGTGCCCGACGGCGCCCTGTTCGTCCTGGGCGACCACCGCGGCCGCTCCAGCGACTCCCGCGACCACCTGGGCTCACCGGGCGGCGGCATGATCCCCGTCGACGACGTGATCGGCCGCGCCGACTGGATCATCTGGCCCTTCGCCCACCTCACCCGACTCTCGCGTCCGAGCGCCTACGCGCGCGTGCCCGGCTCGGAGGGCGCCCGTGGGTAACCGCGGCAAGCCGCGCGGCCTCTCCGACCGCGCCGCCGACAACCTCCTGCCCACCGGCGTCCGGCGCACCTCCGGTCCGGGCCCCGGCCGCTCCCGCGCGGAGCGGCGCAAGCTGCAGCGCAAGGTCAAGCGCAAGCGCAGGCGCTCGGCCGTGCGGGAGATACCGCTGCTGGTCGGCGTCGCCGTCCTGATAGCCCTGGTGCTGAAGACCTTCCTGGTGCAGGCCTTCGTGATCCCGTCCGGCTCCATGGAGCAGACGATCCGGATCGGCGACCGCGTCCTGGTCGACAAGTTCACCCCGTGGTTCGGCTCCAAGCCCGAGCGCGGCGACGTCGTCGTCTTCAAGGACCCCGGCGGCTGGCTCGACGGAGAGCAGACCACCGCCAAGAAGGCGGATCCGGTCGTCGTCAAGCAGATCAAGGAAGGGCTCACCTTCATCGGTCTGCTGCCGTCCGACAACGAGAAGGACCTCATCAAGCGCGTCGTCGGGGTGGGCGGCGACCACGTCAAGTGCTGCGACACCCAGGGGCGGGTCACCGTCAACGGCGTTCCCCTGGAAGAGGGAAGCTACCTCTACCCCGGCAACACGCCCTCGGACGACCCGTTCGACATCACCGTCCCCCAGGGGCGGCTGTGGGTGATGGGCGACCACCGGGCCAACTCCGCCGATTCCAGGGCGCATCGCAACACCGACTACGGCGGCACCGTCTCGGAGGACGAGGTGGTCGGCCGGGCCATGGTGATCGCCTGGCCCCTCGGGCACTGGATCCGTTTCAAGGAACCGCAAACTTTCTCGTCGGTGACCGGCTCGGCCGTCGCGGCGACCGCCTCCGCCCAGCCGTCGCATAGGGTTGCTTCCGACGGTCCGAACGGATCGATCGGAAGACTCCCGACCCCTGCGGAACTCCCGCTCGTTATGGGAGTGGTGGGCCTGCGTCGTATGTGGGGCAGGCAGCGGCACAAGGTGAGGAGTTGGCGTGGGGGATGTGGCGGTTGGCGCACGGTCCGGGCACGACGGCGAGGAGCACCGCGGACACCCCGTGGGCGCTGCCGACCCGGTCGCGGACAGCGCCGTGACCTCCGGGAGTGACCCCGTGGCGGGCGGCGACGGTCCGCCGTCGGACGAACCGCCCCGCACCGGCGGCGACGGTTCGGACGGCCCGGCGCCGAAGGCGAAGAAGCCCCGCTCCTTCTGGAAGGAGCTGCCGATCCTGATCGGCATCGCGCTGGTCCTCGCGCTGCTGATCAAGACGTTCCTGGTGCAGGCCTTCTCCATCCCGTCGGCCTCGATGGAGAACACCCTCAAGATCGGCGACCGGGTTCTCGTCGACAAGCTGACCCCGTGGTTCGGCTCCGAGCCGGAGCGCGGCGAGGTCATCGTCTTCCACGACCCGGACAACTGGCTCGCGGGCGAGAACACCGTCGAGCCGAACGCCTTCCAGACCGTCCTCAGCTGGATCGGCCTGATGCCGTCCGCGGAGGAGAAGGACCTCATCAAGCGGGTCATCGGCGTCGGCGGCGACACCGTCGCCTGCAAGGGCACCGGCCCGCTCACGGTCAACGGCAAGGCGCTGAACGAGCCGTACGTGTACCCCGGCAACACCCCGTGCAGCCAGGACGACCAGGGCGGTCAGTTCTCGGTCAAGGTCCCCAAGGGCTACGTCTGGGTGATGGGCGACCACCGTCAGAACTCGCGCGACTCGCGGTACAACCAGTCGGACAAGAACCACGGCATGGTGCCCGTCGACCAGGTCGTCGGCCGTGCCATCGTCAAGGCCTGGCCGATCACCCACTGGGGCACGCTGCCGGTGCCGGACACCTTCGAGCAGACCGGTCTGAACGATCGGTCCGCGGCGTCCGCGGCCCTCACCGTCGCGCCGCAGGGTCTCGCCCTCGCCGGAGTCGTACCAGTGGTCCTGTGGCGTCGCCGACGGACCGGGGACTCCGGGAACCGCTGACCGCGGGGCCCCGCGCCCCTCCCACCGGGCCCTCGTTCGGCAAACCCTTTCCCAAGCGTGTGACCTCGGCCTGCGAAGACCGGGCCGAACCGGGCGAGGCCCGGAAAGAGGGGGCTGACCGGGTTCGGTACCGCCGGGTAGGGTGCGGGTCCATGGGTGGCGAGAGCACTACACGAACGGCCCCGCGCAGCGGCGGTGGCACCAGCAGCGGCCCGGTGGGCAGCCGGACCGGACAGCGCCTGTCCGGACTGGCCGTCGCACTGGGCCTCGTGCTGTTCCTCGGCGGGTTCGCCTGGGGAGCCCTGCTCTACCGGCCCTACACCGTGCCCACCAGCTCCATGAGCCCGACGATCGCCGCCGGCGACCGCGTGCTCGCCGAGCGCATCGACGGTGGCGAGGTGCGCCGCGGGGACGTGGTCGTCTTCATCGACAAGACCTGGGTGAGCAACGCGCCCGTCGTCAAGCGCGTGGTCGCGGTCGGCGGCGACACGGTCTCCTGCTGCACCGACGGCAAGCTGACCGTCAACGGCAAGCAGATCGAGGAACCGTATCTGCCACCGGGAACGCTGGCCGAGATCAAGAACTTCCCGACCGTGACGGTCCCCGACGGCAGGCTCTTCCTCCTCGGCGACGAGCGGCAGGGCTCCCTGGACTCCACCGCCCACCTCACCGACGCGGCCCAGGGCACGGTGGCCCGCAGCGCCGTCAAGGCCCGTGTCGAGGCGGTCGTCTGGCCCATGAACGGCATGCTGAAGCGCCCCACGGGCTTCGAGGACCTCGGCGCCCTCTCCGAGCCGGGCCCGCTGGGCACGATCGGCTGGCTGATCGTCGCCGGCGCGGCGCTGGTGCTCGGTGGCGGCGCGTACGGCCCGATCGCCAAGCGGACGGGCCGCCGCCGCACCCGGCCGGAGTCCGCCGGTGCCCGCTGAGCCGGCGCCCGCCGAGCCGGCGCCCGCCGAGCCGGCGCCCGCCGAGCCGGCGCACGAGCCGACCGGCGCGGACGCCGACTCCTACGAGGGCGGGCTGCGCAGGGTGGCACGGGTCGTCCTCCTCGATCCGCAGGACCGCATCCTGCTGCTGCACGGGCATGAACCGGACGACCCCGCCGACCACTGGTGGTTCACGCCCGGCGGCGGCGTGGAGGGCGACGAGACCCGTGAGGAGGCCGCACTGCGGGAACTCGTCGAGGAGACCGGCATCACCGAGGTCGATCTCGGTCCGGTGCTGTGGCGGCGGATGTGCTCCTTCCCCTTCGCGGGCCGCCGCTGGGACCAGGACGAGTGGTACTACCTCGCCCGGACGACGGTCACGGCGACCCGGGCGACGGCCCTGACCGAGTTGGAACGGCGCAGTGTCGCCGGAGCGCGCTGGTGGACGTGTCAGGAACTGACCCAGGCACATGAGACGGTGTATCCGACCAGACTCGCCGAGCTGCTGCGCAGGCTGCTCGACGAAGGTCCTCCGGCCGGACCGGTGACCCTTGACACGGAAATCGTCTAGGGCCGCTCGGGACTGGCGCACAATGGGGGGATCGCACGGCTGAAGGGGAACATGCCATGAGCGCCGAGGACCTCGAGAAGTACGAGACCGAGATGGAGCTGAAGCTCTACCGGGAGTACCGCGATGTCGTCGGTCTGTTCAAATACGTGATCGAGACCGAGCGTCGTTTCTATCTGACCAACGACTACGAGATGCAGGTGCACTCGGTCCAGGGCGAGGTGTTCTTCGAGGTGTCGATGGCCGACGCCTGGGTGTGGGACATGTACCGGCCGGCCCGCTTCGTGAAGCAGGTGCGGGTCCTCACGTTCAAGGACGTGAACATCGAGGAGCTGAACAAGAGCGACCTGGAGCTTCCGGGGAGCTGAGTCGTGCCGTCCCGCCGGGCGCCCCGGCGGGTCCGGCTGAAACGGATTCCCCCGGACGGGTGACGGGGTTCTCCACAGTGGCCGGCGTGTCCACCAAGATCCTTCCGGTGGCGGCGGATGCGTGAGCGTGGGTGCCGGAGGTGGTGCCGACATGAACGCACAACGGGCACGTGGAGCACTCGGCAGGTACGGCGAGGAGCTGGCCGCCCGGCGGCTGGCCGAGGCAGGGATGACGGTCCTGCGGCGCAACTGGCGCTGCGGCAGGAGCGGCGAGATCGACATCGTCGCGCGGGACGGCGACATGCTGGTGGTCTGCGAGGTGAAGACCCGCAGGGACGGCGGCTTCCAGCACCCGATGGCGGCGGTGACGCCCAAGAAGGCTCAGCGCCTGCGCGGGCTCGCCGAACGATGGATCCAGGCACACGGCGGAGCCCCGCCGGGCGGCGTCCGGATCGACCTGGTCGGCGTGGTCCTGCCGCGCCGCGGAGCCGCCGTCGTGCAGCACGCGCGGGGGGTGGCCTGAGATGGGTTTCGCGCGCACGTGTGCGGTGGCGCTGGTGGGCGTCGAGGGCGTCGTCGTCGAGGTGCAGGCCGACCTCGAACCCGGAGTGGCGGCGTTCACCCTGGTGGGGCTGCCGGACAAGAGCCTGAGCGAGAGCCGCGACCGGGTACGGGCCGCGGTGGTGAACTCGGGCGGCGAGTGGCCGCAGAAGAAGCTCACGGTGGGCCTCAGCCCCGCCTCCGTGCCCAAGGGCGGATCGGGCTTCGACCTCGCCGTGGCCTGTGCGGTGCTCGGCGCGGCCGAACGGATCGACCCGCGGGTGCTCGCCGACCTCGTGATGATCGGCGAGCTGGGCCTGGACGGACGCGTGCGCCCGGTGCGGGGCGTCCTCCCCGCGGTGCTGGCCGCCGCGACCGCCGGATACGAACAGGTGGTCGTGCCCGAGAGCGCCGCCGCCGAGGCATCGCTGGTGCCGGGCGTCTCCGTGCTCGGGGTGCGCAGCCTGCGCCAGCTGATCGCCGTCCTGGCGGACGAGCCCGTCCCCGAGGAGGAGCCGGACGAGGCGGGCCGCCCGGATCCGCTCCTGGCGGGCCTGCGGATGCCCGGCACGGGCGCGGCCACCGGCATGGGCGCCGCTCACCCGGACCAGGAGCACGACCTCGCGGACGTGGTCGGCCAGCGTTCGGCGCGGACCGCTGTGGAGGTCGCCGCGGCGGGCGGACACCACCTCTTCCTGCAGGGCCCGCCCGGCGCCGGCAAGACGATGCTCGCGGAGCGTCTGCCGGCGGTGCTGCCCACCCTGTGCAGGGAGGAGTCGCTGGAGGTCACGGCGGTGCACTCGGTGGCCGGCCTGCTGCCGCCCGGCAAGCCCCTCATCGACGTGCCCCCGTACTGCGCCCCGCACCACTCGGCCACGATGCAGTCGCTGGTCGGCGGCGGCCCCGGCATCGCCCGCCCCGGAGCGGTGTCGCTGGCCCACCGGGGTGTGCTCTTCCTCGACGAGACCCCCGAGTTCGGCAGCCGGGTCCTCGACGCCCTGCGACAGCCGCTCGAGGCGGGGCATGTGGTGATCGCGCGCAGCGCGGGCGTCGTGCGGTTCCCGGCGCGGTTCCTCATGGTGCTGGCCGCCAACCCGTGTCCGTGCGGGCGCTTCTCGCTGCGCGACGCCCTGTGCGACTGTTCGCCCTCCGCGGTCCGCCGCTATCAGGCGCGGCTGTCCGGACCACTGCTCGACCGGGTCGACCTGCGCGTCGAGGTCGACCCGGTCAGCCGGGCCGAGCTCGCGCACCGCGGGCCCGGAGGCGAGTCCACGACGACCGTCGCCGACCGGGTGCGGGCCGCCCGGGAGCGTGCGGCGGTCCGGCTGGCGGGAACCCCGTGGCGGACCAACTCCGAGGTGCCCGGCCGTGAGCTGCGCCACCGCTGGCACGCGGCGGTCGGCGCGATGGACGAGGCGGAGCGGAACCTGGAGCGAGGGACGCTGACCGCCCGCGGCCTCGACCGTGTGCTGCGGGTCGCCTGGACCGTCGCCGACCTGGTCGGTCACGACCGGCCGGACGCGACGGACGTGGCCCTGGCCCTGCAGTTGCGCACAGGGGTGCCCCGCGGGGCGCCGATGGCCCTCGGGGCCCTCACGTGAACGCCGGCGCCCGGGCCGAGGACCGGCTGGCCCGGGTCTTCCTCGGCCGGGTCGTCGAGCCGGGCGACGAGGTGGGCGGTCAGTGGGTGCGCGAGCGCGGGGTGCGGGAGGTGGTGCGGCGGCTGTGCACGGACGGCGAGCCGCTGCCGGGAGTGACCGCACGGCGGTGGGCCGGGCTTCGGGCGCGGGCCGAGCTGGCCGAACCGGAGCGGGACCTGGCGCTCGCGGAGGAGGCCGGGGTGCGGTTCGTGTCCCCGGGCGACGCCGAGTGGCCCGGGACGCTGGAGGAGCTCGGGGACGCCCGGCCGCTGGGGCTCTGGGTGCGGGGTCGGCCCAGCCTGCGGATGTGGGCGCTGCGCTCGGTGGCCGTCGTCGGCGCCCGCGCCTGCACCGAGTACGGCGCCCACATGGCCGCCTCCCTCGCCGCCGGCCTCGCCGAACGAGGATGGGTCGTCGTGTCCGGCGGCGCCTACGGGGTCGACGGCGCGGCCCACCGGGGCGCCCTCGCGGCGGGCGGCGCCACCGTCGCCGTCCTCGCCTGCGGGGTCGACCGGCCCTATCCGCGGGGTCACACACAGTTGATCGGCAGGATCGCCGAACAGGGTCTGGTGATCGGGGAGTTGCCGCCCGGCGACCATCCGACGCCGAGCCGCTTCATCCTGCGCAACCGGGTGATCGCCGCACTGACCCGGGGCACGGTCGTCGTGGAGGCAGCCCACCGCAGCGGCTCGCTGGTCACCGCCCGGGCGGCGCAGCGGCTGGGGCGGCACACGATAGGAGTGCCGGGTCCGGCCACCAGCAGCCTCTCCGCAGGGGTGCACGAACTGCTGCGGCAGGAGGCCGTGCTGGTCACGGACGCCGCGGAAGTCGTCGAGCTGGTCGGCGACATGGGGGAGCTGGCACCCGACCGGCGCGGGCCGACGCTGCCGCGCGACCTCCTCGAACCGGGTGCCCGGCGCGTGCTGGCCGCGCTCCCGGCGCGCCGGACCGCGGCGGTCGACGAGCTCGCCCGCGAGGCCCGGACGACGCCGGACGACGCGATCGCGAGGCTGTACGAACTCAGAGCGCTCGGCTACGTCGAACGACACGGCGACGGCTGGAAGTTGACACGCCAGGCGATGGTCTCCGTTCGAGGGGATCGGCCTCCGTGTTGACCAGGGGGGTTCGGCCGTCCGGGGGAACGCCGAATGCCTTGCGGAATCCCGTAGTTGACGCGACCTCGCGATGACGACCGCGATGGACCTGCCCCGGGAGGGCGCCCAGCGGAACGTATCTGCGTACCGGTCCGGCCGCGACCTTCGCGCACCGCGACACCGCAGTCACGCTACGCTCACGAGGATTCCGTCACAGACCGGCACCACTGCACCACCTGGTAGCACCTACACCCACCATGACGCACTTCACGGCAGAACGGCACAAGGCGACGAATGCCCCAGCACACCTCCGGGTCCGACCGGGCGGCGGTCCCCCCAGCCGCCCGTGACGGTGGCAGCGTGCGGCCGCCCGCTCCCTCGACGCTCGACGAGCTGTGGCGCTCGTACAAGGCGACGGGCGACGAGCGGCTGCGGGAGCAGTTGATCCTGCACTACTCGCCGCTGGTGAAGTACGTGGCGGGAAGGGTGAGCGTCGGCCTGCCGCCCAACGTGGAGCAGGCCGACTTCGTGTCCTCCGGGGTCTTCGGGCTGATCGACGCGATCGAGAAGTTCGACGTCGACCGGGAGATCAAGTTCGAGACGTACGCGATCACCCGGATCCGGGGCGCGATGATCGACGAGCTGCGGGCGCTGGACTGGATCCCGAGGTCGGTCCGGCAGAAGGCGCGCAACGTGGAGCGGGCCTACGCCACGCTGGAGGCGCGGCTGCGGCGGACCCCCTCGGAGTGCGAGGTCGCGGCCGAGCTCGGCATCGCCGTCGAGGAACTGCACGCCGTCTTCAGTCAGTTGTCGCTGGCGAACGTGGTGGCGCTGGAGGAGCTGCTGCACGTCGGCGGCGAGGGCGGCGACCGCCTCAGCCTGATGGACACGCTCGAGGACACGGCGGCCGACAACCCCGTGGAGGTGGCCGAGGACCGGGAGCTCAGACGGTTCCTCGCCCGGGCGATCAACACGCTGCCCGCCCGGGAGAAGACGGTCGTCACCCTGTACTACTACGAGGGGCTGACGCTCGCCGAGATCGGCAACGTGCTGGGGGTGACCGAGAGCAGGGTCAGCCAGATCCACACCAAATCGGTGCTCCAGCTGCGGGCCAAACTGGCGAGCTTCGGTCGCTGACCTGCCTGTTGCCGCTCTGCGCGCGCAGTCACTCCCGCCGCGCGTGGCGCGTCCGTACAGTGGACGACGTGCCAAGGATTCGAGCGGCCTCCGTGGCCGAGCACCGGTCGATGCAGCGTGCCGCCCTGCTGGACGCGGCACGTTCCCTGTTGTCCGAGGGCGGGACGGAAGCGCTGACGTTCCCGGCCCTCGCCGAGCGGACGGGTCTCGCGCGCTCGTCCGTGTACGAGTACTTCCGGTCGCGGGCCGCGGTGGTCGAGGAGCTGTGCGAGGTCGACTTCCCCGTGTGGACGGCGGAGGTCGGGGCGGCGATGACCGCCGCCGACGGTGCCGAGGCCAAGGTCGAGGCGTATGTGCGGCGGCAGCTCGCGCTGGTCGGGGACCGGCGGCACCGGGCCGTCGTGGCGATCTCGGCCAGCGAGCTGGACGCCGGGGCCCGGGAGAAGATCCGGGCGGCGCACGGCGGCCTCGTGACGATGATCGGCGAGGCGCTGGCCGAGCTGGGTCATGCGGAGCCCCGGCTGGCGGCGATGCTGCTGCAGGGCGTCGTGGACGCGGCGGTGCGGCGGATCGAACTGGGCGCCGCGGAGGACCCGGCGGCGATCACGGAGGCCGCGGTCGGCATGGTCCTGCGCGGAGTCCGCGGCTGACCCTGCCGCGGATTCCGTGCTTCCGCGCTCGGCGCTGCCGCCCCGGCGCCCGAAGACGGCGCCGGCCGCGGCACGGCAGGGGCGCCCCGGCCGGGTCACGGCAGGGGCACGCCCAGTACCGGCAGGAGTCTGGAGGGGGCCGTGCGCCGCAGCCACGGCGGCAGCAGGGACAACGGGTCCAGGTAGGTCCCGCCGCGCCGCAGTCCCCAGTGCACACAGGTCCGCTCACAGTGCGAGCCCGTCGGCTCCACCGTGCCGACGACCTGGTCCGGCATCACCTGGTCGCCCTCGCGCACTGACGCCCGCACGGGCTCGTACGTCGTGCGCAGCGGCGGCAGGCCCGTGGCCGTCAGCTCCACCGAGACGACGCCCCGGCCCGCCACCCGGCCGGCGAAGGACACGCGTCCGGCCGCCACCGCCCGTACCGGGGCGCCCGGCGGGGCCCCCAAATCCACGCCTCGATGGCCGCGGGCGTACGGCGTCGCCGGGGGCTCCCAGCCGCGTACCACCGGCGGACGCGTGCCCACCGGCCATGTCCGGCCGATCGCCGGGACGGGAGACGCCTCGCCGCCCGCCTCGGCCTCGGCGGGTGCGGGGGCGTGACCAGAGGACGGGGAGGCCGACGGCGGCGCGGCCGGGACAGGCGGGTCCGGAGGAACAGGCAGGTCCGGCGGGACAGGCGGGCCCGGCAGGTCGGACCGGCTCTGCGGGTCGGTCGGGTCTGCCGGGCGCGGGGTGTCGGGTGGGTCTGCCGGGCTCGGTGGGACGGGCGAGGCGGACGGGTGCGGTGGGACGGGGCGGGCGGACGAGTCCGGTGAGGCGGGTGGGCCGGCCCACGCCGTGGACGTCAGCATCATGATCGACAGGAGCAGCGCCAGGCTGCCGAGGCATCGCTTCGCATACATGACCGAACGGTCCCGCATCCCGCCGATCAGGGCTGCGGCCTGTGGACCGTGCACCGCTTGTGGACAGCGGCGTCACCCGGCACCCCGCGGGTCCCGTACACTTCTTCTGGCGATCCGGGTCACCGGGTCGACTTCGCACGCCCCAATATCGGGGGTCCGGCCACGGTCGGTCTTCCGGTATCCGCGCCCCTCGGTCCTTCGTGGCTCGGCGCATCGCGGGCGTCAGGCGCGGGAGCCGTCCGGTTCCCGCGGCACAACCGAGAAACCCAAGGAGAACGGCCATGGCCGTCGTCACGATGCGGGAGCTGCTGGAAAGCGGCGTCCACTTCGGTCACCAGACCCGTCGCTGGAACCCGAAGATGAAGCGCTTCATCTTCACCGAGCGCAACGGCATCTACATCATCGACCTGCTCCAGTCGCTGTCGTACATCGACCGCGCCTACGAGTTCGTCAAGGAGACCGTCGCCCACGGCGGCACGGTCATGTTCGTCGGCACGAAGAAGCAGGCGCAGGAGGCCATCGCGGAGCAGGCCACCCGCGTCGGCATGCCCTACGTCAACCAGCGCTGGCTGGGCGGCATGCTCACCAACTTCTCGACCGTCTACAAGCGCCTGCAGCGCCTCAAGGAGCTCGAGCTCATCGACTTCGAGGACGTCGCCGCCTCGGGTCTGACGAAGAAGGAGCTCCTGGTCCTCTCGCGTGAGAAGGCCAAGCTCGAGAAGACCCTCGGTGGTATCCGCGAGATGTCCAAGGTCCCCAGCGCCGTCTGGATCGTGGACACCAAGAAGGAGCACATCGCGGTCGGTGAGGCCCGGAAGCTCAACATCCCGGTCGTCGCCATCCTCGACACCAACTGCGACCCCGACGAGGTCGACTACAAGATCCCGGGCAACGACGACGCGATCCGCTCCGTCACCCTGCTCACCCGCGTGATCGCCGACGCCGTCGCCGAGGGCCTCATCTCCCGTTCCGGCGTCGCCACGGGCGACAAGGGCGACAAGGCCGCCGGCGAGCCGCTGGCCGCGTGGGAGCGCGACCTGCTCGAGGGCGAGAAGAAGGCCGACGCCGAGAAGGCGGACGAGGCTGCCGAGAAGCCGGCCGAGGCCGCTGACGAGGCTCCGGCCGCCGAGGCCGCCGCTGCCGAGGCCCCCGCCGCCGAGGCTGCCGCCGACGAGGCTCCCGCCGCGGAGGCCGCTCCGGCCGCCGAGGGCGAGCAGGCCTGAGTCAGGCCGTGAGCCGTACGGTCGCCACGCGGTCCGTACGGCCGTAGGGCTGAGTGACGGCGGGGGGCACCGAGCGTGCCGCCCGCCGTCCACCCACAGCCCGCAGATCTTCGTAGATCTTCGAGACTTCGAACTCCGAGAGAGATTCACAGATCATGGCGAACTACACCGCCGCTGACGTCAAGAAGCTCCGTGAGCTCACCGGCGCCGGCATGATGGACTGCAAGAAGGCGCTGGACGAGGCCGAGGGCAACGTCGACAAGGCCGTCGAGGCGCTCCGCATCAAGGGCCAGAAGGGCGTCGCCAAGCGCGAGGGCCGCTCCGCCGAGAACGGCGCCGTGGTCTCGATCATCGCCGACGACAACTCCTCCGGCGTCATCGTCGAGCTGAAGTGCGAGACCGACTTCGTCGCCAAGGGCGACAAGTTCCAGGCCGTCGCGGCCGCGATCGCCGAGCACGTGGCGAAGACCGCCCCGGCCGACATCGAGGCGCTGCTCGGCTCCGAGATCGAGGCCGGCAAGACCGTCCAGGCGTTCGTGGACGAGGCCAACGCCAACCTCGGCGAGAAGATCGTGCTGGACCGCTTCGCGCAGTTCGCCGACGGCTACGTCACCGCGTACATGCACCGCACGATGCCCGACCTGCCCCCGCAGATCGGTGTTCTCGTCGAGCTGGACAAGCCGAACGCCGAGATCGCCAAGGGCGTCGCCCAGCACATCGCCGCCTTCGCGCCGAAGTACCTCTCCAAGGAGGACGTGCCGGCCGAGGTCGTCGAGTCCGAGCGCCGCGTCGCCGAGGAGACCACCCGCGCCGAGGGCAAGCCCGAGGCCGCCCTGCCGAAGATCGTCGAGGGTCGCCTCAACGGCTTCTTCAAGGACGCCACGCTGCTCGGCCAGCCGTACGCGCTCGACAACAAGAAGTCGGTCCAGAAGGTTCTGGACGAGGCCGGTGTCACCCTGAAGCGCTTCTCGCGCATCAAGGTCGGCATCTGAGTCCGTACCGCGATCGACGCGTCGGCCCGATAGGGTCGGGTGCAGTCGTCCGGTACGCCGTCACGCGCACGCGTGGCGGACGACAGCAGATCTGACGAGGAGGCCATTGCCGCGCATGGGATGCGAACGACACCCCACCGGCAGTGGCCTTCTTCGTTTGTGCACCACGCGAAAGAGGCGGGAACTCCCATGACCACCAAGGCCCAGAAGAGCGACGACGGCAAGGTACACGGCCGGTTCCTGCTGAAGCTGTCCGGAGAGGCGTTCTCCGGCGGTGGGGGCCTGGGCGTGGACCCCGACGTGGTGCACAAGATCGCCCGCGAGATCGCCGCGGTCGTGCGCGACGGCGCCGAGATCGCGGTCGTCATCGGCGGCGGCAACTTCTTCCGCGGCGCCGAACTCCAGCAGCGCGGCATGGACCGCGCCCGCTCGGACTACATGGGCATGCTCGGCACCGTCATGAACTGCCTCGCCCTCCAGGACTTCCTGGAGAAGGAGGGCATCGACAGCCGCGTCCAGACCGCCATCACGATGGGCCAGGTCGCCGAGCCGTACATCCCGCTGCGCGCCGTGCGGCATCTGGAGAAGGGCCGTGTGGTGATCTTCGGCGCCGGTATGGGCATGCCGTACTTCTCCACCGACACCACCGCCGCGCAGCGCGCCCTGGAGATCGACGCCGAGGCGCTGCTCATGGGCAAGAACGGTGTGGACGGCGTCTACGACTCCGACCCCAAGACCAACCCGGCGGCCGTCAAGTACGACGCCCTCGGCTACGGCGAGGTCATCACGCGCGAGCTGAAGGTCGCCGACGCCACGGCGGTCACGCTGTGCCGGGACAACAAACTCCCGATCCTCGTCTTCGAGCTTCTCGCGGAGGGCAATATCGCTCGCGCCGTCAAGGGTGAGAAGATCGGCACGCTCGTGGACGAGCAAGGCGGCCGAGCCTGACCGGTGGAAACCCGGTTTCGTACGACAACACCTGACCGGGGGGCGGACCCTGGTCGGGGGATGGACAATGTCCTGCCGGTCGGGAACCGTGCAGGAAGAAGACGCGACGCAGCCGGCCGCCGCCCCCGCAAGGATCCGCAGCCGGGCCTACTCAAGACACGCAGGAGCAAGTGGTGATCGAAGAGACCCTCCTCGAGGCCGAGGAGAAGATGGAGAAGGCCGTCGTCGTCGCCAAGGAGGACTTCGCCGCGATCCGCACCGGCCGTGCGCACCCGGCGATGTTCAACAAGATCGTCGCCGACTACTACGGCGCACCGACGCCGATCAACCAGCTGGCCTCGTTCTCGGTGCCGGAGCCGCGCATGGCGGTGGTGACCCCGTTCGACAAGACCGCGCTGCGCAACATCGAGCAGGCGATCCGCGACTCCGACCTGGGCGTCAACCCGAGCAACGACGGCAACATCATCCGCGTGGTGTTCCCGGAGCTGACCGAGGAGCGCCGCCGTGACTACATCAAGGTCGCCAAGGGCAAGGGCGAGGACGCCAAGGTGTCCATCCGCGCGGTCCGCCGCAAGGCCAAGGACGCGATCGACAAGCTGATCAAGGACGGCGAGGTCGGCGAGGACGAGGGCCGCCGTGCGGAGAAGGAGCTCGACGACACCACCGCGAAGTACGTCGCCCAGGTGGACGAGCTCCTGAAGCACAAGGAATCAGAGCTTCTCGAGGTCTGATGAACGACTCTTCCTGGGGCTCACCGCCGCACGCCGGACCGAGGGCCGGGTACTGGGGGCCCGTCGACCAGGGGCCGGGACCTGTCCAGGGGGCCGCCCCGGCGGGTCCCGCGTACGATGCGCCTGAGGCGCAGCAGACTCGCCCCATGCCCATCGTCCCCGACGTACCCGCACACGGCGGTCACCAGGATGACGACCGGGGGGCCGCTCGGCCGGGCGGCCCCTTGTTCCGAGACGAGAACTACGGCGGCGCGCCCTACGGCACCCAGTCCTACGGCGACGCCGCCCACGGCAACGACACCCCGTCGGCACAGCCCCCTGCGGCGGTGCCGCAGAATCCGGAGCCCATGCCCGACGCCCCTCAGCCGGCGCCCGCACCGCAGAAGAAGAGCGCGGGCCGAGACCTGGGCGCGGCCATAGGGGTCGGCGTCGGGCTCGGCGTCGTGATCGTGGCGTCGCTGTTCGTCGTCAAGGCCGTGTTCGTCGGCGTGATAGCGGTCGCCGTCGTCGTGGGTCTGTGGGAGCTGACCAGCAGGCTGCAGGAGCGCAAGGGCATCAAGGCGCCGCTCGTGCCGCTCGCGGTCGGCGGGGCCGCGATGGTCGTCGCCGGATACGTCCGGGGACCCGAGGGCGCCTGGGTCGCCATGGCCCTCACCGCGCTCGCGGTGCTGGTCTGGCGCATGACCGAGCCGCCCGAGGGCTACCTGAAGGACGTCACCGCCGGCGTCTTCGCGGCCTTCTACGTCCCGTTCCTGGCCACGTTCGTCGCCCTGATGCTCACCGCCGACGACGGGGCCTTCCGCGTCCTGATCTTCCTGCTCCTGACGGTCGTCAGCGACACGGGTGCGTACGCCGTCGGCTGGCGCTTCGGCAAGACCAAGCTCGCTCCGCGCATCAGCCCCGGCAAGACCCGCGAGGGCCTGCTCGGCGCGGTGTCGTTCGCGATGGTGGCCGGTGCGCTGTGCATGCAGTTCCTGATCGACGACGGCACGTGGTGGCAGGGCCTGCTGCTCGGTCTCGCCGTCGCGGTCAGCGCCACGCTGGGCGACCTGGGCGAGTCCATGATCAAGCGGGACCTGGGCATCAAGGACATGGGCACCCTGCTGCCGGGCCACGGCGGAATCATGGACCGCCTGGACAGCCTTCTGCCGACGGCACCGGTGGTCTGGGCCCTCTTCGTCCTGTTCGCGGGTTCGGGCTGACGGCACCCACACGTGCGTCGCGGGCCCCGTCCTCCTCTCCAGGACGGGGCCCGCTGCCGTGGCACGACCGGCTCACGAGCAGAGGCCGTTGGTCATGCGAACGGGGACAGGCCGTTGGTCTCCAGGTGCGTGAGCAGCGAGTCGAGGCATGCGTCCGGCGTGGCCAGGTCGGCACGGAAGAACGAGTCGTCACCGAGCGGGCCGCCGCTGACGATGACCATCCATGCCGCCCGTCGCTCGACGACGCGGTCACCGTCGACCTTGAAGACGGTCGTGACGCCGCGCTCGGCCAGCCACTCCATCAGTTCGAACATGTCCACTCGCATCCCTCCGGGGGGATCATCCCATTCCCGGTCGCACGCCCTTCGGGCCGTCTCCGGGCCGTAGGGAGCCGAACGACGCCGGCAGGCGGTGCTCGTGGGTGACCACTCCCACCCCGCTGCGGACCGGGGGGCCGGAGATGATCTGCGACACTGGTCGTGTTATGCCGAAGCCCGGAGAACTCACATTCGTCGCCCCCCGCGGAGCCCAGAAGCCGCCGCGGCACCTTGCCGATCTCTCGCCCGCCGAGCGGAAGGAGGTCGTGGCGGAGGTCGGCGAGAAGCCGTTTCGCGCCAAGCAGCTCTCGCAGCACTACTTCGCGCGCTACGCGCACGACCCGGCGGAGTGGACCGACATCCCCGCCGGTTCCCGCGAGAAGCTGCGCGAGGCGCTGTTGCCGGACCTGATGTCGGTCGTGCGGCATCTGTCGACGGACCAGGGGACCACGCGCAAGACGCTGTGGCGGCTGTTCGACGGCACGCTCGTGGAGTCGGTGCTGATGCGGTACCCGGACCGGGTGACCATGTGCATCAGCTCGCAGGCGGGGTGCGGGATGAACTGCCCGTTCTGCGCGACCGGGCAGGCGGGGCTCGACCGGAACCTGTCCACCGCCGAGATCGTGCACCAGATCGTCGACGGGATGCGTGCGCTGCGGGACGGGGAGGTCCCCGGCGGGCCGGCGCGGCTGTCGAACATCGTGTTCATGGGGATGGGCGAGCCGCTCGCCAACTACAAGCGGGTCGTGGGAGCCGTGCGCGCCCTCACCGATCCGGCGCCCGACGGCCTCGGGCTGTCCCAGCGGGGCATCACCGTGTCGACGGTCGGGCTGGTGCCGGCCATCCACCGGTTCGCCGACGAGGGCTTCAAGTGCCGGCTCGCGATCTCCCTGCACGCCCCCGACGACGAACTGCGCGACACCCTCGTCCCCGTGAACACGCGGTGGAAGGTGCGCGAGGTGCTGGACGCCGGGTTCGAGTACACCGAGCGGTCCGGCCGTCGGCTGTCCATCGAGTACGCGCTGATCCGGGACATCAACGACCAGGCCTGGCGCGGTGACCGGCTCGGCCGGCTGCTGCGCGGCAAGCCCGTGCATGTGAACCTGATCCCGCTGAACCCGACCCCGGGCTCGAAGTGGACGGCGTCCCGGCCCGAGGACGAGAAGGCGTTCGTCGAGGCGATCGCCGCGCACGGGGTGCCGGTCACCGTCCGGGACACCCGTGGTCAGGAGATCGACGGCGCCTGTGGTCAGCTCGCGGCCACGGAGAGGTAATCTGGCCACATCGCATCGTCAGATTCAGACATCTTCATATTCCGACAGGGGAGCGCCACAGCGCTGAGAGTGCGGCAACCGGGCCGCAGACCCTCTGAACCTCGCCCAGGTCATTCTGGGTAGGAAGTTCGGTCATCACTCGAGCTGTTGCGCCCTGCCCGGGGTCCCGTGCGGACCCCGGGCAGGGCCGCGTCTCTTCCTGGTCCACCCCAGGAGGAATTCCAGTGCAGAACAAGACCTTCGTCGCCGCGGCCGTCGGGCTCGGCCTGGTCGTCCTGTCCGCGTGCGGGTCGTCGACGGACGGGAAGAGCGAGGCGGACTCCAAGACCGTCACCCTCGTCAGCCACGACTCGTGGGCCGTCTCCAAGAGCGTGCTCGCGGACTTCGAGAAGCAGTCCGGCTACCGGGTGAAGGTCCTCAAGGACGGCGACGCCGGGCAGGCCGTCAACAAGGCGATCCTCACCAAGGACCACCCGCAGGGCGACGTCTTCTTCGGCGTCGACAACACCCTTCTCTCCCGCGCGCTCGACAACGGGCTGTTCCAGCCGTACGAGGCGAAGGGGCTGGACCAGGTCGACGCCCGGTACCGGCTGGACGCCGACAAGCACCGGGTCACGCCCGTCGACTTCGGCGACATCTGCGTCAACTACGACAAGGCGTACTTCACCGCGCACAAGCTGGCCCCGCCGGCCACCTTCGACGACCTGGTGAAGCCCGCGTACAAGGACCTCCTCGTCACCGAGAACGCCGCCACCTCCTCGCCCGGCCTCGGCTTCGTGCTCGGCACGGCCGCGCAGTACGGCGACGCCGGCTGGGAGGGCTACTGGAAGAAGCTCAAGGCGAACGGGGTGAAGGTGGTCGACGGCTGGGACCAGGCCTACAACGAGGAGTTCTCCGGGTCCGCCGGCGGCAGGAAGGCGAAGGCCGACCGTCCGCTGGTCGTCTCCTACGCCTCCTCGCCGCCCGCCGAGGTGGTCTTCGGCGACCCCAAGCCGACCACCGCACCCACCGGTGTCGCGACCGGCACCTGCTTCCGGCAGATCGAGTTCGCCGGGCTGTTGAGCAACGCGGCCGACGCCAAGGGCGGCAAGGCGCTGATCGACTTCCTGATCAGCAAGAAGTTCCAGCAGGACATGCCGCTCAACATGTTCGTCTACCCGGTGGTGAAGGGGGCGGCCGTGCCCGCCGAGTTCACGCAGTACGGGCCCGCCGCCGAGCACCCCGAGACCATGGACCCGGCGAAGATCGCCGACCGTCGCGACCAGTGGGTCAAGTCGTGGACCTCGCTCGTACTGAAGTAGACCCGGCCGAGGGAGCTCCCAAGGCTCCGGGAGGCGGGGGAGGCGGGAGTGGTGAGGGCGTCCGCGGCGTCCGCCACGCCCGGGGGAGCGTGGCGGCGCGGCTCGGTCTCATGGCCGTGCCCGTCGCGTTCTTCGCGATCTTCTTCGCCTACCCGGTCGCCGCGATCGTCGCCCGGGGGCTGGACGCCGACGGCTCCTGGCGGTTCGGGCGGGTGGGGGACGTGCTCGCGCAGTCCGACATCCGGCACGTCCTGTGGTTCACCCTCTGGCAGGCGCTGGCCTCCACCGCTCTCACCCTGCTGGTCGCGCTGCCCGCCGCCTATGTCTTCGCGCGCCTCGACTTCCCCGGGAAGCAGGTGTTGCGGGCCGTCGTCACCGTGCCGTTCGTGCTGCCGACGGTCGTCGTCGGCACGGCGTTCCTGGCGCTGGTCGGCCGGGGCGGGCTGCTCGACGAGCTGTGGGGCGTACGGCTGGACACCACGGTGTGGGCGATCCTGCTGGCGCACGTGTTCTTCAACTACGCGGTCGTCGTCCGGACGGTGGGCGGGCTGTGGGCGCAGCTGGACCCCCGGCAGGAGGAGGCGGCGAGGATGCTGGGCGCGTCCCGTCTGCGTGCCTGGCGCACGGTCACCCTGCCGGCGCTCGGACCCGCCGTCGCGGCTGCCGCGCTGATGGTGTTCCTGTTCACCTTCACCTCGTTCGGCGTGGTGCAGATCCTCGGCGGCCCCACCTTCTCCACCCTCGAGGTGGAGATCTACCGGCAGACCTCCGAGATCCTCGACCTGTCGACGGCCGCCGTCCTCACGATCGTCCAGTTCGCCGCCGTGGGCGCGATCCTCGCCGTGCACGCCTGGACGGTGCGGCGGCGGGAGTCAGCGCTGCGGCTGGTCGACGCGGCCGGCACGGCGCGCCGGCCGCGTGGGGCGGGGCAGTGGACGCTGCTGGCCGGGGTGCTCGCCACGATCGCCGTGCTGCTGGCGCTGCCGCTCGCGGTGCTGGTGCAACGCTCTTTCGACGCGCCCGACTTCGCCTATTACCGTGCGCTGACCAGCGACGACGGCAACGTCTTCCTGGTTCCGCCGATCGACGCGATCGGCAACTCGCTGGAGTACGCCGTCGTCGCGACCGCCGTCGCCGTGTTCGTCGGCGGGCTCGCCGCGGCCGCGCTGGCCCGACGGGACGCCGGACGGCTGGTACGCGGCTTCGACGCCCTGCTGATGCTGCCGCTGGGCGTCTCCGCGGTGACCGTCGGCTTCGGCTTCCTGATCGCGCTGGACGAGCCTCCGCTGGACCTGCGGACCAGCTGGATTCTCGTCCCGCTCGCGCAGGCGCTGGTCGGCGTCCCCTTCGTCGTGCGGACCATGCTGCCGGTGCTGCGGGCGGTGGATCAGCGACTGCGCGAGGCCGCCGCCGTGCTGGGCGCGTCCCCGTGGCGGGTCTGGCGGGAGGTGGACCTGCCGTTGGTGCGGCGGGCGCTGCTCGTCGCGGCCGGGTTCGCCTTCGCGGTGTCGCTCGGGGAGTTCGGGGCGACCGTGTTCATCGCACGGCCCGACAACCCGACCCTGCCGGTCGCCGTGGCGCGACTGCTCGGCCGGGCAGGAGAGCTCAACTACGGCCAGGCGATGGCCCTTTCGACGATTCTGATGGTGGTGTGCGCGGTGGCGCTGCTGGTGCTCGAGCGACTGCGCACCGACCGGACGGGAGAGTTCTGATGCTGCTGGAGCTGGAACGCGCGACCGTGCGGTTCGGCGGGCACGCCGCACTCGACGAGGTCGATCTCGCGGTCGCCGAGCACGAGGTGGTGTGTGTGCTCGGGCCCAGCGGCAGCGGCAAGTCGACGCTGCTGCGGGCGGTGGCCGGGCTCCAGCCGCTGGACGGCGGACGGGTCCGGCTCGACGGACGCGACCAGGCCGGGACGCCCGCGCACCAGCGGGAGATCGGGCTGATGTTCCAGGACCACCAGCTGTTCCCGCAGCGGGACGTGGCCGGCAACGTGGCCTTCGGGCTGCGTATGCGCGGTATGCCGAAGGGTCGACGGGGCGACCGGGTGCGGGAGTTGCTCGAGCTGGTCGGGCTGCCGGGGGCGGGGGGCCGCGCCGTGGCGGCGCTCTCCGGCGGTGAGCAGCAGCGGGTGGCGCTGGCCCGGGCGCTCGCCCCGCGGCCCCGGCTGCTGATGCTCGACGAGCCGCTCGGGCAGCTCGACCGGTCACTGCGCGAGCGCCTCGTGGGAGAACTGCGGGAGCTGTTCGGCCGGTTGGGCACGACCGTGCTCGCGGTCACGCACGACCAGGGTGAGGCGTTCGCGCTCGCCGACCGGGTCGTGGTGATGCGGGACGGCCGGATCGCCCAGTCGGGCACGCCCCTCGAGGTGTGGCAGCGGCCGGCGGACGCGTTCGTGGCCCGCTTCCTCGGCTTCGACAACGTGGTGGCGGCGACCGTCACGGGCGAGGCGGCGGTCACGCCGTGGGGGAAGGTGCCGGTGCCGGCCGGCTCCGGTCAGGGGGCGCGCACGCTGCTCGTGCGGCCCGCCGGCGTCCGCCTGGCCGGCGCGGACGAGGGGCTGCGCTGCACGGTCGCCGCGCGCACGTTCCGCGGCACCCATGTCGCCCTGCGGCTGCGGCCGGAGGACGCGCCGACGCTCGAGGCGGCGTGTGCGCTGCGGGACGCACCCGGGGTCGGCGACGCGGTGGGAGTCTCCTTCGACCCGGCCGAGATCGTGGTGCTGGAGTGATCCGCGCCGCCGGGCGACGGTCGCCCGGCGTGCCCCGCTCGGCTCCGTCCCGCGCGGCTTCCACCGCCGACTGCCGTGGGGCAGCCCCGGGTCGGAGGTGTCCGGCGAGCGGGAGGCGCCGGAGTTCCGGCCGGCGAAGACCCCGTCCGGCTGAGGGGAGCCGGACGGCGGGCCGCCGCGGAACATGTGGGCCGCCGAGAAACACGCGCGCGGCCCGTCCCGGTGAGGGGACGGGCCGCGCATCCGTGTGTCCGTCGCGCGGTCAGCGGTGGCTGGACCCGCGGCGACGCATTCCGAAGAACACCGCGCCGCCGCCGACGACGACCAGGGCGCCCGCGACGCCGACGATCAGGCCGGTGCTGGAACTGGCGCCGGTCTCGGCGAGGTTGGACTCCTGGACCGCGGCCGAGGGCGCGTTGCTCGCGGACGGCGCGCCGGGCGCGGAGCTGTCGCTCGTCGATTCGGACGGCGACGGCAGGGCGGTCGCCGTCTCGGCCGGCGGCGTGGTGGTGGTGCCCGACGGCGTCGAGGGAGGCGTCGAGGACGGGGTGCCGGTCGGCGTGGAGGTGTCGGCCGCGCACGCCTTGGCCGGGGTGGTCAGGTTCTCGCCGGCGTTGATGTCGGTGTCGACCAGGAGCTTCTTGCCCTTGACGGCCTTGACGTGGATCCGGTAGATCGCGCCCGGCTCCCAGTCCTCGGCGAAGGAGACGGTGACGCCCTTCTTCGAGCCCTTGACGGTCTGTTCCGTGCCGACCTGCCGGAAGTCGGCGCCGTTGTTCTCGAGGAAGACGGTGATGACGGCCGGGACACCCGAGGCGTCCTTGTCGGTGACGGTGATGACGCCCTTGGCGCCGTCGCAGGCGGCTGCGGCGGAGAAGTCGCCTATCTCGCAGGCCAGCGCGGTGCCCGAGGCGCTGAGGGCGAGGGCGGAGGCGGCGGCGGTGACACCGAGCATGCGCACCGAACGGGCGGCGATACGGCGGGAAAGGGACACGTTTGTCCTTTACGGGAAGCGCAACTGCGGGGGGTGGAGGGGGAGATGGCGCCCCCGGTGAGCCGAGTGCGTCACCATCCCCAGCAGACCCACAGGTCTATAAGCGTTTCATAAGAAGTGTCAATCCGGGGAGTCCTCCGGGCGGTTGACTTTGCCCTCTTATTAACGACCGAGACGTTTCGGCGCCTCCCGGACCTCCTCGATCCGGTCAACCGGGGTGAAACGGGACGTCGTCGTCCGCTTCCGGCGAGTGGCCGCAGGAGCGGCCGGGCGGGTGGCGTCGGATGCACCCGCCCCTGCCGGGCGCCGTCGTGCGGGCCCGGGCACGGCTCCGCGGGGTTCAGCCCTGGACGGCCGACGGGTCCATCCACACGATCTCCCAGGTGTGGCCGTCGAGGTCGTCGAAGGAACGGCCGTACATGAAGCCCATGTCCTGGGTCTGACCGCTGGCGGAGCCGCCGAGGGCGAGCGCGCGGTCCACCAGCTCGTCGACCTTCTCGCGGCTCTCCGCGCTCAGCGCGATCAGGACCTCGCTGGTCGTCGAGGCGTCCGCGATGTCCTTCTTGGTGAAGGTCGAGTAGAACGGCTTGGTGAGCAGCATCGCGACGATCGTGTCGCTGATCACCACGGAGGCCGCGTTGTCGTCGCTGAACTGCGGGTTGATCCCGTAACCGAGCTCGGTGAAGAACTTCTTCGACGCGTCGAGGTCGTTCACGGGCAGGTTCACGAAGATCATCTGCTGGTAGGCCGGGGTGGTCATCGTGCTCTCCCAAGGGTTCGTGTCGTTCAGATGTACTGTTCGGTGGGGTAGACCGAGGGGTCGCCGCGAACTCATCGGGGATGCGGGAGATTTTTTCGGACGGTGTCTCAGCGGGCCAACGGGAGAGCCGCCAGTTCGGCCACCACCAGGGTGAGCGGGACGAAGAGCGTCAGCAGGGCGCCGGCGCGCAGTGCGGCGGCGCTGCGCAGGGTCTTGGTCGGGGCGCCGAGGCGCAGCAGGGCGGCGGTGGTGTCGGCGCGGGCCTGCCTCGCCTCGACGGCCGACGTCAGGAGCGTCGCGACGGTGCAGCCCGCCACGACCAGCGCGCCCAGTGTGGACAGCGGGCCGAAGGACGGGTCGGCCGGGTCGTACAGCGCGGCCATCGTGTACGCGCCCGAGGTCACCGCGCAGACCACCCCCAGCGGACGGCCGATCCTGGACGCCTCCTGCATCAGCCCACGGCCCGCGAGGAGGCGCAGGGCGCCGGGACGGGCCGACTGCAGCAGACGGCCGCACAGGTGGGTGAGGCCCGGGCCGGCGAGGGCGAGACCCACGACCGTGAGGGTCCAGCCGAGGAACACGGCGGCGGGGCCCTCGGGCAGACCGCCGGGCAGGGGGAGCCCGCCGCCGTCGGCTGTCCGGCTCGCGTACCCCTCCACCGCCAGCCCGGTGGCGAGCAGTGCGGCGCCCCAGGGGAGGGCGGTGGGGTCGGGGGCCGGCGGGTTCCGCGGGGCGTGGAACCCCGGGCCGGCCGGGTCCTCCGCGGGGTCGCCGTCCGCCGGCGGAGGCGGTTCGATGCTCGAGCCCTGCGGCGCGACGTCCGCCGTGGAGCGCTGAGCCGCCGTACGACGGCCCTCCACGGCCGGGTGGTCCTCGGCCGCCGGGCCGGGGAGGTTGTCGGCGTGCCGTCCGTTCGTGGGCCGTCCGTTCGCGGCCCTGTCGCCTCGGCCGTCGGCCGCCTTCGCGTCGGTGCCGTTCGCCGGGTGGACGTCCGGGCCGTCGGGAAGGGCGAGGCGTTCGGTCGCCGTACGGGCGGGGCGGGCGGCGGCGGCCGGGACGGTGCGCCGGAGCGCGTCCGGGACGCCGCCGCCGTCGGCCTGCCGGGAGCCCCGCGGCCCCGCGGCCGCGGCGTCGTCGCCGCCGGTCGACCGGGCCACCAGGCCGCCCGTGGCCTCTGCGACCGCGTCGGAAGCGGTCCGGCCGTCGGGTTCGGCGCGGCCGTCGGGTGTGCGGCGCGCCCGGCCGTCCCCTGCCTGGCCGGTACGGTCCTCCGCGGCCGTGGGCCCGTGCTCGTGGCCGTCGGCGTTCCGAGCGGCACGCTCGCGCGCGCCGGGGCCGTGGGGGCCGTCCGGGCCGTCCGCGGTCCGGGTGCCGTCGTCGACCGGGGCCCCGGCGGCCCGGGCGCCGGTCCGGGGATTTCCGTCGGGGGACCGAGGGGACGGACGGGATGCGCGGGACGCCGTCGTGCGGTTGGTGCCGTATCTGCCGTACGCGCCGAACGTCCCGCCCGGGCCCTTCGCACCGGGTGCGCCGAAGCGGCCGAGCAGTCTCGGGGTCGCCCGGGCCGCCACGCGCGCGTCCCTCGGCCGGAGCATCAGCGCCACCGCCACGGACGAGGCCGCGGGGACCAGGGCGAGGAGGGTCAGCGCGGCCGGCAGGGGCAGCGGCCGGCCCGCCGCCAGGAAGTCGCTCGCCGCCCCGTCGAACGGCATGCCCGTGAGGTCGCCGCGGAGGTGGAGGAAGAGCAGCAGGGCCAGCATCGAGCCGAGCAGCGTCGACAGGGCCGTCGTCGTCGCCGAGACGACCATCAGACGGGTCGGCCCGAGACCGATCGCCGCCAGCCCGGGGCGCGGGCGGGTGCCGGGGTCCGTGCGGGCGACCGCCCTGGCGAAGTAGACCGTGGCGGCCAGCGGCGCCGCGCACCAGGCGAGCCGGAGTGCGGCGGACGCCGGCGCCTCGGGGTGGGTGAGCGCGTGGCCGAGGGTGCTCAGCAGGAGGAAGCCGGTGCCCGCCGAGGCCGCCGCCACCAGGAGCCGGCGGAGCTGGACGGCGGGGTGGGCGCTGCGGGTCAGACGGAGAGCGAGCACGCGGCTTCCCGGCCTTCCGGCTCCGTGACGGGCGGCAGATGGACGGTGTTCACCCGGCGCCCGTCCAGCAGGGCGACCGTGCGGTCCGCGAGGGCCGCGGTCTGCGGGTCGTGGGTGGCGAGCACCACCGTGATGCCGTGCGAGCGGGCCGCCGAGGTCAGGGTGCGCAGGACGTGGGCGCGGTCCGCCCGGTGGAGCGGCGCGGTGGGCTCGTCCGCGAAGAGGATCGAGGGGGCCGGGGCCAGGGCCCGGGTGATGCAGACCCGCTGCCGCTCGGCCTGGGTGAGTTCGTGCGGGCGCAGCCGGGAGCGGTCGCCGACGTCCAGGCGTTCCAGCCATTCCAGCGCGGCGACCTTGGCCCGCCGGCGGCTGGTGCCGCGCAGCATGAGGGGCAGGGCGGCGTTCTCCCAGACGTTCAGCTCGGGGACGAGGAGGGGGACCGGGTCGATCCAGCCGAAGCGGTCCCGGCGCAGCCGTTCGCGGGCCGACGGGCCCATCGTGTGCACGGGCACGCTGTTGAACCAGACCTCGCCGCGCCGGGCGGAGGCGAGGCCGGACAGACAGCGCAGCAGCGTCGTCTTGCCGCTGCCGCGGGGCCCGCCGACGGCGAGGATCTCGCCCTCCCGCACACCCATCGAGACCCCGGCCAGCCCGGGGGAGCCGTCGGGGTGCGTGAAGTGCAGGGAGCGTGCCCAGAGCACGTCGTTGTCCGGCGGAGCCTCCATGGGCGTACACCTCGGTTCAGATCTGTGGTTCCCGTGCCGATCCCCCGAGCGGGGGAACGAAGGCAGGGCCGATCGGTCACTGGCACGCTAGGCAGGCGACGGCGGGAGGCCGGACAGCACACGGCCCCGGACCGCCGTTTCCCACTCGAACGGCAGACACCGGGGCCGGTGTTGATCAGCTGATCAGGCTGACGTCACGGACGTCACAGCTTCGTCCACGCCTCCGTCAGCGTGGCGCGCAGGATCTGCTCGATCTCGTCGAACGTCTCCTGGTTGGAGATCAGCGGCGGGGCGAGCTGGACGACCGGGTCGCCGCGGTCGTCCGCACGGCAGTACAGGCCGTTCTCGAACAGGGCCTTGGAGAGGTAGCCGTAGAGGACGCGCTCGGTCTCCTCCTCGTCGAAGGACTCCTTGGTGACCTTGTCCTTCACGAGCTCGATGCCGTAGAAGAAGCCGTTGCCGCGGACGTCGCCGACGATCGGCAGGTCGTGCAGCTTCTGGAGCGTGGACAGGAACGCGCCCTCGTTGTCGAGGACGTGCTGGTTCAGGCCCTCGCGCTCGAACAGGTCCAGGTTGGCCAGGCCCACCGCGGCCGAGACCGGGTGGCCGCCGAAGGTGTAGCCGTGCAGGAAGGTGTTGTCGCCCTTGTAGAACGGCTCGGCCAGCCGGTCGCTGACGATGCAGGCGCCGATCGGGGAGTAGCCCGACGTCATGCCCTTGGCGCAGGTGATCATGTCCGGGACGTAGCCGAACTTGTCGCAGGCGAACATCGTGCCGAGGCGGCCGAAGGCGCAGATGACCTCGTCCGAGACGAGCAGCACGTCGTACTGGTCGCAGATCTCGCGCACCCGCCGGAAGTAGCCGGGCGGCGGCGGGAAGCAGCCGCCGGCGTTCTGCACGGGCTCCAGGAAGACGGCCGCGACCGTGTCCGGGCCCTCGAAGAGGATCTGCTGCTCGATCTGGTCGGCGGCCCAGCGGCCGAAGGCCTCGGGGTCGTCGCCGTGGATCGGGGCGCGGTAGATGTTGGTGTTCGGCACCTTGTGCGCGCCCGGGACGAGCGGCTCGAAGGGGGCCTTGAGGGCCGGCAGGCCGGTGATGGACAGGGCGCCCTGCGGGGTGCCGTGGTAGGCGACCGCCCGTGAGATGACCTTGTACTTGGTCGGCTTGCCGGTCAGCTTGAAGTACTGCTTGGCGAGCTTCCAGGCGGTCTCCACGGCCTCGCCGCCGCCGGTGGTGAAGAAGACCTTGTTGAGGTCGCCCGGCGCGTGGTCGGCCAGACGCTCCGCGAGTTCCACGGCCTTGGGGTGCGCGTAGGACCAGACGGGGAAGAACGCCAGTTCCTGGGCCTGCTTGAAGGCCGCCTCGGCGAGCTCCACGCGCCCGTGGCCCGCCTGCACCACGAACAGGCCGGCGAGGCCGTCGAGGTAGCGCTTGCCCTTGTCGTCGTAGATGTAGGTGCCCTCGCCCCGGACGATGGTCGGTACCGGCGAGTTCTCGTACGAGGACATGCGGGTGAAGTGCATCCACAGGTGGTCGTACGCGGTGCGGCTGAGGTCCTTGGTGCTCACGGTTATCGGGTCCTCACGGTTATCGGGTTCCCCACATGTAGGTCTGCTTCTTGAGCTTCAGATAGACGAAGCTCTCGGTGGAGCGCACGCCGGGCAGGGCCCGGATGCGTTTGTTGATGACGTCCAGCAGGTGGTCGTCGTCCTCGCAGACGATCTCGGCGAGGACGTCGAAGGAGCCCGCGGTCATCACCACGTACTCGACCTCGGACATGTCGGTGAGCGCTTCCGCTATGGACTCCACGTCGCCCTCGACGTTGATCCCGACCATCGCCTGCCGCCGGAAGCCCACGGTGAGCGGGTCGGTGACGGCGACGATCTGCATCACGCCCTGGTCGAGCAGCTTCTGGACGCGCTGGCGCACGGCCGCCTCCGACAGGCCGACGGCCTTGCCGATCGCGGCGTACGGCCGGCGGCCGTCCTCCTGGAGCTGTTCGATGATGGCGAGGCTGACGGCATCCAGGTGAGGGGTGCTGCCGTTCCTGGACTCGCGGGAGTCCCTGTGCTCTGCGCTTCGACTGGCCACGACGTCACTGTGCACGACAGCTCGACAGTTCCGCAAGGTCGAGGCGATGAAATTCGTTGTTTACGTGAGTGAGATCTGCGGATTCCGCAGTCATGGCGCGATCGGGGGTGTTGAAAACGTGGGCGGGCGGATTAGGGTGGGTGTCTCAGTACATGGACACCCCCAGCAGTCAGAAACCGATCAGGAGGCCCGGCAGTGAGCACCGAGCTGCGTCCGATGCGCAAACTACGGAATTACATCGCCGGTGAGTTCCGGGACGCCGCCGACGGACGGACCACCGAGGTGGTCAACCCGGCGACCGGCGAGGCGTACGCGACCGCACCGCTGTCCGGCCCTGCGGACGTCGACGCCGCGATGGCCGCCGCCGCCGAGGCGTTCCCGGGCTGGCGCGACACGACGCCCGCCGAGCGTCAGAAGGCCCTGCTGAAGATCGCGGACGCCTTCGAGGAGCGGGCCGAGGAGCTCATCGCGGCCGAGGTGGAGAACACGGGCAAGCCCGTCGGGCTCACCCGCTCCGAGGAGATCCCGCCCATGGTCGACCAGATCCGCTTCTTCGCGGGCGCGGCCCGGATGCTCGAAGGGCGCTCGGCCGGCGAGTACATGGACGGGATGACCTCGATCGTCCGCCGGGAGCCGGTCGGCGTCTGCGCGCAGGTCGCGCCGTGGAACTACCCGATGATGATGGCCGTGTGGAAGTTCGCCCCGGCGATCGCCGCGGGCAACACGGTGGTCCTGAAGCCCTCGGACACCACCCCGGCCTCCACCGTCCTGATCGCCGACATCGTCGGCTCCATCCTGCCCAAGGGCGTCTTCAACGTCGTCACCGGCGACCGGGACACCGGCCGGCTGATGGTGGAGCACCCCACCCCGGCGATGGCCTCCATCACCGGTTCGGTGCGCGCGGGCATGTCGGTGGCCGAGTCGGCCTCCAGGGACCTCAAGCGCGTCCACCTGGAACTGGGCGGCAAGGCGCCGGTCGTGGTCTTCGAGGACACCGACATCGCCAAGGCCGTCGAGGACATCTCCGTGGCGGGCTACTTCAACGCCGGCCAGGACTGCACGGCCGCCACGCGCGTCCTCGTCCAGGAGTCCATCCACGACGAGTTCGTGGCCGCGCTCGCGAAGGCCGCGTCCGAGACGAAGACCGGGCAGCCGGACGACGAGGACGTGCTGTACGGCCCGCTGAACAACCCCCAGCAGCTCAAGCAGGTGTCCGGCTTCATCGAGCGGCTGCCCGCGCACGCCAAGGTCGAGGCGGGCGGCAAGCAGGTCGGCGACAAGGGCTACTTCTACGCCGCGACCGTGGTGTCCGGGCTGAACCAGGACGACGAGATCATCCAGAACGAGGTCTTCGGGCCGGTCATCACCGTCCAGTCCTTCACCGACGAGGAGCAGGCGGTGGAGTGGGCCAACGGCGTCGACTACGCCCTCGCGTCCTCGGTGTGGACCAAGGATCACGGCCGCGCGATGCGGATGTCCAAGAAGCTCGACTTCGGCTGCGTGTGGATCAACACCCACATCCCGCTGGTCGCCGAGATGCCGCACGGCGGCTTCAAGAAGTCCGGCTACGGCAAGGACCTCTCGGGTTACGGCTTCGACGACTACACCCGCATCAAGCACGTCATGACGTCCCTGGACGCGTAACGTTCCGCGGGCCGCCCGGGATCTCGCGGGCGGCCGTTCGTGGTGGGGTGCGGGCGCGTTGTCGTGCTGGTCGCGCGGTTCCCCGCGCCCCTTGGGGAGTTCGGCCCTCGGTTGCTCGAACCGGGGGCCGTCTGCTGTGCCCTTGACGGGTCGGCGGTGGGCGTCAGGGTGTCGGATTTCGACTTTGCCAGCTCTTTACAACCCGGTCCCGGGCTGTCTCGTCTCTTCGTCCGATCCGTCAACGGAC
Organism: Streptomyces sp. NBC_00425; assembly: GCF_036030735.1. NCBI lineage: Bacteria > Bacillati > Actinomycetota > Actinomycetes > Kitasatosporales > Streptomycetaceae > Streptomyces > Streptomyces sp. NBC_00425. The sequence goes on along the minus strand of NZ_CP107928.1, from coordinate 3,231,099 downwards.
CGACGAAAGAGAGCGATTCATGCGACTCATGTCCCGAACGGGCCTGGCCGGCCTGGCAATTGCGGGTGCCGCCCTGCTGGCGGGCGCAACGCCCGCACTCGCCGACTCGACGACGCCGGCCCCGGCGCCCACCACCGCCGGGCGAACCGCCTCTCCGACCCAGGCCCCGGCCGACGCCTCCGCCGTGCCGACCACCGCTCCCGCCGAGTCCGGCAGGACCCCGGCGGCCATGCCGAGCCAGGTCGGCGTGGTGCCCAGGGGAGGGGCCGGGACCGGTGTCGCCGAGCCTGCGTCCGAGGGCCACGGCGCACTGATCGGCGGCGCGGCGGCGGCTTCCGCGGCGGCCGGCGTGGTCTTCCACGTCGTACGCCGCCGGAGGGCGTCCGGCGCATGAGCCCGCTCTCCAGGCGCGCCGCGGCCCTGACGGCCCTGGCAGCGCTGCTGCTCACGGGCTGCGCCGGCGGCTCGACGGCCGGGTCCACGCCGGGCGCCTCCACGGCCGCCTCGGGTCCCGCCGCCTCCTCGCCCTCCCCGGCTTCCTCGGCTCCCCCCGTGTCCGCCGGGCGGGCGGTGCGTCCGCTCGCGCGGTCGGCGCCGCTCGGGCTGCGGATCGAGGCCATCGGGGTGGACACCCCGGTCATGCGGCTGGGACTGGCCGCCGACGGCAGCGTCCAGGTGCCTCCGGTCGAGGAACACGACCGGGCGGGTTGGTACGAGCATTCGCCGACTCCGGGGCAGACGGGGCCGTCGGTGATCCTCGGTCATGTCACGGTCGGCCGGTACGGCGACGGCGTCTTCCGCCGACTGGGCCGGCTGCACGCCGGCGACCGGATCGCGGCGCGTCTGGAGAACGGCACGACGGCCGAGTTCGCCGTCACCGAGGTGCGGACCGTCGACAAGTCGCACTTCCCGACGCAGGACGTCTACGGGAACGTGGACCGCCCCGAACTGCGTCTCATCACGTGCGGCGGCCCCCGCAGCGGCGACGGATACCGCGACAACGTGATCGTCTTCGCCGTGCTGGGCGCGGGGTCGAGCGGCTCGAGCAGTTCTGCGGGAGAACGTTGAAACGGTCACGCTCGCGCGACAGGGCGGCGTCCGAGCTGTTCGCCGCCCTCTATCCGCGCCTGGCCGGCTGGTGCCGCCGTCTCGTCGACGACGACGAGACGGCGCACGAGATCGCGTCGGAGGCGTTCACCCGGCTGTGGGCCCGCTGGACGTCGGTGGCTGAGCCCCAGGGCTTCCTGTTCGTCACCGCCGCCAACCTCGTCCGCGACCACTGGCGCAAGCTCGAACGGGAACGCCGGGCCGTGCGCCGCGCCACCGCCGAGGCGGCGATCGCCCCCTGCGCCGAACCGGCCGACCCCTCGGTGCGGATGCTCGTGCAGTCCCTGCCCGACCGGCTGCGCGTCCCGATCCTGCTGCACTACTACGCTGACATGCCGATCCGGGAGGTGTCCGCGCTGACCGGGCGCAAGGAAGGGACCGTCAAGGCCGACCTGCACGCGGCCCGCGAACTGCTCCGCGCCCACCTGAGGAGAAGCCTTGATCACGCCCGTTGACGACTTCGACGACGGCCGTCCTGACCTCGCCCCCGACGACCCCCTCGCCGTCGTCCTGCGGCCCGCCTCCGGTCGTCTCGCGCCGCCCGCCGGCAGCTACGAGCGGATCCGTCGCGGTGCGCGCCGCCGCCGGACCCTGCGTGCCGCGGCCGCGGCCGGCGCCACCTGCGCCGTCGCCGCGCTCGCCGTCCTGCTGCCGCTGCGCCCGGCGACGTCCGGGACGCCGCCGCCCGCGATCCCGCTCGCCCCGCCCCCGGCGAGCGGCCCGGCGACCGTGCCCACCCCTACGGCCCCGGCGAGCCCGGTCGCCGAGGACCCTACCGAGGGGGCGATCGCGACCCGGCCATCGGACGCCCGGCCCTCGACTGCTCCCACCGACACCGCTGCCTCCACCGGCGGCCGCAGCCCTGACCGGTCGCCGTCGCCACCGTCGCCGTCGCCGTCGCAGGCCGGGGTCCGGCCCGCTCCGGCGGAGTCGGACGAGCGGTCTGTCATGCCGTCCGCCGCAGCCACGCGCCGGTGACGCCGGTACGCGTGCCGCCGTCCGGGAATCGTGTTTTGAACATGTTCAATTCCGGCGTACGCTGCCGCCATGAGCGACAGAGCCGCCCTGCTGAAGGGCATACGTGTCTGGCTGGCCCTCTTCGTCGTCTGTCTGGTGCTCAGCGGCGTCACGGCCTTCCCGCTCGTCCATGAACTGCGCTGGACGGAGGAGTCGCTGCGCGCGCTGTCCGTGCCGGAGCGGCTGCCCGGCGCGATGGAGTGGATCGAGCGCGTCCGGCGCGGCCTGGACAGTGCCGACGCCGACTACCCGTTCCTCCTCTACGGCACGGACTGGCTGGCCTTCGCGCACCTCGTGATCGCCGTCGCCTTCTACGGCCCCTACCGCGACCCGGTCCGCAACGTCTGGGTGGTGGAGTTCGCGATGATCGCCTGTGCCGGGATCGTCCCGCTCGCGCTGATCTGTGGACCGATCCGGGGCATCCCCCTCTGGTGGAGCGTGATCGACATGTCCTTCGGCGTGATCGGGGTCGTCCCGCTGTACATCGTGCGCAGGAAGATCCTGCGCTTGGCGGAGATCGGCCCGAACCCCTGGTCGGTCCCCGCGGTGTGAGCGCCGCGCCCCGGAGAAGAGCAGAAGAGGGAAGAGAAGGGGGGAAGAGGAGGAAGAGGGAGGGGTGGGGAGGGGGAGGGCGAAAAGTGTTGTCCCCGGGCCGTCGGGGCCGTCACCTCAGGTGTGATCTGCGACATTGTCAACCACGGGGGCCCGGCTGAGAGGGTGCGGGCATGAGGACGTACGCCGACGCCGAGGCCGGGGGGCACTGGCGCGCCACCGTCGCGGCCGCGCAGGCCGGCGACCGGGACGCGCTGGACGAGCTGGTGGCGGGCTGGCTGCCGCTCGTCTACAACGTCGTCGGCCGGGCCCTCAACGGCCACGCCGACGTCGACGACGTCGTCCAGGAGACCATGCTGCGGGCCGTCGGCAACCTCGGTTCGCTGCGCGACCCCGACAGCTTCCGCTCCTGGCTGGTGGCCATCGCCATGCGTCAGGTGCGTGACCGGGCCCGCCGCAGGACCGACGCCCCTCTCAATGAGAGCACGACCCTCGACGGGACCAGCGACTTCGCCGAACTCACCGTTCTGCGGCTGCAGTTGGAAGGGCAGCGGCGGGAGGTCGCGGAGGCGGTGCGCTGGCTGGACGACGAGGACCGGCAGCTGCTGTCCCTGTGGTGGCTGGAGGTCGCGGGCGAGCTCACCCGGCGCGAACTGGCCGCGGCCGTCGGCATCAACCGGCAGCACGCGGCCGTGCGCGTGCAGCGGGTCAAGGAGCGGCTGGAGGTCTCACGGGGCATCGTGCGCGCCCTCGACGGCGCCTGCCCCGGCCTCCGCGAGCTGACCGCCCGCTGGACCGGTCGCCCCGACTCCGTCTGGCGCAAGCGGCTGGCCCGGCACATCCGCGGCTGCGGCTGCTGCGACGGCGCCTGCGAGTCCGTCGTGCCGGCGGAACGGCTGCTCGTGGGGATCGCCCTGGTGCCCGTCCCGGCCGGATTCGCGATCTCCCTGGCCCTCGGCGGCAAGACGGCCGCCGCGGCCGCCGGCACCGCCTCCGTCGGCTGGTCCGCGAAGGTGCTGACCGCGCTGAGCAAGCCGGCCGTCGCGGTCACGGCCGGCGCGACGCTCGCCGCGGGCGGCGCGTACGTCGTCGTGCACACGCCCGAGGACCCGCCGGGGCGCGCGGCCACCGCGCCGACGGCGGCCGCGGTGTCCGCGGTGTCCGCCGCACCCGCCTCGCCCGCCGCCTCCACGTCGGGCGAGGCCGCCCCCTCCGGCTCGCCGTCGGCGTCACCGTCGCCCTCACCGTCGAAGAGCGTGAAGAAGGCGGCCCGGTACGGAAGCGTCGTCGACGCCGTCGACCGCGCGCCCGACCCGGACACCCCGCCGGCTGCCCTGCCGGAGCGGCCCGCGTCCGGCGTCACCAGCAGCGGCGGCGCCCACGCCACCATGAACCACCGCGGGGACAGCGTGACGCTCAGCGGGCAGGGCTACGTCCTCGTGCGCTGGCAGATATCGCCCCAGTACCGGTCCGGAGCCCTGGTCATGCCGAGCTGGACCGGCCTCAGGGGCCGGCTCTTCCACGTTGCCTCCGGCGGCGGACGCCGGATGGACGATCCCGTCGGCACGGACGGCTCGGCCACCGGCATGGGCGACAGGGCCACCGGCTACGCCGTCCTGCCGCCGGGCGCCCAGCAGATGTGGCAGAACGAGTACTTCTACCTCACGGGCACCGTCACGCTCACCGTGAACGAGCGGGGCGCCGACTACGGACTCAACGTCTTCCCGACAACGTGGGACGCCGTGGAGCGGGACGTCACGAGCGGACCGGGACAGGGCGCGCGGCGCTACGGGCTGGTCCGTGACACCGGCGGCGACGACACACCGGTCCCGCAGTACGCGACCCGGCAGACCCCGGCCGACCCGGCGACCGTGCCGCAGCTCTCCCGCGTGTGAGGGCGGCGCCACCGCGGCAGACGGCAGCGCGCCCGGTGTCCGACGGCCCCGGGACTCAGCCCTCCTTGCGCAGCGCGGTCAGGAGGTCGATGCGGTTCGTGGTGATCGAGTCGACGCCCAGGCCGATGAGCCGGCGCAGGGAACGGCGGGTGTCGGGGGTCCAGACGGAGAGCAGGTGGCCGGCCCGGTGGACGCGCGCGGCGAGCTCCCGGTCCACCAGGGAGAAGCGGTAGTTGAGCCAGCGCGGCCGCACCGCCGCGAGCAGCGCCGGTCGCGGGGGCGCCAGGCTCGTGCAGGTGAGCGCGATCTCGGCGGACGGGTCGGCGGCGCGCACGGCGAGCATCGCGACGGCGCCCGCGCAGTAGTACACCCGGTCCGTCGCCCCGGCCTCGCGCACGGCGTCGACGATCCGCCGTGCCGCGCCCACCTCCCGGGTCCCGGGCAGGTCGAGCATCAGCCGGCTGCCCTCGGTCGCCGCGAGCGCCTCCGCGAGCGTCGGCACCGCGCCGGCCGTCAGCCCGCGCACCTCGGCCGCGGACAGCGAGGCCAGCGGACGGTCGTGCGCCCACAGCCGCTTCAACGTCGCGTCGTGCAGCAGCACGGGCACGCCGTCCCGGGTGAGCCGTACATCGCACTCCACGGCGTCCGCGCCCAGGTCGAGCGCGGAACGCAGCGAAGCGATCGTGTTCTCACGGAGACGGTAGGGGTCGCCGCGGTGGGCCACGGCGGTCACGTTCTGCATGGGCCCATTGTGGCCGTACCCGGACGGTCAGGGGGCGAGCCATCCGGCGGTGTACACGTCGATCTCGGTCCGCAGCCGGGCCTTGCCGGCCTCGTCCAGGAAGGCTGCCTCGACCGCGTTCCTCGCGAGATCGGCGACGCCCCGCTCGTCGAGGTCGAGGAGCCGGGCGGCGACCGCGTACTCGTTGTTCAGGTCGGTGCCGAACATGGGCGGGTCGTCGGAGTTGACCGTGACCAGGACGCCGGCCTGCACGAACTCCTTGATCGGGTGCTCGTCGAGGGTGCGGACCGCACGGGTGGCGATGTTCGACGTCGGGCACACCTCCAGGGCGATGCGGTGTTCGGCGAGGTGCGCGAGCAGCTTCTCGTCCTGCGCGGAGCTGGTGCCGTGGCCGATGCGCTCGGCGCGCAGATGCGTCAGCGCGTCCCACACCGTCTGCGGGCCGGTGGTCTCGCCGGCGTGCGGCGCCGACCGCAGCCCGGCGGCGATCGCCCGGTCGAAGTACGGCTTGAACTGAGGACGTTCCACACCGACCTCGGGCCCGCCGAGCCCGAAGGAGACCAGCCCCTCCGGGCGGATCCGGTCGTCGGTGGCGAGCCGTGTGGTCTCCTCGGCGGCCTCGAGACCCGCCTCGCCGGGGATGTCGAAGCACCAGCGCAGCACGGTCCCGAACTCCGCCTCGGCCGCCTTGCGGGCGTCCTCGATGGCGTCCATGAAGGCGCGTTCGTCGATGCCGCGCCGGGTCGAGGAGAAGGGGGTGACGGTCAGCTCGGCGTAGCGCACCCGCTGACGGGCCAGGTCCCGGGCGACCTCGTAGGTGAGCAGCCGGACGTCCTCCGGGGTGCGGATGAGATCCACGACGGACAGATAGACCTCGATGAAGTGGGCGAAGTCCGTGAAGGTGAAGTAGTCGGCGAGGGCCTCGGGGTCGGTGGGCACCCTGGAGTCGGGGTGCCGGGCGGCCAGCTCGGAGACGATGCGGGGGGACGCGGAGCCGACGTGGTGGACGTGCAGTTCGGCCTTGGGCAGCCCGGCGACGAAGGCGTGCAGGTCGCGGGCGCCGGCCGCCGCCGCGGCGGTGGGGCCGGCGGGCACGCCGGAGACGGGGGAGCCGGAGGCGGCGGCTGCTGAGGATGCGTCGAGTCGGTCGGTCATGGGGTCCTCCCCGGGACGGCACCCCGAGCCAGGCGGGCCGGACGGGACGCGTGTGATCGGCTGATCGATGAGTCCCGATCATCGTAGGCGTAGGCGCAGGCGCGGCGGTGCCGGAGGTCGGTGGAGGCATCGCGGCAGGACGTGGTGGAGGGAGTCGTCGGGCGTTCGAGGGGGGTGCGGCCCGCTGCCGTTCTCGGCGGCCGCGGGCCGTAGCATGACGGAACGTACGCAGGGCGGGACGGCGTACGGATGACGGAACGCAGAGCGACCGCCCGGTCGAGGGGCGACAGAGGGGATCCACGCATGTCCGACGACGCGCCGACTCCGGCCGGTGACGCCGCCCGCGACCCGTGGCCCGCACCCGCCTCCGACGCGACGGACGGACCGTGGGACGCGGAGCCCGGGACGACACCCCGGGTGCCGTTGGACAAGGCCGCCCCGGCCGGCGGTGCTCCCGGCGCGGCCTCCCCGCTGACCCCGAGCCCATGGGCGGCGCCCGGCGGCGCGGCGCAGAGCGGCCCCGGCCACACCGTCGCCGCGAACGAACCCTCGGCCCCCGGAACCGGCCCCGCGCAGGACCGGGCGCCGGCCTCCGTCCACGACCAGCAGACGATGACCTCGCTGCCCGGCGTGACGCCGCAGCCCTGGGCCGATCCCTTCGGGAGCCCGCAGCCGCACGGCGCGCTCGGCGGCTTTCCGCCGCCGGACCCCGCCACGGCCGCGGGCGGTCCGCCCCCCGGACACTTCGCCCCTCCGGCCCACGGCGGGCCGGTGCCGCCGCCGCCCATCGCCCCCGACGGGCCCGGGCAGATCCCGTACGGCTACGCCGGCGGCTACGGCTATCCGTCCCCACCGCACTACGGCGGCGCGCCCGGGCTGTACGGCTGGGCCGGCGGCGGTGCAGGGGACAACAACGGCACGGGCGTGGCCGGACTGGTGCTGGGGATCCTGGCCGCGGTCGTCTTCTGTCTGTGGCCGCTGGCCATCGTCTTCGGCATCCTCGGCGTCGTGTTCGGCGCGATCGGGCGCGGGAAGGCCCGCCGGGGTGAGGCCTCGAACCCCGGTCAGGCGCTGGCCGGCGTCATCTGCGGCGCGGTGGGCCTGGTGCTGGCGGTCGGCGTGGGCGTCCTGACGATCGTGGCCCCGTAGGGCGTGTTTCGAAAGTCCCGTCTGCCGGCAGACGGGACTTTCGAAACACGCCCTGGAACCGCCCCTGCCCCGCCCCCGGCGTCTCAGGCCTGCGCGAGCAGCCGCTCCCTGGCCTGCATCAGGGCGAAGCCCAGCAGGTTCAGGCCGCGCCACCGCTCGGGGTTCGTCGCCGCCTCGTCGTCGGCCGTCAGGCCGATGCCCCACACGCGGTCCATCGGGCTCGCCTCGACCAGCACCCTCGAACGGGTGCCCAGCAGGAACGAGCCCAGCGCGGGGTCCGAGGCGAACTTGTGGACGCTGCCCTCGACGACGATCCGGAACCGCTCCCGCTCCCACGTGGTGTCGTCGAAGCCGCGGACCAGCCGCCCCTCCTTCTTCGCCTGGGCGGGCGACGCTGCGGCCAGCACCCGCTCCTGCGCCTCCGGATCCGCGAAGAGCCGCGCTTTCGCGGCCATCATCCAGTGCTCCGCCGTCGCGTAGGCGACCTCGTCGACCACGAACGGTGACGGCCACCATTGGCTCAGGCAGCTCGCACCGATCCGTCCGTCCGGTCGCGGACGGTGGCCCCAGAAGTGCAGGTACTTGATCCCAGCCCCCGCCCGGACGGCCCTGACCAGGGACTCCCGGCTGTCGATCGTCTCCATGCACCAGAGGATGGCACGCGCCACTGACAGAGCGTCCTGCCTTTTCCGCCGCCACTCGACACCTGGTCGACCCCTCGTCGACAGATTTCGTCGCGTAACCAAAAGGCAACAACGGAATCACTTGTTGGAGTGCCCTTGCTCTGTCAGGATCGGCAATCAAATCAGGCTGGAGCTACGCCACCCGCCCCCGCGCACAGCGGGGCGAAGGCGGAGGAGAGCGACATGCAGGACCGGTTCCCCGCACAGCAGCTGTTCGCGGAAGGCGCCCAGTACATCGACGGCCGCCTCGCCCGCGGCGACTCGGGGCGCGCCCACGCCGTGATCGACCCCGCCACCGGTGAGGAGGTCTGCACCTACGACCTGGCGGGCACGGACACCGTCGACGCGGCCGTCGCCGCGGCCCGCGCCGCCTTTCCCGGCTGGGCGGGCGCCACGCCGGGGGAGCGTTCCGACGCACTGCACCGTTTCGCCGCGGTCCTCGCCGGCCAAGCCGGCGACCTCGCCCGCGCCGAGTCCCTGCAGTGCGGCAAGCCGCTGAAGCTGACCCGGGAGTTCGACGTCCCGGGGACGATCGACAACACCGCGTTCTTCGCCGGAGCCGCCCGGCATCTCGCGGGCCAGTCGGCCGGCGAGTACTCCGGCGACCACACCTCCTACGTCCGCCGGGAACCCATCGGCGTCGTCGGCTCCGTCGCGCCCTGGAACTACCCCCTTCAGATGGCGGCCTGGAAGATCCTCCCGGCGATCGCCGCGGGGAACACGATCGTGCTCAAGCCGGCCGAGCTCACCCCGCTCACCTCGCTGATGTTCGCCCGGGCGGCGTCGGAGGCCGGGATCCCCGACGGTGTGATCAACATCGTCAACGGGACCGGACGGGAGGCGGGCGAGCACCTCGTCGGCCACCCCGACGTCGTCATGACCTCCTTCACCGGCTCCACGGCCGTCGGCAGGCGGGTCGCCGAGATCGCCACCGCGACCGTCAAGCGGCTGCACCTCGAGCTCGGCGGCAAGGCGCCCTTCGTCGTCTTCGAGGACGCCGACCTGGAGGCCGCCGTCCACGGCGCGGTCGCCGGCTCGCTCATCAACACCGGGCAGGACTGCACGGCCGCCACGCGCGCGTATGTGCAGCGGCCTCTCTACCAGGCCTTCGTCGAGCGGACGGCCGCCCTGATGGAGACCGTTCGGGTCGGGGACCCGTTCGCCGCGGGCACCGACCTCGGCCCGCTCGTGTCGCACGCACAGCGCGACCGGGTCGCCGCCTTCGTCGACCGGGCGCGCGGCTACGCGCGCGTGGTGACGGGCGGCGAGGCGCCCCAGGGCGACCTCAAGAACGGCGCCTACTATCTGCCCACCCTGATCGCGGACGCCGCCCAGGACAGCGAGGCCGTCCAGTCGGAGATCTTCGGGCCGGTCCTGGTCGTCCTGCCGTTCGACACCGACGACGAGGGCATCAGGCTCGCCAACGACACCCCCTACGGGCTCGCGGCCTCCGCGTGGACCCGGGACGTCTTCCGGGCGAACCGTGCGACACGCGAGATCAGGGCCGGGTGCGTGTGGATCAACGACCACATCCCGATCATCAGCGAGATGCCGCACGGCGGTTACAAGGCGTCCGGCTTCGGCAAGGACATGTCAGCGTACTCGTTCGAGGAGTACACACAGGTAAAGCACGTTATGTTCGATAACACGGCGGTGGCCCGCAAGCCCTGGCACCGCACGGTCTTCGGGGACTCATAAGCGACGACGAACGGCCGCAGACCACGGCCGGACCTCCCGAAAGGGCACCACGCGCATGGAGCAGTACGAGCCCGACCGCCTGAGCCCGGCCGAACTGGCCGCCGTACGGCGCAGTTTCCGCAACGGCAGGGCGGCCATGACCCGCCGGTCGCTGTTGCGCGCCTCCGCCGGCGGCGCGCTCACCCTGGGCGGCCTCGGAGCGCTGGCCGGCTGCGGGATCCCCGCCGCCGGCAAGTCACAGGGCGGCGTCTCCGCCGACGACCACTCGGCGAAGGAGAAGGTCGTCAACTTCTCCAACTGGCCGGAGTACATCGACGTCGACGACAGCGGGAAGCACCGTCCCACGCTGGACGCCTTCCGCAAGCGGACCGGCATCACGGTCAAGTACACCGAGGACATCAACGACAACGACGAGTTCTTCGGCAAGATCCAGCCGCAGCTCGCCGCCGGCCAGGACACCGGCCGCGACCTCATCGTCCTCACCGACTGGCTGGCCGCCCGCATGATCAGGCTCGGCTACGTCCAGAAGCTGGACGCGTCGAACCTGCCGCACGCCTTCGCCAACCTGTCGGACCAGTTCCGCAGCCCCGACTGGGACCCGGGCCGCGCCTACTCGTACCCCTGGCAGGGCATCTCGACGGTCGTCGCCTACAACAAGAAGGCGCTCGACGGCGTCGAGGTGAAGTCGGTCTCCGACCTGCTCGACAACCCCAAGCTGAAGGGCCGGGTCGGCCTGCTGACCGAGATGCGCGACACCGTCGGCATGACCATGCTCGACATGGGCAAGGACCCGGCGAAGTTCACCGACGACGACTACGACGCGGTCATCGCCCGCCTCCAGAAGGCGGTCGACAAGGGCCAGATCCGCCGCTTCACCGGCAACGACTACACGTCCGACCTCAGCAAGGGCGACCTCGCGGCCTGCGTCGCCTGGGGCGGCGACATCGTGCAGCTCCAGGCGGACAACCCCGATGTCGCCTACGTCATCCCGGACAGCGGCTACATGACGTCGACCGACAACATGCTGATCCCCAACAAGGCTCGCCACAAGACGAACGCCGAGCGGCTGATCGACTACTACTACGAGCCCGAACCGGCCGCCGAACTCGCCGCGTACATCAACTACGTGAGCCCGGTCGCGGACGTGAAACCGTACCTCGCCAAGATCGACAAGTCGGCGGCGGACAATCCGCTGATCCTTCCCGACAAGGCCATGCAGGCGAAGTCCCACGCCTTCCGCTCCCTGAGCTCGAAGGAAGAGACCGCCTACCAGGCCAAGTTCGCAAAGCTCACTGGGGCGTGACGACGATGAAGACGACCGACAGCGGCAGCGGCGACGTCCGCCTCACCGGCATCAGCAAGACCTACGGCTCCTTCACCGCCGTGCACCCGCTGGACCTGACCGTCCCGCAGGGCTCCTTCTTCGCCCTGCTCGGCGCGTCCGGCTGCGGCAAGACCACCACCTTGCGCATGATCGCCGGCCTGGAGGAGCCCTCCTCCGGGACCGTCCACCTCGGCGACCACGACGTGACGGCGCTCCCGCCCTACAAGCGGCCGGTGAACACGGTCTTCCAGTCCTACGCCCTCTTCCCGCACCTCGACATCTTCGAGAACGTCGCCTTCGGCCTGCGCCGGCGCGGCATCAAGAGCGTGAAGAAGCAGGTCGAGGACATGCTGGAGCTCGTCCAGCTCGGGGAGCAGGCCCGCAAGAAGCCGCACCAGCTCTCCGGCGGCCAGCAGCAGCGCGTCGCCGTGGCCCGCGCCCTGATCAACCACCCCAAGGTCCTGCTGCTCGACGAGCCGCTCGGCGCCCTCGACCTCAAGCTGCGCCGCCAGATGCAGCTGGAGCTCAAGCGCATCCAGACCGAGGTCGGCATCACGTTCGTCCACGTCACGCACGACCAGGAGGAGGCCATGACGATGGCCGACACGGTCGCCGTGATGAACGGGGGGCGCGTCGAACAGCTCGGCTCCCCGGCCGACCTGTACGAGAACCCGCACACCACGTTCGTCGCCAACTTCCTCGGCACCTCCAACCTGATCGAGGCCGAGGTGGACTCCAAGGCCGGTGACGACATCGTGCTCAAGGCGGGCGACGGAAAGCTCGTGCTGCCCGTGGCGCGCTGCTCCGCACCCACCACGAACGGCGGCAGGGTGCTGGTCGGCGTACGCCCCGAGAAGATCTCCCTGACCCACGCCGACGACGCCGGTGAGATCCCCGAGGGCCGTAACCGGATCACCGGGAAGATCGCCGACTCCTCGTTCATCGGCGTCTCCACCCAGTACGTGATCGACAGCTCGGTCTGTCCGGAGTTCGAGGTCTACGTCCAGAACGTCGACCGCGACGCCCGGCTCGTCCCCGGCGCCGACGTCGTCCTGCACTGGAGTCCGGCCCACACCTTCGGCCTGGACGCGGCACAGGACATCGACGCCGGCATCCAGGAAGAGGCGGCGGTCTGAGATGGCGACGCTCACCGAGGCGCCCCCGCCTCTCTCCCCGACTGCGCCGACGAAGAAGCCGCCCCGCAAGCGCGGCCGGCTGACGCCGTACTGGCTGCTGCTGCCCGGCCTGCTGTGGCTGGTCGTGTTCTTCGCGCTGCCGATGATCTACCAGGCCTCCACGTCCGTGCAGACGGGCTCCCTGGAGGAGGGCTACAAGGTCACCTGGCACTTCGCGACCTACTGGGACGCCCTCAGCGCGTACTGGCCGCAGTTCCTGCGCTCGGTCCTCTACGCGGGCGCCGCCACGACCCTGTGCCTGGCGCTCGGCTACCCGCTGGCCTACCTGATCGCCTTCCGGGCCGGCCGCTGGCGGAACCTGATCATGATCCTGGTGATCGCGCCGTTCTTCACCAGCTTCCTCATCCGCACCCTCGCCTGGAAGACGATCCTCGCGGACGGCGGTCCCGTCGTCGGCGCCCTGAACAACCTGCACGTCCTCGACGTCACCAGCTGGCTCGGCTGGACCGCGGGCGACCGCGTCCTCGCCACGCCCCTCGCGGTGGTCTGCGGTCTGACGTACAACTTCCTGCCGTTCATGATCCTTCCGCTGTACTCGTCGCTGGAGCGCATCGACGGACGGCTGCACGAGGCGGCCGGCGACCTGTACGCCAGGCCGGCCACCGTCTTCCGCAAGGTCACCTTCCCGCTGTCGATGCCGGGCGTGGTCTCCGGCACCCTGCTCACCTTCATCCCGGCGGCCGGCGACTACGTCAACGCCGAACTCCTCGGCTCGACCGACACCCGCATGATCGGAAACGTCATCCAGACGCAGTTCCTGCGCGTGCTGGACTACCCGACGGCTGCGGCCCTCTCCTTCATCCTCATGGCCGCGATCCTCTTCATGGTCACCTTCTACATCCGCAGGTCGGGGACGGAGGATCTGGTCTGATGCCCCTCGTCAACTGGCTCAAGCGCCATTTCGTGGTCATCGCGGGACTTCTCACGCTCGGCTATCTCCTCCTGCCGAACGTCGTCGTCACCGTGTTCTCCTTCAACAAACCGAAGGGCCGCTTCAACTACGAGTGGCAGCAGTTCTCCACCGACGCCTGGCAGGACCCGTGCGGGGTCGCCGGCCTCTGCGGCTCGCTGTCGCTCAGCCTCCAGATCGCGATCTGGGCGACCCTCGGCGCCACCCTCCTCGGCACGATGATCGCCTTCGCGCTGGTCCGCTACCGCTTCCGCGCGCGGGGCGCCGTGAACTCGCTGATCTTCCTGCCGATGGCGATGCCCGAGGTCGTCATGGCCGCCTCGCTGCTCACCCTCTTCCTCAACCTGGGCGCGCAGCTGGGCTTCTGGACGATCCTCATCGCGCACATCATGTTCTGCCTGAGCTTCGTCGTGACGGCGGTGAAGGCGCGCGTCATGTCGATGGACCCCCGGCTGGAACAGGCCGCCCAGGACCTCTACGCCGGGCCGGCGCAGACGTTCCTGCGCGTCACCCTGCCCATCGCGGCGCCCGGAATCGCCGCGGGCGCGCTGCTCGCCTTCGCGCTCTCCTTCGACGACTTCATCATCACCAACTTCAACGCGGGCTCGACCGTCACCTTCCCCATGTTCGTGTGGGGCTCGGCCCAGCGCGGAACGCCCGTCCAGATCAACGTCATCGGCACGGCCATGTTCCTGGTCGCCGTCCTGCTGGTGCTGACCTCGATGGTCGTCAGCAGTCGCCGCAACAAGCAAAAGGCATAAAGCTCGAAGCCGAGAGTCCCTGTAGGGAGTTGACATCATGGCCCCAGGCGCCATGAACCGGTGGATCACTTCTCTTTCCGACGCACAGCCGGTCCCGTACTGGCTGGAAGACCCGGGCAGGCCCCGCCCCGAGCCCGCGCTCACCGGCCCCGAGACCTGCGATCTGCTGGTCGTCGGGGGCGGATACAGCGGACTGTGGACCGCGCTCGTCGCCAAGGAGCGCGACCCGCAGCGGGACGTGGTGCTGCTGGAGGGCCGCGAGGTGGGCTGGGCCGCCTCGGGCCGCAACGGAGGGTTCTGCGCCTCGTCCCTCACCCACGGGCTGCCCAACGGGCTGGCCCGCTGGCCGGACGAGATCCACCGGCTCGAGGAGCTGGGGATGCGCAACCTCGACGGGATCGAGGCGGCGATCGCCCGGCACGGGATCGACTGCGACTTCGAGCGCACCGGCGAGATCGACGTCGCCACCGAGGAGTACCAGGCACGGGAACTGCGCGAGTGGTACGAGGAGCTCGAGAGCAGGGGCCTCGCCGACGGCGTCGAGTTCCTCGACGCGGACGCGGTGCGCGAGCAGGTCGCCTCGCCCACCTTCCGGGCGGGCCTGCACGACCGCCGGGGCGTGGCCATGCTCCACCCCGCCAAGCTCGTCTGGGGACTGAAGCGGGCGTGCGTCCGTCTCGGGGTGCGGGTGTACGAGCACACGCCCGCGCTGGACCTGAAGCCGTACGGCGCGGGGACGGCCGTCCGCACGCCCTACGGGCAGGTTCGCGCCCGGCAGGTGGCCCTCGGTACGAACATCTTCCCGAACCTGGTCAAGCGGGTGCGGGCGTACACCGTCCCGGTCTACGACTACGCGCTGATGACCGAACCGCTCACCTCGGCACAGCTCGACTCGATCGGCTGGAAGAACCGGCAGGGCCTCGGCGACAGCGCCAACCAGTTCCACTACTTCCGGCTGTCCGCCGACAACCGGATCCTGTGGGGCGGGTACGACGCCGTCTACCCCTACGGGGGCCGGGTGCGCGCGGAGTACGACGACCGTCCGGAGACCTACGCCAAGCTCGCCGGCCACTTCTTCACCTGCTTCCCGCAGCTGGAGGGCGTCCGCTTCACGCACGCGTGGGGCGGGGCGATCGACACCTGCTCGCGCTTCTCGGCGTTCTTCGGCACCGCGCACCAGGGGAAGGTCGCCTACGCCGCCGGGTACACCGGTCTGGGCGTCGGGGCGACCCGCTTCGGCGCCGAGGTGATGCTCGACCTGCTGGCGGGGGAGAACACCGAGCGGACACGGCTGGAGATGGTCCGCAGGAAGCCGCTGCCCTTCCCGCCCGAGCCCTTCGCCTGGACCGGCATCGCCCTCACCAAGTGGTCCCTGGCCCGCGCCGACGCGCACGGCGGCCGGCGCAACCTGTGGCTGAAGGCCATGGACAGGCTGGGGCTCGGCTTCGACAGCTGAGCCCGGCGGACCGCGCCCCCGCGGACCGTGACCCGCGGAGTGCGACCTCGCGGAGCCCGGTCCGTGGAGCGGTGTCCCGGGAGCCCGGTCCGCGGAGTGTGAGCCGGTTCACCCTTACGGGTGGTCCGAACCCGCGTAATGCTCGCCGCCGACCTCCCTCTCCCTCGTGGACGCGACCGCGTCCCACGAGCGAAAGGGAGGTCCTCACATGGCTGGGGCGAAGACGGCGGTCGACTGGCTGGCATCCGTCGCACCGGATCCCGAGGCATGCCGCCGGGAGTGGGAGCGCAACCCGCTCGGCGTGGCGCTGCTGCCCGCGGGCCGGGCCTGGGACGTGCTCATCCTGCCGGGCACGCTCGGCTATCCCACTCTCGACGTGCTCACCCGGATCCTCGACCGGCCGGGCCCGGTGCTCGTCGACTTCGGCGACGACCGCATGGGGTTCTTCGTGGCGCCGGGGACGGCGGCCCGCTGGCTCGGCACCGGCATCCGCACCGCGGGGGCCGGCACCTGGATCGTCGTGCCCTATCCGGGCCGCTCGACCAGGGAAGTCCGCTGGCTGGTGACGCCGGACGGCTCCGGCACGCTGACCGACGCGGCGCTCCTCGAACTGGCGATGCACGAGGCGGCGGCGGGGCTGGCCGTCGGAGAGGACGGCTGACCGACCGGAGAACCCCCCGCCGCCGTCCCGCCCGTGCCGACGAGCCTCCACGTCCCCCGACCCGGAGGCGCGTCGACCGTTCTCGGGCCGGCCGCCCGTGCGGCCGGCACGGCACCGGTACGGCCGCGTGCTCATGTGCCCCCTGGCCCGGTCGAGGGCGGGGCGGCCGTGCCGCGCGCCGCGGGGCCGGGCGCGACGTCGTCGCGGTGGCGCGCTCAGTCCGCCGACGTCGCCTTGAGGGCCAGCCACAGCTCCATGCGGACGTCCGGGTCGTCCAGGGAGCGGCCGAGGATCTCCTCCACCCGGCGCATGCGGTAGCGCAAGGTGTGGCGGTGGACGCCCAGGTCGGCCGCGGCCGCGTCCCACTGCCCGTGCCGGGAGAGCCAGGCCCGCAGGGAGGCCACCAGATCGCCGCGGCCGGTCGCGTCGTGCTCGTGCAGGGCGCGCAGCAGGCTGTCCGCGAACGCCTTCACCGCGTCGTCCGCCAGCAGCGGCAGCACCGAACCCGCCGCCATCCGCTCGTGCTCCACGAACATCCGGCCCCGGCGCCGCGCCACGGACAGGGCCTGCTCCGACTGCTTGTAGGCGGCCGCCGCCGCGATCGGCCCGGCCGGCGCGGACAGGCCCACCACGAGCTCGTCCCCCGGGTCGGCCTCGGCCCCGCCGCCCCCGTTCGCCCGGGAGGCCTCCAGCGCCGTCGCGTACCGGGCGCACGCCGACACGGCCGCGCCGCCGTCCGTGACCAGCGCCACCAGCCGCTCGCCCTCGGGCACCACCAGCACCGCCTCGCCGGCCCGGGCGGCCGCCGACTCGAGAGCCTCGACGAGACCGTCGAACGGGTCGCCGGCCGTGTCGGACGGAGCCGGCGACCGGGCCGCCTGCCCCTGCCCCTCCGGGTGCGCCCGCGCGGTCGAGGCCGGCACCGACTCGGCGACGATCACCCGGAAGGGGACGTCGAGCAGATCGCCGTACAGGTGCCCGGCGACGGCCCGCGCATGGTCCGGTTCGCCCGCCAGCAGCATCCGCAGCACCGCCGCGCCGATCCGCTGCTGCGCCGCGTACAGCGAGCGCGAGCGTTCCGTGGTGAGGGTGAGCAGGGCGATGGCCGAGTGGACGGCGTACCGCTCGGCGGTGCCCGGAGCCGCGGCGGTGCCGACGGCGAGCGCCGCGCGAGGACGCCGTCCGGCGCCGAGCGAGTGC
This sequence comes from Streptomyces sp. NBC_00425, assembly GCF_036030735.1. Lineage (NCBI taxonomy): Bacteria > Bacillati > Actinomycetota > Actinomycetes > Kitasatosporales > Streptomycetaceae > Streptomyces > Streptomyces sp. NBC_00425. The sequence goes on along the minus strand of NZ_CP107928.1, from coordinate 3,213,593 downwards.
AGTTCGACCCGGTCGTCGAGGCGGTCCCCGGACGCGGCGTGCTCCGGCCCGCCGCCGCCCCCGACCACCGCCGAGGCCGGGGCCGGCCGTTCCCGCAGCCGCTCCACGTCCGCCGTGAGCCGGGCGGCCCGCCGGGCGGCCCACTCGGGTGCGGCCGCCACCACGGCGCCCGACGCGTCGTACAGCGCCGCCCACCCGTCGACCTGGGCGGCGAGTGCGCGGAGCAGTCCCTCGGCGCCGTCCGTGAGGGCCTGCTTCGTCAGCTCGCGCTGAGCCGCGAACCCCGCGGTCACCGCCCGGTACTGGTCGGCCGCGATCGCCGCCGACACCGCCTTGCTGATCGCGAGGAAGGGCGTGCGGCGCGGCACCTCCAGCAGGGGCAGGTTCTCCTCCTCCGCCGCGTCCACGAGCGCCTGCGGGATCTCGTCGTAGTTGACGCCGACGGCGAAGCCGAGCCCGACCACGCCGGCCTTCGACAGCCGCCGCACATAGCGCCCCATCGCCTCCGGGTCCTCCGCGTCCAGCTTGAGCGCGGTGATCAGCAGCAGCTCCCCGCCCTCCATGTACGGCACGGGGTCCGCGAGCTCGCTGACGTGCGCCCAGCGCACCGGCACGTCCAGACGGTCTCCGCCGGCCCGCACGGTGAGCTTCAGCGCGGAGTGGTGGACGAGCGACGCGAGGGTGGGAGGCATGGGGCCTTCAGGTCGGGGGAGGGTGCGGAGCCGTCTGGGTGTGGAGCTGTCAGGGTGCGGAACACGTCTGCTCCACCGACGCGTGATCCTTTGGCCGCTTCGTATGAACAGCCTGTCTCGATTCTGCCTCACCGTACGGTCCCGGGCCGCCGCTTCAGCCCCGCAGGTCCACCAGCAGCGGCGGCGCGTGCTCGCCGCCCGTGCTCGTCAGGGACAGCACCGCGTGGCCGGGCGGGATCTCGTGCGCCAGCTGGGACGCCGACCACCGCTCCCGCTCCACCTGCCGCACGGTCACCGCGTCGGTGGTCACCGCCCTGCCGGTCACCAGCTTGCGCAGCGCGTGGATGGCACGGGTCATCGGCTGGTCGGCGAAGACGGTGTGCTTGGCGACCTCCGTGGTCTCCACCCACTCGGTGCCCCAGGTCTGCGCGAACCGGTTGCCGTCCCAGGTGGTGATGCCCGAGAACGCCATCCGGCAGCCGACCGCGCCGTACAGCGGCCCGTGCAGCGACTCGGGGACGTCGCCGACGCTGCGCAGGGCGAGCACCACGCCCGCGTTCTGCGAGCGCAGCCGTTGCAGTCGGCGCACCGACCCCTCGGTGACGGTGCCCGTGGCGTCGTCGAGGACGAGGCACGCGAAGTGGTCGCGCCGCTCCCGCACGACCGTCTGGAACTGGGCGAGGACCAGCCGGGTGATCAGCCGGCCCGCCTCCTCGTGTCCCCGGTCGGGCAGGTCGACACGGACCCGCAGCGGATGGTGGGCGACGGCGCGCAGCGAGAACGCCCGGTGCGCGTCGCTCCCGCCGCCGAAGAACTCCGCGAACACCGGACGGTTCAGCAGCGCCAGCCGGTCGGCGAGGGCACGGCCCGCGTCGCCCGGCGTGCCGGTCTGGCGGACGCGGGCCTCCAGCTCGCGGCGCATCACCTCGTCGCCGGCCACCGCCTCGCGCAGCGCGGACACCGCCTGCGGCTCGCCCTCCAGCAGCGCGAGCAGTTCGGGGAGGGTGGGGAAGCACCCGTGTGCGGCCCGGTAGGGGCCGAGCACCTGGGCCAGGGCCGTCGCCGCGCTCTGGCCGCTCACCGCGTCGAGGTCGCCGGACAGCGCCTCGGCGAGGATCGCGGCCGCCTCGTCCGGGTCCTCGGAGCCCGCGTACGGGTCCAGGTCGTGCACGGACGACGGATCGCCGATCCGGACGATCACGTCGAACGCCGCGTCCGGGCCGAGCGGTCCGCTCCCCGGCGACGACACGGCGACCACGGCGCACGTCCCGGTGAGCGCCTGCAGGGCCAGCGCCTCGGTCAGCGGTTCGAGCAGGGTCCGCGTCTTGCCCGACCCGGACGGGCCGACGGCGAGCAGCGAGGTGCCCAGCACGTCGGGGCCGAGCGCGGCGCCCGCCTCCCGGTAGACGACGGGCGTGCGCTCGCCGCCCGCCCAGCGGCCGATGCGCACCTGCCCGGCGAGCAGGTCGTGGCGTGCGGCGCGCCGGGGCAGGTCGCGGGCGCCGGAGGGGTGGGTCCAGGCGGCCCCGCCCTGGCGCAGCACGGTCTCCCGGAAGTCCCCGAATCCGGCGGTCCACGCCCGTCGCACACGCACGCAGTCCACGTCGTTCATCCGGCCCGCGGCGACCTCGCCGGTCAGCAGGTCGGCCGCCTCGTACTGCCCGGCGTCGCGCAGCTCGGGCCACTGGGAGCGGGGCCGCTCGGCCGCGGGGGCGGTCTGGCCCGGCCCCGCACGACGGGCGGCGAGCAGCCCCTTCGCGTACGGCCACCAGTCGCCGAGCCGGGCGAACGGCCACGCGACCAGCAGGGTGATGGCGGCGTACAGCGCGTTCGTGAACAGGGGGGAGGCGAACAGCTCGTAACCGCCGGAGATCAGCACGATGAGCGAGAACAGCGGGTCGACGACCGGCAGTGCGTCCCAGCCGACGCCGAAGGCGCCGGGGAAGACGAAGCTCAGCGCGGCGAGCGCGCCGAGCAGGGCGATCAGGGCCCGCGCGGGCTGGGGCCGGCCGCCGACGAAGTGCCGTACCGCGTGCGGCCAGCTGCCCAGCCGTCCCATGGCGTAGAGGAGGACGGCGAAGAAGACGCCGTCGTAGACGACACGCGCCTCGGCGCCGTCCATGTTCTTCGGGGAGGCGATCGTGCCGCCCCACCACCAGTCGTCCGGGGTGAACAGCCGCAGCAGGGTGAACTGGTAGGGCATGGCGCCCCGCCGCCACAGCGACCACAGGACCAGCGCGATCACCAGCGGCACGAGCATGCCGACGACGGTCACCGGCGCGAGCCGTTCCGCCGTGCGCGCCGCCCTCGGCGGCCGGTAGCCGTGCCGCCAGACGCCCGGCCGGGTCGTGGGGCGCGCCTCGTCGAGCCAGTCGGCCACGGCGGACGCGGCCCGCGGGGAGTGCTCGAAGGCGGGCGGGACGCCCGGCGCCCGCTCCGGCCGCGGCGGCACGGCGGACGGCCGCGGCGGCCCCGCCGGGCGCGGTACAGGATTCGCCTGCGCACGCCGTGCGTCCTGCGTCCCGTCGCTGTCCATCGCCCCTGCCCCCTGACCAGCCGTTCCGTCTGCCCTCAGCGAGTCAATCTAACGCGCCGGCAAGGGGAGTTCACCGCTTACGCGGCCGGGCCTCGGACGATCGCCGCCCGTGCGCACTGTCCAGGACGGACAAGCCGCCTCGCCGACACCGCCCACATGGAGCATGCCGACCCCCCACTCCCCGTCCTAGCCTGCGAGAAGAGAACGAAAGCGTCCGCAGAACCCCAGGAGCCCCTCATGACCGCCCTTCCGCAGGAGCGCCGCGTCGTCACCGCCATCCCCGGCCCCAAGTCGCAGGAACTCCAGGCCCGCCGGACCGCCGCGGTCGCGGCCGGCGTGGGCTCGGTGCTGCCCGTGTTCACCGCGCGTGCGGGCGGCGGGATCATCGAGGACGTCGACGGCAACCGCCTGATCGACTTCGGCTCCGGCATCGCGGTCACCTCCGTCGGCGCGTCCGCCGAGGCCGTGGTGCGCCGGGCCGCCGCTCAGCTGGCCGACTTCACCCACACCTGTTTCATGGTCACGCCCTACGAGGGCTACGTGGAGGTCGCCGAGGCGCTGGCCGAGCTGACCCCGGGAGACCACGCCAAGAAGTCGGCACTGTTCAACTCCGGCGCCGAGGCCGTCGAGAACGCCGTGAAGATCGCGCGGGCGTACACCAAGCGCCAGGCCGTCGTCGTCTTCGACCACGGGTACCACGGCCGTACCAACCTCACGATGGCGCTGACCGCGAAGAACATGCCGTACAAGCACGGCTTCGGCCCGTTCGCGCCCGAGGTCTACCGGGTGCCGGTCGCCTACGGCTACCGCTGGCCGACCGGCGCCGAGAACGCCGGCCCCGAGGCCGCCGCGCAGGCCATCGACCAGATCAGCAAGCAGGTCGGCGCCGACAACGTCGCCGCGATCATCATCGAGCCGGTGCTCGGCGAGGGCGGCTTCATCGAGCCCGCCAAGGGCTTCCTGCCGGCCATCAGCAAGTTCGCGTCCGACAACGGCATCGTCTTCGTCGCCGACGAGATCCAGTCCGGCTTCTGCCGCACCGGCCAGTGGTTCGCCTGCGAGGACGAGGGGATCGTCCCCGACCTGATCACCACCGCCAAGGGCATCGCCGGCGGTCTGCCGCTGGCCGCCGTCACCGGCCGCGCCGAGATCATGGACGCGGCGCACGCGGGCGGCCTGGGCGGCACCTACGGCGGCAACCCGGTCGCCTGCGCGGGCGCGCTCGGCTCCATCGAGACGATGAAGGAGCTGGACCTCAACGCCCGGGCCAAGAACATCGAGGCGATCATGAAGGGCCGCCTCGCCTCCATGGCCGAGAAGTTCGACGTCATCGGCGACGTCCGCGGACGCGGTGCGATGATCGCCATCGAGCTGGTCAAGGACCGCACGACGAAGGAGCCGAACGCCGAGGCGACCGCCGCGCTCGCCAAGGCCTGCCACCAGGAGGGCCTGCTGGTGCTCACCTGCGGCACCTATGGCAACGTGCTGCGCTTCCTGCCCCCGCTGGTCATCGGAGAGGACCTGCTCAACGAGGGTCTCGACATCATCGAGCAGGCGTTCGCGCGCATCTGAAGCGGTCGCCGCACAGCTGATCCCCTTCGGCCGCACAGCGTGTGAAGAAGGTGTGCGAGGAGGATGGCGGGACGGCAGACGGCCTGTCGCAGCGTCCGGCCCTGCCGTAGGTTCTACCCGGATGAGAGATACACCCCGCCCCCGGGAGACCGTGGGCGGAATCCAGGCCGGGGCCTCCCCAGCTTCGACCTGGTCGTGCCCTCGCGCACACAACCGGAGCCTCCGGCTTCGAATCTCCACCGATCGGACGGTCGCCCGCCCCAAACCCCCCGGGGCGGCCGGCGGCTCCGGTCCGGACGGCCACCCCGGAACAATCCCCCCTGTTCCGGGGCGGCCGACCTCCTTCTTCAGGCGCCGACCACGCGGAGAAGACCCCGGACGCGCTCCGGGGTCTTTTTTCGGTCCTTCTCCGTCGTACGGCCGCTCCGACAAGCTGACAAGCTGTGGACCATGTCGTCCCGTCCGAGCCGCCCGACACTCGGCCCCCCTCCCGGCCCCGACTGCGGTCCCCCGCTCGGCCCCCGTCCCGGCCCTCCGTCCGGCGCCCTTCTCGGCCTGCTCGTCGGCCTGCCCGCCGTTCTCTTCGCGGTGATCACCTGGCAGGTCGCCGTCGCCGGACCGCTGCTGCGCGTGGACGAGCGACTCAGCCGTGCCCTGGTCCACCCCGACCGGGTCTCCGAGCTGCTGGCCGACCTCGGCGAGGTGCAGATCGCGGTGCCCGTGCTGGTGCTGGCCGCCGGGTACGCGGCCTGGCGGGGGAGAGCGGCGGGCGGGGCGCGGTGGTGGGCGCCGCCGGGCGCGGCGCTCGGCCTGATGCTGCTCGTGCCGCTGATCGTCGTGCCCCTCAAGGAGTGGACCGACCGGCCCGGAACGCCCGCCGTGCCGCCCGCCACCGGGTACTACCCCTCCGGGCACACGGCGACGGCGGCCGTCGCCTACGGCTCCGCGGTGCTGGTCCTGCTGCCGTGGCTGCGGACCGCGCTCGCCCGCCGGGCGGCCGCGTCCACGAGCGCGCTCCTCGTCCTCGCCGTCTCCTGCGGGCTGGTCCGGCGCGGCTACCACTGGCCGCTCGACGTGGTGGCCAGCTGGTGCCTGTGCACCGTGCTGCTCGGGGCGCTGTGGCTCCTCCTGGAACGGGAACGCGGCCGACCACGCCAAACCGTCGCACCCGAGCCGCCCACCCGTACGACTCGGACAAGCGCCCCCTCGGCCGCGCGCCCCTACCGTGGACCACGAAAGCCACAGGACACCCCCTAAGCGGAAGGGCCGGGACTCGACCATGCCCCAGGAAACGATCGTGGGGGCCACCCACGCCTTCTGGCTCGCCGGACGCCAGGTCACCGGCGAGGACAGCTTCGACGTCACCTCCCCGTGGGACGGCCGGCTCGTCGGCCGGGTCGGCGTGCCGACGGACGTGCAGGTCGAGGAGGCCGTCGCCGCCGCCTACGCCGTGCGGGACGAGTTCGCCGCCACTCCGGCGCATGTGCGCGCCGCCGCTCTCGACCACGTCAGCAAGCGGCTCGTCGAGCGCACCGAGGAGATCGCGCAGCTGATCTCCGCCGAGAACGGCAAGCCCGTCAAGTGGGCGCGCGGCGAGGTCGGCCGGGCCGTCTCCGTGTTCCGTTTCGCGGCCGAGGAGGCCCGGCGGTTCAACGGCGGCGAGGCCCAGCGGCTCGACACCGACGCCGGCGGTCAGGGGCGCCTCGCGCTCACCCGGCGCTTCCCGAAGGGCGTGGTGCTCGGCATCGCGCCGTTCAACTTCCCGCTGAACCTGTGCGCGCACAAGATCGCCCCGGCGATCGCGGCCGGCGCGCCCATCATCCTGAAGCCCGCCCCGGCGACCCCGCTGTCCGCCCTGGTCATCGGCGAGCTGCTCGCCGAGACCGAGCTGCCCGCCGGCTCCTGGTCGATCCTGCCGGTCTCCAACGACCGCATGCCGGCCCTCGTCCAGGACGAGCGGCTGCCCGTGATCTCCTTCACCGGCTCCGAGAAGGTCGGCTACGCGATCATGGACTCGGTGCCGCGCAAGCACTGCACCCTGGAGCTGGGCGGCAACGGCGCCGCCGTCGTCCTCGGCGACTTCGCGAGCGACGCCGACCTCGACTGGGCCGCCACCCGCATCGCGACCTTCTCCAACTATCAGGGCGGTCAGTCCTGCATCTCCGTGCAGCGGGTCATCGCGGACGCCTCCGTGTACGACCGGCTGCTGCCGCGCATCGTCGCCGCCGTCGAGGCGCAGGTCACCGGCGATCCGTCGGACGCCGCGACCGACGTCGGCCCGCTGGTCAGCGAGGACGCCGCCCGACGGGTCGAGACATGGGTGGACGAGGCGGTCGCGGCCGGGGCCAAGCTCCTGACCGGCGGTGAGCGCGACGGCGCCACCTACGCGCCGACCGTGCTGGTCGATGTGCCGGCCGACACCAAGGTCGCCTGCGAGGAGATCTTCGGACCGGTGCTCACCGTGCAGCGCACCGACGGTGAGGCCGAGGCCTTCGCGGCCGTCAACTCCTCCAAGTACGGCCTCCAGGCGGGCGTGTTCACCCACGACGTCCAGGCGGCCTTCCGGGCCCACCGCGCGCTCGAGGTCGGCGGCGTCGTCATCGGCGACGTGCCCTCCTACCGCGCGGACCAGATGCCGTACGGCGGAGCCAAGCAGTCCGGCGTGGGCCGCGAGGGCGTGCGGTTCGCGATGGAGGACTACACCTACGAGCGGGTCCTGGTGCTGACCGGGCTCGCGCTCTGAGCCGGCAGGTCCCGACCGGTCGGCCCCCCGACCGGTCGGCCTCTAGCTAATGGGAACCATTTTCAGATAATCTTCGGGTCGGCGCTCACACGCCGTCCCCGAAGGGGCCCGGCGCCGATGCCTTCCGGCGCCGGGCCCCTTCTTCGTGCCGGCCTCTTCCGGACCCTCAACCGGAGAAGCCGACGTGCGCGAGCCGCAACGGGCCGCGCAGTCCGAGGCGCAGGTCGTGGACGCCGTCCGCGACGAAGGGCGCGTCCAGGGTGACGTAGGCGTACGGGCCCGGCGTGGGCGTCCCGAGGGACACCGTGGCCAGCACCGGACCGCCGTCCAGCGAGAACTCCACCGTGCCCCGACCGGACGCCGTCACCGTCACGGCCGTCACCCCCGGTGTGTCCGGGCGCGTGCCGAAGTCGCAGGCGCGGTAGAGCAGTTCGCCCCTCCCGCCGCCGACCGGCGTCACCGCGTCGCCCGACTCCTTGGTGCGGTCGACGATCTCGGTCCCGCCCTGCTCGTCGAAGTCGGCCGCCGCGAGTCCGTCCGCGCGCACCGCGCGTGGCGCCGACGGCTCGCCGTCGAGGACGGCGGTCGCCCGCAGGCGGACGTCCTCGCTGGAGGCGCCGACCAGGAGTTCGTACGGGCCCGGCTCCAGGCGCCGTCCGCCCCGCGCCACGTCCCAGAACGCGAAGGCGGACAGCGGCACGTCGAAGGCGACGTCCGCGCACGCGCCGGGGGCCAGGGTGATCCGGCGGCAGTCGAGCAGCTCACGGCGCGGGCGGACGACCGACGGGTCCACGGCGCGGGTGTACAGCTGGACGACCTCGTCGGCCGTCGTGTCGCCGGTGTTGGTCACCGTGCAGGCGACGTGCGCCCTCCCGTCCGTCACCCGCACCGTGAGACCGGCGTAGGCGAACGAGGAGTACGACAGGCCGTGCCCGAACGGGAACAGCGCGGCGCCCTCGAAGTAGAGGTAGGTCTGCCGGGCGCCGATCACGTCGTAGTCCAGCAGGTCGGGCAGGTCCGCGTCGTCGGCGTACCAGGTCTGCGGCAGGCGACCGGCGGGGGAGACGTCGCCGGCCAGGACACGCGCCAGAGCGGAGCCCGCGGCCTGACCGCCGTGCGCCGTCCACAGCGCCGCGGACAGCGGGCCCGGCTCGAACGCGTACGGGTACGCCGACACCAGCACCAGCACCGTGCGCGCCCCCGCCGCCCGGCCGGCCGCCAGCAACCGCTCCTGGTGGGCCGGCAGGCGCAGCGTGGTGCGGTCCTCGGTCTCCCGGCCGTTGATGTGCGGATCGTTGCCGGCCACCACCACGACCACGTCGGCCCCGGCAGTGACCCGGGTCACTGCGCTCTCGCCGGATTCGACGACGATGAGCTCGAAGACCTCGGGGCTCCCCCCGGTCTCCGCGTCCGGCCCGGCAACCCGCACACCGTCGGCGGCGACACGCACGTGACGACCCGTGCCCAGGTGCAGCAGGAGGTGACCGTTCCCGTGGGGTTCGAGGCGGAACGTCTCCTGCACGACCCAGCCGCCCGGCTGGTCGGCGGAGGCGCGCAGCAGGCCGTCCTCGGCGACCGAGAGGTAGCGGCCGTCGGGAGCGCGCAGGGTCAGGACGTCCTCGCCCCAGTCCACCAGCGCCAGCTCCGTGCCGTCGGCATCCACGGTCAGCGGCGGCAGGTCGGTGCGGCCGGCCAGCAGCGCCGGGTCGAGAGCGCCCTCGGCGCCGCGTGCCTCGTCGCAGGCCTCGGGCGCGGCGGGGACCTTCAGGAACCTTCCGGCCGAGGTCTTCAGCAGGACCCGGTCCACCCCCTCGGCGAACTCGACCCGCTCGGCGCCGAACCGCTCGTACAGCCCTTCCAGCGGGGTCGAGCGGTGGATCGGCGTGCCGCTGTACCAGTCGACCTTGCACTCGTCGGCGAGCAGTCCGACCACCGCGATCCGGGTCTCGGCGGCCAGCGGCAGCACACCGTCGTTGCGCAGCAGCACGACCGCCTGCTCGGCGGCCTCGGCGGCGAGCGCGCGGTGCGCCGGGGTGTCGAACTCGCCGGTCCTCGCGTGCGGGTCGTCGTGCGGGTCGAACTCGCCGAGCCGGAAGCGGACCGAGAGCTGCCGGCGGACCGCCGCGTCCACGTCGGCCTCGGTCAGCAGGCCCTGCTCCAGGGCGCCCCGGACCCGGGCGACGATCTTCGAGCCGTCGGTGCCGTGGTCGGTGAAGCTGTCCACGCCGGCGAGCAGCGAGGCCGCCGTCGCCTCCTCGTGGGTGTCGAAGTAGTGCTCGGAGTCGACCAGGTTGGAGGGCGCGCCCGCGTCCGAGCAGACCAGCAGGTCCTCGTCGGTCCAGGTCCGCAAGTGCTCGCGCAGCGAGGGCGAGACGTGGTTGGGGCGGCCGTTGACCAGGTTGTACGCGGGCATCACGCCCGCCACCGCGCCCGCCTCGACGGTGTCGCGGAAGGCGCGCAGATCGTATTCGTGCAGCACCCGGGGGCGGACCGAGGACGAGGTGACGGCCCGGTCCGTCTCGTTGTTGTGCGCCAGCCAGTGCTTGAGGACGGGGGCCGTGCGCCAGTACGTCGGATGGTCGCCGCGCAGGCCGTGGGTATAGGCGGTGGCGATGGCGGAGGTCAGCTTCGGATCCTCCGAGTAGCCTTCCTCGTTGCGGCCCCACAGCGGGTGGCGCAGCAGGTTGACGGTGGGGGCCCAGACGTTCAGGCCGACGCGCTCGTCGAGGGTGCGCATCGCCCGGACCTCCTTGGACACCGCCTCGCCCACCCGGCGCACCAGGTCGGTGTTCCAGGTCGCGCCCAGTCCCACGGCCTGCGGGAACACCGTCGCCGGGCCCATCCATGCGACGCCGTGCAGCGCCTCCTGGCCGGTGCGGAACGCATCGACGCCGAGCCGCTCGACGGCGGGGGCGAACTGGTGCAGGAAGGAGACCTTCTCGTCCAGGGACAGCCGGGACAGCAGGTCGTCGATGCGCTTCGCGAACGGCAGCTGCGGATCGCGGAAAGGTGGCGTGTGCGGCGTAAGTGCGGTCACGTGGGGTTCCCTTTGCGGTGGAGCGAGCCAGCTCTTTCGAAGCGCTTCGATGCTGATTCGACACACAGGTGGGTGTCAAGGGGACCTCGCGCTTATTTCAAGCGGTGCATGCGAACAGGTCACCCGCTGTGCCTCGGAGGAAACTTGGGGACGACCCTTGTGCACCCCCGGGTGTTCACTTAACCTCGCAGCAACATCGAAGCGCTTCGACTGGAAAGCTCCAGCGCATGGGGCCACAGGGACCGCTTCCGCTCAGCCAGTTCCACTCGAGACACCGCAGCCGACGGCCACCGCCGGGTGTCCTGGTGCGCCACGAAGGGTTGACGCAATGACGCCGAACGCCGCTTCCGCCTCCTCCGGGCCGAGCCGGAGAAGCTTCCTCGCCTCCACGGCGGTCGCCACCGCAGCGGTGGCCGGCGGGATGCCGCTGCTCGCCGCCTGCGGCGGGTCGGACGGCGACTCACGCGAGGGGACCACGTCGGGCAAGGCCGCGAAGAAGATCCTGCCCGCCTTCGTGGCCGGCAGCGTGGTGACGCCGGACATCCCCTCCAAGAACGGTTCCGCCGTCGGTTTCACCGGCAAGCTCGACCTCGCCGGCCTGAAGACCTCGGTGCCGAAGAAGCTCGGCAAGGGCGGCAGGATCACCGTCATGTCGCCGTTCTGGGGCTCCCCGCCGAAGGCGGGCAACCCCTATTACACGGGGATGAACAGCCTCATCGGCGTCGACGTCGTCTGGCAGAACCAGGACGGCAACACCTACGACCAGAAGCTCGGCGCGGTCCTCGCGTCCAGTGAGGTCCCGGACGTGGTGGTCGTCCCCGGCTGGAACATGGGCGGCAAGATACCCAGCGCCATTCTCAGCAAGTTCGCCGACCTGGGCCCCTACCTGTCCGGCGACAAGGTCAAGGAGTACCCCAACCTTGCGGCCATCCCGACGGACGCCTGGCAGCGCTCGATCTTCGGCGGCGAACTGCGCGCTCTGCCGATGCCGTCGTCGTACGTGCCGAACATCGTCCCCCTCTACCGCAAGGACCTCTTCGACAAGCACGGCTACGAGGTCCCGAAGACGACCGACGAGTTCATGGCGCTGGCCAAGGAGATCACCGACGCCAAGGCCAAGGTGTGGGCCTGCGGCGACATGAAGTGGACCGCGTTCAACAGCTTCGGGGTGCCCTCCGGCGCGGAGAAGCCGCTCGGCTGGATCCTCGTCGACGGCAAGCTCGTCAACCGCATCGAGATGGACGTCTACCTCGAGGCGCTGGAGTGGTCCCGCAAGCTGTTCGCCGCCGGTTACGTGCACCCCGACTTCAAGCTGGGCAAGAGCCAGGCCGTCGACCCGAGCACCAAGTTCGCGGCCGGCGAGTTCCTGATCTACAACAACGACATCTCCAGCTGGTACGGGCAGCAGGCCTCGCAGGCCACGCAGAACCCCGACTTCCGGATCTGGGGCATGGACATCTTCGGCCACGGCGGCGCCGACCCGGTCATCTACGCCACCCAGCCGGCCAACATCTTCGCCTTCGTCAACAAGAAGGCCTCCGAGTCGGTCATCCGTGACGTGCTGGCGGTCGCCAACGTCACCGCCGCCCCGTACGGCACCAAGGAGTACATGCTCACCAACTACGGGGTCGAGGGCACGCACTACACCGTCAAGGACGGGGTGCCCGTCAAGAACGACAAGGGCAATCAGGAGGTCTCCAACGCCTTCGTGATGATCGCGAGCCCGGCCGCGACCATCGCCCACCCCGACTTCCCGGACATCGCCAAGGGCCAGGTCGAGTGGCAGCAGCGGATGGGCGCCTTCACCAAGAAGTCGGCCTTCTACGGCATGCAGATCACCGAGCCCACCCGCTGGACCAACCTCACCAACGACTTCGAGCAGCTGGAGGACGACATCGTCCGCGGCCGCAAGAAGATCGGCGACATGCAGCAGGCGGTCGCGGACTGGAAGAAGAAGGGCGGCGACCAGCTGCGCGACTGGTACCAGAAGCTGCTCGACGACAACGGTTCGGCGGCGAGCTGACCAGGACCGGGGCAAGGAGAGCTGCCGTGTCGAACAGCACGGTGCCTCGGAGCAGGGCCGAGGCCGACCAGGCGCAGAAGACCCCGGCGGCGTCCGGCGACGCCGCCGGGCCGGGGACCGCGTGGACCTCCGGCAAGCTGAGTCTGCGGATCAGATTCAGGCGCGACCGCGTCCTGCTTCTGATGACCCTGCCCGCGGTGCTGCTGGTCCTGCTCTTCAACTACGTGCCGATCCTCGGCAACGTGGTCGCCTTCCAGGACTACGACCCCTACGTCAGCGACAACGGCGTCGTCTCCATCCTCCACAGTCCCTGGGTGGGCCTGGAGAACTTCCAGCGGCTCTTCGAGGACTCCGCCTTCTGGAGCGCCGTCCAGAACACGCTGGTGCTGTTCTTCCTCCAGCTCGTCCTGTACTTCCCGATCCCGATCCTGCTCGCGCTGCTCATCAACAGCGTGGTCCGGCCCCGGGTGCGGGCGGTGTCGCAGGCGATCCTCTACCTGCCGCACTTCTTCTCGTGGGTGCTGGTCATCGCCGTCTTCCAGCAGCTGTTCGGCGGCGCGGGAATCCTCTCGCAGCTGCTGCGGCAGCACGGGTACGACGGCATCGACATCATGACCGACCCGGACACCTTCAAGTTCCTCATCACGGCGCAGAGCGTCTGGAAGGACGCCGGCTGGGGCATCATCGTCTTCCTCGCCGCGCTGGCCTCGGTCAACCCCGACCTCTACGAGGCCGCCGCGATGGACGGCGCCAACCGCTGGCGCCGCATGTGGCACGTGACGCTGCCCGCCCTGCGGCCGGTGATCGCGCTGCTCCTGGTGCTGCGGGTGGGCGACGCCCTGACGGTGGGCTTCGAGCAGATCCTGTTGCAGCGCGACGCGGTGGGGCCAGGGGCGTCGGAAGTGCTCGACACCTTCGTCTGGTGGAACGGCGTCCGCAACCAGGACTTCGGGTATGCGGCCGCCGCCGGTCTGATCAAGGGCGTCATCAGCCTCGGCCTGGTGCTCGTCGCGAACAAGGTGGCCCACCTGATGGGCGAGCAGGGGGTGTACAAGAAATGACCGTCGTCATCGACAAGCCGGCGCGCACGCCCGGCAGGTGGGCCGCGCCCCCGCGGCCCGTCTGGGAGGAGCAGCCCAGCAGGGCCGGCCTCGCGGGCAAGGGCGTCGCCCTGTCCTTCGCCTGCCTGGCCATCCTCTTCCCGCTGTGGATCGTCCTCGTCACCAGCCTCTCCTCACGCAAGACCATCGACGAGGCGGGCGGTCTGGTGATGGTGCCCAAGGGCATCACCTTCGTCGCCTACCGGGAGCTGCTCAGCGGAGGTCAGGTCACCCGGGCCGCGGTCATCAGCGTCCTGATCACCCTCGTCGGCACGGTCTTCTCGATGAGCGTGTCCGTGCTGTGCGCCTACGGGCTCTCCCGCTCGGGCTCGCTCGGACACCGCTGGATCCTGATGATCCTGCTGGCGACGATGTTCTTCAGCGCCGGCCTGATCCCGACCTATCTGCTGGTGCAGTCCCTGGGCCTGACGGACACCTACCTCGCGCTGATCCTGCCGAGCGCGATCAGCGTGTTCAACATCCTGGTCCTGCGCGGGTTCTTCACGGGCATCTCGCAGGAGCTCATCGACAGCGCCCGCATCGACGGCGCAGGCGAGTTCCGCATCCTGTGGCAGATCGTCATGCCGCTCTCGCGGGCGGTGCTGGCCGTCATCACGCTCTTCTACGCCGTCGGCTACTGGAGCGCCTGGTTCAACGCGTCGCTGTACCTCAACGACCAGGACATGATGCCGCTGCAGAACGTCATGATCCAGCTGGTGCAGAAGCAGGAGGCGCCGGTCGGGATGGGGCAGGCCATCAAGACGGGTCAACTGTCGGCCCTCGCCGTGCAGATGGCGGTCATGGTGATGGCGCTGCTGCCGGTAGCCGTGCTCTCCCCGTTCGTCCAGAAGCACTTCAAGAAGGGCATGCTCACCGGCGCGGTGAAGGGCTAGCGCCGTGCCGGGCGTCGCGTGCCGGTGAACCTCTCCGGCCACGGCCACGGCCACGGCCACGGCCACGGCCACGGCGGCTCCGGCGGCCCGGCCGAGGTCGCCGGGCCGTGTGGCACCGCGACGGTCCTCCGCCGGTCCTCCGCCGCTCGCGCCGACGCGGCGGAGCCGCACACCGCCACAGCCCCGCACCCGGGGCGCCCCCCCACCCACGCACACCGCCACAGCCCCCGCACATCCCGCGGCGCGGCGCCGCCGTCGGCACCCCCCGAACCGAGAACCCCACCCTGCGAGGTACCCCATGCATGCCGCCCCGCTCAGTCGCCGCACCGTCCTCGCCGGCACCGCTGCCGCCGCCGCGCTCACCGCACTCCCGTCGGTGCAGGGGCGCGCCGACGCGGCCGAGGGCGCCGCCGCCCCCGCCTACCGCTGGCGCAACGCCGTCATCGGCGGGACCGGATTCGTCTCCGGCGTCCTCTTCCACCCCGCCGTGCGCGGTCTCGCCTACGCCCGCACGGACATCGGCGGCGCCTACCGCTGGGACGACCGGACCGGCCGCTGGACGCCCCTCACCGACCACCTCGGCTGGGACGACTGGAACCTGCTCGGCGTGGAGGCCCTCGCCGTCGACCCCGCGCACCCCGACCGCCTCTACCTGGCCCTCGGCACCTACACCCAGTCCTGGGCCGGCAACGGCGCGATCCTGCGCTCTGAGGACCGCGGCGCGACCTGGGCCCGCACCGACCTGACCGTGAAACTCGGCGGCAACGAGGACGGCCGGGGCACGGGCGAGCGGCTGCTGGTCGATCCGCGCGACAGCGACACCCTGTGGCTGGGCACCCGCCACGACGGCCTGCTGAAGTCGGCGGACCGGGGCGCGACCTGGTCGGCCGCGGCCGGATTCCCCGCGACGCCGTCCGCCACCGGGCAGGGCGTCACGCTCCTCGTCGCCGCCGGCCGCGCCCTCTACGCCGGCTGGGGCGACTCCGACGGCACGGCGGCCAACCTCTACCGCACCACCGACGGCAGCACCTGGCAGGCCGTCCCCGGTCAGCCCTCCGGGGCCGCAGCCAAGGTCCCGGTACGGGCCGCGTACGACTGCCACACCCGCGAGCTGTACGTGACGTACGCCGACGCGCCCGGACCCAACGGGCAGTCCGACGGCAGCGTGCACAAGCTGGCGACCGCGAGCGGCAGATGGACCGACGTCACGCCGGTCCGCCCCGCGAGCGGCGACGCCTTCGGCTACGGCGGGGCCGCCGTGGACGCCCGGCGGCCCGGCACCGTCGTCGTCTCCACGAACGACCGCTGGTCGGCCGTCGACACCCTGTACCGGACCACGAACGGTGGCCGTACCTGGACGTCCCTCAAGGACTCCGCGGTCCTGGACGTGTCCGAGACGCCGTTCCTCGCCTTCGGCGCCGACGCGCCCAAGTTCGGCTGGTGGATACAGGCCGTCGCCGTCGACCCGTACGACTCGAAGCACGTCGTGTACGGCACCGGCGCCACCCTCTACGGCACCCGGGACCTGAAGCACTGGGCGCCGCAGATCCGGGGCCTGGAGGAGACGTCCGTGCGCCTGCTGATATCACCCCCGACCGGTGAGGCCCACCTGCTGAGCGGCCTCGGGGACGTCGGGGTGATGTACCACGAGCGGCTCACGGCCTCGCCGTCCCGGGGCATGGCGGCCGACCCGGTGTTCGGGACGGCGACCGGGCTCGCCCAGGCCGCCGCCCGGCCCTCGTACGTCGTGCGCACCGGCTTCGGCGACCACGGCAACGGCGCGTACTCGAACGACGGCGGGAGGACCTGGGCGCCCTTCGCCGCCCAGCCCGCGATCGCCGAGGACGCGCCGGGGCCGATCGCGACCAACGGCGACGGCAGCGTGCTGCTGTGGTCCTTCGTGCACTGGGACGGCACCAAGTACCCCGCGCAGCGCTCCACCGACAACGGCGCGACCTGGTCCGAGGTCGCCTCCTTCCCCAAGGGCGCCACCCCGCTCGCCGACCCGGCCGACCCGACGCGCTTCTACGCCTACGACACCGACACCGGCACCCTGTTCGCCAGCACGGACCGCGGCCTCACCTTCACCGGGCGCGCGAGCGGACTGCCGTCCGGAGACAGCCAGTTCCAGCTGACGGCGGCCCCGGGCCGGTCCGGCGACCTGTGGCTGAGCACCAAGTGGAACGGGCTCTACCGGTCCACCGACGGCGGGGCCGCCTTCACCAAGCTGACCAGCTGCTGGGCCTCCTACACCCTCGCCTTCGGCAAGGCCGCCGCCGGCGCCGACTACCCGGCGGTCTACCAGGTCGGCTCCACGGATACGATCACCGCCGTGTACCGCTCGGACGACGCCGCCCGGACCTGGACCCGGATCAACGACGACCGGCACCAGTGGGGCTGGACGGGCGCGACCATCGCCGCCGACCCGCGCCGGTACGGCCGTGTCTACATCGCCACCAACGGCCGCGGCATCCAGTACGGGGAGCCCGTCTGATGCCGCACCTGGGCGACGCCACCCGCGGGCGGATCCTCTTCGGCGGCGACTACAACCCCGAACAGTGGCCCGAGAAGACCTGGCACGAGGACGTCCGGCTCATGCGGGACGCCGGCGTCAACTCCGTCACCCTCGGCGTCTTCTCCTGGTCGCGACTCGAACCCGAGCCGGGGGCACGGGAGTTCGGCTGGCTCGACACCCTGATGGACCTGCTGCACGAGGGCGGCGTCGGCGTCGTCCTGGCGACCCCCACCTCCTCGCCCCCGCCCTGGATGGGCCGGCTGCACCCGGAGACCCTGCCCCGCACCGAGGACGGCCGCGTCGAGTGGTGGGGCGGGCGTCAGCACTTCTCGCACTCCAGCGCCGCCTACCGCCGCTACGCCGCCGCCATCACCGAGGACCTGGCCGCCCGATACGGCGGCCACCCCGCCCTCACCATGTGGCACATCAACAACGAGTACTGCACCTTCGACCACGGCGACGAGGCCGCCGCCGCCTTCCGGCGCTGGCTGCGCGAGAGGTACCGCACCCTCGACGCCCTCAACACCGCCTGGGGCACGGCGTTCTGGTCCCAGGGCTACGACACCTGGGACGGCATCCTGCCCCCGCGCACCCCGCACTACCTGAAGAACCCGGCCCAGGTGCTGGACTTCCGGCGCTTCACCTCCGACATGCTCCTGGAGTGCTACCGCGCCGAACGCGACATCGTCGCCCGGCACACCCCGCACCTGCCGGTCACCACCAACTTCATGCCGCTGTGGATCGGCCAGGACGCATGGCGCTGGGCCGAGGAGGAGGACGTCGTCTCCGTCGACCTCTACCCCGACCCCCGCGATCCCTTCGGCGCCCAGTACGCCGCCATGGTCCAGGACCTGACCCGCTCCCAGGCGCGCGGACCCTGGATGCTGATGGAGCAGGCGGCCGGACCGGTCAACTGGCGCGGCGTCAACCACCCCAAGCCGCGCGGCATGAACCGCCTGTGGTCCCTGCAGGCGGTCGCCCGGGGCGCGGACGCCGTCTGCTACTTCCAGTGGCGGCAGTCCCGGCAGGGCGCGGAGAAGTTCCACTCCGGCATGGTCAGCCACGCGGGAGAGGAGGGCCGCACCTTCCAGGAGGTCAAGCGGCTCGGCGCCGACCTCGCGGCACTGGGCCCGCACGCGGCGGACCGGCACATCACCGCCGACGTCGCCGTCCTGCACGACTGGCACGCCTGGTGGGCCGGCGCCCAGGACGCCCGTCCGTCCACCGAGGTCGACCTGCCGGCCGTCCTCACCGCCTGGCACCGCGCCCTGTGGGAGAACAACCTCACCACCGACTTCGCCCACCCCGAGCACGACCTGTCCGGCTACCGGATGATCCTCGTCCCGCAGCTGTACGCCCTCACGGACGCGGCGATCGACAACCTCCTCGGATACGTCCGCGGCGGCGGAGTCCTCGTCTGCGGGTTCCTGACCGGCGTCGCCGACGAGGACGACCGGGTACGGGACGGCGGCATGGACGCCCGGCTGCGCGAGCTGTTCGGCATCCGCGTCCTGCACGAGTGGTGGCCGCTGGACCCGGGGGAGACCGTGGCCGCCGACGGCTTCCGCGGCACCCTGTGGTCCGAGGAACTGGAGCCGGCCGCGGACGCCCGCGTCGAGACCGTCTACCGGCAGGGCGAGCTCGACGGGATGCCCGCCGTCCTGCGCCGGGACCGCGCCTGGTACCTGTCCACCCTCCCCGAGCCCGACGCCTTCCGCACGCTGCTCGCCCGGATCGCCGCCGAGGCGGGCGTCCGGCCCGTCCTCGAAGGCCTCCCGCCCGGCGTCGAGGCCGTGCGCCGCGGCGACCTGCTCTTCCTGCTCCACCACGGCCGCGAACCCGTGACCGTCGCCCTCGCGGGCACCCACCACGATCTGCTGACCGGCACGACCGTCACGGACGAGGTCCGACTGGACCGCTATGGTGTGGCGGTGCTGCGCCCATGACCGCCCCACCTGCCCCGCCCGCCCCGCCCGCTCCCGGCGGCGCCGACGGCCCCGTGCACGGGACGTGGGAGCGCCGGGCCGCGGCCCGCTGGGAGGACGCCTTCCTCAGCGGCAACGGCCGGCACGGCGTCCTCGTGTTCGGCGACCCCTGTGACGAGCGGGTCGTCGTCACCCATCACAGCCTGGTCCGTCCCAACGGCTCCGAACACGCCGGGCCGCCCGAACTGGCCGACGAACTCGCCGCGCTGCAGGACAGGTTGCTCGCCGGTGAGACGACGGCCGCCGAGGACTTCACCGACCACCGCCCTCTGCAGTGGGTCCAGCCCTTCCACCCGGCCTTCCGGATGAGTGTGCGCCGCACACCCGCCGACGAGCCACGCCGCGACCGCGGACTCCTGCGGTCCGTCGACTTCACCACCGGCGAGACCGTCGCGACCCGTGCGGACGCCGTCGGCCGGGTGTTCGTCTCCCGCGCCGACGACGTGATCGTCCAGCAGGTCACCGGCCTCGACCTGGACATTGCGCTGGACCACCGGCTCCCCGGCGCCCCCGCCGGCCTCGCCGTCGGTCACGGCGCCGTCCGCACGACGACCGGGGCCCTGCTCACGCTGCGCGCCCGCTACCCGGACAGCGACCGCGCGTACACCGGCGTGACCCTCGTCGTGGCCGCCGGCGGCCGCACCGAGCTCACCCTTCCCGGAGTGCGGGTCACCGGAGCCGCGTCGGTGCTGCTGCTGACCCGGGTGCGCCGGCACACCGGCGAACTGGACGTCCTCGCGGAGCAGCGCGCCCTGAGCCGGCTGCCGCACTCCTACGACGACCTGCTCGAGCGCCACCTCGCCCTGCACCGCACCGCCTACCGCCGCGTCACCCTCGACCTGCACGCCGACCCCGCCGAGCGCGCGCTGACCGGCTCCGAGCTGCTCCGGCGCCCCCGCAGCGCAGCCCTCCTCGAACGTCTCTTCGCCGCGGGCCGCTACCACCTCCTGTCCTCCTCCGGTCAGAACCCGCCGCGCCTGCCGGGCCTGTGGACCGGTGACTGGGACACCGCATGGTCCGGGGCGTTCACCAACGACGCCAACGTCAACCTCCAGACCGCCTCGGCCGCGGCCGCCGCCCTGCCCGAAGTCACGGAGGCACTGGCCTCACTGATCCACCGTCAGCTCGACGACTGGCGGGCGAACGCCCGCGCGGTGTTCGGCGCGCGGGGCGCGGTCGCGCCCGCGCACACCGACGGAGAGTCCGGGCTGTCGTACCACTTCAGCCGCGAGTACCCGCTCCACCTGTGGACCGCCGGCGCCGACTGGCTGCTCAAGCCCCTCGTCGACCACGACGAGACCCGCGGCGCACGCGACCCGCGCACGGCCGCCGCCCTCGCCGAGGTCGCCCGGTTCTACGAGGACTTCCTCACCCGCACCGACCCGGACGGCCGGCTCGTCGTCGTCCCCTCGTACTCGCCGGAGAACCGGCCCGCGGGCGGCAGCTGGGGCGCGCTGAACGCGGCAATGGACCTCTCCGCCGCCCGGCACGCACTGCTCACCGCGGCCGAGTACCACCCGCAGGCCCCCGAGGAGGCCGGCCGCTGGCGGGCCCTCGCCGACCGCCTCCCGCCCCACCGCACCAACGCCGACGGCGCCCTCGCCGAATGGGCCTGGCCCGGCCTCGACGACTCCTACGACCACCGCCACCTCAGCCATCTGTACGGCGTCTGGCCCCTCGACGAGATCAACCCCTACGACACCCCGGGGCGGGCCGCCGCCGCCCACCGAGCCCTGGAGCTGCGCGGCGCCGAGAACGACTCCGCGCACGGCCACCTGCACCACGCGCTGATCGCCGCCCGCCTCCGGGACGGCGGGCGGGTCGCGAACGCCCTGGGTGCGGTCCTCGACGGCGACTTCTTCCACGACTCCCTGATGAGCGCCCACTACCCCCGCCGCGACGTCTACAACGCCGACGCCGCGCACACCCTGCCCGCCGTGCTGATCGAGGCGCTCGTCCAGTCCACCCCCGACCGGCTGGTGCTGCTGCCCGCGGTGCCCCCGGAGCTCCCCGCGGGCGCACTGCGCGGGGTGCGCACCCGGTTCGGCGCCGACATCGACCTGACCTGGGGCCCCGAGGGCGCCCGGGCGGTCGTCACACCGCACCGCACGCACCGCGTCGAAGTCCGGACTTCCTCCGGCGGCCCCCGCGTGCTCGACCTGGTCGCCGGGGAAGACCACGTCCTCACCCTGAGGACGTGGTGACTCCCCCCAGAAAAGCGCAGTTCCCCCCACCCATGGAAGGGACACCATGGCAACACGGAACCGAACCCCCCGCAGGATCGTCAAGGCCCTCCTCGCCCCCGCCCTCGCGCTCGGCGCCACCGTGGGCCTCGCCTCCGCCCCCGCCTCGGCCGCCGTCTGGAACAGCTGCGAGCAGTACGGCAACACGAGCCTGAACGGCTACACGCTCTACAACAACATCTGGGGCTCCGGCTCCGGCAGCCAGTGCTTCTGGGCCAACTCCGGCACCAACTGGGGCGTCTGGGCCAACCACCCCAACACCGGCGGCATCAAGTCCTACCCCGACTCCAAGAAGGTGATCAACAAGTCGATCACCTCGCTGAGCTCGCTCACCGGCAGCTACAACGTCACCGTCCCGTCCGCCGGCTCGTACAACACGTCGTACGACATCTGGGACACCGACTACGACTACGAGGTCATGCTCTGGGTCAACAAGACCGGCGCCGTCGGCCCCCTCGGCACCTCGCAGGGCACCGTCACCCTCGGCGGCCACACCTGGGCCGTCTACAAGGGCAACAACACCGCCAACGACGTGTTCTCCTTCGTGCGCACCTCGAACTCGACGTCCGGCACCGTCGACATCCTGCCGATCCTGAAGTGGATCAAGGACACCAAGCACTGGTTCGGCAACGAGACCATCGGGGACGTGCAGTTCGGCTTCGAGATCACCTCGTCGGCCGGCGGACTCGACTTCCGGGCCAACAGCGCGACGGTCAGCAGCAGCTGACCGGCTTCCGGGGCCGGCTCCGCACACCCCGCGGGGCCGGCCCCCCGCCGTGCGTCAGGCCCGGTCGACCTCGGCGCGCAACACGTCGTAGTCGGCGAACGCGGCGTCGACGTCCGCCCGGGTCAGGCCGTAACGGGCCAGGTCGTAGCTGTGCGGCCGGCTGCCCTTGGGGCGGGCGGCGATCCGGGGGAGCCGTGCCGCGTCGGCGTCGGTCCAGCGGGCGCCCACGGCGTCGTAGAGCTTCGGGGCTCCGGCGGCCGGGTCCGATCCCAGCCAGGAGTAGGGGACGTCCACCAGCGCCTCGCGCGGCACGCAGGCACGGGCCGCGAGGCCGCGCTGCACGGAACGGCTCAGCAGGGCGAGCCAGGTGGCGCCCAGCTCGTGCAGGTCGAGCGGGCGCAGGGTGATCGCCATGCCGTGCTCGATCAGGCTGCAGAACGAGGCCACGACGGCGGCCGGATCCCGGTGCGTCCACACCAGCGTGGCGTCGGGGAAGACGGCGAGCAGCGCGTCGAGGTTGCCGGTGTGCAGCGGCGACTTCAGCACCCAGCGGCGGCGGGGGCGGCCGTACTGGAGCACCTGGTAGACCTGCTTGAGGTAGGCGTAGTCCGGGACGAAGTCCCGCTCCTCCAGCGCCGCCCGGTAGGCGGGGATGCGGGCCTGGGACAGCGGCATGACGGTGTGCGGGAGGGCGAAGGTGCACTCCTCGGGCCCCTCGGCGACCAGTGGATGGATGTCGCGGTAGCGCGGCGCGAACAGATCGATGGCGCCGACCATGAGGCGCGCCGCGGTGACCGCCCTGCGGCGCTGCTCGGGGGAGCCCTCCAGGTCCGGTGCCAGCAGCTCCCACAGCAGGGGACATCGGTGCTGCTCGGACAGCGAGAGCACACCGTGGGTGAGTGTCGTCGCGGTGCGCGGCAGGCCCACCACGAACACCGGCCGCTCGATCGGCTCCCGTGCGATCCCGGGATGCTCGGCGATCAGCCGCCGGACCCGGGCGCGGTTGGCCAGATGCCGCCGGACGTGCCCCTGCGCCGACCACCAGCCGACCGGCGTGAGGTTCTCGTCCCGGGCCCAGTCGCGCAGCAGACGCCGGAACTCCTCGGTGCACTCCTCGTCCCCGTCCGCCGGGCGGGCCGTGGCCGAGAGCCGGTCGAAGACGCGGTCGGGCGTGCGACGGGAGGCGAAGCCGGGCCGCAGCAACAGGTCGGCCACAGTGAGGGCGAGCGGGGATGAGGACACGGGAGAACACCCTTTCGCGGGGCAGCGGGGGACGGAGGGGGCAGCGGGACGCCAGCCCCCTACCCCACCAACCGCCTTTTGCCACAAGGGAGTTCGGCTGTACCGGCGTTACTCGGCCACCGGCAGCCGGGCCCCGTCCCGCAGGAACAGCGGGAGGCGGTCCAGCGGGGCGTCGACCGTCACGCTCGCCCCGCCCTCGTAGGTCTCGCCGGTCCACGCGTCCGTCCAGACCGCGCCCGCCGGGAGGTGGGCCGTACGGGTCGTCGCGCCCGCCGTCAGCACCGGCGCGACGAGCAGGTCCCGGCCGAAGAGGTAGGAATCGTCCACCGACCAGGCCGCCGGGTCGTCCGGGAACTCCAGGAACAGCGGCCGCATGGGCGGCAGGCCCTCCTCGTGCGCCTCCCGCATGACCTGAAGGACGTACGGCTTGAGCCGCTCGCGCAGCCGCAGATAGGCCTCCAGGATCGTGCCCGCCTCCTCGCCGTACGACCACACCTCGTTCGGACCGCCGGTCATGTCGGGGCCGAGCGGCATGCCCGGGTCGCGGAAGCCGTGCAGACGCATCAGCGGGGACACCGCGCCGAACTGGAACCAGCGGACCATCACCTCCCGGTACGCCGGGTCGTCCGGGTCGCCGCCGTGGAAGCCGCCGATGTCGGTGTTCCACCACGGGATGCCCGACAGCGCGGTGTTGAGGCCGGCCGCGATCTGCCGGCGCAGCGTCGGGAAGTCGGTCCCGATGTCACCGGACCACAGGGCGGCGCCGTAGCGCTGACTGCCCGCCCACGCCGAGCGGTTGAGGCTGACGATCTCCTCCTCGCCGGCCGCGCGCAGCCCTTCGTAGAACGTGCGGGAGTTCTCGGCCGGGTACATGTTGCCGACCTCCAGACCCGGACCCGCCCAGTAGCGCAGGTTCTCCGGGAAGCCGGGCTTCAGCTCCGGCTCGCAGGCGTCCAGCCAGAAGGCCGTGATGCCGTACGGGGCGAGGTAGTTGTCGCGGATCTTCGACCACAGGAAGTCCCGGGCCTCGGGGTTGGTCGCGTCGTAGAACGCCACCTGGACCGTCGACGCGACCCCCTTGTCGGGCCAGTCGGCGTGCGCCATCGGACCGTACTGGGTGCCGATGAACCAGCCGCGCTGCTCCAGCACCTGATGGTTCTCGCTCAGCGGCGACACCGACGGCCACACGCTCACCACCAGCTTGACGCCCAGCTCCTCGAGCTCGCGGACCATCGCCGCCGGGTCGGGCCACTCGGCCGGGTCGAACTTCCAGTCGCCCAGGTGCGTCCAGTGGAAGAAGTCGCAGACGATGGCGTCGAGCGGCAGTCCCCGGCGCTTGTACTCCCGTGCCACCTCGAGGAGTTCGTCCTGCGTGCGATAGCGCAGCTTGCACTGCCAGAAGCCCGCCGCCCACTCCGGCAGCATCGGCGTACGGCCGGTGACCGCGCTGTAGCGGCGCTGACCGTCGGCCGGGGCGCCGGCCGTGATCCAGTAGTCGATCTGCCGAGCCGAGTCCGCGACCCAGCGGGTGCCGTTGCCGGCCAGTTCGACGCGGCCGATCGCCGGGTTGTTCCACAGCAGCGTGTAGCCGCGGTTCGAGCTGAGCACCGGGATGCCGACCTCGGCGTTGCGCTGGACCAGGTCCAGGACCAGGCCCTTCTGGTCGAGGCGGCCGTGCTGGTGCTGGCCGAGGCCGTACAGCCGCTCGTCGTCGTAGGCGGCGAACCGCTGCTCCAGACGGTGGTGGCCGTTGCCGACGGCGGTGTAGAGGCGTGAGCCGGGCCACCAGAAGTGGGCGCGGTCCTCGGCCAGGATCTCGGTGCGGTCGTCGGTGCGCAGGAAGCGGACCAGGCCCTCGGCGCTCACCTCGACGGTGAGCGCGCCGACCGTCAGCAGTCCTTCCGCGTCGCCGGTCTTGACGCTGCTCTCGGTGGCGGGCGGCTCGTCGAGCAGGGCGCCCGGCAGTCCTTCGAGGATCGGTCCGCCGAGCCGGGCGCGTACCCGGACGGCGTCCGGGCCCCACGGTTCGACCCGCAGGGTCTCCTGACGGCCCCTCCACTCCAGCGCGCCGTCGCGCTCCCGGAAGGTGCCGACCGTGGGCGACGACTGCGCGAGGCTGACCTGGGGCTGGTTTTCGGCAGACTGGTTCACGTGGAGTGCTCCTTGAAGGAGTGCAGACAGGAGTGAAACAGAGGACGCGGGCATGGGGGCGCCCCGGCAGGGCGCGAGGGGTGTGGAGCGAGGGGGCGAGGCGGGCGGGGAGCGAAGGGCGGGGGCGCGAGGATGCGCGTCAGGCCCCGGAGGGCGCCGGTCCCGTGCTCGCCCGGACCGTCAGCTCGGGCGCGATGAGCACGACCTCGTCGCCGCCGCGCCCCTCCAGCTTGGCGACGAGGCGTTCCACGGCGTGCCGGCCCATCTCCTGCGCGGGGATGGCGACCGAGGTCAGCCGCACGGACGCCTGGACGGCGACCTGATCGGGGCAGATCGCCACCACCGACACGTCCTCCGGGACGGCCCGGCCCTGCTGGCGCAGCAGCGCGAGCAGCGGCTCGACCGCCGACTCGTTCTGCACGACGAAGCCGGTGGTGCCCGGCCGCTCGTCGAGGACCCGGGCCAGCGTCACGGCCATCGCGTCGTATCCGCCCTCGCACGGGCGGTGCAGCAGCCGCAGGCCCAGCTCCCCGGCCCGGCGCCGGAGACCGTCGAGGGTGCGTTCGGCGAACCCGGTGTGCCGTTCGTAGACCGCGGGCGCCTCGCCGATGACGGCGATGTCGCGGTGTCCCAGCGTCGCCAGGTGCTCCACGCACAGTGCGCCGGTCGCCGCGAAGTCCAGGTCGACGCAGGTCAGGCCGGAGGTGTCGGCGGGCAGCCCGATCAGCACGGAGGGCTGGTCGGTGGAGCGCAGCAGGGGCAGCCGCTCGTCGTCCAGTTCGACGTCCATGAGGATCATCGCGTCGGCGAGGCCGCTGCCGGTGACGCGGCGGACGGCGTCGGGCCCCTCCTCGCCGGTCAGCAGCAGGACGTCGTATCCGTACGCGCGCGCCGTGGTGGCAACCGCGATGGCGATCTCCATCATCACCGGCACGTAGATGTCGGTGCGCAGCGGAATCATCAGCGCGATGATGTTGGACCGGCTGCTGGCCAGTGCGCGGGCGCCCGCGTTCGGGTGGTAGCCGAGTTCCCGGATGCTCTGCTCGACGCGCTGCCGGGTCGTCGTCGAGATGGACCGCTTGCCACTGAGGACATAGCTCACCGTGCTCGCCGAGACTCCGGCGTGCTGGGCGACCTCGGCGAGGGTGACCATCCAGCTCTCCAAGCTTTGTGAAGCGCTTCGACAGTGCGCATTACGAACAAGGGCGGGTGAGGGTGGTTCGACAGTAGCCCCAGAGGGGGTGGGTGTCCATAGGTTGTCGAAGCGCTTCGACACGGAGTTATGGGGGAATGGTGGAGAAGGGTACGGGAACCCCTCGCGGGAGTCGCGCACACCTCGCGCACACCCGTTCGGCGCAGGCCGCCCGACCGGCGGAAGCGGTGCTTCCGGGCGACCCGGCGCGCACCCGCGTGCCGTGCTCCGCCGGGGCGCGCGGCGCTCGCGGCCGGAGCGCGCCGGGGGGTCGGGTGGCCGAACGCGCGCACGCGGGGTGGCCACCTCGGCCCGGATCGGGTACCAACGATCGGGTAGCACCGATCGGTAACCAATGTGGTCCGAGATCCCGATTCGCGGCGAGGTGAGCCTCATGTCCGCACCACCCCTCAAGAAACCCACCGTCACCGAACGTGAGGCCCGCCAGGTCGCCGAGGCCGCCCGGGAACAGGACTGGCGCAAGCCCAGCTTCGCCAAGGAACTGTTCC
This sequence comes from Streptomyces sp. NBC_00425, assembly GCF_036030735.1. NCBI lineage: Bacteria > Bacillati > Actinomycetota > Actinomycetes > Kitasatosporales > Streptomycetaceae > Streptomyces > Streptomyces sp. NBC_00425. Next base: position 3,186,433 of record NZ_CP107928.1, on the reverse strand, counting down.
TGGGCCGCTTCCGGCTCGACCTCATCCACCCTCACCCGGTCCCCTCCGCCGAGGCCGTCCGGCGCGGCGAGGCGTTCCTGGCCAAGCTCCGCGCCTTCTGCGACACGCAGGTGGACGCGGCCCGCATCGAGCGCGAGGCCCGGATCCCCGACGAGGTGATCACCGGGCTCAAGGAGCTCGGCGCCCTCGGCATGAAGATCGACCCCAAGTACGGCGGCCTCGGCCTGACCCAGGTCTACTACAACAAGGCGCTGGCCCTGGTCGGCTCGGCCAGTCCCGCGATCGGCGTGCTGCTGTCGGCGCACCAGTCGATCGGCGTGCCGCAGCCGCTGAAGATGTTCGGCACCCCCGAGCAGAAGCAGAAGTTCCTGCCCCGCTGCGCCACCACCGACATCAGCGCCTTCCTCCTCACGGAGCCGGACGTCGGCTCCGACCCGGCCCGCCTCGCCACCAGCGCGGTGCCCGACGACGGGGGAGACTACGTCCTCGACGGCGTGAAGCTGTGGACGACCAACGGCGTCGTCGCCGACCTGCTGGTCGTGATGGCCCGGGTGCCGAAGAGCGAGGGCCACAAGGGCGGCATCACCGCCTTCGTCGTGGAGAGCGACTCGCCCGGCATCACCGTCGAGAACCGCAACGCCTTCATGGGCCTGCGCGGCATCGAGAACGGCGTCACCCGCTTCCACCAGGTCCGCGTCCCGGCCGCGAACCGCATCGGACCCGAGGGCGCGGGCCTCAAGATCGCCCTGACCACCCTCAACACCGGCCGCCTCTCGCTGCCCGCGTCCTGTGTGGCCGCCGGCAAGTGGAGCCTGAAGATCGCCCGTGAGTGGTCGGCCGCGCGCGAGCAGTGGGGCAAGCCGATCGCCCACCACGAGGCGGTCGGCGCGAAGATCAGCTTCATCGCGGCGACGACCTTCGCCCTGGAGGCCGTCCTCGACCTGTCCTCGCAGATGGCCGACGAGGACCGCAACGACATCCGCATCGAGGGCGCGCTGGCCAAGCTCATCGCCTCCGAGATGGGCTGGCGGATGGCCGACGAGCTGGTCCAGATCCGCGGCGGCCGCGGTTTCGAGACGGCCGCGTCCCTCGCCGCCCGCGGCGAGCGGGCGGTCCCCGCCGAACAGGTCCTGCGCGACCTGCGGATCAACCGCATCTTCGAGGGCTCGACGGAGATCATGCATCTCCTCATCGCCCGCGAGGCCGTCGACGCCCACCTCACGGTCGCCGGCGACCTCATCGACCCCGACAAGTCCCTCCAGGACAAGGCGAAGGCGGGCGTGGGCGCCGGTGTCTTCTACGCCAAGTGGCTGCCGAAGCTGGTCGCGGGACCGGGGCAGCTGCCGTCCTCGTACAGCGAGTTCAAGCACGCGGGCGTCGACCTCGCCCCGCATCTGCGCCACGTGGAGCGGCACGCCCGCAAGCTCGCCCGCTCCACGTTCTACGCCATGTCCCGCTGGCAGGGCCGGATGGAGACCAAGCAGGGCTTCCTCGGCCGGATCGTGGACATCGGCGCGGAGCTCTTCGCGATGAGCGCGGCCTGCGTGCGCGCCGAACTGCTGCGCTCGCGCGGTGAGCACGGCCGCGAGGCCTACCAGCTCGCCGACGCCTTCTGCCGCCAGTCCCGGCTGCGCGTCGACGAGCTCTTCGGCCGCCTGTGGAGCAACACCGACGACCTGGACCGCAAGGTCGTCAAGGGCGTCATGGCGGGCGCCTACGAGTGGCTGGAGCAGGGCATCGTCGACCCGTCCGGGGACGGCCCGTGGATCGCCGAGGCGGCCCCGGGACCCAGCGAGCGGGAGAACGTCCACCGCTCGATCGGGTGAGCCGTCGCACACCGGTGCGCAGGGTGTCCTCCTTGGGGGGACACCCTGTCCTGGCGCGCACGCGGTGCGGCGACAATGGGGGGATGAGCGACAGTCCAAGCCCTCTCGCCGACCCGCACCTCGTCTACGACCCCGTCGTGGGCGACGGTCCCAAGGACGTGGTGGTCCTCGGCTCCACCGGCTCGATCGGCACCCAGGCCATCGACCTCGTGCTGCGCAACCCGGACCGGTTCCGGGTGAGCGGCCTGTCCGCCAACGGCGGCCGGGTCGCCCTCCTCGCCGAACAGGCACGGCTGCTGCGGGTGCGGACCGTCGCGGTGGCCCGCGAGGACGTCGTGCCGGCCCTGCGCGAGGCGCTCGCCGCCGAGTACGGCGCGGCGGAGCCGCTGCCCGAGATCCTGGCCGGACCGGACGCGGCCACCCGGCTCGCCGCCTCCGACTGCCACACCGTCCTCAACGGCATCACGGGCTCCATCGGTCTCGCGCCCACCCTCGCCGCCCTGGAGGCGGGCCGCACCCTCGCGCTCGCCAACAAGGAGTCGCTCATCGTCGGCGGCCCGCTGGTGAAGGCGCTCGCGAAGCCCGGTCAGATCATCCCGGTGGACTCCGAGCACGCCGCCCTCTTCCAGGCACTGGCCGGCGGCGCCCGGGCCGACGTCCGCAAGCTGGTCGTCACCGCCTCCGGCGGCCCCTTCCGCGGCCGCACCAAGGCCCAGCTGGCGAACGTCACGGTCGAGGACGCCCTCGCCCACCCCACCTGGTCCATGGGCCCGGTGATCACGATCAACTCCGCGACCCTCGTCAACAAGGGCCTGGAAGTCATCGAGGCGCACCTCCTCTACGACATTCCCTTCTCCCGGATTGAGGTGGTCGTGCATCCGCAGTCGTATGTCCACTCGATGGTTGAGTTCACGGACGGATCGACACTGGCGCAGGCGACGCCCCCCGACATGCGCGGCCCCATCGCCATCGGCCTCGGCTGGCCGCAGCGCGTCCCGGACGCGGCGCCCGCCTTCGACTGGAGCACCGCGTCGACCTGGGAGTTCTTCCCGCTCGACGAGGAGGCGTTCCCCTCGGTGAACCTCGCCCGGCACGTGGGCGAGCTCGCGGGCACGGCTCCGGCGGTGTTCAATGCCGCAAACGAGGAGTGCGTGGAGGCGTTCCGCAAGGGCGCGCTCCCGTTCAACGGGATCATGGAGACCGTCACCCGGGTCGTGGAGGAGCACGGCACGCCGGCGACGGGAACTTCGCTCACCGTGTCGGACGTCCTCGAGGCGGAGACCTGGGCCCGGGCCCGGACACAAGAACTGACGGCTACCGCGGAGGCGCGTGCATGACAGCCCTGATGATGATCCTCGGCATAGTCGTCTTCGCGGTCGGCCTGCTGTTCTCGATCGCCTGGCACGAGCTGGGCCACCTGTCCACGGCCAAACTCTTCGGCATCAGGGTGCCGCAGTACATGGTCGGCTTCGGCCCGACCCTGTTCTCCCGCAGGAAGGGCGAGACCGAGTACGGCTTCAAGGCCATCCCGTTCGGCGGCTACATCCGCATGATCGGCATGTTCCCGCCCGGCGAGGACGGCCGCGTGACGGCCCGCTCCACCTCCCCCTGGCGCGGCATGATCGAGGACGCCCGCTCGGCCGCCTACGAGGAGCTCCAGCCGGGCGACGAGACGCGCATGTTCTACACGCGCAAGCCCTGGAAACGCGTCATCGTGATGTTCGCGGGCCCCTTCATGAACCTGGTGCTCGCGGTGGGCCTCTTCCTCACCGTCCTGATGGGCTTCGGCATCCAGCAGCAGACCACCACCGTCAGCTCGGTCTCCCCCTGCGTCATCTCGCAGAGCCAGAACCGCGACGCGTGCAAGTCGACCGACCCGGCCTCCCCGGCCGCGGCCGCCGGCATGAAGCCGGGCGACAAGATCGTCTCCTTCGCCGGGCAGAAGACGGACGACTGGAACACGCTGTCCGACCTCATCCGGGTCAGCGCCGGCAAGGAGGTGGCCATCGTCGTCGACCGCAAGGGCCAGGAGCTGACCCTGCACACGACGATCGCCACCAACCAGGTCGCCAAGAAGGACTCCAGCGGGGCGTACGTCCAGGGCGAGTACGTCAAGGCCGGCTTCCTCGGCTTCAGCGCGGCCACCGGCGTCGTCCAGCAGGACTTCGGCGACTCGGTGTCCTGGATGACCGACCGCGTGGGCGAGGCCGTCGACTCCATCGCCGCCCTCCCCGGCAAGATCCCGGCCCTGTGGAACGCCGCCTTCGACGGCGCGCCCCGCGAGCCCGACTCGCCCATGGGCGTGGTCGGCGCGGCCCGCGTCGGCGGTGAGATCTTCACCCTCGACATCCCGGCCTCGCAGCAGCTCGCGATGGCCGTGATGCTGGTCGCCGGCTTCAACCTCTCCCTGTTCCTGTTCAACATGCTCCCGCTGCTGCCCCTGGACGGCGGCCACATCGCGGGGGCCCTGTGGGAGTCGCTGCGCCGCAACCTGGCGAAGCTGCTGCGCAGGCCGGACCCGGGCCCGTTCGACGTGGCGAAGCTGATGCCGGTGGCCTACGTGGTGGCGGGCGTCTTCATCTGCTTCACGATCTTGGTATTGATCGCAGATGTGGTGAACCCGGTCAAAATCTCGTAGGCGAGCCCTCGTCATCCGTGGACGGAGACGGCCCGGCACCTCCTCGGTGCCGGGCCGCCTCCATTGAGTGTGTTTGACGGCAGCGATGTGCTCCTGTCGGGGGCAGTGCCGTAATCTCGAAGCCTGGAACCCGCCTCCGACGGGACCTGAGCCTTGATCCACGACTTGGGGTTGCACAGCAGATGACTGCGATTTCTCTCGGCATGCCGTCCGTCCCGACCAAGATCGCCGAGCGCCGCAGGAGCCGGCAGATCCAGGTCGGCTCCGTGGCGGTGGGTGGAGACGCCCCGGTGTCGGTGCAGTCGATGACGACGACGCGTACGTCGGACATCGGGGCGACGTTGCAGCAGATCGCGGAGCTGACGGCGTCGGGGTGTCAGATCGTGCGGGTGGCGTGTCCGACGCAGGACGACGCGGACGCGTTGTCGACGATCGCGCGCAAGTCGCAGATCCCGGTGATCGCGGACATCCACTTCCAGCCGAAGTACGTGTTCGCGGCGATCGAGGCGGGCTGTGCGGCGGTGCGGGTGAACCCGGGCAACATCAAGCAGTTCGACGACAAGGTGCGGGAGATCGCGAAGGCGGCGAAGGAGCACGGCACGCCGATCCGCATCGGTGTGAACGCGGGCTCGCTGGACCGTCGGCTGCTGCAGAAGTACGGCAGGGCGACGCCGGAGGCGCTGGTGGAGTCGGCGCTGTGGGAGGCGTCGCTGTTCGAGGAGCACGACTTCCGTGACATCAAGATCTCGGTGAAGCACAACGACCCGGTCGTGATGATCGAGGCGTACCGGCAGCTCGCCGCGCAGTGCGACTATCCCCTCCACCTCGGTGTCACGGAGGCGGGCCCGGCGTTCCAGGGCACGATCAAGTCGGCGGTCGCCTTCGGGGCGCTGCTCTGCGAGGGCATCGGCGACACCATCCGGGTCTCGTTGTCGGCTCCTCCGGTGGAGGAGGTCAAGGTCGGCAACCAGATCCTGGAGTCCCTGAACCTCAAGCAGCGCGGGCTGGAGATCGTCTCCTGCCCGTCCTGCGGCCGCGCCCAGGTCGACGTGTACAAGCTCGCCGAGGAAGTGACGGCGGGGCTCGAGGGCATGGAGGTCCCGCTGCGGGTCGCCGTCATGGGCTGCGTCGTCAACGGCCCCGGCGAGGCCCGCGAGGCCGACCTCGGCGTCGCCTCCGGCAACGGCAAGGGCCAGATCTTCGTGAAGGGCGAGGTCATCAAGACCGTCCCCGAGTCGAAGATCGTGGAGACCCTCATCGAGGAGGCCATGAAGCTGGCCGAACAGATGGAGGCAGCGGGCATCGCCTCCGGCGAACCGTCGGTATCGGTAGCAGGCTGACCCCCGCCCGGACATGCCCCGGCGGGAAATCCGGCCGGTGCGGCGCCTGAAAGACGGGCCGGGGAAATCCAGCCCGTCCGGCGTTCGAGGACGAGGCCCGTTCAGGGCCGAACGGGGGGTCCGGGGGCGCAGCCCCCAGGGGACGGCACGACAGGCACGGTCACGGCGGACGAACGCCGACTGAACGCAGGGCGGCACGGCAAAGCTTCCGCAGGTACAGTGCGGGGACCAGCCAGACCCGAGTGTGAGGCCCCCGCGCGTGTTGACCCAGACGACCTCCCGGGTCCTCGAACCGAGGGACCTGGACGCCGCGCTCGCCGTCCTCGACCGCGAGCCGGTAGCCAACGCCTTCGTGACGTCCCGCGTCCAGGTCGCGGGCCTCGACCCGTGGCGGCTCGGCGGCGAGATGTGGGGCTGGTACGAGGACGGCATGCTGACGTCCCTGTGCTACGCGGGGGCCAACCTCGTCCCGATCTGCGCCACCCCCCGCGCCGTGCGCGCCTTCGCCGACCGGGCCCGTCGCGCCGGCCGCCGCTGCTCCTCGATCGTCGGCCCCACCGAGGCGACGACCCGCCTCTGGCGCCTCCTCGAACCCCACTGGGGCCCGGCCCGCGAGGTCCGCACCCGGCAGCCCCTCATGGTCACCGACCGCATGCCCGCCGACATCGCCCCGGATCCCCACGTCCGCCGCATCCGCAAGGACGAGATGGACACGATCATGCCGGCGTGCGTGGCGATGTTCACCGAAGAGGTCGGCGTCTCCCCGATGGCCGGCGACGGCGGCCTCCTCTACCAGGCCCGTGTCGCCGAACTCGTCGGCTCCGGCCGCTCGTTCGCCCGTCTCGACGACCGGGGCAAGGTCGTCTTCAAGGCCGAGATCGGCGCCGCGACCGCCCAGGCCTGCCAGATCCAGGGCGTGTGGGTGGCCCCCGAGTACCGCGGCCGGGGACTGGCCGCCCCCGGCATGGCCGCGATCCTGCGCTACGCACTGGCGGACGTCGCCCCGGTGGCGAGCCTGTACGTCAACGACTTCAACACGGCGGCGCGGCGCACGTACACGAAGGTGGGCTTCCAGGAGGTCGGCGCCTTCACGAGCGTGCTCTTCTGACGCCCCTGTAGGCTCCCCGCCATGGACCTCGCCATCGGCCCCCTGGACCTTTCCGCCCACGTGGACGAGGCCCTGGCCGTCCAGGCGGTCGCCTTCGGGCTGGGTCCGGACGAAGTGGCCGTCAGACGGCAGATCGTCCTGCGCCACATGACCAGCCCGGGCGCACGGGCCTTCGGCGCGACGACCCCCGAGGGCAGGCTGATCGGGTTCGTCTACGGCATGCCGAACGACCGCACCCACTGGTGGTCCACCGTCGTCCAGCCCTACCTGCGGGCCCAGAACAACGAGTACTGGCTGGACGACTCCTTCGTGATCACGGAGCTGCACGTCCACCCCGCCTTCCAGAACCGCGGCGCGGGCCGGGCCCTGATCACCACGATCACCGACACCGCGACCGAGCCCCGCTCGATCCTCTCCGCGATCGACACGGAGAGCCCCGCCCGCGCCCTCTACCGCTCGCTCGGGTACCACGACCTGGCCCGGCGCGTCCTGTTCCCGAGCGCCCCCCGCCCGTACGCGGTGATGGGCGCCCCACTGCCTCTCCTGCGCCGGTAAACGGATTTCCGGGCACACCGCGCTCCCGGCTAACCTCCTAGCCACCACCTTCCCCCGCTCCCGGTCTCGCCCGGGGACGGCGGACCCCCATCGGCAGGAGTACGAGAACCATGGCCAACGCACCGGTCCAGCGCATGTCCCAGTTGATGGCGAAGACGCTGCGCGACGACCCGGCGGACGCCGAAGTCCTCAGCCACAAGCTCCTCGTGCGGGCGGGCTACGTCCGCCGTACCGCCGCCGGCATCTGGTCCTGGCTGCCGCTCGGCAAGAAGGTCCTCGCGAACGTGGAGCGCATCGTCCGGGAGGAGATGGACGCCATCGGCGCCCAGGAGGTCAGCCTCCCCGCGCTGCTGCCCCGCGAGCCCTACGAGGCGACCGGCCGCTGGGACGAGTACGGTCCCGAGCTGTTCCGCCTCCAGGACCGCAAGGGCGGCGACTACCTCCTCGGCCCGACCCACGAGGAGATCTTCACGCTGATCGTGAAGGACCAGGCGTCCTCCTACAAGGACCTGCCGGTCATCCTCTACCAGATCCAGACGAAGTTCCGTGACGAGGCCCGTCCCCGGGCCGGCATCCTGCGCGGTCGCGAGTTCCTCATGAAGGACTCGTACTCCTTCGACACCGAGGACGAGGGCCTGGCCCGGTCGTACGCCCTGCACCGCCAGGCCTACCAGAAGGTGTTCGAGCGCCTCGGCCTCGACTACCGCATCTGCGCCGCCACCGCCGGTGCCATGGGCGGTTCGAAGTCGGAGGAGTTCCTGGCCCCGGCCGGCGCCGGCGAGGACACCTTCGCCGACTGCCCGAACTGCGACTTCGCCGCCAACACCGAGGCGATCACCTACGAGCTGAAGCCGGTGGACGCCGACGGCGTGCCCGCGCTCGAGGAGATCCCCACCCCGGACACCCCCACCATCGAGACCCTCGCCGCCCACCTCGGCGTCCCGGCCTCCGCGACCCTGAAGAACCTCCTGGTGAAGGTGGACGGCGAGATCGTCGCCGTCGGAGTGCCCGGCGACCGCGAGGTCGACCTCGGCAAGGTCGAGGCGCACTTCGCGCCGGCACCCGTCGAACTCGTCACCGCCGAGGACTTCGTGGGCCGCCCCGACCTGGTCCGCGGCTACGTCGGTCCGCAGGGGCTGGGTGAGAAGGTCACGTACATCGCCGACCCGCGGGTGGCCCCCGGCACCTCCTGGATCACCGGCGCCAACAAGGAGCACACGCACGCGAAGAACGTCGTCGCGGGCCGTGACTTCGAGGTCGGCGACTACGTCGACGTCGTCGTCGTCCAGGAGGGCGACCCCTGCCCGAAGTGCGGCACCGGCCTCCACCTGGACCGTGCCATCGAGATCGGCCACATCTTCCAGCTGGGCCGCAAGTACGCCGACGCCCTCAAGCTCGACGTCCTCGGCCAGAACGGCAAGCCGGTCCGGGTGACCATGGGCTCGTACGGCATCGGCGTCTCCCGCGCGGTCGCCGCCCTCGCCGAGCAGACCGCCGACGACAAGGGACTGTGCTGGCCCGCCGAGGTCGCCCCGGCCGACGTCCACGTCGTCGCCGCGGGCAAGGCGCTGCAGACCGAGCTGGCGCTCGACGTGTCCGAGAAGCTGCGCGCGGCCGGTCTGCGCGTCCTCGTCGACGACCGGGCCGGCGTCTCCCCGGGCGTGAAGTTCACCGACTCCGAGCTGATGGGCGTGCCGCAGATCCTGGTGGCGGGCCGCCGCTCCGCCGAGGGCGTCCTGGAGCTGAAGGACCGCAGGACCGGCGAGCGCGAGGAGCTCACGGTGGACGAGGCGATCGCCCGCCTCACCGCGTGATCCCCTCACCCGACCCGAGGGTCCGCGTGATGTAAGGGTCGTCCCGGAGAGTTCCGGTGAGGCGTACGGCTGCCTCGCAGGATTCTCTCAGGCCGTTCCCCGACCGCAGGGTGTGACAGAACGTCACCACGGAGGGGAACGGTCATGACGACCAGGGAACAGGAACGGGGGCCGCGGCCGCGGTCCGCAGAGGCGCACGACGGACGGCGGCGCACCGGTCGGCCGGCCGTGGTCGTGGCCAACGGCGCGGAGGGCGAACCGGCCGGCCGCAAGGACACGACCCTGCTGCGGCTGTCGCCCCATCCCGTCCTGGACGCGCTGCAGTCGGCGGCCCACGCGGTGGGCGCGGCGGAGGTCCGTCTCGCCGTTGAGGACGGCGCGGCCTGGCTGGAATCCGCCCTCGCCCAGCGCACCGCGGACCCGCTGCCGGTCAGGGTCGTCCGGCTGCCCACGTCCTCCCTGTCCGGCGCCCTCGGACGAGCCGGCGCCCTCGGACGAGCCCGCCGGGCGGCGGCGTCCGACTGCCCGGTGCTCGCGTCGAGACCGACGGCCGACGCCCCGTCCCGATGACCTGCCGGGACCGGCCCAGCCTGCCCCGGGCATCGCACGCCGGCAACGCACGCCGGGTGGGACTGCGCGGACCCGGCTAGAGCCAGCCGGCGAACTCCAGCAGCAGCTCCGCGTCCTTGCGGCGCCCCACCCGCAGCGCGCGCACGCCCGACTCCACCGCCCGGAACAGGGTCCAGCCCCGCACCCGCTCCTGGTCCAGTTCCAGCGACTCCGCGAGCCGCTTCACCCGCCGGCGGCTGGTCGTCGCCCCGGACGGCGAGGCGATCAGGTCCTCCACCCGGTCCCGCACCAGCCGAGCGAGATCGAACGCGCGCTCGCCGGCCACCGGGTCGGGCCCCACCGCGAGCCACGGCATCCGCTCACCCGCCAGCACCTTGCTCTGCCGGAACGTGCCGTGCAGCAGCAGATGCTCGGGCGGCGCGGCCAGCAGCCCCTCGCGCGCGGCGAGCGCCGCGTCCACCAGGGCGGCCACGTCGGGCTCGGCCGAGGCGCTCGCCCGCATGGCGTCCGCCTGCCGTCCGGTGCGTTCGGCGACGCTCTCGAAGGGATGGCCGGCCGGGGGCTCCACCCACAGCCGCCGCAGCGTCCCGGCCGCCTCCAGCAGCGCTTTCGTCTCCGGCAGGGACCGCACCGACACATCGGGGTGCAGCCGCTCCAGAAGGAGCGCCCCGGGCGTCGTCGGCCCCTCCAGCAGCTGGACGGCGCCCAGGCCGTCCCAGTGCGTGAGCGCGGCCCGCTCGGCCTCCGGCCGGAACCGGGGCGGGGCCAGCTTCAGCACGGCCGGCGCCCCGTCCGCCCGCCGCACGAGCACGACGAGGCTGGACCGGCCGCCCGGCGCCTGCACCCGGTCGACGGTCAACTCGCGTAGCGCGACGGCCTGTCGGGCCGTCTCCGGCAGCGTCTCCAACCAGCCGTCACCGTCCGGTGCCGTCTCACCGAGCGCTCGGACCAGACGCTGCGGCGGTTCGAAAGCCATGCGCGAGTCGTTCCCTTCCGTCTCCCGGTCAAGCCGTGGGCGTCCCCGCAGCCGCAGTCGCCGCAGCCGTCGTCGCCGAACCCGAACCCGTCGTCTCCGGAGCCGTCGTCCGGCCCTCGCCTACCGCGCGGGCGCTCCCGCCGCCGCGTCCGGAGCCGCTGCGGACGCCGAGCCCGTGGCCGGATCCGCACCGTTGCGCTCGGCGAGCCCAGGGAAGGCTACGCTCCCGCCCCGCCAGCGCGCCGCGCGGACCGCCGCCTCCCGCAGTGCGCCCGCGGCGTCCCGCCGCCGTGCTCCCGCGGTTGCCCGCACCAGGTCGGAGTACACCCCGGCCACGCGATCCTCCAGGTCGGCGGCGAGCCGGACCGCCGTCGCGGAGTCCGCCACCGGGAACGGCAGCGCGTACCCGGCGCTCGCGGCGACCGGCTCGGCGCCCAGGCCGCGCACCTCGCGCGCCAGCGCGTCCCGCCGCGCCCGGTGCGCGTCGTAGGCCGCCCGCGCCTCGGTGCTCCGGCCCTCGCCGACGCGGCCGCCGACCACCCCGTACCCGTACACGGCGGCATGCTCGGCGGCCAGCACCGCCTGCAGCGCCGTCAGCTCCGCGCCCGTCTCCCCGCTCATCGCGCCACCTCCGTCAGCAGAAAGGCGTGCGCCGCGCCGGCCGCCGCCACCGAGGCGAGCAGCCGGGCCAGCTCGCCCGGAACGTCCAGCAGCTCCGTGGCCCTGCGGTCGGCGAGCGCCCGTTCGGCGGCCGCGAGCCCGACGAGGGCGTCACGCTCGGTCGCCGGTGCGGCGGCGGACGGCGGGGCCGCGGACGGCGGGGCCGAGACGTCGGCCGGCCCGGTCGCGGCGGGGGCGGAGGGAGAGGCCGCAGGACCGCCGGTGGCGGTGGCGGTGCGGTCGCCGGTGGCTGTGGGGGAGGGAGACGCCTTGCCGACGCCCCCGAACGCCGCCACATGCCGGACGACCTCCGCCCGCAGCGGAGCCAGCCGCGCCGCCAGTGCCGGATGGACGGCGAGCGCGGCGTCGTACCGCGCGACCAGGCCGTTGCTCTCCAGAGCCGCACGCGCGCGTACCCGCTCGGTGGCCGAGGGGGTGCCGCTCGCGCTCTTCGCGGTCTCCTCGGGCCCGGCGGAGCAGCCGGCCAGCAGAGCGGCCCCGGCGGCCGAGGCGAGCAGGGTTCTTCTGCGCGGCCCGGAGGGGGTGCGCGAGGGGTGGGGGAACGGCACGTCAGACGTCCTCGGCGAACTCGTACGGAACCAGGACCGGTACCGGGACCTGTCCTGGTGGGCGGCGAACCCGTGATCACCGTACCCGCGCGCCCGCCGCGCACCACTCAGCGGCACCGCGCGCGGGAGCCCCGCCACCCTCCGTGCACAGGTGGACGGCAACACTCCCTGCGACCGGATACCCTTTGACCAGACACGAGCCCCCACCCACAACAGCACACGCGGCCGAGGAGTCACCCGGATGAGCACCACCCAGAGCGAGAGGCTGCGAGAGCTCCTGGAACCGCTCGTCGCCTCCCAGGGTCTGGATCTCGAAGAGATCACCGTGGACTCGGTAGGCCGCAGAAGAGTGCTGAGCGTCGTCGTGGACTCCGACACCGGAGCGGACCTGGACCGGATCGCCGATGTGAGCCGCGTGCTCTCGGCGAAGCTCGACGAGAGCGACGCGATGGGCGAGGGCGAGTACACCCTCGAGGTCGGCACCCCGGGCGCGGAGCGCGCCCTCACCGAACACCGGCACTACGTGCGCGCCACCGGCCGGCTGGTCCGGTTCCAGCTCGGCGAGGGCGGCGACCTCGTCGCCCGGATCCTGACGGTCGACGACGAGGGGCTCGACGTCGAGGTGCCCGGCGTGAAGGGCCGCAAGGCCACCGCCCGCCGAATCGCCTTCGGCGACGTCGACAAGGCGCGCGTACAGGTCGAGTTCAACCGCAAGGACGGCCCGGCCGACCAGAGCGACAGCAACGAGAAGGAAGAGGAGGCGTAGCCGTGGACATCGACATGAGCGCCCTGCGGGGCTTGGTGCGGGAGAAGGAGATCTCCTTCGACCTGCTGGTCGAGGCGATCGAGTCGGCCCTCCTCATCGCCTACCACCGCACCGAGGGAAGCCGCCGTCACGCGCGCGTGGAGCTCGACCGGCAATCGGGGCACGTGACCGTGTGGGCGAAGGAGGACCCCGAGGACCTCGAGGAGGGGCAGGAGCCCCGCACGTTCGACGACACCCCGTCCGACTTCGGCCGTATCGCCGCCACCACGGCCAAGCAGGTCATCCTGCAGCGCCTGCGCGACGCCGAGGACGACGCGACGCTCGGCGAGTACGCCGGCCGTGAGGGCGACATCGTCACCGGCGTGGTCCAGCAGGGCCGCGACCCGAAGAACGTGCTCGTGGACATCGGCAAGCTGGAGGCCATCCTGCCGGTGCAGGAGCAGGTGCCCGGCGAGACGTACCCGCACGGCCTGCGACTGCGGTCCTATGTCGTCCGGGTGGCGAAGGGCGTGCGCGGCCCGTCCGTGACCCTCTCCCGGACGCACCCCAACCTGGTGAAGAAGCTCTTCGCGCTGGAGGTGCCGGAGATCGCCGACGGGTCCGTCGAGATCGCCGCCATCGCCCGCGAGGCCGGTCACCGCACGAAGATCGCCGTCAGGTCCACCCGTTCGGGCCTGAACGCCAAGGGCGCCTGCATCGGCCCCATGGGCGGCCGGGTGCGCAACGTCATGGGCGAGCTCAACGGCGAGAAGATCGACATCGTGGACTGGTCGGACGACCCGGCCGAGATGGTGGCGAACGCCCTGTCCCCGGCCCGTGTCTCCAAGGTGGAGGTCGTGGACCTCGGGGCCCGTTCCGCGCGCGTGACCGTGCCGGACTACCAGCTGTCCCTGGCGATCGGCAAGGAAGGGCAGAACGCCCGTCTCGCCGCCCGTCTGACCGGCTGGCGGATCGACATCCGTCCGGACACCGAACAGGCTGAGGAATAGATCTCGGCCTGAGTGGGCTGAGATCACGTCAGAGTTCTGTGCGGCAAGCGTTCGACTGCGGCCCCGAAGGGGTGAGGTCGGCGCGGGGAGGTAGACTTAGCTGTGTCTGGCCGGACGCACGCCGGAGCATGCCCTGAACGCACCTGTGTGGGGTGCCGGGAGCGAGCGGCCAAGACGGAGCTGCTGCGCATCGTGGCGATCAAGGACGCATGCGTCCCCGATCCACGCGGTACGCTGCCCGGCCGGGGTGCGTATCTGCATCCCGCCCCGTTCTGTCTCGATCAGGCGGTACGCCGGCGGGCGTTCACGAGGGCGTTGCGAGCCCCGGGAGCGCTCGACACAAAGGTGTTGCGCCAGTACGTCGAGCAGACGACCGTTGCCGAGCAGGCAACACCGTAAGAAGGCGTCGCACGGAACCTCCGTGCGGCTCTGGTACCCCGCGAGTTGGAAGTAGGTCGAGATTGCGATGAGCACTCGATGAGCACGCGATGAGTACGCCCATGAAGTAGCGACGGTCCGGACACACCCGGACCTAAAAGGAGCGAAGTGGCTAAGGTCCGGGTATACGAACTCGCCAAGGAGTTCGGGGTGGAGAGCAAGGTCGTCATGGCCAAGCTCCAAGAACTCGGTGAATTCGTCCGTTCGGCGTCCTCGACGATCGAGGCGCCCGTTGTCCGCAAACTGACAGACGCCTTCCAGGGCGGCGGCAAGCCCGCCCCGCGCAAGGCTGCCCCCAGGCCCGGTGCGCCCTCTCCGGCGCAGTCGGCCCGTCCGGGCCCGGCCGCTCCGCGGCCGGCCGCCCCCAAGCCTCCGACGGCTCAGCAGCCCGCGGCTCCCGCCGCCCCTGCCGCCTCGTCGGCCCCGTCGGCCCCCGCGCCGACGACTCCCGGCCCGCGTCCGGGCCCCAAGCCCGCCCCGCGTCCGGCCCCCGCCGCGCCGGAGTTCACCGCTCCGCCGTCGGCCCCCGCCGCACCGGCGGCTCAGGCCCAGCCCGCGGCTCCGGCCCAGTCCGCCCCGCGTCCGGCCTCGCAGGGTCCGCGCCCCGGCGCGCCCCGTCCCGCCGGCCGCCCCGGCGCCGGTCAGGGCCAGGACCGCGGTGACCGAGGCGACCGCGGTGACCGCGGTCAGCGTCCGGCCGCCGCGCAGGGTCCGCGTCCCGGTGGCGCGCCCCGTCCGGGCGGCGCCCGTCCGGCCGGTCCGCGTCCGGGCAACAACCCCTTCACGTCCGGCGGCAACGCCGGCATGGCGCGTCCGCAGGCGCCCCGTCCGCAGGGCGCACCGCGTCCCGGCGGCCCGGGTGCTCCCGGCGCCGGTCCCCGTCCCCAGGCCCCCGGCGGCCAGGGTGGCGGTCCCCGTCCGCAGTCCCCGGGCGGCGCCCGTCCGAGCCCGGGCGGCATGCCTCGCCCGCAGGGTGCAGGCCCCGGCGGTCCGCGTCCCGGCGGCGGTCCGCGTCCGAACCCCGGCATGATGCCGCAGCGTCCCGCTGCCGGCCCGCGTCCCGGCGGCGGCCCCGGTGGCCGTGGTCCGGGTGGCGGCGGCGGTGCGGGTCGTCCCGGCGGCGGCGGTCGTCCCGGCGGCGGCGGCTTCGCGGGTCGTCCGGCCGGTCCCGGCGGCGGCGCCCGTCCCGGTGGCGGCGGCGGCTTCGCCGGTCGTCCCGGCGGCGGCGGTCCCGGTGGCGGCGGCGGCTTCGGCGGCGGTCGTCCCGGCTTCGGCGGACGTCCCGGCGGCCCCGGTGGCCGTGGTGGCACGCAGGGCGCCTTCGGTCGTCCCGGCGGTCCCGCGCGTCGCGGTCGCAAGTCGAAGCGGCAGAGGCGCCAGGAGTACGAGGCCATGCAGGCCCCGTCGGTCGGCGGCGTGATGCTGCCTCGCGGCAACGGCGAGACCATTCGCCTGTCGCGCGGTGCCTCCCTCACCGACTTCGCCGAGAAGATCAACGCCAACCCGGCGTCGCTCGTCGCGGTGATGATGAACCTCGGCGAGATGGTCACGGCCACGCAGTCCGTCTCCGACGCGACCCTCGAGGTCCTCGCCGGCGAGATGAACTACACGATCCAGATCGTCAGCCCCGAGGAGGAGGACCGCGAGCTGCTCGAGTCCTTCGACATCGAGTTCGGCGAGGACGAGGGCGACGAGGAGGACCTGGTGGTCCGTCCGCCGGTCGTCACCGTCATGGGTCACGTCGACCACGGTAAGACCCGACTGCTCGACGCCATCCGCAAGACGAACGTCATCGCGGGCGAGGCCGGCGGCATCACCCAGCACATCGGTGCCTACCAGGTCTCGACCCAGGTCAACGAAGAGGACCGCGCGATCACCTTCATCGACACCCCGGGTCACGAGGCGTTCACCGCCATGCGTGCCCGTGGTGCCCGGTCGACGGACATCGCGATCCTGGTCGTCGCGGCCAACGACGGCGTCATGCCGCAGACGGTCGAGGCGCTCAACCACGCCAAGGCGGCCGAGGTCCCGATCGTCGTCGCGGTCAACAAGATCGACGTCGAAGGCGCCGACCCGACCAAGGTGCGCGGTCAGCTCACCGAGTTCGGTCTGGTGGCCGAGGAGTACGGCGGCGACACGATGTTCGTCGACATCTCCGCCAAGCAGGGTCTGAACATCGACTCGCTGCTCGAGGCCGTGATCCTCACGGCCGACGCCTCGCTCGACCTGCGGGCGAACCCGAGCCAGGACGCGCAGGGCATCTCGATCGAGTCCCGTCTCGACCGCGGCCGCGGCGCCGTGGCGACGGTCCTCGTGCAGCGAGGCACCCTGCGGGTCGGCGACACGATGGTCGTGGGCGACGCCTACGGTCGTGTGCGCGCCATGCTCGACGACAACGGCAACAACGTCGCCGAGGCCGGCCCGTCGACGCCGGTCCAGGTCCTGGGCCTGACCAACGTCCCGGGTGCGGGCGACAACTTCCTCGTCGTCGACGAGGACCGCACCGCCCGCCAGATCGCCGAGAAGCGTGCCGCCCGCGAGCGGAACGCCGCCTTCGCCAAGCGCACGCGCAGGTTCTCCCTGGAGAACCTGGACGCCGCCCTGAAGGCCGGCGAGGTCCAGCAGCTGAACCTGATCATCAAGGGTGACGCTTCCGGTTCGGTGGAGGCTCTCGAGTCCTCGCTGCTCCAGCTGGACGTCGGCGAAGAGGTCGACATCCGCGTCCTGCACCGCGGCGTCGGTGCGGTCACGGAGTCGGACATCGACCTGGCCATGGGCTCGGACGCCATCGTCATCGGCTTCAACGTCCGCGCGGCGGGCCGCGCGGCGCAGATGGCCGAGCGCGAGGGCGTCGACGTCCGGTACTACTCGGTCATCTACCAGGCGATCGAGGAGATCGAGGCGGCCCTGAAGGGCATGCTGAAGCCGGAGTACGAGGAGGTCGAGCTCGGCACGGCGGAGATCCGCGAGATCTTCAAGTCGTCCAAGCTGGGCAACATCGCCGGTGTCCTGGTCCGCTCGGGCGAGGTCAAGCGCAACACCAAGGCGCGCCTCATCCGCGACGGCAAGGTCATCGCGGAGAACCTCAACATCGAGGGCCTGCGCCGCTTCAAGGACGATGTCACCGAGATCCGCGAAGGCTACGAGGGCGGTATCAACCTCGGAAACTTCAACGACATCAAGATCGACGACGTCATCGCGACGTACGAGATGCGGGAGAAGCCGCGGGTGTGACCACCCGTGGTGCGCGCCGGCCGGCGGGGGATCGTTC
The DNA here is from genome assembly GCF_036030735.1 of Streptomyces sp. NBC_00425. Classification (NCBI taxonomy): domain Bacteria; kingdom Bacillati; phylum Actinomycetota; class Actinomycetes; order Kitasatosporales; family Streptomycetaceae; genus Streptomyces; species Streptomyces sp. NBC_00425. Next base: position 3,168,913 of record NZ_CP107928.1, on the reverse strand, counting down.
CCCGCCGGCCGGTGCGGCGTCCGGCGCACGTGTGAGCGGGCGAAACCCCGTCGAGTCACGGCCGTGAACGCTGTACCGTTCTTGATGTCCCTGCCCCCTGGCGGCAGGGCCGTCGATCCCGTACCGGCGGGTGAACCGGTTACACATGTACGTGGGGACACTGTCCTTCGACCTCCTCCTCGGCGACGTGCACTCGCTGAAGGAGAAGCGCTCCGTCATCCGTCCGATCGTCGCCGAGCTCCAGCGCAAGTACGCGGTGAGCGCGGCCGAGGTGGACAATCAGAACCTCCATCGCAGGGCCGAGATCGGCCTCGCCGTGGTCTCCGGTGACGCGGAGCACCTGACCGACGTCCTGGACCGGTGCGAACGGCTGGTGGCCGCCCGTCCCGAAGTGGAGCTGCTGTCGGTCAGACGCCGCTTCCACGGCGAGGACGACTGACACCGACCGACCACGTGAAGAACGCAACAAGGAAAGAACGGGAGACGGACCAGTGGCCGACAACGCGCGCGCCAAGAGGCTGGCGGACCTCATCCAGCAGGTGGTGGCCCAGAAGCTGCAGCGCGGGATCAAGGACCCGCGGCTCGGCTCCCACGTCACCATCACGGACACCCGCGTCACGGGTGACCTCAGGGAGGCGACCGTCTTCTACACCGTGTACGGGGACGACGAGGAGCGGGCGGCCGCGGCGGCCGGCCTGGAGAGCGCCAAGGGCGTCCTGCGCTCCGAGGTGGGCCGCGCGGCCGGCGTGAAGTTCACGCCGACGCTGGCCTTCGTCGCCGATGCCCTGCCGGACAACGCCCGCACCATCGACGACCTCCTCGACAGGGCGCGCGCCGCCGACGAGAAGGTCCGCGAGGTGTCCGCGGGCGCCGGGTACGCCGGCGAGGCGGACCCGTACCGGAAGCCCGGCGACGAGGACGAGACGGACGACTCCGCCTGATGAACGGCAAGCAGAACACGCCCGACGGCCTTGTCATCGTCGACAAGCCGTCGGGCTTCACCTCGCACGACGTCGTGGCCAAGATGCGGGGGATCGCCCGGACCCGCCGCGTCGGCCACGCCGGCACGCTCGACCCGATGGCGACGGGAGTCCTCGTCCTCGGCGTCGAGAAGGCGACGAAGCTCCTCGGGCACCTCGCGCTGACCGAGAAGGAGTACCTGGGCACGATCCGGCTCGGCCAGACGACCCTGACGGACGACGCGGAGGGCGAGATCACGGGGTCCACGGACGCCTCGAAGGTCACCCGGGACGCGATCGACGCGGGCATCGCCAAGCTGAGCGGCGACATCATGCAGGTGCCGTCCAAGGTCAGCGCCATCAAGATCAACGGGGTGCGCTCCTACAAGCGCGCCCGGGACGGCGAGGAATTCGAGATCCCGGCCCGCCCGGTCACCGTCTCCGCCTTCTCGGTGTACGACGTCCGCGACGCCGTCGCCGAGGACGGCACCCCGGTGACGGACCTGGTGGTGTCGGTCGTCTGCTCCTCCGGCACCTACATCCGCGCCCTCGCCCGGGACCTGGGCGCGGACGTCGGAGTCGGGGGCCACCTCACCGCCCTGCGCCGCACCCGCGTCGGCCCCTACAAGCTGGACGCGGCGAAGACGCTCGACCAGCTGCAGCAGGAGCTGAGCGTGCTGCCGATCGCCGACGCGGCGGCCGCCGCGTTCCCCCGCTGGAACGTGGACGCACGGCGCGCCCGGCTGCTCATGAACGGCGTACGCCTGGAGATGCCCGACGAGTACGCGGGCGCGGGCGCGGTCGCCGTGTTCGACCCCGAGGGCCGTTTCCTGGCCCTGGTGGAGGAGCAGAAGGGCAAGGCGAAGAGCCTTGCCGTGCTCGGCTGAGCCGGTCTTCCTTCCGGTCTGCCCGTGGAGCGGCGAAACACGGGGTGCTGCGCCGCTCCACGGTCCCCCTCGATTCCCCCACCCCTAGGCTGTGTCCGGCGCCGGGTGTTCATTCACCCGTCCGGGCAGGCGCTCGGAGTGAACCGAGGGAGTGCAGGGGGGCGCTTTCGCCCTGCGATCCGTCCCACTGATCATTCGCGCCTACCGTCGTCCTGAGGACACGCGGGCGCGGTGGGAGGTACGGCGATGGCGGGACGGGGCCCGCGGACACCGCGGCACGACTCCCTGCGGGGCACGTCGCGGGACGGCCGGACGGATTCTCGCGGCGCCGCCGACGACGCTCCGGGCGTCCCCCTCGGCGCCGACGCCTCCCTGGTCCGCATCCGCGACCTGGCCGGCCGGCCGCGCGGGGCCGGCTTCGTCGCAGACCACCACGGCACCGTGCTCACCAGCCACGAGACCGTCGACGGCCTCTCCCGGCTCGTGGTGTACGCCGCGGGCGACCGCAGCTGCGTCGTGAGCGCCGACGCGGTCACCCCGCTGCCCGAGCTCGACCTGGCGCTCGTCCGCACCGAAGGCCTCGGCGCGGAGCCGTTGCCGGTGACCGTCCGGCAGGGCGTCGAGCCCGGCCGGTACGTCCGGCTGGCCGCCGGCTGCTGGCGCGAGGCGCGGGTGCTGGCCGAGGCGTCCGTGACGTACACGGCCACGGACCGTCTCCACCTGCTCGACGGGGCCCTCGAGCTGGCGATCGGCACGGCGGGCCGGGACGCACTGCGGCTCGGCGGCGGCGCGGCCGGAGGGCCGGTCCTCGACGCCGCCACCGGCGCGGTCGTCGCCGTCCTCGGCACGGCACTGCGCTCCGGCCCCCGCGACACGGGCTTCGCCGTCGCTCTGCGTCCCTCACCTCCGTCGCCGCCCGGTGACGCCCCGGCGGGCGAGGCGGCCGAGGCGGGCCCGGCCGGCGCCACCGGGCCGGCGGTCGCGGACGGAGTCGGTCCGGCGCGAGGTACGGGTCGGGGCGGCGGAGGCGGCGCTGCGGGCGGTGTGACGACGGGCGCCGGCACGGCCGCGCGGTCGGGGGAGACCGGCCATGGGTACGGGATCGGGTTCGGGTCGGGTTTCGCGTATCCGTGCGCGGACGTGCGCGGGGCTGCGGTCGCCGGGTCGCTCCACGCGCCGTCGACCGGGGTTCCGGGCGGCTGTCCGCCGCCCGGGGAGGACCATCCGCAGGCTGTTCCGCCTGCGGTCGCCGGGCCCCTGGCCGAACTGCTCGCCCGCAACGCGGCGACCGTGCCCGCCTACGGCGCGGACCTCAATCTTGCGGGCGTCCTGGAACTGACGGCCACCTCCGTCGCTTCGGACGGCCCGCCCGGGGCGCTGTCGGGCTGCCTCGGAGGCATCGCCGGCGGTTCACGTCCCGCCGCGACGGCCCCCGTCGAACGCGCGCACCCCGCACGGGAGTTCGCGGCCTTCGCGGTGAGTCCGGCAGCCGTTCTCGGTCTCGTCGGCGCACCGGGCAGCGGCCGTACGACGGAACTCGCGGCGCTCGCCGCCCGCCGCCACCAGGCGTCCGACCAGGCGCCCACCCTGTGGCTGCGCGGCGCCGACCTGCGGGCCGAGGACGATTCCCTGGCCGACGCGGTCCGCCGCACCCTGGCCCGGGCGGCGCGCATCGTGGCCGCGGGGCGGAGCACGCCGCAGGCGGCCTTCCCCGACTCGTCGCACCCGCCGGCGACCTCGCAGACACCAGGGATGGCGGGCCCCTCGGGTGCCGCGGGACCCCCGGATACGGCGGCCCCGGCAGGTGCCTCCGGCGCGCCGGGCGGTGCCGGTCCCGCCGACGTCACCCCCGAGCGGCTGGCCCGCCTCGCCCGCGCCGCCGGCCGCCCCCTGCTGCTGCTCCTCGACGGACCCGAGGAGATGTCCCCGGTTCTCGCCCACCGGCTCGCCGACTGGACCGAGGGCACCGCCGACTGGCTGCGGGAGACGGGCGCCCGACTGGTGGTCGCGTGCCGGGCGGAGTACTGGGAGCGGGCGGGCGCGCAGTTCCCGCCGAAGACGCTGTACGGGACCGCGGCTGCGTCGGACCCCCTCCCGCCCTGCGTCCGCCTCGGCGACCTGACCCCCGAGGAGGCGCGCGAGGCACGCGCCCGCTACGCCGTCCCCGAGACCGCGCTCGCGGCCCCCGACGGCCGTCACCCCCTCACCCTCCGCCTCCTCTCCGAGGTCCGGGCCGCACTGCCCGGCCCCGCGGACCGGGCCCCCGGCGACCGGACCCCCCTGGACCGGACCCCCGTCGACCGGGACGACGTCTTCGCCGCCCATCTCGACCTGATGTGCCTGCGCATCGCCGTCCGCATCGCCGTCGACAGCGGACTGCGCGGCGCAGCCGTGCGCCGTCTCGCGGCGAAGGTCTCCGGACAGGTCCACGAGGCCGCCCGCCGCAGCCTGGGACCGGGACAGGGCCAGCTGGACCGGGCCTCGTTCGAGGCGGTGTTCCCCTGGGGACCGGCGCCCGCCCGGCTCGGCGGCAGCGGCTGGGCGTCCGCCGTCCTCGCCGAGGGCCTCCTCGTGCCCGCGGGCAGCGGCTACCGCTTCGCCCACGAGGAACTCGCCGACTGGCTCCAGGGCCTCCACCTCGATCTGGACGAGGCGTTGCGCGCCCTGGTCCACCGCTCCGACGCGTCCGGCGGCCACCGCCACCGTCCCGACGCGCCGGCCGGCGACCGCCCGCTGCCCGTGCCGCATCACCGCATCGGCCCCGTGATCGAGGCCCTGCTGCTCCTGGGCCGGCACCAGGGCCCTCACCGGCTCGCCGCGCGACTGCGGGAGCTGATCCACTCCCTGGAGGCCGACCCCGGCTCCTGGTGGGCCGCCCGGCTGCTCGCCCGAACCCTGCTGCGCGTGCCGGACGCGACGCCGTACACGGGCGTCCTGCGCCTGCTGGCGGACCGTATCGGCTCCGGCGCCGCCGACAGCGGCGCCCCCTTCGCGGACTTCGGCCCCGGATTCTGGACGGAACTGGCCCTGCCCTGCGACGCCCGACTCGACCTCCTGCGCCGTCTCGTCCTCGCCGACGGCGCCCCCCACGACGCGGACGCGCCCCGCTACCTGGACGTCGTGGCCGGTCTCCTCGCGGCCGACCCGGTCACCGTGCAGCCGCACCTCACCCACTGGTTCGACGACGAGCGGCCGCTGCCCGCGACCCCGCACGCCACGGTGGCGACGGCAGCGCAGGCCCTGCTGCACACCCATCGGCGCCGGGCCCTCGGCGACCTCGTCGAGGTGCTCGTCGACTGCGCCCACCACCGTGCCGCCGAACTGCTCGCCGTGCTGGCCGAGGAGGAGCCGGCCGCGCTGTGCCGGGCCGTCGACCGCTGGGCGCACGACGAGCGTCCGGTCCGTCGGGTCGCGGCGCTCGCGCATGCCCTGCGCGTCGCGCCGCACGTCGGCACGGAGGCGGACCGCCGACTGCTGCGCCACGCCGCCCTCGCCCTGCTCGCCCGTCCCGGCGACGGCGCCCTGCACGGCGGTGCGCTCGCGCTTCTCGTCCGCGACCCGGAGACCCGGCCCGGCTACCTGCCGCGGGCCCTGGAGCGGTTCGCGGCGGGCGACGACCCGTACCTCCCGCCGGGTGCGCTGCTGCCCGCCCTGTCCACCGACCCCGAGCCGGTGCTGGACACGTTCCGGGCGCGGCTGCTCGGCGCCGACCGCGCCGACGCGGGCAGGATCCTGTGGACGCTCGCCGAGGTCACCGTCCCACCCGCTCCGGCCCGCCGGATCGCCGTCCTGGTCCAGGAGGCCGCCGAACGCCGGCCGGAGTGCGCAGGACATGTGGCCGCGTACGTCGACCGGCGTCTCGATCACGGGCCCGACGCTCGCGCCCTGCTCATCCCGCTGGTCACGGACCTGCTGGCCGCCGGGAGCCCGGAACCGGTCCGAGCCGCGCTGGCCGGGGTGCTGGCCGCCCCCGGCGGGCCCGACTCCCGCCCGTTGCGGGACGAACTCCTGGAACATCTCCTCGCCCGCGAGCAGGCGCCCGCCGTCCTGGCCGCCGTCCTGTACGCGGCCGCGGGCCGTGGCGGCGACGACCTGCGCGACCTCGTCCACCGCACCGGCCGCCTCCTGGTCCGCACCCCGGAGGGCGCGACCTGCTTCGACCGCGGTCTCGTCGACCTGGGCCGGCATGTGCCGGGTTTCGCCGCGCAGGTGGTGCAGTGGCTCACTCAGGCGCCGGGGGAGTGGGCCGCCGTGGTCGGCCCGAGCGCCCGCCGCACCGTGGAGAACCTGGCCGGGGCCGCGGCCGCGGCCGGAGCCGGAGCAGGAGCCGGAGCCGGAGCAGGGGCAGGGGCAGGGGCAGGGGCAGGGATCGAGGCGGCAGGTGCGGCGGCGAGTGGGGCGGGACCGCGGGTGACGGTGTGACGCCGCGGTGCGCCGGCCGGCCGTGGAGCCCGCTCACGTGGGCCGTCTCACGTGGGCCGGGTCACAGCCTCCATGCCGATGCGGGCCGGAAGCACCCGGCATGGCACCCTTAGTCCTGCGTAAGAGGCAAGAGCAGACACGGACAAGGGTTCGAGGAGCGGTCACAGTGCAGCGCTGGCGTGGCTTGGCAGACATCCCCGAGGACTGGGGACGCAGCGTCGTCACCATCGGCTCCTACGACGGTGTCCACCGGGGACACCAGCTGATCATCCGGCACGCCGTGGACCGGGCCCGCGAGCTGGGCGTTCCGGCCGTCGTCGTCACCTTCGACCCGCACCCCAGCGAGGTCGTCCGTCCCGGCAGCCACCCGCCCCTGCTCGCCCCGCACCACCGCCGTGCCGAGCTGATGGCCGACCTGGGGGTCGACGCGCTTCTCATCCTGCCGTTCACCACCGAGTTCTCGAAGCTCTCACCTGCTGATTTCGTCGTGAAGGTGCTGGTCGACAGGCTGCACGCCAAGGCGGTCGTCGAGGGACCGAACTTCCGCTTCGGCCACAAGGCGGCGGGCAACGTCGAGTTCCTCATCGAGCAGGGCAAGGTGTACGACTTCGAGGTGGAGGTCGTCGACCTGTACGTGCGCGGCGAGGCCGGCGGCGGCGAACCGTTCTCCTCGACCCTGACCCGGCGTCTGGTCGCCGAGGGCGACCTCGCGGGCGCGGCGGAGATCCTCGGCCGTCCGCACCGGGTGGAGGGCGTCGTGGTGCGCGGGGCCCAGCGCGGGCGCGAGCTCGGCTTCCCGACCGCCAACGTCGAGACCCTGCCCCACACGGCGATCCCGGCGGACGGTGTCTACGCGGGCTGGCTGCACGTGGCAGGCGAGGCGATGCCGGCCGCGATCTCCGTCGGCACCAACCCACAGTTCGACGGCACCGAACGCACGGTGGAGGCGTACGCCATCGACCGCGTCGGCCTCGACCTCTACGGTCTGCACGTCGCCGTCGACTTCCTGGCATTCGTGCGCGGCCAGGCGAAGTTCGACTCCCTGGACGGGCTGTTGGAGCAGATGGCGGAGGACGTGAAGCGCTGCCGGGAACTGGTGGCGGCGCAGGCGCAGGGGCAGTAGCAGGAAGCAACAGCGGTGACCGATGGGCCGGTTCGGCCCGTCCGGTCCGGCGAACGGCCGAGGGGCGGCCGGTGTCCTGGACACCGGCCGCCCCTCGGCCCGTTTCTGCGGCTGCTCGGTACTTCTCCCGCTACTGCTGTGGCGGCTGAGGCGCGTCGGGAGCCTGGGGGTACTGCGGCTGCTCGGACTGCTCCGGCTGCTGCGGGTAGCCGTAACCGGCCGGGGGATACCCGGGCTGCGGCTGCGGCTGCTGGTGTTGCGGCTGGCCGTAGAGCTCCTGACCCGGGTGCGGTTGCTGCTGCGGCGGATACGGCTGCCCCGGCTGCTGCGGGTACGGCTGGGCCGGCGGTTGCCCCTGGGGCAGACCCTGGTGCGGGTATGGCTGACCGGGCTGGGGCGCCTGCGGCGGATAGGGATAGCCCGCCTGGGACGGATAGGGCTGCCCCGGCATGGGCTGCCCCGGCATCGGCTGTCCGGGCATCGGCTGTCCGGGCATGGGCGGGGCGGCCACCGGGGGCGGGTTGCCGTCGTTGGTCCACAGTCCCTGACGCTGCTGGTGGCGGATGAAGTCCTCCGCGACCAACGCCGTGAGGTTGAAGTAGGCCTCGCGCACCTTCGGCCGCATCATGTCGAGGTCCACCTCCGCGCCCGCGGCGAGGTGCTCGTCGAACGGCACCACGACGACACCGCGGCAACGGGTCTCGAAGTGCGACACGATGTCGTCCACCTTGATCATCTTGCCGGTCTCGCGCACCCCGGAGATCACGGTGAGGGACCGCGAGACGAGCTCGGCGTACCCGTGCGCGGACAGCCAGTCCAGCGTCGTGCTGGCGCTGCTCGCGCCGTCCACGGACGGTGTGGAGATGATGATGAGCTGGTCGGCGAGGTCGAGCACGCCGCGCATCGCGCTGTAGAGCAGACCGGTGCCGGAGTCGGTGAGGATGATCGGGTACTGGTTGCCCAGCACCTCGATCGCGCGCCGGTAGTCCTCGTCGTTGAAGGCCGTGGACACCGCCGGGTCGACGTCGTTGGCGATGATCTCCAGGCCGGACGGCGCCTGCGAGGTGAACCGCCGGATGTCCATGTACGAGTTGAGGTACGGGATCGCCTGGACGAGGTCCCGGATCGTCGCCCCGGTCTCCCGACGCACCCTTCGGCCGAGCGTGCCGGCGTCCGGGTTGGCGTCGATCGCCAGGATCTTGTCCTGGCGTTCGGTGGCCAGGGTGGCGCCGAGCGCGGTGGTGGTCGTGGTCTTGCCCACGCCGCCCTTGAGGCTGATGACGGCGATCCGGTAGCACGACAGCACCGGCGTGCGGATCAGCTCCAGCTTGCGCTGCCGCTCCGCCTCCTCCTTCTTGCCGCCGAGCTTGAAGCGGGAGGACGCGGCGGTCGGCCGGCCGCTCTTCGCCTTCTGCTTCTTGTTGTTGAGCAGTCGGTCGGACGACAGCTCCACGGCGGCCGTGTAACCCAGCGGCGCGGCACCGGGGTTGACCGGTTGCCGCTGGTCGTGCTGGATCGGCTGCGGCCAGGCGGCCCCGGCCCGGGGGTCCACCGGCTGCTGGGGAGGCTGCGGGGCCTGCGGCTGCTCGGCGTGCGGCGGAGCCTGCGGGGTCTGCTGCGCGGGCGGCTGGGGGAAGCCGTAGGCACCGGGCGCTCCGGGTGCGCCTGGCGCGGCAGGCGGGGGCGGCTGAGGCGCCGGGGTCGGCTGCGGTCCGGGGAGGCCAGGACCGCCGGGGGCCTGGGGCGCGGGCGGTTGGGGGAAGTCCTGCGGCCCCGCCGGCGGGAAGTCCTGACCACCTGCTGCCGGGGGCTGGCCGTCGCCGAACTGCGGAGTCCCGGGCTGCGGGAATCCGGCCTGCGCCTGGGGGGCCTGGGAGGCGACCTGCGGCTGCGGGAAGCCGTAGCCGCCAGGGGCGGCGGGCGGCGTCGGGTACGGGTGCGGCTGCGGTGCGGCTGCGGCGTGAGGCGCCGCCGGGTCCGCGTTGTGCTGCGGGAAGCCGTAACCGCCGGGTGCCACGGGCGGCTGGGTGGCCGAGGGCGCCGGCTGGGGGCCCGGAACCGGAGCGTGAGCGGGAGCGGCGGGAGGCATCGCGGGGCCGGCGTTGTGCTGCGGGAAGCCGTAACCGCCGGGGACGCCGGGCCGGTTCGGGGCAGGGGCGACGCCGGGCGGCGGAAAGCCGTAACCCGGCTGCGGGGCTTGGGGCTGCTGCGGGGCCGGGGCCTGAGCCTGGGGCTGCGGGGCCTGGGGAGTCGGGGGGTGAGGGAAGCCGTAACCGGGCTGCGGTCCCGCCGGAGCGGGCTGCTGGGCCGCCGGGTTCCAGCCGGCCGGCGCCTGGGCCGCGGCGTCGGCGGGCTGCGGCTGTGCCGGCCACTGGGCCGCGGCCGCGGGCGCCGCGGGCTCGTACGACGGCGGCAGCGGCGGCAGTTCGCCGTGAGGTGCCGGCGGGGGAGTCCAGGCGGCAGGGACGGCGGGAACGGCCTGCTGGGGAGCGGGAGCGTCGTTCTGAGCAACGCTGCCCTGCGGCTCGGCCGCGGCTTCCGGGGCGGTGGCCCCGACGGCGGCGGCGCTGTCGGGCGTCGGCTCCTGCCCGCCATCGGCTTCCGGGCCGTCGGGCTGGGCCTGGGGTCCGGTTCCGGGATCGATTCCCTCGGGCGCGGGCGCGGGCGCGGGCGCGGGCGCGGGCTCGGTCGAAGGCTGGGCTCCGGCCGCGGCGTCCGCCTCGGCCGCGGCGTCCGCCTCGGCCTCGGCCTCGGGCTCCGGCTGCGCGGCCGCAGGGGCTTCCGCGTCGGCGGAGGTGTCACCGCCCGCGTCGGCGGCCACGGCAGGAACGGGGCCCGACGCATCCGTGGCGGCGGATGTCTCAGCGCCCTCGGACACCGGGGAGACCTCCGGGGACGTCTCCGTGTACGGCTCGGGGGACTCCGCCGGTTCGTCGGTCCGGATGGGCTCCACGGGCGCCGCGCCGGCATCGACGGGATTCGTGGCGTCGACGGGCGCTTCGTTCTCGGCGGCCGAGGGAGAGGCAGCGGGGGCGTCGTCCGTCTCCGCGGGCTTCTCGTGTTCCGCCTGCACTGTGGCGGCGTGTTCCGCGATGTCACGACGGAGAGCGGCTGAGGAGAAGCGCATGGTGGCACCGCTCTCGAGGTCGCCGTTGCCGGCGTCGCCCTCCTCGGCGACCGCGTCGGCGCCCGCGCCCGCAGCGCCCCAAGGCGCTCCCGGCTGTCCCTGGGACTGCGGCTGAAAATGGGCCTGGGGCTGGGCCTGGCCCGGGGGTTTCGGTCGGGCCTGCGGCTCGAAACCGCCGCCCGGCGGAACGCCGGGCCCGGGTGCCGGTTCCGCGGCGAAGGTCGCGGCAGGAGGCACGGCAGGATTCACAGGACCGGCAGGAGCCACCTGGCCGACAGGATTCATGGGGACGGCAGAATTCACTGGACCGCCCGGAGCCACCGGACCGCCGGGCGCCACCGGACCTGTGGGACCGGCCGGCGCAGCAGGGGCCGTCGGCGCGCCGGGCGGCGGAGGCGCGGCAACGCCCGCCACGTACGGCATCCCCGGAGCAGGCGGCGTGACCGGGCCTCCGGGACCGCCCGGGGCGCCGGGCGCCGGCTGCGCAGGAGGAGCGGCAGGCACGCCCGGCGCGGGCGTCGCCCCCGGTGCGGGCGTCGCACCCGATGCCGAACCGCCGCCCGCGTTCTGCGTGTACCAAGCCGGCGGCGCGTAGTCGATGGTGAACTCGCCCGTCGCCTCGACGGCGGATTCCGCGTCGGGCTGGTCATCGCCGGGTGTGGCCCAGCCCCCGCGGATGCCGTCCCGATCGCTGCTCACAGTTCCTCCTGGTTGGTCGAGCACCCTCATGCCGTGCCGTAGCGACCATGTCTGTCGTCCGATGTGGGTTCGCGGCCGTCTGACGTCGTCGGATGTGCGGGCCCTCCCCCGGGGGCGCCGACGTCCACCCCACGGTTTCCGGCCCTGCGCCCCGTACCAGCCTAATCACCGAACGGCCCGCCCCGGCAGGCCCGCCCACCACTCGGCACCGGTCCGTCACGTGACGGACCACCCGAGGGGCCGCGCGGGCGTGTCGGGGCGCTCGGCAAAACGGCCATATGGCCTGAAGTGCCGCGCAGTCGGACGGATGAGCGGCGTCAGTCGATCCGTCTCGGCATGCCCAGCAGCCCGATCTCCGCGTCGGTGGGCTGGGTCATCACGTACTGCCGGTCACGGTCGCCGCACCACAGCGTGAAGCCGTCGGCGAGGGCGGGCAGGGCCTCCACGTCACGTGCCGGCAGGGTGAGGGCGCGCCCCAGTTCCGTCGCCTCGTCCGGCGAGATCCGCTGCACGCCCACCAGACGGGCCTGCCGGATCAGCCGGGGAGCGACCGGGCTCAGGTACGGCAGAAGGGTCAGCACGGACTGCCAGGGACCGGAGGCCACCCGTCCGCGCGGCGGGCGCATGCCGCAGTCCCGCACCACCAACGCGGGCGTGCCGGCCGAGGCGCCCTGCGGAGGCACCCGTCCGACCTCGTACACCGCGAGCCCGTTCTGCCCGCCGCCCATCGCGTGCACCATCTGCACCCAGGCCTGCGGCCGTCCCGTCTCCACGGCGACCCGGGCTCCGGTGGCGGCCGCCCTCAACGCCAGCACCTGGGCCGTCCACAGACCGCCGATGAGGACGATGTCGTACGGCGACGGCCGGTTGACCCCCAGGACGGCCGGCCGTCCCTCGGCGTCCACGCCGATCACGACTCCGTCGTCCCCGATGGGCAGGGCGAGCGCGCCCAGTTGCTCCAGGGACGCCGAGTGGCGGCCGTGCCGTGGCCCGAGGAGGCCGAAGCCGCTGCGCGGCGAGCGGCGTGCGGGCCGGCCGGCGGGCGGCGACACCGGTTCGTTGGAGTTGGAGTTGGAGTTGGAAGGGATGGAAGGGGTGGTTCCGTGTGCTGCCGTCGCCGTCATCGAGCTCCTCCGAGGGGCAGCGTCGCGAGCATGCCGGGCACCTGTTCCCGGTCGAGGCGGGCGAGCCCCGCGCCGGTGTGCCGGGCCGCGCCCTGCACCGCGCGCCGGGCCGCCACGAGTTCGTCGTCGCTGCGCCCGGTCACCCGGATGTGCCCCGAAAGGGATATCTCCTGCCGGTCACCGCGCGCGAGCGTGACACTGAACGTGGTGGCGAGCGCGGGAACGGCGGTGACCAGGGCGACGAACTGCGGCAGCGAGGGGCCGGCGCCGCCGAGCGCGGGCCAGCGGCGCAACCAGTACGTGGTGTGGCGGCGGTTGTCGCACCGCCAGCTCCGGCCGGTCTCCTCGGTCCGCCGCTCCAGCTGCCCCGTCCGGCCGGCCTCCGCCGTGACCAGCGGGTTGGCGCAGGCCGACGTGGCGACGGCGGCGGTCAGCTCCTCCTCGTCGAGGACGGTCGCCCGGAACCCGGCGCCGGTCAGCCGGCTCGCGAGATGGTCCGCCGCCCGCACGACGCATTTCTGAGCGCCGGTCAGGCCGCCCCCGCGGACCGCGACGGCCTCCGGGCACAGCTCCGGATCCAGTTTCAGCGCGATCCAGGTGATCCGCACCGCCGGCGCCCCGGTCTGCTCCTGCAACGGCGCGTAGTTGGCCACCGCCACCGACTGCCGGGGCAGGTGCAGGGCGGGCGCCGGCTGGGTGTGCAGCACGATCTGCGCGGACTCCAGGACGATGCCGTCGACTTCGAGGGCGTCCGCCACCAGTGCGAGGGGCAGCGGCTGCCGGTCCCGCTCGGCCCGCAACGCGGTCGCGTCCGCCTGCACCTGCAGGACGGCGGTGACGAACGTGCCGTCCCCGACGAGTCCGACCGGCCGCCGGTCGCGTCCGCCGTACGTGTAGGTGCGCAGGCCGGGGTCGCACTCCACGGCCGGTCCGAACCCCGGTTCCGTCCCGGCCGGTATCCCGACCCGGTCGGCCCGGCGTCGACGGGCCTTCAACGCCCGTGCGGTGGCCAGCCATTCCGGCAGCGAGCGGCCGCGGCGACGGGCGAAGGCGAGGACCACCAGCGCCACGGCGACGACCCCCGCCGCGATCAGCGCCATGGGCCCGGCCACCCAGCCGACGACCACCGCCGCAGCCGCGATCTCCAGCAGGACGAGGCGTTGCAACCGGAATGCCCCGCCTTGCGCGGTGCGCGCCCTGAGGTGCGGCGCCCCGGACGCCGAGGGGTTCCGGCCCCGCTCGGGCGGCTGCGGACCGGTGGGCGCGGAGCCCCGGTTCCGCGACCGGCCGGCGGAGCGCACGCCCGTTCCCGAAGCCATCACTCCATCTCCCCGTTCCGTTCACGAATCGCCCGTGTTCCAGCACCGCACACGGCACTCGACGGCCCAGGAACCCTACCCGCTCCCCGAGTCCCCAGGGTTACCGGGCATAGTAGGTGGCCGCTCTGACATCGGAGACGGGGAACCGGGCCCGCCCGCGCAGCAGATCACGCGGATCGGCCGGAAAACGGGGAGTGACGAGCACAGATGGCATCTCGGCGGGACCAGCTCAACGCCTACACCTTCGCGAAGCGCAGGATGCTCGCGGCCTTCCTCCAGTCGTCGCCCGACGGCTCGGAGGAGGGGGCGCCGCGTCCGCTGCGCGGAATCCTGCCCGGCATCGTGGTCGGGGTGATCGTCATGGCCGTCTTCGGGGCGTGGGGCATGTTCAAGCCGACCGCCCCCAAGGGCTGGGACGAGCCCAACGCCAAGGTGATCGTCGCGAGCAAGTCGACCACCCGCTATGTCGTCCTGCGGACCGGCAAGGAGGTCCAGCTGCACCCGGTCCTCAACATGGCCTCCGCGAAACTGCTCCTCGAGGAGGGGCAGGGCGACGTCGTGACGGTCTCTGAGTCCGTCCTCGACAGCGGCAAGGTTCCGCACGGCGTGACCGTCGGCATCCCGTACGCCCCCGACCGGCTGCCTTCGGCGTCCGAGGCGGGCACCTCCAAGCGCTGGGCGGTCTGCGAGCGCCCGGGGGCGGGAGGCGGGGCCTCGGTCCAGAAGGCCGCGCTGGTGCTGGCGTCCCGTGAGAAGGAGGCCACCGAGGGCTCGGAGCGGCTGCACGGCGGCCAACTGCTCTACGTGGCGGGCCCGGACGGCAAGCGCTTCGTCGTGGACGCGGCCGGCACGGCGTATCCGGTGGGCGGCGGCGACGAGTTGCTGCTGCGCGCGGTGGTCGGCTCCGGCCGGGAGCCGCAGCGGGTCTCCGCGGAATGGCTGGCGACCCTGCACCAGGGCGACCCGATCGCCTTCCCGGACGTCCCCGGACAGCCCGGCTCCGCGGCCGGCGCGCCCGGCCAGCTGGGCGAGGACGAGAACAAGATCGGCATGGTGCTCAAGGCGTCCGACAACCACAAGGACCAGTACTACGTGGTGTTGCAGGGCCGGGTCGCTCCCGTGTCCGCGTTCGTCGCCCAGCTGCTGCTGTTCAGCAAGGAACTCGCCCCGCTGGGGCAGGCCGGTCACGCCCGCGAGATGAGCCCCGGCGCGATCGTGCCGGGCGGCCCGTTCGGCACTGAGCACCGCTGGCCGGCGGGGAGTCCCGTGCCGGTCAACGAGGCGTCGTCGGCCGCCGGGAGCCGCAGCACGATCTGCACCGTCCTGCGGGGTGTGAACGCAGGGTCGGGCGCCACGACCCTGAGCACCTGGGCCGGCGACGACTTCCCGGCCAAGCTGCCCACGGGCTCCTCCAGCGCCTACGTCACCCCCGGCTCCGGCCAGCTCTACCGCCAGTTCCAGGGCGAGGAGACCAAGGCCGGGCCGGTCTTCCTCGTCACCGACACGGGACTGCGCTACGTCCTGCAGTCCAACGGCGACAGCGCGACGGACGACGCGGGCATCGGCACCACCCCCGAGCAGCGCGAGAAGCAGCAGCAGGAGGCCAAGCAGGCCCAGACCCTGCTGGGTTACAAGGACGTCGACCCGGCGCCGATCCCGGCCGCCTGGTCGGAGTTCCTTCCCACCGGCCCCCGCCTGTCGACGGCGGCGGCCCGCCAGCCCCAGGGCTCGTGAGATGAGAAGGGAGACGGCCATGTCGCCGCGCACGACGACCGACCGGCCGGCGACGCGGACTCTGCGGACGACGCTCGCGACGGCCGCCCTCCTCGCGACCGCCACCGTCCTCGCGCCCCCTGCGGCGGCCGCGCCGGCGGCGGGCAAGCTGCCCTACTCCGACCAGTGCGCGTTCCCCAACGGCGACTACCCCGGCCGCCCCTGGTCCCTGCAGCGGGTCCTGCTGGACGAACTGTGGAGCCGCTCCAAGGGCAAGGGCGTCCGGGTGGCCGTCATCGACACGGGCGTGGACGTCAAGAACCCGCAGCTCGCCCGCGCGGTGGACGTGAAGGCCGGCCGCAACCTCCTGCCGAAGAACCTCAAGGACGAGGACGGCGACCCGATCGAGCGCGGCAACGAGAACGGCACGACGGACACCGTCGGCCACGGCACCAAGGTCGCCGGCATCATCGCGGCCCGCCCCCTCGACGGCACCGGCTTCGTGGGCCTGGCCCCCGAGGCCACGATCATCCCGATCCAGCAGAACGACGCGGAGGGGCACGGAGACACCAAGTCCCTCGCCCAGGCGATCCGGTACGCCGCCCAGGCCGGGGCCGGCGTCATCAACATCTCGCAGGACACCTCCAACGCGCTGAAGCCGTCCCCCGACCTGGAGAAGGCGATCGACGAGGCGCTGGCCCGCAAGATCGTCGTCGTGGCGTCGGCGGGCAACGACGGCCTCGGCGGCAACGTCAAGGAGACCTACCCCGCCTCCTACGAGGGCGTCCTCGCCGTGGCCGCCTCGGACCGCAACAACGAGCGGGCCTCCTTCTCCCAGTCCGGCGACTTCGTCGGCGTCGCGGCCCCCGGCGTCGACATGATCTCCACGGTGCCCCAGGGCGGCCACTGCTCCGACAACGGGACGAGCTTCTCCGCGCCGTACGTGGCGGGCGTGGCCGCGCTGCTCAAGGCGCGGCACCCGGACTGGACCGCACGCGAGATCGTCGCCCAGATCGAGCAGACCGCGGAGCGCACCATCGCGGGCCACGACCGCCTGGTCGGCTGGGGCGTCGTCGACCCGGTACGCGCCCTGACGGAGGACGACCGCCCCATCGAGTCGCCGCGCCCCGAAGGCGGCCTGGGCAAGGCCGAGGCCCCGTCCCCCGCCAAGTTCCAGATCGGCGAGACCCCCGACGAACGCAACACCCGCCTCGCCACCTACGTCACCGTCGCCGCGGCCGTCCTCGTAGCCGGCCTCACCGGCACAGCGGTGGCCATCCGAGACGCCCGCCGACGATCCCGCAGGCTCGCGGGGGCGGAGTAGCCCACGCATCTGGCCTGCGGACGCTACCCGATAAGCCCCACGCGCCGACGTACGGGTCCTGACGGGCGACCAGGTCATTTCGCGGTCAAGCGCTGATCTGGCCGCGGCCAAACACCCGTATGCGTTCCGCATGCTCCGACCTCGCCAACCTGACATAGCCGGACTTGCCCGAAAGTGACCTGGCTACGGTGGTGCCGCCACATCATCCGCAGGTTCACGGGGAACAGGAGACGGCGGTGGGCACACCCATGCGTTCACGCCTGCTCGACTACATCGAGGCAGATCCGCCCGCAACGCCGCCCACGGGGGCGGTCCCGGCCTCTCCGCCGACGCTGGAGCCGAGTAGATCGCGCCTTCTCGAATACGCCGGGGCCGCAGAGCCCGGAGCAGCCCGGCCCGCATCCCAGGGCGGCCCCAAGCCCGGCGTCCCCGCCTATCACACCCCCGTGTTCGTGCCGGCCCACCCTCGGTACGCCGACGTCACGGACGCGGACGGTCGTCCGGTCCGTGTGCCCTTCATCGCGTACGAACTCTTCGAGCACCCGAAGGCCGGAACCGGAACCCGCACTGGAACCGAAGACGCGACCGGAGCCGGTACCGAGGCCGTGGTGTTCGCCTTCACCACCCGCGACCGGCTCGTCGCCGCGCTCGGCGAGGCCCAGCCGTGGGTCGCCACCTCGATCGGCCTCCTGGCCGAGGCCGTCGGCGCGTACGACGCGACGGTCCTCCTCGACCCACGGGTCGCCCCCGGCAGGCACAACTGGCAGCCGGACGACCTGGCCGCCTACGCCCGGGAGACGCGCTGATGCCGCCCGACTTCAAGGCCGTCCTCGGCGACCTCACCGCGATGTCCAGGACCTTCCACGACGAGGCCGTCAACTACCGCAAGCTGCACGCCGACGTCGCCCCGCCCTTGGCCGGCGGCGGCGACGCCGGCCTGGACCACGCGCTCAAAGAGGTCGCCGACCTCATCGTCGCCCTGCACATCGGCTTCGCCGACCGCCTCGACGACCACGGCGACAAGGTGACGTACGCCCGCGACTCCTTCCGACGACACGACATCGACGTCCACGGACTGTTCGAGGACCTGATGACGGAGGACGGCTGATGACCGACAGCTGGGTGGGCGGCGACATCGGCGGACTGCGCACAATGGCCGAGACGTACAAGAACGCCAAGGACAAGCTCGACGACGTCATCACCCCCGTCAGCCGCGCGGTCGAGGCCCTGGTGGGCGACGCCGCCTGGAAGGGCGAGGCGGCCGAGACCTTCCGCGCCACCTGGAGCGAGGACGCCCTGACGGCCGGGGCCTTCGCCAACCTCGTCCACGACGCGGGGGACATCCTCTCCGACCTCGCCGACGCCCTGACCGCCTGTGAGACGGCCCTGCAGAACGCCGAACACGTGGCGACCGGCAAGGGCGTACGCATGGCCGCGAAGGGCGTCCCCCAGGCCATCGTCACCGCGAACCCCCCGAGCGCGGAGGACCAGAAGACGATCGCCGCGATGGGCGAGTACGACACGGTGCGCCAGGAGGTGCTGCACACGGCGCAGCACGCCCGGTTGGTGGCGGCGGACAAGCTGCGGGGGCTGTACGCCCAGGTGACCGCGCCTGCGTCCACCGGTGACAAGATCACCGTCGCGGACTACCTGCGTGGGCTGTACGCCTACGACGCCGAGGACGCCCGGGCCGGCGGAGCGAAGGCCCGCACCAGGATCGACGACGCGAAGGCCGAAGAGCGCGCCGCCAAGAAGGAACTCCGTGCGGAGCGCAAGGCCTACCAGAAGGCGGGTCGTGCCCTGCCCGAGGACCTTCCGGCCAAGGGCGCGTACCGCGACGCGGTCATGAAGGTGGACTCGATCGAGGAAGCCATGGCCCGCGCCGACCACGGCAGCACCAAACTGCCGTACGACCGGGCACTCAACGTCAAGCTGGCCGACGCGGCGGACGCGCTCCGCGCAGGCAAGAGCCTGGAGAAGCTGCCGGACTTCCTGAAGGAGATCCCGGTCCTGGACGTCGCCGCGGCAGGCGCCTGCGGAATCCTCGAAGCCTCCGACGACCACGACAAGGGCTGGTCCTGGCAGAAGTCGGTCGCCGTCGACGGAGGCGCGAACGTCGCCGGTCTGGTGGCCGGTACGGCTGTCACGGCGGGTGTTGTCGCCGCCTTGCCCTTCGAGGTACCCGTCGCCGCTGTCGCCGTGGGCGGGGGCCTGGTGGTGATCGGTGCCACGGGCATCATCGACCATTCCTTCCACGAGCACTGGAGCGAGGACATCCACGACCGCGGCGTGGTCGGCGGCGTGCTGCACGGCACCGGGGACGTCCTGTCGGAGACGGGACACGACTACGCGCGACTCGCGAAGGATGTGTGGCATGGCGTCACGAGCATTTTCTGAGCATGCCGCTCCGACGGCGTCCGTCCGGATCCCAGCCCTTCCGGGACTCGGCACCACCTGGTACCAGCGCGGCGCACGCTACTGGCTGCGTCGGTTCTGGACAGCCGTTCTTCTGCTCGCTGTCCTCGCCTTCCTGTGCTTCGCCTCGATCAGTCTCTACCGGGGATTTCGCACCGTGTTGCCGCCGACCGCGCGCACGGTGTGGGACTGGGCGCAGATTGCCGCTTCCTGCGTGGCCGTGGTCTGGGGATGGCTGGTGCAGCGACGGCGACACCGCAAGGACCTCCAGGATCCCCCCGACCTCGACGAGTTCCGCGCGCGCAAACGCGACGAGACCCGCCGTTCCACGGGACTGGCCTTCGTCGGCCGCGCTCTCGTGGTGATCGCTGCTCCCGTCATGCCGGCGCTCGCCGCGTTCTCCGTCGGCTGGAGCGTGGGGATGCTCACGGTCCGCGAGTACCCCAGCGAGGTCGGCGCCCGGCGCTGGATGGCGCAGAGGATTTGAATCCTCCCCTCCCTGAAGGGAAGGGGATTCCTGGCTCAGGCCGCCTCCTGGAGCAGTGCTCCAGGAGGTCTTGCGCCATCGGCACCAGCCGGGTTGAGACCAGCCCGGACGAGCATGACGTGTGCGGAGTTCTTGTCCCGTGGGGACGTGTTCCCGCACGTGGTGCAGGTGTAGGTGCGCTCACCCAGCGGCAGGCGATGTTTGGCTCTCGCATCGCAGTGCGCGCAGTCCATCGTGGTGTGCGCGGGGTGGACGAGACGGATGTCCCGCCCGTGTTTGCGGCCCATCTCGATTAGCGCGGCCTTGGTGGCGCCGATGGCGGCGTCAGCGGCCTTGCGGGCCATGGTGCTCTTGGCGAGGAACTTGGGACGGAAGTCCTCGACGGCGATGGCGTCGTGGTCGCGGACGACCTTCTTGGCCCACTTGCGGCCGGTGTCCTCACGCTGCCTGGCAACCTTCTTGTGTGCCTTCGCCCGCAGATTCTTTGCCTCGCGGTAGCCCTTCGATGCGGGCCGGCCCTTCTTCGGTCTACGGCGGGCCATCATCCGGTCGTACCGCGTCAGCTTCGTCTGGGCCTTCCTGCCATGCCCGGGATGGGGGAGGTCGTCGGCATCGGACGTGGTGGTCGCGGTCTCCTTCACACCCCAGTCGACGCCGAGTACGCGGCCGGTCTTCGGCAGGGCCTGGACCTGGGCGGGGACGACGAACGAGCAGTACCAGTGCCCGAGACTGTCCTGGTAGACGCGTACCGAGGACGGCTCGGCCGGCAGTTCCCGCGACCACACCACCGTCAGGACGATGCCGCCCGCCAGGTGCAGACGGCCGTCCTTCAACCGGAATCCGCGCCGGGTGTAGTTGAGGGTCGCCAGCCCCTCGTGCTTCTTCTTGTACGCGGGCATACCCGCCCGGCGTGCCATGGGCAGGCGCTCTTCGATGTCCCTGAGCGCCTTGGCGCGGGAGCGGCCGAAGTCGCGGATGACCTGCTGCTGGACAACCGACGAGCCCTCACGCAGCCACGGCGTACAAGCGCGGGCTTCGGTCAGCATCCTGTCGAGCTGGGCGGGGCCGCAGGTGGCCTTCTGGCCGGTGGCCTTGTTGTGCAGGTGGACGGCCCTGGACTTGGCAGCGCATTCGTTCCACACCCAGCGGCAGCGGCCCCACTCTGCCGCCAGAGCGGCGCCGGCAGCGCACGACACGCGCAGCCGGTAGGTGTAGCGGGCACGCCCAGCCTCCACAGCCGCCCCGACCTGCGCCATCTCGCCCCCTCACGATCCCCGGACGGGACACCGTGCCGTCCCGAACCCACCGAAAGACCATACGTACGACAGCCGCACAAACGCCCCCGATTCCCCAGCCATCACCCCGACCAGTGATCACGGGTACACGCGTTCGCATCACCTTGGCGATAGCTACGACGGCACGGGCGCTCCGCGCACGGGACCGGATACGGCGACGCTCCGCGTCACGACACCCGGATGCGATTCCTCCCCGGCGTGAACGCCGGGCCTCCTCGCAGGAAAAAGGTGACGTTCTGCGAAGAATAGGTGGTGTGCCCAAGGAGCGGTAGCAGGGTTGTTGCATATGGCAGTTGGGACTGTCAGACGAGGTCGTTAGAGTGGTCGTGTTGCGGTCATGAACACGTGAGAGGCGCGCAGTGAGCTGCTCAGGACGGGCAGCGGAAAACGGGGAGATGGGCTGTCGTGATTCCTGCGGACATGGGTGGGAGCGCCGACGTACGGCGCGGCTACATGGCGCTCTCGACGTTCAAGAAGCGGGTGGACGACCTGCTCACGGCCTTCGAGAAATCTGCGGGCGGCTCCGCGAAGGTGGCCGGCCACAGCCTGTCGGCGGCCACGTTCGGAGCGGGTGAGTTCCCGGAGGCAAAGACCCTCCACCTGCAGTACGAGCGCGTCCACGAGCGCATCACCGCGCTCTCCAAGTCGCTCGGCCTCCAGCTGGAGGCGATGCAGATCGCCGTGCACGGCGTGGACGTCACCTTCGACAACCTGGAAGACGAGCTGCGGTACCGGTTCCACGAGATCCGGACCGAGGTCAACAGGGACCGGGACGAGGCGCTCAACCCGCAGATCAAGCGGACCAACGACGCCGACCACACGGACGCGGGGTACTGATGAGCGGCGACAAGAAGCCGGACCACTACCAGGCGGAACGCCAGGACGCGACCCAGCAGAACAGCGGCGTGGACGACGCCGTGAACAAGGCTGTGAACATCAGCCCCGGGATGCTCAGCAGTCCCGGCGGATTCGGCAACACCAGCTTCGAGGGCTACGACCTCAACGCCATGATCGACATCGTCGAGGGGGCGAGCCCGGAGACGCTGGAGAGCGCCGCCACGGCCCTCGTCGACGCGCGGGACGCCATCAACGACGCCGCCGACGAGCTGAGCCGCAACCTGGGCAACGTCGACTGGGAGGGCGAGGCCCACACCGCCTTCTACACCTGGGGCATGAACCTGACCACCACGGCGCTGGAGTTGGCGAGTTACACCGACGAGGTGGGCACCCAGGTCCTGGCGGCAAGCTCCGGCCTCGCCTCCGTACGCAAGTCGATGCCCCCGCGTGACAGCCGCATCGTCCCCAAGAAGGTCGACGACATCCCGACGCCTCAACGCGTCGAGGGCAACGCGGAGTACACGGCGGCGGTCAAGGCCGAGAAGGACCGCCAAGAGGCGATCAACCAGATGTACCGACTGGCGTCGTTCTACACGGTGTCGAGCGGCATGATGGAAATGGCCAAGGAGCCGGTCTTCCCGGAAATGCCGAGCGTGGGGGTGCCGGAGCCGCCGCAGGGCTTTGACCCTCCGAAGACGCCGATGTCGACGCACGAGTCGCTCTCTCCATTGACTGATTCACGTGCGGAGTCGCGGGACTCGGTGGATTCCGGGGCAGGGCGGTCCCGTTCGGACGAGACGCTGTCGTCCCACAAGAGCGTGGACGAGCCGATCCGAACTCCTGAACGGCACGTGGGCACGGAGATCGACAGCGTTGGTACGCTGCCGCCCCCGGAGACGATGCAGCCGGCACCCACTTCGCCGACATCGACGGGTCCCACCGTCACCCCTGTCGGAACAACGCCTCCGCTCACGCCCGTCGGAGTTCCCGCCGCTCTGCGAGGGCCCGCTGGGCGTACGTCCATGTTCGGCGGTGGGTCCGGAACGAAGGCCCAGGCCTCGGCACAGGGCCGAGTCGGCGGTGCCACGGGCCGCACGGGAACCGGGCCGATGGGGCCGATGGGACGGGCTGGTGGGCCTGCTCAGGCAGTCGGCCGTACTGCTGGCCCGATGGGCCGGGCCGGTGGGCCCGCTCAGGCAGTCGGCCGTACAGCCGGCCCCATGGGACGAGGTGTGGTCGGTGGCATGCCCAGGAGTGGCGGACCGACAGCGAGCCAAGCCAGCGGTGTGCCCCGCGGTCCCGTGAATGGCATGGGTGCCGGGAATCCCGGCCGTACCGGCGCTGGTCGTGCCGCGAACGGGGTTGTCGGTGGAAAGCCGATTACGGGAGCCGTCTCTGGAGCCAACGGTGCAAAGGTGCCACGTGGCACGGTAGTCGGCGGTCAGGTTGCGCCCACCCGCCCCGGCACAGGTGAAAAGCCCGGTCAACGGGGGGTGATCGGGGCCCCGGGCTCAACGACGGGAGCGGGGCAGGCAGCGCGTCGCCCTGTCGCAAGTCCTGACGGGGTGGTCGGAACGCCGAAGGGGCGAACCCCGGGGTCCAGGAACGGCAGATCCGCGCCGGGCGGCATGGGCGGTATGGGCGGCACGCGAGGCTCCAGGGGCAACCAGCGTTCCGAAGAGTCGCGTTCACGCCGTGATGAGCGGCGTGACGGATCTTCGACCGACTGACCGGACAAGAGCGAGGACAGGCAGGGGCATGGTGTCAGGGATCAGTCGACGTGGTGGGTGGAGTACGCCCTTCGCGGGACGAAACAGGAGACGGGTTTCCGCCGTCTGTTCAGCGCTCGGTGCCTTTGCCGTCCTGTCGGCAGGTCTGGCTCCCAGTGCGACAGCAGCCGACGCTCAGTCCCAGCAGTGGTACCTGTCTGCCATGAAGGCCGATGAGATGTGGAAGGTGAGCACCGGCAAGGGCGTGAAGGTGGCCGTCGTCGACACGGGAGTCAACCCGGCCACCCCCTCGCTTAAGGGGCAGGTGCTCGTTGGCGATGTGTCGAAGGGCGTCGGCTACAAGGCCACCGATGACTACACGGGTCATGGGACGACTATGGCCGAACTCATCGCCGGTACTGGAGCGGGCGGTGGGCTGAAGGGCCTTGCCCCGGGGGCGAAGATCGTCCCCTATCGGATCTCGCTCAAGGGCCTGGACAACAAGGCCGAACGGGAAAAGGCGCCTACCGAAGAAGCGGTCATCAGGGCCATTGCTGACACTGATGTCCAAATCATCAACATGTCCTATGGTGGTCAAGTTGCCTACCCGGCCATGGATGCGGCGATCAAATACGCCCAGTCCAAGGGGAAGTTGATGATTGCCGGCACAGGGAACGACGCTGAGAAGGATAACTCGATAGGATACCCGGCTGCTTTCCCGTACGTCGTTGGTATGGCCGCGTCGGATGAATCCGGAAAAGTCGGAAAGTTCTCGGAGTACGGGAACTATGTTGACCTGGCGGCTCCTGGGCTGCGTGTCCCTACGTGGTGTGACAAGACATTTCGCTCGTACTGCCTCAGCGGGGGAACGAGTATGTCCACAGCCATCGCCTCCGCCTCCGCCGCCCTCATCTGGTCGGCCCACCCCAAGTGGACGGCAAACCAGGTCCTCGCCAGCCTGATCGACACCGCCGGGCGTGACTGGGCGAAGGACGATCCGAGCACGTATCTCGGATACGGCCTGATCCGGCCCCGCAAGGTGTTGGAGAACCCGAACTTCAACCCCGGCCCCGCCGGCACCGACCCCCTCGCGAAGGAAAACGTCACGGGCGTGACGGACGTGGCGGGCAACGCGCCTTCCGCCAAGGCTTCCGCGTCGGCCTCTCCGCAGCCCTCCAAGGACTCGGCGGACGATCAGGCCCCCGCAGCGGCGACCGCCGACGCTTCCGGCAACACCACGATGTGGATCGTGCTGGGAGCCGCAGCGGCCGTTCTGGTGATCGGAGGCGGCGCCTTCGCCGTGATCCGCTCACGGCGAGGCGCCGGATCGACCCACGCATGACGAAGAACCGTCACACGCAACGGTTCTGACCCACAGACCACCGCGCAGTCAGC
This sequence comes from Streptomyces sp. NBC_00425, assembly GCF_036030735.1. Taxonomy (NCBI): domain Bacteria; kingdom Bacillati; phylum Actinomycetota; class Actinomycetes; order Kitasatosporales; family Streptomycetaceae; genus Streptomyces; species Streptomyces sp. NBC_00425. The sequence goes on along the minus strand of NZ_CP107928.1, from coordinate 3,144,078 downwards.
AGCGAATCGAAGCTCACACAGAAGGAGTGTCGCAATGGTCGACCGCAAGCTCAATGACGGCGATGTACACAAGCTCCAGAAGGAAGTCATCGACCGGTACGACAACATCCGGAGCTCCCTGGCGAAGCTGCAGGGCACGATCGACATGATCGAGAAGGCGTGGACGGGCCAGGGCGCCAACGCGTTCAACGCAAAGCAGACGGAGATCAACACCCACATGGTGGGGATCGGCAAGATGCTCGAGGACTTCCTCGAGGGCATCCACATGACGAAGACCGACAAGCAGAACCTCGAAGACCAGATCACGGCGGACCTCACCAAGATCTCGGTCGACGACCTCGGTGGAAAGACCTCGGCGCTCAGCAGCTACTGACGAGCCCGAGCCACGGATCGCACTGAACCACACTGTTCGCCCGGACTGACGATTCCGGCTGACAACCGCAAAGAGACGAGGGAAACATGTCCGGAGCCCATTACGACGAACTTGCCGTCACCTACGGCACCATGGACGCGCTCGCCACCGAGCTCGGCGACCAGGCCAAGAAGCTCGAAGACGACCTCGAGGCGCTGCGGCAGGCCGTGCTCAACGTGTCGGCCGGCTGGGGCGGCGAGGCGTTCCAGGCGTTCCAGGGCAAGAGCGAAGAGTGGAACAAGCACGCACGGGGCATCCACACCGCGCTGATGCAGATCTCGCACAAGGTGCACGGCGCCGGCGGTGACTACCGCGGCGGCGACCTGAAGGGCGCCAGCTACTTCATGTAAGCGCAGGCAGGCCGCATTTCGCAGCACAGGGTGGGCACGCACGGGAGGTGCCCACCCTGTGCTGCGTCGCAGTTGGGCATCGTTGCCCGACCGTCAGCCGTTGCTCTCGCCGTTCTCGGACGCGCCGGTGGGCACGGCGATGACGAACACGCCCTTGCCCTGGACTCCCTGAACGGTTCCCTCGGCCTGTAGTACCTCGATGGCGGACTTGATGGTCCGGCGGCTCACTGCTCCGCCCGTCTCCTGCTCCAGCTCGTGGTGCGAAGGGATGCGCCGACCAACCGGAATCTCGCCGCGTCGAATGCGCTCACGCAAGGCGGAAGCAAGCTGCACATACATCGGGACGATGCTCTCCCGGTCGATTTCTATCACACCTTAGAGCGTAAAAGGCCAGCTCAAGACAGCATAGGGCGGCCCAGCACGTGAAGGGACGTACCAAGACGTACCAAGTTGCCGTACAGTCGATGACAGCAGAACCCCCCGCGACGGTAGGCGCCGTCCGGGGGCATGGCCGCCAACCCGATGGAGGTTGATGACAGTGAGCATTATCCACGCGTTGCTGCGCTGGATCCTGGGCGTGTGCGCGCCCGGCACCGGCAGGCGGAGGGCGGGTGCACACCCCGCCGTACCGGCCACCCGCGTTGCGCAGAAGCCTGAAGTGCGGGCCGTACACCGGCGACTCCCCGCAGCCCGTTCCCCATACGGGCTCGCAGAGCCCCTCGACGAAGCCGCCACGATCCCGGTCCGACCGTACGTATTGGCGGCCGAGCGAACTCACCACGGCAGCGAACAGCAACAGCAGCGGACGCGGCAGGCACAGTCACGACGTCGGGTGGCTCTGGTGCTCGCGGCGGACTTCGGAATCGACCTCGACCAGCATGTCGTCGGCGCGGAGAGGGCGGCGTGACGGGGACCGGGGAGAGGACGCCCCGCCCGCCGGTGCGGATGTGCGTGCGCTGCGAGGTGACCACGGAGACACCCGTCGTGGTCGGAATCGTCCACCAGAACTCGGGGCCGGGCTTCGTCGTCTACGCGTGCCAGGCGTGCGCCGCCACACACTACCCGCCGCAACCGGACGTCCTCACGGTCATGTCCCCGCCCCGCCGGGCCGGAAGCACGCAGTGAGCCGGCGCTCAGCCGAAAGGGCAGGCGAGGCAGGGGAGCTGTCGCCGGAATGCGCCCTGGCACACCGACCGGGCTACGCGGACGTCCACCTCGCGTGCCGCCGCCTGCGAGACATCCCACTCCCACACGGCGGCGGCCTGCTGCTGGTACACCGCTGCGCCTGCCACCACCCGTCGCCGGAGGGAGCCCAGGCGGGTGCTGGCACCCCGGCCCAGGCAGCGCCGGGCACCCGTACCTGAGGCGCTTACCCTCGTGACCGCCCACAGGCCTGGATCGGTCCGGCACGTTCGGCCGATCCAGGCCCTGCCCAATGACGTTCAGGTCGATGTGGGGGGCTTCGAGTGAGAGGATCGATGGCCGACGACGCCGAGCCTCATCCCACGTGCCCGCGCCCTGTGGTGCTCGACTGCTGACGCGCTGACGCTGATGGCAGCGCTGTCCTCGTTCCGCATCCGGCCGCGGCGACCTCGGGGCTGCGATGCGTGAATCTGGAGACGAGTACCGCGATTCCTGCCCGATGTCGGGCAGGAATCGCGGACGCGGCACGGCTCCCGACCTAGGCTGATCGCTCATGATCACCCCAGACGCGCTGGGCGCGTTCGCCCTTATAGTAGGACTTCTCACTCTTACTCCCGGCCTGGATACCACCCTCATCCTGCACACCGCGGCGCTTGGACACCGCCGTCGCGCCTGGGGCGTGGTCCTCGGCATCCAGAGCGGCACGCTGGTCTGGGGCGTGCTCACCTCGCTCAGTGTGACCGCACTGCTGACCGCGTCTCACCTCGCCTACGAGGCTCTCCGCTGGGCCGGTGCCGCGTACCTGGTGTGGATGGGCGGCAGACTGCTGTGGGCCACCCGGCACCACTCATCGAGGAAGAGTCCGAAGGCAGAGCCGACAGCGCCGACAGAGCCGACAGCCGGGGCTCGGGACGAAGACAAGACCAGGACCGGCGCCGACGACACCCCGCTCGGCGGATGGCGGCAAGGGTTCGTGACCAATGTCCTCAACCCGAAGGTAGGCGCCTTCTATGTCGCGGTGCTCCCGCAGTTCATCCCCGCAGGCTCCTCGCGCCTCACTTCAGGCGTGCTCCTGGCCGGTGTGCACATCCTCCTGGCTGTCACCTGGTCCTGCGCGCTGATCGCCTTCGCGCACGTTCTCCGAGACCGCTTGCAACGGCCCTCGGCCCGCCGCTACCTCGACCGCATCACCGGCACGGTCATCGCCACCTTCGGCATCCGGCTCGCGCTCGGAGAGTAGGTCACCGGGCGACGCAGCCACAGGCGATCCCACAACCGCCGAACGCGCACCAGCGCATCCCTCGAAGCGAAAGGACATACATACCGAGTCTCTGGAGTGCGCGCGGGCTATCGCCGCCCAGACCAAGTGATCGACGGTTTCCTTGTCAGCCGTCGGCAGAAGGCTGGGGCAGGCGACGACGGTGACGGGCGTAACCGGGAGGCACCTCTGGTCGATCCCGGATCGGACGATGTCACTGGCTGGTGACACGATCGAGGGATGCTGATTGAGGGATACGGCATCGGTCCGTTGGTGCCGGGCGAGCCGCTGCTGGCCCGCCAGGGCTTCTGGTCAAACCATCTCTTGGCGATGTGCAGTGACGGGGGGTGCGCCGAGCGCCCGGTGCCGGAGTGGTTCGGTGAGGACGGCGCCGATGTCGATGCCCTGTCTGAGGTCCTCTTCGATCCTGAACGCTGGCCGGTGTTCCGGGTGCCGGCCGAAGGCGGCCCCGGAGCCGTGGTGATCTACCGCAACCTCGATGGCGACTACGGCACCGAATACCTCCTCACCCATCCAGGCGGAAGCCGCATCGAACAGATCGTCGGCACGGGCCTGACATGGCATGAACTGATCCGCATCGCTGAAAGCCCGTCCCCTGCGGCGGGAGGCGTCCAGGACCCGCCCGCCCGATTCCTGCTGCTGCTTCCACTCCTCGCCGACCCGGACGTGTCGGATACGGCATCGGCAAGGCTTGTCACCGCCCTGGTCGGAGTCGGCGCGCCGCAAGACACTGCGTCCGTCGCGGCAGAGCATCTCCTCGCCCACCTCATGAGGAGGTCCCGACACGACCCCAAGTGGGCGTCTCCGCTGAGCGGCGGCTGAGCCGAAATCCTCCCGGACGGCACGGTTCTCCCGGCGGAGCCCCCGGGTCTTCCGGAAGCTGGTGACGGTTCTGCGACGCACGGCCCTGCCGGGATTCGCGCGTTGTTGTGCGGGTTTCGAGCAATCGGCTACCGGTCGCCCGTGAGCGGATGATGATGCGAAAGACGGGTGATCGAGGCGACAGCCGTGCGTGTGTACGGTGGAGAAGCCTGACCGGATGGACTTGGGGGAATTCATGACGTTCGAGCAAGAGTGGGCCGAATTACGTGCAGCGTCCGCCGCACGGACCGGCATGCAGATCGACAGCATTCCGGCGGACGGCGGCAAGAGCGGCGGCGGCGAGAGAGACCTGGTCGTCAATCGGGACGACCTCGGCGCCATCGGCAATGACGCGTATGACCTGTTGGGTCGGCTGGGGAAGGACGGCGACATCGCCCGTTCCTCCACGTTCGACGCGGCGACGGCGCTGACCAACGGGAACTTCGTGAGCGGCTTGGCCGTAATGAAGGTGCACGACTTCTGGCAGACCCATATGCGGACGCTGCTGGACGCCTGCGCGCAGATCTCGAATCACCTCGACTACAGCAAGGCCCAGCACGCCAAGGACGAGGCGAAGGTCGAGGGCGATCTGGCCCGGATTTCCGTCCTCACGGAATACATGAAATAGGGGGCTCGGGGGAGTGGCCGACATGCTGAAGTACGAGGACGTGATCGACGCGCCGCTGGCGAAGTTACAGGCCGCCGTCGACGACTGGTCGGAGATGGTGGGAAAGCTGGACAAGCTCGCCACGGACGCCGCCGACGGAATGAAGGCGAAGGCGGACAAGGCGGCCTGGGAGGGTGTCAACGCAGGGGTCACCAAGCCGTTCATCGCCAAGACGGCCAAGGAGTTCGCGGACGCCGCGGCCGAGGCCAAGGGCGTCAAGCTGATCCTGGAAGAGGGTCACGCGGCCATCAAGAAGGCCGGGGACGACCTGATCAACATCCGGGACCACGAGGGGCCCGCGGCCGGCATCCACGTGGACGGCAAAGGCAAGGTCACCGCGCGCAACCCGCTCTCCGAGTCCTCCGCGGCGCGACACGACCCCGACTACGGCAAGCTTCTGCGAGAGGAGAAGCAGAACATCGAGTCGTGGCAGAAGAGGATCGACCTCATCGTCGACAACTGCAACGACACCGACGTCGCCCTCAAGAACAGCCTCGAAACCAACGTCACCGACCGCCAGGACTTCGGCGCTCCGACGTACACGAAGCTGGACCAGGAGGAGGCCGCCCGCGCCGCCACTCTGGCAGGCAAGGGCCGGGACATCACTCACAAGGAACTGCAGCAGCTCAACGAACTCCTGCAGGACAACAGCTCGTCGAAGGAGTTCGCCAAGGGCTTCTACGAGAAGCTCGGGCCCGAGAAGTCGCTCGCGTTCTTCGGCCAGCTCTCGACGGACACGTACGACTTCACCAAGGTCGACCCAGAGCGCCTCAAGGACGTCCAGGCGCTCCAGAAGAACCTGGGTCTCAACCTGGCCACTGCCTCCCACGACAAGGAATTCACCGACAAGTGGGGCCCGGAGCTCCGCAAGTTGGGTACGCAGCGCATTCCGCTCGACAAGTCCGACTACGGCGGGCCGTTCGGATACCAGCTGCTCGGCGGGATCATGCGGAACGGGAACTACGACGCGAAGTTCCTCAACCCGATCGCCGAACACGTGGCACAGCTGCACGCGAAAAACCCCTACATGTTCGCCGAGAACAAGACGGTGAACAGCGCCTTCAAGAACCCGTTCAACCCCTCCGGAGTGAACGGAGCCGGCTACGACCCGGCCACCGCCATGCTCGAAGCGCTCGGCAACAGCCCGGAAGCGGCGAAGAAGTTCTTCACCGACGCCCCGACCGTGTACAACGAGGACGGCACGGTCAACCGCGGGGCCGCCACGATCGACCTCGGCAAGAACAAGGACGGCGAGGCGATCGACAACTACCTCGACTTCTTCGCCGACGAGAAGTGGGAGTCCTTCCCCGACGTCAACTCGACTGACGAGAAGGAGCTCAAGGCGTCGCTCGACCAGATGCCCGACGCCCTCGGCCACGCCCTGGAGGCAGCGACCCTCGGCTACCCGACCGGGGACCCGAACCCGAACGTGGTGCGGGACGAGGGCAACGTCGCGGTCATGCAGAAGGTCATGGAGAAGTACGCCGCGGACCCGGGTCTGCTCAAGGAACACCACGAGGCGATGGCGGACAGCCTGGGCGTCATGGGCGCCGGCTACATCGACGACATCAACTGGGCACTGACCAAGAACGATCCGGACAGCGTGTTCGCGCCGGGCAAGAATCCTAAGGGACACCTCGACTTCGCGGACACCTCGGATGGAAACGGGCGGAGTGTCGCCCGCGGTTTCCTCAGCACCCTGGGCCAGCACCCGGACGCGTACGCGACGGTCTCGACCGCAGAGCAGGTCTACACCCGCAGCGTGCTGGAAGGGGCAGTGGGCCCCGACGGGAAGATCACCGATGAGGTCGCTGCCAGGGCCAGGGCGACCGTGCGCGTGGGTGCAGAGGTGCAGGGCATGCTCGACCAGTCCCGGGCCGACCAGGTGGAGGCGACGAACCTCAAGACTCACGAGGACTACGAGAAGGCGGTCGCGAAGCGGTCGGGCTGGGTCGAGTTCGGGGCCACGGCGGGCGTCGCGGCGGGCGTCGCCTTCCTGCCCGCGACCGCAGCCGTGGGCACGGCAGCGGTACTCATCCCACTGGCGACCGACACCGCCAGCGGCGCTGCCGAACAGGTCATCGGCCAGATGATCGGTGACATCTCCGACAAGTCGGTGGATGAACACAAGGAGAAGCTGGAGGAGCTTTCCGACGAGGAGAAAATAGCGGTCTTCTCTGCCGGTGAAACCATGGCCGAGGCACCGATGGAGGACTTTCTGGCGCGGTACGTCCCGGACCCCGAGGGCAGCCGGTTCGCGCAGGACCTTCGCGAATCGATGCAGATCGGCTACGGGGTCGGCAACGATCGGGAGAACCAGCAGGGCAATGGCCCGGAGACCGGCTGAGACCGGCGGCCGAGGACACGTAAGGATGCGGATAGTGATCGATCGTAGGCAGGTGCGTGTTGGACTCCTTGCCACGGCCGTGGCGGGTTCGTTGCTTCTCGGGGCCACTGGTTGTGGTGGGGACGGAGACGAGGAGGCGGCCGACAACGTTCTGGCGGGGACGCAACTGTGCGGTGGCGACGCCGTGTCCGCCCAGGCGTCCAAGGCGCTGAAGGTGATCACAGGATCGTCGCGGTTCGGGACGACGGCAGAGAAGTCCACTGTCCCGCGGGCCGCGAAGAAGCTCATCGGGGCTTTTCCGGTCGCCACCGGGGGGCGCGACGACGTTTGCCGCATCTACACGGCCGACGGTACGCCGAATTTCGCGATCCGAGTCACCTGGGGGCTGAATGACGGCCCCCCGATGGGAACTCCGGACCCGGAATTCACCGTGCTGCATATGGGGGAGCGCACCCTGTCGGCGGCGAACAGGGCGTCGATCAGGTTTGCGTGTCGGAGCGACAGGTTCCCTAACTCGACGAATGCGGCTCACGTTGCCATCGGCGTGGAGCGGTGGGGCATGCCGAAGGAACCCGAAGACAATGTCAAGGCCCTGAAAGACGCCTACGCGACCGTGGCCCACTCCTTTTCCTTGGCCATGGCCAAGGAGCTGCGCTGCGAGAAGAACGGAGGGCTCCCCGAGCGGCCCGTACTCGATCCCTGACAGCCCTGCTGGGATCGCCGTGCCGCTCAGGTCGTGTGGCCGCCGGGGGACGCTCCTACGACCGATCCGGAGCGTCGGCCGGCGGCCCACGAAAGGCAGTGGCCCACGAGCGGGGTTCGGTCGCTGCCCGCCGCACGCCGCCCTCCGCTGATGCCGCCCCGGGCTCACTCCGTCCCCGGCTCACTCCGCCCCCGCCGCCCCCTCGATGTCCTCCTCCATCAACCCCACCTGCACCAGCGGCTTCCCGCGCCGTCGGGAGACGAAGATGCCCCGGCCCGCGGGCATCGGACGGGGTCGCACGCCGCCCAGGAGGTCGCCCTCTCCGGGGTCGCCGGCCAGGACCACGCCCTGGGCCCCGAGTTCCTTGACGCGCTGCATGAACGCCTCGTACGAGGCACGTCCCGCGCCCGCCGTCGACCGCGCGATGATGAACCGCACCCCCACGTCCCGGGCGAACGGCAGCAGTTCGGTCAGTCCCGCGAGGGGGTTGCCGCTCGACGTGGCGACGAGGTCGTAGTCGTCGACGACGACGAAGACCGTCGGGCCCCGCCACCAGCTCCGGTCCCGGAGTTGCTGCGCCGTCACGTCGGCCGTCGGCGTCCGGCGCTTCATGAGGTCGGCGAGCGCGGCCATGTGATGGTCCATCGCGTTGGACATCGGGATGTACTCGGCGAGATGCGACGCCGGCGTCACGTCCAGCAGGGAACGCCGGTTGTCGACCACGAACAGCTTGCACTCGTCGCCCGAATACCGCTGGGTGAGCTGCTTGATCAGCAGCCGCAGCAGGTTCGACTTGCCGGACTCGCTCTCACCGAGGACGAGGAAGAACGGATCCTGCTCGAAGTCGACGAAGACCGGCTCGAGACGGTCCTCGTCGAGGCCGAACGCGACCCCGCGGCGCGGGAAGCGGTCGCCCGGCGGCAGCGACTCGGCCGGGAACTCCCGCGGCAGCAGCCGTACTTCCGGCGCGGGCGCGGCCTGCCAGTGCCGGGAGACCTCCGCGGCCAGGGCCTGCGTGGCGTCGGAGAGCTCGGTGTCGGAGGCGAGGCCGTCGATCCGCGGCACCGCGGCCATGAAATGCAGCTTCTGGGGCGACTGCCCCCGGCCGGGAACGCCCGACGGGACGTTCGCGGCGAGCTTCCGGTCGATCTCGGAGTCCATCGTGTCGCCGAGCCGCAGCTCCAGCCGGTTCATCAGGTGGTCCTTGAGGGCGGCCCTGACCTCCATCGACCGCGACGCCGTCAGCACCAGGTGGATGCCGTAGCCGAGGCCGCGGGCCGCGATCTCGTGGACGATCTGGTCGAGGGCCTCGTAGTCCGCGCGGAAGTTGCCCCATCCGTCGATGACCAGGAAGACGTCGCCCCACGGCTGGTCCGTGACCGAGATCTCGCCCCGGGCCCGCCTGGCCCGGAAGTCGGCGATCGAGGAGATCCCCGACGCGCGGAAGTACTCCTCGCGCCGGGTCAGGACGCCGTACACCTCCGCCACCGTCCGCCGCACCCGCTCGGGGTCCAGCCGGGAGGCGACCCCGCCCACGTGCGGCAGGCCGGCCACCGAGGCCATCCCGCCGCCGCCGAAGTCGAGGCCGTAGAACTGCACCTCGTGCGGGGTGTGGGTGAGGGCGAACGCCGAGATCAGCGTGCGCAGCAGCGTCGACTTGCCGGACTGCGGGCCACCCACGATCTGCATATGGCCGGCCGCGCCGGAGAAGTCGACCCAGAGCGAGTCACGGCGCTGCTCGAACGGCTTGTCGACCAGGCCGACCGGTACGACCAGCCGTCCCGCGCCCTCGTAGCCGGGCTGGGTGAGCCCGCGGCCCTCCACCGCCGTGAGACCCGGCAGCAGCGCGTCCAGCGACGGCGGGCTGTCCAGCGGCGGCAGCCACACCTGGTGCGCCGCAGGGCCCTGCGCCTCCAGGCGGCGCACGATCACGTCGAGCACGGTGTCCGCCAGCGCGTCGTCGACCTCGGCATCACCGGCCGTGCGGGCCTGCGGAACGGCCGCGTACCGCACCGGCACCTCGGAGGAGGTGAAGAGCACCGGCCGCCGGTCCAGGGGCAGCGGGCCGCCCCCCGGCGCGGTGCGCTGACCGCCCGAGCGGTAGACGCCGGACACGTACGCCGCCTTGAACCGCACCATTTCGTCGGTCCCGAACTTCAGGAACCCCGAACCCGGCACATTGGGCAGTGAGTACGCGTCGGGCACGCCCAGCGCGGCTCGCGACTCCGCGGCGGAGAAGGTGCGCAGACCGACGCGGTACGACAGATACGTCTCCAGTCCGCGCAGCCGCCCCTCCTCCAGGCGCTGCGAGGCCAGCAGCAGATGCACGCCGAGCGAGCGCCCGATCCGGCCGATCTGCACGAACATCTCGATGAAGTCCGGCTTGGCGGTGAGCAGTTCGCTGAACTCGTCGATCACCAGCACCAGCGAGGGGATCGGCTGCAGGGCGGCTCCGGCGGCCCGCGCCTTCTCGTAGTCGTGGATGTTGGCGTAGTTGCCCGCGTTGCGGAGCAGCTCCTGACGGCGGTTGAGCTCGCCCCTGATGGAGTCGCCCATCCGGTCGACCAGCGTCAGATCGTCCGCCAGGTTGGTGATCACTGCCGCGACGTGCGGCATCTGCGCCATCCCCGCGAACGTGGCGCCGCCCTTGAAGTCGGCGAGCACGAAGTTCAGGGTCTCCGACGAGTGCGTCACCGCCAGCCCCAGCACCAGCGTGCGCAGCAGCTCGGACTTGCCGGAACCGGTCGCGCCCACGCACAGACCGTGCGGGCCCATACCCTCCTGCGCCGCCTCCTTCAGGTCGAGCATCACCGGACGGCCGTCCTCGCCCACCCCGATCGGCACCCGCAGCCGCTCGGCCAGCGAACGCGGCCGCCAGGTGCGCTGGGTGTCCACCGACGCGGCGTCGCCGAGGTTCAGCAGCTCGGTGAACTCCAGGTTGGCCAGCAGCGGCTCGTCGTCGTCGCCGCCGGAGGCCATCCGCAGCGGCGCGAGCTGCCGGGCGAGCGCCTCCGCGGACTCCGGCGACAGCCCGTCCGGCGTCCCCTCGTAGACGGCCCCGTGCCCCGACTCCAGCCGCAGCGCCCCGGGCTGTACGACGATGTCGAGTTCGCCGCCCGCTCCCGTCAGCTCACCGGGGACGATCTCGAGGACCGTCACGCCCTGCAGTCCCTCGGAGTTGGCCAGGACCGAGTCCTGGGGGAGCGACACACCGTCCAGGATCACGACCACGTGCGGCTCGTCGACCAGCGGCGTCGCGTTCGGGTGGAACCGCGGCCGCCCGGTCAGCCGGGAACCGAGCAGGCTCTCCAGCTCACGCGTGTTCGAGCCGATCAGCCGGCGGCTGCCCGCCCCGTCCACGGCGCCGGGCGCCTGGACGTGCGGCAGCCACTTCGCCCACTCCCAGCCCGGCAGTTCGTCGCGGCCCGCCGCGACCACGAGCACCAGGTCCTCGGACGAGTGCAGCGCGGCCAGCGAACCGGCCAGGGCCCGTGTGCAGGAGCGGACCGAGTCCGCGTCGCCGCTGATCGTCACGTGGTAGAAGGCACGCAGGGAGACCGCCATCGGCAGGTCGTCCAGACTGTCGTGCACGGCGAGGAAACGCTGCAGCGCGCCGGCCGTCAGCGGCTCCAGCTGCTCCACCGGGGCGGTCTCCGGGGCGACCAGCGGGGTGGCGAGCGCCTGCGCGCCGAGGCCCACCCGGACCTGCCCGAAGTCCTCGTCCCCGGGCCGCCGTTCCCACACCCGGCTGCCCTCGGCGACCAGGGCCCACAGCTGCTCGGGGGAGGGGTGCAGGTAGTACTGGGCGTCACGCTGGGCCCGCGCGGTGTCGAGCGCGGTACGCCGGGTCTGCGCCAGGTAGCTGAGGTAGTCCCGGCGCAGATCCGCCAACTGACCCTGGGAACCGCGCCGGAAACGCACGACCATCGCGATCGACATGGCCACCGTCGAGGCGATCATGACCATGCCCATGATGCGCATGAACGGCTGCCCGCTCGTGAAGAAGAAGACCACCGAACCGCCCATGCCGAGCGTCGGCAGCAGTTGCATCAGCACGCTCTCCTGATGCCCCCGAGGCAACTCGGGCGGAGGCTGCAGAACGACCTCGCCCATGGGCACCTCGGACGGCAGCGCCCTGGGCGGACGCTTCACGACGATGTGGCTCACTGCTCACCAATCCCCTTGCGAGGCCCCCGGGAAGTACCGTCCGCCACCCCGTGTCAGGCGGACGCAGGCCGCCGCGTGATCCTACTGACTGCTGGTACCACCGCGGGGCGGTAGGGTGCCGGATGTTCGCGTGAGCACACCGCGGGCCGCGCGGCCGCACCGACCTGCGCGGGACCTTCACACAGCCGACGCGAGACCATCACTGAGGGGGAGCAGCAGGGTGAGCATCACGACCTCCGCGGCAGCCACCGGCGAAGGACGCGGCGCCGCAGCCGCGCCCGCGGCGGGGACGGGGCTCGGCTTCTGCCGGGTCACCATCGTCGCCCCCGACAGCCGGATCGACGTGGCGCTGCCCGACGACATCCCGGTCGCCGACCTCTACCCGGAGATCCTCCGGCTCGCCCGGCAGAGTCCCGCCGAGGGCGCGCCGGTCGGTTACACCCTCGTCCGCAGGGACGGTTCGGTCCTCGACAGCTCGCGTTCGTTCGCCGCCCAGCACATCCTCGACGGCGAACTCCTCACGCTGCGCCCGTTCTCCGAGTCGCTGCCGCCCGCCGTCTTCGACGACGTGTCGGAGGCGGTCGCCTCGGCCGTCACACGAGAGCACACCCTGTGGAGCGGCGAACTGACCCGCACCGCGGGCCTCGTCGGCGGAAGCGTGCTGCCGGCCCTGCTCGCCTTCGTCGCCTGGACCGGCGACCCGCACCACGACATGCACGGCCTGGCCGGCGTCCTCGCCGCCGTCGTCGGCGTGCTCCTGGTCGCCCTCGCCGGCGTCCGGGCCCGCGTCTACGACGACCGCGGCTCGGCGATCGCCCTCGGCCTCGGCGCCCTGCCCAACGTGGCGGTGGCGGGCTCCGGACTCCTTCCGCTCGCCGACGGCCAGGGCATCGGCAAGCTGCAGTTCCTGCTGGCCTGCGCGGCGGTTCTGCTGGCGTCGGTGCTGCTCACCCTGTGCTCCCCGCGCGGCGACGGCCCCTTCGTCGCGTTCGTGGTCGCGTCGGGCGCGGGCCTCGCGGCGGTGTTCGCGGCGATGCTCGCGCACTGGAGCCCGGCCGAGACCGCCGCCCTGTGCGCCCCCGTCGGGGTGGGCGCCCTGGCGTTCCTGCCGGGCCTGTCCATGCGCTTCGCCCGCCTGCCGATCGGCTTCGACGCCCCGGACTCCGCCTCGCGCCGCGCCTACGGCGCCGATCCCGCACCCCGGGAACCGGTCGACGCCGAGCGGATCGCCGCGCAGGCCCGCCGCGGCCACGAACTCCTGGTCGGCCTGGTCGGCGGCTGCGCGGCGATCACGGTCGGCGCCTGCGCGGTCCTCGGATTCTCGGACGGTGTCTGGGCCCAGCTGCTCGCGCTCGCCACGGGCACCGCGCTGCTGATGCGCGCCCACCTCTTCCGCTACACCGCGCAGGTCGCCCCGGTGCTGGCCGCGGGCCTCGGCTCGCTCGTCCTGCTCGGACTCGGCCTGGCGCTCAACCCGCCCCACTCGGTGATCCGCGACGCCCTCACCGGTGACCGCACCGACCTGGACATCCGCACGGTCTGGCTGGTCGCCGCCGTCGCCGCGGCCGCCGCGATCGTCACCTCGATCGGCCTGATCACCTCCCGGGGCGGCCTCACCCCGTTCTGGGGCCGCTTCATGGAGATCGCCGAGGGCTTCGTCCTGCTGACGCTGGTGCCGCTGGCCCTGGCCGTCTTCGACGTGTACGCGGCCGTCCGCTCGATGACCGGCTGACCTTCGAGGCAGGAAGGCCCCGAAGCGCACCCCCAGGGCGCCTGCACCGAGGCCTCGTCGCCGTCCTCGCCGTGGCGTGGCGCTTGCACCGAGGCCTCGTCGCCGTCCCGCCGTGGCGTGGCGCCTACTCCGAGGCCGCCTCCGCCGCCGTCCCACCGCTGTGCGGCGCCGGCTCCAGGTCGAACTCGCCGTCCCGGGCGCCCAGCACGAAGGCACGCCACTCCGCCTCGGTGTAGCGCAGCACCGTCTCCGGGTCGAGCGAGGACCGCATCGCCATGGCCCCCTCGGGCAGACAGGCGATCTCGACGCGCTCCTCGTGCTCCTCCGTGCCGGGCGCGCTCTGCCACTCGACACCGGAGATGTCGAGCGCGTACAGCTCGTCCCGCTCCCGCTCCTTGCGCGCTTTGACTGCCCTGTCCTCGGCATCGGCCATGTCGGCTCCGACCCTTTCCTCTGAGTTCACGCTGTTCCAACGAGCTGCAGCGTCACCCTACTTGCCGACGTTCGCCCAGCTCAGAGGTTCTTCCGTTACGTTCCGGTCAGCCGGCGTCGCCCGTACACTGCCCCCGCGCACCCGACTGCCGCCGGGCCGTCCGCCGCGATATCCGGGCAGGTCGGGCGCACCGGCCTGATACCCTGGCTCTCGGCCGTTTGTGTACGCACCCCCGGAAGCACCCTCAGGCAGCGCCTGGAGGTTCTGGAGGTCGCGCCCAGCGGATCCCCGCCTCCCGAGTAACGGAAGCTCCCCCGAGACCAAGACCGGGGGCACTCGGTGGCCACTGAAAAGACTACGAGGAGTACGCGTGCCGCTCGACGCCGCTACGAAGAAGCAGCTCATCAGCGAGTTCGGTCAGAAGGAGGGCGACACCGGCTCTCCCGAGGTCCAGGTCGCCATGCTGTCCCGCCGGATCTCGGACCTGACCGAGCACCTCAAGACGCACAAGCACGACCACCACTCCCGTCGTGGTCTGCTGATCCTGGTCGGCCAGCGTCGCCGCCTGCTGCAGTACCTCGCCAAGAAGGACATCCAGCGCTTCCGTGCGCTGGTCGACCGCCTCGGCATCCGCCGCGGTGCGGCGGGCGCCAAGTAGGACGCCGTGAGGGGAGCGGTTCCCGGAGACCGGGACCGCTCCCTTTGCTGTACACCTCGATGCGCACCACTGCGGTACGCATCGGCACGCACCACCGACAGGGCCCGTCGTACGCCCGACCGTGGAGCGGAAACGTGCGGAGTGTCACCGACGCTTTGTAGTGTGGTAGCACAACGCCATACGTACGACACGGCGTGATGACGTGTACTCGCTGCGGGTAGACGTCACCACGCACACGAACGAGGAGAAGCGCGCCCAGCCGCCGCCGGTCCTCGGTAGTGGCCCCCGGGCGAGAGAACCCCGGGTGCTTCGATCGAAGACCGGCCCGCACCGAGCGCTTCTCCGCCACCGTCCCCCTGCCACACGGGCAGCGAGGGACGAAAGACGACAAGTAACGGAGAAAATGCTAGTGGAGAACGAGACCCACTACGCCGAGGCCGTCATCGACAACGGTTCCTTCGGCACCCGCACCATCCGCTTCGAGACGGGCCGCCTGGCCAAGCAGGCCGCCGGCTCCGCCGTGGCGTACCTGGACGACGACACCATGGTGCTGTCGGCCACCACCGCCTCCAAGAACCCCAAGGACCAGCTCGACTTCTTCCCCCTCACGGTGGACGTCGAGGAGCGGATGTACGCCGCCGGCAAGATCCCCGGCAGCTTCTTCCGCCGTGAGGGCCGTCCCTCCGAGGACGCCATCCTCACCTGCCGCCTGATCGACCGCCCGCTGCGCCCGTCCTTCCGCAAGGGCCTGCGCAACGAGATCCAGGTCGTCGCCACCATCATGGCGCTCAACCCCGACCACCTGTACGACGTCGTGGCGATCAACGCCGCCTCCGCGTCCACCCAGCTGGCCGGCCTGCCCTTCTCCGGCCCGATCGGCGGCGTCCGCGTCGCGCTGATCAACGGCCAGTGGGTCGCGTTCCCGACGCACACCGAGCTCGAGGACGCCGTCTTCGACATGGTGGTCGCCGGCCGCGTCCTGGAGGACGGCGACGTCGCGATCATGATGGTCGAGGCCGAGGCCACCGAGAAGACCATCCAGCTGGTCGCGGGCGGCGCCGAGGCGCCGACCGAGGAGGTCGTCGCCGCCGGTCTGGACGCCGCGAAGCCCTTCATCAAGGTGCTCTGCAAGGCCCAGGCCGACCTCGCCGCCAAGGCCGCGAAGCCGACCGGTGACTTCCCGGTCTTCCTCGACTACCAGGACGACATCCTGGAGGCCCTGTCGGCCGCCGTCCGCCCGGAGCTCGCCTCCGCGCTGACCATCGCCGGCAAGCAGGACCGCGAGGCCGAGCTCGACCGCGTCAAGGCGCTCGCCGCCGAGAAGCTCCTCCCGGAGTTCGAGGGCCGCGAGAAGGAGATCTCCGCCGCGTACCGCTCGCTCACCAAGCAGCTGGTCCGCGAGCGCGTGATCAAGGAGAAGACCCGCATCGACGGCCGCGGCGTCACGGACATCCGTACGCTCGCCGCCGAGGTCGAGGCCATCCCGCGCGTGCACGGCTCGGCGCTGTTCGAGCGTGGCGAGACCCAGATCCTGGGCGTCACCACCCTCAACATGCTCCGCATGGAGCAGCAGCTGGACACCCTTTCCCCGGTGACCCGCAAGCGCTACATGCACAACTACAACTTCCCGCCGTACTCCGTCGGCGAGACCGGCCGCGTGGGCTCCCCCAAGCGCCGCGAGATCGGCCACGGCGCCCTCGCCGAGCGCGCCATCGTGCCGGTCCTGCCGACGCGCGAGGAGTTCCCCTACGCGATCCGCCAGGTGTCCGAGGCCCTCGGCTCCAACGGCTCGACGTCCATGGGCTCGGTCTGCGCCTCCACCATGTCGCTGCTGAACGCCGGTGTGCCCCTCAAGGCCCCCGTCGCCGGCATCGCCATGGGCCTGATCTCCCAGGAGATCAACGGCGAGACGCACTACGTCGCCCTCACCGACATCCTCGGTGCGGAGGACGCCTTCGGCGACATGGACTTCAAGGTCGCCGGCACCAAGGAGTTCGTCACCGCCCTCCAGCTCGACACCAAGCTGGACGGCATCCCGGCCTCCGTCCTGGCCGCGGCCCTCAAGCAGGCCCGCGACGCCCGCCTCCACATCCTCGACGTGATGATGGAAGCGATCGACACGCCGGACGAGATGTCCCCCAACGCCCCGCGGATCATCACCGTCAAGATCCCCGTGGACAAGATCGGTGAGGTCATCGGCCCGAAGGGCAAGATGATCAACCAGATCCAGGAGGACACCGGCGCCGAGATCACGATCGAGGACGACGGCACCATCTACATCGGTGCCCAGGTCGGCTCGCAGGCCGAGGCCGCCCGCGCCACGATCAACGGCATCGCCAACCCGACCATGCCGGAGGTCGGCGAGCGCTACCTGGGCACGGTCGTCAAGACCACGACCTTCGGTGCGTTCGTGTCGCTGCTCCCGGGCAAGGACGGTCTGCTGCACATCTCGCAGATCCGCAAGCTCGCCGGCGGCAAGCGCGTGGAGAACGTCGAGGACGTGCTCGGTGTGGGCTCCAAGGTCCAGGTCGAGATCGCCGAGATCGACTCCCGCGGCAAGCTCTCCCTGATCCCCGTGATCGAGGGCGAGGAAGCTGCCGAGGACGCGAAGGACGACTCCGACAAGTGACGTCGAGTAGCTCCCAGGCGACGGCCCGCACCTCTTCGGAGGCGCGGGCCGTCGCCCGTACCCAAACCCTGATCAAAGGCACGGCCGGCATCGGCGTCGTCCGCAAGACCACCCTGCCGGGCGGCCTGCGCATCGTCACCGAGACCCTCCCGTCGGTCCGCTCCGCCACCTTCGGCATCTGGGCCCACGTCGGCTCCCGTGACGAGACGCCGTCCCTGAACGGCGCCACGCACTACCTGGAGCACCTCCTCTTCAAGGGGACGAGCCGCAGGTCCGCGCTCGACATCTCCTCCGCGATAGACGCGGTGGGCGGCGAGATGAACGCGTTCACGGCGAAGGAGTACACGTGCTACTACGCGCGCGTGCTCGACACCGACCTGCCGCTCGCCATCGACGTCGTCTGCGACATGCTGACCGGCTCCCTCATCCGTGAGGAGGACGTCAACGTCGAGCGCGGCGCGATCCTCGAAGAGATCGCCATGACCGAGGACGACCCCGGCGACTGCGTGCACGACCTGTTCGCGCAGACGATGTTCGGGGACAACCCCCTCGGCCGGCCGGTCCTCGGCACCGTCGACACGGTCAATGCCCTCACCGCCGACCGCATCCGCCGCTTCTACAAGAAGCACTACGACCCGACCCACCTCGTGGTCGCCGCCGCCGGCAACATCGACCACAACAAGGTCGTCCGCCAGGTCCGCGCGGCCTTCGAGAAGGCGGGCTCCCTCAGGAACACGGACGCGGCGCCCATCGCCCCGCGTGACGGCCGGCGCGCGATCCGCGCCCTGGGCCGGGTCGAGCTGATCGGCCGCAAGACCGAGCAGGCGCACGTCGTGCTCGGCATGCCCGGTCTCGCCCGCACGGACGACCGGCGCTGGGCGCTCGGCGTGCTGAACACGGCGCTCGGCGGCGGCATGTCCTCCCGCCTCTTCCAGGAGGTCCGCGAGAAGCGCGGCCTGGCCTACAGCGTGTACTCGTACACCTCGGGCTTCGCCGACTGCGGCCTCTTCGGCGTGTACGCGGGCTGCCGCCCGAGTCAGGTGCACGACGTGCTGAAGATCTGCCGGGACGAACTCGACCAGGTCGCCCAGCACGGCCTGTCCGACGAGGAGATCGTCCGCGCCATCGGCCAGCTCCGCGGCTCCACGGTCCTCGGCCTCGAGGACACCGGCGCGCTCATGAACCGCATCGGCAAGAGCGAGCTGTGCTGGGGCGACCAGATGTCCGTCGACGACATGCTGGCCCGGATAGCGGCCGTCACCCCGGACGAGGTCCGCTCCGTGGCCCGCGACATCCTGGGACAGCGCCCGTCGCTGTCGGTCATCGGCCCGCTCAAGGACAAGCAGGCCGCCCGGCTGCACGACGCGGTCGCCTGACCCCCTTCGCCAGGCCTTCGGCTACTTCGGTAAGGAAGCACAAGAGATGAGCAAGCTGCGCGTGGCGGTCCTCGGCGCCAACGGCCGGATCGGCTCCGAGGCGGTACGGGCGGTCGAGGCCGCCGAGGACATGGAGCTCGTGGCCGCCCTCGGCCGCGGCGACGACCTGGAGACGCTGGCGAAGACCGGCGCCCAGGTCGCGGTCGAACTGACCACCCCCGCCTCGGTCATGGACAACCTCGACTTCTGCGTACGGCACGGCATCCACGCCGTGGTCGGCACCACCGGCTGGACGGACGAACGCCTCGCGCGGCTGAACGACTGGCTGGCCGCGTCCCCCGCCACGGGCGTGCTCATCGCACCCAACTTCTCCATCGGGGCCGTCCTGACCATGAAGTTCGCGCAGATCGCCGCGCCGTACTTCGAGTCCGTCGAGGTCGTGGAACTGCACCACCCCAACAAGGTGGACGCCCCCTCCGGCACCGCCACCCGCACCGCCCAGCTCATCGCGCAGGCCCGCCGCGAGGCCGGCTCGGCCCCGGCCCCGGACGCCACGGCGACGGCGCTCGACGGGGCGCGGGGAGCCAGCGTCGACGGCGTCCCGGTCCACGCGATCAGGTTGCGGGGCCTCCTGGCCCATCAGGAGGTCCTGCTGGGCGGCGAGGGCGAGACCCTGACCGTCCGCCACGACTCGCTCCACCACAGCAGCTTCATGCCGGGCATCCTGCTGGGAGCCCGCCGGGTGGTGTCGACGCCCGGCCTCACCTTCGGCCTGGAACACTTCCTGGACCTGAACTGAGCCTCTGACGTCATGCGCGCGAAGATCTCCTACGCCCTCACGGCCGCCGTCCTGGTCTTCTACTTCGTCCTGGTCGGCAGCCGCGGCGTCATGCTCATCCAGTCCGGCACACTGCTGACCGTCACCTTCGGCGTGGCGGTGCTGATCCTCCCGGTCATCGGCGTCTGGTTCCTGTGGAAGAACACCCAGTTCGTCCGCCGGGCCAACGCCCTCGCCGCGGAACTCGACGCCGAGGGCGGTCTGCCCGTCGACGAGCTGAAGCGGACCCCGAGCGGCCGGGTCGACCGCGACTCGGCCGACGAGGTGTTCGCCGTGCGCAAGGCCGAGACGGAGGCTGCCCCCGAGGACTGGCGCAGCTGGTTCCGTCTCGCCGTCGCCTACCACGACGCCCGGGACACCCCCCGAGCCCGCAAGGCCATGCAGCGGGCGATCAGTCTGCACGACGGCAAGCCCGTCGAGGCCGCCTGACCTTCACCCATCCCCGCCCGTCCTGCCCGTACGCGGAAGGGGCCGGCCCGCGCTCTCGGCGGACCGGCCCCTTCGTGCGTTCGGCGATCAGCCGTGCCGGTTCTCCGCGGCCCACGCCTCGACCGCGTCAGCCGCCCGGTCGAAGGCCTCGCCGCGTGCCAGGAAGTCCGCCCCGTGCGTGGTCAGCAGGGGCGTGCTCTCGGCGGGCCGGTCCCGTCGCGAGACCGTCAGGGCCTGCCCCTGGACGGTCCGCGGCAGCCCCAGCCAGCGCACCGGCTGCTGCACGGTGTGCACCGCTCCGACCCGCTCCCACGGCAGCGTGCGCGTGACGAGGAAGCCGACATGGCGCAGCCCGCGCGCGCTCACCCACACGCCCATGCGCAGCAGCCGCAGGGCGGCGGCGATCACCAGCAGCGAGCCGCCGAAGACCACGGCGGCCTCGGACACGGAGCCGGTCAGGGCGATGACGACGGCCGCGAACAGCACGAACGAGGCGAGCAGCAGCGCCAGCGCCGCGATCCCGACCCGCCAGGGGCCGGGGCGGTAGGGGCGCCGCCAGCGCTCATGGTCCTCGAAGGGCAGGGCGACGTCGTCCGCCGCGTCGAACGGTCGGTCGGCCGTCAGAAAGGGCAGGGGCACGACTGGTCCTCACTCGTCCATGCGTGGGCTGTGCCCGGTGAGGCTATCCGCCTGTGTCCCTGCTCACCACCATCGGGGGTTCGTGGCGGCGGTGCCGGCCCCGCGTCAGCGGCTCTGGGACGCCTGTGACTGCTGGGCCGGCGAGGAGTGGTCGACGCTCAGCGCCGGCGTCCCGATGACCAGCGCGCCCACGAGCCCGGCCACGATGGTGAGCCCCAGCAGCCAGCGCCCGGCTATCCGGCTCACGGAGGACCGCTCGGGGGGCGGGGGAGTGACATTGCTTCGGAACCTGTCGGCCTCGGCGAGGAAGGCGAAGGGAACGGGCTCGCGCCGACGGAGCATGGTGGGTACTTCCTCCTGGAACGTGGGGGACATCGTCTACCGATACAGACGAGCGAGTGCCCGAAAACGTGCCCCATATAGGCAGACGTCCTGGAGGAATCCGCGGCATGCCCGTGCCCGTCCGGCCCAACGGCCCCCGTAGAGTTGGCGCCGCTCCGAAGACGCGATGGAAGGACCTCCGCACCGTGACCGACAGCCCCGCCGACGACCTCAAACCCGGCTTCCGCAGCGACGTCACCGTCGAGCTGGTCAAGCACACCGCGTCCGACGCCGACGTGCTCTTCGCCGCCCGTGTCTCGACCGTCGGCGAGCAGTCCCTCGACGAGCTGGGCAAGGACCCCGAACGCTCGAAGGGCCTGATCAACTATCTGATGCGGGACCGGCACGGCAGCCCCTTCGAGCACAACTCGATGACCTTCTTCATCAGTGCCCCGATCTTCGTCTTCCGCGAGTTCATGCGGCACCGCGTGGGCTGGTCCTACAACGAGGAGAGCGGCCGCTACCGGGAGCTCCAGCCGGTCTTCTACGTCCCCGGCGAGTCCCGCAAGCTGGTACAGCAGGGCCGCCCCGGCAAGTACGTCTTCGTCGAGGGCACCCAGGCCCAGCAGGAGCTCGTGGGCCGCACCATGGAGGACTCCTACCTCCGGGCGTACGAGGCCTACCAGGAGATGCTCGCCGCCGGCGTCGCCCGCGAGGTCGCCCGCGCGGTCCTCCCGGTCGGCCTGTTCTCCTCGATGTACGCCACCTGCAACGCCCGCTCGCTGATGCACTTCCTGGGCCTGCGCACCCAGCACGAGCTGGCGAAGGTCCCCTCCTTCCCGCAGCGGGAGATCGAGATGGTGGGCGAGAAGATGGAGGCCGAGTGGGCCGCGCTCATGCCCCTCACCTACGCGGCCTTCAACGCGAACGGGCGTGTCGCCCCCTGACGAGGACGGGCTACGGAGACGTATGTACGGATCATCCGCCCGAAGTGTCCGTATTGCGGCATTTGGAGAAGTTCATCTAGCCTGATCAAACGGACCCGGCACTGCTTGAACCCCCGAGCAGGCAGTGCCGGGTTCCATCTTTGTCATGACTTTTCGCGCCCCCCGAGGGCAGACCCCGCCGTGAGCAACGAGTAGCGTGTCACCCATGGCTCCGACCTCCACTCCGCAGACCCCCTTCGGGAGGGTCCTCACCGCCATGGTCACGCCCTTCACGGCGGACGGCGCGATCGACCTCGACGGCGCACAGCGGCTCGCCACCCACCTGGTGGACGCAGGCAACGACGGCCTGATCGTCAACGGCACCACCGGCGAGTCGCCCACCACCAGCGACGCGGAGAAATCGGATCTGGTACGAGCCGTCGTGGAGGCCGTCGGAGACCGCGCCCACGTGGTCGCCGGAGTCGGCACCAACGACACCCACCACAGCGTCGAACTGGCGAGGACGGCGGAGACGACGGGCGCACACGGCCTCCTGGTCGTCACCCCGTACTACAACAAGCCCCCGCAGGAGGGCCTGTACCGCCATTTCACGGCCGTCGCCGACGCCACCGGACTGCCGGTCATGCTCTACGACATCCCCGGCCGCAGCGGAGTCCCGATCAGCACCGAGACGCTGGTCCGCCTCGCCGCGCACCCGCGGATCGTCGCCAACAAGGACGCCAAGGGCGACCTCGGCCGGGCGAGCTGGGCCATCGCGCGCTCCGGCCTCGCCTGGTACTCCGGCGACGACATGCTGAACCTGCCGCTGCTCTCCGTGGGCGCGGTCGGCTTCGTCTCGGTGGTCGGCCACCTGGTCACCCCGGAGCTGCGCGCCCTGGTCGAGGCGTTCACCGCCGGCGAAGTCCAGAAGGCCACGGAGATCCACCAGAAGCTGCTCCCCGTCTATACGGGCATGTTCCGCACCCAGGGCGTCATGACGACGAAGGCGGCGCTCGCCCTGCAGGGCCTGCCCGCCGGACCGCTGCGCCCGCCCATGGTCGAGTGCTCGCCCGAAGAGATCGAACAGCTCAAGATCGATCTTGCCGCGGGCGGGGTACAGCTCTGACAACAGACTTCACAACTGAATAGGCAGGCCACCGGTGCCTGCAATCCACAACGACAACTGCTTCTGCACGAACGTCATGCGCGCCACGTGCCCACCGGTACGTGGCGCGCGTGTTTGAGGAGAGTCTTTTGAGTCATCCGCATCCGCAACTCGCTCCGCCCCCGCAGCTCGTCGCAGGCGGCCTCCGGGTCACCCCGCTCGGCGGGCTCGGTGAAATCGGCCGGAACATGACGGTCTTCGAGTACGGCGGCCGCCTGCTGATCGTCGACTGCGGGGTGCTGTTCCCCGAGGAGGAGCAGCCCGGCATCGACCTGATCCTGCCGGACTTCTCGTCCATCCGGGACCGCCTCGACGACATCGAGGGCATCGTCCTCACCCATGGTCACGAGGACCACATCGGCGCCGTCCCCTATCTCCTCCGCGAGAAGCCGGACATCCCGCTCATCGGCTCCAAGCTGACCCTCGCGCTGATCGAGGCCAAGCTCCAGGAGCACCGCATCCGCCCGTACACCCTCGAGGTGGCGGAGGGACACCGTGAGCGCATCGGCCCGTTCGACTGCGAGTTCATCGCCGTCAACCACTCGATCCCGGACGCGCTCGCCGTCGCGATCCGTACGCCCGCCGGCATGGTGGTCCACACGGGCGACTTCAAGATGGACCAGCTCCCGCTGGACGGCCGGCTCACCGACCTGCACGCGTTCGCACGCCTGAGCGAGGAGGGCATCGACCTCCTTCTCTCCGACTCGACGAACGCCGAGGTCCCGGGTTTCGTGCCGCCCGAGCGGGACATCTCCAACGTCCTGCGCACGGTCTTCGCCGGAGCCCGCAAGCGGATCATCGTGGCCAGCTTCGCCAGCCACGTCCACCGCATCCAGCAGATCCTCGACGCGGCGCACGAGTACGGCCGCCGCGTCGCCTTCGTGGGCCGCTCGATGGTCCGCAACATGGGCATCGCGCGCGACCTGGGCTACCTGAAGGTCCCGCCGGGCCTCGTCGTGGACGTCAAGACCCTCGACGACCTTCCGGACCACGAGGTCGTGCTGGTGTGCACGGGGTCCCAGGGCGAACCGATGGCCGCCCTGTCCCGCATGGCCAACCGCGACCACCAGATCCGCATCGTCCCCGGCGACACGGTGATCCTGGCGTCGTCGCTCATCCCGGGCAACGAGAACGCGGTCTACCGGGTGATCAACGGTCTGACCCGCTGGGGCGCGAACGTCATCCACAAAGGCAACGCCAAGGTGCACGTCTCGGGCCACGCGTCCGCCGGCGAGCTCCTGTACTTCTACAACATCTGCCGCCCGAAGAACCTGATGCCGGTCCACGGCGAATGGCGGCACCTGCGCGCCAACGCCGAGCTGGGCGCACTGACCGGCGTCCCGCACGACCGCATCGTGATCGCGGAGGACGGCGTGGTCGTCGACCTGGTCGAGGGCAAGGCGAAGATCGCGGGCAAGGTCCAGGCGGGCTACGTGTACGTCGACGGCCTCTCGGTCGGCGACGTCGGCGAGCCGGCCCTCAAGGACCGGAAGATCCTGGGAGACGAAGGCATCATCTCGGTCTTCGTCGTCGTGGACTCGTCCACCGGCAAGATCACGGGCGGTCCCCACATCCAGGCCCGCGGCTCGGGCATCGAGGACTCGGCCTTCTCGGCCGTCACCCCGAAGATCGCCGAGGTCCTGGAACGCTCCGCGCAGGACGGCGTCGTGGAGCCCCACCAGCTGCAGCAGCTCATCCGCCGCACCTTGGGCAAGTGGGTCTCCGACACCTATCGCCGCAGGCCGATGATCCTCCCGGTCGTGGTCGAGGTCTGAGCGACGTACGTCCCCTCGTACGCGTGAACCCGGAGCGGGGCTCCCCGATTTGCATCGGGGAGCCCCGCTCCAGTACGTTTACGGCTCCGCCTGAACGGGAACCCCCACGCCTCGTGCGTAGGGAACCAGTCCCCGGGAGGGCCGGGAAAACCGACTCAGAACTTCTGATAAAGTCGGAACCGCCGGAAAGGGAAACCGCGAGATAAGCGGGAAACCTGGAAAGCACCGAGGAAATCGGATCGGGAAACGGTCTGATAGAGTCGGAAACGCAAGACCGAAGGGAAACTGCCCGGAGGAAAGCCCGAGAGGGTGAGTACGAAGGAAGCGTCCGTTCCTTGAGAACTCAACAGCGTGCCAAAAATCAACGCCAGATATGTTGATACCCCGTCCCCGGCAGTGATAGCCGAGGATGAGGTTCCTTTGAAACAAACACAGCGAGGACGTTGTGAACGCCGGGCTTATTCCGCTCGACGTTCCGCTCTCGTGTGTGCGATCCCGATCACGGGAAAACATTCACGGAGAGTTTGATCCTGGCTCAGGACGAACGCTGGCGGCGTGCTTAACACATGCAAGTCGAACGATGAACCACTTCGGTGGGGATTAGTGGCGAACGGGTGAGTAACACGTGGGCAATCTGCCCTTCACTCTGGGACAAGCCCTGGAAACGGGGTCTAATACCGGATATCACTTCCACTCGCATGGGTGGGGGTTGAAAGCTCCGGCGGTGAAGGATGAGCCCGCGGCCTATCAGCTTGTTGGTGAGGTAATGGCTCACCAAGGCGACGACGGGTAGCCGGCCTGAGAGGGCGACCGGCCACACTGGGACTGAGACACGGCCCAGACTCCTACGGGAGGCAGCAGTGGGGAATATTGCACAATGGGCGAAAGCCTGATGCAGCGACGCCGCGTGAGGGATGACGGCCTTCGGGTTGTAAACCTCTTTCAGCAGGGAAGAAGCGAAAGTGACGGTACCTGCAGAAGAAGCGCCGGCTAACTACGTGCCAGCAGCCGCGGTAATACGTAGGGCGCAAGCGTTGTCCGGAATTATTGGGCGTAAAGAGCTCGTAGGCGGTCTGTCACGTCGGATGTGAAAGCCCGGGGCTTAACCCCGGGTCTGCATTCGATACGGGCAGACTAGAGTGTGGTAGGGGAGATCGGAATTCCTGGTGTAGCGGTGAAATGCGCAGATATCAGGAGGAACACCGGTGGCGAAGGCGGATCTCTGGGCCATTACTGACGCTGAGGAGCGAAAGCGTGGGGAGCGAACAGGATTAGATACCCTGGTAGTCCACGCCGTAAACGGTGGGAACTAGGTGTTGGCGACATTCCACGTCGTCGGTGCCGCAGCTAACGCATTAAGTTCCCCGCCTGGGGAGTACGGCCGCAAGGCTAAAACTCAAAGGAATTGACGGGGGCCCGCACAAGCAGCGGAGCATGTGGCTTAATTCGACGCAACGCGAAGAACCTTACCAAGGCTTGACATACACCGGAAACGGCCAGAGATGGTCGCCCCCTTGTGGTCGGTGTACAGGTGGTGCATGGCTGTCGTCAGCTCGTGTCGTGAGATGTTGGGTTAAGTCCCGCAACGAGCGCAACCCTTGTTCTGTGTTGCCAGCATGCCCTTCGGGGTGATGGGGACTCACAGGAGACTGCCGGGGTCAACTCGGAGGAAGGTGGGGACGACGTCAAGTCATCATGCCCCTTATGTCTTGGGCTGCACACGTGCTACAATGGCCGGTACAAAGAGCTGCGAAACCGTGAGGTGGAGCGAATCTCAAAAAGCCGGTCTCAGTTCGGATTGGGGTCTGCAACTCGACCCCATGAAGTCGGAGTTGCTAGTAATCGCAGATCAGCATTGCTGCGGTGAATACGTTCCCGGGCCTTGTACACACCGCCCGTCACGTCACGAAAGTCGGTAACACCCGAAGCCGGTGGCCCAACCCCTTGTGGGAGGGAGCTGTCGAAGGTGGGACTGGCGATTGGGACGAAGTCGTAACAAGGTAGCCGTACCGGAAGGTGCGGCTGGATCACCTCCTTTCTAAGGAGCACTTCTAGGCAGCCGCAAGGTTGTCCAGGGGCCAGTTCATCGGCGAACGTCCGATGCTGGTTGCTCATGGGTGGAACGTTGATTATTCGGTCCGGTTTCCGGGTCGGAGGCTTGCGAGTACTGCTCTTCGGAGCGTGGAAAGCATGATCTCCGGGCGGGATCGGGTCGGGCACGCTGTTGGGTGTCTGAGGGTATGGCCGTGAGGTCGTCCTTCTGATGCCGGCCCCAGTGAACTCCAGCTCAGGTTGGGGGTGATGGGTGGCTGGTCGTTGTTTGAGAACTGCACAGTGGACGCGAGCATCTGTGGCCAAGTTTTTAAGGGCGCACGGTGGATGCCTTGGCACCAGGAACCGATGAAGGACGTGGGAGGCCACGATAGTCCCCGGGGAGCCGTCAACCAGGCTTTGATCCGGGGGTTTCCGAATGGGGAAACCCGGCAGTCGTCATGGGCTGTCACCCATACCTGAACACATAGGGTATGTGGAGGGAACGCGGGGAAGTGAAACATCTCAGTACCCGCAGGAAGAGAAAACAACCGTGATTCCGGGAGTAGTGGCGAGCGAAACCGGATGAGGCCAAACCGTATACGTGTGAGACCCGGCAGGGGTTGCGTGTACGGGGTTGTGGGATCTCTCTTTCACAGTCTGCCGGCTGTGAGGCGAGTCAGAAACCGTTGATGTAGGCGAAGGACATGCGAAAGGTCCGGCGTAGAGGGTAAGACCCCCGTAGTCGAAACATCAACGGCTCGTTTGAGAGACACCCAAGTAGCACGGGGCCCGAGAAATCCCGTGTGAATCTGGCGGGACCACCCGCTAAGCCTAAATATTCCCTGGTGACCGATAGCGGATAGTACCGTGAGGGAATGGTGAAAAGTACCGCGGGAGCGGAGTGAAATAGTACCTGAAACCGTGTGCCTACAAGCCGTGGGAGCGTCGGACGTCAAGCTTGCTTGGCGTCTCGTGACTGCGTGCCTTTTGAAGAATGAGCCTGCGAGTTTGCGGTGTGTTGCGAGGTTAACCCGAGTGGGGTAGCCGTAGCGAAAGCGAGTCCGAACAGGGCGTTTCAGTAGCACGCTCAAGACCCGAAGCGGAGTGATCTAGCCATGGGCAGGTTGAAGCGGAGGTAAGACTTCGTGGAGGACCGAACCCACCAGGGTTGAAAACCTGGGGGATGACCTGTGGTTAGGGGTGAAAGGCCAATCAAACTCCGTGATAGCTGGTTCTCCCCGAAATGCATTTAGGTGCAGCGTCGTGTGTTTCTTGCCGGAGGTAGAGCACTGGATAGGCGATGGGCCCTACCGGGTTACTGACCTTAGCCAAACTCCGAATGCCGGTAAGTGAGAGCGCGGCAGTGAGACTGTGGGGGATAAGCTCCATGGTCGAGAGGGAAACAGCCCAGAGCATCGACTAAGGCCCCTAAGCGTACGCTAAGTGGGAAAGGATGTGGAGTCGCAGAGACAACCAGGAGGTTGGCTTAGAAGCAGCCACCCTTGAAAGAGTGCGTAATAGCTCACTGGTCTAGTGATTCCGCGCCGACAATGTAGCGGGGCTCAAGCGTACCGCCGAAGTCGTGTCATTGCGATATATACCCCCAACGGGGATCGTGATGGGTAGGGGAGCGTCGTGTGCCGGGTGAAGCAGCACCGGAAGGTAGTTGTGGACGGTTCACGAGTGAGAATGCAGGCATGAGTAGCGATTCACACGTGAGAAACGTGTGCGCCGATTGACTAAGGGTTCCTGGGTCAAGCTGATCTGCCCAGGGTAAGTCGGGACCTAAGGCGAGGCCGACAGGCGTAGTCGATGGATAACCGGTTGATATTCCGGTACCCGCTGTGAAGCGTCAAACATCGAACCAGGCGATGCTAAGTCCGTGAAGCCGTTCCGGACCCTTCGGGGAATGGAAAGTGGTGGAGCCGACGGACCAGACTTGTAGTAGGTGAGTGATGGGGTGACGCAGGAAGGTAGTCCATCCCGGGCGGTGGTTGTCCCGGGGTAAGGGTGTAGGACGGTGTGTAGGCAAATCCGCACACCACATAGTCTGAGACCTGATGCCGAGCCGATTGTGGCGAAGTGGATGATCCTATGCTGTCGAGAAAAGCCTCTAGCGAGTTTCATGGCGGCCCGTACCCTAAACCGACTCAGGTGGTCAGGTAGAGAATACCGAGGCGTTCGGGTGAACTATGGTTAAGGAACTCGGCAAAATGCCCCCGTAACTTCGGGAGAAGGGGGGCCATCACTGGTGATTGGATTTACTCCATGAGCTGGGGGTGGCCGCAGAGACCAGCGAGAAGCGACTGTTTACTAAAAACACAGGTCCGTGCGAAGCCGTAAGGCGATGTATACGGACTGACGCCTGCCCGGTGCTGGAACGTTAAGGGGACCGGTTAGTCACATTTCGGTGTGGCGAAGCTGAGAACTTAAGCGCCAGTAAACGGCGGTGGTAACTATAACCATCCTAAGGTAGCGAAATTCCTTGTCGGGTAAGTTCCGACCTGCACGAATGGCGTAACGACTTCTCGACTGTCTCAACCATAGGCCCGGTGAAATTGCACTACGAGTAAAGATGCTCGTTTCGCGCAGCAGGACGGAAAGACCCCGGGACCTTTACTACAGTTTGATATTGGTGTTCGGTTCGGCTTGTGTAGGATAGCTGGGAGACTGTGAAGCTTGGACGCCAGTTCAGGTGGAGTCGTCGTTGAAATACCAGTCTGGTCGTGCTGGATGTCTAACCTGGGTCCGTGATCCGGATCAGGGACAGTGTCTGATGGGTAGTTTAACTGGGGCGGTTGCCTCCTAAAGAGTAACGGAGGCGCCCAAAGGTTCCCTCAGCCTGGTTGGCAATCAGGTGTTGAGTGTAAGTGCACAAGGGAGCTTGACTGTGAGACCGACGGGTCGAGCAGGGACGAAAGTCGGGACTAGTGATCCGGCGGTGGCTTGTGGAAGCGCCGTCGCTCAACGGATAAAAGGTACCCCGGGGATAACAGGCTGATCTTCCCCAAGAGTCCATATCGACGGGATGGTTTGGCACCTCGATGTCGGCTCGTCGCATCCTGGGGCTGGAGTCGGTCCCAAGGGTTGGGCTGTTCGCCCATTAAAGCGGTACGCGAGCTGGGTTTAGAACGTCGTGAGACAGTTCGGTCCCTATCCGCTGCGCGCGCAGGAATATTGAGAAGGGCTGTCCCTAGTACGAGAGGACCGGGACGGACGAACCTCTGGTGTGCCAGTTGTTCTGCCAAGGGCATGGCTGGTTGGCTACGTTCGGGAGGGATAACCGCTGAAAGCATCTAAGCGGGAAGCCTGCTTCGAGATGAGTATTCCCACCCACTTGATGGGGTAAGGCTCCCAGTAGACGACTGGGTTGATAGGCCGGATGTGGAAGCCCAGTAATGGGTGAAGCTGACTGGTACTAATAGGCCGAGGGCTTGTCCTCAGTTGCTCGCGTCCACTGTGTTGGTTCTGAAACCACGAACAGCCCCATGCCATGGTCACGGTGTGGTGCGGCTGAAACAGTTTCATAGTGTTTCGGTGGTCATAGCGTGAGGGAAACGCCCGGTTACATTCCGAACCCGGAAGCTAAGCCTCACAGCGCCGATGGTACTGCAGGGGGGACCCTGTGGGAGAGTAGGACACCGCCGAACAATCATTGCGAAAACCCCCGTGCCATTCGGCACGGGGGTTTTCTGCGTTCACAGCATGACAAACCGGTCGGCGGCCGGCGTTTCGGTGCCTGGCGGTGTCCGACCAAGGCGGAAGACGCAGCCGAACGGGCCCGCCCGGTGACGCTCGGCGGATCGCTTCAGAGTCGGCCTGTGCGCGAGTTTGAGAACACCGGGTCGTTCGGGGTATGCTCTATTTCGTTGCCGCGAGGGAAACCTCGACAAGTGACCAGCCCCCTTAGCTCAGTCGGCAGAGCGTCTCCATGGTAAGGAGAAGGTCAACGGTTCGATTCCGTTAGGGGGCTCCACAAAGAGAAAGCCTCCACCCTTTCGGGTGGAGGCTTTCTCTTTGCCGTCTTGTCTATGCCACGCGCATGGCCAGGATCGCCATGTCGTCCGACGGGGCGTCGGAAGCGAAGCGTTCCACCGCGCGCATGATGCGGGCGGCGACCGCGCCGGCGGTGAGACCCGTGCAGGTGGTGAGGACGTCGGCGAGGCCGTCGTCCCCCAGCATGCGGGTGCCCTCGCGGCGCTCGGTGACTCCGTCGGTGACGCAGAGCAGGACGTCGCCCGGGTCGAGGGTGACGGTCTGCTCGTAGAGCTCCAGGTCCTCCATGACGCCCAGCAGCGGCTGGGGTTCGGCGGCCGGCTCTACCGTGCCGTCCTGACGCAGCCGGAGGGGAAGCGGGTGGCCCGCGCAGACGACCTTCAGCTCCGCGCTGCCGTCCTCGTGCGGGCGCATCTCGCCGTAGAGGAGGGTCAGGAAGCGGCTGCGGGCGCCCTCGTCGAGGATGGCGGAGTTGAGACGCTCGAGGACCGCCGGTCCGCTGAGGCCTTCCCTGGCCAGCAGGCGAAGGGCATGCCGGGCGAGGCCGGTGACCGCCGCCGCGTTAGGGCCCGTGCCGCAGACGTCGCCGATGGCGAAGCCGTAGACGCCCTCACTGATGGGGAAGACGTCGTAGAAGTCGCCTCCCACCTCGTTGCCCTCTCCGGCGGCCCGGTAGATGACCTCGACCTCGACGCCGTCGATCTTGGGGGTCTCCGGAGGGAGCAGGCTGCGCTGGAGGGCCTGGCTGATGGCCGTGCGCTCCGAGTACAGGCGGGCGTTGTCGAGGGCGAGGGCCGCTCGGCGGCTCAGGTCCTCGGCCAGTTCCAGGATCTCCTGGCGGAAGTGCTCGTCCGTGGGCTTGCCGAGGGTCAGCATGCCGATGACGCGGTTGCGGGCTACCAGGGGGAGGACGACGGTCTCGCCGCCGACGGCGGACGCCGTGGCCAGGGTGGGGCCGATGCCCGAGGCCACCTGATGGGTCGGGCCGCCGGTGAGACCGAGGCTGCGCATGGAACTGCGCAGTGCCGCGTCGTGCGCGGCCGCGGCGGGGGCCGCCCACACCCGGGCGCCGGGCGTGGGGACCGGGTCGGGCGGGGTGATCTTCGAGAGCAGCGACTTGATGCCGTCGATCAGTTCCTCGTCCTCGTGCAGGACGTAGGAGAGGTACGGGTCGGAGGCCTGGTCGGCGATCGTGTAGACCGCGCACCAGGTCGCCAGCGTCGGCACGGTCATCTGGGCCATCAGGGCGAGGGTCTGGTCGCGGTCCAGAGTGCCGGCGAGGAGGTCGGAGGCTTCGACGAGGAAGCTGAGGGAGCCCCGGCGCAGGCGCTCCAGCTCGCCGAGACGAGCCGACTCGACGGCCAGCGCGATGCGGTCGGCCGCGAACTGGAGGCGTAGGGCCTCCTCGTTGGAGTAGCGGCCCTGAGCCTCGGCGGCCACGCCGAGAGAGCCGGTCAGGCGGCCCTCGACCTTCAGCGGGACCGTGACGACCGAACGCATGCCCGTGCCGTTCAGCAGGGGGACCGCGCCGGGGACGGCCAGGAGGTCCTCGTGGACGGCCGGCATCCGGGCCGAGCCGTAGCGGCCCGGGCCGGCCTCGACGGGCACGCGCGCGAAGCGCTGGCGTGCGGAGGGCAGACCCGTGGAGGCGCGGACCTCCAGCTCGGTCTCGTCGTCGGTGGCCAGGAGGAGGAACGCGGAGTCGCCGTCGAGCATGTCACGGGCGCGTTCGACCGTGCGCTGGAGGAGACCGTCGAGGTCGTCGGGGGCCGGCGAGCCGATGAACACCTCGAACGGGTCGGTGCTCTGGCCGTCGGCTGAGGTGGTGCTGTCCGCGGACGGGACGCGCGAAGGGGTCTGCAGGACGGCGCGTTCGTGGTCGCGGACGAGGAGGCAGACCGTGGAGGGCTCGCCGTCGGTGTCGCGAACGCGCAGGTGGGAGGCGTAGACCGGGGTGACCCGGCCGTCCGCACCTCGGATGCCGTAACTGCCCTCCCAGCGGGAGAGCTGGAGTGCTTCGGCGAGGCCGGTGCTGGTTCCCGGGGTGTGCGGCCAGGCGGCGAGGTCGGTGAGGGGCTTGCCGGTGACCTGGTCCGCGGGGTAGCCGAAGAGTTCCTCGGCGTCCTCGTTCCAGGCGGAGACGGCTCCCACGCGGTCGATCTGGACGACGGCGACACGTACCCGGCTGTCGGCGAGCGGCAGGAGATCGGCGGGGAGCGACGGGCCGGCGGCGCGGGTGCCCACCGGGCGGTCGGGGAGGTCGAGTTGGAACCAGACCTGTTTGTGGGTGGGGGTGTACTCGACGCCCCAGCGGGCGGCGATGGCCGCGCACAGCTGGAGGCCGCGGCCGCCCTCGCGGTCGGGGCTGCCCATGGTCGCGGGGGAGCCCTGGAGGGGGATCTCGCGCTCCGGATACCGGTCGGCCACCTCGATGCGGACACCGCCGTCGCTGCGCAGACACAGCACGTCGGCGTGGGTGCCGGCGTGGACGACCGCGTTGGTCACCAGTTCGCTGGTGAGGACCACCGCGTCGTCAATGATGTCGGCGAAGCCCCACCCCTGGAGGGTGTCGCGGACGAAGGCGCGGGCGGTCGCCACGGATCGCCCCACGGGCTCGAAGCTGGCAGCCGCGCGCGCGGTGATCACAGAACTCCTCGGCCGGTCGTCGACGTGCAGGGCTTCCCGGCCGGACAGGTCGCCTCGCTGGTGGGGCGGACGCGTGCCTGAGGACCCGGGGTCCGGGGTCTGTCCCCCCGGGATCAGTCCGGTGGTCATGTGTGCGGCCGCCCCTCCGATGCCCGCTCGTGCTCGTGCCACCGCCCAGGCCGGTGGGACCGGCGTGGCTGGGAGGCCGCATGCAAGGTTACTTACCTTCCCGGTCCGCGCGGATGCCGGTCGGCTGTGTTTCCGCCCTGGGGTGTGCGGACGATGTGCGAAGCTGCCGAACTGTTATGGCCTGGTTCGGCAAGGGTGAAACACTGGGCAGGCTTCTTGTGAAGGTCCGGGCAGACTGGGTGTCTTCTGAGCACAGGGGGCAGTAGCTCTCGGGCCCCGCCTGGTTTGATCGGGCGTGGATACCCAGTAGTAACGGGCATGGCGAAAAGTAGCACCCAGGCACAGTGGTAACGGTCGACCCCTGCGGGAGGGACAAGTGGAGTCTGGCGCAGCGACGCGGGGCACTAAGACGCGCGCGAAAGGCGGACAGTCTCTGAGCAGGCCGCGTACACCACGTGGCGGGACCACTGTCGTGGACACGGCAGCTCTGAACCGCTTGCTCGTCGCTCTGGTGTCCATGAGGGAGGGGAACTTCCGCAAGCGGCTCACGGTCTCCGGCGACGGCGTGATGTCGGAGATCGCCGCCGTGTTCAACGAGGTGGCGGACCGCAATCTGCATCTCACGGGTGAGCTGTCGCGGGTGCGACGCATGGTGGGACGTGAGGGGAAGCTCACCGAGCGGCTGGAGACGGGCGCCTGTGAGGGGTCCTGGGCGACGGCCGTCGACAACTCGAACGCGCTGGTCGACGACCTGGTCCGCCCGGTCTCCGAGGTCGGGCGGGTGCTGTCGGCGGTCGCCGAGGGCGATCTGTCGCCGCGTATGGAGCTCAGGACGCAGACGCCGGACGGGGCGGCCGGGCAGCCGTTGCGCGGGGAGTTCCTGAAGGTCGGGCGGACCGTCAACAACCTCGTCGACCAGCTGTCGACGTTCACCGACGAGGTCACGCGCGTGGCCAGCGAGGTGGGCACCGAGGGCAAGCTGGGCGGTCAGGCCCAGGTGCGCGGTATGTCGGGTTCGTGGAAGGACCTCACGGAGTCCGTCAACACCATGGCGTACCGGCTGACGGCGCAGGTGCGGGACATCGCGCTGGTGACGACGGCGGTGGCCAAGGGTGATCTGTCACGGAAGGTGACGGTTCACGTCGAGGGCGAGATGCTCGAGCTGAAGAACACCGTCAACACGATGGTGGACCAGCTCTCCGCGTTCTCGGTCGAGGTGACGCGGGTCGCCCGCGAGGTGGGCACCGAGGGCATCCTCGGCGGCCAGGCGCAGGTGTCCGGTGTCGACGGTGTGTGGAAGGAACTCACCGATTCGGTGAACACCATGGCCGGGAACCTGACGGCCCAGGTGCGCGGGATCGCGGAGGTGACGACGGCGGTCGCCAACGGTGACCTGTCGCAGAAGGTGACGGTGTCGGCGCGCGGCGAGGTCGCACAGCTCGCCGACACGATCAACCAGATGACCGAGACGCTGCGGACCTTCGCCGACGAGGTCACGCGTGTCGCCAACGAGGTGGGTGCCGCGGGGCAGCTGGGCGGCCAGGCGAACGTGCCGGGCGCGGCCGGCACCTGGAAGGATCTGACGGACTCCGTCAACACCGTCTTCAGGAACCTCACCACCCAGGTGCGGGACATCGCGGCCGTGACGACGGCCGTGGCCAGCGGTGATCTGTCGCAGAAGGTCACGGTGGACGTGGCCGGCGAGATGCTGGAGCTGAAGAACACCGTCAACGGGATGGTCGACCAGCTGTCGGCGTTCGGCGCAGAGGTCACGCGTGTGGCGCGCGAGATCGGCGTCGAGGGCGAGCTCGGCGGTCAGGCGCAGGTGTCGGGCGCGGCCGGCACCTGGAAGGACCTGACGGACTCCGTCAACACGGCGTTCAGGAATCTCACCGGACAGGTGAGGAACATCGCGCAGGTCACCACGGCGGTGGCCAACGGAGACCTGTCGCAGAAGGTCACCGTGGACGTGTCCGGCGAGATGGCGCAGCTGAAGAACACCGTGAACACGATGGTGGACCAGCTGTCGTCGTTCGCCGACCAGGTGACGCGGATGGCCCGGGACGTGGGCACCGAGGGCCGGCTCGGCGGTCAGGCGCGGGTGGACGGCGTGTCGGGCACCTGGAAGGAGCTCACCGACTCCGTCAACTCCATGGCGGGGAACCTGACCTCGCAGGTGCGCAACATCGCGCAGGTGACGACGGCGGTGGCGCGGGGCGACCTGTCGCAGAAGATCGACGTGGACGCGCGCGGGGAGATCCTCGAGCTGAAGAACACCATCAACACGATGGTCGACCAGCTCTCCGCGTTCGCCGATCAGGTGACCCGGGTCGCGCGTGACGTGGGCACCGAGGGCCGGCTGGGCGGTCAGGCGCAGGTGCCGGGCGTGGCGGGCGTGTGGCGGGACCTGACGGACTCGGTGAACGGCATGGCCGGGAACCTCACCGCCCAGGTGCGCAACATCGCCCAGGTGGCCACGGCGGTGGCCCGCGGTGACCTCTCCCAGAAGA
Organism: Streptomyces sp. NBC_00425; assembly: GCF_036030735.1. Classification (NCBI taxonomy): domain Bacteria; kingdom Bacillati; phylum Actinomycetota; class Actinomycetes; order Kitasatosporales; family Streptomycetaceae; genus Streptomyces; species Streptomyces sp. NBC_00425. The sequence continues at coordinate 3,107,913 of NZ_CP107928.1, read as the reverse complement.
TCACCGTGGACGCGCGCGGGGAGATCCTCGAGCTGAAGAACACCCTGAACACGATGGTCGACCAGCTGTCGTCGTTCGCCCAGGAGGTCACACGGGTGGCCCGTGAGGTGGGTACGGAGGGGCAGCTCGGCGGACAGGCCGAGGTGCAGGGCGTCTCCGGTACCTGGAAGGACCTCACGCAGTCGGTGAACTTCATGGCGAACAACCTGACCATTCAGGTGCGCCAGATCGCCGACGTCACGACCGCCGTCGCCAAGGGCGATCTGTCGAAGAAGATCACCGTCGACGCCAAGGGCGAGATCCTCGAGCTCGTCACCACCGTGAACACGATGGTCGATCAGCTGTCCTCCTTCGCGGAGCAGGTGACCCGGGTGGCCCGCGAGGTGGGCACCGAGGGAATCCTGGGCGGCCAGGCGTACGCGTCGGGCGTCACGGGCATCTGGAAGGACCTCACCGACAACGTCAACCTGATGGCCAAGAACCTGACCATGCAGGTGCGCAACATCTCCCAGGTGGCGGCGGCCGTCGCCAACGGAGACCTGACCCGTACGGTGACGATCGAGGCGCGCGGCGAGGTCCAGCAGCTCGCCGACACCTTCAACACGATGGTGAAGACGCTGAGTTCGTTCGCCGAGCAGGTCACCAAGGTGGCTCGTGAGGTGGGCACGGACGGCATCCTGGGCGGGCAGGCGCATGTGCCGGGCGTGGCGGGCACGTGGAAGGACCTCACCGACTCGGTGAACGGCATGGCGTCCAACCTGACGGGTCAGGTGCGCAACATCGCCATGGTCACGACGGCCATCGCCAAGGGTGACCTGACGAAGAAGATCGACATCGACGCGCGCGGGGAGATCCTCGAGCTGAAGACCACGATCAACACGATGGTCGACCAGCTGTCGTCGTTCGCCGAGGAGGTCACCCGCGTCGCCCGCGAGGTGGGCACCGAGGGGCAGCTGGGCGGTCAGGCACGCGTGCGTGACGTGGACGGCACCTGGCGCGACCTGACCGAGTCGGTGAACGAGATGGCCGGGAACCTGACCCGTCAGGTGCGGGCCATCGCGCGCGTGGCGACGGCGGTGACGCGCGGCGACCTGAACCTGAAGATCGACGTGGACGCGTCCGGGGAGATCCAGGAGCTCCAGGACTACATCAACAAGATGATCGCCAACCTCCGCGACACCACGATCGCCAACAAGGAGCAGGACTGGCTCAAGGGCAACCTCGCGCGCGTGTCCGCCCTGATGCAGGGCCGGCGCGACCTGCAGGACGTGGCCTCGCTGATCATGAGCGAGCTGCCGCCCCTGGTGGCCGCGCAGCACGGCGCGTTCTTCCTGGCGATGCCGCCGGCCGACGGTGACGCGGATCTGTACGAGCTGCGGATGCTGGGCTCGTACGGCTACTCGATGGGATCGATGCCGTCGTCGTTCCGGCCGGGCGAGGCGCTGGTGGGGACGGCGGCCGAGGAGAAGCGCACGATCCTCGTCGCGAACGCCCCGAGCGGCTATCTGAAGATCTCCTCGGGGCTCGGCGAGGCGCCGCCCGCGCAGGTGATCGTGCTGCCGGTGCTGTTCGAGGGTCAGGTGCTCGGCGTGATCGAACTGGCGTCGTTCACGCCGTTCACACAGATCCAGAAGGACTTCCTCAACCAGCTCGCCGAGATGATCGCGACCAGCGTCAACACGATCTCCGTCAACACCAAGACGGAGCAGCTGCTGAAGCAGTCGCAGGAGCTGACCGAGCAACTGCGGGAGCGGTCGGCCGAGTTGGAACAGCGGCAGAAGGCGCTGCAGGCGTCCAACGCCGAACTGGAGGAGAAGGCCGAGCTGCTGGCCCAGCAGAACCGCGACATCGAGGTGAAGAACACCGAGATCGAGGAGGCGCGGCAGGTGCTGGAGGAGCGGGCCGAGCAGCTCGCGGTGTCGATGCGCTACAAGAGCGAGTTCCTGGCGAACATGTCGCACGAGCTGCGGACGCCGCTGAACTCGCTGCTGATCCTCGCCAAGCTGCTCGCCGACAACGCGGACACCAACCTCACGCCGAAGCAGGTCGAGTTCGCCGAGACGATCCACGGGGCGGGATCCGACCTGCTGCAGCTGATCAACGACATCCTCGACCTGTCGAAGGTCGAGGCGGGCAAGATGGACGTGTCGCCGACGCGGATCGCGCTCGTGCAGCTCGTGGACTACGTGGAGGCCACCTTCCGTCCGCTGACCGCGGAGAAGGGGCTCGACCTGTCGGTGCGGGTGTCGCCGGAGCTGCCGGCCACGCTGCACACCGACGAGCAGCGGCTTCTGCAGGTGCTGCGCAACCTGCTGTCCAACGCGGTGAAGTTCACCGACTCCGGGTCGGTGGAGCTGGTCATCCGGCCGGCCGGGGCGGAGGTGCCGGTGGCGATCCGCGAGCAGCTGCTCGAGGCGGGGTCGCTGACCGACGCGGATGCGCCGCTGATCGCGTTCTCGGTGACCGACACCGGCATCGGGATCGCGGCCAGCAAGATGCGGGTGATCTTCGAGGCGTTCAAGCAGGCGGACGGCACCACCAGCCGTAAGTACGGCGGTACCGGCCTCGGGCTGTCGATCTCGCGGGAGATCGCGCAGTTGCTCGGCGGTGAGATCCACGCGCAGAGCGAGACGGGTCGTGGGTCGACGTTCACGCTGTACCTGCCACTGCACCCGAGCGAGCTGCCGCCGCAGGGCTACCAGCAGATCGTGCCCGCTCTGGAGGCCGGTGACCTGGTGGCCTCCGAGAACGGGGCGGTGGAGCCGTCGGAGCTGTCCGAGACGGAGATCCGGATGCCGGCCGAGGTGAAGTCGTACCAGGACGCGCAGAACGGCCCGGCGGCTCTGTTCCGGCGGCGTCGCCGACTGGTGAGCGGTGAGCAGGTCGGCAGGCCTGAGCAGTGGCCGTCCCGCGGACAGCAGACGGGGACGCAGGCGCGCCCGGGCATCCGGTTCGGCGGGGAGAAGGTGCTGATCGTCGACGACGACATCCGCAACGTGTTCGCGCTGACCAGTGTCCTGGAGCAGCACGGTCTGTCGGTGCTGTACGCGGAGAACGGCCGGGAGGGCATCGAGGTCCTGGAGCAGCACGACGACGTGGCGGTCGTCCTGATGGACATCATGATGCCCGAGATGGACGGGTATGCGACGACGAGTGCGATCCGTCGGATGCCCCAGTTCTCCGGTCTGCCGATCATCGCGCTGACCGCGAAGGCGATGAAGGGGGACCGGGAGAAGGCGATCGAGTCGGGCGCCTCCGACTATGTGACCAAGCCCGTCGACCCCGATCACCTGCTGACCGTGATGCAGCAGTGGATGCGGGGCGAGTGACGAGGGTCCTCGGCGTGACCGACGCCTCCTGCGCGACGGGAACTCGCGAAGGCCGCCGGGAGTTGTTGACTCAGGGTGGCCGGTTCCGTGTAGCGGGGCGGAATTCGGGGAACCTTCTGGTCTTCTGCTGCGTTCCTGCTACGTGCACAGTGACATCACGGTGACAGGGTGTGGCGACGGTCGGGGTGCGGCTACCATGACCGGCACAAGGAAGGGCGGCGTACAGGAGTCGTCCCCAGGGGCGGCGCCCGGTGCACTGCCGGGGCGAGGAGGGCGGGCCATGGTGCAGAAGGCCAAGATCCTCCTGGTCGATGACCGGCCGGAGAATCTGCTGGCGCTGGAGGCGATCCTCTCGGCGCTCGATCAGACGCTGGTGCGGGCATCGTCCGGGGAAGAGGCGCTCAAGGCACTGCTGACGGACGACTTCGCGGTCATTCTGCTGGACGTCCAGATGCCGGGAATGGACGGCTTCGAAACGGCCGCGCACATCAAGCGGCGGGAGCGGACCCGGGACATCCCGATCATCTTCCTCACCGCGATCAACCACGGGCCGCACCACACCTTCCGCGGTTACGCGGCGGGCGCGGTGGACTACATCTCCAAGCCGTTCGATCCGTGGGTGCTGCGCGCGAAGGTCTCGGTGTTCGTCGAGCTGTACATGAAGAACTGCCAGCTCCGCGAGCAGGCGGCGCTGTTGCGGCTGCAGTTGGAGGGCGGCGGCAAGGCCGCCACAGGCGGCGCCAAGGAGGCGGCCGGTCTGCTGGCCGAGCTCTCCGCGCGGCTCGCGGCCGTCGAGGAGCAGGCGGAGGCACTGTCCAAGCAGCTCGACGACGAGTCGGCGGACGCGGCCGCGGTGGCTACGGCCGCGCATCTGGAGCGCAAACTCACGGGTCTGCGCCGGGCGCTGGACGCCCTGGAGCCGGGCGCCGGCAGCGGCACGGCCTCCGTGTCGTCGCAGAACTGAACAGAACTGGCGCGTGCGGCGCACGGAGTTGCGCATGACAACGCGTCAGTTCTTTTGTCCCGCACCGCGGACACGTCACTTCACGGTGTCCGCGAGGGCGACACGAACGGGTGAAGCAGTGGGCACACGTGTCCCTTGCGGTCTCCACCGGTAACCTCACCTCCATGGCCTCACGTCCTTCCGCAGCCAAGAAGCAGCCCGCCAAGAAGGCGGCGGCTCCCGCGAAGGCTGTGGCGAAGCAGGCCGCCGCCAGGAAGGCCGTCCCGAAGAAGGCGCCGGCGAAGAAGGCGCCTGCCAGGAAGGCCGCGGCGAGGAAGCCCGCGCCGGCGCCGGCGCCCAGTCCCACCGGGGGCGTCTACCGCCTCGTCCGCGCCGTCTGGCTAGGGCTGGCGCACGCCGTCGGCGCGGTGTTCCGCGGCATAGGGAACGGCGCGAAGAACCTCGACCCGGCCCACCGCAAGGACGGTGTCGCACTGCTGCTGCTGGGCCTCGCCCTGATCGTCGCCGCGGGCACCTGGGCCGACCTGCGCGGCCCCGTCGGCGACCTCGTCGAGATCCTGGTGACCGGCTCGTTCGGTCGGCTCGACCTGCTCGTGCCGATACTGCTGGCGGTCATCGCCGTGCGCTTCATCCGGCACCCGGAGAAGCCCGAGGCCAACGGCCGCATCGTGATCGGTCTGTCCGCGCTCGTCATCGGCGTGCTCGGGCAGGTCCACATCGCCTGCGGCGCGCCCGCGCGCAGCGCCGGCATGCAGGCCATAAGGGACGCCGGCGGTCTCATCGGCTGGGGCGCGGCGACGCCGCTGACCTACGCCATGGGCGAGGTGCTCGCCGTGCCGCTGCTGGTGCTGCTCACGGTCTTCGGGCTGCTCGTCGTCACCGCGACCCCCGTCAACGCGATCCCGCAGCGGCTGCGGCAGCTCGGGGTGCGGCTGGGCGTGCTGCACGATCCCGAGACGTACGAGTACGACGAGTTCTCGGACGACGAGCGTTATGACGAGCAGTGGCGCGAGGCGCTGCCAGGCCGCCCCCGACGGCGCTCGGGCGCGCCCGGGGCGTACGACCCCGACAGCGCCGAGCAGGACGCGCTCTCGCAGCGGCGCGGCCGGCCCCGGCGCTCGGCGGTGCCGCAACCGGCCATGGACCGGCAGCCGGACGCCGTGGACATCGCGGCGGCCGCCGCGGCCGACCTCGACGGCGCCGTCCTGCACGGGATGCCGCCCTCGCGGATCGTCGCCGACCTCACCCAGGGCGTCAGCGTGGGCGACCGGGAGCCGACGACGCCGACACCCGTGCCGGCACCGGCCGCGGCGGCCGTCCCCGCACCGTCGGCGCGCCCCAGGCAGGACAAGCTCAGGACCGACGGAGCCGTGCCGGACCTGACCAAGTCGGCCCCCGAACACTCGCGCGAGCTGCCGCCGCGCGCCGAGCAGCTCCAGCTCTCCGGTGACATCACCTATGCGCTGCCCTCGCTCGACCTTCTGGAGCGCGGCGGCCCCGGCAAGGCGCGCAGCGCGGCCAACGACGTCGTGGTCGCGTCGCTGACGAACGTCTTCACCGAGTTCAAGGTCGACGCCGCCGTCACCGGCTTCACCCGTGGGCCGACGGTCACCCGCTACGAGGTCGAGCTCGGTCCCGCCGTGAAGGTCGAGCGGATCACCGCCCTCGCCAAGAACATCGCCTACGCCGTGGCCAGCCCCGACGTGCGGATCATCAGCCCCATCCCCGGCAAGTCCGCGGTCGGCATCGAGATCCCGAACACCGACCGCGAGATGGTCAACCTCGGCGACGTGCTGCGACTGGCCGAGTCCGCCGAGGACGACGACCCGATGCTGGTCGCCTTCGGCAAGGACGTCGAAGGCGGTTACGTCATGCACTCGCTGGCGAAGATGCCGCACATCCTGGTCGCCGGCGCCACCGGCTCCGGCAAGTCGTCCTGCATCAACTGTCTGATCACCTCGGTCATGATGCGGGCGACCCCCGAGGACGTCCGGATGATCCTGGTCGACCCCAAGCGGGTGGAGCTGACGGCCTACGAAGGCATCCCGCACCTGATCACGCCGATCATCACCAACCCGAAGCGGGCGGCCGAGGCGCTCCAGTGGGTCGTGCGCGAGATGGACCTGCGCTACGACGACCTCGCCGCCTACGGCTACCGGCACATCGACGACTTCAACCGCGCCGTGCGCGAGGGGAACGTCAAGTCGCCCGAGGGCAGCGAGCGCGAGCTCCAGCCGTACCCCTATCTGCTGGTGATCGTCGACGAGCTCGCGGACCTGATGATGGTGGCGCCACGGGACGTGGAGGACTCCATCGTGCGCATCACGCAGCTCGCGCGCGCGGCGGGAATCCACCTGGTGCTGGCCACACAGCGCCCGTCCGTCGACGTCGTCACCGGTCTGATCAAGGCGAACGTGCCCTCGCGGCTCGCTTTCGCCACCTCCTCGCTCGCCGACTCGCGGGTCATCCTCGACCAGCCGGGCGCCGAGAAGCTGATCGGCAAGGGCGACGGACTGTTCCTGCCGATGGGCGCGAACAAGCCCACCCGTATGCAGGGCGCCTTCGTGACCGAGGCCGAGGTCGCGGCCGTCGTCCAGCACTGCAAGGACCAGATGGCCCCGGTCTTCCGGGACGACGTCACCGTGGGAACGAAGCAGAAGAAGGAGATCGACGAGGACATCGGCGACGACCTGGACCTGCTGTGCCAGGCGGCCGAGCTGGTCGTCTCCACGCAGTTCGGGTCGACGTCCATGCTCCAGCGCAAGCTGCGGGTCGGCTTCGCCAAGGCCGGCCGGCTGATGGACCTCATGGAGTCGCGGAACATCGTCGGGCCCAGCGAGGGGTCCAAGGCGCGTGACGTTCTGGTGAAGCCGGACGAGTTGGACGGCGTCCTCGCGGTGATCCGAGGGCAGTCTGAGGGGTAGACGTCAGTCGAGGGAACCGGGTGCCGGCCGTGACTCACCCGTTAGAAAACGCTGAGCAACCGTTTCCCTTTGCCGTACGTCCAGTTGAGCGAGAGGCAGGTGCGGTTCCCCGTCCGGGGTCCGTGACCGGCCCGTCATCGATGTGTCCGGGCCATACCGATGGCGTACAAAGTCCCACCGTCCGGTTGCCCCTCCCTTCGGCACCCCCCCTAGACTGAACCTCCAGCACAGGTGGCTACACGCTCGAAAGGCGCCCCCGTGTCCATCGGCAACTCCCCTGAAGACGAGCGTCCGTTCGAAGACCCGTCCGAGGAAGCCCCCTTCTCCATCGGCCGTGCCCTGCAGCAGGCGCGCATCGCGGCCGGGCTGACCGTCGACGACGTCAGCACGGCCACCCGGGTGCGCATCGCCATCGTCCACGCGATCGAGGCGGACGATTTCACCCCCTGCGGCGGGGACGTCTACGCGCGCGGGCACATCCGGACCCTGGCCAGGGCCGTCCGCCTGGATCCCGCCCCCCTGATGGACCGGTACGACGCCACCCACGGCGGCCGCCCCGCGCCGACCCCCGCGGCACCCCTGTTCGAGGCGGAGCGCATCCGCCCCGAGCGCCGCGGACCCAACTGGACCGCCGCCATGGTCGCCGCGATCGTCGCGGTCGTCGGCTTCGTCGGCTTCACCGCCTTCAAGGGCGGCGACGACGGCGGGTCCAAGGACCAGGTCGCCGAGGGCGCCACCCCCACGACCGGCAAGACCGCCTCGCCGACGCCGAAGATCGAGAAGCCGGTCGACGAGAAGCCGGAGCCCTCCGACAGCGCCATCGCCGCGGCGCCGCAGGACAAGGTGACCGTCAAGGTCGTCGCCGCCGACGGGCGCAGCTGGGTCTCCGTCAAGGACCACACCGGCCGCCTGCTCTTCGACGACCTGCTCAAGAAGGGCGCCTCCCAGACCTTCCAGGACAGCGAGAAGATCAACCTGATCCTCGGCGACGCCGGCGCCGTCGATCTCTACGTCAACGGCAAGAAGCTGAACGATGACTTCCAGCCGGGCGCGGTGGAGCGACTGACGTACACGAAGGGCGACCCGCAGGTCGGATGAGCGGGCGTTTCCCGGCGTGACGGGGGCGTACGACGGGGTCGGCGAAGATCGTCAACCCCGTCGACGTCCGGTGTCGGCAGGACAAAGTAGTCTTGAGCCCATGCCTGAACGCCGTACCGTCGCACTCGTCACTCTTGGCTGCGCCCGCAACGAGGTGGACTCGGAGGAGCTCGCAGGCCGTTTGGAGGCGGACGGCTGGCAGCTCGTGGAGGACGCCGAGGACGCGGACGTCGCCGTCGTCAACACCTGCGGCTTCGTCGACGCCGCCAAGAAGGACTCCGTCGACGCCCTCCTGGAAGCCAACGACCTCAAGGGGCACGGCAGAACCCGAGCCGTCGTGGCCGTGGGCTGTATGGCCGAGCGGTACGGCAAGGAGCTCGCAGAGGCCCTTCCCGAAGCCGACGGCGTGCTCGGTTTCGACGACTACACCGACATCTCCGACCGCCTCCAGACCATTCTGAACGGCGGCATCCACGCCTCCCACACCCCGCGTGACCGGCGCAAGCTGCTGCCGATCAGCCCGGCCGAGCGCCAGGCGGCGACCGATGTGGCGCTGCCCGGCCACGGCGCGCCGACCGACCTCCCCGAGGGCCTGGCCCCGCAGTCCGGCCCCCGCGCACCCCTGCGCCGACGGCTGGACGGCGCTCCGGTCGCCTCCGTCAAGCTCGCCTCCGGCTGTGACCGGCGCTGCTCCTTCTGCGCCATCCCGTCGTTCCGCGGCTCCTTCATCTCGCGCCGCCCGAGCGACGTGCTGAACGAGACGCGGTGGCTGGCCGAGCAGGGCGTCAAGGAGGTCATGCTGGTCTCCGAGAACAACACCTCCTACGGCAAGGACCTCGGCGACATCCGCCTGCTGGAGTCGTTGCTGCCCGAGCTCGCCGAGGTCGACGGCCTGGAGCGGGTGCGCGTCAGCTACCTCCAGCCGGCCGAGATGCGCCCCGGTCTGATCGACGTGCTGACCTCGACGCCGAAGATCGCGCCCTATTTCGACCTGTCCTTCCAGCACTCCGCGCCCGGCGTGCTGCGCGCGATGCGCCGCTTCGGCGACACCGACCGCTTCCTGGAGCTCCTGGACACCATCCGTGGCAAGGCGCCCCAGGCGGGCGTGCGCTCCAACTTCATCGTGGGCTTCCCCGGCGAGTCCGAGGCCGACCTGGCGGAGCTGGAGCGGTTCCTGAACGGCGCACGGCTGGACGCGATCGGCGTCTTCGGCTACTCCGACGAGGACGGCACCGAGGCCGCGACGTACGACGGCAAACTCGACGTGGACGTCGTGGCCGAGCGGCTCGCCCGGGTCTCCCGGCTGGCCGAGGAGCTCGTCTCGCAGCGCGCCGATGAACGCCTCGGTGAGACCGTCCACGTGCTCGTGGAGTCGATCGACGACGAGGGCGTGCACGGCCGGGCCGCGCACCAGGCGCCGGAGACGGACGGCCAGGTGCTGCTCACGTCGGGCGAGGGCCTGGGCATCGGTCGTATGGTCGAGGCGAAGGTGATCGGCACGGAAGGCGTCGACCTGGTGGCCGAGCCTCTGCAGGGCTCGTTCGGGTGTAGTGAGGAGGCGGGCAGATGACGGGTGTTCCGGCATCGGCCGCGGGCGGCTCCCCGCCCGCGTCGGCCGCGCAGTCCGCCGCCGCGCAGTCCGCCGCCGCGCGGGCCGCGGAGGGCGAGCAGGCCACGGTGACGGCTCTGGGCCCCACCGCCGCCGACGTCGCCGCGCTCGCCGAGGCGGAGGGCGACTCACGGCCGCCGCGCGGCGCGAAGCTCGCGGCCGCCGCCGTCAACCAGGCCAGCGTGTGGAACATCGCCAATCTTCTGACGATGCTCCGGCTGATCCTGGTGCCCGGCTTCGTCGCGCTGATGCTGGCCGACGGCGGATACGACCCGGCGTGGCGCTCGTTCGCCTGGGCTGCCTTCGCCGTCGCCATGATCACCGATCTGTTCGACGGGCACCTGGCCCGCACGTACGACCTCGTCACCGACTTCGGGAAGATCGCCGACCCCATCGCCGACAAGGCGATCATGGGAGCGGCGCTGATCTGCCTCTCCTCGCTCGGCGACCTGCCGTGGTGGGTGACGATCGTGATCCTCGGCAGGGAACTCGGGATCACCCTCATGCGTTTCGTGGTCATCCGCTACGGCGTCATCCCGGCGAGCCGGGGCGGCAAGCTGAAGACGCTCGTCCAGGGCATCGCCGTCGGGATGTACGTCCTGGCGCTGACGGGATGGCTGGCGACCCTGAGGTGGTGGGTGATGGCCGCGGCGGTCGTCCTGACCGTGGTGACCGGGCTCGACTATGTGAGACAGGCCATCGTGCTGCGCCGGGCGGGAATCGCCGAGCGCGAAGCCGCGGCGGAGGAGACGCAGGCGTGAACTCCACGGCCGCCGACGTGGTGCGACTACTCACAGCGACGGGTGACACGCTCGCCGTGGCCGAGTCGTTGACCGGTGGTCTGGTCGCGGCGGAGATCACGTCGGTCCCCGGAGCGTCCAAGGTCTTCCGCGGTTCGGTGACGGCGTACGCCACCGAGCTCAAGCACCGGCTGCTCGGCGTCGACGTCGGCCTGCTGGCGGCCCGGGGCGCGGTGGACGCGCAGGTCGCGGCCCAGATGGCGGCCGGCGTGCGCAAGGCGCTGGGCGCCGACTGGGGTCTGGCGACCACCGGCGTGGCCGGCCCGGACGCCCAGGACGGCCAGCCCGTGGGCACGGTCTTCGTGGCCGTGGACGGACCGTTCGGCCCCGATCCCGGTTCTGCCGCTGGCGGAAAAGTGGAGGCCCTGCGGTTGAACGGCGACCGGGCGGAAATTCGTAGAGAGAGTGTACGGAGCGTACTCGCACTGCTCCTGACAGAGCTTGCGGGCGAACACACCGGGAATGAGCGGGCACAGGATACGGAACAGAACGGGGGGTTTTGATGTTTGCAGCCCTGAGTGAACACGACATCGCTCCCCGCACGGCCGCAGCGCGAGGCGGTACGGTGGGGCGTGAAGGATGCGGCTACGCGGTCCGAGGAGGGAGCCACCGATGATTCTGCTCCGTCGCCTGCTGGGTGACGTGCTGCGTCGGCAGCGCCAGCGCCAGGGCCGTACTCTGCGCGAAGTCTCCTCGTCCGCCCGAGTCTCACTCGGCTATCTCTCCGAGGTGGAGCGGGGGCAGAAGGAGGCATCCTCCGAGCTGCTCTCCGCCATCTGCGACGCGCTGGACGTACGGATGTCCGAGCTCATGCGGGAAGTGAGCGATGAGCTCGCCCTCGCGGAGCTGGCACAGTCGGCAGCGGCCACCCCCAGCCAGCCTGTGCCCACGTCGGTTCGTCCGATGCTGGGTTCCGTGTCGGTGACCGGTGTGCCTCCGGAGCGGGTGACCATCAAGGCACCCGCCGAGGCGGTGGACGTGGTCGCCGCGTGAGACGCGTGTGCGTCGGCCTCTGAGCCGACGCGGGCACGTGCGCAGGTACGTGCACTGGCAAGTGTGAGGCCCCGGCCGGGGCTTCTCCGGGAAGATCCGGAGAAGGTGCGGTCGGGGTTTTTCGCGTCCCGGGTCCGTTTGCCGGTGTCGGCGGTCGAGGTCATCGTGGAGAGGCACCGCGGGGGCCGACCACCGGAGGTACGGATGTACGTCGTGAAGAGTCCCCTGTCCGATGCAGACCTGAAGATCGTCTCGCAGGCGCTCCAGGGCGCACTCGTCGATCTGGTCGACCTGTCGCTCGTCGCCAAACAGGTCCACTGGAACGTCGTCGGGCCGCGCTTCCGGTCCGTGCACCTCCAGCTCGACGAGGTCGTGGACGTCGCCCGCGCCCACTCCGACACGGTGGCGGAGCGCGCCTCGGCGCTGGGCGTCTCGCCGGACGGGCGCGCGGCCACCGTGGCGTCCGGCAGCGGGATCGACGCGGTGGCTGCGGGCTGGGTCAAGGACTCCGACGCGATCGGGACGCTGGTCGCCGCTCTGGGAGCGGTGATCACCCGTATGCGGGAACGGGTGGCGGCCACCGGCGACGCGGACCCGGTGAGCCAGGACATCTTCATCGGGATCACCGCCGATCTCGAGAAGCATCACTGGATGTTCCAGGCCGAGAACGCGTGAGGCTGCGGCCTTGTCGGGCCGTACGGCGGCGGCCTCGGCCGGCCGAGCGGGTGTGGTGTTCCGGGCCGGTCGGCCGGTTCGGTCGGTGTGTGCCTCTGGGGCGGTCGAGCGGTCGGGCGCTCGGGTGGTCCGGTGGTCCGGTGGCGTGCTGGTCCGGCTGGTCGGCGGGGTGCTGGTCCGGGTCGTCCGGTGGCGTTGCTGCCCAGGGTGCTTCGGCTCGTCCACGGGGTGTGGGTGGCGCGGTGGAGAGTGCGGTGCGCCGATGTGCCATTCGTGCGCCCTGCCGGACTCGGGGACGCGCGCTTAGCGTCGCTGTCGTCCCGGTGCGTGGTCGCGGCGTGGTACCGGCGTGGTCGCGGGCACGGCCCGCTCCTCGCACGGGCTGCGCCGGGTCCGGAGCCCGCGGGACCGGGTGTGGAAGGCCCGGTGGTCATGAGGGGTTTCGCGCGCGGGAGCGCTCCGGGTGAGGCTCGGGCCGACAGGAGGCGACGGGGCTGTGGCGAGGCGAATAGCCGGAGGCGGTCGGGGACGTGTGCGTGTGGCCGCCGTCGGCCTGGGTCTGGGAGCCGGGGCCCTGTGGTGGTGGGCTGTGGTGCGGCTCGCGGTGGCGCCGGACGCCGGTGTGCTGGAGGGCGCGGTCGCGGCCGGCGGCTGGGGTCTGAGCCTGCTTCCGGTGCACTGTGTGGCCAAGGCGCGGGCGGTGGGCGCGGTCGCCGACGGGCGGTGGCGTGATGCCTGGCGGGGGGACGGACGCGGCGGCCCGGCACGCGAGGACCGTGGTGACGGAGGCGTCGGAGGCGTCGGATGCGATGGCGGGGACGGCGGGGACTGTGGAGGGGGCGGCGAGGCACCGGGGAGGGCGTGACGTGAGGAGGGCGTGGTGCGGGCGGGCCGCGGGAGGCGTGGCCCGCGCGGCGGCCGGGAGACGCCGTCGGCTACCAGGGCATGGCCACGCCGCCGTTCGGGCGGAGGATCTGGCCCGTCGTGAACGCCGACGCGTCCGAGGCCAGGTGGAGGACGGCGTGGGCGATGTCCTCCGGTTCGCCGACCCGGCCCAGCGGTGACATCCGCGACATGAGCGCCTCTGTGTGCGCCTGTGCGCCGGTGTCGTGGCGGTCGGTCATCGGGGTGCGGATCCAGCCCGGGGCGACGGCGTTGACACGGATGCCGTGCCGGCCTACCTCCGTCGCCAGGGTCTTCGTCAGCTGGACGACGGCTGCCTTGGCGGCGCCGTAGCACAGCAGACCGGGGCCGCCGGTGTCCACGGCTCCGGACGCCATGGTGACGATGCTGCCCTTCGTACCGCGTGCCAGCATCAGCCGGGCCGCCTCCTGGCACGCGTACAGCACGCCCTTGAAGTTGACGGCCAGGACCCGGTCGAGGTCCTCGTCGCGGGTCTCCAGGACCGGGCTGCGGTGCATGATCCCGGCGACCGCCGCCATGACGTCCAGGCGCTCGCACGACTCCACGGCCTGCCGCACCTGGACCCGGTCGGTGACGTCGAGGTGGTGGGTGTGGGCGGCGCCGCCCTGGGCCTTGATCAGGGTCGCCGTCTCGTGCAGACCCTGGGCGTCCCGGTCCGCGCCGTGGACGGTGGCGCCCGCCTGGGCCAGCAGAACGGCACAGGCGCGGCCGATTCCGCTGGCGGCGCCGGTGACGAATGCGATGCGTCCGGTGAGGTCGTACGCCTTCACGGCCATGACAGGACGGTACGAGCATTTCTGACGGCCCGTCAATCAGTCGGCGTTCACCGCGCGGTGCGGGGACCAGAGCCGGGACGGGTGCCGGGCCGGGCCAGGCGCGTCGGCGGTGAGCCGGGCGCCGGGGCCGGGCCCGTCTGGCAGACAGGGCACCAGTACGTGGGGCGTTCCCGGGAGCCGTCGCCCTGGTCGGCCACCCGGATCGGGGCGCCGCAGCGCAGACAGGGGCGGAAGGCACGGCCGTAGACGAACAGGTCCTGGCCGCGGCGACCGGTCGTGTTGCGGTTCGGACGGTCGCGGTTGGCCTCCAGGAGCTTTTTCGCCAGTGCGGGGAGCTTCGCGGCGCGATCGGCGGGGAGGGTGCCGACCGGGAGCCACGGCGTGGCGCCGAGGAGGAAACAGAGCTCGCTCTTGAAGACGTTCCCGATGCCGGCGAGATTGCGCTGGTCGAGGAGGGCCTCGCCGAGGGCCCGGGCGGGGTCGGCGAGGAGGTTGGCGAGTGCCTGCTCGGGGTCCCAGTCGGGGCCCAGCAGGTCGGGGCCGAGGTGGCCCACGGCCCGCTGCTCCTCGCCGGTGCGCAGCAGTTCGAGAACGGGCAGGCGGTAGCCGACGGCCGTGCGGTCGTGGGTGCCGAGAACGGCCCGGATCTGGTGCTCCGGGCCGCCGGTCCACCGCTGGCCGTTCGCGTACACCTTCCAGGCGCCGTCCATCCGCAGGTGCGAGTGGAGTGTCAGGCCGCCTTCCACCCGGGTGAGGAGGTGCTTGCCGCGCGCGGTGACGTCGAGGACGGCGCGGCCGGTGAGGTCGGAGGTGGCGAACTTGGGGACGCGCAGATCAGAGCGGGTCAGCACCTTGCCCGCGAGGGCGTCGTGCAGTCGCCTCGCGGCCTGGAGGACGGTGTCGCCTTCGGGCATGCGTCAAGGGTGACACGGGGGAGACGGGCGGGCTCGGGGGACGCAGGTCGCTGATCGTCATGCGCGCAGCCGCAGGCCTCGGGGGGTCGCGATGAAGCCCGCTCCTTCCAGCAGGGCGCCGATGGGCGAGGTGAGGGCCGAGCCGCCGTTGACGCGCTCCACCGTGACCGTGCCCAGGGCGCCCGCGCGTGCGGCCTCGGCGAGCGCCTGCGCGGCGGTGTGCAGCCGTGGGTCGTCGGCGGGTGCGCCCTCACCGTCCGGAGCGGAGGGCCAGGCCAGCAGGGACTTGCCGCCGCGCTCCATGTAGAGCGTCAGTTCTCCGTCGACGAGGACCACCAGGGAGCCGGCCTTGCGGCCGGGTTTGTGGCCGGCGCCGTTCGGCGGCTCGGGCCAGCCGAGGGCGGCACCGTACGCGTTCGCGGGGTCGGCGGCGGCGAGGACGACGGCGCGGGAGGCGGCGGACGTGTCGCGGCCGCCGTGGCCGGACCTGCCGGCGAAGTGCGCGCCGTTCGGGAACGCGCCGCCGCCACGAGGTCCGCCCGGGCCGGGGGAGGCGAGATCGCGCGGCGAGACGTACTCGTCCGGGGAGGCCGGGCCGCTTCGCGGGGCGAGCGGGGAGGCGAAGGAGGCGCGGTCACCCGGGATGTTCCACGCGTCGTCGGCCGGGAGGTCGTCGGGGAAGACGAAGTCCTCCTGGGCGTGCGCGGTCGGGTTCGGGCCGGGCAGGGGCTCGCCGCGGTCGCGGGCGTTGGCCACCGCGCGCAGGCGGTCCACGGCGCCGTCCATGGCGAACTGGGCGGCGCCGAGGCCTTCGACGACGTACCCACGGCGGGCCTGACCGCTCTCCTCGAAGACGGACAGGATGCGGTACGTCGCGGAGAAGCCGCCCTCGACGCCCTCGGCGGCGACCGCTCCGCGCGTCACCACGCCGTGCCGGTCGAGGAGCGTACGGGCGAGTGCGTGGGCGCGGACCGTGGGATCGGGCTCGTGGGCGGGGAGGAGGGACCAGCGGCCGGCGACGGTCGGGGGGCCGCCGCGGGAGGCGGGGCGGGCCGCGGCCGTCAGCGAGCCGTAGCGGCCGCGCGGGACCGCGCGCTTGGCGCGGTGGGCCGTGGACCCGGCCGTGCGGCCCGAGCCCAGCAGGGAGCGCATCGGGGTCAGCGTGTCGTTGGTGAGCCGGCCGGACCATGCCAGATCCCAGAGGGCGTCGGCGAGTTGGGGGTCCGTGACGTCGGGGTGGGTGGTGGCGCGGACCTGGTCGGTGATCTGACGGAAGAACAGGCCGTAGCCCGCGGAGAGCGCGTCCAGCACGGACTGGTGCAGCGCCGTCAGCTCCAGCGGGTGCGGTGGGGGGAGCAGCAGGGGCGCGGCGTCCGCCACGTACAGGGAGATCCAGCCGTCCTTTCCGGGGAGGCCGCCCGCGCCGGCCCAGACCACCTCGCCCGTCGCCGTGAGTTCGTCGAGCATCGCGGGGGTGTAGTCGCGCACGCGGGACGGCAGGACGAGCTTCTCCAGGGCCGACGCGGGCACCGACGCACCCTGCAACTGCTCGATGGCGCGCACCAGTCCGTCGACGCCGCGCAGCGAGTGACCCCTGCCGATGTGCTGCCACTGGGGCAGGAACTGGGCGAGCGCCGGCGGTGGCACCGGTTCCAGTTCGTGCCGCAGGGCGGCCAGGGATCGGCGGCGCAGCCGGCGCAGGACCGTCGCGTCGCACCACTCCTGGCCGATGCCCGCCGGGTGGAACTCGCCCTGGACGACGCGCCCTCCCGCCGCGAGCCGCTGGAGGGCGCCCTCGGTGACCGCCGCGCCCAGGCCGAAGCGGGCGGCGGCGCCGGCGGACGTGAAGGGGCCGTGGGTGCGGGCGTGGCGGGCGAGGAGGTCGCCGAGAGGGTCCTTCACGGGTTCCGTGAAGGCTTCCGGCACGCCGACCGGGAGTGCCGTGCCGAGCGCGTCGCGCAGCCGTCCCGCGTCCTCGATCGCGGCCCAGTGGTCGGCTCCGGCGATACGGACCCGGATGGCGCGGCGTGCGGCGGCCAGTTCTTGCGCCCACTGCGGTTCGGCGCCCCGCTCGGACAGCTCGGCGTCGGTGAGCGGGCCGAGGAGGCGCAGCAGGTCTGCCACGCCCTCGGCGTCCTTCGCCCGGCGGTCCTCGGTGAGCCACTGGAGTTCCTGTTCCAGTTCGGCGAGGACGTCGGCGTCGAGCAGTTCGCGCAGTTCCGCCTGGCCGAGCAGTTCGGCCAGCAGGCGTGAGTCCAGGGAGAGGGCGGCGGCGCGGCGCTCGGCGAGCGGGGAGTCCCCCTCGTAGAGGAACTGGGCGACGTAGCCGAAGAGCAGGGAACGGGCGAAGGGGGACGGCTCCGCGGTGGTGACCTCGACCAGGCGCACCTTGCGCGACTCCAGGTCGCCCATCAGCTCCACGAGGCCGGGGACGTCGAACACGTCCTGGAGGCACTCGCGGATCGCTTCCAGCACGATCGGGAAGGAGCCGAACTCGCTCGCCACCTGCAGCAACTGGGCGGCGCGCTGACGCTGCTGCCACAGCGGGGTGCGCCTGCCCGGGTTGCGGCGCGGCAGCAGCAGCGCGCGGGCGGCGCACTCGCGGAAGCGAGCCGCGAACAGGGCCGAGCCGCCGACCTGGTCGGTGACGATCTGATCGACCTCGCCCTTGTCGAAGACGACGTCCGCCGCGCCGACCGGGGCCTGTTCGGCGTCGTACTCCGCGCCGGCCTTCAGCGGTTCCTGGTCGAGGAGGTCCAGGCCCATCAGATCGGCGTCGGGCAGCCGCAGCACGATCCCGTCGTCGGCGTGCATCACCTGGGCGTCCATGCCGTACCGCTCGGAGAGCTTCGCCCCCAGCGCGAGCGCCCAGGGGGCGTGCACCTGGGCGCCGAACGGGGAGTGGACGACGACGCGCCAGTCCCCCAGCTCGTCGCGGAAGCGCTCGACGACGATCGTGCGGTCGTCGGGGATGTGGCCGCAGGCCTGGCGCTGCTCGTCCAGGTAGGAGAGCACGTTGTCGGCCGCCCACGCGTCGAGGCCCGCCGTGAGCAGGCGCAGCCGGGCGTCCTCCTTGGAGAGCGAGCCGACCTCGCGCAGGAACGCGCCCACCGCGCGGCCGAGCTCCAGCGGCCGGCCCAGCTGGTCGCCCTTCCAGAACGGCAGACGACCCGGAACGCCGGGGGCGGGGGAGACCAGGACCCGGTCGCGGGTGATGTCCTCGATGCGCCAGGAGCTGGTGCCGAGGGTGAAGACGTCACCCACGCGGGACTCGTAGACCATCTCCTCGTCGAGTTCACCGACCCGGCCGCCGCCCTTCTTGGGGTCGGAGCCCGCCAGGAAGACGCCGAACAGACCCCGGTCGGGGATCGTGCCCCCGGAGGTGACGGCGAGGCGCTGGGCTCCCGGGCGGCCGGTGACCGTCCCCGCGACCCGGTCCCACACCACGCGCGGGCGCAGCTCGGCGAACGCGTCGGACGGATAGCGGCCGGCCAGCATGTCCAGGACGGCCGTGAACGCGGACTCCGGAAGCGCCGCGAAGGGAGCGGCGCGGCGGACCAGGGCCAGCAGGTCGTCCACCTGCCAGGTGTCGAGGGCCGTCATCGCGACGAGCTGCTGCGCCAGGACGTCCAACGGGTTGGCGGGCACCCGCAGGGACTCGATCGAGCCCGTGCGCATCCGCTCGGTCACCACGGCCGCCTGGACGAGGTCGCCCCGGTACTTCGGGAAGACCACGCCGGTGGACACCGCGCCCACCTGGTGCCCGGCACGCCCGACACGCTGGAGACCGGAGGCCACCGAGGGCGGCGACTCCACCTGCACGACGAGGTCCACCGCCCCCATGTCGATGCCGAGCTCGAGACTGGAGGTCGCCACCACGGCCGGCAGCCGGCCCGCCTTGAGGTCCTCCTCCACCAGGGCCCGCTGCTCCTTGGAGACCGAGCCGTGGTGGGCGCGCGCGATGACGCTCGGGGCTCCCTGGGCGGCGCCGGAGCCGCCCATCAACTGGGCGGGGGAGTGATGCTCGCCCAGCGGCTCGCCGGTGGCGCGCTCGTAGGCGATCTCGTTGAGCCGGTTGCACAGGCGCTCGGCGAGACGGCGCGAGTTGGCGAACACGATGGTCGAGCGGTGGGCCTGGACGAGGTCGGTGATCCGCTCCTCGACGTGCGGCCAGATCGAGGGGCGTTCGGCTCCTTCGGTGCCCTCGGCCACCGGAGAGCCGCCCAGCTCGCCCAGATCCTCCACGGGGACGACGACCGAGAGGTCGAACTCCTTGCCGGACTTCGGCTGGACGATCTCCACCTTGCGGTGCGGGGAGAGATAGCGGGCCACCTCGTCGACCGGACGGACCGTGGCCGACAGGCCGATGCGACGGGCGGGCCTGGGCAGCAGCTCGTCCAACCGCTCCAGGGAGAGGGCGAGGTGCGCGCCGCGCTTGGTCCCCGCCACCGCGTGCACCTCGTCCAGGATCACCGACTCGATGCCGGTCAGCGCGTCGCGGGTGGCCGACGTGAGCATCAGGAACAGCGACTCCGGCGTCGTGATCAGGATGTCCGGCGGGCGGGTGGACAAGGCGCGGCGCTCGGCGGGCGGGGTGTCGCCGGAACGGATGCCGACCTTGATCTCGGGCTCGACCAGGCCCAGACGCACGGACTCCTGACGGATGCCGGTCAGCGGACTGCGCAGGTTGCGCTCCACGTCGACCGCGAGGGCCTTGAGCGGGGAGACGTAGAGGACCCGGCAGCGCTTCTTCGGGTCGGCGGGCGGCGGCGTCGACGCCAGCTGGTCCAGGGCGGCCAGAAAGGCGGCCAGCGTCTTGCCGGAACCGGTCGGGGCCACCACCAGCACGTCGGAGCCCTCGCCGATGGCTCGCCACGCGCCGGCCTGGGCCGCGGTGGGCGCGGAGAACGCCCCCGTGAACCAGGCGCGGGTCGCGGGGGAGAAGCCGTCGAGGGCTCGATGAGCGGAGCTGACCATGCGTCCATCCTGCACCCGTCCACTGACAAAGGCCCTGAGCTGCGAGAACACGCCGGGTGAACGGTCGTGTGGAGCGGCGGCCGCCCCCGTTCCCCGGCACGTCGGCGTTCCGCAGGCGCGTCACGGAGAATGGTCGGGTGGCGAGTTCGGGTTCCGGGGAGCGGGCGCGGCACTGGCAGTACCCGGAGCTGCCCGGTGTCGACCTCCTGCGGGCCCGCTATGTCCGCAAGACGTTCGTGCGGCACACCCACGAGCATTTCGTGATCGCCGCCATCGCCGACGGCGTGGAGGTCTTCCAGCACAGCGGCTCCGATCAGCACGCGGGAGCCGGAACGCTCGCCCTGGTCAACCCCGACACCCCGCACACCGGACGGGCCGGCGTGCCCGAGGGTTGGCGGTACGGGGCGGTGTACCCGTCCCCCGCTCTGGTGGCCGAGATCGCGGCCGAGACGACGACCCTTCGCGGCGCCCCGGGCTTCGTCAGCCCCGTGCTCGACGATCCGTACGCCGTCGGGCTCGTCCACCAGGTGCTCCGGGCCGCCGAGGAGGGCAACGCGCTGGCCGCCGACACACTGCTGCGGGTTGCCGTCACGCGGCTCCTGCGTCTGAACGGCGGGCCGTTGCCGCAACGGGAGATCCGGACCGCCGGGGCGCGGACAGCGGCACGCGCGCGCGGTGTGCTGGAGGAACGGCTGGCGGACCCGCCCACGCTGGAACAGCTGGCCGCGGACCTGGGAACCAGCCCGTTCGCCCTGCTGCGGGCCTTCAGGGACGTGTACGGACTGCCGCCCCACGCCTGGCTCACCGACGCACGCGTGCGTCGGGCGCGACGGCTGCTGGACGCGGGGACGGCGCCGGCCGAGGCGGCCGTCACGGTGGGATTCACCGACCAGCCCCACCTCAACCGCCATTTCGCGCGCATCGTGGGCGTCCCCCCGGGGGCGTACCAGCGCGAGCGCAAGAACGTACAAGACCCGCCCGGACCCCTTCTCGTACCGTCACGGTCGTGGCAGAACAGACAGCTTTCACGGACATACGGGCCGACGACGGAGGAAAGTCCGACGCCGCCGTCGTACGGGACTCCCTCGGGGTCGGCATCGCCGTAGGCCTCTCCGGATTCGCCTTCGGGGTGACCTCGGCGGGCAGCGGACTCTCGGTGTGGCAGACCTGCGCGCTCAGCCTTCTGGTGTTCACCGGCGCATCCCAGTTCGCGCTCGTCGGGGCGCTGGCGGCGGGCGGCAACCCCCTGACCGCAGCCGCGGGCGCCTTCTTCCTGGGGGTGCGCAACGCGTTCTACGGACTGCGCCTGTCGCAGTTGCTGGCCCTCCCGCGCGCGGTGCGCCCGTTCGCCGCCCACTGGGTGATCGACGAGACGACGGCGGTCTCGCTGGCGCAGCCGGGGCGGCGTCCGGCGCGCCTGGGTTTCGCGGTCACCGGGCTGACCCTGTACGTCCTGTGGAACCTCACGACGCTGCTGGGCGCCCTGGGCGCCGAGGCCGTCGGCGACACCGACGCGTGGGGTCTGGACGCGGCCGGCCCGGCCGTCTTCCTGGCGCTGCTCGCGCCCATGCTGCAGACCGCGGCCGAGCGGACCGTCGCCGCGATCGCGGTGCTCCTCGGGCTCGGACTGCTGCCCGTCCTGCCCGCCGGAGTGCCCGTTCTGACGGCCGCGCTCGCCGTGCCGGTCGTCCTGTACCTCGAGGGCCGGCGCGGAGCCGGCCGCGGCGACGCGAAGGAGGAGCAGCGTTGAACACCTGGATCGCGATCGCCGCGACGGCGCTCGGCTGCTACGCCGTCAAACTCGCCGGACTGCTCGTCCCCGCCGGCGCGCTCGAACGACCGCTGGTCAGGCGCTCCGCCGCGCTCCTTCCCGTGGCGCTGCTGGCTGCCCTCACGGCCCAACAGACCTTCGCGGACGGGCATGCGCTCGTGCTGGACGCCAGGGCCGCGGGGCTGGCCGCGGCCGCCGTCGCCCTCGTGCTGCGGGCCCCTTTCCTGCTCGTCGTCGCGGCAGCCGTGGCGGTGACGGCGGGAGTCCGTGCCCTGGGCGGCTGAGGGAGACGGGGCGGACGGACGGGTCGAGAGAGACACGGGGGACACGGGCGGAAGGAGCCGTGGACGGGGACGCGGGCGGATGCAGCCGGGGACGGGCGCGGGCGTGCCGTGCGGCGGGCGCACGGGAGGACGGGGCGAAGGCGTGGCCCTGGCCTCGTGGACGCCGCCGACCGTGGCCGCCTTCGGTCAGCCGATGGCGCGGCCGTGGGCCCGCAGGGTGCGCAGCGCCTCGATCGTCACCATGGGGCGCGCCTCCAGTGCGGTGCCGGGCGCCCAACGGCGCCAGCGGACGGGCCAGCCGCCGTCCTCCTCCTGCGCGCCGGCGAGGTGGTCCAGGGAGCGCGCCATCTCGTCGTCGGTGAACCACGCGCGCGCGAGGGAGTGCGGCGTCCGGGCGAAGTCGTACGGGAAGTGGTGCTCGCCGGGGGCGTAGCCGGAAGGGACCGGGTAGGCGTCGGCGCGGTCCGGCTCCAGCACGACGAGCCGTTGTTCGCGCACCAGGCGGCCCAGACGGTCGGCGGCCCACTCCGCGCGCGGGCGGTCGGGAACGGCGTCCAGGAAGGCCACCGCGGCCTGGATCTCGTACGGATGCGACCGCTCCAGGGAGTCCACCGCCTGCCAACAGAAGTCCGTGGCCCGGAACAGCCAGGCGTGCCACACGTCGTTGCGGTGCAGCAGACCCACCACCGGCCCGGTGGCCAGCAGGTCGCTGGGCGGGTCGTCCACGATCGGGATGAACGGAGCGGCCGGGTAGCCGCGCTGGCTGGGAAGGATCGCCGGCAGCGCGCCGTCACCGGTGGACACGGACGTCAGGTAGTCGCACGTCCGCTCCGCGCGCCTGCCGCCGAGACGCCCGACGGAGTCCAGCACCCGCAGGGCGTGCGCGGTGTGCAGGGGCTGGCTGACGGGACCGCGCAGGTCGGGTTCCAGCGCGTGGCCGTATCCGCCGTCCTCGTTGCGGTAGGCGTCGAGGGCGGTCTCGACGGGGTCGGCGGCGCCGTGCAGGAAGTCGTGCGCGAAGATGCGCTGCTCCAGCACGCGCGCGGTGAGCCAGACGAAGTGCTCGGCGCGGAAGAGCGGGGAGTGCGCCGGGGGCGTCGGGGGGAGTGGGGATGCTCCGGTTTCGGCCATGCGTCAGACCGTAGGGCGGAAAGCGGTCTCGACAGGCGCTCACGCAAGGGGACGCCCCCGAGGGCGGGATACTGATGTCATGCGGTTGACGGTCTTCTGGCAGCGGATGGACGAGCACTTCGGCAGGGGGTACGCCGAGACCTTCGCGCGCGATCACGTGATGACGGAACTCGGCGGACGCACCGTGCACGAGGCGCTGGCGGAGGGCTGGGCGGCCAAGGACGTATGGCGCGTGGTCTGCGCGGTGATGAACGTTCCTCAGGAGATGCGCTGATACATCGAGAAGATCACCGGCGGCGGTCCGATTGTCGGTGGCGTAGGCGAGACTTGGTCCGTGGCACCCACTGACGAGACCGGGCAGACGCCCCGGAACGCGCCCCCGCACGACACGACGCCGCCCACCGGACCTCCCCCGGCCGACGGCGGCGCCGCGCAGGGCGCGCGCATGCCACGCTGGCTGCCGCGCGCCATGGTGCTCGCGCTCGCCCTCGTCGCGGCGTTCCAACTCGGCACGTGGGCGTTCCACCAGCTCATCGGCCTGCTGCTCAACGTGCTCATCGCGTTCTTCCTGGCCCTCGCAGTGGAGCCCGCGGTCAGCCGGATGGCCGCCCGCGGGATGCGCAGGGGCCTCGCCACCTTCCTGGTCTTCTTCGGCCTGCTGATCGTGGTCGCCGGATTCTTCACGCTGCTCGGCTCGATGCTCGCGGGGCAGATCATCAAGATGATCGAGGGCTTCCCCGAGTACCTGGACTCCGTGATCCACTGGATCAACACCACGTTCCACACCGAACTCAGGCGTGTGGACATCCAGGAGGGCCTGCTCCACTCCGACTGGCTGCGCAAGTACGCACAGAACAGCGCCGCCGGCGTCCTGGACGTCTCCACGCAGGTCCTCGGCGGTCTTTTCCAGCTGCTGACGATCGCCCTGTTCTCGTTCTACTTCGCCGCCGACGGACCGCGGCTGCGCCGGGCCCTGTGTTCCGTCCTGCCGCCGGCCAAGCAGGCCGAGGTGCTGCGCGCCTGGGAGATCGCCGTCGACAAGACCGGCGGCTACCTCTACTCCCGTGGGCTGATGGCGCTGATCTCCGGTGTGGCGCACTATGTGCTGCTGCAGGCCCTCGGCATCCCGTACGCGCCCGTGCTCGCCGTCTGGGTGGGCGTGGTCTCGCAGTTCATCCCCACGATCGGCACCTATCTGGCGGGCGCCCTGCCGATGCTGATCGCCTTCACGGTCTCGCCGCTGTACGCGCTGTGGGTGCTGATCTTCGTCGTGGTGTACCAGCAGTTCGAGAACTACATGCTGCAGCCCAAGCTGACCTCGAAGACCGTCGACATCCACCCCGCCGTCGCCTTCGGCTCCGTCATCGCGGGCACCGCCCTGCTGGGCGCGATAGGCGCGCTGATCTCCATCCCGGCGGTGGCCACGCTCCAGGCGTTCCTGGGCGCGTACGTGAAGCGGTACGCCGTGACGGACGACCCCCGGGTGCACGGCCACCGGGGGCGTGGCGAGGGGCCCGGGCCGCTCGCGCGCGTGCAGCAGCTGTGGACCCGGGCACACAACCGCCGGGGCGGCTCACGGGACGGGTCCGGCTGACGCGGGGGCAGCGGGTTCAGCGGGCAGGCCACGTCAGCAGCTCCAACAGCTCCAGCAGTTTCAGTAGGTGAGGACGGCCCACACCCCGGCCGTGATGACCGCAGCCGCGTAGCAGCCCACCGCCGCCGCGGTGACCCGCCACCGCACCCGCTCGCTCCAGGACGTGCGGGACGCCATCAGCCAGGCCAGCGCGGGAAGCACCAGAACGGCGTGCAGGCTGACCCCGTGCAGCGGCTTGAGCGGGGCCGTGGAGTGATACGCCGCCTCCTGGTGGCCGGTGCGGGTGAGCACGACCCCGCGCGCGATCATCGCTGCCCCCGAGACGAGGGCGACCAGCAGGATCGCGAAGCCGGAACGCACCGCGAGAGCCATCCCGGCCGGGCCTGTCGGCCGGTGCCGGAAGGACGATACGGCGAACACGGTGAGCAGCGCGACCAGCACGCCGCCGCCGACCGCGAGCGTCATGGACACGGCCGTGTCGAAGGGCGTCTCCATGTCCAGGTGCGACGGCACCCTCCGCCAGGCCTGGAGGGTGATCCCCCCGACCTCGACGACGCAGTCGGCGGCGAACACCCCGAGCAGTGCGGTGCGCACCCGTGGGCTCATCCGCAGAAACGACGTCACCGCGACGACGGCCCACAGCGTCACGCCGAAGGAGAGCCCGAAGGTCACCGGCTTGCGCCAGGAGACGGGGCCGTTCCAGGGGCCGCCGTCGACGGCGAACACCACCAGGTGCACGAGACCGGAGGCGACCAGGAGCAGCGCGGTCACCCCGTAGACGGCCCCGGCATCGGCCCCCGCCCCGGCGTTTGCCCAGGTCCTGGCCCTGGCCCTGGCTGCCGCACGGGCTCCGGCCCTGCTCCCGCTCTTGGTCCCGGCCTCTGCCCCGAGTTCGGCCTTGGTCAAGGCCCCGGTCCCGTCGCGGCGCGGTGTGGTCCTCTGCTCGTCCATGCGCCGAGCGTCCCGGTTGTGGGTGTACGCCGTCGTCGTCCTGCCGAAGTCACCCGTTGTACGCCCGGGGGAGTAGCAGGTGGCGCAGCCGGTCGAAGGACGGGCGGGAGAGGACGGACGGCCGGGACCCCGGGGGGACCCCGGGCGCAGCCGGGACGCAGGCGGGGCGGAGTCGGGACGCGGCGGGACGTGCTCGCAACGGGCCGCGCCGACGCCGGGTTCGCGGCTCCGGCGGCCTGTGAACGTAGCCTCGGGAGTGCCGCGTGGTGCGCTTGACACGAAAATCGAACATCCATTCTCATGGAGGCTCCGGCGGCTCTCGCGGCGGGGATTGTGTCCCGTTAAGAGCCGATAAGCGCCTGAGTTATCCACAGGCCGGACCGGCGTCGAGGCGCATTGTCAGTGGCAGGCGTTAGCGTCTTTGACGTGAAGCGATCGACTCAAGCAAACCGGGTGGAACCCATGGCAGGAACCGACCGCGAGAAGGCGTTGGACGCCGCACTCGCACAGATTGAACGGCAGTTCGGCAAGGGCGCGGTGATGCGCCTGGGCGAGCGGCCGAACGAGCCCATCGAGGTCATCCCCACCGGGTCGACCGCACTCGACGTCGCCCTCGGTGTCGGCGGGCTGCCGCGTGGCCGCGTGGTGGAGGTGTACGGGCCGGAGTCCTCCGGTAAGACGACGCTGACGCTGCACGCGGTGGCGAACGCGCAGAAGGCCGGCGGCCAGGTCGCGTTCGTGGACGCGGAGCACGCCCTCGACCCCGAGTACGCGAAGAAGCTCGGCGTCGACATCGACAACCTGATCCTCTCGCAGCCGGACAACGGCGAGCAGGCTCTGGAGATCGTGGACATGCTGGTCCGCTCCGGCGCCCTCGACCTGATCGTCATCGACTCCGTCGCCGCGCTCGTCCCGCGCGCGGAGATCGAGGGCGAGATGGGCGACAGCCACGTGGGTCTGCAGGCCCGTCTGATGAGCCAGGCGCTGCGGAAGATCACCAGCGCGCTCAACCAGTCCAAGACCACCGCGATCTTCATCAACCAGCTCCGCGAGAAGATCGGCGTCATGTTCGGCTCCCCCGAGACCACGACCGGTGGCCGGGCGCTGAAGTTCTACGCCTCGGTGCGACTCGACATCCGTCGTATCGAGACGCTGAAGGACGGCACGGACGCGGTGGGCAACCGCACCCGTGTCAAGGTCGTCAAGAACAAGGTCGCCCCGCCCTTCAAGCAGGCCGAGTTCGACATCCTCTACGGGCAGGGCATCAGCCGCGAGGGCGGCCTGATCGACATGGGCGTGGAGCACGGCTTCGTCCGCAAGGCGGGCGCCTGGTACACGTACGAGGGCGACCAGCTCGGCCAGGGCAAGGAGAACGCGCGCAACTTCCTGAAGGACAACCCCGATCTGGCCAACGAGATCGAGAGGAAGATCAAGGAGAAGCTGGGCGTCGGCGTGCGTCCGGACGAGTCCGCCACCGAGGCGGGCACGGACACGGCGGCGGTCGCGGGTGCGTCCGCGGACGACGCCAAGGCGGTCCCGGCTCCCGCAGCCAAGGCCGCCAAGCCCAAGGCCGCGGCTGCCAAGAGCTGATCCGTGACACGACGAACGGACTGGGCCGAGTACGTCCACCCCGACGCCCCCCGGGGGACGGGCAACGGGGTCGACGGCGGCCTGTCCCAGGACGGCGACGACCGGCCGGGCGCCGGCCGGGCCGGGGGCGGTGACGAGCGCAGTCCACGTGGCGGGCGTGGGCGCCGCCGCCGCGGCTCCGGGAAGCCGTCCACCGAGGACGGAGGTGCTTCTTCCTCGTCGAGGGCCGAGAAGGGGCAGCCTTCGGGAGACCCGGCTGAGCGGGCACGGGCGATCTGCCTGCGCCTGCTCACCGGGACCCCGCGCACGCGGAAACAGCTCGCCGACGCCCTGCACAAGCGGGAGATCCCCGACGAGGTGGCGGAGGAGGTGCTTTCGCGGTTCGAGGAGGTCGGGCTGATCAACGACGGCGCCTTCGCGGACGCCTGGGTGGAATCCCGGCACCACGGCAGAGGACTGGCCCGGCGCGCGCTCGCCCAGGAGCTGCGGACCAAGGGCGTCGACGCGGAGCTGATCGAAGAGGCCGTCAGCCGGCTCGACTCCGAACAGGAGGAGGAGACGGCGCGCGAACTCGTCTCCCGCAAGCTGCGTGCTACCCGCGGCCTCGACCGCGACAGACGGCTGCGCCGCCTCGCCGGCATGCTCGCGCGCAAGGGCTACCCCGAGGGCCTGGCCCTGCGGGTGGTGCGGCAGGCGCTGGAGGAAGAGGGCGAGGACACGGAGTCCCTGGGGAACGAGGAGTTCTGAGCGCGGCCGCCACCTGCGTACACCCGGTGGCAGCAGCGACGACGGCCGAGGGGTGACAGCAGTCCTTGCCCTTCGTCCGCCCGTGCCCTGACGTGTGCGGCGACGCCGGCCCTCGCGGAGCGCAGGGGCACCTGTGTCCCCGGAGGGCCGAGCACCTTCACATCCCGTTTCGTCGCACACCCCTCGCGTCCGCACGCCCCGCACACCGCTCGGGAGCGTCCCCTCGGCCCGCTCCGGTGCGGGCTACGACGTGACGGGGAGGCCCGCCGCTTTCCAGGCCTGGAAGCCGCCGACGAGATCGGTCGCCCGGTGCAGTCCCAGCTGGTGCAGGGACGCGGCGGCCAGACTCGACGCGTACCCCTCGTTGCAGATGACGATCGCCCGTACGTCATGGCTCGTGGCTTCGGGGAGTCGATGACTGCCCCGAGGGTCGAGACGCCACTCCAGTTCGTTGCGCTCGACGACCAGTGCGCCGGGGATCAGCCCGTCCCGCTCCCGCAGCGCCGCGTACCGGATGTCGACGAGCAGCGCCTGGCCCGCGCGGGCGGCCTCGAACGCCTCCCGGGCCTCCACGCGCGCGTATCGGGCACGGACGCGCTCGAGCAACTCGTCGATGCCGGTCGGCTGTTCGTCGTCCCGCCGTCGCTGCGGGATGTTCGCGTCGCTCACTGCCAGTCCTCCGGACGCTCGACCTGCTCCAGCCGCAGCACCTGGCCGGTACGGCTGTAGCGGCGGATGCGGGGCAGCGGCGGGTAGTAGGCGTGGACGGAGACGGCGTGTTCCTCGGCGGACTCGTTGAGGACCTCATGGACGTGGTGGCGGCCGAAGGACCGGCCCCGGCCGGCCGGCAGGGCGCGCGACCGGTCCACGTCGTCGGTCAGTTCCAGGGTCCGCCAGCCGTCGGTGGGCAGCCGAGCGGCGAGCGAGTACTCCTTGAGTGTGCCCCGAGCCGTCAGGAACGCGCCCACCGAGTCCGCGTGGTCGTGCCAGCCGGTGCCGGTGCCGGGCGGCCAGCCGATCAGCCAGGCCTCGCTGCCGCCCGGTCCCTCCAGACGCGCCCAGGTGCGGCCCTCCGGATCGAGGGGGAGCGAGGCGATCAGCGCGGAGTCCGCGGCGGTGCGCCGGACGAAGTCGAGGAGCTCCGCCTGCGTCGGCGCGGCGACGGAAGCCGGCGACGAGGGGGCGACGGAGGCGGAGGGAGTGGGGGCCGAAGGAGGGAGGGGTGAAGAGACAGACACGGAAACCGTCCTGGGAACGTTCGCGGGGAGCGCGGGCCGCACACGTGCGGGGGCGCATCGGCGGCGCGCGCCGTGGGGAAGGGGTGCGAGTTCAGCAGGACGGACGACACACGCAGCCCGCATAGCGGACGAGGTCCATATGGACCCTCCGCCACAGGCGCACATCGGTGTCGGTCACGATCCGGAGTACAGCATGCCGGTGCAGCGCGGTCAACTCACCGTCACCCTGTGGACCGCACGGTGACGACAGTGCGGGCGGGGCCGTCACGCCGCCCGGCCTGCCGCAGGGGCACGGGGGTCTGGCGCGCGCCTCGCACCAGCCCGAGCAGTGATGTGCTGCTCCGCGCCACGACCGCCGTCGTCCCGGCCCCGACTCTCCACCAGGGTCCACAGCCGCACGACGCCGCGCCGCCCGGTCCCCTCCGTCACTCGCCCGAGCTCGCCCGCGTGGCCGAGGTCACGCCGCGAAGCTCCGGCTCTCACGCCGCTGGGCCACGGCATGGCGCGAACCGCCGCCGCCGCGTAGCCGCTGTCGTGCCTCTGTCGCGGCGCGGCCGCGCCGCGACAGAGGCACGACGGGGGCGAGTCCGCCGTCATCCTTTCCACGCGCGGAAGCCCGGTGTCACTTCGCCGCGGAGCCTGCCGTCGCTCCCGCCGCTGAGGGTTCCTCGGCGGTCTGCGGCGGACCGCCCACGGCTGCCTCCGCCGCGGCGTACAGGTCGGCCGCGCGCACCCCGTTGAGCGCGGTGACGAGATGCCCGTCCGGACGGATCAGCAGGACCGTATGGGCGGCCGCGCCCGGATAGCTCTCGGCCACCAGCAGTTCGGCGGGGCACGGCAGGGCCGTCACCGCTGCGGCCAGCCGGGGCATGATGCCGGCGCCGACCCAGTGCCGGCGCTCCCACACACCGGTGCCCGGTGCGATCAGCAGCACGAGCAGAGCGCCCCGGCCGAGCCGGTCCCGGAGCCGGACGAACGAGCCGTCCTCCGCGGTCACCCGGACGTCCTCGACGGGCGCCCCCGGGGGTGTGTCCACCGGTGTCTCCGCCTCCAGGTGCCGGGGCGCGAGCGGGGAGCCGGCGTACGATCCCGGCGCGCCCAGCGGGCCGCGTCCCAGGTGGCCGTCGGTGAGCAGCACGTCGTGGCCGCGGGCCGCGCCGGGGACGTACGCCCTGATGCCCCCGCCGCCGCGCAGCAGGGGGAGCGCCTGGTCGGCGGCCCGCAGCCGGGCGGCGACGACCGCGCGGCGCTCGGCCTGGTAACTGTCGAGCAGCGCCTCGTGCGTCCCGTGGTGCCAGGCCAGGGCCAGCTTCCAGGCGAGGTTGTCGGCGTCCCGAAGCCCCTCGTCCAGGCCTTGGGTGCCGAGCGTGCCCAGCAGGTGGGCGGCGTCCCCCGCGAGGAAGACCCGGCCCACGCGCCAGCGGCGGGCCAGCCGGTGGTGCACGGTGTGCACGCCGGTGTCGAGCAGCTCGTAGGGAGGCGTCGAGCCGCCGCTCCAGCCCGCCAGGGTCTCGCGGACACGCGCCACGAGGACCTCGGGCGTGACCAGGTCCTTGCCGGGCGGCAACAGCCAGTCGAGCCGCCAGACGCCGTCCGGCAGCGGGCGGCCCGTGACCTCCGCGGCCGGGGGACCGGAGGCTCGCCACGGCGGGGTTCGATGAAGCAACGCCTCGCCGTCCCAGGGAAGTTCCGCACGCAGTGCGGCCACGGCGTGTCGCTCCACCGCCGTACGGCCCGGGAAGCGGATGTCGAGGAGTTTGCGGACCGTGGAGCGGGGGCCGTCGCAGCCGATCAGATAGCTGCCGCGCCACCAGGTGCCCTGCGGGCCGCGAGTGTGGGCGGTGACCCCGGTGGACTCCTGTTCGATGGTGTCCAGGCGGCTGTCCACCGCGATCTTCGCCAGCCGCTCGCCGGCGAGGGCCGCGCGCAGCGCCCCGGTCAGCACATGCTGGGCGATGTGCAGCGGCGCGGGCTCGGCGTCGTCGTCGAACGCGATCTCCTGCGTCACCTGCTTGCGCCGCATCGACCGCCATCCGGACCAGTGCACCCCGGCGTCGGCGAGGGACACTCCGGTCAGCCGCTCCAGGAGGGCGGCGGTGTCCTCGCGCAGCACCACGGTGCGCGCGAGCCGGTGCTCGTCCTTGCCGGGGCCCTCGTCGAGGACCACGGACGGCACCTGCTGGCGCGCCAGCGCCAGGGCGAGCGTGAGCCCCACCGGCCCCGCTCCGACGATGATCACCGGGTCCACGGCGCGGCGCTCCCTGCCTTCGACGGTGTCCTCGCGGGCTTGAGTGAACAACAGGTTGGAGCAGGGTGCACGATCACAGAACGTATGCAACCCATTGTCGTTGTTTGCGTCAAGCGACGAAAGGCAGTGGCGCGCACGCCACTGCCTTTCGAGCCGTTCACGTTATTTGATTGTTCGTCAGGTGTAGGTCCTGCTGCCGGGGAGGCCGCCGCCTTCGCCCCCGGTCCCGAAGGTGCCGCCCACCGCCGCCGGATTGAGTTCCTCCATGTCCTCCGCGCCGAGCACCGCGCCCGTGCTGCGCTTGCTGCGCCGCAGGTAACGCTCCAGCCAGCTCGCGAAGCTGGTCAGGATGAAGTTCAGCACGATGAACATGATGGCGACGACGATGAAGCTCGGGATCACGTTGGCGTAGTTGGCCGCGAGCGTGCCACGCGAGTTGAGCAGTTCGGGGAAGCTGAGCATCACGCCGCCCAGCGCGGTGTCCTTCACGATGACCACGAGCTGGCTGACGATGGCCGGCAGCATCGCGGTGACCGCCTGCGGAAGCAGGATGCTGCTCATCGTCTGGCCCTTGCGCAGGCCGATGGCGTACGCGGCCTCGGTCTGCCCCCTGGGCAGGGAGAGGATGCCGGCTCGGACGACCTCGGCCAGGACGGCGGCGTTGTAGAGCACCAGACCGGTGACGACGGCGTAGAGGGGGCGGTCCTCGCTGCTGACGTCCGTGTAGCGGGAGTAGAACTCGTTGGCGAACAGCATCAGCAGCAGTACCGGGATCGCCCGGAAGAACTCCACCACGGTGCCGGCCACGCCGCGTACCCAGCGGTGGTCGGAAAGGCGGGCGATGCCGAAGACCGCGCCCAGCGGAAGGGCGATGACCATGGCGAGCGCCGCGGCCTTCAGCGTGTTGGCGAGGCCGGGAAGGAGGTACGTGGTCCAGGCCTCCGACGTGGTGAAGGGCTTCCACAACGCGGAGTCGAGCTGGCCCTTGTCGTCCATCTTCTGCCACATCCACCACAGGAGGAGGGCGAGCAGGACGGCGAACACCACCGAGAAGAGGATGTTGCGCCGCTTGGCGCGGGGGCCGGGAGTGTCGTACAGGACCGAACTCATCGCTTCACCGCCAGTCGCTTGCTGAGCCAGCCCAGGATGAGGCCGGTCGGCAGGGTCAGAACCACGAACCCGAACGCGAAGACCGCGCCGATGAGCAGCACCTGCGCCTCGTTCTCGATCATCGTCTTCATCAGGAGGGCGGCCTCGGCGACGCCGATGGCGGCCGCCACCGTGGTGTTCTTGGTCAGTGCGATCAGGACGTTGGCCAGCGGTCCGATGACCGACCGGAAGGCCTGCGGAAGGACGACGAGCGTCAGGGTCTGACTGAAGCTCAGCCCGATGGCCCGAGCCGCCTCCGCCTGACCGACCGGCACGGTGTTGATGCCGGAGCGGATCGACTCGCAGACGAACGCCGCGGTGTAGCCGGCCAGGCTGAGTACGGCCAGCCGGAAGCCCTGGATGTCGAAGTCGTCGCTTCCCATGGTCATGCCGAAGATGTCGGCGAGCCCGAGCGAGCTGAAAAGGACGATGACCGTCAGGGGGATGTTCCGGACGATGTTGACGTAGACGGTGCCGAACCCGCGCATCAGCGGAACCGGGCTCACCCGCATCGCGGCCAGCAGGGTGCCCCAGACCAGAGCGCCCACGGCGGAGACGGCGGTGAGCTTCACCGTCATCCAGAACGCCCCTAGGACGTCGTAACCATCAAGAAAGTCGAACACGATCTCCCGCGCTTCCGGCTGGGTGGCGTATGGGAAGGGCGCGGTGTGCCGCCGCCGGGATCGCGACGGGCGGCGGCACACCGCGGGAACCCCGCTGTGGCTGAGGTGTGGTTACGAGGCGTTCGGGACGATGACGCCGATCTTCGGGGCCTGCTCGTTCTTGTACTCCGCCGGGCCGAAGTTGTCCTTGACGGCCTTCTCCCACGCGCCGTCGCTGACCATCTGCTCCAGCGCCTTGTTGATCTTGTCAACGGTCGCGGTGTCGCCCTTCTTGACGCCGATGCCGTAGTTCTCGTTGCTGAGCTTCAGGCCCGCGAGCTTGAACTTGCCCTTGTACTGGTCCTGGGACGCGAAGCCCGCGAGGATCGAGTCGTCGGTGGTGACCGCGTCCACGGCGCCGCTCTGCAGGCCGGCGATGCACTCGGAGTAGGAACTGACCTGCTTGAGCTTCGCGTCCGGGGCGATCGTCTTCTTGACGTTCTGCGCCGAGGTCGACCCGGTCACGGAACACAGCTTCTTGCCGTTGAGGTCCGTGCCCTTGGAGATGTCCGAGTCCGACTTGATCAGCAGGTCCTGGTGGGCCAGCAGGTACGGGCCCGCGAAGTCGACCTTCTTCTTGCGCTCGTCGTTGATCGAGTAGGTGGCCGCGATGAACTTCACGTCACCGCGCGCGAGGGCGTTCTCGCGGTCGGCGCTCTTGGTCTCGACGAACTCGATCTGGTCCGGCTGGTAGCCGAGCTGCTTGGCGACGTACGTGGCGACGTCCACGTCGAAGCCGGCGAAGGACCCGTCGGGCTTCTTCAGGCCGAGGCCGGGCTGGTCGTACTTGATGCCGACCTTGATCTTGCCGCCGCCACCGCTGCCCGCACTGGCGCTGCTGCTCGTGTCGTCGTCCTTGCTGTCGCCGCCGCACGCGGTGGCGGTCAGGGCGAGGACGAGGGCTGCGGCCGAGGCGGCGGTGACCTTGCGAAGCTTCATGGTGACTTCCTTTTGAGAAGAGTGGTGAAGTTACTGCGGGCGGTGCGGGCGGTGCGGGGTCCGTCGGTGTGGCGGGTCAGTGGTGCAGGATCTTCGACAGGAAGTCCTTGGCCCGGTCGCTGCGCGGATTGCTGAAGAACTGGTCGGGCGCAGCCTCTTCGACGATGCGTCCGTCCGCCATGAACACCACGCGGTTTGCAGCCGATCGTGCGAAACCCATCTCATGGGTGACGACGATCATGGTCATGCCGTCCCGGGCCAGCTGCTGCATGACTTCGAGGACCTCGTTGATCATCTCGGGGTCGAGGGCCGACGTCGGCTCGTCGAAGAGCATGACCTTCGGGTCCATCGCCAGAGCCCGCGCGATGGCGACGCGCTGCTGCTGGCCGCCCGAGAGCTGCGCGGGGTACTTGTCGGCCTGGGTGCCCACGCCGACCCGGTCGAGCAGGGCGCGGGCCTTCTCCACGGCCTGCGCCTTGTCGGCCTTGCGGACCTTGATCTGGCCCAGCATCACGTTCTCGAGCACCGTCTTGTGCGCGAACAGGTTGAACGACTGGAACACCATGCCGACGTCGGCGCGCAGCCGGGCCAGCGCCTTGCCCTCCTGGGGCAGCGGCTTCCCGTCGATCGTGATCTCGCCGTCGTCGATCGTCTCCAGGCGGTTGATCGTGCGGCACAGCGTCGACTTGCCCGACCCGGAGGGGCCGATGACCACGACGACCTCCCCGCGGGTGATCGTCAGGTCGATGTCCTGGAGAACGTGCAACGCGCCGAAGTGCTTGTTGACGCTCTTCAGGACGACCAGGTCACCGCTCGCGACCGCGTCCTCCTTGGTCACCGATACTTCGGTCATCGCTTCGGGGCTCCGTCCTCCTCGGTTGCGGAGGACAGTAGTGACCCGCCCCGACCAGCGTCATTACATCTGAGGGGAATCTGAGCATCACGATCCGATAGCAATCGGACACATGTCGTAGCACTTGCGACCTGCGCGCGTATCGGCCGAGTAACGGTAGTCGCGCGCAACCGGAACTCGCTTGACTGCGTCCTCGTCCATCGGCGTGACTGCCATGATGCACGCACGCGTGTGCCGCCGTTTTCCGGAGCCGGAGAACCGAACACCCGTCGTAGTGAGTCAGACCGTATGCCCGATGACCGGAGGAGGCCGGGATGAGACTGCTTCTCGTCGAGGACGACAACCATGTCGCCGCCGCCCTGTCCGCGGTCCTCAAGCGGCACGGTTTCGACGTCACCCACGCGCGCAGCGGCGAGGAGGCGCTGCAGGCGCTCGTCCCGGAGGGGCCCGGCTTCGGCGTCGTCCTGCTCGACCTGGGGCTTCCGGACCAGGACGGCTACGAGGTGTGCGGCAAGATCCGCAAGCGCACCGCCACACCGGTGATCATGGTCACCGCCCGCTCCGACGTGCGCTCTCGCATCCACGGCCTCAACCTGGGCGCCGACGACTACGTGGTGAAGCCGTACGACACCGGGGAACTGCTCGCCCGTATCCACGCCGTGAGCCGCCGCACCGTCCCCGAGGACACGGCCGCCGAGGGGGAGAGCGCGTTGCGCCTGGGCCCCGTGCAGATCGAGCTGCCCACCCGGCGCGTCACGGTGGACGGCACGGTCGTCCAGCTGACCCGCAAGGAGTTCGACCTGCTCGCGCTGCTCGCGCAGCGACCCGGCGTGGTCTTCCGGCGGGAGCAGATCATCAGCGAGGTGTGGCGCACCAGCTGGGAGGGCACCGGGCGCACCCTCGAGGTGCACGTGGCCTCGCTGCGCGCCAAGCTGCGCATGCCCGCGCTGATCGAGACGGTGCGCGGGGTCGGCTACCGGCTCGTCGCCCCGGCCGCTTAGCGGGGAACGCTGTTGCGTACGCGTCTGCTGCCGCTCCTCATCGTCCTGATGGCGGCCGTGCTGCTGGCCCTCGGGGTGCCGCTGGCCATCAGCGTGGCGGGCGCCGAGCAGCAGCGGGTGGTCGTCGACCGCATCGACGACACCGCGCGCTTCGCGGCGCTCGCCCAGTTCGTCACCGTCTCCTCGGGCGCGGACGACCCGACGTCGGCGTCCACGAACGAGCGACGCGAGACGCTCAGCCGGGAACTCGCCAGCTACTACGACGTCTACGGCATTCGCGCCGGAGTCTTCTACAGCACCGACACCCCCATGGCTCATGCCCCGCGCGACTGGTACCTCCCCGCATCGGGCGAGGTGCGGGACGCGTTCGAGGAGGCCTCGCTCAGCCGTCGCAGCCACGATCCCCGGCAGGTGTGGCCGTGGCAGCGCAACCGGCTCGTCGTCGCGTCGCCGGTCATCCGGGACGGCGACGTCGTCGCGGTCGTCGTCACCGACTCGCCCACCGGGCCGATGCGGTCGCGGATCCTGCACGGCTGGCTGGTGATCGGAGCCGGAGAGGCCGCAGCGATGCTGCTGGCGATCGGCGCCGCCCTGCGGCTGACCGGCTGGGTGCTGCGGCCGGTGCGCGTCCTGGACGCCACCACGCACGAGATCGCGAGCGGCCGTCTGAAGTCGCGGGTCGCGGTGGCCGGCGGGCCGCCGGAACTCAGGAGGCTGGCCGGCGCGTTCAACGAGATGGCGGACAACGTCGAGGACGTGCTGGAGCAGCAGCGTGCCTTCGTCGCCGACGCCTCACACCAGTTGCGCAACCCGCTGGCCGCCCTGCTGCTGCGCATCGAACTGCTGGGCTACGAGCTCCCGGAGGGCAACGAGGAGATCGCCTCCGTCCAACACGAGGGCAGACGTCTCGCGCAGGTCCTGGACGACCTGCTGGACCTGGCCCTCGCCGAGCACGCCGAGGCCGACCTGCGGGTCACCGACATCGGCGCGCTGGCCGCCGAGCGGGTCGCCGCCTGGGCGCCCACCGCCACGGCCAAGGGCGTCCGGCTGGTGGGCGACTGCCCGCCCACCACGGCCTGGGCCGACCCGGTGACGCTGTCCAGCGCACTCGACGCGGTGATCGACAACGCGGTGAAGTTCACCCCCGAGGGGGAGAGCGTCGAGGTCACGGTCACCGCCGACGGCGAGACCTCCTCGGTCGTCGTCACCGACAACGGGCCGGGGCTGACCGACGAGGAACTCACGCGTGTGGGCGACCGTTTCTGGCGCAGCGGCCGCCACCAGAACGTCAAGGGCTCGGGACTCGGCCTGTCCATCTCCCGCGCCCTGCTCGCCGCGGGCGGCGGCTCCCTGTCGTACGCCCACCACGAGCCGAGCGGACTGACGGCGACAGTGTCGGTACCCCGGTCGCCGACGTCGTAGCGGCGCGCCCCTACGGCTTGACGGAGCGGTAGTAGCGCCGGGCGCCCGTGTGCAGTGTGAGCGGGTCGGTGTAGATGGCCGTGCGCAGGTCGACCAGTTGGGCGGAGTGCACGTGCGCGCCGATGAGGTCACGGCTCCTGATGACGGTACGGGTGACCCACTCGGTGAGCCGGGGGTCGACGTCGGTGCGGGTGATCAGCAGGTTGGACACGGCGATCGTCGCCACGGTGGAGCCGTTCTGGATGGTGGGGTAGGCCGACTCGGGCATGTTCGTCGCCCGGTAGTAGCCCGTGGAGTCGTCCTGGTCGTGCATCTTGGCGACGAGCTCGGGGCTGATCGGCACGAACCGGAAGGTGAACCCGTCGGCCAGCTTCTCCAGTCCGGCCGTCGGCACCCCTCCCGACCAGAAGAACGCGTCGATCTTCCCCTGCTTGAGCTGCTCGGGGCCGGTGTCGATGCCCCGCTCCACCGCCTTGATGTCCTTGGCCGGGTCCAGGCCCGCCGCCTTGAGGACCCGCTCGGCGATCAGCCGTACGCCGGACCGGGGCAGACCCGTCGCCACCGTCCTGCCCCGCAGGTCCGCGATCGACCGGATGTCCGAGTCACGTGCCACCACGAGCTGGACGTAGTCGTCGTACAGCCGGGCCACCCCGCGCAGCCGGGCGGCGGGGCCGGGATGCTGCGTCTCGTACGTCTGTACGGCGTCGGCCGCGGCGATGGCGAAGTCGGCCTCGCCCGCCGCCACGCGCGCGACGTTCTCCGGCGACCCGTTGCTGGTGGACAGGTTCACGTCCAGGTCGGGCATGTCCTTGGCGAGCGCGGTGCGCAGCTGGGTGCCGTACGCGTAGTAGACGCCGCTCGTCGTGCCCGTGTTGAGGGTGATCGAACCGCTCGGCGGCTCCTCGCCCAGTGGCAGCAGCCACCACAGCAGCAGCCCGAGGACGACGACGCCGGCGGCCGTGCCCTGCAAGGCGCGGCGCCTGCCGATGCGGGAGAACGACGGGGACATGAGCGCGATCCTGCCAGCCGGAACGCGGTGCTGGCCAGGCCGGGGCTCACCGGGC
This sequence comes from Streptomyces sp. NBC_00425, assembly GCF_036030735.1. Classification (NCBI taxonomy): domain Bacteria; kingdom Bacillati; phylum Actinomycetota; class Actinomycetes; order Kitasatosporales; family Streptomycetaceae; genus Streptomyces; species Streptomyces sp. NBC_00425. The sequence continues at coordinate 3,069,286 of NZ_CP107928.1, read as the reverse complement.
AGGCGACGGGCGGGGTGATGCGCGGCAGCGACCCACGGAACCGGCGCGCAGGGTGATGGAAGGAAGTGACGGACGGGGTGACGGGCGGAAGTGACGCACGAGAGTGTCGGTGGCCGTCGATACAGTCGGGGCATGAGTTCCTCGCCCGCCCACCTGGTCCGTGAGTTCCACCGCGCCTTCGGGCTCGACGCCCGGGGCACTCCGACGCGGGTGTCACCCGGGCTGGCCGCCCAGCGCCGGGATCTGCTCGCCGAGGAGGCCGCGGAGGTCGCCGAGGTGTCGGTCGGCGGTCCGCTGGACCGGCTGGCGCACGAGTTGGCCGACGTCGTCTATGTCGCGTACGGCACGGCCCTGGTGCACGGGATCGACCTCGACGCGGTGCTCGCCGAGGTCCACCGGTCCAATATGACCAAGCTGGGTCCCGACGGCAGGATCGACCGCCGCGCCGACGGCAAGGTCCTCAAGGGCGAGCACTACGAGGCCCCGGACGTGTCCGCGGTCCTGCGCCGCCAGGGGTGGACCGACGGCGCGGCGTGAGGCGCCGGGGGCCGGGACCGGGTGGCGGGTCTCCCTGTCCGCCGTCGCGGGCTGACAGGACGTCGTCGGCCGGGCGCGGGCCCGGGGCTCGGAGGGTCGGCGCGCCGCGCGCTGCATACCCGGCCCCTCAGTCACCCACCCGGGTCTGCGGGCGCGGCTCGGGCACGTGCGTCGGCGCGCTGTCCGCGCCGGATCGTCCGCGCCGGGACCAGCGGGTCGCCAGGGGTTCCGTGTAGCGGGCGGTGAGGGGGCCGACGATGACCAGGATCAGCACGTACGCCGTCGCCAGCGGGCCGAGCGACGGCTCGATACCCGCCGTGACCGCAAGACCGGCGATGACGATCGAGAACTCCCCGCGGGCCACCAGCGCACCGCCCGCCCGCCACCGTCCCTTGACCGAGATCCCGGCGCGCCGGGCCGCCCAGTAGCCGGTGGCGATCTTCGTGGCGGCGGTGACGACCGCCAGGGCGAGGGCCGGAGCGAGAACGGGCGGGATGCTCGCCGGGTCGGTGTGCAGGCCGAAGAAGACGAAGAAGACCGCGGCGAACAGGTCGCGCAGCGGGCTGAGCAGGGTGTGCGCGCCCTCGGCGACCTCCCCCGAGAGCGCGATGCCCACCAGGAACGCCCCCACCGCCGCCGACACCTGCAATTGCTGCGCCACCCCGGCGACCAGGATCGTCAGCCCCAGTACCACCAGGAGCAGCTTCTCCGGATCGTCGCTGGACACGAAACGGGAGATGACCCGCCCGTAGCGCACCGCGGCGAAGAGCACGAGGCCGGCGACGCCCAGCGCGATCGCCAGCGTCACACTGCCGGCCGCCAGCCCGACCCCGGCCACCAGGGCGGTGACGATGGGCAGGTAGACGGCCATGGCCAGGTCCTCCAGGACCAGCACGCTGAGGATCACCGGCGTCTCCCGGTTGCCGACCCGGCCCAGGTCGCCGAGCACCTTGGCGATCACTCCGGACGACGATATCCAGGTGACGCCCGCAAGCACCACGGCCGCCACCGGCCCCCAGCCGAGCAGCAGCGCGGCGACCGCGCCCGGCACGGCGTTGAGGGCGCAGTCGACGAGACCGGAGGGATGGTGGGCCTTGAGGTTGGAGACCAGATCGCTCGCCGTGTACTCCAGGCCGAGCATCAGCAGCAACAGGATGACGCCGATCTCGGCGCCGGTGGCGACGAACTCCTCGCTCGCGCCGAGCGGCAGCAGCCCGCCCTCGCCGAAGGCCAGGCCGGCCAGCAGATAGAGCGGGATCGGCGAGAACTGGAAACGGGCCGCGAACCGGCCGAGCAGCCCCAGCCCGAGGATGATGGAACCGAACTCGATCAGCAGGACTGCGGAGTGCACTCGCTCACTCCCGCCCGAGGACGGCCGCGGCCGCGTCCACACCCTCGCGGGTGCCGATGACGATGAGCGTGTCGCCCCCCGCGAGACGGAAGTCGGGCGCCGGGGACGGAATGGCCTCGGCCCGCCGCAGCACCGCCACGATGGAGGCGCCGGTCTCGGTGCGCATCCGGGTGTCGCCCAGCAGCCGCCCGTTCCAGCGTGAGGTCGCCGCCACCTCGACGCGCTCGGCGACCAGCCCCAGATCCGTCGTGTACAGCAGGCTCGCGCTGTGGTGGGACGGCATCAGCGCGTCGATCAGCGAGCCTGCCTCGGAGGTGGTCAGCCGCACGGACTGGGCGCAGGAGTCGGGGTCGTCGGTCCGGTACACGTTGACGGTACGGGCGCCGTCGCGGTGCGCCACGACCGACAGGTGCCGCTGCTCCCGTGTCACGAGGTCGTACTGGACTCCGATGCCTGGCAGCGGAGTCGTCCGGAGGCGTGGAGCAGGCACGTTTCTTCCCCTTGTCGGTCGTTTGCCGGTCGCCGCAGCCACCGCCGGTGCTCGGCGGACGGCGCAGGCCGTCGCCGGTCGTCACCGAGCGCTCGCGTGACGTCCGTGACGTCTCCCACGGGTGCCCGAGCCGCCATGCTGCCATTCCCCCGTACGGTGACGACATGGGTGTCGTGACGGATGGACAGGGCCGTCGCCGCACGGCGAGGCTGGCCACGGCGGCGCCATGGAGAGCCGACCGGGACGGTGACCGAGGCGACCGTCTGCGCGTCGATCGACGTATCGATCCAAGTGACGACCCAAGTGACGACCCAAGTGACGACCGAAGTGACGAACGAAGCGACGACCGAAGTGACGACCGAGGCGTGACCGGCAGCGGCGGCGCCGGCCGGGCGGGCAGAGGAGGAACCGCGCACATGTCCCTGTTCTGGCGGATCTTCGTCCTCAACGCGGTGGCCCTGGTCGTGGCGGCCGCGCTGCTCCTGGGTCCGGTCACCGTTTCCACGCCCATACTCCCGGGCGAGGTCCTCGTCGTGGTCGCGGGTCTGGCCGCCCTGCTGACCGTCAACGCGGTCGTCCTGCGCATCGGCCTGGCCCCGCTCGCCCGGCTCGGCCGTGCCATGGCCGACGCCGACCTGCTGCATCCCGGAGCCCGTGCCGAGGTCGCGGGACCGGTGGAGACGGCCCAGCTGATCACCACGTACAACGCCATGCTTGACCGGCTGGAGGCCGAGCGCGCCGCCAGTGCGGCAGGGGCTCTGTCCGCCCAGGAGCGCGAGCGTCACCGCGTCGCCCGGGAACTGCACGACGAGGTCGGCCAGACCCTGACTGCCGTGCTGCTCCAGCTGAAGCGCGTCGCCGACCGGGCCCCGGCGGAACTGCGCGAGGAACTGGGCCAGGCACAGGAGGCCACCCGAGCCGGTCTCGACGAGATCCGCCGCATCGCCCGCCGACTGCGGCCCGGCGTCCTCGACGAGCTCGGCCTGCTCAGCGCGCTGCGCTCACTCGCCGGCGAGTTCACCGCGCACGGACTGACGGTGCGCCACGATCTGGGCCGCGGCCTCCCCCCACTGACCGAGGAGACGGAACTGGTGCTCTACCGGGTGGCGCAGGAAGCACTCACCAACACCGCGCGGCACTCCGGCGCCGACCGCGCCGATCTCCGCCTGCGCCCGGTCCCGGGCGGCGTCGAGCTCCTGGTGCGGGACAACGGCGCGGGCCTGGGCCCGGCCGCCGGGGAGGGCGCCGGGGTCCGCGGGATGCGGGAACGGGCCCTGCTGATCGGAGCGAGCCTTACCGTCTCGTCGTCGGCGAACGGCGTCTGCGGCGGTGACTCGGGCGGCGCCGGCGGCGGTCGCGCGAACGGCGTGGGCGGCGGGACGGACGTACGGCTGCGGGCGGCGGCGGACACCGGCCGGGGGGAACCCGCCGGCCGCAGGGGATCCGTCGATCCTTCGGTGCTCGTCGACCGGGCGGAGCCGGCACACCCGGCAGCGCCGGTCGGCCGGGCGCAGACCCCGGCCCCTCGTGGAGGCCGCCGATGACGGACGACGCCCCGCCGGCCACCCCGTCGGCCGGACCTGTCGCAGCGGCCTCGCCCACGCGCGTGCTGCTGGCCGACGATCACACTCTCGTGCGCAGGGGAGTACGGCTCATCCTGGACGGTGAGCCCGATCTCACGGTGGTCGCCGAGGCCGGTGACGGGGCGGAGGCGGTCGAGCGGGCCCGCGCGGGGGACGTCGACCTGGCCGTCCTCGATGTGGCCATGCCCCGGATGACCGGTCTGCAGGCGGCCCGCGAACTCTCCCGGCGCCTCCCGGACCTGCCCATCCTCATCCTCACGATGTACGACAACGAGCAGTACTTCTTCGAGGCCCTCAAGGCGGGCGCCGGCGGGTACGTCCTGAAGTCGGTCGCCGACCGGGACCTGGTCGAGGCGTGCCGGGCGGTCGTGCGCGACGAGCCGTTCATCTACCCGGGCGCGGAGCGGGCCCTCGTCCGCTCCTACCTGGACCGGCTGCACCGCGGCGACGACGTGGGCGGCCTGCCCGAGCGGCCCATCACCGAGCGCGAGGAGGAGATCCTCAAGCTCGTCGCGGAGGGCCACACCTCCCGGGAGATCGGCGCCCTGCTGTTCATCAGCGCCAAGACGGTCGAACGGCACCGCGCCAACCTGCTGCAGAAGCTCGGCATGCGCGACCGGCTGGAGCTGACCCGCTACGCGATCCGCGCCGGCCTCATCGACCCCTGAGGCGTCGCCGGTCGTCCCGCGCGTCAGGGGGCGACGGGCGTTCTCCGCGACCGCCTACCCTTGACGCATGACCAGCAGCAGTGACCGGAGCCTCGCCGTGGACGCGCCCGCACCCAAGAGCTACGAAATCCGCACTTACGGGTGCCAGATGAACGTCCATGACTCCGAGCGATTGTCCGGACTGCTCGAGGAGGCCGGGTACGTACGCGCCCCCGAGGGGTCGGACGGCGACGCGGACGTCGTCGTCTTCAACACCTGCGCGGTGCGTGAGAACGCCGACAACCGGCTCTACGGCAACCTCGGCCGGCTGGCGCCGCGCAAGGCGAGCCGGCCCGGGATGCAGATCGCGGTCGGCGGCTGCCTGGCGCAGAAGGACCGCGACACCATCGTCAAGAAGGCGCCCTGGGTGGACGTCGTCTTCGGCACGCACAACATCGGCAAGCTCCCGGTGCTGCTGGAACGCGCACGCGTGCAGGAAGAGGCGCAGGTCGAGATCGCCGAGTCGCTCGAGGCCTTCCCCTCCACGCTCCCCACGCGACGCGAGAGCGCCTACGCGGCCTGGGTGTCCATCTCCGTCGGCTGCAACAACACCTGCACCTTCTGCATCGTCCCGGCGCTGCGCGGCAAGGAGAAGGACCGGCGCACCGGCGACATCCTCGCCGAGATCGAGGCGCTGGTCGGCGAGGGCGTCAGCGAGATCACCCTGCTCGGCCAGAACGTCAACGCCTACGGCTCCGACATCGGCGACCGCGAGGCTTTCAGCAAGCTGTTGCGCGCGTGCGGCGCGATCGAGGGCCTGGAGCGCGTCCGCTTCACCTCCCCGCACCCGCGTGACTTCACCGACGACGTCATCGCCGCCATGGCCGAGACGCCCAACGTGATGCCGCAGCTGCACATGCCGCTGCAGTCCGGCTCGGACACGGTCCTGAAGGCGATGCGCCGCTCCTACCGGCAGGAGCGTTACCTCGGGATCATCGAGAAGGTGCGCGCCTCCATCCCGCACGCCGCGATCACCACCGACATCATCGTGGGCTTCCCCGGCGAGACCGAGGAGGACTTCGAGCAGACGCTGCACGCGGTGCGCGAGGCCCGGTTCGCGCAGGCCTTCACCTTCCAGTACTCCAAGCGCCCCGGCACGCCGGCCGCGACGATGGAGGACCAGATCCCCAAGGAGGTCGTGCAGGCGCGCTACGAGCGCCTCGTGGCCCTCCAGGAGGAGATCTCCTGGGAGGAGAACAAGAAGCAGGTCGGCCGCACCCTGGAGCTGATGGTCGCCGAGGGCGAGGGCCGTAAGGACGGCGCCACCCACCGCCTCTCCGGCCGCGCCCCCGACAACCGTCTGGTGCACTTCACCAAGCCGGAGCAGGAGGTCCGCCCCGGCGACGTCGTGACCGTGGAGGTCACCTACGCGGCCCCGCACCACCTCCTCGCCGAGGGCGCCGTCCTCGGCGTGCGCCGCACGCGCGCGGGAGGCGCCTGGGAGAAGCGCACCGCCGAGAAGGCTGCGAAACCGGCGGGCGTGATGCTGGGTCTGCCGAAGGTCGGCGCCCCGGAGCCGGTGCCGGCGGCTGCGGCGACCGGCTGCGGCTGCGACTGACAGCCCGAACCGGACCGGGCGGCGGCGAGCGCGAGCCGGCCTTCGCTCGCGCGCACGGCCGTCGACCGCATCGACCGCGTCGACCTCGCGGACGGTCTGATCGGGGACCGGCGCCGGGCTGTCCCGCGGGGTTACGCTGCCGATCATGCTTGTCGCTGCCGCAGTCTGCCCCTGCCCGCCGCTCCTCGTGCCCGAGGTCGCCGCGGGCGCCGCGCCCGAACTGGACCCCGTGCGCACCGCCTGCTCCGACGCGCTGGCCGTGCTGGCGGCCGCGCGCGCGGACCGGCTCGTGGTCGTCGGGCCCGCCGGGCAGTCGGGACGCGGCCCGCACCCCGAGGGGGCCCGGGGTTCGTTCCGGGGCTTCGGAGTGGATCTCGCCGTCCGGCTGGGCCGCGGCGGCGCGGACACGCCCGCCGGACGCGAGCTGCCCCCGTCCCTCGCCGTGGCGGCCTGGCTGCTCGAACGGGCCGGCTGGTCGGGCGCCCCCGTGGAGGGTCTCGGCGTGGGCGAGTCGCTCGCGGCCGAGCGGTGCTTCGAGGCCGGCCGGCAGATCGGCGGCGCGGCGGGGCGGGTCGCGCTCCTGGTGATGGGTGACGGCAGTGCGTGCCGGACGCTGAAGGCCCCGGGTTACCTCGACGAGCGCGCCGCGCCGTTCGACGGGGCGGTCGCCCGGGCGCTCGGCACGGCGGACGTCGAGGCCCTCGAGGCGCTGGACGCCGAGCTGGCGTACGAGCTCAAGGCGGCGGGCCGGGCGCCCTGGCAGGTGCTGGCGGGCGCCGCCGGGGGCACGGAACCGGCCGGCGCCCTGCTGTACGACGACGCGCCGTACGGCGTGGGGTACTTCGTCGCGACCTGGTCGTAGCCGCGCGTCCACGGCGCCCGGCACAGACCGGCGGACGGCCGCGGGCGGGTTCGCCACGCGGCCGTCCGCCGTTCGCCGGGTCGGCGCAGGTGCTGCTCAGGAGGTCGGCGGGGGTGTGTTCGGCGGCGTGAAGGTGTCGCCGCCCCCTGCGGACCCGTCCTTGTGCGCGAGCCGGTCCATGGCGCCCTTGGCCTTGCCGGTGCCCGTGTGGATCCTGTCGCTGTACTTGCCCTTGGTCTTCTCGTCGACGACGTGCGCGGCCTTGTCGATGCCGTGCTGGATCTTGTCCCCGTGCTGGAGCGCGAGGTCCGAGACCTTGCCTCTGGCCGGGGTGAGCTTGGCCTTCAAACTGTCCAAAAGACCCATGGGTCACCTTCCTCGCGGGTTCCTCACGTGCGGGCGCCGTCGTCCGCCGCGCTGTCGGCGGCCTCCTCGGCGGACTGCTGCCGGGGGATTCCGACGCCGTCGCCGGCGGCCGGCTCCGTCTCGCTCTCCGGCTCCGTCTCGCTCTCCGGCTCCGGCCCGGTTTTTGACTCGGCCGTCGACCCGTTCTCCGTCCTGGGTTCGGACCCGGCGGCCGTGCCCTCGGCTTCGGCCTCGGCTTCGGTCCCGGCAGGCTCCGATGCCGGGGAGGCTTCGCCCGGCTGCTCCGCCTCGTCGACGGTCGTCGTCTCCGGTGTCGCCTCCTCCGCCGCGGCTTCCTCTGTCGCCGCCTCCTCAGAGGCCTTCGACCTTCCGAAAAGTCGTTCCAAAACGCCCATATCCACTCCATACGGTACTCGTGCGGGCGAAATCCCGCGTCGGGCGGTGCGTCCGTTCGCGTTACCGGAGGCCGCCGCTCCCGCCGGGGCGACGGGAATCCCGCAACGGGGAACGACACCGCTCCGGCCCCGTCACGTAACTCGTTCGAGGGTGGGCGTGGAGGTTTGCGAGACTGGTGCCGTGAGCAGCGCACCCCCCGCCCCCCGCGTCATCGCCGTCGTCGGACCGACCGCGGCCGGAAAGTCCGATCTGGGCGTCTTCCTGGCCCAGCGACTCGGCGGCGAGGTCGTCAACGCCGACTCCATGCAGCTGTACCGAGGGATGGACATCGGCACCGCCAAACTGACGGCCGAGGAGCGCGGCGGCGTCCCGCACCACCTCCTGGACGTCTGGGACGTCACGGTCACCGCCTCCGTCGCCGAGTACCAGCGGCTGGCCCGGGAGCGCATCGACGCCCTGCTCGCCGAGGGCAGGTGGCCGATCCTGGTCGGCGGCTCCGGCCTGTACGTCCGCGGCGCCGTCGACAACCTGGAGTTCCCCGGCACCGACCCCGAGGTCCGTGCCCGGCTGGAGGAGGAACTCACGCTGCGAGGTTCGGGAGCGCTGCACGCCCGGCTGGCCGCGGCCGACCCGGAGGCCGCGCAGGCGATCCTCCCCGGCAACGGCCGCCGTATCGTCCGGGCGCTCGAGGTGATCGAGATCACCGGCAAGCCCTTCACCGCCAACCTGCCCGGACACGACTCGGTCTACGACACCGTCCAGATCGGCGTGGACGTGGCGCGCCCGGAACTCGACGAGCGCATCGCCCGCCGCGTCGACCGGATGTGGGACGCGGGACTCGTGGACGAGGTCCGCGCGCTGGAGGCCCGGGGCCTGCGCGAGGGCCGCACGGCCTCACGCGCGCTCGGCTATCAGCAGGTCCTCACGGCCCTGAGCGGCGAGTGCACGCAGGACGAGGCGCGCGCGGAGACCGTGCGTGCCACCAAGCGCTTCGCGCGCCGTCAGGATTCCTGGTTCAGGCGCGATCCGCGGGTGCACTGGTTGAGTGGGGCTGCGGCCGATCTCACAGAACTTCCGGAGTCCGCACTGGCGTTCGTGGAGCGACCGGTCACAGCCTGATCACGTCATTGCATCGGGACGCCCAGGCCGTCATCCAGGCCTCCTGCGCCGTGCCATCATCGAGCTTCGATCGACCAAGTGGAGTCCGAGTTGGGAGGGCGCGTGGCGATGGAGGCCGGCCCTCGCGACACCGCACACGGCACCGAACACCTCACCACCGAGCGTGGTGAACCGGAGCCGGAGGAAGGCCGTCTGAGCCCGGACGGGCCGGACGACGACGACACCCAGGGCGGCGTGACCGACGACGGCCCCGAGCCCGAGGAGATGTTCACGAGCGGCCCCGAGGTCGAGGTCGAGCTGCGTCCGCAGCGCCGGCTGCGGATCTGGCAGCTCGCGCCCATCGTGGCCCTGGCCGCCATCGGCTCCCTGATGTTCGCCTTCCCGCTCGCCTTCGACTTCGGCGACAGCGGCGCCATGATCGCCATGCTCGGGCTGCTGATCTGCTTCTGCGCGGCCGGATGGGGCATGACGGCCGCCCGCCGGGTCGGTTACACGTGGCCCGGGCTGCCCGCGCGCGGTTCCGGGCGCAGACCCGACTGGCGGGTCGCCCTCTCCTACGTCGTGATGGTCGCGGCGGTCGTGGCGCTGGCCGTCTGGCGGGTCGCCAGGCTGCGCTGAGCCTGCCCGGCGCCACGCCGTACGATCGAGGAATGAGCACCCGGATCGCCTTCCTCAAGGGGCACGGGACCGAGAACGACTTCGTGATCGTCCCGGACCCCGAGAACGCCGTAGACCTCTCCCCGGCCCACGTCGCCGCCCTGTGCGACCGTCGCGCGGGCATCGGGGGCGACGGGGTGCTGCACGTCGTGCGGTCCGCGGCGCACCCCGAGGCCGTGCACATGGCCGCCGAGGCGGAGTGGTTCATGGACTACCGCAACGGCGACGGCTCCGTCGCCGAGATGTGCGGCAACGGCGTCCGCGTGTTCGCGCGCTACCTCCAGTACGCCGGACTCGTCACCGACGGCGATCTCTCGGTCGCCACGCGCGGGGGCGTGAAGCGCGTGCACCTCGCGAAGGACGGCGACGTCACGGTCGGCATGGGCAGGGCCCGCCTTCCCGAGGGCGACGTCACGGTGAGCGTCGGTGAGCGCAGCTGGCCCGCGCGCAACGTGAACATGGGCAACCCGCACGCCGTCGCCTTCGTGGACGACCTCGCGCACGCGGGCGCCCTGCTCTCCCCGCCGCCCTTCAGCCCCGCGGCCGCCTACCCGGACGGGGTCAACGTCGAGTTCGTCGTGGACCGCGGCCCGCGGCACGTCGCACTGCGCGTGCACGAGCGCGGATCCGGCGAGACCCGCTCGTGCGGCACCGGCGCGTGCGCCGTCGCCGTGGCCGCCGCGCGCAGGGACGGCGCCGACCCCGCGGCCACCGGAACCCCCGTCACGTACACGGTCGACCTTCCGGGCGGACGCCTGGTGATCACCGAGCGGCCCGACGGCGAGATCGAGATGACCGGGCCGGCCGTGATCGTCGCCACAGGAGAGCTCGATTCCGAATGGCTGGAAACAGCTGCTCGCTGACACTGTCGAGACTTGGTATCGGAGGCGGGGCGCGCCCTGGGGGCTCGATGGGGCATCCCTGCCCCGACCAAGGGGTTCGAATGCGCCGTCGGATCCAGCTCTGGTGGCTCGAAACGGTAAACCTGGGATTCGTCGCTCGAATGGGTGATCCGTTTCACGCTCGGCGAGAGGCGGTCAGTCGCGCGTGATGGGCTCGGTAGCATCAAGCACCGGCCCGGACGGGGGACCGTTCAACCAGTCCCCTGAGCCGTGTCCGCCCTGGGACACCCCGTCCGCCGGTCCACGCAGCCGGAGGTGCCCATGAGTGCGGAGGCCACGAACCCTGCGACCCCAGGCCCGGTAACCCCGGCCACGCCCCGCAGGCGCAGCCTTCCCCGGATCGACCTGCGCCGTCTGGGCCGGGCCGCGCTGCTCGGCCCCGCCTCCCGCGGCCGGCTGCCCGACGCGATCAGCCACGTCGTCGAGGTCCATCGCGCGCACCACCCCGACGCCGACCTCGAACCCCTGCGCCGCGCCTATGTGCTCGCCGAGTCCTCGCACCGCGGGCAGATGCGCAAGAGCGGCGAGCCCTACATCACCCACCCCCTCGCGGTGACGTTGATCCTCGCCGAACTCGGCGCGGAGACCACCGCCTTGACGGCCTCGCTGCTCCACGACACCGTCGAGGACACCGATGTGACGCTCGATCAGGTCGGCGAGGAGTTCGGCGCCGAGGTGCGTTATCTCGTCGACGGCGTGACGAAGTTGGAGAAGGTCGACTACGGCGCCGCCGCCGAACCCGAGACGTTCCGAAAGATGCTCGTCGCCACCGGCAACGACGTCCGCGTGATGTCGATCAAACTCGCCGACCGGCTGCACAACATGCGCACCCTCGGCGTGATGCGCCCCGAGAAGCAGGCGCGCATCGCCAAGGTGACCCGCGAGGTCCTCATCCCGCTCGCCGAACGCCTGGGTGTCCAGGCCCTCAAGACGGAGCTGGAGGACCTCGTCTTCGCGATCCTGCACCCCGAGGAGTACGCGCACACCCGCGAGCTGATCGCCGGCAACGAGGCGCAGGAGACCGACCCGCTCGCCGAGTTCTCCGACGTGATGCGCGCAGTGCTGCGCGAGGCCGGCATCCAGGCCGAAGTCCTCATCAGGCCTCGGCACTTCGTCTCCGTCCACCGGGTCTCCCGCAAACGGGGCCGGCTGCGGGGCTGCGACTTCGGCCGCCTGCTGGTGCTGGTGAACGAGGACGCCGACTGCTACGCCGTGCTGGGCGAACTGCACACCTGTATGACGCCGGTCGTCTCGGAGTTCAAGGACTTCATCGCGGTTCCCAAGTTCAACCTGTACCAGTCGCTGCACACCGCCGTGGCCCGCGAGGACGGCCAGGTCGCGGAAGTCCTCATCCGCACGCACCAGATGCACAAGGTCGCCGAGGCCGGCGTCATCGCGCTCGGCAACCCCTACACGGCCTCCGCGGAGGAACACACCGGCCCGGGCGCCCCCGCGGACGAGGAGCGCGTCGACCCCACCCGTCCCGGCTGGCTCTCCCGCCTCCTGGACTGGCAGGAGGCGGCGCCCGATCCCGACACCTTCTGGTCGACCCTGCGCGAGGACCTCGCCCAGGACCGCGAGATCACCGTCTACCGGCCCGACGGCGGCGCCCTCGGCCTGCCCGAGGGGGCCACCTGCGTGGACGCCGCCTACGCGCAGTACGGCGAAGACGCCCACGCCTGTATCGGCGCCCGGGTGAACGGCCGCCTGGCGACCCTCAGCACCGTCCTGCGGGACGGCGACACCGTCCAGCTCCTGATGGGCCAGGACCCGGCCTCGGAGCCCTCCCGGGAGTGGCTGGAGCACGCCCACACCCCTGGCGCCCGGATCGCCATCCAGCGCTGGCTGACGACGCACCCCGCGCCCGCCGAGAACGCCGCCGCCGAACCCGCCGCGGGCTCCGTCGCCGAGACCGCGCCGTCCGTCCGGTCCGCGGCCGACGCCGCGCCGGCGGACCCCTCCGCCCCGAGTCCCGGAGCAGCGATCACCGTCGTCGACCGGCCCGACGCGCACGTCCGGCTAGCCGGGTGCTGTACGCCCGTGCCGCTCGACGAGGTCACCGGCTTCGCGGTGCGCGGGGGAGTGGTGACCGTGCACCGCGTCGAGTGCGCCGCGGTGGCGCGCATGGCGGACGCGGGGCGCGAGGAGGTCGCCGTGCGCTGGGGCGACACCACCGGATGCCGGGTCACCCTGGTCGCCGAGTCGTTCGGACGCCCCCACCTGCTCGCCGACCTCACCGAGGCCATGGCGCTCGAGGGCGCCGAGATCGTCTCCGCCACCGTCGAACCGCCGAGCCAGCAGCGGGTCCGCCACACCTACACCGTCCGACTGCCCGACGCGGCCCACCTGCCCGACCTGCTGCGGGCCATGCGCAACGTGCCCGGCGTGTACGACGTGGGGCGCGCGCAGCACCACGCGGCGGCCCCCTCCGGGACGAGGTAGGTCTGCCCACGCGCGCGTGAACCACCCGTTCGGGTGGGCCGGGCGCGCGTCGCCCACGCGGCGCCCCCGCCCGCTGGTAGCGGTGGTGCATGCTGCTCACCCCCCGCGCCCGGCTGAAGTCCGCGCTGCTCGCCTCGGCCGTCTCCGTCTGCCTCGTCGCCGCGAGCGCGCCGGCGGCCCCGCTCGGCGTCGGCGACCGCCTCTTCCCGAACCTGGGCAACCCCGGCTACGACGTCGCGTCGTACGACCTGTCCTTCACCTACTCCGGCGCCAACGACAAGCCGCTCCAGGCCGTCACCGTCATCAACGCCTGGACCACCGCCGCCCTGGACCGGATCAACCTCGACTTCGCGCACGGCAAGGTCGACTCGGTCGAGGTGGACGGCAGGCCGGCCGCCTTCACCGGAGTGGACGACGACCTGGTGATCACTCCGCGGGACACGCTCGTCCCGGGCAGCTGGATGCGCATCACCGTGCGGCACACCAGCGATCCCGTGATGAGCGGCGACCGCGACGGCGGCTGGGTCAGGACCACGGACGGTCTCGCCATGGCCAACCAGGCGGACGCCGCCCACCTCGTCTTCCCGTGCAACGACCACCCCTCCGACAAGGCGATGTTCACCATCCGGGTCACCGCGCCGGACGCCTACACCGCCGTCGCGGGCGGGCTGCCCGCCGGCGTGGAGAAGTCCGGCGGGACGACCACCTGGACGTACCGCACCCAGCACCCCATGGCCACCGAGCTCGCCCAGGTGTCCGTGGGCCGCTCCACCGTCGTGCACCGGGAGGGGCCGCACGCGCTGCCGCTGCGGGACGTCGTGCCCACCAAGGACCGCGCCGTCCTCGAGCCCTGGCTGAAGAAGACCCCCGAACAGATCGCGTGGCTGGAACGCAAGGTCGGCCCCTTCCCCTTCGAGACGTACGGGCTGCTCATGGCCGACGCCTCCACCGGGTTCGAACTCGAGACGCAGACACTGTCCCTCTTCGAGAAGGACCTCTTCACCCAGCCCGCCTACCCCAGGTGGTACGTCGAGTCGATCATGGTCCACGAGCTGGCCCACCAGTGGTTCGGCGACAGCGTCTCGCCGCGCACCTGGTCCGACCTGTGGCTGAACGAGGGGCACGCCACCTGGTACGAGGCGCTGTATGCGGAGGAGAAGTCGGGCCGCACCCTGGAGGCGCGCATGAAGGCGGCCTACGGCGCCTCCGACCGCTGGCGCGCCGCGGGAGGACCGCCCGCCCTGCCCAAGGCGCCGAAGGCCGGCCAGAAGATCAGCATCTTCCGGCCCAACGTGTACGACGGCGCCGCGCTCGTCCTGTACGCGCTGCGCCAGGAGATCGGCCGGGCTGCGTTCGCACACCTGGAGCGCGCCTGGACGCACAATCACCGGGACTCGACGGCGAGCACGGCCGACTTCGCCCGCCTCGCCGAGAACGTCTCCGGACGCGACCTGACCCCGTTCTTCAGGGAGTGGCTCTACGGCGAGAAGACCCCGCCGATGCCGGGCCACCCGGACTGGAAGGCGACGGCCCCGGCCTTGAAGAACCCCGTCGGGAACGCTCCGAAGCCCGCTCCGCAGGCCCCGCCCGCCGCGAAATAAGGCCGTGACGAGACGGGCCGTGCCGTGCGACCATCGTCAGGTCGCCGCGGCACGGGAGGCGGGAATCTCCCGGCCCGCTCGGACGTTGAGCAGCATGTAGGACGGCGACTCGGCATCTCCAACGACGTAAGGACCCAATGACCTCCTCTTCTTCCTTTTCCCAGGACACCCAGCGCATGGCGCACGCCTACCCCGAAGGTCTTCGGGCCGATGCCCTGATGGAAGAGGACGTCGCCTGGAGTCACGAGATCGACGGAGACCGGGACGGCGAACAGTTCGACCGCTCCGAGCGCGCGGCGCTGCGCCGTGTGGCGGGCCTCTCCACCGAGCTCGAGGACGTCACCGAGGTCGAGTACCGCCAGCTCCGCCTGGAGCGGGTCGTGCTCGTGGGCGTCTGGACCACGGGGACCGCGCGGGACGCGGACAACTCCCTCGCGGAGCTGGCCGCCCTCGCGGAGACCGCGGGCGCGCTCGTGCTCGACGGCGTCGTCCAGCGCCGCGACAAGCCCGACGCGGCCACCTACATCGGCTCGGGCAAGGCGAACGAGCTGCGCGACATCGTCCTCGAGACGGGCGCCGACACCGTCATCTGCGACGGTGAGCTCAGCCCGGGCCAGCTCATCCACCTCGAGGACGTCGTCAAGGTCAAGGTCATCGACCGTACGGCCCTGATCCTCGACATCTTCGCCCAGCACGCCAAGTCCCGGGAGGGCAAGGCGCAGGTCGCGCTCGCGCAGATGCAGTACATGCTGCCGAGGCTGCGCGGCTGGGGCCAGTCGCTGTCCCGTCAGATGGGCGGCGGCAAGGGCGGCGGCCTCGCCACCCGCGGTCCCGGTGAGACCAAGATCGAGACGGACCGGCGGCGGATCCGCGAGAAGATGGCGAAGATGCGCCGGGAGATCGCGGAGATGAAGACCGGCCGCGAGATCAAGCGCCAGGAGCGCAAGCGTCACAAGGTGCCGTCCGTCGCCATCGCGGGCTACACCAACGCGGGCAAGTCCTCCCTGCTCAACCGGCTCACGGGCGCGGGCGTCCTGGTCGAGAACGCCCTGTTCGCGACCCTGGACCCGACCGTGCGCCGGGCCGAGACGCCCAGCGGCCGTCTGTACACCCTGGCGGACACCGTCGGTTTCGTCCGGCACCTGCCGCACCACCTGGTCGAGGCGTTCCGCTCCACCATGGAGGAGGTCGGCGAGTCCGACCTGATCCTGCACGTGGTGGACGGCTCGCACCCCGACCCGGAGGAGCAGCTGGCCGCCGTACGCGAGGTGGTCCGCGACGTCGGCGCCACCGGCGTGCCCGAGATCGTCGTCATCAACAAGGCGGACGCGGCCGATCCGCTGACGCTGCAGCGGCTCATGCGGGTCGAGAAGCGCTCCATCGCTGTCTCCGCCCGCACCGGCCAGGGCATCGAAGAGCTGCTCGCACTGATCGACGACGAGCTGCCGAGGCCGTCCGTCGAGATCGAGGCGCTCGTGCCGTACACGCACGGCAAGCTCGTCGCACGTGCCCACGACGAGGGCGAGGTGATCTCCGCGGAGCACACGGCGGAGGGCACCCTGCTCAAGGCGCGGGTCCACGAGGAGCTGGCGGCGGAACTCGCTCCGTACGTGCCGGCGCCGGCCACCTGAGCCGAGCCGGCGTCCTGAACCGCTGAACGCGTGAAGGCCCGCCCCCTGCGGCAAGCAGGGGGCGGGCCTTCACGTGTGCGTGCGGCCCGGCACTCGCCGGACGCCCGCGGCCGTGCGTGCGGGCTACCGGCCGGCGAACTTCTTGCTCACCGAGTCGTACACGCCCTTGGCCACGTCGTTCAGCCGCGGGCCCGCGAGCCAGCCCGCCTTCACCGGACCGATCGACGTGTTCGACACCAGCGCGGGCTTTCCGTCCGAGCCGGTGGCGACCCAGCCGCCGCCCGAGGCGCCGCCGGTCATCGTGCAGCCGATGCGGTACATCGTCGGGTCCGCGGTGCTGAGCGAGAACCGTCCCGGCTTGTCCTTGCACTGGTAGAGCTTCTGCCCGTCGTAGGGCGCCGCCGCCGGGTAACCGGTCGCGGTGATACGGCTCACCTTCGGCACCGCCGGGGCCTTGAAGTCCACCGGGAGCGCCGAACCGACCGTCTCCTCCAGGGACTTGCCCGAACCGCCCTCCTCCGGCGTCACATGGATGACGGCGTAGTCGTAGGAGGCGCCGTCACCGCCGGTCTGGCCGCCCTGGGCGATCCACTGGTCGGAGGTCTGCGCCCAGTCGCCCCACCACACGCCGTAGGGAGCGGCCTCCTCCTTGGTCGCCGACTGCATCTGCGCGGCCGTCTTGCCCGAGTCGTTGTACGACGGGACGAACGCGATGTTCCGGTACCAGCCGCCCTTCTTGCCGGCGTGCACGCAGTGACCAGCCGTCCAGACGAGGTTGGACTTGCCCGGGTGGGCCGGGTCCCGCACGACCGTCGCCGAGCAGACCATCGTCCCCTCGGGGGAGTCGAAGAAGACCTTGCCGGCCTGGGGCGCGTTGGCGTGGTACGTGGGGGACACCGCCTTCGCCTCCACCGCCGCCGGCGTCGGGTCGGTCACCCCCTGGTCGCCCGAGAGGTCGCTGTCGTCGACGCCGCGGTCCGGGTCCTCGGCCTCCCGCATCCGGTCCGGGTCCCACAGCCCCTTGATGATCGGGTTGACGTAGTCCTGCGCCTCGCGCAGCCAGTCGTCCCTGTCCCAGTTCTTCCAGGCGCCGTTCTTCCACTTGTCGAGATCGATCCCGTGCTCTTTGAGCCGGTCCTTGATGTCGTCCGGGATCGTGATCTTTCCGTCGTCCGTGGCCGACGCCGAGGCGCTCGCCTGACCGCTCGCATCGGCGTCGCCCGAGTCGCAGGCGGTCGCGGTGAGCGCGAGCACCGAGGCGAGGGCGAGGGCGCTCAGCACGGGGGAGGTTCTGCGACGCGCGTTCCTCCCCCGGCGAGCGGTGGACGACGGCCGTATGGATCGCATGCTGGTTACTCCCCCTGCTGTCAACGAACGTGAAGCTCCGGCCGTCCCGCAGAGCGAACCCGGCGGAACACGGTCGAACGCGATCAGACGTAGCTGTACTCCGCCGAGCTCGGTTCAACTCGACCTGACACAAACGAACTCGGTCACGCCCCGTCGAACTCATGGTGATCCCACGCCGAGTTCAAGCGGGTCTCACGACCGGGTGCGATGCCACCACACGATATGCGTTCGCTGTGGGGGACTTCCGACGGAACGGCAACTGTTCGGTCACAGCGGGGATCTTGAGGCAACCCGTAACCCGTCGATGCGCCCGCGGTTGTAGCGACAGGGGCTGCCGTGGCGCCCGCCGCCGAACCGCGGGCCGGCAGGGACCGAGACCTTGGCCGAGCCGGTGCCCCGGAGCGTTCGTGAGCGGGCCGTCGGGCCGGGCCGTGGCACCGCCCCATCGCGCACGGCCCCCTTCGTCACCAGGAGCGACCTTGACCACCTCTCCCCAGTCCACCGTCGATCTCCTGGACCATCCCGATCCGCACACCGCGGCCCAGGCCGCCGCCGTGGAGAACCTGCTGCGCTGCTGGGTGCGCGAGGCCGGCCTGCCCGCACCCGCCGACGGCCTCCTCCGGGTGCCGCTGCCCGCCAGCGGAGTCGCCCTGCTGGTCCCCGTCCTCTACTGGTCCTCGACGGGCATGCACCGCTTCGGCCTGCCCCGCCTGGCGGGCGCGCCCGAGCAGACCCCGCCGGTGGACGCCGTCATGGTCGCGGCCCTGCTGGCCCGCGAGGCGAACCCGGGCGACGGCCGGACCGGCCAGCGCGGCGGTGCCCGGCCGGGCACCGCCGACGGCGAAGGCGTCGACCTCGTGGCACGCGTCGCCGACTCCGTCCGCCGTACCGCCGCCTTCATCGGCGAGCGCCGGGAACGTCCCGCCGACGCTCCCGACCTGTTCCTCGCCGCAGAGCAGTCGCTGGTGCTCGGGCATCCGCTGCATCCGACCCCGAAGAGCCGCGAAGGGCTCTCGGACGGTGACGCGCGCCTGTACTCGCCCGAGGCGCGCGGTGCGTTTCCTCTGCACTGGCTCGCCGTCGATCCGTCCGTACTGGCCACGGACTCCGCCTGGACCGAGGGCGGCCGCCCGGTCCCCGCCGCCGTGCTGACGGCCAGACTCGCCGGCCGCGGCCTGCCGCTGCCCGAGGGCTTCGCGGCGCTCCCGATGCACCCCTGGCAGCTGCGCGAGGCGCGGCGCCGGCCGGAGATCCGGGCCCTCCTCGACGACGGACTGCTCCGGGACCTCGGCGCGCACGGCCCGCCCTGGCACCCGACCTCCTCCGTGCGCACCGTCCATCGCTCCGGGGCCGCCGCGATGCTCAAACTGTCGCTGGGGCTGCGCATCACCAACTCACGGCGGGAGAACCTCCGCAAGGAACTCCACCGTGGTGTCGAGGTGCACCGCCTCCTGCGGGCCGGTCTGGCCGGGCGGTGGCGGGCCGCCCACCCCGGCTTCGACATCGTCCGGGACCCGGCCTGGCTCGCCGTCGACGGTCCTGACGGCCTCCCGCTGACAGGTCTCGACGTGATGATCCGGCACAATCCGTTCGCCCCGGCGGACGACGTCACCTGCCTCGCCGGTCTCGTCGCACCACGGCCGAACGGACCGAGCGGACCGAGCGGACCGAGCGGACCGAGCGGACCGAGCGGGCAGAGTACGGTCGCCGGCGCGGCTTCCCCGGACCAGGCCGCCGCCCCACGCTCCCGACTGGCCTCGATCGTCCAGAGCCTCGCCCGACGGACCGGCCGGGCGGCCGGAGCGGTCGCCGCCGAGTGGTTCCTGCGCTACCTGGAACGGGTCGTCCGTCCCGTCCTGTGGCTCGACGGCGAGGCGGGCATCGCCTTGGAGGCGCACCAGCAGAACACCCTTCTCCTGCTGGACGCCGACGGCTGGCCCACGGGCGGCCGCTACCGGGACAACCAGGGCTACTACTTCCGTGAGTCCCGCCGCGCGGATCTCGCCGCCCGGCTGCCCGGGATCGGCGAGGCCAGCGACACCTTCGTGGCCGACGAGGTCACCGACGAGCGCTTCTGCTACTACCTGGGCATCAACAACGTCCTCGGTCTCGTCGGCGCGTTCGGCTCGCAGCGGCTCGCCGACGAACGACTGCTGCTCGCCGCCTTCCGGCGCTTCCTCGCGGACGCCGCCCACGGCCCGGGTCGGCTGCGCAGTTCGCTGCCGGCGCGGCTGCTCGACTCGCCCGTCCTGCGCTGCAAGGCCAATCTGCTGACACGGCTGCACGGCCTCGACGAACTCGTCGGACCGGTGGACACCCAGTCCGTCTACGTCACCCTCCCCAATCCGCTGCGTCCCTGAGCGGGGCCTGCCGTCCGCGCGCCGCCACTGCCGTCCGCCCGCGGCCGCCACTGCCGTGCGTCCGCCTGAGAGGAGACCGCCGTGCGGTCGGTCGAGACCGGAACCGGAGCCCGCCCCGTCCCCGCCGCCGTCCCCGCGCTCGGTGTCGGTGACTGGGGGGTCGCCCGGACGCCCGTGGGTGCGTTCCGCCTCGTCCCGGTGCGCCTCGAGCGGGACCTGTCCCTCGTCGGCTGGTGGATGAACGACCCCGCCGTCGCGGCGTTCTGGGAACTGGCGGGGCCCCACCGCGTCACCGCGCGACACCTGCGGGAACAACTCGCCGACGGCGGGCGCAGCGTCCCGTGCCTCGGTGTGCTGGAGGGGCGGCCCATGAGCTACTGGGAGATCTACCGGGCCGATCTCGATCCGCTGGCCGGCCACTACCCGGCCCGGCCGTACGACACCGGTATCCATCTGCTCATCGGCGGTGCCGCCGACCGGGGCCGTGGTCTCGGGAGCCTGCTGCTGCGCGCCGTCGCCGATCTCGTCCTGGCCGGCTCGCCTGCCTGTGCCCGGGTGGTCGCCGAGCCCGACCTGCGCAACGATCCGTCCGTCGCCGCGTTCCTGAGCGCCGGTTTCCGGTTCTGCACCGAGCTCGACCTTCCCGCCAAACGGGCCGCCCTCATGGTCCGGGACCGGAGCCTGCGTGATCTGCTGTGAGCCCCCTCACCGCTCTTCGCTCGCCCTCACCGTCCCGCACCTGTCCTCACCGGCCCGCACCTGTCCCCATCGGTCTTCGATGCTCTTCGGCGGTCGGGTGCGGTCGCCTGTTGATCGTCGGCCGGTCGTTTCCCGTCCCGACCCGCTCACCTTCGTCCGCCTCACCTCCCCGCAGCGAGAGGCCACCGTCTTGATCCCTTCCCTCCCGTCCGCCTCGACCGCCCGATTGTCAGTGCCGCGCCGTAGGGTGGTCGCGCTATGACGAAGCCCTCACTCCCCGAACTCCTGCATGCCGCCGTCGCCGCCGTGGGCGGCACGGAGCGCCCCGGCCAGGTGACCATGGCCGAAGCCGTCGCCGAGGCGATCGACGACGGCTCCCATCTGCTGGTCCAGGCCGGCACCGGCACCGGCAAGTCGCTCGGCTACCTCGTGCCCGCGCTCGCCCACGGGGAGCGCGTCGTGGTGGCGACCGCCACGCTGGCCCTGCAGCGCCAGCTCGTGGAGCGGGACCTGCCGCGCACGGTCGAGGCGCTGCACCCCCTGCTGCGCCGCCGCCCGGAGTTCGCGATGCTCAAGGGCAGATCGAACTACCTGTGTCTGCACCGACTCCACGAAGGCGTCCCGCAGGACGAGGAGGAAGGCCTCTTCGACCAGTTCGAGGCCGCCGCGCCCACCAGCAAACTGGGCCAGGACCTGCTGCGACTGCGGGACTGGTCGGACGAGACCGAGTCCGGTGACCGCGACGATCTGACGCCGGGTGTGTCCGACCGGGCCTGGGCGCAGATCTCGGTCTCCTCCCGGGAGTGCCTGGGGGCGACGAAATGCGCGTACGGCGCCGAGTGCTTCGCCGAGATGGCCCGCGAGCGCGCCAAACTGGCCGAGGTCGTCGTCACGAACCACGCCCTGCTCGCCATCGACGCCATCGAGGGCGCCCCCGTCCTCCCGCAGCACGAGGTGCTGATCGTCGACGAGGCGCATGAACTGGTCTCCCGGGTCACCGGCGTCGCGACCGGTGAGCTCACCC
This sequence comes from Streptomyces sp. NBC_00425, assembly GCF_036030735.1. Taxonomy (NCBI): domain Bacteria; kingdom Bacillati; phylum Actinomycetota; class Actinomycetes; order Kitasatosporales; family Streptomycetaceae; genus Streptomyces; species Streptomyces sp. NBC_00425. The sequence goes on along the minus strand of NZ_CP107928.1, from coordinate 3,047,654 downwards.
CCGGCCAGGTCAACCGGGCCGTACGCCGGGCGGCGAAACTGGTCGACGAGAAGGCCGCCGACCAGCTGCAGACGGCCGCCGAGGGCTTCGAGCGGCTGATGGAGCTGGCGTTGCCCGGCCGTCTGGAGGAGATCCCGGAGGATCTCGGCTACGCGCTCATGGCGCTGCGCGACGCCGCGCGGACCGTCATCTCCGCCATCGGATCGACCCGCGACAAGTCCGTCCAGGACGAGGACGCGGTCCGCAAACAGGCGCTGGCCTCGGTCGAGTCGGTGCACGACGTGGCGGAGCGGATCACCAACGGATCCGAGTGGGACGTCGTCTGGTACGAGCGGCACGACCGCTTCGGCGCGTCCCTGCGCGTCGCCCCGATGTCGGTGTCGGGCCTGCTGCGGGAGAAGCTCTTCACGGACCGCTCCGTCACCCTCGCCTCGGCGACGTTGAAGCTGGGCGGCGACTTCAACGGCGTGGGCGCTTCGATGGGGCTGGCCCCGGAGGGCACGCAGGGGGAGGACGTCCCGCAGTGGAGGGGCATCGACGTCGGCTCGCCCTTCGACTATCGCAAACAGGGCATTCTGTACGTCGCCAAACACCTCGCGCGCCCGGCGCGGGACGGCGACCGCGCCGACATGCTCGACGAGCTGACCGAACTGATCCAGGCGGCCGGCGGCCGCACTCTCGGCCTCTTCTCCTCCATGCGTGCGGCGCAGCTCGCCGCCGAGGAACTGCGCGTGCGCATCCCCGAGTTCCCGATCCTCCTCCAGGGCGAGGAGACGCTCGGCGAGCTGATCAAGAACTTCTCGGCGGATCCGCAGACCTGTCTCTTCGGCACGCTGTCGCTCTGGCAGGGCGTCGACGTCCCCGGCCCCAGCTGCCAGCTCGTCGTCATGGACAAGATCCCCTTCCCGCGCCCCGACGACCCCCTCATGAGCGCACGCCAGAAGGCGGTGGAGGAAGCCGGAGGCAACGGCTTCATGGCCGTGGCGGCCACGCACGCGGCACTGCTCATGGCGCAGGGGGCGGGCCGCCTCGTCCGGGCGTCGGGGGACCGCGGCGTCGTCGCCGTGCTGGACCAGCGGCTGGCGACGGCCCGTTACGGCAGCTATCTCAAGGCGTCCCTGCCCGACTTCTGGTACACCACGGATCCCCAGCAGGTCCGCAGGTCGCTGACGGCGATCGACGCGAAGGCGAAGCAGGCGGAGGCAGAGACGGAATAGAGCCCGGGCGGTGAAGGCCCGGGCCCGTCGAGGACCCGGGCCCGCGACGGGCCCGGGCGCAGCACAGGGCCCCGGAACCGGCGCAGGGATCCCGGGGCCCAGTCAGGGGGACGGGGAAGGCCCGTCCGTCGCCGTGCTCAGACGCGGCGGAGTACGGCCACCACCTTGCCGAGGATCGTCGCGTCGTCGCCGGGGATCGGCTCGTAGGCGGCGTTGTGGGGGAGCAGCCACACATGGCCGTCCTCGCGCTTGAAGCGCTTCACGGTGGCCTCGCCGTCCAGCATCGCGGCCACGATGTCGCCGTTCTCCGCGACGGGCTGGCGGCGCACGGTGACCCAGTCGCCGTCGCAGATAGCGGCCTCGATCATCGAGTCGCCGACGACCTTCAGCACGAACAGCTCGCCGTCGCCGACCAGCTGCCTCGGGAGCGGGAAGACGTCCTCCACCGACTCCTCGGCGAGGATCGGACCGCCGGCGGCGATACGCCCGACGAGCGGGACGTACGACGCGGCGGGCTTGCCCGCGGTGTCCGTGGGCTGCACGGAGGCCGCCTGGTCGGAGCCCCGCACCTCGTACGCGCGCGGGCGGTGCGGGTCACGGCGCAGGAAGCCCTTGCGCTCCAGTGCCATCAGCTGGTGTGCGACCGAGGAGGTGCTGGACAAGCCGACCGCCTGGCCGATCTCCCGCATCGACGGCGGGTAGCCGCGCCGTTGGACGGAATCCCTGATGACCTCGATCACCCGTCGCTGCCGGTCCGTGAGTCCCGAACTGTCCGCGCGGATGCCTGGAGGTCGGCCCGGCAGGGAACGCTTGTGTCCCTCGGGATTCATGGCTTCGTTCATCGCATGCACCGGCTCGAGTCGGCCCTGGGAGCGGTCCTGGGCGGTGATGGTGGCACTGTCTGCGGTGGTGGTCACGTCGGCCCCTCTCGGTTGTCTCCCTGCTGGACAACGGTAGTGGCTTTCGAAAGGTTGCGCCAAACACACGTTCGAGTGAAAAAGCGCGTATCGCCTGACTTGATCACGTGTCGGGGTGTATGGCTGACCCGGCTTCCCGGCGGAGGGCCGAGGCGGCCGACGAACCCGTTGTTGTACTCTTCACCGCCGGAGTCGATGACCTTGTGAGGCGTGGCCCCAGTCTGCCATCCGGCCCCCCGTGGATCAGGAACGGGCCCCGCTCTGCGCGAGAGTCCCACCGCTCCTCCTTGCCGCGCTCACGGTATCGCCGTACGCACCCCGGCGATACGGCCGCACGCGCGTGCGTGCGTCGGGCGCGCGCGACGTCACGTGTGCGGCGGCCGTGAGTGCCGTGGGCGCGTGTGGGCGTGCGTCCGGCGGGCATGCGGACGACAGGCGCTGCGTGGGCGTTCCCGGGTGCTCGGCGTGACCGTCGGAACGCGTGCGGTGAGATCGTCGACGCGACACGCGATACGGCCTGGTTGTATGAGCCAATCCCTACATCTAGTGGTTGGATGACGGCAGCGGCCCAGAAGTTGTGGTCCCCGGTGTCTTCGGATGCTCATGGATCCCCTATGCTTGGGGCTGCTTCGAGGGGCCCGTGAGGCCTGGCGAGGCCATGGAGTCTGCTGTGAGGAGGGTTGGAGTTCATGCACTGCCCCTTCTGCAGGCACCCCGACAGCCGTGTCGTCGACAGTCGGACCACGGACGACGGCACGTCGATCCGTCGGCGCCGTCAGTGCCCTGACTGCTCCCGTCGGTTCACGACCGTGGAGACGTGCTCGCTGATGGTGGTCAAGCGGTCCGGGGTCACCGAACCGTTCAGCCGCACGAAGGTCATCAACGGCGTGCGCAAGGCATGCCAGGGGCGGCCGGTCACCGAGGACGCTCTCGCTCAGCTCGGCCAGCGGGTCGAGGAAGCGGTGCGGGCCACCGGAAGCGCCGAGTTGACCACCCATGACGTGGGGCTGGCCATACTCGGTCCGCTGCAGGAACTCGATCTCGTCGCCTATCTGCGGTTCGCCTCCGTCTACCGGGCGTTCGACTCGCTCGAGGACTTCGAGGCCGCCGTCGCAGAACTCAGGCGCGGGCCGGGAGGGTTCGACGCGGACGACGACGACCGCGCGGACGACGCCCGGGCCGAGGACGACACAGGAGCCGTCGCGGGGAGCCAGGAAGACGGCGGCGGGCCGGCGGGGGCCGTACAGGTCCCCGAGCCCGCCCACGCCACCGACTGACCGACGGGCCGGAACCGGACTCGCGAGTCCGGGCGGCCGGTGCGGCGGCGGACGAAGACCTGCTGTGGGCGGTGGCGCGTGGACGCCCGCAGCACCAGACAGAACAACGTGTCACGGGAACAACGTGGCATTTCAGGGCGTTTTCGCCCGCAGAGGGAGGCGGCATGACAGAGACGGCGAGCGGTCCGGCGCGAGGTTCCCGAGCCAAGGGCTCCAAGACCACCAAGGGCCTGCGTATCGAGCGTGTCCACACCACCCCCGGAGTTCATCCGTACGACGAGGTGGTCTGGGAACGCCGTGACGTCGTCATGACCAACTGGCGCGACGGCTCGGTCAACTTCGAGCAGCGTGGCGTCGAGTTCCCCGACTTCTGGTCGGTGAACGCGGTCAACATCGTCACCAGCAAGTACTTCCGGGGCGCCGTCGGCACCCCGCAGCGCGAGACCGGGCTCAGGCAGCTGATCGACCGCATCGTGAAGACGTACCGGAAGGCCGGCGAGGACCACAGCTACTTCGCCTCGCCCGCCGACGCCGAGATCTTCGAGCACGAGCTGGCGTACGCCCTCCTGCACCAGATCTTCAGCTTCAACAGCCCCGTCTGGTTCAACGTGGGCACCCCGCAGCCCCAGCAGGTCTCCGCCTGCTTCATCCTCGCCGTCGACGACTCCATGGAGTCGATCCTCGACTGGTACAAGGAAGAGGGCATGATCTTCAAGGGCGGCTCCGGCGCCGGCCTGAACCTCTCCCGCATCCGCTCCTCCAAGGAGCTCCTCTCCTCGGGCGGCAACGCCTCCGGCCCGGTCTCGTTCATGCGCGGCGCCGACGCCTCCGCCGGCACCATCAAGTCCGGCGGCGCCACCCGTCGCGCGGCCAAGATGGTCGTCCTCGACGTGGACCACCCGGACGTCGAGGACTTCATCGCCACCAAGGTGAAGGAGGAGGAGAAGATCCGCGCCCTGCGCGACGCGGGCTTCGACATGGACCTGGGCGGCGACGACATCACGTCCGTCCAGTACCAGAACGCCAACAACAGCGTCCGCGTGAACGACGAGTTCATGACGGCCGTCGAGAACGGCACCGAGTTCGGCCTGCGCGCCCGGATGACCGGCGAGATCATCGAGAAGGTCGACGCCAAGGCGCTGTTCCGCAAGCTCGCCGAGGCCGCGTGGGCCTGTGCCGACCCGGGCATCCAGTACGACGGCGTGATCAACAACTGGCACACCTGCCCCGAGTCCGGCCGGATCACCGCGTCGAACCCGTGCAGCGAGTACATGCACCTGGACAACACGTCCTGCAACCTCGCCTCGCTGAACCTGATGAAGTTCCTCAAGGACGACAGCAAGGGCCACCAGTCCTTCGACGCCGACCGCTTCCAGAAGGTCGTCGAGCTCGTCATCACCGCGATGGACATCTCCATCTGCTTCGCGGACTTCCCGACCCAGAAGATCGGCGAGAACACGCGCGCGTTCCGCCAGCTCGGCATCGGCTACGCCAACCTCGGCGCCCTGCTGATGGCGACCGGCCACGCGTACGACTCCGACGGCGGCCGCTCGCTGGCCGGCGCCATCACGTCCCTGATGACCGGCACGGCCTACCGCCGCTCCTCCGAGCTGGCCGCGGTCGTCGGCCCGTACGACGGCTACGCCCGCAACTCCGACGCCCACAACCGCGTCATGAAGCAGCACTCCGACGCCAACGCCACGGCCGTCCGCATGGACGACCTGGACACCCCGGTGTGGGCCGCCGCCACGGAGGCCTGGCAGGACGTGCTGCGCCTCGGCGAGAAGAACGGTTTCCGTAACTCTCAGGCGTCCGTGCTCGCCCCGACCGGCACCATCGGCCTGGCGATGTCCTGCGACACCACCGGCGTCGAGCCCGACCTCGCCCTGGTCAAGTTCAAGAAGCTGGTCGGCGGCGGCTCGATGCAGATCGTCAACGGCACCGTGCCGCAGGCCCTGCGCCGCCTGGGCTACCAGGAGGAGCAGATCGAGGCGATCGTCGCCCACATCGCCGAGAACGGCAACGTGATCGACGCTCCCGGTCTCGCGCACGAGCACTACGAGGTGTTCGACTGCGCCATGGGCGAGCGCGCCATCTCCCCGATGGGCCACGTCCGCATGATGGCCGCGATCCAGCCGTGGATCTCCGGCGCGATCTCCAAGACGGTCAACATGCCGGAGACGGCGACCGTCGAGGAGGTCGAGGAGATCTACTTCGAGGCCTGGAAGCTCGGCGTCAAGGCCCTCGCGATCTACCGTGACAACTGCAAGGTCGGCCAGCCCCTCTCCGCGAAGACCAAGGAGAAGGAGAAGACCGAGGTCACGGAGAAGACCGAGGAGACGATCCGCGCCGCGGTCGAGAAGGTCATCGAGTACCGCCCGGTCCGCAAGCGGCTGCCCAAGGGCCGTCCCGGCATCACGACCTCGTTCACGGTCGGCGGCGCCGAGGGCTACATGACCGCCAACTCCTACCCGGACGACGGTCTCGGCGAGGTCTTCCTGAAGATGTCCAAGCAGGGCTCGACCCTTGCCGGCATGATGGACGCCTTCTCCATCGCGGTCTCGGTGGGCCTTCAGTACGGCGTGCCGCTGGAGACCTACGTCTCGAAGTTCACCAACATGCGCTTCGAGCCGGCCGGCATGACCGACGACCCGGACGTGCGGATGGCGCAGTCGATCGTCGACTACATCTTCCGGCGTCTGGCGCTCGACTTCCTGCCGTTCGAGACGCGTTCCGCGCTCGGCATCCACTCCGCCGAGGAGCGCCAGCGCCACCTGGAGACCGGTTCGTACGAGCCGACCTTCGAGGAGGAGAACGTGGACGTCGAGGGCCTGGCCCAGTCCGCCCCGCGTCAGACGGACCTCAAGGCCGTCGCCACGCCGAAGGCCGAGGTCGAGGCCGTCGAGCCCGCCCCGAAGCAGGTCCACACCAGCGCCGAACTGGTGGAGATGCAGCTGGGCATCCAGGCCGACGCCCCGCTCTGCTTCTCCTGCGGCACGAAGATGCAGCGCGCGGGTTCCTGCTACATCTGCGAGGGCTGCGGGTCCACGAGCGGCTGCAGCTGACGTCGCAAGTCCGCTGGAACTGATCCAGCTCGTCAGGGCGGTGGAGCCGATGTCCGGCTCCGCCGCCCTCGGCGTCTTCGCGCCCGGCTCGCGGTCAGGGGCGGCGCATCCGGCCCATGATCCGCGTGAACGTCGACGGGTCGTCCTCGAAGCCCTGGACACCGGAGTGGAACGACCAGCTGTCGGACGTCTCCCGGACGAACTCCGCGACCGTCGCCGCCGTCGCGCCGAGGACGTCGCCGAAGTCGTCCTCGGCCAGGACGGTGTAGCCCTCCCTTATACGGAAGGCAGGGTTCAGCACGCTGACGAACGTGCGGTGCTCCTGGATCTGCTGGATGACGACGCCGATGACCACGCGCGCGTACCGCGCGTCCAGACGGTCGAGTTCCAGCGTCATGACCTCGTCCCAGCCGAAGCCCTTGCCGTCCTTGCTGTCCCGGTTGAGATAGATCGTGCCGTCGGGGGAGCGGCTGTCGAAGTGCACCACGTAGGCAGGCTCGCCCTGCGGGTCGTCCGCCAGATACGTCGCGGCCACGATGTCCAGGTCGGTGGGCGGCCGGCCCGCCGGGCTCGGGTCCCACTTGAGCGACATCTCGATCTTGCGGATGCCCTTGTTGAGTCCGCTCACCGGACTTCCCCTCCCCGTTTCCCCGTCTGTCTGCCGTCACCCCGAACTGCTCGGCCGCCAGGGCCGGTTGTCCATCCTGCCACGCGCAGTGCGCCGTCGCAGGCCTGCTCTCTCCCGGAGAGTGACCAACGCCACGCCCTGTGGCCTTACCATGGCGCGGTGCTGGTCAAGTGGATTCGCTGCACCGTGGTGGACCGCCGCGGTTTCGAACGGGGACAGCGAAAGTGGGCGGGGCTTCTGGGGGAGCCGGGGTTCCGGGGGCAGGGCGGGGGCTGGAGCAGGGCACGGCCCTCCGTCGCGCATGTCTTCGCCTTCTGGGAGAGCCGCGCCTTCTACGACTCCTTCATGGCACGCTCCCACGACCGGCTGGCGACAGCTCAGGCGGGCACGTTCAAGGACGCACAGGCACGGCTGTTCGACTACCGCTTCGACGTGAAGACCGGCTTCGAGCCCCGCTTCACCGACTCCGACGTGGTGCGGGTGGCCCTGTGCCGGGTCCACGAGGAACGCGCCGAGCACTTCACGCTGATGCAGGAGAAGGTCTGGAACCCGGCCATGGCCGGCTCGCCGGGCATGATCCGGGGCATGTTCGCCGAGGCGCCGGGCCACGAGTTCCTGGTGCTGTCGATGTGGAGGTCGCAGGCCGAGCACGGCAAGTACCGCACCGAGCGGGTGGAGCGGCTCGCCCTCCGTGCGCAGACGGAGGCGGACATCGCCTCCCTCACCGGTGACATCGTCGAACTCGAGCCGGCCTGGACGGTCTGATCCCGCAGCACAGGGGACGCCCTGAGCCCGCAGCACGGGGGTGGGGACGTACGCCGTCATGCGCCTTCCGGCGCGGGATCGGTGTGACCTACGCCGTATGGAGGCCGTCGGAGTGCTCGATCGGGCGTCGGTCGATCTAGGGTCTTGGCATGGCACGACCACGGCGCATCGTCCTTGTCCGGCACGGCGAGTCGACGGGCAATGTTGATGACACCGTCTACGAGCGAGAACCCGATCATGCCCTGGGCCTGACGGAGCGGGGCCGCCGGCAGGCGGAGGAGACCGGAAAGCACCTGCGGGAGGTGTTCGGCCGCGAGCAGGTCAGCGTGTACGTCTCCCCCTACCGGCGTACGCACGAGACCCTCCGGGCCTTCCACCTCGACCCCGAGCTCATACGCGTACGGGAGGAGCCCCGGCTGCGCGAGCAGGACTGGGGGAACTGGCAGGACCGCGACGACGTCCAGTTGCAGAAGACCTACCGGGACGCCTACGGACACTTCTTCTACCGCTTCGCGCAGGGCGAGAGCGGCGCTGACGTCTACGACCGTGTGGGGGGCTTCCTGGAGAGCCTGTTCCGCAGCTTCGAGGCCCCCGATCATCCTCCGAACGTGCTCCTCGTGACCCACGGGCTGGCGATGCGGCTGTTCTGCATGCGCTGGTTCCACTGGACGGTCGCCGACTTCGAGTCGCTCGCCAATCCCGGGAACGCCGAGATGCGGATGCTCGTTCTCGGCGACGACGGCAAATACACCCTCGACCTGCCGTTCAACCGCTGGCGGGAGCCGGAGCCGTACGGAATCACCGGAGATAGAGTGGCAGAGAGATGACAGCCGATTCCTCGCCCGCAGGGCGCCTCGACCGGGCCCTCGCCAGTCTGCGCGGTCTCGCCGTGGGCGACGCGCTGGGCTCGCAGTTCTTCGTTCCGGTGAACTTCCCACTGCTCCAGCGCCGCGAGCCGCCGCCCGGACCGTGGCAGTGGACGGACGACACCGAGATGGCGTGCTCCGTCGCCGCCGTACTGGCGGCCCACCACCGCATCGACCAGGACGCCCTGGCCCGCTCCTTCGCGGAGCACCACGACTTCGACCGCGGGTACGGCCCCGCCGTCAACCGACTGCTGCGGCTCGTCAGGGAGGGCGCGGACTGGCGTGAGCTGTCGGCCGCCCTGTTCAACGGACAGGGTTCCTGGGGCAACGGCGCCGCGATGCGCGTCGCCCCGCTCGGCGCCTGGTACGCGGACGACCCGGAGCAGGCGACCCATCAGGCCGAGATCTCGGCCTATCCCACGCACCAGCACCGGGAAGCCGTGGTCGGGGCCATGGCCGTCGCCGCGGCCGCCGCGCTGGCGGCCGCCCCCGGAGGCCCGCCCAGCGCCGAGGCGCTGCTGGACGGCGTCGTCGCCCTCGTGCCGAAGAGCGCCGTCGGCGCCGGGCTGCGTCGCGCCCGGGACATGCTCGACTACGCCGACGCGGCCACCGTCGCGGCCGTCCTCGGCTGCGGACGGCGTACGTCGGCCCATGACACGGTCCCCTTCGCGATCTGGTCGGCCGCCCGCGCCCTCGGCGACTTCGAGGCAGCGTTCTGGACGACCGCGCAGGTCGGCGGGGACGTGGACACGACCTGCGCCATCGTGGGCGGAATCCTGGCCGGCGGGAAGGCGGGAACGCCGCCGGCCGCCTGGACGCGGCAGGTCGAGGCACTCCCGGAGTGGCTGCCCACCACCGCCTGACGAGCGGCCTTTCGGCCGACGGAGACTCTCCGTGCCCGATGGGAACTCTGCGTGACCGTCCGGCGTTGTCCGGATATCGCTGCGCGACGTGTGCGAAGTCCACGGCGTGACGTATGCGAGCCGGTGCCGGTGTCCGAACCAGGGCCCGGGCCGGGGGCCGGAGCCGGAGCCGGAGCCGGGGGTGATCCAGGGGGTGGGTGTGGTGGGTGTGAGGTTCGCGCTGGTGACGCTGTTCGTGATCATGTCGAGGTCCCGGGGCCGGCGACAGGGCCGCCTCCGGAGCGACCGTCGCTGCGCTGTGGCAGGCGGTGGCGCTCCCGGGGCGGCCCGTGCGGCCGTACGGTCACCCCACCGCGGGACCCGCCGTACCGGACAGCGCTTCCAGGTCGCTCTTGCGGACCCGGATCACGAACCAGGCCGTCACCAGAGCGAGCGCCGCCATGGCGGCGGCCGGCACGAACGCCGTCGAGATGCCGTGGGCGAGCACCTCGTGCCCCCAGGGGGCGGGCAACTGGTGCGTCCTGGCGAACTCCGCCTTCTGTTCCGCGGTGCCGTCCGCGAGGAACCGGGGCAGTTGCTTCTCCGCCTCGCCCTTGCTCGCGGACCCGAAGACGGTCGTCAGGATGGACAAACCCAGCGAGCCGCCCACCTGTTGCGTGGCGTTGAGCAGCCCGGAGGCCGCGCCCGCCTCGTGCGGAGCGACGCCGGAGACCGCCGTGACGGTGACCGTCACGAAGTTGAGCCCCATGCCGAAGGCGAAGACCAGGATGGGCCCGAGCACCCCGCCCGCGTAGGAGCTGTCCGGAGTGATGAACGCCTGCCAGGTGAGTCCGATCGCCACCAGCGCGGAGCCGACGAGCATGAACGGCTTGGGGCCGAGCACCGGCAGGAAGCGCTGCGACAGGCCCGCGCCCGCCGCGATGGCGACGGTGACCGGGAGGAAGGCCAGACCGGCCTTGATCGGGCTGTACCCCAGGATGTTCTGCACGAAGAGCACGATGTAGAAGAACATGCCGAACATGGCGGCAGCGAGGCTCAGCATGATCACGTACGTGCCGGATCGGTTGCGGTCGGCGAACATCTTCAGCGGGGTGATCGGCTCCTTGGCCCGCCGTTCGGTGAACACGAAGCCGATCAGCAGGATCGCCGCCGCCGCGAACGCGCCGAGGGTCAGGCCATCCCGCCATCCCTCCTCGGCCGCGCGGATGAAGGCATAGACCAGGGAAGCCATACCGGCCGTCGACGTCAGTGCGCCCGCTATGTCGAAGCGACCGGGATGCCGCTCGGACTCGTTGATGTACAGCGGCGCGACGACGGCGATGAGCACCCCGATGGGCACGTTCACGAACAGCACCCAGCGCCAGTCGAGCCATTCGGTGAGCATGCCGCCCGCGAGCAGTCCGATGGCGCCGCCGCCCGCGGAGACCGCCGCGAAGACGCCGAAGGCCCGGTTGCGCTCCGGGCCCTCGGGGAACGTCGTGGTGATGAGCGCCAGCGAGGTGGGCGACGCGATGGCGCCGCCGACGCCTTGCAGGGCCCGTGCGGCCAGCAACTGCCAGGGCTCCTGGGCCAGTCCGCCCAGCAGCGAGGCGAAGGTGAAGATCAGGATGCCGGCCATGAAGGCCCGGCGCCGGCCGAGGATGTCGCCCGCTCGGGCGCCGAGCAGCAGCAGCCCGCCGAAGGTGAGCGTGTAGGCGCTGACCACCCAGGTGAGGTCGGTGGTGCTGAACTTGAGCGCGTCTTGAATGTGCGGGAGTGCGATGTTCACAATCGTCGCGTCGAGTACCACCATGAGTTGGCAGGCCGCGATGACGGTGAGCGCGATGCCGGGGTGTCCCGCCCGGCGGGCCGCACCCGGTTTCTGCTTCTGGATCAACTGAGAGGTCGTCACGATGGGTCCCCCACAAGAGCGTTAGTGAACGCTGGCGTTCACTGGCGCGTCAACGGTAGTGAGTCCTCGGTAGTGAACGCAAGCGTTCACTCGCGGCGTCGCCTCAGGGCGTGTCCCCCGCCGCGATCCCACGGGGCCTCGCCTGCTCGGCCTCGCCCCACCCCGCTCCCCGCTTCACCTGCCATCCCCGCTTCACCCGTAATCCCCGCTCCTACTGCTCGCTGGAGAAAGTCAGATGGTTACTTCGCGCTGGACGGCCGCCCCCGCTCAGGCGGCCTCTCCCCGCCGGCGCGGCGCCGTGCTCGAACGTGCGATTCTCGATGCCGCGCTGGATCAGTTGGGCACGGTCGGCTGGAACGGCCTCACGATGGAGGGCGTCGCGGCCGGCGCCCAGACCGGCAAAGCGGCCGTCTACCGTCGCTGGCCGTCCAAGGAGGACCTCGTCGCCGACGCCCTGCGGGCCGGACTGCCCAGGTTCGACCGTGTGCCGGATCTGGGCAGTGTGCGGGCGGACCTGGTGGCGTTGTGCCGCACCGCGCGGGACGCGATGTACTCCCGCCCGGGTTTCGCGCTGCGCTCGGTGATTCACGAGTGCGATCCGTCCCAGGCGGTGCGTTTCCAGGCCCTGATCCTCGAAGGCGTGGTGGAGCCCACCGTCGAACTGCTGCACGAGGTGATCAGCCGGGGAATCGAACGGGGGGAGGTGCGGCCCGATGCGGCGAACAGCTATGTCTTCGACGTCATCCCGGCCATCATGATGTACCGCTCCAAGATGTGCGCGTGCGAATGGAACGACCGTGATCTCGACGAGATGATCGACCAGCTCATGCTGCCTCTGCTGCGGCCGGACGCGGCCTGAAAGGCGGCGCGCCGACGCCGGAACCCGCTGATGCCGCGGCCCGGCGACGGCCGGGGCATACCGGGGTGTCGCTCCGGGATCCGGTCGGCGTAACCTGAGGACGCCATGCCGTACGAACCACCTACTCACACCGTCGAGCGCTCCCTTCGCGCCACGACCGGAGCGAAGATCATTGCCGGTGTCGACGAGGTGGGCCGCGGCGCTTGGGCCGGACCCGTCACCGTCTGCGCGGCGGTCACCGGGCTGCGCCGACCGCCCGCGGGCCTCACCGACTCCAAGCTGCTCACCCTCAAGCGACGCACAGCGCTCTCCGCGGTGCTGCTCGACTGGGTGACGTCGCACGCGCTCGGTCACGCCTCCCCGGAGGAGATCGACGATCTGGGGATGACCGCCGCGCTGCGGCTCGCCGCCGGGCGCGCGCTGGACGCTCTCCCGGTCCGGCCGGACGCGGTGATCCTCGACGGGAAGCACGACTATCTCGGCGCTCCGTGGCAGGTCCGCACGGTGATCAAGGGTGACCAGTCGTGCGTGGCGGTCGCCGCGGCCTCGGTGATCGCCAAGGTTCAGCGCGACAAAATGATGGCCGAACTGGGCATCGACCATGCAGACTTCGGCTTTGCGGACAACGCCGGCTATCCGTCGCCCGTGCACAAGGCCGCACTGGAGGAGCGGGGCCCCACCCCGTACCACCGGTTGTCGTGGGCGTATCTTGATGCGCTGCCCCAGTGGCGGCACCTCAAGAAGGCCCGCAGCTGGGCGAACGGGAGCGCTCCGGAGATCGAAGGCCAACTCGGCTTCGACTTCTGACGACTCCGGCCCCCTGATGTTCCACCCGCTGGCGCGTGCCGTGCCGGCGTTTGATAAACAACAGCTCATGCCTCTCATTCCCGAGGAGCCTCAGATTCACGAGAGTGCCCAGGGTCCCCGCGCGACTCCGGCCAGCGGCCGCACCGCACCGACCCCCCGACCTGTACCCGGACCCCGTCCCGCGGCTCCGTCGCGTCCCGGTCGTCCCGGACCCCTCCGGCCCACGCCGCCGGCGCAGCGCGCGCCGCGTGACGGGGCAGTCAAGCCCGGGCCGTCGGCCCCGGCTTCCCCCGCCGCCGCTACCACTTCGGCGGCTCCCCAGGTCCAGTTGATCCCGGCCTCGGCCGAGGGCGCGCTGGACGCCGCCGAGGAGGCCGTGGACCTCCTCCTGGAGTCGGGCCGCGCCCCGGGGGACGTGTTGGTGATCACCACCGGCGAGCAGCACCCCTGGGCCGCCCACGAGCTCTCCTTCGGTGAAGCTCCCTACTGGGCGCAGCACGACGCAGGCGACGACGTCTTCTACGCCGACGCCGCCGTGGCGGGCCGTGCGGGCGTGCGCCCGGTGGTCGTGGTCGCCGTCAACGGCGGCGATGACACGCTGACCGCGGCGCTGCCGCTGGCTCGTGCCCGGGCCGGCGCCCTGTTGATCTGCTGCGGCGACCCCCAGCAGATCAACGCGGTGCTGGGCGCGGGCGTCTGATCCGCTCCGGCGGCCCCACGGGCCAACGGGCCGCCGGGTGCGCGCCGGGTGCCGGGTGAGTGCGCCCTGGGGCGCGTCGGCTTCACAGAGGCGTCGTGCTGCGACGCCTCTGTGGCGTATCCCGGGCGCCGGCGCACGCTCCCGGCCGATCGCGTCGGCGATCCCGACGCGGGCGGGCGTCGGACCTGCGGGCGGCCGTTGGACCTGAGGCGGGCGTCGGACCTGCGGCCGGCGTTGGACCTGAGGCGGGCGGCCCGTGGCCCCCGCGCCGGGTGACCGGAGATCCTGCGTCCCATGAGCGGTCGTCCGACTGCTGCGGGCGAGATCGGGACGTCCGCGTGGCCTGACGGGGGCACCCTCGTGGTGATCGTCCTGACCGGCCCCCCGGCCCGCAGAACGTCCCCCGGGGTCGTCCGGCGGGGCATCGCCAGGGCGCTCACGGGGATCAGCGAGACGACGGCCGACGGCTCCCGCCTCCATGGCGTGGGCACCACGACCGCCCGGCGAACGGTCGCCCTCAAGGGGCGGCCGTCCGTGCGTCAGCGGGCGGCAGCGCGGCGCAGGACCTCCGAGGCGGCGCCGCCGGTCCGCGGCAGTGGGGGCGGCGCCTCGGAGAGCGCGAACGGCTCGGGGGCCGAGTCGGCGTTGGGCCGTCGGCCGCCCCGGCCCTCGCCGAGGACCTGCCAGCCGTCCCGGGTCAGCGTGATGTACGCCCCGCAGCGCAGCCCGTGCAGCGTGCAGGCGTCCCGCAGGCCCCACATCCACGCGCCGTCCTCCTCCGTCCAGCGCGCGTCGCCGTCACGGCAGTAGAGCAGCACAGCGGTGCGCACGGGGGTGCGGCGCCGCAGGTCGTGCGGGATGACCCGGCGCAGCTGGGCGAGCAGGGCGTTGCGGTACATCCAGCCGTCGGTCGAGGCCTGACGCCGGGTGAACGAGGCGCTCGCCCGTACCCGCTCGTCCGGATCGAGCACGGCCACGATCGCGGTGGCCGGCCCCGGCCGGTGCCGTGAGTGCAGCCCGCTGACGACCTCCCGCGGACTGCGCAGCAGCGGGATGCCGGCCGAGGCCCATTCGGCAGGCTCGAGCAAACGGTTGGCGGAAGTGGCGGACGTGTTCGTCGACAACGATGCCGCCGAGGACGGAGCGAATCCGAAGGTCACGATCCTCCCTTCGGCTACGGCCCACAGACGGGCGGGGCGGATGAGGGGGAGCGCACGCCGCAGCAGAGCCCTAGCGGACTACGGGTGATCCGTGCGGGGAGCGGACCTCAATTCTTCCTTCCGAACTTGGATGCGGCAACGAGCAATTGGGACTGCCGACCGTTATATGGTGGCGAGTGACTTATATCCCTACCCGGTGATTCGCGGCAGGACGCCTGAACCCACCGTTCCAGTCCGGCTCACGGGCCCCGTCGGACCCATCGCGAGACCGCCGTCACGCTGAGTGAAGTGGCTGATTGTCACTGCCATCGGGTTGCATGGAGACATGGACGATCTGGAGCTGCGCACCGAAGCCGACGCCATCCTCGCCGAGCTCGTCGGCGCCCCCGGGGGCGCCGCACGGCTGCGGGAGGACCAGTGGCAGGCGGTGGCGGCCCTGGTGCGGGAGCGCCGGCGGGCCCTGGTGGTGCAGCGCACCGGATGGGGCAAGTCGGCGGTGTACTTCGTCGCCACCGCTCTGCTGCGCCGCCGCGGCTCAGGTCCCACGGTGATCGTCTCGCCGCTGCTGGCGCTGATGCGCAATCAGGTGGAGGCGGCGGCGCGAGCCGGAATCCGGGCCCGCACCATCAACTCGGCCAACCCGGAGGAGTGGGACACCGTCTACGACGAGGTCGAGCGCGGCGAGACCGACGTCCTCCTGGTCAGCCCCGAACGTCTCAACTCCGTCGACTTCCGCGACCAGGTGCTGCCCAAGCTCGCGTCGACGACCGGTCTCCTGGTGGTCGACGAGGCGCACTGCATCTCCGACTGGGGACACGACTTCCGGCCCGACTACCGCCGGTTGCGGGCGATGCTCGCCGAACTCGCCCCCGGCGTACCGGTGCTGGCCACCACCGCGACGGCCAATGCCCGGGTGACGGCCGATGTGGCCGAGCAGTTGGGCACCGGCGGCGGTGAGGCCCTGGTGCTCCGCGGCGCGCTGGACCGCGAGAGCCTGCGGCTGGGCGTGGTCCGGCTGCCGGACGCTGCGCACCGTCTGGCCTGGCTCGCCGAGCACCTGGACGAGCTGCCGGGCTCCGGCATCGTCTACGCGCTCACCGTCGCCGCGGCCGAGGAGGCCACCGCCTTCCTGCGGCAGCGCGGCTTCGAGGTGGCGTCCTACACGGGCCGTACGGAGAACGCCGACCGGCTGCAGGCCGAGTCCGACCTGCAGGAGAACCGGGTCAAGGCGCTGGTGGCGACCTCCGCGCTCGGCATGGGGTTCGACAAGCCCGACCTGGGCTTCGTGATCCATCTCGGATCGCCGTCCTCGCCGATCGCCTACTACCAGCAGGTGGGGCGCGCGGGCCGCGGCGTGGCCCACGCCGACGTGCTGCTGTTGCCGGGCAAGGAGGACGAGGCCATCTGGCGCTACTTCGCCGACACCGCGTTCCCGCCCGAGCCGCAGGTCAGGCAGACTCTCGCGGCTCTCGCCGAGTCCGGACGGCCGCTGTCCGTGCCGGCCCTGGAAACGGCGGTGGATCTCCGGCGCAGCCGACTGGAGACCATGCTCAAGGTGCTGGACGTCGACGGCGCGGTCAAGCGGGTCAAGGGCGGCTGGACGTCCACGGGCGCCGCATGGGTGTACGACGCCGAGCGCTATGCGTGGGTGGCACGGCAGCGGGCCGCGGAACAGCAGGCCATGCGCGACTACGTGAGCACGTCGGGGTGCCGGATGGAGTTCCTGCGCCGGCAGCTGGACGACGAGGGCGCCCGGCCCTGCGGCCGGTGCGACAACTGTGCGGGCCCCTGGGCCGACGCGACGGTCTCGGCCGAGACGCTGACCGGCGCGACGAGGGAGCTGGACCGTCCGGGAGTGGAGGTCGAGCCGCGCCGGATGTGGCCGACGGGGCTGCCCGCCCTGGGCGTCGAGCTGAAGGGCCGCATCCCCGCCAAGGAGCAGTGCGGCGCCGGGCGGGCTCTGGGACGACTCTCGGACATCGGCTGGGGAAACCGGCTGCGCCCGCTGCTGGCCGACAACGCCCCTGACCAGCCGGTTCCCGACGACGTCCTGAAGGCGGCGGTGGCGGTGCTCGCCGACTGGGCGCGCTCTCCCGAGGGCTGGGCCACGAACGGCCCGGACGCCGCTGCCCGTCCGGTCGGAGTCGTCGCCGTGCCGTCCCTGTCCCGCCCGCGGCTGGTCGGCTCCCTCGCCGAGGGCATCGCGACCGTCGGCCGGCTGCCGTTCCTCGGTGTGCTGACCTACGCGGGTCCGGGCGGCGCGCACGCGGCGCGGCGCAGCAACTCCGCTCAGCGCGTGCGGGCCTTGTCCGGTGCGTTCGCCGTCTCCGACGAGCTGGCCGAGGCCCTGGCGGGGTCTGCGGGGCCGGTTCTGCTCGTGGACGACTTCACCGACTCCGGCTGGACCCTCGCGGTCGCGGCGCGGCTGCTGCGCCGGGCGGGCGGGGGAGAGGTCCTCCCGCTGGTGCTCGCCACCGCGGGCTGAGCCTTCCCGGCCATGCTCCTCTGCGCGAGGACCCGACTTCCCTTTCGGTGAGAGCCGTTTGCCCGGCAGGCGGAACGCCGAATGAACGTTGCCGGGCGCATGGGCGCGGTGTTACGGTTTTGCCGAGCCCCGTATGGGCCTACGCATGGAGGTAGCGGCTACTCGCCATTACAGAGATCGGCACCGTTCCGTCTCTCGCAGCTCGTCGATCCCACCCGGGGATTGCTGCGCCCATTTTCACTGCGTAGGTATGCGGGGCATTCGTGTGTCGATTTCCGGTGGCGTGGCTGTCTCTCTGCGATCAGCCGACACCGAAAGGCAGCGCATGAGCGAGGAACGGGCCGGGACGCGGCAGGAGCAGGTCGGACGGCGGAACGAGCAGCCCGGGCCGCGAAATGAGCGGGCCGAGTGGGGAAATGAGCAGGCCGGGCGGCGAAATGAGCAAGCCGAGGCCTGGCAGGAGCAAGCGGGGGACTGGACGGGCTTCGACGTCCATGAATTCCAGCGTGGGGTCATCGCCGAGTTTCGCGCCAACGAGGGCAGGCTGGGCGGCATGTTCGAAGGCTGGACCCTGACCGTGTTGACGACCGTCGGGGCCAGGACCGGCCTGCGCCGCGAAAGCATCCTGGGGTATCTCGAATTCGACGGGAAAGGCGTCGTCGTCGCCTCCGCGAACGGCGCCGACAAACACCCCGATTGGTATCACAACATCCGCAGGAACCCGATCGTGACGGTGGAGACCGGCGCCGACACCTACCAGGCGATCGCGGCCGTTCCGCAAGGCCGAGAGCGCGACGAGCTTTTCGGCCGCGTGGTCGAGGAGGCGCCTGGCTACGCCGACCATCAGGCCCGGACGTCACGGGAGATCCCGGTGATCGTGCTGCACCGGATCGGCCCGGTGCCCGGGGCGGAACGGGTCAAAGGGATGGGCGACTGGATCGTCGAGGTGCACGACTGGCTGCGGGACGAGCTGAAGACGTTGCGCGAACAGGCCGATCGGCTGGTCGAGGGCAGCGCCGAGAGGATCGAGCGGACCACACCGGACCTCGCCCGGCAGATGCGCACCCACTGCCTCGACTTCTGCGGCGCGCTGACAAAGCATCACGGCGGCGAGGACATGGCCGTGTTCCCGGCGCTCGCGAAACAGTTCCCCGCCCTGGCACCGGCTTTGGCCCAGCTCGGGGACGAGCACAAGGCGGTGGCCCGAGCCCAGGAGGCCATCCGGCGACTCGTGGACGGGTTCGTCCCCGGCGAGTCCGACCCGAGGCGGCTGCGGGAGGAGCTCGAGCGGCTGGCGGACCGGCTCGAGAACCACTTCACCTACGAGGAGGAGACGATCGTCACCGCGCTCAACGCGACGGTGCCGGCTCCGCACGTCGGTTGACCGAGCGGCTCGGCTGACATGTCTCCGACCTGACTTATCCACAGGCTGAGCGCAACTTTGCGATCCGCGAGATCGTCGGGGCATGACGAACCACAGCGAAGCCACGGGAACCCCCGAAAACAGCGACATTACCGACTGGGCAGAGGTCGGGCGGCCGGATGCCCCCGACGGCAAGGGACGTCGAGGGGAGGGCGATCGTCGGGACGGGCGACACGGGAAAGGACCTGACGGGAAAGGACCTGACAGGGAGGGTCATGACCGGGAAGGGCATGACCCGGAAGGGCATGACCCGGGCGAGGGAGGTCAGGAGGTGTGGGGTGCCGCCGTTCACCAGGTCACCCTGCGCACCCCGGAGGAACTGGCCGACGCTCTGCCCTACCTGCTCGGCTACCGGCCGGAGGACAGCATCGTCCTGGTCGCCCTGCACGACGAGGGCGGGCGGGGCCGGTTCGGCGGCCGGGCCAGGCTCGGCATCCCCGCGAATCCCGACGACTGGCCGGCCGTCGCCGACCAGTTGGCGCGAGGGCTGGTGACGGGCGGTGAGCGCCGGGGCGCCCGCCCCGCGCAGATGGTCGCCTACCTCTGCCAGGAACCGGCGAGGGGCGAGACGGGCCGTCGGACCATGGAACGGCTGCAGCCACTGGCCCAACAACTGCGGGTGGCGTGCGGGCGTCTCGATGTTCCGGTGATCGAGGCGCTCTGCATCGCGGACGGCCGCTTCTGGTCGTACTGCTGCGCGGGCCAGGGCTGCTGCCCGGTCGAGGGCGTGCCGATGGGACTGCCCGGGACCTCCGTCCTGGCCGCGGCCGCGACCTACGCCGGCATCCAGGTCCGAGGCACCCTGCGCGAACTGCGCGCTCGGCTGCAGCCTTTGGAGACCGCCGTCGCCCTGGAGCAGGAGATCGCCCTGGACACCGCGGGCCTGGCGCTCGTCCCGCGGATCCTCGACGAGGCGAGCCGCACGTCGGTGGCCGACGAGACGCTCGCACTGGCTCGGCACGTCATGCGGCGCCTCGCCGAGGCGCCGGCCGTGCCGGGCTCCCTGGCGGCCGACCGCCGGGACGACGTACTGCTCGGACCGGACGAAGCCGCCGCTCTGATCCTCGGCCTGCAGGACCGGATGACGCGCGACCGGGCGGCGGAGTGGATGGAGGGCGACGAGGCCGCCCCGGCGCTGCGTCTGTGGCGCGCGCTGGCCCGCCGCTGTGTCGGACCGTACGGCGAACACGCGGCGGCGCCCCTCACCCTGGCCGGCTGGGTGGCCTGGTCGAGCGGCGACGAGCTCGAGGCCAGGGAGGCCCTGGCGATGGCCCTGGGCGCCGACCCCGGGTATCTCTTCGCCCGCCTCCTGCACCAGGCCTGCAACGAAGGCCTCGACCCCGAGTCGGTACGCCGCTGCCTCCGAGCCGAACGCACGGGACGCGCGCACCCCACGGCACCCGGCACGGGGGAGGAGGCGCACCCGGAGCAGGCAACCCGGGAGCAGGCAACCCGGAAGCAGGTAACCCGGGAGCAGGTGCAACGGGAGGCGGAGGCGGTACAGACGCCGACAGCGGTGCAGACGCCGGAAGCGGGAGAGAAGCCGGAAGCGGGAGAGAAGCCGACAAGGCGGCAGACGCCGGAAACAGGAGAGAACCCGACATGGCGGCAGACGCCGGAAACGGGGAAGGAAGCGGAAACGGGGGCTGTGCGGGAAACCGGGGCGGGACCGGAAGCAGGGGAGGGGCCCGCAGCCCCGCTCCCGGGGACGGAACCGGCAAGCGGCGTTCCGGCGGCGCGAGCACCCCGCACCCACCCACAGAAGCCGCATCCCGCCCGTCGCGCTGCGGCCGGCCGGGGCCAGTCCCGGCCACGCCCCGCAGGCAAGGCCTCCGCGCGGCGTCGTGGCACCCGCCCCGAAGGCGCACGATCCGACGGTGACACCGCCCCCGGCAGGTCGTGAGGGGCCGGAGCGGCATCGCCGGGCGCGGGCACCGGAGTGCCGGGCGAGTCCGCCGCCATTCGGTGGGGCCCGCAGCCCGGTGCGTGACCTGGGGGAGTCCAGCCCCGTTCACCTGAGTGGCGGAACGCCCGCACGGGTGGACCGCCGCGCGCACCCGCCCCTGCCGAAGCCTTCCACCAGGCCTCGACCATGCCGAGGCGCACAGAGAGCAGAAGAAGTCACCCATGCATCAGCCGACTCCGCCCTCCGCCGCCGACGGACGCTCCCGCCCCGACAGCCCGCGCACGTGGTCCGGTCCCACCGCGCCCTCACCACCCACCCCACCGGCTCCTCCGGTCCCGTCGGCGCCGCCTGTCACGCAGACGCCGTCCACCCTCCGTGACCCAGGTCCCGCGCCGCTCGAGGAGCCGGGCGGCGGGTCGGGACCGGCCGTCGGGCAGGGCGTTCGCGACGCCCCCCGCTTCCCGTCGGCGGGCGCGGCGCGCCGCGCGTCCACGCCGCCGGGCAGAGGCACCGTGCCGCCGTCCGGGCCGCCGTCAGCGTCGCGCGCCACCGGACTGCCGCCCGCCCACACGGCGATGATCTGCGTCGCCCTGCCGGGTCTCGCCGTCTCGTCCGACCAGGGACAGCTGACGGGGCACGGCCTGGACGGGATCTACCGGGCGGGCCGCCGCATTCTGTCCCGGTGTCTGCTGCGGGTGGCGGGCCGCGAACCGCTCGTCGTCCAGGCCCGGATGACATCGGCCGACTGTGCCCGCTTCGTCGCCGCCCTGCGCGTCACGCCGCACGGCGGCCCGGACCCCGACGTGGTCGTCGAACGGACCCGCTCGGCGGACGGCGTCGAACGGATCACCCTGCGCAGTGCCGCCGCACGGCCGCTGCGCCTGCCGGTGGAGGTCGCTCTCGGCACCGACCTGGCAGACCTGGGCGCGATCGCGTCCGGCGCCGCCGGTCCCGAACTGCCCGCCAGCGTGCACGACTGCGGCCTGCGCTGGTCCGGCGCCACCGGAACCTCGTACGTCACCGCCCAACCGCCGCCCGCCGACGCGATCGCCGCCGCGGGGCTGCTGCGCTGGGAGTTCGACGTCCCTCCCGGCGGGAGTGTCTGCGTGGAGCTGCGGGTACGCCTGGAGGGCGCCGGACCGGTCCGGGCCGTGGGCCGCGCGGCGACCAGCCCCCTGGCTCCGGCGAGCGCCGGCGGCGACGATCCGCGCGTAGGGGCCCTCCTGGCGACCAGCGTCAAGGATCTGCGCGCGCTGCTGGTTCGCGACCCCGCGCACCCCGCGGACACGCATCTGGCCGCCGGAGCGCCCTGGCGCTGCGGTCTCGCCCCGGCCGACGCCCTGGCCGCCGCCCGTATGACGCTGCCGCTCGGCACCCGCCTCGCCGCGGGGACGCTGCGCATCCTGGCCCGCACCCAGGTCACCGGGCCGGGCCCCCGCTCCGGCATGATCCCCGGTCCCCGCAGGGACGCAGGCCCGCACCTCCCGCCGGGCTGCACGGGAACGGAGGCCACGCTGCTCTTTCCGGCCCTCCTCGCCGAAGCGCGGCGCTGGGGACTGTCCGATCACGAGACGGAGGAACTCCTGCCGGCGGCCGAGCGCTGCCTGACCTGGTTGCGCGGCGCCGTAGGGGACCAGCCCTACCTGAGCGACCCCCAGCCCGACGGACCCGTGCGTTGCGAGACCCAGGCCCACGCCCATCGTGCGGCCCTGCTCGGGGCCGACCTGCTCGACGCCTGCGCGAGACCGGGCGGCGCCACCCTGCGGGAGTGGGCCCGGACCTCGCGCGCCGTGTTCCGCCGCGACTTCTGGATCGACGACCCGGGCGGGGGCAGGCCCGCCGCCGCACGCACTCCGGACGGGCGGACGCTGCCCCACCTCTGCGCGACGGCGGCCCATCTCCTCGACACCGGACTGCTGGGCGGCGGCGTCCACGCCCCCGGGCTGCTGGACAAGGTGCAGACCGAGCAGCTCGCCCGGCTGCTCGGCGGTCCCCTCATGGATTCGGGCTGGGGGCTCCGCGGCCTCGGCGCCAAGGAGGCCGGCTACAACCCGTTCGGCCACCGCAGCGGCGCCGTGCGCATCCACGAGACGGCGATCGCTGTCGCGGGCATGGCGGCCGCGGGCTACGAGAAGGAGAGCACCGCGCTGCTCCGGGGCGTTCTGGCCGCGTCGGAGGCCTTCGGTCACCGTCTTCCGGAGATGTACGCCGGGGAGCAGCGCGAGGACGGCGGCGCGCCGCTTCCCCACCCGGCCGCCTGCCGTCCCGCCGCGACCGCCGCGGCGGCGGGCGTCCTGTTGCTGACCGCGCTCGTCGGCATCCGCCCCGACGCGCCGGCCGGGACCGTCGCCCTGCGCCCGTTGCCCAGCGCGCCTTTGGGCGAGGTCGGTCTCACGGGGTTGCGGGTCGCGGACGCCCCCTTCTCCGTACGGGTCACCCGGCTCGGACTCGCCATGGTGGAGGAAGCGTCCGAAGGTCTGCAGCTGGGTGTGTGACCGCTCCGTTCCGCCCGCTCTCGCGGCGGCGGTCGGCCATCGATGCGGCTGATCAAGGGCGTGTTTATCGTCAGGAAGACGACTATGATCGCCGCATGTCCTACGACCCGTCAGCCTTCCCGCCCTTCGCCGTCACCGTGGACCTGGTCGTGCTGACCGTGCGCCGCCATGCCCTGTGCGCGCTGGCGGTACGCAGGGGCGAGGCGCCGTTCCAGGGGTGGTGGGCGCTGCCCGGCGGTTTCGTACGGGCCGACGAAGACCTCACCCAGGCGGCGGCGCGCGAGCTGGCGGAGGAGACCGGGCTGCATGCCCATGACCCCAGGGTCCCGGCCCAGGACAACGGCGCCCACCTGGAACAGCTGGCCACGTACGGCGATCCCGGGCGCGATCCCCGCATGCGCGTGGTGAGCGTCGCGCATCTGGCGCTCGCCCCCGACCTGCCGGCTCCGCGAGCGGGCGGTGACGCCAGCAACGCGCGCTGGGCGCCCGTCGAGGAGCTGCTCCAGCAGGGCGGGCACGGCCGGGACGGCGAACCGGTCGCACCGCTGGCCTTCGACCACGCCCGGATCCTCGCCGACGGAGTGGAGCGCGCCCGTTCCAAGATCGAGTACTCCTCCCTCGCGACGGCGTTCTGCCCCACGGAGTTCACGGTCGGCGAACTGCGCCGTGTCTACGAGGCGGTGTGGGGCGTGGCGCTCGACCCGCGCAACTTCCACCGCAAGGTGACGGGCACGCCCGGCTTCCTCGTTCCCACCGGCGGCACCACCACCCGGCAGGGGGGCCGCCCCGCGCAACTGTTCAGGGCCGGCGGCGCGACGTTGCTCAACCCGCCCATGCTGCGCCCGGAGGTCTGAGATCCGGCACCGGGACCACTGATGCGCGACTGACCGTGCGGTACACGGAAAAAAGGGATATAGCGCGCTATCTTCCTGAAGGTGATCCAGGCCTACGGACTGACCAGCGATTCCCGTAAGGCGCTTCCGCCCGCCGTCGACGACGTCTCCTTCGAGGCGCACGCGGGCCGCGTCACCGTGCTGCTCGGAGCGCCGGGCGCCGGCAAGACCACCGTGCTGAGACTTCTGCTCGGACTTCAACAGGGGCGCGGCCTCGCCTGCTTCAGAGGCCGCCCGCTGCACCGCGTCGCCCACCCCTCGCGCGAGGTCGGCGTCCTCCTCGGAGACGTGCCGGGACACCCGGCCCGCACGGTCCGCGGCCATCTGCGCATGCTGTGCGCGGCCGCCGGCGTCGCGGTCCGGCGAGCCGACGAAGTGCTCGAGGTGGTCGGCCTGGTCGGCCTGCGCGACGAACGCCTCGGCGGCCTCTCCCGCGGCATGGACCGCCGGCTCGGACTGGCCTGCGCGCTTCTCGCCGACCCGCACACCCTCGTCCTCGACGAACCGGCCGACGGGCTGTCCGGACGTGAGAGCCGCTGGCTCCACGGCATGCTGCGCGCGCACGCCGAGCAGGGGGGCACGGTGCTGACGACGACGGCCGACCCGAAGGAGGCCGCCCGCGTCGCCGACCGGGTCCTCGCCCTGGAGCAGGGCAGGCTCGTCGCCGACCAGGAGGCCGCCGACTTCGCCCGCACCCGGTTGCGCCCGAGGGTGGCCGTCCGAAGCCCCCACGCCGTCCGCCTCGCCGCGCAGCTCACCAGGGAGGCCCGCGCCGCGCAGCGCTCCGTCGAGGTCGTGCAGGAGGACGGCAACCGGCTCTCCGTGTACGGCAGCAGCTGCGCCGACGTCGGCGAGACGGCGTTCCGGCACGGCATCCTCGTCCACCAACTCGCGGACGAAACAGGCGACATGGGGCCGAGGGCGGAGCCCAGGGCCGTGATGGGCAAGGCCGTGGAGAACGAAGCCGTGGAGAACGGGGCCCCGGGGGACAAGGCTCCGCGGAACACGGCTGCGGCCGACGTGACCGCGAAGATCGCGCCCGAGGATGCGGGGGAGGCGTCCACGGAATCCGACCCCGCGACGGCACGATCCCTCTCTGCCGGGAGTCCGCCCGCGGTCGCGCCCCCGGAGCACCCCGCTCCGACCGGCCCTGCCCTGACGGGCCCTGCCCCGATGCGTCCCAACCCGACCGGCCCCGACCTGGCGGATCGTCCCGTGGGCGCGGACGACCCCCGCCCCGAGTCCGACGCCGAGCCCACGGCCGCGCCGCCCTCCCCTCGCCTCCCCGCCGCCCGTGCTCCGGGTGACCTTCCCGCGCTGCCGCCTCCCCTCTCCGTGCGCTCCGCGCCCACCCCGCTGCGCCCTCTCCGCTACGAGATCCGCCGCGCCACCGGGATCAGCACCGGCTTCCTCACCGGCGCCGCCGTACTGCTCGTCTCCGCCGTCACCGCCCTGGTGCTGGGCGGCGCGGGCCACACCGCTCAGGCGCGGCTGCTGGCCGCCTGGCCCGTACAGCTGCCGCTGCCGCCCGCGGCCCTCGGTGCAGGTCTGCTCGGCGCGCTGGCCTTCGGGGACGAGTTCCGCCACCCCGCCCTGGCGGCGGACCGCGGCACCGTGCCGCGAAGGCTCGGGGTGCTCACCGCCAAGCTGCTCGTCGCCGCCGTCACCGCCGTGGCGCTGGCCTTCCTCACGGTGGGCTGTGACGCCGAGGCGCTCTACCTCGTCTACGGACAGGAGCTCGCCCGAGTTCCCGCGGACTGGATGTCGCTCGGCGCGAGTTGGCTCGGGCTGGTGGTCGGCTGCGCCTGGGCGGGGGTACTGGCGGCCGGCGTCTTCCGGTCCACCACGGCAGGGCTGGCGGCGGTGCTCGCGGTACCCGTCGTCGTCGTGCCCGTAGTACAGAAGGCCGTGGAGAGCGCGTCCGTGCGGACGGCGGCCGGACTCTCGATGCGGTTGCGCGAGACGCTTCTGGTGCAGTGGCCCTTCGGCGGGGAGCGATACGTGGACGCCGCGGCGCGCGTGCTCGGCCAACCCGTCGGCGGGGCAATGGCGTTGTCCCTCGCCGCGCTGCTCTGCGCGTATCTGCTCACGACCCTGCGCGGCAGGGTCCGATGACGACCGTCCGGACCCAACCGATCCCTGCGTGTGCGCAACTCCCCGGAGAAAGCCCATTTCTTTCCGATAAGGCGTCAATTGCGACGGGGTGAGCGATCACCCTTTCGTGTGCTTTTCACCAAAGACCTCAAGGGAGTTGGAAACAGCGCCGACAAAGGATCCGTGAGTACCCTTGCGCACACCATGATGACCGCCGCCCGCTCCGCCGACTCCGGTCTGGCCGGCCCGGGCGAACTCGACCGCTATCCCTACGCCGAGGCCCCCGTCGCCGACCGCGTCGGAGCCTCCGTCTGGGAGACCGCGGAGCCCGAGCTGGGCCGCGTGGGCCGCCGCTCCACGGGGAACCGCGGGCGTGGGCTGCACGGCCAGCTCGTCCAGCAGCTGGGGCAGATGATCGTCTCGGGCGACCTGGGCGCCGACCGCCCACTGGTGCCCGAGGAGATCGGCCAGCGGTTCGAGGTGTCCCGTACCGTCGTCCGCGAGTCGCTGCGCGTCCTCGAGGCCAAGGGCCTGGTCAGCGCCCGCCCGAACGTCGGTACGCGCGTGCGTCCCGTGAGCGACTGGAATCTGCTCGACCCGGACATCATCGAGTGGCGCGCCTACGGCCCCCAGCGCGACGACCAGCGACGCGAGCTGAGCGAGCTGCGCTGGACGATCGAGCCGCTGGCCGCCCGCCTCGCCGCCGGGCACGGACGGGAGGACGTCCAGCAGCGGCTGTCCGACATGGTCGAGATCATGGCCCATGCGATGACGCAGGGCGACGTGCTCACCTACTCCCGAGCCGACACCGAGTTCCATTCGCTGCTCATCCAGGTCGCGGGCAACCGCATGCTGGAGCACCTTTCCGGGATCGTGTCGTCCGCTCTGCAGGTCTCCGGCGGTCCGGTCACGGGCTGCGAGCGGCCCAACGACGCCTCGCTGGCACACCACGGCAGGATCGTCGACGCCCTGGCGGCGGGCGACGGCACGGCGGCCGAGGCGGCCATGCGCCAGCTGCTCACCGTGCACCCCGAGGTGGAGCGCGTCGTGCCGGCGCCGCGCGAGCACTGACACGCAGACCTCGGGCGCGACGGTCCGGGATGCCCTCCCCCTCCTGCCATCCTCGGCCCGGTATGCCCACACCCCGTCGGACCCCGCAGAAGCCCGTCCCGGGAACTGCGGGGTCCGACCGTGTACGTGCGGGATTTGGTGGCGAAGGTGTGGGTAGACACCACGGGTGACCTCATCTGCCCGCGTCTGACCGTTTATGAACGCTTACGGGGTGTGACTCGGGCCACGAAGATTGGGCGTAACGCTTGTGGAAACAACGCGATGACCTAAGAGGTGACAGCCGCAGAGGGAATACGGACGCCGTTCAAGGCGCTGTGCATCCTCCCGGCCCCCGCCCGCGCCGTCGGCCCGTTCCCAGGCCGGTGGTCGGCTCCAGTCCGTCGTGGACGGGGCCGGAAGCCGTTTTCCAACGTTCCGAGAGGTTGTTCGTGTCGGCCAGCACATCCCGTACGCTCCCGCCGGAGATCGCCGAGTCCGTCTCTGTCATGGCGCTCATTGAGCGGGGAAAGGCTGAGGGGCAGATCGCCGGCGACGATGTGCGTCGGGCCTTCGAAGCTGACCAGATTCCGGCCACTCAGTGGAAGAACGTACTGCGCAGCCTCAACCAGATCCTCGAGGAAGAGGGTGTGACGCTGATGGTCAGTGCCGCGGAGCCCAAGCGCACCCGAAAGAGCGTCGCAGCGAAGAGTCCGGCCAAGCGCACCGCCACCAAGACGGTCGCCGCGAAGCCGGTGACCACGCGGAAGACCGCCGCTGACGCCGCCCCGGCCGCCCCGGCCGCACCCGCTGTGGACGACCCCGCAGAAGAAGAAGCCGCCCCCGCCAAGAAGGCGGCTGCCAAGAAGACCACGGCGGCCAGGAAGACGGTCGCGAAGAAGACCGTCGCGGCCAAGAAGACCGTGGCCAAGAAGACCGCCGGCAAGAAGGACGACGGCGAGTCGGTCGAGGAAGAGGCCCTCGAGGACGCCCCCAAGGCGGGCGACGAGCCCGAGGGCACCGAGAGCGCCGGCTTCGTCCTCTCCGACGACGACGAGGACGACGCGCCGGCCCAGCAGGTGGCCGCCGCGGGCGCCACCGCCGACCCGGTCAAGGACTACCTCAAGCAGATCGGCAAGGTCCCGCTGCTCAACGCCGAGCAGGAGGTCGAGCTCGCCAAGCGCATCGAGGCCGGTCTGTTCGCCGAGGACAAGCTGGCCAACGCCGACAAGCTCGCGCCGAAGCTGAAGCGCGAGCTGGAGATCATCGCGGAGGACGGCCGCCGCGCCAAGAACCACCTCCTGGAGGCCAACCTCCGTCTGGTGGTGTCCCTGGCCAAGCGTTACACCGGCCGCGGCATGCTCTTCCTGGACCTCATCCAGGAGGGCAACCTCGGTCTCATCCGCGCGGTCGAGAAGTTCGACTACACCAAGGGCTACAAGTTCTCCACGTACGCCACCTGGTGGATCCGTCAGGCGATCACCCGCGCGATGGCCGACCAGGCCCGCACCATCCGCATCCCGGTGCACATGGTCGAGGTCATCAACAAGCTCGCGCGCGTGCAGCGTCAGATGCTTCAGGACCTGGGCCGCGAGCCCACTCCGGAGGAGCTGGCCAAGGAACTCGACATGACCCCCGAGAAGGTCATCGAGGTCCAGAAGTACGGCCGTGAGCCCATCTCGCTGCACACCCCGCTGGGTGAGGACGGCGACAGCGAGTTCGGCGACCTCATCGAGGACTCCGAGGCCGTCGTGCCGGCGGACGCGGTCAGCTTCACGCTTCTGCAGGAGCAGCTGCACTCGGTCCTCGACACCCTGTCCGAGCGCGAGGCGGGCGTCGTCTCGATGCGCTTCGGTCTCACCGACGGTCAGCCGAAGACCCTCGACGAGATCGGCAAGGTGTACGGCGTCACGCGCGAGCGGATCCGCCAGATCGAGTCCAAGACCATGTCGAAGCTGCGCCACCCGTCGCGTTCGCAGGTGCTGCGCGACTACCTCGACTAGGTCGCCTCCGTACACGCCGAAGGCCCGGTGTCCCGTCAGGGAACCGGGCCTTCGGCGTGTACGCGCGGGTGCGTCCCGCCAGGGGTTGGATCACTGTGGGTGTTCACCGAGCACTTCAGAGTGAGGAGTCCTCATGCGACGTCCCCTGGTCCGGGCCCTGTACCGGCCGTTGATTCTCGCGGCCGTGGCCATGGTCATACCGTTGGCCTCCGCCGCTCCCGCCGCCTCCGACGGCGTCGTCCTCGGGGGCTACCCCGTCGACGTCTCGCAGAGCCCGTGGACGGTCGCGCTGTCCAGCCGTGACCGGTTCGGAGGTATGCGCTCGGGACAGTTCTGCGGTGGCGTGGCGGTCGGGCCGACGACCGTGCTCACGGCGGCGCACTGCATGGGCGAGGAGGCTTTGGGTGCTCCGCCGGAGCGGGTCCGGGACCTCAAGGTCGTCGCCGGTCGCACGGACCTCTACTCGGAAGCGGGGCAGGAGGTCTCCGTACGCAGCGTCTGGGTGAACCCCCGATACGACGGTTCCAGCAACGCCGGAGACTTCGCCGTGCTCACCCTGGCCACGCCCCTTCCGGCGGGAACGGCCATCGGCATGGCCGCGGCGGGTGACGCGGCGTACCAGCCCGGCGGGGAGGCCCTGGTCTACGGCTGGGGAGACACCACGGGGTTCGGCGCCTACGCGCACACGCTCCGGGCGGCACCGGTCCACGTGCTGGCCGACTCGCTCTGCGAGCGGGCGTACCCGGGTTCGTCCGACGGCTCGTACCTCGCGCAGAGCATGGTGTGCGCCGGAGAGGCTCGCGGGGGCCGGGACGCCTGCCAGGGGGACAGCGGCGGGCCGCTGGTCGCGCAGGGCCGGCTCATCGGGCTCGTGTCGTGGGGCAGCGGCTGTGGGCGGGCCGGCAGCCCCGGCGTCTACACGCGGGTCTCCGACGCCCTGCGGACGCTCGGCTGGGATGTCGCCACCCGAGGTTCCCTGAGGGCTCCAGACAGCCCCTGAGCGGGCTGTGCCCGGGCGGGGGATTGCGGGCAAGAAGCGGGCGGCCGCCCCTGGTGTCAGGGGCGGCCGCCCGTTCGCCGGCCTGTGCCGACTCTGGCTCGTCGTGGACGCGTCGGATCAGCGCTCTTCTTCCAGGGCGGACGCCGGAACGGTAGTCAGCCGCTCCGTCTCGTCCTGTATCTCAGCGGCGATCTTCTTGAGTTCCGGCTCGAACTTGCGGCCGTGGTGGGCGCAGAAGAGCAGTTCTCCGCCGCTGAGCAGCACGACGCGTACGTACGCCTGGGCGCCGCAGCGGTCGCAGCGGTCAGCGGCCGTCATCGGGCTCGCGGGGGTCAGAACAGTAGTCACGTCGCCTCTTCTCTAGCTCGACGAGCTGTCGTACCAGGGTCAACATCCAACCAGCCCCAAAACGTTCCCGCTCGTGGCTTGTCCTCGAAAAAATCTTTCCGAGGTGGCCGTCTGCTGCCGGTTTGGCGGCGAATGTGCCGTATTGCGTGGTCTGTAATGCTTACGGTTTCGCACTGTCGGTCGTGGTTCGATCCTCCCGGCTGGCTTGCCGGTTTGTTCATGAGGACGTGCCCGGAGCCTAAATGGTTCATGCCCCGAAGGGAACGTGATATGTACTTCACTCCAACGAGGGATCGAACACGCATACGACGCTGGACTAGTCTGAGTTTCGGACGAGGGTGGCGTTACAACGGCTCTACCAGGCCTCGGTACCCTCTTGGCGGCTACCCGAGCCGCGCCCTTACCCAGAAGGGCCCCAAGTGAAATTCAGCGAGGAGCGAACCGCGTGACCGCCGAAACGTCCGTGCCGTCCACAGCGCTGCTGGCAGGAGCAGACCGGGACGGATCCAACTACACCGCGCGGCACCTGCTCGTCCTCGAGGGCCTCGAGGCCGTGCGGAAGCGCCCGGGCATGTACATCGGCTCGACCGACAGTCGCGGCCTGATGCACTGCCTGTGGGAGATCATCGACAACTCCGTCGACGAGGCCCTGGGCGGGTACTGCGACCACATCGAGGTGATCCTCCACGACGACGCCTCGGTGGAGGTCCGTGACAACGGCCGGGGCATCCCCGTCGACGTCGAGCCCAAGACCGGCCTGTCCGGCGTCGAGGTCGTCATGACCAAGCTGCACGCCGGCGGCAAGTTCGGCGGCGGCTCCTACGCCGCCTCCGGCGGTCTGCACGGCGTCGGCGCCTCCGTCGTCAACGCCCTGTCCGCCCGGCTCGACGTCGAGGTGGACCGAGGGGGTCACACGCACGCGATCAGCTTCCGGCGCGGAGTCCCCGGCGCCTTCGCCGCGGACGGTCCCGACGCCGAGTTCGAGCCGGGAGGCCTGCGCAAGGTCAAGCGGGTCGCCAAGAACCGCACCGGCACGCGCGTGCGGTACTGGGCCGACCGGCAGATCTTCCTCAAGGACGCGAAGCTCTCCCTGGAGAACCTGCACGGCCGTGCCCGCCAGACCGCCTTCCTGGTTCCCGGCCTGACCATCGTCGTCCGCGACGAGTACGGTCTCGGCGACGGCGGCAGCAAGGGTGAGGAGTCCTTCCGCTTCGACGGCGGCATCAGCGAGTTCTGCGAGTACCTGGCCGCCGACAAGCCGGTCTGCGACGTCCTCCGTTTCACCGGGCAGGGCACCTTCAAGGAGACGGTGCCGGTCCTGGACGACCACGGACAGATGACGCCGACCGAGGTCACCCGTGAGCTCGGCGTCGACGTGGCGCTGCGCTGGGGGACCGGCTACGACACGAACCTCAGGTCGTTCGTGAACATCATCGCCACGCCCAAGGGCGGCACGCATGTCGCAGGCTTCGAGCAGGCCGTCGCCAAGACGATGAACGAGGTGCTGCGCGCCAAGAAGCTGCTGCGCGTCGCCGAGGACGACATCGTCAAGGACGACGCCCTGGAGGGCCTGACCGCCGTCGTCACGGTACGCCTGGCCGAACCCCAGTTCGAGGGCCAGACGAAGGAGGTCCTCGGCACCTCGGCCGCGCGGCGCATCGTGAACACCGTGATCTCCCGCGAACTCAAGGCGTTCCTGACCTCGACCAAGCGCGACGCCGCGGCGCAGGCCCGGGTCGTGATGGAGAAGGCGGTCGCCGCTGCGCGGACGCGCATCGCGGCCCGGCAGCACAAGGACGCGCAGCGACGCAAGACGGCGCTGGAGTCCTCGTCGCTGCCCGCGAAGCTGGCAGACTGCCGCAGCGACGACGTCGAGCGCAGCGAGCTGTTCATCGTCGAGGGGGACTCGGCGCTCGGCACCGCGAAGCTCGCCCGGAACTCCGAGTTCCAGGCGCTGCTGCCGATCCGGGGCAAGATCCTCAACGTCCAGAAGTCGTCCGTGACCGACATGCTCAAGAACGCCGAGTGCGGCGCGATCATCCAGGTCATAGGGGCCGGTTCCGGGCGGACGTTCGACATCGACGCGGCCCGTTACGGCAAGATCATCATGATGACGGACGCCGATGTGGACGGTTCCCACATCCGCACCCTGCTCCTGACGCTGTTCCACCGCTACATGCGGCCCATGGTCGAGGCCGGCCGGGTGTTCGCCGCGGTTCCGCCGCTGCACCGCATCGAGCTCGTCCAGCCCAGGAAGGGCCAGGACAAGTACGTGTACACGTACTCGGACCGTGAGCTGCGCGACAAGCTGATGGAGTTCCAGAGCAAGGGTGTCCGGTACAAGGACTCCATCCAGCGCTACAAGGGTCTCGGTGAGATGGACGCCGACCAGCTGGCCGAGACCACGATGGACCCGCGTCACCGCACCCTGCGCCGCATCAACCTCTCCGACCTCGACTCGGCCGAGCAGGTGTTCGATCTGCTCATGGGCAACGACGTGGCCCCGCGCAAGGAGTTCATCTCCAGCTCGGCCGCGACGCTGGACCGGTCGCGCATCGACGCGTGACCCCCGCGTCCGCGAGGACGCACCCGGTCGCGGCCGCACCCGGTTCGAGCAGCGCCATCACGGGGCTGACCCGGGCTTCTCCACCCTCGGGTGGAGAAGCCCGGTCCGCAAGGATCCACCCATGATCCACCCTGGCTCCGATCTGCGAGCCGGGGTGTTTCCGTAGCGTCGAAGGCGTCGGCAGCGCTGGCTGCCGGCCTCCCCTTCCCGCCCACGGAGGCTGTGATGTCCGGGCTCCTCAACGCGACGGCGATCGCGGCAGTGATCGTTCTCGTGATCGTTCGGCAGTTCCGGGCCGGCCGCGTGGAAGCGGACCGGCGATGGTGGCTCCTGCCCGGCATCCTGGCGGTCACGGCGCTGCGCGGGCCCGACCTGCTCGACGCTCGCCACCCCACCACGTCCGCCCTGGTCCTCGGCGCCGAACTGATCGTCGGCCTGGCCATGGGGGCCGCCTGGGCCCGGACCACCCACGTGTGGGTTGAGGCGGACGGCTCGGTGTGGAGCAGGAGCACGAAGGCGAGCGCGGCCGTGTGGTTCGCCGGCATCGCACTGCGGCTCGGCCTCTTCGGCCTCGGCGCGCTGATGGGCGTCCACCAGCACAGTTCGGCCCTGATACTGGGACTCGCGGCCACCCTGCTGGTGCGCTCCGGGCTCCTGATCCGGCGGGCGCAGCCCCTGCGGAGGCCCGCCCCGGCGCAGGTCACGGCGTACGGCGACCACGTGCCCCGGTCCGCGAGGAAGGAGCGCGTGTGACGGAGAACTTCTGGACCCGCTGGCCGTCGCGAGAGGCGCTGAGCCCCCAGGCGATCACCCGGCCCAGGCGGCTGCTCGCCTGGGGAGTGCGGCTGCTGGTGCTCGTCGCGCTGGTGTGGGGCGCCCTCCACGACAGCCGCGTCCACGGGTGGGCCGGGGTCGCCGGGGCGGGCGGGCTGCTCGTGGCCGGGGGGCTCGCGTGGGCCCTGTTCCGGACCACGCTCGAGCACCGGCTGCGGCCCTCTCTCGCCCTCCTCCTCGCGCTGCTGCTCCTGGCCGCCGGGGCCGAGGCCGTCGGACTGAGCTCCCCGGCCGTGGTCCTGTGCTGTGGTGGTGCCGTCGTGGCTCTGGAGCGGCTGCCCCTGGCCGCCGCCGTGCCCGTCGCCTCGGCCGGTTTCGCCGCCTTCGCCGTGTTCGACGACGATCGGGGGATGGTCTCGGCCTCCGTCATCGGGGGCATGGCCCTCGCCGGCTACGCGCTGCGGCTCGACGCCGAGGCCAGAGGCGTCGCACAGCGCCTGCTCGCCCAGGAGCGGGCGGCCCGCACGGCCGAGGCCGAGTCCGCCGCGCTCGCGGAGCGGGCCCGCATCGCCCGGGAGATCCACGACGTGCTCGCCCACAGTCTCTCGGCGCAGCTGGTGCACCTGGAGGCGGCCCGGCTGCTGATCGAGCGGGGCGGGGACCGCGAACAGATCCTCGAACGCGTGGTGGCGGCACGCGGCATGGCCCGCGACGGTCTCGAGGAGACCCGGCAGTCGCTCTCCGCGCTGCGCGGTGAGACGACACCGCTGGAGGAGTTCCTCACCGGCCTCGTCGGCGCGTCCGAGGGCGCCGAGGTCACGGTCGCCGGCGAACGCGTACCACTGCCGGTCGAGGCCTCGCAGGCCGTGCGCAGGGTCGCCCAGGAAGCGCTGACGAACGTGCGCAAGCACGCGCCGGGCGCGAGGGTGAGCGTGCGGCTCGAGTACCGTCCGCGCGAAGTCACCCTGGACGTGCGGGACTCGGGCGGCTCGCCGGGCGAACTCGCCGGGGCCGGAGGCGGGTACGGTCTGCTGGGTATGCGTGAGCGCGCCGAGCTGCTCGGCGGCTCGCTCGCCGCAGGGCCGGACGAGGAAGGGTTCGTGGTGACGCTGAGGGTGCCCGTATGACCGGGGAGCCGGAGAAGCCCGCCAGGGTGGTGGTCGCGGACGATCAGACCGTCGTCAGAGAAGGCATCGTGATGCTGCTCGGGCTGCTGCCGGGAGTCGAGGTCGTGGGGGCTGCGGGAGACGGCGAGGAAGCGGTGCGGCTCGTCGCCGAACTCGCTCCCGATGTGGTGCTGATGGACCTGCGCATGCCCCGCTGTGACGGTGTGGAGGCGACTCGGCGCATCACGGCCCGGTACCCCGGCACCCAGGTCGTGGTACTCACCACCTACGCGGACGACGAGTCCCTGTTCCCGGCGCTCAAGGCCGGGGCGCGGGGATACCTCACGAAGGACGCCGGCGGGGACGAGATCGTACGGGCCGTGCACAGCGTGCTGTCCGGGGACGCCGGCCTGTCGCCGAGTGTGCAGCGCAGGCTGCTGGAACGGCTGTCGGCGCCCGAACCCGAGCCGACGGGGTCCGCCGTCGTGCCCGACGGGCTCACCACACGGGAGGCGGAGGTTCTGGTGCTGATCGCCGAAGGCCTCAGCAACCCGGAGATCGCCCGCAGGCTGAGCGTGTCCATCGCCACGGTGAAGACGCACATCAACAACATGTTCTCCAAGACGGGACTCAAGGACCGTGCTCAGGCGGTCAGTTACGCGTACCGGAAAGGGCTGGTGCGGCCGCCCGCAGCGGGATCGGCCTGATGGTCACCTGATGGAGTGAAGTGTGCGGGGAAGAAGAGTCATGGATCTTCCCGTTCTGTCCATCCTTGGGCATGCAGTCAAGCAACGGTTGCGTCCGCACCGGCGGGGACGATCCCGAGACCGGCGGCGCCACGCCGCACGCGCGCGAGCCCCACCGAAGCCAGGAGCAGGCGTACCCGGGAGCGACGGAAGAGGTGCGCTACGACGACCCGTGGTACGAGGCGCTCGCCTCGGGCTGGGGCGAGTCGGCCGCGGTGAGCGTGCCCCCGACCGAGATTCCGGCGGCGCGCGCGACCGGTGCCGCGGCGACGGCCGAGATCTACCTCCAGGTGCAGCGCAGCGCGGCCTTCCAGGAGGTGCGCAGCCGGTATCGGCGGTTCGTGGCGCCCGCCGCCGTCGGGTTCTTCGTCTGGTACGTGGCGTACGTCGTGACGGCGACGACCGCGCCGGAACTCATGGCGCGGCCGGTGGTGGGCGCGGTGAACGTGGCGCTGCTCGCCGGGCTCGGACAGTTCCTGAGCACGTTCCTCCTGACCTGGGCCTACGCGCGGCACGCCCGGTTGCGCCGCGACCGTGCGGCGCTCGAACTGCGCTGGGACACCCAGGAACTGACCCGTGGAGCCCGCGGCGGTGCGTCGTGACCGGCAACCATCAGACGCTCGCGTTGATGCTGTTCAGCGTCTTCGTCGCGGTGACCTTGGGGATCACCACCTGGGTGAGCCGCAACCGGCATGGTTCGGCGGAGGAGTTCTACGCCGGAGGCCGACTGTTCTCCCCGATGGAGAATGGTTTTGCCATCGCCGGCGATTACATGTCGGCCGCTTCCTTCCTCGGAATCTCCGGACTGATCGCGCTCTTCGGCTACGACGGCCTGCTGTACTCGGTGGGCTTCCTGGTCGCCTGGCTGGTGGTGCTGTTCCTGGTGGCCGAACTGGTGCGCAACTGCGGCCGGTTCACCCTGGCCGACGTGGTCGCCGCGCGGATGAGGGAGCGGCCGGTGCGGATCGCGGCGGGAACCTCCTCGGTCACCGTGTCCGTTCTCTATCTGGTGGCGCAGATGGTCGGCGCGGGCAGCCTGGTCGCGCTGCTCCTCGGGAACACGGGGGAGGCGGCCCGGTCGTGGGCCGTCATCGGAGTGGGTGCGCTCATGGTCGTCTACGTGTCGCTGGGAGGGATGCGGGCCACGACGTGGATCCAGATCGTCAAGGCGGTCCTGCTGCTGGGCGGCACCGTCACGCTCACCGTGCTCGTCCTCGTGCGCTTCCACGGCGACTTCGACCATCTGCTGCGCACGGCCGCCGAGCGCAGCGGGCACGGCGACGCGTTCCTGGCGCCCGGGCTGAAGTACGGCGGGGACTGGACGGCGCGCTTCGACTTCATGAGCCTCGGTCTCGCGCTGGTGCTGGGCACGGCCGGGCTGCCGCACATCCTGTCCCGCTTCTACACCGTGCCGACCGCGCAGGCCGCCCGGCGGTCCGTCGTCTGGTCGATCGGGCTCATCGGCGGCTTCTATCTGATGACGATCGTGCTGGGCTTCGGCGCGGCGGCGATCGTCGGCCCGGACGCGGTCCGCGGCTCGAACGCGTCCGGGAACACGGCGGTGCCCCTTCTGGCCCTCGATCTGGGCGGCGGCCCCGACTCCACGGGCGGCACCGTCCTGTTCGCCGTGGTGGCGGCCGTCGCCTTCGCCACGATCCTCGCGGTCGTCGCCGGGATCACGCTGGCCTCCTCGGCCTCGGTGGCGCACGACCTGTACGCCTCCCTGCGTCGCCGGCGCTCCCGGCCCCGCAGCGAGGTGGCCGTGGCACGGGTCGCCGCCGTCGGAGTCGGAGCGGTCGCGATCGGCCTCGGCCTGCTTGCCCGTGACCTCAACGTCGCCTTCCTGGTCGGACTCGCGTTCGCCGTCGCGGCCTCCGCGAACCTGCCCGTCCTGCTGTACTCGCTGTTCTGGCGGGGCTTCACCACGCGGGGCGCCGTGTGGGCGGTGTACGGCGGGCTGATTCCGGCCCTGGCGCTCGTGGTGTTGTCGCCGGTGGTGTCGGGCAGCCCGGGGGCGCTTTTCCCGGCGGTGGACTTCCAGTACTTCCCGCTGGAGAACCCGGGCCTGGTCTCGATTCCGCTGGGCTTCCTGGCGGGCTGGCTGGGCACGGTCACCTCGGCCGAGGTCGCGGACGAGGCCAAGCACGCGGAGGCCGAGGTGCGGTCGCTGACCGGGGCGGGCGCGGCGTAGGGAGGGCCTGGGGCGTGGGGCGGCCGGAGCAGTGCGCTGCGCGGCCGTGCTGCAGCGGACGGGCCCGGCCCGGGCTACGGAGCGACCCACGCGTACCGGTGCTCGGGGCGGCCGGTGTCGCCGTACTTCAGAGAGAGGTGCAGCCGGCCTGCCTGCTCGAGGTGGCGCAGGTAGCGCTGGGCGGTGGAGCGGCTCAGGCCGGTCTCGGCGGCGACCTCGTGGGCCGAGAGCGGGTGGTCGGCGCGGTGCAGCACCGCACAGATCAGGTCGGTGGTGGGTTCCGAGTGCCCGCTGGGCAGGCCGGGGGACGGGGGCGCGGGCGTGGTGCGCAGCGCGCTGAAGATCCGGTCCACCTGGTCCTGACCGGCGACGCCGTGGCCGCCGACCCGGTCCACCGTGCGGCGCAGGGCGGCGTACGAGTCGAGGCGGGTGCGCAGCGCCGCGAAGGTGAACGGTTTCACCAGGTAGTGCAGAGCGCCCAGCCGCATCGCGGTCTGTACCGTCGAGACGTCACCGGCCGCTGTGATCATGATGACGTCCGTGCCGTGGCCCTGCTCCCTCATACGGTGGACGAGTTCCAGCCCGGTTCCGTCGGGAAGGTAGTGGTCGAGCAGGACCAGGTCGATCCCTCCGCGCTGCACCGAGGCGAGCCCCTGGGCGGCACTGTGTGCGCGGGCGGCGACCCGGAAGCCGGGAACCTTCCCCACGTATTTGGCGTTGATCTCGGCGACACGGAAGTCGTCGTCCACCACCAGGACGTCAATCATCGGGCCTCTCTCCGTCAAGGCCAGGCGGGCGATGTGCCCGTGTTTCGGCTTCGTTGTTCTAGCGCGCGCTAAACGAGCACAACAGGTCCTTGCAAGCAAAAGAAGCGCATGCGCCCAGAAGGCTGCTCCAGCCCCGTCGCTCGCCTCTACCGTCCCCGGCCATGAGCGCAAACACCAGCCCCGCCATCGAGCTGCGGGGTGCGAGCAAGGTCTTCAGGACCCCGTCGGGGGCCCCGCACACCGCGGTGCGGGACCTCGACCTCACCGTCGCACGCGGCGAGTTCGTGGCCGTCGTCGGACCGACGGGATGCGGCAAATCGACCACGTTGACCCTGGTCAGCGGGCTGGAAGAGCCCACCCAGGGCGAGGTTGTCGTCACCGGTCGGTCCGTGCGCGGCGTTGGCGACAAGGTCGGCTTCGTCTTCCAACAGGACGCGACCTTCCCGTGGCGTACGGTCCTGTCCAACGTCATGGCCGGGCCCCGTTTCCGCGGTGTGCCCAAGGCGGAGGCGAAACGCAGGGCCCGTGAGTGGCTGGACCGGGTCGGACTCGCCGCCTTCGAGGACCGCTATCCGCATCAGCTCTCCGGTGGCCAGCGCAAACGCGTCGCCCTCGCCGCGACCTTCGTCAACGACCCCGAGATCCTGCTCATGGACGAGCCGTTCTCGGCGCTCGACGTGCAGACCAGGGCCCTGATGTCGGACGAGCTCCTCGAACTGTGGGAGGGCACCGGGGCGTCCGTCGTGTTCGTCACCCACGACCTGGAGGAGTCCATCGCGCTGGCCGACAGGGTCGTCGTGATGACCGCCGGCCCCGCCACCGTGAAGCAGGTCTTCGACATCGACCTGCCGAGGCCGCGCAAGGTCGAGTCGGTGCGCCTGGAGCCGCGGTTCATCGAGATCTACCGCGAGATCTGGGAGTCCCTCGGCGAAGAGGTCCGCATCACCCGCGAAAGAGGTGCCGCACATGTCGCCTGACGTTCTCAGCACACCGGTCGTCGACACGGCCAAGGCGCCGGACCGGGCCCACTCGCGTGCGCGTGCCGCACGCAGGCGCAAGGCCGTCGTGATGGCCTCGAGGGCGTTGCTCCTGGTGGCGGTGCTCGGTCTGTGGGAGGTGCTCTCCCGGGCCGAGATCATTGATCCGTTCAACTTCTCGATGCCCACGAAGATCTGGGACCAGATCTACACCTGGGTGACGCACGGAACCGCTCTCGGTTCACTGGGCGAGCAGATCTGGTACACGCTCCACGAGGCGCTGCTGGGCTGGGTCATCGGTGTGGCCGCGGGCGTGGTGTGCGGGATCGCACTCGGACGGATCGCCTTCCTCGCCGACGTCCTCGGGCCCTACATCAAGGTGCTGAACTCCATACCGAGGATCGTGCTGGCTCCGATCTTCGTCATCTGGTTCGGTCTCGGCCCGGCCTCCAAGGTCGCCTCGGCCGTCGTCCTGGTGTTCTTCCCGGTCTTCTTCAACGCCTTCCAGGGCGCTCGCGAGGTCGACCGCAACCTCGTCGCCAACGCCCGCATCCTCGGCGCGAGCGACCGCAGGGTGACTTTTCAGGTGGTCATCCCGTCCGCCACCTCCTGGATCTTCACCAGCCTTCATGTCAGCTTCGGCTTCGCCCTCATCGGCGCCATCGTCGGCGAGTACATCGGCGCGACCAAGGGGATCGGCCTGCTCGTCGCGCAGTCGCAGGGCACGTTCAACGCGGCCGGCGTGTACGCCGCCATGGTCATCCTCGCCGCCGTCGCCCTGGTCGCCGAAGGGCTGCTGACCTTCGCCGAGAGCCGGATCTTCCGCTGGAAGCCGGCCGGCTCCGACAGCTGACCTCTCGTTGAACGATCCTCCGTGCCCTTCGTTCCGCAGCTGATTCCCTCGTCGAACGATCCCCCGAGACCTTCGTCCCCTCGCCGCACCCTCGGCACCGCCTTCTCACAAGGACGTGAACCCGCCATGCGCACTACCGTCAGATACGCGGCCCTGGCCGCCGCCGGCCTGCTCGCCCTCACCTCGCTCACCGCCTGTGCCGACGACGCGGCGAGCACCGCCTCGACCGGCTCCGGCAGCAAGGGGGACGGCAACGGGACGAAGGTCAAGATCATGGTCGGCGGCCTGGACAAGGTCATCTACCTGCCGGCCATGCTCACCCAGCGGCTGGGCTACTTCGACGCCGAAGGGCTAGACGTCGAGCTGCTGAGCGAGCCGGCCGGGGTGCAGGCCGAGACCGCGCTCGTCTCGGGCCAGGTCCAGGGCGCCGTCGGCTTCTACGACCACACCCTCGACCTCCAGGTGAAGGGGAAGGACGTGGAGTCCGTCGTGCAGTTCTCGCACGCACCGGGCGAGGTGGAGATCGTCTCCACCAAGACACAGGGCGACATCGACTCGCCCAAGGACTTCAAGGGCAGGAAGCTCGGCGTCACGGGCCTCGGCTCCTCCACCGACTTCCTGACCAAGTACCTCGCCGTGAAGAACGGCGTGAAGGTCAGCGACTTCACCCCGGTCGCCGTCGGCGCGGGACCG
Organism: Streptomyces sp. NBC_00425; assembly: GCF_036030735.1. Taxonomy (NCBI): domain Bacteria; kingdom Bacillati; phylum Actinomycetota; class Actinomycetes; order Kitasatosporales; family Streptomycetaceae; genus Streptomyces; species Streptomyces sp. NBC_00425. The sequence continues at coordinate 3,006,272 of NZ_CP107928.1, read as the reverse complement.
ACCTTCATCGCGGCGCTCCAGCAGGGCTCCATCGACGCCGGGATGACCACCGACCCGACCGTGGCGACCGTCCTCGACAAGAAGGCCGGCAAGATCCTCGTCGACATGCGCACCCCGAAGGGCTCCGAGGAGGCGCTCGGCGGACCGTATCCGTCGTCCAGCCTGTACATGCAGACGGACTGGGTCAACGATCACAAGGACACCGTCCAGAAGCTGGCCAATGCATTCGTCAAGACGCTCAAGTGGATGTCCACCCACAGCGCGTCAGAGATCGCCGGGAAGATGCCGGCCGACTACTCGCAGGGGAACAAGCTGCTCTACTCGGTGGCCATCAAGAACACGCTGCCCATGTTCACCGTGGACGGTGTGATGCCCGAGAACGGGCCCGAGACCGTCGAGAAGGTCCTCAAGGCGTTCAACCCGACCATCAAGAACGCCGAGGTCGACCTGGACAAGACCTACACGACCGAGTTCGTCGCCAAGGCGACGGGCTGACGGCGGAGCAGCCGACGGGCCTCGTCCGAAGGACCCTGCCTGTCAGGCGCGGGTCGCCCACACGTAACGGTGTTCCGGGCGGCCCGCGTCGCCGTACTTCAGGGTCAGCCGGGCCCTCCCGGTGCGCTCCAGGAGCTTCAGATAGCGCTGGGCGGTCTGCCGGCTCACTCCCGTCCGGTCGGCGATCTCCTGGGCGGACAGCGGTCCTTCGGCGTTCATCAGGGACTGCCGCACGAGTTCGGCGGTGGTGGGGGAGTGCCCCTTGGGCAGCCCGGGCTCCGAGGGGGCGGACAGCGCGCCGAAGATGCGGTCGACGTCGGCCTGCTCGGCCTCGCCGCCGCCGTCGAGCGTGCGGCGCAGATCGGCGTACGCCTCCAGCTTGCCGCGCAGACCGGCGAAGGCGAACGGCTTCACCAGGTACTGCAGTGCGCCCTGGCGCATCGCGGCCTGCACGGTCGAGACGTCCCGCGCGGCGGTCACCATGATCACGTCGGTCTGGTGGCCGCGCCGGCGCATCTCCTGGACGACCTCGAGCCCCGTGTCGTCCGGCAGATAGTGATCCAGCAGGACGAGGTCCAGGTGCGGCAGCAGTTCCAGCTGGCGCAGCGCGTCGGCGGCGCTGTGGGCCTCGCCGGCGACATGGAAGCCCGGGACCTTCTCGACGTAGGCGGCGTTGACCCGGGCCACCCTGGCGTCGTCGTCCACGACCAGTACCTCGATCATCGTGTCTCCTCCTCGACGGCGCCGAGCACCGATGCGGCCGGCACGGGTTCCGGATGCGGCACGTGTTCGGGATCGGGCTCGGTCAGCGCCTCCGGCAGGACGATGGTGAACTCGGCGCCCCCGCCGGCCGCCTCGCCGACCGTGGCGCTGCCGCCCTGCCGTTCGGCGAGCCTGCGCACCAGCGAGAGCCCGATGCCGCGCTTGCCGTGCGCCGGCGGCTTCTTCGTCGACCAGCCCTCGGTGAAGATCGACTCGCGGTGCGCGTCCGGGATGCCGGGCCCGGTGTCCCGCACCCGCAGGACCGCGGTACGGCCCTCCGTCCGCAGCTCGACCTCCACGCGCGCGTGCGGTGTGCCCGCCACGGCGTCGAGCGCGTTGTCGACGAGGTTGCCGACGACCGTGACCAGCCCGCGGGGATCGATCAGCCGGTCGGGCAGCCGGGTCCGGTCGGAGACCCACAGGGCGACGCCCCGCTCGGCCGCGACGGTCGCCTTGCCGACCAGCAGGGCTGCGAGCAGAGCGTCCCCGATCTTCTCCGTCACCTGTTCCGCGGTCGCCCGGTGGTCGCCGACCACCTCCCCCACGAAGTCGACGGCGTCGTCGAACATCTCCAGTTCGAGCAGCCCGAGCAGGGTGTGCATGCGGTTGGCGTGCTCGTGGTCCTGGGCGCGCAGCGCGTCGATGAGACCGCGCGTCGAGTCGAGCTCCCGGCCGAGCTGTTCCAGCTCGGTGCGGTCGCGCAGGGTCGCCACGGCGCCACCGTCGTCGGTGGGCATCCGGTTCACGACCAGGACGCGCTGGCCGCGTACGGCGATCAGGTCCGTGCCGGTCACCCGGCCGGCCAGGACGTCGGCCGTACGTCCCTCGCCGAGCGCCTCGTCGGGCGGCGTGCCCACCGCCTCGTCCCCGATGCCGAGGAGACGCTGGGCCTCGTCGTTGAGCAGCCGGACGCGGCCGGCGCGGTCCAGGGCCACCACGCCCTCCCGGATGCCGTGCAGCATCGCCTCGCGCTCGGAGAGCAGCGCGGAGATGTCCGAGAAGGCCAGGTCGCGGGTCTGCCGGTGAAGCCGCCGGGAGATGAGCCAGGCGGCCAGCGCGCCGACCGCGAGAGCGCCTCCGGCGTAGGCGAGCAGGCCGGGGATGGCGTGGATGAGCCGGGCGCGCACGCTGTCGTACTCGATGCCGACCGAGACCGCGCCGATGATGGTGCCGTCGGCGTCGCGCAGCGGGACCTTGCCGCGGGCCGAGCGCCCCAGGGTGCCGCTGTCGATCTCCATGACGTCCTTGCCCGACAGCGCCTGGCTCGGGTCCGTCGAGACATGGCCGCCGACCTGCTCGAGGTCGGTGTGCGACCAGCGCGTGCCGTTGAGGTCCATCACCACGACGTACTCGGCGCCGCTGGCCTTGCGGATCCGTTCGGCCTCCTGCTGCACGGGGCCGTCGACCGACGGCCGCGTGCTCTGCAGATCCTCGGCGATCTGGGGTATGGCCGCGGTCGTCTGCGCGATGGCGAGGGCCCGGCGCATCGCCTGGTCGTCCAGCTGATTGCTGAGCGGAGCGAGGAAGAGGCCGGTCGCGAGCACCACGACACCCGCGGCGATCGCCAGCTGCATGAGCAGGACCTGGGAGAACATGCGCCGCGGCATTCCGAGGCGCAGCCGCCGGGCGGGGGGAGTGGGGCTCATACCCAAGACGGTACGTGGGCCGACCCGTGCAGCCGAAGGGGCGGGTGAGGTGTATCTCTTGACCGGCTCAAGAGGAAACGGTTCGGCCGAGCGCCCTGCGCGGGCGTCCCGTGTCGTGCCGTGACGATCCGTCCCGTCCTGTGCCGTGCCGTGCCGTGCCGTGCGGCACGTCATCGTGCCGAGGCCGCGCCCGCCAGTTCGTGCACCGCCACCACGTCCATCCGCGCGGGCGCACCGAGGACCGACGTGCCGCAGCTCTCCGGCCTCGGCGGCAGCGAGGCGCCCTGGGCCACGACGACCAGCCAGTGCCGTCCGTCCGTGTGCGCGACCGTCACCTCCCAGCGGGGTGCGCCGCCGGTCGTGTGCACGACGCTCAGCACCTCGGCGGCGTCCTCGCCGGTCTCCGCGCGCACCGCCAGCTCCGCCGCCTGGCCGGGCCGCTCCCAGGCCGAGCTGCCCCGGCAGCCCTCCACGACGATCCGGCCTTCCCGGACGCCGCGCAGGGCCTCCTCGACCGTGTGCGCCGCGGCCCGGCCGTACGCGTAGCCGTGGGGCAGGACGAGCAGGGTGGGGGAGAAGCGGTGACCGCCCAGATGAGTGACCTCCCAGGCTCCCCGCACCCCCGAGGCGGCGAGCTCCGCGGCCAGCGGGCGGCCGAGCAGCGCACAGCAGCGGTCCCGTTTGCCGTTGGTGCAGACGAGGACGAGTGGGTCGCCCGCGTGGGACGCGCCGCCCAGCACCCTGTCGAACGTGTGGTGGTCGCCCCGGCCGAGCGCGGCGAAGTCGAGGTCCAGCAACCGGCGCGGGTCGTGGGTCGTGGCGCCGTGCAGCCACACCCGTCCGGGAACGGTGTGGGCCGCGTACACCTGCCGCCGGGCCGGTGCGCCGAAGTCCGCGTGGCGACCGGGCCGCCGGATGAGCGCGACACGCACGCCCGTGTTCTGCGCGGCGGCTTCCAGGGCGCGCCCCAGAACGGGGTCCAGGTGGCTCGAGACCAGCGCTCGGGCACCCCAGGGACCGGGCTGTTCCAGGAGCAGCCAGGTGGTTGCCGTGGCCGCGGTTCCGGCGATGGGCTCGTCGAGGTCCCGCGAGACGGTTGCACACGTACTCACAGAGGTGAGCCTAACCTGAGTTGACGCGAGGCGACTTCGGGACGGCCGGACGGCCGGACTTCAGGACGGCCCAACGCCCGGATGCCCGGCCCCCGGACACCCGGACTCGCGGCCCCCCGGACGCCCGGGTGTGGGGCCGTCGAGTGCGCGGCGCGACACCGCGCGTGCTGCCGGGGTGCCGACCGCGGACCGACGGGACGGCAGGGGCGGCGGGGCGACAGGGCGGCAGGGGCGGCACAACGCCCGAGCGCCGTAGCGCCCCGGGGCGCTACGGCGCGCCCGGCCTACTCCGCCGGCAGCGGCTGAGGCGGTTCGGGGCCCACGTAGTGGCCGCTCGGGCGCATCCGCAGGGGCCGTTCGCCGTACTCCTCCAGGGCGTGGGCGATCCAGCCCGCCGTACGGGCCACGGCGAAGACCGTCTCGCCGGCCGAGGGTTCCATGCCGCAGGACACGGTGAACACGGCGAGGGCGAGGTCCACATTGGCGTGCAGCGGCGCGTGGCGGGCGGTCGTGGCGACGATGTCCCGGGCCGCGTCGAGGGCGGGCGCCGCCTCGGGGATGTCCTCCAGGAGCGCGAACAGGGCACCCGCGCGCGGGTCCTCGCCGCGGTACAGCGGGTGGCCGAGGCCGGGGATGCGACGGCCGGCCCGCAGTTCCTCCGCGATCACGGGTCCGGCGCTGCCGAGGTCGAGCACCTCCAGCAGCATGCGGTGGGCGAGTCCGCCGGCCGCGCCGTGCAGCGGTCCTTCGAGCACCCCCAGCCCCGCGGAGACGGCCGCGTAGGGGTGCGCCCGGGCGGAGGCGGCGACCCGCACCGCGAGCGTCGAGGCGGCCAGGTCGTGGTCGGCCAGCAGGCCGAGCGCCGTGTCGAGGACGTGCAGCCGGGCCTCTTCGGCCGGGCGTCCGCTGAGCCGCCCCCACAGGCGCCGGGCGAGCGAGCCCTCGAAGCGGCGGTCGTGCCGCCGCGGGGGCAGGGCGGCGACGAACGTGGGGATCAGGGTCCGCGCGGTGCCGAGCACGGCGTCCTCGGACAGGTCGTACCGGAGCGGGTCCACGGCTGCCGCCGCCACCGCGGCGACCCGCAGACGGTCGGTCGTGCCGGTGTGCTCCGGCAGCGCGTCGACGGCCCGGACGGCGGCGTCGACGGACTCCGCGGGCGCCGTGAACGCGGCCCGGGGGCGCAGCATCCCGGTCCACAGCCATTCGGCGACCTCCTCGTAGGAGTGCCCAAGGGCCAGCTCGACCGCGTCGACCCCGCGGTAGTAGTAGCGGTCCGCGTCGATCGACGTGAGGCGGGTGCGTACGGACAGCTCCGTCCCGGGTCTCGGAGTCCCGTCGGCCTCGCGCCTGTTGCGCCGGGCGAGAGCCTCGACCTCCCCGGCGTCGAAGGTGCTGCCCCGGCCCCCGGGGGTGCGCCGGCTGCCCAGCCGGCCGCGGCTGACGTACGCGTACACCGTCTCGGGCTTCACCCCGAGCAGTTCGGCGGCCTCTTTGGTGCTCAGCCGTCGGTCGAGGCGGCCGGTGCCGGGTTCCTGATCACGCATGGGGGCACCGTATCCACATCTCCTCAGGTTGATCCGATCAACGTTGACGATGGTGGACGGGCGGTGGGGCAGAAGTCCGGCGCCCCGGCCCGAAGACGCGGAAGGTCCGGCACCGCGAGGTGCCGGACCGCAGGGCGCTCGTCATCCGGACTCGCCGTTCCGGCGAGACGCGTCGAGGACGAGGATCAGCTCCCGGGCGTCGTCACGCGTCGGGGATGTCGGACTTGGCGCGCACCAGCGTCTCCCGGGTGATGACGACGATGCGCTCGTAGTCGGCGCGGGACGCGTCGGACGGCAGCTCTCCGTCGAGCGTGTCGGTCATGTCCCGGCCGATCACGGCGAAGCTCCCGTCGGCCAACTCGAAGATGTCGGGGCAGTTCCCGCCTCCCGTGCTCCCCCGCTCGCAGGGGGGCACACCGATCCGACGGATGATCTGACTCACTGTTGGTTCCTCTGGCTTTCACGGGTGAACTTCGCTGAAGAGTGCGCGCACGGCGACTGCGGGGCGCGAAGGCCGCCCTGTGGGGCGCGTTCGTCATCCGGCGGCGTGAACGACGGACTTATGGGGTCGCCCTACGCGATCACGTGTGAGTCAACCCCAGCCGCGCCTGGGACAACGCACTACTTCATCCGTTTGTTATCGCCCGTCGGCGTGAAGCTCCCGGCGCGCGCCCTCAGTCGACGGGCGGCTCACCCACCACCCACCACTCGTCGATGTCCGCTTCCTCGAGCCGACGCAGGAGTTCGTCGACCATGCGCCCCAGACCCGCCTCGTCCGAATCGTCCGGAAGGGTGGCCCGCTGGCCTTGCGTCGCGTACCAGTAGCCGCGCACGACCGGGTTCTGGAGCAGCCCCCGCATACGGCCGTGGAACTCCTCGCGGCTGAGGTTGCCGATGCGGTAGTAGAACAGCAGGTTCGTGTAGAGCGCGTTCGCGAAGAGGTACTGCCGTCGTTGTTGCGCAGACGCCGGGGCCTCGAAGATGTCCAGCACCTCCGCCAGTTCGGGACTGTCGATGGCCTTGCTCAGAAGCTCCCAGTGCAACCGCTGCTGATGGGCGAGGTTGGTGTGGCGCTGATCCCGGGCCGCCGTCTCGAGATGCTCGAGCCGTACACGCAGCGCGTCGAGGGTGTGCCGCTGAGCGGCCAGTGCGGCGAGGGCGCCCGCGGCCAGGCCGAGGCCCGCCGCGGCGACGGGGACGAGTCCCCGCGCCCGTGACTTCTGTGTGGCCATGTCAACCCCCGGATCAGGCGGCCGTGCGCCGGTCGTCGGGGTGCAGGTGGCGTGACGGGGACCGGCGAGCGGTGGGCGGCGCTTGCCGTCTCCCAGAGTGCCGAGCGGCTCTGATCGGCGGGGGAGGCGGAGGGGAGGCGCACGGAGGGAAGCGAGGGTCGCACGCCAGAGCGCCTTGTCTGACGTCTGCCCCGCGTGTGCTGCCGACAATCGTTCACTTCGCGGGCATTCACCCGGCTCGTATCCTGGGCGCGCAGTCAGTCCGCGTGTGTGCGCCGCAGCCGTGAGCCGGTGCACGCGCAGGTGTCAGAAAGGTCGCACGGTGGCACACAGTCCCGGTCCGCAGCAGATCCCGGTCGTCGTCCTCGCCGGATTCCTGGGTTCGGGGAAGACGACGCTGCTCAACCACCTCCTGCACCACAGCGGAGGCAGCCGGATCGGTGCGATCGTCAACGACTTCGGCGCCATCGAGATCGACGCCATGGCCGTGGCCGGGGCGCTCGGCGACTCCACCGTCTCGCTCGGCAACGGCTGCCTGTGCTGTGCCGTCGACGCCGGCGAACTGGACGTCTACCTCGAGCGGCTGGCCCGGCCCGGCACCGGGATCGACGTCGTCGTGATCGAGGCCAGCGGCCTCGCCGAACCGCAGGAACTCGTCCGGATGGTGCTCGCCAGCGACCACCCGGGGATCGTCTACGGCGGGCTCGTCGAGGTCGTCGACGCGGCCGAGTTCGACGTCACCCGGGCCAAGCACCCCGAGATCGACCGGCATGTCGCCCTCGCCGACCTCGTCGTCGTGAACAAGCTCGACCGTGCAGCGGACCCCGAGCGCGTCCTCGGGCTCGTCCGCGGCCTCACCGACCGGGCCGCCGTCGTCCCGGCCACCCACGGCCGGGTGGACCCGGAGCTCCTCTTCGACTGCCGACCGAGCGAGGAGCGCATCGGGCAGCTGTCCTTCGACGACCTGCACCGGCACGCCGACGCGCACGACACCGAGCTGCACGGCCGCGGCACGGACGCGCACGACACCGACCCGCACGACACCGGCGCGGGCGCGCACGGCGGGCACCTGCACGCCGGCTACGACAGCGTGTCCTTCGCCTCCGAGGTCCCCCTCGACCCGCGCCGGCTGATGCGGTTCCTCGACGCCAGACCGGAGGGTCTCTACCGGATCAAGGGATACGTCGACTTCGGACCCCACGACCCGGTCAACCGGTACGCCGTGCACGCGGTGGGGCCCTTCCTGCGCTTCTACCCGGAACCCTGGCCCACCGCCGGCGCCCGCCTCACCCAGCTCGTGCTCATCGGCGCCGGCATCGACACCGCGGCCCTGGGCAAGGATCTCGAGGGCTGTCGCAGCGACGCCCCCCACGCCGACGAACACGGCATGTGGGGCGTCCTGCGCTTCGTCCAGAACCCCGAGGACGACCTCTGCGAGGCGCCCTAGATCGGCCCCGCCACCACGCTCACCGTCTTCGCCAGCGACACGCCCGAGCCGTCACGGCGCGGGTCGATCTCCGGCAGCTCGGCCGGCATGCCGTTCTTCTGGGCCGCCTTGGCCGGGACGGGGCCCGCCCAGGCCAGCGACAGGCAGTCCTCGCCCTTCAGGAACCGCTGGCAGCGCACACCGCCGGTGGCGCGGCCCTTGCGCGGATACTGGTCGAAGGGGGTCAGCTTGGCGGTCGTCTGGACGGAGTCGTCCAGCGTCCCCCGGGAGCCGGCGATGGTGAACACCACGGCGTCCGCCGCCGGGTCCACGGCCGTGAACGAGATCACCTTCGCGCCCTCGGTGAGCTTGACGCCCGCCATGCCGCCCGCCGCACGGCCCTGCGGACGCACCTGGGAGGCCTGGTAACGCAGCAGCTGGGCGTCGTCCGTGATGAAGACCAGGTCCTCGTCGCCGGTGCGCAGTTCGACGGCGCCGACGATCCGGTCCCCGTCCCTGAGGGCGATGACCTCCAGCTCGTCCTTGTTCGTCGGGTAGTCGGGCACGACCCGCTTGACGACGCCCTGCTCCGTGCCGATGGCCAGCCCGGGGGACGACTCGTCGAGCGTGGTCAGGCAGACCACCGTCTCGTCGCCCTCCACGGACACGAACTCCGCCAGCGGGGCCCCGCCGGACAGGTTCGGCGCGGACGCCGTGTCCGGAAGCTGCGGCAGGTCGACGACGTTGATCCGCAGCAGACGGCCCGACGACGTGACCGCGCCGATCTCCCCGCGCGCGGTGGCCGGCACCGCCGAGACGATCACGTCGTGCTTGGTGCGCTTGGCGTCCCCGTCGTCCCCGTCCTCGGCGTTCGCCGTGAAGGGATCGCCGTTCGCCGTGCGGGCCAGCAGGCCCGTGGAGGACAGCAGGACGCGGCACGGGTCGTCCGCCACCTGGAGGGGCACGGCGGCGGCCGTGGCGCCCGACGACTCCAGCAGGACCGTCCGCCGTTCGGTGCCGAACTTCTTGGCCACCGTGGCGAGTTCCGCGGAGACCAGCTTGCGCAGCTCCGCGTCCGAGTCCAGGATCCGGGTCAGCTCGGCGATCTCCCCGGTGAGCCGCTCCTTCTCCGACTCCAGCTCGATGCGGTCGTACTTGGTGAGGCGGCGCAGCGGAGTGTCCAGGATGTACTGGGTCTGGATCTCCGACAGGCCGAAGCGCTCCATCAGGCGTTCCTTCGCCTGCGCGCTGTTCTCGCTGGAGCGGATCAGCCGGATGACCTCGTCGATGTCGACGAGGGCCGTCAGCAGGCCCTCCACCAGGTGCAGCCGGTCACGGCGCTTGGTGCGGCGGAACTCGCTGCGGCGGCGCACGACGTTGAACCGGTGGTCGAGGTAGACCTCCAGCAGCTCCTTCAGGCCCAGCGTGAGCGGCTGGCCGTCCACCAGTGCCACGTTGTTGATGCCGAAGGACTCCTCCATCGGCGTCAGCTTGTAGAGCTGCTCCAGGACCGCCTCCGGCACGAAGCCGTTCTTGATCTCGATGACCAGGCGCAGGCCGTGCGCCCGGTCGGTGAGGTCCTTGACGTCGGCGATGCCCTGGATCTTCTTCGAGCCGACCAGGTCCTTGATCTTGGCGATGACCTTCTCGGGGCCGACCGTGAAGGGGAGTTCGGTGACGACCAGGCCCTTGCGGCGGGCCGTGACCGTCTCCACCGCGACCGTGGCGCGGATCTTGAACGTGCCGCGGCCGCTCTCGTAGGCGTCCCGGATGCCGGAGAGGCCGACGATCCGGCCGCCGGTCGGCAGATCGGGGCCCGGGACGAACCTCATCAGGGCGTCGAGGTCCGCGCCGGGGTAGCGGATCAGGTGACGGGCGGCCGCGACGACCTCGCCCAGATTGTGCGGCGGCATGTTCGTGGCCATGCCGACCGCGATCCCGGACGCGCCGTTGACCAGCAGGTTCGGGAAGGCGGCGGGCAGTGCGACGGGCTCCTGCTCCTGCCCGTCGTAGTTCGGCGCGAAGTCGACCGTGTCCTCGTCGATCGACTCCGTCATCAGGCTCGTCGCCGCGGCCTGGCGGCACTCCGTGTACCGCATGGCGGCCGGCGGGTCGTCATTGCCGAGGGAGCCGAAGTTGCCGTGGCCGTCGATGAGCGGCACACGCATGGAGAAGGGCTGGGCCATGCGCACCAGGGCGTCGTAGATCGAGGAGTCGCCGTGCGGGTGCAGCTTGCCCATGACCTCGCCGACGACACGGGCGCACTTCACATAGCCGCGCTCCGGGCGCAGACCCATCTCGTTCATCTGGTAGACGATGCGGCGGTGCACCGGCTTCAGGCCGTCACGGGCGTCCGGCAGGGCGCGGGAGTAGATGACCGAGTACGCGTACTCGAGGAAGGAGCCCTGCATCTCGTCGACGACGTCGATGTCGAGGATCCGCTCCTCGTACGAGTCGTCGGGCGGCGGGGTCTTCGTGCTGCGGCGGGCCATCGCTGCCGGCTCCTTGCTGGGGCGTGGTACGGGATCTGACGCGGACCATTGTGGACCGTGGCACTGACAGGGCGGGCGAGGACCCGGCGTCGGCCTTGGGCCCCGCCCGCTTCAGCCGCCTCGTCCACGGCTGCCCGCAGGCTACGCGATCTCGCTCTCGGCGTATGTCGTCCGGGAACTTCGCCTCCTGTCCGCACGCTTGCATACAGTGACAGGACCGGCAGGAAAACCGCGGTTTCGACGACCGCGTCCGCGATCGGAAGGGACGTACATGCCCATGGGTCACACGGCCACAGCCCAGGCAGGCTCCGGGGGCCTGACAGCGACCGAGCACCGTCTGGCCAACGGCCTGCGCGTGGTGCTCTCGGAGGACCACCTGACCCCCGTGGCGGCGGTGTGCCTCTGGTACGACGTCGGCTCACGCCATGAAGTCAAGGGCCGTACCGGCCTTGCTCACCTTTTCGAGCACCTGATGTTCCAGGGGTCCGGCCAGGTCAAGGGCAACGGTCACTTCGAGCTCGTCCAGGGTGCGGGCGGTTCGCTGAACGGCACCACCAGTTTCGAGCGCACCAACTACTTCGAGACCATGCCCGCCCACCAGCTGGAGCTCGCCCTCTGGCTGGAGGCCGACCGCATGGGATCCCTGCTCACCGCACTCGACGACGAGTCGATGGAGAACCAGCGCGACGTCGTCAAGAACGAGCGCCGCCAGCGCTACGACAACGTCCCCTACGGCACCGCCTTCGAGAAGCTCACCGCTCTCGCCTACCCCGACGGCCACCCCTACCACCACACGCCGATCGGCTCGATGGCCGACCTGGACGCGGCGACGCTGGAGGACGCGCGTGCGTTCTTCCGCACGTACTACGCGCCCAACAACGCCGTCCTGTCCGTGGTCGGCGACATCGACCCGGAGCAGACGCTCGCCTGGATCGAGAAGTACTTCGGCTCCATCGCCGGGCACGACGGCAAGCCCGCGCCACGCGACGGCTCCCTGCCCGACGTGATCGGCGAGCAGCTGCGGGAGGTCGTCGAGGAGGAGGTGCCGGCCCGCGCCCTGATGGCCGCCTACCGTCTGCCCGAGGACGGCACGCGCGCGTGCGACGCCGTCGATCTGGCGCTCACCGTCCTCGGCGGCGGCGAGTCCTCCCGCCTCTACAACCGGCTCGTGCGCCGTGACCGCACGGCGGTGGCGGCCGGCTTCGGCCTGCTGCGGCTCGCCGGGGCGCCCTCACTGGGCTGGCTGGACGTGAAGACGTCCGGCGACGTCGAGGTGCCCGTCATCGAGGAGGCCATCGACGAGGAGCTCGCCCGGTTCGCCGAGGAGGGCCCCACGGCCGAGGAAATGGAGCGCGCCCAGGCCCAGTTGGAGCGCGAATGGCTCGACCGCCTCGGCACCGTCGCCGGCCGCGCCGACGAACTGTGCCGGTTCGCCGTCCTGTTCGGCGACCCGCAGCTCGCCCTGACCGCGGTCCAGCGTGTGCTGGACGTGACGGCCGAGGAGGTGCGGGAGATCGCCCAGGCCCGTCTGCGTCCCGACAACCGCGCGGTGCTCGTCTACGAGCCCACCGCCCCCGAAGCCCCCGCCGACCAGGACGAGAACGAGGAGGCGGCCCGGTGACCGAGCTCGCCACGATGGACTTCCACCCCCAGCCCCTGGCGGGCGAGGCCAAGCCGTGGGCGTTCCCGGCGCCCGAGCGCACCGCCCTGGCCAACGGGCTGACGGTGCTGCACTGTCACCGCCCCGGCCAGCAGGTCGTCGCCGTCGAGATCCTGCTCGACGCCCCGCTGGACGCCGAACCGGCCGGTCTCGACGGCCTCGCCACGATCATGGCGCGCGCCTTCACCGAGGGCACCGACAAGCACTCCGCCGAGGAGTTCGCCGCCGAACTGGAGCGCTGCGGCGCCACGCTGGACGCGCACGCCGACCACCCCGGCCTCCGCATCAGCCTCGAGGTCCCGGCCTCGCGCCTGAGCAAAGGCCTCGGTCTGCTCGCCGACGCCCTCAGGGCGCCCGCGTTCGCCGACAGCGAGATCGAGCGCCTCGTGCGCAACCGTCTCGACGAGATCCCGCACGAGCTGGCCAACCCCTCGCGGCGCGCCGCCAAGGAGCTCTCCAAGGAGCTGTTCCCGGCCACCGCCCGTATGTCGCGTCCGCGGCAGGGCACCGCCGAGACGGTCGAGAAGATCGACTCCGCGGCCGTCCGCGCCTTCTACGAGAAGCACGTCCGCCCGGCGACGGCCACCGCCGTGGTCGTCGGCGACCTCACCGGCGTCGACCTGGACGCCCTGCTGGGCGACACCCTGGGCGCCTGGACGGGCTCCGCCGCCGAGCCCCGCCCCGTGCCGCCGGTGATCGCCGACGACACGGGCCGCGTCGTCATCGTGGACCGCCCGGGGGCCGTCCAGACGCAGCTGCTGATCGGCCGGATCGGCGCCGACCGGCACGACCGCGTGTGGGCCGCCCAGGTGCTCGGCACCTACTGCCTCGGCGGCACCCTCACCTCCCGCCTGGACCGCGTCCTGCGTGAGGAGAAGGGCTACACCTACGGCGTTCGCGCCTTCGGGCAGGTCCTCCGGTCCGCGCCGGACGGCTCGGGCGCCGCGATGCTCGCCATCAGCGGTTCCATCGACACCCCCAACACCGGTTCCGCCCTGGACGATCTGTGGCAGGTGCTGCGCACCCTCGCCGCCGAGGGGCTGACCGACGCCGAGCGCGACGTCGCCGTGCAGAACCTGGTCGGGGTGGCACCGCTGAAGTACGAGACAGCGGCGGCCGTCGCGGGCACGCTGGCCGACCAGGTCGAGCAGCACCTGCCCGACGACTACCAGGCGACGCTGTACCGCAGGCTCGCCGCGACCGGCACGGTGGAGGCCACCGCGGCGGCCGTGAACGCCTTCCCGGTGGACCGTCTCGTGACGGTCCTCGTGGGCGACGCCGCCCAGATCAAGGCGCCGGTCGAGGCCCTCGGCATCGGCGAGGTGAAGGTCGTGCCCGCCGAGTAGCCGTCGGCGCCGAGGCAACGGCACGCACGCGCAGGGGCCCTGGTCGACCGCGTGTCACCAGGGCTTCTGTATGTCCGAATTGGGGCGGACGTTGCCTGTCTGCCCTGTGGGATGCGCTACAAAAACCGTGATCCGTTTGAGGATTGAACCCCCCGCCGCTTAGCTTCATCCGGGCTGTCCGTCAGGCACTGCGCCGCAGCCGCGGCACCGGACAGTCATCGCCGAGTCCCCGTACGGCGCGAGCCAGGGGAGCCGGGGACCCACTTTGTGCAGTCCCTGGGGTGAATCGGACGCCCGCGTGTACGCGAGGGGGTCCGTAGGAGACCTTCCTGCTCCGAACCCGTCAGCTAACCCGGTAGGCGAGAGGGAAGGAAAGGACACCCCTGACTTCATGGCGTTCACCTGCGCCACCGGGAAGCACCGCCGGCCCAGCCGGATGCAGCGTTCCACCGCTCGCGCGGTCGGCGTGGCGGCGCTCACCACCACCGGTGTGATGGCCACCGTCGCCTCCACCCCGGCCTTCGCGGCCGAGCCCACCCCCGAGCAGACCGGTCTGATCCCCGTCGTCACGGTCGGCGAGTCCGTCGCCGAGTCGGTCGCCGACCAGGTCGACGAGCAGGTCGCCGCGCAGAAGCAGGCCGCCTTCGAGGAGGCCGCCCGCCAGGCCGCCGCGAAGAAGGCCGTGGAGGAGCGCGAGGCACGCGTGCGTGCCGCCCGTGAGGCCGAGCGCAAGCGCCTCAACACCTTCGTGTCGCCGATCACCGGCTCCTACGTCTCCACCGGCTACCAGGCCAGCAGCTCGCTGTGGTCCTCCGGCAGCCACACCGGCATCGACTTCCACGCGGCCAGCGGCACCACCGTGCACGCGGTCGGCTCCGGCACCGTGGTCGAGGCCGGCTGGGGCGGCGCCTACGGCAACCAGATCGTCGTCAAGATGCACGACGGGACCTACACGCAGTACGGCCACCTGTCGTCCATCGAGGTCTCGGTGGGCCAGACGGTCACCCCGGGCCAGCGCATCGCGCTGTCCGGCGCGACCGGCAACGTCACCGGTGCGCATCTGCACTTCGAAGCCCGCACGGGCCCCGAGTACGGCTCGGACATCGACCCGGTCGCCTACCTTCGCAATCACGGCGTCAACGTCTGACGACCGACGGCGACGGATCGTTCGGCCCCGGCCTCTCGGCCGGGGCTTTCGCCGTTTCCGGGGCCCCGCTGTCCAAAAAATATCCCTGGATTCCGGCTCCCCGTCGGAAATTCCCGCTCATTGCAATAGAGTCACGGAACACACGTCAACCGTCGACGTTTCACGGGGATTAGGCGGAGGTCCGTCATGCGAATTCCGGCGCACTCGGTGTGCACGGCCATCCGGGACGACATCGTCGCGGGTGTCTACGAACGCGGCAGCCGCCTCACCGAGGAACTCCTCGCCCGCCGCTACGGCGTCTCGCGTGTCCCCGTCCGAGAGGCGCTGCGCACACTGGAGGCCGAGGGCTTCGTCGTCACCCGGCGGCACGCGGGCGCGTGCGTGGCGGAGCCCACCGAGCAGGAGGCCGCGGACCTGCTGGAGATGCGGCTGCTGCTGGAGCCGCTCGGCGCCTCCCGGGCCGCCCAGCGGCGCACGGAGGCCCATCTGAAGGTGCTGCGCGGGCTCGTCCGGCTGGGTCAGGAGCGGGCCAGGAGGGGCAACAGCGAGGATCTGCGCTCCCTGGGGAGCTGGTTCCACGAGACGCTCGCCCAGGCCGCCGGGAGCCCCGCCCTCACGTCGATGCTCACCCAGCTCCGGCACAAGATCGCCTGGATGTACGCGGTGGAGGCGCCCGCCGACCCGGTGGAGTCCTGGGCGGAGCACGGCGCCATCGTCGACGCGGTGACGCGCGGCGACGGGGAGCGCGCGCGGGCGGTCACGGCGCTCCACACCGAGCGCGCGACGCTCGCGCACCGGCTGCGCTTTTCCGGAGGACCGGAGCGCGCCGAGCGTGTGAGGACTTCGCAACCTCCCGTAAACATGAGCGGTCTGCGGCATTAACACGGGAGCCGTATACAAAGAAGGAGTAATTCGCGGGGGATTACTTCTGCTGCCCGTGAACGGGAAATGCGAAGGGCTCGCCCGGATAATTCGGACGAGCCCTTCGCCGTGTAATGCGGCGGTGCTCAGACGGTCTCGGGGAGTTCCTCGAGGCCCTCCGCGACCAGCTTCGCCAGCCGGTCGAGCGAGGCGTCCGCGCCCTCGGCGTCGGAGGCGAGGACGATCTCCTCGCCACCCTGGGCGCCCAGGCCGAGAACGGCCAGCATGGAGGCCGCGTTGACGGGGTTGCCGTCGGCCTTGGCGATCGTCACGGGGATGCCTGCGGCCGTGGCGGCCCGGACGAAGATGGAAGCGGGGCGGGCGTGGAGGCCCTCGGCCCAGCCGACGTTGACGCGGCGCTCAGCCATGTGATGCTGCCCTTCGGTGTCTCAGGTTGTCTAGACCAGTGTTCCACACGTGAAGCGTGTGAGGGACGGTCCCTGGGTGTCCCGTCACCATGCGGCCGTCGGATCGCGGCCTCGACCCGACGTGCGTCCTCCAGACTGCCTCGCGCTGTCGCCGGAAGCGAGCCGTAGTGTGGGCCCCATGCAGAGCGCGTCGGACCGGCACGAGTACCCCGCCCACTGGGAGGCCGACGTGGTGCTGCGCGACGGCGGCACCGCGCGCGTCCGCCCCATCACCGTCGACGACGCCGAGCGCCTGGTCAGCTTCTACGAGCAGGTCTCGGACGAGTCGAAGTACTACCGCTTCTTCGCGCCCTACCCACGCCTGTCCGCGAAGGACGTCCGCCGCTTCACGCACCACGACTTCGTGGACCGGGTGGGCCTCGCGGCCACGGTCGGCGGCGAGTTCATCGCCACCGTGCGGTACGACCGCATCGGCGCCGACGGCATGGCTGCCTCCGCGCCGGCCGACGAGGCCGAGGTGGCCTTCCTCGTGCAGGACGCCCACCAGGGGCGCGGCGTCGCCTCCGCCCTCCTCGAACACATCGCGGCCGTCGCACGCGAGCGCGGCATCCGCCGCTTCGCCGCCGAGGTGCTCCCCGCCAACAACAAGATGATCAAGGTCTTCACGGACGCCGGCTACACCCAGAAGCGCAGCTTCGAGGACGGCGTCGTCCGCCTGGAGTTCGACCTCGAGCCCACCGAGCGCTCCCTCGCCGTGCAGCGCGCGCGGGAGCAGCGTGCCGAGGCGCACTCCGTACGACGGCTCCTGACACCCGGCTCGGTCGCCGTCATCGGCGTCGGCCGCACCCCGGGCGGGGTCGGCCGGAGCGTCCTCGGCAATCTCCGGGAGGCCGGGTTCACCGGCCGCCTGTACGCCGTGAACCAGGCCTTTCCCGAGGATCTGAAGGAACTGGACGGGGTGCCCGCCCACCGTTCGATCCGGGACATCGCGGAGCCCGTGGACCTCGCGGTCGTCGCCGTCCGGGCCGAGCAGGTGCCCACGGCAGTCGCCGAGTGCGGCGAACACGGTGTGCAGGGACTCGTCGTCCTCTCCGCCGGCTATGCCGAGAGCGGTCCCGACGGGCGCGAGCGGCAGCGTGAACTCGTACGCCACGCGCGCGCGTACGGCATGCGGATCATCGGCCCCAACGCCTTCGGGGTCATCAACACCTCGCCCCAGGTGCGGCTCAACGCCTCCCTCGCCCCCGAGATGCCGAGGCCGGGCCGGATCGGCCTGTTCGCCCAGTCCGGCGCCATCGGCATCGCCCTGCTGTCCCGGCTGCACCGGCGCGGCGGCGGCGTCACCGGCGTCACCGGCGTGTCGACCTTCGTCTCCTCCGGCAACCGTGCGGACGTCTCGGGCAACGACGTCCTCCAGTACTGGTACGACGACCCCGACACCGACGTCGCCCTCATGTACCTCGAGTCCATCGGGAACCCGCGCAAGTTCACCCGCCTCGCCCGGCGCACCGCGGCCGCCAAGCCCCTGGTCGTCGTCCAGGGCGCCGGTTCCGCGCCGCAGGGGCACGCCGTCCGGGCCACACGGCTGCCGCACGCGACGGTGTCGGCGCTGCTGCGGCAGGCCGGCGTGATCCGCGTGGACACCATCACCGAGCTGGTCGACGCGGGCCTGCTCCTCGCCCGTCAGCCGCTGCCGACGGGGCCGCGCGTCGCGATCCTCGGCAACTCCGAGTCCCTCGGACTGCTCACGTACGACGCCTGCCTCTCCGAGGGGCTGCGGCCCCTGCCCCCGCTGGACCTGACCACCGAGGCCGCGGCGGAGGACTTCCACGCCGCACTGGCGCGCGCCCTGGCCGACGAGACGTGCGACGCCGTCGTCGTGACGGCCATCCCGGCGATCGGGGAGACCTCGCCCGGCGACGCGGAACTCGCGGACGCCCTGCGCTCGGCGGCGGCCGCGGCTCCGGCCAAACCGGTGCTCGTGGTGCACGTGGAGCTCGGCGGCCTCGCGGCGGCGCTGTCCGCCGCGGCGAGCACCGCACCGCGCGCCGAGGCGACCTCACGCGCGCGTGCCGCGGCACAGGACGCCGGACCGCTGCAGCCCCCCGTCGTCGAGGCGCCCGAGGGCGCACACCTCATCCCCGCCTACCCGGCCGCCGAACGCGCCGTCCGCGCCCTCGCCGAGGCCGTGAAGTACGCCCAGTGGCGGCGCGAGGCGGCGGACCCGGGCCGGGTGCCCGAGTACGAGGACATCGACGAGCGGGGCGCCGCCGCACTGATCGACGGGCTCCTCACGCGCGGGCAGGGACTCACCCTGGGCGCCGAGGAGACCGTCGAGCTGCTCGGCCGTTACGGCGTCCGCATCCGCCGGGCGATTCCCGCGCTCTCCCCCGACGAGGCCGCGCGGGCCGCCGCCGACCTCGGCTACCCCGTCGCCCTCAAGGCCACCGCCCCGCACCTGCGGCACCGGGCCGACCTGGGCGGCGTCCGTCTCGACCTGGCCGACGAAGAGCAACTGCGCAGGGCATACGTCGAGTTGACCGAGCTCTTCGGAAAGGCGCAGGAGCTCCGGCCGGTCGTCCAGGCGATGGCGCCGCGGGGGGTCGACACCGTCGTACGGGCGGTCATCGACCCGGCGGCGGGGGCCGTGCTGTCCTTCGGGCTCGCCGGAGCCGCCTCGCAGCTCCTCGGGGACATGGCCCACCGACTGGTTCCCGTCACCGACCGCGACGCGACGTCGTTGATCCGCTCGATCCGGACCGCCCCGCTCCTCTTCGGCTGGCGGGGCTCGACGCCCGTCGACACCCGCGCCCTGGAAGAGCTGCTGCTGCGCGTCTCGCGACTCGTGGACGACCACCCCGAAGTCGTCGCCGTCACCCTGGAGCCGGTGGTCGTCGCCCCGCACGGCCTGAGCGTCCTCGGCGCCTCCGTCCGCCTCGCACCCCCGCCCGCGCGCGACGACCTCGGCCCCCGGACCCTGCCGGTGTACTGAGGCGGACGCACGGCAGACCCGGGCGCCGAAGGACGGGGGAGAGCCGGCCCGGACGCCGGAGGCCGGGGCCCCGCGGTCGTGCGGCCCCCCGCGGTCGGTCTGCCCGACGGGTCCTGGTTGGGACCGGGACGCCAGGGCCTGGCCCCCGGCGAGTTCCGGTCGGCGGCCGGCGCGGACCTCGCGTGCCACCACTGCCTGGAACTCGTCTTCGCCGATCCCGCCGCCCACGTGGCCTGCCCGGCGGCCTTCCACGACCCCGTGTTCCGGGAGCCGACGCCCCGCGAACTCGCGAGCCTGGACCGCCGCCTCGGCGAACGCCCCTGGGTCGTGGCCGCGTTCGACGCCGACGCGGGCGGCCCCGGTCCCACCCCCTGTCTCGTGGCCGCGGAACGGCTCGAGATCGTCCGGGAGCACGTGCTCAGGCACGCGCGCGAGGACGCGCCCCCGGGCAGCGGTTCGCCCCGTGGGTGCGCCGGCCCCACCGCTGAGGAGACGCGCCCCGCCCCTGCTCCCGGCCCCCGGAAGCGATCGCGAGAGGCACCTCGCAGTCAGCGGGTCCCCGTAGGATGGACCCCATGGCCAAGACCAGTACGACGACCCAGGGGCTGCGCGCGGCGATCGAGCGCAGCGGCTACTACCCGGCCCTCGTGGCCGAGGCGGTGGAGGCCGCCGTCGGCGGCGATCCGATCCGGTCGTACCTGGTTCACCAGGAGACCACGTTCGACCAGAACGAGGTGCGCCGGCATGTGACGGTGCTGGTGCTCACCGGCAACCGCTTCATCGTCAGCCACACCGACGAGCAGGCCGCCGACACCACCTCCCCGACGCCGTACGCCACGACGTCCACGGAGTCCGTGAAGCTCGGCCGCATCTCGTCGGTCGTCCTCAGCCGCGTGGTCGCCAACCCGGAGTCGTACACGCCGGGCACCCTGCCGCGCGAGGTGGTGCTGACCATCGGCTGGGGCGCCGTCTCCCGCATCGACCTGGAGCCGGCCGCCTGCGGCGACCCCAACTGCGACGCCGACCACGGCTACACCGGCAACTCGACGGCGGACGACCTCAGTCTGCGCGTCAGCGAGGCCGGGGACGGCCCGGAGACGGTGCGCCAGGCGCTCGCCTTCGCGCAGGCGCTCTCCGAGGCGACAGCGGACGTCACCCGCTGATGACGCAGCAGGCCTCCTGGGACTTCCCCGAACCGCTCGCCGTCGCCTCCGCGCCCGTCCCCGCATACGGCTCCGGCTCCCTCGCCGACCTGCTGCCCACGCTGGCGGCGGGCCTGGGCGTGCCCGGCATGACCGCGGCGATCCCCGAGCTGACCGCGGCCGACCGCAACTGCGTCTTCCTGATCGACGGCCTCGGCTGGGAGCAGATCAAGGCCCACCCCGACGAGGCGCCCTACCTGCACGCGCTCCTCGGCAGCTCGCGCGGCGGCACCGGACGCCCGCTCACCGCCGGCTACCCGGCGACCACCGCGACCTCCCTCGCCTCCGTCGGCACCGGCCTCCCGCCGGGCGCCCACGGCCTGCCCGGCTACACCGTGCGCAACCCCGCCACCGGCGAGCTGATGAACCAGCTGCGCTGGCAGCCGTGGAGCACGCCGGGCGTCTGGCAGCCCTATCCCACGGTCTTCCAGCTCGCCCACAAGGCGGGCGTGCACGCCGCCCAGGTGTCGTCCCCCGCGTTCCAGAACACCCCGCTGACCAAGGTCGCGCTCAGCGGCGGAACGTTTCACGGGCGGCTCACCGGCGAGGAGCGCATGGACTGCGCCGCCGAGCAGCTGGCCGCCGGCGACCGCTCCCTCGTCTACACCTACTACGCCGAACTGGACGGCGCCGGGCACCGCTACGGCGTCGCCTCCGACACCTGGCGCGGTCAGCTCATGTACGTCGACCGGCTGGTCCAGCGTCTGGCCGAGCAGCTCCCGCCGCGCAGCGCGCTCTACGTCACCGCCGACCACGGCATGATCGACGTGCCCTTCGACGAGGAGCACCGGATCGACTTCGACGCGGACTGGGAGCTGAGCGCCGGTGTCGCCCTGCTCGGCGGCGAGGGCCGAGCCCGCCATGTCTACGCCGTGCCGGGCGCCGCGGACGACGTCCTGACCTGCTGGCGCGAGGTGCTCGGCGAGCAGTTCTGGGTGGCCTCCCGGGAGGAGGCGATCGACGCGGGCTGGTTCGGTCCGCGCATCGACGAGCGGGTGCACGCCCGTCTCGGCGACGTGATCGCGGCCGCCCGGGACGACGTCCTGCTCATCGCCTCCGAGCGGGAGCCCAAGGAGTCCTCGATGGTCGGCAACCACGGTTCCATGACCCCTGCCGAGCAGCTGGTCCCCCTGCTCGAAGTACGCTCCTGAAGCCCCGGAACCGTCCCTGCTCTCGCTCACCTCACCGAAAGGCGTTCAACTTCCCATGCCCGAGCTGGTGTTCTTCTCCGGAACCATGGACTGCGGGAAGTCGACGCTGGCTCTCCAGATAGAGCACAACCGATCCGCGCGCGGCCTGCAGGGCATCATCTTCACCCGCGACGACCGTGCGGGCGAGGGCAAGCTGTCCTCCCGTCTCGGCCTGGTCACCGACGCGGTCGAGGTCGAGGACGGCCAGGACCTGTACGCCTATCTCGTCGACCACCTCTCGCAGGGCGGCCGTGCGGACTATGTGATCGCGGACGAGGCGCAGTTCCTCGCCGAGGAGCAGATCGACCAGCTCGCGCGCGTCGTCGACGACCTGGACGTCGACGTCTACGCCTTCGGTATCACCACCGACTTCCGCTCCAAGCTGTTCCCCGGCTCCCAGCGGCTCGTCGAACTCGCCGACCGCGTGGAGGTGCTGCAGGTCGAGGCCCTGTGCTGGTGCGGCGCCCGGGCCACGCACAACGCCCGCACGGTGGGCGGCTTCATGGTCGTCGAGGGCGCGCAGGTCGTCGTCGGCGACGTGAACCAGGCGGACACGGTCGGCTACGAGGTCCTGTGCAGGCGCCACCACCGACGCCGGATGACCGCGGCGTCCGCACGCGCGGCCGCCCTGTCCCCGGACGTGCTGCCGGTACAGCAGATCTGAGCGACGCGCGCGTGCGGGAAGGCGTGCCGCCGCTGCCTACCGCGGTTCCTGGATCAGGGCGAAGCGGGCGCCCTCCGGGTCGGCCACCACCGCCACGCGCCCGTGCGTGCTGTCCTGGGCCGGTGTGAGCACCCGGCCGCCGAGCTCGGTCACCCGGACCATCGCCGCGTCCGTGTCGGCCACCTCGAAGTACGTCGTCCAGTGCGGCCCCAGGTCCCGGGGCAGTGCGGCGCCCACGCCGTGCAGACCGGCGACCGGGTGACCGCCGACATGCAGGGTCACGTAGTCGTGGTCGGGGGACTCCACGGCTTCCTCGGCGTAGCCGAAGACCGTCTCGTAGAACTTGCGGACGCCCGCCGTCTCATAGGTCGTCAGATCGTTCCAGACGGGGGTTCCCGGCACGCCGGAGACGGTGGCGCCCACGTGGCCCGCTGCCTGCCAGACGCCGAACACCGCGCCGGAGGGGTCGGAGCCGATCGCCAGCCGTCCGGCGTCGGAGGCGTCCAGGGGGCCCACCCCGATCGTGCCGCCGCACAGCCTCACCGTTTCCGCTGTGCTGTCCACGTCGTCGGAGGCGAAGTAGGGCGTCCAGGCGACGGGCAGGTGGCGGTCCGGGGGGAGTTGGCCGATGCCGGCGACCTCCTGGCCGTCGAGCAGCGCGCGCACGTAGGGTCCGAGCTGCTCCGGGCCGGGCCGGAAGTCCCAGCCGAAGAGCTGCCCGTAGAACTCCTGCGTCGCCGTCAACCCGTGCGCCATCAGACTCACCCAGCAGGGTGTCCCGGGTGCATACCGCGCGTGTGTCGCGCCGATCGTGCCGGCCGGCCCGCCTGCCTCGGTCATCGTCTCCCTTTCCTCGGCCACTCGGGGTGTCGTGTCGCTGCCGCCTCGGAGGCTCCCTGGTGGGGGGTTTCCCCGGGGTTCACGCGCGGGTGTCGCCGCATGTCGATCGCCTGTACGGCACGTGCTCGATCCCGCACGCCTCGTGATCGAGGCTGTCCGGCCGAGCAGAGTAGCCGGACACGGGCGACGGGGCCACCCCGTACGCGAGGATGGTGACCATGAACGCCATCATCACCGCATCGGAACTGGCCGGCGACCTGGCGGGGGAGAACCCGCCCGTCGTCCTCGACGTCCGCTGGCAGCTCAGTACGGCGAAGGCGGCCGGTGAGCCGCCCTTCGACGGCCGCGCCGCCTATGAGTCCGGGCATGTGCCGGGCGCGGTCTACGTCGACCTGGACCGCGATCTCGCGGGCTCCGCGGGGGCGGCCGGCCGTCATCCGCTGCCCGACCTCGGGGAGTTCGGCGCGGCGATGCGCCGGGCGGGCGTCTTCGCCGGCCGGCCGGTCGTGGTCTACGACGGCGGGCAGGGCTGGGCGGCGGCACGCGCGTGGTGGCTGCTGCGCTGGACGGGTCACCCGGACGTGCGGGTCCTGGACGGCGGGTTGCCGTCGTGGCAGGGGGACCTCTCGGTGGACGTCCCCGCGCGCGTGGAGGGCGACTTCGCGCCGGTCCCGGGCGCCACGGGCCTGCTCGACGCCGACGAGGCCGCGGCCCTCGCCCGCTCCGGAGTGCTGTTCGACGCCCGCGCGGGGGAGCGGTACCGGGGCGAGGTCGAGCCGATCGACCGCGTCGGCGGGCACATCCCGGGCGCCGTCTCCGCGCCGACGAACGACAACGTGGGCCGGGACGGACGGTTCCTGGCCCCGGAGGACCTGAGGGACCGTTTCAAGGCCCTGGGGGCGTCCGACGGGGCCGAGGTCGGCGTCTACTGCGGCTCGGGCGTCTCCGGCGCGCACGAGGTGCTCGCCCTGGCCGTCGCCGGCATCCCCGCCGCCCTGTACGTCGGGTCCTGGTCGCAGTGGTCCTCGGACCCGTCCCGGCCGGTCGCCGTGGGCCCGGACCCGCAGTGATCCCACCGGGTGGGCAGCACAGGAGGGCCGCACCGAACGGGTGCGGCCCTCCTGCTGCGTAGAAAGCGCCGTGCGCGCCGGGGTCGGCGAACCGGCGGACGCCCCGCGGGGCTGGTCCGAGGCCCCGGTCACTCCTGCTTCTTGCGCCGGGTGCCGAACACGATCTCGTCCCAGCTCGGCACCGCGGCCCGGCGGCCCGGACGGACGCCGTCCGCCTCGGCCTGGCGGTCGGTGGCGCCGACGAGACGCTCGCGGTGGCTGCCGACGGACCGCGGCATGAGGACGTCCGCGTAGGCGGAACCGGCCGAAGCGGCGGGCGCCGGCGGCTCCTCGACCTCGGGCTCCTGTTCGTCCGGCTCCTCTGTGACGGCGTCCGCCGGGCGCTCCGGGACGACCATGTCGCCGCGGAAGCTCGGCACCGCCTCCAACAGGCTGGTCAGCGAGTCGCGTTCGCGCTCGGCGCTCTCCTCGGCCGACTCGGACGGCGGGGCCGGCAGGCTGGGCCGCTCCCGGTCGAGGGCGCGGTCCAGCGGCCGGTCGCGCGGCAGCCGTGCGATGCGCGGGACGAACGGAAAGCTGGGCTCCGGCGCGGCCAGGTCGTCGGACTCGCCGATCAGCGAACGCGCCTCGTCGTCGACCGCCTGGACGAGCCGCCGGGGCGGGTCGTACGTCCAGCTCGCCGAATGCGGTTCGCCTGCGACCAGATAGACGAGCAGGACCTCCCAGGTGCCGTCGTCGCGACGCCACGAGTCCCACTGGACGGTGTCCTTGTCGGCGCCGCGCAGCAGCAGCCGTTCCTGGACGGCCTCGCCGAGTTGGGGTCCGGCGTTCTCGCCGGGCCGACGGACCGGAGTCTTCCGGGCCCGTTCGGCCATGAAGGCGCGCTCGGCCAGCACGGGGCCCTCGAAGCGGCGCACACGGTCGACGGGGATGCCGGCCATCTGGGCGACTTCTTCCGCGGTGGCACCGGCACGTATACGCGCCTGGATGTCGCGGGGGCGGAGATGGCTCTCCACCTCGATCTCGATCTGGCCGAGGCGGGGACGGTCGCCGCGTACGGCGGCGCGCAGACGCTCGTCGATCGGAAGCGTGTACTCCGTGCTGTCCGCAGCCTTCAGCACCAGCCGTGTGCCGTCATTCGAGACGGCCACGACACGCAGTTCGGGCATGGGGACCTCCCGGGTGGTGCCTGCCGACGTCACGTGCGTCGCTGCTTCCGCTAGTCGAGTGTGGCCTGCCCGGGTGCAGCCTGCCACAACCTTGCCGAGTTGCCCGGCGTGTCGGGCACGGATCCCGCGCCGCCGTTATGGCACGGTTACCTATTCTCCACGCTGAGTCACCGAAGCCGTCACCCTGTGCGACCGGTCCCCTTCAGGTGGTCCGGCGAGGCCCCGGACATCCTGGCGGGAGACCGGGTCCAGGGCTCGCAACAGTACTCCATTTGGGCCACGTGCGTGGATTGGCGCGCCACCCAACTTCTGGCGCGAGGTGGGAATTGGCCCTTCGTGGCGCGCATTTGACGATCTTGAAAGTGGCGTACCTCACGCAATCGCCCGAATCGGAACTCCCGGTTTCACCCGTACGCCCCTTTGTGGAGCGGTTGGCCTACCCGGTGCGGAAAAGTCGGGCTAGTCCCCGGTATGCGCCAAAGGCCGGAAAGCATCGAGGAGCCCGGACGGGAGGACGTGGAACGAGGCCGGGCCCGTCGGCGACGCCCGTCACGTCCCCAGGACCCGGCGCACGTAGTCGTTCTGGAAACGACGGTCGGGGTCGAGCCGGTCCCGCAGTGCCGTGAACTCGCCGAAGCGCGGGTAGACGGAGGCGAAGTACTCGGCGTCCCGCGTGTGGATCTTGCCCCAGTGCGGTCGGCCCTCGTACGCGGTGAAGATGTGCTCGGCGGCGGTGAAGTACTGCGAGTACGACGCGCCCTTGACCATGTGCACCGCGATGTACGCGCTGTCGCGTCCCGAGGCGGTGGACAGGGTGATGTCGTCCGCCGGCGCGGTGCGCACCTCCACGGGGAAGCTGACGCGCAGACCGGAGCGGTCGACCATCGCCTTCAGTTCGCGCAGTGCCTCGGTCACGGCCTCCCGGGGAAGCGCGTACTCCATCTCGAGGAACCGCACCCGGCGCGGGGACGTGTAGACCTTGTAGGGGATGTCGGTGTAGGTGCGCGCGGACAGGGCCTTGCTGGAGATCCTGGCGATGGCCGGGATCGTGGCGGGGGCCGCGCGGCCGACCCACTGGGCGACCTGGAAGACGCCGTTGGAGAGGAGTTCGTCCTCGACGAAGCCGGCGACCTGGCTCACCGGCTTGCGGGGCCCGGCGCTGCGGTTGTTGCGCTTGGTGTTGGTGCTGCCCGTGTGGGGGAACCAGTAGAACTCGAAGTGCTCGTTCTCCGCCCACAGCGCGTCGAAGTCGGCCAGGACCCTGTCGAAGGGCATCGGCTCCTCGCGCGCGGTGAGCAGGAAGATCGGCTCCACGGCGAAGGTGATCGCGGTGACGATGCCGAGGGCGCCCAGGCCGATCCGCGCCGCCGCGAAGACGTCCGGGTTCTCCTTCTCGGAGCAGGTGAGCACCGAGCCGTCGGCCGTCACCAGCTCGAGGCCCTTGATCTGGGCGGCGATGGAGGCCGACTCGCGGCCCGTGCCGTGGGTGCCGGTGCTGGTGGCGCCCGACACCGTCTGCTCCATGATGTCGCCCATGTTGGTGAGCGACAGGCCCTCGCGTGCGAGAGCCAGGTTGAGTCTCTTGAGCGGCGTGCCGGCCTCGACCGTGACGGTCATGTTCTCCCGGTCGACGTCGCGGATGCCGGTCAACAGTTGAGGGCGGATCAACACGCCGTCGGTCGCGGCGATCGACGTGAAGGAGTGGCCGGAGCCGACCGCCTTCACCTTCAGCCCGTCCTCGGCGGCCCGGCGCACCGCGGCGGCCAGTTCGTCGACGGAGGCGGGCGTGACCTCCCGCGCGGGACGTGCGACGACGTTGCCGCCCCAGTTACGCCAGACGGCGTTCTTCCCGCTCGCTGTGCTGCTCAACGGTGCCTCCACGACCCGGCGCCGGCCTTCTCAGCCGGCGGTACCCCAGGAAACCGACCGCGACCGCGACGGCTCCGGACACCGCCGGAACCCCGTACCCGGCCCGCGCCCCGGCCGCGTCGATGACCCAGCCGGCGATGGAGGAGCCGAGCGCGACGCCGACCGCGAGCCCGGTGCTGATCCAGGTCATGCCCTCGGTCAATCGCGCGCGTGGTACGTGCTCTTCGATGAGGGACATGGTGGTGATCATCGTGGGAGCGATGGCCAGGCCCGCTACGAACAGCGCCACGGCCAGAAACGGCAAGTTTCCGACCAGTAGGAGGGGGATCATACTCACGGCCATCATGAACACGCCCAGCAGCCAACGTCGTTCCGCCGGGCCCTTCGGGCGCAGCAGTCCGAACACGAGCCCCGCTAGGCAGGAGCCGGCCGCGTAGAGCGCCAGGACGACGCTGGCGGCCGCCTGGTGGCCCTGCTCGTCGGCGAACGCGACGGTGACCACGTCGACCGCACCGAAGATCGCGCCGGTCGCCACGAAGGTGGCCACCAGAACCTGCAGTCCCGGCGAACGCAGCGCCGAACCCGTGTCGTGCTGTTCGTCGCGCGGGTGCGGCGCGGGCTCGGTGGCCCGCTGGGCGGTCAGCCAGAAGACTCCGACGGCCAGGAAGCAGGCTGCGAGCAGCGGTCCGGCCTCCGGGAACCAGGCCGTGGACAGACCGATGGAGATGATCGGCCCGAAGATGAAGCACACCTCGTCGACCACGGACTCGAAGGAGTACGCGGTGTGCAGTCGGGGGGTGCCCCGGTACAGGGAGGCCCAGCGGGCCCGGATCATCGCGCCGAGACTGGGCACCGTGCCGACGCCGGCGGCGCACGCGAACAGCACCCAGTCGGGCCACTCGAAGTGCGCGGCCAGCAGCAGCCCGGCCGCGGCGCCGAGGGCGACCAGCGTCGCGGGGCGCAGCACCCTGCGCTGACCGTGGCGGTCCACCAGGCGCGAGATCTGCGGCCCGAAGACCGCGGCCGCCAGTGCGATGGTCGCCGACAGCGCGCCCGCGAGCCCGTAGCGCCCCGTGAGCTGCGAGACCATCGTGACCACGCCGATGCCCATCATCGACAGCGGCATCCTGCCGACGAACCCCGCGGCGGAGAAGCTCTTGGAGCCGGGAGCGGTGAACAGGGCGCGGTACGGGCTGGGCACGAAGGGTCTCCGGGGGTCCGGTCACGCGCGTGTGCGAGGCCGGCGCGGCGTGAGGGAGGCGGTTCGGCAGGGACTCGGCAGGCATCCGGATCCCGGCGGAACCGGTAAGGCGTGAAGCAGCTCATACAGCTGTCGAACTTAGGCAACCCTAACGCATACGGGCGGGCGGCCGCGCTCCCGTCCGGCGCCCCGCCCTGCCGCGACCGCCGGAGGCGGGTGGCAGGATCGACCCATGCGAGACGCGCTCGATGCCACCCCTTACGACGCCCTGCTCCTGCTCTCCTTCGGCGGCCCGGAAGGGCCGGACGACGTGGTTCCGTTCCTGGAGAACGTGACGCGCGGGCGCGGCATCCCCAAGGAACGCCTCAAGGAAGTCGGGCAGCACTACTTCCTGTTCGGCGGGGTCAGCCCCATCAACGACCAGAACCGCGCCCTCCTGGACGCCCTGCGCAAGGACTTCGCCGGCCACGGCCTGGACCTGCCGGTCTACTGGGGCAACCGCAACTGGGCCCCGTACCTCACGGACACCCTGCGCGAGATGGTCGCCGACGGCCGCCGGCGCGTCCTCGTGCTCACCACCAGCGCCTACGCCTCGTACTCGGGCTGCCGCCAGTACCGTGAGAACCTCGCCGACGCGCTGGCAACGCTGGAGGCCGAGGGCCTGGAGCCGCCCCGGGTCGACAAGCTGCGGCACTACTTCAACCACCCCGGTTTCGTGGAGCCCGTGATCGAGGGCGTGCTGCGGTCGCTGGCCGACCTCCCGGGGGACGTCCGCGACGGCGCGCACCTCGCCTTCTCGACCCACTCGATCCCGATCGCCGCCGCCGACGCCTCAGGCCCCGTCGAGGAGCACGGCGACGGCGGCGCGTACGTGAAGCAGCACCTGGACACCGCTCGGCTCGTCGCCGACGCCGTCCGCGAGCGGACCGGCGTGGACCACCCCTGGCAGCTCGTCTACCAGTCCCGCTCCGGCGCCCCGCACATCCCCTGGCTGGAGCCGGACATCTGCGACCACCTCGAGGAACGGCACGCGGCCGGCGCCCCGGCGGTCGTGATGGCCCCCATCGGCTTCGTCTCCGACCACATGGAGGTCCTCTACGACCTCGACACGGAGGCCACGGCCAAGGCGCGGGAGCTCGGCCTGCCGGTGCGCCGCTCGGCCACCGTGGGCGCCGACCCGCGCTTCGCCGCCGCGATCCGCGAGCTGGTCCTGGAACGCGCCGCGGCGGAGAGCGGCCTGGACGTCACCCCCTGCGCGCTGGGCGCCCTGGGGGCGAGCCACGACCTGTGCCCGGTCGGCTGCTGCCCCGCCCGTGCCCCCAAGCCCGCCGCCGCGGGCGCCGACAGCCCCTACGCGTGAGGAACGGCGTGACCGACCCCCTGCACACGGAACTGCTCCGACTCGCCGAGGAGGCCGCCCGCCGCGCCGGTGAGCTGCTGCGCGACGGACGTCCGGCCGACCTCGAGGTCGCCGCCACCAAGTCGAGCCCGATCGACGTCGTCACCGAGATGGACATCGCGGCCGAGAAACTGATCACCTCCCTGATCGCCGAACACCGCCCCCACGACGGCCTCCTCGGCGAGGAGGGCGCCGCCAGCGCGGGCACCAGCGGCGTCCGCTGGGTGATCGACCCCCTCGACGGCACGGTGAACTACCTGTACGGCCTCCCCACCTGGGCCGTCTCCATCGCCGCCGAACAGGACGGCGAGACCGTCGTCGGGGTCGTCGCGATCCCCATGCGCGGCGAGACGTACCGCGCGGTGCGCGGAGGCGGGGCCCGGGTCACCGACGCCCGGGACGACGAGCGGACCCTGACCTGCCGGCCGACGCCCCCCCTGGACCAGGCGCTGATCTCCACCGGCTTCAACTACGTCACCGAGGTCCGCACCCACCAGGCCGACGTCGCGCAACGGCTGATCCCCCTGCTGCGGGACATCCGCCGCGGGGGATCGGCGGCCGTGGACCTGTGCGACGTGGCCGCCGGCCGCCTCGACGGCTACTACGAACGCGGCCTGCACCCCTGGGACCTGGCGGCGGGCGACCTGATCGCCCGGGAGGCGGGTGCGCTGACCGGCGGACGGCCCGGAGAGCGCCCCGGACGTGATCTGGCGATCGCGGCCACCCCCGGCGTCTTCGAGCCCCTGCAGCGCCTGCTGGAGGACTTCGGCGCCTGGCACGACTGAGCCGTCGCGCGAGCAGGCGGAAGGGGCCCCGGCGCTGGATTCGCCGGGGCCCCTCCGTCGTGCTGCGAACTGCTCAGACGCTCGTCGCGCCGACCTCCACACCGTGGTCGGCGGCGAGGCGGCGCAGGTCGTCGAGCTCGCCCTGCTCCACCTCGGCGAGGAACTCGTCGCCCTCGTCGCGAGCCCGCGTCAGGTCGGACTCGGTCGCCCTTATGCGCTGCAGAAGTCCTGCGGTGAATGCGTCCATGCTGCGCCCCCTCGTCCTGGGTCGTGGGTCGTTGGCACGGGGGTGTGCCGGGTTGGGAAGGGGCGATCACGTCTCACAGGTGCCCAGCGCAGTCCCGCCGGGCGGCGACGGTGCCGGACACCCGCGTCCACTCTGCGGAAGCGGAGCGCGGAGTGCCGCATGGTGCTGCGGCACATGCAGAGCGTGATCGCGGGGTGTAAAGCCGTCCTCCCCCCGCGCTCTTCCACGGAAACCTCAACCCGACGAGAAAATCTCGCATTCCCGGGCCTCACACCCGCTCTTCATCTGGCGCTCACCGCCTTACCGCCGACTTATGGCCGAAAAGGGCAGGATGGAAGCCTCACTCACCGGAAACCCCCGCCCGCGTGCGCTCGAGTGGCGCTACGCGGGTGGACAGAGGAAGGACAAGCGACGTGCGCGTACTCGTCGTCGAGGACGAGCAGCTGCTCGCCGATGCGGTGGCCACCGGACTGCGCCGGGAGGCCATGGCCGTCGACGTCGTGTACGACGGCGCGGCCGCCCTGGAGCGCATCGGCGTCAACGACTACGACGTGGTCGTCCTCGACCGGGACCTCCCCCTCGTGCACGGCGACGACGTCTGCCGCCGGATCGTCGAACTCGGCATGCCCACGCGCGTGCTCATGCTCACGGCCTCCGGTGACGTCAGCGACCGCGTCGAGGGACTGGAGATCGGCGCCGACGACTACCTTCCCAAGCCCTTCGCCTTCAGTGAGCTGATCGCGCGCGTGCGCGCCCTCGGCCGGCGCACCAGCGTGCCCCTGCCGCCCGTCCTGGAGCGGGCCGGCATCAAGCTCGACCCCAACCGCCGCGAGGTCTTCCGCGACGGGAAGGAGGTCCAGCTCGCCCCCAAGGAGTTCGCCGTCCTCGAGGTGCTGATGCGCAGCGAGGGGGCCGTGGTGTCCGCCGAGCAGCTCCTCGAGAAGGCCTGGGACGAGAACACCGACCCGTTCACCAACGTCGTACGGGTGACCGTCATGACACTGCGCCGCAAGCTGGGCGAACCTCCGGTGATCGTCACGGTCCCCGGTTCGGGTTACCGGATCTGACCGCCGTGGCATCGACACCCACGCCTCCGCAGGCGCCCCCCAAGCCCACCTGGGACCCCCGCAGCCCGCAGCTGCCCTTCCCCTGGCTCCGCCCGACCATCCGCATACGGCTGACCCTGCTGTACGGCGGCATGTTCCTGATCGCCGGCATCATGCTGCTGTCGATCATCTACCTGCTGGCGGCGCAGGCCCTGCACACCGGCAACCAGCCGTTGTTCAAGATCATCGACGTCGGGGACCTGAAGGTCTCCAGCACCGACTGTCCCGGGCTCGCGAGCGGCCAGACACTGGGCGAGTTCAACGACGCGATCAGCCAGTGCATGAACCACCAGCGCCAGGCGGCTCTGGACAACCTCCTCAGCCGCTCCCTGCTGGCCCTCCTGGGTCTCGCGGTGATCGCCTTCGCCTTCGGCTACGCCATGGCGGGCCGGGTGCTGTCCCCGCTCGGCCGGATCACCCGCACCGCACGCGCGGTGGCGGGCTCGGACCTGTCCCGCCGTATCGAGCTGGACGGTCCGGACGACGAGCTCAAGGAGCTGGCCGACACCTTCGACGACATGCTGGAGCGCCTGCAGCGGGCGTTCACCGCCCAGCAGCGCTTCGTGGGCAACGCCTCGCACGAGCTGAGAACACCGCTGGCGATCAACCGCACCCTGTTGGAGGTGCACCTCTCCGACCCGGGAGCGCCGGTGGAGCTGCAGCAGCTGGGCAAGACGCTGCTGGCCACCAACGAACGCAGCGAACAACTGGTCGAGGGGCTGCTGCTGCTCGCCCGCAGCGACAACCAGATCGTCGAGCGCAAGCCGGTCGACCTGGCCGAGGTGGCCGAGCAGGCCGTGGACCAGGTGCACGGGGAGGCGGCGGCCAAGGGCGTGCTGATCCGCGGGGAGCAGAAGCCCGCGGTCGTCCAGGGCAACGGCGTGCTGCTGGAGCGGATCGCCCTGAACCTCGTCCAGAACGCGGTGCGGTACAACGTTCCCGAGGACGGCTGGGTCGAGGTGACCACCGAGATGCAGCACGGGCAGGCGGTGCTCGTCGTGTCGAACACCGGGCCGGTCGTGCCGGCGTACGAGATCGACAATCTGTTCGAGCCGTTTCGCCGGTTGCGTACGGAACGGACGGGTAGCGACAAGGGGGTCGGGCTCGGTCTGTCCATCGTGCGGTCCGTGGCCCGGGCGCACGGCGGCCACATCGCGGCTCGGCCTCGCGAGGGGGGAGGGCTTGTGATGCGGGTCACCTTTCCTGTCTGAGATCATGTCGCGACACACGCGGGCTTGTTCGCTTTGCGCGGAATTTTCCGGGGCCCTGTCGGGCTTACCCGTGTGTGATCGATCACAAGGGCGAATTTCCGGCCATCTACTCTCCGTGATCATGAATGCTGTCATAACGCCCGGAAAAGCCGGGTTTTCGGGGGTACTGATCACGGGAAGTACACGGTGAGACGCCTTTGAAGTGCGGCATTCGGACCGTGTACGGTCCCGATCGCCACCCCAGCCGATCACTCGTGAGGAGTTCGGTTGGGTGTCGATTGAGTAACAGACCTTGATGTGAGGCAAAATCTCCGCCTCGAGGCGGGCACAAGTCCGGCCTCTCACGCGTTACGTGCGCTGGAGACACCGCAAGACACCCAGAGGGGGAGAGGCGACATGGCCACCGATTACGACACCCCACGCAAGACAGATGACGACGTCGATTCAGACAGCCTTGAAGAGCTGAAGGCACGGCGGAACGACAAGTCCGCCTCGGCGGTCGACGTCGACGAGTTCGAGGCGGCGGAAGGCCTCGAGCTGCCCGGCGCGGACCTCTCGAACGAGGAGTTGGCCGTCCGGGTGCTGCCGAAGCAGCAGGACGAGTTCACCTGCATGAGCTGCTTCCTGGTGCACCACCGCAGCCAGCTGGCCCGCGAGAAGAACGGCCAGCCGATCTGTCGCGACTGCGACTGAGGGCGGGTCGGCCGTGACTGGCTCGACCCCTCCCCGGAAGCGCCGTTTCCCCTTGCGGGGATCGGACAAGGGGCCCGCGGAGGGCCCCCACGGCGTGCGTGACGACGAGCGAGGCTCATCCGGCACGGGAGCGATCCCGGCAGGATCGGCCTCGCTCGAACGTGCGAGTGAACGGGCTGACCTCCCGGCGCCGACGCGGAACACCGCCCCCGTCGCCAAGCGACGGGCGGCGGTCATCCGGGACAAGGCCACCGGCCTGGCCCGGGAAGGCCTCCGTAAGGGCGGGAGCAGTGCCAGGGCGGGCCTGGCGCATCTCGCCGACCGGATCATCGACATCGCCCCGCGGGTCCCCGTACGGGACCTCCGGACGCTTCGCGCACAGTTCCCCGGCCTCGGGCCCGAGCAGCTCGCGGACAAGCTCGTGACGGGCGCGGCGAACGCCACGTCCACCGTCGGGGCGGGCATCGGCGCCGCGGCGATGCTGCCGGTGCCGCCGGCCATGCCGACCGAACTCGCCGCGGAGATCACCGGCGTCGCCGCGATCGAGCTCAAGCTGATCGCCGAACTCCACGAGGTCTACGGCCTGCGGCCGCCGGGCGGTCTCAAGGACCGCAGCGCCGCCTACCTGCACTCGTGGTCGGGCGAACGCGGGATCGACGTCATGAAACCGTCCTCGGTCAACGCGGCCCTCGGCGGCCAGATGAAGCGCGAGCTCCGTCAGCAGATCATGAAGCGCATGGTCCGCAACCTGCCGAACCTCATGCCCTTCATGGTGGGCGCCGCCGTCGGCGCGCTCATGAACCGGCGGGACACCAGAAGGCTGGCCGGGAAGATCCGGGCCGACCTGCGGAAGGCGCAGGTGCCGTGGGACGCGCTGCCGGAACTGCCGGCGCTGGAGGAGCCCGCGGAGCCACTGGCCGTCGGGGAGATCACCCACGACCCGCTGAACCCCGAGAACCCGGGCGCCCCCGGACGCTGAAGGCCTTCCTGAAGGCCTGCCGAGGCCCGCTGGGGCTCCCGCGGACTGCTGCCCTTACGCCTGCGCCGCGGCCGCGCGCGCCGTCCCGAGGGCCTGCGCCAGCCGCTCCGGCTCCCGCGTCGACAGGTACAGGTAGGGCGTCGGGTCCTGCGGGTCGGTGACCTCCACCTTCAGTGCGGTGGGGATGTAGGAGCGCAGCAGCAGGAAGGCCCGGGTGTCGGCCTTGTACGTGCGCCAGGCGCGCGCCTCCTCCGCGTCCAGGACCTCGGCGTCGCCCAGCGCCGTGACCGGGATCTTCGCCTCGCCCGCGATTAGCGAGTCGCCCACCACGCGGATGCGCGGGGACCCGTAGGCGCTGGCCACGACGGCCGCGGCCGCGGTGCCGCCGACCAGACCGCCGAGCAGCGGCAGGGTGCCGAAGGGCAGCAGGATCAGGGCCATGGAGACGCCCACGAGGAACGAGACGAACCACCACGAGCGGGGGGCGGTGAGGCGTTCTTCGTACGGGGCCGCGGAGAGCTGCATGGAGCCAAGCTTGGCACGGTCCCCGCTCAGGGCCGGGGCAGGGGGCGGCGCACAGCACTGCCGGGCACGGTGGCGGGGGGCTTCCGGCGGGCGGGTAAGGTCTGCGGCTGTGAGTGGTACTTCCGCAGCTCTCGAGCCTCCGGCCGGGGCCCAGAAACCCGTCCGGCACCCCGACGCCCCCGCGCCCGGCGAACTGCTCGGCGCCCACTACGAACACTGTTTCGGATGTGGCGACGGGCAGGCCCACGGTCTGCATCTGCAGGCGCGGGCCGGCGAGGGCGTGACCGTCACCGCCGAGTTCACCGTGCAGCCGGCCCACCAGGGCGCTCCGGGACTGGCGCACGGAGGGGTTCTCGCGTCCGCCCTGGACGAGACGCTCGGCTCGCTGAACTGGCTGCTGCGGACGATCGCCGTGACCGGACGGCTGGAGACCGACTTCGTCCGGCCCGTGCCCGTCGGCACCACGCTGCACCTGGAGGCCGAGGTGACCGCGGTGGCCAGGCGCAAGATCTACTCGACCGCGACCGGGCGGATCGGCGGCCCCGACGGGCCCGTCGCGGTCCGCGCCGACGCCCTCTTCATCGAGGTCGCCGTCGAGCACTTCGTGGACCACGGCCGCGCGGAGGAGATCCAGGCCGCCATGAGCGACCCGGACCAGGTGCGGCGAGCCCGCGCCTTCGAGGTGAACCCGTGAGCCGCGGTCCCCTGGACGTCCTGATCCGGCGCGTCGATCCGGACGTACCGCTTCCGGCGTACGAGCACCCCGGCGACGCGGGAGCCGATCTGCGCACCACGGAGAGCCGCGAACTGGCGCCGGGGGAGCGGGCCGTGCTGCCCACGGGGGTCTCCGTCGCCCTGCCGGAGGGGTACGCGGCCTTCGTGCACCCCCGGTCGGGGCTGGCCGCCCGGTGCGGCGTCGCCCTCGTGAATGCCCCGGGGACGGTTGATGCCGGGTACCGTGGGGAGATCAAGGTGATCGTGGTGAATCTCGACCCGCGCGAGTCCGTGCGGTTCGAGCGCTTCGACCGGATTGCCCAACTGGTCGTCCAGCAGGTCGAGAGGGTCCGCTTCCAGGAGGTGGCGGAGCTTCCCGGGTCGGCGCGGGCCGCAGGGGGCTTCGGGTCCACCGGCGGCCATGCCGCCGTGGGCGGCGCAAGCGGTACAAGCGGTCAGGCCGCCGACGGCGGCGCGACGGGTGGGAATCGATACGCTTCGGTCGTATCCGACCGGGAAGGACAGTGACGTGTTCGGACGTCGCAACAAGAAGGGTGCCGCCGAGGACGCGGCCGGCGAGGCCGAGCAGGTCGTCGACAGTGTCGACGCTGAGGCGGACGACGTGGAGGGCGCGCGCGAGCGTGTGCGGCTCGAGCCGGAGCCGCGGCCCGACGGGCCCTGGGACGACTCGGAGGTGCGCGACCCCGCCGAGGGGCGCGTGGACCTCGGCGGGCTCTTCGTGCCCGGGGTCGACGGGATGGAGTTGCGGGTCGAGGTCGCCGGGGACGCGATCGTCGCCGCGACGGTCGTGCTGCGTGACAGCGCCATTCAGCTTCAGGCCTTCGCCGCTCCCAAGCGCGAGGGCATCTGGGGCGAGGTGCGCGAGGAGATCGGCTCCGGCATCACCCAGCAGGGCGGCATCGTCGACGAGGTCGAAGGGCCGCTGGGCTGGGAGCTGCGGGCCCAGGTGCCGGTGCAGCTGCCGGACGGCACGGGCGGCTTCCACGTCGTCCGCTTCGTCGGCGTGGACGGTCCCCGCTGGTTCCTGCGCGGGGTGATCTCGGGCCAGGGCGCGGTGCAGCCGCAGGCGGCGGGTCTGCTCGAGCAGATCTTCCGGGACACGGTCGTGGTGCGCGGCGAGGGCCCGATGGCGCCGCGCGACCCGATCGTCCTGAAGCTGCCGAACGACGCGCAGATGGTGCCCGAGGGCGTGCAGCAGCAGGACGAGAGCTCCCGCTTCTCGGGCGGCATGGGCCAGCTGCAGCGCGGACCGGAGATCACCGAGGTCCGGTAGCCCGGCGCCGGGACCCACGGCTGAGAAGGGCCGCACCCTCACGGGGGTGCGGCCCTTCGTCGTGCGCGCCGGCGGCCGCCGCCCCATCGCCCTCGCCGTGCGGGCCCACGGGGGGCGATTGCGCGTGAACCGATCCGGGGGGGCTCGTCCGATGAAGGGGCGAGGGGCGTCGACGGCCGTCCGGTCGCGTCAGGGTTGCGTCAACGACCCCCCTCGCCTGTCGGATCATCCCATTTGTCGGGACCGTTGGCCGTAAGGTCGACGCTGCACACGCGGTTTCAGCGGGAGACAGTGAGGCCATGGCACGCGGCAAGCTTCGGATCTACCTCGGTGCGGCACCGGGCGTGGGCAAGACGTACGCCATGCTCGGCGAAGCGCACCGGCGGCTGGAGCGCGGCACGGACTGCGTGGCGGCGTACGTCGAGCACCACGGCCGGCAGCGCACCGAGGTGCTGCTGCACGGTCTGGAGCAGATCGAGCGCCGGGAGCTGGAGTACCGCGGCGGCGCCTTCCCCGAGATGGACGTGGACGCGGTCCTCGCCCGCGCCCCGCAGGTCGCCCTGGTGGACGAACTCGCCCACACGAACATCCCGGGCTCGCGCAACGTCAAACGCTGGCAGGACGTGGAGGAACTGCTCGCCGCCGGCGTCGACGTGGTCTCCACGGTGAACATCCAGCACCTGGAGTCCCTCGGCGACGTCGTGGAGTCGATCACCGGCGTCCGGCAGCAGGAGACGGTGCCCGACGAGTTCGTGCGGCGCGCCGACGAGATCGAACTGGTGGACATGTCGCCACAGGCGTTGCGCCGGCGGATGGCCCACGGCAACGTCTACCGGCCGGACAAGGTCGACGCCGCCCTGTCCAACTACTTCCGGCCCGGCAACCTCACCGCCCTGCGCGAGCTCGCCCTGCTGTGGGTCGCCGACCGGGCCGACGCGTACCTGAAGCAGTACCGCCGCGACCACCGGGTGTCGGCGATCTGGGGCTCGCGCGAGCGGATCGTGGTCGGGCTGACCGGCGGCCCGGAGGGGCGCACCCTCATCCGGCGGGCGGCGCGGCTGGCGGAGAAGGGCGCGGGCGGCGAGGTGCTGGCCGTGTACATCGCGCGCAGCGACGGACTGACCTCGGCCTCTCCGAAGGAGCTGGCGCTCCAGCGCACCCTCGCGGAGGATCTCGGCGGCACCTTCCACCACGTGGTCGGCGACGATGTGCCGGCCGCGCTGCTGGACTTCGCCCGCGGGGTCAACGCCACGCAGATCGTGCTCGGCTCCTCGCGCCGCAAGACCTGGCAGTACGTCTTCGGGCCCGGGGTCGGCGCGACCGTCGCCCGGGAGTCGGGGACCGACCTCGACGTGCACATCGTCACCCACGAGGAGGTCGCGAGGGGGCGCGGGCTGCCGGTGGCCCGGGGCGCCCGGCTCGGGCGGACCCGGATCGCCTGGGGCTGGTTCGCCGGCGTGGCGGGACCGGCGCTGGCGGCGCTGCTGCTGAACACCGTCCACCTCGGCCTCGCCAACGACATGCTGCTGTTCCTGGCCGTGACGGTGGCGGCGGCGCTGCTCGGCGGTCTGCTGCCCGCCCTGGCCTCCGCGGCCGTGGGCTCGCTCCTGCTGAACTACTTCTACACACCGCCCCTGCACCGGTGGACGATCGCCGACCCGAAGAACATCGTGGCCATCGTGATCTTCGTCGGGGTGGCGGTGTCGGTGGCCTCGGTGGTGGATCTGGCGGCCCGGCGCACGCACCAGGCGGCCCGGCTGCGGGCCGAGTCCGAGATCCTCTCGTATCTGGCGGGCAACGTGCTGCGGGGCGAGACCAGTCTCGAGGCGCTGCTGGAGCGGGTGCGGGAGACGTTCGCCATGGAGTCCGCCGCCCTGCTGGAGCGGGCGGACGACCGGGCGCCGTGGACCCGTGCCGGGCACGTCGGCGTGGGCAGCCCGGTCGAGCGGCCCGAGGAGGCCGATGTGGACGTGCCCGTCGGCGACCACCTGGCGCTCGCGCTCACCGGGCGGGTGCTGCCCGCGGAGGACCGGCGGGTGCTGGCCGCGTTCGCGGCGCAGGCGGTCGTGGTGCTGGACCGGCGGCGCCTGCGGGAGGAGGCCGAACGAGCCCGCGCGCTGGCCGAGGGCAACCGCATCCGCACGGCCCTGCTGGCCGCCGTCAGCCATGACCTGCGCACCCCGCTGGCCGGCATCAAGGCGGCGGTCTCCAGCCTCCGCTCCCCGGACATCGCCTGGTCGCCGGAGGACCGGGCGGAGCTGTTGGCCGGCATCGAGGAGGGCGCGGACCGTCTCGATCACCTGGTGGGCAACCTGCTGGACATGTCACGCCTGCAGACCGGCACGGTCACGCCGATCATCCGGGAGACGGACCTCGACGAGGTGGTGCCGATGGCGCTCGGCGGGGTGCCGGAGCCGGAGCGGAGCGTGGAGCTGGACATCCCGGAGACGCTGCCGATGGTCGCCGTGGACCCCGGCCTGCTGGAGCGGTCGGTCGCCAACCTGGTGGAGAACGCGGTCAAGTACAGTCCCGTCGGCGCGCGCGTGCTGGTCGCCGCGAGTGCGATGTCCGACCGCGTCGAGGTGCGGGTCGTGGACCGCGGGCCGGGCGTCCCCGACGAGGCCAAGGAGCGGATCTTCGCGCCCTTCCAGCGGTACGGCGACGCCCCGCGCGGCGCGGGGGTGGGCCTCGGGCTCGCGGTCGCGCGGGGCTTCGCGGAGGCCATGGGCGGCACCCTCGAAGCCGAGGACACCCCGGGCGGCGGTCTCACCATGGTCCTCACCGTCCGCGCGGCCGGCCCGCGCCCCGAGCAGCAACCCGTGCGACCCGAAAGGCGGACCTCATGCTGAGCCAGGCCGGGGGGTCACCCCAGCCGTCCACGAGGGTGCTCGTCGTCGACGACGAGCCGCAGATCGTGCGCGCCCTCGTGATCAACCTCAAGGCCCGCGGATACGAGGTCGACGCGGCCCACGACGGCGCCACCGCCCTCCGGCTCGCCGCCGCCCGCCACCCCGACGTCGTCGTCCTCGACCTCGGGCTGCCGGACCTGGACGGCGTGGAGGTGATCAAGGGGCTGCGCGGCTGGACCCGGGCGCCGATCCTGGTGCTGTCCGCCCGGCACTCCTCGGACGAGAAGGTCGAGGCGCTCGACGCCGGCGCCGACGACTACGTCACCAAGCCCTTCGGCATGGACGAGCTGCTGGCGAGACTGCGCGCCGCCGTGCGCCGGGCCGAACCCGCCGGGGGTGAGGACGAAGCCCTGGTGGAGACCGACGAGTTCACCGTCGACTTGGTCGCCAAGAAGGTCAACCGGGCCGGGAAGGACGTCCGGCTGACGCCCACGGAGTGGCATCTGCTGGAGGTGCTGGTGCGCAACACCGGTCGCCTGGTCAGCCAGAAGCAGCTGCTGCAGGAGGTGTGGGGGCCGTCGTACGGGACGGAGACCAACTATCTGCGGGTGTACATGGCGCAGCTCAGACGCAAGCTCGAGGCGGATCCCTCGCACCCCCGGCACTTCCACACGGAACCCGGGATGGGCTACCGGTTCGAGCGCTGAAGCCGGGTCGGGCGGCCGATACGGCCCCGGGCGGGACGGCTGCCGGTGGCGGGTGGCGGGCCGCGGGCTCGGCGGTGGCCGGGGCGGGGAGTACGGCGGCGGCTACGGCTCGGAGGGGGCACCCCGGTACGCTTCAGACATGAGTGCTGTACCTCGTTCCGAAAAGCCGGCGGGCCGGTTCCGGCGCATGCTCGACCGGCTCTCCTCGTCGCAGGAGGACCTGGAGTCCGAGGAGCTGCGCGAGGACGCCGAGACGGCCGGCTGCACGCGAATAGACGACTGCCAGGACCGACAGATCGTCACGGTTACTGGTACCTTGCGCACGGTCACCCTGCGGCCGCGCGCCGGAGTCCCGGCCCTCGAGGCCGAGCTGTTCGACGGCAGCGCCGCGCTGGACGTCGTGTGGCTGGGCCGGCGCTCCATCGTGGGCATCGAGCCGGGGCGCAGGCTCATCGCATCGGGCCGGGTCTCCATGAGCCGGGGCCGCCGGGTGCTGTTCAACCCCAAGTACGAACTGAGACCCCTGGGTAGGGAGTAGCCGGTGACGTCGCTCGACAAGCCGACCGAAGACACGACCGTGGAGCATCCGACCGCGGAGGAAACCGCCGCGGCCGACGCCCGGGCGGTGACGGAGGCCGCGCTGTTCGAGGCGTTCGGCGGGATCCGCGGCATGGTCGAGACGGTGGTGCCCGGCCTGGTCTTCGTCACGATCTTCACGATCAACAAGGACCTGCACATGTCCGCGATCGCCGCGCTCGCGGTGTCGCTGGTCCTGGTCGTGGTCCGCCTGGCGATGAAGGACACGGTCAAGCACGCGTTCAGCGGGGTGTTCGGTGTCGCCTTCGGCGTCGTCTTCGCGATGATGACCGGCAACGCCAAGGCCTTCTACCTGCCGGGCATGCTCTACACGCTGGGTCTCGCGCTGGCGTACATCGTCACGACGCTGTGCGGAGTGCCGCTGATCGGTCTGATCCTCGGCCCGGTC
The DNA here is from genome assembly GCF_036030735.1 of Streptomyces sp. NBC_00425. Taxonomy (NCBI): domain Bacteria; kingdom Bacillati; phylum Actinomycetota; class Actinomycetes; order Kitasatosporales; family Streptomycetaceae; genus Streptomyces; species Streptomyces sp. NBC_00425. The sequence goes on along the minus strand of NZ_CP107928.1, from coordinate 2,964,430 downwards.
TTCAAGGAGAACCTCTCCTGGCGGACCCGCAACCCCGGGCGCAAGAAGGCCTACGCCAAGGCCAGCTGGGCCTGGGGTCTGATCCTGCTCGCCAAGTGCGCGATCCTCTTCCCGCTGTACTGGTGGGCCGACACCGCCCAGCTCGGCTGGGTGCTGGTCGCCCTGAAGATCCCGCCGTTCCTGCTGGCCGTCTGGCTGACCTGGGTGTTCCTCGCGAAGGCGCCCGCGCCGATCGACGTGTTCGCGGAGATGGAGGCGGAGGAGAAGGCCGCGGCCGCCGCGGAGGCGGCGAAGGCGGAGTCGGCGGCGGAGGTCGGCGGGCGGCACCGCCGGGAGAGCTAGCTCCCGTGCCGGGCCGAGCGTCCCGGTGAAGGCGCCGCGCCGAGAGGCACAGACGCAGGCACGGGTACAGGTGGCGGCAAAGCCGAAGGGCGCCCTGAGATCTCAGGGCGCCCTTCGCCGTCGTGACCCTCGTCGGCTCAGTCGCCGGTGTCGTCCTTGCGGACGGACAGCAGGTCCTCGAGCTGTTCCTCTCTCGCCTGGGCGGCGACGAAGAGCAGTTCGTCGCCGGGCTCCAGGGAGTCCTCCCGGGTCGGGGTGAGAACCCGGGTGCCGCGGATGATGGTGACCAGCGAGGTGTCCTCCGGCCACTCCACGTCGCCGACCTGGGTGCCGGCCAGGGCCGACTCCTCCGGGAGCGTCAGCTCGACGAGGTTGGCGTCGCCGTGGCTGAAGCGCAGCAGGCGCACCAGGTCGCCGACGCTCACCGCCTCCTCGACCAGCGCCGACATCAGGCGCGGGGTGGACACCGCCACGTCGACGCCCCAGGACTCGTTGAAGAGCCACTCGTTCTTCGGGTTGTTGACCCGGGCCACGACGCGCGGGACGCCGTACTCCGTCTTGGCGAGCAGCGAGACGACCAGGTTGACCTTGTCGTCGCCGGTCGCGGCGATGACGACGTTGCAGCGCTGCAGGGCCGCCTCGTCCAGTGAGGTGATCTCGCAGGCGTCGGCCAGCAGCCACTCCGCCTGGGGGACGCGCTCGACCGAGATGGCGGTCGGCGCCTTGTCGACGAGGAGGACCTCGTGGCCGTTCTCCAGCAGCTCGCCGGCGATCGAGCGGCCGACGGCGCCGGCTCCGGCAATGGCGACCCTCATCGGTGACCGTCCTCCTTCGGGCCTTCGGCGAACGACGCCTCGACCTTCTCGACCTCGTCGGTGCGCAGCATCACGTGCACCAGGTCGCCCTCCTGGAGGACCGTCTGCGAGCTGGGCAGGATGGCCTCGCCGAGCCGGGTCAGGAACGCCACGCGGACGCCCGTCTCCTCCTGCATGGTACTGATCTTGTGGCCGACCCAGGACGCGGCGGCGTGCACCTCGGCCAGCTGGACGCCCCCGGTGGGGTCGCGCCACAGCGGCTCGGCGCCCGACGGCAGCAGCCGGCGCAGCATCTGGTCGGCCGTCCAGCGGACGGTGGCGACGGTGGGGATGCCCAGGCGCTGGTAGACCTCCGCGCGGCGCGGGTCGTAGATGCGGGCCGCGACGTTCTCGATGCCGAACATCTCGCGGGCCACTCGGGCGGCGATGATGTTCGAGTTGTCGCCGCTGGAGACGGCCGCGAACGCGCCGGCCTCCTCGATGCCCGCCTCGCGCAGGGTGTCCTGGTCGAATCCGACCCCGGTGACACGACGGCCGCCGAAACCGGAGCCCAGTCGTCGGAAGGCGGTGGGGTCCTGATCGATCACAGCGACCGTGTGCCCCTGTTGCTCCAGGGTCTGCGCGAGAGCGGAGCCCACTCTGCCGCAGCCCATGATGACGATGTGCACGACCGTCCTTCCGAGGGTCAAGAAGTAAAGAAGTCCATAAATTTCTGGCCTGGCTGGGAACAGGGTCTCAGACCGCCGCCCAAGCTACACAGGCGCGGTCGTCGCAGGGCACCCCCGTGCACCGTACGCGCGGCGCCGGGGAGGGGGGATCAGCGTCGACTGATGCTCCACAGACTCAGGAAGGTAAGAACTCCCAGGCCTACCAAGGCTCCTACGGCGCCGATGAGCTCCGCGGTCGTGTGCATGGACCCTCCGAGGGGCGGCAGTGGGCGGGGAATTGTCATATAGACATGGCGACCGCCGCGGCTGCGCAACCCGCCGCCGCCGACCGGCCGATTTCACCCGGGAGGCAGACGCGCCACGCCGTCACCCGGCTGAGCCCGGGGGAGGGTGGGCGGTCCCGTGTTCGAAGGCCTACGATCCTCTGTTGTGTCCAAACTGACCGACGTGCCCAAACGGATTCTGATCGGGCGCGCACTGCGCAGTGATCGGCTCGGAGAAACGCTCCTGCCGAAGCGCATCGCCCTGCCCGTCTTCGCTTCCGACCCGCTGTCCTCCGTGGCCTACGCGCCTGGGGAGGTACTGCTGGTCCTGTCCATCGCGGGCGTGTCGGCCTACCACTTCAGCCCCTGGATCGCCCTCGCGGTCGTCGTGCTGATGTTCACGGTGGTCGCCTCCTACCGGCAGAACGTCCACGCCTACCCGAGCGGCGGTGGCGACTACGAGGTGGCCACCACCAACCTCGGCCCCAAGGCGGGCCTGACCGTCGCGAGCGCGCTCCTCGTCGACTACGTCCTCACCGTGGCCGTCTCCATCGCCTCCGGCATCGAGAACCTCGGCTCCGCGATCCCGTTCGTCGTCGAGCACAAGGTGGCCTGCGCGGTCGCCGTGATCGTCCTGCTGACGCTGATGAACCTGCGCGGCGTCAAGGAGTCCGGCAAGCTGTTCGCCATCCCGACCTACGTGTTCGTCGCCGGCGTGTTCATCATGATCGCGTGGGGCGCCTTCCGCGGGGTGGTGCTCGGCGACACCATGCGGGCGCCGACCGCCGAGTACACGATCAAGGCCGAGCACCAGGGACTGGCCGGTTTCGCCCTGGTCTTCCTGCTGCTGCGCGCCTTCTCCTCCGGCTGTGCGGCGCTCACCGGCGTGGAGGCGATCTCCAACGGCGTCCCCGCCTTCCGCAAGCCCAAGTCGAAGAACGCGGCGAGCACGCTCGCGGCGATGGGTCTGCTGGCCGTCACCATGTTCTGCGGGATCATCGTGCTGGCCCTGGTCACCGACGTCCGGATGGCCGAGAACCCGGCCGCCGACCTGCTGCACAACGGCGTCGCCGTCGGCTCCGAGTACGTCCAGAACCCGGTGATCACCCAGGTCGCCGAGGCCGTCTTCGGCAAGGGCAGCTTCCTGTTCATCGTGCTCGCCGCGGCCACCGCGCTGGTGCTGTTCCTGGCGGCGAACACCGCCTACAACGGCTTCCCGGTGCTCGGCTCGATCCTCGCCCAGGACCGCTACCTGCCGCGCCAGCTGCACACCCGTGGCGACCGCCTCGCCTTCTCCAACGGCATCGTGCTGCTCGCCGGCGCGGCCACCCTGCTGGTCGTGATCTACGGCGCCGACTCCACCCGGCTGATCCAGCTGTACATCGTCGGTGTGTTCGTGTCCTTCACGCTCAGCCAGACCGGCATGGTCCGGCACTGGAACCGTCTCCTCGCGACCGAGAACGACCCGGTCAAGCGCCGCCACATGGTCCGCTCACGGGCGATCAACACCTTCGGCGCCTTCTTCACCGGCCTGGTCCTGGTCGTCGTCCTCGGCACCAAGTTCACGCACGGAGCCTGGGTCGCCCTGCTCGGCATGGTGATCTTCTACGGGACGATGACCGCGATCCGCCGCCACTACGACGGCGTCTCCGCGGAGATCGCCGCCCCCGAGGGCCCCAGCGACGACACCGTGCGGCCCTCGCGCGTCCACTCGGTGCTGCTGATCTCCAAGATCCACCGGCCGACGCTGCGCGCCCTCGCCTATGCCAAGCTGATGCGCTCCGACACCCTGGAGGCGCTGACCGTCAACGTCGACCCGGCCGAGACGAAGACGCTGCGCGACGAGTGGGAGCGGCGCGGGATCGACGTACCGCTGAAGGTCCTGGACTCGCCCTACCGCGAGGTCACCCGGCCGGTCATCGAATACGTCAAGAGCCTGCGCCAGGAATCGCCGCGCGACGCGGTGTCGGTGATCATCCCGGAGTACGTCGTCGGCCACTGGTACGAGCACCTGCTGCACAACCAGAGCGCCCTGCGGCTGAAGGGCCGGCTGCTGTTCACGCCCGGGGTCATGGTCACGTCCGTCCCCTACCAGCTGCAGTCCTCCGAGGCGGCGAAGAAGCGGGCGCGCAGGCGCTCGGAGTGGAACGCTCCCGGTTCGGTGCGGCGCGGTCCCCTCCAGGAGGGACGGCCGAAGGAGCCGTCGGCTCCGCGCGGCCGGCCGGATTCCGGCGGCGCCGGGAGCTCCCCGGGGCCGGACGCGAAGCACTGACCCGCGCTCCGCGCGAACCCTCGTCCCCGCGTCCCGGCGCGTGGTGAACGGCCGGACGACAGCCACGTAGACTGGTGGGCTGTTGTCCGGCCGTTCCTCGTTCGACGTTGTGGAGTCACCCCGCCATGCAGGCAGAACCGAACAACCCGCAGGCGGTGTCGCTCGTCGGGCAGGAGTACGAAGTCGAGATCGGCCCCGTCGCCCACGGCGGCCACTGCATCGCCCGGACGGAGGCCGGTCAGGTCCTCTTCGTCCGGCACACGCTGCCCGGCGAGCGGGTCGTGGCCCGGGTGACGGAGGGCGAAGAGGGCGCGCGGTTCCTGCGGGCGGACGCCGTGCAGGTCCTGGAGGCGTCCAAGGACCGCGTCGAGGCTCCCTGCCCGTACGCCGGCCCCGGCCGCTGCGGCGGCTGCGACTGGCAGCACGCCAAGCCCGGCGCGCAGCGCCGCCTCAAGGGCGAGGTGATCGCCGAGCAGCTGCAGCGGCTCGCGGGCCTCACGCCCGAGGAGGCCGGCTGGGACGGCACCGTGATGCCGGCCGAGGGCGACAAGCTGCCCGCGGGCCAGGTGCCCCAGTGGCGGACCCGTGTGCAGTACGCGGTGGACGCCGACGGCAACGCCGGCCTGCGACGCCACCGCTCCCACGAGGTCGAGCCGATCGAGCACTGCATGATCGCGGCGCAGGGCGTCAGCGAGCTGGGCATCGAGGAGCGCGACTGGTCCGGCATGGCCTCCGTCGACGCCATCGCCGCGACCGGCTCCCAGGACCGCATGGTGATCCTCGAACCCCGGCCGGGCGCCCGCCTTCCCCTCGTCGAGCTCGACAGGCCCGTCTCCGTGATGCGCGTCGAGGAGCACGACGGCGGCATCCACCGCGTCCACGGCCGCGCCTTCGTACGGGAGCGGGCCGACGGCCGCACCCACCGCGTCGGCAGCGGCGGCTTCTGGCAGGTCCACCCGCAGGCCGCCGACACCCTCGTCAAGGCCGTCATGCAGGGCCTGCTGCCCCGCAAGGGCGACATGGCGCTCGACCTGTACTGCGGCGTCGGCCTCTTCGCCGGAGCACTCGCCGACCGGCTCGGCGACAAGGGCGCGGTCCTCGGCATCGAGTCCGGCAAGCGCGCCGTCGAGGACGCCCGGCACAACCTCGCCGGCTTCGAGCGGGTGCGGATCGAACAGGGCAAGGTCGAGAGCGTCCTTCCGCGGACCGGGATCACCGAGGTCGACCTCATCGTCCTGGACCCGCCGCGCGCGGGAGCGGGCAAGAAGACGGTGGAGCACCTGGCGTCGCTGGGCGCGCGGAAGATCGCCTACGTCGCGTGCGACCCGGCCGCGCTGGCCCGGGACGTGGCCTACTTCCGGGACGGTGGCTACCGGGTGCGCACGCTGCGGGCCTTCGACCTGTTCCCGATGACGCACCACGTGGAGTGCGTGGCGATTCTCGAGCCGGCTTCAAAGGCGCTCTGACCTGCGATTTTCTTGGACTGCTCAGATGCGTCGAGGTGTGCCCGACCTGTTTCCCTCAGTCCATCGCGTGGAGTGCGTCGCAGGCTCGCGCCACATGCCTCACCTGCTGCTTCGAAGAGCGGGGTGCGGGCGATGAACGCTCTGCCCCAGCTTCGTGAGGGGGCGGTGGGGGAGGTGTCTTGACGCTCGTTCGACGCTGCTTCTGATGGGGCGTCACGAGGCTCGTGCGCCTGAAACAGCAGCGAGGTCAATGATCAAACTCAGACTGCACGCGGGCTCAGGAGTTGGCCGCCAGGCGCGGGTCGGTAGCGCGTGCTGAGATAGCAGCCGTAAAAGTCGCCGCGCCCGCCGTCGCCACCTTGGCGCCGTGCCGGTCGATCAACCAGGCGGTCTCGAGGACGAGCAGGCTCGGCCGCGCGAAGTCGCTGCGTGAGCGCGCGATGAGCTCCTGGACGACGCCCTCGTAGGCGAGCGTTTCGCCGACGCGATGCGCCTTCGCGACTGCTCGGCCAGCGGCCCCCGTCCAGTTTCTGCAGGACCTGGCCCGACGGCCGGCGTTCTCTTCACGAGGCAGAGACTGCCGATCCATGGACAAACCTTCCTCTCCCGCCCCTGTGCGGGCGCTCTTACGGTCGAGGCTGCGGGTGGTCACCGGCCCGCCGTACCGAAGGAGCAAGACCTCCATGAAGATGACTGGCAACACGATCCTGATCACCGGCGGCACCTCTGGCATCGGTCTCGGCCTGGCGGTGCGTCTGCACGAGGCTGGCAACAAGGTGATTGTCGCCGGCCGGCGCAAGGAACTCCTTGACGAGATCACGGCCGAGCACCCGGGTATCGACGCGGTCGTCCTCGATGTCGCGGACCCTGACTCGATTGCCCGGGCCCGTGAGGCCGTGGCCGCGAGCCACCCGGGGTTGAACGTCCTGGTCAACAACGCCGGCATTCAGCTGCTGGAGAGCGTCCTTGACCCGGCAGGACTCCAGGTCGCCGAGGATCACGTCGCGACCAATCTGCTCGGCACGATCCGGATGACGTACGCCTTCCTGCCGCTGCTGGTGGGCAAGGACGACGCGGTCGTCATGAATGTCACCTCCGCGCTGGCGTTCGTACCGTTCCCGATCACGCCGACCTACAGCGCGACCAAGGCCGCGCTGCACTCCTTCTCCGAGAGCCTGCGTATCCAGCTCGCCAGTGCTGACGCCGGTGTCCAGGTGATAGAGGTGGTCCCGGCGGGCGTGCGCACGACCCTGATGGGCCAGCAGGACAGCGAGCAGTCCATGCCGTTGGACGACTTCCTCACCGAGGTCCTCGATCTGCTGCGTGAGAAGCCCGACGCGAAGGAGCTGGTCGTCGAGCCCGCAAGGTTCATCCGCGACGCGGTGGCCACCGGCTCCTACGACGACGTCCTCGCCATGATGACCGGTAGCTGACCGACCTGTAGTGACCGACGCGGAACCAGCAGCACGCGGGCGGGTCCTGTGGGGCCACATGAGGGACGAACGCGAGCGGGACCCGCTTCGGGGTGGTCCTCACCGAGGATGCGGAACGGTAAGGAAGCGTCTTCGGCTTCGCCCCGGTCGTCGCACGAGAGGGGGCCGGCTGCGTCCTGAGGGCCGACGGGCACGCGAGCGCCCGGCACGGTGAACATCGTCGGGCCGGCCGGGCCGGGCGACGAGGCCCGGGACCGGTCCCAAGCGGGCGTCCTTGACGGGGGACCGTCGCCGCAGGCCGTCTTCCGTACCGGCGGCCTGCGGCGCACTGCCGGGGCGGCGCATTGCCCAGCGGGTCATGCACGTCCGGTGACCATCGAGACTTCTCGCTGCGAGTGCCTCGACGTCGGCCGACCGAGTGGGCTTGCGCAGGCGGGAAGGGACTGCTCAGCCATGGATCGGCGGTCTCTGGATAGCCGGGCGGGATGCCACGAGGATGAGGGCATGGACAAGAGAGAACTGGCGGCATTCCTGCGCCACCGGCGCGAGACGCTACGGCCCCGCGACGTCGGGCTGGTCGAGGGGCCGCGCAGGCGTACGCAGGGGCTGCGCCGCGAGGAGGTCGCGCAGCTCGCCGGCATGTCCACCGACTACTACGCCCGGCTGGAGCAGCAGCGTGCTCCGCAGCCCTCCGTACAGATCACCGCGGCGCTCGCCCGGGCGCTGCGGCTGACCCTGGATGAACGCGATCATCTCTTCGTCCTCATCGGCCACAACGCCCCGGCCCGTTTCCACCGCTCCGACCACGTCAGCCCGACACTGATGCGGGTCCTGGACCGCCTGGACGATACCCCGGCCCTGGTAACCACCGACCTGGTCGACACCCTCGCGATGAACCCCTTGGCCGTCGCGCTGCTCGGCGACCAGACCCGTCACACCGGTCTGGCCAGCAGTGGCTACTACCGCTGGTTCATGGACCCGGCCGAGCGCCTGGTGTATCCCGAGGAGACCCACGAAAGCCACGGCCGTGCCCAGGCGGCACGCCTACGGGCCGCGCTGACAGCCGGCAGCGACACCCCCCGAGCCGCCCGGATCCTCGCCGAACTCCAGGAACACAGCCCCGAGTTCGTCCGCATGTGGGAATTGCAGGAGGTCGCCCGCTACGGCGACTGCAAGACCCTCCTCCATCCCGAAGTCGGCCGCATCGACGTCGACGTCCAGCTCCTGTACACCGAGAACCGCGCCCAGACTCTGGTGGTGCTGACCACCCGCCCCGGCACGGAGAGCCACAGCAAACTCGAACTGCTCTCCGTCATCGGACGCCAGCAGCTCACCCCCTGACGTCCCGGACCGGGGACCGGGCCGGTTCGTGCTGCAGGGGCCGGACAAGGGCACCCTGGAATGGTGCAGCCGGCACGGCTTCTGCCCTGCGCTCTGCGGCCAGATATGTCGGCCCCTGCACTTCCGGGCTCCCGTGGTCGGGCCGCCGGTTTGACCGGATGCCGCCTCCGTTTTAGTCTCGAATGCATACGGAGGCAGCATCCGTTTTGATGCGTCCGCAGGACCACGGCAGGCAGGAGGGCGCATGAGTGCCGGTGAACAGCGGGGCCGCAAGCCGCGCGCGGACGTCCAGCGCAACCGCGCGGCCCTCCTGGAGACCGCGCAGCGGCACTTCCTGCGGCACGGGATCGGCACCTCCCTCGAAGCGGTGGCCAAGGAGGCGGGCGTCGGGCCCGCCACCCTGTACCGGCACTTTCCCACCCGGGAGGCGCTGCTCGCGGCCGTGCTACAGACCCGCTCCGAGGAACTCGTGGCCCGCCGGACAGGCATCGAGCAACTCGGCGACCCCGCCGAGGCGCTGGATCAATGGCTGCGGGCGATGGAGGAGTACTTCAGCGCCTACAGCGGCCTGCCGGAACCGCTCATGGCCGCGGCCCGCGCACAGGAGCCGGACAGCCCGCTCACGATTCCCTGCGACATCCTCATCACCGCCACCGACCAGTACGTGCGAGCAGCACAGCGCGCGGGACACGTGCGTGCCTCGGTGCGGGGGCACGACCTGTTCCTCGCGGCCTGCTCCGTGGCCTGGATCAAGGGCACCGGTACCGAGGAGGAGTCGCTCGACCGGCTCCGCACCCTCATCGCGAGCGGCTACCGCCAGCGGGACACCCAGGCGTAGACCGCCAGGCGTCCCGCCCCCGCAACGCCAGGCGGCACCACCGCACGGCCATCACCTCGCGCTGCCCTCAGGGGCGGCACAACCTCTCAAGGGACAAATAATGAAAATTACTGTCATAGGCGCCGGTGCCATCGGCGGGAACCTCGCTGTCAAGCTCAGCACGGCTGGTCATGACGTCCAGGTGGCCGATGCCCGCGGCCCCGAGGCCGTCCGGGCGGAGGTGCTGGAGTCCGGGGCTCGCGCGGTGGACCTCGCCGACGCCGTCCAGGGCCGGGATGTCATCGTCCTGTCGATCCCGTTCGGGGTGGCGGGCCAGCTGGCGGACCTGTTCGCGTCGGTGCCCGACGAGACGGTGGTCATCGACACCGCGAACTACTACCCCGGCATGCTCAGCGAGCCGATCGAGGCGGTCGACAACGGCCAGGTGGAGAGCGTGTACACCGCCGAGCAGCTGGGCCGCCCCGTGGTCAAGGCATGGAACGCCGCCCTGGCAGAGACCCAGCGGGCCAAGGGTGTTCCGGCCGGAGCACCCGGCCGCCTCGCCATCCCCGTCGCCGGTGACAACGAGCAGGCGCGGCGCGTGGCCATGAGCCTGGTGGACGACACCGGCTTCGACCCCTACGACGCCGGGACACTGGCCGACTCCTGGCGCCAGCAGCCCAACAGCCCCGCCTACTGCACCGAGTTGACCCTCGCCGAGCTGCCCGCGGCCCTGGCCGCGGCCGACCGCACCAAGGACGCCGCCATCCGCGACAGCCTCCCGGAACGCATCGCCGCCCTCGGTGCCAACCTCACCGTCGACGACGTCGTCGAGATGAACCGCGCCGCCCACCGCTGAGACACCCGGCGCCGCTCTCGTCCAGGCAACGACACGAGAGCGGCAACGCCGGCGCGCCGCGAACACACACGACGAACACGAAGAACGGCGCTCACTTCGGCAAGGCCGCCATTACTCACCCGCACCACCGCGTCCGCGGCCGGCCCGCAGCCCCGAGAACCCCGGTCACAGACACCGGGGTTCCGTTTCGGACAAGGAGTTTCACCATGAAGATCGGCATTCTCGGCACCGGGAACATCGGCAAGACGCTGACCAGGCGGTTGAGCGCGGCCGGGCACGAGGTGAAGGCGGCCAATTGGCCGGGACCGGCTCCGAGGCCGCGGTCACCATCTTCATGATCGCCTGATAGTTGGCGGGCAGCGCGCTCTCGTCCATGCCCGGCTCGCGGTGCGGGACCAGTCGCATCCCGCGCGCGCCCGGAGTCGTCACCCGCTCCAACTCCTCGGCCACGTCCGGGTCGTCGGCCTGCCCGCTCCGCTCGGCCTCAATGAACTGCCCGATCACCATCTCGGCGGCTTCCAGCCGGACCACCTCGGCATCGATCTCGGCGAGCTCCTTGCGAAGCCGTTCGGCGCGATCGGCCAGCACCACTCTCCGCTGCATCACCCAGACCAGTATGTCCGCCACCAGCAGCCCCCTTCCCACCCGGCTCTCCTCGGAGCCTGCGAGGCACTCCCAACCCCACATCGCGATTCCGGCGAACCGGCAACGCGTCGGATGATCACCTGCTACCGATCACACCCCCGACCGGCACGAGCACCTCAGTCTCCGCCCACACCAGCCCCACGACCAGCGAACTCAGTTTGAGCAACGCTCAATGGCAGTTGCCGGCTAGCCCGCAACCCCTGCCACAGCGCGCCTCGAAGACCCCCCCGCTGCTGTCCTGCCCCCGCGCCGGTAAGAGGTTGCGGAGCCAGCGGTGCATCAAGCAACGTTCGCCCTGTTCACATCTCGCGTAGCCGGACCGAGGGCGGCGCGTTGCAGGGCGCCACCAAACGTCCTGTCTCACAGGTCCGCTCGGATCGCAGCAGGTCGGGACCATCCCGATGCCCCGCCGGGCGTCGGGATGACGCCGAGCTGCTGAAGGAGGCCGAGGAGATCCTTGCTCGACCGCTTTTCGGCGAGCTTGCCGTTCTCGATGCGGTGAATCACCGTCGCGGTCATCGTGATCGGCCTGCCGGTGGCAGGGATGCCCGGGAGGTCCCTCTCATGGTTCGCACCTGGTCGCGGGACTCAAGCAGGTGTTCCGTCTGTTCTGGGAGGCCACACCCGGAACCCACGAGATCGAAGACCAGATCGCGGAGGGTGACAAAGTCGTGACCCGGCTGAGGGCCCGAGGACTGCACAGGCGCCTTCGGGGGCGAGGACCGTCACCGGCGCCAGCCGCCGCAGAAGGCGCACACGCCAGGTCAGTGCCTGCGCGCAGCCCTCGTCCGGCACGTCCAGAACGGCCAGCGGACGTGGCCGTCGGGTCAGGAGCTCGCCATAGGCCTGCAGCGCCCCCCAGGGCCAGGGGTTGACCATCGCTGGTAGCAGCTGCGTTCTGCGTGCCTCTCTCAGGAGGCGACCGCTCCGCTCCCGGGCAAGGGAGATCACCACACACGGCACAGCGAGGTGTCCGCCCTGGCGGCATCGGCCCGTCCGCACGGTTCGTCCTCGATCGCGGGATGCAAGGCGAGTGTCCGCGGGAAGCGCCGTACGTCTCCGTGTTCTTGCATCGTCTCGCGTGTTTCCTCGTTCTTCTCAGGGTGTCAGGGCGAGCCTTCTCCGCGCGCGCGCGCGAGGCCAGAGGTCAGCGGCTGACGCGTATCTTCGACTGGCCGTGCGGGCGTTCCTCCCAGTCGTCCATGAAGCAGGCATGCAGGCCGTGCTTGCGGGTCAGGGCCAGGAGGGTCTCGGTGCGGTAGTAGAAGTCCTCGCGCAGAACCTGGTGTTCGGCGCCCTCGGTGCGGTCGAAGGTGAAGTCGAAGAACCCGGTGTCGGTCAGCACCCGGCCGACGTGGGCGAGGCACTCCTCGATGACGTCCAGCGGCGAGTGGGAGAAGACGCTGTGCGCGTGGATGACGTCGAAGTGGTCGCTGGGCAGGAAGTCCAGGGTGAGGTCGCCGGTGATGGTCAGGTGCGGCAGCTTGTCCTGGAGGTGGCGCTCGGCGAGAGTCCTCTTGGCGGCGATCAGGATGTCGGGCGAGATGTCGATGCCGTAGTAGTGGCCGGCGTCGAGGTGGTCGATGAAGCGCCAGCCGCCGCGCAGGTTGCCGCAGCCGATGTCGAGCATGCGGTGCTCGGGGCGCAGCCCGTGCTCGGTGAGGTAGTCGAACTGCATCTGCCCGAGCGCCAGCCAGCGGTCATGGGTCTGACTGCCGACCGCGGCTTCGGGGTTGCGGCGGGTGTCGGAGGCCATGACGGCCCGGTAGTAGCCGACGTGGTCGGGGTGCTTCAGGCGCAGCCAGGCGTCCCGGCCGGCCCGGCTGAGGTATGGGGCGACGCGGCCGGGGTGGCGCAGGGCGTAGCCGACCTTGTGGGTGAGGGCGGCGCGGTTGTTGCGCAGTTTCTTCGGTGACTTGGCGTCTGCGGGCATGGCGAAGCGACCTCCGTGCAAAAGGGGCCCCGGGTGAGGGGATGAAGGGGTGCGGGACGAAAGGGGTATGGGGTGTTACAGGTGACGCAGCATGGTCAGACGCGGCGGCGCAGGAGCAGCATGGTGACGGCCGTGAGCAGGAGGGCGAGGCCGCCGAGAAGGGCTGTGTCGGTCCACTGGAAGGTCCAGTAGTCGCTGGCCGGGTTGGCCTCGTAGAAGCGGGCGACGTAGCCGTGCTGGGCCATGCACTCCTTGAGCTGGGCGCTTGAGGGGAAGGGGCAGTTCATTACGTCGTCGTAGCGGCCGGAGGCGGTGATCAGCCCGTAGTGGCCGGTCGACCACTTCTCGTCCATGGGTGGCTTGGGGATGCTGCCGGCGCTGGTGTAGGTGTGCGGCGGGACCAGCAGGCGGGTCCTGTGCGTCCACTGCAGCAGGAGGGTCGTCGCCCCTGTCACCAGGAGGGTCAGACCCATCGCGGCCAGCACCCGGCGGGCCAGCAAACCCAGCAGTGTGCCGGCCGCCAGGCCGAACAGGGCGGCTGCGACGACACTCGGGCCCGAGCCGCTCAGGGCGGTGTTCTCGTACCAGAACAGGCCGTAACTCCGGTCCGCGGCCGGTTGCCACCACCACGCGAACAGCCCCGCGAGCACGCCGGAGACGGCCACCGTGGTCACCGCGGCGAGCGCCATCCGGGAGGCGAACCACCGGCCGCGGCTCACGCCTTGGGCGAGGACCATGCGGTGCGTGCCCAGTTCCCGGTCGCGGCCCAGCAGGGGCGCGCCCCAGAAGACGCCGATGATGACGGGCAGCACGATGTTCAGCGTGCCGAGGTACTTCAGCGGCTCGATGTCCAGCAGCAGGGGCACGCCGGTGTCGGACTGCGTGCAGTACAGCGGTCCGGTGCCGCAGTGGTCGAACAGTCCGCTGTGCAGGGCGTCCAGCATGCCCGAGCGGTTGTACGCGGCGATCGCCGCGGCGGTGGCCAGTGCGGCCGCGCCGACGCCGGCCAGCACTCGCTGCTGACGCCAGGCGAGCCAGAGGGAGCCGTGCCAGAGAGAGCCGGTTCGGAGGGAGCCGTTCACGCCGCCGACTCCGTCCGCCCGGCGCCGGCCGGGCGCAGCGTGTCGTTGGCCTGGAGGTAGCCGATCAGGATGTCCTCCAGCGTGGGCCGCTCGGCGTGCCAGTCGCCGCGCAGTGGTCCCTGCTGTCGTATCAGGGCGGTCAGCTGTCGGCCACCGGCGCGGCGGTGGACGACGGTGTGCCGTGCGGCCAGGGCGTCGGCCTGGTCGGCGTGTCCTGTCAGTACGGTGTGGTTCTCGCGCAGCGCCTCGGCGTCTTCGCTCAATTCGATGCGCCCGTCCCGCAGGACCAGTACCCAGTCGCAGGTCTGTTCCAGTTCGGGCAGGACGTGCGAGGACAAGACGATGCTCGTGCCGCGCTCGGCGGCCTCGGTCATCAACGCCGCCATGATCTCGCCCCGTGACACGGGGTCGAGGTCGGCCATCGGCTCGTCGAGCAGCAGCAGTTCGGGCCGCTTGCCGAGCGCCAGGGCGAGCGCGACACGGGTGCGCTGCCCGGGGGACAGTTCCCCTACGCGGGCGGCGAGTGCGATGCCGCCCTCGCGGACGGTCCGCTCGGAGGCAGCCTGGTCCCATGAGGCGTTCAGCTTCTGCCCCATCAGCAGGGTGTCCGCCACGGTGAAGCGGGGGTAGAGCGGTTTGTCCTGGGTGAGCAGTGCGACCCTGGCGCGGGCCCCGGGCGTGCCGGGTGCGGTGTCCAGTACCCGTATGTCCCCGGTGCGGGGGCGTAGCAGGCCGCCGGCCAGGTGCAGCAGGGTGCTCTTGCCGGCGCCGTTGCGTCCGACGAGGGCAGTGATACGGCCCCTGGGCACGGTGAACTCGCAGTCCTGCAGGGTCCAGCCGCCGCGCACCCGATACCGGAATCCGAGTCCAGTGGCGCGCAGCGCGGCCGGCGCGTCAGGCCCGGTCATGCTTCCTCCATTTTCTGCTCCCGGTCGCCCGGGGAGTGCTCGTCTTGCTCGTCTTGCTTGCTGTCGTGGGCGTCCAGGGCGGCTGCGACCAGGGCCAGGATGTCGGCCCTTTCTAAACCCGCCGCACGTGCGCGTGCCGTCCAGTCGGTGAGTTCCGCGCGCAGGGGTGAGTCGTCCTCCGCGCCGGGCCGGGCGAGCGACCGCGTCACGAAGGTCCCCAGACCGCGGCGCAGTTCGACCAGGCCGGCCTGCTCCATGTCGCGGTAGGCCCGCAGCACGGTATTGGGGTTGATGGCTGTCGCCGCCACCACTTCCCTGGCCGTGGGCAGCTTGTCCCCGACCTTCAACGTGCCCATCCGCAGCGCCCGTTCGGTCTGCTCCACGATCTGCACATAGGCGGGAACGCCGCTGCCACGGTCGATCCGGTACTCGACCACATCACCTTCCATGACCAACAGTGTGCTTCCATTAATGAATTAATACAAGCATGATGGAGGCGTTGCTGGGATGTCAAACAGGAGCACTGCAGGTGTGGCCCTCGTAGCCGCCGCCGTACTGACCCTCGCCGCGGTGGCCCAGCAACTGCTGCTGGCCGCGGGCCTGGGCAGCCTGCTGCCCGGCTGGCAGCCCTGGCCCTTCCTGCTGGGCGCGGCCCCCGCCTGGTGGCTCGCCCGCCCCTGGTGGCGGCGGGCGGACCCACCCCGGCCGCTGGTGGTGGCGATGCGTGTGCTGCGCCGGATACCGGGCGCGGCATACCTGGTGGCCGTGCTGGCCCTGACGGCCGGAATCTGGGCAGCACTCCAGGACCACGAGCCTTATCTGGGACACGAGGAGGCCGTGTACGCCAACAAGGCCCGCTCCTGGGCCGACGGCACCCCCGACGCAGGCTGGGGCCCCTACCGCCCCCTCGGCCTCCCCGTGCTGGGGCGCCTGGCGCTCACCGTCCACGACGACGTGGGCAGCCTGCGCGCGGTGGCCCTGCTGCTCACGCTCTTCACCCTCACCGCGACCTACGTCGTCGCGGCCCGCTGGACCACGCCCCGCCGCGCCGTGGTGGTCGTCCTTCTCCTGCTCTCCGGCCTCGGATTCCTGCGCCGCGTCCCGGAGTTCCTCAACGACATCGGCACCGCCGGCCTGCTGCTGATCGTCGTCTTCCTCCTCACGCGCGCCCAGGAAGTACGGCGCTCCCACGCCCTGCCCGTCGCAGCCGCCGTGGCGGTGGCCGCCTTCTACCTGCGCTACGGCAGCGTGGGCAACCTCCTGGCGATAGCTGGGGCCGCGCTGTTCGCCTACGGCCCGCGCGCCTGGCTCGCCCAGGGCCGCCGCCTCGCCGCAGCACTGGCCATCTTTGCCCTCGGCCTGCTGCCGCACTTCGTCCACGCCGCGCAGGTCACCGGATCCCCGCTCGGCCTGATCCTGTGGGCCGGCTCCCAGGCCAACCGCACATACGTGGGCGACGGCCTCGCCTACTACCTCGCGATCTTCCCTTACCGCCTGGCCGGAGACCTGGGAGCGGTCGTGATGACCGTCGGACTGCTCTTGGCGGTACGCGCCCTGCGCGACGGAGACGGTGGGGCGCGCGCCACACGCCGTGTGTTTCTGGGCTCGACGTCCGTCCTCGTCTTCGTCGTCCTCGGTCTGGTGACGGACGGAGAACCGCGGTTCGTCTACCTCCCGGTCATCCTGCTCACCCTCCTGGGGGTCGAGGCCCTGGCGGAACTGACCGGGCGCAGGAACAGGGGCCTGCTCGCCGCCGTCGCCGGACTGGCCGGCCTGACCACCGTCGGCACCGCCCAGATTGTGGCCCACGCAGCGATGCCCGGCCCCGACCGCCTCAGCCGCTCCACCGTCCCGGTCGCCGAGCGGCTCGCGACGGGCGGCCCCTGCCTCCTGGTCACCGGCTACGAACCGGAGATGGGCTGGTACTCGGGCTGCGACGCGGTCACCTACGCCCAGTACCGCCGCACGACCCCGCCCCCGGGACACCACACGACCCTGGTCCTCTTCGAGCACGGCCGCCTGCAACCGGACGACGCCGCCCTGGCCCGCCTCATCGGCGACCGCGGCACCACCGTGCGCACGACCCCCACGGACGGCGCGCTGGGCACGGCGACAACGATCACACTGACTCCCTCGTGACGTCGGTGGGGACGGTGGGACCCCTGCCGTCGTACCCGAGCTTCCTGAGCGAGCAGGCTCTCGAGCCCTGACCGCTCTACTGGGGCCGGCCCGGGGCATCGTCCTGCCGCGAGCGGGGCTGTACGGCCTGGTCCAGCTCACACGCTCCACCGTCTCCGGCAGTGGCTGCCCCAGCGCCCAGCCGATCACCATCTCGGCGACCGCGCGGCCAGGACGCGGTCGGGTGCTTCGTGGACGAGGAAGTGTCCGGCGCCGGTGACGACGGCGGAGGTGGCGTGGGGGGCGGCGTCCTGGACGGTCGGCAGGAATATGTCGGCGACGCCGGCCTGGGTGATCATGCGGACCGGGATGGTCGGCGGGGTGTCCTGGAGTGTGGTGTTGTCGGCCTCGTCCTGGGTCAGGGTCCGGTAGAGCCCGAAGCCGGCGTGCAGGACCTGGGGGCGGGAGTACACCCGGACGAACTCGGCCAGTTCGTCGTCGGAGACGTTCTCGCCGGCGGTCTTCACACTCTGGAAGAAGTGGGTGAGGAAGGTTTCGACCCGGCCGGTGACCAGTTCCTCGGCGAGCGGATTCTGCATGAAGAAGGAGAAGTGCCAGAACATCGATTCGAGGGTGGCGAACTTCAGGTTCTTGCCGACGAGGGCGGCGTCCATGAGGAACAGGCCCGCCACCTGGTCGCGGTGCTGGGCGGCCAGTGGGTAGGCGACGTTGAGGCCGTGGTCGTGGGCGACGACGTGTACGTTCTCGTGGTGGCCGAGGTGGTTGAGCAGCTTGTGGACGTAGGTGGCCAGGACCGTCTTGGTCATGGAGGGCGGGTTTCCGGTCGAGTCGCCCATGCCCGGCAGGTCGATGGCGATGACGGTGCGGCCGGGCAGCAGCGAGGGCATGATCGGGCGGTACTCGTACCAACTCTGCGGCCAGCCGCGCAGCAGCACCATGACCTGCGGGCCGTCGTCGCCGATGAGTAGTGCATCTGTACGTCGTCGATGGTGGTGAAGCCGTGCCGGAAGTGCTTGTTGAACTCGGCGTCGTCCTTGGTCGCCGCGTCGTAGCCGGGGCTGAGCGGCTCCTCCGCCCCGACGGCTACGGCGGTGGTGAAAGCGTTCATGGCGGTGTTACGTCTTTTTTAGGGGTCCTTGCAGGAAGATCGTGTTGTGGCACGGTGGAGAATGTACGTAATCCCGTGTTTTCTGGGCGCTGTGACCAGCCGCGGCGGAAGCCGTGGGAGGTCGGTGACGGGTTGTGGGTGGTCATCGAGCCGCTGTTGCCGAAGCATGAGCGGCGGTTCCGGTACCCGGGGCGTGAGCGGATCGATGACCGCAAGGCGCTCCAGGGTGTGCTGTTCGTCCTGTACACAGGTGTCCAGTGGGAGTTCCTGCCGTAGGAGTTGGGGTTCGGTTCCGGTCCTGCCTGCTGGCGGCGGCTGGCCGAGTGGCAGGAGGCCGGGGTGTGGGAGGAGCTCCAGCGGGTGCTGCTGGACGGGTTGCGGGCGGCGGACCGTCTCGACTTCTCCCGCGCCACCATCGACGCCTCTCATGTGCAGGCCAAGCGGGGGCGCAGCAGCCCGAAAGTCGGTCCGAGCCGGTTGACCGCGGGCGGCCGGGCTCGAAGCATCACGTGCTGACCGATGCCCGCGGCACGCCGCTGTGGGTGTCGCTGACCGGCAGTCACCGCCACGATGTCACCCGGCTTCTGCCGCTGATCGACAGCCTTGGGCCGGTGCGGGGCAAGCGGGGCCGCCCCCGGCGCAAACCCAGGATGCTGTATGCCGACCGCGGCCACGACTACGACCTCTATCACCGCCGACTGCGCGAGCTCGGCATCACACCGAAGATCGTTCGACGGAGCCAGCAGCACGGCTCGGGCCTGGGCAAGGTCCGCTGGAACGCCGAGTCCGCCATCGCCTGGCTCCATGGCCCTCGCGCCTGTGGATCCGGTGGGAAGTACGCGACGACATGCACGACGCCTTCCTGCAACTCGCCCACTGCATGACACTCGCCCGCAAGCACCCGGCTTTCTGAAAGCACCCCCTAAAAGCGATGTGGCCACGTGAGATGGATGACCCGCCGGGAAATGCGCCAGCCGTCACTTGAAGCATCTCAACTTCCGCCACGGTGAGCGAAGTTCACGCCTTCGGGTGTAGATGAGCCAGGAGACATGCTCGACCAGCTCGTGCGGGACGTCGAGCGTGGAAGGATGCGGAACCAACGAAGCCCCCCGACCGTCGGCGTGTTGAGTGAGATCATCACACCAACGACGAGGGGCTTCGCCACGTCACCCACCTGACCAGCCTGTTTCACTCCTCAGACCCCAGGATGAAAGAGGTTCAGTAACGGCCATTTTGCAGCTTTTCTGTCACCGGTTGCTGCTTCGTGAACCTCGAAGGCGAGTAGACCGTCCTGCCTGACTCTGACCAGATCGCCTCGACCGAGAACAGTTGATTCTGCCCGCGTGTCAGAGACGACCGGGCTGTCTCGTCTCAGGTTGCGAAGACAGGTTCTGAGAAGAACCCCACCTCGACAACAGGGAGCTGGGCATGAGCGAGCGGACGACACATCAGAAGGTCGCGCTGGTTACCGGGGCGAACAAGGGGATCGGTCGTGGGGTTGCCGAGCAACTCGCTGCGCTGGGCATGACGGTCCTGATCGGTGCCAGAGACCTGCGGCGCGGTGAGGAAGCCGCTGTGGCGGTGCGCGCGGCCGGCGGAGACGTGCACGCCGTCGCCTTGGACGTCACCGACCAGGCCACCGTCCAGGAGGCCGCGAAGCAGGTTGAGGAGCGCTTCGGCTACCTCGACGTACTGATCAACAACGCCGGCATCACCGGCTCTGGGCAGGTCTCGCCCGAAGAGGCCCACGACCAAGTCCCCAGCTCTGTCGACTTGGACATGGTCCGGGCGGTGTTCGAGACCAACGTCTTCGGGGTGATTGCGGTGACCAACGCCATGATTCCACTGCTGCGGCGGTCGCCGGCACCACGCATCGTCAACGTCAGCAGCCACGCCGCGTCGTTGAGTCTCACCAGCGATCCGGACGGCCCCTTCGCGGCACTGCTGCCGTCGGCTGCATATTCGCCGTCCAAGAGCGCACTGACCGCGCTGACCGTGCAGTACGCCATTGAGCTGCGGAAGGACGGCATCCTTGTCAACGCAGTCGCCCCCGGCTTCGTCGACACGGACAGCAACAACCACACCGGATTCCTTACGGTCGCGCAGGGTGCCGCAGGCGTGGTGCGCCTGGCCATGCTCGGCGCGGATGGCCCGACCGCCGGATTCTTCAGTGAGGAGGGCCCGGTGCCCTGGTGATGGTGGCCCTGGACAACGGGGCGTTCGGCGGGCCGGGCGCCATAGCCGGTCCGCAGGTGCCCGGCCCTGCTGCCGGCCACACGACAGGCAGTGGTAATTGATGGCCGAGGGGCGCGGCTTCTCCAGCTGGGAGCCGACGCCACCCTCGTGGCGGCAGAGATTCAAGGAGGAGCCGGCGTGACGAAGACGGAAGAGTTCCAGGACCTGCGGCCGCTGCTGTTCTCGATCGCCTACCGGATTCTGGGCAGTGTGAGCGAGGCCGAGGACGCGGTCCAGGAGGCCTGGCTGCGCTACCAGGCCACCTCCACCCAGCCCGGGTCGGCCAAGGCGTTCCTGTCGACCGTGGTCACCCGGATCTCGATCGACGTGCTGCGCTCAGCCCGCGTCCGGCGGGAGGAGTATGTCGGACCGTGGCTCCCCGAACCGCTGCTGACCGACCCGTACGAGGATCCGGCGCGGTCGGCGGAGCTGGCGGACTCGCTGTCGATGGCGGCCCTGCTCCTGCTGGAGAGGCTCACCCCTCTCGAACGCGCGGTCTTCGTGTTGCGGGAGGTGTTCGCCTTCGGCTTCCCGGAGATCGCATCGGCCGTGGGGCGGTCGGAGGCGGCGTGCCACCAGCTCGCGGTGCGGGCGCGCCGTCACATGGACGCGGGCCGGGCCCGGTTCGAGGCGGACCGGAAGGAGCGCGAGGAACTCGCCGAACGGTTCTTTGACGCCTTTCGGGAAGGGGATGTCGACGGGCTGGCCGAGCTGCTGGCCGCCGACGTGTCGATGATCGGCGACAGTGGCGGCAAGGCCCCGCGGTTCAAGCCGGTCGTCCTTGGTGCCGGGCACGTGGTCCGGGTGCTCGCGGCGTTCGTGCCGCTGGTTATCAGGAGCGGTGGTGTTGTGGAGCCGCGGCAGGTGAACAGCCAGCCGGGCGCGATCTTCCGCGACCGGGACGGCCAGGTCCTCAGCATCTGGGCGCTCGACGTACTCGACGGCCAGATCCAGACAATCCACACGGTGAACAACCCCGATAAGCTCGGGCACGTCGGTCCAGTAGCGGACGCCTGGGTGTCTCTCCGTGAGGCGAACCAGGCAGACCGGCCCAAAGATTGACCGAAGAGCCGACTGCGCTCCAGGGCTGGGTTGCAGGGGCTCAGGCCGACACCGGCGGGCTGGCGTAACGGAGGTGCCCGGGCTGTCCTCGCCCCCCGTACGGGTTGGCCGCGATGGTCGGCACCCACCAAGAGGCCATCTTGGGTGACACCTACCCGAGAAGCTCGAACCGGTTGCCACCGACACTCAGGGCGTTCTCGCTGGTCATCCTAGTAGTGCTTCGTTACGTTGGGTGATCTCTGCTGGTGGTGGGCATCCTCTCCGGTATGAGATTGGGGGAGGTGGAACGGCTCTGGGGTGAGTTATCGGAGTTCGTTGCCGATGTGTTCGCTTCCGTGCCGCGGCGGGATCAGCGGCGGTGGGGTGAGTGTTATCTGCGGGGTCTGATGCTGGACGGTCGGCGGAAGTCGGTCCAGCCGATGGCTGAGCGGCTGCCGGACGGGAACATGCAGGCCCTGCAGCAGTTCGTGAACCAGTCGCCGTGGGATCCGCGGCCGGTGCGGCGGCGGATCGCCGAGCGGCTGGCCGAGGCGATCACGCCCGAGGTGTGGGTGATCGACGACGTGTCGTTCCCCAAGTGCGGCACCGCGTCGGTGGGGGTGGCCCGGCAGTACTGCGGGGCGGTCGGCAAGCGGGCGAATTGCCAGGTCGCGGTCAGCGTCCATGCCGCCCCCGACACCGCGTCCTGCCCGCTGGACTGGCAGTTGTATCTGCCGCGCGAGTGGGCGGATGAGCCGGACCGCCGCCGCAGGGCCGGAGTCCCCGACGGCACCGGCCACCAGGAGAGTGGCGTCTGGCGCTTGGCCTGCTCGACACACTCGCCGCCTGGCGGTTGAAGTCGCCGGTGGTGGTCGCCGATGCCGGCTACGGCGTCAGCACCCCATTCCGGCTCGGTCTCGAGCAGCGAGGGCTGGCCTATGTCCTGGGCCTGACCGGAAAGGAAGTCGCCCATCCGGAGGATGCCGAGCCGCATCGGCCCCGCTGATGGCGGGCTCGGGCCGCCGACGCTGCCCCGTTACCGCATCCCACCGCGGGCCGTCTCCGCCCTCGCAGTCGAGGCCGGTGCCGGCCGGTTCACCGAGGTGACCTGGCGCCAGGGCAGCAAAGGCGCGATGAGCTTGCGGTTAGCGGTGCTGAGGGCCTGTCAAACGAGCGGCCCTGTCTCACATTCGGTGGTCACACGGCCCTGCGCACCCTGCTGCGCATCCCCTTGCCCACCGGCCGGGTGCCCCGCGTGATCGGCGTCGACGATTTCGCCCTGCGCCGACGGCACCGCTATGCCACCGTGATCATCGACGCCGAGACCCATGAGCGGATCGACGTACTGCCCGACCGCACGGCCGACACCCTGGAAGCGTGGCTGCACGAACATCCGGGCATCGAGGCCGTGTGCCGCGACGGCTCAACCACCTACGCCGAGGCCATCCGCCGCGCTCTGCCAGACGCGGTGCAAGTCGGTGATCGCTGGCATTTATGGAAGAACCTGTGCGAAGCCGCCCTGCGCGAGGTGAAGGCACGCAGCACCTGCTGGGCCACCGTACTGGACGCACCGATCTACCACGGGCCCCGCACTCAGACCACCCTCGAACGCCGGCACCAGGTCCTGGCCTGCTCGAGAAGGGCGTGGGCCTGCTCGATGCGCCCGCCGACTGCAACTGGCCCTGAACACCGTCAAACGCTACGCCCGAGCCGACCGGCCCGAGCGTATGCTCCGCGTCCCCAAGTACCGTGCCGGCCTGCTCGATTCCTACCGCGAGCACCTACGCAAACGCCGAAGTGAAGACCCCGGCGTCCCCGTCCAGCACCTCTTCGAAGAGATCAAGACCCTCGGCTTCACGGGCTGCCCGAACCTTCCGCACAAGTACATCAACCAAGGCCGCGCGGACGCCGACCGCAGCCATATCTCGCCACGCCGACTCGCCCGGATGCTGCTGACCAGACCCGACAACCTCAAGCCCGAGCAGCACGAGCTCCTGGCCAAGCTCGCCGCCGCCTGCCCCGAGATGACGCAACTGGCCTCAGGCATCAGAGACTTCGCCCCGCTTCTTACTCCACACACCGACAATCCCGACGTGCTCACGCGCTGGATCGCCCAAGTCCGAACAGCCGATCTGCCCCACCTACACGCCTTCACCCGGGGCCTGGACCGGGACATCGACGCCGTGATCGCCGCCCTCACGCTTCCGTACAGCAACGGCCCTACCGAGGGCGTCAACACCAAGACCAAACGGATCGCACGCCAGATGCACGGACGAGCAGGCTTCACCCTGCTTCGCCACCGCATCCTCCTCGGATAACAGCACGCTCCGTCACCACCGGATGCGAGACAGGGCCGAACATTTTACAGTCCGGAACCGGCGCGTTCTGCAGTTGGTCGGGTGGAATGGATCTTCTTCCACGGCAGTTGACGCGATAGTCGCTGTTCGATCTGCCACGTCATGGGAGCCGTCGTGATTCACGTCGAGGTCACTCAGCCCGTCAACGATCAGTCTCAGGCTGGTCAGTACGTGCTTGACCGTGACGAGGTGTGGGCTGGTCTTCGCAGCAAAGCGGAGAATGCTGTCCCGTTCGTTGTCGGAATGTCAGAGTGCACCGTACTGGAGCGCAGGCAGGACGGCTTGGTGCGCGAGGTAGTGGTACGCGGTGAACGGATCCGCGAGGATGTCTCCTTCCAGGAAGGTCAGCGTGTCAGTTTCCACCGTCGGGACGGCCGCGCTACGTGGGTGATTCACAACGAGATTGGTGAGGATGAGTCCGGCGGCCTGACCCTGACCTTCGCCAACGAGGTCCTGTTCCATGGCCAGGCAGCCGGGGCAGACCACGACAGCGAGGCCGCCGAGCGCATGCGTGTCAGCACCCTGCAGGTCGTGCAGAACACTCTGGAAGTCATCCGAGGGATGTCCGCAGCGCGTGCCGCCGAGCACGCCGGATAAACCGCACCGGCGGCCCGCTCGTTCAGACGCGGAGCCAGAGTCGGATTGCGGCGACGGTTACGGTGCCGTGGAAGACGTAGGCGCCCTCGTCGTATCTTGTCGCGACGGCCCGGGAGTTCTTCAGCGCGTTGATCGTTCGCTCGACTTCGTTCCTGCGCTCATGGATCGTCTTGTCGAAGCCGGTGGGGCGGCCGCCCTTGCTGCCGCGTCGTTGGCGGTTGGCCCGCTGGCCTTTCGGCTCGGGGATGGTGTGCTTGATCTGGCGTCTGCGCAGGTAGCGGCGGTTGTGGCGGGAGGAGTACGCCTTGTCTCCGCCGAGGCGGTCGGGGCGTGTGCGGGGTCGGCCGCCATCGAGTCGGCCCACCCAGATCCGTTCCATGACGGGGACGAACTGTGGAACATCCCCCCACTGACCCGGCGTGATCAGAAAGGCGAGTGGTCGTCGCCCACCTTCCCTGGCGAGGTGGATTTTGCTGGTCAGGCCGCCCCGGGAGGGTCCGAACCCCTCGTCGGGGCGGCGCTGCCAGGGCGTGCGTCTTTTCCCGGGGACTCGCGGGGCCTTCTTACGGCTCCGGCGGCATGTTGATGCGCCCGGCAGGAGGTGAAGTCCACGCTCACCATCGACCAGTCGATGCGGCCCTCCGCGTCGGCGTCGGCCAGGACGGCCGCGAAGATCCTGTCCCAGATGCCGTCCGCCGACCAGTGTCTGTGCCGCTCGTACACGGTCTTCCACGAGCCGAAACGCGCAGGAAGATCCAGCCACGGCACCCCCCTTGCGCTGCCGGTACAGGATTCCCTTGATGATCCTGCGGTGGCTCGCCCAACGGCCGCCCTGCTCAACCGACTTCGGCAAATGCGGCTTCAGTCGGGCCCATTTCTCGTTCGTGAGATCCTCCCGCCTCATGGACATGCCAACGAGCCGAACCCGGAACGGTTGCGCGATCCGTCGGACACGCCCCTAGATGAATGAGTCCAAGGGCTGGTAGCCGTAGGCCGTCAGCGAGCGGTCTCGCATGTCGCTGCCATCGCTCGCCCAGCACGTGCAAGGCGTGCCCGTTTCATCCTGGCGGTCAGCGAAGAGCACGCGACGCATGCTTCAGCAACTCGGAGGACGTCTCGTGGTCGGGGCCCTGCTCGGGAACAATGGCCTTGAGTCTCCAGTGACTGGAGACAGCAGAGTGGGGGCATGGACGTTACGACCCTCTACTCGATCGGGGAGCTTTCCCGACGGACCGGCTTGTCTGTGAGGACTATCCGGTTCTACTCCGATTCGGGGGTGGTGGCGCCGACCACCCGTAGTCCCGCCGGCTATCGGCTCTACGACCTCGACGCACTGCTTCGTCTGAAACTCCTTCGCACACTGCGCGAGCTGGGCATGGACCTGGCCACTATTCAACGGGTACTGGACCGCGAGCTCTCGGTGACGGAAGTCGCCGCGGCGCACGCCGACGCCATAGACGTCCAGATCCGGGTGCTGCAACTGCGTCGGAGCGTTCTGCGAGTCGTAGCCAGACGCGGGTCCAGTCCTGAGGAGACCACACTCATGCACAGGCTCACACAGTTGTCCGGCGAGGAACGCCGACGTTTGATCGACGCTTTCGTGGATGGCACCTTCGGCACAGTGGATGCCGACCCGACCGCGGTGGCCATGGTTCGCGCTGCCACTCCCGACCTCCCCGATGATCCGACCAGCGAGCAGGTCGCCGCGTGGGTGGAGCTCGCCGAGCTGGTCGGCGACGAGGATTTCCGTGCCCGGATGCGCCGGACGGCCGTACGTCAGGCCGCCGGGCGCCCGCTCGACATCGAATGCGATGCCGGCGAGGAACTGATGGAATTCACCCGTCAGAAGGTGGCCGAGGCCATGGAGTCGGGCATCGATCCGCTCAGCGACAGGGGCGCACCCGTCATCGACGACCTTGTGCACCGCTTCGCCGAGGTGTTCGCGCGCACCCCTGACACAGAATTCCGGGACTGGATGGTCCAGCAGTTCGAAGAGGCGCACGATCCCAGGGTGGACCGGTACTGGCGGCTGGTGTGGATCGTCAACGGCTGGCAGGTAGTACCGAACCTGATCCCGGTGTACCCCTGGCTCATCCAGGCCCTGCGAAATGACCGTGACGCATAGTCACCGCAGTGGGCACGCCCCGGATCCCTGAATGAGTCCAGGGATCGCCTGCGGACATGAGAACGGGCAGCGCGGCCGCCGGGTCGAACTCCTGTTGGGGCCGTGGCGACCCGCCAACATCAAGGCCGAGGTGCTGCATTCCCTGGCGGGCGAAGGAACCGCCCTGGCCCGGCAGGTCCTCTCGGCTGTCGATGAGATGACCCCGCCCCAACGCGTCGCGGCCGGGGAGGTGATTGGTCAGGCCCTCGCCGAATCCGACCATCTTCCCGACTCGTCGCGCCAGGCGGCGTAGTAGGCGTAGACGCTGCCGTGGTTGGGGAAGTCGTGCGGGAGGTATTTCCAGGGGATTCCGGTGCGGTTGATGTAGAGGAGTGCGTTGAATACGTCGCTGGGCCACCGCTGTCTGGCGGCTGCGGAAGCCGTAGCGTCCACGAACACACCAAACACGGGGGCAATGGAGATGAAGTACTTCCTCATGGCATGCGGGGCACTCCTTATCGCCGGTTTCTGCTTCTTCGGCGTCCTCGCAAGCCTCGACACACCCCGGCTGCGTAACCCGAAACTCGCTATTGCCTTCGGCGTCAGTGGGGTCGCATTCGTCGGACTCAGCCTCTGGCTTCTCACCCTCTGATGCAGAACGAGCGGTTGGTCGGCCTGCCGCTCGGGGCGCTTACCGGCGCCTGGTTCCCGCCGCCGAGGCTGGCAGCATCATCGCCTGCCGTATCGCCCTGTGGTCGTACTCCCTCAGTGGGTGGGTCGTAGGGTGATGTGGCGCGGGTGCCTTCGACGTTCTTGGACAGCAGTTCGTGGCCGAGGGCTTCGCAGACGTCCTTGGCCCGTAGCGGCCCGGACGCGTGGTTGAAGGCGGCGAGGATGCGGGGGTAGTCCGGGTGCTCTGGCAGGTCCGGCGCGACGGCCGTTAGTCGGTCGGCGAGGCCGGTGACGGTCTTGCGGGTGATCGTGAGGTGCTCCAGGTGCATCTCGGCCTCCCCCAACCGGGTCCGCAGGTCGTCAATCTGTGTGCGGAGGTCGTCGGCCAGGGCCCGGGCAGCGTCTCCCTGTGACGCTCTGGGCGTCTGCATGAAGGACGATGAGCCGAGAAACCGGCTCTGACCAGGACTTTTCTGGGATCCGTTCAAGCCGACATCTGTGACTTCGTGGGCGTCTCGGGAGATGATGCAAGCGTTCCCCACACTCTGTAGGGCATAACGGGAAACCGTCTCGACGCTCATTTGACGCTGCTTCCGACGGAGCGTCAGGTGGACGGTCAGCTGGTCTGGCCGGGCGTGGCTCGCCCGACCTGCTCGCCTGCGACTGCTCTGTCCCGCGTCGGGACGGCCGACCCTGTCCTCGTCGGGGGTGGCTCCGCCTGCCACAGGACTCCACCGGCCGCCTCCGGGGGGCGGCCCGTCGCCGTCAGCTGGTGAGGGGAGGCGACCGGCAGGTATTGGTCGGCGTCGCGTCCCCGGGGGCCAGGCCAGGCACGGGCCTCCCTCTGTGCCACGCGACCGGCACGATCCGCCGGCTGCTCCTACGGCGGCGGCCGGTCGCGGTCAGCTGAGGGGGGAGGAGGCCGGCAGGTCCTGGTCGGCGGCCCAGGAAGCGAGGATGCGCAGTCGTTCGTGGGTGGGGGAGCCCGGGGCGGCGGTCCAGACGGTGAGGTGCTGGTCGGGGTCGGTGTTGGCGGTGAGGGTGTCCCAGTCCAGGACGAGTTCGCCGACGACCGGATGGTTGAGGGTCTTCGTGCCGACGGTGCGGGCGGCGACGTGGTGTTCGCCCCACCACCGGGCGAACTCCTTGTCGCGCAGGGATAGTTCACCGACCAGTTCGATCAGGCGGGGGTCCTCGGGATACTTCGCGGCTTCCATCCGCAGCTGGGCAACGGCGATCTGCGCGGAGGTCTTCCAGTCGGCGTACAGGGTGCGCATCGCGGGAGTGGTGAAGATGATCCGCGGGTAGTTGCGGTGCTTTTCCGGGACGCGGGAGAAGTCGGTGACCAGAGCGGCGGCCAGCGCGTTCCAGGCCAGGATGTCGCCGCGCCGGCCCTGCACGATGGCCGGGGTGGCGGTGAGGTCGTCCAGGACACGCTGGAGCTGCGGCTGGACCTTCTGCCGGCCTCGGCGCCGGGCGCGGGTGGTGGTCTTGCCCGCGAGCTGGAAGAGGTAGCCGCGCTCGTCGTCATCCAGATGGAGCACCCGGGCGAGGACATCCAGCACGGGCGCCGATGCCTGCATGCGGCCCTGTTCGAGTCTGGTGTAGTAGTCGGTGCTGATGCTGGCGAGCTGGGCGACCTCCTCGCGGCGCAGCCCGGCCACCCGGCGGGGCTTGCCGGTTTCGGGCAGTCCGACCGTGCGCGGGCTCAGCTCGGAGCGGCGCTTCTTGAGGAATTCTCCCAGCTCATTGAGGGGGACGTTGGCGGTCATGCTTCCCAGCATGACACCGATCCCACCCGGGAAAGGGGGGACAATTTACTCCCAGGATGTTCCCCTCCCAGGATGAATTTCTCCGCTTTTCGTGCTTGTTCTCGCGTGTGAGGCTCGATAGCCAGCAGCCGATCGAGATCACCGGCTGCGCGCTCACCGATCCCCGCACCGAAGGAAGCACCCCATGCGCGGAGCAGTCATCTACGCCCCCGGCGACGTGCGCTTCGAGAACCTCGACGACCCGAAGATCATCAACCCGACCGACGCGATCATTCGCACGGTCGCCACCTGTGTGTGCGGCTCGGACCTGTGGCCCTACCGCGGTGCGGAACCCATCGGCGACCCGCACCCGATGGGGCACGAGTACGTGGGCATCGTCGAGGAGGTCGGCAGCGAGGTCGCCAACGTCAAGCCGGGCCAGTTCGTGGTCGGCTCCTTCGCCACCTCGGACAACACCTGCGTGAACTGCCGTAACGGCTGGCAGTCGTCCTGTCTGCACCGCGAGTTCATGAGCACCTGCCAGGCCGACTACGTGCGCATCCCCAACGCTCACGGCACCCTCGTCGCCACCGACGAGCACCCGGACGCCGAGTTCGTGCCGAGCCTGCTCGCCGTGTCCGACGTGCTGGGCACCGGCTGGTACGCCGCCCTCGCCGCCGAGGTGAAGCCCGGCTCGACGGCCGTGGTCGTCGGTGACGGAGCGGTCGGCCTGTGCGGCGTCATCGCCGCCAAGGAACTCGGCGCCGAGCGGATCATCGCCATGAGCCGGCACGAGTCCCGCCAGAGGCTCGCCCTGGAGTTCGGCGCCACCGACATCGTCAGCGAACGCGGCGACGCAGGCATCGCCCGCGTCAAGGACCTCACCGGCGGCATCGGCGCGGACTCCGTGCTGGAGTGCGTGGGCACCGCCGAGTCCATGCGGCAGGCCCTGCACTCCACCCGGCCCGGCGGCAACGTCGGCTTCGTCGGTGTCCCGCACGACGTGTCGGTTGACGGCGAGGAGCTGTTCTTCTCCCACGTCGGCCTGCGCGGCGGCCCCGCCCCGGTCCGCCGTTACCTGCCCGACCTGATCGACCGCGTCCTGTCCGGCCGGATCAACCCGGGCAAGGTCTTCGACCTCACCCTGCCCCTGGACCAGGTCGCCGAGGGCTACAAGGCCATGGACGAGCGCCGCGCCATCAAGGCGCTCCTCAAGCCCTGACCCCCACCCCCCCTGACCGGCTGCCCCTGTCAAGCGCCACAGAAGTGAGACAAGAATGCCTGGAGCAGACAACTACATCTTCGACTTGGACGAGAACGTCACCCGCAAGCCGGTGTCGTACGAGAACAGGTACGGGATCACCATCTCCGCGGACCTCTACCAGCCGAAGGACTTCGACGCCTCGCAGGAACACCCCGCGATCATCGTCGGCGCGCCGTACGGCGGCGTGAAGGAGCAGGGCCCGGGCATCTACGCCCAGAACCTGGCCCGGCGCGGATTCGTGGCCCTCGCCTTCGACCCCTCCTACAACGGCTACAGCGGCGGCGACCCGCGACACGTCTCCTCCGCCGACGTCTTCACCGAGGACTTCCATGCGGCCGTCGACTACCTGGGCACCCGTGACTTCGTGAACCGGGACCGTATCGGCGTCGTCGGCATGTGCGGCAGCGGCGGCTTCGCGCTCAGCGCGGCCCAGGTCGACCGGCGCATCAAGGCGGTCGCCACGGTCGTCATGTACGACATCGCCCGCATCGCCTCAGAGGGCCGGCAGGGCTCTCTCACCGCGGAGGAGCGAGGCGCCATGCTCGACGCCATCGCCGAGCAGCGGTACGCGGACTTCGAGGCCAACGCCCCCGCCCTGACCCCGCGCGGCGCGCCCATCGGATTCGACGAGAACACCAACCCGGTCGGCCGTGAGTTCGGCGAGTTCTACTCCACTCCCCGGGGCTACCACCCGAACTCCATCACCCAGTTCACGCTGACGAGCGGCATGTCGTTGATGAACTTTCCGCTGCTGTCGAAGATCGAGTGGATCTCGCCGCGACCCATCCTGTTCGTCGTCGGCGAGAACGCCCACTCGCGGTACTTCAGCGAGGACGCCTACGAACTCGCGGCCGAGCCCAAGGAGTTCTACGCCGTCCCGAACGCCGGCCACGTCGATCTGTACGACAGGACGGACCTGATCCCGTTCGACCAGCTGGAGGAGTTCTTCAGCAAGAACCTGGCCTGATCGCACGCCGCCCTCGCGTACGGCCGCACCGGACGGCGCGGGGCGCACATCGTCCCTGCCTCGGCCCCCTCCCGCCCAGCATCCACACCGTCGGGCCCGCATCACGGTAGCGCGAATGCGGGCGGGAGCCACCGCCTCACACAAGGAAGGACGAACCTCATGACGACCTTCGCTCTCATCGGCGCCGGCCCGGGACTCGGGCTGGCCACCGCCCGCCGCTTCGGAAGCGCCGGCCACACCGTCGCCCTCATCGCCCGCAACGCCGAGCGTTTGGAGGAGATGACCGCTGAGCTGGCCCGTGAGGGTATTCAGGCGCGCGGTTTCCCCGCCGACGTCCTCGACATCGAGTCACTGGACGCGGCCCTGTACGCGGCCGCCAAGGACCTTGGCCTCATCGAGATCCTCCAGTACAGCCCGGTGCCGCGCGCCGACTTCATGAAGCCGGTCCTCGACACCGGTGCCGACGACCTGGACGCGCCGCTCGCCTTCTCCGTAAAGGGCCCCGTCGCCGCCGTGAACGCCGTCCTGCCCGGCATGCGCGAACTCGGCCGTGGCGCCCTGCTGTTCGTCAACGGCTCCAGCGCCGTACGCCCCAACCCGAAGGTCGCCGGCACCTCGATCGCCTTCGCCGCCGAAAGCGCCTACGCCCGCATGCTGCACGACACGCTCGCCCCGGAGAACATCCACGCCGCCCAGCTGATCATCCCGGGCGCCATCCGGCCCGACGCCGAGCACAGCAGCCCCGACGCCCTGGCACAGCGGCTGTACGACATCCACCAGCAGCGGGACGGCTTCCGCCACTACTCCGAGCCCCTGCCCGACTAGCCACAGGACGACCCGTGAACCCGGCACCCCGTCGCGCTCTCGCGCGTGTGGTCCCGGCCGCCGCCCTGCTGCTGGTCGCGACCGCCTGCTCCAACGATTCCTCCTCTTCCTCCTCCTCTCCTTCCGAGCCCGCGTCGCCGCAGGTTTCGACAGCTGCGGCCGCCACCACCTCACCCGGCAGGACAACCGCCATGAACATCCGGCTCACGCTCAACGGCCACCACGTCGCCGCCACCCTGAACGACAGCCCCACCGCCCGCGACTTCGCCGCCCAGCTGCCCCTCACCCTGTCCCTGCGCGACTTCAACCAGGCCGAGAAGATCGCCGACCTGCCGCGAAAGCTGTCCACCTCCGGCGCCCCGGAAGGCGCCGACCAAGAGGTCGGTGACCTGGCGTACTACGCGCCCTGGAACCAGCTCGCCACCTACTACCGCGATGCCCCCTACGCGGCCGGCCTGGTCCCCCTCGGGCATATGGCCGACGGCGGCGCCGAGCAGCTCGCCACCGCCGACGAGATCACCATCGAAGCCGCGCCCTGACCCACGCCACCTCTCGCCGGTCACGGAGAGCAGCCGAAAGAAAGGGGGAGAAGATCCTCCCCTTTTCGCCCGTTCCGTTCCATGGAACCGTCGAAGACCTGGCTGCGCCGTCCGTCCATCCGCCGTGACGACTTCAGCCCCCACGATCCGCCGAATTCCACGCAAGGAGAGACCACACGTATGCCTTCCGCATCCGGGACCACCCCCGGCAAGCTTCCCTTCGTCGTCTGGGTGCTCGCCGCCGGCACGTTCCTGATGGGGACCACCGAGTTCGTCGTCGCCGGCCTGCTGCCGGAACTGGCCGGTGACCTCGGAGTCAGCGTCTCCCACGCCGGCCTGCTGATCACCGCCTTCGCCGTCGGCATGATCATCGGCGCGCCCACCATGGCGATGGCGACCCTGCGCCTGCCCCAGCGCCAGACGCTGGTCCTGGCCCTGTCCGTGTTCTGCCTCGGACATCTGGTCGCCGCCCTCAGCTCGTCCTTCACGATCGTTCTCCTGGCCCGCGTCGTCACGGCCCTGGCCACCGGTGCGTTCTGGTCTGTCGGTTTCGTCGTCGCCACCACCGCTGCGGGGCCGCGCAACGCCACCCGGGCCACGGGCGTCATGATCGGCGGCCTGACCTTGGCCAACGTCGTCGGCGTGCCGGTCGGCTCCTTCGCCGGCCAGTTCACCGGCTGGCGCGGCCCCTTCTGGGCCCTGGCCGTCCTGTCCGGGCTCGCCGCCGTGTTCATCGGGCGCTTCATCCCGGCCCAGGAGGAGCGCGCCGAGGTGTCCCTCGGGGCCGAGGTCCGGGCTCTGCGGCAGGGCCGGCTGTGGCTGGCGCTGGGCGCCGCGATGCTGATCATGGGCGGTGTGCTGGCGACGTACACCTATGTCACGCCGCTGCTGACCGACCGCGCGGGTATCCCCGAAGGCGCCGTACCGCTCGTCCTGATCGCCTTCGGTGTCGGCGCGCTGGGCGGCACCACCACGGGAGGCCGCCTGGGCGACCGACGTCCGACGGTCACCACCATCACGGCCGCCGCGGCCACCGCCCTGGTCCTGCTCCTGATGATCCCGCTGTCCGGCAACCCGGTGACGGCCACCCTGCTCGTCTTCCTCATGGGCCTGACCGGCTTCACGGTCAACCCGGTCGTCACCGCGCTTGCCATGCGCTTCGCCGGCGACGCCCCCACCCTCACCTCGGCGCTGACCACCTCCGCCTTCAACACCGGTATCGCCGCGGGCTCGGCGATTGCCGGTACGGCCCTGGACTCCTCCCTCGGCCTGACCGGGCCGCCCCTGGTCGGCACCGTCATCGCCGCCCTCACACTGCTGCCCCTGAGCGCCCTCGCCGTCCACGGCACTTCCCGCAAGGGCCGCATCGTGGCCCGGAGCAGCGCTCCCACGCAGACGCGACACGACGAACCCGCGCAGGTGTCGTCGCAGCACTGACTCAAGCCCGGATCCGCGTCCTGCTGATCCGAACCCGACGACGTACCAGCATGCGAGAGGAATCTGCACATGACTGCGAACACCGCGGACTTCACCGGCAAGGTGGCCTTCGTGACCGGAGCCGGCTCCGGCATCGGCCGAACCACCGCCGTCGCCTTCGCCCGCGCGAGCGCCCGGGTCGCCCTCGCCGACCGGTCCGAGGACGGCCTGCGGGAGACCGCACGGCTCATCGAGGAGGCGGGCGGGCAGGCTCTGGCCCTCACCTGTGACGTCACCAGCGAAGACGACGTGCGGTCCGCGGTGGACGACACCATTCAGGCGTTCGGACGCCTGGACGTCGCCTTCAACAACGCCGGCGTCGAGCAGCCGGTCAAACCGGCCGCGGACATCGAGAAGGACGAGTGGGACCGCGTCATCGGCGTCAGCCTGACCGGGATGTTCCTGTGCATGAAGCACCAGATCCCCCTGCTGCTCCAGCAGGGAGGTGGCGCGATCGTCAACGCCTCGTCGGGCGCCGGCGTCAAGGGTTTCAAGGGACAGGCGGCCTACGCCGCGGCCAAGCACGGCGTCATCGGCCTGACCCGTTCGACCGCCCTCGACTACGCGTCGTCCAACGTCCGGGTCAACGCCGTCTGCCCCGGCATCATCGACACCGAGATGATCCAGCGCTTCGCCGAAAGCACACCCGGAGGACGGGACGCCCTGATCGCGGATGAGCCCATCGGGCGCCTCGGCACACCGGACGAGATCGCGGCCGCCGTGCTCTGGCTCTGCTCGGACGCCGCCTCCTTCACCACCGGCCACGCCCTGGTCGTCGACGGCGGCCAGACCGTCTGACGGGGGTTCATGGCCAGGCGTCGTGCCGCCGCAGCGCATCCGGGCAGCCCGACGCCACTCGCGCCACCCGTACCTCTGCACTGAACGGAGACCACGACGTGAATCCCACCTACGACTTCACCGGCCAGGTCGCCCTCGTCACCGGGGCAGGCGCCGGCATGGGCCTGGCGACCGCCCGCGCGTTCGCCGAGTCCGGGGCCGCCGTCGCCCTCACCGACGTCAACGAAGCGGCCCTGAACGCGGCCGCGAAGGAACTCGCCGACGCCGGGCACCAAGTCCTCGCCCTCACCTGCGACGTCAGCGACGAGGACCAGGTCGCCGCCGCGGTCGACCGCACCGTCGAGACCTTCGGGCGCCTCGACATGGCCTACAACAACGCCGGCATCCAGATCCCGCCGAGCGACGCGGCCGACGAACCCGCCGAACGCTTCGACCGCGTCAACGGAATCAACCTCCGTGGCATCTGGGCCTGCATGAAGCACGAACTTCGGCACATGCGCGCCCAGAGCAGCGGAGCCATCGTCAACTGCTCCTCCCTCGGCGGCTTGGTCGGCCTCCCCGGCCGAGCCTCGTACCACGCCTCCAAGCACGGCGTGATCGGTCTGACGAGCAGCGCGGCACTCGAATACGCCCCGCGCGGCATCCGCGTCAACGCCATCTGCCCGGGCACCATCGACACCCCCATGGTCAGCGACATGATCGCCAAGGGAGAACTCGACCGCGCCGAGGCCGAGGCCGACCAGCCCATCAATCGCCTCGGTACGGCCGAGGAGATCGCCCAGGCCGTCCTGTGGCTGTGCAGTCCCGGAGCGGGCTTCGTCGTAGGCGTCGCCCTCCCCGTGGACGGCGGCTACGTCGCCCGCTAGAGACAACCGACGCATCGACAAAACTGGAGCTCCGTCATGGAATTCATCAAGCAGCAGCCCAGCAGCAAGGCCCCGGCGGACTGGTTCACCGGCGACGTGTGGTGGGACGTCATCGTGGCCGGCCAGGCCCCGTCCAGGATGCGTGCCAACCTGGTGCGCTTCTCGCCGGGCGCCCGCACCAACTGGCACTCCCACGCCCTGGGCCAGACCCTGCACGTCGTTTCCGGCATCGCCCTGATCGGCACCCGGGACGGCACCGTCTTCGAGGCCCACCCCGGCGAGACCGTCACGTGTCCGCCGAACGAGGAGCACTGGCACGGCGCCACCCCCGACCGGTTCATGGAGCACATCGCCCTGTGGGAGGGCTCCGGCGACGGCACTCCAGAGACCGCCTGGGCCGATCCGGTCACCGACCAGCAGTACAACGGCCCCCGCACCCGCAACCAGTAACCCCGCCCCTCGATCACACACCCCGGGCCGACACGGGATGTCACGGTGTCCCGGGGGAGGGGCCGTGTCGGCGACCTGCTCGGAGCGAACGATCAGTCCGCCACACGCGACGACGTGGTGAGCGACGCGGACGCACCCATAAGCGGGGGGCGACGCGGTTCTGTCCCGCCTCGCCCCGTGCGCAAGTGCCCCCGATGACGTGGGCCACTCGCTCCTGACGGAGCGTAAAGGGGGAGGAAAGTCTCCCTGCCACGAGTGTTGCCGGTGGTGCAAGACTTCCCGCGAGACCAGCCCCCTGTCGAGGTGAGCGGTCACCGATGCCCGTGGTGGCGACGATCCCGCCTGCCGTCCCTCTGTCGTGCACGACGGATCCGTCCGTGATGCGAAGGCGTACGTATGTCTGCTGAACTCCCTGAATTCGACGTTCCTCCCCCCACCGGAGCCGACGAGTCCTCCTCGGCACCCAGTCGGCGCACGTTCATCGCCACCGGCACCGCGGTCGGCGGTGCCGTGGTCGCGGGCGGTGTGATCGGCGGGACGATCTTGGCCGACGCGCAGGAGGTGAGCGCTGCCGAGGCGCCGCCCTCCAGTCGCGTCTCCCTGACGGTCAACGGCACCCGCCGGACCGTGACGGTCGACAACCGCACCTCTCTGCTGGACCTGCTCCGTGAGCACCTCGGCCTCACAGGCTCGAAGAAGGGCTGCAACGCCGGTGCCTGCGGGGCGTGCACCGTCCTGGTCGACGGGCAGCGGCACAACGCCTGCCTGACGCTCGCGGTGCGTCTGGAAGGCGCTGAGGTCACGACGATCGAGGGCCTGGCCGAGGGCGATCAACTCCACCCACTGCAGCAGGCGTTCATCGACCAGGACGCCTTCCAGTGCGGCTACTGCACCCCCGGACAGATCATGTCCGGCGTCGGCTGCATCCAGGAAGGTCATACCGGTTCGCCGGAGGAGATCCGCGAGTGGATGAGCGGCAACATCTGCCGCTGCGGCTGCTACGTCAAAATCGTGCGCGCGGTCGGGCAGACCGCCGGCCGGAAGTGAGGGCCTGATGTATCCCTTTGACTTCACCAAGGCGTCCGACACCCATGAGGCGCTCAACGCCGGTCGACGCGGCGGCCGTTACATCGCCGGCGGCACCACGCTCGTCGAC
Source organism: Streptomyces sp. NBC_00425 (assembly GCF_036030735.1). Lineage (NCBI taxonomy): Bacteria > Bacillati > Actinomycetota > Actinomycetes > Kitasatosporales > Streptomycetaceae > Streptomyces > Streptomyces sp. NBC_00425. The sequence goes on along the minus strand of NZ_CP107928.1, from coordinate 2,927,241 downwards.
CTCATGCGTGAGACCGTCGAACGCCCCGAGACCCTGGTGGACATCACCGGCCTGCCGCTGCGCGAGGTCACCGTCACCGAGCGCGGGGGCCTGCGTATCGGCGCTCTGGTGACCATGTCCGAGGCCGCCGCCCACCCCAAGGTGCGCACCCTGTACCCCGTCGTCTCCCAGGCGCTGGAGCTGAGCGCGTCGGCCCAGCTGCGGAACATGGCGACCATCGGCGGCAACATCATGCAGCGCACCCGCTGCACGTACTTCCGGGACGTGACCGCCGCCTGCAACAAGCGTGAGCCCGGCTCGGGCTGCGCCGCGCTGCACGGCTTCAACCGCACCCATGCGATCCTCGGGACCTCCGACGCCTGCGTGGCCACGCACCCGTCCGACGCGGCCGTGGCCTTCGCCGCCCTGGAGGCCCGGGTGCACCTGCTGGGCCCGGACGGAGCACGCCAAGTCCCCTTCGCCGACTTCCTTCTGCGGCCCGGCAGCACTCCTCAACGCGAACAGGCCCTGCGTAAAGGTGAGTTGATCACGGCGGTCGAGATCCCCGCACTTCCGCGCCCGCTCAGGTCCGGCTACCTCAAGGTGCGGGACCGGCAGTCCTACGAGTTCGCCCTGACGTCGGCGGCCGTCGCGCTGCACATACGCGGTGGGGTGATCCGCGAGGCCAAGGTCGCCGCCGGGGGAGTGGGCACCGTGCCCTGGAAACTGCCCGCCGTCGAGCAGCACCTCCTCGGTGAACGCCCCTCGGGGGCCCTCTGGTCGGCCGCTGCCGCCAAGGCGGCGGACAGCGCCCGTCCCCTGCAACACAACCGGTTCAAGGTCGAGCTGCTCAAGCGCACTGTCGAACGCCAGCTGCGCGTCGTAGGAGGTACCAAGTGAGCCCCCAGCCGCAGGCAGCCGTGGGTGCGCCGCTGTCCCGGGTGGACGGCCGGCTCAAGGTCACGGGCAAGGCGTTGTACGCCGCCGAACACGATGTCGACGGGTCCGTTCACGCCGTCATCGTCGACGCGGCCATCGGCCTCGGCCGCATCATGTCGATCAACAGCGGCGCCGCCGAAGCCCTTCCGGGCGTACTGAAGGTGATCCACCACCGCAATGCGCCGAAGCTGCCGTACCGCGACAACTCCGGCTCCAACAACCCGCCCGGGCGCAGGCTGCGGGTCTTCCAGGACGACCGGGTGCTCTTCCACGGCCAGCCGGTCGCCGTCGTGGTCGCCACCACGCTGGAGGCCGCCCAGCACGGCGCGAGCCTCGTCAAGGTCGGCTACGACGCCGAACAACCCTCGACCGACCTGACCGAGGCCGAACCGGACGAGCCGACCAACTACGCGCGCGGCGACGCCGAAGCGGCCCTGCGCTCGGCGGCCGTACGGCTGGACCTGACATACCGCACGGCCCGCAACCACCACAACCCCATGGAGCCGCACGCCACCATCGCCCGCTGGAACGGCGACAGGCTCACCGTGTGGGACAAGACCCAGTGGGTGGTGGGCACGCAGACCGAACTCGCGGCGGTGTTCGGCCTGGAGACGGACGCAGTGCGGGTCATCTCGCCGTTCGTCGGAGGCGGTTTCGGCACGGCGCTGCGCTGCTGGCCGCACGTGGTCGTCGCCGCGCTGGCCGCCCGTGTGACGAAGCGCCCGGTCAAGCTGGTCCTCAGTCGCCAGCAGATGTACCTCGGGACCGGTTTCCGGCCCTCGTACGAGTACCGCCTGCGCCTGGGCAGCGACCGGCGTGGCCGGCTGTCCGCCGCCGCGCACGAGCTGGACGCCGAGACGTCGTCGTACGAGAAGTTCACCGAGTCCATCCTGGCAGCCGGGCAGATGCTCTACAGCATGCCCAACGTGACCCAGAGGTACCGGACGGTGCCGCTGGACCTGCCCACACCGCTGTACATGCGCGGCCCCGGCTTCCAGACGGCGTCCTTCGTCATCGAGTCGGCCATGGACGAGCTCGCCCACAAGCTCGGCGTCGATCCGATCGAGTTGCGTCGGCGCAACGAGCCGAACGAGGACGAGTCGAGTGGGTTGCCGTTCTCCACCCGCCGGCTGCGGGAGTGCTACACCGTCGGTGCCCGGGAGTTCAGCTGGCACCGCCGCAACCCCAGGCCCCGCTCGACGCGTGAGGGGGACTGGCTGATCGGCAGGGGCATGGCCGCCGGCGTCTACGACACCGCGCGCATGCCCGCCCAGGCGCGAGCCCGCTTGGACGCCGACGGCACCGCCGTGGTGGATGCCGCCGCGACTGACATGGGACCGGGCACGTACACCTCCCAGACCCAGGTCGCCGCCGACGCCCTCGGGCTGACCGTGCGCACGGTCACCTTCCGGCTTGGGGACTCCCTCTACCCGCCGACCCCACCGCACGGCGGCTCGATGACCATGGCCAGCGTCGGCTCCGCCACCCTCGACGCCTGCAACAAGGTCCGCCGCCAGGCGATCCAACTGGCCGTCGAGGACCGCGAATCACCGCTGTACGGCGTACCGGCCGCCGACATCGTCGTACGGGGCGGGCGGCTGCACGTGAAGAACAATCCGGCCCTCGGTGAGACGTACCAGCGGCTGTTGGCCCGCAACGACCGCACCCACCTGGAAGCGGACGGCTCCTTCGCGCCGCCCTCGGGCCCGGAGCGGCACTCCTTCTACGGCTACAACGCCACCTTCGCCGAAGTGGCCGTCGACGCGACGCTCGGCCTGGTGCGGGTACGGCGGGTACTCGGCGTGTACGACGCGGGCCGCATCATCAGCCCCAAGCTCGCCGACAGCCAGGCCCTCGGCGGCATGGTCGGCGGCATCGGCACAGCCCTGCTGGAGCACACGCTCACCGACCACCGCGACGGACGCATCGTCAACGCCAACCTCGCCGACTACCTGGTGCCCGTCAACGCCGACATCCCCGACCTCAAGGCGATCTACCTGGACGGCGAGGACCGCGAGGCCGACCCGCTCGGCGTCAAGGGACTCGGCGAGCTCGTCATGATCGGGGTGGCGCCCGCCATCGCCAACGCGGTCTTCAACGCCACCGGCCGCCGCATCCGCGAACTGCCCATCACCGCGGAGGCGTTGCTCTGATCCGCGGACTTCGGTCCGGCGGGATGCACACCGCTCGTCCGGCAGGCCGCCCCGTCCTGCCCGGAGGCTGCCGGACCTCCCAGGACCGCCGCCGCGTGACGTTTCCCCGCGTCGTGGCGGCGGCCCGCTCGCCTTCCCGTCCTTGCCCTGCCGTGGAGAACTGCCATGCTGAACATCGCGGACACACTGCACCGCTGGTGCCGCGAGGCACGCCCCTTCGCCCTGGCCACCATCGTCGGCGTGCGCGGCAGCGCCCCTCTGCCGGTCGGCACGTCGGTCGCGGTAGACGAAGACGGCAACGCCGTCGGCAGCATCTCCGGCGGCTGCGTCGAGGGAGCGGTCTACGAACTGTGCCGGCAGGTGCTCCGTGACCGGCGCACTCCGCAGCGGGCCTGGTTCGGCTACTCCGACGACGACGCCTTCGCCGTCGGTCTGACCTGCGGCGGCGAGCTCGACGTCTTCGTCCAGCGCATCGATCCCGCAGCCCAGCCGCACGTGTCCACGGCCCTCTCCGAGATCGCTCAAGGGCGACCGGTCGCCGTGGCACAGGTCGTGGACGGCCCGGAGCGCCTCCTCGGCTCCACGCTGAGCGTGCTCGGCGGCGGCCATGCCGCCTACGGGCGCGTCGACGGCGGTCCGGCGGACCGGGCTGTGGCCGACCGGGCCAGGGCCCTGCTGCGGGCGGGCCGCACCGTCCGCATCGACACCGGCGGGCAGGCAGACGAATGCCCCGAACGGCTGTCCGTCCTCGTCCACGTCCATGCCACCCGGCCGCGCCTGCTGGTCTTCGGCGCCGTCGACTTCGCCGCAGCCCTCAGCCAGGCCGGCCGCTTCCTCGGCTACCACGTCACCGTCTGCGACGCCCGCCCCGTCTTCGCCACTCCCGCCCGCTTTCCGCACGCGGACGAAGTGGTCGTCGACTGGCCCCACCGCTACCTGGAACGCACCGGCGTGGACGAGCGTACCGCCGTATGCGTCCTCACCCACGACGCCAAGTTCGACATCCCGCTGCTTCGCCTGGCCCTCGACCTGCCCGTCGCCTACGTCGGGGCCATGGGCTCGCGGCGCACCCACGACGAGCGCATGCGCCGCCTGCGGGAGCAGGGCGTCACGGAGAACCAGTTGGGCCGGCTGCGTTCCCCCATCGGCCTCGATCTTGGAGCCTCCACACCCGAGGAGACGGCCGTCTCCATCACCGCGGAGATCATCGCCCAGGCCAACCACGGCACAGGCAGACCCCTGACCCGGATCAGCGGCCCGATCCACCGGCCGTCGGAGTCGGCGAGTCACCGGTAGGCCGGCCTCACGAACCGACAAGGGTTCATTGTCCCCATTGTCCCTCTGCGAGCAGCCGTCGGCCTGGAAGAAACGAGGCCCTGGCGTTCTCGATGGAGTGCAGAGGTACGGCTTCATCGGGTGCACCGGTCGGTCAGCCCGAAAGCCCACAGGTTTGCCTGCCGTGCCGACGGGCCGTGCCGGGGCAGCTGATCGTGGCCGCCTGTTCCGTCCCGGAGAGAAGGGACGTGCTGCACGCCGTGACGCTCGTTTGACGCTCTGGCCTCCCGCAGGCGGCACAGCGAGCGGAGAAATGGCCTCTGACCTGGCCTTTTCCGAGACCCGTTCAAGCCGACATCTTTCCGATGACGCACCACGTGGAGTGCGTGGCGATCCTGGAGCCCAGCGCAAAGATCCTCTGACCTGCGACTTTCTTGGGTCTTTCAGGCGTGGTCGGTGGTGCTCGACCTGTTTCCCGAAGTTCACCGTGTGGAGCATGTCGTAGGTTCCCGCCACGTGGCTCACCTGCGGTTTCGCAGCAGGGGCGTGGGTCCAGAACGGTCTGCCTCAACTCCGTCAGAGACGGGTTCGGGAAATGTCTTGACGCTCGTTCGACGCTGTTTCTGACGGAGCGTGAGGTGGTTGTCCTGGATCAGATAGCGCGGGTCAATCGACTTGTCGGGCTTAACCCGTCGAGCAGCGCGTTATCAGCGCTCAGTTCGATCCGATCGCCAGCCGTCAGGCGCTCGACGACACCCCGTGGAACCGCGCACTGAATGAACTGGTGGGCGACCTGTGGACGGCCGCTGCCCTGTGGCAGTTCCGGCGGGATCCGGCACGGGCATGGCGCGCCGTGCCGCTCCCCGACGACACCTGCCTCCGGTCCTGGTCCGCGCGGACCAGGTCAGTGCCCTGCCGCTCACGGGCGGTCTGCTGCTGGGGGCCCTGCCGGAGGTCGTCTACGAGGAGGACGAGGTGCAACTGCAGCCGGGGGACACCCTGCTCATGTACACCGACGGCCTCGTCGAGCGGCGGGACACCGCGATGCACGAGTCCCTCAACCAGTTGCTGAGTCCGACACCGACGACGACACCTGCCTGATCGACATCGAGGTTTTTGAGGAGCAGCGGCCGTGACGGTCGCCCGTAGACCTGTCACGGTCCGGACGGGCCGTCACATGTCGTCGGCGAGGCGTTCGGCCAGGGCCCGCATCTCCGGGTCGTGGGGCCACCGGTCGGCGAGCGCCTGCACGGCCGCCTGTCGCAGTGCCCAGTCGGAGTCGTCGGCGGCCCGTTCCCGAAGCAGCGCCTCGGTAACGGGGTCGTGGCGCCAGCCGCCGGCCAGCGCCTCGACCGCCGCGCGCCGGCTCGTCGCCCCGGTGCCGTCGGTGACGATGCGCTGAAGCAGCTCGCCGGTCGCCCGCTCCTCGCGCCAGCCCGCGGCCAGGAGGTGGATCACTGTAGCGCGCAGGAAATCGTCGGGGTCGTCGACGGCGAGCCGACGCAGCAGATCGCGGGTCCGCGAGGTGCGGAAGCCAAGGACGAGGGCCCGGACGGCGGTCGTACGGACGTAGGAATCGGGGTCCTTCTCGGCCCGCTCACGAAGCACTTCCTCGGTCGCGGGGTCGTCGCGAAGGCTCGCGCCCAGCATCCGTATTGCCGTCGCTCGTACGTAGGTGGCGTCCGGGCCGACCGCGAGTCTGCGGAGCAGCAGCCGGATGTCCGGGTCGTCGCGCCATCCGGAGGTAAGGGCAAGAACAGCCATTTCGCGCGTCCTCGACTCACCCTGGCCGTCGGCGATTCGGCGCAGCACCGCTCCGGCCTCGGGGTCCCCCGGCCACAGAGAGCCCAGGGCCCACAGCGCGGCCTGCCGCACCGACTCGCTCGCCTGTGAGGCGGCGAGCCCGCACAGCCACGGCAGCGTACGCGGATCATCGCGCCATCCCGTGGCCAGAACCCGTACGGCGGCCACGCGGACGTCCGCGTCCGGGTGCGCTTCGGCACGCTCGCGCAGCAGCGGAGGAGTCCGCGCGTCGGCGCGACGCTCCACGACGAGTGGCCCGAGCGTGGTGATGCGCGGATCCTCCGGGGGTGCGGGAGAGGTCGCGAGGGCAGCGTCAGGGTGGACGGGTCCGGCCAGCATCCAGTCGAGCGTCCGCTTGGCGGTCTCGCGCAGCCACCTCTCGTTGGCCGGACTGGCGGCGACGTCCTCCAGCAGCTCCGCGGTCCGCGGGTCGTCGGGCCAGCCCTGGACCAGGACGGGAAACAGGTCAGCCCGCAGGTCCGGGTCCCGGTCGCGGGCGGCCCGTTCGCGGACGACGGCCCCGGCGTCGGGGTCGCCCGGCCAGCCGGAAGCGAGACACCGCACTGCGGTGAGGCGGACTTTGGAATCTGGGTCGTCGGCGGCGTACCGGCATATCGCGGCGTACGTCTCGGGTTCGTCGCGCCAGCCGCTGACGAGTGCACCCAAGGCGCCACGGCGCAGGTAGGTGTCGTCGTCGTTGAGCCAGCCTCGCAGCAAGTGTGCGGCGGACGGGGCCGTGCGACGGGCCAGGGCGAACAACCGGACCGAATGCTGCCTCGTCTCTCCATCGGGATCCGCTTCGGCGATTTCGCAGAGCAGCCGAGCCAGTCGCGGGTCCTCGGGCCGTTCCTGGATGAGCGCACGGAGGGCCTCGACTCTGGTGGCCAGTGCGGGGCCGAAGGCCGCCTGGCTGTAGAGGTCTTCGTAGAACTCGGGGTGGTCGCCCAGCAGCGCGGCGCCGACCTGTGCGGCCGGTGGTGCCTCGAACCAGGCGAAGTTCTCCCCCTCCCTCATGACACTGAGGAACTGACCGCGCGCCAGGTACCAGTCGCAATAGAGCCGGTGGACGGCGGGACAGCGTATGCCGAGCCGGGCGAGCACAGGCGGCAGGGTCTCCTCCACTGCGCGCATGACCGGCGAACCGGGGCGTTCCCGCTCCGCGACCACGTGCTCGATCAGCGCGATCACCGCGCTCACGACGGCGGAGCACTGGGCGGGCAGTGCGCCGGGGTCGCGGACCTCACCGAGGCAGCGGGCGGCGAGCACGATGTGGTGGGGGATCTCGGGCGAGGACGCCCCGGACAGGCGGACGAACCACAGCGGATCGGCCGCCAGGAGGTGGTCGACGATTCGTCCGGCGACCCGAGGTTCGACCATGCCTGCGGTGAGGACGAGGGATTCGTGCCGGGAGGGGTCGTTCCAGTGCTCGCCGTACTCCTGGTGAACGAGTGCGTCCTCGGTCAGGCTGCGCTCGACGGTGAGCCGGTGGTGGAGATCCGCCGCGTCGAGGTATTCCAGCAGCGCGCGATGGAGGAATCCGTACATCGCGCCGCCGAAGTGACTGAGGATCCCGTTGCGTACGCGGAACTCCTCCAGCATCGCGCGGGTGAGCGCCGGACAGCGATCGGGTGGGAGCTTGTCGCGCAGGTAACCGTCGAGTTCCGCGGTCAGCTCCGCGTCCGTCAGGAGGTTTCCGGCTGTCCCGCCCGCCCCGGTCTGCATCCGATGGGCCACGCGGCGCAGCAGCTCCATCCGCTCGCCGGCGCGCAGGCGCCCCGCGTCCTCGGCCACCCGCTTGTCGCGCGCGAACCGGCCCGGGTCCCACTGGGCGATGAACGCGCTTACGGTCTGTTCGAGCACCGCGCGCCGGTCCCTCGGCAGGTCCCGGTGTTCACCGCGAAGGGCCAGCATGGTGAGCATCAGCGGGTTGCCCGCGAGCTCAGCCGCTGCCGGTGTGTCGTCGATGGCGGCCAGCAGCCGCTCCCGCAGGCGGGCCGCCTCGGCGGGCTGTTCGGGGAAGGCCAAGCGGTACCAGCGGGTCACGAACGCGTCGATCCGCGCCCGGTCGAAGTCCCGCAGTACGTGGATGCGGAAGCCCTCGCGTTCGAGTACGGCGTGCTGGTAGTCGACGATCCGGGATGTCACCACGAGGCGGGCGTTCGGGTAGCGTTCCGCGAGCCCCGCGATCTCGCCGGTGACCTCCTCGCGCAGCCGTGGGTCGAAGACCTCGTCTAGCCCGTCGAAGATCAGTACTGCGCGGCCACCGGTACGCAGGTACGCGTCGAGCACGTTTTTCGGCAGGCCAGGCCCTTGGGTGTGGTGGAGGCGGTCGACGAGGTCGAGGAGTGTGCCGGTGCGCCACTGCGGGTCGGCGTACGCGCCGAGCTCCACCAGGAGCGGTAACGCCCCCGTGAGCGGCGCGAGATCCGCGTCCAACTCGTGGTCTTTGTCCATCGCGTCCGCGAGCGTCAGTGCGAGGTAGCGAGCCAGTGTCGACTTGCCGTGGCCCGGGTCGCCGAGCAGCACGATCCGGCGCGCGTCTTCTTGGGCCAGTACCTGGAAGGCGGGGCGGGTCCGGCCGTCGTCCAGCGGCCAACGGTCGGAGGCCGATGCGTCGGCGCGGCGGGCCGGCGGTGCGCCCAGCCCCCCACCCTGCGCCGGCGTCTCCGGACGAACGGCCGGGGCGACGAACACGTCCGTCAACCGGAGCAGGTCGGGGCGGACCGGCGAATGCGGGGAGGCGACTACGGCGAGCTGTGCGTGCCGTCGCCGCAGTTGGGCGATGTACGTCTTGCACGCGGCGTCGAAGCCGGCCGGGGCGGAGCGGGTGCGGCGTGCGGAAACGGCGGCCTTGTACCAGCGTCTCCACTGATCCTCATCGCCCAGCGTCGCGTTCTCCGGCCCAAATCCCTCAGCGTCGCTCGCCCGCTTGATCAAGTTTTTCAGCACGGGACTGAATGTGTCCCAACTCCCCGGGTGGTGGCCGCTGGCTCTCATCCAATCGCTGATAACTTGCCTGCTCAAAGTCTTCTCGCTGTCGGTGCCCCCCGACCTTTGTGCCCTCGCTGTCAGGTCGGCGCGTCCGGCGGCTTTCGCCACCGCGGTCAGGTCGGGGCCTCCGGCGGCTTCATGCAAATCCCGAAGCCGCTTGATGAACGCCAGCCGTGCCGCGCTTGGGACATTTCCGCCTGCCATGAGACTTCCCCTCCGGCGCGTCCTGCCGTCCGGTCCGGTCCGGTCCCGTCCGGGCCGGACAACTCGCAGAATCCGATCTGACCTGTGCCTTTGCACGGGTCGAGGTGAGCGGTCGCCAGCGGGGCGGCCTTGTTGCTGCTGAACTCAGGCGAGACCGACTGCGAGTACTTCCGATCGAGGAAAAGGAGTCTTCCATGAGCACCGCGATGATCACCCTGCTTTTCGGAATCTGCCTCGCCCTTCTGGCATCCGCCCTGTTCGCGGCCGTCGTCGGCTTGGCGGCCCGCATAGGAGGAGCGAGTCCCGCCTCGGCCTTTTCCCGGGCCGGTGACGCATTCATCAAGGCCCTGAATCTCACGCTGCTGATCATCGGCCTCGTCGTCACCGTCGCCGCCCGTTGAGGCAGCGGCGGTTCACCCCTGCTCGTCGCCCAGGAAGAGCGGCAGGCGGTGGACGCCGTAATGGACATGGTGTCGCGCATCTCGATGTCCCGCGCCGGCCGCGCGAGCCGGAGGCCGGGGAAGCGCCGGAACACTTCCTTGAGGGCGATCTGCATCTCCAGGCGCGCGAGCAGCTGGCCCGTGCACTGGTGGATGCCGAAGCCGAAGCCCAACTGCCCGCGCGCGGCCGGGTTGGCGATGTCGAGGGTGTCCGGGTCGGGGAAGCGGTGGGCGTCGCGGTTGGCGGCGACCAGGGATCCCATCACCGCCTCACCGGCCCTGATCACCTCTCCGGCCAGCTCGACGTCCTCCAGGGCGGCCCGGGTGGGACCCGCGTGGATGATGGGCTGGTACCGCATGAGCTCTTCCACGGCGTGCTCGGTGAGGCCGGAGTAGTGGCGCGGGTCATGATGAGCCAGATTGCCTCTGGGGTGAGGACGGAGCCTGCTGGGGCAACTGGTCGTGCCAACTCGGTCTGGCCCGAGTGGGCGGGACGGACCGTCGACCGTGACGCTCGTTTGACGCTCTGAGCGCACTCACGCTGCGCGCCGAGCCCAGAAAGATACTCTGACCTGGCAATTTCCGTGACTTAATCAGGCCGACATCTTTCCGATGACGCACCACGTGGAGTGCGTGGCGATCCTGGAGCCTGTCGCAAAGGGAGTCTGACTGCGGTTTTGTTGCTCTGGTGGTTTGCTCGACCTGTTTCCCACCGTGCAGCGGTTCGAGCCGACGGATCGATCTTTGAGAGCTCTCTGCCCTGTAAATTCCTGAGCGAGGCGCTTGCAACGGCGACGCCTTCAAGTGGCTCTTGCGGAGATTCTTGACGCTCGGATGACGCTCGAATGGGAAGTCTCTACTGGACCTCCGCGGTAGCGATGCGCACGGCCGCCTGGTCCCACGCTCCGCGGAGCCGAGGACGCGGCCCGACCGCGCCGCTTGATACCAGCCTGGTATCATCTCTGTATGGCGATGACACTTCGACTCCCCGACGACCTGGACGCGAAGCTCACCGAGCGGGCTCGTCGGGAGGGTCGCAGCAAGCAGGAACTTGCCATTGAGGCCATCCGTGACGCCCAGAATCGGGCCGAGCTGAAGGTCGACGACGTCCTGGCCGAACTCATGGACAGCGACGCGGAGATCCTGGACTACCTGAAGTGACGGACGTTCGCTACATCCAGATCGACGAGATCCTGGCCATCGCTCGCACGGTCAACGGTACCGAGCACAGCGTGCGTGACATGGGACTTCTGGTGTCGGCGATCGAGCGACCCCGGACGAACGTGTTCGGAGCCGAGTTGTATCCCACGCTGCACGAGAAGGCGGCGGCACTGCTGCACTCCGTTGCCCGCAATCACGCGCTGATCGACGGCAACATGCGCACCGCCTGGCTCGCCATGCGTGTCTTCCTGCGGTTCAACGGCGTCAGCGCCAGTACCGCCCCGCCGGCCGTCTCCGTTGCCGGCCCGTTCGTGGAGGAAGTCGCGCAGGACAACATGGAGGTACCGGCCATCGCCAAGCGCCTCTCGACCTGGTTCCCCATCTCCTGACGTTCGACGTCGTGCGGTGGGGGACGAAAGGGTGATCTGGGCTCCATCCATTCCGTCGGCAGACTGATCCCGTTCTCTTGGGATCTGGCGTGCGGGGGCAGCCAGCGCTCGACGTCGGGTCGGCGCAGGTCCTTCAGCCGCCCCTCGACGACCCGAGGGGCGAGCGGCATGAAGACGTAAGCGGAGTGTTCGTCGTCGAGTACAGCCGCTTCTTCTGACAGTTCGAGGGGCGCTTGGTGCTGCGTTCGTCGTCTCGGAACCGTGGTTCGCGCGAAACGTGCCATGCGAGGGCCTCTCGACGAAAGCGCGCGGCGGCACGACGATGGCCTTCGACCAGAGCTCACACCATGGCCCCCGAACACGGCCTGGTTGGGTCCCGCCGTCTTGCATTTCTCCTTGTGACGAGACCAATTGGCCCTGCAATGCCACCTGTACGCGTGGTAGAGGACCGAGCCATTGGCGAGCAGCTCTGTCGGCTTGGGAGTCATGACGCTCGTTCGACGCTCCAGGATCCGACAGCCGACTCGAAGGAGCGATGAACGCCCTCTGAACCGGTACTTTCCCCTCCCTCGGTAAGCGTCGGCGTGGATCTCGAACGGCCGAGTGAGTTCAAGCGGCTGCATGGCCGGCCGCCCCCTCGGCAACGGATTCACCGATGCGCTCAGTCACGGCCACCGCCTACCGAGTCCGCCGCCGGGTCGTGGACCGCCCGTGTCCCGTTGCCAGGACGGCCGGGACGACAGCGGAAGACCCCGGCCCGTGAACACGACCGCGGTCTTCCGCTGTGCGAAGCCGCCGGCGGTGGCGGCGGCTCGGCTCAGTCGGCGGCGAGCATGTGGGCGGGGGCGATCCGGGACAGCCGCCGGATCGGCACCGTCAGAGCCGCCACCACCAGGGCGGTCGCCGCGAGCGTGGCCAGCAGTGCGGCGCCGGCGACCGGGAACAGGTGACCGTGCAGCACGCCCCGGCCGAGGGTCAGCACCCCGGCCAGACCGGCCGCCGCACCGGACAGGCCGCCCAGCAGAGCCAGTCCGATTCCCTCGTAGAGGGTCAGCTTCGCCAGCTCGCGGTTGGTCCAGCCGGTCGCCTGCAGCACCGCGAGATCGGCGGCGCGTTCGCGCTGCGAGATGACCAGGACGTCGATGGCGCCGGCGGCGCCCAGCAGCAGGGAGAGGGCGACGCTGAGGTAGTCGGCCTCGCGCGCCTGCGCCACCACTGCACTGCCGAGCAGCGACCCGGCCACCTCGCCCCGGAAGGCCAGCGTCAGGGCGAGCAGCACAGTGAAGGCGGCCACTCCCAGCGCCAGGCCTGCCGCACCCAGCAGCGTGCGGCCCCGCACCCGCAGCAGGTTGAGCATGGCCAGTCCGGCCACCGAACGCACCGGGTGCGCGCGGCGGACCGCCGTCACCGGGGGGCGGACGGCTTCCATCGGTCCCAGCCGGGTGGCGAGCAAGGCGGGGATCAGGCCCGCCGCCGTGGCCAAGAGGAGCGCCACCGGGAGCACGAGGAGTGACTTGGCGCCGGCTTCGGGCTGGCCCAGCACCCGGCCCAGCACGTACGCGAGCACCGTGCCCACGGCTCCGGCGGCGAGGCCGATCAGCGCCAGTTCGGCGAGGACCAGGCGGAGCACTTCGCCACTGCTCCAGCCGAGGCAGCGCAGCGTGCCGATCTCGATGCGACGCGAGCGCACCGAGGCCAGCGCCGCCTGGCCGAGGAAGAGCGCGCACACGACGAGGACCAGCACGAAGAGCACCGCGCTCTTGGTGTCCACCGCCCGGAGAATGCGCAGTGCCACGCCCTTGGCGACCCAACGCTCCGTCACCTGCGCCGAGGCGCTCAGTGCCACCGTCTGCGGTGCGGGCGAGCTGCCGACGGTGACGTCGACCTGGAGCCGGGGGTAGGCGGCCCGGATCGCCCCGGCCACGGCGTTCACCCGCGCCCGGGAGGCGGTGTCGACGCCGGTCACTCCGGCCACCCGGACCCTGATCGCGCTGACTGGCGCCTTGTCCTGGAGGCTCGGGACCCGACGGCTCTTGGTGAGCGCGGTGATGGAGTCCATCGTCGTCAGCATGGTGGGCGGCGGGCTGACGTAGCCGCCCAGGTTGCGGTCGGGCTGCAGCGGCTTGCCGTTGAGCCTCGCTCGGGTCGCGCTGTCCGCACCGGTGACCTGTGGCGTCTGGTAGGTCTCCAACGGGGCGTCGGACAGGGGTGAGAAGCCGGGCAGTCTGCCGGTGTCGTATCGGCCGACCAGGTGGACGAAGGGATTGGGCAGGCGTCCGGAGTCCACGCCGTCGCAGGTTCCCAGCCCGATGCAGTTCGTGGAGGCGTGACTGGTCACCTTCCGGTACTGGGTGCCCCGGTGGTTCTCTTCGGGGACGCCTGGGAACGGCTGCTGGTTCGTGTTGGTGATCCACAGGCTGGGCTTCTGCGGCGGATGCGGCTGCGCGGCGAGGTCGCCGTCGGAGGTCCGGTGGTAGGCGACCGGGCCGACCGTCCAGTAGCTGCCGGTGTCGAACGAGTCCTCGGTCAGTGCCTTCCGGTAGCCCTTGCTCAGGTCGACCCGGGTTCTGCCCACCGTCGTGCCGTGCAGGTTTCGGACGAAGCTGTTGGCTGTCGGGTTGCCCAGTTTCGAGGGCAGCTCGGCCGGGTCGCCGACGTCGAGCCGCTCGACGGTGGCGTCGAGCGTGCCGGTGGTCAGCGGGTTGTCGCTGAGCAGCGCCGGTATGTAGCGGTCGTGCTGTCCGTGGACGCTCTTGGCGCCCGACACCCTCCACGGCTTGTCCTGCTCGGTGAGCATCCGGCCTGAGACGATGGTGTCGCCCAGGCCCACCAGCCGGTCCTCGGCCACCGGGTCGATGGCGGACAGCAGCACGGGGTAACTGACCGGAACGTCGATGGTGGCCTTGTCCTGGCTGGACTGGCAGTTCATCCGCGAACTCAGGTCGGGGTCGAACGGCGACCTGTCCCTGAGGTCCTCGGCGATGATGTTCGGCTTCAAGGGCAGTTCCAGGTTGAACTCGGTCTGCTCGGTCTTGTCCCGGTTGAAGTAGAAGCAGACGTCGTACTTCCCCTTGATCCGGTACCGCTGGGTGCTCTTGTCGGCCGCACCTGTTTCCAGGGTGTCGGACTCGAAGAGGCCGTCCGACTCCGATGCCGACGTCAGGGGGGAGCGGGTGAGGTAGACGTACTCGTCCGAGGTGCGGTAGTTGCCCAGTCCGGAGGTGAGGGTAGGTCGGATGCGCAGGATCTGCCGGGACGCCTTGCCGTCCAGGAAGCGGGACACGTCCACCGTGACGGTGCTCGCCACCATGAGGTAGCCGATGTTGGCGACCGGCGCGGCCACGTCGACCCCGGCCATGCCGCGGATGCGCCGGTACTGGTCGACGGTGATGCCGCCGAACGTGCCGGACAGGAAGTTCGGCGTGACCAGACCGCTGCGCCGCTCCACGTCCGTCTGCGAGTCGGGCGGGCGTACCAGGACGTCGTACGCGGAGCGTGCGTTCTTCCGTACCGTGCCCACGGTGGTCGCCTGGCTCGTGCTCACCGTCGCGGTCAGCAGGGTGAAACTGGTCGCCGCCACCAGGATCCCGGCAGCCAGGGCCAGCGCGCGCCCGCGTCGCCGCCGTAGCTGATCGAGAATCATCGCCATCACGGCCGCAGGCCCCCCAGCCGGTGCAACACGTCGCCGGACGGGGTGATCCGCTGGTCCGAGGTGATCCTGCCGTCCTGCAGCCGCACCACCCGGTCACCGCCCGCGGCGACCTCCGCGTCGTGCGTGGCGATCAGCATCGTCATCCCGTAGCGCTCGCGCAGCGACATCAGCAGGTCGATGATCTCCCGCCCGATGACGCTGTCCAGGTTGCCCGTGGGCTCGTCGGCCAGTAACAGTCCCGGCCGGTTGACCAACGCCCGTGCGACGGCGACGCGTTGCTGCTGGCCGCCCGACAACTGCGAGGGCAGGGCGTCGGCCCGCTGCTCCAGTCCGACAGCTTCGAGCAGCTCCATGCCGCGCGCACGCCGGTCGAAGTCCACCCTGCGCGGCAGGACGGGGGCGAGCACGTTGTCCAGCGCGGTCAGCGCGGGCAGCAGGTGGAAGCGCTGGAAGACGAAGCCGACACGCCGCCGGTGACGGTCCAGATCCCGGGGTATCAGTTGTGTGCCGTCGATCTCGATGTGCCCCTCGTCGGGCTGGTCCATGCCGCCCGTCACATGCAGGACGGTGGATTTGCCAGCGCCGGACGGCCCGGTCAGCATCACCACCTCGCCGGCTGCGACCTCCAGATCGATCTCGTCCAGAGCGGTCAGCCCGGGATACCGGCGACTCACCCCGCGCAACGTCACGCTCACAGCCATTGATGCAGCCTCGCCCTCGTACATCGCGCACGCACATCGCCGCCCCTGCATTGCGACAATTCAGGGGTATGTTGTCACAATGTAGAAGGGACGTGTATGCCGCTCCACCACGCCGTGCTCGCGCTGCTGACCCGGCGACCGAATCACGGATACGAACTCAAGGCCCGGTTCGAGGAGGCCGTCGGCCCGCAGTGGGGTGGCCTGAACATCGGTCACCTCTACCAGATCCTCGAACGGCTGGTCCGTGACGGCTATGTCTCGCGCTCGCAGGTCACGCAGACCGACCGGCCCGACAAGAACCTCTACACGCTCACCGAAGCGGGCGATGCCGAGCTGCGCTCGTGGGCGACCACCGCCTGGGTGCGCGTCGGCGGCTTTCGCGACGAGCTGTTCCTGAAACTCCTCGGCGCTGTCGCGCTGGGCCCGCAGGCCCTGGCCACACTGATCGAGGCGCAGCGGCAGACGTACCTGTCGGAGCTCGCGGGCCTGACGCAGCAGCGCCGCGCCCACGCCGACGAGCCGCTGGTCGCCGTCCTGATCGACGCCGCCATCGCGCACACCAAGGCCGACCTCGGACTGCTGGACAGCGCCGCACAGCATCTGGGCCCGCTCGCCACGGCACAGAGCGCTCAGGCGCCGGAGCGCTCAACCTCACGGGTACGGGGCGACGCCGACGAGGCTCCGAGGGGCAGGGCGGGATGAGAGGGGGCCGTACGCGCGGGGATGGATTGTCGACCGTGACGCTCGTTTGGCGCTCTGGTCTCCCGCAGGCGGGACAGCGAGTCGATAAATGGCCTCTGATCTGGCCTTTTCCGAGACCCGCTCAAGCCCATATCTTTCCCATGACGCACCACGTGGAGTGCGTCGCGATCCTTGAACCGGTCACGAAGGGCTCCTGAACTGCGGTTTTGTGCATGCGCATTATGTGCGGTTCCATGACTACCTCGCCTCCGACAAGACGCTCAAGAGCATGCCGATCACGGGTTCCGATTCGACGAGGGAGCCCGACCTGCTCGCGACTCGGCTCGTCGGCTCGTCGGCTCGCCGGTGCGGCCGTGTCCGTGCCGCCGCCATAGGTGCTCGACTTCAACTCCTGCGCGGAACCTGCGAGTCGGGGTAGGCCGGGTTCTGCACCCAAGTGTCCGTGGTCGCCGCGAGCGTCGAGGTCGGGTCGGCCGTCACCGGGCAAGTCGCGGTCGCCAGGGAGTCCTTGTCCAGGGGGTGAGCCCCAGGGTCTGCGAACCGTCCGCCGCAGTCTCGACCCTCGTGTCCAACTGCTCCTGGTGCGCCGGTGACGTGACTCGCCGCAGTCAGGATCAGGGCCATGACGCAGCCGAGGACCACCCGGATGGTCGCCTGGGCCTGAGGCTGGCCGCGCTTCAGCGAGGCAGCAGGACGTCGACCTGCCTGCGGATGTCCTGCACGATCTCCTCGATGCTCAAGGCGATGTTCACGCTCGCCGCCATGCTGAGGAACATCACGGCGGACACGATGTGTGCCAGCGTCGCGGCGTCGCCCTCTGCGACCCGCTCGTCTCGGCGCAGCACGGCGGCGACGGCCTCCTCGGTCTGCGCGACGATGGCCAGTGCCGCGCCGTGCCGGGGCTCCTCGGGGTCGCCGAAGACCATCTCTCGCAGGTAGGTGCGTCCGTTGTCGATCTGGATGCGGTTGCACTCGACGATCGGCCGGACGATCGCCAGCACCGCGTCCAGCACGCCGGGGACGGTCTCGGCGTCCGCCCGGCCCTGCTCAAGTGCTTCGACGTACTTGGCGTTCTGGACAAGGAGGAGGAGTTCGCCCTTGGTCTTGGCGTAGAGGAACAGGGTCCCGGTGCCGATGTCGGCCTTGTCGGCGATCTGCTGGGTCGTGACGTCATCGACGCCGTGTTCGGCGAACAGCTCAGTGGCGGCAGCGACGATGCGGTCGAGTTTTTCCTGCTTGTTCCGCTCGCGCCGTCCGACCGACCGGGGGGCGACAGGCATGGCGGTGTCCTCCAGAAGTAGATTCTGACTGTAATCAGTTATGATTGCAGTCATTACTGCGTGGGCTCGAATGTGGCTCCGCTCATTCTCCCACGACAGGGAGAGGAGTCATTGGTCCGTCCGTGTACAGCCACGCACTCCACACCCCCTTGGAGAGAAGGAACCAATGCCCTCTTTTGATGGAGCAGTCGTCCTCGTCACCGGCGCCAACGGCGGTATCGGCACGCACTTCGTCCACGACGCCCTGGCTCGCGGTGCCGCCAAGGTCTACGCGACCGCCCGTTCACCCCGCGCCTGGGACGATGAACGCATCGTCCCCCTGACCCTCGACGTCACCGACCCCGCGTCGATCGACGCGGCCGTCGCCGCCGCGGCGGACGTCACCGTGCTCGTCAACAACGCGGGCGCCATCCCGCCGAGCGCGAGCCTGCTGGACGTCACCGAGGCGGACATCCGGGCGAACATGGAGACGAACTTCTTCGGACCGGTCTTCCTCGCCCGCGCCTTCGCACCGGTCCTAGCCGCCAAGAAGGGGGCAGTCCTCATCGACGTGCACTCCGTTGCCAGCTGGTACGCCTTCGGCGGCGCCTACAGCGCGTCCAAGGCAGCACTGTGGTCGGCCACCAACTCGCTGCGCATCGAGTTCGCACCCATGGGCGTCCACGTGACAGGTGTGCACATGGGCTACGTCGACACCGATATGGCCGCGCACGCCGACGGCCCCAAGATGCTGCCGACGCAGCTGGTGACGACGGTCTACGACGCCGTCGAAGCCGGAGAATACGAGGTTCTGGCCGACGATTTGACCAAGGGGGTCAAGGCGGCTCTGAGCGGCCCGGTCGAGGCGCTTTACCCGGACCTGCACAGCACGGACGCCTGAGCTTGTTCTTCGGTCCCGACGTGATCTCTTCGCGTCGGGACCCCGTGATCCATGGCGTTCGAACAGTTGGCCGGCCGCTGTCGAGAAGGGGTGCACCGTCGCGGCCGTCGGGCCGTGGATGACATCGGCGGTCGATCCGCAGCAGCCCGATCCGACCACGATGCCGAAGACGTCGGAAATCAGGTGGGCCCCGCGACAACAGAGGACGGACGCGGCATCGGCTGCGTCCGTGCTCGCTTTCCGATGGGTGTCAGCGTTGCTGGTTGGCGATGCCGATGTAGTGCCCGAGCCGGTACTCGAAGTCGAGGCCGGCCTGTTCGACGACAGCCTGCGTGCCGGCGGCGCGGGTGAGGAACCCGGGGAGGGTGAGGGAGTGGGCGAACTCGCCGTACGCGGCGACCAGGTCCGCGTCCGGGGGCAGGGTCGCCCGGTTGATCTGGGCTTTGGCCGAGGCGAGTGAGGTGCGGTCGAAGGAGGCGAGCCGGGCGGCCACGGTGGCGACGAAGGCGTCGAGTTCGCTGTCGGGGAGGGCGCGGGTGACCCAGCCCCAACGCTCGGCGGTGTCGGCGTCGTAGTCGTCGCTGGTGAGGATGGCTTCCAGGGCGCGGTCGCGTCCGATGGCCCGGGGCAGGCGTTCGCTGCCGCCACCGCCGGGCAGCAGTCCGCTGCCGACCTCGGGCTGCCCGAAGAGCGCTCTCTCGCGACTGGCGTAGCGCAGATCGAGGGCGAGGGCGAGCTCGTTCCCGCCGCCGCGGGTGCGTCCACGGATGGCCGCGATCGTGATGTACGGCGCTCTGGAGAGTTCCAGGACCAGATTCGTCCATGCCGGCACCGCGTCCGGATCTTCGGAGGCGGGGAAGTCGGCGGCGGCGGCCAGGTCGAAGTGGTTGTAGAAGAAGTCGGGGGTGGCGCTGTCGAACAGCACGACCTGGATGTCCGGGTCCGTCGCCAGTTCGGTGACGATCTCGATGAGGCGCAGGACGGTCTCGCCGACGATGAGGTTGACGGGCGGGTTGGCGAAGGTGATCTTCGCGATCTGCGGTGAGGTGCGCTCGTATTGGATGGTGCTCTGCTGCTCGCTCATGGCTGGCTCCAGACGCGTGAGGGATTATCAGACGGCGACGGGGGCGCGAGGAGGGCCAGGAAGCCGGGGCGGATGGATTCGCCGAGCAGATCCGGCGGTCCCGCTCCCCCTCTGCGCGCCGCTCACTCCTCGTAGCGCGGGAGGATCTCGCCGTTCTTGACGTAGGTGAGGGCGGCGGTGACGTCGTAGGCGTGGATCGCGGAGACCTGCGGTGCCAGCCGGTCGGACAGGTCCTCGATCGCGTTGCCGGCGAAGAAGGCGTCCCGTGCCGCGGTGTCGGTGAACCCGAGGCTGACCGAGGCGTGGAAGTGCTGGTCGTGGGGGTTGTCGTGGGCGACGTCCGGGGTGTCCCAGAGCTTCTTCGTCCAGGGCAGGAACGTCTGCGTGCGCAGTTCCGTCAGCACTCCGGTGCCGGCGAGCGCGGGGGCGAGCTGCTCGTTGACGAACTTCCGGAAGGCGCCGGCGCCGACCCCGTCTCTGCGGCGGAGGTAGATCAGCGCGCGGGCGCCGACTGCCTGTCCGGGGCCTGCGACGTCGTACCAGCGGGATGAGTTCGGCGGGCCGGCGTAGAGCAGGGTGCGGCGGAACACGTTGATCTCGTCGGCGTAGGCCAGCTTCGTCTGCTTGCGCCCTTTCAGGGGTGCGAGCGCGGATTGGAAGGTGACTTCCGCGACGCCGTCGATTTTCCGGTCGGCGGGGATCGCGGTCTGGACTCCGTCGGTGGCCGGCCACAGGCCCGTGTTGTGCTCGGCGAGGTGGATCTGCCGGTACTCCTCCAGGCCCGGGGTGGCGGAGATGATCCCTGAGTGCGGGCCCTTCCAGTGGTCCATGCCGGTCTGGCGGGGCTGGTCGGTGCGCACCCACAGCAGGATCGAGGAGGTGAGAGGCTTCTTCACTGCCAGGGGCGCGGCGACCGGTGACGTGCTCATGATGTTGCCCTTCTCTTCCTGGCCCGACGCGTTGTCATGGGGCGAGGAACTTGACCGCCACGGGGGCGAACCGGTCGTGGTACTGGAAGATGCCGCCGTGCCCGGAGTCGGGGTAGATGATCAGCTCGCTGCCCTTGATGCGGTGGTGCAGGTCCTCCGACAGGACCGACGGCACCATGCGGTCGTTGTCGCCGTTGGCGATCAGGGTGGGCTGCGTGATCGACGACAGGTCGTCGGGAGCGGAGCGCCCCCACTTCTTGATGGCCTTCAGCTGCGTCTGGAACGCCTTGGTCTTGATGTCCGCGTCGCGGTCGACGGTGCGCTCCTTGAGCCGGTTGACGAAGGCGCGTGCGGCGGGCTTGCCGGTGGCATTGCGGTTGAAGAACAGGAACTCCTTGGGGTCCGAACGGGTCAACGTGGCGCGCAGGATGTCCCAGTAGGTGACTCTGGCGACCTTGTCCATGTCCTTGCCGCCCTTGGGCCCGGTGCCGGTGAGGACCAGCTTGCGGACGAGCTCGGGGTGCTTCACCACCAGGGCCTGAGCGACCATGCCGCCGAGGGAGAAGGAGAAGACGTCGATCTTGTCGTACCCGAGCGCCTTGATGAAGGTGTAGGCGTCGTCGGCCATCGCCTCGACACTGTCCGGCACCTGACCGGTGGACGCCCCGACACCGCGGTTGTCGAAGGCGATGACGTGACGGCCCTTCGCGATGGGGTCGACGATGCGCGGGTCCCAGTTGTCCAGGGTCGCGGCGAGGTGGACGAAGAAGACGACGGGGATACCGCCCTTCGGACCCAGCTCGCGGTAGGCGTAGGTGACGCCACCGGCGTTGACGGTGCGGGCCGGGGCCTTCGCGTAGGAGGTGATGACGGCTTCGTTCGGCGTGTCGGTGCTGCTCATGACGGAGTCTCCTTGCGTGTGCTGTGTCGCTGTGTGTTTCGTGTCGCCCGTCGCGGTTGCGGCGGGTCAGCTGTTGCCGATGACGGCCTTGCCGCGGATGCCGCCCTGGGACAGGGACTGCAGCGCCTGCGGGGTCTGGTCGAAGGGGAACACCTTTCCCACGACCGGGCGCACCGCGCCCTGGTCGATGAGGGTGGTGATCTGGCGGAGCTGGTCGCCGCTGGAGCGCATGAACAGGAACTCGTACGTCACGCCGAGCTTCTTCGCCTGCCTGCGGATCTTGCCGCTCAGGCCTGCGACCGCCAGGCGCAGCAGCGGATTCAGACCGGCCTCGCGCGCGAACCCGGGGTCCGGGGGACCGGCGATCCCGATGGCCTTGCCGCCGGGCTTGAGCACCCGCAGGGACTTCTCGAGGGTCTCCCCACCGAGGCTGTCCAGCACCAGGTCGTAGCCGGTCAGGAGCTGCTCGAAGTCCTGGGTGCGGTAATCGATCACCGTGTCCGCGCCGAGCGCGCGCACGTAGGCCGCGTTGGAACCGCCGGCGGTGGTGGCGACGCTCGCGCCGAGGTGCGCGGCGAGCTGGATCGCGATCGAACCGACCCCGCCGGCGCCGGCGTGGATGAGAACCTTCTGCCCGGGCCGCACCCGCCCGCGCTCCACCAGCGCCTGCCACGCCGTGAGCGCCGCCAGCGGCAGCGAGCCGGCCTCTTCCATGCTGATCGAGGCGGGCTTGAGCGCCAGGTCGCCCTCCGCTACGGCGATGCGCTCGGCGAACGTGCCGATGCGGTCCTGGTGGGGCCGGGCGTAGACCTCGTCTCCGGGCTTGAACCCGCGAACCGCCGTCCCGACGCGGACGACGGTGCCCGCGACGTCGTTGCCCAGGATCAGCGGCAGCTTGTAGGGCAGGATCTGCTTGAACTCACCGGCGCGGATCTTCTCGTCCAGCGGGTTCAGCCCGGCAGCCTCCACCCGGACCAGCACGTCGTGCTCCCCCACGGTGGGCTCGGGGACGTCCGCCTCCCGCAGCGGCTCCTTGTACTTGGTGACGACGAACGCTCGCATGGGGCGTCTCTCCTTGCCTTCATCCTATTTATCCAGGTCTGAGACCAAGTCGGCCAATTCGGCGCGACACCTGGGGTCTCGCCTCACTCAATTAATCCGAGTAGGCTCAACTATGAGTGTGCTCAGAATTATTGTCAAGGGAGGCCCCATGGGACGCGGCCACATGCCGATCGGGCGCCGCGAGCGGGCCAAACAGGCCAAGCGCGAGCGCATCATGACCGCGGCCCGCGAGCTGTTCGTCGAACACGGCGTCAGCGGGGTCACGACGCAGCAGATCGCCCACCGGGCCGACGTCGCGATCGGCACCCTCTACCTGTACGCGTCCACGAAGGCCGAGTTGCTGATCATGGTGCAGAACGAGAAGTTCGCCGCCGCCGTCGATTCCGGCCTCGCCGCCGCGAACGCCGCCGTCGGACAGGGCCCGCTGGAGCGGGTCATCGCCCTCATCCGCCCCGTGGTGGAGTGTGTGAGGGAGCACATCGAGAACGGCCGCGCATACCTGCGCGAACTCGTCTTCGGCGACCCGGCCGAGCCATACCGGCAAGCGGGCCTGACCCTTGCCGGCCGCCTCGAGGACGGCATCACCGGCCTGCTCACCAGCGACGGGTACTTCGATGCCGCCGACGCGGCGACGCTGGCGCGAGTGATCACCGCGATCATCCACATCGGCACCACCGCCACCGTGTACCTGCACCGCAGCGACGAAGCCGTCCTCGCCGACATCCGCGACCAGATCCACGCCACCTTGGCACCCCGCCACCGCGCCGCATGACCACTCGCTCCACGAGCCGGCCATCGAACACCCTGGAAAGGGGTACCTCATGAGCACGCCCTACGGCGTCGTCGCCCTCGGCGCCGGCCCGAGCGGGTACGTCGCCGCGATCCGTGCCGCGCAACTCGGCGAGACTATCCAGCCCTGGTCCAGGGCCGCGTGCAAAGCGCCGCGTCCACGCCGGTACTCGGCTGCCATCGACCGTCCCTGTCGTGTGACTGCCTCACGCACCGGTTCGGCGACGTGGCGGACGGGCCGGAGGGCGTGCGGTGTTGCGCCTGCGACATGACGGAGGCCAAACGGCAGGTCATCCGGCCGTTGCTGACCACTCCGGCATGGCTGGAGGGGTGGGGCGGGAGGCCGGAGTGCTACCGCCACCGCGTGCTGCTGGGATTGCGGAGATTGCCTACCTACGTGGCGTCGGGTCCCAGTCGCTCACTCAGTTCCTGTCCCCAGGGTTCCGGGTCGAGGCCCGTGTGGTGCGGTCAGGGCTTTGTGGGTCGACTCCAGGATCTTCTCCGACAGTTCTGTGCCCGCCGTGGCCCGGGCGAGCAGGATCGCGCCGACCAGCGTGGCCACCATGGGAAGGCCGTCGTCGGCGTCGGTGGACATCCACGCGGCGAATTCCTGGACTCCGGCCGCGTACGTTTCGCGCAACTCTCCGGCTGTGGGCTCGCGAGCCATGTCCCCTGCGAATCCCGCGGTGGGGCAACCGGTGCCGGGCTGGTCACGGTGCTCGGCCGACAGATAGAAGTCGACGAGGGCGCCGCGCGCGGTGTCGTGATCGCCGTGGGTCGTGTCGAACCCTGCCAGGAGTACGTCGAGGTCCCCGAAAGCGGCTTGAGCAGCCTCGGTCACCAGGGCGTCCTTGGAGGGGAACTGCTTGTAGAAGCCGCCCGTGGTCAGCCCGATGGACTTCATGAGGTCGGCGACGCTGATGCCGTTGACGCCGCGCTCCCGGAAGAGCTGGGAGGCCGCGGCGACCGCGCGCCTGCGGTTCTCGAGCGCTTGTGCCTGCGAAACGCGACTCATCAGTCACCTGCTCACGTTAGATAATTGAATGTATCTATCGTATGCGAAGCGTTGGGCTGTCGGCAGTGGCGCCCTTTTCCGTACGCCTCTCCTCGCTGCCGCGCGGCGAGGAGCTCGTGCGCCCGCTCCGGCCTCCGGTCGTGGGCGGTGGGCGGTGGGCGGTGGGCGGTGGTCGGCGGTGTCGCGGGCTGTTGACCGGGCGACGTTAGATAGCTACCGTAATCTAAATCGGGGACCGATGCTCTGGCCCCAAACACGCATCCGCCAGCCCAGAAAAGAGACCCACCCAGGACCACGCAGAACAAGACCGCCGTCGTCACCGGCGCATCCGCCGGCCTGGGTGCCACCTACGCGCAGCGGCTTGCCGACCGGGGTTACGACCTGATCCTGGTGGCCCGGAACGCCGCGCGGCTGGAAACGCTGGCGTCGGACATCCGCAGCCGCACGGGCCGTGCGGTGGACGTCATCTCCGCCGACCTCACCGATGCGGCGCAGATCTCGGTGGTCGAGGAGCGTCTGCGGACCGACGAGAGCATCGAGGTACTGATCAACAACGCCGGCGGGGGGCTGTTCACCCCGCTGACAACCTCCGACGCGGCGGCCTCCGAGGCGCTGATCAACCTCAACGTGACCTCGCTGACCAGGTTGACCACCGCGGTCCTGCCGGGGCTGACGGCCCGCGGACGCGGCACCGTGGTGAACGTCTCCTCTGCTCTGGCTCTCAACATCCTGCCCGTCAGCGCCGTCTACAGCGGCACCAAGAGCTACGTGTTGACGTTCACCCAGGCCCTGCAGCAGGAGCTCGCCGAGAGCCCCGTCGTGGTGCAGGCCGTGCTGCCGGGCGCCGTCCGCACGGAATTCTGGGACGGCTCCGGCGCCGACCTCGGGGCGTTCCCCGACGAGTGGATCATGAGCGCGGGCGACGTCGTCGACGCGGCGCTCGCCGGGCTCGACGCCGGGGAGCCCGTCACCATCCCGTCACTGCCCCAGATCAGCGACTGGGAGTCGTTTGAGAAGGCGCGTCAGGCGCTCGTCCCGAACCTGTCGCTGAAGATCCCGGCCGATCGCTACCGCGGCTGACCGCCGCTTCGACTCCCGTACGGGAGTCCCTCCCGCCGGTTCGACCTGAATCCACTGTCCATCGCCGGGGCGGAGCCGCTCCGTCCATCCACATCGGAGAAGCACATGTCTTCCTCGAACGCCGAAGCCCAAGCGTCCACCGCCGACTTGCACCGGCTTGCCGATGAGTACGTCAAGCTCGTCAACCTGCGTGACCTCGACGCCCTGTTCGCCCTGTACGCGCCGGACTTCCGCAACCACGCCGCCGACGGCACCGCCACCGGCCTCGAGGAGACCCGCGCGGTGCTGGCGTCGTTCCTCGACGCGGTCCCCGACTTCGCCGCCACGCCGGTCCGTGTCGTCGCCGAGGACGATTGGTTCGCGATCAGCTTCATCCTCACCGGCACGAACACCGGGCCCTTCAACGGCACTCCCGCCACCGGCCGATCGATCAACGTGCTGGAGCTCCGCATGTTCAAGGTGGCCGACGGGAAGCTCACCGAGCACTGGGGCCTCATCGACCTGGCGACGCTCCTCGCCCAGTTGCAGTCCTGAGAGGGTCGTACGTGAGTTGATGTCTGTTCCACCCTTTTGGGAGGAGCAGGCGGGCCGGCCGCAGCACTGCCGGGCGGCTACGGCCGCGGCTGGGCGAACAAGCCCTGCTCGGTCTCGACCGAGGTTCCGCGCTCGATCAGCCGCTTGAGCTTCAGGCGGGTGTTGTTGACGCTGTTGGGCGCGATCTCCAGGTCCGTCGCCTCGCACACCCGCCGCGCCCGCAGCGGCGCGTCGGCCGAGGCGAACAGCGCCATGATCTGCCGGTGGGCCCGTTGGTGCGGTCCGCCGCGACCCAGACGCCGACCTCGTCCCCGACCTGGTGCAACGCGACTTCACCGCACCCGCGCCGAACCGGCTGTGGGTCACCGACCTGACCATGATCCCCACCCTGGAGGGGCCACCGGTGGCTGTCGGCGATCCGCGACGCCTGGTCTACGGGATCATCAAGGCCGGCGCCGACTCCTTCACCGACACCAAGGTGATGGTCGCCCTGTTCACTGGCGTTGTCGCATCGGTCGCTTTCGTACTGGTGGAGCGGAGCAGCTCCAGCCCGATGCTGGACCTGACACTGTTCCGCAGCCCCTCCTTCACCGCCACCGCACTGATCGCCATGATCAGTTTCCTCGGGCTCATCGGGTTCTTCTTCGCCCTCAGCCTCTACTTCGGCATGGTCCAGCAGCCCAGCACCCTCGAATCGGCCTGGCGGCTGCTGATGGTGTGCATAGTGCCGATGGTCCTCGGCGTCCCCATGGGGCGCCTGGTGCACCGGGTGTCTCCTCGGGTACTACCCGCTCCCTGGGCCGACCCCGGCTGTTCAGCGGGTTGGGTGAGCTGACGTCCTGACGACAGAAAGATGCCGCTGACCTGCAAGGACGCGAGTGACGAGTTCGTATCAGGTGCTGCCGCACAGCCTCGCGGACGCTGGAGCCGGCCGGGTCCCGCGCGGGTGCTGCGGTCCAACGACGGATCCGCCGTTACCGCGCAGACTGTGATGCGGGCGTCGCCGGTGGCGTCGACTCCGTCGAGGCCCCGCGCCCCGCACGTCTCCTTGAGGGCCTCGCGCCCTCAAGCGGGGTACGCGTGGGTCTGGGTCGCCTTGACCGTCGCCCACACCGGGGCGCCCGGATGCAGGCCGAGCTCCGCCGCCGCCACCGTCGTGAGGTCGGCGGCGAGCGGGAGTTCGCCGGTGAGGTCGGCGCGGATCTGGTCGCCGTGGGTCTCCAGGCCGGCGACCTCGCACCGCCAGAGGTTGCGTGCGCTGGAGCCGGTGGGGCGGTCCCGGTGCAGGGTGACCGCGCTGGGCGGGAAGGCGACGAAGACCGGGCCGGTGAGGTCCTCGGTGGTCGTGATCCCGGTCGTCATCCCGGGGCCGCCGTCCACGCGGACCATGTGGCCTCGGGCCTCGCCCTGGTAGAGGTTGAGGCCGACGAGGTGGGCGATGTAGTCGGTGCGCGGGTGGCGGGCGATGTCGGCCGGGCTGCCCTGCTGGACGATGTGGCCGTCCTCGACGACGACGAGATGGTCGGCCAGGACCATCGCGTCCAGCGGGTCGTGCGTGACGAGCACGGCCACCGCTTCGAACTCGGCGAGGTGGTGCCGGAGTTGGGCGCGGACGTCGAGGCGGGTGCGGGCGTCGAGGGCGGCGAGCGGCTCGTCGAGGAGCAGCAGACGCGGGTGGGTGGCCAGGGCTCGGGCGAGGGCGACGCGTTGCGCCTGGCCGCCGGAGAGCCTGCGGGGCTTGCTCCCGGCGTGGTCGGCGAGGCCCATGCGCTCCAGCCACTTCGCGGCCCGGGCGCGTGCCTGCGCCTTCGTCGCGCCGTGGCAGCGCGGCCCGAAGGCCACGTTGTCGAGGGCGGTGAGGTGGGGGAAGAGCAGGTAGTCCTGGAAGACGACGCCGACCGGGCGGGACTCCGGCGCTGTGCCGTGCAACTCGACGCCGTCCAGGCGGAGGTGGCCGTCGGTCAGCGGGACGAGGCCGGCGAGGGCGCGCAGCGCGGTCGTCTTGCCGGCGCCGTTGGGGCCGAGGAGCGCGACGACGTCACCCGGCGCCGCGGTCAGGGCCACGTCGAGGCGGAAGGAGCCGCGCTCGACCAGCAGCCGGGAGTCGAGTCCTTCTCCGGCCGGGGCGGGTGCACCGACCGGGTCCGGTGCGGGGTGCGCGTCGCGTGCGGTCTTGCCGGTGTCGCTCATGGAGCGGTCATCCAGCGGTCACGCAGCCCGGCCAGCACCGCGATCGAGACGGCCAGCAGGACGAGGCTCAGGGCGATCGCGGCCTCCGGGTCGCTCTGCAACGCCAGGTACACGGCGAGCGGCATGGTCTGGGTGCGGCCGGGGAAGTTGCCGGCGAAGGTGATCGTCGCGCCGAACTCGCCGAGCGCCCGGGCCCACGCCAGCACGGCGCCGGCCGCGATGCCGGGGGCGATGAGCGGCAGCGTGACCCGGCGGAACGCGGTGAACCGCGACGCGCCGAGCGTCGTGGCCGCCTCCTCGTAGCGCGGGTCGGCGGCCCGCAGGGTGCCCTCGACGCTGATGACGAGGAACGGCATCGCCACGAAGGCTTCGGCGACGACGACCCCGGCGGTGGTGAACGGCAGGGTGATCCCGAACCACGAGTCCAGCCACCGGCCCATGACCCCGTTGCGGCCG
Organism: Streptomyces sp. NBC_00425; assembly: GCF_036030735.1. Lineage (NCBI taxonomy): Bacteria > Bacillati > Actinomycetota > Actinomycetes > Kitasatosporales > Streptomycetaceae > Streptomyces > Streptomyces sp. NBC_00425. The sequence goes on along the minus strand of NZ_CP107928.1, from coordinate 2,898,652 downwards.
AGCGCCATCAGCAGCGCCACGCCGCCCACCACCGGCGGCAGCACCAGCGGAAGGGTGACCAGTGCCCTGAGCAGGCCGCGCCCCGGGAACTCGACCCGTGCCAGCAGCCAGGCCAGCGGCACCCCGAGCACCAGGCTCACCGCGGTCGCCGCCGTCGCACAGACCAGGGACAGTTGGAGCGCCTGCCACACCTCGGTGCTGGTCAGCAGCTCGGGCATGCTCCGCCAGGGGGCCCGGATCAGCAGGGCGACGAGGGGGAGGACCAGGAACGCCAGCCCGATCAGCGCGGGCAGGAGAAGGGGCAGCGGGGCGCTGCCGCCGACGCCGCGTCCCCCCGGGGCTCCGCGGACGCGGCGGCGCCGCGGGCCGCGCGGGCCACCGGTCAGGGTGTCCGCGGCGCCGGCCTTGTCCGGGGGCGGGGAGGTCACGGCTGGAGGAACCCGGCCGCGGTCAGGACCTTCTGGCCCTCGGCGGACCGTACCAGCGCGATGAACGCCTTGGCGGTTTCGGCGTTCTCCGAGCCCCTGAGCAGGGTGATCGGGTACTCGTTGACGGCCTGCGCCGACTCGGGGAAGTCCACGCCCTCCACCTTGTCACCCGCGGCCTTCACATCGGTCCTGTAGACCACCGCGGCGTCGGCCTCCTTCAGGACCACCTTGTTCAGGGCCGACCTGACGTCCTCCTCGTAGGAGACCGGAGTGAGCTTCAGCTTGCTCGCGTCCAGGGCCTTCCGGGCGGCGGCGCCGCACGGGACCGCCTTGTCGCACAGCACGACCTTCAGCGAGGACTTCGTGAGGTCCTTCAGGGACGTGATCTTGTCCGGGTTGCCGGGCAGGGTGGCGATCTCCAACTGGTTTCGGACGAAGGTGGCGGGCGTGCCCTCCGCGCCGCCCTTGTCCGTCACGATCGCCATCGTCTTGGGGCTGGCCGAGGCGAAGACGTCGGCGGGGGCGCCGGCGGTGATGCTCGCGGCGAGGGTGTCGCTGCCGCCGAAGCTGAAGGTGACCTTCGTGCCCGGGTGGGCCTTCTCGAATTCCTTGCCCAGCGTCGTGAAGCTCTCCTTCAGCGAGGCGGCGGCGAAGACCGTGACCGTGCCGGACAGCTTGTCCGAGGCGGAGGCCGACGCGTCGGAGCCCGCCTTCGCGGACGAGCCGGAGTCGGACGACGAGCAGGCGCTCACGGCCAGCAGGGCTGCGGCGCATGCGCCGGACGCCTGCAGCATCCGGCGGGTCCGGCGCGCGGAACGGGTCATCGCGGGTGAACTCCCTCTGGTCCTGGCGGACACGTCTGCGGACTCTCGACCACCACGCCGGTCGACCTGATCACGGCAACCGCCGCACGGCGGCGGCACCGGCACCGGGCAGGGCGGCCGAGTCCCCGATCCGGTAGGTGTGCCTACGCCGATCATACTTCCGCAGATGCGAGGCAAAAGTCTCCTGTCGCTTCGCATGAGCCGGACCATGGATCTTCTGGCATGGCATGTGCGTTTGTACGGCGGCGTGGGACCGGCTGCGCTTCCATCGCGCCGTGCCGGCCTGGGCGGACATCGCCCCCGACTCGGGGCCCGGCACGTCGGCGGCATCCGGGCGATCCGCGTGGACGGCGGCCGCACCCCGTGGACCTGACGGCGAACGCCGCCCGCCCCTGGTCCGGCACGGAGGTGCTTGGGCCGGCGACGCCTCCAGGGCTCGTGCGGAGATTCCCGGCACCGCGCTCGGTCCCGGGTGGCCGGTATCACCTCGCCGCCCGGATACCGGCCGGGCATCATGCCTGTGCGGCGATGACACTCCGACTCCCCGATGACCTTGACGCGAAGCTCACCGAGCGGGCTCGTCGGGAGGGCCGCAGCAAGCGGGAACTCGCCGTCGAGGCCATCCGTGACGCCCAGGATCGGGCTGAGCCGAAGGTCGATGACGTCCTGGCCGAGCTCATGGACAGCGATGCGGAGATCCTGCACCACCTGGAGTGACCGGTTCCCCGTTTCCTGACGTCTGTCCACGGCGGAGGGAGGTGAGGGGGGTCCGGCGAACGGGACGCTCAGGCGACGCTTCGCTTGGTGACGATATGCTTACCCGCCGGCCCGGCATACCCGTCCTGCTGTCGTCGAAGGGTGTCGGAGGACGGGAACGGCCGTCGGGCCGAGCGCGGGGCGAGGGGGAGGCGATGGGATGCGGCAGGCAGGTGTGCTCGACGTCGGGTGTCACAGCGCTCTGCTGACGGTGGTGCGGCGGCGTCCGGGCACGGTTCTGGAGCCGGTGTTCTCCCGCAAGGTTCGGCTGAGACTGCACGAGACCCTCGACGGCAAGGGGCGTCTGGACAAGGCCGGCATGAAGAGCGTCGAGCGGGCTGTCGCCGAGGCCGTCGCCGCCGATCCGCGTCTGCCCGGGCCGGACGTGTTCGCGTTCGCGACCTCCGTGATCCGGGACGCGCCCAACCGTGACGAGATCATCGCGCGGGTGGCCCGCGCCACCGGCACCCGCCTGCGCGTGCTGCCCGGCGAGGAGGAGGCGCGGCTCGCCTATGTGGCCGCCCGCCGGTGGGCCGGCCCGACGGCCGGGCAGTTGCTGGTCCTGGACATCGGCGGCGGCACCGTGGAGATCGCCGCCGGCACCGGGGACCAACCTCGCGTCGTCCACTCGCTGCCGCTGGGCGCCCGCAGGATCACCCGGGACCGGCTCCCCGGCGGCTCGGCGGCGTCCCGCCGAGGCCTGGCGGAGGTCCTGCAGCACCTCCGCCGGTCGCTGGAAGCCGTCCCCGACCTGCCGCAGGCCGAGCGGGGAGGGCGGGTGCTGGCCTGCTCCAAGACCTTCGAGCAGCTCGCCCGGCTCGCCGCCGCCCAGAGCAGGACACCGCGCACAAGACGGCGGCTGACGCTGCCCCAACTGCGCACGGCCGTCTCCCTGCTGGCCGACGCGGCACCGTCCCGCCGGGCCGAGCTGCCGGGCATCTCCCGGCACCGCGCCGAGCAGTCCCTGGCCGGGGCCCTGATCGCGCAGGCGCTCATGGAGGCCTGCGGGGCCAAGAGCGTCGAGGTCTGCCCCTGGTCCACCCGGGAAGGGCTCCTGCTCGAACACCTCGGCATGGCTCCCGCCCCGGCCGGCCGGCCCCGCGCCGCCGGCTGAGCGGGGCGGGGACCCGGTCTCCCGAAAGGCTCTCAGAAGACCCGCTCGGTCTTGTGCTCCCCTTCCGGCGCCTTCTGCAGGCCTGTGCCCTCGACGCCGAGGTCGGACAGGACGCGGTCGAGCCAGGCGGGGAGCCACCAGGCGTGCCGCCCGGCGAGGGCGAGGACGCCCTGGCCTGAGGCCGCTCCCGGTCGCCCGGGTGATCGGTCCGCAGGTCCTCCCGGCGGGACGGGCCGGGGCCGTGGGCGTCATGGGCCAGGTGCTCGTTCACGGTCGTCGCCCCGCGTCGGACACGGGGAGCGAGTCGCGTGAGGTCAGAGCACCGAGTTCTGCCACTGCTTCGGCGACAGGCCGTAGGTCTGCCGGAAGACGCGGCTGAAATGGGAGGGGCTGGTGAAGCCCCAGGACTGGGCGACCACGGCCACGCTGCGGCGGTGTCGGCGCAGTTCGAGACGGCAGGCGGCGAGGCGGTGCTGTCTGATCCAGGCGCCGACGGTGGTGCCGCTGCTCCGGAAGAGCTTGTGCAGGTACCGCACGGAGATGTGGTGCGCCCGGGCTATCGAATCCGGTGACATGCTGCTGTCCGCGAGGTTCTCCTGGATGTGCGTCTGGACGCGCCGCAACAGATCGTGAGCGGGGTCGGCCGGGTCGCCCGCGCCGACGGCCTCCTGGACGTCGTTGAGCAGCAGGGCGACCAGGTCGGCGGTGTTCAGGCCGAGTCGTCTGCCGACCGCCGAGTCCCGGGACAGCGATGTCCTCGCGAGGGCCGACAGCAACAGGGAGACGCATTCCGCCAAGCCGTTACTGCCGCTCACCCGGATCACGCGAGCACACCCCAGCGTTTCCTCCGGTACGTCGAGGAGGAAGCGCGGCACCCGGAAGAAGGCCACCTCTTCGGCGAGGTCGCCGACGGGCGCGACCGTGCCGAGGACGACGAGGTCGCCCGGGCTCAGCACATGCGGGGAGCCCGGCCGCAGGGGCACGGTCCGGTCGGACAGGTTGACGCCCAGGTGCAGATGTCTGTCGTCGCCTCCGGCGGGCCAGGGCATGTACACGAAGGGGCCGGCGTCGTCTCCTGGGGGCATCGCTGTGGTGTCGGCCTTCCTGTGCGGGACTGCCGCCGAACGCGGCCTCACGTCTCCCACCCTCGCAAACGGCCCGCTCCCCACGCATCAGTAAGGTGACGGTCCGTCTTCGGCAGGGACCGAAGTCCGGTCGGCGAGAAGCCGTTCGAGGAAGTGGCCGCCCTGCTCGATCGCCGCCACCGTCGGCGGACTGTCCCGCAGCACGCTCAGGGACACGAAGTCGTGCACGGTCCCCAGGTAGCGGGTGGCGGTCACCGGGACCCCGGCCTGCCGCAGCAGCCGGGCGTACTGCTCGCCTTCGTCCCGGACGACGTCGGCCTCCGCCGTCACGATCAGGGCCGGCGGCAGACCCGCGAGGTCCGCTGCCGTCGCTCGCATCGGCGAGGCCGTCGGCTCGGCGAGCGCGCGCGAGTCGTCGGTGTACTGACCCCAGTACCAGTCCAGAGCCTCACTCGGCAGCAGGTAGCCGGAACCGAACTCGTCCCGCGACGGGGTGGCGGAGTGCGGATCGGTCATCGGGTAGTACAGCAACTGCGCCCGGATGCGGGGGCCGTTCCGCCGCTTGGCCAGCATGGTGAGCGCCGTGGCCATCGTCGCGCCCGTGCAGTCGCCGGCCAGCGCCAGCCTGCGGCCGTCCAGACCCAGTTCGTCGGCCTGCCGCGTCACCGCGGTCAGGAGCGCGTACGACTCCTCCAGCGCGACGGGGTACCGGGCCTCCGGGGTACGGGTGAACTCGGGCACCACGAAGGCGGCGCCGCTCCGGTCCGACAGTTGTTCCGCCAGGCGCGCGTGGGTCCGGGCGTCACCCAGCATCCACCGTCCGCCGTGCAGATACACGACGACGGGAAGCGGGCCCGCCGGCCTCTTCGGCCGGAACAGCCAGAACCCGACGAGCCCGCGGGGACCCACCGGCGCCACCCGGAACTCGGCGTCCGGGCCGAAGCCTTCGAACGGGTGACCCTGCATCTCCAGCAGGGCCTGCCGGCCGTCGGCCGGTCCCAGCCGGTGCAGATAGGGCGGGCCGGCGCTGGCGTCGACGAGTCGCTGCACGAGGGGGTCGAGGACGACGGCAGGGCGGTCCCGCCCGCCGCGACGTCCTGCGGGTTCGGCATTCAACGGCGCACGTCCTTCCTCGTCACGATCGGCGGCCCGGCGCCCGCGCACCGTCCTCGGCTGCCCGTGGTGACCGCCATGACACCGGGGGACCGGCCCCGCGGGGTGCGGGCCGCCGGGGCATCACGGGGCGTTCGATCACAGGTCGTCGAACAGGTCGCGCAACTGGTTGCGGCTGCTGACCCCCAGTTTCGGATACACGTTGTAGAGATGGGAGCTGACCGTGCGCGGGGAGAGCAACAACTGCTCCGCTATCTCCCGGTTGCGCAGCCCCCGGGCCGCCAGCCTCACGATGTGACGCTGCTGGGCGGTCAGTTCGGACAGCGGATCGGCCGCGGCGGGAGCGGTGGCCACACCGCTCGCCCGCAACTCGGCGCGGGCCTCCTCGGCCAGACCGGACGCGCCGAGCCGGGTGAACGTCTCCAGCGCCGTGGCCAGGAGCGGGCGGGCGTCCAGGGGCCGCCGCCGTCTGCGCAGCCACTGCGCGTAGTGCAGCCGGGCCTGGGCCCGGGCGAGCGGCCACTGATCGCCCACCGGGTTCACCGTGGCGAGCCGGAAGTGGTGTTCGGCGTCCTTCGCCTCGCCGGTCAGCGCGGCGGCGTGATGCATCAGCAGCGTCATCCGGATCGTCGGACGGTCCCCCGTCGCGGCGCGCACCACGTCGAGGACGTGCCGCGCCTGAGCCTGGCGATTCGTCCGCTGGGCGGCCGCGGCGAGATCGGCGATCGACCGGGGGGACAGGAAGTAGTGCAGCGCCGTGCCGTCCTCGTCGAACAGAGCGCGGAAGTGCCGGAACGCGGCCTCGAAGTCCCCGGCCGCCAGGGCGGACGTGCCCGCGGCCCGCAGGAGACGTGCGTGGGTGGCGCGGTTCTCCGGCAGGGCGACCGTCGTCCACGCCCGGTCCGCCGGCGTGGACCCGGGCTCTCCCCGCAGAGCCCGCAGGATCGCCTGGAACGCCTCGATGTCGATCTGCATGTGCCGCCACTTGTGCACGGCCGCCAGCGCTTCCGTCGTCTCCAGATGCCGGTCGGCCTCCGCCCACCGTCCGGTGTCGATCAGCGTCGCGGCCATCGGCATGAGCGAGGGCGCGGCGGAGCCCATGCCGCCGTAGGCGCCGAGCGCGTGGTGGGCCCGTCGCAGGGACTCCACACACAGGTCGGACTCGTCGGCGTACCAGGCCAGCGCGCCGACGCCGAGGCCCCGGGTCGTCTCGGCGATGCCGGGCGACGGCTGTCGCGAGCCCGGCCGCCGGCGGACGCCCTGCAACAACGCGGCCGCCTCGGTCGGGTCGGCCCCGGCCAGGGTCGCGGCCAGCACCGCGTCGGCGGCATCGGTCGTCTTCAGCTCGGCGTAGACGGTGTCCCGGCTCCCGCCCCGCACCCCGCGCAGCAGCGCGGCGATCGGCTGCCTGACCTCGGGCAGCCCCGACTGGGACGCGACCGCGTTCAGCACGCTGGTCAGGGCGAGCACGGTCATGGCGTCCCCGGGCGGGTTCGGCTCCAGCGCGCTCATCAGCACCTGGAAGGCCTCGCGCTGGTGACCGAACAGCGACAGCGCCATGCCCGCGGCGCAGGCCGCCATGCCCAGCAGGTCCCGGTCCTCGGTCAACGCGGTGATCTTGTCGTAGAGTTCGCCGACCCAGGAGGGGTCGCCGGCGTTCTGGGCGGCTCGCAGTGCCTTGGCATAACGTCGGGCGCGGTCGGCCGTCGCGGGACTGCACTCGGCGGACCGTTGCAGCGCCTCGCCCGCCGCGAAGAACCCGCCGAGCCCTTCGGCGAGTTCGGCGGTGTCCTCCAGAGCCGCCGCCACGGACTCGTCGTGACCGACGCAGGCGGCGGCCAGGTGCCACGCGCGCCGCGCCGGGTCGGCCGTGAGGGCGGCCGCCAGGTCCCGGTGCGCCTGCTGCCGGAGATAGGCAGGCGCCGCGTGGTAGGAGGCCGCGCGGGCCAGCGGGTGACGGAACACCACCCGCCCGTCCAGGACGGTCACCAGGCCCGCCTCCTCGGCCGAGGCCCACGCCCAGAGGTCCGGCCCGGCGCCCGCGGCCGCCATGATCGTGTCGAGGTCCTCGTACTGCGACGCCGCCGCGTAGAGGATCAGCCGCTGGGTCATCCCCGGCAGGCCGCGCAGACGGGCGGCGTACAGCTCCTGGATGCGCTCGGTCTGCGGCAGTCCGCCGCCGGGCAGCACGCCCGCGCCGCCGTCCGACCCCGCGGCGCGGCACAGTTCGATGATGGCCAGCGGGTTCCCGCCGGCCTGCCGCAGCAGTTCGATCCGCGTCCGACCGGTGGGAACGTGCGGCTGGGCGTCCACGAGTTCGGCCGCGGCCCGTTCGGTCAGCGGCCCCAGCAGCATGGTGGGCAGGGTCTCCGGGACCCCCTCGGGAGGTGTCTGTCCGCGGGCCGCCAGCAGCACGTGCACGTCGGCGGCGGTGAGGCGGCGCATCACGAAGCCGAGTACGTCGAGGGAGTCCCGGTCGAAGTGCTGGACGTCGTCGACCGTCAACAGGACACGTTGCCGACGCGCGACGCCGGTCAGCAGCGTCAGCACCGCGACGCGCAGCAGCATGGGGTCGGACGGACCCTCCGCAGGGGTCACGCCGAACGCCGTCTCGAGCGCCTTGCGCAGATGGTCGGCCAGCGTGGCCGCCTCCGGCAGGACGGGCAGGAGCAACTGGTGCAGGGAGGCGAAGGACTGCCGGGACTCCGCCTCCGTGCCCTGGCACGCCAGCACGAGCGCTCCGCCCTCCCGCGCGTGGTCGACGGCGACCGCGAGCAGCCGCGACTTGCCCGCGCCGGCCTCGCCGAGCAGCATCAGCATCCGCTGTTCGTCCCGACCCTGGACGCTGAGCAGAAGCCGAGCGATCTCGGCCTGCCGGCCCACGGGGGGCGCCTTCGGTCCGGAAGGGGTCACGCCGCTGCCGCTACTCTCCATGCCGGGCCACGCCGGTCACGCACGCGCGGCGTAAACGGGACACACCCCTGAACGGTTCGGCCACGATGATTCCCTCGCCCTCATGTGCAGCGCCCCGGACGTCCACGACGCACGAGGCGGAGCGCTCATTTTGTCATCCTTCCGGCGCCGGACGGTCCGGTCCGCCGCCGGAGCACGGACGCGCCGACCGCGCTGTGCGGCACGGCCCACGGATGTTCCGACCGCCGTGGGACGTGACCGCGTCGTTGGTTAGGGTGGCGGGCAAGGACGGGCTCCCGGGCGGGCCACGTCGGACACGGCGGGGGGTTCGTCGGTGGGGAGTCGGCAGGGGGGCCGCGCGGGACGCGTCGGACCGGTGAACGGCCGGTCGGCGCACGCGGCGCTGCCCGGGTCGCTGCGTTCGTCGCTCGGAACGGTCGCGGGGCTCGCCGCGCTGGTGGTCGCCGTCCTCGGGGTGCTGTACGCCGGCGACGGCGAGCCCGGCAGGGTGGACCGGTGGGTCGTCCGGCCCACGGCGGACAGTGTGCGGCCGCCGTGGCGGACCGCCGCTCTGGCCCTGGACTTCCTGGGGGAGCCCGTGGGGGCGGCGATGCTGCTCTCGGCCGTCGTGACGGGCTGCCTGCTGCTTCGGCGTCCTCGCTCGGCAGTGCTCGCCGTCGTCGGCGCCGGCCTGACCGTGGGGACGGCGACGCTGCTCAAATCCCTGGTGGGACGCACCATCCACGGGGACGACAACCTGTCCTACCCGAGCGGGCACACCGCTTTCGCCACCGCGCTCGCCCTGGTGGTGGCGCTGCTCGCGGCCGGCCGGCTCGGCCTCGCCAGGACGGCCGCCGCCTCACTCGTGCTCACCGCGGCGCTGGTCGCCGGCGCGTCCATGGGCTGGGCGCAGGTCGCCCTGGGCGCGCACTACCCGACCGACGTCCTCGGCGGCTGGTGCACCGCGCTGGCGGTGGTGCCGGCGACGGCGTGGCTGATCGACCGGACGGCCGACCGGACGGCCGACCGGTCGGCGGCCCGGCCGTCCGAGGGGTCGGCCGGCCCGCCGAACGACCCGATCGCCGCTCCGCCGGCCGACGCCGGTCGGTCGGATCGTCACTGACGTCACGTCACAGCCACGCCACGCCTCTCCGTTTCCCGCCAGGCGGTCTCACGCCGGCCCGTGTCACGCCTGGCGGCGGAACACGGGCTTCACCGGCCGTCCCGCCATCCAGGGGGTGGGGTCACCGGCGTCCAGGGCCTTGCGGTACACCGCGCACGCCTGGGCCACGACGTCGACGGTGTGATCGATGTCGGCGTCGTCGAGCGCGCTGCTCACCACGAACGACGGGGCCAGCACCCCGCCCGCGAGAAGCCTGCGCAGGAACAGCGTGCGGTACTCCTGCGACGGCCGCCCGTGCTCGTCGAGGGTGGCGAAGACCAGGTTGCTGGCCCGGCCCCGGACGACGAGGTGCTCGCCGACGCCCATGCCGGCCGCGGCGTCGCGGACACCGGCGGCCAGCCGTTCGCCGAGGGCGTGCAGCCGTGCGGTGACCCCCTCCTCCACGTAGGTGGTGAGCACGGCCATAGCGGCGGCCAGGGAGTGCGTCTCGGCGCCGTGCGTGGTGGACAGCAGGAACACCCGGTCGCCCGAGTGGCGCAGCCCGCCCCGCTCCATCAGGTCGCGGCGGCCGGCCAGCGCGGAGACGGCGAACCCGTTGCCCAGCGCCTTGCCGAACGTGGAGAGGTCGGGGACGACGCCGTACAGGCCCTGGGCACCCGCCTCGGACCAGCGAAATCCGGTGATCATCTCGTCGAAGACCAGGACGCAGCCGTGCCGGTCGGCCAGGTCGCGAAGACCCTCGAGGTACCCGGGCGGCGGCTCGGAGTGGGTGGCGGGTTCGAGGATCAGACAGGCGACCTCGCCCCGGTGCCGGGTGAGCAGCTCCTCGGTGGCGGCCAGGTCGCCGTAGGGGAACGCCACGGTGAGTTCGTTGGTGGCGTCCGGAATGCCGGCGGACATCGGTGTGGTGCCGATGAACCAGTCGTCGGTGGAGAAGAACGGGTGGTCGGCGCAGAGGGCCACCCGCGGGCGGCCGGTGGCGGCGCGGGCGAGGCGTACCGCGGCGGTGGTGGCGTCGGAGCCGTTCTTCGCGAACTTCACCATCTCGGCGGTCGGCACGGTCGCCAGGAAGCGTTCCGCGGCCTCGACCTCCACGACGGAGGGCCGGACGAAGTTGCTGCCGCGGTCGATCTGCCGTCGCACCGCCTCGACCACCCGGGGGTGGGCATGGCCGAGGCTGACCGAGCGCAGGCCGGAGCCGTACTCGATGTACCGGTTGCCGTCGACGTCCCACACATGGGCGCCCTGACCGTGGCTGATGACCGGGGCCAGGTTCTCGGGGTACTGGTCGTCGCCCTTGGCGTAGGTGTGCGCGCCCCCGGGGATCAGGGCGTGCAGCCGCTCGTTCGCCGCCCGCGACCGGGGAAGGAGGAACTCGGTGGTCTGCTCGGTGATCTCGGTGTCCAAGCCGGCCTCAACTCTCGTTGTGCTTCAGGACCTCGGCGAGGCTTGGCGCCTCCCGGTCCCGTTGGGACATCGACGCGACCGGCAGTGGCCAGGGAATGGCGAGCTCCGGGTCGTCGAAGGCGATCGTCACGTCCTCGGACGGATCGTGCTGACGGTCAATACGGTAAGAGGTGTCCGCGATTTCGGTAAGAGCCTGGAAGCCGTGCGCGCATCCCGCAGGGATGTAGACGGTCCTCTGCGTCTCGCCGGACAACTCGAAAAAGGCCCGGCCCAGATACGTCGGCGAGTCCGGTCGCAGGTCCACGACGACGTCGAAGATCTCCCCGTACGAGCAGCGCACCAGCTTGGCCTCGCCCGCGCCGGAGCGCAGGTGCAGGCCGCGCAGCACGCCCCGCACCGAGCGGGACACGCTGTCCTGGACGAAGGCGTGCGGGTCGAGGCCCACCGAGCGGACCACGTCCGCGTCGAAGGTGCGGCAGAAGAAGCCGCGCTCGTCGGCGTAGGGCGTCGGCTCGAACAGGTACGCGCCGGCGATCTCGGGAACTTCTGTCGCTTTCATGGAGCCTTCCGCGGGGCGTGGTCGTGGGCGTGGTCGTTCGCCGGGAACAGGGCTGTGGTCAAGACGCTGAACTGCTGGGCGAGTTGCCGGGCGACGAGCCGGTTGCGCTCGGCGAGGGTCTGCCGTACCTGCGCCGCGTGCTTCTCCAGATCCCGGAACTGTTCGAGCAGCCGGTCGGCGTCGACCTCGCGGGCCGGGTGGCGGTACGCGCCGAGGCCCATCCGTTCCATGAGCGCGTCGCTCTTCGCCGCGTAGCACAGCGCGAGCACGGGCGTTGCGGTCCTCAGCGCGCAGATCAGGTTGTGGTAGCGGACGGCCACCACGGTGTCGGCGGCCGCCATCTCGTTCATCAGGTCGGCCAGCGAGGCCGGTTCGGCCGCGGTGACCAGCGGTGAGTCGACGGCGTCGAGGATCGCGGCGACCACGGACAGATCGCACTGGTCGCCGGTGAGGAGCCGGACCGGTCTGCCCTCCTCGACGAGCGCGCGGACGAACGAGATCGTCCCGTCGAGGTAGCGCCGGTATATCTCCTCCGCCCGCGCGCGGTCGTCGTTGCCGCCGTGGAAGTCCATGACACCGAGGCAGACGGGGCCCGTCGTGCCGGTGGGCGCGCTCGACCGTGGCGCCGGCAGGGAGAACGCGAGGTCGGGGTGGACCTCGTCGCGCGAGGTGTTCACGCCCATCGCGCGCATCGCGTCGCGGGACTGCTCGTCCCGGTAGGACCGGTACGAGGCGAGCCGTGCCGACCAGCGCACAAGGGCCCGGATCGGACGGCTCTCGATCTCGGCTGCGCCGACGCCGACCAGTGCGACCCGGGCGCCGGACAGCCGGCCGCTCGCGCAGAGCAGGAACAGGGCGTAGGGGAAGCCCCACGGCCGCAGCGGCAGCGTGGCCTCCAGGACGCCCATGCCCGGCACGATCACCACGTCGTGCCGGCGCACCCAGGCGGCGGTGCGGAAGGCGTCGACGAGTTTGCCGAGCCCCTTCCCGGCGATCGCGCCCGCCCGCGACGCCGTCCGGTACTCCCCGCGGTACCAGTGCAGCCGCGTCGCGGGGATGCCGTACCGGGCCGTGACGACCTCGGGCCCGCCGCACAGCGCGTCCACGACCGCGTCCGGGTGTTCCGCGCGCAGGTACCCGAGCACCGCCTCGAGCGACCCGTCGTTGCCGAGGTTGCCGGAGCCGAGCAGCCCGAACACCCCGACGCGCACCGGGTTGCGGGGAGCGGACGTCATGCCTGCCCCCCGGTACGGCCCTCACGGCCGGCGACCAGGGCGTCGACGGAGACGGTGAGCCGGGCCGGATCGACCGGGGCCCGGTCCTCGACCCGCTCGCCGGCGCCCGGCCGGACCCGGCTGGTCATCCACGCGGCCAGGTGGCCGAAACACGCGCGCCGGTCGGCCGGGGACAGCGGCGCCCGCCGGATCGCCGAGGCGAAACCCCACACGTACTCGGCGAGCAGCCGGGGCGTCGGGTGCAGCGGACCCGCCCGGCGTGGGTCCAGATTGACGCACCGCGAGCGCTTGCTCGGGTTCGCCCGCTCGGCGCGGTGAGGGTGGTCGCGGCGGAAGTACAGCAGTTCGGGCACCTGGTGGAAGGGCCCGTGCAGGGTGATCTCGGCGACGTACGTGCGGTCCGCGTGGTGGTAGCTGTCCATCGGCTTCACCCGGCGCAGCACGTCGGTCCGCATCACCCCGTAGAAGTCGTCGCCGCCGGGCTCGAACAGCAGGCTGCGGAAGCGGTCCGGCGCGTGCGGCGAGTCCGTGGCGAGGGTGTACTCGTAGGGCACTTTCACCCGGCCGTCGCCGTCGATGATCGCCTGGCCGGTGTGCGCGAGGATCATCTTTGGCCGCTCGTCCAGCGCCTCGACGCAGCGCCGCAGCAGGTCCCGGCCGTACAGGTCGTCGTGCGAGGCCCACTTGAACAGTTCGCCCCGGGACTCGGCGAGGACGTGGTTGTGGTTCGGCGTGGCGCCGATGTTGCGGGGCAGCCGCAGGTACCGGATGCGCGAGTCCTTCGCGGCGTACCGGCGGCAGACGTCCTCGGTCCCGTCGGTCGAGGCGTTGTCGGAGACGATCAGCTCGAAGTCCTCGTAAGTCTGTCCGAGCAGGGCGTCGAACGACTCGGCCAGGTACTCCTCGCCGTTGTACACGGGCAGGCCGATGCTCAGCCTGGGTCGGTCGGTCATGAGGTCCTCACTTCGGGAACGGAGTCGTGGTGCCCCTCGCGCAGGGCCGCCCGCAGGTGCAGCCACCACACGGCCGAGGCGCTGACGGTCGCGGCGGCGGCGCCCCAGGCCGAGCCGACCGTGCCGCCCAGGACCGCCCCGCCGAGCCCGCCGCCGACATAGCAGGCGGAGGCGAACAACTGGCAGCGCAGACTGCGCCGGGCCGCGCCGAGCGCGCGCAGCCCGGCCGCCGCGCCCGTGCCGAGGCCCGCCCCCGCGACGCCGAGGGTGATCGGCACGATGAGCTGCGCGGCGGAGTGCCAGACCCCGCCGAGCGCGAGCTCGCCGAGCCGGCCGGGGACCAGCAGCAGGGCCCCGCCCCAGAGCAGCGCGCCGGCGGCCTGCCCGCCGCCGAGCAGGAGACAGAAGGCGCCGAGGCGGTGCGGGGCCTGCCGCAGCACCCGTGCCGCCTCCGGGACGGTGACCAGGGACAGCCCCATCAGGACGGCGAGGAACGGGCCCATCAGGAGCTCGGCGCCCCGCACCGCACCCACCGCGGCGACCCCGGCGAGCGCGCCGAGCCCGTACGCCCGAAGCTGGCTCGCACCGCTGAGGCTGACGTTCTCGACCAGGTACCGGTAGCCGAGGTCGCGCTGCTCTCGCAGCCAACCGCGGGCTCCGGCCGGCCGAGGCCGGATGCCGGACTGGAGGCAGCCGTACCCGGCGGCCACCGCGGCGGACGCGCCCCAGGCGAGCACGAACGCGGCCACGCTGCCCACATGGGCCGCCACGACCATGGCGGGAATCAGCGCGACGCCCCACACCAGGTCGTTGACGAACGCCTTGCGCCCGGCGCCGGCGGCGAAGAACGAGAACCGCCAGGCGTCCTGGAGCAGCAGCCCCGGCAGCACGACCGCGAGGCAGGCGAACGCGGCTCCCACCCGGCCGCCGAGGGCCAGGCCGGCCAGCAGACACGGCACGCCGAGGGCGACGCCGACACCGAGCGCGGTACCCGACGCCCGGCTCACCGCCCCGCGCCAGGACGCGTCGGACACGCCGCTGAAGCGCACCACCAGCGGGTCGGTGGCCAGCCCGCGGGAGACGTTGAGCACCACGCCGTACGTCACCCAGGCGAGGCTGAACACGCCGAACGCGGTCACTCCCAGCGAGCGCGCCACATAGATGCCCACCGCGAAGTTGCTGATGCTGGAGGCCGCCTGGTCGGCCAGTCCCCAGGACAGCCGGCCGACCATGGCCCGCTTGGCGGTCCGCCGGGCGGGTCCGGCCGGCGCCGTCGCGTGCTCCCCGTCGGTGGTCATCGGCGTCATGCCTTGATCAGCTCGGCGTCGTGCAGGGCGCCGGCCGCCGCGGCGACGGTGTCGAACGGCAGCCCGGACCGCTCGGCGACGTCCAGCAGACTGTGCTCGCCGTCGGACAGGCTGAGCACCCAGAGCATGGCCATCTGGGCCTCTTTCGCGTCGCTGCGGCCGCCCAGCGAGTCGTACAGCCCACGCCGGCCCAGCTGCGGCTCGCCGTAGGGGCTGAGGTTGACGTACCGCCGGTTGCGGTCGAGGACCGCGAACGCCTCGCGGCAGACGTCGAGCGTGTCCTGCATCGCCTCCGGGGAGACGAAGCCGGGGTTGTCCGCCGAGGTGTGGTACTCGGGGTAGCCCGCGTACGGGGTCCGGCTGAGCGAGCCCACGCCGAGGTCGAACCCCGGCGAGCAGAACTGCCGCTCGTCGTAGCCGTAGGGAGTGAACTCCTTGATGTCGTGCGGGCGTCCGGAGGCCGTCAGGACATGGCGCAGCACCCGGTCGATCTCCGCGTCGCCGCGCCTGCTCTGCTTGTACGTCAGATGCCCCCGGTCGCCGGCGCAGGCCAGCACCAGCCCGTGCTTGACCCGCTCCACCCGATCCGCGTTGCGGGCCAGCCAGGTGATCGCCCCGATGGTGCCGGGCGCGAAG
Organism: Streptomyces sp. NBC_00425; assembly: GCF_036030735.1. Classification (NCBI taxonomy): domain Bacteria; kingdom Bacillati; phylum Actinomycetota; class Actinomycetes; order Kitasatosporales; family Streptomycetaceae; genus Streptomyces; species Streptomyces sp. NBC_00425. The sequence continues at coordinate 2,883,199 of NZ_CP107928.1, read as the reverse complement.
ACGAACCGGTAGGTGTAGTACGGCGTCCGCTCGGCGAGCGACCGGGCCAGGTACGTCGCCACCGCGATGCCGGCCAGGTTGTCGTTGGCCAGCGACGGGTGGCAGACGTGGCAGGAGACGATCACCTCGTCGGCGACCTGCCCGGGGACCACGTGCTCGGCGTAGGTGAGGTGGCCGTCGGCGAGCGTGGAGTCGACGCGGACCTCGTACTCGCCGTCCGGCATCGCGTCCAGGGTCTCCTGGGCCAGGCAGAACCCCCACTCCGGCTTGTAGTAGCTGGTGCGGTAGGGCACCCAGGACGGGTGGTCCGGCAGGGTGTGCAGGTGTTCGCGCAGCTCGGCCAGCGGCATGGTCGCCGACACCGGCACGCTGTAGCCGAGCACGTGCAGGCTGGACGCGGCGAAGTCGACGACCCGCTTCCCGGCGGCGTCGGCGATGTACGCCTCCCGGATGTTCCACTCCTGCGGCACCGTCCAGTCGAGCACCTGGGTCCCCGTCGGCACCTCGTGCACCTGCAACGGGACGTACTCGCCGACGATGTCCAGGGTGGCGCGCACACCGTCGCCGGTGATGCTCCGGCACAGCGGGTACAGCCGCTCCACCAGCGCGTGCATCTCCTCGCCGACCACGGTCACCGGCGCCACCGCAGGGTGTCGTCGACGGCGCCGGCGTCGGACGCGGCGCGCAGCACGGCGAGCCGGGTGAAGCGCTGCTCGAAGGCCTCCCGGGTCAGCCCGTGCTCGCGGTATGCGTCGGCGAGTTCGAGGGCGCCCCGCTTCACCGTCCACTCGCAGTCGAAGCCGGGCACCGCGGCGCGGAACCGGGAGAAGTCCACCCGGTAGGAGCGCGGATCGGCGCCGTTCTCCCCGGTGATCACCACCTTGGAGCCGGCCACCGCCTCGGCGACCTGGTCGGCGATCTCGGCGACCGTGACGTTGTTGGTCTCGCTGCCGATGTTGAACGCCCGGTCGTGCACCGCCTCGCGCGGCGCGACCAGCGCGGCCGTGAAGGCCCGGGCGATGTCGGCGGCGTGCACCAGCGGGCGCCAGGGCGTGCCGTCGGAGAGCACGAGCACCTCGCCCGACAGCAGGGCGTGCCCCACCAGGTTGTTCAGCACGATGTCGGCGCGCAGCCGGGGCGAGAACCCGAAGGCGGTGGCGTTGCGCATGTACACCGGGCTGAAGTCGCCGTCGGCGAGCGCGTGCAGGTCGTCCTCCACCCGCACCTTGGACTCCGCGTACGGCGTGACCGGGCGCAGCGGGGCGTCCTCGGCGACCAGGTCGTCACCGCCGGCGGCGCCGTACACCGAGCAGGTCGACGCGTACAGGAAGCGCCGCACCCCGGCCTCGCGGGCCAGCCGGGCCAGCCGCACGGACGCGTGGTGGTTGATGTCGTAGGTGAGGTCCGGCGCCAGCGCCCCCAGCGGGTCGTTGGACAGGGCGGCCAGGTGGATCACGGCGTCCACGCCGGCCACGTGCTCGGCCGTGACGTCGCGCAGGTCCACCCGGCGCCCCGGCGGGTCCGCGGGAGCCGGGCCGAGCACGCAGTCGGCGAACAGGCCGGCGTCGAGACCGACGACCTCGTGCCCGGCGGCCGCGAGCACGGGGGCCATCACGGTTCCCAGATAGCCCTGGTGTCCGGTCAGCAGTACGCGCATGGTTCATTCCCCCAGGTCGAGAGTGAGTTTGGTGACGGCGAACGCCTCTGCGTAGCGCGCGTGGCATTCGATGCCGCGGATCCGGGCCAGCCCGAGGAAGGCCTCGCGGTCGTACCAGGGGCGGTGCCGTTGCGAGGGATAGTGCTCCTGCAGCAGCCGCACCTTCTGTTCGGCGATCTCCGCGGACAGCGGCTGGTACCCGGACGGACGGCCGAGGTCGCCGTCCCACTTGACGATCTCGTAGCCGAGCACGAGGTGGTCGCGGAACGCGGTGCGCATCAGTTTCGCCAGGCCGCGGTGATCCTGGTGCGCGTCGTCGGTGCGCGGGGCGAGGACGAGATCCGGTTCCGTCTGCCCACGCAGCTCCTCGACCGCGTCCTTCGCCTCGCCCCAGTACGACGGCAGCCGGCCGTCCGGCAGCTTGAGCACGGTCAGCCGCAGGTCGGCGCCGGGGCAGAAGGCGGCCAGCGCGGCCCGCTCCTCCTGCTCCCGCTCGCCGCCGCCGCCGGAGAGCACCAGTGCGTCGACGCGGATGCCCGGCCGCGCGAGGCACAGCGTCAGCAGGGTGCCGCCGGCGCCGATGGCGATGTCGTCGCAGTGCGCGCCCACCGCGACGATTTCGTCCAGGCGCCCCGCGCCGAGCCGGATCATACGGCTCCCGTCCCGGCGCTCGCCCCGGCGCCGTCCCGTTCCCACACGGCCCACGGGCGCTCGCCCCGGGTGTAGGCGACGTCGAGCGCGGCCCGCTCCTTCACCGTGTCGGTCGGCTTCCAGAAGCCGCGGTGCTGGTGCGCCACCAGCCGCCCGCGCTTGGCCAGTTGGGCGCATCCGTCGGCCACCAGGTCACCGCCCTCCGGGATGTGGTCGAAGACCTCCTGGCGGAGCACGAAGTAGCCGCCGTTCTCCCACAGCGGCATGTCGCTCACCGCGGTGATGCCTCCCACCAGGCCGTCCTCGCCCAGGTCCACGCAGTGGAACGAGGACTGCGGCGGCACCACCATCATCGACGCACCGGCGTCGCGCCGGGCGAAGTTGTCGATCATCTCCGGCAGCGGGGCGTCGGTCAGCACGTCGGCGTAGTTGGCGAGGAACATCTCGTCGCCGTCCAGGTGGTGCCGCACCCGGCGCAGCCGCTCCCCGATCGGCGACTCGATGCCGGTCTGCACGAACGTGATCGTCCAGGAGGCGATGTCGGTGGACAGCAGCTCGGTTCGGCCCTTGCGCAGCACGAAGTCGTTGGACGTCGTCTCCTCGTAGTTGAGGAAGAAGTCCTTGATGTGGTGGGCCCCGTACCCGAGGCACAGGATGAACTCGGTGTGCCCGAAGTGCGCGTAGTAGCGCATGACGTGCCAGATCAGCGGCCGCGGACCGACCATCGCCATCGGCTTGGGCACGTCGTCCGCGGCGCCGCTGCGCATCCGCATCCCGTAGCCGCCGCAGAACAGTACGACCTTCATGACGTGACCTCGACGATGCTCAGTTCCGGTATGGGAAAGACGAGTCGGCCGCCCCAGGCGTGCACGAACGACAGCTGCTCGACCAGCTCGGCCCGCAGGTTCCACGGCAGGACGAGGACGTAGTCCGGCCGGTCGGCGGCGATCTGCTCGGGCGCCAGGATCGGGATGCGGGTGCCCGGGGTGAACCTGCCGTGTTTGTAGGGGTTGCGGTCGACCGTGTAGGGGAGCAGGTCCGGCCGGATGCCGCAGTGGTTGAGCAGGGTGTTGCCCTTGCCCGGGGCGCCGTAGCCGACGACCGTCTCACCGCGCTCGGCCGCCTCGATGAGGAACTTGAGGAGGTCCCGGCGCACCTTGGCCACCCGGGCGGAGAAGTCGGTGTACCCGGACAGCTCCTGCAGCCCTGCTGCCTTCTCCCGGTCCAGCGCCTCGGCCACCCGCCGGGTGGGCTCGCCGGCCACCTCGGACGGCCGCGCCCACAACCGGATCGAGCCGCCGTGCGTGGGCAGCAGCTCGACGTCCACGAGCGTCAGTCCGCCGCTGGCCAGCGCCCGGGCCGCGGACGCGACCGTGTAGTACTGGAAGTGCTCGTGGTAGATCGTGTCGTACTGGTTCTCCTCGATCAGGGTCAGCAGGTGCTGCACCTCGATCGAGACCCAGCCGTCGTCGGCGACCAGGGCGCGCAGCCCCTGGGTGAACCCGACCACGTCGGGGATGTGCGCGTACACGTTGTTGGCGACGACCAGGTCCGCCGGGCCGTGTTCGGCGCGCACCTGCGCGCCGGTGGCCGGGTCCAGGAACGCGGTGAGCGTGGGCACGCCCGCGTCCCGCGCCGCGGCGCCGACGTTCACCGAGGGCTCGACGCCGAGGCAGCGGATCCCCCGGTCCACCACGTGCCTCAGCAGGTACCCGTCGTTGCTCGCGACCTCGACCACGAAGGCGTCGGGGCCGAGGCCCACCCGCTCCACGGCGTCGGCGACGAACGTGCGGGCGTGCTCCACCCACGAGGTCGAGAACGAGGAGAAGTACGCGTACTCCTTGAACGTCTCCTCCGGCGTGATCAGCGGCGGGATCTGCGCGAGCCAGCAGTCGGTGCAGACCCGCAGATGCAGCGGGTACGCCGGTTCCGGATCGTCCAGTCGGTCCGCGGCGAGAAAACTCTCGCACGGCGGGGTCGCCCCCAGATCGACGACGCTCGCCAGCGCCGCCGAGCCGCAGAGTCGGCATCGTGTCATCTACTGCCCCCATCCCGCTCGCGCGGGCGTCCCCGCCGCGAGTCAGTGCTGTTGTCCCCTACCGGCGGCGGGCTGTCCCCGCCGCCGGACCGACCCGCGATCGCGGTGCGGTACCCCTCCACCAGGCGTTCCAGGCCGACGGCCGGGCTGAAGCCCTGCTCGTACCGGCGCCGGGCCGCCCGGCCCATCTCCTGGTTGCGGACCGTGCCGTCCGTGATCCGGCGCAGGCACGACGCGAGCGAGGCGGCCTCGCCCGGCCGGTGCAGCAGCCCGGTCACCCCCTCCTCGACGAGTTCGACGAAGGCGCCGTGTCCGGCGGCGACGACCGGGACCCCGGCCGCCATCGCCTCCACCACCACCAGGCCGAACGCCTCCAGCCAGGTGGAGGGAGCCACCACGGCCACCGACCGGGCGATGGCCTTGCGGCACTCCGCCGTGTCGTACAGGCCGACGTACCGCACGTCGTCGCGGCCCGCCGCCCAGGCGGCCACCTCCCGCTCCAGCGGCCCCGTGCCGGCGATCACGAGCGGCACGCCGACACCGCCGCCGGCGGCGATCTCGTCCCAGGCGGCCATGAGCAGTCGCACGCCCTTGGCCTCCGCGAGCCGGCCGAGGTAGAGCAGATGCTCGCCGGCGCCCACGCGGCGGTCTTCCGGATCGGGCACGAAGTTGTGCTTCACCGCCAGCCGTTCGGCCGGCATGCCGGCGTGCGCCAGGACGTCGCGCTGCGCCGCGGAGATGCAGAAGAACCGCTCCACGCCGGACCACCACCGCCGCCGGTTGACCGACAGGCTGACCGCGAGCGGCACCGTCGCCAGCCGGGAGTTCCGGTAGCAGCCGTGCCGGACGGCGGGCAGCGGCGTGGACCCGACGCACTCGGTGCACGGCCGGCCGTCCCGCTGCAGCGTGCCGGGCGGGCAGACCTGGGTGTAGTTGTGCAGTGTGGCGACGGCGGGCACGCCGGCGTCGGCGCAGGCCGCCAGCACCGCCGGCGACAGGAGCGGGAAGACGTTGTGGACGTGCACCACGTCCGGCCGTTCGGCGCGGAGCCTGCCGGCGAGTTCCCTGCGCACCGCGGGGTTCCACGGCACCAGCAGCGGTATCGCGACCTTGCCCGGCAACGACCGGACGGCGATGTCGTCGCTGCGCCGCTCGAACACCTCGACCCGGTGCCCGGCCCCGCGCAGCAGCGCCACCTCCTGGTCGACGACCTTGTTCTCCCCGCTCGGCTGCGCCGAGGCGTAGCGGTTGTGCACCACGAGGACGTGCATGGTCAGGTCACCTCCGATGTACGGGCCCAGCGCGGGACGGGACGCCGAGGGACTTCGGGCCCCGACGGGGGAGTGGGTTCGGCGGGCGCCGCCAGCAGTGAGGCGGCCACGGCCAGGTGCAGGAGATACGGCGAGGCGTCGCCGAGACCGGCCTCGGTGTACGAGGCGATCGCGCAGTAACTGATCAGGAAGATCGCGCAGGCCCTCGACAGCGACGGCGGCCGCAGCAACGCGACGCCGCCCAGCACGATGATGATCGTCGCCACCAGCACGATGCCCGTCACGCCCTGCTCGTTGTAGACGGCCAGCCAGCTGTTGTCGATCGGCAGCCCGCCGAACGACTTGTCGCCCAGACCGGTGCCGAACAGATGCTCCGTGGTCGTCCGGGGCGCCGCCAGCAGCGCGTGCCACACCTTGGCCCGGCCGGTGAGGCTGGCGAAGTTCTCCTGGCTCTGCCCGCGCAGGAACCACGCCTGGAGCGCGGAGCTGAACCCCACCGCGGCCACCGCCGCGCACAGCACCCCCCAGGAGAAGACCCGGCGGGCGGCGGCGCTGGTCAGGACGAGGGACGTGATCGCCAGCACCAGCGCGATGATCAGGCCGAGCGTGGCCGTGCGGGTGTGGGTCAGCGCGAGCAGGCCGAGGGACGGCACGATCACCACGGCGGCGCTCCTGCGGTCGGTGCGGCGGCCGAGGAGAAGCAGCACGGTGAGGCCGATGATCACCGCGGCGTACTGTCCGATCTGCGGCGGGGTGAGCGGCCACAACGCGCCGACCAGCCGCCCGCCGTAGAGGTCGGGCAGTGCGGCGCCCGGTGAGACGACCAGGCCGGCGGCCACCGAGGCGAGCACCGCGAAGTACATCCGGATGTGGTGCCGGACGAACGTCGGGCCGCCGTCCCACCAGCGGCTGAGCAGCCACAGCGTGCCGACGAAGAGAGCCAGCCGGAAGCAGCGGAACAGCGCGCCGAGCCCGGCCCCCTGGTCCACGCTGGAGATCAGGCTCGGCACCAGCAGCAGGGTGAGCAGGAGCACGTAGGCGCTGGCCCGGATACGCACCCGGGGGTTGACCACGAGCGCCAGCGCGAACGCGGCGACCAGCGAGCCCATGGTGACCATCTGGATGAGGGAGCGGGGCAGCGGGATGATGGTCACCGCCCCGGCGGAGCCGAGGGTGTTGAGGACGAGCAGTCCCCAGACCGTCCCGACGATCTTCGCCGTGCGGCGGTCGGTGCCGGTGTCGGTTTCGGCGCCCACGGATCTCATCTCAACCACCGTCCCCGGCGCGGAAGGTGCTGCCCGCGTCCTGTCGGTAGGGCGCGGCCTGCCACTGCTTGACGTCGACCGTCCGGCTCGCGTCGTGGACGACGAAGGTCCAGGGTCCGACGTAGACGTTGTCGTGCCAGCGGTTGTGCTGCCGGCCGGTGATCGCCTCGGCGACCCGCTCGCCCTGGTACGGCGACCAGTCCGGATAGGTGCCGTAGTTGGACAGCACTCCCATCAGGCCGCACTGCGCCGTGCAGCCGACGACGGACTTGTCCAGCACGAAGCGGTTGTCGTGGATGTCCACCCGCTGGGTCTTCCACCGGCAGTCGGAGTACAGCGGCGCCTCGGCGATCGCGGGCTGCACACAGCGGCCGGTGTCCTTCACCAGCAATGTGCAGTCACCGGACGAGGTGTTGGCCGGGCTGTTGCAGAACCGGTCGGCGTTCTCCCACAGGGTGATCCCGGACCAGTTGTTCTCCAGCACGTTCCGGTAGATCTCGAGCTTGTCCGTCCGGGCCCGGATCCGCGGTTCGCCCCCGGACTCGGAGAGGTAGAGCGTCGCGAACGGGAACGTGTCGCCGGCGGCCGCGTAGGCACGGCCCTCGACCCAGTTGTTCCGCCGGATCGTGTTGTTCCGGATGATCGCGTTGTAGCTGATCTCGTAGATCAGCGCCGCACCGTCGTTGCCCTCGATCAGGTTGCCCTCGATGAGGAAGTCGTTGTTGTTGGTGTCCGCCCACAGCCCGGTCCCACGGTTGCCGTGCACCCAGTTGCCGCGTACGACCGCGCCGTTCACGGCCCAGAACTTGACGCCCCCGCTGCAGCCGCAGTCCGGCCGCTGCCGCTCCCAGTCGTCCGTGTTGTTGCCCACGATCTCGTTGCCCTCGACGACCAGACCGCCGATGTCGCCGGCCTTGTACGCGTTCATCCCGTACTGGCCGTTGTCGCGCAGGCAGCTGGCGCGGACCTGCTGGCGGGCCCCGGCCATCAGCCCGGCGCCGGAGTTGTTCCGGATGGTCGCGTGCTCGATCACCCACCCGTCGGCCGAGTCGTGGTTGATCACGCCCTCGTCCCGGGGCGCGACGAAGTTCTGCACGGTCAGGTAGCGGACGGTCACGTCCGCGGCCGCGCCGCCGAACGCGTAGTGGTTGCTCCGGCGGCCGTCGAGCACCGCGCCCGGCGCCCCGAGGTAGACGTCGCCCTCCTTGGGGATCACCTGGTCGTAGCGGTTCGACAGGAGCGTGTGCCTGCCCGGCCGAAGCCAGAAGGTGGTGTGCGGGGGACTGCTCTCGCTCTTCGCGGCCAGGTCGCCGGGCACCGCGGGGTCGATGGTCACCGCGCCCGCCGGCGCCTTCGTCGGCCCGGCGGCCGGCTTGGCGCACACCCGGGCCACGGACGTCGGGGGCGTGGAGGGCGCGGCGGTCGGTCTCGGCGTCGCGTCCGTCGTGCCGCCGTCACAGCCGGTCGCCGCCGCCAACGCCAGCGCCAGCGCTGCCGCCGGCAGCGCCCGGTGCCGCCACGTGATCCCCACGCGCCCTCCCCTCACTGACCCTGGAACCTGAGCACGGTGGTGAAGCCCTCCGTGCCGTCGGTGAAACCGGCGCCGACCAGGGTGGTGGCGGGCTCCTTGCGTCCGAAGCCGGCGGAGTACCAGCCCAGCGGCGGGTCGCTCTCCCCGCGGTGCGCCCCCCAGGACAGCTGTCCGGGCAGGTCGAGCACCGCGGAGCGGTCCTCGCCGTCCCGGGTCCAGGCGAGCCGCGCCCGGTTCCCCGTCAGCTCGGCGGTGACCGCCGGGCCGAGGTGGAACGCCAGGCGCACAGCCCGCCGCGGGCCGCGCACCTCGTCGACCACCCGCAGCTCGCCTGCGGACGTCAGCTCCACCCGGCGCCGGTGCACGGAGGGCCGGTAGCCGTCGTGCTCGGCGCACCAGCGGACCGTCGCCCCGTCACCGGCGCCGGACGTGTCCGCGACCAGGACCCGGCTGCGGGCGTGCCGCGTCCACAGGAACGGGCCGCCGGAGACGGACTGGTCCTCGCCGTCCAGCTCCAGGGTGTTGTGGCCGAGGGTCGAGCGGAAGTACCGCCGCCACTCGGGCTGCCCGTGGTAACAGAACGTCCCCGGGTCGGCGAGCACGTCGACCCCGTCGTGCCGGACCTCCACGGACAACGCGTCCGCGTGGGCGTGCGCGGCGATGGACAGAAAGCCGTGCGGGCCGCCGTCGCAGCGGCACCAGATCTTCTCCGGCCCGCGCAGGACGGTCATGCCGGCGTCGGCGAAACGGTCCGGCCGGTCCGCCGGGCGGGACACGGCAGGCGCGGTTCCCTCCTTCGCATACGGCCGGACGAGCGCGGCCAGCAGCGGGGTGCGGACATCGGTGCCGGTCACCGTCGGCCACCAGGCGAGCCGGCCGAACACCGCCTCCCCGGTCGCCAGCAGCGAACCCCAGCGGTCGGTGCCCGCACCGTCGACGATCAGACCGTGCCCGTCGTCCGCGTCCCCCTGGCGCGGCGGTCGCAGCCGGTCGTCCACGACGGCCGCGAGCGCGTCGGTCATCCGCAGCAGCACCAGCCGCACCGTCGCGGGGACCGGCACGTCCGCCGCGTCCGCCTCGGCCACCGCCGCCAGACCGAGCTCCAGCACCAGCCCGTGGTACTCGCTCGCCAGCTCGCGGTTGAGCCCGGAGGGGAAGGTGTTGGCGCGCAACTGCCGCTCCAGCGACCGCAGTGCGTCGGCCCGCCAGCGCGCCGAGGAGGGGAACCAGTCGAACGCGCAGGCCGCGGCGAACTGCCCGGCGGTCTCGGCGATGACGTGGTTGTTCGCCGAGGACCCCCGGCTCGGGAAGGCCGCCAGCCAGCGCTGGTGGTGCCAGATCTGCCGGTGCGCCACCGGGTTGCCCTCGAACAGTTCGGCCGCGCCCGGCCAGCCGTCGAGCAGCCGGCGGACCCACACCCAGGACAGCAGCCGGATGCCCAGCTCGATGCCGCTGGTCCAGTGGACCCCGCGCAGCGGCGCGTTGGCGGCCCACCACGACCGCAGGTGCCCTGCCACCCGCTCGGCGTACCGCTCGTCACCGGTGACCGCGTAGGCGGCGGCGAGCACGGTGAGGTGGTGATGCCGGGACAGCTCCCAGATCTGCTTGATGTCCCCGACGGCGTCCTCGTCGCGGTACGGCACGTCGAAGGCATAGCCCTGCGGCGCCCGGCGCCCGGTCTTCGGGTCGTGGAACCAGTCCGGGTCGACCAGGTCGTCGCGGTGCACCCCGAAGTACTCGGCGTGCCCCGCCATCAGCCGGTCGGCCTCGGCGACGAGACGCTTCGCGGCGTCCGGCGGCACCGCGGCGACCGTCCCCGCCGGCAGGACCGACGTGAACCCGGCGCCGGTCACGCTCGGGGCGGCCGGCCGCGCCGACCGCCAGCGCCGCCTGCGCACCGTGTCGCCCACCCGGCCGGCGACCTCCCGCGGCCCCATCCGGGACAGCCGCCGCAGGTACCAGCCCGGACTCCCCGCACTCACCGTCATCGCGCCCCCGTGAGCGTCACCGGCGCGTCGCCGGCGAGGCCGGTCTGCACGGCGAGGGTGGCCGCCGTGGTGGCGACCAGCGACTCCAGCGGCACCGGCATCGGCCCGCCGGTCCGCACGGCCCGCACGAACGCGGCCAGTTCGGCGGACTGGCCCTTGTCCCGGGCCTTGGGCAGCCGCGAACTGACCCACCGCTTGCGGCGGCCGTCGTAGACAGCGGCGCGGACGAAGTCGTCGAGCCGCAGCACCTTGCCGTCCGCGACCAGGTCCAGCGTCTCCTTGGGGAAGCCGGGCGCGCCGGTGGTGACGTAGCTGATGGTGGCGGTGGACCCGTCCGGGTAGCGCAGCACGACCGAGAGGTCCTCGTTGCCGGGCGCGGCCGTCGCGTACACCGAGACCGGATCGGCTTCGAGCAGCCAGCTCGCCGTGTCGATGAAGTGGCCGCCCTCGCCGGCGAACCGCGAGCCCTCGGTGCCCTGCCGGAGATACCAGCTGCCGTGATCGAGGCGGCCCGCGTTGACCAGGTAGCGCAGGCTCGCCGGTCCGGTCCGGGCCCCGAACCGCTTCCTGGCCTCCGTGAGCAGCGGCGCGAAGCGGCGGTTGAAGCCGACCTGCAGCCGGTCGTTGCCGGACTCCTCCACCGCGGCGAGCACACCGGCCAGTTCGTCCTCGGAGAGCGCCAGCGGCTTCTCCACGAACACCGTCTTGCCGGCCAGCAGCGCCTTCCGGGTGAGCTCGGCGTGCGAGCTGTGCCGGGTGACCACGAACACCGCGTCGACGGACGGGTCGCCGAGCACGGCGTCGAGATCCGTGGTCGCCGCCGCGAAGCCGAACTTCCGCTTCGCGTTGGCCGCGGACAGCGCCGTCGTGGTGACCACCGTGGACAACTCGACGCCGTCACGCTGCGCAAGGTGCGGCAGCAGCATCGACGTCGCGTAGTTCCCGGCGCCGACGAACGCCAGCCGCACCGACGTCTTGGCGGCCCGGGCCGGGGAGGGCGCCGCCGTGCCGCGCCGCACCGCGGGCACGGTCACCGCGGGGGCCTCCTTCTCGGGCGCCTGTGCCGCCTCCTCCTTCTGCCCGGGGTACCGGAACAGCACGGCCACGGCCTTCAACTCGCCGTCCTTCAGACGCTGATACGTCTCGACGGCCTCGTCGAAGTCGGCGATGTGGGAGATCAGGGGCTCCACGTCGACCCGGCCGCGGGCGGCGAGGTCGAGGAAGCACGCCAGGTTGCGGCGCTCGGTCCAGCGCACATAGCCGATCGGGTAGTCGCGCCCCTCCAGCTCGTACGCCGGGTCGTAGCGCCCGGGGCCGTAACTGCGGGAGAAGCGGACGTCGAGCTCCTTCTCGTAGTACGCGTTCCACGGCAGGTCCAGGCGGCACTTGCCGATGTCGACGACGCGGCCGCGGTCCCGGCTCAGCCGGGCGGCCAGCTCGACGGGCTGGTTGCTGCCGCCGCCCGCCGCCAGGTACACCTGGTCCACGCCATGGCCGTCGGTGAGTTCGGCGACGGCGTTCTCCACGGCCGCCGAGGCGGGATCACCGCAGGCAGCCGCGCCCAGCCGCTCGGCGAGCTCGCAGCGCACCGGGTCGGGATCGGCCCCGACGACACGGACGCCCGAGGCGGCGAGCAGCTGCACCACCAGCTGCCCGATCAGCCCGAGGCCGATGACCAGGGCCACTTCGCCGAGCCGCGACTCGCCCTGCCGGACGCCCTGCAGCGCGATCGACCCGACGGTGCCGAAGGCCGCGTGCTGCGCCGCGAGGCCGTCCGGCACCGGGGCGTAGAGGTTCTTCGGCACCCAGTTCAGCTCGGCGTGCAGCGCGTGCTCGTTCCCGGCGCACGCCACGAGGTCGCCGACCTTCACGTCGTCGATGCCGGCGCCGACCTGCTCGACCACCCCGCACAGCGAGTAGCCCAGCGGCGTGTACGAGTCCAGCTTGCCCATCACCTTGCGGTACGTCGCGGGCACCCCGTTGGCTGCCACGCTCTGCACGACCTTGGCCACCTGGTCCGGCCGCGAGCGGGCCTTGCCCAGCATCGACATGCCGGCCTCGGACACCTTCATCAGCTCGGTCCCGGTGGAGATCAGCGAGTACGCGCTGCGGACCAGCACACCGTCCGCCTTGCACCCCGGCGCCGGCACGTCGAGCAGCGCCAGCTCACCGCTCTTGTAGTTCTGTACGACCTGTTTCACCCGAAGTCCTCTTGTCTCTACGCCGTCGTCAGTGGTCAAGTCGTCAGTGGTCAAGTCGTCAGTGGTCAAGTCGTCAGTGGTCAAAGGGAGTTCCGGACGGGCCCGGAGGTCGCGCCGCGATACCAGTGCTCGAGGGTCAGCACATGCCACAGATGCTTGGAGAAGTCCCGTTGCCCGGCGGCGTCCTCGGCGACCATGCGCGCCAGCGCGTCGCGGCGCAGGATCCCGGCACGGACGAGCTCGCCGTCGTTCACCACCTCGCGCACCAGCGGAGCCAGATCCCGGCTCATCCAGGCCCGCAGCGGCGCGCTGAACAGACCCTTGGGCCGGTACACGATCTCCCGGGGCAGGACCGAGACGGCCGCCTCCTTGAGGACGGCCTTGCCCTGCCGTCCGACGATCTTGCGGGCGCCGGGCACCGCGAACGCCGCCCTGACCACCTCGACGTCCACGTACGGCACGCGCACCTCCATCGACGCGGCCATGCTCGACCGGTCGGTGTAGGCGAGGTTCAGGCCCGGCAGGAACATGCGGGCGTCGCCCAGGCACATGCGGTTGACGAAGTCGTCGAGGTCGTTGTCCCGGTAGACGTCCGCGTGCTCGGTCAGCACGTCGTCCACCGTCCCGGCCAGGTCCGGATCGATCAGGGCCAGCAACTCGCCCCGGTCGTACATGGTGTAGCTGCGCCGGAACGCCGTCTCCTCCGGCAGGTCGGCGAAGGACAGGAACCGCTTCGCGAACCGCACCGACCGGTACCCGCGGCGGGCCGACGCGACCGGCAGCCGGTCCACCGCCGCGGACAGACCGCGCCGCACAGGCCGCGGGACCCGCTGGTAGCGCAGCGCCAGCAGGTTGGCCAGGTGCTTGCGGTAGCCGGCGAACAGCTCGTCGGCGCCCATCCCCGAGAGCATCACCTTGACCCCGGCCTCCCGGGCGGCCGAGCAGATCAGGAACGTGTTGATCGCGGCGGGGTCGCCGATCGGCTCGTCCAGGTGGTACGTCATCTGCGGCAGCAGATCGAGCACGTTCGGCGCGATCTCGATCTCGTGCAGGTCGACGCCGAACCGCCCGGCCACCTGCCGGGCGTAGCGCAGGTCGTCCGGCATCGCCTCGAACCTGGCGTCCTCGGCGCGGAACCCGATCGTGTAGGCGGAGATCCCGGGCCGGTCGCGGGCGGCCAGCGCGGTCAGATAGCTGGAGTCGAGCCCCCCGGAGAGGAAGGTCGCCACGGGCACGTCGGAGATCAGGTGGCGTCGGGTCGACTCCTCGACGACGGCCGCGATGTCCGGCTGCTCGCCGGCCAGGGCCCGCTCCCTGCCCTCGGCGGCGACGTCCCGCAGACTCCAGAACCGGCCGCGCTCCACCCGCCCGTCGGGCCGGCACCTCAGCCAGGTCCCCGGCGGCAGCTTCTCCGCCTCGCGGAACGCGCACCGCGAGTCGGGCACCCAGTAGTACAGCAGCGACGCCACCAGCGCCGCGTGGTCCACCTCCAGCGACCCGCCCGTCACGGCGGCGAGCGCCTTCAGTTCGGAGGCGAACACCAGGCCCTCGCCGCGCCGGAGCAGGAACAGCGGCTTGATGCCGAGCTGGTCGCGGACGAGCACCAGGTCGCCGGTGCGCTCGTCGAAGATCCCGAACGCGAACATGCCGCGCAGCCGGGGCAGACAGTCCGTGCCCCAGCGCCGCCAGGCCTCCAGCAGCACCTCGGTGTCGGAGGTGCCCCGGAAGCGCACCCCGGCGGCCGCCAGCTCGGCACGCAGCTCCGGCGCGTTGTACAGCTCGCCGTTGTACGTCAGCACGAGGCCGTCCGAGACCATCGGCTGGGCGCCGGTGTCGGACAGGTCGATGATGGCCAGCCGGCGGTGCCCGAGGTGCACCTCGCCGTCGCCGACGGCGTGGCCGTAGCGGCCCGCCCCGTCCGGACCGCGGTGCGCGAGGGTGTCGGTGAGCCGGTCGGTCACGACCTTCCCGTCCGGCCATCGGTACGTTCCTGCGATGCCACACATGTGCTACTGAACCTCCTGGTCGCTGTCCGGCACCCGTGCCGCCCACATCGGCTGCCGCTCCGCCCGCCGCGGGACCGTGCCCGTCTGCCGGGCCGGCCGCTCGCTGCGCTCGCGCGGCGCGGTGCGCAGCCCGTCCCACAGCGTGCCGTCGGTCCGGTCACGCGGGTCGGGGTCGACCAGCACCACACCGATCACCGGAATGTGCTGGTCGGCGAGCTGCCGGGCCACGGTGTGCAGCCATGCCGCGCTGCCGTGCCCGGCACGCACCACGAGCACGGCCCGGGTGCCGAGGTACTGCAGGTCGGTCCACGCCGTGCCGGGCGCCACCGAGCCGACGCCGATCCGGCGGCCCTGCGGCGACTCGGCCGCTGCACGCTCGCCGGTGACCACGGTCGGGTCCCCCGGCTTCGGGCGGCGATCGGCGAGCTGCCTGCCCGGCAGACCGTCGACGACGACCACCGGCCCCTCCGCCGCCAGTGCCCCCGCGAGGTCCAGGGCGATCACGCTCGTGTTGCGCGCGCAGCCCAGTTCCAGCAGCGACACCGGCTCCGCGGACCCGCGCACGGTGCGGGCCAGGGACGTGGTGAGCCGTTCGCGCGACGCCCGGACCCGGCGGCGCTGCCATCGCCCGCCCGGCCGGTGGGGCAGCTCCGCGATGACCGAGGCGCCGAGGTTCGCGGCGATCTCCCGGCGCAGCACGGGACGGTCCGCCACCACCGAGCCGACCGCCGCCACCGCGAGCCCGAGGAACAGGCCGAGGAACAGCCCGATCGCGGCGTCGGTGGCAGCGGTCCTGGGCAGGGAATACCGCACCACGTACGGGGCGTCCACGATCTGCGTGCCGGCGACGAGCCGGGGAGTGCCGATGCTCGCCTCGCCCGCGCGCTGGCTGAAGTCGGTGATCTGCGAGGTGAGTTCGGCCCGGCGGGCGTAGAGGGACTCCAGGTCCGCGGACGATCCCGGGCCGCTCGCCTCGGTTCCGTCGCCGATCGTCTTGTTGACCTGCGCCAGTTGGGCCTTCAGCTGGTCACGCTGGTCGAGCAGGGCCTTGGCCTCGGCCTTCGAGGCCTCCTGTATCCGCCGCACATGGTCCGCGACGAACGCGTCGGCGAGCGCCCCGGCACGGGCCACCGCTTCCGCGTCGCTGTCACCCGTCACGGTGATCTGCAGCACGTTGTTGGTCACGCCGGCGCCGCTGTAGTCCTGCATGAAGTCCTCGGCCTTCTCCTGGGACCGGAGGGACTTCAGGGCCTGCTCGGCGATCCGGGTGGTCTGCAGCAGCGCGACGTCGGTGCGGATCAGCGTTCCGGGGTCGTTCGGCTGGTCCTCCTCATGCGAGACCAGCACCTTGGTCACCGCGGTCGGCGGCTGCGGCAGCAGGAACGCCACCGCGGCGCCGGCGAGCAGCCCCAGCAGCGCGAGGGAGCACCACAGGCGCCGCCGCCGGCGTACCGCCGCCACCAGGTTCTGCAGATCCAGCAGCGGAGCGGCGGTCGACGACTCCGCGGTCGTACTCGTCGTCACCCTGTGACTCCTGTCGCGTCGTCCCGTTCGCCGTCGAGGCCCGTGGGCGCGGGTACGGCGGTGCGCCGCGGGCGGTCGGCCGAACGCGTCGCCCGGACCGGACCGGCGAGCACGACGCCGACGACGGCGTGCTTGGCGTCCGCACACGCCTCGGAGACGCCGGCGAGCTCCCCGGCGGTCCAGCTGCCGGCGCTGAGCACGACCACGGCCCCCGACTCCTTCCCGCGGTCCGGCACCATCGGCCGGGACACCGGGACGGCCACCGCCCGCAGCAGCGGATCGCTCCCGGCCAGGGCGACGAGCTGCCCCGCCGCCCGGCGGGCGATCTCGTCGCCCTCGGGGAAGACGACCAGCAGCCGCTGCGGGGCCGGCAGCCGGTCCCGCAGGCGGGAGCACACCCGCCGGTAGCGGATCTGCCTGCTGGCCTCGTCGCCGGACAGCTGCGGGGCCGGAATGTCCCACCGGACGTCGAGGCCCAGCAGCCGGCGCAGCCACGCCCGCGGGCCACGGCCTCCCGGCCGGTGCATGGGCCGTTCGACGGGCACGTCGACGGTGCCCAGCAGCGCCGATCCCAGTGCCGCGGCGATCTCGGACTCGCCGCGCAGCCGGCGGCTCATCCGCCCGGCGGTGAGATGGCCGATGACCGCGAACAGGAAGAACAGCAGCGCTCCACCGGCGACGAGCTGCGTCCTCGTCGGCGGCGCCTCGCCGGTCGGCCGGGCCGCCGACCCCATGACGACCATGTTCTTCGCCTCGTCGTCCACCGGGTCGGCCTGCTTGATGGTGCTGATGGCCTCCCGCAGCGCGGTGCGCAGCTTCTCCAGCTCGGTACGGGTCTGCACGCTCTCGACGGTCTCTCCCGGATCGGTCGCGTCGGCCAGCTTGCTGATGCGGCGGCTGGTGTCCTCCACCGACTGCTGGAGCGCGGCGAGTTCCTCCGCCGCCCCCGGGTCGGCGGTCTCGCTCGCGATCCGGGTGGCGTAGGAGACGAACTCCTTGGCCACCTGGTCGGAGAGCCGCTGCGCACGCTCCGGCGTGTCGGCCGTGCCGGAGATCTTGATGATGTTCCCGTCGGTGGCCTTGGCGCCGACCTGGTCCCGCAGGTCGCTGCCGCTCACGCCGGTCCAGCCGAGCGTGGCGGCCGCGCGGTCGACCACCACCGAACTGGTCGCCACCTCCGTCTGCGTCAGCAGCTCGCGCTCCTCCCACGTCCCCGGCAGCAGCACCGACGCCGAGGTCGTGTAGCGCGGCGGGAACAGCAGGGACGCGCCGTAACCGACGAGCGCACCCACCAGGGCGAAGACGGTGAGCAGCCGCCAGCGCCGGCGGACAATCCGCCCGATGGTGACCAGGCGTATCGTGTCGTCACTCAACGGTGCGGCCTTCCCCTGCCGTGTCAGGGGCGCGCGCCGTCACCGCGGTCCGGTCACCGCAGGCAGCCTCGTAGGCGGCGAGCAGCGATCGCTGGGAGTTCCGCCAGGACAGCGGACCGCCGATCCGCTCCTGGCCGATCTTGCCCATGAGGGCACGCTTCTCCGGGTCGTCCAGCAGCAGGGCGATGAGCCGGGCGAACTCGGCCTCGTCGTCCGCGGCCGCGTACACGGCGGCGTCACCGGCGGAGACCCGCGCCTCCCGGAGGTCGAACGAGACGACCGGCCGGCCCATCACCATGTACTCGAGGACCTTGTTCATGGTCGACACGTCGTTGAGCGGGTTGTTCGGGTCGGGGGAGAGGCACACGTCCGCGGTGGACAGGTAGCGCACCAGGTCGGCGTCCGGGATGCGCCCGGTGAACTGCACCTGCTCCGAGAGGCCGAGCCGCCCGGACAGCTCCACCATCGCGTCGAAGGTGTCGCCGCCGCCCACGAACACCGCGTGCCAGTCGCTCCGCCCGACCTCGTCACGCAGCTTCGCCAGCGCCCGCAAGGCGTAGTCGACGCCGTCCTGCGGGCCCATGACGCCGAGATAGCACAGCAGATGAGGCTTGCCGCGCTTCAACTCCGGCTCGGGCGGCACGGGGTGGAACCGCTCCACGTCGGGCGCGCTGCGCACCACGAAGACGTCCGCCGACCGCTTGCCGCCGCGACGCACCGCGACGTCCCGGTAGCTCTCGTTCGTGGCGAGCACGACGTCGGCGGCCCGGTAGGTCCGCCGTTCCAGCGCGCACACGGCGCGGTAGAGCAGGTCCTTGCCGCGCCCGAACCGGGAGAGGTACAGCTCGGGCACCAGGTCGTGCTGGTCGAAGACGAACCGCGCTCCGCGCCGCTTCAGCCACAGAGCCGGCAGGAACAGCAGGTCGGGCGGGTTGCAGGCGTGGACCACGTCGACCGGGCCGACCTTGCGGGCCAGCCTGACCGTGTGCCACAACGCCGAGCCGTACTCCCGCAGATAACCGGCCGGCCCGCCGGTGGCCGCGCGCAACGGGTACCGATGGATCCGCACCCCGTCGATCACGGCCTCCGGCTCGGTGTCCCGCTTGCTCCCCTGCGGACAGATGACGTGCACCGTCCAGCCCGCGTCGCGCAGCGTCGTGCACTCCTGCCATACCCGCCGGTCGAACGGCACCGACAGGTTCTCCACCAGGATCAGCGCGCGCCGGTCGGTCCGGTCGCCGCTTCCCGCATCACCAGGCAAGGCCCACGTACCCCTGTTCGGTCCGGCGCACATCGGCGTCGGGAAGGTGGACGAGATCGATGATCACCGGGGCGTCGCCGTGGGGCAGCGCCGCCAGCACGGCCGGATCCTTCGTCCCGACCAGGCACACCTCGGCGTGGTCGAGCACCTCCTCGACCGAGTCCGCGAGCAGTTGCGCGAGGTGCGGCAGCCGGGTCTCGATGTACTCGCGGTTCGCGCCGAGCAGCCGGGACAGGCTCACGTTGGCGTCGTAGATCTTCAGGTCGTACCCCTTGCCGAAAAGCCGCTCCGCCAGCTCGACGAGCGGGCTCTCGCGGAGGTCGTCCGTGCCGGGCTTGAAGGACAGCCCGAACAGGCCCGCCCGGCGTTTCCCGGTGCGCTCGACCAGCTCCACCGCACGCTGCAGATGGTCGGAGTTGGACGGCAGCACATGGGAGAGGATGGGCACCGAGACGTCGGCCCGCTGCGCCGCGTGGACCAGGCTGCGCAGGTCCTTGGGCAGGCAGGAGCCGCCGAAGGCGAAGCCGGGCCGCAGATAGGCGGGGCTGATGTTCAGCTTGCGGTCGGCCAGGAACACGTCCATCACCTGGTGCGAGTCCACCCCGAGCGCCTGGCACACGGCGCCCAGCTCGTTCGCGAAGCCGATCTTGAGCCCGTGGAACGCGTTGTCCGCGTACTTGATCGCCTCGGCCGTCGGGACCGGCACCCGGAACACCTCGCCGGGCAGGCCCTCGTACAGCGCCGCCACCGCGTCGCCGCTCGCCGGGTCGAGCTCGCCGATGACGGTCTTCGGCGGGTCGAAGAAGTCCCGCACGCTCGTGCCCTCGCGCAGGAACTCCGGGTTGACCGCGACCCCCACGTCCACCCCGGCCGTGCCGCCGACGTACTTCTCCAGGATCGGCACCAGCAGGTTCAGGCAGGTGCCCGGCAGCATGGTGCTGCGGAACACCACGGTGTGCCGGCCGCCCCGCTCGGCCAGTGCCGCGCCGATCTCCTCGGTGACCCGCTCCAAGTACGTCGTGCACAGGCTGCCGTTGGGCTCCGACGGCGTGCCCACACAGACCAGCGAGATCTCGCTGTCCATGATGGCCTCGCGGACGTCGCGGGTGGCGCGCAACGCCCCGGTCCGCACCACGTCGCCGATGAGCTCGCCGATCCGCTCCTCGACCACCGGGGCCTTGCCGTCGTTGACCAGGTCGACCTTCACCTGGTTGACGTCGACCCCGATGACCTCGTGACCCATGCTGGCAAGGCACGCGGCCGACACGCAGCCCACGTAGCCGAGCCCGAAAACGCTGACCTTCATGACCCGTTCCTCCCCCCGCGCAGGCCCTCGCGGCCTGCGGTCCGCACGTCGGCGGGGCCGTTGGCTCCCGGCCCCCCGCGCATCAGTAGGCCCCCTGGCCGTAGAGCACCGCACGCAGCGTCTTCCACAAGATCACCGTGTCCAGGGCGAGCGACCAGTCCTCCACGTACCGCAGGTCCAGCCGTACCGCCTCCTCCCACGACAGGTCGCTGCGTCCGCTGATCTGCCACAGGCCGGTGAGCCCGGGCTTGACCAGCAGCCGCCGCCGGATGTCCGGGCCGTACGCGGCCGACTCCTCCGGCAGCGGGGGCCGCGGACCGACGAGCGACATCGACCCGGTGAGCACGTTGAACAGCTGCGGGAGTTCGTCGAGCGAGTACCGCCGCAGCACCCCTCCCACCCGGGTCACCCGCGGATCCCGGCGGAGCTTGAACAGCGGGCCGGCGCCCTCGTTGAGGTCGGCCAGCTGGGCGCGCGCCCGGTCGGCGTCGGCGACCATCGTGCGGAACTTGAGAATGGTGAACTCGCCGCCGTCCTTGCCGACTCTGCGCTGGCGGTAGAAGACCCCGCCCCGGCTGTCCGCCAGCACGAGCAGCCCGACGAACACCATCAGCGGCGCGAACAGGACCAGCAGGACCGCCGCTCCCATCCGGTCGACGACGCCCTTGACCGCCCGGCGCCCCCCGGTGAAGGTCGGCATGCTGACCCGCAGCAGCGGGATGCCGAGCACCGCGTCGATGTGCAGTCGCGGGCCGGCCACCTCCATCAGCACGGGTGCCACGACCATCTCGGTCTCGGTGCCTTCGAGGTTCCAGGCCAGCCGCTGCAGCCGGTGCGGCGACCAGTGCGGATCCGGGGTGACGGCGACGACACGGTAACCGTCGCCGTGGACGTGCTTGGCGACG
This sequence comes from Streptomyces sp. NBC_00425, assembly GCF_036030735.1. NCBI lineage: Bacteria > Bacillati > Actinomycetota > Actinomycetes > Kitasatosporales > Streptomycetaceae > Streptomyces > Streptomyces sp. NBC_00425. Next base: position 2,862,222 of record NZ_CP107928.1, on the reverse strand, counting down.
TCCGACAGCCGGCCTACCACGGGCACGCCGTCCAGCAGGTCACCGTCGAGCCCGGGACCGTCCGTCGTGCACACCGCGTCCACCCGCCAGCCGAGGTGCGGGAACTTACGGGTGCGGGTGATCAGGTCGTGCACGGTGGCCGGGCTGCCGGCGGCGAGCACCGGACGCAGGCACCGTCCTTCCTTGCGCTGCCGGTGCAGCGAGAGGCGCAGCAGATAGCGCGCGGTCATCGTGACGAGCGCGATCGCGGGGATCGCGACGAAGATCCAGAGCTTGATGTTGCGCGAGGTGAGCGCGATCCCGCCGAGTGCCAGGACGACGGTCGCCGCGAACAGCGAGCGTCCGAGCCGGCGGAACTCCTCGGCGCCCTGGCCGAGCACGGCCGGCGCCCACGACCGGCTGACCGCGAGCGCACCCAGCACCAGCAGCTCGGTGCCGAACGCGAGAATGCCCCATTTCTCATGCCAGTTGGCCGCGTCCCGGGCCCCGAAGAAGTTGCCGATCCCCGCCACCACGAAGGCGGTGGCCACGGTGTCACTGATGATCACGGTACGTCGGTACCGCTGCTCCCAGTCGATCGCGGGCCGGCTGATCGTGTCGTTCTCCAGACGCCCGCGCGCCGACGGAAACGGGCTGACTAGCTCCCCTTGCCGCACAGAACCCCCCAGGTTCCCCAGTGGTTCGACGTGTTCGCCTAACACTGATTCCTCCCCCCGGGAGGCCCCCGCCCCCCGTACTGTCCCTCCCCTCGGGAGGCCCCCGCCCCCCGTGCCGCGCCGGTCCTCCCGCGGCAGGCCCCCGCCTCCCGCGCATGACATCCCGGTACTCCGGCGCTACTCGAACACGCACCCCGGAGGCAGTGGACTCATGTGTTCTGCCCGACTCTCGAGGTGTGCGGCGACCCGTACAGGACCTTGGACGCTCCCCGCGTCCAAGACCCTCCAGGGCGCAAGGAATTGATCACCCCCACGTCCGGTGTCGAGGACGCGCTGGGCGGCCTTCCGCAGCGCCAGACCAATAGATCATTACGGTCGCCTCGTGTTCGAACGGCCGAAGCAAGGTCAATCTAGACCATGGGGAGCCGGTATGAAGAGAGGATGTGTGTAATTTGTGTTTAAGGTTTGGGGCTGATCCTTCGACCGGCGACCGCCTAAGGGTCCGTTGTGGCCGACGCGCATCGCTGCAGCTCGTCCGCCTCTTGGGCCCGACGTGTGTGCGTCGGCGGACGGAGAGTTGCAACTGCCTTTCAGTGCAAGCCTGTTCGGTGGTGACCGCCCGGTCCGCGCACGGTGGCGTGCCGCTGCGGGCGTCCGAGGTGGCGGGCCGGTGGGCCGGACTCCGCGACCGCGCTAATTGATCATGAACGGTCTGCGATGACGTCCCCGGGGTGGGTCGATCCGTCTCGGCGCCGTGCCTTTCGGGCCGTCGGCCGACCGGCGGGAAATCCCTCCGGGCTCACGCGGGAATATGTCAAAGGCAATTCATCGCACTCTTCTCGCCCCGGTCCGGCGAGAGAATCAAGAGGGGCAACCGGCTTGCTTCACGGGGTGGGAACTCGATGATCGATCGGCCGGGTGGCGTCAGCGCGTCCGACACGAACGCGACCACGCGGAACCGCACCGCACCAGCCGCACCGCACCACTCGGCAGCACGGCACAACCCGGCAGCATCACACCGCATGAGGGGACAGCACAGCATGGGCAAGCAGCGCATCACCGTCTGTCTGCCGCCCGTCGGCCCCGACGGGCTCAAGCAGGCGGTCGGACAGGCCATGGACCCCTTCTGGTACGACCGTGAGGACCGTCCCCATCCGGACTGGGTGGGGGAGTGGAGCCACTGGTTCGTCTCCGGGGCCGGCTGTCTCCTCGACGTGCTGCCCGGTCACGAGGACGACCCACGGCTCGTGCGCCACGACGACTGGAGCGAACCCCCGGAGGACCTGCCGCCCTCCCGCTGTCACGGCGGCCCGCGCGGCATCCTCGACCTCGACACGCCCCGCGCCGCCGAGGCCCGCCGGGCCGGCGACACCTGGACGGCGTACCGGGCCTTCTCCGACTGCCACCCCCCGGCGCTGCCCTTCCACCACTTCGCCGAGCGGTCCGGGACCCTGGACCCCGAACTCGCCAGGGAGGCGGCCGTCACCGCGTTCCGGGAACAGCCCCTCATCCAGGCGATCACATCCGACCCCGCGCTGGAGGAGCGGTTCGGCTCCGACCCCTCCTACCACTTCGACGAGGACCTCGCGACGTACGTGACCCGCCACGTGGCCGCGGTGTTGCCCACCGCCGCGCTGCTCACCCTCGACGGGCGGTGGGTCGAGGGCGGAGGCCCCGATTACGAGCGCATGTTCAACAGCTACCTGGACGGCCTTCCTGCCGACACGATGGTCGTGCGGGTGCTCTACCACTCGTGAGGGGGCTCCGCGCGGAGGAGCGGCACGAGGGGCTGGGTGAGCAGCGGCAGGACGCCGGGGTGAGGCGGAGGGGCGGCAGGCGAGGCGCGGCTGGGTGAGGCGCGGCTGGGTGAGGGGGAGTGGCGGCGACGGGCCGTCAGTCGGAGGCCGCCGGTTCCGGATCGGCGCCGGCCCGGGCGCCGGATCCGGCGCTCGCCCCGGCGTGAGCTTCGGCCCCGGTCGGGGCGTGGGCTTCGGCCCCGGTCGGGGCGTGGGCTTCGGTCCTGGCCTCGGCGTCGGGCAGCAGGCCGCTCAGGGCGGCGCACTGTTCGGGACCCATGACATGGTCCAGCGCCGCGGTGACCGTCTCGGCGAGCGCGCCGGAGGCTTCCCGCAGCAGCCGGCGGGCCTTGTCGGTGAGGGCGACCTCGACCCCCCGCTTGTCGCCGCAGACCGACTGGCGGGTGACGAGACCGGCGTGCTGCAGACAGGCGATCTGGTACGTCAGCCGGGTCTTGGGGCGTCCGAGCAGCTCGGCGATACGGGTCATGCGCAGACCCTGCCCGGGCTGTTCGGCCAGCAGGCACAGGACCAGGAACTCGTCGTGCGAGACGTCCAGCCGGTCCTTGACCACGGACCGCAGCCGTTGCTCCACCGCTCCCGTCGCCGCCAGCAGCAGCATCCACCCGCGCAGCTCGGGCGGCAGCAGGCCGTTGCCGGAGTCCTGCGCGGACGGGCAGGCGGGCAGGTCGGCGGGGTGGTCAGCGGGGTCTGCCATGGCTCCCAGTGTATCCGTAGTCCAAATTTGCACGACCCTATTGTTCAGATTTGGATTACCCGCTAGCGTGACTCCCACATCATCCAAATTTGGACCATCAAGGAGTACCGCCATGACCGTCGCCGTGGAAACCGGACTGTGGCAGCTCGACGCGGGCACCTCCACCGTCGCCCTCAAGCACCGGACGATGTGGGGCCTGGTCACCGTCAAGGGTGTGTTCACCGCCGTCGACGGCGGTGGCGAGGTGGCGGCCGACGGCACCGCGACCGGCGTCCTCACCCTCCGGGCGGCGTCCCTCGACACGAAGAACGCCAAGCGGGACGCCCATCTGCGCGGCGCGGACTTCTTCGACGCCGACAACCACCCCGACATCACGTTCGCGGTGCGCTCCGCCGAAATCGGCGCCGACGGGGCGGTCGAGGTGGCCGGTCAGCTCACCGTGCGCGGCATCAGCCGGCCGCAGACCCTCACCGCGCGAGTGAGCGGAGCGGACTCCGACGCCGTCACTCTGGACACGGAGTTCGCCGTGGATCGCAGTGAGTTCGGCCTGGGCTGGAACCAGCTGGGCATGATCCGCGGAACGGCCGCCGTCACCGCCACCCTCCGCTTCACCCGCAAGCCGGCCTGACGAGGGTCGGACCCCGACGTTCGGCCTCCGCGGGGGACCGGTGCGGTGGCGGTCCGTGTCGCTGTTGGGCCGAACGGGTGACTTGGCGTAAGAATTGACTGGTGCATGCATTGAAGGCGAGTCAGTTCTGGGGGTACCGGTGAACCGTTACGACGTCACCGATGAACAGTGGGAAGGGCTCGCTCAGGTCGTTCCGTTGCGCGGCCGGGACGCGTGGCCCTCGGCGGTGGACCACCGCTCGCTCCCGGACGCCGAGACGGAGACCCGGCGCCGCTTCGTCGTCCTGCGGGTCAACGTCTTCGCGGACGCCCGCGAGGTCGCCGAGACGCTGATGGCGGGCATCCCGGTGCTGCTCGACCTGACCGGGGCGGAGACCGACACCGCCAAACGGGTGCTGGACTTCTCCACCGGCGTCGTCTTCGGCCTGGCCAGCGGTATGCACCGGGTCGACCGCAACGTCTTCCTGCTCACCCCGCCGGGCACCGAGGTCGGCGGAATCATGGAGGGGGCGGGCGCACCGGGGGTCTGAGGGCGCGGGGCACGTCGCTCGATGGTGGGAAGCTTGTCGGGGCGTAACGGTTCGGCTGACAGCGGAGTCCTACCGTCCGGACATGCCCTCGTCGCTTTCCTCCTCCACCTCCCTGCCGCACACCGCCGCGCCGCCGCATGCCGCGCCCGACGGAGCGCCTACCGGGGACACACCCCCCACAGTGCCCCTGCAGGCGCAGGCGCAGGCGCACACACAGGCGCAGGCGCCGGCACCGGCGCACTGCGGGGCGGAGCAGCAGGCTGCGCCCCGCAGCGGCGGCGTGCGGACGGCGACCGTCGGCGGGCTCGCACTCCCGCGTGACCGTCCGAAGGCCGAGCCCGGCGACACGGTGTCCGCCCCCGCGCGATACCCGCGGTCCTGCGTCACCGAGTTGCGGCTCTCCGCTTTCGCGGGGCACCGGCGCGCCCGGTTCCTGCTGGGGGCCGTCACGCTGTTCACCGGGGCCAGCGGCAGCGGCAAGAGCACGGCGCTGCGGGCGTACGAGGCGCTGGCGCGGCTCGGGGGAGGGGCACGGCTGGCCGAGGTGTTCGCCGATCCGGTCGCGTGCGTGCCGCAGGGGGCGCGGCCCGACGCCCAGCGCCGCCGCGGGTTCCGCATCGGCTGCACGGCCGACGGCCCCGCGGGGCCGGTCCGACTCGACGTCGCCGTGCAGGCCGAGCCGGAGCTGCGCATCGTGGGCGAGCGGCTGAGCGCGGGCGGCGTCGTACTGCTGGAGACGGCGCTGCGCGATCCCGGACGGCGCACGGTGCAGGCCGCCTGGCACACCGGCGGCTCCGCGCCGGTGACGCGCGCCCCGCTGCCCGACGACCGGCTCGGCACCGCACTGCTGCCACTGCGCGTGGCGGGCAAGACCGACGGCCAGCGACAGGTGCTGGCCGCCGCCGAGCAGATGGTGGTCGCCCTGCGGTCCGTCTTCGCCTGCGACCCACAGCCCGACTGGATGGGCGTCCCCGTCCCCACCGGCACCGGCCGCCTGCTGACCGGCTGCGACAACCTGGCCGACGTCCTCTGGCGCACCCGCGAGGAGTGCGGGCGGCGGCACGCGGCGCTGGTGGCCGCGCTGTCCGCCGGATCCACCGGACCCGCGGGGCCGGTGGTGGACCTGCGCGCCGAACCGCTGGGCGACGGCACGGTCCGCGCGGTGCTCGACCGCGCCGACGGCGGGGGCACGGAACTCGCCCGGCTGGGATACGGCGAACTGCGCTACCTCGCCCTCGCCCTGGTACTGCTCACCGGGCCGGGCGTCCTCGACGTGGACCCGGCCGGCGAGGTTCCGGCCGCGATGCAGACGCTCACCCTGCTCGCCGACGGCCTGGACCGCGGCCTCGACGTCCGGCAGCGCGCCGAACTGCTGCGCCTGGCGGTGCGGATGGCCGAGCGCGGGCACATCCGCTGCGTCGGCGCGGTCAGCGACGGCTCCTGGGCCGCCCGTACGGACGGGGTGACGGTGGTAGACCTGGGGCCGTGACAGAACAACACCTGGATGTGGCGAAACTGCAGCGCAGACTGGCCGAGTTCGCGGCCGTGCGGAACTGGCAGCCCTTCCACACGCCCAAGAACCTCGTCGCCGCGCTCAGCGTGGAGGCGTCCGAACTCGTCGAGATCTTCCAGTGGCTGACGCCGGAGGAGTCGGCCCGCGTGATGGACGACCCGGACACCGCCCACCGGGTGACGGACGAGGTCGCCGACGTGCTCGCGTATCTGCTGCAGTTGTGCGAGGTGCTCGGCGTCGACCCGCTGGCGGCACTGGACGCGAAGATCGACCGCAACGAGCGCAGGTTTCCCGCACCCTAGCGCCGTGCACGGGTGACCTTCCTCAGCGTCACCGGCGGAGTCGCTGGGTCCGTTTTCACTCTCCGCAGTCGACCGGCGGACCGAAATCGATTTGTTGTCCACAGATTTCCGTCATCCTCTGGCTTTTCGCCCCTCGCACCCTCACTCTGGGTAGTGGATAAGGGTGTTCGGGCGGACGTGCGAACCAGCACGTCGGGGACAGACGGGGCGGCGTATGGACGCGGTGCGGCTCATCCTGACGAGCAGACGCGAACTGGCGGGCAGCGGCGAAGGTGTGGAGATCCTCACGCAGGTGTGGCAGGCGCAGGCCCTGGCGCAGGCGATCGGCAGTCGCCTCGCCGTCTCGGGCCCGCCCGAACTGCGCGGCGAGGCGCTGGGCCTGACCGAACTGGCCGGCCGGGGCTGCGGCGTGCTGGGCGCCCCGGACCTCGATCCGGGCGATCTGCTCGCCGCCCGACTGACCGAACTGGAGGACGCCCGCCAGGCGCTGCTCGATCTGGCCTGTCTGCTCGGCGAGGTCGGCATCGCCCTGGTGGGCCTCGCCAGCTCGGCGGACGACCAGGGCACGTACTGGAAGTGCATGGAGACCATCGACGCGGCGGACGAGTCCAGGGACCGGGTCCTGGAGATGCTGCGCAAGCTGACGGCGCGCGAGGAACGCGAGGAGCGGGAGGCGGCCTTACCGGAGCGGTGAGCCCGCCGGAACCGTGAACGCCTTGCCGGACGGCGAGCGCCTCGCCGGACGGCGAGCGCCCCGCTGGAGGGTGAGTGCCTCGCCGGAGGGTGAGTGCCTTGCCGGAGTGATGGACGGGCCGGCCGGCGTGCAGGATGGAGACATGGATCTTCGCATCTTCACCGAGCCCCAGCAGGGGGCGACCTACGACACCCTCCTCACTGTGGCGAAAGCCACCGAGGACCTCGGGTTCGACGCCTTCTTCCGGTCCGACCACTATCTGAAGATGGGCGACGTGAGCGGTCTCCCGGGCCCCACGGACGCCTGGATCACCCTCGCCGGTCTCGCCCGGGAGACGAAGCGCATCCGCCTCGGCACCCTGATGACCGCCGGTACCTTCCGGCTGCCCGGCGTGCTCGCCATCCAGGTCGCACAGGTGGACCAGATGTCCGGTGGGCGCGTCGAACTGGGCCTGGGCGCGGGCTGGTTCGAGGAGGAGCACACGGCGTACGGCATCCCCTTCCCGAAGGAGAAGATCGGCCGGCTGGAGGAGCAGCTGGAGATCGTCACGGGCCTGTGGGCCACCGAGCCCGGCAAGACCTTCGACTTCCACGGCGCGTACTACGAGCTCACCCGTTCGCCCGCGCTGCCCAAGCCCGCACAGGCGAAGGTCCCCGTGCTGATCGGCGGCAACGGCGCGACCCGCACCCCGCGGCTCGCCGCCCGGTTCGCCGACGAGTTCAACATGCCGTTCGGCACGGTCGAGGACAGCGCACGGCAGTTCGGCCGGGTGCGGGCGGCCGCCGAGGCGATCGGCCGCGACGCGGACACGATCACCCTCTCCAACGCCCTCGTCGTCTGCGTCGGCAGGGACGAACAGGAGCTCGCCCGGCGGGCCGCCGCGATCGGCCGCGAGGTCGACGAGCTCCGCACCAACGGGCTGGCCGGCTCCCCGGCCGAGGTCGTCGACAAGATCGGCCGCTTCGCCGAGGCGGGCTCCCGACGGATGTACCTCCAGGTCCTGGACCTGCACGACCTGGACCACCTGGAGCTGATCTCCGCGCAGGTGCAGACGCAACTGCCTTGAGGACGCGGGAGGAGGGGCGGGCACGGCGGCGCGTCCGAGCAACCGGGAGGGTGTTCCGCCGGTGACCTGTGACATGGCTGTGACCGGAGGAGTGGCTTCCGTCACGGCCCGCCGGACGGGCCCCTGATGGGGTGGCCGGATGCGCAGACCTGCCCTCCTCCTTCCCGCAGTGGCCGCCGCGCTGCTGCTCACGGCGTGCGGATCGGAACACGCCGGCACGCAGGCCGGCGGTAGCGGCGAGGGCGGTCCGGCGTCGCCGTCCCCCGTCGACCGGCCGACGGTCGACGGGGTGCGGATCACCTCCGTGACCATCCCCTCCGCGTCCGTTTCCGCGTCCCGTTCCGCTTCCTCCCCCTCGCCCACCGGATCCGGGGGAGGCGTCCGGGCCGACCGGCTCCCCGGCGGGCTCCCCGCCGACTCGGGCGTCTCGGCGGCCTACGAGGTGGTCAACTCCACGGCCGACGCGCTGACGTACACCGTCCTCTTCGACTTCACGACGAGCACGGGCGGGGTCATGAGCAACCAGAAGGTGACCGTGCGCTCGGTCGGACCCGGCCGCACGGTCACCGGAACCGTGCGGCTGGGGACGCTCGCACCGGGAGCCTCACGGGTGACGACGGTGAAGGTCGCCGAAGTGACCAGGGTTCCCGCGGAGGAGGCGCCGTCCGAACCGGGAGTCTGCCCGCCCTCCGGCGTCCGGGTCACCGCCGACGACGGTGACTCCGCCATGGGACTGCGGGTCGTGGGACTGCTCCTGGAGAACTGCGGAACCAAGGACCGCACCCTCGACGGCTACCCGCGACTGAGCCTGCTGGACGACGATCTCCAGCCGGTCCGGGGTGTCGAGGTGATGAAGGGCGGCGGCGGCATCGCCACCGTCGCCGGATTCGACGACCCGCCCCGGGCCGTGACCCTGAAGCCCGGCGAGCGGGCGAGCGCCGGGCTGATGTGGCGCAACACCACAGGCTTCGGCGACGCCGTGGACGTCCCGTACGTCAGGGTGCGCGCCACGGCCGGAACCGCGCCGGTGACGATCACCCCCCACCTGGACCTCGGCACCACGGGGAAGCTGGGAGTCAGCCCCTGGCGGAGGGCGGGAGAGCGGACCGGACCCGGCTCGTAGGCGGCGTCCGCGCCGTCTCCCACGGCTCACCAGGACCGACCAGGTCCGACCGACTGCGGCTGACCCAGGGCTGACCTGGGCTGACCAGGGCCGACGGTCGGCGGGCGGCGCCGATATTCCCGCGTGCCGGCGAGGGGATGTCGATAGGTTGGAGGGCGCGAGAGCACGCGACAAGCGCGCCCGCACCCCATCCGCACTCTTCCGAGGCCCACCGTGTTCCTGACGATCAGCACCACCGGCGACCCCGAACGCCCCGCCACCGACCTGGGCTTCCTGCTGCACAAGCACCCCGGGAAGACGCAGGCGTTCTCGACCTCCTACGGCACGGCCCATGTCTTCTATCCAGAGGCCGACGCCGAGCGCTGCACCGCGGCGCTGCTCCTGGAGGTGGACGCCGTGGCGCTGGTCCGGCGCGGCAAGGGCCGCGGCGGCGCCCCCGACGCGGCACTCGCCCAGTACGTCAACGACCGCCCCTACGCGGCCTCCTCGCTGCTCGCTGTGGCGCTCAGCGGCGTGTTCTCCAGCGCGATGCGCGGCGTCTGCGCAACGAAGCCCGAACTGCCCGCCCAGGCAAGGCAGTTGCGCGTCGAGGTGCCCGCGCTGCCGGCCCGCGGCGGCCCCGGCCTGGTCCGTGCCCTGTTCGAGCCGCTCGGCTGGACGGTGAGCGCCGAACCGGTCGCCCTCGACACGGAGTTCCCGCAATGGGGCGACTCCCGGTACGTGAGCCTGGTCCTGGAGTCGGAGACGCTCACCCTCGCCGAGGCCCTGCGGCACCTGTACGTCCTGCTGCCCGTCCTCGACGACGCCAAGCACTACTGGGTCTCCTCCGACGAGGTCGACAAACTGCTGCGCGCGGGCGAGGGCTGGCTGCCCGACCACCCCGAACAGAAACTGATCACCAGCCGGTACCTGTCCCGCCGCTGGTCGCTGACCCGGCAGGCGATGGAGCGACTGGAACTGGTCCGGCTCGCCGAGGCCGACGACAGCGAGGTCGAGGAGATCGACAACGCGGTCCAGGCGGAGGCCGAGACGGAGGACCGGCCGACCCCGCTGGCCGTGCAGCGCCGCGACGCGATCGTCGCCGCGCTCACCGAGGCGGGCGCCGCCCGGGTCCTCGACCTCGGCTGCGGCCAGGGCCAGCTGGTGCAGGCGCTGCTCAAGGACCCGCGGTTCACCGAGATCGTCGGCGTCGACGTGTCGATGCGCGCGCTCACCATCGCCTCCCGTCGGCTGAAACTCGACCGCATGGGGGAGCGGCAGGCCTCGCGCGTGCGGCTCCTGCAGGGCTCCCTCGCGTACACCGACACCCGCCTCAAGGGCTATGACGCGGCCGTCCTCAGCGAGGTGATCGAACACCTCGACCTGCCCCGGCTGCCCGCCCTGGAGTACGCGGTCTTCGGCTCGGCACGCCCGCGCACGGTCCTCGTGACCACCCCGAACGTCGAGTACAACGTGCGCTGGGAGAGCCTGCCGGCCGGTCACGTCCGGCACGGCGACCACCGCTTCGAGTGGACCCGCGAGGAGTTCCGCGGCTGGGCGTCCCAGGTCGCCGAGCGCCACGGATACGACGTGCGGTTCACCGCGGTCGGATCGGACGACCCGGAGGTCGGCCCGCCCACCCAGATGGCCGTCTTCGAGATGAGCACCGCAACCACAACCACAACCGCTACCGAAACCACAACCGCTACCGAAACCGCAACCGCAACCGCCGGCGGCACCGAGAAGAAGGAGGCGAAGGCAGCATGACCGAGACCGGGATTCCCCCGAAGCAGGGCCGCGTGCTGCCCGTCACCGACCTCTCCCTCGTCGTGCTCGTCGGCGCGTCCGGGGCCGGCAAGTCCAGCTTCGCCCGCCGCCACTTCAAGCCCACCGAGATCATCTCCTCCGACTTCTGCCGCGGTCTCGTCTCCGACGACGAGAACGACCAGAGCGCCACTCGGGACGCCTTCGACGTCCTGCACTACATCGCCGGCAAACGGCTCGCGGCCGGCCGCCGCACGGTCGTCGACGCGACCAGCGTGCAGCCCGAGGCCCGACGTCAACTCGTCGACCTGGCACGCCAGTACGACGTGCTGCCCATCGCCGTCGTGCTGGACGTGCCGGAAGAGGTGTGCGCCGCACGCAACGCCGCCCGCACCGACCGCGCCGACATGCCGCGCCGCGTCATCCAGCGCCACATCCGTGAACTCCGGCGCTCCCTGCGGGGCCTGGAGCGCGAAGGCTTCCGCAAGGTGCACATCCTGCGGGGCGTCGAGGACGTCGAGAACGCCACCGTCGTCACCGAGAAGCGCTTCAACGACCTGACCCACCTCACCGGGCCCTTCGACATCATCGGCGACATCCACGGCTGCGCCTCCGAACTGGAGTCGCTGCTGGGCAAGTTGGGCTACGCCGACGGAGTCCACCCGGAGGGCCGGCAGGCCGTGTTCGTCGGAGACCTCGTCGACCGGGGCCCGGACAGCCCGGCCGTGCTGCGCCGCGTGATGTCCATGGTCAAGTCGGGCAACGCCCTGTGCGTCCCCGGCAACCACGAGAACAAGTACGGCCGGTTCCTCAAGGGCCGCAACGTCCAGCACACCCACGGACTCGCCGAGACCATCGAGCAGATGGAGGGCGAGAGCGACGAGTTCCGTGCCGAGGTGAGGCAGTTCATCGACAAACTGGTCAGCCACTACGTCCTCGACGGCGGCCGACTGGTGGTCTGCCACGCGGGCCTGCCGGAGAAGTACCACGGCCGCACCTCCGGCCGCGTCCGCTCGCACGCGCTCTACGGCGAAACCACCGGCGAGACCGACGAGTTCGGCCTGCCGGTGCGCTACCCGTGGGCCGAGGACTACCGGGGTCGCGCGGCCGTGGTGTACGGCCACACACCCGTGCCCGAGGCCACCTGGCTGAACAACACCATCTGCCTGGACACCGGCGCCGTCTTCGGCGGCAAGCTGACCGCGCTGCGCTGGCCGGAGCGCGAGCTCGTCGACGTCCCGGCGGAGCAGGTCTGGTACGAGCCGGTGAAGCCGCTGCGGTCCGAGGCTCCGGGCGGCCACGACGGCCGTCCGCTGGACCTCGCGGACGTCCACGGCCGACGCATCGTCGAAACCCGTTACGACGGCCAGCTCCGCATCTCGATCCGGGAGGAGAACGCCGCCGCGGCCCTCGAGGTCATGAGCCGGTTCGCCGTCGACCCGCGCCTGCTGCCGTACCTCCCGCCGACCATGGCCCCGACCGCCACCAGCCGGGTGGACGGCTACCTGGAGCACCCGGCGGAGGCGTTCGCGCAGTACGCACGCGACGGTGTCGCACGGGTCGTGTGCGAGGAGAAGCACATGGGCTCGCGCGCGGTGGCCCTGGTCTGCCGGGACGCGGAAACTGCCCGCAAGCGTTTCGGAACCGTCGGCGGCGACCGAGGCCCGACCGGGTCCCTCTACACCCGCACCGGCCGCCCGTTCTTCGACGACGCGAAGGTCACCGAGGAGATCCTCGGCCGGATACGCGCGGCGGTGGACGAGGCCGGCCTCTGGACGGAGCTGGACACCGACTGGCTGCTGCTGGACGCCGAACTGATGCCGTGGTCGCTGAAGGCGTCGGGCCTGCTGCGCTCGCAGTACGCGGCCGTGGGCGCCGCGTCCGGCGCGGTCTTCCCGGGTGCGCTCGCCGCGCTGGACGGCGCTGCGGCCAGGGGCGTCGACGTCGCGGACCTCCTCGCCCGCCAGCGTGAACGCGCCTCGGACGCGGCGGCGTTCACCGAGGCCTACCGACGCTACTGCTGGACGACGGACGGTCTGGACGGCGTGCGTCTCGCCCCGTTCCAGATCCTCGCCGTCCAGGGACGCAGCCTCGCCGACCTGCCGCACGACGAACAGCTGTCGCTCCTCGACCGGCTGGTGGAGCACGACACCACGGGCCTGCTCCGCACCACCCGCCGTCTGTACGTCGACACGGCCGACCCCGAGTCGGTCCGGGCGGGCGTCGACTGGTGGCTGGAGATGACGGGGCGCGGCGGCGAGGGCATGGTCGTCAAGCCGCTGGGCGCACTGTGCCGGGACGAGGAGGGCCGCCTGGTCCAGCCCGGCATCAAGTGCCGCGGCCGCGAGTACCTCCGGATCATCTACGGCCCGGAGTACACCCGCCCCGACAACCTCGCCCGCCTGCGCGGCCGCTTCCTCAACCACAAGCGGTCGCTGGCGATCCGCGAATACGCCCTCGGCCTGGAGTCCCTGTCCCGGCTGGCGGAGGGCGAGCCCCTGTGGCGCGTCCACGAGGCGGTGTTCGGAGTCCTCGCCCTGGAATCGGAACCGGTGGACCCCCGACTGTGATGTCGTAGCCGACGACACTCGTGTCCGGCCCGTCCGGCGACGTATCGCGCGCAGCGCGGTGGCGGCGTCGGGCGGGCCGTGCTCGTCACCCCGCCCGTGCGAGCTGCGCGGGCGGATCACCCACCCCGGTCGGCTCGGACCGCCGGCCCGGGAACCGCTTGCCCGCGGTCCCCGCCGCCCGTCCCCGCAGCCGCCGAAGCGGAGGGCACGGCCTGCCGAGCACGCACGCTGCAACCGATTACCGCCGATTACCGCCGATTACCGCCGATTACCGCCGATTACCGCAGATCGCCGCCGACCCGTGGGGTGCGTCGGACGGCCGCGGCCGACTGCGAACATGCGTCGACGGCCGCGAGCGACGTTCGCTGCCGGGTGGTGCCGGGTGGTGACGGGTGGCGGGTGGCGGTCGGTCGCTGGTGGGGCCCTGTCGGGTCTTGCCGGGACTGACCGACCAGGCGGTCCACCGTCTTCGCCCACGTGGCCGACCGGGGCGCGTCCGGACGACCGGGCCGTCTCGTCGGGGCGCGGCCGCTCGCCGTGCCCGGTGGCAGCGGGGCCCCGGGCGAGGCGGGGCCCGCAGGGGCCGGTGAAACGCCGGCGCGCGAAGCGGCCGCTGCGCCGCTTCCCGCGCGGCAGCCTTCCGGCCTGTCTCGCCTGTGCGCCGCTCACCCCGCGAGCCGCAGCCGCTCCCCGCACACCCCCACCCGAACCCGCTGCCCCCACGTCAGTTCCAGCGCGTCGCTCTCGATGCCGTCGCCGAAGGCGATGAGGCGCTCCGACTCGACCGTCAGCGTCAGCCGGCCGCCGGCCGCGAGCTCGCCCGCGACCAGGGACGTTCCGGTCGCCGGGGACGGCCACGCCTCCCGCACGAACCACACCAGCCGGTCCTCCGTCGGCCCCGGCAGCCGCAGGCGACCGTCGCTCCCGGCCCCGCCCCGCTCCTGCCACACCGACCGGAGCCAGCCGGTCGCCCCCGTGCCCGTGCCCACCAGCACCCCGGAGGAGGCCTGGGCCTCGACGACACCCCCGTCGTCGTCGAGGCCCAGGCGGTAGCGGGCGGTCTGATGACCTGCGGCGCCCAGATAGATCTCGTTGAGGGCCAGCAGCCGCTGGGTGTCGTCCGCGACCGCCTCCACCATGGTCAGCTCGTCCGTGCCGGCGCCCGCCGCGAGGACGGAGCGCAGCAGCGACGCGGCGTCCTGCGGACGGTGACGCACCAGGACGCCCGGGTTGCGGCCCGGGTCGGTGTCGATGCCCACCACCGGCTGTCCGGTCAGGTACTTGGCGACGTTCGCCACCAGACCGTCCTGGCCGACCACGACCACCACGTCCTCCGGCGCGAACAGGAACCGGTCCAGGTCGGCCCGTTCCACGCTCGTCTGACGCCACGTCAGTGGGACGGCGGCCGTCACCTCCGCCAGCGCCCGCCGGGTGCGCCGGTGGCGTTCGGCGACCTCCTCGATGTCCCTGCCCCGCGAGGAGAGGAAGAAGGCGGCCTGGCCGTGCGTGCCGTGCCGGGCCGTCAACTCCTCGTATTCCGTGGTGCGATGGACCAGCACGGCCCGCGGGGCGAGACTCACTCCGTTGCTCCCAGCTTGGCGAGCAGCCCCGTCAGCACGTCCGGTGAGATCGTCACGCTGTCGATGTGCGGCAGGTTCTCCGCGAGCCGCGTCCCGGTGAGGGCGTGCAGCGTCGCGACGTCGACGTCCCCGTGCACCCGCAGCCAGGCGGCCTGCGCCTGGGCCCGCGCCTCGCCGACCTCGCGCGCCGCCTGCGCCTCGGCGCGGGCGAGCTGGACCGAGCGGGCCGCCTCCGCCTCGGAGAGCCGGGCCATGCGCACCGCCTCCGCCTGCGCCAACCGCTCCGTGCGCAGCGCCTCGGCGTCCGCCAGCTGTATCTGTTTCGCCGCCTCCGCCTCCGCGAGCTTCACCGACCGGGCCGCCTCCGCCTGCGCGAGCCGCACGGTCCGTGTCGCCTCCGCCTCGGCCCGCACCTTGTCCGCGGCCGCGCTCTCCTCCGCCTCGCGACGGGTGTTCGTGCCGCGCTGCTCGACCAGCTGCTCCTCACGGCGGGCCAGCTCGATCTTGCTGGCCAGCTCGTTCTCGGCGATCGTCCGCTCCCGTTCGACGGCCACCGCCCGCCGCTCGTACGTCGCCCGGTCGGCCTCCTGCTGGATCAGCTCGCGCGCCGGCGTGCGCAGCGCCCGCTCCACCTCGGGCTCCGGGCGGAGCGCCACCACCCGGACGGCCACGACCTCGATGCCGGTGGCCGGCAGCCGCGGCTCCGCCGCCAGCCCCGCGGCGACCCGCTCCCGCACCGCCGTCACGCCGTCCACCAGCGCCGACGACAGAGAAGTGCGGGCGAGGACGTCCAGCGCGTGCTGCTGCGCCGTCTCGGTCAGCAGGGTGCCCAGCTGCTCGAGCGGCGCGCCGCGCCACGCCCCGGTGTCCGGGTCGACGGAGAAGTCCAGACGGGCGGCTGCCAGGGCCGGGTCGCTGATCCGGTACGTCACCGTGGCCTGAACCGCCACGTCCTGGAAGTCGACGGTGCGGGCGTGGAACGTCATGGCCAGCTCGCGGTCGTCTACCGGCACTTCGGAGAGCGCGGCGCTCAGCGCCCGGAACCAGAAGCTGAGCCCCGGTCCGTCGTGCGCCAGCTTGCCGGAACGGTGGTGGCGTACGTGCGCGGTCGGAGCGCCGCGCAGATGGCGCCAGCCCAGGCGTCGGGTGATGTCGGCCATGAGTGACCCCCCTCGGTCTCGATTCTCGTCAAAACGACGATAAGAAAACGATAGCCCGCCCTCCCCTTGTCGTCAAGAGGACGAAAACCGGGAGCGGAACAAGCCCGCGCGGAATCGGTCCAGTAGTGGGTGAAGGCGGTCCCCGGTGGTCAGGATGGAGTCATGGGATTCCATGTCGACTCCGAAGCCGGACGCCTGCGCCGCGTCATCCTGCACCGGCCGGATCTCGAGCTCAAAAGGCTCACCCCCAGCAACAAGGACGCCCTTCTCTTCGACGACGTGCTCTGGGTGCGCCGGGCGCGCGCCGAGCACGACGGGTTCGCCGACGTGCTGCGCGACCGCGGCGTCGCCGTCCACCTCTTCGGCGACCTGCTCACCGAGGCCATGGCCATCCCGGCGGCGCGAGCGCTCGTCCTGGACCGCGTCTTCGACGAGAAGGAGTACGGGGTGCTCGCCACCGACCACCTCCGCGCCGCCTTCGAGGACCTCCCCGCCCCGCAGCTGGTGGAGGCCCTCGTCGGCGGCATGACCAAGCGGGAGTTCCTGGAAGCGCATCCCGAACCGACCTCCGTGCGCTTCCATGTCATGGAGCTCGACGACTTCCTCCTCGACCCGCTTCCCAACCACCTCTTCACCCGCGACACCTCGGCCTGGATCTACGACGGCGTCGCCATCAACGCCATGCGCTGGCCGGCCCGGCAGCGAGAGACCGTCCATTTCGAGGCCATCTACCGGCACCACCCCCTCTTCCGCGGCGAGACGTTCCGTGTCTGGTCCGAGGGGCAGGCCGACTACCCCTCCACCATCGAGGGCGGGGACGTCCTCGTGATCGGCAACGGCGCCGTGCTGATCGGCATGAGCGAGCGCACCACCCCGCAGGCCGTCGAGATGCTCGCCCACAAGCTGTTCGCCGCCGGCTCGGCCGAGACCATCGTGGCGCTCGACATGCCCAAGCGGCGTGCCTTCATGCACCTCGACACCGTGATGACCATGGTCGACGGCGACACCTTCACGCAGTACGCGGGCCTCGGCATGCTCCGCTCGTACACCATCGAACCGGGCGTCGGAGAGAAGGAACTGAAGGTCACCGACCACCCTCCGGAGCACATGCACCGCGCCATCGCAGCGGCTCTCGGCCTCAGCGAGATCCGGGTGCTCACCGCCACCCAGGACGTGCATGCCGCCGAACGCGAGCAGTGGGACGACGGCTGCAACGTGCTCGCCGTGGAGCCGGGCGTCGTCATCGCCTACGAGCGCAACGTCACCACCAACACCCATCTGCGCAAACAGGGCATCGAAGTGATAGAGATCCCCGGCAGCGAACTCGGCCGGGGGAGAGGGGGCCCGCGCTGCATGAGCTGCCCGGTCGAACGCACCCCTGTATAGAAATGCTAATCTTCGTATAGAGTTCCAGTGTCCTGTTCTCGTACCTCTGGAGCGCCCCCATGGCGACTGTCCCGACCGCCCTCGCCGGCCGCCACTTCCTCAAGGAGCTGGACTTCACGGGGGAGGAGTTCCGCGGTCTGATCGAGCTGGCCGCCGAGCTGAAGGCCGCCAAGAAGGCCGGGACCGAGGTACAGCACCTGCGCGGCAGGAACATCGCCCTCATCTTCGAGAAGACCTCGACGCGCACCCGCTGCGCGTTCGAGGTCGCCGCCGCCGACCAGGGCGCCTCGACCACCTACCTGGACCCGGCCGGCTCGCAGATCGGCCACAAGGAGTCGGTGAAGGACACCGCGCGCGTGCTGGGCCGCATGTACGACGGCATCGAGTACCGCGGCGACAGCCAGCACAAGGTCGAGGAGCTGGCCGCCCACGCGGGCGTGCCGGTCTTCAACGGCCTCACCGACGACTGGCATCCCACCCAGATGCTCGCCGACGTGCTGACGATGACCGAGCACTGCGCGAAGGGCCTGGACGGCGGAATCGTCTTCGCCTACCTCGGCGACGCGCGCTTCAACATGGGCAACTCCTACCTGATCACCGGGGCGCTGCTCGGCATGGACGTCCGCATCGTCGCGCCGAAGGAGTACTGGCCCGCCGACGAGGTCGTCGCGAAGGCCCGCGAGCTCGCCGCGGACAGCGGGGCCACCGTCCTGCTCACCGAGGACGTCGCCGAGGGCGTGCGCGGCGCCGACTTCGTCGCCACCGACGTCTGGGTCTCCATGGGCGAGCCCAAGGAGGTCTGGGCCGAGCGGATCGCCGCCCTCGGCTCCTACGCCGTCACCATGGACGTCCTGCGCGCCACCGGCAACCCGGACGTCCGGTTCCTGCACTGCCTGCCGGCCTTCCACGACCTGGGCACCGCGGTCGGCCAGGGGATATTCGAGAGCCACGGCCTCGACTGCCTCGAGGTGACCGACGAGGTCTTCGAGTCGGCGCACTCCGTCGTCTTCGACGAGGCGGAGAACCGTCTGCACACCATCAAGGCCGTCCTGGTCGCCACCCTCGCCGGCAACCCGCGGGGCTGACCGGGGACGCGCCGCTCACGCCGCCGCTCACGCCGGACGAGGGCTACGCTGCGGCGGAACCGCGGCCAGCCGGAACCACACCGCCTTGCCCTGCTCGGTGGGCCGGTGCCCGCAGGACGAGCTGAGCGCGCGGATCAGCAGCAGTCCGCGTCCGTGCTCGTGCCAGGGGTCGGGCTCCCCGCCGGACGGACGGGTGAGGTCGCCCGGCGGCACCGGGTCGGCGTCGTGCACCTCGACCTGGCAACCGCTCGGATACAGCTCCACGACCAGCTCTATCGGCGCGTCCCCGGCGGTGTGCTCCACGGCGTTCGCGACCAGCTCGGCCGTGAGCAGCTCCGCCGTGTCGCTGTCCGCCCCGTGCTTCAGCTCGGCCAGCGCCGTACGGACCAGCGCACGGGCCACCGGCACGGCCGCGGCGGTGTGCGGCAGCGCGATTCGCCAGGAGGCGGCGGAATCGGAGGGGCGTTCGTGCAAGGCGAGTCCGTTCATGGCGCAGGTTCCCGTGATCGACATCAGGCGGTCCTGCCTTCAACTTCAGGAATGGTACGGCGACCTCCGGCAGAGACGCTCGGTGGGCACCGCGCGGGACGTTCCGACCCCGCTGTCGGGCGGCTTACCCGCGTCAACGCTCTCCCTCGCGCACCTGATCCGGTTGTTACCGCCTTATCGACGACCGGTGACGTGTGTGACGGGCGCACGCCGTGCAGTGACACGGCGACACAGGGCGATTCTGCCCCCGCCGTATATCGCGCACTCATGACGACAGTCACGAGAGAGTGATAACTTCGTAGGCGACCGTCGAGGAGGCCGCCCTCATGAGTCCCTTCACCGGCTCCGCCGCCCGCACCCCCGACTGGCGTCATCTGCACGTCGAGCACACCGACGGCGTCGCCACCGTCACCCTCGCCCGCCCGGAAAAGCTCAACGCCCTCACCTTCGGCGCCTACGCCGACCTGCGCGACCTGCTCGCCGAGCTGTCCAGGGAGCGGTCGGTCCGCGCCCTGGTGCTGGCCGGCGAAGGCCGGGGCTTCTGCTCCGGCGGCGACGTCGACGAGATCATCGGCGCCACCCTCGGCATGGACACCGCCCAGCTCCTCGACTTCAACCGGATGACCGGCCAGGTCGTGCGGGCCCTGCGGGAATGCCCGTTCCCGGTGATCGCAGCCGTGCACGGAGTGGCGGCCGGCGCCGGCGCGGTCCTCGCGCTGGCCGCCGACTTCCGGGTCGCCGACCCCGGCGCCCGCTTCGCGTTCCTCTTCACCCGTGTCGGCCTCTCCGGCGGCGACATGGGCGCCGCCTACCTGCTGCCCCGGATCGTCGGGCTCGGCCACGCCACCCGGCTCCTCATGCTCGGCGAACCCGTCCGCGCCCCGGAGGCCGAGCGGATCGGCCTCATCAGCGAACTGACTGAGGAAGGACGGGCCGACGAGGCCGCCCGAACCCTGGCCCGTCGCCTGGCCGACGGCCCGGCACTCGCCTACGCCCAGACGAAGGCACTGCTGACCGCCGAACTGGACATGCCGCTCGCGGCCTCCGTGGAACTCGACGCCGCCACTCAGGCCCTGCTCATGAACGGCGAGGACTACGCCGAGTTCCACGAGGCGTTCACCCAGAAGCGCCCCCCGAAATGGCGAGGCCGATGAAACCGCCTTCGAGAACAACACCTGCTGCGACACCGTTTGCGACACCGGCTACGACATCTGCTACGACACCCGCTACGACATCGGTTTCCAGGACGGCGGCTCCGGAGGCGGCGGATACCGAGACACCGGTTTCCCGAACGACGCCTTCGAAGAAACCGGCCTCCGAAGCGACAAGTTCGGGGAAAGCGGTTACGGGAACTGTGCATGCGAGGAAAGCGATTACGGAAACGGCAAATGCGGGGGAACCGGTTACGGAAACAACAACCCTTGTGACACCGGATTCCGGGACGACGCTCGCCAGGACGTCTGCGCCGGCGGCGACGGCCTCCGCGCTCCGGAGCGACGTCGGCACGGGGGCCCGCCGCACCCCGCGACCCGCCCCGTCCGACCGTCCTCAGCCGCCCGCTCCGGCAGGACGCCCCCGGCGCATCGCGATCATCGGCGGCGGCCCCGGCGGTCTCTACGCGGCGGCCCTGCTCAAACGCCTCGACCCCGCCCGCGAGATCACCCTCTGGGAACGCAACGCCCCCGAGGACACCTTCGGCTTCGGCGTCGTCCTCTCCGACGAGACCCTGGGTGGCATCGAGCACGCCGACCCGGCCGTGTACCGCTCCCTGCGGGAGGACTTCGTCCGGTGGGACGACATAGACATCGTCCACCGCGGCGTCCGCCACACCTCCGGCGGACACGGCTTCGCCGCCCTCGGCCGTCGCAGGCTGCTGGAGATCCTGCACGAGCGCTGCCGTTCCCTCGGCGTCGATCTGCGCTTCCGTACGCAGGCGCCCGCTCCCGCCCGCCTTGCGGAGGAGTACGACCTCGTCGTCGCCGCGGACGGAGTGCACAGCGCCACCCGGGAGGCGTACGCGGAGGTGTTCAGGCCCCGGGTGACGGGCCACCGCTGCCGCTACATCTGGCTGGCCGCGGACCTCGCCTTCGACGCCTTCCGCTTCGAGATCGCCGAGACCGAGCACGGCGTGATGCAGCTGCACGGCTACCCCTACGCGGCCGACGCCTCGACCGTGATCGTCGAGATGCGTGAGGAGGTGTGGCGAGCAAGCGGTTTCGACGAAGTCGACGAGCAGGAGTCCGTCGCACGCTGCGCCAAGATCTTCGCCGACGCCCTCGGCGGCCGTGCCCTGAAGTCCGACAACTCCGCGTGGACCACCTTCCGCACGGTCGTCAACGCACGGTGGTCGCACGGCAACGTGGTCCTCCTGGGCGACGCCGCGCACACCGCCCACTTCTCGATCGGCTCCGGCACCAAGCTGGCCGTCGAGGACGCGCTGGCGCTCGCCGCCTGCCTGGAGGAACACCCCGACCTCCGCACGGCGGTGACCGCCTACGAGGAGGAACGCCGGCCCGTCGTCGCCTCCACCCAGCGGGCTGCCCGCGCCAGCCTGGAATGGTTCGAGAACCTCGGCCTCTACCTCGGTCAGCCGCCCCGCAGGTTCGCCTTCAACCTGCTCACCCGCAGCCGCCGCGTGACCCACGACAACCTGCGGCTGCGCGACTCCCGCTTCACCGTGGCCGTGGAGCGGGAGTTCGGCTGCCCGCCCGCAACGCCCCCGATGTTCACCCCGTTCCGGCTGCGCGGCCTGACCCTGCGCAACCGGGTCGTCGTGTCCCCCATGGACATGTACTCGGCGGTGGACGGTCTCCCCGGCGACTTCCACCTCGTCCACCTCGGCGCCCGTGCCCTCGGCGGAGCCGGACTGGTGATGACGGAGATGGTGTGCGTGTCCCCGGAGGGCCGCATCACACCCGGCTGCACCGGCCTCTACACCGACCGGCAGGCCGACGGCTGGCGGCGCGTCACCGACTTCGTGCACGCGCAAGCGCCGGGAGCCGCGATCGGCGTGCAGCTCGGCCACTCCGGGCGCAAGGGCTCGACGAGGCTGATGTGGGAGGGCATGGACGAACCACTGCCGGACGGCAACTGGCCGCTCGTGGCCGCGTCGGCCCTGCCGTACAAGCCGGGCAGTCAGACGCCGCGCGAACTGAGCCGCGGCCAACTCCGCGATGTGCGCGAACAGTTCACGACCGCCGCTCGCCGGGCCGCCCGAGCCGGCTTCGATCTCCTCGAACTGCACTGCGCGCACGGCTACCTGCTGTCCGGCTTCCTCTCACCGCTCACCAACCTCCGCACGGACGCCTACGGAGGCTCTCTCGCCGGACGGCTGCGCTTCCCGCTCGAGGTCTTCGACGCGGTCCGCGAGGTGTGGCCGGACCGGCGACCCATGACCGTCCGTATCTCAGCCGCCGACTGGGCCGAGGGCGGCACCTCGGCCGACGACGCCGTCGGCATCGCCCGCGCGTTCGCCGAGCACGGCGCCGACGCCGTCGACGTCTCCACGGGACAGGTGGTGGCCGAGGAAAGGCCCGACTACGGACGCTCCTACCAGACGCCGTTCGCCGACCGCATCCGCCACGAGGCGGGCGTCCCGGTGATCGCGGTCGGCGCGATCTCCTCCTGGGACGACGTCAACTCACTGATCCTCGCGGGCCGTACGGACCTCTGCGCCCTCGCCCGACCCCACCTCTACGACCCGAACTGGACCCTGCACGCGGCCGCCGAGCAGGGCTACTCCGGCCCGGGCGCCGAGTGGCCCGCGCCCTACCGTGCGGGCAGCAGACCCCCGCGCACCGGCCGGGCGGACGCACCCAAACCCCGCCTGAGCCTGGGAAGATGAGACCGGCGGCCTGCGCCGAGCATGGCCGGACCGAGCAGGGTCGGACCGAGCAGGGTCGGACCGGTCAGCACCGACCTCGCCCGGGGCCGGGTCGAGCCAGGCCGAGCCCGGGCCGAGCCCGGGCTCACACCCCGGCGAACTCCGCTCCCGCGTCCCGCAGTCGCTCGTGCAGCTCCTGGAAGACGGCCGCCGAACGCGTGCCAGGCCAGTCCCGCGGCAGCAGCCGGGCGGGCAGGCCGGGATCGACGTAGGGCAGATGGCGCCAGGAGTCCAGCGCGAGGAGGTAGTCGCGGTAGGCCTCCTCGGGCGGGGTGTCCGGCCGTTGCCGCCAGTCCCGCAGCACGCGCGCGTGGCGGTCGAGGAAGGTCTCGTGCTCCTTGGCGATGGCCGCCAGGTCCCACCAGCGGGCGACGGCCTCGACGGTCGGCGCGAAGCCGAGATGCTCGCCCCGGAACAGGTCGACGTACGAGTCCAGGTGCAGCCGTCGGAGCGTGTGCCGGGTCTCGTCGTGCAGGCGTGCCGGGGCGATCCAGACCCCGGGCGTCGCCGTGCCGAACCCCAGCCCCGCCAGCCGCGACCGCAGCACATGCCGCTTCTGCCGCTCCGACTCGGGCACCGAGAACACCGCCAGCACCCAGCCCTCGTCCGCGGGAGGCGTCGTGGCGTAGATGCGCCGGTCGCCGTCCTCCAGCAACTGCCTTGCCTCGACGGACAGTTCGTAGCCGGCCGCACCCTGCGCCGTGCGTGCCGGCAACAGCAGCCCACGGCGTTTCAGCCGCGAGACCGACGAGCGCACGGAGGGCGCGTCGACGCCGACCGCGGCGAGCAGCCGGATCAGCTCGGCGACGGGCACGGGCCCTGGGGCGAAGCGGCCGTACGCGCCGTAGAGCGTGACGATGAGAGACCGAGGTGCGGGCTGGTCGGACACGTTGATCATCTTAAGTCTTCGGCATCACGGCTGGTCACCTTCGGTGCAACCGCTTGCGCGCAACCTGAAGCGCTGGAGCTTGCCGGTCGCCGTGCGCGGCAGCGCCTCCAGGAAGACGACCTCGCGCGGGCACTTGTAGGGCGCGAGCTCCTCCTTGAGGAAGGCGCGCAGGGTCTCGGCGTCACACCGTGCACCCTCCCGCAGGACGGTGAACGCGACCACCGACTGCCCACGGCGCTCGTCGGGTCGTCCCACGACCGCCGCCTCGAGGACGTCGGGGTGACGCAGCAGCGCCTCCTCGACCTCGGGCCCGGAGACGTTGTACCCGGCCGAGATGATCATGTCGTCCGCGCGGGCGACGTACCGGAAATACCCGTCGGACTCGCGGACGTAGGTGTCACCGGTGACGTTCCAGCCGTCCCGCACGTACTGCTGCTGTCGTGGGTCGGCCAGGTACCGGCAGCCCACCGGGCCGCGCACGGCGAGCAGTCCGGGCTCGCCGTCCGGCACGGGCGCACCGGACGCGTCCTGCACGCGCGCGTGCCAGCCGGGCACCGGAACGCCGGTGGTGCCGGGCCGTACCCGCTCGTCCGCGGCGGAGATGAAGATGTGCAGCAGCTCCGTGGCCCCGATGCCGTTGATCAGCCGCAGACCGGTCCGCTCGTGCCAGGCACGCCAGGTGGCCGCGGGCAGGTTCTCGCCGGCGGAGACGCAGCGCCGCAGGGACGACACGTCGTGGTCGCCGAGATCGTCGAGCATCGCGCGATAGGCGGTGGGCGCGGTGAACAGCACGGACACACGGTGCGCGGCGACCGCCGGCAACAGTTGCCGGGGGCCCGCCTGTTCCAGCAGCAGCGCGCTCGCCCCGGCCCGCAACGGGAAGACGACGAGGCCGCCGAGCCCGAAGGTGAAGCCGAGCGGCGGGCTGCCCGCGAAGACATCGTCCGCAAGCGGCTTCAGGACGTGTTCCGAGAACGTGTCGGCTATCGCCAGCACGTCCCGGTGGAAGTGCAGACAACCCTTGGGACGACCGGTGGTGCCGGAGGTGAACGCGATCAGCGCAATATCGTCGGAAGCGGTTTCGACAGCCCGAAAGGGTTCCGCCGACGACGGCCGGTTCAACAGATCGTCGGGGCCGTCGCCGCCGTACGTCGTGATCCGCAGGCCGGGCGCCTCCGCCTTGACGAGGTCGTCGACGGCCCGGATGTCGCACAGCGCGTGCCCCACCCGCGCGATCTCGCACATGGTGCGCAGTTCGTGCGGTCGTTGCTGGGCGAGGACGGTAACCGCTATCGCACCCGCTTTCAGCACGGCCAGCCAGCAGGCCGCCAGCCACGGCGTGGTGGGCCCGCGCAGCAGCACCCGGTTGCCGGGCACGACCCGCAGGTCACTGGTGAGCACATGCGCGATCCGGTCGACACGGGCACGCAGTTCGCCGTACGTCCACGACGGCCCCGACGCGGTGTGGAACACGGGCCGTTCCGGTGCGGCCCCGTCGAGCAGCTCGGCGGCGCAGTTCACCCGGTCGGGGTAGTTCAGCCCGGGCAGCTCGAAGCGCAGCTCGGGCCAGTGGCCGGGCGGCGGGAGGTGGTCGCGCGCGAAGGTGTCGACGTGGGCCGAGACGTTCATGGGTGTTCGCCCCCTTGCCTGGATGGACTGTCCGGCTGGGCTGCCCTGGAGGGCGGTCGTCGTCGTGGGATCGCGCAACGAGCGTATCGCGTTGGTGACGACAGTCAACGGTACGCGATACCGTCGGAGAAGGTGCGGACGGCGCGACCGTGCGGACCGTCCGGGAGCACCGCCCGGACGAGCCGGCAGGCCACACGGTCGGCCCCCCCCCGGACGTGGGAGGACCGGGCCGTACGGACGAGCCGGCAGGCCGAGGCCGACACATGAGGACTGCGGCTGCACGGACCGGCAGCGGACGGCCGCGACGGTCGTGCCGCGACCGCGCGCACCATTCACGGCAGAGGGGAAGGGCGATGCCCGCAACGATGCCCGCGTTCTCGATCGACCCGGCACGGACCGACTGGTGCGCCGAACTGCGCGCGCTGGCCGCCGACCGGCTGCGCCCGCTCGCCGAGAAGGGCGAGCCGGGCCGCGTCAACCGTCCGCTCGTCGCCGAACTCGGCCGCCTGGGGCTGCTGTCCCGGCTGTTCACCTCCGGCGCGGTCGACCTCTGCCTGATGCGCGAATCCCTCGCGTACGCCTGCACCGAGGCCGAGACGGCACTCGCGCTGCAGGGACTGGGCGCCCACCCGGTCCACGCCCACGGCACCGCCGCCCAGCGCCGCCGCTGGCTGCCCGACGTCGCCGAGGGCACCGCGGTGGCCGCGTTCGCGCTGAGCGAGCCGGGCGCCGGCTCGGACGCGGCCGCGCTGTCACTGGCCGCCGAGTGCGACGGAGCGGACGGGTGGCGGCTGACCGGCGAGAAGTGCTGGATCTCCAACGCGCCGGAAGCCGATTTCTACACCGTTTTCGCGCGTACCACCCCCGGGGCCGGAGCGCGGGGCGTCACCGCTTTCCTGCTCCCCGCCGACCGCCCCGGCCTCACCGGTTCCGCCCTCGACATGCTTTCCCCGCACCCCATCGGCGCCCTCCGCCTGGACGCCGTCCCGGTCACCGCGGACGACGTGCTGGGCGAGCCCGACCGCGGCTTCCGCGTCGCCATGGGCACCCTGGACCTGTTCCGTCCGAGCGTCGGCGCGTTCGCCGTCGGCATGGCACAGGCCGCGCTCGACGCCACGCTCGCCCACACCGCCCGACGTGACGCGTTCGGCGGCAAGCTGCGTGACCTGCAAGCGGTCTCGCACCAGGTTGCCGAGATGGCGCTGCGCACGGAGGCGGCCCGGCTGATGGTCCACGCGGCGGCGACCGCGTACGACGCCGCCGCCCCCGACGTCTCCCGGCGCGCCGCGATGGCCAAGCTGCTCGCCACCGAGACGGCGCAGTACGTCGTCGACGCGGCCGTCCAACTCCACGGCGCTTGCGCCCTGCGCCGCGGCCACCTGCTCGAACACCTCTACCGGGAGGTGCGCGCACCACGGATCTACGAGGGCGCCAGCGAGGTGCAACGCGGCATCATCGCAAAGGAGTTGTACGCGGATCTCGCACAGCGGGCGGAGCACGCGGACCGGACCGGGCACACCGGGCCGGTGAGTCCGGACGCCCCCGCCGACCCTCCGGACGGGATCACGCAGGCGGAGCGGAACGGGCAGACAGGCCGGATCGGGCAGACAGACCCGATCGGGCAGGCAGATCCGATCGGGCAGGCAGATCCGGTCGCGCGGGGTGACCTGATCGCGCGGGCCGAAGAGAACGAGAGAGGCGGACGGGCGACGGTGCGGGCCGACCGGTCGCCGCACGCCTCCCAGCCCGAGCGAGTCGACCGGGAGGCCGAGTGACAGCCGAGCGCGTCAACCCGCCGGGGCTCTCGCCGCCCACCGGCTTCTCCCACGCCGTCGTCGCCACCGGCAGTCGCATCGTCTTCCTGGCCGGCCAGACCGCGCTGGACGCCGACGGGAGCGTCGTGGGGGAGTCGTTGCCGGAACAGTTCGCGCGGGCGCTCACGAACCTGCTGACCGCGCTGACGGCGGCCGGCGGCACGGCGTCCGACCTGGCGCGCGTCACCGTCTACGTCACGGACGTCGCCGCCTATCGTGAGCACGCCGCCGAACTGGGCGCGATCTGGCGGCGGTCCGCAGGCCGCGACTACCCGGCGATGGCGGTCATCGGAATCGTCCGGCTCTGGGACGAGCAGGCACTCGTCGAGCTGGACGGATTCGCGGTGCTGGACCACTGACCGGGCTCACGACCGCCGACGTACCCCCGCGACCGGCGGACCGCCGACCGGCCCCGCTCGCGACCGACGCAGGGCGGGCGAAGGGGGTCAGGCCGAGCGCGGCAACCGAGCGGCTCGGACCGGGTGGGTCGGGCGCGGTGGGCCCGGCTCGGTGGGGCGGACCCGGGGGATCGACCGAACGGCTCGGACCGGGTAGGTCGGACAGGGCGGATCGAATCGACAGGGCGGATCGACCGGGCGGGTCGGGCCGGGTGGGTCAGGCCGCGACGGCGAGCTGGTGCACCGTCACGCGATGCGGGGCCACGACACGGCCGTCGGGCAGCAGTTCGCCCGAGTCGTCGAAGACGATCGTGCCGTCGCACAGCAGGTTCCAGCCCTGCTCGGGGTGGGCGGCGACGACGTGCACGGGACGGGCGTCGGCAGCAGCGCCGGGAAGCTGGTGGGAACACATCGCGCACCTCCACGTCGGCGGGGTCGGCCGTCCGGTCGGCCCGCATGGGTAGACCATGCGCCCGGCCGGGAGCCGTCGCCAGGGCCCGCCCGAAAGCGTGACAGCACCAGGACAACTCCCGGACCGTACGTCGACGACCGGTGCGGACTCGCCACCGAAGGAGTGACGATCACCGCCCCGGAGGCATGCGCCCGGTACCAGTGGAGCCCCCACAACAGGAGGTTCTGCCATGTTCCTGCGCCCCGCCCTGTCCGCGGCCGCCGGTGCCGCCCTGCTTCTGCTGGCCGCGCCCGCGGTCGTCGCCGTCGCCGACCCGACGGAGTCCGTCACGGTCGACCCGGTCGGCCGCATCGCCGCCGACGGCACCGTCACGCTCTCCGGCACCTATCGCTGCGTCGCCGACACGGGCCCGGTCTTCCTCAGCTCCTCGGTAGGCCAGGACTCCAACGTCACGCACGGCATCGGCGGCACCCGTGCCGTGTGCGACGGCGTCGAGCACACCTGGAAGAACACCGGCAAGGCGACCCCGAACGACCTCGCCCCCGGCGCGGCACGGGTCGAGGCCACCCTGATGGAACTCCGTCCCGACGGCGGCCTGCCCCTGCCCCGCTTCCACGCGACGCAGAAGCGGGAGGTCACGCTGACCGAGAGCTGATCCCGAAGGCTTCCGTGCGGCCGTCGCGGGTTCGCCGACGGCGACGGCGGGGCAGGCGTCCCGGGGCGGCCCAGCGACCGTCCCAGGGTGCCGTGCCGCCGACGGGGGAACTGATGATCGACAGGGACGTGCCGGCGTCCAGGCGGACCACGACGCGCTCGTCCTCGCGCGCCTGGACGAGGCGTGCGTGACCCAGGTGGATGCCGTCGACCGGCAGGTTGATGTCGGGCAGCGAGATGGTCCGCGGATGCCGGTCGACGAGACCGCGGCCCTCGATCCCTGCCGTAGGGCGGATGGAAGACGCGCAGTGCTTGCGCGGGCATGAGCGCAGTGCCGGGCTGCGCCGCGGCACTGCCCGGCGCGAGCGCCGCCGCGGACTCGTCGGTGACGATCTCGAAGGGCACTCCGCGGAAGAGCCGCAGTCGGGGGGCCTCGGCGGCACTCCGCCGAGGGCCTCAGATGTCCCGGGAGGGACCAGCGGACGCGGTGACCTGCTGCGATGACCGGTTGCAGGTCGCTGACCTGTAGTAATGGTCTTTCAGCTGTTTCATGCGCTTACTCGTTGATGCGGCCGGAAGTCCCAGAAAAGTCCCAGGGAACTCCCACTGCCCACGGCCACTCTTTCGGCACTATGCAGCGTGTGCGGGGCGACGATCGTCCATCGGTGTCCGCGCTGAGTGAACGCCAACGCGCGCTTTTGGAACGGCTTGCGGCTGGTGAAGGTCCTGCGGACCGGGCGCCGGGTGACTGGCGGTCGGCCTTGCGCGACCACAGCTACTGCCGCTGCTGCACTCTTTGGAGGCCGACGACGACCCAGTGCGGATCATCAGCTGGCTGCAGAGCAGCATCAGCGCCCGACTCCTCGCCGAACTCGCCGCGGCCGGCAAGCGCGTGACCCACGACCTCCTCGACACCCTCCCTGCCGGCCGCGACGAGTGCTACGTGCGTGCCCTCCTGGCCCACACCGCCGTGCTCGAACCCCGGGAGGAAGGGCTCGAACGAATCCCTCCATGGCTGGAGCGGATCCTGGTCGACCGGCCGCCGGCCCATGCCCGCCTCGTTCACCCGTGCACATACTGGCTTCTGTTGCGCGCCAAGCGCGCCATCGGGTATCCAAAGGGCGCACCACGCCCAGGAGTTGGGGCCGCATCCACGGCCATGTCACCCTCATCCTGTCGTTCCTGGACCGGCTCGATGAACAACAGCTCAACCTGGCCACCGTCACACAGGACAGCCTCGATCGCAGGCTGACCTCTGGACCCCGGCGCCGGCGCGGCATCCGCTCGTTCCTGACCTGGGCCCACCAGCGTGGCCTGACCGACGAGCTCTGCATCCGGCCGTCCCCCGCGGTGCCCGACACCCTGATCCTCACCGAGGACCAGCGCCGCCAGGAGCTACGCCGATGCCTGAACGACTGTGACCTGCCCCTGCGGGTCTGCGGGTCTGCGGGTCCGCGTCGGCAGAACGCTCACCCTGCTCTATGGCATGCCCGCCGCCACCGTGCGGCTCCTGACCACGGGCGACATCCGCCGCGACATCGACGGCGTCCACCTCAGCCTCGGTCGCCGACCACTGTTCGTTCCGCCCCGGCCAGCCGCCCTGGTGACCGGACTCGCCGACCATGTTCACCAGGCAGCCTCGATGGCCGTCAGCCCGTCAGCGAGGACCTGGCTCTTCCCCGGGACAGTTCCCGGCCAGCCCCTCAGCACCGCCGGCTACAGCCTGTTGATGCGACGCCACGGCTTCCACACCATTCCCGCCCGCAGCGCTGCGCTGACCGCCCTGGCAGGACAACTGCCCTCCCCGGTTCTCGCGGAACTCCTCGGCATCCACGTTCACACGGCCTGGAAATGGGCCTCCTGCTCACAACCTTGCAGAAGTCGCTCACCGCACCGGACAGCACCGGATCGAGAGCCGGTGCACACGAGAACGGCACGTTCCCCTCCGCGAGACGTGCCGGGAAGTCCGAAAGCCCGTACGCCTGGGACCGCGGCACCTCCAACGGCACGATCGTCGACGTCAACTCGGGTATCTGCCTGGGCGCCTACAACGCGGACCACGCCAACGGCACGAAGCGCGTCCTGTGGACCTGCGACGGTCAGGACAACCAAAGGTGGGGCCAGACGTGACCGACCGTTCCCCGCGCCCCTGCTTTTTCCGGGGACGAGGGGAACCGCGTGAACGGGCCGGACCACGCTGTCTGTTGGTGCCACAGGGATCACAACGTCGTACGCACATCTGCGATGCTGGGCAGATGAGCAAGGTGTGGCAAGGACACGTCATCGATGGCACGCGCTTCGTGGTCCCGGCGTCCGGTGTGACGCCGAGGCACGTGCTGTGCGCGGTCGGCGTGGGCCTGGATCCCGATGTCATCAGCCGGGTGGTCGAGGAGGCAGGCGCGGGGGACTTCACGCTCGACGAGTTCCAGCGGGAGCCTGACCCCCGGATGCGTGAGGCGTTCGACGTCGCGGTGGCTTCCCGCCGGGCCACCGGCGTCGACGAGTTCGGCGACGACGACTGGGCCGCGGTGGACGCACACGACTCGGTCGCCTATGTCCTGTCACCGCCGGTCTCCCAGACCACCGGCCTCGATGTGTCCCGCCGGGCGCTGGCCGTCACCGCGGCCCTGCTGGCCAGCGGAGCCACCGCGGTGAAGAACGAGTCCAGCGGGGTGGCCCGCGGTCGGGAGCGGTGGCTGGCCCTGGCGAGCGAGGCGGCGGCCGCCGAGACCGCGCACGACCTGGTCGGCGCTCTCGTCCGGGCGTGGGTCGTGCCGGTGATCCACGACGGGGAGGTCTACTACAGCTGCGGCATGCACCTCCTGGGCGAGGCCGATTTGGAGCTGGTCCCCAAAAGCACCGCGGTGCCCGAGCCGGAGCTGCTGTGGGAGTGGGTGACCACCATGGAGATCGCGTCGTACTACCTGCTGACCGAGCAGCCGGACCACGGCGTCCAGAACGGCGAGGGCTTCCGCATCGCGCAGGACGCCACGCGCTGGATCATGAACCGTGTGGAGTGCGAACGGTTCGAGGACGACGACTTCTTCCACAACCCGTACGGATACTGGCGCCTGACCCCGGCTGCCCGCGACCTACGGAGGGGGGCGAGGCTCAAGAGGCGCAACCCCCGCACGACCTTTGGAACGCGGCGGAAGGGGTGAGAGCGGGCAAGGCGTGGAGATCTCCGGACCACGGGCCGAACGCCGCGCCCTTCTCCAAAGTCTCAGTACCGATCGCGGTCCCGCCGACCCGGGCGACCCCACACGGGGCGAAGAACCGGAGGGAGACATGGCCAAGCGAACACCCACCGGGCCCGGCGCGATCGCGGCCGTGACGGTCGCGGTCCCGGCTCTCGGCGGACTCCAGGGCTCGACGGTCGGCGCGCAGACCGTGGAAGCCGTGTCGAGCCCTTCGACAACCTGCCACGGCACCCAGCCGAAGGGCGGCGGCACCGGTGACTCCGGCATCGGCGGCCCGGAGGACGACACCCCCATGTACCGAACCCTGGTCCTCGACGAGGACGAAGCCTCCCCGGACGTCTACCGCATCCTCTCCAAGCCCTTCGACACCGCGGTCCGCGAGGCCGCCGAGAAGGGCGTGACCGTACGCCTCCATGACCGCGACAGCAACGAGAAGGATCTCAGCGCCCTGATGGTGCGGTCGCTGAGGGCGAGCATGTCGTACAAGACCTTCTGGGAACAGACCTGCCGCAGGTAGAGCACGGTGATCAGCACCTTGTCAGGGCCGCCCAGCCGCGCGTCGATGGAGGCATGCGTGCCGGTCTCGGTAAGCGTCACCATCCGCACCTGCGGAAACCCGCCCGGCTTCCTACTGGAGTCCTTCGGCTCGCCAAAGCGTGGCAGCCGGCCTCGTTGTCCGGCACATCCAGCAGGAAGCCGCCCACCGGCCCTCTCGGGGCCAGTGGGCCTGCCAGGCGCTGGAAGAGCCGCTCCAAAACCTCCGGCCCAGACGCTCCCGGGCCCGCGTGAACGACGCCTTGTGCGGGAAGCAGCAGCTCAACTCCGGTATGCCACCCACCAGATGGTCGGCCACATCGTCGTAGGAGTCCTGGTGGAAGAGCGCCGGCGCGAGTGTGAAGTAGACCATGATGCCCGCCGGAAGTTCAACGAGGTCGCCGCCGCGGTCGAGGACGACCTGCGGCTGCTGCTCACCGACCCGGCCGATCCCCGGGTGCTGTCGGCGCTCCAGGCTGTCCTACCGCCGAGCGGAGGAGACCTTCGAGGAGGCCACCAGGCTGCCGGTCAACCCGCCCGCCCGGCCTGAGTAGCGGGGCGGACCGCAGGGCGGGACTCCGCACCGCCGGCGCGTGTGCAGCTCCGGCATGTCCGTCACGCGGCTGCCCGGGTGCGGGAGGCGAGCTGGGGGAAGGCGTCTTCCCATACGGCGCGCACGGTGCGGCCTACGAGTATGCGCAGCACCGGCCACAGTTGGAAGAGTAGATCCTGGTTGAGGCAGCGGGGCAGGTCGTCCCGCAGGCCCTCGTGCAGAACAGTGCGGTACAGCCCCGTCCGCTGGCGCGGCTTGCCCAAGTCGTACGACGTCATCCCAGACCAGGCCATGTGCAGCGGCAGATCCACGACCCCTGGGTCGGGCCGTGCAACTCGTCCAGTGACTCCGGCAGACGCCGCCGGAATTTCTCCCGGTACAACGCGAGGTCCTCGGCGTCCGCGTCAGAGAGGTCCATCGGCGCGGGGGCATGGTGCTGTGGGCTGGAGGACATGACTCCATTGTGGCGGCCGGAAAGTCGTGCGGGCCATGATGTGCGAGCTGGCGTCTGGAGTGAGCAGCGCGGACCCGTGCTGGGTGAGCTGGTTGTGGAGCGTGTTCTGCCCTGAGTGGGAGGCGCGGACTGTCGGCATGACCGCTCATTTGACGCGCTGGGCGCCCGCACGCGGGGCAGCGAGCCGAGAAACAGGTCCTTGACCGGCCTTTTCCGTGACTCGCTCAGGCCGGCACCCCTCCGATGACGCATTATGTCGAGTACGCGGCGACCGGAAGCCTTTCGGGCCCGGCCAAAAGTCCCAGAAAAGTCCCAGAGGCACCGCCACCTCCCTTCCTGCCCCGCGTTCATGCAGCTCAGCAGGGGTGCGGCGGTGCTTTTCCTCGCGACCCTCAGATGTCCCGGAAGATCTCGATCTGCGCGCCGATCGAGTTCAGCCGCTCGGCCAGATCCTCGTAACCGCGGTTGATGACGTACACGTTGCGCAGCACGGACGTGCCCTCCGCCGCCATCATCGCCAGCAGGACGACCACCGCGGGGCGCAGGGCGGGCGGGCACATCATCTCGGCGGCGCGCCAGCGCGTCGGGCCCTCCACCAACACCCGGTGCGGGTCGAGGAGTTGCAGACGCCCACCGAGCCGGTTGAGGTCCGTCAGGTAGATGGCGCGGTTGTCGTACACCCAGTCGTGGATGAGGGTCTTGCCCTGGGCGACGGCCGCGATGGCCGCGAAGAACGGGACGTTGTCGATGTTCAGGCCGGGGAACGGCATCGGGTGGATCTTGTCGATCGGCGCCTCCAGCTTGGAGGGCCGTACCGTGAGGTCCACCAGCCGGGTGCGGCCGTTGTCGGCCGGGTACTCCGGCGTGCGGTCGTGATCGAGGCCCATCTCCTCCAGGACCGCCAGTTCGATCTCCAGGAACTCGATGGGCACCCGCCGCACCGTCAGCTCCGACTCCGTGACGACGGCGGCGGCCAGCAGACTCATCGCCTCGACCGGGTCCTCGGAGGGGGAGTAGTCCACGTCCACGTCGATGTTCGGCACGCCGTGCACGGTGAGCGTCGTGCTGCCGATGCCCTCGACCCGGACGCCGAGGGCCTCCAGGAAGAAACACAGGTCCTGGACCATGTAATTCGAGGAAGCGTTACGGATGACGGTTACCCCGTCGTACCGCGCTGCCGCCAGCAACGCGTTCTCGGTGACCGTGTCCCCGCGCTCGGTCAGCACGATCGGCCGGTCCGGGCGGACGGCGCGGTCGACGACGGCGTGGTACTGCCCTTCCGTCGCCGCGACGTCCAGACCGAACCGGCGCAGGGCGATCATGTGCGGCTCGATGGTCCGGGTGCCGAGGTCGCAGCCGCCCGCGTAGGGCAGCTTGAAATGGGTCATGCGGTGCAGCAGCGGACCGAGGAACATGATGATGGAGCGCGTGCGCACGGCGGCCTCGGCGTCGATCGCCGCCATGTCCAGCTCGGCCGGCGGCACGATCTCGAGGTCGACGCCGCCGTTGATCCAGCGCGTCCGTACGCCGATGGAGCTGAGGACCTCGAGCAGCCGGTAGACCTCCTCGATGCGGGCGACCCGACGCAGCACCGTGCGCCCCTGGTTGAGCAGCGAGGCGCACAGCAGGGCCACGCACGCGTTCTTGCTGGTCTTCACGTCGATCGCACCGGACAGCCGCCGGCCGCCCACGACCCGCAGATGCATCGGCCCCGCGTATCCCAGAGAGACGATCTCACTGTCCAGGGCTTCACCGATTCGAGCGATCATCTCAAGGCTGATGTTCTGGTTGCCCCGCTCGATGCGGTTGACGGCACTCTGGCTGGTTGCGAGCGCCTCGGCCAGCTGTGCCTGTGTCCAGCCACGGTGTTGCCGGGCGTCACGGATGAGCTTGCCGATGCGTACGAGGTAGTCGTCTGCCATGAGGCTGAGGTTATCTCACATATGAGATGGTGCCTCTTGAGGGGGCCGTTCGGGTGACGTGCCGTCAATGCCGCTTGGCGCGACGCGTACGGCGCCATCCGAAAGGTCCGGGCAAATCCATCGATGTCGTACGGCGTCCGGTGCTGCTGTGCGTCTGGCGCGGTCCGTGCCGACCGCCGCCGGTGGTGATCGACCAGGAGTGCCGGTTGATGTTCAGTCGCACCCCGGGGAGGATGCGGAAACTCTTGCGGAAAGTGAGGGGCATCGAGCCTCCTTCGTCGCGAAGCGTCCGTTGGGCGACGTCTACCCCGGCTCGGCGGACCCATGACCGGGGAGGCCGGGCGTCGCGCCCGTAGGCTCGCTCGACGCCCTTGCCCAACGCGCCGCCCGCCGAACCCGCCCGCCCAACCTGCCTGCCCAACGCGCCTGCTGCGCACTCGAGATGCTCCCGGAGGCCTCCGTCGCCCCCGGCGGGCGCTGTGCAGGGGCTGGTCGCGTCAGGCGTCCGTGGTCGACCGAGGGCCTGTTCGTGGCGAGGCGGGGTTCGTCGGTGATCGCCGGTGGTCGCCCGGTGACCGCCGCCGAAGAGGAGTCCGTGCGGCTGCTTCCGGCCTCCCGCCCGGCGTGCGCCCGGTGCGTGGCGGAGATCACGGGCGGCTCGCGCGTCACCGGCGGCAGACTCGTGCCCCCGCGGAGGGAGCGGTCGGCGTGGCGGGTGGAGCGCGGAATGCCGCCCTCTCCGGCGGGGGTGGCGAGCCCGGGCATGACCATTCCGCGCCCATGTACTAGAGTTATCTCGACATCGAGATATCTGCCGAGGCGCACCGCAGCCGCCACGCCAGTAAGGCTTGCCTAACTTAGCTTGCCCTGAGCTGATCGGCCAAGTCCGCGTGACGGCAGGATGCGGTGGTACGCGCACATCAATGAAGGAGACTGTCGTGTCGGCGAACAGCTTCGACGCCCGCAGCACGCTGCAGGTGGGCGACGAGTCGTACGAGATCTTCCGGCTGGACAAGGTGGAAGGCTCGGCTCGCCTTCCGTACAGCCTGAAGGTGCTGCTGGAGAACCTGCTCCGTACCGAGGACGGCGCGAACATCACCGCCGACCACATCCGTGCCCTCGGCGGCTGGGACTCGCAGGCCCAGCCGTCGCAGGAGATCCAGTTCACGCCCGCCCGCGTGATCATGCAGGACTTCACCGGCGTGCCCTGCGTCGTCGACCTCGCCACCATGCGTGAGGCCGTCAAGGAGCTCGGCGGCGACCCGGCCAAGGTCAACCCGCTCTCCCCGGCCGAGCTGGTCATCGACCACTCCGTCATCGCCGACAAGTTCGGCACCAACGACGCGTTCGCGCAGAACGTCGAGCTGGAGTACGGCCGCAACAAGGAGCGCTACCAGTTCCTGCGCTGGGGCCAGACCGCCTTCGACGACTTCAAGGTCGTCCCCCCGGGCACCGGCATCGTGCACCAGGTCAACATCGAGCACCTGGCCCGCACGGTCATGGTCCGAAACGGCCAGGCGTACCCCGACACCCTGGTCGGCACCGACTCGCACACCACCATGGTCAACGGCCTCGGCGTGCTGGGCTGGGGCGTCGGCGGCATCGAGGCCGAGGCCGCGATGCTCGGCCAGCCGGTCTCGATGCTCATCCCGCGCGTCGTCGGCTTCAAGCTCACCGGCGAGCTGCCCACCGGCACCACCGCCACCGACCTCGTCCTCACGATCACCGAGATGCTGCGCAAGCACGGCGTCGTCGGCAAGTTCGTCGAGTTCTACGGTGAGGGCGTCGCCGCCACCTCCCTCGCGAACCGCGCCACCATCGGCAACATGTCGCCGGAGTTCGGCTCCACCGCCGCGATCTTCCCGATCGACGACGAGACCCTGAAGTACCTCAAGCTCACCGGCCGCTCCGAGCAGCAGGTCGCGCTCGTCGAGGCGTACGCCAAGGAGCAGGGCCTCTGGCTGGACCCGAAGGCCGAGCCGGACTTCTCCGAGAAGCTCGAGCTGGACCTGTCCACCGTCGTGCCCTCGATCGCCGGCCCGAAGCGCCCGCAGGACCGCATCGTCCTCGCGAACGCCGCCGAGCAGTTCACGACCGACGTACGCAACTACGTCGACGAGGTCGACGAGGCGGGCAAGGAGTCCTTCCCGGCCTCCGACGCCCCGGCCGTCGCCCCGAACGGCGCCCCGTCCAAGCCGGTCACCGTGACCGCCCCCGACGGCTCGACCTACGAGATCGACCACGGCGCGGTGACGGTCGCGGCCATCACCTCCTGCACCAACACCTCCAACCCGTACGTCATGGTCGCCGCCGCGCTCGTCGCGAAGAAGGCCGTGGAGAAGGGTCTGACCCGCAAGCCGTGGGTCAAGACCACCCTCGCCCCGGGTTCGAAGGTCGTCACCGACTACTTCGACAAGGCGGGCCTCACCCCGTACCTCGACAAGGTCGGCTTCAACCTCGTCGGCTACGGCTGCACCACCTGCATCGGCAACTCCGGCCCCCTGCCGGAGGAGGTCTCCAAGGCCGTCAACGACCACGACCTCGCCGTCACCTCGGTCCTCTCCGGCAACCGGAACTTCGAGGGCCGCATCAACCCCGACGTCAAGATGAACTACCTGGCCTCCCCGCCGCTGGTCGTCGCGTACGCCCTCGCGGGTTCCATGAAGGTCGACATCACCAAGGACGCCCTGGGCATCGACCAGGACGGCAACCCGGTCTTCCTCAAGGACATCTGGCCCTCCGAGGCCGAGGTCAACGACGTCGTGGCGAACGCCATCGGCGAGGACATGTTCAACAAGTCCTACCAGGACGTCTTCGCGGGCGACGCGCAGTGGCAGGCGCTGCCGATCCCGACGGGCAACACCTTCGAGTGGGACGCCGAGTCGACCTACGTCCGCAAGCCCCCGTACTTCGAGGGCATGACGATGGAGACCACCCCGGTCTCCGACATCACCGGCGCGCGCGTGCTGGCCAAGCTGGGCGACTCGGTCACCACCGACCACATCTCCCCGGCCGGCGCCATCAAGGCCGACACCCCGGCCGGCAAGTACCTCACCGAGCACGGTGTGGAGCGTCGTGACTTCAACTCCTACGGCTCGCGCCGAGGCAACCACGAGGTCATGATCCGCGGCACGTTCGCCAACATCCGCCTGCGCAACCAGATCGCGCCGGGCACCGAGGGCGGCTACACCCGCGACTTCACCCAGGCCGACGGCCCCGTGTCGTTCATCTACGACGCCTCCCGCAACTACATCGAGCAGGGCGTCCCGCTGGCCATCCTTGCCGGCAAGGAGTACGGCTCGGGCTCGTCCCGTGACTGGGCCGCCAAGGGCACCGCATTGCTCGGCGTCAAGGCCGTCATCGCCGAGTCGTACGAGCGCATCCACCGCTCGAACCTCATCGGCATGGGCGTGCTCCCGCTGCAGTACCCGGAGGGCGCCTCCGCAGAGTCCCTCGGTCTGACCGGCGAGGAGACCTTCTCCTTCACCGGCGTCGAGGAGCTCAACAACGGCACCACGCCGCGCACGGTCAAGGTCACCACCGACACGGGCGTCGAGTTCGACGCGGTCGTCCGCATCGACACCCCCGGTGAGGCCGACTACTACCGCAACGGCGGCATCATGCAGTACGTGCTGCGCAGCCTGATCCGCAAGTGACAGGCGCAGCGCAGTAAGCGGTTCGGCAACCTGAGCCGCAGGTAACAGGCGCAGCGCAGTAAGCGGTTCGGCAAGCTGATCTGCAGGTAACAGGCGCAGCAAACGGTTCGGCAAGCTGATTCGTCAGCGACAGGCACAGCAAGCGGTTCGGCAACGGAAACAGCCGATGGAACGCGTGCCAAGTGCTGCTCGAGGGCCGCATCCCCGGTGACGGGGGTGCGGCCCTTCGCCGTACTCGTCGGTCCGGCATCAGCACCGACTGCTTGTTGCGGCAAACGGCGTCTTCAGTGCCCGTCGCGCCGACGGGCCGGCCGACGGGTCCCGTGACGAGGCAGCGCCACGCGGACGGTCGTGGGATCCGCCGGTGCGGCGACCGGTGTCACGCGCGTGGGCCGGGCGGTGTCTTCATGCCGGAACTCGCTACAAGGACCCGAACAGGGAGAGGCATCATGACACTGCGCCTGCCGAAGGCCGAGCTTCCCGCCGAGCTCGAGGAGAACATGATCGAGCAGCTGGGGGCCGTGCCCGAGAACGTCGAGGTGCTGTGGCACAGCCCCCGGGTGGCCCAGGACAACCTGGAGCTCGGGCTCAAGGTCGGGGCGTGGAAGGCGGTCGAACCCGGCCTGAAATCGTTCGCGCACATGGCTGTCGCATCGCAGGTCGGCTGCAGCTGGTGCCCGGACGTCGGCTACTTCCAGGCGCAGAACGAGAACCTGGATCTGGCCAAGGCGAGCCAGGTGACGGTATGTCTCAACGCGGCCCCCGCGATCAGGATCGCGTCCGACGCCGCGGAGGCCACGGTCAGCCTCGTGATCGAGGACGGTCGCGTCACCCGCATCTACGCGACGTCCAACCCGCACAAGCTGACGCGACTCGACGAACCGGTCGATCTCATGAGGTAGCTGCAGCCCGGGTGCTCCGGGAACGGCACAGCCGGAGCACCCGGCGAAGGGGGACCGTCGGACGAGGAACCACGCGTGCCGCTTCCTTCCCGCGCCCGGCGGGGGAGGGCTTCGAACGGCAGCCACCGGCAGCGGGCTCCGCAGGCCAGGCCGGCCCTACAGCAAAGGGCCGGCCTGCCTTTGGACCGCGAGTCGGATCACCGACTTCTCGGACACGCGCCGGCTCAATTCACTGAAAGTTCTCTGCGTATGCGCGAAAGGCTGTGCTCACCGTTTACAAGTGGGCCGCGCAGCGCTACCTTCCGCCACAGGTGAAGTGGGAGCGCTCCCACACCGTTCGCGTCCGGCGGACCGGAACCCGCCGGACCGGGCCGGGACGCTCCCGCTTCGCCGAGCCGACATGCCAGGACGGCGCTACATCCGACCCGCAACGTCCTGGAACCCCTGTCGAACCGCGTTACCCGTCCCCGCATCCGCAGTGCACGCCTGCATGCACGGTCCGTACACGGAAGGCGGACTCATTGAGCATGAAAACTGTCATGATCACGCCAATCTCGAGGTCGGGTGCGAGGTCGCGCCTACGCACCCGAGCCCTCCTCCTCGTCCTCCTGGCCCTGTTGGCCACGGTTCCCGCACTCGGTCTGATCGTGACCGCCGGCGGTGAGGCCCAGGCCCACGGAACCCCCATGAAACCCGCCAGCCGCACTTTCCTGTGCTGGCAGGACGCGCTGACCGACACCGGTGAGATCAAGCCCATCAATCCGGCCTGTAAGAACGCGCAACAGGTAAGCGGCACCACACCGTTCTACAACTGGTTCTCCGTGCTGCGTTCCGACGGGGCGGGCCGCACCCGCGGCTTCGTACCGGACGGTCAGTTGTGCAGCGGCGGCAACCCCAACTTCACCGGGTTCAACGCCGCCCGGAACGACTGGCCGCTCACTCACCTCACGTCGGGTGCGACCGTCGACTTCTCCTACAACGCCTGGGCGGCGCACCCGGGTTGGTTCTACGTCTACGTCACCAAGGACGGCTTCGACCCGACCCGGACGCTCGGCTGGAACGACATCGAGGACCGGCCCTTCCTCTCCGTCGACCACCCGCCTCTCCACGGAAGCCCCGGCACGGTCGAGGCCAACTATTCCTGGACCGGTAAGCTCCCGGCCAACAAGTCCGGCCGCCACATCATCTACATGGTCTGGCAGCGTTCCGACAGCGCCGAGACCTTCTACTCCTGCTCCGACGTCGTCTTCGACGGCGGGAACGGTGAAGTGACCGGAATCCACGAACCGGGCAACCCCAGCGAGCCGGTTCCCGGCACCTGCACGGCGTCCCGCAGAACCACCAACAGCTGGAACGGCGGTTACCAGTCGGAGGTGACCGTCACCAACTCGGGTGACGTCCCGATGCTCGGCTGGATGGTCGACTGGACGCTGCCCGGCGGTCAGTCGGTGGTCAGCCTCTGGAGCGGCAACGCGACCTACAACGGTCAGGCGGTGATGGTCCACAACGCCGACTGGAACGGTTCGTTGAATCCGGGCCAGAGCGCGACGTTCGGATACGTGGCCTCAGGCGCGGGAGGTGACAGCGCTACGAGCCTTCCCTGCAGAGTCGGTTGACGAGAACAGTTCTGAGCGGACTGCTCTGAGCGGACTGCTCCGAGCGGACTGCTCCGAGCGGAGCCGGTGGGCGGTGAGCCGCGCCCACCGGCTCCGACATCGTGGGGCGGGACTGCCCACGGGCCCCGCGCTGCTCGCCGAGGTGGCCGTGACGGGCCAGACGGGCCAGATGTGTCGGGCGGGTCGGGCGGGTCGGGCGGGTCGGTCCGGGGTTCCGAATCGGCTCCGCGGAGCGGCTGTCCTGCACCGGGCCCAATGGCCGGTGGGCACGAGCACCTTGCTGCGCTTCCGGTCGGCGAGCTGGTCCGCAGACGGCACGCGCGCGGGCACCGGCACCGGCACGGTGAGCGTGCCTCAAATGGCCGGGCACCTCCGACGGGAGGAGCCCCCAGGGGCCACCGGGGTTCACAGTGCTTGCGCATCCGGCCACGCATCCGGCCACGGCCGCCCGGCCGGCCGTGGCGCACAGACCGACCGGCTGCTGTCTCCGGAGCTGTTCGATGCGCGCCGACATGACAAACGGGTATCCGAGCCGCCATACGGCCGGCGGCAGCAGCAGCGGCGTCGACGGATCGAGCTCGCCCGTCCGGTCAGCGAGCCGCTGGACCTGCTCCGGCCGGGCACCGCGACCGGACGGCGATCAGTGGGCCAACTGGGAATCCAGCCAACTGAGTTGTCGTCGTACCTGCTCGGCCTCACCTCCTTCGTGACCGTTGAACGGATAGGCGTGGATCTCCTTGCAGGAATGCCCGCCGCTGCTCAGTTCGCCGTACCGGTTGAACGCCGCGTACACCCCGCTCGGCGGACAGACCGTGTCGCGCAGGCCCGTACCGAAATGGGCGGGGGCCTGTGCGCGGCGGGCGAAGGACACGCCGTCCACGTACGAAAGCGTTCGGTAAGCGGTCTCCTCACACCCCCGACGGACGGAGAGGTAGGCGGCGATCTCGCCGTACGGCCCCGCGTCCGTGAGCTCCAGCGACCGCCGCATCCCGCACAGGAACGGCGCCGTGACGAGGACGGCCGTCAGATCGTGGACCAGGCCCGCGACCGCAAGGGCCAGTCCGCCGCCCTGACTGTTTCCGACGGCGGCCGTGCGCACCGGGTCGACGCCGGGCAGTGACCGTACTGCCGTCACTGCGCGCACCGCGTCCGTGATCAGGCGTCGGTAGTAGTAGTCCGGCGGGGAGAGGAGGCCGCGGACGACCGGCCCGGGGCCGCCGGACACGACGGTGTGCGGGTCGGGGGTGTCACCCCCGTTGCCGTACTGGTCGCCCTGGCCGCGGTTGTCCATCAACAGATGTGCGTAGCCCGCGTTCACCCAGGTCAGCCGCTCATGAGGGAGACCGCGTCCGCGTCCGTAGCCGACGTACTCGACGACTGCGGGCAACGGTTTCCGCGCACCGGCCGGGAGGCTGAACCAGGCCCGGATCGGATCGCCCGCGTAGCCCCGGAACGTCACGTCCCAGGTCCGCGTCAGTCGGAGACCGGTTTCGACAGGTCGTACCGACACCAGCGGGTCCCGCTGCGCCGCGTCCTTCAGGGCCGCAGCCCAGTGGACGTCGAAGTCGGCGGGCTCGTCGGGTTCGGGGCGATGGCGCTCCAGATCCTGTAACGGCAGGTCGAACGCGGGCACGAGGGCTCCTCACGCGGGGTGGTCCGACGATTGTTGCGCTGGTCATCCAGAAATTTGCGAAGAACGGTAGCACTCGCTGCACTGCACACGCACAGGATCTACCCCGGCCCGCAGGGGATTCAACGCCGCAGGAGGTCCCACCAGTCCGCTGTGCAGCACCCATTGACAGCGCTTTCCGGGACCCCGTACGTTTCCGCAGAGTTACCGGTAAGGGCACGAAAGTTTCGAGATCCCGCGTTGAGATCCGAGTGTTTCGAGAACGCCCCGGGAGGCCCGAGCATGAGCACCTCCACCACATCGGCCCCACCCCCCGACACCCAGGACCCCGACCCCGCTGCGAAGGCCCTGAACCGCTCCTCGCGCCCCACCGCCCGCCGCGGCTGGCGGAGGGCATGGCGCCGGGACTGGCAGCTGTACTCGCTGGCCGTCCTGCCCCTGCTGTTCTTCGTGGTCTTCCGCTACCTGCCGATGGTCGGCAACGTGATCGCCTTCCGCCGCTTCGAGCCGGGCGGTTCGATCCTGGGGGAGCAGTGGGTGGGGCTGCGGTATGTGCGGATGTTCCTGACCGACCCCACCTTCTGGCAGGTCTTCCGCAACACGCTGTGGCTCGGCGGGCTGACGCTGCTGTTCTGTTTCCCCCTGCCGCTCGTCCTGGCGTTGCTGCTCAACGAGGTGCGCCGGCGTTCCCTGCGACGATTCGTGCAATCGGTTTCGTACCTTCCGCACTTCCTG
The DNA here is from genome assembly GCF_036030735.1 of Streptomyces sp. NBC_00425. NCBI lineage: Bacteria > Bacillati > Actinomycetota > Actinomycetes > Kitasatosporales > Streptomycetaceae > Streptomyces > Streptomyces sp. NBC_00425. Next base: position 2,818,303 of record NZ_CP107928.1, on the reverse strand, counting down.
TCGATCGTGATCGTTGCGGGCATCACCCTGCAGATGCTGGCCACGGACGGTCCGGTCAACCATGCGCTGGGCCTGCTCGGCCATGACCCGGTGCGCTTCATCCAGGAGCCGGGCTGGTTCCGCACGGTCTACGTCGGTTCGGAGATCTGGCAGACCGCCGGCTGGGGCACGATCCTCTACCTCGCCGCGCTCACCACGATCGACGAGGACCTCTACGAGGCTGCCCGCATCGACGGCGCGAGCCGCTGGCGGCAGATCTGGCACGTCACGCTGCCGGGCATCCGTCCCACCATGATCACGCTGCTGATCCTCAACATCGGCACGTTCATGGCGGTCGGATTCGAGAAGGTCCTGCTGCTGTACAACCCCCTGACCTATCCGACGGCCGACGTGGTCTCCACCTACCTCTACCGCGCCGGCGTCGAGTCCAACAGTTTCAGCTACGCCGCCGCGATCGGCCTGTTCGAAGCGATCATCGGCCTCGTCCTGATCACGAGCGCGAACCAGCTGTCGCGCCGCACCGTGGGGACGAGCCTGTGGTGAGCCTTCTGACGCCCCGTGCCCGGCGTCCGCGCACGTCCGTCAACCAGCCGACGCGCGGTTACCGTGTGTTCCAAGGCGTCAACGGAGTGATTCTCACCCTTGTCGTCCTGGTGACCCTGTACCCCTTCGTCAACATCATCGCCCGGTCCTTCAGCGGTGAAGGGCACATCAGGGCCGGCGAAGTGGCCCTGTGGCCGAAGGGATTCAACCTCACCACGTACAGAATCGTGTTCCAGGACTCGATGTTCTGGCGAAACTACGGCAACACCGTCTTCTACACGGTCGTCTCCACGGTCCTCGCCATGGTTCTGACCACGTGCTACGCCTACGTCCTGTCGAAGCCCGGCCTCAAGGGACGAGGCCTGCTCGTCGGTGTCGCGGTGTTCACCATGTTCTTCACCGGCGGGCTGATCCCCAACTACGTCCTGGTCACCAGCCTCGGCCTGAAGAACTCCGTCTGGGCCATCGCCCTGCCGAACGCGATCAGCGTCTTCAACCTGCTGGTGATGAAGGCCTTCTTCGAGAGCCTTCCGACCGAGCTCGAGGAAGCAGCCGAGATCGACGGACTGAGCACATACGGAATTCTGCTCAGGATCGTGTTACCGCTGTCCAAGGCCGTCATCGCGACGATGGTCCTCTTCTACTCGGTGTCGTTCTGGAACTCGTGGTTCTCGGCCTACCTCTACATGGACCGCACCGAGCTCATGCCGGTCACCGTCTATCTGCGCAACCTCATCGCGGGGGCGACCACAGGGGGAAACGCCGGTGCCGCCACGGAAGAGCTGAGCCAGGTCGGGGCGAACATCCAGGCGGTCACGATCGTGCTGACCTCCCTGCCGATCCTCTGCGTATACCCGTTCGTCCAGCGCTTCTTCGTCTCGGGCGTGATGCTCGGCGCGGTCAAGGGCTGAGATCCGTACCTCCTACGGCACAAAGGAGCACCCGTGAAGAACGCCGGTCAGCTGTCCCGACGTCAAGTCCTCGCGGCCGCGGGCCTCGTCGGTCTCGCCTCTCTCACCGGCTGCGGGAGCGGGGACGAAGGCGAGGACGGCAAGGATCTCGCCAAGAAGCAGAACGGAGCGATGAAGGAGTACCGCGCCGGACAACAGTTCAAAGCGTCGAAACCGCTGTCGTTCTCTCTTCTGCACAACAACAACCCGGTCTATCCGATGAAGGACGGCTGGCTGTTCTGGACCGAACTGACCCGGCGCACCGGTGTCACGCTGAAGCCGATCGCCGTCCCGCTGAGCGACTACGAGAAGAAACGCAGTGTCCTCATCGGAGCAGGGGACGCACCGTTCCTGATCCCGAAGACGTACCACCCCTCCGAGGTCGCCTTCGTCTCGTCGGGCGCGATTCTCCCGGTCAGCGAGTACACGCATCTCATGCCCAACTTCCGTGACAAGGTCCGGAAATGGAGACTGGAGCCGGAACTCGACTCCATCCGGCAGTCCGACGGCAAGTACTACCTCCTGCCCGGCCTGCACGAAAAGGTCAAGTCCGGGTACTCGCTGTCGCTCCGCACCGACGTCCTGGGCAAGCTGGGACTGAACCTGCCCACCACCTGGGACGAGGTGTACGACGTCCTCAAGGCGATCAGGACCGAATACCCCGGCCGGTACCCCTTCTCCGACCGATGGAGCACCAACACCCCGTTTCCCGCCGCAGCGCTGTGCAGCTACCTCGGCCAGTCCTTCGGGGTGCGGGCCGGCTGGACGTACGACAACATCAGCTTCGACGCCAAGAAGGACGCATTCGTCTTCACCGGTGCGACGGACGGCTACCGTCAGATGGTCGAGTACCTGAGGAAACTGGTTACCGAGAAGCTGCTGGATCCGGAGAGCTTCACCCAGACCGACGACGACGCGGTGCAGAAACTGCTGGGCCAGAAGTCCTTCGCGATCAGCGCCAACCCTCAGGAGCTGGTCCAGAACTACCGCTACAACCTGGAGAAACAGGTCAGGGGAGCGAAGATCGAGATGATCCCGGTTCCGCTCGGCCCGGCCGGACCGGTGGTGCTCGGCGGAGCCCGGCTGGAGAACGGTCTCATGATCTCCACGAAGGCCCTCAAGAGCGACACCTTCGTCGCGATGATGCAGTTCGTCGACTGGCTGTGGTACTCGGACGAAGGGCAGCGGTTCGCCAAATGGGGTGTGCAGGGCTCCACCTACACCCTCTCCGACGGGCAGTACCGGCCCGGGCCCGGCATCAGCCTCATGGGCTCGGCCCCGGACGCCCCGAAGGACCTGCAGAAGGACTACGGCTTCTTCAACGGAGTGTTCACCTACGGCGGGAGCTGGGCGCTCGTCTCGTCCTCCTTCAGCCCGGACGAGAAGAAGTTCCAGGACGCGATGTCACAACGCGAACAACTGCCCGTCGGGCCGGCTCACCCGCTGCAGTCCGTGGAGCAGGAGCAGGCCTCCCTCTGGGACACGCCGCTGCGGGACCACGTCGTCCAGAGCACGCTCAAGTTCGCCCTCGGCAAGCGCCCGATGTCCGAGTGGGACGACTTCGTCAGCGAGCTCAAAGGCAAGAACATGGACCGCCTCGTCGGGCTTCACAACAAGGCGCGCGAGCGGTTCGCGAAGGAGAAGGCGTGATCCGGGTGCCCGAGGAGCCCGTGGGCCGGCACACGGATGCCTGGCGGCACTGTGTCGGCACCGGTCGCGTCGAACTCGCCCTGCGCCGCGACTACCAGGACTCCCTCGCCCTGATACAGCGCGACATCGGTTTCCGGTACATCCGCGGCCACGGCCTGCTCAGTGACGGGATGGGCGTGCACCGGCCGTACGACCACGAGGGCGCACGGCACGTCCATCATGCCTTCACCTACGTCGACCAGGTCGTCGACGCCTATCTCGAAGCCGGTCTGCGTCCCTTCGTCGAGCTCGGATTCATGCCGCAGGACCTGGCGTCCGGACCGCAGACGGTCTTCTGGTGGCGCGGCAACGTCACCCCGCCCCGCTCGTACCGCGAGTGGGCGGACCTGGTGCGGGCGGTCGTCGTTCATCTCGTGGACCGCTACGGCATCGAGGAGGTCCGCACCTGGCCGATCGAGGTGTGGAACGAGCCCAATCTGGCCGACTTCTGGCAGGGCGCGGACGAGAAGGCCTACCACCGTCTCTACGAGGTGACCGCGCACACCGTGAAGGACGTGGACGCCGGTCTCCAGGTCGGTGGTCCGGCGATCTCCCCGGGCGCCGACGACTGGCTGGAACGGTTTGCGGAGTTCGTCGAACACCGCGCGGCCCCCGTCGACTTCGTCTCGAAGCACGCCTACAGCTCCGGGCCCGCCCAGCACGTCCCGTTCGGCGCCCACCAGACACTGGCTCCGGCGTCCGACCTGCTCGCCCAGTTCGCCACGCCGCGTGACCGCCTCGAAGGAACCCGGCTGGCCGGCCTGCCCGTGCACATCACCGAGTTCAACTCCTCCTACCGCCCCGACAACCTGATCCACGACACCGCGTTCCACGCCGCCTACCTGGCCCCGGTCCTCGCGCACGGCGGTGACCTTGCGGACTCCTTCTCGTACTGGACCTTCAGCGACATGTTCGAGGAGGCCGGCGTCCCCACCGCCCTGTTCCACGGCGGCTTCGGGCTGCTCACCCACCGGCAGGTCAGGAAGCCCACGTACCACCTGTACGCGTTCATGGCCCGCACGGGTGCCGACCTGCTCGCCCGCGGCGACGACCACCTGGTCACCCGGCATCCCGACGGCCGGGTCACGGTCCTGGCCTGGACGCCCGTCGACGCGACCGGCGAGACCGCGGGCACCGACCGCCACGAGCTGCGGCTGTCCCTCCCGGTCGAGACCCGAAAGACCTCCGGGACAGGAGGGTTCCTCCGGGCCGAGGAAGCCGAGGAAGCGGAGGAATCCGACGAAGCCGACGGGGCCCGAGGAAACCTGGAAACCCGGAGAAACGGGGAGCGTAGGGCCCACGCCGCGGACAGGGGCCATGGGGCTGCAGAGGTTCAGGAGGTCTTCGTCCGCCGTTCCAGCGTCGACGAGGAACGCGGAAACGCTTACACAACTTGGCGGCACCTGGGCAGTCCGCGTTCGCCGAAGCCCGCACAACTGGACGTCCTGCACGAGGCGTCCGAGCCCGCCCGCAGCCACGGCAGGCTGCCCGTGCGTCAGGGCCGGGCCGAACTGAACCTCGTCCTGGCCCGCCACGAGATCACCCTCGTCGAACTCACTCCCGTCGTCGACGAGGCGCCGCCCTGGTGGGACGAACGCCGTCTGCTCGGCCGGGCGGCCCCATGAGTCCCACCAGTCCCACGAGCGCAGTGAGCACGGTGAGTACCACAGGCTTCGGCACCGGCCCCCTCTCCCGCGCCGCTGCCCTGCTGCACACCCTCCTCGTGGTCGAGGCCCTCTTCCTGGCCACGGCCGCCCCCGGGTTCGTCGGTCTGCTGTTCCTGGGTCCCGACCCGGCCAACCTGCCTCTCGCCGCGGTCTGCCTGCTGCCCCTCGGCCCGGCCGCCTCCGCGGCGCTCTACGCCCTGCACCACCGCAGCAGCGACCTCACCGACCTGCACCCGGCCCGCGTCTACCTGCGGGGATGGCGTCTCAACGCGCTGCCCGCGCTACGGATCGAGGCGCCCCTGCTGGCCTGGCTCACGGTGATCGTCTTCACCCTCACCCATTTCACCGCCACCGGACTGCCCGGCTGGTGGGCGGTACTGCTCGGGGGCATCGGCGTGGCCTCGCTCCTGTGGGGGGCCCATGTGCTCGTCCTCACCTCCTTGTTCACGTTCCGCGCCCGCGACACCGCCCGCCTCGCCGCGTACTTCCTGTTGCGGCGGGGGAGCGCCACCGCGGCCGCGGCCTCGTTGCTCGTCCTGGCGGGCGGCCTGACCGCGCTGTTCACGGAGGCTCTGGCCGCACTTCTGGCGGCCCCGCTGCTGCTCTCCCTGCTGCGGTCCAGTCGCCCGGTGATCGTCGAGACCCAGGAGGACTTCATCGCATGACCGCGCCCCGCACCGGAGACGACGGCCGACTCCCGCACACCGCCAGAATCCCGTACGGCGGGGACTACAACCCCGAGCAATGGCCGCAGGAGATCCACGACGAGGACCACCGTCTGTTCACGCTGGCCGGCATCGACACCCTCACCGTCGGGGTGTTCAGCTGGTCGCTGACACAAACCGCCGAAAGCGATTACGACTTCACGGTCCTGGACCGTGTCCTCGACCGCGTCGCCGCCGAGGGCCGCCAGGTCTGCCTGGCCACCGGGACGGCCGCTCTCCCGCCCTGGCTCGCGAAGAAGTATCCGGAGGTCAATCGCACCGACTTCGAAGGCCGCCGGCACCGCTACGGACAGCGGCACAACTTCTGCCCCAGCTCGACCGCGTACCGAAGGCTGTCCACTGCCCTGGCCGGCCGCCTCGCCGAACGGTACGCCGCACACCCGGCCTTGCTCGCCTGGCACATCAACAACGAGTATGGGGGCGCTTGTTACTGCGAGCGCTGCGCCGACGCGTTCCGTGACTGGCTGCGCGCCCGGCACGGCACGCTCGACGCCCTCAACGACGCCTGGTGGACCGCGTTCTGGTCCCACCGCTTCACCGACTGGGACGAGATCGAGCCCCCGAGCACACTCACCGAGCACTGGCGCGGCCCCGACCACACGGCGTTCCAGGGCATCACCCTCGACTACCGGCGCTTCATGACCGACGCCCTGCTCGGCTGCTTCACCGCGGAGAAGGAGGCCATCCGCGCCCACGACCCGGACACACCGGTCACCACCAACCTCATGGGCGCCTACCGCCCCCTCGACTACCACCGCTGGGCGCCCCACCTGGACTTCGCCTCCTGGGACAACTACCCGCCCCTGGACGCCCCGCCCACCCGTCCGGCGCTGGGCCACGACCTGATGCGCGGCCTCAAGGGCGGCGCGCCCTTCTGGCTGATGGAACAGTCCCCGTCGACCACGGCCTGCCGCGACGTCAACCCCTTGCGCCGCCCCGGCGAACTCCGCCTCGCCACCTGGCAGGCCATCGCCCACGGCGCGGACGCCGCCCTCTACTTCCAGATGCGCGCCGCACGCGGAGCGTGCGAGAAGTACCACGGCGCGGTCATCGGCCACGCGGGCCGCGACGACACCCGGGTGTTTCGTGAGGTGGCCTCACTCGGCGAGGAGCTGCGCGCACTGGGTCCCCTCACGCTCGGCGGCCGGACCCCCGCCCGCACCGCCCTGCTGTTCGACTGGGACAGCTGGTGGGCCCTGGAGATATCCGACGGCCCCTCCCGACTCGTCCGGTACACCGACGTCGTACACGCTTACTACCAGGCGGCGCGCGAGGCCGGAGCCGACGTGGACGTCGTACCCGTGACCGCGGACCTCACGCCGTACGACGTCGTTCTCGCCCCGGTGCTGCACCTGGTCGGGGCGGATCTCGCATCCCGGCTCGAGGAGGTGGCCAGGCGCGGCGGAACCGTGCTCGCCACCTTCCTCACCGCCCGCTCCGACATCCACGACCGGGCCTTCCTCACCGACGTCCCCGGTCCGCTGGCCCCGCTGCTGGGCATTCGCGTGGAGGAGTGGGACGCACGGCCCGAAGACGTCGAGAACCCGGTGCGGTTCACCGCGTTCACCGCACGGGCCCGCCTGGTCTTCGAGATCGTCCGGTTGTGCGGCGCCGAGGCGGTGGCCCGCTACGAGACGGATTTCTACGCCGGAACCCCGGCGGTGACCCGCAACGGTCACGGTGCCGGCCAGGCCTGGTACGTGGCGACGGCCCTCGACCAGCCCGGAGTCGACCACGTCGTCCGTAGCGTCCTCGCCCGCCACGACCTGATCGGCCCCCACGCCGATCACCGCAGTGTGGAGACCGCCACCCGAGTCACCCCGGACGGCGCTCGCCTCCTCTTCCTCCTCAACCACGGCGCCGAGCCGGCCCGCCTCACCGCGCACGCCGCGGCCACCGACCTCCTCACCGGCAAGCGGCACGACCGGGGCGAGGCGCTGGTGCTGGACCCGCGGGGCGTGGCCGTCCTGCGGCTTCAGTAGATCGTGCGACCCCGTTCGTCGGGGATCCCGGACTTCCGCAGGAAGTAACTGTTCACCTGGTCGCGCCACTCCCGTGCGCAGCGCACCTGCTCCTCGTACCGCTCCGCCACCCGCGCATGGCGCGCCGGTTCGACCAGGTCCGCGAGTCCCGCCCACACCCGACGGGCCTCCTCGGCCTCCTCCACACCCTCGAAATGGGTGTCGTAGATGTGTTGCACAACCGTCTTCCCGCTGTTCAGCACATGTCCGTACGGCACGTGGTGGAAGAACAGCAGAAGCTCGTCCGGACAGGAGCCGGGCGACTCGTACAGCTCGGCCCACGGCCCGGCGTACTGCGCCGCGTACCCGGTGCCGGTGGCGGAGCTCCGGTCGACGCCGACCCCGTCCCGGTCCGCGAAGTGGTACGTCCCCCAGGGGCTGTACTCGTAGCCGTCGACGCCCGGCCCGTAGTGATGCCCGGGCTGCACCATGAAGCCCACGCCCAGCGGTGCGGTGTACTTCTCGTACGTCCGCCACGAGCCGTGCAGCAGTGTTCGCAGGCCGTCGACCAGACGCTCGGCGGCGGACGGGAAGGTCAGCGCGATCCATTCGTCCAGGATCCGCCGCGGGTCGGCGTCCGGTTGCCAGGCCAGCCGGCCGAAGGTGTAGAGGTTCGCCTGCGCCAGCGGGTGCCCGGTCCAGAACGGGTCGTCGCCCACGTTGGACACGGCGACCATGCCACCCCGCGCCAACTCACCCACCGACGAACCGTGTTCGCCCTCGGGCCGGAACCGCAGCACCTCGCTCCACATCGGCCCGAGCCAGCACACGTGCCGCTGCTGTCCGGTGTACTCCTGCGTGGCCTGCACCTCGACGGCGAACCGTGTGCGGGGCAGCGCGCCGAGCACCGGAGAGACCGGCTCGCGCACCTGGAAGTCCATCGGCCCGTGCTTCACCTGGAGCACGGCATTGTCCGCGAACTCCCCGTCCAGCGCGGCGAAGTGGTCGTACGCGGCACGCGCCCGGTCCGAGGAGCGGTCCCGCCAGTCCTGGCGGTGGTCGTACACGAACGCCCGCCAGTGCACGGTGCCGCCGTGCGGCGCGAGCGCCGCGGCCAGCATGTTCGCGCCGTCCGCGTGCGAGCGGCCGTAGGTGAACGGGCCCGGCTGCCCCTCGGAGTCGGCCTTCACCACGAACCCGCCGAAGTCCGGGACCGCCGCGTACACCCCGCGCGCCGCCTCCGCCCACCACTCGCGCACCGACTCGTCCAGCGGGTCGGCGCAGGCCTGCCCCCCGAGCAGGACCGGCGAGGCGAAGTTCACCGACAGGTGAGTCCGGATGCCGTAGGGGCGCAACGCGTCGGCGATGCGCGCGACTTCACCGACGCGGTCGGTGAGCAGGTGCGCCTCGGCCTCGTGCACGTTGACGTTGTTGACCGACACGGCGTTGATCCCACAGGCGGCGAGCAGCCTGCCGTACCCCCGGACGCGCTCCGTGTCCGCACGGGCCAGCCCGTCCCGCCAGAACAGCGAACCGCCCGCGTACCCGCGCTCCACCTGGCCCATGACCGGGTGCACGGCCACGTTGTCCCAGTGGTCCAGCATCCGCAGTTCCGTCGCGGGGCGATGCGCCTCGGACGTGCGCTCACCCCCGAAGGCGTCTTCGCCGAGCCGCACGACGTGGAACAGCCCGTACAGCAGGCCCCGTTGGCCCGGCGCCGTGACCGTGGTCGTACCGGCGGCCCGCTCGAGGACGAATCCCTCCTCGCCCAGGTCTTCGAGGAGGCCGGGGTCCGCGTGCCGGTCGGCGCCCCCGTCGTGGACCGCACGCAGCACGAGATCGTACGAGCCGTCCGAGCCGTCCGAGCCGTCCGAGCTCTCCGGAACACCCCGCGCGGCCCGCGTGCTGCGTACGACCGAACCGCCGTGGAGGGCGCATCCCCGGGCCACCTCACCGTGCACCGTCTCCACCAGCGGCCCCGAGCCGTCCACCAGCGTTCGACGGGTTCCCAGCGGGTGCAGCACCTCCCACGGCAGCCAGGCGGGGTCGACCCCGACCGGCAGGCCGGGCACGGTGATCGGCATGGTTCCTCCGTCCTGCGCGGGCACGCCCGGAATCTCACTGAAACGCTTCCGGACGCGATTCCAGGGCCCCGAACGGGGCTCTAGGCGACGGCTGCTCCGGAGCCGCGGGCGGCGCCGATGAGGTCCGTGAGTCCGGCGTCGTCGTACACGGAAATGTCGACGTAAGCGCCTTCGGGCAGGTCGAAGTCCTCCACCTCGTAGTCGAGCACCGCAGAGGTCCCGGGCGGGCTGAACGTGCCCAGAGTGTGGGTCGTGCCCCCGAAGGTGTAGCTGACACGGACGTAGTACGTGTCACCGTCGTTGGCGGTGTCGTACACCCACAGCTTCTCGTCGTACGGGTGGAACTCCACCTTGCCGACGAACGCTCCCGAGTCGGTCAGCTCCATCTTCACCGCGTAGCCGCCCGCGTCGTTCGCGAAGTACGTGTTGTCGAACGGGTCCGTGAGGTTGCCGCCGCTGCAGGGGCAGGCGTCGGTGTCGTAGTAGTGCGCGCGGAACGTCGGATTCGGGCTGTACGCCTGCGCCGGGGCCGCCGTCGCGAACAGGGTCCCCGCTCCCAGCACCGCTCCCGCCAGCAGTCCCGTGCACCGCCTGACGAAGTCCATCGTCGCCTGCCCCCTCCGTGAAGGACCGCCCGCCGCCCGCGGGCTGCCCGTCCACCGCGGAACACGGGTGACGCCCGGCACGGTGGACGCTCGCTGTCGGTCACCACATCATGACAGCAACTCCACCTCGGACAGGCGCACTTGACTCACTGCGCCTCCCTTTCCCCCGGTGTTCGCCCGGCTCCCGGCACCGTCGAGGACCAGCCGGTAGGACGTGTACGTCCCCGGCCGGGCGACGGTGAACGCGCGGGTCTGGCGGTCCCAGCGGAAGGTCTCCCCGGACCGTCGGTCCAGATCGGTCCACGTCACCGTGTCGGTGGAGCCCTGGAGGGTCCAGCTCCCGGGGGCCTGGGCGTGGTCGGCGGACGTCAGGGTGTACTGCACCGCCCTGGCGCCGGAGGGGACCGGCAGAGCGAGCGTGCCCGTCACCGTCGCCTGCGTCGCCGAGGTGTCGTCGAACAGCGCGCCCTCGCCCTTCAGCACGTCCGTGCGAGGCGTCGGCGTGCTGTCTCCCCGAGTGATCGAGACGGGCCCTGCGTTCTCCCCGGAGCCCCATGCCGAGGGCCGCGGTCCCATGGCGAACTCCACAACCCCGCCCCCGGCGAGCAGCGCGTGCGGCAGCGAAGTCGACGTCCAGGGACGTCCGTCGACCATCAGGCCCTGCACATAGACGTTCTTCGCGCTGTTCCCGGGCGCCCTGACCACCAGGTCCCGGCCGTTCTCCAGGTGCACGGTCGCCTTCGTGAACAGGGGCGACCCGACGGCGTACTCGCCGCTGCCCATCACCAGCGGGTAGAAACCGAGAGCGGAGAACAGATACCAGGCCGACTGCTCGCCGTTGTCCTCGTCGCCGTGGTAGCCCTGCCCGATCGAGCTGCCGGTGTAGAGCCGCGCGAGGACCTCGCGGGCCTTCGCCTGGGCCTTCCAGGGCTGCCCGGCCGCGTCGTACATGTAGATCGCATGGTGGGCGACCTGGTTGGAATGCCCGTACATGCCCATCCGGACGTCCCGCGCCTCCGTCATCTCGTGAATGACTCCGCCGTACGAGCCCGAAATATCGGGGGAAGCGGTTTCCGGAGTGGCGAAGTAGGCGTCGAGCTTCTTCGCCAGACCCTCGCGGCCGCCGTACAGGTTCGCCAGGCCCCGGCTGTCCTGAGGGGCGGTGAAGGCGTAGCCCCAGCCGTTGGTCTCGGTGTAGTCGTAGCCCCAGATCCGCGGGTCGTAGCTCCCCGACGCCACCCGCCAGGCGCCCTCGTCGTCCTTGCCCTGGAAGAAACCGGCCTTCGGGTCGAAGAGGTGCACATAGCCCTGCGCGCGGTTGAGGAAGTACGCGGACTCCTCCCGGTAGCGCCGCTCTCCGGTCCGCCGGTACAGGGCCTGTCCCATGCGGGCGATGCCGTAGTCGTTGAGGTAGCCCTCCAGCGCCCATGACAGGCCCTCGTGGGTGGCCGTGCTCGTGTACCCGAGGAACGGGGAGGTCGTCATGCCCTTGCGGCCCACCCCGGAGGCCGGCGGCACGACCGTCGCGTTCTTGACGGCCGCCTCGTACGCGGCTTTCGCGTCGAACCCGACCCCCTTGACGTAGGCGTCCGCGAAGGCGACGTCCGACGAGGTGCCGGTCATCAGGTCGGCGTACCCGGGGGAGGACCAGCGAGAGGTCCAGCCGCCGTCCTTGTACTGCTGCACGAAGCCGTCGGTCAGCACGCCCGCCTGGGTGGGGGTGAGGAGCGCGTACGCGGGCCAGGTGGTCCGGTAGGTGTCCCAGAAACCGTTGTTGACGTACACCTTGCCGTCCACGATCTTCGCGCCGGTGTGGGTCGGGGTGTCCGGCCCCGGCATCGGAGAGAAGGGGGACGCGTACCGGTAGGCCGAGCCGACCCGCTCGAAACCGGAGTTGGGGTACAGATACAGCCTGTAGAGGTTGGAGTAGAGCGTGGTCAGCTGGTCCTGACTCGCGCCCTCCACCTCGACCGTGCCGAGCAGCCTGTCCCACTGCTGCCGGGCCCGCGCCTTCACCGTGTCGAAAGCGGTGTCCTGCGGGATTTCCCGGCGGAGGTTGTCACGGGCCTGGTCGACGCTGATCAGGGAGGTAGCCAGCCGCAGGGTGACGGTGCGGTCGGCACCCGCGTCGAAGCGCAGGTAACCCTTTACCCCGCTGGACGAACCCTGGGTCACGGGCGCGTCGAACGCGCCGTACACGAAGAGCCGGGTCGCGCCCGCCGACAGGCCCGACTTGACGTCCGAGTAACCGGTGACGACACCGGCTTCCGCGTCGAGGGTCAGGCCCGCCTGGTCGGTGACGTTGTCGAAGACGACGCTCGCGTCCGAGCCGGGGTAGGTGAACCGCAGCGCGGCCGCATGGTCGGTCGGCGCCATCTCGGCCGTGAGGCCGTTCTGGAAACGCACTCCGTAGTAGTGCGGGCGGGCCGTCTCGTCGGAGTGGCGGAACGCCAGGGCCCGAGCGGTGCGCCCGGTGTCCGGGACGCCGGCCGCGGCGGACGGCATCACCTGGAAGGTCTGGCGGTCGCCCATCCACGGACTCGGCTCGTGGCTCGCGCCGAACGCCTGGATCGTCGGCAGGTTGTCCGCGTTGTTGGCCCGTGCGTAGTCGTACAGCCAGCCCAGTGAGGACGCGTTCGTCACCGGCGTCCAGAAGTTGAACCCATGGGGCACGGCCGTCGCGGGAAACGTGTTTCCGCGGGAGAAGCCGCTGCTGGAGTTCGTGCCGCGGGTCGTCACCGCGTAGTCCGAGAGATGCGTTTTCCTCGTTTCCGGAGCGGCCGTGTGCAGCGCGATGTCGTCCACCCAGCCCCGGAACCGCGCCGGCCCGCCGGGGGAGTCGTAGGCGACGAGGATCCGGTCGACCGTCCTGCCTGCCGCCACCGCCCCGATCCCGGACGTCACGTCGTTCCACTGGTTGACGTACAGCCCCTTCGCCGCGCCCTGGCCGCGAGGCGACAGCGGGAATCCGTGCTGGTCGCTCGCCCCGAGCCCGCTCAGATACGTTCCGTCCGTGAAGGCCAGGTCCACCGAGACGTTCGTGGCGGCGTAGTCGCGGTCGCCGTCCGCCATCGACGGGAAGATCCGGTACGAGAGCCGGGTACCCGTGCCGACCCGCACGTTCACGTCGAAGACCTTGTTGTACGAGTACGCCCGGCCCGACGCGGTGTGCCGGCCCGCGTAGCGCAGCGCCCGCCGCCCGGTGAAGCCGGCGCCGGCCTTCGCGGTCGGTGAGCCGCCGGGACCCCGGTCGACGACCGTGAGCATGTCCGGCGGAACGGGCCCGTCACCGCCCCCCGTGCCGAACCGGACGTCGGCGAGCTGCAGGATCGCCGCGCCGTGGTTCCCGGTGACGTCCAGCCGGAAGTGGCGGTAGGCGGCCGGGGCGGTCAGACCGAACGTGCGGGTCTGCAACCGCTGCGAGAACGCTTCCCCGGTGCGGGTGTCGAGGGGCGTCCACTCGGCGCCGTCCGCAGAGCCGGAGAGGGTCCAGTCGGCGGGGTCGCGTTCGGCTGCGTCGTTCGCCGAGGTGAGGGCGTAGGCGCTGACGGCCGCGGGTTCGTCGAGGTCGAACTCGACCCATCCGGTGGCGGCGAAGGCCAGCCACTTGGTGCTCGCCTCGCCGTCGAGGAGGTTCTCCTTCACCTCGCCGCCGGCGCTGTTCTCGGCGCTCGCCCGGATGCCCGTGACCCGGTCGGTCACGTCGCCGGGGAGCCCGCCGCCGTATCCGCCGTCCACCCCCGAGGCGCGGCTGCCGCCGTCCGGCGCGGTGTCGACGGTGCTTCGCCAGTCGGGGGCGGGTTCTCCCGTCTCGAAGGACGAGGCGAACTCCCGGCCGGGGAGCGGGACGGGGGCCGGCAGCGCCGTCGCCGTTCCCTGTGCGCCGACCGCCATGACCACCGCGGCCGTGACCACGGCCGTCCGTAACCGCCTCAACCGCTGCATGCGTGAGCGCCCTCCCGCCTCCGGACAACGCCCCGGACAACGTTGTCCTCCTGCCGCGCAGGAATCAGTAGGGGGTCAAGTGGACAGTGATGTCAAGGATGTTGGTTACGTCGAACGGCGCTCATATCGTGCAATTTTCCGGCAAGGTGCCCACCGGTCGTTCATATTTCCGTGAGGTCTCAACTCGGAAAAGACCCGAGACCAACCTTGCATTCGATCTTGCTCCGTAGGCAAGGAATGGACTATACCTGTCGGCACTTCATCGTCGAATCCGTCGAGATCTTCGCGCCACGTGCCATCCGCACGACCCTGCTTGCCCTGACCGCGGTGCCGGGAAGGATCCGGTTCACCGCCTGAGTCCTGGAGAAGGCGAGGACTTGAGCATGGGATCCCCCTCCGAGAACAACGGTTTTGCGAACCACGGTTCCGAGAAGCGCGGCTCCGAGATCAACGGCTTCGAGACGAGCGGTCACGGGAACAACGGCTCCGCCGGTGTCGGCCGCAGGGAGCTGTTGAGGAGAGCGGCTGCGCTCGGCCTGGTCTCCGTTCCCTCGATGGGTTTTCTGTCCGCCTGCGCCAGCAGCGGCGGGGGTGACGAGGACAAGGCCAAGGCGGGAAAGAAGACCGGGAAGAACCCTCTCGCGGTCAACGAGACGGCTCAGATGGAATTCGTCGTTTTCGACGGCGGTTTCGGCAAGGAGTACGCCGAGGACGCCGTGAAGATCTACGAGAAGAACCTCCCGAAGGCGAAGGTGAAGTTCTCGGCCACCCAGAAGATCCAGTCGGCGTTGCAGCCCCGGTTCAACCAGGGCGCCCCGCCGGACCTGATCGACAACTCCGGTGCCGAGCAGATGGACATGGGCGTCCTGGTCGGCAAGAACCAGCTCGCCGACCTCACCCCGTTGCTGGACGCGCCGTCGTACGACGATCCGGGCAAGAAGGTGCGCGACACCCTGCGTCCCGGCATCGTCGAGATGGGCCAGTTCGACGGCGACCCGGTCTGGATCATGTACTACGCCTACACGGTCTACGGCGTCTGGTACTCGCAGAAGGCCCTGGACTCGCTCGACGCCACGTACCCGCAGACCTGGGACGAGATGCTCGCGGTCTGCGAGAAGGCGAAGAAGAAGGGCATCGCGGGTTGGACGTACGCGGGCAAATACCCCTATTACCTCCCCTTCTCCCTCTATGCGATGATCGGCAAGGTGGGCGGTCGCGAGGTACTCGACGCCATCGACAATCTGGAGCCGAACGCCTGGAAGCACCCCGCCGTGAAAGCGTGTTTCGACGCCTATTACGAGCTCTACCAGAAGGGTTACGTCCTCAAGGGCACGCCGGGACTGGACCACATCCAGTCGCAGACCGCCTGGGCCAAGGGCAAGGCCCTGTTCCTCCCGAACGGCTCCTGGGTGGAGAACGAGTCGGCGAACGTCATCCCCGCCGACTTCGGCCTGGCGGTCTCCGCGCCCACCGGCATCGACTCCTCCGACAAGATGCCCTTCGGCACCATCTGGGCCTCCGGAGGCGAGCCGTTCGTCGTCCCGGCGGGGGCGAGGAACGCGCCGGGCGGCATGGAGCAGTTGCGCATCATGCTCAGCGAGGGGTCCTCGAAGAACTTCACCTCCAAGGTCAAGTCGCTGACCGCCTACAACGGCGGCACCGACGGCATCACCCTCACCCCCGGTCTCAAGTCGGGCGTGGCCGCGCTCGAGAAGGCGGGCGACAACGTGGTGAATCCACGGCTGCAGGACTGGTACGTCCAGCTGCAGAAGGAGAAGATCGGGGTGTCCGGACTCGGCGAGATGATGGCGGGCCGGCTGACCCCGGCCGAGGCGATCAGGAAAATCCAGGGATACGCCGACGCGGCGGCCAAGGACACGTCGATCAAGCATTACCGGCACCAGTGACGGCGGGCATCACGGCGAAGCACCCATAAAGCACCGGAGTGGCGATGCAGCACGGCAAGTACCGGTTCGTCGTGGGGTTCCTGGCGGCGCCCCTGGGACTGTACGCGCTCTTCGTGGTGTGGCCGTTCGTCCAGTCGATCTACTACTCGTTCACGGACTGGACCGGCCTGAGCCCCGAATTCAAGACGGTCGGCCTGGACAATTACCGGAGGATGCTGGACGACGAGATCTTCTGGAAGTCCCTGCAGCACAGTCTGCTGTTCGCGCTCGTGCTGCCGCTGGTGACGATCGGTCTGGCGCTGTTCTTCGCCTTCATGATCAATGTCGGTGGACGCGGAAGGAAGGGGGGCCCGGTGGTCTCCGGCGTCCGGGGCTCCTCGTTCTACAAGATCGTTTACTTCTTTCCGCAGGTGTTGTCGATCGCCATCGTCGCGCTGCTGTTCGCCTTCGCGTACAACCCGGACAGCGGTGCGATCAACTCGTTGTTCCGGGGCGTCGGGCTGGACGGCCTTCAGCCCCTCTGGCTCGGCGATCCGGACCTCGCCCTGTGGTGCGTGATGGCGGTGCTCGTCTGGTCCACGGTCGGCTTCTTCGTGGTGCTGTTCTCGGCGGGCATGGCGTCCATCCCGGCGGACCTGTACGAGGCCGCCCTGCTGGACGGCGCGAACCGGGCCACGACCTTCTTCCGCATCACCCTGCCGCTGCTGTGGGACACGGTGCAGTCGGGCTGGGTCTACATGGGCATCCTCGCGCTCGGGGCCGAGTCGTTCGCGGTCGTGCAGATCATGACGACCGGACCGGGCGGCCCCGACTACTCGACCACCGTCATGGTCCTGTACGTGTACCAGAAGGCGTTCCGCGACGGTCAGGCCGCCTACGCCACCACCATCGGCGTCGCCCTGCTCGTCGTGACGCTGGCCTTCGCCGCGGCCGTGATGCGGCTCGGGCGACGCGAGCGGCTGGAGTACTGACGATGAAGACGACCGAAAGCCCCGCGCCCCTGCCGGCCGAGTCCGGCTCCGACGTCGTCGTCACCAAGGTCGACGTGCCGTCCGGGAGACCGCCCGTAAAGGAGAAACCGGAAGGAAGCGTCCTCAATGTCTTTTCTCATGGCGTTCTGGTCATCTGGGCGGTCATGGTCGTGCTGCCGCTGCTCTGGGCGGTGATGACCTCCTTCAAGGACGACAGCGCCATCTTCGGTTCTCCCTGGTCGCTGCCCGACCGGCTGCACTTCGACAACTGGTCGCGGGCCTGGACCGAGGCGAACATGGGCGACTACTTCCTCAACACCGTCCTGGTGGTGGGGGGGTCACTCGTCGGCACGCTGGCGCTCGGCTCCATGGCGGCCTACGTGCTGGCCCGCTTCGACTTCCCCGGCAACCGTTTCATCTACTTTCTGTTCGTCGGCGGCATGAGTTTCCCGATCATGCTGGCGCTGGTGCCGCTGTTCTACGTCGTGAACAACATGGGACTGCTGAACACCATCCACGGCCTGATCCTCGTCTACATCGCGTACTCGTTGCCGTTCACGGTCTTCTTCCTGACGGCCTTCTTCCGCACGCTGCCCTCGTCGGTCGCGGAGGCCGCCTTCGTGGACGGCGCCTCGCACAGCCGTACGTTCTTCCAGATCATGCTGCCGATGGCCAAGCCCGGCCTGATCAGCGTCGGCATCTTCAATTTTCTGGGCCAGTGGAACCAGTACATGCTGCCGACGGTCCTCAACACGGACCCCGACAAGCGCGTCCTCACCCAGGGCCTGGTGCAACTGGCCGTCAGTCAGGGTTACAAGGGTGACTGGTCGGGACTCTTCGCGGGCCTGGTGATGGCCATGCTGCCGGTGCTGGCCGCCTACGTCGTCTTCCAGCGCCAGGTGGTACAGGGCTTGACGGCGGGCGCACTGAAGTAGGACCCCCACCCGGTTCGGCCCACCCGGTTCGGCCCACCCGGTTCGCCCCCCGTCTCTGCCGCGAGGCCGCCGTCCGACCGTCCCGCCCCATGGCCGCCCGCGCCCTGGATGTCACCGGCATTGCGCTGCGGTGGCCGTGCCGGCCCGCGCCCCGGACTTCCGCGCACCGGCGCGCAACCCCGTCGCGCAACCCCCCGCGCCCACCCCGGTACCGTCCGTTACCGATCGTTTCGCCACACTCCGTGTCTCTCTGCAACCGGGCGGATACTGTTCAACCTCTTGACGGGAGGCAACGCGAACGGCTCAGCTTAGAGTTCACTAGTTGGACATAGACGGGGTCTCATCGATGCGGCCCCGCGCGCAGGAGGTCGTCGTGGAGACTCCGGGGTCGCAGTCGTCGCTGCACCGAGCCAACCTGGAGCGGGTCGTACGCGCCGTGCGTCTGGCCGGATCCCTCACACAGGCGGAGATCGCCCGGGCGACCGGCCTCTCGGCCGCGACCGTCTCCAACATCGTGCGCGAGTTGAAGGACGGCGGCACGGTGGAGGTGACGCCCACCTCGGCCGGTGGCCGAAGGGCCCGCAGCGTCAGTCTGAGCGGCGATGCCGGCATCGTCATAGGGGTCGACTTCGGGCACACGCACCTACGGGTGGCCGTGGGCAACCTGGCCCATCAGGTCCTCGCCGAGGAGTCCGAGCCGCTGGATGTGGACGCCTCGTCGACGCAGGGCTTCGACCGGGCGGAACAGCTGGTCAGCCGGTTGATCGAGGCCACCGGGGTGGACCGCGCGAAGATCGCGGGAGTGGGCCTGGGCGTGCCCGGGCCGATCGATCTCGAGTCCGGCACGCTCGGCTCGTCCGCCATCCTGCCCGGCTGGATCGGGACCAGGCCCGCGGAGGAGATGAGGGGCCGGCTGGGCGTGCCTGTGCACGTGGACAACGACGCCAACCTCGGGGCCCTCGGAGAGATGGTCTGGGGCAGCGGCCGGGGCGTGCGCGACCTCGCCTACATCAAGGTCGCGAGCGGTGTCGGAGCCGGCCTGGTGATCGAGGGGAAGATCTACCGCGGGCCCGGCGGAACCGCAGGAGAAATCGGACATATTACACTTGACGAGTCCGGCCCGGTCTGCCGCTGCGGAAACCGGGGCTGCCTGGAGACCTTCGCGGCCGCGCGCTACGTGCTCCCGCTCCTCCAGTCCAGCCACGGCACGGATCTGACGATGGAAGGTGTGGTGCGGCTGGCCAGGGACGGTGATCCGGGCTGCCGTCGGGTGATCGCCGACGTCGGCCGACACGTCGGCAGTGGAGTGGCCAATCTCTGCAATCTGCTGAACCCGAGCCGGGTGGTCCTGGGCGGTGATCTCGCCGAGGCGGGAGAGCTGGTGCTCGGTCCGATAAGGGAGTCCGTCGGCCGCTATGCGATCCCGAGTGCGGCGCGTCAACTCTCCGTTCTCCCGGGGGCACTTGGGGGCCGTGCGGAGGTGCTCGGAGCGCTCGCTCTCGCACTGAGCGAGATGGGCGATTCGACCCTTTTGGACGGCACCCTGACCGCAGCGACACCTGCCTTCACTTAGAGAACGAATGACGCCGTTGCCATCTCGTTAAGTATTTACTTCTTGACGCCGAACTTGCGGCCGAGTTGACTTCGAGCCACCTCGGCCGCAGCGCTGCGGCCCTGTCAGGGAGGCACACCCCAATGAACGCAACGATGCGTAGAGTCGTGATCGGCGCCACCGCCGTGTCCATGGCGCTGTCGATTGCCGCGTGCGGCAAGGCGGGCGACGACAAGGCCAGCGACTCCGGCAGCAGCAGCTCGGGCGACAAGTCCATCGGCCTGCTGCTTCCCGACAGCGTCACCGCGCGGTACGAGAAGTTCGACAAGCCGTACTTCGACGCCAAGGTCAAGGCGCTCTGCTCCGACTGCAAGCTCGAGTACGCCAACGCCGCGGCCGACCCGGCCAAGCAGGCGCAGCAGGTCAGCAGCATGGTGACCAAGGGCGTGAAGGTCATCGTGATCTCCGCCCAGGACTCCGCCGCGATCAAGTCCTCGATCCAGTCCGCGGTCGACAAGGGCGTCAAGGTCGTGGCGTACGACCGTCTCGCCCAGGGCCCGGTCAGCGCCTACGTCTCGTTCGACAACGTCAAGGTCGGCGAGCTCCAGGGCCAGGCCCTGCTCGACGCCCTCGGCGCGAAGGCGACCCCCACCTCCAAGGTCGTCATGATCAACGGTGACGACGCCGACCCGAACGCCGGCCAGTTCAAGCAGGGCGCGCACAAGGTCCTCGACGGCAAGGTCGACATCGCCTACGAGCAGTCCGGCCTGTGGAAGGACACCGTCGCGGCCCAGAAGATGTCCGCGGCCATCACCCAGCTGGGCGCCAAGAACATCGCGGGCGTCTACGCCGCCAACGACGGCATGGCCGGTGGCATCGCCAACACCCTCAAGGGCGCGAAGATCAGCGGCATCCCGCTGACCGGCCAGGACGCGGAGCTCGCGGGCATCCAGCGCATCGTCGCCGGCACCCAGTCCTCCACCGTCTACAAGGCCTTCAAGCCGGAGGCCGAGGCCGCCGCCCAGCTCGCGGTCGACCTGCTCAACGGCAAGGACATCAAGGGCGCCGCCTCCGAGACGCTCACCAGCGGCTCCGGCGACAAGGTTCCCTCGCAGCTGCTGACCCCGGTGTCGGTCACCAAGGCCAACATCAAGGACACGGTCGTCAAGGACGGTCTCTACACCGTCGCCGACATCTGCACCGCCGAGTACGCCGCCGCCTGCAAGGCCGCCGGCCTCCAGTAGCGGCTCGGCGGTCCCGAGGGCCCCGCCCGGGACGCGCCGCACACGAGCGCCGCTCCCCGGAACCGGCCTTCGGGACCGCCGACCGCCCCGCGGTCCCCGTGAGACCTGTCCGACGCCCGCCCCACCTTCACACCCCGCTGCCGGGGAGGGCGTCGGACGGAACCTCGCCCAGTGAGAGAACCGTTGCCAAGCGCAGCGGATTCACGCATGTTCATCTTGTAAACCTCGTGCGTCGACGTCGCGCCCCGCGCCGTCGTCCACATCCCTCCGCGCCTGTCTTTGCGCGCGGCATCCCCGCCGGTCAGGCGGCGAAGGAGATGGTTCACGTGTCCGCTACGCCCGTGCTGGCGTTGCGCGGAGTCTCCAAGCGATTCGGTGCGGTGCAGGCACTCACCGACGTCGAGCTGGAGGTCCACGCCGGAGAAGTGGTCGCCCTGGTGGGCGACAACGGCGCAGGGAAGTCGACCCTGGTCAAGACGATCGCAGGGGTCCACCCCATCGATGAGGGCGTCATCGAGTGGGAGGGCCGGCCGGTCAGCATCGACAAGCCGCACGACGCCCAGGGACTCGGCGTCGCGACGGTCTACCAGGACCTCGCGCTGTGCGACAACCTCGACGTCGTCGGCAACCTGTACCTCGGACGGGAGCTGCTGCGCCGCGGCGTCATCGACGAGGTGTCGATGGAGAAGAACGCCCGCGAGCTGCTCTCCACGCTCTCCATCCGCATCCCGAGCGTCCGCATCCCGATCGCGAGCCTCTCGGGCGGTCAGCGCCAGGTCGTCGCGATCGCCCGTGCGCTGATCGGCGACCCGAAGGTCGTCATCCTCGACGAGCCCACCGCGGCGCTCGGCGTCGAGCAGACGGCGCAGGTCCTCGACCTGGTCGAGCGGCTGCGCGAGCGCAACCTCGGCGTCATCCTCATCAGCCACAACATGGCCGACGTCAAGGCGGTCGCGGACACCGTCGCCGTGCTGCGCCTGGGCAAGAACAACGGCTCCTTCCCCGTGAAGGACACCAGCCACGAAGAGATCATCGCCGCGATCACCGGTGCCACGGACAACGCCGTGACCCGTCGTGCGGGGCGTCGCACCGCGGAGGCGGCCAAGTGAGCGACACGTCGAAGACCGTGAAGAGCGACTCCACAGAGCCGGGCAAGGCCGAGACGGCCACCGGGCTCGAGAAGACCCAGGGCGTCGTCGAGGACCAGACGACCGTCGCGCCCGCCGACGACCCGACGGCCGCGCCCGTCTCCGTCGTCGACCCGCGGCTGCTGGTCCGCGAGGAGGGCCTCAAGGGCTACGTCACCGAGTTCAAGCGCAAGGTCAAGAGCGGCGAGCTCGGCCAGCTCCCGGTCGTCCTCGGCCTGATCGTCATCTGGACGATCTTCCAGCTGAAGAACGACCGCTTCCTCAGCGCCGACAACCTCTCCAACATCAGTTACTTCCTGTCGGCCACCGGCATGCTCGCCATCGGCCTGGTGTTCGTGCTGCTGCTCGGGGAGATCGACCTGTCGGTCGGCTCCGTCAGCGGTCTGGCGTCCGCGGTGTTCGCCGTGTTCGTGGTGGACCACAGCATGAACCCGTGGCTCGCGCTCGCCCTGACCATTGTCACGGGCATCGCGATCGGCGCCCTGCACGGATGGTTCTTCGCGAAGATCGGCGTACCGGCCTTCGTGGTCACCCTGGCCGGCCTCCTCGCCTGGAACGGTCTGATGCTGTGGCTGCTCGGCTCCAACGGCACGATCAACCTGCCGTCGGACACCGGCCCGATCCACCTGCTCGGCCAGAACTCCTTCTTCATGGACCAGGCCATCATCGGGGCCTACCTGCTGGCCGGCCTGGCCGTCGTGCTGTCCCTGGTCGGCAACTTCGGTGAGCAGCGCCGACGCCGGGCCGCAGGCGTCCCGCACCGTGCGACCGGTGAGATCCTGCTGCGCGTGGGCGCCCTCGCCCTCGCGGCGTTCGTCTCCGCCGCGGTGCTGAACAACGCCTCCGGCGTCTCCAACGCGCTGGTCATCTTCCTGGCCGCGCTGGTGATCGTGGACTTCGTGCTGCGTCGCACCACGTACGGCCGCAAGGTCTTCGCGGTCGGCGGCGGCATCGAGGCCGCCCGCCGGGCCGGCATCAACGTGCCGATGGTCAGGATCACCGTGTTCGCCATCTCCGGCGGGTTCGCGGCGGTCGGCGGCATGTTCTTCGCCGGCCAGACGGCAGGCGCGTCGCTGAGCGCCGGCGCCGGCGACACCCTGATGCTCGCCATCGCGGCGGCCGTCATCGGCGGCACCAGCCTCTTCGGCGGCCGCGGCACCGTCTGGTCCGCCCTGCTGGGCATGCTGGTCATCCAGTCCATCCGGACCGGTCTCGACCTGCTGAACATGAACACCTCGATCCAGTACATGATCACCGGTGGTGTTCTGCTCGGCGCGGTCGTCATCGACTCGGTGTCCCGCAAGAGCCAGAAGGCGGCCGGTCGAGGCTAGTCCCTCCGTACGACCGTACGACCCCCTGTGCCCGGCGTCCGTTCAGATGCCGGGCACAGTCGTGTCATGGGAACGGTGGATCGTGGGTACGGCCGTTCGGGTGACGTATGACGCACGGGCCGGAGTCCGGCCGCCCCGGCGGAACATTAGACTCGACAAGCCCGGCAACAGCTCGATCAGCTTTTACTGCAAGGAGGCACGGGTGCCGCTGCTGACCCGCATCAGGGGACCGCGCGATCTGGACCGGCTCAGCCTGGAGGAGCTGGACCAGCTGGCAGGGGAGATCCGCACCTTCCTCGTGGACGCCGTCTCCAAGACCGGCGGCCACCTCGGCCCCAACCTCGGCGTGGTCGAGCTCACCCTCGCCCTGCACAGGGTCTTCGAGTCGCCCAAGGACAAGGTCCTGTGGGACACCGGACACCAGTCCTACGTGCACAAGCTGCTCACCGGCCGGCAGGACTTCTCCCGGCTGAAGATGAAGGGCGGCCTGTCCGGCTACCCCTCGCAGGCCGAGTCCGAGCACGACGTCATCGAGAACAGCCACGCCTCCACGGTGCTCGGCTGGGCCGACGGCATCGCCAAGGCCAACCAGATCCTCGACCGCGACAGCCACGTCGTGGCGGTCATCGGCGACGGCGCGCTCACCGGCGGCATGGCGTGGGAGGCCCTGAACAACATCGCCGACGGGGACCGCCCGCTGGTCATCGTCGTCAACGACAACGAGCGCTCGTACGCGCCGACCATCGGCGGCCTCGCCAATCACCTCGCCACCCTGCGCACCACGGACGGTTACGAGCGTTTCCTGGCCCGCGGCAAGGACCTCCTCGAGCGCACGCCCGTCGTCGGCAAGCCGCTCTACGAGACCCTGCACGGCGCCAAGAAGGGCCTGAAGGACTTCATCGCCCCCCAGGGCATGTTCGAGGACCTCGGCCTGAAGTACGTCGGACCGATCGACGGCCACGACATCGAGGCGCTCGAGTCCGCGCTGGCCCGCGCCAAGCGCTTCGGCGGCCCCGTGATCGTGCACTGCCTCACCGAGAAGGGCCGCGGCTACCAGCCCGCCCTCCAGGACGAGGCCGACCGCTTCCACGCCGTCGGCAAGATCCACCCCGACACCGGTCTGCCGATCGCCACCTCCGGCGCCGACTGGACGTCCGTCTTCGGCGACGAGATGGTCAGGCTCGGCGAGGAGCGCACGGACATCGTCGCGATCACCGCCGCCATGCTCCAGCCGGTCGGACTCGACAAGTTCGCCAAAGCCTTCCCGGACCGGGTCTACGACGTCGGCATCGCCGAGCAGCACGGCGCGGTCTCCGCCGCGGGCCTGGCCCACGGCGGGGTGCATCCGGTGTTCGCGGTGTACGCCACATTCCTCAATCGTGCCTTCGACCAGGTCCTCATGGACGTCGCCCTCCACAAGTGCGGTGTGACATTCGTACTGGACCGGGCGGGCGTCACCGGCACCGACGGCGCCTCCCACAACGGCATGTGGGACATGTCGATCCTCCAGGTCGTTCCCGGTCTGCGGCTCGCCGCCCCGCGCGACGCCGACCAGGTCCGCGCCCAGCTGCGCGAGGCCGTCGCCGTCGACGACGCGCCGACCGTCGTCCGCTTCTCCAAGGGCGCCGTCGGCCCCGCCGTGCCCGCCGTGGGCCGCGTCGGCGGGATGGACGTGCTGCGCGAGAGCGGCACCGACACCCCCGACGTGCTGCTGGTCTCCGTGGGCGCACTCGCCCCGATGTGCCTGGAGATCGCGACGCTCCTCGACCGGCAGGGCATCACCACCACCGTCGTCGACCCGCGCTGGGTCAAGCCCGTCGACGAGGCCATGGCCCCGCTCGCCGAACGGCACCGCGTGGTCGTCACCGTCGAGGACAACTCCCGCGTCGGCGGCGTCGGATCGGCGATCGCCCAGTCCCTGCGCGACGCCGGAGTCGACGTCCCGCTGCGCGACTTCGGCATCCCGCCCCGCTTCCTCGACCACGCCTCCCGCGCCGAGGTCATGGCCGAGATCGGGCTCACCGCGCCCGACATCGCGCGGCAGGTCACCGGCCTCGTCTCCAAGCTCGACGGACGGTACGGCAGCGCGGCGGTCGAGTCCGTGGAGCCCGCCCGCGACTGACGTCGGCGCAGGCGACCCGAGCCGCCCGGATGGACCGGTTCCACCACTGTGAAGAGTGGTGGAACCGGTCCATTCGCGTTAACCGGCCCGCGGCGGGGCATACGGTCTACGCCCCCTCTCGATCATGTCGAGGACGACACAGCGTGGGAGGTACCCCGTGAGCAGCACCCTCTTCCGGACGAAGAAGGTCGAGCAGTCCATCCTCGACACCGAGGAGCCAGAACACGCGCTCAAGAAATCCTTGTCCGCGCTCGACCTGACCGTCTTCGGCGTCGGCGTCATCATCGGCACCGGCATCTTCGTCCTCACCGGCACGGTCGCCAAGAACAACGCCGGCCCGGCCGTGGCCCTGGCCTTCGTGGTGGCCGGGGTCGTCTGCGCGCTCGCCGCGCTCTGCTACGCCGAGTTCGCCTCCACCGTCCCGGTGGCGGGCTCCGCGTACACCTTCTCGTACGCCTCCCTCGGCGAACTGCCCGCCTGGATCATCGGCTGGGACCTGGTCCTGGAGTTCGCGCTCGGCACCGCGGTGGTCGCCGTCGGCTGGTCCGGCTACATCGCCTCACTGCTGGACAACGCCGGCTGGCACCTGCCGGCGGCGCTCGGCAGCCGGGACGGGGCCCACGGCTTCGGCTTCGACATCCTCGCCGCCGCACTCGTTCTGGTGCTCACCGCCATCCTCGTGCTCGGCACCAAGCTCTCCGCGCGTGTGACCTCGATCGTGGTCGCCATCAAGGTGACGGTCGTGCTGACCGTGATCATCGCCGGCGCCTTCTTCATCAAGGGCGAGAACTACGACCCGTTCGTGCCCAAGGCGCAGGCCGTCGAGGCCGGCGGGGGGCTGAACTCCCCGCTCATCCAGCTGATGTTCGGCTGGGCGCCCTCCAACTTCGGCGTCATGGGCATCTTCACCGCCGCCTCGGTGGTCTTCTTCGCCTTCATCGGCTTCGACGTGGTCGCCACGGCCGCGGAGGAGACCAAGCACCCGCAGCGGGACATGCCCCGCGGCATCATCGGCTCCCTCATCATCTGCACCACGCTGTACGTGCTGGTGTCGATCGTCGTCACGGGCATGGAGCACTACACCAAGTTGTCCATCACCGCCCCGCTCGCCGACGCCTTCAAGGCCACCGGGCACCCCTGGTTCGCGGGCTTCATCAGCTTCGGCGCCGCCGTCGGCCTCACCACCGTCTGCATGATCCTGCTGCTGGGCCAGACCCGTGTCTTCTTCGCGATGAGCCGCGACGGACTGCTGCCCCGCTTCTTCTCCCACGTCCACCCGCGCTACAAGACCCCGCACCGGCCCACGATCCTGCTCGGCGGGATCATCGCGATCGTCGCCGGCTTCACCCCGCTGAGCGAGCTCGCCGAGCTGGTCAACATCGGCACCCTGTTCGCCTTCGTGGTCGTCGCGATCGGCGTCGTCCTCCTGCGCAGGTCCCGCCCCGACCTGCCCCGGGCCTTCCGCACCCCGTGGGTGCCGTTCGTCCCGATCCTGTCGGTGCTCGCCTCGCTCTGGCTGATGCTCAACCTGCCCGCCGAGACCTGGCTGCGGTTCGGCATCTGGATGGTCATCGGATGCGTCGTCTACTTCCTCTACGGCCGCTCCCACAGCCGCCTCGGGCGAGCCGAGGCGTCCACCGCCCCCACCCCGGGCACCGGCGGCGCCGGCCCCGTGTGACGCACGCCCCCGAGCCCGGCCCCCGACGGCGACCGCCCGGGGCCGGGCTCGCGGCTGCGCAGCCCCGCCCCCGCGTCCGCGCCCAGAGGCGAAGGCCGTCAACCAGGGGCAGGCGGCCGGCCGCCTGCCCCTGCGAGCGGTGTCGTGCGTCCTGCGTCGTGCGGTGTCCCACCCGCCGTGGTGTCAGCCGCGTACCGCGCGCGGGCCCGTGACGTCCGCGCCGAGGTCCGTCACCCGGCGGCGCAGCTCACGGTCGGCGGTGACGACGAGACGGCGGCGGCCGGCGGCCTCGGCGACCAGTTCGACGATGCGGTCGTCCCCGCTGCCGGGGGCCGCCTCCACCCGCACGCCGGGCGCCGGCTCCACCCCGCGGGCCGTGCCCTCGACGACGAGGACGATGTCCACGGGCCCGGAGTGCCCCAAGAGGCCGTCCGCGGCCAGCCGGTCGCGCAACCGCTCCGCCGCGCCCCGCCGGTCCCGCCACCATCCGTCGGGGACCGACCCGACGACGTTCGCGGCGTCGACGATCACGAGCAGCGCGGGCGCGGAGTTGTCGTCGTCCATGCGGACCAGCGTCGCACGGACGGCGTCGCGGACGAGACCCGCGACCGAGAACCGGGGACGCAGCCCGCGGACGCGACCCCTGGACGAGATCGCCGGACGAGGTCGCCGGACGAGGTCGGCGGACGCGACCCCCGGCGGGCGTCGTCGGGACCCCGGCATAAAGTGATCGGGTGAACGGCGACTGGCTCATACGCGGCCGCGACGGACGGCTGGCTGTCTATCTGATGTCGGACGACGCCGTCCTGTGCCGTGCTGAACACGTCCCGGGCGGCCCCTGGGAGGCCCCGCGCCGGGTCGGCGGCGACCAGAGACTCCACCAGGTTCTCGCCGTCGGCCAGGGCGCGAACGGCTACGCCCACCTGGCCTCCTGGCGGCCCACCGCGCGGGAGGCGGCCGCACTGGTGCACTCGACGCACTTCCGGCCCCTGCTCGCCCCGCTGGACTGGGCCCCCGTCGGTCATCCCGACAAGAAGGGCGACCGGACCGGAACGCCCGCGGTCGCCGTGGACGCCCAGGGACGTGCGCATGTCTTCGTCCGCAACACCGGCGCCGGACTGTCCGTGGTCGCCCAGAAGGAGAAGGGCGGCTGGGACCCCTGGCGCGACCTGAAGGGGCAGGGCGTCGAGGGACCGCCCGTCGCGGCGGCGGGGACCTCCGGCCGCGTCGAGGCGTTCGCCGCCGGGTCCGACGGTCTCCTGCACTGGCGGCAGGAGGAGCCGGGCGCCCAGCCGGTCCTGCAGGAGCCTCTCAAGACGTCCGTCCGGCCCGGCACGCTGCGGGCGCTGGCCACCTCGGCGGGGCACGTCACGCTCTTCTACACCGACGACACCGGCGATCTGTGCGCCTGGCGTCCCGGCTCCGAACCCGTCGCGCTCCTCGCCGCCGCCGGACCCGGCCCGGTCGCCGCGATCCGCACCCGCCTCGACGACCACGACTGCACGCTGCTCGCCCAGCGCTCCGCGAGCGGCCGCGTCGCGTTCGCCGCCTATCCGACCGAACAGGAGTCGGTCGGCGCCTGGTGGACCGAGTCCGGCCCCCAGCTGCCCGCCGACGCCGGCGTGGCGCTCGCGAAGGACCACGAGGACCGGGTGGTCGCGGCCGCCCTGTCCCCGTCGACCGGGCTGCTGCACCTCACCCGCCGCAAGGACGAGCCGGGCCTGGCCCTCACGGCCTGGCAGACGGTCTGAGGCGCAGGCAACCGCCTCGGCGCTCAGCCCCCTCGCCCCCGGCCCTCAGCCCCCGGTCCTCACCCTCCGGCCCTCAGCCCCCGGCCCTCAGCCCCCGGCCCCCTGCCGCGCGACCCTGCATCCCGCTGCCCTCGGCTCGACGGCAGGCGGCGCGACCGTCCCAACTCCCACGGGGACCCGGCCAAGAGGCCACCTGGACAGGGAAAACGCAACTTCGACACGGCCCCGCCGGGGCCGCTACCTTCACCTGGCCTTCGGTGGTCGTCGCCGTCGCCCGCGGTTGCACGGGGAGTTCCTCCAGGCTGAGCCACCCGCGACGGGACGAGCCCGCAGGCCCACCGATCCTCGCCCCCGTGCGTGAGCCACCGAACCAGGTCCACACCAGGCACCCCCGACCAGGGAGAGACGCATGCCCATGCCCCGACTGGCGCTGTACACGTTCGGCGTCCTGAAGTCACCTCTCGCCGAACCCGCACCTCTCACGCGCGAGTTCTACGACGTCGGCGAGGCCGTCTACCGGAAGATCAGCCGGCACCCCGGACACCTCGCGCATGCCGAGGCGGCGGACGGTGACCGGGGCACACTCTTCGGGGCGGACTGGGGTGCATGGGGAGAGTTCGCCGTACCGGCGTGGTACAGCAAGGGCCGGACGCGGGAGACCACCGCCCTGGCCGCGACCCTCTCACTCTGGACCGGCCTGCGCCCCGCCTTCGACGCCGTCTACACCGGTGTGCACCGTGACGCGCTGAACAGGCGTTACGACTGGTTCGAGCGGACAGAGCACCCGAACCACGTGTTCTGGTGGCTCCCCGACGACGTGACGCCCACCTGGCGGGACGGGGTGTTCCGGCTGGAGCACCTCCACGGCCACGGCTCCGCGCCGCACGCCTTCACCTTCCACCACCCGTTCGCCCCGGACGGAACTCCGACCAGGAACGAGGACATCGGGCCGAAGAGCGACCAGGTTCCCTGACCAGGAGGCCTCGACGGCTCGGTCCGCTGTCGAACGCCTCGACTGGATGACGGCGCACAGCCGGCGCCGGGCGGCGGCGGCCTCGCGCGGCTGGCCCGCGCGGACCTCTCGGCGCCGGACCCCCGCCTCGCCGCCGTGGACGAACGACCGCCGGCCGGGGCCGACATGGCGCTGACGCATGCCGCCCGGCTCCGGAGCCCGCAGCCCGGTGGAGATCCAGAGGGCGACCAGGGCCCGCTCGCGGTGGGAGGGCGGCGCCGCGAACAGCTCGGCGAACCATGCCGGCGGGATCGAGCGCGGGATCCGCGGCGGCAGGCTCGGCCCGCAGCGGCCCACCCGCCCGGGCCGCCGGCCGTCCAGGGCGACGGCCGGACGGCAGAGGGCCTCCGCCATGAGCGGAGGCCCTCCTCACTTCGCCCTGCCCCCGGCGACCGGTGACGGGTCGTAAGCCGTTACGACGCTTACGGCCGTAGCAACTCTTACGGCACCTCTTTCGGTAACCGTTACGCCGGCACCGACGCGACACCCGGCGCCAGGAACTTCTTGCCGTTCACCCGCTCGGAGACGCCCGCGCGGTCCAGGTACGGCGTGATGCCGCCCAGGTGGAAGGGCCAGCCGGCGCCGGTGATGAGGCAGAGGTCGATGTCCTGGGCCTCGGCGACGACGCCCTCGTCGAGCATGAGCCCGATCTCCTGCGCCACCGCGTCCAGGACGCGGGCCAGCACCTGCTCCTCGGTCAGGACGCTGTCGCCCTGCTGCAGGAGCGCCGAGACCTCGGGGTCCAGCTCCGGCTTGCCGCTGTCGTAGACGTAGAAACCGCGCTTGCCCGCCTTGACGACGGCCGCGAGGTTCGGGGAGACCGTGAAACGGTCCGGGAACGCGCGGTTGAGCGTTTCCGAGACGTGCAGACCGATCGCGGGGCCGACCAGCTCGAGCAGCACCAGCGGGGACATCGGCAGGCCGAGCGGTTCCACCGCCTTCTCCGTGACCTCGACGGGGGTGCCCTCGTCGATGACGTTCTGCACCTCGCCCATGAAACGGGTGAGAATGCGGTTCACGACGAACGCCGGGGCGTCCTTCACCAGAACCGCCGTCTTCTTCAGCTTCTTGGCGACGGCGAAGGCCGTGGCCAGCGAGGCGTCGTCGGTCTGCTCACCGCGGACGATCTCCAGCAGGGGCAGGATCGCGACCGGGTTGAAGAAGTGGAAGCCCACGACCCGCTCGGGGTTCTTCAGCTTCGACGCCATCTCGGAGACCGACAGCGAGGAGGTGTTCGTCGCGAAGATGGCGTGCGCCGGGGCGACCGCCTCGACCTCCGCGAACACCTGCTGCTTGACACCGATCTCCTCGAACACGGCCTCGATGACGAAATCCGCGTCGGAGAAGCCCTCGGCCTTGTCCAGGACGCCGGACACCAGGGCCTTGAGGCGGTTGGCCTTGTCCTGGTTGACACGGCCCTTGGCGAGCAGCTTGTCGATCTCGGCGTGGACGTAGCCCACGCCCTTGTCGACGCGCTCCTGGTCGATGTCGGTCAGCACGACCGGCACCTCCAGGCGGCGCAGGAACAGCAGCGCGAGCTGCGAGGCCATCAGCCCCGCGCCCACCACGCCGACCTTGGTGACCGGACGGGCCAGGGACTTGTCCGGGGCGCCGGCCGGACGCTTGCCGCGCTTTTGCACCAGGTTGAACGCGTAGATGCCGGAGCGCAGTTCACCGCCCATGATCAGGTCGGCGAGCGCCACGTCCTCGGCGTCGTAGCCCTGCTGGAGGTCGCCGTTCTTGGCGGCGGCGATGATGTCCAGCGCACGGTAGGCGGCCGGGGCCGCGCCGTGCACCTTGCTGTCCGCGACGAACCGGCCGCGCGCGACGGCCTGGTCCCAGGCCTCGCCGCGGTCGATCACCGGGCGGTCGACGACGATCTCGCCCTTGAGGACGGACGCCGTCCAGATCAGCGACTGCTCCAGGAAGTCGGCGCCCTCGAACAGGGCGTCGGCGATGCCCAGTTCGTAGACCTGCACACCCTTGAGCTGCTTGTTCTGGTTGAGCGAGTTCTCGATGATCACCGAGACCGCCTTGTCCGCGCCGATCAGGTTCGGCAGCAGGGTGCAGCCGCCCCAGCCGGGGACCAGACCGAGGAAGACCTCGGGCAGCGAGAACGCGGGCAGCGCCGCGGACACCGTGCGGTACCGGCAGTGCAGACCGACCTCGACGCCGCCGCCCATCGCCGCGCCGTTGTAGTAGGCGAAGGTCGGGACCGCGAGATGCGCGAGGCGCTTGAAGACCTCGTGGCCGCCCTTGCCGATGGCGAGCGCGTCCTTGTGGTCCTTGAGGAGCTCGACGCCCTTGAGGTCCGCGCCGACGGCGAAGATGAACGGCTTGCCGGTGACGCCGGCCCCGACGATCTCGCCGGCCGCGGCCTCCTTCTCGACCTGGTCGATCGCGAGGTCGAGGTTGGCGAGGGACTGCGGGCCGAAGGTGGTCGGCTTGGTGTGGTCGAAACCGTTGTCCAGCGTGATCAGGGCGAAGCGCCCCGCGCCGAACGGCAGGTCCAGATGGCGTACGTGCGCCTGCGTGACGACCTCGTCCGGGAACAGCTCGGCCGCGCCCTTCAGAAGCTCAGCGGTGGTGGTGCTCACTTGTCGCCTCCGTCGAAGTGCGGGTTCTCCCAGATGACCGTCGCGCCCATGCCGAAGCCGACGCACATCGTGGTCAGGCCGTAGCGGACGCCGGGCTGCTCCTCGAACTGGCGGGCCAGCTGCGTCATCAGACGGACGCCGGAGGAGGCGAGCGGGTGGCCGAAGGCGATCGCGCCGCCGTACTGGTTGACGCGCTCGTCGTCGTCGGCGATGCCGTAGTGGTCGAGGAAGGCCAGCACCTGGACGGCGAAGGCCTCGTTGATCTCGAACAGACCGATGTCGGAGATGGACAGACCCGCCTGCGCGAGTGCCTTCTCCGTGGCCGGGATCGGGCCGTAGCCCATGACCTCCGGCTCGACGCCCGCGAAGGAGTACGCGACGAGACGCATCTTGACCGGCAGGCCGTTCTCGCGCGCGAAGTCCTCGGAAGCGATCAGGGAAGCGGTTGCGCCGTCGTTGAGACCGGCCGCGTTTCCGGCGGTGACCCGGCCGTGCACACGGAACGGGGTCTTCAGACCGGAGAGGTTCTCCAGCGTGGTCCCCGGGCGCATCGGCTCGTCGGCGGTGACCAGGCCCCAGCCCGTCTCACCGGCCTCCGGGTTGGTGCGGCGCACCGAGACCGGCACCAGGTCGGCCTGGATCTTGCCGTTGGCGTACGCCTTGGCGGCCTTCTCCTGCGAGCGCACCGCGTACTCGTCGGCGCGCTGCTTGGTGATCTGGGGGTAGCGGTCGTGCAGGTTCTCCGCGGTCATGCCCATGAACAGGGCGGACTCGTCGACCAGCTTCTCGCTGACGAACCGCGGGTTCGGGTCCACGCCCTCGCCCATGGGGTGGCGGCCCATGTGCTCGACGCCGCCCGCGACGGCGACGTCGTACGCGCCGAAGGCGACCGAGCCGGCGACCGCGGTGACGGCCGTCAGGGCGCCCGCGCACATGCGGTCGATGGAGTAGCCGGGGACCGAGGTCGGCAGACCGGCCAGGATGCCGGCGGTGCGGCCGATGGTCAGGCCCTGGTCGCCGATCTGCGTGGTCGCGGCGATGGCGACCTCGTCGATCTTCGCGGGGTCCAGGCCGGGGTTGCGGCGCAGCAGCTCCCGGATCGCCTTGACGACGAGGTCGTCGGCGCGGGTCTCGTGGTAGATGCCCTTCGGGCCCGCCTTGCCGAACGGGGTACGGACGCCGTCTACGAAGACGACGTCCCTGACGGTACGAGGCACGATGGCTCTCCTCCAGGGTGCGGGGTGGCACTGCTGCGACACGCAAGCGCTGAGCACGCGCTCAGGGCCCATGCTACTTGTGGGTAACGTAGCTGCACACCCCTGCCGGGAGGAGCGGCGAACGTCACACCCGACGAGTCTGCGCGATCACCCCGGTTCATGCCCGCGGCGGGGCCGTCGACCCCCTCGGTGTGAGCACCGGCGTCGGCACCGGATGCGACCCCGGACCCGACCCCGTGAGCACCCCGAACAGCGTCCGCGCGGCCTCCGCGCCGAATCCGTGCACGTCGTGGCTCATCGCGGAGAGCGTCGGATGGGTGAGCCGGCACAGCTGCGAGTCGTCCCAGGCGAGCAGGGAGACGTCACCCGGCACGGCGAGCCCCATCTCGGCCGCCACCGCCAGCCCCGCCACCGCCATGATGTCGTTGTCGTAAACGATTGCGGTAGGGCGGTCCGACGGGGCGGCGGTCAGCATCGACCGGGTGGCCCGCGCCCCTGCCTCCCCGGAGTAGTCCGTCGCGACCTGCCAGGCTCCGGCCAGCCCGAGACGGCGCGCCGCCGCGTCGAACGCGGCCGTCCGCATCATCGTGTGCCCGAGCGAGGCCGCACCCCCCACCCGGGCGATCCGCCGGTGCCCGAGCGCCGCGAGATAGCGCACCGCCTCCGTCACGGCCGTCGCGTCGTCGGTCCACACCGAGGTCAGACCCCCCGTCAGCGACGGATGCCCGACGGCGACCACCGGCATCCCGAGCCGCTCGACCGCCGCCACCCGGGGATCGTCCGCCCGGAAGTCCACCAGGATCGACCCGCCGATCTGCCGGCCCCGCCACCACGACTCCTGGAGCCCCGCCTCCTCCTCGACGCTGCGCACCAGTCGCAGCAGCAGCGAGCAGGAATGCTCGGTCAGCACGCTCTCCACACCGGAGACGAAGTCCATGTAGAACGGCTCCAGGCCCAGCATCCTGGCCGGCCGGCAGATCGCGAGCCCCACCACGTCCACCCGCGAACTCGACAGCGACCGGGCCGTCAGGTTCGGCTCCCAGCCCAGCTCCCGCGCCGCGGTGAAGATCCGGTCCCGGGTCGCCTCCGACAGCCCCGGCTTGCGGTTGAAGGCGAGGGACACCGCGCCCTTGGACACCCCCGCGCGCGCGGCGACGTCCTTGATGGTGATGCGGGGGGCGGGGGACGCCGTCATCGAGCGGGCTCCTGGCAGTACAGCGCGGCCCGGGCGGCGGCGGCGTCCGGAGTCTCCCAGCCCTCCACCCCGATCGTCACGCGCTCCCCGGGCAGCAACGTCACCAGCCCCCGGTCGGCCCGTGCTCCCGGGTCCAGCCGGTCGGCCTGGAGCAAGAGGTCCCGCACGAGGGTGCGCGCCGTGACGGTGACGGCCCCCCCGGTCACGTCCACCGTGAACTCGGGCCGCGGAAGGGCGAAGTCACGGTCGGCCACCGGGAAGTGCACAGCCCGCAGCCGGCCCCCGCCCGCGGCCCGCCCTGCGCCCCCGGACGCGTCCGGTGCGGGCAGGCCCCCCGCGTCGGCCACCAGGAACTCCTTCGCCCCGGCCGGCTCCAGCTCCGCCGGCACCGGCACCACCCCCACCGACCGTGCGCCGACGGCCAGTTCCAGCGTCGCGGTACCGACGACGTCGCCCTCCACGGTCAGCCGCCGCAGCGTCAGCGGGCCCGTCCACGGCTCGGCCGACTGGTTGACGGCGGCCGACACGAGCCGCCCGTCCCGCACCTGCAACGTGAGCAACCGGTCCGCGTACAGCCGCCGCAGCTCGTGGTAGAGCGGCTTCTCCCGCCCGTCCCCGTCGATCGCCGCCCAGGACGTCACCGGCCAGCAGTCGTTGAGCTGCCAGACGATCGTGCCCGCGCACACCGGCCAGTGCGACCGCCAGTGCTCGACCCCGGTCGCCACCGCCCTCGCCTGGTTGACCTGTGTGAGGTAGTGCCACCGGTCGAAGTCGCCCTGCGGAAGGGGGAAATGGCGGGCGAGGCCGCGCTCCAGCTTGCCGTTGCCGTCCTCCGCCTTCTGGTGGTGCAGCATGCCGGGCGAGTCCGCCGCGAGCTCCTCGTCCGGCAGCGCCCGCCGCAGCGTGGCGTGGGCCGGCGGGGCCTGCCAGCCGAACTCGGCCACGAAGCGCGGCACTTCACTTCGGTACTCGGCGTAGTCCTGCCGGTTCCACACCTCCCACGAGTGGTGCGTGCCGTGTGCCGGATCGTTCGGATGGCGCTCCCACGAACCCGACCACGGGCTCCCCGCCGTGTACGGCCGCGTCGGATCCAGCTCGCCGACGACTCTCGGGAGCATCCCCAGGTAGTAGCCCTCACCCCAGGAGTCCCCGGTGAGACGCTCCTCCCAGCCCCAGTCCCGGAAACCCCACAGATTCTCGTTGTTGCCGTTCCACAGCACGAGCGAGGGATGCGGCATCAGCCGTACGACGTTCTCGCGGGCCTCCGCCTCCACCTCGCCCCGCAACGGCTGCTCCTCGGGGTAGGCCGCGCACGCGAACGGGAAGTCCTGCCAGACCAGCAGCCCCAGCTCGTCGCAGGCGTCGTAGAAGTCCTCGCTCTCGTAGATGCCGCCGCCCCACACCCGGACCAGGTCGACCCCTGCGTGGGCCGCCTGCCGCAACCGCTTCCGGTATCGCTCCCGTGTCACCCGGGAGGGAAACACGTCGTCCGGGATCCAGTTCACGCCCCGCGCGAAGAGCCGCTCCCCGTTGACCACGAGGGTGAAGCCGCTCCCGTGCGCATCGGCGGAGGTGTCCAGCCCGACGCTGCGAAAGCCGACCCGCCGCCGCCAGACGTCGAGCGGCGCACTCCCGTGATGCAGCGTCAGCTCGACGTCGTACAGAGTCTGTTCACCGTATCCGCGGGGCCACCACAGGTCCGGGTCCGCAACCTCCACCCGCACGACGCCGTGCGTGCCCGTCACCTCGGCACGCGCCCGTCGTCCCCCCACCCGGGCCTCCAGTACGAGCCCCGCCTCCACCCGGGTCCGCTCCACGTCCACCCGCAACTCGACGACGCCGACGTCCCCTTCGACCGTCACCAGCGGCCGCACCCGGGCGAGCCGCGCCGTCGACCAGCGCTCCAGCCGCACCGGCCGCCAGATCCCGGCCGTCACCAGCGTGGGCCCCCAGTCCCAGCCGAACGAGCAGGCCATCTTGCGCAGGTACTGGTACGGCTCCGGATAGGCGCCGGGCCGGTCGCCGACCTTCCCGCGCACGGCCTCCGCCTCGGCGTAGGCGGAGACGAACCGGACGGTCAGCGGACCGCTGAGTCCCGTCACGTCGAAGCGGTACGCGCGGTGCATGTTCCGCACCCGGCCGAGGAGATGACCGTCCACGGTGATCTCGGCGACCGTGTCGAGCCCGTCGAAGACCAGGTCGGTCTGCTCGTGCCCGGACCGTACGGCCGGCAGCTGCGTCTCGTACGTCCACTCCCGCCGGCCCACCCACGCGACCTCGGTCTCGGCCCGCCCCAGGAACGGGTCCGGGATCACCCCGGCGGCGAGCAGATCGGTGTGCACACAGCCCGGCACCACAGCCGGCAGTCTCCCGCCCCCGTGCCGCAACTGCCATCCGTCGTCGAGTGGTGAGGCCTCCAGCATGCGCACTCCCTAAACCGGTCAAGCCCACAATTGAACGCGGTTTCTTCCTCCTTGGCGGGAATCTGACTTTACCGGTTGAGAAAGCGCTGTCAGAGTGCCGAATCAGCCAACCCACTCTCCTCGCCCCACCCGCACGTGCTCATCCGTCCCCACGAACGGAAGTGACGCACATGAACCGCCGCACCGTCCACGTCCTCGCCACGACCGCCGCGGCCGCCCTGCTGCTCCCCGGGTGCACCGGCACCGGAGCAAGCACGAAGGGCGCGGACGCCAACGCGCCCGACGACCCGGCCAAGGTCAGCGGATCCATCACGGTCCTCACCGTGCGGACCGACCTCGTGCAGGACGGCACGATGAAGAAGTACGCCGCCGAGTTCAACAAGACCTATCCCAAGGTCAAGGTGGAGTTCCAGGCCCTCACCAACTACGAGGCCGAGATCAAGATCCGCATGAACACGGACGACTACGGAGACGTCCTGCTGATCCCCGCCGTCATCAAGAAGAACGACTACCCGAAGTTCTTCGCCTCGCTCGGCACCGCCGCCGAGCGCAGCAAGAAATACCGCTTCACCGACTTCACCACCGTCGGCGGCAAGGTCTACGGCCAGAGCCCGGTCGGTGTGATGCCCGGCTTCGTCTACAACAAGCGGATCTGGAAGGAGGCCGGGGTCACCGCATGGCCCACCACCCCGGCCGAGTTCCTCACCGGCCTGAAGGCGATCAAGACGAAGACCGACGCGGTGCCGTACTACACCAACTTCGCCGCGCAGTGGCCGCTCACCTCGTGGACCTACGTCGACGGCGCGGTGCACTGCGACCCGCAGGCGACCACCAAGCTGGCCGAGGGCGACCCGTGGGCGCAGGGCTCCGACCTGCGCGTCGGCGACACGCTCCTGTACGACATCGTCAAGCAGGGCCTCGCCGAGAAGGACCCGACCACCAGCAACTGGGAGGAGTCCAAGCCCCGCACGGCCAAGGGCGAGATCGCCACGCAGTGGCTCGGCACCTGGGCGATCATCCAGTTCCAGGACGCCGCGAAGAAGGCCGGCGTGAACCCGGACGACATCGGTTTCATGCCGTTTCCCGCGCAGACGGACGGGGCGTACTGCGCGACCGTCGGCCCCGACTACAACCAGGCCGTCAACGTGCACTCGAAGCACAAGGAGGCGGCCCGCGCCTGGATCGACTGGTTCACCGACAAGTCCGGCTACGACAAGGACAACCTCGCCATCTCCCCGCTCAAGGACGCGGCCATGCCCAAGGTGCTGAAGCCCTACGAGGAGGCGCACGTCAAGCTCATCGAGCTGGACGACTCCGCGGGCGCGAAGGTCAAGCTGATCGACGACCAGTCCGAGGTCGGCATCTTCAAGCCCGAGTACCGCCAGGACCTGGTCGACCTCGCGCGCGGCGCGAAGAAGGGCAGCCTGGACGACTTCCTCACCGGGCTCGGCAAGAAGTGGACCGAGACACAGGCGAACGTGGGCGACCGATGACGCACGCGGGCGCCCACACCCCGGCGCGCGGCGTGGGGAAGGCCCCCGCCGCGGCCGCGGCGCCCTCCACGGGGAGCGCCGCTCCGCGGCCGGCGCCGCGCCGGACGCGCACCTGGCGGCTGCTGACCCCCTGGCTGTTCCTGCTCGCTCCGCTCGCCCTGCTGATCACGTTCACGTACGCGCCGATCGTCAACATGGTCGCCTACAGCTTCACCGACTGGGACGGCGTCAGCCCCGAACTGCACTACACCGGCGCGGAGAACTACGCGGAGATCTTCACCAGGGAGGACCTCTTCCAGGTGTTCTGGGTGAGCGGTTACTACCTGGCCGCCTCGGTGATCCAGATCGTGGCCGCCCTGTACTTCGCGACCGTGCTGAGTTTCAGCATCCGTTTCCGGAACTTCTTCAAGGGCGTCCTCTTCTTCCCGTCCCTGGTGAACGGCGTGGCCATCGGTTTCGTCTTCCTCTACTTCTTCCAGGACGGCGGGACCCTCGACACGGTGCTGGGCCTCTTCGGCCACCACACCGACCGCGCCTGGCTGGGCACGCCCGCGTCGGCGAACGTCTCGCTCGCCGGCGTCTCGATCTGGCGCTACCTCGGCATGAACTTCGTGCTGTTCCTCGGCGCGATCCAGTCCATCCCGGGGGAGCTGTACGAGGCGGCCGAGCTGGACGGCGCGAGCCGGTGGCACCAGTTCCGCTATGTCATCCTGCCCGGCATCAAGCCGGTGCTGACCCTGACGGTGATCCTCTCCGTCTCCGGCTCCCTGTCGGCCTTCGAGATCCCGTACATCATGACCGGCGGGGCGACCGGCACCGAGACCTTCGTGATCCAGACCGTGAAGCTGGCCTTCCAGTTCAACAAGACGGGGCTCGCCTCGGCGGCGGCCGTGGTGCTGTTGCTGATCATCCTGCTGGTCACCTGG
The DNA here is from genome assembly GCF_036030735.1 of Streptomyces sp. NBC_00425. NCBI lineage: Bacteria > Bacillati > Actinomycetota > Actinomycetes > Kitasatosporales > Streptomycetaceae > Streptomyces > Streptomyces sp. NBC_00425. Next base: position 2,778,632 of record NZ_CP107928.1, on the reverse strand, counting down.
GTGCAGCGACGCCTCGTCCCCGACGACAGGGTGGACCTCGTATGACGCGCCGAGCCGTTGCCCGCACCCTCGTGTACCTGTCGCTGATCGGCGCGACGCTGGTGGTGCTGCTCCCGTTGGGCGTCGTCGTCCTGACGTCCCTGAAGACCGAGAATGAGACGGCGGCCGGCAGCGGAGCGCTCGCGCTCCCGGACGACCCGTTCAACTTCGACAACTACGTGACGGCGTTCCGGGACGGCGGGATGCTCACGGCGTTCGGCAACACCGCTTTCATTCTGCTGGTCTCCGTCGGCGGAACCGTTCTGATCGGTTCGATGACGGCGTACGCGATCGACCGTTTCACCTTCCGGTTCCGGAAACCGGTGATCGCCCTGTTCCTGGTCGCCGCACTGGTCCCCGGGGTGACCACCCAGGTGGCCACGTTCCAGATCGTCCACAGCCTCGGCATGTTCGACACCCGCTGGGCGCCGATCGCGCTCTACATGGGCACGGACATCGTCTCGATCTACATTTTCCTGCAGTTCGTGCGATCGATCCCGATCTCCCTGGACGAGGCGGCCCGTCTCGACGGCGCCAACGCGTTCACGATCTACCGAAAGATCATCTTCCCGTTGCTGAAACCGGCGATCGCGACGGTCGTGATCGTGAAGGGAATCGCCGTCTACAACGACTTCTACATCCCTTTCCTCTACATGCCGTCACAAGATCTTGGCGTGATCTCGACGTCGCTGTTCCGCTTCAAGGGCCCCTATGCCGCCCACTGGGAAACGATCTCGGCAGGAGCGGTGCTCGTCATCCTGCCGACGCTGATCGTCTTCCTCGCCCTCCAGAAATACATCTACAACGGTTTCATGCGAGGAGCGACGAGGTGACCTGTCCACGGCCGCAGGACGGGCGGCCGTACCGGCCGCCGTACGACCGTCGTGGCGCGCACGGGGCCGCCGCGGTCACTCGCCCTTGTCCGACAGCGCTGCGGCCAGCACCGGCGCGACCTGCTCCACCTGCCAGGGACGCGCTCCGTACCCGGTGAGCGCCGTCGTCACCGCTTCCGGGTCCGCTGCCGGGGGCTCCCAGCACACCCGCCGCACCGCGTCCGGCGCGATGAGGTTCTCCTGCGGCATGTTCAGCTCCTCGGCCAACGCCGAGACCGCCGACCTCGCCGCGCTGAGCCGCGCGGCGGCCGCGGGGTCCTTGTCGGCCCAGGCGCGCGGCGGCGGCGGCCCCGTCACCGGCTGTCCCGGCTGGGGGAGCTGCGACTCGCTCAGCGCCTTCGCCCGGTCGACCGCGGCCTGCCACTGCTCCAGCTGCCGCCGCCCCATCCGGTGCCCGAATCCGGCCAGCGCGGCCAGCGCGTGCGCGTTCGCCGGGAGGGAGAGCGCGGCCTCCACGATGGCCGCGTCCGACAGCACCTTGCCCGGCGACACGTCGCGCCGCCGAGCGATCCGGTCCCGGGCCTCCCACAGCTCCCGCACGACGCCCAGCTGCCGGCGCCGGCGCACCTTGTGCATGCCGGACGTACGACGCCAGGGGTCCTTGCGGGGCTCGGGCGGCGGGGCGGAGGCGATCGCGTGGAACTCCTGGTGGGCCCAGTCGAGCTTGCCCTGCCGGTCCAGCTCCTTCTCCAGCGCGTCGCGCAGGTCGACCAGGAGCTCCACGTCGAGGGCCGCGTAACGCAGCCACGGCTCGGGCAGCGGCCGGGTCGACCAGTCCACCGCGGAGTGACCCTTCTCGAGGACGTAGCCAAGCACGCCCTCCACCATCGCGCCGAGGCCGACCCGCGGGAACCCGGCGAGCCGTCCGGCCAGCTCGGTGTCGAACAACCGCGTCGGCACCATGCCTATCTCCCGCAGGCACGGCAGGTCCTGGGTGGCCGCGTGCAGCACCCACTCGGCGTCGGACAGCGCCGCGCCGAGCGCGGAGAGGTCGGGACAGGCCACCGGGTCGATCAGCGCGCTGCCGGCGCCCTCGCGGCGCAGCTGCACCAGATAGGCGCGCTGTCCGTAGCGGTAGCCGGAGGCGCGCTCGGCGTCGACGGCGACCGGGCCGGAGCCCGCGGCGAAGGCGGCGACGGCCGCGGCGAGGGAGGCCTCGTCGGCGATCACGGGAGGAATGCCCTCGCGTGGCTCGAGCAGAGGTGTCGGCGCCCCGGAAGCAGTGGATCCGCCTTCGTCCGGAGGGGCGCCTCCGGTGGTTCGCAGTGAACTGGCTGCTGCGGTTTCTTGGGCGTCGGTCACCTGTCAAGGGTATCCGTGTATCGACGCAGCCCGCCGACGGAACGTTCCGTCGGCGGGCTGCGCAGGGTCGTAATCCGGTCAGGCCGGGGAACGGCGGGGAGGGGAGGTGAGGGGAGCGAGGGGCCGGTGGGGAGGGAGTGGCGCTCCTGGGGGTCGCGGGGACCGCAGGGACCGTGGGGGAGTCCAGGACGCCGGGGCCGGGTGGGGTCTCAGTGGATGATGCCGGTCCGCAGGGCCACCGCGACCATGCCGGCGCGGTCGCCCGTGCCGAGCTTGCGGGCGATGCGGGCGAGGTGGCTCTTGACGGTCAGCGCGGACAGGCCCATCGAGACGCCGATGGCCTTGTTCGACTGACCCTCGGCGACCAGTCGCAGCACCTCGACCTCACGGCCGGAGAGCTCGCGGTAGCCGCCCGGGTGGCTCGGGGCACCCGGGGGGCGGCGGTGCATACGGGCGGCCGAGCCCATGGGGGCGGCGCCGGGACGGCCGGGCAGGCCGAGGTTGGTGCGGGTGCCGGTGACCACGTAGCCCTTGACGCCGCCGGCGAGCGCGTTGCGCACCGCGCCGATGTCGTCGGCGGCGGAGAGGGCGAGCCCGTTGGGCCAGCCCGCGGCGCGGGTCTCCGACAGCAGGGTGAGGCCGGAGCCGTCGGGCAGGTGGACGTCGGCGACACAGATGTCGCGGGGGTTGCCGATGCGGGGACGAGCCTCCGCGACGGACGAGGCCTCGATGACGTCGCGCACACCGAGCGCCCACAGGTGACGGGTGACGGTGGAGCGGACGCGCGGGTCGGCCACGACCACCATGGCGGTGGGCTTGTTCGGGCGGTAGGCGACCAGGCTTGCGGGCTGCTCGAGGAGAACGGACACCAGGCCTCCTGGGTGGGGGACGGGAGCCGGTTCGTGGGGGGCTCGTGGGGAGGAAGCCGGGACGAACCGTGCTTTCAAGGTCACAGTCGTCTTCGGCAGCGAACCCGGGGTCCTTTAGAGAATGATCACGATCTAGTGAGTAACAATCTGTGCAATTCGGACACGCGATCGATCATCCGAAGATCGAGTCGGTTTAAGTGGGTGTCAGACGGGATCGAAAATGGCCGTATCGACAAAGAGATGGTCAACGTGAGTGTGGCCCCCGGCGTTGCGGGAGGGTCACCACGGACGCGTCGCCGGGTCCGGCCGGCGGCAGCCCGGCCACCTGCGCCAGCAGGTCGCACCAGGACGACAGGTGCGCCCCGGTGTCCGGGACTCCGCCCAGGCCCTCGCGAGGCGTCCAGGACGCCCGGATCTCGATCTGCGAGGCCGCCGGACGCTCCGCCAGCCCCCCGAAATAGTGCGAACTCGCGCGCGTGACGGTCCCGCTCGGCTCCCCGTACGTCAGCCCGCGCGCCTGGAGCGCGCCGGTCAGCCACGACCAGCACACCTCGGGCAGCAGCGGGTCGGCGGCCATCTCCGGCTCCAGCTCCGCCCGCACAAGGGTCACCAGGCGGAACGTTCCGCGCCAGGCGTCGTGCCCGGCCGGATCGTGCAGCAGCACCAGCCGGCCGTCGGCGAGGTCCTGCTCGCCGTCCACGACCGTCGCCTCCAGCGCGTGGGCGAACGGGGCGAGCCGCTTCGGCGCAGGCGTCGGCTCGATCTCGATCTGCGGCCGCAGCCGGGCCGCTCTCAGTCCGTCGACGGCGGACCGGAACGGCAACGGAGCCGACCTGCCCCCGTCCCGGTCCCCCTCGTTCGCGTCATCCATCCCGCCAGCGTCGTCCGACAGTCGTCCCTGAGCCGCAGCCATGCGGGGAAGATTAAGGGGAACGGGGGCTTCGCGCAGGGCAAGACACCCGCGCCGGGCCTGCGGACGGGTGCGCGCTGGGCGAACAGGCGCACGGACCGCGCACGCCCGCGACGCACCCCGCGCGCGGCGAGTCGCGGCGAAGGGGGCGTCGGCAGAGCGGCGAAGGGGACGGCGAGGGGACGGTGAGGGGGCGGCCGCAGGGCCTCCCGCGCCGTGCGAGACTTGCCGTCGTGAGTGCGAACGAGAGCCCGGCGGGCCGGCAGCCGACAGCGACCTACGACAGCGCCTTCATGAAGGCGTGCAGGCGCGAGCCCGTGCCGCACACGCCCGTGTGGTTCATGCGGCAGGCCGGACGCTCGCTGCCGGAGTACCGCAAGGTCCGCGAGGGTGTCCCGATGCTCGAGTCCTGCATGCGGCCCGAGCTCGTCACGGAGATCACCCTGCAGCCCGTGCGCCGGCACGACGTGGACGCGGCGATCTACTTCAGCGACATCGTCGTCCCCCTCAAGGCCATCGGCATCGACCTCGACATCAAGCCCGGCGTCGGCCCGGTCGTCGAACGCCCCATCCGCACCCGCGCCGACCTCGCCCAGCTGCGCGACCTCACCCCCGAGGACGTCTCCTACGTCACCGAGGCCATCGGACTGCTCACGGCCGAGCTCGGCGCCACCCCGCTGATCGGTTTCGCGGGCGCCCCTTTCACTCTCGCGAGCTACCTCGTCGAGGGCGGGCCGTCGCGCACGTACGAGAACGCCAAGGCGATGATGTACGGCGACCCCGAGCTCTGGGCCGACCTGCTGGACCGCCTCGCCGAGATCACGGCGGCCTTCCTCAAGGTGCAGATCGAGGCGGGCGCGAGCGCCGTCCAGCTCTTCGACTCCTGGGCCGGCGCACTCGCTCCGGAGGACTACCGCCGCTCCGTGCTGCCCGCCTCCGCGAAGGTGTTCCGCGCGGTCGAGGGCTACGGCGTCCCGCGCATCCACTTCGGGGTGGGCACCGGTGAGCTGCTGCGGCTCATGGGTGAGGCAGGGGCGGACGTCGTCGGCGTCGACTGGCGCGTCCCGCTCGACGAGGCCGTCCGCCGGGTCGGCCCCGGCAAGGCGCTCCAGGGCAACCTCGACCCGACCGTCCTGTTCGCCGGCGCCGAGGCCGTCGAGGCCAAGACCCGCGAGGTCCTGGACGCGGCCGCCGGACTCGAGGGCCATGTCTTCAACCTCGGCCACGGCGTCATGCCCACCACCGACCCGGACGCGCTGACCCGTCTCGTCGAGTACGTCCACACGCGGACGGCCCGCTGACTCACCAGGTGTGCCGGGGACGCGCCCGCCTGCCGAACAGCAGGCCGCGCGGCTCCGGCGGCGCCGGCGTACCGGGCTTGAGCGGCCAGGCGAGCAGCATGCCCGCGAGGAAGCCGACGACGTGCGCCGTGTACGCCACGGTTCCGGCGCCCGAGACGCCCTCGCCGGAGGAGTACACCGCCTGCAGCCCGAACCAGAAGCCCAGCACCAGCCAGGCCGGCAGACGCAGCGGCAGAAACACCAGGAACGGCACCAGAACCCACACCCGGGCCTTCGGATACAGCACCAGGTAGGCGCCCAGCACGCCCGCGATCGCGCCGGACGCGCCGATCAGCGGATCCGTGGAGTCGGAGTTGACCAGCGCGAAGCCGTACGAGGCGGCATAGCCGCACACGACGTAGAAGACCGCGAAGCGGACGTGCCCCATGCGGTCCTCGATGTTGTTGCCGAAAATCAGCAGAAACAGCATGTTGCCCAGCAGATGCAGCCAGCCGCCGTGCAGGAACATCGCCGTGAGCACGCTCAGCGCCGGCGACTTGGTGTAGTCCGGCGGGCCCAGCTGACAGGACGCGCCCCGCACCTCGCCGGTGGGGACGAGCTGCGGGAACTGATGGTCGACCAACTCGCGCGGCACGGCCGCCCAGTGCTCGAGGAATGCGTGCAGATGGCACGTCTGGGCCAGGCTGCTGTCCCCCGCCACGGAGCCGGACAGGCCCGGCATGTACAGGAACACGAGGACGTTCGCGGCGATCAGCGCGTACGTCACCACCGGGGTGCGGCGCACGGGGTTCACGTCATGCACGGGGATGACCACAAGGAAGTAGTGCCCCCGATCCGTTCGGCGAATCGGTGAACGCCGCTTCCCAGCAGTGCGTATGAACCGGCAACCGCTCGCGGCACGAGGAAGGCGGGTCGCGGGGACGACGTGAGGAACAGCGATGAACGACCGAGTTACCCCCGCGATGCACGCCACGCCCGACGGCGAGGCGGAGATCTCGCTGGTGATCCGGCTGCCCTGGGAGGACGTGGCACGACTCGGCCAGGAGGCCGGGCGGCTCGCTTCACAGATGCAGCGGCCGGTGACGCTGGACGAGGCGGTCAGCAACCGGCTGCGGTCGCGGCCCGCGTCGGCCGCGCACGCGAAGCCGACGGAGCAGCCCCCCGCCGCGGCGGTCTCCGCACTCCCGCGCCTGACCGGAACGGCTTGAGGAGCGCCGGACCGGAACGGTTTCAGAAGCGTTTGAGCGGAAGCGTCCGCGAGGCGGCCGAGAGGCGGCCGAGAGGGACGGCTCGCGGACGCAGCTGAGCGGAACCGTCCGCTGGGCGGCGGAGTAGGACGGCGTGCGACGGACTGAGTCGGACGGCTCGCGGTGCGGCGGAGTGGGATCGCTTGCGATGCGACGGAGGGGAAACGCTCCGGGCGGGACCGGGTGAAACCGCTTGAGCAACGGTGTGCGACAGCGCACCGGCCGGGCTGGTCGCGCGCACCACGGGGCGCGTCCGGGGCGGCGCGGCCCGGTCCCGCGCCGCCGGGTCCCGGCCGCCCGCCGCCCTACTCCTGCCCGCTGCCGTGCACCTTGGCCGTGGCCTTCCTGGCCGCCACCAGCACCGGATCCCACACCGGGCTGAACGGCGGCGCGTAGCCCAGGTCGAGCGCCGTCATCTGCTCCACCGTCATCCCGGCGGTCAGCGCCACCGCCGCGACGTCGACCCGCTTGCCCGCGCCCTCCCGTCCGACGATCTGGACGCCCAGCAGACGGCCCGTCCTGCGCTCGGCGAGCATCTTGACCGTCATCGGGGAGGCGCCGGGGTAGTAGCCCGCCCGGCTGGTCGACTCGACGGTGACCGTCTCGAAGCGCAGGCCCGCCCTGCGCGCGTCCTTCTCGCGCAGCCCGGTCCGGGCGATCTCCAGGTCGCAGACCTTGCTCACGGCGGTGCCGACCACGCCCGGAAACGTGGCGTAACCGCCTGCGACATTGGCGCCGATGACCTGTCCGTGCTTGTTGGCGTGGGTGCCCAGGGCGATGTGCCGCTCCCGGCCCGAGACCAGGTCGAGGACCTCGACGCAGTCGCCGCCGGCCCAGATCTCCTCGTGGCCGCGCACCCGCATCGCCAGGTCGGTGAGCAGGCCGCCGTGCCCGCCCACGGGCAGCCCGGCGGCCTGCGCGAGCGCGGTCTCCGGCCGGACGCCGATGCCCAGCACCACCACGTCCGCCGGATACTCGGCGTCCTCGGTGCGAACCGCCCGGACACGGCCGTCCCGCGTCGTGCACACCTCGGTGACCTCGGCGTCGTTCACCATGGCGATGCCCATTCCCTCCATCGCCCGGTGCACCAGCCGGCCCATGTCCGGGTCGAGCGTCGACATCGGTTCGCTGCCCCGGTTGACGACCGTCACCTCGTAGCCGCGGTTGATGAGCGCCTCGGCCATCTCCACGCCGATGTAACCGGCCCCCACGACCACGGCCCGTCGCCCCCGCGCGCGGGACAGCGTGTCGATCAGCGCCTGACCGTCGTCCAGGGTCTGCACCCCGTGCACGCCCGCCGCGTCCGCACCGGGCAGGTCGGGCCGGATCGGGCGCGCCCCGGTCGCGACGACGAGCTTGTCGTACGACGTCCAGGACTGCGCCCCGGAACCCACCGCACGCGCGCGTACCCGCCGTCCGGCCACGTCGATCTCGGTGACCTCGGTGCGCAGCCGCAGATCGATCCCGCGCGCGCGGTGCTCCTCGGGGGTGCGGGCGACGAGATCGTCCCGCCCGGCGACGTCGCCGCCCACCCAGTAGGGGATGCCGCACGCGGAGTAGGACGTGAAGTGCCCGCGCTCGAAGGCCACGATCTCCAGCTCATCGGGCCCCTTCAGACGTCGGGCCCGAGACGCCGCGGACATGCCCGCGGCGTCACCGCCGATCACGACCAGTCGCTCGATGCTCATACGAACACGCTACGGGGGGAACGCAGTTCAGTCCCGCCCGGGCTCGCCCGCCTCGGCCTCGCTCCCCCCGGCCCCGGCCTGCCCGGTCCCCGGCTGTCCGCTCCCTGTCTGCGCGACTCCCACCGGGCCCGCCCCGGTCTGCGCGGCTCCCGTCCGGCCCGCCCCGGTCTGCCCCGGGACGCCGAGCCGCGCCCAGTTCGCCTCCGCGGCCCGGCGGCGCGGCCGCACCAGCCGCAGCCACACCAGCAGAAGCAGCAGACCCGCCGCGAGGAACGGCAGCGTCGCGCCGAACGCCACGGCGATCCAGCGCAGCACCGTCACGAACGCGCCCCAGCCGCCGGTCACCGCGTCCACGAAGCCCGGGTCGTCGTCCTGTGCCGCTTCCACGACCGGCTTCTCCGCCAGGGTCAGCGTGACGGTCGCAAGGCTCGTGCGGTCCTTGAGGGACGCCTGCTGCGCGAGCAGAGCCTCCAGCGCCGCCTCACGGTTGCTCAGCTCGCCCTCCAGGGTGACCACGTCGCTCAACTTGACAGCCCGGTCCATCAGCTCACGGACCCGGGCGACGCTGACGCGCTGCGAGGCGATCCGGCTCTCGACGTCGACGACCTGGTCCGTCACGTCCTGGGCCTTCGCCGTGCGCTCCAGCAGCTTGCCCGCGCCTTGCAGGTCGGCGAGCACGTCGTCGTACTTCTCGACGGGGATCCGCAGCACCACACGGGTCCGCTCGGCGTCGTCCTCGTCCCGGACGGTCGTCTCGTCGCCGACATAGCCGCCGGCGTTCTCGGTGGTCGTACGCGCCTCGTCGAGGGCCTTGGAGACGTCCTTGACCTGCACGGTCAGGGTGGCGGTGCGGATGATGCGGTTCGCGGCGGGCTTGGGCGCCGCCGTGGCCTTCGAGCCGCTCGCGCCCGCCCCCTCCTTCGCATCCGTCCCCTCCTTCGCGTCCGAGTCCGAGGCGGCGCCCGTGTCCCGGGCGGCCGCGTCACCGACGGCGGCCTTGTCGGACGCGGTGCTCCCGCTGTCGTCCGCGCTGCCGCTGCAGCCGGTCAGCGCGAGGCCCGCGGCCAGCAGGAGGCCGGCCAGGGCGTGCGCGGGCCGTGCGCAACGGCGCGCGGGGCGTCCTGCTGAACGTCGTGTGCGCATGTGGGTGTCCCCCCGAGGGTGTGAACGGCTGATGACTGACCACTGACGCTTCTTCGACGCCGGGGCGGCCCCGGACGTTTGCGGTGATCGGTTCCGAACAGGTCACGGTCGGGACGCGAGGAGGACACCGGGGCCCGGCGGCGGTGTCGGTGGGGTCTGAGAGAGTGGGGTCATGAGCGCAACGGGTACGGGCACCGGGCAGCACGTCGTCGTCGTGGGAGCCGGAATCGCCGGACTGGCCGCGGCCCACCGGCTGCTCGGGCGCGGGGCCAGGGTCACCGTGCTGGAGGCGTCCGACCGGGTCGGCGGCAAGCTGCTGCCCGGCGAGATCGCGGGCGTGCGGGTGGACTTCGGCGCCGAGTCGATGCTGGCGCGCCGGCCCGAGGCGATCGCCCTCGCGCGCGAGGCGGGCCTCGCCGACCGTCTGCAGCCCCCGGCCACCGCCACCGCCTCGATCTGGACCCGCGGCGCCCTGCGCCCCATGCCCAAGGGCCACGTCATGGGCGTCCCCGGCACGGGCGGCGCCCTGGCCGGCGTCCTGTCCGAGGAGGGCGTCGCCCGGATCGAGCGCGACGCCGACCTCCCCCGCACACCCCTCGGGGACGACGTGGCGGTCGGCGAGTACGTGGCCGCCCGTCTGGGCCGCGAGGTGGTCGACCGACTCGTCGAACCACTGCTGGGCGGGGTGTACGCCGGGGACGCCTACCGGATCTCGATGCGCTCGGCCGTCCCCCAGCTTTTCCAGGCGGCGCGCACGCACACCTCCCTGACAGAAGCCGTCCGCGGGATCCAGGCCAAGGCCGCCGCGCACCAGCAGACCGGTCCGGTCTTCATGGGGATCGAGGGCGGCGTGGGTTCCCTGCCGCTCGCGGTCGCCGCGTCCGTCGAGGCGCGCGGCGCGGAGATCCACACGCGCGTACCGGTGAGCGGGCTGCACCGCGACGCCGCGGGCGGCTGGCGCGTCACCGCCGGGGAGCGGGTGCTGCACGCCGACGCCGTGATCGTCGCCGTCCCCGCACCGGCCGCCGCCCGACTGCTGGCCGCGGAGGCCCCCGGGGCAGCGGCCGAGCTGCGCACCGTGGAGTACGCCTCCATGGCGCTCGTCACCCTGGCCTACCGGCGCGCCGGGACCACCCTGCCCGAGGGCAGCGGCTTCCTCGTCCCACCGGTCGACGGACACACCATCAAGGCGTCCACGTTCGCCTCCCAGAAGTGGGGCTGGATCGCCGACGAGGACCCGGGCACGCTCGTGCTGCGCACCTCGGTCGGGCGCCATGGCGAGACGGAGATCCTCGACCGCGACGACGCCGACCTGGTCGCCGTGTCCCGCCACGACCTGCGCGAGGCCACCGGCCTGGCCGCCGCACCCGTCGAGACCCGGGTCACCCGCTGGACGGACGGCCTGCCCCAGTACCCGGTCGGCCACCACGCGCGCGTGGCCCGCATCCGCGAGCACGTCGCGAAACTCCCCGGCCTCGCCGTGTGCGGCGCGCAGTACGACGGCGTGGGCATCCCGGCCTGCATCGCGAGCGCGTACGCCGCGGCCGACCAGCTCGGCGGCGACCTGAGCACGGTACGGGCCCTCGCGGCCGACCCGGTGCAGAGTCTGCACGGCGGAGCGGGAGAATGAGAACCATGAGTGACGACGCCTCCACCACCGAGCCCGGCAGGATCCCGAACAAGGGCAAGCTGGCCAAGGACCTCAACGAGGTCATCCGTTACACCCTGTGGTCCGTCTTCAGGCTGAAGGACGCGCTGCCCGAGGACCGCGCGGGCCTCGCCGACGAGGTGCAGGAGCTGTTCGACCAGCTCGACGCCAAGGACGTGACGATCCGCGGCACGTACGACCTGTCCGGTCTGCGCGCCGACGCCGACCTCATGATCTGGTGGCACGCCGAGACCGCCGACCAGCTGCAGGAGGCGTACAACCTCTTCCGCCGCACGAAGCTGGGCCGCGCGCTCGAGCCGGTCTGGTCGAACATGGCGCTGCACCGCCCCGCCGAGTTCAACCGCTCGCACATCCCGGCGTTCCTCGCCGACGAGACGGCCCGCGACTACGTGAGCGTCTACCCCTTCGTCCGCTCCTACGACTGGTACCTGCTGCCCGACGAGGACCGCCGCCGCATGCTCGCCGACCACGGCAAGATGGCCCGCGGCTACCCGGACGTCCGCGCCAACACGGTCGCCTCGTTCTCGCTCGGCGACTACGAGTGGATCCTGGCCTTCGAGGCCGACGAGCTGCACCGCATCGTCGACCTCATGCGTCACCTGCGTGCCTCGGAGGCCCGTATGCACGTCCGCGAGGAGGTCCCGTTCTACACGGGCCGCCGCAAGTCCGTGGCTGACCTGGTCGCCGGGCTGGCCTGACCCCGCAGGGGCGTCGGACCGTACCGACATGCGGCGGGGCCGCGTGGAGCGACCTGCCCCACGCGGCCCCGCCGCCGTCCGACGGCCTCAGCGCGACGCGAGCGGTTTCGGCTCCGGGTGCGCCGCACAGGCGGAGCGCCGGGCCGGGAGCCGCCCCTCCAGCAGATACGCCTCGAGGTGCCCGTTGACGCAGCGGTTGGGGCCGCCCGCGATGCCGTGGGTGCCGGCGTCGCGCTCCGTCACCAGCACCGACCCCGACAGACGGCGGTGCATCTCCAGCGCCCCGTCATAGGGCGCGGCGGCGTCGCGCTCGGCGGCCAGGATCAGCGTCGGCGGGAGCTCGCCCGGCCCCGTCCGCACGTCGAGCGGCCGCTGCCGGGGCGCCGGCCAGTACGCGCACGGCAGATTCGCCCACACGTTGTCCCAGGTCTCGAACGGCGCCACGCGCGCGAGGCGCGTGTTGTCGCGGTCCCACACCTTCCAGTCCGTCGGCCACGACGCGTCGTTGCACTCCACGGCCGTGTACACGGCGTTCGCGTTCTCCGCCTCGACCGCCGCCCCCTGCACCGGACCGGCCTGCGCGATCAGCTGCTTCGGATCGCCCTTCAGGTACTCCGACAGCGCCTGCGCGCGGGCGGGCCAGTAGTCGTCGTAGTACCCGGCCTGCAGGAACGCGCCCTGGAGCTGACCCGGCCCGACCTTCCCGCCGGCCGGCTCCGCGGCCAGCCGCGCCCGCGCCCGTTCGTAGCTGAACAGCACCTCCTCGGCGGTGTCGCCGAGGCCGTACACGTCGTCGTGGGCGGCGATCCACTCGCGGAAGTCCGTCCAGCGGCTCTCGAACGCCATCGACTGGTCGAGGTTGTTGCGGTACCAGATCTGCGCCGGGTCCGGATTCACGGCCGCGTCGAACACCATGCGCCGCACGTGGGACGGGAACAGCGTCGCGTAGAGGGCCCCGAAGTAGGTGCCGTACGACGCGCCCATGAACGTCAGCCGTTCCTCGCCCAGCGCGGCCCGCAGCACGTCCAGGTCGCGGGCGTTGTTGAGCGAGTTGTAGTGCCGCAGGGCTCCGCCCGCCCGCTTCGCGCAGCCCTGCGCGTACGCCTTGGCCTGCGCGATGCGCTCCCGCTTGTACGACTCCGAGGGATGCGTCGGCGCGGGCGAGGGGCCCTTGAAGAAGCGCTTGGGGTCCTGGCAGGAGAGGGGCGCCGAGCGGCCCACCCCGCGCGGGTCGTAGCCGACGAGGTCGTAGGCCGCCCCGATGCGCTTCCACTCCGGCAGGAGCCCGATCAGCGGGAAGTACAGCCCCGAGCCGCCGGGACCGCCAGGGTTGAAGACCAGGGCGCCCTGCCGGGGCACCCGGTGCTTGCTGTTGTGCGGGTCCCGGTGGGTGGCCTGCACCCGGCTGACGGTCAGCTTGAGCTGCTTGCCGTCCGGACGGGCGTAGTCCAGCGGTACGGCTACCGTGCCGCACTGCATGGCGGCGGGCAGCTCCTCCGCCTCGGCACAGGCCCCGAAGGCGACGCCCTTCGCCGCGGCCCGTGCGGCGGCGAGCGCCACCCCGGACGCCGGGGACCGCTGGGCGGCCGGGCCCGGGACCCCGCCCGCCGGGACGGCGGAGAGGGCGGTCAGCAGCAGGGCTCCTGCGGCCGAGTGGAGGGCGGCGGCTCTCATCGGGGGTCCCTTCGATGCACGGCGGCGACAGAAGGGATGTTTGGTGCGGTTGTGGGGGAAGGCAAGCACCGGTGACGGGTGTCGCCGCCAATGCCCCCTGTGCGCCCCCGGCTGGTGCAGCGCGCCCCCACCTGGCGGGCACCCGCGCGCGTGGAGACGGGTACGGGGGCGGCTCGGATCTCGTCCGCGGTCGAGCCGAGCTGGTAGGTGACGTTCCGTCACCGGGGCGCGGGGCGCGGGGTGATGGGTTCGGGGTACAGCCGGGCGAGCGGGATGGGGCGCGTCGGCGGAGGCTCAGGCGGCGGGCGGTGGACTGGCCGCGGCCGGCGGGAGCGGATAGGTGGGGTCCGGCGCGGTGAGCGGCACGACCGGTCCGGGGTCGGCCATCGGGCCCGGCGGTGCGGGCGAGCGGTTGAGGGGCGGCGTGAAGTCGGCGGCCATGTCCCGGGCGAGGGCGTCGAAATCGACGTACCCGGTGGCCTCCAGCACCTTGATGTGGTCCAGCACGGTGGTGTTGGCGTCGTCGGCGAGTGCCCGGACCAGGGAGTTGCGGGTGCTCGCCCGTACCTGGGCGACGACGGAGAACACCCGGCCGTGCGCGAGGCGCAGGATGTTGGCGAACTTCCAGTCGTACTGGCGGCCCTGGGCCGCGGTCAGCTCGCTCAGCCAGCCCTGCTGCTGGTCGTTGGGTTCGTTCGGCAGGGGGAGGCCCAGCTGGGAGGCGACGGCGCGGACCCGCTCGTCAAGGAAGGCGTGTCCCTCGACGAGGTGCCGGCCCGCCGTGCGCACCGCCTCGGTGGTGCCCTTCGTCTCCGCCTGCCGACCGGCGGGCAGCTCCCACAGCCCCGCCAGGCGGACCTTGGTGACGAACTCCCGGTCCAGCGCGGACAGCGGCCCGTACTGCGTCGACACCGTCTCCGCGTTGAGCACGTTCACGCCCGTGTCCACCCGGTCGGCGTACGACCAGATAGGGAAGACCAGCGCTGCGAGGGTGGCGGCCAGGCACGTGATGATGAGCCCGGTACCGCTGAAGATGCCTCTGCCCTGGACCGGGGGTCGCGGTCGCATCGTGCCTCCTGCTCGCGGCACTGCACGCAAGTGCGCTTCGGTAGCGGAACTGGATGTTCTGGAATGTTACTGCGCCGGTTGTGTGCATTTCCGCTCACCGGTGAACAGTTGGATCCCGGGCATACCAGGTGAAACCGAAGGTGTGAGGTGGTGGTGAAAATGGGAGAAACGGGCGGTAAACGGTTGTTGGGTGGGGGAGCGGCGGGCTGGTGTTAACCCCGGCACACTCGGGGCGTTCTCCCGGGGGCGGCGGGGGCGGCGGGGGCGGCGGGGGCGACCGTGTCGCCGATGACGCCGCCTCCCGACAGTTCCGGACGCGGTGTCATCGGCGGATCAGCGACCGGCCCGTATGCGTGAGCCCGAGCCTGAGCCCGAGCCCGTGCCCGCGCCCGCGCCCGAGCCCGCGCCCGAGCCCGAGTCGCGGCCACCGGCGCGGGGCCGGACCCGAACGGTCCAGCCACCAGCGGCGCAGCTCACGGCGGGCCCGCCCCTCCGCAGGGCGACCCTCCCGCAGGAGCTGTGCGGCGAAGTCGAGGGCGTCCTGTCGGTAACCGGCGTGCATCGGGTGACCCTGGGCGTAGGTGACGAAAGCGGCTCGGTAACCGTTTCCCAAGATCAGCGGCAGCTCCGGCGCCACCTTCGCCACCACGTCCGCCCGCTTCGCCGCCAACGCCCGCGCCTGGACCCCGAGTCGCACCCGGTCGAAACCCTCCGGAACCGGTGTCCCGGCGACCATCGCGGACAGCAGCGCCGACTGGGCGAGGGCTAGACGCTGACGGGTCGCCTCGCCGGAAGCGGCTCGGTCCGGCGTCCGGGCGACGGCGCCTGCGGCAGGCCCGGCCGCGGCGGCAACCGCAACCGCAACTCCTGCGAGAGCAGTCGCAGGCTTGGTCGGCACCGCAACTTCTGCGAAAGCGGTCGCAGGCCTGGCTGTACCCGCAACTTCTGCGTAACCGGTTGCTGTTGCTGTTGCTGTTGCTGTCGCGGTCGCGGTTTCGGCGCCGGCGTCCGTTGCGGCACCGGCCGGGATTGACGGCTCGGCAGCCCCGATCCGAGCCGGGACGGCGATCCGCGGCGCCGTGGGCAGGAGGTCCGCGTCGGCGGGCACGGTCGCGCCACGGATGGCCGCCCCGAGCTCCAAAGCTGCCCGGATCACGCCCAACTCCCGCTCCAGTTCGGCCGGTTCCGGAAAGTTGTCGTCCCGCTCCAACAGCACTCCCGGCGGCGACACCCGGGACGCGAGGTCGGTCAGGACGTCGAGGACCGGGCGGGGCACCGGATGGGCGTGGCTGTCGTGCCAGACGCCGTCCCGCTCGAAGCCGCCCGCGACATGGACGTAGGCGAGGGCCTCCAACGGCAGCTCGGCGAGCGCCTTGGCGGGGTCCTCACCCCGGTTGACGTGGTTGGTGTGCAGGTTGGCGACATCGATGAGCAGGCGCACGCCGGTGCGGTCGGCCAGCTCGTACAGGAACTGCCCCTCGGTCATCTCCTCGCCGGGCCACGCCACGAGCGCGGCGATGTTCTCGACGGCCAGCGGGACGGGCAGCGCCGCCTGTGCGATGCGCACGTTCTCGCACAGCACGTCGAGCGCGTCCCGGGTGCGCGGCACGGGCAGCAGATGCCCGGCCTCCAACCGCACGGACGCCGTCAGCGGCCCGCCCGCGCGGACGAACGCGATGTGCTCGGTGACCAGCGGCGAGCCGAGGGCCACGGCTCGTTCGGCGAGCGCGGTCAGCCGTCCGGCGTCGGGGCGCTCCGCGTCGCCGAGCCCGAGCGACACGCCGTGCGGGATCACGGTGACCCCGCGCTCACGCAGCCGCAGCAGCGAGTCGGGCAGGTGGCCGGGGCACACGTTCTCGGCGACGGCCTCGACCCAGTCGATGCCCTGCATGCGCTCCACGGCGTCCGCGATCTCCGGCCGCCAGCCGATCCCCGTTCCCAGTCGCACCATGGTCCCCCGCCTCCTTCGTCCCCCTGCACGGTGACGGTGGTATGACCCCGCGGTCCGTGCCCGAACCGCACCCCGCCCCGCTTCAGAGCAACATTTGAGGTTCGGCACGACAGGACGCCGTGAGCCGGCCGCGAGGAGACCGCAGAGGGCGACGACGCGATGAGGGGCCGCGAGGGGGGAGGGATCAGTGGGCGCGCAGGGCCGGATGATCCGCGACGACCGTGCAGCTGCCCGGCGCGATCTCGGTGAACCCCGCGTCCCGCACCAGCGGCAGTCCGCTGACCGTCAGCTCTCGCCAGCGCTGCGGCGGTGCGGTCCGCACGGCGAGCGGAAAGCCCGCCTCGCGCCACGCGGCCCGCTCCGCGTCCGACAGCTCCCACCAGGCGAGCTGCGCGCCGTGCCCGGCCTGCGCCATCGCCTTGCCCGCCGACATTTCCACCTCGGGGCTCATCCACAGCACGACCGTCCCCGGCTCCACGGCGCCGGGCGGCTCGGGGTCGTCGAGATCGGTTCCGGAGACCTGGAGCTTCGCCAGCTCCTTCGGCCAGCCGTCCAGCGGCACGGGCGGGAACACCCGCACCTCCGCCGACTTCCCGGTGACGGTGATGCCCGGCAGCTCCGCCGCGCGCCGCCACTCCGAGCCCCGGGCCCGCCGCACCACCTTGCGGATCCGGGCGTCCTGCCAGTCCCGCATGACCTGCGCCCACTCGCCGTCCCCGTCGGAGCGCTCGTCGCCGAGCATCACGAGCACGGCGCGGGCGGCGGTCTCCAGGGCGTCCACGCGCGCGGGGGGAGCGGACTTCTCCACCCGCACGACGAGGGGCAGCACGAACTGCGGGGCCTGGTCGCGGGGGTTCGGCTCGGTCTGGAACGGACTCTCACTCACCCGCGCAGGCTACTGGACCTACGAGAGGATGCTCCTCATGGATTCCGATCTACGCCTCGAGGATGTGGGCCGCCGCTACGGCTTGCACGGTCCCTGGGTGCTGCGTCACGTGGCCCTGCGCCCGGCGCCCGGCACGCTCACCCGCGTCGCGGGCGCCAACGGGACCGGAAAATCCACCCTGCTGCGCCTGCTGGCCCGCGTCGACGCCCCCACCGAGGGCAGGGTCACCGGCCGCCCCCGCACCGCCTACGTCCCCGAACGCTTCCCCGCCGCCCTCCCGTTCACCGCCGCCGGCTACCTCGCCCACCTCGGCGCCGTGCACGGTCTGTCCCGGCCGGCCGCCGAGCGCGCCGCGGACCACTGGCTGGACCGCTTCGGCGCCGCCGCGCACGCCGGCACCCCCATGAACCGTCTGTCGAAGGGCACCAGCCAGAAGGTCGCCGTGGCGCAGGCGCTCCTCGCCGAGCCCGAACTGCTGATCCTGGACGAGGCGTGGACCGGCCTGGACGCGGACGCCCGGGCCGAACTCGAGCGGGCCGTCGCCGAGCGGACGGCGGCCGGCGCGGCCGTCGTCTTCGTCGACCACGACCCCCGCCGACTCGCCGACGCCACCGACGTCGTACTCACCGTCCGGGACGGCGGTCTGCACGCGCGCGTGGACGCCGACGCCGGCCCGGACCCCGCGCCCACCGGCCCGCACACGACGGTCGAGGTGCACGGTCCGGCCGCGGCCCTGCCGCCGGAAGCGCTCCGGCTGGCCGCCTCGGCCGAGCAGACGGCCGAGCGCCGCCACCGGCTCACCGTCCCCGCCTCGCACTCCGACGTCCTGCTCCGCGCCCTGCTGACCGCCGACCCGCCGTGGCACGTGGTGAGCGTCCGTCAAGAAGAGAGCCGCCCATGACCGCCCTGCTGCGCTATCACAGCGCCCTGCTCGTCCGCTCGCAGCGCTGGCTGCCGCCGTTCCTGCTGTACGCCGTCTTCCTCGGCGTCGGCGTCCAGGGCGGCCAGCCCCTGCTGGACTCGCTCGGCTACGCGGCCGCGTTCCTGCTGCCCGTGGCCGCCTGGCTGGTGCGGATCTGCGTCTCCAACGAGCCGCCGGCCGCCCGTACCGTCGTCGCCGCAGCGGTCGGGCCCGCGCGGGCCCATCTGGCCTGTGTGCTGGTCGCGCTGTCCGCGGCCGCCGCGTTCGGCATGGCGGCGACCGCGCTCGTCACCTTCGTCAGCGACCCGGTCGGCAGTGATCACCAGCGGCGCGTCCCGGTCCTCGAGGCGGCCGGCGCGGGCCTGCTCGCCGTCCTGACCTGCGCGCTGCTCGGCGCCGCCGTCGGCGCGCTCACCGCCTGGCCGGTGCTGCGCTCGCCCGGCCGCGCGGTTCCCGCCCTGCTGCTGGCGGCCCTGCTGGCGCTGGTGGTGAGCGGGTCCCCGGCGAACGCGGCCGTCAGCGGCCTGGTCGACGGCTCCCGGACGGCCACCGTCCACCTGCCGCTGTGGCCGACCGCGGCGGCGGCTCTCCTGGGAGCGGCCGCGATCGCCGCCGCCTGCGCCCTGACGTCCCGCCGCTCGCCCTGACCCGGCCTGGGCCACGGCCGGAAGACCTCCGTCGGGAGGCGCGGCCGGGCGGTCTACCGAACAGTGGCACTGGCGGGCGGCCTACCGAACGGTGGCGCGGGCCGGCGGATGCCCGGCGGCCCGGATGGCGTCATCCCGAGCAAGCGGTCCGCTGGGCCTCCTGCCATTCGCACACCGGGCACAGCGTGATGCCCCTGTACGACTCCGGGTACTCCGTCGGCTTGCGGCACTGCACGCACTCCGCGTACGGCGGTCCCTCGGCCCTGGGCGGCCGGGTGGCGTCGATCAGGCAGTAGTCGCGCTCGCTGTCGTCGCTCATGCCCCCAGCGTACGAAACCCCTGCCGGCCGCCGAAGCGGAGCCACAGGCCCCTGGACGGGCCCACTGCCCGCACGGCGCGGTGGCGGGCAGTGGGGAGCGTGCGGTGCGCGGGCGGCGGGGGTGCGCCCGCTGAATCGGTCGGCGGTCGGCGGTGGGCGGTGGGCCGCGGGCGGTGAGCCGTGGGAGGCGGGAGGCGAGGCGTGGGTGTTCCCGCGTCCGGGTCGACGGTGCGGGAGTATCCGGCCCGTGGAGCGGCGGCGAGGGCTGGGGGTGGGGGGAGGGAGCGGCGGCGAGGGCGGGCGTCCGGCCGCCGCGGGCCCCGCGGGTCACGGTCGCCCGCTCGCCGCCGCGATCAGCTCGGAAACCTTCACGAACCGGTATCCGCGCCTGCGCAGTTCCGGGACGATCGTCCGCACCGCCTGCTCGGTCGTCGGGGCCGCGCTGCGGGTGCAGTGCATGACGACCACCGAGCCGGGCCGTACGCCGTCCAGCACCTGCCGGGCGACGGCGTCCGCGTCGGTGGCGAACGCGTCCCCGCTCACCACGTCCCACTGCACGGCGGTCACGCCGGTGCCGCTCACCGCCCGCAGCGCCCGACGGTCGTAGCAACCGCCCGGGAAACGGAAGTACGGCATCGCGTTGGGCACGCCGGCCTTGCGGAACGCCGTGTAAGCGCGTTCGACGTCCGCTCTCATCCGGTCCTCGGGGACGGTCGGCAGCCCGTAGCAGTCGCCGGTGAAGGCGTAGTGGCTGTAGGAGTGGTTGGCGATCTCGAAACGGGGGTCACGGCCGAGCGAGCGGGCCTGGTCGGGGTACTCCTCGGCCCAGCGGCCGGTCATGAACACAGTGGACGGCACCTTCAGCTCGCGCAGCGCCGCAATCAGCCCCGGGTTGTCGAAGTGCTCGCCGGCCGCCGCCCGGGCCCCCTGGTCGGCGGTCATGTCGGCGTCGAAGGTGAGGGCGACCGTCTTGCCGGCGGTGCGGGGCGCACTGCGGAAGACGGGGGTCAGCCCGGCCGGGCCGGGGGCCAGCGTCGGGGGCCGCGAGGGGGCGACGGGGGCGACGGGTGTGGAAGGCGGGTTCGCGGCGGAGGCGGAGGCCTGGGGTGAGCCGGGGGCCGTGGCGGGTGTGGAGGCCGCGGCGGAGGCAGGGGCGGCCGGACGGGCGGCCCCCTGACGCTCGGGCGTGCCGCAGCCGGCGAGGGCGGTGAGAGCGGCGGTGAGGACGCAGAGAGCGGCGGCCTGACGACGGCGCGCGGGAAGGATCATCGTATGAACCTATGGGGAACGCCCGGCGGTCGATACGGAAATATGACCGCAGCTCTGTGGTCGTCACCCTCCGGTGCGTCCGCGTGCTCCGTCCGGCCGCGCCGCTGCTCCGCCCCCGGGACTCACGCGCGCGCGGTCAGCGCCGCCACGGGCCCGTCACGGCGAACGTCGTCCCCGGCGTGTAGCAGTTGACGTACATCGTGCCGCCGTCGGGGGAGAAGGTGACTCCGGCGAACTCGCCCCACTCGGGCTCCTCGGGCGTGCCGATGTTCTGGCGCCCGCGCGCCATGGCGTAGACCTCGCCGCCCCTGGTCACGCCGAAGACGTGCTGCGCGCCGTTGCCGTCCTCGCAGACCATCAGGCCGCCGCTGGGCGCGAGGCAGATGTTGTCCGGGGACTCACCCGGCAGCTGCACGTCCGTGTCCGGGCCGAAGACGACGACGAGGGTGAGACGGCGGCGCTGCGGGTCGTAGCGCCAGATCTGGCCGAAGTGGTCGGCCGCCGAGCCGTCCGCCCCGCGCGCGAAGGACGACACGAAGTACACGCACCGCCCGCCCCAGTAACAACCCTCCAGCTTCTGGGCGTGGGTGATGCCCTTCGGGCCGAAGTCCTGCAGCCGGACCGGGGTTTCCACGGCGAGGGGATCCGGCACGTCGACCCATTCGATGCCCTCGAAGACACGGCCCGTCTCCTGGATGGAGGACAGGTCCGGCACGCCGGGCACCCGCATCGCCTGCAGCCGGCCGCCCGCGCGCAGCGAGCCCACGCCGCCCAACGGCTTCTCCGGCAGGAAACGGTAGAAAAGGCCGAACGGGTGAAGAAACGCGTCCTCCGTCTCGTAAACGATTCCGCGCTGCGGGTCGACGGCGATCGCCTCGTGCTGGAAACGGCCCATCGCGGTCAGCGGCACGGCTCCGGTGCGGCGCGGGTCGGACGGGTGGACCTCGAAGATGAAGCCGTGATCCTTGGTGTAACCGTTTGTGTCGGCTTTGTCCTCGGTCTCCTCGCAGGTCAGCCAGGTGTGCCACGGGGTGGGTCCCCCCGCGCAGTTGACGGCCGTGCCCGCGATCGCGACCCGCTCGGAGAGCACCCTGCCCCGGGAGTCGAGCGTCAGGGCCGTACAGCCGCCCTTGCCGGCCGGATCGTAGGTCAGTCCCTTCACTGTGGGGACGGCGTGCGCGGCGGTGGGACGGTTCTCGTGGTTGCGGACCAGGTGCACGCGGCCGCCCTCCCCTGGGAGCGCCGTCATGCCGTCGTGGTTCGAGGGGACCGGGCCCTCGCCGGAGCGCAGCGGTTCGCCCTCCCGGGACAGGACCCGGTAGCGGAAGCCCTTGGGGAGGTCGAGCAGGCCGTGCGGGTCGGGGACGAGAGGGCCGTACCCCTCGTGACCGAGGCCCTGCGCGGCCGCGGTGCCCGCGAAGAGGTCCGAGAGGGCGCCGGTGAACGCGATGCTCGCGCCCACCCCCAGCGCACCGGTGCCGGCGAGGATCTGACGTCGTGTCGCGGACATGGGAAAACCTTCCTGCTGGCGGACAGGACTGTGATCCCGCTGTGTCTATCACCCGCAATGCGCCCCGGGAACCACGCGCGGCGCAGGTGTCACTCGTCGGCGGCCTCCGGATCGGCGGGCGGCGGCGGAGCAGGCGGCGACTGCTGAGTCTGTTGTGGGAGCGGTTGCCGCTGCGACGGTTGCGTAACCGGTTGCTGCTCGGAATGTTGTGGAAGCGATTGCCGCTGCTCACCCTGTTGCGTAACCGGTTGCTGCTGCGCTTTCTCCAGGAAACGCAGCAGCTCCACCGGAAACGGCAGCACGAGTGTGGAGTTCTTCTCCGCGGCGACCGCCACCACCGTCTGCAGCAGCCGCAGTTGGAGTGCGGCGGGCTGCTCGGACATCTGCTCGGCTGCCTCGGCGAGTTTCTTCGACGCCTGGAGTTCCGCGTCGGCGTTGATGATCCGGGCCCGGCGTTCGCGGTCGGCCTCCGCCTGACGGGCCATCGAACGCTTCATGGCGTCCGGCAGGGAGACGTCCTTGATCTCGACCCGGTCGATCTGTACGCCCCAGCCGATGGCCGGGCTGTCGATCATCAGCTCCAGGCCCTCGTTGAGTTTCTCCCGGTTGGACAGCAGGTCGTCCAGCTCGCTCTTGCCGATGATCGAGCGCAGTGAGGTCTGCGCCATCTGGGAG
Source organism: Streptomyces sp. NBC_00425 (assembly GCF_036030735.1). NCBI lineage: Bacteria > Bacillati > Actinomycetota > Actinomycetes > Kitasatosporales > Streptomycetaceae > Streptomyces > Streptomyces sp. NBC_00425. Next base: position 2,755,952 of record NZ_CP107928.1, on the reverse strand, counting down.
ACGGCGAATCGGTAGTCCTCGACGTTGATGAGCGCGGCCGGCGCGTCCACCACCCGGAAGTACACGACCGCGTCGACCCGCACGGTCACGTTGTCGCGGGTGATGCCTTCCTGGGCCGGAATGGGCATCGTCACGATCTGCATGTTGACCTTGCGCAGTCGGTCCACCGCGGGGATGACGACGGTGAACCCGGGCCCGCGGACGTCGCCGTGCAGACGGCCGAGCCGCAGGACCACCCCGCGCTCGTACTGTTTGACGACCCGTGCCGCGGCCCCGAGGTACACGAGGCCTCCCGCGGCGACCGCCGCGGCCGCGCCCAGCAGCTCCTCGAGCATGTCGACCTCCTCGACCAGAGGTCCCGATTGAGCCGTTCTGCCTACTCCTGCAACGATATGCCCGCCGTCCGGTCCGGGGCCACGCCCCGGACGGCGCCCCGGACGGCGGACGGACGTGTTCGCTGTCAGCCGGCCCGGGCCGGTTCCGTGGCCGCCTCCGTGGACTGCCGGGCCTTCACCGGCTCGGTGACCTTCACCGGTTCCGTGCCGTGATCGCTGTGGCGTTCCGCCCAGCTCTCCAGGGCGGTCCGGCACGCGTGGTCGAGGTGGTGCAGACCAGAGAGGTCCAGCTCGACCGGGCGGTCCTGCGGAAGGGCCTCCAGGCTGTCGAGGATCTTCGGCAGACGCAGGAAGGTCGCGTTGCCCGACAGGTACGCCTGCACCGGGCCCGCCCCCTTGTCGACGACCTCGAGCCGGATGTGCGAGGCCTCCCAGGCCGTCTTGACGACCGCCAGCGCGAGACCGATGAGGACGCCCTCGAACATGCTGACCACGACGATCGACACGGCCGTGACGACCAGGATGAGCGCCTCGCCGGGGTGCTCGCGCCACAGCGCCACGAGCGACCGCGCCGGCACGAGCTTGGCGCCCGCGTGGACGAGGACGCCGGCCAGCGCCGGGATCGGGATGTACGCCAGCAGGTCGGGCAACAGGGCCGCGAACAGCAGCAGCCACACGCCGTGCAGCACACGGGACGCCTTGGTCCGCGCGCCGGCCTGCACGTTGGCCGCGCTGCGCACGATCACCGCGGTCATCGGCAGCGCGCCGAGCACACCGCAGACGGCGTTGCCGGCGCCCTGCGCCATGAGCTCCTTGTCGTACGCGGTGCGCGGGCCGTCGTGCAGCCGGTCCACCGCCGCCGCGCTGAACAGCGACTCGGCGGACGCGATCAGGGTGAACGCGACGATCGTGCCGAGCAGACCGACGCTCGCCAGGTCGCCGAAGGCGCCGAGCGGCGGAGGCTGGACGGACTCGAGCAGGCCCCGTACCTCGACGGTGGCCACGGGCAGGTCGAACAGCAGGGCGGCGAGCGTGGCCAGGCCGACCGCGGCGAGCGGTCCCGGCACCGTGCGGACCATCGCCGGCAACCGCTTCCACAACACCAGCACCGCGACGGTGCCCGCGCCGAGTGCGAGCGAGGCGGAGCCGGCGGCGCTGCCGAACGCGTCCGCGACGGCCTCGGGCAGCCCGGCGATCTTCTGCGGTCCGGACTCCGGCGCCTTGGCGCCGACCGCCGAGTACAGCTGACCGGCGATCAGCACCAGGCCGATTCCGGCCAGCATGCCCTCGACGACCGAGACCGAGATGGCACGGAAGTAGCGGCCCAGCTGCAGTGCGCCCATGGCGAGCTGCAGGGCTCCCGTGGTCAGCACGATCACCCCGAGGGCGGGCAGGCCGAACTCCCGCACCGCCTCGAAGACCAGCACGGTGAGACCGGCGGCGGGGCCGGACACCTGCAGGCTGCTGCCCCGCATCAGCCCGGTGACCAGGCCGCCGACGATCCCGGTGACGAGCCCGAGCTCGGCCGGTACGCCGGAGGCCACGGCCACGCCGACGCACAGCGGCAGCGCGACCAGGAAGACGACGAGAGAGGCGGCGAAGTCCTGCTTCAGGTGCGGGAACCGGGATATTCGCCCGGTGGGCTTCTGGTTCGTCATGGCGGCGCTCACAGGGCTTCGAAGCCGTCGGTGTCGACGCGGTGTTCGCGTACCGCGCCGGTGTGCACCTCGTAGTACCAGCCGCGCACCCGCAGCCGGCCGTCGGCCAGCCGCTTCTCCACGCACGGGTACGAGCGCAGCCGCAGCACCTGGGCGAGCACGTGGTGCTGGACCGCGCGCATGACCGTCGGGTCGTCGGGATCGGCGGCGCCGGGCTCGCCGGCGGCGTGCGCCAGCCAGTCGCGCACGGCGGGCACGCCGTCGAGATCGTCGCCGCGCACCAGTGCGCCGACGGCGCCGCAGTGCGAGTGGCCGCAGACCACGATGTCCTGGACGCCGAGCACTTCCACGGCGTACTCGATGGTGGCGGCCTCGCCGGTGGGGCGGTCGGAGCCGTAGGGGGGCACGATGTTGCCCGCGGTGCGCAGCTCGAAGAGCTCGCCGGGCCGGGCGCCCGTGATCAGCGCGGGAACGACCCGCGAATCGGAGCAGGTGATGAAGAGGACCTGCGGGGACTGGCCTTCGGCAAGCCGGGCGAACTCCTCAGGGCGCTGTCCGAAGGAACGGGCGTTGTCGATGAGGGGCTGCATGACGTGGTGACTCCTCCTGGCGCGCCGTGGGGGCGCGTCGGACGTGCAGGACACAGGACAGGTGGGGGACTGTTGCTCTGTTCCGTCCGCTCAGCAGCGGAAGACCTGGAGTGCCGCCGGGGAGTGGGACGTCGAGGATCTCGATGTGCGGTGCCGGGGATCGCCGGGCCGGGCCTGTCGGTGCGCGGCCGCGGGGTCCTGCGCCGACGACGCGCGCTCGGGCTCGTGGGGAGCCGAAGCGGCGCAGGCGGTGACCCGGTGACGGTCGCGGGTGCGACGTGGGTCGGCGGGACCGCCGGGACGGTCGCAGTCGCGCGCGGTGACCTTCTCGTGGCGCAGCGTCTTGGCGGAGAGGGTGATTCCGGGCTGGGCTTTGGCCTCGGCATGACGCACTGTGTGCGCGGTTGCGAAGGAAGGCGTCGGCGCGAAGAACGGGAGGGCCAGCAGGACGGCGGCGAGGAGCGAGATCACGGCACGGGCCGACGTACCTCGGAACATGCGCCTCCCTCCGACCATCGCACACATCTAGTCCGGACCAACGGTTGGTCAACGGCTGGTCAAGAAACAAGGTAACCCTGCAAAGTTGTTTGCAGGGTTAACTCGACGTTTCCAGATGAAGTGCGCCTGAAAAGAGCGGGAAGTGTGGCGCGAACCGGCTCTTGACCCGGACGGCCGAGATCGTCTAATCGGGCTTGACGAGCGACTTGGCGTCGCGGGCCAGCGCGGTCAGCCGGGATATCGCGCGGAAGTACTTCTTGCGGTACCCGCCGTTCAGCATCTCCTCGCTGAAGAGCCGGTCGAAGGGGGCTCCCGAGGCCAGCACCGGGACCTCGCGGTCGTAGAGCCGGTCGGCCAGAACCACCAGCCGCAGCGCCGTGGACTGGTCGGGCACCGGCTGCACGTCCGTGAGGCAGACCGCCTTCAGGCCGTCCGTCAGCGCGCCGTAGCGGCTCGGGTGGACCTTCGCGAGATGCTCCAACAGGTGCGGGAAGTCGTCGAGCGAGGCGCCCTCCGTGGCGTACGCCGCCTTCGCCACCTGCTCGTCGGAGTACGGCGCCGGAGCCTCGGGCAGGCCGCGGTGACGGTAGTCCTCGCCGTCGATGCGCAGGGCGCGGAACTGCGCCGACAGGCCCTGGATCTCCCGCAGGAAGTCGGCCGCCGCGAACCGGCCCTCGCCCAGCTTGCCGGGCAGCGTGTTGGAGGTCGCGGCGAGCGCCACACCGGCCTCGACCAGCTTGCCGAGCAGCGTGGAGACGAGAACGGTGTCGCCCGGGTCGTCCAGCTCGAACTCGTCGATGCACAGCAGCCGGTGCCCGGAGAGCGTGCGCACCGTCTGCTGGAAGCCCAGGGCGCCGACGAGGTTGGTCAGCTCGACGAACGTGCCGAACGCCTTGAGGGCGGGCTCCGCCGGGGTCGCGTGCCACAGGGACGCCAGGAGGTGGGTCTTGCCGACGCCGTAGCCGCCGTCGAGGTACACGCCGCGCGGCCCGGCGGGCGTCCGGGGAGCCTTCGGCCGGCCGAGGCCGAGGAACCCCCGGCGGGCGGCGCCCGTGGCGTGCGCACCGCCGAGTCCGGCCGCGAAACCCTCGAGGACGCCGACCGCCTGCGTCTGGCTGGGCTGGTTCGGGTCCGGCAGGTAGGTGCTGAAGCGGACCGAGTCGAACCGGGGCGGCGGCACCATCTCGGCGACCAGGCGGTCCGCGGGGACGTGCGGCTGCCGGGCGCAGAGGGAGGCCGGCGACGCGTCGGCTATCGGGCTGAGGCCGGGGGCGGCGGAGGAGGACGACACGGTTCCCCATGCTACGGGGCGTGCCAGACTGCCTGGCATGCGACGGCTGTTCCCTGTGACCGACCAGACAGCGACGACCGGCTCCGGCGGCGGCCCGCTCGGGGCCCCCGGCGAGGGAGGTGAGGCCGGCGCGGACCGGGAGTGGAGCCTCGACGAACTCGCCGAGGCCTACGCCTACCCGCAGACCCGGCCCGGCGAGCCGCGGCCCTGGCTGCGGGCCAACATGGTGTCCACCCTCGACGGCGCCGCCCAGCACGACGGGCGCTCCCAGCCCATCTCCACCGCCGCCGACATGCGGATCTTCGGCACCCTGCGAGGGCTCGCGGACGTGGTGGTCGTCGGCGCGGAAACCGTCCGGCTCGAGGGGTACCGCCCCGCACGCGCGCGTGCCGAGTTCGCGGCGCGCCGCGCGGCGGCCGGGCAGGCGCCCGCCCCCGCCGTCGCGGTGGTCACGGCCGGCCTCGATCTCGACTTCTCCCTCCCGCTGTTCACGTCGCCGCTGGTCCCGACCCTGATCCTGACCGGGGCGGGGGCCGCGCCCGACAGGGTGGCGACCGCGGAGAAGGCGGGTGTGCGGGTGGTGATCGCCGGGGACGGCATGGGCGTGGAGCCGGCCCGGGCCGTGCAGGCGCTCGGCGCGCTCGGGCACACCCGGCTGCTGACCGAGGGCGGGCCGAGGCTGTTGGGGCAGTTCGTGGCCGCCGGAGCGCTGGACGAGCTGTGCCTGACCGTCGCCCCGATGCTCACCGCCGGAGACGCCCAGCGGATCGCGGGCGGACCGTCGGTCGCGGTACCGCGGCGGTTCGCCCTGGCGTCCCTGCTGGAGGAGGAGGGTTTCCTGTTCTGCAGGTACCGGCGGCCGTGACGCCGCAAACGGGTTCGATCGCCGCCGACGGTCCGATCGGGGCCCGAATAGGTGGAGTCATCCGTTCCGTTTGGTGCCCGGCGGGCACACTGAATCTCGCAGTACCCGTGCGATCACGGGGAAGGATGGTTTCCGCAGGGCCATGAACGGCCCACGGAGGACAGAGGGCCACGGGGGTCCTCGCAGAGAATGGGGCGCCGGTGTTCACAAGCGTTTTGATGATCGAGAAGGCCCTGACGTCCGCCGACGTGGAGTTCGTCACCACCTTGCACGGGGACGAGCAGGTCGCCTTCCACGTACTGCTCCAGCCGCGCGGCGACCAGGCCGACCGGCTGCTGAGGGCCATCGACGACGTCGCCCTCGGCGAGCTGGACGAGGCCGCCCGTGAGCGCGAGACGCCGGAAGGGGACGAGGCGAAGGGCTTCGGCGTGCGGGCGCTGGAGGTGTCGCTCCAGGCGCTGCAGGCCTCCGGCAGCCCGGCGGTGGGGCGTCTGGTGGAGGACCATCCGCTGGACGCGCTGAAGTCGCTGGTGGCGGAGGTGGGGGCGGACGAGGTGATCGTGCTGACGGATCCGCACTACGTGGAGGAGTTCTTCCACCGGGACTGGGCCTCCCGGGCCCGGCACAAGGTGGGCGTCCCGGTGCTGAAGCTGTTCTCGCACAGCAAGGCGTAGAGACGGGCGACCGCGTGGCACAGGACACGACCGCGGGACGCAGGGAACGGGCCGCAGGACGCGTTGTGCGGGGTGCGGGTCGTGTCGGTAGCGGCTGCAGGGGCTGCAGGGGCCGTAGAGGCTGCAGGACCATGGTCGCGGCAGCGGTGGGTGCGGCGAGTCGACGGCGCGGACGGCGGAGGGCTCGGACGGCGGAGGGCTCGGACGGCGCGACGGTGCTGACGGCGCCGTGACGGTCCCCGGCGCGGGCCGTACGGGGGCGGGCTCGGGGTTCTCCGCGCCCCTGGGGCCGTGCGGTCGGTCGGACCCCATAGGCTGGGGCGCGTTCACCGTCGTAGCGCACCCTGGAGACACGCACATGGCACCCGGCCTTCCTACCGCCATGGACCGACCGCACTTCATCGGCATCGGCGGGGCCGGGATGTCGGGCATCGCGAAGATCCTCGCGCAGCGCGGGGCGATGGTCGCCGGCAGCGACGCCAAGGAGTCGGAGACCGCGGCGGCGCTGCGGGCGCTCGGCGCGACCGTGCACATCGGGCACGCGGCCGAGCACCTGGCCGACGACGCGAGCTGCGTGGTCGTCTCCTCGGCGATCCGCGCGGACAACCCCGAACTCGCCCGCGCGGCCGAACTGGGCATCCCGGTGGTCCACCGCTCGGACGCGCTCGCCCGACTGATGGACGGACTGCGTCCGATCGCCGTCGCCGGCACGCACGGCAAGACGACGACCACGTCCATGCTGGCGGTCTCGCTGAGCGAGCTCGGGCTGCGGCCCTCGTACGCGATCGGCGGCGACCTGGACGCCCCCGGCTCCAACGCGCTGCACGGCGAGGGCGACATCTTCGTCGCCGAGGCGGACGAATCGGACCGCAGCTTCCACAAGTACGCGCCCGAGGTCGCCATCGTCCTCAACGTCGAGCTCGACCACCACGCGAACTACGCCTCGATCGACGAGATCTACGAGTCCTTCGAGACCTTCGCCCGGAAGATCGTGCCCGGCGGCACCCTGGTGATCGCCGCCGACCACGAGGGCGCGCGGGAGCTGACCCGGCGCGTCGAGGGCGTGCGGACGGTGACCTACGGCGAGGCCGAGGACGCCGACGTGCGGGTGCTGTCCGTCGTCCCGCAGGGGCTGAAGAGCGAGGTGACCGTCCTGCTCGACGGGGAGCAGCTCACCTTCACCGTCTCCGTTCCCGGCCGCCACTACGCCCACAACGCCGTCGCCGCGCTGGCGGCGGGCGTCGCGCTGGGCGTTCCGGCCGCCGAGCTCGCCTCCGCCCTGGCCGCCTACACGGGCGTCAAGCGCCGGCTGCAGCTCAAGGGCGAGGCGGCGGGCGTGCAGGTCGTCGACTCGTACGCCCACCACCCGACGGAGATGACGGCCGACCTGGAAGCGATGCGCGCGGCGGTCGGCGACGCCCGCATCCTCGTCCTCTTCCAGCCGCACCTGTTCTCCCGTACGCAGGAACTGGGCACGGAGATGGGGCAGGCGCTGGCTCTGGCGGACGCCTCCGTCGTCCTGGACATCTACCCGGCCCGCGAGGACCCGATCCCGGGCGTCACCAGCGAGCTGATCATCGACGCCGCGCGGGCCGCGGGCGCCGACGTGACGGCCGTCCACGACAAGGACGGGGCGCCCGCCGTGATCGCGGGAATGGCGAAGGCCGGTGATCTCGTTCTCACCATGGGCGCAGGCGACGTGACGGACCTGGGCCCGCGCATTCTGGACCGTCTTTCCCAGTGAGGGGCTGAGGCTCATGTCGTACGACGTCGAAAAGCCGGACGAGCAGTGGCGGGCGGAGCTGACGCCGGCCGAGTACGCCGTCCTGCGCCAGGCCGCGACCGAGCCCGCGTTCACCGGCGAGTACACCGACACCAAGACCCAGGGCGTCTACTCCTGCCGGGCCTGCGGCGCCGAACTGTTCACCTCCGACACCAAGTTCGACTCCCACTGCGGCTGGCCGTCGTTCTTCGACCCGAAGGACAGCGACGCCGTGGAACTGATCGAGGACCGCTCGCACGGGATGCTGCGCACCGAGGTGCGGTGCGCCCGCTGCGGGTCCCACCTCGGACACGTGTTCGCCGGCGAGGGGTACCAGACCCCTACCGACCAGCGGTACTGCATCAACAGCGTCTCCCTGCGGCTGGCGGCGGAAGACTGACGCCGCTGTCGGTGCCGTTGCGGCTGCCGGTACCCCTGCCCGCTAGCGCTGTGGCTGAGGTGGCGGGCGCGACAGGCGTGACGCGTGTGGTGTCGGCGCGGCGCCCGGTGTGGCGCCGGGTGCTGGGTGCGGTGGGGTGTGGCGGGTGCGGTGTGACGGGGTGGCGGGCCCCGCTCGGGCGGGGTGCCGACGGTGCTTGCCTGCCGCGCGCTGTGGTGCCGGTGGGGCTCACAGCCGTCCGCGCTGCACCATCGCCGACAGCACCAGCATGCCCGGCAACAGCGGCGCCCAGACCGTCAGCACCCGGTAGCCGATGACGGTCGCCGTGGCGAGGGGCAGCGGGGTGCCGTATCCGGCCAGGGTGAGGACCAGCGCCGCGTCGATCGGACCGATGCCGCCCGGCGCGGGCACGACACCGGCCGCGGTGCTCGCCGCGAGGAACGCGAAGATCAGCTGCGACGAGGACAGCGGCAGACCCAGCGCGGTTCCCACGCAGGCCACCACGCACGCCTGGAGCATTGGAGCCGCGGCCGCTCCGCCCCACAGGGGCAGAAAGCGGGCGGGCCGGGTGTGCAGACGCCGGGCGTCGGTGAGGGCCGTCCGGACGAAGTCCAGGGCGGGACGCCGCAGCGGCCGTGCGACGGCGAACAGCGCCACGACCGCCACCGGGGCCAGCACAAGGCAAGCGGCGGCCAGAAACAGCGCCCGACCTTGCGGAAACAGTTCCGCCGCGGGCGGCACGGCGGTGGGGGCCGCGAGCACGAAGACCAGCACCAGGGGGATCTTCGCCACGGCCCTGACCAGGGAGTACAGGGCGATCGAGGCGGTGGCGCGGTTCAGCGGAACACCCTCGCGCCGCAGAAACCGCAGGGTAACCGCATGCGCGCCGATGCTCGCGGGCAGCACGTGGTTGGCGGCGCCCGCGGCGATCTGCGAGGCCAGCAGCGCGCCCGGCGGCAACCGGTCCGTGATCGCTCCCTGGCGGACGCAGGCCGCGGCGACCGCCCCCAGATAGGTGAACAGGAGCCCCGTCAGCAGCCACCAGGGATCGGCGGTGGCCAGCCGGGCCACGCCGTCGCTGACCGCGTGCCAGTCGACCGCCGCCCACACCGCGAGGAACAGCAGCGGCAGTACGGCGAGGACGCGGCGGGTGGCGGTCGAGGCCGAAGGGCGGCGGCGCTCGTCCGAGGCCGGCATGGCCGACGGCGGCGGGGACACGGGGTCCTCGAGGGGCAGCAGGGACACGGCGCACGTCGTCCTTCCTCGTCGTGACCGCGCCCGGCGGTGTGACGGATCGGGGGCGAGCTCGGGGAGGGGCACGGGAGTCGTTCCCCTCCGGTGTGGCGGTGCGGTGTCCGGAAGCCGACGGAATGCGGGCCGAAGGGCGACCGCGATGCGGTGGGGCTGGTGTGCAAGCGGGGCCGGGGTGCGGTGGGGGCAGGCGGTGGAAGCGGCGGTGCGGCCGAAGACGGGGCGGTGGGGCTGGTGTGCGGTGGGGCTGCGCGCGGCCGAACCCTGGGTGCGGTCGGGCTGTGGTGCGCGGTGGGGGCGCGGCGCCGTGGGGCAGGGTTGCGATGAAGTCGGTGTGCGGTGCGGCTGTGGGATTTCTGCCCGTGTCCCTCCCCGTTCATCCCGGCCGCCTGCCGAGGTTCACCCGGCCCGAGCACGGGCTCACCTCCGGTGTCTCGCGGGGGCCCTCGGGTCTGAGGCACCTCCGGATTTCCTTGCTTACTCCGGGCCGACCCCGGCCAGGGGCAGCGTCACTGTGAAGACCGTGGCGGTCGGCGTGTCGTCCAGCTCGAGTGATCCGCCGTGGGCGCGTACCAGGGAGCGGGCGACCGAGAGGCCGAGGCCGCTGCCGCCCCGGTCGCGGCTGCGGGCCTTGTCGACGCGGTAGAAACGGTCGAAGACGCTTTCGCGCTCGCCGGGCGGGATGCCGGGCCCCCGGTCGGTGACATGGACCCGCACGGTCTCCGCCGAGACGGACACCTCGACCGAGACCGGAGTGCCGGCCGGGGTGTGCACGGCCGCGTTGGTGAGGAGGTTGTCCAGGACCTGGCGGATGCGATGCGGATCGATCCTCAGCCGTACGGCCGCCGGGCCCGGAAGCACCGTCACCGGATGCCCGGGGTGACTCGCCCGGAACGCGTCGGCCGCCTGCTCGGCCAGTTCCACGAGGTCGGCGTTCTCCATCCGCAGGGGCGTCTCGACCTCGGCGGCGTCGAGGCGGGCCAGCAGCAGGAGGTCGTCGAGGAGGACGCCCATCCGCGCTGCCTCGGCGCGCAGCCGGGCCAGGTGCTTGTCGCGCTCCTCGGGGGCGTTGGCGGCCGCGTACTGGAAAAGGTCTGCGTAACCGCGTACTGACATCAGCGGCGTGCGCAGTTCGTGCGAGGCGTCGGCGACGAAGCGGCGCAGCCGCTGCTCGGCCTCCGCCCGCACGGCGAGGGAGTCGTCGATGTGCTCCAGCATCGTGTTGAAGGCCGACCGCAGCTCCTCGACCTCGGGCCCGCCGCCGGGGGTGTCCGCCCGCAGGTGCAGCCGCGACGCCGACTCGCTCAGGTCGTGCGAGGCGATCCCGTGCGCGGTGTGCGCCATGTCGCTGAGCGGTTTCAGACCGTTCTTCAGCATCCGGCGCCCGAACACCACCAGTGCCAGCAGCGCCAGACCGAACGCGACCACCTGCACGGTGATCAGCTGGCCCATGGTGCCGTCGATGTCCTCGGTCGGCGCGGCACTGACCAGCACCACACCGGGCGACACCTCACAGGCGCGCAGCAGATACGTGCCACTGCCGATCCGCACCGTGCGGGTGACGTCGACGTCCGAGTCGGACATCCGCCGGGCGAGGGCGGTCAGCGCCGTGGTGTCGGCGGGCACGTCGGCCGGCTTGCGCAGTACGGCCGACTCCGCCGACACGTCGTAGACGGCCGTGTACCAGCCGTAGTACGGCTGGCGCTCCACGATGCCGTGTGCCTTGGCGTCCTTGGACTGCACCCCCTGGACCAGCTTGATCTGGTCGCGGAGCTGGTGGTCGAGATAATCCCGCATGTACATGGTGAGCATGGCGCCGACCACTGCGAACACCACCAGCGACAGCGCGCCCAGGCCGAGCGCCAGCCGGGTGCCCAGCCGGAGCCTGCCGTAGGACCGGAGGAACCGGGCGATCACTCCGCCGCCTGCCGGAGCACGTATCCGAAACCGCGTACCGTCTGGATCAGCGGGTCGTCGCCTGTCGCGTCGAGCTTGCGGCGCAGCCGGCTGACGACCAACTCGACGACGTTGGAACGGCCGCCGAAACCGTATTCCCACACGTGGTCGAGGATCTGCGCCTTGGTGAGCACGGTGGGGGACTTGCGCATCAGGTAACGCAGCACCTCGTACTCGGTGGGCGTCAGGGTGAGAAGTTTTCCGTCGCGCCGCACCTCGCGGGTGTCCTCGTCCATGGTGAGGTCCGCCACCTGCAGCACGGAACGCTGGAAACCGGGACCCGCGCTGCGCCGCAGCACGGTGCGCAGCCGTGCCATGAGCTCCTCCACCGCAAACGGTTTCACGAGGTAGTCGTCCCCGCCACGGGTCAGCCCCGCGACCCGGTCGGCGACCCCGTCGCGGGCCGTCAGGAAAACGACGGGAACCATCGTGCCGGTGTTCCGCAACCGGTCGAGCACGCCGAAACCGTCGATGTCGGGCAGCATCAGGTCGAGCACCACGATGTCCGGACGGAAGTCGGCGGCGCGGCGCAGCGCCTCCTCACCCGAGTTCGCGGTCACCGCGTTCCAGCCCTCGTAGCGGGCGACCGTCGCCACGAGATCGGCGATCGGCGGGTCGTCGTCCACGACGAGGAGTCGTACTTTTTCCACCCGCCCATAGTGCGCCACTCGCCCCGTGGCGCCAGTGCCGCGTCCCGTGTGCGCGCACATCGATAAGATCTTGAAAGTTGTACGACAGGAGAATGACAGCAAAGCACGGAGAAGCTCTGTGTTCTGAGGACCCGATCTAGGAGTTTCCGTCCGTGACGACCGTCCAGTCGCCCCCCTCGCCCCGCACGGCGATGCGTCCCAAAGTAGTGGCCCGCACCGGCTTGTACGCCGTGCTGGCCGCCAACGCGGCCGTCGTGACCCTGTTCGCCGTCCAGGCGGGATTCGCCTCCAACGCACTGGTCGTGATCGGCCGTTTCGCCGGTCTGTACGGTGCGCTGCTGATGGCGTTCCAGCTGTTGCTGGTGGCCCGGCTGCCCTGGCTCGACCGCCGCATCGGCATGGACCGGCTGACCAACTGGCACCGCTGGACCGGCTTCGGCCTGCTGTGGACGCTGGTCGGGCACATGGTGTTCATCGCCTTCGGCTACGCCGAGTCGTCCTCGATGAACCCGGTGAACCAGCTCGTCGACCTCGCCGAAACCGTCGAAGGCGTTTTCCGTGCCGTGGTCGCCATGGCGCTGATCCTCGTCGTCGGCGGTGTCTCCGCCCGCTGGGCGCGGCGTCGGCTGGCATATGAGACCTGGCACTTCGTCCACCTGTACACCTACGTCGCCGTGGTGCTGGCCTTCACGCACCAGGTCGCGGTCGGCACCACCTTCACGGCGTCGTCCGCCGCCACTGCTTACTGGTACGGCGTGTGGGGCGTCGCCCTCGGCTCGGTGTTCCTGGGCCGCCTCGTTCTGCCGCTGTGGCGCAACTGGCGTCACCAGCTGCGCGTCGAGTCGGTCGTCCCCGAGGCCGACAACGTCGTTTCCGTGTACATCACCGGACGCGACCTGGACCGCATGCCCGCTCGCGCCGGCCAGTTCTTCCTCTGGCGGTTCATGACCAAGGACCGCTGGTGGCAGGCGAACCCCTTCTCCCTGTCGGCCGCGCCCGACGGCTCCCGTCTGCGGCTGACCGCGAAGGCCGCCGGTGACGGCTCCGCGGGCCTGCGCCACGTCAAGCCCGGCACCCGCGTCTTCGCCGAGGGTCCCTACGGCGCGTTCACGGCGATGCACCGCACCCGCCCGGAAGCGCTGCTCATCGCCGGCGGCGTCGGCGTCACCCCGATCCGCGCGCTCCTCGAGGAGATCCACGGGCATGCCGTCGTGATCTACCGCGTGGCCGGCGAACGCGACGCCGTCCTCTATGACGAACTGCACCAACTCGCCCTCGCCAAGGGGGCGGAGCTGCACCTGGTCACCGGGCCGCCGGTGCCCGACCGGCTGGCGCCGCGCGAGCTGTCCGCACTCGTGCCGGACATCGCGCAGCGGGACGTCTTCCTGTGCGGGCCGCCGCCGATGATGAACGCGGTCCTCGGCACCCTCCGCGAACTCGGCGTGCCGAGGCCGCAGATCCATTTCGAGCGCTTCAGCCTGGCGGGATGAGAGAGACATCGTGAAGCGAGCCATACCCGTCCTGATCCTGTCCGTCGCGGGACTCGTCCCGGTCTGGCGCTACGAGCCGTCCACCGGGACGTCGAGCGCCACATCCACCGTCGTCCAGTCACCCACGCCCGCGTCCTCGTCGGCGTCCTCCTCGTCGGGGAAGCAGACGTTCACCGGAACGACGGTCACCACGGAGAAGGGCGACGTCCAGGTCCGGATCACCTACGACGGCAGTGACATCACGGCCGTCGAGATGCTGAAGCAGCCGAATCATCCGCAGACGACGGCTGCGGTGCCGAAGTTGATTGCGGAAACGCTTACGGCGCAGAGCGCGGACATCGACACCGTTTCCGGAGCGACCCTCACCAGTGACGGCTACAAGGAGTCGCTGCAGGCCGCGATCGACGCCAAGGGCGCCTGACGTGCACCGCGTCGAACACGTCATGGGGTTTCCCGTCTCACTGCGGGTCGACGACGTCACCGACCCGTCCGTTCCCGAAGGCGCCGCGGACGCCGTCTTCGCATGGCTGCGGGAGGTCGACGAGCGGTTCAGCCCCTACCGGGAGGACAGCGAGGTGTCCCGGCTGGACCGGGGAGAGCTGTCCGCCGATGGGGTGAGCGACGACCTCGCAGAGGTGCTCGGCCTGTGCGAGGAGTACCGGATCGCCACCGGCGGCGCCTTCGACGTCCGGCTGCCCGGCCGCGGCCTCGACCCCTGCGCCGTCGTCAAGGGCTGGTCGGTGCAGCGGGCGGCGGACCTGCTGGCCGCGGCCGGACTGACCCGGTTCTGCCTCAACGCCGGCGGTGACGTCGTCGTCTCGGGCGGTCCCTGGCGGGTCGGTGTCCGGCATCCCTTCGTCGCCGACAAGGTGTGTACCGTCCTCGGCCTCACCGACGCGGCGGTCGCCACCTCCGCACGCTACGAGCGCGGCGACCACATCATCGACGGGCGCACCGGCCTCCCGGCGGTCGGCCTCGACAGCGTCACCGTCGTCGCCCCGGACCTGACCCTGGCCGACACCGTCGCCACCGCAGCGTTCGCGCTCGGCCGCGAGGGCGTGGAGTGGGCGGCCGCCCAGGCGGACTGCGAGGTCTACGCCGTGGTCGCCGGGGGCGGCGTGCTGCGCACCCCGGGCTTCCCCACGGCCGGTGCGGGGACGGCGGCGGCCTGACGTTTCTCACGGCCATGCGACGCGTCGGCCTGACGCCCCTCATGTCCCTGCCGTCCGGGACGTCCCTTCGACATGTCGGCCGGCGCCGGGAGAAGCACCGAGAAACGCGGGGAAACGTGGAGAAACGCAGAGGCCAGCCAACGCGGGTAACGCAGGTAACGCGAGAAGCGCAGGCAAACTCGGGCAACGCGGGGTAACGCCGGAAACGAGGGACGCACCCAATGCGGAGTATCGCGTAGTAACACGGAGTATCGCGGGCGAAGCAGGCAACGCCCGGCAACGCCCGGCAACGCCCGGCAACGCCAGGAAGCGCCCCCTGCCGAAAGAGCAGGGGGCGCTTGCCGTGGGTCGGGGGTTCAGCCGACGTCGGAGGCGTCCAGGCGGTAGAGGCCGCTGTAGTCGGAGACCGCCGTGCCGTTCGCCTTGACCCAGGTGGAGATCTCGGAGTTCGCGGAGCCCCGGCCGCTGTCGCTGATCACGATGTAGTGCAGCCTGCCCGTCTTCACGAGGGTCTTGAGCTTGGCGAGCGTCATCGCGTCGTCGCTGCCGGACCAGCCGCCCATCGAGATCACCGGCTCGCCGGACTCCAGGATGATCGAGGAGGCCGTCTGGTCGGTGGCCACCGCCACCAGCCAGGTGGCGCCGTCCTGGTTCTTCTTCAGGTAGGCGATCATCGCGGACGAGACCTGCGTGTCGCCGCCCATGCCGCCGCCCGGGCCCGTGCCGGAGGCGTCCGACTCGGTGGTGCCTGCCTCGGCCGCGCCCGACGAGGCATCGCTCGATTCCGTGCCGCCGGACTCCGCGGTGCTCGAGCCCGCGGTGTTCGACTCCGTGGTGCCGGACTCCATGGAGTTGTCGCCGTTCGCGGGGCTGTTGTTGCCGCCGCTGCTGCTCGACGACGTCCCGCCCGAAACCTGACCGTCGCCCCGAGCGCTCGGCGCCTCACCGGAGCCGGCGCCCGGCGCCCCACCCGCGCCGCCGGACCGCTGGCCGCCGCCCATGCCGCCCCCGGTGTCGGGACCGGCCGTCGGGTTCGTGCCGTTGGTGCCGGAGGTCGCCGCGGACGCCGAGTAGGCGGCCGGACCGGCGAGCAGCGCCACGACCGCCGCGAGTGCCGCGACGCCCATCAGCCGCTGCCGTTTCGTGAACCGGGCGACCAGCAGCCCGATCACCGACGCGGCGCCCGCCACGGCGACCACGGCCTCGGTAACCGCGTACAGCGTTCCCGAGCCGGAGACCCGCTGGAGCAGGACGAGGGCCCAGCCGGTGCTCACCACGATCGCGGTGGGAAGCACCCACGACCACCTCGCCGCCGCCCGCTCGCGGAAGGCGCCGTACAGCATGACCGCGCCCGCGCCGGCCAGGGCCGCGATGCCGGGGGCCATGGCGGTCACGTAGTACGGGTGGAAGGTGCCCTCGGCGAGGGCGAACGTCAGGTAGTGCAGGACGAACCAGCCACCCCACAGCATCAGCGCGGCGCGCTTGGCGTCCGTACGGGGCGCCCGGCCGCGCAGGACGAGACCGGCCGCCAGCGCGATCGCCGCGAAGGGGATCAGCCAGGAGATCTGGCCGCCCATGATGTCGTTGAACATCCGGTACAGGCCCGCCTCGCCGCCGAAGCTCGCGCCGTTGCCCTGCGAGCCGACCGACGAACTCGCCCCGAAGACACGGCCGAAACCGTTGTAGCCGATGACCAGGTCCCAGACGGTGTTGTCGGTCGAGCCGCCGATGTAGGGGCGCGAGGAGGCCGGGATCAGATCGACGACCACCATCCACCAGGCGCTGGAGACGATCAGCGCGGCCGTGCCGGCCGCAAGGTTTCGGATGCGCTTGCCCAGGGAGGCGTCCGCGGCCCACAGGTACACCAGGAAGAAGGCCGGCAGGGCGACGTACGCCTGCATCATCTTGGTGTTGAACGCGAAGCCGATGGCGACGCCGGACCACACCAGCGGCAGCAGCCGGCCGGTGCGCACGGCCTTCAGCAGCGCGGCCGCGCCCAGCAGCATCAGGAAGACGAGGACGGGGTCGGGGTTGGTGTCCCGGGTGATGGCCACCGTGATGGGGGTGAGGGCCAGCACCAGTGCGGACAGCGTGGCCGCCACGGGGCCGAAGTCCCGTTTGACGAGCCGGTGCACGAGCGCGACGGAACCGGTTCCCATGGCGACCATCGGCAGCATCAACTGCCATGTGCCGTACCCGAAGGCGCGGGCGGACAGGCCCATCACCCACAGGGCGAACGGCGGTTTGTCGACCGTGATGAAGCTGCTGGCGTCCAGGGCGCCGAAGAAGAACGCCTTCCAGCTCTTGGTGCCGCTGTAGACGGCAGCGTTGTAGAAAGTGTTTCCGGTGATCGAGGTGAGGTTCCAGGCGTAGAGGGCTGTGGCCAGCACGAGAATCGCCCACAGGGCCGGGCGGGTCCAGTGCGGATCCTCGGGGGCGCCGGTGAACAGTCGCTTGGCGCGCGAGGCGAGTCCGCCGTCGGAGTACGGCTCCGCCCGGTGGCGGGACCCCTCCTCGTGGACGGGGGCGGGCGGCGGGGCGAGGGTCGTCATGACGCGTGCTCCAGGTGGGTGGTCGCCCCGGCGGGCAGGACGGGGGCAGGGGCGGTCGTGCGCGCGGTCGGCACCTGGGGGGTGCTGCTGCGGCGGGGCACGGCGACGCGGGTGCGGCCGGCGAGGGTGGAGCGGAGCATCCGTCCGATGCCCTTGAGGTCCTCGAGGGCGGTGCGGACGATGTCGACGCGGCTGTCGGGGTCGTCGGTCCGGTCGACCGGCACCTCGTGGACACGCAGTCCGGTGCGCTGGGCCAGGACCAGAACTTCGGTGTCGAAGAACCGGGCGGTGTCCTCGATGTGCGGGGCGAGTGCGCGGAAGACGTCGGTGCGGACCGCCTTGAATCCGCACTGCGCGTCCGAGAAGCGCGCCCCCAGACCGGCCCTGAGCAGAAGGTTGCAGGAGCGGGAGACGGACTCCCGCTTCGCGCTCCGGACCACGGCGGCCTGGCGGTGCGGCCGGCTGCCGATCGCGAGGTCGCTGTGGCCGGACAGCAGCGGGGCCACCAGCGGGAGGAAAGCCTCCAGACCGGTGGAGAGGTCGACGTCCCTGTAGGCGACGACGTCGGCCGCCGACCGGTTCCACACGTGTTTCAGGGCCCGGCCGGGCCCCTTCTGCTCCAGGCGCACGGCGTGCACATGAGGGAGACGGAGAGCCAGGTCGGTCGCCGCGTACCAGGTCCGGTCCGTGCTGGCGTTGTCCGCGACGGTGCTGCGGAACGGGAACGGGAAGGACTCTGCGAGGTGTGCGTGGAGACGGCCGAACTCGGCGAGGACGTGCGCCTCGTCGTACACCGGCACCACGATCTCGACCGACCGCTGCCGGACGCCTCCCGCGTTCGTTTCGTTCATGGCCCCGACGATGGAGGCGGTGTCTGGGGGATCTCTGAGGCGTTGCTGAGCGCGGGGTGAGAATCAGCGGACTCACAGGTCGCGCACAGCGGAAGCGTTCTCACGTGTTTCCCGGGACCGGGGCCCGGGGCCGGGGCCGCCGGGGGCCGAGCCTCGCCGTGCCCTCGAATACGTCCGAAACACAAGAGGTCTAGACTCTCCCCGCAATGACCTGAACTCGTGTGGTCGAGTACGGGCGGAAACGGCCAGACCCGAAGGGTATTCGGCGTTTTGATACGGATAGATTCAGTCACCAAGCGGTACCCGGACGGCACGGTGGCGGTCGACCGGCTCTCCCTCGACATACCGGACCGCGCGATCACCGTCCTCGTCGGCCCGTCGGGCTGCGGCAAGACGACCACCCTGCGAATGATCAACCGGATGGTCGAGCCGACCGAGGGCGCGATCCTCATCGACGGCGTCGACAGCCGTCAGCAGCCGGTCAACTCGCTGCGCCGGTCGATGGGTTACGTCATCCAGAACGCCGGGCTCTTCCAGCACCGCACGATCGTCGACAACATCGCCACCGTCCCCCGCCTGCTGGGCTGGAGCAAGGACAAGGCCCGCGCGCGGGCCAGGGAACTGATGGAACGGGTGGGGCTCGACGCCTCGTTCGCCAAGCGCTACCCCTATCAGCTCTCCGGCGGCCAGCAGCAGCGCGTCGGCGTGGCGCGGGCGCTCGCCGCGGACCCGCCGGTGCTGCTGATGGACGAGCCGTTCTCCGCCGTCGACCCGGTCGTCCGCAAGGGCCTTCAGGACGAACTGCTGCGCATCCAGGAAGAGTTGGGCAAGACCATCGTCTTCGTCACCCACGACATCGACGAGGCCGTCAAGCTCGGCACCATGGTCGCCGTGCTGCGCACCGGTGGACGGCTCGCCCAGTTCGCGCCGCCGGCCGAGCTGTTGTCCGACCCCGCCGACGCGTTCGTCGAGGACTTCCTCGGCGCCGACCGGGGCATCCGCCGCCTGTCGTTCTTCTCCTCCGCCGAACTGGAGTTGCTCACCGCCCCGATCGTCGCCGTCGACTCCACCGCCGAGCAGATCACCGCCAAGGCCACGGCCGACGTCCCCTACCTCCTCGTCACCGGACTGGACGGACGCCCGCTCGGCTGGAGCGAGCCGGACGCGCTGACCGCGGGACAGATCGACGCCGACCGACTTCTCTCGTACGGGCGGCCGTTCGTCGCCGGACAGGACTCGCTGCGCGCCGCGCTCGACTGCGCCGTCCTGTCGCCCACCGGCTGGGCCGTCGCCGTGGACGCGGAGGGCCGTGCCGCCGGAGTCGTCCCGCAGGCGGCGATCGCCGAGGCGATCCGCGGCGCCCACGCGGCGGGCCGGCAGGAGCAGCGGGAACGGCAGGAAGAACAACCCGCCGTGGAAACCGTTTCGAAGGCCGTCCGGTGAACCGCTTCTTCGACATCCCGAGCGACCTGCAGCACGACTGGCTCGGACTGATCGGGCTGCATCTGCGCGAGGCCCTGCTGCCGGTGCTGGGAGGGCTGCTGCTCGCGCTCCCGCTGGCCCAGCTGTGCGTGCGGCTGCGCTGGCTCTACCCGCCGGTGCTCTGGGTGACGACCGTGCTGTACGCCATCCCGTCGCTGGCCTTCTTCGTCGTCCTCATCGACTACACGGGGCAGACCGAGCTGACGGTGATGATCCCGCTCACCGTCTACACCCTCGTCGTGCTCGTCCCGGCGATCGTGGACGGCGTGCGCTCGGTGCCGCAGGAGACCCTCGCCGCGGCGACCGCCATGGGCTTCGGACCCGTACGCCGTTATCTGCAGGTGCAGTTGCCGATCGCGGTGCCCGCGATCATCGCCGGTCTGCGGGTCGCGACGGTGTCCAGCATCAGCCTCGTCAGCGTCGGCATGCTGATCGGCAACCAGGGCGCCCTCGGCAACCTGCTGCACGACGCACAGATCTACAACCGGCCGGAACTCGCCTGGAACTCGGTGATCACCACGGCCGTCCTCGCGGTACTCGTGGACGCGGCGCTGGTCCTCGTACGGCTCCTGCTGACCCCGTGGATGCCGAGCGCCGCCGGCCGCCGCCGGGCCGCGCAGGCGGCGCCCGTCCTGGAGGGGACAGTCCGGTGAACGTACTGAATTTCGTGAACGCTTTCTTCGGCGACGGCGCCCACTGGCACGGCTACGACGGCATCCCCACCCGGCTGCTGGAACACCTCCAGTACTCGCTCGAGGCGCTCGCTCTCGCCGCCCTCATCGGACTGCCGGTCGGGCTCGTCACCGGCCACTACGGCAAGGGCGGCAACACCCTCACGCTGATCGCCACCGCGGGCCGGGCGCTGCCCACCTTCGGTCTGCTGGTGCTCATCACCATCAGCACCGGCTTCGGCATGATGCCGGTGATGATCCCGCTGGTCGTCCTCGCCGTTCCGCCGATCCTGGTCACCACCTACGAGGCGGTGCGCTCGGTCGACCCGTCCCCGGTGGACGCGGCGCGCGGCATCGGCATGGCCGAACCCCGCATCCTGCTCCAGGTGGAGCTGCCCGTCGCGCTCCCGCTCATCCTCGGCGGACTGCGTTCGGCGGCCATCCAGATCGTGTCCACCGCCACCATCGCCGCTTATGTGGGCCTCGGCGGACTCGGCCGCTTCATCGTGGACGGCCTCTACCAGCACGACTACGAGAAGGTCGTCGGCGGCGCCACCCTGGTCGCCGGTATGGCCCTCGCGACCCTGGGCATCTTCTGGGCGGTCGGCCGCGCGACTGTCTCGCCGGGGGTGCGCCGCGCCCACTAGGACCCGGTCCCGCGGGTCCCACGCAGCCGGTGTCACGGTGTCAGTAACAAGGTTCCGTGGGATTTCAGGCGCGTTGCCGAACTCGGTGCAGTAACTCTGTGCAGTAACTCTGTGCAGAGTCAGCGTTCGGCATTTTGGGTCCGGTGTCGAACGCGGCTCGAGCGTGAGCCGCGATTCCTCAGGTCGGCGGACGTGAAGGCGGCCTTCGTCTGATCCTGCGCTCCGTCACGGAGTGCAGGAGGGCGAATCCCGGGGCCTGGGCCGGGGTTGCGGTCGGCGTTTCCGGCCAGGTGTCCCCGCAACAGCGCGGAACCGGTTTCCCTCAGCCCTCCGTGCGCGCCAGCGCCTGTTCCAGGACGACGAGCAGGGCGTCCCGGACCGAGCCGCGCTCACGGGCGTCGAAGACGAGCAGCGGCACGCCGTCCGACACGTCGAGAGCCCAGCGGACCTCGTCCAGTGTGTGCGCCACCTGACCGTCGAAAGCGTTTACGGCAACGGCGAACGGGATCCGCTTGTGCTCGAAGTAGTCGACGGCGGCGTAGCAGTCGTCGAGACGGCGGGTGTCGACGATGACGAGGCCGCCGATCGCGCCCTCCACGATGTCGTCCCACATGAACCCGAACCGCTCCTGCCCGGGCGTGCCGAACAGGTACAGCTTGAGCGTCGGGTCGATGGTGATGCAGCCGAAGTCCATCGCCACCGTGGTGGTGGTCTTGCGCGGGGTGTGACTGAGGTCGTCCACGCCCGCCGCGACCTCGGTGATGGCCGCCTCGGTGGTCAGCGGCTCGATCTCGGAGATCGAGCCGACGGCGGTGGTCTTGCCCACGCCGAAGCCGCCCGCGATCACCAGTTTCACCGGCAGCGGAGGTCGTACGGCTGCCTGTCCGGCCGAGGTGCGGACCAGCGGTTCAGTCGGTGTCACGGAGTACCCCCCGGGAGTCGGGGATGGCCCGCAGGCCATCGATAACCCTGCGCAGTACGGATGCGTCGTGGGTGACGCCGGAGTCGGGCACGTGCACCGACAGCTGCCCCGCCGCCCGCAGGTCCTCGGCCAGGACCCGCACCACGTTCAGATGCAGCCGCAGCCGTGCCGCGATCTCCGCGATGGACTGCGGCACGCGGCAGGCGGCGACGATGTCGTGCTGTTCGAAGGAGAGCCGGTGCAGCGCGTCGAGCCCGTCGGTCGTGGCGACCAGTTGGGTCTCCACGGGCATCGTCCGGCCGGACGACGCCTCGCCGGGGCCGCCCGCGACCCGTCCGGCGGTGACGAGGAAGGGCCGGACGGCGGGCGCGGGCCCGACGGGGGCGACGCCGTCCTCGCCGGCCCCGCGCGGGGTGCGGCCGTCCGCCATCGGTGTTCGCTTTCTCTGCGGTGGCGCGCGGTCAGCGCGTACGTGTGGCGCCGACGCTGTTCTTCAGCTCCAGGACGAGCTGTGGGTTGAGCGCGCTGCCGGCGCGGTTGGCGAACACCGTCATCTCGTAGGCGATGTTGCCCAGCTTGGCCTCCTTGTCGGTGACCACGCCGAGCACGGCGCCGCTGCCGATCGCGGAGACCAGCACGTGACCGCCCTCGAGATCGATGATGACCTTGTTCAGGCCGCCCAGGCCGTAGTTGCCGGAGGCGCCCGCGGCCAGGCTGGTGATGCCCGACACGATCGCGGCCAGCCGCTCGGAGTCGGCGTGCTCGCGCAGCTCCGACACGGCGATCAGCAGTCCGTCGGAGGACACCGCGATGGCGTCCACGACTCCTGCGGTCTCGGTGGCGAAACGGTTGAGCAGCCAGGTGAAGTCGGCTGCGGCGGCCCGCAGATCGGTGGGTGTGGCGTCTCCGGCGGGAGTCTCACCTGTCGACGTGCTCACTGCTCGGCTCCTTCCGGAAGGTGGTTCTGGTGGTGCGTGCGGTCCCGGCCCGACGGGTCGGACGTCGCTGTCCGGTCGGCCCGGTCGGCCGGTTCGGTCCGGTCGGGGGCACCGTCGGGACGGTGGTCGCGACCGTGGTCGCCACGGCCGTCGTGCCCGCGCTCGCCGCGGTGTGCGGCCGGGTCGGCGGGACGTGGGTGTTGGCCGGTGTCGCGGTGTGCGCGCGCCACGGCCGCTTCGAACTCCTCCAGCGCGCTGCGCACGGCGTCCGCGTCGGCGGGCCGGGCGGCCTGCCTCGCCGTCTGCTGCGCGGCGGCGTCCACGTCCGTTCGCAGCGTGGCGCCGCGCACCCGACGGCGCAGGGGCCGGGCGGCGTCGGCCTCGCCGGCCGAGCCTGGCGCGGGTGCGCCGACGCCGCGCGGCCCACCGGGCAGCGGGGACGGCGTCGAAGCCGACGCCGAAGCCGGCGCCGAAGCTGAGGCCGAAGCCGAACGCGAGACCGGCGTCGCCCCCGGTGCCGCAGTCGGTGCCGGTGCCGGCGGTGTCACGGCGTCGTGTTCGGCGGGCGTCGGCTCGGGCGCGTGGGCTGTCGGAGTGGTGGCTTCCGTCGTGCCCGAGGCCCGGCGTTGCGCCGCAGGGGTGTGCGCCCACGGCTCCGCCTCGGCGCGGATGCCCAGGTGGCGTTCGGCCGTGCGGGGCGCGGGGATACCCGGTGCGCCGACGTGGGTGGGCGGCTCGGCCTCGGGGGTGCGGGAGCGCAGCGAGGGGGACGCGTCGGACGCGGCTCCTCCCGGCTCGTCCCCCGTGTCCGCAGCGGCGGCGGAACCGGAGTGGGTCGTGAGGTCGTCGGCGACGCCGTCGGTGCTGCCGGAGCGGTCCGGCTCCGTCGCCGGGGCCGGGTCACGACGGGGGACCCGGCGGGGCAGCGCGGTCGGGTCGTCGTCGCGGGCGGCCCAGGACGGGACCGAGGCGGAGGGGGACGGGCCCGCCGCGGGAGCCGACGGAGCGGTCTGCCCGGCGGAGGCGGGACGCGTCGGTGAACCCGGGGCACCGGACCTGACGGCCGGGCCGGCCTCGCTCATCGCCACCAGCAGCGTCGACGGGATCATCACCTCCGCCGTCACACCGCCGCCCGGGGTGCGGGTGAGGGTGACGTCGACGTCCCAGCGGCGGGCGAGAGCGCCGACCACGAACAGGCCGAGCACCTTCGTCGGCACGAGGTCGAGGCGCTCGCGGCGCACCAGACGCGCGTTCTCCTCGGCGAGGCGCTCCGCGCTCATGCCCAGACCGTGATCGGAGACGGTGACGGACGCGCCGTCCTCGTCGGAGCCGACCACCACCTCGACGGGGGTGTCCTCGGGTGAGAACGAGACGGCGTTCTCCAGGAGTTCGGCGATCATCAGCGTCAGGTCGCCGATGATGTCCGGCTCCACGAAAGCCTCGGTCGCGGCGCGCAGCCGGACCCGCTGGAAGCCCTCGATCTGACCCAGCGCGGCGCGTACGACGTTGGTGAGCGCGGTCGGGCCGGCGTCCAGGACGGTCTCGCGGATGCCGGCGAGCAGCATCAGGCTGTCGGCGTTGCGGCGCAGCCGGACGGCGATGTGGTCGATGGAGTAGAGGCGCTCCAGCAGCGCGGGGTCGGTCTCCCCGCGCTCCACCGCGTCGATCAGGGCGAGTTGACGAGTCGTCAGGTTGCTGACACGGCGCCCGACGTTGCCGAACATCTCGGCGACGTTGCGCCGGCTCATCACCTGGCGCTCGAGCAGCGCGGCCGCGGTGGTCTGGACGTTGTTGAAGGCCTCGGCGAGTTCACCGATCTCGTCGTCGGCGGTGACCGGCAGTTCGCGCAGCCGGGGGGAGCCGGACTCCTCGGCGTCGTCGTCGGCGACGCGGGCGAGTTCGCGGCCCGCGACGTCGGCGACCTCCTGTGCGGCCCCGGTCAGTGCCAGCACGGGACGGACCACGGAGCGGCGGACCAGGACGGAGAGGGTGATCCACAGGGCGAAGCAGAGCAGTGCCAGGCTCAGCAGCAGGATGGCGCGCCACTGGGCGCTGGAGGCCGCGTCGTCGGCGCGGTCGGCGATCTGGTCGATGAGCGACGCCGTGATCGCGAGCCGGGACCCGGCCTGCGCGCTGTAGTCGGGGTAGCGGGCGATGGCCGCCCGCAGCGCCTCCCGGATGTCGGCCTTCGACTCGGCCTGCAACGCGCTCGGGTCCACCGCCAGGTCGGCGTAGTGCCGGCTGATCGAGGCCTGTGAGGTGTTGTGCTCGATGCCGCCGAACTCGTCGGACTGCGCGGGGCTCGCGAACCGCTCGAACCGCGCGGCCTGGTAGGTGAACAGCTCGTAGGAGCCGACCGCGCCGGTGAACTCGATGAGCGCGTTGCTGTCACCGGTTCCCGCGGAGAACACGCCGGTCTCGTAGGCGCCGTGGGCGGCGTCGGCGCGCAGCAGCGAGTCGAGGAGGTTGCCGGTGAAGGTCGAGGCGAGCGCGGAGTTGTGCTCCAGGCCGAGGCCCTCGATGAGGCCGTCGGCGGCGCCCGAGTACGCGGGGTCGATGTTGTCGGCGGGCAGATAGCCCTGCTCGATGGTCTGCCGCAGCCCGGCGAGGCCCTGGACCTGCCTCAGGGCCTGGGCCTCGGTGTCCGGCAGTCGGTCGCCGAAGGCGTCGACCACCTTCTGCACCTGCGCGTCGACGGCGGCCTGGGTCTGCCGGTAGCTCTCGGCGGAGGGGGCGTCGACGCCGGAGGCCGCCTCGAACCGCACGGAGAGCAGGATCGCCTGCTGGTGCTCGGCCTGCAGCCGGGCGACGAGCTGAGCGACCTGCGTACTGTCGCGGACCAGTCGGGCGGCGCTCTCCGCGCGTTCGGACTCCTGCACCAGGTCGACGATGAGGTACGTCAGGAGCAGGGCGATCACCGCCAGCGGGATGCCGACGAGCACGTTCAGCTTGCGCTGGAAGGGCCATCGGTCGGCGAAGGCCCGCAGACCCCGGGGCGCGGACGGCGATGCCGAGGACGCCGAGCCGGCGGGCGCGTCCACCTCTTTCGTGGACACCGGGCCTCCTTCAAGAGGGTGTTGCAGGCGTGCAACGGGGGTATATGCGCTGTTCTGACTGTTTTGTGCGCGCATGTGTCCGTATGGTTATGACACGTGAGCGGCCCCCGTATACCGCTGTGGCTGACGCCGACTGCTGTGGCGAACGTCAACTACGGCGACACTATCGCTAATTCGAACGGCCGAGAGCGTCGCCCCGCGTCAAGAATCCATCACGAAGAGAGAACCTCCGAGGTGCGCGGGGCGTCTCCCGGTCCACCTGCCGTCGATCACGGATCGACGCCGATCGGTAACACGGTTGCTCTTGACCGATCGAGAAGCGGATGGATTGGATCAGGACACAAGTGTTTGAGTTCTCATCAACCCCCCAGCTCGGAACGGGAACCGTGACTTCCAACGCTCACAGCAGCAGGTCCTTGAGGAACCACCCCGGCGCGGCGGCCGTCGCCCTGGCCGCGATGACGGTCCTGCTGGCGGGATGTGGTTCGCAGAGCGGTGACACCGACGACCCGCTCGCCGGCGACAAGGCGGCCGGCGACACGGTGGTCGTCGGCTCCAACAACTTCCCCGAGAGCATCCTGCTCGCCGACATCTACGGCGAGGCCCTGAAGGCCAAGGGCGTCAAGGTGTCCTACAAGCCCAACATCGGCAGCCGCGAGACCACGTACGGGCTGCTCAAGAACGGCTCCATCACCGTCCTGCCGGAGTACAACGGCTCCCTGCTGGCCTACCTGGACAAGGACGCCGCGCAGACCTCGCTCGCGACCGTGAACGCCGCGGTGAAGACGAAGCTCGACTCCAAGCTGACGCTGCTGGAGTCGTCGCCCGCCGAGGACAAGGACTCCGTCACGATCAACGCGGAGACCGCGAAGAAGTACAGCCTCACCTCGGCGTCCACGCTCGCCGACCTCAAGGACGCCGCCCCCGACCTGGTTCTCGGCGGTTCGCCCGAGTTCCAGACCAGGCAGCAGGGCATGGTCGGTCTCGAGTCGGTGTACGGGCTGAAGTTCAAGAACTTCAAGGCGCTCGACGCGGGCGGTCCGCTGACCCGGGCGGCGCTGAAGAAGAACACCGTGCAGGCCGCGGACATCTTCACCACGGACCCGACCATCACCAAGGAGAAGTTCGTCGTCCTCCAGGACCCGAAGAACCTCTTCGGTTTCGCGAACGTGACGCCCCTCGTCTACAAGAGCGGCCTCTCCAAGGAGGGCGTCGACGCGCTCAACGCCGTCTCCGCCAAGCTCGACACGAAGACGCTGCTCGACCTGGACTCCCAGGTGCAGCTGGAGAGCAAGGACCCGCTGGACGTGGCCAAGGCCTGGCTGAAGTCCGCGGGCCTGGACTGAGCCCGGCCCGACCCGTTCGAACCTACGCACTGAACCGTTGGACACGCCGGCAGACGGAACGGCCCGGGTCTCCCCGCACCACGAGGGCCCCAGGGTCGTCCTGAACGGAAACGCCCTCACCGTCGGCGAGCTGATCGCGCTCGCCGACGGTGCGGCCGTGCCCTCGGTGGCCCCCGAGGCCCGTGAGCGGGCCGTCCGCTCCTGGCGGACGGCCCAGCGGCTCGCCGCCGCCGGGCGGCTGTACGGCCGCGGCACCGGCGTGGGCGCGCAGCGCTCCGTGGCGGTCGACGAGGACGACGAGGTCGCGCACGGACTGCGCCTGCTGCGCAGCCACGCCGGTGGGGCGGGCGACCTGCTGCCCGTCCGTCAGGTCCGGGCGATGCTCGCGATCCGCGCCAACCAGCTCCTCGCCGGCGGCTCCGGCATCCAGCCGGCCTTCGTCGACGCCCTCACCGAGGCACTGCGGCTTCGCGTCCACCCGGCCGTCAACGAGTACGGGGGCGTCGGCACCGGCGACCTGACGGCACTGGCCCAGACGGCGCTCACCCTCCTCGGCGAACGGCCCTGGGCAGGGGAGGGGTTGGAAGACACTACCGATCCGCTTGAGCTGACTGCGGTCCCTGCGGTCCCTGCGGTCCCTGCGGTCCCTGCGGTCCCTGCGGTCCCTGCGGTCCCTGCGGTCCCTGCGGTCCCTGCGGTCCCTGCGGTCCCTGCGGTGCCCGAGATGGCCGCGGCGCCTGCGAGGCCCGAGGTGTCCGAGGCGCCCGCCGCGCTCGCGGAGCCTGCCGTGCCCGTGGCGGCGATCGCCGCGGGTGAGGTGGACGGGGGTGCGGTTGCGGGCGGCGGCAGCGACGAGGGGGTGACCGACGGACCGGTCGGCCAGGCGCCTGTGGTCGCGGACGTCTCCACCGGTATCGGCGCGCCCACGGGTACTGCCCTCCAGGGCGGGCCCGGCGCGCCCACGGGTACTGCCCTCCAGGGCGGGCCCGGCGCGCCCGCCGGTACTGCTGTCCCCGGCGGGCCCGGCGCGCTCACCGGTACCGGCGCGCTCACGGATAGCGGCGCACCCGCCGGTAGTGGTGCACCCGCCGATACCGCCGTCCCCGCCGCCCGGATCACCGGTGGTGCTCAACTCTCTTTCGTCCGCGCCCCGTTGCCCGCCCCGCCGTCCGAGCCGGTGACCCGGCCCGAGCGGGCTTGCGTCGTCTCCGCGCCGGGCCGCTCCCGCGCGCCGCTCCCCGGCCGGGTCCCGGCTCCCGTCGTCCTGCAGGCCGGAGACGCCCTCGCGCTGCTCAGCAGCAATGCCCTCGCGTTGGCGCAGGCGGCGCTGGCGCAGGGGGAGGCCGGGATGCTGTTGCGGGCCACGCACGCCGTCGCCGCGCTCTCGCTCGTCGCGGTGTCCGGGTCGCCGGAGGCGTACGCGGCGCCGGTGCACGCCCTGCGGCCCTATCCCGGGGCGGCCCACGCGGCGGGTGAGGTGAGGCGGCTGCTCGGACTGCCCGGCCGGCCGCCGCCCCGCCCGGGCGGCCGGGTCCAGGACCCCTTCGGCTTCCGCGCCTTCCCCCAGGTGCACGGCTGTGCCCTGGACGCCTCCGAACGGCTGCGCGAGATCGTCGAGGTGGAGATCAACTGCCCGTCGGAGAACCCCCTCATGGATCCCGACGGCGCGGCGGCCTACCACCACGGCGGGTTCTTCGCCGCCCCGTTGGGCCTCGCCCTGGACGCGGCCGGACTCGCGCTGCTGCAGACCGCACAGCTCTCCGCCGCTCGCCTGACCGCGCTCGGCGACCCCGGGCTGACCGGACTGCCCGCCTTCCTCGGTGGCGGCCCCGCGAGCAGCTCGGGCGCGATGATCCTCGAGTACACCGCCAACTCGGCGCTCGCGGAGCTGCGTTCCTGCGCGACGCCCGCATCGGCGGGACACGCGGTCCTGTCGCGGGGCCTGGAGGAGGCCGCAAGCTTCGCCGGTCAGGCCGCCCGCCAGGCCTTGCGCGCGGCGAACGCCTACAGCGTCGTCCTCGCCTGCGAACTCGTCGCCGCGGTAAGGGCGTTGAGGATGCTGCCCGGGTCGCCGCCGGTCGCCGCCTTCGCCGTGGCGGCGGCCGCCCTGCCCGCGGGCACGGACGACCGCCCCCTGACCGACGACGTGACGGCGGCCACCGAACTGCTGCCGCTCCTCGCACGGTTGTGAGTGAGGCCGCCGAAGCGGCCCGGCTCAGTACCCCACGTAGAACGTGGCGTCCTGCTTGTCCGTCGCCGTCGAGACGGGATCGATGCGCAGGACGTAGTTGGCGTGCCGGATGTACCGGGTCGGGTTGTTGTACGAGCGGAACGACGACCAGCCGGCGTCCGCCAGTCCCGCCGTCCGGTAGAACGTCGCGTCCCCGGCGAACGTCGACGTGCCGTCGTTGACGTCGAGCTGGAGCGCGTAGTTGTAGTGCCGCAGGTACCGGGTCGGGTAGTTCACGGACCGGAAGGAGACGCCGGAGCTGTCCGCGAGGCCCGGCACCAGGGTCCACTGCGAGTCCTTGTACGGCTCGACGGGGTACTCGTCGATCCGGCCGACGTAGTCGGAGTGGCGCACGTAACGGGCGGGGAAGTTGTAGGACTTCAGCCGGTTCCAGGCCGGGGCGCCCCACTTGGCCACCAGGTTGTCGTACTGGGTCGACGTGATCGTCGTGATGCCGCAGTGCTTGGAGTTGACGGGCTGGGTGTAGGTCTTCTGGTCCAGTGCGGTCCAGGTGCCGGCCGACAGGTCGGTGGACTGCCAGGCGTAGAAGACCCCGTTGGGGGTGTAGGTGTCGCCCCACAGGTACCAGGTGCCGGAGGTGAGGGACTTGACCAGCGTCGGGGCCTCGGTGCCGCCGTGGGAGACGGCGGTGCTGAAGGGTGTGAAACTGCCGGGGTTCAGGGAGGTGGACCGGGCGCCGAGGAGGGTGCCGTTCTTCTTGAAGTAGAGGTAGTTGACCCCGTTCACGCCCACGGCCATGTCACCGTCGATCACGTCGTAGCCGGGGTCGAAGAAGACCTCGGGGGCCGAGACGCTGACGAAGTCGGTCGTGTAGTTGACCATGATGACGTTGTGCCCGCTGCTGTTGACGGCGGAGTAGATGAGCGCGTACTGGCCGCGGCCCGCGTCCCAGAAGGCCTCCGGCGCCCAGCTGTGGGTGTTCATGTCGTGCAGCTTCAGCCGGTGGTATCCGGTGAAGGTGCGCAGGTCGGTGGAGTTCCAGACGTGGACGTACTGGCTGACGTAGTTCCAGTCGGTCCCCTTCAGGTCGGTGGCGAGCACGACGAAGGTGCCGTCCTGCTTGCGCAGGATGAACGGGTCGCGCAGTCCGAGCGCGCCCTCGGTGGGGGTGACCACGGGGTTGTTCTGGTTCAGCGGCATCCAGCGCAGCCCGTCCGTGCTGACGGCCAGGTGCAGGCCGTAGTCGGTGCCGTCGCCGAGATTCGTCGATTCGGTGAAATAGGCCATCACGTACGCGGAGTCGGCCGCGCGGGCGGAGGGGACGCCGAGAGTGAGGGCCAGGGGGACGGACGCGGCGGCGCCGAGGAAGAGGCGGCGGGACGGGTTGGGGGTCATGTGCGCTCCAGGGGGATGCAGCGGGGTGCCCGGATACAGCCGACATGATTCGATATTTCGAACCGAGTTCGGCGAGTCGGTCAGAAGGTAGGGGCGGGAGGGACGCAGGTCAATCACTGGGACACGCTTGGCGGTTTCCCGCCGCTTTCCTGTGTGCCGCTCATGGGAAATGCCGGCGACGTCCGCACCGCGCCGGACTAGGGTCCTCACCTGTGAACAGGAGACGGCAGAAGAAACTGACGGCGCGTCTGATCCGGGCGGCCCGCTTCGAGGACGGCAAGAGCGTCGACCGGTTGCTCGAAGCCGGCGCCGACCCTGCGGCGGCCGACGCCGAGGGGACGACTCCGTTGTACGCGGCCTGCGTTCAGGGCCGAGCCGACACGGCCCGCAGACTGCTGGAGGCCGGAGCGCCGCCCGACGCCGAGAGCGCAGGACTCGGCGCCGAGGGAACTCCCCTGTGCGCGGCGGCCTGTTGGGGTTACGTCGACACCGTCCGCGTCCTCCTCGCCCACGGCGCCGATCCCGGCCTCCGCGAGGACCACGGCACGGGCCTGACGCCCCTCCAGTGGGCGACCGCGGGGCCCCACCCGGAGACGATCGCCGTACTGCGCGAGGCCGGAGCCCGCTGAACGCGCTGACGCGGACGAGAGGCGCTAACCCCGCCGAGCCGAGGCGGTGACGTCGTCGATCAGATGGTCGATCAGCGCGATCAGCACCTCCCGGCAGGAGTCCCGCTCGCGCGCGTCGCAGAGCAGCACCGGAACGTGCGCCGGCAGCGCGAGTGACTCCCTGATGTCCTGCGTGGGATAGGGGTGCAGCCCGTGGAAGCCGTTCACCGCGATGACGAACGGGATGCCCCGGCGTTCGAAGAAGTCGACGGCGGCGAAACTGCACTCGGGCCGGCGCACGTCGATGAGGACCACCGCCCCGAGCGCACCGATCGCCAGGTCGTTCCACATGAACCAGAAACGTTGCTGGCCCGGCGTGCCGAAGAGGTACAGCACCAGGTCCTCGCCCATGGTGATCCGCCCGAAGTCGAGGGCCACGGTGGTGGACCGTTTGGCCTCGATGCCCTTCAGATCGTCGACGTCCAGCCCGGCGACCGTCAGCGGCTCCTCCGTGCGCAGCGGCGCGATCTCGCTGACCGCCCCGACCATGGTGGTCTTGCCGACGCCGAAACCACCGGCGACGAGGATCTTCACGGTGTCGGGCGCCGCCGCCGACCCGGTGGCGGGAGCGGCGCCGTCAGATCCGGCCAAGGCCGTCCCTCACTTTCTGCAGCAGGTCCAGGTCCAGGTCCGCGGAGCCGGTGACCGAGCGGGGCGGCCGGGCCGTGATCAGGCCGGCCTCCAGCAGGTCGCAGAGCATGATGACGACCACGCTCACCGGCAGGTCGAGATGGGCCGCCAGTTCCGCCACGGCGACGGGCCGGGCGCACAGCCGCAGGATCCGGGCGTACTCCGGCTGCGGCCGCGCCACCCGGGCGGGCGGCGGCTGCACCGCGGTGACCGTCGTGATGAGCGTGAAGTCGGCGCGGCTGGGCCGGGTCCGTCCACCGGTCAGGGCGAACGGTCGGACGAGCCGGCCCGCTTCGTCGCCTCCGCTCACCTCACCCGCCGTGGGTGCGCACGGCGGGACCGACATGGGCCCGCGGCGCCGCGCTGAGGTGCTCGCCGATCTTCTTCACCAGCATGTTCATCTGGTACGCCACCACGCCGACGTCCGCGTTCTTGCCGGCCAGCACGACGAGATGGGCGCCCGGACCGGCCGAGGTCAGGATCAGGTAGGTGTGGGCCATCTCGATGAGGGCCTGGCGCACCGGGCCGCCCCGGAAGTCCATGCTGACGCCCTTGCTGAGGCTCATCAGCCCGGACGCCGTCGCCGCCAGCCGTTCGGCGTCCTCGCGCAGGAAGCCGGTGGACTTGCTGACGACCAGTCCGTCCTCGGAGAGGACCACGGCCTGGTTGACGTCGGCGACGCGGTCCACGAGACCGGTGAGCAACTGGTCGAGCTGGGTGTTCGTGCCGGGGAGGGAGGGTGTCATCGCGGTGTCCTTCATGAGCGGTCGGCGGGCGGTGTCGGGGTCTTGGCGGCGCCCGCGGCGGTGACCGGCGGGCCGGGGGCCTCCTCGGCGGTCGTCTCCGGGGGGTCGGACGGCGGCTCGTCGGCGTCGGCGTCGGCGTGTGCCCGCAGCGTGCCGCGCTGGAATCCGGCGAGGGACGACGCGGCCCGCTCGGCGGTGAAGTCGTCCAGGACACGGTCGTCCTCGACGGCTCCGGCGGACGAGGGATCCTCGCGCAGTTCACCGGCGAGGCTGGTCTGCGGGACCCGGCGCGGCAGCGGGGTGAGGCCGCCGGGGCCGGAGCCGGCCCCCACGGGCACGCCCACCGCCGGGGAGGACGACTCGTGCGCCGGGGCGGAGGTGCTGCGGACCGGGAGCGGGGACGACTCGTGTGGCGGGACGGAGGTCTTGCGGACCGGGAGGGAGGACGAGGTCCGGCGTTCGGGCCGGCCGTCGTCCTTGCCCGGGTCCTCGTCCCTGCCCGGGCCGTCGTCCTTGCCGAGTTCTTCGGCCCGGCCCGGGTCCTCGTCCCTGCCCGGCTCCTGGGTCCGGCCCGGGGCGTTGCGGTCCCGGTCGCCGCCGTGGCCGCCGCGCTCCGGTGCCGGGTGCCGGGCGCGGTCGGGGCCGCAAGACGCGCCCTCGCCGCCCTCCTGCGGCGCACCGGAGTCGCCGTGCGCCGTGCGGGCGGCCTCGGTCGCCGCGCCGGGGGACTCCTGCGCCGCCTCGCCGCCGGCCTCCCGCGCGCTGTCACGCCCCTTCCGCGCCCCGTCCGGCGCGCCGTGCCCGGGAGGCGGGACGTCGGACGCCCCCTGGCCGACGCCGCTGCCGACGCCGGCCTCGGCAGCGGGTCCGGCGGGCGTCGCCGTGCGGGAGATACCGGCATCCGGGTCCTCGCCGTCCGGGGACTCACGGACCACGACCTCGTGCGGCAGCAGCACGATCGCGGTGGTGCCGCCGTACGGCGAGGAGCGCAGGGTCACGCCGATGCCGTGCCGCGTCGCCAGCCGGGCGATCACGAACATGCCCAGCCGCAGGTCGTCGGCGAGCGCCACCACGTCGAACTGGGGAGGGACCGCCAGCTGGGCGTTGAACGACGCATAGTCCTCCTCGGACATGCCGAGGCCGCGGTCCTCGACCTCGATCGCGAGCCCCTTGGCGACCAGGGTGGCCCGCACCCCGACCGGCCCGGGCGCCGGCGAGTACGAGGTCGCGTTGTCGATGAGTTCGGCGAGCAGATGGATCACGTCCGCCACGGCCGGCGGCGCGATGCACACCTCCTCCTCCGTGTGCACCTCCACCCGCTGGTACTCGGCGACCTCCCCGACGGCGCTGCGCAGGATGTCGACCAGGGCCACCGGCTCCGACCAGCTGCGTCCGGGACGGCCACCGCTGATGATGACGAGGTTCTCCTCGTAGCGGCGCAACTGGCTTGCCGTGGAGTCCAGTTCGTACAGACCGGCGAGGACGTCCGGGTCCTGGTGCCGGCGTTCCAACGCGTCGAGTTTGCTGAGCTGGAGGTTGACCAGGTTCTGGCTCTGCCGGGCGATGCCGAGGATGACCTTCTCGAAGCCGCGCCGGGTGTCGGCGAGTTCCACCGCGGTGAGCACGGCCGTGCGCTGCGCCGTGTTGAACGCCTGCGCCACCTGACCGAGTTCGTCGCCGCCGTAGTCCAGCGGAGGAGTCTCCGCGTCCACGTCGACGGTCTCCCCGCGATCCAGCCGGGCCACCACGTCCGGGAGCCGCTCGTGCGCGAGTCCCAGCGTGGCGATGCGCAGTCCGCGCAGCCGCCGGGAGAGCGAGCGGGTTATCCGCCAGGACATGCCGACGCACACCAGCAGGGCGACGAGACCGCCGGCGCTCAGCGAGGCGGCCGTGATCAGCAGTCCGCGCGCTTCGTCCGCGCTGCGCTGCAGCAGGTGCGCGGTCTGCTGCCGGATCAGCTTCTCGTACTGGGCGGAGACGTCGATGAGGGCGGCGCGCCATTCCTTCTGCACGTCCGGCAGCGCGATGTCGCCGTTCTCGCTCTGCCGGGCCCGGGCCGAGAGCACCTTGTCCTCGACGGCCTCCAGGGTCTGCCACTGGTAACTCGTCAGGATCTCTTCGGTCTGCGTCTTCGCGGCGCCGGTCAGCGAGGGCACGATCTGGTCCTGCACGAGCCAGCGCCGGCTGTTCACCAACTGCGCGAACTCGGCCCACGCCTTGTCGTCCATCCGTCCCGCGGGCCCGGCCAGCGTCAGGTTGAGGTCCTCCTCGGAGACCAGCTCGGCCGCGTGCTCAAGAGCGACGAGCGGTCCGGCCTCCGAGGTGAGATCGCCGTCGTCGACCTGGGACAGCTCCTGGAAGGCGTGGATCTGGCCGTCGATGATCGAGGTGTACTGGTCCAGTGCCTGCGCGGCGGTGATGTCGACCGGGGCGTCCACCTGACCACGGTAGTACTCGAGACTGCCCACGGAGGCGACGACCGAGTAAAGCCGGTCCCGGACGCGGGCCGGCGCCCGCTGGATGTCGTCCGCGCGGGCGACCAGTTTGGCGACCGCCGCGTCCGTCTTCACGCGCTGCGCCTCCAGCGCGGCCCGGGAGCCGGCCGGCCCCGAGGCCAGCCACACGGCAGACAGACTGCGTTCCTGCTGCAGCGCGAGCGTCGCCTCGGTGCCCATGGCGCCGGTGGAGCGACTGAGTTCGGTCTGCTCGCGCAGCCGCAGTCCCTCCGAGAACATCTGCGTCGTCGTCACACCCCACATGGCGGCCAGGGTGACGCTGGGCACCAGCGCGAGGAGGAACAACGAGAGACGTATGGAGCCGAGACGGCGGCGCCGGGCACCTGTCCGTGGAGACATAGTCGTCCTAGGGCGATCAGCGGGGGAGGGGGGCGGTCGAAGACGGGTCAGCGGGTTCCGGCGGTGGCCAGGCGGGCGACGTCGGAGACGTTGGTCTTCGTGACGAAGGCCGGCCCCGTCAGCACGGGCGCGACGCCGCCGCCGCTGACGTTGCCGTTGGTCTTGTGGAGCCACAGGGCGTCCACGGCCAGATACCCCTGCAGGTAGGGCTGTTGGTCCACCGCGAACTGCACGCGGCCGTCGCGGACCGCGGTGACCAGGTCCTTGTCGAGGTCGAAGGTGGCGACCTCGGCCTTGCTGTCGGCCTTGCCGGCCGCCTGCACCGCGGCGAGCGCGAACTGCGCGCCGAGGGTGATGACTTCGTCGATGTCGGGGTCCTGCCGCAGCCGGGTCGTCAGTGCGGCGGTCATGGCGTCCATGTCCGTCCCGTCGACGTAGAGCATCCGGGTCTCGCCGTCGAAGGTCTTCTTCACGCCCGCGCAGCGCGCCTCCAGCGCGACGTTGCCCTGCTCGTGGATGACGCACAGGGCGTGTCTGACGCGCAGAGCGTCGAGCTTCTCGCCGACGGCGCGGCCCGCGACGCTCTCGTCCTGGCCGAAGTACTCCAGGAGTCCCAGCGAACGCCAGGCGTCGATGCCGGAGTTGAAGCCGACGACGGGGATGCCGGCCGCCTTGGCCTCGGCCACCGGACTCCTCATGGCCTGCGGCTTGGCCAGGGTCACCGCTATGCCGTCGACGTGGTCGCGGATCGCGTCCCGCACCAGTTCGGCCTGTCCGGCGGGGTCGGAGTCGCTGGCGTAGGTCAGGTCGATGCCGTCCTTGGCGGCCGCCGCCTGCGCGCCCTTGCGCACCAGTTCCCAGAAGGCGTCCTTCTCGCCGCCGTGGGTGACCAGGGCGACCTTGATCCGGCCGCCCGTGCCGTTCGCCCCCTCCGCGTCCGAGCCGGACGACGCGGCGCCGGTGCAGCCGGCGAGCAGGAGGCAGCAGGCCGCGGCGAGGGCGGCCAGACGCAGGGATCCGCGGGGACACGGAACGACGGGAGCGGGAACGGGAGTGTTCATGGGGGGCTGCACCTCGCTGTGCGGCAGAGCAGGAGGACGGGGCGAGCGCCGCCGGAACGCAGGGGTTGCACCGGCGGAGGACATGCGTTGGCTCGGAGCCAACCGTGTGTGACCACTGGTAGTCAAGTGAGCACCCACCAGGTGTGAACAGCCGCTGCCGCATTGTGATCCGGAACGCGGTGGGCCGGGGTGTCCGGGCGTAAGTGCGCAGGTGGGTTGACCGTTGGTCAGTCCAGGCGGAATCCGTTCCCGAGCGCCGCCCGTCCCGCCGCCCCGCACATCACGCGCCCTGGGCAGGCGTGATCTCCTTCCGCGCGGTTTCCCGCCCTTCGAGCCGCCTCGCGCCTTCCTGGCAGGGACCGCCGATGGTCGATCCGCGCGGGTCGCCGGCCGGGGTGACCGGGTCGGGTGCGGGAGAACCGCGCCGCCCCGGCGGGCCGCCGGATGCGCCGTGCCCCGTCATGCTGCGGCCCGATACCTGGTGCGCGGTGCGGAGTTCTCGGTGCTGACTGCTGACTGCTGACTGCTGACTGCTGACTGCTGACCGCCGAGTCCGGGTGCAGCGTCCGGGTGCGGGGGAGCGGCGGCCGGGACGGCGTCGGCATGGGCCCCAGAGACGCCGCACGACCGGCGGGTTCGGCGCACGACCGGCGGGGCCGGAGGCGGCCTGCTGTGCGCAGGTCGTCCCGGCCCCGCCGGTGAGGTGAGGTGCGGCCGTCGTCAGGCGGTCTTGCCCGCGTCGGGCAGCGGTCCGCTCTTCACAAACGTCTCCGTCGTCGACGGACCCTGCTTCTCCTCGCGCCGCTTGCGGCGGCTCACGCGAGGCTCCTGGTCGGGCAGCCATCCGAAGGCCACCGAACTGCCGAGGACGCCCAGCAGCAGGCCCACGACGAAGCCGCCGATGTTGGAGGTGAGCCAGGTGCCCAGAGAGAGCAGGATGGCGATGATCGAGTAGAACAGCCGCTGAGCCGGGTTGAACAGGATCAGCAGGCCGCAGAGCACCATCAGGGTGGGCAGGAGGTAACCCGCCAGACCCTGCATGCCGACGTGCAGGATGACCGGAAGCGGAGCCTTCATGGTCACCAGGATCTCGGCGCCGCCCAGGACGAGCATCAGGCCGCCCGCGAAGGGCCGCCGGCCTCTCCATGCGCGGAAGCGGTCCCGCCACTGGGTGAAGGTCATTACTTACAGCCCTCGCCGGAGAAGCTCATCTTCAGTCCGGGAAGCTTGAAGACGGCGGCGGTGGCCGCGTAGTTGTGCTGGTACAGGTTCTTGATGACGACCGTGTCGGCCTGCTGGCCGTAGACGCCCGCGGGACCCTGGATCGGGACCTTGTCGAAGGTGCTCGAGTCGCGGCCGATCTCGATGTTGGTCATCTCGGCGTCACCCGAGACCTCGTCGGAGTCGATGGCCAGGTTCTTCACGCTCACCGGCGTGGAGCCCCCGCCGGCCCGGAGGACGAGCTGGATGCCGCCGAGGTCGACGCTCTGGCACATGTTGGTGATCTTGCCGTTCTTCACGACCGAGGTGATGACCAGGACCTGGCCACCGGTGTCACCCTGGTTGGGGCTGTTCTCGATCATGTTGTCGAGTGCGCCGAACTGCGCGAAACCCTCACCGTCGAGTCGGTCGGCGGTCACCACGAACGGCATCCCGGAGATCGCGAACTGCACACCCAGGGCGCCCTGAGCGGTGAGGACCGCGAGCCCCGCGGCGACGAAGGTGGCGGGCACCGCCATGACGGCGGCCCGGCGCAGCCGGACCCGGCCGCGTCTCTCTACGGAACCGCTTTCGGGGTTCTCGGGGGTGTTGTCGGCGGACGAACTGACGTCCGGGGACGAGGCCATTTCTGCTCCCATGCGCTAAGTCGTGCAGGTTGGGCTTCAGCGGCACGTTGTCCTGGCGCGGACAGCGGCTGCTGCGCACGCCTCCTCGCAACTCCCGGAAGCCGCAAGGGCTTTCTCGTTACGCAGCAGTAGCCTTCGAGGAAGTTACCGATGGTTACATCGACGGGTCAAGGGAGATGTGGAAAAAGAGTGTTCATTATGTGCCATCCCTCGACCAGGTGCATCGCACGGTGGCTTTCGTATACCTCCGTCGGACCTCAACTTTGAGTCATGGTCTTGACGTTGACTGACCATCAGGTCTACAACTGCCCTGGCCCAGCCCGGATCCGTGGCGCCGGATCCGCAGCGCGACGATCTCGTTCGCGCTCCCGGACTCATTTCAGCCAGTACGGGCCTTCGGTCCCGCGCTCGATCCCTTCATGGCCGCCGGCACGGCCGCTTCCCCCAGCGGTCCGCGACCGGCGGCCCTCTCCCGCCCGGCCCGTGCGGAGCCACTCACCAGTGACCTCCGGACGGTCACCGGCCGCCTGCCGTTGCCGGTCCGTCGCGTACGGAGAAGGCGTCACGGGCCGGCAGCGGTGGACGCCTCCCGGCATCCCCCCACGTCGTCACCAGCGACACGCCGGTTCACACCCACCGAGCAACTCCCCCAGTACAGCCCCACTTCCGAAAGAGGCACTCGAATGCGCACCCGCTCCCGCTCCCTCCTCGCCCTCGCCGGAACCGTCGCCGCGCTCTCCCTCACGGCCGTCACCCCGGCCTCCGCCGCGGGCGCCGTGCTGACGACGCCGTCCGGCGACGTCGCCGTCGGCGACGTCCTCAACGCCTCCCTGGCCAGCGGCACGGCCGCCACCCTCTACTCCAGCGCGACCGGCACCAGCGGACTGTCCTGTGCCGCGTCCGGGTTCACCGCCACCGTCACCGACAACCCCACCGCGCCCGGCACCGCCACCGAGGCGCTCAGCGCGCACACGTTCGGCAGCTGCACCACCAACGTGTTCGGCGTGCTCGGCGTCACCAGCATCACGGTCAACGCGCTGCCCTACACCAGCAGCGTGTCCTCCGACGGCACCGTCACCGTGACCCCGGCGTCCGGCTCCGTCATCCAGACCACGGTCGTGCTGCGCACCCTGCTCGGCAGCATCAACTGCGTCTACCAGGCGCCCAGCCTGTCCGGCACGGCGAGCAACACCGACAACAGCATCTCCTTCGTCAACCAGCAGTTCACCAAGTCGTCCGGCTCGTCGCTCTGCTTCGCCAACGGCTTCTTCACCGCGAAGTACGCCCCGGTGACCGACGGAGGCCAGGCCGTCAACGTCAACTGACGCACTGACGCACTGACGTGAACCACTGAACGCCGTGCGACCCGAGTCTCAACGCCGACGCAGGCGCACGGCCAGGGCGGCGCCGCCGGTGAGTACCAGCACCGTGGCGGCGCCGCCCGCCAGCATGGGCGCGGACGGCCCGGAGCCGTCCGCGTCCGAGGCCACCGGGGTGCTCTCCGGCGCCGCGGCGGCCTGGGCAGGCGTGGCCCCGGAGGCCGCCGACACCGACGGGTCTGCGGAGACGGGGCTCGCCGTGGGCGTGGGCGTCGGACTCGAGGACGCCGTACGGGTCGCCGGAGTGGCAGGCGCCCCGGTCGCGGGCGTGCTGTCCGCCTTCCCTTCCGTAACCGCTTGCGGGAACACGACGTCCGAGCACGAGTAGTAGGTGTCGGGCGTGCTGCTGTTCTGCCAGATCGTGTACAGCACCTGACGCCCCGTCCGGTCGGCGGGCAGCTTCGCGGTGAAACGGTAGGCGCCGTTCGTCAGCGCCGGGTTCCTCACCTGTGCGAACGGACGCTCCGGCAGATCGGACCAGGTGAGCGGTTTCGACGGGTCGTACCCCGGCTTGGTCAGGTACAGCTTGAACGTGCCCTCGTGCGCGATCGTCGAGGCGTACGTCATCCGCAGCGTGCCCCCCGGCTTCAGCCGCGTGGACGGCCAGTCGGCGCGGGCCAGGTCCAGCCCCCGGTAGGCGGCCAGACCCCCGCTGCACAACTGCCCGTCGGGGACGGTCTGCCGGTCACGGCCGTTCACATCGGCCACGCGCAGGTTGTCCCAGGCGGCGAAGGACGTCCCGCCCGCCCTGACGGCCGCCCGGCAGGCCGCGGAACCGGCGTCGGCACCGCCCTCGGGCGAGCAGGCGTACACCCGGCTGACCGGGTCGGTCGGCGCGCCGTGCGCCTGGGCCGGTGCGGCGGCCCACAGGCCCAGCAGGAGCGGCCCTGCCACGGCGGTGGCCAGCGCTGCGGTGCGGTGTGCGGTCGTGCGGGGCATCGGGGACGTCTCCTCGGCCGGCGCGGGAACGGTCTGCCGTCAGTACGGGAACGCGGCCGCCGGCGTTCAACCCGCCCGCACAGGTCCCCATTGGCCTGTACCACCGAACCAAATCGGTCGATCACCGGCCGATCGTGCGCGCCGCGGGGGAGCGGTCCCCGGGGTCGAGGGTTTCCCCTGTATCCGCATGACTGTTCCTTTGCCTATCGTTCGTTCACAGCCGAACTACAGGTGACCCCGAGCGGATCGGCTTCCCCGCGCCCGGCCGGCCTTCTGCGCTGCTCTTCGATTCACCCCCCGCCGATTCACCCCTGCCGCTTCGACGCCGAAGCGAATCGACCGCCGCTCCGCCCTGTCCGGGGCCGGCCACCGAAAGGCACGCTCTTGCGCACCTCACCTGCCTTGAGACGGAAGCTCATATCCGTCGCCGCGGTCTCCGCGGCCCTGCTGACCGCCGCCTCCACCGCCTCGGCCGTCGCTGTCCAGGAAACCGCTTCCGCGGCCTCCGGCATCCCCGCGGCGCAGACCGAGGCCGCCCCCGGCGCCCCCGCGGAGCGTCTCATCGTCGGCTACAAGTCCGGCGTCGCCGAGGCCACGTCGAACCCGGCCGCCGAGGCCGACGCCGCCGCCAAGGGCAAGGAGGCCGGCGAGGACGTCGACTTCCAGCGCCGCCTCGGCACCGGCGCCGCCCTGGTCGACCTGGGCGAGGACCTCACGAAGGCGGACGTCGCCGACGTCGTCGCCCGGTACAAGGCCGACCCGCAGGTCGCCTACGTGGTCCCGGACCGCCTGAACAAGCCCCAGGCCGTCGACCCGAACGACACCGAGTACGCCAAGCAGTGGGACCTCTTCGAGACCACGGCCGGC
Source organism: Streptomyces sp. NBC_00425 (assembly GCF_036030735.1). Classification (NCBI taxonomy): domain Bacteria; kingdom Bacillati; phylum Actinomycetota; class Actinomycetes; order Kitasatosporales; family Streptomycetaceae; genus Streptomyces; species Streptomyces sp. NBC_00425. The sequence continues at coordinate 2,714,317 of NZ_CP107928.1, read as the reverse complement.
ATGAACGTGCCCGGCGCCTGGGGCACTTCGACGGGCGCCGGCGTGACCGTCGCCGTCATCGACACCGGTTACGTCGCGCACTCCGACCTCGCCGCGAACATCGTCGGCGGCTACGACTTCGTCTCCGACACCGCCGTCTCCGTCGACGGCGACGGCCGCGACGCCAACCCGGCCGACCCGGGCGACTGGTACAACGCCGACGAGTGCGGCGCGGGCGTCCCCGCCAGCACCTCCTCCTGGCACGGCACGCACGTGGCCGGCACGATCGCCGCCGTCGCGAACAACGGCAAGGGCGTCGCCGGCATCGCCTACGGGGCCAAGATCTCCCCGCTCCGCGTGCTCGGCAAGTGCGGCGGTTACGACTCCGACATCATCGACGCCATCACCTGGGCGTCCGGCGGAACCGTTTCCGGTGTTCCCGCCAACTCCAACGTCGCCAAGGTCATCAACATGAGCCTCGGCGGCGACGGAGCCTGCTCCTCGGCGACCCAGAGCGCCATCACCGGGGCCGTGAACCGCGGCACCACCGTCGTCGTGGCCGCGGGCAACGAGAGCGACAACGTCGCGAACCACAACCCGGGCAACTGCAACAACGTCATCTCGGTCGCCGCGACCAACCGCAGCGGCGCCAAGGCGTCCTACTCCAACTACGGCTCCCTCGTGGACATCTCGGCGCCCGGCGGCCAGACCAGCACCGGCACCGCGAACGGCATCCTCTCCACGCTGAACTCCGGCACGAAGACGCCGTCGAGCGAGTCGTACGCCTACTACCAGGGCACCAGCATGGCCACCCCGCACGTCGCGGGCCTGGTCGCGCTCATGAAGTCGGCGAACCCCTCGCTGACCCCGGCGCAGATCGAGACGGCCATCAAGAGCAACGCCCGTCCCCTGCCCGGCGCCTGCTCCGGCGGCTGCGGCGCGGGTCTGGCCGACGCGGCCAAGACGGTGCAGGCGGTGAGCGGCTCCGGCGGCGGCTCCACGGGGGGCACCGTCTTCTCCAACGCGACGGCGCTCTCGATCCCGGACAACGGCTCCGCCGTCGAGTCCTCGATCGCGGTCACCGGCCGTACGGGCAACGCTCCGTCCACCCTTCAGGTCGGCGTCGACATCACCCACACCTACCGCGGTGACCTGGTGATCGACCTCGTCGCGCCCGACGGCACGGCCTACCGGCTGAAGGCGGCCAGCTCCTCCGACTCGGCGGACGACGTCGTGACCACCTACACGGTGAACGCGTCCAGCGAGACCGCCAACGGCACGTGGAAGCTGCGCGTGCAGGACACGGCCGCACAGGACACGGGCAAGCTCAACAGCTGGAAGCTGACCTTCTAGAAGCGGCTTCCACCGCCGTCGCCGTGGGCGACGAACGGACGGAGGGGCGGGTCGGCCGGTGTGAGACACCGGCCGACCCGCCCTGCTTCTGTTTCCGCTCGCTTCTGTTTCCTCCTTGCTTTCTGTTTCCGCCCCTGCTTTGTGGTTCCGTCTTGCTTTCTGTCTTCCGCCCTGCAGTCTGTTGCCGCGGTACTTTCTGTTACCGCGGTACTTTCTGTTTCCGCACTTTCCCCGGTCCACAACCGTTTTCCGGCCTGTTGCCGGGAGCGGGTGCACGCCCGATGATGCGGGCACGTCTCTCCCCGACAGCGGCCCTTCCGCATGGAGGTGACACGTGTCGGCCCTCTCTTCCACCCGCCCGGCCGCCATGAAACAGCGTCAGAAACCGCGCACCCCGTCTTTTTTGATCGTCACCCCGACCGTGCCTCACATGCGTCCGCTGTGGCAGGCTGTTGCCTGTGAAGCCCTTGAGCATGGGCAAGTAGGGGGCGCGCAAGGGGAGTCGACCGCGCGCTCGCGCCCTGCCGGCTCACTCGCAGGGTGAGCTATGGTGTACACGGAGTAAGAAAAAACGGCATGACCCGTTCTTTACCGGCCCGGGGGAGTACCAGTCGATGGCGAGGCAGTTACGCGCCGAACAGACCCGCACGACGATCATCACGGCTGCCGCCGACCTGTTCGACCGGTACGGCTACGAGTCCACCAGCCTCAGTGACATCGTCGCGCACGCCCATGTCACCAAGGGAGCCCTCTACTTCCACTTCGCGGCGAAGGAGGACCTGGCCCACGCCATCATGGAGCTGCAGTCCAAGGCCGCCCGCCGGATCGCCGGCGAGATCGACGACCGCGGCGGAACCTCCCTCGAAGCCCTGATGCGCCTGACGTTCGCGCTGACACGGCTCTCCGTCGAGGGGCCGATCGCCCGTGCCGGCCTGCGCCTGGCCACCGGCGGAGTCGCGGTCAGGCCCCCGCTGCCGCACCCCTTCACGGAGTTGCTGGACCTGATCTCCCGACGCCTCGGCGGCGCGGTGAAGGAGTCCGACATCCACGCCGACGTCGACCTCGACGCCGTCGCCCACTCGCTGGTCTGCTTCTTCGTCGGCACCCGCGTCGTCGGCCGCTCCCGCGAACCCACCGGCCGGCTGCCCCGCCGGATGGCCGAGATGTGGCACGTCCTCATCCGGGGCCTGGTACCGGTACCCCGTCGCCCGCGCTATGTGAGCCTCGCAGCCCGACTCGAGCGGGAGACCATGGCGGCAGTGTGACGGCCTCGCCGCAGTGGAGGGGTGGCCCGCACCCCCGCTCCCCGTCGTGAGGGCGCGCGGTCGCGGGCTGCCGGCAGTGAAGGGCGGGTGATCGCGGGCTGCCGGACGCGGCGGAGGGTGTGGCCGCCGGGTGCGGTGTGCGGCTCCGCGATACGGTGAACCGTATGCCCCACGCCGCCGCTCCGCCCGTGATCCTCGGCAACGAGCCGGGCTCGTTCCCCCACAGTGTCCTGGCCGAACGGCATCCGGCGATCATCCGGCAGGTGCGGGAGGCCTTCCCCTACGGCCCCGGCCTCCACCGAGGCCTCGACACACTGCTGGCCGCCTGCACCGACGGCGTGATCGACCCGCTGCCCGCCGACGCGCACGACCGCGACAGGTGGCGTGTCTGGGGCCTCGACGAGCACACGGGCAGTTCCTGGTTCGACGTGCCGTGGCTGTGGTCGGAGAGCTACTTCTACCGTCGACTCCTCGAAGCGGTCGGCTACTTCGGGCCCGGGCCGTGGCAGGGCATCGACCCGTTCCGCCCGTTCAAGCTGGCCGAGCTCGAGGCACCCGAGACCGACGAGGAACTGGCCGCGCTCGACGCCCTCGAGGGCCGCCCGGTCGAGGAACAGGCCCGCGCTCTGCTGCACGGGTCCCTCTGGGGCAACCGCGCCGACCTCGGCTTCCGGCTCTCCGACGCCGAGGCCGAGCAGCGTGCCGCCGTGCCGGGACTCGTCGCCGACGACAGCGAGCGCTTCTGGGAGCTCCTGCCGCAGGCCGGGGCGGACAGCGGTATGGACTTCGGTTTCGGTACCGGTTTCGGCAGCGGCACCGTGTGCCTCGTCGCGGACAACGCCGGACGGGAACTGGTGCCCGACCTGCTCCTGGCCGCCCACCTGCTCGAACACCGGCGGTGCGGGCGGGTCGTCCTGCACGTCAAGCCGTACCCGTACTACGTCTCGGACGCCACGACCGCCGACGTCGTCGACGCGGTGCGGAAGTTGTCGGGGGCACGGGGAGCGGCCGCCGAACACGGCCGCCGGCTGTGGCGGGCCATGGCGGACGGCACGCTCACGGTCCGCGCCCACCCGTTCTCCGCCGCCCCGCTGCCCTACGCGCGGATGCCGGACGACCTGCGGGCCGAGTTCGCCGCGGCCACGCTGACGATCGTGAAGGGCGACCTCAACTACCGCCGGCTGGTGGGCGACAGCCGCTGGGAGCCCACCACCCCCTTCGCCGACGTCACCGCGTACTTCCCCGGCCCGGTCGCGGCGCTGCGCACGCTGAAGTCCGACGTCATCACCGGTCTCGACGCCGGCACGGAGGCCGCCCTGGTCGCGTCCGAGGGGCAGCGCTGGCGCACCGGCGGCACGCACGCGCTGATCCAGGTCCGGCGGTGAGGCGACGGACGGCCTCTAGCATCCTTCCCGCGCCCCGACTCCGCGCCCGAACTCCGGCCGTGGCGCGCAGGGCCGGGCGCGGGAGGCGGCAGACGATGCGCGGGCGAGGGTACGGCGCAGGCGGGCTCCCCTCGCGTTGCCCGCTTCCCGGCGATTCACGCGATGGTGTGATCATCCGTCGCCCGGCGGATGCCCGCTCGGACCCCCGGGTAGGGCCCGGCCATGACGCAACCGTTCGAACTCCCCCACTTCTACATGCCGCACCCCGCGCGGCTGAACCCGCACGTCGATGACGCACGGGCGCACTCCACACAGTGGGCGCGGGACATGGGCATGCTGGAGGGGTCCGGGATCTGGGAACAGGCCGACCTGGAGGCGCACGACTACGGCCTGCTCTGCGCCTACACCCACCCCGACTGCGACGGGCCCGCGCTGTCGCTGATCACCGACTGGTACGTGTGGGTGTTCTTCTTCGACGACCACTTCCTCGACATGTTCAAGCGCACCCCGGACCGCGCCGCCGGCAAGGCCCATCTGGACCGGCTCCCGCTGTTCATGCCGCTCGACCTGTCGACGCCCGTTCCCGAGCCGCGCAACCCGGTGGAGGCCGGGCTGAAGGACCTGTGGGCGCGCACGGTGCCGGCCATGTCGCAGGACTGGCGCCGGCGCTTCTCCGTGGCCACGGAGCACCTGCTCAACGAGTCGATGTGGGAGCTGTCCAACATCAACGAGGGGCGGATCGCCAACCCCGTCGAGTACATCGAGATGCGCCGCAAGGTGGGCGGAGCGCCCTGGTCGGCGGGGCTCGTGGAGTACGCCGCCGCCGAGGTCCCCGCCACCGTCGCCGGGACCAGGCCGCTACGGGTGCTGATGGAGACGTTCTCGGACGCCGTGCACCTGCGCAACGACCTGTTCTCCTACCAGCGCGAGGTCGAGGACGAGGGCGAGAACAGCAACGGCGTGCTCGTGCTGGAGACGTTCTTCGGCTGCACCACCCAGGAGGCCGCCGACACCGTCAACGACATCCTCACCTCCCGGCTCCACCAGTTCGAGCACACCGCGTTCACCGAAGTCCCCGCGCTCGCCCTGGAGAAGCGGCTCGGTCCTGACGAGGTGGCCGCCGTCGCCGCCTACACCAAGGGTCTGCAGGACTGGCAGTCCGGCGGGCACGAATGGCACATGCGCTCCAGCCGCTACATGAACGAGGGAGCCTCGTCCCCCGCCCCCTGGCAGAAGCTGACCGGCCCCGGCACCTCGGCCGCCGACATCGGCGCGCTGCTGGCCTCCGCCGCCGCCGAACGCCTGCGCGCCTACACGCACGTGCCCTTCCAGAAGGTCGGCCCCTCGCAACTGCCCGACTTCCACATGCCGTTCGCGGTCGACCTCAGCCCGCACCTGGACGCCTGCCGCCCGCGCCTGGTGGCGTGGGCGCACCGGACGGGCATTCTGGAGGAGGGCGTCTGGGACGAGGACAAGCTCGCCTCCTGCGACCTCGCCCTGTGCTCGGCAGGCCTCGACCCGGACGCCACCGCGGAGGCGCTCGACCTCAGCTCCCAGTGGCTCGCCTGGGGCACCTACGGCGACGACTACTACCCGCTCGTCTTCGGCAACCGTCGTGACCTCGCGGCCGCCCGCCTCACCACGGCCCGCCTGTCGGCCTGCATGCCCGTCGACGGCGAGCCCGTCCCGGTCGTGCCCGTCGACGCGATGGAACGCGGCCTGATCGACCTCTGGGCGCGCACCACCCGCGACATGACCCCGGGCCGGCGGCGCACCCTGCGCGACGCGGTCGACGCCATGACCGAGGGCTGGCTGTGGGAGCTGTCCAACCAGCTGCAGAACCGTGTTCCGGACCCGGTCGACTACCTGGAGATGCGCCGCGCCACCTTCGGCTCCGAGCTCACCCTGAGCATGTGCCGCATGGGCCAGGGTCCCGCCGTCCCGCCGGAGGTCTACCGCAGCGGGGTCGTACGCGCGCTGGAGAACGCGGCGATGGACTACGCATGCCTCACCAACGACGTCTTCTCGTACCAGAAGGAGATCGAGTACGAGGGCGAGGTGCACAACGCGATCCTCGTCGTGCAGAACTTCTTCGGCTGTGACTACCCGGCCGCGCTCGGCGTCGTCCATGACCTCATGACCCGGCGCATGCAGCAGTTCGAGCACATCGTCGCGCACGAACTGCCCGTCCTGTGCGATGACTTCGGCCTCTCCTCACAAGCCCGTTCGGCGATGGGGGACTATGTGATCGACCTGCAGAACTGGCTGGCGGGCATCCTGAACTGGCATCGCGAGGTCGACCGGTACAAGGCCGGATACCTGGCCCGCCGCACCCACGGCTTCCTGCCCGACCTCGCGCCGCCCTCGCCGCTCCCGCAGTTCTCGGTCTCCTGACTCACCGCCGGGCCGCGTGCCCGACCGCGGCCCGGGCCAGCGCCCGCACGACCGGGTGCGGGCGCGAGCCGTCGCCGGACAGCTCCGGCTGGAAGAGGGAGGCCAGGAAGAAGGGATGGTCCGCAACCTCGGCGACCCGGGGCCGGCCCTGCTCGTCGTGGCCGGTGAAACGCAGGCCGTGGGCGCGCAGGACGTCCAGATGACGGGACGGCCCGTACGCGCAGAAGTAGCGCTCCACCGTGCGCTCCGAGCCGATCACCGTGTGGGCGAGCGAGCCCGGCTCGAGCGCCACCGTCCCCTCGTGGCCCACCAGGGAGCAGGCCAGCGGCTCGATGAGCGGGTCGTCGGCGTCGGGATCGTTCTCGGCGTGCGCCGCGCGCGACAGCCCGCAGACCGTGCGGGCGTATTCCAGGAGCGCGTGCTGGAAGCCGCCGCAGGTGCCGAGGAACGGGATGCCCTCCTCGCGCGCCGTGCGGATCGCCGACAGGACGCCCGCCTCGCTCCGGTAGGGGCTGCCCGGGACCACCCACACCGCGTCGAAGCCCCGCACCGCGTGCTCGGCCTGCGCCTCCTCCGAGGGGATCCAGTAGGCGTCGAGGACCAGCCGGTCCCGGGCGGCCAGGGCGTCCAGCAGAAGCGGTATCCGCGTGTGGGACACGACGTTGGAGGAGCGGTCGCCCACCAGGGCGACCCGAGCGGTCTGAGCTGCGATGCCGGTCATGCGCCTCATCCTGGGCGCGCCCGCCGGTTCACGTCCAACGATGATTACTGCACAGTCGATAAGCAGAACTGATGCGTCCATGGATCCTGGACGCATGGACCCGCACCTCCTGCGCACCTTCGTCACCGTCGCCCGGCTCGCCTCCTTCTCCGACGCCGCACGGGAACTCGGCTACACCCAGTCCGCCGTCTCCCAGCACATCGCGGCCCTCGAACAGGACCTCGGATCGCCGCTGCTCACCCGCCGCCCGGTCGCCCCCACGCCGGCCGGCGACCGTCTCCTCGAGCACGCGGCACCGCTGCTGCTGCGTCTCGCCGCCGCCCGCGCGGACGTCGTCCGGCTCGCCGTCGCGCCCTCCCACGGGCTGACGCTGGCCGTCTCGCCCACCGCGCTGGGCCCCGCCGCCCTCGCCGCGCTCCCGGCCGCCGGAGTGACGCTGCGCGTGCTAGGCCGTGACCACGTCGTCGCCGCCGTCGCCGAGGGCACCGCCGACCTGGGGCTCGTCGACGGCCTGGCCGCGCCCAGCGACCCGCTGCGGCTGCCCGACGTGGCGCCGCTGACCGCGCGAGGCGTCGGTGAGGAGCCCGTCAGCGTCCTGCTGCCCGCCGCTCATCCGCTCGCCCGCCGCAGCGGTCTGCGTCTCGGCGACCTCGTCGACGCGCGCTGGCTGGACGCACCCGACGCCGGTCTGCCGCTGCCCCAGCTGCGTGCCGCGGCCGGCGGCGGTCACGGCTTCCGTGCCGCCCTGCGGTACGACGGCTGCGACGTCAGGCTGCTGACCGCCCTCGCCGCGGCCGGCCACGGCCTGACCCTGCTGCCCCGCTCGGTCGCCGCGGGAGTCCCGGGGGCGGTCGCCGTCCCGGTCGTCGAGCCGCGGGTCGTGCACCGGGTCGAGATCGTGCACGCCGCTGCGCCGCCCGGCGGCGCGGCCCGCGCTGTGATGGAGGCGCTGGCCACGCGCGCGTGAGCGCAGAAGCCCTGGACGTCGTCCGAGGGCCGCGTTCGCGCCGTCCCCGCGCGCGAGGCGCAAAGGCCACGGACGGCGTCGTGGGGGCGGGTTCGCGCGCCATCTGCGCGCATGCCGCGTGACGCCTGACGCGCACGCGTGCCGTGCGCCGTGCGCGGGGCGTTTGTACCTCCTTTGCACCCGGGTCAGTCTCACTCGTTCGTGGCTCGTGGCACCCGGGTGCGCCGGGTAGAGCACCAGCCGGAGGCGATCCATGGAACAGACAGCGTTGCGTCCCAAGCCCCTGCCGGGCCAGGACCCCGACGGCGCCGCCCTGCCGAGCGGCCCGGGCCACCGTCCGCACACCGCACGCCGCCGCCGACGAGGCCTGGCGACCCTGGTGGCAGGCCTGTTCGCCGGCACGGTCCTCGTCCTGTCCGGCGTCGGCCTGGGCACCGTGGGGGCGACCGTGATCGGCATGAGCAGGCTGGCCGAGCTGCAGCGGCAGGCGGAGCCAGGAGGACGGGCAGGGCCGGAGGAGCAGACCGGGCCGGAGGAGCAGACCGGGCCGGTGGGGTCGGTGGGGGCGAAGGTGCCGGTGGGGCCGTCGGGTCGGCCGCAGGCGCCGGGCCGTGCGCGGGACGGGGGAACGGCGACGCGGTCCGGGCCGGGCGGAGCGCCGACGCAGGGCCGGTCCGGCGCGTCCGCAGGCGCCGGGGCGTACGCCGGGGCCGGGGCGTCGTCGCGCGCCGCCGAGGCGAGCCTGGGGCTCGAGGCTGTGGACGCCGGAAGGACGGGCGCCGAGATCGTCGCCGTCCACGTCCCCGGTCCCGCATTCACGGCCGGTCTGGTCCGCGGCGACGTCCTGCTGACGTTCGGCGGCGCCGAGATCGGCTCGGCGACCGACCTCGCCCGCGCGGTCGACCGGGCGCGCCCCGGAGCTCAGGTCGAGGTGACGGTCCGCCATCGCGGCGACGGCGGGCACCGGAAGGTGACGGTCGTCCCCGGGATCGTCACCTGAGGCGGCCCTGGACGGCCGTCAGGGCCCGCGGGCCGTCGACGCGCCCCGCGCGGGTACGGTCCGGCGGACCAGTGGCGCCCGCCGTCCGCGCTGCGCCACCATGAGCGCCATGCCGACCTCCTCCCTCCCGGCCTTCCTGGGCGCCTGTACCCTCGTCGCGGCCTCGCCCGGACCCAGCACCGTCCTGATCGTGAAGCAGTCGCTGCGCAGCCGCCGCTCCGGCTTCCTGACGGTGCTCGGCAACGAGACCGGGGTGTTCGTCTGGGGCGTGGTCGCCGCCTTCGGACTGACGTCTACGAGGTCGGCTACTACAGCCCCTACGTGTGGTTCGTGGGCCGGATGAAGCGCGTGCTCTCCCGGGCCGGGGCGCGCCGCCGCCCGGAGCAGGTCTCCGGCGGGGTGCTGCTGCTTCTCGGCCTGCGCCTGGCCCTGGACGGCTGACCTGGGCGGGCCGTCCGCCCGAAACCCTTGTCGACCGGCTCGCGCGACCCCCGCCGGACGGGCAGGATGCTGCCCGTGGTCATCTCGCCGGCGTCGCCTCGTCCGTCACCCGTCAGCAGCCGCGTCGGCATCGGCATGGGCATCATCAGTCACCTCAGTCACCTCAGTCACCTCAGTCATTTCAGTCACCTCAGTCACCACGTCCCTCCTGGGAGGCCCGGATGACCGGCACCGCCCCCGCGCCCTTCACCGCCGACGACTACCGGGCCCGTATGGAACGCGCCGCGCGGGAGGCAGCCGACGCCGGACTCGCCGGACTCCTCGTGGCGCCCGGACCCGACCTCGTCTGGCTCACCGGCTACGCGCCGCCCGCGGCCACCGAGCGGCTCACCCTGCTCGTCCTCGCCGCCGGCCGGGACCCGGTTCTCCTCGTGCCGGCCCTCGAGGCCCCCGACGCCGCGAAAGCGGTCGGCGCCCCCGTGCTCACGCTGCGGGACTGGACCGACGGCAAGGACCCCTACGCCGCCACCGTCGCCCTCCTCGACGACCGAGGGCGGTTCGGGATCAGCGACAACGCCTGGGCGATGCACCTGCTGGTCCTGCAGAATGCACTGCCCGACACCTCCTACGCCTCCCTCACCGAGGCCCTGCCCATGCTGCGCGCCGTCAAGGACGCCGCCGAACTGGAGCTGATGGCGGCGGCGGGCGCGGCCGCGGACCGGGTGTTCGAGGAGATCCGGCGGGTTCCCTTCGGCGGGCGCAGGGAGACGGAGGTCGGCGCAGAGCTCGCCGCACTCCTGCGCAGGTTCGGCCACTCCCAGGTCGACTTCACCATCGTCGCCTCCGGGCCGAACGGCGCCAACCCGCACCACGAGGTCGGCGACCGCGTCATCGAGCACGGCGACATGGTGGTCCTCGACTTCGGCGGCCTCAAGGACGGCTACGGCTCCGACACCTCCCGCACCGTGCACGTCGGCGAGCCCACCGACGAGGAACGCCGGGTGCACGACCTGGTGCGCGAGGCGCAGGAGGCCGGTTTCCGGGCGGTGCGGCCCGGTGTCGCCTGCCAGGAGATCGACAGAGCCGCCCGCGCGGTCATCACCGCCGCCGGCTACGGCGCGAACTTCATCCACCGCACCGGCCACGGCATCGGCGTCACCACCCACGAGCCGCCGTACATGATCGAGGGCGAGGAGCAGCCCCTCGTGCCCGGAATGTGCTTCTCCGTGGAGCCCGGCGTGTACCTGCCCGGCCGCTTCGGTGTGCGCATCGAGGACATCGTCACCGTCACCGAGGACGGCGGCCGACGCCTCAACGACACCACCCGCGAGCTGGTCATAGTGGACTGACCCGCCCCCAGGAGTCCCCGGCACCCACCCGAACGGCAACGGCGCGATCATGACCCAGGCACCGACACCCACCGCGGACACCGTCCGCCGACTGGTCCGTGCGCTCCTCGAGGAGAACGGGGCGAGCGGCCCCGGACCGGAGGTACGGCCCGTCACCGAGGGCGACGCGCCCACCACCTGGTGGGTCGGCGCCCGCCATGTGCTGCGGCTCGCCCCCGACCGCGAGGCGACCGTGCGCCGCCGCCGCGAACTGCGGCTGCGCGACCTCGTCCGGCAGCACGTCCCGATCGCCGTGCCGGCCGGTGTCGCGCACGGCGAGTGGTCCCCGGGGCTGGCCTACACCCTCGACGCCAGGCTGCCCGGCGGCACGGCAGAGGAGCACGACGTGTCGGCCGTCGGCGAGGCCGACCTCGCCGGACTGCTCAGCGGGCTGCGCGAGGTGCCGGCCCGGCAGGCGGACGCGCTCGGCGTGCCGCGGGCCGCCCCGCGTTCCCTGGAGGCGCTGCGCCGGATGGCCGTCGCCGCCGCCGAACGCCTCGGCCGCGCCGACGAGTTCGACCCCGCCCGGCTGCACCAGCTCACTCCGGCGGGCGCGGCCCAGCTCGCCGCCCAGGCCGCCCCCGCGGTCCTCGTCCACCACGCGCTGCGCGGCGAGCATCTCGTGGTGAGCGCCGACGGACGGGTGCGCGGCGTCCTCGACTGGACCGACGCGGTCCTCGGGGACCCCGCCGAGGACATCGCCGGCCTGGCCCTCGCCGTCGGCGCCGGGGCCGCCGTGCGGGCCGCCACCCTCGCCGGCTACGGCGCCCGCCCCTGCCTGCGCGGCCTGTGGCTCGCCCGCTGCGACACGGTCGTCCACCTCGCCCAGCGCCTCGAAGGTCGCAGGTCCGGCCCGCGGGACGCCGACGCCCTCGCCCTCCCGCGGACCCGGCTGCGGCGTGCCTGGGAGGCGATCCTGCTGGAGCGGGTCACGGAGTTCCGCGAGGACGGGGACGGCGCCGACGACCCGGAGGAGGACGGGTAGGACGAAGCACGGCGGACGGGGACGCGCCCGAAACGGGCGTATGCGGTTGCCCGCGCCGCAGCGCCGGTCTTGCACACGGAAACAGGCGTAAGCGTCTCCTCGCTCCGGGCGCCAGGCGTACGCGCTGAAACAGGCGTAAGCGTTTCCCCCGCCGCAGCGCCGCTCGGACACGCGGAAACAGGCGAAAGCGTTTGCCGGCGCCGCGCACCGCTCAGAGACACCGCAACACGCGTAAGCGATTCCCGGGCCGCAGCGCCGCTCGCACTCAGGAAACAGGCGTAAGCGATTCCTCGCGCCGCCCACCCCTCGGACCAACCGAAACACGCGCAAGCGGTTGCCCGGGCCGTAGCGCCGCTCGTTACTCCTGCTCCAGGACGACGCATGCCTCCCCGGGCAGATGCAGCAGGCCGTCCGGGCCCGGGGCGTCCACCGGCACCCAGGCGGCCAGCACGCGCGCGGGGCGCGGGCCCAGCGGGATGGCGGCCGCCTCCTTGCCGAGGTTCACGGCGACCCGGACGTCGCCGCGCCGGAAGGCCAGCCAGCGGCCCCCGACGTCATGGGCGACCTTGATGTCGGCCAGATCGGGATCGGTGAGGTCGGGGTGGGCGTGCCGCAGGGCGATCAGCTCGCGGTACCAGGCCAGTACGCGCGCGTGCGGCTCGCGCCGCGGCTCGGACCAGTCCAGGCAGGAGCGCTCGCGGGTCGCCGGGTCCTGTGGGTCGGGCACGTCCTCCTCGGCCCAGCCGTGGGCCGCGAACTCCCGCCGCCGGCCCCGTCGCACGGCCTCGGCGAGCTCCGGGTCGGTGTGGTCGGTGAAGTACTGCCAGGGCGTGCCCGCCGCCCACTCCTCGCCCATGAACAGCATCGGCGTGAACGGCGCGGTCAGTGTCAGCGCCGCCGCGCACGCCAGCAGCCCGGGCGGGAGGGACGCCGAGAGACGGTCGCCCTGGGCGCGGTTGCCGACCTGGTCGTGGGTCTGGCCGTACCCGAGCAGCCGGTGCGCGGGCACGCGGGCCCGGTCCAGCGGGCGGCCGTGGCGCCGGCCCCGGAAGCCGGAGTGGACGCCGTCGTGGAAGTAGCCGCCGGTCAGGGTCTTGGCGAGGGCGGCGAACGGGTCGCGCGCGAAGTCGGCGTAGTAGCCCTGTGACTCGCCGGTGAGCGCGGTGTGCAGGGCGTGGTGGAAGTCGTCGTTCCACTGCGCGTGCAGGCCCAGGCCGCCCTGCCGGCGGGGGGTGATGAGCCGTGGGTCGTTCAGGTCGGACTCGGCGATCAGGAACAGCGGGCGGCCCGTCTCGGCGGCGAGGGCGTCCACCGCCGCCGACAGTTCCTCCAGGAAGGGGTACGCGCGCGTGTCCGCCAGCGCGTGCACGGCGTCCAGGCGCAGCCCGTCGAGCCGGTAGTCGCGCAGCCAGGCCAGTGCGCTGTCCAGCAGGTAGGCGCGCACCTCGTCGGAGCCGGGGGCGTCCAGGTTCACGGCGGCGCCCCATGGCGTGTGGTGCGTCTCGGTGAAGTACGGGCCGAAGGAGGGCAGGTGATTGCCGGACGGGCCCAGATGGTTGTGCACCACGTCCAGGACCACGCCCAGACCGAGAGCATGGGCCCGGTCGACGAACCGCTTCAGGCCCTCGGGGCCGCCGTACGGCTCGTGCACCGCCCACGGGGACACCCCGTCGTACCCCCAGCCGTGCCGGCCCGGGAACGGGCACAGGGGCATCAACTCCACGTGTGTGATCCCGAGTTCGGCGAGATGGCCGAGCCGCTCGGCGGCCGCGTCCAGCGTCCCCTCGGGGGTGTAGGTGCCCACGTGCAGCTCGTAGAGGACGGCGCCGGGCAGCGGGCGTCCGGACCACTGTGCGCGCCACTGGTACAGGCTCTGGTCGACGACCGCGCTCAGCCCGTCCGGCCCGTCCGGCTGGCGGCGCGAGCGGGGATCGGGCCGGAGCGGGCCGTCGTCCACCGCGAAGCCGTACCGGGTGCCGTCCTCGGCCTCCGCCTCGCCCGTCCACCACCCCGCCCGCTCCGGATCGCGCTCCAACGCGCGCGTGGCGCCGCCGCATCGCAGCGTCACGCGTCCGGCCTGCGGTGCCCACACCTCGAACTGCACGGACGGCTCCCCTTCGTCTGCTCACCGTGATGTAGCCCGTCACGTCCATCGTGCTCCACCGGAGATCGATCCGGCCCGGGAACACTCCCATCGGCGCGCCACCCGTGCGGGGGGCGTTCATCCGTCTTCTGGACACCCGGAGCCCGCTGACCGACAATCACCACCGTGACGTCGTCCTTCGAGTTCAACACGTACCCCGCGCGGCTGTCCGACGCGGAGCGCGACCGGGCGCTGAAGGTGCTGCGCGACGGCGTCGCCCTGGGGCGCCTGTCGCACGACACGTTCATCCGGCGCATGGAGCTGGCGCTCGCCGCCCGACGCCCGGACGAGCTCGCCGTCCTCACCGCCGACCTGTCCGAGGAGAACCGCTTCTCGCGGGTCGTCTTCGGCGCGGTCGAGGCGGTCTCCGGCTTCACCGTGCGACTGCGCCGCGCCTGGCAGGCCGAGCGGCTGCCCAAGCTGCTGCTGCCGCACCCGGGCACCGCGCACGCGCTGCGCATCGGCCGCGACCCGGTGAACGGTCTGCGGCTGACCCACGAGAGCGTCTCGCGGGTGCACGCCGAACTCATCCGCCAGGGCGGGGTGTGGGTGCTGCGCGACCTCGGGTCCACGAACGGCACGACCGTCAACGGGCGGCGCGTCATCGGCGCGGCCGTGGTGCGCGAGGGCGACCAGGTCGCCTTCGGCCGCACGGGGTTCCGTCTCTCGGCGAACTGAAACCGCTCAAGTCCCTTGCCGCGACGTGGTGTTGACGTACCCCGGAACGATGACTCACTGTGCGTACACCAGATACGCCCGGTGAATCGACGGCGCCCCTGCGGAGGTGTGCCCTGCCGCCCCTCCACCGCTACCCGACCGTGGACGAACTCGCGGCCCGCGCGGCCGCGCTCGCCGTCCGCAGCTCCGGGGACGTCCGGCTGCGCCGCGTCGGGGTCTCCCGCGCGGGCACACCGCTGTGGCTGCTCTCCGTCGGCCGGGGCGCCCGTCAGGCCCTCGTCGTCGCGGGGCCGCACGCCAACGAGCCCGTCGGCGGCGCCACCGTGCTGCGGCTGGCCGAACGGGTCCTCGCCGACCCGCGGCTCACCGCGGGGGCGGACGCCACCTGGAACCTGCTGCTCTGTCTCGACCCGGACGGCCTGCGCCGCAACGAGGGCTGGCTGAACGGCCCTTACACCCTCGGCCGCCACTTCCGGCACTTCTTCCGGCCCGGCTTCCTGGAACAGCCCGAGTGGCTGCCCGACGGCGCGGACGGCGCCGCCCTGCCGGAGACCCGTGCGCTGCTCCGCCTCCAGGACGAGCTGAAGCCCTTCTTCCAGTGTTCGCTGCACGGCGTCGACGTCGGCGGCGCCTTCGTGGAGCTCACCCGCGACCTGCCCGGACTGTGCCGTCGCGTCGCCCACGCCGCCGCCCGCCTCGGCATCCCCCTCGAGCTCGGTCCCTACGACACCCTGTACTGGCCGCGCCTCGGGCCGGCCGTCTACCGGATCCCGCCGCCCTGCCCGCGCGACCTCGCCGCGGCCATCACCGAGGCCGCCGTCGAGTCCACCTGGTACCACCCGCAGCGGCACGGCACGGTCACCGCGGTCGTCGAGGCGCCCATGTGGGGCGTCGCCGCCGTGGCGGACGGCTCCGCGCCCGCCGACCGGGACGGGGCGCTGCGGACCGTCAGTCACGCCCTGCGCCGCGACGCGCGGGTGCTGGAAGGCATCCTCGCGCGCGTGCGGCCCCATCTCGAGGGCGTGCCCGACGCGGCCCGTCTGCTCGCCCCGGTCGACGACTACCTGCTGGTCTGCCCCGGTCTCGCGGACGCCTGGGACCCCGACACCGCCGATCCGCTGCGCCCGCTGCCACCGCTGAGCACCGCCCATCTGACGGCCCTGCGGATCGCCGGCGGCCGGATCGCCGTCCGCACGGCCGGCCTGCTCCACCAGCTCGTCACCGGCGCCGGACGCGACCCGGCCGGGGCGCTGCCGGAGCTGGACGCGCTCATCGACGGGTGGTGCGCCGGTTACCGGGACGACTGCGGGGCGCGCTGGATCCCGGTGGCGCGTCAGGCCGAGTACCAGGCACGGGTCGTCCTCGCCGCGTTCCATCTGGCCGGTGCCCGTTCGGGTGAGTCGGACTGGGGTTCCCAGCCCGTCGTGCCGATGCACCGGGAATGAAGCACTTCCTCACCGATCTCCGGCCGGCCCGGGCGGTACGGCGCGTCCTGCCGGCCGCGGCCGCCCTCCTCCTCGCCGCCGGCGCCGCCCCGGCGGCCCTGGCCGCCCCCCACGACGCCCTCCCCGGCAACTGGCTCCAGCTCACCGTCACCCGCGGCGACGCCCGCTCCAGCGACACGCGCGGCACCCTGCTGCTGTGCGACCCGCCGCAGGGGCACGCGCGGGCCGCGGAGGCCTGCGACGCCCTGGCCAGGTCCGGCGGCGACGTCGAGGCCGTCCCGCGCGACACCGGCCGCGTCTGCCCGCTGGTCTACGCCCCGGTGACGGTCCGCGCCCAGGGACGCTGGAACGGCCGCCCGGTCGACTACAGCCACACCTACAGCAACGACTGCGAGCGGGAGGCGCTGACCGGCCCGGTCTTCGCCCTGGACGACGAAGAGGTGCCCGAGGTCTGACCGTCGGCCCGTGTCTGCCGGCTCGGGCTGTGCCTGCCCGGCTCGGCCGTGTCTGCGCGGCTCGGGCCTGTCCGGCCCGCCTCGGCCCGGCCCCGGGAGCCCGCGCTCCCGGGGCCGCCCCGTCCGCGGGCCGCCCGCCGTCGGGACCGCACCGGCCCGCGGGGGGACCGCACCTGCCCTCTCCGGGTCCGGCGGCCGTCCGTGGGGCTACGCCGCGCGGTCCCGGGCGTGCAGGGCCGCCGCGACGACCGTCCGGGACTGGTGCTCGACCTGGTGCTCCAGGGGGACCCAGCGGGCGTGGAAACGGTCGGCGAAAGCGTCGCTCCAGGTCGCGACGAGGTGCTCCAGGCGCGGAGCCGCGTCGTCGTCGTACTCCTGCAGGACCCGCCACAGCATCGCGGCCGCCCGCAGCGGCAGCCGGCGGGCGAACGCGTCCACGCTGCCGACGTACGCCATCGTCGTGTCGGCCGGCGGGGTGTGGGTCCAGTCCGCGGCCAGCCCGGGCACCAGCTCCAGCGCCCATCTGGCCGCCCGCAGCAGCGGCCCGTCGACGCCCTCCAGCCGCGGCAGCACCTCGACGAGCACCCGCTCCACCTCCGTCGCGTCCCGCAGCAGCCGCCGCGCCAGGCGCCGGATGGCCGCGGCCGGGGCGGGATGCGGGGCGGGGTCGTCCACCAGATCGCTCGCCCACATCGGCACCTCCACCACCGCCGTCAGACCGCCGTAGCGGTGGGCGTGGTACCAGGTGCTGTGCCGGGCGTCGTCCGGCATGCTCGGGTAGGCGGCCTCCGCGCCGGCGGCGGGCATCACGTGCACGCCGGGCCCGGACGCCGGCCACCCCGCCGCGTCGGAGGCGCCCGTCTCGACCGGGATGTGCAGCTGTGCGGCGGACTTGGCGAACGGCTCGGCCAGCCCCGGGATGTCCTTCGTCAACTGCACCCAGCTGCCGCCCAGCTCGGTCCCGTGCAGGGTGACCTGGAGGTAGGGGCGCAACTCGTCGATGACCCGGGTCAGCGCGCGCGTCTCGGGCGGCAGCCGGTCCGGCGGCAGGACCGCCGGGGACCACTCCGGCTGCTCCGGGCCCGCCGGACGGAAGAAGCCGAGGTGGTACTCCAGCAGACTGCGGGGCGCGGGGGTGACGTGCAGATTCGCCCCGTCCGGGTCCGCGCACAGCAGGAAGTGCCAGGACGTGCCGTCGCGCAGCTCGCGTTCGTACAGCACCCGTTCGGCGAGCGCCAGCAGCGTGCACCCGCCGGTCGGCTCGTTGGCGTGGGCGCCCGCGACGACCAGCACGGCCCGCCGGGCGTGCCCCACGGACAGCAGGTGCAGCGGCCGGCCCGCACGGGAGACCCCCACCTGTCGCAGCGTGCACGTGCCGGGCTGGCGCGCGGCCAGAGCCCGGACAGAAGAGGTCAATTCGGTCACCGTGGGGTAGCGCAGCTCCGGCAGGAGACTCACCCCCGTATTCGTCCGCCCGGCCTTCGCCTCCGCAGTACCCCACGGTCTCTGAGAACTGTCAAGAACGCCCGCGGGCAGGCTCCAGGGGCGCTCGAAGCGCGTGTCGGCGGAGAGGGGCGGGCCGACGTCACGGCCGTGGGCGCGGGCGTCCGACGCCCGCACGGACGTCCGCGCCGTTCGCCGTCGCCCGGCTCCCGGTTGCGCCGTCGGGCAGCGCGCCCTCCCCGTCCGGCCGCCCGTCGCGAGAGCCGCCCGTGCCTGCGCCGGAGCCCCGGCTCGCCGCGTCAGCCGATCCGTTCCAGCAGCGCCACCGGCAGCCGTTCGAACAGGTCGGCCACGCGCGCGTGGCCGCTGAACTCCCGCTCCCCGGCCAGCGCGTCGACCCAGCGTCCCGGCGGCAGCGCCAGCCGCGTCTCCCGCCAGCCGCCCGCCTCCGCCAGCCGCAGCGACAGCCGGGTGACGGCCGTGACCGCCCGGCCGGAGCGTGCGAACGCGAGGCAGTGCTGCGCCGCCGCCCCTTCGGCGGGCAGCGGCTCGTACGTCGCCGACTCCCCGAAGACCTCCGGACGCCGCCGGCGCAGCCACAGCGCCGCCTCGGTCACGGCCGCCTTGGTGTCGGGGTCCTCGGGCGGGAAGTGCACCGGGCGCCGGTTGTCCGGGTCGACCAGCGTCCGGGACTCGCACTCGGCGCCCTGGTAGACGTCCGGCACGCCCGGCATCGTCAGATGCACCAGCGCCGTGCCGAGCACGTTCGCCCGGATGTGCGGCGCCAGCGCGCGGCGCAGCGCGGCCACCCGCTCGCCGGGCGGCCCGCACGGTCCCGCCGCCGTGAACGCGGCCACCGCGTCCTCGTACGGCGGCTCCTGCTCCGTCCAGCTCGTGTACAGGCCCGCCTCGCGCGCGTGCTTGAGCAGCGCCTCCCGGACGCGCTCCGGTGCCGCCGGGCCGAGCCCGAAGACCGTCTGCCAGGCCGCCCACGCCAGCTGCCCGTCCACCGCGCCCTCGTGCGCGCCGGAGACCTCCTCCAGGACGTCGGACCAGCGCTCCGGGCACTCGGTGAGCACGGCGAGCGCGGCGCGCACGTCGGCGCTGCGCTTGGTGTCGTGCGTCGACACGACCGTCCCGGTGGTCGGCCAGTCGCGCTGCACGCGCGCGCAGTACGCGTGGAAGGCGGCCGGCGACACGCCCGGGGAGCCGGGGTCGCCGCCCACCTCGTTCGCCGCGGGCAGCGGCACGTACCGGTAGAACGCCGTGTCCTCCACCGACTTGGCGCGCAGCGCGGACGACGTCTGCGCGAACCGCGCCCGCAACTCCGCCCCCGCCCCGTCCTCCCCGCCGAGCACCAGCCCCCGCACCACGTCGACGGCGCCCGCCTCCTGCGGCACCGCGAACGTCTGCCGGGCCTCCTGCGCCGCCGCCTCGGTGACGACGGCCGCCGGGTCGCCCGAGGCGTAGGGCCGGTAGACCTCCATACGGACCAGCAGCTCCACCAGCGCCTGGCGCAGCGCCCACGGCGCCCGGTCGCGCAGCGCGGGGTCGCAGGAGGCGGCGCACACCCGGGAGGCCGTCCGCGTCAGCCGGTCCGTCTCGGCCGCCAGCTCGTGCGCGAGCACCTGGTGGGCCGCCCGCCGCACGGTCGCCGCCCAGTCGCCGCCCCGGTCCGTCTGCGGGGCCGCGAAGCGCCGGTAGCGGGTCAGGAGCTCCCCGGCCCCTGCGGGGTCCGTGAACAGGCCGTCGACGCGGCGCAGGGCGTCGTAGCCGGTCGTGCCGGCGACGGGCCAGGAGTCCGGCAGCCGCTCCCCGTCCGCGAGGATCTTCTCGACGACCGTCCACCGGCCGCCGCTCGCCGCGTGCAGCCGCTCCAGGTAGCCGTCCGGGTCGGCGAGGCCGTCCGGATGGTCCACGCGCAGGCCGTCGAGCACGCCCTCGTGCAGCAGCCGCAGGATCGTGCCGTGGGTGGCCTCGAACACCACCGGGTCCTCCACCCGCACCCCGATGAGCTCCGAGATGCTGAAGAAGCGCCGGTAGTTCAGCTCGGTGCGGGCCAGCCGCCACCAGGCGAGGCGGTACCACTGGGCGTCCAGCAACTGCGGCAGCGGCAGCCCGCCGGTGCCCTCGCGCAGCGGGAAGACGTGGTCGTGGTAGCGCAGGACGTCGCCGTCCACCCGCAGGTGCTCCAGCTCCCCGCCGACGGGACCGCCGAGCACCGGCAGCAGGATCCGGCCGTCCTGCGCCTCGCGGTCGACGTCGAACCAGCGCGCGTACGGCGAGCCGGGGCCCTCCCGCAGCACCTCCCACAGGGGGCGGTTGTGGCGCGGCGACATCGCCATGTGGTTCGGCACGATGTCCACGACCAGGCCGAGACCGTGCTCCCGCGCGGTGTGCGCCAGCGCGCGCAGCCCCTCCTCCCCGCCGAGCTCCGCACGCACGCGCGTGGGATCCGTGACGTCGTAGCCGTGCAGGGAGCCCGGCACGGCTTCCAGGACGGGGGAGAGGTGCAGATGCGAGACGCCGAGCGAGGCCAGGTACGGCACGGCCGCCGCCGCGGCCCCGAAGGGGAACCCGGGCTGCAGCTGCAGCCGGTAGGTCGCCGTCGGCGGCACGGGGACGGGGGCGTCACGTCGCTCAGGGGTCATGACACCCTACGTACCCGCCCCGCCGCGTTTCGTGTCACCGCCTTCCCCCGACGGTGCGGATCGGGTCCGTCCTGCCGCCGCCCGGCGCCGCTCCCGTCGCCGGTCCCCATGCCGTCCCCTCGCCGGTCCCGAGCCGTCCCGGGCCGGCCGGGAGCGGCCTACGTCGGCCGCTGCAGCACCGTCATGCTCCGGTCGGGCAGCGTCAGCCGGGCGCCCGCCTGCACCTTCGCGCCCGCTCCCTCGGCCACGGACGCCGGGTCCGCCGTGTCCACGACCACCTGCCACTGCCGTCCGTGGTCGACCGGCACCACGAACTCCAGTGTCTTGGCGGTGGCGTTGAACATCAGCAGGAAGGAGTCGTCGGTGATCCGTTCGCCGCGCGGACCCGGCTCGGAGATCGCGTTGCCGTTGAGGAACACCGACAGCGCGGACGCCTGCGCCCGGTCCCAGTCCCGCTGCGCCATCTCCGTCCCGCCGGGCGTGAACCAGGCGATGTCCGACAGCTCGTCACGGGTGCCCTCCACCGGCCGGCCGTGGAAGAAGCGGCGCCGCCGGAAGACGGGATGCTCCCTGCGCAGCCGGACCAACGCGCGCGTGAAGTCCAGCAGCTCGCTGCCGTCCTGCGGCCACTCGACCCAGGCCAGCTCGCTGTCCTGGCAGTAGGCGTTGTTGTTGCCCTTCTGGGTGCGCCCGAACTCGTCCCCGTGGCTGAGCATCGGCACGCCCTGGGAGAGCATCAGCGTGGCGACGAAGTTGCGCATCTGCCGGGCTCGCAGCGCCAGCACCCCGGGGTCGTCGGTGTCGCCCTCCACGCCGCAGTTCCAGGACCGGTTGTGGCTCTCGCCGTCCCGGTTGTCCTCCCCGTTGGCCTCGTTGTGCTTGTCGTTGTAGGAGACCAGGTCGTGCAGGGTGAACCCGTCGTGGCAGGTCACGAAGTTGATGGAGGCCAGCGGGCGCCGTCCGTCGTCCTGGTAGAGATCGGACGAGCCGGTCAGCCGCGAGGCGAACTCGCCCACCGCGCGCGCCTCGCCCCGCCACACGTCCCGCACGGTGTCGCGGTACTTGCCGTTCCACTCGGTCCACAGCGGCGGGAAGTTCCCCACCTGGTAGCCGCCCTCGCCCACGTCCCACGGCTCCGCGATCAGCTTCACCTGGGACACCACCGGGTCCTGCTGGACCAGGTCGAAGAACGACGACAGCCGGTCCACCTCGTGGAACTGGCGTGCCAGGGTCGCCGCGAGGTCGAAGCGGAACCCGTCGACATGCATCTCCAGGACCCAGTACCGCAACGAGTCCATGATCATCTGCAGCACGTGCGGAGACCGCATGAGCAGCGAGTTCCCGGTGCCGGTGGTGTCCATGTAGTACCGGGGGTCGTCCGCCAGCCGGTAGTAGGACGGGTTGTCGATGCCCCGGAAGGACAGCGTCGGGCCCAGGTGGTTGCCCTCGGCGGTGTGGTTGTAGACCACGTCGAGGATGACCTCGATGCCCGCCTCGTGCAGCGCCCGCACCGCCGACTTGAACTCCAGCACCTGCTGGCCGCGGTCGCCCCAGGAGGCGTACGCGTTGTGCGGGGCGAAGAAGCCGATCGTGTTGTAGCCCCAGTAGTTGTTCAGCCCCATGTCGACGAGCCGGTGGTCGTTGACGAACTGGTGCACCGGCATCAGCTCCAGGGCCGTCACCCCGAGCTCCGTCAGGTGCTCGAGGACCGCCGGGTGGGCCAGCGCCGCATAGGTGCCGCGCAGCTCCTCCGGCAGCCCGGGGTGGCGCATCGTCAGGCCCTTGACGTGGGCCTCGTAGATCACCGTCTGGTGGTAGTCGGTGCGCGGCCTGCGGTCGTCGCCCCAGTCGAAGTACGGGTTGACCACCACCGACGTCATCGTGTGCGGCGCGGAGTCGAGGTCGTTGCGCCGCTCGGGCGCGCCGAAGTGGTAGCCGTACACCTCCTCGCCCCACCGGATCGCGCCGGCGACCGCCTTCGCGTAGGGGTCGAGCAGCAGCTTCGCCGAGTTGCAGCGCTGCCCGCGACCGGGGTCGTAGGGGCCGTGCACCCGGAAGCCGTACCGCTGCCCCGGCATGATGCCCGGCACGTACGCGTGCCGGACGAACGCGTCGCTCTCCCGTAGTTCCACCGCCGTCTCCGAGCCGTCGTCGTGCAGCAGACACAGCTCTACTCGGTCCGCGGCCTCCGTGAAGACCGCGAAGTTCGTGCCGGCGCCGTCGTACGTGGCACCGAGGGGATACGCCTCTCCAGGCCAGACCTGCATGGATACGACTCTTTCAGGTGTGCCGCCGCGGCGGGGTCGCCTTGCCGCCCGAGTCTCCCGGAATCTGAGGGAACCACCCGTGACTTACGCCCCTCTTACCCAATGACCGGTGCATGCGGAGACAAACGAACACCGCATGCCGAACCAGTGGGGCAGACGTACTCCCGGGCAACAGGGGGAGTAGGGGGAGATTGTGCGCACGACGGTGCGCCGCCACCTCGGCAAGGTGGTGGCGGGAACGGCCATAGCGGTGGCCGCGACAGCCGTGATGGTCGGGATCACCCTCCCGGGCACGGCGGGGGCGGACGACACGGGGGGCGGCAAGAACGCACAGAGCGCCGGGCAGGCGGCCGACGGACGGCAGGGGGACACGGCGGCGGTGCGGCCCGGCGTCGTCGAGGAGGCGCCCGCCGAGGGCGCGAAGGGCACCGGGCGCGACCCGCTGACCGACGACGAGATCGCGCGCGTCGAGAAGATCGCCCTCAACCAGCAGCCGCTCACCGCCGCGAAGGACGTGGACGGCGACCGCGGCCCCCAGCGCCTCGGCGTGGACCTCGCCGACCCCGAGGCCGCCGAGGTGGACGACCCCGACGCCCCCCGGCGCGCGGAGGTGTCGTTCTACGACTACGGAACCGACACGCTCGTCACCAAGACCGTCAACCTCGCCACCGGCAAGGTCGAGGCCACCGGCTCCCAGCACGGCGTCCAGCCGCCGCTCGGCACCGCCGAGCAGAACGAGGCGGCCGCCCTGCTGATCGCCGACCCGCTGGGCGCCGGCCTCAAGGCCGACTTCAAGGACGCCACCGGCAAGGCCCTCACCTCCCCCGACCAGCTGCAGCTCGCCGGCATGGTGTACCGGGCGACGCCGGGCGCGGGCCCGGCCGCCCTCGCCAAGTGCGGCGAACACCGCTGCGTACGGCTGCTGTCGAAGGTCAAGAACGGACCGTGGATCGACACCCGCAGCCTGGTGATCGACCTCAGCGCCCGCAAGGTGGCCCGCATCACCGGCTGAGCCGGCCCCGCACCGTCCCGAACCGACGCGTGGGCCTTTGCCGGTCCACGCCCTCCCGTCCGTCCGTTCGTCGCCCCGCCTGCCTCCTGCAGAGGGATGCAAAGGAGTCACGTCGTCATGCGCGTTCCGTTTCTGAAGCGCGGCCCACGGTCGCAGGGCGCCGCCCGCACCGGCGCGGCCGTCGGCCTCTGTGTGGCGACGCTCGCCGCCGGCGCGGTCGCCGGCGCCGGCCCGGCCGCCGCCCGGCCGAAGGCCGCCCCCGCGGCCGCCGCCGACTGCAGCGCCGCCTACCGCATCGAACAGAAGCTCTCCACCGGCACCACCTGGCGCATGTGCTGGCGCTTCGAGGCCAAGTCCGGGCTCGTCCTCGAGAAGGTCTCCTACCAGCCGCCCGGCGAGGCCAAGCCGATCCGCGTCCTCAACAGCGCCAAGATCGCCCAGATCCATGTGCCCTACGACGACGGCAAGAACGAGTACAACGACATCACCGACTACAACTTCGGCTCGGGCCTGGTCAACATGACCCCCGCCGAGTGCCCCGGCGGCACCATCCGCACGGTGAAGGTCCCCGACTCGTTCACCGGGAGCCCCAACGTCAAGGGCCTGTGCACGACGACCCGTTCGCGCGGCCACGCCTACCGCATGCAGGCCGACAACAACAAGGTCTTCCAGGCCCAGGGCAAGGACCTGCTCATCTACACCGTCAACAAGGTGGGCTGGTACGAGTACATCACCGAGTGGCGCTTCTCCGACGACGGCGCGATCAACATGAACGTCGGCGCCACGGGCAGCCTCTCGCCCTTCGACTACGACGCCGGCGACGGCCGCGGCTGGCCCCTGGGCAAGGGTGCCAAGGCTTACGCCACCAGCCACAACCACAACGTGTTCTGGCGGCTCGACTTCGGTCTCGACGGCTCCTCGACCGGCAAGGTGGAACAGTACGACTCGGTGGTCAGTCCGCCCGCCGGCGCACAGCAGGGCCCCACCACCAAGACCACCCGCACCGCCGTCACCAAGGAACTCGCGGGCGACGCGGCGAACCTGCGCTGGTGGCGGGTGGTCAGCGCGACCGGCAAGAACAAGGACGGCCACGCCCGCTCCTACGAGTTCGTCCCCGGCGCCACCTCCAAGTACTCGGGACGCCCGTTCACCCGGCACGACGTCTACTTCACGCAGTACAACAAGTGCGAGCAGTACGCCAGCAACAACGTGCGCGACTGCGGCAGCCCGCTGCACGGGTACTCGGTCGACAAGTGGGTGAACGGCCAGGCCCTCACCCACCCCGTGGCCTGGGTGAACGTGGGCTTCCACCATGTCGCCCGCGACGAGGACCAGCAGCCCATGCCGGTCCACTGGCAGGGCTTCTCGCTCGCCCCGAGGGACGTCACCGCCATGAATCCGCTCACTCCCTCCGCCCTCGCGGGACAGAACGGACAGCCGAACAACGGTAGTTGAGAAACGACCTGTCCATCCGGCTGCACCGCCCGCCGCTCGCGGAGTACCCTTCCTTGATCGTTGGGACGGGGAGTGCTCGGGGGAGCGGAAGGCGGTGCGCGGGTGGGCTCGGGAGGGCTGGAGCTGCCCCCTGGTGACGAGGGTCACGAGGGGGGCTCCGCAGACGTCCCGCCCGGCACGGTGTCCCTGGCCCGGCCGATGGAGACGAACGCCATCGGACCGGAGCTGGACTGGGACACCGAAGCCTGGCGGGAGGTGCGCACCCGAGCCCAGCGGGCCGGGCGGGCCTACATCTGGCTGAACCTCGTCGAGCAGCGGCTGCGCGCCGTCGTGGCCGCCGTGCTGCGCCCCATCTACGAACCCGTCCACGGCGACGAGTGGGTGGTCGCCGCGGCCGGTCCCGCCGGCCAGGAATGGGTGCAGCGCGCCGTCGCGGTACGCGAGGTCAGCCGCCGCAAGGGCTACTTGCTCGACCCGGCCGACGACAACGTGATCTCCTTCCTCACCCTGCCCCAGCTGCGCGAGCTGATGGTGCAGCACTGGCCCTGCTTCGAGCCGTACTTCGACGACCGCCGCGACGTCGAACTCGCCCTGGACGAGCTGGAGGTGACCCGTAACGTCGTCTCCCGCAACCGGGCGCTCTCCGAAGCCGTCCTGAACCAGGCCGAACGGGCCTCCGCGCGCCTGCTGGAGATGCTCGGCACCAGCGGCGACGTGCCCTCCGCGCGCCGGCTGCCCGTCGACGCCGTCGAGGACCTGGTCGGCGACCGGTACGCGGACGTGGTCGCCGTCCACTCCGACCGGGTGCGGCTGCTTCGCCAGTTCCCCGCCGAGGACATCTTCGACGGCTCCCGCCGGATCGACGCCATCGGCATCGGCCTCAACCTGCTCGTGCAGAACTTCTCCGGCCGCCGCCTGGTCCGCCTCGCCGAGGGCGGCGCCCGCATCCGGCTGCTCTTCCTCAATCCCGCCTCCAGCTCCGTCAAGCGCCGCGAACGCGAACTCGGGATGAGACGGGGCGAGTTGAGCCGGTCCGTGGAGATGAACATCCTGCACATGCGCCGCGTCCGGTCCCGGCTGCGCGATCCCGGCGCCTTCCAGATCCAGGTGTACGACGAGACGCCCCGCTTCACCGCCTACCTCGTCGACGGCGACGGCGCCGACGGCATCGCGGTGATCCAGTCCTATCTGCGGCGTATGCGCGGCATGGAGGCGCCGGTGCTGGTGCTGAGGGGCGGCAGCCGGGTGGTCAAGCCGGGCGAGGTGGACGAAGCCGGACTCTTCCCGGCATATCGCGAGGAGTTCGAGCTGGCCTGGGCGGACTCGCGGCCGGTGTCCTGAAACGTCCGGTTCTGCTTCCGGTAAGCGCAGTGCGCTCCTCTGATTGTCAGTGGGGCGTGGGAAGGTGGGGACCACTGGGGGAAGCACCACCGAGAAGGGGGGCCGACATGGCCTGGCACCAGGAGCTGCTGATCGGCTTCGACCTGGAGACCACCGGGACGGACCCGCGTGAGGCGCGCATCGTCACGGCAGCCGTGATCGAGGTCAGGGACGGGCAGGTCCTGGGGCATCGCGAGTGGCTGGCGGACCCGGGCGTCGAGATCCCGGCGGACGCGGTGGCGGTGCACGGGATCAGCAACGAGCGGGCGGCCGCCGACGGCGCTCCGGCCGACCGGGTCGCGGACGCGATAGCCGACGTCCTCGTGGGCTACTGGCGCACCGGGGTCCCGGTCGTCGCCTACAACGCCGCCTTCGACCTCACGCTGCTGTCGGCCGAACTGCGCCGCCACGGGCTGCCCTCGCTGCGCGAACGCCTCGGCGGCCTCGACCCCGCGCCGGTGGTCGACCCGTACACCATCGACCGCTCGGTCGACCGCTACCGGCGCGGCAAGCGCAACCTCGAAGCGGTCTGCGCCGAGTACGGCGTCCGCCTCGACTCCGCGCACGACGCCTCCGCCGACGCCCTCGCCGCCGCCCGGCTGGCCGGGGCGATAGCGGCCCGCCACCCCAAGGTCGCGGGCCTCGGCCCGGCGGAGCTGCACCGCCGTCAGATCGAGTGGTACGCCGAGTGGGCGGCGGACTTCCAGGGTTTCCTGCGCCGCAAGGGCGACGCGGAAGCCGTGGTGGACGGGTCCTGGCCGGTACGGGAGCCGGCCGACAGCCCCAGCGTGTGAGGCGGGGCCGGGCGGGGCCGGTCAGGCCGCGGCCCTCGCCTGGCGTCGGCGCCCCCGGTAGGCCCGGGCGCCCGGTGGCACCGGCGAGGGGAGTATCCCCGGCGGGGCCTCGTTCCCGGTGGTGCTGCCGTCCTCAGAACGGGTACCAGCGCACCGCCTCGTCCCCGTCGCGCAGTGACGCCACCCGGCGCCGGAACTCCGCCGCGGCCGCGGGGTTCGCCGGCGCGTGCTGGGCGACCCAGGCGCAGCTCGCGGTCTCGCGCGCGCCCCGCAGCACCGCACAGCCCTCCCACTCCCGCACGTCCCACCCGTAGGCCTCGGTGAACGCGTCGTAGGCCTCGGAGGGCAGACCGTACCGGTCGCGGGAGAGCGCCATGACGACGAGGTCGTGCTCGCGCAGATCGGCGGAGAAGGTCTCCAGGTCGACCAGGACCGGACCGTCGGGGCCGATGTGCACATTGCGCGCCAGCGCGTCGCCGTGGATCGGGCCGGGCCGCAGCCGCGGGGTGAGAGCGGAGGCGGCCTCGGCGAAGCCGTCGCGCCGCGCGCGCAGAAAGGCCGCGTCCGCCGGGTCGATCGCGTCGCCCGCGAGCCGCAGCCAGCGTTCGACTCCCGACAGCAGATCCCGCGGCGGCAGGGCGAAGGCGGGGGCGGGCAGGGCGTGCACCAGACGCAGCAGTGCGGCCAGGTCGCCCGGCCCGGCCGGCCGCACCGGGTCCGGCAGCCGGTGCCACACCGTCACCGGATGCCCCTCGACCAGCAGGGGTTTCGGCTCGGCCGCCCGCACCGCGGGCACGCCCGCCTCGGCCAGCCAGGCCGCGACGTCGAGCTCGCGCCGGGCCCGGTCGAGGAGCTCGGCGTCCCGGCCGACCTTCACCGCCAGGCAGCCGGCGGCGAACACCGCGTTCTCCCCCAGGGCGAGCAGCCGCGCGTCCTCCGCCGGTCCGGGCAGCACACCCGCCGCGGCCAGTACCTCCCGCGCCCGCGCCTCGTCCATCGTCCGCCTCCCTTTTGTTGCCCGCCCGGCCCGCCGACTGCCTGATCCGGCCGTCCGACGGTCAGCGCCGCATTCGTGCAGTGTCGCATTCGGGCAGCCGGCGGTGCTGCGGCAGGCGGACCTGTTCGTCACCCACGCGGGCGCCGGCGGCAGCCAGGAGGGTCTGGACACGGCCGCGCCGATGATCGCCGTACCGCAGGCCGTGGACCGGTTCGGCACCGCGGACGTCCTCCAGGGGCTCGGCGTGGCCCGGCGGATCGACGGGGCGGACGCCACGGCCGAGACCCTGTGCGAGGCCGCCCTCGCACTCGTCGACGATCTTGGGGTGGCCCGCCGGCTCGAGGAAGTCCAGGCGGAGATGGCGGCGGAAGGCGGCACACCGCGGGCGGCGGACCTCGTCGAGGCGTAACTCGACAGGACACGCCGCTGAACCAGGCACGAGGAAGGGCCCGTCGACTCCCTCGGAAGTCAACGGGCCCTCAGGGCTCACGCCCTGCGGGGACGCCGCAGGGCGTCGGTCAGACCCCCACCGGCCGGCCCTCGTCGTCCCGCGCCACCGGCGCGACCGCCTCCGGCGACTCGTCGTGCGTCATGTCCGGCAGCCAGTGCAGCCACTTCGGCAGATACCAGTTGCGCTCGCCGAGCAGCGCCATCACGGCAGGCAGCAGCACACCGCGGATGATCGTCGCGTCGATCAGGACCGCCGCCGCGAGGCCCACGCCCATCTGCTTCATCGACTGCATGGACAGCGTGCCGAAGATCGCGAACACGGCGACCATGATGACGGCGGCGCTGGTGACCACGCCCGCCGTGGTGACCACGCCGTGCTCGATGGCCTCGTTCGTCGTGCGCCCCCGCAGCCGCGCCTCGCGGATCCGGGAGACGACGAACACGTGGTAGTCCATCGACAGACCGAACAGGATCACGAACAGGAACAGCGGCAGCCAGGTGATGATCGCGCCGACGCCCTCCGCGCCCACCAACGACGCACCCCAGCCGTGCTGGAACACCGCGACGAGGATGCCGTAGGCCGCGCCCACCGACAGCAGGTTGAGCACGATCGAGGTGATCGCGACCGTCAGCGAGCGGAACGACAGCAGCATAAGCAGGAAGGCGAAGACGACGACGAACGCGAAGACCGGGGTGACCGCTCCGGCCAGCTGGTCGTTGAAGTCCTGCGAACCGGCCACCTGTCCGGTGATGGGCGCCTGGACGCCGTCCACCTTGCCGAGCGTGGCGGGACGCACCTCGTCGCGCAGCTTCGTCAGGCTCGCACCCGCCTTGTCCAGGTCGGAGCCGCCGACCAGCGGCACGTACACGTACGCGATGTTCTGCGCGTCGTGCAGCTTGATCTCGACCGGCCCCCGGGAGGCGCCCGAACTCACGGCCTGCTCCTTGAACGCCTGCAGCGCGCCCTTGACGTCGGCGGAGTTGATGTCGTCCGCCTTGACGATCACCTCGGCCGGCTCGGAGCCGCCCGGGAAGGCGTCGTTGACCCGGTTGTACGTCTGCACGATGGGCAGCGAGTCGCCGAACTCCTGGTCCAGGGTGAGGTTCTGGGTCTTCATGCCGACCGCCGGAGCGGCGATCGCGAGCAGCGCGCCGGCCGCGACGACCAGCGAGACGCCGGGCTTGGCGAGGACGACCTTCAGCACCGCGCTCCAGAACCGGCTGCCCTCCGCGGCACGACCGCCCTTGCCGTTCCTGCGGCGCTTGTCGGGGTGCAGGAACGGGATCCGGCCCTTCTCCACCCGATGGCCGAGCAGCGAGAGCAGCGCCGGCAGCACGGTCACCGAACCGACCATGGCGACCGCGACCACCATCAGAGAGGCCAGACCCATCGCCTCGAACGTGGCGAGCCCCGTGAACAGCATGCCCGCCATCGCCACGCACACGGTGACACCGGAGACGATCACGGCACGGCCGCTGGTCGCCGCGGCGATCCTGAGAGCGGTTTCCGGATCACGTCCCGCGGCCCGCTCCTCGCGCTCCCGACGGAGGTAGAACAGGCAGTAGTCGACGCCCACGGCCAGCCCGACCAGCAGCATCACCGAACTCGCGGTGTCGTCCATCGGCTGGAAGTGGCTGACGATGCTCATCAGGCCCATCGTCGCCATGATCGCGGTGACCGCGAGGGCCACCGGCAGCAGCGCCGCCACCAGCGCGCCGAAGGCGATCAGCAGGATGCCCAGCGCCACCGGCACCGCGGAGTACTCGGCCTGCTGGAAGTCGTCGCCGAACGCGTCGTCGAACGTCTTCATCATGCTGGCGCCGCCGATCTCCTCGATCCGCAGCGAGGAGTGCTCCTTCTGCACGCCCGCGACGGCGTCGAGAACCGGCTCGACCCGCTCGCCCGCGGTGTCGGAGTCGCCGCGCATGTCGAACTGCACCAGCGCGCTGCGGCCGTCCTTGGAGATCGTCTGGGTGTCGTAGGGCGAGGTCACGTCGGTGGCCGCACCGGTCTTGCCGACGGCGGCGACGACCGCGGTGACGGCGGCCTTGAACTCCGGGTCGGTGGCCTTGAGCGAGCCGCTCTTCGCCTGGATGAGCACGGTCTCGCTGGCCGGCTCCTCGATCCCGGCGTCCTCGATGATCTTGGCGGCGGTGTGGGTCTCGCCCCCGAGCTGGTCGCTCTCCTTCACCTCGACCGTGCCGGCCGCCGAGCCGATCCCCATGGCCAGGACGACGAACAGCACCCAGATGCCCACAGCGGCCCATCGATGCCGGGCGCTCCAGCCGCCGGCCCGCGCGGCGAAGCCCCGCACCCTTGTATCTCCGTTCCCCATGACGGGCCTGCCCTCTTGAGATGCGGTGGAAGCCCCCTGCCGCCACCTTCCGATTCGAAGGTATGGCCTGGATAAACCCCTCTCGTCGTGCTGCCCGGTGAAGTGCCGGGCACGCGAGTCCTCCCCTCGGACCGCGGCGTCTCACCGCTGAGTAGGACAGTGACCCCTTACACCTATCGGTCTGTCTCGGGGACGGCGATCAGGGTGCGGTCGCCGGTGAAGACCGCAATCGTCGTTTCGAAAGTTTGCTCAACACGTCACAGGCCTGTGGAGAAGTCCGTCAGAGGTTGCCCCGCCGGCCATCGATCGGCAAGAGTTTCGCCCGGCCCCTCGTCCGGGCCGCGACCGCCGTGCCCACCCCCACGGGGCACGGCGGCCGCATAGGCTGAGCGGATGACGACGACGTACGCGGCCCTGCTGCGCGGCATCAACGTGGGCGGCAACCGGAAGCTCCCCATGGCCGACCTGCGCGCCCTGCTCGAGGAGCTCGGCCACGGCGACGTGCGCACCTACCTCCAGAGCGGCCAGGCCGTCTTCTCCAGCACCCGCGGGGACGAGGAGAGCCTCGCCGCGGAGCTCACGACCGCGATCGAGAAGCGCTTCGGCTTCGCCGTGGACGTGCTCGTGCGCGCCCACGCCTATCTGCGGGCCGTCGCCGACGCCTGCCCCTTCCCGGCCGCCGAACTGGAGGCCAAGCAGCTCCACGCCACCTACTTCTCCGGGCCCGTCGACGAGGAGCGCTTCGCCGGCATCGACCGCGCCGCCCACCTTCCCGAGGAATTCCGGCTCGGCGACCGCGTTTTGTACCTGTACACCCCCGTCGGCCTCGGCCGCTCCAGACTCGCCGAGCAGCTCGCGAGGCCCCGCGTGAACAAGGGGCTGATCGCCACCACCCGCAACTGGAACACCGTCCTCAAGCTGGTGGAGATGACACGGCCCTGACCCGGGGGACGGGCGGCAGCCGTGACGCGGGGCCGACGGCGGTCGTGCTCGGACACCGACGGCCGTCGTGACGGGGCACCGACGACTGCCGTGACCGGGCATCGACAGCGGCCGTGGACCGGGCGCGTCAGGGACGGCGGGGGCTCCGCCTTCGTGGCGGCAGGGGCGCACTCGGCCCGCGCGGCCCGCATCCGGCTCGCGCGCGGCTCGCACCCGGCGTGGGCCGGGTCGCCGGTACGGCGGGGACACCGGGCGGTACGGCGTGGACACCGGGCAGCCGGCCGGGTCAGGACGATCGTGGCCGTGCCGTGGCCCTCGGGGTGGCAGTGGCCGTGGCCGTGGCTGGCGTCGTCGGGGGTGGCTACAGGCGTCTGTGGGTGTGCCGCTCGCCGGACCCTGCACCAACAGGCCCCGCACCATCAGGGCTTTCACCATCAGGCCCCTGACCAGCGGGAGTCGGCACACTCCCGTCGGCGAATCCCGCCCGCGCACCTGGACGGCTGTGCGAGGCTCGACCCATGCGCTACGTCATCATCGGGGCAGGGGCGGTCGGGGGCACGATCGCCGGAAGGCTGGCGGAGGCCGGGCAGCAGGTCGTGC
Organism: Streptomyces sp. NBC_00425; assembly: GCF_036030735.1. NCBI lineage: Bacteria > Bacillati > Actinomycetota > Actinomycetes > Kitasatosporales > Streptomycetaceae > Streptomyces > Streptomyces sp. NBC_00425. The sequence continues at coordinate 2,681,391 of NZ_CP107928.1, read as the reverse complement.
TGGTGGCGCGCGGCCCGCACCGGGCGGCGCTCGCGGAGCAAGGACTGCGGCTGCGCGTCCCGGAGGGCCTGCTGACGTTCCGGCTGCCCGTGGTCGAGAGCCCGGCCGACCTCGGCACACTGCGCGCCGACGACGTCCTCGTCCTCGCCGTCAAGACCCAGGACGCCGAGTCCGCCCTGCGGACATGGGGCCCGGCCCCGGTCGAGGGCGGCGCCACCGCGGCCGAGCGACTGCCGCTGTTCTGCGCGCAGAACGGCGTGGAGAGCCCGCGACTGGCACTGCGCCGCTTCCGGCACGTCTACGGCGTGTGCGTCTGGCTGCCGTCCACCCATGTCGACCCCGGCGTCGTCGCCGCCGCGGGCAGCCCGCTCACCGGCATCCTGCACCTCGGCCGCCATCCGCACGGCGTCGACGACACCGTCCGCCGTGTCGCCGCCGACCTGGAGAAGGCGTGCTTCGAGGCGCCCGTCGTACCGGACGTCTCCCGCTGGCAGTACGCCAAACTCCTGTCGAACCTCGCCAACGCCCTGGAAGCGGTGAGCGGGCCGGTCGGCGACCCCCGTGCCGATGCGCTGTACGCGCGCGTGCGGGCCGAGGGCGAGAGCGTGCTGCGCGCCGCCGGCATCCCCTATGCGAGCACCGACGAGGAGCGGGCCGTACGCAGCGACAAGATCACCCTGGTCCCGCTCGACGGCGCCCCACGGGGCGGCGGCTCCTCCTGGCAGTCCCTCAGCCGCGGCACCGGGACCATCGAGGCCGACCACCTCAACGGCGAGATCGTGCTCCTCGGCCGCCTGCACGGCGTGCCCACCCCGCTGAACGAGTTGCTGCAACGGCTTGCGAACGAGTTCGCCCGGGAGCGGCGGGCGCCCGGTTCCCTGCCGCTGCCGGACCTGCTCGCGCTGGTCGACACAGCTGTCGCGTTTCTTCAAGATTCCCAGGGACCCCGCTCCGTAGCGTGAGCGGCATGAAGCACGACGAGACCCACCGGTACCTGTCCGAATGCGCCGCCGAGGCGTCCCGCGTCGCCCGAGGCGTGCCCGCGGAACGGCTGAACGACCCCACGCACTGCCCCGGCTGGACCCTGCGCGCCCTGGTCGACCACTGGGTCCTGTACACCTCCCACGGCCTGGAGCACCGTGCCCTGCGCAAGCCGCTGCCCGACGACCTGACCGGCCGCGACTTCACCGCCGACCCGCACTGGGCGACGGCGTACGCCGAGCAGCTCGACCGGGCCGTCGCCGCGTGGGCGCACCCGGCCGTGTGGGAGGGGGAGATCGACCTCGGGACGGCCGCGATGCCCGCCGCCGAGGTGGCCTCGCTGATCGTCAAGGAGACGGCGGTGCACGGGTGGGACGTGGCGGTCGCCACCGGCCAGGAGTTCCGGCTCTCCGACGACGCGGCCCGGTTCGTCCTCGACGTCGTCGAACGGCACGGCGACCTCTACCGCCGCTACGACGGCTTCGCGCAGGCGGTGCCGGTGGCGCAGGACGCGCCGGTGTTCGAACGGGCGCTCGCGGCGAGCGGCCGCGACCCGCGCCAGGGCACCGTCCGAACGCAAGGCTGACGGCCGGTCCGTCCCGTGGCGTGTGTGGCGGGGGCCTCGCCGAGCGCCAGGGGCCACACGCCCGCCGGCCCATGCAGCCGCCCGTCCGCCGGCTCGGACCGCCGCTTGCCCGTCGGCTGTGGCCGCGGCCCGTCAGCCGCGGCTCCGCCTCCTCACGCCCCCACAGCAGCCAGAGCCGGGGTCCGAGCTGTTTCGTAACGTTCCAGAAGCACCCGGGCCACCTCGGGCGCCGGGCCCAGCACGCCGGCCAGGACGTCCGCCTCGGTCGCTCCGCGCGCGATACGGTCCGGCAGGAACCCGGGGGCCAGGACGTACGGCGCGACGGCGACCCGCGCACACCCCAGCGCCCGCAGTTCGCGGACCGCGTCCTCGGTGCGCGGCAGAGAGGCGGAGGCGAACGCAGGCCGCACGGCACACCAACCGGTGCGCCGCCACTCCCGCGCGATATCTGCGATCACTGCGATCGCCTCCGGGTCGGAGGACCCCGCCGAGGCCAGCACGACCCCGGTCGAGGACTTGTCGGCGGGCGACAGCCCCGCCTCGTACAGCCGCCGGTCCAGCGCGGAGAGGAGCAACGGCGAGGGGCCGAGCACCTCGGCCTGCCTGATCCGCAACTGCGGCGGCGCGTCCCGCAGCACCGCCGGGACGTCCGCCTTCGCATGGAACGCGCGGGTCAGCAGCAGCGGCAGCGCCACGACGTCACGGACGCCGTCCGCCGCCAGCGATTCCAGCACCCCGTGCACGGACGGCACGTTGAAATCGAGGAAACCGGTCTCTACACGCAACCCGGGCCGCAGCGACCGCACCCGCCGCACCAGGGCGTGGACGGTCGCGGCATGCCGTGGATCACGGCTGCCGTGGGCGATGACCACCAGGGCGGGGAGAACCGGCTTCTTGTGCATGGGACGTCAGCTCTTCACCAGCAGGCCGCGGCTGCGCAGCACCCACCGCTCGAGCGGACTGAAGATCAGCAGGTCGATCGCGATGCCGACGAACAGGATGAGCAGGATCGCCTCGAAGACCATCGACATGTCACTGGCGTTGCGCCCGTTCTCCAGCAACTGTCCGAGACCGACGCCGAGGTCGGGGAACGAGGCGATGATCTCCGCCGCCATCAGCGAACGCCACGAGAACGCCCAGCCCTGCTTCAGACCCGCCACATACCCCGGCAACGCGGCCGGCAACGTGATGTACACGGTTCCCTTCAGCCCCGTCGCCCCCATCGTGCGGCCCGCCCGCAGGAACAGCGGCGACACCTGGTCGACCCCGGAGACCAGCCCGTTGGCGATGGACGGCACCGCGCCCAGCAGGATCACCGCGTACATCATCGAGTTGTTCAGACCCAGCCACAGCACCGCCGGCGGCACCCACGCCACCGACGGCAGCGACTGGAGGCCGGACAGGATCGGCCCGATCGCCGCCCGCACGAACTTCACCCGCGCCACCAGCAGACCCAGCGGGGTGCCGATCGTCAGGGCGAACGCGAAGCCGAGCAGTCCGCGGGAGACGCTCGTCCAGATGTAGCCGAGCAGCTCGCCCTGGAGCCATGCCTGGCGGAGCGTGTGCCAGACGTCCAGCGGGGACACCAGCTTGGTCGGGTCGTCGACCGTCTTGAAGGTGATCTGCCAGACGGCCAGCAGCAGCGCCGTCGCGACGACCGGCGGCAGGATCTTGTCGACGAAGGTCCGCCGCAAGGGCGTCCGCGCGGTGGGCGCGACGACGTCCAGCGCGTCGAGACCCGCCTCCACGCCGGCCAGCCCGGTGGCGTTCGCCTCCGTCGCCGTGCCCTCCGACACCGTCGGCCTCGTCCCGGTCGTCCCGCCCACGGTCGTCTTCGTTCCCGTCGTCTTCGTCTCAGTGCTGGCCATGACGGCGGATCTCCCCACGCAGGACTTCGGTGATCTCGAGGGACAGTTCCGCCACCGGGGCGTCCTCGATCCGGCGCGGCTGAGGGATGTCCACCGTCCACTCGCGCGCCACCCGGCCCGGCCGGGAGGACAGCAGGACGACGCGCTGTGCGAGCCGCACCGCCTCCCGCACGTTGTGCGTCACGAACAGGACGGACAGCCCCGTCTCCTCCCAGATCCGGGTGAGCTCGTCGTGCAGCACGTCCCGCGTGATGGCGTCCAGCGCCGCGAACGGCTCGTCCATCAGCAGGAGTTGGCTCTTCTGGGCCAGCGCGCGGGCCATCGCCACCCGCTGCCGCATACCGCCGGAAAGCTCGTGAACACGCTTTCCGTAAGCGCCCTTCAGCCGGACCAGCTCGAGCAGCTCCTCGGCCTTGCCGCGCCGCTCGGGCTTCGCGACCCCTCGCAGCTTCAGGGCGAGTTCGATGTTCTTGCCCGCGGTCAGCCACGGGAACAGCGCGTGCTCCTGGAACATCAGCGCCGGGCGGCCGTTCGTCGTGATGGACCCGACGGTGGGCCGGTCGAGGCCGGCCACCAGGTTCAGCAGGGTGGACTTGCCGCAGCCCGACGCCCCGAGCAGGGTGACGAACTCGCCGGGCGCGACGTCGAGGGTGATGTCGTCCAGGACGAGCTGCTGCCCGCCCGGACCCGCGAAGGACTTCGAGACGTGGTCGAGGCGTGCCGCGTACGTCACGGACTCGGTGGGCTCGGCGGCCTTGGCGAAGGTCGTGGCCATGGTCGTCACCTCCTGGGAACTCATCGGGACTTCGGTCGGTCGACACCCAGACCGGCGTCGTCGACAGCGGACTCGCCCTCGGCCTCGAGGACCTTGTTCAGGATCGTCAGGTCGTAGACGCCCTCGAGGTCGGGCTTTTCCAGCAGACCCGCGTCGACCGCGTGCGCCGCCTCGGCGCCGAGGGTGGCCGCCAGCGGGTCGTCGGTGAACCGGATAGACCGCCACGCCGGGTCCAGCACGTCGGCGGGCAGTGCCTTGCCGGAGTCCGTCTCCAGCTGCCTGTTCGCCGCGGCCTTCGCCTTCGCCGGGTTGGCGCCGATCCACCTGTTGGTCTCCACCGAGCCCTTCAGCACGGCCTCCACCACCTTCGGGTGCCGCTCGAGGAACTTCTGCGACACGATGACGTTCGTGATCACGAACTTCCTGTCGGGCCACAGCGACGCCTCGTCCAGCAGCACCTTGCCGCCCTCGGCGAGCAGCTTCGAGGCGGTCGGCTCCGGCACCCAGGCGCCGTCGACCGACCCCGACCGGAACGCGTCCGGCGTCACCTTGTTGTCGCTGCGGACGACGGTGACGTCACCCTTGCCGCTCTGCGCGTCCACCGTCCAGCCCTGCTTCGCGATCCAGTTCAGAAACGCCACATCCTGCGTGTTTCCGAGCTGAGGCGTCGCGATCCGCTTGCCCTTGACGTCCTCGAGCGAGGCGACCTTGTCCGGGTTCACCACCAGCTTCACCCCGCCGGACGCCGAACCCCCCACGATGCGCAGGCTCTTGCCGTGGGACTTGGCGTACCCGTTGATCGCCGGGGACGGACCGATCCAGCCGATGTCGAGAGAACCGGCGTTCAGCGCCTCGATCTCCGAGGGGCCCGCGTTGAACGTCGCGTACGACGCCTTGGTGGCGCCCAGTGCCTTCTGGAGGATGCCCTGCTCACGGCCGACCAGCGCGGTCGCATGCGTCAGGTTGCCGAAGTAACCGATCCGCACGGAGTCGAGCCCGTCGATCTTCTGCGCCCCGGCGGCGACCCGCTCGTCGGCGTTGCCGTCCTTGGCCTGCGAACCGTAGCCGCAGGCCGCGAGGGCGAGCAGGGGCAGGGCCGCTAGGGCCGCGACGCCGCGGCGAAGCCGTGACGTGGGGAGACTGGCAGGCACCGGGAGGGGTTCCTCTCGTCGGCCCGGCGGTCACGGTCTCTCAGGTCGTGGCCGGGAGCTCGGCAAAGGGTTCTCGTCGTTTCCACGACGGCGGGCGGGGCGGTCGGGCGCGCAGGCGGTGCGCGTACGTCAGCCCGCACATCGCGCGACTCCGCCCTGCCCGCTGCCGAGGGCGCCGCTGCCGATCCGGCCGCCCTCCTTCGCGAACGTCGCGTAGACGTCGGTCGCGGCCACGGTCAGAAGTCCCAGCCGTCGTCGTCGGCGGCGTCCTTGACCGGCTCCGGCGACGCGAACGACTCGCCGACCATGCCCGCGGTGAGCGTCGTGCCGTCGGCGGGGTCGATCAGGATGAACGAGCCGGTACGGCGCGAGTCGGCGTAGGAATCCACCGGCAGCGGTTGTGCCGTGCGGATCTTCACCCGGCCGATGTCGTTGGCGACGAGCTGTCCCGGGTGCGGGTGCAGGGACAGGTCGTCGAGCGTGAGACGGGACGGAATGTCCTTCACGATCGCCTTGACGGTGCGGGTGCCGTGCTTGATCAGCACCCGGTGCCCGACGGTCAGCGGCTGGTCGGCGACATGGCACACGGTCGCCTCGACGTCCTGGGTGGTGGCCGGCGCGTCCTTGGTGGGCACGATCAGGTCGCCGCGCGAGACGTCGACGTCGTCCGCGAGCAGCACGGTCACCGACTGCGTCGTCCACGCCACGTCCACCGGCTCGCCCAGCAGGTCGATGCCGGAGATCGTCGACGTGCGACCGGACGGCAGCACGGTCACCGCCTCGCCGACCCGGAAGGTGCCCGCCGCGATCTGGCCCGCGTAGCCCCGGTAGTCCGGGTGCTCGGCGGTCTGCGGCCGGATCACGTACTGGACGGGCAGCCGGGCGTGGCAGTGCGCGAGGTCGTGACTGACCGGAACCTTTTCCAGGTGTTCCAGGAACGTCGGGCCGCCGTACCAGTCCATGTTGGCCGACGGGTCCACCACGTTGTCGCCGGCCAGCGCCGAGATCGGGATCGCGGTCACCTCGGGCACGCCCAGCTCGCTCGCGTACGCCGTGAACTCCTCGGCGATCGCCGCGAACACCGGCTCCCGGTAGTCGACCAGGTCCATCTTGTTGACGGCGAGCACGACGTGCGGAACCCGGAGCAGGGCCGCGATGGCCGCGTGCCGGCGGGTCTGCTCGACGACGCCGTTGCGGGCGTCGACCAGGATCACCGTCAGCTCCGCAGTGGAGGCGCCCGTCACCATGTTGCGGGTGTACTGCACATGGCCCGGCGTGTCGGCCAGGATGAACCGCCGCCTGGGCGTGGCGAAGTAGCGGTAGGCCACGTCGATGGTGATGCCCTGCTCGCGCTCGGCGCGCAGCCCGTCGGTGAGGAGCGCCAGGTCGGGCGCTTCCTGCCCGCGGCTCGCCGAGGCGCGCTCGACGGCCTCCAGCTGGTCGCTCAGGATCGACTTGGAGTCGTGCAGCAGCCGGCCCACCAGGGTGGACTTGCCGTCGTCGACGGAGCCCGCGGTGGCGAACCGCAACAGGGTCGTGGCCGAGAGTTCCTCGGCGGTGATGGTGCTCATGCTTAGAAGTACCCCTCGCGCTTGCGGTCTTCCATCGCGGCCTCGGACATCTTGTCGTCGGCGCGGGTCGCGCCGCGCTCGGTCAGCCGGGAGGCGGCGATCTCGGCGATGACGTCGTCCAGCGTCACGGCGTCGGAGTCGACGGCACCGGTGCAGGACATGTCACCGACGGTGCGGTAACGCACGAGACGCTTTTCGACGGTTTCCCCGTCCTTGGGGCCGCCCCACTCGCCGGCGGTCAGCCACATGCCGGCCCGCCGGAACACCTCCCGCTCGTGCGCGAAGTAGATCTCCGGCAGTTCGATGCCCTCGCGGGCGATGTACTGCCAGACGTCCAGCTCGGTCCAGTTGGAGAGCGGGAAGACCCGGACGTGCTCGCCGGGGGCGTGGCGGCCGTTATACAGGTTCCACAGCTCGGGCCGCTGGCGGCGCGGGTCCCACTGCGAGAACTCGTCGCGCAGGGAGAACACGCGCTCCTTGGCGCGCGCCTTCTCCTCGTCGCGCCGGCCCCCGCCGAAGACCGCGTCGAACCTCTCGGCCTGGATCTTCTCCGTGAGCGGCAGCGTCTGGAGCGGGTTACGGGTCCCGTCCGGACGCTCCCGGAGCGCTCCGCGGTCGATGTACTCCTGCACGGAGGCCACATGGAGGCGCAGCCCGTGCTCGGCTACCACCCGGTCGCGGTACTCCAGGACCTCGGGGAAGTTGTGCCCGGTGTCCACGTGCAGCAGCGAGAAGGGGACGGCGGCCGGGGCGAACGCCTTCAGCGCCAGGTGCAGCATGACGATGGAGTCCTTGCCGCCGGAGAACAGGATCACCGGCCGCTCGAACTCACCCGCCACCTCACGGAAGATGTGCACCGCCTCGGACTCCAGCGAGTCCAGATGGCTGAGGGTGTACGGGCTGACCGTGCCCTCCTCGGTCTCGGCGACGGTCGTCGTCATGCCAGTCCCCTCTCGCTGAGCAGGGCGTACACCGACGCCGCGGACTCCTGCACGGTCTGGTCCTGGGACTCGATCCGCAGATCGGGCGACTCGGGCGCCTCGTAGGGGTCGTCGACCCCGGTGAGCCCGGTCAGCTCGCCCGCGGCCTGCTTGGCGTACAGGCCCTTCACGTCGCGGACCGAGCACACGTCGACCGGAGTCGCCACGTGCACCTCCAGGTAACCGGTTGCGCTCTCCTGGTGCCGCTTGCGCACGGCCTCACGGCTGTCCGCGTACGGCGCGATCACCGGGACGAGCACCTTGACTCCGTTACGGGCCAGCAGTTCGGCCAGGAAACCGATGCGCTGCACATTGGTGTGCCGGTCCTCACGGCTGAAACCGAGGCCCGCGGAGATGAACTCGCGGATCTCGTCGCCGTCGAGCACCTCTACGAGGTGGCCCTCCTCGCGCAGCCGGCCGGCCAGCTCGTACGCGATGGTGGTCTTGCCGGCACTCGGCAGACCCGTGAGCCAGACGGTGGCTCCGGTCGTCACGTGGTTCTCCCGGTTGGTAGGGGGATGGGGGGCGTTGCCGTGGGCGGCGCTGTTCGTGGAGGTCGCGGTCATGGCGGTCAGCCGTGCAGTCCGCACTCGGTCTTCCCGCGTCCGGCCCAGCGCCCGGCGCGCGCGTCCTCGCCCTCGAGGACCCGGCGGGTGCACGGGGCGCAGCCGACGGACGCGTAGCCGTCCATCAGAAGGGGGTTGGAGAGTACGCCGTGCTCCGTGATGTAGGCGTCGACGTCGGCCTGCGTCCAGCGGGCGATCGGCGAGATCTTGACCTTCTGCCGCTTCTCGTCCCAGCCGACGACCGCGGTGTTCGCCCGGGTCGGCGACTCGTCGCGCCGCAGGCCGGTGGCCCAGGCGCGGTACCCGCGGAGCCCCTCCTCCAACGGCTGCACCTTGCGCAGCTTGCAGCACAGGTCCGGATCGCGGTCGTGCAGCTTCGGCCCGAACTCGGCGTCCTGCTCGGTGACCGTCTGACGCGGGGTGAGCGTGATGACGTTGACGTCCATCACGGCCTCGACCGCGTCCCGGGTGCCGATGGTCTCGGGGAAGTGGTAACCGGTGTCGAGGAACACCACGTCCACGCCCTTGAGGACGCGGGACGCGAGGTGGGCGACCACGGCGTCCTCCATGGAGGAGGTCACACAGAACTGCCGGCCGAAGGTGTCCACCGCCCACTGCAGGATCTCGAGCGCCGAGGCGTCCTCGAGGTCGCGGCCCGCCTGCTCGGCCAGCGCCTTCAACTCGTCGGTGGTACGGCCTTCCTGAAGCGTCGTCATATCCGGTCCCCTCCCGTTTCGGTGCGCTGAACCCCCCGGGACAGCAGCCCGAGGAACTTCAGCTGGAATGCGCGATTGCACGCCGCGCATTCCCAGGCGCCGTGACCGCCCTCCAGGGCCTCGCTCGGACGCAGGTCCTCGTCGCCGCAGTAGGGGCAGTAGAAAGGGGCGGCCCGCTCGCTCATGAAAGGGCCTCCTCGCTGGCGCGCGAGGCCCAGGCGGCGAACCGCTCGCCGTCCTCGCGCTCTTCCTGGAACCGCTTGAGAACGCGTTCCACGTAGTCCGGCAGCTCGTCCGAGGTGACCTTCAGACCGCGGACCTTGCGGCCGAAACCGGCTTCGAGTCCGAGCGCGCCGCCCAGGTGCACCTGGTAGCCCTCGACCTGCTCGCCCCGTTCGTCGAGGACGAGCTGGCCCTTGAGACCGATGTCCGCGACCTGGATGCGGGCGCAGGCGTTCGGGCAGCCGTTGAGATTGATGGTGAGGGGCTCGTCGAAGTCCGGCAGGCGGCGCTCCAGCTCGTCGATCAGCTGGGAGCCGCGCTGCTTGGTCTCGACGATGGCCAGCTTGCAGAACTCGATGCCGGTGCACGCCATGGTGCCGCGCCGGAAGGTCGAGGGTCGGGCGGTCAGGTCCAGCGCCTCCAGGCCCTCGACGAGCGAGGCGACCTGCGCCTCCTCGACATCGAGGACGATCATCTTCTGCTCGACGGTGGTCCGGACGCGGCCCGAGCCGTGCGCCTCCGCGAGCTCCGCGATCTTCGTCAGGGTGGTGCCGTCCACCCGGCCGACACGTGGTGCGAAACCGACGTAGAAACGGCCGTCCTTCTGCCGGTGCACGCCGACGTGGTCGCGCCACCGGCCCACCGGCTGGTCCGGGGCCGGGCCGTCGACCAGCTTGCGCTGCAGGTACTCGTCCTCCAGCACCTGACGGAACTTCTCCGGTCCCCAGTCCGCGACCAGGAACTTCAGCCGGGCGCGGGTGCGCAGCCGCCGGTAACCGTAGTCACGGAAGATCGACAGCACGCCCTCGTAGACGTCCGGGACCTCGTCCAGCGGCACCCAGGCGCCCAGCCGCACGCCCAGCTTGGGGTTGGTGGACAGCCCGCCGCCGACCCACAGGTCGAAGCCCGGCCCGTGCTCGGGGTGGCGGACGCCGACGAACGCGACGTCGTTGATCTCGTGGACCACGTCCAGCACGGGGGAGCCCGAGATCGCCGTCTTGAATTTCCGCGGCAGGTTCGAGTACGCCTTGTTGCCGAGGACGCGGCGCTTGATCTCCTCCAGCGCCGGGGTGCCGTCGATGATCTCGTCCTCGGAGATGCCGGCGACGGGGGAGCCGATCATCACACGGGGGGTGTCGCCGCACGCGGTGACCGTGGACAGGCCCACCGCCTCCAGACGGTTCCAGATCTCGGGCACGTCCTCGATGCGGATCCAGTGGTACTGCACGTTCTGCCGGTCGGTGATGTCGGCGGTGCCTCGCGCGAACTCCTGCGAGATCTCGCCGACGACCCTCAGCTGCTGCGTGGTCAGCGCACCGCCGTCGATGCGCACGCGCAGCATGAAGTACTTGTCGTCCAGCTCCTCCGGCTCCAGGATCGCGGTCTTGCCGCCGTCGATCCCGGGCTTGCGCTGGGTGTACAGACCCCACCAGCGCATCCGGCCGCGAAGATCATTGGGGTCGATCGAGTCGAAGCCCCGCTTGGAGTAGATCGTCTCAATGCGTGTCCGCACATTGAGACCGTCGTCGTCCTTCTTGAACTGCTCGTTGCCGTTGAGCGGGGTGTGGTGCCCCGCGGCCCACTGGCCCTCGCCGCGGTGACGGCTCACCTTGCGGCGGGGAGTCGCGGCTGCAGGCTTCTGCGGGGTGGCGGCCATGGTTGATACGTCCTTCGGGACAGCAGCGGAAGGTGTCGGCGCGCAGCGCCGTCCGGCGGTGGTCGGGTGACGGGCGAGAGGCTCCGACCTGCGCGTACGGGCGCACAGGAGCCGTGCGCCTCGTTGCGCAGGCGGGAGGCTGTACTCAGATGTCGGGCGGAGCTGCGGCTCGTCAGCGCGCCGAACAGATGGCGCTGGACATGCGGCCGAGGTCGACGTGCCGCCGACTCACCAAGGCAATTCCAGTTCCGGACATGACGAAAGCGTGTCACGGCGATCTGGACACAGTCCAGCTTCGTCCGCGATGCGGACACCCTTGTCCCGGAATGCGAGACAAGGGTGTCATCTGTCACACGACGTGCGAGGTCTCTTGTCCGCGCAGGTCACCACGGGTAGGGGAAAGCGGTTCAGACGGGGAACGCGCCCGGCCAGGGGCCCGGCGCCGACACCTCTGCCTGTTCCTCGACCTTCGTGTCGAAAAGCGTGAAACCGCGCCGCTGATAGTTCTCCATCGCGTGCTCGCCGTCCAGGCTGCAGGTGTGCAACCACACCCGCTTGGTCTGCGGCAGCCCCGGCCAGCGGTCGGTCAGATCCCACGCCCGGGCGGCGCCGTACGACAGCAGGTGCCCGCCGATCCGCCGACCACGGAAGGCCGGCAGCAAACCGAAGTACACGATTTCGACGACCCCGTCGTCCTGCGGCTCCAGCTCTGCGTACCCGGCCGGCGTGCCCCGCTCGTAGGCGACCCACGTCTCGACCCCGGGACGCTCCAGGTGCTCCCGCCACTGCGCGTGTGTCCAGCGCAGCCGGTCGATCCAGCGAATGTCCCCGCCGACGGACGCGTACAGGAAACGGCTGAACTCGGGGGAGGGGACCTCGGAGCGGACGATCCGGACGTCGCCCTCGGGCGCGGCGGCCGGGAGGAGGTCGCCGGGATCGGTCTGCTCCAGAGACCAGGTGGTCACGGGGATGTTCGTCATGCCCGTCAGGGAATCATCACTGCGACATTCTGTCGATCGAGGCGAGCGGCAGCGCGAAGAGGGACCGGCCCGACTGCGTCCAGACCTCGCCGGTCGCCGCCCAGTAGGACAGGGACTCCGTCTGCGTGCTCCAACAGCTGTGCCGGTCCGCCGCGCCGCACACCGCTGCGCCCGAGCCGCCGTCCCCGCCGGCCGTGCTGCGTGCGTCGTCCGTCCCGCCGGGGCTCTGCCGCCACAGCGTCCCGTGGTCGTCGTCGTGCGGGCCGGCGGCGCGGGTCACGTACCACTGCGCGTCGTAGGAGAGCACGCCGCGCACCCCCGTGACCTTCGTCGAGTAGGCCTCGGACGCCGTCACCCGCCCGTTCGGACCGGCGGAGAGCAGACCCGCGTGGCCGGCCGCGGTGCTGAACGGGTAGCGCCACAGACGGGCGCCGCGGTCGCCGTCGTCGAGCGTCCACTCCCCGGCGACCAGACTGTCCGGCGCGGTGCTGCGGTCGAGGGACACGGTCGAGGGACGCGGTGCGCCGGGGCCGCCGCTCAGCTCGTAGGAGCCGACGGCCGGCAGCACGAACCCGTACCCGTGCGCCGACCAGCCGCCCGGCACCCGGCCCACCGCGTCGGCGGCGACCGTGGCGCGCTGCACGCGGTTCATGTCGTACACATACAGCGCGGACCGGTCCCCGTCGTCGGCGGTGACCAGCAGCTTGTCCTGGTACCAGACCATGCCGGAGACGTGCGAGACCAGCCCGCGATAGTCCCGGCCGCCGTCCACGGGGACGGCGAGCAGGGCCCAGGTGTAGGAGAGGTGGCCGAGATCGGCGGCGTTCACGAAGCCGACCCGGGCCAGGCCCCGGTCCGCCGCCGCGCCGCCGCTGCGCGACCAGCCGGAGAGGATCACCCGGTTCGAGCCCCACACGCCGTCGTCGTCCGCGTCCCCCGACGTGGTGACCGCGCCCGGCCGCCAGCCGGCCGTGTCGTCGGTGTTCCAGCAGTACGCGCGCGTGGCCGTGGGAGCGACCGGCAGGGCCCGGCGCTCTGCGGGCGAGCAGTCGACGGCGTCCCGCAGGGTGCGGTCGGCGCCGTCCAGCACCGCGCTGACGCCGACCGGGCGGCCCATCCCGGCCGCGAGCCGGTCCAGGGAGGCCTGCGGCACCATGTTCTCCGTCAGCCGCAGCTCAGCGACCTCGGACGCCGCGGAGAGCGGTTTCAGGTCCCCCGGGCCGTCGTGGGTGACCGTCGCCTGGGAAGCACTGATCACGGTGGCGGCAGCGGTGAGGGCGAGAGCGGTTCCGGACAGAAACGCCCGCAGTGCCCTGCCGCGCCTGCGCCGGCGGTGTCGGCCGCGCTGTCTCATTCGCCCTCCCGAGGCGGGCCAACTGCGCCTGATGATCCATACGTTGACAGAGGAGCAGGTGGGGTGACCCGTAGAGGGATGCTACGGCAGTCAGCCGCCCCGGAGGACGAAGTCCGCGCAAATATGCGGAAGGCGCTATCGAAAAAAGCGGATGAGTCATCGTTTTCACGGTGACGGCGTTCTGTTTCTGACCACCGCCGGCGCGGTCGAATGGGGCAACAGCCCCCCGGGTTCCGCAGGCAGAAGCACGTCGACCTCGGCGTCCTCGCAGAAACGATACGGCCGGTGTTCCAGAAACGCCCCCAGGTAACGCCGCACGCGGGACATCTCCGCCCGCACCGTCACCGTGCGGTCCGAGTCGCCGAACATGTCCAGCGCGAGCTCCGCAGCACTGCGCCCACCGCGCTGCGCCGCCAGCAGATACAGCAATTCCGCATGCCGGGGACTGAGTTCGTGCGACCACGAGCCCGCGTCCCCCGACACCGTCACCGACCAGCGCCGAGCTCTGGTCAGGTCCAGCACGATCCGGCTCGCACCGCTCGACGGCCGTCCGGCCGCCTCGTCCACCGACCGCACCAGCCAACCCCCGGCCAGCGGCTCGAGGGTGCACAGACCGAGCGTCGGCAGCCACCGACGCCCCGGGGACGGCGACTTGGCGAGCGCGATCCGGCTCGTGTACGGCATTCCGGTCACCGCGGCCGTCCAGCCCTCGCCGTCCACGGCCGCGGCCCGGCCGCCGATCCGGGCCAGCGCCGGCGCCGCCACCGCGCGCAACCGCTCCAGCGAACCGAGGTGCCTCTCGCGCAGCCTGGACTCGGCGAGCTTCGCCACCGAGTCGACCCACGCCAGGGTGGCCGGGTGCATCGTCTCCAGCGGCCCGCTGACGTCGACGACACCCAGCAGCCGGCCGTTGCGCGGGTCCGTGATCGGCGCGCCCGCGCAGGTCCAGGCGGCGTGCGAGCGGACGAAATGCTCGGCGGCGAACACCTGGACGGGCCGGCGCACCACCGCCGGCGTGCCCACGCCGTTGGTGCCCACCACCGCCTCGCCCCAGTCCGCGCCCAGCTCGAAGCCGAGCCCGTCGGCCTTGCGCAGCACCGGGCCACAGCCCTCGCGCCACAGCACCCGGCCCTCCCCGTCGGCCACCACCATGATGTGGTGAGCGACGTCCGCGACCGACAGCAACCCCTCCCTCAACACCGGCAGCACCTCGCGCAGCGGCGACTCCTCGCGCCGCCGCCGCACCTCGTCGGCGCTGAGCAGCCCCGCCCGGACATCACGCTCCGGATCGACGCCACTGCGCAGCAGGCGTTCCCAGGACTGCTCGATCACCGGACGCGGCGCGACGCGCACCCGCCGGCCGGCCAGCCGGGCGTCACGGACCTGGTTGAGCACCCGCGCCGCCCGCGCGGCGTCGACGGCCGCGAGCTGCGGCACGTTCATCGGTGGCATCGCCACTGGGCCTCCCGGGCTGGACACAGGCTGAGAAACAGATGTCAAGCGCCTGCGCCGACTGTTTCCGGTCTTACTGGGACCCCCATCTTGCCGTCCGCCCGTGACGGAGGGGCACACTCCGGTCACAACCACCGAGAAGTTGCAACCCCCTGCAACCCTGGTGAACGTCCACAGGCTGTTTGAAACTTGAGCCACGTCGTCCCGAGCGGCGATTCTGGCCTCGCAGGGCCATTGCGGCGGGGGTGGTGCCGTGTCGGCGCAGCACCACCCCCGCTTCCTGTTTCCACGGTTTCCTCAAAGGCGCGAGGCCGGGGCAGACCGGGACGTCACTCCCCGGGAGCGGCCCGCTCGACGAGCGCCGCCAGGTCCAGGCTGTGCGGCAACGTCCCGAAGCCGGCGCCCCCGTCCCCGCCCAGCCGCGAGGCGCAGAACGCGTCCGCCACGGCGGGCGGCGCGAAACGCACCAGCAGCGACCCCTGGAGCACCAGAGCGAACCGCTCGGCCAGCCGCCGGGCCCGCCCCTCGACCCCGTCCAGATCGGCCAGGTCCGTCAACAGGTCCTTGATCGCGCCGTCCAGCCGATGGTCGGCCCCCCGCGCCCGGCCCACCTCGTGGAGGTAGGCGTTCAACGCCTGCGGCTCCCGCTGCAGCGCCCGCAGCACGTCCAGCGCCTGGACGTTGCCCGCGCCCTCCCAGATCGCGTTCAGCGGCGACTCCCGCACCAGCCGGGGCATCCCCGACTCCTCTACGTAACCGTTTCCGCCAAGGCATTCCGACGCCTCCACCGCCACCGGAGCGCAGCGCTTGGTCACCCAGTACTTGGCCGCCGGAACGGCGATCCGGAGAAACGCCCGCTCCTGCTCGCTCCCGTCGTCGCAGGCCGCCGCGAGCCGCAGCGCGAGCGTGGTCGCGGCCTCCGACTCCAGCGCCAGATCCGCCAGCACATTGCGCATCAACGGCTTGTCCACGAGCTTTCCGCCGAACGCCGCACGATGCGAACAGTGGTGGACCGCCTGCGCCACCGCCTGCCGCATCAGCCCCGCCGACCCCAGCACACAGTCCAGCCGGGTCGCCGCCACCATGCCGATGATGGTCCGCACCCCGCGCCCCTCCTCGCCGACCCGGCGTGCCCACGTCCCCTCGAACTCGACCTCGGCGGAGGCATTGGACCGGTTGCCCAGTTTGTCCTTCAGTCGCTGGAGGCGAAAAACGTTCCGGGAACCGTCTTCGAGAACGCGCGGAACGAGGAAACACGTCAGCCCGCCGTCGCCGCCGCCGGGGGCCGTCCGCGCCAGCACGAGGAAACCGTCCGACATCGGCGCCGAACAGAACCACTTGTGGCCCGTCAGCTCGTACGCACCGGCCTCGGCGAGTGGAGTGGCGACCGTCGTGATCGCCCGGACGTCGCTGCCGCCCTGTTTCTCCGTCATCCCCATGCCGAACAACGCACCGGCTTTCAACCCGGCCGGCCGCAGCGCGCGGTCGTAGACGGTGGACGTCAGCCGGGGCTCCCACTCGGCGGCCAGCCCCGGATCGGTGCGCAGCGCGGGCACCGCCGCGTGTGTCATGGACAGCGGGCAGCAGTTGCCCGCGTCGACCTGCGTCCACACCAGGAACCCCGCCGCCCGCCGCACATGCCCGCCCGGCCGCCCCCAGGCACCGGTCAGCCCGGCCCCCACACCCTTGCCGAGCAGCCGATGCCACGCCGGGTGAAATTCGACCTCGTCGATCCGGTGCCCGTGACGGTCGTACGCACGAAGTTTCGGAGGATGGACGTCCGCCTGCGCCGCCCATTCCTGCACCTGTGCGGACCCCGCCGCCCGCCCGAGGGCCGACAACTCGCCGCGCACCTCGTCGAGCAGACCCGGATCCAGGTGCCGTTCCACGGCCGCCACCAGCACCTGGTCTGCGCCGTAGACGTCGTATCCGGTCAGGGGCGGGGGCTGGTTGGTCACCGTGTGCGTGCTGCCTGCCATGGCCCGAACCTACCCCCGGGTACCGCGGTCATGACCGTCAGCGGCCCGCGCGCCGCTCCCCGACCCGGTGAAGAGGCCTTGCCGGGGGTGAGTGCAGCCCCGAACGGCGGATACCTTTAGGACGTGCAGCCAGCAAGTCAGTCACCCGAGCAACCCGGGAGCCCCGCAGGGCGTCTCCACCGGGCGCGTGCCCTTTACCGGAACGTCTCCAAGCGGCGGACCGCCTGGCTGCTGTTGAAGGACACCGTCAACTCCTGCATCGAGTACCGCATCCTCGGTCTCGCTGCGGAAGCCGCTTTCTTCACGTTGCTCTCGGTGCCTCCGCTGCTTCTCAGCCTCATCGGCCTGCTCGGCTACGTCGACGACTGGACCGGCACCGACACCATCACCAGCCTGGAGGCCAACCTCCTCGACGCCTCCCGGACGGTCCTGTCGGACAAGGGCGTGCGGCAGATCGCGCAGCCGATCCTCGACGACGTGATGACCGGCGGTCGCCCCGACGTCATCTCCATCGGTTTCCTGTTCGCGCTGTGGTCCGGCTCGCGCGCGGTGAACGTCTTCATCGACACCATCACCGTCATGTACGGCCTCGACGGCGTCCGCGGCATCGTCAAGACCCGGCTGGTCGCCTTTCTGCTGTTCGTCGGAGCCCTGCTGATCGGCTCGGTCGCGCTGCCGCTGATGGTCGCAGGACCGGACGCGGTGGTCCGCATCGTCCCCTGGTCGACGACCGTCGTGCAGGTCCTGTACTGGCCGGTCGTGATCGTCCTGTCCATCGCGTTCCTGACCACGCTGTACCACGTCTCCGTGCCCGTCCGGTCGCCGTGGATCGAGGACGTCCCCGGCGCCCTCGTCGCCCTCGCCATGTGGGTGCTCGGCAGTTTCCTGCTGCGCATCTACCTCACGAGCACCATCGAGGGCGCCACCATCTACGGCTCCCTCGCCGCCGCCGTCGCCGTGCTGCTGTGGATCGGCGTGTCCGCGTTCGCGGTGCTGGTGGGCGCCGCCGTCAACGCCGCCATCGACCGGGTCTGGCCGGCCGCCGCGACCGCCGCCGCCCGCGCAGCCAACGAGCGGCTGCGCCAGGAGGAGGCCGCGGAGTACGTCGCGCGGATGGCCGTGGCCCGCTCCTACGAGGACGACGACCCGGACGATCCCGACATGCCCTCCGAGTTCCCCGAGCGCTGGTCCCGCTTCCTCCCCCCGGAAGACGTGACGGGACGTTTCCGGAGCCACGTGAAGAGCGCCGCGAAGGGAAACGGCGTGAACGGCGTGAACGGCGCGAGCAGGGGAAACGACGGCAACGACGCGGACTGTGCGAGCGGCGGAAACAGCGTGAACACCGGAAACAGCGTGAGCCTCGGAAACAGCGGGAACGCGGGGGACAGCGGCATCCGCGGCAACGACGGAAACAGCGGAGTCAGGGGAACCGGCGGAAACGCTGAGGAACAGCCTCCCGGACGGTGACACCACGAGAAAAAACGGTGACACCAGGAGACAAGCACTACGACTTCCACACGCCTGTTTCTGCCGCCTCCCTCGCGAACTCCGCGAAGTCGCGCGGCTCGCGGCCGAGCACCTCGCGGACGCCCGCCGAGAGGCAGGCGTTGCGTCCGTCCAGCAGCGACTCGAACAGCTCCACCAGGAACGCCGCTTCCCCCGGCGGGACCCCGAAACCGGCCAACCGTTCGCCGTACTGACGCGCGGACACCGGCGTGTACGTGAGCTCGCGTCCGACCGCGCGCCCGACCTCCGCAACCGTTTCCCGAAACGTCAGCAGCCGCGGCCCCGACACCTCCAGCGTTCGCCCCACGTACCGACTGCCTTCCGTAAGCGCCTTCACCACCACATCCGCGACGTCCCGCAGGTCGACGAACGGCTCCTGGACCTCCCCGCCCGGAAACACCAGCTCCCCGCTGTCCCGCAGCCCTTCCACCAGCGGCCCCTCACTGAAGTTCTGCGCGAACCACGCGGCCCGCACGACGGTCCAGTCCGCGCCCGACGTCCGCAGCGCCTCCTCGGTCGGCAGCGCCCGCTCCTCGCCCCGAGACGACAGCAGCACCAGCCGCCGCACCCCCAGCGCGACGGCCTCCCGGGCCAGCCTTCCGACAGCGTCGGCGGCCCCCGGGGCGCCCACGTCCGTCGGGTACACCACATACGCGGCGTCGGCGCCCCGAAGAACGTCCACCCACGTGGAGGCGTCGTACCAGTCGAATCCGTCGGCCCGGGAGGCGGTCCGCACGCCCAACCCCGCCGCCGCGGCGGCCCGCGCCACTCGTCCGCCCGTACGACCGGACGCCCCGGTCACCACCACCGTCATGCTCCGAGCCGTGCTCCCGGCCGCGTTCCCAACCGTGTCGTGTGCCGCGTTCCGGGCCATGTCGTGCGCCGTGTCGTGTGTCATGGCACCAGTCAACCGGCGTGCGTCGCACGGTCCCATCGCTGAACCGCTCGTTCCCATAAGCGCGCGTCTACGCTGGCGGCATGGACGCACTCGCAGGCCTTCTGGAGGGTCCACGCGCGCGTGGCGCACTCATGATCCGCGCGTGCTTCGATCCGCCGTGGAGCGTGCGGGTCGAGGACCGGGCCCCGCTGACGGTGATGCTCATGGTGCGCGGCGACGGCTGGGTCGCGCCGGACGAGGGGGACGCCGTCCGACTGCGCGCCGGCGATCTCGCCATCGCCCGCGGCCCGGCCCCGTACACCTGCGCCGACGCCCCGGACACGCCCCCGCAGGCTCTGATCCTCCCGGGCGGACAGTGCGCCTATCCCGACGGACGCCTCCTCAACGGCTCCATGGACCTGGGCGTGCGCACCTGGGGAGACCGCCTCGACGGCTCCACGGTCGTCCTCATTGGCACCTACCTGATGCAGGGCGAGATCAGTGGCCGGCTGCTCGACGCGCTGCCGCCGCTGCTCTCCCTCACCACCGACGTCTGGCAGTGCCCGCTCACCCCGCTGCTCATGCAGGAGATCACCCGCGACGAACCCGGCCAGGAGGTGGTCCTCGACCGCATGCTGGACCTTCTCGTGATCGCGGCGCTGCGGGCCTGGTTCTCCCGCCCGGAAGCGGCCGCCCCGGCCTGGTACCAGGCGCTGGCCGACCCGGTCGTGGGGCGCGTCCTGCGCCTCGTCCAGGACGACCCCGCCCACCCCTGGACCGTCGCCTCCCTCGCGGCGAAGGCCGGCGTCTCCCGGGCAGCCCTGGCCCGTCGCTTCACCGATCTGGTCGGCGAACCCCCGATGACCTACCTCGCCGGCTGGCGCCTCGCTCTCGCCGCCGACCGACTGCGCGACAGCGAGGACACCATCGGCGCGATCGCCCGCCAGATCGGTTACGGAAGCGCGTTCTCCCTGTCCAGCGCCTTCAAGCGGGTGTACGGCGTCAGTCCTCAGGAACACCGGACGAGGGCGGTCCAGGGGCAGGTCGCAGGGGGAGGCGCGGTCGGGTGACGATGACGAAGCCGGCCCTGCCTGCGGCGTAGGCTGGCAAGCGTGTACGAGGAACGGGCCTCCCGGCTGGCCGGGGCGGTGGTGTGGACCAACACGCCGTCGGCCTCGTCCCCGGCGTTTCCCGTGTTGCCCGACGGCTGCATGGACCTGCTGTACAGCGAGGGCAGGCTGCTGGTCGCAGGACCGGACACCCGGGCGCACATCCCCGACGGCCCACCGGTGCCCTGGTGGGGCATCCGCTTCTTTCCGGGCGCCGCGCCCCCCTTCCTCGGCGTACCGGCTCACGAACTGCGCGACCGGCGTGTGGAGTTGGCAGACCTGTGGCCGATGCCCGAGGTGCGGCGACTGACCGACCGGATCACCACCGCGGACCGACCGGCGACGGCGCTGGAGTCGCTGGCCCTGGAACGGGCGGCTCCGCCCGACCCGGAACTGCGCCGTCTCGTCGCCGTCCTCGCCGCAGGTCGCGCGGTGGCCGCGACTGCCGATGAACTCGGCATCGGAGCACGCCAGTTGCACCGTCGTTCGCTCGCTGCCTTCGGCTATGGGCCCAAGACGCTGGCCCGGATCCTGCGTATGCAACGTGCTCTCGGGCTGGCCCGCGGGGGCACGACCTTCGTGGACACGGCTGCCCGCACCGGATACGCCGACCAAGCCCATCTGGCCCGGGAGGTGAGGGAGTTCACGGGCTCCACGCTGGGAGACCTGCTCCTGCACCGGCGCCCGCCTGTCGCATCGCCGCAGACCGGCCCTGCACCTGCGGAGCATCGGGCACGGTCGGCCGAACCGCTGGGCGACCCATCCGATCGCGCATATTGATCCGGCGGGACGGGTCCCTGGTCCGGCGGGACGGGTCCCTGGTCCGGCAGGACGGGCCCCTGGTCCTGTGGGGCCGACCCTGGGCCGGGGGGCGGGTGCGGTGGATCAGTAGGCGTGGTTCCGGTGGGCCGACAGGGACGGTGCTCTGTGTTCCGGCCCGACGGGTCCGGTGAGTCGCCCGGCGTGGCGGCGCGATCGAGAGTCCGGGACTACTGCTCCAGCGGAGCGAAGAGGTCGACGCCGTTGCCGTCAGGGTCGTGCAGGACGGCATACCGCTGACCCCAGAAGGCGTTCCAGGGCTTCAGCGCGCCCGGGTGACCGGCGGCCACCAGTTCCTCGTACACCGTGTCGACGTCCTCCGGTGTGTCACAGCGCAGCGCGAGCGAGGCCCGGCTGCCGCCTGACGGTGCTCGCCACTCCGGATGGAACGAACGGACCGTGCTTTCTGTGTCCAGCAGCAGCCGCAGCCCACCCGGCAGTTCGGCCTCGGCGTGCGGCTGCTCCTCCGAGCCTTCGGGGAAGAGGAACCCCAGTCGGCGGTAGAAGGTGACGGAGGCGGCCATGTCGGAGACGACCAGGCCGATGGCATCGAATCGTGGACTCATGAGGCCACGGTAGGCACGGTCGCCGCAAGCGGTCTTGAAAGAAACGGACACGACACAGGGGGCCCGTCAGAACAGGAACATCAGAATGGGCACGTGATACGTCTTCGGCAGTTGAGCAAGGGCCAGTTGAGCAAGGGCCAGTTGAGCAAGGGCCAGTTGGGCAAGGGCCAGTTGGGCGGGGTGAGGTGGTCGGCGGCCCTGTTCCAGCCCGCCTCCGCGGTCTGATGTCCCGCCGGGCTTTCTCGCCGGCGTCGGCGAGGGCGTCGATCGGGCGGGAGACCGTCGGGTCGGAAGCGACCGGGGCGAAGACGGCCGGCTCAGCCCGCAGTATCACCCTTGCGCAACGACGCGAGGAGGCGGTCCAGGTCCCCGCGCGCGGTGTAGGTACGGATCGGGTCGATGTAGTCGCGCGACTCGATGATCTGACCGTCCCGCACACGCATGACGAAAATGCAGGGCACCTTGGCCATGGAATCGTCCGGCAACGTGAACTCGTAGGCGAACTCGGCGACGATCACTTCAGGATCGGCGGTCTCGTGAACGACGACATCGACGACACTCCTCTTCGGCCAGGACTCCCGGACTTCCGGCGGCACCGTGAAGTGTTCCCGGAGCGCACGCCGACTGGTCAACGGCTCGGACTCCGGCGTCGCCATCGGATGCCGGACATCGGTGACTTCGCCGTACAAGTCAGGCAGCTCGCTCGAGTTCCCCTCGGCGACCCCATGAACAAGCCGGAGAAACACCTCGCGCGGACTCAGACTCACGAGACCCCCAAGTAATACGCACAGAAGACCAACGATCAGTATCGCCTGCTGCGAGCCGGTACTGCGGACTGTCTCGACCAGCAGCACCCGACCTGTCCGACCCCACCCGTGGCGCTGGACGCGGACATGCGGATACGGGTCAGCACTCTTCCTCTGGAAAATGCCCCTTCGACTTAAGGAATGCTCCTGCGACAGCAACGCGGCAGGACCCACCGCAGGTCTCATCGTGGCGGTTCAGGAGCACTTCTCGCGTCTCCGGGCAAGCGGTCGAAGGCACCGCTCGTGAAAGCCCGAGAATAGGCTCGTCCTCATGAACACCCGTCTGCTCGTCTACAGCCGCACGGCCGCCTACCGCCACGATTCGATCCCGGACGCCGTCGCCGCGGTACGTGATCTGGGGGAGTTCACCGTCGATCACACGGAGGACCCTGGGGCGCTGGAGGCCCCGCTGGACGGGTACGCGGCCGTGGTCTTCCTCTCCACCAGCGGCGAGGTGCTCACTCCGGGCGGGCGAGGCCGGCTCTCCCGGTACATAGAGGCGGGGGGCGGCTTCGTCGGGGTACACGCGGCGGCGTGCACCGAGTACGACTGGCCCTACTACGGCGAACTCCTCGGGGCCCGGTTCGCCAGGCACCCGGAGCATCAGCCCGGCAAGGCGGTGGTGGAGGACCACGGCCACCCCGCCACCCGCCTCCTGCCGACCGTCTGGGACTTCACCGACGAGTGGTACGACTTCCGCGCCAACCCACGCGGGCGGGTGCGCGTCCTCGTCACCGCCGACGAGACGTCGTACGAGGGCGGCGGGATGGGCGCCGACCATCCGCTGGTGTGGTGCCGTGAACAGGGCCGGGGGCGGGTCTTCTACACCGCTCTCGGCCACGCGGCCGAGGCCTACCGCAACCCTGAGTTCCTGGCACACCTGCGAGGTGGACTCCTCTGGGCGGCCGGGCTGCGGAGCTGAGTGCTGGGCCGAACCAGCCGAACCGGGTGTCGGGTACGAGTTTCCAGTGACGTTTCTTCGGTGAACCGCTTGCGCCATCGGGGTGAGTGAGGACGGTACGGAGGACGGAGTTCCGGCCCGACACGGACATCCTCTTGTTTCGGAAATCTGTTCCGGAACGACTTGCGGAGATCGTTCCGGAAAAGGGATGCACAGGAGGAGCCGTACGTTGACTCACGGGACCAAGCTGCGCGACCGGATCGCCGGTCCGGGAACGACTCCGCTGATCGGCGTGTACGACATGTACTCGGCGTCGATCGCGGCGCAGCACTACGACGGGATGTTCGTCTCCGGTTTCGGCTTCGCGGCCTCGTACTACGGGCTGCCGGACATCGGTTTCATCGCCTGGCCGGACATGATGGCGTTCGTACAACGGTTGCGGGGCGCGTTTCCGGCGCACCATCTGCTGGTCGACATCGACGACGGTTACGTCGACCCGGAGGTCGCCTGCCACGTGGTGGAGGGGCTGGAACGGATCGGAGCGTCCGGCGTCATCCTGGAGGACCAGAAACGGCCGCGCCGGTGCGGTCACGCCGACGGCAAGCAGGTGCTGCCGTTGCGCGAGTACCTCGCCAAGCTGGAGATGGTGCTGGCCACCCGTCAGGACCTGGTGGTGGTCGCCCGCACCGATGCCACCGACGAGGTCGACATCCTGCACCGGGCCGCGTCCCTGGCTGCGACGGACGCGGACGTGGTCCTGGTCGACGGTGTCCGCAGTGTGGAGTGGATCCGCCGGATCCGCGCCGTGGTCGGAGACAAGCCGCTGCTGTTCAACCAGATCGCCGGCGGCAAGTCGCCCCGGCTCTCTCTGAGCGAGCTCTCCGACCTCGGTGTGAACGTCGCCATCTACAGCACTCCGTGCCTGTTCGCGGCCCATGAGGCCGTGCACTCCGCCCTCGCCGAACTGAAGCGGACGGATGGCCGACTGCCGGTGCCGGATGCCGTGGACGGCGTGGGCGTGGCAACCGCCACCCGCCTGTTGGAGGGCAACATCGCCCATCGCCGCCCCGCCTCGGAAGAGGCGGTACACAGCCGGGAATCGGCGAGGACGAAGGGTGACCTGAGGGATGAGGCGAACGCGGGGGTGCGATGACAGTGACGGTGCCCGGAAGGGGCACCGGGCCGACCGGTCAGCGGACGCGGATGCGGTGCGGATGTGGATGTGGATGCTGTTGCGCGTGCGAGTGCGCGTGCGCGTGCGAACGTACTGGTTGGGGGCCGGGAAGGCGGGGTGAGGAGGGGAACAGCGCGGACCGGGCGGGCGTCAGGTCGGGAGCAGTAGCCGGGCGGGCGAGTTCGTCAGCCCGGCGGCGGCGCCGTGCTCGCTCTCGGGACGAGCCGCGTCGACAGTTCCGTCCGGGTTCCCTCCGGGTGCTCTCCGTCCATCATCCGCACCAGTAACCGCAGGGCTGTCGCCGCCATTTCCCCCAGTGGCTGTCGAACGGTGGTGAGGGCGGGGGTCGTCCAGCGGGACTCCGGCAGGTCGTCGAAACCGACCACGCTGACGTCGTGCGGAACTCGCAACCCCCGTTCGGCCAGAGCCTGGTAGACCCCGAGAGCCATGCGGTCGGAACAGACGAAGACGGCGGTCGGCGGCATGGGCAGGTCCAGCAGTTCATCCATGCGGCGGCGAGCGACGGACTCGTCGAAGTCGCCGTGGCGAAGAAACTCGGGGCGGTAGGCGACTTGGGCCGACGCCAACGCCGAGCGGTAGCCGGCGACTCTGGCGCTGCTGCACATCCAGCGGCGCGATCCTGCGATCACGGCGATGCGCTCATGCCCGAGCTCCAGGAGGTGTTGGGTCGCCGTCACCCCGCCCTGCCAGTTCGCCGCGCCGACCGAGACCACCTCGGGCGGCGGCTCGACCACCGGGTCGATCATCACGAACGGGACGCGATGCTGCTCCAGCCACGCGTACTGGGACGCCGTCAACTCGGCCAGGTTGAACAGGACTCCGGCGGAACCTCTGGCAGCCAGCTTGTCGAGCCAGGCACGCTGCGGACGGCCGGCACGGGTGCGGGACAGGCCCGCCGAGACGACGACGTCCAGGTCCGCGTCGTACGCCGCCTCCTCCACACCGTGCAGCACCGCGCCCGACCACGAGCTGTCCAACGAGTGCACGACGAGATCGATCAGCCTGGTCGGCTTCGTCGCGTCGAAGCGCGGTCTGCGCACGTAACCGAGGCGGTCCAGCGCTTCGGTGACCCGGCGTCGGGTCTCGGGAGCGACGTCTTCCCTGCCGTTCACCACCTTGGATGCGGTCGGCACCGAGACCCCAGCCTCACGGGCCACGACCGCCAATGTCGGCCCGCCCGGCACGCCAGGACTCGTGCTCGCACCCGCCGTGCGCACCATCGGGAACCACCTCTCCGGCCCGCCCGAGGGCCAGCGAAAGTTCGACCAGCGTCGTTTCGGAGCCGATCCCGAAACAGACGACCCGCAGAAAGCGCTTGCTATACTAGGTGTGGCACAGCACGGCGTGAAGAGACCGGGGAACGCGAGATCATTCCGGGCGCCCTGTCCGGGCCGTCGGGCGGGTGCGGACCTGCGCTTCGGGAACACTGGGGTGCGAAAGGCCCGAAGCGCGAAGGCGCGGGTCACGAGCGATGCCGACGCCCGGCGTCACCACGGGCTCAGCGACCGCGTTTCGGCGGTCGTACCGAGTTCCGTACGACGACGTGGGTGCCCAGTACCAGGTGTTCGACGTCCCCGCCCTTGCGCCGGGCGGATGCTCCGGTCCCCTCCCGCCGATCGGCCACCGCGCGCAGGGCGACCCGGCCCATCTCCTCGTACGGCACGTGCACCGTGGTGAGTTGGGGCGTGAGCTGGGAAGCAAGGGGGGTGTCGTCACAGCCCGTGATCGACACATCGTCCGGCACCCGCAGCCCGGCTGCCCGTACCGCTTGCATGGCGCCTGCGGCGACGATGTCCGTACCGGCGAGCACGGCGGTGAAGCCCGGATTCTCGCGCAGGGCAGCCTCCACCGCCGCGTACCCGTGCTCGTCGTCGTACGGACCGTGCCGCACCGACCCCGGATCGAACCGTGCACCGTAGGCCTCGAAGGCCCGCCGTGCCCCCTTCAACCTGCCCTGCGCGGTGGTCAGTCCGGCGGGGCCCGGCAGGACCAGGACGCGCCTGTGACCGGCCGACAGCAGATGACTGGCCATCGCGTAGGCGCCGGACTCGTTGTCGTAGTCGACCGTCGTCGCCGGCACGTCTCTCTCCAACGGCGGCCTGCCGACCAGGACCAGATGCGAGCCGGCCGCGTCCAGGGACCGTGCGAAGCGGCCCATGCGCAACTGGTACTCGTCGTGGTCGTAGGCGCCGCCGAGCAGGACCACCGCCGCGACGCCCTGCTGGCGCATCATGTTGACCAGGGCGAGCTCGCGTTCGGGATCGTCACCCGTCGTGCCGACGAGCGAGAGCCAGCCACGCAGCGCCGCCGCGCCTTCGACCCCCTTCGCCACATGGGCGAACGCCGCGCCGGTGATGTCGTTCATGAGTATCGCCACTGTCGGAGTTCCGCCCCCGGCCAGGGACCGGGCATGCGCGTTGGTGACGTAGTCCAGGTCGCCGACCACCTGCATCACGCGGCTGCGGATGTCGTTCGAGACCGGGTAGTTGCCGGATAGGACCCGGGAAACGCTTGCTACCGAGACTCCCGCTCGATGTGCGACGTCCCTTATCGTCACCCGGCCGGGTTTCCCGGTCGTCCTGCTCTGACTCATGTTGCCGCTCCTTACCGTCGTGGGCGCCGTGGAGCACGCCGTGGAGGCCTTGGTCGCGGAGACCTGTGTGGCCCCGTCACCGGACGGCTGGGGTACCCGGCCCCCCGGTGGGTGCGGGAACCGTATCCCAACTGTTCTTCCAGGTGGACGGGCCTGTGGATAACCTCGGCGACTCCCGGCGATCACTGGCGACCACCGCACAGGAACAGAAGGAAGACCGGCTGTCAGGCCACTCTGGCCAGGTCTGCACGGTGCACCTCATGGGTGAGCGGAAGCCCCTCGGCCAGCCGTTCCAGCTCCTCGACGACGATGCGGCCGAGTCGCTCCAGCTCGTTACCGAGCGAACCGGCGATATGCGGCGTGAGAAACACGTTCGGCAATCGGTACAACGGGGAGTCGGCGGGCAGCGGCTCGGGTTCGGTCACGTCCAGGACCGCGTAAAGGCGCCCCGCGACCAGTTCGTCGGTGAGGGCGGCATGGTCGACCAGGGCGCCCCGCGACGTGTTGATCAGCACGCCGTGGTCGCGGATCAGAGCGAGCCGGTCGCGGTCTAGCATGTGCCGGGTCTCCGGAATGTCGGGCGCGTGCAGGCTGACGATGTCGCTGCGCCGCAGCAGTTCCTCCAGGGAGAGCAACTGTGCGCCGAGTTCGGCGGCCTCGGCCGCGTCCACGTAGGGGTCGTGCAGGAGAAGGTCGAAATCGTACGGGCGTAGAAGTTCCAGCAGGCGACGTCCCACACGGGAGGCTCCGATGATGCCGACGCGGCGGCCGAGGTTCCCGGTGGCAGCGGTTTCCGCGTGCGTCGGGTGGGCTCGGGTGCGGCGGAAGCGCTCGCGGTGGACAAAGGCGTCCTTACCGGCGAGCAGGATCATCGCGAGGGTGTATTCGGCCACCGGCACGGCGTTTCCGGTGACCGCACTGGACACCGTCACCCCCTGAGCCCACAGGGACCCGCCGACCAGTGAGCGGACCGAGCCCGCGGCGTGCAGGACGGCACGCAGCCGGGGCGTCCCGGCGAGGGCGCATGCATCGAGGCGGGGGCACCCCCAGCCGGTGATCAGGACGTCCGCTTCGGCCAGCAGTGATGCGGCGACGGGATCGCTGAAGTCCCGCACGACCAGCCCGGGGTCGATGTCGGCCGTCCGCTGCAGCCGGGCCAGGAGCGGTGCCGGGAACAGCAGAGGGAGGTGCACCGGGTCCATGGCGAACACGGCCCTGGGCAGCTGCGCGCTGGGCATGACTCTCCCTGGGTGCTTGAGAAACGTTGCTGAAAGCGTTTTCTACCGTAGGTCTGGCGTTGAGACACAGTCAATCGGCTTGTGTGACCCGGACGAATCAGGGTTTGGGCAGCCCTGGTGGTACTGGCGTAGTAACCGCTTCCTGGCTGCTGGAGTGCTCTGTGCAGCGCTCGTCCGGTTCGCGGGCCCCGCCCCTTCCCGGAAACACGTTTCAGTTGTCGCGCCGTCCAGATGTGCTCTCCTGCAGCCCTTGCCTCGAGGGAGGCAGGCACTGCAGGGGGTGCACGGCCGGCTGGCCGGAGGCTGGGACCGGCTCGGCTTCGGCCACCCTGTGTACGCCGAACGGCTCTGCCACCGGCTCGTGCGCCGGAATACCGGGCGCGGTTGTGGTGCTCTGTTCATACCGGTGCGAGCGCGCGGCGAAGGGCTGGTGGGCAGATGGCAGCAGACCGGGCGAACCCTGCGGGCGATGCCGCGGCGGGGCCTCATTCCACCCGCGACTTTGATCCCGGCGACTGTCCCCTCGTCAGTACCCCTTACGGGGCCGTACACGGTAGATACGAGCACGGCGTCGCCGTCTTCCGGGGGATCCCTTACGCGGCGCCACCGTTCGGCGTCCGTCGGTTCAGGCCGCCGGCGCCGCCCGAACCCTGGAACGGCGTGCGCGACGCGGGCTCCTTCGGCCCGACGCCGCCGAAACCGCCGTACTCCGACGCCTTCGCCAAGTATCTGTCCGACCCCGTCGTGCCGGGCGACGACTGCCTCAACCTCAACGTCTGGACTCCCGAGCCCGGCCCCGGCGCACGGCTGCCCATCGTCGTATGGCTGCACGGCGGTGCCCTGACCAGGGGTTCTTCGGCGGCTCCGGTCTATGACGGGCGCCGTTTCGCACGCGACGGAACCGTTTTCGTATCGATCCACTACCGGCTGGGCGTGGAGGGCTACGGGCTCTTCCCCGACGCCCCGGCCAACCTCGGGCTCCGTGACCAGCTCGCCGCACTGGAATGGGTACACCGCTCGATCAGGGCTTTCGGCGGCGACCCCGACAGGGTCACCCTGGCTGGACAGTCCGCCGGAGCCATCAGCGTCGGCGCACTGATCGCGGCACCGCAGGCACAAGGCCTGTTCCGGCGGGCCGTCCTGCAGAGCGGACCGCCGGAGGCGCTCGAGCGGGACAAGGTCCGCCGTATGGTGCGGCGCATGGCCGCCCGGCTGAAGATCCCCGCGACGGCGGAGGCTTTCGCCGCCGTTGACCGGGACCTGCTGCTGCGCACCCAGGCCGAGGTCGGGAGACTCAGCAGCCCGGTCCTCGGAGGTCCCGCGTTCGGCATCGTCGTCGACGGCGATCTCGTCCCGCGTGACCCCCTGTCGGCGCTCCTTGACGGGGACGCCGCGGTCGGCGTCGACCTGCTGATGGGCTGGACGCGCGACGAGTACCGGCTCTGGCTGGTGCCAGGCGGACTCCTCGAGCGCGTCGACCGGCTCGGCGCCGTCGCTCTCGCCGGCGCGATGGCCCGCTGCCACTGCGGGCCCGAGGTACCGCGCGGCTACCGCGCCCTGCACCCCGAGGCCGGCCCGGCAGAGGTGGTCGGACAGATGGTCACCGACAGCCTGTTGCGGCTTCCCCTGCGACGCCTGGCCGACGCCCGCCCCGGGACGTCGTACGTGTACGAGTTCGCCTGGCCCTCGCGCAGGCCCGGCCTCGGCGCCTGCCACGCCCTCGAACTGGGCTTCGTCTTCGACACCGGCGAGACACCGGAGTCCGCGAAACTCGCCGGGGACGGGGCCCCCCAGGAACTCGCCGACGCGATGCACGGGGCGTGGACGCGCTTCGCGGCGACCGGAGATCCCGGGTGGGAGGCGTGGAACGCGGCCCACCCGGTGAGGATCTTCGGTGAGACCGACGGCGGCCATGGGCCGGAGGGGCACGACCGGGTGCTGTCCGGGGCGGACCCGGAGCCGTCCGAGACCGACGGCTGGGCGTACACCGCGCACGGTGTCCGCGACCGTGAGCTGGCGCTGTGGGTGACGCCGTCCCCGCAGGCCGCCCTACCCGAGGAGCCGGACCACGGGATCCCCACGTCGGACCCGTCGCCGGCCGGATTCTCCGCACGCGGCACAGAGCTGAGGTCGGCCGTGCGCCGACTGCGCAGGGCCACCGGGAGGACGCGGGAACGCTGACAGAGAGAGGTAAGGCGGGGGAGGGGAGCAGGGAAGGCGGGGACGTCGGCGGTGGGCGCCGCGGTGGTGGACCGAGGGGCGACGTCGACGCTTCCGGAGGGCTGACCGGGCAGCGGCCGTGCTGCCGTCGCCCGGCGACCGCGTGCTGCGTATGGTCAGGCGGGCCGTCCTTCGACGCGACTGTGGTGAGTGGGCCGGCCGCAGCCCCGGGTGGGCGGAATGTCGTCGTAACCGGTCAGCGAAACATCGCTTGACCATGTCGGGGGCCAGGGTCGTGCAGGCCCGCAGGAGGGCCGGGTCGCTGAGGACCTCCGAGCGCGGGCGACCACGTCCCGAATCGTGTTGTGCGCACGGTTTCCGCAGTTTTCTCGACTTCCCACTCCCTGCCCGCCCGCCTCGGAAACCCGGTAGCCCCGTCCTCCCGAGCGCAGGCCGGCGCCCGCAGGGGCGGGGGCGCCAACAGGTCTAAGCGGAGGCCAGTGTCCGGGCGATGGAGGCGACCGCCTCCGGGCCGACCCGGCAGCAGCCTCCGATCAGCCGGGCCCCGGACTGCTGCCAGGCCAGGACCTGCTCCGGGGCGAAGGTGGAGTGTCCGACCCAGGCGCGTGCCGTGGCGTCCCAGGCCTCGCCGCTGTTCGGATACACGACGACCGGCTTACCCGTCACGCGTGCCGCTGTCGCCACGGCGGAGTCGACGTCCCCGGGGACGCAGCAGTTCACACCGACCGCGATGACCTCCTCCACGTCGGCGGCCGCCGCGAACGCCTCCTCCAACGGCTGCCCGGCCCGCGTACGGTCACCGTCGATGGAGTACGACAGCCAGGCGGGCACGCCGAGCCCGCGCACCCCGCGCAACAGCGCCTCGGCCTCGTCGGCATCGGGAACCGTTTCGAGAGCGAGTACGTCAGGCGCAGCGGCGGCCAGCACCTCCAGGCGCGGCCGGTGGAAACGTTCCAGGTCTGCGACGCTCAGTCCGTAACGGCCTCGGTACTCGGAACCGTCCGCGAGCATCGCGCCGTACGGTCCGACCGAAGCGGCCACCCACAGCGGGTGCGCGACTCCTCGGGCCCGGGCCCTCCGAGCCGCGTCCCGGGCCAGTTCCACGCTCAGTGTGAGCAGTCGGGCCGCTTCCTCGTGGTCGATCCCTCGTTTGGCGAAGCCCTCGAAAGTGGCCTGGTAACTGGAGGTGATCGCCACGTTCGCGCCCGCTGCGAAGTAGGCGAGATGCGCCTCGGTGATCGCCTCGGGGTGCTCCGCCAGGAGTCGCGCCGACCACAGTTCGTCGCTGAGGTCGTGCCCGGCGGACTCCAGCTGGTTCGACATGCCGCCGTCGAGGACGACGGCGCCGGCGGCGAGAGCGGTGGCGAGGGTGGTCTCCGCGTGAGGGGCGGGGGTGTCGCTGGTCATGTCACGACGCTAGTCGAAGAGCCGGCGGAAGGCCCGACGGGTCCAGTCCATGAACAGATCGACCCCCTTCACCGCCCGAGAGCCGAGCGCCGGCCGCCTCGACGGCGTCCTTTGCCTCGCGTGCGCTTGGTCGCCGGGAACAGCAGCGCTCCGAGCAGGCCTGCTGCCAGCACGTACGGCCACCACCCGAACGCGCCGCCCTCGGCGGCCCCGGCGCCGCGTGTGTCGGCCGTCACGACTCCCGACGAGGCTCGGCCGTGCGCACTCGCCGAGGCGCTCGTGGCCGTCGCGACCAGGACGACGTCGTTTCCGTCTCCGCCCTTGTAACTGATCCGGTAAACGGTGTCGCCGAGTTTCACCTCGGCGCCCTCGCGCAGCCCGTCGAACGTGCCTGTGGTCGGTCCGTTGCCGGTGTGCTCCAGGACCCGGATCTCACTCAGAGGCGTTGCACGGGGTGCGGCGGACGACGGCCGGGTATCGCCGTCGATCTGTGGCGAAGGGGATTCGGCGGTGTTCGCCTCGGCGGCTGCTCCCGCGGCCGACAGATCGAGTCCGCCCTGCAGACTCACCGTGCCGCCGGCCTTCAAAGGGGTGCCCGTGAGCACCAGTTGCCCCTTGTCGGTCTGCGTGTAGCCGGCGGTGGCCGTCAGCCCGCCCGTGACGACACCCTCGTTCGTCACAGCCCCCTTCACGGTGCCCGTGCCGCTGAGGGTGCTCGTCACCCGAAGCGGCGAGCCGCCGGTGTCCAGACGCGCCGCAGCCGACGTCAGCCGGACCGCCCTGCTGTTGGCGAGGCTTGCCCCGCTCTTGAGCGCCAGCGTTCCCTGCCTGATCGTCGTCGTCCCTGTGTAGGTCACCGCGGGGCCCGTGAGGGTCGTCGTCGCGGGGCCGGACTGGACGAGTGAGCCGTTGCCACCGATCCGGGACAGCGAGATCGCTTTCTTCGCGTTGCGCACGACGAGCGTGCCGTCGTTCACGATGCGACGCCGGTCCGTGCCGGTGAGGAGTGAGCCGTCCCCCTGCGCCGATCCCAGTCGAAGGACCGCGCCTTTCTGTACGGTCGTCGAACCGTCGTAGTACTGGTCGGCGGCAAAGGTGACGTCGTTTCCCTTCGTTCCCGCGATGACGACGTCACCGGCGCCGGGCGCGGCCAGGGTGTCGTGGTACTTGCCACCGCCGATCGGTGCGCCGAGCGTGACCGGCCCGTCGTAGTCGAACGTCAGCCGGGACCGTCGTCCGCTGGCCTCGTGCAGGTTGATGTACACGGTGTCTTTGGTCCCCGGCATGAAGATCTTGTGCGTCGTGCCGTCGCCCCACTGCACGTTCGCGCCTTCGATGTTGGTGCCGCGCTTGTTCAACTGGTGAGCCACCGGGTGCCAGTTGAGGTCCGGGTCGCTGAGCGAGGGGTTTTCGTCGCCGCCCTGGTCGCTGTAGCTGTACTGCCCGGTGAGGATGACCTTGCTGCCGGGCCGTGTGTGGACGTTGACGTCGCTGCCGTATGCCCGCTGATAGAAGTTCTGACGCAAAGTGATCGTCTGGTCGAGAGGGGTGTCGATGATCCAGGAGCCCTGGTTGACGATCGCTCGGGCGTCGGGCAGCGAGACCGGGAACTCGGGCCGGCCCACCGCCACGCCCGTACCGTTGTCGATGACCCCGGAGAAGGGGTGGGTGCCCGCGAGATCGAGCGTGCCCCACATGTTCCGGGGCTGGGTGACCAGCCCCGACCCGCTGATGGTGCCGATGTTGAACGTTCGGGTCAACGACAGCCGGAGCGTGCCGTCCACGCGGACGTTGAGCTCGTTGAGTCGGTAGCCGGGCGTGTCGTAGGGGAAATGCCCGATCAGGCCCGTGCCTTTGCCGGTCCCGTACTGCAGGGTCGTCCCGCGTGCGACGGTGATCGCCGGCGGGTCGGGGTTGCTGACCGTCGTGTACGGGTGGTTTCCGCCCTGGGTGCGCACCGTCTGTCTGCGGCGGGACGCCGGCAGGGTGAAGTCGCTGTCCCTGGTCAGGACGAGTGTTCCGCCACCCCGTACGGTGAGCGTCCCCTGGCCGCGGAAAGCGCCGTCGTAAGTCGTTGTCCCGGCGGGCACGGTGACCACCGTGTCGCCGGCGAGGTTGACGTCCCGGTTGGCGAGGACGTCGGCGGTGACGTCCCGGGGGCCGGCGGCCACGGCGGGGGGAGCGGTGACCAGGAGGGCCGCGGCCGTCGCCAGGACGCCGAGGGCCGCTGCTGAGGTGGGGAAAGGGCTGCGCACACTTCGGAGACGCATGGGCCCGACGCTGATAACACAAATTTTTCCCTCGGGCCGGACGCAGGTCTCTCCCGCTCCGGGGTGCCGCGGCCCCAACGAGGGAACCTTCCGGAAAGGGCTTTCTAGCAAGTCACGTCAGACCCGTTGACCTGCTCGTAACACGCCCTTACCTTTTCGGCGTTCGCCATTCCACATCTTGTTCGCAGTTCCGAACGTTCCTCTGTCGTCGAGAGGCGCTGCGTGTACCGCAATCCCGTTCTCCCCGCACCGCGCCGACCCGCAGAGTCTGCGGTGTATCCGGTTACCGGCCCCGCGCCGGACCGGGGCGGCACCCCGGCGTTCGGCGTTCCGGTCGCCGCCACCATGAAAGAGAGTCCGTGAGATGAGACGTGCGTACGCGACCCTGCTCGCCCTCTGTCTGGCCCTGGCAGGAGCTCTGGCCTCGGCGGGACCGGCCCAGGCGGCACCCGTGTCGATCGCCAACGGCACGCAGTTCAAGGACGCCTCGGGCGATCCGCTGCATGCTCACGGCGGCGGGGTCCTCAAAGTCGGCTCGTACTACTACTGGTTCGGCGAGGACCGCAACGCCGACAACACGTTCCGGTACGTGGACGCCTACCGTTCCACCGACCTGAAGAACTGGGAGTTCCGCAACCACGTGCTGACCCAGTCGAGCGCGTCCGAGCTGGCCACCGCCAACATCGAACGTCCGAAGGTCGTCTACAACGCCTCCACCGGCAAGTTCGTGATGTGGATGCACAAGGAGAACGGCACGGACTACAGCGAGGCGCGTGCCGCCGTCGCCGTGTCGGACACCGTCGACGGCGACTACGCCTGGCAGGGCAGCTTCCGGCCGCTCGACCAGCACATGTCGCGCGACATCACGGTTTTCGTGGACAGCGACGGCGCCGGGTACATGGTCTCGGCGGCGCGCGAGAACTACGACCTGCAGATCTACCGGCTGACCGCCGACTACACCGGTATCGCAAGCCTTGTCGCCGACCCCTGGCACAACGGCCACCGCGAGGCGCCGGCGCTGTTCAAGCGAAACGGCGTCTACTTCATGCTCACCTCGGGCGCCACCGGCTGGAGCCCCAACCAGCAGCAGTACGCGACGGCCACCTCCCTCGCCGGTCCCTGGACGGCCATGACGAACGTCGGCGACGCGACGACGTACGGCTCGCAGACCGCGTACGTCCTTCCTGTCCAGGGGAGCTCGGGTACCTCCTACCTGTACCTGGGCGACCGCTGGGGCGACTCCTTCGGCGGCACCGTCAACGACTCCCGCTACGTCTGGCTGCCGCTGGCCTTCCCCACGTCCACCTCGATGTCGATGTCATGGACCCCCGAGGTGACGGTCGACACCGTCACCGGGACCGTCGCGGGCACGAGTGCCACCTACAACACGCTCATCGCCCGGCACAGCGGCAAGTGCGCGGACGTCACGAGCCAGTCGCTCTGGGCAGGAGCCCAGATCAAGCAGTACGACTGCAACGGCGGCAACAACCAGAAGTACTGGTTCAAGTCCGTCGGAAGCGGTTACTACCAGTTGGTCGTCCGCAGCAGTTCCCTGTGCGTGCGGGAGAACGCGGGCACGGTGAGCCAGGAGGACTGCAACGCCTCGGTCACCGCTCAGCAGTGGTCGCTGACGACCTCGGGCAGCTACGTGAACATCACCTCGCGCGCGAGCGGAAAGTGCCTGGACGTGAACGGCGCGTCCACCGCCAACTCCGCTGCGATCATCACGTACGCGTGCAACGGAAATGCCAACCAGCAGTGGACACGCGGTTCCTGACCTTGCATCACACAAGCAGGTCGATCGCGTCGATCGATGTGCCGGCGCTCAGGTAGGAAGTCGTCCCGGACCCGCTCACCACGTTGATCTTCAGCACGTTGTACTGGCCGGTGTCCGTGAGCCAGGCGCTCGCGGGGACGCTGTAGGTGAACGTGTGGTTGTTGCCCCGGTAGGACCCGTTCGTCAGGGACCGGGTGCTCGGCTGGGTGGGCGGGGACGGGACGGCGGAGGTCCAGGCGTCGTTCACGACGACCTGCGGCCGGCCGTTGGCATAGGCCGTCGTCACACCGATGCGCAGGGTGTGCGCGGCGGCGGCCTGGGCGGCGGTCAGTTTGAAGTACACGAGCAGGCCGCTGTTGACGTCCTTCCAGATGTAGCAGGGGAACGCCGAGGTCTCGCTGCCGCTGCCGATGACGACGTTGCCGGTCCATGCGGAGGCGCGGACGTCCGACGGGTGCGCGTACGTCATCAGGTCGGCGTTCTTGAAGCCGCCCGGTGTCCCGGTCCAGTCGTTGATCCGCCAGATCGCGCTCGCGTTGCTCGGATCGTTCGAGGACGGGATGGCGAACGAGTTCAGCGTGGTCGTCGTGCCGGCGGTCACCGTCACCTGCATGGTGTACACGGCCAGCTCGCTCTTGTGGACGGTGAGCGTGTACGTCCCGGGGAGCACCCCGGTGATCGAGAAGTAGCCGTCGGACGCTCGCGCCGAACCCCAGTACTGCGCGGTGGAGTTGGCCAGGCCGACGGTGTAGGCGTGGGCGCTGTTCCGCCCCGTGATGCCCACCCCCGCGACCCGGCCGCGGCCGCTCGCGCCGGCGTACCCGGCGATGCCGAGCGAGTCCGCCCATGAGGTGGTCAGCGTTCCCGGGAACAGCGACGGGGAGGGGGCGCCGCCGTCCGTGAAGGCGATCACGTACGGGCCCTGGAGGCCGAAGCGTTGCGCCTCCGTCTGGTTCTGGCCGTAGTAGAGGATCTCGTACAGGCCGCCGCCGTCGGCGCTCTGATGGCGCAGGAGAGAGCGGTAGAAAGGGCCTCCGGAAGCCTTCTCGTGGTTGCTGCGCACGATCCACAGACCGACGCCGCCGGCCGTCCAGCCGATGTAGTCGTAGTCCATGACGCGCAGTCTGGAGTAGTGCTTGGAGCGGGTCTGGCCGTTGGACTTCGCGAAGACGTCGGAGGCCTCGATCGTGCTGGTCGTGTACGTGTACGAGTCCGGCTCGTCGTTGAGGAACAGGCCGGCCTTGACCCGCACGATGTAACGGGTTGCCGAAACGGACGTGTCTGCCTTGTTGGTCCACAGGTAGACGTTGTTCTCGCCGCTGCGGGCCGCGTAGTAGTGCCGGAGCGTGCCGTGCGTGACGGAGACGAGAATCGTCGAGCCGGACCGAGCGATCGTCACGGTGGAGCTGCCGAGGCCCGACTCGATGTGCGAGTTCATGCCGCCGTAGCCCTGATACTCGGTGCCCCGGTAGACCAGCGAGGTCAGGTCGCCGGTGCTCTTGCTGACCTTGAAGACGAGGTCGGCACCGGTGTCGACGACGTAGTGCGAGCCGTCGTCGGTGTAGCCGAACGCCGCTGCGGCGGCCGGGACGGCGAGCGGCCCGGCGAGCGCGGCGGAGCCGGCCGCGGCCGCGGCGCCGAGGACGAAGGTACGGCGTCGGACCGGGTGCTTCGCGGATCCGGACATGGGGGTGCCTCCTTCGGGAGGTGTGGGGGTGCGGGTGTCTGAGAGGGTGACAGTTGAAACGATTTCGCGAAAGGGCTTTCACTGCTGGGAAGTAGACAGTCCTACGAAATCTGCGCCAGGACTAGAAAGCGCTTGCCAGAGGCGGTACGGTCCAGCCGCCAGCCCCTGTGTCACGACGGAGGAGCCGCAAGTGAGACGTTTCAACACCGCCGTGCTGACGGCGCTGACCCTGGCCGCCGGCCTGACGGCCGTGCCGGCCGCCCACGCCCACGGCGGTCGCGCCCCGCTCGGCATCGACAACTGCACGGCCACCGCCTGCCACTTCGACGTCGCACCGGGCGCCTATGACGTCAAGGTCGTCCTCGGCGGCAGCGCCGCGTCCGGCACCAGCGTCACCGCAGAGACCCGGCGAGCCATGCTTCCCGAGATCGCCGTCCCCGCCGGCGAACGTGTCGTCCGCAGCTTCACCGTCGACGTCCGCACCCCCGAGGGGGAGCCCACCGGCCCTGCGGGAACCGCCGGCCTGGACCTGGTCCTCGGCGGATCCGCTCCGGCCCTGGCGGACATCCGGGTCACCCCCGCCCGGCCCGTCCGGCAGATCTTCCTCGTCGGCGACTCCACCGTGTGCGACCAGCCTGCCGAGCCGTACACGGGATGGGGCCAGCAACTGCCGCAATATCTGCGGCAAGGCGTTTCTGTCGCCAACTACGCGGACTCGGGGGAGAGTACGGTCACGTACCTGGGGAACCCGCAGCTCTGGGACACGGTCCGGCCGCTGATCCGCCACGGCGACCTCGTCCTGGTCCAGCTCGCCCACAACGACAAGACGACGGACGAGGCGACGTACCGCGCGAACCTCGAGACACTGGTGGCGGGAGTGAGGGAGAGGGGCGGCCGGCCGGTCCTGGTGACCCCCATCGTGCGCCGCTGGTTCAACGCCGACGGCACGCTGAACAACGGAACCGCTCTGCTGGTCAACGGACTCGGCGTCGACCACCCTGCGGTCATCCGCTCGGTCGCCGCCGCCCGGGGCGTCCCGCTGATCGACCTCACCGCCAAGACCAAGGCGGTGGTGGAGTCCCTCGGCGTCGAGGGTTCCAAGGCGCTGTACCTGTACAACGAGAAAAGGGACAACACGCACACGTCCGTGCACGGGGCCACCGTCTACGCGGGCCTGGTGCGCGACGAACTCCTCGCCCTGCATCTGGTGCCGAAGGGCATCGTGCGGGTGGGATGAACGCCTGGGGGCGTCCCGACCGGAACCGGGACGCCCCCAGGTCCTGACGTCCCCAGGCCCGGACCCGGCCTTGAAGGAAAGAAACAGCGCATGCACCTGCCCCCGCCCGACCTCGCCCGCAGCCCCCGCACGGGATACACCCGTGCCCACTGGGAGGCGGCCGCCGACGCCCTGCTCGCCGCGGTGGAGCCGTACGCCACCGAAGATCGCGCTCTCTACCACTTTCCCGGCAGCAGGGGGAGCTGGTCCGGCCGGCTCTCCGACGGCCTGGAGGGATACGCCCGCACGCTGCTGCTCGCCGCGTTCCGCCGGGACGAATCCGCGCTGGAACGTTACGCGACCGGTCTCTCGGCCGGCGTCCGCGGCGTCTGGCCCCGCATCGAGGACCGCGCGCAGCCCCTCGTCGAGGCCGCGTCCATCGCCCTCGCGCTGCGGCTGACCCGCACGATGCTCTGGGACCGGCTCGACGACGGCACCCGGCAACGCGCGGCGGCCTGGCTCGGCGACGCGCTCACCGCGGAACCCTGGCCGTGCAACTGGGAGCTGTTTCCCGTCACGGTAGGCGGTTTCCTGGAGTCGGTCGGTCATGAGCCGGAGGCTTCCCGCAAGGCGATCGACCGAGGCCTCGAGCGCATCGAGCAGTGGTATGTCGGCGACGGCTGGTACACCGACGGCACCGGCCGGGCCTTCGACTACTACAACGGCTGGGCCATGCACCTCTACCCGGTCCTGCACGCCTGGCTGGCCGACGACACCGACCTGCTGGCCCGCTACGGCGACCGGCTGACGACCCATCTCGCCGACTACGCCCGCCTGTTCGGCGCCGACGGGGCCCCGATGCACCAGGGGCGCTCCCTCACCTACCGCTTCGCGACCACCGCCCCCCTGTGGCTGGGGGCTCTGACCGGCCACACCCCGCTGGCCCCCGGCGAGACCCGCCGCCTCGCCTCGGGGACGCTCAGGTACTTCCTGGAACGGGACGCGGTCGACGCACACGGACTGCTGACCCTCGGCTGGCACGGCCCCGACGAGTCGGTCCTGCAGGGGTATTCGGGCCCGGCTTCCCCGTACTGGGCGAGCAAGGGATTCCTCGGGCTGCTCCTTCCGCCGGATCACGAGGTGTGGACGGCTCAGGAGGAAGCGGGACCGGCCGAACGAGGAAACGCGATCACGCCGCTTGCCGCACCCAACTGGCTCATTCAGTCCACCGGTTCGGACGGGCTGGTCCGCCTGCACAACCACGGCAGTGAGGACGTCCGGTACGACCCTTACTACACGCGTTTCGCGTACTCCACCGTCACCCGGCCACTGGGCTCGCCGCCGGACAACACCGTCTCGGTTGGCGGCGACCCGCACCGGGAGGGGATCGTCCCGCTCGGCACCGGAGAGGGTTGGGCGGCGTCCCGGCACGTCCAAGGATCCGGCGCCGAGGTCACGAGCCTGGTGGTCGCCGACGGCGCCGTGGAGGTGCGCGCCCATCTTGTCGCGGGCGCCGCCCCGGGCACGGAAGTCCTCGTCACGGGCTGGGCCACGACACAGGGCGGGGCGGAGCGGGCCGATCTGCTGCCCGTGCACGGACTCACGGGCCACGACCCGCTGTCGGGCGTGGTGGCCGAGGGCCCCGCGACACTCTTCGTCGCGCTGGCCCGGCTCACCGCGGAGCCCGACCCGCTGCCCCTCCAGGACCTCGTGGCCGTAGAGGTGCACCCGACGCCGGCCGGCGACGACGCTCACGGTGCCTACGACCTGAGCGTCCGGTGGCGGACAGGCCCGGAGCGCCGCTTCCGCTTCCTGGCATCGGCGGCGTCTGCCACCGCGGTGGCAGACGCCGGCGGCGCGGGCGGGCACGTCGCTCCGGACGAGGTCACGACGCCGGGTGAGTCCACGACTTCCGGCGGTCTCACGATTTCCGGCGAGCGATCCGCAGCGCCGTCGTGGTCGGTGAGACCCCGGTGAGTGCCGTCCCGTAGGCCGGCGGCACGAGGGTGTACGCCGAGGTCGGCGATCCGCCCTCGAGGACTGCCATGCCGCCGCTGACACGGGTGCTCGCCGCGTGGTCCGCGCTCCGGAAAGCGCCGTTCCAGTCGACGAGCCTGAGGTGGGCGCCTGTGAAATCACCCCCCGCGCAGGTGCCGTCGGCGCATTTCGCGCTCTTCAGGGACTCAGCGGTGTCACCTGTCCCCCTGTCGAAGCTCCAGGGCAGAGTCCTCGCTGCTCCGCCGCTCTCCCAAAGCGCTGGTCGGCGGTGATGATCCCGGTCATGATGGCGTCGAAGCCGGGCGACGCCACTGGTGACCGGCGTGGTACGACGACAGTGCACACCTCGGATGCGGTCAGAGGAGATAGGGAAGGACGAAGGACGATGGCGGGTGAGATGCGTGACCTCCTGTGCTGGCGGGGTCCGGTCTCGGTGAACGTGTTCGTCCTCGGCTCCGGGAACACCCCATTGTCGGAGGAGGCGTTTCACCTCGTCGGGATGGTCCCTGACGCCTTGCTGCCGTTCCCTCTGCTGGGGCAACCCGAAGCCGTCGAGCGGCTCGGTCTGGTGTCGTACGACATCGATTTCGACGACGTTTCGCTCGATCTGCGCGCGTACACGCGAGCAGTACTGCAGCGTGTCTGTGCAGATACGCGATCAGTGGCCTGGGCAGCTTTCGAGGGGTCGTTCCACTACGACGAACTCCTCACCGACCGGGTGGCCCACCAGGTCTACGGCTATTGCACGACCGGCGTCGAACCTGTGGTCGAGTGGGACACTGCGGCCCTGCGAGGCGAGGACTGGCGTCGCCGAATCGCCGACGCCCGAGCGGCTTTGGACGCCTTGCTGTCCGCTGCAGAGACACGAAGCGGGAAGAGCCGCACAGACTGAGAGGGTGTCTCATGTAGGGGTGGCGCGCACCGGAAGCGCGTCACCAGGGCACTTCTCCCTCGTCGTCGAAGAAGCGACCCGTCGGCCCGTCGGCCGGTACGGTGGCCAGCCGGATCGCGGCGGCTGCGCCCTGCTGGGGGGTGCGCACTCCCCGGAAACCGTTGAGGTCGGTCGCCGTGTAGCCGGGGCAGACGGCGTTGATCAGGATGTGGGTGTCGGCCAGTTCCCTGGCGTACTGCACGGTG
The DNA here is from genome assembly GCF_036030735.1 of Streptomyces sp. NBC_00425. NCBI lineage: Bacteria > Bacillati > Actinomycetota > Actinomycetes > Kitasatosporales > Streptomycetaceae > Streptomyces > Streptomyces sp. NBC_00425. The sequence goes on along the minus strand of NZ_CP107928.1, from coordinate 2,639,270 downwards.
ACGGCGTTGAGGAACGTCTTCGACGGTGCGTAGGCGATGGCGATGGGGCCCGTCTCGGCGCCAGGCGTGGTCTGGAGTGTGAGGGAGCCGACGCTGCTGGATACGTTCACGATCCGCGGCGACGGCGAGCGGCGCAGCAGAGGGAGCAGTGCGTTGGTGACGCGAATGACGCCGATCACGTTGGTCTCCACGGCCGCCCGTACCCGGTTCACGTCGACAGTGGTGGGCTCCTGCGGTCCGCCGCCGGTGATCCCCGCATTGTTTATGAGCGCGTCGAGCCGGCCGACCCGTTCCTCCATCAGCCGAGCCGCCGCTGTCACGCCGGCGTCGTCGGTCACATCCAGCGGCACGCCGAACGCGTCGGTTCCGGCCGCGCGCAGCCTGTCCACCGCGGCCTCGCGCCGCTCCTGGTTCCGCGCGCCGACTCCGACGGACCAGCCGAGGGCGCCGAGCCCGGCGGCGATCTCGTACCCGATGCCCTTGTTGGCCCCGGTCACCAGCGCGACCTTGGGGTGGTTCACAGTGTTCGTCTCACTCATGACATCGATACTTCTCCCCGTCGAGCAGGGCGTCCAAGACCGACTGGGTGGACGGCGATACCGCACGGGTATCGCTCCAGGCCGTCCCGGTTAGGCTGGCGGGGTGGAGACACGTGAGCTGCGGTACTTCGTCGCGGTCGCCGAAGAGCTGCACTTCGGCCGGGCCGCGCAGCGGCTCGGGATCGCCCAGCCCCCGCTGTCGCGGGCGATCGGCGGGCTCGAACGGCGCCTGGGCACCCTCCTGTTGGAGCGCGGCAGCCGGGGTGTCGCCGCCCTGACCGGGGCAGGGGCGGTGCTGCTGCGGGAGGCGCGGACGGCGCTGGACGCCGTCGAGGCCGCCGAACGGCGGACCCGCCGGGCCGCCCTCGCGGCGACCGGCCGCCCCGCCGTGGTCCTGGCCGCGAAGGCGGGCGCCTCCGGTGAACTGCTGGCGAAACTCCTCGACGCCTACGCCGCCGAGCCCGGCGCCGTCGCCGTGGACGTCGCGCTGTGCGGGCCGGGCGAGCAGGCACGGTTGCTGCACGACGGCCGGGCCGACGTAGCCCTGCTGCATCGGCCGTTCGACGACACGGCCGGCTTCGACACCGAGGACCTGCACTCCGAGGGCCAGGTCGCGATCCTCCCGGTGGGCCACCCTCTCAGCGGCCGCCCTCACGTGCGGCTCGCTGAGGTCACCGGCCTTCCCGACCTGCCCCTGCCCCGCTGGCCTCGCCCGGACGGCACCTTCCCGGACGGCCCCGGACCGCAGGTGCGCGACCACACGCAACTCACCCAGCTCATCGCCCTAGGCCGCGCCTGCGCCGTCGTGCCGGAGTCGGGCCGCACCGGCCTGCGCGAGGACCTCACCGCCGTACCGGTCCCCGACGCCCCCCACGTCACCACGGTCATCGCCTGGCCCCCGCACAGCCGCTCAACGGCGGTCGCGGGGCTGGTCCGCGCCGCTACTTCCCTGTGACCGACGACGGTGAACGCCGGTACACCGAGCCGCGCCTCTGCGTCGCGCCGCCGCAGGTCAAGCGCGTCAAGCCTGCAGCAAGCCCTGGACGCCCCGAGCTTCCCGAGCTGAGGGCTCGGCCGCACAGCGGTCGAGCCCGTGAAGTCTCCCTGGAGGTGCAGGAGATGTCAGCGCCTGCGATTGCGTGTACGCGACGCTGCCGTCCGCCCCTGAGCGGTGAAGACGCAGTTCACTGAGATCCCCGGCAAGGCACGGAGGTCACCGTGACCGGGCAGAAGGTCGCCGAAGTGGTGACATGTTCACCAGTCCGTGGAAAATGCGTTGCTGTGCGTAAGCGGTATTGAGAAGAATCCGCGCATGACTTCTGCGATACGACATGTGACGATCGCCTGTTCCGACGCCTACGCCCTCGGCAGCTTCTGGTCCGAGGTACTGGGCCAGCCGCTCCACGAGGACGACGAGCCCGGCGACGAAGAGCTGCTCATCGAAGGGGCGGGCCTGCTGTTCGTCACCGTCCCGGAGACCAAGAACCAGCGCAACCGCATCCACCTCGACCTTCAGCCGCAGGACCGCACCCGCGATGAGGAAGTGGAGCGCCTGCTCAAGCTCGGCGCCACCCTGTTCGACGACCGTCGCATGCCCGACGGCAAGGGGTGGGCCGTCCTCAGGGACCCGGAGGGCAACGAGTTCTGCGTGGAGCGCAGCGCGCGGGAGCGCGAGGCCGACTGACACCTCGGTCGGCACCGTCAAGAGCGGCGCAGTGCCGGCCGGGCGGAGGCGCAGCACGGGGGATCGCTGCGGCTGCTGAATCCGCTGCGACCAGTGAACCCGTGCGGCTGGGAGGTCCTGCGGCTGTCCGGACGGGCGCCGAGGGGGGACGTCGCGCGGGCCGGACCGGCGAGCGCCGCCACGCTCGCACACGTGGTGCGCACTCGCGCGCGGTGCCATGTGTGCGGCAACAGCCGTCGGACGGCCGCCTGCCGCCGGGCCGCGACACTTCGGCGGTGGCCGATGCGACCCGCCCCTAGCGTGAGTCGTATGCCTGTACCCCGAGCGACCTCCACGTCGGCCGCCTTCGCGGACCTTCATCGCCCCGGCGCTCCCCTCCTTCTGCCCAACGCCTGGGACCACGCCTCCGCGACCGCCATGGCGGGGCGGGGCTTCCGGGCGATCGGCACGACGAGTCTGGCCGTGGCCGCGGCGGTGGGACTGCCCGACGGCGCATCCGCGACCCGCGACGAGACACTCCGACTCGCGCTGACACTGGGTTCACAACCGTTTCTCCTGTCCGTCGACGCCGAAAGCGGTTTCAGCGACGATCCGGACGAGGTGGCGGAGCTGGCGCGCCAGCTTGCGGCTGTGGGGGCGGTGGGCATCAACCTGGAGGACGGTCTGGGTCCGGCGGCCCTGCACACGGCGAAGATCGCCGCCGTCAAGTCGGCCGTGCCCGGCCTGTTCGTCAACGCCCGCACGGACACGTACTGGCTCGGCGAGCGCAGCACGACCGAGACGCTGGCCCGCCTCGACGCCTACCGACAGGCCGGCGCCGACGGCGTGTTCGTCCCCGGGCTGACCGATCCGGGAGAGATCGCCGTGCTCGTCCAGCGAGTCGACCTGCCCCTCAACATCCTCTACTCACCGGCCGGTCCCACCGTCCTGCAGCTCAGCGAGCTCGGTGTGAGCCGCATCAGTCTCGGCTCGTTCCTGTACCGGCGCGCTCTGGGCGCGGCGCTGGAGGCCGTCGACGAAGTCTGTGGAGGACGTTCTCCCGGCGGCCGCACACCGACCTACCAGGAGGTGGCGAGCCTCGGCACCGGGCCGGGCGCCCTGTTCGACACGGCGGCTTCGCCCGGCCGTCCGTGGATCGACGCCATCGGCACACGCGTGTCGACCCACTCGACGAGTGCGGCGCGTCGACAGGTGTGATGCGTCGAGGGACGCCCTCGACGGCAGTCGTCCTGCTGCGTCGTCAGGCGTCGTCAGGCGCCGTCGTCTCCGACCGTCACCGTCTCCCGCGGCCAGTGAGTGAGGGCCTCGTGCAGGGCGTCGACCGCCTTGTCCCACGACTGCTGCACGTCCCGGGGCGCGCCGAAGCCGCCACCGGCCTCCAGCATGCAGTACCCGTGAAAAGTGCTGCGCAACAGGCGGACGGCGTCGGTGAGGTCGGGTTCCTCGAGACCGTACCCCCGGAGCATCCCGTAGGTGATCTCGGCGGTGCGGCGCATGGCGGGCGAGGCCGCGGTCAGTTCCCGGTCCCGCTCCCGGTCGATACGGATCTGGGTGGCGGCGTACCTGCCCGGGTGCCGCAGCGCGTACTCCCGGTAGGCCCCCGCGAAGGCGACCAGTGCGTCCCTGCCCGCGAGTCCGACGACGGCCGCGCCGATCCCGTCGATCATCTCGCCGCCGACGAACAGGGCGAGTCTGGTGCGCAGTTCCCCGAGACTCCTGACGTGCGAGTACAGACTCGCGTCCTTCACGCCGAAGCGTCGGGCCAGCGCCGAGATGCTGACGTGGTCGAAACCGACTTCGTCGGCCAGTTCGGCGGCGGCTTCGACGAGACGGTCCGTGGTGAGGCCGACTCTTGGCATGGGCAACCGCCTTGTGCGCGCTCGGAACCGGGGGTGTCGCCGAAATCCTAGGTGCTCTGCAGGCAGAGGGCCGGAGCGCGGCGGACGGGGCGGACGACCCGCATCTGCACCGCAGCCGCCGCCGGGCACTCTGATAGTGTGCCGCGACGCATGCAGGGGGGCCGGTGTGCAGCAGGGCGCGGCGGATGACGGGCTGCGGAAACCGGATTCGCAACGATAGGCAGCTTTCGGTGCCTTGAGCTTCACCACTCTCGAACTCGACCACCCCTGATGCCGAGAACTCGGAAAATCCGGACAACCGTTTCCAGGGGTGGGGATGTTGCGTGCGTCGCCGGCGTCGGCGTGGGTGACCGTGTTGTTGTCTGTCGGGTGCGCGTCCGGATGCCCGCTCGGGGGCGACGAGGGTTCCGGCTCCGACGCGAACGTGGGGGGAACGCCGTCCTCGGCACGTTCCTCGGCCCGTTCTTCGACGCATTCCCGCCCCCGCACGCCCGGTGCGCATCCTTCGCCGGACGCCACCGCGAGTGCTTCAGCGTCCCGTCCACCCTCCGCGTCCACGGCCGTGTCGCCCACGGCGTCGAGCCGCACGACCGCGCGCCACCGCACAGGGCCGACCCCTGAGGAAGGGCGCGGCAGCGGGAGGAACGGCGATGACAGCGGTTCCGAAACCGGGAGGCGGACCCGTAAGGGCGACGACAGGCCGGGCGCGTCGGACTCCGTCCCGCAGAATCCCAACCGAGGGCCGCACCCCCCGCCGGCTCCCCCGAGACCTGTCCCCACTCCGGAGTGGAGTTCCGCCGAATGGCGGCCCGGCGACCCCGTCGGGGCGGCGCACGCGGCAGGTTCCTGAAACCACTCGAAGGCAGAAGAAGGAAAGAAGGTACGCACCCCGTGGTCGGCAAACCCTCTGATGAGGCGGGAGACAACTCGTCCATATCCGACGAGGAATGGCAGGCCTTCCTCCAGGACAGCGAGCTCGGCGCCACCGCCGCTCCGAAGGAACCCTCCGCCCGGGCCCGCATGGTCACCGAACGGTTGCGGCACCAGGGCGAGCCGGAGGGCTGGCGGACCGGCCCGACCCCGCGGGACGCGAACGGCAAGGCGAGGCGACGGCGGCAGGTGTGGTCGGTGCTCGGCGTGGCTCTGGCTCTCGGTGTGGTCGCGGTCGCGCTCAGACCCTCCCTGCTGCCCGGTGACCCTCTCGGAACGGGCGAGCCCAAGAAGGCCGCCGCCGTGTCTCCCCTGCCCGCCGAGACCGCCGCCCCCACCGCCGCACCGGGGGCCGCACCCGACCAGGTGCCGACCATCGACCGGCCGTTCGCCGGTTCTCCGGCCCTCGCCTGGGCCGACGGCGAGGCCGGCATCGTCCTGCCGGCCGCCGAAGCAGTCGGGTCGGCGTCGAAGGAACGCGTGTCGAAAGCGCTGGAACTGACCAGGAATCTGCTCGTCGGCGCGAACCTGGAACCGAAGACGCTGCGCGGCGAACGTCCGACCGCCGCTCTCTCGGTGCTCGATCCCAAGCAGCCGGATCTACTCGACGACCTCGACGGCTTCCTTCGCTCTCCGGACAGGACGCACGACCCGCTGACCCTGTTCAGCCGGTTCGACCCCGACGAAGTCAGGGTCGTCGGCGACGTGGTCAAGACGCGTGGGCGCATGACGTACAAGAAGGGCAAGCACGACGGTGTGACCGTGCACGCCGACTACACCTTCGTCTATCCGGTCCGCCCCGCGGAGGGCCCGCCCGAGGTCACCCGGACGATCGTGCGGCGCGTCATCGACGTCGAGATCCCCGACCCCGCGCACTACGACGTGACGCCGGGGCGGTTGCTCCTCGTCCGGTACGACGAGGAGCTCTTCAACTCGGCCTGTGACGTCCACGACGGGTTCCTGCACCCTCGGTTCAGGTCGGCGGAGTCGACGGCCCCGACGCAGACCGGCCCGACCGTGGACCCGTACGACCGGAGCAAGGGCGTCGGCGGAGGCAGCACGCCCGACAGTTGCGGAACCGTTTCCCGAGTCTGAGCGGATAGGAGAAACGAGTTACTGTCCGGGACGGGCGCGTGAGGCTCGCCGTTCACCGCCCCCGTCCCGGGGGCGGTGAACGGACGAGCAGCCCCCAGACCGCATCTCTGACGCCGCGGCCCCGAGGCAGCGGCCGGCGTGGACGCGGCAGGCTTCGGTGTGCCGGCCGCCCCGTCCGTCCGTCCGGCGTGAGGACCGGAGGATCCCGTAGTGAGGACCGGAGGCTCCGGCGTGCGGACCGGAGGCCTTCCGCCGGGCGAACCGCGTCGCAGCGCCGGTCCTGAGACGTCCTGTCCCGACTCGCCTCGGACAGGTGATCCGCTCACCTGCGAGTCATCCGTTCACCCCCGTGTAGTGCCCGAGGCTCCACCGCCACAGCAGCCGTGAGCCGAGGTACGCCAGCAGGCCCAGCAGCGGGGATACGGCCGCCAGCCAGTAGGGGACGCCCGTGCCCTGAGCATGGCCGGTCAGGACGGCGGCGGGGAAGTACGCGACGAAGGCGAGCGGGAGGCCGTACGTCAGGAAGCCGCCCACCGCCTTGGGCAGCACGTTGAGCGGGTAGCTTCCGAACGTGCCGAGAAGTTCCTCCAGCCAGCGGCCCCAGTAGTCGGCGGCCGGGAAGCGCAGCGCCGCGGAGGCCACCGCCGTGAAAAGCGCCGCCTCCAGGAGCATGCCGCCGAGAACGGCCGCGATCAGATACGACGTCCGGCCCGCCGTCCAGTCGAGTTCGCTGCGGCTGAGCGCGCCCGCCATCAGTCCGACGGCGACCGTCAGATCACCGATCGCGTTCGTCGGGAACACGCGCAGCTGCACCTGAAGGTGTACGGACATCGGTCGCACCAGACAGACGTCGATCTTGCCTTCCTGGATGAAGTAACCGATTCCATGCATGCGTCCAAGGAACAGCACGAACAGACCGTGGGCGAGCATCCGGGTCGCCGGGATGAGCAGGACGTCCGAGCTGTCCCAGCCGCCCATTCCGCTGAATCGGGTCAGCAGCACGGTGGCGAAAACGATCACCGACACCTGCCAGACGGCGCCGATCGCGACCATCATCAGAAACTCGGAACGGTATTCCAACTGCGCGCGGAAGTTGAGACGCGTGATCCGCCACGCCAGGCGCACGGTCTTCAGTGGAATCAGCCTCCCTGCGAGATGACCCGCCGGGCGGCGAGTCGCCACACCAGCCGGGTGAACAGGGCCAGCACCGTCACCCAGACGGCCTGAACCAGCAGCGCGGGGCCGGCGTCCGACAGCGGGATGCGGCCGACGTAGAGCGACAACGGCACGCTCAGCGTGGCCTGGAACGGCAGGAAGGAGCTCAGCGTGACGAACCAGTCCGGGAAGAACCACAAGGGTGCGTACACCCCGGAGAGCAGGTTCTGCGCGAAGACGAGGATGAGCATCGCGGCGCTGTTGCGCAGGGTGAAGAAGCAGAGCTGGTCGATGGCCAGCATGACGTAGTACAGGATCCACTGGCCGAGCAGCAGGCTCAGCGCGAACACCCCCGCCACGGCCGCGGAACCGGGGGGTCTCACCGCGCCGGTCCACAGACAGACGGCGTATCCGGCCACCGCCCATGCCAGACCGTACAGTTGCTCGCCGAGCGCCCGCAGGGCGTAGTAGCGCTGTGGCGACAGGGGCCGCAGGTACCAGTAGACGATGGTGCCGAAGTGCATGTGCTGGATGACGGTGTCCCGGCCCGCGTACTGGTCCAACGACCGTAGCCGGGACGCGAGTACGGCCAGCACCGCGTAGGTGACCGCCTGGTCGCGGGTGAGCCCGGCGGTGGTGCCCGTACGGGCGTACAGGCCGTGCCACAGGGACGCCACCAGCACCACCTGCACGGCGAGCCGCAACAGGGCGGCGGTCATCCGGGGCGGGGTGTGCAGCTCGCCGAGCGGGGTGACCCGGGCGGCGCGCCAGGCGGGCAGGACCACCATCACACGGTCCCGGCCTGGGCGTACGCGGCCCGCATCACGTCCTCCAACTCCGCCTCGTCCAGGGCGATGTCCGTCACCTCGTACCGCTCGATGACGGCCTTCAGCGCCTGATGGACCGTGGGCGCGCCCGCACCGTCCGGCCCGAACACCACCCGTGCGCCCTCGCGACGCAGGACCGTGATCCCCGGCGGCGCCACGACCCCGGCGTGCGGGTCGGCGAGGGTGGCCCGCACCTGCCAGGTGGAGCCGAAGGTGCGGCGGATCTCGTCGAGGGTGCCGTCCAGCACCAGCCGGCCGTGGTTGATCAGCACCACGCGCTCGGCGAGCCGTTCGACCTCCGTCATGTCGTGCGTGGTCAACAGGACGGTGCGGCCGCGCTGTTCGACCTGATGGCGCAGGAACTCGCGGACCTGCTCCTTCACCACCACGTCCATCCCGATGGTGGGTTCGTCGAGGAAGACCACGGGCGGGTCGTGCAGCAGCGCCGCCGCGAGATCGCAGCGCACGCGCTGGCCGAGTGACAGGTGACGCACCCGGGTGTCCCAGAACGAGGAGAGGTCGAGGAGATCGTCGAACTCCCGCAGCCGCAGCGCGTGTTCGGCACGGGGCACCTCGTAGATGTCGCGCAGGATCGCGAACGACTCGCGCACCGGAAGGTCCCACCACAGCTGCGTGCGCTGCCCGAAGACGGCCCCGATGTTGCGGGCGTTGCGTTCCCTCTCCCGGTACGGGACGACGCCCGCGACGCGCGCCTCACCGGACGTCGGGGTGAGGATGCCGGTGAGCATCTTGATGGCGGTGGACTTGCCGGCCCCGTTCGGGCCGAGCAGGGCGAGGAGTTCGCCCGGGGCCACGTCGAAGGTGACGTCGCGGACGGCGTGCTTGGCGACCCGCTCCGGGTCGACCAGGGAGCGCAGACCGCCGATGAGGCCGGGGCGGCGGACGGTGGTGTGGAAGGTGCGGGACAGGCCGCGCACCTCGATGCTGCCGATCACTGTTCAACCTCCACTGCGGCGCGGCCGGCCGGGGGACCGGCCGGCCACGCGAGACGTCGTCGGCTGTCGGGACGCCGATGAGACGGCCGGCCGGTCAGTCGGTCTCGGAGAACACGAAGGAGAACTCGACGGGTTCGGCGTTCAGAAAGTACCGCGGGAGTGGGCCGGGACCGCAGGACTGGGAGCCGATGCCGTGCTGACCGTGGTCGAGGTTGACCCAGACCGTGTCGCCGGGCGTCAGGTCGGTCGGGTGCCGCGCCGCGTCCAGCTGCTCGGTCGTCCACCGTCGCGCGGAGAACCAGAACGCCGGGTCGCCCTCGATCCGCAGTCCGCCGAGCTCCGCCCAGCGGACGTCGGCCCTGGCGCCGTTCTCCTGCGGGCGCACGTACGGGGTCTGCAGCTCCTCGATGCTCGCGTCCCACCAGCCGAGCATGGACGCGGCCCTGGTGTCCGGATACGCCTCGCCGGGACCGCCGCCGAACCACTGCGCGTGTCCCGCGGACGCCGCCGCCAGCCCGAAACGGATGCCGATCCTGGGCAGCGGCATCGTCCAGTCGCCCTCGGGGACCACGGAGACGGTCAGCTTCAGCCGTGTCCCGTCGGACGTCCAGCGGTACACGGTGCGCAGGCCCGCCTCGCGACCCGCCGGCGCGACCCGGGTCCGTACGGTCAGCGCGTCCTCATCCGTCTCGACGCCGTCCAGGCGGTGCCGCATGCGGTGCAGGCCGTACGCACGCCACAGCAGGCCGTAGCGCGTGTCGTCCTGCCATGACGCGCCGTCGTCGTTGTCGGTCGTCGCCCGCCACACGTCCAGGCGCAGCTCCGTCACGTCGACGCCGCCGATCGTCTTCGGCGCGCCGCTGCGGGCGTCGAAGACGCCGGGACCCAGCGTGAGCAGCCGCCCGTCGGGGACGGGTCGCCGCGAGGCGGCGACGGTCACGGGCGCCCGGGTGACGACGGTCTCCTGGCCCCACGCCACCGGGTGGTCCCTGGGCGCCCACGCGGTGTCCTCGGCGAGCAGCGCGCGCACCGTCCACTGGACCTCGTCGCCCCCACCGTCGGGTCCCGCCGGCAGCTTCACCTCGGCCGACTCCCCGGGTGCGAGGGGCCCGACCGTGAGAGCCTTCGCGCCGGTGGGGGAGCCGTCCACCTGGTGGGAGAACTCGAACCTCAGGTGGGACAGGTCCGAGAAGTCGTACCCGTTGGTGATCCGCACCGTCCCGCCGGTGCCGTCGCCCTCGATGCGGACCGGTTCGATCACCTTCTTGAACTCGGCCAGGCCGGGGGAGGGGGTGCGGTCCGGGAAGAGCAGGCCGTCGCAGACGAAGTTGCCGTCGTGCAGCTCCTCGCCGAAGTCGCCGCCGTAGGCGTATCCCAGCTCCGGGTGCCGGATGCCGTGGTCGATCCACTCCCAGACGAACGCGCCCTGGAGCCGGTCGTGCGTCTCGAAGAGCCTCTGGTAGTCGGCGAGTCCGCCGGGGCCGTTGCCCATCGCGTGGGCGTACTCGCAGAGGATGAAGGGGAGTTCGCGTCGCCTGTGGGTGCCGCCGTCCAGTCCCCGGCCGATCCGCTCGACCTCCTCGTGGGAGGCGTACATGCGCGAATAGACGTCCGTGTCACGGCAGTTGACGTCGCCCTCGTAGTGCACGAGGCGTGAGGCGTCACGGCCGTGGATCCACTCGGCCATCGCGGTCAGTCCGCGTCCGGTGCCCGCCTCGTTGCCGAGGGACCAGATGACGACCGACGGATGGTTCTTGTCCCGTTCGACCATGCGGGCGGCGCGGTCGAGCAGGGCGGGGGTCCAGCGTTCGTCGTCGACGGGGTTGTCCCGCCAGTCCTGCTCGACGAACCCGTGGGTCTCCAGGTCGCACTCGTCGATGACCCACAGGCCGTACTCGTCGCACAGGTCGAGGAAGGCGGGGTGCGGCGGGTAGTGCGAGGTGCGGACGGCGTTGACGTTGTGCCGCTTCATCAGCAGCACGTCCGCGCGCATCGTCTCCAGGTCGAGGGCGCGGCCCGTCTCCGGGTGCCACTCGTGCCGGTTGACGCCCTTGAAGAGGATCGGCCGGCCGTTGACCTTGATCAGACCGTCCGCCAGCTCGACGGTACGGAAACCGATGCGCAACGGCACCCGCTCGCCCTCGGTCACCAGCTCGCCGTCGTACAGCGTGGGCGTCTCCGCCGTCCACGGCCGGACCGGAGTCGTGACGGTCTCCCCGGTCGCGACGTCGATCCCCAGGGCGGGGACGACCACCCGCCCGTCGACGTCGGAGTCGACGCGCAGGGCGCCCTCGCCCGTGACGTGGTCGTAGGAGGCGTGCACGAAGAAGTCGAGCACACCGCCCGCCGGCCGGTGCAGCAGGGTGACGTCACGGAAGATGCCCGGCAGCCACCACTGGTCCTGGTCCTCCAGGTACGAACCCGCCGACCACTGGTGGACGCGGACCGCGAGGACGTTGTCGCGCGGCTTGAGCAGATGCCCCACCGCGAACTCGTGCGGCAGTCGGGAGCCCTTGAACTCGCCGAGGTCCGTCCCGTTCAGCCAGAGTCGGGCGCAGGACTCCACCCCGTCGAAACGGAGAACGAAACCGCCTTCGGAAAGCTCCGGCCATTCCTCGGGCAGGTCGAAGACCCGTCGATGGTCGCCGGTCGGGTTCTCGGTGGGAACCCGGGGCGGATCCACCGGGAAGGGGTAGAGATGGTTGGTGTAGACGGGTGAGCCGAAGACCCCGTCGCCCTGCAGGACCCAGTGCCCCGGAACCGTGACCTCGGCCCAGTCCTTCGCGTCGTAACCCTCCTCGGCGAACGCGTCGTCCTCGGCGTCGGCCGTGGCCGACACCCGCAGCCGCCACCGTCCGTTGAGTGAAAGGGATTTCGCGTCGGACGACGCGTACCAGGCGCGGGGCGGCAGTGCTCCGCTGCCGGGCGAGACGCTCTCGACGTAGTCGACGGCCGGGGTGCGGGGGGACATGGGTCTCCTAGGTCAGCCCTTGATGCCGGTCTGTGCGATCCCCTGCACCAGCCAGCGCTGGAGGAAGAGGAACACGAACACCAGGGGCAGGATGGAAAAGGCGGTGGCCATGAAGATCAGGTGGAAGACGACGGTCTGGTTGGTCATGTAGTTGGAGAGCGCGACCTGGACCGTCCACGAACCCGGGTCCTGTCCGATGACCAGCGGCCACAGGAAGGAGTTCCAGCCGTTGATGAAGGTGATGGTCGCCATCGCAGCGAAGAAGTTCAGCGAGTTGGGCACCACGATGCGCCAGTACGCACCCCAGTAGCCCAGTCCGTCCACGCGCGCCGCCTCCTCCAGCTCCTTGGGGAATCCCAGGAAGTACTGCCGGAACAGGAAGCAGGTGAAACCGCTGAACAGGCCCGGGATGATCAGACCCCGGTAGGTGTCCACCCAGCCGAGCGACGACACCAGGACGAAGCTCGGGACGAAGGTGACCGCCGTCGGGACCATCAGGGTGCCCAGGACGGCGTAGAAGACCTTGTTGGCGTGCCGGTACGGGATGCGGGCGAGTCCGTACCCCGCGAGCGAACACACCAGCAGGACTCCGGCGGTGTGCAGAGTGGCCACCACCGCAGAGTTCCAGAGCGACTGGGCGAAGGGCACCGTCCCGTCCGTGAACAGTTCCTTGACATTGCCCCACTGGATGTCCGTGGGGAAGAACTTCCAGTTCTCTCCGGTGATGTCGGTGTCGGTGGAGAGGGCGTTGCGGACGAGCAGGTAGAAGGGGACGAGGAAGAAGAAGCCGGCGATGCCGGTGGCGAGGTAGAGGCCGGTGGAGCTCATCACCCCGCCGCCGCGCCCGCCCCGGCGGGGCTTGGGTGACGGCGGTGCGCTCTCGCGTACCTCGGGCGTCGTGGTGGTCACTTGGACTCGTCCCCCCTTCCGAAGCCCATGAACTTGCCCTGGAGCAGGGTCACGGCACAGATCAACACGGTCAGGATGACCGCGCCGGCGCTGCCCGCGCCGTAGTCCTGGCTCTCGCCGAGGGCCTTGTAGTACAGCTCGACGAGAGGCGGGCGGCCCCACGTGGTCTTCGACAGCAGGTTGAAGAACTCGTCGAACGCCTGGTAGGCGGCGATGAGCAGCAGCAGGATCACCGCGGTGGAGGTGGCGCGCAGCTGGGGCAGGGTGATGTAGCGGAAGGTCTGCCAGCCCGGCTTGGCGCCGTCGATGGCGGCCGCCTCGTACAGCTCGCCCGGGATGTTCTGCAGCGCGGCCAGGAACAGGATCATGTAGAAGCCGGACTGCAGCCACAGGCGCGCGGTGACGATGACGAGCCAGTACCAGGGCGGGTTGGGGTCGACGAGCCAGGCGATGTTGTCGATCCCGAACCAGGCGAGCACCGTGTTCATCAGGCCGAAGCGGACCCCGCTGAAGATCGACATCTTCCAGATCAGCGCGGCGGCGACATAACTGCACGCGGTCGGCAGGAAGAAGACCGAACGGAAGAACGCCCGCATGAAGCGGAGCCGGTTCACCAGCAGGGCCAGACTCAGCGACAGCGCCCACGTGGTGGGCACGATGAACGCGGCGAAGACGGTGAAGGTGACGAGGGAGCCGACGAAGTCGTCGTTCGTCAGCATGTACGTGTAGTTCTCGAAGCCGATGAACTTGTCCGGCGTGACGGTGAAGCGGGCCTCGAAGAAGCTGAGCCAGATGCTCCACACGATCGGCGCGTAGACGAAGATCGCCAGACCGATGAGGAACGGCCCCGTGAAGAGCCAGAAGTTGAAGGTGGGGCTGCCCCGCAGACCCCGCCGCGGCTTGGCCGGTGAGGCCTTCGCCGGGGCGGGGCGCGCGAGGTCGCGCGTCTTGGTCGTCGACATCTCGAGGTCCGTCCCGCGGCCTATCCGAACAGCTTCTTGAGCTCGCGCTCCACGGCCGCGTCGGCCTTGTCCAGCGCGGCCTCCGGGTCCATGTCCTTGCGGACGGAGTTGGCGAAGACGTCCTCGAGCGCGGTGATCATGGCCTGCGTCCAGCCGATGTTGTCGAAGTGCCCGAACTCGTTGAAGAGCCGCACGCCCTCAGCGGCGTTGCCCGACTTGAGCTTGGTGGCGGACTGGGCGATCGAGGTGCGCGGCGGGATGTGGAAGCCGTAGGAGGTGGCCCAGTCCTCCTGGTACTCCTTCTGGTCGATCCACAGCCACTTGACGTACTCCTTGGCCGCGTCGACGTTCTTGCCCTTGGCGTTGACGAACATCGACCAGCCGCCGTTGTAGACGGACTGCTTGCCGGAGTCGATGGTCTTCGGGAAGGGGAAGACGCCCCAGTCGTCGCCGAGCGCCTTCTGGATCCCCGGCATCGCCCACATGCCGCAGAACTGGATGGCGCACAGGCCCTGGTTGAGCGAGGAGGGGTCCCAGGACGCGGTCGGGGCGCCGAGCAGAAGGTGGCCGCTGGTGAACAGCTTGCGCATCTTCTTGATGCCCTCGATGACGCCCGGGGTGTGGTAGGCGATCTGGTTCTTCTCGTCGAGGGTGTCGGCGCCCGCCGACCAGATCATCGGGTTGATGACGCTGTGCAGGTCGTCGCCCATGTACAGGCCCTTGACCTTGCCCGTGGTGAGCTTGGCGGCGGCCTCCATCAGCTCGTCGAGGGTGGTCGGCACCTCGACCTTGGCCTTCTCCAGCATCGACTTGCGGTAGAAGAAGAACTGCGGGTCGTCGATCATGCGGACGCCGTATATCTTCCCGTCGACCGTGTGGGACTTGATGTCGGCCGGGTTGAAGTCGCTCTTGACCGGATCGATGATGTCGGTCAGATCCGCCACCTGACCGCTCTTGACCATCTGGATCTGCGGGTGGAACTCGAAGAGGTCGGGCGCGTTCTTGGTGAGCAGGGTGGCGAACAGCTTGCTCTCGAAGTCGGCGCTGGTGATCCACTGCGTGGTCACGTCGGCCTTGTCGTAGGCCTTCGCGTACTTCTTGATCGCCTGCTCGGTGCCCGCCTCGCCGTACGCGTGGAAGTACTGCGTCAGGTCGACGCCCGAACCGGCTCCGCCGCTGCGGCCGTTGTTGCCGCCGCAGGCCGCGAGGCTGCCGGCGGCGGCCATCCCCGCGGCGGCCCGGAAGAGGGACCTGCGGGACCAGTTGCTGTTGCTCAGTGCCGACATGGTGACGTCCTTGTCTCGGAGTACGGCTGGGGCTCTTCCCTCGGCGCAGGCGGCTCAATTCCTGTCGCGGAGCCGGACGTTAACCTTCGGCTAAGGCTTCGGCAAGGGGTTGGACGAAGTCTGTTCGAAGCGTTGTGATCGGTTCGGGATCGCGAACGGCGGTGGTGTGGGCATTGTTCGAAAGCGCTTGCGAAAGCGGTTGTGCAAGCGCTTTCACGACGGGCGTGAAGGGCTGGGGAAAAGAAGGTGAGGACCGCCGGTGTCAGGGCCGGCGGCCCTCGGTCTCATGGGACGGCCGGGCCGTGTCCGTCATACCGACACGACGGCTTCGGCAACGCCGTCGAGGGGGCGCGGGACCGCCCGCGCACCCGTCGATCGGCGTCAGGGACGCGCTCGCCGGGTGGAGTGCGTCTGTGGCTGAGGTGGGGGCGGTGGTTGTGGGGGCGGTGGTTGTGGCGGTGGTTGTGGTTGCGGTTACGGGAGTCCGGGGCGCCGGGATTCAGGTACGCGGGTGTGTGCCTCGTGGGCGACATCTCGGCTCCGGCACCGGCCCGGGCTCCGGCCCGGGCTCCGGCCCGGGTGCCGGTCCGGGTTCCGACTCCGGCCCTGGTTCCCGCACTGGGCCCGACGTCGGCTCCGGCCCACGGCCAGGCCCCCTCTCCCGCCCAGGGCCCGGCTCCGGCCCAGGCCCCGGCTCCGGCCCAGGGCTCGAATCCCGCCCAGGCTCCGGCTCGGGGCCCGGTGCGGTGAGCGCGTGGGGCCGGGGGAGCGGTGATGCCGGTGCGTGCAGTGCGTGCAGTGCGTGCAGTGTGTGCAGTGCTTGCGGTCAGGGCCGCCTCCCCTCGGTCGTCGTGCGGTCGGTGCGGTGTGCCGGGTCAGGGAGCCGGTGCGATGCGGGTTCTCACGCGTGCCGGCGCGGTGCGCTTGAGGCTCCGTTGTCCGACCGACTGCAATGCCCCTTCGAGTGCGAACGTCGCCGCGCCCAGACACGCCGGGTCGGTGGGGATGGGAGACAGGACGATTCTGCTGGCGGTCAGGGGACGCTGCAGCGCATGGCGGGCGACGGCCTCGCGCACCTCCTTCAGGAGGGGCTCGCCGAGCCGGGCGGCCACCCAGCTGCTCAGTACGACCACCTCGGGATTGAGGAGGTTGACCAGGTTGGCGATGCCGGCGCCGAGGTAACGGGCGGTCTCCCGGACCGCCTCGACGGCGTCGGGGTCGTGCGCGGCGATCCCGGCGGCCAGTGCGTCGATGGTGGCGGTCTGGTCCTGGGGGTGCAACAGCGGGCTGTTCGGGCTGAGTTCACGCAGGTTCTGCATGATGCCGGGTGCGCCGACATACGTCTCGACGCAGCCGTGGTTGCCGCAGCGGCACAGCCGGCCGTCGAGCACGAGTGTCGTGTGCCCCCACTCGCCGGCGCTGTTGCTGACCCCGCGGTGCAGCCCGCCGCCCAGCACCAGACCGGCGCCCACGCCGGTCCCCAGGTTGACCACCACGGCGTTCGCGTGTCCGCGCGCCGCTCCGAACCACAGCTCGGCGACCGCGCCCGCGCGCAGCGGATTGTCCAGGTACAACGGATACGCGATGTGTTCGGAGAGCAGGTCGAGCAACGGAACGTCGTGCCAGTCCCAGTTGGGCGCGTATGCGGAGACGCCGGTGGCGCGGTCCACCTGTCCCGGCACGCTCACCCCGACGCCGAGCACCCGGGCGGCCTCGACGCCGGCCTGGGCGACCACCGAGCCGGCGGCGGCGGCGACGTGGCCGACCACCTGCTCGGGGCGGCTCTCGCCGGGGCGCATGTCCTCCGCGGCGCGGGCGAGCACGTTCAGGGCCAGGTCGAAGAGCTCGACATGGACGTAGGTCTCCGCGATGTCCACGCCGATCAACGCGCCCCCCGACGCGTTGACGGCCACGAGGCCCCGGGGGCGGCCGCCCGCCGAGTCCTCGAACCCGACCTCCGTGATCATGCTGAGGTCGAGCAGCTCGCCGACGAGCGTGGCGACGGTGGCGAGCGAGAGACCGGTGGCGGCGGCGAGCTCCTGCCGGGAGGTGGGTGAGGCGGCGATGATCTGGCGCAGCACCTCGTAGCGGTTCGCGGTGCGGATGTCACGTGACGTGCCGCGCTTCATGGAGCGTGCCCCCTCTTCCCTTCCGTCCTTCCCGTTCCCTCCGGGCCGTGCGGGTCCGCCCGGCGACGGCACCGACGACGGCACCGGCGCCGCGCCAGGTTATGGGGTGCCCCAGCGTTCGACAAGGGGTTAGGAAAGGGGCTTTATAAAGTCGGCCGGTAACCGCGTGACATCAGTTTCCCAGGACGTCCCGCACGAAGTCGTTGGCGAACTTCCCCGCCGGATCCAGCTCGCGTGCCAGCGCCGTGAAGTCGTCCATCCGGGGATAGCGTCCGCGCACCGCGGCGGCGGGAGCCTCGAACACCTTGCCCCAGTGGGGGCGCGGCTCGAACGGCTCGAGCGCCGCCTCGACGGCGCGCACCACGGGCAGCACGGACGCGGTGTCCTCGATCCAGGTGAAGTGGAGGGCCACGGTGTCCCGACCGTAGGAGGGGCTCAGCCACTGCTCGTCGGCGGCCACCGTGCGCACTTCGCAGATCTGCAGGACAGGGGAGACCGTCCGCCGGATCCCGTCGATCGCCCGCAGCGCCTGCACGGCGTGCCGGCGTGGCAGCAGGTACTCGCTCTGCAGCTCGTTCCCACTGCTGGGGGTGAACTCCGCCCTGAAGTGCGGCAGCCGCTCGTGCCAGGGCCCGGGCACGCCCAGCTGCTCGGTGCAGTTGACGGCCGGCATCCCCGGCACCGGGTGCAATGCCCGCACGGCCGGGACGGCCCACGGGAAGTCGGCAAGCGGTTCGTCCGTGCGTCGCTTCAGCCACACCTGCCGGAACCCGGGCGCATCCCAGTCCGTGAACAGGCTCACGCTGTACGCGGCGCCGGCCACCGTCTCGAAGTCCAGTCCCTCCAGCGGGAGTTCGGTGAACAGATGCTGTTCGACCCGGAAGGCCGGCTCCAGGTCCAGGACCAGCGCGGTCACCACGCCGAGGGCGCCCAGCGAGGTGACGGCCCCGCCGAACCGCTCGTCGCCGCGCTCCAGGACGACCGTGGAGCCGTCCGCGGTGACGATCTCCACGCCCCGTACCGACGAGGCGAGCGAGCCGTTGCCGACCCCCGAGCCGTGTGTGCCGGTCGCCACCGACCCGGCGACCGAGATGTGCGGCAGGGAAGCCATGTTCGCGAGCGCGAGCCCGTGCTCGTGGACGCGGCGCGCCAGCTCGGCGTACCGGACCCCGCCCCCGACCCGCACGGTCCGCGCCGCCGTGTCCACCTCGACCTCGCCTGACAGGGCGCTCAGCGACAGCAGCACCCCGTCGCCGCCCGGCTCGGCGATCCGGTTGAACGAGTGCCCGCTGCCCAGCACCCGCACCCGTCCGGCGGCCGCCACGAGCGACCTGAGCGCGTCGAGCGAGTGCGGACGGTGCAGCTCCTTCGCGGCGAAGGTGATGTTGCCGGCCCAGTTCGTAACGGTTTCGGTCATACGGCGTTCGCCCCTTTGAGGAGATCGAGAATCCGGGATTCCCCAGGTGGAACCTACCCTGCCCGCAACACGAGACCCCCCGCCCCCACCTCCGCGCCGGCCGGGGCATACCGTGAGGAGTCGTACGCCTGAGCCGGGAGGAGAGACGGATGGGCAGCCGTACCGCGCTGGTCGAGGATCTGATGGAGCGGTTTCCGCATGTTCCGCGGGAGGCCGTGTTCAAGGAGGACCTGCTGCGCGGAGGCGTGGCCTTCGACCCTTCGGCGCTCAGCGACAACGAGTCGGGAGAGGTCAAGCCGAAGTCCTACTTCATCTTCTCCTTCGACCACAGCACCCTGCCCGAGCTCGGCGAGGCCGCGCTGCGTCGCCCGCCGGAGGAGATCATCCTCACCGGCGGTCCTTACGACCTGCGGCGCACGGTCGTCTCGGTCCGCGTGAACCCGTCCTCGCCCTATCGCGTCGCCGCGGACGACGAGGGACTGCTCGGGCTCTACCTCGACGGCGGCCGCATCGCCGACGTCGGAGTGCCGCCGATGCCGGAGTACTACCGGCACAAGCTCTCCAACGGGAAGTCCGTCATGGAGGTCGCCCCCACCATCCAGTGGGGCTATCTCATCTATCTGACCGTTTTCCGGGTGTGTCAGTACTTCGGCGCCAAGGAGGAGTGCCAGTACTGCGACATCAACCACAACTGGCGCCAGCACAAGGCGGCCGGCCGCCCCTACACGGGCGTCAAGGACGTCGACGAGGTCCTCGAAGCGCTGGAGATCATCGACCGCTACGACACCCAGAAGGCCTCCACCGCCTACACGCTCACCGGCGGCGCCATCACGAAGACCGTCGGCGGGCGCGACGAGGCCGACTTCTACGGCCGCTACGCCAAGGCCATCGAGGAGCATTTCCCCGGCCGCTGGATCGGCAAGGTCGTCGCCCAGGCGCTGCCCCGCGACGACGTACAGCGCTTCAAGGACTACGGGGTGCAGATCTACCACCCCAACTACGAGGTGTGGGACCGCCGCCTGTTCGAGCTGTACTGCCCGGGCAAGGAGCGCTACGTCGGCCGCGACGAGTGGCACAGGCGGATCCTCGACTCGGCGGAGGTCTTCGGCGCGCGCAACGTCATCCCCAACTTCGTCGCGGGGGTCGAGATGGCCGAGCCGTTCGGCTTCACGACCGTCGACGAGGCCATCGCCTCCACGACGGAGGGGCTGCGCTTCTTCATGTCGCACGGCATCACGCCCCGCTTCACCACCTGGTGCCCGGAGCCCACCACGCCGCTCGGCAAGGCCAACCCGCAGGGTGCGCCGCTGGAGTACCACATCCGGTTGCTGCAGGCTTACCGTGCCGCCATGGACGAGTTCGGGCTCTCCTCGCCGCCCGGCTACGGCCCGCCGGGACCCGGCCGGGCGGTGTTCTCCGTGAGTTCCTTCATGGACAGCCTTCCGGCGCAGGACGCGGCGACCGTATAGTCCCCGCAGTCGATGAAGAAACCTGGCATCGACGTTGAACGCAGGGCGGCCCGCGCCCGTACCACTGACCGGAGTAACGGGCGCGGCCGCTTTCCTTCCTCCCTGTCCTGCTGTCTATACATGACATCTGAACAGGGCGCTTGTCAGTTGTGTCGGTAACGTGAAAAGCTCTGCCCCTGCCGCGAGGTTCCCCCCAACTCCATTGCCGTCATGGTGAGTTGACCTTGCTTGTGGATGCAGGAGACCCATGCCCGACCTGCCGACCCCGAAGGACGCCGCTGAGGCCGCGCTGTTCTCCGAGTGCTGGGACGCCGTCCTGTCGTACGCGGACCTGTGCACGTCCGGCTCGACCGCGGCGAACCAACTGGCCCGTGAGGCGTTCGCACTCGGCATACGCGAGGCCCGCGCCGCCGAGTCCGGCACCGCGCGAGGCGCCGGCCGCCGCTCCTCCCGGCTGCCCAGAATCCCCCTGCTGCTGACCGCCGTGCGCGCCACGGCGGCCGCCTGGGAGGCTCAGGGACACGGTCACAAACTCGACCCCGACCTGCGCCTGTGGCTCAACTCGGACAAGGCCGCACGGTACGTCGGGCCGCCGCTGAGCCGTCCCATCGCCCTGCGCGGCCTGCGCGACATGCAGGAAGCCGACGCCGCGCTGCTGTGGCTGGCGGAGGTGGAGGCGCTGCCGCTGCAGGCCGTCGTCCGCCGTCAGGGCCTGGACCAGTCCGCCGCGGTGGAGGAGCTCAACGAGGTCCGCGGTCTGTTTCGAGACCGCTGTCACCGTAACCATCTCGACACTCCGATGGACGCGGAGTGCCGCAGCTACGTCCGGCTCCTGGACGCCGTCACCCGCTCACCCGCCGCCGACACGCCCCCCGACCTCTCCCGGCACCTCGCCACCTGCGTGGAGTGCGCGGAGGCCGCGGCCTGTCTGCGGCTGCACGGCGGGGGACTGCCCGCCGCTCTCGCCCAGGGCGTGATCGGCTGGGGCGGCCTCGCCTACCTGGAGCGCCGCCGCCGCGCTGCCGAAGTGCGCCTCGGCGGCGGCAGCCCCGCCGCGCCGGACCCCGGGAGCGCGGCCGCGCAGGCCGCCGCCAACAAGGCGCGGGTGCGGCGCAACGGACTTCTCGTCACCGCCGTCCTCGTCTCCGGACTCGCGCTCGCCGTGTCGATGATGCCCGGCGACAGCGGCGGCGACAGCCTCGCCAAGGCAGGCCCCACGGACAGCAGCCCGGTGGCCGGCCCCGGTGCGCGACTGCCCTCCGCCGCGCCCGCCAGCTCCGCCGCGCCGTCCTCGTCCGCCCCGAGGCGGTCGGCCGACGCCGGCGCCTCGCCGACGAAGGGGACGGGCGACGACACCAAGCCCGACCCCGAGCCGCAGGGCACCTCCTCGGCCACCGCCGGAGCCGGGGACGGCACGCAGGACGCGGCCTGCGAGGTCCAGTACGACCTGGTCAACCAGTGGCCGGACGGCTTCCAGGCCACCGTCACCGTCACCACCGACCACGCTCTCGACGCCTGGCGGGTGGCCTGGTCCTTCCGCGACGGCCAGCGGGTCGACCAGATGTGGGACGCGAGCCTCGCCCAGGACGGCTCCCGCGTCACCGCCACCGCGGCCGACTACAACCGGACGGTCGCGGCGAACGGCACCCTCACCTTCGGGTTCCTCGCCTCGTGGCACGGAAAGAACAC
This sequence comes from Streptomyces sp. NBC_00425, assembly GCF_036030735.1. NCBI lineage: Bacteria > Bacillati > Actinomycetota > Actinomycetes > Kitasatosporales > Streptomycetaceae > Streptomyces > Streptomyces sp. NBC_00425. The sequence continues at coordinate 2,617,393 of NZ_CP107928.1, read as the reverse complement.
CGCGCCGTACGCGTTCGCCCTCAACGGGCAGGCGTGCGCGGGGAAGTGAGCGGAGGGCCGGTGCGGAAGCGCCGGCCCGCGCTCGGCCGCGGTGATCGCTCCGGTCACGAGGCGATCCGCGGTCGCCGGGAGTGACCGGGGCGGCTGCGGCCGACCGGGGGTGACCGGGCTGGCTGCCGGGTGACTGGGGGTGACCGGGCTGGTTGCGGGGCGACCGGGGTGACCAGGGTGTCTGGGGGAATCCGGGGCGGGCACAGCCCGGTGGGGCCACCCCGGTCGGAGGGGCGACGGCCGAACTGTGTGCCCCGCCCGGGCCGGTGAGACGGGAGCGGGGTGACCGAGGGGGCAACCGCGGGAACGGCACTCGTCGAATGTCGCGGGAAATCCAGTGGCGTTCGGCTGGAGGGTGTCCCTATCCTGAGTGAGTCTTGCGCGGGGCCGACGGCCGCCGCTGCCCCTCGGACGCGAAACGGAGGTGTGACCCATGACTGTCGCCTTGAAGGACGCTGTCCGCAGCGACCAGACGATCGTTCACACCACCTCCGCGGTCTCCGGCTGACCTCCTTCCTCTTCGCTTCGTGCGGGTAAGCGTTTTCGCGCCGCCGAACACTGCCGGGATCGCCCTGTGAAGGGTTTTCCTTGTCTTTCCCCATTTCTTCGGATTCCTCCGCGTCGGCCTCCGGCTCCGCGGTGTTCCATACGTCGGTTTCCGCATCTCCGGATTCCGTACCCTCCGCCGCCGGTACGGGGGTAACCGGTTCCTCGGTAACCGCTTCCTCGGTATCCGGCACTTCGGGACCTGTTGCTGTCCCGACGGCTTGCGTTCCGCAAGCGGGTTCCCGGCATCCGCTCACCCCGTACGGCTGGGACGAGGACTGGGCGGCCGCGTTCGCTCCTCATGCCGCACAGGGGCTCCTGCCGGGTCGTGTCGTACGGGTCGACCGCGGCCTGTGCGACGTCGTCACCGAAACCGGCGTCGTCCGCGCCGACACCGAGTTCGTCGTCCCTCACGATCCGATGAAGGTCGTCTGCACGGGGGACTGGGCCGCCGTCGATCCCGAGGGCAGGGACCCGCGTTACGTACGGACGCTCCTCCCGCGTCGTACCGCCTTCGTGCGCTCCACCTCCTCCAAGCGGTCCGAGGGCCAGATCCTCGCGGCCAACGTCGACCACGCCGTCGTCGCGATGTCGCTCGCCGTCGAACTCGACCTCGGCCGGATCGAACGATTCCTGGCGCTGGCCTGGGAGTCGGGCGCCCAGCCCGTCGTGGTGCTCACCAAGTCCGACCTGGTGCCCGACCCGGTCGCGCTGTCCCACCTGGTAGAGGATGTCGTGGCCGGCGCGCCCGGAGTGCCCGTGCTCACCGTCTGCGCCCGCGCCGGCGAGGGCGTCGAGGAACTGGCCGACATCCTGGGACGCGGCACCTCCGTGCTGCTCGGGGCGTCCGGCGCGGGCAAGTCGACGCTCGCGAACGCCCTGGTGGGTGCCGACGTGATGGGCGTCCAGGCCATCCGCGACCAGGACGGCAAGGGACGTCACACCACCACCACCCGCAATCTGCTGCCGCTGCCCGGCGGGGGCGTCCTCATCGACACACCCGGCCTGCGCGGCGTCGGCCTCTTCGACGCCGGCGCCGGGGTCGGACGGGTCTTCTCGGAGATCGAGGAGTTCGCACGGGGCTGCCGCTTCCACGACTGCGCGCACGAGTCCGAGCCGGGATGCGCGGTGCGGACGGCCGTCGACGAGGGGGAGCTGTCCCACAGGCGGCTCGAGAGTTACCGCAAACTCGTCCGGGAGAATCAGTGGATCGTCGCCAAGTCCGATGCCCGGCTGCGCGCCGACGTCCGACAGGACTGGAAGCGCAGGCAGGCCGAGGGCCGGGCGGCCGCGGAGGCCAAGCGCGGCCGCGGCCCGTGGCGGCCCGCTCCTCCGCGGTGATGCCGGACAGCAGGTCAGTCGCCGGTCGCCGGTCGCCGGTCGCCGGACGCCTGACATTCGGCGGTGGGGGCCGGACGGTTGACGCCTGACGGCTGGGCGCGAGTACGACGACCGGAGGTCGGATGTGAGACGGCAGTAACGGGTTCCGGAGCTCGGATGTGAGACGGCAGTAACGCGTTTCGGAGGCCGGAACAGGTTGGCCTTCTCGTGGCGAGACGTTTCTCCGCGTCGGCCGACCGGTCGGCCGGTAACTCTGGCCGGTAACTGTTTCCCTCGTTTTCTGTCCTTCAGCGTCACGTCCGATTTCCGCTAGCAGGGTCGCCGTCACGGGCGAAGACTGGGACCCATGACGGACCAGGAAAACCGTTACGAGGCGGTTCGCAGCAGGGACGCACGGTTCGACGGCGAGTTCTTCTTCGCCGTCGAGACCACCGGCATCTACTGCCGGCCCAGCTGCCCCGCAGTGACACCGAAACGCCGTAACGTGCGTTTCTTCGCGACGGCCGCCGCCGCGCAGGGCTCCGGATTCCGGGCCTGCCGGCGGTGTCGGCCGGACGCCGTCCCGGGATCGGCGGACTGGAACGCGCGCGCCGACGTCGTCGGCCGGGCCATGCGGCTGATCGGCGACGGAGTCGTCGACCGGGAAGGCGTCACCGGGCTCGCCGTGCGGCTCGGCTACAGCGCACGTCAGATCCAGCGCCAGCTCACCGCCGAACTGGGCGCGGGACCGGTCGCCCTCGCCCGGGCGCAGCGCGCGCACACCGCGCGGGTCCTGCTCCAGACGACCGGCCTGCCCGTCACGGAGATCGCCTTCGCTTCCGGCTTCGCCAGTGTGCGCCAGTTCAACGACACCGTTCGGGCCGTGTACGCGTCCACTCCGACCGAACTGCGGACCGCGGGGCGCACGACCGGCCGCACCGCCACCCCGCCCGCCGCCGTCCCTTCCGCCGGGATTCCGCTGCGGCTCGCCCACCGCGGCCCGTACCACAGCGCCGCCGTGTTCGACCTGCTGCACCGGCAGGCGGTGGCCGGAGTGGAGGAGGTGAGCGGGCCGTCCGGCCGTCGCACCTACCGCCGTACGCTGCGGCTGCCGTACGGCACCGGGATCGCCGCCGTGAGCGAGTACGCGAGCGGACGCGCGGGACGCCCGGGCAGGGCGCCTGCCGTACACCCCGGGGGCTGGCTCGACGCCCGGCTGCACCTCACCGACCCCCGCGATCTCACCACCGCAGTCCAGCGGCTGCGCCGGTTGTTCGATCTGGACGCAGACCCCTACGCCGTCGACGAGCGGCTGAGCGCGGATCCACGACTCGCACCGCTGGTCACCGCGCGGCCCGGGCTGCGCGCGCCAGGGGCGGCCGACCCGGAGGAGTACGCGATGCGGGCGCTCGTGGGACGAGCGGAGGCCGAAAGGCTCGTACGCGCTTACGGCAAGGTTCTCGACGCACCCTGTGGGTCCCTCACCCGCCTCTTTCCCGAGCCCGCCGTCCTGGCAGAGGCCGAGCCCGGGAGCCCTTCCGGCCCGCTCGCCGCGGCCCTCGCCGACGGCGCCGTACGCCTGGACGTCGGCGCCGATCGGGACGACGCCCAGGAGGCTCTGCTCGCCCTGCCCGGCCTGGACGTCGGCACCGTCGCGGAGATCCGTGCCCGCGCCCTCGGCGACCCCGACGTCGCGCCACCCGGAGTGGACGCGCCCGACACCTGGCGCCCCTGGCGCACGTACGCCGCGCACCACCTGCGCATTGCGGAGGAACGATGACCGAACCGGCCGTCCCGACCGAACTGACACACTCGACGCAGCCGACGCAGCCGACGCAGCCGACGCAGCCGACCCAGCCGACCCAGCCGACCCAGCCGACCCAGCCGACCCAGCCGACCCAGCCGACCCAGCCGACCCAGCCTATGAACTCGTCGTCTTCGATGCCTCCGACGCGATCCGGACGTCCAATGGAAACCGCAGAAACGGCAGCCGCAGTGGAAACCGCAGAGAACGTAGAAACCGCAGAAAGCGTAGAAACCGTGCCACCGGCCCGCCTGGCAGGCTTGGCGGGTCCGGTAGGTCCGACGGCGAACGGCTCGACGTACTGGGCTCATGTGGAGAGCCCGCTCGGCCCGCTGCTGCTCACTGCGGACCCCGACGGAGCGCTGACCAGCCTCTCCATGCCCGGACAGAAGGGTGGACGAACCGTCCAGGAGTACTGGCGGCACGATCGCGGGCCCTTCCGCTCGGCCGAGGAGCAGCTTGCCGCCTACTTCGCCGCAGAACTGAAAGAGTTCCGGCTGCCGCTGCGCAGTGAGGGCACCGCGTTCCGCGAGCGGGTGTGGGCCGCCCTTGACTCCGTCCCGTACGGCGCGACCACGACGTACGGCGAGGTCGCCGCCCGGCTCGGGGTGTCGCGGATGGCGGTACGGGCCGTCGGAGGGGCGGTCGGGGCGAACCCGCTGCTCATCGTGCGCCCCTGTCACCGGATCATCGGCGCCGACGGCTCCCTGACCGGGTATGCGGCAGGCCTCGACCGCAAGGTGCGCCTGCTGACGCTGGAGGGATCGCTCCGGTCGCAGCTCTGACCCGGCCGGTCCCGTCCTGTCGTGCCGTTTCGGCGACGCCGCCGAGGTGCGTCCGGGCCCGTGCCCACAGTGCCGGCGACGCGAGCCCGTGCCCCATCGTGCCGGTGTGTGAGCCGGTATCCACCATGCTGTGCGCAGAAACTGGGGGACATCGAGGCTCAAGGCCGTCCGGGGGCTCCGCCGTCGGACGGCGCGGCCGTACTTCCGCACGGCGCGGCCGTACTTCCGCACGGCGCTGCCGTACTCCCCACGCTGCGGCCGCACGCACCGGCGGGCGCTGTGGCGGGACGTCACCCCCACAGCACCGCACCCAGCCACGCGCCCATGATCAGCAGGCAGGTGAACAGTTCCGCGAGGACGCTGGAGCCGCCCGAGCGCATCGCTCTGCGCAGGGCGGCCCGCGCTTCGCCGTGGCGGCCCAGGCGAAGGCGTTCTGAGAGATAGACGCCGCCCATGAACCCGGGGATGGCGCCGAGCACGGGGATCAGGAAGAAGCCGAGGAACGCGCCGAGTCCGGCGTACACCGCCATCCGGGGGGTCGCGCCGCTCGCGCGAAGCCGGCGGGGCGGCAGGGACCAGCGCACCACCTGCGACACGAACAAGGCCGCCGTGGCGCCCACCAGCACGACCCAGGCCACCGGCTGCGGATCCTCCAGCGCCCACCACAGGATCGCGGCCCACACCAGCCACGACCCCGGCACGCCGGGCACCAGCACTCCGCACAGGCCGAGTAGAACAACCAGTCCGACCAGCAGGAGTTCCCACACTCCCATCTGCCCAGGGTGCCCGAGCCGGAAAGAACGCGCAGGTCAAGAGGTGGTGCCGGGAGCGTTCCCGCGGTCAGCGCTCGCGGGTCACCCAGCCGCGCTCGTACGCGTGCCAGCCCAGCTGCAGCCGCGTGGACGCCCCTGTCAGTTCCATCAGCCTCTTCACCCGACGTTGCACGGTCCGCAGTCCCAGATCGAGCTGCTTGGCCACGCTGGCATCGGTCATCCCGGCGAGGAGCAGGGAGAGGATCTCCAGGTCGGCGGTGTCGGGACCGTCCGGCCCCTGCTCGGCGACACCGACCACGCCGCAGCGCAGTGGCAACGCCACCTGCCAGACCGACTCGAACAGGCTGGACAGCAGCTCCAGCAGGCCGCTGGCGTGGACCACCAGCGCGGCAGGCTCGGCGGAGCCGGCGTTCAACGGCACGAGCGCGAGCGAGCGGTCGGCGACCACCAGCTTCGTCGGCACCTGGTCCACCACCCGCACCTGCTCGTCCCGGCCCAACGCGGCAGTCACCTCCGTCATGCCGTTGGGCTGGTCGAGCACGGCACGCTCCAGGACGACGCGGTAGCGCACCCCACGGGCAGTCGCCTGTTTCTCCGCGTCGTTCTCGCTGCCGGTCACGGCCACCGTGGTGCCGGTGACCAGGGCGCACACCTCGTGGCTCGCCCCGAGCTGGATCTGCAGGAAGCGCTGGGCGACGGCGGCGGCGCCCGTCACGACCTCGACCAGATCGTGCACCGCCGGCTCGGTCGAGGTCGCCCGGTATTCCTCCGCGAGCTGCGCCGCCGTCAGCTCGGCCTTCTCCAGTTCGTGACGCTGCTGGGTGAGCAGGGCGCCCAGGGCGACGCCCGGAGGAGCGGCGACCCAGCGTCCGGGACGGCCCGAGGACTGGGCGGCCAGACCGTGGCGCTCCAGTCGGCGCAGGGCGCGCTCCGTGTCGTGCTCGCCGAGGGTCAGCCGGCGTGCGAGGTGGGGCACGTCTGCCGCACCCACGGACACCAGCTCCCGGTATGCCGACTCGTGCGTCTCGTCGAGCCCTATCGCTCTCAGCATCAGGCGCCGGCCCTCCCTCTCGTTTCCCACGTTTCATGAGTGTTTCTGGCGGTCGCTGTGCGATGTGACGTCCCCGTAACTGGCGGGAAACAGCCACGGCGTAAACCCGCCGCCGTACATCATCGCCGTACCGCCAGTCACTCTGCCAAGGTGTGGGCGACGGCGGAAACCCGTGATCATCCACTGAAATCCACAGAGGATCTCCGGAAACGCCGTGCAGGCCCGGAACGGTCGGTCACCATGTCGTCCTCCGAGGTCTCGACGAACGTGATCCGGACTCTTGACGCGCGCAGGGGCGCACAGGGGATATGAGACCGGGTCACCCATGTCGCCGGACGGTTCTCCCGTGGGGGGTGGAACCGTCCGGCGACTCTTGACCCCTCTGGTCGCACTGGTGTGCAGAACTTCGCTCAGCTTGCCGCCCGATGCGATCAGCCAGGACGGATTTTGCGGACGCCCCGTTTTCATACGGCCCGTGCGGTGGACAATCAGGGGCATGAGTCAGCAGGGGGGAAGGCCCACCGGTCACGAGGACGACTGGTGGGGGCAGTTGTACGACGACGCCACCGAGGACACGGGACCCGTACCCGCCGCCGACTCCCTGGACGATCGCTTCGCCTCGGCCGCGGGAGCGGTGCGCCCCGCGGGCGCGGCGGAGGGAGCGGACAGGGGGGAGGACGGCGGCACGGGCGGCGTGAGCTCCGTGCCGGCCCCGCGCGACGGGCGCAGCGTTCCTGGTGGGGGCGTCGACTGGTGGACCTCGCCGGACGACGGCGCGACGGCGGGAACGCCGTCGGCAACCGGTTCCCCGGTGCCGCTGCCGGTGCCGCCGCCGCGAGGTCGACCCGTCGCCCGACCCGTTGCGGGATCGTTCTCTGACCCCGTTCCCGAACCAGGTCGACAACCTTTTTCTGAGCCCGTTTCTCAGCCTGGTGGGAATCTCGTTCCTGCGCCCGGTTGCGAACCGGGCTTTCCGTCGGGTGCCGAAACCGTTTCCGGGCCCGATGTCCCGGCTGTTGCGGGGCCGGCAGCCGGGTGTGGCGCTGCCGAGGGGGACGGCGGGGGCGACGCAGGCCGAAACCCGCGGAACCTGCAGGCGCGGGGAAGCGCTGTCGAAACAGGTTCGAACGTCGAGACCGCGGAAAGGCCTTTCGAAGCGCGTACGGCGCCTGGTGCGGAAACACTCTCTGCCGCATCACGCCGCGCGAAATCGGTTGCCGACGCAGGTGCAGCCCCTGCTGGGGACGCAGCCGGCACCGCCCCGGGAACCGCTTCGCAGGGCCGGCATCGCGCTCCCTGGGAACCGCCGTCCGACACCCCATCCAGTCCCTCGAACTTTCCCTCCCGCCCCCTGCCGCCGGGGTTCGCCGAGCGGCCGTACCCAGCCCCCGGGCTGTCCTCCGACCCCGGGCCGTCCTCCGACCCCGGGCCGTCCGCGACCAGTCCCCCCGGGTCGGCGGAGACGGAGTCCGCCGCGGCCGGACCGCCGGCGCCGGTCGTGCCGCCCGTGCCAGCCGGCCCGCCCCCGACACCGGCCTCCGCCGCCGAACCGCTCAGCGCATCCGGCGCCCTCGGAGCCCCGCCGCCGCCCAGTGTGCCGCCCCGTCCGGCACACGTCCCGCCGCCTCCGACCGCCCCCACTGTCCATGCCGGCGGCACTGCGGCACCCCTGACGGTCACCGACTCCCCGGCCGCCCCCGTGGCCGCGGCCGCTCCGAGCGCTCCGGCCGCCACCTCCTCACGGGCGCTTCCGGCACCCGAGCGCGCGCCCGGCGTCGGCGGCCCTCCCGATCCCCGCAGCGATCCCGGGCCCGAGCCCGGTCATCCGCCCACGGTTCCCGCGTTCCCTGCCCTGCCTCCCGACCCCACCCGCGGCCTCGCCCTCAAGGACTACGTCGGCTCCGGGCCGCCCACATACGACCCCGAGCCGACCGCTCTGCCGCCCGCCGATCCGGACGAACTGGACGATCTGGTCGCCGACACCGTCATGGACGGAGCCCGGTACGGAGCGTGCGCCTTGCGTGCGGCGTCCGTGCGGGGGGATTCCGCCCGCTACCGGGGCGAGCCGCGCCGTGACTCGCTCCTCACCGCCCGCTTCGGCACGGGTGAGCACGCGCTGATCCTCGTCGCGATGGCGACCGGCGCGAGGGCGACGCCGGGGGCGCACCGGGCGGCCGCCGAAGTGTGTCAGTGGATCGGTCGCGCCGTGGGGCGCAGTCACGTCCGACTGGCGGAGGACATCCGCGCGGCCCGGCGCGGCGACCTGAAGTCGGGCCTGCACCGCCTCACCGACCGCAGCCTCGGCCGGCTCCGCGCCGGCGCCGCCGAGCAGGGCCTCGAGCCGGAGGAGTACGCGGCCACGCTGCGCTGCCTCCTTCTGCCCGCCGACCCCGACTGCCGCACGCGCGTGTTCTTCGGCGTCGGAGGCGGCGGACTCTTCCGGCTGCGCGGCGGCGTGTGGCGGGACATCGAGCCACGGGTCGGCGAGGTCGCGGGCGCGCCCGTGGTCGGATTCGGTTCGCTGCCCGCCGAGACGCCCGAGGGAGACCGGCTCACCATGGACCTGGGCGTCGCGACGCCCCCGAGCCCCTACGACCCGGCCCCTGAGCCGCCACGGGAACCGTTCCGCTTCCGTGCCTCGGTAGCCCGCCCGGGGGACACGCTCCTGATGTGCACCGCGGGCTTCGCCGACCCCCTGCGCGGCGAGCCGGACCTGTCCGCCTATCTGACGGGACGCTGGTCGGGCCCCACTCCGCCCGGCCTGGCCGCCTTCCTCGCCGACACCCAGGTGAGGGTGAAGGGCTACGCCGACGACCGGACCGCGGCTGCCGTCTGGGAGGCGTGAGCGGGCGGTCGCGGCCACTGTGGAGGGAAGAACCCGGCAGCGACCGAAGGGTGCGTCGATCCATGGCCAAGCAGAACGTCGCCGAGCAGTTCGTGGACATCCTCGCCCGCGCGGGCGTGCGACGCCTCTACGGCGTGGTGGGCGACAGCCTCAACCCCGTGGTGGACGCCGTGCGCCGCAACCCCGCCATGGACTGGGTTCACGTCCGCCACGAGGAGACGGCCGCCTTCGCCGCCGGCGCGGAAGCGCAGATCACCGGGAGGCTGGCCGCATGCGCGGGCTCCTGCGGGCCCGGCAACCTCCACCTCATCAACGGTCTCTACGACGCCCACCGCTCGATGGCACCCGTCCTCGCCCTCGCCTCGCACATCCCCTCCAGCGAGATCGGACTCGGCTACTTCCAGGAAACCCATCCGGACCAGTTGTTCCGCGAATGCAGCCACTACAGCGAGCTGATCTCCAGTCCGAAACAGATGCCCCGGCTGTTGCACACCGCCATTCAGAACGCGGTCGGCCGCAGCGGCGTCAGCGTGGTGTCGCTTCCCGGTGACATCGCCGATCAGCCCGCCCCGGAGAAGACGGTCGAAACCGCTCTCGTCACCTCCCGCCCCACGGTCCGGCCAGGCGACGCCGAGATCGACGCGCTCGTCGAGATGATCGACGCAGCCGACAAGGTGACCCTTTTCTGCGGAAGCGGGACGGCCGGCGCGCACACCGAGGTCATGGAGTTCGCCGGAAAGGTCAAGTCCCCGGTGGGACACGCCCTGCGCGGCAAGGAGTGGATCCAGTACGACAACCCTTACGACGTGGGCATGAGCGGTCTCCTCGGCTACGGCGCCGCATACGAAGCCACGCACGAGTGCGACCTCCTGATCCTGCTCGGAACCGATTTCCCGTACAACGCCTTCCTCCCCGACGACGTGCAGATCGCGCAGGTCGACGTACGGCCCGAACATCTCGGCCGCCGCTCCAAACTGGACCTCGCGGTCTGGGGTGACGTACGCGAGACGCTGCGCTGCCTGATTCCGCGCGTGCGGGCAAAGGAGAGCCGCCGCTTCCTCGACCGGATGCTGAAGAAACATGCCGATGCGCTGGAGGGGGTGGTGAAGGCGTACACACGGAAAGTGGAGAAACACGTTCCCATCCACCCCGAGTACGTTGCCGCCGTCCTCGACGAAATCGCCGACGAGAACGCCGTGTTCACGGTCGACACCGGCATGTGCAACGTCTGGGCGGCGCGTTACCTCACGCCCAACGGCCGCCGTAGGGTCATCGGCTCCTTCACCCACGGCTCGATGGCGAACGCCTTGCCGATGGCGATCGGCGCACAGTTCACCGACCGTCGCCGCCAGGTGGTCGCGATGTCCGGGGACGGCGGCTTCTCCATGCTCATGGGCGACTTCCTGACCCTCGTCCAGTACGACCTGCCCGTGAAGGTCGTCCTCTTCAACAACTCCTCGCTGGGCATGGTGGAGTTGGAGATGCTGGTCGCCGGTCTGCCCTCGTACGGCACCGCCAACAAGAACCCCGACTTCGCGGCCGTGGCGCGCGCGTGCGGGGCCCACGGCGTGCGGGTCGAGAAGCCCAAACAGTTGGCCGGAGCGCTGCGGGACGCATTGCGGCACAAGGGCCCGGCTCTCGTCGACGTCGTCACCGACCCCAACGCGCTGTCCATCCCGCCGAAGATCAGCGCCGACATGGTGACCGGGTTCGCCCTGTCCGCCTCGAAGATCGTCCTCGACGGCGGAGTGGGCCGGATGCTGCAGATGGCCCGCTCCAACCTGCGCAACGTACCGCGCCTTTGACGGCTCACTCGGGCAGGCGAGCCGCCGGTACGGTGGGCCGTCTGCCACGGGGCCTTCGGCTTTGCGGCCTTCGACCACACGACCTGTCGGCTACACCGGTCCTGGACCACACCGCCATTCGGCAACACGGACTGTCGGCCCGGTGGGCCGTCGCGGCGGGCGGTGGCGTCGCCGGCAGGGGTCAGTCGACCGCCGGGACCCATCGGCGCTCGCCTTCGTCCGAGCCGTACCAGTAACGCGGCAGCCCCTTGATGCCGCTCGTGCGGAACGGGCGGCCGTGGTCGTCGATGCGTACGGTGCCGGTACGGCCCTGCGAAGACCAGTCCAGCTCGAGGTACCAGTTGCAGTCGCAGTTCTCGGTCCGCGCCGTGACGAGCAGGACCTCCGGGTCCTTGCTCGACACGCGGTAGGGCAGGCTCACCGCCGGGATCGGCGTGCCCGCGTCGTCGCCGGCGACCGAGTGCGCCACGGGACGGTCCTTGTCCAGGTCGACCGCGAAGTAACGCTTGCTGAGCGAGCCGCCGCAGCCCCGGTCCATGGCGTACACAGTGCCCGGCGTGGGTGCGGCGCGGCCGGCCACCCGGACGCGCAGCGCCGTCAGCACGACGGCCGTGGAGCTGCGGCCCTGCACCGAGATCTCCACGTTGGTCTCCCGTCCGTGCACCGCGCCCTGTGCCGTCGCCCAGGGGCCGGCGTCCTGTTCCGTGGGAGGCGGGGGAACCTGCGCGGGAGGCTTGTCGATGACGTAGTCATGACCGCAGCCGAGCGCCCAGACCTGGGAGTCGGCTGTCCAGGCGAGAGGCGCGCCGGTGTGCGCGGCCGCGTTCCCGTCGCCGGTCGGAGCGGCGCCGCGTGAGGGACGGGCGCTGCCGGATCCGGAGACGGGCGAGATCGCGCCGGGCGTGGGCGAGGCGAGGGCAGGGGCGGTGGGAGTGGGGGAGCGGTGTGGACCGGCAGTCCCGGTCGGCGCGACGGAGACCGGTGCGGTGGAGCGGGACGCGTCGACGGAAGCCGGGTGGCGGCCGCCGTCCGGCAGTGCGGAGAGCGTGCCCAGAGCAGCGAGAAGCGCGCAGGCGACGCCTACGAGGACCGAGGCGCGCCGGCTGCGATACCAGCGCCGGGAAGGCGTTTGTTGCTCGCGTTGCTCACCCTGCTTCCGGATCTGCACCACCGGTGAGGCCGGGGCGGGCGCTTGTGATCGGGTTTCCGCGCTTCCCGCCGTGACAGCCGTCTCCGAGGTTTCCAGCGCCTCGCCTGTGCCAGAGGTTTCCTCTGTTTCCGGGAGGGCCCGGGCTGTTCGGATTTCCGGTGCTACCTCGGTTGCCTGGGCATCCAGGGTTTCCGGCGTTTCCCTTGTGTCCGCCACTGCGCCCCGGGCTCGCTGTCGTGCCGCTACCGCTCGCAGCCACCGTCGGTGCAGTTCGAGGCGTTCCTCCTGCGTCGCCCCGCAGAACTCCGCAAGCCGCTCGACGGGAGCGAAATCCTGTGGAACCGCTTCCCCCGCGCAGTAGCGGTGCAGAGTCGAAGTGTTCATGCCCAACCTGCGGGCGAGGGAGCCGTAGCTGCGCTCCGTGCGCCCCTTCAGCTCGGTCAGGAGCGCCGCGAACGCGGTCACTTCGCCTGCGCTGTCGTCGGTCGACACTGTTCCCCCGTGCTCGTCCGGCCCGGGCGGTCATCCCAGGCACCCGTATACCTGCACGTCAGATGGGCTGGGATGGTTCCACCACGGCCGATCGGGCGAAGACCGTTGCAGTCGGCCGGGGAGACGGCCGATGCTCTTGGTGTCGCACCGACCAGGGCCGAACCGACCGATCGGCCTCGCAGCGACACCGCACCACCCATGCACCACCCACGCATCACGACTCGACGCGTACACCTCCACGTACTCGTCGATCGCGTACTCGCCGAGCCACGGCATTCATCGACACAGGCACTCACCCACGGGGGACATCCATGGCCAAGCGCACCCGAGCGAAGACGCTCACCGGTTTCGCCGCACTGTCCGCAGCCGGCCTCGCTCTCGGCGCCGTGCTCGCCGCACCGGCGAACGCAGCCGCCCCGAAGCCGCCCGGCTTCCTCTCCGCCGCGAACCTTCCGCCGCACCCCAGCTCCACGTGGACGGCGGGCAGGATCACCGCCGGCGTGTCGCCCGAGGGCGAGCTGGACCGCTGCCTGAGCGCGGCCCTGGGCAACGGCCGGAACTCCTGGTACCGGAACTTTCGGACCGACCTCGACGCGAGTGCCCGTCAGATCAGCGTCGAGCACGCCACCGTCAGTGCGGCCAAGAGCCGGTACGCGCGCATCAACAAGGACATCAAGTCCTGCCCCGTCCGTATCGAGCGGGCCGACCCGGAGGTCGAGGCCGCCCTCAGGGACTACGGAAAGCTCAACGTCGAGGAGGGCGCCCACGTCTACGGCCTGCACACCGAGACGTCCTGGGGCGCGACCGACATCCGCCTCATCTCCGTGGGCCGGGACGGCAGCACGGTCACGGTCGTCGACTGGGGTCAGATGGGCGACTTCGACGACGCCCCGGTGAAGGCCTTCAAGAAGACGACCGTCACGGCCGTCAACAAGCTGCACTGACCGCGTGCCGCTGGCCCTTGACCCCTGACCCCTGAGAACGCCGGGGGCGCCGCCGCTCCCGCCACGGGGGTCGGGAGCGGCGGCGGCCCCGCGCGACATTCAGCCGCCAGGCGCACCGCAGGGAGCCACCGGAATGACCGTCCGGTCTGCGCACCCGAGACACAAGACACATGCGACACACACGTCACACGCGTCACACGCGTCACACGCGTCACACGCGTCACACGCGTCACACGCGTCACACGCGTCACACGCGACAGACGCAACATACGAGACATACGGGGAACGCGAAAATGAGCACCGAGACCGACAAGACCGTTCAGACCGTCCAGACCGCCGCGGGGGTCAAGAGCTCGACCCGGCTGCGCACCACCCGCCGGACGGCCGTTGCCGCCGGGCTCGCCCTGGCCCTGGGGCTCGGGGTGACGGCACAGGCGTCCGCCGGCGGCCCGCGCAGCGTCAGCGGGAAGCCGTCCGACAACATCACGCGCATCGCGAACTTCTACGGCACCTACATCGACGCGGTGATCGACGAGGACGGCAAGCTCGCGGACGATCTCCGCAAGCACTACCTCACTCCCGCATTCCAGAAGGAGTTGAAGGCCTGGGAGGAGAGTAACCACGCCAACGGCGTCCTTCAGGCTCAGAACGTCCCCCTCGCGTGGAAGGTCACCGACAACGGCACGGCGAACTACACGGAGGCCGTCGTCACGCTCACCTGGGGCGGCAACAACACCACCAAGCTCATCGTCGACATGACCCGCGACAGTCACAAGATCTTCCACATCGGTACGACGGGGGTCGAGGTCGGCTAGGTCCGGGCGGACGCAACCCACCGGGACTCCCGCGGACCCTTCGGGACCCACCAGGTTCAGGCCAACCTGGCGCACGGTCCCAACCGTCACTCCCCTTCCCCGACTACGGCCAGGTCGGCAGAGGTGTGTGGGCCTGCGTGCCGAGGGCCGGCGGTCAGCCGTCCCCGAGGCGCGTAGGCCTGATGCGGGGGACGACGGCCGGCGGGTGGTCGTCCGGAAGAGCAGACGGGCCGGCAGGACGCCGGTCGTGCGGGTGCGCTCCCTCAAGGGAACGCACCCGCAGTGTCGTTCGGCGTTCCTCGGCCGCAACTCGCAGCCTTCCGTCGCTCGTTCCGAGGGCGACGGGCACGGTCGACCCGGTACCGCACACGAGCCCGGAACCGTCTTCGCGCCAACCGGAACGGCCGCCCGGTCGACAGGAACCGGCAGTTTGACCAGGTGCGTTGGTGTACGACGCCGCTTTCGAACGGTACGTCCGCCGACGGCCGTTCGGATCCGGGGGCGCGGCGCGACCGGCCGCACCGGTCGGACGGTGCGCGTTCGTCCGGCGCGCGCGGGTCCGGCGACGGGCGGCGTCCCCGCCTCGAGTGCCGTGCGAACACGGGGCCCCTTGGAGCGCGCGGCCGCGGCTTCTCGCGGCGCACGGCCTCGAGATGTCCGATCCCGGGGGCGGGTTGCCTGCCCGGCAGGTACCCCGGAGGCTCGGGCCGGCTCGTCGTTCCGGCCGCCGCGCCCGGAATCCCGCCGGAACCCCCGTCCCGTCGCCCGAACATGGCCGAACACCCGGGTGTTGACAATTCGACATGACTGGCCTGGTGTCGATCGGGCATGGATCCCCGTGAACGTGTTCGAGCAGGAGGGGAACCGACATCGACACGCGGGCGGGGGCCATGGAAAGGCAGGCACGGGGTAGCGGTCGGGCAACGATCGCGGGCACCTCGAGGACGAGAGGGGCGGGGGAGGCGGAGAACGCCGGGGAGACCGGCCAGGACCCTGTCGAGACCACGGCGGAACCGGGCTGCAGCTCGCAGCTCAGGCGCCGTCTCGGACGGGCCGACCTGCGGGCGGTGCCCGAGGCGCGCCGGGCGGTGCGGGAACTGTTGCGGGGCTGGGGGAAGCCCGGCCGTTCCGAGACCGCGGAACTGCTCACCAGCGAACTCGTCACCAACGCGCTCGTGCACACCGACGACGACGCGGTGCTGACGGCCACTGTGTCGCCGTCCGGCCTGCGTGTGGAGGTCCGGGACGGCGCGGCCGGCCGGCCCCGTCCGAGTGCGCCGACGCCCGACGAGGGGACGCACGGGCGTGGACTGATCCTGGTGGAGTCCCTCGCGGACACCTGGGGCGTCCGGGCGCAGGGCGGCGGCAAGGTCGTCTGGTTCGAGCTGGCAGCCGGAGCTGCCTGAAACGCCGAGTCCCAGGAAGAGGGACGAGCCTCGGGAAAGGGAACCTGCGGGGCACAGGCGGCGGCGAGGCGCAGGCCGTACGTCATGGGAAGGGGGCGCGACCGCCGCGGTCGCGCCCCCTTCCCATGATTCTGACTGTTCGTCAGCCGAACTGCTGCTCCAGGTCCTTGAGCTTGCGCTCCAGGGAGTCGAGACGCGGCAGGGCCATGGTGTCGTCCTCCGCGGTGAGGTCGACGGTGGCCGACGCCTCAGAACCGTGACGGACGGGCTGCAGAGAGGGACGTGAGCGCAAGGGCAGCTGCTCCGCCGAGTTCGCTATGGCAGGCTCCGCGGCGACCCGCTCGGCAGTGGCCCGCTCCAGAGCGGCCTGTGCCTCGACCTGACGGCCGCCGCCACCACCGCCGCGGCCGGGGAAACGGCCGTGACCCCGGCTGATCGCCTTGAGCTGCGCCCGCTCGACCCGCTGCTGCTCACGGCGGCGCAGCTTGGTCTCCTCCTTGCGGGCCTTGTCCTCACGGACCTCCTCGACGGCCTCGTCCAGGCTGCGCACGCCTTCGAGGAGCATCAGCGACCAGGCCCTGTACGTCTCACGGGGAGCGCGCACCCAGCGCACGACGCGGATCTGCGGCAGCGGTCGGGGCACCAGACCCTGCTCGCGCAGCGCCGCCCGGCGGGTCTGCTTCAGCGCCCGGTCGAAGAGCACGGCCGCCGACAGGGACATGCCGGAGAAGAACTGCGGGGCTCCGTCGTGGCCCAGGCCGCGGGGCGCGTGCACCCAGTTGAACCAGGCCGCGGCGCCGGCGAACGTCCACACGAGTATCCGGGAGCCGAGCGCCGCGTCACCGTGGCTGGCCTCGCGCACCGCGAGCACGGAGCAGAACATGGCGGCGCCGTCCAGGCCGAACGGAACCAGGTATTCCCAGCCGTTGGTGAGGCCGAGGTTCTGCTGGCCGAAGCCGACCAGTCCGTGGAAGGAGAGCGCGGCGGCGACGGCCGCACAGCAGAACAGAAGGACGTAGGAGGCGGTGCCGTATATGGCTTCCTTGCGCCTGCGGCGCTCCTCGGTACGCTCCCACGAATCGTCCGCGCTCGCGCTTGCCCCCGAGGAGCGCTTGCCGCGCGCGAGTACCGCAACCGCCGCCAGCATGCCCAGGAGCAGTACGGCGCCCGGAAGCAACCAGTTCAGCGATATGTCGGTCAGTCTCATCTGGGGTCCCTTGCATTGGGATAGGGCGTAACGCCCGCCATAGTGGCCCAATCCCGCCGTCCCTCAGGGGGTTTCGGGGCAAGAGGCCGCCAAGGAGGTGCAAGGGAATGCCCAGGGCGACGTTCTGCTCGAACTGCCGCTTGAGGGGCGGGAGTTGAGTTCGAATAAGACTACCCGTACGGGTGGTTCAACGGAAAGTTCCCGTGGCGAGTGAGAAAATTGTGAATCGCTCGTAACCGTAGGGCGGTCTCGTCCGGGTGATCTTACGGGACGTCATACGGCGCCTCGTCGGCGGGGCGTCCTCGCGGGTGTCTGAGGGGTGCTCAACCGGCGGCGGCAGCGGTGAGCTTGGTGACGCGGTCCGCGTCGCAGGTGCGCGGGCAGGTGGCACAGGTGTCCGCGGGGCGCACCGTGTAGAACAGGCAGCAGCTCGCCCGGTCACGGGTCGGCAGGGTCGCGCCGTCCGGGCCGGCCAGGTCGCGGAAGGCCGCCGAGCCGACATAGGGGCGGGTGGCGCCCGGGAGCAGGAGTTCCAGTTCCCGTCTCGCGCGCTCGTGCTCGTCGGGGCCGAGCAGCCGGGCGACGTACCAGAGGCCCTCGACGATCTCGTCCGTCACCATGCCCCACAGGGCCCGGCCGCGGCGCCGCGCGCGGGGCCCGAAGCCGGCGAGCACCGGCTCGTGGTGCTCTGCTATCGCCTCCCGCACCTCGGTCCGCAGCGCCTCCTCGTCCCGGACGACCCGGGCGCCCGGCAGCAGTGCCGCCGGGTCGCCCGGCAGGCAGGCGAAGGAGGTCGGTGGGCGGACGGCCATCCGCATGCCGCCGTCGGTGCGGTCGTACGAGACGTGCGTCACGGGGAAACGCGGTACTCGGCGGTGCAGGAACCAGGGGGCGGTGATCAGCAGGCAGGCGGGCCAGGAGTACCGGTGCAGTCCGAAACTCGCGATCACGTCCGGACGAGCCCGGTGACCGTAGTCACGCACGACCTGCTCGTCGTCCCAGGAGAGAAAGGCCTCCAGCGCCGGTCCGCCCTCCGCCAGCTGCGCCGCGCGCACCCACCCGGCACCGTCGGGAAACGGTTCCGCGTGCCCGAGCTCCGTGACGCTCAGCTCCGGCAGCGCCTCCGCGAGACGGGCGTAGGCCGCGGCCGTGACCGACGAAGCTGGAGGCATGGCGGACCGCCGTTTCGAAAGCGATTGCAGGTAAGCCTAACCTAAATCACTGTCGTTGGGATTTGAACTGACGGCCAGTGCGCCTAAGGTGCTTGACGGACGAGTAACAACCACCCGTAATGACCGCAAGTACCGACAACGCCGGAGGAGGCCCAGTGGAGCACAGTGCGCAGGGCTCCACGGAAACGGGGATACCGGTTTCGCCACAGGGCGACGACCGTGCCCGGGTGCCGGTGCAGTCGCGCGCCGGGTCTGTCGGGCCTGCCGGGCCCGGCCCCGTCGGGTCTGCCGGGGCCGCGAGGTCTGCCGGACCCCTCGGGTCTGCCGAGTACGGCGCGAGGGGAGAACGCGAGCGGTGCGGTCCGGCGGACGCCGTCCGCGGGGAGCACACGCACGGTGAGACCTCCGCCCCCGGCTCC
This sequence comes from Streptomyces sp. NBC_00425, assembly GCF_036030735.1. NCBI lineage: Bacteria > Bacillati > Actinomycetota > Actinomycetes > Kitasatosporales > Streptomycetaceae > Streptomyces > Streptomyces sp. NBC_00425. The sequence goes on along the minus strand of NZ_CP107928.1, from coordinate 2,598,808 downwards.
GCCGCAGCCGCCGTGCCGGCCTCGGCGCCCGTTTCCCAGCCGGCCCCCGTGCAGGCCCCCGTGCAGGCCCCAGTCCCGGATCCGCTGCCCGCCGCCGTTCTCGGTTTCGGTCGGGAGGGGGGGCCCGATGCGCAGCAGCCCCGGCCGGTCGTCCAGCGCGCCTCGGTGCGCGGCCAGATCCTCGACGCCCTGCGCACCGCGCTCGTCACGGGGGAGCTGCTGCCGGGCGAGGTCTACTCGGCGCCGGTGCTCGGCGAACGCTTCGGGGTGTCCGCGACGCCGGTGCGCGAAGCGATGCAGCAACTGGCGCTGGAGGGCGCCGTCGAGGTGGTGCCGAACCGGGGCTTCCGGGTCATCGTGCGGGGAGCCCGTGAACTGGCCGAGCTGGCGGAGGTGCGGGCGCTGCTCGAGGTGCCCGTGCTGATGCGGCTCGCCCGGACCGTGCCCGCCGAGCGGTGGGCCGAGCTGAGGCCCCTCGCGGAGGCGGGCGTGCGGGCGGCGGCCACCGGTTGCCGGGCGACGTACGCGGAGGCCGACCGCCGCTTCCACCGCGCGGTGCTCGCGCTGTCGGGCAACGAGCAGCTGGTCGGCATCGCCGAGGACCTGCACCGGCGGTCGCAGTGGCCGTTGGCCGACGGGCCGGCGGGGCGGGGCCGGGCTGCTCTCGTCGCCGACGCGGCCGAGCACGTGTCGTTGCTCGAGGCGCTGACGGCGGGCGAGCCGGATGTGGTGCAGGCGTTGATGCGGGAGCACTTCGTCGGTGCGGGTGGGTGAGAAGCGGTTCGTTGTGTGACCGCTTTCTGCGTTTCCGGCCCGCGCTCCACGGGGGCTGCCGCCCCCAGACCCCCGCTTCGGCCCTGAAGGGGGCCTCGTCCTCAAACGCCGGACGGGCTGACATGCTCCGGCCGGGAGTAGCTGCCCCTCGTGGTGTGTCGTTCCGGCTGCCGGTCGGGCCTTGGTTCAGGCGCCGGACGGGCTGGGCGCCGCCGGGGACGTCGGAGGGGTCAACTGGCGTGCCAGCCAGGTCGGTACGCCTCCCAGGAGCCGGAACAGGCGGCGGGCCTCCTCCCGCAGGCGGGCGGCCTCCGGTTCGGTCTCCGCGTCGGCGAGTGAGGCCAGTGCCGGGGCGGTGCCCACGAGGTAGCCCAACTCCTCGCGGATGCGCAGGGATTCCGTGAATCCGTGCCGGGCCTCGGCCAACTCGCCGTCGCGCAGAGCCAGTCCGGCGAGGTGGCGCCAGGTGAAGGACAGCAGCAGCGAGTCCGAGTGTGCGGCGGCGGCGGTGTGGGCGCGTCGGTACGCCGCCCTCGCGGCCTGCGGGGAACGGGCGATGTTCTCCGCGAGCAGGCCCCGGCGGAAGTCCAGCAGCGCCCGTGCAGGGGCGTCCGGCGGGATAAGCGCCGCCGCCCGTCCGAGCGCGGCCCGGGCCTCGTCCACCCGGTCGCGCACCTTGTGCACCGTGGCCGCGTAGGCAAGGTGCCCGCGTTCACAAGCGGCCGCGCCCCGTTCCTCGTCGTCGTGGGCCAGTGCCTCCGCCGTGCGCAGCGCGTCCTCGGCGTCCTGCCAGCCCTGCTCCGTGTACAGGCACCGCTCCACCATCAGCGAGGCCCGCTGGATCGCGCCCGTGGCCGTGTCGGGTGGCAGCAGGGCCGCGGCGTCCGCCCAGCAGGCGCGTGAACGCAGCCGCCATACCGCGGTCTGGACAGGATCGTCACCTGAGGTCGTTCCGGTACCAGACATGGCGGAATGCGCCACGTTGCCCTCCCCGAGCGCGCCGTCGAGCTGTGAGTGGTGGGCGCATCTCAGCACGAATGGAGGCACCGGGCCAAGGGGGCGGGTGAAAGATTTCACAAAGTCGTGGGACGTTTCCGCCTCCCGGGTTTCACCCGGCGGCGGCCGACGGTCGGCCGCAGGCGCCGGTCCGGGCTCAGCTCATGCGCAGGGCCAGGAAGAAGTCCAGTTTGTCCTCCAGTCGCGACAGGTCACGACCCGTCAACTGCTCGATACGCCCGACCCGGTAGCGCAGTGTGTTGACGTGCAGGTGCAGACGGGAGGCGCACCGGGTCCACGAGCCGTCGCAGTCGAGGAACGCTTCCAGCGTGGGGATCAGCTCGGCGCGGTGCCGCCGGTCGTAGTCGCGCAGAGGGTCCAGCAGGCGGGCGGTGAACGCCCGGCGCACGTCGTCCGGGACGAACGGCAGCAGGAGCACGTGCGAGGCCAGCTCCTGATGTCCCGCGGCGCAGACCCGGCCGGGCCGGGCGGCCGCCACCCGCCGGGCGTGCCGGGCCTCCTCCAGCGCCCCGCGCAGCCCCTCCGCCGAGTGCACGGCCGCGCTGACCCCCAGCGTGAGCCGTCCGTCGCCGTCGAGGCCGGCCGACAGGGGCTCGCGCACGGCCGCCAGCAGCGCGTCGGCGAGGACGCCGGTCTCGGAGCCGTCGTGCTCGCTCGACACCGCCGGCAGCGGGACCAGGGCGACGGCCTCGTCCCCCGTGTGGGCGACGGCGATGCGGTCGAAGGGCTCGGAGCCGCCGGCCTGCGGGTCGACCAGGATCTCCTCGAGAAGGGACTGGGCCACCGGACCGGCCTCCAGGCCGCTGTCGGCCCACTCGACGCGGGCCACGACCACCTGCCAGTGCGGGGCGGCCCCCAGACCCGGCAGCAGCACCGGCGCGGCCACCCGCAGGCGGGCCGCGATCTCCGCGGGGGCCGCTCCCGCCTGCACCAGCTCCAGCACCTCCTGTGCGAGCCGCCGGCGGACCGTGCGCGCCGCGTCCCGGCGCTCCCGCTCGACGGCGATCAGCTGGGTGACGCCCTGGAGCAGGTCGAGGCGCTCGTCCGCCCATTCGCCGGCGTCTGCCTCGACGACCAGCAGCCAGTCCGACAGGACGCTCTCCCGCACGTCCCGCACGTCCCGCACGTCCCGCACGGCCTGGGAGGCCTGAGGGACCTGCGGGGCGCGCCCGCCGCCCCGGATCGGGAACAGCGAGTACGACACCGCGCCCAGGTTCACCCGGTGCGGTCCGCGCCGGGCTGTACGCACGGCGGCCAGGTGCTCCGCCGCGAGCTTCGCGCACACCTCGGCCGGCAGGCCCGGGCCCGCCGCCTTCGGACCCGCGACGAGCCGGCCGGTGGGGGAAAGGACCCATGCGCGCAGGTCCAGGTCGGATCCGAGCAGGTCCAGGACGACGTCCGGGCCGCCGCCGGCCGGGCCCGAGGTCATCATCCGACGGTGCCGGTCGACGACGGCCGCCAGGTCGCCCGCGCGCTCGCCGGACACCTGCCGCACGACGTGCTCGGTGATCGTCGCGAAAGCCACCGACTCGTGCACCGCGAAGAGCGGCAGCCGGTGCCGGGCACAGGCCGCGGCCAGGTCTTCCGGGACGTCGCCGAGCTCCGCCTCGCCGGCCGCGAGGGCGGCCACGCCGGCCTGCACCAAGAGCCGCACGAACGGCTCGGAGTCCGCCGCGTCCCGGCGCCAGGCCAGACCCGTCAGCACCAGTTCGCCGCCGGAGAGGTACCGGCTGGGGTCCCTCAGGTCGGTGGTCATGACGCCCCGCACCGAGCGGTCCAGTTCGTCCTCGCCGCCGAGGAGCCTGAGGCCCAGCGCATCGGTGTCCACAAGTGCGCGCAGCCGCATCTCGTCGCCGCCGTTCTCTGTCTCGAAATCTACGATGGATCCTGAAGGGTGTGCGGGTGGGTGGCCGCCCGCCTCGCCTCCGCCTCGCGGGCCCGACGCCGCGACGTCCGGTCACCAGCCGCATTCTTCGGTCGCCAGGCTGTTTCCCACGTTTCCACAGGAAAACGAGGAGGTTACCGAGGGCCTGCGTTCATACGAATCTACAAGATGCCCCTACCGACCAGCCAACTCCTTCATGGTTTCCGTGACTGACCCGGTCGGAGCAAGGCCCTGTGTACTGGGCTCATTCCGCGTGAACAGCACCAGAACGAGCCGGGCCCGCCGCACCCGATTCTGGCTCGAACCGAACGACTCACGAGACAGACGAAGAAGAGAGCCGGTCATGGACTTCCTTCGCCCCGCCAGCTGGGAGGAGGCGCTCGCCGCCAAGGCCGAGCACCCCACCGCTGTGCCGATTGCGGGTGGCACCGACGTGATGGTCGAGATCAACTTCGACCACCGGAGGCCGGAGTACCTGCTCGACCTCAACCGTGTCGGTGACCTCTACGAGTGGGAGACCGGTGAGGACAGCGTGCGACTCGGCGCCTCCGTACCGTACGCCAGGATCATGGAGAGCCTGCGCGCCGAGCTGCCCGGCCTCGCGCTCGCCTCGCACACGGTGGCCTCCCCGCAGATCCGCAACCGCGGCGGCGTCGGCGGCAACCTCGGCACCGCCTCCCCGGCCGGCGACGCCCACCCCGCGCTGCTCGCCGCGGGCGCCGAGGTCGAGGTCGAGTCGGTGCGCGGCGTGCGCCGGATCCCGATCGACGCCTTCTACACCGGCGTGAAGCGCAACGCGCTCGCCCCCGACGAACTCATCCGTGCCGTCCACGTCAAGAAGGCCGACGGCCCCCAGCAGTACTCCAAGGTCGGCACCCGCAACGCCATGGTCATCGCCGTCTGCGCGTTCGGTCTCGCACTGCACCCCGGGGCCCGGACCGTGCGCACCGGCATCGGCTCCGCCGCACCGACCCCCGTCCGGGCGAAGACCGCCGAGGACTTCCTGAACGCCGCGCTCGAAGAAGGCGGTTTCTGGGACAACGGAAAAATCATCGCACCGTCCGTGGCCAAGCAGTTCGCCCAGCTGTGCGCGGCCGCCTGCAACCCCATCGACGACGTCCGGGGCACCGCGAGCTACCGCCGCCACGCGGTCGGCGTCATGGCCCGCCGGACACTCACCTGGACGTGGGAGTCGTACCGCGGCGCCCGCCGCCTCTCGGAGGGAGCTGCGTAATGCGCGTCAACTTCACGGTCAACGGACGCCCCCAGGAAGCCGACGACGTGTGGGAGGGCGAGAGCCTGCTGTACGTGCTGCGCGAGCGGCTCGGACTGCCCGGTTCGAAGAACGCCTGCGAGCAGGGCGAGTGCGGCTCGTGCACGGTCCGGCTGGACGGCGTGCCGGTCTGCTCGTGCCTGGTCGCCGCCGGTCAGGTGGAAGGCCGCGACGTCGTCACCGTCGAGGGACTCGCCGACCACGCCAGAGCGCGCGCGGCCCACAGCGGTTGCGGAACCGGTTCCTGCGGCACGTCACCCCAGAGCGCGCAGCAGGGGGCGCCCCGCGACGGCACCCGGGGGAGCGATGCCGGGCCGGGCGACTCGCAGACCGGCGGGGGCGCCGAACTCGCCCCCATCCAGCAGGCGTTCATCGACGCCGGAGCCGTGCAGTGCGGCTTCTGCACCCCGGGTCTGCTGGTCGCCGCCGACGAGATGCTCGAGCGCAACCCGAACCCGACCGACGCGGACATCCGCGAGGCCCTGTCGGGCAATCTGTGCCGCTGCACCGGCTACGAGAAAATCATGGACGCGGTCCGCCTGGCGGCCGCCCGACAGGGAGAGGCGGTCTGACATGCCCTTCCCCACGCACGGCTCCGCCCGAGCGGAGGGCGCCCCCGTCGGCACCCCCACCAAGATCACCCAGGGTTCCGGGACCAGGGGCGGCATCGGCGAGTCCACGCTGCGTCCCGACGGCACCCTGAAAGTCACCGGCGAGTTCGCCTACTCGTCCGACATGTGGCACGAGGACATGCTGTGGGGCCAGATCCTGCGCTCCCCGGTCGCCCACGCCGAGATCGTCTCCATCGACGTCTCCGAGGCCCTCGCGACGGCGGGCGTCCACGCCGTGATGACCTACGACGACCTGCCGACCGGCGTGCGCAACTACGGCCTGGAGATCCAGGACACCCCGGTCCTCGCCCACGGCAGGGTCCGCCACCACGGCGAGCCGGTCGCGATCGTGGCCGCCGACCACCCCGAGACGGCCCGCCGAGCGGCCGCCAAGATCAAGGTCGAGTACCGCGAGCTGCCCGTCATCACCGACGAGGCGTCCGCGACCGCCCCGGACGCGCTCCTGCTCCACGAGGGCCGCGACGACCACCACAGCGGTCACGTCGCGCACCCCAACATCGTGCACCGCCAGCCGATCGTCCGCGGCGACGCCGAAGGGGCCGCCGCGCGGGCCGACTTCGTCGTCAAGGGCGAGTACACCTTCGGCATGCAGGACCAGGCCTTCCTCGGCCCCGAGTCGGGACTCGCCGTGCCGGAGGAGGACGGCGGCGTCCACCTCTACATCGCCACCCAGTGGCTCCACTCCGACCTGCGCCAGATCGCCCCCGTCCTCGGCCTGCCCGAGAGCAAGGTGCGGATGACGCTGTCGGGCGTCGGCGGCGCGTTCGGCGGCCGCGAGGACCTGTCCATGCAGATCCACGCCTGCCTGCTGGCCCTGCGCACCGGAAAACCCGTCAAAATCGTTTACAACCGTTTCGAGTCCTTCTTCGGACACGTCCACCGTCACCCCGCCAGGCTCACCTACGAACACGGCGCCACCAAGGACGGCAGGCTCACCCATGTGAAGTGCCGCATCGTCCTGGACGGCGGCGCGTACGCCTCCGCCTCCCCCGCGGTCGTCGGCAACGCCGCCTCACTGTCGATCGGCCCCTACGTGGTCGACGACGTCGACATCGAGGCCATCGCCCTCTACACCAACAACCCGCCGTGCGGCGCCATGCGCGGCTTCGGCGCGGTCCAGGCGTGCTTCGCCTACGAGGCGCAGATGGACAAGCTCGCCGACGCGGTGGGCATGGACCGAGTGGAGTTCCGCCGGCTCAACGCCATGGAGCAGGGCACGATCATGCCCACCGGCCAGCCGGTCGACTCCCCGGCCCCGGTCGCCGAACTCCTGCGCCGCGTCAAGGCGATGCCACTGCCACCGGAGCGCCAGTGGGAGAGCAGCGAGGGCGCGGACGTACGGCAGCTGCCCGGCGGTCTGTCCAACACCACGCACGGCGAGAGCGTCGTACGAGGAATCGGTTACGCGGTCGGCATCAAGAACGTCGGCTTCTCCGAGGGCTTCGACGACTACTCGACCGCCAGGGTCCGCATGGAGGTGATCGCCGGCGAGCCCGTCGCGACCGTCCACACGGCGATGGCGGAGGTCGGCCAGGGCGGTGTCACCGTCCACGCCCAGATCGCCCGCACGGAGCTGGGCGTCGCGCAGGTGACCATCCAGCCGGCGGACACCCGGGTGGGCAGCGCCGGCTCCACCTCGGCCTCCCGGCAGACGTACGTCACCGGCGGCGCCGTCAAGAACTCCTGTGAGCTCGTCCGGGAGAAGGTCCTGGAGATGGGACGCCGCAGGTTCGGCTCCTACCATCCCGCCTGGGCCACCGCCGAGCTGCTCCTGGAGGGCGGCAAGGTCGTCACCGACGGAGGCGAGGTCCTCGCCGACCTGGTCGACGTGCTCGAGGACGAGGCCGTCGAGGTCGAAGCGGAGTGGCGGCACCGGCCGACCGAGCCCTTCGACCTGCGCACCGGACAGGGTTTCGGGCACGTCCAGTATTCCTTCGCCGCGCACCGCGCCGTCGTCGAGGTGGACACCGAGCTCGGCCTGGTGAAGGTCATCGAGCTGGCCTGCGCCCAGGACGTCGGAAAAGCGCTGAATCCGCTTTCCGTCATCGGTCAGATCCAGGGCGGCTCCGTCCAGGGTCTGGGCGTCGCGGTCATGGAGGAGATCATCGTCGACCCGAAGACCGCGAAGGTCAGGAACCCTTCCTTCACGGACTATCTGATCCCCACGATTCTCGACACGCCGACCATCCCCGTCGACGTGCTCGAACTCGCCGACGACCACGCGCCGTACGGGCTGCGCGGCGTCGGCGAGGCGCCCACCTTGTCGTCGACCCCGGCCGTCCTCGCGGCGATCCGGAGCGCGACCGGGCTGGAGCTCAACCGCACGCCGGTCCGTCCGGAGCATCTGACCGGCACGGCGTGACAGTCCCTCCGGGCGGCGCACGGAACGTCACACCCTCCGCGCCGCCCGGAGCCGGCAGATCGTTCGTCTCGGGCCGTCCCCCGGGTCGTGCGGCCGACGCACCTTCCCAAATCCCGCAAACGCAGTGAGCGTCGCGGAGCGCGGCGCGCGGGTGCCCCTTTGAACCTTGGGAGCAGGCCCACATGACCCAGTCACTCGAACCGAAGACCGTCCCGGACGACGCGGACACGGGAACCCGCGTCCCCGCCGGACGCTCCCGGCTCGACCGCTACTTCCACATATCCCGGCGAGGATCCACGGTCGCGCGCGAAGTGCGCGGCGGCGTCACCACGTTCATGGCGATGGCGTACATCCTCCTGCTCAACCCGCTGATCCTGTCCGGCAAGGACGCGGCCGGGGGCACTCTCGGCCAGCAGGCCCTGATCACCGCGACCGCTTTCGCAGCCGCTTTCACCACGTTGCTGATGGGCTTCCTCGGCAAGGTGCCTCTCGCGCTCGCCGCCGGACTGTCCGTCTCCGGCGTGCTGTCCTCCCAGGTCGCGCCTCAGATGACCTGGCCGCAGGCGATGGGCATGTGCGTGATGTACGGCGTCGTCATCATGCTGCTGGTCGTCACCGGCCTCCGCGAAATGATCATGAACGCCATTCCGCTCGCCCTCAAGCACGCCATCACCATGGGCATCGGCCTGTTCATCGCCCTCATCGGGTTCTACAAGTCCGGCTTCGTGCACCAGGGCGAGGCGACCCCGGTGACCCTCGGACCGGCGGGCGAACTGGCGGGCTGGCCGGTGCTGTTGTTCGCCGGCACCCTGCTGCTGATCTTCATGCTCCAGGCCCGCAACGTCCCCGGCGCCATCCTCATCGGCATCGTCGGCGGCACGGCCGTCGCAGCTATCCTCAACGCCGCCGGGGTCGTCGACCCGAAGCAGTGGGCGGCCGGCGCTCCCGAACTGCACGGCAGCGCCGTCTCGATGCCCGACTTCTCGCTCTTCGGGGACGTGGAGTTCGGCGGCTGGGGCCAGGTCGGCGCGATGACCGTCGGGATGATCGTCTTCACACTGGTCCTCGCCGGGTTCTTCGACGCGATGGCCACCGTCATCGGCGTCGGCACAGAGGCGGGCCTCGCCGACGACAAGGGCAGAATGCCGGGCCTGTCCAAGGCGCTGTTCATCGACGGGGCCGGCGGGGCGATCGGCGGGGTGGCGGGAGGCTCCGGCCAGACCGTGTTCATCGAGTCGGCGACGGGCGTCGGCGAGGGCGCCCGCACGGGTCTCGCCTCGGTCGTCACCGGTCTGTTCTTCGCAGCCTGCCTGTTCTTCACCCCGCTCACCGCGATCGTTCCGCAGGAGGTGGCGTCCGCGGCCCTGGTGGTCATCGGCGCGATGATGCTGATGAACGCCCGGCACGTCGACTGGGCGGACCGGGCAACCGCTGTCCCGGCGTTTCTGACCGTCGTGCTGATGCCGTTCACGTACACCATCACCGCCGGTGTCGCCGCGGGCGTCATCTCCTACGTCGCCATCAAGGCCGCGCAGGGCAGGGCACGCGAGATCGGCGCCTTCATGTGGGGGCTGACGGCGATCTTCCTCGTCTACTTCTCCCTCAACCCGATCGAGAGCTGGCTGGGCGTGCACTAGCCGCCCCACGACCGCCCCTCGCCGGGCACACCGTCCCTCACATCACCCCAGTCAAGGAGACCGAGAGATGCTGGACATCGCCGACGAGCTCAACCGGTGGGTCGAGCAGGGCCGTGACTTCGCCGTCGCCACCGTGGTGGCCGTCGGCGGCAGCGCGCCCCGCCAGCCCGGCGCCGCCCTCGCGGTGGACACCGACGGCACGGCCATCGGCTCGGTCTCCGGCGGCTGCGTGGAGGGCGCGGTGTACGAGCTCTGCCGCCAGGCGCTGGAGGACGGGCAGCCGGTCCGCGAACGCTTCGGCTACAGCGACGACGACGCCTTCGCCGTGGGGCTCACCTGCGGGGGAACCATCGACGTGCTGGTCACCCCGGTGCGGGTCGGCGATCCGGTCCGCCCGGTGATCGCGGCCGGCCTCCGGGCCGCGGCCGCCGGGGAGGCGGCGGCGCTGGCGCGGATCGTGAACGGGCCCGCCGACCTCGTCGGCCGCGCGCTGCTGGTGCACGCGGACGGCGGAGTCGGCGGCGACGCCGCCTCCGCCCGCCGCGCCGCCGCCCATCAGGGCGGTTTCGGCGCTCACCCCGAGCTCGACCGCACCGTCGCGGCCGAGGCCGCCGCGCTGTTGGACGCCGGGCGCACCGGCACGGTGGAGATCGGCGAGCAGGGCGCACGCTGCGGGGCGCCGCTCACGGTCCTCGTGGAGTCGTCGGTGCCCCCGCCCCGGATGATCGTGTTCGGGGCGATCGACTTCGCGTCGGCGCTGGTCCGGGTCGGCAAGTTCCTGAACTACCACGTGACGGTCTGCGACGCCCGCCCCGTCTTCGCGACCGCGGCCCGTTTCCCCGAGGCCGACGAGATCGTCGTCGAGTGGCCGCACCGGTACCTCGGGCGCACGCAGGTGGACGCGCGGACCGTCCTGTGCGTCCTCACCCACGACGCCAAGTTCGATGTACCGCTGCTCCGGCTGGCGTTGCGGCTGCCGGTCGCCTATGTCGGCGCGATGGGATCCCGGCGCACCCACCTCGACCGCAACGCCCGGCTGCGCGAAGTAGGCATAACGGAAATGGAGTTGGCGCGACTGCGGTCACCCATCGGCCTCGACCTGGGGGCCCGGACGCCCGAGGAGACGGCGCTGTCGATCGCGGCGGAGATCGTGGCCGGACGGCGCGGCGGCAGCGGGCTCTCGCTCACCGGGGCGCACACGCCGATCCATCACGACGTGACGTCGCCGCCGGCCGGTCGGTTCGGTTCGGTGGCCTGAGCCGTCGCCCCGGCCCGGCCCGACCCGGCCCAACTCGGCCTGACCCGAACCAACTCGACCCGGCCCAACTCGGCCCGACCGGCCCGACCCGGCGGCGACCGGTCGCCGCGTGGATGCGTGGATGCGTGTATGCGTGGACGTGGATGTGTGTCGTCGAGACCCGGCGGCCAGCACCCCGGGCCACGCCGGCCATGGGTCACGTCCGCAGAGCTGCCGCGGGACCACGCCAGCCGGGGCGCCACGGGGCTCCCCCGCCGGGTTGCCTCGCGTGGCGATGCCTGCGGAGCTGCCTCGAGTCGCGCGCGGGGCGGCTTCGAGCGACGGCTGAGAGGTGCCGCGGGGCACGCAGGACGGTGGTCACGCGTCACGCCTGCAGAGCTGCCGGGCGCAGCCGGCCTGTGCCGCCTCGGAGGGCGCTCGTCCTCAGGGTGTGCGCAGGAGGCGGTCGGCAGCGCGTCCGAAGACCGAGCCCGCCGAGGCTTTCACCAGGGGGTCGAAGAAGGACGGGAGGAAGCGCACCCGCAACTCCTCGCGCCAGACCACCCGGGTCCGGCCGCCGGGGCACGGCCGCACCTCGATCTCGGCCCAGCCGAGGACGACCCGGCCGCGCTTCTCCAGCCGGCACCGGCCCGGCTCTCCGGCGGTGGGCGGCCGCCATCCGGTGACCTCCATCCGGTCGTCGAAGGCGAGCGGGCCGCACCCCGAACGTGCCACGAAGACCGTGCCCTCGCGGGTCGGCGGGGGAGTGAGTACGAGGACGCGCGTGAAGGGCACCACGTCGCCGTGCCGGGACCACTGCGTCAGACGCCGCCAGGCGTCCTCCGCGGACAGCGGGACCGTGCGTTCCACCTGGAAGATGACCACGTTCTCGATCGTAGGGACACCGGCCCGTTCCGCGGGGTATCACCCGCCGGTTCGCCGGTTCGCCGGTTCGCCGGTTCGCCGGTTCGCCGGTCCGCGGGTCCGCGGGTCCGCCGGTTCGCCGGTTCGCCGGTCCGCGGGTCCGCCGGTCCGCCGGTTCGCCGGTTCGCGGTCCGGGCCACGGGGGTGGGACGGGTGGGGGTGTCTCGGGTCAGCGGTAGACCTTCCCCGGCTCGGCCGCGCCGGGCGCCAGCAGTTGAGGAACCGTCACGAAAACGTATCCGCGCTCTTTCAGCGCGTCGATGATCCCCGGTACCGCCGGTACCGTCCCGTCGTAGATGTCGTGCAGCAGGATGATGCCGTCCCGGTCGGCCTGCGCGAGGACCCGGCGTTGGATCAGCGCGGGGTCGGTCGTCGTGTAGTCCTTGGCGGTCACCGTCCACAGCACCTCGGCGAGTCCCAGCTCGCGGCAGATCTCGTGCACCGTCTCGTCGGTGCGGCCCTGCGGCGGACGCATCAGGGTGGGGCGACGGCCGGTGAGGCGCTCTATCTCGTCGTTGGGTCGCTGGAGTTCCTCGCGTATCTTCTCCGGCTCGATCCGCGTAAGGATCTTGTGGTCCCAGGTGTGGCTGGCCACCTCGTGCCCCTCGGCGGCCATGCGTCTGACGAGTTCGGGGTGTCGGTCGATGTGTCCCTTGCCCAACAGGAAGAACGTCGCCGGGACCTGTCTCTCCTTGAGTATGTCGAGCAACCGGGCGGAGTTCTCGCTCGGTCCGGCGTCGAAGGTGAGGGCGATGCACTTCGCCACACGGCAGTCGACGGGTCCGAAGCGGGCGGCCTGCGCGGTGGCCGAGGGCAGGGCCCGGACGGCGCTCGGACGGGTGGTGTCGAGGCCGCCGCAGCCGGTGAGCGTGACCGTCAGGCACGCGGCCGCCACCGAGATGGCGGCACCGCGCAACCCGGGCCGGGTGAACTTCGTCTTCCTCGTCAGCGAACGCATGCCGAGACTATACATAACGCGTATACACGCAACGTATAGTCTCTCACCTGCGCGTTGTCGCAGTCCTGTCGTCCGTTGTCTCCGAGCTCTGGAGTCTCCGAGCTCCGTCGTATCCGGTTTCGGAAACGGCGTCGCCGGACACGGGGCGCGGTCGGCCTGTCGGCGGAAATGGGGCGGCGCTCCGACGGCCCCGCTGTCCGCGGGCTGTCGGAGCGCCGTCGTCATCTCGAAGCGAGTGTCACGAGGCGGTCGACGGGAGTGTCACTGGGCGTAGAACGTCGCGTCTCCCCGGTCGGTCGCCGTGCTCGGCGTCTGCACGTACAGCAGGTAGTTGTAGTGGCGGATGTAGCGCCCGGCGTTGTTGTACGACTCGTAGCTGACGCCTGCCGAGTCGGCGAGCCCCGCCCGGCGGTAGAAGGTGGCGTCGGAGGCGAACGTCGACGAGCCGTCGTTCTTCTCCAGCCACACCTCGAAGTTCTTGTGCCGCAGGTAGTAGCCCGGGAAGTTCGCGGCCTCCAGCGAGACCGTGCCGGTTCCGGCCAGTCCGGGCACCACGCGGAACTGCGAGTCGGCGAGCGGGCTGACGTTCGCCTCGATCCTGGCGCGGTACTCCCAGTGGCGGATGAACCGGTCGGCGTAGTTGTACGAGGAGAAGCGCTGCGGGGTGACGCCGTCGGCCACCGGGATGCCGAAGTCGGGCGTGCCGTCGGCCTTCCAGTACACCTTCTGCACGCGGGTGCGGCGGTTGGGGTCGTTCAGGGGGTCGCCGGAGATGTCCTTGTAGCTGCGGTCGTGGTAGACGATGACGTCGGACCTGCCGTCCTCGGAGACCGTGAACGAGTTGTGGCCCGGGCCGTACTGCGAGGTCGAGGCGTTGGTGGTGAAGACGGGCTGTGACCCCTTGGTCCAGGACGCCGGGTCGGTGAGGTCGGCCGTCGCGGAGGCGGTCAGCATGCCCAGGCAGTAGTTGGCGTCGGTGGCGCTCGCCGAGTAGGTCATGAAGACCTTGCCGCCGTGCTGGATGAGCGCGGGTCCCTCGTTGACCTTGAAGCCGACCGTCTCCCAGGACAGGGTCGGCTGGGAGATCTCCGTGGGCGTGCCGGTGATCGTCCAGGGGTTGGCCATCTTCGCGATGAACAGGCTGGTGTTGTTGTTCTCCGCCGGGTTGCGCTGGGCCCAGGCGAGATAGCGGACGCCGTTCACGACGAAGGTCGTCGAGTCGAGCGAGAAGCTCTCCCACGTGGTCTTGATCTGGCCCTTCTCGGTCCAGGTCGCGGTGAGCGGGTTGGCGCCGGCGCCCTCCAGGACGTACATCCGGATCGCCCAGATGTCGGACGTCGCCCCGGCCGCGAAGTACACGTACCACTTGCCGTCGATGAAGTGGATCTCCGGAGCCCAGATGTGCGCGCCCATGACCCCGCCGGCGTGCTTGGTCCAGATGGTGACCTCCTGGGCCGTCGACAGGCCCTGGATGGTCGTCGCCCGGCGCAGCACGATGCGGTCGTACTCGGGGACCGTGGCGGTGAAGTAGTAGTAGCCGTCGGTGTGCTTGAAGATGTGCGGGTCGGCGCGCTTCTCGGCGATCGGGTTGGTGTACGTCACGGCGGGGGAGTCGGGCGCGGCGGCCTGTGCGGGGGTGCCCAGGCCGGTGAGGGCGGTCGCGAGGGCGACGAGGACGGCCAGGAGCAGCCGAACGACGTTGTGTCTCAAGAGGGTTCTCCGAATGGGGGGTGGCTGTGGCGGGCGGGGGTCAGGCGGCGGGCACGAGGCGCCACTGCTGGCAGTTGTTGTTCAGCCAGGTCCACTGCCGTACGTCGGCGCCGTTCACGGTCTGGCAGTTCGCGACGTCGGCGACCTTGCCGCTGTTCTCGTTGACGATCCGGACGTAGTCACCGGTCGCGGTGAAGACGAGCCGGAAGCGCTGGCACTTGTTGTTGAGCCAGGACCACTGACGCAGGTCCGCGCCGTCGGCGGCGGAGCAGTCGGCGGTGTCCATCACCCCGCCGGTGGCGGCGTTGACCAGCCGGCTGGTGTCGTCGCCCTGGTCCTCGACGCGCCACTTCTGGTTGGCCCCGCCGTTGCAGGTCCACTGGAGGATGTTCGTGCCGTTGGCGCCGGAACCGCCGTCGAGGTCCAGGCACTTGCCGCTGTTGCGGTTGACGAGGGTGTACGCCGTGGGCGTCGTCGCCGTCTCGCCGGACGGGCCGGGGAGCGACGTGCCGAGCGCGACCGGGGCGCCGAAGTCCGGTGTGCCGTCGGCGTTCCAGGTGAACTTCTGGGCGCGGGTCGTCCGGCCGTTTCCGCAGCCCCCGTCGGAGGCGCTGTTGGCGTGGTAGACGATCCAGTTCTCGGTGCCGTCCGGTGAGCTGAAGAAGCCGTTGTGCCCGGGACCGTACACGCCGTTCGCATCGCTGCGCTGGAACACCGGAGTCTGCTTCTTGGTCCAGGACGCCGGGCTGAGCGGGTCGGAGCCGGTCAGCTCCAGCAGGCCCAGTTTGTAGTCCGGGGTCTGGCAGTAACTCGCAGAAAACGTCAGAAACGTTCGGCCGTCGTGGTAGAGCGGTTCAGGCCCCTCGTTGACCGGTGCGCCCGAGGTCTCCCAGCTCAGCGTGGGGCTGGAAATGACGGTGAACGTGTTACTGGACAGCGTGTACGGGTTGCTCATCGGCGCGATGACGAGGCTCTGCTTGCTGCCGTTCACGAAACCGCTTCCCACGAGAAACAGTTTTCCGTTCGCCTGCAACACGCTCGCGTCGATCAGCCAGCCGCCCGGAGTGAGGTTGGAGCCGGTGAGGGAGCCCTTGTAGGTGTACGGGCCCAGCGGGTCGGTGCCGGCGCTCTCCAGCACATGGGTGCGCTGCGAGTCGCAGCAGGCGACGCCGCCCTGGCCGGCCGAGTAGTAGAGGTACCAGTGACCGTTGAACTGGTGGAGCTCGGGCGCCCAGATGTTGGTGTTGCGGGTCGAGGTGGTGTCCGACCACACCTGCACGGTGGGCGCGGTGGCGATGCCGGCCAGCGTCGGCGACTTGCGGATGCCGAGGACGCCCGTGAACGTCGTCGTGACCAGGTAGTAGTTGCCGTCGTGGTACTCCAGCCAGGGATCGGCGCCCTTGGTCGGCTTCAGCGGGTTGGTGTACGGGCGGCCGTCGGCCGCGGACACCGGTCGGGTCGCCGCCACCAGGGCGACGAGGAGCGCCAGCACGCAGACGAGCAGGGGCCTGCGGCGGTACATCCGGGGCATACGGGACCGTCCCTTGTCCATGAAGCAGACTGTTCGATATGTCGAACGAAGTTCGTAACTTCGGCCAGAAGATAGAGGCCGCACATGTCCGCGTCAATGGTTTGGACAGCCCCACCGCCCTCGTGGGTCGACCGGAGTCACCGGTGAAACACCTGTCACCGCACCGCCGGTTCGGGGCGGAACGCGCCGGGGCGCCCGGCCCGGCCGCTGAGGGCCGGGCCGGACGCCCCGGTGGTGCCGTTCTTCCGGAGAGCCGGGTCCGTCAGACCAGGTCGAACCGGTCGAGGTCGGAGACCTTGGCCCACGCCGCGACGAAGTCCGTCACGAACTTCTCCTTCGCGTCGTCGCTCGCGTAGACCTCGGCGACCGCGCGCAGCTCGGAGTTCGAGCCGAACACCAGGTCGGCACGGGTGCCGGTCCACTTCACCTGGCCGGTGGCGGCGTCACGGCCCTCGAAGAGGGACTGGTCCGAGGACGTCGACGACCAGGTCGTGCCCAGGTCGAGGAGGTTGACGAAGAAGTCGTTCGTCAGCGTGCCGGGGGCGTCGGTGAGGACGCCGTGCGAGGACTGCCCGTGGTTGGCGCCCAGGACGCGCAGGCCGCCGACGAGGACCGTCAGCTCCGGAGCGCTCAGGTTGAGCAGGTTCGCCCGGTCGAGGAGCAGGTACTCGGCCGGCAGGCGGTTGCCCTTGCCGAGGTAGTTGCGGAACCCGTCGGCGGTCGGCTCCAGCGCGGCGAACGACTCGACGTCCGTCTGCTCCTGCGAGGCGTCCACCCGGCCCGGCGTGAACGGGACCTGCACGTCGTGTCCGGCGTCCTTGGCGGCCTTCTCCACGGCGGCGGCGCCGCCGAGGACGATCAGGTCGGCCAGCGAGACCTTCTTCGCGCCGGAGTTGAACTCCGCCTGGACGCCCTCGAGGACGCGCAGCACCTGCGCCAGCTCGTCGGGCTCGTTGACCTCCCAGCCGCGCTGCGGCTCGAGGCGGATGCGGGCGCCGTTGGCGCCGCCGCGCTTGTCGCTGCCGCGGAAGGTGGAGGCGGAGGCCCACGCGGTGGACACCAGCTGCGAGACGGTCAGGCCGGAGGCGAGGAGCTTGGCCTTGAGGGCCGCGACGTCCTCGGCGCCGATGACCTCGCCGTCGGCCGCCGGCAGCGGGTCCTGCCACAGCAGGGTCTCCGCGGGGACCTCCGGGCCGAGGTACAGGGACTTCGGGCCCATGTCGCGGTGGGTGAGCTTGTACCAGGCGCGGGCGAAGGCGTCCGCGAACTGGTCGGGGTTCTCGTGGAAGCGGCGCGAGATCGGACCGTAGATCGGGTCGAAGCGCAGCGACAGGTCCGTCGTCAGCATCGTCGGGGCGTGGCGCTTGGACGGGTCGTGCGCGTCCGGGACGGTGCCCGCGCCCGCGCCGTCCTTGGCCACCCACTGCTTCGCGCCGGCCGGGCTCTCCGTCAGCTCCCACTCGAAGCCGAAGAGGTTGTCGAAGAAGCCGTTGCTCCACCGGGTCGGCGTGGAGGTCCAGGTGACCTCCAGGCCGCTGGTGATGGTGTCGCCGCCCTTGCCGGTGCCGTAGCTGCTCTTCCAGCCGAGGCCCTGCTCGGCCAGCGGGGCGGCCTCGGGGTCGGCGCCGACGCTGTCCGCCGGGCCCGCGCCGTGGGTCTTGCCGAAGGTGTGACCGCCCGCGATCAGGGCGACCGTCTCCTCGTCGTTCATCGCCATCCGGCGGAACGTCTCACGGATGTCGCGGGCCGCGGCCAGCGGGTCCGGGTTGCCGTTCGGGCCCTCGGGGTTGACGTAGATGAGGCCCATCTGGACGGCGCCGAGCGGGTTCTCCAGCTCGCGGTCGCCGGTGTAGCGCTGGTCGTCGAGCCAGGTGGTCTCGGGGCCCCAGTAGACGTCCTCCTCCGCCTCCCAGACGTCCTCGCGGCCGCCGGCGAAGCCGAAGGTCGTGAAGCCCATCTGCTCGAGCGCGACGTTGCCGGTGAGGATCATCAGGTCGGCCCAGGAGATGGACTGGCCGTACTTCTTCTTGACCGGCCACAGCAGGCGGCGGGCCTTGTCCAGGTTGGCGTTGTCCGGCCAGCTGTTGAGCGGGGCGAACCGCTGCTGACCGGCGCCGGCGCCGCCGCGGCCGTCGCTGATGCGGTAGGTGCCCGCACTGTGCCAGGCCATGCGGATCATCAGCGGCCCGTAGTTGCCGAAGTCGGCCGGCCACCAGTCCTGCGAGGTGGTGAGCACCTCGGCGATGTCCTGCTTGACGGCCGCGAGGTCGAGGGCCTGGAACGCCTCGGCGTAGTCGAAGCCCTCGCCGAGCGGGTTCGCCACGGCGGGGTTCTTCGCGAGGATCCGCACGTTGAGCCGCTCCGGCCACCACTGGCGGTTGCCGCCGCCCTGGGTCGGGTGTGCGGCACGGTCGTGCGCGACCGGGCAGCCACCTGCCTCCGCCGCCTTCGAGTCGGTCACGATCGCGTCATGGTTCTCGGTCATGGGGGAATCCTTCTGGGCTGGTCGGATCACATGCTCAGGTGCCGCAGGGTTTCGGGTGATCGGGTCTCGGGTCCTGCGGAGGCGCGGGGGTTCTGCGGATGCTCGTGTGCTGCGGATGCTCAGGTGCTGCGAACGGTCGAACAGTCGGGGCACAGGCCCCAGTAGATGACCTCGGCCTCGTCTATGGAGAAGCCGCGGTCGTCGGAGGCGGTCAGACAGGGAGCATGGCCCACGGCGCAGTCGACGTCGACGACGGCGCCGCACGACCGGCACACCAGGTGGTGGTGGTTGTCGCCGACGCGTCCCTCGAACCGGGCGGGACTGCCGGGCGGCTCGATGCGGCGCACCAGCCCGGCCGTGGTCAGCGCGTGCAGGGCGTCGTAGACGGCCTGCAGCGAGATGTGCCCGACGCGGTCGCGCACCCCGGAGGCGATGGCCTCGACGCCGAGGTGGTCGCCCGCCCGGACGGTCTGGAGCAGCGCGACCCGGGCGGCCGTCACCCGCAGGCCGGCACCGCGCAGCTCCTCGGCGGTGGTCGGTGTACCGGGTGCTGTCATGCGTGCGAACCTACGGCATAAACACGAACGATTCAAGAAAACGAGCTGTACAAGTCTGAAAGTCGCGGGTGGCTCGGCGGCCCGGGCGGCTCAGAGGAAGGTCGCGAGCCCGTCGAGCAGCCGGCCGACGTCCTCCTCGTCGTTGTAGGGGGCGAGCCCCACCCGCAGCGCGGGATCGTCGAGCCGCAGCGCGGCGAAGGCCTCATGGGCGTAGAAGGAGCCCGCCGGGGCCACCACACCCCGCGCCGCAAGGTGCGCCTGCGCCTCGCGCGCGTCCCGGCCCCGCAGGGTCATGAGGACGGTCGGCGTGCGCTGAGCGGCCTTCGCGTGGACGGTGACGGCGTCGCCCAGCGCGCGCAGTCCGGTCGCCAGCCGGGAGCGCAGCGCGTTCTCGTGCTCGTGCAGGGACCGCAGCGAACGCGCCAGCCGCTGCCTGCGCGACTCGCCCGCGGGGCCCGCCGCGCTGTCCATCCGGGCGAGGAAGTCCACGGCGGCGGTGGCGCCCGCGAGAAGCTCGTAGGGCAGCGTCCCGAACTCGAACCGTTCGGGCACGGCGTTCGTGGACGGCAGCAGCTTGTCCGGCGCGAGGGCTTCGAGGGTCCCGGGCGCAGCGGCGAGCACCGCGCAGTGCGGCCCGAGGAACTTGTACGGCGAGCAGACGAACAGGTCGGCGCCGAGCGCGGGCACGTCCACCAGGTGGTGTGCGGCGTAGTGCACACCGTCCACGTAGACCAGGGCGCCCACGGCGTGGGCAAGGTCGGCGATGCGGCGCACCGGCGGCACGGTGCCGAGCACGTTCGAGGCCGCGGTCACCGCCACCAGCCGTGTGCGGGGCGACAGCGCCCGTTCGTACGAGCCGAGGTCGAGTTCCGTGGTGGCCGGGTCGATCCCGATCCAGCGGACGGTGACGCCGGCGCGCCCGGCCGCCTGGATCCAGGGGCGCACGTTGGCGTCGTGGTCGAGTCTGCTGAGGACGATCTCGTCGCCGGCCCGCCAGTCCTTGGCCAGGTGCCGCGAGAAGTCGTAGGTGAGCTGGGTGGCGCTGCGCCCGTGCACGATGCCGTTCGGGGGCACGGCCAGGAGGTCGGCGTAGGCGGCGCGGAAGTCGGCGACGGCCTGCTCGGCGTTGCGCTCGGAGGGGCTGACGAGCCCCCGGTTGGACAGCGGGCCGGTCATCGTCCGGGCCACGGCCTCGGCCACCTGTACGGGGGTCTGGGTCCCGCCGGGGCCGTCGAAGAAGGCGAAGCCCTGTGCGAGGGCCGGAAAACGGGTGCGCAGCGCGGCGACGTCCAGAGCCATGCCCCGACTCTGGCACCCGGCCCGAGCCGCCACCACCGGGTCGGGGGAGCCGGTGGTGGCGGATGCGGGACGGGGCACGGAGGCGTGGGCCGTGGGGCGTGCGGCATGGAGACGGGGGGCGCGGGAGCTTCGTCCCCGGCCCCCGGCGGGTGCGGCCGAGCCGGGGCCGAGCGGGGGCCTGGCCGGGGCGTCACCGGTGGCGACGACGGCGACCCGGTACGGCGGGTGCCGGCGCGACGGTGACGCCGGTCCGTCACGGCGGCGACGGTCGGCCCCCTCGCCGCGACGGCCGGCCCCCTCGCGGTGGCCTACGACGGCCGGTCGCCGGGTGGCGGCGCACCGTCGAACGCCGCTTGCAGGACCGCCCGCAGCTCCCCGGCGGAGGCGCTTCGGGGATTGGCGTACGGCGCTCGGAGCGTGGCGTCGACGGCACGGTCCAGGTCGGCGGAGGACAGGCCGAGGGCGGCGAGCGACCGCGGGACGCCCAGCCGCCCGCCCAGCTCGTACAGCTCTCGGGCCGGGTCCGCGACCTCGAGCGCACGGCGCAGCGAGGCCGTCGCGGAGGGCGCCGACGGAGCGTTGAACGCCAGCACATGCGGCAGGACGACGGCGTGCGTCTCGGCGTGCGGCAGGTTGAAGGCGCCGCCGAGCACGTGGCAGAGCCGGTGATGCAGGCCCATCGAGGTCGCGCCGAGGCAGGCGCCGCACAGCCAGGCCCCGTACAGTGCGCTGCCGCGGGCAGCCGGCCCGGTGGGATCGGCGACGACGTCGGGCAGGGCGCGCGCCAGAGCCCGTACACCGTCCCGCGCCATCAGCGCGACGACCGGCGAGGCGTCCGGGGCGTAGAGCGCCTCGACGGCGTGGGCCATGGCGTTCATCCCGCTCGCGGCGGACTGCGCGGACGGCATCGTGAGCGTCAGCAGCGGGTCGTACACGACACTGCGCGGCAGGACCCGCGGATCGCGCCCCGTGCGTTTCACCCCGTCCACGGTCTCGCCCCAGACCGGCGTCATCTCCGACCCCGCATACGTCGTGGGGACGGCCACGACCGGCAGGCCGGTGCGCCGGGCGACGGCCTTGGCCAGTCCGATCGCGGAGCCGCCGCCCACCGCGGCGCAGCCGTCGGCCCCGACCTCGCGGGCCGCCTCGACGGCCCGCTCGGCGGTCGGGGCCGGTACGTGCATGCGCGCGCCCGCGTGCACTCCCGCGCACTCGTCGCCGATCGCGGCGGCGACGGCGCGGGCCGTGTCCTGACCGCGCTCGCCGCACACGACGAGGACACGGCGCAGGCCGAGCCGCCCGGTCTCCGCGGCCACCGCGTGCGGCACGGCGCCCGGCCGGAACACGACGCGCATCGGCTGGGACTGGTAGGTGAAGTCCAGGGCCGGCCCGGTCATGCCGTCACCGGCTGCAGCACGATGTCGAAGAGGGCCAGGCGGAACGGGTTGGCCAGACCGGACGCCGCCGCCCGCGCCGGGTCGTCCACCTCGGTGAACTCCTGTACGAGGCTCTTCCGGACGGCGAAGACGGCGTCCGACTCCAGGTAGTCGCTGCCCGCCACGAAGATGTGCGTCGTCACGGGCAGGTGGCCGGGGGCGCTCACGATGAAGTGGATGTGGGCGGGCCGGTAGGGGTGGCGGCCGGTCGCCTCGAGCAGCGTCCCGACCGGCCCGTCCGTGGGGATCGGATACGGGCTCGGCACGCACGAACGGAACCGGAAGCGGCCCTCGGCGTCCGCGGTGAACAGGCCGCGGCCGTTGCCCGGCGGCTGTTCCCGGGGCTGCTGGACGTCGTAGAAGCCCCGGTCGTCGGCCTGCCACACGTCCAGCGTCGCGCCGGGCAGCGCGGTGCCGTCGACGGACACGACCCGGCCGCTGATGAGGCAGGGCTCACCGGCGCCGACCAGGTCGATGGTGTCCCCGAGCGCCCGTGCGGGGGACTCGACCATGTGGAACGGGCCGAGGACGGTGGAGTCGGTGGCGGCCGGCTCCTTGTGGTCGTTGATCGCCTCGACGAGCATCGACACGCCCAGGACGTCCGAGAGCAGGATGAACTCCTGCCGGGTGTCGTCGCACCGGTGCCCGGCGTCGGTGAGGAATGCGATCGCCCGCTCCCATTCGGCCCGGGTCGGCTCGACTTCCCGCACGAAGCCGTGCAGATGCCGTACGAGGCTGGTCAGCAGCTCCCGCAACCGGGGGTCCGGGGTGTGGGCGAAACTGTCCACAACCGCTTTCGTCGCGGTCTCGGCGGTGAAGTCCATGGCCATGGCGGTCTCCTGCTCGGCCTCGGCGGTTCGGCTCCGCCGAGTATCCGTCGTGGACCGTCGCGGGGAGCAGAAATCCGCCCCGGGGCGCGGTCGGCGGCGTGGGGCGGGCAGGGCGCAGGCGGGCAGGGCGGGCTGCGACCGCGGTCGTGCCGGGACGCCGGCGGACCCGGACGGCCAGCCCGGCGAGGGCTCGCACCGGGGCGCGGCCGGGTCGGCCCACCCACCTGAGAAGATCGTTCGTGAACCGCGTCCACCGGACCCCGGAAGGGGATCGACGAGATCATGAGTGTCACCGTGTCCAGCGGCCCGACGGAAACCCGTTCCCTGACGGAAACCCGTTCCCGCACGGAAGCCTGTGTCCCGCCGGAAACGGGTTCCCGCACGGAATCCCGTTTCTGCGCGGAAACCCGTTTTCGTACGGAAACGCGTTCCGGCAAGGAAGCCAGTTCCGGGGCGGGGGTCCGCGGATGACCGGCGTCGAAGACCCCGTCCTGCTGCAGGCCGTCGGCCGGGTCGCCCGCCTCGTCCTCAACCGCCCACGCGCCCTCAACGCCCTGAACCATGCGATGGTGCGCCGCATCGACGACGCGCTGACCGCGTGGGAGCACGACCCGGCCGTCGAGACCGTCGTGCTCACCGGAGCGGGGGAGCGCGGCCTGTGTGCGGGCGGCGACATCCGCGCCGTCCACGACGACGCCCGCGACGGCGACGGGAGGGCCTCGGCTGCCTTCTGGCGGGACGAGTACCGGCTCAACGCCCGTATCGCCCGCTACCCCAAGCCGTACGTCGCCGTCATGGACGGCATCGTCATGGGCGGCGGCGTCGGCGTCTCGGCGCACGGCGGCGTGCGGATCGTCACCGAGCGCTCCCGGATCGCCATGCCCGAGACCGGCATCGGATTCGTGCCCGACGTCGGCGGAACACACCTGCTCGGCCGCGCGCCGGGTGAGCTCGGAGTCCACCTCGCCCTGACGGGCGCGCAGATCGGTGCGGGGGACGCCGTGCTGTGCGGACTCGCCGACCACTATGTGCCGTCCGCCTCGCTTCCGACGTTTCTCGCCGAACTCGCCGACCTGCCGGTGCGCGAGGCCCTCGCCCGGCACCAGCAGCCGCCGCCGCAAGGGGAGTTGGCCGCCGCGCGCGGATGGATCGACGCGTGTTACGCCGCAGGCACGGTCGAGGAGATCGTCCGGCGCCTGCTCGCCCACGGCGACCCGGCCGCCGCGGAGGCCGCGGAGACCCTGCTCACGCGGTCGCCCACCGCGCTGAAGGTCACCCTGACCGCCCTGCACCGTGCCCGGCGGCTCGGCTCGCTGGAGGAGGTGCTGGACCAGGAGTACCGGGTCTCCTGCGCCGCCCTGGCCTGCCCCGACCTCGTCGAGGGCGTCCGCGCCCAGATCATCGACAAGGACCGCACCCCGCGCTGGTCGCCGGCCACGCTCGCCGAGGTCGCCGCCACCGACGTGGAACGTTTCTTCACCCCGCTGGGCACCCGGGAACTGGGTCTCGTCGGGCCGTCGTCCCCGCAACCCGCCCATCAGCCCCGCGCGGCCGCTCGGCTTCACCCCGCCCGTGAACCCGGCGCCACCTCCCGGCCCCAGCCGTAGCCGGGCCCGGCCGTCACGGACGAACGCCGACGGCCTCGCGAACCCGGCATGGTCGGCGCACCGGTCATGCCGGGCACGGGACCGCCGGGCGCAAGGATTGCGCTGACAGGGTGAGCCCGATGGCGATGCCGAGGCTGCCTCGCTCCGCCTCGCCTCGCTCCGCCTCGCCTCGCTCCGCCTCGGCCCGTCGCGTTGCGGACAGGGGCTGTCCGCGAGTCCGGCTAGCTTGCTCGTATGACGAAGACGACGTCCCCGGCGGGCCCCGTGCTCGACGCCCGGTCACTCAACCGCGCCACCCTCGCCCGGCAACTGCTGCTGAGCCCGGCCGAGTTGTCCGCCCAGGCCGCGGTGGAGCATCTGCTCGGACTGCAGGCGCAGAACGTCAAGCCGCCGTACTACGCGCTCGCCGCCCGCCTCGACGGTTTCGCCCCGGAGCACCTGTCGGCGCTGATGGCCGACCGAGAGGTCGTCCGCATCGTCACCATGCGCTCCACCATCCACACCCACACCGCGGACGACTGCCTGACCCTCCGGCCGCTCGTCCAGCCCGCCCGTGACCGGGAGCTGACGAACTTCCGCAAGGGGCTCGTCGGGGTCGACCTCGACCGGCTCGCCGTCCTCGCCCGCGACCTGGTCGAGGACGAGCCGCGCACCATGGGGCAACTGCGCGAGGCGCTCACCAAGGAGTGGCCGGACGCCGACCCGCAGTCCCTCGCCGTGGCCGCCCGCTGCCGGCTGCCCCTGGTCCAGGTCACTCCGCGCGGGTTGTGGGGCCGGAGCGGACAGGTCGCCCTCACCACCGCCGAGCACTGGCTCGGCCGCCCCGCACAGCCGGCGCCCGCCGTGGACGCCGTCGTCCTGCGCTATCTGGCGGCCTTCGGCCCGGCCTGCGTCAAGGACATGCAGACGTGGGCCGGCCTGACCCGGCTGCGCGAGGCCTTCGAACGTCTGCGCCCGCAGCTGTCCACCTTCCGGGACGAGCACGGCGTCGAACTGTTCGACCTGCCCGACGCTCCGCGCCCCGACCCCGCAACCCCGGCCCCGCCGCGGTTCCTTCCCGAGTTC
This sequence comes from Streptomyces sp. NBC_00425, assembly GCF_036030735.1. NCBI lineage: Bacteria > Bacillati > Actinomycetota > Actinomycetes > Kitasatosporales > Streptomycetaceae > Streptomyces > Streptomyces sp. NBC_00425. The sequence continues at coordinate 2,573,589 of NZ_CP107928.1, read as the reverse complement.
GACAACCTCCTCCTCTCCCACGCCGAGCGCGGCCGCGTCGTCCCGCCCGAGCACTGGGGGCGTTCCTGGCAGGGCAACCAGGCGTACTGCACTCTCCTGGTCGACGGCTTCCTGGCGGGAGTGTGGAGACTGGAGCGGGACGCCCTGGTCGTCGAGCCGTTCGATCGCCTCACCGGCGCGCAGAAACGGGACGTGCTCGCCGAGGCCGAGCGCATGCTGGCCGTGATGCACCCCGGGGAGGCCCACGACATCCGTTTCGGAACGGTCCTCCGACCCTGACGCGGGTAGTGCGGGTAGTGCGGGTAGTGCGGGTAGTGCGGGTAGTGCGGGTATCGCGGGTATCGCGGGTATCGCGGGTAACGCCGGTCACGCCGGTAACGCCGGTAACGCCGGTCACGCCGGTAACGCGGGTAACGCCGGCAAGGCCGGCAACGGCGGCAACGGCAGAAACGGGCAGAAGACGCAGAAACAGCCGCAACCGCGGAAACCGCAGGAAAGCCGCAGCCGCGAAACAGTCGCAACAGCCGCAACGGCGACAATCGCGGAACGCCCCCACCGGTGACCGGTGGGGGCGTGGACGGTTGGACAGGGGGCGCTGCGGGCCGCTCGTGGAGGCTCGCAGCGCCCCCTGGTCGTTCCCTGAGGGATGCTCAGGAGTTTCTCGGGGGCTACCCGGTGACTACGAGTTGACCTGTGCGGTCACCAGGCTGGAGAAGGTGGTCAGCCGGGTGTACACACCCGGGTAACCGGCTTCCGCGCAGCCCTCGCCCCAAGAAGTGATGCCTGCCAGGACGCCCCCGATGAGCAGGGGACCGCCGCTGTCGCCCTGGCAGGTGTCTGTGCCGCCGGTGGTGTATCCGGCGCAAACCATGTCGGTCTGGACGAAGTCCGAACCGTAGGAGCTCTTGCAGCTGGAGTCGGACACGATCGGGACGGTCGCGGTCCGCAGCTGGTTGGAGGAGCTGCCGTTCTCCGAGGTGGTGCCCCAGCCGATGATGCGGGCGGTGGTGCCGGCCGCGTACACCCCGGTCTGGGACGAGGAGACGTATGACGCCTTGGTGTACGGCATCGACGTCGACAGGGTCAGGACGGCCACGTCGTCGCCGTTGGTGGCGTCCGTGTAGCCCGGGTTGATCCAGATCTTGCTCACCCGGCTGACCGTGCCGTTGGTGCCGTTCAGGTAGGTGCGGCCGCCGACGACGCGCACGCTGCTCGTGGTCTCGCCGACCATGCAGTGCGCGGCGGTGACCACCTTGGTGGCCGAGACGAGGGTGCCGCCGCAGAACTGGTTCTGCGAGGCGTCCGTGATCTGCATCATGAACGGATACGCCGTGGTCGTGGTCGTCGTGCCGCCGACGATCGGCTGCGGGGCTGCGACGGCGGTGGGGGCGCCGAGCAGTACGGTCGCCGCCGTGGCGGCGGTCGCCGCGACGACGGCGGCGGTTCTCTTCACGCGGTTGAGCCCGAACATGGAACTCCTCGAGGGGTTGCCGGTGGGGGGTCGCGCGGGTGTGGGGTGTGCACGGGGGTCGCGGGACCGACCCCCGTGTGCCCGGGCGAGCGGCACGTCCCTTACGCTAGGACCCGGTGCCCGTAGTCCCCAATGAGGGAACCCCCTAAGGGAGTTGGGGCAGGGAAAACCCTCGGTCCGGCAGCGCCGCCGCAGCACCCTCGCTCCGGGGGACGTCCTGCGCGCGGGTCGCCCCCGAGGGGCAGTTAACCCGCGCGATCCTCACTTCGCGTGACGCCCCGCCGCCAACCGGACGATGTCCACCCGCGAGCGGATCCCCAGCTTGCGGTAGACCCGGGTCAGGGTCGCCTCGACCGTCTTCACGCTGATGAACAGCCGCGCGGCGATCTCCCGGTTGGTCGCCCCCTCCATGACGAGGGCCGCGACCTGACGCTCCATCGCGGCCAGTCCGGCCAGCGCGTCGGAGGGCGGGGTCTGCGCGGTGACGGAGGACGGCTCGCCCGCGCCCCGGGCGGCGGCTTCGTCGACCTGGCGCAGCCAGGGCAGCGCCCGGCACCGCCGGAACAGCCGTGCCGCCTCGTCGTACGACGTCGGCCCGGGCCGCCCGGTGCGCAGCCGGGCCAGCGCGAACGCCGCCCGCGCCTCCTCCAGCCCGTAGCCGAGCTTGGCGAGCCGGTCCTGAACGGACGTCAGCCGGGACAGCGCCCCCTCGTGGTCGCCGAGCGCCGCCCGCACGAGGGCCTCCGCCCGGTCCAGCACGGCCAGCACGCTCTCCCGGTTCAGCCGCAGCGCGTGTTCACGCGTCACGGCGATGACGTCCTGCGCCTCGCCCGGCTCCCCGACCCGGACCAGCGCCTCGGCCAGGTCGCCCTGCCAGCGGCCGCGCGCCGGGTCGGTGATGCCCAGGCCCTGCTCCAGCTCGCGCACCCGGCGCAGCGAGCCGACCGCGCCCGCCGCGTCGCCGGCCACGAACTGGGCGTGGCCCAGCGCGGCCAGGGCGCGCGAGAGGTACATCTGGTCGCCGTCCTCGTCGGCACGCCCCGCAGCCTCCCGCGCCAGCGCCAGCGCCTGTCCGACGTCGCCGCCCGAGGCCTCGGCGAGGGAGGCCAGCATCGCGGAGGCGCCGAGGCCGATGCCCGAGTCACGGGCCAGCCTGAGGCTTTCGCGGGCCAGGTCGAGGGCCCGTCCGCAGTGCCCGGAACGCAGCTCGGTCTCGGCGAGGAAACGCTGGAAGTGCACCTCGCTCTCGACCATGCCGCGCCGCCGGACCTCGCGCAGCAGCGCCGTGATGGTCGACCGGGCCTCGGGCAGCTGGTCGCTCATCATCAGCCAGCGGAACCTCGCCGCGCCGACGCCGTTGTGGTGGCAGGCCACGTAGGGGTCCTGAGGCTCCCTCATGGCCTGCTTGATCGTCGCCGGGGCGTTCGGATGGCCCATCAGGGTCTCGGTGGACGACTGGAACGACAGCGCCATCAGCTCGGTGCGCCGGTCGCCGCCGCGCGCCGCCAGCTCCGCCGCGTGCGCGGCCTCCTGCCGGGCCTCGGAGAAGTCGCCCTCGACGATCAGCTTGCGCCAGGCGAGGTGGTAGTGGACCAGGGCGAGCAGCCGGGGGTCGTCGCCGGCGTCGGCGAGGGCCTGCGGGAAGACGGCGTCGACGTCGCCGAGGGCCTGCCCGGCCGCCTCGATGACGACCTCCCAGGCACGGATCCGGTCGGCGGGCACGGTCGCCCGGGTCAGCACCTCGCGCGCGATGTCCCGCGCCAGGTCCACCTCGCCGGCGGTGATGGCGTCCTCGGCGGCGCACAGCCGGTGTTCGTCCGGGCCGGGCGTGCCGTCCGGCGGGGTGTGCCGGGCGGCGAGCAGTCCGAGCGAGGCGGCCACCGACGGCGCGCCCCGGTCGCGGGCCAGGGCCGCGGCCTCGGCCAGCCGGGCGGCGACCTCCGGGTCGGTTCCGGTGGTGGCCATGGCGAGGTTGCGGGCCCGCTCGATCGGGTCGGAGGCGGCGGTGGACAGCGCGGCGTGCGCGGCCCGGCGTTCCTGAGCGGGCGCCTCCGCGTACAGCGCGGCGGAGATCAGCGGATGCGCGAACCGGACGGCCGGGCCCTCGGGCTCGGTCGCCAGCAGTCCGAGGGCCGCCGCCTGCGCGGTCTCCGCCTCGGCGTTCTCCCGGCCGGCCGCGTGCAGCAGGGCCAGCGTGGGGCGGGCGCCGGCGCTGGCCACCAGCAGGGTGCGCCGGGCCTCGTCCGAGAGCATGTCCAGGCGGCTGAGGACCAGAGCGCGCAGCGAGGTCGGCACCGGCAGCGGCTCGCCCGGGCGGGGCGGCGTCGGGTTCTCGCCGAGGGCGCGGCCGAGTTCCAGCGCGAACAGGGGGTTGCCGCCGCTGGTGCGGTGGATCTCCCGGACCGTGGAGCGGGGCAGGTCGGTGTAGCCGCGGTGGTCGAGCAGCGCGGAGACCTGGTTGCGGGAGAGCGGGTTGAGGCGGACGGCGAGGGTGTCGGGCGGGGACGCGCGTAGATGCCGGTCGTACTCCTGTCCCTCCGTGCGCACCGCGCACAGCAGCTGGACGGGGGTGTCGCCGAGCCGGCGGGCGGCGAAGCCGAGGAGCTCGGCGCTGGCCGAGTCCAGCCACTGCAGGTCGTCGGCGACGAGCAGCACGGGGCCCGCGGCGGCGAGGACGCGCAGCGCGGACAGGACGGCCAGCCGCAGGGCGAGTCCGTCGCGCTGCAGCGTCGACTCGCCGCGGCCGGTGAGCGCCGACTCCAGGGCGGTGCGCTGCGCGGCGGGCAACTTGTCCGAGATCTCGTCCAGGACGAGGCCGAAGAGGTCCGCCAGGGCCAGGAAGGGGAGGTGGGATTCGGACTCGGTCGCCGAGCAGCGCAGCACGGTGCGCGCCGCCTCGCCGTAATCCGCGGCCAATGCCCGCAGCACGGTCGACTTTCCTATTCCGGCCGGGCCGTGCAGCAGCACACTGCCGCCGCGCGTCAGCTGGTCACGGGCGGCCGTGACCAGCTCCTCCCTGCCGATGACCAGGTCGGGGCGGCATCTGGCAGGCTCCTTGAAGTCCCGTCGCACGGTCACCGCTCCCCTCCGAGTGTCGTGTCCGGGCCAAATTCTAGGCAACGACTCTTTGAAATTCGGAGGCGGATCGTGGTGAGGGATATAACAACGTGACGCATAGGGAAATTCATCGCAACGGTGAGTGAATGGTTCCGTGTCGTGAGGGGCCTCCTTGGCCGGATGTGATCGCTGCCTCCGCCGTGCTCCGACCGCCGCGCCCGGACGTCTCCCGCGCCCCGGCCGAGGAGCGCGGCGGCCGCTCGCGCTACGGCAGCAGACCCGCCCTGCGGGCCGCGACCACCGCCTCTCCCCGGGTGTGCGCGCCCAGTCTGCGCATCGCCGATCTCAGGTAGCCCTTGACCGTCTCCACCCGCAGCCCGAGCCGCTCGGCGGTCGCCCCGTTCGTCGCCCCCGCCGCCACGCACGCCAGCACGTCCAGCTCACGCGGGGCCAGGACGACCGGCTGCCCCGCCGGCTCCTGCGGCGCCCCCGGGGCCAGCAGCCCGCAGGCGTCGAGGAGGTCGGCGCGCAGCGTGGGGTCGGTGATCCGCGGGGCCAGGGCCCGCAGCGCCGCGTGCGCCTCGCGCACCTGCTCCCAGCCGGCCGCCCCGCCCGGGCCCGCGGCGGCCCCCTCGCCCGGGACGACGCCCCGCCCGGCCGCCGTCAGCAGCCCCCGCACCTCGTCCGCGACGACCAGCGCCTGCTCCACGTCCCGTGCCGCCTGCGCCGCCGCGGTCAGCGTGCGGTCGCCGAGCGGCTGCGCCGTGCGCAGTGCCCCGTACAGCACCCCGCGCACCCGACGCCGGACCACCACCGGGATCGCCAGCACCGAACGCAGCCCCTCCTCGGCGACGGCCGCGTCGTACTCGTGACTGATCTGCCGGGAGAGCGAGTAGTCGGTCACCGCGCACGGCCGGGCCAGCGCGACCGCCCTGCCGCCGAGCCCGTTGCCCGCCGTGACGGCCAGCCCGCGCAGCGCGAGACCGGCCGCGCCGCTGAACTCGCTGATCCGCATCCGCTGCCGTCCGGGTTCCACCAGACCGCCGAAGGCGACCGGCAGCCCGGTCTCCCGGCGCAGCCGCACCAGCGCACCGTGAATCTCCACCGTTCCGGCTGCGTCTGCTGCCACGTTCTCGCCCTTTCCGCGCGGCGTGGTGCCGCACACCCCCGTTCGGGGGTAGTGAGACCTGCATCACGGATTACACGATGTCGGAGAGCCGCCCGGCAATGGTCCGGCACCGAGGAGGACACAGATGACGGCGACGGAGCTCTTCCGCAGAGCCCGCGACTTCCTGCTGGAACACCGCGAGGACTACACAACCGCTTACGAGCGTTTCGAGTGGCCCCGCCCCGAACGGTTCAACTGGGCCCTCGACTGGTTCGACGCCATCGCCGTCGGCAACGAGCGCACCGCCCTGCACATCGTGGAGGAAGACGGTTCCGAAACGCGCCGCACCTTCGCCGAGCTGTCGGAGCGCTCCGACCGGATCGCGAACTGGCTGCGCGACCGCGGTGTGGTCGCCGAGGACCGCATCCTCGTCATGCTCGGCAACCAGGCCGAACTCTGGGAGACGGCGCTGGCCGCCATGAAACTGCGCGCCGTCGTCATCCCGGCGACGCCGCTGCTCGGCCCCGCCGACCTGGCCGACCGTGTGGAACGCGGCCGGGTCAGGCACGTCGTCACCCGGTCCGCGGACGCCGTCAAGTTCGACGAGGTCCCCGGCGCCTACACCCGTATCGCGGTCGGCGGCGCGCCCGAGGGCTGGCAGCGGTACGAGGAGGCGTACGACGCCCCGGCCGGTTTCACGCCGGACGGCCCGACCCTCGCCGACGACCCGCTGATGCTCTACTTCACCTCCGGCACGACCGCCCGGCCCAAGCTCGTGGAGCACACCCACACCTCGTACCCGGTCGGCCACCTGTCGACGATGTACTGGATCGGGCTGCGGCCCGGTGACGTCCACCTCAACATCTCCTCGCCCGGCTGGGCCAAGCACGCGTGGTCCAATCTCTTCGCACCGTGGAACGCGGAAGCAACCGTTTTCATCCACAATTACACGCGTTTCGCCCCGGCCCGGCTGATGGCGGAGATGGACCGCGCGGGCGTGACCACGTTCTGCGCTCCGCCCACCGTCTGGCGGATGCTCATCCAGGCCGACCTCACCCAGCTGCGCACCCCGCCCCGCGAGGCGGTGGCCGCGGGCGAGCCCCTCAACCCCGAGGTCGTCGAGCAGGTCCGCCGCGCCTGGGGAGTCACCGTGCGGGACGGCTTCGGCCAGACCGAGACCGCCGTGCAGATCGCCAACAGCCCCGGCCAGGAACTGAAGACCGGCTCGATGGGCAGGCCCGCCCCCGGATACCGGGTGGAGCTGCTCGACCCGGTGTCGGGCGCGCCGGGCGCGACGGAGGGCGAGATCGCCCTCGACCTGTCCGAACGGCCGGTGGGCCTGATGACCGGCTACCACGGAGACGCCGACCGCACCGCCGAGGCGATGGCCGGCGGCTACTACCGCACCGGGGACGTCGGAAGCCGCGACGAGAACGGTTACCTCACCTACGTGGGACGCTCCGACGACGTCTTCAAGGCGTCCGACTACAAGATCAGCCCCTTCGAGCTGGAGAGCGCGCTGCTGGAGCACGCGGCGGTGGCGGAGGCCGCCGTGGTCCCCGCCCCGGACGAGCTGCGTCTCGCGGTCCCCAAGGCGTACGTCGTCCTCGCCGAAGGCTGGGAGCCCGGCCCCGACACCGCGAAGGTGCTCTTCGAGCACTCCCGCGAGGTGCTCGCCGCCTACAAGCGGATCCGCCGTCTGGAGTTCGCGCCGCTGCCCAAGACCGTCAGCGGCAAGATCCGCCGCATCGAGCTGCGCGAGGCGACGGCGGCCGGCTCGGCGGACGAGTACCGCGAGGAGGACTTCCGGTGAGCGAGGTGGACGGGGTGAACAGGGCGAGCGGCCCGCTGCCCACGCCGGAGAGCGGCTTCGAAACGGCTTCCGTGTCTGTTTCGCCGGCCACGCCGGAAGCCGGTGTCGAAACCGCTTCCGCACCCGTTTCGCCGGCCACGCCGGAAGCCGGTGTCGAAACGGCTTTCGCGCCCGCCTCGCCGGCCACGCCGGAGAGCGGCTCCGGGACCGTCTCCTCGTACGCTCACGGGACGAGCACGACCGCGCTGCTCGGGGACACCATCGGCCAGAACCTGGACCGGGCCGTGGCGGCCTGGCCGGACCGCGAGGCACTGGTCGACGTGCCGTCCGGCCGGCGCTGGACCTACGCCCGGTTCGGCGCGGACGTCGACCGGCTGGCGTACGCGCTGCTCGCGAGCGGGGTCGCCAAGGGCGACCGGGTGGGCATCTGGGCGGTCAACTGCGCGGAGTGGGTGCTGGTCCAGTACGCCACCGCCCGGGTCGGCGCGATCATGGTGAACGTCAACCCGGCCTATCGCACGCACGAGGTCGAGTACGTCCTGCAGCAGGCCGGGATCTCCCTGCTGTTCGCCTCCCTCACCCACCGCACGAGCGACTACCGGGCGATGGTCGAGCAGGTGCGCGGCCGATGCCCGCAACTGCGGGAGACCGTGTACATCGGTGACCCGAGCTGGGCGGCGTTCCTCGGGCGCGGCACCCCGGAGCGGCGCGGCGAACTGGCCGTCCGGGAGGGCGAGCTGTCCTGCGACGACCCCGTCAACATCCAGTACACCTCGGGCACGACGGGCTTCCCCAAGGGCGCCACCCTCTCCCACCACAACATTCTCAACAACGGTTACTCCGTGGGGGAGGCCATCGCCTACAGCGAGCAGGACCGGATCTGCGTTCCGGTGCCCTTCTACCACTGCTTCGGCATGGTGATGGGCAACCTCGCGGCCACCTCGCACGGCGCGTGCATCGTCGTCCCGGCGGCGGCCTTCGACCCGAAGGCCACCCTGGAGGCGGTCCAGCAGGAGCGGTGCACCTCCCTGTACGGCGTGCCGACCATGTTCATCGCGGAGCTGAACCTGCCCGACTTCGCGGCGTACGACCTGTCGACGCTGCGCACCGGCATCATGGCCGGCTCGCCGTGCCCGGCGGAGGTGATGAAGAGGGTGGTCGCCGAGATGAACATGGCGCAGGTGTCGATCTGTTACGGCATGACCGAGACCTCGCCCGTCTCCACCCAGACCCACCGGGACGACGATCTGGAACACCGCACCGGCACCGTCGGCCGTGCCCTGCCGCACATCGAGGTGAAGGTCGTCGACCCCGTGGACGGAGTGACCCGTCCGCGCGGCGTCCCCGGTGAACTCTGCACCCGCGGATACAGCGTGATGCTCGGTTACTGGAACGAGCCCGAGAAGACCGCCGAGGTGATCGACGCGGGACGCTGGATGCACACCGGGGACCTGGCGGTGATGCGGGAAGACGGTTACGTGGAGATCGTCGGCCGCATCAAGGACATGATCATTCGAGGTGGGGAGAACATCTACCCGCGCGAGATCGAGGAGTTCCTGTACGGCCACCCCGGGATCAGGGACGTCCAGGTCGTCGGCGTCCCGCACGAGAGGTACGGCGAGGAGGTCCTCGCCTGCGTGATCCCGGCGGACCCGGCGTCCCCCCTGACGCTGGAGGAGCTGCGCGCGTACTGCGAGGGCCGGTTGGCGCACTACAAGATCCCGAGCAGGCTGCAGATCCTGGACGCCTTTCCCATGACCGTGTCGGGGAAGGTGCGCAAGATCGAGCTGCGCGAGAAGTACGCCCTCTAGGCCGTCGGCCGCGCACGTCGGCCACTTCGGCCGCGCCGCGTCAGCCGCCTCGGGCGTCGAGGGCGCCGGCCGTCGCGTTGACCGGCTGCGGGGTGCCGGTGAGGTCCAGCACGAACAGCGGAACGCGCAGCTGGTCGGCCCGGGCGCGGGCGTCGTCCGCGTATCCGGCGAGGGAGAAGTAGACGCACTCCGCGGACTCCGTCATGGCCGTCAGCCACAGGCACTCCACGTCCCGCAGCGAGGCGGGCCGCGCGCTCGGGTCCACCTGGGCCAGGAGCCCTCGGGAGGCGAGGCCGATGCCGGAGGTGGGGCGCTGGTCGGCCCGCCGGACGTCCTGGTGCCCGAGCCAGTGCAGATAGAGCGCCGCCGAGGTGACCGCGTCGCGCGCGGTGCGGATGGCGACGGGACGGAAGGCGCTCCGCTGCGTGGCCGGCGTCCGCGAGGTCGCAGAATGCGATGTCGATGTCGATGTCGATGTCGATGTCGGTTCGGGGCCGGGCGGTGCGGGCGTCGATGACGAGGGCGACGACGAGGGCGGCGGCGAGGACGCCGGCTCCGGGCTCGGTTCCACGGCGGGGCCAGCGCCGGCGTGGCCCGCGCAGGGGGCTGCGGGCGGCTCGGCGTGCGCGTCCGCGGACGGGTCGGTCACGGGGAGGCGCAGCGCCGTTCCGCAGGCGCACCCCAGTTCGGGGTGCGGCCACTGGCCTTGGCGCCCGCACGCGGGACATCGCAGGGCGATCCACTCGTCGTCCCACGACCGGTGCGCGACGGCGCTCGGGGCCGTCCGCCGGTCGAGCACCGGAGTGACGGGGGCGCCGCACGCGCACGGATAGGACGGCGCGGTGAAGCGGTGCTCCCGCCGACAGGCCGGGCAGCGCACCGGCACGCTCTCGGACATGACCCCCATCGTCCTCCTTCGTCGCCCGCCTGTCCGTCTCTTGACGACCTTCGCGCCCCCGCCTACATTGCTTCCAGATAGTAGAAAAGTTTTTCCGCATTATGGAATAAAGGTCGAAGAGCTGCGGGAAGCGGCGGAAACAAGCAGAAGCAAGCAGAAACACAGGGAAGGGCTCACCGCGGGGCGCGACGGGAGAGCGAATCCGACAGCTGAACCATCTGAAGCAGTCGAAGCAGGAGTACTCCATGGCTCGTATGACCGCTGCCCGTGCGGCAGTCGAGATCCTCAAGCTCGAGGGCGTCACCAGCGCGTTCGGTGTCCCCGGCGCGGCGATCAATCCCTTCTACGCGGCGCTCAGGGCCGCCGGGGGCGTCGAGCACACGCTGGCCCGCCACGTCGAGGGCGCTTCGCACATGGCCGAGGGCTACACCCGCGCCCACCCGGGCAACATCGGGGTCTGCGTCGGCACGTCGGGCCCGGCCGGCACCGACATGATCACCGGGCTGTACTCCGCCATCGGCGACTCGATCCCGATCCTGTGCATCACGGGCCAGGCGCCGACCGCCGTGATCCACAAGGAGGACTTCCAGGCCGTCGACATCGCGGCCATCGCCGCCCCGGTGACCAAGATGGCGGTCACCGTCCTGGAGGCCGCCCAGGTTCCGGGCGTCTTCCAGCAGGCGTTCCACCTCATGCGCTCCGGCCGGCCGGGGCCGGTCCTGATCGACCTGCCCGTCGACGTCCAGCGGACGGAGATCGAGTTCGACCCGGACACGTACGCGCCGCTGCCCGTGTACAAGCCGGCCGCGACCCGCCCGCAGATCGAGAAGGCCCTGCGGATGCTGAACGCCTCCGAGCGGCCGCTGATCATTGCGGGCGGTGGTGTCATCACGGCCGACGCCACCGAACTCCTGCTGGAATTCGCCGAGTTGACGGGCGTTCCGGTCGTCCCGACCCTGATGGGCTGGGGTGCGATCCCCGACGACCACGAGCTGAACGCCGGCATGGTCGGCCTGCAGACCTCGCACCGTTTCGGCAACGCGACGTTCCTGGAGTCCGACTTCGTCCTCGGCGTCGGCAACCGCTGGGCCAACCGCCACACCGGCCGCATCGACGTCTACACGGCCGGCCGCACCTTCGTGCACGTCGACGTGGAGCCCACCCAGATCGGCAGGATCTTCGCCCCGGACTACGGGATCGCGTCGGACGCGAAAGCGGCGCTCGCGCTCTTCGTCGAGGCGGCGCGGGAGTCGAGGGCGGCGGGCACGCTGCCCGACCGTTCCGCGTGGGCGGCCGCCGCGCAGCACAAGCGGGCGACCCTCCAGCGCCGTACGCACTTCGACGACATCCCGATCAAGCCGCAGCGCGTCTACGAGGAGATGAACAAGGCCTTCGGGCCCGAGACGCGGTACGTCAGCACCATCGGTCTGTCACAGATCGCGGGCGCCCAGATGCTGCACGTCCACCGGCCACGGCACTGGATCAACTGCGGCCAGGCGGGGCCCCTCGGCTGGACGATCCCGGCGGCACTCGGCGTCGCCAAGGCCGATCCGCAGGCGCAGGTCGTCGCGCTGTCCGGGGACTACGACTTCCAGTTCATGATCGAGGAGCTGGCGGTGGGCGCCCAGCACCGGATCCCGTACGTCCATGTGCTGGTCAACAACGCCTACCTGGGGCTGATCCGGCAGGCGCAGCGGGCGTTCGACATCGACTTCCAGGTCAAGCTGGAGTTCGAGAACGTCAACGCGCCGGAACTGGGCGTCTACGGCGTCGACCATGTGAAGGTCGCCGAGGGGCTGGGCTGCAAGGCGATCCGGGTGACGGACCCGGCCGAGCTGGGGGCCGCCTTCGAGCAGGCGAAGAAGCTCGCGGCCGAGTTCCGGGTGCCGGTCGTCGTCGAGGCGATCCTGGAGCGCGTCACCGACATCGCGATGAGCGTCACCAACGACATCGGCGAGGTCGTGGAGTTCGAGGAACTCGCCACCGAGCCCGGGCACGCGCCCACCGCGATCAGGACGCTGAAGGTCTGAGGTCTGATGGTCTGAACGTCGCAAGGTCCGGCCGGTCGCACGGTGCGGAGAATCCGACCGGTCGCACGGCGCGGAGAAGGGGCGGCCCGTCCTCAGGACGGGCCGCCCCTTCCGTGTCCGTCCCCCTCGGACGCGCGGGGTCCGCCGCCCCCGTGCCGGCGGACCCCGCATGCCCACAATGTGCCCTGTCCGAGGGGAGGTTGAAGCCTGCTGAACAACGTTCAGAGGTTGATTTGAGGTTGGGGGCCCGGGCCGCCCCTCGACGACTGGCCGCAACCGCCCCTGCGACGGCCCCTCGGACCATCGCCCGGGACTACTCCTCGTGCTGCTCCTGCGACAGCCCCGGCCAGTAGTCGGGGCCGCCGCCCTGCCATGCGACGAGGTCGTCGCGCTCGACCGCGGTCCGATCGAGGTCGGCCAGGCGCAGGAGCTCGACGACGTCGTCGAAGTGCGAGGCGACCCCGAGCACGGCGTCGTCCGAGGTGACCCGGCGCGACCCGTCCAGCGCCGGCGGATGAACCACGATGTGCGGATGTCGCGTCGGATCGCCCATGCCTTCAGCGTCCTGCGTCGGAGCCCGATCCGCATGTCGGCGGCGGCACGGCTCGACACGACACGGCACAGGACGACACGGCACAGGACGAGACGGCACAGCACGAGACGGCACAGCACGACACGGCGCAGCACGGCACGACACGGCACGGCACGGGTCGACGCGGGCACGGGCAAGAGGCGGCGCAGTGCGGCCAGGGGCGGCCACGGCACACGACGTGCGGCGCTCCCCGTCCGGCGTGGGGCCGGCGGGGAGCGCTGGGCTGTGCTTGGCCGTCCGGCGGCGCGATGCCGGGCGCGACAGGACGTTCGCGCCGCCGGACGGGGCTCGGTGACGATTCGGGACCGCGGCGGGTGTGACGGAACCGGTCGGCCTTCCCTCAGGTCGGGAAGGGCGGGCCGGTCCTTCACCACCGCACTGGCTCGCACGCCGCCGCGGTCCCGGCTCTGCCCGCACGATGCCGGCCGGTCACCCCTCATCCGGGCCGGTCGGCCGGTGCGGGCCGCTCGAGTGCTCGCCGGCGATGACGTCCGCCGCCGGTGAGCCGGTGTCGACAGTGGTTCGGTGGTTTCCGGGCGGCGCCGCCGCCTGGGCGCGACAGGACAGATGTCGGCGGCGGCGTCGCCCGGAAGCAGAGGGGGCCGGAAGGATCAGACCGGCGCGCCGGACAGGCGCTCCACCGCCCGCAGCAGGGCGGAGTGGTCCAGTCCGCCGTCGCCCTGCGCCCGCAGGCTCGCGACCAGCTGGGCGACCACGGCGCCCACGGGCAGGGCGGCGCCCACGTTGCGGGCGGCGTCGGTGACGATGCCCATGTCCTTGTGGTGCAGGTCGATCCGGAAGCCCGGCCTGAAGTCGCGGCCGAGGAAGTTGTCCTTCTTGCGCGTCAGGACGGTCGAGCCGGCCAGGCCGCCGCCCAGGACGTCGAGGGCCGCAGCGAGGTCCACGCCCGACTTCTCCAGGAAGACCACGGCCTCCGCGCACGCCTGGATGTTGACGGCGACGATCAGCTGGTTGGCGGCCTTCACGGTCTGGCCCGAGCCGTGCGGGCCGCACAGCACGACGGTCCTGCCGAGGGCCTCGAAGACCGGCCCGGCCTCGTCGAAGTCTGCCTGCTCGCCGCCGACCATGATGGACAGCACCGCCTCGACCGCGCCGGCCTCGCCGCCGGACACCGGGGCGTCGAGCACGCGGATGCCCTTGCCGGCGGCGGCCTTCGCCAGGTCGACGGAGGTCTGCGGGGTGATCGAGGACATGTCGATCAGGAGCGCGCCGGACCGCGCGTTCTCGAGGATGCCGTCCGGGCCGTAGGCGATGGCCTCGACCTGAGGCGAGGCGGGCACCATCGTGATGATCACGTCGGCGTCCCGCACGGCCTCGGCGAGGGACCCGGCCGCGGTGCCGCCGGCGCCCGCCAGGCGGTCCAGTTTGTCCTGTTCCAACGTGAAGCCCGTGACGTCGTAACCCGCCTTGAGCAGGTTCTCGGACATGGGGGAGCCCATGATGCCGAGGCCGATCCAGGCGATCTTGGGGAGGGTGGTCATGCGGGTGCCTCTCTGACTGCGGTGCGACGGCGGGACGTTCAGCGCGCTGCGCGCGGGAGCCACTCGAAGGCCTCGGAACTCGGCCTGTCGCCCGGCTTGTACTCGAGGCCGGTCCAGCCGTCGTAGCCGGCCTTGCGCAGCCGGCCGAGGAGCTCCTCCAGCGGGAGCGCACCGGTGCCCGGCGCGCCGCGGCCCGGAACGTCGGCGATCTGCACATGCCCGGTCGCCGAGGCGTACCGCTCGATCACCGACGGCAGGTCCTCGCCGTTCATGGACAGGTGGTAGAGGTCCATCAGGAATTTCGCGTTGGCCAGTCCGCTCGCCTCGTTGACCCGGTCGACGACGCCGACCGCGGCTGATGCGCTCACCAGCGGATAGCGCGGTGACTCGGGCCTGTTCAGCGCCTCGATCAGCAGGATCGCGCCGATCCGGTGGGCCGCCCGGGCCGCGAGCACCAGGTTCTCCAGCGCGAGCGCGTCCTGCTCGGCCGGGTCCACGCCGTCGACCCGGTTGCCGTACAGCGCGTTGAGCGCCGTGCAGCCGAGCGAGCCGGCGAAGTCGGCGGCCACGTCGACGTTGGCGCGGAACCGGTCCGATTCCGTGCCGGGGATCGACAGTGCGCCGCGGTCCGGGCCCGGGAGCCGGCCGGCGTAGAAGTTGAGGCCCGCGAGCCGGACGCCCGCGTCCTCGATCGCCTTCCCGAGTGCGTCGAGCTCGGACCGGCCGGGGGCGGGGGAGTCGATCCAGGGCCACCACAGCTCGACCGCGGTGAAGCCGGCCGCGGCGGCGGCCGCGGGGCGCTCCAGGAGCGGGAGTTCCGTGAACAGGATCGACAGGTTGACGTTGAAGCGCTGTTCTTCGAAGCCCATGGGGTTCCGCGCTCCCTTCCGTGTGGAGTAATTCCGTAATGCGGAAGTTAGTTTCTGCTTAATGGAAGATTGCCGTCGGGCGGCGAGGCTTGTCAAGGGGGTGAGGGCGCGGAGCCCGCCCTTCCGTCGGGTGGCGGCGTTCCCGTCGGCGGTCGGACCGGCGGGCGACTGCCGGACTCCCGGGTGAGTGTCGGCCGGGTCCGTTAGGGTCGGGGTCCGGGCGCCGTCGGCCCGGTCCCGTTCGGAGAGGTGTGGGGCGCGATGCGACTGAAAGTGGAGTTCACCACCGAGCCCTTCGATCTCGACGAGCCGCCGGCGCACGCGCTGGCCGCCCGCGCGGTGATCGAGGCGGCCGCCCTGGACGCGGTGGACGTCGGCCCCTTCGGCAACACCGCGGAGGGCGCCGCCGAGGCCGTGCTCGCCGCCGTGGGCGACCTGCTGCGCACGTCCCTCGGTGCGGGCGCCACCCGGATCTCGCTGCAGGTCAACGTCGTCGGGGACGCTCCGGGGGCGACCGGCGACGTCATCGGGGCGGGCCGGTGAGCGCCGCCGACGGCGACGACGCCTTCATCGCGGCCGTGAAGCCGCTGGTCGACGCGATGGGCGGCGAGATGCTCCCGCCCGACGAGGCCGAGGTCGAGGACGTCGTCCTGACCTGGCAGGGCGTCGAGGTCGTCGCCGTGCGTCTGCCGCAGCTCGCCGACTCCCTCGACCACATCCTGGCCGCCATGGAGCGCAGGAAGGGCAAGCCGCTCGCCGACCTGGACCGCAAGGCCAAGCAGGAGGTGGTGCGGATACTCGAGGCGCGCGGCGCCTTCTCCGTGCGGCACGGCGTGGAGACGGTGGCGAGCGCGCTCGGGGTGAGCCGCTTCACCGTCTACAACTACCTCAACCGGGACAAGGGCGCCTGACCGGCCCGCGGGCGGACGCCTCGGCTCTGCTGCCCGCTGCCCGCTGCTCGCTGTCCACTGCCGCAGCCGCCCCGCTCCCCCGGCATGGCATGGCACGGCGCGGCGCGGGGCGGGGCGGGCGGGTGAGGGTCTGTCAGGGGGCGAAGGCGGTCGCGCGGGCCGAAGGTGGACGCGGAGGGTTCGTTACCCGGAATTTTCAACAAAGTGTTGACGTGGCGTCGCCGGGGGGCGTTAGCTGGCGGCAGCCCGCTCAGCACGAAGGCCGCCGCCCGCGGCCAAGGAGGCTTCCGTGACGTCGACTTCCCCGTCCCCGGGCCTGGCCCGGTTCAACGCCCTCGAGGAGTCGGCGGCCCTCGCCGCGCTCCACGAGGCGTGCGCCTCGACGGCGTGGGCGAACCGACTGCTCGCGGCCCGCCCCTACACCGCCGCCGACCACCTCTACGCGGTGAGCGACGCCGCCACGGCCGATCTGACCGACGCCGACCTGGCGGAGGCGATGGCCGGGCACCCGCCGATCGGCCGGCCCCTGCCGGGTGATGCCACGTCGGCCCGCGAACAGCGCGGCATGGCCTCGGCTCCCGAGGAGCTCAGGGCGGAGATGCTCGAACTCAACCTGGCGTACCAGGAGAGGTTCGGCCATGTCTTCCTGATCTGCGCCACCGGTCGAACGGGCGAGCAGATGCGCGACGCGGTCAGGGAGCGCCTCGGCAACGCGCCGGAGCGGGAGCGCGAGATCGTCCGCACCGAACTGGGCAGGATCAACCGCATCCGCCTCGCCCGACTCGTCGAAGAGGACTGAGACCCGCCATGAGCACCAGCACCACCGCCTCGGTGTCCACCCACATCCTGGACACCTCCGCAGGCCGCCCTGCCGAGGGCGTCGCCGTCCGGCTCCTCGCCCGCCCGGGCCGGGACGCCGACTGGCAGGCGCTCGGCGGCTCCGCGACCGACGCGGACGGACGGTGCAAGGACCTGCCGGCGCTGCCGGAAGGAACCGCCCACGTACGGCTCGACTTCGCCGTGGAGCCGTACTTCGAGAACAAGCGAGCCGATCCGCAGCAGGACGCCCCCGCGCATCGGGACAGCGGCGCCCCGGCGGTGTTCTTCCCGGAGGTGGCGATCACGTTCGCCGTCGTGCCGGGCGAGCACTACCACGTGCCGCTGCTGCTCAACCCGTTCGGCTACTCCGTATACCGAGGGAGCTAGCAGACATGGCAGACCACCCCCGCCCGGGCCGCCCCGTGCTTCTGGGACAGAACCAGTACGGCAAGGCCGAGAACCGGGTCGTGAAGATCACGCGGGACGGCGCCACCCATCACATCAAGGACCTCGGCGTCTCCGTGGCGCTGAGCGGCGACATGGACGAGGTCCACTACTCCGGCTCGAACGCCAACGTCCTGCCGACGGACACCACCAAGAACACGGTGTACGCGTTCGCCAAGGAGCACGGCATCGAGTCCGCCGAGCAGTTCGGCATCCATCTCGCCCGGCACTTCGTGACCTCGCAGGAACCCATAGGGAAGGCCCGGATCCGCGTCGAGGAGTACGCTTGGGAGCGGATCGACGCCTCCGGCACGGCCTCCGGACTCCCCGGCGCGGACGACCCCAGGCACTCCTTCGTCCGCAAGGGCCAGGAGACCCGGCTCACCCAGATCACCTACGACGGCTCGTCGTGGGAGGTCGTCTCCGGCCTCAAGGACCTGGTCGTGATGAACTCGACGGACTCCGAGTTCTGGGGTTACGTCAAGGACAAGTACACGACGCTGCCCGAGGCCCACGACCGCATCCTGGCCACCCAGGTCTCCGCCCGCTGGCGTTTTCGCTGGTCGGACGACGAGCAGCCGGCGCCGGACTGGGAGACGTCCTACGAGCAGGTGAGGAAGCACATGCTGCAGGCCTTCGCCGAGACGTACTCGCTGTCGCTCCAGCAGACTCTGTACGAGATGGGGTCGAGGATCATCGACCGGCGCGACGAGATCGACGAGGTCCGCTTCTCGCTTCCGAACAAGCACCACTTCCTCGTCGATCTGCAGCCGTTCGGGCTGAAGAACGACAACGAGGTGTACTACGCGGCCGACCGGCCCTACGGCCTGATCGAAGCCACGGTCCTGCGGGACGGCTGTGCGGCGAGGATCCCGGTGGACCTCACCAACCTCTGACCGTCCCCCACCTTTTCGGCACCCGCGGCCGGGGGAACCCGCCCTCGCCCGGCCGCGGCACTCAAAGCTCCCGGGTCCTGCCGTGCCCCCTCCCCACAGTCCGTTGAGCGAAAAGGACGAACCATGGCAGCAGTCCAGCGCATCGTCATCGAGAACGCCGCGATCGCGACCGTAGACGCCCAGGACACCGAGCACGCGGACGGCCATGTCGTCCTGGCCGGCAACCGCATCGAGTCGGTCGGCGCGGGCCGGGCCCCCGAGGGCCTGGAGAACGTCGTACGCCGCATCGACGCGTCAGGGCACCTGGTCACGCCCGGCCTGGTCAACACCCACCACCACTTCTACCAGTGGATCACCCGGGGACTGGCCACCGACCACAACCTCTTCGACTGGCTCGTCGCGCTCTACCCCACGTGGGCGCGCATCGACGAGCGGATGGTCCGCGCGGCCGCCCAGGGCTCCCTGGCGATGATGGCCCGCGGCGGCGTCACCACCGCCATGGACCACCACTACGTCTTCCCACGGGGCTCCGGCGACCTCTCCGGCGCGATCATCGGCGCCGCGCGGGACATGGGCGTCCGGTTCACCCTCGCCCGCGGCTCCATGGACCGCAGCGAGAAGGACGGCGGCCTGCCCCCGGACTTCGCGGTGGAGACGCTGGACGGCGCCCTGACCGCCACCGAGGAGACCGTCGCCGAGCACCACGACGCCTCGTTCGACGCGATGACCCAGATCGCCGTCGCCCCGTGTTCGCCCTTCTCCGTCTCCACCGAACTGATGCGTCAGGGGGCTCAGTTGGCCCGCCGGCTCGGTGTGCGCCTGCACACCCACGGCTCGGAGACGGTCGAGGAGGAGAAGTTCTGCCACGAGCTGTTCGGGATGGGCCCGACCGACTACTTCGAGTCCACAGGCTGGCTCGGCGAGGACGTGTGGATGGCGCACTGCGTTCACATGAACGACTCCGACATCGACGCCTTCGCCCGCACGAGGACCGGCGTCGCCCACTGCCCGTCGTCCAACGCCCGCCTTGCGGCCGGCATCGCCCGCGTCCCCGACATGCTGGCGGCCGGCGTCCCGGTGGGCCTCGGCGTCGACGGCACCGCGTCCAACGAGTCCGGCGAACTGCACACCGAACTGCGCAACGCCCTGCTCATCAACCGCCTCGGAGCGCACCGCCAGGCCGCGCTGAACGCCCGTCAGGCGCTGCGCCTCGGCACCTTCGGCGGAGCCCAGGTGCTGGGCCGCGCGACGCAGATCGGCTCGCTGGAGCCGGGCAAGCTCGCCGACCTCGTCCTGTGGAAGCTGGACACCCTCGCGCACGCCTCCATCGCCGACCCGGTGACCGCGCTGGTCTTCGGCGCGGCGGCCCCGGTCACCGCCTCCTTCGTGAACGGCCGTCAGATCGTCGAGAACGGACGGCTGTCGACCGTGGACGAGGACGCCGTCGCCCGCTCGACCCGGGAAGAGGCCCGGCGGCTGGCAGGGATCGCCGCGCAGGCCTGACCCGCCGAGACTCCGGCCGAGGGGGACGGCCCTCGGCCGGATGCCGTGGACCCGCGTGGTGCACGGCGGCCGCGACCGGGGCGCGCGCGGGACGCGTGCGCCCCGGAACGGTCGTGGCCGCCCTCGCCCCCGTGGGCGGCCGCCCGCCCCGTCTCCCGGGCAGGCCGGGGGGATCACCCGGTCGACCGGGGCCCCTGCCAGGCCATGAGGTTCGCGAGGAGCTCGGCCTGCTCGACCGCGTCGTCCAGCGCGTGGTGCGTGTGGGGGCGCCGGGGCAGCAGCTCGGCCGGCATCGTCCGCTTGGCCACCGCCCGCAGCGGCACCCCCGCCTTGACGGCGTACAGCGTCTTCATGTCGAGGCAGCCGGAATGCCCGAACGGACTCTCCCCGGTGAAGCGGATCAGGTACCAGTACAGGAACGTCCAGTCGTACGAGGCCGGGTAGCCGCACATCACCGGCTGCGCCCCCGCGCCGACCTCCCGCACCCAGCCGCTGAACTCGGCGAGCGCCCGGGCGGGATCGCGCCCCTCCCGGAGCAGCCGGCCACGGTCGAGTCCGCTCACGGCCAGCGCCTCGGGGACGAACCGGTCGCTGATCGGGCGCAGTTCACGGTAGAACGTCCGACGGGCGGGGTCGGCCGCGGTGAACCCGTCGGCGTCCTGCCGGCCCGCGACCGCGGCGCCCAGGCTCAGCAGCGAGTACGGTCCCGGGATCGGCCCGTCCGCTTCGACGTCCACCGAGATGTAGAGACTGGCTTTCACTCGTCGTGCGGTCATGGAGCCGGATCATCGCAGGCCGACAGGGCCCCCGGCATCCGGATTCAGCGCGGTCGCGGCGCCCTGCAGGGAGTGGCCCGGGGCAGCCGGCCGGAGAAGAACGCCGTGGGCGGGACGCCCATCAGGGTGCGGAAGTCGGCGGTCATGTGCGACTGGTCGTAGAAGCCGGCGTCGGCGGCGAGTTGCGCCCACGGCGTGGAGGCCGCGTGCGTGAGGAGGTGACGGACGCGGTCGATGCGGGCGTAGTGCTTGGGGGAGACCCCGACGCCGACGGCGAACAGGTTGCGCAACTGGCGTTCGCTGACGGCGAGTTCGCGCGCGACGTCGTGTACGGCGGCGGGGGCGTGGTCCGGGCGGGTGGACAGCGCGTCGACGGCGGCCCGCAGCAGACGTTCGCGCGAGCCGTCCACGGGCGGCGGCAGCAGGTCGGCGAGGCGAGCGGTGATCTCCTGCGGTTCCCCGGCGGCCAGTTCGCGGGCCAGGCGGCGGGCGGCCGGGCCCGGCAGGTCGGCGGCGGGCACCGCCCGGCCCACGAGGTCCCCGGCAGGCACCCCGAGCAGCGGCCCCACCGCCCCCGGCGCCAGCCGCAGTTGCGTGCACGACACCAGGCGCTCGTCAGGATCCGCGTGGTACGTCGCCCGCGTGCGCGGTCCGACGACCAGCGTGTCGTGCCGGCCGTTCTGCGCGACACGGACGACGACCTTGGTCGCCGTGTCCGGCAGGTGCGTGTAGGCGTCCTCGGGCGCGCGGTCGACGGCGACGTCACCGATGCCGGCGATCCAGGAGCGCAGCGCGGTGGGGACGGGCAGGGGCGGCTCGGCGAGGGCGTTCGTCACGCCTCCACCGTAAGCGCGCGGCGGCCGCATGCGGGCGGCCGAAGCGTGCCGGAATCTCCTAGAGCCGGGAGGGCCGCGGGCGCCACCGTGGTGCCCATGATTCTTGTGACCGGTGCTACGGGCACCATCGGCGGCGCACTCGTACGGCACCTCGCGGCGCGCGGCGAGAAGGTGCGCGCCCTGACCCGAGACCCCGCCGGGGCCAGGATGCCCGCGGGCGTCGAGGTGGCGCGTGGGGACTACCTCGACCCCGCTTCCCTGGAGGCCGCGATGTCCGGGGCGACGGCCGCCTTCCTGGTGGGGCTGCCGGGGCCGTCCGCGCAGCACGACGGGCCGCTGGTGGCGGCGGCCCGCGCGGCCGGCGTGGGCCGGCTGGTCAAACTGTCCGCGATCGGCACCGGCGACCCCGGGGTGGGGCCCACCGGGGAGTGGCACGTGGAGGGAGAGCGAGCGGTCCGGGAGAGCGGCGCCGAGTGGGTCGTCCTGCGGCCCTCGTCCTTCGCCTCGAACACGCTGAGCTGGGCGGAGGCCGTCCGGGCGGGCGAACCGGCGCCGAACATGAGCGGTGACGGAGCCCAGGGGGTCGTCGATCCGCGCGACGTCGCCGAGGCGGCCGCCGTCGCCCTCCTCGACGAGCGCCGGGCGGGCCGGACGTACACGCTGACCGGGCCGGAGACGATCAGCGTGCCCGGCCAGGCCGCCGTGCTCGCCGAACTTCTGGGACGGCCGGTGACGACGCGTGACCTCGCCCAGGACGAGGTGCGCGCGTACGTCCTTGACTGGTGGGGGGACGAGGCCGTCGCCGACGGCGTCGCGGTGAGTGCCGCGTACGTCCGCCGGGGAGGCAACGCGGTCGTCACCGAGGACGTGCCCCTGCTGTTGGGCCGGCCGGCGCGAACGTACCGTGCGTGGGCGGGGGATCACCTGGAGGCGTTCGGGGCGCGGTGACGGGGCGGGCGGCGGCCGGTGCTCCGGCGGCCGGCGGGCGCCGCGGGGAGCGGGAGATCCCGGAGCCCGCACACGGCGGGAAATGCTAGAGCCCGAACAGGGCCGGTTCGGTGGCCAGTTCCTTGAAGTAGTCCTGCGGGTTCGCGACCATCCGGCGCTCCTTGAGGTCCAGCAGGCCGCCGACCGCGCTCAGTTCCGCGGCGACCGTGCCGTCCGCCCTGGTGATGGTCTGCTCGATGCGGAACGTCTTGCCGCCGCCCCACTCGAAGACGCAGGACACGTCGACCTCGTCCCCGGCGAGCAGTTCGCGCCGGTAGCGGATGGTGGTCTCCAGGGCGACCGGGCCCACGCCCCTGCCGATCAGGCCGGCCTGGCTGACGCCCGCCGCCTGCAGCAACGACCAGCGAGCGTGTTCCGCGTAGTTGATGTACACGCTCTGGTTGAGGTGTCCCTGCACGTCGGTCTCGTATCCGCGGACGGTGACCCGGACGGAAAACGGCTCGCTCACTGCTTCCCCTTCTCGTCGACGAGCATGCGATGCCCTGTTCACGATGCACTGAGCACCGATCTTGGCATGTCCCTCACATCCGGCGGGGGGAAGCCAGCAGATAGCGCGTTCTCGTGCGGGGATCGGTGTGCTCGCCGGCCTGCCAGCCCGCCTCCTCCAGTGTCGCCGCGCAGGCTCGCAGCGTCGCGTCGTCGGGCCCGTGCACGGCGACCGCCTCCGGCTGCGGGGTGGCCCGCACCCGGTAGCCGTCCTTTCCCCCGGGACCGGCGGGGCGGTGCCCGGCCGCCTCCAGGGCCAGCGCGGCCGCGCGCACCAGATGCGCGCGCTCCCAGCCGCAGGGGCGATCCGTGCCGCCGTCCGGGTTGGTCATCCGGCGCAGCTCCAGCAGTCCCTGCCAGGCGCTGTGCACCTCGCGGACCCGCGCCGGTCCCGCCGTGCCGCCGGCCGTCTCCTCGCCGCCGACGCGCGCGGCGAACACCTCCGCGCCGCTGTCCGTCTTCGGCGGGAGGGCCGCCGGCGGTTCGGGCACGGCCTCCCGGACACGGTGGCCGGCCGGGGTGAGGAAGCAGTCGTGCGGCGGCCGCGGGTGCCGGAACGCCAGCCCGTGCCGCACCAGGGCCGCCAACTGCGCCTGGGTGCCCCGCAGTCGCCCGGTGACGGGCTCGGCGGCGTCGATCACCCGCCGCTGGGCCGCGGTCGGCGGTCGTGTCACTGCCTGCTCCCTCCTGGCGACGGGCCACGGGTCCCCCGTGGGTCCCCTCGCGTCTGCGTGCGTCCTCTTCGGTCTTCTTGAGTCTTCTTGCGTCTCCCCTGGTGCGTCCGAGGCTACGACGGAGGTCTGACATTCCGGTCGGATCCACCGGGCTGCGTTCACCGGTCGGCGTTCACCGGGCGCCCTGCGCCGTCACTGCCGGTATCCGCCGAGGAAGCGTCCGATCCGGCCGATGGCGGCCTCCAGGTCGTCCGCGTGGGGGAGGGTGAGGATGCGGAAGTGGTCGGGGGCCGGCCAGTTGAAGCCGGTGCCCTGGACGACCTGGATCTTCTCCCGCAGCAGCAGGTCCAGGACGAACTTCTCGTCGTCGTGGATCTTGTGCACCTTGGGGTCCAGACGGGGGAACGCGTACAGCGACCCCTTGGGCTTCACGCAGGACACGCCGGGGATCTCGTTGAGCTTCTCCCAGGCCACGGTGCGCTGCTCGTGCAGGCGGCCGCCGGGCGCGGTCAGCTCGTGGATGGACTGGCGGCCGCCGAGCGCGGCCTGGATGGCGTACTGGGCGGGCGCGTTGGCGCACAGCCGCATGGACGCCAGCATGGTCAGGCCCTCCAGATAGTTCCTGGCGTGCTGTTTCGGGCCGGTGACCACCAGCCAGCCCGACCGGAAGCCGGCCACCCGGTAGGTCTTCGACAGCCCGCAGAAGGTCAGCACGACCAGGTCGGGGGCGAGCGCGGCGACCGAGTGGTGCACGGCGTCGTCGTACAGGATCTGGTCGTAGATCTCGTCGGCGAAGACCATCAGGCCGTGCCGGCGGGCGAGGTCGAGGATGCCCTCGATGATCTCCTTCGGGTAGACCGCGCCGGTGGGGTTGTTGGGGTTGATGATGACGACGGCCTTGGTGCGGGCGGTGATCTTCGAGGCCATGTCGTCCAGGTCCGGGTACCAGTCGGCCTGTTCGTCGCAGAGGTAGTGGACGGCCTTGCCGCCGGCGAGGGTGGTGACGGCCGTCCAGAGGGGGAAGTCGGGGGCCGGGATGAGGATCTCGTCGCCGTCCTCCACCAGCGCCTGCACGGCCATGGAGATCAGCTCGGAGATGCCGTTGCCGAGGAAGACGTCGTCGACGCCGACCTCCAGGCCCAGCGTCTGGTAGCGCCCCGCCACCGCGCGGCGGGCCGACAGGACGCCGCGCGAGTCGGTGTAGCCGTGCGCCCGGGGGAGCATCCGGATCATGTCCTGGAGGATCTCCTCCGGGGCCTCGAACCCGAAGAGCGCGGGGTTGCCGGTGTTCAGGCGCAGGACGCTGTGGCCCGCCGCCTCCAGTGCGTCGGCGTGCTCGATCACCGGGCCGCGGATCTCGTAACAGACCTCGCTCAACTTGTTCGACTGCCGGAACTCCATGCGCGCTCGCCCCTCCGGTTGATGTGTTGCTTGGTTTTACCAAGTTCCCGCTTGGAAAGTCCAACGACATGTCTAGACTGCGTGCCATGTCACCTCGCCGAAGCTACGACCAGTACTGTTCCGCCGCGCGCGCCCTCGACGTCGTCGGCGACCGCTGGACCCTGCTGATCGTCCGGGAGCTGCTCGCCGGCCCGCGCCGCTACACCGACCTGCACGCCGACCTGCCGGGTGTCAGCACGGACGTACTCGCCTCACGGCTGAAGGACATGGAGCGGGACGGGCTGACCACCCGGCGCAGGCTGCCCCCGCCGGGAGCGGCTTACGTCTACGAACTCACCGACCGCGGCGAGGAGTTGCTGCCGGTGCTGCAGGCCCTGGGGGCGTGGGGGGAGGGTGAGCTCGGTGAGCGGCGGCCCACCGACGCCCTGCGGGCCCACTGGTTCGCGCTGCCGCTGCTGCGCGGCCTGCGGCATGCCGGGGTGGACGAGGGGCTGGTCGAAGTACGCCTGGAGGAAGGCGCGTTCCACCTCCACGTCGGGGACGTGCGCGGGCCGGTCTACGGCGACGGCCGCGCCCCCCGGGAGCCCGACGCCCTGCTCACCCTGGACGCCGGCGCCGCCGCGGCCGTCGCCCGGGGGGAGCTGGGCGTCCTGGACGCCGTGCGCACCGGCCGGATCGAGGTGGCCGGCGAGGGCCCCCCGGCGAAGGCGCTGCGGGCTGCGTGAGACGAGGCCCGTCCGCTGGGGCGCTGCGGGTGGCGTGAGACGAGGCCCGTCCGCTGGGGCGCTGCGGGTGGCGTGGGGCGGGGTCCGTCGGCCAGGGCGCTGCGGACTGCATGGGACGAGGCCCGTCGGCCAGGGCGTTGCGGGCGGGCATGGGACAGGGCCCACCGCGGCGCGCGGTGGGCCCTGTGCGGAGGCGTCAGGCGCCCGGGGGCGCCTGACGGGGGCGTCCCGAGCCGCGGGTCAGCGTGTATCCGCCGATCCCGGCGAGGGCGGCGAGCACCGCGCCTGTCGCGGTCCACACCCACCGGTCGGACCACCAGCCGGACGCCCAGCCGTCGTCCGGCTCGATGCTCGACAGCACGGCCGAGGCCGAGGAGTCGTCCTTCTCGGTCTCGGACCTCACCGCGATGCCCGGCACGAGCGGCTTCGCCAGCGAACCGTCGACGGCCGCGGAGCCGCCGATGTCCTTGGAGTCCACCCGCAGTTCCGCGCCCACCGGCAGGCCCAGATCGGCCGCCGCCAGCCCGAGGACCGTCAGCCGGACGTAGTACGTGCCCGGCAGCGGGTCGTCGGCCCACGGCTCCGACCAGGCGCGCACCGTGCGCAGCACGCAGGCCAGTTCGACGGAGCTCGCGCCGGCCGCGGCGGTCCGCGTCTGCGCGCCGTACTGGCAGGCCTGACGGCGCCGCAGACCGTCGTACACGTCGACCTGCCAGGTCTGCGCCGCATGGGTCCCGGGGAGCTTCACCGTCGCCTTGACGGTGGGGCGCTGACCGGTGTCCGCCGGGAACGACCAGTACAGGTAGTCGCCCGCGGAACCGTTCGCCGTCGCCTTCTGACCCTGTTCGATCTCCGTCGCCGTACGGAACGAGGTGCCCGCCTCGGTCGGCGCGGAGCTGCCGCCGGACGGACTCGCCGACGGTGTGGAGTCGGCCGCGGCCGGTGCGGCCGCGGGACCGAGCGCCAGCCCCGCCACCGGCCCGAGCACCAGCAGGACGCTGCTCAGCACACGTGTGATCCGCATCAGTTGGTCCTCCAGACCGCTACCCGCCAGCGAGACGCCCAGCCCCACAGCACACCCGCGAGGAAGCCGACCAGCACCAGGACGCCCAGCAGCCACCAGCCCCGGCCGAGGCCGAAGGCGGCCACGTCGCTCGCCGGCGACGGGCCGTCCACGACGTCCACCGTCAGCTCCAGCGGCATGCCCGGCGTGGTCTTCACGCCGGCCGCCGCCGAGTAGGAGTTGGTGACCTGGACGCACACCGTCTCGGCCGGCGCGTCGTCGTCGTCGCTCTCCGCCTTCGGGTAGCGCAGACCCGTCGAGATGACGTCGGTCCGGCCGTTGCCCGCGGCCTCGCCGCGCACGATCTCCCGCTCGTGCACGGTGACCGCCCGCAGCAGCACCCCGTAGTCGGGGTTCACGGCCCGGTCCGCCGACACGCTCACCGAGGCGCGCAGCTCCTGGCCCGGCTCGACGTCGACCCGGTACCAGCGCTCCTGGCCGAACTCCTCGCGGTCGGTGTACAGACCCGACTTCAGCGTGGGCGCCTTGGCGCAGGAGGCCGCCCCCTCGGCGGCCACCGGAGTGACCACGGGGTCCGCGGCGCGGTCGACCAACTGGTTGACGCGGTCGGTGAGTTCGTCGGTGTGCTCCACCGAGGTGTAGGTGCCGCCGGTCGCCTCCGCGATGCAGCTGAGCTGCCGGCGCATCTTGACGTTGGGCACCAGGCCGAGGGTGTCGATGGTCAGGCCGATGCCCTTGGCCGCGATCTCGCGGGCGACCTCGCACGGGTCGAGCGGAGGACAGGTGTCCTCACCGTCGCTGATCAGCACGATGCGCTTGGAGCCGGTGCCGCCGTCGAGGTCGCCGGCCGCCTTCAGCAGGGCGGGACCGATCGGCGTCCAGCCGGTCGGCGACAGCGTCGCCACCGCCGTCTTCGCCTCGGTCCGGTCCAGCGGGCCGACCGGGTAGAGCTGCGCGGTGTCCTTGCAGCCCGTCTTGCGGTCGTCGCCCGGGTAGTTGGCGCCGAGGGTGCGGATGCCGAGCAGGACGTTCTCCGGGGTCGCGTCCAGCACCTCGTTGAACGCCTGCTTGGCCGCGGCCATCCGCGTCCCGCCGTCCATGTCCTTCGTCCGCATCGAACCGCTGACGTCGAGGACCAGGTCGACCTTGGGTGCGGCGGCGGTGGTCTCGTCGGCTACCGCCCCGGCCGGGAACGCGATCCCGGCCGCGAGCGCGGCGAGCAGGGCGCAGACGCCCGCCGCCAGCCGTTGTGTTCTGATCATCGGCGGATCCTATTGATCAGAGGCGGCCCGCCACAAAACGGGGTCAGTCCGCCTGCCACCGCAACGGGTTGGGCAGTTCGGCCCACTGGTCGCCGGGCGTCCCCGGCGACAGCCGCATCAGCGTCAGCGCCTTCGCGGGCAGCGGTTCCTCGCACAGCGCCACGAGGTCCGGGGTGCGCGGCAGATCCCGTACGGCGGCCTCCAGAGCCGCCCCCAGGGCCCGGCCGCCGCCGGCCGTCCCCGCCAGCGCGCCCGCCACCAGCGAGCCGAACAGCTTGCGCCGCAGCACCGTCACGTCGTCCGTGACGATCCGTGCGGGCAGGCCGTCGGGCAACGGGACGCCGTGCCGGGCCAGCCGCGCCGGACTGACCCGGATGTCGGCCAGGTCGCGGTAGACCAGCCGCAGCGGCTCGCCCGTCGGCGACAGCACCACCAGCAGGTTCTGGCCGTGCGCCTCCAGCGCCACGCCCAGTTCCAGCATGCGCAGTCCGACGGTGAGCCCGAGCCGCGCCAGCCGGCCCAGCCAGGCACTGTCGCGGGGCAGTCCGGTGGCTGCGAGGGCGGCCACCGGGACGACGTGCTCGCCCGGCCCCCCGTATTCCCGCGGCGACTCGCGCAGCACGGCCGCCAGGTCCGGCGAACAGGCGGTCGCGGCGCCCAGCGTCCGGGTCATGTGCAGCAGGCCGTGCGCGTGCGGCGCCAGGGTCTGCGCGAACGCCGACAGGACCGCGGAGGCGGCCACCGAGCCGACGGAGATGTCCCGCACCGAGGAGGTGAGCCGGGTGCTCAACGCCGTCTTGACGTGCAGGCCGTCCGCCAGGGCGAGCGTGCGCAGCGACATCAGCGGATGTGCCGCCGTCCCCTCCCGACCGGTCCGGCCGAGCACATGCGCCGCCTGCCACGGATGCACCGGGATCAACAGCCGTGCGCCGTCCCGCAGTCGCTCCGGCCACTCGCCCGACACCAGGCAGTCGGCGGCGGGCGCCGGCAGCAGCTCCAGCCGGACCGACGGCCGGTGCTCGGGACCGTACGCCAGCTGCTCGGCCACCGAGAACCCGGGCCGTGCACGGCAGTTGGGGTGAAACGGATGCCCGTCGACGACCCGCTGCTCCCACTCCCAGTCCTGCGCCGGCCACTTCTCGGCATGCGTCAGGCCGGTGTCGTCCGGGTCCTGATCTGCCCGGGACAAGGCCAACGACGCGACGCTGTGGCCGAGTTCGGCGGCGAAGTCCGCGCCGTGCGGGACCGCCAGCGCCGCCAGGAGCCGGGCGGGGTCGTCGTACGCCGTCGCGTCCAGGCGCACCTCCGTCACGCCGTCGGCGGTCGTGTAGGGGTCCGCGGGCGGGCCGAGCAGACGGCGGCCGTCCCGCAGTCGCAGCAGCAGCCCCTCCCGGCCCCGCGGACCGTGCCCCTCGCGGTGCGCCACCCAGGACAGCGGCTCGTGGGCGAGCGCCCGCCACAGCCGGGTCAGCACGGCCGCCCGGGCCCCGGGCAGCGCGGCCGCGAACCGGGGGCCGAGGGCGGGACGCACGGCGGCCAGTTCTTCGGCCAGGTCGGTCTCGGCGCTGGGGGGACGGTGCACGGGGGAGCTCCTGGGGGTACGGGTACGGCGTCGCGGACGGCTCGTGACGACAGCGATACTTGATCGTCTCCGCCCAGCAGAACCGTAGGGAACCAGGGAACCAGTGGATCGCGTGGACCTCATCCCCCCGCCCCCCGAGCCGACGCCGCCCCCCGGGGCTCCGGCCCGGGGCGACGGCGTCGCCGGGCGTGCCGACGCCTATGCCGCCGCCCCGCTGCTGAACTGTCTGCTGCGGGAGCTCGCCGAGCCGCTGCCCCGCGCGCCGGGCGACGACGGCCGGCCGGTCCACCGGCTGCCCGGCGGCCGCCTGCTGCGCGTGCGCGGCGACCGCCGGCCGGCCGGCCCGGAGGTGTACGAGGCGGGCGCCTGGCGGCCGCTGGACCACTTCGGGCTCGTCGCCCTGACCGCGCAGGCGCTGCGCCTGCGCACCGGAGCGGACAACCCCGACCTGCCCGCCGAGATGATCGACAGCAGGGACGTGGTGGCGGCGCTGCTGACCGCACGCGCGCGTGCCACCCCGCCGGCAGGCCGCTACCTGCGCTCCGAACAGTCCCTGATCACCGGCCACCCCCACCACCCCGCCCCCAAGGCGCGCGGCGGCGGCCCCGCGGCCGGCTGGCTGCCGTACGCCCCCGAGGCGCACGCCCGCTTCCCGCTCGTCCTGCTCGGGCTGCGCGAGGACGCCGTCGTCGAGGAGGGCGACACCGGCGCGCTGGACGCCCTCGGCGAGGCCCCGTCCGGGTACCGGCTGCTGCCCGCCCACCCCTGGCAGCTCGACCTCGCGGCCCGCGAGCTCGCGCCCGCCTTCGCCGACGGCCGGCTGGTCCGGCTGGGCACGACCGCCTTCGACGTCTGGCCGACGGCCGCCGTGCGCACGGTGTACGCACCCGAGCGGGACCTGTGCCTGAAGTTCAGCCTCGACGTGCGCATCACCAACGACGTCCGCCGGCTGTGGCGACACGACCTGCTGAAACTGCGCCGGACCGACGCCGCGGCGGCCCGCGCCTTCGCGACCTGGGACGGCCCGGCGGCCTGGCTCAGCGACCGCGGCTACCGCACCGCCGCCTTCGCCTTCGAGGCGCTCGCCGTCCTGGTCCGCGACGGACTGGCCGCTCCGGTGCTGCCCGGCGCGACCCCGCTGCTCGCCGCGGGCCTCGTGGAGGGCTTCGACGGCAGCCCGCTGGCGGCGGCGAAGGACCCGGCGAGGTGGTGGGAGGCGTACCTGGCGGCCGTCGTCCCGCCGGCCCTGGAGGCGTTCGCCGGTCACGGCGTCGTCCTCGAGGCGCATCTGCAGAACACGCTCGTCGCCGTCGACGCCGAAGGTCTTCCGGTGCAGGCCCTGTTCCGGGACGCCGAGGGCGTGAAACTCCTGCCGGACGTGGAGCGGTCGGCCGGCTGGGAGCGGCTGGTGTACTGCCTGGTCGTGAACCACCTGTGGGAGGTCGCCGCGGCCCTCGTCGCACACCACCGAGGGTTCGACCCGTGGCCCGCGGCACGCCGCGCACTGGCCCGCCACGATCTCCCCGAGACGGCGGCGCTGCTCACGGCGCCCACCCTGCCGGGCAAGACGAACCTGCTGCTGCGCTGGACGGGGGCGGACGGCGCGGACGCCCGCTATCTGCCGCTGCCCAACCCGCTCGCCGACGGGGCCGACGCCCGCCGCACATGATCTGAATTACGCTGACCGGTGTGCTGCGCGAAGTGAGTGCCGTCCGATACGTGAACCCGCTGAGGTCGGGCGGCTCCGTGCCCGGCGTCGTGGAGGCCGACGACCTCGGCACCTATGTCGTGAAGTTCACCGGCTCGGCGCAGGGCCGCAAGGCGCTGGTCGCCGAGGTGATCGTGGGCGAGCTGGCACGCGCGCTCGGACTGCGCTTCCCCGAACTGGTCCTGGTGCACTTCGACCCGGCGCTCGCGGCGCACGAACCGCACCAGGAGGTGCGCGACCTCCTCGACGCCAGCCACGGCGTCAACCTCGGCATGGACCTGCTGCCGGGAGCGCGGGACTTCACCCCGCAGGTCGCCGAGTCCTTCGCCGTGGACCCGCGGGAGGCCGGCCGGATCGTCTGGCTCGACGCCCTGACCGTCAACGTCGACCGGACGGTCCACAGCTCCAACCTGATGGTCTGGCCCACCTTCGGGACCGTTGCGCCGCGGCTGTGGCTGATCGACCACGGGGCCGCCCTCGTCTTCCACCATCGCTGGGACGCCTCCGCACCGGACCGCGCCTACGACTTCCGCCACCACGCCCTGGGCCGCTACGCCCCCGACACCCGCGCGGCCGACGCGGAGCTGGCCCCCCGGGTCACCGAGGAGCTGCTGCGCGCGATCGTGGCGGAGGTCCCGGACGCCTGGCTGGCCGGCGAGGACGGCTTCGCGACGCCGGACGCCGTCCGGGAGGCGTACGTGCGTTACCTCCGCGCGCGCGTGAGGGCCTCCGCGGCCTGGCTGCCCACCGGCTTCCCCACCCGGGAGGAACTCGCCGCCGAGGAGGCCCGGAGGGCGGCGAAGACCCGTCAGGGCCGTCCGAGCTGGCTCAAACAGGTCCCCGACCTGCACGGCGAGCCGGCGGCGGAACAGGATTGGTCGGTGCACCTCGGATGAGTCACACCGTACAGATCGAGTACTGCACCCAGTGCCGCTGGCTGCCCCGCGCGGCGTGGCTGGCGCAGGAGTTGCTGACGACCTTCGAGACGGAGCTCGCGGAGCTGTCGCTGAAGCCCGGCACAGGCGGCGTGTTCGTCGTCCGGGTCGACGGCGAGGTCGTCTGGGACCGCCGTGCGCAGGGCTTCCCGGAGCCCACGGCGGTGAAGCGGCTGGTACGCGACCGAGTGGCCCCGGGGCGGACCCTGGGCCACTCGGACCGTCCGTAGGTCAGCCCCTGAGCTGCTCGTAGGCCGGCAGGGTGAGGAAGTCCGCGTAGTCCTCGTCGAGGGCGACCGTCAGCAGCAGGTCGTGCGCCTGCTGCCAGTGGCCGGCCGCGAACGCCTCCTCGCCGATCTCGTCGCGGATCGCGGCGAGTTCCCCGGCGGCGACCTTGCGGGCCAGCTCGGGGGTGGCCTTCTCGCCGTTCTCGAACTCCACCCCGGCGTTGATCCACTGCCAGATCTGCGAGCGGGAGATCTCGGCGGTCGCGGCGTCCTCCATGAGGTTGAAGATGGCGACCGCGCCCATTCCGCGCAGCCACGCCTCGATGTAACGGATGCCCACCTGCACGGCGTTGACCAACCCCGGGTAGGTGGGCCTGGCCTCGAGCGAGTCGACGGCGATCAGGTCGGCGGCCTCGACGTGAACGTCCTCGCGCAGCCGGTCCTTCTGGTTCGGCCGGTCGCCGAGGACCCTGTCGAAGGACTCCATGGCGATCGGCACCAGGTCGGGGTGGGCCACCCACGAGCCGTCGAACCCGTCGTTGGCCTCGCGGTCCTTGTCGGCCTTGACCTTCTCGAACGCGACCTTGTTGACCTCGGCGTCGCGACGGGAGGGGATGAACGCGGCCATGCCGCCGATGGCGTGCGCGCCGCGCCGGTGGCAGGTGCGCACGAGCAGTTCGGTGTAGGCGCGCATGAACGGGGCGGTCATCGTCACGGCGTTGCGGTCCGGCAGGACGAACCTGGGCCCGCCGTCACGGAAGTTCTTGACGATGGAGAACAGGTAGTCCCAGCGGCCCGCGTTCAACCCCGAGGCATGGTCGCGGAGTTCGTAGAGGATCTCCTCCATCTCGTAGGCGGCCGTGATCGTCTCGATGAGCACGGTGGCGCGCACCGTGCCCTGCGGGATGCCGACGTGGTCCTGCGCGAAGACGAACACGTCGTTCCAGAGGCGGGCCTCCAGGTGCGACTCCGTCTTCGGGAGGTAGAAGTACGGGCCCTTGCCGAGGTCGAGGAGACGCCGGGCGTTGTGGAAGAAGTAGAGGCCGAAGTCGACGAGGGCGCCGGGCACGGCGCGGCCGTCGGCGTCGACGAGGTGACGCTCGTCGAGGTGCCAGCCGCGCGGCCGCATCACGACGGTGGCGAGTTCGCCGTTCTCCTTCAGCGTGTACGACTTGCCGGACGCCGGGTCGGTGAAGTCGATGGAGCGGGTGTAGGCGTCGGCCAGGTTGACCTGACCGAGGACGACGTTCTCCCAGGTCGGCGCGGACGCGTCCTCGAAGTCGGCGAGCCAGACCCGGGCCCCGGAGTTGAGGGCGTTGATCGTCATCTTGCGGTCGGTGGGTCCGGTGATCTCGACCCGGCGGTCGTCCAGGGCCGCGGGGGAGGGCGCCACCCGCCAGGAGTCGTCGGCGCGGATCGCGGCGGTCTCCGGGAGGAAGTCGAGCGTGCAGGTGCGGGCGATCTCGGCGCGCCGCTCCGCGCGGCGGGCGAGGAGTTCGTCGCGGCGCGGGGTGAACCGCCGGTGGAGTTCGGCCACGAAGGCGAGCGCCGGCTCGGTCAGGACCTCCTCCTGCCGCGGCAGGGGCTCGGCGTCGACGATGGCCAGCGGGGACGGCGCTGGTGCGGACATGAGCGGTCACTTCCTTCAGCGGTGGCACCGGGTGCCAGTCGTACCGGGTACGGCGAGCGAGGCTCCGGACGGGCCCAGCCCTTCTGAACAGTGGATACTAGTTTCCTCATCGTGGAAGTTCAATGGTTTGTTGACGTCGAGAATCTCCGGGTCGAGGCAAGGTGGCGCTCGGTGCCAGGGGGCTCACTCGAGGTGAGCGAGATCCTCCGGTGTGTCGATGTCGAACGGCCGGGCCACGTCACCGCACTCGACGAGGGTGAGCGCCTCCCGGTGCGCGCTCAGATAGGCGCGCGCCCCCCGGTCGCCGGTCGCGGTCGCGGCGACGCCCGTCCAGTGACGGGAGCCGAACAGGACCGGATGGCCGCGCTCGCCGTCGTAGGCCGCCGACACGAGCGAGGACTCGCCCTCGTAGGCCGCGAGCACCCGCGCCACCGCCTGCGGGCCGATGCCGGGCTGGTCGACGAGGAGGACCAGCGCCGCCCGCGCGCCGCCCTCCCCGGCCTGCGAGGGGCCCTCCCCGGCGTGCGCGCCGGCGGGTGGGGCGGGGCGGGGCAGCGAGGCGAGCCCGGCGCGCAGTGACGTGCCCATCCCCTGCGCCCAGTCGGGGTTGTCCACCAGCACGCACCCGTCGAGCCGGGCCCGCTCCCGCACGGCGTCCGCGGCGGCCCCCACCACCACGTGCACGCGGCTGCAGCCGGCCGTGCGCAGCGTGCGTACCGCGTGCTCCACGAGCGGGCGTCCCCGGTGTTCGAGCAGCGCCTTGGGCCGCCCCCCGAGCCTGCGCCCCCCGCCCGCCGCGAGGATCAGCCCCACGACCTGGTCCTCGGCGCCGGTCGGGCTGTCGTCTTCGGTGTGCGTCATGGGTCCTGCATACCTGACGCGGCGTCGGACACATGGTCTCCGGAGGCTGAATTTCGGTCCGCGCTGTGGCGCACCCGGCAGGGGGTGGCGTTTACTGACCCGCGCGTCCCCCGGCGTACGACCGGCGCCATGGGGAGGCGGGGCGGGACGGCGCGTACTCGTGCCCGGCGGGGTGCGAGGGGGGAGAGCTGTGTTGCGGAGCTTGGGGCAGAGGGCAGTGACCGGCAGCGACGAGGATCCGAGGGTGGCGGAACTGCGGACCGCGGTGTCCCGGCTGCGCCGCGAACTCGCCGCGCACCCCGCGGAGTTCCCGGACCGGGTCATCGCCGAGGACGAACTCGCCGCGCTCGCCGCGATGGCGACCCACGGCACCCCGGAGGTGCCGCGGTTACGCCGTTCCCTGCTGCTGGTCGCCGGCGCCATCGGCTCGGTGAGCGCGCTGGCCCGCAGTCTGTCCGACGTGCGCAGCGCCGTGGAGCTCTTCGGGCAGAGCCCGCGCCGCTGACCCGCGGCCCGCAGCGCGTGAGCAGGTCAGCCGGTTCCGTTGCCCGGGTTGGTCAGGGCCTGCGACAGCTCCGCCGCCACCTGCTGGAGCACCGGCACGATCTTCTCCGTGGCCTCCTCCGTGACGCGGCCCGCCGGGCCGGAGATGGAGACGGCCGCGGCGGTGGGGGAGTCGGGCACGGACACCGCGAGGCAGCGGACGCCGATCTCCTGTTCGTTGTCGTCGACGGCGAACCCGGCCCGCCGGACGTCCGCCAGCGCCGCCAGGAAGCCCTCCGGCGTGGTGATCGTCTTGTCCGTCGCGGCGGGCATGCCGGTGCGGGCGAGCAGGGCGCGCACCTCGTCGTCGGGGAAGCCGGCCAGCAGGGCCTTGCCGACGCCGGTGGAGTGCGGCAGGACCCGGCGCCCGACCTCGGTGAACATTCGCATCGAGTGCTTGGACGGCACCTGCGCCACGTACACGATCTCGTCGCCGTCGAGCAGCGCCATGTTCGCCGTCTCGCCGGTCTCCTCGACGAGACGGGCCAGGTGGGGGCGGGCCCAGGTGCCCAGCAGCCGGGAGGCCGACTCGCCCAGCCGGATCAGCCGGGGGCCCAGCGCATAGCGGCGGTTGGCCTGCTGGCGGACGTAACCGCAGGCCACCAGGGTGCGCATGAGGCGGTGGATGGTGGGCAGCGGGAGCCCGCTGCTCGCGGACAGCTCGCTCAGGCCGACCTCGCCTCCCGCGTCCGCCATCCGCTCGAGCAGATCGAAGGCGCGCTCGAGTGACTGGACCCCTCCGCCGGCGGACCTGGCGGATTCGGGGGTGCTGGCGCTCGACGTCGGCACGGCGCGTCCTTTCGCTGCGGGCGGGCGGGGCTGAAGCCTACCCGCCGGTCGGTTGACTCCCGGCTTGTGCGTAGCTACGTTCTGCTGTACGGAATTGTCATTCCACTTTGTGGAAACATCCAGATCGGCGGCGAGAGGCGCACTGTGGGGGAGTGTGCCCTTGACGGCGCGAGAGCGGGAGTGAAGACTCCTTCAACAGAACGTTGAATTTTGTGACGTGAACGTTGCCGGACGTTTCCGGCAGATGACCGCAGTGCACGGGAGAGAGGGGTCCGGGTGTCCGAGGCCGAACTGTTGCTGCGCTCGACGCGCGTCATCACCGCCGAGGGGACGCGCCCCGCGGCGGTCGCCGTGGCCGACGGGACCATCACGGCCGTCCTGCCGTACGACGCCCCCGTCCCCGAGGGAGCCCGACTTGAGGACTTCGGCGACGACGTCCTGATGCCCGGCCTGGTCGACACGCACGTGCATGTCAACGACCCCGGCCGCACCCACTGGGAGGGCTTCTGGACCGCCACCCGCGCGGCGGCGGCCGGCGGCATCACCACCCTCGTCGACATGCCCCTGAACTCCCTGCCGCCGACCACGACGGTCGAGCACCTGCGCGTCAAGCGGGAGGTCGCCGTGGACAAGGCGCACATCGACGTCGGCTTCTGGGGCGGCGCCCTGCCCGACAACGTCAAGGACCTGCGGCCCCTGCACGACAGCGGGGTCTTCGGCTTCAAGGCGTTCCTCTCCCCGTCGGGCGTGGACGAGTTCCCGCACCTCGACCAGGACGGTCTTGCCCGCTCGCTGGCCGAGATCGCCGGCTTCGACGGCCTGCTGATCGTGCACGCGGAGGACCCGCACCACCTGGACGCGGCCCCGCAGCAGGGCGGCCCCCGGTACGCGGACTTCCTCGCCAGCCGCCCGCGCGGCGCCGAGGACACCGCCGTGGCGCACCTCGTCGCCCAGGCCCGTCGGCTCCACGCGCGCGTGCACGTCCTGCACCTCTCCTCCAGCGACGCGCTCCCGCTGATCGCCGCCGCCAAGGCCGAGGGCGTCCGGATCACCGCCGAGACCTGCCCGCACTATCTGACCCTGACCGCCGAGGAAGTGCCCGACGGGGCCAGCGAGTTCAAGTGCTGCCCGCCCATCCGTGAAGCCGCCAACCAGGACCTGCTGTGGCAGGCCCTCGCCGACGGCACGATCGACTGCGTGGTCACCGACCACTCGCCGTCCACCGCCGACCTGAAGACCGGCGACTTCGCGACCGCGTGGGGCGGCATCTCCGGCCTCCAGCTCAGCCTCTCGGCGGTCTGGACCGAGGCGCGCAGACGGGGGCACGGCCTCGAGGACGTCGCGCGGTGGATGTCCACGCGCACGGCCGCCCTCGTGGGCCTCGACCGCAAGGGCGCGATCGAGGCGGGCCGCGACGCCGACTTCGCCGTCCTCGCCCCCGACGAGACCTTCACCGTCGACCCGGCGGCACTCCAGCACCGCAACCGCGTCACCGCGTACGCCGGGAGAACCCTGCACGGCGTCGTGAAGTCCACCTGGCTGCGGGGCGAACGCATCGTCGCCGACGGCGAGTTCACCGGGCCGAAGGGCCGGCTGCTCACCCGCGGCGCCTGACGCCGACGCCGCTGGACGCCCCCATCCGCACCGCGACCCCCGCACCCGCGACCCCGCCGCGGCCGACTCCCGAAAGGCAGATCTGATCACCGTGACGGCGACGACGAGTTTCACCGGCGACGCGAACCCCTACGCAGGCGGCGACCCGTACGCGGACTACCGCACCGCCGACTTCCCCTTCACCCGGCACGTCGACCTCGCCGACCGGCGGCTCGGCGGCGCGGTCGTCGCCGCCAACGACGAGTTCTTCGCCCAGCGCGAGAACCTTCTGCTGCCCGGGCCGGCCGAGTTCGACCCGGAGCACTTCGGGCACAAGGGCAAGATCATGGACGGCTGGGAGACCCGTCGCCGCCGCGGCGCCTTTGCCGGCCACCCGTGGCCGACCGCCGACGACCACGACTGGGCGCTCGTCCGTCTCGGCGCGCCCGGCGTGATCCGGGGCATCGTCGTCGACACGGCCCACTTCCGCGGCAACCACCCGCAGGCGGTGTCCGTCGAGGGCGCGTCGGTGGCGGGCTCGCCGTCGCCCGAGGAGCTCCTCGGGGACGACGTGAAGTGGACCGTGCTGGTCCCGCGCACACCGGTCGGCGGCCACGCGGCGAACGGTTTCTCCGTGGCGACGGAGCAGCGCTTCACGCATCTGCGGGTCAACCAGCACCCCGACGGCGGCATCGCCCGCCTGCGCGTGTACGGCGAGGTCGTCCCCGATCCCGGGTGGCTGGCGGTGCTCGGCGCCTTCGACGTGGTCGCCCTGGAGAACGGCGGCCTGGTCGAGGACGCCTCCGACCTCTTCTACTCGCCCGCCTCCCACACCATCCAGCCGGGCCGCTCCCGCAAGATGGACGACGGCTGGGAGACCCGCCGCCGCCGCGACCGGGGCAACGACTGGATCCGCTACCGGCTGGCCGCCCAGGCGCGGATCCGCGCGCTGGAGATCGACACCGCGTACCTGAAGGGCAACAGCGCCGGCTGGGCCTCGGTGTCGGTCAAGGACGGCGACGACGGCGGGTGGACGGAGATTCTGCCGCGTACCCGCCTGCAGCCCGACGCCAACCACCGCTTCGTCCTGCCGGAGCCCGTGGTGGGGACGCACGCGCGCGTGGACATCTATCCGGACGGCGGCATCTCCCGCCTGCGCCTGTTCGGCTCGCTGACGGAGGAGGGCGCGAGCCGCCTCACGGCCCGCCACCAGGAGCTGGGCGGCTGACCGGGCCCGTCCTGAGCAGATGTTCCCGGACAAACCGGAACACTTTCCTCCGGCTTCCGCGTTCTCCTGGTGTGACCCTTCAGCAAGAGATCGTCGGCAGCGCCATGCAGATGGCGGTCGTCACCCTGCAGCCCGGCCAGAGCGTGTACTGCGAGGCTGGGAAGTTCCTCTTCAAGACGACCGACGTGACCATGGAGACCCGCCTGGGCGGCCCGTCCGGCGGCGGCCGGCAGCCGCAGGGCGGCGGGGGCGGCATGGGCGGCATGCTGCGCCAGGCGATGGGCACCGCCATGCAGGTCGGCCAGCGCGCGCTCGCGGGCGAGTCACTGGCCTTCCAGTACTTCGGCGCCCGGGGCGGCGAGGGCACCGTCGGCTTCGCCGGCGTGCTCCCCGGTGAGATGCGCGCCCTGGAGCTGGACGGCACGCGCGCGTGGTTCGCCGAGAAGGACGCCTTCGTGGCCGCCGAGTCCACCGTCGACTTCGGCATCGCCTTCCAGGGCGGCCGCACCGGCATGAAGGGCGGCGAGGGCTTCGTCCTCGAGAAGTTCACCGGCCGCGGGACGGTGATCATCGCGGGCGCCGGCAACTTCATCGACCTCGATCCGGCCGACTTCGGGGGCCGCATCGAGGTGGACACCGGCTGCCTGGTGGCCTTCGAGGACGGCATCCGCTACGGCGTCCAGCGCGTCGGCGGCCTCGACCGCCAGGGGATGATGAACGCGGTGTTCGGCGGCGAGGGCCTCTCCCTGGCCACGCTGGAGGGCAGCGGCCGCGTCATCCTGCAGTCCCTCACCATCGAGAGCCTCGCGAACGCCCTCCGCAAGGCCCAGGGCGGCGACAAACAGGGGCCGTCGGGCGGACTGTTCTCGACGGACGCGGGCTGACCCGGGGGCGGCGCCCGCGCGACGGGAGGCGCGCGACCGGCGGGCCGGCCGCCGCCAGAAGCAGGCGGCGGTGCGACTTAGGTCGATGGTCGTCGTCCTTCGGTAGCCGATCGCCGTCTGCGGGGAGGTGTTCGGGCCCCTGCCTGCGTAGATTCGTGGCCCATGAGGGCAGACGACGACAGCGCGCCGGCGGCGCCCGGCTTCACGGGCCCCCGATGGCTGTGGCCGTCCGCGGTGGTCGCCGAGCTCGACCCCGACGCCGAGCGCCGGGGGTCGCGGCACCGGCGTACCGCACGCGACTGGATCGTCGACCTCTCCTGCTTCCTCCTGGCCGTCCTGATCGGTCTGGTGGTCGCGGACGCGTTGCCCGGCGAACGCGACCTGCCGCCCGCCGTCGCGGAGGCCGACCAGCTTCTGGGCGCCCTCGCCTGCGCGGCGGTGTGGCTGCGCCGCCGGTGGCCGCTCGCCCTGGCCGTCGTGCTGGTCCCGCTCGGATTCCTGTCGACCTCCTCCTCCGGCGCGCTCACCGTCGCCCTCTTCACACTCGCCGTGCACCGGCCGTTCCGGTACGCGGCCTGGGTGGGCGGCGCCGAGCTCGCACTGATCCCGCTGCTCGTCCGGGTGCGACCGGACCCTCAGCTGGCGTACGGGCCGGCGGTGGTGTGGAGCGTGCTGATCACCGTCACGATCCTCGGCTGGGGCATGTTCGTGCGGTCGAAGCGGCAGCTGATGCTGAGCCTGCGCGACCGGGCACGGCGCGCCGAGACGGAGGCCCGGCTGCGCGCCGAGCAGGCGCAGCGGCTCGCCCGCGAGGCCATCGCCCGCGAGATGCACGACGTGCTCGCCCATCGGCTCACCCTGCTCAGCGTGCACGCGGGCGGCCTGGAGTTCCGCCCCGACGCACCCCGTGAGGAGATCGCCCGGGCGGCCGGCGTCATCCGGGAGAGCGCCCACGAGGCCCTCCAGGACCTGCGGGAGATCATCGGCGTCCTGCGGGCCGGGGAGCCCGACGACGGGGGCCGGCCCCAGCCCACGCTCGCCGGGCTGGACACACTGGTCGCCGAGTCGCGCGAGGCCGGCATGAAGGTGGCCCTCGACCAGCGGGTCGCCGAGGCCGCCGCGGTCCCCGCCTCCGTCGGCCGCACCGCCTACCGCATCGTCCAGGAGGGGCTGACCAACGCCCGCAAGCACGCCCCGGGCGCGGAGGTCGCGGTCACCGTCTCCGGCGGCCCCGGCGAGGGCGTCGCCGTGAGCGTGCGCAACCCCGCGCCGGAGGGCGACGCCCCGCCCGTCCCCGGTTCCGGCCAGGGCCTGATCGGCCTGACCGAACGGGCGACGCTGGCCGGCGGACGTCTGGAGCACGGGGCCCGGGGCGAGGGCGGCTTCGAGGTGCGGGCGTGGCTGCCCTGGGGGTGAGCGCGGCGGACGGGGGCGGACCCTGCCCGCGCGGCGATGCGCCCGCCAGGGACGTGGGCGTGGGCGTTCCCGCGCGGGGCGCCGGCGTGCACTCGCGGGGCGTGAGTGTTCCCGCGGTGAATCGTCGCACCGTCCAACTCGTGGGCTCCCACCGTGATTACGTGGGCCCATGACTGCGATCAGACTCCTCCTCGTCGACGACGACCCCCTGGTGCGGGCCGGTCTGTCCTTCATGATGGGAGGCGCCGACGACATCGAGATCGTCGGTGAGGCCGCGGACGGCGGCGAGGCCGAGGAACTGGTGGCGCGCACCCGCCCCGACGTCGTCCTGATGGACATCCGGATGCCCGCGGTGGACGGACTGACCGCCACCGAACGGCTGCGCGCCCGCGAGGACGCCCCGCAGGTGGTCGTGCTCACCACCTTCCACGCCGACGAGCAGGTGCTGCGGGCGCTGCGCGCGGGGGCCGCCGGGTTCGTCCTCAAGGACACCCCGCCCGCCGAGATCCTCGACGCCGTGCGCAAGGTGGCGGCCGGCGACCCGGTCCTGTCGCCCACGGTCACCCGGCAGTTGATGGACCACGCGGCCGGCGCCTCGGCCGACACCCGGCGCGCCCACGCGCGCGGGCGGCTCGCGGCCCTCGGCGAACGCGAACGCGAGGTGGCCGTCGCGGTCGGCCGCGGGCTGTCCAACGCGGACATCGCCGCCGGGCTGTTCATGAGCGTGGCCACCGTCAAGGCCCACGTCTCCCGCATCCTCGCCCGACTCGGGCTCAACAACCGTGTGCAGATCGCCCTGCTGGCCCACGAGGCGGACCTGCCGGACGGCGGACCGGACACGGCGGGACGGAAGAAGACGATCTAGGCGAGGGCTCCGGGCGACGCTGACGCGGGACCGGTTTCGGCGACGGTCGGGAACCGTGCTTCCTCGCCGCGGCGGCGGCCTCCGTCCGGCGCCTGCCGTGCGGGGGTCCCCGCCTCGCTCACGCCGTCCCGAGGGTCGCCGGGATCTCCGCGAGCCGTACCGCCCGGCGTTCCCGGCGGGACACCTCGCAGGCCTCGGCGATGCGCAGGGCCTGCAGGGCCTCGCGGCCGTCGCACGGGTTGGCGCGGCCCCCGCGGACGACGTCCACGAAGGCGTTCAGTTCCGCCGTGTAAGCGGGTTCGAAACGTTCCAGGAAACCCGTCCACGGCTTGTCCGCGGCCGGCGGACCGGTGGGCTCGGTGGACGCGATCGGCGTGCGGTCGTCCAGGCCCACCACGATCTGGTCCAGCTCCCCGGCCAGCTCCATGCGGACGTCGTAGCCCGCCCCGTTCAGCCGTGTCGCCGTAGCGGTGGCGAGGGTGCCGTCGTCGAGGGTGAGGACCGCGGCCGCCGTGTCCACGTCTCCCGCCTCGCGGAACATCGCGGGACCGGCGTCCGACCCGGCCGCGTACACGTCCGCCACCTCGCGCCCGGTCACCCAGCGCAGGCAGTCGAAGTCGTGGATGAGCGCGTCCCGGTAGATCCCGCCGGACACCGGCAGCCAGGCGGCAGGCGGCGCCGACTCGTCGGAGGTCAGCGCCCGCACCGTGTGCAGCCGTCCGAGCCGTCCCGAGCGCACCGCCTCCCGGGCCCCCGTGTACCCCGCGTCGAAGCGGCGCTGGAAGCCCATCTGGAGGATCGTTCCGGCGTTCTCGACCTCGGCTATCGCCTGTAAGGTCCCGGCCAGATCCAGGGCGATCGGCTTCTCGCAGAAGACCGGGAGCCCGGAGCGTGCTGCCCGACCGATCAGTTCGGCGTGGGCCGAGGTGGCCGTCGTGATGACCACGGCGTCCACGCCCCAGCGGAAGATCTCGTCCACCCCGGGGGCGGCCGTCTCCCCGAGCCGCAGCGCGAGCTCCTGGGCCCGCCCGTGGTCGGCGTCCGTCAGGATGAGGGATCCGACCTCGCGGTGACGGCTGAGTGTGTTCGCATGAATGGTGCCTATGCGGCCCGTCCCGATGACCCCGATGCGCATGAAACCAAAGTGACGTCGCAGGCAGCACCCTGTCAATGCGCATGTCCGGACAATCGAACTACACAACTTCCCGTCAACCGGTCGCGGAGCTACGCTCGGGCCGTGCCGAAACCAGGAGTGGACCCGACCGTGCAGCTGGAACTACGTGTGGACCGCAGTTCCCCGGTGCCGTTGTACTTCCAGCTCGCCCAGCAGCTGGAGGCCG
Organism: Streptomyces sp. NBC_00425; assembly: GCF_036030735.1. NCBI lineage: Bacteria > Bacillati > Actinomycetota > Actinomycetes > Kitasatosporales > Streptomycetaceae > Streptomyces > Streptomyces sp. NBC_00425. The sequence continues at coordinate 2,530,072 of NZ_CP107928.1, read as the reverse complement.
CGATCGAGCACGGCTCGCTCACCCCCGGGAGCCTGCTGGGCAACGAGATCGAGCTCGCCGCACGGCTCGGCCTGTCCCGGCCGACCGTCCGCCAGGCGATCCAGTCGCTCGTCGACAAGGGGCTCCTGGTGCGCCGCCGGGGCGTCGGCACGCAGGTGGTGCACAGCCAGGTCAAGCGCCCCCTGGAGCTCAGCAGCCTCTACGACGACCTGGAGGCGGCCGGGCAGCGTCCGGCGACGACGGTCCTGGCCAACACCGTGCTGCCGGCGTCCGCGGAAGTGGCGGCCGCGCTCGGGGTGGCCGAGGGCAGCGACGTCCACCGCGTGGAACGGCTGCGGCTGGCGCACGGCGAGCCGATGGCGTACCTGTGCAACCACCTGCCCTCCGGTCTGCTCGACCTCGACACCGCACAGCTCCAGGCCACCGGCCTGTACCGCCTGATGCGGTCCGCCGGGATCACCCTGCACAGCGCCCGCCAGTCCATCGGCGCCCGCGCCGCCACCGCGGACGAGGCCGAGCGGCTCGCCGAGGACCGCGGCGCCCCGCTGCTGACCATGCAGCGCACCACCTTCGACGACACCGGGCGAGCGGTGGAGTTCGGCGACCACATCTACCGCCCGACCCGCTACTCCTTCGAGTTCCAGTTGCTCGTGCGCCCCTGAGCGCCTCTGAGCGCCCCGTGCGCCCCGGGCGCGGACAGCGGCCGTGACCGCCGGCGCCGCCGTGAGCCGGTGAGGTGACACGGGCGAAGCACGTGACGTCCGCGACGTCCGCGACGTCCGTGACGTCCGTGACGTTGTGACCCCCGTCACCCCGGCGTGCCGACGGCAGGGACGTCGGCCAGGACCGCCCGACGACCCCCGCCACGAGCTGCGGCGTCGCGCGCCGGCCCGTCGCCGCGCCCCCGCGGTCGCCGGGCGTCCGCCGTCGGCGAAGGCCACGCGCCGTCGTCGCCCGGCTCGGCACCCGAGGTGAGGGTGAGGCAGAATCGGCGACGATGAGCACCTACGGCAACTTCAGCGCCCCCATCGGCTCCCGCCGCGCCCCCGCACTCCGCACGGTGGGCACCAGGGAGCGCCGCTCGCACCTCACCGCGCCACGGGTGCCCACCGTGGGCATCGACATCGGCGGCACCAAGGTGATGGCGGGCGTCGTCGACGCCGACGGCAACATCCTGGAGAAGGTCCGCACCGAGACGCCGGACAAGTCGAAGAGCCCGAAGGTCGTGGAGGACACGATCGTCGAACTGGTCCTGGACCTGTCCGACCGCCACGACGTGCACGCCGTCGGCGTGGGCGCGGCGGGCTGGGTCGACGCCGACCGCAACCGTGTGCTGTTCGCGCCCCATCTGTCCTGGCGCAACGAACCCCTCAGGGACCGCCTCTCCGGTCGCCTCGCGGTGCCCGTCCTCGTCGACAACGACGCCAACACCGCCGCCTGGGCGGAGTGGCGCTTCGGCGCGGGCCGCGGCGAGGACCACCTCGTCATGATCACCCTCGGCACCGGCATCGGTGGCGCGATCCTCGAGGACGGCCAGGTCAAGCGCGGCAAGTACGGCGTCGCCGGCGAGTTCGGCCATATGCAGGTCGTGCCCGGCGGCCACCGCTGCCCCTGCGGCAACCGCGGCTGCTGGGAGCAGTACAGCTCGGGCAACGCCCTGGTCAGGGAGGCCAAGGAGCTGGCCGCCGCCGACTCGCCGGTGGCCTACGGGATCATCGAGCACGTCAAGGGGCAGATCGGGGACATCAGCGGCCCCATGATCACCGAGCTGGCCCGCGAGGGCGACGCCATGTGCATCGAGCTGCTCCAGGACATCGGCCAGTGGCTGGGCGTCGGCATCGCCAACCTCGCCGCCGCCCTGGACCCGTCCTGCTTCGTGATCGGCGGCGGCGTCTCGGCCGCCGACGACCTGCTGATCAGCCCCGCGCGCGACGCGTTCAAGCGCCAGCTCACCGGCCGCGGCTACCGCCCCGAGGCCCGGATCGTGCGCGCCCAGCTCGGCCCCGAGGCCGGCATGGTCGGCGCCGCGGACCTGGCCCGTCTGGTGGCCCGCCGCTTCCGGCGCGCCAAGCGCCGCCGCGTGGAGCGCTACGAGCGCTTCGAACGGTTCACGGAGGCGGCCCGCCGCACCCAGGACACGGCCTGACGGCACTGTCGCCCTCCGCCCGGGACACGGCCCGACGGCTGTGTCGCCCTCCGCCCGAGCCACGGCCCGACGGCTGTGTCGCCCTTCGCCCAGGACATCGCATGACCCCGGTACCGCCGCCCCGCACGACCTCGGACCCCGCATGACAGCGCCGCTGCCCCGCCAGGCCGCGTCCCCCGGCGAGCCGCCCCGCCCGCCGGAGGACCGCCGGCACATGATCCGCCGCCGGGCGCTCACCCTGCTGATCATCGTGCTGCTCATCGGCGTCCCGGCCGGCTACCTGGTGATCTCCGCCGACCAGAGCCGCAGCAGCGGCAAGGACAAGGAGGCGAAGTACTCGGCGACCGGCCTGACCGAGGGCTGGCCCTCGAAGGTGCAGCGCCGCCTGTACCAGGTGCCGGTCCCGCACCCCGCCAACAAGGTCGCCTACTACGAGACGAACAACTGGAAGACCAGCCGGCTCTACGTGCAGTTCCAGACCACGCAAGCCGGCCTCGACCAGTTCCTCGCGGAGATCGGCGTCGGCCGGGACGACCTGAAGAAGGGCGACATCGCCATCAGCGCCCGCGACCAGGAGATCACCGGCTGGAAGTTCAGCGGACCCGGCTCGCGTCCGGGGGACGACTTCGGCATCGTCCTCGAGCGCAAGAACCCGCAGCCGACGCTGGACATCGTCGTGAACACCGGAAACGCGGTCTTCCCGTTCGTGTACGTCGTCTCCCGCACGGTTCCCTGACCCGGCTCCCGGGTCCCGCCCGGCGCCCCGGCCGGACCCGACGGGGTGACCGGCCGGCCGCCCGGGGCCGATTGTCAGACCCCGCCCGTAGAGTCGAAGACGACTGATCCGACAGGCGGGCGGGAGGTGGACACCCGGCATGAGCGTCATGGCCGACGGGACGGCTGCTGCCGAGCCCGGTTCCCTCTCCGTCTCCGTGCGGCTCGCCGCCGTCTTCCTGCCCGCCCCCCTCCCGCGCGAGGGCCGCGTCGCCTTCTGGGACCCGGCGGGCGACGCGCTGCCCGCCGCGGCGGAGGCGGAACACACGGAGCTCACCGTCGTCCGGCGGCATGGCGCGACGATCCGCCGCCGGCAGACCCCCGCCCTGTCGCTGCCGGTCGACGCCGCGCTCCCGCTGCTCGTGCGCGCCCGCCACGACCCCGCCGCCCACCCGGCGACCGCCTGCTGGGGCGCGGCCGCCCTGCACGCGCTGCGGCTCGCCGCCCGCGGCCGCCTCCTGCCCGGCCTGACGCCCGCCGGACACGACGCCTGGCGCGCGGGCCCGCTGGACCCGGAGGACATCGCGCACCTGCGCGCGGTCGCCGCCGCCCTCCCGCACGAGGGCCACGCCGTGCCGCTCCCCGGCTCCGGCCCGCTCCTGCTGCCCCGGCCCGAGGCCCTGATGCGCTCCTTCCTCGACGCGGTGGCGGACACCCTGCCCCGCACCCCGGCCGCGCCGCACGCCTGCGGCAGGCCCTTCGCGGACCGCCGGCCCCAGCGGCTGCCCGGCGCCCACGACTGGGCCGCGGAAGTCGCCGCAGGCATGGACGCGGGCGTGCGGATCTCGCTGCGCCTCGACCTGTCGGCGTACGACATGTTCGACGCGCCCGGCGGCGACGGCCACGGCGGGGCGCGGGTGCGCAGCGCCGGCGCGGCGATCGTCCAGGTGCACAACCTCGCAGACCCGACCCTGGTGACGGACGCGGCCGCGCTGTGGGCGGGCGAGGCCGACGCGGCCTTCGGGGCACGCGCACGCGTGGACGCGGCCCTCGCCGTGCGGCGCGCGGCCCGCGTGTGGCCGCCGCTCGCCCGGCTCGCCGAACAGGACGCGCCGGACGTCCTGGCCCTCTCGGAGGACGAGCTGGGCGACCTGCTCGGCGTGGCCGCCACCCGGCTCGCCGCGGCCGGGGTCGCCGTGCACTGGCCCCGGGACCTGGCACAGGACCTCAGCGCGTCCGCCGTGGTGCGCCCGGCGCCCGGCTCCGCGACCGACGGCGGGGGATTCTTCGAGGGCGAGGAACTGCTGCAGTTCCGATGGCAGCTGGCGCTCGGCGGCGACCCGCTCAGCGACGCGGAGATGGACGCGCTGGCGGAGGCCCACCGCCCGGTGGTGCGTCTGCGCGACCAGTGGGTGCTGGTCGACCCGGCGCTGGTGCGCAAGGCCCGCAAACGCGAACTGGGCCTGCTCGACCCGGTCGACGCCCTGTCCGTCGCCCTCTCCGGCGTGGCCGAGGTCGACGGCGAGACCGTCGAGGCGGTCCCGGTCGGCGCCCTGGCAGCCCTGCGCGACCGCCTCACCGCCGGGGTGCTGCCCGCCGAGCCGCCCGCCGGTCTGCACGCCGTCCTGCGCGACTACCAGCTGCGCGGCCTGGCCTGGCTGGACCTGATGACCTCCCTCGGCCTCGGCGGCTGTCTCGCCGACGACATGGGCCTCGGCAAGACGATCACCGTCATCGCCCTGCACCTGAAGCGGGCCCGCACCGAGCCCACCCTGGTGGTGTGCCCGGCCTCCCTGCTGGGCAACTGGCAGCGCGAGATCAACCGCTTCGCGCCCGGGGTGCCCGTCCGCCGCTTCCACGGCCCCGACCGCAGCCTGGACGAGCTGTCCGGCGGCTTCGTCCTCACCACGTACGGCACGATGCGGTCGGCGGCCCCGGCGCTGGCCGGGCAGCCCTGGGGCATGGTCGTCGCGGACGAGGCGCAGCACGTGAAGAACCCCTACTCGGCGACGGCGAAGGCGCTGCGCACGATCCCGACGCCCGCGCGCGTGGCCCTGACCGGCACCCCCGTCGAGAACAACCTGTCCGAGCTCTGGGCGCTGCTCGACTGGACGACACCCGGACTCCTCGGCCCCCTGAAGTCCTTCCGCGCCCGGCACGCGCGCGCGGTGGAGAACGGCGAGGACGACCAGGCGGTGGAGCGCCTCGCCCGGCTGGTCCGCCCGTTCCTCCTGCGCCGCAAGAAGTCCGACCCCGGCATCGTGCCCGAGCTGCCGCCCAAGACGGAGACCGACCACCCGGTCCCGCTCACCCGCGAACAGGCCGCCCTCTACGAGGCGGTGGTCCGCGAGTCCCTGCTGGCCATCGAGACGGCGGACGGCATCGCCCGCCGCGGCCTGGTGCTGAAACTCCTCGGCGCGCTGAAGCAGATCTGCGACCACCCGGCCCTGTACCTCAAGGAGACCGGCGCCGCCGTCGGGGACGCCCTCGCCGCCCGCTCCGGCAAACTCGCCCTGCTGGACGAGCTGTTGGACACCCTCCTCGCGGAGGACGGCTCGGCCCTCGTCTTCACCCAGTACGTCGGCATGGCCCGTCTGATCACCGCCCACCTCACCGCCCGCGCCGTCCCCGTCGACCTGCTGCACGGCGGGACTCCGGTGCCGGAGCGGGAACGGATGGTGGACCGCTTCCAGAGCGGCGCGACCCCGGTCCTCGTGCTGTCCCTGAAGGCCGCCGGCACCGGCCTCAACCTGACGCGCGCGGGGCACGTCGTGCACTTCGACCGCTGGTGGAACCCTGCGGTGGAGGAACAGGCCACGGACCGCGCCTACCGCATCGGCCAGACCCAGCCGGTCCAGGTGCACCGCCTCATCACCGAGGGCACGGTCGAGGACCGCATCGCCGAGATGCTCCAGGTCAAGCGCGCTCTGGCCGACGCGATCCTCGGCTCCGGGGAGTCGGCCCTTACCGAACTCACGGACCGTGAACTCACCGACCTGGTCAGGCTGCGGAGGCAGGCGTGATGAGCGAACCGCGCCAGAGCACCGGGCCGGCCGACGAGGCGCGCCGGGCGCTGCGGGAGGCCCGGGAGCGGCAGCAGGAGCAGAGCGCGCAGCAGCACGCCGAGCGAGGCACGGACCGGCCCGACCGCCCCGCGGCCCCCGCCGCGCCCCGGCCTGCCGACGCCGCCCGCGCGGCCCTGCGCCGGACCCCGCAGCCCGCCCCCACCCCGGCCGACCAGGGTTCCGAGGCCGCCCCCGACCCCGTCGACGCCTCAGGTCCCGCGACCGACACCGTCCCGGTGACCGACCCCGAGCCGGCCGCCGAGCCGGCCGTCGACTCGGCGCCCGGAACGGGGCGCGCCCCCGGCGCCGGCCTGGAGGCCGCCGCTCGTCCGACCGCCGGCCCGCGCCTCGCGTCCGGCTCGGGCGCCGCGTCCGGCAGCGGTTCTGTGGGCGGCTCCGCACCGGTGGGCGACGTCGCCGCCGGTGCCGCGGGGGAGGCGGGTTCCACCGGCGGTCGCCTGGAGGCCGCACCCGGTCTGCGGCTCGCGTCCGGCTCGGGTTCCGCCGGCGGCTGCCCCGAGGCCGCGCCCGGTCCGACCGCCGGCCCGGACGCCGTCCCCGTGACCGGTTCCCGGCCTGCGGCGCCCGACGTGCCGCCTGCGCCCGCAGGGCCGGCCGCCGTGGACCGGGCGGGGGCCGGGAGCCCGGCGGCGTCCTCCCCCCGCCTCACGGCCGGCCGGGACACCATGCCCCCACCCGCCGACCCCGTCCCGGACGTCACGACCGCTCCGCCCGTGACGACGGGCCCACGTCCGGGGGACGTCGCCCGTGAGGCCCTGCGCGCGGCCCGGGCACAGGCGCGCCGCGGCCCGTCCGCAGCCGAGCCTCGGACTGTCGCCGAGACGCCCGCCCGGCCGGCTCGTGAGACGGCCTCCGGCCGTGGGCGGCACCGCCCCGGCCCGAGCCCCGAGACGCGTTCCGCCGCGCCGCCCGCCGGGCGCTCGGCCGATGACCGGCGAGCGGACCGCACCCGCGACCGGCTCGCCGAGGAACGCGCCCGCGCGGTCAGGGAGTTGCTCGCCGACTCCTTCCGCATGCCCTCGGACGACGCCGCCGAGCACGCACCCGATCCCGAGGCCCGTACCGATGCCGACACCGCCTTCGCATCCGAGCCCGCGCCCGGCCCCCGCTCCGCTCCCGTGTCCGTCCCCGAGCCCGAGCCTGCGCCCGAGCCCCGCTTCGCTCCTGCATCCGTCCCCGAGCCCGCGCCCGCGCCCGGCCCCGGCTTCGCTCCCGGGTCCGTCCCCGAGGCCGAGTCCCGCTACGGACCTGGACCCGGGCGCGGACCCGGACCGGAGCCCGTCCGAGGGGTCCGCCGGGATCATGGGGAGAACGGCCCGGACGGCCTCGACGGTCCTCACGGGCGCGAGGCCCGTGCCTTCTCGCCGGTGCTCGACGACGTCCCGCCCCACACCCCCCGTTCCATGGCCGCCCCCTCCCGGGACGGCGATCACCGCCGCACCTTCCCGGCCTTCCCCCCGCGCACCGGCGGAGCCTTCGCCGGGACCTGGTGGGGGAACGCCTGGGTCGCCGCGCTCGAGGAGGGCGCCCTCGACCCCAAGCGCGTGGTCCGCGGGCGCGGTTACGCCGAGCAGGGGAACGTGGACGCGATCACCGTCACGCCGGGACACGTCCTCGCCTATGTGCAGGGCAGCCGCCCCCGCCCGTACCGCGTCCAGGTCCGGCTGCGCACCCTCGGCCAGGAGGACTGGGAGCGTTTCCTGGCCGCCGCCGTCGAGCACCCCGGGCACATCGCCGCACTGCTCGACAAGGAGATGCCGGAGTCGCTCGCCGAGTGCGGGGTGCCGCTGCTGCCCGGCCCCGGCGACCTGGAACCGCACTGCAGCTGTCCCGACCGCGGTCACCCCTGCAAGCACGCGGCCGCCCTCTGCTACCAGACCGCGCGACTGCTCGACGCCGATCCGTTCGTGCTGCTCCTGCTGCGCGGCCGGGGCGAGCGCGAACTGCTGGACGCGCTGTCCCGACGCAACGCCGCGCGAGCGGCCCGCGCCGCACAGGAGCGGCAACCGCGTCCCCTGCCCGGCGTGCGGGCCGCGGAGGCCCTCGCCGAGCGCCGGCTGCCGCCCCTCCCGGCCCCTCTGCCCGCGCCCGCGCACCCCGAGCAGCCTCCGGTGTACCCGTCCGCGCCGAACGGTCCGGACTCCTTCGCGCTGGACCACCTCGCGACCGACGCGGCCGCCCGCGCCCACGCCCTGCTGACCACCGGCCACGACGAGATCGGCGCGCTGACCCTCTGGCAGGACGCCGTACGGCTCGCCGCGTCCCGTCCCGGCTCCGGGCTCACCGTCGCCACCCGGGCCCTCTACGCCTCGCTGGCCTCCGCGGCCGGCCGCACCCCGTCCGAACTGGCGCGGGCGGTGGCCGCCTGGCGGCAGGGCGGACCGGACGGGCTCGCCGTCCTGGAGGAGTCCTGGGACCCGCCGGCCGGCCGCTTCGACCGGGCCCGCCCCCTCCTCCTGGCCGCCGACCTGCCCGCCTTCCGCCCCCGTCGCAACCACCTCACCCACCCCCGCGGCCATGTCCAACTCCGCTTCGGCCGGGACGGGTTGTGGTACGCCTACGAGTCCGAACCCGGCCATGACGACTGGTGGCCGCGCGGCACGCCCGACCCGGACCCGGTGGGCGCGCTCACGGGGCTGGGCGGCGCGGGCGAGTTCTGACGGCGCCACCGGTGCGCGCCGGTCCGCCGAGTCGGCGAGGCCGTGCCGCGTCCTGCGTCGTCCCTGTGACGCGCACCATGCGGGCGACCGGAACTCGACGGGTGTCCGCCCCGACCACTACAGGGGTACGGCGCGATTCCCGTGACGCCGTGCGACGTGACCAGGAGACGCGGTTGATGGACGAGTTCCGGCGAATTCCCCTGCGCGGCGCGGGAGCGGTCCTGCGGAGAGCGGCCCCTGTGCCCGCACTCTGCGGGTTCCTCGTGCTGCTTGTCCTGATCTTCACGGCGTCCTACGCGGTGGGTGACGGCGTCGGCCCCGTCGCCCCCGGCATGCACGGCACGGGCACCGGCACCGGCACAGGCACCGGTGGCGGTCGGGGCGACGACATGGGCGACATGGACGACATGCCGGGGGGACACGGCTGATGGGCGCCCGGCCGGGAACCGTCCTGGTGACGACCGACCTGACCGTCGGCGGCATGACCTGCGCCGCGTGCGTGAGCCGTGTCGAGAAGAAGCTCGGCAAGCTGAACGGGGTGACGGCGACCGTCAACCTGGCCACCGGGACGGCTCGCGTACGCCATCCGGCGGGCGTGGGCCCCCACGAACTCGTCGCGACCGTCGAGAAAGCCGGCTACACGGCCGCCCTGCCCGCGCCGCTCCACCGGCGGGAGCCCGCGGCCGAGGGCGGCGACGAGGGGGAGGAGACCCGGCGGGAGCGGCACCGGCTGGTGGTCACGGCCGTCCTCGCGCTGCCCGTTCTGGTGCTGTCGATGGCGCCGGGCCTGCAGTTCCGGAACTGGCAGTGGCTGTGTTTCGTGCTCGCCGCGCCCGTCGCCGTGTGGGGCGCCTGGCCCTTCCACGTGCGGGCGGTCCGTGGGCTGCGGCACGCCGCCGCGACCATGGACACGCTCGTCTCGCTGGGCGTGGCGGCGTCCTTCGCGTGGTCGTCGTACGCGCTCTTCCTCGGGGGCGCCGGCGATCCGGGGATGCGGATGCCGTTCACGCTCCTGCCGACCGCGCCGGACGGCGTCGCGCACATCTACCTCGAAGCGGCCGTCGGCGTCACGCTGTTCGTGCTCGCCGGGCGGTTCCTGGAGGCGCGGGCGCGGCACGGCACCGGGCAGGCACTGCGATCGCCGGCCCGGCCGGCGACCGGAGAGGTGTCGGTCCGTGACGAGGACGGCTCCGAACGGCTCGTCCCCGTGGAGGAGCTGACGGTGGGACAGGTCTTCCTCGTCAGACCGGGCGAGCGGGTCGCCACCGACGGGCAGGTGATGCAGGGCAGTTCGGCCGTGGACCTGTCGCTGGTCACCAGGGAGAGCGAACCCGTCGAGGTCGGACCGGGATCGGTCGTGGTCGGCGGGGCCGTCAACGCCGGCGGGCTGCTGCTCGTGCGGGCGACGGCCGTCGGCGCGGACACACAACTCGCCCGGATCACGAAGCTGGTGGAAGAGGCTCAGGCGGGGAAGGCGCGGGCGCAGCGGCCGGCGGACTCGGTGGCCGGCGCCTTCGTGCCGGTCGTGCTCGCGCTGGCGGTCAGCGCGCTCGGGTTCTGGCTGGGCGCGGGGGCCGCACCGCAGGCGGCGGTCACCGCGTGCGTCGCGGTCCTGGTCGTGGCCTGCCCGTGCGCGCTGGGCCTCGCCACCCCGACCGCGCTGATGGCCGCCACCGGCCGCGGCGCCCGACTCGGCGTCCTGGTCACCGGACCGCAGGCGCTGGAGGGGCTGCAGCACGTCGACGTCGTCGTCCTGGACAAGACCGGCACGCTCACCAGCGGCCACATGAACGTCGTCCGGGTCACCGCCGTACCGGACGGGCTCGGCGCAGACGCGGTGCTGCGGCTCGCGGCGGCCGTGGAACAGGGGTCGGAGCATCCGCTCGGACGCGCCGTCCTCGCCTGCGCCCGGCGGGAGTCGGGCGGGCGCGGGCTGCCGGAGGCGACCGGGTTCGGCGCGTTGCCGGGGCGGGGCGTGCGGGGGCGCGTCGAGGGGCGGTTGGTGGAGGTCCTCGCGCCCGACGACGATCTGCCCGACGCGCTCGCGGACGCTCTTCACAGGGCCGGGTCCGAGGCGCTCACGCCCGTGCTGGTGCGGGTGGACGGCGCGGCCGAGGCTCTGCTCGAGATCGGGGACGTCGTCCGGCCCGGCAGCTACCGTGCGGTGGAGCGGCTGCGGCGCCTGGGCGTACGGCCGGTGCTCGCCACCGGAGACCGTGAGGAGCCGGCCCGGGCCGTGGCGGAGGCGCTCGGCATCGCGGAGGTGCGGGCACGCTGCACACCCGAGGACAAGGCCGCCCTCGTACGGGAGTTGCAGGAGCAGGGGCACCGCGTCGCGGTCGTCGGCGACGGGGTGAACGACGCCGCGGCGCCGGCGGGCGCCGACCTGGGGATCGCCATGGGCGGCGGCACGGACGCGGCCGTCGGCGCCGCCGAGGTGAGTCTCGTCCGCGGCGACATGGAGGCCCTCGCCGACGCGGTCCTGCTCGCCCGGCGCACCCTGCGCACGATCCGCGTCAACCTGGTGTGGGCGTTCGGGTACAACGTCGTCACCGTCCCGCCGGCCATGGTCGGCCTGCTCACCCCGATGGCGGCGGCGGCCGCCATGTCGGCGAGCTCGGTGCTGGTCGTCGCCAACAGCCTGCGCCTGCGTACCTGGCAACCGTCGCCGCGCGTCCGGAGGAATGTTCGATGACCGGTCGGAACCCGTGGCGGCCGACCGGCCGCCGTCTCACCGACGCGCTGCTCGGCGCGCTCGCGCCGGTCGCCGCGTGCGGCCTCGCGCTCGGCGGGCTGAGCGCGTGGGCCGCCTCCGGAAACGCCGGCAGTCCGGCGCTGATCGAGGTCACCGACGGCAAGGTGCTGGTGCCCTTCGGGGCCACCCCGGTCACGGCGGCCTTCTTCCGGATCACCAACAGCGGGGGCTCCTCGGACCGTCTGCTGAAGGTGACGACGCGGGAGGCCGGCGAAGGCACACCCGTCCTGAGCCGCCATGTCATGGCCGAGGACAACTCGGCGTCCGACCGGACGGTGCACTCCGTCGCCGTCCCGGCCGGGCGGAGCCTCGCCATGTCGCCTGGCGGAGTCGACGTGATACTGCCGGCGAAGAAGGGCTGGCAGTCCGGCGACCTGGTCGCCTTCACGCTGCACTTCGAACACAGCGGGGCGGTGAGGGCCCTCGCCGTGCTGGTCCGTCCGGGCCGGGACGGCCTGTAACGCCGTGCGTGACACCGTCCGGGGCCTGTCGCTCTCCGCGGGACGAGCGGCAGGCCCCGGACGTGTGCGGGCCCGGCTGCGGCGGGCCGAGCCCGCAGCCCGCCGGCGCGGTGCGCGACGACGAGCGGTACGACCGGCCCGTCAGCCGATCGCCGTCCCCGGCAGCAGGTCCAGGGCGAGCGGCTCGGCCCCGTAGGTGACGCGCACGACGCCGTCCGGGTGGCGGTCCGCCGTGGCCGTCACCCCGAAGACGTCACGCAGCAGCGCGGGAGTCAGGACGTCCAGGACGGGCCCCGCCGCGACCACCCGGCCGCAGTGGAGCGCGACGAGGTGGTCGCACAGCCGGGCCGCCAGGTCCAGATCGTGGAGGACGGCGAGGGTGGTGATGCCGGTGGAGCGGATCAGCTCGAGGAGTTCGAAGCGGGCCCGGATGTCGAGGTGGTTGGTGAGCTCGTCGAGGACCAGGACCCTCGGGCGCTGGGCCAGGGCGCGGGCGAGCAGGACGCGCTGGCGTTCGCCGCCGGACAGGGACGCGAAGTCCCGCTCGGCCAGCGGGCGGGCGCCGCACCGGTCGAGCGCCTCCTCTACGGCCGCGCGGTCGTCGCCGCCGTCGCGGCCGAGGAGGCCGTGGTGCGGCGTACGGCCGAGGGCGACGATCTCCGAGACGCACATCCCGGCCGGACCGCCGCCGGAGTCCTGGAGGACGGCGGCCGTGCGGCGGGCGGCGTCGCGCGGCGAGAGGGTCCACACGTCGTCGCCGTCGACGCGCACCACGCCGTGCTGGGGGCGCAGGGAGCGGTAGACGGTGCGCAGCAGCGTGGACTTGCCGCTGCCGTTGGGCCCGACGAGTCCGACGACGTCGCCCGGCCGGGCCTCCAGGGCCACGTCATGGAGGATCGGGTGCCGGTCCAGGGTGATGTGGAGCTGTTCCACGGTGAGTTTCATGCGGTGTCCAGGCTCTTGTTGCGGCGCAGCAGCCACAGGAAGAAGGGTGCGCCGAACAGTGCGGTGAGGATGCCGAGGGGAAGCTCGTCGGGGCGGTCGACCGTACGGGAGAGCAGGTCGACGACCACCAGGTAGAGGGCGCCGACCAGGGCGGCCCGGGGCAGCAGCCGGCGGTGGTCGGCGCCGGTGACGAGGCGTACCAGGTGGGGGATCATCAGGCCGACGAAGCCGATGCCGCCGGCCACGGCGATGACCGTCCCGGTGAGCAGGGAGGCAAGGGCCAGCAGCAGGGCGCGCAGCCGGTGCACGTCGACACCGAGCGCGACGGCCGACTCCTCGCCGGCGAGCAGCGCGTTCAGCCGGCGTCCGAACAGCGACAGGGCCACCGTGGTGGTGACGACGACGGTCCCCACGACGGGCAGTTGACCCCACTGGGCGCCGGCCACGCTGCCCAGCATCCAGAACATGACGGTGCGCAGTTCGGTGGGCGTGGCCTGCAGCTGGAGGTAGCTGGTGGCCGCCAGGAACAGGTACCCGACGGCGACGCCCGACAGGACCAGCCGGGTGGGGGCGAGCCGCCCGCCGCGTCGTCCCAGCAGGAAGACCAGCACGACCGCGCCGACGGCGCCCACGAACGCGGCCGCCGACACGCCGAGTCCCCCGAGGGCGCCGCTGGTGAGCGTGATGACGAGGACCGCGCCGAGGGAGGCGCCGGAGGAGACGCCCAGCACGTACGGGTCGGCGAGCGGATTGGCCACGACGGCCTGCAGCACCACGCCGGAGACCGCCAGGCCCGCGCCGACCAGTGCCGCGAGGACGACGCGCGGGGTGCGGAAGTTCCAGACGATCTGGTCCACGGCCGGGTCACCGCTCGCCCCGCCGCCCCCCAGGTGGTGGAGCACGATCCGCCACACGTCGCCCAGCGGCACGCCGACCGCGCCGATGCTGATCGCCGTCATCATGACGAGGACGAGCACGACCAGCAGGGCGACCAGGACCAGCGTGGGGCTCAGCCGCGCCCGGCGTTTCAGAACGCGTCGGGATGGAGCATCCTGGCGATCTTGTCCACCGCCAGGTCGTTGCTGGGGCCGAGGTAGATCGAGTCGGACAGCACCGTGTAACGGTCGTTCTTCGCGGCCGGCCACTGGGGGAACTCCTTGAGCAGAGTGCGGGCGTACGCCGCGGGGTTGGGGTCGTTGTAGCTGATGACCACGAGCGCGTCGACCGGCTCGGCGGCGACCTTCTCCTTGCTGAGGTCGGCGAAGGAGGCGGTGGACGCGGAGGCGAAGGCGTTGCGGCCGCCGGCCTTGGCGAGGACGTCGTTCCAGATGCCGTTGGCCGCGATGGAACTGAAGTCGTTGCCGCCCATGGCCATGTTGGAGAACACCACCATGACGCCGGGCGTCTTCTCGCCCCTGACCCCGGCCGATATGGCGCCGATGCGCTTCTTCGACGCGGCGATGAGCTTCTCGGCCCGGTCGCCGACATGGAAGATCTTTCCCAGGTCGCGCAGCAGCGTGTAGCTGTCCTCGACCGTCATGCGGGAGGTGTCCTGGTCGCAGCCCTGCGGGGAGACGTAGGTGCGGGCGTCGACGGCCTTCAGGTCCTCGCGGGTCGCGAAGCCGTTCTTCGCGTCGAAGCCGTACGACGTGGTCGACAGGACGAGGTCGGGGCGCAGGCCCAGCATCGCCTCGCGGGGGATGTCGTAGGCGTCGTTCAGCTTGATGCCCCCGGTGGGCAGCGCCTTGATGGCCTTGGCCCGGCCGGCCACCTCGGACATCCCGTAGGACTGCCCGTTGACGACGATGCGGTCGCCGAGACCGAGCGCCAGCAGCGCGGAGACCTCGGCGACGGAGGCGCCGTTCATGACGACCACCCGGCTCGGCGCCCGCGTGTACGTCGTGCTCTGCCCGCAGTTCTCGATGGTCACCGGGTATCCGGCGGCAGGCGTCCCGGCGGCGGTCTGCGTCGTCGGGGAGGACGAGGCTCCGCAGGCCGCGGTGGCGAGGCAGAGAACGCCGGCCAGGCCGACGGCGACGGGCCGTTTCGTCAACATGGGTCTCCTCGGAGGGTAGGGCGGACTGCGCTTCAGTAGTCGTGGCGAAGTCCGCCCCGGTTCCCGGGAGTCAGCTCCCCGTTGCGGACGGGCAGCGTCCCGGTCTTGACGCAGTGGTCCAGGTAGCGGAACACCAGGGCGTGGTCGGCCGGCGGGCAGACGATGCCGCTGCCTTCCAGGCCGCTCCCGGGGCGAACCGCGCCGCGTCCGGGGCCGGCCGCCGCGGTAGCCGGGGGCCGGCGCGTCTCCGACGAGGTAGAGGTGCTCGCCGAGGACGACGGCCCGCATGCCGGGCAGCGCAACCCCGATCGGCACGTCGCCCGGGGAGAGCGCCGGGTCGTGCGGCGCGGCCACGGCGGCGACCACCGTCGCCTCGGTCGGACAGATCTCCACGCCCTTGGGCCGGCCGGTGGACCCCGACGTGTGGATGACGTACGCCGGATCGCCCATGGTCGCGGCGGCCGCGACCGGCGACCGGACCGCGGTGTCCGGGGCGTCGAGCAGCAGGACGGCGCGGTCCGCGAACCGGGCGGCCTGCGCGCCGGTGGTGAGGACCAGGGCGGGCTCCGCGTCCGCCAGGAGCGCCGCCGTACGGGTGTCGGGCGCGCCCGGGTCGAGGGGACAGCACGCGGCTCCGGACAGCAGGACGCCCAGGATCGCGGTGACGGCGTCGATGCCGCGCGTCTGTCCAACCCCCTGCTCCCGCCGCCGAGTCCGCGGCCTTCCGTGACTGCCGCCGACGCCCCGGAAGGGCGGCCAGCGCCGCTCGCCCTGTCCCGGCCGGCGCCCCGTGGTCCGGGGGCCCACCGTGCACCGGCGCCTGACCTGGGGCGACGCGGAAGCAGACCTCGCCCGCTGGCCGTCGGACACGTCCACTGCGTACGGGGAAGGGCGGCAGTGTCCGGTTATCGCCGTTCCGCAGTAAATGCCTGGACTGTGGACCTCCGTGGACGGGACACTTCCGGCTTCCGAACCACCGGGAGCGTGATGGGAACGACAGATACACGAGGGTCGACGCCGGGCAGGAGCGCGGTCGTTCTGGCGCTGCGCCGCTACGGCCTGGAACTGCTGCGACTACGACGGGTGGCCCTGCCCGCGCTGCTGCTGCCCGCCGTGGGCAACATCGGCATCCGCTACATCGCCCCCCTGCTGATCGCCAAACTGGCAGGGCAGGCTGCCGACGACAGCGGTCTCACCCTTGGCTCGGCACTGCCGTACGTGCTGGGCTTCGGCGCGACGCTGCTGCTCGCCGAGGCCGTGTGGCGCGTCGGCCAGCACTGCCTGAACCGTGTGGACGCCCTCGGCATGGAACACCTGTACGTCAGCGGCATGGACGAACTCCTCGCCAAGGACGCGGCGTTCTTCCACGACAACTTCGCCGGCTCCCTGACCAAACGGGTGCTGAGCTTCGGCAAGCGCTTCGAGGACTTCGTCGACACCGTCACGTACCGGATCGTGGGCAGTCTCGTCCCGCTGGTGTTCGGCGCCGTGGTGCTGTGGAGCTACGAACCGATGCTCGTCGTCGGGCTCCTCGTGATGATCGCGCTGACCGTGGCGGCCGCGACACCGCTGATCCGTCGCCGGCAGATGCTCGTCCACGACCGTGAGGCGGCGATCGCCCGGGTCTCCGGACACGTCGCCGACAGTCTCGTCAACATGGAGACCATCCGGGCGTTCGCGGCCGAGCGGCGGGAGGCCGACGAACACCGCAGCCGCGTCGCGGACTCCCGGCGTCTGACGCTGCGGTCGTGGGACTACGGAAATCTGCGCGTCGACACCCTGATCGCCCCCATGTCCGTGCTCACCAACGTGCTGGGCCTGGTGGTCGCGATCGCCTTCGGCGGCTCGGGTCAGGGAGTGGAGGAGGTCGTCGTCGCGTTCACCTACTACTCCAACGCGACCCAGATCATGTTCGAGTTCAACCAGATCTACCGGCGTCTGGAAAGCTCGATGACCGAGGCCGCGCAGTTCACCGAACTGCTGCTGGATCCGCCCACCGTGCTCGACCCGACGGAACCCGAACCGCTCGCGGCGCGGGACACCGGCGTCCGCTTCGAGGCGGTGACCTTCGCCCACGCGGGCGCGAAGCCGATCTTCCGGAAACTCGAACTGGACGTGCCCGCAGGCGCGCGGATCGGTCTGGTCGGCAGGTCCGGCGGCGGCAAGACCACACTGACCCGGCTTCTGCTGCGGATGTCGGACATCGACGGCGGACGCATCCTGATCGGAGGTCAGGACATCAGCCGGCTGCGCCAGAGCGACCTGCGCTCCCTGATCGCGTACGTTCCGCAGGAACCCGCCATGTTCCACCGCAGTCTGCGGGACAACATCGCCTTCGCCCGGCCCGGCGCCACCGACGAGGCGATCCGCGCCGCGGCCGAGGCCGCACACGTGACGGAGTTCGCCGACCAACTCCCCGAGGGGTTCGGGACCTTGGTGGGGGAGCGGGGGGTGAAACTCTCGGGCGGCCAGCGTCAGCGCGTCGCCCTCGCCAGGGCCATCCTGCGCGACGCCCCCATCCTGCTGCTCGACGAGGCGACCAGCGCGCTGGACTCGGAGAGCGAACTCCTCGTCCAGGACGCCCTGTGGCGGCTGATGGACGGACGCACCGCTCTGGTGGTCGCCCACCGTCTGAGCACCGTCGCCGGCATGGACCGGCTCGTCGTCCTCGACCGCGGAAGCGTCGTCGAGGAGGGATCCCACGAGGAGCTGCTCGCGGCGAACGGCGCCTACGCCAAGCTGTGGCAGCACCAGTCGGGCGGATTCCTCGGCGAGAGCACCGAGCCGGCCCCGGGGGACCCGGCCCCGGAAGATCCGGTCCCGGCGTCCGGCCCCGGCGGGCTTCCCGGACCTGCCGGTCCGACGCCGGACGAGGACCACAGGCCGTCGTCGCACGTGCGGACGGGCACCGGGTCCACGTGACCGGGTGCGGCGGGCGCCCTCCCGAGGCGGCGCCCGGCCCCGGAGACCTCTGACCCGGCAGGGAAGGGCGCGACGGGTTTGTCCCGCCCGACTGCTGCCCGACTGCTGCCCGACGGGCGACGACGCCGTCCGGCACGCCACGTCCGGACGTGCCCGCATGCGGGACCCGCATGCGGGAGTGGGCTCCTCCCGGCCGGGAGGAGCCCACTCCGCCGCAGGGTGCGGCCTATTCCGTGCGCAGGCCCGCAGGGCGCATCATGCGCAGCAGCGGCGGCAGGCTCAGCAGCGTGACCACGCCGACCACGGCCGCGCCCACGCCGGCCATGGCGAGCACGCTCGTCCAGTCCATCGTCACCGGTGTACGGGTCATCTTCAGCAGGACGACGCCGAGGGTCACCCCCACCGTCGTGGCCAGGACGAGGCCGAGTCCGACCGGGAGGGCCGTCTGCCACAGCACCGACATGCTCAGCGTGCGGCGCCGGGTGCCGAAGGCGACCAGCGCGGACAGCAGCTTCCGGCGCTCGCGCAGCTGCTCCAGCTGGGAGACCAGCAGACTCGCGCCGATCAGCGCCAGCACGAAGGCGGAGCCGATGAACAGACCGGTGCGGATGGAGGTGTACAGGCCGTTCTCCTGGGCCGCCGTCCACCCGAAGGTCTGTGCCAGGGGGTCGATGCGGGCGGCGACGTTGCGCACGTACTCGCGTGAGTCCGGCACCGAGGGGTCCAGGCGCAAGTAGACGCCGTCCGAGAACACCGCGGGCGCGGCCGCGGCGGGCAGGGCGGCGGGGGTGACCAGCAGACTGGTGTAGTTCAGCAGTGAGTCCTTGCGCGCGTCCACCACCCGGATGTTCGCCGGAACGGTCCAGGGCACCTCGCGGCCCCGTTCGGCGCCGTCGTACGTCGGGTCGATGTAGAGCTGCCTGCCGGACTTCAGCAGGGCGATCTGGGATGCGTTGCTGGGGTCCTCGTAGCCGGTCCGCGTTCTCGTGACGAACACGTCACCGTCCTTGCAGGAGGGCAGTGCGGCGAGTTCGCGCAGGGCGGCGCAGTCGCCGACGGTCAGGCCTTCGCTGTTCTCCGGGTTGCGACGGGAGTCCCCGTACTGGGAGCGGGCCAGGGCCACCGCGGTCCTGACGCCCTTGGCGCCGGCGAATTCGCGCTCGACGCCGGAAAGCTGCCTGGGGCCGCTGAAGTTGACCTGCATCTGGACCCGGGCGGGGTCCTGGCCGGTGTTCTCGGTGTACTGGTCCTGCGTGCCCGTGAAGAGCATCTGCAGCGCGATGGCCCCGGCCACCGCCACGGCGATGCCGTTGACCATGCGGGCGGCGGTGCCGCTGCTCAGCTGCAGCCGTCGCACGGCCAGCTGCCAGGACAGCGGGCCCCTGCCGAGCCGGACGACGACCGCCTCCACGACCCAGGGCAGCAGGGCGGTGATGCCGATCAGCAGCATCAGGACGCCGCCGATGACGAGGTACTGGTTGAAGTTCCCGTTCGTGTGGCCCTGGCCGATCATCGGGTAGAGCATCGCGAGGCCGGCCAGCGGCGGCAGCAGCCGCCACCACAGCCGGCGGCGGCGCTGCTTGGCCGCGCGCACCACACCGAGGGGTTCGACGACCACGCCGCGCATCGCGAGCAGCGTGACCAGCACCGCGGCGACCGGCACCGCCACCACGACCAGCGCGGCGAGCGCGGGAGCGGGGTCGAGGTAGCTGGGCCAGACGCTCACGCCCAGCAACTCGCTGGTGCCCAGTTTCTGCCGGCCCAGCAGGAAGAGGCCGGTGCCCACGGCCAGGCCCAGCAGGGATCCGGCCAGCGCCTCTCCCGCCGCGATCCGCCGGGTCATGCCCCGGTCGGAGCCGACCAGGCGCAGCGCGGCGAGGCGGCGGTCGCGGCGTTCGCCGCCGAAGCGGACGGCGGCCGCGATGAACACGGCGACCGGCGTCAGCAGTACGACGAACACGACCGCGATCATGAGCAGCAGCACCGGGTCGGTCTTCTCGGCCGTCGCGTCCGGTCTGCCGAACTCGGTCAGCCGCGTGACCCGGGCGGTGTCCGACAGCGTCAGCCCCGAGGCTCCCGCGTAGTAGACCAGTTCGTGCGAGCCGATCAGCCCGCGCTCGCCGATCGTGCCGGTGATCCGGTACGGCAGGCGCTCGCGCAGCAGTTGCGCGTCGTCCGAGTCGAGCAGTTTCTCGAGCGCGGGGGAGACCACCATCTCGCCCTTGCCCGGGAAGCGGTCGACCCCCGGGGGCAGCGGCGCCCGCGTGCCCTCGGGCTCGAGGAACCGGCCCCGGACGTCGTCGTCGTGCCAGGTGGTGTCGGCGTCGGCGATCAGCAGGGTGTTGTCGGCCCTGGGCGGAACATCGGGGGAGTACAAGTCGGCGTAGCGGGCGTCCTCCACGCTGCTGCGGGAGGCCATCACGTTGGGCACCGCGGTGCAGAGCAGGAGCAGGAGCACACCGAGGCCGACGCCGACCGCCGTCAGCGTCGTCCGGACCCAGCCCTCGCGGCCGCCGGTGACGGCGAACCGGGCTCCCATGGCGAGGTCTGCCGACCTGCCCCACGGCCGGCCTCCCCCCGGCTTCCCGCTCCGCCCGAGCGAAGTGACCCCCATGCGTGCGAGGCGCCCCTTGAGCGGACTCATACGGCGCGCTCCATGTCCCGGGACTTGCCGTCGCGTACGACGACCTCGCGGTCCGAGTAGGCGGCCACCCGTGCCTCGTGCGTGACGAGGACGACGGCGGCGTTGGTGGACCGGGCCGCCTCGGTGAGCAGGTCCATCACCCGTTCGCCGTTGGAGGAGTCGAGCGCGCCGGTCGGTTCGTCGGCGAACAGCACCCGGGGGCCGGTGACCAGCGCGCGTGCCACGGCGACGCGCTGGCCCTGGCCGCCGGAGACCTCGCCGGGCCGTTTGCCCAACAGGTCGTCGACCTCCAGGCGTTCCATCCAGCCGAGCGCCGCCCGCTCGGCCTCCTTGCGGGAGGTGCCGTTCAGCCTGAGCGGCAGGGCGACGTTCTCCACGCAGGTCAGTTCCGGGACGAGTTGCCCGAACTGGAACACGAAGCCGAACTCGGAGCGGCGCAGTGCGCTGCGCCCGGCGTCGCTCATCGTCGTCACCTCGCGGCCGTTGTAGGCGATCGACCCGGAGTCGGGCGGCAGGATGCCCGCGAGGCAGTGCAGCAGCGTCGACTTGCCCGAGCCGGAGGGGCCCATGACGGCGACGACCTCGCCGGGGTGGATGGAGAACGCGGCGCCGTCGAGGGCGTGGGTGGGCCCGTAGGTCTTGCGCAGGTCCCGCGCGGTGAGCAGGGAACCGGGGGGAGACGTCGTCATCGGGCTACAGCCTCACGGAGTTTGTCGAGTCGGGTGGCGGTCAGCTCCAGCCAGCGCAGGTCCGCCTCGAGGTGGAAGAGGGCGTGGTCGCAGATCAGTTGGTCCGCCAGATCGCCCTTGCGCTTGCGGTCCGTCAGGATGCGCATGCTGCGCAGGTGCTCGGAGCGCTGGGCGTCGAGGATGTCGGCGGCGTCCCGGTGGGTGAGCAGCGCGAGGACGACCTTGGTGTAGAGCGCCGACTGGAGGTACTCCTCCGGCTTCTGCGGGGTCGCGAGCCACCGCGCCACGTCGGTGATGCCGGCGTCGGTGATCGCGTAGCGCTTGCGCTCCGGGCCGGACCCGGCCTCCACGCCGTCGACCTCGACGAGGCCGTTCTTCAGCAACCGGGACATCGTCGAGTAGACCTGGCCGTAGTGCAGCGGCCGGTCGTGACCGAACGTCTCGTCGAAGGCCCGCTTCAGGTCGTAACCGTGGCGCGGGCCGGACTCCAGGAGCCCCAAAAGGGTGTGACCGATGGACATGAGACTCACTCTACACACGGTGTATACGCCGCATGTATACCTCGCGTGTATACGCGGAGTGCGCCGCGCATGACGGGGCGTACGACTCCGCAGGTGAGAGAGGTGGGCCTTCGCTCGTCACGATCCGGAAACGGACCCCGATCCCGAACCCCCCACCTCTGCACGGCCGTTGTCGGCAGACGACGGGGCATCGGGGTGATGGCAGTGTGGTCGCCCACCCGTCTTCACCCGACCGAGTGTGCCCCGGGCACGGGCGAAGGCGGGGGCTGGTCGGCGGTGACCTCAGGCTTGCCGTGGACGCCTGAAGGACAGGAGGACTTGGTGCCTCCATGTGGGTTACGGCGCTTTTGGTCTTCGGAAACTGGCAAGGGCTGCCTGGGTGCCGTGCGTCCTGGGAGCGAGGCCGCATCAAACATCGATTTCTGGATGTTTTAACAGGTCAATCAGTATATGGGGCTGTTTGGGTGTCCTAGTCGCGCCGCATGTACCGGGTGCAAGGTGCGACGCGAAAGGGGCACAGGCGTGGCTGACTGGAAGCAGATCTCTGGTGGTCTGACGACGATCTCGGTGGGGTCGCGTACTCATGTGTGGGGGGTGAACTCGCTGGGGCAGATCTACCGGTACACCGGGCACGACGCGAACCCGTGGATCGGTATCCCGGGTCGTGCGGTGGACATCGGTGTGGCCGCGGACGGAACGGTGTGGCACGTGAACTCCGCCGGTGGGATTTTCCGTTACACCGGGGACCAGGGCTCCACCGACTGGGTGGGCGTATCCGGCGGGTTGACCCGCATCTCGGTGGGGTCGCGTACTCATGTGTGGGGGGTGAACTCGCTGGGGCAGATCTACCGGTACACCGGGCACGACGCGAACCCGTGGATCGGTATCCCGGGTCGTGCGGTGGACATCGGTGTGGCCGCGGACGGAACGGTGTGGCACGTGAACTCCGCGGGCGCGATTTTCCGTTACACCGGGGACCAGGGCTCCACCGACTGGGTGGGCATCTCCGGCGGCCTGTCCCGGATCTCCGTCGGCTCCCGGACGAACGTCTGGGGCGTCAACTCCTCCGACCAGATCTACCGCTACACCGGCCACGACGCCAACCCCTGGACCGGCATCCCCGGCGCCGCGGTCGACGTCGGCGCGGCTGCCGACGGCACCGTCTGGGTCGTGAACTCCGCCGGCGGTATCTTCCGCTACACCGGAGACCAGCCGAGCTGACCTGCGTGAGTAAGTCGTGCGGGGTCCCAGTCCGCAGCGACCGGGACCCCGCACGGCGAGTGCGGTGACGGCGAACCTCGACGCCCTCCCCGGCAGCGCGGCCGCGACCTCCACTGCAACCAGGCCCGGTGCTGCTGCCGACCGGCGGGGGGAAACCGGTCGGCGGCTAGCGGGAGGCGTCGGCGGTCTTCTGCTCGTGGTGGTGCTTGAGCGCGTCACGGGCCGCGGCGACGTCGGCCGCGGCGAAGCCGCTCCAGAACGCATGGGCGACGATCAGCCCCGCGAGTTCGAGTTACCTCGCCCGCAGCGGGCGATCTCCGCCGCGTCCTCGGGATCCCAGCCAAAGGACGCGGGCCGGGACGACGGCCGCCAGGCGTTCTCGTGCGTCTCCCACGCGTCCAGCGGTTCGGCCGATCGTCCGATGTCTTGAAACGCTACGCCGCCCGCGAGGTGTTCCACCTGGTCAGGCCCACACAGTCATGACCCGCGTCATAGGGGCAGTGAGGCCCGCCAGAAACCGTTCCGACGGGGGCCTCCGTGCGGAGCGGTGAGACGCCGAAGCCGCACCGGAGCGCTCCGGCGCGGCTTCGGCGTGAGATCGGTTGCGCTCGCAGGAGTGGTTCCCGGGAGGGGTGCAGGAACGCCTGCCCGAGCAGCCGACCCGCCGCAGGAGGGCACTCCCCGGTGCGAAATACTCTCCCGATGAGTTCACGCACTTCCCCGATCAGCCAGCCGATCACGATACGGAGGGCCGTCGCGCGGGATGCCAAACGGCTCACGCGGCTCGTGCGTGGCTCAGGCGCCTACGAGGGTAAGTACGCAGCGGCAGTGGCGGGCTACCGGGTCGGTCCTGATTACATCGAGGCCCACCGCGCCTTTGTGGCCGTCGGCGCCGACGAGCATGGAGGCCGGGTCCTCGGGTTCTACTCGCTCGTCCTCGCGCCACCGGAGCTCGACCTGTTGTTCGTCGCCGACGAAGTGCAAGGACGGGGTATTGGGCGGCTGCTCGTGGCGCACATGCAGTCCGAGGCCCGTGCCGCCGGGCTCGACCGTGTCAAGGTCGTGTCGCATGTTCCCGCCGAGGACTTCTACCACCGCGTGGGTGCGGTGCGGACCGGGACCGCGTTTGCGAACCCGCCCGCGGTGCCGTGGGACCGTCCCGAATTCGAGTTCCGCATTCCACACTCATCGCGCTGATCGACGGCCTGCTCTTCTTCGTCGGGCTGGTGATCCTCGGCGTTCCCGAGGCCGCCGGACTGGGCGCCCTCGTCTTCATGGGCGCCTACATCCCCTTCGTGGGTGCGTTCCTGTCCGGCCTGGTGGCCGTACTGGTCGCCCTGGCCCAGGGCGGGACATCCACGGCGCTGTGGGCGCTCCTTGTCGTCTTGGCAGTACAGGCCGTTGAGGGGAACCTCCTGCAACCGGCCGTCCAGAGCCGCACGGTGTCCCTGCACCCGGCCACCGTGATGCTGTCCGTGGCCGCCGGCGCCGGCATCGCCGGCGTGCTCGGGGCGCTCCTGGCTGTCCCACTCTCCGCCGCGTTGAAGTGTCGATCGATTCGGGCGGGGGATCACCGCTCTGCATCGTGCCGCGTCGGTGGTGGTGAACATGCGGCGTACACCGCCGGGTGGTGCAATGGACATGGTGGCGGGGGCGCCCTTGCGCGGAACTGCACCGCAGCGAGTCCGGCCTCGTCGCAGCCGTCCCCGGTCGCGGCCGTCGGCAGACCGAACCGCTGCCAAGGCGCCTCCCCGTGGGTAGCGAACGAGGTGGACGCCCGAATCGCGGCCCCGGGGCAGGCTCGGCTACCGGGCTCGTTCGCCGTTGACCCGCTGCGCTCGGACAACGGTTGGGATCGCCACTGGACGCGGTGCCCCGCACAGTCGCGTCGGCCGTGCCCCGACCAGCAGGAGGCTCCATGCACAGGGACTCCGGGGCGCGCGGTAGCCCCGTCCAGCGTTGGTCCGCACGGCTTGCCCTCGTGGCCGGGCTCGCTGCCGTAGTGATCCTGCTCGTGTTCGCCGGCTTCAAGAGCATCGCGCTCCTGGGCGCCGGGGTGGCCGGGCTGGCCATAACAGGAGCGAGCCTGTGGTGGGCACTGACCCTGCGTGGCATCGGCAGGCTGCTCGCCTTCGCCCTGGCCGTCGTCGCCCCGCTCGCGGTGCTGGCGCTCTACGCATGGGCGGAGCTGCTGTGGGTCGTACTCGTCTCCCTTGCCCTGTGGGCCCTCGCGGTCTCCGTCGGCGTAGCGGCACTCAGCAGGGACATCGAGCCGGCCGGGCCCCCGGAGACGCGGACCGCTCCTCCCAAGCGCCCCTTCCTCATCATGAATCCACGATCAGGCGGTGGAAAGGTGGGGAAGTTCCACCTCAAGGAGAAGGCCGAGGCGCTCGACGCCGACGTCCTCCTGCTGGACACAGCTCATCAGCAGGACGTGGTCGCGCTCGCCGACAAGGCAGTCGAGGACGGCGCCGACCTTCTCGGAGTCGCGGGCGGTGACGGCACACAGGCCCTGGTCGCCGGAGTCGCTGCCAGGCACGGCATTCCCTTCATGGTGATCTCGGCCGGAACCCGCAACCACTTCGCCCTCGACCTCGGTCTGGACCGGGACGACCCGTCGACCTGCCTGGACGCGCTCACCGACGGCGTCGAACTCCGCGTCGACCTCGGTTTCATCGGTGATCGAGCCTTTGTCAACAACGCGTCCTTCGGCACCTACGCGGCCGTGGTGCAGAGTCCCGCCTACCGCGACGACAAGGTCCGCACCATCCTCCAGACGCTTCCCGACCTGCTGACCCACCGACGCGGTCCCCGTCTGGCCGTCCGCACCGCTGACATGGCCATCGGCGGACCCCAGGCCGTGCTCGTCAGCAACAACCCCTACCGGACGGGCGACCTCGCCGGCCTCGGACGCCGTGAGGTCCTGGATTCAGGCGCCCTCGGCGTCCTGGGCGTCAATGTCGACAACGCAGCGCAGGCAGCCGAGTTGCTCGCGGGGAGGAACGCACCGGGCCTCACCAGCCTGACCGCCCAGGAGGTCGTCATCGATGCGGACGAGCCCGAGATCGAGGCCGGGGTCGACGGTGAGGCACTGACCCTGCCGACGCCCGTACGATGCACGATCCACCCCCGGGCCCTGCACGTACGGGTACCACGCCACCGCCCTGGCGTGCCCCGGACGAGGGCACCCATGGACTGGCGGCGGCTACGGAAGCTGGCCCTGAGCTGAGACTGGGTCTGAGAGGCCGTCGTCCTTCCGGACGTCATCGATGGGTTTTCACCGGCCAGGCGTGAATTTGCGTGTGCGTGGTGTCCAGCACGAGTCGATCGGTCGATCCACCTGTTGGGGATGACGCGGAGGTGGTCGATGGATCGAAGGTAGAGAAACCTGTCATAGGCCCGTCTGCCAACGCTCCCGGCTGACCGGCCTACAACGAGGTCGGCGGCTGCGCGCCGAACAGGAGGTGGTGGTCAGCCCGAGGTCCCCGGCACGACTCAGGGCGTTTTCGTAGCGGACCGCTTCGCGCTCTTGCTCCTGCTGGTGCCCGCGCTGCTCCGACCGGGCTTGGCTGGCGCGTTCTTCCGCCCCGTGGCTTTGCCGGTGCCTGCGACCGTCCGCGATGGCGCTGTCCGGGTCGATGCGGTCGGCCACTTGAACTCGATCTCCAGCTCGATCTCCCCATCGCCGATCTCGACCTCTATCTCGCTGCGAAGGTCGTCGGGGATCCGCAGCCTCAGCGTTCCGGGGCTGAGTTCCAGTTCGGCATCCCCACCCTCCCGCAGCGCTGCTGCGAGTGCCATGAGCTGGTCAGCCGCCTCAAGGCGTGACAGCGAGCGCTTCTGCTCAAACTTGAGGTCCTTCATGGGTGTCTCCGATCCGCCGGAAAGAGTGGATAACACCCATTCTGGTGTCACGGACGGTATGGGACATCCTCACGGCCGGGCGAAGAGCCGGAACGCCCTACGACGTAGACCTCGTTCGCAAGCTCGAAGGGCAGGCCCGAACGGGGGGCAGGTTCATCGAACGAGACGCCCGTCTCCTCGTCGGTCGTGTGATCTCCCGGCGAGAGGGCGTGGGGACACGGCATCCCGCACGTCTCGCTTCCGAGCGTCAGGAGGCTTGACCGCCTGCCACAGCCTCCGCAAGACCTTCCGACACGCCGGGGCCCGCCCTGGCCGGCCGACCAACTGGGTCTCCCCAATCTGCTCGCGGGCCCTACCTGCCGGACGCTGATGACAAGTGCTGGTGGGCGACGGCGATCGATCCACCGTTCGCGGCCGACGGTGGGTCGCTTGCTCGTTACTCACCCGTGTTCCTAGCGGTGGATCTCCTCGGGGGGCTGTGCGCCGGAGGCGCCTCCCGGTTGTCGGCGCCGGCTGACAGCACCCATGATGATCTTGATCGCGAGCCCGAGGATGACGAGATCAGCGATCATCTGCCCGGTGACCACGAGCCGAGCCGCCTCGCTCTTGGCCGTGACGTCGCCGAACCCGACCGTCGCGAAGACGGTGACGGCGAAGTACAACCCGTCGGTGTGCGTCAGCGGCCCGCCGCCGCCCGGCCTCGACGCCGGTGTCGGCTCCGATGGTGTTCACCGGCTTCGGCGTGCTCATCGGGCCCATCGGGCTGGACGTTCTCGACCTGGGCCATGACGCAGCCCCGGTCCTGACGTTGATCGAGGCCGCCCTGGCCCTCCTGCTCTTCACCGACTCGATGACGGTGCGGCGACGCGACCTGCGCACGGGCGGCTTCCTGCCCCTGCGTCTGCTGGCGATCGGCCTGCCGCTGAGCATCGGATTGGGGTGGCTGCTGGCGTGGCCCCTGCTTCCGGGCCTGACCCTCTGGGAATTCGCGCTGCTCGGCGCGCTTCTCGCCCCCACCGATGCGGCGCTCGGCAAGACCGCCAGGTCCAGCCCGCGTGTCCCGCCTCTCGTGCGCAACGGGCGGGTCGTCGCGGCCACCATCGGCCTCAGCATTCTGCTGCACGGCATGTCGGCCCCGTATTTCGCCGACCTCTACGGGAACTGGTACGACGCCGCGAAGACCACCACCCCCGACCTGCGCGAGGCCCAGGACACGTCGGAAGGCTTCGGCAAACAGCACGGCGGCTCACGACGCCTGCGCTGACCGGGCGGGATCTGTCGGCGCGGTTCGCCACCGGCAACCCGGGTCGGCCCGGTCCTGCGTCCGGCCGGACTACCACCGGCCTGCCCGCCCTCAGGCGCCAGGCCCGGATGAGTTCTAGGGTTGAGGGAGATCCCGGGGGCGCGGAAATCCGTTTCCTCCGCCTGCCTCCCCCACTCGGGCCCTGAAACAGACCAGGAGGGCATGCGACATGTCCACTGCATCGGAAACCCCTGTCCTGGACACCCTCGCCGCCATGACCGTCGACTCGATCGAGCGATGCGGGCTGACC
This sequence comes from Streptomyces sp. NBC_00425, assembly GCF_036030735.1. Classification (NCBI taxonomy): domain Bacteria; kingdom Bacillati; phylum Actinomycetota; class Actinomycetes; order Kitasatosporales; family Streptomycetaceae; genus Streptomyces; species Streptomyces sp. NBC_00425. The sequence continues at coordinate 2,501,835 of NZ_CP107928.1, read as the reverse complement.
CCGGACATGCTCCTGCTCACGCGCATCGCGGCACTCGCCGCCTCGGACGCCCCGCCGATCTCCTACGCGGCCCATATCGACCCCGCCCTCAAGACCGGTATGACCGCCGACCAGCTGCAGGACGTCCTGGTCGCCATCGCACCCATCGTGGGCACCGCCCGCGTCATGACCGCGGCAGGCAACATCGCCGCGGCACTCGGCATCGCCATCGCAGTCGCCGACGCCGAGATCGAGGCCCAGGGCTGAGAGCGGACGCCCGCCCGGCATCGATGATCCACGCGGCAGACCTCGGGCAGAAGGCGACAGAGCTGCCCTTCCGCCCGAGGTTTTCCGTGCCGGGGCTCCAAGCGGCCGCAGGACCAGGCAGGAGGGCCTTGGATGACCCAGAACGCGACCACGGCGATGCGCGCGGCACCCCACACCACGCCCCAGGAACGCGCTGCTCTCGGCAAGGAGGCACGGCGCCGCTCACCGCGCTCGGGACATGCCGAGTACAAACCGTCCCCCGACCGGCCGGACCCGCTGGCAATCCTTCAGGCGCAGTCCGCAGCGCGGGTGCCCGAACTCGTCCCGATCCGCTACGGCCGGATGATGGAGGCCCCGTTCCGCTTCTACCGGGGCGCCGCCGCGATCATGGCGTCCGACCTGGCCGACAGCCCGACCTCGGGACTCACGGCCCAACTGTGCGGGGACGCACACATGCTGAACTTCCGTCTGCTCGCATCACCGGAGCGACAGTTGATGTTCGACATCAACGACTTCGACGAGACACTGCCGGGCCCCTGGGAGTGGGACGTCAAACGGCTCTCGGCAAGTCTCGTGATCGCGGGCCGGGCGAACGGCTTCGACGACGACGAGCGCGCCCGCATCGTGAGCTCCACGGTCCGCTCCTACCGCGAGGCGATGATCCGCTTCGCCGGCACGGGCAACCTGGACGTCTGGTACGCGAAGATCGACGCGGACCTCCTGGAGACCCTGGCCACGGGCCGACTCCACGGAACGAAGCGCGGCCAGAAGAACCTGGCCCGCGCCATGGCGAAGGCCCGTACCCGCGACAGCCTGCAGGCCTTCGACAAGCTCACCGAGACGGTCGACGGCGAGCCGAGGATCGCGGCGGATCCCCCGCTGCTCATCCCGGTCGGCGACCTGCTGCCGGACGTCGAACGCAGTTCCCTGGAGCGCCAGTTCCGCGGCCTCATCGAACGGTACGGCCGCACGCTCGCCTCCGACCGGCGCACCCTCCTGGAGGACTACCGCCTCGCGGACGTCGCCCGCAAGGTGGTCGGCGTCGGCAGCGTCGGCACCCGATGCTGGATCTTCCTCCTGCTCGGCCGGAGCGACCAGGACCCGCTCTTCCTCCAGGCCAAGGAGGCCGACACCTCCGTACTGGCCGCACACGTCGGCACGAGCCGCTACCGCAACCAGGGCGAACGGGTCGTCTCGGGCCAACGGCTGATGCAGGCCGCGAGCGACATCTTCCTCGGCTGGGAACGGGTGGACGGCATCGACGGCAAACAGCGCGACTTCTACGTCCGCCAGCTGCGGGACTGGAAGGGCATCGCCATGCCGGAGAGGATGGGGCCGAAGGACATGCAGGCGTTCGGCGAGCTGTGCGGAGTCACCCTGGCTCGCGCGCACGCCCGGTCCGGCGATCGCATCGCGATCGCCGCCTACCTGGGCAGCGGCGACTCCTTCGACCGCGCACTCGCCACCTTCGCCGAGGCATACGCCGACCAGAACGAGCGCGACCACCAAGCCCTGGTCGACGCCGTGCACGCAGGCCGGCTCCCCGCGGAGGAACTGCCGGCCGCCTGACCCGGGAGAGGACGCCCACCTTGCTCGGCTGCTCGTCGGAGATCCGGGAAATCCTGATGCCGTGCAGCCTGCGGCCGGGGCGGCGGGCGGCGCTGCCGCTGGGCCACCCACTGCGTATCCACCCGAATGCCCGCACGTTGGTGCCCTGCCTCGTGGCGCACGCAGCCGTGGAGAAGCCGCACCGGTCGTGGAGCAACCTGAACGAAGGTGTCGGTCTGTGTGCCGTATGACGATCGGCCGGAGTCGGATCCGGGATGTCCCTAGGACTGGGACTGAACATGCTCAGTGTTTGTGGGTGGGGATGCTGTGACGGGCGGGAGGATGGGTGGGTGCTGTCCCGGGTCCGCGGTCTGACTCATGATTCGCCTGACCAGAGTGTCTGAGTCACACAGTGTCGGCCGTTGGCCGGGGATGGTGCGTTGCCGGTGCCGGGCCGGCGGGGCGTGTCCCGACAGGGGCCTGCCGATCAGTTGTGGCGTCCTCACGATTCTGACCGCCCGACGCGGCCCGGTGCCGGCAACGCGACGCGCTATCGGACCGGAAAGGGGACGGGTGTGTCCAGTTCGACTCCGTCCAGTACGCCGCCTGCTCCGCAGACCCGTAGCGCCGTCGCCCTGCGGGGGAGGCGGTGCTGGGAGCGGATACGCGATCGGGCCAGGAAGTGGGGAGCCGTGAGGCGGCCAGGGAGGTCTTCCACCTGGTCAAACAGCCACAGCCAGGACCCCGCTCATAGGGGCTGTCGTGACAGATGAGAGGCTCAGGCGGGTGAGCGAGACACCGATGAACACCCTGCAATACCGCTTTGACGGGCCAGAAGACGCTCCGGTTCTGATCCTGGGTCCCTCACTGGGCACCACATGGCACAGGTTGGAAATGCCGTCCATGCCGGTCCAGTGAGAGCATGCGGGTCCACGAAAGGCCAGGTCAGAGCGTAGAGGATCGATGGTGGCGATCCAGTCCGTGACACATTTGTGAGACGCGAAGGCAAGAGGGGCACGGTTCGCGGCGACCGGCTGCGTCTGGGCTTCGGACCGGTACCCCCACCCCGACTTGCATCTGACGTTGGCGTCAGGTTTTAGCGTGGCTGCTGTTGGCGTTCCGCAGCTCCCTGCGGACATCCCCCTTGCCACCAAAGATCTTCCGTGCCTGCTGTGAGCGGGTGCGACCGACAGCAGGAGTACTCATGCGCGCAGCCGTTTACCGTTCGCTCGGCGGCCCGGACGTGGTCGAGGTCGCCGAGGTCGCCAAGCCTGTTCCCGGCTTGAGTGAGGTTCGTATCAAGGTTCAGGCGGCCGCGCTCAACCCGGCCGATGCGGCGGCCTGGGTCGGGGGCTATTACCCGGCTCCGCCGGAGGGGGTCGCCTATGGCCTCGGCTGGGATGTAGCCGGCGTTGTCGACGCCGTCGGCCCGGGTACCCCCTGGACGCCCGGGCAGCCTGCCATCGCGTTCAGTTACGGCTTGCCCCTGGGGCTGAACCGGGGGCAGGCCGAGTACATCGTGGTTCCTGCCCATGCGATCGCGGCGGCGCCGGGGGGTGTCGACCCCGTCCACGCCTCCACCATCCCCCTCAACGGGCTGACCGCTGCCCAGTCCGTCGAACTGCTCGGTATCCAGGCCGGCCAGAGCGTGCTCATCACCGGCGCGGAGGGGGCGGTCGGCGGTTACGCGGTGCAGCTCGCGAAGCGACGGGGAGCGGTGGTCATCGCGACCGACCTCTCGCCCGACGGCGAGTTCGCGAGCAAGGTGGCGGGTGCCGACGTGTACGTGTCGGCGTCGCAGCCGCTGGTCGAGACGGTCCGCACGGTTCGTCCCGAGGGAGTCGATGCCGTTCTGGACACGGCCAGGCTGGGGCAGGCAGTCATCGGGGCGGTGGCGGACGGCGGCAGGTTCGTGACCACACGGCTCGACGCCCTGCCCCAGGCCGAGCGGGGCATCCGGGTGCTGCTGACGCAGGTCGGCCCGGACGGAGCGATGCTTTCGACACTGTCCGACCTGGCCGCGGCGGGAGACCTGGCGTTGCGCGTGGCGGAGACGTACCCTCTGGAGGAGGTCGCGAAGGCTTACGCGCACATGATCAGGGGTGGGTTCCAGGGGCGTGTGGTCCTCACCATGGAGTGAGCGCGAGGCCCTTTCGTACGGCTGGGACATGGCCGGCCGGGGCGGGCCCGTTCGGTGATGAGGTTCTCGGTGAACCGGAGGGCGCGTCGCCCTCGTTCATGCATCGTGGCAGGACCTCCCGGACGAGCCTGCTCGACGGGCCGGCGGCGTACAGTTACTGGATCATCCTGACCCGCTGGACCGAGCCGTCCTGGTACTCTCGCTGCCCGCCGCCGGTACGCGTGGGGCCGAGCAGGCGCTGCTCCTCATGCTCACGGCGTTACGCACGGCCTCGACTACTTGCCCGGCCAGTGCCGGGGGATACGGGGGCCCGCCGTATCCGGGCATGGGCAGGATGCAGCAGAATCGTGAACCGGGTGCTCCGCGCGACCACCCCTGTATCGGCAGCCAGTCGTGGAAGACGGTGTGCACGCATACGTCGTTGCCTCATCTCAGCAACGCCTGAGCCGCCGCGCTGGATCCCCAACGGAACTCATGAGTGTCCAGCAACAGCCTCCGGCCCGGAAGGTGCTTCAGGCCGCGCCGACGAGAAGGTGCTGGCCAAAACCATCGCGCACTACGGCCGCGTCGACCGTCTCTGGAGTGACGAGTTCGGCTATGTGGAGCACAACGCTGCATCCGCGGTCACCGCGGCCATCGTCCGCGCCTTGTCCCGTCGCACCACTCATGCCTTCTCCTGCTGCAACTTCCCTACCAGAGCTGCCACTTGTAGGGCAGAGCGGAGGCCGGCCGGGAACGAGGGGCACCTGCCGGGCCATCGGGGGCACCGGAGCGGGTCAGGGTTCGGGCCGACGCGATCCGCCCGCGCACTCGGGGAGTGCGCGGGCGGATCGCTCACCGATGGTTCGCACCAACGGCTACCGAGGCGCGGCTACGGCGTGGCTGTCAACGCCGTGTGTCCGAGGGTGGTCGACCCGTCGCCGTACTCGACGGCGCCGACGTACTGTTGGCCGCGTTTCGCGTCCGGCCACGACACCGTGACCTCCGGACGGTCGCCCGCCGAGACATTCTGCTCGCTCGGGGTGACCGTGGGTGTCACGGCCGGGGTGCCCTGGCCGACCTTCCAGCTCCGCAGGGTGTACTGCTGGCTGGTGGTGCCTGTCGGCAGTTCTGACTGGCGGACGTAGACGTCGTAGTCGCCGGGCGGCAGATCGACGTGTTCGTCGGAGCCGGGGCCGGCCCAGTCGCCGATGTGGTTGCCGTTGGTGTCGAAGGCGTAGAGGTCGAGGTTGCTGCCGGGGACGTGGTCCGCGGAGGTGATGGCGAACCGGGTGAAGGGGGTGCCTGCGGGGACGTGGACGTGGTGTTTGACGACGGCGTCGTTGGTGCCCTGACTCATGGTGAAGTCCGCCTGGTCGGTGCCGGTGAGGGTGCCGGTGGTCTTCTCGCCGGTGTAGAGGGACGCCTTCGCGGTCAGCTCGCCGTTCCAGTCGACTGCGGGCCTCAGCGTCGCGGAGTCACCACCGGTGACCACGGCCTCTTTCGGGGCGGACAACGCTACGGAGCGCAGGGCGACCGGGCTGGTGACCTCGTGGTGGCTGTGCGCGTCGCTCCACGTCAGGGAGCCGAAGGACCAGGCGTTGTGGGCCGCACTCGTACGCTCGAAGGTCACCTTGTACGACGCCGACGCGCCCGGCGTGACCGTCAGCCGCTTCGGGGTGACCTCGGCGCGGAAGCCCGGCGGGGTCTGGAGATTCGCCCTGTACGTGGCGGTGCGCGCCGAGACGTTGGTGACCGTGCGCGTCACCGTCTGACCGGCCAGCAGGTCACCGACTGCGATCGACGGATAGTTGAGGTCGCTGGGGTCGGTCTTCGTGGCCGTGGCGCAGGCATCGGTGCCGTCCTCGGTGGTCGGCTTCTGGCCGATCGCGCAGAGGTAGGCGGTCCAGTCGGCGGAGGTGGAGTCGTAGACCAGGCCGGGGTCGGTGGCCCGGGTGACTCGGGGCAGGCCCGCGCCGTAGTCGAGGGGCGAGGCGGAGTCGGCCAGTTCGCGGCCGATGGGGTCGCCGTTCTCGTCGGTGGGCGTGGCCGTCGTCATCAGCGCCGACTTGATCTCCATCGGTGACCAGTCGGAGTGCAGTTGCCGCAGCAGGGCGGCGAGGCCGGCGATGTGCGGGGACGCCATCGAGGTGCCGTCGGAGAAGCTGAACCGGCCGGGGTAATAGCTGGTGCTGCCGGGCACCACGCCCGCCGGGATGGTCTGACCGAAGGAGGCGATGTCCGGCTTGAGCAGGTCGCCGTCGCTGAAGTGGTCCGGGCCGCTGGAGGAGAAGGAGGCGATCTCCCGGGTGGCCCGGTGGCTGCTCTGGGTGGGCGTGAACCGGGCGGTCGCGCCGGCCTGGGAGGCGTATGCGTGGACTGCCTTCGCGTCGTCGAGGTCGAGTTGGATCAGGGGCACCGAGAAGACGTACGGGGGCAGGAACTCGTCGTAGGCCGGGGTGTCGGTGAGTACGAGACCCTTGCCGCCGACCGCCAGGACCTCGTCCGACTTGTCGTCCTCCCAGATGCCGGCACCGCCTCGGTCGCAGACGATGATCTTGCCCTTCGCCTGGGCCGGATCGAGCGTGCCTGGCGCGCACAGCGCAGCCCGGCCGGCGTCCGAGCCGTCCTTGCGTACGGCGGCTGCCTCGACCAGCGGGGCAGAGCCGGCACCCGGGTTCAGGCCGACGCGGGTGTAGCGGCGGCCGTCGCCGAGGACCAGGGAGGTGGTGTACTGGGTGTCGTGCGACGACGCGGCGACCGTCGTGACCCACGGGCCGGTGTGGTGCACCGAGTCCGGGCCGCCGTTGTTGGCGGCCGCGGCGACGAACACGCCCGCCTTGGCCGCGTTGAACATGGCCTCCATGTCGGGCTGCTCGGTGAGTGTGCCGGTGATGGAGAAGTTGATGACGTCGACGCCGTCCGCCACGGCCCTGTCGATCGCGGCCGTGAGGTCCACGGTCGGGCAGCCGAAGCCCGGCCAGCACGCCTTGTAGAAGGCGAGGCGGGCAGCCGGGGCGACACCACTGAGCCTGCCCTCGGCGTTGCTGCCGGGTACCGACGCGGCGACGCCGTGGTTCCCGGCGGCCGTGCTGCCGGTGTGGGTGCCGTGGCTGCTGGTGTCCAACGGCGAGGGGGCGTCTTCGCGGTCCGCGGGGACGCCCGCACCGAACCACTGTGCGCCGATCACCTTGTTGTTGCAGGTCACCTTGTGCGTGGGGTCGTCGCCCGGGTCACAGTCGCCGTGCCACTTCCTGGCGATGGCCCCGGCGTCGGGGCGCGGATTCGGCAGTGCGGCGAACATCGGGTTCGAGGGGTCGAACCCGGTGTCCACGATCCCGACGATCACGCCTTCTCCGGCGTGCTCGGGGCCGCCCGCCTTCGCCCACAGGCCCTTGGCGCCGGAGAGGCCGAGAAGTCGGGGGGTGTCGGGGAACTGGGCGTGGCGGGCCGTCCGGGGCGCCTGGGAGCCCGGGGTGTGCGGTGTTCGGACTTCTGCGGGTCCGGTGAGTGCTGATCGCGCGGTGCCCCGCGCCCCTGAAAGACCTTGGCCCTGGGGGCCGCTCACCCCGCCGGAAGGGGTCGGCTGCTGGGCCGCAGAAGCCGTGACCTTGCCCTCGGTCCCGTCCCGGCCATCGGCCACGGTCCGGATGTAGGTTTCCGCCCGGCCGTCCGCCCTCGGCCCATCGTCGGGCCCCGTCGACGTCAGCTGAGCGACCGTGTTCCGGGTCACCGAGACGACACCAGGCGTCGAGGCCAGCTTCGCGGCCTGCCGGCCGGTCAGTTCGGCGGCGAATCCGCTGAACGTGTAGGAGTAGTCGTAGAGCGTCTCGACACCGGGCACGGCGTCGAGGACCCGCTCCCGACGGTCGTCCAGGTGCGCCACGTACTTCTCGACCGTGGCGGAGTCGGCGTCGAGCCGCTTCCCCGCCGTGGGCGCAGTCCGCTGCAGTCGGGGCAGCCCGCCCTCGTACGCGGCGACGGGTGGGTCGGCGAGCTTGACGATGTAGGTGTCGTCGCCGTAACTGCCTTTGCCCCCAGTGGAGTTGGTGTCGGAAGCGGTGGAGGTGGGAGCGATGACCGCCATGAGGGTCAGGGCTCCGGCGAGGAGGGGCGCGAGAGTGGTGATGGCCGCTCTCGGGCGTATGGGTGTGCGTGTCACTTGTGATCCATATCGATCGGGTGCCGCGGAAGAGCCGGGCGCCAGGTGTCCGGGCGCCATCCGCCTCTGCGGCTGTGGGGGTGTGCGGGGGCTACGGTGGGACTGTCGAAACCGTGCGCCCGAGGGGGCTCGAACCGTCGCCGTGTTCGACGAGGCAGAGGTACCGCGTGGCCTGGAAAGCAGGCCAGATCACTTTGAGTCAGAGCCCTCGCCCGCGGCCACCGCCGGGGTGACAGTGGTGGGGGTGTCGGGTTCGCCCTGGCCGAGATTCCGGCTCCAGAGCATGTACTGCGAGGTCTCCCCGGCCGGGCGGTGGCGCACCCTTGCGTGGATCCCGCGGGTCCAACACCTCGGTCAGCCGCGCCGGCAGGCCCGGGATCTCCTCGGAAACGACGTCGGAACACTCACGGAGTTGGCCAAGGGCAATCGGGATCAGCGATGACGCATCGGCAGGCACGGTCACTGTCACACTCCGGCCCCGCTGAACTGACAGATCGCCACGAACTGGGGGCGTCACGCGACAACGCCAAAGCCTTGACCCCGAAGAAGCTCATCGAGTGCCTGCAACCAGCAAGCTGACTCCGTCAGAGCCAGAGCACATCACAGCCTTCGCCAGCCCCGGAGCGGTTCAACGGGCGAGAGCGTCGGGCAGCGCTTCACCTATGTGGTGTGGTCCTCAACGGCCTGGATGAGCGCGCCGTCGGGGTCGTAGAACAGGAAGGATCGGATTCCGGGCAAGGGGGACCGGACGTAGTCGGTCTGAACCTCGATACCAGCGGCCTCGACGCGCTTAAAAAGGTCATCGATGTCGGACAATTTGAGCCCCAGCTCCGTGATGCCGGTCGCGCCGTAGCGCAGGTACTTGTCCGGAGCCTTGGTGGTGAACGGGTTGGCCCCCTGTTGCAGTTCCAGCGTCGCGCCGGAGTCGTCGGAGACGAGCACGATCCGGGTCGCCGCGCTCTTCACGCCGAGGATGTCGTCGAGCGTCGAGGTGTCGAACCACTCGCCGGGCTGTGTGACGTCGTACAGCGTGTTCTTGAATCCCAGGAGGTCCTGGTAGAAGGGCAGCGATCGCTCCAGGTCGCTCACCATGCAGATGTGATGGAAGGGCACGATTCTCCTCTGTGGGGTGAGGGAGGGGTAGCCGCGGGCACATTGGCCAGGTGGCAGTGACCCAGACCCGTCGACGGCCAACTACCGGCGCTGTTCTGTAACTTCAGCCGCAACGCTAGAACCTGACGCTAGTGTCAGGTGCAAGTCTTTCGGGTGAGACCCCCGCGAGGCGATGGACAGAGACGGCGGTCGGCTCGGCAAAGGATCGCCCGCCACTGAGGTGAGAAGGTCCGTCAGAACCGCCGATCTGTGACGGTCTGCAACTGACGGACCGGTCAGTGGAGTTGTGCGGACGGCCGGAAGGAACGGAGCGCCGCGAGCCGAAATTGCGACTCGAGTTGGTGGCGTTGACTCGTTGGTTGGTGATGTTGGCGGTGTGGGGCGGAGCCGGGGTTGCGTCGCCGGGCCGGGGTTCCGAAGCCGGCGCAAGGACGCCGACTCTTCGGCCCGCGCCGGGTGGTGCGCCGTGGCTCCCACGGTGGAGATGATCGGGAAGGTCACGCGGAGTCGTTGCCACGGGCTGGTGGCCGATTCTCTGGACCTGGTGGAGGAGGACGCCCGCTGTCGGCAGGACCAGGAGCCGGCCGGTGGCCACGGGCTGCGGCAGCCCGGCAGGCACCTTGCAGTAACCGCGGCACATCGACGCCCCCTGCCGCAGCTGCTTCGGCAGCAGCGGCGAGGCCGTCCGCCACCACCAGCGTCCGGTCCGCGTCGTGCCCCGCGCCGACAGCTGGTCGTGCCATGCGCTCGGGCAGCAGGTCGGGGACGATCGTCATTCGCGCAGAAGTGCGCCGCCGTTGATCGACCAGACCTGGCCGTTGATCCACTCCGCGTCGTCGGAGAGCAGGAACGCCACCACTCCGGCCAGGTCGCCGGGCCGGCCGAACCGGGGGCTGGGGATGGTCATTCGCGCGAATTCCAGCGCCTGAGGGGTCAGGGCCATCTTCTCCGCGGACTCGGTCATCACCACCCCGGGCGACACGCAGTTGCAGCGGATGCCCTCCTTGCCCCAGCGGGAGGCGACATGGCGGGTGAGCGCGTTGATCCCGGCCTTGCTGGTCTGGTACGCCGCGCGTTGGTGGTCGCCCACGTGCGCGGACGCCGAGGAGGTGTTGACGATCGCTCCACCGCCCTTTGCCAGCAGCAGGGGAAGGGCCGCGCGGCAGGTGAGCGCGAAGCCGATCAGGTTCACCTCGAGGGTGCGCCGCCATACGGCCGGGTCCATGTCCAGCAGGTCGCCGTCCCGGCCCAGCACGTCCGCCGAGGCGTCGGCGGCGACGTTGTAGAGCCCGTCGACTCCGCCGAGCTGGTCGACGGTGGTATCGAACAGGGCGCGTACCGACCGCTCGTCGGCGAGGTCGAACTCGACGGCGAGGGCGGCTCCGCCGACGTCGCTGATGCGCTTGGCGGTGGCCTGCGCCGCGTCCACGTCGATGTCGCCGATCACGACCGTGGCGCCCTCGGCGGCGAGGCGCTCGGCGGTGCCCGCGCCTATCCCGTTACCGCCTCCGGCGATGACGATGCGCTGTCCGGTGAGTCCCCTCATGGCATGGCTCCTGTTCCTGACTGATGCGGAGTGACCGGGTTCTTGGGTGGGGTGGCGTGCTGGCACGCACGACCGGCGGCTCCTTGCACGGTTCACGTCGGCCGGACAGCGCCACCACCTCCATGAAGCACGTTAACCGACAGTCGTAGGAAAACCAACAGACGTCGGTTAGGTATCGTGTCAGCCATGACCACGACCCGACAGAACCCGCCGGTAGCCGACCGGCGCGTACGTCGCACTCACGCGGCCCTGCAGGGCGCGCTGATCAAGCTCGTCGAGGAGCAGGAGCTGGGGCAGATCAGCGTCGCGGACGTGGCCGAACAGGCCGGTGTGAACCGCACGACCTTTTACGACCACTACCGGGACGTGCACGAACTGGCCGAGGCCGCCTGTACCTCGACGATCGACACCCTGATCGAGTCACTCCCCGTCCTCGACCCCTCACCGGCGGACCCGGACGCGGAACCCGCCCGGTCACTCGTCGCGTTCTTCGAGAACCTCGCCGAGCACGCCGGCCTCTACCGCAGCCTCCTGGGGCCGCAGGGCAGCGCCCGCGTCATCGACCACATCCGCAGCCGCATGACCGCCAGCGTCCATGTCACCGTGCGCCTGAACGCCGGCGCCGCGCCGGACAGTGCCTCGGCGGCCGACATCCCTCACGACGTACCCGCCGCGTTCATCGCCGGCGCGCTCCTCGGCGTGGCCACCGACTGGCTCCAACGCGACAGCCCCCGCACACCGACCGAGATGGCCGAACTGACCTGGCCACTTCTTGTCGCCCAGTACCCCGCCGACACACAGCACGCCAGAACATGAGGTGATCCTCCGGCTCACGAGTCTCGGGGCTCGGCCTGCCCGGTCAAGCGCCCCACCGTGCGCGCGTGGTCGGCACGTACGCTGGCCGCTCGGTCGATGATCATGGCCTGGGCGCTCCCGCCGTCCGACAACCGAGTGGCCGGTGGCCCGGGTTCACCGGTGTGGGCAGCCGACCGGATGGCAGGGGAAGGAAGCGGTGTCGGATGGGCGAAGATGCTCTGCGCTGGAGCCGGTACCGCGGCATGCCGTGGAAGAACGGCGGCGGTGTGACCCGGGAGGTCGCGTCGGGCGCCGTGCAGGCGCCCCTGGCCTCGGTGGAGAGCACGGACGGCTTCGACTGGCGGGTGAGTGTCGCGGACGTGGACGCGGGAGGCTCCTTCTCCGCCTTTCCCGGTATCGACCGTGTGATCACCCCCGTCGAGGGCGAGGGCATGGTGCTGACGGTGGACGGGACAGCGCATCCGGTCGGGCCGCTGAGCCCCTTCGCCTTCTCCGGCGACGCGGCGACGGACTGTCGGCTGGAGGCGGGCGCGGTCCGCAACCTGAATGTGATGACCCGCAGGAGCCGTGCGACGGCACAGGTGCGGATCATCACCGTCGCCGCCGCACGGGTGACGGAGTTGGCCTGCGCCGCGGGCGAGACCCTGCTCGTCATGGCCGTCACCGAGGGGATCACCATCGACGGACCTGACGGCCAAGAGATCACGCTCGGCCGTCTCGACTGCGTGCGCCACGAAGGCCCGGCGGCGCTGACGCTACGGGGCGACGGCGTGGTGGCCGGGATCACGATCACCGCGGTGCGCTGAAAGCGGGAAACCAGCGGCCACCCGGTCGTCTCGGTGGCGGTAGCGGCGATGCGCTGACCCTGTGCGACCTGCGGTGACTGTGTCATCTGCATGGTCGCCGCGATGTCACCGGTGCCGCGGAACCGGATCCGATCTGGGCATTGACGAAGTGCAGAGCAAGGGGCAGTGCCTCGTTCTTGTCCATGCGAACGCCGAGCCGCCGCTCGATGATGCCCAGAGCGGCCTGAGGTCACGGTGAGGTCCGTCGCTGAACCGGCCTGCCGCACACCACCTTGTGGGTGGGCAGGCCGGTTCAGGCGGTACTGGCGGCGGCGCCGCGTACGGGGTGGCTGTGGTGCGGGTGGCTCGGGTCCGTCGCCACCGCGATGATCTCGTCGAGGCGGGCGCGCACTGCCGTCAGGTCGCCGATCTGGCGGTCGATGCGGGCCCGTTCGGTGATGAGGCTGTCGGTGAAACCGATGGGCGAGGGGCCCTCGTTCATGCACCGCGGCAGGACCTCGCGGACGAGCCTGCTCGCCAGGCCGGCGGCGTACAGCTGCTGGATCATCCTGACCCGGGCGACCGCGCCCTCCGGGTACTGCCGCTGCCCGCCGCCGGTACGGGTGGCGCCGAGCAGCCCCTGCTCCTCGTAGTACCGCAGTGCCCGGACGCTGACCCCCGCCTGTTCGGCGACCTCTCCGATCCGCATCGCTCCTCCTTGCCGGTCCAATGTCATGTCAGAGGTGCCTCTGACGTCAGTGGGAGGTTTCAGCGTAGCCGATGTCGTCATCACGGGCCTTTCGTCTGGCCCCGGCCGGCCACAACGTGCCGGATCACGGTGAACCAGGTGCACACATGGCGACCTGGCGGTGCCGGGAGGCGGGGGGTCAGTGGCGGGGCAGGAGGGTGCGCAGGCGGGCGGTGTGCTCGTCGATGGCCTGGGGGCCGTTGCTGGTGAGCAGGCGGACGCCTTCCTCCCAGATGACCTTGATGGCGGTCGGGTTGGTGGTCGTCCGTACCTCGTAGCCGGCGTTCCTGAGGGCTTCGTCGATGAAGTAGCCCATGCGTACCTTCTTGCCGGGGATCTTGAGGTAGCCGTTGCTGAGGACGAAGAGTTCGGCGGATTTGGCGACCGTGGTCACGCTGACGCCGTTGAAGGCGTGCTGGGTGTCGGTGACGACGGTGCCGTCGGGGCTCACCCGGTACTTGGCCGAGGCCATGGCGACGGGGGCGTGGCAGATCAGCGAGATCAGCACCTGGTTCTCCCGCGCGGTGTGCAGGAGTTCGCCGAGCCAGGGGTTGTCGACGAAGTCGACCATGGGGGCGTGGCCGCCGGGCATGTGCACGAAGTCGAACGCGCCCAGGTCGAAGGCGTCCTCGGGGTCGCGGTGTCTGAGCACGAGCTGCTCGATGGACTGGTAGGTGTGCTCCGGAAGGTCCTGCATCGACTTGACCAGGTCGTCACGCAGCACCACGACCTCCTTGTCACTGCCCGGCAGCGACTCGGAGACCGGCAGGCGGCCCAGGTAGCGGCGGGCGAGGGCGAGTTCGCTGTCCCGGCGGGCGACGAGTCCTGGCCGTTTGGCACGGAAGGTGTCGACATCGAAGCGGAACGCCTGCGCCGCGGTGGCCGAGACCGTTGCGGAGCTGAACTTGTCCGCGGCGTGCATCGACAGGGCCAGGCCGTTGATCTCCAGCTGCGGGACGAGCCCGCCGGGGGTGGCGAAGGTGAACTCGTACTCGTTGCCGAACTCCTTGAGGATCTGCGCCAGCTCGACCAGGTAGAACCCGGTCGAGACAGCGGGGTGGTCCGCCGGTTCGGTGAGCGGCAGGACAGCGGCCGACGGGACGACGATCAGCGCCTTGGGCTTGGACGAGTGGGTGGGGGCGGGGGTGTCCATGGCATGCCTTCTTTCGGTGTACGAGCAAGGAAGAAACGGACGGGGCGCTTCCCGGTTACGACGTGTCGCGCCCCGTGGCGCGTGATGGTGGTGGTCAGGCGGTGGCTGCGGCCGGTGCGTAGACCGTGGCTGGGTCGAGGGCCAGGTTCGCCTTGGCCTGCGCGGACATCGGGTCGGCGATGACCTCGGCCTGCTTCGCCTCGACCCCGTCGAGCGCGGCCCTGACGACGTCGGCCGGATCGTTCTTCTCGAACGGCAGTCCCTTGGCCAGGTCGGTGTCGGTGGGTCCCAGATACACGCCGGTGACCAGGGTGTTCTGTGCGGAGAGTTCGAGGCGGACGCTGTTGGTCAGGCTCCACGCGGCGGCCTTGGCCGCGTGGTAGGCGCCCCAGTGCTCGGACGGGACCCAGGAGGCGACCGACAGGACGTTGACGATGGCCCCGCCGCCACCCGCCTTCAGGATCGGGGCGAAGGCCCGGATCATGCGCAACGGGCCGTAGTAGGCGGTGTCCATCTCCAGTTCGATCTGCTCCAGGTCGCCGTTGACCAGGCCGTTGACGGTGTTGATGCCGGCGTTGTTGACCAGCAGCGTCACGTCCGAGGCGACTTCCGCCACGGCGGCGACGGAGGCCGGGTCGGTGATGTCGAGCCGGAGCACCTCCGCTCCGGGCAGATCGACGCTCTCGGGGTTGCGCGCGGTGGCGTACACCTTGGACGCTCCCCGCTCAAGCAGTTGGGTGGCGAAGTGTCGGCCGAGGCCGCGGCCCGCACCGGTGACGAGGGCGACAGAGTTGGCGATGTCCATGGGAGAGGTCCTTCACGTAGGAGTGCGGCGTCGGACGCACCGTGGGCGGGGCCGACACCAGCTACGCTAAAACCTCTCGCTAACGTCAGGTGCAAGTCCTTTCAGGGTGGGAGCTCCGCGAGGAGGCGTCGTGGCTCGCCGGCGAGCTGCTGGCGGCGACTCATGGGTCATGGCACAGACCATGTACGAGGGGATCAGGTGGCGGTTCGGTCGGAGTCGACGAGTGCCGCCGGATCGACGCGCTGAATCTCGGTGCTCCGCTCTGCCGCCATGACCTGGGCCCCCAGAGCTCGGGCAGCTGCCGCCCGCTGTGCATCCTGCTGACTGCCGTCCGCGAACGGCCGGGTTCCGGTTCCGCTGAGATCGGTGCCTTCCAGGACCTGCGGTAGCCGCGTGCGCCGGTCCAGCACGGCGTGGGCGGTCGCGGTGAGACGGGACGCGGCCGGGCGCGCGTCGGGGAGCCAGGCCAGCACCAGCTGGGTGGGCGGGTATCCGTAGACGGGCACTGCTCGTACGGATCCGCCGAGGCGGTCCCGGACGCTGTCGCCGACGACGACCACGAGCCGGCCGAGTGCGACGCGGTCGACCATGGTGTCCAGCGCCTCGTGGGGCAGTTCCGCCTCGTAGCCCGGCAGTGCTTCCACCTCTGCGAGGGTCAAAAACGGGCGGTCGGCCAGAGGGTGGCCCGCCGGGAGCAGGACGACCGGCTCCTCAAGGCCGAGCTCCATCACCTCGAGACCAGAGCCGGGGGTGGCGACCGACTGGCACATCAGGGCGACGTCCGCGGTGCCGTCCCGAAGAGCGCCGATCTCGTCGTAGGTGAAAACCACCTCGGTGAGCACGCCGTCCGGGCCCCGTGCGCCGACGGCGAGGAGATCGGGCAGGATACCCGGGCCCGCGGCGGGGCGTGCCGCGACGGTGACCCGTTGCGGTACGGCGGCCTTGCGCGCCTTGCGCACGGCGGTGTCCAGCGCCGCGAGGATCGTGCGGCACTCGGCCAGGAAGACCTCGCCCGCGGCTGTCAGCGTCACCTGACGTGTGGTGCGTTTCAGCAGGGGGACTCCCACGCGCCTCTCCAGTTGGGCGATGGCGCGGGACAGGGGCGGCTGGGTGATGCCGAGGCGTTCCGCGGCCTGGCCGAAGTGCAGGGTCTCGGCCACGGTCACGAAGTAGGCGAGTTCCCGGGTCTCCAACTGATTCATGCTTCCAAGGTATTACCTGTTGCCCAGACAGTCATTGCTCCGCCGCTGACGCCCTGGTCAGCTTGGTCGTGCGCCTCCCAGGCCCCGGCCGGTCGAGGTGCTCGTGCCGTGCCGACCCCGCACGCATCACACATCACGAGAGGCAGAGCTGTGAAATCCGTTCAGTACCAGAGCTTCGGCGGTCCCGAGGTCCTTGAAGTCGTCGACGTTCCGGATCCGAAGATGTTCGCCGATCTCGTGCTGGTGAGAATCGAGGCAGCCGCGCTCAATCCGGCGGACCTGGCCTTCCAGGCCGGATACGCGGATCCTCTCGTGGACTCCCTCTTCCCGGTGACACCCGGATGGGACCTGGCCGGGGTCATCGAGCAGGCCGGACCCGCGACGACGGGATTCAGGCCGGGCGACGAGGTGATCGGCTTCGTCCGTGACAAGGCCATGCACTACGGCACCTACGCGGAGAAGATCTCGGCCGAACCGCGCCAACTGGTGCGCAAGCCGAGGAACCTGAGCTGGGCCCAGGCCGCCGGACTGCCGGTCGCCGGGCTGACCGCCTACCAGGCGATCGTGCACAGCCTTGAGGTGACCGCCGGAGACGCCGTCCTGGTCCACGGGGCGGCGGGAGGCGTCGGACACCTCGCCGTCCAGATCGCCGTGGCACGGGGCGCCCGGGTGATCGGGACGGGCTCCGAGGCCAGCCAGGCGTTCATCGAGTCCCTGGGAGCGACGCCCGTGCGCTACGGCGACGAACTCGTCGAGCAGGTACGCAAGATCGCCCCGGACGGGATCGACGCCATCCTCGACACCGCCGGGCGTGGCTCCCTGTCCACGACCCAGGAGATCGCCGCCCTCGGTGCGCGGGTCGCCTCCATCACGCGGTCCGCCGCCGAGTACGCGGGGGCCATCGACGTCTACCTCCACCTCGACGGCGACGACCTGACCCGGCTGGTGGAGCTCGCCGAGGAGGGCAAGCTCACGGTGCACGTCGAGCGGGCATTCCCGCTCGAAGAAGCGGCGCAGGCCCAGCAGTTGCTGGCCGGCGGCCACGTCCGAGGCAAGATCGTCCTGGAAAACCGCAGGGAGGCATGAGGACCATGCAGGACAGTCCCGTCATCACCGCGGTCACCGACATCGCCTCTCCCCCGGCGGAGGTGTGGAAGGTGCTGACCGACTTCGCCGGATACGCCAAGTGGCACCCCGCGCTGCGTTTCATCGATGCTCCCACCGAAATACTCCCCGGAACCCAGCTACGGGCCCAGGTGACGCTGGGGACCGAGAGCGACGGGGAGTACAGATTCACGGTCGCCCACTACGAGGCACCTCGGCGGCTCGTCTGGGAGGGCGGCATTCCCGACGTCCTCATGGGGCGGCACTCCTTCGTCCTCAAGCCCCGTGACGGCGGAACACGCTTCACGGAATCCGAGGAGTTCACGGGCACGGCCGCCGTGGAAACCGTGGAGCCCGCCCGGTCCCAGATGGAAGAGAGCTACGCGAGGTACGGCAGGGCCCTGAAAGAACGACTCCTTTCCGGGCACTGACCACCCGCGCAACCCACACACCGGAGACGTCCGCGCCCGAAGACCGCAACTCCCCATGGTCTTCGGGCGCGGGTACACCCGAAGACGCAGACCCAGCACCACGCGGTAAAGCAACGAACGGCAGGTTCGGCATCGTCGGCGTCGCGGTGCACGCATGGCCGTCAAGGCGGGGATCGACGTGCCGCTCAGCAACCCGCACGGTCTCCAGACCCTCGAACCCTCACCGGCCGCCTCGCCTCGGGCGCACGCTCGCTCCGGCTCAGGGCGCGCGGGCACCTCGGTGAACGTCCCGTATGCCTCGGCCTGCTCATCAGTCAGCTCGGCCGTGGGTGTCGGCGCCCTTCTCCTGGCGGCCGGCGTGGGTGGCGGGTGCACCCTGGTGCAGAGCAGGGGTGGCCGCCCAGCTGGCGAGGAGCTTGAGCCGGTCTTCGTGGGGGGTGCCCGGCTCGGCGGTGTAGATGGTCAGGGAGTGCGCTTCGCGGGCGGACACGGGCAGGTCCAGCGGCTGGTAGGTGAGTTCGAGGAGGCCGGCGTCGGGGTGGTGGAAGCGTTTGACGCCGCCGTGGTGGATGCGCACGTTGTGAGCGGCCCATTGGGCGCGGAATTCGGTGCTGACCGTGGACAGTTCACCGACGAGCGCGCGCAGGGACTTGTCGCCTGGGTAGCGGCCGGCTTCCGCGCGCAGCAGCGCGAC
The DNA here is from genome assembly GCF_036030735.1 of Streptomyces sp. NBC_00425. Lineage (NCBI taxonomy): Bacteria > Bacillati > Actinomycetota > Actinomycetes > Kitasatosporales > Streptomycetaceae > Streptomyces > Streptomyces sp. NBC_00425. Next base: position 2,483,363 of record NZ_CP107928.1, on the reverse strand, counting down.
GGTGATGTCGGCGGCGCCGTCCCAGTCGTGGACGAAGTCGTGGGAGGCGTCGTCGAGGAAGTAGTACCGGGCGAAGTTGGGGCGACTGCGTTCGTCGGTGGTGCTGCTGTCGAACATCGGCGCGAACAGGGCGCGGGCGAGTGCGTTGGTGGCCACGATGTCCAGGCGGCCGTTGGTGACGAACGCCGCGGACAGGGTCATTGAGTCCAGAAGCCACTGGACGCGGGGCGGGACGTCGACGGGCTTGCGGCGGCGCCGGGTGGCGGGGCTGGGCTGGGCGGCTTTGGCCAGGTCGAAGAGGTAGGTGCGTTCGTCCTCGTCGAGTTGCAGGGTGCGTGCCACCGCTTCGAGGACATCGTCGGACACGCCGCTGATATGGCCTTTCTCCAGCCGCGTGTACCACTCGGTGCTCACCCCGGCGAGGACGGCGACCTCCTCGCGGCGCAGCCCGGGTACCCGGCGCCGGCCGCTGGTGGGCAGGCCGACCTGCTCGGGGGTGAGCTGGGCGCGGCGGCGGGCGAGAAAGTCACGGATGTCGGCGCGGTTGTCCAGGCGGCGTTCCATGCTCTCAACGCTACGGTCCACAACCGTGGGGAGGGGGGTCGAGCGTGTACCCCCGACAAACGCAGCCTCCCGCGCTCGCGGTGGAGGCTGTTTCGTGGGATGCGAACCACGTTCTCGATCCCTGCGGAGATGATGTATGACCACGCGAGGAGGTACCCTCCACGCCCCTGCCGGTGTACGCGTCGACGACGGCGAGCGTCCACCCACCCGGCTTCCGCTCGTCGTCTACGTGCTGACTCTCGGCACTTTTTGATGGGCACGACCGAGTTCGTGGTGGCCGGGCTGCTGATCACTGTCTTCGCGGTCGGGATGATCGTCGGCGCGCCGCTGACGGCGGCAGGCGTCCGCACATGACGAGGACCGTGGCCCCCGCGGTGACCACGGTCCTGCTGCCGGCGCTCTGCCTGCTGTCCGGCCACGCCGCGCCCACGGTTGCGCTCATCGCCCTGCTGGGGCTGTTCGGGCTGGGCGCGAACCCGGTGCTCATCTTCCTGGGGGTGAGTTTCGCGGGTCAGGCGCTCCCTCTGGGGTCCGCGCTGACCGAGTCCCCTTTGAGGGCCACGGGCCCGGCGGCTGTCGGCACCGGCATCGCCGCGCTGACCCTGATCCCCGCGATCACCATCGCCCTCATCCAGCGTCGCCGTCCTATGGCGCGCATCCAGGCCGCTACGGCGTGACGCCCGCCCGGGGCCGGTTGCGCCCCTTCCAGCAGGGGCAGGCGCGAAATGCGCATACCGAAGAGAGTGCGGAGATCCCGTACCTCCCTGAAATCCATCGGCGCCACAGGCGCCGACGCACAGAAAAAGGAGACTCACCCATGCGCGGAGTAGTCATGCACACAGCCGGTGACGTTCGGGTCGAGGAGCGCGAGGATCCAAAGATCGTCGAACCCACTGACGCGATCGTGAAGCTGACCGCGACCTGTATCTGCGGCTCCGACCTGTGGCCGTATCGCGGCATCGAGCCCGCCGACCACACGCTCATGGGCCATGAGTACGTGGGAGTGGTGGAGGAAGTCGGCTCGGATGTGACGACCGTCCGCCCCGGGGACTTCGTGGTCGGATCGTTCGTCATCTCGGACAACACCTGCGAGATCTGCCGGGCCGGGTTCCAGTCCAAGTGTGTGCACGCCGAGTTCGTCCACGGGGGGATCGGCACCCAGGCCGAGAAGGCGCGCATCCCGCACGCCGACGGCACGCTGGTCGCCACCCCGGGACAGCCCGATCCCGAGTTGATCCCCGCACTGCTGGCCGCCTCCGACGTGCTCGGCACCGGCTGGTACGCCGCCGTCGCCGCCGAGGCCGGACCCGGCAAGACCGTCGCGGTCGTCGGCGACGGCGCGGTCGGCCTCATGGCTGTCCTCGCCGCCAAACAACTGGGCGCGGAACGCATCATCGCCATGTCCCGGCACCCCGAGCGGCAGAAGCTGGCCCGCTACTACGGGGCCACCGACATCGTCGAAGAACGCGGCGACGAGGGCATAGCGAAGATCAAGGAACTCACCGGCGGGCTCGGCGCGCACTCGGTCATCGAGGCGGTCGGAACCCAGGAGTCGTTCATGCAGGCCGTCGGCGCCACCCGCGGCGGCGGACACCTGGGGTACGTGGGCGTGAACTACGACGTGTCCATCCCCGGGATCGAGCTGTTCTTCGCCGGGATCCACACCCTCGGCGGCCCGGCCCCGGTGCGCCGGTTCCTGCCCGACCTGATCCAGCTCATCTGGGACCGCAAGATCGACCCCGGCAAGGTCTTCGACCTCACCCTGCCCCTCGACCAGGCCCCGGAGGGCTACAAGGCCATGGACGAGCGGCGCGCCACCAAGGTCCTGCTCACCCTCTGACACACCAGCTCACGCCGCCTCCCGGCCGAAGCGCGGGCCGTGGGCCGGTCCTCGGCGGCGTCGATCACGCCGATCGGTCACCGGTGGTCCACTCGCGTGAACACCGATTCCGTCCTCTCGTCGCGCCGTGGCGCAACGAGAGGACGGCAGGACCTTCGAGCTTCTGGCGCTTTCGCGAGTATCAGGGCGACACTGAAGTCGTTCGAGCCGAAGGTGCGGGCGATGACCAGGCCCACCAGGGGCCGACACCGACGATGGAAATACTGGTCACGGAGTCACCTGTATGTTCCTGAATTGGGATAGCGCCCTCCGGTTCGCTGTGGCAAGCGCAGCACGAAAAATGGATAGGTCAATCCGATTGCTAGACTGGCTGGTATGACCCCTGGCGCTCAGCACCCCGACGGTCCCGCCGTTCAGCCTCTGCGCAGTGACGCCGAGCGAAACCGGGAGCGGATCATCGCCGCAGCGCGCACGGTGTTCGCGCGGGACGGCCTGAGCGCCTCCATGGCTTCCGTGGCCCGCGAGGCGGGCGTGGGGATCGCCACCATGTTCCGCCGCTTCCCCACGAAGGAGGAACTGGTCGACGCCGTCTTCTCCGACCGCATGGGTGCCTACGCCGACGTGGTCACCGGTGCCCTGGAGGACCCCGACCCGTGGAACGGTTTCGTCGGCTACATCGAATCCGCCTGCGCGATGCAGGCCGCCGACAACGGCTTCGCCGATGTCCTGACCATGACCTTCCCTACCGCCAAGGTGTTGGAGCAACGCCGTAACGAGGCGTACGAAGCCATGCTGCGCCTCATCGACCGCGCCAAGGCCACCGGCCGCCTGCGCGAGGACTTCGACCCCTCGGACCTCGTACTGATCCACATGGCCAACGCCGGCGTCGTCAACGCCACCGGCGACGCCGCCCCGGACGCCTGGCGGCGCGTCGTCGCCCTGTTCATCCAGTCTCTTGAGGCCCCGGCCCGCGGCCCGCTGCCCGGCTCGCCCGGGCACGACGCGCTCTACAGGGCCATGCTCCGCGTCGGCCAGGGCACCACCAGACCGGTGCCGGGCAAGGGCGGCTGACTTCAGGACCGGAGCACCCGTGCCAGGGCGCGGCACGGGTGCGGCATGTCGGGCAAGAGCGCTGGCACATGGCGGTGGCGGGCACTCGCAGTTGTGGAGATGTACCCGCGCTCGCGAGGCAGTTGGCGTGGCGACGCGACACCCAGGTCGGTGACGGTCGCGACGCACTCGATGAATGCACATGCGAACGCCGTGAGTCGTTCTCTCGCCGGTGCCCCTATGCCGAGGGGAGGCGGACCCGACCTGCACGCGTCCTGAAACTCGGCCTCGGCGAAGAGAGCCAGGAGAAGACTGCTCCGGTCGGTGAACCGGCGGATCAGACCCGAACCCCGGCGCTCCCCTGTGGGGATCGTCAGTCGGGGATCGGGGTGAGGATCTGGTGGAGTGTGCGGTGGGTGATCTTCCAGTGCCCGTCGTCGAGGCGGTAGTGGTCGGCCTGTTCGAAGATGTGTCCGCCGGTGGCCACAGTGTAGGGGGCGGGTCCGGATTCGGTGGGTGGGCGGCCGCCGTACCCGAGCAGGGTGACGGTTCCCTGAGCGGTGGTGTCGCCGATGGTGTGGAAGTGCGTGGCCCCCATTATGTGGCGGGCGGTCAGCTCCTCGGGCCCTGGACGGGCGTTGAGCAGGTCCAGGATCTCGCCATGGCCACGTATCTTCTGTCCGAGCCGCTCGTAGAGGGCGTCGGGGGCGAAGAATTCAAGCACCGCGTCGTACTCGCGGCGGTCGTAGTGGTGGTAAAAAGCAGTGTTGAGCCGGGCCAGCGCCCAGGCGGTCGCGTCCTCGTCGGTCATGCCGTCGTTCCGTTTGGGGTGATGCTGTCCGGGCTGGTGCGGGTCTTGAGGACGAAGTCGAACTCCATCGAACGGTAGGGGCCCTGGAAGCCTGCGGCTGCTGTGTCCTTGGGGTCCTCGTGCAGGACGGTGTCGGCCTGCAGCGCGGGAGGGGCCAGGGTTCCGCCGACGAAGTCGACGGGGATGACCGGGTCTCCCTTGAAATAGACCTCACCCCGCCAGGGAGTGATCAGGTCGGAGTGGTGGACCTCGTAGTGGATGTGGGCCGGACGGTAGAGGCTGCGCCCGAGGGCTGCGACGGCTTGGACGACCCCGTCGACCTTCCTGATATGGGAGTCGGCGTAGGCGACCGGGGCGACGGTGGTGAAGGTGTAGCGGCCGTCGGCGTCCGTGAACAGGTGGCCGCGCAGGTTGTACGTGGGCACTCCGTCGTCGTACAGCGCGGAGTAGTCGCCGTTGTTGGCCGCGTGGTAGATATCCAGCTTGGCGCCCTCGAGCGGCCGACCATGGCCGTCCAGAACGCGGCCGGACACGACGAGCGGAGTGCCGGGTTCGTCCGGTCGCATCGGCAGGACGCCGGGATTGTCGATGCGTGGGGAGCCTGCGATGTACGTGGGGCTGTTGACCTCTTCGGAGGGGGTGTAGCCGTCCCGGCCGCCCTGGAAGACTTCGCTGAACAGCGGCATGGCGACCAGTGCCAGCGGGGCGCCCGTGGCCGCCTGGGCCTTCTGCAGCAGGCCGGTGACCGCATTGAGGTCGTCGAAGGTCAGTCCCTCCTCGTCCCGCATGCGGGCCAGAGCGTCCTTGAACGCCTTGACGAGACGGACTGCGCGGGGGTTGATCAGTGCCGGGTCGACGTAGGACGGATCGGTGGTCGTGGTCATGCCGGTCTACTCCTCTAAATGCGGTGGGGGGATTGGCTGATGGCAGGCATCAGCAGGCCGCGGGTGTGAGGGATTAACTGCTCGCTGGACTCGGTGGTCCCCATCACGCCCGAGGCCGCGAACGGCGCGGTCGGCAGTATCCGTCGCAGCCGAGCCCTTCTCCTTGACCGCGCCGCGGCCCGGAACGCCGCGGCGCGATCAAGGTTGGACGAAGGACGGATGACGCAAGCCGGTCCGGTGTCAGAGGCTGAAGACGAGCTCGGCCTGGTCGCGCTTGGTGGTGTGCAGCTCCCAGTAGACGGGGGAGATCTCCTCGGGCTGGGCCGTCGGGAAACCGGGGACGGCCGGCGTGCCGATCGACACGTCGATGCCGACGTGGGCGGCCTGGATGCCGGTGCCGTCCAGTTCCTTGTGCAGGTTGACCGCCCAGTTACGCAGGGCCGCGGCGGCGGCGTTGACGTTGCCGACCTGCGGCACGGGGTCGATGGAGCCGGCGCCGGTCGTGTAGAGCAGGGTGCCCGCACCGGCCTCGCGCATCGCGGGCAGTACCGCCTTGGTGGCGGCGATCGCCCCGTACAGCTGGAACTCGATCTCGTGCTGCACGTGGGACGGTTCGGTGTCGGCCGGGGTGGTCATAGCCGTGGAGCCGAAGGTCCCCACCGGGGAGTACTCCAGGACGTCGATGCTGCCGAACTTCGCGGCGGCGTCCTTGAGTGCCTGGGTGAGCGCGTCACGGTCGAGCACGTCCGCGGGAAACGCGGCGGCGGTGATGTCCTCGCCGGTCAGGGTGCCGACGAGACTGTCGAGCTTCTCGCGGTTGCGGGAGATCAGGGCGACGTCGAAGCCCTGGGAGCCGAAGGTGCGGGCGATGGCCAGGCCCAGCTGGGGGCCGGCTCCGATGATGGCGATGCTGGTCACGGCAAAGTCCCTTTCAGGAAGATATGGCACCGGAAGACAGAGATCTGGATAGGTTTATCCGATTCGTGATCCGGATAGCTCTTTCCGGTTCACTGTCGCCACGGTATCACGGAAATGGATAGGGTGATCCGATTGTCTGTCGCGTGATGTGAGCCCTGGCGCCCGGGGGGCGGGAGAAGCTGATCGGCGTGCTCAAGGCGACGCGGCGTGCGGTCACTCGGGCGGCTCCCTCACCGGACTCCTGCGCGGGCTCGCACCAAACATCCAGCGGGCCTGACGTGCTCAATCGAGCCCGGGCGCACGGTTCGCGGCCGTAGCGTCCAGGGTGGCGGTCGGTGCGGGCCCGCAGTGCTGTGACGTCACAAGCCCCGACCGGTCACGCGTCGAGCGGCACCGCCCTACAGTCCGACGATTGTCGGCGATCGCGATTTTCCCCGTCTAGGGTGTTTTAGTTACTTCGTTATTCTTCATCCTGAATTCTCCTGATTGGCAATGAGTGCGGCGGAGTTCGGGATCGAGGGACCTGGTCATCGCGGAGTTCGCGTGAGCGGTCTTCGGCCTGTGGGTGGGAAGGCCGATGGGCAGCCCGGATGGCGAGGAGAACGTTCGTCGTGGTCGATGTCACGGGCGGCCCGCCGATGAGCGAGGCCGACTGGGCCGGACTGTTCAAGAGCTGGTTCCTGGAACTGGCCAACTTCCGACTGAGGCAGATCACTTGGGCGGACATCGACCAGCACCGTGACTACATCGAGAGCCTGCTGGGAACGGTGACGGCCACCACGATCCACCAGCGGCTGCGCGACGAGCACAAGCTTCAGGTGCCGATCTCCGCGTTCCGCCGCTGGGCGCACGCCACGCTGCCCGACAAAGTGAAGAGGTCGCAGGTCTGCATCCGGAGGCAGTTGGCTTCGCCGGCCACTACGACATCGACATCGACGTCCTGGCCGCCTACCGGCCCACCGGCAAGGACCGGGTCGAGCGCCAAGTCCTGATCGTCCGCGACCACGTGCTCGCCGGACGGGCCTTCTCCTCCACTGAGGAGATGGACGCCGCCTTCATGGCCTGGGTGCCGCAGCGACGCGCCCGCACCCACGCAACGCACCACGAGGTCATCGGACTCGGGCCGCCCGCGATCACGCGGCCCTCAAGCCGCTGCCGCCCCGCGCCGTTCGTCCTGGCCCGCTGGTCGACCGCGACGGTCGGGCCGGTGGCGCCCTCCGGATGTGAGGGGGGCGCGTCGCGCGTTGCGTTCACGCTGTACGTGAGTGTGGTGCCGTATGCGAAGGAGGGATGACCAGGCGATCGGCCCGGCCACCCCTCCTCGTCGTCACCGTCAGCCGAAGTCGCGCACCTTGATCGAGTAGATGCCGCGGCCGTGCGTGGCCGCGTGCAGGGTGCGGCCGTCAAGGCCCAGCTTCAGCTGGAGCACGGCGACGGCCGGGAGGTCGCCGACGCGCTGCCAGGTGCTTCGGCCCGGGCGCGGTAGACGACACCGAGGTCGGTGCCGACGGCGAGGCCGCCCTACGGTGTGACGACGGCGGAGTCGGCCGGCACGTCAGGGAAGTTCCTGGAGATGTCCTTCCAGGTGGTGCCGCCGTCCTTGGACTCGAAGACATGGCCGACACCCGCACCCGGGCCCGGGCCCTCGGTCCACTGCCCGGAGAAGCCGTTGACCGTGATGACCACGTGGCCGGCGTTCTTCGGGTCGACGGCGAAGCCGCAGAGGTAGCGGTTGGGTACGGTCCCGTCGACCGGGAGCGTGATGTCGTGCCAGCCGGTGCCTCCCCCAGACTCCGTCCGGGAGGTGCCCCCAGAGTTGCCGACGGAGATGCCGCGGGCGGAGCCCTGGTTGTTGCAGGGGCCGCACCAGGCCGCGTAGACCTTGCCGCCGGAGGCCGCGACGGCCGTCGCGGTGTGGTCGGCTCCGAGGTCGTCACGCTGGCCCACTCGTCGCCGCTGCGGATGGCGTACCCGTGAGTCTGCACCCACACGTGACGGCCGCCCGCGATCCACGTCGAGGGGCTCTCCGCGTCGGCCGCGAGCGGGGCGCTGAAGCGGGTCTCGCCGGTGGCGTTGTCGGCCGGGGCGACGTCGTAGGACGTGACCTTGGAGGCGTCGTCGATCCAACTGCCGTCGTTGACAGCGCAGTTCTGGGTCACCTGGATGGAGGGATAGGCGTACTCCTGAGCGATGTTGCACTCGTTGGCCGGGTCGGTGAGGGTGCCGCCGCCGTCGCCCCCGAAGTCGGCTTCGTTCAGCCCGTTCGTGCCATGGCCGACGACGGACTCCCGGTAAGGTGGGCCACACGGCTGGCCGTCAATGCCGGTCATGGGTGGACGAGAAGTCAACTCACTGTCAGCCCGTCCAGGCCAGGTTGAGCACCGGTTCGGACGAACCTATCCGGCAGTGATCGGATCATGCCTTTGTGCCGGTCCTGGTGGGACTGTTGCGTGGTGCTGTCCCGGGCGGGGGTCTGACTCATGAGATCTATGACCGAAGTGTCCAGTCACAGGCTTGTCGACTGTCGTTGCGGGATGGTGTCTGCTGCCACCGAGCCACAGGGCGTGTCCCAATAGGGGCCTTGCCGAAGTTCAGGCGCCATCACGGTTCAGACCGCCCGAGCAGGCCGGTGCCAGCCACCCAGTACGTCACCACGCGGGAGGCGAACCAATCATGACGACCCGACAGCGCAGTACCTCCTCGAGCACGGATCCGCCCGTTCGGCGCGAGGTCGTTCTGGGCGTGGACACGCACGGTGAGGTGCATGTTGCCGCCGCGGTCTCCCCGCTCGGGAAGATCCTGGGTACCGAGTCCTTTCCGGCCACGGCGGCCGGCTACCGACAGCTGCTCGTCTGGGCCCGCAAGCGGGGGACGGTGCGCCGGGCCGGCGTGGAGGGCACGGGCACCTTCGGCGCGGGCCTGTCCCGCTACCTGCTGGCTCAGCGTGTCGAGGTGTTCGAAGTGAACCGGCCCGACCGCACGGCTCGTCGTCTGCTCGGGAAGTCGGACCCGCTCGATGCGCAGGCTGCTGCGCGGGCTGTGCTCAGCGGTCGCGCCCGGGCGCGGGCCAAAACCGGCGACGGTCCGGTGCACAGCGCCCGGATGTACAAGCTCGCCAAGGACTCCGCGGTTAAGGCCCGCACCCAGGCGATCAACCAGCTCAAAGCCGTCCTGGTCATAGCCGACCCCGCCTTGCGGGAACGGCTGTCGAACCTCGGCAATGCCGAGCTGTTCCGCACCTGCGCGCGCTTCAGCCCGTGCGACGGTGGGGGAGACGAGGACGCGGTGACCCAGGCCACCCACATGACGCTGCGCTTGCTCGCCGAGCGCATCGAACAACTCACCGGGCAGATCGATGAGCTGAACCGGCGCCTGACCCGGCTCGTCGAACACCACGCCCCGCAGCTGCTCGTACCGGTGGGCATCGGCCCGGACAGTGCCGTCACTCTACTGATCACCATGGGAGACAACCCCGAGCGGCTGAACACCGAGGCATCCTTTGCCGCCCTTTGCGGAGTCAGCCCCGTCGAGTACTCCTCGGGCCGGCGGAGCACGCGCCGGCTCAACCACGGCGGCGACCGCCAGGCGAACGCCGCCCTGCACCGCATCGTGTTCACTCGGCTGCGCCACGACCCGCGCACCCAGGCGTACTACGAACGCCGCACGCAGGAGGGCAAGACCCGACGTGAGATCATCCGATGCCTCAAGCGGTATGCCGCCCGAGAGGTCTTCAACCTGGTCAGACCGGTTTCCCGCACCCCCGGGTTATAGGGGCGTCTGTGAGACGCGGAGGCAAGAGGGGCACGGTTCGCGGGGCCGTGCTCTCGCCGTCTGTATCTCGTTTGGGCGGCGGCTGGGTCACCCGTCGCCGGCACCGGGAGTCTGGCGGCGTGGGTGCTCAGGTGGGTCCGTAGGGGCTCCAGCCGTGCATGAACGGCTGGAGGTCTTCGGTGCGGGGCTCGGGGATTTCGGGTAGCAATGGTGAACCGTTGAGCGGGTTCAGGCGTTGGACGTGGCTCTCGGTCCACGCGATCCATGCCTCGGCTTCCTCCCTGGCCGGCCCGGGAGGAAGACTTTCTGCGTGAAGGCGGAGTGCGCCGACGTACTCGACGAGGCCCGCTGTACGCTGCCACGCCGCGTGCTGTGCTTCGAGGTGGCGGACACGGTATGCCTCTGCGTATTCGGTCCTGGCCTGGCGCTTGGCGGCTTCCCATCGCAGGCGCTTGTGCTGTGCTTCTTCCAGGTCGTCCAGACGCTTGCGTTCGGCTGCCTGGCCGCGAAGGCCGATCTCCTGCACGATTTCGGCGCGCTGGTCCTCGAGAGGGCGTGCGGCCGTGTCGGCCCACTCGCTCAGGGCGTCGGCGTAGTCGTCGGGCGTCCGTTTCGTGATCACGTGAGCTGAAGGAGGGCGAGCGGACGGTTCCCTGCTCACGTGACGTACGCCTCGGAGCTGCTGCGTCTGCCAGCACCGTTAGGTGGAGCGAGCCGACTGTGCTGAGGGATGATCTCCTGCGTGGCTGAAGAGGCAGGTACTGGTGCGGACGACGCTTGTCTATGGGATGAGCGACTGAGCTGGGCGTGCGGACTGATAGCGGATGATCCGGCTGCGAGGACCGCAGCGCTTGCCCATCTGGCTGAGGCACGGTGGCAGGTCGTGGACGCGCTCGGTCGGTTCAACGAGATGTGGCGGCTGACGCGGCTCCTGGAAGCGGACGAGCAGTACCGGGAGCCGGCCTTTCTCAAGGCGCGTCGGAGGTACCAGCAGGCGCAGAGACGTTCGCTGCCCGACGGGCTGTGGGATCGCCCTGCGAGCGAGGATCTGGCCACTTGGCCGGGGTTGCCCTACGCGTTGCTCTTCCTGGAGTGGGAAGCGAGATTCCCCCAGGACTGGACGCAGCATGCGAAGGCGTGGGGTACGAAGGAGAGCCTGATCCGGGAGGTGGCCCGTGCTCGCCAGGAGGAGGCCGTCAAGGCGAAGCTCACCGACCTGGTAGAGATCGTCGTCCACCGTGCGTATCGCTGCAAGGACCGCGAGTACGTGCGGGTTGCCCGGGCTGTCGACAGCGCTGACCTGCGCGGCAGGCTCGATCGGGCAGCCGATTCCGACAGTCCGTGGGCCCGGTGCCATGCAGGGTATGTGCTCTGGCTCCTTGACCGCCCTGACCTGCCGAACACCCGTCATGTCTGGCAGACCTGGGTGGCAGGCAAGGCTGCGGCGTTGATGTGACCTGAGGACGATGCCGGCAAGGTCCCGTGATCATGGAGTGCTCTACGCCCTCGTGACCTGACTGGAAGACCGTGCCTGCCGATGCATCATCCGCGATCCCGCTCGCCCTTGACCGGCTCCGCGTTGTCTGGCTGTGCTTGTTCTGCTTCTTGTATGCGTCATCGGGCTTTGGATCCGGGTGGTTACGGCGGATGACCGCGCCGAGGGAGAGGCCCGCGCTGATATGCGGAGTGGTGCTGAGACTCGGCAGGAAAAGCTCGTCGGGGCGGCGGCCGACGGTGTGCTGGACGACAGCGAGATCGCTCGGGTTTTCCCTCAGGGAAAGCCGGCTCAGGGCCTGGTCAGGATCGAGCGCCACGGTCCCGATGTCATAGTGACGGCAGAGCTATTGGGCGTCGGGCCGGGGGTCCTCCTCACCAGCGAGACATATATGACAGGGTGCTTCACCTTCACCGTCACACCGGACGGGCGCGGCCATCGGAGGTCCGAGGTCACCATCAGGGAACTGGCCGTAGAGAACGAGCCGCAGTCCGCGTGTACGACGGCAGGGGTGCCGTCTCCCAGCGTCTTCCCGAGCCACTGAATGAGGGATGCGGCTGGGGCGATCAGCCGAAGCGTTGACCCGGCAAACCACCGTGATCAGCAACGATCCATGCCGAGGGAGCTGGAGAAGAGCAACACCCGTGCAATTTCAGCTGCCACAGCCGTACTGCGCGATCCGCGCTGCTGGTTGAACTGCACCGGGATCGGTGGAGGGGGTGCCGTTTAGCGGCGTTCTGGGCATGACTGCTGTCGGGGCGGCGGCAGTGCGTTGTGGGACGGCGCGGTTGTTGCAGCTCCGGATGGGGGCGGTCGATGACGGTTGAGGAGCTCGTGGCGGCAGTTGTCGCTTTGGCGATCGTGTCTGCGAAGAGGCTGGGCGCTGGTCTGGCGGATCGTGCGGTGGAGGGTGTGGAGCAGTCGGTGGCCGACCGGCTGGGGCGGCTGTACCGGTGGATCGTCGGACGGTTGCCTGGTGAGGAGGGTGCGGCCCTGGTCGAGGAGGCGGGTCGTTCTTCTGCTGCACAGGCTCAGCTGAGACGGCGGCTGGTACTGGCTCTGGGTGAGGATCCCGTAGGCGTTGAGGAATTGCGGATGCTGCTATCGCCGCACGCGCTGGCTCTTCTTTCGGAATCGTTCGGTATCCCGCGTCAGTTGCCGCCGGCGCTGGCGGATTTCACTGGGCGCGGCCAGGAGGTGGCGCGGCTGGTGGAGGCTGCTGAGCGTCCTGGCGGGTGCAGGGTGTGTCTGGTGCACGGGCCGGGTGGGATCGGCAAGACATCTGTCGTGGTGCAGGCTTCTCACCAGCTGATGCAGTTTTTCCCCGACGGTCAGCTCTTCGTCGATCTGAACGGGGCGGAGGAACGTGCTGCTGCTGTGGGCGAGGTCCTTGGCGACTTCCTAGCGGCTCTGGGGACACCGCGCGGAAGAATCCCCGATGATGTGGCCGGGCGGACACGGCAGTTCCGTACGGAGTTGGCCGATCGGCGTGTCCTGATCGTCCTGGACAACGCGGCCAGTGAACAGCAGGTAGGTGCGCTGATTCCGGGTGGGTCTTCGTGCGTTGTCCTGATCACCAGCCGACAGGCCCTTGCCACGCTGGCCGTTGATGAGCGCGTCGCTTTGCCGGGGTTGGACGAGGGCGCCGCCTGGGACTTGTTGAGACGGATCAGCGGCCCGGACCGGGTGGACGAGGACCCTGAAGCAGGCCGCGCTGTGGTCGGTCTGTGCAGCGGGCTCCCGCTGGCCCTTCGTATCGCGGGAGCGCGGCTGGCCACCTTTCCCGCGCGTACCTTGGACTCGTTCGCCCGCGATCTGGCCGACGACCACCGGAGGCTGGATGTGCTGAGCCTGGGCGAGCGCAGCGTACGGGCGGTCTTCCGCGTCGGTTATGAGGCGCTACCGTCGTTGCAGCGGCGTGCGTTCCGGCTGTTGTCGGCCCTGGACACTCCCGACCTGCCGACGTGGGCGCTGTCGCCTCTACTGGACGTGGACGCCGATGCGGCCGACGCGTGCCTGGAGGGACTCCTGCTGGCTCATCTCGTGCAGGCTCGCCGCGGCGGGACAGGCGGCCAGCGCCTCGTGCTGCATGATCTCGCGCGTGGGTTTTCCAAGGAGATGGCGGCCGAGCAGTCGGTGGGCGAGGCCGACAGCGCCGTGCGGCGTCTGCTCGGTGCCCTCCTCAGCGCGGCCGACGCAGCCGATGCGCAGTTACGGCCGGCAGGTGCCCGGCACAGCGGCCGTGACGGGGCAGTCCGTCGTTCCCCGCCGGAGGACGCCGTGGCAGGTGACGTGTGGGAGGCCGTCCATTGGTTTGAAGCCGAGCGTGCCGTTCTGGTGGCAGCCGTCACCCACGCTCACGCTCGCGGGTGGTGGGAGCTGTGCTGGGAGATCACCGACGCGATGAGCATCGCTCTTGAGCATCAATGGCGCTGGGACATCAGCGGTCAGGTCCACGGGCTCGCTTTGGACGCGGCCGACCGGCTGAGGGATGGCCAGGCCCGTGCCGCGCTGCTGCGCAACCTCGGCGAAGCCCTGCGCGACGGCGGCGATGACCTGGACAGGGCCGCAGAGTGCTTCAGCGAAGCGATCGCTCTCTTCCGCAGCTCAGGCGACGCACACGGCGAAAGCGACGCCCTGGGCAACCTGGGAATCCTGCAGCGCCAGCAAGGCGCACTGCGGGAAGCCGAGCGAACCCTCACCGCGGCCGAGCTGCGCTTCCGGGCCCTGCCACTGGAGCGCGGGCTGGCCTGGACCCTGCGGGAAAAGGCGGTGATCAGCCGGCACCACGCTCGATACACCCAAGCCCTCGCTCAACTCGACGAAGCCCAGGCTCTGTTCGCTGCCAACGAGGAAATCCGTGGCGTCGGCTGGATCCTGCGCACCCGCGCCGATACCGAGAAGGAGAGCACGACGGGCGGCTGCCCGCTCCCTCGCCGCTGGTATGGAGGCCCTTGGCCCGGATGCCCCGCCACGAGTCGTCCTGCACAGGATCCGCGATGGGCCGCGGCCCGCACCCACTACGAGGACGCTGCCCAAATCCTGCACGCCGTCCGGGACCACCGCGGGCACACCTGGGTCACTTTGGGGCTGGCAGACATGGCCCTCTATGAAGGCGACCACACCGCCGCAGAACTGATCAGGCGTGCGCTCCAGGAGACCGACGCCTGCGGCGACCATCGAGGCCACAGCAGGGCATTGACCCTCCAAGCTCTGCTGCTCGCCGAGGCAAACCGCCTCAGCGACGCCATCACGCTGGCAGAACAGGCCCTCGCCACTTTCCGCGACCACGCCGGCGCCGCTCAGGCCAGCTTCCGCCTGGCCCGCCTCTACGGCGCCGCCGGCCGGCACCAAGACGTCCTCCGCACACTGCAGCAGTCCCGCACCCATCACCACGCCGCCGGCATACCTTTTCCCGCCCTTGCCGACCCCGAACTCGCCAAGAGCCTCACCCACCCCGTGCCCCGCGCCCGGCGCTTCCGCCGGCCTCAGTGAGTTGAATACACAGATCCGCGAGGCCATCAGGAAACCAGCTCACACGTAGCTGGCAAGACCGCTCCCGTATCCGGAGACCCGTCCGGGGCACCTTGGCGCGGTCCCGACCTGAGACGCATCCGCTTTTCGATAACAGGACTGGCCTGGAGAAACTCGTCCCGGACGCTCAGCGACGGTGAGGGACGGCTCGCGTCGGTGAAGCTCTCTGCGGTGGCCGGTCAGTGTCTGCGTAGGCCGGCGCCTCGGTGTCGCCGGGCCGCGTAAGCAGCTGCCGCAGCGAGGGAGGTGCAGGCCAGGGCCGTGCCCAGGGTCCGCTCGAAGTCGGCGGGGCCGGTGCTGCCGCCGATGCCGCCCTGGACGCCGCGGGTGGGCAAAGGCGTGGGCGTCGTCGTGCTGGTGGTGCTTCTGCGGGGCAGGACCTCGCAGGCGATGCCGTCGTCCGGCCCTTGGTCCTCGTCCAGCCGGTGGGGGTCGCTGGGGTCTCGGTTCAGCTCTGCCTGGGCGTCTTCCTGGAAGGCGAAGTCGCGGCAGTCCAGATCGGGTTGGGCATGGGCCAGGCCCGCCAAGGGGCCGGCGGCGAGGGCAACCGTCACTGCGGCGACGAACGCGGCGCGTATCCGCATCGGTCATTCCTTTCGGTCCAGTGGCCTGCACGACCGTCACAGCGACCTTATGGAGATGACGCTGGCCCGGCGCGTGGTGCTGGGCCGAACGGACACGGATCGGCGTTCGCCCAGGACGGAGCCGGGGCGGCTGCCAGCCGGTGGCCGATCGGGGACGATGCCGTACTGACTGAGAAGACGACGATCCGCTTGGAAGCAGTTGCTGCTCCTGACTCCTGGTGCGGGCCCTGTTTCAGAGGCCGGCGAGCTGGCGGTCCTGGTGTCTGCGTGGGCTGACCACGGCCTCCAGTTGGGGTAGCTCCCCTGTCGCAGCGCAGTTGTGCTGTCGAATTTCGGCCAAGTTGCGGTGAACGTGTGCGGACGTAGGCGGACGTCCACGGACTGACGCGAACACAGTGAGAACTACTGAGACTGAATGGGACTGGCTAGGTTCAATCCACGATGGGTTACCTGCTTCGTTTCGCGGGCCACACTGCATCCATGACGAGCTTTCAGCAACGGAAAGCAATAGGTGACGCGCATGAGCGGCACGTCGCCGAGCAGCTCACCGAGCGAGGGTGGCAAGTCGACTTCTGGGGCCAAGGGCAGCTGAGCCGGGCGCTTCAATGCGCGCTCCGGGAGACCGACAGTTCCATCCGCTGGTTCCCGGATCTCATTGCGGCGAAGGCCGAAGACCTCGTACT
Source organism: Streptomyces sp. NBC_00425 (assembly GCF_036030735.1). Classification (NCBI taxonomy): domain Bacteria; kingdom Bacillati; phylum Actinomycetota; class Actinomycetes; order Kitasatosporales; family Streptomycetaceae; genus Streptomyces; species Streptomyces sp. NBC_00425. The sequence goes on along the minus strand of NZ_CP107928.1, from coordinate 2,467,229 downwards.
GATCGACTGCAAGGGCGGCGTGACCAGCAGGCGAACGGGCCGACATGCTGTCGAACGCGCCGCCGTGCTGGCGCATTTGCAGCTCGTTGCCTGGACGCAGTTGCCGGTCTACTACGTGTTCGATGGCCTCGATGCGTGGTCGCCGTACGACGTGCTTGCCGCAGGACAGAAAGGGCCGCACAGCATTGCGGGATCGGGCGCCCCGTACTTTCTGATCTCTGCCCAGGGAGCCCGTCGCTTCGATGACCTGTTCGGTACGCCGGACGTCGCCCAGGTGGGTATTGCCTCGTAGTCCTGGTCGCTCCTCGCTCGGCCGCCTTCAAGTCGGCGATGCGGGACAGCAGCGTCACGCCGGCCGCAGCCAACCGGCTCAGGGATCTTTCTGATCTTGCTGTGTCCTGCCGTGCTTTCAGGTGTCTCGGCGTATGGATGGCACCCTCCGCCCAGCTCCGACCGGGCACGATCGAGATTCGATGAGGTGGCCTTGCGTCCGGCAGATGGCATGTGCCCAAGACCCGATGACGCAGGACGCTGGCAGGTCGGTCGGCGGGCCAGAGTCTTCGGGTTGGGATTCGAAATTTCGTTCGGAAAGGGCTGCGGGGATGAGGATCGGAAAAGTTCTGGAATCAGGTTAGGTAGGCCCTCCTGCCTGCTGTCTTCCTTCCCTGAGTCCGCGTGTGACCCATCCGGCTGCCTTTCCTGCGCAGCTCCGTTGTCAGTGGTGGCCTCTACGGTTCTTTTGTGGCCGCCACGGAATGTCCGTGCACGGCTTGTGCGGGCGTGGGCGTCGGCCGTGTGGGGCGTGCGTTTTCGACGCTGGCGAGAAATACCGTCGTGCGCGGTGGGGTAGTGAGGGGCAGGATGCATGGAGTTGGACTACGACCGTCTGGTCGCGTTGCGGAAGCAGAGCTCCGCGTGGCGGCTGCTGACGGCCGGTAACGCGGCGCTGATGTTGAGCTTCTTCAACAAGGTGTTCGTCGAGCAGGGGGCGCGCTCGATTGCCGGTGCGGAGCTTGTTGAACGGCTGGACGACGAGTTGTTCGCGCTCAATGAGCGGCTGGGGCGGAGCACGTTTCCCCAGTCTGCGAAGGCGTATCTGGATGTCTGGTCGGCGCCGGAAAACGGCTGGCTGCGCAAGTACTATCCGCCGGATTCGGACGAGCCGCACTTTGACGCCACGGCTGCGGTGGAGAAGGCCATCTCGTGGATCCGGTCGCTGGAGGAGCGCTCGTTCGTCGGTACCGAGTCGCGCTTGAACACGATCTTCGATCTGCTGCGGCAGATGACGTTCGGGGCCGAGACCGACCCCGATGCGCGACTGGCCGAGCTCACCCGGCGTCGGCACGAGATCGACCAGGAGATCGAGCGGGTTGAGGCCGGCGAGGTAGATGTGCTGGACAGCGCGGGGCTGCGGGACCGATATCAGCAGATGACTGCGACCGCGTACGGGTTGCTGGCCGACTTCCGCGAGGTCGAGGCGAACTTCCGGGACTTGGACCGCGACCTGCGGAGCAAGATCGCCGCGTGGGACGGGGCCAAGGCCGGACTCCTCGATGAGGTGCTGGGCAGTCGCGAGAGCATCGCCGAGTCGGACCAGGGCCGGACCTTCCAGGCGTTCTACGACTTCCTGCTCGCCCCAAGCCGACAGGACGAACTCAAGACGCTGCTGGCCGAGGTCGAGACCATGGAGGCCATCGGCGAGCCCGACCCGAGGATGCGGCGCATGCCCCGGGATTGGCTGGAGGCCGCCGAACGCACCCAGGGCACGGTGCGGCAGCTCTCGGACCAGCTGCGCCGCTTCCTGGATGACCAGGTGCGTTCGGAGGACCGCCGCGTCCTGCAGTTGGTGCGCGGGATCGAGTCCCGGGCCCTGGCCCTGCGCGACGTTCCCGGTGTGGATCTGATAGCTGAGCTCGACGCGACGGCACCGGCCATCGTGCTGCCGATGGAACGGCCCCTGTACACGCCGGTGGTCAAGGCGCCGATCGACAGTACCGGTATCCAGGCGGGCGACGAGGAGTTCGCCGCTGACGTCCTGTTCGAGGCGGTGTACGTGGATCCCGCCCGGCTCACGGTCGCGGTCCACCGCGCTCTTGGCACCCGCACCCAGGTCTCCCTTGCCGAGACGCTGCGCGAGCACCCGCTCGAGCAGGGACTGGCCGAACTCGTCGCCTACTTCGCCCTCCCGGACGACGGGTTCACCACAGTCTTCGACGACCACCGCCAAGAAGAGATCACCTGGATCGGCGGGGACGACATCCGGCAGGTCGCCACCGTGCCCGTGGTCACCTTCGCCCGCACCAGCCCCGGTGTCGCCTGGGCCACCAGCCAGAAGAAGGAGGGGCGATGACCACGCCTTCCAACCCCACCGCGCAGCCATCCCACACCCTCTCCTTGCCGGTCAACCAGCTGCTCAAGGGGCCGATCTTCCGCGACCAGCACGAGCGGGCCTGGGACGCGCTGCTGCACATGAGTGCCCGCGTCAAGGACTACGTCGAGGTCATGGGCCTGCGCGTGGTGATCGACGAGGTGGAGGGCTACGCCTTCCTCCAGTCGAAGCCCGACGCCGAAGACGAAGTTCACGATCCGCGTACGAGGCCGCCGCGGCTGATGCCCCGCCGGTCGCTGTCCTACCCGGTCAGCCTGTTGGTCGTGCTGCTGCGCAAGCGGCTCGCCGAGTTCGACGCGGGCGCCGACGGCACCCGGCTCATGATCACCAGGGACGAAATTGTCGAGATGATCCGCACGTTCCTCCCGGCCGGCACCAACGAGGCGCGCCTGGTCGACCAGATCGACGGCCACATCAACAAGGTGGTCGACCTGCAGTTCCTGCGGCGTGCCCGCGGCCAGGAGCAGCTGTTCGAGGTGCAGCGGATCATCAAAGCCTTCGTCGACGGGCAGTGGCTCGCCGACTTCGAAACGAACCTGGCCCAGTACGCGGGCTCCCACACCCCGCAGGAGAAGCAGCAGTGATTCCCGCTCAGTCCGGCCCCGTCGGCACGGCCACCTCCACCGACCTTGCCGCGGCCGGGTTCCGGCTGGAGCGCCTGGAGGTCTACAACTGGGGCACGTTCGACAAACACGTGTGGTCGTTCGGCCTCGGCGGCGCCAACGCACTGCTGACCGGAGACATCGGCTCTGGCAAGTCCACCCTGGTGGATGCGATCACCACCCTGTTCATGCCCGCCCACAAGATCGCCTACAACCGGGCGGCCGGCGCGGAGAGCCGCGAGCGCAGCCTGCGCTCCTACGTCCTGGGCCACTACAAGTCCGAACGCAACGAAGAGACCGGTACCACCAAGCCGGTGGCCTTGCGCAAGCCCGGGAACTACTCGGTCATCCTGGGGGTGTTCCGCAACCCGGCGCTGGAGTCGACCGTCACGCTGGGACAGGTGTTCTGGCTGGCCGACGCCAACGCCACCAGTCCGGAGCGGCTGTTCCTCGTCGCAGACCGGGCTCTGTCCGTCGCCGGCGACTTCGCCGATTTCGGCACCGAAGTGCGGGCCCTGAAGAAGCGCCTCGACGCCGACGACGTCCGCGTGCACAAGACGTTCCCACCCTACAGCAAGGACTTCCGGCGCCGCATGGGCATCGAGTCCGAGCAGGCCCTGGATCTCTTCCACCAGACGGTGTCGATGAAGTCGGTGGGCAGCCTGGACGACTTCGTGCGCAGCCACATGCTCGAACCATTCGACGCGGCCGCCATGACCGACAACATCGTCAGCCACTTCGACGCCCTGACCACCACTTACAAATCCGTTCAGCGGGCCCGCGCCCAGATCGAGGCCCTCACCCCGCTGCTCAGGGACTGCCACACCTACGAGGGCCTGGCCGCGCGGATCGAGGAGGCCGAGGCCCAGCAGGCCGCCCTGCGGTACTTCATCGCCGAGCGCACCTCGGTCCTGCACGAGGCCGAGCGCACCGACCTGGAACGGTCGCTGGCCCGCCTGGACAGTCAGATGAAGGCAGCGAAGGACGAGCTGGAGCGGCTGCGGGGCCAGGAGCGCCGGTGGGAACTGCAGCGTGAGGGGCTGGGCGGTGGGCGCCTGGGTGAACTGGAGCGCCAGATCGAGGAGACGGAGCGCCTGCGCACGACACGGGACAGGCGCGCCCGCGAGCACGCCCTCCTGCTGGAACAGGCCGAGTTGGCCCCGGTCACTGATCAGGCCCAGTTCACCGACCGCCTGGAGGAGATCTCCCGGGCCCAGCACGACGTCGCCGCGGGCAAGCAGGAGTCGCTCACGGCCCTGGAGACGCTCGCGGTCGACGCCGATCGACTGCACCAGCAGGCAGAGGACCTCAACAAGGATCTGGTCAGCCTGCGCTCGCGCCGCAGCAACGTCCCTCGCCGGCAGCTGGAGGTACGCGCCCGCCTGTGCCGCGAACTCGGCATCGAGGAGAGCGCCTTGCCGTTTTCCGGCGAACTCGTCCAGGTGCGCGACGGGGAACAAGCCTGGGCCGGCGCCGCCGAGCGGCTGCTGCGCGGCTTCGCCCTGTCCCTCCTCGTCCCTGGCGATCAGTACGCCCGCGTCTCCGAGTGGATCAACAATCACCACCTGGGGACGAAGCTGGTCTACTTCCGCGTCCCCGGCAAGCTCCCGCCCCGGCGCCCCCAGGCAGCCCCTTCGGCCGCACTGTTCGCCAAACTCGAAGTACGCGACGACTCATCCTTCGCCCCGTGGGTGGCCGGTGAGCTCGAACGCCGTGCGTCGCACACCTGCGTGCTCACCATGGAGGACTTCCGGCATGCCGAACTGGCCGTCACCGCACAGGGACTGATCAAGGGAGCGCGGGGCCGCCACGAGAAGAACGACAGCACCCGCATCGACGACCGCAGCACCTACGTTCTGGGCTGGACGAACCAGGCGAAGATCGATGCCCTCGTGGACCAGGCGGGCCGGGTCCACGCCGCCCAGCGCGAGCTGGCCGGCAAGAAGCGCGGCCTGGAAGCCGCCCACGAGGACTCCATCAGCCGCGACAAGGTCCTCGACCGGCTGGCGGCGATGCGCGACTACAGCGAGATCGACTGGACCTCGGCTGTGCGGCACATCACCGAGCTGGCCAAGGAGAAGCAGCGCCTTCAGACCGACTCCAAGGACCTGGACGAACTCACCCGCCACCTGGAGGAGATCGCCGTCGAGATCGGCGAGCAGGAAGCCGCCTACGAGAAGGCGAACCAGAACTGGGGGAAGGTGTCGGGCGAGCGGGACACGACCATCCACGCCCGCGATGCGGCCCGCGCCGTACTCGATGAACCGGCCGCCGCCGATGCACAGGCCCACTTTCCGGCCCTCGAACAGCGCCTGACCACCGCCCGGTTGACGTGCCGTACCGCGCAGGAGTGCGGCCAGACCGAGACCCGGCTGCGCGAGGAGCTGACAGCTCAGAAGAACCGATGGGGCAAAGAGCAGACCCGCCTCGCCCAGACGATCGCCTCCCAGATGGGCGCCTTCCGCACCAACTACCCGGCCGAGACCAACGAGCTCGACGACTCCGTCGCCTCCGCCGGTGGCTACCGCGCCCTGCACCAACGGCTCGTCGCCGACGACCTGCCGCGCTTTGAGGATCAGTTCCGCACGTATCTGAAGACCAACGTGATCCGCGAAGTCGCAGGATTCCATGCACAGTTGAACATCTGGGCCGATGAGATCGGCGACCGCATCGCCACCATCAACGAGTCGCTGGCCGGCATCGACTACAACCCGGGCCGCTACATCATGCTCAAGCCCGAGCAGACCCCGAACACCGAGATCCGCGAGTTCACCGCGGAACTGCGAGCCTGCACCGACGACGTCCTGTCCGGCGACGATTCCGACCTGTACTCCGAAGAGAAGTTCCACCAGGTCCAGCGCCTGATCGAACGCTTCAAGGGCCGCGAGGGACACACGGATGCGGACCGCGCCTGGACCAAGCGCGTCACCGACGTGCGCTACTGGTTCGTCTTCAGCGCCAGCGAACGACGCCGCGAGGACAACTCCGAATACGAGGTGTACTCCGACTCCGGCGGCAAGTCCGGCGGGCAGAAGGAGAAGCTCGCCTACACCATCCTGGCCGCCTCCCTCGCCTACCAGTTCAAGCTCGACACCACCAGCAACAGGAGCCGCACGTTCCGGTTCGTTGTCATCGACGAAGCCTTCGGCCGCGGCTCGGAGGAATCCGCCCGCTTCGCCCTGGACCTCTTCAAGCGCCTCGGCCTGCAACTCCTCATCGTCACGCCCCTGCAGAAGATTCACGTCATCGAGCCCTACGTATCCGCCGTCGGCTTCGTCGACAACCCCACCGGACACCACTCCCGCCTACGCACCCTGACCATCGCCCAGTACCGCCAAGAACGCCTCGCACACACCCTGTCCGCCTTGCAGCCCGTATCCGGACAGGTGAGCTGACATGGCAACCACCAGCACCCTGAACTGGACCACGCCCCGCGACGTCGCCGCTCGCCTGCGCAAGCGCTGGGATCGCGGCGAGTTCCTCAGCCAGGTCGCCGACGGCAGCGACTGGGAACCCCTCGCCGTCCCCCTGCGCGGTCCGAAGGCCGGCGACATCACCCGGCACTACGACGACGTCCTCGCCTGGGCAACGTCCTGGGCTCCCGCAGCACACCGACACCTGCGCATCGAATACCGGCGGCTCGGCGGACGCCTCGCCGGCGTGAACAACGCCCCCGCCCGGGTCTGGATCGAGCGCCGCGACGACCTGTTCAAACTCCTCGGCGTCACCGGCACGGTCAACCGCTACGCGTCCCTCCTCGCCGCCGCAAACGAGACCCTGCCCCCACTGGCCACGTGGATGGCCGAGAACCCGATGAAAGTTGTCCAACGGGAAGCCGACTGGTCACGCCTCCAAGCCACCATCCGCTGGATCACCGACTACCGCGGTCCGGCTGTCTACCTGCGCCAGCTCGACGTACCCGGCGTGGACACCAAGTTCATCGAACAGCACAGAGCCATCCTGACCACCCTGCTCGAGCACTGCCTTCCCGAAGACCGCATCGAGGCCGAGGCCGCGCGCACCGACTTCGCCGCCCGCTTCCGCTTCCTGCGCAAACCCGCCTACCTGCGGTTCCGGCTGCTCGGCGGCGAGTCGCTGGCGGGCTTCAGTGAACTCACGGTGCGCGCGGACGAGTTCACCGCGCCACCGCCCGCCATCACGACTGTCTATGTCGTCGAGAACGAAACCACCTACCTCGCCTTTCCCGACCAGCCCCACAGCATCGTGATCCACGGCGGCGGCTACGCCGTCACCCAACTGTCCGCCCTGACCTGGCTGCACGACGTACGCCTGGTCTACTGGGGCGATGTGGACACCCACGGCTTCACCATCCTTGACCGGCTGCGCCGGACCTTCGCGCACACGCAGTCGATCCTGATGAACCGGCCCACCCTCCTGGAACACCGCGGGCAGTGGGTGAAGGAAGATGCGCCCACCCACCGGCCACTCGGCACGCTCACACCCGACGAAGCCGATGTCTACGACAGCCTCGTGGACGGCGAGTTCGGCCCGAACGTGCGACTCGAACAAGAACGCGTGCGGTTCCACCTGCTTGAGGACGTCCTCAACGAGCTTCGCTAGGTGTTGAGCAGCCATCAGCCGGGCTGTCAGTGTGAAAAGGGGAACAGAGGTGCTCCACCACGTAGCCGCACCGGTCGTCGCGGACCTGATCGGCATCCCACTTGGCCCTGCCCAGCAGGTGCTGCATGCCGTCCGGGGTGGTCTCGCCGGCCCACTCGGCGATAGTCCATCAGTTCTTGCGCGGCAGGTCGGCCAATAGACCGAGCACCAACCACGCCGCCCTGCGCCGGGGTTCGACCCGGGAGCAGTGCCCCGCGATCCGGCCCATCAGGCCCTCGAATGCGTCCCGCCAAAGGGCGGGTTCTATGCTGTGACCTGCGGCCACCGTCTCTTCGTCAGTCCACACAACTCACGATGATCAACGGTGGCCGCACCCGTCTCCACAACGCGTCAGGGTCGCGCAGTTCCGCCTGCCGTCCTGAGTCAGGAGGACATGTGCAACGTGGCGAAGTCTGGTGGGTGGAGTTCGACGAGCGGCGGCTGGTCGTACTGCTGGCGGCAGACGACGCGTCCAGGATCCGGGCGATGCAGGTCGTCACTCCTGCGGGCGTCGACATCAGCGGTCTGGGCGTCGAAGTGCAAGTAGGCGCGATGGAAGGACTGCCCTTTGAAGGCGTGCTGCGGTTCGCATTCCCGCGCCCGGGCTTTACCCCCTGTACGTGGCTGACCACCGTGTCCCGGGACGACCTGATCGAGCGGGCGGGCGTCCTGTCCTCCGCGAAGCTCAGCGAGATTGAGGACGCCCTCCGTCTCGGCGAACAGGTAAAGGAACGGACCCCAGCGACAACCGCGAAGCTCAGCGAGATAAGGGACGCCCTCCGTCTCGGTGAACTCGGGTAGGCGGAGAGGCGCCACTCACCATCGAGATCACGATCTACGGCTGGAGTATAAGCGGTCGGCTTCTAGGCCGCGCCAGAGGTCGCCAGGAGATTTGATCCGTTCGGCCTACCCTCGTCGTTGCAGCCCGGTACCCTCTGGACGAATGGCTGCTGTTGTGGCCCAGGTTGGTGCAGGGGGTTGGGAGTTCACTATGCCTGGAATCTCGTTCGCTGAATTCGAGAAGACAGCTAAGGCCGCAATCGACAAGCACTTTGTAGATATTCGGAGGCTGGTCGCCGATCGCAAGTACCGACCCACTGAGGGAGAGACGTTCCTTTTCCCTAGTACGTTGCTTTTCACGCAGACAGACACTCACTACGCTCTGGAGTTGATCGGGGCCATGAGGAAGCAGCAGCTACTGCAAGTGAAGGAGCAGCGAGTTGCGTCACTGAACCAAGTCGTCAACAATTTCCCGTTGGACGAAGAGGCTTTTTACCTGTTCGGCATGGAAGATGATCGCCCGACCAATGTTTTGACGCGCTTCACTAGCCTCAATCTGACCTGCGATTACCCTGACGACGCTTTGGAACACCGCTTCCCAGGGGTGCGTGCCATCTTCGACAGCAAGCCCTCCCTTCTTGGAATGAGTGACCGAGCAACCCATCTGCCGCTCAACGCTGAACGGCTTCGCAGCGTCATGCTCGATAATTGCATGCTGTCGGGTCGGAGCGGCAACCTTGTTCGTCCCAAATTCGTCAACTTCTTCTATGCCTGCTCGGTCGAGGCCGATGCTGTCAAGGTGGCTTCGGATCTCGCACAGATCGCGCCAGTTCATAACGACCGTGTTATTGGGGTGCAAATCGCATCACCCGAGCATTCTGAGGCAATGTGTACCGCTGCCGGTTTCGCCACGCTGTATCTCCAGGGTGCACGCGAAACAACAGTGACGGCTTTCATTGAAAAGCACAGTGAAATCATCGAGAAGGTCTTCGGCGCGGATAAGGTTTACTATCAGGTGGAGCTCCCCTGGAAGGAGGGAAACCCGGATCCAAAGGAAGTCTCGATCCAGCCTGATGTCTTGCTCCGAACCAAGGGTGGCGACTGGAAAATCGTCGAGTTCAAGCTGCCGCTACTCGATAAGAAGTCGCTCACGGCAAGCGACCATGCCCGACGGCGGCTCACTCTGTCTGTTGGTGACGGGGTGGCCCAGCTCGGTAACTACGAGGAATATTTCACCTTCCCGCAGAACCTAGCCGCAGCCCAAGAGGCACTGAAGGTGATGCTAGGCGTACCTGAACTCGTGCTCGTTGTGGGAAGCGACGAAAACTATAAAGCTGATGAAATCAGGGAAGCTACCCGGATGAGCCGCACCTTCGACCTCATCGACTACGACACCTTGATGCGACTCTATCTAGCGGCCGCCACCTGATCCCTCGGCTACCGGTAGTTCGTTAAATCCGCAGGCAGAGGTCAACGCCGTGTCCGGTGGTGACCGCGTCAATCGGGTGTGTCAATTTAGATTTACACTCCCCCGCCCGGCGTGGCGACCGGCGCCCAGCTCGCCACCTGGATCAGAGGACATTGGAAGATCGAAAATCTTCTGCACCACGTCCGCGACCGAACGGTCCGCGAGGACGACTCCAAGATCCATATCGGTCGTCTCCCGCGTCTCATGGCCAGCCTGCGCAACCTCGCCATCGGCGTCCACCGCCAGGGCGACCACATCAACATCGCCGCCGCCCTACGCCACACCGCCCACGACTGCCGCAGACCCTTGACTGCGCTCGGCCTCGCCGGATGAACCCGGACAGAAAGCGATCATGCAAGGGACCCTGCTACCAGTACCAGTCATCGCGTTCGGTGAGCCTTCTGATAGACCGGCTCACTATCGAATACAAGCTCCCCGTCCGAACGCAACTCCAAGATTCAGCACGTATCATCTGATGGGAGTCTCCACTTTCGCGTTGAAGGGCTTGACCAGTTCATCGCCCCACTGTGTACCTGTGTCGTAACAAACGAGGGTCTGTGGAGTGAAGGCAGCCTTCGCAGGCCAGTATTAGCACGTGAGGGCGGCAACGTCACCTGGACTGCCTTACGAACCGTGGAGATGTGCATGTCCGAGGAAGAGCAGGCAATAGCGATTTCCCGACAATCACTCGATGAACAGCGCCGTTCGAACAAACTCCAACGAAGGTCTTTAATTATAGCGAGCAGTGCTGCAGTGATCGCAGCGCTCGCTCTCGGCCTGGGAGTTTGGAACCGAGTAAGCCAGGACGCGGCGACGGTAAAGACGACACGTCAGGCGCAGGAAGACAGGAAGGCTGCGCAGCAGGCCACTCTCAGAGTGGAGGCCGAGCACGTGAATGTGGCCAAGGGAATCAACGGCGATATGGCGACGATTCACAATTGGAATCCGACATCGCTCGATGACGTCGTCCTGAGGATCGTGCTCAAGAACGGAGAAGATCGATACGCGCGGATCGAGACACTGAAGCCTTGTACGACATGGCAGATCACGGACAAGAGGCTCAGGGAGGAACATTTGCGCCCGGTGCCGGAATCAGAAGGCTTCATTGAGGGCAGTGAAAAGATTCAGGTGTGGTTCACCGACTGGCGTGGAGGGACATGGACGAAAGAGCCAGGGCAGGATTTGACTGCGGGAGCATACCGAAACACTCGGGCGAACAAGAACATGCCGTCCCAGCAGTTTCTCAAAAATTCCAAAGAAGTCGCGGAGAGGTCCTTTATTCCGATCAAGGATTGCTCCGGTGGTCTGCGGTAAGTCTGCAGCTCGCCATCCACAGGCTAAGCTTGAGAGAGCCCTTCGAGAAGGCTTTGAATATCACGCTCAACTCGGTGGTGTTCCGTTCCTCCGGCCGGGACCTGACCACGACTGGGCGCCTAGATCGAGATGGCGTCTCGTGTCACCGAGCCCATCCTTCTGGGCCTTGCCGTCCGCAACCACGTCAAACGCTGACCCAGCACTCCCACCACCAGGGGCCGCCGCAGCCACCGAACGCTGAAGCAACCGGTGCGCTCGAACCCACCGTGCGAGACGATCACCGTCAATCGCTGACCACGGTGGCTGTATTCTCCGGTACCGCGTCCCCTGTCGGTCCCGGAGCCATCGCACTCTACTTGCGATCCCGCTACGCAGAAGAGCGGAGCCATTTTTTAAGCGTGGTCACCCAACGAAGCGATCGCTGATCCGTAGGCCCGATCGATACGCATGGGGCACAGCGTAGTAAATACAGCCACACAGGCGGCGGCTATAAGTAGCCGTCTCGTTGTTGGCCGCGTTGCTGCAGACCGACCCACAACTATGCAGGTCAACAAGTCACTTCAGGAGAGCCGCACCCAAACAGAATCCGCATCCAGAGCGCGCGTCCTCACCTGGACAAACCTCGATCCACGGATACTGGAATCAGCCGCCACAGCACAGTCGTGGCGGACCGTTGCAGTGAGCCGGGGCCGGCGCCCGCGACGGAGTTGAACGGCGGACCGGCTGTGCCCGGACGCCGTTCGCTGAGTGCGGCAGGTCAGAGGTGGCGCCAGGTTTGGCGCAGGCGCAGGACTTCGGTGGCCCAGTGGGCGGGAAGGTCTGGTTCGGGTATGCGTTCGCGGCCGAGGCTGAAGCGGACGTGGCGGTAGAGCCAGTGCAGCGAGGCGTCCGAGCTCGCGACGAGTGTGGACAGCAGTGGTTCACCGACCGGTGTCTCCCGGTCGACGGCGACCAGGAGTTCACCTTGGTCGTCCGGGTGCAGGTGCGGCAGCCCGCCCGCCATCCGCAGCCGCAGGTCACCCCACGTCAGAAGTGAGCCGCCGCTGCGCGCCGCGTCCTTGAGGACGTCCCGGGCGATGGCGGCCAGCTTGTCGATGGTCTCGATCGGCAGACGGTCCGGGGGAGACGGTGCGGTGGCCTTGGGACCGGGGACGGCCTTGACCGGGTCCGCCGCGCGCGGTGCGGCACGACGTGGCGCGCTCGAGGTGCGGGCCTTGAGCTGGCGCTTCCACCGCTTGACGTGAACCTCTTCGAGCACCGGTAGGCGCCGGTCCAACTGACGGCTCAGCGAGCTGATCTCGTCGAGGAATGCGGCGAGTTGCTCGGTGGCCAGGCCGTTGCCGGCACGGCCGAGTTCGGCGAGGACTTGACGGATACGGCGCAGGATCGGGTCCGTGTTCGGATCCTGTTCCTGGCACCACGTCTTCACCTCGCGCATCAACGGCGTGTAGGTGGCACGGTCTTCGGGCGACAGGCGCCGGCCGTAGATGGGTCCGGCCAAGTGGCGCGCGGTCTGGACCGCAGCCAGGTCGCCGGCCTCCTGCGCGGCGCGGATCTCCTGCACGAGCCAGGCGAACTCCGCTCGGGCCTCTGCGAAAGCGGCAGACTCGGAAGGTGGCGCGCCGCCGGGTGACGAGTGGGTCGCCGACAGGGGGGCTCCGTCGTCTGGAGTCACCGATTCGCCGTTGACCTGGGCTTCCAGGCGGGTGAGCGCCGTGTGGAGGTCCTGCGGCAGGGGGCCGGGGCAGCGTCGTTTGAGAATCTTCGAGTGGGCCAGGGCACTGCGCAGGGCGAGAGGCGTGGCGGCGGGGCCGGCCGTCGCGAGGTCGGCGAACAAGGTGCGCAGCGCCGCGTGGGCGACTGCTGCATCACGGCTGTTGATCCAGGTCTGCAGGTCAGTGCGGAGCAGTAGGAGGTTCTGCCGTGGCTCACCGGACAGGCGTTCCGTGGCGATCTGTGAGACTTCCTTGTGGATCTGTCTGGCCTCGTTCAGGTCGTCGGCATCACGGGCCTGCTTGAACAGCTGCGTCAGACGGGCGATGTCTGCTGTCGCCTGCGCCTGGAACGTGCGCTGGTCCTGCCCCGGCGAGACAGGGCTCTTCACGGTGGCGGGCGGAACGGCGGGCGTGCTCTTCTTCGAGGGAGCAGACGCCGCCAGAGGGTGGCCAATGAGGCGGTCGAGGTCGTCCAGGAGCCGCTCGCCCTCGCGTTGCCACGCGCGCAGCTCCTGCCTGCGTTGCCGGACAGTCTCGTAGAGCCGTTGGTGCTGTTCGCCGTCCTTGACCGTGGTGGTCAGGCGGGCGGCGCGACGGCCGGTGGCGTGGGGCAACGTGGCACGGCCCACGGCCAACTGGGCCTTGAGGAGGGTCAGTTGTTCCTGGGCGGCCCGCGCTTCCGCAGGACGGGGCGCCTCCGCAATGGCAGCCGATGCCGGTAGGGGAGGAGCAGGGTGGCCGTACGCCGTATGCGCAGCGCGGATCTGCTCGTCGCTCCACCGGTACAGCGCGGACTCCGAGGCCGGGGCGGGGACTTGGAGCAGGCGCAGCACGGTGGCGAGATAGGACAGGGGACGGCCGGAGGGCGCGCGGACCAGGACGCACAACAGCGGCCGGTTCCGATCTCGCGGCTTGTCGACCTCCACGAGGAGGTCCCGGCGCTTGGGATCGGGCAGGTGCGCGAGATCCAGGCCGATCCGCTCGGCCAGCAGTTTCCACGTGGTGGTGGCCCCCTCCCGCGCCACGTCTTCGAGAGCCCGCCGCAACAGTATGGCGGTGCGGCTGCCCTGGGACTGGACCGGAACGGTGGGGGCCGGGGCGGGCCGCGTGGCGGGCTTCGGCGCGGGCAGGGGCTCGTCCAGGGCGACGGAGGGACGCCACAGGCCGGTACGTTCCGCGTCCAGGCCCTTGAGCCGGATGAGGCTGTCCGCGCGCACCGCCCAGCCGGTGTTCTCACCTGGCCGGTCGGCTTCGGTGACCAGCAGGCGCACCGCGCCCGCCAGCCGGTACACGTACTGCTCGGTGGGGCGGGGTGTGTCGTGGGGCAAGGAGAGCTGGGCCTTGAGGATCCGGTGTCCGGCCGGTTTGATGAAGCCGGATATCAGGTACCGGCCGCTCTCCATGAGGGGTGAGTCGGTGTCCGGCCGGGCCTCGCCATCGATCGCGAAGACGATCTCGGCGCCGCGCAGCGGCAGGCTGCCGGCCGCGGCGTCGTGGCGCGCGGCGCCCTCGCGGATCAGCCCGCGGTTACGCAGTTCGTCGAGGTCGGGGGTGATAAGGCCGTCGCCGGTCATCCGGCACTGCTCGAGCGGGGACCAGACGACGGGGCGGTTGTCGGTGACGGTGCCGATCAGAACCCGGCGGCTGTTGCCGTCGGTTTCGCACCGCACCCGCAGGGCATAGCCGTAGCGGGCCGTCATATCCCGGGTGATGGCGCTCTCCAGCCCGAAGACCCACTCGACATGCCCTTCCTTGGCGGCCAGGCTGTCCGCCGTTCCACGCCAGCTGCGGTAATCGTTGGGCCGCAGCTCGAAGCGCAGGCGTTGATCCGTGGCACGCAGCACGAAGTCCACGGCATCCCCGGGGCCGTGCCCGAGGCTGCACAACTCGGCCTGCGCAGCGTGCCCCTGGCCCGCCAGCCACTGCGTCACGTGCGCCTTGACGTTCCCAGTCAAGTGCTTGTGTTCAGTTGGGCGGGTTGACATGGCCGCTTCCTCCCTCTCTTGGGTTGGTACCGCAGCCCTCATGGGGCACACCGACTCGCAGACCGCGGCAACGTCTTCGCACTGCGTCCGCGCGCTACGTAAGGGCAAATACCCGCTCAAGAACACGGCGGCCGACACAGCCCCAGGTTGGTTGTCCGCCTGGAAGGCCTCGTTCCCCCGCTCGGCCGATGGAGAGGAAAGCGAGCGCTGACAGCACTGCCCAGCCTTTGGCGCGGTGAACCGCCGCTTTCGTGGTCATGCCGTAAGCGCTGAGGAGGAACCTGTCGGCTGCGCCCTGGCAGATCCTGCCGCGCCGATCATTGACGCGGATGCCTTGTCAGGTTCGGCGCGGCGGTCGGGCAGCTGCGGTTTGGTGGTGGGGTGTGACCACGCCGAGCGAGCCCCTCTCGCGCGACGCGATCACCGGGGTCCAGCTATCGCGGTGCTGGAGGAATTGGTTTGAGGGCGGCGAAGGCCTCGTCGAGGAGGTCGACGAGGTTGAGGGCGCCGTCGGAGGTGGTCCAGTGGAAGCTGAACTTCCACGGGCGCTACCCGAACGTCCGCAGCCACGGCGACGGGGCCCTTAGGGCGCTGCGGGATCCGAACGCCACCGAGGAATAGACGCAAGCGGCCCCGGTGCCGCCCCACGGAGGGAGGGGCGGCACCAAGGCCGTGCGTCTCTGAACCCGGGGTGGTGGGCGCCATGCCCACGAGCACGAAGGTCGGGAGCGGCCTGCCCGGCGGGATGCGCCCGCTGCGGGACAAGGACACCACCGACGACGAGTAGGGCGGTCACCGGACCGTCGTGGTCGCCACCACCTTGACCAAGGCGTCCGCGCTGGCCAGAGCCCCGGAAGGGGGAGACGGGAGCCGTCACATCGGCCGGGGCCGTTACGGCTTCGCGGACCCGCTCGGCGGAGGTGGGGCCGTCACCGATAACGGTGACGGCCCCGTCGAAGCCTGGCGGCGCAGGGCCTCGGCGGTCGCCGGTCCGCCCGCGGAGGCACCGACGACCACGACACGTGCGGTCACTTCTCCTCCAGCCGGATGGCCGCGGCGGGGCAGACGGCGGCGGACTCGCGTACCCCGTCGTGGAGTTCGGGCGCGGGGTGCTCGCCGAGGAGGACGGCCATGCCGTCCTCGTCCCGCTGGTCGAAGACCTCCGGAGCGATCAGGACACACTGACCCGAGGCCACACACTTAGGCGCCCTTGGCCTCCAGGGCCTTGGCCGTCGAAAAGTCGGCGTCAACAGGTCAGCGCACCGTGCGCCGCTGGATGGCCGCATCCAACGTCCGGCGGTCAGTCGGACGGCGGCAGCAGTCTCCTCATCAACGCCTCCTCAAGCTCGCGCAGGATGGTGTCGTCATCGACAAAGGAATGCGGCAGGGTGTGCCAGAGGGCGAACTGACCGTGCAGGCCGGTCCACAGCAGGACCCCCAGCGTGTCGGCCTCCTCGCGTTGCTCGGGACAGGCTGCGGCGAGGTACTGGTCAACGGCATCGGTCCACGCGATCAGCACCCGGTCGAGCGGATGCCCGGTGGCGCGCCGGTCCTCCGCCGAAGTCTGCTGCTCCAGGCTGAACATGAGCCGATAGCGGCGGGGATTGTCGACGGCGAACCCGCGGTAGGTGCCCACGATGGCGCGCAGGACACCCCATGCGCCGGCACCGGCCTCGGCGGCCGCGCTTCCGGCCTCGCGCATGGTCGACGCCAGCGCGGCGTACCGGGCATCGAGCACCGTCCGCACCAGGTCGGTCTTGTCGTTGAAGTGCAGGTAGATACTGGGCGCGGCGATGCCCAGCTCGCGGGCGATGCCACGCAGAGACAGGGCGTCCTCGCGACCGGACTCCTCCAGGATGCGGGTCGCCGTGTCCAGAATGTCCTGCCGGAGGCGCTCCCCTTCACCCTGCCGGTAGGGCACACGCCGCTTCTGGGCTGCCGAGTCCACGCTTCCTCCTCCGTACCCCGCCGGTTGCGATCGGGCTTTCATCATCGGCCATCCACGGCTTGCCACCCGTCTGGAACGGGCCTCGCCAAAACCACCTAACGGCGTTAGGCTCACCTCGACAACCACCTAACGGCGTTAGTCACCCTAACGCCGTTAGGTCGATGAGAGGAGCCCTCGTGCCCCCTGGCCCCACGCCCGAATTCGTCCTCGCCCGGCCGAGGACCGCACCCCTCGATCCGCCTCCCGCTTACTCCCGCCTGTGTGAGGAGGCACCGATCAGCCGCGTCACCATCTGGGACGGCCGGCGCGGCGCCTGGCTGGTGACCCGCTTGGGAGGACGCCCGTGCGGTGCTCGGCCACCCCGCCTTCAGCAGCGACCCCTCACAGCCCGGCTACCCGGACGTGCAGCCGGATCAGCCGCCCCAGCCGCCCGGCTTCTTCGCCAACGTCGACGCACCCGTCCACACCACGATGCGGCGCACGCTCACCCGCGAGTTCATGGTCAAGAAGATCGACGCACTGCGTCCCACCATCACCGGCATCACGGGACAGCTGCTGGACGAGATGCCCGGTCACAGGGGCCGGTGGACCTCGTGGAGCGTTTCGCCCTGCCGCTGCCCTCGCACCCCGCTGAGCGGGGGGACTCGGCAGTAACCGATTGGCCCGGGACCGCCTTGAGCGGAGGCGGTCCCGACGCGCCGAATCCGTGGGGACGGGATCGGCGCGAGGTCCCAGGTCCGGCGGTGGACCTTCCCCCAGTCCGCCGCCGGATCCGAGGACGCCACCGCGCTCTCTGAGGGTCCTGTCCGACATGCGGCCTACCCGACAGACTGCAGCCCATCGGACCGCCAGCCGCCGAGCCTCACCTTTCGTAGTCCTGTCCGCTTTTCCGCGTCCCGAAATTCCGTTGCCAGTTCCGAAGGGGCACCCCTATGTCCGAAACAGCCCGCAAGGCACCCAGCGTTCCCGACCCCAACCGCTGGCGAGCCCTCGCATTCATCTCGATCGCCCAGCTGATGGTCATCCTCGACGCGACCATCGTGAACATCGCCTTGCCCTCCGCTCAACAGGACCTGGGCATCTCGGACGGCAACCGCCAGTGGGTCATCACCGCCTACGCCCTCGCCTTCGGCGGTCTCCTCCTGTTCGGCGGCCGGATCGCCGACCTCTGGGGCCGCAAGCGCGCCTTCGTCATCGGTCTGGTGGGCTTCGGCGCGGCCTCCGCACTGGGCGGCGCCGCCACCAACGAGGCGATGATGTACAGCTCCCGTGCCCTGCAGGGCGTCTTCGGCGCCCTCCTCGCCCCCGCCGCTCTCTCCCTGCTCTCCGTGACGTTCACCGACGCCAAGGAGCGCGCCAGGGCGTTCGGCGTCTACAGCGCGATCTCCGGTGCCGGCGGCGCCGTCGGCCTGATCCTCGGCGGCGTCCTGACCGAATACCTGGACTGGCGCTGGACGTTCTTCGTGAACATCCCATTCGCCGCGATCGCCGCAGCCGGTGCGTACTTCGTCATCAGCGAGCCGGAAGGCGGGCGCAACCGCTCGCCGCTCGACATCCCCGGAGTGATCCTGTCCGCCCTTGGTCTGGTCGCGCTGGTCTACGGCTTCACCCGCGCCGAGTCCGACGGCTGGAGTGACTCCACGACCCTCGGCCTGTTCGTCGCCTCCGCGGTCCTGCTGCTCGCCTTCGTCATCACCGAGGCCAAGGTCAAGGCCCCGCTGCTGCCCCTGCGCGTGGTCACCGAACGCAACCGCGGCGGCGCCTTCCTCTCGTTCGGCCTCGCGAACATCGCGATCTACGGCCTGTTCCTCTTCCTCACCTACTACCTGCAGATCGTCAAGGGCTACTCGCCGATCAAGACCGGCTTCGCCTTCCTGCCGTTGGTTGTCGGCACGATGATCGGCGCGACCCAGATCGGCACCCGCCTGACGCCCCGCGTGCCGGCGCGGCTGCTGATGGGTCCCGGCTTCCTGGTCGCCGCGGCCGGCATGTTCCTGCTGACCCAACTGGAGGTCGGCTCCTCGTACGCCGGTCTCCTCCTGCCGACCCTACTGATCGTCGGCATCGGCCTGGGTACCGCGTTCATGCCCGCCATGTCCGTGGCCACGCACGGGGTGGAGTCGCGCGACGCCGGTGCCGCCTCCGCCATGGTCAACACCTCGCAGCAGCTGGGCGGCGCAATCGGCACGGCCTTGCTGAACACCATCGCCGCCTCCGCCATGGCCTCGTACATCACAGACCACATCGCCACGGCCGCGACGAAGCCCCAGCAGCAACTGGTCCAGCTCCAGGGCATGGTGCACGGCTACGCCAACGCCGCCTGGGTCGCCGTCGGCATCGTGGCCGGCGCCGCCGTGATAGCGCTGGCTCTCATCAACGTCGGCCGCCCGAAGGCCGATTCGAGCACCGGCGAGGGACCCGAAGCCCAGGTACCGGTGATCGCACACTGACAATGCCCCTCCCGAGCGGGCCCATGGTCCGCTCCGGCTCCTCCGCATCCGGAGCCGGGGCGGGCCTTCTTCGGTCCCGACGGCCGACAGCAGAGGGCGCTGGTGCCCGGCCTCACCATGGCCACCCCGAGCGAGTCCACGGTGGAAAACCTGCAGCCGCAGATCGAGTACAACTTCTACGGCGCCGTCACCGCCGCCCGCGCCGTATTGCCCGCCATGCGGGAGGCCGGAGCCGGGGCCCTGCTGTTCACCACCGGCGGCGGCTCCATCAACCCCGTCCCCATGCTCGGCAACGTCAACGCCGCGGCCGGAGCACTGCGCAACTGGGTGCTCAACCTGCACAACGAACTGGCGGGTAGCGGCGTGTACGCCGCGCACGTGGCGATCAGCACCTGGATCGGTGACGACGGCCCCGAAGGCATCCCCGCAGCCACCCCCGACCAGATCGCACCCTTGTACTGGGACCTGCACGAGCGCCGCGACCAACCCGAGGCCGTCTTCACCGGCTGACTCACGCCGGCACTCCGTCCGCTGCCCACGGGCGGCGGACGTCGTTCTCGCGGTCGGCCCGAAGCTGCCGGTATGGGCTCGATATCCCAAGTCGGCGATGGTGGGCGGTTCGTGACGGTCGGAGGATACGCCTGCCGGCACGACTTCCGGTGATCATGGAGTGTCGAGTTCGCTGATCACCACAAACGGAAGACCGTGCCTGCTGCGCAGCGCAACGCGTCGGCCCCGCCCTACGGGCCGTACGACCCGCCGCCCGCCGGTTCAGCCCAGACCGTCGGCGCCGACCGGGACGGCGGATTCGTCGAGCAGGGCGTCGGTGACGGTACGGCGCAGTCATAGACCGTATCTCGCTCGCCGAGGTCGCCCGCCGCATCCAGGACGGTGTCCCGCCGTCCCTGCGCGGCCGGGTGTTCGCGGCGACCGCCGACCTGGCGGCGCTCGCGGGGTGGGTCAGCCACGACTGCGGCCGGTACCCCATCGCCCAACGCTTCTGGAGTTACGGCACGTACGCGGCCAGGGAAGCGGGGCGGCGCGACCGCGGGGTGGAGATCGTCACCCGCATGTCGCACCAGATGATCTACCTCGGCCACCCGCAGGACGCCCTCGGTCTCCTCGGCGTCGCCGCGAAGAAGGCCACCCTGCCCGCGACGAGAGCGCTGGTCGCCTCGCAGACCGGCCGGGTGCACGCGGCCCTCGGCGACGAGCGGGAGGCCGACCGGTACCTCGGCGACGCCGACGGCCTCCTGGCGGACGGACTCGGCGACGACGTCCCCGAGTGGGTGAGCTACTTCGACGCGGCCGAGCATGTCGGCGCCCGCGCGGTCTCCGCCCGCGACCTCGCCGGACTCCACCGCGGCCGCCGAGTGGCGAGCGGCCATTTCGAGGACGCCCTGAAGCTGCGCAAGCCCGGCTCGACCGCGTGAAGGTCATGGACCGCGTCGGGCTCGCAGCCGCGCTGCTCGACGAGGGCGAGGCGGAGCGGGGAGCCGCCGCGGCGCACCAGACGCTCGACGACGCGGCCCGCGTCGACTCCACCCTCGTGGCCTCCCGCCTCAACATGCTGCTGGAGGCGGCCCGGCCGTACGAGACCGCCGCGGTGCAGGACGTACGTACCAGGGCTCGGGATCTCGTCACCGCCCGTCCGACCACCATCGCGGCCTGAGACCATCGAGCGCATGGGTAAGCACTCCCGGCGCCTCCTTCGACGTAAGGAGTGCACCACGATCGCGGACAGACCGCACCGCCCGCTCTGGACCTGCTGATGCGCGATTGATGGCGCCACGCGAACCGAGCGAATACGGCCGAGGGCAACGAGGCAGGCACCATACAATTTGGACGCGAACGATTGCGTTGCCCCATGCCTTCACAGGCGGCCCGAAGGAGTGTGCCCGTGCCCGGCCATCGTTCCATCACCGAAGCCGAGAAACTGGCAGAGGCCAAGCTTGGCGGTATCCCCCTACGGCATGACCAGATGGCCGTCGTCGCCAACATCTATCGCGCCGCCTCGGCGGTGCGGCAGCACCTTGAGAATTCCGTGTTGCGCGGCGTCGACCTGACGTGGACTGCCTTCGTGGTTCTCTGGGTCATCTGGGTCTGGGGTGAGCCGGAAACGCGGCACGTTGCAGAAGAGGCCGGGATCTCCAAGGGCACGCTCACGGGGGTTGCCCGGACGCTGGAAAGGCGTGGGCTTGTACAGAGAGCCGATCACCCCACCGACGGCAGGCTGGTGCTGCTCAGCCTGACTGATCAAGGTGAGGAGCTGATGCGGCGCGTCTTTCCGGCGTTCAATGAGGAGGAAGCCTTCGTCACGGGGCAGCTCAGCGATGAGCAGTGCGGCATCGTCGCTGCCGGGCTGCGTCAGGTGGTGCTGCAGGTGGAGGAGAACGGTGAGACACGCCGCCAGGCTCTTCTGGGCGGTGCGGCCCCCGCGCCACGTCGTAGCGGCCGCCGCCGCAAGGCGTGAGCCCACACAGTCCCGGACCACCGCTCCCATAGGGGGTGCGCGGACGGAGAACCGACCGGCCAGTAGCCCCCGTCACAGCTCGAATCGCTCGCCCGGGAAGGTTCCCGGCAGTTTGGCAGGCGACAGCGGCACCTCGGTCCAGATGGTCTTGCCTGTTGACGTGTACCGGGTTCCCCAGCGTTGTGTCAGTTGCGCGACCAGGAACAGACCTCGGCCGCCCTCGTCTTCCATCGCCGCCCGCCGAAGGTGGGGCGAGGTGTGGCCGCCGTCGGAGACCTCGACGATGAGGCCGCGCTCCTGGATCAGCCGCAGACACACCGGAGCGTTGCCATAGCGGATCGCGTTGGTGACCAGCTCGCTGACGACGAGCTCGACGACGAACGACGCGGCTTCGTCGACTCCCCACGCGGCCAGCTGGTCGAGGGCCAGCGACCGGGCTCTTGCCACTTCTGCGGCGTCGCAGGCCATGTCCCACGTCGCCACCAGACTCTCAGCCAGGGCGTGGACGCGGAGCAGCAGCAGTGCGGCGTCGTCCTCGGGGGCTTGGGGCAGGAGCCTGGTGATGACCCTGTCGCAGATCCTGTCCAGTTGGCCGTTCCCGGGCCCGGAGAGTGCGGTGCAGAGAGATCGGATCCCTGCGTCGATGTCTGTCTGACGGTTTTCCACGAGTCCGTCGGTGTACAGAGCGAGCATGGCGCCTTCCTGCAGCTCGATGTCGGCGCATTCGAACGGCAGGCCGCCCAGGCCGAGGGGCGGTCCGGCGGGAAGGTCCACAAGCTCGGTGTGCCCGTCGGGGGTGACAAGTACGGGCGGCAGATGGCCCGCCCGGGCCATGACGCAGTGCCGGGAGACCGGATCGTAGATCGCGTACAGGCAGGTGACGCCCAGTGCCTGGTCCTCGGTCTCGGCCTCGGCGGCACCGGAAGTCGGAATACCGGTCCGCGCCACGAGGTCGTCGAGACGGGCGAGCAGTTCGTCCGGCGCGAGGTCGAGCGCCGCCAGCGCCGCGACGGTGGTGCGCACCCGGCCCATGGTGGCGGCCGCGCCCATGCCGTGTCCGGCGACATCCCCCACCACCAGCCCGACGCGTGCCCCGGAGAGGGGGATGACGTCGTACCAGTCCCCGCCGACGCCAGCGTGTCCGGCCGCGGGCAGATAGCGGTGGGCGACTTCCACGCCCGGTTGTTCGGGCAGGGCGCGAGGGAGAAGATCACGCTGGAGCATGAGTGCGGTCGCATGTTCTCGGGTGTAGCGGCGGGCGTTGTCCAGGCAGACCGCGGTGCGGGAGACAAGTTCTTCGGCGAGCTGGATCTCCTCATGCTCGAAGGGGTCGGCGTGTTGGGGGCGCGCGAAGGCCGCCACGCCCAGGGTGGTGCCGCGGGCCTTGAGGGGAAGGGCGAGCACGTGGGTGGCCGCGTCGGTAGCCGGCGCGTTCTCGGCCAGGCACCGCAGGCTGACGGTGTCCAGTTCGTCGTACGCGGTGTCCTTGGCCGCGGTGTGATCGGTGCGGTGAGCTACCCGGCAGAGGGTGGGGTGGGTGCCGAAGTGTTGTGGTTCCTCCCCGCCCAGGACGGGTTCGAAGATGTCCACGATGACGGCCTCGGCGAATTCGGGGACCACGAGTTCCGCCAGTTCGCCGGCCGTATGCCGGATGTCCAGGGTTCTTCCGATACTGCCGCTCGCCCGGCTGAGCAGAGCGAGACGCTGCCGTGCCACATAGCGGTCGGTGATGTCGAGGCCGGCCTCACAGACTCCGATCGGCCGGCCTTCCTCGTCCTGAAGCCGGAAGTAGGAGCACGACCAGACGCGTTCATGATGGGGGGCCAGGAAAGTGGCGCTCCGGTACCGCACGTCGACCACGGGTGAGCCGGTGCGGGCCACGCGCTGGACAATTTCCTCGACACTTATGACCGGCCGGTCAGCCTCCTCCAGCACCTCGCCCTGCGGCAGAATGTCCTTCAGGAACCTTCCGGCTACCTCCTTGAGCGAGATTCCGAACTGCTTCTCGATCGCGGCGTTGACCCAGCGCACCCGGGCGTCCGTGTCGTAGATCACCAGCTGGACGGGCGATTCCCGGTCGAGTCCGTCAAGCATGGCCCGGCCGAGGGCCTCCCAGTGCGCCAGCTCGGAATCCACTGCCACCAGCAGCCACCCGGTCGCGCCCACCCCGAGGGCGAGCGGGGTGAGAGACAAGGACACGGGCACCGGGCGGCCGTCACCCCGGCGGACCGGCCGGGGGCCGAGCGACCATGCCGTACCACCGTCACCAGCGGCTGAGGAGATGCCGGCTCCCGTTTCGGTATCGGCCAGGACCGCGTCGGCGGACCGGCCGAGGACCTCCTCGGACGCCAGACCGAACAGCTCCTCGGCTTCCCTGCTCCACCCGGTGAACCGCAGGTGCCGGTCCAGCACTGCGGTCGCGCCGCCGGGCGTCGGCATGCCCGAGGAAGGCGTGCCGTGCGGCCGGACTCTCTGGTCATGCCCTGTGAAAATGCTCGTCATCGCCGCTCCTGAGGTTGGTGCAGGAGAACTTCGGCTCATTCAATGTACCGTCGGACGCCCCCGGTGACGCCTGCGCGCGATAGGCCGTGAGAAGTCGGCGCAGGGCGTCGACACTCTCCTCGGTGCGGCCTGGTGCGCCGGACGTGACCTGGTGGAATACCAGGCCGTCCAGGGCCGCGAAGACGATCTCCGCCATGTCCTGCGACACGTCGAAGCAGGCCAGTGCCTCGCGGACGGCGTCGCGGTATGCGTCGTAGAGCACGTCTACGTGGTGCCGCAGCTCCGGCCGCCTGCTCGCTTCGAGCTTCAGTTCGTACTGGAACGCCTGGACGTCGGGGTCGGCCGCGATGAAGTCGGCCAGGGTCGCGGCGAAGTCCTCCAGTCTTCCGCTGGCGGGCACCAGCGAGGACGTCTCGATGCTGCGTGTGACGCACCACCGCAGCGCCTCTTCGAGGAGGGCGTCGCGCGAACCGAAGTGGTGGGCGACCAGCCCGTGCGTGACGCCGGCTTCGGCGGCGACGGCACGGTAGGTCAGCTTCCGCAGGCCGCCCCGGGCCACCACCCTGACGGCCGCTTCCAGGAGCGCCTCCCGCCCTTCGCCGTAACCGGGCCGGGTGTCCTGGCCGGTCTCGCCGTCTGTCTCTGCCGCGGCGTTCACTCGCCCCTCCTTCTGTCTGCCGTCCCCGAAACTCAATCTATCCTATTGACAAGTTATCCAGGTGGATAGATTCTCGCTGCAGCGCACGCCCTCTATCCACTGGAGTCCCCATGGCCATCCCCGAAGGATTGAGCACCACGCCGTTCGCTCCCCGCTACGCGGACCGGGTCGAGGAGTGGATCGACGTCTACGGCAACGCCGTACCGCTGGCCATCGGTGATCCGGCCGAGGAGTACGAGGCCATCCGCACCGCCGTCGGGGCCTCCGAGTACTCGATGCTCTACAAGTGGCATGTCGAAGGTGAGAATGCCGTCGCCACCGTCGACGCCGTCTTCTCGCGCGGCGTCAAGGGGCTGGGCGCCGGACGCATCGCCTACGGGGTCGTGGTCGACGCCGACGGGATGATGCTGGACGACGTGACCGTGGCCGTCCTCGCGCCCGACCACGTCGTCGTCACCGGCGGCAACCCCGCCACCCTGCAGTCGCTGGCCGCTCACGCACCCGCCGGGACCACGGTCACCGAACGCCGCGACGAGTCCGCCGTCCTGACCCTGCAGGGCCCGCGCAGCCGCGACGTCCTCCAGCGCCTCACCCACGTCGACGTGTCAGGTGCCGCCTTCCCCTACTACACCTTCCTGCGCGACGCCCTCGTCGCGGGCATCCCCGCACAGGTGAGCCGGCTCGGTTTCACCGCCGAGCTCGGCTACGAGATCCAGGTCCCGCGGGTGCAGGCGCTCGCGCTGTGGGACGCGGTCTTCGAGGCGGGCACGGATCTGGGGATCAAGGCCTTCGGCGCGATCGCCCTGCTGACCTGCCGCACCGAGGCCGGGATGATCATGGGGGAGCTGGAGTACGACCACACGGTCACCCCGTTCGAGTGCCGGATGGGCTGGGCGCTGGACTTCGACAAGGGCCCCTTCCAGGGCCGGGACGCGCTGCTGGCCAAGAAGGACAGCGTGACCGGCCGCGTCGTCAGCGTCGTCGTGGATACCGCGCCGGATACCGCCGAGGGCGCCCGGCTGGAACTGGAAGGCCGTGACATCGGCTACGTGACGATGGCGCTGCCCTCCCCCGTCCTCGACGGCGCCACCCTCGGTCTGGCCCGGGTGCACCGCGACGCCGTGAAGTCCGGCACCGCGCTGACCGCCGTCGCCGCCGACGGCTCGACGGCCGACGCCACGGTCAGGCCCACACCCGTGTACGACCCCGAGCGCGCCCGCGTGCGGGCCTGACCCGACGGAGATCCCGACGTGCAACGCTACATTCTCACGCTCCACTGCCCCGACCAGCCGGGCATCGTCCACGCACTCGCCGCGGGCGTCGCGGAGGCCAAGGGCAACATCCTGGAGAGCGCCCAGTTCTCCGATCCCGGCACCGGCATCTTCACCATCCGTGTGAGCCTGGAGACACCCGACGCCGACACCGAGAGCCTGCGGGACGAACTCACCCTGCGGCTGGCCCGTTTCGACCCGGTTCTGACCGTCCGGCCCGAGGAGCAGCGCCGCCGGGTGCTGCTGATGGTGTCGAAGTTCGACCACTGCCTGGTCGACCTGCTCTACCGCTGGGGTTTGGGTGAACTGCCCGTCGACATCCCGCTGATCGTCTCCAACCACCCCGACCTGGCGCCGGTCGCGAAGCGGTACGGCATCCCCTTCGTCCACGTCCCCGTCACCCGCGACACCAAGCCCGAAGCGGAGGCCGAGCTGCTGCGGCTGGTGGCCGAGCACCGGGTCGACTTCGTGGTGCTCGCCCGTTACATGCAGGTCCTCTCCGACGACCTGTGCGGCAAGCTGTCCGGCCGGATCATCAACATCCATCACTCGTTCCTGCCAGGCTTCAAGGGCGCCAAGCCCTACCACCAGGCCCACGAGCGGGGCGTCAAACTCATCGGCGCCACCGCCCACCTCGTCACCGCCGACCTGGACGAGGGCCCGATCATCGAGCAGGACGTCGTCCGCGTCGGGCACCGCCACACCGCGCCCGAACTGGTCGCGATCGGCCGGGACGTCGAGCGGATCGTGCTGGCCCGCGCGGTCCGGCTGCACGCGGAGGACCGCGTCGTCCTCACCGGCTCCCGCACCGTCGTCTTCTGCTGACAGCCGCACCGAGAGGCTTGTGTGACATGACCACCGCGACGCTGCTCGACGGGAAGGCCGCGGCAGCCGAGACCAAACGTGAACTCGCCGAGCGGGTGAAGGCGCTGAAGAGCCGGGGCATCGCCCCCGGGCTGGGCACCATCCTGGTCGGCGACGACCCGGCCAGCCGCTCCTACGTCGGCGGCAAACACCGCGACTGCGCCCAGGTCGGCATCGCGTCGATCCGGGTGGAGCTGCCCGCCACGGCGACCCACGCCGAGGTCGAGGCCGCCGTGCTCAAGCTCAACGCCGATCCGGCCTGCACCGGCTTCATCGTCCAGCTGCCGCTGCCGGCCCACATCGACACCCACGCCGTGCTGGAGCTCATCGACCCGGCCAAGGACGCCGACGGACTCCACCCCGCCAACCTGGGCCGACTCGTGCTGGGCATACCGGGACCGCTGCCCTGCACCCCGCGCGGCATCATCGACCTGCTGCGGCGCAACCGCGTGCCCATCACCGGACAACAGTTCTGCGTCATCGGCTGCGGTATCACCGTGGGCCGCCCGCTCGGCCTGATGCTCACCCGCAGCACCGAGCACGCCACGGTGACCCTGTGCCACGAGGCCACCCAGGACACCGCTGCCCACACTCGCGTCGCCGACGTGGTGGTGGCCGCGGCCGGCGTGGCCCATCTGGTCAAGCCCGACTGGATCAAGCCGGGCGCCACCGTCCTGTCCGTGGGCATCACCCGGACCGTCGAGGGCATCCTCGGCGACGTCCACCCCGACGTCGACCAGGTCGCGGGCTCCCTCGCACCGCCGGTCGGCGGAGTGGGACCGATGACCCGCGCCATGCTGCTGACCAACATCGTCGAGGCGGCGGAGCTCGGCTGACCTCGCGTAGGGGGGAGGGCTGGACCGCAAGGCCCTGCCCCCACGCCGTTACGTGCGGCTGGAGAGCCTCACGCACGCCTACACGCGACCGGAGTAGTCGGTGTAACACTCCACCGGGTCCCCCTCGTAGCTCCACGGCCAAGGCATCACCAGTCCGCCGACCGCGGAGAAGACCGGGCCGGCACCGCCGCTGCGGCCCGCCCGGATCAGGGCGTAGGCGAGCATTCCCAGGTCCGCGACGGCGGCCGCGTGACGCAGGTGACCAGGTTGCGGCCAGTGGGCCATGCCCTGGTCCAGCAGCCGTGCGGTGTGCGGCTGCGACCAGTACTGGCTCACGCCCAGCGCCTGGATTCCTCCGCTGCTCCTTTCGCGGTGGTGCTGGCGCACAGCCGCGGTCAGGGGCAGGCATGCCGTCGGCGCGTCCCACGGCATGACCGCGATGGCGTCGTCGAGGAAGTCCCGCAGCGCGGCCTGGCTGCCCTGCTCCTCCGGGGAGAGGTAGCCCAGGATCTGCAGGTGCGCCTCCCGGTGCCATGGATCACGCGCGTGTATCTCGTGCCAGACGAACGAGAGTTCGGAGCTCGGCCGCTTCAGAAGCCGCAGCGCCGCCAGCGCACCCACCCACGGGGTCGGATCGGCCGGGCGGGCATCGGCGGCGACGCGGCAGAGCGCCATGGCTCCACGCGGATCGGTCGCCAGTTCAGCCCAGGTGGCCAGCAGCAGGGCATCCGGGTCGCGGGGCCGGCGTTCGCGCCAGCCCCGGGCCAGCGCGGGTGCGGCCTGCGCGAGGACGCCGACACGGTGGCAGCGGCGGTCCCAGTCGTCACCGGTGGCCCGCAGGAGCCGCTCCACCTGGGCGATGGCGAGGTCCTGCGGTCCGGGGCCGCGGGCGGCGGTGATGCCTTTCAGTACCCGGCCCAGCACAACGTCGTCGAGTTCGGGGGCGAGGCGGGGTACCTGTCGTTTGTGGCCGAAGAGAGCCATGTCTTTTTCAGTGTCTGTTGTGGGCGGCCTGGACCAGCGCGTCGAACAGGCCTTGCTGGGCCGGGTCCTGGTCCGCGGTGTCCTCGGGGTGCCACTGCACTGCCGTGAACCACCCCGGGTGTCCAGGCAGTTCGAGCCCCTCCACCGTGCCGTCGGCGGCCCGCGCGGTGACCTTGAGCCCGGCACCGACGCGGTCGACGCGCTGGTGGTGGTAGCAGGAGGCCTCCGTCTTCTCGGCGCCGGTGGCCCGTTCGAGCAGGGTGCCTCGCTGGATCGCGACCGGGTGCACGATGTGCCGGTGTTCGCGGTCCGCGCCGCCCATGTCCTGTTCCAGGCTGCCGCCGAGGGCGACGTTCACCACCTGCAGCCCACGGCAGATCGCGAGCATGGGCAGGACCGAGTCCAGGGCCCGCCGGGCGACTTCGAGGTCGAACACGTCCTGGAGGTCGTCGACGTCGTAGACGCTGCCATGGGTGTCGGCGGCTCCGTAGCGGTGCGGGGCCAGGTCTCCGCCGCCCGGGAGCAACACGCCGTCGAAGCGGGCGAGCCGCTCGGCCACGTCGGCTCCGGCCGGGTCGGCGGGGTGGAGGCTCACCGGCTCGCCCCCGGCCCGCCACACGGCCTCGACCAGCGCGCGGGCGTTCACCTCGGCGGCGTAGCGCAGCGCGGACGTGGTGGCGGCGAACCGGGCCGGAATCGCGATCAGGGGGCGCGTGTGCGTACGGGTCACAGCTGGATCCAGGTGGTCTTCAGCTCGGTGTACTTCTCCATGGCGTGCGCGGACTTGTCGCGGCCGTTGCCCGACTGCTTCATGCCGCCGAAGGGGACGGTCAGGTCGCCCTCCTCGTAGCAGTTGACCCAGACCGTGCCGGCCTTCAGTGCGCGGGAGACCTTGTGGGCGGTGGACAGGTCGGAGGTCCACAGCCCTGCGGCGAGGCCGTACTCGGTGGCGTTGGCCAGCCGTACCGCCTCGTCCACGTCGTCGAAGGCGAGGACGGACAGGACGGGGCCGAAGATCTCTTCGCGGGCCAGCCGCATGCCGGGGTCAACCCGGTCGAACACGGTGGGCCGCAGGTAGCTGCCGCCGGTCTCGGCCAGGGCCCGGCCCCCGCCCACACGCAGCCTGGCACCCTCGTCCAGGCCGGAGGCGACATGCTCCAGGACCCTGCCGAGGTGGCTGTCGCCGACCAGTGCGCCCATCTCGGTGGCCGGATCGAGCGGGTCGCCCACCCGCAGCTCGCGCGCCCTCGCCACGACGGCCTCCGTGACCTGTTCGGCGATGGACGAGTGGACCAGCAGCCGGGAGGGCGCAGTGCACATCTCACCCTGGTTGAAGAAGATGCCCCA
Source organism: Streptomyces sp. NBC_00425 (assembly GCF_036030735.1). Lineage (NCBI taxonomy): Bacteria > Bacillati > Actinomycetota > Actinomycetes > Kitasatosporales > Streptomycetaceae > Streptomyces > Streptomyces sp. NBC_00425. The sequence goes on along the minus strand of NZ_CP107928.1, from coordinate 2,437,023 downwards.
GGCCGCGGTTGCCGCCGCCTTCTCCAGGTCAGGGGCGTCGGGCAGCACGATGTTCGGTGACTTGCCGCCGAGTTCGAGCCAGACGCGCTTGAGGTTGGAGTCGGCGGCGTAGCGCAGGAAGTGGCGGCCGACGGCGGTGGAGCCGGTGAAGGCCAGGACGTCGACGTCGGGGTGGAGGCCGAGCGCCCGGCCGGCCACCGGCCCGTCACCGGTGACGACGTTGAGGACGCCCGGCGGCAGTCCGGCGTCGGTGGCGACGCGGCCGAGCAGGAGGGCGGACAGCGGAGAGGACTCCGACGGCTTCAGGACGACCGTGCAGCCGGCGGCGAGCGCGGGAGCGACTTTCCAACTCGCCAACGTGAGCGGGAAGTTCCACGGCACGACGGCGCCGACGACACCTATCGGCTCCCGGGTGACCAGGGCGAGCGAGTCCGGTGCGGTGTGGGGAGACTCGTCGGTGAGTTTGTCGGCGAGCTGCCCGTACCAGCGGAAGGTGTTGATTGCGGCGCGCAGCTCGATGGCGTACGCGTCCGTGATCGGTTTGCCCATCTCCAGGCTCACGGTCAGTGCCAGTTCCTCGCGCCGCTCTTCCAGCAGTTCAGCGATCCGCAGCAGAACCCGGCCGCGCTCGGCGGGCGCCAGGTGCGGCCACGGCCCTGTGTCGAAGGCGCGGCGCGCCGCCGCGACGGCGAGATCGACCTCTGCCTCCCGCGCGTCGGCGACCCGGACCAGGGTCTGGCCGTCGCGAGGGGAGATCACGGCGAACGATGCACCGTCACCGGCTTCGTCCTTGCCGTCGATGTGGTGCTGCGTGGGCAGGCCGAGTTCCTTGGCGCGGCGCAGCAGTTCTTCATGGGTGGCGTTCAGCACGCGTTCTCCATCTCCGTTTCATCCACGTCATTCGATGACAGACGACTCACGTGTTCGACAAAGGCCCGATACGGCCGGGGCGCGGGCTCCGGCCGTATCGGTGAGGATCGCGGTGTTCAGTCGCTGGTCTCTGCCCTGGGCCGCGTCAGCCTGGCGGCGACGACGCCGAGGATCAGCACCACCGGAACGGTGGCCTGGAGCCATAGGGCCGTGGTCCGGTCGCCGCCGATGAGCGTCGTGAAGTTGGCGATGATGAGCCAGATGGCACCCGCGATGCCGAGCGCGCCCAGTACGGGGGCGATCAGGGTGTTCCAGAGGCGGGTGTCGGCGCCGGAGCGGCGGAAGTACACGATGACCGAGACCGAGGTCAGGAAGTACAGCAGCATGATGCCCAGGACCGCGACTCCGCTGAACCAGGAGAAGAGGGTCAGCACCGGGTCCTTGCCCAGGACCGCGAAGGGCACCACGAGCAGCACCGCGATCACGGTCTGCACGGTGCCCGCCACCCAGGGCGAGTGACGCCGGTTGATGGCGGTCAGGCCCTGCGGCAGGAGCCCTTCACGGCCGAGAGAGAACAGGTAGCGGTTGGCGGAGTTGTGGAAGGCCAGGAGGCCGGCGAACAGGGACGTGGCCAGCAGGATCGGCAGCACGTCGTTGACCCAGCCGCCGAACTGGGCGGCGATCGGCGCGAAGACGAAGGCCGCGGCGTCACCGCTCTCCAGGGCCTTGCCCGCCTCGGCCGTGGCCTGGGACGCACCGTGCGCGGAGATGAGCATCCACGAGGTGAAGGCGAAGAAGCCGGTGATCACCACGACGGACAGGTAGGTGGCCCGGGGAACGGTCTTGCGAGGTTCACGGGCCTCCTCGCCGTAGATGGCGGTGGCCTCGAAGCCGAACATCGACGCCACGGCGAACATCAGCGCCACGCCGGGAGCACCCTGGAGCGCGACGGACGGCGAAAAGCTGTCCGTGAGGCCGAGCCCCTCGGGGCCGCCGCCCTGGAAGAGCGTCACGAGGGCGAAGACGATCAGGACGCTGAACTCCGCCAGCACGAAGACAGCGAGGATCTTCGCGCCCATCTCGATGCCCGAGGCGCCGAGCACCTGGACGATCACCATGGTGACCAGGGCCCAGACCCACCACGCCACGTGGGCACCGGTGTGGTGCTCGACAAGGCCGCTCATGATGCTTCCGTACAGCCCGTACATGCAGGCCTGCACGGCACAGTAGGAGAAGAGCGCGACCGCGGCGCTGCCGGAGCCGGCCGAGCGGCCGAGTCCCTTGCCGATGTAGGTGTAGAAGGCGCCGGCGTCCACGACGTGGCGGCCCATGGCCACGAAGCCGACCGAAAACAGCAGGACGATGACGCCGGCCGCGAGATAGGCGGCCGGAGCGCCTGCACCATTGCCGATGGCGATGGCGATCGGCACAGCGCCGGCGATGCCGGTCAGTGGCGCCTGGGCGGAGAGAACGAAGAAGAGGATGCCGAGGACACCGAGAGAGTTGGGCTTGAGTCTGCCTGCCATGGATGCATCATCAGCAGTCTGCGTGACGACCGCGGTCTGACTGTCCACTCGAATCACCTGCCGGGGACGGGGAGGGGCGGAGTTTGTTTTGGGCCAAACGAGTTGCCCCATGGTGGGCCGGAACTATCCGTTTGGCAAGGGGTGTGGGGAGATCCTTTGCGCGGCGGCGGAGTTCCTACACGGTGGAAACCGGGGGACTCGCGGCACGTGCGACGGATTACGCGGTCACCCTCTCCACGCGCCGCATGACGTCCCGGCAGAAGGTTCCGATGCCGTTGGGGTCGTCGATGAACTGGTTCGGCTTGATGCAGAAGGTGGTGAAGCCGAGCTCCAGCTGCTCGGGAATGGAGGCAAGGGCGGTGCCGAGGTCGGCCGGTGAGCGGTCGTCGGGGAACACGGCCTGGGTGCCGCCGATCATCTCCAGGTCGGCGATGTCGCGTCCTGCCCCGGTCAAGGCGTCCCCGAGCTCCCGCATGTCTTCGGGTGCGGGTCGTCCGAGCGGGTGGAAGCCGTGGCCGTACCGCACGAGCCGCCGCAGCAGCGGGCCGTGCATGCCCTGTCCTCCGAACCACAGCCGCGGGCCGTCAGGACGGTAGGCCTTGGGCTCGAAGTAGACGTCCTGGAAGGGATAGTGCTCGCCGTCGTGGGAGACCGGGGACGGTCCCCAGGCCTTCGCACAGATCTGAAGGTGCTCGTCCAGCAGCCGCCCGCGCTTTCCGAACGGCACGCCCAGGGCCGCGTACTCGTCCCTGCTCCAGCTCACCGTGGGCTGCACCACGAGGCGGCCCTCGCTGAGCAGGTCCAGGGTGCCGAGTTCGCGGGCGAGCAGCAGGGGGTGGCGCAGCGGTGCGAGGACGGCCGCGGCGGCCAGCCGGAGGCGGGAGGTGACGGAGGCGATGGAGGCGAGCAGGAGCAGGGAGTTCGGCCAGGGGGTGTAGGGGTCCTGGTTGCCCGGGAGGGCGTAGTCGCGGGGGTTTCCCATGACACCGGCGGCCCCGGCGTCCGGTCCGAGCACGATGTGTTCGCTGACCATGACCGCGTCGAAGCCGGCGTCCTCGGCCTCGCAGGCCCACCGTACGGCGGTGGGCAGGTCCGCCCGGCCGCCGGTCAGCGTCCAGTTCTCGCTCAGGACGAGCAGCATGCGGGGAGGGGTGGGTGCGGGCACGGGTGGATGTCCTTCACTCGCGGGGATTGCGTCGAGGCTGCGTGCGGCTGGATGACGGCAAAGATGCCCGCCGCGTACTCCTGTGGCGGGCCCACGACGGCCGGACCGCTGTCGCCGGGGCCGTTCTCCGGTGGCCCGGCGCCATCGGTGACATGCCGCGTTTCCGTCTACTCGTGCACCGTGATGGCCTGGAGCGGACATACCTCGGCGGCCTCGTGCAGTTCCTCGGCGCTGTCCTCGTCCACGTCGGCCACGTAGACGTCGGTCGCCCTCGACCGCAGGGACAGGCGTCCGTCGTCGTCCAGCGCGAACAGGCCGGGGGCCGCGTACACGCACTGGCCGTGGTCCTGGCACTTCTTGAGGTCGACTTCGACCTTCATGACGGCTCCTGTCTCTCTCGGTTCTCGCAGGGGTCGGGGGATCAGAGGAAACGGACGGGGAGGCGGGTGATCGTGCGCAGGAACTCGGTGTGGGCGTAGGCGGGTTCACCGGCCAGCTCGACACCGGAGAAACGGTTGACGATCGAGCTGAAGACGATGTCGGCCTCGGCGCGGGCCAGGATCTGGCCGGCGCAGCCGTGCATGCCGGAGCCGAAGGCCAGGTGCTGGCCGGCGGCGACCGGCCGGGTGTGGTCGAAGGTGTCGGGGTCGGCGAAGACCTCCGGGTCGCGGTTGGCCGAGGCGATGAGCAGGGCCAGCGCCTCTCCGGCCGGTACCGTGGTGTCGCCGATGGCCGTGTCCTGCGTGGTCAGGCGCACCACCATCGACTCGGGCGTGTCGATCCGCAGGATCTCGTTGATGATGCCCGGCCGTGCTTCCGGCTCGTCCCGGTAGTCGGTGAACAGCCCGGGCTGCTGCGTCATCAGCCAGATGCCGTGGTTGATCAGGTGCTTGACGTCGAGGTGGCCCACGGCGAAGAACAGCAGGATGGTGTAGACGACTTCTTCCTCGGTCATCCTGCCCTCGTCCTGCGCGGCGATGAAGGCGTCGATCAGGCCCTCGCCGGGATGGGCTCGTTTGTCGGCCACGAGCCGGCGGATGTGCTCGGCGTACCAGGCGAACGCCTCCGTGGTGGCGCGGGCCTCGTCGTCGTTGCAGCCGGGGCCGAGGCTCAGCCCGATCTCGTAGGTCTTGCGCTGGATGGTGTCCATCTCGGTCGGCTCGATGCCGAAGATGTGACAGGTGGTGTCGAAGGTGCACTTCAGGGAGAGGCCGTCGGCCGCGTCCAGGGTGCCGTCGCCCTTCTCCGCCTCGTCGAGCACAGCCTCCACGGCGGCACGCATCACCTTGGACCACTCCTCGACCGCCTTGGGTGTGAACCAGCGGTTGGTGATCCGCCGCAGCCGCGTGTGGTCGGGGGCGTCCTTGCCGAGCATGGTGTGGTGGATCGGGGTGGCCGGCCCGAAGTCGAGCTGTTGCGCGCTCAGGGTGGGGTTGCGGATCAGCCGGGCGACGTCCTCGTAGCGGGAGACGACGTACAGGCCGACCGGATGCCTGTAGACAGGGTGCTCCTGCCGCAGCCGCGCGTAGTACGGGTACGGGTCCGCACGGAAGCCTGGGTCACGGAAGGGCAGCAGATCCTCGGTGGCGGACGCGGGTCCGGCCGTGGTGACGGTCATGTCGTGACACTCCTCGTATCGGGCGCGAGGCGGAGGGAGCTGGGGAGGAGAAGAGGAAGGGCGACCAGTGGGGCCCTTCACCACCGAGAATTATCCACACGGATAATTTCGTCAATGCTTCGCGCGCACGTAATCAACTCTTTATGCCGCCGGAAACAGGCGAGTCCCCGTCGCTGGGCGACGGGGACTCGTCCTGACCTGCCGTTATGGCAGGGATTACGACATGGCGGCTACTCTGCGCCTCCACGCTGCCGGGTCAGCAGTGACCGCAGCTCCTTCAGCGCGGCCTCGGTGACGTCCGGCTCGTCGAGGACCAGCTGGTGCAGTACGAGACCCTCCAGAGCGGCGAACACGAGCCGGGTCAGGGCAGGGCTGGTGCCGTCGGGCAGGCTGCGGGACAGCTCCCTCTCCGTGGCCTCGAAGTACTCCTCGTACAGCGCGCGGATCTGCGGCAGCAGCTCGGGCCTGCGCCGGGACTCGAGCATCAGCTCGTACTGGAACATCTGCATGGCCGGCTCGCGGGTGACCATGTCCGCCAGTCCCGCCGCGAAGTCCGCGATGTCGCCCGTGCCGGGTTCCAGGGAGCTCGTGCGCGCGCTGGTGCGTACCGCGTGCTCGAGGGCCGCCTCGATCAGTGCGTCCCGCGAACCGAAGTGGTGCACCACGAGCCCGTGCGTGACACCCGCCTCCTCCGCGACGGCACGATAGGTGAGCTTCCGCAGCCCTCCCCGGGCCACCACGCGCACGGCCGCGTTGAGCAGGGCCTCACGGCCGGTCCCGTAGTCCACGCGCTTGCGGGGCCTGGCGGGGGGCTTCTCGGAGGAATCACTCATGAACGCGACCCTACCCGCGCGTCGCGACCGGCAGACCGCCCAGGGGCGTCATCGCTTCGGCGGACGGATGCCGCGGAACTCCCAGTCGCCGCCGAGCGCGGTGGACAGCACCTCCTCCGATTCGGTGGGCTGGGCGCCGACGTCGGTACGGATGGAGGTGGGGCCGGTGACGATGTGGTTGGTGAGGCGGCCCAGGCCCTCGACCTCGACCTCGACGACGTCGCCCGGCTGTACGGGGCGGGAGTTGGCGGGGGTGCCAGACAGCAGGACGTCGCCGGGGTACAGGGTGATGGTGCGGGCGATGTCGGCGACGAGATAGTGCATGTCCCACTTCATCTCGTCGGTCGAACCGTCCTGGACCACCTTTCCATTGACGTAGGTGCGCAGGCTCTTGCCGTGGAAGTCCCAGTCGGTGACCAGGCCGGGGCCGAGCGGGCAGAGCGTGTCGGAGCCCTTGACCCGGAGCATGGAGCCGGCGTCGGTGTCGCGGAAGTCGTGCAATCCGTAGTCGTTGGCGATCGTGTATCCGGCGATGTACTCGCCCGCTTCGGCCGGGGAGATGTTGCGCGCGGTCTTTCCGATGACGATGGCCACCTCGCCCTCGTAGTTGAGCCACTTGCAGCCCTCGGGGCGGACGATGGCACCCTTGTGCGAGTTGAGGGCCGAGGTCGGCTTGTGGAAGTAGGTGGGCGTGTCGGGGAGGTCGATATCGAACTCGTCGACACGGCTGCGGTGGTTGAGATGGACCGCGATGACCTTGGAGGGGACGACCGGGGGGAGGTGCTGGGCGTCCTCGGTCTTGACGCGGCGGCCGTCCGCGGCGACGAGTTCGTCACCGTCGACGGTGACCTGGACGGCGGCGCCGTCGAGGAGGATGCGGCGGTATTCGGGCATGGCAGTACTCCTAGATACGGCTGTGAGGGTTGTGCGCGGAGGGGGCGGCGGGCAGGCCGGCGCCGGTCCAGCCGTCGGCCGGGCGGTCGAACCAGAGGTGGACCTGGCCGGTGCCGATGGAGTTCTCGTACTCGCCGTACTGGCGGGCCTTGGCGACGCAGGCCTGTTCCCCGAGGGCACCGGCCATCATCAGGTAGTGGAAGAACTTCGCCTCGGGCCTGTACTTCGAGAACTCCGGCATGGTGTCGAGGACCTTGTCGTGGCGGCCCTCCTTGAACCAGGCGATCCGCTCGTAGTCGGCCTCGCGCGCCTCGGGCGTGAAGATGTGCACCGGGTCGCTCGACTCGTGGTCGCGCAGCTCGCGCAGCGGCCAGAAGGTGTGCGACAGCGCACCGGAGGCGATGACCAGGACCCGGCGGCCCGGGGTGGCGGCGATCCCGTCGGCCAGCGCCCGGCCCAGCCGCAGGTGGTCCTCCATGTCCCCGGTCTGACAGACCCCGATGGTCACCCACCGCTTGTCCGGCAGCCCCTCCCCCAGGAACTTCCAGAGGTTGGTGGTGGCGTAGTAGATCGGCAGGTACTCGTCCTCGATCGCGGTGATCCAGGTCCCGTGCTTGTCGGCGAACTTCTCGATGTTGTGGGCCAGTTCAGGATCACCGGGGAAGTCGTACGGCATCCGGCACATGCCGCGCGGTAGCTCCTCGGAGGTGAACAGACCGGCGCGGCGCTGCTGGGCTGTGACGACGAACTCGACGGTGGTCGCCCAGTGGGAGTCCAGGACGACGACGGTGTCGTATTCGTTGGCGGTGTCGCGCTCGAAGACGTCCTTGCGGAGCTGGTGCAGGCCGGTGACGAGGGTGATCTCCTTGCCCCCGTTCAGCTCCAGCCGGGTCTCCTCGGGCAGCACGATGGTGGGGACGTGGGCGAGGAGGCCCGCCCCGACGATCTCACCCATGGTTGTTCCATCCGTTCGGCGAGGTCACGGTGTTCTTGAGGTCGCAGTAGAAGTCGAAGCTCCAGGTGCCGCCCTCGCGGCCGACGCCCGAGTGGCGGGAGCCGCCGAACGGCGCCTGCAGGTCGCGGACGAAGAAGCAGTTGGTCCAGACCGTGCCTGCGACAAGCTGGGCGGTGACGCGTTCGGCGCGCTCGGGGTCACCGGTGGCGAGCGTGGCAGCCAGCCCGAAGCGGGTGTCGTTGGCGAGGCGGACGGCTTCGTCTTCGGTGGCGAAGGTCTGCAGGGTCAGGACCGGGCCGAAGACCTCCTCCTGCACGATCTCCGAGTCCTGGGCGACGGCGGTCAGGAGGGTCGGCGCGTAGTACTGGCCGTCCTTGCGGTGGCCGCCGATGACCGCGCGGGCACCGGCCGCCACGGCACGCTGCACGAAGCCGTCGATCTTCTCCAGCTGGAGCGGGTGGATGTTCGGCCCGATGTCGGTAGCCTCGCCGCGCGGGTCGCCCTGGGTGAGCTGCCCGGCCTTCTCGACGAAGCGGCGGGTGAACTCCTCGGCGACCGACTCCTCGACCAGGAAGCGCGTCGCAGCCAGGCACACCTGGCCGGCGTTGTCGTACTGCTCCACCGCCAGGTCGACGGCCAGGTCCAGGTCCGCGTCGGCGAACACCAACAGCGGCGACTTGCCCCCCAGTTCGAGACTCAAGGGCGTGAGGTTCGCGGCCGCCGACTCCGCGATCCGCTTGGCCGTGGGCACGGAGCCGGTGAAGCTGATCCGGCGCACGTCGGGATGCGAGGTCAGCGCGTCGCCGATCTCGGAGCCGTAGCCCTGGACGACGTTGAGCACACCTGCCGGGAGCCCGGCCTCGGTGGCGATGTCGGCCAGCAGGGAGGCAGTCAGCGGGGTCCACTCGGCGGGCTTGAGGATCACCGTGTTGCCGGCCGCGAGAGCCGGGGCGACCTTCCAAGTGGCCAGCATCAACGGGGCGTTCCACGGTGTGATCAGCACGGAGGGGCCCGCTGGGTCCCAGCTGACGTGGTTGGTGTGCCCGCGCGTCTCGAAGTCCTCGTGCTCCAGTTTCAGCAGCCAGTCCGCGAAGAAGCGGAAGTTGTGGGCGACGCGGGGCATGACGCCCCGGCGGTGGGAGCGCAGAAGGGCTCCGTTGTCGGTGGTCTCGACGATGGAGAGCTCTTCGATCCGCTTCTCGACCCCGTCGGCGATGGCGTGCAGGATGCGTGCGCGTTCCGCGCGGGAGGTGGCCGCCCAGGCGGGGAACGCGGCCTTCGCGGCGGCCACGGCGGCGGCTGCCTCCATGGCCGTGCCCCGGGAGATGCCGCCGATCGTGCTGCCGTCGATGGGCGAGACGTCCGGGAACGTCTGTGCCGAGGCGACGCGCTCGCCGCCGATCCAGTGCCGGGTGTCGACGGCGACCCCGGCAACGGTGATGGTGTGTTCGCTCATGCTCTGCTCCTCCGGTCTCACGAGGTGGTGGGGTCTACTCGGCGCCGGAGGTGCCGGATTCCAGCAGTCGGCCGCCGTCCCAGACGACGCCGACCTGGCGGTAGTAGGCGGCGATCGGCTCGCGGATCTCCAGGCGGGCCAGTTCTTCGGTGGGCGCCTCGAACAGCTCCAGCTCGGCGTCGCCGCGCCAGGCCTGTCCCGCCTCGAAGGACGCGGCGCCCGACTCGATCAGCTCGTCCAGAGCGAGGCCCTTGCCCTTCTCGATGGAGGGCAGCCAGCGGTGGTGGGCCATCGGGTGGGCGTTGACGAAGCCGTTCGTCTGCGACGGCTCGCGCAGGGTGACCGTGGTCTGGGCCAGGCGCCGGTCGGCGGCGGCGAGCGTGGCGCCGAAACGGGCCCCCGCCTCGATGCGCGGCGCGGGGCCGTACGGGTGCGGGCGGGTCTGGTGGATCGAGCCGAGCTTCTTCGGGTAGCCCTGGTGCAGGCCGCGGGCGATGGCGAAGTCCTTGTCGACCCAGATGTAGACGCATCGCGAGTACGTCTGGCCCCGGTACTTGCAGCGGACGACCGCGAACGCCTCCTTGTACTGGGAGAGCACGGGATCGAGCAGTTCCTCGCCGGACGCCGAGCAGGACTGCCAGTCGGCCCAGATCAGCGCCACCGCGCCCGGGTCCTCGTCGGCGAGCTCCAGTGGCTCGGGAAGCAGTTCACGCACGCGCGCCGGGTCGGTGCGGTACTCGACGGTGAGCAGGTCCCCGGAGTACAGCCAGGGCGGTGAGGGGACCAGCGACGAGGCACCGCTCGCCGTCTTGGGGAAGAAGAATCCACGGACGGTGTTCATGATCAGCGAAGTCCTTTGGCGGTGAGGGCGGGCTGCTCGAGCAGTTCGGCGCGGTATCGGGAGGCGGCGGCCACCGCGGCCGGACCGCCGAGGGCGACGACACCGGCCAGTCGGCCGCCGGCGTGGTAGCCGACGACGACATCTCCGTCGAGGTCGCCGTCCAGGACGCGTACGTCCTCCTTGCCGAGTACCGGTGCGCCGAAGGACTGCAGGCGGAAGTCGTGCTGGTCGCTCCAGAAAGTGGGCAGCGGCGCGAACGGGGACAGGCCGTGGCTGGTGCCGGCCAGCTGGGCGACGAGGGTCTTCGCGGCGTGCTTGGCGGTGTCCGTGGGGATGCACCAGTGCTCCACACGGCGTGGTACGCCGTCGTAGCGGGCGTTGGGGAAGCGGGCGACGTCGCCGACGGCCACCACGTCGGGCCGTCCGCCGGCGCGCAGGTGCTCGTCGGTGAGCACGCCGTCGCTCAGGTCGAGGCCGTTGCCGTCCAGCCACTCGGTGTTGGCGACCGACCCGACCGACTCGACCACCACGTCGGCGGGAAGGACGGTGCCGTCGCCGAGGGCAACGCCGGTGACGTGGTCGTCGCCGGTGAAGCCGGTCACGCCCGTGCCGAGGGCGAAGCGCACGCCGCGCTCCTCGTGGCGCTTCAGCAGGACCCTGGCGAGGAGCTCGCCGAGGGGGCCGACCATCGGCAGGGGCAGCGGGTCGACGACCGTCACCTCCCGGGCGCCCAGAGCGAGGGCGGTGGCGGCGACCTCGCAGCCGATGAAGCCGCCTCCGACGACGACCACGCGGGCTCCGGGCCTGGTCAGGGCCTGCCGCAGACCCTGCGCGTCGTCGATGGTGCGGACCGTGTGCCGGCCCGCGAGCGGGCCGGGGCAGCGCAGGCGCCGGGGCCGCATTCCGGTGGCGACGACCAGACCGTCGTAGGAGAGTGCCTCGCCGTCGTCGAACTCGACGATGTTCTCCGCGAGCCGGGTGGCGACGATCTTGACGCCCAGCCGCCATTCCGCGTCGGCCACACTCGCCCGCGGGCGGAAGGCGAGTGACTCGAAGGGTGCCTTGCCGGCCAGGACCTCCTTGGACAGGGGCGGCCGGTTGTAGGGCATGTGCGGCTCGTCACCGACGAGGGTGATGGCTTCGGTCCAGCCGGCGGCCCGCAGCTGCTCGGCCGCGCGCAGGCCGGCCATGGAGGCGCCGGCCACGACGATGCGTGCACTCCGCGAAGTCATGGTCAGCCCTCGATACGGATGGCCTGGAGCGGACACACGTCGGCGGCTTCCTCGACCTCTTCGCGCAGCGCGTCGTCGGGGTCGGGGACGTAGGCCAGGTGGCCGCTGTCGTCCATGGAGAAGACATCGGGTGCGGCGAAGACGCACTGGCCGTGGTCCTGGCACTTGTTCATGTCGACGACGACCTTCATGGCCGGTCCTCCTGAATGTGAGGGCGTCGGGGCGGGGACGAGCGGAGGAAGAGGGGCCCGACCGGCGTCGGCCGGGCCCCGGCCAAAGGTCCGGCAACTGACCGAACCCTTACTCATTTGGCTTCAAACAACATAGGAAGCCGCCCGACCCTGGTCAATACCTATCCATGCGGATAATTTTTTTCCTGCCGCCCCTTGCGGGGTACTCGAAGTCCTCATACCGTTTGGCATCAAACAAGCTATTCCATGTGCCGCGCCCCCACCCGTACCGGCCCTCTGAATCCCCTCACCATCCACACGCCTAGGAGTTGTCTTCAAATGTCACGCCCACATCAGGAGCGATGCGAGGGTGACGGCGGCTTGGTAGGACTCGGCGGTCTTGTCGTAGCGAGTAGCGATGCCGCGCCACTGTTTCAAGCGGTTGAAGCACCGTTCCACCACGTTGCGTCGTCTGTAGAGCTGCTTGTCGAAGACCGGCGGGCGCCCGCCTCGGCTGCCGCGTCGGAGCCGGTTGCGGATCTGATCGGCCCGCTCGGGGATGGTGTGGCTGATGCCGTGCCGTCGCAGCCAGGTGCGGATGGCCCGGGAGCTGTAGCCCTTGTCGCCCAGGACATGGGCGGGCCGTGTGCGGGGCCGGCCCGGGCTGATGCGGGGCACCCGGATGGCTTCCATCACGGCGGTGAACTGGGTGCAGTCGTTGGTGTTGCCGCCCGTGAGTGTGAAGGCGAGCGGGCGGCCGACGCTGTCGCAGGCCAGGTGGATTTTGCTGGTCAGACCGCCTCGGGAGCGTCCGAGGCCGGGACTGCGGGCCCCCCTTTTCGGGCCCCGGCGGCGTGCTGGTGGGCGCGGACGACGGTGGAGTCGACCGACACCAGCCAGTCGATGTCTCCGGCCGCGTCCGCCCTGGCCTGGGCGGCGCGGAGCATCCGGTCGAAGGTGCCGTCCAGAGCCCACCGGCGAAAGCGGGTGTGCAGTGTGGCCCACGGGCCGTACCGCTCGGGCACGTCCCGCCAGGCCGTCCCGGTACGGAACTTCCACACGATCCCGTTGAGCACCGTGCGGTCGTCCAACCGCTTCCGGCCCCGCAGCGACACCGGCAGCAGTGGCCCGACGAACTCCCACTCGGCATCGGACAGTTCATGGCGACGTATCACCCCACCATGATCCACTACTCAAGATCTTTTGAAGACACCGCCTAGCGCCCGAGGAGACATCGGTGAGCGCAGACCCAACCCCCAGCCTCCGTCAGCACATGCAGCGACTCGCCGCCGACGGCATCGACGTGGTGCGCGTGACCTATCCCGACCTGATCGGCACCGACCGAGCGCGCGACGTGCTGTTGGACCACCTGCCGTCGGCCTGCGACCACGGCCTGGCCTTCTGCCGGGCCGTGTACCACACCAGCCCCCAGGGCCACGTGGTGCCCGTCTCCGGCGGTCTCGACGCCGGCCTGCCCGACATCACCGTGCGACCGGACCTGGACACCCTGGTCCCCCTCCCCTGGGAACCCGGCGTCGCCTCCTGCCTCGCCGACGTCACCGACCCGGCCACCGGCCTGCCCGCGCCCGAGTCACCCCGCGATCTGCTGCGCACCGTCCTCGACCGATGTGCCGAACACGGCCTGCGTCCGGTGGTCGGCCCCGAGCTCGAGTACTTCCTCTGCGCCGAGGACCCGGCCTCCCCGAGCGGCTGGAAGCGTTACTCGAGTGCCACCGGCGTCGTCTACACCGCCGGTCTGCGCGCCGACGGCGACAATCACCTGCTCCGCACGCTGCGTCTGCTGCGGGACATGAACATCGGCGTGACCAGCGGAAACCACGAGTTCGACGGCAGCCAGTTCGAGATCAACCTCACCCACTCCGACGCCCTGTCCGCCGCGGACCGCGCCTTCCGCTTCAAGTCCGCGATCAAGGAACTGGCCCGGCAGGAGGGCAAACTCGCCACCTTCATGGCCAAGCCGTTCAACGACGCCGGAGGCTCCGGTTTCCACCTCCACCTGTCCTGCGACAGCTCCTCCGACGAGGAAGGCGCCGGTAACTCCTTCGACGATCCCGCCGGGCCGTACGGACTGTCCGCCACCGCACGCCACGCCGTCGCCGGCATCCTCGCCCACGCCCCGGCCCTGGCCGCACTGGCCAACCCGACCGTGAACTCCTACCGGCGTTTCGGCCCGGACACCCTCGCTCCCTGGCTGATCGACTGGGGCCTGGACAACCGCAGCGCCATGATCCGCATTCCGCCCGAGCGCGGCTCCGGCGCCCGGTTCGAACTGCGCCTCGGTGACGCCAGCGCCAACCCGTATCTGCTGATCGCGGGCACGGTCGCCGCCGCACTGCTCGGGGTTCTGACCGGCGAGGAACCCCCCGCCCCGCTGGAGGGGTACGGCTACGACACTGCCAAGGCAGCCATGCTGCCCATGAACCTGCCGGCCGCGCTCGACGCCCTGGAAGCGGACACGGAGCTGACCGACATCCTCGGCAAGGACTTCACCGCCTCGTTCCTCTCCTACAAGCGCAACGAAATCGAACGCTTCCAACGGCACGTCACCGACTGGGAGTTCACCGAGTACGCCTACCACCTGTGACGACTGGGAGCCATGCGATGACGACCGAGACACCGACCGCCGCCGTGAACGAACCGATGCCACTGGCAGACGTCAACCTCGCCGATCTGGACAACTTCACCGACGGCATCACCCCATGGCGCATGTTCCACACCCTGCGCCACCAGGACCCGGTGCACTGGCAGCCCGAGGAGGCCCCCAACTCCGGCTTCTGGGCCGTGACCCGCCACGCCGACATCGCCCGCGTCGACCGTGACGCCGAGACCTTCACCTCCACGAAGTTTGTCAACCTCGAAGAAGTCGACGAGGACCAGATCAAGACCCGCGCCTCCATCCTGGAGCTGGACGGTGTCCGCCACCGCGCGCTGCGCAGTCTGCTTCAGCGCCAGTTCGGCGCGAGCGTCATCAACAGCTACACCGACTTCCTGCGTGGCCTGACCGCCACCACGCTGGACGCGGCGCTGGCCAAGGGGACCTTCGACTTCGTCAAAGAGATCTCCGCCGACTTCCCCATCAACGTCCTCGCCCGCCTCCTCGACGTACCGCCGGAGGACAACCAGCAGCTCATCGACTGGGGCAACCGGATCATCGGCAACACCGACCCCGACTACGCCGATGTCCTGCTGGACAGCGCGGAGAGCGAGCAGTACCGGCACCTGCCCTTCCGCTCCCCCGCCTCGCTGGAGGTCTTCGAGTACGGCCGTGAGCTGGCCCGGCAGCGGCGCGGCGGCGACGGCACCGACCTGGTGTCGAAGCTGGTGAACACCATCCCGAAGGACGGTGTGCCGCTCTCGTCACAGGACTTCGACAACTACTTCCTGCTCCTCGTCGTGGCCGGCAACGAGACCACCCGCCACACCATCACCCACTCCATGCTGGCCCTCCTCCAGCACCCCGACCAGCTGGCCCGCCTCAAGGACGACCCGTCCCTGATCCCGGGCGCGGTCGAGGAGTTCCTGCGCTGGGCCTCCCCCGTCTACCACTTCCGCCGCACCGCCACCCAGGACGTCGAACTCGGCGGCAAGCGGATCAAGGAGGGCGACAAGGTCGTCATGTGGTACGCCTCCGGCAACCGTGACGAGGCGGCCTTCGGCAACCCGTACGACTTGGATGTCACCCGCGCCGACAACGACCACGTCACCTTCGGCAAGGGCAGCCCCCACCTGTGCCTGGGCAACCTGCTCGCCCGCACCGAGATCCGCATCATGTTCGAGGAGCTGATCCCCAGGATCGCCGACATCCGCCTCGTCGGCGATGTCCCGCGCGTCCGCTCCAACTTCGTCAACGGCATCAAGAAACTACCCGTCGAAGTCACCCTCGCCTGATCGCAGCGGCCCATCCGCACGGCGGCTCACGAAGGTGGGCACGAGCCCAAGGGCCAGCCCCTCATGTTTGTTGTCAAGCGAACTCCGTCTCGAGGATTGCAACGATGACCGATTTCAGGTTGGCGAAGCCGTGCTCGACGGCGGCGCGTTCGCGGTTGAGCAGGCGGTTCGCTTCTCTCTCCGCGTCGGTGAGCTGGTGGTTGCGGGTGGCCTTGCGGCCGGTGATGATCACCGGGTGGTCGTCGGGGTCGTCGTCCAGGCCGACGAGTCCGAGATCGGCCAGGGCTCCGAGACCGGCCTCGCGCAGGTGTCCGATGATCTTGTTGTGGCGGGCGGTGGTGATCTCGCTGGACCGGCCCGGCTTCGCCGCCGGGATCCAGATCACGTTGCCTTGCTCGTCGGTCAGCGCGAGAAACAGCAGGCCATGGGACTTGTGTTTGCCGCTGTAGTTCTTCCGGTTGTCCTTCCCGGTGCGGCGCCGGGTGCGGATGAGGGTGCCGCCCAGCAGGACCACGACCCCGCCGGCACGGGCGATCTTCTTCAGCGCGCGGTCCAGGCGCGGGGCGCGGGCGAACAGCAGGCGGATCACTTCCATCACCCAGCGGCGCACGGTGGAGGCGGAGACCGCGTTGCCGCCGGCCATGTCGGCAAGACGCTGGTCGTGACGGAGCACGGCGAGCACGATGACCGCCTGGGTCCCGGAACTGACCTTGCGCCAGCGGGTTTGCGCAGCTGGCCACGGACCGGCTCGACCTTGCCCGGCGTGAGCTCCCGACCCAGCATCCCAGCGACGTCCTTGGCCATCACCGGACCCTCCGCCCCGGCCACGATCTCCATGATCCGCCGATACTCCGGGGTCAGGGACTCCACCCCCATCCCCTCGGACCGGTCCGGCACCAGACGCATCCCGCCCGCACCCGGCTCCGGCTCCGGCTCCGGCTCCGGCTCCGGCTCCGGCTCCGGCTCCGGCTCCGGCTCCGGCTCCACAATGCCCGACGACCGACGTCCACCATCGGTTGCCTCGGCCCACTGCCCGAACACCACCTCGGCTGCTTCCAGCCGGGCCAACTGCGACTCGATCCCGGACAGTTCCTTGCGGAGCAGCTCAGCCCGTCCTTCCAGCTCAAGCCGTTGCTGGACCGTCCATGTCAGCACATCCGTCATACACACCTCCCACCAGGAGGCTATGCAGCGGCCCGCTGCCCCGGCCCCGGGAATCCCAGAGGCCGCCCGTGACGGACGATCACGTGCTAACGATCTCTCGCCCGACCAGCACGAGAACCCCGCGGAGACCTCACACCAGCCCTGCTGACCAGCGGAAATCAGGATGGCAGATCTTCATTGCTCCGACGGACGGAAGGCAACGACGTTGTCTGGGACCTGCGAGCGGGGCGCCGACTGGCTTTGCTGGTCGGTCAGGACCGCGGCGGCGAGGGTGAGACGGGTGACTAGCTCTCGCAGTTCCTTGATCTCCCTTCGCTGGTTCGAGACGGTCTCTTTGAGCTTGACCACGGACTCGCGCAGTCGGCGCTCCGCCTCGGGGACTTGCTGCGCTTCGGTGCGTACCCGTTCGTAGAATTCGTTCTTCAAATCCGCGTGCCGCTTCATCAGCGCCATGCGGTGGACGTCTGCCTCGACGGCGAGGGCCGCGATGGTGAGACTCCCATTGGAAGCGGTGGCCTGCCCGGCCAGGAGGCGGTCCATCGCCTCGCGGATGCGCGTGCGCTCGTCGGTGGGTTGCTCGGTCATCTCAGGACCTCGGCGGTCTCGGCAGCGGCGGCGTGGGTAACGGCGGCCTGGCGGAGTCGGGCGGCGTGGGCCTGCAGCCGGTTGCCGATGTGCATGGGTGCATGCGCGGCGAGCTGGTCGATCTCGTCGGCACGATCACGCAGTTGACTGGCATGAGTGTCGGTGCGGGCCATGTTTCCGCAGCCCGCCCGGCAGTCGACCACATTCGGCGAGGTCGCGTTCGCTGCCGGTTCACACAATGCCGTCTCGCGCTTGAATGCGCAGATCAGGAGGGCGTCGGAGTTGTCGAACAGGACAATGCCGTCCCGGGCGAGATAGGCGGCCGCCTTCCTCGCGAACGTGGAGGGGACGATGCGGCCCTCGAAGTGCGGGGCTTGGGTCGCGCCGGTGACAGCGCGACGGGCCGCCGGTCCCGAGATCTTCTCACCGGCGGCCATGCGGTCACGAAGACGCGCGGCGGTGTCGGCCGCGGCAAGGGCTGTCTCGACATCGAGCACCCCGTGGATGCCCCGGCGGCCGAGGGCTCCGTAGCCGGTGGATGTGCGTGCATCCAGGACGGTGCGCATGTGGCCGTACTGGATGGCGAGGGCGATCAGCCCGCCCGGGCGGCGGGCGATGTGCCAGGCCAGCGTACGTCTGAACCGGGCCATGCCGAGCTCACCGTGCGGGTCCTGGGGGATGGCCTGTTCCGGAAGGCCCTGGGCGACGGCTTCGCGGTTGGCCCAGGCGACGAAGCTGCCGATGCGGCGGTTCAGAGTCCCGTTCTTCAGCGCCCCCTGGTGGGCTTTGACCCCCTGGAAGTCGTGATGGGCGGCGCTGAAAAGGAGCTCCCCTTCGGGGACGATGCGCTCAAGGATGCGAATCGAGCGGACGACAGGGGCGATGGCGACCCAGGGGACCTCCCGCTCGACGCCGGCGGAGATGTGGTGGCCGTTGTCGTTGGTGACCTCCTTGTAGTGATGGCTGCGGATGAGGTGGCGTCCAGGGGTGCCGTCGGGTCGGGGCGCCGGGTCAGGGCAACACCCGGAGCGCAAGCCTTGCGCTTCCTGCGGCCGCATGCCGGTCAGATAGAGGATGATGATCATGGCGGCCGTGCCGAGGTGCTTCATCAGGTCGGCGGCCTCATTGAAGTCGAGGCTCTGGCGCCAGGGGCGTCCGGCGACCTGGCCGGTAACCGGAACGTCCAGTGGGCATGGGCCGGGCCGGTACGCGGCCAGGTTGGTCAACCCGTGCTGCTTCTTGAAGCGATCGACCTGGCCGAGGCTGGCACCGGTGGTTGCGGCGATGAAAGCGCGGGCCAGGGTGTGGCCACCGTCGCATCCTGTGCTGGGTATCGGGGCTCCGGAGGTGATGAGGGGCAGCAGGGTCTCCTCAATTCGGGCGCGTCCCGCGGGGGTGGCGGTGCTGGCGGAAGCGATGCTGAGCAGCCGGCGCCGTTCGGTCCAGGCGGCCAGGATGTCCTCGGCGAGGTCGTCGACCATGCGGCCGGCCCAGACCAGCAGTGGGCCGATGACCTGCGGGTCCAAGGGTTCGGTGGTGTTCTCACGGCCGCCTTCACCGGTGGCGGAGGGCAGGTAGTCGTCGACGCCCTCGGTGTCCCAGGGAGGTCGGGGGATCCCCGAGGGGTGGGCAGCGAGTTGGTCGTAGGCCCATAGGTCGGTCAGCCGGGCGAGGACCTTCTCGGAGTAAGCGCGTGTGATGCCGCTCTGCCAGCGCTCCGTGGTGTATGCGCTCCACCACTCGTCGGTAAAAGCTCCGAGGTCGGACATGCCGCGCTCGTGCGCCCAGTGGGCAAGGCGGATCCACTCACGGCATGTCTCCAGGATGTCGTCGGCGGAGCCGCGGGTCCGTGCGCGGTGTCCGCGGGTCTGGACAACGGTGGGTCGCAGCTCGCCGTTGATCATGATCCAGGCTGGCAGCTTCAACTGGCCGCGCAGCCCGATCGGGCACCTGCTCCAATGGATTTTGGAGAGTGTGGCGCCCGGATTGTCGATGAGTGGCGCCAAGGGCCAGACCGCATCAGCGTAGCGGCCGTTGGGGTGCCGGTTGCCGGCGCTGATCCACCGGTCCATCACGACGGGGGAATCCGGCGTCGGCATGGGCAGCACGTACGGGTCGACTTCATCGACGAGGGCGGAGGTCACGAGGCCAGCTCTCCCTTCAGTAGGAGCGCGACGACCGTGCGGTCCCGGTCGCTGACCCGGCCCAGCGCGGCATTCCAGGCGGCTGGGCCCACTCTGTCGCGCATGTCGTTCAGGCGTAGCAGGTGGTCGTGCCAGCGCGCCGTCCAGGTGTGATCGGGGAGCACCGAGCGAAGGCTCATCAGTTGCTGATGCAGATGGGCGAGGCGGGGATGGTGACCGGGGTGGACATGGGCGTTGCCGCAGGCCAGGCAGAGTAGGAAGTCCGCTGCGCAGCCCCCGTCCGGGGCGGGCCAGGGGCTGGTGGTGTCGTCCTCGCAATCGGCCGTCGCGGTCTCGTGATGCGCGGGGTTCGGCTCACGTGCGAGGTGTCCGCCGAAGACGGTTGCCTGCGCTTGCTGGAGTGCTTCGTGGGCGCCGGCTTCGAAGACTGCTTGGGATGCTCGCTGGACTCGCTGGTCGGGCAGCACGTAGACGCTCTCGTGGGTGCCCTGGGTGTGCTGCATGGGTCTGCCCTCGCGGGTGACCGTCGTGCGCCTGGTGCGTTGGAACGGCGATCCGCTCAGCCCGTGGCTTCGAGCCCAGCTGGTGGCGTCGACACGGGAGACACCGAAGACCAGCGGGCCGATGCGCGGTGGGCGATCCAGATCGCGGCGCTCGCGCCCGACTTGTTGCAGGCGTGCGGTCATCAGCAGGTCGGTGCCGGGGGCCAGCTTCGCGGCGAGCGCGCGGCCGTGTGCGGTGGCGTCCAGGGCCTGTGTGATCAGACGTCCCGGGGAGGCGGCTCCCGAGTCGGTGATGTTCTCCGTGCTGAACCACCGGCCCGCCCCGGGTCGCCGCTTCTCCACCTGCACCAGGTATGTCACCGTCGTCCTCTCACCAACCGACGGCGCCCGGGTGGGCGCGGGCATGCGGTCGTAGACGGACAGATTCCAGGCAAAGCGGTCGGTCAGCAGCACGGCCAGGGCAGTCAGCTCGTGCCGGGTCAAGAACAGCCGGCCCCACGTTCGTTCGACGCTGCCCCCGCCGAGGAGACCACGGTGCCTCAGGTTGGTCAGGCCATCGCTCCGCCGTGCGCGGGGCACGTCTCCGGTGCACGCCATCACGTCGAGGATCTGGCCGAGCTGCGCTTCACGGCTGCCTTCGGGCAGTTGCCCGAGCCGCCAGCGCTCCAGCACGATGGTGTTGTCCCGGATGCGCATCCAAGCGGCGCGGAACTGGCGCTGCGCGGTGAGTAGCACTTGCTCGCGTTCCGCATCCTCGTACGACTGCTTGCTCGGCGTTCCCTGTGGCACCCGGCGGGCGAGCTCTTCGGCCACTTGGCCGGTGCGCAGCCTCGGGTCCGCGCGCAGCAGGACCCGAATGGTGGCCAGCGTGATCCTGCCCGTGTTGGTCTTGATGTTCCGCTCGCGCCAGCGTTTCAGGGCGGCGGCGGTCAGGCCGTCGAGATCCTCAGGCGGGTTGTCCAGGCGGGAAAGGAAGCGCACGAAGACCAGCAGTTGGTTCCAGTAGTGGTCGGCGGAGGAGTGGCTCGTCCACCGACGGGACTGGGCAGCAAAGAGCGCGGCCAGCGAGTGCCGCATACGCTCTGGGGCGGGCAGCTTCGCGAAGTCGAACTCCTTCTTCTCGCCGGCCTTGTTGCCTACCGTCACTACCAGTCCGTCCCGGGGACGCGGCGGTCCGGTGCGATAGCCGGCCGGCGGCAACACGGCCCTCCGTCCCCGCCCGCTCATCCACTCACCCCGAGCAGCGTGTCGACGTCCTGGATGCCGGCCGTCTCCCGAGCCAGCCGGGTGAACACGTCGTCGATGCCCTCGCCTCCCACCGCGCCCTGGCCGTCGGTGATCTCAGCAGTGGCGAGGATGGACTCCAGCTGCAGGTGCGCGACGGGCGCGAGGTAGTGGCGCTTGGTCACCTCCACGTCCGCGTGCCCGAGGAGGGTCTTCACCAACCACCAGGGGTCACCGAACAGCAGCGCGAAGTCCCGCCGGTCGGCCGCGGTGAGCCCGTAGCGTGTCTCCATGAGCTGGTTCAGCACGATGAGCATGTAGAGCGCGAATGAGTGCCGCGCGGCGTGAGGGGTCGCGTAGGGACTCTTCCCGCGGACCTCTGCCAGCCGCAGCTCCCGCTTGACCACCCGCTCCACCGGCGCGAGCAGCACCTCGTCGCAACGCAGATTCGCGCTCCTGAACACGCCGTTCCACCGGCCCGGGAGCATCGGCAGCCCTTGCTCGGTCAGCCACAACCAGGCCGGCTCGGGCCCTTCCGGCCCATCCAGGAAGAGCCACTGACGCTCCCGCCAGCCCAACAGACCAAGCTCGCGGCCCCCAGCGACGCCGTCCCGGTCTACCCACTCGACCTTCGGCTTCGGGCCACGGGTCACTTTCGTGAGCAGCCGAATCTCAGGCAGCCGCTCGTAGCGGCCCGCGGCCTGAGCGCGCCTTACTGCCCAGGCCCGCTCGGACGCCACATACGCTTCGACCTGACCGACCGCATCGACCGAGGCGTAGAAGACTCGCCCGCACTTCGACCTGGTGACGGCGCCCGCGACACGGCCGTGGCAGTACCGGCCGGAGCGAAGCCGCTGGGTCGGAACCTCGAACGTCAGCAGCGACCCGCCCTCCTGCCGGCGAAGTCCGGAACTAAGGAGCAGTTGCACGAAACTGGTGTTCCGCAGCTCCGTCCGCGCATCCCAACCCGGTGCAGCGCCCCCGCCAGCCGCGTGACCGCGCAGTCCGATGTCCGACCACAGGGCCCAGGTCCGCGGCGTCAGCCACGACACCCGTGCGCTGACCGAGTCCGGGGCCCGGTCCTCCCGGCGGGAGAGGTCGACCGGCAGCGGAGAGACCTTCGCCCAGCGGAACAGCTTGGTGAACGCGGCGCCCTCCCGGTTCCACTTCGTACCGCCGATTCGCCCCGGATTTGCCGGCGCCGAGCAACGCCAGTCTCGGTAATCGGCCAGGTCCCGTTCACTCGCCTGGCACCACGGCACTCCGCGGGAGGACAGAAACTCGAGCAACAGACGGATGTCGGTGGCGTAGTTGCGCTTTGATTCCGGCTCCAGATTTCGGAACTCCTTGGAGCGAACGAAGTCCAACAAGCCCGCATCGATCATGCCGTCCGGACCCACGAAGACCGGATCCCCCGGACGAAGCCCGATTCGGGCGACCGCCTCCGGCAAGTCCCCGACGCCGAGAACCCCCTCCGGGGGCATCGTCCCCCACCGCCCCGAGTCCGGGACCCTGACCATGTACCACGCCCTCAACAGACACCTCCCCTGATGCTTGAACTCGCCCAATCATCAGGGAATTCACAAACAGGTGATCGGCGCTGTCGACGCCGTTGGCCGTGCGATGACAAGCCGCCCGGCTTCCGTCGCGGTCCGGGAAATGGGAGAAGTGACAGACCTTCGTTTCGTAGCGCTTGGTCATCAGCCGCTCGCCGCAGCCACCGAGCAGCGTCCCGCACCAGAAGTCGTCCTTGCCGAACTGGCGCCGGAACTCATCCAGATTGTGGGGCTCCTCGGGCAGGATGACCGGCTGGTCCGAATCCTGGCCTCCCATGACCGCCGTCTGGACGAGACGGAAGTCGATCTGCGCCACCAGCAGTTCCTCCGAAAACAGTCAGCACCCATCCACCCAAGGAGGCACACACCCGGCGCGGATACCGAGCCCCGGAGCACCCCTGGAGCCTGCGAAGTCACACACGTCCCGAAGGTGCAGCGACGTCTTGGGCCACCCGATGAGATTATCTCTCGCGTCGGACAATGCGTCAGGTGTGGTGTGCATGGCCTCCCGGAAATTCCTTGGCGGGCTCCGGTGAGTTGTCTTGCGCGGCGCGTCGGCCTACCGGCTTCGATTCCGTATCGAGCACCCAACCTGGTGGAGGAACTGGAGGAAGCCGACGAGGGAACTCGCTTAGTAGTTCTGGGACTTGCGGCTGGCAGTTTACCCAGGATGAGGGTTCGAGGCCGCCCGTGCGATGGCCGGTGAGGGGCCGCTGCCAGGGCGGGCCACTGGACTGTCCGCAAATGCCGGTCACGGGTGGACGAGGAGTGGGCCTGATCCGCTTTGCCGGACATTTGGGATCCGGATTCTGCCTCGGAAAGATGTCCAAATGGGAGGCATGGGGAAGCAGAAGCTTCGGCCTCGCCGTTCGTTCATGCCGGAGTTCATGTGCGAGATCGTCGAGCTGCGCTGGCGCAGTGGCCGCTCCGTCGGGCAGGTCGCCAAGGACTTCGACTGCCCGACACCCCTCTCGTGCCTCACTTGGGTCCTTGATGTCGCACTCCGTCTCCGTGAGTGCGGTCGTGTCACCCGCGACGCGGCTGCCTAGCACGTCGGGCTCGGCGATGGCGTCGCCGTTGCGGCGGACCTTCTTGAGGACGATGCTGTGGCCTGTGCGGTCGCCGTACGGCGGGGCCGTGGTGAAGTCGATCGTGCCGGTGGCCATGTCCGGGATCTCTCGTCGCCCTGGCGCGGCTGCGCACCGTCGTATGCGTGACCTGCTCGGCGATCTGCGGCGCTTGGCCGACCGGTTGCCCGAGCGTGAGGTCAACCGGATGATCGGCCAGCTGAAGAAGACCGCCGATGAGGCTGGCGACCACGTCACCGCGCTGCAGCGCGAAGAGGTTGACTCCTGGGTGACGGCCACCCACGCGCTCCACCCGGCCGCCTCGGGACTCACCCCCTACGTCAGCCCGGCCTGGGCCGCCCAGTATCGCGTCGGCAGGGCCCTTCAGTATCTGAGCCGCTTGTCCGACCGGCCACTCACCCGCGAAACCCGGCGGCGAGGTGACGTGGGCGCAGCGGCGCCAGGCCGACGGGTGGATTGCGCGCCTGCGTACGCCGCGGCCCCGCCCTAAGCGGAGCCCTGCCCAGGCGGCGGGGCCCCGAAGCCCGAGCCAGCCACGTGACGCCATCGGCGGGACCAAAGGACGGGACGGCACAAGGAGCCCGGAACGGGAGCGGCTGACCGAGGAGAAGGTCACCGAGGTGGCAGCCGCGGTGCGCGGCGCGCTGAAGAAGGCCGCCCGCGAGCGCTCCACGACGTCCTGGCCGCAGCTGCGCCGCCAACTCGGCTCCGCCCTGCCCCGTCACCTTCACCCGGACGACCAGGTGGACGTCCTCACCCAGGTCGACACTAATACGCCGACCGGTGAACCCCTCCTGACAGCGCTTCTGGCCGCCACCGACACGAACTCGCCACGCCGCTATGAGCGGGCGGCGAACCGGCTGGGCCGGTACATGCTCGGCGAGGCCCAGGCCGCGTACGCGCAATGGCAGACCGACGCTCTCCACCTGCACCAGCTCTACCGCTACAAGTGACCACACTTGGCCAGCCAGCGCCCGACTACCTGCCGCTCTCGTCGGCGCCAGTAGTGCGTAGCGTCGTGTCCCAGTCGTCCTCGTCGCCGACCGGGTGTCGGGGAGCTTCCTGTTCCGGGTGGAGGCGTGGGGTGGAGGTGTCTCCGCGGGCGTGTTCCAGGAGGGTGCGCAGGGTGGGCTGGACCGCTCGTTGGTCGCCGAACTCGGTGTCCAGGGCGGCCGGGAGGGTTTCTGCCCAGAACTCCCAGAGGGGGCGGACCCAGCCCTCGACGCGTTCGCCGTCGCGTTCGCGGCGCTCCGTGAGCAGGTCCAGCTGGCGCGGGGCGATCTTCTCGACGAGTTCGACGAACAGGGGGTGCGGGTCGCTGCCGCTTCTGGTCAGGCCCGTCGGCTGGGCGCCCATCAGTTCGCGGCAGTAGTCCTCGACCGTGCGCTCGTCGTCGAGGACGGTCCAGCGTTCGTAGGAGCGGAGTAGTTCCGCCCAGCTCGACACCCCGCCGGGGAAGTCGCCCAACCGCAGCCGTACGCCTGGTACTTGGGGTCCCGTCTCGGGGTGCAGGCGCAGCCGGACGCGGTCCGGGGACGCCGTCTGGCCGTCGACGACGTCGACCTGGCCGTTCCACATGCAGCACAGCAGCCGGTGCAGGATGACGCGGCGGTCCTCCTCGCCGCTGACCATCCAGTCGTCCTTGTAGCCGAGGCGCTGGCGCCAGCGCAGGACGTCCTGGGCCTGCTCGTTGTCCTTGGCCCCGGCCCACTGGCGCAGCACCTTGCGGGCCTCGGGGACCTGGGTGAGGCTCATCTCGCTGCGGAAGAGGACGACGGTGACCGAGTCACTCCCGACTCCCCGGTACTCGACGGAGTTCCGGGCGTCTGAGGGGAGGCGGAGTGCCTTGCCGAGGTACTGCTCGACCTCGTCGACGGCCTCCATGCGCGGGTAGGTGACCAGCACGCGCAGGGGGCCGGTGCCTTCCGGGGCGAAGCCGGCCGGCAGCAGGCCGGCGAGTTTGCGGCCGAACAGGTCGATGGCCTCCTTGCTGACCTGGTCGGTGGCGTCGGAGTCGCCAGCCGCGGCGGCCAGCAGGGTGCCCACGGACTGCAACAGCGGCTGCTCTTCCAGATGCGCCTCGTTCTCGGCGAAGAGACGCCAGATGAGACCTTGCAGTTGCGTCTTGACGTTCGCCACCGCGTCGTCCGGGTTGCGGTGGCTGAGTGTGTGGACCTGGCGCCAGGTTTCGCCGTCGATCAGCGTGAGGAGCAGTTCCGACGCGGCGTCCGTCTCGCGCAGTCCCTCGCGGCGGATCAGCCTCGTCACCACATCCTCGTAGAAGTGGTTGAGGGTACGCTGCGGTGGCAGGAGGTACGAGATGCCGGTGCGCTCCTCGTACAGTTCCATGCCCTTCCGCGCGGAGACCTTGCGCTCCTGATCGCTGTGCGCGCGGAAGGCGTTGACGAGCCGGGCGAGGTCGGCGCCTGCCGTGTCGGCGGGGGCCCGCCAATGCTCCTGCTGTTTGCGCCATGCCTCGTGCCAGATGGTCCGGCAGCGCCACTGGTACCAGGCGTCCTGTTCCCGGAGCACGGCCTGTACGTCGTCGTCGCCCCAGCGGGGCCGTGAGACGCCGGCCAGTTTGCCCTTGATACGGGGGATCTTGGGCGGCTGGTCGGTCATGCCAGCGGGGCGTTGCGGGGCGCGGGAGCGGTTGTCCAGCATGCCCAGGAAGCCCAGCCTGGCGATCGGGTCGTCGTTCTCTGGCATGCCCCGCACGATCCGGTCGGCGAGGAAGGGGTCCACATTCTGCAGGAGACTGTCGATGGCGGGGCCTGGGTCGAACCGGTCGGCCATCACGGCGGCGGAGCGTTCGGCGACGGACCGCAGGTCGGCGAGCAGCCGCTGTATGTCGGAGATCCGTTCGCCGAGCGCCGTCTCGACGGCCTTGTCGCCGCGCGGCAGCGGGTCGGGGTCCTGGACGGGCAACTGCTTGCGTTCCCACAGCTCTTCGAGGTGGGAGTCGGCGAACAGCTGCCGGATCATGGGCACCGTGGTCTCGCGCAGCGAGGTCCGGGGCCGTTGCAGGAGGTCGGTGACCGCCTCCCGCAGCAGCCGGTCGGCCACCAGGTCGGCGAGCTGGTCCATGGGGACGGTCATCGACGCGACGAGGCTGGTGGAGACGCCCTGGCGGCCGATGCCGGTGGGGGAGAGGGCGCTGCGGTGCACGCCCCGGTTGATGAAACTGGCGGCGAAGGTCTGGAAGTCGTCGTCGCCGACCGTGGTCCGGCCCCGGCTGCTGGAGTCGCCCAGTCTGGTGCCGATCAGCGACATCACCAGGGAGACGATTGAACGGCGCAGGTCGTCGGCGCGGATGCCGGCGGTCGGGCTGAACAGGAACGACGTGGGCAGGATGCCGGTGCGCAGTCGGATCGGCTGGTTGCCGGGGTAGCGGACGCCGAGTCCGGCGTTCTGGTCGAGGTCGCCGATCTCGGCGCCCTCGGTCGGCGCGTTCTGCCCGTCCACCAGCCGGAACAGGTCGACGAGGGCGCGGGCCGCGTTGAGGTCGGCCTCGCGTCCGCCGCCGGTGGCCGAGGAGAACGACGACGGCATGACGACCAGCGGGTAGATCTTCACGCCGTTGAACCGGCGCAGCTGGAAAGCGTGGTTGATGAGGTGGAGGTAGTCGAGGAAGATCCCGGCGCCGGTGCCGCCGGCCACCGAGAAGGCGACGAACACATCGCAGCCGGTGACCTTTCCGCCGCCCAGCTCGGCCAGTTCGCCGCCGGAACTGGCCATCGCGTCGATCGCCTGGAGCAGCGGTGTCAGGACCGGGCCCAGGCCGTGCCGGAGCGTGGCGAACAGGGCGGCGCGGCCGACCGTGGGCAGCTGGCCCGCGCCGTTGTGGAGCGGGGTGACCCGCGGTTCGTCGGTGCGCGGCGGCAGCCAGTCGGCGACCTCCTCGCGCATGCTGGCCCGGAGCATCCTCGTGACCTCGGGCGAGCTGTCGAAGTTCGGCAGCAGGTCTTGGGTGACCCGTGAGGTACGGGAGTAGGCGGCCCGCAGCGACGGGTCCACGTTGAACTGCGGCAGCCGCATCAGGTCCGACTCGCTGTAGTCCGCGTACACGAACTGCAGGCAGTCGGGTAACTGGTAGGGCGCGTTGCCACTGAGCCGCCTCAGTGCCGAGCCGTCCGGGCCGTACAGCTCGGCGCGCAGTCTGCGCTCCAGTTCGGCGCCGACCAGGCCACCGGTGCCGCCTAGGCCGACGAAGAGCATCGGCTGGCTGACGACCAGCCCTGAGCCTGACGGGGAGTGGGTTGCCCGCGGGGCCCGCCGCGGCTTGCGTTCAGGGCGAGGGCGGTCGCCGGAATCAACGGTGATCTCGTCGGCGAGGGCCGTCGCGGTCGCGCGGTGTTCGCCGCCGAGGCCGGCAAGGACCGAGGCGGCGACCTGTGCGAAGGGACGGCTTCCCTTTGGAAGGCGCCAAGTGTCTTTGTCACCGGTCGCGGGGATCAGCGCACGGAAGTCGAGGCTGCCTCCAAGGCGTTGGGCGACCCTTCCCGACACCTGTCCGACTACATCCAGGGTGCGCAGGGACTCCTGCCGAGTCAGCGTGTTGAGCAGTACGTCGCGAACACCGGGCCGGAAATCATACAGTCGCAGGTCGGGGTCCTCGCCGGGGTCTACGGCGGCGCCATCGGGCGGCGTCAACAGCCCGGACAGGAAGACCTCCGCGAGGTGCGCCGGTTTTGAACGCGGCATCATGGTTCGCTGGACCAGCCGCATGACAGGCAGGACCATTGGAGTGGCTGCGAGGTAACCGGCCAGCTCGAAAGCGCTCGGTGAAGCTTCACTTCGGAATCGTTCGACGAGAGCCGCCGGGTCAAGGCTGGTCAGCGCTTCGTCGTACTCATCGGGTGCCGCGCCGATGTCCTCCTCAGGGCCGCCGGTGGGGACAGCCAGCATGGGTGTCCAGCCTGCAGCGCGCCCCGCGACTACCCGGGCCCAGGGCGCGATCCAGTCCGCGTCCAGCTCCAGCACCGGCACCCAGCGGTCGTACTGGGCCTTGAGCGGCGTGCCTGGCACTGCGGTGTCGGTTCGGAATAGTGGAGTCGCGTGGCCGGGTGGCCCGGGCCGGGCTAGTACAGGCACAGGGGCTAGCGCAGTGCGGTGCCACATGCTGCGGGGAAGCACCTGGAGGACGGCCACCGGTCGCTTGCGGGACCATTGGCACAGCGCCGTGTTCATACCGCCGCGGTGCCAGAGGGGCCCGACACCGTCGGTGAGTAGCAGTAAGACGCGTCGGCCGGTGGGATCCGCCAGTTGTTCCAGGGGCATGGTCCGCTTCGGTCCCGGACCTTGCCTGCGGCGGAACGGGGAGAGCCGCGGCTCGTCTCCGCTGCTGTCGAGTGCCCAGGTGCGCACCGTGCGAAAGGCCCCGTGTCCTTCGAGCAAGGTGCGCAGCTCTGCGGCCAGCTGACGCCACATCACCATGGAGGGTCCCGTGTCCACGATCAAGTCGACCGAGAGCCATCGCTCGGTGCGAGGAAGCCAAGCAGGCATGAGCATGGACGCTTCACAGGTCGCCCTCGCCGTTGCCGCCTCGTCCAGCGTTTGAATGCCAGGGGCCCGCACGTGCCTCTTCAACGGGCGAAGGGCCCGTGAGATCGACAAGGACTCGCTCAGCGCCGGTTCGCGTTGCACCCGTACCACGGCGCCCGGCACATCAGACGCCTCGCCAGGCGATTGAGCCATCCCCCTGCCCATGCTCGCCGACACCGGATACAGCGGAATGGCTGGCGGAGTGGGAGTAAAGGGCCGGTCGGCGTCTGTCGTGCGGTTTCGACGGGCACTGAACGGGTGACGTAGCCGGGACAGCCATCTCCCTGCAGTCCTCGAGTCCTGGTCGTTTCCAGGCAGGTCGTGAGCCGGAGTCTCTGCGTCCGCCTCTGTAGTGACGGCGCGGGTGGGGTCTCCGTCCTGAACTGCGTCGTTCGAGGCACTGCGGCCTATGACCTGGGCTACCCACAGCGCGTCCGCGATCTCCTCGACTGACGGGGCGTCCGTCCCGGCCAGCAGCCGGGCCATACCGCGTGCCAGGCTGTCGTCCATGGAGCTCACCCTTCATTCAGTGGCCGCATCAGGTGGTCCCTGATGAGATCGCGCTCTTCGGGGTCGTTCCAGATCTGCTGCGCCACCCGCACCGCGTTGAGCAGTTGGTCATTGGCGAGTTCCGCCCCGTCGTCGTCCTGCTTTCGCAGGAACTCGGAGATGAGCTCCTCGCGTACGGACGGCGGCGGCCCTTCGGACGCTGGCAGGTGAGCGGCCAGCAGCCGCGCCAGTTTGGCCCGGTCCGGTGGGCGGATTTCGAGACGGATACAGCGCCGCAGGAAGGCTGAGGGAAATTCCCGTTCATCGTTGCTGGTCAGCACCACGATTGGGAACTCGTGGCAGCGGACCTGGCCTTGCCGCAGCTCCGCCCAGCCGCCATCGTCAGCCGTCATGACCTGGGCCGTCGGCTGGCTGAGGCGGGCGAGTTCGGGGATGGCGAACTCGCCTTCCTCGAAGACGTGCAGCAGGTCGTTGGGGAAATCTACGTCACTCTTGTCGATTTCGTCGACGAGCAGGACCCGCGGAATGCGCCACGGGAGCAGCGCCGTGCCCAGTGGTCCGAGCCGCAGGTACCGGCCGATGTCCGGTGGCTGCACCTCCCTTGGAGTGCCCTCCTCGGACCGTGTCGACTGTTCGGCAGTCCGTTCCCGCAGACCGACGTCCTGGAGTCGGCCGATCGCGTCGTAGTGGTACTGGCCGTCCTGCAGTGTCGAGCGACTGGTAATGGGCCAACGCAGAACGGGCCCGAGCCGCAGTTCGTGGGCAATGCTGTATGCCAGGGTGGACTTTCCGACCCCGGGTCGTCCGGTGACCAGCAGCGGGCGGCGCAGGAGCAGGGCCATGTTCACCAGGTGGATCTCCTCGCGGTCCGCCTGATACGTGGTCGCCCGCAGGTGGCGGCCCAGACGGCGCTGCTCAGCCGCCCCCGCTGGCAAAGGTGGTGGATCGAGGATCTCCTCGGGCTCGATCAAATGGGCGAAGGAACGCCACGGTGGTGCGACGGGCAGCCGGTTGATGCCGTCGTGCGGTTCGGAAGCACAGCGGTACATCCACCAGTCCGGCTCCGGACTGGTCGTCAGAGTGTCGCCTGCGCCCGCCGGCGTCACTGGACCGGGGTGATTGCCGCCGGTGTCTGCCTCGTTCATACCGGCCCTCCTTCGCTCGGTGGCGTCATGACTTCTGTGGATGGGTCGGCGCGGTCAAAACCGTCTCCTGGCGAACGCATTCGGGATCATCCCAAAGGAGAGTCAGATGGTTGTGCATGTCTCCGGTGTTGTCCCTGGCGGCTGTCCGGCGCCAGCGCCGCATATGGTCGGGGAGTTCGGAGAACTTGGCGGCGACGATCTCGCTCGCGCGCCGGGCGAGTTCCACCGGGTCGCCGCCGTCCCGGCGCCACACGATGAGAGGGACTCCCTCGCACACAGCCTCCTGAAGGCAGAGCGCGCGCTTCGGGCTCTGCGGGTCGTAGGCGAAGGCGAGCCCGAGCCCGAGAGCGGTGGTCTGAGGGCGCTCGTCTAGCCAGGCCCGCACTTCTCCGTCGCGTCCTCGGACGTGGAGTACTTCGCCGTCCAGTCCGCTCTGCGGCGGGGTGTCGAGGGCCAGCCAGGCGATTCCATCGCACGATGGCCACATGGCCGCGTGCTGGAGGGCTCTCCACCGACGAGTCCAGTCCCGGCGCCACGACGGCCTCTCCAACCGATCCAGGGAACGCACGACCACCGGGTACTTGTGCCCCAGCAGATATTCGTGTCCATCCGTCAGCCAGTGCTCGACGGGATGGCCCAGCAGTGACCAGGGGAGCAGGAACTCCACGCGGACCCAGTCGGCCTCGTCAAGCGACATGACCAGGTCGGACCATTCGGTAAGACACGTACGACCGAATTCCTTGAGTTCACTGGTGCTAAGGGGCCGCTGCGTCTCCCGCTTGCGGGGGCGACACAGACCGGTCGCTGTCAAGTCGAACAGTGCGGCGTCGACGGTGTACTTCTGTTTACCAGGTACGGTCTCTCGGAGACGGATCTGCAGGACCCGGCGTTCGTCTGGGGGCACCAACCGTCGACCGCGGCCGGAGAGTTCGGCCTCTACGCTGGCCGGAAGCCCGAGTTCGCTCACCGCCAGGCTAATTTGACTGCGCAACAGCAACTGTTCCGTCTCGGACAACGCGCCGGTGAGTTCTGACAGGAAGCGCAGCACCAAAGGCGCGTGAGGCGCAGCCTGCGCGGTGACAGTGGTGAAGTCACGCGCATCGTTGAGCCGTTTGACCATCCCGGTGACAGTCTCGTTGCCCCGTAGCCCGGACGGTTCCCCGGGGAGGAGCGCTCTTCGCAGCGCTTCATCGGCGAAAGGCAGCGGCACGGGATCTTTCAGGGCGTCGAGCTGGGCGACAACCGCTCTGAGTCTTGACCCGGTAAGCCTTCCTGCGGGGGCCAGTTCGTCCACGATCCTGGCCAGGCGCACCGTGGCGGCTTCTTCGCTCCGCAGGAAATGGAGCACCTTGGAGAGCGCCCGTAAGACTCTGCCGGGATCGTGGTGACGGTCCATGACGTGCACCAGAGCCGCCACCTGACTGCGGGCATGGGCGTGGTAAGGGACCACAAAAGGGGAGTTCCCCTCTCCGAGCTCCGTCCCCATGGAGTCCAGGACCTGCTTGAAGAACTCAGGGTTGTGCTGCATGTCGTAGAAACCCAAAAGGGCGTGGCAGAGTTCATCGACGTGTTCAGCGGACCAGCCGCTGTGGTACGGCCGTTGCCCTCCCGCCACCGATGTCGATACCGCTGCTGACTCCACGGGTACCGGCTCGTATCTACGCCGTTGGCTGAGCCTGGACCAAAACGAGCTGCGTCGGCTGCCCAGAGGTGCGGGATCTTCGAAGGCTGTCACTCAGGGTCCCTGATCATCTCGCACAACTCGGCGGTAGCCGAATCGTCGGGGCGCAGGACCCTGACGGCGTCCCGAAAGGCAGCCAGCGCAGCACCACGCATGCGGTGTGACTGGCAGCGCTCGACGATCTCCAACAAGTGATCACGTGGATGTGCCCTGAACGCAGGGGAGAACCCCGCCTGCGGCGCTAACGCCTGCCGCATCAGGCTGATCACCTGCCGCCGAAAATCGGCATCATCCATGTCTGGGATGCGTTCGGCCACCCGCACCACAGTGACGGAATCGGGAAAGGTCCCGATCGTGACGGCGCTGATTGCGGGACTCTCTGAGACGACGTCCGAGGGTTCGGATGCGACGCGCGTGCTGGACATCGCGGAGTCCTGAGCCGTCAGGACGGCAGGAAGATGACCTGCTTGTGTCGCCCTACTGGTGTCGGAGGGGTCGGTTTCAGTGGCGGTGAGGATTAGCCGTCTGAGGGTGGAGTAGGAGCGGTGTGCGCGTGAGGCGGGCCGCACAATGCCGGAATGATCTCCGGGCAGGACGGCTGCGTCGGGGAAGACACTGCGTGCCGAGGCGGGAGTGACGATGTTGTCGGTCTCGCCGGCATAGACCGAGAACGGAATGGGACAGGTCCGCGCGGTAACTTCCTGTGCGTTGACGATGTCGCGGAGGACAGCCCGTTGAGTGTCGGTGATCTGTTGGTCCAGCGGCCGTAGTTGGCGTTCCTGGGGATTGCGCCGCAGCACCCCGCGACGCAGTGCCAGAGCGAACTGCGAGCCGTTGTTCGGGCAGGCAAAAAGCACGACCCGCCGGATGCGGGCCAAATCCTGACCGCGCCCCTCGACAAGCATCCGAGCGAGGCAGCGCTGGACGATCAGCCCGCCTTGGCTGTGGCAGACCAACATCAGCCGATCGAAGCCCCCGGCTTCAGTGTCCAGGAACTCCTTCAAACTGTCAGCCACCGTGTCGAATTCGGGAACCCCGCGCAGCGGACTGGGCTGCCACAACCGCGTGTCGTAGGAGAAGGGAAGCGGCCTGACGAAGTCCAAGTCCTCGTCCTGGTCGATCAACGACGTGAACGGTTCCCACATCGCTGCCGACGAGTTGAAGCCATGGACGAATACCGCACCCAGCCGTCGGTGGCCCCCTACCGATCCCATCCCTGCCCTCCCAAAACGTTCGGTGGCAAACCTACCCAAGAAGTCGGCCAGCTGGGCCTCCTTGGAGGAAGCCGTACAGAAGCCTGTCCCCCCGGTTCGGGGTTGGTGGGGCCTCCCAGGAGAGCTAGCCGGTGCTACCTCTGGAAGCGGAGGCTGGCGGGTATGTGGACTTCGTCCAGCCCGTTCGTGTCATGGTCGACGACAGACTGCCGGTAAGGCGGGCCAGGAGGCTGTCGTCGACGGGTGGGATGCAACCGCCACCGGCACTGTTCGTCAATGCCGGTCATGGGTGGACGGGAAGTCAACTCATTGTCAGCCCATCCAGGCCAGGTTGAGTACAGGTTCGGACGAACCCATCCGGCAGTGATCGGATCATGCCGTTGTGCCGGTGCTGGTGGGACTGTTGGGTGGTGCTGTCCCGGGCGGGGTCTGACTCATGAGATCTATGACCGAAGTGTCCAGTCACAGGCTTGTCGACTGTCGTTGCGGGATGGTGTCTGCTGTCACCGAGCCACAGGGCGTGTCCCAATAGGGGCCTTGCCGCAAGTCAGGCGCCATCACGGTTCAGACCGCCCG
The DNA here is from genome assembly GCF_036030735.1 of Streptomyces sp. NBC_00425. NCBI lineage: Bacteria > Bacillati > Actinomycetota > Actinomycetes > Kitasatosporales > Streptomycetaceae > Streptomyces > Streptomyces sp. NBC_00425. Next base: position 2,402,620 of record NZ_CP107928.1, on the reverse strand, counting down.
TCCAGGCCGGTGCCAGCCACCCAGCACGTCACCACGCGGGAGGCGAACCACTCATGACGACCAGACAGCACAGCACCTCCTCGAGCACGGATCCGCCCGTTCGGCGCGAGGTCGTTCTGGGCGTGGACACGCACGGCGAGGTTCATGTCGCCGCCGTGCTCTCCCCGCTCGGGCAAATCCTGGGCACCGAGTCCTTTCCGGCCACGGCAGCCGGCTACCGACAACTGCTCGTCTGGGCCCGCAAGCGGGGGACGGTGCGCCGGGCCGGTGTGGAGGGCACGGGCACCTTTGGAGCGGGCCTGTCCCGCTATCTGCTGGCTCAGGACGTCCAGGTGTATGAAGTGAACCGGCCCGATCGCTCGGCCCGCCGTCTGCTCGGGAAGTCGGACCCGCTCGATGCGCAGGCTGCTGCGCGGGCTGTGCTCAGTGGTCGGGCCCGGGCGCGGGCCAAATCCGGCGACGGTCCGGTGCAGAGCGCCCGGATGTTCAAACTCGCCAAGGTCTCCGCGGTCAAGGCCCGCACCCAGGCGATCAACCAGCTCAAGGCCGTCCTGGTCATAGCTGACCCCGCCTTGCGGGAGCGGTTGTCGAGCCTGGGCAATGCCGAGCTGTTCCGCACCTGCGCGCGCCTCGGCCTGTGCGACGGCGGGGGCGACGAGGACGCCGTGGCCCAGGCCACTCATATGACCCTGAGTATGCTCGCCGAGCGCATCGAGCAGCTCACCGGGCAGATCGATGAGCTGAACCGGCGCCTGACCCTGCTTGTCGAGCGCCACGCCCCGCAGCTGCTCGTACCGGTGGGCATCGGCCCGGACAGTGCCGTCACTCTCCTGATCACCATGGGAGACAACCCCGAGCGGCTGAACACCGAGGCGTCCTTTGCTGCCCTTTGCGGAGTCAGCCCCGTCGAGTACTCCTCGGGCCGTCGGAGCACGCGCCGGCTCAACCACGGCGGCGACCGGCAGGCCAACGCCGCCCTGCACCGCATCGTGTTCACCCGGCTGCGCCACGACCCGCGCACCCAGGCGTACTACGAACGCCGCACCCAGGAGGGCAAGACCCGACGTGAGATCATCCGATGCCTCAAGCGATATGCCGCCCGCGAGGTCTTCAACCTGGTCAGACCGGTTTCCCGCACCCCCGCGTTATAGGGGCGTCCGTGAGACGTGAGAGGGTCTGGGGCGTGAGTGAGACACCCCCGAACACCCTGCAATACCGCTTTGACGGGCCAGAAGACGCTCCGGTCCTGATCTTGGGTCCCTCACTGGGTACCACATGGCACATGTGGGACCGGCAGGTTCCCGAACTGGCCCAGCAGTGGCGGGTGTTCCGCTTCGACCTGCCGGGCCACGGCGGCGCACCCGCCCACCCGGCGGGCTCGGTCCCGGACCTCGCCGAACGGCTGCTCGTCACGCTGGACGGGCTCGGGGTGCAGCGCTTCGGCTACGCGGGCTGCGCCTTCGGCGGCGCGGTGGGCGTGGAGCTCGCGCTGCGCCACCCCGAGCGCGTCGCCTCGCTCGCGCTGATCGCGGCGTCGCCTCGGTTCGGCACGGCCGACGAGTTCCGCCAGCGCGGCGTGATCGTGCGCACGAACGGCCTCGACCCCATCGCCCGGACTTCGCCCGACCGCTGGTTCACCGGCGGATTCGCGGCCGCGCAGCCCGCGATCACCGAGTGGGCCGTGCAGATGGTGCGCACCACCGACCCCGGTTGCTACATAGCCGCCTGCGAGGCGCTCGCCGCGTTCGACGTACGGGCCGAGATCGGCCTCGTCGGCGTCCCGACGCTGGTCCTCGCCGGCTCGGACGACCAGGTCACCGGCCCCGCCGAGGCCCGCACCCTGGTCGCCGGCATCCCGGACGCCCGTCTCGCGGTCGTGCCGGGCGCCTCACACCTCGTCCCGGTGGAGCAGCCGGCCGCCGTCACCGACCTGCTGGTCCACCACTTCTCCACCGCGTGGCAGCCCGCCTACGACTCGGTCACCGGGCAGACGGCCGTCCCGGGCATCCCGGTCCGGGCGGTGCCGACCATGCCGCCGCAGCCCCTGCAGTCCCAGCAGCCGGTGGCCCTCGCGGAGATCGCGCCCGCCCCGGTTCTCCAGCCGCCGCAGGTCATGGGCCGCCCCGACCCGTACGACTCCGGACTGAAGGTGCGCCGGGAGGTCCTCGGCGACGCCCACGTGGACCGCGCGCTGTCGCAGGCCGACGACTTCGGGGGGCACTTCCAGGAGTTCGTCACCCGCTACGCCTGGGGCGAGGTCTGGGACCGTCCGGGCCTCGACCGACGCACCCGCTCCTGCATCACGCTCACCGCGCTGGTCGCCGGCGGTCACCTCGAGGAGCTCGCCGTGCACACCCGGGCCGCGCTGCGCAACGGCCTCACCCCGGACGAGATCAGGGAGGTGCTGCTCCAGGCGGCCGTCTACTGCGGCCTGCCGGCGGCGAACGGCGCGTTCAGGGTGGCGCAGCAGGTCGTCCTCGAGGAGACCACCCCCACCGAGTGAGCCCGGCGGCCGGCACGGGGCAGGATGGGACGTATGACGGCACTGAAGCTCACGAAGAAGTCGCACGCGTGCGTGCGCCTGGAGAAGGACGGGCGCACGCTCGTCGTCGACCCGGGCGGGTTCAGCGAGGCGGACGCCGCACTCGGCGCGGACGCGATCCTCGTCACCCACGAGCACCCCGACCACTTCGACGAGGGACGGCTGCGCACCGCCCTGGAGGCCGACCCGGCGACCGAGGTCTGGACCCTGCGGTCGGTGGCCGAGAAGATCTCCGCGGCCTTCCCGGGCCGCGTCCACACCGTCGGCCACGGCGACACGTTCACCGCGGCGGGCTTCGACGTCCAGGTGCACGGCGAGCTGCACGCCGTCATCCACCCCGACATCCCGCGCATCACCAACGTCGGTTATCTGATCGACGGCGGCCGGGTCTTCCACCCCGGCGACGCGCTCACCGTCCCCGGCCGCCCCGTACAGACGCTGATGCTTCCCGTGATGGCTCCCTGGAGCAAGATCTCCGAGGTCATCGACTACGTCCGCGAGGTGCGCCCGCAGCGTGCCTACGACGTCCACGACGCCCTGCTGACCGACCTGGCCCGGCCGATCTACGACCGGCAGATCGGCGCCCTCGGGGGCGCGGAGCACCTGCGGCTGGAGCCGGGGGAGAGCGCGGCACTGTGAGTGTCGGTGGCGCCCGGTAGGTTGTGGGACATGCGTATCGCGACCTGGAACGTGAACTCGATCACCGCCCGCCTGCCGAGGCTCCTGGCGTGGCTGGAGAGCAGCGGCACCGACGTGCTGTGCCTGCAGGAGGCCAAGGTCGCCGAGGAGCAGTTCCCGTTCGAGCCGTTGCGCGAGCTGGGCTACGAGTCGGCGGTCCACGCCACCGGCCGGTGGAACGGCGTGGCCGTCGTCTCCCGCGTCGGCCTGGCGGACGTCGTGAAGGGCCTGCCGGGCGACCCCGGCTACGACGGCGCGCCGGAGCCGCGCGCGGTCTCGGCGACCTGCGGTCCGGTCCGCGTGTGGTCGGTGTACGTGCCGAACGGCCGCGAGGTCGACCACCCGCACTACGCCTACAAGCTCCAGTGGTTCGAGGCCCTCAAGGCGGCCGTCGCCGGGGACGCGGCGGGGGGCAGGCCCTTCGCGGTGATGGGCGACTACAACGTGGCGCCGACCGACGACGACGTGTACGACCTGGCCGCCTTCGAGGGCCTCACTCATGTCACCCCGGCCGAGCGGGCCGCCCTGGCGTCGCTGCGCGAGGCCGGGCTGTCGGACGTCGTCCCGCGCCCCCTGAAGTACGAGCACCCGTTCACGTACTGGGACTACCGTCAGCTCGCCTTCCCCAAGAACCGCGGCATGCGCATCGACCTGGTGTACGGCAACGAGCCGTTCGCCAAGGCGGTCAAGGACTCCTACGTCGACCGCGAGGAGCGCAAGGGCAAGGGCGCCTCGGACCACGCGCCCGTCGTCGTCGACCTCGAGGTGTAGGGCCCGTCCGGCCGCCGGGGCGCGCGGGCCAGCGCGCCCTGTGGTGTGCATGCCGGTGCGAATGTCACGCTGGGTCTATGAACATCCCTTTCCTGGGCAACAGGAGCAAGAAGTACCGTGCGGCGGTCCTGGCCGAGGACCCCGAAGGGATCGCCGAACTCCTCGCCGAGTGTGAGCTGTTGCGCTCGCACGCGGCCCGGCAGGGGATCGGACTGGACGACACGGCGGGCTCGCTGGAGGCGCTCGACCAGCTGCCGCCCCGCTGGCGCGACGACGAGGAGAACCTGCCCTGGTTCGGCCACGACGCGGGGCTCTACCTGGGGACGGTCGTCGTGCGCTCCGTGCCCGGCGCGGCCTGGGCGATCCGGCCCGGCGGGGAGGCGGTCGTCCGGCTGTCGTCGGGCCGGGAGGTCGACGTGGTCGCGGCCGGCCGGGAGTGGGCCGTGAGCGGGACGCCCGAGCTGTCCCAGCTGTACGCAGAGGTGGCCGAGGACTGACCGCGCCGGCGAGCCGCGCACGGGCGGCGGGCGATGTAAATACGGCTAATGCCCGGAAGGTGCGTGTCGCTTCTTCCCCCCGCCCTTCTGTGGATAGTTTGCGGCGACCACGACACAGCTGAGAGTGAGTAGGGCTGCGCATGGCCGTCGATCCGTTGATCGAGCTGCGTGACGTCAACAAGTACTTCGGGGAGCTGCATGTCCTGCAGGACGTCAACCTCACGGTCGGCAGGGGGGAGGTGGTCGTGGTGATCGGCCCTTCGGGGTCGGGGAAGTCGACACTGTGCCGCGCGATCAACCGGCTGGAGCCGATCCGGTCGGGCTCGATCACGCTCGACGGTCAGCCGCTGCCCGAGGAGGGCAAGGGGCTGGCCCGCCTGCGTTCCGAGGTCGGCATGGTGTTCCAGTCGTTCAACCTCTTCGCCCACAAGACGGTCCTGCAGAACATCTCGCTGGGTCAGGTGAAGGTCCGCCGCCGCAAGAAGGACGACGCCGACCGGCGCTCGCGCGAACTGCTCGACCGCGTGGGCCTCGCCGACCAGGCCGACAAGTTCCCGGCGCAGCTCTCCGGCGGCCAGCAGCAGCGCGTGGCCATCGCCCGCGCCCTGGCCATGGACCCCAAGGCGCTCCTGTTCGACGAGCCCACCTCCGCCCTCGACCCCGAGATGATCAACGAGGTCCTCGAGGTGATGCGGCAACTGGCGCACGAGGGGATGACCATGGTCGTCGTCACCCACGAGATGGGCTTCGCGCGCTCGGCCGCCAACCGCGTGGTCTTCATGGCGGACGGCCGCATCGTGGAGGACCGCACTCCGGAGGAGTTCTTCACCGCCCCGCGCAGCGACCGCGCCAAGGACTTCCTCTCCAAGATCCTCAAGCACTGAGTCCGGACGGCGGCAGCCACCGAGCGCACCCGTCCCGGCAGCGGCCGGAGATCACTGCTCGCGCAGCGGGACCGACAGGTACGACGGGTCGTCCGCCGGTGAGGAGAAGGTCAGCCGTGCGCCGGACGGGTTGTGCTCCATGTAGAGCGGGTCGACGGTGTCGACGACCAGGGCGAGCCGGTGTCCTGCCGGGACGTCGTAGGCCGTGGAGCCCAGCTCCAGGTCGAGGCCGAACGGCTTGCCGGGCGTGCGCCCATGGAAGGTGTACGGCGCGTTGCCGACCAGTTTGCCGAGGCCGAGCGGCCCCACGTCGTACAGGTAGGCGACGAGGGTGCCGCTCTGCGCGGTCGGGGTCACCGTGGTGTGCAGCAGGGCCGTACCGCGCACCCGCTGCGTCGTGGCGTACTTCTCCGACTGCCACACGGCGGCCCAGCGGCGGGGGAGCAGGGGGATCGAGGCCACCGGGGGCAGCTGTGCGACCTGGTCGAGGATGCTGGAGAGGAAGACGATCCCGCCGTCCGCGCCGGAGTCCACGTTCGTGTGGATGGTGGTGGATCCGGCCAGGGCCGTCTTCCTGCGCGTCGCGTTCACCGACTGCCAGTCCGGGTAGCCCTCGTAGCCGCCCCCGGTGCGGGACTTGAGCCGCACGGGCTGTTCCCGGTCGACGCCGTTGTCCGCACCCCGGAGGTAGTGGTCGAACCAGCGCCGGGTGTCCGTCCACACGTCGTTGGGCAGTCCGAACAGACCGGGGAGCTCGGCGGTGGCATGGTCGCCCGGGCGGAACTCCAACCGCTTGGGGCCGGTCAGCTTCTCGTAGAGGGCGGCGGACTGGTTGGGCGGGAAGACGGTGTCGCCCCAGGAGCCGGCCAGCATCACCGCGGTGCCGTTGCGGTTGAGCTGGTCGGCATGGGTCGAGGGTGAACGTTTCTTCCCCCAGGCGACGAGGTCCTTCTCCTTCGACAGGTCGCCGGAGTAGAAGGCCGAGAAGACCTCCCGTGACTCGGCGCTCTGCCGGCCGGTCACCGTGCCCACGGTGTCCAGCACGGCGGCGGCCTGAAGGTGCTGGGTGCGGCCGGAGTAGATCGAGTCGATCAGGTCGCCCCAGCCGCTGAGTGAGGCCACGGCCTTCACGCGGGGGTCGTGGGCGGCCGCCAGGACGCTGATCCCGGCGCCGTAGGAGACGCCCGCCATGCCGATGTGCGCGGCGTCTGCCGGGGTGTTGGCGAGCGCCCAGTCGATGACCTCGCAGGCGTCGGCGACGTCGCGGGGGCCCGCCACGTCGATGTCCCCGCCGGACTGCCAGAAGCCCCGCACGTTGTAACTGAGCACGACGTAACCGGAGTCGGCGAGCCGCTGCGCCTGGGCCAGGTACTCGACCTGCGGGAAACCCCAGCTCGTGGGGAGCACGATCAGCGGGTAGCGGCGCGTGCCGTCCGCACCGGCGGGGGTGACGACGTTGGCCTTGAGGACGGTTCCGCCGTCCCCCGCGATGTCGACGTACCGGACGGCGCTCCCGGCCGCCTGCGCGGAGGGGGCCAGGGCGAGGACGGCGCCGGCCGCCAGCGAAACGGAGACGGCGCCCACGGCGGTCGTGCGCAGGGCCCTGCGGTGCTGTCCCACGGTTCACTCCTCAACTTGCCGCATTGCAAAGTGACCCGACGGTAACCGCATCTCCTACCGGAGGTAACCCGCCGGTAAGTTACGTGGCAGTAACGATTGTCGCCTCCGGCAGGGGAGCCTGGGCCTGGCGGGTCACGTCGTCCACCAGCTCGACCACGTCGGGCCCGTACGCGTGGGAGCTGACGACCTTCAGCAGCAGGACGAAGGAGCCGTCCCCGTACTTGCGGGCCAGTCGTTCGTGATGGCGGACGAGATAGCGGGTGGCGGCCTGGTTGTTGATGGCCCGTTGGCCGCAGAACAGGAACACCGGCCGGGCCCCGCGCCGCCGCCCCGCGGTGAGCCGCGCCAGCAGGACGAACTCGGTGACCCCCGACTCCATCCGGTAGTGCTCGGCGCCGATCTGGAACGCCAGCCGGTCCGGGCCCGGTTCGCGGTCGGTGTTGATCCGCACCCCCGGCAGCATGGCCTGGACATGGGCCGCCGTACGCCGGTTCGAGCCCGGGCCGCCGACGCAGAACTCCGTTCGCTCTCCGAAACCCTGCCGGGCCGCGTCCTGTGTGACCACCTCGGCGCCCGCGCCGCAGTCCTTGATCAGTGCAGCGAGTTCCAGGAGCGCGAACACGTCGTGCCGGTGCACCGCGAGGTCGGCGCTGCCCGCGTCGCGGTTGACGACGAGCAGGCACTCCGAGTTCTCGGGCAGCCCGAAGAACGCCTGCTTGCGCCGGAGTCTGCGGCGCCACAGATAGGTGCGGGTGACCCAGCCGAGCGCGGCGCTGACGCCCGCCGCGATGACGCCCAGGACGATGTTGCGCACGTCGTCGTTCATGGGCGCGCATGGTAGCGGGCCGACACGCCCGAGGCGTACCCGTGTTCGAGGTGTGGCAGTCGTATGACAGTGCCCTGAAGGCGCCTGTCCGGGCACCGCGAATGTGGTTACGCTGCGCGGACGGTCCCGCACTGGAGGTACGGATGCGTCGCCCTGTCGCGCGGAAACTGTCGGTCCTGGCGGTCTCGGCCGCCGTGGTCACGGTGGGGGCCGCCGCGCCACCCGCCCCCCAGAGAGCCCCCGTCGCCAAGGTCCCGGTCGCCGTCGGCTACGGCGGAGCCGTCGCCAGCGTGGACGCGGACGCCTCGGCGGCCGGTATCGAGGTGCTGCGGCGGGGCGGCAACGCCGTCGACGCGGCCGTCGCCACCGCCGCCGCCCTCGGCGTCACCGAGCCCTACTCGTCCGGTGTCGGCGGAGGCGGCTACTTCGTCTACTACGACGCCAAGTCCCGTACCGTGCAGACCATCGACGGCCGCGAGACGGCGCCGCTGACCGCGGACTCCGGCCTCTTCCTGGAGAACGGCAAACCGCTCGCCTTCGCAGACGCCGTCACCAGCGGCCTCGGCGTCGGCACGCCGGGCACGCCCGCCACCTGGGCGACCGCCCTGTCCCGCTGGGGCAGCGAGCGGCTCGGCACGGTCCTCAAGCCCGCCGAGCGCCTGGCCCGCGACGGCTTCACCGTCGACGACACCTTCCGCACCCAGACCGCGGCGAACGAGGCGCGCTTCCGCTACTTCCCGGACACCGCGGAGCTGTTCCTGCCCGGCGGACGGCTGCCGGTCGTCGGCTCGACGTTCAAGAACCCCGATCTCGCGCGCACCTACCAGGAGTTGGGCAGGAAGGGCGTCGACGCGATCTACCGCGGCGATCTCGGCGAGGACATCGTCTCCACGGTGAACCACCCGCCCGTGGACCCGGCCTCCGGCTGGAACGCACGGCCGGGCGGCCTGTCCGCCAGGGACCTCGCGGCCTACCGGGCCAAGCTGCAGGCGCCCACCAGGACGTCGTACCGCGGCCTCGGCGTCTACTCCATCGCCCCCTCCTCCTCGGGCGGCACGACCGTCGGCGAGGCCCTCAACATCCTCGAGCGGACGAACCTGTCGAAGGCGAGCGAGGCGCAGTACCTGCACCACTTCATCGAGGCGAGCAGGATCGCGTTCGCGGACCGCGGGCGCTGGGTCGGCGACCCCGCCTTCGAGGACGTCCCGACGAAGCAGCTGCTGTCGCAGCGGTACGCCGACTCGCGCGCCTGCCTCATCAAGGACGACGCCGTCCTCATCAGCCCCCTCGCGCCCGGCGACCCGCGCAAGCCCGCCGCCTGCGCCACCGGCGGCACGGCGGCCCCGACGACGTACGAGGGCGAGAACACCACCCACCTCACCGTCGCCGACAAGTGGGGCAACGTCGTCTCCTACACGCTCACCATCGAGCAGACCGGCGGCAGCGGCATCACCGTGCCCGGCCGCGGCTTCCTCCTCAACAACGAGCTGACCGACTTCTCCTTCGCCCCGGCCAACCCGGCCGTGCACGACCCGAACCTGCCCGGTCCCGGCAAGCGGCCGCGTTCGTCGATCTCGCCGACGATCGTCCTGGACAAGCACGACAGGCCCGTCGTGGCACTGGGGTCGCCCGGCGGCGCGACCATCATCACCACCGTGCTGCAGACCCTGACCGAGTTCCTCGACCGCCGGCTGCCGCTCGTCGACGCGATCGCGGCGCCGCGCGCCAGCCAGCGCAACGCCGCCCAGACGGAGCTGGAGCCCGCCCTCTACGGCGACACCTCCCCGGGCGGCCTGCGGGCCCGGCTCGAGGCCATCGGCCACTCGTTCAAGCTCAACCCCGAGATCGGGGCGGCGACAGCCGTGCAGCGGCTGCCCGACGGCAGGTGGCTGGCCGCCGCCGAGACCGTGCGGCGCGGCGGCGGGTCGGCCCAGGTGGTGCACCCCGCACGGTAGGGATCACGACTCGGCGGCCGGGACGGGCGGTGGGGTGCGGAACGCCAGCCGCCCGTCCTCGACCTCCACCCGCACCCGGTCGCCCTGCCCGACCCGGCCGTCGAGCAGCAGCCGCGAGAGCTGGTTGTCGACCTCGCGCTGGATGGTGCGGCGCAGCGGGCGGGCGCCGTACTCGGGCTGGTAGCCGCGCTCGGCGAGCCAGTCGACGGCCCCGGCGGCGAACTCGACCGTGACGCCCTGAGCCCGCGCCAGCCGGCGCGTGCCCTCCAGCAGCAGATCGGTGATCTGCCGCAGTTGCCCGTCGGTGAGCTGCCGGAAGACGACGACCTCGTCGATCCGGTTCAGGAACTCCGGCCGGAAGTGCTCGCGCAGCGGCCGCAGGATCCGCTCCCGCCGCACCTCCTCGTCCGCCTCGCCGCCGCCCGGCCCGAAGCCGATGCCGGCGCCCCGGCGGGTGATCTCCTCCGAGCCCAGGTTGCTGGTCATCACGACGACGGTGTGGGTGAAGTCGACCGTGCGGCCCTGGGAGTCGGTGAGGCGGCCGTCGTCCAGGACCTGCAGCAGCACGTTGAAGACGTCCGGGTGGGCCTTCTCCACCTCGTCCAGCAGCAGCAGGGAGTACGGGTGCCGGCGCACCACCTCGGTCAGCTGCCCGGCCTCCTCATGGCCGACGTAGCCGGGCGGGGCGCCCACCAGTCGGCTCACGGTGTGCCGTTCCTGGTACTCGCTCATGTCGAGCCGGACCATCCGCTCCTCGCTGCCGAACAGCGCCTCGGCGAGCGCCCGGGCCAGCTCCGTCTTGCCGACGCCGGTGGGTCCGAGGAACAGGAAGCTGCCGATCGGCCGGGCGGGGCTCGCGAGACCGGCGCGCGAGCGCAGCACCGCGTCGGAGACGACCCGCACGGCCTCCTCCTGGCCGACCACCCGTTCGTGCAGATGCTCCTCGAGGGCGAGCAGCCGGTCCTTCTCCTCCTGGGTGAGGCGGGAGACGGGGATGCCGGTCTGCCGGGACACGACCTCGGCGACGGCCTCCGCGGTGACCTCCAGATGCCGGCCGTCGTCGGAGGCGTCCTCGCCGCCGGTGTCCGCGACGCGCTGCCGCAGCTCGACGATGCGGTCCCGCAGGCGGGTGGCCTCCTCGTACTGTTCGTCCGCGACCGCCCGCTCCTTGTCGCGGGCGAGATCCTCGATCTCGCGCTCCATCGCCCGCACGTCGGTGCCCTTGGCACGGGAGCCGAGCCGCACCCGGGCGCCGGCCTGGTCGATGAGATCGATGGCCTTGTCGGGGAGCCGCCGGTCGCTGAGGTGGCGGTCGGACAGCTCCACGGCCGCCACCAGCGCCTCGTCGGCGTACCGGACCTGGTGGTGGGCCTCGTAGCGGTCGCGCAGCCCGCGCAGGATCTCCAGCGCGTCCGCGACGGACGGCTCCGGGACGAGGATCGGCTGGAAGCGGCGGGCGAGCGCCGCGTCCTTCTCGACGCGCCGGAACTCCTCCAGCGTCGTCGCGCCCACGATGTGCAGCTCGCCGCGGGCCAGGGGCGGCTTGAGGATGTTGGCGGCGTCCATCGCCCCGCTCTCGCCGCCCCCGCCCGCGCCGACGACGGTGTGCAGCTCGTCGATGAAGACGATCAGCCGGTCGGAGTGCGCGCGGATCTCGTCGACGATCGTGTTCAGCCGCTCCTCGAAGTCGCCGCGGAAGCGGGTGCCCGCGACCACGCCGGTCAGGTCGAGGGCGACCACGCGCCGGGAGGCGAGCACGTCCGGCACGTCCCCCTCGGCGATCCGCTGGGCGAGTCCCTCCACCACGGCGGTCTTGCCGACGCCGGCGTCGCCGATCAGCACCGGGTTGTTCTTGCCGCGCCGGGAGAGGACCTCGATGGTCTGCTCTATCTCGTCGTCCCGGCCGATCACCGGGTCGATGCGCCCCTGCCGGGCCAGCTCGGTGAGGTCGCGGCCGTACTTGTCCAGGGTGGGCGTGGCCGTGGGCCGCTGCCCGTCCGCGGCGTGGGCGGGCCCGCCGGCGTCCATGGCGTCGGACGGCAGACCGGCGGCGGCGAAGCGGGCCGCGTTGAGGATGTGCCCGGCCGCCGAGTCCGGGTTGGCGGCGAGGGCGCTCAGCACGTGCTCCGGACCGATGTGGCCCGCGCCGCGGCTGCGGGCCAGATCGTGCGCGTCCAGCAGGGCGCGCTTGGCGGCGGGCGTCAGGGACAGCGAGGTGGGCGGGGGCACCTCGCCCGGCGGATGCTGCACCGGTCCCGACCGCTCGTCGATCTGTGTCGCGAGGGAGTCGGGGTCGGCGCCCGCCCGGCTGAGCAGCGAGCGCGTGGGCTCCGCGGACAGGGCCGCCCGCAGCAGGTGTTCGGTGTCCAGGTCGCGGCTGCCGTGCTCGGCGGCGTACTGGGCGGCGCCGCGGACGAGCTCGCGTGCGGGCCTGCTGAGGAGCTGGCCGATGTTGATCTGGCGGGGGCCGGGGCGAGGCCCGCCGAAGAAGCGGGCCAGGAACTCGCCGAAGGGGTCGCCGTAGCCCTCCGGGCCGTTGAAGCCGCTGCTCATGGCGTTCCGTTCGATCGACGTGCGATGCGGTGCCGGGTGCCCTCGGCTGGGGCCGTACCCCCACCTTCGCACGCCCGCCCACCGCGGGCACGCGCAGGAATCACGCGCCGACACCACCCCACGGCACCAACCCGCCCGACTCCGCCCCCGCGTCCGCGCCACGAACCGGAGCGCCCGCGCCTCCGCGTTCGAGCCGCGGGTCGGTTGTGCCCGCGACTCGCGTCCGGGCCACGGACGGGCGTGCCTGTGATCCACAGCCGGGCCCACCCGCTCCACGGCGCGGGCGCGGAGGCACCGGCGCGGTCGGCCCGCGGCCCAGCCCCGAGAACACGGACACAACCGGCCGTGGCCGCGACGCCGCCGGTGCGGCTATCGGCGTTCGGTCAGTACCCTCGGTCCGCCGGCCGTGATCGCCACCGTGTGCTCCGCGTGGGCCGCGCGCGAGCCGTCGTTCGTGCGCAGGGTCCAGCCGTCGGGGGCCGCGTGGTAGCCGTCCGTGCCGCCCCCGATCAGCATCGGCTCGATGGCGATGACCATGCCGTGGCGGAGCGGCAGACCGCGGCCGGGGCGGCCCTCGTTGGGGACCGCCGGGTCCTCGTGCATGTGGCGGCCGATCCCGTGGCCGCCGAAGCCGTCCGGGATGCCGTAGCCCGCCGCCCGGCACACCGTGCCGATGGCGTGCGCGATGTCGCCGATGCGGTTGCCGACGACCGCCGCCTCGATGCCCGCCGCCAGGGCCCGCTCGGCCGTCTCGATCAGCCGGACGTCCGCCGGGCGCGCCCTGCCCACGGTGAAGCTGACGGCCGAGTCGCCCGCCCAGCCGTCCAGCTGCGCGCCGAAGTCGAGCGAGACCAGGTCGCCGTCGCGCAGCCGGTAGCGGGTGGGGATGCCGTGCACGATCGCCTCGTTCACCGACGCGCAGAGCACCGCCGGGAACGGCGTGGGCGCGAACTCCGGGCGGTAGCCGAGGAACGGCGACGTGGCGCCCGCGGCCCGCAGCACGTCGTGGGCCAGCTCGTCCAGCTCCAGCAGGGAGACGCCCACGTCGGCGGCCTCCCGCACGGCTGTCAGGGCCCGGGCGACCACCTGGCCCGCCTCGTGCATGGCGTCGATCGATGTGTCCGTCTTCAGTTCCACCATGCCAATTACTATACCGGTATTAGAATGGCGGCATGGTGCGTACCCCCCTCACCCCGGAAGAGCGCGAGCGCGGCGAACGGCTCGGCCGGCTGCTGCGCGAGGCGCGTGGCGGCCGGAGCATGGCCGAGATCGCGGCGAGCGCCGGAATCTCCGCCGAGACCCTCCGTAAGATCGAGACCGGCCGCGCGCCCACCCCGGCGTTCTTCACCGTCGCCGCGCTCGCCCGCGTGCTCGGGCTGTCGATGGACGAGCTGGCGGGGCTGTGCTCGCCGGCGGCCGTGTGATCCGCGGGGGCCGTCGCGGGGCCCCACCCGGTCCGCACCCGAGACCCGGGGTCAAGATTGCGCCATGTCGCCGCCGCGTCCGCTTTGAAAACTGGTCGTAGCCGCGCTGTAACACGGCTGGTGTTTTCTACGAGCCGGAGTGTTCCGGTCGGGCGGGAGACGAACGATGGCTGTGGAACAACTCCCGGGCAGGGTGCGGGAGTTCGCGAGCTACCTGAACGCGCTGCTGGCGCGCCTCGACCAGGGCGCCGGCTGGTGCGCGGTCTTCTGGCAGCGCGACCCCGACGGCATGCGCGCCTGCCTCGACGGCCACGAGGTGCCGCCCTGGGACGTCGTGGAGGCGGTGCTCCAGGACCTCGCCGCCGCCTACGGCGCCGCGGCCGCCGGGCAGGAGACGTCACGGGCCCGGTCCCTGCACGCCGCCGCGCTCGCCGCCCACGACTCCCGTCCCGGTGGCCGTGACGCCCTCGGGGACCGGCTCGACGTCATGCTCCGCGAACAGCGCTACGCCGCCGAACGCCAGGCCGACCTGGGACGTCGGCTCGCCTCGGCGAACACCCGGGAGCAGGCCGACGCCGTCCGGCTGGACCTAGCCTGGGCCCACGACGACCATGAGCGGGCCACCGCCCGGTGCGCCGAACTCCGTCACCGGATGGCCGAGGCGGACCGCCTCCCGGCAGCCGGCGCGCCCCCACGCCGGGCCGGTCCCCCGGCCGACGCGCACGACACCCGGCACCCGCACGGGGCGGGCCACGGGCACGAGGCGGGTCACGGACACGACACGGGCCACGGGCACGCGGCGGGCCTCGCGGACGACGCACGGATCGCATACGACGCGCGGGCGGCATACGGGACGCGGACGGCGTACGAGACGCGCGCCGCCGGAGCGTCCGAGGCGCGAGTCACGTCCGACCCGGCCCCCGAGCCGGAGCCCGCACCTGACTCCGCCCCCGCTCCCGCCCCCGCCCCCGCTCCCGACCCTGCCCCCGTGCCCAAGCAGCGCAAGCGCCGCCGCGGCAGCGCCCGGTTCGCCGGCATGGCCGAGGAGGCCGACGTCGCCCCCCTCGCCGTCCCGCCCGTTTCCGCCCCCGCCCCCGGGCCGGCCGAGCCCGCCGCGCCCGCCCGTCGCAGCCTGCGCGGCGCCCGCTTCGCAGGAGCGGCCGAGGCGCCGGCCGCACGGTCGGCCGAGCCGCAGCGCGAGCCGCTGGACGCGACGGCCCGGCAGGAGACCGTCGACGCGGTCCGGCATCTGGTGCGACTGCGTGCGGAAGGACGCAGCGGCGAGGCGCACGCCCTGCTCGTCGAGCTCGCCGCGCTGCCCGCCGCGCGCATTCCGCTGCTCGCCGCCGAGCTCCAGCGCGCCGGGCTCACCGCCGACTGGACGACTCTGCTCTGGGAGGCCGCCTCCCTCCCCGCCGACCGGCTGGTCGCCGCGGCCGACGCGCTCGTCGCGGTGGGGCGCACGGCCGACGGGCAGCAGATCCTGCGGCAGGGGGTGGCCCGGCCGGCCGAGGAGATCGGGCAGGGCGTCCTCGGCCTGGTCCGGGAGGGCCGGCGGCGCGAGGCCCGCGCGCTGCTCGACGCCTACGTCCGGGTCCGCACCCCCGAGGAGGCCGCCCGCAGCGCCGCCCCGGACCCGCAGACCCTCGTCCCGCTGCTGCTCGCGGCCGCCCGGACCGCCTCGGAGGAACGCCACTGGGACCTGGTGCACGCCCTGCGGGTGGCCGGGTTCACCGCCTGACCGGCGCCGCGCCCGTTGCGCCGGACGCACCGCGACTCACCCACAGGGGTGTGAAACGCGATCGACTCCGCGGGTTGACGACGATGGTCTTGGCAAGCCCGTCCAGGAGGCTTACGTTCGTCCCTCTACGACCTTCGTCTACGGGCGTAGAGGCTCTGACGTCCCGTCGAAGGAGCAGCTCATGGCCAACGTCGTACGTGCCGCACTGGTCCAGGCCACCTGGACCGGCGACACCGAGTCCATGGTGGCGAAACACGAGGAGCACGCCCGGGAGGCGGCCCGCCGGGGCGCGAAGATCATCGGGTTCCAGGAGGTGTTCAACGCTCCCTACTTCTGTCAGGTCCAGGAGCCGGAGCACTACCGCTGGGCGGAGCCGGTCCCGGACGGGCCGACCGTGCGCCGTATGCAGGACCTCGCCCGCGAGACCGGCATGGTGATCGTCGTGCCGGTCTTCGAGGTCGAGCAGTCCGGCTTCTACTACAACACCGCCGCCGTGATCGACGCCGACGGCTCCTACCTCGGCAAGTACCGCAAGCACCACATCCCCCAGGTGAAGGGGTTCTGGGAGAAGTACTACTTCCGGCCGGGAAACATCGGCTGGCCGGTGTTCGACACGGCCGTCGGCCGGGTCGGCGTGTACATCTGCTATGACCGCCACTTCCCCGAGGGCTGGCGCCAGCTGGGTCTCCAGGGCGCCCAGCTGGTCTACAACCCGTCGGCCACCCACCGCGGCCTCTCCGCCCACCTGTGGCAGCTGGAGCAGCCCGCGGCCGCCGTCGCCAACGAGTACTTCGTCGCCGCGATCAACCGGGTGGGCGTCGAGGAGTACGGCGACAACGACTTCTACGGGACGTCGTACTTCGTCGATCCGCGCGGCAAGTTCGTCGGCGACGTCGCGAGCGACCGGGACGAGGAACTCGTCGTCCGCGACCTCGACTTCGACCTCGTCGAGGAGGTCCGGCAGCAGTGGGCCTTCTACCGCGACCGCCGCCCCGACGCCTACGAAGGGCTGGTGCAGCCGTGAGCGACCTCCACGCCCGGCACCGGGGCGTCCTGCCGGACTGGCTCGCCCTCTACTACGAGGAGCCGCTCGAGATCACCCACGGCGAGGGCCGGCACGTCTGGGACTCCGAGGGGAACAAGTACCTCGACTTCTTCGGCGGCATCCTCACCACCATGACCGCGCACGCGCTGCCCGAGGTCACCAAGGCGGTCGCCGAGCAGGCCGGGCGGATCGTCCACTCCTCGACGCTCTACCTCAACCGGCCCATGGTCGAGCTCGCCGAGCGCATCGCCCACATCAGCGGCATCCCCGACGCCCGGGTCTTCTTCACCACCTCGGGCACCGAGGCCAACGACACCGCGCTGCTGCTCGCCACCACGCACCGGCGCAGCAACACCGTGCTGGCGATGCGCAACAGTTACCACGGCCGTTCCTTCAGCGCGGTCGGCATCACCGGCAACCGCGGCTGGTCCCCGACCTCGTTGTCACCGCTGCAGACGCTGTACGTGCACGGAGGGGTCCGCGGCCGAGGACCGTTCGCCGGCCTCGACGACGCCGCCTTCGTCGACGCCTGCGTCGCCGACCTGAAGGACCTGCTCGGCCACACCCGCGCGCCCGCCGCCCTGATCGCCGAGCCCATCCAGGGGGTCGGCGGGTTCACCTCGCCGCCCGACGGCCTGTACGCGGCCTTCCGCGAGGTGCTGGACGAACACGGCATCCTGTGGATCGCCGACGAGGTGCAGACCGGCTGGGGCCGCACCGGCGAGCACTTCTGGGGCTGGCAGGCACACGGCCGAGGCGGTCCGCCGGACATCGTCACCTTCGCCAAGGGCATCGGCAACGGCATGTCCGTCGGCGGTGTCATCGCCCGCTCCGAGATCATGAACTGCCTGGACGCCAACAGCATCTCCACCTTCGGCGGCACCCAGATCACCATGGCGGCCGCTCTCGCCAACCTCTCCTACCTGCTGGAACACGACCTCCAGGGCAACGCCCGGCGGGTCGGCGGCATGCTCATCGAGCGGCTGCGGGCCGCCGCCGCCCAGGATCCGGGCGTGCGGGAGGTGCGCGGACGCGGCCTCATGATCGGCGTCGAGCTGACCCGGCCCGGCACCGGTCTGGCCGACCCGGACCGGGCGTCCGCCGTGCTGGAGGCGGCCCGCGCCGACGGGCTGCTGATCGGCAAGGGCGGCGGCCACGACACCAGCGCCCTGCGCGTCGCCCCGCCGCTGTCCCTGACCGTGGCGGAGGCCGAAGAGGGCGCCGCGATCCTCGAAAGCGCGCTGAGGAGCACGCGATAGCGCAGGCCTGAGCCAAGGGAACACATCGCCATGACCATTGCCCTGGAGCCCTGGGGGCCCGTGGAGCCGCTGGAGCCCGCCCTGTCGGTCCGTCAGGTCCTGGCCCTGGAAAGGGTCCTGGCCGGAGAACCCGAAGTGGTGGCGGGCGCCGGCCGGCTCGACCGGCCGGTGCGCTGGGTGCACGTCGCCGAGGCCGCCGACGTCGGCGTGATGCTGACCGGCGGCGAAATGGTCCTCACCACCGGGGTGCTGCTCGCCGGCGACGAGAGCGCGCAGACCGAGTACGTCCACTCCCTGCACCGCGCCGAGGCCGCGGCCGTGGTGCTGGGCCTCGGGCGGGCGTTCCCGACCACGCCCGACGCGATGCGGCGGGCCGCCGAACGGTGCGGGCTGCCGATGATCGTGCTTCATCGCCCCTTCCCCTTCGCCGAGTTGACGGAGGAGGTGCAGTCCCGGCTGGTGCGGCGCAAGTTCGCCGCCGTCAGCCTCTCGGAGGCCGTGCGGACCGCGCTCACCGCGCTGATCACGGCGGGAGCCCCGCTGCAGCTGCTGCTCGACGAGATCGCCCAGCACGCCGCCTGTCCCGTCGTCGTCACCAACCTCGCCCACCGGGTGCTGGCCACGGCGGGGGAGCGGTCGGCGGTCGACGACGTGCTGCGGGACTGGGAACGCATCGCCCGCCAGGCCGGCGGCACCGAGGGAGACGGCTGGATCCGCGCCGAACTCGGCGGCCGCGGCGAACGCTGGGGGCAGATCATGCTCTGCGGGCACCGCGGCGACACCGCGGGCGGACGGCTGCTCGCCGACCGGGCCGCCGAGGCGCTCGTGCTGCACCGCATGCTCGGCGGCTCCTCCGCCCATACCTGGGAGGAGCAGTCCGCGCAGAGCCTGCTCACGGATCTGATCTCCGGCGTCGTCCCGGCACGCCAGCTGCTGCCCCGGGCCCGGGCGGCCGGCCTCCCGGTCAACCGGCGCACCTTCGTGCCGCTCGTCGTGCGGGACGTCGCCCTCGACCGGCTCGAACGGGTACTGCGGTTGCTGGGGCTCGCGGGACTGGTCGCGGAACTCGCGGACGGGGCGACGGCGGTGCTGCTCAGCCTCGCCCGCGACCAGGACGCCGAGGCGCTCGCCGCCCACTTCGCGACCCGGCTGCGCACCGAGTCGGGCCAGGCCCGCACGGTCGTCGCGGCGGCCGACCCGCGGACCGTCTGGGACGAGGTGCCCGCCGGGCTGCGCGAGGCCCAGCACGTGGCGGACGCCGTGGCCGACTCGGCCGCCGTCCTCGACCTGCCGCTCGTCGTCCGCCTCAAGGACGTCCACCTGCGCGGGCTGATCCGGCTCCTGCGGGACGACCCGCACGTGCAGTCGTTCGCCGAGCGGGAGCTGGACGGACTGCTGTGCGCGGCCGGCGACGACCTGCTCGCCGTCCTGCGGACGTATCTGGCCACCGGCCGCAACAAGTCCCGCACCGCCCAGCTCCACCACGTCTCCCGGCCCGCGCTGTACCGCCGCCTGGAGGCGATAGAGGGCCGGCTGGGCGTGGACCTCGACGACTTCGAACAGGCCGCCTCGGTGCACATCGCGCTTCTCGCGCACGACGCGCAGCAGAGCTGACCGCGCGCGGCCGGGGCACGGGAAACAGCTGAGAAACATGGAACGACCTGGGAAAACGGTGGTGAAACATGGGTCCGGGAAGACGTGACACGGTGACACGCCGGACGTGCGCAGGCGTGACACCGTGCAACTCAAAGCAGGCCGATCGGCTTCCTAGGCTCCTCGTACACCGAGCGACCGGAGGTCCCGATGAGCAGAGTGATCCGTGCCGCCGTCTTCCAGACGGCCTGGACCGGCGACAAGGAATCGATGATCCAGGTGCACGAGCAGGCGGTCCGCGACGCGGCCGCGCAGGGCGCCCAGGTCCTGTGTTTCCAGGAGCTGTTCTACGGACCGTACTTCTGCCAGGTCCAGGACCCGCAGTTCTACGAGTACGCCGAGCAGATCCCGGACGGCCCGATCGTCCAGCGCTTCCAGGCGCTGGCCAGGGAGCACGGCATCGTCCTGGTGCTGCCGATGTACGAGGAGGAGCAGCCCGGCGTCCTCTACAACACCGCCGCCGTGATCGACGCGGACGGTTCCTACCTCGGCAAGTACCGCAAGCACCACATCCCGCAGGTGAAGGGCTTCTGGGAGAAGTTCTACTTCCGCCCCGGGAACGTCGGCTGGCCGGTCTTCGAGACGGCCGTCGGGAAGATCGGCGTGTACATCTGCTACGACCGCCACTTCCCCGAGGGCTGGCGCGCACTGGGACTCGAGGGCGCCGAGATCGTCTTCAACCCGTCGGCGACCTCCCGCGGTCTGTCCGCGTACCTGTGGCAGCTGGAACAGCCGGCGGCCGCCGTCGCCAACGAGTACTTCGTCGGCGCGATCAACCGGGTCGGCGTCGAGGAACTCGGCGACAACGACTTCTACGGGACCTCGTACTTCGTGGACCCGGAGGCCCAGTTCGTCGGGGAGGTGGCCAGCGACAAGGAGCCCGAACTCGTCGTCCGCGACCTCGACATGGCGAAGCTGCGCGCGGTCCGCGACCGCTGGCAGTTCTACCGGGACCGCCGTCCGGAGGCCTACGGTCCGCTGACCGCACCGTAGTCGGCCGCGGCCGCCGCCGGTCCGGAGCACGGGGGCCGGACCGGCGGCAACCCTCGGACACGACAACAGTGTTGAACACGGCAGGAGAGGGAGCATGAGCAGCCGAACCGTCATCCGGGGTGGTCTCGTCATCACCGCGTCCGACGAGATCCACGCCGACGTCCTGATCGAGGACGGCCGTATCGCCGCCCTCGCCGCCTCCGGCACCCCGGCCGCCGAGGCCTGGACCGCCGAGAGGGTCATCGACGCCACCGGGAAGTACGTGATCCCGGGCGGGGTGGACGTCCACACCCACATGGAGCTGCCGTTCGGCGGCACCTCGGCCTCCGACACCTTCGAGACCGGCACCCGGGCAGCCGCCTGGGGCGGCACGACGACCATCGTCGACTTCGCGGTGCAGAGCGTCGGGCACAGCCTGCGCGAAGGCCTCGACGCCTGGCATGCGAAGGCCGAGGGCAACTGCGCGATCGACTACGGCTTCCACATGATCGTCTCTGACGTGAACCAGGACACGCTCAAGGAGATGGACCGGCTGGTGGAGGAGGGCGTCACCTCCTTCAAGCAGTTCATGGCGTATCCCGGCGTCTTCTACAGCGACGACGGCCAGATCCTGCGCGCCATGCAGCGCTCCGCCGAGAACGGCGGACTGATCATGATGCACGCGGAGAACGGCATCGCCATCGACGTCCTGGTCGAACAGGCGCTGGCGCGCGGCGAGACGGACCCGAGGTACCACGGCGAGGTGCGCAAGGCCCTCCTGGAGGCCGAGGCCACCCATCGCGCGATCAAGCTCGCGCAGGTCGCCGGGGCACCGCTGTACGTGGTGCACGTATCGGCGATGGAAGCGGTTGCGGAACTGGCCAGGGCGCGCGACGAGGGGCTGAACGTCTTCGGCGAGACGTGTCCGCAGTACCTGTTCCTGTCGACCGACAACCTCGCCGAACCGGGCTTCGAGGGCTCGAAGTACGTGTGCAGCACCCCGCTGCGGCCGAGAGAGCACCAGGCCAAGCTGTGGCAGGGGCTGCGGACCAACGACCTCCAGGTCGTCTCCACCGACCACTGCCCCTTCTGCTTCGAGGGCCAGAAGGAGCTCGGCCGGGGCGACTTCTCGAAGATCCCCAACGGCCTGCCGGGCGTCGAGAACCGTATGGACCTGCTCCACCAGGCCGTCGTCGACGGGCACATCAGCCGCCGCCGCTGGATCGAGATCGCCTGCGCCACCCCGGCCCGCATGTTCGGCATGTACCCCAAGAAGGGCACCATCGCCCCGGGCGCCGACGCCGACGTCGTGATCTACGACCCGCAGGCCGAGCAGACCGTCTCCGCCGAGACCCACCACATGAACGTCGACTACTCGGCCTACGAGGGCAAGCGGATCACCGGCCGCGTCGAGACGGTGCTGTCGCGGGGCGAGCCCGTCATCACCGAGCGGGAGTACACCGGACACGCCGGGCACGGCGTCTACACCCCGCGCTCCACCTGTCAGTACCTCAACTAGGAGCAGCGCACATGGACTTCGGACTCGTCCTGCAGACCGACCCGCCGGCCTCCAAGGTCGTCAGCCTGATGCAGCGCGCCGAACGGAACGGCTTCACCTACGGCTGGACCTTCGACTCGGCCGTGCTCTGGCAGGAACCGTTCGTGATCTACAGTCAGATCCTCGCGAACACCGACAGGCTGACCGTCGGCCCCATGGTGACCAACCCCGGCACCCGCACCTGGGAGGTCACCGCCTCCACCTTCGCCACCCTCAACGACATGTTCGGCAACCGCACCGTCTGCGGCATCGGCCGCGGCGACTCCGCGATGCGCGTCGCCGGCCGCGCACCCAACACCCTCGCCCGGATCAGCGAGGCCATGAAGGTCATCCGCGCGCTCGGCTCGGGCCAGGAGGCGGACCTCGGCGGGACGGTCGTGAGGTTCCCCTGGATCAAGGACGACGCCCGGCTGCCCGTCTGGATGGCCGCGTACGGCCCGAAGGCGCTGAAGATGACCGGCGAGGAGGCCGACGGCTTCATCCTCCAGCTCGCCGACCTGTACCTCACCGAGTACATGGTGAAGGCGGTGAAGGACGCGGCGGCCGCCGCCGGACGCGACCCGGGCGAGGTCAGGATCTGCGTCGCCGCCCCCGCGTACGTCACCGACGACGACTCCCCGCAGGCCCTGGCCCACGCCCGCGAGCAGTGCCGGTGGTTCGGCGGCATGGTCGGCAACCACGTGGCCGACCTGGTGTCGAAGTACGGCGAGCACTCCTCCCAGGTACCCGAGGAGCTCACCGACTACATCAAGGCCCGGCAGGGGTACGACTACTCGCACCACGGACGCAGCGACAACCCCGACACCGCGTTCGTGCCCGACGAGATCGTCGACCGGTTCTGCCTCATCGGACCGGTCGAGAAGCACATCGAGAAGCTGAACGCCCTGCGCGACCTCGGCGTCGACCAGTTCGCCGTCTACGACATGCACGACGCGCAGGAGAAGGTCATCGACGCCTACGGCACGACGGTGATCCCGGCGGTCAACGGCTGACCCCTCCCCTCCCGCGCGCGGCTCCCCACCGCTCCCCTCCCCATCCCCCCACTCCAGTTCTCCCCTCCTCCACCGTCCGGGGAGGAGGGGGCCGGAGACCCCGCACGGCCTTTCCGGATCCACCCCTCGTTTGATTGGCCTGCCCATGACCGACACCGCTCCCACGGCCATACCGCCGACCGCCCAAGTCACCCTCGCCGACGGCCGGGTGGAGATCGCTCCTGGTTCGCCGCAGCCCAGCGGCCCCTACGCCAACGAGGACCTGCTCCCGGTCCCTGTCGAGAAGCGCACCTGGACCACGTACAACTTCTCCGCGCTGTGGGTCGGCATGGCCCACAACACGGCGTCGTGGACGCTGGCCTCCGGTCTGATCGCCGTCGGCATGGACTGGAAGCAGGCGGTGTTCACCATCGCCCTGGCCAATGTGATCGTGCTGGTGCCGATGCTGCTCACCGGGCACGCGGGACCCAAGTACGGCATTCCCTTCCCGGTCTTCGCCCGCGCCTCCTTCGGTATCCGCGGCGCCAACCTCCCCGCCGTGGTGCGGGCGTTGGTGGCCTGCGGCTGGTTCGGCATCCAGACCTGGATCGGCGGTGAGGCGATCTACTTCCTCGCCGGCAAGCTGATCGGCGGCGGCTGGAGCGACGCCGGGAAGATCGGCGGCTACGCCTGGACCATGTGGCTGTCGTTCGCGATCTTCTGGGTGATCCAGGTCGCGATCATCTACCGGGGCATGGAGACGATCCGCCGCTTCGAGAACTGGGCGGCTCCCTTCGTCCTCGTCGGCGCGCTCGTGATGCTGATCTGGATGAGCAACAAAGCAGGCGGTTTCGGCCCGTTGCTGGACCAGCCCTCCAAGCTCGGCTGGGGCGGCGACTTCTGGAAGCTCTTCTGGCCGTCCCTCATGGGCATGATCGGCTTCTG
This sequence comes from Streptomyces sp. NBC_00425, assembly GCF_036030735.1. Classification (NCBI taxonomy): domain Bacteria; kingdom Bacillati; phylum Actinomycetota; class Actinomycetes; order Kitasatosporales; family Streptomycetaceae; genus Streptomyces; species Streptomyces sp. NBC_00425. Next base: position 2,378,726 of record NZ_CP107928.1, on the reverse strand, counting down.
GTCGACGCTGTCGCTGAACATCCCCGACTTCACCCGGTACGGGAAGTCGCAGAAGGCGCAGACCTGGGGACAGGCTCTCGGTCTGCCCACGACCATGACGCTGTTCGCGCTGCTGTCGGTGATGGTCACCTCCGGCTCGCAGGCCGTGTACGGCGAGACGATCTGGGACCCGGTACAGCTCGCCGCCAAGACGGACAACGCCGTCGGGCTGCTCTTCGCGCTGGTGACCGTGCTGGTGGCGACCCTGTCGGTGAACATCGCGGCCAACCTGGTGTCGCCGGCCTTCGACTTCTCCAACGTCGCGCCCCGGAAGGTCAGTTTCCGCACCGGCGCCCTCGCCACCTGCGTGCTCGGCGTGCTGATCTTCCCCTGGAAGCTGTACTCCGACCCGCAGGGTTACATCTTCACCTGGCTCGGTCTGGTCGGCGGTCTGCTGGGCACGGTCGCCGGCATCCTCATCGCCGACTACTGGATCCTGCGCCGCGGCAGACTCGACCTGACCGACCTGTACCGGGCCGGCGGGCGCTACTGGTACGACGGCGGCTGGAACTGGCGGGCCGTGGCCGCGTTCGTGACGGGCGGTGTCCTCGCGATCGGCGGCGCCAGCTTCAAGCCGCTGTTCGACGGCCGTCCGATCCCGGCACTGGAACCTCTCGCGGACTACGGCTGGGCCGTCGGCCTGGGCACCTCGATCGTGGTGTACCTGGCCCTGATGCTGCCGCGCGGCCGACGGGAGGAAAGCGCCGTATGAGACGGGCGCCCGCGGCACGCACGTACGCATCCCGCGTGCGTGCCGCGGGCGCCGGTCCGCCGGCCGGAATGCGGAGAACTCAGGTCTTGCTGCCGCTCTGCAGGGCGGCCACCGCTTCCTTCGCGGCCTTGATCGCGCCCTTGTTGATCTCGTCGGTGGCGGGCGCCTTCTTCGTCTCGAAGTCGCTGCCGTTGTAGTTGACGATCACCAGCGCGTTGGCCACCCGGGCGATGACGACGCCCTCGCGGGTCTGCTGCTTGTCCTCGGTCGTGAGGTTCACCACCGAGTAGCCCTCGTCGCCGAGTCCCGGCACCGCCCCGCCGCCGCTCTTCTCCTTGGTGCGCTCCTTGTACGAGCTCTGCGCCGCCTCGTCGGAGTCCGCGATCTCGAAGGAGATGTCGAGCCAGCGGTAGTCGTAGCCCTTGAGCGCGTTCCAGGAGCAGGTGCGGCGCAGCGCGGTGTCCGTGGAGGGGATCTCCTTGCCCGCCGTCTTGGCGCCCGGCACGAGCGCGGTGACCGTCTTCACGGTCACACCGGTGCAGGGGGCGGGCGCGGCGGCGTACGTCTTGGAGACAGCGGTGGAGGACGGCCCGGACGACTTGTCGGACTGCGTCTTCTGCGTGTCCTTGCTCGCCGTGTCCTGCGGTTCGTCGGACGGGCCGGACGACATCGCCCAGCCGGCACAGGCGAGTACGACCACCGGGGTCAGACGCGCGGTGAGGGCGAGCGGCAGTGGGAGAGAGCGCACGGAGCACTTTCGTGGGGGACGGTGTGGACGGGGTCCGCAGTGCGGACAGCAGACGCCAGTGTCACACGACTCCCTGTGGGGCGGAAGTGTGAACTCGCTCCGTGGCCGCGCGATGACGAAGGGGCCCGGATCTACCGGGACATCACTGCCTTTCACGGCGCATAGGGGGCGGCCCCCGTACCGGTGCCGCCCGACCCCGCCTGCGCGTCCGGCCGGGCCCGGCGCGGGGGCGGGTGCACGCCGGACGCCGCCGGGGGCGTCCGGCGCACGGTCCCGGGGCGTGTCACGGCCAGATGGACTTCAGCTGCCACGCCTGCATGTGGTCGAGGGTGGCGGTGCCGCCTTCGGCGAAGGCGTCGACGCCGGTGCTGGAGGGGTCGGGGAAGACCTGGTCGGTGAGGGTGACCTGTTCGCCACGACTGTTCTGGGCGTAGACCTCTACGGAGGATGCGTCGACAAGGATGTGCAGGCTCAGCCGGCCGCCGTCGAGGGCGAGGGGGGCGTGCTGGACGCCGGAGAAGGCGGGGTCGAAGTCGGTCGCGCCGGAGGCGGTGCGGTCGATGTAGACCTCGCCGGTGGTGGTGTCGTAGCCGATGCGGGTGCGTTGCCCGCCGCCGGCATGGACGTCCAGGCCGAAGCGGTCGGCGGTGCCGGCGGTGAGGTCGGCCTGGAGTTCCTGGGTGCTGCCGTGCACGGCGAGCCGGGTGGTGGTGTTCGCGACGCGTGTGCTGGGCACCCGGGTGCCGGCGCCGTGCAGACCGGTCAGTTCGCGGACCGGCTGTTGGATCAGCTGGACCTTGCCGTTCACGGTCTGCAGGGAGAGCTGGCGGGGGAAGGTGTCGGCGCTGCGCCACGGGCTGGTGGGGATGGCCTGCCCGTAGTTCCAGTTGTTCATCCAGGCGATCATGACGCGGCGGCCGCCGGGTGCGTCGGTCCACGTGTTGGCGGCGTAGAAGTCCGCGCCGTAGTCGAGCCAGTGGGCGCGCTGGGTGGAGTTCAGGGCGGGCTTGTCGGCGGCGGTGAACTGGTCGGCGAGGATGTGTCCCCAGCCGCCGGAGTTGGCGTCGGCGATCTGGAGCTGGACCTTCTTGCCTTTGTAGGCGGTGGTGTTGAAGGAGGCCCAGTCGAGGTTCTCGGAGTCGGCGCCGGTGACGCTCTGGACGACCTTGCCGTCGACGAGCAGGTTGACGCCGGTCTCGGTGGAGGGGGGCTTCGCCTGGGTGTCGGAGAGGACGACCTGGTCGAGGTCGATGTGGCCCCAGCCGCCGGTGTTGTCGTCCACGACCTTGATCCGGGCCTGCTTGCCCTGCAGGTCGGACAGGTCCCAGGAGGCCCAGTTCAGGGCTTCGCCGTTGGATCCGGTGGCGGAGCGCACCACCTTGCCGTCCACGATGAGTTCGACGGCGGTGGGGGCGTCGGAGCTCGCGGGGTGGGCGCCGCCGCCGATGAGGAAGTCCAGGTACTTCTTGTCGACGGTGAAGGCCGGGGAGGTGAGGGTGCCGGTGGAGGCGTCGCCGTTGAGGAAGGTGTTGACGAGTCCGTTGCCGAGGTAGCCGGTGACCTGCTGCTGGTTGGGGAGGGTGCCCTGGGCCGGGCCGGTGCCGAAGGCGTCGCCGGTGGTGGTCCAGTCGCCGATGGGGCTGGTGTAGGTGCTGCCTTCGAAGTCGGCGAGGGTTTCACCGGTGGGTGTCGGCGCGTCGCCCAGGACGGCGTCGGGGTCGTGCGGGTGGTTGCCGCCGCCGACCTTGAAGTTGATGTGGTTGCTGGTCACGGTGAAGGGGGGCGAGGTCAGCGTGCCGGTGGAGGCGTCGCCGCCGTGGAAGCTGTCAGCGAAAGCCTTGCCCTCGAAGCCGGTTACCTGTGACTGGCCGTCCACCGCACCGGTCGCGGGCGCGCTGCCGAACGCGCTCCCGGTGGCCGTCCAGTCGCCGAACGAGCCGGACTCGAAGTCCTGCGTGACGGTGCCGCTCGGCGGGGTGTACGTGGTGCCGGGGTCGTCGGAGGTGAACTTCTTGCCGTCGAAGTCGCCGACGAAGTACTGGGCGCCGGAGCCGCCCGCGATGCCGCCGGGGTTGAGGTTGACGGCCAGCACCCACTTCGTCTTCTGCGGGTCGCCGTCGACCTGGAGCGGGAACAGGTCCGGGCACTCCCACACCCCGCCGGTGGCGCCCGCCGGGCCGAAGTCGCTCTGGTGGGTCCAGTGCTTGAGGTCGGCCGAGCTGTAGAAGGAGATCTTGTGCTGGTCGGCGAGGGCGACCGCCATCAGCCAGCGGCGCGTGGGGGCGTACCAGAAGACCTTGGGGTCGCGGAAGTTGTCCGAGCCGATGTCGAGCACCGGGTTGTCGTAGTACTTGGTCCAGGTGGTGCCGCCGTCGGTGCTGTAGGCAAGGGCCTGCTGCTGCTTGCCCGAGACCTTCTGCGCGCTGGTGTAGACGGCGACGAGCGGAGGGTTCTTCCTGGTCCCGAAGCCGGTGGTGTTGTCCTTGTCCAGCACCACGCTGCCGGAGAAGATCATCTCCTGGTCGTCCTGGGGGATGGCCACCGGGAGCTGCTTCCAGTGCACGAGGTCGGTGCTGACCGCGTGGCCCCAGGACATGTTGCCCCAGCTGTTGCCGGCCGGGTTGTACTGGAAGAACAGGTGGTACTTGCCCTTGTGGTAGACGAGGCCGTTGGGGTCGTTCATCCAGTTCTGGGCCGGGGTGAAGTGGAACTGGGGGCGGTACTGCTCGTGGTAGAGCGGGACGGCCGTGGCGGGGGAGGCGGCGACCAGGCCGAGCCCGGACAGGACGGCCAGTGCGGCCAGGAGTCTGCGGCGCGGACGGACGGTTCTGGACATGGCGCTCCTTGCAGGCAGGCGGGCACGGCTCAGCCGTAGACATCTGGCGGGTGCGGGTGCGGGTGCGGGTGCGGGTGACGCTTCGCGCGTGCCGGGTGGTGGCGGCGCTTCACGCGTGTCGGTGCGGGCGGCGGCTCGCCCTCGGCCTCGTCCAAGGCCAGGGCGAGCCAGGCTGTGCGGGCAGCGGCGTCGGCGGCTCCAGTCAACCGCTGGAAACGTTTCGCTGAACGTAGGGGCAACCTGTCGCCGAAGTCCAGACCCTGTGCAGGAAAACTGCTGGGTGCGAGGATCGGAACGGCTGTACGGGTGCCCTTCGCTCAGCCACCGAGATCGGGGAGAGAACGTTGCCCAGCCAGCAGGACGACACGGGTCGGCGGCCCGCCACCATGCGCGACGTCGCGACCATGGCCGGGGTGGGGATCGCCACCGTCTCACGGGTCATCAACGGCAAGCCCGTCACCCCCGACCTGGCGGAACGGGTGACGCGCGCCGCCGAGCTGCTCGGCTACCGCCACGATCTGACGGCCAGCAGCCTGCGCCGGGCCGACCGCCGCACCAGCACCCTCGGCCTGGTCCTGGAGGACGCGGCCAACCCCTTCTCCGCCGCGCTGCACCGTGCGGTGGAGGACGCCGCCGCCGAGCGCGGCCTGCTGCTCCTGGCCGGATCCACCGACGAGGACCCGGTCCGGGAACGCGGCCTGCTGAAGACGCTCACCGCCCGCCGGGTCGACGGCCTCATCGTGGTGCCCACCGGCCAGAACGACACCGACCTCGACGCTGCCCGCCGCGCCGGCACACCCGTCGTCTGCGTGGACCGCCGCACCACGGCGCCGCAGGTGGACACCGTGACCGTGGACAACCGCGCGGGCGTGCGGGCGGCGGTGAAAAGACTGCACGAGGCAGGCCACCGGCGCATCGCCTTCCTCGGGGATCTCCGCTCGATCTGGACCGCCGAAGAGCGTTACGCCGGGTTCGTGGAGGGGCTCGCCGAAGCGGGATGCGTCCTGCACCCCTCCCTCGTCAGGCGCGGCCTGCACGGCGCGGAAGCCGCCCGCGCGGCCACCCGCGCACTTCTGGCCCTCGCCCACGCGCCCACCGCGCTCGTCTCCGGCCAGAACCTCCTGACCGTCGGGGCCCGCATGACCCTGCAGGAGCTTCAGCTACAGCGCCGCGTGGCCCTGATCGGATTCGACGACCTGCCCCTCGCCGACCTGCTCGAACCCGGCATCTCGGTGATCGCCCAGGACCACGCCGCCATCGGCCGGGAGGCCGCGAGCCTGCTGTTCGACCGGCTCGAGGGCGAGGGCGGACCCGCCCGTCACCGCGTGCTGCCCACCCGCTACCTCGCCCGCGGCTCCGGCGAACTCCCCGCTCCCGAAGACGGCTGACGACATCCCCGGAACGGGGTTGTTTCCAGTCGTTCGGCTGCACCCGTGAACGGCGGGACGGATTCATCGAGGTCAACGCGGAAGTCGGGATCGAGATCGACCGACGCCGCATCGTCTGCGGCGACTTCCGGTTCGACTGCTGCCGGAGCGCGATCGCGCTCGCCGTCGCGGACGGCCTGGAGTTCGACTCGGTCTTCGCACACAACGACCACAGTGCGGCCGCCGTGCTGGGCGCACTGAACGAAGCCGGTCTGTGGGTTCCGCAGGACGTCGCCGTGGTGGGCTTCGACGATGTCGAGATGGCGTCGTACACCTGTCCCGCACTGACCACCGTCCGCCAGCCGATGCGGGAGACGGGCGAGGCGGCGGCGCGTCTGCTGCTGGACCACGTGCGCGGATCGCCGGAGGCGGCCTCCTCGTGCATCGTTCCCACCAGCCTCGTCGTCCGCGGCTCGACGTCACGGCCGGCCCCGGACTGACGCCGGCTCGAGGTCGGGGACAACGGCTGCGCGCGGCGGAACCGGCCTCGCACTCGTTCTCCCCGCATTCTCCCCACGACCCGCCTTAGGTTGGGCAGTCGACCGACGCACCCGGACACCGAGGTGAGAGATGCAGTTCACCACCCGCCCCACCCTCCAGGGCACCTTCGGCATGGTCTCCTCCACGCACTGGCTGGCCTCTCAGTCGGCGATGGCCGTGCTGGAGAACGGCGGCAACGCCTATGACGCCGCCGTGGCCGGGGCGTTCGTGCTGCACGTCGTCGAGCCCCACCTGAACGGGCCCGCCGGCGAGGTCCCGATCCTCCTCGCCCCGGCCGACGGCGAGGTGCGCGTGCTCTGCGGGCAGGGTGTGGCGCCGGCCGGGGCGACGGTCGCGCACTACCGCGGTCTCGGCCTGGATCTCGTGCCCGGCACGGGACCCCTCGCCGCCGCGGTCCCCGGCGCGGTCGACGCCTGGCTCCTCCTCCTGCGGGACCACGGCACCAAGTCCCTCGACGACGTGCTGAAGTACGCGATCGGGTACGCCGAGCACGGACACGCGCCCGTGGAGAACGTCGGCGCGACCGTCGAGACGGTACGGGAGCTGTTCGAGACGGAGTGGACCTCGTCGGCGGAGGTGTATCTGCCCGGCGGGCGGCCGCCGCGCACCGGTGAGCTGCTGCGCAACCCGGCGCTCGCGGCCACGTGGCGGCGGCTGCTCGCCGAGACCGCCTCGGCGGGCGACCGGGAGGCCCGGATCGAGGCCGCGCGGGAGGTGTGGCGGTCCGGGTTCGTCGCCGAGGCGCTCGTGCGGCAGTCCGCCCGCCCCACCCTGGACACCAGCGGCGAGCGCCACGCCGGCACGCTCACCGCCGCCGACCTGGCCGGCTGGTCCGCGTCCTACGAGACGCCGTCGACGTACGACTGGAACGGCTGGACCGTGTGCAAGGCCGGCCCCTGGAGCCAGGGTCCGGCCCTCCTGCAGCAGCTCGCGCTGCTCCCGCCCGAACTGCCCGCGTACGGGTCCGCCGCCTACGTCCATCTCGTGGTGGAGGGCTGCAAACTCGCCATGGCCGACCGCGAGGCCTGGTACGGCGACGCGGCCGAGGTCCCGCTGGACGCGTTGCTCGCGCCCGGCTACAACGCGGAGCGGCGACGGCTGATCGGCTACGAGGCGTCGTACGGGCTGCGGCCCGGCAGCCCCGGCCGGCGCACCCCGCGGCTGAGCGCGCACGCGCACGTGATCGCCGCCGACGACCCCGCCCCAGGCCCCCTGGGCGTCGGCGAGCCGACCGTCGCCAAGGGGCCGGCGTCGCCCGTGCCCGGCGAGCCGGAGGTAGCCGTGGACGGGGCCGTCCGCGGCGACACCTGCCACCTCGACGTCGTCGACCGCTGGGGCAACATGATCGCGGCGACGCCCAGCGGCGGCTGGCTGCAGTCCAACCCCGTCGTGCCCGAGTTGGGCTTCCCGCTCGGCACGCGGCTGCAGATGACCTGGCTGGAGGAGGGCCTGCCGAACTCCCTCACGCCGGGGCGCCGCCCGCGCACCACCCTCACGCCGTCGCTCGCGCTGCGCGACGGGGTCCCGGTCATGGCGTTCGGCACGCCCGGCGGCGACCAGCAGGACCAGTGGCAGCTGCACTTCCTGCTGGGGGTCGCCCTGCGCGCGCGGGTGCGCGGCGGACTCGACCTGCAGGGCGCGATCGACGCGCCCAACTGGCACACCGACGGCTTCCCCGGCTCCTTCTTCCCGCGCGGCATGCGGCCGGGCAGCCTCACCGTGGAGTCCCGGATGCCGGCGGCGGTGGTGGAGGAGCTGCGGCGGCGCGGTCACCGGGTGACCGTCGGCCACGCCTGGTCCGAGGGCCGGCTCTGCGCGGTCGCCCGCGATCCAGCTACCGGGATCCTGTCGGCGGCCGCGAACCCGCGCGGGATGCAGGGGTACGCCGTGGGCCGCTGACGTACCGCTGACGTACCGCTGACGTAGCGCTGACGGGTTGGCCCGGGTTTGTGGCGCCGTGCCCGCCCGGCCGCCGGACGTGCGGGCTCCCGTTCTTCATCCCGATTCCACCCGTGCTGCACCGGGCGGGCGGGGATTGTCAGTGGGGCGTGCTCTCATGGAGGCATGATCGAAGACACGGAAACCATCGACGAGTTTCTCGCCCGCCACTCGGCCGACGTGGAGGAGGCGGTCCGCCGGGCCGCCGCAGCCGAGATCATGCCGCGCTTCCGGCAGCTCGCCGCGCACGAGGTCGACCAGAAGAACGGCCCCCACGACCTGGTGACGGACGCCGACCGCAACGCGGAGCTGTACCTCACCAAGGCGCTGGGCGCCCTTCTGCCGGGTTCGGTCGTCGTCGGCGAGGAGGCGGTGCACGCCGACCCGGCGACGTACGAGGCGATACAGGGCGGGACCCCCGTCTGGATCGTCGACCCCGTCGACGGCACACGGCAGTTCGTACACGGGGACGACGGCTTCTGCACCCTGGTCGCCCTCGTCCGCCACGGTGTCCTGCACGCTTCCTGGACCTACGCTCCGGCCCGTGGCCAGCTGGCCACGGCGGTCCGCGGCGGCGGCGCCTTCCTCGACGGTGAGCGGCTTTTCGCCGGTCCGCCCGAGCCCGGCCGCGATCTGACGGTGGCCACCTCGCACCCCGACTACACGACCGACGAGCAAAAGCGCGCCCTGCTGGGGCTGTGGGCGGACGGTGTCGCGCCGCGCCCCTGCGGTTCGGCCGGCCTCGAGTATCTCGCCATCGCCCGGGGCGAGTTGGATGCCACGGCCTTCTCCTGGGAAGCGGCCTGGGACCACGCGGCGGGGCTGCTCCTGGTCGAGGAGGCGGGCGGCGCCCATCTCACGCTCACGGGCGAGCCGTTCAGTGTCAGGGGCGGCAACTCCCTGCCGTTCACGGCAGCCAGGGACGCGGCCACGGCCCGTCGCGTGGCGGCGCTGCTCGCGGCCGGCGAACCGCGTCAGCTGTCCGGCGCGGAACCGCACCGCCGCACCGCCTGATCCCGCGGGCGTCCAGCCCCGGCACGCGGCGCGGGACCCGGGCGCCCGGCGGCGTGCTGCCCGGCCCCGTCTTTCCTGAGCGCTGCGGGCGTCTCGTCGCGCCGGCGGAGACGGGGTTTTCGTGGCCGGAGGCGTGCTGCCTGCGTGGCGCGCCTGCGCTGTGGGCGGTCCTGCGCCGACCGGGGCGTGAGGCCCGAGCGGCCGGAGTCGGCCGGGACGTGAGGCCCGAGCAGCTGGAGGTGTGCTGCCCTGCGTCTGGCCCCGGCCGCGTTGTTCGGCCCCGGGGCAGCCGACGGCGAGCGGGCCCGGGGCGAGCCGGGGGCGTACCGGCCGCGGCCAGTCAGGCACCGGCAGCCGGGCCCGGCACGGACAACCCGGCCCGGGCCTGACTGTCCGAGCCAGGCCCGGCTCGGCTCGGACAGTCAGGCCCGGAGGGCTCGGCTCGGCTCGGGCGGCGGTGGGGCGTCCCGTCGGCCGCACCCGGCCCGGTTGTCGAGGTGAACCCCGGGCGGGGGCGCCGGCGCCGCCGCGTCCGTCGCCCGACGCCCGTCACGCCGGCGCTCCGCGCGCGTGGCCTGCGCCTCTGCGTTCCGGCCGGTTTCGTGCCCCCGCGCCGCGGGTCTCGCGCCACCCCCGGCATATCCTGATTGCGGGGGCCACCGATGTCGGAGGTCACCGGCTGACGAAGGGGTCGAAGTGCCGTCGATGCTCGATGCGGTCGTGGTGGGAGCGGGGCCCAACGGGCTGACCGCTGCGGTGGAGCTGGCCAGGCGCGGCTTCTCCGTGGCGCTCTTCGAGGCGCGGGACACCGTGGGCGGGGGCGCCCGCACCGAGGAACTCACCCTGCCGGGCTTCCGCCACGACCCGTGCTCCGCCGCCCACCCGCTCGGCATCAACTCGCCCGCCTTCCGCGCCCTGCCCCTGGAACGCTACGGCCTGGAGTGGCTGCACCCCGAACTGCCCATGGCCCATCCCTTCCTCGACGGCGGCGCCGCCGTGCTGTCCCGGTCGGTGGCGGAGACGGCCGCATCCTTCGGACCGCGCGACGCGGGCCCCTACCGCCGCCTCGTCGAACCCTTCCTGCCCAAGTGGGACACCCTGGTCAGCGACTTCATGTCGCTGCCGCTGACCGCCCTTCCGCGCGACCCGCTCACCCTGGCCCGTTTCGGGCTGGTCGGCCTGCCCCCGTCCAGCTGGCTCACCCGCCGCTTCCACGACGAGCGGGCCAAGACCCTGTTCGCCGGCCTCGTCGCCCATGTCATGGCCCCGCTCAGCGGATTCGCCACCAGTGCCATCGGCCTGGTCTTCGCCCTCGCCGCACACGCCCGCGGCTGGCCGGTGGTCCGCGGCGGCTCCCAGTCCCTCTCCGACGCCCTTGCCGCGTACCTCGAGGATCTCGGCGGCAGCGTCCACACGGACTACGAGGTCAAGCGCCTCGACGACCTGCCGCCCGCGCGCGCGTACGTCTTCGACACCTCGCCCACCGCCCTCGGCCGCATCGCCGGCTTCGGCGACTACTACGCGGGGTACAAGTACGGTCCCGGCGTCTTCAAGATCGACTACGCCCTCGACGGTCCCGTCCCCTGGACCGCGGAGGAAGCCCGGAGGGCGGGCACCGTGCAGATCGGCGCGGACAGCGCGGAGATCGGCGCCGCGCTGCGAGCGCCCTCCCGGGAGGGCCGCGCGCCCGACCGGCCCTTCCTGATCACCGTGCAGCCCGGCGTCGTCGACCCGACCCGCGCCCCGGAGGGCAAGCACGTGTTCTGGGCGTACGGCCATGTGCCCAACGGCTGGACCGGCGACCTCACCGACGCCATGGAACGCCAACTGGAGCGCTTCGCACCGGGATTCCGCGACCGGGTCCTGGCCCGGGCCACCGCAGGACCCGCCGAACTCGCCGCCCGCAACGCCAACTACGTCGGCGGGGACATCGCCGCCGGAGCCGTCTCCGGGCTCCAGATCCTGCTGCGCCCCAAACTGACGGCGTTCCCGTACGCCACCCCGCACCCGGCCGTCTTCCTGTGCTCCTCGGCCACCCCGCCCGGCCCGGGCGTGCACGGCATGTCGGGCCACAACGCGGCCAAGGCCGTCTGGCGGAGGCTGCGGCAGAACGGGTGAGCGGGCGACGGCGCGCGTTGGTATACACACAGGCATGACCACGATCACACTCGTCCAGGGCGACATCACCCGGCAGTCCGTGGACGCAGTCGTCAACGCCGCCAACTCCTCGCTGTTCGGCGGGGGCGGCGTCGACGGAGCGGTCCACCGCCGTGGCGGCCCCGAGATCCTCGCCGACTGCCGCCGTCTGCGCGCCTCGCATTACGGCAGAGGCCTGCCCACCGGGCAAGCGGTCGCCACCACCGCGGGCGACCTGGACGCGCGCTGGGTGATCCACACCGTGGGCCCCGTCCACAGCGCCACCGAGGACCGCTCGGACCTGCTGGCCTCCTGCTACCGGGAGTCGCTGCGGGTCGCGGACGAGCTGGGCGCCCGCACGGTGGCCTTCCCGGCGGTCTCCGCGGGCGTCTACGGCTGGCCGATGGACGACGCTGCCCGCATCGCCGTGGAGACGGTGCGGGCGGCGCGCACGACCGTGGCCGAGGTGCGATTCGTGCTCTTCGACGAGCGGGCGTACGCCGCCTTCGCCGCCCAGGTCGGCTGACACCCGCCACGCGGCGCGGCCGGCGCACGTTCTTCAGATCGGGGACCCCGGCCTCTGACTCCTCGACAGGGCGCACGTGGCCCGCATGAACCCGGCCCTGGCCCTGGCCCCGGCCCTGGCCCTGGCCCCGGCCCTGGCCCTGGCCCCTGCCCCCTGCCCCTGCCCTGGCCCCGGCCCCGGCCGCGGCAAGCGTCGCCGGGGCCTGGGTACGACGGCGTCGAGGCGGGCGTCCGGGAGGTAGCTGCCGACGACCTCCCGCAGGCCGTCGAGGCGGTGATGTCCGGCCAACCGGACTTGCGGTCCAGGTTGTTGCCGGTCCGAGGTCGTCGGCCCTGCCCGGCCGGACGCCTGACCGCAGGCCTCACCGACCGCCTGACCGCCCGGCCGGACGCCCGGCCGCCCGCCCCCACCGGTCCGGACTCCGGCCGAGGTGCGGGTCGGCCGGAGCCCGGACCGGGCCGGGTGGAGTCCGTGGGCGGCGACCGACGCCGGACCAGGTCGGCCGCCGCCGCTTCTGCCTGCGTCCGCCGCCTCCGCCGCCGCCCGGCCGCCGGTCCGGCCGCTGTCTCAGCCGTCGATCCGGTGCGTGGTCCAGAACGACGTGAGGTCGGTGGTCGTGGCGGCCTGAGCGGCCGCCTTGAACTCGGCCGTGGTCGAGACGCCGTACCAGTGCGAAGCGGCGTAGTCCTTCAGCAACGTGGCCATCGCCGAGTCGCCGATCAGCCGCCGCAGGTCGTGCAGCGCGCACTTGCCGTATCCGTAGACGACGGTGGAGTACCGCGAGGAGTGGGCGTCCCAGTAGGCCATCGAGTTGGTGATCTTCTCCGCCGACGAGGCCCAGGACACGCTGCTCCAGCAGCCGCTGCCGGTCTTGCCCAGCGCCAGGTCGGTGGCGTAGTCGGTGAACGACTCGTCCAGCCACGGGCTGTTGTACTCGTCGTCGCCGACGATCCCGTACCACCACTGGTGGCCGATCTCATGGGTCAGCGCCGTGGTGCTGACCAGGTCGAGGACGAAGCCCGGGTACTCCATGCCGCCGAACCAGAAGCTGTTGTCGATGACGGCGTCCAACTCGCCGTAGGGGTAGGCGCCGAAGCGGGACGAGTGGGCGTCCACCGCGGTCTTCGCGGTGGTGAGCATCGACTGGGCGTTGGCCGAGCTGATGCCGGAGACCGAATAGACGTTGATCGGGGTGCCGGCCGCAGAGGTGCCGGAGATCTTGCTGAACGGGCCGGCCGCCCAGGCGAAGTCCCGCACCTTGGAAGCGGTCGCCGTGGTGACGGTGCGACCGCTGGATCCCGCGGTGTCGACGGAGGCGCCGGTGGCGGGCACGAGCAGGGTGGTCGGGTGGTCGAGGGTCACCCGGAAGTCGGCGGCCAGGGAGTAGAATGACTCGCCGTTGTTCGTGTACGGGTCCAGATGCCAGCCCGCCCCGTCCTTCACCGCCAGCACGGGCAGCGCGTTGCCGATGAAGCTGAAGGCACCGTCATGGCCGAACCGGTCGGCGCCGCTGGGCACCGTGATGCCGAGGTCGAAGCCGATCGTGGCGCTCTGCCCCTGGGTCAGGGGCGTGGCGAGGGTGATCTGAAGGGCCGTGCAGCCGACCGAGAGGGCGCCCGCGGTGCCGCCGGTGACGTTGCCGACCGTGATCGGCATCGCGGCGCAGGTGCCGTGGTAGTTGTCCCAGAGCCGCAGGTACACCTCGGTGAGCGCGGTCGCCGAGGCGTTGGTGAAGGTCGCGCTCTCGTGTCCGGTCCACACCGTGCCGGCGGTGTCGCTGGTGAGGCTGACGGTGTACGACGGGGCCGCCGGGGTGCGGGCGGAGTCGGCGGGCGGCGCGGTGTCGCCGGAGGTGTCGAGCGCGATGTCGTCGAGGACGAAGTTCGACTTGAGACTGGAGTCCTCGGTGCCGGTGAAGGCGAGACTCACGGTCTGGCCCACGAACGCGGACACGTCGAACGACTTCCGGACGTAGCCGGTGTTCTTGTCGAGGTTGGAGTACGTGGCCAGGGTCGTCGTGCCGATCTTGGCGGTCAGCTTGTCGTACGCCGTCGACGAGGTCGTCTCGGTCGTGTCGATGTGCAGCCAGAACGTAAGGGTGGCGGAGGCGCACCCGGAGGGGATCGTGACGCTCTGCGTGAGGGTGTCGGTGTGCGTGCTGCCGACCCCGCCCAGCCAGGCGAAGGCGGCGCCGCCGTGGGCGGTCTGCCCGGTACGGCTGGTGATCACGCTGGTCGAGGACTGGGTCCACGAGGACGCGCCGCTCTCGAAGCCGCCGTTGACGACGGCCTGGGCCGGTGTGCAGACGGCGGCCGCCGAGGCCGCGCCGTCGGCCGCGGCGCGGGTGGACACGCCCGGTGCGGACGCGGCGCCCCGCGACGCGGCGCCGGCGCCCGCGGGCGCGGCCCGGTCCGGCGCGGCGGCTGCCGGGGATGCGGCGGGGAGCGAGACGGCGGCCAGGGCGGCGAGGGCGAGCGCGCCTGCGGCGAGCGTCTTGCGGGGGGTGGGTCTCACGCGTTGCTCCTTTGCGACGGCCGGGTTTCCGGCCTGCTCGGTGGCTGTCCCCGACGGCGTGGGTGTGCCGCGGGGCGGTGCGCGACGGTTGCCGGAAGCGTGACAGATCTGACGCGGGCATGCCATCTGTGGCGGGCAAAGGGTCGGTACCGGAAGCGGACGCGGCGCCCCCGCTCATCGGCCGGGCCCATATCCTCGAACGGGTCCGCCGCCTGCGCGGACACGGCCTTCCCTCCGCCCGCCTTCCGCCCATCCGTCTGCCGCGGCGTTTCGCGCACGCCCCTGTCCGCCGTCCGCGGTCCGCCCTCCGCCGTCCCCCACGTCTTCGTCCGCCGTCCGCCGATCGCTGTCCGCCGTCCGCTGTCCGCTCGTGCCCCGCTCGCTGCCGCCCCCGTCCGCTGCCGTCCGCCGTTCGCTCACATCCGTCCGCCCTGCGCTGTGCGCCGGGCTTAACTCCCGGTGGCCGGTCCGGGAGACACCTGCGTAATGCACGGTTCGTACCGTCGCTAAGGCTTGGAGAGGCTCTCGCCAGGCCGATCGTCACAAGGAAGGGGGCGCCCGTGGCCGTGCCGGACCCGCGGACCGACAGCGCGACCGAGACGAAGGTGCGCACGGTCTGCTCGTACTGCGGCGTCGGCTGCGGCATGGTCCTCGACATCGGTTTCGGGCCGGACGGACGCCGTACGGTGCTGAAGGCCTCGGGCGACAAGCGGCACCCGGCGAACTCCGGACGGCTGTGCACCAAGGGCGCGACCACCGCCGACATGCTCGCCGCGCCCGGCCGGCTCACCACCGCCCTCGTCCGCCAGGACCGCGGCGAGGAGCCGGAGCCCGCCCCCGTGGACGCGGCGGTCGCCGAGACGGCACGGCGGCTGCGGGCCGTCGTCGACGAGCACGGCCCCGACGCGGTCGCCCTCTATGTCTCCGGCCAGATGAGCCTCGAAGCGCAGTACCTGGCCAACAAACTTGCCAAGGGTTTCCTGCGGACCAACCAGATCGAGTCCAACTCCCGGTTGTGCATGGCAAGCGCGGGAACCGGTTACAAGCTGTCTCTGGGCGCCGACGGGCCGCCCGGCTCCTACGACGACCTCGACCGCGCGGACGTCTTCCTCGTCATCGGCTCCAACATGGCCGACTGCCACCCCATCCTCTTCCTGCGGATGATGGAACGGGTGAAAGCGGGTGCGAAACTGATCGTCGTCGACCCGCGGCGCACCGCCACCGCCGCGAAGGCCGACCTGTTCCTCCAGGTCAGGCCGGGCACCGACCTCGCCCTCCTCAACGGACTGCTGCACCTCCTGCACGAGAACGGCCACACCGACCCCGAGTTCGTCGCCGCGTTCACCGAGGGCTGGGAGGCGATGCCCCGGTTCCTCGCCGACTACCCGCCCGCGACCGTCGCACGGATCACCGGCATCCCGGAGGCCGACCTGCGCGAGGCGGCCCGGACGATCGGCGAGGCGGGGGAGTGGACCAGCTGCTGGACCATGGGCCTCAACCAGTCCACGCACGGCACCTGGAACACCAACGCGCTCATCAACCTCCACCTCGCCACCGGCGCGATCTGCCGGCCGGGCAGCGGCCCCTTCTCCCTCACCGGCCAGCCCAACGCCATGGGCGGGCGCGAGATGGGCTACATGGGGCCGGGGCTGCCCGGCCAACGGTCCGTCCTCGTCGACGCCGACCGGGCCTTCGCCGAGGAGCTGTGGGGTCTGCCGGCGGGCACCGTCCGGGCGGACGGCGTCGGCAAGGGCACCGTGGAGATGTTCCGGAAGATGGCCGACGGCGAGATCAAGGCCTGCTGGATCATCTGCACCAACCCCGTCGCCTCCGTGGCCAACCGCAAGACGGTCATCGAGGGTCTGGAGGCGGCCGAGTTCGTCGTCGCGCAGGACGTCTTCGCCGACACCGAGACCAACGCGTACGCCGACGTCGTCCTGCCCGGCGCCCTGTGGACCGAGACCGAGGGCGTGCTCATCAACAGCGAGCGCAACCTCACCCTCGCCCGTCCCGCCGCCGACCCGCCAGGTGAGGCGACGGCCGACTGGCGGCTCATCGCGGCCGTCGCCCGTGCCATGGGTTACGAGAGCGGTTTCTCCTACGACAGCGCCGAGGAGGTCTTCGAGGAGATCAAGCAGGCGTACAACCCGGCAACCGGTTACGACCTGCGTGGAGTGACGTACGAGCGGCTGCGCGCCGCCCCGGTCCAGTGGCCCGCCGGCGCCGTCGACGGATCCGACCGCAACCCGATCCGGTACGTGAACGACGACGGCACGCTCACCTTCCCGACGGCTTCCGGCCGTGCCGTCTTCCATCCGCGCCCGCACGTCCCGCCCGCCGAGATGCCCGACGACGACTATCCGTTCGTCCTCAACACCGGCCGTCTGCAGCACCAGTGGCACACCCTGACGAAGACCGCCAGGGTGGCCAAGCTCAACAAGCTCGACCCCGGCCCGTTCGTCGAGGTGCACCCCGAGGACGCGGTCGCGCTCGGCCTCGCCGACGGCGACTCCGTGGAGGTCGCCTCACGGCGCGGCCGGGCCGTGCTGCCGGCCGTCGTCACCGACCGGGTGCTGCCCGGATCCTGTTTCGCCCCGTTCCACTGGAACGACCTGTTCGGCGAGTACCTCAGCGTCAACGCGGTCACCAGTGACGCCGTCGACCCGCTGTCCTTCCAACCCGAGCTCAAGGTGTGTGCGGTCTCGCTGACGAAGGTCTCGACACCGGTTACCGTGCTTTCTCCGTCGATCGGGGCCCCTGACGCCCGGGCAGCGGAACCCGCCGCCCTCACACCCGCCGCACCCCCGGCCTTGGCCGCGGCCTCCGTGACCGGCGGGCCGGCGACCCCTCCCGCCGCTCTCGTCCCCACCGCGGTCCAGCCCGCCGCGGCCGCCGTCTTCGGCCTCGATCCCGCGCCGCCGCCGGTGCTGACCGAGCACGAAAGGCGCTACCTGGTCGGTTTCCTCGCCGGCATCCCGGCCGGCGCCCCGGGCGTGCCGGTCCTGCCGCCCGACGCCCCCTTCAGCCCCGAGCACGCGCTGTGGGTCAACGGCACCCTCGCGGGCATGTACTCCCGCACCGTCGCCGGCGCCGTCCCGGCCTCGGCGGCCCCGCCCGCGGGCCCGGCGCGACGCGTGGTGATCCTGTGGGCCTCCCAGACGGGCACCGCCGAGGACTTCGCCGCCGCCACCGCCGCGCGGCTCTCCGCCGGCGGCCACCCGGCAGCCCTGGTCGCCATGGACGAGGCCGACCCCGCCGCGCTGCCCTCCGACGCCGACCTGCTGCTGATCACCAGCACCTTCGGCGACGGCGACGCGCCCGACAACGGCGCCGGCTTCTGGGACGGCCTGGACGCACTGGACACCGGACGACTGGAGGGCCGCCGCTACGCCGTCCTCGCCTTCGGGGACTCCTCCTACGACGACTTCTGCGGGCACGGCCGGCGCCTGGACCGTCGTATGGACGAACTCGGCGCGGTCCGGCTGACCCCGCGCGCCGACTGCGAACCGGACTACGAGACGGAGGCGGAGCTCTGGCTGGACCAGGTGCTCACCGCCCTGAAGGACGCGACGGAACTCCAGCCCGCGCCCTCCGACAGGGCACACCCGCCGGCTCCCGCCCCCACACGCTTCCCCGCCGACACGGGTGCGCCGCACGCCGCCCCAGCCGTCACCGCGGGGCCCGCGTCCCCGTCCGTCGTCGCGCCGCCGTCCGCCGCGCCCGCCCGCTCCAGGCGTCCCGCACCCGTCGCCGCCCGGCTCACCGGCAACCGGCTGCTGAGCCTGCCCGGTTCCGGCAAGGAGGTCCGGCGCTTCACCTTCGACACGCGCGACAGCGAGACCCCGCTCGTCTACGAGGCCGGCGACGCGCTCGGCGTCCGGCCGCTCAACTCACCCGACCTGGTGGCGGAGTGGCTCGCCGTCACCGGACTCGACGCGCACGCGCGCGTGCAGGTGAACGGGGTCGGGGAGACGGCGCTCGGCGAGGCACTGCTGCGCCACCTCGACATCACCCGGATCACCCCGGCCCTGCTGCGCTTCACGGCCGACCGCACCCGAGACCCGCGCGAGCTGCGCAAACTGCTGCGCCCGGACAACAAGGACGAGCTGGCGAAGTGGTCCTGGGGCCGGCAGGCCGTCGACCTGGCGGCCGAGTCCGGCGTCCGCGCCGGCGCCCAGGAGTGGACGGACGTCCTGGGGCGGCTGCAACCGCGCCTGTACTCCATCTCGTCCAGCCCGCTGACCGACCCCCACCTCGTCTCGCTCACCGTCTCCGTCGTGCGCTACGAGAACCTGGCAGGCCGGCCCCGCCAGGGCGTCTGCTCGCCCTTCCTCGCCGACGCCGCACCCGGCGCCGAGGTCCCGGTCCACGTGCAGCGCTCGCCGCACTTCCGGCCGCCCGCGGACGCCGCGACGCCGATGGTGATGGTCGGTCCGGGCACGGGAGTGGCGCCGTTCGTCGGATTCCTCGAGGAGCGCCGGGCGCGCGGCCACCGGGCGCCCAACTGGCTCTTCTTCGGTGAGCAGCACCGGGCGACGGACTTCTACTACGAGGAGGAGCTGACCGCGCTGCGCGCCGACGGCGTCCTCACCCGCCTGGACACCGCCTTCTCCCGCGACCAGCGGGCCAAGGTGTACGTCCAGGACCGGATTCGCGAGCACGGCTCCCACCTGTGGTCCTGGCTCCGTGACGGCGCGCACTTCTACGTCTGCGGCGACGCCTCCCGGATGGCCAAGGACGTCGACCAGGCCCTGCGCGACGTCGCGGTCGTGCACGGCGGTCTGAGCGAGCCGGAGGCGGCGGCCTATGTGAAGCAGCTCGCCACCGACAAGCGGTACGTGCGCGACGTCTATTGACGCAAGTCACCAGAAGAGCGCGAGTGTCGCGCGTGCACCAAGTGACGTTGCGCCGAAGAGAGTTGAAATTCAGCCATCGCGGCGCGCCTATGTTCGTTTAATCAACAGGATTGGACACGATCTGACACACCTCGGTCCGTGCACAGCCGCACGGATCGCCCCGAGGAAGGTCGTGGTCATGTCACACCCGCACGTGTCGCCCATGGACCGGCCGGACCGCCCCCACCGGGCGGAGCCGGACCACCGCCCGCGGACGGCCGTCAGCCGTCGCCGGCTGCTCGAGGGATCGGCCGCCGTTCTCGGCGCACTCGCCCTGTCCGGGCCCACCGCCGCCCGCGCGGCCGTGGCGTCCGACGGGACGGGAGCGGCCGACGGCGCCCCCGAATGGAACGGCCGCATCGACGTCTTCCGGCTGGGCGCCGAGGCCCCGCACACCACCCTGATGCCGTACGCGGACCTCACCCAGGCCCTGGCGGCCGACCGTACGCGCTCGCCGTACCGGCTGAGTCTCGACGGCGTCTGGAAGTTCGCCCATGCCGAACGCCCCGACGACCGCGACGCCGACTTCCACCGGACCGACCTGGACGACCGAGGCTGGGACACCCTTCCCGTGCCCTCCGCCTGGCAGCTGCACGGCTACGACCGCCCGATCTACATCAACATCACCTACCCCTGGTGGGGCCCCAACGGCCTGGGCGAGGAGGCTCAGCCGCCCGCCGCACCCACCCGCTACAACCCCGTCGGCCAGTACCGCCGCACCTTCACCGTCCCGCGCGGCTGGTCCGGACGGCGGACCTTCCTCCACTTCGAGGGCGTCAAGTCCGCCCACTACGTGTGGATCAACGGGGCGCTCGTCGGCTACCACGAGGACTCCTACGACCCGGCCGAGTACGACATCACCGCGCACCTGAAGGAGGGCGTCAACCAGATCGCCGTGGAGGTGTACCGCTACTCCGACGGCGACTGGCTGGAGGACCAGGACATGATCCGGCTGAGCGGCATCTTCCGCTCGGTCTACCTCTACTCCACACCCGCCGTCCATCTGCGCGACTTCCGGCTGGACACCCCGCTGAGCGACGACTACCGGGCGGCCGAGCTGTCGGTCACCGCGAGCGTGCGGGACTACGGCGGCGAGGGCGCCGGCCGGTACGCCGTCGAGACCCAGCTGTACGACGCGAAGGGCCACCCGGTGTGGCCCAGACCGCTGGTCCAGGCCGTCGCCCTCGCCGCCGGGGAGGAGAGCACCGTACAGGCCGCGAAGCCCGTGCCCGCGCCCCGCCTGTGGTCGGCCGAACAGCCGGACCTCTACACCGCCGTGCTCCGCCTGCGCGACCCGGCCGGCAAGGTGATCGAAACCCTTTCCCACCGCGTCGGCTTCCGCGAGTTCGCGCTCCGGGACGGCCTGATGCGCATCAACGGCCGGCCCGTCTCGTTCCGGGGCACCAACCGGCACGAGATGCATCCCCGGCACGGCTCGGCGCTCACCCGCGCCGACATGGTCGAGGACATCGGGATCATCAAACGGCTGAACATCAACAGCGTCCGCACCTCGCACTACCCGAACAACCCGCAGTGGCTCGAACTCGCCGACGAGTACGGCCTGTACCTCGTCGACGAGACCAACCTCGAGACCCACGGCATCCGCGGCCAGTACCCCGGCAACCACGCCGAGTGGACGGCGGCCTGCGTGGCCCGCGCGCAGAACATGGTCCACCGCGACAAGAACCACGCCTCGGTCGTCATCTGGTCGCTCGGCAACGAGGCCGGCGGCGGCACCACGTTCAACGCCATGCACGACTGGATCCGCTCGTACGACACCACGCGCGTCATCCAGTACGAGGGCGACGACCGCCCGGGGATCAGCGACATCCGCTCCGAGATGTACGACAGCCCCTCCCGCGTCGAGGCCAGGGCGAAGGACACCGCCGACACCCGGCCGTACGTGATGATCGAGTACTCCCACGCGATGGGCAACTCCAGCGGAAACTTCAAGAAGTACTGGGACCTCGTGCGCCGCCACGACGTGCTGCAGGGCGGCTGGATCTGGGACTTCGTCGATCAGGCCCTGGACTGGCCCACCCCCGCCCGCAAGCTGTTCACCGAGGCCGGTCCCGCCGCGCTGCGCGGTGAGGTCATCGCCCCCAGCGGCGGCTTCAGCCGCGACAAGGGCGTCTTCGGCGGCACCGTCTTCGCCCGCGACGCAGGGCTCGACCTCACCGGCTCACTCACCCTGGAGGCCTGGGCAACGCCGCATGTGACCGGTTACCACCAGCCCATTCTCGCCAAGGGCGACACCCACTACGCACTGAAACAGACCGACAGGACAGTGGAGTTCTTCATCTACGGCAGCGGCCAGTGGGCCGCCGTGAGCTGGGCGCTGCCGGCCGGCTGGACGGGCGCCGAGCACCACGTCGCGGGCGTCTTCGACGCGGCGGCGGGCACCCTGACGCTGTACGTCGACGGCGTGGTCCGGGCCACCCGGACCACCTCGGTGCGTCCCGCCGTCAACACCGCGCCGCTGTCCCTGGCCACCGACGTCGACAACCCCACCCGGGAGTTCAGCGGCACCGTGCGGCGGGCCCGGGTGTACGCCCGGGCGCTGAGCGCCGCCGAGCTGGCCTCCGAGAGCCGTGGGCCCGGCGACGACGGGGTGCGCTTCTGGTTCGACGCCGCCACCGTCGGCCTCGACGAGAAGCGGCCCCGCCACAGGACGTTCTACGCCTACGGCGGCGACTGGGGCGACAACCCCAACGACGGCGCGTTCTCCGGCGACGGGATCGTCACCGCCGACCGCGGGCTCACCGGCAAGTCCGCCGAGGTCAAGCGGATCTACCAGGCGATCGGCGCGGCCCCCGTCACCGGCGCCCGGCTCGCCCCGGGAGCGGCGCTCACCCTCACCAACGAGAACCTCTTCACCGACCTCCGTGAGTACGACGGACGGTGGGAGCTGGTGGCGGACGGCACGGTGGTGCAACGGGGACGGCTGAGCCGCGCCCAGCTGGACGTGGCGCCGCTGTCGAGCAAGGAGATCACCGTGCCGTTCCGGCTGCCGGCCCGGCCGGCGGCGGGCGCGGAGTACTTCCTGCAGCTGTCGTTCACCACCAGCCGGAGCACCAAGTGGGCGAAGGCCGGATTCGAGGCGGCCCGCGTGCAGATCGCCGTGGACGCGGGCAGCCCCGCGGTCACCCCCGTGCCGCTGGGCTCCGTCCCGGCACTCGCCCATGAGGACGGCGCCGCGTCGGTCACCGTCACGGGGCGGGGCTTCTCGGTCGTCGTCGACAAGAAGAGCGGCCTGATCAGCTCCTACCGGGCCGGCGGCGTCCGGCTGCTGACCTCGGGCCCGGCCCCCAACTTCTGGCGGGCGCCCACCGACAACGACCGCGGCAACGGCCAGCACACCCGCAACCAGACCTGGCGCGACGCCGGCGCCCGTCGCCGGGTGACCGGTGTGAGCGTGCGGGCACTGCGCGACCGGGCCGTCGAGATCAAGGTCGCCGGCACCCTGCCCACCACCACGGAGTCGACGTACACCACCACCTACACCGTTTTCGGAAACGGCGAGATCAAGGTCGACAACACCCTGCACCCGGGCGCGGCCTCGCTGCCCTACATCCCCGAGGTCGGCACCCTGCTCCTGCTGCCCGGCAGCCTGGAGAACCTGCACTACTACGGCCGCGGTCCCGAGGAGAACCACTGGGACCGCAACGACGCCACCGACGTCGGCCTGTACTCCGGCACCGTCACCGGGCAGTGGACCTCCTATCTGCGGCCGCAGGAGAACGGAAACAGGACGGACGTCCGCTGGGTGGCCCTCACCGACGATGACGGCAACGGCCTGCTGGTCTGCGGCGAGCCGCTCCTGGAGGTCAACGCCTCGCACTTCACCCCGGAGGACCTGTCGGTCGGCGCTCGGCACGACTACCAGCTCACCCCGCGCAAGGAGGTCGTCCTGCGCCTGGCGCACCGGCAGATGGGCGTCGGAGGGGACAACAGCTGGGGCGCGCACACCCACGACGAGTACAAGCTGTTCGCCGACCGCGACTACGCGTACACCTACCGGCTGCGGCCACTGAGGGACGTCACCGAGGCGACGAAGGCCTCGCGACGGCCCACGGCAACGTCGTAGCAATCGGTTTCAGCACCACCGGCACCCCGGTACGGGCCGGAAACACAGGCAAGGCCCGGAAACACCGGCAACGC
Source organism: Streptomyces sp. NBC_00425 (assembly GCF_036030735.1). Classification (NCBI taxonomy): domain Bacteria; kingdom Bacillati; phylum Actinomycetota; class Actinomycetes; order Kitasatosporales; family Streptomycetaceae; genus Streptomyces; species Streptomyces sp. NBC_00425. The sequence continues at coordinate 2,355,279 of NZ_CP107928.1, read as the reverse complement.
CCGAAAGCACCGGCAACGGACGGAGCAGCAGTGTGGGCACGGTCACCGCGCATCGGGCGGTGACCGTGCCCACCGGCGCGCTCACCCGGCTGTCGCGCCGGCCGCAGTGCCCCCGCCGTCCGCCCGCAGCCACCGTTCGTCCTCGAACTCCGGAGGAACCTCGTCCTCCCACGGGTCGATCCCCCGTGCCTCCAGCTCGTCGAACCACCGGTCCCGCTGCGAAGCGGGCAGACGGGCCCCGCACCACGGGCAGTGGGCGATCCCGCTCGTCGCGGCGCCCCCGTCATGGATGATCAGTCCGTACTCCCGGAACTTGGGCACGAACCGCACCAGCGCGTCCGGACACGCGAAGGGGTCGGGGTGCACCTCGCACCGCTGATTCACCTGAGTGTTCATCTCGTCACAACAGTGTTCGATCACTCACGCATTCTCCCCGGCGACACGGAAGAATCGGACGGGAACGACGCACCACGCATCACCCGTCACGCATTCACGGAAAAGGAACCTCCCATGGCCGAGCAGGACGAACGCTTCGACGTCGTGGTCCTCGGCGCCGGCCCCGGCGGCTACGTCGCCGCGGTCCGCGCCGCCCAACTGGGCAAGCGCGTCGCCGTAGTCGAGGAGAAGTACTGGGGCGGCGTCTGTCTCAACGTGGGCTGCATCCCCACCAAGGCCCTCCTGCGCAACGCCGAACTCGCCCACATCTTCACGCGCGAGGCGAAGACCTTCGGCATCAAGGTCGACGGACAGGTCTCCTTCGACTACGGCGAGGCCTACCGGCGCAGCCGCAAGGTCGCCGACGGCCGGGTCAAGGGCGTCCACTACCTGATGAAGAAGAACAAGATCACCGAGTTCGACGGTCGCGGCACGTTCGTGGACGACCACACCCTCACGGTGACCGGTGGCGACGGGGAAACCCGCACCATCGGTTTCGACACGTGCATCATCGCCACCGGAGCCACCCCCAGACTGCTCCCCGGCACCAGGCGCACCGCCCGCGTGGTGACGTACGAGGAGCAGATCCTCGCCGACGACCTCCCGCAGTCGATCGTCGTCGCGGGCGCCGGGGCGATCGGCATCGAGTTCGCGTACGTCCTGCACAACTACGGCGTGAAGGTCACGATCGTCGAGTTCCTGGACCGTATGGCGCCGCTGGAGGACGCCGAGGTCTCCGCCGAGCTCGCCCGCCAGTACCGCAAGCTGGGCATCGACGTGCTCACGTCGACGCGCGTCGAGTCCATCGACGAGTCCGGTCCGCGGGTGCGGGTCACCGTCACCGGCAAGGACGGCGCCCAGCAGGTCCTGGAGGCCGACAAGGTCCTCCAGGCGATCGGCTTCGCCCCGAACGTCACCGGTTTCGGCCTGGAGAACACCGGGGTCGCGGTCACCGAACGCGGCGCGATCGACGTCGACGGACGCTGCCGCACCTCGGTCCCGCACATCTACGCCATCGGTGACGTCACCGCGAAGCTCATGCTCGCGCACACCGCCGAGGCGATGGGCGTCGTCGCCGCCGAGACCCTCGCCGGCGCGGAGACCATGGAACTGGACTACGCCATGATCCCGCGCGCCACCTACTGCCAGCCGCAGATCGCCAGCTTCGGGTACACCGAGGCCCAGGCCCGGGAGCGGGGCCACGACGTCAAGGTGGCGAAGTTCCCGTTCACCGCGAACGGCAAGGCGCACGGTCTCGGCGACGTGACGGGCTTCGTGAAGCTGATCAGCGACGCCCGGTACGGCGAGCTGCTCGGCGGCCACCTCATCGGCCCCGACGTCACCGAGCTCCTGCCCGAGCTGACGCTGGCCCAGCAGTGGGACCTCACCGTCCATGAGGTCGCCCGCAACGTCCACGCCCACCCGACGCTGGGCGAGGCCGTCAAGGAGGCGGTGCACGGACTGGCCGGACACATGATCAACATGTAGTCGGCGCGAGCCGGGCGGCCGGGGTGGTTCACCCGGACGGCCCGGCCGCGCTCGCCGTCGTCGCCCGGCCGGGGTGTGCTGGCACCGACCGGACCCACCCGGGTCCGGGCGGAGCCGACGGCGAGGGAGTGCGGCATGCCGGAGAGCGGTGTTCCCGCCGACGCGGAGCTGGAGACCCTCCGGGCCCGCGTCGCGGCGCTGGAGGCGGAGCGCAGCCGTCCGCCCGCCCACCACCGGGTCCGCTCGGTGTTCGCGGTCGTCTTCATCGTCCTCGGCTGCGTCCTGGCCCCGCTCGGTCTGGTGGCGGCGTGGACGTCCAGCATCGTGGGCGACACGGACCGCTACGTCGACACCGTGCGCCCGCTGGCCGCCGACAAGGACATCCAGAACGCGGCCGCCAACCGCGTCACGGACGCCCTGATGGAACACATCGACCTCACCGCGCTCCTCCAGGAAGCCGCACCCGCCCAGCGGCCCCTGCTGGAGAAGGCCCTCGGCAAGCTCGGCCCCTCGCTCGAGGACGCCGTCCGCAGCTTCGTGCACGACAAGGCGCAGGCGATCGTCGCCTCCGACGCCTTCCAGAAGATCTGGACCGACGCCAACCGCAGGATCCACAGCTCCGTCGAGAAGGCGCTCACGGGCAGCGGCGGCGGCGCGGTGAAGATCCGGAACGACACGGTGACGCTCGACCTCGCACCGGTCGTCGACCAGGTCAAGCAACGTCTCGTCGACTCCGGCATGACGGTCGTGGGGAAGATCCCGGAGATCCACACCGACTTCACGCTCGTCAGGTCCGAGGACATCGGCAAGGTCAAGACCTATTTCCGGGTGCTGCAACTGGTGGGATTCTGGCTGCCCGTCGTCGCCGTCCTGCTGGTCGCGGCCGGCGTCCTGCTGGCGACGCACCGCCGCCGCGTCCTGATCGTCGCCGCGCTCTGCTTCGCCTTCGCCACGCTCCTGTTGGGCGTCGCGCTGACCGTCTTCCGGGTCGTCTACCTGGACGCCCTGCCGGCCGGCGTCTCCCAGCCGGCCGCCGGGTCCGTGTACGACACGCTCGTCCGGTTCCTGCGCACCTCCGTGCGGTCGGCGGTAGCCCTCGGCGTGGTGGTCGCCCTCGCCGCCTGGCTGACCGGGCCCGGCCGGCACGCCGCTCTGGTGCGGCGGCTGTGGCACTCGGGCATCGGCGCCGTGCGCTCGACCGCCGACCACGCCGGACTGCGCACCGGCCCCGTCGGGCCGTTCGTGGACCGCTACCGCACCTGGATCACGTGGATCCTGGCCGCGGGAGCCGTCCTCGCCTTCCTCCTGTGGCCCTACCCGACGGGCTGGGTCGTCGTCGGACTGGCCCTCGCCCTGCTCTTCGCGCTCGCGATCGTCGACTTCCTGGCCGTCCGGCCCCGCGGAAAGGACCTCCCCGTATGAGCGCGCACCCCCCGGCCGGCGACCCGCACGGCGAGATCGGCACCGCCTGGTCCGCTCCGCGCGGCGGGCCGCGCCCGCCCGACCCGGGTCACGGACGCCTCGGCGACGGCATCGTCTTCGCCGGCGTCCTGATGCTCTGCGGCGGCGTGCTCGCCGTCCTCCAGGGCATCGCGGCCATCGCCGAGGACGACGTCTACGCCCGTATCGGCTCCTACGTCTACGAGCTCAGCCTCACCGGCTGGGGCTGGATCCACCTCGCGCTCGGCGTCCTCGCCGCCGCCACCGGCGCGGCCCTGCTCAGGGGGATGGCCTGGGCCCGCTTCACCGGCGTCTTCCTCGCCGCCCTGAGCCTGGTCCTGCAGTTCCTGTTCCTGCCGTACGAGCCGCTCTGGTCGGTCGTCGTCATGGCGATCGACGCCTTCGTGATCTGGTCGCTGGTCTCCTGGCAGGAGCGTGGAGCGGCCCGGGGCACCCGACGTTGATGTCGGATTCTCGCCAGCGCCGGCCCGCTCCCCGGACGATGCTGGACCCATGCAGAACGGGATGCACACCGACCGCGAACGCTGTGTGCGCGCCGTCCGGTCCAAGGACGCGCGCTTCGACGGCTGGTTCTTCACGGCGGTCCTGACCACCGGAATCTACTGCCGGCCGAGCTGCCCCGCGGTACCGCCCAAGCCGGAGAACATGGTGTTCCGGCCGAGCGCCGCCGCCTGCCAGCAGGCGGGCTTCCGCGCCTGCAAGCGCTGCCGGCCCGACACCAGCCCCGGCTCCCCGGAGTGGAACCGGCGGGCCGACCTGGTCGCGCGGGCCATGCGGCTGATCGCGGACGGCGTCGTCGACCGCGAGGGCGTCCCCGGACTCGCCGCCCGGCTGGGATACAGCACCCGCCAGATCGAACGTCAACTCGTCGGCGAACTCGGCGCGGGACCGCTGGCGTTGGCCCGCGCCCAGCGCGCCCAGACCGCCCGCCTCCTCATCGAGACCACCGGACTCCCCATGGCGGACGTCGCGTTCGCCGCCGGCTTCGCCTCCGTGCGCACCTTCAACGACACCGTGCGCGAGGTCTTCGCCCTCGCGCCGAGCGAACTGCGCGCCCGCGTCCCGCGCAAGGACGCCCCGGCCCGCCCGGCGGCGCCCGGAACGCTCGCCCTGCGCCTTCCCTTCCGCGCCCCCCTCAACCCCGACAACCTGTTCGGGCATCTCGCCGCGACCGGCGTCCCCGGCGTCGAGGAGTGGCGGGACGGGGCGTTCCGGCGCACGCTGCGGCTGCCGTACGGGCACGGCGTCGTGGCGCTCACCCCGAACCCCGACCACATCGGCTGCCGTCTCACCCTCAGCGACCTGCGCGATCTCACCGTGGCCATCAGCCGCTGCCGGCGGATGCTGGACCTGGACGCCGACCCGGTCGCCGTCGACGACCAGCTGCGCACCGATCCGCTGCTCGCGCCCCTGGTGGACAAGGCGCCCGGCCGGCGGGTGCCGCGCACGGTCGACGAGGCGGAGTCCGCCGTCCGTGCCGTCCTCGGCCAGCAGGTGTCCACCGCGGCCGCCCGCACCCACGCCGCCCGCCTGGTCACCGCCCACGGCGACCCGGTGGACGATCCCGAAGGCGGCCTCACCCACCTCTTCCCGACCCCCGAGGCCCTGGCCGAGCTCGATCCCGGGTCCCTTGCCATGCCGCGCACCCGCCGCGCCACCTTCACCACCCTGGTACGCGAACTCGCCGCCGGCACCCTGCGCCTCGGCGCGGAGAGCGACTGGGCCGAGGCCCGCGCAAGGCTCCTCGCGCTGCCCGGATTCGGTCCCTGGACCACCGACGTCATCGCGATGCGCGCCCTGGGCGACCCCGACGCCTTCCTGCCCACCGACCTCGGAATCCGGCGCGCCGCCGAGGAGATGGGCCTGCCCTCGACCCCGGCGGCGCTCACCGCGCGGGCGGCCGGCTGGCGTCCCTGGCGCGCGTACGCCGTCCAGTACCTCTGGGCGACCGACAGTCACCCGATCAACTTCCTTCCGGTATAAGGACGTTCCGTGAAGCAGCACACGATCATCGACAGTCCGTACGGCCCGCTCACCCTCGTCGCCGACGACGGCGTCCTGTGCGGCCTCTACATGACCGACCAGCGGCACCGGCCGCCCGAGGAGGACTTCGGCTCCCGGGACGACACGCGTTTCGGCGCCGCCGAGGAGCAGTTGACGGCCTATTTCGCAGGCGAGTTGACGGAGTTCACTCTCGAACTGCGCCTGCACGGAACCCCGTTCCAGCGCAGCGTCTGGGCCGGACTGCGCACGATCCCTTACGGCGAGACCCGCAGTTACGGCGAACTCGCCGAAGCCCTCGGCAGTCCGGGCGCCTCCCGTGCGGTGGGACTCGCCAACGGCCGGAACCCCGTCGGCATCATCGTGCCGTGCCACCGCGTGATCGGCGCCGGCGGCGGCCTCACCGGCTACGGCGGCGGCCTGCACCGCAAACGCCGTCTGCTGGAGTTCGAGAGCGGCTCCGCCGCGGCCGGGCGGACCCTGTTCTAGGGCGTGCCGTACGGTCCGCCCGGAAGGGCCCTACGCGCTCTCCTTCACCAGGTCGCGCAGGAGCTGAGGCAACGCGGCCCCGATGGGCTCGCGGATCACCTCGTCGGCGATGTCGTCGTACGGGGTCGGCTCGGCGTTGACGATGACCAGGCGGGCTCCGTGGTCGGCGGCGACGCCGGCGAGTCCGGCGGCGGGCTGCACACGCAGGCTGGTGCCGACGGCGATGAACACCGAGCAGGCCTTGCTGATCGCGAGCGCCTCGCCGAGGACGACCGGGTCGAGCCGCTCGCCGAACATGACGGTCGCCGACTTGAGGATGCCGCCGCACTCCGGGCAGGGCGGGTCCTCCTCGCCGGCCTCCAGGCGGGCGAGGGCGTCCTCCATCGGCCCGCGGGCGCGGCAGCTCGTGCACACGACGCTGCGGGCGGTGCCGTGCAGCTCCAGGACCTTGCGGCCGGACAGACCGGCGAGCTGATGGAGCCCGTCCACGTTCTGGGTGATCACCCGCACGGGGACCCCGGACTTCTCCAGCTCGGCGACGGCGAGGTGCGCGGCGTTCGGACGGGCCTTCAGCGCCTGGCTCGTGCGCCGCATCTGCCACGAGCGCCTCCGGATCTCCGGGACGCCCATGTAGTACTCGTAGGTGACGAGCTTCTCCGCCTCCGGATCCCGCCGCCACAGCCCGTTCGGACCCCGATAGTCAGGGATGCCGGAATCGGTGGAGATGCCCGCACCGCTGAGGATGGCGACAAGAGGCTTGTTCATGTGTTCGAGCGTAGAGCGGGCCTTCGGGGGCCGCGAGCGTATTACCCCTCCGGGGCGGGGTGCACGGTGCTACTTTCCCGGCATGGCCAAGGTATCCGTCTCGCTCGACGCCGAACTCGTCGTCGAGGTCATGGTGCTCACCGGTGTGGGCAGCCCCCAGGACGCCGTCGAGCTGGTCGTGCGCGACTACATCGCACGCGGTCACCGCACGGAGGCCCGCACCGCCGCCCGCGACGAGGCGCTGCGGGACGTGGACGGCAGGCAGCGCGAAGTGGAGGGGTGAGCGGCGCCGCCGACGGTCAACGCGCGGGACGGCCGTTCTCCAGCTCGGCCGTCACCGAGCCGTCGGCCAGGGCGTCCAGCGCGGCCAGCACCCGGTGGCCCAGTGCGCCGAGCAGGTGGTCGGTGAGCTCCTCGCGCGGCACCAGCCGCCAGGACAGCAGCTCCGTCTCCTGCAGCCGGATCGCCCCGAGGTCGTCCTCGTCGAGGACTCCGCCGTCGTACACGTACGCCACCAGCGGCGGACGGTCCGCCCCGAGCACCCAGTCCACCGCGAGCAGCCGGCCGAGCTCGCGGTCGAGCCCGATCTCCTCGAGCGTCTCGCGCCGCGCGCCCTGCCGCGGGCTCTCGCCCTCGTCGGACTCGATGGTGCCGCCCGGAAGGGCCCAGCCGGCCCGGTAGTTCGGCTCGACGAGGAGGACCCGCCCCTGCGCGTCGCGGAACAACGCGGCCGCGCCGGCCAGGACACGGGGCAGGGAGGCGACGTACGCGGCGAAGCCGGGCGTGCTGGAGGCAGTCATCAGGGAAGCGTACGCGGCGGGGCCGCGCCGGGGGCGGGTCCAGGGGCCGGGCACCGCATGACGCCGCGGGCCCGCGGCGGTTAAGGTCACAACGGCGCGACTGGCCCTGACGTGCGCGGGGCCCGGAGAGCAAGGGGATGGCAAGGTGGCGGACGCTGCACGGCAGGGCACCCGACGGGTGCTCGTGGCCGCGGACAAGTTCAAGGGCTCGCTGACGGCCGTGGAGGTCGCCGAGCGGGTGACGGCCGGGCTGCGCCGGGCCGTGCCGGACGTCGAGGTGGAGGCCCTGCCCGTGGCGGACGGCGGCGACGGGACGGTGGCGGCGGCGGTCGCGGCCGGGTTCGCCCGCAGGGAGGTGCGGGTCGCCGGGCCGCTCGGCCAGGAGGTGACGGCCGCGTTCGCGGTGCGCGGCGACACCGCGGTGGTGGAGATGGCGGAGGCGAGCGGACTGCAACGGCTCCCGGCCGGCGTCCTCGCCCCGCTCACGGCGTCGACGTACGGCTCGGGCGAGCTGCTGAGGGCCGCGCTCGACGCCGGCGCGGCGACGATCGTGTTCGGCGTCGGCGGCAGCGCGACCACGGACGGCGGCGCGGGCATGCTCTCGGCGCTCGGTGCGCGGTTCCTCGACGAGGACGGCGAGCCGGTGGCGCCGGGCGGCGGCGGCCTCGCGCGGCTGGCCCGCGCGGACCTCTCGGCGCTGGACCCCCGCCTCGCCGCCGTGGAACTGGTGCTGGCGAGCGACGTGGACAACCCGCTGACCGGACCCAAGGGCGCGCCGGCGGTGTACGGGCCGCAGAAGGGCGCCTCGCCGCACGACGTCGAGTCGCTGGACGCGGCGCTCACGCACTACGCGCGCGTGCTCGAGGCGTCGGTCGGGCCGCAGGCCGCCAGGTACGCCGACGCGCCGGGCGCCGGCGCCGCGGGCGGCATCGGCTACGGGGCGCTGCTGGTCGGCGCCCGCTTCCGCGCGGGCATCGAGGTCATGCTCGACGTGCTGGGCTTCGCGCCGGCGCTCGAGCGGGCCGAGCTGGTGATCACCGGTGAGGGCTCGCTGGACGAGCAGACCCTGCACGGCAAGGCGCCCGCGGGCGTCGCCGCCGCCGCCCGGGCCGCCGGCAAGGAGGTCGTCGCCGTCTGCGGCCGCCTCGCGCTGCCGCCGGCGGAGCTGGGACGGGCCGGGATCCGCCGGGCGTACCCGCTGACCGACGTCGAGCCGGACGTCGCCAGATGCATCGCGGAGGCCGGCCCGATCCTGGAACGCGTCGCCGAACGGATCGGCCGCGATTTCCTGAGCTGACCGGCGAGGCCACACGCAACGGCAGAGCGCAGCGCAGACGGCAGAGCGCAACGGCAGAAAAGGCGAAGGGCCCGAACCGTCAGGTTCGGGCCCTTCGCCTTCGTACGACCGCGTGTGCGCTACGGCAGCTGTCCCGCGCGGGCCTCGCGACGGTTGTCGCGGAAGTTGTTCACCCGGCGGGCCGTGGCGAACAGCGGGATGACCGCACCCATGACCAGCTGCAGCGCGCAGCCCGTCTGGAGCAGGAGCTGACCGCTCGGGGCGTCGAACGCCCAGGCCGCCAGCAGACCCATCGACAGCACGATCCAGATGAGCACCGCACCGGCGAGGCGGCCCCGCGGCTTGGGGTACTCGACCCGGCTCACCATCAGCCACGCGGTGCCCAGGATGGCCATCAGGGTCGCCTCGAACGGCAGGCCGAGCAGCACGATCGAGACCACCGTGAGCGCGCCGAACGGCGACGGCATGCCCTGGAAGGTGCCGTCCTTGACGGTGACGCACGAGAATCTCGCGAGCCTGAGCACCACCGCCAGCAGGACCACGATCGCGCCGACCGCCGCAACCCGCTGATGGGCGTCGTCGGCGACCATGCCGTAGACCAGGACGAAGTACGCCGGCGCCAGACCGAAGCTGATCAGGTCCGACAGGTTGTCCAGCTCCGCGCCCATCGGCGAGGAGCGCAGCTTGCGCGCGACCAGACCGTCGAAGAGGTCGAAGATCGCCGCACAGAGCATCAGGATGACCGCCGTGGCCGCGCTGTGGCGGGCCATGCCGGATTCCTGGCTGCCGGTGAGGTGCGGGATCAGGATGCCGGTGGTGGTGAAGTACACCGCCATGAAGCCGCACGTCGCGTTGCCGAGGGTGAGCGTGTCCGCTATCGACAGACGCAGGGAGAGCGGCATCTCCTCCTCGTCGTCCACCTCGTCGGCTTCGGGCACCCAGCCCGCCTGGGTCTCCGGGTCAATCACGGTCAATGCGAGTCACCCCTGCCACGGTCTTCTGCCCCACCTCGACCGCGACGTCCACGCCCTCGGGCAGGTAGATGTCGACGCGCGAGCCGAAGCGGATCAGGCCGATCCGCTCGCCCTGCTCGACCTTCGTGCCCTCGGGGATGTAGGGGACGATGCGGCGGGCCACGGCTCCGGCGATCTGGATCATCTCGATGTCACCGAGCTCGGTGTCGAAGTGCCAGACGACGCGCTCGTTGTTCTCGCTCTCCTTGTTGAACGCCGGCACGAATCCGCCGGGGATGTGCTCGACCGACGTCACGGTGCCGGCCAGCGGCGCGCGGTTGACGTGGACGTTGAGCGGGCTCATGAAGATCGCGACCCGGGTGCGCCCGTCCTTCCACGGCATGATGCTCTGCACCACACCGTCGGCGGGGGAGATGACCCGGCCCTCCGCGATCTCTCGCTCGGGGTCGCGGAAGAACCACAGCATGCCCGCCGCGAGAGCGGTGGCGGGCACGGCGACGGCCTTGGCGGCGCCCGAGCGGCGGGCGCGCAGAAGGCTGACGGCTGCGGTGGCGACGGTCGGCAGAAGCCACGGCGATGCTCCGCGCGCGAGGCGTGCGCCTACCAGGCTGTCGCGGTGTGCAGAGGTTTGGCTGTGGGGCATGGATGACCTTCGTAGCGGATGATGCCGCGCTTCGACGGGGGGACGGCGGCTTTCCGCGATCGTAGCGGTTCGGGGCCACAACTGGGTAAGTCAAGAAGCCGAGTCGACGGCACAGGGAAGTTGACAGGGTGTGATCTTCTTCTCGAAGAAAACACCCCCAACCCGGACAATCAGCCCTGGAACCGATACTCCTCGAGCAACCGGCGCCCGATGATCATTTTCTGGATTTCGGCGGTGCCTTCACCGATCAGCAACATCGGGGCCTCGCGGTAGAGGCGCTCGATCTCGTACTCCTTGGAGAAGCCGTAGCCACCGTGGATCCGGAAGGAGTCCTCCACGACCTCCTTGCAGTACTCGGAGGCGAGGTACTTCGCCATCCCTGCCTCGAGGTCGTTTCGTTCTCCGGAGTCCTTTTTGCGTGCGGCGTTCACCATCATCGCATGCGCGGCCTCGACCTTGGTAGCCATCTCGGCCAGCTTGAACTGGATGGCCTGGTGCTGGGCGATCGGCTTGCCGAAGGTGTGGCGCTGCTGGGCGTACCGGACGCCCAGCTCGAAGGCACGCTGAGCGACGCCGCAGCCACGCGCCGCGACGTTCACGCGACCCACCTCGACGCCGTCCATCATTTGGTAAAAACCTCGGCCGGTGGCCCCGCCGAGCACGCTGTCGGGGGAAAGCCGCAGGCCGTCCATGATGAGCTCGGTGGTGTCGACCCCCTTGTAGCCCATCTTGTCGATCTTCCCCGGGATGGTCAGGCCGGGGCGGACCTCCCCGAAGCCGGGCTCCTTCTCGATGAGGAAGGTGGTCATCGACTTGTGGGGGGCCGTCCCCTCGGGGTGTCCTTCGTCACTTCGCACGAGAACGGCCACCAGGGACGACGTTCCGCCGTTCGTCAGCCACATCTTCTGGCCGTTGAGGACGTACTCCTCACCGTCCTTCACCGCCTTCGACGTGATCGCCGACACGTCCGAGCCGAGACCCGGCTCCGACATCGAGAACGCGCCCCGGACGTCGCCGGCCGCCATGCGCGGCAGGTAGTGGTCCTTCTGCTCCTGCGTGCCGTGCTGCTTGAGCATGTACGCCACGATGAAGTGGGTGTTGATGATGCCGGAGACCGACATCCAGCCGCGGGCGATCTCCTCGACGCACAGGGCGTAGGTGAGGAGCGACTCGCCCAGACCGCCGTACTCCTCGGGGATCATCAGACCGAACAGGCCCAACTCCTTGAGGCCGTCGACGATCGCTTGCGGGTACTCGTCGCGGTGCTCCAGCTCGGTGGCCACCGGGATGATCTCCTTGTCCACGAAGTCGCGGACGGTGGAGAGGATCTCCTGCTGGATGTCGGTCAGACCGGCGGTCTGGGCGAGTCGCGCCATGGCTACTTCTCCTGCTCCCTGAGCTCGGGGCGGCCGGGCTGCTCGCCGCCGCGCTCCTTGATGTACGTCTCGGTCGGCACCATCACCTTGCGGCGGAACACGCAGACCAGCGTGCCGTCCTGCTTGTAGCCCTTGGTCTCGACGTGGACGATGCCGCGGTCGTCCTTCGACTTCGACGGCCACTTGTCCAGCACGGTCGTCTGGCCGTACAGCGTGTCGCCGTGGAAGGTCGGCGCCACGTGCCGCAGCGACTCGATCTCCAGGTTGGCGATCGCCTTGCCGGAGACGTCGGGCACGGACATGCCGAGCAGCAGCGAGTAGATGTAGTTGCCCACGACCACGTTCTTGCCGAAGTCGGTCGTCTTCTCGGCGTAGTTCGTGTCCATGTGGAGCGGGTGGTGGTTCATGGTGAGGAGACAGAACAGGTGGTCGTCGTACTCGGTGACCGTCTTGCCCGGCCAGTGCTTGTACGTCGCCCCGACCTCGAACTCCTCGTAGGTGCGTCCGAACTGCATGGCGCTCAGCCCTCCGGGATCTCGAACTTGCCGGTGCGCTGCATGCCGGCCGCACGGCCCTTGCCGGAGATGACCAGCGCCATCTTGCGGCTGGCCTCGTCGATCATCTCGTCGCCGAGCATCGCCGAGCCCTTCTTGCCGCCCGCCTCGGACGTGTAGTAGTCGTACGCGTCCAGGATCAGCTCGGCGTGGTCGAAGTCCTCCTGCGACGGCGAGAAGATCTCGTTGGACGCCTCGACCTGGCCGGGGTGCAGCACCCACTTGCCGTCGAAGCCGAGGGCCGCGGCGCGACCCGCGACCTCGCGGTAGCCCTCCACGTTGCGGATCTGCAGGTAGGGGCCGTCGATCGCCTGGAGGTCGTTGGCGCGGGCCGCCATCAGGATCTTCATCAGGATGTAGTGGTAGGCGTCCGCCGGGTAGCCGGGCGGCTGCTCGCCCACGACCAGCGACTTCATGTTGATGGACGCCATGAAGTCGGCCGGGCCGAAGATGATGGTCTCGACGCGCGAGGAGGCCTGCGCGATCTCGTTGACGTTGTTCAGGCCCTGGGCGTTCTCGATCTGCGCCTCGATGCCGATACGGCCGACCTCGAAGCCCATGGTCTTCTCGATCTGCGTCAGCAGCAGGTCGAGGGCGACGATCTGCTGGGCGTTCTGCACCTTCGGCAGCATGATGCAGTCGAGGTTGGGCCCGGCCCCCTCGACCACGGTCACGACGTCGCGGTACGTCCACTCGGTCGTCCAGTCGTTGACGCGCACGACCCTGGTCTTGCCGGTCCAGTCGCCCTCGTTGAGGAACTTGACGATGGTGTGGCGCGCCTCGGGCTTGGCGAGCGGCGCGCACGCGTCCTCGAGGTCGAGGAAGACCTGGTCCGCCGGCAGACCCTGCGCCTTCTCCAGGAAGCGGGGGTTGCTGCCCGGGACCGCGAGACACGAGCGGCGCGGACGCAGACGGTTGACGGTCATGCGGGGACCTCCAGGGGGTCGAGCTTGTTCGCTTTGCGGATCTCGTCGACGATGCGGCCGATGATTCCGGTGATGTCGAAGTCCTTCGGGGTGAAGACCGCGGCCACGCCCGCAGCCCTGAGCAGCTCGGCGTCGCCATTCGGGATGATGCCACCGGCGATCACCGGGATGTCTGTGGCACCGGCCACACGCAGCCGTTCGAGGACGTCCGGCACCAGTTGGGCGTGCGATCCGGAGAGGATGGACAGGCCCACGGCGTGCACGTCCTCCTCGAGCGCCGCGTCCACGATCTGCTCGGGCGTCAGCCGGATGCCCTGGTAGACCACCTCGAAGCCGGCGTCGCGGGCCCGCACGGCGATCTGCTCGGCGCCGTTGGAGTGCCCGTCCAGGCCCGGCTTGCCGACCAGGAAGCGCAGCTTGCCGACGCCCATGTCCTTCGCGGTCAGGTCGACCCTGCGGCGGACGTCGGCCATGGCCGAGCCCTCCTCCGCCGGGACCGCCACCGGCGCCGAGGACACGCCGGTCGGCGCGCGGAACTCGCCGAACACCTCGCGCAGCGCCCCCGCCCACTCGCCGGTCGTGACGCCGGCGCGAGCGCACTCCAGGGTCGCCTCCATGAGGTTGGCGGTGCCCTTCGCGGCCTCCTTCAGCTTCTCCAGCGCCTTGCACGGACGCGGGTGGTTGAAGGGCGGCTGGTACCGCGTGTCGCGCCAGTTCTCCAGGGAGGAGATGACACGGGCCTCGACCGCCGGGTCGACCGTCTGGATCGCGGTGTCGAGATCGGCGGTCAGCGGGTTGGGCTCGGTCGTCTCGAAGACGTTGACGCCGATGATCTTGTCCTCGCCCGACTCGATGCGGGCGCGCCGCTCCGCGTGCGAGGAGACCAGCTGCGACTTGAGGTAGCCCGACTCGACGGCGGCCATCGCGCCGCCCATCTCCTGGATCCGCTCGATCTCCGCGAGGGACGCCTCGACCAGCTCGGTGACCTTCGCCTCGACGACGTGCGAGCCCGCGAAGATGTCCTCGTACTCCAGCAGGTCGCTCTCCAGGGCGAGGACCTGCTGGATGCGCAGGCTCCACTGCTGGTCCCAGGGCCGGGGGAGACCCAGGGCCTCGTTCCAGGCCGGCAGCTGCACGGCACGCGCGCGTGCGTCCTTCGACAGCGTCACGGCGAGCATCTCCAGCACGATCCGCTGGACGTTGTTCTCCGGCTGCGCCTCCGTCAGGCCCAGGGAGTTGACCTGGACGCCGTAGCGGAAGCGGCGCTGCTTGGGGTTCTCGATGCCGTAGCGATCGCGGGTGACCTGGTCCCAGATGCGGCCGAAGGCGCGCATCTTGCACATCTCCTCGATGAAGCGGACGCCCGCGTTCACGAAGAAGGAGATACGGGCGACGACGTCGCCGAACCTGTCGGCCGGCACCTGCCCGGAGTCGCGGACGGCGTCCAGCACGGCGATAGCCGTGGACATCGCGTACGCGATCTCCTGCACCGGCGTGGCCCCGGCCTCCTGCAGGTGGTAGCTGCAGATGTTGATGGGGTTCCACTTCGGCATGTGGGAGACCGTGTACGCGATCATGTCCGTCGTCAGGCGCAGGCTCGGCCCCGGCGGGAAGACGTGCGTCCCCCGGGACAGGTACTCCTTGACGATGTCGTTCTGGGTCGTGCCCTGGAGCCGGGTGACGTCCGCGCCCTGCTCCTCGGCGACGACCTGGTAGAGCGCCAGCAGCCACATGGCGGTGGCGTTGATCGTCATCGAGGTGTTCATCTGCTCCAGGGGGATGTCCTGGAACAGCCTGCGCATGTCGCCGAGATGGGCCACCGGCACGCCGACCCGGCCGACCTCGCCGCGGGCGAGGATGTGGTCGGAGTCGTAGCCGGTCTGGGTGGGCAGGTCGAACGCGACCGACAGACCCGTCTGACCCTTGGCGAGGTTGCGCCGGTACAGCTCGTTGGACGCCTCGGCCGTGGAGTGACCGGCGTACGTGCGCATGAGCCACGGCCGGTCCTTCTCCCGCTGACCTGCGGCGGGCTGACGCTCAGTCATCTATGACCCCGGGTGTCTCAGATGTTGCGGAAGCGGTTGATGGCGTCGATGTGCTGGGCGCGCTTGGCCTCGTCGCGCACGCCCAGCCCCTCCTCGGGCGCCAGCGCGAGGACGCCGACCTTGCCCTGGTGGAGGTTGCGGTGCACGTCGTAGGCGGCCTGCCCGGTCTCCTCCAGGGAGTAGACCTTCGACAGCGTCGGGTGGATCTTGCCCTTCGCGACCAGCCGGTTGGCCTCCCAGGCCTCGCGGTAGTTGGCGAAGTGCGAGCCGATGATCCGCTTCAGGGACATCCACAGGTAGCGGTTGTCGTACTGGTGCATGTAGCCCGAGGTCGAGGCACAGGTGGTGATGGTGCCGCCCTTGCGGGTGACGTAGACGGAGGCGCCGAAGGTCTCGCGTCCCGGGTGCTCGAAGACGATGTCGATGTCCTCGCCGCCGGTCAGCTCGCGGATGCGCTTGCCGAAGCGCTTCCACTCCTTGGGGTCCTGGGTGTTCTCGTCCTTCCAGAACCGGTAGTCCTCGGCGGTGCGGTCGATGATCGCCTCGGCGCCCATGGCCCGGCAGATCTCCGCCTTCTGCGGTGAGGAGACGACGCAGATCGGGTTGGCGCCGCCGGCCAGCGCGAACTGCGTGGCGTAGCTGCCCAGTCCGCCGCTGGCGCCCCAGATCAGGACGTTGTCGCCCTGCTTCATGCCGGCGCCGTTGCGGGAGACCAGCTGCCGGTAGGCGGTGGAGTTGACGAGGCCGGGGGCCGCCGCCTCCTCCCACGACAGGTGGTCCGGCTTCGGCATCAGCTGGTTGGACTTGACCAGGGCGATCTCCGCCAGCCCGCCGAAGTTGGTCTCGAAGCCCCAGATGCGCTGCTCGGGGTCGAGCATCGTGTCGTTGTGGCCGTCCGAGGACTCCAGCTCGACGGAGAGGCAGTGCGCGACGACCTCGTCGCCCGGCCTCCAGGCGTTGACGCCCGGGCCGGTGCGCAGCACGACGCCCGCGAGGTCGGAGCCGATGACGTGGTACGGCAGGTCGTGCCGCTTGGTGAGCTCGCTGAGGCGGCCGTAGCGCTCCAGGAAGGAGAACGTGGAGACCGGCTCGAAGATCGAGGTCCACACGGAGTTGTAGTTGACCGAGGAGGCCATGACGGCCACCAGGGCCTCGCCCGGTCCGAGCTCGGGCAGGGCCACCTCGTCCAGGTGGATCGACTTGCGCGGGTCCTTGTCGCGGGTCTCCAGGCCCGCGAACATCTCCGTCTCGTCCTTGTGCACGGTGATCGCGCGGTAGGACTCGGGGAGCGGCAGAGCGGCGAAGTCGTCCGGCGTGGACTCCGGCGACTGGATCGCGTCCAGGATCTTGTTCATGGTCACGGTGTTGCCTCCGGCGGTGAGCGCCCTGAGGGAGGGGCGCTGGGGTTTGCGTCGGTGCTGCTGAGGGTTCGGGGAAGTGCCGTCGGTTCGGCGGGTGTGGTTCGGCAGCGCTTTGTGGCGCGGGAGGTTGCCTGTGACGCAGGCGTCCGGGCGCGCAATCCATGGGGTTGCGGGGACAGCCGGCGTACGTGTGGTCTCTGCACGCCGGCCGCCCGGACACCTTCAACGTATGACACCGCGTGTCACCTCGCAAGGCACTGAGTGCCAGAACTTCCTCTCGGCTGAAATCTTTACGTAACAAATGAGCGATGATCGATCGAACGGGGATGGAATTCCGCGCGAAAAGGTGCTCTGACATGCCAAAACGGCCACCCCGAGGGGTGGCCGTCATCACAGCGCGAAGGGGACCGCGGAGGCCTCTCAGCGCTCCTTGAGCGCCTGCTCGATGGTGCGCATGACCTCGTCCAGCGAGGCGTCGGTCCGGGCGACGGTGACCAGCACCTCGCCCTGGGCGGAGGAGACCGCCGCCGCGACCGGCTGCGGGGCGCCGGCGCTGCCGCGGCCGGCTCCGATGCCCGTCCCGAACGTCTTGCGCACGATCGCGAAGGCGTGGTCGAGCTGGCTCTCGACGTCTCCCTGGCCGCCGGCCCGCAGCCAGCGCCGCAGGACGTGGTTGTGGGCGGTGACCACCGCGGAGGCCGCGACCTCGGCGAGCAACGGGTCGTCGTTGGCGTCGTCGTCGTGCGCGTGCTCGTCGAAGTGGCCGAGGAGATAGCGGGTGAACAGCCGCTCGTAGCGGGCCACCGACGCGATCTCGGCCTCGCGCAGGGTGGGCACCTCGCGCGTGAGCTGGTAGCGGGCGACCGAGATCTCCGGCCGCGCCGCGTACATCCGCATGACCTCCTTGATGCCCCGGCACACCGTGTCCAGCGGATGCTCGTGCGCGGGGGCCGCGTTCAGCACGGCCTCCGCCCGGATCAGGGTGTCGTCGTGGTCGGGGAAGATCGCCTCTTCCTTCGAGCGGAAGTGACGGAAGAAGGTGCGGCGGGCGACGCCGGCCGCCGCGGCGATCTCGTCGACGGTGGTCGCCTCGTACCCCTTGGTCGAGAACAGCTCCATGGCCGCAGCCGCCAGTTCTCGGCGCATCTTGAGCCGCTGGGCGGCCGCGCGGCTGCCTGCGGCGCTCTCCGGCGCGTCGGGCGTGGCTGGTGTACGTGAGGACCTGGCGGGCTGGGACATGACCCGAACGTACTGCATGTGCGCAGCTCGGTGCGCGTGTCCGGGGTTCCCGCCGCCCTCGGCGAACGGGGGCGGGCCCGCCGGCTCGAGCAGGCCGCCCCAGTCCTCCGTCGCCTGCGACCGGTCGCCGGCGCCGTCAGCGGCGGGCATATTCGCGGAAGCCGCGGCCGGTCTTGCGGCCGAGGCAGCCCGCGGCCACCAGGTGCTCCAGCAGCGGCGCCGGGGCCAGTCCCGGGTCGCGGAACTCGCGGTGCAGGACCTTCTCGATGGCCAGGGAGACGTCGAGACCGACCACGTCCAGCAGTTCGAAGGGCCCCATCGGGTAGCCGCCGCCCAGCTTCATCGCGGCGTCGATGTCGTCCAGGGTCGCGTAGTGCTCCTGCACCATCTTGATCGCGTTGTTGAGGTACGGGAAGAGCAGCGCGTTCACGATGAAGCCCGCGCGGTCGCCGCAGTCGACGGCGTGCTTCTTGATCCGCGCGCACACCTCGCGGACCGTCGCGTGGACGTCCTCGGCCGTCAGCACCGTGCGCACGACCTCGACCAGCTTCATCGCGGGCGCCGGGTTGAAGAAGTGCATCCCGATCACGTCCTGCGGGCGCGAGGTGGCGCGGGCGCAGGCGACGACCGGCAGCGAGGAGGTCGTCGTGGCGAGGACCGCGCCGGGCTTGCACACCTTGTCCAGCGTCGCGAAGAGCTGCTGCTTGACCTCGAGGTCCTCGGCGACCGCCTCCAGCGCCAGGTCGACGTCGGCGAACGCGTCGTAGGAGCCGGCCGGGGTGATCCGGCCCAGGATCTGGGCGGCGGCCTCGGCGGTCAGCCGGCCCTTGTCGACGGAGCGAGACAGCGACTTGCCGATCCGCGCCTTGGCGGTCTGCGCCTTCTCCTCGCTGCGGGCGGCGAGGACGACGTCGTAACCGGCCTTGGCGAAGACCTCGGCGATGCCGGAGGCCATGGTGCCGGAGCCGGCGACGCCGACCGAGGCGACCGTACGGCCCACGGCCCCGTCCCCGCCCGACAGCGGCGTCAGCGCGTCCGGGACGACCGTCGCGCTGCCCGGGGCCTCGTAGGTGTAGAAGCCGCGGCCCGACTTACGGCCCGTCAGGCCGGCCTCGCTGAGCTGCCCCAGGATCGGCGCGGGGGCGTGCAGACGGTCGTGGGACTCGGCGTACATGGCCTCCAGGACCGTACGGGCGGTGTCGACGCCGATCAGGTCCAGCAGGGCCAGCGGGCCCATCGGCAGGCCGCAGCCCAGCCGCATCGCCGCGTCGATGTCCTCGCGGGAGGCGTACCGGGCCTCGTACATCGCGGCGGCCTGGTTGAGGTAGCCGAACAGCAGCCCGTCGGCGACGAAGCCGGGACGGTCGCCGACCGCGACGGGCTCCTTGCCCAGGTCGAGCGCGAGGTCGGTGACGGCGCTGACGGCGGCCGGGGCGGTCAGCACCGAGGAGACGACCTCGACGAGCTTCATGGCCGGCGCCGGGTTGAAGAAGTGCAGGCCCAGCACCCGCTCCGGGTGGGCCGAGTCGGCGGCCAGGCGGGTCACGGAGAGCGCGTTGGTGCCGGTGGCGAGGATGGTCCCGGGACGCACGATCCCGTCCAGCTCGCGGAAGATCTGCTGCTTGACCTCGTACGACTCCGGCGCCACCTCGATCACGAGGTCGGCGTCGGCCGCGGCGCGCAGGTCGGTGGAGACGCGGACCCGGGCCAGGACGTCCGTGCGCTGCTGCTCGGTGAGCCGCCCACGCTGCACGGAGCGGGCGGTGGAGGACTCCAGCGCGGCGACGGCACGCGCGGTCTGGGCCTCGCTGATGTCGACGCCGATCACGTCGCGGCCGGCCGTGGCCAGGACCTCGGCGATGCCGGAGCCCATGGTGCCGAGGCCGATGACGGCGATCGTCTGGAGCGGGGACAGAGGGGTGTCGGACAGGGGAGCGGCCATCGCGGGACTCCAGGAATGAGGTGACGACTGGGAACGCCCCCCGGTGCGCCGGGACCTCGAGGAGGCCGGGCGCACCGGGTGCGGAGAAAAGGAGTGCGGGTGTGGTGCCGGGCTGCATGCGCACACGCCCGGTGTCGTCAGCGCGGGCGTGCACACGCCCCATGACGAACGAGAGTTCCGACCGGCCCTGTCCCGTGGCCGGGTCGTACAGCGGTACACGCGGTACCGAACCGACGTCTCGCGGCGACTGCGTCACCAGGCCGCCACGAGGAGGTACTGCGAGTGGGTGACTCGCTCGAATGAGCTTAACCGGTGGGTAACGAGCGCGCCAGCCCTTTGGCTGTGATGCACCTCCCTTCCGGGACGAACACCTAGGCTCAGCGGCATGGACGAAGAGTTGCGATCGCTCACGGAGCGCTTACGGCGGGAGTCGGGAGGCACGGCACTCTACGAGCGGCTCACCGCCACCGCCGACCGCGACGCGCTGGCGGGGGTGCTCACCGAGCCGGGACAGCCGCTGTGGGCCCGCGAACTGGCCGCGTTCCGGCTGGGGGTGGCCGGGGACCGTCGCGCCTTCGAGGCGCTCGTCCTGCTGCTCAACCACCGGGACCCGCCGCGCTGCGCCTCCGCCGCCCGTGCGCTGGCCCGCCTCGACGACCCGCGCACCGCCCGCGCCGCCGCCGCCCTGGCCACCAACGAACTGCGGGTGGCCTACGCCCTGCAGCCCGTTCGGCTGCTGGTGGAACTGCGCGCGCCCGAGTCCGTGCCCGCGCTGATCACGACGCTGCGGCGGCGGCTGCGGCCGCACGACCCCCACCGGCGGGTGGCGCTCGCCTGTGTGGAGGGGCTCGGCGCCCTGGGCGACGGCCGCGCCCGGCCGGTGCTGAACGACGCGCTCGCCCACCCGGTCCTCGCGGAGGCGGCCGTGCACGCGCTGGCGCGGATCCCCCGGCAGCGGTGAGCACACGGAACCGGACGCGGCGGGATCCGGCGGCGCGGGCGGGTCAGCCGCGGCCGGGGCCGGCCGGGAGGTCCGCGCGGTAGCGCACCTCGGGCGCCGCGACCCCGTCCACCTCGAAGGCCTCCTCGGCGCCGTCCGCCCCGAACCCCGCGCGCTCGTAGAAGCGGCGGGCCGCGACGTTCCCCTTGAGCACCCAGAGGTACATACGGGGGTGCCCGAGGGCGCCGGCCCGTCGTACCGACTCCTGGAGCAGGGCGCGCCCGACGCCCCTGCCGAGGTGTTCCGGGTGCACGTAGATCGCGTACAACTCCGCGTCGGCCGTGCGCACTTCGCCGTCGCGGCAGGGGCCGTGGGCGGCCCAGCCGACCACCGCTCCGCCCTGTTCGGCGACCAGGTTCACCACCGCGGGGCCGCTCCGCGCGAAGAGGGCGCGGCGCTGCCCGGCGTCCTCGGTGACGCTCAGCCCGTCCAGGTGGGAGTCGGGGAGCAGCCCCCGGTAGGCGCTCTGCCAGCCGCGCACCCGGATCTCGGAGACCCGGTCGATGTCGCCGGCCCCCATGTCCCGTACGGCGACCGGGAAGAGGGCCGCGTCGGGGGCGGGCGTCCGCATCGGTTCGCTCATGCGTCCATGGTGGACCACGGGTCGGACGACGCCCCCGACGGGTCGGGCGGACCGCTCAGCCGCGGAAGCCCAGCAGCCCGTGCAGGGTGGAGCCGCGGGCCGAGGACTGCGTGACCTTCGAGCCCAGCGGCTCGGGGTCGGGCTGCGCCGCGCAGACCGCGTCGGCCTCGCCGCTCCCGCGCGGCACCGTGCCGTCGGTCAGGTACGCCGCGAGGTGCTTGTCCAGGCAGGCGTTGCCGCTCAGCGTGATGCCGTGGTTCTGACCGCCGTCCTCGACCACCAGGCTGGAGCCGCGCAGCAGCGCGTGGACCGTCGCGCCGCCCTCGAACGGGGTGGCCGCGTCGTCCGTCGCCTGGAACAGCAGGACCGGCGGCAGTGAGCCGTTGGTCACGTTCACCGGGCCGCGCGCCCGGGTCGGCCAGAACGCGCACGGGGCGTTGTACCAGGCGTTGTTCCACGTCATGAAGGGCGCCTTGGCGTACGCCGACCAGTTGTCCGAGCGCCACCGGTCCCAGTCGCCCGGCCAGGAGGCGTCACGGCACTGCACCGAGGTGTAGACGCTGTAGCCGTTGTCCCCGGCGCTGTCGACCGCCGCGAGGTTCTTGTACGCCTTGACCAGCGGCCCGGTCTTCCCGCCGTTCGCGTAGGCGGCGAACGCCTCGGCCAGGTGCGGCCAGTAGCCGTTGTAGTAGCCGCCGGGCAGGAAGGTGTCCTCCAGCTCCGAGGCGCCGACCGTGCCGTCGGCCGGCTTCTTCCCGAGGGCCGCCCGCATCGCGTACCACTTCGTCTCGACCTCGGCGGGGTCGGAGCCCAGCCGGTAGGTCGTGTCGTGCCTGGCGATCCAGGCCATCAGGGCGCGATGGCGGTCGTTGAAGGCGAGGTCCTGCGTGAGGTTGTCCTCGTACCAGACGCCGGTGGGGTCCACGATCGAGTCCAGGACCAGCCGCCGCACCCGCTCCGGGTACAGCCTGGCGTACACCGCGCCGAGGTAGGTGCCGTACGAGTAGCCGAAGTAGTTCAGCTGCGGCGCGCCCACCGCCGCGCGGATCGCGTCCATGTCCTGTACCGCGCCGAGTGTGTCGATGTACGGCAGGACGTCGGCGTACTTCGCGGCGCAGGCCTCGGCGAAGGACCGGGCGCGCGTCAGGTTGGCCTGCTCGATCGCCTCGGTGAGCGGCACCGAGTCCGGCCGGACGGGGGCGAAGTGGCCCGGTCGGCAGTTCAGCGCCGGCGTGCTCCTGCCCACCCCGCGCGGGTCGAAGCCGATGACGTCGTACTGCGCCGACACCGCCTTCGGCAGCGCCGAGGCGACGAATCCGGCGAGGCTCAGTCCTCGGCCGCCGGGGCCGCCCGGGTTGACCAGCAGCGGCCCCTGGTACGTCTTCGCGGTGTGCGGGACGCGGGACAGCGCCAGGGTGATCTGTTTCCCGCCGGGCCGTGCGTGGTCGAGCGGCACCTGCAGCGAGGCGCACTGGAGCCGGGGCTGGTCGGTGGTGGCGCAGCCCTTCCAGGCGAGCTTCGCCGCCGGCGCGGACGCAGAGGGGTGCGACGGGCTCGCGCCGGCGGGCGCGGCCGTGAGGGTCGCGGCCACGACGGCGACGGCGGCGCACAGCGCGGCTGCGCGTGGGTTCATGGAGTGCTCCCAGGACGGAGGTGGTCGGACCGCGCAGGTCACGGCCCCTGCCGGATCGTCCCGGAAAGTCCGCCTCGGTGAACCTGTTCCGGCGTCGGCCCACCCGTTCGGGTCGCCGGATGCGCTCGAACGCGCTCAGATCAGGGTCAGTTGGGTGGGGCCCGGCCCGGTGGGCTCCTCGGCCGGTGCGGGCTGCGGGATCCGTCGGGGCATCCCCGCGCGCGTGGGTCCGATCCCGTACTCCTCGGCCAGCTCGTGGACCTGGCGGGTGATCCGCCGCTGGTACCACTTCGGGGCGTAGGCGCCGTCCGCGTACAGCCGTTCGTAGCGGCGCACCAGGTGGGGGTGGTGCTGCCCGAGCCAGGCCATGAACCACTCGCGGGCGCCGGGGCGCAGATGCAGGGCGAGCGGGGTGACGGAGGTGGCCCCGGAGGCGGCGATCGCGCGCACGGTGGCGCGCAGTTGGGCCGGTTCGTCGCTGAGGAACGGGATCACGGGCGCCATCAGCACTCCGCAGCCGATGCCGTGCTCGGTGAGGGTGCGCACCACGTCCAGACGCCGTCCCGGCGCCGGTGTGCCCGGCTCGACCGTGCGCCACAGCTCGGTGTCGGTGAAGCCGACCGAGACCGAGACGCCGACCTCGGTGACCTCGGCGGACTGCCGGAGCAGGTCCAGGTCGCGCAGGATCAGGGTGCCCTTGGTCAGGATCGAGTAGGGGTTCGCCCGGTCGCGCAGGGCGGCGAGGATGCCCGGCATCAGCCGGTAGCGGCCCTCCGCGCGCTGGTAACAGTCGACGTTCGTGCCCATCGCCACGTGCTCGCCCTGCCAGCGGGGCGAGGCCAGCTGACGGCGCAGCAGCTCCGGAGCGTTGACCTTGACGACGATCTGGGTGTCGAAGTCGATCCCGGAGTCGAGGTCGAGATAGCCGTGCGTCTTGCGGGCGAAGCAGTACACGCACGCGTGGGTGCAGCCCCGGTAGGGGTTCACCGTCCACTCGAAGGGCATCCGGGAGGCGCCCGGCACCCGGTTGAGGATCGAGCGGGCCCGGATCTCGTGGAAGGTGATGCCGGCGAACTCGGGCGTGTCGAACGTCCTGGTCGTGACCGCGTCCGCCCCGAACAGCGCGGCGTCGGCCGGCCGGTCGTGACGGGTTTCCGCAGTGAGGTTCTCCCAGCGCATGACGCCTCCTCGGTAGCACTGCCCCCACAATAGAACATGTGTTCCCATGATCGTGCGAGGGGCGTTCGGCGGTCCTTTTCGATCGCCCCGCGATCGCTGCCGGACCCCCGATTTGGGCGGCCGAGGACCGGGGTGGTTGGCTTGCCCCGAAGTCGAGGAACCCTGAGCACCCTTGAGCAACACGGACCTGGAGGAACCCCATGGCGCAGGTCGAGGCCACCACCGAGCGGGTCGTCGCGGCAGACCCGGAGAAGGTGTTCGACACGATCGCCGACTACAGCGGCACGCGCGCGAAGCTGCTGCCCGAGCACTTCAGCGAGTACGAGGTCCGCGAGGGCGGCGACGGCGAGGGCACCCTCGTGCACTGGAAGCTCCAGGCCACCAGCAAGCGCGTGCGCGACTGCCTCCTGGAGGTCGCCGAACCGACCGACGGCGAACTCGTCGAGAAGGACCGCAACTCCTCGATGGTCACCGTCTGGCGCGTCACCCCGGCCGGCGAGGGCAGGTCCCGCGTCGTGGTCACCACCACCTGGGACGGCGCCGGCGGCATCGGCGGCTTCTTCGAGCGGACCTTCGCCCCCAAGGGCCTCGGCCGCATCTACGACGCGATCCTCGCCAACCTCGCCGCAGAGGTCGAGAAGTAGCCCGGCACGCGTGCGCCCCCTGCACGGTGACGACGGTCGCCGGTTCGCGTGGTTCTCCCCCGTGACCGGGACGGCGCCGTGACCGGTCGCGTCTGTCCGTGGTCGTCGCTCCACGCGGCGACCGTGCGGCAGGCGCGACGAGGGGAGCGGGCGCGTGACCCTGCCGGACGCGCGGCCGGGAACGTCGTGGACACGCTCACCACGCGGGGCGACGGCTCGTTTCCGCCTCGCCGGCCTCTCCTGCGGCGCGTGCGCGGTCGACGCCGCCGCTGACCCGCCCCGCCACCCCTCTCCCGGCGGCCGGCGGCGGCCGCCGGGAGACGTGATCCGCGGCTCGGCCACGAGGACCGAGACCCGCCCCCATCGGCCGTGCGACCTGCGGTGTACCCCGGCGTGCCCGGGGGAAACCAATTCCGTCATTGCCGCACATGCCCACCGGCGTGGCCGTACGGTGGTGCTGCGGGACAGATCTTGCACAGCTCTGGGGAGAGAGGGCCTGGGCCATGGACCGTGGCGCCGAGAGGGACGCGCCTTTCAGCCGCGGAGCCGGCGGTGAGGCGGCGGACCGCGCGGGGCGTGCGCCCGCGTGGGCGAAGAGCGACCCGCCCGTCGACGCCGGGCGCGTCCCGCTGGCCGTGGTCGTGGTGGACCGCGAGGGTCTCGTCTCCCACTGGAGCACCGGCGCACGCCGGCTCTTCGGCGTCGGCAAGGACGAGGCGATCGGCCGTCCGGCGATCGATCTGCTGCCCGTCGCCGGCGCGCTCCCCGAACCCGACGACGACCTCCCCTACGACGACTTCCCGGGCGGCGCCTACAGCGAGTACGGCGCCTACGACGGCCTCGGGCCCGGACTGGACTCCTCCCTGGACCGCGGACTCGGCTACCCGGCGGCCGGCCGGGCCCGGCTGACCGTGCCGGAGCGGGACCGCGTCGACGTGCTCTGGTGGGCCTACCCGCTGGTCGGACCGGGGACGGAACGGCTGCTGGTGCTGGCCGCCGACGCGACGGCCCTGCGCCAGGAGGAACCGGCGGACGCCCTGGCCGTGGAACGCGTCGCGCCCGGCTTCGCCGTGCACACCGACTTCCCCGGCGCGCAGGAACTCGCCCGCCGGCTGCCCGAGATCCTGCCCAGCATGAGCGTCGGCGAGAGTGCCCGCATCGTCGGTCAGATCCTCGAACTCGGCTATCCCGTACTGGAGTTCAGCCACAACGACCGGGTGCCCGTGACCCCCGACTGGGGCGTGGCCCGGCGCGTCGAGCGCAGGGAGCGGCGCGAGCACGCCGCCCGCGCCGCCGCCGAGGGACTGCCCTTACCCGAGCACCTCGCCGACGACGGCGACGACCTCGAGTACGTCGCCGTCCGTGAGCGCCTGGAGTTCCTCAACGAGGTCAGCGGGCGGATCGGCACCTCCCTCGACCTCTCCCGCACCGTCGTCGAGGTCAGCAGAGCCGTGGTGCCGCGCTTCACCGACGTGGCCGGCACCTATCTGCGCGAACAGGTCGTGGCCGGCGAGGGCTTCCCCGACGGCGTGCCGGACACGACCACCATGTGGCACCGGGTCGCCCTCGAGCACACGGACGAAC
Organism: Streptomyces sp. NBC_00425; assembly: GCF_036030735.1. Classification (NCBI taxonomy): domain Bacteria; kingdom Bacillati; phylum Actinomycetota; class Actinomycetes; order Kitasatosporales; family Streptomycetaceae; genus Streptomyces; species Streptomyces sp. NBC_00425. Next base: position 2,328,860 of record NZ_CP107928.1, on the reverse strand, counting down.
CCGGCCGCTGGGACGACGTCGTGCCCGTCGGCGAGGCCATGCCGTTCCCCGCGCACACCCCGTTCTTCCAGTGCATGACCACGGGCGAGCCGGTCCTCGTGCCGCGGATCGGCGAGCAGCTGGGCCACGCCATCGCCTCGCAGTTCGACAAGCGCGACATCCGGCCCCTCATCACCGGCCGCTCCATGCTGGTCGTCCCGCTGAAGGCCCGAGGCGTCGTCCTCGGTTTCATGATCCTGCTGCGCCACCCCGAGCGCGTCGAGTTCAACGACATGGACCGGGTCACCGGCGCCGAACTCGCCGCCCGCGCGGGCCTCGTGCTCGACAACGCCCGCATGTACACCTACCAGGAGTCCGTCGCCGAGACCCTCCAGGACAGCATGCTGCCGCACATCCCGCGCCGGATGGCGGGCTGTGACATCGCCACCCGCTATCTGCCGGGCACCCTGCTGGGGCGGGTCGGCGGCGACTGGTTCGACTCGGTGAAGCTGCACGGCGCCCGCACCGCCCTCGTCGTCGGCGACGTCATGGGCCACGGCCTCAACTCGGCCGCCATGATGGGTCAGTTGCGCACCGCCGTACAGACCATGGCCGCCCTGGACCTGCCGCCCGCGCAACTGCTGCGCAACCTCGACGACCTGGCCCAGCGGCTGGGCGACGGCTATCTGGCGACCTGCCTGTACGCGGTGTACGACCCGATCGCCGGCGAACTGCACCTCGCGAACGCGGGTCACATCCCGCCCGTGCTGGTGCGCGCCGCCGACGGCCGCAGCGAACTCCTCGAACTCCCCACCGGCGCGCCCATCGGCGTCGGCGGCGTGCCCTTCGAGGCGGTCCGGGTGCCCGTGGCGCCGGGCGACCGGCTGGTGATGTGCACCGACGGGCTCGTGGAGATGCGGGGCGAGGACATCGGCGTCGGTCTGGCGACCCTGTGCGAGTCCGCGGCCCATCCGGCCGCCTCGATGGACGACGCCTGCGACACCATCATCCGCGCCCTCAACACCCGGGGCGGCCGCAAGGACGACGTCGCCCTGCTGATGGCCCGGCTGGGCGGCATCGCGCCGCGGGACGTCGCCGAACGGCGCTTCCCCCTGGACCCGGCGGAGGTCGGCCGGGCGCGGGCTGCGGTCCGCGAGCAGCTGCACGACTGGGGGCTCGGCGAGTCGGCCGGCCCCGCCGAGCTGATGGTGAGCGAGCTCGTCACCAACGCCCTACGGCACTCCCGGCGCGAACCCGTGGCCGTGCGCCTGATCCGCGGCGACACCCTGCTGTGCGAGGTCGACGACGACGATCACGAGCTGCCCACCCTGCTGAGCGCCGGTCCCGGCGACGAGGTCGGGCGGGGACTGCGCGTGGTGAGCACGCTGGCCCGCGAGTGGGGCGCCAGCCGTACGCGCACGGGCAAGTCCGTGTGGTTCGAGCTGGCGCTGCCGCGGCGCTGAACACCCCACCGCCTCGCGCCGCGCATCGTGGATCGCGAACGCGGCGTGAAGGAACGCGCACCGTGCTTGTCGCGGCGGCCGCAGGACGGTAGACCGTACTCGCCCGTCGCTCACGGCGGATCGGCTGTGCACCCAGGGGAGTTGGGCATGAGCGTGGCGAGTCGGTACCGGCAGGCGTGGGAGGGTTTCTGGCGGGAGGCCCCGGACGAGCCGGGCGGTGTGTTCTGGGACGCGGACCCGAAGGTCACCGCCGCGCTCCACCTCGCCCTCTTCGAGCCCCATCTCGTCGACGCAGAACTGGCGTTGGTGGACCTCGGCTGCGGCAACGGCACCCAGACCAGGTACTTCGCGGACCGTTTCCCGCGGGTGATCGGCGCCGACCTGTCCGCGGCCGCCCTCGACCACGCCCGGCGCGCCGACCCCGCCCAACGGGCCGGGTACCGGGAGCTGGACGCGGCCGAGAAGGGCGCGGCCGAGGCGCTGCACGCCGAACTCGGGGACGCCAACGTCTATGTGCGGGGCGTCCTGCACAGTTGCGAGCCCGCCGACCGGCAGCCCCTGGTGAACGGCATCGCCGCGCTGGCGGGGGAGCGCGGCCGGGTCTTCCTCGTCGAGCTGTCGGAGGCCGCGCGTCCCGTCCTCGGCGCGCTGGCGCAGAGTCCGTCCGGTCCGCCGCCGAAGCTCGCGCCCGTCTTCCGGCACGGCATCGCCCCCGGCGAGGTCGCCGACGACGCGGTGCCCGTCCATCTGCGGGACGCCGGGCTCATGGTGCTGGCGTCGGGCGAACTGCCCCTCATCACCACCGAGTTCACGGACGAAGGCGCCAGGATCGAGCTGCCGTCCAGGTGGCTGGTGGCCGCCCGGAGCATGTGACCGCCTTCACATGGCAACGGCCTCTCGTGCTGTCACATCCCCGCCGTGGGCGGTGTCAGGGGGGTGAGGAGCACACGGAAACCCCCAAGAGGAGCTGTTGAAATGTCCACTGCCTATGTCGTCGTCACCGCCGTCGCCGCAGCCATGGCCGGCTTCTCGGCCGCCTCGGTCCTCCTGGGCGCCGAGTGGGTCGTGAAGCCGCTGGCCGACTACGGAGTGCCGCGCGCCTGGGGGCCGTGGCTCGGCGCGGCCAAGGCCGCCGGAGCGGTCGGTCTGCTGGCCGGACTGTTCGTGCCCGTGGTCGGCGTGGCCGCCGCGATCGGCCTCGTTCTGTACTTTCTCGGGGCGGCGGTCACCGTGCTGCGGGCCCGCTGGTTCTCGCACGTGCCGTTCCCGCTGCTGTACGCGGCGCCGGCGGCGGCCTCGCTGATCCTGGCGTTCTGACCGCGCGAGGGGGCGGCCGCAGGACACGGCCGCCCCCTCGCCCGTGCGTCAGTCGTCGAGTCCGGCGGTCTCGCCCGACGGGGCGTCGGGCACCGCCACCTCGATCCCGGCCAGCCGCTCCCGGTCCGCCACGACGTCGATCGCGGTGATGCCGTCTTCCGCGAACGTGAAGACGAGCACGAGCCGCAGCCTTCCGTGCGGCGCCATGACGAGGCCCACCGTGCCGTCCAGCAGGGCGGGACCGGTGAACCGGGCCCGGCCGGTCGCCGCCATCGCGCCCTCGGCCACCGGGCGGGCGCCGCTCACGGCGACCGGCCCGGGCGTCGGGATCACGAAACGGTCGGCGGTGAGCACCACGTCGGGGTGCAGCAGCGCCAGGAGCGCCTCGAAGTCGCCGCCGCGGGTGGCGGCGAGGAAGGCGTCGACGACCTCGCGCTGTCTGGCCCGGTCGACGGCGGGAGCACCGCCGCCCCGGACGCGGCGGCGGGCCCGCCCGGTCAGCTGGCGGGTGGCGGCCGGTGTCCGCTCGATCAGCGGGGCGATGTCGTCGAACGGCACGGAGAACAGGTCGTGCAGGACGAACGCCAGCCGCTCGGCCGGGGAAAGCGTGTCCAGGACGACGAGGAGCGCCACCCCGACCGCGTCGGCGAGGAGCGCCTCCTCCTCGGGGTCGCCGGCCTCCGCCGGGGCGGCGGCGAACCCGACGGCGTCGGCGGTCTCGGCGTCGAGCGGCGTCTCCGGCCGCCTCCCGCGGGAGCGCAGCATGTTCAGGCACACCCGGCCCGCCACCGTGGTCAGCCACCCGCTGAGGTTCGCCACGTCGCCGACGTCGGCCCGGCTCGCCCGCAGCCACGTCTCCTGCACGGCGTCGTCCGCCTCGCTGAGCGAGCCGAGCATCCGGTGGGCGACGGCGCGCAGCCGCGGCCGGTCGGCCTCGAAACGCTCCGCCGCCAGCGTGGTGTGTGCGGTCATGGCCGGATCCCCCTCGTGGTCACCGCGGCGCGGACGCGCGGTCACCGCGGTGTGGACGTGTACGCGGAGATCACAGCACGCCGGTGTGCGGTGGTGCCAACGGCCGCACCCCGGCGGGGCCTCGTCGCGTGGACGCCCTCCCGCGCCTCGCGGCCGCCCGGCGCCGCACCGCGCTCACCGGCACCGCACGCCCCGTCACCGGCGCCGACGGGTGTCGCGGCCTTTCTCCGGCGTGATCGACCGGAGAGGTCCTAGGCTCGGACTTCCTGGACCGGACGGGGGCCGCGGACGTGAAGATCCTGATCAGTGCCGACATGGAGGGCGCCACCGGCGTCACCTGGCCCGCCGACGTGCTGCCGGGGACCGCGCAGTGGGAGCGGTGCCGGACGATGTTCACGTCCGACGTCAACGCCGCCGTGCTGGGGTTCTTCACCGGCGGAGCCGACGAGGTCCTGATCAACGAGGCCCACTGGACCATGCGCAACCTGCTCCTGGAGCAGCTCGACGAGCGGGCGCAGATGCTCACCGGGCGGCACAAGTCGCTGTCCATGGTGGAGGGCGTCCAGCACGGGGACGTCGACGGCATCGCGTTCGTGGGCTACCACGCGGGCGCCGGGATGGAGGGCGTCCTCGCCCACACCTACCTCGCCAACTCCATCACCGGCGTCTGGCTCGACGACGTGCGGGCCAGTGAGGGGCTGCTCAACGCACGGGTGGCCGCCGAGTACGGCGTGCCGGTCGTCCTCGTCACCGGCGACGACGTGGCCTGCGAGGACGCGCTCGGCTACGCGCCCGAGGCGCTGAAGGTCGCGGTCAAGGACCATGTCTCACGCTATGCGGCCGTGTGCCGCACCCCGGCCCGCACCGCGGCCGACATCCGGGCGGCGGCGAAGGAGGCAGCCGCTCTGGCGGTCCGTCAGGAGCCGGTGCGCGCCGGCCCGTTCACCGTCGCCGTGGAGTTCGACGCCGAGCACCTGGCGATGGCGGCCACCGTCGTGCCCGGCGTCGCCCGCACCGGCGAGCGCAGGGTCGCGTACACCAGCGGCACCATGTACGAGGGCATCCGCACCTTCAAGGCGGTCACCACGATCGTCTCGGCCGCGATCGAGGAGCAGTATGGCTGACGCACATGCGCTGGACGAGGTCGTCCGCCTCACCTGCGACCTCATCCGCTTCGACACCGGCAACCGGGGCGGCGGCGACTGCCGGGAACGGCCCGCCGCCGAGTACGCGGCCGCGCTGCTCGCCGACACGGGCGTCGAGCCGGCACTGCTCGAACGCACGCCGGGCCGCACCAACGTGGTGGCCCGGATCGAGGGCTCCGACCCTCACGCGGACGCCCTGCTCGTCCACGGCCACCTGGACGTCGTCCCGGCCGAGGCCGCCGACTGGAGTGTGCACCCCTTCTCCGGCGAGGTGCGCGACGGCGTCGTGTGGGGCCGCGGCGCGGTCGACATGAAGAACATGGACGCGATGATCCTCGCCGTGCTGCGGGCCTGGTCCCGGCAGGGCGTGCGGCCCCGGCGCGACCTGGTCGTCGCCTTCACCGCCGACGAGGAGGCCAGCGCCGTGGACGGCTCCGGGTTCCTCGCCGACCGGCATCCGGAGCTGTTCGAGGGCTGCACCGAGGCCATCGGCGAATCCGGGGCGTTCACCTTCCACGACGGCGCCGGACGCCAGATCTACCCCGTCGGCGCGGGCGAGCGCGGCACCGGCTGGCTGAAGCTCACCGCGCACGGGCGCGCCGGACACGGCTCCAAGGTCAACCGGGAGAACGCGGTGACCCGGCTGGCCGCTGCCGTCACCCGGATCGGCGAGCACGCGTGGCCGCTGCGGCTCACCCCCACGGTCCGCGCGGCGCTCACCGAACTCGCCGCGCTGTACGGCATCGAGACCGACCTGAGCGATGTCGACGGCCTGCTGGAGAAGCTCGGCCCGGCCGCCGCACTCGTCGAGGCCACGGTGCGCAACAGCGCCAACCCGACGATGCTGGACGCCGGTTACAAGCTCAACGTGATCCCGGGGACGGCCGTCGGGTACGTCGACGGACGGTATCTCCCCGGCGGCGAGGAGGAGTTCCGGGCGACGCTCGACGCCCTCACCGGACCCGACGTCGACTGGGAGTTCGCGCACCGCGAAGTCGCCCTCCAGGCACCGGTGGACGCGCCGCTCTTCGCCCGGATGCGGGCCGCGGTCGAGGAGTTCGCGCCCGAGGGGCACGTGGTGCCGTACTGCATGTCCGGCGGCACGGACGCCAAGCAGTTCTCGCGGCTCGGCATCACCGGCTACGGCTTCGCCCCGCTGAAGCTGCCGCCCGGGTTCGACTACCAGGCCCTCTTCCACGGCGTCGACGAACGGGTCCCGGTCGACGCGCTGCACTTCGGCGTCCGCGTCCTCGACCGGCTCCTGCGGACGGCGTGAACCGCGTCGTGGGCGCCACGGAGGGCGAGGCGCGGGTCCTGCCCTACGGTTCCTGGCCGTCGCCCGTCGACGCGGCCCTCGCCGCCGCACACGACGGCCGCCCCGAGTACGTGGGCTTCGTCGGCGACGAGGTGTGGTGGACCGCGCCCCGGCCGGCCGAGAACGGCCGCCGCACCCTCGTGCGGCGACGCGCGGACGGCGCGCAGGAGTCGGTGCTGCCCCCGCCCTGGAACGTGCGCAGCCGGGTCGTCGAGTACGGCGGCCTGCCGTGGGCGGCCGCGGTGCGCGACGGCGAGGTCCTGGTGGTGTTCACGCACTTCGCCGACCAGCGGCTGTACGCGCACGAGCCCGGATCGGGCGGCGCGCCGAGGCCGCTCACCCCCGTCTCCACGGTGGGCGGCGGACTGCGCTGGGCGGAGCCGCAGTTGCTGCTCGGTCGGGACGAGGTCTGGTGCGTGCTCGAGGAGTTCACCGGCGAGGGGCCCGGCGACGTGCGCCGGGTGCTCGCGGCCGTGCCGCTGGACGGCTCGGCCGCCGACGACCGCGCCGCGGTGCGCGAACTCACCGACGAAAGACACCGGTTCGTCACCGGCCCGCGCCTGACCCGGGACGGCCGCCGGGCCGCCTGGCTGGCCTGGGACCATCCACGGATGCCGTGGGAGGGCACGGAGGTCCTGGTCGCCGACGTCACACCGGACGGCGCCCTGAGCGCGGCGCGGGTCGTGGCGGGCGGCCCGCGCGAGTCCGTCGCACAGGTCGACTGGGCGCCGGCGGCGGCGGCCGCGGCGGCGGCGACGGCGGCGGGCGGACCCGCGGGGACGGCCGGCGAGGGCGTACCGCCGGCGGACGATCGTCTGCTGTACGTCAGCGACCGCAGCGGCTGGTGGAACCTGTACCGCGACCACGAGCCGCTCTGCCCGCGGCAGGAGGAGTTCGGCGGGGCCCTGTGGAAGCTCGGACTGCGCTGGTTCGCGCCGCTCGACGACGGGCTCGTGGCCGTCGTCCACGGCCGGGGGACCACCGCTCTCGGGATCCTCGACCCGCAGACCGGCGAGGTCGCCGACGCGGCCGGCCCGTGGACGGAGTTCGCCCCCACCCTCGCGGTGCGCGGTGACCGCGTCGTGGCCGTCGCCGCGAGCCCGCACAGCGGGTACGAGGTGGTGGAGACCGACGCCCGCACCGGCCGGACCGCAGTCGTGGGCGCCGCGCACCACGACCCGGTGGACCCCGCCCACTGTCCGGAGCCCCGGGTGCGGACGTTCGCCGGGCCCGGCGGGCGCGACGTCCACGCGTACGTCCACCCGCCCCGCCACCCCGGCGTCGTCGGCCCCGACGACGAACTGCCGCCGTACGTGGTGTGGGCGCACGGCGGGCCGACCGACCGCACCCCGCTCGTGCTGGATCTGGAGATCGCCTACTTCACCTCCCGCGGCATCGGGGTCGCCGAGGTCGACTACGGAGGCTCCACCGGGTACGGGCGGGAGTACCGGGAGCGGCTGCGCGAGCAGTGGGGCGTGGTCGACGTCGAGGACTGCGCGGCCGTCGCCCTGGCCCTCGCCGACGAGGGCCTCGCGGACCGGACACGGCTGGCGATCCGCGGCGGCAGCGCGGGCGGCTGGACCGCCGCCGTGTCGCTGATCCGCGGCGGCGTCTACGCCTGCGGCACCATCCGCTACCCCGTGCTGGACCTCGTCGAGTGGGCGACGGGCGGGACCCACGACTTCGAGTCGCACTACCTGGACTCCCTCGTCGGACCGCTCGACGAGACGCCCGCCCGGTACGCGGAGCGCTCGCCCGTCGAGCACGCCGACCGGATCACCGTGCCGTTCCTGCTGATGCAGGGCCTGGACGACGTGATCTGCCCGCCCGCCCAGTGCGAGCGGTTCCTGCACAGGCTGGCGGAGCGGCCCGTGCCGCACGCGTACCTCACGTTCGCCGGCGAGGGGCACGGGTTCCGGCAGGCCGCCACGACGGTGCGCGCCCTGGAGGCCGAGCTCTCGCTGTACGCTCAGGTGTTCGGGCTGCACCCGCCCGGCGTCCCCAGGCTGGAGCTCGCACCGTGAAGGAACTCGTACGGCCTCCCCGTCTCGCCCCCGGCGCCCGGGTCGCGGTCGTCGCACCCAGCGGGCCGGTGGCGGAGGAACGGCTGCAGGCCGGTCTCGACCTGCTGCGCGGCTGGGACCTCGACCCCGTCGTCGCCCCGCACGTGCTGGACCGGCACCGCGCCCTGCCGCACCTCGCGGGCACCGACGCCGACCGGGCCGCCGACCTCCAGCAAGCCTGGTGCGATCCCTCCGTCGACGCGGTGCTGTGCGCACGCGGCGGCTACGGCGCCCAGCGCGTCGTCGACCTGCTGGACTGGGACGCGATGCGGGCCGCCGGCCCGAAGGTGTTCGTCGGCTTCAGCGACAGCACCACCCTGCACGAGGCGTTCGCCGTCCGGCTGGGCCTGGTCACGCTGTACGGGCCGGTGGCCGCGGGCATCGACTTCATCAAGAACGCCCGGACGCAGGACCATCTGCGGGCCACCCTGTTCGCCCCCGAGACCGTCCGGGTCGTCGGCGCCGCCGGCTCCGCCCTCGCCCCCGGGCGGGCGCGGGGCATCACCCTGGGCGGCTGTCTGATGCTGCTCGCCACCGGGTACGGCACCCCGCACACCCGGGCCGGCGCCCGCGGCGGGCTGCTCCTGCTCGAGGACGTGGGCGAGCCGCCGTACAGCGTCGACCGGGCCCTCACCCAACTGCTGCGCACCGGATGGCTGGACGGCGTCGCGGGCGTCGCCCTCGGCTCCTGGGACCGGTGCGGCCCCTACCAGGAACTGCGTCCGGTCCTCGCCGACCGGCTCGGCGGCCTGGGCGTCCCCGTCGTCGAGGAACTCGGGTTCGGGCACTGCGAGGGAGCGCTGACCGTGCCCTTCGGCGTGAGCGCCGAGCTCGACGCCGACGAGGGCACGCTCACCCTCGACGCGCCCGCCCTGCGCTGACCTCGCCGCGTCACCCGAAGAGCAGCCCTCACCGCGCGTGAGCCGGCCGCCGGGCCGACGCTGGTCCCATGAGCCCGAAGACCTCGCAGAGCGCCACGACCTCCGGGAGCCGGGGGAGGACGACCATGACGCCGGGCCGGATCGCCGTCCTGGTGCTCGGCGTCCTCGCCCTGGTCTTCATCTTCGAGAACACCCAGGCGACGGAGATCCGGCTGCTGGTCCCCGTGGTGACGATGCCGCTGTGGGCGGCCCTGCTGGCGACAGCGGTCGTCGGCGCGCTGTGCGGGTCGTACTTCGCCTACTCCCGGACCCGGCGGAGGTGACCCGGTCGTAGGCTGGTCCGATGCCGCACACCGCATCGCGCTACCTCGCCGAGGGCCCCCGCGTGGGGATACGCCACTTCACCTACGAGGACGGACCGGAGTTCACCTCCCGCGCGCGGGAGAGCAAGGATCTGCACCACCCGTGGCTTTTCCCGCCCGCCACCCCCGACGCCTACACGGCCTACGCGGGCCGGCTCATCGAGGATCCGACCAAGGCCGGCTTCCTGGTGTGCACCCGGGAGGACGACGCCATCGCCGGGTTCGTCAACGTCAACAACATCGTCGAAGGCGCGTTCCAGAGCGGCGCACTGGGCTACGGCGCCTTCGCGCACGCGGCCGGACGGGGGCTGATGCGCGAGGCGCTCGGCCTCGTGGTGCGCCACGCGTTCGGACCGCTGCGGCTGCACCGGCTGGAGATCAACGTGCAGCCCGGAAACGCCGCCTCGATCGCCCTCGCCCGCGCCTGCGGCTTCCGCCTGGAGGGATTCTCCCCGGAGATGATCCACATCGACGGGGAGTGGCGCGATCACGAGCGGTGGGCGATCACCGCCGGGCCGCGGACCGGGCCGCGGACTTCTGGTTGATCTTCATGGTGTCGAGGTCCGTGACCGTCGACCGCAGCCCGGTGAAGCCGTAACCGAGCTCCCGCAGCGCCGTCTCCGCGCGCTCCTCGGCGAGCGCGCCCGCCATCTCGTCGCCGTCCGCCGCGTCCGACACCACGACGTAGCGCATCGAGAAGTGCTTCAGCGGCGACGGCTCGTACGTCAGCGTGCCCTCCTCGGTGAACCGCATGCTCGTCAGCCCGTGGTCCGCCGCCTCGGCGAGCAGCCGCGCGCGGTCCTCCTCACGCAGGCCGTCCCACGTGCCCCGGACGATCACCCGGTAGGTGTGCTGCTCACTCACTGCCGCTCCTCGCTCCTTCACGTATGCCGTCGACGCCGTCGACGCCGTCGAAGGAGCGACTCTACGGGCGCGGGGCCGCCGCCCACCCGGAATTTCCGGGCCGGTCACGGCAGACTCGGAAGCACCTTGGTGCGGTAGAAGTCGAAGAAGCCGCGCTGGTCGGGGCCGATCTGGCCGACGTAGACGCGGTCGAAGCCGGCGTCGGAGAAGGCCGTGAGGGCGGCGAGGTGCTCGTCGGGGTCGTCGCCGCACACCGTGTTCTCGGCGACCATCTCCTCGCTGACCAGCGGATCCAGCTGCTCGAAGTGGCTCGGTGTGGGCAGGATCTGGGCCATCTCGCCGGGCAGCAGCTGGTTCGACCACAGCCGGCGCACCGTGCGGACGGCTTCGGCGCGATCCGCGCCGTAACAGACCTTCGTGCCGCCGCTGACGAGCCCCGCGCCCCCGCCGCCCTTGCGGAACTGCTCGACCATGGGCTCGTCCGGCATCATCGTGATGTAGCCGTCGCCCACCCGGGACGCGAGGGAGGTCGCCTTCGGGCCGAACCCGGAGACGTCGATGGGGACCGGCTCGTCGGGGACCGTGTACAGACGGGCGTTCTCCACCGTGTAGTGGGGGCCGTAGTGGCTGACCTCCTCGCCGGTGAACAGCCGGCGCATCACCTGGATCGCCTCCTCCAGCATGTCCAGGCGCACGTTCGCGGGCGGCCAGGCGTCGCCGAGGATGTGCTCGTTCAGCGCCTCGCCCGAGCCGACGCCGAGACGGAAGCGGCCGTTCGTCATCACCGCGGCCGTGGCGGCGGCCTGCGCCACCACCGCCGGATGCATCCGGACCGTCGGACAGGTCACGGCCGTCTCGATCGGCAGCGACACCGCCTCCGAGAGCGCGCCGATCACCGACCAGACGAACGGGCTCTGGCCCTGCGCGCCGTTCCACGGGTGGTAGTGGTCGGAGATCCACAGCGCCTGGAATCCGGCCTGCTCGGCCATGCGCGCCTGCTCGACGAGGTCCGCCGGGGCGAACTCCTCGCAGGCCAGGAAGTAGCCGTACTCGGCCATGGGGGTACCTCCGCGACTGGGTCCATCCGCTGTCGCCGCCCGGGTACCCGGAGCCCGGACGGGAAACCGGAGCACGTTTGACCGCCCCTGCCCGGGGGACGCGGAGACCCTCGGACGACACCCGCCCGGACACCGTCGGAGGTCCCCGTGAGCCGAGCTCGCATCGAGATCGCCTCCGTCGGCTCCGCCGGGGCCGGACGGTCCCGGCGCCGTGCCAGGTCACCGGGTGCGGTCCGCGCCGGCCCCGGTGGGCGCCGTACGGCAGGCCGGACCCGGCAGACCGCGTCCGACCCGGGGCGGCGACCGGCGACGAGGTGCCACACCCGGGACGCCGGCACCGTCCGGGACGGGGCGGGCGACCCGACGACAACGATGAGGGGAACGACGTGAACGACCAGAATCAGGCGACCACCGAGTCCGGCGAACCGCATCCCTCCCCGGAGGACGGCTCCCAGTCGATCAGCGCGCCCACGCCCGAGGTGGGACGGCACGGGGGCGGCGACGCCGGATCCGCCCGGGAACGGTCGTCGCCGGAGGACGGCTCCCGGTCGATCGACGCGCCGACGCCCGAGGTGGGACAGCACAGTTCCGGACCGGCGAGGACGTCGCACGACGGCCGCGACGGCGAGTCCGCCGAGGAGCCCGCGAGGAACCAGCCGGGCGGCGAGCCCGCGAGGAACCAGCCGGGCGGCGAGCCCGCGAGGAACCAGCCCGGCGGGGAGCCCGCGAGGAACCGGCCCGTCCCCGGGGCCGCCCAGCGCGACGACCGCGCGGAAGGAGACCGCTGACCCGATGGACACCGCCGAACTCGTCGAACTCGGACAGCAGTTGAGGGTGGACAGTGTGCGCGCGTCCGCCGCCGCGGGCTCCGGGCACCCGACGTCCTCGATGTCGGCCGCGGACCTGATGGCCGTCCTCCTCGCCCACCACCTCCGTTACGACTTCGACCGCCCGGCCCATCCCGGCAACGACCGCTTCGTCCTCTCCAAGGGCCACGCCTCCCCGCTGCTGTACTCCGCCTACAAGGCCGCCGGGGCAGTCGACGACGAGGAACTGCTGACCTTCCGCAAACTCGGCAGCCGGCTCGAGGGACACCCCACCCCGCAGCGACTGCCATGGGTGGAGACGGCCACCGGATCGCTCGGCCAGGGCCTGCCGGTCGGCGTCGGCATCGCGCTCGCCGGGAAGCGGCTCGAGCGCACCGGCTACCGCGTCTGGGTGCTGTGCGGGGACAGCGAGCTTGCCGAGGGCTCGGTGTGGGAGGCCGCCGAGCACGCGGGCCACGAGCACCTGGACAACCTCACCGCGATCGTGGACGTGAACCGGCTCGGCCAGCGCGGCCCCACCCGGCACGGCCACGACCTGGACGCCTACGCCCGCCGCTTCCAGGCATTCGGCTGGCACACGGTCGAGGTCGACGGACACGACGTGGACGCGATCGACCGCGCGTACGGCGAGGCGGTCTCCACCAGCGGGCAGCCCACGGTGATCCTCGCGCGCACCCTCAAGGGCAGCGGCGTGGCCGCCGTCGAGGACCGTGAGGGTCTGCACGGCAAGCCGCTGCCGGACGCCGACGAGGCGATCGAGGAGCTGGGCGGCGTCCGTGACCTGCGGGTCCGCGTGCACGAGCCGGCCGACGCCCGGATGCTGCACTCCGTCCCCTCGGGACAGCCGGACCCGCCCACCTGGCAGGTGGGCGAGGAGGCGGCGACCCGGGACGCCTTCGGCAAGGCCCTCGCCGCCCTCGGCACCGCCCGCGAGGACGTCGTCGCCCTCGACGGCGAGGTCGGCGACTCCACCCGCGCCGAGGCCTTCGCCAAGGAACATCCCGACCGCTACTTCGAGTGCTACATCGCCGAACAGCAGCTGGTCGCCGCCGCGGTCGGACTCTCGGCGCGCGGCTGGACGCCGTACGCCTCCACGTTCGCGGCCTTCCTGAGCCGCGCCCACGACTTCATCCGCATGGCGGCCGTCAGCGGCGCCGGCGTCAACCTGGTCGGCTCCCACGCGGGGGTCGCCATCGGGCAGGACGGCCCCTCGCAGATGGGCCTGGAGGACCTGGCGATGCTGCGGGCGGTGCACGGTTCCACCGTGCTGTACCCGTGCGACGCCAACCAGACCGCCCGGCTCGTCGCCACCATGGCGGGCCTGGACGGCGTGCGCTACCTGCGCACCTCGCGCGGGGCCGCGCCGGTCCTCTACGGGCCGGACGAGGAGTTCCCGGTCGGCGGCAGCAAGGTGCTGCGCTCCTCGGAGCACGACCGCATGACGATCGTCGCGGCCGGCGTCACCGTGCACGAGGCGCTGAAGGCCGCCGACGCGCTCGACGGCGAGGGCATCGCGGTCCGGGTCGTCGACCTGTACTCCGTCAAACCCGTCGACCGGGCCACACTGCGGCGCGCCGCCGAGGAGACCGGCTGCCTGCTGACCGTGGAGGACCACCACCCGGAGGGCGGCCTCGGGGACGCGGTCCTCGACGCCTTCCTCGACGGCCGTCCGGTGCCCCGCCTGGTGCGTCTCGCCGTCCGGACGATGCCCGGTTCGGCGAGCCCGGCGGAGCAGCTGCACGCCGCCGGCATCGACGCCGAGTCGATCGCCGCGTCCGCACGGCTGCTGGTGGAGCAGGCGATCACGCCGTGAGCGGCGACCCGGTGCACACGGTGCGCGCCGGCCGCCGGACCCTGGAGGTGCACCGGCCGGACAAGGTGCTCTTCCCCGGCGGCGGGGACGCGAAGGAGTACACGAAGGCCGACCTCGTCGCCTACTACCGGGACGTCGCCCCGTTCATGCTGCCGCAGCTGCGCGGCCGCCCCCTGATGCTGGAACGGCATCCGGACGGCGTCGACGGGCCGCGGTTCATGCAGAAGAACACACCGGAGCACTACCCCGAGTGGATCACGCGGGTGGAGCTGGCGAAGGAGGGCGGCACGGTCTGTCACACCGTGTGCGACGACGCCGCCACGCTGGCGTTCCTCGCCGACCAGGCGTGTGTCACTCTGCACCGCTGGCTGTCCCGGTCCGACCGGGCCGACCGCCCCGATCTGATGGTCTTCGACCTCGATCCGGCGGACGGCTCCCGCTTCGCCGCCGTTCGCGAGACGGCCGGGTGGCTGCGCGAACTCCTCGGCGAGCTGCGCCTGCCCGCCGACCTGATGACGACCGGCTCGCGCGGGCTGCACGTCGTGGTCCCGGTCGACGGGCAGGACGACTTCGACGAGGTCCGCGCGTTCGCCCGGGACGTCGCCGCAACTCTCGCCGCCGAGCATCCCGACCGGCTGACCACGGCGGCCCGCAAGAAGGACCGCGGGGAGCGGCTCTACCTGGACGTCCAGCGCAACGGGTACGCGCAGACCGCCGTCGCCCCCTACACGGTGCGCGCGCTGCCGGGGGCGCCCGTCGCCACGCCGATCAGCTGGGCGCAGCTCGACGATCCCGATCTCGGCCCGCGCCGCTGGACCATCGCCGACGCCGTCGCCCAGGCCCGCACGCGGCCCTGGTCAGGGACGTCGGGACGGGGGCGCGCGCTGGGCCCGGCCCGACGCCGGCTCGACGCACTACGGGGCTCGTGAAGGTTTGGTCAAGGGAGTTCCGGCCACCCGAAGGGAGAGGTGGCCACGATGAACACGAAAAGCACTTCACACACACATCGATCCCGCGATCCCGACGGTTCGCGCGATCGGGACGACATTGACTCCCCAGACCATTCCGACCGCTCGAGCAGTTCCCACCGTTCGAGCACTTCTGACAGTTCTGACAGTGCCGACGATTCGAGGAATCCGGACAGACGACGGAGCCCTCGGCGCGGGAGAGGCGGAGACGACGTGGCAGACGACCGGCCGGGCCCCATGGACGTGCTGCGCCAGGCGCGCGCCCAGCTCGCGGAGCTGACCGGCATGAGCGCCGAGAGCGTCTCGTCCTTCGAGCAGACCGAGGACGGCTGGTCCCTGGAGATCGAGGTCATGGAGCTGGCCCGGGTGCCGGACACGATGAGCCTGATGGCGAGCTATCAGGTCGACCTCGATTCCGGCGGTCAGCTGACCGGCTACCGGCGTGTCCGCCGCTACGAGCGCGGGCGGGCCGACGCACATCGGCAGGGCGGCCGCTAGGCCGCCGGCCCGTACAGGTTCCCGACCATCCACTTCAAGAACTTCAAGAACTTCAAGAACTCCAAGAACTTCAAGAACTTCAAGAACTCCAAGAACTCCAAGAACTCCAAGAACTCCAAGACAAGGAGGCGCGGTAGACATGACCGTTGTCCCGGCACAACAGACCGGCGGGGGAGGCGGCTCCAGCGGCCTCTACGACGTGCTGGAGCTCGTCCTCGACAGGGGTCTCGTCATCGACGCGTTCGTGCGGGTGTCCCTGGTCGGCATCGAGATCCTCAAGATCGACGTCAGGGTCGTGGTGGCCAGCGTCGACACCTATCTGCGCTTCGCCGAGGCGTGCAACCGGCTCGACCTGGAGGCAGGACCGCGCAAGGACCCCGGCCTGCCCGACCTCGTCGGCGAGATGACCGAGTCCGGCGCCCGCGGCAAGTCCAAGGGAGCACTGTCGGGCGCGGCGGAGACCATCTCCGACGCGTTCAAGCAGGCCCGTGGCGACGACTCCTCCGAGGAGCGGGAACGCGAGGCCAGGCCCCGGGCCCGTAAGAGCACATCCGCGCGCCGGAAGGAGGAGCAGGAGTGAGCACGTACGTGTACGGCATCGTCGCGCGGTCGCACCCCGCCCTTCCCGACGGCCTGGCCGGTGTCGGCGAGCCGCCGCTGCCGGTGCGCGTCCTGACGGAGGGCGAGCTGGCGGCGATCGTCAGCGACGCCCCCGAGGGGCTGCGGCCCAAGCGCAGGGAGCTGCTCGCCCACCAGACCGTGCTCGCCGAGGCGGGCGCCGGCGGCTGTGTGCTGCCCATGCGGTTCGGCAGCGTCGCACCCGACGACAGCTCCGTCACCGGAGTCCTCGCCGAGCGCGCCGGGCACTACAAGGAGCGTCTGGACGTCCTCGAGGGCCGGGTGGAGTACAACGTCAAGGCCTCGCACGTCGAAGAGGCCGTGCTGCACCAGGTGATGGCCGAGAGCCCCGAACTGCGCGGTCTGGCCGAGGCCAACCGTCAGTCGGGCGGCGGCAGTTACGAGCAGCGTCTGCAGCTCGGCGAGATGGTGGCCGCAGCGGTCAAGGCCAAGGAGGCCGAGGACGCGGCGGATGTGCGGCAGCAGCTCGAGCCGCTCGCCGCGCACGTCAGCGTGGGCCCCGAGTCCACGGGCTGGCTGGTCAACCTGTCCTTCCTGGTGGACCGCGACTCGGCGGCCGGGTTCCTGGAGGCCGCGGAGGAGCTCCGCAAGGGCCGCCCGCATCTCGAGGTGCGGGTCAACGGCCCGCTGCCGCCGTACAGCTTCGTGGAGCCCGGTCCGGCCGAACCCGAACCCGCCGGCACGACCCGGGAGTAGGCGTGTCATGGGACTCATCTCAGAGGTCCTTCTTCTGCCGTTCGCCCCGGTCCGCGGCAGCGGCTGGGTGATGGGCCAGGTACTGAAGGAGGCAGAGCGGATCTATTACGACCCGAGCACCATTCGGGCCGAACTCGCCCGGCTGGAGGAGCAGTTGGACGCCGGTGAGATCACGGAGGAGGAGTTCGACCGCCAGGAGGACGAACTCCTCGACCGGATGGAGAGCGCGACGCGCAGGAGCGCGGGAACGGACGACGGGTGGGCAGGATGAACCGAATGGGATTGGGCCTCGCGGTAGGGGCCGGGTACCTCCTCGGACGTACCAGGAAGCTGAAGCTCGCTCTGGCCGTGGGCTCGATGGTCGCGGGCAAGAAGCTGAACCTCACGCCCAAGGGCATCGCCGACCTGGTCTCCCAGCAGCTGCGGGACAACCCGCAGTTCAAGGAGATCGGCGACCAGCTGCGCACCGACCTGCGCGGCGTCGGCAAGGCGGCCTCCGGGGCGATGGTCGAGCGGCAGATCGAGGCGCTGGCCGACCGTCTGCACGGCCGCACCGCGGAGGTGCGCGACCAGCTCGAGGGCGTCGTGCCGGGCAAGGACACGGACGGCGACGCGGACGACGAGGCGGACGAGGAGTACGACGAGCCTCAGGACGCCCATGCGGACGAGGACGAGGACGCTCAGGACAGCGCCGACGAGGCCGAGGACGCCGACGACGAACCGGACGACGAACAGGACGACGAGGAGGAGGCGCCGCCGAGGAGGACCGCGGCGAAGAAGGCGCCGGCCAAGAAGTCGGCGAAGAAGGCGCCCGCGAAGAAGGCGCCCGCCAGGAAGTCCCCGGCCCGCACGCCGGCCGCCAAGAAGACCGCGTCGGCCGGGAAGACGGGCGCGAGGACCGCAGCGAAGACCGCCTCGGGCACCACGTCCCGGTCCCGGCGGCCGAAGGGAGGCGGAGACCGATGACCGAGACACTCGGATCCGCCAAGTCCGCGACCTCCGCGGCTTCCGGCGCCGCGGGCGAGGCGGCCGGCGGCAACGGCGGCCCGCTCTCCGGCATCGCTCACAGCGAGGCCGCCGACCGGCTCAAGGAAGAGGTGCAGGAGTACCTCGCCGCCCAGGCCACGCGCCTGCTGACCGGCGTCGGTCACAAGCTCGGCGACACCACGTCCAAGCTCAACGACATCGCCGAGGGCAACAGCCCCGGCTTCGCCAAACTCGCCCTCGACGGCGGTAAGAAGCTCGCCGAGGGCAAGGGGCCGTTGCGCTCCGCGCTGGAACTCGGCGCCTCACGGGCCAAGGACAAGGTGACCGGCGCCTTCAAGAGCCTCGGTGGCGGCAAGGGCGGCAAGGGCAAGAAGAGCGCGGGCAAGAAGCCGACCGTGATCATGGAGACGATCGATGTCGGTGTGCCGCTGCGCACCGCCTACGACCAGTGGACGCAGTACCAGGACTTCAGCACCTTCGCCAAGGGCGTCAAGAGCGCGAACCGCGCCGACGACACCACGAGCGACTGGCAGGCGAAGGTCTTCTGGTCCAACCGCAGCTGGAAGGCGAAGACCACCGAACAGGTGCCGGACGACCGGATCGCCTGGACGTCGGAGGGCGCCAAGGGCACCACGAAGGGTGTCGTCTCCTTCCACGAGCTCGCCGAGAACCTCACCCGGATTCTGCTGATCATCGAGTACTACCCCACGGGCCTGTTCGAGAAGACCGGCAACATCTGGCGTGCCCAGGGCCGCCGTGCGCGTCTCGACCTGAAGAACTTCGCCCGCTTCATCACGATCAAGGGGGAGGCCGAGGACAGCTGGCGCGGCGAGATCCGCGACGGCGAGGTCGTCACCTCCCACGAGGACGCGATGGCCGAGGAGGAGGAGAACCGGGACGACGACGAGAACGAGGACGCCGAGGCCCGGGCCGACGACGGCGACCTCGAGGACGACGACGAGCCGCGGGATGCCGAGGACGGCCGCCTGGAGGACGATGAGGAGGACGACGAGGACGCCCCGTACGCCGAGGACGAGTACGAGGACGCCGACGAGGCCGAGGACGAGGCGTACGACGACGAGGAGCAGCCCGAAGCCGAAGAGGGCGGCGAGCCGGCGGACGCCGAGGCCGAGGACGAGTACGAGGAGTACGACGAGGAGGAGCCCGAGGACGAGGACGTGGACGACAAGCACAGGAGTCGTCGATGACCATGGCGAGCCGGATGCCGGAGCCGTACGGCCAGGGCGGCGGAGCCAACCTGGCCGACATCCTCGAGCGTGTCCTGGACAAGGGCATCGTGATCGCGGGCGACATCCGGATCAACCTGCTCGACATCGAACTGCTCACCATCAAGCTACGGCTCATCGTGGCCTCCGTCGACAAGGCCAAGGAGATGGGGATCGACTGGTGGGAGGACGACCCGGCGCTGTCCTCCGGCGCCCGCCGCAAGGAGCTCGCGCGGGAGAACGCCGAGCTGCGCGAGCGGCTGGCCCGGCTGGAGGAGCTGGCCGACCCGGAGGAGCTGGAGGAGCTGGAGCCGGCCCGTCCCCGGCAGAAACCCCGGCGGGACGCTCCGCGTGAGGCCCGTGCGAACGCCCGGAAGGAGTCCTCGTGACCGGACTGCGCTACGTGTACGCCGTCTGCCGCCCCCTCGGCGCGCCCCTGCAGACGGCCCTGTCGGGCGTTGCGGGGGATCCGCCCCGGCTGCTGGCTCACCACGGCCTGATCGCCGTGGTGAGCCATGTCCCCGAGCGTGACTTCGCGGAGGGGCCGCTCCACCGCCGGCTGGAGGACCTGGACTGGCTCACCGAGACCGCCAGGGCCCACCAGCAGGTCATCGACGCGCTGACGGCCGTCACCACGCCCCTGCCGCTGCGCCTGGCCACCGTCTTCCGGGACGACAGCGCGGTCCGCGTGATGATGGAGAAGCACGAGCAGGACTTCCTGCGCACCCTGGACCGGCTCGACGGGCGGGTCGAGTGGGGCGTGAAGGTGTACGTCGAGCCCGGGACGCGGGAGCCCGAGCCGGCAGCGGCCAAGCCCGTCTCCGGCCGTGACTACCTCCGGCAGCGGCGTACGCGGGCCCGGGCCCAGGAGGACACCTGGCAGCGGGCCGAGGAGTTCGCCGGGCGGCTGCACACGACGCTGTCCGCGCGCGCCGAGGACGCCCGGCTCCACCCGCCGCAGAACTCCGCGCTCTCCGAGGCCTCCGGGCAGAACGTGCTGAACGCCGCCTATCTGGTGCCGCGCGCACAGTCCGAGGAGTTCGTGGAGATCGTGGACCGCACGAAGGACGAGGAGCCCGGGATACGGGTGGAGCTCACCGGGCCGTGGGCGGCCTACTCCTTCGTGGACATGACCGAGGACGTCGGGGCCGGCGGGCCGGGGGAGGACGCATGACCGTCGTGGAGCGCCGCGAAGTCGCCCTCGTCGACCTGCTCGACCGGCTGCTGGCCGGCGGGGTCGTCATCACGGGCGACATCACCCTGCGCATCGCGGACGTCGATCTCGTCCGCATCGACCTCAACGCGCTGATCAGCTCAGTGAACGAGAACGTTCCGTCGCCCTGGGGGGATCTGCTGTGACGGACCGTCGCCACCGTGTCGACCTCGAGCCCGACACCGTCGAGCGCGACCTGGTCAAGCTCGTCCTGACCGTCGTGGAGCTGCTGCGCCAGCTGATGGAACGGCAGGCGGTGCGCCGCTTCGACACGGGGGACCTGAGCGAGGAGCAGGAGGAGCGCATCGGGCTCACGCTGATGCTGCTCGACGAGCGCATGACCGAACTGCGCGAGCGCTACGGACTGCAGCCCGAGGACCTCAATCTGGACCTCGGGCCGCTGGGACCGCTGCTTCCCCGGGAATGAGGGCCTGCGACCGCCGCCTCCCGGGAACGGGCGGCCGGAGGTTCAGGCGGCCCTGCGGGAACGAGCAGCCGCAGGCTCAGGCGGCCTTGCGGCAGAGGATCTCCCCGTGCAGCACGCTGAACCAGCCGTCCTCCCGCCGCCCCCACTCCCGCCAGGCCTGTGACACGGCCGCCAGCTGTTCCGCCGTGGCGTGCCCGCCGCCCGTGGCACGCTCCGCGTACGCCGAGGCGACCGTGCGGTCGGCCCACAGACCGCTCCACCAGGCCCGTTCCTCCGGCGTGCTGAAGGTCCAGGTGGCCGAGGTGGCCGTGACGTCGGCGAACCCGGCCGCCAGCGCCCAGGACTTCAGCCGGCGACCGGCGTCCGGTTCGCCGCCGTTTGCCCGGGCCACCCGGTGGTACAGGTCCAGCCAGTCGTCCATGCCGGACGAGGCCGGATACCAGGTCATCGCCGCGTAGTCCGAGTCGCGGACCGCGACGAAGCCGCCCGGCCCGGTCACGCGCAGCATCTCGCGCAGCGCCTGCACGGGGTCGCCGACGTGCTGGAGCACCTGGTGGGCGTGGACGACGCAGAACGAGTCGTCCGGGTAGGGCAGCGCGTGCACGTCGGCGACCGCGAAGTCCACGTTGGCGAGGCCCCGCCCGGCCGCCGCGGCGCGGGCCTGCTCCAGGACGCCGGGCGCGCGGTCGACGCCGGTGACGTGCCCCTCGGGGACCAGGGCGGCCAGGTCGGCGGTGATGGTGCCCGGGCCGCAGCCGATGTCGAGGATCTTCATGTGCGGCTTCAGCGAGCCGAGCAGGTAGGCGGCGGAGTTGGCCGCGGTCCGCCAGGTGTGCGACCGCAGCACCGACTCGTGGTGTCCGTGCGTGTAGACGGCGGTCTCCTGCGCTTTCGGCATGGCTGTACCCCTTCTCGACTGCTCGGCGAACCGGGTGCCCGGCATCGCCACCGTACGCCGCTGCTCGTATGGTGAGACAGCTCGTTCCACTATGTGGACGCGATGACAGGCATGGATATTCGGTTTGCCGCGGGCCGGGGGCGGCCCGCAGAATGCCTCACCATGGGACACCTGGAAGCCGCGCACCTCGAGTACTACCTCCCCGACGGGAGGGCGTTGCTCGGCGACGTGTCGTTCCGGGTGGGCGAAGGGGCCGTGGTGGCCCTGGTCGGGCCCAACGGCGCCGGCAAGACGACGCTGCTGCGGCTGATCTCGGGTGAGCTGAAACCGCACGGAGGCACGGTCACCGTCTCGGGCGGTCTGGGCGTGATGCGCCAGTTCGTGGGCTCCGTACGGGACGAGACGACCGTGCGCGACCTGCTGGTGTCCGTCGCCCCGCCCCGTATCCGCGAGGTGGCGGGCGCCGTCGACAAGGCCGAGCACGCGATCATGACCGTCGACGACGAGGCCGCTCAGCTCCAGTACGCGCAGGCTCTCTCCGACTGGGCCGAGGTGCGCGGGTACGAGGCCGAGACGCTGTGGGACATGTGCACCACGGCCGCGCTCGGCATCCCCTACGACAAGGCCCAGTTCCGTCTGGTGCGGACGCTCTCCGGGGGCGAGCAGAAGCGGCTCGTGCTGGAGGCGCTGCTGCGCGGCGGCGACGAGGTGCTGCTGCTCGACGAGCCCGACAACTACCTGGACGTGCCCGGCAAGCGGTGGCTGGAGGAACGGCTGAAGGAGACCCGCAAGACGGTCCTCTTCGTCTCCCACGACCGTGAACTCCTCTCCCGCGCCGCCGAGAAGATCGTCTCCGTCGAGCCGGGGCCGGCCGGCGCCGACGCCTGGGTGCACGGCGGCGGCTTCACCACGTACCACGAAGCCCGCCGCGAACGCTTCGCCCGCTTCGAGGAACTGCGCCGCCGGTGGGACGAGAAGCACGCCCAGCTGAAGAAGCTGGTGCTGAACCTCCGTCAGGCCGCGTCCATCAGCCATGAGTTGGCGTCCCGCTACCAGGCGGCGCAGACCCGGCTGCGCAAGTTCGAGGAGGCGGGACCGCCGCCCGAGCCGCCGCGCGAGCAGGACATCACGATGCGCCTCAAGGGCGGCCGCACCGGGGTACGGGCCGTCACCTGCAAGGGGCTCGAGCTCACCGGCCTGATGAAACCCTTCGACCTGGAGGTGTTCTACGGCGAGCGGGTCGCCGTCCTCGGCTCCAACGGCTCGGGCAAGTCGCACTTCCTGCGACTGCTCGCCGGTGACGCCGTCGCGCACACGGGGGAGTGGAAGCTCGGCGCGCGGGTGGTGCCCGGGCACTTCGCCCAGACGCACGCCCATCCCGAGCTGCTGGGCCGCACCCTCCTCGACATCCTGTGGAGCGAACACTCCCAGGACCGGGGCGCGGCCATGTCGCGGCTGCGGCGCTACGAGCTCACACAGCAGGCCGAACAGGCGTTCGACCGGCTTTCCGGCGGACAGCAGGCCCGCTTCCAGATCCTGCTGCTCGAACTGCAGGGCGTCACGGCCCTGCTCCTCGACGAGCCGACGGACAACCTCGACCTGGAGTCCGCGGAGGCCCTCCAGGAGGGTTTGGAGGCCTTCGAGGGGACCGTCCTCTCCGTCACCCACGACCGGTGGTTCGCCCGCTCCTTCGACCGGTACCTGGTCTTCGGCAGCGACGGCCGGGTCCGGGAGACCGCGGAGCCGGTGTGGGACGAACGGCGCGTGGAGCGCGCCCGGTAGTCGGCGCCGTCCCCGTGCGGCGGGGCGTGGACGTGCACGCAGGCCCGGGCGCCGGAATGTTCGTACAGTGGAGGCAGAGACACGAGCTCCCCGGTTCCCTCCCGGGTCCCGTCGCGAGGGAGTGCTGACACCACTCCCGAGCGGGTACCCGGACCGCATGGACGAACACGACGAGCGGGGCACCACGATGACCGGAGTCGACCCGGACCGGCTGGACGACCAGCAGCTGATGAAAGAGCTGGAGACGATCCACCGCACGCGCCACGACACCCTGCTGCACGGCTCGAACGACGCCCTGCGGGCCCACAACGACCGCATGGCCCAGCTGGAGGGCGAGTATCTGCGTCGCAACCCGCGCCGGTTCGTCTCCCCGGGGCGCACCCGCGACGGGGCCCGGGAACGTGGCGCCGGTGCGAACGGCGGCGCCCGTCAGACCTCGGCCGGGATCAGGGCCACCGGGGAGCCCGGCCCCGCGACCGCACCCGTCGGCAAGTGGGGCCCGGGCACGGGCAGCCCGGGCGCGAGGGGATCGGGCGAGCGGGGCGGCCCCGGCGGGGCGTGAGCCCGTACCGGGGCCGCGATCCGGGGCGGGCCCGGGGGCGTCCTGCGGGGGTGTCGCGACGTCCTGCCGGGGTCTCGCGAGGGTGTCCGGCTCGCTCAGGCCGCCTCCTGCGCGAAGACGCGCAGGTACGTCTCACAGAACGCCTCGAGGTCGTCCGGCTTGCGGCTGGTGACCAGCTTGCCGGGGCCGTTGTCGCAGATCTTCACCTGCTCGTCCACCCAGGTGCCGCCCGCGTTGCGGATGTCCGTCCGCAGGCTCGGCCACGAGGTGAGCACACGGCCCCGCACGACGTCCGCCTCGACGAGGGTCCACGGCGCGTGGCAGATCGCGGCGACCGGCCGGCCCTGGTCGAAGAAGTCCTTGACGAACGCCACGGCCCTGTCGTCGGAGCGCAGGACGTCGGGGTTCGCGACGCCGCCGGGCAGGACCAGCCCGTCGAAGGAGTCCGCGGACGCCTCGCCGACGACCTCGTCCACGCCGAACGTGTCCGCCTTGTCGAGATGGTGGAACGCCTGGACCTTGCCGGGCTCGGTCGACACCAGGACGGGCTCGTGCCCCGCGTCGACCGCGGCCTGCCAGGGATCGGTGAGCTCGACCTGCTCGACGCCCTCGGGCGCCGTCAGAAACGCGATGCGCATGGTTTCCCACGTCCTTTCCGTGTCCTTGCGGTGTGACCCTTGTTCCTCGGGTGACCACCGCGTACCCGGCGACGGGAGGCCGACACGGCCCCGCTGGGAGCCGGCTCCTCCTCCCCGCCCGCGCTCCCGGCCGGCTCACCCCCCGTGGGCGGTTGCGACGCCGGAGGCGGTCCGGGTCTCGAGCGCGTGCAGCACGGCCGCCATGTCCTCGCCGCCGTGCCCCTGCTCGACGGCCTCGCCGAACAGGGCGTGGCAGACGTCGAGGAGCGGTGAGGCCAGCCGGGTCCTTCGGGCGGCCTCGGCGATCAGCCGGTTGTTCTTCAGGACGTCGGCCGCGGCGGCCTGGACGCTGAAGTCGCGGCTCAGCAGCTTGGCCGCCTTGGTCCGGGAGACGGCGCTGGCCATCGGGCCCGCGTCCAGGACGTCCCGGAGCAGGCGTCGGTCGAGCCCGTGCCGGTCGGCGAAGTGGAACGCCTCCGTGAGGCCGGTGACCAGGGTGATCAGGAACAGGTTCACCGAGAACTTCATCAGCAGCGCCTTTGGCACCGCCCCGCAGGCGAAGGTCTCCCGGCACAGCGGGCCGAGCAGCGGCCGCACGGCCGCCACGGCGTCCGCGTCGCCCGCCAGCATCCCCACCAGTTCCCCCTGCTCGGCGGGGACGCGGGAGCCGGAGACCGGGGCCTCGACATAGCGGCCGCCCGCCGCCCGGACGTCGGCTTGCAGGCCGTCCGAGTACTCGGCCGAGGTCGTGCCCATGTGCACGACGGTGCGCCCGGTGACGCGCGCGGCGAAGTCCGCCGTCCCGCGTGCGAGCACGGCGTCGACCGCGGCCTCGTCCGCCAGCATGAGGATCACGGTCCGGGCCCGGGCGAAGACCTCGCCGGGACCCGTCGCGACCTCGGCGCCGGCGGCGCGCAGGGGGTCGCACCGGCCCGGGGTGCGGTTCCACACCACGAGAGGGGTCCCGGCGCGGGCGAGGTTGAGCGCCATGGGCTGCCCCATGACTCCGAGGCCGATGAAGCCGGCCGGACCGGCCGATCCGTCGTCGTCCACGATGCACCGCGCTTTCGGCCGGGCGGCCGGCGGACCGCTGCCGCAGGGCGCGCCGCCGCTGTAGCCGCTGACTATGACAGCGGTCATAGTAGCCGGTTCTATGACGCCGGTCATAGGGTGGAGCCGAAGCGAGTGCCGATCATGGTGTGGGAGGCGGGCGATGGCGGTGTCCGGGCGAGGACCGCGCGAGCGGATGGTCTTCAGCGCCGCCCAGCTGATCCGGCGCGACGGCGTCGCCGCGACCGGCATGCGCGAGGTCGCCGCGCACGCGGGGGCGCCCCGCGGATCGCTCCAGCACTACTTTCCCGGCGGCAAGGAGCAGCTCGTCAACGAGGCGGTGGGCTGGGCGGGCCGGTACGCGGGCAACCGGGTCGCCCGCTTCCTCGCCGCGCTGCCCGAGCCGACGCCCGGCGCCCTGTTCGCCGAGATGGTGCGGCAGTGGACGGACGAGTACGCGTCCGCCGGCTTCGGGGGAGGCTGCCCGGTGGCGGCGGCCACCGTGGACTGCGCGAGGACCGCGGCGTCCAGCCGGGACGCCGCGGCCGCCGCGTTCGCCGCCTGGACGGAGCCGGTGGCCCGCGCGCTGACGGACATGGGCGTGCCCGAACAGCGGTCCGGCGCGCTCGCCACCCTCATGATCAGCGCCCTGGAGGGCGCGCTCCTCATCGCCCGCGCCGAACAGGACGTACGGGCCCTGGAGGCCGTGACCCGAGAACTGCGCCCCCTCCTGGACGCGGCGGCCGGTCAGGGCAGGGCGACGACGCGGCACGACGACTGACGGTCGGCCGCGGGACTGCAGGGCTGGGGTTTCGGCGGGTCCGCGGGTCCGCGGGTCCGCGGGTCCGCGGGTCTGACGGGGTCCGTGTCTCTGCGGGTCCGGCGGGCTGGCAGGACGTCTGCCGGTCTGCCCGGTCTGCCCGGTCTGCCGGGCGAGGGGAGGAGTCACCTCGCCCGCCCGCACCGCTCACCTGCGGGTTCACCCGCAGACGTGACCGGTCGCCCGAACGTTCGCACCTGGCGGTTTCGCCGTTCCGGACCGCCGGCACGCGTGTCTCCTCGACCATGGACGGGACATGACCGTGCACCCGCTCCCTCTCGCCTGCCGCGGCCTTCCGCGCGCCGACGGCGTGGCCGCCACCGGAGCGCTGTCCGCCGTCGGCCTGGCCGCGACCACGACGGCCCTGGCCGCCGCCGGCTATCACCTGGTCTTCGCGCGCACGGTCTCGCTCGCCGCCTGTCCGGCGGTGGCACTGGTCTTCTTCATGTGCGCCCTGCTGCGCTCGCGTGTCTCCGGGTCCGGCGCCCTGCTGCCCGACCTCGGCGCCATGGTGTCGGCGCAGATCGCGGCCTGCTGCTGGTTCTCTTTCGCCGCCGTCGGCCCCGGCCCCGCCGGAGGGACGCTCCACGAAGCCGCGGGCGGCGCGATCCATCTGGCGATGACCCTGGTCACGGTATGCGCGCTGCGCGCCGTGGCCCGCTCGCGGTTCCCGCTCTCGGGCATGGTCCAGTCGGGTCTGCGGAGCCTCTTCCGCCGTCTGTGCGCTCTGCTGTCGGCGCGGACGTCCACGGTGCCGGCCGTGGACCCGAGCCGCTTCCCAGGCGCCCGTCCCGCCGACGAACGGTGCCTCTGCGAGGTGCTGCTCACCGGCGCGTCCGGTCGACGGGGCCCTCCCTGACGCTGCCGGACCGCCCACGCCTGCCCGCACGCCACGCGTCACCGCACGCCGTCGCGCCGTACGCCTCACCCTTGTCCCCCCCCGCAGGTCCGACCCGTCTGTCCCCCCACAGGTCCGAACGTCGCGCACCTCGCGAGGCCCCGGCGGACGACCCTCTTGCCTCGAACCAGGAACCCAGGGACCCCCATGACCACTCCACGCATCGACATCGTGCCCGCCGGCGACCTCACGCCGGGCGACCTCGCCCTCTGGAACGAACTCCGACACGCCACGGCCGGCGCACCCGCCAACCCCTTCATGAGCGCCGAGTTCACCCAGGCCATCGGCCGGGTACGCCGCGACGCCCGGGTGGCGGTGCTGCGTCGCAAGCGGCAAGCGGTCGGCTACTTCCCCTACCAGCGGGGCCGATGGGGCCACGGCCGCGCGGTCGGCCTGGGGGTGTCCGACTGCCAGGGCGCCGTCCTGCACCCCGACGACACCCACCTCGACCCGCACCACCTCATGCGCGCCTGCTCCCTGAACGCCTGGGAGTTCAACCACCTCGAGAACGGCCAGGACCTCTTCCTGCCGTACGCGACAGGCGGGTTCGCGTCCCCCGTCGTCGACCTCGCCCACGGATACGCGGCATACGAGACCCACCTGCGCGCCCACTCGCGGAGCCTGCTGAAAACGACCCGGGCCCAGGAGCGCCGGCTGGCCCGGCACCTCGGCCCGCTGCGGTTCGTCCACGGCGAACGCGACCCGGCGGCGCTGCGGACCCTCCTCGGCTGGAAGTCCGCGCACTACCGGCGCACCGGCCGCCGCGACCCCTTCACCCAGCCGTGGATCGCCCAACTCATCGCCCTGCTCGCCGACTCGGACGCACCCCACTGCTCCGGCGACCTCTCGGTGCTCTACGCAGGTGACAGGCCCGTCGCCGCCCACTTCGGCCTGCGCTCCCGCACGGTCCTCTCCTGCTGGTTCCCCTCCTACGACCGAAGCGTCGCCACCTTCTCGCCCGGCCGGATCCTCTACCTGCGCATGATCGAGGCGGCCGCCGCGTCCGGCATCCGTCTCGTCGACTTCGGCAGGGGCGAGGCCGCCTACAAGAACTCCTTCAAGACAGGCGACCTCATGGTCCACGAAGGAGCACTGCGCACGTCCGGCCCGGGCGCCGCCCTGCACTGGCTCCGCCGCGAGCCGCTGCGGGCAGCCCACCGGCTGGTGCGCGAACACCCCGCCCTCAAGGACGCGGCGGTGCGCACGCTGCGGGCCGTCGGCACGGTCCGGGGCTCCGCCTAGCGTCCTGCGGCAGCCCGGACACGACCGTACGAGCCTCGCCCGGCGCCCTGCCGCAGCCCGGACACGACCGTACGAGCCTCGTCCGGCGCCCTGCCGCAGTCGGGACACGACCGCGCGAGCCGCCTCGTCGGGCGCCGGGAACCCGCACGTGGTCACAATCGTTCCTCCAGTCACACCGCTACTTCAGGAGAGCAACGCTTGTCCGCCACGTCGACGGACCCCTCGGGGCGCGATCCCCGGCCGTCCCGCCATGCCCCGCCCGCGCACGGCGCACGGCAGGGCGGTGAATCACCGTGAGCGTCATGAGCGCCGTACTGGGCCTGCTGGCGGTGCTCGTGCTGACCGCCGGCACCGGCTATTTCGTCGCCCAGGAATTCGCCTACGTCTCCGCCGACCGGCTCGCCCTCGCCCGTGAGGCGCAGGCGGGGGACAGGAGGGCCGCCCGTGCGCTGACGGTGCTCGAGCGGCTGTCGTTCATGTTGTCGGGCGCGCAACTCGGCATCACCGTGACGGGCCTGGTCGTCGGCTTCATCGCCGAACCGTCCGTCTCCGCGCTCCTGGAGCCCGCGCTGTCCGGCCTGGCCCTGCCCGACGCCGCCGTCTCCGCCGTCTCCGTCGTGATCGCCTTCGTCGGCGCGACGGTCGTGCAGATGGTGCTGGGCGAGCTGGCCCCGAAGAACCTCGCGATCGCCGTGCCCGAGCGGCTGGCGAAGTCCCTCGCCGGTTCCACGATCGCGTACCTGAAGGCCGTCGGCCCGGTGGTACGCGTCTTCGACGGCGCGGCGAACAGGCTGCTGCGCGGGGTCGGCATCGAGCCCGTCGAGGAGCTGCACCACGGCGCCACCCTGGAGGAACTCGGCCACCTCATCGGCGAGTCCCACGAGCAGGGAGAACTGCCGGGGGACACGGCCGCGCTCCTCGACCACGCGCTGGACTTCTCCGAGCGCACCCTGGACGAGGTGATGGTGCCGCGCGCCGACGCCGTCTTCGTCCGCAAGGACGCCGACGCCGCCGAGGCGATCGACCTGATCGGCAGGCACGGGCACTCCAACTACCCCGTCCTCGGCGACCACCCGGACGACGTCACCGGCGTGCTGGGCGTGCGCGAGCTGACGCGTCTGCCGGCCGGCCTGCTCACCGTCGCCACCGCCGGCGCGCTCGCCCGCCGCCCGCTTCTGCTGCCCGACACCCTGCCGCTCCCGAACGCGGTCGAACAGATGCGCGACCAGGGTGACGAGTTCGCGGTCGTCCTCGACGAGCACGGCGGAGTGGCAGGCATCGTCACCTACGAGGACATCGCTGAGGAGCTGGTCGGCGACATCGCCGACGAGTCCGACACGGTCACCGAACTCGCCCTCGCCGACGGGAAGGGCTGGCTGGTGGACGCGGGCCGCCGGCTCGACGAGGTGGCCGACGCCACCGGCGTCGAACTGCCCGAGGAGGAGGACTACGACACCGTCTCCGGTCTGATCGTGGACCGGCTGGGCCGCTTCCCGACGATCGGCGACCGCGTCACCGTCGAGCTGCCGGACGGCGGCCGCGCCGTGATCGACGTGCACACGCTGAACCGGCACGTGCCCGAGCGTGTACGGATCGAGCGATCGGACGAGTCGGCGAACGAACAGGTGAACGAACAGACGGACGAGCGTGCGGACGAGCGCGCGGACCAGAGGGAGGACCAGGTATGAGTTTCCCGATGGCGCTCTTCGTCACCGTGCTGCTGCTGATCGGCAGCGGGTTCTTCGTCGCCGCCGAGTTCGCGCTGGTCGCCGCCAGACGGCACCGCGTGGAGAAGGCCGCGGCCGAGGGGCGGCGCGGCGCCGGGGCCGCGCTGGCCGGGATGCGCGAGCTGTCCCTGATGCTGGCCGGCGCCCAGCTCGGCATCACCGTGTGCACCCTGGGCCTCGGCTCGGTCTCCAAGCCCGCGATCTCCCACGAACTCGACCCCCTGCTGCACGAGCTGGGTCTGCCCAGCTCGCTGAGCTACGCGATCGCGTTCGCCGTGGCGATGATCGTGGTCGTCTTCCTGCACATGGTGGTCGGCGAGATGGCCCCCAAGTCCTGGGCCATCGCGCACCCGGAGCGCTCGGCGATGCTGCTCTCGCCGGCCTTCCGCGGCGTGGTGAAGGTCGTGCGACCGGTCATCGGGCTGCTGAACAAGGTGAGCAACGCGCTGGTACGCCTGTGCCGGGTGACGCCACGCGACGAGCTGGCCGCCGTCCACAACCGCGAACAGCTCACCCATCTCATCGAGGAGTCGGAGCGGCTCGGTCTGATCAGCGAGACGGACTCCGAGCTCCTCACCAGCTCCCTCACCGAGCCGCACAACCCGGTGAGCGACCTCCAGGTGCCCGCCGCGCAGATCACCGCGGTGCCGGCACAGGCGGACGTGGACGAGATCCTCGCCCTGGCCGCCGAGCACGACCGCAACCGTCTGCTGGTGCGCGACGGGGACCGCGTCGTCGGCTCGGTGCACGCGCGTGACGCGCTCATCGCCCGAGCCCGCGGACGGGCGGCCACGGCCCGCGACCTGGCCCGTCCGCTGCCGGAACTGACGGAGCAGGACACGATCAGCCACGCCATCGAGCAACTGCGCCGGCGCCGCGCCTCGCTCGCCGTCGTCCGCGACGACGCCGGCCGGTTCACCGGCATCGTCACCCTCGACGACCTGCTCGGCCGGCTGATGCACCCGCAGACGGCGTAGCGGCAGCCCTCCGGCGGCGGTCGCGTGCGCCGGGTGCATGCGGTGCGTCGGGTGCGTGGGGTGCCTCCGGTTGGTCCGGTGGGCCCGGTGCGTCCGTCTGAATCCTCGTCAATCCGGGGTGTCCGCGCCCGGCTCCCGCCCCGGCAGGAACTCCTGGACCTTCGCCTTGAAGCCCTGCCGGATCACCGCGCCCCGGTCGGCGTCGCCCGCGAGGATGGACGCGGCGGTGGCCTCCAGCCGCTCCCAGGTGGTGTGCGGCGGGAGCGGCGGCACGGCCGGGTCGGTGAGGAACTCCACGAGGGCGGGACCGTCCGCCTCCAGGGCCACCCGCCAGCCCTCCTCCACGTCCTCGGGCCGTTCCACGCGCAGCGCGGTCAGGCCCAGCGAGCGGGCGAACTGCGCGTACGGCACGTCCGGCAGCTCCTGCGAGGGCAGGAAGGACGGAGCGCCCTCCATGGCGCGCATCTCCCAGGTGCCCTGATTGAGGTCGCGGTTGTTCCAGACGGCGACGACCAGCCGCGGATCCCGCCACCGGTCGCGGTACCTGGCCGCGGTGATCAGCTCCGCGAGCCCGTTCATCTGCATGGCGCCGTCCCCGACCAGGGCGATCGCGGGCCGGTCCGGATGGGCGAACTTCGCACCGATGGCGTACGGCACCGCGCAGCCCATCGTCGCGAGCGTGCCGGAGAGGGACGCGCGCATGCCCGGCCGCAGCCTGAGGCAGCGGGCGTACCAGGTCGTCACCGAGCCCGAGTCGCAGGCGACGATCGCGTCGGGCGGCAGCAACGGGTCCAGGACCCGGGCCACGTACTCGGGGTTGATCGGATCGGCCGACAGCCCGGCCCGGCGCTCGGACACCTCGTCCCAGCGCCGGACGTTCGCGCACACCGTGTCGAACCACTCCCGGCCGCGCTCCGCGCCCCGGATCATCGGGATCAGCCGGCGCAGGGTCTCCTTCGCGTCGCCGACCAGGTTCACCTCGTAGGGGTGACGTGTCTCGTCCCTCCGCGGGTCGACGTCGATCCGCACGCCGCGCGCCCTGTCCGCGTCCGGCAGGTACTGCGCGTAAGGGAAGGACGAGCCGATGGTCAGCAGCGTGTCGCAGTCGCGCATCAGCTCGTAGGAGGGCCGGGTGCCCGACGGGCCGACCGCCCCCGTCACATAGGGGAGTTCGTCGCTCAGGACGTCCTTGCCGAGCAGCGCCTTCGCCACACCCGCTCCGAGCAGCTCGGCGATCCGCTCCACCTCGGCGCGGGCCCCGGCAGCACCCTGACCGGCCAGGATCGCCACCTTGTCACCGGAGTTGAGGATCTCCGCGGCCTTCCGCAGGGACTCGTCCGACGGAACGACCGCCGGGACGTCCGGCGGAACGGTCGACGGAACGGTCGAAGGGTCGCCGTGGTCCGGGTCGGGCGCCGTCGTCAACTCGTCCTCGGGGGAGGCGGACACGAGATCCTGGACGTCCGCGGGGATGACGACCACGACCGGGCAGCGGCGGGCGTACGCCGTGCGGATCGCCCGGTCCAGGACGTCCCGCAGCTGCTCGGGTGAGGTCACCGTCGCCATGAACTCCGAGGCGACGTCCGCGAACAGCGCGTCCAGGTCCACCTGCCGCCGGTGCGTGCCGCTCATCGCCGTCGCGTCCGCCGTCGCGTCCACCGATCCGGCCGAGGTCCCGTCCGTGGCGCCGTCCGTCACCGGGTCCGTCGTGCCGACGATCGCCAGGACCGGGACGCGGTCGAGCTTCGCGTCGTACAGACCGTTCAGGAGATGGACCGCGCCCGGACCCGAAGACGCCGCGCAGACCCCCAGCCAGCCGCTGAACTTGGCGTAGCCGACCGCCTGGAGCGCGGACGTCTCCTCGTGCCGCGCCTGCACGAACCGTGGCTCGTCCCCGGCCCGCCCCCACGCCGCGAGCAGGCCGCGCAGGCCGCTGCCGGGGTACCCGAAGACATGCTCGACCCCCCATGCGCGCAACCGTCGCAGGACGTGGTCGGAGACTCTGACGCTCATGGAAGGGGCCTCCCGCGGCCGGAGCACCACGCCCACCGGATGTGGGGGTGGGCGTGGACAGGAACGTGGGGCAGGGACACGGCTCGTGCCCCGGTCCGACGCGTGACGGGTGACCCGGACTCCGGCGGGAAAACCTGGGCGGTGTCCGGACGCTGCCCGGGGCGGTGTTTGGAGGCGGGCGTCGCGGGCAGGCGCAGCAACAGTGCTTCGGACCGGAGGCACCTCCGTGGGAACGCCGCGCCGCGCGGCCCCCGGCAGGCCCGGTCGGGCTGCTGTCGCTCCCCCGGTGACCCGGTCAATCCCGAGCACTTCCAAGGGAGTTGCTGTACCCCATGCCGAACCGAGCGAACACGAAGCGCCACCCGCACGACGACGCCCCTGACACCGCCGACGCCTTCCGTGAACTGGCCGCCCTGCCCGCGGGGCCCCGGCGCGACGCGCTGCGGGCCCGCATCGTCGAGGCGTGGCTGCCCATGGCCGACCGTCTCGCCGGACGGTTCCGCAACCGCGGCGAGAACCACGAGGACCTGCGTCAGGTCGCCGCCCTCGGTCTGGTCAAGGCCGTGGACCGCTACGACCCCGCGCGCGGGAACGCCTTCGAGAGCTACGCCGTCCCTACCGTGACCGGCGAGATCAAGCGGCACTTCCGCGACCACATGTGGACCCTGCACGTGCCGCGCCGGGTCCAGGACCTGCGCAACCGCGTACGCATCGCCGGCCAGGACCTCTCCCAGACCGTCTCCGGACGCCGTCCCACCGTCGCCGAGATCGCCGAACGCGCGCAGCTCAGCGAGGAGGACGTCCGCACCGGTCTGGAGGCGCTCGACAGCTTCTCCGCGCTGTCGCTGGACGCGGAACTGTCCGGCAGCGAGGGCGGGTACTCGCTGAGCGACGTGCTGGGCACGGCAGACCCGGCGCTGGCCACCGTCGTCGACCGGGAGGCGGTCAGGCCCCGGCTCGCCGCCCTGCCCGAGCGCGAGCGGGCGATTCTTTACATGAGGTTCTTCCGGGACATGACGCAGAGCCGGATCGCGGAACAGCTGGGCATCTCGCAGATGCACGTCTCCCGCCTCATCAGCCGTTGCTGCGACAGGTTGCGGGAACAGGTACTGCAGGAACCGCCGGAGTAGCCCCCTCAGAAACCGCTGCAGCAACCCCTTCAGAAGCAGCTGCGGAAAAGGCTGCGGAACCCTGCTGCGGCAACCCCTTGGAAACCGCTGCCGAAGCGGCTGCGGAAACCTGCTGCGGCAACCC
Source organism: Streptomyces sp. NBC_00425 (assembly GCF_036030735.1). NCBI lineage: Bacteria > Bacillati > Actinomycetota > Actinomycetes > Kitasatosporales > Streptomycetaceae > Streptomyces > Streptomyces sp. NBC_00425. The sequence goes on along the minus strand of NZ_CP107928.1, from coordinate 2,294,286 downwards.
TTGGAAACCGCTGCCGAAACGGCTGCGGAAACCGGTGCAGCAACCCCCTTGGAAACGGTTGCGGAAACCCGCTGCCGCAACCCCTTCAGAAACCGCTACAGAAAGCCGCCGCAGAAACCGCTTCGGCAACGGCAAGGGGTGGGACGGCGTCACCCGCTTGGGGGCCGCCGTCCCGCCAATGGCGTCCGGCCGCGCGCGGCCGGCGATCCCTCGGGCTGTGATGGCAGTGGGGCAGGAACGCCCCGCCCCGCTGTCACCGGCCGAAGGAGCCGTCCCATGGGTCGCACCGCCCACTTCCTCTCCGCCCTCGCCGTGGCCGGTGCCGTGCTGGTCGCCGCCGGACCGGCCGCGGCGGCCGACCCGTCGGCGGAGGTCAGCCCCGGCAGCGTCGCCCCGGGCGGCAGCGTCACCGTGTCCGTCTCGTGCGGCGCCCTCGGAGTCGCCGCGCCCGACAGCCTCGAGGCCACGTCGCAGGCCTTCGCCGACGGCGCCGTCAAACTGACCAAGGTCCCCGGCGGCGACGCGCAGGCGGACGCCGCCTACCGGGGCACCGCCCTCGTCGCCCCGGCCGCCGAGCTCGAGGTGAGCCCCGACGCGGTCGGACCGGACGCCGCGTGGACCGTCGACGGCACCTGCCCGGCCGCGCCCGGCGGACCGGGGAAGCCGTGGAGCGCGACCCTGGACGTCGCACGCACGCCGGCCCCGCCGTGCTCACCGGCCGCCGGAGCGTCCTGCCCCACCGCCAGGCCCTGCCCGCAGCCCCTGACCACCGTGCAGCCGCACCCCGCCGGCTGCCACACCGCACCACCCTGCGCCCGGCCCGAAGCGCAGCCCCGCGGCACCGCGTCGCCCGCCGCCTGCCCGCCCGCGACCGTCGACCACGGAGTGCAGGCCGGCACGGGCGGCGCCTTCACCGACTCCGTCCCCGCGCTGGCCGCCGGCGGCCTGCTGATCGCCGGCGCACTCGGCGCCGCCGTGCACCGGCTGCGCCGCCGCGGCCCCGCCGGCGACGCCTGACGCGGCACGCCGGCCCGCCGGACCGTGCTGTGACCGGCGCGACGCGCGAAGCCGGTCATGACACGCGGCCTCACCGGGTATCAGGAACCCCGGGGGCACGAACCGTCCCGTACGCGACGTCACGTCCCGTACGAGCGCCGGGCCCCCGCACAAGACGTCACACAACGTCAGGCCCCACGACCCCCACGGCCCACGACGACGTCCGACGACCGCAGACGGCAGTCGGCAGGCCGCAGTCGGCAGGTGGCACAGCGTCCGGTGGCCGCGGTCGGCGTCGGGCACACGGCACGGCACGGCACGAGGCATGGACTGCACGGAGGGCCACATGCGGCGGACGGAACCGGAGGACCACGGCCCCGTCCGCTACGGCCCGCCGCTCCCCCCGGACGGCCTGCCGGTGCTGCCCGAACTGGCCTCGGTGCTCGCCGGGGCCGCCGACCGCGCCGACGGCGAGCCGGTCGGCGGCGGCCGCGCCCTCCTCGACGCCGCCCAGGGCTACTGGGCCCGGCGCGGCAGCCCCGCCGAGCCGGGCCGGGCGGTCGCCGGACCCGGCGCCCCCGCCCTGCTGCTCGCGCTGACCGCCGCCCTCGGCGGCGACGTCCTGGTGCCGCGGCCCTGTGCGGCCTGGTGGGCGCCGTACGCCCGGCTGCTGGGCAGGTCCGTGTTCCACGTCGCGACGCCCGCGGAGTGCGGCGGCGTCCCGGACCCCTACGCCCTGCTGGAAACCGTGCGGCGGGTGCGCGCCGAGGGCGGCGACCCGCGCCTGCTGGTGCTGTCCGTCGCCGACGACCCGACCGCCACCGTGGCGCCACCGGAAGTGCTGCACGAGGCGGTGGAGGCCGCCGCGGGGGAGGGCCTGCACCTGGTCAGCGACGAGACCTGGCGCGACACCCTGCACACCCCGCAGGACACCGTGCTGGTCAGCCCCGCCGAGATGCTGCCCGGGGAGGTCACCGTCGTCAGCGACCTGGCCGGGGCCCTGCTGCCCGTCGGCTGGCCGGCGGCCGTCGCCCGGTTCCCCGCCTCGGCCGCCGGTGACGCCCTGCACGCGCGCGTGCTCGACGTGCTGACGGCCCTCGACGCCCGGGTGGCCGCGCCGGTCGCCGCCGCCGCCGCGTACGCCCTGACCGAGCCGGAGCCGGTCACCGCGCGCGCGGCCGCCGCCGTCCGCCTGCACGCGCACGTGGCGCAGGAGATGCACGCCGCCGTGGTCGCCGCGGGCGGCCTGGCCCTGCCGCCCCGGGCAGGCCGCCACCTCTACGCGGACCTCGGCCCGCTGCGGGACGCGCTGGCCGCCCACGGCGTCGGCGACGCCCAGGAACTGGAGGACTTCCTCTCCGCTCGGCTCGGCATGCCCGCGCCGGGCGGACACCGCTTCGGGGACGACCTCAGCGCCCTGCACGTCCGGTTCTCCACCGGCATGCTGCTCAATGGCGCGGACGCCCGGCGCACGGAACGCCTCACCTCGCCCACCCCGTGGGAACTGCCCCACGTGCAACGTGCGTTGACGCACATGAGGTCGGTCTTCGACGATCTCCGTGACGAAGCTCAGCGATGGGAGCCTCCTCGATGACGCAGCAGTCCGAGTCGACCACCACCAGCACGGTGACCGGCGGGAGCGTCGGCGCCGCGCCGTCCCTGTCCCCCCTCGCGCCGGCGCCCGCCGTCCCGCCGCTCGCCGAACCCCGGCCGCCGGGCGAACGCCGGGTGTGGCCGCGGACCTTCCACGACCGGCTCACCTCGCCGCTGCCCGGCCTCAAGGCCATCGCCCGGTTCGCCCGCGAAGGCTCCGTGCGCCCCGGCCGGGAGGGCCTCGCCGACATTCCCCGGCTGCCCTACGCGCCCGCCCCGCTGCCCCGGGTGGACGCCCGCACCCTCGCCGTCAGCTGGGCGGGGCACGCCAGCTGGGTGGTGAGCATCGGCGGCCTGACCGTCCTGACCGACCCGGTGTGGTCCCGTCGGATTCTCGGCACCCCGGCCAGGATCACCCCCGTGGGAGTCCCCTGGAGCGCGCTGCCGCGCGTCGACGCCGTCGTCATCAGCCACAACCACTACGACCACCTGGACGCCCCCACGCTGCGCCGACTCCCGCGCGACACACCGGTGTTCGTGCCGGCCGGGCTCGGACGCTGGTTCCTGCGCCGCCGGTTCACCCGGGTCACCGAGCTGGACTGGTGGGAGGCGGCCGAACTGTCCGGCGTGCGCTTCGACTTCGTGCCCTCGCACCACTGGTCCAAGCGCAGCCTCACCGACACCTGCCACTCCCTCTGGGGCGGTTGGGTGCTCACCGCCCCCGACGGCCGGCGCGTCTACTTCGCCGGGGACACCGGCTACGGCCACTGGTTCTCCCGTATCGGCCGACGCCACCCCGGCATCGACCTGGCACTGCTGCCGATCGGCGCCTACGACCCCCGCTGGTGGCTCCGCGACGTGCACTGCGACCCGGAGGAGGCGGTCCGCGCCGCCGTCGACCTCGGGGCACGGCGCATGGCCCCCATGCACTGGGGCACCTTCGTGCTCTCCGCCGAGCCCGTCCTCGAACCCCTCACCCGCGTGCGCGCCGCCTGGCAGAACGCGGGCCTGGCCCGCGACGACCTCTGGGACCTGCCGGTGGGAGGCTCGCGGATCTTGGACTAGGGTCTGTGCGAAAGTGGATCTTGATCGTGGATGATCACGCCCTGTGGGGCGTGGTGATCTGGCGAATGGACAGTGGGCCCGGCTTGAGCCGTTGTTGCCGCAGGGCATCAAGCCGGGCCGTCCGCTGGTGTGGACGCGACGGCAGCTGATAGACGGCATCCGGTGGCGGACCGTACCGGTGCTCCCTGGCGTGATGTGCCGGAACGCTACGGGCCCTGGGAACGGGTCTACGACCTGTTCCGGCGCTGGCAGCGCGATGGCACCTGGGCCAGGTTCGTCACTCAGCTCCAAGCTCAGGCGGACGCGAAGGGCCTGATCACCTGGGACGTGAATATCGACTCCACCGTCTGCCGGGCCCACCAGCACGCCGCCGGGGCCTCGAAAAAGGGGATCTGCAAAAGGAACCGCCCGGCGGCATTGTCGTTGAGCCGGCCGACCATGGTCTCGGACGTTCCCGAGGCGGCCTGACCACCAAGATCCACCTTGCCGTCGAGCAGGGGCAGAAGCCGCTGAGCGTCGTGATCACAGCCGGCCAGCGGGGTGACTCGCCGCAATGCGAGCCGGTCCTGGAAGCCATCCGGGTACCTCGCCTTGGTCCGGGCAGGCCCCGCAGGCGGCCGGACCGGGTGCGGGCCGACAAAGCGTACGACTCCCGCCGCAACCGGGCCTACCTGCGCAGACGCGGGATCAAGGCGACCATCCCGGTCCCCGCCGACCGGGTCCGCAACTGCCAGAAGCTCGGCTCCCGAGGCGGTCGGCCGCCGAAGTTCGACAGAACCGACCACCGCGAGCGGCATGCCGTCGAGTGCGGGATCAGCCGCCTCAAGCGCCACCGGGCCGTGGCCACGAGATACGACAAGCTCGCCGTCCGCTACGAGGCGACCGTGTTGGTCGCAGTCCTCAACGAGTGGCTGTGACCAGCACCTTCCCAACAAACCCTAGTCGACCCTGACCACGTACTTGCCCCGCACCCCGCCCGCCTCCAGCGCCCGGTGTGCGGCCGCTGTCTCTTCCAGCGGGAAGACCGTGTCCACCGCCGGTCGCAGCTTCCCCTCTGTCACCTGGCGGGCGAGGTCGTCGAAGAGCGCACGTTCGGGGTTGCCGCTGAAGAAGCGCACCCGGCCGCGTCCGTGGACGGCGCTGGCTGCGATGTAGCCCAGCGAGGCGGCGGGCCGCGTCAGGTCGAAGGCGATGGTGACCATGCGTCCGCCTGGCTTCAGCATCCGCCGTACGGTACGCAGGTCGGTGCCCGCCGTGTCGAGGACCACGTCGAACAGCCCCAGTTCCGCAGGGGACACGTTCCGGTGGTCGACGGCGTGGTGGGCACCGAGCGTACGGACGAAGTCGAGGTTGGCAGCGCGGGCCAGGGCCGTGACCTCGGCGCCGTACGCCTGTCCAAGCTGGACGGCGGCGTTGCCGACGCCGCCCGCCGCGCCCCGTACGAGCAGCCGTTCGCCGGGGCTCAGTGCGGCCTTGTCGCGGAGAGCCGTGACGGCCGTGGTGGCCACTGGCAGTGCGGCGGCGGCCACGAGGTCCAGCCCGTCCGGGACCCGGCCGAGCCGCTCGGGCCGTACCGTCACGTACTCGGCGGCGCTGCCGAATCCGGAGTTGCGGCCCAGGGCGCCCCACACCCGGTCGCCGACCGCTACGCCAGTCGCGCCGGTGCCGAGTGCGGCGATTTCGCCAGTGAAGTCCAGCCCGATGCGCTGCGGGAATTTTCGGCCGGTGATGAGGCGGAGCCGACCGGAACGGGCGGCCAGTTCGGCGCCGTTCACGCTGAACGCGTGCACGCGTACGAGGACCTCGCCGGGTGCCGGTCCGGGGCGTGGCACCCGGCCCACGTACAGCACCTCGGGGCCGCCGAAGCGGTCGAACAGTACGGCTCTCATCGTGCGGTCGTCCATCGTTGTGTTCTCACCTTCGCCACAGTGGCCGTGCGGGGGGATCGTGGCGCCGAGCGTAGGCTGGCAAGCGGACGAGATCGTCCAGTTGACCGGAGGTGAGAGACAGTGGTGGGGGAATCCTCTCGGATCGCGGGGCAGGACAGTCTGCGGGCGGACGCCCGGCGCAACCGGCGGCGCATCCTCTCGGCTGCCCGCGTGGTTTTCGCCGAGCACGGCATCGACGCGCCCATGGCGACCGTGGCCCGGCGGGCGGGGGTCGGCGTGGCGACGCTGTACCGGCGTTTCCCGACGCGGGACGCCCTGGTGCGGGCCACGTTCGCGCACCAGACGGACACCTGTGCTCAGGCGCTCACCGAGGCGCTGGCCGACCCCGATCCGTGGCAGGGCTTCCAGCGGCTGGTCGAGACGGTCTGCGAACTACAACGGGAGGAACGGGGCTTCCCGGCCGCGTTCGTCTCGGCCTTTCCGGACACCACGCGAGAACACGCGCGAGTATGTGAACAGGCCGAGCGGGACTTCATGGCCCTGGTCCGCAGGGCTCAGGCGGCGGGCGCGCTGCGGGCCGACTTCCACCCCTCCGACCTTGCCGTGGCCCTGTTGTCCCACTGCGGTCTGGTCACCGCATTGCCGGGTGACCGTGCGGCGTCCCGGCGTCTGGTGGCGTACTTGCTCCAGTCGTTCCGCGCCGAGGCGGCCCACGGAGCGCTGCCAGCGCCGAGCGCACTGTCGCTGCGCAGTCTTCCGCTCGCGGCCCACGGCTCCCAGGGCCAGCGGTCCTCCGGAGCCTGATACGAAGCGGCGCCTGCCGCGTGGCCGCCCTTCGAGCGACCGCGCCACTTTCGCAACAGACCCTAAAGCGTGTTGCAGAAGGTCGTGTCCGGGCAGGTCAGGCCCGCTCTGGGAGCGGTCTGATCACGCTGCGAGTGCGAGGTTGTGCATGTGGGCGACGGCTTGCACTGCGTGGTGGAGGCCGTCGCCGCGCTGGCGGCAGTCGCGGAGGATCTTGTAGTGCTTCATGCGGGCGAAGGCGTGCTCAACGCGGGCTCGGACTTTGCGGTGCTCTGCGTTGTCCTCCTCTTCGCCGGGCAGCAGGGCCCGTCCGGGGCGTTTGCGGTGCGGGACGACGAGCCCGGTATTGATGTACGCGCCGTCGCCGAGGACGGTCACGCCTTCGCAGTGCTGGGCCGATCCGGAGTCGCGCCAGGCCTTCGCGTCAGCGGTGTTGCCGGGCGCCGGGCGGGCCGCGGCGACGACCAGCTTGGTGTCGGCATCGATGATGACCTGCACGTTCGCCGAGAACCGGTAGTTGCGTGAAGACGCCCCGGTCGTCCGGTCACGGACCGGGATGAGGGTGCCGTCCACGATCCACAACCGTTCTACCGCGTCTGCCGGAGCCGCTGCCGGCTCGATGGCCAGCAGCGGCCGCAGCCGCTGGATGACCCGGCACACCGTCGCAGGCGAGCATCCGAACAGCGGGGCGAGCTGGCGCATGGTCAGGTTCGTGCGGTAGTACACGGCGACCGGCAGCACGCGGTCGGCCAGCGGCAGGCACCACGGACGGCCGCCACCGGGCCCGTTCCCGCCCCGTTCACGGACCACCTTCAGCAGCCGCTCGAACTGCCGCATTCGCAGTCCCGTAAACGTCTCCACCCACAACGGCTCAGCCCTCAACACCCCACGCATACAGGGGAAATGCCCTCTTCGCCGCCTTCCGCAACACGCTTTAGTCCGCCCGGCGGGCCGGTGGACGGGGTCGCGTCGCAGGGACGGGCGGGGGCGGGGGCCGGGGGCTCGGGGGTTTCAGGCCGGGCGGGTGCCCCTGAGCCGGCGCCACAGGCTGGGGGCCGCGCCGACCAGTACGGTCAGGGCGATCGCGGCGACCACGCCCTCCCACGGCTCGGGGAACAGCGAGCCGCCGAGGATGCCGATCAGCTGGTAGGTCACCGCCCAGGCGAGACAGGCGGGAAGGTTGCCGCGCGAGAAGCGGCGCAGCGGCCACTTCGCCATCAGACAGGCCAGCATCACCGGGATGCGTCCGGCCGGCACCAGCCGGGACAGCACCAGCACCGTCGTGCCGTGGTCGGCGAGCTTGCCCTGTGCCTGCGCCAGCCGCTCCTCGGGAGCCCGCGAGCGGATCGCCTCCAGCCAGCGCGAGCCGTTCTTCGACCGCATCCCGCGCCGCCCCAGCCAGTACAGGGCCGCGTCCCCGCAGAACGCGGCCAGCGACGCCGTCACGAACACCAGGAGCAGCGAGAACGGCGCCTTCTGGTGGAACGCGACCACGGCCGCCGTGCTCACCAGCGCCCCCGTCGGCACCACCGGCACCAGCGCGCCGATCAGCACCAGCAGGAACAGCGACGGATAGCCGAGCGCCTGCTGCGTGGCCTCGGTCGGTATGACCGTGGTGACCGCGGTGGCCGACAGGGTCACCGCGCCTCCTCCAGGCGCACGCTCTCCCCGTGCCCCAGCCGGTGCACGGCGACGCCCGGCGCACGCTCCGCCGCGAGCCGCACGAACTCCTCGCCGGGCGCGTGGAACTCGTGCGGCCGCACCGCGTCCATGCCGATCGGCCAGTACGTGCCGTAGTGCACCGGCACCGCGCTGCGCGGCCCCAGCCGGGCCAGCGCCTCGGCCGCCCGTCCCGCGTCCAGGTGCCCCTCGCCGAGATGCGGTCCCCAGCCGCCCACCGGCAGCAGCGCCACGTCGACCGGCCCGACCTCCCCGGCCATGTCCTCGAACAGGCCGGTGTCCCCGGCGAAGTACGTGCGTGCCTCGCCCTCGACGACGTACCCGAGCGCGGGGGAGGAGCGTCTGCCGACCGGCAGCCGCCGTCCGTCGTGCCGCGCGGGCACCGCCCGTACCCGCACGCCGCCCACGGACGTCTCGTCACCCGGCTCCATCTCGCTCAGCCGCAGATGCCGCAGCCGCCGCAGCCCGGGCACGGCGCGCGGCGCGCCCCGGGGCACCAGCAGGCGCGTGCCCGGCGCGAGGCGCGCCAGCGACGGCACGTGCAGATGGTCGGCGTGCAGGTGGGAGACGAGCGCGACGTCGGCTTTCCAGGCCCCGGGCGGGGGCAGCGCGCCGCGACGGCGGCGCAGATGCGCGAGCCGGCGTGCGAACAAGGGGTCGGTGAGCACACGCACGTCCGAATCCTCGACCGTGCAGGTCGCGTGACCCCACCACGTGATCTCCACCGGCACCTCTTTGCCTCCTTCGCGCGACTCCCCCGAAGCCTACGGGCAGGAGTAGGGTCGGCGACTGAACCCGGAGGTGAGGGGGACGCCATGGGACCGCTGCGCGTCATGCGGGTCACCGCGATCGCGAGTCTGACGCCGCTCGAGGAACTGGACGCCGATCCCTTCCTGGTGGACTCCCGCAGCCAGCACGCGATGTGCGCCCGCTGGGCCGCGGAGCGCGGACACGTCGTCAGCCGGGAACTGCTGGTGCGCGGACTGCGCGCCGACCACAGCGTGCTGTGGGACGGGGTGGTGCCCGGCGTCGATCTCTTCGTCGCGCCGAGCCGCCGGGTGCTGGAGAGCGCGCTGTCGTCCGTCGAGGAGTTCACCGCCGAGTGCGCGCGGCGCGGGGTGCGCGTGGAGACCGTCGGCAGCGCCGAACCCGCCTACGACGCGCAGATGAAGGCCCGGGTGCACCGCAGGCTGTCCATGCCGACGGCCGGCTACGACGGACGGTAGTCCCCGGGGTGCCCTCCGCCGCGGTATGGCAGGGTGGAAGACGGCTCCCACGGGCGTCGGGGCCGGAACGCGAGGTGTGCGGGGCGTGCGTGGGGTGCGATGGCGGCGGGCCGTCAGTCAGGCCGGGCGGAGCGTCGCGGTGTGGGCCGTCTCCACGCTGACGATGCTCGTGCTGGCGGGGATCCTGCCGGACTTCCGGCTGCAGTCGCCCGACGGCGACAGCGCCACCACCATCGCCATGACCGCCGCCGTCGGCGCGGGCGTCTTCGGCGTGCTGTCCGCGCTGGTCTGGCCTCTGCTCGTCCGCCTCCTGCTGCTCGTGCCGGCGCTGGTCCTCGGCCTGCTGGTGTTCTTCCTCAACGGCTCGCTCCTCCTCCTCGCCCTGCGGCTGAACCCCTCCGGGCAGAGCGAGGCGGCCCCCGAGACCGCCGTCATCGTCGCCGCCGTGATGTCCGCCGTCGCCTCCGCGACGGGCGCAGCGCTGGCCGTCCGCGACGACGACGCCTACCGCCGCCGCCTGTACCGCCTCGCCGACCGCCGGCGCAGGGGCGGCCCCGTCTGCCCCGCCACCCACGGCACGGTCTTCCTGCAGTTCGACGGCGTGGGCCACGACGTGCTGGTCGCGGCCGCGGGCAAGGGGCTGATGCCGACCGTCGCCCGGTGGCTGGGCGACGCGCCCGCCGAAGGCGGCCCCGGCGTACCGGGGAGCGCCGCGCGGGCCACGCACCGCCTCACCCTGTGGCGCACCGACTGGTCCAGCCAGACCGGCGCCAGCCAGCTCGGCATCCTGCACGGCAGCAACCACGACGTGCCCGCCTTCCGCTGGTACGAGAAGGACACCGGGGAGGTGATGGTCTGCAACCGTCCGACCAGCGCCGCGGAGCTCCAGCGTCGCGCGGTCGAACGCACCGGTGACGGCGGACTGCTGTCGGCCGACGGCGCCAGCCGCGGCAACCTGTTCAGCGGCGGCGCCGACGAGCAGGCGCTCGTGCTGTCCATAGCCACCCGCCGGCGCAGCCGCGAGACCCGCTCGCGGGCCGGGTACTTCGCCTACTTCAGCGACCCGGCCAACGCCGTGCGCACCGCCCTGTCGTTCGTCGCCGAGGTCGTCCGCGAGATCGGCCAGTCCACCCGCGCCCGGCTGCGCGGCGACCGCCCGCGCGTCGGCCGCGGCGGCCTCTACCCCCTCGTCCGCGCCTTCGCGACCGTCGTCGAACGCGACGTCGTGGTGGCCGCCGTGATGGGCGACATGCTCGCCGGGCGCACCGCCGTCTACGCCGACCTGGTGGCGTACGACGAGGTCGCGCACCACTCCGGGCCGCTCGGCCGGGACACCGAGCAGGTCCTCGGCCGGCTCGACCGGGCGCTCGCGCTGATCGAGACCGTCGCCGAGCACGCCCCCCGCCCCTACCGGATCGTCGTCCTCTCCGACCACGGCCAGAGCCCCGGCGAGACGTTTCACACCCGCTACGGCCTCACCCTCGCCGACCTGGTGCGGGCCGGCTGCGGACTGCCCGTGCCGCGCAGGGCGGAACGCACCCACAGCGGCGCCGAGGCCCGCGCGGCCGTCCGCGCGGCGCTGCGGCGCCCCGTGGAGAAGACGGCCGGGGACCGCGAGCCGGCCGGCCGCCGTTCGGAGCCGGTCGTGCTGGCCTCCGGCAACCTCGGCCTGATCTCCTTCCCCGACGTCCCGCACCGGATGAGCAAGGAGGAGATCGACGCCCGTCACCCCGCGTTGCTGTCCACCCTCGCCGACCATCCCGGCGTCGGCTTCCTGCTGGTGCGCAGCGAGGAGCACGGCGGCGTCGTCCTCGGCGCGCACGGCGCGCAGATCCCCCTCGACCGGCTCGACGAGAACCCCGGTCCGCTGGCCGCGTTCGGGCCCGGCGCGGCCGACGCCGTGCGCCGCACCCACACCTTCCCGCACACCGCCGACATCATGGTCAACTCCAGCCACGACCCGGCCGACGGCGAGGTCCTCGCCTTCGAGGAGCAGATCGGCTCGCACGGCGGCCTCGGCGGCGCCCAGGCCCGGCCGTTCCTGCTGTCCCCGCTGGCGCTGTCCGCGCCGGCCGTGGACGGCGCGGAACTCGTCGGCGCGGAACACGTGCACCGCGTCCTGCGCCGCTGGCTGCGCGAGTCCGACGGCCCCCAGGTCCCGCTGAAGACGGCGCCCGAGGAGCCCGCCCGGGAGGAACGCGCCGCCTGAGAACCGGCTGCGCAGGCGAGCGCGCGGGATCACACCGTGCGTGCGGGGCCGTTCGCCGTCCCGCCCACCCGCGCATCCCTCGCTTCCCCGCGGGGACCGGAATGTCCTCACCGCCCCCGGGGAGTTCGCCGCCCTCCCGGCGCGCCCCTGACGGTGGTCTCCGGCGGCTGCCGCGACGTCCTGCGGGTGCGGCGCGAGCACGCCTCCCCCGTGCCGCCGGGCCGACGGCCGCCGTTCAGGGCGCGAGGGCGGATGTTCCGGGTGCGGTGCGGCGGAGTGTGATCGGATGGGGGTACGCAATCCCGTCCACCGGGATCCCCATGCGAAAGGAAGAACCGTGGCCACCACGCGCTCCGCACACACCGTCTGGGAAGGCAACCTGCTCGAGGGCAACGGGGTCGTGACCTTCGACTCCTCCGGCGCCATCGACCAGCAGCCCGTGACGTGGGCCGCCCGTACCCAGGAGGCGAACGGCAAGACCAGCCCCGAGGAGCTGATCGCGGCAGCCCACTCCAGCTGCTTCTCCATGGCCTTCTCGCACGCTCTGGCCGGTGCGGGCACGCCGCCCGCCAAGCTCGTCACCTCGGCCGACGTGACCTTCCAGCCGGGTGAGGGCATCACCGGCATCCACCTGACCGTGGAGGGCACGGTGCCCGGCCTCGACGAGGACGGCTTCCTCGCCGCCGCCGAGCAGGCCAAGGTCAACTGCCCCGTCAGCCAGGCCCTGAAGGCCGTCCCGATCACGCTGTCGGCCAAGCTCGCCTGACCGGCCGCCCTCGCCGGGCACGCCGGGCCGCTCCCGACGGACGGTCCGCGCGCCCGGCCCGGGCGGACCCACTCGCCTCGCCGTTCGGACGCGGCCGTTCGGACCAGGCCGGTCAGACGAGGCCGGTCAGACCCCTGATCGCCGACTGGGCCCACTCCTGCGCTCCCACCGCCGTTCCCGCCGCCAGACCGGTCGCCACCGGGGCCAGAGCGCCCTTGAGCATGGTGACCGCACGGCGGACGCGGCCGGGCTCGGGGGAGTCCGAGCCGGTGATCTCCGCGATGACCTCCTCGGCCGCCGTCGCGGCGTCCGCACGATCGCGGTCGGCGAGGCCCGACCCGGGCAGCTGGCGGAGCAGATCGGTCACCAGCGCCGCGAGCGCCTCGTAACCCGGCGCGACCGAGCCGTCGTTGATCTGCTGGTTCTGGGTGACCGTCCCGTTGTTCCAGGCCAACTGGGCGTTCGAGACACCCTTGTTGAACACCGGTCCTTCGTAATGGTTCACCTGCTGCGGATCGTTCGCATCGTTCGACACGTTCGGCACGTTCGGGTCGTTCACCGGCTGGCTCCGTCCGGGTCGGTGGGATCGGGGGGTACGGGGGTCGAGGTGGGGGACGCCGGGGCGTGTGTCTGCTGCTGGACGACGTTGGTGTTGCCCCACGCCAACTGGGCACTGTGGACTGCCTCCACGAACACGGGGCCGTGGTAGTTGTTCACGATCGTCGGCGGCGGGGCGGGCTCGGTGATCTCCTTGACCGGCAGCGTCGTGCGCAACGAGACCAGCTGGACGAGCCCGTTGTGCTGCACCGCCGTCCTCGACGTCCCGGTCACGGAACAGTCCACCAGCCGGCCGCCGCACTCCTCGTCGCAGCGCACGCCCGCGGCCGCACAGTCCTCGAAGCGGCTGCCGGCGACGTCCAGATACGCGGAGCCCGTCCCGCACAGCCCGAACGACTGCGCACCCTTCACCGTGAGGTTGCGGGCGACGAGCCGCGCCGTGCCGAACACCAGGGCCCCACCGCTCTCCACCCCGGTGACGGTGCAGTCGTGCAGGTGCAGTTGGGCCTCCTCGCCCGCGCCGAAGCCCAGCAGTCCGCGCTCGGCCGTGGCCCCCCTGAGCGTCACCCGGGACTGGCCGACGGCGGCCACGGCGATCATGTCGAAGTCACCGAAGGACACGCCGGTGAGCTCGGCCGTGGTGCCGCCGTTGCCCTTGGTGTCCAGACCGAACGGGCAGCGCTCGACACGGACGTCCTCGAACACGGCCTTGCTCTCGTCCCACACCCGCAGTCCGACGCCGGTCAGATCCTGCACATGGCAGCCGGTGAACCGGCCTCGGGCGCGGTCGGTGACGGCGATGCCCACATTGCCGCCCGAGACGCGGCAGCCGCTCACCCGCGGAGCGCCGCCGTGCGTCGACAGCACGGCGACGTTGCCCGCGTCGACGACCTCGCAGTCCTCGAAGGCGCCACGGCCCGCGTCCTGGACGTGGATGCCCGTGTCGCGGCACCCGGTGAACACACAGCCCCGCACCTGAGGGTCGGCGCCGCTCGCCACCACGATCCCGTTCTCGGCGTCGACGACCCGGGTGTCCAGGACGGCGCCCCGGGACTGCTCGACGAACTCGAGCGCAGCCCCGTGCACACCCTCGATCCGGCAGCCCTGGACGGTCAACTCCGCCTGCGCGTCGGCGATCACCGCCGTCCGCGCGGTGCCGGTGATCTCGCACCCGGTGAGCTGCGCCCAGGAGTCGCTGACGCGCACGCCGTGGATCCCGGCGCCGTCGATCCGGCTGTCCCGGAGGGTGAGCCGGGCGCTCTCGACCGCCGCGACCGCGTTGTCGGCCGCGTCGGCGAACCGGCACCGCTCGACGAGTCCGGTGCCGCCGGCGAACACGGTCCGGCCGAACCGGAACGCGCTGTCCGTCAGGGTCGCGGAGGCCCCCGGCGACACGTGCACGCACACCCCGTGGTGCGCCCGCACCTGCGCCCGGTCGAGGGTGAGGAAACCGGTTCCGCAGTGGACGACTCCGGCGTCGGCGTCCCGGCCGGTCAGCACGAGGCCGCGGACCACGACCGACCCGAGGGCGGTGAGCACGGTGCCTCGCGGCCGGCCCACCAGCACGGAGCCGGGTTCGCCGGCCGCCACCAGCTCGACCTCGCCGTGGACCGTGAGCTGCTCCTCGTACCGGCCGGGCGCGATCTCGATCCGCGCGGCGCGCCCGCGTGCGGCCGCCGCCCGCAGAGCGGACCCGATGTCGGGATGCGCGCCGCGGCCGCCGCCCGGGGAGACGACGTACTTCCTGACCATGTCCGCCTCCCCCGAAGCGCCTGTCCGCACATCACCGTCGACCGCCCGCGCGGCACTGTCGACTGCCCGTCGCCGATGCTACCCGAGCGGGACTGCCGTGCCGGGTGTGCGCCGAGAGGCCTTCACGGAACCTGTCGCAACGCCCCGCCCCCGGCCGGATTCCGCTGCCGTCCGGGGCCGGCGCGCAGGTCGGCGTGGGGCTCCGGCCGGGGTCAGACGCCGTCGCGGGCGTCCCGCAGGATCTGCTTGGTGTGCTCCGCGGACGCGGCGTGCGTCGTCATGTGGTCGAGGACCTCCAGGTGGGCGGAGACCTCCTTGCGGACGTCGAGGTAGAGCGCGCCGGTCAGATACTCGGTGACGACCATGTCGGGCAGCTCGGGCTCGCCGAAACGGAACAGCGAGAACGGCGCGGACGTCCCGGGGTGCGGACCCGCCGCGAACTCGGAGACCTGCAGAGTGACCCGGTCCCGCTCGGCGAACTCCACCAGCTTGTCCAGCTGTTCGGTCATCACGGCGGCGTCGACGCTCACCGGCCGGCGCAGCACCGTCTCGTCCATCACCACCCACAGGCGGGGCGGGTCGGCGCTCTCCAGCAGCCGCTGGCGCGCCATGCGCAGGGCCACGTGCCGTTCGAGGGAGTCCGGCGTGGTGCGCCCGACGGTCCCCGCCTCCAGCACCGCCGTCGCGTAGGCCTCCGTCTGCAGCAGCCCGGGCACGAAGTGCGGCTCGTACGTGCGGATCAGCCGTGCGGCGCCCTCCAGGCTCACGTACAGGCTGAACCACTCCGGCAGGACGTCGTGGTAGCGCTGCCACCAGCCGGGCCGGTTCGCCTCCTCGGTGAGCGAGACGAACCCCTCCGCCTCGTCCCGGGGGACCCCGTACGCCTCCAGGAGGACCTGCACGTACGGCAC
This sequence comes from Streptomyces sp. NBC_00425, assembly GCF_036030735.1. Taxonomy (NCBI): domain Bacteria; kingdom Bacillati; phylum Actinomycetota; class Actinomycetes; order Kitasatosporales; family Streptomycetaceae; genus Streptomyces; species Streptomyces sp. NBC_00425. The sequence goes on along the minus strand of NZ_CP107928.1, from coordinate 2,278,837 downwards.
CTTCAGCGCGACGTCGGCCGTCTCCATGCGCCGTACGGTCGCCGGGGCGACGCGCAGGGCACGGGCGGCCTCGTCGCGGCTGAGGCCGGCCGCCTCGCGCAGTTCCTGCAGCCGTCTGCCGAGTACCACCTGGCCCACCGTGGGCGCGGGCCGTCTCTCACTCACCCCACGTCTCCCCTGCGTGTCGAGGCACGCGGGCCAGTGTGTCACGTCCCGGCCCCGATCTCACGGACAGCGGAGCGGTGCATTCACCCGGTCCGCCCCGGCCGACCTGACGTCAGCCGGTCAGGTCACGCAGGTACTTGGCTGTCGCGGGGTCGGCCGGCAGGAACGTCTCGATGGCGAGTTCGGCGACCGTCACGTCCATGGGGGTGTTGAAGGTGGCGACCGACGAGATGAAGGAGAGGACCCGCCCCTCGTGCTCGATCCGCATCGGCAGCGCGAAGTACGGGACGGGCTCGCTCGGTTCGCCGGCCGGCCCGGTGTGCGCGACCGGATAGGCGGCCACCTCCTCGTACAGCTCCCGCAGCGGATTCGAGCGGTACAGGGCGATCTGGCGTTCCATCTGCGCGAGCAGGTGACCGCGCCACTCGGGCAGATTGCGGATGCGAGGTGCGAGACCCTGCGGGTGGAGGGTGAGCCGCATCGCGTTGAGCGGCGGCGTCAGCAGGGATTCCGGGACGCCCTCCAGCAGCATCGTGATGCCCCGATTGGCCGCCACCACGTCGTAGCGGGCGTCCATGACCAGCGCCGGGTACGGCTCGTAGCCCTGGAGCAGCCGCTCCAGGCCCGAGCGCAGCGCGTCCAGCGTCGGGTCGTCGAGCGGGGTCTGCGGGAACCGCGGTGCGTAACCGGCCGCCAGGAGAAGGGCGTTGCGCTCGCGCACGGGCACGTCGAGCCGCTCGGCGAGCCGCAGCACCATGTCCTCGCTCGGCCGCGAGCGACCCGTCTCGACGAAGCTGACGTGCCGGGCCGAGGAGTCGGCGCGCAGCGCCAGCTCCAGCTGACTCATCCGCCGCCGTTCCCGCCAGGCCCGCAGCAGCGGGCCCACGCCCAGGTCGCCGGGATCGGAGGGGGTGGCGGGTCCGGAGGGTCCGGCGGGGGCGGATTCCGTGCCCATCGCTACAACGGTCATGCCTACGACCGTAGTTCACTCAGCCCCGAGGCAGTCGCGCGCCGGGTGGTCACGCATCCGTCCGTTGTCCGACAGCGCCCCGACCGCACCGAGGCCGGTGCCTGACGGCGGGCGGTGAGCCGGCCCGGGGCGGCGAGGGCCTCCCCGGATCGTCGTACGCACCGCACGGCCCTGCTGACCAGGGCCGTCCCGGCGTTCCTGTGGCACGCTGGACGGGTAGCGACACCCACGAAGGGAGCCGGTCATGGCCGAACCGCTGTCGCGGAGCGAGATCGAGGAGCGTCTGGGCGAGCTGCCCGGCTGGTCCCTGGACGGCGGCCGCCTCACCCGCGCCTACCGGCTCGACTCGCACTTCGCCGCGACCTCCCTGGTCATCCATGTCGCGCAGATCCAGGAGGAGCTCAACCACCACTCCGAGCTCACCCTCGGCTACAACACCGTGTCGCTCAGCGTGCACACCCACAGCGCGGGCGGCGCCGTCACCGGTCTGGACGTCGAGCTCGCCCGCCGTGTGGAGGCCGTGGCCCCCGCGCACGGGGCGCGCTGACCCGCGCGGCGGGCGAGGGGGGACGGGCGGTGCTGGACTACGACGAGGAAGCCGAACGCTACGACACCCTGCGCGGCGGCGAGCCCCGGGCCGCCGCGGCGGCGGACGCCGTCCTCGGGCTGGTGCCGGGTGGGGCGCGCAGCCTGCTGGACGTCGCGTGCGGCACCGGCATCGTCACCCGGCGGCTCGCCGACGGACGGGCCGGCCTGCGCGTGACGGGCGTGGACCGGGCCCCGGCCATGGCGGGCCACGCCGCCGCCCGGCTGCCGGAGGCGGTGGTACTCGCCGACGCCCGCCGCCTCCCCTTCGGCGCGGGACGGTTCGACGCCGTCAGCAGCGTCTGGCTGCTGCACCTGGTGGAGGACGCGGCGGACGCGCGGCGGATCGTGGCCGAGTGTGCCCGGGTGCTGCGTCCGGGCGGGGTCTACGTCACCACGGTCGACAAGGGCGCGTCGCACAACGTGGGCAGCGACATCGATGTCGTGCTGGCCTCGCGCCCCCGCCGGCCGGCCTCGGACGCCGCCGCGCTCGTGGAGTCGTACGCCGTCGAGGCCGGCCTGGTCCCCGCGGGGCAGGCCTGCTTCGCCGGCCGGGGGCAGGGCCGCAGCCCGCGCCGGGCCATCGCCGACCTGCGCCGCGGCTGGTTCGTCACGCTGCCGCCCGGCCATCCGCTGGCCGACGGTTTCGCCGCTCGCCTTGCGGCCCTGCCCGACCAGGACCGGCCTCGCCCGGATCCCGTGTTCGCCCTGAAAGCGTTCCAGAAGCCGCTTCCCGGCCGGTTGCCGCAGGGGCGCCGCCCGGGCCCGCGGGACGCCTGAACCCGGCCGCCCGACCCGGCAACCGGGTTGTCCGCGGCGGCGACTGAGAGAGCGGATCCCCCCGTCCCGCTCAGGAGGTACGTCTCGTGCAGCAGCCGCACCCGCACCCCCCTCGGCAGTCGCGACCACCGCGGACAGCGCAGTCGCCGCGGTCGCGTCCGCGCAACCACCGCAGACGAAGGGTCGTCCTCACCGCGCTGGCCTGCGTCGCAGTCCTGCTGGGCGCCGGACCGACCGCCCTCGGCACCGGACCGACCGCCCTCGGCGGTGACGGGTTCCCGGCACTCGGGCTCACGCGCGGGGGAGCAGCCCCGACGGCCGCCACCGCCCGCCAGGTCGAGGCCCTCGACCGGGGCGTCGTGAGCGTGCACACCGACAGCGGCAACCTGGTCAGCTGGCGCTGGCTCGGAACCGATTCCGACACTGTTTCCTTCAATGTGTACCGGGCCGGCACGAAGGTGAACCCGACACCGGTCACCGGCGCCACGAACTACCTCCACTCCGGCGCCCCGGCGCAGGCCGACTACACGGTGCGCGCGATCGTCGGCGGTGTGGAACAGGCCGACTCCGTCCACGCGGTGCAGTTGCGCACCGGCTACAAGGACGTTCCGCTCACGCCGCCGGCCGGCGGCACGACCCCCGACGGTGTGGCCTACACCTACGAGGCCAACGACGCCTCCGTCGGCGACCTGGACGGCGACGGCGCGCTGGACTTCGTCCTGAAGTGGCAGCCGACGAACGCCAAGGACAACTCACAGTCGGGCTACACCGGAAACACGTTCCTCGACGGTCTCACGCTCGACGGGACCCGGCTGTGGCGGATCGACCTGGGCCGCAACATCCGTTCCGGGGCCCACTACACGCAGTTCCAGGTCTACGACTACGACGGCGACGGCCGGGCGGAGGTCGCCGTGAAGACGGCCGACGCCACGGTGGACGGCGGCGGCACGGTGATCGGCAGCCCCTCCGCCGACCACCGCAACTCCAGCGGGTACGTCCTGTCTGGCCCCGAGTACCTGACCATGTTCAACGGCCGGACCGGCCGGGCGATGCAGTCCGTCGACTACGTCCCGGCGCGCGGCACGGTCTCGTCCTGGGGCGACTCCTACGGAAACCGCGTCGACCGTTTCCTTGCCGGAACCGCTTACCTGGACGGTTCCCGTCCGTCGCTGGTCATGGCACGCGGTTACTACACGCGTACGGTGATCGCGGCCTGGGACTGGCGCGGGGGCGCCTTCACCCGCCGCTGGACCTTCGACACCAACTCCTCGTCCAACACCGGCAAGGGCTACGACGGCCAGGGCTCCCACAGCCTCTCCGTCGGGGACGTCGACGGCGACGGCAGGGACGAGATCGTCTACGGCGCGATGGCGGTCGACGACAACGGCAGCGGTCTGTGGACGACGAAGACCGGGCACGGCGACGCCCAGCACCTCGGCGACCTCGACCCCTCGCACCCGGGCCTGGAGTACTTCAAGGTCTCGGAGTCGGCCGGTCAGCCCGCCGAGCTGTACATCGACCCGGCGAACGGCACCGTGAACTGGAAGCTGGCGGCCTGCTGCGACAACGGCCGCGGAGTCGCCGGCGACATCTGGGCGGGCAACGCCGGCGCCGAGCTCTGGTCGGCGTCGGACAGCTCGATCCGCGACGAGGCGGGCGCGACCAAGGGCCGGGAGCCGTCCTCCGTCAACTTCCTCTCGTGGTGGGACGCCGACCCCGTGCGCGAACTCCTCGACGGCACCCACATCGACAAGTACGGGCCCTCCTCGGACACCCGGCTGCTGACCGGCGCCGGCGTCCACTCCGGCAACGGCACCAAGGCGACCCCGTCGCTGTCCGGGGACATCCTCGGCGACTGGCGCGAGGAGGTCGTGTGGCCGACCGGCGACAACCGGGCCCTGCGCATCTACTCGACGCCGTACGAGACGGGCACGCGGATCACGACGCTGCTGCACGACACGATGTACCGCACCGGTCTGGCCTGGCAGAACACCGCCTACAACCAGCCGCCGCACCCGAGTTTCTTCCTCGGTGACGGCATGGCCACCGCACCCAGGCCGGCGGTGTACACGCCCTGACGGAAGTGACGAGGGGGCTCCGCCCGGTCCGGGCGGAGCCCCCTCCTCACGCGCGCGTGCGGCAGGTCAGTTCAGCGCCTTGGGCACGTCCCCGTAGAACTTGATGGTGGGCCAGCCCCGCGAGGTGAGCAGCTCGTTGATCGCTCCCGCGACGTCGAGGGCGGTGACCTTCTGCATCGTCGGCGAGGGCATCTGGTCGATGCTGAAGGTCATGGTGATGTACCCCTCCTCCGGACCCGGCGGGGTGGTGCCGTGGAACTGCGTGTTTCCGCCCCACTCCTCGTCCGCGTCGGCGGTCTCCCCGGTGACGCCGGCCTGCTGGGCCGTGGTGGTCCGGTCGGTCACGTCGGCCTCCTCGGCCCGGGCCGACCCGGCGGACGTGAGCACCGCGCCCGCCGCGGCCGTACTCGAGTACCCCAACAGGGCACGTCTGGACACTCCCATGGTTCCGCTCCCCGCTCTCATGCCCCCGGGTCGGAGGCGGGATCGATCGTATGAGCGAAAAGGGGGCCATGGTGCTGAACGAGTTCGTCCGGTTGGCGCCGCGCGTCTCACCCCACCGTGCAGCTCTGGTCGCCGAGTCTGAACGCCGTCGGTCTGGCGTTCGTGCCCGACCAGACGCCCGTGAAGCCGAAGCCGACGGACGAGCCGGCCGCCACGTTGCCGTTCCAGGCGATGTTCTTCGCCGTCACCGTCGAACCCGACTGGGTGTAGTCGGCGTTCCAGAGCTGGGAGACGCTCTGCCCGCCTGTGAACGCCCAGTTGAGGCTCCAGCCGGACCACGCGCTCGTGCCGGTGTTGGTGAGCTTGACGTCCGCCTGGAAGCCGCCCGACCACTGGTTGGTGATCGTGTACGTCACCGCGCAGGCGCCCGTCGGGGTGGGCGTCGGGTCCGTGCCGCCACCCCCGCCCCCGCCGCCGGTGTCGGAGGTGTCTCCGTAGATCACACCCCGGCCGTTCGTCGAGACGTACACGCGTCCGTACACCCGGGGGTCACCGGTGATCGCCCCGCCCGTCCAACCCCACTGGTGGGCGTCGTCGTTGATGCGGGTCCAGGTGACACCCTTGTCCGTCGAGCGGAAGACGCCCCGGACCCCGGCGATCTTCGCGCTGGTGTAGAGCGTCTGGTACGAAGCCCCTGCGGCCGCCTTGCCGAATCCGATCGTGTCGGCCTGCTCCACGGACGACAGCTTGCTGAAGGTGGCTCCGGAGTCGGTGGAGTGCCACAGCCCGTACGCCCCGTCGCTCGCCCCGCCGGCCAGCCAGACGTCGCCCTTGACGCCGGGCAGCGCCTTGAACCGCACGCTGTCGCCGCTGGGCAGACCGCTCGCGGCGGACGCGGTGAACGTCGCGCCGCCGTCCGAACTCACATAGAACTTGCCGGACTTGAAACCGTAGAAGGTCCTGGCGTCGACGCGGTCGGATTCGACGACCGCGCCGGCCGGGATGCCGCTCGACGCCGACCACGAGGTGCCGAACCCGGTGGTGTACTGCACGCCCGCGCCCGCCGGACTCCACACGAAGCGACCGCCGTCAGCGGACGCGGCGACCGTGCCGCCGCCGCTGACGCCCGAAGGGTCGGTTCCCGCGAACCAGTTGGCCCCGTTGTCCGTGGAGAACGCCACATGCGGCCCCGAGTCGAGATCGCCGACCCGCACCACGGTGTCGGGCTTCGTCTCGGCGTAGTCCAGGCTCGTCGTCGTCGTGAAGTTCGGGGAGGCGAACATCATCGACGGCACTTTGGTCAGGTCCGTGTGGCGGAAGCCGCCGACGTCACCGAGGGCGCTCAGCAGCGGGGCGCCGGCCGGGGGAGAGGCGAGATCGTTGACCGCCGTCTCCTCCAGCCCCTGCACCATCGGCCGGACGGTGAACTGGCCGCCGCTGTCCCAGTTGGCGAGGTTCTCCGTGCCGTAGATCGTCGCGCCCGTCCCGTACATCATGCGACTGGAGTTGAACGGGTCGATCTCCAGCGCCTCGGTCATCCAGCCGAGTTTGGGCGCCTGCTCCGGCGGCGACGGATTCGCGCCCCACGTCAGCCACGGCGACGAGGAGACGTCCATCGTGAACCGGTTGGAGCGGTTGGGATACGAGGTGTAGTCCCAGGCCTTCGTCCAGGCCCCGCCGCTGTTGGTGGAACGGAAGATCTGGGTGTCCGGCCACCAGGCGCTGTAGGCGGTGGCCATGACGGTGCCCGGCTTCTGCCGGTCGATCGTCAGCCCGCTGAAGCCGTAGTAGGTGTCGGCCTCCGCCACCGGCGAGATGTCCGTCCAGGTCCCGGTGGCCGTCGCGTAGCGCCACAGCCGGCCCTTGCCCCCGTCGTAGGGCCCGCCCTTGTCGCTGTAGGCCAGGTACAGATAGCCGTTGACGGCGTCCAGCACGCCCTTGTGCGCCAGATAGCCCGTCGGCTGCCCGGCCAGCCGGGACCAGGTCGCGCCGGCGTCCGTCGAGCGGTACACCGCGTTGTCCTTGTCCGCCACTCCGACGTAGATCGTCTTCGTGGCGGCGCCGGACGTGCCCGTGGACTCGTCGAAGGTGACCCACACGATGCCCTGGTTGTCGGACGCGTACCCGCTCGTGTCGGTCGGATCCTGCTGGTAGTTGCCGACGTTGGGGAAGTTCGCCACCTGCGCCCAGGTGACGCCCGAGTCCGTCGACCGCCACAGGCCCCTGCCGCTCGGCGCGCCCAGGTACAGCACGCTGTCGCGGTTCGGGTCGACCGCGAGCCGCTCGCCCATGCCCCGGCCCGGCATGTTCCCGCCCAGCTTGAAGGGCAGGTCGGTCTTCTGCCAGCTCGCGCCTCGGTCGCCGGAGCGCAGCACCGCCCCGTTCCCCGGGTCCCAGCTGTTCGTGTACGTGCCGACCGCCGCGTACACCTTGTTCGGGTCGACGGAGTCGGAGGCCAGGCTCACCACGCCGGTGTGTCCCCAGTCCGCCCAGCCGACCGAGTCCAGCAACGGCGTCCACGTCCTGCTCGACTCCTGCCACCGGTACGCGCCGCCGATGTCGGTGCGCGCGTAGGCGAGGTTCTTCTCCTTGCGGTTGAAGACGATGCCGGGGACGAAGCCGCCGCCGTCGATCCGGGCGTTCTTCCAGGTGTACGACTCGGCGGCCACTGTCGTCCGCGGGTTGCCGGACGCGGCCAGTACGGGCGGACTGCCCGCGATGAGGCCGGCGGCGAGCGCCAGTACGGCCGTGAGGATGCGGGTTCTTCGCACGGTGGGGGTCCTTCCTCGCGAAAAGCCATGGGGAGGAGACGGGGTGCGCAGGGAGGGGGATGCGCGACGTTCAGGAGGTTCAGGACGTTCGGGATGTGCGGGACGTGCAGAACATGCGGGATGTGCGGGACGGGCGAGGTGTGCGGGGAGTTCGGCCGCCGTGGGTGTGCGTTGCCGGGCGTGGGAGGACGCGAAACGGCGTGAACCGAGATGGCGTGACGTGCGACTGCCGGGCGGCCCCCTGTGCGGGTGGGGGCCGCCCGGCTGGACCCCGTCGTCAGGTGACGGGGCCACGTACGCGGAACCTCGAGCGCTCCGCCGGGGGGCGGCGCCACCCCGTGTCCCCCGGCCCCGAAGGGCGGGAGGGCGCGGGGAACCGCGCGGCCGGCCGCATCCGGCCCGCGGCAGGACACCGCTCGGCCGGCGAAGCGCTCAGCGGGGGCTTATTCGAGAAGCTCCGCGTACGAGCCCATGGCCATGGCGATGTCCGCCTGGGCCCAGAAGCGGTGGTACGTGAACACGGGCGCGGCGCCGCCCGCGAGATAGCTCTCGATCTTCGACCAGGCCGGGTCGCTCTTGTAGAAGGACCGCAGCGAGGCGAAGGTCGAGGAGGAGTTGACCGTGTCGCCGTTCGGCATCTTGCCGCTGAAGCCGCTCGGGACGTACACGCCGTCGTCGAAGCGGTTGTAGTCGGCGCGGGTCTCCGGGACCGCGATGCCGAGGGCGTCCTGGTTGTGGGTCCACATGCCGTCCAGGAGTGCCTTGGCCGTCGTCTTCGCCTCCGTGTCACCGGACTTGGCGGCGTAGTACGTCAGGGTCTTGGCGTACGCGGCGGCCACTCCGACGTCGTCGGTGTAGTCGGCCACGGTGACGTGAAGGCCGGTGTTCGCGCCGGGACTCGAGGCGTTCCAGGTGTCGGGCTGGCCCGACCACTGGAGGGTGGAGGGGATCCGGAAGGTGCCGTCCGGGTTGATCGTGGTCTTGGACAGCGCCCAGTCGACCCACTTGTCGAGGACCGCCTTCGCGGCGGCGTTCCCCGTCTGCTGGTAGTACTCGGCCACCCGCTCCATCGACCACGCCTGGAAGCCGAACCACTGGTTGGACGGCGGGTCGTGGTAGACGGGCTGCTGGTCGTAGTACATGCCGTAGAAGGTCGACGTGCCGGCCGGGGGAGTCGCGTAGCGGCCCGCCCAGCTGTTCGTCGCGCCGCCGGCGATGGCGCCCTCGCTGGACTGCAGCCAGCGGTAGAACTCCAGTTGCCGGGTGAGCGACTTCGCCCAGTCCGCCTGGCCCGTCGCCGACTTCGGCTTCAGGTCCGCGTAGCTGCTGAGCGCGTAGGCGGCCAGGGGGTTCTGGTAGCCGCCGTGGGTGTGGCTCGAGCCGATGCGCCACGCCCAGCCGGCGCTGGTGTCGGTGGCGCCGCCCCAGGCGTAGTACCAGGACAGCAGGTAGTGCGAGGCGTCCTTGCCGGTGCCGGCCGGGCAGGCGGTCGGGCCGACGCAGTTGCCGATCTTCTTGAAGTACTTGTCGTACATCGCGTACCGCAGGTAGTCGCCCATCTTCGCGGCCTTGCCGACGGCCGCGGAGACGTCGCCGCCCTTGCCCTGGGCCTTGGCCCAGATGTCCGCCCAGTACGCGGCCTGTACGACGCGTGCGTCGGCGTCCGGGGCGTTGGTGAACTTCCACTGCTTGGCGTAGGAGGCGTCACCGGTGAAGAGGTCCAGGTAACCGTTCTTGCCGCCGTACTTGAAGGCGTCGCAGGTGGGTTGCGGAACCGTTTCCCACACCGATTCCTGGGCGCCGCGCTGGAAGGTGTTGATGTACGAGGGGCCGGTGTCGGCCGGGCCGGCCTCGCACTTGCCGGGCGCGTTGCCGTAGCCGTAGGTGTTGTCCACGTCCTGCAGCCAGTGCATGCCGTAGACGTCGTCCGTGCCGTAGGCGGACTTCAGTTCACCGGCGATCGGGTCCGAGCCCACGGACACCCCGGTGTCCAGTTTCGCCGGGTACTCGTTCGGCGTGTCCAGCTCGGGCGCGTAGGTGGCCGGCTTGGACGCGTTGTAGAAGGAGTTCGTCGGCTGGTCGGCGTGCGTGGGGATCATGTACTTCTCCATGATGTCCCAGGCGCCGTTGAACTTGGTCCAGTCGCCGGTGATCTTCCCGTACATCGCCTGCAGCCACAGGAGGTAGCTGTAGGCCTCGGACGTGGTCTCGTGGCCCTGGTCCGGAGCCTCGACGATCAGTGTCTCCACCGAGTGGTACGGAATGCCCTCGGGGGAGAAGTAGCCGTTCGCCGGGTTGGTGATCTTGCCGTAGAGGTCGAGGAAGCGGGCGTCGTACGCCTTGGTCCCGGCGATCTCGGTGGCGGTGACCGTCGCCTTCGCGTGCCCGGTGGCCGTCGACTCGAAGGTCGCGGCGCCCGTGCCGGCGGCGTTGGCGGTGATGGTCACGTTCTGGGCGGTGTTCCAGTTCGACGGAGTGAAGGTGAGGCTCGCGCCGCCGGTCACCGTCAGGCCCGTGTTGCCGGCGGTGCGCGCGGTCGTGACGGTCACGTTGGCCGAGGGCTGGGTCGACAGCTTCAGCGTGAACGTGCCCGTCTTGCCCTGCTGCACGGCCAGTTGGGTGGCGGAGGCGACCACGGCAGGCCCCGAGGCGACCGTGATGCCGACCGGTGTGGACGACGCCGACGCGCCGAGGCTGTCGTAGGCCTTGGCCACCAGGGAGTGGTTGCCCACGGACAGCCCCGAGGCGGACAGGGTGTACGGCGCGCTCGTGTCCGTGCCCAGCAGGGTCGTGTCGTCGTAGAACTCCATCTTGGTGATGGTCGCGTTGTCGGCGGCCGCGGCGGTCGCCGCGAGCGGCACCGCACTGCCCTGGGTGTAGACGGCGCCCGCGGCCGGGCTGGTCAGCACCGTCACCGGCGGCTGGTGTGCGCCGACGCAGGGCGTGCCGTTGACCGAGAAGCTCGTGGGAGCGGCGTTCGTGCCGCTGTAGGTGAACTGCGCGCCCGTGCCGACCGCCGCGCCGGGGGCGATCGTCCCGTTGTAGGAGGCGTTGTTCACCGTGATCTGCTGACCGGACTGCGACCAGCTGCCGTTCCAGCCGTTCGACAGCTTCTGGTTGCCCGCGTAGGAGTACGTCAGGGCCCAGCCGCTGATCGGGTCGGTGCCCCGGTTGGTGAGGGTGAGGTCCGCGGTGAACCCGGAGCCCCAGTCGTTGGTCTTGTAGTCGACGCTGCACGCGAGCGCGGCCGCCTGAGCGGGTGTCGTGCTCGTGCTGAGCATGGCGAGAGGGAGCGCCAGGGCCGCCAGGGCGGCGGTCCACAGGCGCCGCGCCCCGCGACGTCTGCGTGAGGGTTTCATGGTGCTGGTTCCTCCTTGCGGCTCGGGGAGTGGGGGAGGAGCAACAAGCCTTGAACCAGTGGGAGCGCTCCCATAGTGGGGATGCGGGCGAACGGGGTCAAGATGCTTGAAGAGTCGAAAAGATTCGACGGCGGGAGTTGAGTAAAAGTCAGTTACTCCCACTGTTCTTTGCCAGCACGTGGCGCTAGCTTCGAGACACCAGTGGGAGCGGTTCCATCAGTCGACGCGCCTGTCACGGCGCGCCTGAGCTGCAAGGAGTCGCTCATGCGTCACCCCCCGCGTTCAGTACTTTTAGCCGTCGCCGGCACGGTCGCCCTCGTCGCGGGCGCCCTGCTGCCGGTCGTCACGGCGCAAGGAGCGGCGCCTGCCTGCACGGTGGAGTACTCGGTCACCAGCCAGTGGGACACCGGCTTTCAGGGCGCGGTGAAGATCACCAACAATGCGGCGGCCGTGAGCAGTTGGAGTCTCGCCTTCGACTTCACGGGCGGCCAGAAGGTCACCCAGGGCTGGAACGCCAAGTGGTCCCAGTCCGGGGCGGCCGTCACGGCCGTGAACGAGAGCTGGAACGGCTCCCTGGGCACCGGCGCGAGCGTCAGCGCGGGGTTCATCGCCTCGAAGGCGGGGGTCAACGCCGTACCGACCGCCTTCCGGCTCAACGGCACGACCTGCAACGCCGGCACCGATCCCACGCCCACGCCCACCCCGACCCCCACGTCCACGCCGACCCCCACCGCACCGCCCACGACCGACCCGCCCGGCACCGGTGACGAGCCGCCCGCCCTGCACGTCTCGGGCAACAAGCTCGTGGACGCCGCCGGCAACACCCGCCGGCTGCTCGGCGTGAACCGCTCGGGCGGCGAGTTCATGTGCGTGCAGGGGCGCGGCATCTGGGACGGACCGGTCGACGACGCCGCCGTCGCGGCGATCGCCGCCTGGCACGTCGACACCGTCCGCATCCCGCTCAACGAGGAGTGCTGGCTGGGACTTTCGAACATCGATCCCGCCTACCGCGGCGCCATCTACGTCAACGCCGTGAAGGACCTGGTCGCCCGCGTCAAGGCGCACGGCATGACCCCGATCGTCGAACTGCACTGGACGTACGGCCAGTACACGGGCAACTCGGCCGGCTGTTCCGACGTGCACGCCAGTTGCCAGAAGCCGATGCCCGACATGCAGTACACGCCGTCGTTCTGGACGTCGGTCGCCAATGCCTTCAAGAACGACCAGAGCGTGGTGTTCGACCTGTTCAACGAGCCCTATCCGGACCGTGCCACCGCCACGACCGCCCAGGCGTGGCAGTGCTGGCGGGACGGCGGGACCTGCCCCGGCATCGGCTACGAGGTCGCCGGCATGCAGGACCTCGTCGAGTCCGTACGGGCGACCGGCGCCAGGAACGTGATCCTGGCCGGCGGGCTCGCCTACTCCAACGACCTCGGTCAGTGGCTGACCCACAAGCCCACCGACCCCACCGGGAATCTCGCCGCCGCGTACCACGTCTACAACTTCAACTCCTGTGCCAGCGAAAGCTGTTGGAACTCCACACTCGCCCCCGTGGCCGCCCAGGTCCCGCTGGTGGCCGGGGAGATCGGCGAGAACACCTGCTCACACGGTTTCGTCGACCGCGTCATGAAGTGGTTCGACGATCGCGGCCTGTCGTACCTGGGCTGGACCTGGAACGCCTGGGACTGCTCCACCGGTCCGTCCCTCATCTCCGCCTACGACGGGACGCCCACGGCGTACGGCATAGGACTGCGCGACCATCTGCGCGCACTCGACGGATAGGCGCCACCCGGCAAGCAGCAGAACGGACAACACCCTCGACCACGAAGGAAACCCGCACTCATGAGCCGTAGCAGAACAGCGGTACTCGCCGCGCTGGCGCTGGTCGCCGGCGCCTCGGGGACGGCACTCGCCGTCGTCCCCGGTGACTCGGGGCTCGCCGCCGTCCCGTGCAGCGTCGACTACAAGGTGCAGAACGACTGGGGCAGCGGCTTCACAGCCGCCGTCACCGTCACCAACAACTCGGCCGCCAAGACGAGTTGGTCGGTGAAGTGGGCGTACGCCGGCAGCCAGAAGGTCACCAACGCCTGGAACGCGAAGGTCACCCAGTCCGGCACGGCCGTCACCGCCAACAACGAGACCTACAACGGGACGCTGGCGACCGGCGGTTCGGTCAGCTTCGGGTTCCAGGGAACCTACAGCGGCAGCAACGCCGTACCCACGGCGTTCACCCTCGACGGGGTCACCTGCAACGTGGACGGCGGGACCGGACCCACCGATCCGGGCCCCACCGACCCGGGACCCACCGGCCCCGGCACCCCGTCCACCAGGGTCGACAACCCCTATGCCGGGGCCAAGGTGTACGTGAACCCCGAATGGTCGGCGAACGCCGCCGCCGAGCCCGGCGGCAGCCGCGTCTCCAACCAGCCCACCGGGATCTGGCTGGACCGCATCGCCGCCATCAACGGCGCCGGCGGTCACATGGGGCTGCGCGCCCACCTGGACGCGGCCCTCGCCCAGAAGGGCAGCGGCGAGGAAGTCGTCCAGCTGGTCATATACGACCTCCCCGGGCGTGACTGCTCCGCCCTCGCCTCCAACGGCGAGCTCGGCCCGACGGAGATCGACAAGTACAAGACGCAGTTCATCGACCCGATCGCGGCGATCCTGTCCGACAGCAAGTACGCCGGCCTGCGGATCGTCACCAGCGTCGAGATCGACTCGCTGCCCAACCTCGTCACCAACACGGGCAGCCGGGCGACCGCCACTCCCGCCTGCGACACCATGAAGGCCAACGGCAACTACGTGAAGGGCGTCGGCTACGCGCTGAAGAAGCTCGGCGCCGTCCCCAACGTCTACAACTACATCGACGCCGGTCACCACGGCTGGCTCGGCTGGGACGACAACTTCGTCCCCTCCGCCCAGATCCTCTTCCAGGCCGCGACCGCCGAGGGCGCGACCGTCGACGACGTGCACGGCTTCATCACCAACACGGCGAACTACAGCGCCCTGAAGGAGAACAACTTCACCATCAACGACTCGGTGGCCGGCAAGTCGGTCCGTGAGTCCAAGTGGGTGGACTGGAACCGGTACGTCGATGAGCTGTCCTACGCCCAGGCGTTCCGCAACCAGCTGGTCACGACCGGCTTCCGGTCGAACATCGGCATGCTGATCGACACCTCCCGCAACGGCTGGGGCGGCTCCGCCCGGCCCGCCGGTCCGGGCGCCACGACCAGCGTGGACACCTATGTGAACGGCGGACGCTACGACCGTCGGATCCACGTCGGCAACTGGTGCAACCAGTCCGGCGCCGGACTCGGCGAGCGCCCGAAGGCCGCTCCGGCCGCCGGGATCGACGCGTACGTCTGGATGAAGCCGCCGGGTGAGTCCGACGGCGCCAGCTCCGCCATCGCCAACGACGAGGGCAAGGGCTTCGACCGGATGTGCGACCCGACGTACACGGGCAACCCCCGCAACGGCAACAGCATGTCGGGCTCCCTGGCGAACGCACCGTTGTCGGGGCACTGGTTCTCGGCCCAGTTCCAGCAGTTGATGCAGAACGCGTACCCGGCGCTGTAGCCGGTGAGCGGATCCGCCCGGCCGTGAAACCGGGCTCGGTGTGATCCGCCGGGCGGCCGGCCCTCCCGGGCCGGGCCCCGGCGGATCGCCGACTCGACGACGGCCGGACTCGACGACGGCCGGGAGGGTCCTGTCCAGCCGCTCCGGTCCCTCCAGCCCTCGTGTCGCTCCGTTCATCCGGGGACGTCGTCCGGCGCAGCGGCGGCTGCGCCGGACGCGGAAACGGACCGGAAAACGGACCGGAAAACGGACCGGAAAACGGACCGGAAAACGGACCGGAAAACGGACCGGAAAACGGACCGGAAAACGGACCGGAAAACGGACCGGGGAACGGACGGGAAAACGGGTGCGGAACGGCTTGCCGTCCGCACCCGTCTTTTTGCCGCCCCGGCAACAGAAGTGGCCCTCGACCGGTGCGTCGGCACACGCTGACGGCACACCGGACGAGAGGCTGACCGCCATGGCGCACCACCCGCACGCATCCCACACCGACCAGAACACGCACGGCCAAGGCCACCCGCACGGTCACGGCCACCCGCACGGTCACGGCCATCACACCGACATCGACTGGGCCGAGATGGCGCCGCATCTGGAGGCGCAGGCCGAACTCTTCACCCCCCTCTATGAGCGGGCCCTGTCCTGGCTCGGGAAGGAGGTGACGGAGCCAGGGCTGATCGTGGACGCGGGCAGCGGTCCCGGGGTCGTCTCCTGTCTTTTCGCGGAGACCTTCCCCGGTGCGCGCGTCATGGCGGTCGACGGCTCAGAGCCGCTGCTCCGGCGGGCCGGGGAACGAGCCGCCCGGCTCGGGTACGCCGACCGGTTCGGCACCCTGGCCGGTGAACTGCCCGGCGTGCTCGATGAGTTGGACTACCCGGCCGACCTGCTGTGGGCCGGGCGCAGCCTGCATCACCTGGGTGACCAGCGCGCCGCCCTGGCCGCCTTCGCGCAGCGTCTGGGACCCGGCGGAACGCTGGCCATCATGGAGGGCGGACTGCCCACCCGGTTCCTGCCGCGCGACCCGGGCTTCGGGCGGCCGGGCCTCGAGGCGCGGCTGGACGCGCTGGAGGCGGGGTGGTTCGCCCGGATGCGGGCCGACCTGCCGGGCTCCGTCGCCGAGACGGAGGACTGGGCGGCGCTGCTCGGCGCCGCGGGACTGAAGCACAGCCGTAGCCGCAGCTTCCTGCTCGACCTGCCCGCGCCCGCCTCCGACCGGGCCCGCGCCTACGTCGCCGCGAACCTGTCCCGGCTGCGCGAGGCCTTCGGCGAGGAGCTCGACGCCGACGACCGTGCCACCGTCGACCGCCTCCTCGACCCGGACGACGAGGCGAGCGTGCATCGCCGGTCCGATGTCTACGTGCTCGCCGCCCACACCGTGCACACCGCCGTACGGGCGGGCTGACGGCGTGATCCGGTGCCCGGTGCCCGGTGCCCGGTGAGCGGCCGGTGGTCAGGGGGCGGCGAGCGATTCTGCGGGTGTCGGCGGTCTCGGCGTGACGCAGGTGCGCCGCTGCTTCTCCGCCGCCTACTGCCCTACCTGTGAAGGCACTTGACTTCGAGAGCGCTCCAGCTGATGGACTCCCCGCGGTACACCGAACACCGAGCACCGAACAGCGGGACACAGGGGGAAACCATGACCGACTCTCCGGTCGCACTGATCACCGGCGGCGGAAGCGGCATCGGCGCCGCCGTCGCACGGCAACTGCTGGACCTCGGACACCGGGTCGCCGTCACCGGCCGGGGCGAGGAGCGGCTGCGCGCCTTCGCCGCCGGCCTCGGCGACCCGAAGGCGCTGTCGACGTTCGCCGGGAACGCCGCCGACTACGACAGCGTACGGTCGGCGGTCGACCGTACCCTCGACGCCTACGGCAGACTGGACACGGTCGTCGCCAACGCGGGGACCGCCACCCACGACTCGGTGGCCGAGGGCGACCCGGCCGGGTGGACCGACATGGTGCTGACCAACGTCCTCGGCCCCGCGCTCCTCATCCGGGCGTCGATCGACGCGCTGAAGGAGACCCGGGGCCGGATCGTGCTGGTCGGGAGCGTCGCCGGCTTCGTGCCCACCCCGGGCAACCTCTACGGGGCGACCAAGTACGCGGTCACCGGACTCGCGGAGAACACCCGCCGCCAGGTCACCGAGTGGGGCGTAGGAGTGACGCTGATCGCGCCCGGCCGGGTGGAGACCCCGTTCTGGGACAGCTACGGCAGCCTGCCGCCCGGTCAGCTGCTGACCGCCGACCAGATCGCCGACTCCGTCGTGTGGGCCGTCCGGCAGCCCGCCGGGGTCGACGTCAACACCGTCGTCGTCCGGCCGATCGGGCAGCCCAACTGACCAGCCCCGCGACGTGCCGGGGGCGCCCCCGAACGGGAGCGCCCCCGGCACGGGTGGGGACCGTCAGCCGACGTCGAACGTGGCCGGGTCCGGACCGATGCGACGGTCCTCGTTCAGGGCGCTGATCGCCGCGAGGTCCTCGGTGTCCAGGCTGAAGTCGAACACGTCGATGTTCTCCTTGATCCGCGACGGCGTCACGGACTTCGGGATGACCACGTTGCCGAGCTGGAGGTGCCAGCGCAGCACCACCTGGGCGGGGGAGCGGTCGTGCTTGCGGGCGATGGCCACGACCGCCGGGACCTCGAGCAGCCCCTTGCCCTGGCCGAGCGGGGACCAGGCCTCGGTGGCGATGCCCCGCTCCGCGTGGAACGCACGGGACTCCTGCTGCTGCAGATGCGGGTGCAGCTCGATCTGGTTGACCGCCGGCACGACCGACGTCTCGTCGATCAGCCGCTCGAGGTGCTCCGGCAGGAAGTTCGACACGCCGATCGCCTTGACGCGGCCGTCGGCGAGCAGCTTCTCGAAGGCCTTGTACGTGTCGACGTACTTGCCGCGGGCCGGCCTCGGCCAGTGGATCAGGTACAGGTCGACGTACTCCAGGCCGAGCTTCTCCAGGGAGGCGTCGAAGGCGCGCAGCGTCGCGTCGTGTCCCTGGTCTGAGTTCCAGAGCTTGGTGGTGACGAAGAGGTCCTGGCGGGGTACGCCGGAGGCGGCGAGGGCCTTGCCGGTGCCCTCCTCGTTGCCGTAGATCGCCGCTGTGTCGATGCTGCGGTACCCGGCCTCCAGTGCGGTGGTGACCGCCTGCTCCGCCTCGTCGTCCGGCACCTGCCAGACCCCGAAGCCCAGCTGGGGCATCTCGACGCCGTTGTTGAGGATGATCGGGGGGACCTTGCTGCTCACGAGCTCTTGATCCTTCGGTTGTCCGTCAAGGGGTACTCCCATCGTCAACGATCACGACGGTCGATGCATTCCTCCCTCTCCGGTACCCGCTCCCCGCCCGTCCAAGACCTGGGGCCGCTTCCGGCTCAGGAGCGGTACAGCGCCTCGACCTCGTTTGCGTAAGCGTTCTCGATCGCCTTGCGCTTCAGTTTCAGCGACGGGGTCAGCAGCCCGTGCTCCTCGCTGAAGGGCTGGCCGAGGATGCGGAAGGTGCGGATCGACTCCGCCTTCGAGACCAGCGTGTTGGCGGCCACCACCGCCCGGCGCACCTCCGCCTCCAGATCGGCGTCGCGCACCAGCTCCGCGGGCGTCATCTGCGGCTTGCCGCGCATCTGCAGCCAGTGTTCGACGGCCTCGTGGTCGAGCGTGACCAGGGCGGCCACGAACGGCCGGTCGTTGCCCACCAGCAGACACTGGTGGACCAGGGGGTGGTCGCGCACCCGCTCCTCCAGCAGCCCCGGCGCGACGCTCTTGCCCCCTGAGGTGACCAGGATCTCCTTCTTGCGGCCGGTGATGGTGAGGTACCCGTCCTCGTCCAGGGCGCCGAGGTCGCCGGTGGCCAGCCAGCCGTCGTGCAGGGTCTCGTCGGTGGCCTTGGGGTTGTTGAGGTACCCCTGGAAGACGTTGTCGCCGCGCAGCCAGATCTCGCCGTCGTCCGCGATGTGCACGGTCATGCCGGGGATGGCCTGACCGACGGTGCCGTACCGGGTGCGCCCGGGCGGGTTCGCGGTCGCCGCCGCCGTCGTCTCCGTCAGGCCGTAGCCCTCGTAGATCTGCACGCCCGCGCCGGCGAAGAACAGGCCGAGCCTGCGGTCCATGGCCGAGCCGCCGGACATCGCCTGCCGCACCCGGCCGCCCATGGCCGCGCGCAGCTTGCCGTAGACGAGCTTCTCGAACAGCTGGTGCTGCATGCGCAGCCCGGCCGAGGGGCCCGGTCCGGTGCCCCACGCCTTCGCCTCGACCGCCTCGGCGTACTGCACGGCCACGTCCACGGCCTTCTCGAACGGCCCCGCCCTGCCTTCACGCTCCGCCTTGCGCCGGGCCGCGCCGTACACCTTCTCGAAGATGTACGGCACCGCCAGGAAGAACGTCGGACGGAACGCCTGGAGGTCGGGGAGGAGCGCGGAGGCGTGCAGCTGGGGCTGGTGGCCGAAGCGGACCTTGCCGCGGATCGCGGCGATCTGCACCATCCGTCCGAAGACGTGCGCCAGCGGCAGGAACAGCAGGGTCGCCGCCTCGTCGCCCTTGCGGGAGTGGAACACCGGTTCCCAGCGCTCGATGACGGTGTCCGCCTCGAACATGAAGTTGCCGTGCGAGACGACGCAGCCCTTGGGCCGGCCGGTGGTCCCCGAGGTGTAGATGATCGTCGCGGTCGAGTCGGGGGTGACCGCCTCGCGGTGCCGGTGGACGACCTCGTCCTCGATGGCCGCGCCGGCGTCGTACAGCTCCTGCACGCAGCCCGAGTCGAGCTGCCACAGCCGGCGCAACTGGGGGAGGCGGTCGATGACGGTGGCGATCGTCATCGCGTGGTCCTCGTGCTCGACGACGGCGGCCGTGCACTCGGCGTCGTAGAGCATCCAGAAGCACTGCTCGGCGGACGAGGTGGGGTAGACCGGCACCACCTGGGCGCCGATGGTCCACAGGGCGTAGTCGAACAGGGTCCACTCGTAGCGGGTGCGGGACATGATCGCTACGCGGTCGCCGAACCGGATGCCCTGGGCGAGGAGGCCCTTGGCCAGGGCGAGGACCTCGTCGCGGAACTCGGCCGAGGTGACGTCCCGCCATTCGCCGTGCTCGTCCTTGCGGCCGAGCGCGACGTAGTGCGGGTCGTCCTGGGCGTGCTGGAAGACGACGTCGGCCAGACCGCCGACCGGCGGTGGCAGCGCCAACGCAGGGTTGGTGAACTCGCGCAAACTTCCCACCCCGCTTCCGTACCCCGCTTTCCCATGGCCGCACAGCGCCGTGAAAGCTACCCCACCCGGCGTCGGGGCGGGAGGGGCGCGCAGGCGGGCGACGTTCCAGTCCACGCTGGTCAGGGCGGGAAAAAGGGCTCACATGGGGAAGGGTCGGACACAATGCTGACGGTTGAGTAAGTTTCGGCACCGTAATCTCCACCGAATCCCCCCGTACCGCTTACGCCGCCCGCCCCTCCCGCTGGCGGTCTGTACGGCACGGCGGGTTTCCTCGGGGTCAGCCCGGGGCGGTGGGCGGGTGCGGGGCCTGTCGCGGGGCGGCCGGCGGCGGGGCTGCGGGTCGCGGGGCTGCGGGGTGCCGGTGCAGCTGGTCGCCGCCTGCCAGGATCGCCTCCGCCAGGGCGCCGGCGGCACTCTCGGCCGACGTCCGCCTGCGCCCGTGCACCAGCACGAAGTCGACCCCGCCCAGCTCGGGCAGCCCGGCCCGGGCCGGGATCCGCACCAGGCCGGGCGGGATCAGGCCCCGGGAGTGGGCCATCACGCCCAGGCCCGCGCGAGCCGCGGCGATGAGACCGTTGAGGCTTCCGCTCGTGCACACGATCCGCCAGGACCGCCCCTGGCGTTCCAGCGCCTCCAGCGCCAGGGCGCGGGTGATGCCCGGCGGCGGGAACACGATCAGCGGGACCGGCCGCCCCGGGTCCAGACGCAGCCGTTCCGCGCCGATCCAGACCAGCTCGTCGTGCCACACCGGCTCACCGCGCGGATCCTCGGGGCGTCGTTTGGCCAGCACCAGGTCCAGCTTTCCCGCGGCGAGCCGCTCGTGCAGGGTGCCGGACAACTCCACCGTCAGCTCCAGGTCCACCTCGGGGTGATCGGAGCGGAAACTCTCCAGAATCTCCGGCAACCGGGTCAGCACGAAGTCCTCGGACGCGCCGAAGCGCAGTCGGCCGCGCAGCCGGGTGCCGGTGAAGAACGCGGTGGCCTGCTCGTGGACGTCCAGGATCCGGTGCGCGAAACCGAGCATGGCCTCACCGTCCTCGGTCAGTTCCACCGAGTGCGTGTCCCGGGTGAACAGGGCGCGTCCGGTCGCGTCCTCCAGCCGCCGCACGTGCTGACTGACGGTGGACTGGCGCAGCCCGAGCCGCCGCGCCGCCTGCGTGAAACTGAGCGCCCGGGCCACGGCGAGGAAGGTGCGCAGATGGGAGGGGTCGTACACGCTTCCCACCCTAATCCGTGTCATCGCGATCCGTGATGACAGTGAGAGCGGTGTGCGGGATTCCCGATCACGGACCGGAGGGGGACGATGGAGAGGGCTCTCGCGGGTCCCGGCCCCGCCCGCCCGGAGCGACGGACCCAGAAGTGACGGACCCAGAAGTGACGGACCCAGGAGCGATGGACCTCTGGAGCGGCGGACCTCAGGAGCGACGGGGCTCAGGAACGACGGACCTCAGGCGCGTGCCGGCGGTCGCGCGGGCAACGGGTCGCAAGCCTTTCAGGAACAAGCACACCTTCGAACAGCACGTGGAGCACCGTGAAACGCCTGCAGTGGCCGAGCCGGATGCCGGTCGACCCCTACATCCTGCTGTTGCTCGCGACCGTCGGGATCGCCGCCCTGTTTCCGGCGCACGGCACCGCCGCCGACGTGGCCTCCGGGGCCTCGACCGCGGCCATCGCCTTCCTCTTCTTCCTGTACGGCGCCCGCCTGTCCACCCGCGAGGCGCTGGACGGGCTGAAGCACTGGCGACTGCACGTGACGGTGCTGGCCTGCACCTTCGTGGTCTTTCCGCTGCTCGGCCTGGCCGCCCGCGGGCTCGTCCCGGTCTTCCTCACCCACCCGCTCTACCAGGGACTGCTGTTCCTCACCCTCGTGCCGTCGACCGTCCAGTCGTCGATCGCCTTCACCTCGATCGCCCGCGGCAACGTCCCCGCGGCGATCTGCGCGGGCTCCTTCTCCTCCCTGGTCGGCATCGTCGTCACCCCGCTGCTCGCGGCGGCCCTGCTCGGCAGCAGCGGCGGCGGCTTCTCCGCGGACTCGCTCGTCGAGATCGTGCTGCAACTGCTCGTGCCGTTCCTCGCGGGACAGGTGCTGCGGCGCTGGATCGGCGGCTTCGTCACCCGGCACAAGAAGGTGCTCTCACTCGTCGACCGCGGTTCGATTCTCCTCGTCGTCTACACGGCCTTCAGCGAGGGCATGGTCCAGGGCATATGGCACCAGGTGAGCGCGGCGCGGCTGGGTGGACTGCTCGTGGTCGAGGCCGCGCTGCTCGCGGTGATGCTCACCCTGACCTGGTACGGCGGCAGGGCGCTGCGGTTCGGCCGTGCGGACCGGATCGCCCTGCAGTTCGCCGGCTCCAAGAAGTCCCTCGCCTCCGGACTGCCCATGGCGAGCGTTCTGTTCGGCGCGCACGCCTCCCTGGCGGTGCTGCCCCTGATGCTCTTCCACCAGATGCAGCTCATGGTCTGCGCGGTCATCGCCAAGCGCCGGGCTCGTGATCTGCTGGAGCCGCCGCGCCAACGCGCCGACGAGCGGACTGCGGCAACGGCGTGAGCCGGTCGCCGAGCCGGGAGAGAAACCCGTTACGGCACCAGAACCACCTTGCCGAGGTTGCGACGTGACGCGATCGCCGCGTGTGCCTCGGCGGCGTCCTCGAGAGCGAACACACCGTGCACGGCAGGCCTCAGCTCACCCTGCGCGACCATCCGCCACAGCTCCCGTCGCCGGCGCTCGCACGTCTGCGGCTCGTCACGCGCGACGCGGGCCATCTGGAAGCCGATCACGGACCTGGCGCCCGCGAGCAGGTCGTACGCCTGGATCGTCCCGCCGCCCGAGCTGTACGCCACCAGCCGCCCGCCGGGCGCGAGGGACGCGAGTGCGGGGGTGAGCAGCTCGCCGCCGACCGCGTCGAGGACGTAGTCGACGGGTGGGCCCCAGTCGCTCTGCCCGTAGACGACGACCTCGTCGGCGCCGAGGGCGCTCACGAAGGCGGACTTCGCCGGATCGGACACGGCGGCCACGACTCGCGACGCGCCGTGCGCCCGGGCGAGCTGTACGGCGAGGTGGCCGACCCCGCTCGCTGCGGCGGTGACGAGCGCCGCCTCGCCCGGTCCTGGGCGCGCGGCCGCCAGCGCGCCCAGGGCGACCTGCCCGCTGCGGACCAGGGCGACCGCCGCGACGGCCTCCGCGCCCTCCGGCACCGGTGAGGCCATCGTCTCGTGCAGGACGGCGAAGTCGGCGTAGCCGTGACCGAAGCACAGCCCCGTCACGCGTTCGCCGATCCGGAACCCGGTGACCCCCTCCCCGACGGCGGTGACGTCGCCGGCGACCTCACCGCCGAGCGGGATCGGCTCGGCGGCCTCGGTGACCTTGCGGACGACGGGCAGGGTGACGCCGATCGCCTCGCAGCGCAAAAGCAGTTCGCCGGGGCCCGGTGAGGGAACCGGGACCTCCTCGAGGAACAGGGGGCCGCCGGGGGAGTCGTACCGGACACGACGCATCGGACCTCCAGAAAACGTTGGGAGTCCCAACGGTATCCCCGTTGTGGTGGGGAAGCCCAACGACTTCTGGCTAGAGTGCGACCATGCCCGAAGCGCCTCTCCCCGCCATCCGCGCCCTGCCCAGCTGGCTTCTCGGCCGGGCCGCCGCGCGCGGCCGCGCCCTGGTCGCCGAAGCTCTGGCCGCAGAGGGGCTCAAAATGTGGCACCACGTCGTGCTCTCCGCGGTGCGTGATCTCGCCCCTGTGGCCCAGGCCGAACTCGGCCGCAGCGTCGGACTCGATCCGAAGGACGTCGTCGGCGTCCTCGACGACCTGCAGTCGGCCGGTCTCGCCGTGCGCGCACCGGACCCCGAGGACCGCAGGAAGAACGCCGTGTCGCTCACCGAGGAGGGGCGACGGGTCCTCCTGCGCTGCGAGAAGGCCGCCCTGGAGGCGAACGAGATGCTGCTCGCGCCCCTCGGCGCCCGCGAACGGGAGCAGTTCACGCGCTTGTTGATCCGGATCTCCGGCACGGACGGCTGACGGGGGATAACGTTCCGTCATGACCGTCCCCCTCGCGCTCGATCCCGCGCGCACCGCACTGGTCCTCGTCGATCTGATGGACCGCATCGTCGCTCTCCCCCTGGCGCCCCGCAAAGGCGCCGAAGTGCTGGTGACGGCACAGGAGTTGGCGGGCTCCTTCCGTTCGGCGGGAGCCCTCGTCGTGCTCGTCCGCGTCGAGCGTCCGGGGGTCGCCGAGCAGCCGTCGGGCAGCGGACTGGTCCAGGGGCTGTCGCGGGACGGCGATGTGGAGATCGTCAAACGGACGATCGGCGCCTTCCAGGGGACGGGCCTGGACGACCGTCTCCGCGAACGCGGCGTCACCACCATCGTGTTCGCGGGCATCGCGACGAATCTCGGCGTCGAGTCCACCGCCCGCGCCGCCGGCGACCTCGGTTACGACCTGGTCTTCGTCGAGGACGCGATGGCCGCTCTCACCGGGCCCGAACACGAGGCGTCCGTGAAGCTCGATTTTCCCCGGCTCGGCACCGTGGTCCGCGCGGCCGACGTGCGTTTCACGCGCGGCTGAGCCGACGGGGCCGGCCCAGGAGGAGCGGCGGGCCGAGGGCGACCCGAAGGCGCCCGCACGTCTCCAGCCGCGCCCGTCGAGGCCCGGCCGGCCGCCGGGCGGCACCGGCCCGACGGTGGAACCGGAGCGCCGCGGCACCGGGCGGAACCGGAGGCCCGACGGCGGAACCTGAGCGCCGCGGCACCGGGCCGAACCGGAGGCCCGACAACGGAACCGGAGCGCCGCGGCACCGGGCGGAACCGGCGGCCCGACGGCGGAACCGGAGCGCAGCGCAACCGGAGTGTGGCGGAACCCGAGCGCGGCGCAACGGGCGGCCCGGCAGCGTGAGGTCCGGTAGGGGCTCGGTCGGGAAGAGGTGCGGTTCCGGGGGCTGGGCGGGCGCGCGAGTGGGCGGGCGGGGCGCGTCGGAGTGGGGACCCTGCGGCGCGGGGGGAGCTCCCCGCCGGTCGGCGCCGGGTCCCGCCGCCGCGCCCCGGGGTACCGGTCAGTCCTGGGCGGCCGAGGCCTTCAGGGCTATGCGGTCCTCACCCGTGTACACGTTCATGGAGCTGCCTCGCAGGAAGCCCACCAGGGTCAGTCCGGTCTCCGCGGCCAGGTCGACCGCGAGCGAGGAGGGCGCGGAGACCGCGGCGAGCACCGGGAGGCCCGCCATCACGGCTTTCTGCGCCAGCTCGAACGAGGCCCTGCCCGAGACCAGCAGGATCGCCCGCGACAGGGGCAGCTGCCCGTTCTGCAGGGCGCGTCCGACCAGCTTGTCCACCGCGTTGTGCCGGCCCACGTCCTCCCGGACGTCGAGCAGTTCGCCGTCCTCCGAGAACAGGGCCGCTCCATGGAGTCCGCCGGTCCGGTCGAACACCCGCTGGGCCGCGCGCAGTCGGTCGGGGAGGACGGCGAGCAGCTCGGGCTCGATCCGGAGCGGGGGGGTGTCGGCGACGGGCCAGCGGGTCGTCGTGCGGACGGCGTCCAGGCTCGCCTTGCCGCACAGGCCGCAGGAGGAGGTGGTGTAGACGTTGCGCTCGAGGGTGATGTCGGGGATCGCCACCCCGGGCGCGGTGCGCACGTCCACGACGTTGTAGGTGTTGCTCCCGTCGGCTGTCGCTCCCGCGCAGTAGACGATGTTCTGGAGGTCGTCCTGCTCGGCCAGCACGCCCTCGCTGACCAGGAACCCGGCGGCCAGCGCGAAGTCGTCACCGGGGGTGCGCATCGTGATCGCCAGGGGCTTGCCGTTGAGGCGGATCTCCAGTGGCTCCTCGGCGACCAGGGTGTCCGCGCGGGCGGAGACCACGCCGTCCCTGATGCGGACCACTTTGCGTCGTTCGGTGACTCGTCCCATGTCGTGATCAGCCCCGGTTCTGTACGTGCTGGTAGCCGAAGCGGCCCTTGCTGCAGAGGTTGCCGTGGGTCACCGGGTCGTCGTGCGGTGACGTGACCTTCACGATCTCATTGTCCTGCACGTGGAGCGTGAGCCGGCAGCCCACCCCGCAGCTGACGCCCACGGTCGGGACCGGACGCCCTCGACGCGTCGCGGGCCGCGGGCCGCAGCACGTCGGGTGCGGATCAGGTCGCCCGGTCGGGGAAACGGCCCGTCCGACCGTTCGGCGCATCCCGCATACCGCTCACCGCAATCGGTCGGCGCTCCCCTTCTCAGCGTCGGAAACGGGTTTCTACCGTTCAGGTTTCATGAGTCCCCCCATCGCGCCGCCCGGCTGGAGCCGCTGGCTCGTCCCCCCGGCCGCCCTCTCGGTCCACCTCTCCATCGGCCAGGCCTACGCATGGTCCGTGTTCAAACCGCCGCTGGAGTCGGCGCTCGGCCTCAGCGGCACGCAGAGCGCGCTCCCGTTCCAGCTCGCCATCGTGATGCTCGGCCTGTCCGCGGCCTTCGGCGGCACCCTGGTGGAGCACAACGGGCCGCGCTGGGCGATGACCGTGGCCCTGGTCTGCTTCTCGTCCGGCTTTCTGATCTCCGCGCTCGGCGCGGCCGTCGAGCAGTACTGGCTGATCGTCCTCGGCTATGGCTTCGTCGGCGGAATCGGCCTCGGAATCGGTTACATCTCGCCCGTCTCCACACTGATCAAGTGGTTCCCGGACCGCCCCGGCATGGCCACCGGAATCGCCATCATGGGCTTCGGGGGCGGCGCGCTCATCGCCTCCCCCTGGTCGGCGCAGATGCTCGAGTCGTTCGGCTCCGACAGCTCGGGCATCGCCCTCGCCTTCCTCGTGCACGGTCTGTCGTACGCGGTCTTCATGACGCTGGGCGTCCTGCTGGTGCGGGTGCCACGCGGTGAGCGGCCGGTCGCCGGTACGCCGAGCGACGTCGAGGGCGTGCAGGTGTCGGCGCGCAGCGCGGTGCGCACCCCGCAGTTCTGGTGCCTGTGGGTCGTGCTCTGCATGAACGTGACCGCAGGCATCGGCATCCTCGAGAAGGCCGCGCCCATGATCAAGGACTTCTTCGCCGACACCTCCACCCCGGTCTCGGCCTCCGCGGCCGCCGGCTTCGTCGCCCTGCTGTCCGCGGCCAACATGGCCGGCCGGATCGGCTGGTCGTCGACCTCCGACCTGGTCGGGCGCAAGAACGTCTACCGTCTGTACCTGGGCGTCGGCGCCCTGATGTACGCCCTCATCGCCCTGATCGGCGACTCGTCGAAACCCCTGTTCGTCCTGTGCGCGCTGGTGATCCTCTCCTTCTACGGAGGGGGCTTCGCGACCGTTCCCGCCTACCTCAAGGACCTGTTCGGGGCCTATCAGGTGGGCGCGATCCACGGCCGGCTGCTCACCGCCTGGTCGACGGCCGGCGTGCTGGGCCCGCTGATCGTGAACTGGATCGCCGACCGCCAGGAGGAGGCCGGCAAGCACGGTTCCTCGCTGTACACCCTGTCCCTGTTCATCATGATCGGGCTGCTGGCCGTCGGCTTCGTCGCCAACGAGCTCGTCCGTCCCGTCCACGTCCGCCACCATGTACCCGCTCAGAGGAAGGCAGCCGATGCCGAACGACAGCAGCCCGAGTCCGCAGCCTGACCGGCGGCCGTTGACCGCCTTCGCCTGGCTGTGGGTGGGGGCGCCGCTCGTCTACGGGCTGTACGAGCTCGTGCAGAAGGCCACGCAGCTCTTCACCGGGTAGCGGTGAACCCGGGGCGCGTGTTCGGCGGTCGGGCGTTCGACAGGTGATCGGGCGTCCGAGAGCTATGGGGAAGCCGACAACCGGGGAACCGGTTTCCTGTCGCTTCACGCGCCCTCGTACCCGTGAGTCACTGATCAGACTGGTGGATCCCGCAACCCACGGCAACGAGGGGACCCCCCGAATGAACGGCTCGCGCATCACCGCCGTCGGCCACTACCAGCCCGCCAGGGTGCTCACCAACGCGGACCTGGCGGAACTGGTGGACACCAATGACGAGTGGATCAGGAGCCGGGTGGGCATCCGCACCCGTCACATCGCCGGCCCCGACGAGCCGGTGGACGAGCTCGCGGCGCACGCCGCGGCCAAGGCGCTCGCCACGGCGGGCCTCGCGCCGGACGAGATCGACCTGGTGCTCGTCGCCACCTCCACGGCCGTCGACCGCTCGCCCAACATGGCCGCGAGGGTCGCCGCCCGCCTCGGCATCCCGCAACCGGCCGCGATGGACGTCAACGTCGTCTGCGCCGGCTTCACGCATGCGCTGGCCACCGCCGACCACACCGTCCGCGCCGGCGCCGCCACCCGCGCCCTGGTCATCGGCGCCGACAAGATGTCCGAGGTGACGGACTGGAGCGACCGCACCACCTGCGTGCTGGTCGGCGACGGCGCCGGCGCCGCCGTGGTCGAGGGCTGTCCCGACGGCGTCGAGCCCGGGATCGGTCCCGTGCTGTGGGGCTCGGTGCCCGAGATGGGGCACGCGGTGCGCATCGAGGGTCAGCCGGCCCGGTTCGCCCAGGAGGGGCAGAGCGTCTACCGCTGGGCCACCACCCGGCTGCCGCCGCTCGCCCGGCAGGCCTGCGAGCGGGCGGGATTCAAGCCCGAGGACCTGGCCGCCGTCGTCCTGCACCAGGCGAACCTGCGCATCATCGAGCCCCTCGCGGCGAAGATCGGAGCCGTCAACGCGGTCGTCGCGCGCGACGTCACCGAGTCGGGCAACACCTCCGCCGCCAGCATCCCGCTCGCCTTCTCCAAGCTCGTCGAGCAGGGCGCCGTCTCCACGGGCGACCCGGTGCTGCTGTTCGGCTTCGGCGGCAACCTGTCGTACGCCGGACAGGTCGTGCGCTGCCCCTGACCGACTGCCCCTGACCGACTGCCCCTGACCGACGGCCGTGACCGCGCGTGACGGGTGACGTGCAACGGGGGCGACGGGCGTGCGGGACGTACGACGCAGTGCGCGTCCGGCGGGACGCGGCGCGTGTGAAGCGTGTGAAGCGTTCGCCGGTGTCCGTGTCCGGCAGCCGTACGCCGTGGACTGTTGACGAAAGACAATCGATACTCGGCTGCAGACAGTTGCCCTGCCGAACGCGCCGTCCGAACGCACGGGCTGTTCGCACCGGCCGTGCGCACGCGCTGTTCGCGCGTCCACTGTCCCCGACCGTCCGCCTCCGTGCGCTCGGGTGTCCGTGGTCGTCCGGGACGGCGTGCGGCATGCGGCACTTGCCTTGCGGCCGCGGCCGACCGGTGTTCGCCCAGGAGGGACCGACCGATGTCGTCGACAGGACTGCCCCTGGGCGCGGTGCCGGGACTCGAACGGCCCGGCCCGCTGCGCGACCGTGTCCACGAGGCGCTGCTCGAACTCATCACGACCCGCGCGCTGCAGCCCGGCCGGCACCTCGTCGAGAGCGAGCTCGCAGGTCGCCTCGGGGTCTCACGGCAGCCGGTGCGCGAGGCGCTGCAGCGGCTCAGCACCGAGGGCTGGGTCGATCTCCGGCCCGCGCAGGGCGCGTTCGTGCATGAGCCGACCGAGGAAGAGGCGGACCAACTCCTCACCGTGCGGACCCTGTTGGAGGCCGAAGCCGCACGCCTCGCGGCCGCGCACGCGGACGAGTCCGGCATCGCGGCGTTGAACGAGATCGTGGCGCGGGGCGTGCTGGCCGTCACCGAGGACGACATGGACGCCGCGGTCGCCCTGAACGCCCGCTTCCACGCCAAGGTCATCGAGCTCGCGGGCAACGCGGTCCTCGCCGAGCTGGCGGCCCAGGTCGCCCGCCGGGTGCGCTGGTACTACACGCCGATCGCCCGGCAGCGCGGCCACCGGTCGTGGGTCGAGCACCGCGACCTGATCGCGGCCATCGCCGCCCACGACGAACAGCGGGCCACCCGGCTGATGCGCCAGCACACCGAGCACGCCCGGAGTTCGTACCGCGCCACGTCCGGGTCTTCCCGGAGCGCCGGCTGATGCCCTGACCCGGGACTGTCGGGTGGCGGGGCGCCCTGGTGGGCAGGCGGTGAGCGGCGAGCGCCCGGGGAGGGGCGCGGTGAAGGCTCCGTCACCCTGCGCGGCCAGCGGATATGCAGGTGAGACGCACGCTGAAAGCTTGGTATTGTTGTCCGTGTCGCCGCGGGGATCACCTCGCGCGGCGGCAGACACCTGGTCCGGGTGGCGGAATGGCAGACGCGCTAGCTTGAGGTGCTAGTGCCCTTTATCGGGCGTGGGGGTTCAAGTCCCCCCTCGGACACTCTTACTCTCCGTGTCGAGCGGATTTCGCTCGGTGAATCTGCACATGACCCGTATTCGGCGTTCCGCCGGATGCGGGTTTTGTTGTTTTCGGTATCCATTACCTCCGGAATGTCGCGGAAGGCCACTTATCGGTTGTCCTGTCGCGTCGTGCGGAGCGGTCGTCGCGAAGGCGGTTACCGGGCCGTTTCGCGGTCGTCCGTCAGTACGGCTGACGGTTCGTCAATGTTCATCTCGGTGGGCATATTGGCGGTCTGTGGTGCCTTCTTGTGGTGATACGATCACGCTCGCTTGTGGGCGGGCGGATGGGTGCAAGACGACATCTCCGGCTACGGGGGACGGTCCGGGGTCATCCCCGTGCGGGCGGTCCGCCGGTCCACCCGTGTCGACGGGAATTCAGCAACTGGCCGTCAGTCGCCTGAAGAGAGTCTTATGACTGATTACATACGGAACCCGGTACTCTGGGCTCTCCTCGCCGCCGTACTCATCGCAGTCGCCCTCATTGTTCGCCAGCGCAGGGCGGCGCGTGCCTTGAGGCAGGAGATCGTGGGGCTCAGATCCCACTACTCCGCCTTGGAGAACGAGTACGCGCAATCTGTCGAGGCCGCTCAGGAAAGAGCCGAAGAGGCTACGAAAACGGTCCTCAAGTCCGCGATGCGGACCCTTCAGGGCCTTGCCGCGGAACAGCAGTTGATCGTCTCCCGGCTGCAGAACAAATATGGCGAGTCGGTCATCCTCCAGGACCTCCTGGAGATCGACCACACGAACTCGCAGTTCGGCCGGCGTGCCCAGTCCATCGCCGTGCTCTGCGACGGCTGGCTGGGACGCGCACGCGATGTCGCGTCCGTCTACGACGTGGTGCGCAGCGCCCAGGGCAGGGTGCGCCACTACCGGCGGGTGGAGATCCTCTCCCAGGTCGACTTCGGCATCACGAGCCGTGCCGTCGAGCCCGTCGCACTGGCCCTCGCCGAGCTGCTCGACAACGCCACGAGCTATTCCAGCCCGGACACCGTCGTCGAAATCAACATCCGCACCGTGCCCAAGGGCATCTGCATCGTCGTCGACGACGCCGGTGTCGGTATGAACGACGAGGAGCGCGCCCGCGCGGACAAACTCCTGTCGAGCGAGCGGGTGTCGGGCGTCTCCGGCCTCGGCAACCCCCCGCAGTTCGGCTTCGCGGTGATCGGCGTGCTCAGCGAGCGCTTCGGCTTCGAGGTGTCCGTGGACTCCACCTCCCCCTACGGCGGGGTCCGGGCAGTGCTCCTCCTGCCGCACGACCTGCTCACCAACGCACCCGAGCAGAAGGAACCGGCTCCGGTCGTTCCCGCTGCCTCGACCGCCCCCGTGGGCGGCGGCCCCGAGACCGCGTTGACCACGGCCACCACGTCCGACGGCCTGCCGAAGCGGCGCCGCAAGCGGCCGATGGCCATCGTGCCCGGCAGCGCGTCGAACGCCTCCGGCGCCTCCCGGACGGGAGCGGAGACGGCGGCGATCATGGGCGCTTTCCAGCGCGGCACCCGGTCGGGCCGGGCCGTGCAGACGGACCCGGCGGAACAGTCGAGCACCCGTGGTGCAAGCAGCGAAGGGCATGAGTTCTCGTGAATGACGATCTGTCATGGATGCTTGACAGCGCCCTGGAGATTCCCGGGGCCCTGCACGCCGTCCTGATCTCCGCCGACGGCCTGCTGATGGCGCGGACGCAGGACTTCGACAAGGACGACGCGGACCGGGTGGCCGCCGCGATGAGCGGTGTGCAGTCGCTCAGCCGCTCGCTCGCCTTCTTCTGCGAGGACCCGCAGATGCGCTGGCGGCAGACGCTGGTCGAGTTCGACGGTGGCTGGGTCTTCCTGATCTCCGCCGGCGAGGGCGCCTACCTCGGCGTCTCCGCCTCCCCGGACGTCGACATGGCGGACATCACCTTCCGGATGCAGCAGCTCGTCGGCCAGCTCGGCAAGGCGCTCACCACGCCGCCGCGCGAGAACCTCGGCGTGCGGTCATGACGGGCTACGGCGAACTCGAGCCGCAGACGCCGGAGTTAGTACGTCCGTACGTCATCACCAAGGGACGCGGGCTGCCCGACGAAGGGCAGCTGTCGCTCATCACGCTGGTCACGGCGGCGGCCGACCACGAGCAGCGGCCCACCAGGCTGTCCCCCGAGGAACAGAAGCTGCTGGACCTGTGCGCGGCCGGCTACCTCTCGGTCGCCGAGATCGCCGGTCACACCCAACTGCCCCTGGGAGTGGTGAAGATACTCCTGGCCGCACTCACCGAGGGCGGCTATCTCATCACCCGTCCGCCCGTCCAGCGGGCTCCGCTCGCCGACCGGGACATCCTGGAGGAGGTGCTGAATGGTCTCAGGGCCAAGTTTGGATGAGCAGGCCTACGTCCGCCGCGGCGAGACGCAGACGGCCGTCAAGATCCTCGTCGTGGGACACTTCGCGGTCGGCAAGACCACGTTCATCGGGGCCATCTCGGAGATCGAGCCGCTGTCCACCGAGGAGACGATGACCCGGGCGGCCGAGGCGGTCGACGACCTCAAGGGCGTCCAGGGCAAGACCACCACCACGGTCGCCATGGACTTCGGCCGGCTGACCATCAGCGATCGTGTCGTGCTGTACCTGTTCGGAACGCCGGGCCAGCAGCGCTTCGTTCAGATGTGGGAGGACATGGCGCGCGGCGCGCTCGGTGCGCTGGTGCTGGTCGATCCCGAGCGGCTCGCGGACTCCTTCGCCGTGATCGACCTGATCGAGCACTACGGGCTCGACTACGCCATCGCCGTCAACCACTTCGACGGCGCCCCGCCGCGGGACGAGAACGCTCTGCGCGAAGCACTCGACCTGCTCGACGACACCCCCGTCGTCACCTGCGACGCGCGAGACGAGCGGTCCTCGGCCGACGCGCTGATCACCCTCGTCCGCCATCTGCAGGAACGTGCACACTAGGAGCACACATGGAACAACCCACCGCACCCGTGCCCCCGCCCGGGTGCCCGGCGCACCAGGCCGACGGCAGGGTGCCGTTGTACGGGCCGGAGTTCGCGGCCGACCCCCAGGCCTACTACACCTACCTGCGCCACTACGGTCCGACCGCGCCCGTCGAGCTGGCGCCGGGGGTCGAGGCCACCCTCGTCACGGACTACTCCTTCGCACTCCAACTGCTCCAGGACTCCGGCTCCTTCCGCAAGGACGCGCGCCGCTGGCGGGACCTCAACGAAGGCCGCATCCCTGCGGACAGCCCGGTCGCACCGCTGCTGGCCTACCGGCCCAACGCCATGTTCAGCGACGGCGCGGAGCACCACAGGCTGCGCCAGGCGATCACGGACAGCATGGGGCGCGTCGACGCGCGCAAGCTGAGCCAGACCACCGAGCAGGTCTCCAACTACCTGATCTCGCAGTTCGGTTCACGCGGATCGGCCGACCTGCTCGGCGACTACGCCAAGCAGCTGCCGCTGTTCGTGTTCAACGAGCTGTTCGGCTGCACCGCCGACATCGGAGACCGCGTCGTCTTCGGCATCACCGGCATGTTCGACGGCGTGAACGCCGAGCAGGCGGTCGGGGTGATGTTCGGGGCCATCGGTGAACTCGTCGCGCTCAAGCGGGCCAAGCCCGGCGACGACGTCCCCTCGTGGCTGATGCAGCACCCTGCCAAGCTCACCGACGAGGAGATGGTCCACCAGATCGCCCTGCTGCTGGTGGCGGGCAACGAGCCGCTGCGCAACCTCATCGGCAACACGCTGCACCGCCTGCTCACCAACGACGCGTACGCCCACCAGGGCGGGCTGATCGACGAGGCGATCGACGACACGCTGTGGGAGAACCCGCCCATGCAGAACCTCGGCGCCCACTACCCAACGTCCGACATGGAGTTCGCCGGACAGAAACTGCACGCCGGCGACCTCGTCCTGGTCAGCTATGCCGCGGCCAACACCGGTCCGGCGCTGACGGCGGCACGCCAGGCGGGCAGCAACCGTGCCCACCTCGCCTGGAGCGCGGGCCCGCACGCCTGCCCGTCCAAGGAGCCCGCCCGGCAGATCACCGTGACGGCCATCGAGAACCTGCTGAACAAGCTGCCCGACGTCGAGCTGGCGGTGCCCACCGACAGCCTGACCTGGCGGCCGGGGCCCTTCAACCGCGGACTCACGGTGCTGCCCGCCAAGTTCACCCCGGTCCAGGTCGTCCAGCGGCCCGCGCCGGCCCCCAGGGAGGCCCCGGTGCGTCCGCAGTACACCGCCCCGGCGAGCGGCAGGAACGAACGCGGAGGCATGTGGAGCCAGTTCCTCAACTGGCTGACGAGGTGATGCACACAACACCCGTCAACTCCGCATCACTGCATGACGATTCAACCGCAGGGGTAGTGAGGAACGCGATATTCCGTGTTCCTCACGAGTAAGAGGAGATGTCGTGGACCTCAGATCCGACGGCGCCGATTTCATACGACACCCCATCGTCGTGCACCCCCTGATACCCGCCTCCCCGGGCGGGTATCTTCTTGTCCGCCCCGTTCCCGAGGGCGAAGGCCGATGACCACCCCGCGCCCCGACGCCCCGGGCGAGCCGGTGGCCGGCACGCTCGGCGGCCACGCGGCCCGTCAGTTACTGCGACTGAGCGAGACCGCGGGTCTGTGCGCCGCCGACTCGGCGGACTACGCGCGCACACTCCTCGACGTGCTGGGCCCTCTCGCGCAGCGACCGCTGGAGCTGCCCCCGCCCAGCCGCAGCTTCCTCTCTGACGACCACACCCCCGTGGAGTTCTCCCTCTCCTGCGAACCGGGCGCACCGCCGACCCTGCGGGTGCTCCTCGAGCCAGGGGCGGGCGCCAGCGACCTGACGGACAACGGCAACATCGGACTGCGGGTGATACGCGACATGGGCCGGCGCTGGGGCTTCGGCACCGACCCGCTCGACGAACTGGAAGACCTGTTCTTCCCGCCGTCGCCTCAGGGTCCGCTGGCGCTCTGGTGTGCGCTGGAACTGCGTGCGGGCGGGGTCCCCAGGGTCAAGGCCTATCTGAATCCCGCGGCCTCGGGAGAGGAGCGGGCCGCCAAGACCGTACGGCAGGCGCTGAAACGACTCGGTCACCGTAAGGCCTTCCAGGCGCTGCCCGACGGTGACCGCCATCTGTTCTTCGCACTGGACCTCGGTGACTGGGCGGAACCACGGGTGAAGGTCTATCTGGCGCACGACGACCTGTCGGCTGCGGAGGCGGGCGCCCTGTCTCGTACGGGCGACGGCCCCGACAGCGCCGAGATCGAGGAGTTCTTCCGCATCGTGGCGGGGAAGGAGCACAAACCGCAGCTCGACCGTCGTCCCGTCCAGACGTGCCATGCCTTCACCGAGACGGGGTCGGGCCTGCCGAGCGGCTTCACCGTCTACATCCCGGTCCGCGACTACGCCCGCCACGACGGCGTGGCCCTGGACCGGGCCGCCGCACTGCACGCCCGCTACGGCATCGACCCGGTCACGGTGCGGCGTGCCTCGGTCGCCGTCACCTCGCGGCAGCCGGAGGACGGCGTGGGCCTCGTCGCCTATCTGGGGCTGGCTCACCAACGGGGCCGTCCGCCACGGGTGATGACGTACATCTCCTCGGAGGCGTACGAAATCCGGCCGCCCACGGTCCTGTCGCCGGCCGACTTGCCGGCCGCCGCGCCGCTCGACGTGCCGGCCGTCGTCCCGCCCCCGGCCCCCGTGCCCGCCGAGGCCTGAGCGCGGGGTGACCCGCACCCCCGGGGTCGAGGACGCCGAGGGGGCCGTGCGTCGACGCCGTCGAACCGATTCCCTCGCAGGCACGGGTCGCGAAGCCGCGGGGGAGCCCCTGGTGGACGGACGCGCACGGCTCGGACTCCGCCGACGCCGGGTGAGGCGGCGTCACTCGGCCCGCAGCTCCTCCAGATAGGGCGCGACGTTCACCTGGATCGACGCGCCCTGCACCTGGCCGTACTGACCGGCGATGCCGCCCAGGTAGTCGGCGATCTCCTTGTACATGACCTCCCGCTCCGGCAACGTCGCCTTGCCCGCCGCGATCCGTGCCACCCAGCGGGACTGGGCCTCCACCAGACGGGTGACGGAGCCGTGCGGGCGGACCAGGCCGACGAAGTGCAGACCGGGGTGGTCGGGCGCGACGACCCGCTTGTACAGCTCGACGGAACCCTGCGGACCGATCGGGCAGCCCTGCGGCAGGAACGGGTACGCCATGCGGTACCCGGTGC
Source organism: Streptomyces sp. NBC_00425 (assembly GCF_036030735.1). Classification (NCBI taxonomy): domain Bacteria; kingdom Bacillati; phylum Actinomycetota; class Actinomycetes; order Kitasatosporales; family Streptomycetaceae; genus Streptomyces; species Streptomyces sp. NBC_00425. The sequence goes on along the minus strand of NZ_CP107928.1, from coordinate 2,242,525 downwards.
AGTGGACCACCACGTCGGCGGGCACGGAGGTGCCGTCGGTGAAGACCACGCGGTCGGCGTCGAGGCGCTCGATCGCGGGCTTGGGGACGACCCCGCCGTGCCGGATGCGGGTGAGGATCTCGTCGGACACGGTCACGGCCGAGGCGAAGATCGGATGGTCCGGCTCGGGCAGCCCGTAGTCCGAGAGCTTGCCGCGCGCGACGAGCAGCGCCTGCTCGATGAAGCGGCGCTGCTCCTCGAGGGTCATGGTCGTCCACCACGGCGCCTCGGCGACGTCGTCCAACGGCATGCCGAAGAGCTGCTTGGGCACGATGTGCAGTCCCCGGCGCACGGACAGGGCGGTCTGCGCGGCGTACCGGGAGAGGTCGGCGGCGATGTCCACCGCCGAGGCGCCCAGCCCCACCACGACGACCCGCCGGCCGGTGAAGTCACTGCCGTCGCGGTAGTCCAGAGCGTGGAGAACGGCCCCTTCGAAGGTGTCGGAACCCGGGAGCGGAGCGGGCAGGACGGGTTCGGTGTTGTGCCCCGAGGCGACGACGACCTGGCTGAAGTCGCGTGTCGTGCGCCGCCCCCGGGTGTCGTGGCCGACCACCGTCCAGGAACCGCCGGCGCTCCGGGTGACGGACTCGACCGTCGTCCCCAACTCGATGTGGTCCGACACACCGGCCCACTCGGCGAAGGCACGCAGGTAGGCGGCGACGTCACCGTGGCGCGGGTAGACGGGGTAGGAGTCGGGCATCGGGTAGTCGGCGTAACCGGTGAGCCGTTTGTTGGTGTTGAGGTGCAGCGAGAGGTAGCCCGGTCCGCGTTCGCCGGCCTGTGGCTGCCGCCAGAGTCCGCCGACCTCGGGCGCCCGCTCCAGGACGACGAAGTCGACGCCCTCGGACTTCAGGGCGTGCGCAGCCGCCAGACCGGACAGACCCGCACCGATCACACACAGGCTCACACGTTCCCCCACAGAAAAGACACCGATCGTTCCAGCACGGGCAGTTGCATGCCCGTTCGGCACACTCACCACGCTTCGCACAACCGCGACAAGGATCACAGACGTGGCCGGCGGTCCGGGGTGGCGCGGGGAGGGGCGGGGGCAGGACTGACTTCGTGGGGCGAGCCGCCCGCTTCGGGCGGACGGCTACGCGCGAGCGGTGGCCCACAGACCCCGGACATGCCCCAGGTGCCGGGTCATGACCTCGCGCACGGCCCGCTCGTCGCGGGCCGACAGGGCGTCCAGGAGCTCCAGGTGTTCCTCGGCGGAAGCCAGCAGACGCCCCGACGCGGACAGGGCGGTCAGCCCGTACAACCGGGCGCGACCGCGCAACTCGCGGACCACCTCGACGAGATGGGCGTTGCCGGCGAGGGCCAGCAGGCCCAGGTGGAAGCGGGTGTCGGCCTCGACATAGGCGATGAGGTCGCCCGCGACCGCGGCGGCGACGATCTCGCGGGCCGCCGGACGCAACGCCTCCAGGGACACCGGGTCGGCAGTGGTCGCCAGTGCGGCCACCGTGGGGATCTCGATGAGCGCGCGGACGTGCGTGTACTCGTCGAGCTGCCGGTCGGAGACGTCGGTGACCCGGAATCCCTTGTTCGGGACGGCGTCGACCAGGCCCTCCTTCGCGAGGTCGAGCATCGCCTCGCGCACCGGGGTCGCCGAGACGCCGAAGCGGGCGGCGAGGGCCGGCGCCGAGTACACCTCGCCGGGCAGCAGCTCACCCGCGATCAGTGCGGCCCGCAGGGCGTCGGCGACCCGCTCGCGGTAACTGCTCCGGCGGCCGCCGAGCACCGGCAGGGCGGGCGCGGGCACCGGCGCCGATGCGGGCGCCGGTGAGGCGGGTGTCCGGCTGCTGGTGCGCGGGGCGGCGGCCATGGGGTCTCCTCGGAACGCTGTGCCATGTCACGTGCCACCAGTATCTACGGAGCCGGCCGCCCGTCACCGTCCCCGTCCCCGTCCCCGTCACACCCTTTCCGTCACCGAGGCGGGCGAGGGCGCGCCCTGCACGGGGTCAGAGGACGAAACCGGCAGGGAAGGGGTCCGTGGGGTCCAGCAGGTACTGGGCGGTGCCGGTGATCCAGGCGCGGCCGGTGAAGCTGGGCAGCACCGCCGGACGGCCGGCGACCTCCGTCCGCCCGAGGAGCCGGCCCGTGAAGCGGGTGCCGATGAAGGACTCGTTGACGAACTCGGTGTGCAGCGGCAGCTCCCCTCGCGCGTGCAGTTGGGCCATGCGCGCGCTGGTCCCGGTGCCGCACGGCGAGCGGTCGAACCAGCCGGGGTGGATGGCCATCGCGTGCCGGGAGTGCCGCGCGGTGGCGCCGGGCGCGTACAGGTGCACGTGGTGGCAGCCGCGGATGGACGGGTCCTCCGGATGGACCGGCTCCTCCTCGGAGTTGATCGCCTCCATCAGCGCCAGCCCGGCGTGCAGGATGTCGTCCTTGCGGGCGCGGTCGAAGGGCAGCCCGAACTCCTCCAGCGGCAGGATCGCGTAGAAGTTGCCGCCGTACGCCAGGTCGTAGGTCACCGTGCGGCCGTCGGGCAGTACCGCCTTGCGGTCCAGCGCGACCGCGAAGGAGGGGACGTTCCGCAGTGTGACGGACGTGGCCGCCCCGTCCTCGACCGCGACTTCGGCGACGACGATCCCGGCGGGGGTGTCCAGCCGGATCGTGGTGACCGGTTCGACGACCTCGACCATGCCCGTCTCGACGAGGACGGTCGCCACCCCGATCGTGCCGTGGCCGCACATCGGGAGATAGCCGGAGACCTCGATGTAGAGGACGCCCCAGTCGCAGTCCGGCCGGGTGGGCGGCTGGAGGATCGCGCCGCTCATCGCGGAGTGCCCGCGCGGCTCGTTCATCAGCAACTGCTTGACGTCGTCCCGGTGTTCGCGGAACCACAGCCGCCGCTCGTTCATCGTCGCGCCGGGGACGACGCCGATGCCGCCCGTGATCACCCGGGTCGGCATGCCCTCGGTGTGCGAGTCGACGGCGTGCAGGACGAGCTTGCTGCGCATGAAGTCCCTTTCCGTGCCGTGCGGGCGACCGCCGGGCGGTGGTCGTACGCCGCGGGGAGATGCGACCGGCGGCCGGCCGCCGTGCTCTTCTTCCGTGGTCCTTCCGTGGTCCTCTGCGGTGGCCGTCCGCCGTGGCCCGTGCGACGCGCGCGCCGCGGGCCGGGCGGGCGGGGCGCGTCACGCGAGGCCGGCGGCGACGGCCTTCTCGGTGGCCGCGCGGACGGCCGCCTCCTGGTCCGGCAGCAGCGGGACCCGGGGCGGACGGCAGCGGCCGCCCTGCCGGCCCACCACGTCCATCGAGAGCTTGATGGCCTGGACGAACTCGACGCGTGAGTCCCAGCGCAGCAGCGGATGCAGCCGGCGGTAGAGGGGGAGCGCGGTGGTGAGGTCACCGGCCACGGCCGCCCGGTACAGCTCCGCCGAGGCCCTCGGCAGCGCGTTGGGGTAGCCGGCCACCCAGCCTTTGGCGCCGGCCACGGCAAGCTCCAGCAGTACGTCGTCCGCGCCCGCCAACAGATCGAGTTCGGGGGCGTGTTCGGCGATGCGGTAGGCGCGGCGCACATCGCCGGAGAACTCCTTGACGGCGTGGATGTGACCCTCGCCGTGCAGTCGCGCCAGCAGTTCCGGCACGAGGTCGACCTTGGTGTCGATCGGGTTGTTGTACGCCACGACCGGAAGGCCCGTCCGGGCCACCTCCGCGTAGTGCGCGACGACGGCACGCTCGTCGGCGCGATAGGCGTTGGGCGGCAGCAGCATCACCGCCGAGCAGCCCGCTCCGGCCGCCTGCTCGGCCCAGCGGCGGGCCTCGGCCGAGCCGTACGCGGCGACCCCGGGCATGACGCGCGCCCCGCCCACGGCGGCGACCGCCGTCTCCACCACCCTGGCGCGCTCCTCGGGAGTGAGCACCTGGTACTCGCCCAGCGAGCCGTTGGGCACGACGCCGTCACAGCCGTTCGCCACCAGCCAGGCGCAGTGCTCGGCGTACCGGTCGTGGTCGACGCGCAGGTCGTCGTCGAACGGCAGCGCGGTGGCGACGAGGACACCGTGCCAGGGTCGTCGCCGGGAGGCGCTGGGAGCCGGGGCGGCGGCAGGGGGACGGGCGGGTGCGGGCGGGGTGGCGGGGGTGGTCATGCACGGGTCCCTTCACGAGAGGTGACTCGGGGGTGAGGTGTGACATGTCACGGGGCTGCCGGGGGTTCGGCCGGATCGGCCAGGACGCCGAGCGGCACCGGGCGGGCCAGCAGCCGTCGTGCCGGAATGAGCGCGCAGCCCGCCACGCCGGCCACCCCGGGTTCGCACATCCGGCCCTGACACCAGCCCATGCCGGCTCTGGTCAGCAGTTTCACGGTGCGCAGGTCACCGGCGCCGAGTGCGCCGACGGCATCGCGGACGGCGCCGGCGGGCACCTCCTCGCAGCGGCACACGACCGTCTCGTCGGTCACCTGCTCGGCCCACCGGACGGGCTGCGCGGCGTACGCGGCGTCCAGTGCGGTGAAGAACGTCCGCAGCCGGTCCCGGGCCCGGGCGGCCGGAGCCCAGCCGTCCGGGTCGGGGACCCGTCCCGTCAGTCGCGCCGCCGCCGAGCGTCCGGCGATGTGACCCTCCGCCAGCGACAGCGTCGCGCCGCCCACGCCCGTGGTCTCGCCCGCGGCCCAGACACCGGGCACGTCGGTGCGCTGCTCGGCGTCGACCCACACGCCCGGTCCGTCGAGGCGGCAGCCGAGCCCGTCCGCGAGATCCGTGTGCGGCAGCAGACCGTGACCGACGGCGAGGGTGTCGCAGGAGAGCTGTCGCCGGCTGCCGGGCGCGGGACGGCCGGCGCCGTCCAGCGCGGCCACGGTGACCGACTCCAGCCGGTCGACGCCATGGGCCTCCAGCACGACCTGACGGGCCATCACCGGCACGCGCCGGAGCGCCAGTCGGGCCGCGAGCTCCGCTCCCTCGGCGAGCTTCGCGGGGGCCGCGGCCCAGGCGCGGGCGCTGCGTGCGAGGCTCTTGGGGCCGGCCGACTCCACCAGGGCGACGACCCGGGCGCCGGCCGCCGCGAGACCGGTCGCCACGGGAAGCAGCAGCGGGCCGGTGCCGGCGACGACGGCCGTACCGCCGGACAGCGCCAGCCCTCCCTTGAGCAGGGCCTGCGCGCCGCCCGCGGTGACCACTCCGGGCAGGGTCCAGCCGGGGAACGGCAGGACCTTCTCGTACGCGCCGGTCGCCAGCAGTACCGCGTCGGCCCGCACGGCGACGGACTCCGTCTGTTGCGGGCCGAGCAGCGAGTGCACGACGAGACGGTCCGAATCACGCTCCACACACCAGACATGATGGTCGGTCAGGTGTGTCACGCGACCTGCGCCGAGGTGGGCGTCCAGTCCCGCGCGCAGGCGCTCCCAGGTGCGCCACCGGTGGTGCAGCGCCTCGGGGCGCCGGGCGCCGAGGCCGCGCGCGGGCTGCCGGTAGAACTGCCCGCCCGCCTCGGCTGCGGAGTCGACCAGCATCACGCGCACGCCTCGCGCCGCGGCCGCCAGAGCGGCGGCGAGCCCGGCCGGGCCGGCGCCGATCACCGCGAGGACGGGGCGCCGCTCACTCATCGTGGCCCGACCCGGACTGCGAGCGGACGACGGCCCCCGGCGCGGCCGGCACCAGACAGGCCCGCAGACCGGGTCGGCCGTCGACGGTGACCAGACAGTCGAAGCAGACTCCGATCCCGCAGAACACCCCGCGCGGCCGGCCCGCACCGCGGGTCGTGCGCCAGGCCGTGACACCGCCCGACCACAGCGCGGCGGCCAGCGTCTGCCCGGGCAGCGCCTCGATCTCCCGGTCGTCGAAGGTGACGGTGAACGGGACGCCGGGACGGGCCCGGACCAACCGCAGGGGATTCACGGAGAGGCCTCCTCGCTGAAGGGTTCCGCCCGGCCGGACCGGGCGGCCGGGCGGCCGGGGTCCGGGGAGCGGGGCGGGCGGTCGAAGCGGTCGGGTCGGAACGGCGTCAGATCCAGTTCCGGGCTCGCGCCGGTGAGCGTCTGCGCGAGGAGCCGGCCCGTGCCGGTGGCGAGACCGATGCCCGCGCCCTCGTGTCCGCAGGCGTGGAACAGACCCGGCACCCGCGGGTCGGGGCCGACCGCGGGCAGGTGGTCGGGCAGGTACGGGCGGAAGCCGACGTAGGTGCGCATCGCCCGGACGTGTGCCAGGAACGGGAAGAGGCGGGTGGCCCCCGCCGCCAGGGCGCGCACGACCGGCAGCGAGAAGGACCTGTCGAACCCGACCCGTTCCCGGCTCGCGCCGATCAGCACCGGACCGGCGGCGGTGCCCTCGACGACCGGGGAGGTCTGCAGGGCCGCCGAGTCGCTCGCCACGTCGGCCACGTAGTCGGCGGCGTACACCTTGTGCCGTACGCGTGGCGGCAGCGGCTCGGTGACGAGGACGAAGCCACGGCGGGGCAGCACGGGAACCGCGACGCCGGCCAGGGCGGCGACCTCCGCCGCTCCGACGCCCGCCGCGTTGACCACGGCGGGCGCGAGGATGTCGCCGCGGTCGGTCCGCACGCCCCGCACCGCACCGTCGGGGCCGCGCAGGATCCGGGTCACCGTACGGCCGGTCTCCAGCCGTGCGCCCGAGGCGCACATCAGGTGGGCGGCGGCGAGGGTGGGCATGACCTGGGCGTCCTGCGGGTACAGCACTCCGCCGGCGAGACCGGCCGCCAAGTGGGGTTCCAGGTCCCGAAGTTGCCCCGCGTCGACAGGGACGGCGCGCACCCCGGCGGCGCGCTGCCCGGCCGCGAGAGCCGTCAGCGCGGTGAGGGATTCCGCGGTCGACGCCACCACGAGGCCGCCCTTGGGCTCGTACTCCACGGCCGCGGCGAGCTCCCCCTCGGCCAGTTCCCGCCACAACCGGAGCGACAGCAGGGCCAGTTGGAGTTCCGGCCCGGGCTTCTTGTCGGAGACGAGGAGATTGCCCTCGCCGGCGCCGGTGGTGCCGCCGCCCACCGGGCCACGGTCCACCACGATCACGTCGAGACCGGCGCGTGCCGCGTACAGCGCACAGGCGGCGCCCACCATGCCCGCGCCGACGACCACCACGTCACCGCTCGGTCGCTTGGTCACGACAGTAATATGTCACATGGCGCTGTGCCGAGGAAGAGCGCGTGCAGGCGCGCGCCGATGAGTGGGGCACCTCAAAATGAGAGTGCAAATGAGAGTGGATGCCCCAAAATGATAGTGATGCAGGTCACTCTCAGGAGGTGGGCATATCTTGCCACGGCGATTAGCGCTGGTCACAGCTCCGCGAGCGGATGAGACGTTCGCGTCGTGGGTGGATCGGATGGCTCGCGTGAACCGATGTCCGCCGGCTGAGGTCGCCAACCTGATGGGGCTGCACCTTCGGGGGGTTTATGCGAGTACCCGGCCCCCTGTGTTCGGAGTGCAGTGTGATGAGGCGGTCCGGCAGGCCGTGTACGCAGCGACGGGTGTCCCAGGCAGCGCAGTGGACAGGATGCACCTGTCGGTTTTCGAGGATGGGCCGCTGAGTGTGGCGGCGGTGCTGTCCGCCAGCAAGGCGCGTGGGCCGTCGGCGGCCCGGGAGTGGGTGGAGGTGTACGGCAGCCGGGCCTGTCCGTGCTGTCTGCTGGCGTCGGGCGGGGTGTGGCGGCTGTGGTGGAAGCTGTCGTGTGCGGCGGTGTGCCCCGAGCATCAGGTGAAGCTGCTGGATCGGTGTCCGGCGTGCGGTTGGGCGCTGCGGTGGGGTGGAGCCCGGCCTCGGGTCCGTGCCACGGTGGGACAGGCCTCCAACGTGCTGCGCGAATTCCGTTCACGGGAGACCGTGTCCACAGTGGCTGCCCGCAGTTCGCGTGAGCCGGGCGGACGAGCGGACGGTCGACGCACAGCGGCGATGGCTGGACACCGCGTACCGCCGGGCATATCCCACGCTGGGAGGCGTGAAGGTATCGGCAGGAGAGTGGTTCGCGGCGTTCCGCGCGTGTGTGATCTTCTTGCGGCTCGGGCTGCCCACGATCATGGGACGTTTGCCGGGCGTGCCTGGCTGGTGTGCCCGGGCTCTTCTGGATGAACGCGTCGAGCGAGATGTGCACCGGAACCAGTTCGGCTGGGGCCCTGCTTCGGCCGGAGCTGCGGCAGCGTTTCTTACGGTGGTGACCCCTCTTCTGGCCGCGCCCGACAGGCGGGAGTTGAGTCGGTTTTTGTCGCCGTTGGTGCGTACGGCGATTGAGGAAGGTTGCTTGACGGCCCGTCCGTTGGTGCGGCTTCCGGTGCCGGGGGTTTTCGCGAGGGCAGTGGCAGCGCAGGTGCCGGTGGACAGTTCGGCCAGGAGTCCGCGGAAAGGAAATACTCGCGGTGAGCTGTGATGCGAAGGTACCGGAGCCATCTGTTCGAGACATCGACATGGTGCGGGTACGGTACGTCGATTCTGAGGGACTCCAGCATCTGGTACGGCTGGATGAGGCTGCTGACGTGCCGTTCGAGAACGGCAGGATGGTGCGGGCCATCCCCAGCCACCGGGACCAAGGGCACATGCCGGGCCAGTACTGGGTCGCGAAGTGGGGTGACTTCGCCGACTATGAAAGCGTTCTGGAGCCGAAGTGGCTGACGCTGCTGGACTTCGACCCACAGGTGACCGTGTTCGTCATGCAGCCCTTGGAATTCGACGCGATCGACGCTCGCGGGGTTTGGCAGCACACACCGGACGTCTTCGTACGCCACCGCGACGGCAGGGTGCTGCTGCTGGACGTGAAGAACCCTGAACTGCGTGACGATCCTGAGGTGTTGCTGCAGGAGGAGCGCACCCGACATACCTGCGCGCGGCTGGGCTGGGACTACGCGATGGTTTCGGAGCCGAGCGGGCAGCTGTACCACCTCGCCACCGGTACCCTCGACCGTCGTACCGAAGGGTGCAACCCCGGATGCCCGTACGACACAACACTGCTCGCCCTGGGCGATGCCGCCCCCACCGTTACCGGACGACACCTCGCGGCGGAGCGCGCCCGGGCCGGACGCAACATCTTCCGCTCCGGTTTCGCCCGGCTGGCGCACCGATGGCGCGGCCCCCGCTCATGACACATGCGTTGCCTCGGTGAGCCAACGCATGAGCAGCGTCTACCGATTGCCGCCTGGCAGAGAAAGAGGTACCGATGGTTCGCAAGGAGACCCTTGCGCAGCTCCTCGACGAAGGACGCCGCAAGATCCAGGTGACCGACGAGGAGCTCGCCGAGGCCAAGCGCCGCCGCCAACTCCTGGCCGCGTCCGCACGCCGGGCCTTCCCCGGTTCCACCGCCTACTACAACGGGAGCGTCGCGCACGGCGACGCCCAACACCCCGCTGACCGACGTCGACCTCGGCGTCGTCCTCACCAAGAAGGACGCTGAGCCGTACGGCCCCGGCAAGAAGAGCGCCCTGGACCTCATGGAGAAGGTCCGCGAGGTGATCCACGAGGACCTCGACGACGAGTTCGACAAGCTCACCATCGAGGTCGAAGGCCGCCGCCGCGCCGTACTCGTACGGTTCGGCGACCGGTCACGCAGGGCCAGGCCGACTTCACCACGGACGTGCTGACCGCGCTCCCGCCCCCCTCGGGCCGCGGGCTGCACATCCCGAACTCAAGGATCGCTGACCAGTGGGACCGCGCCGACCCGATCACCCACACGCGGATGGTGCTCCAGGCCATCGAGGCCACCGAGGTCGTATTCGCCCGTACGGTCCGGCTGCTGAAGCACTGGAACGGCACGCACAGCAAGCCCATGTGCTCCTGGAACAACAAGGCTCTCTGCCTCGGCTGCCTCGACGAGCCCATGCCGCTCGTCAACGCACTTCGCGCCTTCTTCACCTACGCGGCGGACGAGATCGACAAGGGCCCGACGCCCGACCCGGCCGGCGTGGCCGGCCCGATCCCGCTCAACATGCCGCGCCGCGACGTGCACAAGCGGCTGTCCACCGCCAAGGAGTACATCGACCTCGCCATCGAGCATGAGAAGGCAGGGCGGCCGCTCAGTGCGCAGCACGCGCTGCACCAAGTGCTCCCGGAACTCGTGCTGGACGCGGACGGAACACAGGAGGAGGCCGCCCGCCTCGTGCGGACCATCCTCACGGGCGGTACGGCCGCCTCGGGCCTGGGGCTCGCCACCCGACTCAACACGCCGACCAGGCCCCGGGCCTGGGGAGACTGACGTCATGCCCCTCTGGTACGGGGTCCAGCCGTCATGGTGGGCCCCGCTCGAACTTCACGGCGGCATAGGCGACGGACGGCGGCTGGACCTGGGCCCAGACCGCCGCACTGATCGTCCCCTTCATCGCCCTCTTCGGCGCCTTCCTGACATACGCCCTCAACCAACGGGCCGTACGCAAGGAGCGCCGGGCCAAGACCTTCGCGGAGGCCCTGACGGCGGTCGAGGAGTACCTGGAGATGCCGTACCGCATACGGCGGCGGCCCAAGTCCTCCTCCGCCGTACGGCAGCAGCTCACCGACGAGGTTAGCGGTCTACTGGCTCGGATGGCCTTCCACCAGGCATGGCTTCAGATCGAGGCATCGGAAGTCGCGGGTCCCTACGCGACTCTCGTGGCCACGGCACGAGCGGAAGCAGGCGCCCAGATGAGTCTCGCCTGGCAGCAGCCACCGATCACCAGCGACGGCGGCATGAACCTCTGCGTGCCGTATCCCCGCGACCGGTCGAACGCTGCCCGGGCCACGTGCCTTGAGATGATGCGCCGGCACCTCTGAAGCCAGAAGGTGTTCATGGCCGGGCCCCAGCTTCTGCGCCAAGGCCGAGGTTTCTCTCGATTCGCTACCCGGGCGCACCTCGGACGGAAGGCCACGGGACGCGACGAGCTCATTAGTCAACTCCACCGTGGCCAAGTACCACCAGAAGATCCAGTCGAGGAAGGCCTCGTCGTAGTCGCCGCGTTGGTCGGCCCGCCGGTGACGCAGGTCGAAGCGATTGGCGATTTCGAAGAGAGTTCCCTCGTCCTTGCCCAGTTGGTCTTTGACCAGGGCACGGCGCTCCTCCAGGATGCGGCCAAAGTTGAAGATCGCCGACCTCTTGCTGTCAGACGATGCATCACGCCCTCGGAAAAGTGCGATTGCGTGGCGCACGCCGGCCGTGACGTCGCGCGGGCTGTCGTGGAGGGCCCGACGCACCAACTCGGAGCGGGCGTCGTCGGTGACGGCGACCAGATGTCCGAGGTCCTCGCCCTCTGCGGCCAACTCGTACTCGATGCCGGCTTCACGCAGCAGCCGGTTCACCCTCCAACGGTACAGAATGCGTGCAGAGCCGTTATGGAACTCCGAGTGGTGCCAGCCGCAGCCGCCATAGCTGTGAAAATGCCGCCGCCTGAGACGACTGACCAAGTCGTGGTACTGCGCGCCCTCCGCGCCTGACGAGGGAGTAGTACAGGGGACGCGGTCAAGTTCACTGCTGAGCGTTGCGGACCGCCTGTGTGAAGCGGTCGTCACCCAGCGTCTGGTCGGGACGAGTCCCTGGACGTTCTCATGCGGCTCTTTCCGATGCCGGCCCCGTACTGATCGACCCCACCGAGAAGTTCTGTCTCGGTGGGGTCGGTCGTACGGGGCCGGCGTGGGCGGCACCTACCTGACGGGGACTACAAGTGCCTGGCCCAATGCGCGGCCGCCCAAGAGGACTACCTCGCCGGATTTCCCAGAGCCTCGGCTTCCCTCCGGGGTGCCGCCCCGCTCATCGGCGCGACCGGCATCCACTCCGGCACGGCCCCGCCGTTGCGGACTCGGCCTCCGACCTCGGCCGGTTCCGAAGGACCTCACCGACCACCCCGGTTCCAGCGGTTCGACAAGATCCTCATCTCCCGCTGACACGTTCGGAGCCGGGAGCCTGTCGGGAGTCGAGCCCGTCGCCACCGACGAGGTGCTCGCCTGACTGACAGCCGATCCAGGTGCGAGAACCCGTGGGAGAGGTGTCCTCGGAGGCAGCTGCACCGCGCAACTGATGTCCCGGCCGTCGTCAGTGTCGGATCGGGTCCGGGATCACCGTGATCGCGTACTCGGTGTTCGCGGGGTCGGTGGAGAAGAAGTGGGCGTTGGTCAGATAGAGCTTGTCGCCGTGGCGGGCGAGGGTGGTGGGGGTGTCGAACCGGGGGTCGCTCACCTCGGCCTTGAGCCGGCCGGCCGTGCCGGACTTGTTGAGCCGCAGGACGGTGAGCTTGTTGGGCGTGTTGCGTACGACGTAGAGGGTGCGGCCCTCCAGGCGCATGCCGTCGCCCCAGGCCATGTCCACGTTGCCGAGGTCCACCGGCTTGGCGTGGCCGGTGGCCGGGTTCACCCGGAACAGCGTGTTGGAGTTGGTGTCGACGACCAGGAGCGCCTTGCCGTCGGGGGTGGGGGCGATGCCGTTGGCGTTCCATCCGTAGTTGCCCTCCCCCCCGTAGGGCATCCCGTGGAGGGGGATGGTCCTGACCTGGCTCTGCCGGGGCAGCTGACCGTGCTTGCCCAGAGGGATCTTGTACAGGTTGGGGGCGAAGGAGTCGGTGACGTAGATGGCCCCGTTGAGGACCGCGAAGTCGTTGACGGCGGTGTAGGAGCCCTTGGGGGCCAACTGGTAGCGGGCCAGCAGCTTGCCGCTGTGGGAGTCGATCACGCGGACGCTCCCGCCGTAGCCGTCGGCGACGAACAGACGGTCGTGGTGGTCCAGCAGGATGCCGATCGATCCGACCCCGGTGGCCGGGGAGAACACGTGCCGCTTTCCGGTCCTCAGGTCGAAGCGGTAGATGGTGCCGTCCACGAAGGACGTGACGTAGGCCGTCGAGCCCTTGATCACGATGCCTTCGGGGCGCACGCCCTTCGGCATCTGCAGGGTCGAGGGCCACTGCGCCGGGGCCGTGGTGCGCACCGCGTGGGCGCTCTGTGTCACAGGGGCCGAGGGCTCGGCGGCGTAGGCGATCGGGGCGGCCGTCAGCACCGCCGCGACCAGGCCGGCGGACAGGGCAGAGGACAGTTTCATGATCTCGGTTCCTTCGAAATCGAGTTACGCGACTACTTTCAATATAGTTCACTCTATCGGCTAGAGTGTCAACATGAGTAGGGCCGAGGAACGACAGGAAGAGGAGGCGACCATGTCCGGAACACCTGAGCGGCGCCGCTACCGCTCCACGCTGCGCGACGAACGCGCGGCCGATACCCGCACCCGGATCATCGACGCCGCCCGCACCCTGTTCAGGGAACGCGGCTTCGCCGGCACCACGGTCGCGGTCATCGCCAAGCAGGCCGGGGTCGCCGCTCCCACGGTCTACGCCGTGTTCTGCAACAAGGCCGAGATCATCAAGGAACTGGTCCGCCGGCTCGAAGTCGAGGCCGACGGCGAACAGTGGCGCGCCCGCATCGGCGCCGAACCCGATCCGCGACGGAAACTCGACCTGTACGCCGCCTGGCACCGCCTTCTCTTCAGCAGGGGCCGGGACGTCCTCGGCGCCGCCATCGACGCCGGCGGCGACCCCGCCGTCCGCGAACTCCGAGAAGAGGGCGACCGCAGCAACCAGACGTGGCTCGGCCCCGTCGTCGACGCCCTCATGGAGGCCGGCCTCATCGCCCCCGGCCTCACCCGGCAGGATGCCGTCGACCGCATGATGCTCCTGAGCAGCGTCGAGCTCTACTTCCGTGCCACGGGCGGACGCGGCTGGACCGACGACCAGTACCAGCAGTGGCTGACCGAATCACTGCGTCAACAGCTGCTGGCCCAGCCACGGGCGACGACACCAGATCGGCGGTGACGGCAGGCCGTGCTGGTCCGTATGCGGACGACAACGGTCCGTTCCCTGGGGCTGCCACCACTCAGGCACCGGTAAGTGGACCACCGCGACGGCTCCGCCAACCGTGCTGTGCGGGAATGGCGCGACGCCGGGGTTCCGGGCAGCGGCCTTCAACGACGACGCTGATCATGACCGGCGTCCGGCTCGGCCTGGGGAGGGCGGTCCCCGGCATGATGATCGTCGAACTCCTCATGGTCTCGGGCAGTTTCGGCGGTCTGATCCTCGAATACCGCAGCCGCTTCGAGGCTCCAGGCTCTACGCGACGATCGTGATCGTCCTCGTCGAGGCCCTGTTGCTGATCGCCGCCGACCGCTGGGCCGAGCGCAAGGCCGCCCCCTGGGCCGCCTTCCAGAACCCCTCCGAGGAGCAAGCGTGATCGTGAGGCGTCAGCAAGAAGTTCACGGGGCGTGAGGGCGGTACGGTCCACGCCCTGCCCGAAGGCGACCTGACCATCGACGACAACGAGTTCGTGACCGTGCTCGGCCCCAGCGGCTGCGGCAGGACGGCACTTCTTCGTGCCATCGCGGGCCTCACGGACTGGGACGAGGGAGAGATCCTCGTAGACGCCACCCCCCGTCCGCGCCTCCGGACCGGAACGGGCCATGGTCGTCCAGAACTTCGCCCTTCTGCCCTGGACCACGGTCCTGGACAACGTCGTCTTCAGCGTGTGGGTCTGGCTCGGGCTCTCGCTGTCGAGCCCCGGCTGCTGCCCTTGGACGAGCCCTTCGGCGCCCTTGACGAGCAGACGCGCCGCATTCTTCAGGAGGAGCTGCTCGGCATCCGGGATGCGTAAACAGATCACCGTCGTCTTCATCACCCACAGCATGGACGAGGCCGTACTGCTCGGTGATCGCGTGGTGCGATGAGCCCGCGCCCCGGACGGATCGCGGAGATCGTCCCGGTGGGGTTGCCCCGGCCCCGCTCCTCGGACGTCGGCGGCTTGGAGCGGTCGCCGGAATGCACCGCGATCACCCAGCGTCTCTGGGAGAGCTTGCGCACCACGCACCCCGACCACCGCACGCCCGCCGCGGCGCCGGGCACGATCGCTTCGCGGACGAGATCAGCGTCCGCTTCCGCGCCCTGTGCGAAGCGCACGGCTTCGCGGAGAACTTCGACGCACTGACCGGCACGGGCCTGCGCGACCGCGTCTACACCTGGACCGCCGCAAGCTACCTTTTCCTCGCGGAGGCACACACGCCGAGGCAGCCGCTGACCAGCCGGCTACCGCACCGACCCATCCCCTCACCGACGGCGCCGGGCTCATCGGCCGCCTTGAGCGGGCCGGCGCCGACGGCCTGAGCCGCAACGAGGCCAATCTCCTTACCAAGAACACCACCGGCCAGTACCTGCCGCTCGGGGAGTGGTTCAAGTACCGCTACTACGGTTCGGGAACGGGTGGGGCGGCGGCCTCCGCCGGTATCACTCGCCGCACGGGCCGGAGTGGTCGCAGTAGGGCTGCAATTGACTGCTCCCGCAGCCGCACAGCACGGCCCTGCTCTCGGGGTGCGTCCCCTCCTGCGTGTCCAGCAGCAGTTCGCCGCGCACGAGCAACTGCCCGGCAGGCGTACGGGTGATGCGAGTGGGTCGGTCCGGAGTCTCTCTCCCGCCATCTGCCAGTTCGTACTGCAGCGCGCCGGAAGGGCAGCGCCGCACCACCTCTGCCAGTCGGTCGGCCGGGGCGCCATCGGGCCGAATCCACGGACGTGCACTCGCGTCGAAGACCTCGGGGAGGCCTCCGAGGCATTCAGCGGCATGCAGACAGCGCCTCGCCTCGAAGGTCACGGTGATCTCCGGCGCCTGGTACGCCTTCTTCTGCGGCTTGTCGCTCATACCGGTCCTCCATACTTCGGTCTTCGGCCGGCCGGTTCAGTCGCTGACCTTGCTCCGGGCCTGGTACAGCAGATCGGCGTACTCGGGGTGGCGGTCGATCCAGGCTGCGTAGAAGGGACACGTGGCCAGCACGCGCAACCCTGCGGCGCGTGCCTCGTCAAGGGAGGTGCGAACCAGCGCCGAACCGACCCCCCGGCCCTCGAACTCCGGAGCCACCTCCGTGTGCAGGAAGGCGATCAGTTCTGATGTGCGGAGATACTGAGAGAAGCCCGCGACCTCCTCCGACCAACCCTCCACCCTGGCCTCATAGCGGCGAGCCTCGGGAACGTCGATCACCTTGGTGGTCACTAGTCCTCCTCGGGGAATGTTGATGCATCAATAAAATATCCATGCCAAGTTGACGTGTCAACCTATGGTAGGGCGGTCTGACTCGTCGTCCACCGCGGCCGGTATCGCGCCGCTCAGCCGCAGTCCTTCTCCAGCTGATCGAGGATGCGGTTGGAGATCTGGGCGAGCATGGCGAGCTCTGCCGGGGTGAGCGGGTCGATGAACAGGCGGCGGACCGCTTCGACATGACGGGGAGCCGCGGCCGCGAGGGCCTCACGGCCGGCGGGGGTGACGGCCACGAACGCCCCGCGTGCGTCGGAGGGACAGTCCTCCCGGACGATCAGGCCGCGCTTGGCCATCCGGTTGAGGTGGTGGGACATTCGGCTCTTCTCCCACTCCAGCGCCCTGGCGAGCTCCAGCACGCGCAGCCTGCCCTCGGGAACCTCGGTGAGCTCGACGAGCACCCCGTAGTCGGCGGAGGACAGGCCGGAATCGGCCTGCATCTCGCGGCCCAGCCGGCCGAGGAGTCTGTCCTGTAGCCGCACGAAGCTGCGCCAGGCGTGTTGCTCCGTGTCGGTGAGCCAGCGTGATGTCTCAGTCATAGGTGCGAGTCTAGTCGACTTGTTGACACATCATCTGATTCTCGGCTTGGGAGTTCTGCTGCCCGCGCACTGATGACGGTACGTCCGCGCGCTGATGCCGGGAAGCGGTCGAGCATCGCGCGCAGTTCCTCGGCGCTGACGTTGGCGCCGAAGGGCTCCGTGCCCGGTTCCAGTCGAACCCCTACGGCAAGTGGTCCGGCAATGACCGGGTCGAAGCCGAAGTCGTCGACGAGGCGCGTGACGATGGCGAGGTCGTCCTGATCGTCACCGGCGACGGCGATCGCCTTGCGTCCCGGCGCACCCGAGGGCCGGGCCCCGTCCTCGAGATCGTGGTAGCCCATGTGATTGAAGGCCTTGACCACGCGTGCTCCGGACAGGTGTTCCTGCACGATCTCGCTTGACGAGGTGTACGGGTCGGTGAGGTCCTCGCGGATGCCGTCGACCTCCCACCAGTAGTTCATCGCGTCGATGACGAGTGCGCCCCGTAGCGCTTCGGCCGGAACGGTGCGGTACTTGCCGAGCGGTAGGGCCAGGATGGTGACGTCCCCCTGCGCGGCGGCCTGCGTGGCGGTGACCGGGACCGCGCCAGGAGTGAGGACCTCCGTGGTGAGGGCGATCTTGTCGGGGCCGCCGGATCCGGCGATGAGAACGCGGTAGCCGGCTGCCAGGGCCAGTCGTGCCAGCACGGTGCCGACCTTTCCCGCGCCCAGGATGCCGACGGTGCCGACGGCTGTGGTGTCCATTGTCTTCTCCGTTCGCGGCGTCAGCCGGCGAGGATGTCGCGGACCATCGGGATCACCTTCGTGCCGTACAGCTCGACCGCGCGCAGTCGCGGGCCGACCGGCATCGATCCCGAGGTGTAGACGAGGTCGAACCGGCCGACGTCGAGTGCCTGGACGGCGGCGGCGATCTTGCGGGCGACCGTCTCGGGTGAGCCGATGTAGAGGGAGCCGTGTGCGATCTCGCGTTCGTACTCCTCCCGGCGGACCGGCGGCCAGCCGCGCGTTGCGCCGATGCGGTCGCGGATGACCCGGTAGCGGGGCCAGTGCAGTTCCCTGGCCTCCTCGTCCGTGTCGGCGATGAACCCCGGCGAGTGCATCCCGACCGGATGAGCGGTCGTGCCGAGCTCTGCGGTGGCGCGTCGGTAGAGGTCCACGTAGGGCGCGAAACGGTCCGGGGCGCCGCCGATGATCGCGATCATGAGCGGGAAACCGTAGCTCGCGGTGCGGATCACTGACTGCGGCGAACCACCGACGCCGACCCAGGTGGTCAGGCGTCCGGACTCGGTCTTCGGGAAGACGTCGGCGTTGTCGAGCGATGCCCGCGTGGTGCCGCTCCAGGTGACGGGCTTCTCCTCCAGCAGCTTCGCGAAGAGCTCGATCTTCTCCTCGAACAGCACGTCGTAGTCGCTCAGGTCGTATCCGAACAGCGGGAACGACTCGGTGAAGGAGCCGCGCCCGAGAATGACCTCGGCCCGGCCGTTGGAGAGGGCGTCCACGGTCGCGAACCGCTGGAAGACGCGGACCGGGTCGTCGGAACTCAGTACGGTCACACCGGATGCCAGACGGATACGGCTCGTACGGGTGGCGATGCCGGCGAGCACCGTCTCCGGAGTCGAGATCGCGAACTCCGGACGGTGGTGCTCACCGAGGGCGAGGACATCGACGCCGGTCTCATCCGCGAGAACGGCCTCCGCGACGACCTGGCGGATGGCCGTCGCGTCGGACACGAGGGCGCCGGAGTCGTCCTCCGGCACATCGCCAAAGGTGTCCAGGCCGAAGACGAGATCAGACATGGGTGGTTCCTTCGTGAGTAGTTGTCAACCAGTGGTGGTGGCATGGGGGGAGGGGGTCGAGGGGGGGGAAAAGCGCGAGCTCGGTACGGCTATTCGTCACACTTGCGTGGCGTCCGTGCGTGCGGTGTCCACCAGGGAGGCCGCTTCACCGGTCGCCCCGTTCGGAGAGGCCGCTCGCGTCGCGCGCACCGGATGCTTGCTCATGATCGAGAGCCTGTTGAAGGCGTTCATCGTGATCGCCCCCCAGATCACCGCGGAGATCTGGTCGTCCGTGAGTTCATCTCGAGCGGCCCCGTAGGCGGATTCCTGTGCGAGTGCGTCGGTCGGGTCGGTCGTCGCCTCGGCCAGTGCCAGGGCCGCACGCTCCAGAGGGGTGAACACTTCGGTGTCCCGCCAGGCGGCCAGTACTCCCAGCCGCTGTGCCGACTCGCCCGCGCGTACGGCCGCTTTGGTGTGGGTGTCGAGACAGAAGGCGCAGCCGTTCAGCTGTGACACGCGGAGGTTGACCAGCTCCATGACGGTGCGGTCCAGTCCGGCGTCGGCGGCGACCGCGTGGACCGCTTCCGAGGTCTGCTTCAGAGCGCGGAAGGCACGGGGGCTCTGCTTGTCGATGAAGATCCTCCGGGGCGCGGCTCCCGGTGTACGGCTGCTCACTGATGGCCTCCTTCAGGGGCTGCCCGCGGCTTCCCCTGCTATTCATGCGCGTGCTGTGGCGACTGGCGACTGTCCGACCGTCCATGGCATTGTAGTTGATGCGACAACTTAAATTGTTGAAAGACGGAAGACGGACGGTGGTATCGGTGAGCAACGTGGAAGCCGAGTCTCTGGCGGTGGCGTGCGGAGCACTGGTCGACGAGAGGCAGCCGACCTCGGTGCCCCGGGTCGATGTGCTCTCCGCGCGCGATGTGCCCCTGGGCGGTCCGCGCGCGATGCATGTACTACGGACGCTGCCGCAGCGCTCCCGGACGCTGATCGGGGCCTGGTGCTTCGCCGATCGCTACGGCCCGCACGACGTCCCGTCGATGGGCGGCATGGACGTTCCCACGCATCCGCACACAGGTCTGCAGACGGTGACCTGGCTGTTCGAGGGGGAGATCGAGCACCGTGACAGCCTTGGCACCCACGCCCTCATCCGGCCCGGTGAGCTGAACCTCATGACGGGCGGGTACGGCATCTGCCACTCGGAGGTCTCCACCTCGCGCACCACCGTCCTGCACGGCGTCCAGCTGTGGGTGGCCCTCCCCGAGGAGCACCGGAACACCGGACGGGACTTCCAGCACCACGCACCCGAACCGGTGAGCATCGACGGGGCCGAGATCAGGGTCTTCCTGGGTTCGCTCACCGAAGCCACCTCCCCGGTGCGTACGTTCACGCCCCTTCTCGGTGCCCAGATCACCCTGGAGCCGCGAGCGACGATCACCCTCGCCCTGGACACCGGCTTCGAGCACGGCCTTCTCGTGGACAGCGGTGACGTCCGTGTGGCCGACACGCTGCTCAGCCCGGCGGAGATGGGTTATGTCCACCCGGGCATCGAGACCCTGACGTTGACGAACGAGTCGGACAGTCCGGCGCGGACGATCCTGCTCGGCGGCACTCCGTTCGAGGAGGAGATCGTCATGTGGTGGAACTTCGTCGGACGCAGTCACGAGGACATCGTCCGGGCCCGAGAGGACTGGGAGGCCACGTCCGAGCGCTTCGGCAGCATCGAGGAATACCCGGGGGGCCGCCTTGCCGCACCCGCCCTGCCGAACGCCGTCATCAGGCCGCGCGGCAACCCCCCGCGTCGCTGACCACCGCTCGAAAGGCGCCCCTGGGGGCCCGGCCTTCTGTCGCTCCGATCGCCACCCGCAAGGTTGACGCGTCATCTTTCTGAGACTAGCCTTGTAGACGCATCAACCATTGTGCAGTTCGTTGAACGTTGAACGACATCACTCAAGGAGTCACACCATGGGCATCTTCGGCCGCAAGAACACGACCACCGAGACCGCCGCGGTGAACCCCGAGCTCGCCGCGCTGTCCGGTGACTACACGATCGACGCATCCCACACCACGATCGGCTTCACGGCCCGCCACGCCATGGTCACCAACGTCAAGGGCAGCTTCCTCGACTTCTCCGGCAGTCTGCACCTGGACGGCTCGGACCCGTCCAAGTCCACCGCCTCCATCGACGTCAAGATGGAGAGCATCGACACCGGCAACGCCGACCGTGACGGGCACCTGAAGAGCGCGGACTTCTTCAAGACGGACGAGTTCCCGACGATGACCTTCCGCTCCACCGAGGCGGTCGCCCTCGGCGGTGACGACTACCGCATCACCGGTGACCTCTCCATCCTCGGAACGACCAAGCCGCTCACCATCGACCTGGAATTCAACGGCGCGGCCCAGGACCCCTTCGGCAACGAGCGCGTCGGGTTCGAGGGCAAGGCGGAGATCCTGCGCTCCGAGTGGGGCCTCACGTGGAACGCGGCGCTGGAGACGGGCGGCGTCCTGGTGTCGGACAAGATCAAGCTGACCTTCGACATCTCGGCGATCCGGAACGCGGGCTGAGTGTCGGGCCCGGCAGGGTGTCAGGCCCGGCGGAGTGTGAGGACGGGGCGGACCGTGAAGTCCTCGTAGAGGCCGTCGCCGTCCTCCCCGTACACGAACTCGGCCGTATCGGGGTGTGTGTGGGCGGTGGCCAGCGGCAGCCAGGCCAGCAGGTGACCGTATCCGCCGCAGACCGACTCGCCGCCGTCACCACCGCGAACTTCACTGGTGTCGCTGGTGAGTTCGGTGCTGTAGGTGTCGTGGGCGATCCGGAGGCCGAAGGCATTGGGCTCGTTGTGGGGGCCGGTTAGGTCCCCGTACGGGATGCGGTCGAGGGGGCAGTCGTCGCCCCACCGGAACACGGTGCCGGCCCCGGCTCCACAGGCGTGCTCCCACTCGTCGGAGGTGGGCATGCGCAGACCGCGTTCCGCGAGGACGGCCGGCATGTCGGCGGGCGCCTCGGTCAGTTGCTCCCCCTCCACCGCCATGAGCACCGTGGGCAGGACGACGGTGCGGCGCGGGCTGAGCACTCGCACGAGATGCTCCCGCAGGTCGGTGCCGTATTCGAACCCCTGTTCCCGACTCACCGCGTAGTCGGCGGTCTGCTCGGCCGTCGGACGCCAGGTCCGCGCGTCGAAGCCGAGGGTCACCCGGCCGCCGGGTATCAGGGCGAACTCCTGCCCGTCCCGCTCGATCCGTACCCGGTGCGAGGGCCCTCCGAGATGCTCGACGGCCTCGACGCCGACCAGTCGGCCGCCCACCAGGTCGGCGGCCTCACGAGCGACGCGCCGCGCGGCGGCCGGCTCGAACGAACGCCACTGGTCGAGGGTGAGTGCGGCGAGAGGGCCGCCGTCGACGGAGCAGACCGACGAGTCCGGGGCGGCACCGCGAGAGGTGGAGGAGCCGGCAGCGTCGGGGGCGTCAGGAAACATGCGACGGAGTGTGGCACGGGGGTCCGACATCGGCTTCCGGCCGTCGGCAGCGCCCGCCCGGCATCGTGCGTCGAGCAGGTCGGGTCCTGTCCGGCCGCCCCGCCCTCAGCCCGCCGAACGCCGCCCGCGACCGGGCGGCCGATGTGCGCGACGCGCCATGGCGCCGCCCGCATTCTCCGTTCGGTAGCCGATCTGCCGGATACCCACCCGAGGTGTCGCGAGGAACAGGGCCGAGGGCAGGCTCTGCCCGACCACGGTCGTGGCTCCGTGCCGTCGCAGTCCCTCGGCGAGGGCGTCGGCCACCGCGCGCTCTGCCATCTGGACTCTCCCTCATCGCCGGGCGGTTTCCGGCCTCGGTGAAATCGTTGGTTCAGCGCCCGTGCGGCGTCCGGCACAGCTCTGTGCAGGGCTGAGAAGCAACGGTTATTGTGATCGGGTGGATCTGCGCAGACTCGGGTACTTCGTGGTACTGGCCGAAGAACTGCACTTCCGTCGTGCGGCAGAACGCCTCCACATCGCCCAGCCCGGCCTCTCTCAACAGATCCGCGTCCTGGAGCGCGAGCTGGAAGCCACCCTGTTCGAACGCAGTACGGCGGGTGTGGCGCTGACCGACGCGGGCCGGATTCTGTTCGAAGAGAGCGTTCCCCTCCTGCACGAAATCGAGAGGATCAAGAATCGCGTCCGCGCCGCCGCGCAGGGCCAGACGGGGCTGCTGCGGATCGTGCACACCCGTTCCCTGGCCGATGGCCTCCCCTACGATCTGGTGAGAGGATTCCGGCTCTCGCACCCCGGGGCCGAAATCGCCGTGGAGATCGCCTGGACCACTCGGAACGTCGCGATGCTCCGCTCCGCCGAGGCCGACGCCGCGTTTGTCCGGCTTCCCCTCGCCGACGCCACAGATCTGCGGGTGCTCCCCCTGGGCAGCACCGAACTCGTCGCCGCGCTTCCGTCCGCGCATCCGTTGGCGCGCCGCCGCACCCTGCGCTTCGCCGATCTGCGCGGGACCGATGTCGTGAGCTGGCCCCGGGACCAGGCCCCCGGCTACTTCGATTACGTCCAGTCCACGGTGTGGGGCGAGGAGCCACCCACCGTCTCGGCGTCCGAACCCGACCCCGAGCACCTGCTCGCGGCCGTCGCAGCCGGCGTCGGGGTGTGTGTGCTCGATATGCAGCGCGCCCGCAAGCTGCGGCCCAGGGGAGTCGTACTGCGCCGGTTCGCCCGTCCCGCGCTGAGCGCAGAGTTCGGCCTGGCTTGGAACCCGGGCCGGGTTCCGCCCCTGCTCGACGCGTTCCTCACGCACTGCCGGAACGCCCGTGACACCCCACCCGACCACGACACTTGAGAAGCTTCAGTCCTCAAGTGGAACGACCTCGGTATCGGACGCGGCCTCCACTGCGGCTGTTCGCTGGATCCCGTCAGCCGCTACGGGAAGGTGCACACAGTGCGTACGCGGGTGATGGGAGGCACTCGGTTCCTCGGAGTCCGGCCCCGGGGATCAATCGAACCGCGGTTGGCGCTGAGATTGATCATGGCCCGGCTGTTGCAGCCCGAAGGGCGTTGACGCGGTTCTCGTACTCGCGGCGGGCCTTGCGCTGAGCCGGGACGGTCGGGGCGACTTGGCCGCCGTCGAGGGGCCCACAGCGGGCGAGGAACTGGCGGTGGATCGCCGGGGTAGTGCTGACGCGCAGCGTGTAGCCCCGGCCGCGCCATACGGTGACGCCCTGGTCGAGCGCGGTGCGCTCGGCGGGCTCCAGGTCCGCCGAGCGGGTTCGACCTGGGGGAGCCATCGATGTCCGGGTGTATCACGAACGTTCGTTACCGGACAACTTGTCCACCAACCGGAGCACCGCCTGCGGCCAGTGCTGGACCAACACCGACAACGGCACTTGCCACGGCTCCCCCGCTAACAGCGCGCCCAGAAGACGATCGGCCCGCTCGGGGTCGCCGGCGGCGGCGATCGCCCAGGCCGCAGCGGCCAGCGCCTGCACCTGATCGCCCGGGTCGGTGATCGAGCGCGCCAGCAGGCCTTCGCCGCACTGAAAGCCTCACCCGGCGCCGGCGCCTACTACGACCAGCAACGCGCCCGCGGCATAGGCCACCGGGCCGCGCTCCGCCAGCTCGGCAACCGGCTCGTCGGGATCCTGCACGGCTGCCTCAAGACCGGCACCCCGTACGACGAACACACCGCCTGGGCGGATGTTTGACAGCGTGCCGGGCACGGCCTTCTGGTACGGGAACGACGACTCCGCCGCCGGCACTGCGGGGCCGGCGGCGGAGTCGTTGGAGTGAGCGGTTACGCGATCTTCAGGTCCGTGAGCGTGAAGGGCTCGAGCGAGCCGCCACCCAGCTTGTCGAGCTGGCCGTTGACGATTAGCAGCCGGCCGTCGTGCAGCGAGGCGGTCGTGGGGAAGCGGAACGACGGGTCCGTCCTCTCGCTGACGACCTGGCCGCTGACCAGGTTGCCTGCCAGCTTGAGCTTCGTGATGACGGCCGCGGCGTTGCGCACCACGTAGAGGGTGCGGCCCTTCACCTCGAGGCCGTCGCCGCCGGTGACGGTCGCGCCACCGGTGTTGATACGGCTGATGGAGCCGTCCTTGGTGGCGACGCGGTACAGGTTGCCCGTGTCGGTCTGGACGACGACGAGGTACTGCTGGCTCACCGCGATGACGCCGTTGGCGTTGAACGCGCCCTTGGGGTCGACGCCGGCAAAGGATGAGAACACCTGCAGGGTGGAGTTCCGGGTGATGTCGGTCTTGTCGACCCGGTAGACGACGTCGCGGCTGGAGTCGGTGACGTACAGGTCGCCCTTCGGCGTCAGGGTGACGTCGTTGACGAAGGTGTCGCCAGAGCCCGAGACGGTGTGGATCGCCAAGAGCTTGGCGCTCTGGCGGTCGTAAATGAAGAGCTTGCCGGTGGTTCCGCCGGCCACGATGAGCAGCTTGTCGGTCGCCTTGATGCCGTTGGCGCTCGTGCGGCCGTCTGCGCCAGCGGACAGGAAGACTTCGGCGGAGTCGGTGTCGCCCAGCTGCCCTCGGAACACAGCGCCGTTGCCGAGGGACGTGGTGTAGAAGGTGTTGCCGATGGTGTCGACGCCCTCGAGGAAGAGCCGGTCGCCGGGCACGGTGTAGGTGATCGTGCTGGACGGGGCCTGGCTGGCGCTGGCGGGCACGGTCGCGAGCAGAGTGACAAGTGCAAGAGCGCCCGTCGTGGTGAACAAGCGGATGTTGCGCATGAGGGTGGTGGGGCCGGTCACGAGGTTCTCCGTCGGGTGTTTGCCATCCCCTATAGATGACGCGTCATGTACTTTAGTTGATTTAAATGACGTGTCAAGTGTTGAGGTAGGATGACGTCATGACCGAGTGGCTCAACGACAAGCAGCAGCGCACCTGGCGCGAGTTCCTGCAGGTGAAGAGTCGGCTGGACGTCGAGCTCAACCGGCAACTGCAGGAGTGCAACGACCTGTCGCAGTCCGACTACGCCGTCCTGGTCGAGCTGATCGAGGCTCCTGAGGGGCGCCTGCGTCCCTTCGAACTCGGCGCGGTGCTGGCCTGGGAGCAGAGCCGGCTGTCGCACCACCTGTCGCGGATGGTCAAGCGGGGTCTCGTCGTTCGAGAGGAGTGCAGGTCGGACCGACGTGGCGCCTATGTCGTCCTGACGCCCGCCGGTAAGCAGGCCATCATCACCGCTGCTCCCCCTCACGTGGCCAGGGTGCGGGAGTTGCTCTTCGACGGGCTCACGGATCGCGAGACGCAGAGCTTCGCGTCCTTGATGAGCAAGATGCTCGCGCGGCTCGACGACCTGCAGGCTGGTCAGCAGACCTAGACCTCGTAGAACGCCTGTCGGCACAAGTGACCGCCGGTCGTTCGGACCCGGAAGCACTAGCGCGCAACCGGGCTCACCCGGCTCACCACTTAGAGGCCCTAACGGAAGTTGTTGATCATGTGACTTTCGGCTTGGGTGGTGGTGGGGAAACGACAGTCGCGGCCTTGGATCGTGTCGGATGAACTGTGGTCGCTCATCGAGCCGTTGCTGCCCGAGCCAGGTCCGAAGCTGGTGGAGGGCCGCCCGCGGGTGGGGGCCGGCAGGCGCTGTGCGGGATCTTGTTCGTGCTGCATACAGGGATCCAGTGGGAGTACCTGCCGCAGGAGTTGGGCTTCGGCTCGGGCATGACGTGCTGGCGGCGCCTGGCCGCGTGGAACGAGGCCGGCGTGGGGGACGAACTGCACCTGGTGCTGCTGAAGAAGCTGCGGGCCGCGGGGAAGCCGGACTGGTCGCGAGCGGTGATCGACTCCTCCCATGTGCGGGCCGCTCGGCGCGGCTCAAAAGCGGGCCCAGCCCGGTCGACCGTGCACGGCCGGGCAGCAAGCACCACGTCCTCACCGACGGCCAGGGCATCCCACTCGCGGTGTCGCTGACCGGAGGCAACCGCAACGACGTCACGCAGTTGCTGGCGTTCTGGCTCGCCTTGCCCTGGCAGCCGGCTACCAGGTGAGCATCGCGGGTTCCGGCGACCCTCAGAAGATCGCGCTCACGGTGGACGTGCTCGCGATCGGAGCCCTGGCCGTCACCGTCGAGCAGGCGGCTGGCGGCTGGCGGCTGGCGAAGCAGACCTGGTGATTCTCGCGCTGCCCCTCGGTCGCCACCGCGAACTGCCTGTCGAGCAGCTGCGCGGGAAGCTCGTCCTCGATGCCATGAACCACTGGTACGAGGTCGACGGCCCTCGCCCGGACCTGACTGACCCGAGGACGTCGTCGAGCGAAGCGGTTCAGGCGTTCCTCGCGGGCACCCACCTGGTCAAGGGGGTCTGATGCAGGTTCGGGCACATGGGCTACCACGACCTCGAGGCCGGCGCCCGTCCTGCAGGCCACGCAGAGCGCAAGGCGATCGGAGTGGCCGGGCCGCACCCGTGGGTTGACCGGGCTGCGGAGTTCGTGGACGACCTTGGCTTTGATCCCGTCCACGCCGGCGGTCTGCCTGCTGGCGTCGCCTTCCAACCGGGCACCGAAGGGTTCGGCGCCAACGGGAGCAGTGAGAGCCTGACCCGTCTGCTCGGGAGCTTCCCAAGCAGTGAACGGGGGGTTGAGGTCGCCGCCGCCCGCAGCACGCTGCCCAGCCCCTGGACGCACGACGCCTGGCGACGGCAGGACGCCACGACCAGTCAGCACCGAGCACCGTCCGAGCACGAGACCAGACCGGATAGATGGCACAAGTAGATGTCTGGTCCGGCGAAGCGCACCAGACCGCCAGCAGCCATCCCGGCGTGTGATCTACCCCTTGGTAGCCCCAGTCGAGCGAGTTCAGTGGTGACCGACTGCAACGTGTCGAAGGAGGAGGCGGTGCTCGATCGCGCGCGTCCCGTCGATCCGATACAGGCGGTAGGCGCCACTCCGGACGCGTGCACTTTGGGCAACCGCAGAGTGCATGATGTGTCATGCTGTAGCCATGAGCGATGCCACTAGCGGATCCGGCTACGTCGAGCGCAACCGCGAGCAGGACTTCCAGCGGGACTCGAACTACATCAACGACCGGATAACTGCCGACGGCTCGGGCGGATGGCCGGTCGAGCCCGACCGCTACCGGCTGGTTGTCGCCCGCGCCTGCCCGTGGGCAAACCGCTCGACCATCGTCCGGCGCCTGCTGGGCCTGGAGCCGGTGCTGTCCATGGGCATCTGCGGTCCTGTGCACGACAAGCGCTCCTGGACGTTCGACCTCGACCCGGATGGGCGCGACCCGGTGCTGGGCTACGAGCGGCTGCAGGAGGCGTTTCTCGCCCGCGACCCGCAGTACTCCCGCGGCATCACCGTCCCTGCGATCGTCGACGTCCGCACGAAGTCCGTCGTCACCAACGACTTCGCGCAGATCACCCTCGACCTGTCCACCGAGTGGACGGCGTATCACCGTGACGGCGCCCCCGACCTTTACCCCGAGCACCTGCGGGACGAGATGCACGAGGTCATGCAGCGCGTCTACACCGAGGTCAACAACGGCGTGTACCGCTGCGGCTTTGCCGGCTCCCAGCAGGCTTACGACAAGGCGTACTCACGACTGTTCACCGCTCTGGACTGGTTGTCGGAGCGACTGGCCGACCGCCGCTACCTGATGGGCGACACGATCACGGAGGCCGACATCCGGTTGTTCACCACTCTGGCTCGGTTCGACGCCGTCTACCACGGGCACTTCAAGTGCAACCGGCAGAAGCTGTCGGAGATGCCGGTGCTGTGGGCCTACGCCCGCGACCTGTTCCAGACCCCGGGCTTTGGTGACACGACCGATTTCCCGCAGATCAAGGAGCACTACTACGTCGTCCACGCATTCATCAATCCGTCCCAGGTGACCCCGCTGGGGCCGGACACCGCGAACTGGCTGACCCGCCACGGGCGGGAGGAGCTGGGCGGCTCGCCGTTCGGTGACGGGACGCCGCCCGGGCCCGTCGCCGCGGGCGAGGCGGTCCCGGCCGAGCACGGCCCTGGGGGCATCGGCCACCGCTGAACGGCGGAGGCCAGCCCTTCCCATAGCCCTCGAGCGAGCCGCACCCGGCCGGGCACCTGCGGTGTCGTCACCGAGTGGATCGCGTACACACCCCATCGAGCATCCGCGCCGACTTCGCCATGCGAGGCCGGACCGCGAGCCAGTCCCGGTCCGTCGCCCGCCGCGCGGCGCTGATCAGCTTCACCTGCATCAGCACCGAGAACAGATCCAACGCGTCGTCGATCGCAGACGCCTTCAGGTGCCGACCACCGACGTCAGCAGCGCCGTGCGCTTCGGCTCCGGCGTGCGCTCCAGGATCGGCGCCCTCGACCCCAGGCCGACCCGCGCCAGCGTCGCCAGCCGGTTCGGCGGCACCTTGTCCGGCCTTGGGGACTAGCGGAACAGCCAGTAACGCTAAGCACTTGATCTTGCTACGTTCGCCTACAACTCAAACGTCAGCTGCCCGCCGGTTTCGAGCGCGGTATGCCGGGTCTGGGCCCGGGTACGGGCGTGGTGGTTACGGTCGTAGTGCAGGTGGCAGCCCTGGCATGGCTTTGAGGTTGGCCGGGTGACAGTTCTCCGGCGTGTGGTCGAGGTGCGCGCTCTCGTCGTCAGGATGACCCGCGAACCGGTGCCGTACACGGGCTGTCCGTGCCGGTTGGGACACCGGCCGGGGTGACTGCCGCGTCCGCACTCGCCTTCACACTCGCACCGCCAGCCGGCGCGTTCGTTGATGGCGTTGGAGATGTCCGGCCAGTCGGCGGGACAACGCTCGCGGTCCTAGGGACGGATCGGCACGTGGGGTCACCGTTCCGCAGCGTCGAGCTGGTGGGGGACGGCGGAGGCGCGCAGGTCTTGGAGGTCGGGGATGTGGTTGTAGAGGGTGCCCGGGGAGATGCCCAGCATTTTGGCGATCGAGGTGATGGAGCGGCCGGGGTCGGGCAGCAGGTCGCGGGCGGCGCGGATGACTTCCTCGGTAGCGACGGTGGGGCGCCCGCCGACCCGGCCGCGGGCGCGGGCGGCGGCCAGGCCCTCGCGGGTGCCCTGGACGATGAGTTCGCGGATGAACTCCGCCAGAGCGGCGAAGACGTGGAAGACGAGTCGGCCGCCGGGGGTGGTGGTGTCGAGGTTCTCGTGCAGCGAGGTGAAGCCGATCCCGCGCGTCCGGAGTTCGGCGACCATGTTGATGAGGTCCTGGAGGCTGCGGCCGTAGCGGTCGAGCGACGGGACGACGAGGGTGTCGCCAGCGTCGAGGAAGGCGTGGCACGCCTTCAATTCCGGGCGGAGGGCGTTCTTGCCGGACTTCTTGTCCGAGAAGATCTTCCGGCATCCGGCGGTGGTGAGGGCGTCGATCTGCCGGTCGAGCTTCTGTCCGCCGCTGGACACCCGCGCGTACCCGATCTTGATCTCGGTGCAGACAAGCGGTTCGGCAACGAGGAGTTCGGGGTGGCCGGACGGCTCCGGAGTCTCACTCATGACCCCGGATCATGTCAGAAAACGGTGGTCGAGGGTTCTTGAATGACCCAGGTTTTTGAAGGGTTTTTTGAAGGGGCTGCGGGGTGTGCGGACCCCCGCACGGTGATCTCCAGAAAACGTTCGTTTTTTGAAGGCGAGGCTCGTCGACCCGCATCGTCTTCTTTGTTGGATGGGAGTGTCGCAGTAAGGGCGGTTGGTGCGATGCCGGGCCCTCATCAGCACCCCGGGCGAGACTCTGACGGCACGGTCGGCGGCAGCCCGGCGGGGACGCAAGGGGTCATCCCGGTTTCTGATCGATCTCGGCGAGTTGCGCCTCCACCTGGTCTCCCAATTCGATCAGCAGGTCCATCTGCGCAGGGGTCACGTGGTCGATCAGCACATTGCGCACGTCAGCCAGGTGGAGCGGGGCGGCTGCCTCGACGAGGGTGCGGCCCTGTTCGGTGATGACCACGACGGCCCCTCGCTGGTCGGTCGCGCATCGCTCGCGGCGGATGAGGTTGCGGTTCTGCATGCGGGTCAGATGCTGCGACAGACGGCTCTTCTCCCATTGCAGCGCATCTCCGAGTGCGAACGACCGCAGGCGTCCCTCGGGCGCCTCAGACAGGTGCGCCAGCACCTGGTAGTCGGCGGTGGACAGCCCGCTGTGGGTGCGCAGCTGCCGCTCGATGTATTCGGACAGGCCGGCCTGCATCTTCATGAGGCTGCGCCAAGCCCGCTGTTCACGCTCGTCCAGCCATCGCGGTTCGTCCATGAAGCCCATCCTACCGCTTTGGTTGACATGTTAACCAGTCCGTCGTACGGTTTGGTTAACACCTCAA
This sequence comes from Streptomyces sp. NBC_00425, assembly GCF_036030735.1. NCBI lineage: Bacteria > Bacillati > Actinomycetota > Actinomycetes > Kitasatosporales > Streptomycetaceae > Streptomyces > Streptomyces sp. NBC_00425. The sequence continues at coordinate 2,211,977 of NZ_CP107928.1, read as the reverse complement.
CCAAATGGCTTGCGGAGGTCGGAGCCGCCTACAGAAACGCGGCGACAACAGACCGGACGACGAAGCTGCTCTGCCGCCTCGACAGCCTTCAGCAATTACTGGAACAGGGAGCACTCATGTCTGCAGACACCCGCTACGCCATCGTGGGCACCGGAAACATCGGTTCGGCGCTGGCGCGTCTCTTCGCCCGGGCCGGAGTCGAGGTCAGCATCGCCAACACCCGCGGACCGGGCTCGATCAGCGAACTCGCCGCCTCCTGGGGTTCCACGGTCCGGGCCGTGACGCTCACCGAGGCACTGGCGAGCGACGTCATCTTCATGGCCATCCCGTTCGGCGCAGTCGAGACGTTCGGCAACGCCCTGCCCGACTGGAACGGGAAGATCGTCGTCGACACCACCAACGCGCACTACGCGCCCAACGCGGGCGACATCCTCAAGGGTCGGCTCTCCTCGCAGTACGCGGCCGAGGTCCTGCCCGGCGCCCAGATCGTGAAGGGCTTCAACCACCTTCCCGCCCAGACGCTCGCCGCCGAAGTGCCCTCCGGCCAGGGCAAGCGCGTGGTCTTCGTCTCCAGCGACTCCGGGGAGGCCAGCTCCCAGATCGCCGAGCTCGCCCGCACGCTCGGCCTGTCGCCGGTGGAACTCGGCAGGATCGACGAAGGCGGACGCCTCATCGAGGTTCCCGGCGCACTGGTGCTCAGGAACTTCACCGAACAGCCCCTCACCTGATCGGCCGCATTCCGCCTTCCACAGGCGGTGCGGCCGGCGCCGACGAGCCGTCCCGCCTCAGCGTCTGCCGTCACCGGCCGCACCGCGGCGGCCGGCGCCCGGCCCGCGGCCGGGTTGCCGCGCAGCAGCGCTCTCCATCGATGAGACCGCACTTCAGCAACGCTCACGCGTGAGCAGCAAAACCCGCCGGCACACCCATCCTCCACGGATGCCGGTCCCTCACAGCTCGGGCGGTCCGAATCACTCTCCAGAAAGGCATGACCCGTGTTTGTCTTCGCCGCCGTACTGAGCGTTCTGCTCGCCGTTGTCGGGCTGGCCGCCGGACTACCGAAAGCCCTGCTCAAGGGCAGCATTCCAGCCCAGTTGCAGTCTCCCGGAGGCTTCAGCGCCCCGCTGGTCCGGTTCATCGGGCTGGCCGAGCTGGCCGCAGCCGCAGGGCTCATCGCCGGTCTCTTCTGGCAGCCCATCGGCGTTGCCGCCGCCCTGGGATTCGCAGTCCTGCTCGTCGGAGCCGTCGGCTTCCACGCCAAGTCCGGCGACTACGCCAACCCCGAGACCCGCGGCAACGCGATGGCACCCATCATCCTCACCGTCATCGCGATCGCTGCCGCCGCCACGCTCGTCCTCGCCTCCTGACCAGCGCCTGAATCCGAGGCGCCACAGCTCACCTTCCGCCCGGCAAACCCGGCCGGGTGATCGCGAGACCGCCCTCGCTACGCGGACCGTCACCGATCATCCGCATTCCCGACCACTGCTACACCTGAGGAACATCCCATGGCCACTCTTCTGCATCTCGATTCCTCGCTGTTTTCCGGCGACGCCTCCTCCTCCCGCGCCGTGACCGCCGCCTTCCGCCGGACCTGGCAGGAGCACCACCCCGAGGGCACGGTCATCTACCGTGACCTCGCCACGAACCCCGTACCGCACCTCACCGCCGACGCCCACACCGCCGGCCAGACCGACCCGGCCACGCACACCCCCGCCCAGGCCGCCGCCCTCGCCCACCGGCTGACGCTGATCGACGAGCTGGAGAACGCCGACGCCATACTGATCGGCGCTCCGATGTACAACTACTCGATTCCCTCGACCCTCAAGGCGTGGCTCGACAACATCGTCCTCGTCGGCCGCACCGCCGGCGTGGAAAGCTCCAGGCTCAAGGGCACCCCCGTCGCCGTCGTCGCCAGCCGCGGCGGCTCCTACGCCCCGGGCACGCCCCGCGAGGGCTACGAATACGTGCAGAACTACCTCACGGCCGTTCTGGCCGACGCGCTCGCCCTGGACGTGAACTTCATCGTCCCGGAACTCACGATGGCCGTACACAACCCGGCGATGTCCCAGCTGATCCCCCTCTTCGAAGCCTCCCGCCAGCAGGCACTGGACGACGCAGCCTCCACGGCCAAGGTGATAGCCCACCGCATCGCCGCCTAGAAACAGCGCCCTCCGGACGGCGGCCGTGAAGCACGCTTCACGGCCGCCGTGGGCGAACTCCAGCGGGGACAGGCGGCTGGCTGCCCTCGAAGGAATTTCTCGCCCCGGAGGAGCTGGACGACGCGAACCGGCGAATCGGCGAGGCGGCCGGCGCTGCCGGGCGGGACCCGAGCCGGACCAACCGGGTCTACAACCTGGTCGGTGACCGTTCGACTACACAGCGGGTCGACCTGCTGACGAGCTGGCCGGTCGAGCACGGCATGAACGGCACTGCTCCACAGTGAACGTCTGCCGGCCGCAGCCGCTGCTGCCCTGGCCCGAGGACACGCCGGCGCCCCAGACGAAGGCGTAGCGGCCGGCGGACAGTCGAGGCACGCGAGTTTCTCCACACTTGCAGGTGGACGCGCCGAGCAGACAAGCGGTGCCGAGCGCGCGGCGCCCACCCGCCCGCCGGGAGCCGTCTCATCCCGGTCGGTCACGGCTACGGCCTCGGCGGTGACTTCGCCGGTGTCGCTCGTCACGGAGATTCCGCAAAACCCCGGCGCCCGAGAGTCGGCCGCGAGCCGACCCCCGGCACCCTCGCCGCTGCCGTCATGGAGGTCGGCGCGCCCCGCCGAACAACCTTGTCAGGGTGTGCAGACGAAGTTCGTGAATCCGCCGTGCCGGGACGGCAGGTCGGCGAGGGCGCTGTTGATCTTCTCGAGCGGGAAGGCATGGTGTTCGAAGACGGAGAGGTCGAGCACTCCGCTGCCGGCCATGTCGGCCATGTCCTGGGCTTCCCCGGTGGAGAACCAGAGGCTGCCGATGACGCTGTTCTGCGAGCACATCATCGAGAACAGGTCGAGGGCAGGCCGCCCCATCATGCCCCCGATGTTCACCGCGACTCCGCCACGGCCCAGGGAGGAGAGCGCCTCGACGAAAGACTCCTCGGGGCTCCCGGGACCAAGGCTGTCGATCAGAATGTCGGCGCCCTCGCCGTCCGTACGTTCGCGTACCCACTCGGGCAACGGTCCGGTGCCGGCGGCGTGGACGTCGATGCGGTCGGGTGCGAGGGCCTTGACGTCTTGCAGCAGGTCGGCGTTGCGCCCGGTGCCCAGGATGCGGCCGACGCCGAGGCCGAGAGCGATGAGACAGGCACCCAGCCCCAGGGTTCCGGAGATGCCGTCGATGAGCACGGTGCGGCCCGGTCCGGCACCTGCCTTGCGCAGCGCAGAGTAGGCGGTACCCAGGTAGCCGAAGCGGGCTCCCTGCTCGAAGGTGACGCTGTCGGGCAGCTTGACGAGGTTGCGCTGCGGCGCCGTGAGGTATTCGGACAGCCCGCCGTAGGGGTAGGCGTCGAAACGGTCCTGGCCGTCGGTGCCGAAGGAGAAGTAGCCCATGAAGGTGTAGTTGTCGCAGTTGGGCTCCTCGCCTCGGCGACAGGCCCGGCAGGCTCCGCAGGACAGGCCGGGGTTGACGTAGACCCGGTCGCCCACTTCGACGTCGGTGACCAGGCTGCCGACCTGGGCGACCACGCCCGCGGAGTCGAGGCCGAAGACCGCCGGGAGCTTCGGCAGCGGCAGGTAAGGAAACCACTCGGCGTACGTGGTGAGCACGTTGCCCAGGTTCGGTACGACGTTGCATGCCTTGACCTGGACGAGGACATCGGTCGGCCGCGGCTCGGGAACGGGCAGCCGGTCGAGCTGCATAGGGGCGCCGATCTCGTGCAGCCGGGCGGTGAGCATCGTGTTCATGGCGGATGTCTCCTGAGATGTGGGGTTCGCTGGGGTGTGGTCGGACGACCGGGCGGTAGGCGGGGCTATGGCGTGCGCGCCTTCAAGGCCGCCACCAGGGCGTCGGTGGTGCTCACCTCGCCGAGCAGCGCGAAGGAGTCGAGTGTGGCCTGGTGGGCCTCGTCGGAGGCTGCGGAGCACGCGTCGGAGACCAGCACGGTCCGGTAGCCGTGGTTGACGGCTTCGCGTGCGGTGCCTTCCACGGAGACGTTCGTGGCGACGCCGGTGAAGAGCACGGTGTCGATGCCCTTGCCGCGCAGCAGGACGTCGAGTTCGGTGCCGTGGAATCCGGTGACGCGAGGATGGGTGATCACCAGGTCGCCGGCTTCGGGTGTGAGTTCCTTGACGATCGCGGCGCCTTCAGTGCCGTCTTCGAGTGCCTGGTGCTCGGCGACGAGGGCGAGGAGCGGGCAGTTGGCGAACAGGTCGGGGTAGCCGGGCCGGAACGCCACCCGGGTGTAGACGATCGTGGCGCCGGCGTCACGGGCCGCGCGGTTGAGCCGGTCGGCGCCGGCGATGACACCGCGCCGTTCGACGGGTTCCGCGAAGAACGGGCCGAAGGCCCCGTCGGCCGTCACGATGTCCCGCTGCCAGTGGACGTTGATCACGGCAGTGCGGGAAGGGTCGAGCTCGGTCATGGCGACCTCCGGAGAACTGTTGGGCGGCGGCTGGGTTCACGAAGCGAATGGGGCCGGACCGAAGTCGCTGTGAGTTGGTCGGCCGCGCGGGATCCGACGACGGGCATCCGCACGCCTCCGGACGCCAGATTCCCGGTAACTGGCATGCTAGCCTTCTAGAACAAAAAGGTAGCTTCGGCGACACCGGCGGGCAATACCCTGGACACACGAATTCGCAAGCTCGGCACGGGGGACATCTGATGGCACGGGACGAAACCGCACCGCAGCCCGGTCACCGCAGGTCGGAGGGCGCTTCCGGAGCGCAGTTCGCTCCTCGGGGTGCCCGTGGCCGGGCTCCGATGCGCCTGGGATCGCTGGCGTACGAGCAGATCAAGGAGCGGCTGTTGGAGGGCGGGTACCGCCCGGGACAGCGACTTTCCGCCGTCGAGCTGGGTGCCGAACTGGGGGTGAGTAAACAGCCCGTCATGGAGGCGCTGCGCCTGCTGTCCGCGGATGGACTGGTGACGATCATCCCGCAGGTCGGCTGCGAGGTTGCGCGCTACGAAGTGCACGAAGTCCAGGACTTCTTCGCCCTGTTCGCAAGTATGGAAGGCACCATCGCCGGCCTCGCGGCAACGCGCTGCACCGAGGCCGGGCTACGCGGGCTCGACGCCATTTCCGCGCGCATCGGGCACCTCACTTCCGAAACTGATCCCGCGGCGCGTTCCCACCACTACCGCGCCCTCAACCGCGAGTACCACGCGCAGATCCACACGCTCGCGGGTTCCGCCGTGGTTGCCGAGGTCAGTCACCGTATGTGGGATCTCAGCGACTTCCTGATCAACACTTCCGGTGCTGATCATCCTCTGCACGCCGCGCTCGACGCCCGCCACGACGACCACGAGAGCATCCGGAAGGCATTGTGGGACCACGACGCCGACACCGCTCGCAGAGAGATGGAACGCCACATCCTCGGCACACTGGCGATCATGCGCCCGACGCAGCTCTGACAGGATCTTCTGCGCGTACCACAGCTGTACTCACAGGCCCCTGCCGCACATGGTGTCGGCAGAGGCCTGCGTCATGCGGCTCGGTTCACGCGCGGGTGGGAAGAGCTGTCGTCACCGAGAATCCGGCGATGTACTCCTTGATCGGCCGGTAGTAGCGCGACGTCATCTGGTAGGGGCCCGCGGCCGACAGTGCCGCATAGGCGGCGATCCACGATCGGATCTCCTGGGCCGAGTTGCCGCCCCGGGCGACGATGTCGTCATTGCTGTAGGCGTCGATCGCATCGAAGTCGGCGGCGGCCAGGTGGTCGAGAAACGCGTTGTCCCACTCGGGGTTCAGGTCCTGGAGTTCTGTGTCGCCGGCGGCGAAACTCGCTGCCGCGTCGATGATCCGCTGCTGGCGGGCCGCTCTCATCTGCGCGGTGGGGTTGCGGTTGGAAATGAGCCGCTGCTCCGCCTCCGGCGTCGCGTCGGCGAGCCTGGGCACCGGCGGATCGTGGGACAGCCCGCCGGACCCGACGAGAAGGACCCGCTGGTCGCTCTGTGCCAGCCGGGTGCCCAGCGCATGTCCCAGGGCGCGCACACGCTCCACGGGAGTGAAGGGCGGCGCGACGCTGTTGAGGAACACGGGCACCACCGGGACGCTGTCGGGCGCACCGAAAAGGATCTCCAACGGCTGGACGATCCCGTGGTCGACTTCCATGCGGAGGGAGACCGCGAGGTCGACGCCGGCGTTCAAGGCTGCCTGCGCCAGTGCGTGGGCCGTCTCCCGCGGGACGTTCAGCGGTCCCTCCGCCGTGCCGAAGTCACCGATGCCTCGGGCCTGGAGCCCGATGCAGTAGGGCGGCATGAGCTCGTAGAAGAAACCGTTGTAGTGATCCGGCCCGAAGACCACCACGAGCTCCGGATCGTAGTCCTTCACGAACCCCCGGGCCGAGGCGAAGGCGGCGTCCACTTCCTTCGCCACGTCCTCAGGGGGCTGCGTGAACTCCAGCAGCGGGCTGTGCGACATGCAGGTCAGTGCGAGAGGCATGTTCCGGTTCCTCTCAGTCTTCCTGGTCGCGGTCGAGAAGGAAATCGAGGTGGATGCGGTTGAAGGTGTCCGCATCCTCGTACTGGGGCCAGTGGCCGCAGTTCTCCATCACCGCCAGGCGCCCGTGGGGAATCAGGCCGGCGATGCGGCGGCCTTCGTCGACCGGGCCGGAGGGATCCTTCGTCGTCCACACCACCAGGGCGTCAGCCTGGATCGCGCGCAGGTCGTCGTCGGAGAGCATGTTCCGCTTGCGGATCTCCGGGTTCTGCAGCGCCATGTTCGCTTCACACGCCTTGATCCAGTCCGGCTGCTGGAAGATGGCCTGCCGAGTCCTGATGAGGTCGTCGGTGACCATCGACGGGTCCGCCATCAGCCACTCGAGACGAGCCTGTACGCGTTCCCAGGAGGGGTCCTTCGCGGCCTCCATCGACAGGGTGTACAGCCGCTCCATCACCGCCGGGTTGGCCATGGTGCCACCCATGGTGTTGAGCACGACGCGCTCCACCCGTTCCGGCTGCCGTCGGGCGAACGCCGCAGTGACCCAGCCGCCGAGCGATTCCCCCGACAAGTACGCCTTCTCCGCACCGAGCGTGTCGAGGACGGCGTTGACCTGCTCGATGTAGTGCCTGATCTCCAGCGGGTGGTCGGGCTTGGCGGAGTAGCCGTGCCCGATGAAGTCGATGGCCCAGACGGAGAAGTACTCGGCGTGTGCGGCCAGGTTCCGCACGTAGGCTTCGGCGTGCCCGGTGATGCCGTGCAGCATCAGGAGGACGGGCTTGGAGTCGTCGCCCGCGTGCAGGTAGCGCGTGCGGTACGGGCCTGCCTGGAGGAACCCCTGGCTGAACTCGACCTGGGCGAGGTCCGACCAGACGCTCGTGTACGTTTCGTGGGTCATCGGTTCGCTTCCTCGATTGGGGTCGTCTCCCAGCCGAGCACCGCGTCCAGTGCCTGCTGGAGGAGCTTCCGGGCGTCCCCGGTGTTGTTCACCGGCTCGCTGTGCCGCCAGGCGACATATCCGTCGGGGCGCACGAGCAGCGCGCCCCCTTCGGGGAGTTCGCGGACACCGTGCCACTCGCCGTACGGGTCGGCGCTGCCGGGCTCCCCGACAACGACCGTGCGCAGATACGGGACGTCCAGTTCGTCGGTGGCCGCGGACCAGGCTTGTCCCGCGATTCCGGTGACCAGACTGAACTTGCCCTTGCCCGTGACGTCCAAGGTCGACAGGCGCCTGCCGTCCCGGCCCACCAGCCAGGCGTGCGGGATCTTGGCGCCGGGACGTGTGGTGGCCTGCAGGTACAGGCCCCGGTCCCGCTTCCACTCCTCCGGGGCGGAGTCGGGTTCCGGGACCACCGCGGACGACTCGTAGCGCTGGTTCAGCTCCGTTCCCTGGGCACTGAACTCGGTCTGTTTCAGCTCCAGGGCCTGGTAGAGCGCCTCGCGTACCCGTTCCCCTTCGGGCCCCGGGTCCTTCAGGCGCCGCATTCCGGCGGCGAAGGGGTCCTTCGCGCCCGGGTCCTTGAAGCACTCCTGAATCGGCCGGTAGTCGAGCCGGGACTGGTTGGCGCGGGCCACGACCTGCTTGCCCACGGGAGCCCGCTCGGGCGAGTAGGAATCCAGCAGGCTGGGCGCGGCGTGCCCCTGGATGACGTAGGCGAGCTTCCAGGCGAGGTTGAACGCGTCCTGGATGGAGGTGTTCGACCCAAGGCCGCTGCTCGGCGGGTGCCGGTGAACGGCGTCGCCCCCGCAGAAGACACGCCCCCGTGAGTAGTGCAGGGCGTGCTGCTGATTGACGTACCAGGTGGACACGGACCGGATGGTCAGGTCGATGTCCGGGTCTCCGATCAGGATGCGGACCCGGTCGAGGAGCGCTTCCGGGGAGTACTCGGGCTCGCCATCGGCCATGTCGAAGCCCCAGCCGGCGATCCACTGGTCCCACGGGCGGACCGCTCGCAGGACCGCCATGCCGATCTCACCGAACTCGGCAGCCGGGGACGCGATCCAGTGCAGAGTGCTCGGCCGGTGCTTCACATACCGGCTCAGGTCCGCGTCGAACTGGACGTAGACCGTACCGGCGCGGGCCATGCGTCCCTCGAAAGGCAGCTCCGCCTCTTCGGCGATCTGCGAGCGAGCTCCGTCGGCGCCCACCAGATAGCGCGTCCTGAACGTGTACTCGCGACCGGTGATCCTGTCCTGCAACCGCGCGGTGACGCCCTGGCCGTCCTGCTCGTGCCCCAGGTACTCCGTGTTGAAGCGGAGGTCGGTTCCGCGGGCGGCCGCGTTCTGTACCAGCACCGGTTCCAGCAAGGGCTGAACCACGTCGACAAGGGGGCACGGACTGCCACTGAGGTAGTCACCCCTGCGCGTGTCCCCGGTGCCCCAGGCCCGCAGCCGGGCGATCTCCTCCCCGGCGAGGCTGGTGGCGAAGAGCATGTCGCCCATCTGGTCCCAGGGTGTCGCCACCCGGAGAACCTCCTCTTCCACCCCGAGGTCTCGCAGCACCTCCAGCGCGCGCTGGTTGGTGATGTGGGCACGGGGGGTGTTCGCGACCCACGTCCAGCGCGACACCATCGCCACGCGCACGCCGTAGGTGGCGAGCGCCAGAGCTGTGGTCGCACCCATGGGTCCGGCGCCGACGACCAGAACGTCGGCATCAAAGACTTCGTTGTCGCTCATCTCGTCCCTCGATGAATAGAGGCGCCAGTGCCCGCAGCGGCCGCGGGATGTCGGCGGGGCGGATTCCACCGGTCCAGTTGAACAACAACTGGCGTACTAGCATGCAAGTAACGCTAGAGCGGGTTTCCTGCCAGCACAACCCCCTGCTTTCGGAGCCTGACTCAGACTCCGCTTCGCAGCGTCCGGGACAGACCGAGCGCGGCGGTGCGCACCGCCGGAGCCAGCCGCGCCGGGTGGAAGCTTGCCCGGGGTACTGCCACGGACAACGCTGCGACGGCCTTGCCGCCCGCCCCGAACACCGGGGCCGCAATGCAGCCCACCCCCTCGGCGGCCTCCTGCTCCTCATAGGCGAGGCCCGACACCTGGACCTGCTCAAGCGCGGTGCGGAGTCTGGCCGGGTCGGTCACCGAATAGCGGGTCAGCCGGGGCAACGGGCCCGCGAGCACCTCGTCGGTGAGTTCGGCCGGCGAGAAGGCCAGCAGAGCCTTGCCCACGCCCGTACAGGTCAGGGGCAGGCTGCCGCCGATACGCGAAGGAAGGGCGAGGGATTCGTGACCGTGAATCCGCTCGACGTAGACGACCTCGTGCCCCTCACGCACTCCGAGATGCACGGTGGCGCGCGTCGCCTCGAACAGATCCTGGAGAAACGGAAGGGCCGCCTCGCGCAGGTCACGGCGGCGCGGCACGAGCGATCCCAGCTCGAAGAGCTTTCCCCCGAGGTGATACCCCTCCTCGCTGCGCTCGAGCAGGCCGAGATCCAACAGAGAGCCCACCAGCCGGAACGTGGTGCTCTTGGCGAGGCCCGCGCGCTCCGCAAGTTCCGTGAGACGGAACGGTCCGCCACTGGGCTTGAAGCACTCCAGCAGAAGAATGGCCTTTTCCAGCATGGTGCCGTTCACCCTGTGCCGTGACATGGAACAAACTTTGCCGCATCTGCCGTGTGTCGTCTATCCAGGGATTGGTTTGACCCGCACTCCCGGAGGTTGCCCATGCCGCCCCATTCCCCCGACGCGCCTTCCCCGGAGACACGCAAAACGGCCGACGCTCTCTGGGAAGCAGAGCAGTCGGGCACACCGTGTCCGGCGGTACGCGACCAGCTGCCCGCCGGTGACCTCAGCACCGCCTACGCCGTACAGCGCATCAACGTCGAGCGCAGGCTCGCTCAGGGCCGCCGTCTCGTCGGCCGCAAGATCGGCCTGACCTCACCGGCCGTTCAACACCAGCTGGGAGTCGACGAGCCCGACTTCGGCGCCCTTCTGTCCGACATGGCGGTACCCGACGGCGGGACCGTGCCACACGGGCGGCTGCTCCAGCCCAAAATCGAGGCAGAGGTCGCACTCGTCCTGGCCTCGGACCTGCCGCACCCCGAGACGACGCTCGCCGATGTGCTGCGCGCTGTGGACTTCGCCCTGCCCGCCCTGGAGATCGTCGACAGCCGGATCGCGAACTGGGACATCAGCCTGGTCGACACGGTCGCCGACAACGCCTCCTCCGGCATGTTCGTCATCGGCGGCACTCCGGTGCCACTGACCTCGGTCGATCTTCGCACCGTGCGCATGACGCTCACCCGCGACGGTGAGGAGGTCTCCCACGGCAGCGGCGCCGACTGCCTCGGCAGCCCCCTGAACGCAGCCGTGTGGCTCGCGTCGACGCTGGCCGCGATGGGCGACCCGCTGCGCGCCGGCGATGTAGTACTGACCGGCGCTCTCGGCCCCATGGTCGCCGTCCTCCCCGGCAGCCGCTACGAAACGGTGATCTCCGGACTCGGCTCCGTACGTGTCGGCTTCGCTTCCCCCGCACCCGACCAGAAGGCAGAGCAGCAGTGACCACCACGACACCCTCGCCCCGTACCAAGGTGGCCGTCATCGGCTCGGGGAACATCGGCACCGACCTCATGATCAAGGTTCTGCGGCTGTCGGAGAGCCTGGAGATCGCCGCCATGGTTGGCATCGACCCGGCTTCCGACGGTCTTGCGCGGGCACGTCGCCTCAAGGTCGCCACCACGCACGAGGGCATCGACGGCCTGGTGGCCATGGACGAGTTCCAGGATGTGAGCATCGTCTTCGACGCCACCTCCGCGGGCGCCCACCGTCGTCACGACCAGGTCCTGCGCGAGCACGGAAAGACGGTCGTCGACCTCACTCCCGCCGCGCTGGGGCCGTACGTCGTCCCACCGGTCAACGGCGGTGACCACGTGGACGCCTCCAACGTCAACATGGTGACCTGCGGCGGCCAGGCCACCATCCCGATCGTCGCCGCCGTCAACGCGGTCACTCCGGTCCACTACGGCGAGATCGTCGCCTCCATCGCCTCCCGCTCCGCAGGCCCCGGCACCCGGGCGAACATCGACGAGTTCACCGAGACCACGTCCTCGGCCATCGAGAAGGTCGGCGGCGCGAGGACGGGTAAAGCGATCATCGTCCTCAACCCGGCCGAGCCACCGCTGATCATGCGGGACACCGTCTACTGCCTGGTCGGCGACTGCGACGAGGCGGCAGTGACCGCTTCGGTGGAGGACATGGTCGCCCGTGTGCGGACGTACGTGCCCGGCTACCGGCTGAAGCAGAAGGTGCAGTTCGAGCGGGTGCCGGCCGACGACCCGCTGCACGCCCTCGCCGCCCCCGGCGCCGACGAGGCCCTCAAGGTCTCGGTCTTCCTGGAGGTCGAGGGCGCCGCCCACTACCTCCCGGCCTACGCCGGAAACCTCGACATCATGACCTCGGCCGCGCTGCGTACCGCGGAGCGCATGGCCGCCCACCGTGCCACGGAGGTCGCAGCCCGATGACCCGTCTGTACATCCAGGACGTGACCCTGCGGGACGGGATGCACGCCGTCCGCCACCGCTACACCGTCGAGCAGGCCCGCACCATCGCGGCAGCGCTGGACGCGGCAGGCGTGGCCGCGATCGAGATCGCACACGGCGACGGGCTGTCCGGCTCCAGCATCAACTACGGCGTCGGCGCCCACACCGACTGGGAGTGGATCGAGGCCGTCACCGACGCCACCCACCACGCCGTGCCCACCACCCTCCTGCTGCCCGGCATCGCCACCATCCACGACCTCAAGCAGGCGCACGCCCTGGGCATCCGCTCCGTGCGTATCGCCACCCACTGCACCGAGGCCGACATCGCCGCCCAACACATCGCCGCCGCACGGGAACTGGACATGGACGTCGCCGGGTTCCTGATGATGTCCCACATGGCCGAGCCCGCTGAACTCGCCCGCCAGGCCAAGCTGATGGAGTCCTACGGCGCCCACTGCATATACGTCACCGACTCCGGCGGCCGCCTGACGATGGACGGCATCCGCGACCGCTTTCGCAGCTACCGCGAAGTCCTTTCCCCGGACACCGAGTTGGGCATCCACGCCCACCACAACCTCGCCCTCGGCGTCGCCAACAGCGTGGTCGCCGTCGAGGAGGGTGTCACCCGCGTCGACGCCTCACTCGCCGGACAGGGCGCGGGCGCCGGCAACTGCCCGCTGGAGGCGTTCGTCGCGGTCGCCGACCTCATGGGCTGGGAGCACGGCTGCGACCTGTTCCCCCTCATGGACGCCGCCGACGATCTCGTACGACCGCTGCAGGACCGCGAGGTGCGGGTGGACCGCGAGACCCTGACGCTCGGCTACGCGGGCGTCTACTCCAGCTTCCTGCGCCATGCCGAAAAGGCCTCCGAGCGCTACGGCATCGACACCCGCGCGATCCTCGTCGAGGTCGGACGCCGCAAGATGGTCGGCGGCCAGGAGGACATGATCACCGACATCGCTCTCGATCTCGCGTCGCGAGCGTCATCAGCCTGACGTGACGGTCCGGTCCAGCACCTGCAGGCGCACGGCCGGCTGAGGAAGGGGGCGGGCACGTCGCCTGAGACGGTGGCGAAAGCGCGGAAGTGGCACGAGTCGCGGCGCAGCCGAGTGAGCGGGACGAACACCTTGCGGAAGTAGGTGACCGTACTGGGCCGGCCGACGGCGGCCGGCCCAGGCCTTGCGCACCACGCCCGCGCAGCCGAGCGTGCTGACCGCAAAGCCCGCGCCCCATTCCGCTGAAGGTCCTACAGTCGCGCGATCCGCTCGATCGGCCGCTTGAGGGCGGGGCGCCGAGTGGCGCCGTCGACGAGCCCACCTTGCAACCCCACCTCGCGGGGCTTCTTCTGGGGGCTCTCGGTGTACCGCGCACCTGTGCGGACTGTCATCGCGTCTCCCCAAATCGCCTTACTGGCATGCTAGCCTTCCGGCGATCGCAACGTGAGTCTGCCTCACACCCGGAGGCATTTAGCCCGGGGTCACTGAACTTCGGTGGGCACCAATGACGGCCTACTCACCCTCAGCTGCGCGGAGCCATGGCGCAGCTCTGCTGACCCGTGAGCGGAAGGAATACTTCCGGCTCGTGCAGCAAGGCGTGAGTTACGCGGAGGCGGCCAAGTCATCAACCTCCACACGGGAAAGCGCGGGAAAGCGATGGCGCAACGGCCGGAACCCCTTAGGTGGACAGAAGGCGGCGCCACCGGCCAGACCGGTGGTGCCGCCTTCTGGAACGTCCCGCTACCTGCGCGAAGCCGCGCGCTGATCCCCGCATCACCCTGTGTGCGCTCGCCCGGGAGCGACCTCGAAGACCGGCACGGTCCCACCAAAGGTGCCGACATCCCGACGCAGGAACCACACGACAAGCCGGAACCACACGACAAACAGAGAGAAGCAGCCATGACCACCGTGCATGCGACAACCGTCGAGATTCCCACCCAGCACGGCACGGCCGACGCCTACCTGGCCCGCCCCGACGACAACCTCCCCCACCCCGCAGTCCTGTTCTACATGGACGCCTTCGGGATCCGCCCGCACCTGAAAAGGATGGCCGACCGCCTCGCAGGGGCCGGATACACCGTCCTGGTCCCCAACCTCTTCTACCGCCACGGGCGAGCACCCGTCTTCGAGTTGCCCGACTTCATCGACCTCTCCCAGCGCCCGGAGATCTTCCTGCAGGTCCGACCGCTCATGCAGGCGCTGACCCCCGAACTGGCGATGCACGACGCCGCTGCCTATCTGCGCTGGCTCACCGACTGCCCCCATGCCGCCGCCGGGCCCGCCGGCACCACCGGCTACTGCATGGGTGCCGGCCTGGCCCTGCGCACTGCCGCCACCTACCCGCAGCAGATCGCCGCCGCTGCCGGTTTCCACGGCGGCAACCTGGCACCCGACACCCCCGACAGCCCGCACCTGCTGGCCGACCGCATCACCGCCGAGGTGTACTTCGGCCACGCGGACCAGGACCACTCACTGCCCACCGAGCAGATCGACCGCCTCGACAAGGCGCTCACGGCGGCAGGCGTCCGCCACCACACCGAGGTCTATACCGGCGCGCACCACGGCTACACCCAGGCCGACACCGACGGCTACAACCCCGAGGCCGCGGAACGCCACTGGACAGCGCTGCTCGCCCTACTGAACCGCACCTTGTGAATCGCGACCGGCACAGGGCCGGACTACGGCTAGATCAACTCAACGGCTCAACCACAGCAGGCGCCGGTACTTGTCGTGGTCGTAGCCGCGGTCCGCGAGAAGCGCGTCGGGTCGGCGTCTGGGCCGACCGGGAACCCTGCGCCGGTGTCGACGATGCTCTGAGCGGCCCGGGTGACGCTGTGTACGCCACATGCTGGATGAAGCGCAGCGAGCGGTGTCAAGATCCCCGACTATCGGCGCTCGTCACCGAAGACGAGCTGAACCGTCCGCCGAACTTCCACTGGTAAGTGCACAGTGGCCTCATCCGTAAGGGCTGTCCTTCATGACACGTTTCGCAGATCGAGTAGTCATCGTGACCGGAGCCGGTGCCCCTGACGGAATCGGCGCTGCGGTGGCCAGGGGGCTGGTCGCCGAGGGTGCGCGCGTCGTGTTGGGCGCGACGTCCGAGCGGGTGCACCAGCGAGCGGCGGAGCTGGGGCCCGCCGCGGTCGGTGTGATCGCCGATCTCACCATCGACGGGGCCTCGGATGCCCTGGTGCAGGCCGCGATGGACCGCTGGGGCCGCGTCGACGTGCTGGTGAACAACGCCGGCATGACGTCCGTGGCGTCGGGCTGGGACGCGGGCGACGACGTCGCCGATCTGTCTCTGGCCGACTGGGAAACGGCGCTGTCCCGCAACCTGACCAGCGCTTTCCTGATGAGTAGGGCCGTGGTACCGATCATGCGGGCTGCCCGGTACGGCCGTATCGTCTCGGTCGGCTCCACCACCGGCACGGTCAGCGCAATGCCGGGGCAGGCCACGTACACGGCCGCGAAGGCGGGGCTGCTGGGGCTGTCCCGGGCGCTCGCCCTTGAGGTGGTGTCGTGCGGCGTCACCGTGAACGTCGTGGCCCCCGGCTATGTGGCGACCGGCTCGCAGTTGGAGTTCGAGGCAGCGGCCGCCGCGGCGGGCCCGATCGGACGCAGTGCCACACCGGACGAGATCGCGGCTTGCGTCATGTTTCTGGCGCACGAATCGGCGTCGTTCGTCACCGGCTCGGCTCTCGTGGCCGATGGCGGGCACAGCCTTCCGGAGACGTGGCCCCGACCGTGAGTCCCGTGCAGCTTCTCACAGGAGGTTTTGCCCGACGGCAGTCGACCTGATGAACGAGATGGCTCGGATGCGTCGGTCGCGGAGCCACGTGGAAAGCACATCGCCTGACGTGGTCGTGGGCATGATGTTCACGACCCCTGAGGGGCACGGGATGGTGTGTGACCAGCGTGCGTGAGCCACCTGCCGGGGCGACCGCGTAGGTCCCGTTGGCGCTTACGGCCTCTTCAGAGAACCAGCGAAAGTCGCCGTCCATGACCCGGCAACCGTAGAGGTCATCGCCGAGTCTCCGATGCCGCCGACGCGACCCATGCCATGGCTGCTGTCGATGCGGCTGCTGCTGCGCTCGAAGGCTGGCGTCACCTTGCTCCGCGTAAGCGGTCCGACTTCCTGCGCCGCACCTTCGAGCTGATGTTGCGCGGCCATGAGGCGTTGGCATGGTTGATCTCTGCCGAGAACGGAAAGTCACTTTCAGACGCCAGGGCAGAGATCACCTATGCCGCCGAGTTAGGTGCGTTCAGTCGGCACTGATCGTCCGTCGAGAAATAGGCCGGTTCTCCCGACCCCGTCGACGGACGAGGCCGATGTCGCGGTGGTCAACGTGCCAGTCCGGTCAAGGTGGTACTCGCCGAAATCCCCATGCCGGTGATCCACTCGGTCACCGGTTGGTACACGAGTGTCGGGAGCGGCTCGGCCCCAGCGAAGGCGCAGGCGATCCAGGTGCGGACCTCTGCGCCACCTGTGCCGGCCGGAGCGAGGTCGTCGGCCGTGAGGTCGGCCAGCTCTTCCCACTGGTCGCCGGCCAGCAGCGCCAGGAACTTCTTGTCCCACGCGGGGTTGATGGCCTCAGCTGCCTTTGCGAGGTTGTCGGTGATGAGCTTTTGGCGGTCGGCCTCGGTCAGGTCGCGGGCTCCGGGGATCAACGAGGGCGGAGCGTGGGAGATCCCGCCTGAGCCGATGACCAAGACGCGCTCGTCGGCCGCGATCTGGCTTCGGAGGAACGCGCCGACCGCCGCTCCGAGTGCTGCGGTTCGCTTCGCTGTCGACAGCGGGCGGTCCACACAGTTGATGATGATGGGGATCATGGGTACGGCTGAGAGCGAGCCGAAGAGATCGAACGTCGACTGGCCGAAGCCGTGGTCCAGTCGAAGGTCTGGAGCCATGGCGATGTCGATACCGGCGGCCGCAAGGTACTCACCCATGGCGAGAGCGAGATCGTGGGGAACGTCGTAGTCCTCCTGCGGAGTTCCCCAGTCTCCGTAACCGGTAGCCGACTCGACGACGGTGAAGCAGGGGGCGATGCCTGCGAGCGCCCGCATGTGATCGGGCCCGAAGTACACGATCAACGTCGGGTCGTATGTCTGGACAGCTTTGGCCAGCTTGGTGAATCCGGCCCGGAATTCGGCACCCTGGACGTGTTCGGTGTCCTGAGCCATCTGGGGGCTGTGCGAGAGCGCTACGGCGGCGATCTGGGGACCTGCAATGTTCATGACGGCGTCTTCTCCTGGTTTGGGGTATCGCGAAGCTCCGAGGGAAGTGCGGCGGAAGGGACATCTTGGAAGGCGACGGGTCGGAGGAAGCGGGCGACAGAGGCAGTGCCGACGGAGGTGCTGAGAGGCGCGGTGCTGGCCGGGTAGGGGCCGCCGTGCTGCTGAGCGTCAGTGACGGCGACTCCGGTTGGCCAGTCGTTCCAAAGAACGCGTCCGGCGTGCTCTGCGAGCCGAGCCACGAGTTCGATCTCGCCTGGGTCGGCGTCCTCGGAGCCCTGGACGGTCGCAGTGAGCTGACCGGGGAACAAGTCGACGAGGCTCAGGACGTCGGCCAGGTCCTCGTACTCGATGAGGACGGATGCTGGACCGAACGCTTCAAGGTCGAGGATCTCGGGATGCTCTCGAACGGTGGAGGTGCTGGTTCTGAACAGCACTGGCGACACCTCGTCGGCCAGGACCGCTCCGCGAGCAGTCTCAGTCAGGGCAGCGAGCTCCTTGACGCTGCGCAGGAATCCTGCCGCGATGTGGTCATTCAGCAGCGGCCCCGCGACGAGGTCCGGCAGACGCGTAAGGAACTCATCGACGTGAGGGACGAAGATCAAGCCGGGCTTCGTGCAGAACTGCCCAGCTCCGAGCATCACCGACCCTGCGAAGCCTGTCGTGATCGCGTCGGGTCGGTTCGCCCAGCCCCGTGGTGTGACGACGACCGGGTTGGTACTCCCGAGCTCACCGTAGAAGGGGATCGGCTCTGGTCGTCCCATGGCAAGGTCGAACAAGGCTCGTCCGCCGGCTGTCGAGCCAGTGAAGGCCACGCCCTTGATGATCGGACTGACAACGGCTTCGGCACCTGCCTGGTGACCCTCGATCAGACCGAAGGTTCCGTCCGGCGCTCCGCTGTCGGTCAGTGCGGAGAGGACGAGGTCCGCGGTGGCCCGGGAAAGGTCCGGATGGCCCGGATGTGCCTTGAGAACGACCGGGCAGCCCGCCGCGAGGGCACTCGCGGTGTCTCCTCCGGCCACGCTGAAGGCGAAGGGAAAGTTGCTGGCAGCGAAGACCAGAACCGGTCCGAGAGGTACGTGCGTTCGTCGCAGATCGGGTCGGGGCCCGATGGGCCAGTCAGGGTCGGCATGATCGACTTGATTGTCGCTCAGGGCTCCGGCGGCCAGGCGGTCGGCCAAGAGCCTGAGCTGGAACGTCGTGCGGGCGAGCTCCCCAATGAGCCGTCCCTCGGGCAGGTGCGTCTCGCGCATGGCCACAGGGATGAGGTCACCTGAGTGGGCGTCGAGCGCGGCGGCGATGGCGCGGAGCCACGCGGCGCGCATCGTGCGTGCGGCTCGGGCGACGGGACGCGCAGCACCCGCGGCTGCGGCGAGGACGTCCTTGGGAGCGAGAACCGAGGCGCTCATCGGGTGCACTCGGTGAGGAACCGGTTGATGAGGGCGTTGACGAGGCCAGCGCGTTCGATCTGCAGCCAATGCCCGGTCCGAGACAGAAGATGCAGGTCTGCGCGCGGCATGTGCTGGGCAAGCAGAACGCTGTTCTCGGCAGGCACCACACGGTCTTCCCGACCATGAAGAATGAGCGTGGGGACAGAGATGCTCTCAAGCTCTTCGTCGGTGTGGCCCGGCCCTGCGGCTGCGAGTCCCGCAAAGACGCTCTGCATCGCCTCGTGCGCTCCAGGCCGGGCGCTGACTTCGTACCGTTGCCTGACGAGCGCGGGCGTGACGATGTCCTGATCGGTCACGAAGCACTCGCGCAACAGCTGTTCCATCGCCTCTGGGCTGGGCACGTACTCTCGAAGGAGGCGCTGTGCGTGCGACTGCGACGGGCGCAGCCGAGTGCTGAGAAGGACAAGCCCGGCGATACGGTCAGGCTGTTCCAGCGCCATGCTCAATGCCACACGCGCACCCATGGAGTTGCCCACGACGACCACCTGGTCGAGCTCTCGTTCGTCCAGGATCTGCCAGGCCTGCCGCGTCCACAGCCGTGGGCCGTACGTCAGTTCAACCGGCTTGGCGCTGTCGCCGAAGCCGATGAGGTCGGGCGCGAGAATGCGATGGCCGCCGAGTGCCGGAATCGTGCGGTTGAAGTTGGCGTCAGCGGTCGTGCCGGGGGCTGTGCCGTGCAGGAGAAGAACTGCTGGCCCATCCCCGACGTCCAGGACGCTGCTCTGCGGCAGTGAGTCAGCCATGGCTTCGCTCATCGCGAACCCTCGGTGACCGCCAGCCGCGCCAAGACGCGCTGCTCTGCTTCGGTCCGGCTCCACGTGCGACGGCCGGGTTCGTTGAGCAGGTGCTGCAGCGCGGCGTCGATCATGTCGTGAAGTGGCAGGAACGGCTCGATCAGGCCGGCAGCGTCCGCGGCGGAGATGTCACCGATGGTGTTCTCGTTGCTGAAAGGGAACACGCAGTCCACGCCGTTGAACACGGGGAGGTCCTCGCCGGTGGCGCCGCCACCCACGGTGCGTACGCGCGGAGTGGTGCCGGAGACCTCTGCGCAGACGTCGACAAAACCCTCGAGCGAGGTGTTGCAGCGGCGAGAGGCGACGTTGTAGGGCTGGAATCCTTCGGCGACGAGCTCGGCGGCGCGGGCCAACGCGGTGGCCGCGTGCTTGAGCCAGACGTACTGGTGTACTGCCTGACCGTCGCCAGGGAACAGGATCAGTTCATTGTCGAGGAGTCGGTTGAGGACGAACTCTTCGCGTGCAATGAAGTTGCCGGGTCCCAGTACCAGCGGGAAACGGATCGAGACGGTGCTCAGCGGAGCGGGACGAAGCTCTCGCAGCGCCAGCTCGCAGCCGATCTTCTCCACGGCGTAGGAGCCCCACAGGGGATGCGGCCCGTAGGGGAGGTCCTCGGGCCACGGCAGGATCGGTGATGGCTGATAGACGTTGAGGGTCGAGACGTGTACGTAGTGAGGCACCTTCGGCAACGTCTCGAGCATCGACCGGGTCTGGTCGGCGGTGTAAGCCGACAGGTCGACGGCGACGTCGATGTCGAGCTCGGCGAGTAGGGCGCGGTCCTGTTGCACGTTCCGATCGCCGATGATCTGCTCGACGGGAGCGTTCCACTCCGGCTGCCGATTACCGCGGTGGAACGCGACGACGTCGTGGCCGGCCCTCAGCAGCTCGTTGACGAGCTCGACCCCGAGGAAGCGAGTGCCTCCCATGACCAGCGTTCGCATGTTGAGCCTTTCCGTCGCGGCTGATGACAGTCAGGTAACGCCGCATTCGTGGGTCTCGTCCAATAGGACGATGCGACAAGCCGAGAAGGAGCGCTTATTGATGCTCGGCCGAGGACGACCTGCGATACGCGTCGCTGACGGGAGCACAGTGCCGAATGAAGGCGTCGAGTAGTCCAGATCGTCTGCCGGCGCTCCAGGCGAGGCCGAAATCGGCTGTCAGCGACGGTCGCGTGAACCGCCGAATCGCGACCCCGCGAGGACGCAGTCTGCTGGGTCGCTCGGCGTCGAGTACGCACACGCCTACGTCGGCTGCGACGGCGGCGAGCAGGTGCTCCGGATCGGTCTCAGATGCCACCACGACGGGTCGATTGTCGCCCCAGCGCGTCGATAGTTGAGTTCTTCTGCCGGAACCACGAAGTAGCTGAGTCTCCGAAGGTCCATTGGGAGACGATAACCAACGGTTCTCAGTGCTGCACAGATCACTATTGGACCGACCCCGTGTCGCGGTTCCACGCTGGTGCCGGACGGCCCACCGTGGCTCGTCGAAACGTGGAGGAAACGATGAGGCAACGCACCGTCGCCGATGCCTTGGCCGAAGGGCTGGCGCGCCACGGGGTCACTGACATCTTCGGGCAGAGTCTGCCGTCGGCACTCTTCCTGGCCACCCCGAAGGTGGGGATCCGCCAGATCACGTACCGCACAGAGAATGCCGGCGGCACGATGGCCGACGGCTACGCGCGCGTCTCCGGGCGGATCGGCGTCGTGGCAGCGCAGAACGGTCCGGCCGCGACGTTGCTCGTCCCGCCGATGGCGGAGGCCCTGAAGGTCTCGGTGCCTCTGCTGGCGCTCGTTCAGGACGTGCCCTTGGCCAATCGAGACCGCAACGCGTTCCAGGAGTTCGACCACCGGGGATTGTTCAGCTCGGTCGCGAAGTGGATCGGGTCGCTCGACGACCCCGCACGCATCGACGACTACCTTGACATGGCCATCGCCACCGCGTGCTCCGGCAGGCCAGGACCGGTCGTCCTGCTGCTCCCGCGAGACGTGCTGATGATGGCAGCTCCCTCTACCTCCGTTCGGCGCGCGTCCCACGGCAGCTTCCCACTCGACCGGACGCAGGTCGGGGCCGCCGAGACCCACCGTGCTGCGGAGCTCATCGCCCGCGCAGAGCAGCCGCTGCTCATCGCCGGCGGCGGCGTGCATCTCTCCGGTGCTGCCGACGCCGTGGCCTCGCTTCAGGAGCGGGCGTCTGTCGCCGTGGCCACGACCACAATGGGCAAGGGAGCCGTCGACGAGCGTCACCCCCTGTCCTTGGGCGTCGTGTCGAACTACATGGGCAAGCACTCTGCCACCCACCACCTCCGTGACTGGGTCAAGGCCAGCGACCTGGTGATCTTCGTCGGCTCGCGCACGAATGAGAACGGCACCGACGCGTGGCAGGCCTTCCCGAGTGACGCAACCGTCATCCACCTCGACATCGACAGCGCCGAGATGGGCCGCAACTACGAGGCGGACCTCCGAGTGGCTGGTGATGCCCGCCTGAACCTCGAGGCGATCCTCGACGCTCTCGAAGGCATGGACCTCACCAAGCGCAACGAGGCGCGCGACGCGGTGGCGGAGGTCATCGCAGAAGCCAGAGCCCGCTTCACCGAGGCGGTTGCCGACCTCGTGACGGGCGACAGCCGGCCGATCCGCCCAGAGCGGGTGTCGGCCGAGATCGACGCCGCCGTCGCCAACCGCCGAGCCATCGTGACCGCCGACGCCAGCTACTCGACCATCTGGATGGGCAACTACATGCGCTCGCGGCGCGTGGGACAGCGCTTCCTTGCTCCTCGTGGACTGGCCGGCTTGGGCTGGGGGCTCCCGCTGGCCCTGGGAGCCCGCGCCGCGGACCCCGACTCCGTGGTCGTCGCGCTTGTCGGCGACGGCGGCTTCGGCCATGTCTGGTCCGAGCTCGAGAGCTCCGTTCGTGAGGGCCTGCCCGTGGTCGTCGTCGTGCTCGACAACGGCATCCTCGGCTTCCAGAAGCACGTAGAACTCGTCCAGTTCGGCGAACACACTTCCGCAGTCGACTTCGCGCCCGTCGACCACGCCGCAGTCGCTCGGGCCTGCGGCGCCGACGCGATCCGCGTCGAGGCCCCCTCAGAACTCGGACCGGCGCTCAAGAAGGCGCTGGACAGCGGGCGGACGTGGCTCATCGAGGTCCGGTGTGACCCCGATGCGCGTCCGCCTATCACATCGTGGGACGGAAAGGTGGAGTGATGGTGGACTTCTGTATCGGCAGCTGCGCCAAGATCGACTCGGTCGACTGGGTCAAGCAGGCTGAGGACGCCGGCGCGAGCCACTTCGGGGTCGGCGAAGGACCGCTCCTGTTCAGCGACCCGTACCAGTACCTCGCACTCGCCTCACGTGACACCAGCACGATCAAGCTGGGGACGTGGGTCACCAACCCCTTGACCCGGATTCCTCCGGTGACGGCCAACTCCATCGCGACGCTGAACGCTCTCGCACCCGGCCGGGTCTTCATGGCGATGGGCACCGCCAACAACGCGCTGAGGTCGATGGGTGCGAAGCCTTCGACGATGCGTGAGCTCGATGACGCGTTCAGTGTCATCAAGGGCCTGCTCGATGGGCAGCGGGTGACACAGAAGTGGCGGGGCCAGGAGCGCGAAGTCGAGTTCCTCGACAAGGAGGGCCTCTGGTACGACCTCGACAACCGGCCCGAGATCTGGATGGCGGTAGGGGGCCCGAAGGGCATGGCGATCGCCGCCAAGCACGCCGATGCCATCACCTACTGCCTCGGACCCAACCCGGACATGATCCAGGTCGTCCGCCGGGCCCTCGACAAGGCCGTCGCGGACGCCGGCCGCGAGCCCGGCTCGGTCAAGCTCGTCAGCAACACGTGGTTCTACCAGCTGCGGCCCGGCGAGACCTGGGAGGACGGGGTCGACAAGGGCTTCGGCTCCGGGCCGATCAGCTCCTGCATCGTGAACTCGGGATTCATGGCAGAGCACGTCGACCAGCTCGGCCAGCCGATCGTCGAGGCATCGACCAACGCCGCGATGGCCTACCTCGGTGACCCCACCGTGCAGGACGCTCCCCACTACCTCGACGTGTGGGCGAAGTACCTACGCGGTCTCGATCCGGTTCACCGACCCATCATCACCAAGGAGCTCGTCGACTACTGGTGCCTGTGCGGCTCCCCCGAAGAGCTCCAGCAGCAGCACCAGCTCATGAGGGACTCCGGCGTCGACATGGTCGGGGTCATGCTCTCCAACCCCTTCACCGCCGACCGCGACATCGCCGACATCGGCTCGTCGATCCTCGCCCACGGCTGAATCAACCCCCGTCTCGGATCCGGCCGGCAACTCCAAGCACCACCGCAGAGAGAAGAGAAGCGCCATGAATCCCATCGACCCGGCACGTAGCGCCGTGATCGCCGTGCACCTTCAAGGTGACGTCGTGGGTCCGGCCGGAGCCCTGGCCCCGTTCTTCCAGGCCGAAATCCAGCGCACCGGAGTGCTGGGGACCATCAGTCGGCTACTGGACGGTGCGCGAGCCGGCGGCGTCAAGGTCGTCTACACGCGGGTCGCCTTCCGGCCCGACTTCTCCGACATGGTCCCCAACTCGCCGCTGCTGGCGATGACCGCGCAAAACAATTGCCTCGTGGACGGGACCCCCGCGGCCGAGATCGTGAGTGAGGTCGCCCCCCGAGCCGGGGAAACGATCGTCACCCACCAGCGGGTCACCGGGTTTCACGCCAGTTCCCTGGACGTACTGCTGCGAGGAGCCGGCATCGACACGGTCATCATCGCGGGGGTCGCCACCAACCTCTCGGTGGAGGGCACCGCGCGAGCTGCCTCCGACCTCGGCTACCGGACGATTGTTGTCTCCGACGGCTGCTCAGCAGGCTCCGAGGCAGCTCACAGCGCCTCCTTGGAGTCGCTCGGGCTTCTGGCTGAGATCGCCACCGCCGACGAACTGCTCACCGCGGTCCGCACGTCGGCCACGGTCTGAGAGGCCATCGAGATGACGACCAGTAGGTCCATGTCAATCCCCTGGTTTCGTAGAGGCCTCCGTTGAGCGGCCAGGTCGTCCTGGTCGTAGTTGTTGCGCGCCTCGTTGATGATCTGTTCGAACTCGGCGGGCGGCAGGCCGCCCGCCGCGCTGTGGCGCCGTCATGTGTTGTAGAAGTCGACGATCCATATTGCGATCTTGACGCGGGCCTCCGGTTTCGGTGGATGTACTCGACCTTGATGGTCGAGTTGAAGCTCTCTGCGGCGGCTTTGTCGAAGCACGACGCTCGCCCGTCGCGTAGCCGAGCAGGGGGTGCGAGGGCCTGCTCAGCAAGGAGCGGGTCTGGCACGAGTGGCGCGGAGAGAACCGCGAGAAGGAATTCCTCGACACCGAGAGCGGCTTCTACCACCCCAGCGACGTCCCCATCTGGGTGGCGTGCGGCGGCCCAAAGGGCATCAAGGTCGCAGCCAGGTACGCCGATGCGACCATCTGCTGCCTCGGCCCGAACGCGGACATGATCAAGCTCGTCAAGTCGAGATCGACAAGGCTGTCGCCGAGGCCGGCCGCCCCCCAGGCTCGTCAACTCTCATTTTCAGGGGCCGCTCTCAGCCGACGGCGCGCCGGCCGATGTGCCGAGCCGGCGCGCTCAGTCGAACTCGCTGGGCTCGGGGGCCGGAGTGCGGCCCTCCCGGACGTCCTTGAGCCGGGTGGTGCCGTGGCTCACCGCGTCCTTGGTGCTGTCGTGGTCCGCACCGCCGTACCCGCCGTTGGTGACGGTGATCGCGTCGTCCCCGACCCGTACGGCCGCGACGTCCACCGTGAGGGTGACCGGTGAGCCGCCGGAGGTCCCCTTCACCGTCACGGTGACGCCCTCGCGGGCGTCCCCCGACTTCGGCAGCGAGGCTTCGACGACCTGCACGGTGAGGGTGCCGTCGGAGCCCTTCGCGGTGAACTGGTCGCACTCGGTGGGCAGCGACCCCAGCCAGTCCAGCGACTTGTCGAGGTCGTCCCGGTCGTAGGCGGCGACCTGGTAGAGCAGCCGCGAGTCGCCCTCGGTGAAGCCGGTGAGCTCCGACGCGCCGGACGGGCGGCCCAGCAGGTCGTCGCCGTACAGCCCGTCGAGCAGCCGCTGGCAGTCGGCGGCCTGCGTCTTGCCGGTGAGGAACTGCTGGGTGTCGACCGTGCCGATGAGCAGCTCGTCCTCCCAGGACTGCGCCGTCTTCTCCGCCACCTGCGTCCAGTCGTCCTCCAGGTCGCCCTCGGTGATCAGAGCGGTCCGCGCGCCGGCCGACGTGAGCGTGTTCTTGCCGGGGGACGCGGTGGTCGTCCGTTCGGCCACGGGCGAGGCCGCGACGCCGGAGGCGCTCGACGCGCTGGACGCGCCGTCCTCCCCGCCGGAACACGCGGCCGTCGTGACGAGCAGCGTTCCGGCGGCCAGGACGGCCGTCAGCGCCCGCACCGGGCGCACCGGGCGGCCCGGACGGGTCGGTCCCGCCGGGCCGGACGGGCGGGGCGGGCAGGTCGGGCGGGACGACGGACGAGGGGTGGTCACGGATGCCTCCAGAGGACGGGGTCGGCTGCCCTGCCCTCCACGGCACCACCGGCCAGGCCGCTCGACCAGCGCAACGAGTCGTACGGGTGAAGCCGCGGCGCCGGCGAGGGACAGCCCGGCGTCCGCGGGGCCGCCGGGAAAATGCGAGGTGGCGGGCACCGGGCGCAGGGCATCATGGCCATCCCGTCGCCCGATCGCGGCGCCGGGGTGATCATCGTCGGGGGAACGACCGGGGGCACCTGTGACCGTCACCAACATCCTGCTGTCCGGCATCGTCGGCTCGACCGCCTACGGCCTCGCCCACGAGGGCTCCGACGTGGACCGGCTCGGCATGTTCGCCGCACCCACCGAGGAACTGCACGGCCTGCACACCCCGAAGGAGTCGCACGTCAGCACGGCGCCCGACCGCACCCTGCACGAGGCCGCGAAGTGGTGCCGGCTCGCGCTCGGCGGCAATCCGACCGTCATGGAACTCGTCTGGCTGCCCGACGAGCTGTACGAGGTGCGCACCCCGCTCGGCGACGAACTCATCGGCCTGCGCACCACGTTGCTCAGCGCCCAGCGGGTGCGCGACGCCTATCTCGGGTACGCGACCCAGCAGTTCCGCCGACTGCGCAACCGCGGCGAGGGCGCTCCCGCGGCGGACAGCCGCAGACGCAGCGCCAAGCACGCCCGGCATCTCAGGCGGCTGTGCACCCAGGGATACGAGCTGTACTCCGCTGGGCGGCTGACGATCAGGGTCGAGGACCCGGAGAGCTACCACCGCTTCGGCGAGGAGGTCGCCGCCGATCCCGACGCCGCGCTGCCGCTGCTGCGCCGCTTCGAGGAGGCGTTCGCCGAGACGCGCAGCGTCCTGCCGGACCGGCCCGACGAGAGCGCCGCCGACGCCTGGCTGCGCCGGGTCCGCAGACGGTTCTACGCGGCGGCGTAGTCATGTCCCCACCGCCACGGCGCCGTCGACGGCAAGCCCGTTCCGGCCGAGGCCGAGGCCGAGGCCGAGGCCGAGGGGAGCCTCGCGCACCGTGGCCGAGGCGTCCGCCCCAGGACGACGATCCCCCGGACGACGGTAAATAACGTGCCGGGCCGGTCCTTCGCTCCTACACTCACTGCAGATCGAGCGCGACCGCTGCACGGCGGCGCGCCGTACCACCGCACACGAGGGGGCCCGGCCATGCGTGACCACACCGCTGTCGTCGCCCCCCGCTCCCGCTACGAGGTGATCCTCGTGTCTTCGTCCGTCCGGTGCCCGCTGCGCGGCCGGCACCGGATCGCCTGACGAAGGTCCGAGCGAACAAGAGACGTTCACCGCAGCACTTCTGACGATCCATCATCGTCGGACCTGCCGCGCGACCGTTCGAGCCCGTGCGGCTCGCCGCCCTCGTCCCGGCACATCGCGCCGCCCGTTCCCAGGAACATCCCGAAAGGCCGACGGCCGTGCGCACCAACCCCGATCGTGACCTCACCCGACTCTCCGCCGTCCGCAACCTGGGCATCCTCGCCCACGTCGACGCGGGCAAGACCACCGTCACCGAGCGGATCCTGTACGCCACCGGGACCACGCACAAGCGCGGCGAGGTCCACGACGGCACCACCGTCACCGACTTCGACCCCCAGGAGCGCGACCGCGGGATCACCATCTTCGCCGCGGCCGTCAGCTGCGAGTGGGACGGCCACCGCGTCAACCTGATCGACACCCCCGGGCACGTCGACTTCGCCGACGAGGTGGAGCGGTCCCTGCGGGTGCTGGACGGGGCGGTCGCCGTGTTCGACGCCGTGGCCGGCGTGGAACCGCAGAGCGAGTCCGTGTGGCGGCAGGCCGACCGCTACGGCGTGCCCAGGATCGCGTTCGTGAACAAGCTGGACCGGGCGGGCGCCGATCTCGACGCCGCGGTGGAGTCCATCCGGGCCCGGCTGCACCCCGTGCCGTTGGTCGTACAGCTGCCGATCGGGGCGGAGGACGCCTTCGAGGGGGTCGTCGACCTGCTGCGGATGCGGGCGCTGACCTGGAGTGCGGACGGCGGCGACACGGCCGTCGACACGCCCGTCCCGGAAGAGCTGCGGGAGGAGGCGCTGCGCCGGCGCAGACTGCTGGAGGAAGCCGTGGCGGAGCGGCACCCGGCAGCCCTGGAGGAGTTCTGCGACCGAGGGAAGCTGTCGGCGCGGACGCTCTCCGAAGCGCTGCGCGACCTCACCCGCACGGGTGACGGCGTGGTCGTGCTGTGCGGCTCGGCCTACCGAAACCGCGGGATCCAGCCGCTGCTCGACGCCGTCGTCGCGTATCTGCCGTCGCCCCTGGACGTGCCGCCGGTACGCGGTGCCGATCCGGCCGGCGGCGGGGTCCGCGGCGTCGGCCGGCAGCGGGACGCGGCCGGCGAGCAGCGTCGGGCCGACCCGGACGCGCCGTTCGCGGCCCTCGCGTTCAAGGTCGGGGCCACGCCCACGGGCCGGCTGACCTACCTCAGGGTGTACTCGGGCACGATCGAGAAGGGAGACGCGGTGTGGGAGTCGGGCACGCGGCGCACCGAGCGGATCGGGCGGATCCTGCGGGTGCAGGCCGACCGGCACGCCCAGTTGGAGCGGGCGGTCGCCGGGGACATCGTGGCGGTCGTGGGGCTCAAGGCGGCCCGCGCGGGCTCGACGCTGGCCGCGCCGGAGGCGCCCCTCGTCCTCGAGCCGCCCGGCGTGCCCGCGCCGGTCGTGTCGGTGGCGGTGGAGGCGCGTACCGGCGCCGACGCCGACCGCCTGGCGTCGGCGCTGGCGCGGTCGGCCGAGGAGGATCCGTCGCTGACGGTCAGGACCGATCCCGAGACCGGTCAGACGGTGCTGTCGGGCATGGGCGAACTGCATCTGGAGGTCGCGGTGGAGAAGATCCGCCGCAGCCTCGGTGTGGAGATCACCGTCGGCCGTCCACGGGTGACGTACCGCGAGACGGTCGCCCGGGGCGTGTCCGGTCTCGTCTTCCGGCACGTCAAACAGGACGGCGGGGCAGGGCAGTTCGCGCATGTCGTGCTCGACGTCGAACCGCTGGGCGCCGAACAGCAGGGCGCCGGGTCGCCGGGTGCGGACGCCGACGACCCGACCGGGTTCGTGTTCCGTTCGGCCGTCGTCGGCGGACGGGTGCCCCAGGAGTACGTTCGTGCCGTCGAGGCCGGCTGCCGGGACGCCCTCGCCGAGGGCCCGATCGGGGGACACCCGGTCACCGGCCTCAGGGTCACCCTGACCGACGGGGCGACGCACGTGAAGGACTCCTCCGAGACGGCCTTCCGCACGGCCGGCCGGCTCGGGCTCCGGGAGGCCCTGCGCCGCTGCGCGATGGTGCTGCTGGAACCGGTGGTCGAGGTGACGGTCACCGTGCCCGAAGGTGTGGTCGGCAAAGTCCTCGGCGACCTCGCCGGCCGACGCGGGCGGGTCACCGACTCGACCGTGCGCGGAGGTTCGGCCGTCGTCACCGCGACCGTGCCGCTGGCCGAACTGTTCGGCTACGCGACCCGGTTGCGCAGCCGGACCCAGGGGCGCGGCGTCTTCTCGGCCCGTCCGACGGGGTACGCCCCGGCGCCGACGGCGACGCCGGCGCGGTAGATCCCGGCGCGGGCCCGCAGGACCGGGGTCCCCGCGGGCCCGGCAGGCCCGCGGGGACCCCGGTCGCACGAGCCCCCGGTGCGTGCCGCGAACCGACCACGTTCGCGGCACGCACCGGGCCGGGGCAGCAGAACCGCCCCCCGCCGTGCGGGCGGTGCGCAGACCGGCGCGGGGGCTGCCGTCAGGGGTACGAGACCACCGTGGACGGCACCGTCGACGTGCCGGACGTCGGCGCGCCGAGGTCGTTGATCACGTGCTCGTACTGGCCCTGGCCGCCGAGCGAGACCACCAGGAGGTCGTGGAACTTCACGCCCGGCACGTCCGGGGCGGCGAAGCCGTGGTGCTGGACGATCGTGGGATCGACGTTGTAGAAGCAGTAACTGCCCAGCCCCCAGCCCTCGTGCGCGGTGACGTCGTCGCCGACCTTGTAGGCGGCGTACCCCTTCAGGGCGCCGTTCTGGATCGCCGCCTGGTTCGGGGCGTCGTACGCCTTCTCGTTCTGGAAGAAGATCGTGCGGCCGCGCTGGCCGTACCACTGCACGTCGTACTTGTTGAAGTGCTCCACGAACAGGCCCGTCGCCAGCACGTCGTGGCCGTTGACGACGACCCCGTAGTCGGCCCGGTTGGTCTCCCAGCCGACGCCCTCGCCGTGGTCGGCCCGCCAGACCCAGGTGTGGTCGACGATCGTGTGCCGGTTGTTGATCACCATGCTGGTGGTGGCCCTGCCGGCGCCCGCTCCGCCGATCCTGATGAAGACGTCCTGCACGGTGGTGGGGTCGGCCAAGTGGTCGCGCCGCGCTCCGGGCGGACCGACCTCCAGCAGGGTCGCCGAGTCGACCGGACCGGCGTCGATCAGGAAGCCGGCCAGCCGCACGCCGTCCACGTCGGCGACCTTCACGGCCGTGACGCCGTTGTCGGGGATGAGCGTGGCGTAGCCGAGGCCGAGGACGACGGTGCCCGCGCGGTTCACCCGGATCGGCCGGTCGAGGTGGTACACGCCCGGTGTGAGCAGCAGGTGCAGGCCCTGGTCGAGGGCCTGGTTGAGGGTGGCGGCCAAGACGCCCGGCCTGGCCACGTAGAACCGCGACAGGGGCAGCGAGCTGCCGCGCGGGGTGCCGCGGCCCCAGGTCACACCGCGTGCGTCGGTGCGCTTGGCGGGCAGGAACACGCGGTAGCCGCCGCGGTCGACGTACAGGAACGGCTTCTCCCGGGAGACGGGAGTCGTCTCGAGCGTGGTGTAGGGCGGGTTGGGGAAGCTCTGGGCGGGGGCGCCCTCGACGCCCGAGAAGACCATGTTCCACACGCCGTTGAGCCAGCTGCCGACGGCGCTGTCCCGGGTGTACCACTGCTGCTGCGAGTAGGGGCCGATCCCGCCTTCGATCCGGCTGTCGGCGATGTAGCCGCCACTGGCCCAACCGAAGCCCGACGGGGCGAGGTTGAGGCCGCCGTGGACGTGCATCCGGCGGAACGGGGCGGCCTGGGCGACCGCCCACCGGTTGGTGCCGCTGACCGGGACGAGCGCGAGGTTCTCCGCCGAACGCCAGAAGTTCTGCGTGGCGTTGCCGCCGAACCAGCCCGCGTCGACGGTCACGTCGCCGTTGATGGTGGTGTCGTCGGGGGAGAGGCCGAGGCCGGCGATGGACGTGTAGAAACCGAGTTGGGCGTTGAGTCCGTGGTAGACGCCGGGCCTGAACAGCAGGGCGTAGCGTCCGGTGCCGAACTGGGCCGACTCCTGCTGCCGGAACACCTCGTCGAGGCGGGCCTGGATGTCCGGGGTCGACGGGTCGAAGACGAGGACGTTCGGGCCGAGGTCGCCGCCGCCCGGCAGGGCGCAGGGACGCCCGCCGCGCGAGGGTGCGGCCGACGGCGTGCCGGTCGACGCCGTGGACGCCGATGTCGCGGACGCCGGTGCGGCGGAGGCCGGTGCGGCGGCCGGTCCGGCGAGGACGGGGGCGGCCGCGGCCGTGGCGGCGGCCGCGAGCACGGCTCTGCGGCGTACGGCGGGGGTGTCCGACGGCGGCTGGGCGTGGGGCATGGCGGCTCTCCTCGGTGCGGGCCGCTCACGGGGAACGGCTGGCTAAAGGAAGTGAACGGACACGTGCTTGAGAGCGCTCTCTCAGCGCTGAATGCTTCAACTGCCCGAACGTGCGCGTCAAGTGGTGCGACCGGAGTTGTCCGCCGAAGCGGCCCCGAGAAGGCCCCGAGAAAGCACCGAAGGCGCCTTGGAGGTCCAGGGGTGGGCCCGGGGTGGGCCCGGGGTGGGCCCGGAGTGGTCCGGAGTGTGCCGGAACCCTTGACGGGAGTCGCTTCCGAGGTTTAACTCACGTCCTAAATTAAGCCCTGATGACACCGGGAGCCGATCCATGCGCAGCATTCGAGCCGCGGCCACAGGAGCCGTCGTCATGTCACTCGCCCTCTCGGCCACGGCCTGCGGAGGCGGCGGCTCGACGGACGGCGGGGGATCCGACGACTCTCCGAAGACCTTGACCTACTGGGCCTCCAACCAGGGCGCGAGCATCGAGGTGGACAAGAAGGTCCTCCAGCCGGAACTCGACAAGTTCGAGAAGCGGACCGGGATCAAGGTGAAGCTGGAGGTCGTCCCCTGGTCGGACCTGCTCAACCGGATCCTCACCGCGACCACGTCCGGTCAGGGCCCCGACGTCCTCAACATCGGCAACACCTGGTCGGCCTCGCTCCAGGCCACGGGCGCGCTGCTGCCGTGGAACGACGCGAACCTCGCGAAGATCGGGGGCAAGGGCCGCTTCGTGGCCTCCGCGCTCGGCTCCACCGGGGCGCAGGGGCAGGACCCGGCCGCGGTGCCGCTGTACTCGATGGCGTACGCCCTGTACTACAACAAGCAGATCTTCGCCGACGCCGGCATCGCACAAGCCCCCACCACCTGGGACGAGTTGGTGGCAGACGGCAAGAAGATCCAGGCGAAGGGCAAACAGGTCCTGGGCGCCGAGGGCGCGAACGTCGCGGAGAACATCCACCACGTCTTCGTCTTCGCCGAGCAGCACGGCGCGCACTTCTTCACCGCCGACGGCAAGCCCGACTTCACCTCCGGCGGCGTGGTCTCGGCGGTCAAGCAGTACGTCGACCTGATGGCGAAGGACAAGGTCATCCCGCAGGGCAACGCCGAGTACGCGCAGAACCAGTCCGTCAGCGACTTCGCCAAGGGCAGGACGGCGATGCTGCTGTGGCAGTCCGCGTCGGCCAACCTCGCGTCCCAGGGCATGAGCGCGGACGCGTACGGCATCGCCCCGGTACCCGTGCAGTCCGGCTCCCCGGGCGCCGGCGCCCAGGTGAACTCGATGGTCGCGGGCATCAACCTGGCGGTCTTCAAGAACACCGACAACCTCGACGGCGCGACCGAGTTCGTGAAGTTCATGACCGGCGACGAGGAACAGAAGATCCTCAACACGGCCTACAGCACCATCCCGCCCGTCGCCTCCGCCCAGTCGGACGCCGCGTTCGACTCGCCCGCGAACGCGGTCCTCAAGGACACCCTCGCCAAGAGCGCCGCCGCGCTCCCCCAGGTCGCCGATGAGTCGCAGTTCGAGACGGTGGTCGGCACGGCCGTCAAGGAACTGTTCGCCGACGCCGCCGCGGGCCGCGCGGTCACCGCCGAGTCGGTGAAGGCCAAGCTCGCCAAGGCCCAGCAGCAGATGCCGGCGAAGTGAGCCCGATGACCACCACCGTCGAGGTCGTGAAACCCCCGGCACGCCCCGACGGCGGCGGGACCCCGCGACCGCGCCCCGGCCGCCTCCGCCGCGTCGGACTGCCCTACCTGCTGCTCCTGCCCGCCCTGATCCTGGAACTCCTCGTCCACCTGGTGCCGATGGTGATCGGCATCGTGATGAGCTTCAGGGAACTCACCCAGTTCTACATCCGTGACTGGGGCACGGCCCCCTGGTCCGGCCTCGACAACTACCGGATGTCGGTGGACTTCGACGCGCCCGTCGGCGAGGCCCTGCTCCACTCGTTCCTCGTCACGGTCGGCTTCACCCTGCTGTCGGTCGGCCTGTGCTGGCTCGTCGGCACGGCGGCGGCGGTCTTGATGCAGGACGCCTTCCGCGGCCGCGGACTCCTGCGCGCGCTGTTCCTGGTGCCGTACGCGCTGCCCGTCTACGCGGCGGTGATCACCTGGGTCTTCATGTTCCAGCACGACAACGGCCTGGTGAACCACGTCCTGCACGACCAGCTGCACCTCACCGACAACCGGTCCTTCTGGCTCATCGGGGACAACAGCTTCTACGCGCTGCTCACCGTGTCGGTGTGGAAGGGCTGGCCGTTCGCCTTCCTCATCGTGACGGCGGGCCTGCAGAACATTCCGCGCGAGCTGTACGAGGCGGCCGCGCTGGACGGCGCCGGGGTGTGGCAGCAGCTCCGCCGCATCACCCTGCCGTCCCTGGGCCCGGTCAACCAGGTGCTGGTGCTGGTGCTGTTCCTGTGGACGTTCAACGACTTCAACACCCCCTACGTCCTGTTCGGCAGGGCGGCCCCGGAAGCCGCGGACCTCATCTCGGTCCACATCTACCAGGCGTCCTTCGTCACCTGGAACTTCGGCACGGGCTCGGCGATGTCGGTCCTGCTGCTGCTCTTCCTGCTGGCCGTGACGGGCGTCTACCTGGCCCTCACCTCGCGACGGAGGTCTTCGCATGCGCGGTGACTCGCCCATGGCGCCGCCGAGTTCCTTCCTCTGGTCCCGACGGATCTTCCTCACCCTGCTCACCGGCTTCGTGCTGCTGCCGGTGTACGTGATGGTCTCCAGCTCGCTCAAGCCGCTCGCGGACGTCACGGGCGAGTTCCGCTGGCTGCCCAGCGGTCTGACGGTCCGCCCGTACATCGACATCTGGTCGACCGTCCCGCTCGCCCGGTACTTCGTGAACTCGCTGATCGTGGCGGGTGCGGCGACGGTCTGCTCGGTGGTGATCGCCGTGTTCAGCGCGTACGCGGTGAGCCGCTACGAGTTCCGGGGCAAGCGGGTGTTCACGGTCACCGTCCTGTCCACGCAGATGTTCCCCGGCATCCTCTTCCTCCTCCCGCTGTTCCTGCTCTACGTCAACATCGGCAACGCAACCGGCATCGCCCTGTTCGGCTCGCGGGGCGGGTTGATCCTGACGTATCTGACGTTCTCGCTCCCCTTCTCCATCTGGATGCTGATCGGATACTTCGACTCGGTGCCGCGCGACCTCGACGAGGCCGCACTGGTCGACGGCTGCGGCCCGCTCGGCGCGCTGCTGCGGATCGTGGTGCCGGCCGCGATCCCCGGCATCGTCGCCGTCGCCGTCTACGCCTTCATGACCGCGTGGGGCGAGGTGCTGTTCGCCTCCGTCATGACCAACGACACCACCCGCACGCTCGCCGTCGGACTCCAGGGCTACTCCACCCTCAACGACGTGTACTGGAACCAGATCATGGCCGCCTCGCTCGTCGTCAGCGTGCCCGTGGTCGCCGGGTTCCTGCTGCTCCAGCGCTACCTGGTCGCCGGACTGACGGCGGGCGCCGTCAAGTGACCTCCTCCGCATCCTCCGAAGGGACTTCCGTGACCATCGACTTCGCCGCACTCCCGCACGACTTCCTGTGGGGCACGGCCACGGCGGCGTACCAGATCGAGGGAGCCGTGGCTGAGGACGGACGTGCGCCGTCGATCTGGGACACGTTCTCCCACACCCCCGGCAAGGTCGCGGGCGACGACAACGGCGACGTCGCCTGCGACCACTACCACCGCTGGCGCGAGGACATCGCGCTGATGCGGCAACTGGGCGCCGACGCCTACCGGTTGTCCGTCGCCTGGCCGCGGGTCGTGCCCGGCGGTGACGGACCGGCCAACGCCAAGGGCCTGGCCTTCTACGACCAGGTGGTCGACGGGCTGCTGGAGGCGGGCATCACCCCGTCCGTCACCCTCTACCACTGGGACCTCCCGCAGGTGCTCCAGGACCGGGGAGGCTGGCCCGAGCGGGCGACCGCCGAGCACTTCGCCGCGTACGCCTCGGTCGTGGCCGAACGCCTCGGCGACCGCGTCACCCACTGGGCCACCCTCAACGAGCCCCTGTGCTCGGCCTGGATCGGACACCTCGACGGCACGATGGCCCCCGGCCTCAAGGACCTGACGGCGGCCGTCCGCGCCTCGTACCACCTGCTCCTCGGACACGGCCTCGCCGCACAGGCGGTCCGCGCCGCCGCCCCCGCCGCCCGGGTCGGCATCGTCAACAACCTCTCCACGATCCACCCCGCCACCGACCGCCCCGAGGACGTCGCCGCAGCCCGGCGCATGGACGGCCACACCAACCGTTGGTGGCTCGACCCGGTGCACGGCCGCGGCTTCCCGGCCGACATGCGCGAGGTGTACGGCGTCGAACTACCCGAAAAAGGAGGGGACTTGGAGACGATCGCGGCCCCGCTCGACTGGCTGGGCCTGAACTACTACTTCCCGCAGACCGTCGCCGACGACCCCACCGGCCCGGCGCCCCGTGTCCGCGCGGTCCGCCGGCCCGGCGTCCCGCGCACCGGCATGGACTGGGAGGTCGACGCGAGCGGCATCGAGGACCTGCTGCTCCGCCTCACCGACGAGTACGGGGCACGCAAGCTGTACGTCACCGAGAACGGCTCCGCGTTCGAGGACGTCGTCCGCCCCGACGGCACGGTGGACGATCCGCAACGCGAGGACTACCTGGTGAAGCACCTGGCCGCCTGCGCCTCCGCCGCCCGCAAGGGGGCCCCGCTGGCCGGCTACTTCGCCTGGTCGCTGCTGGACAACTTCGAGTGGGCGTACGGCTACGACAAGCGCTTCGGCCTCGTCCACGTCGACTACCGCACCCAGACGCGCACCATCAAGGGCACCGGTCACCGATACGCGGACATCATCCGCGGCCACCGCGAGCGAGGGCGAAAGGCCGCCTGAGGCCGTCCGGTCGGGCCCGCCGCAGCGCACCAAGGAACTCTCCCGGATGGTGCCCGAAGACACCGAACTGATCGCCTACATCGCTCCGAAGCCCGACGCGTACAAAGGCGACGTTCCGTTCACGCACCTCGGGCTCACAGGGCGGGAGACGATCACCTCGCACCCGGGGAAGACCGCACTCTCCGGGTTCTGTTGCGTTGCGTCACACGCCGGCTTCCACGAGGAACGGACTCGGGTGGCCTGACCAGGAGACGTGGAGGCTGTCGCGGGCTCTGGTGCAGGCGACGAAGAGGAGGCAGCGTTCGGACATCATGTCGGTCTCGTGCTGCTGGGCGTCGAGGTCGGGTGGGGTGACCGCTTTCGCGAAGGGCAGGGCGTCCTCGGTGACGCCGACCACGGCGACGCAGCGGAACTCGAGACCCTTGAACGAGTGCATGGTGCCGACCCGGACGGCGTCCGCGCCCTTGACCGTGTCGGCGGAGCGTAGGGCGACGGCGGGCAGTCCGGCGGCCTCGAGGTGGGCCACCGTCGTCGCGCACGCCTTGTTGAAGCGGGCGGTGACTCCGATCTCCGCCGGGTGCACTCCCGCGTCCATCCACGCCCGCACCTGCGCCGCGAGCGCGTCGAGTTCGGCTTCCTCGGTCGCTGCCGAGTGGACGGCGGGCCCGTCGCCGTGCAGGGCGGAGCGGTAACCGAGCAGAGTGTCCTTGCGGTTGGCGTCCTCCAGCTCGGCGATCGGCCGGCCGACGAGCAGCGCGGTCGACCAGCGCAGGATCTCCTGCGTGCTGCGGTAGTTCTTGCGCAGCTTCACCGACCGCCCGGTCACCTTGATGCCCAGCGACCTCAGGGACACCTTCGAGTCGTAGATGCGCTGGTGGGGGTCGCCCGCGATGAACAGGTCGTCGGGGCGGGCGGGGACGGCCGCGCGCAGCAGACGCCACTGCGCCGGGTGCAGGTCCTGCGCCTCGTCCACCACGACGTGCCGGTACTGCGGGCCCTTCTCCTCCAGCAGCCGTGCGGCGTCCGCACACGTCTGCAGCCAGGTGCGGGCTCCGTCGGCGGCCAGATCGGCCGTGAACCGCTCCACCGTCTTCCACACCAGGGGCCGCTCGGCCGCCGCCAGCCGGCTTCCGCGGCCACGTCGGTCCGCCGCCTCGTACGCGGCCAGGGTCGTGATGCCCTGGGCCAGGACGACGTGCCGGTACTCCTGGAGAAGGAACTGCGCGCTGCCGGGGAAGCCGGTCGCTTTCGCGGCCTTGCCCCAGCGGCTCTCCTCCTGGTTGTGCAGCAGGGGCCGCAGAGTCACTGCGCCGGGCGACTCGGCGACGACACGGCTCGCGAAGCCGTCCACCGTCGAGATGTCCACCCGTGCGCGCAGCTCCGGGTCCTCCACCAGGGACTCGAGACCGGCGCGCAGCGCACTGACGAGCGCGTTGGTGTACGTCGTGAGGAGGATGCGGTCTCCGTCGCGCAGATGCCCGAGCAGGTGCTTGACGCGGTGCAGCGCGACCACGGTCTTGCCGGTGCCGGGCCCGCCCGTGACCTGGGCGGGCCCGGAGTAGGACGCCCGGTAGGCGACCTTGCGCTGGGAGGGGTGCAGGAAGACCCGCCAGGCCGCGAACGGCTTCTCGAGGATGTCCCGCAGTTCCTCGGGAGCCGTGACCAGGGCGATGCGGGCCCGGCTGTGCCGGATCGCCGTCTCGTAGTCCTGGGTGTCCACCGGCTGGGACGACGCCTGCAGCGCGGGCGCGACGATGTCCCGCCAGACCTCCTCGACGCCGCAGCCCTCCGCGAGGTACTGCAGCACCTCCCGCTGGTCCTGCGGCAGCAGCGGCGCGAAGATCTCCAGCTGCTCCTTGTCGACGAGCGACCGGGCCTGGCGCAGCGTCTCGGCGTCGATGCCGAGCGCGGTGAGGTCTCCGTCGGAGAACTTCGCGAACAGCCGCTCCTTCGGTGACGTCAGCGCCACCCGCTCGTACGCCGGTGTGAGCTCGTCCAGGGTCGCCGCGTCGCGGATCTCGACGGCCCGTGTCACCTCGTTGATGCTGGACTTCTGCTTCTTCGCCCAGGCGATCGCTTTGTCGTGCTGCATGACCCGCAGCAGGACGAACGTGTCCCCGGTCGGCGGGGCGAGGACGACACCGCGCCAGAACTGGTCGATGCGGATCGTCCGGATCTGCTTGTCCTTCGCGTTGGTCAGGCTCTCCAGTTTCAGCCCCGGATCCTTGAAGAGCTGATCGAGGGTGAGCCGGCTGAACTTCTCCCACGCGTCCAGGACACCCTTCCGCACCGGCGGCTGGAGTTTGGGGAGTTCGGCGAAGAACGCGATGTCGAAGGCGAGCTGCGGCATGGGTGGATCCTAAGGGCCGGGCGGGCTGCGGCGGGGGGAGAAGCGGCAGGTCAGGTGGTCAGGTGGGCGAGCCGGACGGGCCACCGTCGAGATCGAGACGGATCACCGCGAGCGTCTCGGCCACCTCGGCGGTGAGTTCGTCGTCGGGGCCCCACACCACGCACAGGTCGGCGTGCAGTGGGTCCAGGACGCCGAGCGCGTCCGTCGTCCGGCCCTGCGCGAGCAGCAGCATGCCGATGTCGCGGCGCAGTTCGACGGCTTCCTCGCTCACGTCGCCGTCCACCGACCGTACGACGTCGAGGACGCCGTTCAGTCCGGCGAGCGCCTCTGTCACCTGGCCGAGTTCGCCACGGCAGCGGGCCGCCTGGGCCCGGCTGTCCCGGGCGTCCTCGCTGCTCGGTCCGCTGACCCGCCCGTAGGCGTCGGCCAGTGCCTCGAACTCGGGCAGGGCGGCCCGGTGGTCGCCGGCCAGCTGGCGGCTGAACGCACGGCGCCGGCGCAGTCCGAGGACCGCCTTGCTCTCCGCGCCGAGGGCCCGCGCGGCCGGTGCGATCATCTCGCCGACGACCTCGGCGGCCTGCGCGTACCGTTCCTCCTCCATGAGGGCGACGTAGTGCGCGTGGACGTCGAGGATCTGAGCCCGCAGTGCCTCCCGTTCGGCGGCCGGTACGGGCGCGGGAGGCGCGTCGGCTCCGGAGGCGGACGCGGCGCGCAGCGCGTGCGTGGCTCCGGCACGTGAGCGGGGTGCGTAGGGGCGGCGGAAGATGCCGGTCGGGTCGGGCGCGCCGAGGGGCCCCGACCCGTCGGGAACGCCGTCCTCACCGGCCGGCGGCAGGAAGGGCCGCAGCCGCTCGTACACCTCCTGCACGTCCACGGGACGCGCCTCGGGTGCCTTGCGGAGCAGATGCAGGACGAGCTCCTCCAGTTCCTCCGGAACGTCGGACCGCAGCTGCCGCAGAGGCGTGGGAGCCGCACTGACGTGCTGCATCATCAGGTGGAACTCGCCGTCGCCGCTGAACAGCATCCGTCCGCAGAGGAGTTCGTGCAGCACGCAGCCCAGGGCGTACAGGTCGGTGCGCGGCGTGACCCGTCCGCCGCGCACCTGTTCCGGTGCCATGTACTGGTGCGTCCCGATGGGACTGCCGGTCGCCGTCAGCCGGGTGACGTCCGTCTGGAGGATGGCCGCGATGCCGAAGTCGAGCACCTTCACGGTGCCGTCGCGTGCGACGAGAATGTTGCCCGGCTTCAGGTCCCGGTGCACCACGGGCACGTCGTGCGCGTACGACAGCACGGTCGCCACCTGCGCCGCCACGGCCACCGCCCAGCTGACGGGCAGCGGGCGCTCCGGGTTCACGTACGCGGTCAGCGGCACGCCGTCGACCAGCTCCATCACCAGGAACAGCTGCTCGTACGACTCGTCCAGCACCGCGTCGTACACCTGCGGCACACCGAGGTGCTGGATACGGGCGGTGATCCGCGCCTCGCGCTTGAACCGCTTCGCGAACTCCTCCGCCAGGTGTGGTGACGTCACGGCCTGTGGACGGATCAGCTTCACGGCGACCGGCCGGTCGAGGACGGCGTCATAGCCCCGCCACACGTCCCCCATGCCGCCGTGGCCGAACTGCTCGAGCAGTTCGTAGCGTTCCGCGATCCGACGTCCGTCCGGCACCTGGCCCCCGCCCCGCCGCCCCCGTCGAGCGAGCGTCCGAAGTGATCTCCGCTGTGGTCGGAGACCAGTTTCGCCGCCCCGGGCCGTGCACGTCCAGCCGGATCGCGGGGGGCGGCCGGCACCATCGGCCGACGTCATCGGCTCGGGTCGGCTCAGGCGTCGGGCCAGGTCAGGTCTGCTCGGTTCAGGCCTCGGACGGTGCACTCCGCCCAGACGGTCTTGCCCGGACCGCCCGTGGTGCGCGCGGTGCACCCCCAGCGGTCGGCCAGCGTCTCGACGAGCAGCAGCCCGCGACCGCCCTCGTCCGGTGCGGCGGCGCTGCGGACGCGGGGCAGGCGTTCGCCCCGGGTGTCGCTGACCTCGAGCCGTACGGTGCCGGTGGCCGGGTCCGCGGTGAGCAGGACGTGGAAGTCCCGTCCGGCGACGTGGCCGTGCCGTACGGCGTTCGCGCACAGCTCCGCCGCGACCAGGACGACGGCGTCGTGCGCGGCGCTGCCGTAGAGGATGCCCCAGGCGTCGAGGCGGTGCCCGCACAGCCGCCGGGCCAGGCGGGCCCCACGCGAGGTGGAGCTGAAGCGCATCGCGAACCGGTGGGCCGTGAGGGGTGGTTGTGTTGCGGTCATGCACACACGGTTGCGCTCTGTGGCATAGCGTGACCAGTGGTGACGCGCTGACGTCGGCTCTTCGTACGCGGCGGGCGCGGGCGCTGTACAGGACGGTACGCGGGCGTGGGGAGAGGCGGCAGGACGGTGACCATGCGGGACGAGGACGAGGAACAGCGGCAGCAGCGGCCGGAGGACGACCCGGGGACGGGCGTCGTCACCGCGTTCGGACGGCAGCTGAAGCTGCTGCGGGTGAGGGCGGGGCTGGAACGCGCCGAGTTCGGCAGCCGGGTCGGCTACGCGGCGGACACGGTGGCGTCCATCGAGCAGGGACGGCGGATTCCCCAGGCCCGCTTCATCGACAAGGCCGACGAGGCGCTCGGGGCCGGGGGCTTGCTGACGGCCCTGAAGGAGGAGGTGGGGCGGGCTCAGTATCCGGCGTTCTTCCGGGACATGGCGCGGCTGGAGGCGGAAGCGGTCGAGCTGTGCGCGTACGACACGCTCGTGGTCAACGGGCTGCTCCAGACCGAGGAGTACATGCGAGGTCTCCTCTCCATGCGCCGTCCATTGCTCGACGAGGAAACGATCGAACTGCGCGTCGCCGCACGTCTGGCGCGACAGGAGATCTTCAACCGCTGGCCTGCCCCGCTACTGAGCTTCGTGATGGAGGAGCCGCTGTTGCAACGGCCGTTGGGCGGGAAGGCCGTGCTGCGTGGACAGCTTGAGCATCTGCTCCTGACCGGCGAGAAGCGCAACGTGGAGCTTCAGGTGATGCCGCTGGACCGCGAGGACAACGCCGGTGTGGACGGACCGTTCACGGTGATCAACCGCAAGGCCGGCGAACAGTTCGTGTACGCCGAGGTGCAGGGACGCAGCAGCCTTCTGACCAAGCGTGATGAGACGAGTCTCGCGGCGGCCCGTTATGGGATTATCCGAAGCCAGGCACTCAGTCCGCGCGAGAGCCTGGACCACATCGCGAAGTTGCTGGGAGAGCTATGAACGCCGCAGGAAGCGAATCGGTGGCCACCGAACCGGCCTGGTTCAAGAGCAGTTACAGCGGCGCTGAAGGCGGCCAGTGCCTTGAGATCGCCGCGACCTCTGAAACCGTCCTCGTCCGTGACTCCAAGCGACCGGCAGAAGCCAGGTTGTCCTTCGGGGCCGAGGCGTGGGCGGGCTTTGTGCAGATGGCCGCAGCGCGCTGAACTGAGCGAGAACTGACGGGACCCGGTGCGGGCAGCGCACCGGGTCCCGTACTGTTCACAGCTCGTCCAGGCCCTCCTCCCGGCGGATCATCCGCCAGGCCGCGCGGCGGGCGCTGCGGTCGAGGTTGGACTTGAAGTCCCGGTCCGCGCCGAAGTAGCGCTTGCCGAGGGTGTCGATCGTGGAGACATGATCCATCATATTCTCCTCGAACTTCTTGTCGTAGACGATGCCGAAGTTCTCCTCGTCGTTGACGAGGGCGGCGGCCCGGACCTTCGGGTCCTGGTTGGTGAGGTTGAACACCGGCAGCAGGTCCTGCTCGGTGAAGTCCGTGCCGAACTTGGCGTTGAACTTGTCGATCAGCTCGGACAGCAGTGACTTGTCCGCGTCCTTACCGCCTCCCACGCCGTCGCCGAAGCCCTTCAGCTCGGCGGGCCCCTCGGGAGTGAGGGACACGTCGTGCTCGCCGGTCTTCTCGACGCGCAGGTGACTGAGGTCCACTTCGCCTATGTCCACTCCGCCGTCCGCGAGGCGGGGGAGGCGGTTGAGCAGGTAGCGACCGTAGAGGTACAGGCGCTCCAGCTCCGGGTCCTGGTACGGCACGATCTGCGCGAGGAAGCCGTACTTGCGGACGTAGTCGTTGAGGTTGGCCCGGAACTCCTCGGCGGTCTCGACGTCGTCGTCCTCCTCGCTCTCCAGGAGGTGGGTGAAGCGGACGACGGCGGGGGACAGGAGCCGGTACAGCTCTGCGTGCAGCTTCTCCCACTTGGACTGGGAGCCGGCCGCCTTCTCCTGCGCCTCGAAGTACGCGGCGACGAACCCGTCCATGTCCTGCTCGGAGATGACCGGCGCGGACATGACCCGACTCTGGGCCGTGTAGAGGAGGTTGGGGTCGGAG
The DNA here is from genome assembly GCF_036030735.1 of Streptomyces sp. NBC_00425. Classification (NCBI taxonomy): domain Bacteria; kingdom Bacillati; phylum Actinomycetota; class Actinomycetes; order Kitasatosporales; family Streptomycetaceae; genus Streptomyces; species Streptomyces sp. NBC_00425. Next base: position 2,168,728 of record NZ_CP107928.1, on the reverse strand, counting down.
GGCAGGGTGTGCGCTTCCTCGAAGTACGGGCGGAAGGCGTCCTGTATGTCCTCGGCGTCGTTGACGAAGTCCAGGACGGCGAGGTCGCCCTGGGACTTGCGTTCGGCGGTGCGGTTGAGGCGGGACAGGGTCTGCACGGCGGCGATGCCGGTGAGCGTCTTGTTGACGTACATCGTCGTCAGCAGCGGCTGGTCGAAGCCGGTCTGGTACTTCTCCGCGACGACCAGGATGCGGTACTCCTGCTGGCCCTTGCCGCCCGCCTTCGCCGCTTTGTCGTCGGCGCGGGTGTAGACGAAGGCCTTCGGCAGCGCGCCTTCCGAGATGCCGCCGTTCTCCTTGACCTCGGTGGTCTCCTCGCCGTCGACGGTCAGGGAACCGGAGATCGCGACGAGGACGCCGAGATCCGGGTACTTGGTGTCGTAGTCGCGGTCGGCGATGTAGCTGCGGATGGCGCGGGCCATCTGCACGGCGGAGAGCCGGGACGCCGTCACGACCATCGCCTTCGCCCGTCCGCCGAGTCGGCCGCGGGTGTGCGCGACGAAGTGCTCGACGATCACCTGCGCGTGCTGCGACACCGTGTGCTCGTGCATGAGCGCGAACCGGGCGAGCAGGCTGTTCGCCTTGGAGGGGTCGACCTCCTTCTCGTCGTGGTTGAGGTTCGCGAGCTTCCAATAGGTGTTGTACGTGACGTAGTTGCGCAGCGGGTCGAGGATGAAGCCTTCCTCGATGGCCTGGCGCATCGAGTAGGTGTGGAAGGGCCGGTAGACGGTCTTGCCGTTCTCCACGCCCTCCGTGCCGAAGAGTTCAAGCGTCTTCTGCTTCGGCGTCGCCGTGAAGGCGAAGTAGGAGAGGTTGCCGGCGTGCGAGCGCTCGACCGCCTTCGCCTTCAGCTTCTCGTCCACGGTGACGGTGGTCGCGCCCTCGTCGTCCGAGTCGGCGTCCAGACCGAGGTCCCGCAGGGCCGACTTCACGGCCGTGGCGGCGTCGCCGGACTGGGAGGAGTGGGCCTCGTCCACGATGATCGCGAAGCGGGTGCCCTTGATCTCGGTCGGGTTGCGCTTGATGTAGTCGAGCAGCGCCGGGAACGAGTGCAGGGTGACCGTGACGATCTTCCCGGTGTCCCGGGACAGCGCGCGGGCCAACTGCTCGCTCTTCGCGCCGTGCTTCTCGTCGACCTTCACGACCAGGCCGTCCGTCTGAGAGAAGCTGCCGACCGTCGCCGAGAGCTGGGCGTCCAGGGCGCGCCGGTCCGTGATGACGATGACCTTGTCGAAGACGGGCTCACCGGGCTTGATGCGGCCGTCGGCGAGGGCGTCGGGTCGCAGGACGCGCGGGTCGGGGCGGGCGTGGAGGTCGCTGAGGCGGTGGGCCAGCCAGCCGATGGTGTTCGACTTGCCGGACCCGGCGGACGCCATGATCAGGTAGTTCTGGCCCGCGCCGTGCACGGACGCGTGCGCGGTGAGCTTCCGGACCACGTCCCACTGGTGGAACCGGGGGAAGATCGTCGACTTGGTGGTGCCGCCGCCGGGGGTTTTCGTCTTCTGCTGGTGCACGAAGCGCTGGAGCAGGTCGAGCCAGTTGTCCCGCTGCCAGACCTGTTCCCAGAGGTAGGAAGTGGCGTAGGAGCCGTGGGCCGTGGGCTCCGTGTTTCCGGCTCCACCGGGCTGACCAGGGCCGTTCGAGCCGGTGTTGAACGGCAGGAACTGGGTGCTCTTGCCGCGCAGTTGCGTGGTGACGAAGACCAGGTCGGGGTCGACGGCGAAGTTGGCGATCACGCGCCGCGTGAAGATCAACTCCGTCGGGTCGCGGTCGGTCCGGTACTGCTCCTTGGCCTGTTCGACGCCCTGGCCGGTGAGCGGGTTCTTCAACTCGGCCGTGGCGACCGGGATGCCGTTGAGGAACAGGGTGAGATCCAGCCGGTGACCCCAGTCGGCCTGCTTGGTGGCGTAGGGGAGTTCGCGGACGACAGTGAGGCGGTTGGCCCGGTAGCCGTCAAGAACGGAGTCTGCGGAGACGAGGTTGGGCCTGAAGTAGGCGACCCGGAGACGGACCCCACGATCCTTGACGCCGTTGCGGAGGACATGGAGCAGCCCGTCATCGGCGATGGCCCGGTCGAGCCGCTGAGCGAACCCGCGCTGCGCTTCGTTGGGGTCCCGGCCGTAGAGGGTGAGGAGCTGGTCCCACTCGTCGGGCTGCGACTTCCCGACGAAGGTGAACAGCTCGTTGGTGTCCAGCCCGAGGTCGGCCCGGTAATCCTCGGGATTCGCCTCCCGCCAGCCCCGCTCGCAGAGGGCGGCGACTATGGCGGACCCGAAGGAGGACTCGTCGTGCACGGGGCTCATACGGAGACTCCTTCGGTCACGTTGCGCCCGCTGGCGGTGGACACGTCGAACTGGCCGGTTACGGCGGCGGTGATGAGGGCTTGGCGGCGTTCCATGAGCAAGCTGATCTGATGATGGGCCAGTCTGTTACAGCGAGACGCGTGGTGCAGCGCCTCACCGGCAATCGTGGCGACGCGACGCTGGTGGTCCGGCGACGGCAAGGGTGCCTTCACCTGAGATAGGTGGGTGGGACCGAAGTGCTGCATGGTGGCACCCGTTTTCAGCAGGTCGATCTGCTGGGAGAACGAGGAGGACCGCAGAAATGCCTCTACATAGTTCATTTCTACGTTTGCCTGCGCCGGTCGCAGAATGATCAGACCGGTATAGGGGACGGAGCCGACGACAGCTGGGGATTGGACCACGGACACCCCGCCCATCGTCGCGCTCCCGCTGATCAATCGGTCACCCATGCGAAGACGGAAGTGCGACCACTGCCGAGCGACCTTTGCAGGGTCTAGGAAATTACAGCCGTTGAGGGTTACCTCGCCATGCTTCAATCCCGAGATGCGGATGAGCGGGACCCCATCGGGATGAAAGTCTGCGGCCATGATGCCGGGACCTTCGCGGAAGCGGACGATATAGCGTAGCGGTACGAGGTCCGCACGTTGCCCAACTGCGTCGTCTAGTACCCGCTGAGATCGTTCTGCGGCCAATTTGTCGAGCTGTCGATAAAGGCGGATCAGCTCGTTGATGCGGGCGATCTCGGTGTCGAGGAAGTCGGCGATGCGGTGTTGCTCTTCCAGCGGAGCTGCGGGCAGAAGTAGGTTCCCAACCTGATCGAAGTTGAGACCCTCACGGTTTCCGCCAGCCTGAAGCTCGCGGATCTGTTCCTGCCCTGGACGAGAGGCCAAGGCGTAAGCCAGATACCTAGAGTTGACTTCTTCGGTGGGGCGGATGATACAGACGTGCTGGTTTACGTTCGCCTCTCCGAAACTCAGTGGAGTCCGCGCAACTCGTCCGAGGGATGCGCCTGTGATGTTCAGCAGCACGTCGTCAGGCTGGACTCGTGTCGCCCGCATATCGCGATGTGTAGCCTGGTCGAGGAATGCGACGTCGTCCAGCCGCAGGCCATCAAAGTGGATGTTCTGACTCCGCAGGAAAATGATCCCCTCTTTTGCGTAAGTTTCCGAACCGCCGGTCGGCGTCTTGCCGCTGCCGATCTTTGATGCCACCGACTTGACGCGGCGAGTGCCCCAGAGCGACGTGAACGTGACGCTCATTCTGTCACATCCCTCAACAGTCCCTGAATTTCCGCCTCCAGCGCCTTCAACTCCGCGTCGATCTCCGCCAGCGGCCGGGGCGGCTCGTACACGTAGAAGTGTCGCGTGAACGGAATCTCGTACCCGATCTTTGTCTTGCTGTGGTCGATCCACGCGTCCGGGACGTGCGGGTGGACCTCTCGCTTCAGGTACTCCTCGACGTCCTCGCCCAGCGGTACGTTCTCGTAGTCGCGGAGTTCTGCGTCCGGCTCGGGCTGGCCCTTGATGCGCTGGACCTCGCCCTGCGGGTTCCGTACGCCGATCGCGTCGCGCAGGGCCTTGTTGAAGGGGGCGCCGGAGGGCCAGGTCGAGCCGGCCGCGACCACCGCGTCCTTGAGGGCGACCCAGGCCTCCTGCTTGGTGGCCCAGCTCCGGACCTGCATCGACTCGAAGGCGTCGAACATGACCGTTGCCTGCGGGAGCTTCTGGATGACCTTGGACGCCTCCAGGGCCGCCAGCGTTTCCTCCGTCACCTCGAAGCGCAGCTTCAGCGGGCGCTCGACCGTGATCCGCTGGTAGCCGAAGTCCTCGTTGGCGAAGACCTTCACCTTGCCGTGCAGCGGGTGTTCCGGATCGCCGGCCACGGCCAACGCGTCGCCGTACAGCTTGACCACCGTCGCGATGTGGTCCTTGCTCAGCTCCTTGCGCTTGTCGCCCAGCGACTTTCGCATCTTCTGCCACTGGTCGCGAGCGTCCAGGAGCACGACCTTGCCCTTGTGGTCCGGGTTTTTCCTGTTCGTCAGGATCCAGAAGTACGTGGAGATGCCGGTGTTGTAGAAGAGCTGGTCCGGCAGGGCGACGATGGCCTCCAGCCAGTCGTTCTCCAGGATCCAGCGGCGGATCTCCGACTCGCCCGAGCCCGCCGCGCCCGTGAAGAGGGGCGAGCCGTTGAAGACGATGGCAAGGCGCGAACCGCCGCCGCCGTTGACGTCCACCGGCTTCATCTTCGAGATCATGTGCTGGATGAACAGCAGCGAGCCGTCGTTGATGCGCGGCAGCCCCGCGCCGAAGCGGCCCGCCTCGCCGAGCGACTTGTGCTCGGCCTCGACGTCGTCCTTGACCTTCTTCCACTCCACGCCGAACGGCGGGTTGGCGAGCATGTAGTCGAAGGACTTGCGGGCGTGACCGTCGTCGTTGAACGAGTTGCCGAAGGCGATGTTCTCCGGGTCCTGGCCTTTGATCATGAGGTCGGACCGGCAGATCGCCCAGGACTCGGGGTTGAGCTCCTGCCCGTACACCTCCACCGTGGCACCCGGATTGAGCTCGGTGATGAGGTCGTCCATCGCGGAGAGCATGCCGCCGGTGCCGCAGGCCGGGTCGAGGACCGTGCGGACCGTGCCGGGCAGCTGGAGCGCGTCACCGTCCGGGGCGACGAGCAGCCGCACCATGAGCTGGATGACCTCGCGCGGGGTGAAGTGCTCGCCGGCCGTCTCGTTGGACTGCTCGGCGAAGCGCCGGATCAGCTCCTCGAAGATGTAGCCCATGTTGTGGTTGGGCACGACCTCGGGACGCAGGTCCAGGTCGGTGAACTTACCGATGACCTGGTAGAGGAGGCCCGCGCTGTCCAGGCGCTTGATCTGCTGCGCGAACTCGAAGCGGTCCAGCACGCCCTGCGCGTTGTCCGAGAAGGCCCCCACGTACACCTGGAGGTTCTTCGCCGCGCTCCCCGGGTCGCCGGCGATCTTCTTCAGCGTCAGGTCGGACTTGTTGTAGAAGGAGTGGCCGGAGGCGCGGCGCAGGAAGCGGTCCGGGTCGATCCCGGTGTCCTTGTACTGCGCGGCCTCCTCAGCGACCTTCTCGCGCGTCGGCGCGAGCACGCACTCGAGGCGTCGCAGCACGGTGAACGGCAGGATGACCTTGCCGTAGTCGGACTGCTTGTAGTCCCCCCGCAGGAGGTCGGCGACGGACCACGCGTGGTTCGCCAACTCCGTGTGCTTACTGCTGTTCACCTGAATCCCCGAATCCCTCTCCGAAATGTTCTGCATGTCCCGCCCCCACCTCGTCGCGGCATGAGCCGCGCGGGTGCCGACCAGTGTGGTCCATGTGCACGAAAGTCCGTATGTCTAATGCGGTGAATCGTCACCTTGCGGGTGAGCCGGTGTGTCCCGGTCCGGGAGGAGTTGCCCCCCGGTGAGGCCGCCCGCCAGCAGCCGTGCCGTCGCCTCGGCCAGCCGTGTCGCCCGCCGGGCCTCGGCCCGCAGTTCGTGCACGTGTCGGAACGCCTCCCCGTACCGGCGCTGCTCCTCCAGCGGCAGCAGCGGGACGCGCAGTCGGCCCGGGTTGACCGTCAGGACCGTGCTGCCTGTCGACGCGCCCGCGATGTTCTCGTCCGCGCCCATGAACCCGGCGAGGAACCAGGCGTCCAGGCGGGCCGGGTCGGGACGGAACAGGTGGACGTGCGGGCCGAGCAGTGCGCCCGCGTCCTCCTGGCCCGCGACCCGCGCCATCGGGCCGTCCCCGCCGGAGACCGCCCGTACGAGGACGTCCCCGACGGCGACCCGCGGTACCACGGCACCGCGCAGCTCCTCAGGGTCGCCGGAGGGGCCCGACCCGCGCGCGATGTCCGCGCCGGTCAGCACCGGGCGGCTCCCGGGCTCCCCGTCCGCGCCTGCCGCCCTTTGGGTCTCCGCCGCTCCTTCCCCGCGGGCCCGCGCACCCTCCGGGACCGTCCGCAGCAGGGTGAGCGCGCCTCCTCGGGAGAGGTCGGACGCCGTCGCCGTACGCCACTCGCGGGCCGAGTCGCCCGCGGCGCTCCAGCCCTCGTGACCGGCGGCCCGCGCCAACGACTTCGCCGCCTTGACGAGGTTCCGGCGGGTCGCGTCGGCCTGCGCCGACAGCTCCGCCGGATCGACGTCGGCGCGGGACGCCCGTACGAGACGTGCCGGGGTCAGGTCCACCACGTCGTCCAGCAGGTCCACCACGCCGACGGCGTGCGCGACGCCTGGCTCGCCCTCGAACGCGTCCGGGCGTTCCCGGAAGGTGTGCCACGCCCGTGCGATCCGCGCGGTGATCCCGGCCCAGTCCAGGGAGGCGGACCGGCTGCCACCGCCTCCCGCCGCTGCCCTCGTCCCCGTCCCCGCTGAGGCCCCTGCTGACGTCGGCGCTTCCGCCGTGTCCACGAACAGCACCGACTTGCGCTCCGGGCCGCCCGGTTCAGGTCGTTGCAGTACCCACACCTGGAGGCCGACGTGCAACGGCACCGACGCGCCGACCGGCAGGGCGATCACCGCGCGCAGTGCCCCGCCGCGTACAAGCTCCGCCCGTACGCGGCGGCCCGACGCGCGGCCTGCCACGGCCGGCGGCAGGATCAGGGCCGCGTGGCCGCCGGGGGTGAGGTGGGCCAGTGCGTGCTGCACCCACGCCAGCTCCGACTCCGCGCGGGGAGGGACGCCGTAGGCCCAGCGCGGGTCGTACGCGAGCTCGTCGTGACCCCAGTCCCGGACGCCGAACGGCGGGTTGCACAGCACCGCGTCGGCGACCAGTGCGGGGAAGGCGTCCGCGCGCAGACTGTCACCGGCGCGCACGGTGACCGTGGCCTGCGGTGCCGTCAGCGTCAGGCTCACCGCGCTGCGCCGGGCCTGCACGGGGAGCGTGTCCTGCCCGTACAGCTCGCGTGCGCCCCGGCGGGCGGCGGACGCCAGGAGGGTGCCGCTGCCGCACGCCGGGTCGAGGACGCGGACCGGTGCTCCGGGGATCAGGCCTGCCAGCAGGTCGGCGAGCGGCTCCGGGGTGCGGTACGCGCCGGACGCGGCGCTGTCCTCCAACTCCCGCTCGGCGAGCACGCCGAGCGCGGCCTCGCCGCCCTCCTCGCGTACACACACGTACAGCGCGCGCAGCACCGCCGCGTCGTCCACGGTGAAGCGCACGCCGTCCACGCCGTCTGCGCCGGGCACGGCGTGCGCCGCCGCGTCGTCCGCGTCCCGCTGTGCGCGGCTGACGAGATCCGCGTCGGGCGACTGTGCGGCCGCCGTCAGGTCCCCCGGAGCGCGGCCGGCCGCCGCGAGGACGAGAAGCAGCAGGTCGGACGTGATGCCGCCGCTCCGGGCGTGCAGGCGCAGGGTCGTCCGCAGCTCCTCCGACGGACTCGCGGCCGAGGCCTGGCCGCGCGACGCGAGCCAGGCGCGCACCGCCTCCAGGTCGTACAGCGGGCTGCTGTCCGTGCCGCCGGACGGCGCAGGGAAGTCGCCGTGCCGACGACGCCAGTTGCTGACCGTGGCGCGCGTGACGCCCGCGATGCGGGAGATCTCGGCGGCGGTCACCTGGGCGGATGGCTGGGACATGAAGGGGTCCTGGCTCTCTCGACGTCTCGGCAGTGGACGTCAACAAACTACAGCACTCGTCAAATCTGTCAACGTGATTGACGATGCTTTCAGTGCTGTGCTTATATGTGAATGCTTCCGATGGTAAGCGGTGGTCCAGTGGATCCCTGCCGCTCGGGGGCCGTCCGTCGTGGACGGGACGGACCAGGTGGACATCAGTGAACGAACGGAGAACGCCATGACGAACCCGACGCCCGCGCCCGACCCCCAGCCCGCCCAGGACCCGAAGCAGCTGCACGAGCCGCAGCAGCCCGCCCACGGCCGGCAGGGCGGCTGGGTCTCGCCGCCGCCGCTGCCGCAGGTCCCGGCCGGGCCCGGGGTGCCGTCCCGCCGCAGACAGCGGATCAAGCTCGGCGCGACGGCTGCCGTGGCCCTGTTCGTCGGCGTCGGCATAGGGGCCGGCGGCAGCAGCGGGTCGGCGTCCGGCGACACCACGGACGCGAAGGCCGTGCCCGGCCCCACGGTGACGGTCACCGAGGCGGCGCGGAGCGAGGCGGACCCCGCCCCCGAGGTTACGGAGACCGTCACGGCGACGGTCACCGCCCAGCCGAAGAAGGCCGAACCGGCCGGCCCCGCGACCACGTTCTCCGGCGAGGGCGAGTACCTGGTCGGCGAGGACATCAAACCCGGGACCTACAAGACCGCCGGTCCCGAGGGCGAGTTCGGCTGCTACTGGGAGCGGGCCAAGGACGCCAGCGGCGAGTTCGGCTCGATCATCGCCAACAACAACCTGGAAGGACCAGGCCGGGTGACCCTCCACAAGGGGGAGTACTTCAAGACCAACCGCTGCGAGGAGTGGAAGAGGGTCGGATGACGCCCTCCATCGCCGCGTCCCGGCAGGTCCCTGCCGGGCATGTGGCCTGGTGGGGTGGAACTGCGACTACGAGAGCGGCCCTGTCCTGCCTTAACATCAGGTCGATCACCGTGTCCGGGCCGATCGGGGAGGAAATCGGGCGTTCACGGGGAGGGGGAGGACGACGTCCATGACCCCCGAGCCGGCTGCCGCAGCCGACCTGGAGCAGCTGAGGCGTGCCGAACTGGAAAGGCGTGAGCGACTGCGCCGGGACCGGGAGGGCGGTGCGCGCGCTCCGCTGCGGGCCAGGCGTCGCCCGACGGGGAACGACTCTCTCACCGGGCAGCCGGACGAGTCCGGGTCCGGAGCTCCCACGCCGTTGCCGACGCCACTGCCCGCCCGCGTGTCACACGCCCTGCGACGGGCCTTGGACGAGCCGGGAGGAGACTGCGCGGTCACCGACCGCATCGAGGAACTGGCCGTCCGTGCGACCGACCCGCTGGGGGCGGCGGCCGCCGAAGCCGCCGACCTGCTGACACGGAAGGACCCCCTGGCCGCGTTGGGGCATCTCGTGGACCTGACCGTCAGCGGTCTTCCGCTCCTGGAGCAGGACGAGCTCTCCCGTGCCGAAGCGCTCCGCTCGGGGAGGGTGCCCGCGCCGGAGGTGCGGCCGGACTCGGTCGACTCGTGGCAACTGCATCTGGAGTCCGTCGAGGCACATGGGCGCGCGGTCCTGTCGACGGCCACCTGGCAACGACTCGTCGCAACGCTGCCGCTGTCCGTCGTCGACGACCTGATCGACGAAGGCGCCCTCACCTCGGCCGCGATCGGTGACGCCTGGCCGGAGCCCAGCGACCGCAGTCGGTATGTGACGGCACGTCTGGACCCCACAGGCTGACCGATGCCGAGGTGACCGCCCTGGACTGGGGAGACGAGGCGCGCCGCCGGATCCTCGAGGCGGGCGGCACGGTCGACCAGGTCGACGGGCGCCACGACGGCTGGAGTCTGCGCTCGGCGCTGCTGGGCGGAGACGTTTGCGCACTGGACGCCGTCCAGGTGCACGGAAACCAGGACCTGCCCCCGGAACTCGTCCACTTCGCGGTGGCCCTGCTGGGCATACGTCAAGGTGCCCCGGTCGACGCCCGTATGGGCCGGGACTGGTCCCTGTTCGGGGTGCTGGAGGACTGCACCCCCGAAAACCGTCTCGTCTCGGGCCGCACTCCGTTCCACTTCTGGGCCGGAACGCGACGCCTGTACCGCCTGCTGGACGACATGCACTGGGCCATGGCCTGCGAACCGGAGCGCACCGAGAACGCGGTACGCGCGGCCCTGCAACAGGCCGCGGCACTGCGCAACCCGGAGACGCAGGGTGCCGCCGGCGCGGCGGACCGGGAGGCACGGGTCGTACAGGCCTACCTCATCTTCCTGCATGCCCGTCCTGGCGATCGTGACCGGCTCGACCAGGGCGTGGGGCTGCTGGAAGACGTGCTGAAGCGGGGAGGCCGGGAGCGGGGCGGCGTCGGCGGGGCGCAGCGACGTCGTATGAGGGACCTGAGTGAACTCCTACAGTCCCTGCGGCTCAAGTCCAAGCCGCACGACGTCCTCAACCCCTACCTGGCGCTGTGCGTCGAGCACGACTCCACCGAATGGGGACAGGGATGGCGCGACCTGCGTCGACAGGTCGCCACGGAGCAACTCGAGTACATCAACGGGGCGAAGGACCGTATCCGGCGGATCGAGACCGCACGACGTCTGGGGGAGGAGCCTGAGCCCCTCTACGAGCTGCCCCTGGACGAGCGGTTCCTCTGGGTGCCGGACGACCGGAGTGACCTGCTGCAACCACGGCCGCAACCCCTGGCGCGCCGCACGAAGCCCAGCACCGAGCAGGAGAAGTCGTGGACCGCTACCGAGGCGGCCCGGGAAATCATCGGCCGCTGCGCCGGGAGACTGAGGAACGATCACTGATGCCCGCCAAGAGAGAACCCCGCAAGCCCACGGCGGAGCCCCGACGCATCAAGGCGTTCGAAGGGGTGCGCAGCAAGCCGGTGAAGAAGGCGGCACGGCGTGTCCCACCGCGTGACCCTGCGAGCCCCGAGTCCCGCGGTGACGGGGCGCGGGCATCAGGCAGCAGCCTGGCCCGCCCGGTACCGGCCGAAGACGTCCGGCGCGGCGACCGCGATGTCCCAAGCGCACGCGTCACCGGGGAAGGCGGGCCGCTGCTCGATCCTCGCGCGGACCCCGAGGTGATGTTCCGCATTCTCAGCGACAAGATCGCGGCGAAGGTGGACCGGGCGGCCATGAAGGCCGGAGCGAGCGCTGCCCAGGAAGTGAGCCGAAGGCTCACCGCGGAACTGGACGCGGCCATCGCCGGAGCACAGTCGGCCGCGGGCAAGATGGGCTCCCTCGTACAACAGGCGGTGCAGGCGGCCGTGGACGAGGCCTTGCGTACCGCCGTGCTCAACGCGACCCGTGTGCACGAGGAACACCTGGCGCAGCTGGCACTGATCGACCGCACCGCCCAGATGTCGCAGGACATCGCCGCTGTGCGCCTGCGTGTCGAAGAGGAGATGCGGCGTTCCGGGATCACGAGAATCACCGAGGCCGACCCCGAGTCCTTCAATCTGGTGAACCCTGCCGAGCATGCGGGCAGTTCCGCCTACGAGGTCCTCGCGCCCGCGTACGCGGACAGCCGCACGGGCCGCATCGTCCAGCGGGGTGAGATGAGGCGCCTGCCGTCGCACGCCGCCCCCATCGCGGAGGGAGGCGACGACCGATGACCTTCGGCATCGACTTCGGTACGAGCAACTCGGTCGTGGCCCGCTGGACGGGGAACGGCACCGAGGTGATCCGGGTGGACAGCGCCGCTCTGCCCGCGGAGTGGAACAGGCCGGGCTTCGACGAACTCTTTCCGTCCGTCGTGTCGCTGCGCGACATCCAGCGGACGCTGTGCTTCGGATGGTCCGCCAAGTGCGAGACCGCGGAGCCCCAGGACGCAGTCAAACGCATGCTCGCGTCACGCCCGAAGGGCATGGACGAGGAGAAGACTCCTCGCGCCGGCGCGCTCCCCGAGGAACACGAGGTCTGGCTGGGCGACGAGCCGTTCCGCAGCACGGTCGTCGCGGCGGCGCTCTTCGATCAGATGAAGGCCGGCGCGCGCCGCAATCTCCGCGAGATGGACGAGGCGGTGGTGACGGTCCCGGCCAACGCCACCGGAGCCGCCCGCTATCGCACCAGAGCTGCGGCCCGCCTGGCGAAGATCAAGGTCAAGGCTCTGATCAACGAACCGACGGCAGCCGCGATCAGCTACGCCCACGACTTCCCCGGAGAAGGCCGGTTCCTTGTCTTCGACTGGGGCGGCGGCACCATCGACGTCACCGTCCTAGAGCACTACGACGGCATCTTCGACGAGATGGCGTCACGCGGAATCACCGCGCTCGGCGGCCTCGAGTTCGACGAGGCACTCGTGAAGCTGGTCCTCACCAGGCTCGGCAGCCACCCGGAGAGGCTGACCCGGCTGGAGGCACGCCGCTGGAGGCGGCACGTCGAGCTGACGAAGATCGTGTTGTCGCAACCCGGCACGGACCAGGTGCTGTTCGAGCCGCTCGGCGGACTGCCTCCCGTCGTCATCCACCGAGGTGAGTTCGAGGAGGCGGTGCAACCGCTCGTGCGGCGTGCGCTCGTGCCACTGGCCGAGTGTCTTCAGGACGTGGGGCTCACCGCACAGGACCTCGACGCCGTCCTGATGATCGGTGGGACCTCGCAGATTCCGCTGGTGCGTCGTGAGGTCGAGCGGGTCCTGGGCAAGGCGGTGGTCGACGCCCGTCTGTGCAAGCCGATGACGGCGGTCGCCCGGGGCGCGGCGATCACCGCGGCGGAGATCGACGGCCTTGTCCCCGAGACCACCATCTCGGTTGCCACCAGCCATGACCTGGGGCTGTCCTTCGACGCCGGGGGACGACAGCGAGGCTTCGCCACGGTGATCCCCCGCTATTCGACGCTTCCGGCACGCGGTACGCGCAGCGCCATGCCCGCGGTCCGCGGGGCTTCCAAGGTCGTCCTGGAGATCGTCGAGGGTGACGGCAAGCGTGCCGCGGACGACGAGCGGACGTTCCCCCTCGCGCGGCTCGAACTTCCGGTGCCCCAGCCTCACGCCGAGCCGTCGGACAACATGTTCGACGTCGACTACCACTACGACCGCAGCGGCATCCTCAAACTGTATGCGAGGACCCGCCACAGCGGTGCGGTGATCCTCGACGAGGAACTGGACTGCTTCGGGCCGGACGGCACCCCCATCGCCCAGGGGCTCGACCGCGAACTCGAACGACTGCTCACCCGGATCGTCGAACCGGCCGTCGACCGTGCCGCCCAGGCTCCCGTCCCCACCGCGAGTGTCGAAACCGCTCTGGAAGAGATGCTCGTACCGGACGAGACGGAACACGACCTGACCCCGAGTGTGGTGGTCGACGGGCGTGGCATCATGACCGCCGGCCGCACGGCGGCGTCGCCTCGTCCGCCCAGCGTTCGTCTGCTCGGCTCCGCACTCACGGCCATCAGACGCCGCTATCCCGAGCACCGGGTGGTGACCGTGCTGGGCACGGACATCGTCGATGCGGTCGAGTACGACGACAAGGACGTCGTCGAGAGAGCGATCGAGGAGGGCCGCATCGTGACGGTCCCGTCCACTTCGCCGCAGTCGGTGTTGAACGTGGCGCAGCAACTGGACGCGGTCGTCGTCTCCATGGGTGACCTGACGCGCTTTCGGACACCTCATCCCTGGGTGACGCAGAAAGGGCGGTTCGTGAAGCTGACCCACGTGGATCGCAACTGGGTGTTCCTCTAGAGCCTTTGGCCTGCGGACCCGGCGTCCCGGGGAGCGGGAACCTGCCGGCGCCGGGTCCGCAGCGGGTTCAGCAGTCGCGCAGTTCTGCCGACTGGTTGAGGATCTGGGCGCGCTGGGAGGTGAAGCGGGTGTGGGTGGGGCCGCCGCGGGCTCCGGGGCGGAAGGCCGCGACGCGGTGGCAGTTCTGGAAGGCCAGGGTGATGTCGAAGTGGCGTTCCAGGCTGCCGCGGATGGCGTCGCTGGCGAGGGCGCGCAGTAGCTGGCCCCGCTCCTGCTCGGAGGCCGGCGGGGTCTGGTTGTCGGCGAACTCGGTGATCCCGGCGTGGAGTTGGGTGGCCAGGACGGAGACGAGGTCGTAGGCGTAGGGGAGGGAGGTACGGATCGTGTTCACGAAGTCCTCCTCGCGGACGGGGCCGGCTTCGGCTTCGGCGAGGAGCTCGGGGGAGACGTCGAGAGACATGGGTGTCCTTGTTCTGTGGCAGGGGGAGAGGGAGGGGGAAGGGGGTCAGGGGAGGAGTGCGGGGGGCGGGGTGAAGTCCGGGTCCACCTGGGCGGCCAGGTCCTGGCCGGTCGCCTCGTTCGCCCAGGTGCGGGCGTTGCGGAGGTGGAAGTGGACGGCATGGCGGTGGAGGGCCGGCCAGTCCTTCGGGCGGGCGTCGACCGCGCTGCGCAGGACGTCCAGGGCGTGACGGTTGGGCTCCTCCAACTCACCCTGAGGGTGGCCGCGTTCGGCCGATCGGACCCAGGGGGAGAGGGCGACGTGGGTGAGGAGGTCGTCGCCCACTTCCTCCTTGAGGAAGAGCAGGTCGTCCTCGCCGGTCACCTTGTTGCCGACCACGGCGAGGGGGATGCCGTACTCGCGGGCGTGGTCGCGGTACTGGCGGTAGACGGAGACGCCTCTGCGGGTGGGTTCGGCCACCAGGAACGTCATGTCGAAGCGGGCGAACAGGCCGGAGGCGAAGGCGTCGGCGCCCGCCGTCATGTCCATCACCAGGTACTCGCCGGGGCCGTCGACCAGGTGGCTCAGATAGAGCTCCACCGCGCCCAGCTTGGAGTGGTAGCAGGCCACCCCCAGGTCGCTCTCGTCGAACGCGCCCGTCACCATCAGCGGCACGCCGCCCACCCGTCGTACGTGGCGGGTGTGCAGCTCGTCGTCGCCCAACAGGCGAAGGAGCCGTGAACCGCGGCCCGGCGGGGTCGTCTTGACCATCGTCTCGCGGGAGGCGATGCGCGGGTTGTCGCCGCGCAGCAGGTCCTTGACGTCGTCCAGATGCGCGGCCAGCGGCGGGGCCGTGAACGGCGGTGCGCCGGCCGTGGGGTCCAGGGCCTCGGACAGGTGCTGGTTGATGTCGCCGTCCACGGCCAGCACCGGCGCGCCGGACCGCGCCAACCGGCGGGCGAACAGGGCCGTCAGGGTCGTCTTGCCGCTGCCGCCCTTCCCCACGAATGCGACGCGCATCACACCGCCTTGATGAAAATGAATGTCATGTGGCTAGATTTAGGGGTGCCTCATGATCTCTGTCAAGTCGACTTCCGGGCGCGGTGACGCCATGATCACCCTCGCTCCACTTACTGCATATGATGTGCAAGTGCGTGACTACTGCATACGGCCCGCTGGCCCCGACGACCTGGACGGCGCCCGAGCCGTCATGCTGGACACCGTCTACCGGGACTTCGGCAGCGGCTACGTGCCCCGCTGGCACCGCGACATCATCGATCCCGCCGCCGCCTACCTCGCCCCCGACCGCCACACCCTGCTGGTCGCGATCGACGGCGGCAACGGCGGCAGCGGCGAGGTCGTCGCCACCGCCGCCCTCGACTCCCGCGGACCCGCGCATCCGCCGAACCCCCGGCACGTCGCCGAGCGCTACCCCTGCGGCACCACCGCGCAGTTGCGCCGCGTCTACGTCCGCCCCGAACACCGCAGACGCGGTCTCGCCCGCCGACTGGTCGCCGAACTGCTCGCCTTCGCGGTCGCCGACGGCGGGTACCGCTCCGTCTATCTGCACACCGACCCCGCCGTCGAAGGCGCCGAGGCGTTCTGGCGGTCGCTCGCCGCCGTCGTGCACGACGAACGGGAGGAGGCGGACGGCGGCCAGGGCATCGTCCACTTCGACGTCCCGTTCGACGCTCTCCTCCCTGCCTGCTTCGCCCCTCGCCCCCGCTCCCGCACCACAGGCCGGTAACCCCATGCGCTTCGCCCGCTCCGCCCCGCTCGCCCCTCACACTCCTCCCGCCCCTCGCACTCCTCCCGCCCGCCTCGCGTCCCCGCCCCGTCGCCGCCCCCGGCTCCTCGCCGCCCTGTGCCTCGCCCCGCTGCTCACCGGCTGTTTCGCCGCCTCCGGCGAGGACGAAGGCGACGCCAAGGGGTCCGCCGCCGGGGGCGGCGCCCGGCTGCGCGTCGCCCTCGCCTTCCCGCCCGCCGAGAACCTCTCCCCGTACGGGGCCGACGCGACGATCCTCAGCCGGCTCGGCGTCACCGAGGGGCTGACCGCCCTCGACGCCAACGGGGCCGCCGCCCCCGCGCTCGCCGCGTCCTGGCGCCGCGAGGACGACCGCACCTGGCTGTTCACCCTGCGCGAGGCCGTCTTCCAGGACGGCTCGGACGTGACCCCCGCCGCCGTCGCCGCGTCCCTCACCCGGGCCACCCTCGCCAGGCCGGCCCCGGCCGCCCTCGCCGGCGTCACCCTCACCGCGAAGGCCGGCGGCGGTACGGGCGTGCGCGTCACGACCGCGCGGCCCGACCCGGTCCTGCCCCTGCGGCTGTCCAGCCCCTCCCTCGCCGTCCTGTCCCCGAAGGCGTACGCGAAGAAGGGGGCCGTCGACCCGGCCGGCACCGCCACCGGACCCTTCGAACTCACCGAGGTGAACGGGGCCACCGCCGCAGCCCTCGACCGCTTCGACGACTACTGGGGCGGTCTGGCCCGGGCCTCCGGCGTCGACGTGCGCTTCATCGCCGACGGGAGTGCCCGCGCCAACGCCCTGCGCACCGGCCAGGTCGACGTCGCCGAGGCGATACCCGTCGCGCAGGCCGCCGGCCTCGACGCGGACACCCGCCGTGAGACCGCCACGACCCGCACCACCAGCCTGCACCTCAACACCAGGTCGGGCGTGTTCAAGACCCCGGCGTTGCGCGCCGCCGCCCGGGCGGCCGTCGACACCTCCGCCCTCGCCGAGGGCGTCTACGAAGGGCACGCCGACGCAGGCGCCGGCATCTACGGCCCCGCCGTCACCTGGGCCGCGAGCAAGCGCGTCCAGCCCACCGGACGTGCAAGGCCCGCCGCCCCCGGCGGAGCCTTTGTCACCCTCGCCACCTATGACAACCGGCCCGAACTCCCTGAAGTGGCACAGGTGTTGAAGCAGCAGATGGAGAAGGCCGGCTTCACGGTGAAGCTTGAGGTGCGCGAGTACGCGCGGCTGGAGACCGACGCGCTCGCGGGGAAGTTCGACGCCGTCGTCGGGGCCCGCAACAGCCTGCTGGACACCGGCGACCCGGTGTCGCTCCTGGCGAGCGACTTCACCTGCGCCGGCGGCTACAACCTCGCGCTGCTCTGCGACAAGGGGGTCGACCGGGCCGTCGGCGCGGCACAGGCCGTCGCCGACACCGGCGGACGACAGGACGCCGCCATGGCCGCCGAAGCCGCGGTGCTCGGCACCGACGCCGTCGTCCCGCTCGTCCACCAGCGCGTCGTCACCGGCGTCGACGACGACGTCAGCGGGGTGCTCCTCGACCCCTACGAGCGCACCCTCGTCGGCACCGGGACCCGGCGCTGACGGCATGAGAAGCAGGGTGGGCACGCTGCTGTGGCGTGCCGTACTGGCCGCGCTGCTGGTGTGCGGGACCGGGCTGCTGCCGTGGATCTCGCACACCGACCCGGCGCTCACCGTGCTCAAGGCGCAGTCCGCCGACCGGGACGCCACCGCGCAGGCACTCGCCGACGTCCGCGCCCGACTCGGCCTGGACGACGGCCCGCTGCACCTGCTCGGGCAGTGGCTGGCGGGCCTGCCGCGCGGGGACGCCGGACGGTCCTGGATCTCCGGCGCCGAGGTCATGCCCGGCGTCCTCGTCGCCCTCGGCGCGTCCCTGCTGCTGGTGGCGGTGGCCCTGGCCGTCGCGCTGGTCACCGCCGCCGGCGTGTGCGCCCGCACCCTGCGCCTCGGCGCGCGACGCCGCCTCGACGGCCGGCCTGCCGGCGGCTCCGGCTCCGCCGTGCTCGCCGCGCTGCCGGAGTTCCTCATCGCCTCCGTCCTCGCCACGGTGGTCGGCGTGCAGCTGGGATGGCTGCCCGCCCTCGGCTGGTACGGCCCGCAGTGGACCGTGCTGCCCGCGCTCGCCCTCGGCCTGCCCGCCGGGGCAGTCCTCGGGCGCCTCCTCGACGACCAGCTGCCCGCCGCCTTCGCCGAGCCCTGGGCTGTCGCCACGGCCGCCCGAGGCCTGCCCGGCCGGAGCGTCGCCCGCAAGGCGCTGCGCCGCTGCGTGCCCGGACTGCTGCCCAACGTCGGGCTGTTCCTGGTGGGACTGACCGGCGGATCCGTCGCCGTGGAGCAGATCTTCGACATCCCGGGGCTCGGCCGCACGACCCTCCAGGCGGCGATCGCCCAGGACCTGCCCGTTCTCCAGGCGGGTGTCCTCGTGCTCGTCGCGCTCGCGGCCGTCACCACCGCCGTGGTCCGCCTCGCCGCCCGGCGGCTCATCGGGCCCGCCCTGCGCGACGGGGCCCTGCACTCCCTGCACCGGCCGGCGCCGCCCGCCCGGCGGATCCCGCCGCTCGCCCACGGCGTCGCGCTGCTCGCCGTCGTCCTGGGCGGTCTGCCCCGCGACCCGCTCGCCCTCGACACCGACGCCCGACTCCAAGCCCCCTCCGGGGCCCACCCGTTCGGCACCGACGCACTGGGGCGCGACGTCCTCGCCCGGGTCGCCCACGGCGCCCTCGACACCCTCACGCACGCCCTCGCGGTCAGCGCGATCGCGCTCGCGGCAGGCCTCCTGCTCGGGCTGCTGCCCCGGCTGTCCGGGCCTCTCGTCGACACGGTGAACGCCGTCCCGCCCGTCCTCGCGGCGCTCCTGGTCGCCGCCGTCCGGGGCGGCGGAGCCTGGACGCCCGTCCTCGCCGTGGCCGTGGTCGCCTGGGCGCCGCTCGCCGCGCACACGTCCGCGCTGCTGCGCGAGGAGCGGGCGACCCTCCACCTCGCCGCCACCCGGGCCCTCGGCGCCGGACCCTGGCGACTGCTCACCGGCGAACTCCTGCCCGCCGTCCTGCCTCCGGTCGCCCGGCACGCCCTTCTGCGCCTGCCCGGCATCGCCCTCGCCCTGGCCTCCCTCGGCTTCCTCGGCCTCGGCGCGCAGCCGCCGTCCCCCGAATGGGGCCTGCTGCTCGCCGAGAACCAGCCCTACGCCGAACGCGCTCCCTGGGCCGTCCTCGCCCCCGCCGCCGTCCTTGCCGTGCTGGGCGCCCTGGCGGTGACGGCGGCCGGGCTGCGACGAAGCCCGGGGCGACGCCGCGCGACGGACCGCGACTCCGGCGCTCGCTGCGGTGAACGCCCGCCCTCACAGCCTGAGTCGGTGAGTGCGGGATGACGGAGGTGCGACCCGAAGCCCGTCGTGGGACGGGCGTCGGCCCCCGACTGCCGTCCCTGCTGAGACTTCTGATCGCCACTCAATTCGCCTTCAACATCGGATTCTTCGCGGTCCTGCCCTTTCTCGCCGAGCATCTGGGCGACGCGGTGGGCATGGCCGGCTGGCTGGTCGGTTTCGTGCTGGGCCTGCGGACCTTCAGCCAGCAAGGGCTGTTCGTGGTCGGCGGGGCGCTCGCCGACCGCCACGGAGTACGGCCCGTCGTCCTCGCCGGGTGCGCGCTGCGCGTCGCAGGCTTCGCCTGGCTCGGTTACGCGGAGCAGACCTGGACGGTCGTCGCGGCGGTGCTCCTCACCGGGTTCGCGGCCGCATTGTTCTCGCCCGCCGTCGAGTCCGAGGCGGCGCGGCAGGCCGTCCTGCACGAGGAGGCCGGCGGCGGGCCGCGGACCCGGGTGCTGGCCCTGTTCACGGTCGCCGGGCAGGCCGGGGCGTTCCTCGGCCCGCTGCTCGGCGCACTGCTCCTCGAGGCCGACTTCCGCACGGTGTGCCTGGCCGGCGCCGGGGTCTTCGTGCTCGTCCTCGCCGCTCACGCCCGGCTGCTGCCGAGGCACCTCCCCGGACGCCCCCGCGTCCGCCTGCGCGGCGGTACGGGACCGCTGCTGCGCAACCGCCGCTTCCTCGCCCTGTGCTGCGCCCACGGCGCCTACCTCCTCGCCTACAACCAGCTCTACCTCGCCCTGCCCGCCGAGGTGGAGCGGGCGGCCGGTTCGCAGGCGCCGCTGGCCTGGCTGTTCGCGCTGTCCTCGCTGCTGGCGGTGACCGCCCAGCTGCCGGTCACCCGGTGGACGGGGGAGCGGACCGGCCCACGCCGCTCGATGGCCGCCGGACTCGCGCTGATCGCCGCCGGGTTCGCCGTCGTGGCCGCCGCCCTGCCCGCCGGCCGGACCGGCACGGCCGGGCTGCTGCCCGCGGCCGGATTCGTCGTGCTGCTCACCGTCGGTCAGATGCTCGTCGCCCCCGCCGCCCGGGCCTGGGTGCCCGACCTCGCCGAGGAGGGCCGGCTCGGTCTGTACACCGGGGCGCTGTCCTCGGTCTCCGGGCTGATCGTGCTGCTCGGCAGCGCGGGCACCGGCGCCCTCCTCGACACCGGACTGCCCCGGGCCGTCCCCTGGCTCGTGCTCGCCGTGGTCCCGGCCGCCGCCGTCGTGCTGTTGCCGCGCCGCGGGTGAAGGCGCAGGCCCGCGGGTGAACGCGTGGGCCGCGGGTGAACGCGTGGGCCGTGCCCGACGTACCAGGTGGACGTGGCAGGATCCCCACGATGAGTGCGTCCCCGGCCGTCCGGAGTCTGCGCGCCGCGGTGTTCGCCGCGGTGTGCGTCCTGCTGGCCGCCGCCGGACACGGACTCGCCACGGGCGGCCCGCCCCCGCCATGGGCGGACGGCGCCGGCTTCCTGGCGGTCTTCGCGGCCGGATGGCTGCTCGGCGCCCGCGAGCGCTCGCTGCCCGGGATCGGCGCGGCCACGCTCGCCACGCAGGCCGGCCTGCACGTCGCCTTCGACGCCGCCCACTCCCGGGCGGCCGCGCGCACCATGCCGGCGATGCCGATGACGTCCGCGCAGGGCATGCACCTGCACGCCCAGGCGACGGCCGTGACCCCGCACGCCACGGCGGCCCACGTCCTCGCCGCGCTGGCCGCCTCCTGGTGGCTGCGGCGCGGGGAGGCCGCCCTGTGGTCGCTGCTGCGCCGTGCGGTGGCGTTCCTGCCGGGCCTCGCCGCCTGGTGGCGGGGCACCCCCGTCCCGCCGCCCGTGCCCCCGATCCGGGCCGCCGCCCCCGCTCCCGTTCCCACACGGCAGTCGCTGCTCCGTCACGCGGTGAGCCGTCGCGGCCCGCCCACCCCGATCCCGTACGCGACCTGACCCCGAGCCGGCCCGAGCCGGACCCACACCCTTCCTGTACGGAGATCATCCACCCATGTCCTCGACACCCGTGTCCCCTGCACCCATGTCCTCGACATCCATGTCCCCTGCACCCGTGTCCTCGACACGGCCCGTCCTGCGCCGCGCCGGTCTCGGCGCCGTGCTCGCCGCCGCCGCGGTCCTCGCCGCCGCAGGCGCCGCCTCCGCGCACGTCACCGTGCACCCCGAGAGCTACGCCGAGGGCGCCACCGACGGCGTGCTCAGCTTCCGGGTCCCCAACGAGGAGGACACCGCGAGCACCACCGAGGTGCAGGTCTTCCTGCCCACCGACCACCCCGTGCTCGGCGTGCTGGTCCACCCGCAGGACGGCTGGACCGCGAAGGTGACCACGACGAAGCTCAAGACGCCCGTGAAGACGGACGACGGCACGATCACCGAGGCCGCCTCCGAGATCACCTGGACCGGCGGCAAGATCGGCGCCGGCCAGTACGAGGACTTCGACGTCGCCTTCGGGCAGCTCCCCGACGACACCGGCCGGCTGACCTTCAAGACCCTGCAGACCTACTCCGACGGCAAGACCGTCCGCTGGATCGAGGAGGCCGCGGCGGGAGCGGACGAGCCGGAGAACCCGGCGCCGGTGCTCGCGCTGACGCCGGCGGCGGACGCCGGCGCCACCGACGCCCCCTCCGCCCCCGCGAAGAGCGCGAGCGGCGCCGAGGCCACCGAGGCCGGTACGGCGCAGGCCGTCGACGGCAGTGACTCCACCGCCCGGCAACTGGGCGCCGCCGGGCTGGCCGTAGGCGTCCTCGGGCTCGCGGCAGCCGCCTTCGCCGTCGTACGGACGCGCCCGCGCCGCTCGTAACGGCGCGAGAACCACAGGAGAAGCGAGAACCACAGGGGGAAGGGCCCGGACCGAGTTCACGGTCCGGGCCCTTCCCCCTGTGAAGTGACGAACTGTACGAACTGCCCGAGTCACACGGGCTACACGAGCTCCAGCACCTTCTCCGCCGAGGTCTGCGCCGCGACCCGCGAGGTCCGCCACAGCCACAGCACGTCGCGGCCGAACGACCAGACCAGCGAGCCCAGCGCCAGCAGCACGACCGCGAAGTTGGCGGCGTACGGCAGCAGATCGGCGCCGGCCAGCAGCAACAGGACGCCCTGCAGGGCGGCGACCGTCTTGCGGGCGGTGCTCGGCGGCAGCGGGGCGTTGAGCCAGGGGGCCACCCGGGCCGCCGCGACGAACACGTAGCGCATGCCGCCGATGAGCAGGACCCACGGGCCCAGCGCCATGGACACGTACACGCTGAGCACCAGGATCAGGAACGCGTCGACCTCCATGTCGAACCGCGCGCCCAGCGCCGTCGAGGTGTTGGTGCGGCGGGCGACCTTGCCGTCGACCCCGTCGAGGATCAGGGCCACGGCCGTCAGGCCGACCAGCAGTGTCACCGGCGGCGTGCTCTCGAAGGAGTCCGCGACCAGCGCGGTCACCCCGCCGACCAGCGTCGCCCGGCCGAGCGTGACCCGGTTGGCCGGGCCGAAGGAGCGCAGGCTGGAGCGGTGCAGCGCCCGGGAGAGGACCGCCCAGGTGGCGATGGCGAAGACGAGGCCGGTGACCCAGCCCGCCGGCCCCATGCCGATCGCCGTGCCGAGCAGGGCCAGCAACAGGATCTGCACGCCCGCTCCCACAGCGGTCTCCTGCTGGACCAGCCTTGCGTCGTAAGTGTTGTTCAGGGCCACCGCACATTCCTCCGGCCAGATGACAGAGATGATCAGTGCCGCGTACTGTGCGCGGACTGTGCACACCTCGGTACGTGAACAGGTTCCCGATCGTTCAGGAGGATGTGGATGTCGACCGGCGCACGTGCGTTCTGGGTCAGCTCTCCGGGAGAGGGCGAGATCCGTCACGTCGAGCTTGCGGACCCCGCCGAGGGCGAGGTTCTGGTGCGTTCGCTGTGGTCCGGCGTCAGCCGCGGCACGGAGACCCTGGTCTTCCGCGGCGGGGTGCCCGAGAGCCAGCACGCGGTGATGCGGGCCCCGTTCCAGGAGGGCGACTTCCCCGGGCCCGTGAAGTACGGCTATCTCAACGTGGGGGTGGTGGAACAGGGTCCCGCGGCGCTCGTCGGGCGCACGGTCTTCTGCCTCTACCCGCACCAGACCCGGTACGTCGTCCCGGCGACGGCGGTGACGGTCGTGCCGGACTCGGTGCCCGCCGAACGCGCCGTCCTCGCCGGCACCGTCGAGACGGCCGTCAACGCCCTGTGGGACGCGGCGCCGCTGGCCGGCGACCGGATCGCGGTGGTCGGCGGCGGCATGGTCGGCTGCTCGGTGGCCGCGCTGCTCGCCCGCTTCCCCGGCGTGCGCGTCCAGCTGGTCGACGCCGACCCGGCGCGTGCGAAGACCGCGCAAGCGCTCGGCGTCGACTTCGCGACGCCCGCCGACGCGCTCGGCGGCCGCGACCTAGTGGTGCACGCGAGCGCGACCGAACAGGGCCTCGCCCGCTCCCTCGAGCTGCTCGCCGACGAGGGCACGGTCCTCGAACTGAGCTGGTACGGCGACCGGAAGGTGTCCCTCCCGCTGGGCGAGGACTTCCACTCCCGCCGCCTGGTCATCCGCAGCAGCCAGGTCGGAGCCGTCTCCCCGGCCCGCCGCGCCAGCCGCACCTACGCCGACCGGCTCGCCCTCGCGCTGGAACTGCTGGCCGACCCGGCGCTCGACGCCCTCGTCACCGGTGACAGCGCCTTCGGGGAGCTGCCGGAGGTGATGCCGAAGCTCGCGTCCGGCGAGATCCCGGCGCTGTGCCACCGCATCGGGTACGAGCAGGAGCGCCTGACCTGAGAAAAGAGTGAGATCGGACTGAACGGGGGGAACCGAGCAGCCGTACTACACGGCATCCCCCGGTTGGCCAATGGCCGGGGGACCAGACGCGCCGCACCTGGAGGGTCGTCCGTTGTTCAGTGTCACCGTCCGCGATCACATCATGATCGCCCACAGCTTCCGCGGCGAGGTCTTCGGACCCGCGCAGCGCCTGCACGGAGCGACGTTCCTGGTGGACGCCACATTCCGGCGCGAGCAGCTCGACGACGACAACATCGTCGTCGACATCGGCCTCGCCACGCAGGAGCTCGGGGCCGTGGTCAGCGAGCTGAACTACCGCAACCTCGACAACGAGCCCGACTTCGCCGGGGTCAACACGTCGACCGAGTTCCTCGCCAAGGTCGTCGCCGACCGGCTCGCGGAGCGCATCCACAAGGGCGCGCTCGGCGAGGGCGCCCGGGGCATCACCGCCATCGCCGTCAGCCTGCACGAGTCGCACATCGCCTGGGCGAGCTACGAGCGTGCGCTGTGACCGATGCGACCCTGGAGAAGGCCGTGCCCGCGGCCCCGCTCGCCTACGTGCCCGCGCAGGCGGCGCTCCCCCAGATCGGCGGGATCATCCCCATGTCCCTGCGTTCCGTGCACTTCGTGATGCCGGGCGGCGTCGACGACGCGGCGAACCCGAGCGGCGGCAACGCCTACGACCGGCGCCTCTGCCTGGATCTGCCCGGCTTCGGCTGGCAGGTCCACAAGCAGCTGGTGGCCGGCTCCTGGCCCCGGCCGGAGGCGGCCGCCCGCGCGGAACTGGCGCGCACGCTGCGTGAGTTCCCCGACGGCACGATCGTCCTGCTCGACGGGCTGGTGGCCTGCGGGGTGCCGGAGATCATCGTGCCCGAGGCCGAACGGCTGCAGCTCGCCGTCCTGGTGCACCTGCCGCTGGGCGACGAGCGCGGTCTCGCGCCGGAGACCGCGGCCGAACTCGACGCCAAGGAGCGGGCCGTGCTGCGGGCCGTGCCCGCGGTGATCGCCACCAGCGAGTGGGCGGTCCGCCGTCTCGTCTCCCACCACGGCCTCGCCCCCGAGCGGGTGCACGTCGCCGCCCCCGGCGCCGACATCGCCCCGCTGGCCTCCGGCACCGACGGCGTGTCCCGGCTGCTGTGCGTGGCCGCCGTGACTCCGCGCAAGGGCCAGCACCGGCTCGTGGAGGCGCTGGCCGCGGCCAGGGACCTGCCGTGGAGCTGCTCCTGCGTGGGCGGCCTCGGGCAGGACCCGGAGTACGTCGACCACCTGCGCGGCCTCATCCGCAGACACGGTCTCGAGGACCGGCTGGAGCTGGCGGGCCCCAAGGCGGGCGCCGAACTCGACGCCGCCTACGCCTCCGCCGACCTGATGGTCCTCACCTCCTACGCCGAGACGTACGGCATGGCCGTCACGGAGGCGCTGGCCCGCGGCATCCCCGTCCTCGCGACGGACGTCGGCGGTCTGCCCGAGGCGGTCGGCCGCGCCCCCGACGGCGGCGTCCCCGGCATCCTCGTCCCGCCGGAGGACCCGGCCGCGCTCGCGGCCGAACTGCGCGGCTGGTTCGGCGAGGCCGACGTGCGACGGCGGCTCAAGGCGGCCGCGCGCAGCCGCCGGGCGGCCCTGAACGGCTGGGCGAGCACCGCCCAGAGCCTGGCCGGCGTGCTCGGCCGGCTCCCGAGCGAACCCCGGAGGGCGGCATGAGGAAGACGACGGCGACCCCGGCCGACGTGGCGCGACGCGTCGGCGGCATCCCGACCCAGCCGGGCCGGACGGAGGCAGGTTCTGTGCTCGAGACGACGGCTCTCGCCGACGGCGGCCCCGTGGGGCCGGCCGCGGTGCACGGCGTCGAGGCCGTGGCGCCGGGCGTCATCGCCGGCGCCGGACCGGTGGGCCGGCCCGGCGAGCGGCCCACCGTACGGCTGCGCGACAGCGGGCCGGAGGAGCAGCCCCGCTACGCCCCCGAGTGGCTGGAGCTGCGCGAGCCGGCCGACGCCGCCGCCCGGGCGATGGACCTGCTGGACCCGCTGCGGATCCGGCTCGCCAACCTGCCCGGCCGCAGCGGGATCGCCATCCACGACCTGGGCTGCGGCACCGGCTCCATGGGCCGCTGGCTGGCCCCGCGGCTGGACGGCCCGCAGCACTGGGTCCTGCACGACCGCGACCCCTACCTCCTGCACTTCGCGGCCGTCGCCTCGCCGCGGGCGGCCGCCGACGGCAGCCGGGTCACCGTGGAGACGCGGCGCGGCGACGTCGCCCGGCTCACCCCGGACGCGCTGGCCGGCGCCTCGCTGGTGACCGCCTCCGCGCTGCTGGACGTCCTCACCCGCGAGGAGATCGAGACGCTCGCCGCGGCGTGTGCGGGCGCGGGCTGCCCGGCGCTGCTGACGCTGTCGGTCGCCGGCCGCGTCGAACTGAGCGCGCCCGACCCGCTGGACCAGGAGATAGCGGCCGCCTTCAACGACCACCAGCGGCGCGACGGACTCCTCGGCCCCGACGCGGTGAACGTCGCCTGCGAGGCGTTCGCCGACCAGGGCGCGACCGTCAAGGTGCACCCCAGCCCGTGGCGGCTCGGCCCGGAGAACGTCGGCCTGACCGCCCAGTGGCTGCGCGGCTGGGTCGGGGCCGCCGTGGAGGAGCGCCCCGAACTGGCCGAGCGCGCCGAGCCCTACCTGGCGGCCCGGCTCGCGGCCTGCGCGGCGGGCGACCTGCACGTCACCGTGCACCACAGCGACCTGCTGGCACTTGCCCGCCCGACGGGCGGAGCCGGATGAGCGCGGAGACGGTCGGCCCCAGGCTGGCGGCCGCGGCGCCCGTGCTGTGGGCCGAGGGGGCCCTGCCGGCCGCACGGCGGCCGCAGCGCGGCCCGGTGGCCGTCCGTACGGGCCCGGCCGTGTCCGAGGCCCGTATCGGGGTCATCGTGACCGCGCCGCACACGAAGCGGTCCCGGCTGCGCGCCCTGCTCGGGGGCCGCGCGCTGCGCACGCACTTCGGGACCGTCGCCGGGGTCGTCATCCTCACGGTCCTGCTGTGGCGGCTGGGCACCGGCGTCTTCCTGGACGGGCTGCGGCGGATCGACGCGCCGATCCTGCTGGCGGCGCTCGGCATCGGCGCCGTCACCACCGTGTTCAGCGCCTGGCGGTGGGCGCTGGTGGCCCGCGCGCTGCGCATCCGGCTGCCGCTCGGCGCCGCCGTCGCCGACTACTACCGGGCCCTGTTCCTCAACGCGGCGCTGCCCGGCGGCGTCCTCGGCGACGTGCACCGCGCGGTCCGGCACGGGCAGAGCGCCGGCGACGTCGGACGCGGTGTGCGGGCCGTCGTCCTGGAGCGCACCGCGGGACAGCTGGTGCTGACCGTGGCGGGCGTGACGATTCTGCTGACCCTGCCCTCCCCGGTCATGGCGGACGCCCGCCAGATCGCGCCGATCGTCCTGCTGGCCGGCGCGGGCGCGCTCGCCGTCGTCCTCGCCGTCCGGATGAACTCCGCAGCGCCCCGGCGCTCGGGGCGGCTGCGGGCGGCGCTGACCGAGGCGCGCGAGGGGCTGGTGTCCCGGCGCAACGGACCGGGCGTCGCCCTGTCCTCGGCGGTCGTGCTGGCCGGGCACCTCGGGATGTTCGTGGTGGCCGCCCGGGTCGCCGGCTCCGGCGCCTCCGTGCTCGCGCTGCTGCCCATCGCCGTCCTCGCCCTGCTCGCCATGGGCCTGCCGCTGAACGTCGGCGGCTGGGGCCCCCGCGAGGGCGTCACCGCGTGGGCGTTCGGCGCGGCCGGGCTCGGCGCGAGCACCGGCCTCGCGGTCGCCGTCGTGTACGGCGTGCTCAGCTTCGTCGCGGCGCTGCCGGGGGCGGTCGTGCTCGTCGTCCGCTGGTACGCGGGACTGCGCGACCGAAGCGCCGCCGGGGCCGCGCGCGACGGGGCTCCGGTCGCGGAGCCGCCCGCCGCGACGGCGGCCCCGTCCGCTCCGCTCTTCGAGGCCGCCGAAGCCGCGGCGACCGGCGGGGCCGCCGAGGCGGTTCAGGCTCCGGGGGATTCCGCGGTGAGCAGGGAGAAATACGCGCCGAAGGAATCCGCCAGGCTCGCCAGGAGTTCCTTCCCCTTTTCCGCCGACCCCAGGGAAGGACGGCCGATGACGCCCGAATCGGTATAGGCGGACATTCCCAGCGTGAGCAGATGACGGCGGTCGTCCGCGACGAAATCGGCCGACTCATAACCGGGCCGGACGAGTTCGGGGTGGGCGTGCAGCAGGATCGAGGTCTCGATCTCCCCGGCGTGCATGTCGGTGAGCAGCGAGGTCGACACTCCGGACTGCACCAGCGCCGCCTCCCAGTCCTCCGGGGCCGGGAAGAGGGCCATCCGCTCACCTGCGGCGGAGGACTCCTGGACGACGTTGCCCAGGACGTAGTTCCCGCCGTGTCCGTTGACCAGCACCAGGGCCTCGACGCCCGAGCGGCGCAGCGACGCCGCGACGTCCCGTACCACCGCGTGAAGGGTCACCGAGGAGATGCTGACGGTTCCCGGCCAGGCCGCGTGCTCGTGCGAGCAGGCGATGGTCACCGGCGGGAGGAGGTGCACCGGGTACGCCCCGGCGATCTCCCGTGCGATGGCGCAGGCCACCAGGGTGTCGGTGGCCAGCGGCAGGTGCGGGCCGTGCTGCTCGAAGCTCCCGACGGGAAGAACCGCCACCTGCGTCGAGACGCCGGCGCCCCGGGTCCGTACGTCTTCGGTAGTGTCCGTCGGCACCAGCCCGTACGCCGCCGACCGTATGTCCGAACCACTCATTTCTTCCCGGCCCTTCGTCTCTGCTTAGGAACCAGATCATGACAGAAAAAATTGGCGTACTCGGCACGAAGACCCCGCAGCGCACCGGTGTGGAACGCGTGGTGAATGCCCCCCTGCCCACCGTGTACGGCAAATTCCAGGCGATCGGTTACATGGACCACGACCGTGGTGACGAACAGGTCGCCCTGGTGTACGGGGAGATAGGCGCCGAGGAAGTTCTGACCCGGCTGCATTCCGAATGCCTGACCGGTGACGCGTTCGGCTCCCAGCACTGCGAGTGCGGCGCGCAGCTGGAGTCCGCGCTGCGGTCGGTCGTCGCCGAGGGCAGCGGGATCGTCGTCTACCTGCGCGGCCACGAGGGCCGTGGAATCGGCCTGCTGGGCAAGCTGCGTGCGATGGCGCTGCAGGCGGAGGGCCTGGACACCGTCGAGGCGAACGTCGCTCTCGGGTTCCCGGTCGACGCCCGCGACTACAAGGTGGCCGCCGACATCCTGCGCGACCTGGGCGTGGAGTCCGTCCGCCTGATGTCGAACAACCCGCGCAAGCGGGAGGCGCTGACGGACAACGGCATCAGGGTCGCCGAAGAGGTGCCCCTGCTGATCGAGCCGTGCGAGAACAACATCACCTACCTGCGCACCAAGCGGGAGCGGATGGACCACCGGCTGCCCCACCTGGACGCGGTGGCCCACTGGTCCTGAGCGTGCTTCGGACCGCTGTCCCCACGGGTAGGGAACACATCGGTCCCGGCGTTCCACCGCCCCGGCTCCGGCGTACGGGCCGGGGCCGCCGCCGAAAGGAGCCGTTCGCGTGAACACGCATGCCTCGGTCGTCGTCATCGGCGGCGGGGTGATGGGCACGAGCATCGCCTACCACCTCGCCGCCGCGGGCGTCCGCGACGTCCTGCTCGTCGAGCGGGACGAACTCGCCGCGGGCTCGACCTCGAAGGCCGCCGGAGGGGTCCGCGCCCAGTTCTCCGACGAGCTCAACATCCAGCTCGGTGCGCGCAGCCTCGAGGCGTTCGCGCGGTTCGGCGAGGAGATCGGGCAGGACATCGGGCTGCGCCGCGTCGGCTACCTGTTCCTGCTCTCCAGCCCCGAGGACGTCGCCGCCTTCGAGGCGGGCGTGCGGCTGCAGAACGCACTCGGCGTGCCCAGCCGCCTCATCGCCCCCGCCGAGGCCGGCCGGCTCTCCCCGCTGATCCGCACCGACGGGTTACTCGCGGCCGCGTTCTCGCCCGACGACGGCCACTGCACGCCCGAAGCCGTCGTCCACGGGTACGCGGCCGCCGCCCGCCGCTGCGGCGCGCGCGTCCTGCGGCACACCGCGGTCACCGGCATCGAACGGCAGGGGAGTGCCGTCACGGCCGTGCAGACCACCCTCGGCCGCATCACCACCGACACGGTGATCTGCGCGGCCGGCGCCTGGTCCAGGGCCGTCGGCGCGATGGCCGGCGTCGACCTGCCGGTGCAGCCGCTGCGCCGCCAGATCGCGGTCACCGAACCGGTGCCCGGCCTGCCGCCGGAGCTGCCCATGACCATCGACTTCAGCAGCTCCCTCTACTTCCACGCCGAGGGCCCCGGCCTCCTGGTCGGGATGTCCGACCCCGACGAGCGCCCGGGCTTCGCCACCGACGCCCACGACCGGTGGATCCCGCGCCTCGCCGACGCCATGCAACGCCGCGCCCCCGCCCTGCTCGACCTGCGCCGCACCGGGGGCTGGGCGGGCCTGTACGAGGTCACCCCGGACCACAACGCCCTGATCGGCGAGGCGTCGTCGGTGTCCCGCTTCCTGTACGCGACGGGCTTCTCCGGTCACGGCTTCCTCCAGGGCCCGGCCGTCGGCGAGGTCGTCCGGGACCTGTACCTCGGCCGCGTACCCTTCGTGGACGTCACCCCCCTGAGCGCCGACCGTTTCGCGGCCGACGCCCCGCGTCCGGAGGTCAACCGCGTATGACCGAACTGCACCTGTGGCTGCGCCACGAGGCCCGCACCACCGAACGCCGCACCCCGGTCGTCCCCGACGACGCCCGCCGCCTTCTCGAGTCCGGCGTGGCGCTGACCGTCGAGGACTCGCCGCAGCGCGTGTTCGCCACCGACGCCTACGCGGCGGCCGGCGCCCGGATCGCCCCCGCCGGCTCCTGGACGTCCGCGCCGCACGACACGGTCGTCCTCGGCCTGAAGGAACTCCCGGACACCCCCGACGAGTTGACGCACCGCCATGTCTTCTTCGGGCACGCCTACAAGCAACAGCCGGGAGCACGCGCCCTGTTGGAACGGTTCGCCGCCGGAGGAGGGGCCCTCCTCGATCTGGAGTACCTGATCGACGACCACGGGCGCCGCCTCGCCGCGTTCGGATACTGGGCGGGCTACCTCGGCGCGGCGCTGGCGGTGCTGCACCACCGGGGCAGGCTCACGGCGCCCCTGCGCCCCTCGGAGAAGGCCGAGTGGGACGAGGCGCTGCGCCCTGCTCCCGGCGACGAGGAGTTCACCGCCCTCGTCGTCGGCGCCCTGGGCCGCAGCGGCCGGGGCGCGCGGGCCGCGTTCGGCGCCGCCGGCGCGGAACCCGCCTGCTGGGACCTGGCGGAGACCCGCGACCTGGACCGCACCGCGCTGCTGGCCCACGACGTCCTGGTCAACTGCGTCCTCGCCACGACACCGGTGCCGCCGTTCGTCCGCGAGGAGGACCTCGACGACCCCGCCCGGCGGCTGCGCACCCTCTCCGACGTCACCTGTGACGTGGGCTCGCCGCTCAACGTCCTGCCCGTGTACGACCGCACCACCGAGTGGAGCGACCCCGTGCGCCGGCTGCGCAAGGAGCCCCCGCTCGACCTGATCGCCATCGACAACCTGCCGTCCCTGCTGCCGCGAGAGGCCAGCGCCGACTTCTCCGCGGCCCTGACCCCCGTGCTGCTGGACTTCGGCGCCGCCGGACCGTGGGACCGCTGCCTCGACCGCTTCCACGCCGCCTGCCGTGAACTCGGCCTCACCGCAGGGGAGTCCGGCCGTGTCTGACCGCGTCCCCGCCTCCGGCGCCGTCCACTGGGTCGGCGCGGGCCTGTCCACGGGCAGCGGTCTGGCGGCCCTGTGCGCCCACACCGACCGGGTGCGCCTGTGGCACCGTACGGCCGAGCGGGCGGCCGAGGCGCTCGACCGGCTGGGTCTCACCGGCCGCGCCGAGCCGCGCGCCTACACCCTCGACGCGCTGACGGCCGAACTGGCCCCCGGGGACGTCGTCGTGTCGATGCTGCCCGCGTCCGGGCACGCGGCGCTGCTGTCGGCGTGCGTCGCCCGGCGGGCCCACTTCGCCTGCTCCAGCTATGTCTCGGACGAGATCCTGGAGCTGGCGCCCGCGGCGGCCGGCTCCGGGACCGTCGTCCTCACCGAAGCGGGTCTCGACCCCGGAGTCGACCACCTCTTCGCGCACCGTCTCGTCGCCCGGGCCCGGGAGGCGATCGGCGACGACACAGCGGCGTCGTACCGGTTCACCTCCTACTGCGGAGGCGTGCCGGCCGTCCCCGACGCGTTTCGGTACCGCTTCAGCTGGGCGCCCCTCGGAGTCCTCAACGCCCTGCGCGCGCCCGCCCGTTACGTGGAGGACGGCGCCGAGATCGTGGCCGCCCGGCCCTGGGAGGCCACGCGGGCCCACCGGGTGGGCGACGAGCGCTTCGAGGCCTATCCCAACCGGGACAGCGTCCCGTTCATCGCGCAGTACGCGCTGCCGCCGTCCTGGCGGGCGCTGACCTTCGTGCGCGGCACGCTGCGTCTGGACGGCTGGCTGCGCGCCTGGGAGCCGGTGTTCGAGGAGCTGAGGGCGGGGGACGACACCCGGATCGAGGCGCTGGCCCGGGAGCTGGCGGCCGCCCACCCCACCACCGACGCCGACCGCGACCGCGTGGTCCTCGCCGTGTCGCTGGAGGTCCACGCGGACGCGGCGGCGGGCGGCGGACCCGGCGGCGCGAACGGAGGGGGGAACGGCACAGGCCGCTCCTGGTACGGCAGTCATCTCCTGGACCTGGAGGGCGACGAGACGGAGAGCGCGATGGCCCGCTGTGTCTCCCGGCCGCTCGCCCTCGGCGTCCGCCACATTCTGGACGGCTCGCTGCCGGCGGGCCTGAACCGGGCGGCCGGGACCGCCGCCCGCTCCGAGGAGTGGATGCGTGAACTCGCGGAGGAAGGACTGGAGTTCAGCTCGTGGCCGGGGGAGTGAGGGCCGAGCGGCCGGGGTCCGCGGCGGCCGGGAGGCGCGCCGTCAGTCCTTGATCGCCTCGTGCACCAGGCGCTTGAGGTCGGGGTAGAGCTTCAGGGACCGCCTCGGCCTCAGCTGGGTCAGGAACTGCACGCTCACGTCGTGGTCCGGGTCGACCCAGAACGTCGTGGTGGCGACGCCGCTCCAGCCGTAGGTGCCGAGCCCCGAGGGCGCCTGGGTGCGGCTCGGGTCGACGACCACGGAGACGCCGAGGCCGAAGCCCACGCCGTCGTTCCCGGGCTCGTCGTGGGCCGGGCGGCTGCCGAAGGCGCGCAGGTCGACGCCGTCGGGCAGATGGTTGGCCGTCATCAGGCCGACTGTCTGCGGCCGGAGCAGTCGCACCCCGTCGAGCTCGCCGCCGCGGCGCAGCATCTCGGTGAAGCGGTGGATGTCGTACGCGGTCGCCACCATGCCGCCGCTGCCGGACAGGAAGCGGGGGCGGCCGGACAACGGCAGTCCGGGGATCGGCTCGATGCCGTCGTCGCCGTCGCCGTACAGCTCCGCCAGCCGGCCGGCCTGTTCCGCCGTGACCTGGAAGCCGGCGTCGGGCATGCCGAGAGGGCGGAAGATCCGCTCGGCGAGGAACTCGTCCAGCGGCTTGCCGGAGACGACCTCGATGACGCGGCCCAGGACGTTGGTGGCCACCGAGTAGTTCCACTGCGTGCCCGGCTCGAACTGCAGCGGCAGCCGTGCGTACGCCTCCACCGTCGCGGCCAGGTCCGAGCCCGGCAGCACCGCCGACTCCAGGCCCGCCTCGCGGTAGAGGGCGTCGACGGGGTGACAGTGGTAGAAGGCGAAGGTGAGACCCGCGGTGTGGGTCATCAGGTGCTTCACCAGCAGGGGCCGCTCGAGCGGGCGCGTGGTGAGGTCCGCGCCGGCGCCGGCCTCGTACACCCGCAGCCCGGCGAAGGCCGGCAGATGGTCGGCGACCGGGTCGTCGAGCCGCAGCCGGCCCTCCTCGACCAGTATCAGCGCGGCCGCCGAGGTGACCGGTTTGGTCATGGAGTAGATCCGGTAGAGGGTGTCGTGCTCGACGGGCAGTCCGGCGGCGATGTCGCGACGGCCGTACGCGGTGAGGTGGGCGACCCGGCCGCCACGGGAGACGGCCAGGAGGAATCCGGGCAGGCGCCCCGCGTCGACCCGGCGGACGACGTGCCGGTCCAGGCGGTCCAGCGCCTCCGGGTCGAGCCCCGCCTCGCTCGGATCGACCTCTTGCCGCAGCAGTGCCATCGTTCGTTCTCCTCCGGTGCGCTCGCTCGAGGCGCGGTCCCGGCCAGGCTCGCCCGGACGACCTCAGATCTCATGGTCGCGTAGGGACCGGCCGTGCGGACCCCTTTCGACGTCAAGATCGATGTGCGTTGCGTCGCGTCGACCGGCCGGGGGAGCGCAGGCGGCGGACGATGCGCGTGCCGGGCGGGGCAGCGTGCGGCAGAGGGGCAGTGCCGCCACGGCGGCCAGCGCCGCCACGAGGAGCGGCGAGCGGGCCGGGCCGAGGTCCATGAGCACGGTCGCCGTCGCCACGCCGAGCACCGGCCCGACGTTCATCGCCGTCTGCTGCAGACCGCCGGCGACCCCCGCCGACTCCGCGGGCGCCTGCCGGACGACGACATGGGTCGCCGCCACCATCACCGCGCCGAACCCCGCTCCCACCAGGGCGAAGCCGGTGCAGAAGGCGAGCGGCCCGACGGCCCGGGCGAGCACCAGGAGACCCGCGGCGAGGACCGCCGTCGCGCCCGCGACGGTGGCGCGGGCGCCTGCCCGGCGCAGCAGGACCGCGGAGACGGGCGCGGCGGCCACCAGCAGCACGGCCAGCGGCAGACTGAGCAGGGCGCTGTGCAGCGCGGTGAGCCCCAGGCCGTCCTGGAGGATGTAGACGCAGGCGAACAGCCCGCCGTTGAGTGCCGCCGACGCGACGACGAGCAGGCCGAGCGCCGCGCCCACCGCCGGGGAGCCCACCACGCCCGGCGGCAGCAGCGGGGAAGGGGTGCGGCGTTCGTGCCGTACGAAGGCGGCTCCGGCCAGGACGGCGACCGCCGCCGACCACGTCGTGCCGGGGAGGGTGACGAGCGTGTGCACCAGGCAGGCCAGGGTCACCGCGAGCAGCAGGGCGCCGGGCAGGTCGAGCGGGGCGTCGGCGGGCGGACGCGGTCGCTCGGGGACGGTGAGGGCGAGGACGCCGAACAGCAGTGCGGGCACGATGTTGAGGAGGAACACGGCCCGCCAGCCGAACTCCGTGGCCAGCGCCCCGCCCACCACCGGCCCGGCCGCCGCGGCCACCCCGATGGACGCGGTGCGCACGGCGATCGGCGTCCGCAGCCGCTCGGGCGGGTAGGCGGTCCGCAGCATCCCGAGCGTGGCCGGTTGCAGCAGCGCCCCGAACACCCCCTGCACGATCCGCAGGACGATCACCCAGCCGATGCCGGGTGCGAGCGCGATGCCCGCCGAGGCGGCGCCGAAGCCGAGCATGCCCAGAGCGAAGGTGCGGCGGTGCCCGTAGCGGTCGCCGAGCCGCCCGGCGAACACCAGCAGGCCGGCCACCGCGACGAGGTATCCGGTGCTGGTCCACTGGACCTGGGCGAAGGTGGCGTGCAGGTCGCGTCGCAGGGCGGGCTGGGCGACCGTGAGGACGGTGCCGTCCAGGGCGACCACCATGGCGCCGGCCACGCTGCCCGCCAGCGTCAGCGGCAGCGGCGAGGGTCGGGAGGAACGCATCACCGGCCGGGCTCCGGACCGAGATGCGCGTCCAGGACCGTGCGCAGAAGAGGTGCGAAGTCGGTCGCTCCGGTGGCGAGTTGGAGGCTGCCCCAGCGCCAGAGCTGCGCGACGCCGTGCAGGTTCGCCCACAGTGCGCCCGCGACCGTGCGGGCGTCGCAGCCGGGGCGGGCCAGGCCGACCAGGTCCACCAGGACGGCGAACAACGGAAGGCTGGTGTCCCGCAGCCGCAGATGCCCGCTCTCCAGCAGATCGTGACGGAACATCAGGTCGTACATGCCGGGCTCGCCCGCCGCGAACTCGAGGTAGGCGCGTGCCAGTTCGGTCAGCCGGGTGCGCGGGTCGGCGCCGCCGGCGCCGACGGTCGCGCTCACCCGGGCGCCCAGCCGGGCGAAGCCGCGCTGCGCGATGGCCGACAGCAGTTCCAGGTGTGTGGGGAAGTGGCGGCGCGGCGCGCCGTGCGAGACGCCGGCCCTGCGGGCGATCTCCCGCAGCGTGAGGGCTCCGGCGCCCTCCCGGGCCAGCAGGTCCACGCCGACGTCGACGAGACGGGTGCGCAGATCGGGATCGGGCTTCTCCGGTTCGCTCATGGACACTGTCTACCAGTCATCGGTAGACAGTGTCTACCGATGAGGGCGGGGCACACGGGACGGGCCGGGGGAATGCGACCCGGGACACCGGCGGTTGAGCCGGGCATGACTCAGGAAACGACGCAGAACGCACTGCTCGCGCTGCTCGCCGAGGGCCGCAGCGGGGTACTGGTCACCCTCAAGCGCGACGGCCGCCCCCAGTTGTCGAACGTCAGCCACCACTACTACCCGGGCGAGCGCGTCATCCGGATCTCCGTCACCGACGGCCGCGCCAAGACCCGCAACCTGCGCCGTGACCCCCGGGCCTCCTACCACGTCACCGTCCCCGGCCACCGCGCCTACACCGTCGCCGAGGGCGCCGCCGACCTCACGCCGGTCGCCGCGGACCCCTATGACGAGACGGTCGAGGAACTGGTCCGCCTCTACCGCGACGTGCAGGGCGAACACCCCGACTGGGAGGACTACCGCGCCGCGATGGTCCGCGACCGCAGGCTGGTGCTGCGCCTTCGGGTGGAGCGGGCGTACGGCATCCCGCGGGGCGCCGACGGCCGCTGAGCGCCACACCCGGCCCGCGCCCGCCCCGGCCCCGCCCGCCCAGGACGTAGGCCCGAGGGCGCAGGTCCGACGGCCGATGTCCCGGCGGCAGGCCGCGCCTAGGCTGCGAGGGCGGACGGACGTCCGTCGCACCCCTGATGAGGAGAAGCCGAGATGCCCGTCGACGGTCGCAGTCACCTCCGTGTCGCCCGGCCCACCCGCGACCTCGCCACGGCCGAGCGGTTCTGGACGGAGGGGCTCGGTCTTCGCGTCCTGTGGCGGGCCGAGGGCGGCGACGGGCCGGGCGAGCACGCCCTGCTGATGCTCGGCTGGCCCGACGCGGGCTGGCACCTGGAGCTCGTGCACGAGCCGGGCCGTCCCGTGGAACCCCGGCCGACGGAGGAGGACCTCCTGGTGATCTACGTCGACGGTGCGGTCCCGGACGACCTGGTGGACCGGCTGGCACGCAGCGGCGGCAGGCAGGTGCGGTCGCCCAACCCGTACTGGAACGAGTGGGGGGTGACCTTCGAGGACCCCGACGGGTACCGGCTGGTGCTGTGCCGGCGTGGATGGTCCAACGTGACGGCGTGACAGTGTGACCGCCGGGCTTCGGGCTACTGCCGGCTGACCGTCCTGGTCACGCCCGCGACGACCGTCGTGGCCAGGATCCAGCCGGTCACGATGAGGACGTACGCCAGCCACTGGTAGTGGCCGACCGGCGCGTACGCGCTCTCCTGGCCGAACGAGATCACCGGCAGCAGCAGATCGAGGGTGTAGAACACCGGGTTGAAGTCCGGCGCCTCGCCCTCCTTGAGCGGGGGCGGGTGGTGTCCGGCGTACGCGATCGAGCCGACGACCAGCAGGGACAGCAGCCAGCCGGCCGCGCGTAGCGGACGAAACCCGTAGCCGACCGCCGCGTCCTGGAGACGGCCCCACGCTCGGCCGTACCAGGGCAGGGTGCGGCGGTGCCGGCGCTGCTTGGCCAGCTGGACGACCCGGGCCGCCCGGTCGTCGCCGATGCGCCGGTAGGCGGCCGTCAGCTGCTCGTAGGCGTGCGGGTCGAACGCGCCGTCGTCGCGCTCCAGCATCGGCAGCCGCCGCTCGGCGGGCTCGTGGGGGGTGAGGAAGGTGTACGTGAGGTCCAGCAGCCGCACCTGGTCCGGCAGCATCTCCGGCTGCAGCTGGAGCTGGCCCACTTCGGCCCGCCGCAGGTTGAGCCTGCCCTTGATCGGGGCGCCCTCGCGCAGCCAGAGCTCCCCGATGACGCAGCTGCTGGCCCGCAGCGCCGTGCCGCCCGGGTTGGACAGGGTGGTGCGCAGCAGGTCCACTCGGCCGGGGACGCGGGCGCCGCGCAGATCGATCCGGCCGTCCGCGCGCAGTCGCCGGGCCAGCAGGTTGGCGCCGACGTCGAGGGACTCCGCGGTCAGCACCTGGGCCCCGGGGTTGCTCAGTTCGGCGTCCTCGAGGTCGATCGAGCCGGTGACGGAGGCGCCGTCGAGGCGGATCAGGCCCTGGAGGCGCAGACCGCGGGCGCAGAGGTCGTTGTCGATGGAGACCTGGTTGAACTGCAGGGCGGGCTGGGCGGGGTCCGGGGCGGTGACCTCCGCCCCGTCTAGGTACAGCGCGCCCGAGATCTGCGCTCTGCTGAGGCGCACGGGGCCGCCGATACGGCAGCCGGTCAGCCGCAGCCCCCCGTCGACCCGGACGTGTGACGCGTCCAGACCGGGCAGTTCGGAGTCGCGCAGGCTGAGATGGGCGAGCTGCGCGCCGACCAGTCTCGGGGCCTCGTCGAAGCGGCAGTGGACCAGCCGGAACACGCAGTCGACGTCCGCCTGCCGCAGGTCGAGCAGACCGGTGATGTGCGCGCCGACGACCTTGAGGGCCGCTATCTCCCCGGTTTCCCGGGGGCCGCCCAGGAGCAGCGCCCGCAACACCGCCGCCCGCAGGCGGGGTCGGGGGCCGTTCTCCTCGCCCGCGACGCGGAAGTCCACGGTCGCCCCCGTGGCGAAGGCCCGCCAGACTCGTCGTTCGGCCGGTGTCAGTGCGTTGATCTCCATCAGCCGCGACTCTGGCGGGCCCTCGTGAGCGGTGTCAACCGACTATGCCCGTAGGTTCCATTCGGTGATCACGGGTCGCCCGTGCTCCGTCGACAGACGGCTGACCGTGGCCGTGGCGAGCTGGAACAACCGTCCTTCGGCGGGCGGCAGCCCGAGCCGGCGGGCCGTCAGCACCCGCAGGAAGTGGGAGTGGGCGACGAGGACGACGTCCCCGCGGGCGAGCGCGGGCACCGCCCGCTCCAGCACCCGGTCGGCCCGCCGTCCGACCTCGTCGGGCGACTCGCCGGGGTGGCCCTGCGGGCCGGGCGGCACGCCGTCCGTCCACAGGTCCCAGGCGGGACGGGTGCGGTGGATGTCGACGGTGGTGACGCCCTCGTACCCGCCGTAGTCCCATTCGTGCAGGTCGGGCTCGGGTGCGACGCCGGGGACGCCGGCGAGTTCCGCGGTGCGCGTCGCGCGGTGCAGCGGGCTGGTGAGAGCGAGCGAGAAGGTCCGGCCGGAGAGGAGCGGGACGAGGGACTTGGCCTGGTCCTCGCCGTGCGCGGTGAGGGGCAGGTCGGTCCAGCTGGTGTGCCGTCCCGACCTGCTCCACTCCGTCTCTCCGTGGCGGACCAGCAGAAGGTCCCCCACGGCCGGACCTACTTCTCCGCCGACTCGACGGCGTGGCCGCCGAACTGGTTGCGCAGCGCGGCGATCATCTTCATCTGCGGCGAGTCGTCCTGCCGGGAGGCGAACCGCGCGAACAGCGAGGCCGTGATCGCGGGCAGCGGCACGGCGTTGTCGATGGCCGCCTCGACCGTCCACCGGCCCTCGCCGGAGTCCTCGGCGTAACCGCGCAGCTTGTCCAGGTGGGTGTCCTCGTCGAGGGCGTTGACGGCCAGGTCCAGCAGCCAGGAGCGGATGACCGTGCCCTCCTGCCAGGACCGGAAGACCTCGCGCACGTTCTCCACGGAGTCGATCTTCTCCAGCAGTTCCCAGCCCTCGGCGTAGGCCTGCATCATGGCGTACTCGATGCCGTTGTGGACCATCTTGGAGAAGTGCCCGGCGCCGACCTTGCCCGCGTGGACGTAGCCGTACGGGCCGTCCGGCTTCAGCGCGTCGAAGACCGGCTGCACGCGGGCGATGTGCTCGGCGTCGCCGCCGACCATCAGGGCGTAGCCGTTCTGCAGGCCCCAGACGCCCCCGGAGACGCCCGCGTCGACGAAGCCGATGCCCTTGGCGCCGAGTTCGGCGGCGTGCTTCTCGTCGTCGGTCCAGCGGGAGTTGCCGCCGTCGACGACGGTGTCGCCGGGCTCGAGCAGGCCGCCGAGCTCGTCGACCACGGACTGGGTGGCCGCCCCCGCCGGGACCATCACCCAGACGGTGCGCGGCGCTTCGAGCCTGCCGACGAGTTCGGCCAGGTCCTTGACGTCGGAGACCTCGGGGTTGCGGTCGTATCCGACGACGGTGTGGCCGGCGCGGCGGATGCGCTCGCGCATGTTGCCGCCCATCTTGCCCAGACCGACCAGGCCCAGCTGCATCGATGTCATGTCAGTTCTCTACTTCCTGAGTTCGCGGTAGGCGGCGACGAGTGCGGTGGTGGAGGAGTCGAGGCCGGGGACCTCGGCGCCCTGGGTGAGGGCGGGCTCGACGCGCTTGGCGAGGACCTTGCCGAGCTCCACGCCCCACTGGTCGAAGGAGTCGATGTTCCAGACCGCGCCCTGCACGAACACCTTGTGCTCGTAGAGGGCGACGAGCTGACCGAGGACGGACGGGGTGAGTTCCTTCGCCAGGATCGTCGTGGTGGGGTGGTCGCCCTTGAACGTCTTGTGCGCCACCAGCTCCTCCGGCACCCCTTCCGCGCGGACCTCCTCGGGCGTCTTGCCGAACGCCAGCGCCTGCGTCTGCGCGAAGAAGTTCGCCATCAACAGGTCGTGCTGCGCGCCGAGTTCGCCGCTCAGTTCGTCGACCGGCCGGGCGAAGCCGATGAAGTCGGCGGGGATGAGCTTCGTGCCCTGGTGGATCAACTGGTAGTAGGCGTGCTGCCCGTTGGTGCCCGGCGTGCCCCACACCACCGGTCCGGTCTGCCACTGCACGGGCCGGCCCTCGCGGTCCACCGACTTGCCGTTGGACTCCATGTCCAGCTGCTGCAGGTAGGCGGCGAACTTCGACAGGTAGTGGCTGTAGGGCAGCACGGCGTGCGACTGCGCGTCGTGGAAGTTGCCGTACCAGACGCCCAGCAGGCCCAGGATGAGCGGGGCGTTGGACTCGGCGGGCGCGGTGCGGAAGTGCTCGTCGACGAGGTGGAAGCCGTCGAGCATCTCCCGGAACCGCTCCGGGCCGATGGCGATCATGAGCGACAGGCCGATCGCCGAGTCGAAGGAGTAGCGGCCGCCGACCCAGTCCCAGAACTCGAACATGTTGGCCGTGTCGATGCCGAAGCCGGCGACCTTCCCGGCGTTCGTCGACAGCGCCACGAAGTGCTGGGCGACCGCCTTCTCGTCGCCGCCCAGTCCGTCCAGGAGCCAGGAGCGGGCCGAGGTGGCGTTGGTGATCGTCTCGATGGTGGTGAAGGTCTTCGACGCGACGATGAACAGCGTCTCCGCCGGGTCCAGATCCCGGACCGCCTCGTGCAGGTCGGCGCCGTCCACGTTGGACACGAAGCGCACCGTGAGGTCGCGGTCGCTGTAGCTGCGCAGCGCCTCGTAGGCCATCGCCGGGCCCAGGTCGGAGCCGCCGATGCCGATGTTGACGACGTTGCGGATGCGGCGGCCGGTGTGTCCGGTCCACTCGCCGGAGCGCACCCGCTCGGCGAAGCCGGCCATCCTGTCGAGCACGGCGTGCACCGCCGGGACCACGTTCTCCCCGTCGACCTCGATCACCGCGTCGCGCGGGGCGCGCAGGGCGGTGTGCAGCACCGCCCGGTCCTCGGTGGTGTTGATCTTCTCGCCGCGGAACATGGCGTCGCGGAGCCCGAACACATCGGTGGCGGAGGCGAGTTCACGCAAGAGCGCGAGCGTCTCGTCGGTCACGAGGTTCTTCGAGTAGTCGATGCGCAGATCGCCGACGCGCACCACGTACCGCTCGGCGCGCTGCGGGTCGGCGGCGAACAGGTCCCGCAGACTCGCCTGCCGTCCGGCGCGGTGGTTCTGGAGGGCGGTCCACTCGGGCCGCCGGTCGGGGCGGGGGGTGTCAGACATGAGCAGGGGTCTCCTTGGTGCCCTCGCCGCGCAGGGCGATGGCGTACATCTCGTCCGCGTCGAGGCGCCTGAGCTCCTCGGCGATGAGTTCGGAGGTGGTGCGGACCTTCAGCGCGAGGGTGCGCGAGGGCTGTCCGGGCAGGGTGAGCGTGGCCAGCG
The DNA here is from genome assembly GCF_036030735.1 of Streptomyces sp. NBC_00425. Classification (NCBI taxonomy): domain Bacteria; kingdom Bacillati; phylum Actinomycetota; class Actinomycetes; order Kitasatosporales; family Streptomycetaceae; genus Streptomyces; species Streptomyces sp. NBC_00425. Next base: position 2,126,559 of record NZ_CP107928.1, on the reverse strand, counting down.
GGCCCTCGGGGCGGTCGATGACGATGTCACCGTCCGCGGTGCCGAGCCGCACGGCCGTGACCACCGGGCCGTCGGTGACGACGCGGTCGATGGTGACCTTCAGCCGCGCCTCCAGCCAGCGGGCCAGCAGCTCCGCGGCGGGGTTGTCCGCCTCGGCCTCGACCGCGCCCGAGACGATCGGCACCCGAGCCTGGTCCAGGGCCGCCGCCAGCATCGAGCGCCACGGGGTGAGGCGGGTCCAGGCGAGGTCGGTGTCGCCGGGGGCGTAGGAGCGCACCCGGGTCTCCAGGGCCTGCAGCGGGTTCTCGACGGCGTACAGGTCGGTGATCCTGCGCTGGGCCAGTGCGCCCAGCGGGTCCTTCGACGGGTTCTGCGGCGCGTCGACGGGCCACCACACGACGACCGGCGCGTCCGGCAGCAGCAGCGGCAGCACGACGGAGTCGGCGTGGTCGGAGACCTCGCCGTAGGTCCGCAGCACGACCGTCTCGCCGGTGCCGGCCTCGGAGCCGACGCGGACCTCGGCGTCCAGCCGGGACCCGGTGCGCTCGCGCGGGGTGCGGGCGTGCCGCTTGATGACGACCAGGGTGCGCGAGGGGTGCTCGTGCGAGGCCTCCTCGGCCGCCTTGATGGCGTCGTAGGCGTTCTCCTCGTCCGTGACGATGACCATCGTCAGGACCATGCCCACGGCCGGTGTGCCGATGGCGCGGCGGCCCTTCACCAGCGCCTTGTTGATCTTGCTTGCAGTGGTGTCGGTCAGGTCGATCTTCATGGCCTGCGCCAGCTCCGTCCGTCTCGTGCGAGCATCTCGTCGGCTTCCTCGGGTCCCCAGCTGCCCGAGGGGTACTGCGCGGGCCTGCCGTGCCGCGCCCAGTACTCCTCGATCGGGTCGAGGATCTTCCAGGACTCTTCCACTTCCTGGTGGCGCGGGAACAGGTTGGCGTCGCCGAGCAGCACGTCCAGGATGAGGCGCTCGTACGCCTCGGGACTGGACTCGGTGAAGGACTCGCCGTAGGCGAAGTCCATCGTGACGTCCCGGATCTCCATGGAGGTGCCGGGCACCTTCGAGCCGAAGCGGACCGTGATCCCCTCGTCCGGCTGGACCCGGATGACGATGGCGTTGGCGCCCAGCTCCTCGGTGGCGCTGGAGTCGAACGGGGAGTGCGGGGCCCGCTGGAAGACGACCGCGATCTCGGTGACGCGCCGGCCGAGCCGCTTGCCGGTGCGCAGGTAGAAGGGGACGCCCGCCCAGCGGCGGTTGTCGACGTTCAGCTTCACCGCGGCGAAGGTGTCCGTCGTGGACGACGGGTCGATGCCGTCCTCCTCGAGGTAGCCGCGTACCTTCTCACCGCCCTGCCAGGCGCCCGCGTACTGGGCCCGCACGGTGTGCCGGCCCAGGTCGTCCGGCAGCTTCACGGACCGCAGCACCTTGAGCTTCTCGGTGAGCAGCGAGGCGGCGTCGAAGGAGGCCGGCTCCTCCATGGCGGTCAGCGCCATGAGCTGCAGGAGGTGGTTCTGGATGACGTCACGCGCCGAGCCGATGCCGTCGTAGTAGCCGGCCCGGCCGCCGATGCCGATGTCCTCGGCCATGGTGATCTGCACGTGGTCCACGAAGGACCGGTTCCAGATCGGCTCGAACATGGTGTTGGCGAAGCGCAGCGCCAGGATGTTCTGGACGGTCTCCTTGCCCAGGTAGTGGTCGATGCGGAAGACCTGGTCGGGTTCGAACACGTCGTGCACCACCGCGTTGAGCTGCTGAGCGCTCGCAAGGTCGCGCCCGAACGGCTTCTCGATGACCGCGCGCCGCCAGGAGCCCTCCGGCGCCTTCGCCAGCCCGTGCTTCTTGAGCTGCTCGACGACCTTGGGGAAGAACTTCGGCGGCACGGAGAGGTAGAAGGCGAAGTTGCCGCCGGTGCCCCGGGAGGCGTCCAGCTCCTCCACGGCCGTCTTGAGCTGCTTGAACGCCGTGTCGTCGTCGAAGTCGCCGGGGATGAACCGCATGCCCTCGGCGAGCTGCTGCCAGACCTCCTCGCGAAACGGCGTGCGGGAGTGCTCGCGCACCGCGTCGTGGACGATCTGCGCGAAGTCCTCGTCCTCCCAGTCGCGGCGGGCGAAGCCGACGAGCGAGAAGCCCGGCGGGAGCAGTCCGCGGTTGGCGAGGTCGTACACCGCCGGCATCAGCTTCTTGCGGGACAGGTCGCCCGTCACCCCGAAGATGACGAGGCCGGAGGGGCCCGCGATGCGGGGCAGGCGCCGGTCGCGGGGGTCCCTCAGGGGGTTCTCCCAGGCCGCGCCGAGACTGCTGCTGCTCATTCCGCGTCAACTCCCTTGCTCATCGGCGACTTCGTGACCGCGTCCAGAAGGTCCTGCCACGCCGCCTCGAACTCGGCGACGTCCTCGTCCTCCAACCGGGTGACCGCCTCGTTCGGGGAGAGGCCCGGCGCCTCCACCGCGACGAGGCCGCCGGCCGCCCCGGGGGGACCCCCGGCAGCCGTGTCGCCGGTGACCTCGCCGTGGTCGGCGGCGGCTTCCGGCGCGGTCCCGGGCCCGGTGCGGGCCGTGTCCGGCGCCACCGGGTCGTTCCCGTCCAGGGTGTCCCTGTAAGCAGGATGCTTCACACCGGTGGACGCCCACAGCGGACGCCTCCGGTTCGCCCCGGCCCCGGGCGCCTCGCTCCGGGGGCCGCCGGGCCCGGTCCGCCGCCGGGAGGGGCCCTCCGGCCGGGCACGGACGTCCTCCTCGGACGGTCGCCTGGGTGCTCCCGCTGGCGCGGTCGCTTCGGTCACGGTGATCATCTTCTTTCTGGCGTTGCGGTCAACCGCGGGCGGCGGCCACGGATTCCCGGGCCGCGGCGGCGACGTTCTCGGCGGTGAAGCCGTACTCGGCGAACAGGGTCCCGGCGTCGGCGGAGGCGCCGAAGTGCTCGAGGGAGACGATGCGCCCCGCGTCGCCCACGAACCGGTGCCAGGTCAGGCCGATGCCCGCCTCGACGGCGACCCGGGCCCGCACGGACGGTGGAAGCACCTGGTCGCGGTAGGCCCGCGGCTGCTCCTCGAACCACTCCACGGACGGCATCGACACCACCCGGGCGTCGATCCCCTCGGCCCGCAGCGCCTCGCGCGCGTCGACGGCCAGCCGCACCTCGGAGCCGGTGGCGATGAGCACCACGTCGGGGACGTCCGACGCGGAGTCCCGGAGCACGTACCCGCCCTTCGCCGCGTCCGGGTTCGGCGCGTACGTCGGCAGGCCCTGGCGGGAGAGGGCGAGTCCGTGCGGGGCGGGGCGGGTGGCGTGCCGCCGCAGGATCTCGGCCCAGGCGATCGCGGTCTCGTTGGCGTCGGCCGGGCGGACCACGTTCAGGCCGGGGACGGCGCGCAGCGACGCGAGGTGCTCGACCGGCTGGTGGGTGGGGCCGTCCTCGCCGAGGCCGACGGAGTCGTGCGTCCACACGTAGGTCACCGGCAGCTGCATCAGCGCCGACATGCGGACGGCGTTGCGCATGTAGTCGGAGAACACGAGGAACGTGCCGCCGTAGACGCGGGTGTCGCCGTGCAGCGCGATGCCGTTCATCGTCGCCGCCATCGCGAACTCGCGGATGCCGAAGTGGACCGTGCGGCCGTACGGGCTCGCCTCGGGCAGCGGGTTGCCCTCGGGCAGGAACGACGACGTCGTGTCGATGGTGGTGTTGTTGGAGCCGGCGAGGTCGGCGGAGCCGCCCCACAGCTCAGGCAGCACCGGGCCGAGCGCCTGCAGCACCTTGCCGGACGCGGCGCGGGTGGCGACCGACCCGCCGGGTTCGAACACCGGCAGCGCGTCCTCCCAGCCGTCGGGGAGCCGGCCCGCGACGACCCGGTCGAACAGGGCCGCCCGCGCGGGGTTCGCGGCCCGCCACCCGGCGAGCCGCCTGTCCCAGGCGGCGTGGGCCTGCGCGCCCCGGTCGAGGGCGGTGCGGGTGTGCGCGAGGACCTTGTCCTCGGCCTCGAAGGTCTTCTCCGGGTCGAAGCCCAGGACGCGCTTGGTGGCGGCGACCTCGTCCGCGCCGAGCGCCGAGCCGTGCGCGGCCTCGGTGTTGCGCGCGTTCGGCGCGGGCCAGGCGATGATCGTGCGCAGCGAGATGATCGACGGGCGGCCGGTCTCGGCCTGCGCCGCCCGCAGCGCCTGGTGGAGGGCGGGGACGTCGACGTCGCCGTCCCCGGCCGGCTCGACGCGCTGGGTGTGCCAGCCGTAGGCCGCGTACCGCCCCAGCACGTCCTCGGAGAACGCGGTGGCGGTGTCGCCCTCGATGGAGATGTGGTTGTCGTCGTAGACGAGGACGAGGTTGCCGAGCTTCTGGTGTCCCGCCAGCGAGGAGGCCTCCGCAGAGACGCCCTCCTCCAGGTCGCCGTCGGAGACGATGCCCCAGATCGTGTGGTCGAAGGGCGACTCGCCCTGCGGGGCGTCGGGGTCGAACAGACCGCGCTCGTAGCGCGCGGCCATCGCCATGCCGACGGCGTTGGCGACGCCCTGGCCGAGGGGTCCGGTGGTCGTCTCGACACCGGCGGTGTGCCCGTACTCGGGGTGTCCGGGCGTCTTCGAGCCGTGCGTGCGGAAGCGCTTCAGGTCCGCCAGCTCCAGCTCGTACCCGGCGAGGAAGAGCTGGGTGTAGAGGGTGAGCGAGGTGTGGCCCGGGGACAGCACGAAGCGGTCGCGCCCGGTCCACTCCGGATCGGCGGGATCGTGCCGCATCACCTTCTGAAAGATCGTGTAGGCGACGGGAGCCAGACTCATGGCGGTGCCGGGATGCCCGTTGCCCGCCTGCTGTACGGCGTCAGCCGCCAGAAGGCGGGCGGTGTCGACCGCACGCCGGTCGGTGTCGGTCCAGGTGAAATCGTTCGGTGTCTGCGTGCTCATCTTCAAGAAATCCTCGATGGGAGCGGTCAGCTGCTCTGACGTGTTCAAACTTAAAAGTCTGACTTTTCGGCGGGTAGGTCTCCCTGTGTCAGGCTGTGGTGAAAGTGGGACACCCCCGGGCGACAGATGAGCACCCCGGGACGGCAACTGGGCGGCGCGAGCAGGACATGGCGGACACACCTACCCAAGGCGGCGCCGAACACGGCATCAGAACCTTTCCCTTCCCGGTCGAGCACAGCGTCGGCGGCATCGGCATGCAGGTGGGCCCGATGGGTCCCGCGCACGGCGGCCGCTCCTGGCACACGGATGCCCCGCCGGACCGTGTGCACCGCATCGACTTCCACGTCGTGATGCTGTTCGACGCCGGTCCCGTCCGCCACATGATCGACTTCACCCGGCACGAGGCGGCGGCCGGCGACGTGCTGTGGATCCGCCCGGGGCAGGTCCACCGCTTCTCGAAGTCGAGCGAGTACCGCGGAACCGCCCTGACCATGCAGCCCGGCTTCCTGCCGCGTTCCACCGTCGAGGCGGCCGGCCTCTACCGCTACGACCTGCCGCCGCTGCTGCATCCGGACGAGGCGCAGCTCGCGGGGCTGCGCGCGGCGCTGACCCACCTGCGGCGCGAGTACGACGACGGGGCGGCGGGCACCCTCCCGCTGAGCCTGCACACGGCGGTGCTGCGGCACTCGCTCTCGGCGTTCCTGCTGCGGCTCGCGCATCTGGCGGCGAGCGGCGCGGAGGCGACACGGCGTCAGGCGGACACGACGTTCACGCTGTTCAGGGACGCGGTGGAGAAGGAGTTCGCCGCCAACCACAGTGTCAGCGCCTACGCCGACTCCCTCGGCTACTCACGGCGCACCCTCGTGCGGGCGGTCCGTGCGGCCACCGGCGAGACGCCCAAGGGCTTCATCGACAAGCGGGTCGTCCTCGAGGCGAAACGGCTCCTGGCGCACACGGACCTGCCGATCGGCCGGGTGGGCGTGGCGGTCGGCTTCCCCGACCCTGCGAACTTCTCCAGGTTCTTCCAACTGCACACCGGTCAGACGCCGGTGGCCTTCCGCGCCGAACAGGGCTGACGGCGGCGGCGCGGGCCTGCGTGCGGCAGGACGGAGCCGGGCGGCCGGCCTCGGTGCGAGGCCGGCCGGCCGGATCCGTCGAGCCGCCGGTTCAGTGACCGAAGGTGAACCAGTTGACGTTCACGAAGTCCGCCGGCTGACCGCTCGTGAAGGTCAGATAGACGTCGTGGGTTCCGGTGACGGAGCTGATGTTCGCCGGGATCGTCCGCCAGCTCTGCCAGCCGCCGGTGTTGCCCACCGCGAAGCTGCCGACGAGGGCGGCGCTGCGGCTGTCGAGGCGCACCTCGACCAGTCCGCTGACCCCGCCCGCCGCACCGCCGGCGACCCGTGCGCTGAACTGGGTCGCCGCCGACGAGCCGAAGTTCACGCCCTTGTACAGTGCCCAGTCGCCGTTTGCGAGGGCGCCGATGTTCTGGCCGCCGCCGGTGTCCGAGGTGGACTCGGTGATCGTGCCCGACTGGCTGTCGTACGACTCGGCCTGGATCGTGCCGTAGGCGCCTCGGCTGCCGGTCGGCGGGGGCGTCGTGGTGCCGCCGCCGGTGCCCGCGGCCTGCAGCACCTGCACGTAGTCGACGACCATCGGACGGCCCGGCTGGGTGTCGCCGTCCAGACCGCCGCCGAAGGCGTCGGGGAACGCCCCGCCCATCGCCACGTTCAGGATGACGAAGTAGCCGTGGTTCGTGGCGTTGGTCCACGTCGTCGCGTCGACCTGGTTCGCGGTGACGGTGTGGTAGTTCACGCCGTCGACGTAGAAGCGGATCGCCTCGGGGCTCACCGAGCGGTCCCACTCCATGCTGTACGTGTGGAAACCGGACTGGCACGTCGTGTTCGGACACGCGACGGAGTTGCCGATGCCGGTCGTCTCGTTGCACGGGCCGCCCGGGTTGCTGCCGCAGTGCATCGTCGCCCACACCTTGTTCAGGCCCTGGACGTTCTCCATGATGTCCAGCTCGCCGACGCCCGGCCAGTTCTGGTAGTTGCCCCGGTACGGTGCGCCGAGCGCCCAGAACGCTGGCCAGTAACCCTCGGCGGCGGTGCCGGTCACGTTCGGCATCTGGATCCGCGCCTCGACGCGCAGTCTGCCGCCGGACGGGGGCTGGAAGTCGGTGCGGTTGGTCTCGATGCGGCCGGACGTCCAGCGGCCGGCGGAGTCGCGCAGCGGGGTGATGCGCAGGTTGCCGTTGCCGTCGAGTGAGACGTTGGCCGTGCTGTTGGTCATCGTCTCGACCTCGCCGGTGCCCCAGTTGGCGGGGCCGCCCGGGTACGAGGTCCCGGTGCTGTACTGCCAGTCGGAGGTGTTCACGCCGGTCCCGGCGGGTCCGGTGAAGTCGTCGAGGAAGACCTGCGTCCAGCCGGACGGCGGCGTGGGCGCGGAGGCGTTCGCGGGCAGGGTGACGGCCGCGGCGGCCGCTGCCGCCAGGCCCAGCGTGCTGAGCACGGCGATGAGCGCGCGTCGCCGTCGGGGGATGCCGGAGGTTGTACTCATGAGGGGGGCCTCTCGGGTACGGAGTGATGGCGCGGGTGCCTTTCCCCACGTTTGAGAGCGCTCTCACAGTGCGCCCAATGTGCTCTCCGTCCCGAGGGCCGTCAAGAGTCAAAGCAAAGAAACTCCTTTCCTCCCACGGAAGTTCAGGGCGTGAACCGCACAAACGTGTGAAAGCGCGCCGGGCGCGGCGCAGTCGACGATCGGACCGTGTGGCCGCCCCGTCCGCGCACCGCCCCTACGCGAGGGGGTGGTCGTAACGGATGAACCCGCGGAACTCCGCCACCTTGTCGTACAGGGCCCGGGCGGTGGCGTTGCCCTCCTGGGTGGTCCAGTAGAGACGGCCGGCCCCCCCGCTCGCGCGCGGCGTCGGCCACCCGTTCGATCAACGCCCGTGCCACGCCCCGGCCACGGGCCGCCTCGTCGACGTAGAGATCCTCGAGGTAGCAACTGTCCGCCGTCCAGGCCGTGGAGTGGAACAGGTAGTGTGCGATGCCCACCAGACGTCCCTCCGCCCGGGCGGCGACCGCGTGCACCTCGGTCCCCTCCCGCAGGCGTCGCCACATCGTCTCGTAGCCCTCGTCGGGCACCTCGGTGCGGTAGAAGGTCTTGTAGCCGCGCGCCAGCGCTTCCCAGGCGGCGCGGTCCCCCGGGGCGAGCGAACCGGTCTCGATCATGGTCGCGCATTCTCGCCGAGGGGCGGCGACCGCGCCAACCGGGATTTCCCCCGCGCGGGCGGGGGCGAGGGGGGCAGAGCTGTCGGTGGTCGGTGGGTCAGTCGTGGTGTTGCTGTGGCTGCCAGCCCAGGGCTCGGGAGATGCCGCGGGCGGCGAGGCGGACCGCGGGCGCCAGGACCGGGACCTGGGCGCCGGCGTGCGGGACCACGACCGAGACGGCGGCGGTCACGGCGCCGTCCGGGCCGCGCACCGGAGCGGCCACCGACAGGGCGTCGTCCGTGACCTGACGGCTGCTCACCGCGACACCCGTGCGCCGCACTTCTGCCAGCGTCCGGCGCAACCGCAGCGGATCGGTGATGGTGTGGGCCGTGTAGGACGTCAACGGACCGGCGCAGTAGTCCTCTTGGAGCTCCGGGCTGCCGTGCGCCAGCAGGGCGAGCCCGACGCCGGTGACGTGCAGGGGCCAGCGGGCGCCCACCCGGATGTGCACGCCGACCGCCGACCGCCCCGACAGCCACTCGGTGTAGACGACCTCGTGGCCGTCGCGCACCGCCAACTGCACGTTCTCGTGGGTGGCTTCGTACAGGTCCTCCAGATACGGCAGCGCCGCCTGCCGCAGTGCCAGGCCGCGCGGCGCGAGCGCCGCGACCTCCCACAGCCGCAGCCCCACGTGGTACGTGCCCGACCCGTCGCGCTCCAGTGCGCCCCAGTCGGTCAGCGCGGCGACCAGCCGGTGGGCCGTGCTGAGCGTCAGGCCGGCGCGACGGCTGATGTCGGTGAGGGACAGCGCGGGATGCGTGTGGTCGAACGCCGCCAGCACGGACAGCAGGCGGCCGGGCGCGGAGCGGGCGTTCCCGTCGGGTGCCGGCCGGTCCATCGGGTCCTCCTCGCGGGTCGGGCTGACGGGGTCGGGCGCGGCGGCTCGCGGGGGAGGGCTCACGGCCTCAGGCGAGTCCGTCCTCGGCGATCCGCAGCAGCAGGGTGTGCAGCGCGTCGCGGTCGGCCGGGGCCAGCGGGCCGAGCAGTTCGTTGGTCACCCGCAGGCCGGCCTCGTCGGTGCCGCGCAGAAACGCGCGGCCGTCCTCGGTGAGGACGACGATCCTGCTGCGCCGGTCGTCGGGGGACGGCCTGCGCTCGGCGAAGCCCAGCTTCTCCAGGTCGTCGACGAGGCCGACGATCGCGCTGGGATCGTAGCCCAGCCGTGTGCTCAGCTCGCGCTGGAGCGCGCCCTCGGAGGTGGCGAGGAAACGCAGCACCGCGTAGTGGCGCAGCCGCAGCCCCGACTCCTGGAGGAACGTGTTGAAGAGCTGACCCGAGCGCAGCCCCAGGCGGTAGAGCAGGTAGCCCGTGTCGGCGTGCAGTGCGCGCATCCACGGCTCGTCCCCGTCGATCGGGGCGGCGTTCACTGCGTTGTCCTGGCGGGCGATGGCTGGCTCCCTGGTCTCGGTCCCCTCCCGGGGGCGGTTCGTCGTACAGATTTCAGCATGCCGCACGTTCAGGATGACAACAACTATTGACGACGACAATTATTGCTCTTAGCTTCGATCTCGAAGCCGTACCCCTCGTACCCCTCGTGCCGCCCGGCCGCCTCGCCGTGGCCGGCCGTACTCCCCATGTGAAGGGACACCGTCGTGCCCAGCATCGATCTCACCGGCAAGGTCGCCGTCGTCACCGGCAGCGGCCGGGGCCTCGGCCTCGCCTATGCGCACGCCCTGGCCGCCCACGGTGCGGCCGTCGTCGTCAACGACGTCGACGAGGCGGTCGCCGAGCAGGCCGTGAAGTCCCTCGTCGAGGCGGGCGGCAGGGCCGTCGCCGAGGTGGTCCCGGTCGGCACCGCCGAGGCCGCGGAACGGCTGGTCGACCGCGCCGTGCAGGAGTTCGGGCGGCTCGACGTCCTGGTCACCAACGCGGGCATCCTGCGCGACAAGGTGTTGTGGAAGATGACCGACGACGACTTCGACGCGGTGATCGCCACCCACCTCAAGGGCACCTTCACCTGCGCCCGCGCCGCCGCGGTGCGGATGCGCGAGCAGGGCGAGGGCGGCACGCTGATCCTCGTCGGCTCGCCGGCCGGCCAGCGCGGCAACTTCGGCCAGACGAACTACGCGGCCGCCAAGGCCGGCATCGCCGCGTTCGCCCGGACCTGGTCGATGGAGCTGGGCCGGGCGAACATCACCGTCAACGCGATCGTCCCGGTCGCCGCGACCGCGATGACCGAGACCATCCCCGCCTTCGCCCCGTACGTCGAGGCCCTGAAGAACGGCGAGCCGTTCCCGGACTTCCTGCGCAAGGGCGAGGGCTTCGGCACCCCCGAGGACTGCGCGGCGCTCGTGCCCTTCCTGGCCTCCGAGGCCGCCCGGGGCGTCACCGGCCAGGCCATCGGCATCGGCGGCGACAAGGTGGCACTCTGGTCGCATCCGCAGGAGATCCGCACGGCCTACGCCGACGGCGGCTGGACCCCCGAGACGCTGGCCGACGTCTTCCCCACCTCGGTCGGCGCCGAGCTCCAGACGGTCGGCATCCCGGCCCCCACGTTCCCGGAGGCGTGATGAGTCCCGCCGCGAGCCCCCTCCCGTCCCCCGCCATGAACGTCGACGACCTGGTCGCCATCGACGTCCACACCCACGCCGAGGTGTCGTCCAAGGGGCACTCCTCCCTGGACGACGACCTGCACGACGCGTCCTCCGCCTACTTCAAGGTCGAGGGCAAGCGCAAGCCCACCCTGGAGGAGACCGCCCGCTACTACCGTGAGCGCAGGATGGCCGCCGTGATCTTCACGGTGGACGCCGAGTCCGCGACCGGAACCGCTCCCGTGCCCAACGAGGAGGTCGCCGAGGCCGCCGCCGCCAACGCCGACGTCCTCATCCCCTTCGCCTCCATCGACCCCTTCCGCGGGAAGGCGGGAGTGAAGCAGGCGCGCCGCCTGGTGGAGGAGTACGGGGTGAGGGGCTTCAAGTTCCACCCCAGCATCCAGGGCTTCTTCCCCAACGACCGCTCGGTGGCGTACGACCTGTTCGAGGTGATCGAGGAGACGGGGACCATCGCCCTGTTCCACACCGGCCAGACGGGCATCGGCGCCGGGGTCCCGGGCGGCGGCGGGATCCGGCTCAAGTACTCCAACCCGCTGCACGTGGACGACGTCGCCGCGGACTTCCCGCACCTCAAGATCATCCTGGCGCATCCGTCGTTCCCCTGGCAGGACGAGGCCCTGGCGGTCGCCACCCACAAGCCGGGCGTGCACATCGACCTGTCCGGCTGGTCGCCGAAGTACTTCCCGCCGCAGCTCGTGCAGTACGCCAACACGCTGCTGAAGGACAAGGTCCTCTTCGGCTCCGACTTCCCCGTCCTCACCCCCGACCGCTGGCTCGCCGACTTCGACAAGCTGACGATCAAGGACGAGGTGAAGCCGAAGATCCTCAAGGAGAACGCCGCCCGTCTGCTCGGGCTGACCACACCGTAAGGGGCGTGGAAGATGCGCAACGAGGGACTGGGGTCCTGGCCCGCACGCCGGGCCCGCAAGACCCCGCACCGCACCGCCCTGGTCCACGACGGCAGGCCGACGGACTACCTCGCCCTGCACACCCGCACCACGCGCCTGGCGCACGCCCTGCGCGCCCGGGGCGTGCGGCGGGGCGACCGTATCGCCTACCTCGGTCCGAACCACCCCTCCTATCTGGAGGCCCTGTTCGCCGCCGGCTGCCTCGGCGCGGTCTTCGTCCCCCTGAACACCCGCCTCGCCGGCCCCGAGATCGCCTACCAGCTCGCCGACTCCGGGGCGAAGGCCCTCGTCTACGGGCCCTCGCACGCGGGCCTCGTCGCCGGACTGCCCGGGCACACGGACGTCCGGACGTACCTCGAGGTCGGGGCCGAGTACGAGGAGGCGCTCGCCGCGGCGCCGGACGAGCCGATCGACACGCCGGTCGCGCCCGACGACACCTGCATCATCATGTACACCTCGGGGACCACCGGCCGCCCCAAGGGCGCCATGCTCACCCACGGCAACCTCACCTGGAACGCGATCAACGTCCTCGTCGACACGGACCTCGTCGCCGACGAACGCGCCCTCGTCTCCGCGCCGCTGTTCCACACGGCCGGACTGAACATGCTGACCCTGCCGGTGCTCCTCAAGGGCGGCTGCTGCGTGCTCGTCGAGGCCTTCGACCCGCGGGCCACCCTCGACCTGATCGAGGAGCACCGGATCACCTTCATGTTCGGGGTGCCGACCATGTTCGACCAGGTCGCCCGGCACCCGCGCTGGCCCGCCGCCGACCTGTCCTCCCTGCGCATCCTGACCTGCGGCGGCTCCCCGGTGTCCTCGCCGCTCATCGAGGCCTACCAGGCGCGCGGTCTGACCTTCCTGCAGGGCTACGGCATGACCGAGGCCTCGCCCGGCACGCTCTTCCTGGACGCCGAGCACGCCGTCAGCAAGGCGGGCTCGGCAGGCGTCCCGCACTTCTTCAGCGACGTGCGGGTCGTACGGCCGGACCTGGCTCCCGTCGAGACCGGCGAGACCGGCGAGGTCGTGGTCCGCGGCCCGCACGTCATGCCCGGCTACTGGGGGCTGCCCGAGGAGACGGCCGCGGCCTTCGCCGACGGCTGGTTCCGCAGCGGGGACGCCGCCCGGGTCGACGAGGACGGATACGTGCACATCGTCGACCGCATCAAGGACATGATCATCTCGGGCGGGGAGAACATCTACCCCGCCGAGATCGAGGACCTGCTGCTGGCCCACCCCGACATCGTGGAGTGCGCGGTCATCGGGGTGGCGGACGACAAGTGGGGCGAGGTGCCCCGCGCGGTCGTCGTGCCCCGCGAGGGCGCCGTGCTCGACCCCGGCCAGGTGCTGGCCTCCCTGGCGGGCCGGCTCGCCAGGTACAAGATCCCCAAGTCGGTGGTCATCGCGGACGAACTGCCGCGCACCGCCTCGGGCAAGCTCCTCAAGGCCCGGGTGCGCTCCCGGTTCGGCACCCACTCCTGAACGACTCCGCTATGAGCAACTCCCCTGTGAGGAACGGTATATGAGCATCATCGTCAACGGCCTCGACGAGCTGAGGAAGCTGTCCGGCAGCGACCTGGGCACCAGCGAGTGGATCGAGGTCACCCAGGAGCGCATCGACACGTTCGCCGACGCGACCGGGGACCACCAGTGGATCCACGTGGACCCGGAGAAGGCCGCGGCAGGACCCTTCGGAGCGCCGATCGCCCACGGGTACCTGACCCTCTCCCTCTTCATCCCCCTCTTCACCGAACTGCTCGACGTCCAGGGCGTCACCACCAAGGTCAACTACGGGCTGAACAAGGTCCGCTTCCCCTCGCCGGTCAAGGTCGGCTCGCGGATCCGTCTGGTCGGCAAGCTGACCGACGTCGAGGACGTTGCCGGCGGGGTGCAGATCACCGTCGACGGGGCGATCGAGATCGAGGGCGGCGCGAAGCCCGCGGCCGTGCTGCAGAGCCTTTCGCGGTTCTACGGATAAGGGCTGACGCCGAGCACCGCTGAGTGAGGGGGTGCGGGGAACCGCGGACCGGTCGGGCCGGCCGCGCGGTTCCCCGCACCCCTTTCGGGGCGCGTCAGCTCACGACGTCCACGAAGATCGGGTTCGAGTAGAACCAGGTGTCCGCCCACGGGTCGCCGTTGCCCGGCTGGTGCGGGATCGGACCGCGCGGGTCCACCGAAGCGCCCAGGTAACCGGTTCCGCCCCGGTTGCCGTCGCTGCCCCGCAGCCGGACGTAGAAGGACTCGTCGCCCACCAAGAGCGGGACGCGCAGGGTGTACGTGCCCTTGCGGCCGCTCACGTCGGTGGAGCGCACGACCCTGGTGTCGGGCGCCCGCCAGGAGTCACGGTCGGACACCGGGCCCCGCACCGCACCGCGGATCACGTCGACGTGCGCCAACTCCGGCAGGATCCCTTGCGGGTTGGGGCGGGAGGCGGTGGTCACCGTGATGTCCAGGGTGAGCTTCTCGCCCCGGCGCACCCGCAGCCGTCCGCCGAGGGTGACGCCCCGGCCGCCGTCGTGCCCGCGCCGCAGCCGCACCTCGAGGCCGTCCAGCAGATGACCGTGGTCCAGCCAGACGCGGCCCTCCCGCAGACCCGTCATCACCGCGCGGTAGCCGTAGCGGGTCACGCCCACGTGGGTGCGGCTGAACTGGCCGGGCCAGAAGTCGCTGCCCGGCTGCGGGGTGTCGGTGTTCACCGGGTCCGGCAGCCTGCCGGTGTCGTCGAAGGTCTGCCCGGCCGGCCAGTCGCCGTTCTTCCAGGTGTCGAAGACGGTCCGGTGGTTGTCGGAGTTGGTGGTGATCGTGAACAGCCGGCCCTCGGCCAGCATCGAGTCCCACAGACCGCCCACGGTCGCGGTCGCCCAGTCGAAGCCGCCGTACGTGAGGTACGCGTCCGCCGGATAGCCCGCCCAGGACTGCGCCGACGGCTTGTTCTCGTACTCGCCGCGGATCGACGTGGCGCCGCGCCAGCCGGGGATCGCCGCGCCCTGGGCGCCGGGCGCGCCCTCCATGCCGATCACGATCTCGGGGGCCGCGTCGCGCCAGCCGCGCATCTCGTGCGGCGAGTCGATGCCCAGGCGCAGCGGGTGGTTGGCGAGGACGAGCACGTCGTCGACGTAGCCCGTGCGGCGCTGCTCGGCCAGCCACTTGATCGCCTTGACGGCGTGCGCCTCGTTGCGGGCGGTGTCGGCGGCGCCGGCGGATCCCTCGGTGTAGCCCAGCAGCTTGCCGTCGTAGGCCAGCTCGAACCGGGTGAGCAGGTCGACCTCGTGCGGGCCGGGCGCGGCGAACACCGTGCAGTGTTCGGCGGCCGGGATGTACCACTCCAGGCCCTGGAAGATCAGCTGGCGGGGGTTGGCGGCGCGGGCCTTCAGGATCTCCTTGTGCTCCAGCGCGGCACCGTGGGAGGCGTGCCCGAAGTTGGAGTGCTCGTTGAACACCATCCAGTCCAGGCCGTACCGGGCGGCGGCCCGCGCCTGCTGGGAGAACGTGTACTTCGCGTCGTGGCTGTACACGGAGTGCACGTGGTGGTCGCCGACGAGGTAGGCGAGCCGCGGGTCCTCGCCGCCGCAGCCCCTCTCGCCGGCCGCGGCCGGACCGGCCAGGGCGGGCGTGGCCGCGCCGCCCAGCGTGAACGCGGCGCCGAACAGGCCTGCACGGCGCAGAAGTTGCCGCCGGGACACGCCCTGGGGGTCGAGCGCGGCGGGGGAGACGGACGGGTCGGCCCAGACGGGCAGCTGCTGCTCGGTCATCAGGACTTCCATGAGGTCTCAGTGGTTCAGGAAGGAGGTCACGGGCAGCGCCCGCTCGACGATGCGCACGTCGCCGAGGCGGCCGTGCAGGATCTGGTCGATCTGTCCGGCGTACGTGTATCCGCCGAGCAGCCACGGCAGCCCGACGGAGGCGATGCCGACGGCCGCGGCCTTCGGGTTGCGGACCACGGGGCAGCCCTCGACGTACAGCGTGGTGTGCCGGCCGTCGTTGACGACCGCGAGGTGCCACCAGGTCTCCAGCGGCGTCTCCTGGCCCCAGTTGGTGGCGATGCCCTGCTGGTTCAGCGGACGCATCGCCCACTGCGGTTCCCGGTCGTTGGAGAGCGAGAGGGTGGCGAGCGGTTCGTCCGGATCGTCGGCGGACTTGCCCGCGGCGCCGCCCGTGCCGGTCCGGCCGACCAGCCCCGACCAGGCGTGGTGCGCCGGATCCCAGTCGGCGGGAAGACGGTAGAACGCCTCGACGGTGTAACCGTGTGCGAAGGTCGCCGCGTTCAGCGGGGCGCCGTCGACCGTGCGCAGGTAGGCGCCCTTCAGCGGGGACTTGAAGCCCCGGAACTCCAGGCTGCCGTGTCCGGGCTGGTCGGGATGGTGGTCGGACGACCAGCCGAGCGTTCCGCCGCCGACCGCGACGACCATGAGGTCGTTGCCCCGCCCGGACAGGTCACGCACGGTCCCGGAGACGGCCGAGCCGTCGGCGTGCCCGTCGAACCGCCAGTAGGCGGCCGTGCCCGGCACGAGGACCTTCGACACGGGTCGCGCCGGGCGGGCCGGCACCGGATCGAATCCGGCGAAGCGTTCGGCGAAGTCGATGCCGACCGTGAACCGGTCGGCGTCGCCGCTCAGTTCGAGCTCCTGCCGCTCCAGTTCGCCCAGCCCCTTCGCCGCCCGGCTCCGGATCCAGGGCGAGACGGTCTCCACGTCGATGACGTTCCGGTCGAGGTCGAAGCGGTACAGGCGGATCATCGCGGCGCCGCCGAAGTACCGGTTCTGGTAGTTCGTCAGATGCAGATGGACGTCGTGTCCGGCCGCGTTCTTCCGCGTCGCGCGGCCGGCGGGCCAGTAGTGCCCGTTGAGCGTGAGGAAGATCTGGTCGTGGTCCTCGATCAGCCGGTCCCACAGCTGCTGTCCGTACGCCGAGAGGGCGTCGTCCTCGACGACCAGTTCGTGGGTGGTCAGCACGACCGGCGTCCTCGGGTGCCGGGCGAGGACGTCGGCTGCCCAGGCGTACCCCTGTTCCGACAGCCGCCAGTCCAGTGCCAGCACCATCCACTCCCGGCCGCCCGCGCGGAACAGGTGGAAGCTGTTGTAGCCGTCCGGGGAGGCCCCGCCGAAGGTCGGTCGGCCCCGGAACCGCTGCGGGCCGAAGGCGTCCAGGTAGGGGGTCGCGCCGCGCCGGTCGGTCGACGAGGACGGCACGTCGTGGTTGCCCGCCAGCACGCTGTAGCCCACCCCGCGCCGGTCGAGCAGCCCGAACGCCTCGCTGATCGCGGCGACTTCCTCCTTCGCGCCGTTCTGGGTGAGGTCCCCCAGGTGGGACAGGAACACGATGTTGTCGTCCGCGCCCCGCTCCAGCAGATAGCGCAGCGACGCCTCGACCGGCGCCCTGTCGATGCTCGGCCCGTCGAAGAGGTACTGCGTGTCGGGCATGACGGCGAGCGTGAAACGGCGGCTGTCGGGGTCCGGGCGCCACCGGGCGGGGGCCGCTTCGGCGGCGGCCGGAACGGCGAGCCCGGCCGTCGCGGCGGCTCCGAGCAGGGCGGTGGCCCGCAGAAAGCCGCGCCTGCCGGCGCCGGGCCGGACGGCCTCTTCCTGAGTGTGGGCATGCGAAGTACACACGTGCTGCTCCGTTGCGAAGTCCGTTACCGGAGAGAGGGGTTCACAGGACGCGCAGGATCCAGCTCCACCGGTGGACGCCTGCCGGGACGAGGTAGGAGGGGAGGGTGTCGGGGCCGCACGACGCCGTGCCGAGGCCGCGGTGCGCGGCGTCCACGTGCACGACGCAGCCGTCCCGCGCGGTGAGCTCGTCGTGGTGGGCGGCGGCGGTCAGGTCCTCGGCGCGGTAGCGCGTGACGCAGACCTGGCGCGGCTCGTCCAGCGTGACCGCGAGGCCGGTGGCGTCCGGCGCCGAGAGCGTGAAGCGCCGCACGCCGTGCCGGCCGCCGCTCTCCTGCGGACGCAGATAGGGGGTGAACGCCTCGTCGACGGCGAGCGAGTGATGGCCCACCGGCGCGCCCGAGCCGCGGTCGGGGTAGGACTCCCAGGGGCCCTGCCCGAACCACTCCAGCAGGTCCAGCCCCGCGACCGTCTCGAAGACCGAGCCGACGCGCGGCACGTCCTCGAACTCCTCGGGCAGCTCCGCCTGTTCGTCGATCCGCAGGCCGCCCTCGACCGGCGTGAACACCTGCCGGTGCCGTACGACGCCGCCGGCGCCCGCGTACTCGGCGAGCACGGTCACGCCGTCGCCCTCCTGACGCACGGAGACCAGCCTGCGCACGAGCGAGTCCAGTCCCCACGCCCGCCAGCGACGCGCCATCCCGCCCAGCTCGTCGTTGTCGGTGGGCGCCCGCCACAGCGACAGCGTCGGCGCGGCGTGGAGCAGCGGGTGGACGAGGAGTCCGGCGGCGTCGGTCTCGACCCGGCCGGACCCCGCGGGCGCGTCGAACGGCTCGGCCGTCCGCAGCCGTACCTGCGGCGCGCACACCGCGGTGCCGCGCGGCGCCCACGGCAGGTCCTGCGCCGTCGTCACCCGCAGCGTCAGCCATGCCTCGCCGCCGTCCCGCGGAAGGTCGAAGGGCAGCGGCAGCAGGGCCGTCCCGCCCGGACACAGGTCGGGCAGTTCGGCGGCCGCGGTGAGCGTGCCGCCGTGGGCGAGCGACAGCTCCCACTCGCCCGCGAGCCACTCCAGACCGCGGAAATTCTGGTGGTTGGAGACCACCACCCCGTCCTCCCGCAGGCCGTGCAGCCGCACCGGCGCGGCGAGCTCCCGGTGCTCGGACATCACCGGCTTCGGAGTGCGGTCGGGGAAGACCACGCCGTCCGCGATGAACGCGCCGTCGTGGTCCTTCTCGCCGAAGTCGCCGCCGTACGCCCAGCGGTACCCGGGCGCGGCGACACCGTTGTCATACAGTCCGGCGCCCCCACGCCCGACCGGTCTCGCGTCGTTCACACCCTGGAGGATGCCGTGGTCCCAGAACTCCCAGATGAACCCGCCCTGAAGACCCGGGGTGGCCTCGATGGCGGCCCAGTGGTCGGCCAGCGTGCCGTTGCTGTTGCCCATCGCGTGGGAGTACTCGCACTGGATGAGCGGCTTGGTCTGCAGCCCGGACAGCGCGTGCGCCACACAGTCCTCCAGCGGCGCGTACATCGGGCAGGCGATGTCGGAGGCGACCTCCGGGTCGGCCCAGCCGAGCTTGGCGGCGCCCTCGTACTGCACCGGCCGGGTCGGATCGTGGCGGCGGACCCAGCCCGCGGCCGCGTCGTGGTTCGCGCCGTAGTCGGACTCGTTGCCCAGCGACCACACGATGACCGACGGGTGGTTCTTGTCGCGCAGCACCATCCGCGACACCCGGTCCACGAACGCGTTCAGGTAGCGGGGGTCGTCGGCGATCTCGTGGGCGTGGTCGTGGGACTCGATGTCCGCCTCGTCGACGACGTAGAAGCCGAGTTCGTCGGCGAGGTCGTACAGCGCGGGGTCGTTCGGGTAGTGCGCGGTGCGGATCGCGTTGAAGCCGTAGCGCTTGAGCACGACCAGGTCGGCGCGCATGTCCTCGTGTGACACGGTCCGTCCGGTCAGCGGGTGGAAGTCGTGCCGGTTGACCCCCCGGACGAAGATCCGCTCTCCGTTGACCAGCAGGTCGCGGCCCACGATCGTCACGTCCCGGAAGCCGATCCGGTGGCGGGAGGTGTCCGCGACGGAGCCGTCCGCGCGGTGCAGGCGCAGGGTCAGGCCGTACAGATCGGGCGTCTCGGCGCTCCAGGCGCGCACCCCGGGCACGCGCACGCCCAGCCGCACCTCGCCGAGGAAGGCGGAGACCCGCTCCTCCCGCGCGTTGGCCAGGTCGAACCCGGCGTCCCGCGCCAGCGGCAGGCCGTCCAGCTCGCCGCTGACGTACCAACCCGCGGGCAGCGCACCGCCCGCGTCCCGCACCCGGCAGTCGACGCGCAGCTCGCCGTCGGCCGATGCCACCACGTCCACGTCGGCCAGGTGCAGCGGGTCGGTGGCGTAGAGGAGCACCGAACGGGTGATCCCGCCGTGCCACCACTGGTCCTGGTCCTCGATGTGCGAGGCGTCCGACCACTTGACCACCGTCAGCCGGACGAGGTGCCGCCCGCCCGGGCGCACGACGTCCGAGAGGTCGAACTCGGCCGCCAGGTGGGAGTCCTTGGACACACCGACCGGCCGCCCGTCGACGTGCACCAGCAGCACGCTCTCGGCGGCCCCCACCTGCAGCACGATCCGGCGTCCCGCCCACTCGGCGGGGACGTCGAAGCCCCGCTCGTACACACCCGTCGGATTGGCGTCGGGCGCCAGCGGGGGCACGTCCGCGAACGGCATGCGGACGTTGAGGTACTGCGGGAGGTCGTCGGCGCCGTCGACGGACTGCATGGTCCACACGCCGGGCACGGCCGCGCTCGACCATCGACCGCCGACCGGCGCGTCCGGAGCGGGCAGCAACTGGAAACGCCAGTCGCCGTCCAGGGAGTGTGCTCCGGAGCGCCGGTCGACGGCGTTCATGGGAAGCCGGCCCCAGGAGGTCACCTCGGGCGCCGACCAGGGCCGCAGCGCCAGCAGCGGGTCCGTCACTTGATGGCTCCCTTGGCGAGGTCCCCGATGATCTGGCGGGCGCCTACCGCGAACACGATCAGCAGGGGGACGAGGGCGAGCAGGGCGCCGGTCATGACCATTCCGTAGTCCGTCGTCCCGTGGGTGCCGTTGAGCTGGGACAGGGCGACCTGGAGGGTCACGTTGTCGGGATCGGTGAGGGCGATCAGGGGCCAGGCGTAGTCGTTCCACTGCCCCATGAAGGTGAAGATGCCGAGGAAGGCCAGGCCCGGCCGGACGACGGGAAGGGCCACGTGCCAGTACTGGCGCAGGAAGTTCGCGCCGTCGATGCGGGAGGCGTCCAGCAGTTCGTCGTGGATGGCGCCCCTCATGTACTGCCGCATCCAGAAGATGCCGAACGCGTTGGCGGCCGCCGGCACGATCAGCGCCGTCATCGACCCGATCCAGCCGAGCTTGGCCATGATGACGAACTGCGGGATCGCCTGGAGCTGCGCCGGCACCATGAAGATGAACATGAGCAGCACGAACAGCAGGCGCTTGCCCGGGAAGTCGAACTTGGCGAAGACGAAGGCGGCCAGCGAGTCGAAGAACAGGACCAGGAACGTCACCGATCCCGCGACCAGCAGGGAGTTGAGCATCGAGCCGAAGAAGTCGACGGTGTCGAAGAGGCTGCGCAGGTTCTCCAGGAAGTGCGTGCCCGGCAGCAGCTTGGGCGGGTAGGAGAAGATCTCCGACGTGGTG
The DNA here is from genome assembly GCF_036030735.1 of Streptomyces sp. NBC_00425. Taxonomy (NCBI): domain Bacteria; kingdom Bacillati; phylum Actinomycetota; class Actinomycetes; order Kitasatosporales; family Streptomycetaceae; genus Streptomyces; species Streptomyces sp. NBC_00425. The sequence continues at coordinate 2,105,643 of NZ_CP107928.1, read as the reverse complement.
TGCGTCGACATGATCACGGCCCAGTAGAACGGGAACGCCGAGAGCAGGACACCGACGACGAGGACCGCGTGCAGGGCGATCCCGCGGCGGCGGGATCCGTCGACCCCCCTGGTTCGCCGGGTGGTCGGGCTGGTACGCCGGGTGGTCCGGATGGATGCCATGGTGTGTGGCCCCCCTAGTCTTCGCCCCGGCGCTGCACCAGCCGCCAGTTGATGATCGAGAAGAGGACGACGACGAGGAAGATGCCCCACGCCACGGCGGCGCCGTAGCCGAAGTCGTTGTTGTCGAAGGTCTGCTGGAAGAAGTAGAGGACCATGGTCCGGCCGGCGTGGCCCGGCCCGCCCGAGAACGTCGAGTCGTTCGAGGTGTTCTGCAGCAGGACCTGGGGTTCGGAGAAGCTCTGCAGACCCGTGACCGTCGACACGACGAGCACGAACAGCAGCACCGGACGCATCATCGGCAGGGTGATCCGGAAGAAGGTCTGCACGGGACCCGCGCCGTCCATGCGCGCCGCCTCGTACAGCTCGCCGGGGACGGTCTGCAGGCCGGCCAGGAAGATGATCGCGTTGTAGCCGGTCCACTGCCAGGTCATCAGCGTCGCGACGGCGATCCTGATGCCCCACGGGGTGTTCAGCCAGGCGATCTGGTCGAAGCCGACGCCCTGCAGAAAGGCGTTCACCAGGCCGAAGTTGGTGGAGAACACCGAGCCGAAGACGATCGCGATCGCCACCACCGAGGTGACGTTCGGCAGGAAGTAGGCGATCCGGTAGAGGGTCCTGAAGCGGACCGCCGAGTTGAGCAGCACGGCCGTCACCATCGCCAGGAAGATCATGGGGAAGGTGGCCAGCGCCCAGATGACGATCGTGGTTCCGATCGAGCTCCAGAACTGGGAGTCGCCGAGCAGGTACCGGTACTGCGACAGCCCGGCCCACTCCATCGAGCCGAGGCCGTCCCAGCGGTGGAAGGACAGGTACAGGGAGAAGCCGACCGGGATCAGGCCGAAGCAGAGGAACAGCAGATAGAAGGGGGAGATCGCGGCGTACAGGTGCCAGTACGCGCGCAGGCCCTTGCGGGGCTGGACGACGGGCGTGGGCGCGACGACCGCGGGGGGCGTCTCGACCGCGGGGAGGGTGGCCATCAGACGCTCACCCCCAGGTGCCTCGCGATGCGCCGGCAGGTGCTCATGGCGTCACTCCAGGCTTGCTCCGGGTCCTTGCCGAGGACGCCGACGTTCTTGATCTCGTCCTTGACGGGCTGTCCGAGCGCCACGTCGAAGGGGCTGTTGTAGGCGACGACGATCTTCTGCGCGGCGGGGCCGAAGACGTCCATCGTGACCTGCCCGCCGAAGAACTCGTCGGGCTCGCGCACCTGTTTCAGGCCGTACGAGGCGGGGGTGGAGGGGAACAGCCCCGCGTCCAGGAAGCCCTGCGCCTGGTTTCCCGCGTCGAGCATCCAGCTGATGATCTGGAACGCCTGCTCGGGTTCCCGGCACGCCTTGGTGACCGACAGGAACGAACCGCCGTTGTTCGCGGGCCGCACGGGCATGTCGGCCACCCGCCAGCGGCCCTTGGTCTTCGGCACGCCGGTCTTGAGGTCGTTGGTGGCCCAGGAGGCGCCCAGCTGGCTGGGCAGCTTGCCGTCCTCCACCGCCGACAGCTGGTCCGGGGTGCCGCTGACCAGGTTCGAGACGATGCCGCGCCGCTTGGCCTCGACGGCGAGCGCCCAGGCGCGGCGTACGTGCTCCTGGTCGCCGATGAAGTGGCGGTCCTTGTCCACGTACCGTGCACTGCCCTGCTGCACCGCGTTCTCGAAGACGCTGTTGACGTCCGTCAGCAGTGAGGTCCCCGGGAGCCGCTTGCGCAGCTGTTCGCCGGCCGCGAAGAACTTCTCCCAGGTGTTCAGCTCCCGGGAGACGTCGGCCGGCTCGTAGGGCAGGCCCGCCTTCTGGAAGACCGCGTACTGGTAGAGGTGCGCGACGGGACCGCAGTCGATCGGGAAGCCGATCAGGGAGCCGTCGTCGGCGACGCCCTGGTCCCACTTCCACGGCAGGTACTGGCTCCTGTACTTCTCCGCGCCCAGCGTGCGCAGGTCCACGAACTGGTCGGCGTCGGGCAGATAGGACGCCATGTCCTCGCCCTTGAGCCCGGCGATGTCGGGGATGTGGGCGCGGCCGGCCAGCGTGGTGATCAGCTTGGAGCGGTAGTAGCCGCCGATCTTGATGGCCTGGAGGTCGACCGAGCCGTCGTAACGGGACTTGGCGTTCTTGACCACGGTGTCACCGAGGCCGCCGTCCCAGTACCAGAGGACCATGTTCCGGCCGGTCGAGCCGGTCGGGACGGCGCAGCCGGCCGCCAGGCCGCCGAGCGCCGTGGCTGCCGTGCCGGCCAGGCCCGCGCGCAGCAGGCCTCTTCGTGAGAGCCGCACAGCTCCCACCGCCTTTCGGATCTGTTCGCGTCTTCGCAGACGGGGTGCCGTTCGAGGGGCGTGCGTGGGGGGCGTCGTCCGTCCGGCTCAGGACCGCAGGACGGGCGGGGTGACGGGGGCGTGCCGTACGGGCGGGCCCACGTCCGCCGGGATGCGGTCGGCGAGGAAGCCGTACGCCCGCACGAGGTCCGGGTCGGTGAGCGAGCGCCACCAGCGCCGCACGCCGTACCAGCCGGGCGCGGCGAGTGCGCCGCCGTGGTGCCGTACGGACAGTCCGGCGGCGAGGACGGCGAACCGCAGCCGCTCCGCCAGCGGCCAGCCGCCGAGCGAGGCCGCCACGAAGCTCGCGCCGAACACGTCGCCGGCGCCGGTCGCGTCCAGGACGTCGACGTCCAGGGCGGGGACCTGCGCGTACTCGCCGGTGGTCTGGTCGACCGCGATCGCGCCGTGCGCGCCCCGGGTGACCACGGCCACCGGCACCAGCTCGGCGAGCGTGCCGAGCGCGGCGACCGCGCTGTCGGTGCGGGTGTAGGCCATCGCCTCGGTCTCGTTGGGGAGGAAGGCGTGGCACAGGGCCAGCTGGTCCAGCAGGTCGGCGGACCACTGAAGGGTGGGGTCCCAGCCGACGTCGGCGTAGACGTGGGTGCCGTTCGCGGCCGCCTTGGCGATCCAGGCGCGGGGTTCGGCCTCGAGGTGCACGAGGGCCGTGCGCGCCTCGGGCGGGTCGCCCATCAGCGCGTCCTGCGAGTACGGCGGCTCCTGGCCGTGGGTGACGAGGGCCCGGTCGGCGGCGGGGGCGACCCCGTTCACGGCGGGCCCGGCCCCGGGGAGGGCGAGGGCGACGGTGACGGGGGTGTGCCAGCCGTCGGCCGTGCGGGAGAGCGCCAGGTCCACGCCCTCCTGGCCGGCGAGGACCTGGCGGCAGTGGGCGCCGTAGAAGTCGTCGCCGAAGACCGTGGCGAGCGAGGTCTGCAGGCCGAAGCGGGACGCCGCGACCGCGAGGTTGGCGATGCCGCCGGGGCCGCAGCCCATGCCGCCGGTCCAGATCTCCTCACCCGGCGCCGGCGGCCTGCCGAGACCCGTGAGGACGAGGTCGTAGAAGAGCAGCCCGGTGAGCAGCACCTCGGGCCGGTCGTCGTCCACCGCACATCCTCTCGTCAAATCTCTTCATTTCGGTGACCGGAATCGTGCGCCCCTCGGCGAGATTGGTCAATACCTCAGCAGAAGTGAGCATGGATTTGATTGAAGATGACGAGTAGTGTTCACGTCGTGCTGGCAGAACGACGACATCAACTCATCCTGCGGGCCCTGCGCGCCGGGGGCCCCGCGGCCGTGACCGATCTCTCCGAGGAGCTGGGCGTGAGCCCGGCCACGATCAGGCGCGACCTGGTCAAACTCGAGGAGGACGGCCTGCTCACCCGGGTGCACGGCGGGGCCGTCGCGGAGGAGGGCGACCAGCCCTTCGCCGAGGTGGCCGAGGTGCGCGTGGCCGAGAAGGACGCGATAGCGGCCCGGGCCGCCGCGATGGTCGAGGACGGCCAGACCGTTCTGCTCGACATCGGCACCACCGCCTACCGGCTGGCCCGGCAGTTGCACGGCCGCAGACTCACGGTGATCACCAGCAACCTGGTGGTCTACGAGGAGCTCGCCGACGACGAGGGCATCGAGCTGGTGCTCCTCGGCGGCATGGTCCGCCGCGAGTACCGTTCGCTGGTGGGCTTCCTCACCGAGGACAACCTGCGCCAGCTGCACGCCGACTGGCTCTTCCTCGGCACCAGCGGCGTGCGCCCGGGTGGACAGGTGATGGACACGACGGTCGTCGAGGTGCCGGTCAAACGGGCCATGATCAAGGCCGGCGGCAGGGTCGTCCTGCTCGCCGACGCGGCGAAGTTCCCGGGCACGGGCATGGCGAAGGTCTGCGGTCCCGAGGACCTGGACGTGGTGGTGACGAACGGGCCGGTCGACCCGGCGACCCGGTCCTCCTTCGAGGAGGCGGGCGTCGAGGTGGTCCTGGCAGGAAAGGTGCAGGCGTGAAACTGACGATTCTGGGCGGCGGCGGCTTCCGGGTGCCGCTCGTGTACGGCGCGCTCCTGACGGACCGCGGCGAGGGGCGTGTCACGGACGTCGTCCTGCACGACCTGGACGACGGCCGGCTGCGGGCGGTCGCCCGGGTGCTGGCGGAGCAGGCCGCCGCCGTGCCCGGCGCCCCCCGGGTCACCGTCGCCACCGACCTCGACGAGGCCCTGCGCGGCGCCGACTTCGTCTTCTCCGCGATCCGCGTCGGCGGCCTCGAGGGCCGCGCCGACGACGAGCGGGTGGCCCTCGCGCAGGGCGTCCTCGGCCAGGAGACGGTCGGCGCAGGGGGCATCGCCTACGGTCTGCGGACGGTCCCCGTCGCCGTCGACATCGCCCGCCGGGCGGCCCGTCTCGCCCCCGACGCCTGGGTCATCAACTTCACCAACCCGGCGGGGCTCGTCACCGAGGCCATGTCCCGCCACCTCGGCGACCGCGTCATCGGCATCTGCGACTCGCCGGTCGGCCTCGGCCGCCGTATCGCCCGGGTCCTGGGCGCCGACCCGAAGCAGGCGTGGATCGACTACGTCGGCCTCAACCACCTCGGCTGGGTCCGCGGCCTGCGGATCGCCGGCCGCGACGAGCTCCCTCGGCTGCTCGCCGACCCCGACCTGCTCGGCTCCTTCGAGGAGGGCAAGCTCTTCGGCGCCGACTGGCTGCAGTCCCTCGGCGCGATCCCCAACGAGTACCTGCACTACTACTACTTCAACCGGGAGACCGTCCGCGCCTACCAGCAGGCCGAGAAGACCCGCGGCGCCTTCCTCGCCGACCAGCAGGCCCGCTTCTACGAGGAGATGCGCGACCCCGGGGCGGCGGCCCTGGCCGCCTGGGACCGCACCCGCGCCGAACGCGAGGCCACCTACATGGCCGAGAACCGGGAGAGCGCCGGGGCCGGCGAACGCGACGCCGACGACCTCTCCGGCGGCTACGAGAAGGTCGCCCTCGCCCTGATGCGGGCGATCGCCCGCGACGAGCGCACGACGCTGATCCTCAACGTCCGCAACCAGGGCGTCCTCTCGGTGCTGGACGACGATGCCGTCATCGAGGTGCCCTGCCTCGTCGACTCCGGCGGCGCCCATCCGGTGGCCGTCGCCCCGCTGCCCGAGCACGCCACGGGGCTGGTCTGCGCGGTGAAGGGCGTCGAGCGCGAGGTGCTCTCCGCCGCCGAGTCCGGCTCCCGGGCGACGGCCGTCAAGGCGTTCGCGCTGCACCCGCTGGTCGACTCGGTGAACGTCGCCCGCAGGTTGGTCGAGGGCTATACCGACGTCCACCCCGGGCTGGCGTACCTTAAGTAGCCCCATCGGAGGGAAAGCGCTTTCCCTCCGATGGGTCCAGCACCCGGCCTCCGGGCCTCCCGCACTTCGTGGTCCCTCTCTGGAGATTCCCCATGCATGACGAACGCCGCCGCATCGAGGAGCGCGTCGAGCGCGTCCACGACCAGCGCGTCAAGCCCGCCGTATACGCGGCCACCGTGCCCCTCGAGGTCGAGGCCTGGCAGGCGCCGGGGGAGCCCGTGCCCTTCGAGGAGGCCGCGGCCGCGGCCTACGAGCCCTTCGCCATGGACACCCCCTGGGGCCCGCCCTGGGGCACCACCTGGTTCCGGATGCGCGGCCGGGTGCCCGCCGAGTGGGCCGGCCGGCGCGTCGAGGCCGTCATCGACCTCGGCTTCGTCGGCGACTGGCCCGGCAACCAGGCCGAAGCCCTCGTCCACCGCACCGACGGGACGCCGCTGAAGGCCGTCAACCCGCTCAACCAGTACGTGCCCATCGGCAACCCGGCGACGGGCGGCGAGAGCGTCGACTACCTCGTCGAGGCGGCCTCCAACCCCGACATCCTGGCCGGCGACTTCGCCGCGCCGACCCCCCTCGGCGACGTGCTGACGGCCGGCGACCGTCCGCTGTACACCTTCCGCCGCGCCGACCTCGCGGTCCTCGACGAGCAGGTCTGGCACCTCGACCTCGACCTCCAGGTGCTGCGCGGCCTGATGGTCCACCTCGCCGAGCACGAACCGCGCCGCCACGAGATCATGCACGCCCTGGACCGGGCCATGGACGCCCTCGACCTGGACGACGTCTCCGGCAGCGCCGCCGCCGTCCGCGAGGTCCTCGCCCCGGTCCTGGCCCGGCCCGCGCACGCCAGCGCCCACACCATCTCCGGCGTCGGCCACGCGCACATCGACTCCGCCTGGCTGTGGCCGATCCGCGAGACCAAGCGCAAGACCTCCCGCACCTTCTCCAACGTCACCGCGCTCGCAGAGGAGTACGACGACTTCATCTTCGCCTGCTCGCAGGCCCAGCAGTACGAGTGGGTGCGCGACAACTACCCGCACGTGTGGGCGCGCATCCAGGAGTCGGTGAAGAAGGGACAGTGGGTCCCGGTCGGCGGCATGTGGGTCGAGTCCGACGGCAACCTGCCCGGCGGCGAGGCCATCGCCCGACAGCTCGTCCACGGCAAGCGGTTCTTCATCGAGCACTTCGGCGTCGAGACCAAGGGCGTCTGGCTGCCCGACTCGTTCGGCTACAACGCCGCCTACCCGCAGCTCGCCAAGCTCGCCGGCAACGACTGGTTCCTCACCCAGAAGATCTCCTGGAACCAGACCAACAAGTTCCCCCACCACACCTTCTGGTGGGAGGGCATCGACGGCACCCGCATCTTCACCCACTTCCCGCCCGTCGACACCTACAACGCCCGCTTCAGCGGCGAGGAGATGGACCGCGCGGTGCGCAACTACTCCGAGAAGGGCGGCGGCACCCGGTCGCTGGCCCCCTTCGGGTGGGGCGACGGCGGCGGCGGCCCCACCCGCGAGATCATGGAGCGGGCGCGCCGGCTGGCCGACCTGGAAGGCTCGCCGAAGGTCGTCGTCGAGCACCCCGACGCGTTCTTCGCCAAGGCCCGCGAGGAGTACCCGGACGCCCCCGTGTGGGTCGGCGAGCTCTACCTGGAGCTGCACCGCGCCACGTACACCACGCAGGCACGCGGCAAGCAGGGCAACCGCCGGTCCGAACACCGGCTCCGCGAAGCCGAGTTGTGGGCGACCACGGCCGCGCTGCACGCGCCGGGCTACGCCTACCCGTACGAGAGGCTCGACCGGCTCTGGAAGACGGTGCTGCTGCACCAGTTCCACGACATCCTGCCGGGCTCCTCGATCGCCTGGGTGCACCGCGAGGCGGAGGCCGAGTACGCCCGCGTCGCGGGGGAGCTGGAGGCGCTGACCGCAGAGGCGGTCGCCGCGCTGGGCGCGGGCGCCACCCGGGTGTTCAACACCAGCCCGTACGACCGCGCCGAGGTCGTCCGCACCTCCGCGGGGGCCCCGGCCTACGTGGAGGTCCCGGCGAGCGGCACCGCGCCCCTGGCCGCGGCCGCCGTCGGGTCCCCGCAGCCGGTGACGGTCCGCGGCCTGACCCTCGACAACGGACTGGTCCGCGTGGAGCTCGCGGCGGACGGCACGCTGTCCTCGGTACGCGACCTGCGGGCGGACCGCGAGGTCCTCGCCGGCCCCGGCAACCTGCTCCGCCTGCACACCGACCTGCCCAACTACTGGGACGCCTGGGACATCGACAAGCACTACAAGAACCGCTTCACCGACCTGCTCGACCCGGACTCGGTCACCGTCGTGGAGGACGACCCGCTGCTCGGCGCCCTGCGCGTCACCCGGTCCTTCGGCAAGGGCTCGACGCTCACCCAGACGATCACCGTGCGGGCCGGCAGCCCCCGCGTCGACATCGAGACCGACCTCGACTGGCACGAGGCCGAGAAGATCCTCAAGGCCGCCTTCCCGGTCGACGTCCGTGCGCCGCACTCGTCCGCCGAGATCCAGTTCGGGCACGTCCAGCGGCCCACCCACACCAACACCAGCTGGGAGGCGGCCCGTTTCGAGGTCTCCGGCCACCGCTGGGTGCACGTCGGCGAACCCGGCTACGGTGTCGCGGTCCTCAACGACTCGACGTACGGCCACGACGTCTCCCGCACGGTCCGCGAGGACGGCGGCACGACGACCACGGTCGCCCTCAGCCTGGTGCGCGCCCCGCGCATCCCGGACCCCGAGGCCGACCAGGGCCGGCACCGGTTCACGTACTCGCTGCTGCCGGGCGCCACCATCGCGGACGCGGTCGCCGAGGGCTACGCCCTCAACCTGCCGCTGCGCATGGCCGAGTCGGCGGGCGCCGCGGAGCCGGTCGTGTCCGTGGACGGCGACGGCGTGACCGTGGAGGCCGTCAAGCTCGCCGACGACCGGTCGGGCGACGTCGTGGTGCGGCTGTACGAGTCCCGCGGCGGACGGGCCCGGGGCGTGCTGCGCACCGGCTTCCCGCTGGCCGGCGCGCACGTCACCGACCTGCTGGAACGACCCCTGCAGGACGAGGCGGCGGCTGCCGTGCCCGGCGACGGCACGGTCGTCGTGACCCTGCGCCCCTTCCAGATCCTGACGCTGCGACTGCGCCGGGGCGAGTGACGCCCGGCCCGTACCGCAGGCCCGGACGTCACTGACGCACGGTCGGGCCGGTCGGCCGCTCCCCGTGACAGCGGCCGACCGACCCGATCCCCCGTGCCCCGAGGATCCCCCGTCGATCCCCGGGGTTCCCCCCGTCGATCCCTGTGCTTCCCCCCAAGGGCCGGTGCTCCCCCGGTGGCCCTTCCCCCTTGAGAGTCCGCGGGGGAGCCCCTGATACACCCCCTGCGGGAAAAAGTCCCCCGGACCGGGATCCGGGGGACTTTCACGGCCGTGGGGGAGGCTTCGGCCGGGCTTCCTCGGCTCTCGCCGGGAGGCTCAGCCGGTGAAGCCGGCCGTGATGGAGGTGAACTGCCAGGTGCTCTGGCTGATGCCGGAGCAGTTGCTCACCACGCCGCCGCCCGGGCAGGGCCGGTCGCGGTTGACGGCCCAGTAGGCGAGCCGGGCGATGTGGTGGCCGTTGGCCCAGTCACGGATCGACGTCCAGATCGCCGGGGTGGTGTTCTCCTGTTGGTCCGACAGGCCGTTCATGCCGGAGATGCCGATGTGGGCGTAGGCGGTGGCGTCGTCCCAGCCGAAGGTCGACTTCAGCTTGTTCTTCAGGCCCTCGGTGGCGTTCACGGTGTTGCCGTACATGTCCGAACCGCCGCCGAAGTCGAACGGCATGATGGTGAAGACGTCGATGTCGGCGCCGATCGACTTGGCCTGCTCGATGAGACGGTTGCCGTAGTAGGTCGGCCCGGTCGTGGACGTCCCGAAGGTGACGACGGTCTTCAGGCCGGGGTTGTCGGCCTTGACCGTCTTCAGCGCGGTGAGGATCCGTGCCTGTACGGCCTCGTTCTCGAACTCGTCGGTGTTCTCGATGTCCATGTCGATCGCCTTGAGCGAGTAGGCGTCGATCACCTTCTGCAGGGCGCCCGCCAGTGCGCTCGCCGAGGAGCAGTTGGCGCCGAGCTTGCTGCCCTGCCAGCCGCCGAACGAGGGCACGATGTCACCGCCCGCCGAGCGGATCTGGTTGACGACGCTCTGGTCGACCCCGCCGGCCAGCGCCCGGTTGCCGTCCCACAGGGGGTTGCAGCCGCCGCCGTCCAGGACGAACGCCATCGTGAACCACTTGACGCCGGTCGCGTTCATCACCGTGGTCACGTTCGGCGGGTCTCCCCACCCTTCGAACAGGTAGGGCGCGGCCTGCTTGAACCCGGTGCCGCCGCCCCCGCCCGCGCTGGTCGTGACGGACACGGAGTTGGAGGCCGCGGAGGTGTTGCCGGCGGCGTCGCGCGCCTTCACGGTGAAGGTGTACCCCGTGCTCGGGGACAGCCCGCTGACCGTGGCGGCCGTGCCGGAGACGGTGAGCACGTTCGCGGACCCGCTGTAGACGTCGTAGGACGTGACGCCGACGTTGTCGGTGGCGGCGTTCCAGGACAACGACACGCTGGACGACGTCTTGCCGGTCGAGGTGAGCCCGCCGGGCGCGGTCGGGGCCTGCGTGTCCGTGCCGCCCCCGCCGCCGGGTCCGTCCAGGCTGACGTCGTCCGCGTGGTAGGCGCCCTGGGCGTACCAGCCGTGGACGTAGATCGTGGCGCTGGTCTGCGAGGCCCCGGTGGTGAAGGACACCGACAGCCGGCTGTACGCCGAGGGCGACGACGTCCAGGTGGAGGCGCCGCCGTCGACGCCGAGGTAGACGTAGGAGCCGCGCACCCAGCCGGTCAGCGCGTAGGCGGTGTTCGGCCGGACGGAGACGGTCTGGCTGCACTTGGCGTTGTCGCCCGAACTCACCGCCCCCATGAGGGCTTTGGACCCGCTGTGGGCGGGCGAGGAGACGACGGAGCCGAGGTTTCCCGTACAGGACCAGGGCGACAGGGCGCCCGACTCGAACCCGGGGTTGGTCAGGACGTTGGCCGCCTGGGCGGTGCCCGGCAGGGCCACGGCGCCGGCGAGGGCGAGCCCGGCGGTGCCGAGCAGGGCGAGGAAGCGACGCCAGGGGCGTCGAAGGGGTGTGCTGCGCACGCGATCTCCCTGAAGGAATGGGGGTGTTCGGGAGTGCAGGGGAGTGCAGGGGGTGCGCAACAAAGTTGGTATGGACCAATCCGCCTGTCAAGACAATGGGCGGGATTGGTCCATACCGGTGGGTGAAATATCCGCTTCGGGCTGTCTAGAGCGGCAGCGCCTGCGCGGCCGGCGCGACCTCCACGGAGTCGGCCGGGGCGGGCATGGCCGGCAGCAGCGGCTCGGCCGCCACCTCCTCCATCCGCTGGTGCGGCAGCGTCACCGCGCGCAGCGGCCGCGGGCCCGACACCACCGTGTAGTCCTGTCCCAGGAACGGCGGCACGACCTCGCCCGGGTCCTCGCCGAGCGCCAACTGCACGGCGGCCCAGGGGGCGTTGACCCCGCACTGGGACAGCTGGTGCAGTCCGCCGGCCGGGCGGGTGTTGACGTCCATCAGGACCGGGCGGTCGCCGAACATCCGGAACTGGATGTTGGACAGGTAGTGCAGCCCGAAGCCCTCGGCGATGAGCCGCGCCGGCTCCAGCCACTGCTCGTGCAGGGTGAAGCCCCGCCGGCGGCCGTTCTTCGTCCGGCCGATGGCCATCCGCACGACGTTGTCGGGGCCGGTGAGACAGTCCACGGACACCTCCGGCTGCTCCAGGCGCGGCATGACGAGCCAGTCGACCTGGGACCCGTCCTGCTCCTCGGCCTGCTTCAGCACCTCGACCACCGCGTCCAGTTGGACGTACGGGCTCGGGAAACCGGTGAGGTGCGCCAGCGAGAAGGGGGCCCGGGTGATCATCCGGAAGCCGACCCCGCCCGCGCCGGACGCCGGCTTGAAGCACGGCTTGTGTCCCGCGTCCTCCAACTCCTCGACGGCGGCCACGAGTTCCTCCGCCGACCGGATCCGGTACCACGGCGGCACGGGCACGCCGATCGCCTGCACGGCCTCGTACGCGATCACCTTGTCGTGGAACACGGCGACGGCCTCCGGCGGCGGCGCCAGCAGCGCGGTGCCGACCGCCTCGAAGTCGGCGCGGTGCGCCACGATCGCCGACTGGTGCAGCCGGGGCACGAAGACGTCGATGCCGCGGCGCCGGCACTGGGCCAGCGCGTACTCGACGTACGCGGCCGGGGAGAGGCCCTCCGGCTCGAGCTCGGCGGTGTCGGCGGCGGCCAGCACGGGGGAGTCGGCGTCACCGTGCGTGGCGTGGATCTCGACGGCGCGGTCGCTGGGATTTCGTCGCAGCTGATCCGTGAAGAACACGTTCTCCGCGTACGTGCGGTTGAGCCAGACGCGTACGCGAGAGACCATGCGAGGCCGCCTTTCACGGTTCGCGGGCAGGGCGAAGCAGGCCCGGCCCGGGCAGGGGGAATGGTGGGTCACCAAACCGCCCTGCGGAAGGGACGTCCATGGCGGTGGTGTTGGGGCGATCATACGGCTTCCCGGGGGTGCCGCGTGCAACGCGGGTGTTACGGAATTCCCGATCTTGTTCACGTGTGGCGGCCTGTCCGGTAATGGGGAGCTCCGGCGCAGGTGGAGCCCGGTGCCGGCCTCGCGGACGACGTGATCCGACCTTGTACCGGGGCCGCGAATGTGTTCTCGTGGGCACACTGGTGTGTGCATGTGGATACGGAGCGTGGGCTCCTGAGCGGGGGTACGAAGTGACGTCGACGGCCGGTGCCGACGGGCGACTCCTGGCCATCAGCGATCTGCACATCGGCTATGCGGAGAACCGGGCGCTCGTCGAGGCCATGGTCCCGGAGACGGACGAGGACTGGCTGCTCGTCGCAGGGGACGTCTCGGAGAGCACCGACGACATCCGCTGGGCGCTGAAGACCCTCGCGAGCCGCTTCCGCAAGGTCGTCTGGGCCCCCGGCAACCACGAGCTGTGGACGTACCCCACGGATCCGGTCACCCTGCGCGGCGTCGCCCGCTACGAGCACCTGGTCGACCTCTGCCGCGACCTCGGCGTGACGAGCCCCGAGGATCCCTACCCGGTCTGGGAGGGCCCCGGCGGCCCGGTCGCCGTCGCGCCGCTGTTCCTGCTGTACGACTACTCGTTCCTGCCGGCCGGCTGCACGACCAAGGAGGAGGGGCTGGCCTACGCGGAGGGCACGGGCATCGTCTGCAACGACGAGTACCTGCTGTACCCCGACCCGTATCCGAGCCGCGAGGCCTGGTGCCGGGCGCGGGTCGCCGAGACCGGTCGGCGGCTCGCCGAGATCCCGGCGGACCTGCCGACGGTCCTCGTCAACCACTACCCGCTGCACCGTCACCCCATGGACGTCCTGTGGCACCCCGAGTTCGCCATGTGGTGCGGCACGGCCCTCACCGCGGACTGGCACCGGCGGTTCCGCGTCGAGGCCATGGTCTACGGCCACCTGCACATCCCGCGCACCACCAGGCAGGACGGCGTCCGCTTCGAGGAGGTGTCGGTGGGCTACCCCCGCGAATGGCGCAAACGGTCGCAGCAGCCGGGCCGCCTGCGGCGCATCCTGCCGCGGGAGGCCGAGGTCTCGTGATCGACGAACTGTTGCCCGCTTCCGTGGTGGTGGTGGAGGCGTTCGGCGAGGAGGGCGTCCGCGAGTTCGGGAACACGCCGCTGTACCCGCAGGAGGCGGCGCTTCTGGTCCGGGCGGTCGACAAGCGGCGCCGCGAGTTCACCGTCGTCCGCGGCTGCGCCCGGCGCGCCATGGAGAAACTCGGGGTGCCCGCGCAGCCCGTGCTGCGCGGCGAGCGCGGCGCGCCGTGCTGGCCGGACGGTGTCACGGGCAGCATGACGCACTGCGCGGACTACTCCGCGGCGGCCCTGGCCCGGTCCGTGGACCTGGCCTCGCTCGGTGTCGACGCCGAACCGAACGGGCCGCTGCCCGAGGGAGTGCTGGCCGCCATCGCCCTGCCCGAGGAGCTGGCGAGGCTCGAGCGGCTGGCCGCGGACCGTCCCGACGTCCACTGGGACAGGCTCCTGTTCAGCGCCAAGGAGTCCGTCTACAAGGCGTGGTTCCCCCTCACCGGCAAGTGGCTGGACTTCGGTGAGGCCGACATCGACCTCTCGGCCGACGCCGGCCTCACCCCCGTCGGCGCCGGACCGGCCGCGGGCGCGCAGGGCTCGTTCCGGGCCCGGCTGCTGGTCCCCGGGCCGGTGGTCGGCGGGCGCCGGGTCGGGTGCTTCGACGGCCGCTGGACCGTACGGCGCGGACTGGTCGCCACGGCCGTGACGGTGCCGCACCGCTGAGGCGGCCGCCCGCGGTCATCTGCCGGGGCACCAACTGTGCAGCAGCCGGAAGAACTCCTCCTCGTTGCCGGCCAGCCCGGCGTCGGCCAGCGCCTGCTCGGCCTCCGCCAGGACGCCGGGCGGCACCACCGGGGGCAGGCGGTCGTGCGGCGGGCGGGAGGCGCCGACGCGCCCACCGCCCTCCTCGTCGCCGAAGGCGGCGCGCACGGTGTGCAGCAGCCGGAGGTAGGCCTGGACTGCGGTGCGTTCGCGGTCGGTCAGTACGGCAGTGGGCATCGGTCGGCTCTCCCCGTGTCGGCGTCGTCGTCTGCCACGCGCCCCCACGGCGCGTACGCCACCGTGCGGCGGCGCACCCCCAGCTTGCCGCCCACCACTGACAATCCGACGGGCCTCGACGTCGGTTCGCCCGCTCAGCGCAGCGGCCGCACTCGCGCAACCCCGTCCCGGAAAGGGCTCCTGAGCTGTGTGAAAGGTCCTTGCGCGGGCTGCCGTCGGCCCGGATCGGGACGGGGCGCGCCGAGGCCCGTCACCTCATGAACGCGCCCGGCGCGCGCCCCCGGCCGCGCCGCCGCTCAGTTCTGCGGGCCCAGGTATCCGAGCGAGGCCTCGATACGGCCCGCCAGGTGGTCGCGCTGACCGCGGCCCCGGGGGGACGATCCCGGCAGCCAGGTACGGCACTTGCTGGCCAGCAGCAGACCGAAGGTCTCGGCCTGCCGTTCGTCGGCCAGGTCGAAACGGGTGCGCGCCGCGACGCTGCGCACCGTCGCCCGCAGGTCCGCTCCGTCGCTGAGTAAACGCGCCGCGACCGCGGCGCCCTCGACGTGCTGGCTGCAGTGCCCCGCCTTCATGTGCCACAGCTCGTGCCCCAGGATCACCAACTGGTGGTCGGGCGCGGTGCGTTCCTCGATGACGACGAGGTCCTGGTCGGCCATGTCGAGCCACAGCCCGCTGGCCGTGTCCGCGGGGAAGGGCGCCATCCGGAAGTGCACCGGGCGGCCACGCCGTCTGCTCATCCCGTCGCACAGAGCGGCGTACAGGTCGGCCGGCGGGGCGGGGGCCGGGAGGGTCAGCTCCGAGACCAGTTCGCCGCTGAGCCGGCGCATTTCCTTCGCGATGCTCACGCTTCTCCCCCGGATCACGACTCGGGCCGCTTCACGCTCTCCAGGAGCATGTCCAGCCACTCGGCGACCTTGTCGCGGTGCTGGTCGGTGGGCAGCTGAGCGGCACGCCACGCGATCCCGCGCACGCCGTGGTCCTGCAGCAGCCGCTCCAGCGGGTCCTCGGCGGCCGCGGCCGCCTCCCGCGCGGCGAGCTTCTGCAGCAGCTCCTGCTCGGTGTGCTGCAACGCCCCCGCGAGCGCCTCCGGGTCCTCCGCCGTGAGGAAGCCCGCGTGCACGCGGAAGAAGCGCTGAAGGGCGTCGCAGTGCTCCATCGTGGGACGCCGGTCGCCGTTGATGAGGGCGCCCGCCTGCTGGCGCGACATGCCCGCGCCGTCGGCGATCTCCTGCTGGGTGTACTTGCGGCCGTTCGGCTTGAGCCGCGTACGGCGCAGCAGGTCCAGGCGTTGCAGGAAGCGGGCCTGCACATCGGGCTCGCCGGCTGGCCGGCCGCTCAGCAGGGCCCTGACCACGGGCTCGGGGACACCGGAGGCGACGGACAGCCGCCCGGTGCCGAAGACCTCCGCGTGCGCCACGCCGAGCCGGTCGGCGAGCGCGGCGACACGGGCGACGACGGCCGACAGCAGCACCGTCGCCGTGGCGCCCGGAACCTCGAAGCCATCCTCCGCCACCGACAGGTCTCCTAGGTCTCTCACGTCCCCGTACACAGGGACACGCTCATCGGCACAGACGGTCGCCGTGAACTTGTGGAGAGTAGCGGGTGTTTCGAACTCACATCCAGGTCTCGCCACAACTGTGGCCAATTTCAGCCGTCAACGAGCATGGAATGCCACGATAGTTGACATGGCCGCGCCTCGGCAGCAGGATCGGGGCGCCGCGTGAAGGCCGCATAGGCAAGAGGGGTGACCTCCCGATGGCATATCAGGCAGGTGGGCAGCGGTCCGTGCCGCGTCCCGTCCCCGAAGGACCCGAGGCCCAGGCCTATCTGCAGGACTGCGCCGTCTACCTGGAGGCCGTCCCCTTCCCCTCCGTCGTGGTCGACCATCGCTGGGACGTGGTGCAGTCCAACGCTGCTTTCGCGTCACTTTTCCGTGCGGTGGGCCCGCATCCGACAGCCTTGCCGGGCGACAACTTCCTGCGCTTCGTGCTCTTCCACCCCGACGCGCCCTCGGTGCTCGGCGACCACGAGGCCGGCTGGTGCCTGCCGATGCTCGCCGGTTTCGCTGCGGCCGTTGAGCGGCACGGCCACGACCACGGGCTGCTGGCGATCCGCCGTGAGATCGCCCAGGACCCGATCATGGAGGCCGCCTACCGGTACGGCCTGCCGCACTGGATCCGCGCGGTGGGCGAGGGGGCCGCGGAGCACGACGGGGCGGTCCGCCCGCTGGTGCATCCCGACCCGCGCTGGGGCGCCACGGACTGCCGCATCGTCGAGGACACCCCGAGGGCCCTGCGGGACATGGGGTACACGCGGCTGACGATGGTGCTGCGCGAGGCGCGTCCCGCACCCGCCGCCCGCAGGACGCGCGCCGTGCGCCGCTCCGCGAGCCATCTCAGCGTGGTGCCGGCCGCCGAGGCCTGACGCCCCCGGGGCGTCCGCGTCCGGCGGGTCACAGGTCGAGGACCAGTTTCCTCCCCCGGCACCGGGACACACAGATCATCATGGTCTCCCCGGCCTCCCGCTCCTCGGCGGTGAGCACCGAGTCGCGGTGCTCCGGCACGCCCTCCAGCACATCGGTCTCGCAGGTGCCGCAGGTGCCCTCGGTACAGGAGAAGAGCACCTCGACGCCGGCCGCCCGCACCGTGTCCAGCACGGACACGCCCGGCGCGACCGTCACCGTACGGCCGCTCTGCGCGAGCTCGACCTCGAACTCGACGTCCGTGCCCGCGGGTTGCTCCTTGGCCTGGAACCGCTCGACGTGCAGCGCCCCGGCCGGGCAGCGCTCCTCCACCGCGTCCAGCAGGGGACCCGGGCCGCAGCAGTAGACGAGGGCGTCCGCGGGCAGTTCGTCGAGCACCGAGGCGAGGTCCAGCAGACCGGTCTCGTCCTGCGGCGCGACCGTGACCCGTTCTCCGTACCGCGCCAACTCCTGGATGAACGCCATGGATTCGCGGGTACGGCCGCCGTACAGCAGACGCCACTCGGCGCCCGCCGCCTCGGCCGCCGCGAGCATCGGCAGGACGGGCGTGATCCCGATGCCGCCCGCGATGAACCGGTAACGGGCCGCCGGGCGCAGGGCGAAGTGGTTGCGCGGACCGCGCACCCGGACCTTGTCGCCCTGCCTCACCTCCTCGTGCACATGGGCCGACCCGCCCCGCCCCGCCGGCTCGCGCAGCACCGCGATCCGCCAGGCGCTCCGGTCGGCCGGGTCGCCGCAGAGCGAGTACTGCCGCTCCAGCCCCGGCCCGAGGACCACGTCGACGTGGGCGCCGGGCTCCCAGGCCGCCAGCGGCTCGCCCAGTGGGTGGCGCAGAGTGAGGGCGAGTACGCCGTCGGCCGCGAACTCGCGCCGTGCGACGACGAGTTCGACTTCGTGGACGTCACTCATGAGGCTTCCTCCGGTGGCTCGGGCCCCTCGGGGGCGGGGTCGTGCGGTGTGTGACCCTCGGGGTGGGCGAGCATCCACTCCCACATCAGCACCGGGTCCTGTGCGGTGTGCTCGGCTCCGCAGTGGCAGGTGCCGTGCAGGACGTCGGTGCCCGGCAGCCAGTCGATGCGGTAGACCTCGCCGGTGGGGCTGCTCACAGGACCGGCTCCACCGGCTTGTCGCCCTCCTCCACCAGCCGGGCGAGGATGCGGCGGGCGGCGAGACCGCCGGTGTCGATGTTGATGCTCAGCTCCTGGTAGCCGGACCGCTCCGAACCCAGCGTCCGCTGAAGGAGGTTGAGGGCGTCGACGTCCTGCATGACCACCGTGTGGTTGTTGCCCCGCAGGAACTCGGTGACCTCGTCGTCGTCCGTCGCCCAGTCCCGCGAGACCATCCAGAAGTCGTACACCTTGCCGTCGGCGGACGGGGTGATCGCGTACGTGATCTCGGTGTGGAAGCCGTTCGGGTCGCTCCCGTCGGCCTCCGGCAGCACGCCCACCGGCGCGATGCGGCTGTGCAGCAGATACAGGCACGGCGCGTGGTACTCGATGTCCTGCCACCGGGTGATCCGCCCCTCGATCCCGGTAGAACGGGCGTAGAAGGGCGGGCACTCGGCGTCGTCCATGTGCCGGCTCACCCGCACGATCCCGGCGCCCTCGTCGACCTCGGTGGTGATGGGCGTCTCGGCGACCTCGGGGGTGCCGATGTATCCGCCGTGCAGATACGTCTCGTGGGACAGGTCCAGGAGGTTGTCGACGAGCAGCCCGTAGTCCGCGTCGATCGGCTCCATGCCGCGCACGGTCGTCCAGCCGGGGGAGTCCAGATGCCGGGCGCGCGGCACGGCCTGCGGGTCGGCGAGGGCCGGATCGCCGATCCACACCCACACCAGGGAGTCCTGCTCGACGACCGGGTAGGCGGTGACCCGGGCGGTGCGCGGGATGCGCTTCTGCCCCGGCACGTACACGCAGGCGCCGGTCGTGTCGTAGGTGAACCCGTGGTAGCCGCACACGATCCGGTCGCCGTCCAGCCGGCTCTCGGAGAGCGGGAACCGGCGGTGCACACACCGGTCGTGCAGCACGACCGGCGTGCCGTCCTCCTCGGTACGGTAGAAGACCAGCGGCTCCCCGAGGACCGTCCGCCCGAGCAGCTCCTCGCGGCCGACCTCGTGACTGTAGGCGGCGACGTACCACTGGTTCCTGGCGAATGCGGTGGTGTGCGGCATGGTGTGGGGCTCCCGTCTCTGGGTCGTGGCGACATCGTCGTGACGGGCTTCACAGGGGCGCAAGACGGCTTCCGCCTCACGGAAGCCCGCCCGGCCGGGACCGGCGCCCGGCGGCCCCCTCCCGCGCCGCGCGCCCCGCGTACCGCTGACCTTCACATCGGCGTCATCCGGCCCTTCCCTGACGTTCGACGCCCTTGCCACACTCCGTAGGCGCGCTTCCGTCACCACCGGCCGGCCCAGTCCTTGCGTACGAGAGGTGCCTCACCATGTCCGAAGTCAACCGGCGCCGCTTCCTCCAGCTCACGGGCGCCACAACGGCGTTCACCGCCCTGTCCGGCAGCGTCGAACGCGCTGCGGCCCTGCCCGCGCACCACCGCACGGGGTCGATCGAGGACGTGGAGCACATCGTCGTCCTGATGCAGGAGAACCGCTCCTTCGACCACTACTTCGGCACGCTCCGCGGCGTCCGCGGCTTCGGCGACCCTCGGCCGGCGACCCTCGCGAACGGCAGGTCGGTCTGGCACCAGGCGGACGCCGCTGGCAAGGACGTGCTGCCCTTTCGTCCCGACGCCGACGACCTGGGACTCGCCTTCGTCCAGGACCTCCCGCACGGCTGGAACGACGGCCACGCGGCCTTCGCCGACGGCAGGTACGACCGGTGGGTGCCCGCCAAGAGCGCGACGACGATGGCGTACCTGACGCGCAAGGACATCCCGTTCCACTACGCGCTCGCCGACGCCTTCACCGTCTGCGACGCCTACCACTGCTCCTTCATCGGCTCCACCGACCCCAACCGCTACTACCTGTGGACCGGTCATACGGGGAACGACGGCAAGGGCGGCGGCCCGGTCCTCGGCAACGACGAGGTCGGCTACAGCTGGACGACGTACCCCGAGCGCCTCGAGCGGGCGGGCGTCTCCTGGAAGATCTACCAGGACGTCGGCGACGGTCTGGACGCGAACGGCAGCTGGGGCTGGATCCAGGACGCCTACCGCGGCAACTACGGCGACAACTCGCTGCTCTACTTCACGCAGTACCAGAACGCGAAGCCCGGCGACCCCCTGTACGACAAGGCCCGCACGGGCACCGACGCGCGCGCGGGGCAGGGCTACTTCGACCGGCTGAAGGCGGACGTCCTGGGCGGGAAGCTGCCGCAGGTCTCCTGGATCGTCGCACCGGAGGCCTTCACCGAACACCCCAACTGGCCCGCCAACTACGGGGCCTGGTACGTCTCGCAGGTCCTCGACGCGCTCACCGCAGACCCCGAGGTGTGGGCCAGGACGGCCCTGTTCGTCACCTACGACGAGAACGACGGGTTCTTCGACCACGTCGTCCCGCCCTTCCCGCCGGCCTCCGCGGAGCGGGGCCGCTCGACGGTCGACGTCGGGCCCGACGTCTTCAAGGGCGACAGCGGCCACGTCCCCGGCCCCTACGGACTCGGCCAGCGTGTCCCGATGCTCGTCGTCTCCCCCTGGAGCAAGGGTGGTTACGTCTGCTCGGAGACGCTCGACCACACCTCGGTCATCCGCTTCGTCGAGCGTCGCTTCGGCGTCCACGAGCCGAACATCTCCCCGTGGCGGCGCGCGGTCTGCGGCGACCTGACCGCCGCGTTCGACTTCTCCCGCAAGGACGCCCGGCGGGTCGTCCTGCCGGAGACCGGCGGCTACGCGCCCCCGGACCGGGAACGCCACCCCGACTCCGTGCCCACCCCGCCGGCCCGCCCCGTCCTGCCGAAGCAGGAGCGCGGCACGCGACCCACCCGGCCGCTCAAGTACGCGCCCCGCGTGGACGGTTCGGCCGATCCGGCCGCCGGGACCCTCACCCTCGACTTCGCCTCCGGGGCCGAGGCCGGCGCCGCGTTCCTCGTCACCTCGGGCAACCGGGGGGACGGCCCGTGGAGCTACACGACCGGGGCCGGCGCGACCGTCTCGGACACCTGGAACGCGGCGTACTCCGGCGGCTCGCACGATCTGACCGTGCACGGACCGAACGGCTTCCTGCGCGTCTTCAAGGGGCGGGGGCAGACGGCCGGACCCGAGGTGACCGCACGGCACGTCGGCGACGGCGTCGAGCTGACCTTCACCCACCGGGGCTCCGGCACGGTGGAGTTGAAGGTGACGGACGGGTACGGCCGCCCGGCGACGACCGTCCGGGTGCGGCCCGGCGCCGTCCTCAAACGGACCGTGGACCTGCGGGCGAGCAGGCGCTGGTACGACCTGAGCGTCACCTCCGCCGCCGATCCGGCGTTCCTCAGGCGGTTCGCAGGACATGTGGAGAACGGGCGGCCCGGTGTGAGCGACCCGGCGATCGTCACGGCGTGAACGCGGCCGGGGGCGCGGGCCGCGGGTGCGGTGAATGCGCGATGAAGACCGCATCGCGGGGACTGGTCAGGTCCCGGTGGGCTCGGGATAGTGTGCCCCGGTGACCACGCATTCGAACACACCTGCAGGCTGGTATCCCGATCCGCACGGCGCGGCCCAGACCCTGCGTTACTGGGACGGCGCCCAGTGGACCGAGCAGACCCATGCCGACGGCAAGGGCGGCCCCGCCCCGCAGATACCGCAGCAGGCGGGGCCCGACGCCCGGGTCCAGCGCCAGGTGCAGCAGCAGGCCGGGGTCACGCCGAGCGGCCCCGGCGGCGGCTCCCTGTTCAGCGAGCCGGTGCTGGTGGTGAACCAGAAGGCGAAGCTGATCGAGCTCACCAACGAGTACAAGGTGATGGACCAGCAGGGCAACCAGCTCGGCTCGGTGGTCCAGGTCGGCCAGAGCACGCTGCGCAAGATCGTGCGCTTCCTCGCCAGCATCGACCAGTACCTGACGCAGCGACTGGAGATCCGCGACGCCCACGGGCGGCCGGTGCTGCTGCTGACCCGCCCGGCGAAGATCTTCAAGTCGCGGGTGATCGTGACCCGCCCCGACGGACAGCCGGTCGGCGAGATCGTCCAGCAGAACGTCTTCGGGAAGATCAACTTCGCGATCAAGGCGGACGGCCGCCAGGTCGGCGCCATCAAGGCGGAGAACTGGCGGGCCTGGAACTTCGCGATCGTCGACCACGCGGACAACGAGGTCGCCCGGATCACCAAGACCTGGGAAGGCCTCGCCAAGACGATGTTCACCACCGCGGACAACTACGTCCTGCAGATCCACTACCAGCTGCCCGAGCCGCTGTTGAGCCTCGTCGTGGCCACCGCCCTGACCGTGGACACCGCGCTCAAGCAGGACGCGCGCGGTCTGGGCTGACGCCCTCCCGCGGGTGGCGCCCTCGGGCGGGTGGCGCCCTCCCGCACGGGTGGCGCCCTCCGCGCACGGGTGGCGCCCTCCGCGCACGGGTGGCGCCCTCCGCGCACGGGTGGCGCCCTCCGCGCACGGGTGGCGCCCTCAGGGAAGGCGCCATCCGTTCCGGAACTACAGCGGGGTGAGGTGCTCCGGGCCGGTCGTCGGCCGGGGCAGCAGCGCCGGTTCGGCGGACGCCGTCTCCGGCCTCAGGGCCAGCACCGCCGCCACCGGGTGCTCCTCGTCCGCGACGGCCGCCGGGTGCGGCGCGGCCCGCGACAGCAGCACCACGCCCCGCCCCGCGAGCCCGGCTCCCGCCAGGGCGAGGAGCATCCCCGCGGGCCCGCCCTGGAGCCGTTCGCCGAGGAGCGCGAGGCCGATCACCGCGGCGGCCACCGGGTTGGCCAGCGTCACCATCGCCAGCGGGGCGCCGAGACCGTCCCGGTAGGCCGTCTGCGACAGCAGCAGTCCGCCCGTCGCGAAGGCCGCGACCAGGAGCGCCACCCCGATCACCTGCATGCTCAGCAGCGAGCCCGACCGGTCCGTCGCGGCCACCGTCACCGTCTGGGTGAGCGCCGAGGCGACGCCCGAGGCGAAGCCGGACGCGCTCGCGTGCCGCAGCCCCGGACGGGCGCCGCGCCGGGCCAGCAGCCCGATCAGCGCGGCCGTCGCCCCCGCCACGGCCACCGCCTCCGGCCCGCTCAGGACCTCCTCGGGGGCCGGCCCCGAGGCGGTGACCAGGATCGCGGCCAGGCCGGCCAGGGTGAGGGCGGTGCCGCGCCACTCGGCGGCGTCGACCCGGCGTCCCGCGACCCGTGCGCCCATCGGCACCGCCGCCACCAGGGTGAGCGCGCCGAGCGGCTGCACCACGGTGAGCGGGCCGTACTTCAGGGCCACGACGTGCAGCAGCGCGGCGGCGGCGTTCAGCCCCACCGAGCACCACCAGGCCCCGTTGCCGAGCAGGCCGGCCAGGCCCGAACCGGGATGCCGGGAGGCGAGCCGCTCCTGGGCGACCGCGGCGGCCGCGTACGCGACGGCCGAGAACAGGGAGAGGACGACGGCGACCAGGGTGGCGTTCATCGGCCCGCTCCTGCCAGGACCGGCTGCTCGGCCGGGACGTGGGCGCGCGTGCCGGGCCCGGCCTCGGTGGCCGTTCCGGGCGTGCGCCGGGGCACGGGGATCAGCGCCAGCGCCGCACCGAGCAGGGCGGCCGCGGCGATCGCGTCGAGCCAGTAGTGGTTCGCCGTGCCCACGATCACCAGCAGGGTGAGCAGCGGGTGCAGCAGCCACAGCCACCGCCACCGTGACCGGGTGGCGACGATCAGACCGATCGCCACCATCAGCGCCCAGCCGAAGTGGAGCGAGGGCATCGCCGCGAACTGGTTCGACAGATGGTCGCTCTGCGGCGGCCCGTACACCGACGGACCGTACACGCGCGCGGTGTCCACCAGGCCCGTCGCCGCCAGCATCCGCGGCGGGGCGAGCGGGAACGTCAGATGCAGCACCAGGGCGGCGGCGGTCACCGCGGCCAGCACCCGCCGCGCCCAGGTGTAGTGCGCCGGACGCCGCAGGTACAGCCAGACCAGGAAGGCCAGGGTGGCCGGGAAGTGCACGGTCGCGTAGTAGGCGTTCGCGGCTTCGGCCAGGCCGTCGCCGCGCAGCAGCAGGGACTGCACCGCGCCCTCGCCGGGCAGGTGCAGCCACCGCTCGGCGTGCCAGACGTCCCGGGCGTCGCGGAAGGCCTCGCCGGTGTGGCCCGCGGCCAGTTGCCGGCCGAGTTTGTACACGGCGAAGAGACCTGCGACGAGCAGGAGCTCTCGGACTACGGGCGGCCTCGCCGGTGTGACCGGCTCCGCTTCTGCAGGCTCGGTGCGGGCATTCATCCCCCGGCCCCTTCGCTGACGTGGTGCGTGTGAGGTGGTGCTGCCGGGCGGTGGCTCGTGCATGCACCATCGATACGATGTCGTACCGATACGCCAGTGTACCGATACGGACGCGTACCGGTACACTGGCGTATCGATTGATGTGCGCCACACTGGAGACCTGGGCCCGACCGGAGGCCCGCACCGCCTTCGGACGGGCACGCCCGGCGGAAGAGAAACGAGGGGGAGAGCAGATGACGTCGCAGGCCGCGGACGGACCGGAGTCGGCCGCCGCCACGCGCCGCTCGAAGATCACGCCCGAGCGGGAACAGGAGTTCTTCGACGCCGTCCTCGACCAGGTCCGTGAATGCGGCTACGAAGCCGTCACCATGGAGGGCGTCGCGGCGAGCACCCGCTGCAGCAAGTCGACGCTCTACCGGCAGTGGAGGACCAAGCCGCAGTTCGTCGTCGCCGCCCTGCGCTCCCGCCGGCAGGCCCGGTTGACCGGCATCGACACCGGCTCGCTCGCCGGGGACCTGCGCGAGGCCGCGGAGGCCGCGGGCCGCTGGTCCACCCATGACACCGAGCTGATGCAGGCCCTCGGCCACGCGGTCACCGGCGACCAGGAGCTCGCCCGCGCGCTGCGCGAGGCGATCGTCGCCCCGGAGATCGACGCCCTCCGGGAGATCCTGCGGCGCGGGGTGGAACGCGGCGAGATCGCCGGTGACCACCCGGCGCTGGAGTACGTCCCCGCGCAGATGTTCGGGGTGATCCGCGCCCGCCCGGTCGTCGACGGGGAGTACGCGGACCAGGAGTACCTGCTGCGTTTCGTGGAGGCCGCGGTGCTGCCGGCCCTCGGACTCGTCCCGCGCTCCGGCGGCGGCCTGCCGGGGGGCCGCTCGGGGGCCGCTCCGGGACCCGAAGGACCCAGGCCGCCGTCCACGGGATGACTGGACGGCAGCCTGTATCGCGCCGCACCGTGGGGACGGGGGCGGCGCGCACCCCCCGGCCGGGTGGGACCCCCCTGTGAGT
The DNA here is from genome assembly GCF_036030735.1 of Streptomyces sp. NBC_00425. Taxonomy (NCBI): domain Bacteria; kingdom Bacillati; phylum Actinomycetota; class Actinomycetes; order Kitasatosporales; family Streptomycetaceae; genus Streptomyces; species Streptomyces sp. NBC_00425. The sequence goes on along the minus strand of NZ_CP107928.1, from coordinate 2,080,379 downwards.
ACAGGGGGTCCCACCCGGCCGATCGTGTCCCGCGGGCCGGCTCCGGCGGTCAGACGTCCTGTCCGCTGCCGCCGCCCGTCGACACCTTGACGCTCGCGGTGATCGTGTCGATGACCGACACGTCCTGATCGGTGTCGAGACCGAAGCGGAGCACCACCATGCGCTTGGCGTCCGCGGGCGCCGGGAACGCCAGCGACTCGACATAGCCGTCCGCGCCCTTGCTCGTCACCGCCTTCCAGCGCACCAGATAGCCCTTCTGCCCGGCCACCGTCACCGCCTTCGAGGCGAGCACCTGGTGCGAGGTGATCGCGCCGTACGTCGTCCCGCCGTACGACTGCTCGGCGTTGGCCGCGATGTCCGCCTTCGCGACCTCCTCGGCCGTGCCGCCCTTGCTCCCCAGCACCTCGGCGGGCGACGAGTACACGCCCCCCTTGGTGCAGGTCTTGGTGGTGTCGCCCGGGCACTTGTAGGAGGCGCCGGAGACGACCTGGACGCCCACGTTGAGCTCCTGGCCCGCCCAGCCCTTCGGGATGGGGATGCTGATCCCGTTGAGCGCGTCGGTCACCGAACCGCTCTTGATCGTCGGCGGCTCGGAGCCCCGCGGCGAGGGCGACTCCCCGCCGGACCCGCCGGACCCGCCCGACCCGCCCTGACCGCCGCCGCCCGGGCCGCCGGGACCGCCCTGCCCGCCCGGTCCCTGGGCCGTGCCACCGCCGCCGCCCGAGCCGTCGTCCTTGGCGAGCGCGTACACGCCGACCCCGATGCTGGCGAGGACGGCGACGGCGGCCGCCACGGCTATGCCCGTGCGCAGCCCCCGCCGCCGGCCGGGCGCGGGCGCCGCGGGATACCCCGGGTAGCCGGCCTGCCCGGGGCCGCCGGGATACACGGGGCCGCCGGGGTACGCGGGACCTCCGGCGTATGCGGGACCTCCGGGGTACGCGGGGCCGCCGGGATACGCCGGGCCCCCCGGGTACGCCGGATACCCCGGCTGACCCGCGCCGCCGGGGTGGGCCGCGGGCGCGCCGTCGGCCGCGGTCTGCGCCGGCGGACCCCAAGCGGCGGCCGAGCCCGCGGCGCGGGTCTGGTCCGTCCATGCCTTGCCGTCCCACCAGCGTTCGGTGGCGGGACCGTCATTCGTCTGCCCCGGATCGGGATACCAACCGGGAGGAGTCACCTGCGTCATACCCCCACCGTATGAGGCGTCGGTGAGATCCGGATGAGAGGGAGCGCACTCCGTCGGAACCGGCCCCCGGCGCCAGGCCGCCCGGGTGGCGCGAATTCGACGTCAATTCGGTGCGCGTCACTCGCCGTTGACGTCATGGGGGCACTTCCGCAGGCCCGCCGGGGCCTTCGGCGCCGCGAGCCGTCACCCGTCGAGGCGGGACCTGCGCGGACAGCCCTCCGCGCGAGCCCTCGGAGAGCTACGCTCGACGTCGGTACGTCGTTCGGGCGACTTGGGGAGGTAGCGGGATGACGGAGGTCAGGCCGGCGGCGGCCACCTCGGCTTCCCTGTGGGAGCGCGACGCGGAGGTCGCCGCCATCGCGCAGGCGGTGGAGACGCTCTGCGCCGACCGGTCCTCCAGGGGTCACCTGCTGGTGCTCCGCGGCGAGGCCGGATTCGGCAAGACCGCCCTGCTGGCCGAGACGCGTCGCATCGCCGAGGCCCGCGGCTGCGCCGTCTGGTCGGCCCGCGGCGGCGAGACACTGAGGTCCGTCCCCTTCAACATGGTGCGGCAGCTGCTGCAGCCCGCCCTGATGTCCCTGCACCCGGAGGAGGCCCGCGAGTACCTCGGCGACTGGTTCGGCATCGCCGGTCCCGCTCTCGGCATCGTCGAGCCCGGAGAGGGCCACGCCGACCCGCAGGGCGTGTGCGACGGCCTCGTGGCCGCCGTCACCCGGCTGGCCAGGCGGGACTACCCGCTCGTGCTCCTCGTCGACGACGCGCACTGGGCCGACCAGGAATCCCTGCGCTGGCTGGCCGCCTTCGTGGAACGCCTCGACGAGCTGCCGGTCCTGATCGTCGTGGCCCGCAGGCCCGGCGACGTGAAGGCCGACGCGGCCCGCCACCTCGACGCCGTCGGGGAGGCCGCGGGCCACGCCGTCACCAGCCTCAGCGCCCTGACCCCGGCCGCGGTCGCCGGCCTGACCCGGGCCACCCTCGGCGACCACGCCGAGGGCTCGTTCTGCCGCGAGGTGTGGGCGGTCACCGACGGCAACCCGTACGAGACCGTCGAACTCCTCGCCAAGGTCCGCGACCGCGAGTTGACGCCGAGCGAGTCCTCCGCCACCGAACTGCGCGCCCTGAACCGGGCGGCCCGCGGCGGAGGACTCGTCGACCGCCTGGAGAAACTCGGCGTCGACGCCACCAAGTTCGCGATGGCGGCCGCGATCCTCGGCGCCGACATCTCCGTGGCCCAGGCCGCCCGGCTCGCCGGCCTCGGCCGTGACGACGCGGCGCGCTGCGCCGAACTGCTGCGCAGCGCCCGTATCCTCACCGAGCCCGATCCCGCCGCCGCCCCGGCCGAGGACGGCGACCTGGAGTTCGTCCACCCGCTGATCGCCTCCGCCGTCTACGACTCCATCCCCGGCGGCCTGCGCACCGCGATGCACGGCATCGCCGCCCAGGTCGTCGCCGACGCGGGGAAGGGCCTCGCGGCCGCCTCCCGGCATCTGCTGCAGGTGCACGCGGAGGGCGACGAGGAACTCGTCGAGCAGCTGCGCGAGGCCGCACGGGAACACCTCGCCGTCGGCGCCCCCGACGCGGCCCGCCGCTGTCTGGAACGGGCCCTGCGCGAACCGCCCGTGCCCGAGGTCCACGCGCGCGTGCTGTACGAACTGGGCTGCGCCACCCTGCTCACCGCACCGGCCCGGACCATCGAGCACCTGCGCAAGGCGCTCTCCCTGCCGGGCCTCGACGGCGACGAGCGGGTCGACGCCGTCTACCGCCTCTCCCAGGCGCTGCTGCACAACGACCAGTTGGGGGAGGCCGTCCGCACGGTCGAGGCGGAGGCCGCCCGGCAGGCGCCCGGGCCCGCTCGGCTGCGGCTGCAGGCCGTCCAGTTCATGTGGGAGGGCGTGAACGCCGGTGACCCGGCCTCCGCCCGCCGCTCCGAGAAGCTCGCCTCCCTCGCGGCGACCTGCACCGGCCGGGACAACTCCGAGCGCGCCCTGCTGATCCTGCGCGGGTTCGACCTGATGACCCACGGCGAGAACGCCGAGGAGGTCGTCGAGTTCTGCGACCGCGCCCTCGTCAACGGCCGCCTCGCCCCCGGGCTCGGCTGGACCGACCAGGAGTGGGGCATCGAGCTGCTGATGATGCTGGCCAGCTCCTACGCCTACACCGACCGGCTCGACCGCGCCGACGTCCTCTTCAACGAGGCCCTGCGCGCCTATGTGTCGGCCGGCTGGAGCGGCGGTCACCTCGCCCTGGCCCACGCCTACGTCGGTCTCGGGCTGCGTCGCAGGGGGCGTCTGAAGGAGGCGGAGGAATCGCTCACGGAGTCCCTGCGCCTCGCCGAACGCGTCGGCCGCGGGCTGCCGCTGTACTGGTCGGCGACCTGCAACCTCGTCGACACGCTGCTGGTGCGCGGCCATGTCGACCGGGCCTGGGAGGTGGCCGAACAGTACGGCTTCGCCCCGCCCTACCCGTCGACGATCGTGCTGCCCGACCCCCGGTCGGTGCGCGGCCGGCTGCTGCTGGCCGTCGGCCGGGTCCAGGAGGGCGTCAACGAGCTGGAGGAGGCCGAGAAGGCGGCGGCGGCCCGCGGCCACCTCAACCCGGTGATGGTGCCCTGGGCCGTCGACCTGGCCCGGGCTCTCGCCGTGCAGGACCCGGCACGGGCGAACCGGCTCGCCGCCGAGGCCCGCCGTCAGGCCGAGCGCTTCGGCACCGACACCGCGATCGGCGAGGCCCTGCGCTGCGCCGCCGCCCTGGAGACCGGGCAGCGTGCCGTACGGCTCGCCCAGCAGGCGGTCACCTACCTGGAACTGTCGCCCTGTCAGTACGAACACGCCGCCGCGCGGATCGAGTACGGCATCCTCTCCCGCTCGGTCGCCGAACTCGGCCGCGGCCTGACGCTGGCCCGCTCCTGTGGCGCGGACGGCCTCGTGGAGAAGGCGCAGCAGGCCCTTAAGGGGCTCGGCGCACCCCAGGTCGGCCTGGTCCCCGGCCAGACCAGGAGGTAGGGGGACGGCGAGGCGACGGCCCGCACTCCCGGACACGCAGCGGCTCCCCGGCGCACCCGGCGAGCCGGCAGCGCGCCTGGGGGCCGCAGGCCGACGCGTGCGCCGGCGGCGGAGGCGACGGTCCCCGGCGCGGCGGCACCGGGCGTCGCCGGGCCGGACGCCCGGCCGTTCGGGGCCGACGGCCTGGGCTCCCGGATACGCAGCGGCTCCCCGGCGAGCCGGGCGCGCGTCTGCGGGTCGCACGCCGACGCGTGCGCCCACGGCGGAGGCGACGGCCCCGGCGCGGCAGCTCGAAGCGATCATCTCCGGCGCACTCGTCCGCCCGGCCTGACGGAGGCCGGCCTCACGGAGTCCGGCCTCACGGATGAGGGTTCCCGGCCCACGTGCCGATCGCCTCGCGCGTCGCACGCCCGCCGTACGGTCTCAACCGGTCAAGCCGTCCTCCGCCTCCTCCTCCGCCAGTACCCGCTGGGCCGTGGCGAAGGCCGAGTTCGCGGCCGGGACCCCGCAGTAGACGGCCGTCTGGAGCAGCACCGCGCCGATCTCCTCGGGGGTGAGTCCGTTGCGGCGGGCCGCCCTGACGTGCATCGCCAGCTCGTCGTAGTGGCCGTGCGCCACCAGCGCGGTCAGCGTGATCATGCTGCGCTCGCGGCGGTCGAGCGTCGGGTCGGTCCAGATCTCCCCCCAGGCGTAGCGGGAGATGAAGTCCTGGTATCGGGCGGTGAACGCGTTCTGCCGCGACTGGGCCCGGTCCACGTGGGCGTCGCCCAGCACCTCGCGCCGCACCTCCATGCCCCGCTTCGCGGGTCCGTCGAGATGCGCCCGCAGCACGGTCAGCACGGCTTCGGGACACTGCGCGGGAGCGAGGTGCGAGGCCCCCGGCAGTTCGACGAGCGTGGCGTCCGGCACCGCGTCCGCGATCTCCCGCAGATGCGCCGGCGGCGTCGCCGGGTCCTGCCGGCCGGCGATCAGCAGGGTCCGAACGGCGATCTCCGGCAGCCGCTCGCGCAGGTCGAACGCGGCCAGCGCGTCACAGCACGCGGCGTACGCCTCCGGGTCCGCCGCACGGTGGTCCGCGATCAGCTCCGGCACGGTGAACCCGGGCGTGAACCACCGGGCGTCCGCGGTCTCGACGAGCCCCGCGAGCCCCTCCCCGCGCACCAGCGCGGCCCGCTCCTCCCACGGCCTCGACCCGTTGAAGTGGGCGGACGAACAGATCATCGCCAGCGACGACACCCGCTGCGGGTGGTGCAGCGCCAGATGCAGCCCCACCGCCCCGCCCAGGGAGACGCCCGCGTACGCGAACCGCTCCAGGCCGAGGGAGTCGGCGAGCGCCAGCACCAGGTCGGCGAGGTCGCCCACGGTGGCGCCGGGCCCGATCAGGTCGGCGGGCGAGCCCCCGTGCCCGGGCAGGTCCCAGCGGACCACCCGGTGGGTGGCGGACAGTTCGGGCGCGATCTTGCCCCACACGGCGTACGAGGCGCCCAGAGAGGGGCCGAGCAGCAGCGGGGGGCCGCAGGACGGGCCCTCGGCGCGGTGGTGGAGAAGGTTCTCGGTCAACGTCGCTCCAGCGCACGGTCGGTGAGGGCTCCGGCGGAGCCGGTGTAGCGGGCGGGGTCGGTGAGCTCGCCGAGGTCGAGTCCGGTCAAGTCCGGTTCCTCGGCGAGGAGTCGGTGCAGCGGCAGGTCCTCGGCGTAGGCGCGCCGGGCGAGTTCCGTCAGCAACTCCTTGGCGCGGGCGCGGCCGAGCAGCGCCGACAGCTCGGCGGACAGCCGCTCGGAGACGATCAGTCCGTGGGTGAGACCGAGGTTCGCGCGCATCGCGTCGGCGTCCACCCGCAGCCCTTCCGTGAGTTCGGCCGCGTCCCGGGCGGCACCGCCGACCAGCCGCAGCAGGTCCCTGAGCGGCTCCCACTCGGCGTGCCAGGCGCCGGCGGGGCGCTCGTCCTGCGCGGCGAGCGACCCGTAGAGCACGGCCGCGAGCTGCGGGGCGCGCCGGGCGGCCGCCGCGATCAGCGTCGAGCGCACCGGGTTCGCCTTGTGCGGCATGGCCGAGGAGCCGCCTCCGCTGCCCTCGGCCACCTCGCCGATCTCGGTGCGGGCGAGTGTGAGGACGTCCGCCGCCATCTTGCCGAGGGCGCCGACGGTGAACGCCAGGCAGCCGGCGAGGTCGGCGACGGGCGTGCGCAGGGTGTGCCACGGCAACAGGGGTGCCGCCAGACCGAGTTCCCGCGCGAAGGCGGCGGGCAGTGCCGTCGCGTCGTCGGCGCCGTACGCCGTGAAGGCGGCCAGGGTCCCTGCGGCGCCGCCGAGTTGGGCGGGCAGCGAGTCCCGTACGGCGGTCACCCGGTCCCGCGCGTCCAGCACCAGGGAACGCCACCCGGCCGCCTTCAGCCCGAACGTGGTCGGCACCGCGTGCTGGGTCAGCGTCCGCCCCGGCATCGCAGTGTCCCGGTGCGCCGCGGCGAGGCCGGTCAGTGCGTTCCCGGTGCGGTCGAGGTCGGCGAGGACGAGGCCGAGCGTGCGCACGGCGACCAGCATCGCCGCCGTGTCCATGATGTCCTGGCTGGTCGCGCCCCGGTGGACGTACGGACCGTGCCGCTCGCCGGCCGCCGCCGTCAGGTCGGCTACCAGCGGGATCACCGGGTTCCCGCCGCCGCGGGCGCGCTCGGCGAGGGAGCGCACGTCGAAGCCGCCGCCCTCCGCGGCCGAGGTGACCGCCGCCCCGGACCCCTCCGGGGCCAGACCCAGCGCCTCCTGGGCGCGGGTGAGCGCCGCCTCCGCGTCGAGCAGCGCCCGCAGCCAGGCATCGTCGTCGGTGGCGGAGGCGGCGGGGGAGCCGGTCCACCCGGGGGAGAGCAGACCGCTTCCGTACGGGACGTCGGATGGCGCAGGTGTCACTGGAACTCCAGGAAGACCGTCTCGCCTTCGCCCTGAAGGCGGATGTCGAAACGGTAGGTGCCGAGCGGCCCGTCCGTGGCGATCAGCGTGTCGCGCCGCGCCGGGTCCACCCGCCGCAGCAGCGGGTCGGCGGCCAGCGCGGCCTCGTCGCCGGGGAGGTAGATCCGGGTGTAGAGGTGCACGAGCAGGCCGCGCGCGAACACGCAGACGCTCAGGTACGGGGCGCTCCGCCCGCGTGCGCCGGGCCGCAGCGTACGCGCCGTCCAGTGGCCGTTCGCGTCCGTCTGGATCCGTCCCCACCCGGTGAACTCCACGCCGTTGCGGCCGAGGAATCCGCCGCTCGACGGGTCGCGCCGCATCGAGCCGTCGACCTGCGGCACGTTGCCCTCGGGGTCCGCGCCCCACAGCTCCACGAACGCGTCCGGCAACGGGTTGCCCTCACCGTCGTACACGAAGCCCTGCAGCGCGATGGCGTCCGGGTGGCCGGCCGGGGCGATGTCGCCGCCGCCGGGGAACGGCAGTGCGTGGCCGTAGAAGGGGCCGACCGTGTGCGACGGCGTGGGCAGCACGCTCTCCGGACGGCTGGTGTCGATCTTCGTCATGGCGGCTCAGCGTCCTTCTTCGATCCAGGTGGCGTGCGGCCCGTCGAGCACGATGTCCCAGTGGTAGCCCATGGAGAACTCGGGCACCGAGAGGCTGTGGTCGTAGGTGGCGACCAGTCGCTGCCGGGCCGCGTCGTCCGTGACCGACTGGATGATCGGGTCGTAGGGGAACAGCGGGTCGCTCGGGAAGTACATCTGCGTCACGAGCCGCTGGGTGAACGCCGTGCCGAACAGCGAGAAGTGGATGTGGGCCGGCCGCCACGCGTTGAGGTGCTGACGCCACGGGTAGGGTCCGGGCTGGATCGTGGTGAAGCGGTAGAAACCGGTGTCGTCCGTCAGCGTGCGGCCGACGCCCGTGAAGTTCGGGTCCAGCGGCGCGTCGTGCTGCTCACGCTGATGGGCGTACCGCCCCGCCGAGTTGGCCTGCCAGATCTCCACCAGCTGACCGCGGAGCGGATGTCCGTCGCGGTCCAGCAACCGGCCGGAGACCGTGATCCGTTCGCCGACCGGCTCGCCGGTGTGCTGCCGGGTGAGGTCGTTGTCGATCTCCGTGACGTCCCGCTCGCCGAAGGCGGGGGAGGACAGCTCCACCAGCTCCGGGTCCTGCGTCACGTCGATGGTGACCGGCGGCTGCTGCGGATGGCGCAGGACGGAGGAGCGGTACGGCGCGTAGTCGCGCCGCGGCTGGTGCTCCACGGGCGCGCCGCCGGCGAGCCGCTTCTCGTAGGCGGCGTGCTCGGCCGCGATCTCCAGGTCGATGTCGGCTTGCGTGAGTGTCATGGCGTTTCCCGTGTTTCCTGACGTTCGAGGACGGGGGTGAGGCCCCGGCCCTACGCCGATGCGGAGGGCGGCGGTGTCCGCGCCGCCGCCCCGGCGGGCGAGCCGGTCAATTAATCAGGGCACTGATTATTTTTCCGAGGGTTTTCACACGCTGCCATTGGAGGCGAGCCCCGTCAAGACCCCAGGCAGGGATGGTGAGCAGAGGCGGCGGCACACGAGATCCGGCCGAGTGGAGGGGAGTATCGTTCAGTGCACCGATGAAATCCAGGGACGAAGACGGACGTCGACGCCACGCAGAGGAGCGCACATGGCAGCGGTGGACCTCACCAGCCACCCCGGGCATCTCGCCCGACGGCTGCAGCAGGCGCACTACCTGTTGTGGAACACGATGGTCTCCGAGGAGATCACCTCCCCGCAGTTCGCGGTGCTCAACGCGCTCGTCGCCGAGCCCGGCCTCGACCAGCGCACGGTGGGGGAGCGGGTGGGGCTCGACCGCTCCACCGTCGCCGAGGTGATCAGCCGGCTCATCCGCCGGGAACTCCTCGACAAAGCCCGCGACCCGCAAGACGGCCGCCGCTACCTGCTGGGACTCACCGAGGAAGGGCTGCGCACGCACCGCAGGCTCACCGTGCGCACGGCCCGGATGAACCAGGTCTTCCTCTCGCCGCTCTCGGCCGCGGAACAGACGGTGTTCCTCGAACTCATCCAGCGCGTGTCGGACGCGGCCGAGGGGCTGCGCAATCCGGGGGAACCGCTGACCGCCCCGTCCTGATCGCCCGGCTGCTCCGCCGGGGCCGGTGGGATCGGTGGGGCCGGCGGGCCGTTCCGGACGGCCCGGTCGTCCGCGCCGCCGCTCCGGACACGCCGCCTCGTCCCGTCCCGGCGGACCGGTCACGGCGCGCGCGACACGGGCCTGTCCGCCGGTGACACGTTCGAGGCCGGTGATGCCTGCGAGGCGGAGGAGGAGGCGGAGGACGAGGACGCCGAGGCCGACGACGCGTTCGCGAAGACGACCCACACCTGGCCCCGGGCGAAGGCGACCGGGGCGCCGTCGGCGGTGGTGAAGTCGGTGCCGTCCGTCGCCGTGCCGCGTCTCCAGTTCACGTCGTAGGCCCGTCCGTCCCGCAGCACCTGCGCCTTTCCCGAACCCACCGTCTCGGTGTACGGCGTGTTGTTGCCCAGGAAGTCGTGGAAGCGCGACGTGCGCACCTTCACGTACTGCACGACCACCGTGGCCGGCGCCAGAGGCTGTCCTTCGCTCGTCCGGGTCGCCGCGCCGTCCGTCGAGACCAGCCAGCCCGCCCTGCTCGCGGACCAGGTGAAGGTGAAGCGGGCCGCCGGGTAGCGCACTGCGCGCGAGGCCGCCGTCGTGCCGCCCGAGGGCGCCGGCCCGTACCGGAAACCCGTGGTCAGCGCGGCGGCGCCCGGAGCGGACGGCAGCAGCCGGTTCGGGCGCAGAAACAGATTGTGCGGCGCCGCACGGTCCGCGCCGCGGAAGTACGCGCCGGACGCGTCGGACGGCGTGACGGCGTCCAGCGGCGCCCTGTCGATCAGCGGCAGCAGCCTGCCCTGCGCCCCGGAGAACGCCAGCACCGGCTGGTGGAACTGGCGCAGCAGCTCCAGATCGGACTCGCGGGCGCTGCGCACCGGACCGACCGCTTTCGGCAGCCGCGTCGCGTACACGGCCATCAGCCGGCTCAGCCCGCCCTCGACCTGCTCCACGTACACGACGTCCGCCGCGTCGAGCCCGGTCTGCGGTCGGGCGGGCGGCGCGTTGTCGATCTTCACGGCGAGCACGGGCGCGGCGACGGCACTCGGACGGTCCCCGCCGGGGCTCGGTTTCTGCGAGGCGCTGCGGCCGTCGTCCCCCGAGGGTTCCCGGGACGTGGTGCAGCCCGCCGTGAGAGAGACCGCCAGTGCGGCGGCCAGCGCCGAGGCCAGCAGCGCCGCCGCGGCCGGGGAGCGTCCGGCGCCCTCCGTGCGCGCCGGACGTCTGGAGCGTTTCGGACGACTCGGAACTCTCTCGCTCATCGTGTCCACCCCGTTCGGTGTCTCGATTGTGCGCTCGTCGGGCGACGGCGGCCATCCGTGACCGCGAGCGGCCGTCGGCGGTTCGGGGGCCAGGGCACGGGTACCCGGGCGGCAGCCAGGACCCGGGCCCCCCGGACCCGCCGGGACGGACCGGCCGGCGGAGGGAGCGCGGCACGATGAAGGCTGTGACCTGGCAGGGCAAGCGGGACGTGCGGGTGGACACCGTGCCCGACCCGACGATCCAGGAACCGACGGACGCCGTCGTCCGCATCACGTCCAGCGGGCTGTGCGGCTCCGACCTGCACCTGTACGAGGTGCTCACCCCGTTCATGACCCCGGGCGACATCCTGGGACACGAGCCCATGGGAATCGTCGAGGAGGTCGGCGCGGCCGTGCCCGACCTGAAGGTCGGCGACCGGGTCGTGGTGCCGTTCCAGATCGCCTGCGGCAACTGCTGGATGTGCCTGAACTCGCTGCCCACCCAGTGCGAGACCACCCAGGTCACCGGCGAGGGCATGGGCGCCGCCCTGTTCGGATACACCCGGCTGTACGGCGCGGTGCCGGGCGCCCAGGCCGAGTACCTGCGCGTGCCCCAGGCCCAGTTCGGCCCCATCAAGGTGCCCGAGGGCCCGCCCGACGACCGCTTCGTCTATCTCTCCGACGTCCTGCCCACCGCCTGGCAGGCGGTCGAGTACGCGGACGTGCCGGAGGGCGGCAGCGTCGCCGTGCTGGGCCTCGGCCCCATCGGTGACATGGCCTGCCGGGTGGCCCAGGTGCGCGGCGCCGGACAGGTCTTCGGCGTGGACCTGGTCGGCGACCGGCTGCGCCGGGCCCGCGCCCGGGGCGTGGTGACGTTCGACCTGCGCGGCTTCGACAGCGAGAAGGAACTCGTCGCCGCCATCCGCGACGTGACCGACGGCCGCGGCCCGGACGCCGTGATCGACGCCGTGGGCACCGAGGCGCACGGCAGCGCGGCCGCCCGGATGGTCCAGAACGCCTCCGCCCTGCTGCCGCGGAAACTGAGCGGACCGCTTGCGGAACGTTTCAGCGTCGACCGCCTCGCCGCCCTGCACACCGCCATCGAGCTGGTGCGCCGCGGCGGCACGCTCTCCCTGGTCGGCGTCTACGGCGGCATGGCCGATCCGCTGCCCATGCTCACCATGTTCGACAAGCAGCTCCAGATCCGCATGGGCCAGGCGAACGTGCGCCGCTGGGCCGACCGGATCCTGCCCTACCTGACCGACGAGGACCCGCTCGGCGTCGACGACTTCGCCACCCACCGGGTGCCGCTGGCGGACGCTCCGCACGCGTACGACATGTTCCAGCGCAAGCAGGACGGCGCGGTGAAGGTCCTGATGACGCCGTAGGCCTTCGGGCCGAGGGAGCGAGCCGAGGGAGCCGCGGGAGCGAGCCGAGGGGAGCGAACGCCGGCCGACGGGCGGCTTGCGGCCCGCCGACCCCGCCGGGGGCGCCGACCCCGGGACGTCCGTCAGGCGCGCGGCGGCGCCCCGAGGATCTCCGCCAGGTCGTAGCGCACCGGTTCCTCCAGTTGGGCGTACGTGCAGCTCTCCGGGGTGCGGTCCGGGCGCCAGCGGCGGAACCGCGCCGTGTGCCGGAACCGCGCCCCGTTCTCCATGTGGTCGTACGCCACCTCGACCACCCGCTCGGGCCGCAGCGGCACCCAGGACAGGTCCTTCTTGCCCGACCAGCGGCTCGGCGCCCCGGGCAGCCGGGCGCTCTCGTGCGCCGCCTCGTCCGACCAGGCCGCCCACGGGTGCCCGGTCGCCTCCGCCGTCCGCAGCGGCTCCAGCTCCTCGACCAGCTCCGCCCGGCGCTGCATGGTGAAGGCCGCACAGACCCCCACGTGCTGGAGGACGCCCGCCTCGTCGTGCAGGCCCAGCAGCAGCGAGCCCACCACGGGCCCGCTCTTGTGGAAGCGGTATCCGGCGACCACGACGTCCGCGGTGCGCTCGTGCTTGACCTTGAACATCGCGCGCTCGTTCTGCAGGTACCGCAGACCCGGCGGCTTGGCGATCACCCCGTCGAGTCCCGCGCCCTCGTACACCTCGAACCACCGGCGGGCCACTTCGACGTCGGTCGTCGCCGGCGCCACGTGCACCGGCGCCGTCACCCCCGCCAACGCCCTGGTCAGCAGCTCCCGCCGGTCGCTCTGCGGCACGTCCAGGACCGCCTCGTCGGCCAGCGCCAGCAGGTCGAAGGCGACGAACGACGCCGGGGTGCGCTCGGCGAGCGTACGCACCCGGGAGTCCGCCGGATGGATGCGCTCCGTCAGCGCGTCGAAGTCGAGCCGTCCCTCCCGGGCGATCACGATCTCGCCGTCCAGCACGCACCGTTTCGGCAACCGCTCCCGCAACGCCTCCACCAATTCGGGGAAGTATCTGGTCAGGGGCTTTCCGGTGCGACTGCCCAGTTCGATCTCGTCCCCGTCCCGGAAGACGATGGCGCGGAATCCGTCCCACTTCGCCTCGTACTGCATGCCCGGGGGGATGGTCGCCACCGACTTGGCGAGCATCGGCTTCACGGGCGGCATCACGGGCAGATCCATGGTGCGATTCTGCGCGCCGATCGCCTCGGCCGCCCGGCGGGCGGGGTCGCCGGGCGCGCGGGCGAGTCGCCGGCGTGCGCGCGCATGCGAGTCGCCAGGGGTGTGTCTACCGTGGCTCGCATGGCTGATGCGGTGGAACTGGAAGCGGCCGGCCGGACGGTGCGCCTGTCCAGCCCGGACAAGGTGTTCTTCCCGGAGCGCGGCTTCACCAAGCTGGACCTCGCCCGCTACTACCAGGCGGTCGCCCCCGGCATCCTGCGTGCCCTGCGCAACCGTCCCACCACCCTCGAGCGCTACCCCGACGGAGTGACCGGGGAGTCCTTCTTCCAGAAGCGGGCGCCCAAGAACATGCCCGACTGGATCCCCACCGCGCACATCACCTTCCCCAGCGGACGCAGCGCCGACGAGATGTGCCCGACGGAGGAGGCTGCCGTCCTGTGGGCCGCACAGTACGGCACCCTCACCTTCCACCCGTGGCCGGTGCGGCGCACCGACGTGGACCGCCCCGACGAACTGCGCATCGACCTCGACCCGCAACCCGGCACCGACTACGACGACGCCGTCCGCGCCGCCCACGAACTACGTTCCGTGCTGAACGAGTTCGGCGGACTGCGCGGCTGGCCCAAGACCTCCGGCGGGCGCGGCCTGCACGTCTTCGTGCCGATCGAGCCGCGCTGGACGTTCACCCAGGTCCGGCGCGCCGCCATCGCCGTGGGCCGGGAGATGGAGCGGCGGATGCCGGACCAGGTCACCATCCGCTGGTGGAAGGAGGAACGCGGCGAGCGCATCTTCGTCGACTACAACCAGACCGCCCGCGACCGCACCATCGCCTCCGCCTACTCCGTACGCCCGCGCCCGCACGCTCCGGTCTCGGCGCCCCTGCGCTGGGAGGAAGTGGGCGAGGCCCACCCCCGCGACTTCGACATCGCGACCATGCCCGCCCGTTTCGCCGAACTCGGCGACGTCCACGCCGACATGGACGACCACGCCTTCTCCCTCGACGCCCTCCTCGACCTGGCCCGGCGCGACGAGCACGACCACGGCCTCGGCGACCTGCCGTATCCGCCGGAGTACCCGAAGATGCCGGGCGAACCGAAGCGGGTGCAGCCCAGCAGGGCGAAGAAGGAGACGCCCGACGCGGGAGAGCCCCCGGCGGGCGCCACAGCTCCTTGACCGTTGACAGGGACGGCCGCGTGCCGAGGTCAACGTCCGGCGTGCTGCGGCCCCGCCGCCGACGGCGTGCTGCGGTGCCCCCGCTGCGGGGAGAGCGCTCTCAGCGGACTCCCGTCCGGCCCGTGGGCCGGGGCTATCCTGATCCGCAGTCGGCCAGGAGGAGCCCTGAAGTGACCGAGACAGTGTCGCGTCCCACGCTGGAGGCCGTGGCCGAGCGGGCCGGGGTCTCCCGGGCGACCGTGTCGAGAGTCGTCAACGGCGGGGACGGCGTCCGCGAACCGCTCGTCGAACGGGTGCGGCAGGCCGTGGAGGAGCTCGGCTACGTGCCCAACCAGGCCGCGCGCAGCCTCGTGACGAAGCGGCACGACGCCGTGGCCGTCGTCATCGCCGAGCCGGAGACCAGGGTCTTCGCCGACCCCTTCTTCGCGCTCCAGCTCCGTGGCATCAGCAAGGAGCTGACCGCCCACGACAACCAGCTGGTATTGCTGCTCACCGAGGGCCGGGACGACCACGCGCGCGTCGCCCGCTACCTCGCCGGCGGCCATGTCGACGGGGCGCTGGTCTTCTCGCTGCACCTCGACGACCCGCTGCCGGGCCTGATCCAGGGCGCGGGCGTTCCGACCGTGTTCGGCGGGCGGCCGGGCTGGAGCGACGGCACCCGCGACGTGGTCTACGTGGACAGCGACAACCGCGGCGGCGCCCGCGACGCCGTACGCCTGCTGGCCGGTCTCGGCCGCACCCGCATCGCGCACATCACCGGTCCGCTCGACCAGACCTCCGCGGCCGACCGGCTCGACGGGTACCGGGAGGTCATGGGCGACGCCGACCCGGGTCTGGTCGTCGAGAGCGACTTCACCCCCGGCGGCGGCGAACGCGCCATGCGCGAACTCCTCGAGCGTCGCCCCGACGTCGACGCCGTGTTCGCGGCCAACGACCTCACCGCCTCGGGCGCGGTGCGCGTGCTGCGGGAGCGAGGCAGGCGGGTGCCCGAGGACGTGGCCGTGGTCGGCTTCGACGACATGATGCCCCTCGCCGAGCAGACCGATCCGCCGCTGACGACGGTCCGCCAGGACATCGAGGAGATGGGCCGGATCATGGCCCGCCTCCTGCTGCGCCGCCTGGAGCGGCGCACCGCCGAGGGCGATCGGAGCGGTGTGGACGGCCCCGATGCCCCGGTGGTGCTGCCGACCACGCTGGTGCGCCGCGCGTCGGCCTAGACCGACGCGGCGCGCGGCGACGGCCCGACACCGCGCGCCGCGCCGGGCCGGGCCGGGCGCCATACCTGCGTGCCGCGCCCCCGCCCTGCGTGCCGCGCCCCCGTCCTGATGTCGCCCGCCTCAGCGGCCCTTCACCGTCCGGTCGGGGGCCGCGGCGTCACGTCTCCCGCGGGATGCTCCTGATCACCGCGAAGCGTGCGCCGTAGGGGTCGGCGAGCTTGGCGATGCGGCCGACGCCCTCCACGTCCGTGGCGGGCATCCGCAGTCCGCCGCCCCGGCCCGTGGCCTCGGCGACGACCGCGTCCACGTCGGTGACCTCGAAGTACGGCAGCCAGTACGGATCGGACCCCGCCTCCGCGGGATCGTCGGCGAGCGGGACGATCCCGCCGAACATCGCCTCCTCCCCGCCGTCGGCCGGGTTGACGCAGGTGTACGTGCCGCCGGGGAAGGGGGCGGCCGAGGTCTCCAGGCCCAGCGCGGTGTGGTAGAAGGCCGCCGCCGCGGCGATGTCCGGCGTGTACAGCTCGACCCAGCACAGCGAGCCGGGCTCGTCCGCCAGGTCCACGCCCTTCGTCAGGGCCGGCTCCCAGAGGCCGAAGGTGACGCCCGCCTGGTCGGCGAGGACCGCCATGGTGCCCTGGCCCATCACGTCCATCGGGGGGAGCAGCACTCTGCCGTGCGCCTGCTCGGCGGTCTTGGCGGTGGCCTGCGCGTCGGCTGTGCGGAAGTAGACCGTCCAGGACGGCGGCCCCTGTTCGGGGGTGGTCTGCATGCCGCCCGCCACGGTTCTGCCGTCCAGCTGGAAGAAGCCGTAGCCGCCGGCGTCGGGTCCCGCCGACCGGAACCGCCAACCGAAGAGCGCGTCGTAGAAGGAGACGGCGCCGTCGATGTCGGGTGTGCCGACGTCGATCCAGTTCGGAGCGCCGTCGACGAAACGGGTGGTGAGCATCATCGCCCTCCTCGAAAGGGGTCCCGTTCTCTGCACTGCCGAGTCTGGCACCGCCCACTGACAATCGCTGCCCGAGCGGACCCGCTTTCCGAAGCGCCCGCGGGCGGGTCATGGGCCACGCGGGTGGCCGCCGGTCGGGCGCGCGAGCGCGACGGCGACGCCGGGCGTCGGCCGGATTCCGCCGGGTCCCGACGGCATGGTCGCTCCGCGCGCCGCCGTGCGGCCCGTCGCCCGCGACGCCATCATCGGGGCGACGCCAGGACGACGTCAGGGCGACGCCGGCGCGCATCGGCGTGCACCGCAGCGCATCGGCGCGCCAGGGCACCACGTCGGGCACAGGGCCGGTGATGTCGCGCGTATACCCGGCGTTGATCGAACGTTTTGCGCCGCCGGGCACTGTTCTGGCCATGTACACCGACACGATTCCCACGCCCGACCTCTCCTGGCAGCGGGAGGCGCTGTGCGCGCAGACGGGGGCGGACTTCTTCTTCCCCGAACCCGGCAGTTCGGTGCGCGAGGCCAAGCGCATCTGCGGCATGTGCGACATGCGCCCCGCCTGCCTGGACTACGCCCTGGCCCACGACGAGCGCTTCGGCGTCTGGGGCGGCCTCTCCGAGAAGGAGCGACTGCAGATCAGACGCACCGCCGACTGACCCGTGCCGCGGCGGCGGATCGACCTGTGCCGACACGGCGGATCGACCTGTGCCGCGGCGGCGGAACGACCTGTCGCCGTCCCGGAATTCGAACGACCGCGTCGCGGGGGTGCGGTTAAGATCCGGGGGCGAGTTCGGGCTTGGCGCGGAGACAGGCGCATCGCCCTGCACAGGCGATCACGCCGGATTCCGTCCGGCCGTCCCGAACGCGTGCGCGGTCCCGTGGAGCAGAGGCCGACTCGACACCCGGTCAGGGTGGAATCGCCGGTTCGCATCCGGTCGGGGCCGCGGTACGGAGCACAGGGGCGGGCCGGGGGGCGGGGGCGAATGGGCGAGGAGAAGACGAGGGCGGCAAAGACCCAGCAGGTCACCGAGACGGAGCTGGCCGCCTTCCATCAGGTCGTGGGCAAGCTGCGGGCGCTGCCGGTCGACGATCCCGTACGGCTGCACGCCGAGCGGGTGGCCACGTCCTTCGCGCGCGACGGATGGCGGCGCAGGCGTCGTATCCGGGGCGCCGACGTGGCGGCCGCCGACGCGGCGACGATGGCCGCCACCGCCACCGGCGCACTGGACCGGCGTGAGGACGCGCCCCTCGTGAGCAGCGGCGAGGGCGGCGTGTTCCACCGGTCGCGCCCCTGCTACGTCTGCAAGTCGCACTATCGGGAGGCCGACGCGTTCTACCACCGGCTCTGCCCCGGCTGCGCCGCCGACAATGCGGCCCGTCGCGCGCTGAGCACCGACCTGAGGGGGCGCCGGGTGCTGCTGACCGGCGGCAGGGTCAAGATCGGTTTCCAGCTGGCGCTGATGATGCTGCGGGACGGCGCGGAGATCGTCGTCACCTCCCGGTTCCCGCACGACGCCGTCCGCCGTTTCCGGGCCGAGCCGGGCAGCGAGCGATGGCTGCACCGGCTCACGGTCCTCGCCGTCGACCTGCGCGACCCCCGACAGGTGCTGGGGCTGTGCGAGGAACTGCGCCAGGAGGGCGAGCCGTTCGACATCCTCGTCAACAACGCGGCGCAGACCGTGCGGCGACCGCCCGAGTCGTACGCGCTGCTGGCCGCAGGGGAGCGGGACGTCCTGCCCGAGGGCGCCCGGCGGGCGCCGGGCTTCACGCCGATGAGGATGCTGGAGGGGCTCGGCGGCACGGTGTCGGCGCTCCCGGCCGCGCTGCGCGAGGCCGACGAGGCGGGGCTGCTGCCCGACCCCTCCCCGGAGAACTCCTGGTCGGTCCGGCTCGGCGCGCTGGACCCGGCCGAGGTCCTGGAGACCCAGCTGGTCAACGCGCTCGCCCCGGCGCTGCTGTGCGACCGGCTGCTGCCGTTGCTGCTGGCGTCGCCGCGTCCGCGCCGGTACGTGATCAACGTGACCGCGGTCGAGGGACGGTTCGCCGTGCGCAACAAGATGCCCGGGCATCCGCACACCAACATGGCCAAGGCCGCCCTGAACATGCTCACCCGCACCAGCGCCGCCGCACTCGCCGAGCAGGGCGTGCACATGTGCGCCGTCGACACAGGCTGGGTCACGGACGAGAACCCGGCGCCGAAGAAGGCCCGGATGGCGGGCGCGGGGTTCCGTACGCCGCTGGACGTCGTGGACGGCGCCGCGCGCGTGTACGACCCGATCGTGCGCGGCGAGGCAGGGCACCCGGTCTCGGGCGTGTTCCTCAAGGACTACCAGGAGGCGGACTGGTGAGCGGGGCCGGGCGCGGACCGGTTCGCGGACCGGTCCGCGCCCGCACGCCCTCGGCGGGCCTCCCGTCGGCCGGGCCGCGCAGGAGGCCCCCCGCCGGCCGCCGTACTGCCTGTCCGGCGGCATGAGGCCGGCCGTCCGCCGGACCGTGTCGCCGCACTGCCTGCCTGGCGGCATGAGGCCGCGGACGGCGAACGGCCCGCGCCGCGAAACCGTTTCCGCGTGCGAGCCGTTCGAGGCGCCTGGTGCTCCGCGCCGTCAGCCCGCGGCGCGGGCGGCCATCCGGGCCTTGCGCGCGGCCAGCTTCTCGTCGAACTTCAGGGCCTCGGCGTCCAGGCCGCCCATGTACAGGCCGAGCTCCTCCTGCGCCTGGCGTCCCTCGGGGCCGAGGCCGTCGATCTCCATGACCTTCAGGAAGCGCAGCACGGGCTGGATGACGTCGTCGTGGTGGATGCGCAGGTTGTAGATCTCGCCGATCGCCATCTGCGCGGCGGCCCGCTCGAAGCCGGGCATGCCGTGGCCGGGCATGCGGAAGTTCACGATGACGTCGCGCACGGCCTGCATGGTGAGGTCGGGGGCGAGCTCGAAGGCGGCCTTCAGCAGGTTGCGGTAGAAGACCATGTGCAGGTTCTCGTCGGTCGCGATGCGCGCCAGCATGCGGTCGCAGACCGGGTCGCCCGACTGGTGGCCGGTGTTGCGGTGCGATACACGGGTCGCGAGCTCCTGGAAGGACACGTACGCGACCGAGTGCAGCATCGAGTGACGGTTGTCCGACTCGAAGCCCTCGCCCATGTGGGCCATCCGGAACTGCTCCAGCTTGTCCGGGTCCACCGCACGCGAGGCGAGGAGGTAGTCGCGCATCACGATGCCGTGCCGGCCCTCCTCGGCCGTCCAGCGGTGCACCCAGGTGCCCCAGGCGCCGTCCCGGCCGAAGAGCGAGGCGATCTCGTGGTGGTAGCTGGGCAGGTTGTCCTCGGTGAGGAGGTTCACGACCAGCGCGATCCGGCCGATCTCGGTGACCTTGGACTGCTCCTTCTCCCACGCCTCGCCGTCCTCGAAGAAGCCGGGGAAGTTGCGGGCGTCGCTCCACGGCACGTACTCGTGGGGCATCCAGTCCTTGGTGACCTTCAGGTGCCGGTTGAGTTCCGTCTCGACCACTTCCTCCAGCGCGAACAGCAGCTTGGCGTCGGTCCAGACGGCCGGATTGCCGAGGTGAGGGGAGGTGATCGACACGAGGAACTCCAGGGGACGTGAAGCGGAGTGGAACCGTCCGGCGAGCGGAACCGGAACTTACGGGATCGTAGGCTACGAATCCGTAGGTTACGAAGCCGCGGACTAAGCAGGGCGTAAAGATCGCTGATCAGCCGGGTTCCCCGGGCGATTCGGGGCATGCCGAACAGCCCCGGGGAATCGCAGGTCCAGGGCTGAAAAGGTGATCCGGTCACCCGGTCAGGCGTACAGCTCCCGCAGCCGCACCGAGAGGCATGTCACACAGCCCTCGAGTTTCTCGAACTCGCCGATGTCGACGAGGACGGGCTCGTGACCGAGATCGGCGAGCAGATCCGCCGTCTTCGGCGCGCTCGCCGCCATGAGCAGGTGGGGGCCGCCGAGGAGCACCACGTGCGCGCCGGCCTCCTCGGGCACCGACAGGAAGCGCGGGAACAGCGACGGCCGGTCCACCTGGGGGATGTGACCGATCACCGTGCCGTCGGGCAGCGCCGTGACCGCCGACTTCAGGTGCAGCACCTTGCTCACCGGCACCGCCACCACCGTCGCCCCGAGCGGTTCGAAGGCGGCCCGCAGCTGCTGGACGCCGGCCGCGTTGGTCCGCCCGCCCCGGCCGACGTAGATCGTGTCCCCGACCTTGAGCACGTCGCCGCCGTCCAGCGTGCCGGGCTCCCAGATCCAGTTCACCGAGCAGCCGAGGCGCGCCACGGCCTCCTCGACGCCGACGGTCTCCTCGCGCCGGGACTCGGCGCCGGAACGCGCGATCAGGGCGACGTTGCGGTACATCACCACCGTGTCCTCGACGAACACGGAGTCCGGGCAGTCGTCGGCCGGATCGACCTCGACGGTCTCCCAGCCGTGCGTGCGCAGGGCGTCGGCGTAGGCCTCCCACTGCTCCAGGGCGAGCTCCACGTCGACCTTCTCCCGCTCGACGTGCGTCACCAGGCCTTCGGCGAGGCGCGGGCTGGGGCGGCGGATGAGGGCCTTCTTGCTGGGCACGTCCAGGTCTCCGAATCGGGTGGAAAACCGGCGCCTCGGGCGCGGCGCCGGTCAGCCATCATGCAGCGCGGGACCACCAGGACAAAACCCCTCAGTAACAATGTGGCCCTCCCGAGACCCGCGCGGGGCGCCGAGAGACCCCGGGGCGTGTTTCGCCCTAGGCCGGGTCCGCCACCTCCTCAGCCGTCGTCTCCCTCAGCGTGCCGTCCATCAGCAGCCAGCGTGTGATGCCGATCGACTCCAGGAACGGCAGATCGTGGCCGGCCACGATCAGCGCCCCCTCGTACGACTCGAGCGCCGTCGTCAGCTGGCGCACGCTCGCCATGTCGAGGTTGTTGGTCGGCTCGTCGAGGAGCAGCAGCTGCGGCGCCGGCTCGGCGAGCATCAGGGCCGCCAGGGCCGCCCGGAAGCGTTCCCCGCCGGACAGGGTCGCCGCCTTCTGGTCGGCGCGGGCGCCCCGGAACAGGAAGCGGGCGAGCCGGGCCCGGATCCGGTTGTCGGTCGCTCCGGGCGCGAAGCGGGCCACGTTCTCGGCGACCGTGAGGTCGTCGTCGAGGACGTCGAGGCGCTGCGGCAGGAAACGCAGCGGCACGTGCGCGTGCGCCTCGCCCGCCTCCGGCGCCAGCTCCCCGGCGATCGTGCGCAGCAGCGTCGTCTTCCCGGATCCGTTGCGCCCCACCAGCGCCACCCGCTCCGGGCCGCGCAGATCGAAACCGCCCTCCACGCGCGCGCCGTGGGCGAGCCGCAGGTCCATGAGGGTGAGGACCTCCCGCCCCGGGGGCACGGCCGTGTACGGCAGGTCGACGCGGATCTCGTCGTCGTCGCGTACGGCCTCCACGGCGTCGTCGAGCCGGTCCCTGGCCACGGCGAGCTTCTCCTCGTGCATGATCCGGTGCTTGCCCGCCGACTCCTGCGCCGCGCGTTTGCGCGCCCCCATGACGATCTTGGGTTCCCGCTTGCTGTCCCACATCTTCTGCCCGTACCGCTTCCGGCGGGCGAGCTTGACCTGGGCGTCCACCAGTTCGCGTTTCTGTTTGCGCAGGTCGGCCTCCGCGACGCGCACCATGCGCTCGGCGGCCTCCTGCTCGGTGGCCAGGGCCTCCTCGTAGGCGGTGAAGTTGCCGCCGTACCAGGTGATCTCCCCCGAGCGCAGGTCGGCGATCTGGTCGACGAGGTCCAGCAGCTCCCGGTCGTGGCTGACCACGACCAGCACGCCCGGCCAGGACGTGACGGCCGCGTACAGCCGCCGCCGGGCGTACAGGTCGAGGTTGTTGGTCGGCTCGTCCAGCAGCAGGACGTCCGGCCGGCGCAGCAGCAGAGCGGCCAGCCGCAGCAGCACCGACTCGCCGCCGGACACCTCACCGGTCGTGCGGTCGAGGTCGACGTGGCCGAGCCCGAGCTCGCCGAGGGTGGCCAGGGCGCGCTCCTCGACGTCCCAGTCGTCGCCGACGGTCTCGAAGTGCTCCTCGGCCGCGTCGCCGGCCTCGATGGCGTGCAGGGCGGCCCGCCGGTCGGCGATGCCGAGCGCCTGGTCGATCCGCAGGGACGTGTCCAGGGTGACGTTCTGCGGGAGGTAGCCGACCTCGCCCGCGACGCGCACGGCGCCGTCGGCGGGGGTCAGTTCTCCGGCGATCAGCTTCAGCAGGGTCGACTTGCCGGAGCCGTTGACGCCGACGAGTCCGGTGCGGCCGCTGCCGAAGGCGACGTCGAGGTCGTCGAAGACGGGGGTTCCGTCGGGCCAGGAGAAGGCGAGGGAGGTACAGGTGATGGACTGATGCAAAGCGGGCCTCGTGGGTGCGTGTGCGGTCAGGGACGACACGTGTCGAGACACCGGAGGGCGGCGACCACCGCGGCGAGCGCGGAGCGCGGAGACAGCACGAAAAGCCCTGCTCCGCCGGGACGGCTCGAGGCCGAGGTCGCACGCTGCGCACACACACCGACAAGGGGTGTGGCGCGGGTGTCTCGGGACCTCAGACGAGCAACGTCCTACTCCGATCGGCGGCAACAGAAGCGCTTCACACCGTAGGAGGGCGGGGGGAGGGCCGTCAAAGGATTTTACGACGGGTCAGCAGGCGTCCCGCATCAGCTCCGCCAGATCGTGGTCCAGGTCGAGCTGACGGTGCTCCGTACCGGCGGGCACCAGCTCGCTCGCCGCCTGCAGGAAGCGGCGGATGTCGGCCGAGTGGACGTGCACGACGGCGGTGCCCTCGGGCGCGTGGAACTCCAGGACGGTGCGGTCGTACCCGTAGGGGCGTACCCGGACGTCGCCATGGCCCTCGGCGTCGTGCAGGCCCGCGGCGAGCAGTTCGCGCGAGAACGTCCAGCAGACCTCGACGCCCTCCAGGGTGGCCGGGGCCGGGAAGGTCATCCGCACGGCGAACGGGTCCAGGCGGTCGTAGTGCAGGGTGGCGGGGATGTTGGGCATCCGAGGCGCGGCCGCGACCAGACGGGCCTCTACGAGCTGTTCGATGACGGTGGACAACGCCTTGCTCCCTCGTGACGGCGGGACGAAACTCCGGGCGGTGGAACCGGACACTGGAAGAGACGCCGGAACCGGCCGATCCGTGCACACCACTTTCAAGTGACCTCGGTCACCGCGTTTCATGCACGGGAGTGACTCAGCTCTCCTGCCGTGACCCGTAAGGCGGTTGGGGCGGACGAGGGCCTCTGGACGCCGGCGGGAGCCTGGACTAGCTTCCCCCGCCATGAGGCGCTTGGGGAAGACGCGACGCACGGTACGGACAGCGCGGGGCCGCGGCCGAGTGGCCGCGGCGGCCTGCGGGGCGGCGCTCGCCGTGCTCACGGCACTGCCCGCGCAAGCCCACCCGGCGCCGTCGGCGCCGCCGCACTGGGAGCTCGAGGACACCGGCGTCACCGCGCGCCTGCGCGGTCTCGCGGCGGTCGACCGCGACACCGCGTGGGTCGCCGGAACCCAGGGCGTCGTGCTGCGCACCGCCGACGGCGGCGCGACCTGGCGGGACGTCTCCCCGCCCGGCGCGGCCGGCCTGCAGTTCCGCGACGTCGAGGCGTTCGACGCCCGCCGTGCCGTGGTGCTCGCCATCGGTGAGGGCGAGGCATCACGCGTGTACCGCACCGACGACGGCGGGACGACCTGGACCGAGTCCTTCCGCAACACCGACCCCCGCGCGTTCTACGACTGCATGACCTTCTTCGACCGCCGCCACGGACTCGCCGTGAGCGATCCCGTCGACGGGAGGTTCCGCGTCCTGTCGACCGGCGACGGCGGCCGCACCTGGACGGTCCTGCCCGACGCGGGGATGCCGGCCGCCCAGGAAGGCGAGGCGGGATTCGCCGCGAGCGGCCAGTGCCTGGTCGCCTCCGGAGCCAGGGACGTCTGGCTGGCGACCGGCGGGGCCGCACGCGCGCGGGTGCTGCACTCCTCCGACCGCGGGCTGACCTGGAAGGCCGCCGACGTCCCCGTTCCCGCCGGGGACCCCGCGCGCGGTGTCTTCGCCCTCGCCTTCCGCGACCGCGCGCACGGCCTCGCCGTGGGCGGCGACTACCGCCCCGACCAGCCCTCCCCGCGGGCCGCCGCCACGACCGCGGACGGCGGCCGCACCTGGCGGCCCGCGTCCGCCCCGCCGCCCGCCTACCGCTCAGGCGTCGCCTGGCTGCCGCACAGCCGCACCGCCGCCCTCGCGGTCGGCCCCGCCGGCACCGACCTGACCACCGACGCCGGCCGCACCTGGCGCACCCTCGACACCGGCTCGTACGACACCGTGGACTGCACGCCCGACCTCGGCTGCTGGGCCGCGGGTGAACAGGGCCGCGTGGCACGCCTGGAGAGCTGAACCGCTTTCCGGGTACCCGGGGGGCACGAACGCGAAGGGAGTGAGCGTCCATGCCACGCGGTTCCAGCCCCAAGCGGGAGCGCCAGTACGCGCACATCAAGGAGAGCGCGCAGGACCGGGGAGAGAGCGCCGGCCGCGCGAAGGAGATCGCCGCGCGGACGGTCAACAAGGAGCGCGCCCGGTCCGGCGAGTCGAAGACCGCGAGCCGCACCTCCACCGAGGACATGTCATCCGGCAGGCGAGGCGGTCAGCGGTCCGGCAAGGGCTCGCGGGGGCCCACCTACGACCAGCTGTACGAAGAGGCCAGGCGGCGGGGCGTCAAGGGCCGCTCGGACATGAACAAGAGCCAGTTGCGGCGCGCGCTCGACGACTGAGGGCGGCCCCGGCGGGCGGGCCCGCGAACGGAAATCATGATCGCGGGCCCGCCGCCGGGGCCGTACGCTCGTCCTCATCATGACGACCGTCAGCATTCCCGCGGGCTGGCCCGCGACCGAGGCAGAGGCCCGCGCCGTCCAGGACGAGCTGCGGGCCCGCGTCCTGCTCGAGCCGGGGCCGCCCGTGGGCGTCGGCCATGTGACGGGGGTCGACGTCGCCTACGACGACGAGCGCGACGTCGTCGCCGCGGCCGCCGTCGTGCTGGACGCGGCGAGCCTGGAGGTCGTCGCCGAGGCCACCGCCGTCGGGCGGATCTCCTTCCCCTACGTGCCCGGACTGCTCGCGTTCCGCGAGATCCCCACCGTGCTCGCCGCCCTGGACGCCCTGCCGCACGAGCCGGGCCTGGTGGTGTGCGACGGCTACGGTCTGGCCCACCCGCGCCGCTTCGGCCTCGCCAGCCACCTCGGGGTGCTCACCGGGCTGCCCACCATCGGCGTCGCCAAGAACCCGTTCGTCTTCACCCACGCAGACCCGGACGCCCCGCGCGGATCGGCGTCCCCACTGCTGGCGGGCGACGAGGAGGTGGGGCGGGCGCTGCGCACCCGGGCGGACGTGAAGCCGGTGTTCGTCTCCGTCGGCCACCGCGTCACCCTGGACGACGCCTGTGCCCACACGCTCGCCCTCACCCCCAGGTTCCGGCTCCCGGAGACCACCCGCCGGGCCGACTCACTGTGCCGGCGGGCCCTTCACGAGGCCACGATCCGCCACTGACCCACCTCCCGGTACTCCGAGTCGAGGATCGCCGCGCCGTCCCCGTCCCGCAGGGCGTAGTGCTTGAGGTTGCCGCCCCAGTACCGCAGGATCCGCTGCAGTTCCCCCACCGGGTCCTGAGCGGTCGCGCCCTCGTCGACGGTGACCTCCAGAACGAACTTCATGCTGCTCCCCTTTCGCTCCGACCGAGCACTTCAATCGTTTCATTGAAGTGCTTGTGGGGACTTCGGCGCGGAGCGGACGGTGGTCGGCGGGGAAAGCCTCAAATGCGAGGTGAGGGCCCGGGCGGGCGTACGCGGTCCGGGCGCCGGCCCGGGGAGCGGAGCGCCGTCCGGGTGCGCCGACCGAGTACGTCGTCTGAGTACCCGTACGGATGTAGGTCCGGCGCCGCGTCGGCAGGCTGGGCCGCATGACCACGCACCGTGCCCCCAAGCCCCTCGCCGACCCGGACCGCCCGGTCGAGCGTGCCGTGAACGCCGCGCTGATCCTCGCCGTCCTGGCCGGCCTCGGCTGGATCGTCGGGATGATCTACACGCTCGTGCAGTGGCCGCTCTGAGGGCGCTACCGGGCCGCTACGGCGCCACGGCCGCGGTCAGCGGCGCGCCGCGACGCGGAAGCGGACGCCCGCGCGGGTCAACCGCCCGGTCAGCGCGTCGCCCATCGCCACCGCCGTGGTGACCTGCCCGGCCGTCGGCGGGAGGTCGTCGCAGGCCAGCGCCATCGCCGCCTCGGCGAACATCTTCGCCGTCTCGTCGTAGCCCGGGTCGCCGCCCGCGACCTCGGTGTACACCCGCCGGCCGCCGCCCTCGCCGACGAACCGGACGGAGAACCAGCTCCGCGCCCGCTTCTGCTCGCTCGGCCCCTCGCCGGGCTTGAGCCGGTCCGACAGCCAGCGCCGGGCGGGCGGGACCTGGGCGGCTGCGGCGAGCGTCCCGACCGCGGCGACGCCGCCCACGGCGACGGGCAGCCGCCGGACGGCCGCGTAGTGGCGGTAGCGGAAGTCGGGGCCGTAACGCTGCAGCGTCCGGGCCGACCGGAGCACGATCTGCGGGTCGATGGTCGGCAGCGGCAGCGCCCAGGCGCCGACCTCCCCGGCGAACCGGGGCGCGCCCACCGGTGCGACGGCCCGGCGGCCCATCAGCCGCGGCTCGTGCCGCCCCCGTTCCCGTGCCGCGGCCAGCATCTGCCGCCCGCGCGCGAACTGACCGAGCGCGGAGGCGAAGGTCCCGCCCGAGAAGGAGGCGTCGGCCCTCACGAAGCCGTCCACGGTCAGCGGCACGCCCTCCGGGAGCTGCCGGACGGTGAAGTACACGCCGAGGTCGTGCGGGACGGAGTCGAAGCCGCACGCGTGGATCAGCCGTGCCCCCGTCTCCCGCGCGCGTGCGTCGTGCCGGACGTACATCAGGTCCACGAACTCCGGCTCGCCGGTGAGGTCGAGGTAGTCCGCGCCGGTGTCCGCGCAGGCGGCCACCAGTTCCTCGCCGTAGCGCACGTAGGGGCCCACCGTCGTGGCCACCACGCGCGCGTGCTCCGCCAGCACGCGCAGGGACGCCGGGTCCGCGACGTCGGCGCGCAGCACCCCGATGTCCACGTTGAGCCGTTCGCGCAGCCGCTCCAGCTTGCGCTCGTCCCGCCCGGCGATCGCCCAGCGCAGCCCCGCGGGCGCGTGGACGGCGAGGTACTCCGCGGTGAGGGTTCCCACGAAGCCCGTCGCCCCGAAGAGCACGACGTCGTACGGACGGTCGCTCGTTTTCAGCCTGCTCATGACATCCCTTCGCGGTGCAGCCCGTGCCGCTGTCGGTGGCTGAGGCTAGCGTGAGGAGTGCGGAGGCCGACGACGAGCCCGGAGGCAGCAGGTGACCGTGGACCGCCATGCCCTGAGGAAATGGGAGAAAGTGCGCGAGTTCGCACTCGGACTGCCGGGTGCGGCCGAGGAGTTCCCCTGGGGCGAGAGCGTGGCCAAGGTGAACGGGAAGGTGTTCGTCTTCCTCGGCGTCGACGACGGCAGTCACCCGCCGGCCGTCACCCTCAAGCTCAGGGACGAGACCGCGCACGCCCACGCACTGGCCGCGCCCGGCGCCGAGCCCGCCGGGTACGGCCTCGGCAGGTCGGGCTGGGTGCGCATCCCGTTGGAGGAGAAGGGTGCTCCCGCGGACGACCTGCTCTGCGACTGGGTGGAGGAGAGCTATCGCACGATCGCTCCCCGACGGCTCATATCCGAGCTGGAGACACGCTGAACCGTCGGGCCTGCGCGCCGCGATCCGGCTAAGCGCTTGCTCGCTCTGCTCTTGTGTCCGCAGGGACACGTTCCTAGCATCACTGGTGTTACATCAGTTGTGTCACAGCAAGGGGGCTGGATGACGACGGGACGGACGACCGGGCACGGCCCGCTGACCGGCGTGCGCGTGCTGGAGCTCGCCGGGATCGGCCCGGGCCCCTTCGCGGGCATGCTGCTGGCCGATCTCGGCGCCGACGTGGTCCGGGTGGACCGCCCCGGCGGCTCCGCCCTCGGCATCGACCCGGCCCGTGACGTCACCAACCGCAACAAGCGCTCGGTGCTCGTGGACCTCAAGGCGCCGGACGGCCCCGCGCGCGTCCTCGACCTCGCCGCCCGAGCCGACGTGCTGATCGAGGGCAACCGCCCGGGTGTCGCCGAGCGGCTCGGCGTCGGCCCCGCGGACTGCCACGCCCGCAACCCCCGACTGGTCTACGGCCGGATGACCGGCTGGGGCCAGGAGGGCCCGCTCGCCCACCGCGCCGGCCACGACATCGCCTACATCGCCCTCACCGGCGCCCTGGGCCTGATCGGCCCTCCGGACGCACCCCCGCCGGCCCCCGCCAACCTGCTCGGCGACTACGCGGGCGGTTCCCTCTACCTCGTCGTCGGCGTCCTCGCGGCGCTGCACCACGCGCGCGTGAGCGGCGTCGGCCAGGTCGTCGACGCGGCCATCGTGGACGGCGCCGCCCACCTCTCCGCGATGATCCACGGCATGCTCGCGGCCGGCGGCTGGCAGGACCGGCGCGGCGCCAACCTGCTCGACGGGGGCTGCCCGTACTACGGCGTCTACGAGACCGCCGACGGCGGGTACATGGCCGTCGGCGCGCTGGAGCCGCAGTTCTACGACGCGTTCGTGGACCTCCTGGGCCTCGCCGACCTCCGTGACGCCCGCAAGGACTGGACGCGTTGGGAAGAGCTGCGCGAGGCCGTCGCCGCCCGCTTCCGCACCCGCACCCGCGACGCGTGGACGGCGGTCTTCGAGGGCTCCGACGCGTGCGTGGCGCCGGTGCTGTCGCTGCGGGAGGCCCCGCACCACCCGCACCTGGCGGCCCGCGGCACCTTCGTCGACCACGGCGGCATCACCCAGCCCGCCCCCGCCCCGCGGTTCTCCGCGACCCCCACGACCGTCCGCACCGGCCCGGCACGGCCCGGCGCCGACACGCACCGGGTGGCCCGTGACTGGGACATACCGGAGCTCGCCCCCGATCTCGAGCAGCCTCTCCCGAACACCCCGGCCCGGGGCGACTGAACCCGCCCGGCCGGGCCCACCCTCCCGAAAGGCCCACCAGTGAGCACCGAAGCGTACGTGTACGACGCGATCCGCACCCCGCGCGGGCGCGGCAAGGCGAACGGCTCCCTGCACGGAACGAAGCCCATCGACCTCGTCGTCGGCCTCATCCACGAACTCCGCGACCGCTTCCCCGGCCTGGACCCGGCCGGGATCGACGACATCGTGCTCGGCGTGGTCAGCCCCGTGGGCGACCAGGGCTCTGACATCGCGCGCACCGCCGCGATCGCCGCCGGGCTGCCCGACACCGTGGCGGGCGTGCAGGAGAACCGCTTCTGCGCCTCGGGTCTGGAAGCCGTCAACCTGGCCGCCATGAAGGTCCGCTCGGGCTGGGAGGACCTGGTCCTCGCGGGCGGCGTCGAGTCGATGTCCCGGGTGCCGATGGCCTCGGACGGCGGCGCCTGGTTCAACGACCCGATGACCAACCTGGGCGTCAACTTCGTGCCACAGGGCATCGGCGCCGACCTCATCGCCACCATCGAGGGCTTCTCCCGGCGCGACGTCGACGAGTACGCCGCCCTGTCGCAGGAGCGGGCGGCGACGGCGTGGAAGGAGGGCCGCTTCGACCGCTCCGTCGTCCCGGTGAGGGACCGCAGCGGACTCGTCGTCCTCGACCACGACGAGCACCCCCGTCCCGGCACCACCGCGGACTCCCTCGCCAAGCTGAAGCCGTCGTTCGCCGACATCGGCGAACTCGGCGGGTTCGACGCCGTGGCGCTGCAGAAGTACCACTGGGTGGAGAAGATCGACCACGTCCACCACGCGGGCAACTCCTCCGGCATCGTCGACGGGGCCTCCCTGGTCGCCATCGGCACCAAGGAGGCCGGTGAGCGCCACGGGCTCGCCCCGCGCGCGCGGATCGTCTCCGCGGCCGTCTCCGGCTCCGAGCCGACGATCATGCTCACCGGTCCCGCGCCCGCAACCCGCAAGGCCCTCGCGAAGGCCGGCCTGACCATCGACGACATCGACCTCGTCGAGATCAACGAGGCGTTCGCCGCGGTGGTCCTGCGCTTCGTCAGGGACATGGGCCTGTCCCTGGACAAGGTCAACGTCAACGGCGGCGCGATCGCGCTGGGCCATCCGCTCGGCGCCACCGGCGCGATGATCCTCGGCTCGCTCGTCGACGAACTGGAGCGCCAGGACAAGCGCTACGGCCTCGCCACCCTCTGCGTCGGCGGCGGCATGGGCATCGCCACCGTCGTCGAGCGCGTCTGACCACCCCAGCGGAACCCGAGACCTCTACGGAGAACCCGTCATGACACAGAGCACCACCATCCGCTGGGAACAGGACCGCACCGGCCTCGTCACCCTCGTCCTCGACGACCCCGACCAGTCCGCGAACACCATGAACGCGGCCTTCCGCGCCTCCCTGGCCGCGGTCGCCGACCGCCTGGAGGCCGAGAAGGACTCCGTCCGGGGCGTCATCCTCACCTCGGCCAAGAAGACCTTCTTCGCCGGCGGCGACCTGCGCGACCTCATCCGCGTCACCCCGGACACGGCGCAGGAGCTGCTGGACGGCGGACTGGAGATCAAGCGCAACCTCCGCCGCATCGAGACCCTCGGCAAGCCCGTCGTCGCCGCCCTGAACGGCGCGGCCCTCGGCGGCGGCTACGAACTCGCCCTGGCCTGCCACCACCGCATCGCGCTCGACGCGCCCGGATCGAAGATCGGCTGCCCCGAGGTCACCCTCGGTCTGCTCCCCGGCGGCGGCGGCGTCGCGCGCACGGTCCGGCTGCTGGGCATCACCGACGCCCTCCTGAAGGTCCTCCTCAAGGGCACCCAGTACAGCCCGCGGCGGGCCCTGGAGAACGGTCTGGTCGACGACGTCGCCACCACGCCCGACGAACTGCTCGCCAAGGCCCGCGCCTTCGTCGACGCGAACCCCGAGTCGCAGCAGCCCTGGGACAGGCCGGGCTACCGCATCCCGGGCGGCACCCCGTCGAACCCCCGGTTCGCCGCCAACCTGCCCGCGTTCCCGGCCAGCCTGCGCAAGGAGACGGGCGGCGCCCCCTACCCCGCGCCGCGCAACATCCTCGCCGCGGCCGTCGAGGGCGCCCAGGTCGACTTCGAGACCGCACAGGTCATCGAGGCCCGCTACTTCGTCGAGCTGGCCGCCGGACAGACGTCGAAGAACATGATCCAGGCGTTCTTCTTCGACCTCCAGGCCGTCAACTCGGGCCTCAGCCGCCCCAAGGGCGTCGCACCCCGCCCGGTGCGCAGGGCGGCCGTCCTGGGCGCCGGGATGATGGGCGCCGGCATCGCCTACGCGTGCGCCCGCGCAGGCATCGACGTGGTTCTGAAGGACGTCTCCCTGGAGGCCGCCGTCAAGGGCAAGGCCTACTCCGAGAAGCTGTGCGCCAAGGCCGTCTCCCGCGGCCGCACGACCAAGGAGAAGGCGGACGCGCTCCTCGCCCGCATCACGCCCACCGCGGACCCCGCCGACCTGGCCGGCTGCGACGCCGTCATCGAGGCCGTCTTCGAGGACACCTCCCTCAAGCACAAGGTGTTCCAGGAGATCGAGCAGGTCGTCGCCCCCGACGCCCTGCTGTGCTCCAACACCTCCACGCTGCCCATCACCGCCCTCGCCGAAGGCGTCGAGCGCCAGGCCGACTTCATCGGGCTGCACTTCTTCTCACCCGTCGACAAGATGCCCCTCGTCGAGATCATCAAGGGCGAGCGCACCGGCGACGAGGCGCTCGCGCGCGCCTTCGACCTGGTGCGGCAGATCAACAAGACGCCGATCGTCGTCAACGACTCGCGCGGCTTCTTCACCTCCCGGGTGATCGGCCACTTCATCAACGAGGGCGTCGCCATGGTCGGCGAGGGCATCGAGCCCGCCTCCGTGGAACAGGCGGCCGCGCAGGCCGGCTACCCCGCCAAGGTGCTCTCCCTGATGGACGAGCTGACGCTCACCCTGCCGCGCAAGATCCGGGGTGAGTCGAAGCGGGCCGTGGAGGAGGCCGGCGGCACCTGGCCCGGCCACCCCGCCGAGGCCGTCATCGACCGCATGGTCGACGAGTTCGGCCGCACGGGGCGCAGCGGCGGCGCCGGCTTCTACGAGTACGGGGAGGACGGCAGGCGGACCGGCCTGTGGCCGGGTCTGCGCGAGCACTTCACCCGCGCGGGCGCCGAGATCCCCTTCGAGGACATGCAGGAGCGCATGCTCTTCTCCGAGGCCCTCGACACCGTCAGGCTCGTGGAGGAGGGCGTCCTGACCTCCGTGGCCGACGCCAACATCGGCTCCCTCTTCGGGATCGGCTTCCCCGGCTGGACCGGCGGAGTGCTCCAGTACATCAACGGCTACGACGGCGGGCTTCCCGGCTTCGTGGCCCGCGCGCGTGAACTCGCCGCACGCTACGGCGACCGTTTCACCCCGCCCGCCCTGCTGGTGGAGAAGGCGCAACGGGGGGAGACCTTCACGGACGCGCGCTGAGCGCCCGGACCGTCACGGGGAGCCGTCCGCCGGCGGCTCCCCGAGCCACTCCCGCAGCTCCTCCGTGAGCGAGCGCTGGAAGGCCGTCAGCAGCGCCTGGACGACCAGCGGCTGCATGTGCGCCGACAGCGACCGCACCGCCTGCGCGTCACGCTCCGGCACCTCCTCGCGCAGCAGCCGCGACAGCTCGTGGGCCGCCGCGCGCGCATGGTCGAGCAGGACGGTGCGCGCCGCGCGGATCGACTCCGGCGACAACGGCACGTCCAGCAGCCGGACGCCCAGCCGCAGCAGGCCGGGGTCGACCGCGTACCCGTCGTCGTCGCGGTGTACGACGTCCATCGCGACGAGCCGGTCCAGGTCCTCCTCGCCGAGCGTCCGCCCCGCCCGCCGCTGCAGCTCCTCCCGGGTCACCGTCTCCACCGCGTCCGGCGCCCAGGAAGCCACCACGGCCCGGTGCACGGCGAGGTCGTGGGCGTCGAGACCGGGCGGCAGTCGGTCCAGATAGCGCTCGATCGCGGCCAGCGTCAGCCCCTGCCCGCGCAGCTCCTCGATCAGCGCCAGGCGCGCGAGGTGCCCGGCGCCGTAACGCCCCACCCGGCGCGGCCCGATGACCGGCGGCGGGAGCAGCCCTTTGGTGCCGTAGAAGCGCACCGTGCGCACCGTGACCCCGGCGCGCGCGGCCAGCTCGTCGACCGTGAGGGCCGGCTCCTCGGTCTCGCTCGTCATGTGCAGCAGTATCGCTGTCACACCGATGCTGTGAAACCCGTGACGGCACAGCGACAGGCGGATCCCGAGGACCGGCGCGCCTGCGGACCGGCGTCGATGTCAGTGGCGTCGCCTACCGTGGCGTCATGGGGGAGATCACTTATGTCAGGGGCGACGCCACCGTGCCGTCGGTGAAGGGCGTGAAGGTGATCGCCCATGTCTGCAACGACATCGGGGGATGGGGGAAGGGCTTCGTCCTCGCGCTGTCCCGCCGCTGGCCCGAACCGGAGGCGGCCTACCGCGCCTGGCACCGGGAGCGGGCCTCCAACGACTTCGGCCTGGGCGCCCTCCAGCTGGTCCAGGTGGAGCCGTACGTGTGGGTCGCCAACATGATCGGCCAGCGCGGCGTGCGGACGGGCAGCAAGGGCGTCCCCGTGCGGTACGAGGCCATCGACGCGGCGCTGGCCCGGCTGGCCGGCCCCGCACGGGAACTCCACGCGTCCGTGCACATGCCGCGGATAGGCTGCGGCCTGGCCGGGGGCAAGTGGTCCCGCGTCGAGCCGCTCGTGAGTGAGCGGCTCGTGCGACGGGGCGTCGCGGTGACGGTGTACGACCACGGGGAGGGGTAGCGCCCATGCGCGCACAGACCGACGGGCACAGCGACGGCGTCGACGGCATCGACGTGCTGGTTCTCGGCGGAGCCGGCGTGGACACGATCGTGTACGTGCCGGAGCTGCCGCTCCCGTACGCCGACAGCTACATGATCGACAGCGGGATCCGCGCCCGCGCCGGCCAGACCGGTGACTTCGTGGCCCTGGGCCTCGCCGCCCTCGGCCTGCGCACCCACCATCTCGACTTCCTCGGCGACGACCCCGAGGGCGACCTCGTCCGTGCCCTGCACGACGAGCACGGCATCGCCCTCACCGCGCTCCCGCAGCCCGCCGGCACCAAGCGCGCGGTGAACCTGGTGAGCCCGGACGGCCGGCGGCTGTCGCTGTACGACACCAGCCGCGGGCGAGCGGACGACCGCTTCCCCGAGGACACCCTGCGCGCCCTCGCCGCGGCGAGCCGCCATGCGCACGTGTCCATCACGCAGCCCTGCGCCGAGGCGCTGCCCGTCCTGCGTGAGGCGGGCGTCGGCATCTCCACCGACCTGCACAACTGGGACGGCGAGAACCCCTACCAGGCGGCCTTCGCTCACGAGGCGGACGTCGTGTTCGTGTCCGCGACCGCCCTGTCCGACCCGCGGGCGACCATGCGCCGCATCGCCGAGCGCGGTCGCGCCGAAGCGGTCGTCGCCACCGCCGGAGCCGAGGGAGCGTATCTGCTGGCGGGCGGCGAGCTGACACATGTCCCCGCCGTCGCCCCGCCCGGACCGGTGGTCGACTCCAACGGCGCGGGCGACGCCTTCGCCGCCGCCTTCCTGTTCGGCCGGCTCCACGGCGAAACGCCCCGCCGGTGCGCCGAGTTCGGGGCACTGGCGGGGGCGTACGCGTGCACGGTGCCGGCCACGGAGAGCGCCGCCCTGCCCCGCGCCGAGCTGCTGGCGCGGGCGGGCGCCCGCTGACCGGAGGCCCGGCGGGCTCAGGCGGGCCGGGCGGCCCGGGCGAGGTCAGTTCTGCTTACGTCTCGCAGCGGACAGGCCGATCACCCCGACGAGGGCGACGACCGCGCCCACCAGGGTCAGCACGGGCACGCTGCCGATGAGGCCGACGGCCATCACCACCGCCCCGATCAGCGGCACCACTCTCCATGCGCCCAGACCCTCGTTGCCGTTCCGTGCAGCCGCCATGGCCGTCCCCCGCTCTCTTCGCAGTTCCTGCACGGCTTGATACCCACAACCTCCGCTTGTCAGACAGGAGTTCGCTGACTTCCGGCATCGCGGGGCGAAGCGGCGGCCCGCCGCGGTTGGCTCAATGCTCGTGGACGTCGTTCGTCGCCGCGATCTTCTTCCAGGACTTCGGCTGCACGGGGGCGGCCGCCGCCTTCGCGATCCCCGCCGTCCGTGCGGCGGCGGACGTCCCCGTGGTGGAGGCCGCCGGCTTCGCCGGCCGGAACAGCCAGGCGTCGAACAGCGCGCCCAGCTGCCTGCCCGAGACACGCTCGGCGTACCGCTGGAGATCGGCGACCGTCGCGTTGCCGTACGCGTGCTCCCTCGGCCACCCCTTCAGGACGGCGAAGAAGGCGTCGTCGCCGATCTCGTCGCGCAGGGCCTGCACCGCCAGCGCGCCCCGGTCGTACACGGCGATGTCGAACTGCCTGTCCGGACCCGGGTCGCCGGGCTTCACCGTCCAGAAGGCGTCGTCGGCCGGGTGCGAGGCGTACACGTAGTCCGCGATCTCCCGGGCCGTGCCCTCGTCCTCGTGCTCGGACCACAGCCACTGCGCGTACCGCGCGAAGCCCTCGTTCAGCCAGATGTCCTTCCACCCGGCGACGGACACGAAGTCGCCGTACCACTGGTGGGCCAGTTCGTGCACCACGACGGAGGTGTTGGAGCCGCCGGCGAACTGCCGCGGGCTGTAGAAGGGCCGGGTCTGCGTTTCCAGGGCGTACCCGGTGTTCGTGTTCGGCACATACCCGCCGAGCGCGTCGAAGGGATACGGCCCGAAGTACCCGCTCAGCCAGTCGGCGATCTCCCCGGTCCGCTCGACGCTCGCCCGCGCCGCGCCCGCGTCGGCGCCCAGATCCCTGCTGTAGGCGTTGACCACCGGCACGCCGCTCTCGGTCGTGCCGGTGGTGAGGTCGAACCTTCCGACGGCGAGCGTGGCCAGGTAGGTCGCCTGCGGCTTGCTGGAGCGCCAGTTGAAGCGCGTCCAGCCGGCCCGTGAACTCGTCGACTGCAGCGTGCCGTTGGAGAGGGCCTGGGTGCCGTCGGGCACCTGCACGGACACGTCGTAGGTGGCCTTGTCGAGCGGGTGGTCGTTGCTCGGGAACCACCACCAGGCCGCCTCGGGCTCGTTGGCGCCGACCCCGCCGTCCGGGGTGCGGTGCCAGCTGGTGAAGCCGTACGCCTGCTTCGAGGACGGCACGCCGCGGTAGCGGACCACGATCGTGACCTGCGCCCCCTCGGTCAGCGGCTTCCTCGGCGTGATCTCCAGCTCGTGCTCGCCCGAGGCCGCGAACGCCGCCGCCGCGCCGTCGACGCGCACCTCGCTCACGTCGAGCAGGAAGTCCAGGTCGAACCGCGACAGGTCCTGCGTGGCCTTCGCCAGGATCGTCGCCGTGCCCTCGAGCTCGTCCGTGGCCGGCCGGTACTTCAGCCGCAGGTCGTAGTGGGAGACGTCGTAGCCGCCGTTGCCGTACGCCGGATAGTAGGGGTCGCCGATGCCCGGTGCGCCGGGGGAGCCGCTCGCGGCCGACGCCGGGATCGCCAGCAGGACGGAGGCGGCGGCGAGCGCGCCGGGCGCGGTGAATCTGCGGTGCACGTGAACTCCAAGTCGTAGAGGAGCGCAGTCTGTTCGGAGCCTATGGACTCCCTGTGCCTCAGGACCTGCCCGACACCGCTCCCGTCACACGATCGCCATTCGGCCGTCACGAGCCGTCCGACGTGGCCGGCCCGGTCCCGGCCGGCGCCGGCCCGCGCTCCCGGCTCACCGTTCGCCGTCGCCTCATCTGCCCTCTTCTGCACGGGAGTTGACACGGGTACCGTCCCGCGCATGTGGACACGCATGCGCTTCACGACCTGGAGACCGCTCGCCACCGCCGCCGTCACCCTCCTGGTGGCCGCCTTCCTCACCCCTGCCGCGGCCCACGGCGCGCCCCGGGAGAGCCGACCCGTCTACTCCTACGAGAACGCCGTCCGCGAGGCCGTCTGGGTCGACACCGGACTCGACGCCGACGGCGACGGCCGGACCGACCGCGTCGCCGTCGACGTCGTCCGGCCGCGCGAACCCGCCGCGCAGGGCCGCAAAGTGCCCGTCATCATGGACGCCAGCCCCTACTACTCCTGCTGCGGACGCGGCAACGAGAGCCAGCGCAAGACCTACGACGCCGAGGGCCGCGTCGTCCGGATGCCGCTGTTCTACGACAACTACTTCGTGCCGCGGGGCTACGCCTTCGTCGGCGTCGACCTGGCCGGAACCAACCGCTCCGACGGCTGCGAGGACGTCGGCGGCCGCGGCGAGGTGCAGTCCGCGAAGGCGGTCGTCGACTGGCTGGGCGGCCGCGCCAAGGGCTACACCAGCCGCACCGGCGACACGACCGTCAAGGCGAGCTGGACCAACGGCCGAACGGGCATGATCGGCAAGAGCTGGGACGGCACCATCGCCAACGCCGT
Source organism: Streptomyces sp. NBC_00425 (assembly GCF_036030735.1). Classification (NCBI taxonomy): domain Bacteria; kingdom Bacillati; phylum Actinomycetota; class Actinomycetes; order Kitasatosporales; family Streptomycetaceae; genus Streptomyces; species Streptomyces sp. NBC_00425. The sequence continues at coordinate 2,042,470 of NZ_CP107928.1, read as the reverse complement.
CGCCGCGACCGGCGTGCGGGGGCTGAGGACGATCGTCCCCATCGCCGCCATCTCCTCCTGGTACGACTACTACTTCGCCCAGGGCGCGCCCCTCTACGACTCCGGCCCCGACGCCCTCGCGGACTACGTCAGCAGTCCCGACGCCCGCGGCCGGTGCACCGCCGTCCAGCGCCGGCTCGTCGACGAGGCCCCGCGCACCGGCGACCGGACGCCGCTGTGGACCGCGCGCGACTACGTCAAGGACGCGCACAAGGTGAAGGCCAGCGTCTTCCTCGTGCACGGCATGCAGGACCTCAACGTCCGCACCAAGCACCTCGGCCAGTGGTGGGACGCCCTGGCGAAGAACGGCGTGCACCGCAAGATCTGGCTCTCCCAGACCGGCCACGTCGACCCCTTCGACTTCCGTCGCGCCGCCTGGGTCGACACCCTGCACCGCTGGTTCGACCACGAACTCCTCGGCTACGACAACGGCATCGACCGCGAGCCCATGGCCGACGTCGAACGCCACCCCGACCAGTGGGTCACCTCGACGTCCTGGCCGCCGCGCGGCACGCAGCCCGCGACCCTGCGCCCGGCCGCCGGCGAGCGCCCGGGCGTCGGGAAGCTCGGCCTGCGCAGGAGCACCGGGGCCGCAGCCTTCACCGACGACCCGCAGCACGACGAGAGCGACTGGGCCGCGCAGATCGACACCCCGACGCCCGACAAGGCGGGCTTCGTGACCGGCGCCCTCACCCGCGACCTGCGGCTGGCCGGCTCCTCGAAGGTCACCGTCACCGCCACGCCCAGCACGGCGACGGCCCACCTGAGCGCCGTCCTCGTCGATCTCGGCCCCGACACGATCCGCGACTACGCGGCGGCAGGCGAGGGGATCACCACCCTCGCCGCCCGCACCTGCTGGGGCGCGAGCACCGCGGGCGACAGCGCCTGCTTCAAGGAGACGAAGGCGGCGACGGCCGCCGTCGGCGCCACGGTCGTCAGCCGGGGCTGGGCCGACCTCGGGACCTTCGCCGACCCCGGCAAGGGCGTGCCGCTGACCCCGGGCCGGGCGTACACCATCACCCTGGACCTCGCGGCCACCGACCACGTCGTACCGGCCGGCCACCGCCTCGCACTGATCGTCGCGGGAACCGACAAGGACCTCATCGACCCGCCCGCCGACCGGCCGACCCTCACCCTGGACCTGGCCCGCACCTCGGCCCGGGTCCCCGTCGTGGGCGGCGCGAAGGCGTTCGCCGCAGCGACGGCCGGATCACCGGCGGCCGGCACCGCGCACCGCGCACCGCACACGGCTCCGCCGGCCGGGGCCGGCGCGCCGAGGAACGCCTTCCGGATCCCGTGACCGACAGGCCGAAGCGCGCTCCGGATCCCGTGCCCGGCCGGCCGGGCAACGCGCGTCGGCTTCCGTGACCGGTCAGGAGGAGGCGGCCAGTGCGGCCGCCTCCTCCGCGCACCCCCAGGCGACGGTCACGCCGGCGCCGCCGTGGCCGTAGTTGTGGATCACCGCACGGCCGTCGGGCAGCGTCCGCCGCTCCAGCCGTACCGCAGGCCGGGCAGGCCGCAGGCCCACCCGGTGCTCCAGGATCCGCGCCCCCGCCACCTCGGGCCGCAGCGCGGCGCACCGCCGCACGATCGCCTCCGCCTGAGCCGGATCCGGCTCCAGGGACCACACGCCGTCCTCGGCCGTGCCGCCCAGCAGCAGCCGCCCCGGCTGCGGGAAGAGGTAGGCCATCTTCCCGTCCGGGGCGGTGGAGACCAGCCAGGTCCGCAGCCCCGGGTTCTCCACGACGACCAGCTGCCCGCGCACCGGCCGCACCGTACGGTCCGCGACCAGGTCACGGGCGCCGAGGCCGGTGCAGTTGACGACGATCGGCGCGTCCACAGCCGTCAGATCGGACACGACCCGCTCCTCGACCGTGCCGCCCGCCCGCAGCAGCCGCTCCCGCAGCCACGGAAGGTGAGCCGCCATGTCGATGAGCGGCAGCCGCGCCCACAGGGCGTTCCCGGCCGGGTGCTCCCGGACGGTGGCCCGCCGCAGCACGGACAGCCGGCCCGCCGCCCAGGCCTCGACGTTCGCCGGGTCCGCCGGGCTCATGGCCCCCTCGACCAGCCGCACCCCGCTCTCCCCGGGACGCCCGGCCAGCTCCTGGTACACCTCCAGCGAGCGCAGCGCCCACGCGCGCGCCGACGCCATCGGCTCGATGCGGTACGGCCACCACAGCGCGCCGGCGACGGCCGAGGTGGTCCGCTCCACGGGGTCCCGCGACCACACCCGCACCCGACGGCCCCGCTCGGCGAGGACCACCGCCGTCGCCAGCCCGACGACCCCGCCGCCGACCACGACGATCTCGCCGCTCACCCGAGTGTCCACGCCCGGACGCTAACCGACCGCGCCCCGCTTCGGCGACCGGACGGACCCCGGCGTCCCGGCCGTCGCACGCGCACTAGGATCTGCTGTCTGATGACTGCCACTCTCGTCGCCAAGAACCTCGCCGCCGGGCACGGCGACCGCTCCCTCTTCTCCGGGCTCGACCTCGTGGTCGCCCCCGGGGACGTGATCGGGCTGGTCGGCGCCAACGGCGCGGGCAAGTCCACCCTGCTGAAGCTGCTCGCCGGGCTCACCGCGCCCGAGCAGGGCGAGCTCAGGCTCTCCCCGCCGACCGCGACCGTCGGCCATCTTCCCCAGGAACCGGAGCGCCGCCCCGGGGAGAGCGTCCGCGAGTTCCTCGCCCGCCGCACCGGCGTCGCCGAGGCGCAGCGCACGATGGACGAGGCGACCCAGGCCCTGGTCGACGGGGCGCCCGGCGCGGACGACGCCTACGCGACGAGCCTGGAACGCTGGCTCGACCTCGGCGGCGCCGACCTCGACGAGCGCGCCGAGGAGGTCGCCGACTCGCTGGGGCTCGGCGTGGACCTCGACCAGCCGATGACCTCCCTGTCCGGCGGCCAGGCCGCCCGCGCCGGCCTCGCCTCCCTCCTCCTGTCCCGCTACGACGTCTTCCTGCTCGACGAGCCGACCAACGACCTCGACCTGGACGGGCTGGAGCGCCTCGAACGCTTCGTGAGCGGTCTGCGCGCCGGCACGGTCGTCGTCAGCCACGACCGCGAGTTCCTCACCCGCACGGTCACCAAGGTCCTCGAACTGGACCTGGCACAGCAGCAGATCAACCTCTACGGAGGCGGCTACGACGCCTACCTGGAGGAGCGGGACGTGGCCCGCCGGCACGCGCGCGACGACTTCGAGGAGTACGCCGACAAGAAGGCCGCCCTCCAGGACCGGGCGCAGACCCAGCGCTCCTGGATGGACAAGGGCGTGAAGAACGCGCGCCGCAAGGCGGCCAACGACAACGACAAGATCGGCCGCAAGTTCCGCAGCGAGGCCAGCGAGAAGCAGGCCGCCAAGGCGCGGCAGACCCAGCGCATGATCGAGCGCCTGGAGGTCGTCGAGGAGCCGCGCAAGGAGTGGGAGCTGCGCATGGAGATCGCGGCCGCCCCGCGCTCCGGCGCGGTGGTCGCCTCCCTGCGCGACGCGGAGGTGCGCCGCGGCGGCTTCACGTTCGGTCCGGCGACGCTGCAGATCGACTGGGCCGACCGGGTCGCGGTGACCGGCGCGAACGGCGCGGGCAAGTCCACCCTCCTCGGGGCGCTGCTCGGACGGGTCCCGCTGGACGCCGGACACGCGGCCCTGGGCTCGGGCGTCCTGGTCGGCGAGGTCGACCAGGCGCGGGCGCTGTTCCACGGCGCACAGGCGCTGCTGGAGGCCTTCCGCGCCGCCGTCCCCGACACCGAGCCGGTCGAGGTCCGCACCCTGCTGGCCAAGTTCGGCCTGAAGTCGGACCACGTCATGCGCCCGGCGGCCAGCCTGTCGCCCGGCGAGCGCACCCGTGCCGCTCTCGCACTGCTCCAGGGGCGGGGCGTCAACCTCCTGGTCCTCGACGAGCCGACCAACCACCTCGACCTGCCGGCCATCGAACAGCTGGAGTCGGCCCTCGACGCCTACGAGGGCACCCTCCTCCTCGTCACCCACGACCGCCGCATGCTGGACGCGGTCCATGTCACGCGCCGCCTGGAGGTCGCGAACGGCAAGGTGACGGAGCGGTAGCCGCGGGGAGGTCCGTTCACCCCAGTCGGGTGGCGAGCCCCGGGTAGTCCAGGACGTACCCGTCCGGGTCGAAGACGACGTCGCTGCGGAAGCTTCCCGAGGCGAAGCGGACCATCGCGCCGCCGCCCCCGCCCGCCCCGAGATGCGTGTACGTCTGCCACGACGGCCGCACGGTCAGCGCGGGCACCGAGACCCAGGCCATCAGGAACCGGCGCTCGCCCGCCTGTCGGTGCAGCCCGTGCCGCAGCACCGGCATGGTGTTGGTGAGCGGGCACAGGCCCAGGTCGCAGTCGAGGGCCTCCTCGAAGCCGGGCAGGCGTTCCCCGTCGGCCGTCCAGCCGCCCCGTCCGTCGTGCCGCAGGTCGAGGGAGCGCGTGCGCGCGGCGGTCTCGACCGTGACCCGCAGCCGGCGGGTCACGAATCCGTCGGCCGCGTCGAGCTCGTAGGACACCCAGTACGGCTCCGGCGTCGTGCCGACCGCCCGCCCGCGGGCCCGGAGCGCGCCGTCGCGCTCCTCGGTCCACGCGGTCTCGTAGCCGCCGCTCGCCGACACGCTCCAGCTGAGGACCCGGGAAGCATCCATGCCGCGACTTTACGAGCGGTCCGGGCCCCGGCGCGTGCGCCCGCGGTCCCGGACCGCTCGTTCAGCTCCCCGTCAGCGCGTGCCCTTCTTCGGGTCCGCCAGGCCCGCTCGGCGCAGAGCGTCGGCCATCGCGCTGTTGGCCGGCGGCGGCGCCTGGCGCGAACCGCCGCCGCCACCGCCACCTCCGCCACGCTGCCCGCCCTGCTGCCGCTGCTGCGGCGGTCGCCCGCCGCCGCGCTGCGAACGGCCCCCGCCGGAGGACTGCCCCTGACCCCCCTGCGGGGCCGCCTCGTCGTCGAGCCGGAGCGTCAGCGAGATCCGCTTGCGCGGGATGTCGACGTCGAGCACCTTCACCTTGACGATGTCGCCGGGCTTGACGACGTCCCGGGGGTCCTTGACGAACGTCTTCGACAGCGCGGAGACGTGGGCCAGTCCGTCCTGGTGGACGCCGACGTCGATGAACGCCCCGAAGGCCGCCACGTTCGTCACCACGCCCTCCAGGACCATCCCGGAGGTCAGGTCGGAGATCTTCTCCACGCCGTCCTTGAAGGTCGCCGTCTTGAACGCGGGCCGCGGGTCGCGCCCGGGCTTCTCCAGCTCCCTGAGGATGTCGGTGACGGTCGGCAGTCCGAACGTCTCGTCCACGAAGTCCGTCGGCCGCAGCGAGCGCAGCACACCCGTGTTGCCGATGAGGGACGCCACCTCCTGACCGGAGGTCTTCACCATGCGCCGCACCACCGGGTACGCCTCGGGGTGCACGCTGGAGGAGTCCAGCGGGTCGGAGCCGCCGCGGATGCGCAGGAAGCCCGCGCACTGCTCGTAGGCCTTCGGGCCGAGCCGGGCCACCTTCTTCAGCTCGGAGCGGGAGGTGAAGGGCCCGTTGGCGTCCCGGTGCGCCACGATGTTCTCGGCGAGACCGGAGGAGATGCCGGACACCCGCGAGAGAAGCGGCGCCGAGGCGGTGTTGACGTCCACGCCGACGCCGTTCACGCAGTCCTCCACCACCGCGTCCAGCGAGCGCGACAGCTTCACCTCGGACAGGTCGTGCTGGTACTGGCCGACGCCGATCGACTTGGGGTCGATCTTCACCAGCTCGGCCAGCGGGTCCTGGAGCCGGCGGGCGATCGACACGGCGCCGCGCAGCGACACGTCCATGTCGGGCAGCTCCTGGGAGGCGAAGGCCGAGGCCGAGTACACGGAGGCGCCCGCCTCGGACACCATCACCTTGGTGAGCTGCAGTTCCGGGTGCTTCGTGATGAGTTCGCCGGCCAGCTTGTCGGTCTCGCGGGACGCGGTGCCGTTGCCGATGGCGACCAGGTCGACGGCGTGCTCCCTGGCCAGCCGCGCGAGCCGGGCGATCGCCTCGTCCCACTTGTTCGCCGGGACGTGCGGGTAGATCACGTCCGTCGCGACGACCTTGCCGGTCGCGTCGACGACGGCGACCTTCACGCCCGTACGGAAGCCGGGGTCCAGGCCCAGCGTCGCGCGCGTGCCGGCCGGGGCGGCGAGCAGCAGGTCGCGGAGGTTGGCGGCGAAGACGTTCACGGCCTCGTCCTCGGCGGCCGTGCGCAGCCGCAGCCGCAGGTCGATGCCGAGGTGGACCAGGATGCGGGTGCGCCACGCCCAGCGGACCGTGTCGCTCAGCCACTTGTCGCCGGGGCGACCGCGCTCGGCGATCTTGAACCTCGAGGCGATGATGGGCTCGTACGAGGAGGGGCCGGGCTGCTCGGAGGGCTCCTCCGGCTCCAGGACGAGGTCGAGGACGTCCTCCTTCTCGCCGCGCAGCATCGCCAGGATCCGGTGCGAGGGCAGCGCGGTGAACGGCTCGGCGAAGTCGAAGTAGTCGGCGAACTTCGCGCCCGCCTCCTCCTTGCCCTCGCGCACCCTGGCCGCCAGCCGCCCGCGCGCCCACATGCGTTCGCGCAGCTCGCCGATCAGGTCGGCGTCCTCCGAGAACCGCTCGGTGAGGATCGCCCGCGCGCCGTCCAGCGCGGCCTGCGGGTCGGCGACGCCCTTGTCGGCGTCCACGAACGCGGCGGCGGCCGCGAGCGGGTCGACCGAGGCGTCCCCGAGCAGGCCCTCGGCGAGCGGCTCGAGGCCCGCCTCGCGCGCGATCTGCGCCTTGGTGCGCCGCTTGGGCTTGAACGGGAGATAGATGTCCTCGAGGCGCGCCTTGGTCTGCGCGTCGCGGATCTGCGCCTCGAGGGCGTCGGTGAGCTTGCCCTGCTCGCGCACCGATTCCAGGACCGCCGACCGCCGCTCCTCCAGCTCCCGCAGATAGCGCAGCCGCTCCTCGAGCGTGCGCAGCTGCGCGTCGTCGAGCATCTCGGTCGCTTCCTTGCGGTAGCGAGCGATGAAGGGCACCGTCGAGCCGCCGTCGAGCAGCTCCACGGCGGCCTTGACCTGCCGCTCCCGTACGCCGAGCTCTTCGGCGATCCTGCCTTCGATGGATCCTGCTTCGATGGACCCGGGTGTCGTCACGATCCCGTACCGCCTTCTCCACTGAGGTTGCGCGGCAATTGTGGCAGGTGGCGCCGACAATCGGGGATCAGGGCGCGGCCATCGGGCCACGGGGCCGTCTCATCCCGACGTGCTCCACGTGAAGTGCGGCTCCCGGCGCTGAAGGAACGCGGCGACGCCTTCCGCGGTGTCGCCGCTGCCGCGCGCCTGCGCGCTCCAGTGGGCGTCGCGGTCGGTGCGTCCGTTCGCGAACTCCTTGGCGGCGGCCTGGGTCAGCTGCGAGCGCGACGCCAGCAGGCGGGTGAACTCGGCGACCCGCCCGTCGAGCGCGTCCGCGGGGAGCACCTCGTCGACCAGCCCGGTGCGCAGCGCCCGCCCTGCGTCGATCAACTCGCCGGAGAAAAGCAGGTACTTGGCGGTGGCGGGCCCCACCAGGGACACCAGCCGCCGGGTCGCGGAGGACGGGTAGACGATCCCGAGCCGGGCCGGTGTCACCCCGAACAGCGCGCCCTCCTCGGCGAACCGCAGGTCGCAGGCGGCGGCGAGCTGGGCGCCGCCGCCGACGCAGTGGCCCCGCACGGCGGCCAGCGTGGGCTTCGGGAACGCCGCCAGGGCCTCCTCGGCCCGCACGGCCAGCGCCTGCGCCTCGTCCGGTGAGCCCTGCAGGGTGGAGATGTCGGCGCCCGCGCAGAAGGTGCCGCCCGCACCCGTCAGCACCAGTGCCCGTACGGCGGGGTCGGCGGCCAGGGCGTCCAGCAGCGGGGGCAGCCCCGCCCACATCGCGGCCGTCATGGCGTTGCGCTTCGCGGGGTGGTGCAGGACGACGGTGGCGACCGCGTCCGTGACGCCGTGCAGCAGTTCGGGCTCCATGCCCCGGATGCTAGCCACCCGGCTCGTTCCGTGATCGGGTGGGCCGACGGGGGCGACCACGGCGACGCCGGCGGTGACGGCGGCAAAAGGAGTCAGAACGGGAAGAGCGTCGCCGCCGGACCCGTACGGCCCGAAGAGGGCGCGAAGGCGACGTGAATGCGAAAGAAACGGTCCTGCGGCCGCCCGGGTCTCCCGGATGCGGTCGAAAACGCTCGATAACCGCTGACTTCTGTTCAGTCATCCGAGGAGGACCGCCTCGTTGCCAACATTCCGGATGTGGTGACAATCGAGCGCGAGGGCGGCGACCGGACGATGGACGATCACGGGCGCGGGCCCGACCCACGCCCAGAGGGCGGACCAGGCGCACTTCCCGAGCCCCCCGCGGAGTCCGTGCCGCGCCCGCTGCCCTACGAAGGCGTCTGGCGGTTCACCGCCTCCGCCGTGGACGCCTCGGTCCCGCAGGCCCGGCACGCGGTGCGGGACCTGCTGTACCGCCAGGGTGTGCCGCTCTCCGACGACCTGGCCCAGGGGCTCCTGCTGATCGTCTCCGAGCTGGTGACCAACGCCGTGCGGCACGCGGCCCTGCTGTCACCCGAGCTGGCGGTGGAGGTCGCCGTCGGAGCCGAGTGGGTGCGGGTCGCCGTGGAGGACGCCCACCCCTACCGCCCGACCGCCCTGGAGGCCGATCACGGCCGCACCGGCGGCCGGGGACTGCTCCTGGTGCGGGAGATCGCCAGGGAGGCGGGCGGGGTGTGCGACGTCGAGCACACGGCCGGCGGCGGCAAGGTGATCTGGGCCGCCGTGCCGCTCAAGCCCGAGCGCACGCGCTGATGCTCACCAGCCCGCCGAGGGGCCCGTCAACTCGCGGACCGCGGGCCGTGCCGCGTCCAGCACGGTCATGAACCAGGAGGAGAACGGCTCCTTCGCGTGCCGTTCCGCCAGCTCGGCGGGCGTCACGAAGGCCGTGTCGCCGACCTCGTCCGCCTCCGGCCGCAGCGGGGACTGCACCAGACCGACGAACAGGTGGTTGTACTCCTGCTCCACCAGGCCCGAGTCCGGGTCCGGGTGGTTGTAGCGGACCGTGCCCGCCTCGGCGAGCAGCGACGGGGAGACGCCCAGCTCCTCGTGGGTGCGCCGGGCGGCCGCCGCGAACGGCGCCTCGTTCGGGTAGGGGTGGCCGCAGCAGGTGTTGGACCACACGCCGGGGGAGTGGTACTTGCCGAGCGCGCGCTGCTGGATCAGCAGCCGGCCCCGCTCGTCGAAGAGGAACACGGAGAACGCGCGGTGCAGCTGCCCGGGCGGCTGGTGGGCGGCGAGCTTCTCCGCGGTGCCGATCGTGACGCCGTTCTCGTCGACCAGCTCCAGCAAGATCGCTTCGGCGATCCCGTTCGACGAGTCGTGTGTCGCGGTGGCAGGTGTGATCGGCATACCCATCCTTAGCATCGGTCCTCGCGTCCCAGTCTGCCGCACTCGCCCGGCGCTCCCGGCCCTTCGCGGGAAAGCGCGCATGTCCCGCGCGCGTGTCCCGTTCGGCGCGGCGGGGGACTCGAAGGCGATCTTGCCCGGCGGCGGGTCCATGGAACCGTATCGAACGTCTGTGCGTATCCGCTGGTGTGCCGAACGGGCGCTCAGTGGCAGAGCCGCGCCTCGTGTTCGGCGTGCCCGCTCGGCTCCAGCTGGAAGGTGCAGTGCTCCACGTCGAAGTGGTCGCCCAGACACCCCTGGAGCTCGTGCAGCATCTTCTCGTGGCCGATCGCGTTCAGCGCCTCCGAGCTCACCACCACGTGCGCCGACAGCACCGGCATGCCGGAGGTGATCGTCCAGGCGTGCAGATCGTGCACGTCCTCCACCCCGTCCAGGGCGAGGATGTGGGACCGCACCTCGGCCATGTCGACGTCCTTGGGGGCCGACTCCAGCAGCACGTCGAGCGTCTCGCGCAGCAGCTTCACGGTCCGCGGCACGATCATCAGGCCGATGACCAGCGAGGCGATCGGGTCGGCGGTCTGCCAGCCGGTGGTCAGGATCACCACCGCCGAGATCAGCACCGCCACCGAGCCCAGCGCGTCGGCGGCCACCTCGAGGAACGCCCCGCGCACGTTCAGGCTCTCCGCCTGGCCGCGCATCAGCAGGGTCAGCGAGACCATGTTCGCCGCCAGGCCGATCGCGCCGAACCAGATCATCAGCCCGCCCTCGGTGGCGGCCGGCGAGAAGAACCGCTGGACCGCCTCGTACAGGACGTAACCGCCCACCCCGAGCAGCAGCAGACAGTTGGCGAGGGCGGCCAGGATCTCGGCGCGGGCGAGCCCGAAGGTGCGGTTCGCGCTCGGCGGCCGGCCCGCGAAGTGGATGGCGAGCAGCGCCATGCCCAGACCCAGCGCGTCCGTCGCCATGTGCGCCGCGTCCGCGACCAGCGCCAGGGAGTCCGCCAGCACTCCGCCGACGATCTCCACCACCATCACGCCGAGCGTGATCGCCAGAGCGCCGCGCAGCCTGCCGCGGTACGCCGCCGCGGCCGTGCCGGTGGGCGGCACGTGCGCGTGCGTGTGGCCGTGATCGTGCCCAGCCCCCATGGATACAGCCTTCCCGTGGTCCGTACGTGTGCTGCCCGGGCTCACAGTCAACTACGGGTGGGGGGTATCCGGCAACGCGGCACTGAACACCGTTGTCATGTGCCCTGACCTGCGGAAACGAAGCGCAGGTCAGGGCAGCTCCACACCCACTGTCAGGGGCGGTGCAGCCGCCAGCCCTGCCAAGCCGACTCGACCATCTCCCGTACCCCGCGCCGGGCCGTCCAGCCCAGTTCCCGGGCCGCCAGTTGCGCCGCGGCCACCGCGCGCGGCGCGTCCCCGGGCCTGCGCCCCTCGACGACGGCCGGGCGGGCGTCGCCGGTGACCTCGCCGATCAGGGTGACCAGCTCGCGCACCGAGACGCCCTCGCCCCGGCCGATGTTGACCGTCAGGTCGCCCGTCGCGTCCGGCGCGCCGAGCCGCCGGGCCGCCGCGAGATGGGCCTCGGCCAGGTCCGCCACGTGGATGTAGTCCCGCACGCAGGTCCCGTCCGCCGTCGGGTAGTCGTCGCCGAAGATCCGCGGGGCCTCGCCGCGGGTGAGCCGGTCGAAGACCATCGGGACGACGTTGAAGATCCCGGTGTCGGCCAGCTCGGGCGCCGCCGCCCCGGCCACGTTGAAGTAGCGCAGGCACGTCGTCGCGATGCCGTGCGCCTGTCCCGCCGCCCGCACCAGCCACTCTCCGGCGAGCTTGGTCTCGCCGTACGGGTTCACCGGCGCGCACGGGGTGTCCTCGGTGATGAGGTCCACATCGGGATTGCCGTAGACGGCCGCGGAGGAGGAGAACAGGAACCGCCGGATCCCGGCCTCGGCGACCGCCTCGAGCAGCGTGGCGAGACCGCCCACGTTGTCCCGGTAGTAGCGGGTGGGCTGCGCCACCGACTCCCCGACCTGCTTGTGCGCGGCCAGGTGCACGACACCGGTCACGGCGTGCTCCGCGAGGGTCTTCCTGAGCAGGTCGCCGTCGAGCGCCGAGCCTCTGACCAGCGGGACGTCCGCCCCGAGCCGGGCGGTGACGCCGGACGAGAGGTCGTCCAGCACGACGACCCTTTCCCCGGCCCCCGTGACGGCGCGCGCCACGTGGGCCCCAATGTATCCGGCTCCGCCGGTGATCAGCCACGTCATGCCTGTGACCCTATGCCGACCGCGGTGAAGGCCCGGCCCTGGGCGATATCCGGGATGTCGGCTCCGGGGGCCGCGGTTTGTCGGCCGGGCCGCCGATCACCCATGATGATCTCGGCGAAGGCCGGTTCCACCGGGGGACGGTGGCGCCGGGGACCGTGTCGGCCGTGCCGCAACGGGCGGTGAACGCGGCCTTCCCGGCATCCGATAGCCTCTGCCGACATGCCGCCCGCCTGGTGCGGCGCCGGTGAGGTCGCCGGTGCAGCCAAGGGGCGCCCCCCATCGTTCATGACCGGCGTGAACCGCGCCGGACCCAGGGAGTGAGTTCGGTTGTCGACCGCCATCCTCACCGGCTCGCCGGTCCCCGGATCGTCGATCGAGGGCGACCTGCGGTCCCTCGGCTTCGACGTCCTGACCGCCTCCGACGCCGGTGACGCCGAGACACTCCTCGCCGCCGTCCCCGGCGACCAGCGCGTCGCCGTCGTGGACGCCCGTTTCGTCGGCCACGAGCACGCGCTGCGCCTCGGGCTCACCGACCCCCGCTTCCCGCTCGCCGCGATCCCGGGCGCGCTGACCGCGCAGCCGGCCGGCCGGCAGGCCCTGACCCGCGCGATGGCCCGCGAGAACTCCGCGAGCGGCGGCACCCTGCTGGCCGTCGAGAGCCTCGCCGACCGTGTGGTCGCCGCCCTCGACGCCGACGGCGTCGGAGTGCACCGCCCCGAACTGGGCAGCCTGGTCGCGCAGGTCCCCGTCGACCCGCAGACCCGCAACGAGGCACGGCAGGCCGTGGCCGCCCTGGACGACGAGGCGGTGCGCCTGAAGTCGGCCGTCAAGGCCCGCGACGGCTTCTTCACCACGTACTTCATCAGCCCGTACTCCCGCTACATCGCCCGCTGGTGCGCCCGTCGCGGCCTCACCCCGAACCAGGTCACGACCGCCTCGCTGATCACCGCGCTGATCGCGGCGGGCTGCGCGGCCACCGGCACCCGCGGCGGGTTCGTCGCGGCCGGCGTCCTGCTGATCGCCTCGTTCGTCCTGGACTGCACCGACGGCCAGCTCGCCCGCTACTCCCTGCAGTACTCCACCCTGGGCGCCTGGCTCGACGCCACCTTCGACCGGGCCAAGGAGTACGCCTACTACGCGGGCCTCGCCCTGGGGGCGGCGCGCGGCGGCGACGACGTGTGGGCGCTCGCGCTGGGCGCCATGGTCCTGCAGACCTGCCGGCACGTCGTGGACTTCTCCTTCAACGAGGCCAACCACGACGCCACCGCCAACACCAGCCCCACCGCCGCCCTCTCCGACAAGCTCGACAGCGTGGGCTGGACGGTCTGGGTGCGGCGGATGATAGTTCTGCCCATCGGCGAACGATGGGCCATGATCGCCGTGCTGACCGCGCTCACCACCCCCCGCATCACCTTCTACGCGCTGCTGATCGGCTGTGCCTTCGCGGCGACGTACACGACGGCGGGCCGCGTTCTGCGCTCGCTGACCCGCAAGGCCAGGCGGACGGACCGGGCGGCGCAGGCGCTGGCGGACCTCGCGGACAGCGGGCCGCTGACCGAGGCGCTGGTCCGCCTCCTTCCCGGCAAGCCCCGGCGCACGGCGCCCCTCAGCGCCGCCGTCGGCGCCGTCCTGGTCGCCCTCGGGGCCTGGATGTGGGGCCCGAGCTGGTGGGTCGTCCTGATGGCCGGCGCGTACGTGCTGGCGTCCGCCGAGGCCGTCACCCATCCCCTCAAGGGCTCCCTCGACTGGCTGATCCCCCCGCTGTTCCGCGCCGCCGAGTACGGCACGGTCCTGATCCTGGCGGCCCGGGCCGACGTGGACGGAGCGCTTCCTGCGGCTTTCGGGCTGGTCGCCGCCGTCGCCTACCATCACTACGACACGGTGTACCGCATCCGCGGCGACGCCGGAGCGCCGCCGGCCTGGCTGGTGCGCACCGTCGGGGGGCAGGAGGGGCGGACGCTGCTCGTGGCCGTGCTGGCCGCGCTGCTCACCGCTTCGCAGTTCACGGTCGCGCTCACGGTCCTCGCCGTGGCCGTCGCCGTGGTGGTGCTCCTCGAGAGCATCCGCTTCTGGGTGGCCGCTCACAAGGGTGGCGCTCCCGCCGTACACGATGAAGGAGAACCCGCATGATCGGCCTCGTGCTGGCGGCCGGCGCCGGACGGCGTCTGCGCCCCTACACCGACAGCCTGCCCAAGGCGCTGGTGCCGGTGGGGCCCGCGGGCATAGAAGGCGAGCCCACGGTCCTCGACCTGACGCTCGGCAACTTCGCCGAGATCGGGCTGACCGAGGTCGCGGTCATCGTCGGCTACCGCAAGGAGGCCGTGTACGCGCGCAAAGCGGCGCTGGAGGCGAAGTACGGCCTCAGGATCACCCTCATCGACAACGACAGGGCCGAGGAGTGGAACAACGCGTACTCCCTGTGGTGCGGTCGTGACGCCCTCAAGGACGGCGTGATCCTCGCCAACGGCGACACCGTGCACCCGGTCTCCGTCGAGCGGACGCTGCTGGCCGCCCGTGGCGAGGGCAGGAGGATCATCCTCGCGCTGGACACCGTGAAGTCCCTCGCGGACGAGGAGATGAAGGTCGTCGTCGACCCCGAGAAGGGCATGACGAAGATCACCAAGCTGATGGACCCGGCCGAGGCGACCGGCGAGTACATCGGCGTCACGCTCATCGAGGGCGACGCGGCGCCCGAACTGGCCGACGCGCTGAAGACCGTGTGGGAGACCGACCCGCAGCAGTTCTACGAGCACGGGTACCAGGAACTGGTGAACCGCGGCTTCCGTATCGACGTGGCGCCGATCGGCGACGTCAAGTGGGTGGAGATCGACAACCACGACGATCTCGCCCGCGGACGGGAGATCGCGTGCCAGTACTGACCCGGCTGATTCCCTCACCGGTGGTCGTGGACATCCGCCCGGGCGCCCTCGACGACCTGGTCGGGGTCCTCGCCGACGAGCGCATCTCGCACTCGGGCAAGCTCGCGATCGCCGTCAGCGGCGGCTCGGGCGCCCGGCTGCGCGAGCGTCTCACCCCGGCCCTGCCCGGCGCCACCTGGTACGAGGTGGGCGGCGGCACCCTCGACGACGCCGTCCAGCTGGCCGGCGACATAAAGGCCGGCCACTACGACGCCGTCGTGGGCCTGGGCGGCGGCAAGATCATCGACTGCGCCAAGTTCGCCGCGGCGCGGGTGGGCCTGCCGCTGGTCGCCGTGCCGACGAACCTCGCGCACGACGGCCTGTGTTCGCCGGTCGCCACCCTCGACAACGACGCGGGGCGCGGCTCCTACGGCGTGCCGAACCCGATCGCGGTCGTCATCGACCTGGACGTCATCCGCGAGGCGCCGGTGCGGTTCGTGCGCGCCGGCATCGGCGACGCGGTGTCCAACATCTCGGCGATCGCCGACTGGGAGCTCGCCCACCAGGTCAAGGGCGAGAAGATCGACGGTCTCGCGGCCGCGATCGCCCGCCAGGCCGGCGAGGCCGTGCTGCGGCACCCGGGCGGCATCGGCGACACCGGCTTCCTCCAGGTGCTGGCCGAGGCACTGGTGCTCAGCGGCATCGCGATGTCGGTGTCGGGCGACTCCCGCCCCTCCTCCGGCGCGTGCCACGAGATCAACCACGCCTTCGACCTGCTCTTCCCCCGGCGGGCCGCGGCCCACGGGGAACAGTGCGGACTCGGCGCGGCCTTCGCGATGTACCTGCGCGGAGCGCACGAGGAGTCGGCCTACATGGCCCAGGTACTGCGGCGGCACGGACTGCCCGTCCTGCCGCAGGACATCGGCTTCACGGTGGACGAGTTCGTCCGCGCCGTGGGGTTCGCTCCCGAGACCCGGCCCGGCCGCTACACGATCCTCGAACACCTCGACCTCAAGCCCGACCAGATCAAGGACGTCTACACCGAATATGTCAAGGCCATCGGTAGCTGAACTCAGACCGGTCGTCCACCCCCCGGGGGTGAAGGACCGGCGCAGCGGTGAGCACTGGATGGGACGCCTCTACATGCGTGAGGTGTCCCTGCGGGTGGACCGCTACCTGGTGAACACCAGGGTCACGCCCAACCAGCTCACGTATCTGATGACCGTCTTCGGGGTGCTCGCGGCCCCGGCCCTGCTGGTGCCGGGGATCACGGGTGCCGTGCTCGGCGTGGTCTGCGTCCAGATGTACCTGCTGCTGGACTGCGTGGACGGCGAGATCGCGCGCTGGAAGAAGCAGTACTCGCTGGCCGGGGTCTATCTGGACCGGGTCGGCGCGTACCTGACCGACGCGGCCGTGCTCGTCGGTTTCGGTCTGCGCGCCGCCGACCTGTGGGGCAGCGGGCGCATCGACTGGCTGTGGGCCTTCCTCGGCACGCTGGCCGCGCTCGGCGCGATCCTGATCAAGGCGGAGACCGACCTCGTCGGCGTCGCCCGCCACCAGGGCGGGATGCCGCCGGTCAAGGAGTCGGCGTCCGAGCCGCGCTCCTCCGGCATGGCGCTGGCCCGCCGGGCCGCCTCGGCGCTCCAGTTCCACCGGCTGATCCTCGGCATCGAGGCGTCCCTGCTCATCCTGGTCCTGGCCGTCGCCGACCAGATGCGCGGCGACCTGTTCTTCTCCCGGCTCGGTGTGGCCGTGCTGGCCGGCATCGCGCTGCTGCAGACGCTGCTGCACCTGGTGTCCATCCTCGCCTCGAGCAGGCTCAAGTGAGCGCGGCGACGAAGGTCGGCGCGGTGATCATCACCATGGGCAACCGCCCCGACGAGCTGCGGGCCCTGCTCGACTCGGTCGCAGGGCAGGACGGCGACCGGGTGGAGGTGGTCGTGGTCGGCAACGGCGCGCCCGTCCCGGACGTCCCCGAGGGCGTCCGGACGGTCGAGCTGCCCGAGAACCTCGGCATCCCCGGCGGCCGCAACGTCGGCATCGAGGCCTTCGGGCCCGGCGGCCGCGACGTCGACGTCCTGCTCTTCCTGGACGACGACGGACTGCTGGCCCACACGGACACGGCCGAGCTGTGCCGCCGGGCCTTCGACGCCGATCCGGAACTGGGCATCATCAGCTTCCGGATCGCCGACCCCGACACCGGCGTCACCCAGCGCCGCCACGTGCCCCGGCTGCGTGCCTCCGACCCGATGCGCTCGTCCCGGGTCACCACCTTCCTCGGCGGCGCGAACGCCGTCCGCACGAAGGTGCTCGAGCAGGTCGGCGGCCTCCCCGGCGAGTTCTTCTACGCCCATGAGGAGACCGACCTCGCGTGGCGGGCGCTCGACGCGGGCTGGATGA
The DNA here is from genome assembly GCF_036030735.1 of Streptomyces sp. NBC_00425. Classification (NCBI taxonomy): domain Bacteria; kingdom Bacillati; phylum Actinomycetota; class Actinomycetes; order Kitasatosporales; family Streptomycetaceae; genus Streptomyces; species Streptomyces sp. NBC_00425. Next base: position 2,025,509 of record NZ_CP107928.1, on the reverse strand, counting down.
TCGACTACCGCTCGGACATGGTGCTGTACCACCCGACGACCGCGCCCTCACGGCACGCGGTCTACCACCGCATGGTGGCCCGCAACCGGGTGTGGCTGGCCCGCCGGAACCTTCCCGCCCCGCTGGTCCCGGTCTACCTCGGGGTCTGGATGCTGCTCACGCTGGTCCGCCGCCCCTCGGGGCCGGCCCTGAAGGCGTGGTTCGGCGGTTTCCGGGAGGGCTGGAGCACTCCCTGCGGGCCGCGCAGGCCCATGAAGTGGCGTACGGTGTGGCGGCTGACCCGACTGGGCCGGCCTCCGGTGATCTGACAAGCTCGTCCCTGAGGGCCCCGGGACGTACCGCGGCCCCCGGCTCATGCGGGCCCCCTCAAGGCCGCGCATCCCGAAGACGAAGGTTTCCTACCTGTGAGTGAGACAACGCATGACGTCGGAGTCGCCGTGAGCGCGCTTCCGTCGCCCGACGAGGGCCTCACGGCGGCGCAGCTGGCAGCCAGGTACGGGCTGGCCGTGAGCGGCGCCCGGCCTCCGCTGCGGGAGTACGTGCGCCAGCTGTGGGGGCGCCGTCACTTCATCCTGGCGTTCTCCCGGGCGAAGCTGGCCGCGCAGTACAGCCAGGCCAAGCTGGGCCAACTGTGGCAGGTGGCAACGCCCTTGCTGAACGCGGCCGTGTACTTCATGATCTTCGGCCTCCTCCTGAACGCCAGTCGCGGGATGCCCAAGGACGTGTACATCCCCTTCCTGGTCACGGGCGTCTTCGTGTTCACCTTCACGCAGACCTCGGTGATGAGCGGCGTCCGGGCGATCTCCGGCAACCTCGGTCTGGTGCGCGCGCTGCACTTCCCGCGCGCCTCGCTGCCGATCTCCTTCGCGCTGCAGCAGCTCCAGCAACTGCTGTACTCGATGCTGGTGCTGTTCGCCGTGGTGATCGGCATGGGCAGCTACCCGGACCTGTCCTGGACGCTGATCGTCCCGGTGCTGGCCCTGCAGTTCTGCTTCAACACCGGCCTGGCGCTGGTGTTCGCGCGGGCCGGCGCGAAGACCCCCGACCTGGCGCAGCTGATGCCGTTCGTGATGCGGACGTGGATGTACGCCTCCGGCGTGATGTTCTCCATCCCCGTCTTCCTCGCGGACAAGCCGCAGTGGGTGGCGAACGTCCTGCAGTGGAACCCCGCCGCCATCTACATGGACCTCATGCGCTTCGCGCTCATCGAGGAGTACGGCGCGGAGAACCTGCCCGACCACGTGTGGGCGGTCGCGGGCGGCTGGGCGGTCCTCATGGCCGTCGGCGGGTTCGTGTACTTCTGGAAGGCGGAGGAGAGGTACGGCCGTGGTTGATCCGCTTCCGGGGGAGAAGGCGGGACGTAGGGTCCCGACGGTCATCGCCGACGAGGTCCACATCGTCTACCGCGTCAACGGCGCCAAGAGCGGGAAGGGCAGCGCCACCGCCGCCCTCAGCCGTATCGTCAAGCGCGGTGAGGAACGCGGCGTGCGCAAGGTGCACGCGGTGCGCGGCGTCTCCTTCGTCGCCCACCGGGGCGAGGCCATCGGTCTGATCGGCTCCAACGGCTCGGGCAAGTCCACGCTGCTGCGCGCCATCGCCGGGCTGCTGCCGCCGGAGAGCGGCAAGGTCTACACCGACGGACAGCCCTCGCTGCTCGGCGTCAACGCCGCGATGATGAACGACCTCACCGGCGAACGCAACGTCACCCTGGGCGGTCTGGCGATGGGCATGTCCCGTGAGGAGATCAGGGAGCGCTACCAGGGGATCGTCGACTTCTCGGGCATCAACGAGAAGGGCGACTTCATCAGCCTGCCGATGCGCACCTACTCCTCCGGCATGCAGGCCCGGCTGCGGTTCTCCATCGCCGCGGCCAAGGACCACGACGTCCTGATGATCGACGAGGCCCTCGCCACCGGCGACGCCAAGTTCCGCCGGCGCTCCGAGGCACGGGTGCGCGAGCTGCGCGAGCAGGCCGGCACGGTGTTCCTGGTCAGCCACAGCAACCAGTCGATCAGGGACACCTGCGACCGGGTGCTCTGGCTGGAACGCGGTGAACTGCGTCTGGACGGGCCGACCGAAGAGGTCCTGCGGGAGTACGAGAAGTTCTCGGGCAAGTAGCTCGTGCCGCCGGGGCCCCGTCGGAACTGTCCGGCGGGGCCCCGCGTCTGCAAAGGAAGCGTCAACTCCCGCCCGCGCAAGGAATCTTGACGCCAATCGGTGTGTTGTTGTGATGTGCAGGACACCCCTGCGCACCTTGCTGCGTTGTACAACGTAAGCTGGACCGGTCCCGAAACGCGTCAAGTGGGGCGATAACGCTCAGCGCCCATGGCCGAAGCCCGCGCCGACGTGCGGGCGGCGTGTCCGAAATAGTGTGTATTGGGTCAGCAGTGTAGAACGGGAGATGTGACGGCATTGGCTACGGAAACTCCCCAGCTCAGCGCAGGCCGCGCCGTTTCCGCAGCGGGCGGCCGGGGATGACGGCGACCGCCGCGCCGGGCGTCGGCGACCCGGTGGACGCCACGCTGGACAAGGCCGCGCACGAGAACTTCCCCGTGGCCCCCTTCTTCCTGCCCCGGGCCTGGCGTGACGACCTCATGGCGGTGTACGGCTTCGCCCGTCTCGTCGACGACATCGGCGACGGAGACCTCGCGCCGGGCGGCGCCGACGCCCGGCTGCTCGGCGTGCCGGCCGCCGAGGCCGCGGACCGCATGGTCCTGCTGGACGCGTTCGAGGCCGATCTGCGACGGGTCTTCGACGGCACGCCCCGGCACCCTCTGCTGCGCCGCCTCCAGCCGGCCGTCCGCCGCCGCGCGCTCGGTCCGGAGCCCTTCCTCGGCCTGATCGCCGCCAACCGGCAGGACCAGCTCGTCACCCGCTACGAGACCTACGACGACCTCCTCGCCTACTGCGAGCTGTCCGCCAATCCCGTGGGCCGACTGGTCCTCGCCGTCACCGGCGCCTCGAGCCCCGAGCGGATCCGCCTCTCCGACTCCGTCTGCACCGCACTGCAGATCGTCGAACACCTGCAGGACGTGACCGAGGACCTCGGCCGTGACCGTGTCTACCTGCCCGCCGCGGACATGAAGCGCTTTCACGTCCAGGAAACGGACCTTGCCGAGGGGACCGCGGGCGCGTCGGTGCGCGCGCTGGTCGCGTACGAGGCGCAACGCGCCCGCGATCTGCTGAATGAAGGCGCCCCCTTGGTGGGTAGCGTCCACGGCAGGCTGAGACTGCTGCTCGCGGGGTTCGTGGCGGGAGGAAGGGCGGCGATCCGAGCGATCGCCGCCGCCGAGTACGACGTACTTCCCGGCCCGCCCAAGCCCGGCAAGCTCCAGTTGCTGCGCGAGGTGGGCGTGACCCTGCGAGGAGAGGGGTGATCCGGACCGTGGAGTCGTCCGTGCACGCGTCCGCACCGGTACTCGCCGCCTACAGCTACTGCGAGACCGTCACCGGACATCAGGCCCGCAACTTCGCGTACGGGATCCGGCTGCTGCCCACGCCCGAACGCCGCGCGATGTCGGCGCTCTACGCCTTCTCGCGCCGCGTCGACGACATCGGCGACGGCGCGCTGGACGGCGACGTCAAGAGTGCCCGGCTCGAGGACACCAGGGCGCTGCTCACCCGCATCCGCGCGGGCGAGATCGAGGAGGACGACACCGACCCCGTCGCCGTCGCCCTCGCGCACACGGCCCGGGCCTTCCCGGTCCCGCTGGGCGGCCTGGACGAACTGATCGACGGCGTGCTGATGGACGTGCGCGGCGAGACGTACGAGACCTGGGACGACCTGAAGGTGTACTGCCGCTGCGTGGCGGGCGCCATCGGGCGGCTCTCCCTCGGTGTGTTCGGCACCCAGCCGGGGGCGCGCGGAGCCGAGCGCGCGCCGGAGTACGCCGACACGCTCGGGCTCGCACTCCAGCTCACGAACATCCTCAGAGACGTGCGCGAGGACGCGGCGGGCGGCCGGACCTATCTGCCCGCCGACGACCTCGCCAAGTTCGGCTGCTCGGCCGGGTTCGACGGGCCGAAGCCGCCGGAGGGCTCCGACTTCGCGGGTCTCGTCCACTTCGAGGTGCGGCGGGCCCGCACCCTTTTCGCCGAGGGCTACCGGCTGCTGCCCATGCTCGACCGGCGCAGCGGCGCCTGCGTCGCCGCCATGGCCGGCATCTACCGCCGGCTCCTCGACCGCATCGAGCGCGACCCCGAGGCCGTGCTGCGCGGCCGCGTCTCGCTGCCCGGCCGGGAGAAGGCCTATGTCGCCGTGCGCGGCCTGTCGGGCCTGGACGCCCGGCACGTGTCGCGACGGAGCGTCAGGAGGCACGCCTGATGGACGTGCCGGGCGACGACCTGGGCCACGGTGACGCCACCGGGGAAAAGCGGTGCGCAACCCTCCGGTGCGGCGCGGCGTCCCTGACTGCGACGGCCTGCGGTGCAGCATTCAAACACCAGGGCCGGCCTGCACGGGAGGGTGCACGATGAACGACGAGCAGCTGGCGGACGCCGCGCAGGCGCCCGGACCTCCGGGGCGCACCGCCGTCGTCGTCGGGGGCGGGCTGGCCGGAGTCACCGCCGCGCTCGCGCTCGCCGACGCGGGTGTGCGCGTCACCCTGCTCGAGGGGCGGCCCCGGCTCGGCGGCCTCGCCTTCTCCTTCCGGCGCGGCGAGCTGACCGTCGACAACGGACAGCACGTCTACCTGCGCTGCTGCACCGCCTACCGGTGGTTCCTCGACCGCATCGACGGCAGCGCGCTGGCGCCGCTGCAGAATCGTCTCGACGTGCCCGTCGTCGACGTCGACAAGCCCGAGGGGCGGCGGCTCGGCCGGCTGCGCCGCGACGCCCTGCCGGTGCCCCTGCATCTGGGGCGCAGCCTCGCCGCGTATCCGCACCTCTCGCTCGCCGAACGCGCCAGGGTTGGCCGCGCGGCGCTCGCGCTGAAGGGGCTCGACCTCGCCGATCCGGCCCTGGACGCGCAGGACTTCGGCAGCTGGCTGACCGCGCACGGACAGTCGGCGCGCGCCGTCGAGGCCCTGTGGGACCTGGTCGGGGTCGCCACCCTCAACGCGGTCGCGGGCGACTGCTCGCTGGGGCTCGCCGCGATGGTGTTCAAGACCGGCCTGCTGTCCGACCCGGGCGCGGCCGACATCGGCTGGGCGCACGTCCCGCTGGGCGAGCTGCACGACCGGCTGGCCCGCAGGGCGCTCGACTCCGCGGGCGTGCGCACCGAGGTCCGTACCCGCGTCGCCTCCCTCGCTCCCGACGACGACGGGACCTGGCGCGTGCGGATTCCCGGCGAGACGCTCCGCACGGACGCCGTCGTGCTCGCCGTACCGCAGCGCGAGGCCTACGACCTGCTGCCCGCCGGAGCGCTCCACGACGTCGGACGACTGCTCGAGATCGGCACCGCGCCCATCCTCAACGTGCACGTCGTCTACGACCGCAAGGTGCTCGACACGCCCTTCTTCGCGGCCCTCGGCACCCCCGTGCAGTGGGTGTTCGACCGCACCCACGCCTCCGGGCTGCGCGAGGGCCAGTACCTCGCCCTCTCCCAGTCCGCCGCACAGGACGAGATCGACGAGCCCGTCGCCGCCCTGCGCGAGCGCTATCTGCCCGAGCTGCGACGGCTGCTGCCGGGCGCGCGCCGCGCCGAGGTGAAGGACTTCTTCGTGACCAGGGAGCGGACCGCCACGTTCGCCCCCGCCCCCGGCGTCGGGCGGCTCCGCCCCGGCGCCCGCACCGAAGCCCCCGGCCTGTACCTGGCCGGAGCGTGGACCGCCACAGGGTGGCCCGCGACCATGGAGGGTGCGGTCCGCAGCGGCGTGAGCGCGGCGGACGCCGCGCTCGGCGCCCTGGGCCGGCCCCGTCGCCTCTTCGCGTTCGAGGAGACGGCCCACAGCATCGTCCCGGGGGGCGACCCCCGCACCTTCGGCCCAGAGCCGGAGGGAACCGGCGTATCCCTGCGAGGTGGGACCCGGTGACGTTCGACCAGCACGGCTCGGCACACCCCCGCACCCCCTCCGGTACCGCGACAAGAGGAGAATCTGTGCCCACTGTGCCCCCGGCCACGTCGGCCGCCCGGCGGACCGCGGTGGACGTGACCGCGCTCCTGGAGCGCGGCCGCACCCTGGCCACACCGGTGCTGCGGGCGGCCGTCGACCGTCTGGCGCCGCCGATGGACACGGTCGCCGCCTACCACTTCGGCTGGATCGACGCCCAGGGCAACCCGACCGACGGCGACGGCGGCAAGGCGGTGCGTCCCGCGCTCGCCGTGCTCTCCGCGGAGGTCGCCGGGGCCGCTCCCGAGGTCGGCGTCCCCGGCGCGGTCGCCGTGGAGCTGGTCCACAACTTCTCGCTGCTGCACGACGACCTGATGGACGGCGACGAACAGCGCCGCCACCGCGACACCGTCTGGAAGGTGCACGGCCCCGCCCAGGCCATCCTGGTCGGCGACGCCCTGTTCGCCCTCGCCAACGAGATCCTGCTGGAACTCGGCACCGTCGAGGCCGGCCGCGCCACGCGCCGGCTGACCACCGCCACCCGCGCCCTCATCGACGGCCAGGCGCAGGACATCTCCTACGAGCACCGCGACCGGGTCAGCGTCGAGGAGTGCCTGGAGATGGAGGGCAACAAGACCGGCGCCCTGCTGGCCTGCGCCAGCTCGATCGGCGCGGTGCTCGGCGGAGCCGACGAGCGCACCGCGGACACCCTGGAGAGGTATGGCCACCACCTCGGCCTCGCCTTCCAGGCCGTCGACGATCTCCTCGGCATCTGGGGCGACCCGGAGGCCACCGGCAAGCAGACCTGGAGCGACCTGCGCCAGCGCAAGAAGTCACTGCCCGTGGTGGCCGCCCTCGCCGCGGGCGGCCCCGCCTCCGAGCGGCTCGGCGAGATCCTCGCCGCGGACGCCAAGAGCAGCGACTTCGCCAACTTCTCCGAGGAGGAGTTCGCGGCCCGGGCCGCCCTGATCGAGGAGGCGGGCGGCCGTGAGTGGACCGCCGGGGAGGCACGCCGGCAGCACGCCGTCGCCATCGAGGCCCTGAACGCCGTGGACATGCCCGAGCCGGTGCGGGAGCGGTTCACGGCGCTCGCCGACTTCGTCGTCGTACGAAAGAGATGATCACTATCGGTCGAATAGCCCTCGCGTAGTCGCCGGCCGGTGTGCGAGGAGAGAGAGCACCGGCCGACGGCGGACCCACAGCAGACGCAACGAGATGCACACTGCACGAAGGGGAAGCCATGACAGCGACGACCGACGGAAGCACCGGGGCGGCCCTGCCGCCCCGCGCTGCCGCGGCCAGCGAAACAGCCCTCACCATCCCCGTGGCGGCCGGGGTACAAGAAGCCGCCGCACGCGCCACGCAACGCGCCACCGACTTCCTGCTCGCCCGGCAGGACGCCGAGGGCTGGTGGAAGGGCGACCTCGAGACGAACGTCACGATGGACGCCGAGGATCTGCTGCTCCGCCAGTTCCTGGGCATCCGCGACGAGGCGACCACCCGGGCCACCGCGCTCTTCGTCCGCGGCGAGCAGCGCGAGGACGGCACCTGGGCCACCTTCTACGGCGGGCCGCCCGACCTCTCCGCCACCGTCGAGGCGTACGTCGCCCTGCGGCTGGCCGGCGACGAACCCGACGCGCCCCACATGGCCCGGGCCTCCGCCTGGATCCGCGACCAGGGGGGCATCGCGGCCGCCCGGGTCTTCACCCGGATCTGGCTGGCCCTGTTCGGCTGGTGGAGGTGGGAGGACCTGCCCGAACTGCCGCCCGAGCTCTTGTTCTTCCCCAAATGGTTTCCGCTGAGCATCTACAACTTCGGCTGCTGGGCCCGCCAGACGATCGTGCCGCTCACCGTCGTCTCGGCGAAGCGCCCGGTGCGCCCGGCGCCCTTCCCGCTCGACGAGCTGCACACCGACCCCGCCGACCCCTGTCCCCCCAGACCTCTTGCCCCCGTGAACACCTGGGACGGTCTCTTCCAGCGGCTCGACAAGGTGGTGCGCGGATACCGGACGGTCGCGGTGCGCAGGCTGCGCAAGGCGGCCCTGAACTCCGCCGCGCGGTGGATCGTCGAGCGCCAGGAGAACGACGGTTGCTGGGGCGGGATCCAGCCGCCCGCCGTGTACTCGGTCATCGCCCTGCACCTGCTCGGCTACGACTTCGGACATCCCGTGATGCAGGCCGGGCTGCGGTCGCTCGACCGTTACGCGGTGTGGCGCGAGGACGGCGCCCGGATGATCGAGGCCTGCCAGTCGCCGGTGTGGGACACCTGCCTGGCGACGATCGCGCTGGCCGACGCGGGAGTGCCCGCCGACCATCCGCAACTGGTCAAGGCCGCCGACTGGATGCTCGGCGAGCAGGTCGTGCGCCCCGGCGACTGGTCGGTACGAAGGCCTCAACTGCCGCCCGGTGGATGGGCGTTCGAGTTCCACAACGACAACTACCCGGACATCGACGACACCGCCGAGGTGGTGCTCGCCCTGCGCCGGGTCGCGCACCACGACCCGGAGCGGATGGACCGGGCCATCGCGCGCGGTGTGCGCTGGAACCTCGGGATGCAGTCGAAGAACGGCGCGTGGGGCGCCTTCGACGTCGACAACACCAGCCGGTTCCCCGACCGGCTGCCGTTCTGCGACTTCGGCGAGGTCATCGACCCGCCGTCCGCCGACGTCACCGCTCACGTGGTCGAGATGCTGGCCGTGGAGGGGCTCTCGGCCGACCCGCGCACCCGGCGCGGCATCACCTGGCTGCTGGCCGAACAGGAGCCGGAGGGTTCGTGGTTCGGGCGCTGGGGCGTCAACTACATCTACGGCACCGGGTCGGTGGTGCCCGCGCTCACGGCAGCGGGGCTGTCCCCACGGCATCCCGCGATCCGCCGGGCGGTGGCCTGGCTGGAACGGGTGCAGAACGACGACGGGGGCTGGGGCGAGGACCTGCGCTCCTACCGGGACCCCGCCCGCTGGAGCGGCCGGGGCGCCTCGACCGCCTCACAGACCGCCTGGGCCCTGATGGCGCTGCTGGCGGCGGGGGAGCGGGACTCCGAGGCCGTCGAACGCGGTGTCGCCTGGCTGGCGGCGACACAGCGGGAGGACGGCTCCTGGGACGAGCCGTACTTCACCGGCACCGGATTCCCCTGGGACTTCTCGATCAACTACCACCTCTACCGGCAGGTCTTCCCGCTGACCGCGCTGGGCCGGTATCTGCACGGAGAGCCGTTCAGCAAGAAGCCCGCCCCGCACGCGGCGTCCATCGAGGCCGAGGGGAGCTGATGAACGCGCAGCCCGTCCCGGCCCCGCTGCTGATCGCCTGCGCGCTCGGCATCGAGCACCTCGCCCTGCGCCTGGGCGACCGCAGCGGGGCCGACGGGCCGGTCACCGTCCTGCGGACGGGCATGGGCCCCAGAGCGGCGGAACGCTCCGTCACCCGGGTGCTGGCCGACCCGGTGCTCGGCGGGGCGGTCGTGCTGGCCACCGGCTTCTGCGCCGGTCTCGCGCCCGGCATGCACCCCGGCGACCTGGTCGTCGCCGAGGAGACCCGGGACCCGCGCGGCCGGGTGCCCTGCGTCGGCGCCGACCTGCTGGTCAAGGAGCTGGTGCGCATCCTGCCGGGGCGCACCGTGCACACCGGCCCGCTCACCGGCTCCGACCACGTGGTGCGCGGACACGAACGGGCCGACCTGCGTGCGACGGGCGCGATCGCGGTCGACATGGAGTCGGCGTCCACGCTCTGGAGCGCCGTGCGGGCCGAACCGCGCCCGGTTGCGGCCGTACGGGTGGTCGTGGACGCTCCTGAACATGAACTCGTCCGGATCGGCACGGTGCGCGGTGGAATATCGGCTTTCCGCGTCCTTCGTTCAGTGCTGCCTGCTTTTTTCGAATGGCACCGTAATGTTCTGCTCCCCCGGAGGTGAGCCACATGGCCATGCCGCTGCGCCAGTCCATCAAGGTCGCTACATACCTGGCTGAACAGAAGCTCCGCAAGCGGGACAAGTTCCCGCTCATCGTCGAGCTGGAACCCCTCTTCGCCTGCAACCTCAAGTGCGAGGGCTGCGGCAAGATCCAGCACCCGGCGGGAGTGCTGAAACAGCGCATGCCGGTCGCCCAGGCCGTCGGTGCGGTGCTGGAGTCCGGTGCGCCGATGGTGTCCATCGCGGGCGGCGAGCCCCTGATGCACCCTCAGATCGACGAGATCGTCCGGCAGTTGGTGGCGAAGAGGAAGTACGTCTTCCTCTGCACCAACGCCATGCTGCTGCGCAAGAAGATGGAGAAGTTCACGCCCTCTCCCTACTTCGCCTTCGCCGTGCACATCGACGGGCTGCGGGAGCGGCACGACGAGTCGGTGGCGAAGGAGGGCGTCTTCGACGAGGCCGTGGCGGCCATCAAGGAGGCCAAGCGGCGCGGGTTCCGGGTGACCACCAACTCGACCTTCTTCAACACCGACACCCCGCAGACCATCGTCGAGGTCCTCAACTTCCTCAACGACGACCTCAAGGTCGACGAGATGATGATCTCGCCCGCCTACGCCTACGAGAAGGCGCCCGACCAGGAGCACTTCCTCGGGGTTGAGCAGACCCGCGAACTGTTCAAGAAGGCCTTCTCGGGCGGCAACCGGCGTCGCTGGCGGCTCAACCACTCGCCGCTGTTCCTCGACTTCCTCGAGGGCAAGGTCGACTTCCCGTGCACCGCGTGGGCCATCCCGAACTACTCCCTCTTCGGCTGGCAGCGGCCCTGCTACCTGATGAGCGACGGATACGTGCCGACGTACCGCGAGCTCATCGAGGAGACCGACTGGGACCGGTACGGCCGCGGGAAGGACCCGCGCTGCGCCAACTGCATGGCGCACTGCGGCTACGAGCCGACCGCCGTCCTCGCCACCATGGGGTCGCTGAAGGAGTCCCTGCGCGCGATGCGCGAGACCGTCAACGGAAACCGGGAGTGAGGCGGTGACCGCCGTCAGCCTGGGCCTGCCCGGGATGCCGGTCCGGCCGGTGGCGTCGCGCCGCAGGAGCCGGCAGATCCAGGTCGGCTCCGTGGCGGTGGGTGGAGACGCCCCGGTGTCGGTGCAGTCGATGACGACGACGCGTACGTCGGACATCGGGGCGACGTTGCAGCAGATCGCGGAGCTGACGGCGTCGGGGTGTCAGATCGTGCGGGTGGCGTGTCCGACGCAGGACGACGCGGACGCGTTGTCGACGATCGCGCGCAAGTCGCAGATCCCGGTGATCGCGGACATCCACTTCCAGCCGAAGTACGTGTTCGCGGCGATCGAGGCGGGCTGTGCGGCGGTGCGGGTGAACCCGGGCAACATCAAGCAGTTCGACGACAAGGTGCGGGAGATCGCGAAGGCGGCGAAGGAGCACGGCACGCCGATCCGCATCGGTGTGAACGCGGGCTCGCTGGACCGTCGGCTGCTGCAGAAGTACGGCAGGGCGACGCCGGAGGCGCTGGTGGAGTCGGCGCTGTGGGAGGCGTCGCTGTTCGAGGAGCACGACTTCCGTGACATCAAGATCTCGGTGAAGCACAACGACCCGGTCGTGATGATCGAGGCGTACCGGCAGCTCGCCGCGCAGTGCGACTATCCCCTCCACCTCGGTGTCACGGAGGCGGGCCCGGCGTTCCAGGGCACGATCAAGTCGGCGGTCGCCTTCGGGGCGCTGCTCTGCGAGGGCATCGGCGACACCATCCGGGTCTCGTTGTCGGCTCCTCCGGTGGAGGAGGTCAAGGTCGGCAACCAGATCCTGGAGTCCCTGAACCTCAAGCAGCGCGGGCTGGAGATCGTCTCCTGCCCGTCCTGCGGCCGCGCCCAGGTCGACGTGTACAAGCTCGCCGAGGAAGTGACGGCGGGGCTCGAGGGCATGGAGGTCCCGCTGCGGGTCGCCGTCATGGGCTGCGTCGTCAACGGCCCCGGCGAGGCCCGCGAGGCCGACCTCGGCGTCGCCTCCGGCAACGGCAAGGGCCAGATCTTCGTGAAGGGCGAGGTCGTCAAGACCGTCCCCGAGTCGAAGATCGTGGAGACCCTCATCGAGGAGGCGATGAGGATCGCCGAGCAGTTGGAGCAGGACGGGGCCGCCTCCGGGGCCCCCGTGGTCACGGGGAAACCGGCAGTGACGGTGAGTTGAGGCAAGGCACGGACCGAGAGGGGGCCCGACGTGACGATCCTGGAGACCATCCGGCAACCACGCGACCTGAAGGCGCTGTCCGAGGCGGAACTCGGTGAACTGTCCGACGAGATAAGGGAGTTCCTGATCCACGCGGTCGCCAGGACCGGTGGACATCTGGGGCCCAACCTGGGCGTGGTGGAAGTGACCCTCGCGCTGCACCGGGTGTTCGAGTCGCCGGGCGACCGCATCCTGTGGGACACCGGCCACCAGAGCTATGTGCACAAACTGCTGACCGGGCGTCAGGACTTCTCCAAGCTGCGCGGGAAGGGCGGCCTGTCCGGCTATCCCTCGCGCGAGGAGTCCGAGCACGACGTCATCGAGAACAGCCACGCCTCCACCGCGCTGGGCTGGGCCGACGGGCTCGCCAAGGCACGCCAGGTGCGGGGCGGCAAGGGCCATGTGGTCGCGGTCATCGGCGACGGCGCGCTCACCGGCGGCATGGCCTGGGAGGCGCTGAACAACATCGCGGCCGCCAGGAACCGGCCGTTGATCATCGTCGTCAACGACAACGAGCGGTCGTACGCGCCCACCATCGGCGGCCTCGCCAACCACCTGGCGGCGCTGCGCACCACCGACGGCTACGAGCGGGTGCTGGCCTGGGGGAAGGACGTCCTGCTGCGCACACCGCTGGTCGGGCACACCCTCTACGAGTCCCTGCACGGCGCGAAGAAGGGCTTCAAGGACGCCTTCGCGCCGCAGGGCATGTTCGAGGACCTCGGCCTGAAGTACGTCGGTCCGATCGACGGTCACGACGTCGCAGCCGTCGAGTCCGCGCTGCGGCGGGCGAAGCGCTTCCACGGGCCGGTGCTGGTGCACTGCCTGACCGAGAAGGGCCGCGGCTACGAACCCGCCCTCGCCCACGAGGAGGACCACTTCCACACCGTGGGCGCGATGGACCCGCTCACCTGCGTCCCGCTCGCGCCCGCCGGCGGGCCGTCCTGGACGTCGGTCTTCGGCGACGAGATCGTGGCGATCGGCGAGGAACGCGACGACGTCGTGGCGATCACCGCGGCGATGCTGCACCCGGTGGGGCTCGGCAGGTTCGCCGAACGCTTCCCGGACCGCGTGTGGGACGTCGGCATAGCCGAGCAGCACGCGGCGGTGAGCGCGGCGGGCCTGGCGACCGGCGGCCTGCACCCGGTCGTGGCCGTCTACGCCACGTTTTTGAACCGCGCCTTCGACCAGCTGCTGATGGACGTGGCGCTGCACCGCTGCGGGGTGACGTTCGTCCTGGACCGGGCCGGGGTCACCGGCGTCGACGGGGCGTCCCACAACGGGATGTGGGACATGTCCGCGCTCCAGGTGGTGCCCGGGCTCAGGATCGCCGCCCCGCGCGACGCCGACCAGCTCCGCGCCCAGCTGCGGGAGGCCGTCGCGGTGGACGACGCGCCGACGGTGGTCCGCTTCCCCAAGGAGTCGGTCGGACCGGAGATCCCGGCGGTCGGCACGGTGGGCGGTATGGACGTCCTGCACCGCGCCGAACGGCCCGAGGTGCTGCTGGTGGCCGTCGGCGTGATGGCGCCGGTGTGCCTGCGGGCCGCCGAACTGCTGCAGGCACGGGGCGTCGCCTGCACGGTCGTCGACCCCCGGTGGGTCAAACCCGTCGATCCGGCCCTGCCCGGCCTCGCCGCCGAGCACCGGCTGGTGGCGGTCGTCGAGGACAACAGCCGGGCGGCGGGCGTCGGCTCGGCGGTGGCGCTGGCCCTCGGCGACGCCGAGGTCGACGTGCCCGTCCGGCGGTTCGGCATCCCGGAGCAGTTTCTCGCGCACGCCAAGCGCGGGGAGGTGCTCGCCGACGTCGGTCTGACGCCTGTCGAGATCGCCGGCCGGATCAGCGCGAGCCTGGCCGTGCGGGGCGTCACGTCCGCCCACGGTCCGCTCGCCGGCCCACTCAAGGAGAAGGCTGAATGACCACGGAGTTCGACCTCGGCGCGCTGCTGGCCGAGCGCGGAGCCGAGCGCTACGAGCTGCACGCCAGATATCTCAATCACCAGCTGCCGCGCATGCTGCACACCATCGGCTTCGACAAGGTCTACGAGCGGGGCGAGGGCGCCTACTTCTGGGACGCCGAGGGCCACGACCACCTGGACATGCTCGCCGGGTTCGGGGTGATGGGCCTCGGCCGTCACCACCCCGTCGTCCGCAAGGCGCTGCACGACGTCCTCGACGCGGGGCTCGCCGACCTCACCCGCTTCGACTGCCAGCCGCTGCCCGGGCTGCTGGCCGAGAAGCTGCTCGCGCACAGCCCTCACCTGGACCGGGCGTTCTTCGGCAACAGCGGCACCGAAGCGGTGGAGACGGCGCTGAAGTTCGCCCGGTACGCCACCGGCCGGCCCAGGGTCCTGTACTGCGACCACGCCTTCCACGGGCTCACCACGGGCTCGCTGTCGGTGAACGGCGAGTCGGGCTTCCGGGACGGCTTCTCCCCGCTGCTGCCCGACACGGCGATCCCCCTCGGCGATCTCGACGCGCTGGCCCGCGAGGTGAAGAAGGGCGACGTCGCCGCCCTGATCGTCGAGCCGATCCAGGGCAAGGGCGTGCACGAGGCGCCGCCGGGCTACCTGCGCGCCGCGCAGGAGCTGCTGCACCGCCACAAGGCGCTGCTCATCGCGGACGAGGTGCAGACGGGCCTCGGGCGGACCGGCGACTTCTACGCCTACCAGCACGAGGAGGGGGTCGAGCCGGACCTCGTGTGCGTGGCCAAGGCGCTGTCCGGGGGCTATGTGCCGGTCGGGGCCACCCTCGGCAAGGACTGGATCTTCAAGAAGGTCTACTCCTCCATGGACCGGGTGCTGGTGCACTCGGCGAGCTTCGGCTCCAACGCGCAGGCCATGGCGGCCGGGCTCGCCGTGCTGTCCGTCATGGAGAACGAGCAGATCGTGGCGAACGCCCGGGCCACCGGCGACCTGCTCAGAAGCAGGCTGGCGGCACTCGTCGAGAAGTACGAGCTGCTGGCCGACGTCCGCGGCCGGGGTCTGATGATCGGCATCGAGTTCGGAAAGCCCAGATCGCTGAAACTGCGCGGCCGCTGGACGATGCTCCAGGCGGCCCGCAAGGGACTCTTCGCGCAGATGGTGGTCGTGCCGCTGCTGCAACGCCACCGGATCCTCACCCAGGTCTCCGGCGACCATCTGGAGGTGATCAAGCTGATCCCGCCGCTGATCGTGGGGGAGCGGGAGGTGGACCGGTTCGTCGACGCGTTCACCGCGGTGATGGACGACGCGCACAGCGGCGGCGGACTGATGTGGGACTTCAGCAAGACCCTGGTCAAGCAGGCGGTCGCCAACCGCTGACGCCGCACGGGCCGCCGCAGGCGTCACCGTCGTTTTGCCTCTGAGGCAAGAAATTTGCCGCAGAGGCAAAATCGGCGTCCAATGAAGGCATGAGCTCAACCGAGTCAGAGCCCTCGCCGGAACAGAGCGAGGCGCTCTCCGCCGTCGCCCCCCAACTGCGCGACCTGCGCCGTCGGGCCGCCCTCACCCTCGAGACCGCCGCCCGGGCGGCCGGGCTGTCGCCCGCCCATCTCTCCCGGCTGGAGACCGGGCAGCGCCAGCCCTCGCTGCCGATGCTGCTCGCCCTCGCCCGCGTCTACGGTACGACGGTCTCGGAGCTGCTCGGCGAGACGGCCGCCGCCCGGGACGCCGTCGTGCGCGCCGCCACCATGGAGCCGACCCGCGCGGGCGGCTGGACGTACTGGCAGAGCGGCGCGTCCGGGCGGGCGATGCAGGCCCTGCGGGTCCGCGTCCCGTACGGGGCGCAGGGCGACATCGTGCGGGTGCACCCCGGCGAGGAATGGCTGCACGTGCTGCGCGGGCGGCTGCGGCTGCGCCTCGCGGACGCCACGGACCTGCTCGGGCCCGGTGACAGCGCGCACTTCGACTCGCTCACCCCGCACCGGATCGCCGCACAGGACGCCGACGGGGTCGAGCTCCTCTTCGTCCACACCTTGCTGCAGAGCCCCACGGCCACGCTGTGCCTGGGCCCGAACCCGTCGGAGACCGGAGTGACGTCATGAGCGACATCGAGGAGAAGTTCCCCCGCACCCTCTGGATCCGGCTGATCATCTACATCGCCGTCGGACACCTCTTCGCGGGGTTCCTCTGGCTGCTGTTCGAGGTGGGCGCCAAGCAGTAGGGCGGGGCCGTCAGTCCACGAGCCGCTCGCGCAGCCGGGCGCGGGTCTCGGGGGAGAGGCCGAGGCCCTGTTCCAGGTACGCGTCGACGCCGCCCCAGGTCTGCTCCACGGTCTCGAAGGCCGCCTCGAGGTACTCCGCCCGGGCGTCGAAGAGCGGACCGAGCAGCTCCATGACCTCGGGGGAGTAGGCCGCGGCGGAGGTGGCGCTGCGGCGCACCTTGTAGCGGCGGTGCTTGGCGTTGGACTCCAGGTAGTCGGCGAGGATCGCCTCGCGCTCCACGCCCACGGCGAGCAGCGTCACCGCGACGGACAGACCCGCGCGGTCCTTGCCGGCCGCGCAGTGCATCAGCGCCGGCACGCTGTCCTCGGCGAGCGCGTGCAGCACCCGTGAGTGCTCCGCCGTGCGTTCCGTGACGATCCTGCGGTAGGAGGCGATCATCCGGCCGGCCGCCTTGCCGTCGCCGAGGATGCCGCGCAACTGGTCGATCTCGCCGTCCCGCACCATCTTCCAGAACTCGGCGCCGTCCGCCGGGTCCGACAGGGGCAGGTTCACGTTGCGCACGCCTGGCAGCTCGACGTCCGGGCCCTCCAACTTCTGGTCCGCGGCGTTGCGGAAGTCGAAGACGGTGTGCAGGCCCAGGCCGGCGAGGAACGCCGCGTCCTCGTCGGTCGCGTGCGCGAGGTGGCCGCTGCGGAACAGCACGCCGTGGCGCACGCGCCGGCCGTCGACGGTCGGCAGACCCCCGACGTCCCGGAAGTTGCGCACGCCGGCCAGCTCGGGCTCGGTCGACGGGATCTGCTGCGTCACGGGGGCTCCCTCCCAGTCGGTCCGCGTCGGCGCGGCTCGTGGTGGCCGACAGGACCTCCTCGACCATACGACACGGGCCCTCGGGGCAACGCGGCGTCCACAGGCCGGCCGGTCGGGACCGTCCGCCCAGGTGGGGCATCGTCCGCCGGAAGTTGCCCGAGGGGCCGACCGCGTTCGATGATGTTGACGCTTGATCGCACCTGTTCGAATCAGTGGGGGTTTTTGATGCCCGAGATCGCCGACGCCGGCCGCACCTGGGTCCTTTCCGGGCCCACGGGCAGTTATGCCCTCCACCTCACCGAGGCCGACGAGCTGGTGCACCTGCACTGGGGCCCGCGCATCTCGCTCGCCGACGCCGAGGCCCTGGCCGCGCTTCCCTGGTCGGAGCGCGGCGCGTCCTTCGAGTCCCCGCTCGACGGCCGCGAGGAGTATCCGGTCGAGGGCGGCCCCCGCTTCGTCCGGCCCGCCCTGTCGGTGCGCACCGGCGAACGGCGCGGCACCGAGTGGACCTTCGAGACGCACGAGCGGGACGGCGACGAACTGCGGCTGCGCTTCCGGGACGCCGGGCTCGCCGTCACCCTGCACTACCGGATGCGCGGCGATGTCGTCGAGCGCTGGACGACCCTGCGCAACGAGGGCGAGGAGCCGCTGGAACTGCTCCGCGCGGACTCGGCCACCTGGACCCTGCCCGAGCGGGACGACTGGCGGCTGTCGCAGCTGCACGGCCGCTGGGCCGCCGAGTCGCGGCTCGCGCGCACCCCGCTCGGCCACGGCGAGACGGTCATCGGCAGCCGCCGCGGACACACCGGGCACCAGCACCTGCCCTGGGTCGCCCTGGACACCGACGCCACCGAGGAGCGCGGCGAGGTCTACGGCTGCGCCCTCGGCTGGTCGGGCTCCTGGCGGATCGCCGTCGCCCAGCTCCCCGACGCGCGCGTGCAGATCACCGGCGGAGCCGGGTACGACGACTCGGGTCTGCTGCGCCTCGCGGCCGGCGAGTCCTTCACCACGCCGGTCTTCGCCGGCCTGTGGAGCGACGCCGGCTTCGGCGGGGCGAGCCGCGCCTGGCACGCCTATCAGCGGGCCCATGTCGTCCCGGACGCCGATCAGGACCGGCCGGTGCTGTTCAACTCCTGGGAGGCGACCTACTTCGACATCTCCGAGGAGCAGCAGGCGACCCTCGCCCGGCGCGCCGCGGCGATCGGCGTCGAGCTCTTCGTGGTGGACGACGGCTGGTTCGGGGCCCGCACCGGCGACCACGCCGGGCTCGGCGACTGGCAGCCCAACCCGGACCGCTTCCCGAACGGGCTGAAGCCCCTCGCCGACCACGTGCGGGGCCTCGGCATGCAGTTCGGCATCTGGGTCGAGCCCGAGATGGTCAACCCGGACAGCGACCTCTACCGGGCGCACCCGGACTGGGTGCAGTTCCAATCCGGACGAAAGCGGACGGAGTTCCGCAACCAGCTCATGCTGAACCTCGCGCGCGAGGACGTCCAGGAGTACCTCTGGGAACAGCTCGACGGGCTCCTCTCCAGCGCGCCGATCGACTACGTCAAGTGGGACTTCAACCGCTGCTTCACCGACGCCGGCTGGCCCGACGACCCCTATCCGCAACGTCTGTGGGTCGACCACGTACGGGCCCTGTACAACCTGCTGGACCGGCTGCGGGCGGCCCACCCGGGCGTCGCCTTCGAGTCCTGCTCGGGCGGCGGCGGGCGCATCGACCTCGGGATCATGAGCCGCACCGACCAGGTGTGGACGTCCGACAACACCGACCCGCTGGACCGGCTCGACATCCAGCACGGCTTCAGCCAGATCCACCCCGCCCGGGTCATGGCCGCGTGGGTCACCGACAGCCCCAACACGCAGCTCAACGGGCGGGTCAGCTCGCTGCGCTTCCGGTTCGTCAGCGCCATGGCCGGGGTGCTCGGCGTCGGCGGTGACCTCGCCGAGTGGAGCGAGGAGGAGCTCGCCGAGGCGCGGCGGTGGGTGGACCTCTACAAGGACGTCCGGCATGTCGTGCAGCAGGGCGACCTGTACCGGCTGCGTCCCCCGGCGGGCGGCCTGAGCGCCGTCCAGTACGTGCTCGGGGACGAGACCGTGGTCCTCGCCTGGCTCCAGGCCCAGCGGTTCGGCGAGCCCGTTCCGGCGCTGCGGCTGCGCGGACTCGACCCGGCGGCGTCGTACGAATGCCGTGAAACAGGTGAAATCCACCGAGGCGCCGTGCTCCTGCACCACGGGTTGCGCACCGGACTGCGGGGCGACCTTGATGCGTCGGTTATCCGGCTGCGTCGCATCTGAGGTTTCTGTCCGAATTGGATTCTTAGTTCCAACTCGCCCTGTCATGAAGAAAGCTGGAGAAGCGTCACGTGAGCAGCGTCATATCCGTGACCGTACGTCGCCCGTCATGTTCACGTAATTCGTGTGGTTTTCCGGAGTGCTTGACCCGATAGGGTCGATTTGATTCACGGAGCGTGACCGGTAATTCTCGCGGCGGATCAAGAGAAATGCCATGTCAGTGCAACCTCTGCTTGTCCCTGTGCGTCCTGGTCGCTTACGTTCCACACCAATCCGGACGGACGCCTAATCCTGCCGCCGCCCGGAATCCGCACACTCACCCGTGCACGGCAGGAGCGGGGGACCCACAGGCACGACCGCCTGTTCCGGTCCCGGAACAGGCTCGGGGTAAAGCCGCGTCCCGACGTGGCCGGACATCTCCAGTCCGCACCCGACAGCTCACCTCGCAGGCGCCGGAGAGGAATTCGTCATGCCCGCGAAGGGTAAGCACCGCCGTCCCAAGGCCCAGCGTTTCACCCGTTCCATAGCCGCCGCCGGAACCGGCGGGGCCGCGCTCGCGCTTCCGCTCATGGCCGCCTCCGGCGCCCACGCGGCCACGGGGGAGTCGGCCCCCCAGGCCGTTTCCCAGGCCGTCGCGCAGACGGTTTCCCAGAAGGCCGTGCAGGCCGCTCCGGTGACCCGGAAGACCGCCGCCACCCGGACCTACACCGTGCGGTCCGGCGACTACCTCTCGAAGATCGCGACCGAACAGCACGTCAGCGGCGGCTGGAAGAAGCTGTACCAGGACAACCGCGAGGCCGTCGGCGCCGACCCCTCGCTGATCCACCCCGGCCTCGAGCTGTCGATCGGCAAGAGGGCGGCGGCCGGCGCCTCCAGGTCGTCCGGTTCGACCGCTTCCTCGTCGTCGGCGGACTCTTCGCCGAAGTCCTCGAAGTCCTCGAAGTCCTCGGGGGCGTCGAAGTCGTCGTCCTCCGTGGCCTCCGCGAAGACGGTCACCCAGGCCGCCGAGAGCAACGCGGGCGGCTTCACCCTGCCCGTGTCCGGCGCCACCGTCGGCACGCCGTACCACCAGTCGGGCAGCATGTGGTCCAGCGGCTACCACACCGGCGTCGACTTCGTCGTCCCGACCGGCACCCCGCTCAAGGCCGTCGCCGCCGGCACCGTCGTCTCCGCGGGCTGGGGCGGCGCCTACGGCAACCAGGTCGTCATCAAGCTGAACGACGGCTACTACGCCCAGTACGCCCACCTGTCCCAGCTCTCCGTCTCGGCCGGCCAGACCGTCGGCGCGGGCCAGCAGGTCGGGCTCTCCGGCGCCACGGGCAACGTGACCGGACCGCACCTGCACTTCGAGATCCGCACCACGCCGGACTACGGCTCGGACGTCGACCCGCTCGCCTACCTCCGCTCCCACGGCGTCTCGGTCGGCTGACCTCCGCCGAGGACCCGCCCGGCACTCAAGCCGAAGGCCGGACCCCGATCGTCAGATCCGGGGCCCGGCCTTCGGCGTGTCCGGTTGGTGTGCGCCGCCCGGCCCTCGGGGTGTCCGGTTCGCGTGCGGGGCGGACCCCGGTGATTCATGATCGCTTCATTGCGGTCCTGTGGCGTGTCCGGTCGCACCGTCGACAGGAGAAGCCGCGGCGGACACAGTGGTGCCGTCAGACGGCAAGCGCTTTCAGCGCGTTGGCCCCGGACCCGGTCGGACGCCGGCCAGGCGTCGGCCCGGGTTCCGCCGCTCGCGACAGGCCGCCCGCCGCCCCGGTCCGACCGAAGGAGCCGCATCCCGTGACGACGACGCGCAGAGCATTCGGCGCACTCGCCGCCTCCACCGCCCTGACCGCCCTCGCCCCCGCGGCGACGGCGAGGGCCGCGCCGCGCCCTCGGCTCCTCGCCCACGACGACTTCCGGCACGGGCTCGGCCGGTGGGCCGTCGAGCGGGAACAGGGCGGAACGGTCACCGCCTCCTGCGGGAGCCTCGAGATCGACGTGCCGGCCGGCGCCACCGTCTGGTTCAGGCAGCGGCTCGACGGGCCGTACGTCCTCGAGTACGTCGCCACGCCCGTCTCCGCGGGCGGGCCCAACGACCGCGTATCCGACCTCAACAACTTCTGGAACGCCGTCGACGTCCGCTCCCCGGACGATCTCTTCGCCACCCCGCGCGGCGGCGCCCTCGCCGAGTACGACCACCTCAAGACGTACTACGTCGGCTACGGCGCCAACGGCAACACCACGACCAGGCTGCGCCGTTACGTCGGCGAGCCGGGCGTGCGCCCGCTGCTGTACGACTACACCGAACCGCTGCTCGTCGCGAACCGGCCGCACCACGTGCGGATCGTCTCCGACGGCTCGGTCGTGCGCTGGTGGAACAACGGGCGGCTGGTCTTCGACCACACCGACCCGGAGCCGTACATGAGCGGCCACTTCGCCTTCCGTACCACCTGGAGCCACTTCCGCATCAACGACTTCCGCGTGTGGTCCCTTATTCCCTGATTGGCAAACTCTTTAGGAGTGGCCTTTCTCACCGACCGTCAACCCCTGCCTACGGTCGCGTAGGTCACATTCGAAGGTGAATCATGATCTGCCGTGGCAGACGATTCGAAGAGTGACAACAGATCAGTGATCGGGTCGTACGTGGCGGTGGGGGACAGCTTCACCGAAGGCGTCGGCGACCCCGGCCCCGACGGGGCGTTCGTCGGCTGGGCCGACCGGTTCGCGGTACTTCTCGCGGACCTGCGGCCCGAAGGCGACTTCGCCTACGCCAACCTCGCGGTCCGCGGAAAGCTGCTCGACCAGATCATGGAGGACCAGCTCGCCAGGGCGGTGGAACTCGCCCCGGATCTGGTCTCCTTCTGCGCGGGCGGCAACGACATCCTCCGTCCCGGCACCGACCCGGACGAGGTCGCCGAGCGTTTCGAGCGCGCGATCTCGGCCCTGACCGCCGTAGCCGGCACGGTCATGGTGACCACCGGCTTCGACACCCGTGGCGTTCCCGTGCTCAAGCATCTGCGCGGCAAGATCGCCACCTTCAACGGGCACGTCCGCGCCGTCGCCGACCGGTACGGCTGTCCCGTGCTCGACCTGTGGTCTCTGAAGTCCGTGCAGGACCGCAGGGCCTGGGACGGCGACCGGCTCCACCTCTCCCCGGAGGGGCACACGAGGGTGGCCCTGCGCGCCGGGCAGGTCCTCGGCCTCGACGTGCCGGCCGATCCGGAGCAGCCCTGGCCGCTGCTCCCGCCGCGCGGCGCCCTCGACGTACGGCGCGACGACGTGCACTGGGCCCGCGAGTACCTGGTGCCGTGGATCGGGCGCCGGCTGCGCGGTGAGTCCTCCGGCGACCACGTGATCGCCAAGGGCGCGCTCTCCCCTGACGACATCAGGATGCGCATCGCGGCCGTCGCGTAGCCGGTCCCGGATCACCACTCGCTCGCGGGGGAGCGGCCGGCCGTCGGCGTCGTACGGCCGGCCGCTCCACCAGTGAGGTGATCGCACGGGAGTGGCGTCGGCGCGGGACCCGGGGCCGGTGCTGGGATGACCGCACCCGCACCGTCCGCGCCGACACCTTCGAGGACCGGTCCCGTATGCCCCTTTCCCGTACGTCCGTCGCCTCGGCGCTCGTCGCCCTGCTCACCCTCGGCGGCCCGGCGCTCGCCGCCCCCACGGCAGCGGCGCTGCCCGCCCGGCCCGCGATCGCAGCCGACGCCGTGTGGGCCGGTGCCCTACCGGCCGACGACGCCGCCGCCACCGTGACCGTGACCGGCGAGGGCAGCGCGAACGCGGAGCCCGACCTCGCGGTCGTCGGCGTCGGCGTCGAGGCCACCGCCAAGACCCCGCAGGCCGCGATGGACGCGCAGAGCGGCGCGGCCGCCGCGCTGCTCGCCGCGGTCCGCGCCGAGGGCGTCGCCGAGCGGGACGTCCGCACCGAGAGCGTCTCCCTCCGTCCCGTCCACGACTACACGGGCGGCGCCTCCCGGCTGACGGGCTACCAGGCCGCCCAGTCCTTCACCGTCAAGGTGCGCCGGGTGTCGAGGACCGGCGCGGTCCTTCAGGCGGTCACGGACGCCGCGGGCGACGCGGCACGCATCGGCTTCGTGGTCTTCGACGTCTCCGACCCGGCCCCGCTGCAGGCCCGTGCGCGGGAGGCCGCGCACGCCGACGCCCGGGCCAAGGCCGAGCAGTACGCCCGCCTCAGCGGCCGCGGCCTGGGCCGGCTGATCTCGCTCAGCGAGGACGCGTCCACGACGCCGCGACCCGTCCCCTCGGCCGGGGACACGCCCGGCGCCGGCACGGCCGCCGTACCCGCGGCGCCCGGCGAGATCCGGGCGACGGCGACGGTGACGGCGGTCTACGCGCTGGACTGAGCACCGCCCGGGCGGGCACCTGACCGCCGCCACGCCCCGCGCCTCGATCTGCTCGATGGCCGCCCGCAGCATTTCCTCCCGCCGCTCGGCCACGCCCAACCGGACCGTCACCACGCCCGTCACCCTACGCAGGGGCTGTGAGCTGTACCGACGCCGTCATGCGCGGTCGCCGAACCGCTCCGTGACGGCCCGCAGCCGTTCCTTCGCGAGCGCGTGCGCGGCGGCCCGCGGGGTCGTCCCGTCGGTCTCCGCGCGGGCCAGCACCTGCTCCGTCAGGAGGCGCATCGAGCGGCGGGTGTGGCCGAAGGCCTCCCGGGCGTCCGCGCCGACGTCGCCGAAGAGCGTCCACCACCACCAGGCGTTGGTCCCGGAGTTGACGACGACGTCGGGCAGCACGCTCACCCCGCGCGCGTGCAGCAGCGCCTCCGCCTCCGGGAGGACCGGCATGTTCGCGGCCTCGGCGATCCAGCGGGCGGTGATGCGCTCCTGCTCCCGCACGCCGATCGCGTACGACACCGCGGCCGGCACCAGCACCTCGGCCTCCGCCGACAGCCAGGCGTCGCCGGGCAGTTCACGGTCGCCGGGGCGCAGCGCGGACCGGTCGACCGTGCCGTGGCCGTCCCGTGCGGCCAGCAGCGCCTCCACGTCGAGCCCGTCGGGGTGGACGATCGTGCCCTCGACGTCGGCGACGGCCACGACCGTCAGTCCCGCGCGCGTGAGGAAGCGCGCGGTGGCGCCGCCCATGGTGCCGAGCCCCTGGAGCGCGACCCGCGTCCCGGCGTACGGCGCGCCGGCCCGGTCCAGGGCCGTCAGCACGGACTCGGCCACGCCGCAGCCGCCGACCAGCGCGTCGAGGCCGATGCCGTCCACCTCGACGGCGAAGGCGTCCGCCAGGCGCGCGCGGGCCGTGTGCGCGTCGTCCAGCAACGGGTAGACGGCCTGCACGGACGACACGAGACCCGCCTCGGCGGCGGCCCGGTCCACCAGGCCCTGGGTCAGTCCCAGGTCCTCGCCGGTGGTCCAGCAGCTCTCCACGTACGGACGCATCGCCCGCAGGTAGCGCACCAGCACCCCGTACGCCCGCGGATCCCGTGGATCGCAGTCGATGCCGCCCTTGGCCCCGCCCAGCGGGACGTACGCCGCGTCCGGGTCGTAGTGCAGCGCCTCCTTGAGGCTCATGCCGCGGGCCAGGCCGGTCACCTCCGCCAGGGTGCAGCCCTCCCGCATCCGCAGTCCGCCGCTGCACACGCCGCGCACGAGCCGGTCGACGACCAGGAAGCCCCGACGGCCGGTGACGTCGTCCGTCCAGGTCAGGGACAACAGAGGGGCGTCGGACACACGGACTCCAAGACCGGGGCGGTACTGAACTGTGGGTCAGTATCGGGACGGGGCGCGAGGGCTGTCGACGCGTTGTCGGACGAGGCGACCATAATGGAATGCCTCAGCGACTCCACCTGGAGGTACCGTGTCCGGTTTCCGTTCCCTGAGCTCCGGGCTCCGCGGTCTGCAGCCCGAGGCCTTCGGCGCGGATCCGAGCGGTGAGCGCCTGGCGCGCATCCGCAGATCGCCCCACTACGAGGACGGCGTCTTCCAGAACCCCGGCGGCCCGGCGCGCACCCGCCCCTCGGGCTCGATGCTGGACTTCGCCAAGGTCTTCTTCGACAAGGAGCAGCGCCCCCGGCGGGCTCCCGCAGGCACCGTGCCGGTGCACGCCACCACCCTCGCCGACCTCGCCAAGCCGCCGGTCACCGGCCTCAGGACGACCTGGATGGGGCACTCCAGCGTGCTCGCGGAGATCGACGGGCAGCGGGTGCTGTTCGATCCCGTCTGGGGCGAGCGCTGCTCCCCGTTCGCCTTCGCGGGACCCAAGCGGCTGCACCCGGTGCCGCTGCCGCTGGCCGCGCTCGGTCCGGTCGACGTCGTCGTCATCTCGCACGACCACTACGACCACCTGGACCTGCCCACGATCAAGGCGCTGGCCGGCACGGACACCCTGTTCGCGGTGCCGCTCGGCGTCGGCGCCCACCTCGAGCACTGGGGCGTGTCCGCGGGGCGGCTGCGCGAGCTGGACTGGCACGAGGCGACCGAGGTCGGCGGGCTGACCCTGACGGCGACCCCGGCCCGCCACTTCTGCGGCCGAGGGCTGCGCAACACCCAGCACACCCTGTGGGCCTCGTGGGTGGTGGCTGGTGCGGAGCACCGGATCTTCCACAGCGGGGACACCGGTTATTTCGACGGTTTCCGGGACATCGGCGCGGCGCACGGCCCGTTCGACGCGACGATGATCCAGATCGGCGCGTACTCCGACTTCTGGCCCGACATCCACATGACGCCCGAGGAGGGCATGCGGGCCCATCTCGACCTCCAGGGCGGCGCCGGCGGTGTGATGATGCCGATCCACTGGGCCACCTTCAACCTGGCCACCCACGCGTGGGCCGAGCCGGGGGAGGGCACGCTGGCCGCCGGGCGGGCCGCAGGGGCGCGGGTCGCCCTGCCTCGCCCGGGGGAGCCGTTCGAGCCTACCGCCGAGACCGTTCCGCAGGAGCCGTGGTGGCGCGGTGTGGCCAGGGCTCCCGTCGGGGGATGGCGGCCGCTGGACGATCCGGCAGCCAAGGCCAACGCCGATACCCAGAGTGACATCCAGGCGGGCGTCACCGAGGACGGCGAGGCGCCGGAGACGGTTCCGGCGGGCTGACCGGAGCTGGGACGTTCGACCGTGCGGGTCGGCGGGGCGCATCGCCCCGCCGACCCGCACGGTCGTTTCCGTACCGCTTCTGACCAGGTCTGATCGAACTGCCTTCATGTTGCTTCGTGGTCCGCGCGGGTCTATCGCTCTGTCGTGCGAAGCCTCATACCAGAGCGGGACGCTCCCTGGGGGAGTTTGTCAACTGCCCACCGCACATGATGGGTTGCCGACTACTGTGAGTGGCCATCGGGTGACACCGGGCCGTATTTCCCGGCTCTCCCGACCGACGACCCGGCCTGACGGACCAGTACGAGGACACCGATGTCTCACCTCCGCGCACCCGCCGCACGAGCAGACCGCCGTGAGGGCGGGCGGCACGGGCGGCCCGTCGCCCGCATCGCACCGGCGCCGGCCGAGACGCACATACGGTCCCAGTTGGTGCGGCTCGCCGTACTCCCCCCGACCGCGGTGGCGCTGAGCGCCTGCGCGGTGGTCCTGTTCACGGTGCGCTCCAGCGGCATGCGCCCCGGCCCGACCCTGTGGGCGGTGCTGGTCGGCGCCGCCGCCGTGAGCGGCGTCGGCATCGTGATCGCGGCGGTGGCCGCCGACCGCGCGGCCCGCTCCGTCAGCGACCGCCTCTCCGCGCTGCGCCGCAGCAGCGCACGCGGCGAGGCCGACCTGCGCGGCGTCATCGAGGCGCTGCGCCGCGGCGAGGTCCCCCCGCAGCGCACGTCGCGAGGCGGACCGCCGGCCGGCGCGGACGACTTCGAACTGCTCGCGGCCGACCTGGCACACGCCCACGACGGGGCCGTCACCGCCGTCGTGCAGGCCGCACAGCTGTCGAGCCAGGCCGGCAGCGAACAGAAGCTGGAGGTGTTCGTCAACCTCGCGCGGCGTCTGCAATCCCTGGTGCACCGAGAGATCTCGATCCTCGACGAGCTGGAGAACGAGATCGAGGACCCCGATCTGCTCAAGGGCCTCTTTCACGTCGACCACCTCGCCACCCGCATCCGCCGGCACGCCGAGAACCTCGCGGTCCTCGGCGGCGCCGTGTCGCGCCGGCAGTGGAGCAACCCGGTCCCCATGACCGAGGTGCTGCGCTCCGCCATCGCCGAGGTCGAGCAGTACGCCCGCGTGAAACTCGTCCCGCCCATCGACGGCGAACTGCGCGGCCACGCCGTGGCCGACGTCATCCACCTGCTCGCCGAACTCGTCGAGAACGCCACGGTGTTCTCCGCCCCGCACACCCAGGTGCTGCTGCGGGCCAACCTCGTCACCTCCGGGCTGGCCGTCGAGGTCGAGGACCGCGGGCTCGGCCTGCCGGTCGAGGAACAGAGCCGGATGAACGCCCTGCTCGCCGATCCCGACCAGGTCAACGTCGGACGGCTGCTGGCCGACGGGCGCATCGGCCTGTTCGTCGTCTCCCAGCTGGCCCGGCGGCACGGCATCCGGGTCCGTCTGCAGAGCAACATCTACGGCGGCGTCCAAGCAGTCCTCGTCGTCCCCCAGGCCCTGCTCGGCTCCGCGCCGGGCGTCCTCGCGGCGGCGTCGCCGGGCCCGGACGCCGACGGCGCGGGACAGTCGCTCGCGCCCGCCGCGGCTCCCGCAGTGGCCCCGGCGGCGACGCCGCGCACGACGGCCTCGGCCCGGCCGCCCCTGCCCGCCTCCCCGCCGGCCCGCCCCGGCCGCCCCGGGCCGCGGCTCGTCGCCGGCGCCGACCGGACGACGGCACGGGACGCCAGGGGCGCGGGCCGGTCGTTCGTCCCCGCCGGCGCCCCCGCCCCGGCGCACGTCACGGCCACGGCGCACGCCCGGACCGAGCCCCCGGCGGTCCAGGCACACCCGCAGACGCCGGACGCCGCGTCCGTCGGCGCCTCGGGCGCCGGCCTGCCGGGGGAGGCCCGGATGCCGTCGGGCCGGCCGCCGGGTCCGACCGCGTCGTCGCAGGCCCGGAACACGTCGGGGTCCGGCGCCCTCGAGGGCCCGCCGTCACCGCAGGGCGCCTCCGCGTCCGGGCGCACGGGGCCCCTCCCGCAGCCGCCCGGGACCGGCGCGCCGCGGGGCGACGGCGACCGGCCCGCCCCGCTCCCCGTCCGCGGCGCCCGGTCGGCGCGACCCAACCCCGCCGAGGCCGTGCCCGGCATCCGGAGCGGCGACCGGCCCGTCGTCGAGGAGCACGAGGGCATCGCGCCCACCCCGCGCGTCGGCACCGTGCGCGGCACCATGGGCAAGCCCCACCTGCCCCGCCGCCGCGCCCAGGAGCACATCGTCCCCCAACTGCGCGGTGGCCCGGCCCCCCGTCCGGACATCGAACCGTCCGCCGGTCACGACCCCGGTCTGATGGCCGCCTTCCAGCGGGGCGTCGGCCTCGCCGAGGCGCAGCAGAGCCTGGAGGCGGACGCCGCGGAGCCGTCGTCCCCGTACCTCGCGCTGCCGGACTCCCCGGAGTCGGCAGCCCGCCCCGAGCCGTACGGATCGGAGCCGGCGGCGCGCCCCCAGTCGTACCGATCGGAGTCGACGGCGCGTCCCGAGCCGCAGGGATCGCACCCGCCCGTCCGCCCCGAGCCGTACGGGTCGCAGCCGACAAGCCGCCCTGAGCCCTACAGGCCGCAGCCGACAGCCCGGCCTGAGCCCTACGGGTCGCAGTCGGCCGTCCGGCCTGAGCCGTACCCGGCCGGGCAGCCCTGGGACACGGGCTCGCTCCAGACGCCGGCTCGAGGTCGCGGCGAGCATCCGGGCGACGCCGGTCACGGCGGGGAGGCGACGGCCGGAGCCGCACGGGGCGTCCCGCTCCCGCTCCTGCCACCCGCGCCGTTCCCCATGGACACACGGTCGGCGCACCGGCCCGGGATATCCGAGGCGCGCCCCGCGCACGCCGCCGCGCCCCCCGAGGCGTACGGCGCGCGGGACGGGCTGGACCTGCCCGAACCCGACCGATCCACCGCCCGGCACGACGGGAGCGCACCAGCCGGATGAGCCCTGCGAGCACCCCCACCCCCACCCCCAGCGCTCCCGCAGACCTTCGTAACCCAAGGAGTCGATCCACCATGGCGAGCGATGCGCCGACCGGCCATGTATCCGACCTCGACTGGCTGATGAGCGGCCTCGTGCAGCGCGTGCCGCACACCATGAGCGCGGTGCTGCTCTCCTGCGACGGACTGGTGAAGTCGGTCCACGGCCTCGATGCCGACAGCGCCGACCACATGGCGGCGCTGGCGTCCGGCCTGTACTCCCTCGGCCGCAGCGCCGGCATCCGGTTCGCCGACGGCGGCGACGTCCGGCAGGTCGTCGTCGAACTCGACTCGACGCTGCTGTTCGTCACCACGGCCGGCTCCGGCACGTGCCTCGCGGTGCTCGCCGGACGTGAGGCCGACGCCGCCGTGCTCGGCTACGAGATGGCGATGCTGGTGAAGAGCGTCCGGCCGTATCTGACGACCGCGCCCCGGCAGCACGCCGTCGAACCGTCGGTGATGGGACCTTGAGGGTGGCGGCGGCCGGCGACGGGCCCTGGCTCGACGACGCGGCCGGACGGCTGGTGCGCCCTTTCACGGTCAGCGGCGGCCGTACCCGGCCCAGCGTCGCCCTCGACCTCATGTCGCAGGTGATGGCCACCGGGACGGCGCCCCTCGGCTACCTCGGACCCGAGCACGCACTGGCGCTGGACCTGACCCGTGCCCCCGTGTCGGTCGCCGAGATCGCGGCTCATCTGAAGCTCCCGGCGGCGGTCACCAAGGTGCTGCTGTCGGACCTCCTCGACTGCGGAGCGCTGACCACCAAACCCCCCGAGTACCACCACATCCCCACCGACCGGGCCCTTCTGGAGGCAGTGCTCGATGGACTACGACGACAACTCTGAGCACGACGACGCGTACCAGGCGTACGGGGCGCACCGCCGCCCCCCGGCGCACGACGGCGGCGGCTCGGACCCCTTCCCCACCGCACTGAAGATCCTGGTCGCGGGCGGCTTCGGCGTCGGCAAGACGACCTTCGTGGGCGCCGTGAGCGAGATCGCGCCGCTCAGCACGGAGGAGCTGCTCACCACCGTCAGCGCCGCGACCGACAACCTCGACGGCATCGAGAACAAGGTCGAGACGACCGTCGCCATGGACTTCGGTCGGATCAGCCTCGACCCACAGCATGTGCTCTACCTGTTCGGGACGCCCGGACAGGAGCGGTTCTGGTTCATGTGGGACGAGCTGTCCGAGGGCGCCCTCGGCGCGGTCATCCTCGCCGACACCCGGCGCCTCGAGGAGTGCTTCGCGGCCGTCGACTTCTTCGAGGAACGCGGCCTCGCCTTCATCGTCGCCGTCAACGAGTTCGACGGCTCCCACCGCTACGACCCCGAGGAGGTGCGGGCCGCCATCGACCTGGACCCGGAGATCCCCGTGGTGCGCTGCGACGCGCGGATCTCCGCCTCCGGCGTCCAGACCCTGCTCACCCTCGTCAAACACCTCATCGCCCACGCGCCGGCCGCACCCCAGCCGAGCCGCGGCGCACACATGTGACGCCCGCACACAACGCCCCGGAGCCGCATATGACGTTCGTCCACAGTGACGGAGCCCGGCCATGAGCTACGACCCACCGCGCCCGGTCGGTCGTCTGCTGCTCACCCCGGAGGACAGAGAGGCTCCCGCCCGTGCCCGCAGACTGCGCCGACTCGGCCTCGGGGAGCAGCCCGAACCCGCACTGGACGCCTTCGCGGGCCGCCTCGCCGAGGTGACCGGAGCGCCGTACGCCATGGTCAACTTCCTCGACGGGGAACGGCAGTTCTTCGCCGGGCTGCACACCCCGCAGGGCGGCCGGGCCGCTCGCGGCGGCAAGCCGGAGGTGGGCCGCCGACTGCCCCGCGAGTACGGCTACTGCCCGCACGTCGTCGCCCGGCGCAAGGCGCTGGTCCTGGAGGACGTCGGCGACTACCCGCGTTTCGCGGGCAACCCGGTGGTCGACGAGTACGGCATCCGCTCCTATCTCGGCGCCCCGCTCATCGACACCACCGGGATGGTGCTCGGCACGGTGTGCGTCGCCGCCCTCGCGCCCCGGCCCTGGGGCAGGGCCGGGCTGGAGACGATCAAGGCCACGGCCGCCGACCTCGTCGGACGGCTGCAGCGGCGCGACGCCGACGACCTCCCGCCCTGAGCGCCCGTCAGGGAGCGCGCCAGACGTTGTCGAACGCCGCCTTCTCGATGGACCGCCGCTGCCGGACGGCCTCGAGCTCCGTCACCGCGTCGGCGACCGTCGCCACCACCGTCACGACCGCTTCGCCGAGGGCGTCCGGGAGGCCGCCGGCCGGCTCCTCGCGCAGACCGACGGCGGCCGCCAGCCCGGCGAGGACCGGTTCCTGAGACGCCCAGCGTGCGGTGGCGCCGCTGCGGTCCGGCGAGTCCACGGGCGTCGTCCGCGCACCGATCAGGCGACGCGGCCGGCCCAGCACGCCGTCCGCCTCCAGCCGGGCCGTGTAGGCGGCGGCCAGACCGCGCCCGCGGCGCCACAGCCAGTCCTCGACCGGCTCGTACGGCGGCTCACGCAGCAGCGCCGAGGCGGCCTCGCGCAGGAGCGGATCGTGCGGCGCCGACGGCGGGCCGGGCACGAGGAGGCCGCCGTCCACGGCGAGCACTCCGGCCTCGGCCAGGTCGAGCGCCTCGGCGCCCGCGAGGGCGAGCGACAGATCGCCCTGCCCGACGGGTCGGGCGGCCGTCATGTCGATCGCGACGATCATCAGGTCCCGTGCTGTGGTCATCGGGGGCTCCACGTCAGTCGGCCGGCCTCGTGCGGGTTGCGGTCCAGGGTGGCACGGCCCACCGTGGTGTGCGGGAAACCGGACCGGGCGAGCGCGGCCGAGCGGGTGAACGCGGTGGGACCCGTGAGCACCCGTGAGCACCCGTGTGAAGCAGAGCTGTGGCGGCGCTTAAGAAAAGCTCGATGGACCTGGCCCGACGGAGTGCGGCAGATTGCTGGGCGAATCCACCCGTCTTCCCGGATGCGGGGCCTGTCGGCCTGCCCGCGCCGGGCCCTCATCACAGGAGCCGTTGCGTTGAAGGCGCTGGTCAAGGAGAAGGCGGAGCCCGGACTGTGGCTCCGGGACGTTCCGGAGCCCGTGGTGGGGCACGGCGACGTGCTGATCAAGGTGCTGCGCACCGGCATCTGCGGCACCGACCTGCACATCCGGTCCTGGGACGGCTGGGCGCAGCAGACGATCAGCACGCCCCTGGTGCTCGGGCACGAGTTCGTCGGCGAGGTCGTCGGGACCGGGCGGGACGTCACGGACATCGCCGTGGGCGACCGGGTCAGCGGTGAGGGACATCTCGTCTGCGGCAGGTGCCGCAACTGCCTCGCCGGACGCCGTCATCTGTGCCGGGCCACCGTCGGCCTCGGCGTCGGGCGGGACGGCGCCTTCGCCGAGTACGTCGCCCTGCCCGCGTCCAACGTGTGGGTGCACCGCGTGCCGGTGGACCTCGACGTCGCGGCGATCTTCGACCCGTTCGGCAACGCGGTACACACCGCGCTGTCCTTCCCGCTCGTCGGCGAGGACGTCCTGATCACCGGCGCCGGGCCGATCGGCCTGATGGCCGCCGCCGTCGCCCGGCACGCCGGAGCCCGCAACGTCATGATCACCGACGTCAGCGAGGAGCGGCTGGAGCTGGCCCGCAAGATCGGGGCGAGCCTCGCACTGAACGTCTCCCGGGCGTCCATCGCCGACGGACAGCGGGAGCTGGGGCTGCGCGAGGGCTTCGACATCGGCCTGGAGATGTCCGGGCGGCCCGAGGCGATGCGCGACATGATCGCCAACATGACGCACGGCGGCCGGATCGCGATGCTGGGGCTGCCCGCCGAAGAGTTCCCCGTCGACTGGGCCCGGATCGTCACGTCCATGATCACCGTCAAGGGCATCTACGGCCGGGAGATGTTCGAGACCTGGTACGCGATGTCGGTGCTGCTGGAGGGCGGTCTCGACCTCGCTCCCGTGATCACCGGCCGGTACGGCCACCGCGACTTCGAGGCGGCCTTCGCCGACGCGGCGAGCGGCCGCGGCGGCAAGGTCATCCTCGACTGGACCGCGTGAGCCGTCCGCTTCCGCCGCCTCCGAGTGCTTCCCTAGGAGCTTTCCGATGTTCGACTCCGTGCGCGACGACCTGCGCGCCACCCTCGACGAGATCCGCGCCGCCGGTCTGCACAAGCCCGAGCGGGTGATCGGCAGCCCGCAGTCCGCGACCGTCGCCGTGACCGCGGGCGGCCGGCCGGGCGAGGTCCTCAACTTCTGCGCCAACAACTACCTGGGGCTCGCCGATCACCCCGAGGTGATCGCCGCCGCCCACGAGGCCCTGGACCGCTGGGGCTACGGCATGGCGTCCGTGCGCTTCATCTGCGGGACGCAGGAGGTGCACAAGGAGCTGGAGGCGCGGCTGTCCGCGTTCCTCGGCCAGGAGGACACGATCCTGTACTCCTCCTGCTTCGACGCCAACGGCGGCGTCTTCGAGACGCTCCTCGGCCCCGAGGACGCGGTGATCTCCGACGCCCTCAACCACGCCTCGATCATCGACGGCATCCGGCTGTCCAAGGCACGCCGGTACCGGTACGCCAACCGTGATCTGGCGGACCTGGAACGGCAGTTGAAGGACGCGTCGGACGCGCGGCGCCGGCTCGTCGTCACCGACGGCGTGTTCTCCATGGACGGCTATCTGGCGCCCCTGGCCGAGATCTGCGACCTCGCCGACCGCTACGACGCCATGGTCATGGTCGACGACTCGCACGCCGTCGGCTTCGTCGGCCCCGGCGGCCGCGGGACGCCCGAGCTGCACGGCGTGATGGACCGGGTGGACATCCTCACCGGCACCCTGGGCAAGGCGCTGGGCGGCGCGTCCGGCGGTTATGTGGCCGCCCGCGCGGAGATCGTCGCCCTGCTCCGTCAGCGCTCGCGCCCGTACCTGTTCTCCAACACGCTCGCCCCGGTCATCGCCGCGGCCTCCCTGAAGGTCCTCGACCTGCTGGAGTCGGCGGACGACCTGCGGGTGCGGCTCGCCGAGAACACCGCGCTGTTCCGCCGCCGGATGACGGCCGAGGGCTTCGACGTGCTCCCCGGCGAGCACGCCATCGCCCCCGTGATGATCGGCGACGCGGCGAAGGCGGGCCGGATGGCGGAACTGCTGCTGGAACGCGGGGTGTACGTGATCGGCTTCTCGTACCCGGTGGTCCCGCAGGGGCAGGCCCGCATCCGCGTCCAGTTGTCCGCCGCGCACTCCACGGCCGACGTCGACCGTGCAGTCGACGCGTTCGTCTCGGCCCGGGCGGAGCTGGAGAGGTCCGGGGCGGCCACGGTCTGAACCGCGGGACTCCGCACCGGCGGCGGCCCGCGACGGGCGGCGGGCCCGCGGCCCGGAACCGGCGGCGTTCCGCAGCCGGCGGTCCGTCCGTCCGGACCACGGGGCGGCGGACTGTGGGCCGACGAGCGGCCGGTCCGGTCGGACGGTGGTCCTGAGGGCCCTGACATATTGCGATAATCGATCCCATGATCGAAGCGCGGCGGCTCCACATCCTCCGTGCGGTGGCCGACCACCGCACCGTGACGGCGGCGGCCGCCGCGCTGTATCTCACCCCGTCCGCCGTCTCCCAGCAACTGGCCGCCCTGGAGCAGGAGACCGGCCACCGGCTGGTCGAGCGTGGCGCCAAGGGCGTGCGGCTCACCCCCGCCGGCGAGATCCTGCTCGGTCACACCAACGCCGTCCTCGCCCAGCTGGAGCGGGCCGAGGCGGAGCTGGCGGCCTACAGCTCCGGTGCGGCCGGCACGGTCACCGTCGCGGCCTTCGCGACCGGCATCGCCCTCGTGGTGGCTCCCGCGGTGGCGCGGCTGGCCGGCACCGCCCCGGGGATACGGATCCGCGTCCAGGACGCCGAGGGCGACGCCAGCCTGCCGATGGTGCTCGACCGGCAGGTCGACGTCGCCGTGGCGGTCGAGTACCGCGGGGCCCCGGCCGCCGACGATCCGCGCCTGACGCATCTGCCGCTGTACGCGGAGCCCTTCGACGCGGTGGTGCCCGTCGCCCACCGGCTCGCCGACGCCGCCGAGGTCCCGCTGGCCGAGCTGGCCAAGGACATCTGGATCGGCCCCTACCCCGGCAACCCCTGCCACGACGTGGTCGTCCTGGCTTGCGAGAACGCCGGCTTCCAGCCCCGTCTGGAGCACTCCTCCGACGACTTCCGCGCGGTCGTCGCGCTCGCCTCGGCGGACGCGGGCGTGGCGCTCGTCCCGCGTTCGGCGCTGCGCGGCATGGACCTCACGGGGGTGGTCGTCCGGCCGGTCGACGGCGTGGCGCCGACCCGTCGGGTCTTCGCGGCCGTCCGCCGGGGCGCCGAGGAGCACCCGCTGATCCGGCCGGTGCTGGAGGCCCTCGGCGAGGCCGCCGCGGTGTGAGGCCCGCCGTGGAGTGAAGCCCTCAGCGACGCCCGGCCGCGGCGTGGGGCCCGCCGTGGCGCCAGGCCCTCCTCGGCGCCAGGCTGCGGTGTGGAGCCCTCTGTCGTGTGACGCCCGGGGTGTGAGGGCTGCGAAACACGGCCGTCTCATATCAGGGATACATTCCCGGATGTGAGACGAGACGCGGACGCTGCGCAGCCCCCCGACCCGGTCGACGCACGGCTCGCCGGCCGGCTGGCCGAGCTGCGGGCCGAACGCGGCTGGTCGCTGGTGGAGTTGGCCGAGCGCAGCGGGCTCAGCCGGTCCACCCTGTCGCGGGCCGAACGGGCGGAGATCAGCCCGACGGCCTCGCAGCTCAACCGCCTCTGCCAGGTCTACGGGCGGACCATGTCGCGACTGCTCGGCGAGGTCGAGGCGGAGCCCGCCCCGGTGGTGCACGCCGGAGATCAGCCCGTCTGGGCGGACCGGGCCTCCGGGTTCGTCCGGCGCTCCGTGTCGCCCCCGCACCCGGCGCTGCGCGGCGAGCTGGTCGAGGGGCGGCTCGCCGTCGGCGCGGACATCGCCTACGACCGGCCGCCCGTGGCCGGGCTCGAGCAGCATGTGTGGCTGCTGGACGGCGTCCTCGAAGTGACGGCCCAGGACGCCGTGCACCGCCTCGACGCCGGAGACTGCCTGCGCCTGCGGGTGTGGGGGCCGACCCGGTTCCGGTGCGCCGGCGAAACCGAAGCACGGTATGTGCTGGCGGTGGTGCTCCCGTGATCACGACCCGCCTCGACGCCCCCCGGCTCCTCGCCGACGCGCGGGAACTGGCCGGCCTGCTGATCGACACGGTGGACGGCGGCGCCTCGGTGGGCTTCCTCGCCCCGCTGGACCGGGCGGACGCCGTCGCCTGGTGGCGTGAGCGGGCACAACAGGTCGCCGCCGGACGCCTCGCGGTCTGGGCCGCCCTGGACGGCGACCGCGTCGTGGGCACCGTGAGCCTGGCCTTCGCCGACAAGCCCAACAGCCGTCACCGCGCAGAACTCGTCAAACTCATGGTGCACCGGGACGCCCGCGGCAGGGGCCTCGCCCGCACCCTGCTCGGCACCGCCGAGAAGGCCGCCGCCGCGGCCGGCGTCACCCTCCTGCACCTGGACACGGAGACCGACAGCCCGGCCGAACGCCTCTACCGCGCCACCGGGTGGACCAGGGCGGGGACGGTCCCCGACTACGCGGCGAACCCGTACGGAGTGCTGCGGCCGACCACCCTGTACTACAAGCACGTCGCCGCGGGGTGACTGTCAGCGGCAGCCGATACGGTGCGGAGCATGCCGGACGCCGAAGACGTACGCCGTATCGCCCTGTCCCTGCCGGACACCACGGAGAAGACCGCCTGGAGCATGCCCACCTTTCGCGTCGCGGGGAAGATGTTCGCCACCCTGCCCGAGGAGGAGACCTCGCTCGCCGTGCGCTGCCCCAAGGAGGAGCGCGACGAACTGGTGCTCGCGGAGCCCGGGAAGTTCTGGATCGCCGACCACGAGGCCCAGTTCGCCTGGGTGCGGGCCCGGCTGGCCGCTCTCGAGGACGAAGACGAGCTGCGCGACGTCCTCGCCGACTCCTGGCGGCAGGCGGCCCCGCAGCGCCTGCTGGAGGCCTATCCGGACCTCGGCGTCGCCCGCGACGGCTGACGGCGCCCGGGCGGCTGCGGCCCGGGAAACGTGGGCGCGACCATCGACCCGAGTGCGGTATTGTTTCCATGCGCGTTCGGCCAGGGGAAACCCCAGGTCAGGCGGGCAACGGGACGTGGCGCAGCTTGGTAGCGCACTTGACTGGGGGTCAAGGGGTCGCAGGTTCAAATCCTGTCGTCCCGACGGTGAGGTCGATCCGTCGGTCTTTTCGAGGCTCTGTTCCCACTGCGGGAGCGGAGCCTCGCCGCGTTACGGCAGCGCTCATCGATCGGCTTCGGGCACCCGGACGCTGTGGACGACCTTGTCCTCACCCGCGCTGATGAGGAACCGGCCGTCCGGCGAGAACGCCACGGCGTTCACCGAGCGGTTGTACTTGAGGGCGAGCAGTGATTGCCCCGATTCGGTCCGCCACACGCGGACCGCTCCGTCCTCGCTTCCGGTGGCGATCATGCTGCTGTCGGGACTGAAGGCCACGGCCCGTAGACCGCCCTGGTGCTCCACGCGGAAGAGCGGGGTCCAGGTCTGCGTATCGCTGACCTGAGCGGTGTGGTCCTGGCTGCAGGTGGCGACCGTCCGCCCGTCCGGCGAGAAGGCGACACCGAGGACGAAATCCCCGTGCTTGATCTGTGCCTCTTGCCGACCCGTCTCCGTGTCCCAGATGTAGGCGTTCCTGTCCTCGGATCCCGTGAGCAGGAGGCACCCGTCCGGGCTGAACGCCAGGGCCTTTACGGCCCGGGCGTGGCGCAGGGACAGGACACGGCTGCCCGTGCAGAGATCCCACACGCAGGCTGTGGCATCGGCGCTCCCGGTCGCCAGGAGCCGCCCGCTCCTGTCGTAGGCCACCGTGTTGACGAAATGGCGGTGAGTGAACTTCAGGGGGCTGGCCTCGGTCGTCATCTTCCAGACGCGGGCGAGATTGTCCGTGCTGCCGATCGCCAGGCTGTCACCGCCGGGGCTGAAGGCAAGGGCGTTGACCATCGTGCTCCACCCGCCGAGTCGGCGCTGCCAGGTCGGCTGGCCGGTGATCACGTCCCAGACCCGGACGAGTTTGCGGGAGCCGGTGGCAAACAGCCGCCCGGAAGGATGGACGGCCATGCTCACCACCCAGTGCCCGGTGTCGATCTCCTGCCGCGGCGTGAGATCCGGGGAGGGAGCCGTGGGCGGCCGGGATGCGTGTGAGGGTTCGGCGGGCCGGTCGGCCTGCGGGGCGCGCCGACCGGTGTGCGGAACGGACTGGCTGGTCCGGGGAACGGACCGGTCGGTCTTCGGGGTGGGCGGCTCGGCCTGCGTGTCGTGCTCCTCCCCGTTGAGCTGCTCGACCACGGTCTGCGGGGGTGTGGGTTTCCGCAGAGACGTGAAGTCGAAGAGGCGGGCGTCGCCACTGCGCTGGTAGAGGACGGGCGTGAAGCACTCCAGGCTGTCGTCCTTGTCCGCCCGCAGCGCGATACGGCCCGTGCGGACCGCCTCGTCGACCGGCCGGTTGGCCGCTAGGGCCTGGTAGAAGGCCCGGGAGAAGAGCACGGCCGCCTTGTCGGTCACCGCGAACTGCATGGCGACCACGGCCGGAACCGTGTACTCCAGCTTGGCCGCCGTGCTGGAGAACAGATCGCGAGCGTGGGAGGTTCCCGTCTCGCAACTGTTGAGCACGACGAGGCGGGGGGAGGGGTCGGCGACGCTGATGAGCGAGCCGAGCGCCTCCGCGTGCAGGGGCGACTCCCTGCCCTGTTCGTCGGAAAAGACGAGCATCCCCTGCCGTCGTTGATCGTCGAACTTTCCATGGCCGATGAAGTGGAAGATGTGACAGCCGGCGAACAGGGCGTTGAAGAGATCCTGTTTGGTTCCGCCGCCCACCCAGTCGAGCCGCACCCTTCCCTCGTCGATGAGCGGCTTGAGCGCGGTGCTCAGTCCTTCCTGTTCGGTCTCGGCCTCCAGCGGGGTGAGCGCACCTGGCAGGGACACCATCCCGAGGATGCTCAGCGGAGGCTCCACGCGCAGGGGGGCGACCGGCTCCAGCATCTCCACGTGGCGGATGACCGGGTGGTGCAGGCACAGATAGCCGCCCAGCTTCTCGTCGTACAGAAGCTCCCAGGGCAGTGCGGCGAGTTCCGGGGAACGGACCCGGAGGACCATGCGCAGCCGCTGACCGTGTTCCTGCGCCTTCTGTCTGCTGGACAAGTAGAGCGCCTTGATCCCGCTCTGGAACACGGACTCGAACAGGGTGCCGCCGACCTCCATGGCGGGCAGTTCCATCCCGGTTCCTATACTCCGCGAGTGGGCGGCGGACCCCAGGACTGCGGCTTCCAGAGAGGGCAGCCGCTCCAGCAACTCGTGCGCGTCGATGGCGGCGACCAGGGTGTCCTCGCCGGCCGGCGACGTCACGTCGATACGGTAGCCGTCGGGCGCTTCGCTCATTTCGAGGACAAAATCAAAATCCGCCGCCATGGCGCCCTTCTCTCCCCAGGCAGGCCGGGTCAACTCCCGTTAACGGTTTGCGAGGGAGTCGCGGGGGTGGTGTCACCCGTCCCTGTCGGCTGCGAATTGCTGAGCCATTTCTGGAAGGCGGAGAAATTCGTCGTGTCAGAGATCTGAGCCCAGACGACGATGTTGAAACGTCGATCCGTGTACATGGCCACCATGATGTTGCCAGCCGTGTAGCAGGCGCTGTCGCCGATGGTGACTGACTGGTCGTCCAGGTAGTAGGAATACGTACTTCCGGTCCGGTAGTCGCTCGTGGTGTTGCAGCTGGCCCCCTGCAGGTTGCTGGGCTGAGTCTGGCTCATCCACCAGTCCTGCATCTCGTTCACTTTGTCGAACATGAGATACCAGACTTGTTCGGGGACGCTGTCCTGCGTGCTGCAGTCAATTTCCACCGCTCCCTTGGGGGACTCGGCGGCCTCTCTGCAGGTCAGGTTCGACGTCACGCCGGACGGAATGTGTTTCTTGAGTGCGGTCAGTGAGGGCCCGTGCTGATTCGCCTCGGTGGTCACCCCCCACATCCCGCCAGCCAGCAGAAGTACGCCCAGAATGGCGATCACCACGCGCGGAGCCCGTTTCATCTTCGGAATCGTCATGAGGCGTCGGGAGATGCCACTGCCGATCAGGGCGGCAGCCAAGAGCATCACTCCGATGACGATGAGAACGATCTCGACGGCGAGAGGCATCGTTCAGCTCCTTCCAGAATTGGAAGAACCGTCAACTACCGAGCAGCATGCGAGTTTTCGTGCTAATTCATAGTTTATGGCGATTGCAGAGTTCCTGCTAGAGGACGGCAGCGCAGTCCTGGTCCGGGTCTCCGAGGAGTCGGCGCAGAGTTCCGTGCTCACCCGGGGAGCGTCGCCGTCCACCGTGATCGAGAAAGCCGAGGGCACCTTCGAGTCCGTCATGCGGGCCGTGCGGGGGGTTGCCCATGGGGTGGCCGCGCAGATGAAGGAATTTCCGCAACGGCCGGACGCGCTTGTGGTGCAATTCGGCGTCGAGTTGAACGCGCAGGCAGGGGCGATCGTCACGGCGGTCGGCGCGTCGGCTCAGCTGACCGTCAGCCTCACCTGGAACAAGCCCTGATCGATCGGCCTTCTGAGACTCCGTCAATTCAGTCTGTGAACCTCCCGTGCAGACTGGTGGTCAAGGGGGCGCAGGTTCAAATCCGGTCCCTGTTGTTTTTCACGGGCCGCGCGGCGCGCCGCCCCGGCCGGAGGCGCCTGTGAGGCCGCCGGTCGGCCTGTGTGTTCGCCGGACCGAAGACCCCCGCGCACCGCACGAAGCGGACCGGCAAGGCGGCGGAGACCGACGAGCGGGCCGCCGCGGCGGCGCTACCTGCGGGCCGTCCCCTGGCGGCGGCCGCGCGTGCGAGCGGCCCTGGGCGGCTCGATGAACTGCAGCTCCAACGTGGCCGGGGGGACGGCCAGGCCGGGGCCGCCCGCCGCCGCCCACGCCAGGATCTCCTCCGTGCAGTCGTCGTCCATGGCGAAGCCGACCCAGGCGGCCCGGCCGCCCGCCCGGCGGCCGACGGCCGAGGGCTGGACGACGATCACGTTCGCCTGGTCGCAGGGGCCGAGGCAGTCGGTCGTGCGGACGGCGAAGCCGCCGCCCGACGCGGCAGCGGCCCCCCGCAGCCGCGCCAGCTGCCACTCGTGGTCGAAGCCGGGATGCTTACGGCCGTCGCCGCAACAGCAGCCCCTGCACACCACGATCGTGCAGGGACGGCTTCCGGCGGCTCCGACCAGCGCGCGCTGGGCCGGCGGCATCCCGGTCAGGAGGCCGAGAGGCCCACGTGGGCCAGGGCCTGCCGGAGCAGGAACCCGTGCCCGCCGGGCATCTCGCTCTGCACCGCCAGGGAGGCGGCCTCCTGCGGGCTGAACCACACAAGGTCCAGCGCGTCCTGCCGGGGCCGGCAGTCACCCGTCACCGGCACGATGTAAGCCAGCGACACGGCGTGCTGACGCGGGTCGTGGTACGGGGTGAGGCCCTGCGTCGGGAAGTACTCGGCCACCGTGAACGGCTGGAGCGAGGTCGGCACCCGGGGCAGCGCCACCGGGCCGAGGTCCTTCTCTAGGTGGCGCAGCAGGGCGTCCCGGACGCGTTCGTGGTGCAGGACGCGGCCGGACACCAGAGTCCGGTTGACATTGCCGTCCGGCCCTATCCGCAGCAGCAGGCCGACGCTGGTGACTTCGCCGCTGTCGTCGACGCGCACGGGCACGGCCTCGACGTACAGGATCGGCATACGGGCGCGTGCCATCTCGAGCTCGTCGGAGCT
Source organism: Streptomyces sp. NBC_00425 (assembly GCF_036030735.1). Classification (NCBI taxonomy): domain Bacteria; kingdom Bacillati; phylum Actinomycetota; class Actinomycetes; order Kitasatosporales; family Streptomycetaceae; genus Streptomyces; species Streptomyces sp. NBC_00425. Next base: position 1,983,256 of record NZ_CP107928.1, on the reverse strand, counting down.
CAGCCAACCCGGTGTGGTCTCGGTCAAGTCAGACATTGTTCGATCATACTTTCAGTGTCCGTCGGGAAGCCGGTAGACCCGGCGGGCGTTGTCGGCTCCGGCCCGGTGCGCCAGGCGCAGCGCGTCGGGAAGGCTCAGTTCACCCGCGTCCACCCGGTCCTGGAGCAGGTCTCCGAGACCCCGGCGGAAGGCCAGCGCGCCGAGCCAGTAGAACTCCGACACACCATAGGCGTCCGAGCTGTAGAGCAGTTTGCGGAACGGTGTGATCTCCAGCGCCTCCTCCAGGACCGCCCGCGCTCGCACGGGACCCACATGATGCAGGGTGAGCCCCACGTCCAGGTACACCTGCTCGAACACCGCGGCCAGGTAGGCGGCTTGCCGCTGGTAGGGCCAGCAGTGCAGGAGCAGCACAGGGATGGTGCCCGCGATGAGGTGCAGCCAGTCCGTGAGATGCGTCGGATCCACCCGGTGCAGCCGGATGTCGTTGTCGCCGAAGCCGGTGTGCAGTTGCAGCGGCAGCCCCAGATCGACCGCCGTCCACAGCAGATGCCGCATCAGCACCGGGTCCGCCAGCCGTCCGCCGCACGCCGCCCAGCGCCGGGCGGCCCGGGTGACGTCGGCGTCCGTGGGCCGGACCGGGTCGAGGTCGAACCCGGTCCGGTAGGCGGCCACCGACTTGACCCCCACCACGCCCGGCCGCCGGACCGCGTCCAGCGCGGCCGCCCGGAACGCGTCGGCGTACCCGTCGGCGTCGACGCCCCGCGCGGCGACGGCCTCGGCGACCGCCTCCAGCCGCACGATCTCGAGCGCGACCGCCGGTTTTGCGGCCGTGGCCAGCTCGGCGGGCGTGGTGACGCGGTGCGGGGCGAACCCGGTGTCGACGCAGAACACACCGGTTCGGCAGGCCTGGAGGAACCGCCGGTTCACCTCCTGCGGGCCCAGTGCGGCGCGCCGGGTCAGATAGGCGTCGGCGGGGGCGTGCGGGTCGAGGTCGAGCAGGGGCGCACAGTGGCGGCGCACCGCCACACCGACGGGCGTGTCGAACGTGGAGAACCCCGGCCAGAGGTCCCCCTCGGTCAGCAGCGCCTCGAAACCCGGCCGGTCCAGCGGGTCGGTGACCACACCATGGCAGTGGTGGTCGACCAGCCGCAGTTCCGCCAGCGCCTCGTGGACCGGCCGGCCGGCCATCTCAGTACACCCAGCGGTACGCGGCGGCCACCTGGTCGTCGTCGAGCCCGTCGACGGCGTCGATCTCGCCCTGCCGCACGGCGGCCACCGCGTCGGCGAGGACCGGGCCGAGGGCGGCGCGCAGCACCTCGTCGGCCCGGAACTCGGCGACGGCCCCCGCGAGCGAGGACGGCAGCCGGCGCACCCCCCGGGCCGCGGCCTCCCCGGCGCCGAGCCGCACCGGGTCCCCGGTGCTCTCCTCGGGCAGCACCGCGCCCGAAGCCACCCCGTCCAGCCCGGCCGCGATGAGGCAGCCGAGGGCCAGATACGGGTTGGCGGCCAGGTCGACCGGCTTGACCTCCAGGTTCGCCTGCTCCGCACGCCGGCCCGCGGTACCCCGCACCAGGCGCAGCGCGCACTCGCGGGTCTCCAGACCCCACGCGGTGAACACCCCCGCCCACTGTGAGGGCCGCAGCCGCAGAGCACTCGCCGGGCTGGGCGCGGTCACCGCCGTCAGCGCCGGGAGGCGGGCCAGGACGCCCGCGGCGAACGCCTCGGCGTCGGCCGTCATGCCGTGCCGGCGGTCGCCGCCCGCGTGCAGGTTCACGCCGTCCCGCCACGCGGAGAGATGCACATGGCCGCCGTTGCCGACGCCCTTCGCGACGACCGCGGGGGAGAAGGAGACCCGCAGCCCGTGCCGGCGGGCCACCGCCCGCACGGTCTGGCGGACGAGGACGCTGCGGTCGGCCGCGGCCACCGGGTCGAGAGCGCCGACGGAGATCTCGAACTGGCCGGGCGCGTACTCGGGATGGATCTGCTCGACGTCGACGCCCTGCGCCGCGCACGCGGCCAGCAGGTCGGCGGTGTACTCGCTCAGCTCGACCTGCCGCGTCGCGCCGTACGCCGGTCCGCCGGCGGCCGGGACGAACTCGCCGGCGGGCGCGGAGTCCAGGCCGACCGCCCACTCGATCTCGACGGCCGCCCGGAAGGCGAGACCGTGCGCACGGGCCGCGTCCGCCACGACGTGGCGCAGGAACGTGCGGGAGCAGCCCGGATGACGGTCGCCGTCCTGGGTGACGCGGTCGACCGGCGCCCACGCCCAGCCGGGCTGACCGGCCAGAACGACCAGCCGGTCGAGGTCCGGGTAGAGGCGCAGATCGCCGTCGGGCGAGCCCAGCACGTCGGTCGTGACGATGGCGTCGTTCGCCAGGAACGTGTCGAACACCGGCGACATCCCGACGCCCCAGGCCGTCGCCGAGGCCAGCCTGCCCGTGGGGACCGCCTTCACCCTGCCGATCCCCGCGGTGTCGACGTAGGCCAGCACGACGCCGTGCACGCCCGCCGCGGCCAGCTCCCCGCCGAGCGCGGTCGCCCGCTCGACGTCCCCGGGACGCCCGCCGGGGACGGGATCGGCAAGGGTGGTCATACGTCCTCCACGATCGGCGCGTGCGGCGGGTGCCCGTACGCCCGTCAGGGTTTCACGGCGACCGCGCCGTACTGCGGCACCACCGCGAGGGAGTCGGCCGTGCCGCGCCAGCGCGAGCACGACACCAGGCCCGGTTCCAGCAGTTCCAGACCGTCGAAGAACGCGGCGATCTCCGCGCCGCTGCGGGCGGTGATCGGCGGCTTGGCGTTCTCGTTCCAGAACTTCATCGCGGGGATCTGGCCCTCGCCGCCCACCTCGCTGTCGTGGGTGGGGTGCGTCAGGACCAGGAAGCTGCCGGCCGGGACGTCGGCCATGACCCGCCGGACGATGTCCCGGGCCGCCTCGACGTCCAGGACGAAGTTCAGGATGCCCAGCATCATCACCGCGACCGGCCGCGTGAAGTCCAGGGAGCGGCCCGCGCGTTCGAGGATCGCGGCCGGGTCGTGCACGTCCGCGTCGATGTAGTCGGTGCGGCCCTGCGCGGTGCCGGTCAGCAGCGTGCGGGCGTGCGCGAGGACGATGGGGTCGTTGTCGACGTAGACGATCCGCGACTCCGGCGCGATGCGCTGGGCGATCTCATGGGTGTTGTCCGCCGTCGGCAGCCCGGTGCCGATGTCGAGGAACTGCCGTACGCCGCGCTCCTCGGCGAGGAACCGCACCGCCTGTCCGAGGAACCAGCGGTCCGCGCGGGCGATCTCCCGGATGAGCGGGAACATCCCGGCGACGTGCTCGCCGACACCCCGGTCGACCTCGTAGTTGTCCTTGCCGCCGATCCAGTAGTTCCACACCCGCGCGTTGTGCGCCACGCTGGTGTCCAGCCGTCCCGGCCCGCTCACGTGACCGCCCCTTCCCGCGTCCTGCCCGCGCCCTGCCGTGTCCCGGGCCTCTGCCGCCATTGTGCCGCCGGATGATCACCGCTGTCCCCGGTAGGGTGAAAATCCGGTCGTCCACCTACAGGAAGCAGCACATGCCGTACTCGCACACCCCCGGACCGGCCGTCTCCGAGCCCCCGGCGGCTCCCGCGGACATCCGGCTGATCGTCACCGACATGGACGGCACGCTGCTCGACGACGAGAAGAAGGCGCCCGCGGACCTGTGGCGCGTGCTGGCGCTGCTGCGCGAGCGCGGGGTGCACTTCGCCCCGGCGAGCGGACGCCAGTACGCCACGCTGGCCGCGGACTTCGCCGAGGTCGCCGGGGCGGCCGAGGGGATGGCGTTCATCGCCGAGAACGGCGCGTACGTCGTGCGCGACGGGCGGGAGCTGAGCTCGGATCCGCTGGACCCGGCCGTCGTCGTGCGGGTGACGGAGGCCGCGCGCAGGCTCGCGGCCGACGGCGTCGACGTCGGCGCCGTGGTCTGCGGGAAGCGGTCGGCGTACGTCGAGCGGACCGACGAGGCGTTCCTGGCCGAGGCAGCCAGGTACTACCTGCGCCACGAGGTCGTCGAGGACGTCACCGCCGTCGACGACGACATCGTCAAGATCGCCCTGTACGACTTCGGGTCGGCCGAGGTGAGCACCGCCCCGGCGCTCGCGCCCTTCGCGCGGACCCACCAGGTCGTGGTCTCGGGCGAGCACTGGGTCGACGTGATGAACCGCACCGCCCACAAGGGCGCCGCACTGCGCCGCCTCCAGCGCGAGCTCGGCGTCACGCCCGCGCAGACCATGGTGTTCGGCGACTACCTCAACGACCTGCAGATGCTGGACGCCGCCGACTGGTCGTTCGCCATGGCCAACGCCCACCCCGAGGTCGTGCGCAGGGCCCGCCATCTGGCGCCCTCCAACAACGAGGACGGGGTGCTGCGCACCATCACGCGCGTGCTGGGCCTCTGAAACGGGCGAACGCCCAGGGGACCGGACCGTTCGGCCGACCGCGTCGGGGCGTCCCGCGTAACGTGGCCGCATGCGCCCCATGACCGAACCGGCCGTCGTCGCCCGCCTGGCCCGGGAGATCACCCCGGACCTGGAATCCGGGCGGCTGGAGGACTTCTACCGGGATCTGCACCGCCACCCCGAGCTGTCCTTCCGGGAGCACCGCACCGCCGCCGCCCTGGCCGGGCGACTGCGGGCGGCCGGGTACCGAGTGACGGAGGGCGTGGCCCGCACCGGCGTGGTCGGGGTACTGGCCAACGGCGAGGGTCCGGTGGTGTGGCTGCGCGGCGACATGGACGCGCTGCCCGTGCGGGAGGCGACGGGCCTCGCCTACGCCTCGACGGCCGACGGCGTGATGCACGCCTGCGGCCACGACCTGCACGTCACCTGGCTGGCGGCGGCCGCCGAGTCGCTCGCCGCCGCCCGCGAGACGTGGTCCGGGACGCTCGTCGTCGTCGGGCAGCCTGCGGAGGAGGTCGGGGGCGGTGCGGCGGCGATGGTCGCCGACGGCGTCCACGACCGCTTCCCGCGGCCCGACGTGCTGTTCGGCCAGCATGTCGCGCCCGGTCTCGCCGGGTTCTATCCGCACACCCCCGGGCTGACCCTGTCGGCCTCGGACGACGTGGACGTCGTCGTGCACGGCGTGGGCGGACACGGGTCCCGGCCTGAGTCGACGGTCGACCCCGTGGTGACCGCCGCCTTCGTCGTGACCCGGCTGCAGACGGTGGTCGCCCGGGAGATCGCCGCGAACGAGTCGGCGGTGCTCACGGTGGGGCGCTTCCACGCCGGCACGACGTCCAACATCATTCCGGACGAGGCGCGGCTGGGGGTCAACATCCGTACCCAGGACACCCGGGTGCGGGGCCGTCTCCTCGCGGCGATCCGGCGGATCGTCGAGGCGGAGTGCGCCGCCGCGGGCTGCCCCCGCCCGCCGGACGTCACCGTCCGGCCCGGCTGCCCGACGACGGTCAACGACCCTTCGCTGGACGGTGAGATCGCCGCCGTCCACCGGGAACTCTTCGGCCCGGACACGGTGTTCGACTTCGGCCAGGCGCTCGGCAGCGAGGACTTCTCCCTGCTCGCTCCGGAAGGCGTGCCGTACGACTACTGGTACGTGACCTCGACCCCGGCGCCGGTGTGGGAGGCGGCGCCGGGGGAGGGGGTGATGGAGAAGGCGGCGGGCGTGCCGGGCAACCACAGTCCGCTGTTCGCGCCCGACCTCTCGGTGCTCGCGCCGGGCGTACGCACCCTGGTCTCGGCGGCGCTGTCCCGGCTCGCCCGCACGCCCTAGGCCGGCGCGGGTCAGTTGTCGCGCGGCCAGTTCTCCGCCTCGAACATCCAGCGCTGCTTCTCGAGGTCGGCGGTGATGGAGATCAGCAGGTCCTGGGTCACCGGGTCCGCTTCCTCGGTCGCCGTGATCCGCTCGCGCAGCCGTGTGATGGCGGCCCCCAGGGACTCGGCGATCACCTGGACGGCGTCCTCGTCCCGCACCCAGCCGTCCTTGGGGGAGGGCAGGGTGAACGCGGAGGCGATCGTCTCCGGGCGACCGTCCGGCGGCAGGCCCAGCGCGGCCGCGCGCTCGGCGACGGTGTCGGCGTAGGAGCGGGCCGCGGTGACGACCTCGTCCAGCTGGAGATGGATCGAGCGGAACCGGGGGCCCACGATGTTCCAGTGCGCCTGCTTGCCGATCAGGGAGAGGCCGAGGAGATCCACGAGGGTGCCCTGCAGCGCGTCGAACGTGATCTGGCGGGCGGGCTCGGGCAGGGGGCTCTTCACGACAGTCATACGGTGCTCCTCCTCGTCGCGTCGTGTGGTGCGGTACGGAGCAGTGCCACGCGTTCCTGCTCGCCCGTACCGCCCCAGACACCCGAGGTCTGTCCGCTGCCGAGGGCGTAGGACAGGCACTCGGCGCGCACCGGGCAGCGGGCGCAGACCCGCTTGGCCGCCGCGGCCTCCCGCAGGGCCGGTCCGGCCGTGCCCACGGGGAAGAACAACTCCGGGTCCTCGCCCACGCAGGCGGCGACGTGCAACCACTCCATGCAGGCGCGGGTGCCCTGGGCGTACCGCTGCAAACAGGTGGTTTCCCGATTCCCGGTCCCCCGGGGGAGGTCGTCGGGCTCAGACGGCGAGGGTCCGGTCGAGGAAGCGGGTCAGGTCCGCGAAGACGTCCGCCCTGTTCGTCTCGTGGAAGACCTCGTGCCGGGCGCCCGGATAGATCCGCTCGGTGTGCGCGCCGCCGCCGAGCCGCTCGACGCCGGCACGGCTGCCGCGCAGCGGCACCAGCCGGTCGTCGTCGCCGTGCAGCCACAGCAGCGGCAGCGCGCCGACGTCGCCGTGCTCGGCGACGGTCGCCAGGGTCCGTACGAAGGCCCGCAGCGTGGGCCGCTTCATCGGTCCGTGCCAGACCAGCGGATCGGCCGCGTACGCCGCGCCGACCGCCGGGTCGCGGGAGAGCGCGGCCGGGCTGACGGGAACGTCGGGGATCTCGTCGTACGCCAGCAGCCGTGCCGGCAGCGGCCAGTCGCCGATCACCGGGCCGGACAGCACCAGCGCGGCGAGAGAGGCGCCGTGGCGCTGGGCGTACCGGGCCGCGATCAGGCCGCCCATCGAGTGCCCGATCAGGACCAGCGGCAGACCCGGGTGGGCGGCCGCGGCGAGCTCCGCCACGGCGTGCAGGTCGGTGACGACGTCCTCGAAGTCCTCGATCACCACGCGCTCGCCCGCCGACCTGCCGTGCCCACGGTGGTCGGGGGCGTAGACGGCCGCGCCGTGACCGGTCAGGACGCCGGCGAGTTCCTCGTAGCGGCCGGCGTGCTCGCCGTAACCGTGCACCACGAGGGCGAGGCTGCGGGGAACCGGCGGGGACCACTCGCGCGCGGCGATCGTGCCGTGGGTCCCGGCGAGGAGACGGGTACCGGTGACGACGGATGCGGTCATCGCTGCTCCAGCTGCGTCGGCGAAGGCGTCCGGGGATCTTCCCAGGGCGGCGCGTCGGGGTCTATAGTCGAAAACTAGCAGTGCTAACCAAGGAGTCCGTCGTGCGCCCCGTCCACTTCGCGGCCGCCCGCCGCACCCCCGTCGGCCGACTGCGCGGAGCCCTGTCCTGCGTCCGGCCCGACGACCTCGCCGCCGCCGTCGTCCGCGGGCTCGTCGCCGAGGTGCCCGCGCTCGACCCGGCCCGCGTCGACGACGTCTACTGGGGCGCGGCCAACCAGGCCGGCGAGGACAACCGCAACGTCGCCCGGATGGCCGCCCTGCTCGCCGGTCTGCCCGAGACCGTGCCAGGCGCCACGGTGAACCGGCTGTGCGCCTCCGGACTCGAGGCCGTGACGACCGCGGCCCGCACCATCGCCGCCGGCGAGGCCGACATCGTGATCGCGGGCGGCTCCGAGTCGATGAGCCGTGCCCCCTTCGTGCTGGCCCGCCCCGAGGAGGCCCTTCCGCAGCGCGTCGAGACGGTGGACACCCGGCTCGGCTGGCGTCTGGTCAACCCCGCGATGAAGGACCTGCACGGCCTGCTGGCCATGGGGGAGACGGCCGAGGAGGTCGCCGTCCGGTACGGGATCACGCGCGAACGCCAGGACGAGTTCGCCCTGCGCAGCCACCGGCTGGCCGCGCAGGCCCGCGAGAAGGGCCACTTCGACGACGAGATGCTGCCGGTGCGGCGTCCCGACGGCGTGCTCGTCGACGCCGACGAGGGCATCCGCGAGGACACCTCGTACGAGAAGCTGGCCCGGCTCAAGCCGGTCTTCCGGGAAGGCGGCACGGTCACCGCCGGCAACTCCTCGCCCATGAACGACGGGGCGGCGGGACTGCTCCTGGTCAGCGAGGAGGCGCTCAACGAGCTGGGCCTCGAGTCGCTGGGCCGCTATGTCGCCGGGGCCTCCGCCGGGGTCCACCCCGACGTGATGGGGCTCGGTCCGGTGCCCGCCACCCGCAAGGCGCTGGCCCGCGCCGAGTGGAGCGTCGAGGACGTCCAGGAGGCCGAGTTCAACGAGGCGTTCGCCGCCCAGGCGCTCGCCTGCGTGGACCGGTTGGGCGTCGACCCCGACCTGGTCAACCCGAGCGGCGGGGCGATCGCCCTCGGCCATCCGCTGGGCGGTTCGGGAGCCCGCATCCTCACCACGCTCCTGCACCGCATGCGCCGCACCGGGGCCGAGCGCGGACTGGCCACGATGTGCGTGGGCGTCGGACAGGGCACCGCGGTGCTGGTCGAACGGCACTGACGGCGCGCGCCCGTCGCCCGCACCGCCCCGGCGTCGGGGCGGCGGGCGGCGGTCACCTGGCGAGACGGCCTGCCGGGTGTTCGACGGATGTGCGTAGCATCGGCTCCCGCATGAACACGATGACCCTGTGGCACATCACCGGCTGGGAGTTCGCCGCCCTCGCCCTCGCGGCCGTGCTCGTCGGCTTCTCCAAGACGGCCGTCAGCGGGGCCAACACGGTCAGCCTCGCCGTCTTCGCGGCGGTCCTGCCCGCCCGTGCCTCCACGGGCGTCCTGCTGCCGATCCTCATCGCCGGGGACGTCCTGGCCGTTCTCACCTACCGGCGGCACGCCCACTGGCCCACGCTGTGGCGGCTGTTCCCGGCGGTCGCGGCGGGCGTGGTCCTCGGCACGCTGTTCCTGGTGTGGGCCGACGACGGGATCGTCCGGACCTCGATCGGCGCGATCCTGCTGCTGATGGCGGGCGTCACGGTGTGGCGGCGGCGCACGGCCGACGCGGCGGACGACCCCGACGCCGTGGTCACCCGGGCCGGACGTCTCAAGGCCCGCTCCTACGGCGTGCTCGGCGGTTTCACCACGATGGTCGCCAACGCGGGCGGCCCGGTCATGTCGATGTACCTGCTCTCGGCAGGCTTCCGCAAGCTCGGCTTCCTCGGCACCTCGGCGTTCTTCTTCCTGATCGTCAACGTGTCGAAGGTGCCGTTCAGTGTGGGCCTCGGCCTCATCGACGGCCGCTCGCTGCTTCTGGACGCCGCCCTCGCCGCGTTCGTCGTCCCCGGCGCGCTCTTCGGCAAGTGGGCGGTGCACCGCATCAACCAGCGGCTGTTCGAGCAGCTGGTGATCGCGGCGACCGTCGTGGGCGGGCTGCAGCTGCTGCTGCGGTAGACGGCCCGGGAGCCACCGGGCGGGGCACCGTGGCGGGAGCCGGGACGCGCTGCGGCCGCTTTCGTCGAGGCGCGAGCGTGGGCCGGGCCGGGACGGAGGTCAGCGCAGCCGCGGAGCCCGGGCCTGCGCGTCCACCGCCGCGCCCGTCCGCTCCACCGACGCCGCCAGCTCGCGCGCCCACCGTGCCAGCCCCGTGAGATCCAGCCCGTACGGCCGGTCCTCTCCCGCGTCGGCCGCCCACTCCTCGGCGGCCCCGGCCCCGCGCCGCAGCAGCCGCACCCCGCCCGTGAGGTTCCCTCGGGCCGTGTGCGTGAGACCCACGGCGAGCTGGGCGAGGCCCCGCCACAGGGTGCGCTCCGCAGCGGGGCCCGACTTCCAGGCGTCCTCGAAGACCTCGTGCGCGTGGAAGGGCTTCCCGGCGTCCAGCAGCGCCTGCGCCTCGGCGACGGTCTCCCGCGGGGTGCGGACGACGCCCTCGGGCTGCCGCTCCACCCCGGGCGTCCCGTACGGCAGGGGCCGGCCGAGTCCGTCCCGGGGCCGGGCGTTGCGCGCCCGCCCTTCGCCGTCCCGGTCCCTGGCTCCGGCGGGCCGGTCGCCGCTCGTTCCGCCTGTGCTGCCCCAACGGTCCATATGCCGATTGTCCCGCGTGAGGGCCCGCTACGGCGCAGCGCTCCGAGTGGGGTAAAGTGCTGTTCGCGCGATCACACGGGCAACACCGTGCGGAGCGCACCGGGACGTGGCGCAGCTTGGTAGCGCACTTGACTGGGGGTCAAGGGGTCGCAGGTTCAAATCCTGTCGTCCCGACTTGCGAAGTAGCAGGTCGGAGGTCATTTCCAGTTGATCGGAAGTGGCCTCTTCGGCGTTCTCGGGGACCAGATGGGAACCGAGTGCTATAGGCGGTTATGTAGCGCACCTTGACTCGGTCAAGGTGCGCTACAGGGGCGATCGTCAAACGCTCCGAACTGCGCAAACGTTTCCTTGACGCCGCGTTAGGCCGACAGTGCACGGCGTCGCGCAACTGGCGCCCCCACCGGTTCGGCGGACTCCTCCAGGTCGAGCAGATCGCGCCCCCTTCCACGCCCGTAGGTTCGCCGAGCCGGTCCCATTACTGGGCCGGCGTGGTGATTGGGCACGGGATGTGCTTGATCTTGCTTTATGTGGCATTTAGGTTCGCTGGGAGGAAAGCGCTGCGAGGTCCCAGTCCCGTGCCACCGTCCGGAAGGGAGGTGTGGAGCGCGTGCATGCGAGGTGCGACTTTCGGAATGTTTCAGGTCAGAAGGGACGTCTCGGAGGGTTGCGATGGCTGCGGGCGTTCGCCGTACTGCCGTTGCTGGCGTCGGTGCTCGCCGCTTGCGGCAGTGACGAGGGCTCCGGTAGGCCCACCCTCAACTGGTACAACTTCCCCGACGACTCCGGTGCGCTCCAGAAGGCGGCCGACCGGTGCAGCCAGGCGTCAGGCGGCCGCTACAGGATCAGCTACAACAAGCTCCCGCGTGCCGCGGACGGCCAGCGCCAGCAACTCGTCCGCAGACTCGCCGCCGAGGACGATTCGCTCGACATCCTGGGCCTGGACGTCACCTGGGCGGCGGAGTTCGCCGAGGCGCGCTGGATCCGGGAATGGACGGGGGCGGCGAAGCAGCAGGCTGTCGAGGGCACCCTGCGCGTACCCCTGCAGACCTCGACCTGGAAGGGCAAGCTGTACGCCGTCCCGTACAACACCAACACCCAACTGCTGTGGTATCGCAAGGACCTGGTGCCCACCCCGCCCAGGACCTGGGCCGAGATGCTCGACATGGCCGGCGCCCTCGCCCGGCAGGGCAAACCGCACTTCGTGGAAATCCAGGGTGCCCAGTACGAGGGCCTGACCGTCTGGTTCAACACGCTGATCAACAGTGCGGGCGGCTCCATCCTCAACGCGAGCGCGACCGAGCCCTCCCTCGGTCCTCCCGCTGTGCGGGCCGCGGGGATCATGCGTGAGCTGGCGAACTCCCCGGCCGCGGACCCCTCCCTGTCCAACCAGATGGAGGACCAGAACCGCCTGGCCATGGAGTCGGGGACGGCGGCGTTCGAACTCAACTACCCGTTCGTCTATCCGTCGATGAAGGCGAACAACCCGGAGCTGTTCAAGAACTTCCGCTGGGCGCCGTACCCCCGGGTCGACCCGAACCGCCCGGCACGGCCCACCATCGGCGGCATCGATCTCGCGGTGAGCGCCTACGCGCGCCGGCCCGACCTGGCCTTCGACGCGGCGCTGTGCCTGCGCAACCGGGAGAACCAGCTCACCGCCGCGCTCGAGGGCGGTCTGCCGCCCACCCTGCGCGCCCTGTACGACGAGCCGGCGTTCATGAAGGAGTACCCCTTCTCCGCGGAGGTGCTGGCCGCCCTGGAGTCGGCGAGCGTGCGCCCGATCACTCCGGTCTACCAGAACGTGTCGATCGCGGTCTCCCACACGCTGTCCCCGCCGTCCGGGATCAAACCGGCGAGCTCCGTCAACACCATCAGGGAGCAGATCGACGATGCCCTGCGATCCGAGGGTGTGATCCCGTGAACGACCACCTCCCGCACCACTCCGTCAGCCTGCGCCGCGGCGCGCGGGCCTCGTCCTCGGACGGCCCGAGATGAGCACGCGGGCGCAACCGGCCGGAACCCCGCCGTCCCCCGAGACGGAGCGGACGGAGCCGGACCGGGCGGCACTCTCGGCGGGCGCCAGGCAGGAGCGGCGGCTCGGGTGGCTGCTCTGCGCGCCCGCCGTCGTCGTCATGATCGCCGTGACCGCCTACCCCATCGGGTACGCCGTCTACCTGTCCCTCCAGCGGTACGACCTGCGCTTCCCGGGACAGGCGAAGTTCGTGGGCCTGAGCAACTACGGGGCGGTGCTGTCCTCCCCGTTCTGGTGGGACGCCTTCTGGGTCACGCTGTTCATCACCGTTGTGTCCGTGGTGATCGAGCTGGTCCTCGGCATGGGGCTCGCTCTGGTCATGCACCGCACGCTCTTCTGGCGCGGCGTCGTCCGCACGTCGGTCCTCATTCCGTACGGGATCGTCACCGTGGTCGCCGCCTTCTCCTGGCAGTACGCCTGGACCCCGGATCTCGGATACCTCGCCGGATTGCTGCCCAGCGGGGAGGCTCCGCTGACCGAGCAGTGGCCCGCCCTCTGGCTGATCATCCTCGCCGAGGTGTGGAAGACGACGCCGTTCATGGCCCTGCTGCTGCTCGCGGGCCTCGCCCTGGTCCCCGAGGAGACCCTGAAGGCGGCCATGGTGGACGGTGCCACCGCCTGGCAGCGCTTCACCAAGATCATGCTGCCGCTGATGAAGCCGGCCGTCCTGGTGGCACTGCTCTTCCGCACACTGGACGCGTTCCGGATCTTCGACAACATCTACATCCTGACCGCGGGAGCCCAGGGGACCGGCTCTCTGTCGATCCTCGGGTACGACAACCTGTTCACCTCGCTGAACCTGGGCATCGGGTCGGCGATCTCGGTCCTGATCTTCATCTGCGTCGGGATCATCGCCTTCACCTTCGTCAAACTGTTCGGCACCGCCGCACCCGGCGCGGAGGTGAAGCGCTGATGGCCGCGGTGGGAAAGACACATGCCGCCCGATGGGGTGTCCTGAACGTCGTGGTGGTGCTGTACGCCCTGTTCCCGGTGTGGTGGATCGCCGCGCTGTCGTTCAAGGACCCCGCCACCCTGACGGACGGCAACTACATCCCCACGGACTGGACCTGGGAGAACTACCAGGGCATCTTCGAGACCACCGAGTTCACCCGTGCGCTGATCAACTCGATCGGTATCGCCCTGATCGCCACGGTGATCGCGGTGGCGCTGGGCACCATGGCCGCCTACGCGGTGGCCAGGCTGCGCTTCCCCGGCAAGCGGGTACTCATCGGCATGTCACTGCTGATCGCCATGTTCCCCCCGATCTCCCTGGTGTCACCGCTGTTCAACATCGAGCGGATCATCGGGATCTTCGACACCTGGGTCGGGCTGATCATCCCGTACATGACCTTCTCCCTGCCGCTCGCGATCTACACCCTGTCGGCTTTCTTCCGGGAGATCCCCTGGGATCTGGAGAAGGCCGCCAAGGTCGACGGGGCGACGCCCGCGCAGGCCTTCCGGTTGGTCATCGCGCCGCTGGCCGCGCCGGGCGTGTTCACCACGGCCATTCTCGTGTTCATCTTCTGCTGGAACGACTTCTTGTTCGCGATCTCGCTGACGTCCACCGAGTCCGCGCGCACCGTGCCTGCCGCGATCGCGTTCTTCACCGGCAGCTCCCAGTTCCAGCAGCCCACAGGGTCGATCGCCGCCGCCGCTGTGGTCATCACCATCCCGATCATCGTTTTCGTCCTGCTCTTCCAACGGCGGATCGTCGCCGGACTGACCTCCGGGGCGGTCAAGGGGTGAACGGGCCGACCACGGCAGGCAGGCCACCGGTCCGGGACACCGACAGCGGTACCCGGACCCGGAAGGCATGAGGCAAGGAGGCATCATCCATGGCCGAGATCATCCTTGAGGGAGTCACCAAGCGCTTTCCCGACGGGGCCCTCGCCGTGAAGGACGTGGACCTCGAGATCGCCGACGGCGAGTTCGTGATCCTGGTCGGTCCGTCGGGATGCGGCAAGTCCACCACCCTGAACATGATCGCCGGACTTGAGGACATCACCGAGGGCACCCTGCGCATCGGAGGCCGAGTCGTCAACGACCTGGCTCCCAAGGAACGCGACGTCGCCATGGTGTTCCAGAGCTATGCCCTGTACCCGCACATGAACGTCCGCGAGAACATGGGCTTCCCGCTGCGCCTGGCCAAGGTGGAGAAGGACACCATCGACGCCAAGGTGACGGAAGCCGCCCGGATCCTTGACCTCACCGAGCACCTGGACCGCAAGCCCGCCAACCTCTCGGGTGGTCAGCGCCAGCGCGTGGCCATGGGGCGGGCGATCGTCCGTGACCCCGAGGCGTTCCTGATGGACGAGCCACTGTCCAACCTGGACGCCAAACTCCGGGTACAGATGCGCACTCAGATCTCCCGGCTGCAGCGGAGCCTCGGCACGACCACCGTGTACGTCACCCACGACCAGACCGAGGCGATGACGCTCGGCGACCGGGTCGTGGTCATGAGGCAGGGCCTGGTCCAGCAGATCGGCACACCTGCCGAGTTGTACGACCTGCCGCGCAACATCTTCGTCGCGGGCTTCATCGGCTCCCCGGCGATGAACTTCCTGAACGCCACTCTGGAGGGCGGTGCCCTGCGCTCGTCCCTGGGCGACCTGACCCTCGACGACCGTACGAGGCAGGCGCTGGAAAGACAGAACGCGCCCCGCGAGGTCATCGTCGGGCTGCGACCGGAGGCATTCGAGGACGTGGCCCTGGCACACGACCGGGACCGGACGGGCCCGGTCTTCACCGCCACCGTGGAGGTACTGGAGTCGCTGGGCTCCGATGCGTATGTCTACTTCACCGCGGAGGGCGGGCCCGCGACGACCGCCGAACTGGAAGAGCTCGCCAAGGACTCGGGCCTGCGCGACACCGGCGCCGACACCCATAACATCGTGGCCCGCCTGGACGCCGCCACCCGTGCCCGCGAGGGCGAACCGCTGGAGCTACAGGTCGACATGGCCAAGGCTCACGTGTTCGACCCGGCGACCGGAGCGAACCTTACGCATCCAGTGAGGGCGGACTGACGATGCACCACACAGGGCGCGATACGCAGCCGTGTACCCGGCGACTCAAGAGGCGGCTGGTCTTCGTCGACTACGCAGGCGTCCCGGAACGGGTGTTCCCCGCGGAGGCGGCGCGTGGTGTCAGGCGCCACCGGCGGCCGGTGCCAGGTGCTCTTCTGAAGCGGCTTGGGGACCAGTTGGGGACCACACGGTCTGCGCGATAATGCACGGTAGGGCTATTGACGCACAACACACGCCCGGATTGCTTCTGTTATCTGCCGATGATGTGGGTGACTCTCACTCCTGGGGGTCAAGGGGTCGCAGGTTCAAATCCTGTCGTCCCGACTTTTCGAAGTCGCAGGTCAAGGGGCCGTTTCAGAGAAGATCTGAAACGGCCCCTCGACCGTTCTCGGGGCCCGGCGCGGTCCGCCGGCCACCGGCGGGATCGCGACACGAATCCCACCGGCGTTCTCAACGGGCGCGCCGTCAGCCCGGCTTGAGCACCATCGCCCGACCGCCGGAGGGAACCCCGTCCACCGGCCGGGCGCGTGCGCGGGTCACCTTCGGGTCAGCAGTGTCACGGACAGGGCGACGGCCATGAGCGGGAGGACGACGATCATCAGGTCTACCGCCCCTGTGATGAGCCGGTACTTCCGCCAGACGATTCCGCTCAGCTGGATCAGGGTGCGGCACGCCTCCTCGTCGACGGAGAGTTCCCTCGCCAGCCGTTCGGGAGCCGAGGCATAGCGACGCCAGGTCGCGAAGTACCGCTGGCCCACGTCCCCCTTCCCCAGCACCGGGCGCACCACCAGCAGCAGCAGCTCCGCCACCGCGCACACCCCGGCCAGCGCCGCGACGCAGAGCCAGCGGGCGACGCCGTGCACGGGAACGGTCACGGCCGACGCGCCGGCCACCGAGAACGCGGTGAACCCGATGCCCACGACGGTGAGCAGGGCGGCCGACTTGGCGTCGGCCCGCGCGTTCTCCTGCCGGGTCGCGTCGATCAGCGCGTTGATCTCGGTCGGGGGACCGGTCACGGTGCGCGCGTTGCGCCGGGGGGTGGTGGTCATGCCGCCTCCTTCTGCTGTGCGAGGTCCGACACCAGGCGCTTCGCCAGGCGTCGCAGAGCGATGTCGTCGCCACGGGTCGCCGCCCATGCCGCCGGAGGCGGGCCGTCGCCGAGCCAGGCCTCGACCGCGGCGCGCAGGGCCGTGCCCGCTCCGACGCCGGCGGCCGTCCGGGCCAGCAGGTCCTGGAGGATCACGGTCGCGGCGGCGTCGAGACCGTCGTCCCCCTCCTCTCCCGTCCGGGCCGGTCGCAGGTCGTCGTCCACCGGCATGGACGGGCTCGTGCCGCGGTTGGCGAGGGGCAGCAGGATGCAGTCGTGGAGCCAGCCGACGCCCGCCACCCGCCGGACCACCGCCAGACAGCTCTCGACGTCGGCCCGCAGTTCGTCACGCGCCGCCCGGCTGCCCGGCACCCTGTCCCCGCCGTCCCAGGCGTTCTTGCGGCAGACGAGGGTGTCCAGCGGCCAGGCCCCCGCCCCGGACCCGGACGCGGCCGCATAGCCGAGGAGGAAGCGGAACACATCCGCCGACCACGGGTCCTCGTAGGAGATCGCGATCCGGCCGACGGTCCCGTCGCGGCGCTGGGGCCGTGCCACCCCGCCCCTGGCCACGCGGCCCTGGCGGTTGAGTTCGGCGGCTTGCGAGCGGGCGCTGCTGGTGAGGTAGGCGAAGGCGGTGTCGGGGAGCGGACCGAGCGTCCGGAAGCGGGCGTGCGTGGCGCAGTGCGCCCGGATCCACACGTCCATGAAGAGGTCGACGCAGCCGACGCTCTCGCACACGTCACGGGGGCGGCTCGCCGTCGGGTCCGCCGTTCCGAACGGCGCGGGCCGATGACAGGGGCCCGTCCGGCAGGCCTCGTGCAGGGCTTGCCGGGCCTGGCGGGTGATGCCCCAGACGATGTCCGCGCTGCGCGGCAGGCAGGTGTCGGGGGCGGTGCAGAAGGAGCTGGACTTCGACATGACACGTTCCCTGGGGATGAGGAAGCCCACATGCGTGGGGCCGGCCCGTAGGGCCAACGTGTCCTGTGCACAGCACAGTAGGAGCGAAGTGCTCGGCCGCGGTGAGGCGGTCTCGTCACTATGACGGCCGGTCACCACCGTGTCAACGGCGGGGGACAGCGGCCGGGCGGTGCTCGACAGCGGTCCGCGGCGGCTCCGCGCACGCGGTGCTCGGCCTCGTGTCCGTTAGGAGGTGTCGGAGGCCGATCGGGCCCCGTTCCCGTCCGCAGCACACCACATCGCACCGAAGGGTGACAGACATGGCCACTCAGCTCCGTGAGGCGTTCGCCGAGCCGCAGTCCCGGGAAGCGCGCACCGTCTTGTTCATCGACCAGGTGGGCTCGACCGCCATGAAGGAGCAGCAGCCGGAGGCGAGTTGGCTGCCCGCCCTCGGCTGGCTGTACGACACGGTCACCGCCCTCGCCGTGCAGGCGGACCCCGAGGCGGAGATCAAGTACCTGGGGGACGGCATCATGATCACGTTCGACAGCGACCGGGCGACCGACGCCGTCAACGTCGCCGTGTCCGTGCAGGAGGCGGTCCACGACGCGAACCAGGGCCGCACGGGGGCCAGGGGCGTCATCGACTTCACCTGCAGCATCGGCGTCGGCACGGGGTCCGTCGTCGCCTTCACCACGCCGACGGGCGGCCACGACTACGTCGGCACGGTCGTCGACAAGGCGAAGCGCCTGTGCGACGCGGCCTCCCCGAAGGCCATCTTCGTCGACCGGGCCACGGCGTCCGCGGCCAACGTCATGAAGATCGCCAGCCGTCTCGGCATCGCCCTCGGCCGTGCCCCCGAGCAGTACCAGGGAGACGTGCAGCGGGCCCCGTTGAAGGGTTTCGACCAGCCGGTGGAGTACTACGAGATCCTCTGGGACCAGCAGCTGTACGGGCTCAAGTCGGAGGCGGTGACCCGCAACACCGACCGCATGCGGCAGGCCCCGTCCTCGCCGCCCGGGACCACCCGTCTCCCCGTCGAGCGCTCGGCGAACAAGCGGCCGCCCTCCCAGGACAGGCGTCCGGGGACCCAGGACAAGCGTCCGGGGGTCCAGGACAAGCGCCAAGGAGCCCTGGAGGAGCGGCACTCCGGGGAGGTGACCTGCTGGAAGCCGGACGCCAACTTCGGGTTCGTCCGCGACTCCCGGTCCGGCGAGGACTTCTACTTCCGTGCCGGCCACCTGGTCTACCCGGAGGACGCCGGGGAGTCCCTGCGGGTCGGCAGCCGGATCGTGTTCGTGGCGACGGGACGGGTCGACGGTGAGCGCAACCGCCACGCCGTGGGCATCCTCCTCGTCGACGACTACGCCGAGGGCACCCTGAAGCTGCCCGAGGGCAAGGCCCACGGCTGGCTGCGCGTCCAGGACCGGCTGGGCAACGGCCACCACGTCTTCACGTCCCGCTCGGCGGTCCAGCGGTTCACGCCGGGGACGCTGCTGAGCTTCAAGGTCGCGGCCAACGAGAAGGGCGGGCTGGCCGAGGAGATCGAGGAACCGGCGGAGGAGGACGCGGCCTGACGCCCCACCGGAGGGCGAGGGCGACCAGGGGGCGGGTTCCGCGGACACCGGAACCCGCCCCCCCTCGGGGCCCCAGGGCTCAACCGCTTGAACCATTCTGACCGGTTCACTACACTGTGTAGTGCCCCCGCTGCTAGCGTCGCTTCTGGAAACAGACCTGTGGCCCCCAGCGGGGTTTTTCCGTGCCATGTCGTCGTCGGGGCCACGCAGGGGTCACGTTCTTTCGCGAGGGGGGCGGAGAGTGGGATCGGGTTGCCTGGTTCTGGTCGACGGATGGAATCACTACATCGCCGCCTTACGGTGCTTCGGATACCGATCCGCCGCCGAGTTCCCGCTCGACCGGCTCGCCCTGCACGTGGCCGCCGAGACGGGCGCGGACGCCGTCAGCTCAGCCGCCGTCGTCATGGCCCTCCCGGACCGCAACCGCCCGGAGGAGGCGCCGGAGTTCCACGCCTGGCGCAAGCGGCTGCGCAAGCTCCGCAACTACGGCGTGCACCACGAACCGGCCCGTTTCAGCTACCACCAGCCGGCCTGCACACGGTGCAGGACGTCGTTGGACCGCAACGTGACGTGCGGGAACTGCGGGGCGTCGAACACCCCCGCGGGACGCCGCAAGGAGAAGGGCGCCGACATCAGGCTCGCCTCCCTCGCCCTGCGCGGCGCCTGGCAGCAGGAGTACTCCACGCTGATCGTCCTGTCCCAGGACTCCGACTTCGGCCCGATGGTGCAGGAGGTCAAGGAGGTCCACCGGTCGCAGGGCCGGCGCTACGCCCTGTACTCGGCGTTCCCGACCTGTGCCCGACCGGACCACGAGCACCGGGCCGTTCCCGGCACCCGCGAGCTACGGCTGGATTCCGGCGTCTACGGCGCTCTGATCGACCGGCCCCGCATCCACGTCACCGACTGGCGCGCGCAGGCTCCCTGAGGGTTCGCAGGACGGCTCCTGCTCCGTCGGCCGAGCCAGCCAGCGCAGCACGTCCCCGCAGTACTCGCGGAACTGCGTCATGAGCAGCGGAGAGGTGCCGGAGCGCCGGTTGTGCGCCATCGGCGTGCGCACCCGCGCGATCAGCTCCAGCCTTTCCTGCCAGTCGTTCTTCGAGTGGCCGAGGACGGGCCGCAGTTGCTCCCAGTGCATCATGATGACGGCCAGCAGGTCCTGCGGGTAGGCGTAGTCGAGCGGGCTCTCGTCCGGAGCGAGCTCGCCGAAACCCCGGCGCACCCGCTCCTGCCGGTTCTCACAACTCTCGATCAGCCGCTTCTGGCACTCCCTGAGCTTGACGAGCCACAGGTCGCCGTACGCGGCCTGCAGCGCGGTGGTCAGACCGGCCCGCAGGCCGGTCTCCGTCGCCTGCCACAACGACCAGTCGTCCGACTTGCGTTCCAGCAGCCCGAGATACTCCTGGAAGCTCTCCGAGAACCCCTCCCAGCCGTCGGCCGTCGGACGGATGATCCCCTCCCTGGCCAGCCGCTCGGCGTCCTGCGGCTGTGCGGTGACCTGAGGTCCGAAGAGGATTTCCAGGAGGGTGGTGAGCCGGTTCTCGTCGCGCAGCAGTTCCAGCATCTGCTCGTGGTGGCGGACCGTCAGATGGCTGCACGTCGCGACGGCCTCGCCGAGGTGGTGCGGCAGTTCGGCGGGCGACGGGGTCCCGTGGACCGCCCACCGGTCGTGCAGCACGGACAGCAGCGCGGATGCCAGGAACGGCTGACCTCCGACCTCCCGGCCCAGCCAGGCCAGCAGCGGCTGTCCCAGATCGGCGTCGATGTGCGGCGATCTCGCGAGCAGCGCCGTGAGTTCCCGGACGTCGAAGCATCCGAGGGTCACCGGGAGCCCGAAGATCTGCGGGAAGGTGGACAACTCCGGCGTCGACCGCACCACGATCTCCGCCAGGTCCCGCCGGGAGGTGGTGATGAGGGCGACCCGCACATCCGGCTCGTAGGCGAGGGCGCGGAGGAATTCGTAGGGAGCGGCGCGCCGGAAGACGTTCCGGGCGGCGTCGAACTCGTCCAGCACGGCCACGACCTGGTACCGGAGCCACCGCAGCTGACGCATGTAGGTGCGCATCCGCATACGCATGTCGTCCCAGGACACGGCCCGGGACAGGGACTCGTACAAGGGGTCCAGCCGGTCGGCGTGCAGGCCGCGGTCCGACATCCAGGTCTGCACGGCATAGGCGAGTTCACGGAAGAGCGACTGCTCGGAGTCGCAGCCGCTGACCGTGATCCACACCGGCACGAAGGTCAGGCCCCGGACACTGCTGCCCGTGGCGAGCTGGTCGTGGACGTGCCGGGCGAGGCTCGACTTGCCGACCCGAGGCGGTCCGACGATCGACACCGAGGCCGTCTCCAGTGAGGTGAACGTCCGGTTGCGGATCGAGCTGAACGCCGTGGTGCGGCCGACGAACTCCGGTCCCGCGACGGGGGATCCGTACCCTGCGTAGGGGTTGCTGATCAGGTCCCGAGGGCCGTCGGGCTCCGCCGCGTTCACGCCCATCGGTGCTGCAGCCACTGGCTGAAGAGTCCGACGCTGATGCGGTAACGGTTGCCGGAGAGACGCTGGAGCACTTCCCGGCGCTCCAGGTCCTGGATGACCCGCTCGGCCTCCGGATGGGCGCCCGGGTCACCCACGTGGTACATCGCCCGTCCGACCTCCCTCCGGGTCGCCCGGAGGACGTCCATCACGAGTTCGCCGCTGATGTCGGTGACCTCGCTGTCGCCCGGGGTGAGCAGGTTGTCGAACTCGTTCTCGCCCAGGGCCACGATGAGCCGGTCCGCGACCACCTCGACGTCCGCCGGTCCGATGGCCGGCCCCCGCACGTCGTCGCTGTTCATGTAGAGCACGAGCTCGTGACAGAACAACTGGATGTAGTAGGGGCTCCGGCCGGTGAGTTCGAGGATGCGGTCCACGGCGTTGCCCCGGTACCGGCTGGCTCCGTCGGGAAGCCGGATCGGATCCTCGATGAGCTTGCACGCGTAGGAGCGTTCCAGATACGACACCCGGGCCTCCGTGGCCACCTGGAACTCGTTCGGGAACTCCTGGATGAATCGCGGCATCAGATCGTTGCCCACCAGGACGCAGCGGAAGAACCCTCTCTCGAGCATGGCCTTCCAGCCCTTCATGAAGCTCTCGGGCAGGTTCCGGCTGCGGATCTCCTTGTGCACCATGCTGAACTCGTCGATCAGCAGCACCAGATGGCTGTCCGCGAGGGGCGGTGTCGCCTTCAGCCACGCGACCAGCCGACGCATGTACTCGATGAACTTCTGCTGGGGCGCGAGCCTGATCTGTTCCAGGCTGGGCTCGGGGAGCGGATCGGTCTCCCAGCCCTCGTCCATGACCAGATTGCTGATCGACCAGTGGAAGTCGTCGCCGATGCGGTAGAGGAAGTCGGCCAGGGAGATGCCGCCCGCCAGATCCTGGATGCTGAAACTCACCGGGAGACTCGGCAGCGTCAGCTTCTCCCGGAGGTGGAAGAGCACCGACGACTTCCCGGCGCGTTTCTGGCCGTAGACGATCACGCTGCCCCGGTGGGGGCCCGTCACCGTCTCCGCCAGGTTGGCGATCAGCGGGTCGCGGCCCATGAACATGTCCGGGTTCTCCACCGGCAGACCGGCGCTGTACGGGTTGGGGATCTCGGTCCACTTGGTGTCGGTGTGCAGCCGGATCGACTTCGGTTCCACCTCGGCCTCGACCCGGCGCTGCGAGCGCAGCGTGAACCCGATCCTGCTGACCAGGGTGATCAGTTCCTGCTCGATGGTGGGCTTGCCGGCGACCAGGGAGATCTGGCAGGTCTTGGACTCACCGGCCCCGATGGACTCCGCCACCGCGATCGTGGCCTCGGTGGCCGTGTAGTCGTCACTGGGCAGGACGGTCAGCACGACGTTGCTGACCGGGCTCGCTCCCGGCTCGTTCGACACCTCCAGCTGGACGTCCACCCGGCCGCCGCTGGGCAGATACCGGTCGACGACCAGTTCCACCTTCAGGTTCTCCGGCTCCACGCTCTTCTGGTACGCCTCGAAGTGCTTGCGGAGCTCCGTGTCGAGCGCGCACAGATAGGGGTGCAGGATCTGCAGCGACAGCGCTGTCGGGGCGCTCTCGTACTCCTCGACATGGGCACGGATGGTCCTGCTCGTGCCGCCGAAGAGCCGCTCGCGTTCGACGTACACGCTCTGCCGGACGTACTGGCGCAGTTCCGTGACGACCGAACGGCAGTGCTCGATCCTGGCGCGGTCCGTCGCCGAGGCCAGACCTATGACCTCCTCGGCGATCCGGTCCAGCTCCGTGGTGTGCCGGTCCAGCGCCGTCAGGGCCGGTACCGTCTCGGCCAGCACGCTTATCTGGTGGTAGACGTTCCGGCGGTGGACGTCCTCCTTCGCCGCGGCGAGCCACGCCTGCGTGAAGCTCGACTCGTCGGTCACCGTGACGTCGTCGTCGAGGTGGTCCGTCAGCGCCTTCTGGAAGATCTCGCGTGTGGTGCGGTCCGCCCAGACCCGCCTGATCAGACGGGTGACCGTCTCGCCGACCGTCGGGAGCGAGAGCAGCGTCACCAGGACCACCCGGGTCAGGTGCTTCTCGGCCATCACCAGGGCCAGCGCCTTCTCCAGGGACGGCAGCCGACGCGCGTCGAGCAGTTGCACGCCGCTGTGGGTGAACGACATCACCAACTGCCGGAGTTTGACGTCCACCAGGTCGTCCCAGTCGCTCTTGACGCTCACCGACTCGAGGTAGTAGGTCCGGATGACGTCCGGGTTGCCCTTCGCCTCGATGGCGCACGCGTCCCCCATCGCGGCCGCGAAATAGCGCAGCCTGCTGCGGAACCGGTCGTCCGTGCTCCCGAGGTCACGCATGATCCGGGCGGCCGAGAGGTTGTAGTCGGCGCGCTCGCGGGGGAAGTTGCTGTTGAGCCGTCCTTTGGCCCGCCCCGAGACCAGGTCGTCCAGGCGTTTGATGTCGTCTTCCGTGAACGTCCGCTTGGCCACCTTCTCCGCGCGCACGCCCCGGTACTCGCAGCGGTCGAGATGGAAGGTCAGCAGCGGACTGAGGTGGGACGTGGCCGCGTACTGGAGCTGCACGACGGCATCGACCTTGGAGTAGACGTTCGTCTCCATGGCCTGGATGAGCTGGTCCAGGGCGGCACGCAGCGGCAACTGCTGGGGATCGCGCTGGAGTTCGGCCTCCAGCAGCTTCCTCGCCTCCTGCGGCTGGAACGTCTTGAGCAGCGCCATGGCGATCCGGCCCACCAGTCGCACCCGCTCGTCGCCGGCGGCGGGTCCCCGGCCGAGCATGACGCGCAACTCGGCGAGTGCCTCCTCCCACCGTCCCGCGTGTTCCAGGATGGTGCTGCGCTGCTGGGACCAGTTCCAGAGTTCGGCGTCCGTCACGAACAGGTGCTTGTGCTCCTGGAGCAGGGCCAGGGCCTCGTCGCGGCTCTGCAGTCGGGTCGACAGGAGGTTCACGAGCCTGCGCACCGCGCGGGCACGGTGGTCTCCCTGCTCGATGGCCTGCTGGAAATGCCGCTTCGCGGCCGGGTAGTCCTTGCGGCGCTGTGCGGCCTCGGCGCGGGCGAAGGGGCCCTTGTCCTGCGAGGCGCCGTTGTGCGTCGGCTGGTTGTGCGGGGCGGCGGTCGGGGCGGCGGAGGGGCCGGGGGCGCCGACGGCCTGGGAGAGGTATTTCTCCGCACCCCAGGTCAGGGAGTGAAGGGGTGCGAGGGACTTCAGCGTGGTGAGCGCCTGGCGGGCCGAGATCAGGTCCCCGCGGTCGGCGCAGGTGCGGACCTTGTCCGACAGGGCACGCACCTGCGTGTCGTCGAGCCCCGGCGCCCGGACCTGCGGGTCCGGCGCCGGCGCCGCGGGCGGAACCCGGGACGCCGGTGCGGCCGCGGGCGTGGCCGACGGCGCGACCCGGGACACCTCCGGCGCGCGCGCCGCCGGCGGCGGAACGTGTGGTGCGCGGACGGCCGGCGCAGGGACAGGGCGCGGTGGGCCGGTGGCCACGGTGTGCGGGCCCGGACGCGAGGGCGGGGGGATCGGCGCCGGCCTCGTGGTCCGCACCGGGGCTGCGGGAGCGGGCTGCGGGTGCAGCTTCGCGGCGACCACGGCGAACGCGTCTGCGGGCGCACCGGGTGCGTTCCAGTCGTCGACCGGGAATCCGGTCAGTCCGTCCCGTGGAGCGCACAGCAGGCCGCCGTGCAGGACGCTCAGCCGGGCCGGGCCGGGCTCCCAGCCCGCGGCGTCGAGGACGAGACCGGCGAGTTCGGCGGCGCCGACGCCGTCGACGAGCACGGCGGCGACGAGCGCCGCCAGGGCCGGGTCGTCCGCGGGGGCGTCCTGGTCGATGCAGTTCCGCAAGGTGGTGGCGTAGGCGAGTTCACCGGCGTGCCGCTGGGCCACCGCCAGATCGAAGCAGGAGGAGCTGTCGTTCAGGGCGTCGGCGGCGTCCGCGAACAGTTCGAGTGCCCTGTCCCGTTCGCCGAGCAGCCAGACCATCCGTCCCGCGATCTGCAGGCAGTCGGCGGCGTTGAAGCTGTCCGCGACCCTGCGGAGGCGGCCGGCGCACTGGAGGATCTTGGCCGTGTCCCTGACCTTCAGGGCGTAGTTGTAGCTGTTCCGGATGCTCAGCAGATCGCGGTCCAGCTGGTCGCGGGTCTCGCGGTCCAGATCGTCGGTGTAGACGGCGAAGTCAGGTTCGGCGATGTGCAGCGGGAGGCCGCGGACCCGTTCCTCCAGCGCCTCCAGGGCGAGCAGAGCGGCGGGCGGGAGCACCACCTCGACCGGGGGAGGAGGCGGCGCCTGGGGTTCGGGCTGCTGAACCGCCCCCGAGGATGAACCGGCTGGATGCCCGCCGGTCGAGGCGGGCCCGAGCGAGCGGCGTTCGACCAGCTGGATGGCTTCCGCCTCCAGGATGATCTCCGCGTCCGCGGTGCGGATGACGAGGCAGTCCTCGTCGATCTCGGCGAGCGTTCCTTCAAAGCATTCCCCCGCATGCATGCGCACCCGGACGCTACTCCCGGGCGACACGCGCGATTTGATCGGCCCAAGGCGCACATTCCGACTGTACCCCCGCCCTCGGCATTCGGGTGAGGGGTCGTCAGGCTCTTGCTCCACTGACCACGACGTCGTGATGTGGAGGCCGTATCCGACTGTTTCGATACCGCTTGTGTCCGTTTCCGGCGGCGCGGGGGCGACGCCGTGCGGTTCGGCGACCCGCGAGGAGGCCCGGCGGCCGTACCCTGACCCGGGAGTGACCAGGGAGGCTACGCTGGGGATCATGCCGTCCTCCCGCCGCACCGCCAGGCAGGCCGACCTGCTGGAACGACTCGTCGCCCTGGTGACGGCGGAGGGCTTCGCCCATCTCACGCTGGACGACCTCGCCGAGCGGCTGCGCTGCTCCAAGACCACGCTGTACCAGCTCGCCCGCAGCAAGCAGGGGCTGGTCGTCGAGGCGGTCAAGCACTACTTTCGCGGGGCGACCGAGGCCGTCGAGAAGCGGGTGGCGCTGACCGCCGACCCCTCGGACCGCGTACGGGCCTACCTGACCGCCGTGGCCGAGCAGCTGCGCCCGCTCTCCCGCCGCTTCCTCGACGACGTCGCGGATTTCCCGCCCGCCCGCGAGGTGTACGAGGCCAACACGCGGATGGCCGCCGAGCGGGTGCGCCGGCTGATCGCGGAGGGTGTCTCGGACGGCGCCTTCCGCGAGGTGCACACCGCGTTCGTCGGAGAGGTCGCCGCCGCCACCATGCGGCAGATCCAGCAGGGTGAGCTGCAGGCGCGCACCGGACTGACCGACGCGGAGGCCTACGAACAGCTCGCCTCGCTGATCGTGCACGCCGTCTCCTCCTGACCTGCGCGCCCGGATCCTCCGTCCGGCCGCTCAGCCCGGACCTCCCGTCCGGTCGTTCCGCCCGGCCCCCGTCCGGCCCCTCCGCCCGCTCTCCGATGCGGCCTGCGACATCACTCGAGCGGGTCTTCGGCCTGGCTGTGGCACGCCTCCATGCCGTACTGTGAATGATACGTTCGTACGCACGCCAGTATCATTCGCAGTACTCCGCACTTTCCGTACTTTCCGCACTCCTCCGTGGAGGTCACCATGCCTGCCACCCGCGCCCTGCCGACCGAGGAAGCCGTCGAGCTCATCCAGCTCACCCGCACCCTCGCCGCCAAGGAACTCGCACCACGGGTCGCCGACGCGGAGGCGGACGGGGCGTTCCCCCGGGACGTCTTCCGCACCCTCGGCCGCAGCGGCCTGCTCGGGCTGCCCTTCGCCGAGGAGGACGGCGGGGCGGACCAGCCGTACGGCGTCTACCTCCAGGTCCTCGAGGAGGTCGCCGCGGTCTGGTCGAGCGTCGCCGTGGGGATCTCCGTGCACGCCCTGTCGTGCTTCCCCCTGTCCCGTTTCGGCACCGCGGAGCAGCGGCGCAGGTGGCTGCCGGACATGCTGGCCGGTGAGCTGCTCGGCGCGTACTGCCTGTCCGAGCCGCACGCCGGATCCGACCCGGCGGCCATGCTCACCCGCGCGGTCCGCGACGGCGACGCCTATGTGCTGAACGGCACCAAGGCCTGGACCACACACGGCGGTTACGCCGACTTCTACACGGTCATGGCCCGCACCTCCGACGACCGCACGCACGGCATCTCCTGCTTCCTCGTCCCGGCCGACGCCCCCGGGCTCAGCGCCGACCCGCCGGAACGCAAGATGGGCCTGACCGGCTCGGCGACCGCGACCATGCGGTTCGAGGACGTCCGGGTGCCC
This sequence comes from Streptomyces sp. NBC_00425, assembly GCF_036030735.1. NCBI lineage: Bacteria > Bacillati > Actinomycetota > Actinomycetes > Kitasatosporales > Streptomycetaceae > Streptomyces > Streptomyces sp. NBC_00425. The sequence continues at coordinate 1,955,697 of NZ_CP107928.1, read as the reverse complement.
GTCGAACGCCGGATCGGGGAGGAGGGGCAGGGGCTGAAGATCGCGCTCGCCTCCCTTGACTGCGGCCGCCTGGGCATCGCCGCCGTGGCCACCGGTCTCGCCCAGGGCGCCCTCGACCACGCGGTGCGCTATGCCCGCGAACGGGAGACCTTCGGCAAGCCGATCATCGAGCACCAGGGCCTGGCGTTCGTGCTCGCCGACATGGGCGCGGCCATCGAGTCGGCGCGGGCCACCGCGCTGGCCGCCGCCCGGCTGAAGGACCTCGGCCTGCCCTTCACACGGGAGGCGTCCATCGCCAAACTCGTGGCCACGGACAATGCCATGAAGGTGACCACGGATGCCGTGCAGGTCCTCGGGGGGTACGGATACACCCGTGACTTCCCGGTGGAGCGCTTCATGCGCGAGGCCAAGGTCATGCAGATCTTCGAAGGAACCAACCAGATCCAGCGCATGATCATCTCCCGTGCGCTGGACCGCGACGAGGGCGGTGTGCTCACCGTCCTCGGCAAGGAGTGATGATGCAGCTCGAGAACACCGCCGCCCTCGTCACCGGCGGTGCGTCCGGCCTCGGCGCGGCCACCGCGCAGGCCCTCGCCGGGCGCGGCGCGCGGGTCTTCGCCCTCGACCTCAAGGACGGCGTCGACCAGGCGCCCGAGGTCGACGGCGTCACCTATGTGCCCGCCGACGTCACCGACCCCGAGCAGGTCCGGGCCGCCGTCGCGACCGCGGCCGGCTCCGGCGTGCCGCTGCGCACGGTCGTCAACTGCGCCGGCATCGGCCCGTCGGCGCGCATCCTCGGCAAGAAGGGCGTCCATGACCTCGGCCTGTACGCCAAGGTGATCCAGATCAACCTGATCGGCACGTTCAACGTGCTCGCGCTCGCCTCGGAGGCCATCGCCGAGACGGAGGCCGACGAAGACGGTCAGCGGGGCGTGATCGTCAACACCGCCTCGATCGCCGCGTACGACGGTCAGATCGGCCAGGCCGCGTACGCGTCCTCCAAGGGCGGGGTCGTCGGGCTGACCCTGCCGGCCGCCCGCGACCTGGCCCAGTACGGCATCCGGGTGTGCACCATCGCCCCGGGCATCGTGGAGACGCCGATGCTGGCGACCGTGTCGGAGGAGTTCCGCGCCTCGCTCGCGGCCGGCGTGCCGTTCCCGCGCCGGCTGGCCCGCCCCGAGGAGTACGCCCGGCTGGCGCTCACGATCGTCGACCACGACTACCTCAACGGCGAGACCATCAGGATGGACGGCGCCCTGCGGATGGCGCCCCGCTGAGCCCCCCGGGCCCACCGCGTCCACCGGGCCGGCCGGGCCCTCGGTGTGCCGGGACTGCGGGCCTCACGGCCTGACCAGCAGCTGGAAGTCGAACGCGTACCGGGACGCGCGGTAGATGTGCGTCCCGTACTCGACCGCCCGGCCGGTGTCGTCGTACGCCGTGCGCCGCATGGTCAGCAGGGCCGCCCCCTCCGCTTCGGCGAGGAGGGCGGCCTCCCCGGCGGTGGCGGCGCGGGCGCCCACCGTCTGGCGGGCACTGTGCAGGGTGACCCCCGCGGTGCGCAGCAGCCGGTACAGGCCCGTCGACTCCAGGCGCTCGGTGGCGAAGTCCGGCAGCGCCGGAGGCAGGTAGTTGCACAGGAACGCCACCGGCTGTCCGTGCGTGGCGCGCAGCCGCTCCAGCAGTGTGACCTCGCTGCCCTCCGCGACGGCCAGCGCGGCGGCGACGTCCGCGGTCGCCGGCACCCGCTCGTTGCGCACGACGCGTGTCGTCGGTCCCTGGCCCGCCGCCTCCAGGTCGTCGTACAGGCTGCTGAGCTCGAGGGGTCGTTTCACCTGGCTGTGCACCACCTGGGTGCCGACGCCGCGCCGGCGCACCAGCAGCCCCTTGTCGACGAGCGACTGGATGGCCTGGCGGACCGTGGGGCGGGACAGCCCGAGCCGGGTCGACAGGTCGATCTCGTTGCCCAGCAGATCGCCCGGGGCGAGCGCCCCCTGTTCGATCGCCTTCTCCAGCTGCTGGGCGAGCTGGTAGTAGAGCGGCACCGGGCTGGTGCGGTCCAGTGCGAAGTGCAGCGCGTGGAGCGCCGAGCCCTGCGCGGCACGGGTCCCGGCGCCGGTCTTCGCCATCGGGGCACCCCTTCGGGTCGTCGGTACGGCGCGGTCGTCACCGGGGAACCTGTGCGCCTCCGTCAAGATCAGGTCCGGTTGCCCGGCTGGTCGCGCCGTATGGGAGGCTCCTCACGGCGATCGGGACCTGGCTCTCCCCAGGTGTAGGTCCCGGGAGCGCACGCTGTCAAGACTTTGTTCTTACATTCGGACCTGCTCGTGAAATGATGTCATAACAAAGTATTGACAGTGGGCTCGCCAAGGAATTGAATCCGGTCCCAGCAGTGCACAGGCCGGGTCCGAGACGCCTGAACAGTCGCGGACCCGGCCCCCTGGCCCCAATCTGAGTAGAAACGGGCCCCGGATCCTCCGATCGCCTCCACCCGATCCCCGTCGTTTTCTCCGTCGCACAGTGAGGTGCAGGAAAGATGGACAGCTCTTCTCCGTCCCGCTCACGCAGCATCGCTCCGGTCGTGGCCATGGCCGCGGCGGTGGCCCTGACCCTCGCAGGCTGCTCCAGCAGCTCCGGCGGGAAGAAGTCCGAGGAGAGCGCGGACGGCGCTTCCGCGGGCAAGGCGAGCACCCCGCAGATGACGGTGGCGCTGGTGACCCACCAGTCGCCCGGCGACACCTTCTGGGACATCGTCCGCAAGGGCGCCGAGGCGGCCGCCGCCAAGGACAACGTCAAGCTCATCTACTCCGCCGACCCGAACGCCGGCAACCAGGCCAACCTGATCCAGAACGCGATCGACCAGAAGGTCGACGGCATCGCGGTCACCCTGGCCAAGCCGGACGCGCTCAAGGACGTCATAGCCAAGGCGAAGACCTCGAAGATACCCGTGGTCGGCCTCAACTCCGGGGTCAGCGAGTGGAAGAACCTCGGCCTGATGGAGTTCTTCGGCCAGGACGAGACCGTGGCCGGCGAGGCCCTCGGCAACCGGCTCAACACCGAGGGCGCCAAGAAGGCCGTCTGTGTCATCCAGGAGCAGGGCAACATCGGTCTCACCCAGCGCTGTGACGGCGTGAAGAAGACCTTCAAGGGCACCACCGAGGTCCTCAACGTCAACGGCACCGACATGCCGTCCGTGAAGTCGACGATCACCGCCAAGCTGAGCCAGGACAAGGCCATCGACTACGTGGTCACTCTCGGCGCCCCGTTCGCGCTGACGTCGGTGCAGTCGGTGGCGGACGCGGGCAGCAAGGCCAAGATCGCCACGTTCGACCTCAACAAGGACCTGACCGGGGCCATCAGCAAGGGCACGATCCAGTTCGCCGTCGACCAGCAGCCCTACCTCCAGGGCTACCTGGCGATCGACTCGCTGTGGCTCTACAAGAACAACGGCAACTACATGGGCGGCGGTGAGCAGCCGGTGCTGACCGGCCCGGCCTTCGTCGACAAGTCCAACGTCGAGGCGGTCGCCGCGTTCGCCGCGAAGGGCACCCGGTGATGAGCGGGACCCGGCATGCCGAGCCGGCGGTGACCACACCGCCGGTCTCCGGCCCGCAGCAGAGCGACGGCCGGACCGCCAGGCGTCCGCTGGCGCTGCGGCTGCTGGCCCGCCCCGAGGTGGGGGTGTTCCTGGGCGCTGTCGCCGTGTACGTGTTCTTCCTGATCACGGCCCCGCCGGTGCGCGAGGGCAGCGCGATGGCGAACGTCCTCTACCAGTCGTCGACCATCGGGATCATGGCGCTGCCGGTGGCGCTGCTGATGATCGGCGGCGAGTTCGACCTGTCGTCCGGCGTCGCGGTGATCACCTCGGCGCTCACCGCGAGCATGCTCAGCTACCAGCTCACCATGAACGTGTGGGTCGGTGTCGTGGTGGCGCTGACGGTGTCGCTGGGCATCGGGTTCCTCAACGGCTGGATGGTGGTGAAGACCGGCCTGCCGAGCTTCCTGATCACGCTGGGCACCTTCCTGATCCTGCAGGGCGTGAACCTGGCGGTGACCAAGCTGGTCACCACCAACGTGGCGACCGACGACATCAGCGACATGGACGGCTTCGGCCAGGCCAGGAAGGTCTTCGCGTCGTCGTTCCACATCGGCGACGTCCAGGTGAAGATCACCATCGTGTACTGGCTGGTGTTCGCGGCGCTGGCGACCTGGGTGCTGCTGCGCACCCGGTACGGCAACTGGATCTTCGCGGTGGGCGGCAACAAGGAGTCGGCGCGGGCGGTCGGCGTGCCGGTGACGTTCACGAAGATCTCGCTGTTCATGCTGGTCGGCTTCGGCGCCTGGTTCGTGGGGATGCATCAGCTGTTCACGTTCAACACCGTGCAGTCGGGTGAGGGCGTGGGCCAGGAGCTGATCTACATCTCCGCGGCCGTGATCGGCGGCTGTCTGCTGACCGGCGGCGCCGGCTCGGCGATCGGCCCGGTCTTCGGCGCGTTCATGTTCGGCATGGTGCAGCAGGGCATCGTCTACGCCGGCTGGAATCCCGACTGGTTCAAGGCCTTCCTCGGCGTGATGCTCCTCGGCGCCGTCCTGATCAATCTGTGGGTCAGCCGCACGGCGACCCGGAGGTGACCCACCCCATGACATCCACCGACAAGAGCGCTGCCCACGGGGCCGTCATCGCGGACACCGTCCCCGAGCCGGGGGACGGCCCGATCGTCGAACTGCGCGGCGCGGGCAAGTCCTACGGCAACATCCGTGCCCTGCACGGTGTGAGCCTCGCCGTCCACCCCGGGCGGGTGACCTGCGTACTCGGCGACAACGGCGCCGGCAAGTCCACCCTCATCAAGATCGTCTCCGGGCTGCACCAGCACACCGAGGGCGAGTTCCTCGTCGACGGCCGGCCGGTGCGCTTCACCACGCCCCGCGAGGCCCTCGACCGCGGTATCGCCACCGTCTACCAGGACCTCGCCACCGTCCCGCTGATGCCGGTCTGGCGCAACTTCTTCCTCGGCTCCGAGATGACGAAGGGCCCCTGGCCCGTGCGCCGTCTCGACATCGACGCCATGAAGAAGACCGCCGACCGCGAACTGCGCAACATGGGCATCGTCCTGGACGACATGGAGCAGCCCATCGGCACGCTCTCCGGCGGTCAGCGCCAGTGCGTCGCGATCGCCCGCGCCGTCTACTTCGGCGCCCGGGTGCTGATCCTGGACGAGCCCACCGCCGCCCTCGGCGTCAAGCAGTCCGGCGTGGTCCTGAAGTACATCGCCGCCGCCCGCGACCGCGGCCTCGGCGTCATCTTCATCACCCACAACCCGCACCACGCCTACATGGTCGGCGACCACTTCAGCGTCCTGCGTCTCGGCACCATGGAACTCACCGCCTCCCGCGACCAGGTCAGCCTCGAAGAACTCACCAACCACATGGCCGGCGGCGCCGAACTCGCGGCCCTCAAGCACGAGTTGTCCCAGGTGCGCGGCGTCGACGTCGACGAGCTCCCGGAGGCGAAGGACCTCACCGCACCCGTGGCGGCCTCGGACGAGGGCAAGTCCTGAGGCGCCCGTAGGACCGGACGGGAGCGTCCGCCGCCGACAGGCGGCGACGCTCCCGCGCTCGTGTGGTGGGGGAGATGGGCCGCATGCGGCCCGTGCCCGATGGTGCGGCTGTGGCCTGCGGCGCAACCCCCCCCACACGGGGGAGCGAGCCCATGACACACCCGTACCCACGTCTGCGCAGGGGCGCCCGTCGTCGTCGCGGCGGGAGCGCTGCCGGCGCCCGCCGTCGGCGTCGCAGCTGCTCGACTACGCGTTCAGGCACCCCGTGATGTTCCCGCCGGGTGAGAAGTTCTTCTACGGCAACACCAACCTGATCCTGCTCGGCCTGGTCGTCGAGAAGGCGAGCGGGCAGGCCCTGGACGACTACGTCCAGGAGCACATCCTGGATCCGGCCGGCGCGATGGCCACCGGCGTGCTGCCCGACGGCGAACGGATGGTCAGCGCGACCACCCAGAAGCAGCGGCTGATCACCCCGCCGACCCCGATCCCCGGCGCGGGATACGGCCTCGGCATCTTCGACGTGCGGGGATGGATCGGCCACAACGGCTTCCTGCCGGGCTACGAGTCGCTGACCATCTACCTGCCGTCGGCGCAGGCCACCCTGGTCGTCGTGCTGAACACCGACATCGACCACAAGAACCAGGAACCCAGCACCCTGTTCGGCGACGCGATCACGAGGATCGTCTCAGCGGACCACGTCTTCAACCTCCCCGCGCAACCGGCGGCGCGGTGAGGACGTTGCACCGCGGTGGGTGAACCCGCGGGGTCCGGTGCAGGAGCGGCCTGCGACCCCGCGCGACCCGGCGCGTGACGCCTGCGCCCCGGACCAGGTCGCGATCCGCCACGGCCGGTGAGCCCGCGGAGGGCGGCCGGGGCCGGGGCGTGCTCCGCCCCGGCCCCGGCCGCCCTCGTCCCGCTGCTCAGCCTGGTGTCAGGCGCCCCGTACCTCCGCGATCGTCACCGGCCGGTGCTCGTGCAGGGACAGCGTGCAGGCCTCGGCGATCCAGCCCGCCTCCAGCGCGTCCTCGATCGTGCAGGGCGACGGGCGGGTTCCGGCCACGACCTCGGTGAACGCGGTGAGTTCGGCGCGGTACGCGGCGGTGAAGCGGTCCATGAAGAAGTCGTGCGGGGTGCCGGCCGGGAAGGTGGCGCCGGGCTCCACGGAGCGCAGCGGCAGCTTGTCCTCCAGACCCACGGCGATCGAGTCGGTGAAGCCGTGGATCTCCATCCGCACGTCGTAACCCCGGGCGTTGTGGCGGGAGTTGGACACCACCGCGATCGTGCCGTCGTCGAGGGTGAGGATCGCGCCGGTGGTGTCGGCGTCGCCCGCCGCCTTGATGTAGTCGGCGCCCCGGTTGCCGCCGACCGCGTACACCTCGCTCACCTCGCGGCCCGTGACCCAGCGGATGATGTCGAAGTCGTGCACGGAACAGTCCCGGAAGATGCCGCCGGAGGCGGCCACGTACGCGGCGGGCGGCGGCGCCGGGTCCAGCGTGGTCGAGCGGACCGTGTGCAGCGTGCCCAGCTCACCGGTCTGCACGGCGGCCCGCGCGGCCACGAAGCCCGCGTCGAAACGGCGGTTGTAGCCGATCTGGATCGGCACCGGACTGCCCTGCACCGCCTTGAGCACCTCGACGCCCTCGGCCATCGTCCGGGCGACGGGCTTCTCGCAGAAGACGGGGACGCCCGCCTCGACGGCGGCGAGGATCAGGCCCGGGTGGGCGTCGGTCGCCGCGGCGATCACGACGCCGTCCACCCCGGCGGCCAGTACGGCCTCGGGGGAGTCCGCGACCTCGGCGCCGAACCGCTCGGCGGCGGTCTTGGCGGCCTCGGCGAACGGATCGGCCACGACGAGCGACTCGACGGCGTCGAGTCCGAAGAGGGTCTCGGCGTGGAAGGCGCCGATGCGGCCGAGGCCGAGGATTCCGATGCGCATGGGGGTGCAGCTCCTTGAGGGTCTTCGGGGGAGGGGACGGAGACGGTGAAGGGAAGGACGGGGGCGGGGAGGAGCGGAGGGTTGCCGGGGCGGGGGTGGACGTCTAGTCGAGTCCGCCGAGGACGTTCTGGTCCCAGTCGATCACCGAACCGGTGACCACGCCCGACCGGTCCGACAGCAGCAGGACGACGAAGTCGGCGATCTCGTCGGGCCGGCCCAGCCTGCCCATGGGCAACCGTGCGGCGGCCTGCTCACGCCAGTCGTCGCCGGCGCCGTGGAAGGCCCGCTGCGTGGCGTCCTCGCCTTCGGTGGCCGTCCAGCCGATGTTGAGGCCGTTGATCCGGATCCGGTCGAAGCGGTGGGCGTGCGCGGCGTTGCGGGTGAGGCCCATGAGCCCGGCCTTGGCGGCGACGTACGGCGCGAGGAAGGGCTGTCCGCCGTGCGCCGAGGAGGTGATGACGTTGACGATCGTGCCGGGGGCCGCCCGGGACAGCATGTCCGCGACCGCCGCCTGCATGGCGAAGAACGGCGCCCGCAGATTGATCGCGATGTGCTGGTCGAACAGCTCGGGGGAGGTGTCCAGCAGCGTGCCCCGGGAGGTCAGCCCCGCCGAGTTCACCAGGCAGTCGACCCGTCCGTAGGCCGCCACCGTCTCGGCCACCGACGCCCGTGCCTGTCCGGCGTCCGCCAGGTCGGCCTGGACGAACACGGCCTTGCCGCCGGCGGCGGCCAGTTCCGCGACCAGCGCCTCGCCCGGCTCCCGCCGCCGTCCGGTGACGGCCACGAGGGCGCCCTCACCGACCGCGGCCCGCGCGACGGCCGCGCCCACGCCCTGGCTGCCGCCGTTGACGAGGACGACCTTGTCGTCGAGAAGTCCCATGTACGGGTTCCTTTCAGCTGATGCGCCGCGCGGCGCCGGCCCGCAGCGCGTCCCGGAGCGTCGGTGGGGTCCACCCCTCGCGCAGCGCCTGCCGTACGAGGTCCGCCTGCGAGGGCGGGGCCAGTCCGTCGACCGGCGGGTCGGCGTCGAGGTTGGTGGGGAAGGGGTAGCCTTCGGCGCTCGCGGCGACGACCCGCTCCAGCCACTCCTCGCCGGCGCCTTGCGACCTGCGGCTCAGCAGCACGGGGAAGACCGCGTTCACCACCGCCTCCCGGTCCACGGTCTCCATCGCGCGCCCGAAGGCCGAGGACACCTGGAGCAGGTTGGCCGTGCGGCGCACGCCGGTCGTGCGGTTGGCGCCGGCGGCGTGGAAGACGGCCGGGTTGAAGAATGCGGCGTCGCCCTTGGCCAGCGGCAGCTGCACGTGCCGCTCGGCGAAATAGGCCTGGAACTCCGGCCGCCGCCATGCGAGATAGCCGGGCTCATAGGTCTGCGAGTACGGCAGATACAGCGTGGGACCGGATTCCACCGGCATGTCGCAGTGCGCGACCGCGCCCTGGAGCGTGAGCACCGGGGAGAGGCGGTGGACGTGCGCCGGGTAGGCGGCGGCCGCCCGGTCGGAGAGGAACCCGAGATGGTAGTCGCGGTGCGGGCTCTGGGCCGCGCCGCCCGGGTTGACCACGTTGACCTGCGAGGTCACCTGGTAGCCGGGGCCGAGCCAGGCGCGGGCGACCAGGGCCAGGACGTCGCTCGCGTAGTAGTCGGCGAACGCCTCCGGGTCGTGCAGGGCGGCCTTCTCCAGGGCGTTCCAGACGCGGTCGTTGGCGCCGGGCTTGGCGAAGTGGTCCCCTGCGGTCGCCCCCGAGGCGCGCTGCGCGGCGACGAGCGCGTCGAAGACGGCCGTCAGCCGGTCGACGACCGCCGTGTCGGGGAAGGCGCCGCGCAGCACGACCACGCCGGGGCCGTCGGAGAACGCCCGCACCAGCTCGGCGCGCACCGCACGGCCGCCGTCACCGGCCGCCCGCAGACGGGCGCTGTCGTAGACGAGGACGTTCGCCTCGACGGCCGCGGCGTGCGGGAAGTCGTCGAGGTCGGTCGTGCGCTCGACGAGCGAGCGGAACACGTCCAGGTCGCAGTCCTGCTCGGTCAGCCAGGCAGGACCCTGCACGGAGGTGAAGGACATCGGCGTCCCTTCGATGACAACGGCGGCTCAGCCCTGCCATTCTTGTCATGACAAACCCGTCGAACAACCAGCAGGCAGCCGTCAAAAACCCCTCAAGCCGAAGCCGAGGAGTCTTCCGTGGGTCACCCTTTCCCCCTCCGCGAGATCGCACGTCAGGCCGGTCTGAGCGAGGCGACCGTCGACCGGGTGCTCAACGGCAGGGGCGGGGTGCGGGAGTCCACCGCGCAGGAGGTGCGCCGGGCCATCGCCGACCTCGACCGCCAGCGCACCCAGGTCAGGCTCGTCGGCCGTACCTTCATGATCGACATCGTGATGCAGGCGCCGGAACGGTTCACCACCGCGGTGCGCTCCGCGCTGGAGGCCGAGCTGCCGTCGCTGCACCCGGCGGTGCTGCGCTCGCGCTTCCACTTCCGCGAGACCGGACCGGCCGGGGAGCTGGTGGCGACCCTGGACCGGATAGCGCGGCGGGGCTCGCAGGGGGTGATCCTCAAGGCGCCGGACGTCCCCGAGGTCACCGCGGCCGTCGGCCGGCTGGTGGCCGCCGGCGTCCCGGTCGTCACGCTGGTCACGGACCTGCCCGCCAGCGCCCGGCTCGCCTACGTCGGCATCGACGACCGCGCGGCCGGTGCGACCGCCGCCTATCTCGTGGGCCAGTGGCTGGGCGACCGGCCCGGCAACGTCCTCACCAGCCTGAGCAGCGGGTTCTTCCGCAACGAGGAGGAGCGCGAGATGGGCTTCCGCGGCGTGATGCGGGCCCGGCACCCGGAGCGGGCGCTCGTGGAGATCGTCGGCGGGCAGGGCCTGGACGTCACCCAGTACGACCTGGTGCGCGGCGCACTGGAACGGGACCCGCGGATCCGCGCGGTCTACTCGATCGGCGGCGGCAACATCGCCGCCCTGCGCGCCTTCGCCGACCTCGGACGGACGTGCGAGGTGTTCGTCGCCCACGACCTCGACCAGGACAACACCCGGCTGCTGCGCGAGCACCGGCTGTCCGCCGTCCTCCACCACGACCTGCGCCACGATGTGCGCGAGGCCTGTCACACCGTGATGCGGGCGCACGGCGCGCTGCCGCCGGCCGGCCCTCTGCCGCCGTCGGCGATCCAGGTCGTCACCCCGTACAACATGCCGCCCCGGGCGGCGGCCGGCTGACGCGGGCCGCCGCCCGGGGGCGTGCGCTTCCTCCGGTCCTCCCGGGGGTCCGGCCAGGTGCCCGGCCGGGTGCCGCGGAGGCCTTCTCGCGCCTCAGGCCCGCAGTGCGGGGGCGGCGGGCGCCGGGGTGACGCGGGCCGCGCCGCGGTACGTCGAGATCCCCACCGCCAGCAGCCAGTAGCTGAGGAGGAAGCCCATCAGCGCGGTCGTGGCCCAGCCGTTCGCCGCGTAGAAGAACGCGGGGTCGTTGCCGAAGAACAGCGACGGCACGAACACGAGGTTGACGCCGGCCAGGACGTGGGCGGAGCGGCCGGTCCAGCGCGGCAGCAGCCCGGTGCGGACGACGGCCTGGCCGAACGCGGTCAGGAACAGCGCCAGCATGAGGCGGGAGATCGACCCGTAGAGGATGTAGGTGCCGCTGACGTCGATCGTCGGGTCGATCGGGTGGTCGACGGCGATGACCGCGCCGGCCTCCAGCCCCATCGAGACCAGGGTGACCGTCGCGTACACGAGTCCGGTCGCGAAGGCGATCGAGCCGATCCACTCGTGGTCGGGGGAGACGCGCCGGACCAGTTCCCGCAACGCGGTCACGAAGACGACGAGACACGCCAGCGCGACGATCCCGACCAGCAGCCGGGACAGGACGTTGACGTCCGGCGGCGGGCCCGAGTAGAGGAAGTACAGCGGCACCTGGACGATGAGGGCGACGGCGGCGACGACGGCGGCGAGGCCGGTCAGGCGCCGGGCGGTGGCTTCGGACATGGGGTCCCCCGAGTTCTCGGCGTGGCGGATGCGGCGCCGGCCTCTCGGCTCCTGCGGGGCTCGTTCGGGCCGGCCCCTGAAGACTGCCGCTTCCTGCGGCCCCGGTCGCGGGGCCTGGGCGCCGGACCGGGGGTGGTCCTGGCCCCACCCCTACGGGTTCACCTCGACCCAGGAACGGCTCTCCGCGGAGCGCGCCATCGCCTCCAGCACGGTCGCGCTGTGCACCGCGTCCGCGAGCGTCGCCCCGTGCGGTGCGCCCTCGGCGACCGAGCGCAGGAAGCGGTGGGCCTCCACGACCTTGAGGTCGTCGTAGCCCATCGCGTTCGCGGCGCCCGGCTGGAACGCGCCGAACTCGCCGTCGCCCGGGCCCACGTACACCGTGCTGACCGGCTGGTCCTGGTACGCCGTGCCGCGGCTGACGCCCAGCTCGTTCATCCTGCGGAAGTCCCAGAACACCGCGCCCTCGGTGCCGTGCACCTCGAAGCCGTAGTCGTTCTGCGCGCCGACCGAGACCCGGCAGGCCTCCAGCACGCCCCGCGCGCCGGAGGCGAAGCGCAGCAGGCAGTTGACGTAGTCCTCGTTCTCGACCGGGCCGAGTTCGCCGCCCGCCGCGAGGCTGTGGCCCGCCGTCGCTCCCGTCGGTCGGGCCCGCTCCGGGACGAAGACCGCGGTGTCGGCCGCCAGCGACGTGATGTCGCCGAGCAGGAAGCGGGCCAGGTCCACGCCGTGCGAGGCCAGATCGCCGAGCACCCCGCTGCCGCCGCGCTCGCGTTCGTACCGCCAGGTCAGCGCACCGTCGGGGTGGGCCGCGTAATCGCTGAGGAGACGGATGCGGACATGGGTGACGGCGCCCAGCTCGCCGGCGGCGATCAGCGCACGGGCCGTCTCCACGGCGGGCGCGTTGCGGTAGTTGAAGCCGACGGCGCCCTGGACCCCGGCCCGGGCCACCGCGTCCGCCACGGCCACGGCGTCCTCGCGGGTGAGGCCCACCGGCTTCTCGATCCAGATGTGCTTGCCGGCCTCGGCCATCGCGACGCCGATCTCGCGGTGCAGGAAGTTCGGCGCGGTGATGCTGACGGCCTGGACGCGCGGGTCGGCGGCCACCTCACGCCAGTTGCGGGTGGTGGCGGTGAAGCCGAACTGCGCGGCGGCCTCCTCCGCCCGGCCGGGGACCTCCTCGGCGACGACCACCAGCTCCGGACGCAGGGCGAGCTGCGGGTAGTGGTGCCGGACGCGGGCGTACGCCTGGGTGTGCACCCGCCCCATCCAGCCGAACCCGACGACGGCGACACCGAGCGCGTCCACCATGACGGCCCCTCTCAGCCTTCTGCCGGCCCTCATTGGACCGGTCCATGTCCTGTCCAAGTCACCCTGGGGGCGACCCGCCGTGGGTGTCAAGCCTTTCGAAGCCCTGAGCCGGCGGCGACGCGGACCCCTTTGACAGCCGCGCGACGACATGGAACGGTCCATGTCATGAGACCACCGACCATCCGTGACGTCGCCGACCGCGCGGGCGTGTCCAAATCCCTGGTCTCCCTCGTGCTGCGCGGGACCGGCCAGGTGCGCGCTGAGAAGCGGGAGGCCGTCCTGCGGGCCGCCGGCGAACTGGGCTACCGGCCGAACACGGCCGCGCGCAGCCTCAGCGAGCAGCGCACCCTCCCCGGCCCCCCGGCACGTCCGGACGGCGGGACCCCCATGGTCGGCGTCCTCCTGCACGACCTGCGCAACCCCTGGTACGTGGATCTCCTCGACGGTCTCAACTCCCTGCTGCACGCGCACGGTCTGCACATGCTGCTCGCCGACGCCCGTCTCAACCGCCGCGTCGGCCAGGACCCGGCAGGCCCGTTCCTGGACCTCGGGGCGGACGGGCTGGTGATCGTCGGGACGCTGCCCGACCCGGCGGCGCTCGGCGCGGTGGCGGAGCGGATCCCGGTCGTCGTCGCGGGCGCCCGGGAACCCGTCCCGCCGGGGGTCGACGTGGTCGCGGGCGACGACGGACAGGGCGCGCGCCTGGTCACCGAGCACCTGCTGGCGCTCGGCCACCGCCGCATCGCCCACATCGCGGGCTACGGCGCGGTCGGCGAGCTGCGGCGGCGCAGCTTCGAGGCGGTGATGCGGGAGCACGGTGTGGAGCGGCCCGCCGTCGAGGCCAGTGACATGACCGAGGAGGGCGGCCACCGTGCCGCCGTCCGGCTGCTCGGACGTGCCGACCGGCCGACGGCGGTGTTCGCCGTGAACGACATGGCCGGTGTGGGCGCGCTGTCGGCCGCCGAGGAGCTGGGCCTCGCCGTTCCCGGGGACCTCTCGGTGGTCGGCTACGACAACACCAGCACCTCCCGGCTGCGGCACCTGTGGCTGACCACCGTCGACAACGCCGGCCACGAGGTCGGCCGCCGGGCCGCCCGTTGCCTCCTGGACCGCTTCGAGGGGGGCGGGGGACCGGGACGGGTGCAGCTCGCCGCGCCGCTGCTGGAGATCCGGGGGACGACGGCGCCGCCGGCCCCGCTCACCGGTTGATCGCGTAGACCTTGCGCAACGTCTCGTGGACCGTCCACGTCGTGCGGTCGCCCTCGCGCAGCACCGCCATGTCCCCGGGGCCCACCGTCAGCGTCGGTCCGCCCTCGACCTCGACGGTCGCCGAACCGCTGATCACGACGAACAGCTCGTCCGCCTCGGTGTCGGTGACCACGCCCGGGGTGATCTGCCAGATCCCCCGGATCTGCCGGCCGTCGTCGGACTCCCACACCACCGTGCCGCTGACCTCGGGGGAGCCGCAGACGATCTGGGCGGGGTCGAGCGGGTCGGGTTCGAGGGCGGCGTCGGGAACGTGGAGAGCGAAGCTGTGGGTCATGCGGCGACCCTAACGAGGCGGGCCGTTCTCGCGGGCTGGACACCGTGTGTGGCGTGCGCCCCGGCGGCGCGGCAGATCGTCGGGGACCGTGCCGCGTTGCCGGGTGGGAGTCCGCTGTCCGGCGTTGCGGGTGCGGCCTCGCGGAGTCGGGGTCAGGCTCGGGGTATGGGTGAACGGTGGCAGATCCGCCGGGCGGGCGCGGCGAACGCCCCGCACCGGGTGCTGATGATTCCGGGCGGGCTGTGCACGACGGAGTTCTACGCGGACGTGATGGCCGAGCCCGTGGTGGCGGGGCTCGGGATGGTCGCGGTGACCCAGCCCGGCTTCGGCCCCACCGAGGCGCCGGCGGACGTCTCCATGGAGCACTACGCCCGGCTGATGGCGGACTTCGCCGCCGACGCCGGCTGCGACACCGTCGTCGGTCACAGTCTGGGCGCGAACGTGGCGCTGGAGATGGCCGCGCTCGGGCTGTTCCACGGTCCGCTGGTGCTGCTGTCCCCGACCTTCTCGCGCGGTGACGAGGCCCGCTTCTTGACCGTCCTGAACGCCCTGGGCCGGGTGCCCGTGCTGGGCGGCGCGGCCTGGGCCGCCATGATCCGGCTGCTGCCCCGGGCGCTGAAACGCGAACTGCCGCCGCACCGCGCCGAGGCGCTGGCGGCGGCCATGGGCGGCAGCGACCCGGCGGCCTGCCGCCGGATCGTGCGGGCCTACTACGCGTACCTCGACCGGTATCCGTCCCTGGTGCCGCGGCTGTGCGAGTCCGGGGCGCCCGCCTGGGTGGTGCGCGGGGACC
Source organism: Streptomyces sp. NBC_00425 (assembly GCF_036030735.1). Classification (NCBI taxonomy): domain Bacteria; kingdom Bacillati; phylum Actinomycetota; class Actinomycetes; order Kitasatosporales; family Streptomycetaceae; genus Streptomyces; species Streptomyces sp. NBC_00425. The sequence goes on along the minus strand of NZ_CP107928.1, from coordinate 1,940,585 downwards.
GGGACGGGATCGGACTGACGGACGGCGAACGGCGGGGCCTCGAGGCCTGCCCGCGGGTCCGCACGGTCGCGGTGACGGACGCGGGACACCTGGCCCTCGTCGAGCAGCCGGCCGCTGTCGCCGCCGTGGTCGCGGAGGCGGCCTCGGCGACGGTGCGCTGAGAGGCCGGGACCGGGGCCAGGGCCGGGGACCGGGATCGGGGCTTTCGCGGTCTCGGTCGCCGATGATGTGCGGCGGGCGGCGGGCGGCGGGCGGCGGGCGGCGGACGGCGGGCGGCGGACGCGGCCTCGCGCGCCCGGGTCGCTCAGGCGACGGGTGACGTGGCCTGCCGTACGTGGCGGGCGATCAGCGCGTAGGAGGCGCGGGTTCTCTCCTCGTTCTTCTCGTCGCCGTCGTAGCCGTGGTCGACGCCCGGCACGTCGTGATGCTCCACGAGCGCGCCGGCCCCCGCCAGACGCTCCGCGTACCGCACGCCCTCGGCCCGCAGCAGGTCGTGCGCCGCCGTGATCACCAGGGCCGGGGCGATGCCCGCGAGGTCGGCGGTGTCGGACGGGTGGGCGGGCGAGACCAGCCGGTCGGCGCGCAGGGCCGGGTCCGGGACGTACGACGAGTCGAAGACGTCCGCCATCCAGGGCCGCAGTATCGGCCGGGCGATGGCGGCCCGCTTGTCCCTGGCGCCGGTGGCGAGGTCCAGCGGGGGGTAGTGCAGCACCTGGAGCGCGATCGAGGGGCCGCCCTCCTCCAGGGCCCGGCGGGCGACGGCCGCCGCGAGACCGCCGCCGGCGCTCTGGCCGCCCACCGTGAGCCGTGTGCCGTCCCACCCGTGTGCGGCGCCGTGTTCCGCGACCCAGCGCACGACCTCGTAGGCCTGCCGGGGCGGACCGGGGAAGGGGAACTGCGGTGCCACCGCGTACTTCACGTTGACCACGACCACCCCCGCCTCGGCGGCGAGCAGACGGCACAGGGCGTCGTCGATCTCCGGCATCGACATGACGTACCCGCCGCCGTGGAAGTTGACGTGAACGGGCGGATCCGGTGTTCCCGCCGGGGGCGCGTACACGGTGACCGGAGCCGGTGCGACCGAGGTCGGCACGGTCGACTCCCGCGTATCGCGGGGGTATTCGGGCAGCCGGGCGAGCCGGTCGGCCGTCGATCCGGGTCCGCTCGCGCGGCGGCCTGCGAGTGCGGTGAGGCGCTGCATCGTGCGCGCGGCGAGAGCGGCCACCGACGGCCTGGCGAGGAAGGACATGTTGATCCGTTCGTCGTGCATGTCACGTCATCATCAGGAAACCTGTTGATGGACGGGGTGAAGCTAACACGTCGCGCCCCTACCGCACAGCCCTGCCCCACCGTCGGTCCGTACGTCCGCCCGCCTGTCCGCCCGCCGGTCCGGCCGGTCAGTCGCGGCGAGCCACCAGCCGGTAGGCGTTGGACACGCCGAGCCGGTGCGACAGCGGCCGCACCGCGAACCGGTCCAGCAAGGTGGCCACGACCAGCGCCGGGATGCCGGCGACCAGCAGCGTCCCGCGCAGCGTGCGGCGCAGCGCGCCCGGCGGTCGGGGCAGCCAGGGCGCGTCGTCGCGCGGCGCCGCGTGGTCCAGCGCGAGCCAGACGCCGGCCAGCAGGTCGACCGGGTCGTGCGGCTCCGCGTGCTGCTCCGCCACCACCGTGAAGCCCAGGCTCGTGAGCCGCTCCCGGAGATTGGCCACCGGCACGAGGTGCAGGTGCTGCGGCTGGAGCCAGGGCAGCCACCAGCGGCCCAGCATCCGCGCGTAGCGGCTCTCGGGGTCCGGCACCTCGATCAGCAGGTGCCCGCCGGGCCGGACCGTCTCCCGGGCGGCGCGCAGCTCACGGTCGGGATCGGTGCTGTGCTCCAGGTAGTGGAACATGCTCACCACGTCGTAACGGGCGGCGAGTTCGGACGCGAGGTGCGGGAAGTCACCGCGGTAGCCGTGCTCCACCCGGCCCTCCCGCTCGGCGAGTTCGACGCCGTCGGTGAAGTCGAGCCCGTCGAACACCGTGCCGGGCAGCACCTCCCGGGCGGCGGCGCAGAAGTGACCGTGCCCGGTGCCGACGTCCAGCCAGGTCTTCGGCGCGGGGTCGTGCGGCAGCATCGACTCGGCCCGTCCCCGGTACATCTTCGTCCGGCCGCCGAAGGTGTCGCCGAGCTTCTTCTCGCCCAGTCCGTCGTAGAAGTCCCGGTAGTAGAACTCCAGTCCCTGCGGGCTGAGCCGGGGGTTCTGGAAGGTGTGTCCGCAGCGCTCACAGCGGTCCAGCACGAACCGTCCGGGCTTGTGCTGGAGCAGGTCGGTGGTGCGCAGGCGGGTGGTCAGCTCCCGGGCGCCGCACCAGGGACAGTCGGTGCGGCGGGGCTCGAAGAAGTGCTCCAGCCCGGCGGCGAGGTCCGCCTGGTAGGCGGGCCGCAGCCCGGCGATCCGCTCGGCGGACCTGACGGGCTCGGCCGGCGTGCCGGACGTGGTCTGATCGGTCATCGCAACTCCCGTGCCAGTTCGTCGAGTCGGGCCGCCGCGGCGGATGCGCCGCCCGCGGCGCGGAACGCGGTGCGGATCCGGACGGCCGCCGCGCGGTGACCGGGGTCGTCCAGCACGGAGTCGAGCGCCGCGCCGAACCGCTGTGCGGTGACCCGGCCGAAGCGCACCCGCACACCGGCCCCCGCGTCCACGACCTGCCCGGCCACCACCGGCTGGTCGTCGCGGATGGGGGCCACGACGAGCGGGATCCCGTGCCACAGCGACTCGCACACGGTGTTGTGCCCCGCGTGGCAGACCACCGCGCCGACTCCCCTTTCCAGCAGCGCGAGTTGCGGCACGGACGGCACGATCAGCACGTCCTTGTCCGGCTCCCGCGCCGCCTGGGTGCCGCCGGGGTCGACGATCACCCCCTGCATGCGGTCGGCCCGCTCCCGCAGCGCGCTCCGGCACACGTCGAGGAACCGGCCGCCGACGTCGGCGTTCGCGGTGCCCAGCGTGACCAGCACGGTGGCGCGTCCCGCGTCGAGCCACTCCCAGGGGAAACCGGCGGCCGACGGCCGGGCCGAGACGGACGGGCCGACCCAGCAGACGCTTCCGCCGCTTCCGCCGCTTCCGGGGACGCCGGGCGCTGCGCCCGCCAACTCCGGCGTGCTGAAGGCCAGAACGAGATGCGGGGAGAACCGGGGGTCGCCGGCTCCGGCGGGGTCGCCCACGGCCGCCCGCAGCGCCGTCAGCCGCCCGTCCAGCCACTGGCGCACCTTGGGCAGCCCGGCCAGCGGGTCGGTGAACTCGGCGGACGTGGTCGCCGAGGTCGCCCAGGGCAGGCCCAGCCGTTCGGCGACGAGCGCGCCGGCGAAGGCCTGCTGGTCGGCGACGACGACATCGGGCCGGAACGTCTCGACGGCCGCCCGCACCCCCGGCGCCATCGCCTCGGCCAGCGGCAGCAGGTACCACTCCCACAGGAACTTCAGCGCCTCCGGCCCGCGCAGGTCGGCGGGCCGCTCACCCCCGGGGGCCCCGCCGCAGGCGAAGACCGGGCCCGCCCGGCGCCCCGCCAGCCTGGCGACCAGCTCCGGGTCGGGACAGACCCAGGCCACCCGGTGGCCGCGTGCGGCGAGCTCGGCGGCCACGCCGACCGTCGGGTTGACGTGCCCGACCAGCGGGGGGACGACGAACAGGAACCGGCTCATCCGGCGGCCTTCGCCGCGGTCCGTCCGGTCTCCTCGACGAGGGACAGCACGTGCCCGCCGACGGCGCCCGACGCCTCCACGAGCACCGAGTGCTCATGTCCCGGGATCACCACGGTCCGGCAGTCCGGCAGCACCGACTCCAGCCACGGCGCCAGTGCGGCGAGGTCGGAGTCGCCGCCGTAGACGGCGAGCACCGGGCAGCGCACCGCCGCGATGCGCTCCTCCGTCAGCACCCGGCTGGCCGGGATGTCCCGGCCGAGGGTGGTGTCGCGGGCGAGCCGGGCCGCGCCCTTGGCCAGGCGTGCCGTGTTGTGTCCGCGGTGGGCGCTGATCCAGGCGATCGCGTCGGGCTCGTTGTGGGCGAGCTGGGTCACGACCCGGTCCAGGATGCCGCCGAGCTTCACCGCCCAGGCGGCGGTGGCCGGTTCGGACTCGACGAGGGTCACGCTCGCAGCCCGCCCGGGGTGCCGGGCCGCGTAGCCGAACGCGATCGTGCCTCCGTAGGAGTTGCCGACCAGGTGCACCGGACCGGTCACCCCCAGCCGGTCGAGCAGTGCCTCGAGGTCGTCCACGTTGTGGTCCAGCGTGTAGCCCTCGGCGGGGCGTGCGCTGCGACCGTGGCCGCGCAGGTCGTACATGACGACGTCGAGGCCCGCGGCCGCGAACGCGGGGGCCACGGTGAAGTAGTAACTGGCCAGACTGTCGGTGAGCAGACCGTGCACCAGCACCACGGTGGCGGTGGGCGGCCGGCCCTCCCTCGGGCCGAGCCGCTGTACGTGCAACCGGACGGCGCCGGTGTCGACCATCGCCATGGCTCAGCCCGCCTCCGCCGCGGCCTTCAGACTCGTCACGACGTACTCGACGAGCCGTCCCACGGTGAGTTCGATGATCTCGTCGAACTCCATGCCGGCCAGGAACTCGGCGAAGTTGACCCGGTCGCCGTACCGCTCCTGGAGCAGTCCGGCGAGGGTGACCAGGTCGATGCTCTCCAGCTCCAGGTCGCGGTTGAAGGTGGTGTGCATGCCGATCTCGACGTCGTCGAGGCCGTACTCGTCCTCCAGGAGCCGCGCGAGCATCCCCGTGAGGTCGGCGAGGACGGACTCCTCCTCGGCCGTGACGGGGGAGTGGGGGGTGGGGGATGTCATGGGGTGTCGTACTCCTTCTCGGTCGAGGGTCCCGTCGTCCATGCCACCGCGTACGCGCGGCGCGGCAGCCGGGGAGGGTTGGCGGCCGGTGCGCAGTGCACGGTGTAGGCGCGTTCCAGGCGGCCCGCGACGGTCAGCCGGTCGCCGGCCGGCGTCGCGTCGAGCACCCTGAAGTCCCTTGGTCTGCCGCCGAATCCGGTGCCCTCCGCCTTCGCGACGGCCTCCTTGGCCACCCAGAAGCGGGTGAACCACAGGGCCTCGGAGTCGCCGCCGGCGGCGGACAGGGCGTCCAGCAGGGCCAGTTCGTCCGGGCCCAGGGCGGTGGCGAGGGTCTGCGGGGTGCGCTCGACGACCTCCTCGATGTCGATCCCCGGCCCGGGGCCGGGCCGGTGCGGGCGGACGATCGCCACGCCCGCCTCCGCGCAGTGGGCCAGTGAGACGTCCAGCGGCGGCAGGGTGCGGCCGTGCTCGCCGGTGACGTACGGGAGGCCGGCCGCGTCGTTGCGCACCCGCAGTTCCGCCGGGAACACCGGGCCCTCGCCGTGGTCCCAGAGCCACCGCCGTACCGCGTCCTTGGCCGCGATCCGGCCCAGCAGCCACTGCCGCCGTCCGCGCGGCGCGTGTTCCGCGTACTGCGCACGCTCCTGGCCGCCCAGCGAGTTGCGCATGATCAGTTCGCGGGAGGCCAGGTCCGGCCATCGCTCGTGCAGCAGCTGCCAGCCGCCCGGGCGGGTCTCGGACAGGGTGTGGCGCTCGGGGAACCGCTCGACGGGCCGGGTGCCGGGGTCGTTGTCGAAGCGGCGGTCCTGCCAGCCGCGCAGCTCCGCCCAGACCGTGCCGTCCACCGTCAGCTGGACGTCGGCCTCGAGGAACGCGTCGGTGAGCGAGGTGATCCGCACCAGGCATCCCACCCGTGTCCCGGGCGCCGGATGCGGCCCGTGGAAACGCATCTCCCGCATGCCGACCGGGAACACCACGGTCCGCTCGGAACGGGTCGCCATGATCCAGTAGCCGAGGATCTGGCCGACGTTGTCCAGCAGCGCACCGGGCGCGGCCGGGGTGGTGATGACCCCGCGCACATGGCGGTCGCCGATCGCGGTGAGTTCGGTGACGCCGCGGAACGCCGGTCCGTGGAACATCCAGCGCTCGTCGTAGAGCTGGGCGGCGGTGTGGTCGGGGGTGCGTTCGGGCGCGGGGAGGGCGGCCCAGGGGGCGGGCGGTGCGGGGTAGGTCCCGGCGAGTTCCACGGTGGCCCGGGCCCGTGGGCCGAAGGAGACGGTGAGCCGGTCCACGCCCGCGGGCGTGAGGGTGACCGGCACGTCGACGGCGGGGGCGGCGGTGAGCCATTCCTCGAAGCGTGCCCCGTGCACGGCGACCGGCAGCGCCCGGCCGGCGTCCGCGGCCCGTGCGGCGTCCGCCGCCGCGTCCATGACGTGCTGCACGATCGTCGTGGCCGGGACGACCGGCCAGCGGTCGGCGAGGTCCGGCCAGCCGGGGCGCTGCGGGAAGAAGCAGTGGTCCAGGAGGTAGGGCATGGACTCGGTGGAGACGCGGACGGTCGTGCGTCCGGGCGCGACCGGGCGGTGTGGCACGGGCGCCGCGGCGTGCGTGCTCATCAGGGCGGCGGCGGTGTCCGCCGTGTCGCGGAGCAGGGCGCTCAGTTCGGCGGCGATCGGGGAGCGTGCGACGAGGGCGTCCAGCGGCGACGGACCGCCGGGGGCGGCCGTGGGGGCCGGAGCCGGGGCGGCGGGGTCCGTGCGGGCGGGGTCCGTGCGGGCGGGGTCCGCGCCGGGGTGGGCGCGAGGCACGGTTTGCACGTCGTCCCGCCCCTCGCCTCGCAGCCCGGCCCGCAGTTCGTCCCTCAGCTCGGCGAGGCGCTGCGGCGCGAGCGAGACCAGGGCGCCGCCCAGATCCAGCTGTGTCGGGGGGCGCCGGCGCGCGTCCGTCGTCCCGGCGGCGGACGAGGACGGCGGCAGGAGGGGCGCCACCGCGGCCCCGGCCGCCCACAGCGCGGTGGCGACCCGGCGCAGCTGGGCGAGGCCCGTGCGGTGGGGTGAGTTGGCGGCGATCACCAGGTGGTCGCGTCCGCCCAGGGTGTCGCCGACGAGGGAGCCGAGCTGACCGGGTCCGACCTGCACGAACGCGGTGTGACCGGCCGCGTGCAGGGCCTCGGCGAGCTGCCGGAAGCGGACGGGCTCCAGCAGATGCCGCACGAACAGGGACCGAACGCCGTGCTCGTCCGCGGGGAACGGAGCGGCGGTCGTCCCCGACCAGAGCGGGGTGTGCGGAGGATGCAGCCGGAACCGGCCGGCCGCCGCCTCGATCGGGCCGATGTGCGGCTTCAGCATCGGCGTGTGGAAGCCCGACCGGAACGGCAGCACCTGGCTGAGCACGCCCCGGGCGCGGAACGCCCGCACGAAGTCCTCCACCGCCGCCTGCGGACCGCACACCATGGACTGGCCGGGCGCGTTGTCGTGGGACAGCACCAGACCCTCCCGTGCTCCGCCCTCGTCGCGCAGGGCGGCCCGCACACGCTCCGCCGACGCGCCGATCGCGCCGAAGGCCAGTCCGGGGACCGCGACGGTGTCCGGGTCGAACTCCGCCATGAAGGCGTCGACCTCCTCCCCGGCGTACAGTCCGGCCGCCGCCATCGCCGTCCACTCGCCGACGCTGTGCCCGGCGACCGCGTCCGGCACGATCCCGCTGCGGCGCAGCGCGGCGTCGAGGAGGCGGCCGACGGCGACGACGCCGAAGCCGTGCCGGCCCACGTCGCCGGTCCGGTCGCCGTCGACGGCCGGGACGGGCAGGGCGAAGTGCGCCGCCACGTCGTCGACCTGCGGGGTGAAGTCGCCCTCCAGCCCGGGGAACAGGAACGCGAGCCGGCCCCGGCCGGCGCCCAGCAGCGGGGTCGGCCGGAACCAGACGTCGCTGCGGCCGTGCCAGGCACGCTCCTTGGCGACGGCCCGGCGGGCCAGCGCGAGCCGTCTGGCGGTCGGCTCGACGATGCCGAGTCGGGTCACTCCGGCGTCCGGGTGCGGCCGGGAGGGGTCCAGGCCGGCGGCCCGCACGGTGTCGTCGGCCCCGTCCAGGAGGGCCGCGAGCCGAGCGGGGGAGCCGGCGGCGAGCAGCAGGACGCGCTCGGGTTCGGCGACGTCCAGGACCGCGCGGGGCGTCGTCGCGGCGCGCGGCCCGCGGGCGGCGGGCGCCTCCTCCAGCACCACGTGCGCGTTGATCCCGCCGAACCCGAAGGCGTTGACGGCGGCCCGCCGCACGGGCTGGTCGGCCGTGGTCTCCCAGTCGGCGGCCTTGTCCAGGGTGCGGAACCGGGTGCGGGCCAGCGCCGGGTGGGGGTCGTCGCAGTGCAGCGTCGGCAGCAGCGTGCGGTGGTGCACGGCGAGAGCGGCCTTGACCAGGCCTGCCACCCCGGCGGCGGGCATGGTGTGCCCGATCATCGACTTGACCGACCCGAGGACCGCCTCGCCGTCCCCGGGGCCGAACACCTCGGCCAGCGTGACGAGTTCGGCTCCGTCGCCGGCCGGGGTGGCGGTGCCGTGCGCCTCCAGCAGACCCACCGAGCCGGGTGCGGCCGGATCGAGCCCGGCGGCCCGCCACGCCTGCCGCACGGCCAGCGCCTGACCGCCCGGATCCGGGTTGACCAGCCCGGCCGCCCGGCCGTCGCTGGCCACCCCGGTACCCCGGATGACGGCGTAGACCCGGTCGCCGTCGCGCTCGGCGTCGGACAGCCGCTTGAGGACGACGACGCCCGTGCCCTCGCCGATCAGGATGCCGTCGGCCTCCCGGTGGAAGGGGCGGATGCGCTGGCTGGGAGAGAGGGCGCGCAGCTGCGAGAAGACGCTCCACAGCGTGATGTCGTGGCAGTGGTGCACCCCGCCGGCGAGCATCAGGTCGCACCGGCCGGAGGCGAGTTCGCCCACCGCCTGGTCCACGGCGACCAGCGACGAGGCGCAGGCCGCGTCCACGGTGTACGCCGGCCCGCGCAGATCGAGCCGGTTGGCGATCCGGGAGGCGGCCAGGTTGGGCACCAGGCCGATCGCGGACTCGGGACTGTCCGGGCCGAGCCGCTCGGTGAACGCGGCCCGTACCCGGTCGAGTTGCCCGTCCGTCAGATCGGGCAGCAGCTCGCCCAGGGTGCGCACGAGCTGGCCGGCGGTGCGCACCCGCTGGTCGAGCCGGACCAGGCCGGGCGTGAGATAGCCGCCCCGGCCGAGGACGACGCCGACGCGCCCCCGCTCGGGGAGACGGTCCGCGCCGCCCGCGTCCTCCAGCGCGGCCGAGGCCACGTGCAGGGCGATGAGCTGGTCGGGCTCGGTCCCGGCCACCGAGTTCGGCATGACCCCGAACCGGGTGACCTCGACCTGCGCGAGCCCGTCCACGAATCCGCCGCGCCGGGTGTACACCCGGTCCGCGACGGCCGGGTCGGCGGCCGTGCCGGGCCGGTAGAACGCGGCGTCCCAGCGTCCCTCCGGCGCCTCGCCGATCGCGTCGACCCCGTCGCGCAGGTTGCGCCAGTACGCGTCCAGTCCGGCGGCCCCCGGCAGCAGCACCGACATCCCGACGATGGCGACCGGCACCTGACGCGCCGTCGTCCGACCGTCGATCACCCGGTGCTCCGGCAGGGGGTGTTCCGGAATCCGACGTTCCGTCACCGGAGCCGGCCCCGCCTCGGCCGGCCCGGACGACGTCACCGCGGCGGTCACCAGCCCGAGGCGGTGTAGACGACGGCGGTGGCCGACTCCTCGCCCCAGGCCAGCTCGCGCAGCAGCGCCGCGGTCCCCTCCTCGGGGTCGATCAGCCGGATGCCGCGCCGGGCGTACTCGCGGGCCAACTCGGCCCCGACCATGCCGGCGTGCCCGGCGGCGGGCGCCCACGGACCCCAGTGCACGGTCACGGCACGGCGGCCGGTGCGGGCGGCGAAGGCCGCGCCGAGAGTCTCCAGCGCGTCGTTGGCGGCCGCGTAGTCCACCTGGCCCCGGTTGCCCAGCACGGCCGAGACCGAGCCGAACAGCACGGTGAAGGCCGGTGTGGAAGGCAGCTCCTCCAGCGCGGTGAGCAGGGCGTGCGCGCCGGTCGCCTTCGTGCCGTAGACGCGCTGGAACGACTCGGCGCTCTTCTCGCCGATCAGCCGGTCCTCGATGACGCCGGCCGCGTGGACGACGCCGTCGAGCCTGCCGTGCTCGGCGTGGATCTCCTTCACCGCCTGGCGCACGGCGTCCGGCTCCCGGAAGTCGACGGTGCGGTAGCGGGCCCGCCCGCCGAGCGCGTCGAGTTCGGCCAGCGTGGCCGTGATCTCCCTCTGGGCGAGCAGGAGTTCGGCAGCACGGTTGATCTCGGCGGGCTTCAGACCGCCGCGCGCGGCGAGTGCGGCGCGCAGGTCGGCCGGGGTGCGCGCGGCCGCGGTGTCCGCGTCCTCGGGGCCGTCCGGCGCGGGGGTGCGGCCGAGCAGCTCCAGCCGGCAGCGGGCGGCCCCGGCGAGCGCGGCGGCGAACTGCGCGGTGATGCCCCGCGCGCCGCCCGCCAGCAGCACCACCGAGTCCCGGTCCAGGCCGAGCGCGGCCGCCTCCGCGACCCCGTCCCCGGCCGGTCCGGCGCCCGTGCTGCCGAGCGCGCCGAGCGGCGCCTCCACCAGCTCGAAGCCGTGCCGTCCGGCCGCCGTCCGCAACACGACCGGCGTGCGGTCGGCGGCGACGGCCTCCTCGACCACCGCGTCCGCGACGGCGGACGCCGACACGTCGTTGAGGTCGACGACCCGTGCGAGCGTGTCCGGGCACTCCCGCGCCAGGGTCCGGAACAGACCGCGCAGGCCCGCCGTCCGGGTGTCGGGGGCGTCGGCGTCGGCTCGCCGGACGGCCAGCAGCCACCGCGGCCCGCCCTCGAGGGCGGCCTTCAGCACGGGGAAGGCGTCCGGCAGCACCGGTGCGCCGTCGTCGGCGCTCGTGAGAGCCCCGAGGTACAGCACTCCGTCCACCGCCCCGTCGTCCCGCGACAGGACGTGGTCCCGGCCCCGGACGGTGACGTGGGCGCCGTGCGCGACCAGCCGGGCGGCGATCTCCGGGGCGTCCCCGAGGACGGCCCAGCGGGTGCCGGCGAGCACCGCGGACGGGTCCGCGACCGCCTGCGCCGAGGTGTCGAGGAGCACCGGACGCAGGACGTGCCGGCGTGGGGCCTCGGCGGGCGCCTCGGCGCTGTCCGGCGCCACGGGTGCGGTGGGTGGGGTGGGCGCGATGGGGCTCGTGGCTGCGGTGGCGGTGGGCGCGGTGGGGGTGGGTGCGGTGGCCGGGCCGCCGCCCAGCCGGGCCGTGAGCCAGTCGGTCACCGCGGCGGCCGTGCGCGCCTTGGCCAGCTCCTCCAGCTCGGCGTCCTCCATCGCGGTCAGGTCCGCGCCGGCGCCGCCCAGCCGTCGGGCCAGCTCACCGGCGATCTCCGCCCGTTTGATGGAGTCGATGCTGAGGTCCGCCTCCAGGTCGAGGTCGGGCTCGATCATGTCGACGGGGTAGCCGGTGCGCTCGCTGATGATCTCCAGGACGACCTGCTGGACGTCCGGCGGCCCGCCGGCCGGCGTCACCGCCTCGGCGGCCGAGCCCGTGTCCGCCGCTCCCGTGTCCGCCGCCGGTGTCCGCGCCGTCGACTGCGGTCGTGGCGCGACGAGTTCGGCCGGCGCCGACGCCGCCTGCGGGACGACCACGGGCGCGGCGATCGTGGCCCCTGGCGTGGCGCCGAAGTAGGTGAGCAGCACGTCCCGTTGGGCGGCGATCATCTCGCGGCTGGTGCGCAGGAACTCGGAGATGAGCGCGTCCCGGTCGGAGGGGACGCCGGGCGGGGGGTTCGTCGTCACAGTCGTCTCCTGGGTCTCCGCGACTCGTCGGGCCGGTGCGAGCGCACCGGGTAGGAGCGCGCCGGCGGCGGTGCGGACCAGCTGTCCGTCGACCGTCCAGCCGGGCAGCTTCGGCACGGGCGTCCGTACGGCGTCCACGGCGTCCCGGCCGCGCAGCAGCCACCCCGCGCGCACCGGCAGACCCGCGACGGCGAGCGCGGCCAGGGCGTCGAGCCAGCCGCCGAGCCCGCTGCCCGGCCGGGGCTCGCAGGCCACCGTGCGGTGCGGGCGGTCGCCGAGGATCTGCCCGACCAGCCGGGTGAGCACCGACCCCGGCCCCGCCTCGACGAAGACGCGCGCCCCGGCCGCGTACATCGCCTCGATCTGCTCGGCGAAGGCGACCGGCGCGCTGATCTGGGCGGCGAGCCCGGCCCGGACGGCGTCCGCGTCGGCGGGGTAGGGGGCGGCCGTGCGGTTGGACCACACGGGGAACTCGGGGGCGTGCACCGGGCGGTCGGCGAGCGCTCCGGCGAACCGGTCGGCGGCGCCCGCCACCAGCGGACTGTGGAAGGCGCAGGCCACGGGGATGCGCTGGGCCCCGAGTCCGGCCTCACGCAGCAGCCGGACGGCTTCGGCGACGGCGTCCGTCGGTCCCGCGATCACCGTCTGCCCGGGCGAGTTGCGGTTGGCGACGACGACGGAGTCCGGTGCGGCCCCGGCCTTCAGCGCCTCGGTCACCGCCTTCGCGTCCGCCGTGACGGCGGCCATGGTCCCGGGGTCGCCGTCGCCGCGGTTCCCGCCGCCCTCGCCGTCGGCGCGTCGTGCGGCTTCCAGGATCGCCGCGGCCCGCTCCGAGCTCAGCTCCAGCAGCGTCTCGGGGGTCAGGGCGCCGGCCGCGCAGAGGGCGACCAGCTCGCCGTAGCTGTGTCCGGCGGCCATGTCGGGGCGCACCCCGGCCGCGGTGAGCACGGCGTGGGCGGCGAGGCCCGCGAGGCCGAGGGCGGGCTGGGCCGCCCGGGTGTCGGTCAGCGCGGCCTGCTGCCGGGCGCGTCCGGCGTCGTCGAAGGCGGCCGGCGGGTACAGGGCGTCGGCGTGGGCGCGCCCGAGCTCCAGGTACGGGCGCAGCTCGGGGAAGGCCACGAACAGGTCGGCGAGCATGCCGGTGCGCTGACTGCCCTGCCCCGGGAAGAGGAAGGCGACCTTGCCCTCCCCGGCGTCGTTCCGGCTGGTGCTGGTGCTGGTGCTGGTGCTGGTGCTGGTGCTGGTGCTGGTGCTGGTGCTGGTGCTGGCGCCGGCGCCGGGGGCGTCGCCGGGGAGTTCGTCGTGCTCCTCGTGGCGGACGGCCCGGTGGATGCCGCGCGCCGGGGCGGTCCCGGCCGGGTCGGCCGTCAGCCACAGCAGTTTCTCCACCAGGTCGTCGACGTCCGTCGCCACGACCGCGAACCACGTCCGATCCGCGCTCGCGTCCGCCCGTCGCGCCGCGCTCAGCGCGAGGTCGCGGAGCCGCCACGGCCGTCCGCCGGTCTGCGCGGCGCCGAGGAGTTCGGTCACGGCACGGCGGGCCGCCGCCTCGTCCCGGCCCCGGAAGACGAACAGTTCGGCCGGCCAGGCGTCCAGTCCGCGCACCGGCGGCACGCCCTCGGCGTGAGCGGCGAGCACCACATGGAAGTTGGTGCCGCCGAAGCCGAACGCGCTCACCCCCGCCAGGCGTTCGCGAGGAGGAACCGCCCACGGGCGGGCCTCGGCGTGGAAGGCGAACGGGCTGGCGGCCGCGTCCCAGGCCGGGTTGGGGGCCTCGACGTGCAGCGTGGGCGGTCTGACGCCGGTGTGCAGCGACAGCAGCGTCTTGATCAGGCCGGCGAGTCCCGCGGCGCATTTGGTGTGCCCGATCTGCGACTTCACCGAGCCGAGCACACAGCCGCCCGGCTTCGCCCCGGCCTCGTCGAACACCTCGGTGAGGATGCGCAGTTCGGTGCGGTCGCCGACCACCGTGCCGGTGCCGTGCGCCTCGACGAGCCCGACGTCGGCCGGGGAGACGCCCGCGTTGCGGTAGGCGCGTTCCAGGGCCGAGCGCTGTCCCTCGGGCCGCGGCGCGGTCAGCCCGAGCGAACGTCCGTCGCTGGAGGAGCCGAGCCCCTTGATGACGCCGTAGATCCGGTCGCCGTCGCGTTCGGCGTCCGCGAGACGCTTGAGGACCACGCAGGCCACGCCCTCGCCGAGGGCGATGCCGTCCGCCGAGCCGTCGAAGGCGCGGGAGCGGCCGGTCGGGGACAGGGCGTGCACGGAGGAGAAGAGGACGTAGTCGTTGATGCCGTTGTGCAGGTCGGCGCCGCCGCACAGCACCACGTCGGACGTGCCGCCGACCAGTTCCTTGCAGGCGACGTCCACGGCGGCCAGCGAGGAGGCGCAGGCCGCGTCGACGGTGTAGTTGGCGCCGCCGAGGTCCAGCCGGTTGGCGATCCGCCCGGAGATGACGTTGGCGAGCATGCCGGGGAAGGAGTCCTCGGTCAGCTGCGGCAGCTGACGGTCCAGGCCGGCCGGGACCTCGCCGTAGTACGAGGGCAGCACCGCCCGCAGGGTGGCGGCGTTCGACAGGTCGCTGCCCGCCTCCGCGCCGAACACCACGGAGGTGCGGGAGCGGTCGAAGCGCCGCCCCCCGTCGCCGTATCCGGCGTCGTCGAGGGCGCGCCGGGCGGCTTCCAGGGACAGCAGCTGCACCGGTTCGACGCTGCCGAGGGAGGCCGGCGGGATGCCGTAGCGCAGCGGGTCGAAGGGGATGCGGGGCAGGAATCCGCCCCACTTGGACGGGGTGGACGTGCCGTGGTGGACGGCCGGGTCCCAGCGGTCCGCCGGGACCTCGCCCACCGCGTCCACGCCCCCCACGACGTTCGCCCAGAAGGCGGCCAGGTCGGGCGCTCCGGGGAACATGCAGGCCATGCCGACGACGGCGACGTCGAGCGGGGCCGGAGCCGCGGCCTCGGCCGGTTCGTCCGGCAGCGCGAACTCGGCCGCGCGCCGGGCGAGATGAGCGAGCGCCCCGGTCGTCACCGAGGTGTGCAGCGCGGCGAGGGTGGTCGGGGCCGAGCGCAGCACCGCCACCTCCCCGGCCATGAACATCCCCTCGGTGAGCTGGCGTCCCTCGTCGACGGGGGTGAGGAGACCGCCGGCGTCCCGGGTCACGCCCTTGCTGGCGACGCGCAGCCGGCCGACGTTGAGCCGTTCCAGCTCCTCCCAGATCCGCCGCTCCGGCACGCCCTCGGCGCGCAGCCCGGCCGCCCGGTCCCGGTAGCCGGCCGCGAACGGGCTCGGCACACACCGTGTGGCGTGACCCGGCGCCGACTCCAGGAGCGCGGTGCCGCCGGCCGCCATGACCTGCCGCTGGAAGAGCGGCCGGATCGCCCCGAGCGCCACCGCCTCCTCGGTGAACAGGTACGCGGTGCCCATCAGCACGCCCACGGCCGCTCCGCGCGCGGTCAGCGGGGCGGCGAGCGCGGCGACCATCGCCGCCGACCGCTCGTCGTGCACCCCGCCCGCGAAGAACACCTCGACGTCGGCGGCCTCACGGTCCGTCAAGAAATCTTCCAGGACAGCCAGTTGGGCCTCCCAGAGCGGAAAGCTGGCGCGCGGTCCGACGTGCCCGCCGCACTCCGCGCCCTCGAAGACGAACCGGCGCGCCCCCGCCTCCAGGAACTGCCGCAGCAGTCCCGGGGACGGCACGTGCAGGAAGGTGCGCACACCGTCCCGCTCCAGCGCCTGCGCCTGGGAGGGCCGTCCGCCCGCGATGATCGCGTGCGTCGGCCGCAGCTGCCGCACGGCCTCCAGCTGGGCGGCGCGCACCTCCTCCGGCGCGAAGCCGAGGACGCCCACGCCCCAGGGCCGGCCGGCCGCCGCCTCCCGTGTCTCGGTCAGCATCGCCCGGGTCCGCTCGCCGTCCGCCAGCGCCAGCGCCAGGAACGGCAGGGCCCCGTCCGCCGCCACCGCCGCGGCGAACGCCGCCTCGTCGCTCACCCGGGTCATGGGGCCCTGTGCGACCGGCAGCCGGGTGCCGAGCGCCCGGGCCATCGGCGATCCGTCCCCCAGCGCCCGCCCGGCGGTGTCGTCGCGCAGGGCGTCCAGCACGGCTTCCCTGAGCGCGCGGACCGTCCGCCGGACGTCCACCCAGCGCTCGGCGAACCGGGCGGCGAGGAACCCGTCCTGGCCCACCGGGAGCAGCTGGGTGCGCGGGTCCTGGGCGCCCAGCGTCGCGGCCACCGTCTCGGCGGTGGCGTCCGGCGCGAGCCGTGGCGCGTCCGGGCCGCGCCGCAGCAGGACGCGGTGACCGGCCAGGACGACGGTCTCCGAACCGTCCAGGGTGCGCAGCACGGCCGCGGCCGGCTCGGGCAGGGCCGATTCGGCGAGCAGCGCCAGCTGACTGTCCAGGACCACTCCGGCCGCCCCGCCGGCCACCGCGGCGGCCGCGGTGCGCGGGCCGATGCCGCCGCAGGCCCATACCGGCACGCTCACCTCGGGCGCGGCGAGGAGCTGCTGGAGCAGGACGTAGGTGCTCAGTTCGCCGATCCGGCCACCGCACTCGGCGCCGCGCGCGATCAGGCCGTGCGCCCCGACGCGCATCGCGTCCCGCGCGCCCGCCAGGTCGGTGACCTCCACCAGCACCCGGTGACACACCGTCAAAGTGCCGACGTCCCACGGACTTTGCGTGGCGTCCCGGGCCGCGTCCGCGGTGACTATCACGGTGTGCGGGCCGTCCGGGGCCAGATCGGCGGGGCCGAGCGCGCAGTGCGCGCCGACCCGGACGCCGAACGCGCCGGGGGAGGCCCGGCGCAGGCGGGCGAGAGCCTCCCGGGATCTTCGGTCCCCCGGCCCCAGGTCGAGCACGCCCAGGCCGCCGGCCCGGCCGACCGCCAGGGCGAGCCCCGCGTCGGGCTCTCCGAACGGAGTGATGCCGATGATCATGTCCTCGGGACGCACAGCGGACGTCATGATTCTCCGAATCAAGGTGAGACTGCACGGTGGGGGGTTCGGGACAGCAAAGGCGGCTCACCGGATTCCAGCGGGCAGAGGTTCACCGCGGAACGCCGTTCTACAGCGCGTGCTCGAAACGCGTTGAAAGGTAGTGCGCTTATTACTCACTGGTCAACGTTCGAACGATCGGCCGGTATTCAGCCGCAACGATTCGGTCAGTCGCACGCACGGGGCGGGGTGCAGGAATGCGGATGAACTCCTTCTGCCGCCGCCCGGGATCGTGGGCCGGGGGTGTCG
Organism: Streptomyces sp. NBC_00425; assembly: GCF_036030735.1. NCBI lineage: Bacteria > Bacillati > Actinomycetota > Actinomycetes > Kitasatosporales > Streptomycetaceae > Streptomyces > Streptomyces sp. NBC_00425. The sequence goes on along the minus strand of NZ_CP107928.1, from coordinate 1,923,667 downwards.
TCGAAGCGTCAACGACTCGTGGAAATAGGCCCCTTGGGACCGCAAGTCCGACATCGGGACGTCCGTTTCCGGCGTCGTCCGCACGGCGCGCCGCGATCGGTGTGTCGGCCCCTGAGCGGCGGGGAAGGCTTCGTGGTCATGGTCACTCCCGCCCGCTCCGCGGCCGTGGATGTCCTGGAACAGCTCTTCGCGGACGCCGCTCGCGGGCGGTCGGCCGGCGTGCCCGGGCTGCCGGTCGACGGGCCCCGGGCGACCGGCCCACGGACCTCGGGCGGCTGGTCGAAGGAGCCCGGGCGGGCCGGGTGGCGGCGTCCGGTCGGCCGACGGCTGCGCCGGACCGCCCGCGGCGCGTGCGCTCCGCGGTGAGACGGGTCTTGACGGGGGCCGGGCCGCTGCCAAGACTGGGTTGACTACGCAGTCAAGCCGATCCTCGGGAGGTCGTCGACCGGCTTGGCTGCGTGGTCCCGGCGTGCGAGCCGGGCGGCCCGGTGACCGGCAGCCAGGGGACGCCTCGTCCGCCGTCCGGGTCCGTGGCGCGGGCGTCCGGAGTGTTGGCCGCCGGACCGCTGTGACAATCAGCCCATAGTGCGCGTATGACGCGTACCCGTACGGCGCTGCTCTGCGCCGCCGCCCTCCTCGCCTCGACCCTGCAGACCGCGGTCGCGGCCGCCCTCCCCGAGCGCCACGACCGTGCCTGCACCACCACCCGCGACCCGCAGGGCCAGGCGCGCAAGGTCCTCGACATCGTCCGCAAGGCCAAGAAGGAGCTCGACCTCGAGGCCGCCCTCGTCAAGGTCACGGTCGGCGGCCGTGAACTCGTCACGGCCGCCGTCGGCGAGTCCATGACGGACGTCCCCGCCACCCCCGCCATGCACTTCCGGACCGGCTCGGTCGGCATCGCCTTCATGGGCACGGTGCTGCTCCAGCTCGTCGAGGAGGGCCGGGCGGACCTCGACGACCCGGTCTCCCGGTGGCTGCCCCGGCTGCCGCACGGCGACAAGATCACCCTGCGCATGCTCGGCGACTCCACCTCCGGCCTGCACGACTACGTCACCGACCCGGCCTTCCTCAAGAAGCTCTACGCCGACCCCTGGCAGCACTGGACCCCCGAGGAGGTCGTCGGGTTCTCCCTGAGCCACCCCCTGTGGTACGCGCCGGGCACCAACTGGAGCTACTCGCACGCCAACTTCGTCCTCCTCGGCCGCGCCCTGGAGAAGATCTCCGGCACTCCGCTCGACCGCCTGCTGCGCCAACGCGTCTACCGGCCGCTCGGCCTGCGCAACACCCGCAGCAACGAGACCGCGGTCATCCCGCAGCCCGTGCTGCACGCCTACGACGACGAGCGCGGCACCTACGAGGAGTCCACCTACTGGAACCCGTCCTGGACCACCGCGCCCGGCGCCGTCCTGACCCAGGACATCTGCGACCTCGCCCGCTCCGGACAGGCCGTCGGCTCGGGTGAGCTGCTCTCGCGGCAGTCCTTCCGCACCCAGCTGAACCCGGGCACGGTCGGCCTCGGCCACCCGACCGCCACCTGCCCCGCGACGGTCTGCCTGCCCATGACCGAGGACTTCCACTTCGGCCTCGGCGTCGTCGTGAAGAACGGCTGGGTGGTCCAGAACCCGTCCTTCTTCGGCTACGCGGCCGTGATGGCGTACGAACCGCACCAGCGGCTCTCCATCGCCGTGTCCACGACGGTGGGCCGCAACGCGCCCGCCGGCAACAACTCCCAGACGATCACCGAGCGGATCGCGAAACTGCTGGACCCGCAGCACCCCCTCGGAACCTGACCCGCGCCGCTCGAGCGGGCCGAAGGCCCCGTCCTCCTTCCCGGGACGGGGCCTTCGGCCGTGCGCACGAGAGCGCGGCGCTCACCGGGTGTCCGCCCGGGAACTCCGGGCCGACCTCGAACCGGGCGCCGTCCGGCGGCGGCGTCACGTCCCGTCGTGTCGAGCGGTGATCTCCGTCAGGTAGGCGCGCAGCATCGTCTTCGCCTCGTCGAGCAGGAGCGCGTCCCCTTCGGGGGCCCGGCGGAACGCCTCCTGGGCGAGGGCGTCGGCGGCGAGGATCGCGGCGTGGCCGGCCCTGGCCAGTGCCTCGTCGTCGCCGGCCACGCCCAGGGCGCGCAGGACGCGGCGGATCCCGTCGGCCATCCGGCCCTTGTGCTCGCGGTCGGCGGCCCGGGTCCGCTCGGTCAGCCCGCTGCCGAACCACAGGGCGCGAAAGCCGTGCTCGGTGCGGTACACCTCGGCGTACGTGTCGACCAGGACGCCCACCGGATCGTCCCACCGCTCCTGCGCCGCCGCCCGGACCAGGTCGTCCATGACGCCCTCCAGACGGGCGAAGTACCCGGTCGCGAGAGCGTCGATGATCGCATTCCGGTCGGGGAGGTACTGGTACAGCGAGCCGACCGACACCTTCGCCTCGGCCGCGACCCGGGTCGTGGTGAGCGCCTCGACGCCCTCGTCCACCAGGATGCGCTCGGCGGCCTCCAGCATCAGCGCCAGACGTGCCCTGCTGCGCGCCTGCCGGGGGGTACGGCGCAGGGGAACGCCGCCGTCGGGACCCGCGGTCGCCTGGACCAAGGAACTGCCTCCAAATCTGAACGTGACTTTGTTTCACGTTTACGCTACCTTCGCGCCCATGACCGCCTCAAGCGCGACGCCGGGCCGGGAGCGGACCGCCGTGGCGGACGCCTGCCGGCGCCTGGGGGCCGAAGGCCTCCTCATCGGCACGGCCGGGAACGTGAGCGTACGCGTCGAGGACCGGGTCGCGATCACCGCGACCGGCGCCGTCCTCGCCGACCTCACCCCTGACCAGGTGACCGTGGTGGACCTGGACGGCAGGATCGTGACCGGGGACCTGCAGCCGACCTCGGAGCTGGAGCTGCACCTGGGCGTCTACCGCCGTCACGGAGCCGGCGCGGTCGTCCACACGCACGCCCCGATGGCCACCGCCGTCTCCTGTGTGCTCGACGAACTGCCCTGCATCCACTACCAGTTGCTCGCCCTCGGCGGCACGGTGCGGGTCGCGCCCTACGCCACGTTCGGCACGCCCGAACTCGCCGAGTCCGTGCTCACCGCGCTCGAGGGCCGCAGCGCCGTGCTGATGGCCAACCACGGCGCGCTCACCCACGCTCCGACCCTGGCGAAGGCCGTCGAGAACGCGCTGCTCCTCGAATGGGCGTGCGGCGTCTACCAGCGCGCGGCCGCCATGGGCCGCCCGCGCGTCCTCGACGAACAGCAGCAGCTCGCGGTCGTCGAGGCCGCGATCGCCCGGAACTACGGCGCCACCCACCCCGTTCCACCCGCGCAGGAGGAAGCCCGATGAAGGTCGTCACGATGGGCGTGCACGTGCTCGACGTACTGGTGCGGCCGGTGCAGGAGATACCCGAGGGCCAGGGCGCGACCCTGGTGGACGACATCCGGATGACGGCCGCCGGAACCGCCGGCGGCACCGCGCTCACCCTCGCCAAACTCGGCGCCGAGGTGCGCACCGCGGGCGCCGTCGGCTCCGACCCGACCGGGGACATGCTGATCCAGCTGCTGAACAGGGGCGGCGTCGACACCGGGTTCGTGGTCCGCCGCACCGACACCGCCACCTCCGCGAGCGTCCTGCCGATCCGGCCCAACGGCGACCGTCCCTCGCTGCACCTGCTCGGCGCGAACATCACGTACGGACCCGACGACGTCCCCTGGGACGCCCTCGCCGAGGCGACCCATCTGCACCTCGGCGGCCCGGAGCTGATCGGCGTCGACGCGGCGGCGCGCATCCTGTCCTACGCCAGGGAACACGGCGTCGTGACCTCCGTGGACCTGCTCGCCCCCGGTGTCCTCGGCAGCTTCGAGCAGATCGAGGCGGCCCTGCCGTACATCGACCATCTGCTGCCCAACGAGGACCAGGTCCTCGGCTTCACCGGTGAGAGCGACCTGCTCACGGGCGCCCGGAAGCTGCTCGCCGCCGGCGTGGGCGTCGTCGCCGTCACGCGCGGCGGGGACGGCGCGCTCGTGGTGACGGCGGACGGCGCGGAGCCGGTGCCCGCCTTCGCCATCGACGTCGTCGACACCACCGGATGCGGCGACGCGTTCTCCGCGGGCTACCTCCGGGGCGTCGGCCTGGGCCGCACGCCGGGCGACGCCGCCGTCCTCGGCAGCGCCGCCGCCGCACTCGTCGCCCAGGGACTCGGCAGCGACCACGGCGACTTCGACCTCGCCGCCGCCGACGCGTTCGCCGCGACACAGAAACCCCGCCAGTGAGCCGACCGCGCGCGAGCGCCCGGCGCCCAGAAGAGGGCCGCTCCCAGCGCTGCCGGGCGAGTCGCGGCGGGGCGGTGCGGACCGGCGTGGGCGGACCTGGGCCGGGCGGACCTGGGCGGGGCCGCGGCCTCCGGGAGGAACCGGCCTGACGGGGGGGCGCGTTCACGCGACGTCTGCGGGCGCGCGCTCACACGGTGGGCGCGCGTTCACGCGGCAGGCACGCCCTCACACAGCCGGCGCGTTCACGCGGCGCCGAACGCCGTGAACGCCCAGCCCGTCGCCTGGTGCAGGGCGTCTCCCGGGAGCGCGGCCCGCGCGTCGCGCAGGGCTTCGGCGAGGGACAGCCCGCGGCGCAGGCCCTCGTGCAGGGCCAGCATCAGGGGAACGACCGCCGCGTCGTTGACCGGTGCGCTGCTGGCGACCACGCCGGCCGTGCCCAGCGGCAGCAACGCCGTGACCAGACCGAGGAGTTCGTCCGCGCCGACCGAGGCGAGCCGGGCGGTGTCGCAGCTGGAGAGGATGATCCGGTACGGGCTGCGGGCCAGCCGCTCGAAGTCGTGGACGATCAGCGGACCGTCCGCCATCCGCAACGAGGAGAACATGGGGCTGTCGGCGCGGAACGTGCCGTGCGCGGCGATGTGCGCCAGCGCCGCCCCGTCCAACTCCGCTAGGACGCGCGGCACACGGGCGTCCTCGTGCTCCAGCACGACGGGCGCGCCGTACCGCCCGGCGACCTCCGGGACCTCCGCCCCGCAGGTGGCCAGCCCCGGCCCGCGCACGAGGACCTGCCGCCCGCCCGGGGGAGGTTCCGTCTCCCCGGCCCGCAGCCAGCCGCTCGCCGACGGCGACACGCTGACCACCCGCTCCCGCAGCGCGGGCAGCAGCGCCCACGGCACCCGGTGCAACCGTGCCGGCGGCACCACCACGACCGGTCCCGGCCCCAGCCGCCCGGCCGCCTCGCCGAGCAGCAGCTCCTCCAGCCGCCGTCCCATCGCCTCCACCACCGGCAGCCGTCCCTCCGCGCCGGGATGGGCCAGCCGGCGCAGCCCGGCCTGAACGTGCTCGGCCTCCCGCTCCGCGTCGGCCAGCAGCCCGCCCGCGAACCGGCGCACCCGCCCGCCCCCGCACAGCAGCACCTGCACCCGTCCGTCCAGCACGGCCAGTTCGACCAGTCGCCCCTCGCCGAGCCGGTCCAGCAGCCGCCCGGCGTCGAACCGGTCGCCGCCGAGCCGGTCGCCGCCCCAGGGCGCCACCCCGCGGATGTGCAGGGTCCGGGAGCGGATCTCCCGCTCCAGACGCCGCTGTTCGCGTTCCAGGGCCGGCACCGGCCGGCCGTCCCTGCGGGCGGCCTCCGCGCGGGAGGCGATCACCCGGAACGCGGTGAGTCCGCTCAGCAGCGCAGGGTCGGCAGGCGGCCGGGTCGGCGGCGTGGACAAGGCCGTGGCCCGCCAGCGCTCGCTCCACGCCAGCAGTTGCCGCGGCCCGCCCCGCTCCAGGCTGACCTGCTGGGCCAGTGCGGCCAGTTCCGCGCCCCTCGCGGTCGCGCGGGCCCGCAGTTCCGAGGCCCCCAGCGTCGTGCGGTGGTCGTCGAGGACGTCGAGGCCGCGCCGGCAGGCCTCCAGCACACCCCGCCCGGAGCCGGTGGCCCGCGCCCACAGCGCCTGGGCCGCCCAGCCCGTCACCCGGGCCAGCGGCGGACCGCTGCGCCGGCTGCGCGCCGCGATCCGCAGACACCGCTCTGCGTCCGCGGCCCAGCCGAGGTCCAGCGCGATCCGGCCCGCCAGCAGCCAGGCCTCAGGTGCTGCGGGCGCCTGGAAGGCCGCCAGCCGCTCGGCGAGCCGGGCGGCGTCCGCGACCAGGCGGCCCGACCTGCGTCCGGTGGCGGCCCGGGCCTCGATCAGCACGAGCCGCGCGTGCGCCTCCCACCAGGTGCGCCGCTGACCGGCGAAGAGCCGCTCGGCGACGGCCGCGCGGGCGATCGCCGTCGCCGGATCGTCCGCCAGCCGGGCCGCCCGCGCGGCCGTCAGCAGCAGCTCCGCCTTGCGGGTGGACTGCCCGCCGATCCCGTCGAGCACGCCGATCGCGGTATCCGCCTCGGCCAGTGCCTCCGGGGCGAGGCCGGCCGCCATCAGGACCTCGCAGCGCCGGATGGCGAGCATGAACGTCGGCGTGCCGAGCCCCGCGTACCGCTCCTGCGCCTCGTCGAGGAGCCGCAGCGCGGCCGGCACGTCCCCGGAGTGGAACGCGGCCAGCCCCCGGCTCTCCACCGCGTCCGCCTTGTCGTGTTCCTGGCCGGTGGTGTCCCACAGCGCCTCGGCCGCGGTGAAGTCCGCCTCGGCCCGCTCCACCGCCCCGAGAGCCAGGTGCACGGTGGCGCGCAGGGTGCGGGCGCGCGCCGTCCAGATGACGTCGTCCGCCTGACGCAGCACGGGTATCGCCCGGCGGACGTCCTCCAGCGCCTCCCGATGACGGCCGAGCACCCACAGGGAGTAGGCCCGCCGGTAGAGCACGCGCGCGCGGGTGTGGCCCGTGCCGCGGGCGACGCCCCGCTCGAACGCGGCCAGCCCCTGCCGGGTGCGGCCCGCGTGCACCAGAGCCACGCCGAGTGTGCCGAGGACGTCCGCCTCGCGCTCGGCCGAGTCCGAGCGCGCCGCGAGGTCCCGGGCGCGGCGCAGATGGTCGAGGGCGAGACGGACGTCCCCCCAGTCCCGCTGCCAGATGCCGATGACCTGATGCGCCACCGAGGCGTGCAACGGCGTCGGATCGGTCTCGAGCACTTCCTCCGCCCGCGACAACGCGTCGCCCGGGGCGGCGAAGACCATCGGCAGCAGTTCGAGAACCGAGTCGTTTCCCGCTGTCACCCCAGGGATGGTAGTGCTCGGAGCCGCACACCACACCGGTTCGCGACGAAGGCGCGCGCGGCCGCAACCGCACCACCCTCATCCGCCGTCGCACCACCTGTATCAGACGACCGCCTCGCGGCTCACTCTGACGACCACCGGCTTGCAGGGGAGGACATGCCATGGCACCGCAGCGTTTCCACGAGCAGTTCGACCAGATCCAGCGTTCGCTGCCCGACGTCCCGTTGGCGATGGGCCCGGACGACTCCGCCGAGTTCATCTACGAGAAGGGCGTCGTCCTGGCCCGTGACGGCGAGGAGGCCCAGGTCGTCGAGGACGCCGTCCGTACGCACTTCACCGCGACCGAGGGTCTCGTCCCGGACCATGTGCGCCGCGCGGGCCCGCAGGCGGGCCGGTCGGGCATCACCCGTATCCGGGTCGGCGACCCGGGCGAGGGCGGCCGCGCCGCCGACCACGCCGTCGCGGGGGCGTTGCGCGCGCTGCGGGAGACGGAGGGACGCGCGGGCCGCCGGCTGGTCAGCCGCAACCACGTGGTGTCGATCGCGGTGAACGCCTGCCCCGGCGACGAGCCGGTGCCCGCGCCGCGCACCGGGCCGCCCAACCCCGGCGCCGCGGCGTGGGCCCACGACCCGGCGCGCGCTGTCGGCGTCCTCGTCGTCGACACCGGCCTCACGCACGACTACCGCTCCTACCCGCTGCTGGCGCACACCGGCGGCGACCTCCAGGCCCGGGAGACCGACGAGGACGGCGTCCTCCAGCAGTACGTCGGCCACGGCACGTTCATCGCCGGCCTCGTCGCGGCCGTCGCGCCGAACACCGACGTCACCGTGCGCGGCACGCTCAACGACGCGGGTGCGATCCTGGAGTCCGAGTTCGGCGAGAGACTCTTCGACGCCGTCAAGGACGGCTGGCCCGACATCCTCAGCATCTCCGCGGGCACCTCCAACGGCCGTGTCGACGGTCTGCTCGGCGTCGCCGCGTTCATGGACGAACTCCGCTCGCGGCACACCCTGTTGGTCGCGGCCGCCGGCAACAACGCGAGTGCGGCGCCGTTCTGGCCCGCCGCCTACGCCGCCCTTCCCGAACACGCCGACGCGGTCCTGTCGGTGGGCGCGCTGCGCGGCGACGGCGCGTTCGGCGCGTGCTTCAGCAACCACGGCCCCTGGGTGAAGGCGTACGCCCCCGGGGAGCGGCTGGTCAGCGCCTTCACCGGCTTCGGCACTCCCGTTCCGTACGTCTACCAGCACTCCACCTACGACGCCTGCCGCTACGGCTTCGCCTACTCCTGCACCTGCCGGTCCCCGCGCCACACCGGGGTGTTGAGCGAGGCGCAGCAGGCGGCGCCGGGCAAGCCGGACCAGGTGATGTTCGAGGGGCTCGCGTCCTGGAGCGGGACGTCCTTCGCGACCCCCGTGGCGGCGGGCCTGGTCGCCGCCCACATGAGCGCGAACCAGCTGACCGACCCCCGGGCCGCTGCCCGCCAACTGCTGGCGGGCAACGCCGAGTTCGCCGAGGTGCGGGGCGTCCGTGTGCCGGCCCTGCTGCCGCCCACCTGGCGGCCGGTCCCGGTCGGTCCAGCGTGAGGGCCGCATGAGGTCCGGGACGGACCCCGCCACGGCGTACGATGACAGGCCGTACACGAGGGGTGGGACCGTGGACCGTACTGAGGTCGGCGCGCTCGTCCAGTCCGCCGTCGACGGCGACGCGGCGGCCTGGAAGGGCCTGGTGGACGGGCTGAGCCCACTGGTGTGGTCGGTCGTGCGCGCCCACCGGCTCTCGGACGCCGACGGACACGAGGTGTACCAGACCGTCTGGTTCCGCTTCGCCCAGCACCTCGGACGGATCCGCGAGCCGCACAAGGCGGGGTCCTGGCTCGCGAGCACCGCCCGCAACGAGTGCCTGAAAGTGATCAAGGGGCTGCACCGGCTCACCCCGACCGACGATCCGCACCTGCTCGACCGGGCCAGCGAGGACCGCACGCCCGAGCAGTCGGTGCTCGACTCGGAGGAGGCGGCCGCACAGGGCGAGCGCGTGCGGTTCCTGTGGCAGGAGTTCGAGGCGCTCGGCGAGCGCTGCCGCCAACTGCTGCGGGTGCTGATCGCCTCGCCGCCGCCCAGCTACCAGGAGGTGTCGGCCGCCCTGGGCATCGCCGTGGGCAGCATCGGCCCGATGCGCCAGCGGTGCCTGCGCCGGCTGCGCGCCCGACTCGACGCACGGGGAGCTCTGTGAACGCCATGAGCGACATGAACGGCAAGAACGGCATGAACGGCAAGAACGGCATGAACCCCATGGACCACGTGGACGACGGTGAGCCGGACGACTTCTTCGGTGACGTCCCCTTCGTCGACGAGGAGTTCGACCACGACCGGATGGAGGAGGAACTCCGCGACGCCGCCGCCGCCTTGGACCCGGTGCCGGCCGAGCTGAGGCGGGCCGCCGTCGAGGCCTACGCGCTGCACGACCTGGACGCGCGGATCGCCGAGCTGACCTTCGACTCGCTGGTCGACGCGGTCCCGGTGCGGGGGGCGGTGGACGTGCCGCGGATGCTGACGTTCCACTCGGACGGTCTCACGGTCGACGTCGAGGTGACCGAGGACGGACTGCTGGGGCAGCTCCTGCCGCCGCAGCCAGCGTCGATCGAGGTCCTGCACGGCCCCCGGGCCGGCGCCGCGCTCACCGCCGACGACCTGGGCCGCTTCGCCTCCGCGACACCGCCCGCCGGCCCGTTCGCGCTGCGGCTGCGGACCGGCGGGGACGTCGTCGTCACGGAGTGGCTGCGCGCCTGAGCCTTCGCCCCGCCGGACGGCTCAGGCGGAACAGGCCGGGGGACGGGTCGTTCAGGACAGCTCATGTGGGACAGGCCGTTCAGGACGGGTCGTGCGGGGCGGCCGGCCGGTCACATGCTGTCGACGGCGCTCAGCCGGTGACGGCGTCCACGAGAGCAGCCAGCGCCGACGCGAGCCGGGTGACTCCCGGGCCGACCGGGCCGCCCGGCTCGCTCATGTACGTGTCCCGGCGGATCTCCACCATCAGCGCGCTCACCCGGGCGTCCTTCCCGTAGTACTCGAGCGGTACGTACGTCCCCGCGAACGGGCTGTCGAGGCCCGTGTCGCCGATCTCCCCGAACGCCGTCCGCGCGGCCGCCGCCAGCTCCGGCGGGGTGTGGAAGCCGTCGGTGCCCAGGCACACCGCGGGCCGCGGGCCGTCGCCGTGCAGCTCGTAGGGGAGCGGCGCGGCGGGATAGGAGTGGACGTCGATGACGACGACCCGTCCGACGGCGGCGAGCCGTTCGCCGACGGCGTCGGCCATCGCCCGGGCGTACGGCCGGAAGTAGCGGGCGAGCAGCGGCCCGGGGTCGGTGTCCTCGGGCCGCAGCGGCTCGCGGTGCGTGGTCCGGGTGTAGACGGCGCCCATGCCGACGGCCCGCATCTCCTCCCGCTCGTCCGGGAACCGCTCCGGGTCGACGACCAGGCGCGACAGCCGGTTCACGAACCGCCAGGGCGCCGTTCCCGCCCGCCGGGCCGCCTCCTCGGCGATCCGCGCGGTGTGCGCGTCGGTGATGTGGTCCAGCTCCCGCTCCAGCGCCCCGTCGCCCAGCACGATGCCCGCCCGCACCTCGGCCGGTATCTCCCGCGCCGAGTGCGGCACATGGAGGATCACCGGCGACCCGGCGGCGCCGGGAAGGAACGCGAAGGACGGTACGGCGGAGGTCATGAGGCTGCTCCAGGGCGTTGTCAGTGGCGTGGTGCATGATCGGAGACGCCGTCACAGCATGGCGGGCAACCGAGCGGGGGAGCGGCATGGCGGCGACGAACGAGCAGGTGGCAGAGCACGCGTTCCTGAAGGCGCTGTACCGGGACGGCTATTACCCGGATCACCTGGTGGACCGGGGCAGGGAGATCCTGCTGCGGCTGTGCGAGCGCGTCGAGGCCGAGCGGCCCGCCGGACTCGACGCGCTGTACGCCCTCACCCACGCCGCCACCGAGGAGTTCAACGCCCTGCAGGACGCCTTCTGGGAGGCCGGCAGCGACATCGAGACCGTGGCCCGGGAGGAGATAGCCGGGGACTTCCGGTTCGTCGCCCGGTCCTACGGCTTCGCGGACGCCGACGTGGAGGAGCTGATCGCCACCCGGGACTGGTGACCCAGGGCCGCGGCGGACGCGCCGCGCCCCGGCCGGTCGGTGCCGGTCGGGGCGCGGTGGTGCCGTACGGGTGCGGCGCCGGGCCGCGTGCGTCAGCTCAGCGAGGCGAGGGCCTCGTTCCAGGTGGCCGACGGGCGCATGACCGCCGCAGCCTTGGCCGGGTCGGGCTGGTAGTAGCCGCCGATGTCGGCCGGCTCGCCCTGCGCGGCGATCAGCTCGCCGACGATCGTCTGCTCGGCCGCGGCCAGCGTCTCGGCGAGCGGCGCGAACACCTTCGCCAGGTCCGAGTCCTCGGTCTGCGCGGCCAGCTCCTGCGCCCAGTACAGGGACAGGAAGAAGTGGCTGCCGCGGTTGTCGATGCCGCCGACGCGACGGGTCGGGGACTTGTCCTCGTTGAGGAAGGTCGCCGTGGCGCGGTCGAGGGCGTCGGCGAGGACCTTGGCGCGGGTGTTGCCGGTGGCCGTCGCGAACTGCTCGAGGGAGGGCACGAGCGCGAAGAACTCGCCGAGCGAGTCCCAGCGCAGGTAGTTCTCCTTGACCAGCTGCTGGACGTGCTTGGGCGCGGAGCCGCCGGCGCCCGTCTCGAACAGGCCGCCGCCCGCCATCAGCGGGACGACCGACAGCATCTTGGCGCTGGTGCCCAGCTCCAGGATGGGGAAGAGGTCGGTCAGGTAGTCGCGCAGCACGTTGCCGGTCACCGAGATGGTGTTCTCGCCGCGGCGGATGCGCTCCACCGACAGCTTGGTGGCGTCGACCGGGGCGAGGACGCGGATGTCCAGGCCCTCGGTGTCGTGGTCCGCGAGGTAGGCGTCGACCTTGGCGATGAGGTTGGCGTCGTGCGCGCGGGTCTCGTCCAGCCAGAACACGGCCGGGTCGCCGGTGGCGCGGGCGCGGGTGACGGCCAGCTTCACCCAGTCCCGGATCGGCGCGTCCTTGGTCTGGCAGGCGCGGAAGACGTCGCCCTCGGCGACCGGCTGTTCGATGAGGACGTTGCCGGCCCCGTCGACCAGACGGACCGTGCCGGCGGCCTTGATCTCGAAGGTCTTGTCGTGCGAGCCGTACTCCTCGGCCTTCTGCGCCATGAGGCCGACGTTCGGGACGGAGCCCATGGTCGACGGGTCGTACGCGCCGTGCGCGCGGCAGTCGTCGAGCACGGCCTGGTAGACGCCGGAGTAGGAGGAGTCCGGCAGGACCGCGAGGGTGTCGGCCTCCTGGCCGTCCGGGCCCCACATGTGGCCCGAGGTGCGGATCATGGCCGGCATCGACGCGTCGACGATGACGTCGGACGGCACGTGCAGGTTGGTGATGCCCTTGTCGGAGTCGACCATCGCCAGGGCCGGGCCCTCGGCGAGCTCGGCCTCGAAGGAGGCCTTGACCGCGTCGCCCTCGGGCAGGGCCTCCAGGCCCTTGAGGATGCCGCCGAGGCCGTCGTTGGGGGAGAGGCCGGCCGCGGCCAGCGTCGCGCCGTACTGCGCGAAGGTCTTCGGGAAGAACGCGCGCACCACGTGACCGAAGACGATCGGGTCGGAGACCTTCATCATCGTGGCCTTCAGGTGCACCGAGAACAGCACGCCCTCGGCCTTGGCGCGGGCGATCTGCGCGGTGAGGAACTCGCGCAGCGCGGCCACGCGCATCACGGAGGCGTCGACGACCTCGCCCTCGAGGACCGGCACCGACTCGCGCAGGACCGTGGTGGAGCCGTCCTCGGCGACCAGCTCGATCCGCACCGAACCGGCCTCGGAGATCACCACGGACTTCTCGGTGGAGCGGAAGTCGTTCTCGCCCATGGTCGCGACGTTGGTCTTGGACTCCGACGACCAGGCGCCCATGCGGTGCGGGTGGGTCTTGGCGTAGTTCTTGACCGACGCGGGCGCGCGGCGGTCGGAGTTGCCCTCGCGCAGGACCGGGTTCACGGCCGAGCCCTTGACCTTGTCGTAGCGGGCCTGTACGTCCCGCTCCTCGTCGGTCTTCGGGTCGTCCGGGTAGGCCGGCAGCGCGTAGCCCTGGGCCTGCAGCTCGGCGACCGCGGCCTTGAGCTGCGGGATCGACGCCGAGATGTTCGGCAGCTTGATGATGTTGGCCTCGGGCGTCTTCGCCAGCTCGCCGAGCTCGGTCAGCGCGTCCGGGATCCGCTGGTCCTCGGTCAGGTACTCCGGGAACTGGGCGATGATGCGTCCGGCCAGCGAGATGTCCCGCGTCTGGACCGCGACACCCGCCTGCGAGGCGTACGCCTGGACCACCGGCAGGAAGGAATACGTCGCCAGGGCCGGGGCCTCGTCAGTGTGCGTATAGATGATGGTCGAGTCAGTCACCGGGTGCTCCGCTCCACGTCTGCAACATTGCTCGACATCAAGATATCTCGTGCTCGGGTTCGGCTCGACAGGGGTCTCCTCACATCCGGGACGGCCCAGGTGCCCGCCGGATGCAACCGAAACGGCCGTTTCCGCGGTCAACCAGGTAGATCCTCGACCTGATCCGACGGCCGGACCGACCACCCGGCCGCCCGAGCGAAAGCGGACCATGAGATATCGCAGCAGAGTGACGGCCCCGGCGGCCGCCCTGATCGGCACGGCAGCAGTCCTGGCCGGGGGAACCGCGGCTCACGCGGACGGGAAGCCCGACGACGCCCCCGCCCCCGAGACGCTCGCGGACCCCGTCTTCCCGAACCTGGGCAACGGCGGCTACCGCGTCACCGCCTACCACCTCGACGTCGCCTACGACGCGACGACCACCCTCGTCGACGCCACCGCCACCCTGGACCTGCGCACCACCCAGGCCCTCACCCGACTCTCCCTCGACTCCCTCGGCCTCGACATACGCACCGTCCGGGTCGACGGCCGCACCGCCGCCTTCGAGCAGGCGGACGAGAAGCTGCGGATCACGCCCGCCCGGCCGCTGCGCGCCCGGCAGCGCGTCACGGTGTGCGTGACGTACACGGCCGACCCGCGGCGCACCCTCGCGCACACCGCCTGGGTCCCCACCCCGGACGGGTTCGCGATATGCCCCCAGCCCGACTCCGCGCACACCGTGTTCCCCTGCAACGACCACCCGTCGGACAAGGCGGACTTCACCTTCCGCATCACCGTGCCGGCCGCCCTGCGCGCCGTCGCGAACGGCTCGCTGGTGTGCACCGAGGACCTGGCCGGCGACCGGACCGCGTACACCTACCGCTCCCGCTCGCCGATCGCCACCGAACTGGTGCAGATCACGGTCGGCGACTACGTCGTCAAGGAGCGCCAGGGGCCGCACGGGCTGCGTCTGCGCGATGTCGTGCCGGTCGCCCGCGCCGAGGCCCTGGAGCCGGCGCTCGCCCTCACCCCGGGCCTGGTCGAGTGGCTCGAGGCGCGGCTGGGCGCCTACCCCTTCGAGACGTACGGACTGCTGCCCTGCAACTCCGACGCCCCGAACGCCTTCGACTTCACCGGCCTCGAGACCCAGACCCTCACCCTCTACAAGCCCAACTTCCTGCTGCAGGCGGAGCCGAAGATCGGCTCGCACATGATGCACGAGCTGGTCCACTCCTACTTCGGCAACAGCGTCAGCCCCGCCACCTGGGCAGACCTGTGGATCAACGAGGGCCACGCCGACTTCTACGGACTGCTCTACCGCTACGAGCGCGGCTGGGCGGACTCCCTGGGCCTGACCACCTTCGAGGCCCGGATGAAGGACACCTACGCGCGCGGCGACCAGTGGCGGAAGTCCTCCGGTCCGGTCGCCGCGCCGAACGCGGCCAACCTCTTCGACAGCCAGCGCTACCTGGGCGGCGTCCTCGTGCTGTACGCGCTGCGCCAGCTCATCGGCGAGGACGCCTTCCACGCGGTCGAGCGGGCCTTCCTGGCCCGCTACCGCGACTCCTCGGCGTCGACGGAGGACTACATGGCCGTCGCCTCCCACGTCGGCGGGCAGGACGTCTCCGGCTTCCTGCGCGACTGGCTGTACGGCACGACGACCCCGAGGATGCCCGGTCACCCCGACTGGACGGTCACCCCGGTGCCGCCGTCCCTCACCGCGCCGCGCCGGCGGGCGGACGCGCGGTGGCACGAGAACTCGGCCACGCTCTGACCCGAGTGAGCGCCGTCAGTCGTGCAGGGCGGGCATCTCGCCCTGCACGACCCCGTCGCCGGTCCGCTGCTGCGGGATGACGACGGCGCCCGACTGCAACGCCACCGTGCGGGCCGGCGCCGGGATCCGGATGCCCTCCTCGCGGTAGCGGCGGTGCAGCCGCTTGATGAACTCGTGCTTGATCCGGTACTGGTCGCTGAACTCGCCGACGCCCAGGATCACGGTGAAGCCGATCCGCGAGTCGCCGAAGGTGTGGAAGCGGATCGCGGGCTCGTGGTCGGGCAGGGCGCCGTCCACTCCCGTCATGACCTCCGCGATGACCTCCGACGTCACCCGCTCCACCTGCTCCAGATCGCTGTCGTAGGCCACCCCTACCTGCACCAGGACCGTCAACTGCTGCTCGGGACGCATGTAGTTGGTCATGTTCGTCTTCGCGAGCTGGCCGTTGGGGATGACGACCAGGTTGTTGGAGAGCGCGCGCACGGTCGTCTGACGCCAGTTGATGTCCTCGACGTAGCCCTCCTCACCGCTGCTCAGCTTGATGTAGTCACCGCGCTGGACGGTCTTGGAGGCGAGGATGTGGATGCCCGCGAACAGGTTCGCGAGGGTGTCCTGCAGCGCGAGCGCGACCGCCAGACCACCGACGCCGAGAGCGGTGAGCAGGGGCGCTATGGAGATGCCCAGCGTCTGCAGCATCACCAGGAAGCCGATCGCCAGGACCAGGATCCGGGTGATGTTCACGAAGATGGTGGCCGACCCGGCGACTCCCGAGCGCGACGACGTCACCGTCTGCACCAGTCCGGCGACGACCCGCGCCGCCGACACCGTCACCACGAAGATCAGCAGCACCGTCAGACACTGGTTGACGGTGTGCTGGACCGCCTTGGTCAGCGGCAGCACCGCGGCCGCGGCCGCCGCGCCGCCGGCGATCGCCGCCCACGGCACGACGGTGCGCAGCGCGTCCACGACGACGTCGTCGCCGCTCCACTTGGTGCGCTTGGCGTGCTTCGCCAGCCAGCGCAGCACGGTGCGCGACAGAAAGGCCGTCAACAGACCGGTGGCCAGGGCGATTCCGGCGAGGACGCCGTCGTCGAGGGTCAGTGCGCGGTTCACCGGTCACCTCCGGGAAGTCGATCCGCGGCCGACGCGGCCGCCGACGGCCGGATGTGAAGTCTCGTCACGATGTCACCTGTTCGGTTCCGGGATGTGCGATGGCGCCCCCGCCCGGTCGGGCACCGGGGGCGCGACCGCTCATCCTGCCGTATCCGGCACGGCAGTTCGTACCGCAGGATCCGGTCGCTGCGGCCGCATCGCGCCGCTCGGGCCGAGGCATGCGGCCGGGCCGTGAGCAGCCCTGAGCAGCGGTGAGGAGCAGCGAGCAGCCGTGCGGAGCCGGGGGTAGCGGGACGGGCCCGTGGTCACGGACGGCCGAAAACGCCCCGGCGCGCCGACGCGTCGGAGCCGCGACGGCGGGCGCGGGCGTGCGGCAGGCCGACGTCGGCGACCGGATCAGACGATCTTCATGCGTACCAGTGCCGCGAGCGTCAGCGCGCCCGGCACCAACGGCAGCCACACGGTGATGATGCGGTAGCCGAGGACCACGGCGGTGGCGACCGCCACCGGCCCGCCCGCCGCCACCAGCGCCACCACCAGCGCCGCCTCCACCGAGCCGATCCCGCCGGGCGTCGGCACCAGCGCGACGGCCACCGTGGCCGCCACGTACGCCACCGCCATGTGCGCCGCGGGCACCGGCAGGTGCAACGCCTGCCCCACGGCGGCGAAGCCGGCCGCCTGCAGCAGCGGGAACGCCAGCGAGCCGCCCCACAGCGCGAGCGCCCGGGCGGGCCGGGAGTGCACCGAACGCGCCTCGCCGAGCGCGGTCCGCAGGAACGAGCACACCGCCGACCGCAGCCGTCGCACGCAGGCGAGCGCGCCCGCCGCGACCAGCGCCACCGTCGCGAGGGCGGCGAGCAGCGGGCCGAACGAGCCGCCAGGCAGCAGGGGGCCGAGCCGCAGCGCGTCCGGGAAGGCGAGCAGCAGCGCGGTCAGCAGGCCCACCCGGGCCACGCCCTCCGCCAGCAGATACAGCGCGAGGGCCGCCGAGGAACGGGCCAGCGGCACCCCGCACACCGACATGAACCGCAGGTTGACCGCGCTCGCGCCCAGCCCCGTCGGCAGCAGGTGGTTGGCCGCGCCCGCCGCGAACTGCGCAGCCAGCAGCCGCCGTCCGGGCAGCCGCTGCACGACCGCGCCCTGCCGGGTGACGGCCGCCGCCACCCAGGTCAGACAGGTCGCGCCGACCGCGGCCAGCAGCCAGGGCCACTCGGCGCCGCGCAACTGCGCGACTCCGTCGGCGAGTACCGACCGGTGCCGCACCGCGACCACGGTGACCAGCAGGAGCGGAAGCAGACACAGGAGCTGACGCACCGGCAGCCGCCGGGCCGCTCCGCCGGGGGCGAGAGGAACCGCTGTCACACCTGTCGAGGGTTCCCGAACGGGGCCAACCGCCGGTTTCACCAGCGTGGACGGAACATTGCTCACGGTCATCGGGGCCTTCGTGTTCGGGGGCGTCGTGCGGGGGGCGCCTGTGCCGGGGGCCTTCGGGCAGATGGCTTTCGTGTCGTCGCCCCCGACGGTGTCGGAGACGTTCCTGCGGGTGGACGTCGGAAAGGACTTGACCTCAATAATGCTTGAGGTTCTACGGTCGGTCCCATGAGCATGGACGCGATCGCCATGACGCAGCTGTACAGCGTCATGAACAGCCAACAGGAACGCCGCCCCTTCGACCGTGCGACACTGCGCCGCATCGGCGCGTTCGCCCGACCGCACCGCCGCCGCATCGCCCTGTTCGTCGTGCTGGGGGTGCTGACCGCGCTGCTGGCCGTCGCCACCCCCGTCCTCGCGGGGAAGGTCGTCGACGCGATCGTGTCGCACGGCGACCCGGGCACCGTCGTGCGGCTGGCGCTGCTCATCGCGGGCATCGCGGTGCTGGAGGCGGCGCTCGGCGTCCTGGGCAGGAGGCTGTCGGCGACGCTCGGGGAGGGACTCATCCTCGATCTGCGCACGGCCGTGTTCGATCATGTGCAGCGGATGCCGGTCGCGTTCTTCACACGTACCCGTACGGGAGCGCTCGTCTCCCGACTCAACAACGACGTCATCGGAGCGCAGCGCGCCTTCAGCAACACGCTCTCCGGAGTGGTCTCCAACCTGGTCACCCTGGTGCTCACCCTCGCCGTCATGCTCACCCTCTCCTGGCAGGTCACGCTCCTCGCGCTGGTCCTGCTGCCGGTGTTCGTGATCCCGGCGCGGCGGATGGGCAGGCGGATGGCCGGCATGCAGCGGGAGGCGGCCGCGCTCAACGCGTCGATGGGCACCCGGATGACCGAGCGGTTCTCCGCCCCCGGCGCCACGCTGGTCAAACTGTTCGGCCGCCCCGAGGAGGAGTCGGCCGAGTTCGCGGCCCGCGCGGCCCGGGTGCGCGACATCGGCGTCCGCACGGCCACCGCCCAGTCGGTGTTCATGACCGCCCTGACCCTCGTCTCCGCGCTGGCCCTCGCCCTGGTCTACGGCCTCGGCGGCCACCTCGCGCTGAAGGGCTCCCTCGAACCGGGCGCCGTCGTCGCCCTCGCCCTGCTGCTGACCCGCCTCTACGCCCCGCTCACCTCGCTCGCCGGGGCCCGGGTCGAGGCGATGAGCGCCCTGGTCAGCTTCGAGCGGGTCTTCGAGGTGCTCGACCTGAAGCCGCTGATCGAGGAGAAGCCGGACGCCCGCGAGGTGCCCGAGGGGCCGGTCTCCGTCGAGTTCGACGACGTCCGTTTCGGCTACCCGTCCGCCGACAAGGTCTCCCTCGCCTCCCTGGAGGAGGTCGCCGTCCTGGACTCCCGCGGCGGCGCCGAGGTCCTGCACGGCGTCTCCTTCCGCGCCGACCCGGGGCAGACCATCGCCCTCGTCGGCTCCTCCGGCGCCGGCAAGTCGACGATCGCCCAACTCCTGCCGCGCCTCTACGACGTCGACGAGGGCGCCGTCCGCATCGGCGGCGTGGACGTGCGCGACCTGAGCGCGAGCACCCTGCGGGCGACCCTCGGCATGGTCACCCAGGACGGTCACCTGTTCCACGACACCGTTCGGGCCAACCTCCTGCTCGCCCGCCCGTCGGCCACCGAGGACGACCTGTGGGACGCGCTGCGCCGCTCCCGCCTCGACGACCTCGTGCGCTCCCTGCCCGACGGTCTCGACACCGTCGTCGGCGAACGCGGCTACCGGCTCTCCGGCGGCGAACGCCAGCGCATGACCATCGCCCGGCTGCTGCTGGCCGGCCAGCGCGTCGTCATCCTCGACGAGGCCACCGCCCACCTCGACAACACCTCCGAGGCGGCCGTCCAGGAGGCCCTCGCCGAGGCGCTGGCCGACCGTACGGCCGTCGTCATCGCGCACCGGCTGTCCACCGTCCGCGCCGCCGACCTGATCCTCGTCGTCGAGTCCGGCCGGGTCGTGGAGCGCGGCGACCACGAGCAACTGCTGGCGGCCGGCGGACGGTACGCGGAGCTGTACCGGACCCAGTTCGACGAGCCCGCCGCGACCGAGGCGGTCGTCCTGTGACACGGCGGTGAGGCGACGGCGTGCGGCAGCCGCCCCCGGGTCCGGCCCGGGGGCGGCTGCCGCGTGGCGCGGGCGGCCCGGGCCGACGGGCGCCGGGCGCGGCGTCAGCGGCCGTCGCGGGCGGCCCGGACGAGGGCGTCGAAGAGGCCCTGCTGCGCGGGGTCCTCGTGGGCGGTGTCCTCGGGGTGCCACTGCACGGCCGTGAACCATCCCTGGGCGCCGGGGAGTTCGAGGCCCTCCACGGTGCCGTCGGCGGCGCGCGCGGTGACCGTGAGGCCCCCGCCGGTGCGGTCCACCCGCTGGTGGTGATAGCAGGAGGCGTCGACCTTCCCGGCGCCGGCGGCCCGCTCCAGCAGCGAGCCGCTCCGCACCGCCACCGGGTGCACGACATGCCGGTGTTCGCCCTCCGGGCCGCCCATGTCCTGCTCCAGGGAACCGCCGAGCGCGACGTTGACGACCTGCAGGCCGCGGCAGATCGCCAGCAGCGGCAGACCCAGGTCCAGTGCGGTACGGGCGACCCGCAGATCGAAGGCGTCCTGCAGCTCGTCCACGTCGTAGACGCTGCGGTGGGTGTCGGCGGCGCCGTAGCGGTGCGGGGCGAGGTCGCCGCCGCCGGGGAGCAGGACGCCGTCGAAGCGGGCGAGGCGGGCGGCGACGTCCCGCTCGTCCTGGTCGGCGGGATGGACGCCGACCGGTTCGCCGCCGGCCCGCCAGACGGCCTCGACGAGGGCCCGGGCGTTGACCTCGGCGGCGTAGCGCAGCGCGGACGTGGTCGCGCTGAAGCGGGCGGGGATCGCGACGAGGGGGCGCGGGGCAGTCGTCACAGCCGGATCCGTCACAGCTGGATCCAGGTGGTCTTGAGTTCGGTGTACTTCTCCAGCGCGTGCGCGGACTTGTCGCGTCCGTTGCCCGACTGCTTCATGCCGCCGAAGGGGACGGTCAGGTCGCCCTCCTCGTAGCAGTTGACCCACACCGTCCCGGCTCTGAGGGCGCGCGCGACCCGGTGGGCGGTGGACAGGTCGGAGGTCCACAGGCCGGCGGCGAGGCCGTACTCGGTGGCGTTGGCCAGCCGCACCGCCTCCTCCACGTCGTCGAAGGTCAGCACCGAGAGCACCGGGCCGAAGATCTCCTCGCGGGCCAGGCGCATGCCCGGGTCCACCTGGTCGAAGACGGTGGGGTGCACGTAGCTGCCGCCCGTGCCGGTCAGGGTCCGGCCGCCGCCGGCCCGCAGCCGTGCGCCCTGGCCCACGCCGGCGCCGATGTGCTCGAGGACGCGCTCCAGGTGACCCTCGCCCACCAGTGCGCCCATCTCGGTCGCCGGGTCCAGGGGGTCGCCGACCCGCAGTTCACCGGCCCGGGCGACGATCGCCTCGGTGACGCGTTCGGCGATCGAGGAGTGCACCAGCAGCCGGGAGGGGGCGGTGCACATCTCGCCCTGGTTGAAGAAGATGCCCCAGGCGGCGGTGGCGGCGGCCTGCTCCAGGTCGGGGGCGTCGGGGAGGATGATGTTCGGCGACTTGCCGCCCAGTTCCAGCCAGACGCGCTTGAGATTGGAGTCGGCGGCGTAGCGCAGGAAGTGACGGCCGACCGCCGTGGAGCCGGTGAACGCCAGCACGTCCACGTCGGGGTGCAGGCCCAGCGCCCGGCCGGCCGTCGGGCCGTCCCCGGCGACGACGTTGAGCACGCCCGGCGGCAGTCCCGCCTCGGTCGCGATCCGCCCCAGCATCAGGGCGGACAGCGGTGAGCTCTCCGACGGCTTGAGCACGACCGTGCAGCCCGCCGCCAGCGCCGGCGCGATCTTCCAGCTCGCCAGCGTCAGCGGGAAGTTCCACGGCACGACGGCGCCCACGACGCCGGCCGGCTCCCGGGTGACCAGTGCCAGGGCGTCCGGGGCGGCGTGCGGCGACTCGTCGGTCAGCTTGTCCGCCAACTGCCCGTACCAGCGGAAGGTGTCGATCGCCGCGCGGAGCTCGATCCCGTACGCGTCCGTGAACGGCTTGCCCATCTCCAGGCTGATCGTCAGGGCGAGCTTCTCCCGCTGCTCCGCGAGCAGTTCGGCCACGCGCAGCAGGACGCGGCCCCGTTCGGCGGGCGCGAGCCGCGGCCAGGGCCCGGAGTCGAAGGCCCGGCGGGCGGCGGCCACGGCCAGGTCGACCTCGGCGCCCTGCGCGTCGGCGACCTCGCCGAGGACCTGCCCGTCGCGGGGTGAGACGACGGTGAACGCGGCGCCCGAACCCGGTTCGTCCGCCCCGTCGATGTGGTGCTGGGCCGGCAGCCGCAACTCCTCGGCGCGGCGCAGCAGATCGTCATGGGTGAGGGCCGGCATCTCGGCTCTCCTGTTCTCTTCGTGGCCTGCAGTGGCCTGCAGTGGCCTGCAGTGGCCTGCAGTGGCCTGCAGTGGCCTGCAGTGGCCTGCAGTGGCCTGCAGTGGCCTGCAGTGGCCTGCAGTGGCCTGCAGTGGCCTGCAGTGGCCTGCAGTGGCCTGTGGTGGTGTGCGCGGCATCGGTTCCGTGGCCCGTGATCGCCGCCTGTGATCCGGGGGCCGACGGCGGCGTCCGGGGAGTGAGGCCGCCGCCGGCCGTTCACGGAACGCCGGGGGTCAGCCGGTGGCGGCGTGCCTGGACCGGGTCAGCCGTGCCGCGCACAGCCCGAGGACCAGCACCACCGGCACGGTCAGCTGGAGCCAGACGGCCGTGGCCCGGTCGCCCCCGATGAGCGTGGTGAAGTTCTCGATGATCAGCCAGATGGCGCCCGCGATGCCGAGCGCGCCCAGCACCGGTGCGACCAGGGTGTTCCACAGCCGGGTGTCGGCGCGGGAACGGCGGAAGAAGACGACCACGGAGAGGGACGTCAGGAAGTACAGGAGCATCATCGCCAGGACGGCGACTCCGCTGAACCAGGAGAACAGCGTCAGCACCGGGTCCTTGCCGAGCAGCGCGAACGGGACGACCAGCGCCGCCGCGATCACCGTCTGCACGGTGCCTGCCGCCCAGGGGGAGTGGCGCCGGTTGAGCCTGGTCAGCCGGTGCGGCAGCAGCCCCTCACGGCCGAGGGAGAACAGATAGCGGTTGGCGGAGTTGTGGAACGCCAGGATGCCGGCGAACAGCGAGGTGGCCAGCAGGACGGGCAGCACGTCACCGGCCCAGGAGCCGAACAGCGCGGTGATCGGCGCGAAGACCCACGAGGTCGCGTCACCGGACTCCAGCGCCTTGCCCGCCTGCGCCGTCGCCGCGGACGCGCCGTGCGCCGAGACCAGCATCCACGAGGTGAAGGCGAAGAAGCCGGTGACCACCGCGACCGACAGATAGGTGGCGCGCGGCACGGTCCTGCGGGGCTCCCGCGCCTCCTCGCCGTAGATGGCGGTGGCCTCGAAGCCGAACATCGACGCCACGGCGAACATCAGCGCCACGCCGGGCGCGCCCTGGAGCGCGGCGTGCGGCGAGAAGCTCTCGCCGAAGCCGAGGCCCTCGGGGCCGCCGCCCTTGAAGAAGGTCACGAGGGCGAACACGATGAGGATGCTGAACTCCGCTAGGACGAAGACGGCCAGCAGCTTCGCGCCCATCTCGATCCCGGCCGCGCCGAGGACCTGGACGACCGCCATGGTGAGCAGCGTCCAGACCCACCACGCGAGGTGCACGTCGGTGTAGTACGCGACGAGACCGCCGACCGTCGCGCCGTAGAGCCCGTACATGGCGGCCTGGATGGCGCAGTAGGCGAAGAGGGCGACAGCGGCGCTGCCGGAGCCGGCCGAGCGGCCGAGGCCCTTGCCGATGTACGTGTAGAAGGCGCCGGCGTCCACCACGTGGCGGCCCATGGCGACGAAGCCGATGGAGAACAGCAGGACCATGACGCCGGCGGCGAGGTACGCGGCGGGCGCGCCCGCTCCGTTGCCGATGGCGACGGCGATGGGGACGGCCCCGGCGATGCCGGTCAGCGGGGCCTGGGCGGAGAGGACGAAGAACAGGATGCCCAGAACGCCGAGGGAATCGGGCTTGAGCCTGCCTGTCGTGCTTGCGTCGTGCGGGGAGTGCGGGGCGACCGCCGTCTGACTGTCCACTCGGATCACCTGTCGGGGACGGGAAGGGATGGGAGTTTGTTTTGAGCCAAACGAGTTGCCTCATGGTGGTCGCGAACTATCCGTTTGGCAAGGCTCTGCGGAAAGATTTCCGCCCCGGCGCCGGACGTCCCGGCATCCGGCCGGGACCGTCCGCTCCGGGCGTACGCCGACGACCGCCGTCGCCGGACGCCCGACGCCGGTCGTCCGGTGCCGGGACAGGGGAACGTGCAGGTCGGAAGGTCGTACGGGTTCAGACGACCATGCGCGGTCGGAGTGCTGCGCGCGCTCGGAGGGCTACGGGCGGTCGGAGGGCTACGGGCGGTCGGAGTGCTGCACGCGGCCGGAGGGCTCCGCGTGGGCGTGGCCGAGGCCGTCGTCGCGGCCGCCGGCGGCGGCGAGGAGCCTCAGCAGCGAGCGCAGCTGCTCCAGAGCGGCGTCCGTGACGTCGGGCTCGCCGAGGACGAGCTGGTGCAGCACCAGCCCGTCGAGGGCGGCGAAGACCAGCCGGGCCAGCGCCTCGTCCGCGCCGGCGGGCAGCATCCGGCCCAGTTCGCGCCGGCTGGCGTCGAAGTACTCGTCGTACAGCTCGCGGATCTGCGGCAGCAGCTCGGGCCTGCGGCGGGACTCCAGCAGCAGCTCGTACTGGAACGCCTGGGTGCCCGGATCCGCCGTGACCATCTCGGAGAGCCCCGTCGAGAAGTCGGCGATCTCGCCGGTGCCCGGCTCGAGCGCGCTGGTGCTCAGCGAGGTGCGGATGGTGTGGGCGAGGGCCGCCTCGATCAGCGCGTCGCGGGAACCGAAGTGGTGCACGACCAGACCGTGGGTGACCCCGGCCTCCTCGGCGACGGCCCGGTAGGTGAGCCTGCGCAGACCGCCCCGCGCCACCACGCGCACGGCGGCGTTCAGCAGGGCCTCGCGCCCCTCGCCGTAGTTCAGGCGCTTCCTCGGCCGGCGGCCCGTCGGGGCGTCCGCGGAGTCGGTCATGCCGGTGACCCTACCCGCCGGCCCGGCAGCGGCCCTCGCGGGTGTCACCGCCTGGGTGGGCGGACGCCGCGGAACTCCCAGTCGCCGCCGAGGGCGGTGGACAGCACCTCCTCGGACTCGGTCGGCTGGGCGCCGACGTCGGAGCGCACCGCGGTCGGGCCGGTCACGATGTGGTTGGTGAGCCGTCCGAGGCCCTCGACCTCCACCTCGACGACGTCGCCGGGCCGCACGGGCCGCGAGTTGGCCGGGGTGCCCGACAGCAGCACGTCTCCCGGGTACAGGGTGATGGTGCGCGCGATGTCGGCGACGAGGTAGTGCATGTCCCACTGCATCTCGTCGGTCGAACCGTCCTGCACGACCTCGCCGTTGACGTACGTGCGCAGCCGCTTGCCGTGGAAGTCCCAGTCGGTGACCAGTCCCGGCCCGAGCGGGCACAGGGTGTCGGAGCCCTTCACCCGGAGCATGGAGCCGGCGTCGGTGTCGCGGAAGTCGTGCAGACCGTAGTCGTTGGCGACGGTGTACCCCGCGATGAACTCCCCTGCTTCGGCGGGCGAGATGTTGCGCGCGGTCCTGCCGATCACGATGGCGACCTCGCCCTCGTAGTTGAGCCACCTGCAGCCCTCCGGGCGGACGATCGCGCCCCGGTGGGAGTTGAGGGAGGAGGTCGGCTTGTGGAAGTAGGTGGGGGTGGCCGGGAGGTCGATCCCGAACTCGTCGACGCGGCTGCGGTGGTTGAGATGGACGGCGATCACCTTCGACGGCACGACCGGCGGCAGGTGCTGCGCCTCTTCGGTTCTGACGCGGCGGCCGTCGCCGGCGACGAGTTCGTCCCCGTCGACGGTGACCTGGACGGCGGCGCCGTCGAGGAGGATGCGGCGGTACTCGGGCATGGCGGGGCTCCTAGGGGCGGCTGTGCGGGGTGCGGCGGGGCGCGGGACTGCTGTTCGGGAGGCTGCCGGGCGGCGTGTGGGCCAGGTCCGCCGGCGCCGGGCCGGCGCCGGTCCAGCCGTCGGACGGGCGGTCGAACCAGAGGTGCACCTGGCCCGTGCCGATGGAGTTCTCGTACTCGCCGTACTGACGGGCGGTCGCGACGCAGGCCTGCTCGCCCAGGGCGCCGGCCATCATCAGGTAGTGGAAGAACTTCGCCTCGGGCCGGTACTTCCAGAACTCGTCCATCGTGTCGAGGACCTTGTCGTGACGGCCCTCCTTGAACCAGGCGATGCGCTCGTGGTCGGCCTCGCGCGCCTCGGGCGTACGGATGTGCACCGGGTCGCTGGACTCGTGGTCGCGCAGTTCGCGCAGTGGCCAGAAGGTGTGCGAGAGGGCGCCGGACGCGATGAGCAGGACACGGCGGCCGGGGGTGGCGGCGATGCCGTCGGCCAGCGCGCGGCCGAGCCGCAGATGGTCCTCCATGTCACCGGTCTGGCACACCCCGATGGTCACCCACCGTTTGTCGGGCAGCCCCTCGCCGAGGAACTTCCACAGGTTGATCGTCGCGTAGTAGACCGGCAGGTGGACGTCCTCGATCGCGGTGATCCAGGTGCCGTGCCGGTCCGCGAACTTCTCGATGTTCTCGGCGAGTTCGGGATCTCCAGGGAAGTCGTACGGCATCCGGCACATGCCGCGCGGCAGCTCCTCGGAGGTGAACAGCCCGGCGCGGCGCCGCTGGGCGGTGACGACGAACTCGACGGTCGTCGCCCAGTGCGAGTCGAGGACGACGACGGTGTCGTAGTCGTCGCGGGCGAAGACGTCCTCGCGCAGCTGCCGCAGCCCGGTGACGAGGGTGATCTCCTTGCCCTGGTTGAGCTCCCGCCGTTCGGCTTCAGGAAGCACGATGGTGGGGACGTGGGCGAGCAGCCCCGCCCCGACGATCTCACCCATGGTCCCGGCTCCATCCGTTCGGCGCGGTCACGGTGTTCTTCAGGTCGCAGTAGAAGTCGAAGCTCCAGGAGCCGCCCTCGCGCCCGACGCCGGACCGGCGGGAGCCGCCGAAGGGCGCCCGGAGGTCGCGGACGAAGAAGCAGTTGACCCAGACCGTGCCCGCGACCAGTCGTGCCGTGACGCGTTCGGCGCGCTCACGGTCGCCGGTGGCGAGGGTGGCCGCCAGGCCGAAGCGGGTGTCGTTGGCGAGCCGGACGGCTTCGTCCTCGGTGGTGAAGGTCTGCAGCGTGAGGACGGGGCCGAAGACCTCTTCCTGGACGATCTCCGAGTCCTGGGCCACGTCGGTGAGCAGCGTCGGCGCGTAGTACCGGCCGTCCTTGCGGTGCCCGCCGACGACCGCGCGGGCCCCGGCGTCCAGCGCCCGCCGCACGAACCCGTCGATCTTCTCCAGCTGACGGGGGTGGATGCTGGGCCCGATGTCGGTGGCCTCGTCGCGGGGATCGCCCTGCGTGAGCTGCCCGGCCTTCTCCACGAACCGCCGGGTGAACTCCTCGGCGACCGGTTCCTCGACCAGGAACCGGGTGGCGGCCAGGCACACCTGGCCGGCGTTGTCGTACTGCTCCACCGCGAGGTCGACGGCGAGGTCGAGGTCGGCGTCGGCGAACACCAGCAGCGGTGACTTGCCGCCGAGTTCCAGGCTGAGCGGGGTGAGGTGGGCGGCGGCCGACGCGGCGATCCGCCGGGCCGTCGGGACGGAACCGGTGAAGCTGATGCGGCGGACGTCCGGGTGGGAGGTGAGCGCGTCGCCGATCTCGGAGCCGTAGCCCTGGACCACGTTCAGCACCCCGGCCGGCAGCCCCGCCTCGGCGGCGATGTCCGCGAGCAGGGACGCGGTCAGCGGGGACCACTCGGCGGGCTTGAGGACCACGGTGTTGCCGGCCGCGAGGGCCGGGGCGACCTTCCAGGTGGCGAGCATGAGCGGCGCGTTCCACGGGGTGATCAGCACACTCGGGCCCGCCGGGTCCCAGGAGACGTGGTTGGTGTGGCCCCGGGTGTCGAAGTCCTCGTGCTCCAGCTTCAGCAGCCAGTCGGCGAAGAAGCGGAAGTTGTGCGCCACCCGGGGCATCACCCCGCGGCGGTGCGAGCGCAGCAGGGCGCCGTTGTCGGTGGTCTCGACGATCGCCAGCTCCTCGAGCCGCTTCTCCACGCCGTCGGCGACGGCGTGCAGGATGCGGGCGCGTTCGGCGCGCGGGGTGGCCGCCCAGGCGGGGAAGGCGGCCTTGGCGGCGGCCACGGCGGCGGCGGCCTGAGCCGGGGTGCCGCGCGCGATCTCGCCGATCGCGCGGCCGTCGATGGGCGAGACGTCGGTGAACGTCTCGGCGGAGGCGACGCGTTCACCGCCGATCCAGTGCCGTGCGTCCACGGTGACCCCGGCCACCGTGAGGGTGTGCTCGATCATGCCGGTCTCCAAGTTCTGTGAGGCGTGAGGGGGTTACTCGGCGCCGGACGTGCCGGACTCCAGCAGCCGGCCGCCGTCCCAGACAACGCCGACCTGTCGGTAGTAGGCGGCGATCGGTTCGCGGATCTCCAGCCGGGCCAGTTCCTCCGTGGGCGCCTCGAACAGCTCGAGTTCCGCCTCGCCGACCCATGCGGGGCCCGCCTCGAAGGAGGCCGCACCGGTCTCGATCAGCTCGTCGAGGGCCGGCCCCCTCCCCTTCTCGATGGAGGGCAGCCAGCGGTGGTGGGCCATGGGGTGCGCGTTGACGAACCCGTTCGTCTCCGACGGCTCGCGCAGCGTCACCACCGTCTGGGCGAGCCGCCGGTCCGCCGCTGCCAGCGTCGCTCCGAACCGGGCCCCCGCCTCGATGCGCGGGGCCGGCCCGTAGGGGTGCGGCCGTGTCTGGTGGATGGAGCCGAGCTTCTTCGGATACCCCTGGTGCAGCCCGCGGGCGATGGCGAAGTCCTTGTCCACCCAGATGTAGACGCACCGCGAGTAGGTCTGCCCCCGGTACGCGCAGCGGACGACCGCGAACGCCTCCTTGTACTGGGAGAGCACCGGGTCGAGCAGTTCGTCGCCGGAGGCGGCGCAGGACTGCCAGTCGGCCCAGATCAACGCCACCGCGCCGGGGTCCTCGTCGGCGAGCTCCAGCGGCTCGGGCAGCAGTTCGCGCACCCGGGCCGGGTCGGTCCGGTACTCGACGGTCAGCAGGTCGCCGGAGTAGCGCCACGGCGGCGACGGGATCAGCGACGAGGCGCCGGTCGCCGTCTTGGGGTGGAAGTATCCACGGACAGAGGACATGACGGGCTTCCTTACGGGGTGAGGGCGGGCGACTTCAGCAACTGGGCGCGGTAGCGGGCGGCGGCCGTCGCGGCCGCCGGACCGCCGAGGGCGACGACGCCGACCAGCCGGCCGCCGGTGTGGTAGCCGACCAGGACGTCGCCGTCGGGGTCGCCGTCCAGGACGCGTACGTCGTCCGTGCCGAGACCGGGCGCCCCGAAGGACTGCAGCCGGAAGTCGTGCTGGTCGCTCCAGAAGGTGGGCAGCGGGGCGAAGGGGCCGGGCTCCGGGCCGGCGCCGGTGAGACCGGCGACCAGGGTCTTCGCGGCGTGCCTGGCGGTGTCGGTGGGGATCGACCAGTGCTCGACGCGGCGGGGCACGCCGTCGTAACGGGCGTTGGGGAATCGGGCCACGTCGCCGACGGCGACCACGTCGGACCGGCCGCCGACCCGCAGCCGCTCGTCGGTGAGGACGCCGTCGGCGAGGTCGAGGCCGTTGCCGTCGAGCCATTCCACGTTGGCGACCGAGCCGACGGACTCGACCACCACGTCGGCGGGCAGCACTCGGCCGTCCGCGAGGACGACGCCGCTCACCCGCTCCTCGCCCCGGAAGCCGGCCACGCCCGTGCCGAGCGCGAAGCGCACCCCGCGCTCCTCGTGCCGCTTCAGCAGCGCGCGGCCCAGCAGCTCGCCGAGCGGGCCGGCCATGGGCAGGGGCAGCGGGTCGACGACGGTCACCTCGGCCGCGCCGAGACGGACGGCGGTGGCTGCGACCTCGCAGCCGATGAATCCCGCGCCGACGACGACCAGCCGGACGCCGGGTCCGGTCAGCTCGTCACGCAGGCCCTTCGCGTCGTCCAGGGTGCGGACGGTGTGGCGGCCGGCGAGCGGCCCGGGGCAGCGCAGCCGTCGCGGCCGCATCCCGGTGGCGACGACCAGCCCGTCGTAGGACAGCGCGCGGCCGTCGTCGAGGGTGACCGTCCGTTCGTCGAGCCGGGCGGCGACGACCTTCGTGCCGAGCCGCCACTCCACGTCGGCCGCGGCCGCCTTCGGGGTGAAGGCCAGTGACGCGAACGGCGCCTTGCCCGCCAGCACGTCCTTGGACAGCGGGGGGCGGTTGTAGGGCATGTGGGGCTCGTCGCCGACGACGGTGACGGCCCCGGTCCAGCCCGCCGCGCGCAGCTGCTCGGCGGCACGCAGTCCGCCCATCGAGCCGCCCGCGACGACGATCGTCCCGGTCATGGAGTTCAGCCCTCGATCCGGATGGCCTGCAGGGGGCAGACGTCGGCGGCTTCCTCGACCTCGTCGCGCAGCGCGTCGTCGGCGTCGGGGACGTAGGCGAGCCGCCCGTCGTCGTCCAGCGAGAAGACGTCCGGGGCGGCGAAGACGCACTGGCCGTGGTCCTGGCACTTGTTCATGTCGACGACGACCTTCATGACGGTTCTCCTGAGGGGTGGGCGCGTCGGAGCGGAGGGGGAGGAGACGGGAGGGCCCGGCCCGGTGCGGACCGACAGCGTCCGGTGAGGGCCGGGCCCCGGTGCCACAGGGCGGCGGGAGAGCCGCCCTGACTCGTTTGGCGTCAAACAACATAGGAAGCCGCCGCCCCCTGGTCAATACCTGTCCAGATGGATAAATTTTTTGCACCGCCCCCTTGCGGGCCACGACTCCCTTCCATACCGTTCGGGATCAAACGAACGGCTCCAGGGGTTCGCCCGGGACCGTCCTCCCGCTCCCTCCCGGCCCCGGACCCGCCGCCTCAGTGCCTTCCCGTCCGGCCGAAGCCCCCGGGGAGCCCGCCTTTCCGCCCTAGGAGAACCCGGTGAGCGCATCCGACAGCCCAGACATCCGCCGGCACATGGAACGGCTCGCCGCCGAGGGCGTCGACGTGGTCCGGGTCCAGTACCCCGACCTGATGGGCACCGACCGCGCCCGCGACGTCCTGCTCGACCACCTGCCCTCGGCCGACGAGCACGGCCTGGCCTTCTGCCGCGCCGTCTACCACACCACCCCCCAGGGCGACGTGGTCCCGGTGCCGGGCGGCCTCGACGCCGGGCTGCCGGACGTCTGCGTACGCCCCGACCTGTCCACGGCCGTCCCCCTGCCCTGGGAACCCGGCGTCGCCGCCTGCCTCGGCGAGGTCAGCGACCCGGCGACCGGGGAACCCGCCGCGGAATCCCCGCGCGACCTGCTGCGCACCGTCCTGGCCCGCTGCGCCGAGCAGGGACTGCGACCCGTCGTCGGCCCAGAGCTGGAGTACTTCCTCCTCGAACCGGCCCCCGGCACGCCCACCGGCTGGCGCCGCGCCCCGGAGACGACCGGCGCCGTCTACACAGCCGGCCTGCGCGCCGACCCCGGCAACCATCTGCTGCGCACCCTGCGCCAGCTGCGCGACCTCGGTCTGGGCGTCACCAACGGCAACCACGAGTTCGACGGCGGCCAGATCGAGATCAACCTGACGCACTCCGACGCCCTCGACGCGGCCGACCGCGCCTTCCGCTTCAAGGCCGCGGTCAAGGAACTGGCCCGCAAGGAGGGCAGGCTGGCCACCTTCATGGCCAAGCCCTTCGGCGACGCGGGAGGCTCCGGCTTCCACCTCCACCTGTCCTGCGACGACGCCGACGGCGACAACGCCTTCGACGACCCGGCCGGCGCCCACGGCCTCTCGGCCACGGCCCGGCACGCCGTCGCCGGCATCCTCGCCCACGCACCGGCGCTCGCGGCACTGGCCAACCCCACCGTGAACTCGTACAAGCGCTTCGGCCCCGACACCCTCGCGCCGTGGCTGATCGACTGGGGCCTCGACAACCGCAGCGCCATGGTCCGCATCCCGCCGGAGCGCGGCAGCGGCGCCCGGCTCGAACTGCGTCTCGGCGACGCCGGCGCCAACCCCTACCTGCTCGTCGCGGGCACGATCGCCGCCGCCCTGCTCGGCGTCCGGGCGGGCGAGGAGCCGGCCGCCCCGCTGGAGGGCTACGGGTACGACACCACCCGCTCCGCCCTGCTGCCCACGAGCCTGCCGGCGGCGCTCGACGCGCTGGAGGCGGACACCGCACTCACCGATCTCCTCGGCAAGGACTTCACCGCCTCCTTCCTCGCCTACAAGCGCAACGAGGCCGAGCGCTTCGGCCGGCATGTCACCGACTGGGAGTTCACCGAGTACGCCTACCACCTCTGAGGCCGGGTCGGCCGCCCCGAACCGTGCCCTCCCCGAGCCCGCGGCCGCCCCGAGCCCGCGCCCTCGCGCCCGGCCGGATGTCCCAACCCCGACAGCCCCGATCGCCCCGAGCCCCGGCCGCCCCAGCCCGGCCGCCCCGTCCCACTCCGCTCCGCCCTGCACAGGAGACCACCTATGAACAGCCCCACCGCCGCCGTCCCCACCAGCAGGGCCGAGCTGCGCGCCGCCCTGGAAGAGCCCCTGCCGCTGGACCGGGTGGACCTCGCCGACCTCGACAACTTCGCCGACGGCGTCACCCCGTGGCGGATGTTCCACACCCTGCGCCACCAGGACCCGGTCCACTGGCAGCCCGAGGAGGCCCCCAACTCCGGCTTCTGGGCGGTCACCCGGCACGCCGACATCGCACGCGTCGACCGCGACGCCGAGACCTTCACCTCCACCCGCTTCGTCAACCTGGAGGAGGTCGACGAGGACCAGATCAAGAAGCGCGCCTCGATCCTGGAGATGGACGGCGTCCGCCACCGCGCCCTGCGCAGCGTCATCCAGCGCCAGTTCGGCGCCGGCGTCATCAACAGCTACAGCGACTTCCTGCGCGGCCTGACCGCGAGGACCCTGGACGCGGCGCTGGCCAAGGGCTCGTTCGACTTCGTCGCCGACGTCTCCGCCGACTTCCCCATCAACGTGCTCGCCCGGCTCCTCGACGTGCCGCCGGAGGACAACCAGCAGCTCATCGACTGGGGCAACCGCATCATCGGCAACACCGACCCCGACTACGCCGACGTGCTCCTGCACAGTGCGGAGAGCGAGAAGTACCGCGACCTGCCGTTCCGTTCGCCCGCCTCGCTCGAGGTCTTCGAGTACGGCCGCGAGCTGGCCCGGCAGCGGCGCGGCGGCGACGGCCAGGACCTGGTGTCCAAGCTCGTCAACACCGTCCCGCGCGACGGGGTCCCGCTCTCCGCGCAGGACTTCGACAACTACTTCCTGCTGCTGGTGGTGGCCGGCAACGAGACCACCCGCCACACCATCTCCCACTCCATGCTGGCCCTGCTCCAGCACCCCGACCAGCTCGCCAGGCTGCGGGACGACCCCTCGCTCATCCCGACGGCGGTCGAGGAGTTCCTGCGCTGGGCCTCCCCGGTGTACCACTTCCGCCGCACCGCCACCCGGGACGTCGAACTCGGGGGCAAGCGGGTCAGGGAGGGCGACAAGGTCGTCATGTGGTACGCCTCCGGCAACCGCGACGAGGCCGTCTTCGGCGACCCGTACGACTTCGACGTCGCCCGGACGCACAACGACCACGTCACCTTCGGCAAGGGCAGCCCCCACCTGTGTCTGGGCAACCTGCTCGCCCGCACCGAGATCCGCATCATGTTCGAGGAGCTCATCCCGCGGATCGCCGACATCCGGCTGGCCGGCGACGTCCCCCGGGTCCGCTCCAACTTCGTCAACGGCATCAAGAAGCTGCCGGTCGAGGTCACCCTGGCCTGAGCGCCGGCTCAGGGCCGCCCGGTGGGGCGGACGAGGAGCAGGGCGATGTCGTCGCTGCGGGGCGCGGAGCGACGGGAGTGCTGGATGAGCGCATCGGCGAGGGCGTCCAGGGTGCCCGGACCGGCCCGCTCCAGCCGGCGGGCGAGGGCGACGACGGAGTCCCCGAGGTCCACCCCGGGCGCCTCGACGAGCCCGTCGGTGTAGAAGGCCAGCACGGAGCCGGGCGGCAGCGGGACCTCGGTGCACGAGTAGGACACGTCGGGGTCGATGCCCAGCAGCAGCCCCGGCGGCAGCTGCAGGATCTCGGTGCGGCCGTCGGGGTGGCGCAGCAGCGGGGGCGGGTGCCCGGCGGTGGCCAGGAAGGCGCGCTGCCCGGTGAGGTCGATGTGGGCGTACAGACAGCTGGTGAACAGTCCGGGGTCGAGATCGGTGAGCAGCCGGTTGGTGCGGGCGAGGACCTCGTCCGGGGGCGCGCCCGCGGTGGCGTGGACGGCGGTGCGGACCTGCCCCATCAGAGCGGCGGCCGTCATGTTGTGGCCCTGGACGTCGCCGATGGCCGCCGCGGCGGTGGTGGCGTCGAGGCGGATCAGATCGTAGAAGTCGCCGCCGACGTCCATGCCGCGGGTCGCGGGAAGGTAGCGGGCGGCCACCTCCAGGCCGGGGACGCCGGGCAGGGCGTGGGGGAGCAGGGCGGCCTGCAGGTCGTGCGCGAGCTGGTGCTTGTTGTCGTACAGGCGGGCGCGGTCGAGGGACTGCGCGATCAGCCCGGCGGTGGAGGTGAGGACGGCGCGTTCCTCGGCGGCGAAGGCGCGGGGCCGGTCGTAGGCGAGCACCAGGGAACCGACCGGGTGGCCGGAGGTGATCAGCGGCAGGAAGGCCCAGGCCCCCATGCCGTCCTGCAGCACCGCGGGCGGATAGGCGCGCTTGAGCTCGGCGAAGTCGCCGAAGAAGGCGGGCACGCCCGTCGTCAGGGTGTGCACGGCCGGGGTGGCGGAGGTGAGCGGCTCGGCGTCGAAGCGTTCCATGACGTCCGCGGAGTAGCCGCGGTAGCCGATGATCCGCAGCCTGCCGTCCTCGGCGGTCATCAGGGCGAGCGCCGCCGCGCCGAAGGCGGGCAGCATCTGGTCCGCGACCTGGTCGACCACGTCCCGCACGCCGACCGCCTCGGTGAGCGTGGCGGCCAGATGCATCAGGTGGTACAGGGTGGCGGCCCGCCCGGGAGCGGTGGACGCGCCCGCCTCCGGCCCGGGCGGGCCGGAGACCGGCGGGTGGGTGTGGGCCGAATGGGTGGGCGCGATGTGCACGCTGATGCCCGAGGCGTCCGGGGTGAGCCGGAACGACAGCCACCGGTCCGGGGGGCGCAGGGCGGTGAAGGACACCGGCTCCCGGCTGAGCACGGTCGCCCGGTAGCTGTCCTCGGCGGTCGGCTCGTCCAGCCAGGGCAGGGCCTCCCACGGCTTCGTGCCGAGCAGGGTCTCGACGTCGGCGCCGAGCAGTTCGGCGGCCTTGGTGCTGACGAAGGCGATACGGCCGTCCACGCCCAGTGAGCAGCAGCCGCCGGGGATGCGCTCGACGAAGTCGACCGCCGCCTGCGCCTCGTCCGGTCCCGTGGTCCGGGCCCGCAGCGGCGGCAGCATCAGCGGTTCCGCGCCGGGCCGCACCGGCCGCCCCGCCTCGGCGGCGTGCCGCAGGACCAGGCCCAGCCGGTGACACGCGCCGGTGATGGCCTCCCGCTCGCGCGGGTTCAGCTCCGGCGGGTGCGAGGCGGGCCAGTGCAGCACCAGTCCGCCCCAGACGTCGGCGCCGGTGGCCACGGCGGCGGCGGCCAGCGCGAACCGGTACGGCACGACGAGCGCCAGCCGCGGATAACGGCGCGCCATCTCCTCACGCCCGCCCACCCACACCAGACGCCGCTCCCGCACCGCGTCGGAGACCGGCGAGACGGCGTCCAGCAGCACGCGCGCCCAGGGCATGGAGATCTCCCACGGGGTCCCGCCCAGCGCGGTCAGCCGCAGGACCGGCTCGTCCTCCTGCAGCAGATAGACGGCGGTCACGGAGGCGCCGGTCCGCCGCGCGAGTTCGACCAGCACCGGCTCCAGCAGCTCCGGACCGGAACCGGCACGGTGGTCTTCGGCGGCAGCGTCCGCCACGTTCTCACCTTCCCCGGAACGCAGGGCCAGGGAGCGCGGTCAGGAGTGACTCCCTCATTACCGGACCTTACGCCCCCTGCGCGCGCCGGTCTCGCAGTGCGCGAACGCCCCGGTCGGCAGCGGGCCGGCGCGATCGGCCGCACGGGTCAGCTCGCCTCGTCGACGGCCGGCCGTGCCGCGGGCGACGGTCCCCCTCGTGGCCCGGGGCGTTGTCGGCCCCCGGCGCCACAGTCCCCGTCGAGGACCGAAACCCGCTGATCGACGACCTCTCCGGCTCCTGGGAGGAGACCCGGACCGCCCGTGACATCCTCGTGGGACGAGGCCTTGAAGCCGCGGCGCCCGTGCTCGCGGTGCTCTGCGACGAGCAGCCGCCCGTGGACCGGGCCGTCTCGGCTGACGTGCTGTGCCGGATCGGCGAGCCCGCGCTCGCCGAGGCCCTCGCCGGTGCCGCCTCGGCCGGCTCGCGAGAAACGGCCCGCAGGCCCGGCTGGGCGCTCGGCCGTCTGTAGGTCGCGGACGCGAATCAGTGCGCTGCTGGACGGCTGGACACTCGTCTTCGGCGACTCGTCCGAGGACGCCCATCGCACGCGGGACGCCGGCGAGGATCTGGGTGACGAGGTCCGCGAACGCGTGGTGCGGGAGCGGTGCGCGGCTCTCGACAAGCGGTCCGGCGCGCTACCTGCCGCCCCATCAGGACGGCCTCCCCCGTGAGCGGGCGGAGTGCTCGCGCTCACGGCGTGCGGCCGCCGGCACGGCCACCCGGCGGGGGCGCTTTGCGGTCTGACGCACCGCCGCAAGGCGCTGTGTCCTGTATCACTCCTCGTAAAGTGAGTGGCGGGCCGGGGTGTTGTGCGTACCCACCCGTGACGAGCGGAGCCCGGATGCGAGGATGAGGCCGTCATGACTGCTGGGTGGGGTGCGCGCACGGTACGCGCCGCGGTGTTCGCGGCCGTCTGCGTACTGCTCGCTGCCCTCGGACACGTCCTCATGTCGGGCTCCGCCGTGCCGTGGTGGACGATGTCCGCCGGCTTCGCCGTCACGAGCGGCGTCGGCTGGGCTCTGGCGGGCCGTGAGCGCGGACTCCCGCTGGTGGTGTCCGTCGTGGTCGTCGCGCAGGGGGCGCTGCACTCGGCCTTCTCCTGGGGCCGGTCGGCGGCGCCGGTGTCCGGAAACGGTTCCACGGCGCAGGACATGAGCGGCATGTCGGCGGGCTCGATGCCGGCGGGCTCGATGTCCATGGACGCGATGGACATGGGTTCCATGGGCTCCGGGCACATCGGGCATGCGGCGCACGCCGAGCACCTCGGGCACCTGGCGCACGGCACCGGCGGTATGTCGTCGCTGGGCATGCTCGCCGCCCACACGCTGGCCGCCCTGCTGACGGGTCTGTGGCTGGCCCACGGCGAGCGGGCCGCCTTCCGGCTCCTGCGCGCCGTCGCCGGCCGGCTCGCCGCGCCGCTGTTCCTGCCGCTCGCGGCCCTGCCCGTCCCACCGCGCCGGCCCCGCCTGCGGCCGACGCGCGAGCGCGCCGAGCGGATCCCGCGGCTGACGCTCACCCACACGATCATCTCCCGGGGGCCTCCGGCCGGGACCGCTGTCGTCTGAGACAGCCGGTTTCCCGAAGCCGTCACGCCGGCGCCGCGTTCGTCGCGTCCGTCGGCTGTGGCTTCGGGCACGGGACGCACACGTCGTACGTCCCCGTCCCCATCCCCTCCAGTCCGGGACCTTCCGCAGCGGCGGACCTCACACCGTGCACGGCCCTCCGGGCGCCTGCCCGGGCGCCTGCCCGGGCACCTGCCCGGGTGCTGTGCCGTGCCGTGCCACGTCGCGTTGCGTCGCCTCGCGTCGCGTCGATCGTCCCGGACCACCCGAGAAGGACATCAGGTGATCACTCCTGTCCTCCCCCTGTCGTGCGAACAGCGCGACACGCGGCGCACGGCGTTCGACCAGCACCTCACGACGACGCAGCCGGACGACGCGGCCACCGGCTGGGCGCTCGCCGCCCGCACCGGCGATCCCGACGCCGTCGACCGGTTCGTGCGGGCCCTGCACCCGGACGTCGTCCGCTACGTCACATACCTCTCCGCCGACCGCCAGCTGGCCGACGACCTCGCGCAGGACACGTTCCTGCGGGCGCTCGGCAGCCTGCACCGGTTCGAGGGGCGCTCCTCGGCACGCACCTGGCTGCTGTCCATCGCGCGCCGCACGGTCGTCGACAGCCTGCGTCACGCCGCCGCCCGGCCGCGCCGGGCCGACGTGGACGACTGGACGATCTGGGCCGAGCGCGCCCAGCCCGGCGGTCTGCCCGGCTTCGACGACGGCGTGGCCCTGCTCGACCTGCTGGACGCGCTGCCCGCCGAGCGCCGGGAGGCGTTCGTCCTCACGCAACTGGCGGGCCTGCCCTATGCGGAGGCGGCCGAGGCCGGCGGCTGCCCCGTCGGGACGATCCGCTCGCGGGTGGCCCGGGCCCGCGCGACCCTCGTCGGCCTCCTCGAGGAAGCCGAGGGGGCCGCAGGGGCCGCGAGGGCCGCGGGGGCCCAGGGAGGGGACGGGGCGGAGGTCCTGACCGCGGTCGCCGCCTGACACGAAGTCCCGGCCCGCCCGGTGCCCAGGGGCGCCGGGCCGGTCGCCGGAACATCGGCGCGCCCGCGGGGGTCCGGGCGTTCCGGCAGGTCCGGCTCACGTCCGGCTCGTGGGCGTTTGGCACACTGTCCGGAACCCCGGTGAAAGAGGTTCCGCATGTCGATGGTCGGCCACCTGCGCAAAGTCGCGAACCTGGCGCTGCGCAGCCGACGGCGTGTGGACCTCAGCCATCCGGCCCGCTCCCCGCTCGGTTCGACGGTCGTCAACTGCGTCGTCTACCGCGACGGAGTCCGCCGACCGCCGAGCGACTCCGTGGAGGAGGCCGTGCGGTACGCCCGCAAGCACCGGGGCGGATTCGTCTGGCTGGGCCTGCACGAACCGAGCGCGGAGGAATTCGCCGGAGCCGCGGAGCTCTTCGGTCTGCACCCGCTCGCCGCCGAGGACGCCGTCCACGCCCGCCAGCGCCCCAAGGTCGAGCAGTACGGCGACGTGCTGTTCGCCGTGTTCAACACCGTGACGTACGTCGAACACGCCGAACTGACCGCGACCAGCGAGGTCGTCGACACCGGGTCGATCATGGTCTTCACCGGCCCCGACTTCGTCGTCACCGTCCGCCACGGCCGGCACGGCTCCCTCGGACCCCTGCGGGAGGACCTCGAGGCGGATCCACGGCAACTGGCCAAGGGACCCTCCGCCGTTCTGCACGCCATCGCCGACCACGTCGTCGACGACTACGTCGCCGTCGCGGACGCGGTCCAGGGCGACATCGAGCAGGCCGAGACCGACGTGTTCTCCCCGCTCAGCCCCCGGACCGCCGACGCCGGCCGGATCTACCAGCTCAAGCGCGAACTCCTCGAGTTCAAGCGGGCCGTCGTCCCGCTCACCCGCCCCCTCGACCGGCTCGCCACCGAACCGAGGAGCTGCGTCGACCCGGAGATACAGACGTACTTCCGCAACGTCGCCGGCCATCTCCTGCGCGTCACGGAACAGATCGCCGCCTTCGACGCCCTGCTCGACTCGATCCTCCAGGCCCACCTGGCGCAGGTCACCGTCGCTCAGAACGAGGACATGCGCAAGATCACCGCCTGGGCCGCGATCATCGCCGTGCCCACCATGGTGTGCGGCGTCTACGGCATGAACTTCGACCACATGCCCGAGCTGCACTGGCGCTTCGGCTACCCCCTCGCCCTCGCCGTCATGGCCGTCGCCTGTGTCGTCATCCACCGCGGCTTCAAACGCAACGGCTGGCTCTAGCCGCGGACGCGTGGTCCCCGCGGCAGGCGGCGATCAGCCGGTGGGGGCCGGGGCGCAGACACGGCGGTAGGGGGCGTCGGGGATGCAGGTGCGCCACCGGGCCGGGGAGGCCCTCATGAATGGTGTGTCCGGTGGTTCAGGCCGCATCACGGAAGGGGTCAGTCCGCCTTGTGGAAGACGAGCACCTCCGTGGAGGCGACGCCCAGGGGCGCCACGAAGCTCGCCTCCAGGCCGCAGCCGAGCGTCGCGAAGAGGTCCACGCACATGGTGCGAGGCATCGCGGCCGGGAAGGACCCGTGCCCCGTCCCGCCCTGCGTGGCCCAGGTGCGCACCGCGGCCGGGTCCAGGCAGGTCTCGGTCATGACGTCGAAGACGATCCGGCCACCGGGCCGCGTGACACGTGCCATCTCGAAGAAGTAGCGGACGGCGCAGAGGAAGGTCACGGTGTTGAAGACCTTGTGCGCCTGAACGAGGTCGACGCTCCCGTCGGACGTCGGGGCGAGGCTGGACCCCTCGGTCGGCATGGCGATCACGCCGAACGTGTTCACCAGGTAGTCGGCCCACGGCGCCGCCGTCTCGTAGATCTCGTAGCGGTCCGGCGAACACTCCTTCAGCGTCTTCTCCAGATACCGTCCGGACCCGGGGCCGATCTCCAGCACCGTCTTCGGGCCGGCGGCGAAGACGCCGAGAGCGCGGAGTTCGTCGATCGTGGACTGGGTGGCTCCAGGCGTCCCGTTCATGACGGCGTCGATGTGGTCGCCGACCGACATGCCGGCCGCCCGTGCGGCCCGCATCGTCGCCTCGAAGGGGATGAAGTCGTCGACGCCCCCCAGGTTGTTGCTGCTGCGCACGATGTCGAATCCCGTACGGCCCAACAGCCGCTTGGCCCCCGACTTCCATGCCGACGTGCCCTTGCCTGCTGCGCTCATCAGGCATCTCCCCAGGTCGTTGCCACCCTGGGGTCAGCATAGGATTTTCGGACACCGGGGCGCAGCGAGACGGCGAATTCGCCGCCGCGGCGGGAAGCCGCGCCGCCGACCACCGCCGGCCCGCTTCACGGGTGCTCGGCGGCCGGCTGCGCGGAACCCCGCTCGCCCACGCTGACCAGGCCGGTCTCGTAGGCGGCGATGACGGCCTGGACGCGGTCGCGCAGTTGCAGCTTGCCGAGGACGCGCGAGACATGGGTCTTGACCGTGGTCTCGGCCAGGTGCAGACGGCCGGCGACCTCGGCGTTGCTCAGCCCCCGGGCCACCAGACCCAGGACTTCGCGTTCACGCGAGGTCAGCGAGGCCAGGTCGCGGTGGATCGCGCTGCTCTCGGTCCCTTGTCGGGTAAACCGTTCGACGAGCCGCCGGGTGACGGTGGGCGCGAGCAGGGCGTCCCCGGAGCGGACCGTGCGGACGGCCGAGATCAGCTGCTCGGGAGTGACGTCCTTGAGCAGGAAGCCGCTCGCGCCGGCGGACAGCGCCGCGTAGACGTACCGGTCGAGGTCGAAGGTGGTCAGGATGATCACTCGGGGTTCGCCCGGAACGCCGGTGAGGATGCGGCGGGTGGCCTCCAGGCCGTCCATCTCCGGCATCCGGACGTCCATCAGCACCACGTCGGGCCGGGTACGCCGGACCGCGTCGACGGCCTCGGATCCGTCGGTGGCCTCGGCGACCACCTCGATGCCGTCGGAACGCAGGATCATCCGGAAGCCGGTCCGGACGAGGGTCTGGTCGTCGGCGAGCACCACGCGGGGCGGCGGCTCGGTCACGGTGCCTCCAGGGGAATGAGCGCCTCGACACGGTAACCGCCCGTCAGACGCCGGCCGTTGTCCAGGGTTCCGTCGTACACGGAGAGGCGCTCGCGCAGTCCGAGCAGCCCGCGGCCGTGGCCGGCGACCGCGCCCGGGCCGGGAACACCGCCGGTGTCGCAGACCTCCACCCGCAACAGGTCCGGGGAGTACTCGACGCGGACGCTCGCCCGCGCCCCGGACGCGTGTTTCACGGTGTTGGTCAGCGCCTCCTGGACCACGCGGTAGACGGTGAGCCCGATGCCGGGCGGTACGGGGCGGGCCACTCCGCTGACCTCGAGGCCGACCGGCAGACCGGTGTCACGGACCCGCCCGACGAGCGTCTCCAGCTGCTCCAGCCCCGGCTGCGGGGCCAGGTCCCCGGCGCGGTCCGCGTCCTGGCCGCCGCCGTCCATGGTGAGCAGGCCCATGACGTGACGCAGATCGGTCATCGCGGCCCGCCCGCTCGCCTCGACGGCCAGCAGGGCCTCGTCAGCGTCGTCGGGGACGGCCCGCATGACCCTGCGGGCGGCGCCGGCCTGGATGACCATGACGCTGACGTTGTGGGTGACGACGTCGTGCAGTTCGCGGGCGATCCTGGCGCGCTCCTCGGCGACGGCACGACGCAGCGCGCCGGCCTGCTCGTGTTCCACGGCGGTCAGCCGTGCGCGGCCCTCGTCGGTGCGCACCCGCCAGGTACGCAGGCCGTTGGCGGCCATCGCCAGCGGCCCGAGGACCCACAGGACCACGTACTCGTTCGGGACGATGCCCGGCTGATACGGGTAGACGTGCGTGGTCGAGGAGCCCGACGTGTACACCAGGAGGACCGCCGTCGGCAGGGCCACCAGGGTGGGAATCCTGTACGGGCTGTAGGCGGCGGCGCTGTAGACGGCGACCACGAGGGGATAGAACGTCAGCCGGGCGACGTCCTGCGGGGTGAGCAGCGCGAGGCAGGTCACCGCGCAGAGCACGGCGAGGGGGAAGCGGCGGCGCATCACCAGCGCGCCGGAGGTGACGAGCGCGAGGGCGCTCAGGGCGATCGCGGCAGGCGTGCCCGCCGGGTGGATCGCCCTCCCCACGCCGGGGAGGATCTCGCGGACCTGGTTGTCCGAGACGTCGACGGCGTAGTACACGGTGGTGACGGCGAAGACCGCCGCCACCGCCAGGTCGAACTGCCGGCCGCGCCGGGTGAGGCGCGGCGCGGGCCCGGTCGGGAGCAGCGCACGGCGGGCTGCCCCGCGAACCCGGTCCACCGCGGTCGTCTCGTTCGTCACCGGCACATTCTCGCCTCCGCCCCGCCCCCGTGGGATCCGTCCCGGAGGGCACATCCGGCGCGGCTCCTACGCCGGTCGCCTACTTCTCAAGGAGGACGCCGGCAGGCCCTCGTTCCCACGGAGGACCGCGAACGGCTCGGGCGAAGGACGTGCCCGGTCCGGATGCCCGCCTAGCGTCCGGGGCGTCGAACGCGTCGAACGCGTGGAAGCAAGGAGCCCTTCATGACCGAGCCGCTGATCGAACTGCGCGACGTGAGCCGCAGATACGACGACGGGCCGCCCGCCCTGCACGACGTGTCGCTGACCGTGGAGTCCGGTGAGGCGGTCGCGATCCTCGGTCCGTCCGGCAGCGGCAAGTCCACGCTGCTGAACCTGGTCGCGGGCCTGGACCGGCCGGACACGGGGACCGTGACCGTGGACGGCGTACGGGTCGACGGGCTGGGCGAGGCCGCGGCGGCGCGCTACCGGCGCACCAGGGTCGGCATGGTCTTCCAGTTCTTCCACCTCCTCGACGATCTGACCGTCGCCGACAACGTCGCACTGCCGGCGCAGCTGGCCGGCATGGCGCGAGGAGAGGCGCACCGCCGCGCGGCGGAACTCCTCGAGACGCTCGGCATCGACCGGCACGCCCGCGCCCACCCGGGGCGGCTGTCCGGCGGTGAACGCCAACGCGTCGCGGTGGCAAGGGCGTTGATGAACCGCCCGCCGCTGATCCTGGCCGACGAGCCCACCGGCGCGCTGGACACGGCGGCCGGCGGCGACGTCAGCAGGCTGCTCAGACAGCTCAACGCCGAGGGCCGGACCCTGGTGGTGGTCACCCACGACGTCGCCCTGGCCCGCTCCTGCACCAGCCGCACCGTGCGGATCGTCGACGGCCGGATCGCCGCGGACGCCGATGCGGGGGACGCCGACGCGGAGGACGCCCACGTGCGGGACGTCGGCGTGGAGGACGTCACTTCGCGGGGCGCCGGCGTCGAGGCCGCCCGATGAGCGCGCTGGGCCGGGTGGTGCGTTCGGGCGTGGGACGACGCCGGGTGCAGACGCTCGTGATCGGTCTGACCGCGATGATCGCGGTCGCCGCGTCCGTCCTGGGCGGTTCGCTGCTGGTGGTCTCGGGCGCGCCCTTCGACGACGCCTTCGCCCGGCAGCACGGCGCTCACCTGTCCGTCGAGTTCGACGCCGCCCGTACCGACGCCGGCCGGGCGAAGGAGACGGGGAGCGCCGACGGCGTGGCCGCCGTGGCAGGGCCGTTCCGCACGGTGTCGGCCGCCCCACGGATCCGCGGCGGCGCGGGCGGGTGGCCGATGACCGTCGTCGGCCGGGGCGACCCCGGCGGCGCGGTCGACGACCTGACGTTGACCGCCGGGCGCTGGGCCGCCCGGCCCGGCGAGATCGTGCTGAACGCCG
Organism: Streptomyces sp. NBC_00425; assembly: GCF_036030735.1. Lineage (NCBI taxonomy): Bacteria > Bacillati > Actinomycetota > Actinomycetes > Kitasatosporales > Streptomycetaceae > Streptomyces > Streptomyces sp. NBC_00425. Next base: position 1,879,443 of record NZ_CP107928.1, on the reverse strand, counting down.
ACGGCTCGCTGTTTCCCGCCCTCGGTCTCGAACTGACCTTCCCGGGCCTGCCCGGCGACCCCGTCCTGAAGGCGGTGGGCGCGGCCCGTTCGGTCACCGGGAGCGCCGACGCGTGGGTGACACCGGCCCAGGCCGCCGCACTCACCACGCCCGAACGCCCCGGCGGGCACCAGATGCTCTACCGCTTCACCGCGGCCGGCACGGCCGCACAGATCGCGGCAGGCCGCGAGGCCGTGACGGAGGGGGCCGAGACGGTGACGGGAACACGGTCCTGGCTCACCGTCAGGGCGTCCGCCGAGCGCGACACCGCGCTGTACGTGCCCTTCCTCCTCACGTTCGGCGTCCTGGGCCTGGTCATGTCGGTGCTCATCGTGGGCAGCGTGGTCGCCGGCGCGGTGGGCGCGGGACTGACCCGGATCGGCGTCCTCAAGGCCCTCGGCTTCACGCCGGCGCAGGTCGTACGGGCCTACGTGGGCCAGGCGCTCGTCCCGGCGGCGGCAGGCGCGGTGCTCGGCCTCCTCGCGGGCCACCTGCTGGCCGTGCCGGTCATGTCCGACACGGCGGACGTGTACGGCGCCACGTCCCTGGCGGTGGCCCCCAGGGTCGACGCGGCCGTGGTCGCGGGCGTGCTCGGCCTGGTCGCGGTCACCGCCTGGGCGAGCGCCTGGCGGGCCGGCCGGCTGCGCACGGTCGACGCCCTCGCCGTCGGACGCGGCGCGCGGACGGACCGCGGGCGGTGGGCGGCACGCCTGGCCGGGCGGCTGCCCCTGGCACGGCCGTTCGCCCTGGGACTGACCCGCCCCTTCGCACGCCCCGCCCGTGCCCTGGCGACGGGGACGGCGATCCTGTTCGGCACCACCGCCATCACCTTCACCGTGGGCATGGGGGCGTCGCTCGGCGAGGTCACGAGGGCACGGGCCCACGACGCGGCCGACGTCACCGTCGCCGCGCCCCTGCCGCAGCCCGGCCCGGACGGGCCGCTCCCCGGCACACGGCCCGAGCCCGACACAGTCGCCGTCGCCGCGGCGATCGACGCCCAGCCCGCCACCCGGGCGTACTACACGACCGCGACGGCCCGGGCCACCGTTCCCGGCGCGGCCGGCACCGTCGCGGTGGTCGCCTTCACCGGCGACGCGTCCTGGGGCGGCTACACCCTGGTCTCCGGCCGCTGGATCGCCGGGCCCGGCGAGGCCGCCGTCCCCACGCCCTTCCTCACGGCCACCGGTACGCACCTCGGGGACACCGTCACGCTGGGCGGCCTGGGCGACCTGGGCCGGTCGGGCGGCCCGGGCGCGGCGGTCACGGTCCGGCTCGTCGGGGAGGTGCTCGACCCCCGCGAAGACGGCATGCAGGTGTTCACCGACGCAGCGACGCTCGCACCCGCACACCCTGACCTGACCGACACCACGCAGCACATCGCGGTGACCTCCGGCACCTCCGCCGCCGGTTATGCCGACGCGCTGAACACGAGCCTCGAACCACTGGGCGTCACCGCCCGGGCCGGCCGGGTCGAAGGCGGCAGCGACATGGTCGCCACCCTGAACGCGCTGTCCGCGCTCCTGACGCTGATGCTCGTCGCCGTGGCGGCGCTGGGCGTCCTCAACGCGGTGGTCCTCGACACCCGCGAGCGCGTCCGCGAACTCGGCGTCCACAAAGCCCTGGGCATGACCCCCCGGCAGACGACGGCGATGGTCGTCACCTCCGTCGTCCTCACCGGGCTGGCCGGCGGCGTCCTGGGCGTGCCGCTCGGCGTCGCCCTGCACGGCTGGGTCGTTCCCGCCATGGGCCACAGCGCCGGCCTGCGACTTCCGCACTCCGTCCTCGCCGTCTACCCCGCGGACCGACTGGCGCTGCTCGCCACGGGAGGCCTGCTCATCGCCGTCCTCGGGGCGCTGCTGCCCGCGGGCCGGGCGGCCGCGGCGCGCACCGCGACCGCCCTGCGCACCGAATAGCCGTGAAGCACCGTCGGGCCGCCGGAGGCCCGGCGGCCGACCGCGATGCGGGAACCGCGGAGGCACCAGGCAGACTCTGCGTGTTGTAGTCCCTTCGCACCTAAGGATGAGCACGCATGATCACCCTCACCAAGGAAGACGGCCCGGCCGACCTGGACGGCGTCACCCACCTGTCCATCGGGGTCTCCTGGGATCCCACCGCCGGCAGCAGCGGCGGGGTGCTGGGCAAGCTGCGCCGCAAGACCGGCACCGACCTCGACCTGATCGCGGTCGCCATGCAGGGCGCGGACCCGGTGCGCCTCGCGGGTCTCGACTCACTCGACCCGATGGGCAACCGCTCCCTGGTGCACAGCGGTGACAACCAGACCGGGCACGGGGACGGGGACGACGAGACGGTGACCGTCGAGTTCGCCCGGATACCGGCCAACATCACGTCGATCGTGTTCGTCGCCGCGGCCTACAAGAAGGGCAGCTCCTTCCAGAAGGCGCGCAACATCAGCTTCAAGGTCTACGACGCGACCGGCGGCAACCCCCAGCAGGTCGCCGACATCTGGCCGAGCCTGCTCACCCAGGACAACGGCTGCGCCGTGGCGAAGGCCCTGCGGGTCGGCGGCACGTGGAAGCTCGAGGTGATCAACGTGACGGGCAAGGTCAAGCAGGGCGACGAACACGCCCTGATGCGTTTCGCCGTCAGCAAGTAACGGTGTGCGCAGGCGGGTTCTGCCGAGCCGGGACGACGGGGTGACCGGGCGAGGGGTGCGGCGTGGAAACGGGCACCCTCGCCGGCGGTCCCGCCGGCGAGGGTGCCCGTGCACTCTCGCCGGCGGTGTCCGTCCGTGGTGACGGTTGCTCAGTTCAGCGTCCACTTCTGGTTGTTCTGCCCGTTGCAGGTCCACAGGAGCAGCTTGGTGCCGTTGGCGGTCGCCGCGTTGGAGGCGTCGAGGCACAGGCCCGAGAGGTTGTTGGTGACGGTGCCGTCGGGGTGGGCGGTCCACTTCTGGTTGGTGCCGCCGGTGCAGTCCCAGATGATGACCTTGGTGCCGTTGGCGGTGCCGCTGTTGTCGGCGTCCAGGCACTTGTCGCCGTAGACGACGAGTTCTCCGCGCGAGGTCTGGGCGAAGGTCTCGTTGCGTCCGCCGGAGCAGTCCCAGAGCTGGGCCTGGGTGGCGTTGACGTGGGTGTTCTTGTCGATGTCCACACAGCGGTGGGAGGCGGATCCGACCAGGGCGACACCGTCGGTGCCGGGGATGCCCTGGACGCGTAGCGCGTCGATGTCCGGGGCGGCGCCGCCGGAGACCGCGGCGAACTTCACGGTGTTCGCGCCCTTGGCCAGGTGTGCGAGCACGGACACCGTGCGGTAGGCGGTGGCCGAGCCGGTCGGCGGGAACGCCACGACAGACGTGAACTGGCCGTTGACCTGGACGGAGGCCTTGCGGGCCGTGCCGCCGCCGTTGGCGTAGGTGATGTCGACCAGCTTGGTGCCCGCCGTGGCGGCGGTGACACCGGTGAAGACCGGGGTGGTGGCGGTCGTGGTGTCCTCGAAGGCGGCGCCGGCCGCCTCGGTGCCGGAGACGGTCAGCAGTACGGCGTCGTCGGCGGGTACGGACGTGGTGTACCCGGTGGCGAACGATCCGGCGGCGGTGCGGGTCCAGGCGTTGCGCACGGCGGCCGGGGCGCCGGTCAGGCCGAGGTCGGCCCAGCGGACGGTGATGTCCGCGGCGGAGCCGGTGCGGTTGAGCAGCATCACCGCGCGCTTGCCGGTGCCGGACAGCACCTTGCCGTACACCTGCAGATCGCGTGTGTCCTCGGCGACCTTGACGCCCTGGAGCCCGCGCGGGTCCTGGTCGACGGCGAGGACCTCGGGGTTGGTGAGGATGTCGCGGGTCTCCGCGCTCATCGTGGCCACGTTGTTGCCCGCCAGCAGCGGGGCGCCGGCGATCGACCACAGGCTCATGTGCAGCCGGTTGCGCTGGGCGGTCATGCCGCTGAGGCCGACCATCATCATGTCGGGGTCGTTGTAGTACCCCGTGTGCTGGGCCGCGGGCTGCAGGGCCTGGTCGAAGTTGCGGTACATCTTCGTCAGCCCCGGCGTCTCCTTGTAGAAGAGGACGTCGTCGCTGGTGCGCCACAGGTCGCCGTGTCCGGTCGCCCAGTTCCAGGGCAGTCCGGTGCCCCACTCGCAGAAGGACAGCACGAGCCTGCGGCCGGTGACCGCCGACGCGGCCTCGTTCGCGGCGGAGATCTGCTTGTACTGGGTCTCCTGGTCCAGCCCCTCCACCCGGCCGCCGCACCAGTCGATCTTGACGTAGTCGAAGCCCCAGCGCTGGAAGGTCTCCAGGTCCTGCTGGTAGTGGCCCTCCATACCGGTGTTGGGGGCGGCGGGGCGGGTGGTGGGGTAGTAGTAGCCGCAGCCCTGCTTGCCCGCGTCGGTGTAGATGCCGGCCTTGAGGCCCTTGCCGTGGATGTGGTCGGCGATCGCCTTCATCCCGCCGGGCCACAGGTTCTCGTCGACGACGATGGCGCCGTTCGCGTCGCGGGCGCCCTGCCACCAGCCGTCGTCGAGGTTGACGTACTTGTAGCCGGCCGCGGCCATGCCGGAGGAGACCAGTGCGTCGGCCTGCTGCTTGATCGCGGTGGAGTCGATGCTGCTGAAGAACGAGTTCCAGGACGCCCAGCCCATCGGCGGGGGTGTGACGTCGATCTGGCCGGTGCTCACGGCGACCGGTTCGGCGGGCAGGGACGCCGGCGGCTCCTGCCGGTCGAGGGCCGCCAGACCCATGACGACGAGCCCGACGGCGAGGGTCTGCACGGTGACGCGTCTGATCCAATGACGGGCAGGGGTGACGGGCATGCGGCTCTACCTTCTGTCCGACATTTCGGACGGGGTTCGAAGATCCGGTCAGAAGGTAGAGGTGGGGTCGCGAGGGGTCAATGGTTTTGTCGTTTCGCGTTGGGTTTTGTGTGACCATCAGGGCGGGCGGGGCCCGTCCCGGTGTCGCCGGAGGAGGGTTCGCGAGACCGCCCGCCGGACGTCGCCGGACGTCGCCGGATGCCGCCGGAACGTCACCTCGCCCGGCGTTCCCCCGCTTCCGGCTGCTCCAGGTGGGAGGCGATGACCGCGGCCTGGACCCGGCGCTGCACGCCCAGCTTGGCCAGGAGACGGGAGATGTGGTTCTTGACGGTCTTCTCGGAGAGGAAGAGCTTCGTGCCGATCTCGCGGTTCGTCAGCCCCTCGCCGATGAGGGCCAGGATGTCCCTCCCGCGCGGTGACAGGCCCGCCAGCTCTGACGGCACGGCGGGGGCGTCCTGCAGGTCGTCCAGCAGGAACACCCGGATCGGGTTCTGCTCGCTGAAGGCGCGTGGCTCCGGCATGGCGATCCCTCGTTCCCCGGTGGAGGACGGGCTGCGACCGGCCCGTGCTTGCGATCATCACGCGCCGGAGCCGGACGCACCAGGGCCGACCGGCCCTACTCCCGCACCGGTGCCGGCCGTGTGAGCCGTGCCGGTCATGACATCACCGACGTGTGCGGGGGCGCCGTGCCTGTCCGCTTCTTCGGCGACCGTGCGGGCCCGGTCGGGTCAGATGAGGCTGCCGGCGCCGTGAGGGGCGTACAGGTCGAGGAGGCGGGTCCTGGCGGAGCGCAGACGGTGGGCGAGGACCCGGCCCACCCACTGGCCGACCTCGTGACCCAGGGCCGGGTCGTCCCGGCACATCGACCGGACGGCCGTGGCGTCGAACTCGTAGGCTCGTACCGGTGTCATCGCCTCGGCGCCCATCTGCCAGGCGTGCGGCGGGAACAGCCAGGACCAGCCGACCAGCTCGTTGTGGCCGAGGCTCTCGATGACGGCGGCCCGACGGCCCGGCACGTGCATGTCGAGTTCGACCCTGCCGGTGCGGATGATCCAGAAGCGGTCGGCGCGTTCGCCCTCTTCGAACAGACGCGCTCCCTGGGGGACGCAGACCTCGCGGGCGAAGCGCATGAGCCGCTCGCGGTGTTCGGCGGACAGCGAGCGCACGATGTCGGGGGTGGAAGTGGCGAGCATGACATGCCTCCCTCGCGGGGCTTCGGGCTTCCGAGGACAGCGTGCACTGCGCTCCGGACCGGGACCATGCGCCGTGTGGTCCAGTGACCGGTCCTTCCGGTACCGCAGACCGCCCTGCGGGCCGCCCCGGGGGCGTGGCCGCCCTACTGACGGTCGAGCCACGCGCGGTAGGCCGCCACCGCCGTCGGCAGGGTGGGGAAGACGAGGTCCTCGCCGACCGACTGCGCGAGACCGTACTTCCCGAGGTCGTCCCACAGGTCCTGCTTCACGCGGGCGAGGGCGAACACGATGCCGCGGTGACTCAGTTCGCGTCGCAGATCCTCCACGGCGTCGAGGGCGGTGATGTCGACCTCGACGTTGGCCTCGGTGTTCAGGACGAACCAGCGGACCGCGGCGCCCTGTTCGTCGACGGCGGCCAGGGCGCGACGCCGGAAGTCCTCCGCGTTGGCGAAGAACAACGGCGAGTCGTAGCGGTAGACCAGCAGACCGGGGATGGTGCGGGCCTGCGGGTAGTCGTCGACGTCGTGCATGCCGGCCACCCCGGGGACCACACCCTCGACGGCGTCGTGCGGGCGCGCCACCCGGGTCAGCAGTTCGGCCACCGACAGGCCGACGGCCACGATCACCCCGTACAGGATGTCCAGGGCGAGGACCCCGGCGAGGCACCCGAGCGCCAGCAGCAGCTCCCTGCGGCGGAAGGCCGCCAGCCGGCGGAAGCCCGCGAGGTCGATCATGCGGACCGCCGCGTAGACGACGAGCGCGCCGAGCACGGTGGAGGGCGTGCGAGTCAGCAGCGGACTGAGGAAGAGCAGCACGGCGAGCACCACCGCTCCGGCCACCAGCGAGTACACCTGGCTGCGGGCGCCGCCCGTGGAGGCGAGCGCGGTGCGGCTGGCGCTGCTGCTCACCGGGAATCCGTGAAACATCCCCGCGCCCAGGTTCGCCGCGCCCAGGGCGAGGAACTCCTGGTCGGCATCGAGCCCGGGGCCGTCGGCGCCGCGGTCGGCGAAGGCCCGCGCGGTGAGGATGAAGTCGGTGTAGGCGACCAGGAGCACGCCCAGCGCCGGCAGGACGAGGTGCGGCAGCTCGCTCAGGTCCGGCACGGCGAGGCCCGGCAGACCGGACGGCACCTCGCCGATCACCTTCAGCCCGTACCGCCCGTCGAGGTCGAAGAGCACGACGGCGGCCGTGCCGAGGACGAAGGCGACGAGCGGGCCGGGCACGGCGGGAGCGTATCGGGCCGTCAAGAAGAGGAACGTGAGGACGACGCTGGAGAAGACGACGGTCGCCGGGTCCGCGTCGGGCAGGTGGACGAGGAAGGACCACAGCTGGGGGAAGAACTCGGTGCCGCTCGTCCGCACCCCGGTCAGCCTGGGCAGCTGGTCCACCGTCATGATGAGCGCCACGCCCGCCAGATAGCCGATGAGGACCGGGCGGGACAGCAGGTCCGCGAGGAAGCCCAGCCGCAGCGTCCGGGCCACCAGGCAGAGCAGCCCGACAGTGATCGCGAGGGCCGCTGCCAGGGAGGCGTAACGCTCGGCGTCGCCCGCGGCGAGCGGTGCGATCACGGCGGCCGTCATGAGCGCCGTCGTGGACTCCGGGCCGACCGACAGCAAGCGTGATGTCCCGAACACCGCGTACAGCGCGAGGGCCGGCAGGATCGCCCACAGGCCGGCCACCGGAGGCAGCCCGGCCACGCCCGCGTAGGCCATGACCTGCGGCACCAGATAAGCGGCCACGGTCACCCCGGCGAGCAGATCACCCGCCAGCCACGCACGCCGGTAGCCGAGGAGCGCGACCGGACCGGGCACCAGTCGGCGCCACTTTGGAACGTGCCTGGCCGACCCCTTGGACATCTGCCGCCTTCCGCCGTCTGCCCTCATGATCCACCGCTGGACGACGAGGTACGCGACTTCGGCCGGGTCCGGCGCGTCCGCAGCACCGCATCGAGTCCAACGGCCCACGCGCACCGTAACGTTCGGCCCCGGCGGTGCGGACCCTCGGCAGCCGGCGCCGGCCGGGGTCCGGTACCAGGGCAGGTCGTGTCGGGCACCGGCTCGGGAGCGACGGCACCGCTGCGTCGGACCTCGCCGGCGTGGTGGGTCCGCCGTCCGGCCCGCGGCGCCGAACCGTGCGGGGGGCCGGTCGGCCCGGAGCCGGGCCCAGCGGAGCTGGCGCTGAAGGAGAAGCCCGCGCAGACGGATCTGCACCGGCGGACGGTCGAGGGACCTGCCAGGAGGGTCCTGCTCGACGCCTCGCGTGAGGCCGACCTGCTGGTGGTCGGTGCCCGTCGCGCGCCCGGACACCTCGGGATCCGGCTGGGGCGGGTGGCGCACACGGTCCTGCACCACTCTGCCTGCGCCGTCGCGGTCGTACCCGAACGGGCGTGACGGACCCGCGAGTGCGTGACGGACCCGCACGGTGTGACGGAGGAGGCCGGCCGCCCGGATGCCGGCGGGGAAGGACCCGGCGGGACCGGAAAGGACCGGACCCGACCGCCGTGGGGCCACGCAGGTGACGGCCATGGGCCGGAAGGCTCAGTGCCCGGGCCCGGTGGCGCTTTCCCTCCTATCGTGGAGCCGCACAGTGACGGGCGGCACCGAGGCGGGCAGCGCATGAGGGAACCGCGGATCGACTACGCGGCAGTGTTCCGGGCCCTCCCCGGCATGGTGGCTCTGCTGACCCCCGACCTCGTGTACGTCGACGCCAACGAGGACTTCCTCCGGCTGGCCGGGCGCACCCGCGAGCAGCTGCTGGGCCGCTACATGTTCGACGTCTTCCCCGAGAACCCCAACGACGCGGCCGCGGCCGGCATGCGCGAGACCCAGGCGTCGATGATGCGTGTGGTGGAAACCGCGGAGCGCGACACCATGGCGTTGCTGCGCTACGACATCGAGGACCGCGCGCGGCCCGGCCACTGGGTGGAGCACTTCTGGAGCCCGGTCAACGCCCCCGTCCTGGGCCCGGACGGGGACGTGGTTCTGATCGTGCACCGGGTGGAGGAGGTCACCGAACTCATCCGCGCCCGCGGCGGCACGGGCAGCGACAGCAGCCGGGCGCGCGTGCTCGAGGCCGAGCTGTACACCCGTGCCCGTGAACTGCAGGACGTGAACGAACGTCTGCGCCGGGCCCACGCGCACGACCGTGAGGTCGCGCTGGCTCTTCAGGCGGCGATGCTGCCCACCCCGACGCCGGTCGGACACCACAGGGCAGCCGTCCGTTACCGTCCCGCCGTCGGCACCCTCAACGTGTGCGGCGACTGGTACGACCTGGTCGACCTGCCCGGTGACCGCATCGCGGTCGCCGTCGGCGACGTCGTGGGCCATGGTCTGCGGGCGGCCGGTGTCATGGGGCAGCTGCGCAGCGCGCTCAGCGCCGCCGCCCGGGTCGCCGACGGCCCCGCCCGGGCCGTGGAGGCCCTCGGTCTGTACGCCCGCCATGTCGACGGCGCCGAGTCGAGCACGGTGGTGAAGATCTTCATCGACTGGGCCACCCACACCCTCACGTACAGCAGCGCGGGCCACCCGCCACCCGCGCTGCTCGACCCGGACGGCACCGTGACCTTCCTCGACCGGGCGACCGACCCGCCGCTCGGCGCGCGCCCCGAGCACGTCGCGCGACCGCAGGCCAGTACGTCCTTCGCCGAGGGCGCCACGCTGGTCCTGTACACCGACGGACTGATCGAGCGTCGCCACGAGGACATCGACGTCGGTCTGGCCCGTCTCACCGACTCCCTCGTCCGCCACGGACAGTCCGACCCCGAGGCGCTGGCCGACGCGCTCCTGGCCGACCTGCTGCCCCCCACCGGCACCACCGACGACACGGCGCTGGTCGTCCTGCGCCTGTGATCCGTGACCTGACCTGCCGCGTCATGAGCGGCTGCTGCGGGCAGCAGCCGCCGTGACAGACGAGGCGGACGTCGCCGGAGTCCCCCTCAGTCCTCCCGCCGCACGACGCACAGGGCCCAGATGACGAAGGCGTACAGCGCGATCAGGGTGAGCGACCAGACGGGGTAGTACGGGATCGACAGGAAGTTCGCGATGAGCAGCAGTCCCGCGATGCCGACCGCGACGACCCGTGCCCACGTGGCGCGCGAGAAGAGGCCGACGCTCACGGCCATGGCGATCACTCCGAGGACCAGCTGGATCCAGCCCCAGCTCGTCAGGTCGAACTTGAAGACGTAGTTCGGGGTGGAGACGAACACGTCGTCCTCGGCGATGGCCATGATGCCCCGGAAGAGATCGAGGACGCCGGCGATGAACAGCATGACGGCGGCGAACGTCACCAGCCCGCCGGCCCCCGCATGGGCCGATTCCGAGCGGTGGTGAGTCGTGGTCGTGCTCATGGTGGATTCCTCGCTTCCTCGGTGAGATACAACGCCCAGCGCTGTGTCTCCGAGCCTGCGGGCGTCCGGGCGACGCGTGATCACCCGTCGCGGGTGAAGTCGGCGAACCGCGCCGGCCGGCGTCGGCCGCGTCGCCCCGGGCCGGCCGCGCGGGCGTTCGTGCGCTCACGGCGGTGTCGCGGTCGGCCGGGAACGCGAATCACCCTCTGCGGGCGATGTCGCTGAGGGCGAAGAGGAGTCCACTTCACCTGACCCCTGCTCCGAGTCGAGGACCCGTACATGACCCCACCGGCTCCTTCGCACGACAGCCGCTCGGCGGGCCGTGACGCGCGGCTGTCCTGGCCGGCCCGCCGCCAGGCGGTGCTCGGGGGTCTGCGGACGGTCATGACGGCGACCGGACTCGTCGTCGGGTACTACCTGCTGCCCATGGACTCGGGGTTCTCAGGTGGCTCGGCCGTCGGCGTCGTCGTGGGTCTGCTGGGCATGCTGGCGCTCTTCGCGTGGCAGATCCGTACGATCGCCCGCTCCCCTTCCCCCCGTCTGCGGGCCGTCGAGGCGCTCTCCACCACCGTGCCGCTCTTCCTCCTGCTCTTCTCGGGTGCCTATTTCCTGCTCGAGCGCGGCACGCCCGGCAGCTTCAGCGAGCCCCTCACGAGGACCGACTCGCTGTACTTCACCCTCACCGTGTTCAGCACGGTCGGCTTCGGCGACATCACCGCCGTCACGCAGACGGCGCGCGTCCTCACGATGGTGCAGATGGTGGGGAACATCCTGCTCGTCGGAGTGGCCGCCAAGGTGGTGGCAAGCGCGGTGCGAACCGGTCTGCACCGGAAGGAGAAAGGCGAGACGGGCGGGACGGGCAGGACGGGGGAGACGGGAGAGGAAGCGGAGTAGCGGGGGAACGGGTAGCGAGGACGGGGCGGGAAGCCGGGTACATGCCCCTTCGCCGGCTTCCGGCTCTGCTCGGCACTGCCCGGCGGTGCCCGGCGGTGCCCGGCGGTGCCCGGCGGCGCCGTGACGTGTGACGCCGGTCAGCCGAAGAAGACCTCGAACTCGTCGTACAGCGACGGATCGACGAGTTTGTTCTTCGCCGTGGCCTCGGCGAGGGGGACGCGGACGATCCGGGTGCCCTGCAGGGCGACCATGACGCCGAAGTCGCCGTCCTTGACCGCGTCGATGGCGTGCAGCCCGAAGCGTGTGGCCAGCCAGCGGTCGAAGGCGCTGGGGGTGCCGCCGCGCTGAACATGCCCGAGAACTGTGGTGCGGGCGTCCTTGCCGGTGCGTTCCGAGATCTCGCGGGCCAGCCACTCGCCGACGCCGGACAGCCGCACGTGGTCGAACTCGTCCCGCGACTGGTCTTTGAGGACCACCTGCCCCTCCTTCGGGGCGGCTCCCTCGGCCACCACGACGATCGGCGCATAGTTGATCTTGAATCTGTTCTGCACCTGCTCACATACCTGATCGATGTCGAAGGGCCGTTCCGGGATGAGGATCACGTTGCCGCCGCCCGCGACGCCGGCGTGCAGGGCGATCCACCCGGAGTGGCGACCCATGACCTCCACCACCAGGGCGCGCATGTGGGACTCGGCGGTGGTGTGGAGCCGGTCGATGGCCTCGGTCGCGATACCGACCGCGGTGTCGAAGCCGAAGGTGTAGTCGGTGCCGCAGACGTCGTTGTCGATGGTCTTCGGCACGCCGACCAGGGGGACCCCGTGACGGCTCAGTTCGGTGGCCACGCCGAGGGTGTCCTCGCCGCCGATCACGACGAGCGCGTCGACGTCGTGCGCGGCAAGGGTGTCCTGCATGCGACGCATCCCGTCCTCGTGGGTGAACGGGTTGGTGCGTGAGGAGCCGAGGATGGTGCCGCCGCGGGGGAGGATCCCCCGCACCCTGGCGACGTCCAGCGGCAGGACGACATCCCGGAGCAGGCCGAGCCAGCCGTCCCGAAACCCGACGAAGTCGAAGCCGTACGCGTCGACGCCTTTGCGGACGACACTGCGGATCACGGCGTTCAGGCCGGGGCAGTCACCGCCGCCGGTCAGTACTCCGACCCTCATGGGCTTTCTCCCATCCGCTGGACGGCACGCGCAGCCGCGACCCCCGTGGCGATCGGCACCGCTGCCGGGAACATGGATCGCCTGCTTCCAGCGTCCTCCCGTTCGCCCCGCAACGGCCACCCGGCGGACGGCGGGTCACCCGGCGGGAGGCCGTGACGGGCGGCTGCCGGACCGGCGCTACGAGCTTGCCGGGCGACTGCTCGCCCAGGCCGTGGAGGAATCCGCAGCGACCGGCGAGGCGGTGCAACCGGTACTGCGACGCAAGGCGGAAGAGCTCGGTGCTCACCTGGGGGAGTCGGACGGCGCGGTCCTGCTCGACGTCCTGGAGCGGTACGGATTCGAGCCCGGCCGCGAGGAGCGGGCCGTCGTGCTGGGCAACTGGCCCTTCCACGCCCTGGCCCGCGACCACACGGAGACGGTCTGCGGCATGAACCTGCACCTGTTGCGCGGTGTCCTGCGCGGACTGGGGGAGTGCGGGTACACGGCCACGCTTGCGCCCGGCCCGGGTCGGTGCTGTGTCCGCCTGGAGCCCGCCGCCTGAACGCTGCACGAGAGGAAACCGGACCGCGCTCGCCGCGCCACGGGTGATCGCGCGTGTATGACGGTCGTCTACTTCGACGAGGTCCGGCTCCCACTGCTGCAGATGTACCAGCGCGGTGTCCACTTCCACAACGGCAAGGGCCACGCACGCCCCGACATGACGCCGACCCTCGAGGCGGTGGCGGCCGGGAGGCTCCATCCCGAGCTGGTCACCAGCGGGATCCACGGCTGGGAAGAGATCCCCGACGAGCCGACCTCGGGCCGCGCCGGCCACAAGCCGGTCTTCGTCCTGGAGAGCGAGGAGGCAGGAGACAGGAGGAGACCGGAGGAGATCGGAGGAGACCGGAGGAACGATGCACCGGACCAGGGGGTCAGTCGAACTCGCCCGGGACCGTCACGGCGGTCCGCCCCGGGGCTGTCACGCCACGGCGTTCAGCAAGTCGGCCAGGACGTCGGGCCGTTCCAGGGCGATGAAGTGGCCGGCCTTCGGCACCTGAGTGAAGTCGGCGGCCGGCAGCAGCCTCCTGTCGGCCTCCCGGTCCGACGTCCTGGACCAGTCGTTCTCGCCGTAGACGAGGTGGACGGGGGCCTTGACCTCGGGGTAGCGGGAGCGGGCGGCGATGAGGCTGGGCAGGGCCTGGTACACGGCCCGGGCGACGGTCGGGTAGCCGGGGCGGCCGCCCACCTGGAGGAGTTCGTCCACGTAGTCCTCCCGCAGTGCGCTCTTGTCGCCGAGGCCGCCCCGCAGGATCGCGCCGAGGGCGGGCCTGGGTTCCACCCCGGCGATCACCGGGCCCACACCGGGCGTGAGGACGCCGCCGACCACCACACGGGCGAGGAGGGAGGACCGGGCGATCCCGCCGCGGAAGTCGTACGTGTTGACCGCTACGACGCGCCGGACGCGCTCGGGCAGGTCGGCCGCGGTGGTCAGGGCGAGTACCGCCCCCATGGACTCGCCGGCCAACGTGACGTCGTGGAGGTCGAGTTCGGTGAGGAGCCGCTCGACGCCCGCCCGCATGGCCGGCTCGTCGTACGACGCCCCGGGCACGATCTCGGAGTAGCCCATCCCCGGCAGATCCAGGGCGTACACGGTGTACCGGTCCGAGACGAGCGGGACGAGGTGGCGGAAGTGCTCGGCCTGGGTGCGCACCGTGTGCAGCAGCACCAGCGGGGACCCGGTGCCCGCCTTGAGATAGCGCAGGGATCCCTCGTGGCCGTGGCGTCCTGCGCGTGAGGGGATGGTGTGGCTGGTGGTGCCGGGGATGTGGATCGTGGGGCGTGGGTCCTGGGTGGGCATGTCGCCGTCTCCTTGTGCGAAGGGGCTTACTTGGCCAGCTGGGGATACAGTGCCGCGAGGTCGCCGGCGAGGCCTGCCTTGACGTGGCGGGAGATGTCGTCGGCGAGGACCTCGTGGGCGTCCGTCTCGATGCCGTCGAGGGCGAGTGCGGCGACGTCCCGGGGGTCCGACTTGGGTGCGTCGACGCCCGCTGCGAGGTCGGTGTCGACGTATCCCACGTGCAGTCCGGTGACGTTGATCCCGCGCGGCTGCAGTTCCAGGCGCAGGGAGTTGGTCTGCGACCACAGGGCGGCCTTGGAGGCGCTGTAGGAGCCGCCGAGCGCGATCCACGAGAGCACGGAGTGCACGTTGAGGAGGTGGCCGCCGCCGTTGCGCTCGATCACCGGCACCAACGCCCGGGTGAGCAGCAGCGGTCCGTAGAAGTTGGTCTCGAACTCCCGGCGCACGTCGTCGACCGGGGAGTCGAGGAAGGACGCGCCGACCGAGGCGCCGGCGTTGTTGATCAGCACGGTGATGTCCTGCGCCTGGGCGGCGGCGGCCGCCACGGAGGCCGGGTCGGTCACTTCCAGCGCCACGGGCACGGCGTCGGGGTGCGTCACGCCGCGCGGGTCGCGGGCCGTGGCGTAGACCTTGCCGGCGCCGCGTGCGTAGAGCTCCTCCACCAGGGCCTTGCCGATGCCCCGGCTGCCGCCGGTGACGAGGATGTTCGCGCCCTTCAGAGCGGTCATGACTGCCTCCACAGATGAGGAAACTGATCGGTTTCCACCACAGTAAACCGATCGGTTTCCCAGCGCAAGCGCCCGGGCGGATCCGTCGGTGCGGACGGGTGATCGGTCGGGGTGTGGTCGCCGGTCCGTGCGGGCCTCCGGCCCCGCCCGGCTCGCCCCAGCCCCGACCGGCCGCTCCCGGCCGGAGGCGGCCCACTCGCTTGCGCCACGGAAACCGACCTGTTTCTCTTAGGGAAAACAGATCGGTTTCCAGTTCGATGGCCGGCCTGTGACCAGCGACTAAGGGGAAATGTGCGTACCACCTTCGACCGAAGCGCGCCCGCCTCCGGGAAAACAGGATCGGGCCGTCGCGGCTCACACGCCGTGCGCTGGTGGGTGCTCGTCGTGCTGGGCACCGCGCAGCTCATGGTCACGCTCGACGCGACCGTCGTGAACATCGCGCTTCCCGCGGCGCAGCACGACCTCGGCTTCAGCGACGGCAGCAGGCAGTGGGTCATCACGGGTTACGCCCTGGCGTTCGGCAGCCTGCTGCTGCTCGGTGGCCGGCTCGGCGACCTGTTCGGCCGGCGAACCACCTTCGTGACCGGCCTGATCGGATTCGCGGGCGCATCGGTCCTCGGCGGCGCGGCCACCGGCTTCGACGTTCTCGTCACGGCACGGGTGGCCCAGGGTCTCTTCGCCGCGCTGCTCGCGCCGGCGGCGCTCTCCCTGCTCAGCGTGACGTTCACCGACCCCAAAGAGAGGCCGAAGGCGTTCGGCGTCTTCAGCGCGCTGGCCGGGGCGGGCGGCGCGGTCGGGCTGCTGCTCGGCGGCATGCTCACCGAATGGGCGTCCTGGCGCTGGGTGATGTACGTGAACGTCGTCTTCGCCGCCGTCGCGCTGGTCGGTGCGGTGCTGCTGCTGGCCAGGCCCGCGGTCGCCGAGCGGCCCAGGCTCGACGTTCCCGGCGCCCTCGTGGCGAGCGCCGCGCTGTTCGCCGTCGTCTACGGGTTCGCGCACGTCGAATCCACCAGCTGGACCGACCCGGTCACCCTCGGCTGCTTGATCGTCGGCGTGATCCTGCTCGCGGTGTTCGTCCGGCTGGAGTCCCGGGTCGCGCATCCGCTGCTGCCGCTGCGACTCGTGCTGGACCGGACCCGCGGCGGTTCGTTCCTCGCGGTGTTCGTCATCGGCATGGGGATGTTCTCGATCTTCCTGTTCCTGACCTACTACCTGCAGGCCGGTATCGGCTACTCGCCGATCAGGACGGGTCTGGCGTTCCTGCCGATGGTCGCGGGCATCGTCGCCGCGTCGACCACGGCGCCCGCGCTGCTGCTGCCCAGGGTCGGTCCGAAGATCGTGATCAGTGCCGGCTTCCTCGTCGCCGCCTCCGGCATGGCCCTGCTGACCCGACTCGCGCTGGACAGTGCCTACGTCGTCGACATCATGCCCGGCCTGATCCTGCTGGGTCTCGGCCTCGGGGGAGTGATGGCCACCGCCTTCCAGGGCGCGACCGCGGGCGTGCACCACGAGGACACGGGCGTGGCCTCGGCGCTGATCAACACCGGTCAGCAGGTGGGCGGCTCGATCAGCACGGCGCTGCTGACCACCGTCGCCTCGTCGGCCGCTACCGACTACCTGGCCTCGCACGAGCCGGGCGCGCTGACCGTGGCGCAGGCCGGGATCGAGAGTTACACGGCCACCCTGGCGTGGGGCGCCGGGTTCTTCGTCGTCGGTTCCGTCCTGTCGGCGTTGCTGATACCGAATGCGCCTCTCGTGTCGGCGGAGGGCGAGCCCGTGATCGCTCACTGAGCCTGAACCGCCGGGGGTGCGCGGTCGCTCGCCACCGGGGAGGGGAGGCGCCCCGTACCCGCGCCGACCGCCGATCTCGTGGCGGTCGGCGCGGGCCGTGTTCCTCCACCCTCCCGGCCGTGGACGGCGCCGACGATCACCCCGCTGGGCGTCGTAAACCGATCGGTTTTCAATTGGCGGGAATCGAGTTAACCTCGCGGTATGACCACCGACGCGAAGTCAAGTCCCCGAGAGCGGCTGCTGGAGGCGGCGGCCACGCTCACCTACCGAGACGGTGTCAGCATCGGCGTCGACGCGCTGTGCAAGGCGGCGGGGGTGTCGAAGCGTTCCATGTACCAGCTGTTCGAGAGCAAGGGCGAACTGCTGGCGGCGAGCCTGGAGGATCGCGCCTCCGCCTATGTGGCGACGCTGCTGCCCGCGGCGGACGCCCACGGTTCGCCCCGCGAGCGGATCATGCACGTGTTCGACGAGTTGGCCTCCCAGGCGGGTGAGCCCGACTTCCAGGGCTGCCGGTTCCTCGCCGTGCAGATCGAGCTCAAGGACCAGAGCCACCCTGCGAGCCGGGTGGCCCACCGGGTGAAGGAGAACCTGACGGGCTTCTTCCGCGCCGAGGCCGAACAGGGTGGGGCGAACGACCCGGATCTGCTGGCCCGCCAGCTGATGCTGGTCTTCGACGGCGCCAGCGCCCGTGCGGGGATCAAGGCCGACACGGCGACAGGGCTCGTCGTCCCCACGGTGACCGTCCTGCTCGACGCGGCCGACATGCGCTGACGCATCGCGCTCGAGGGCGGTCTCGGCGACCGTCCTGCCCGGCGGGGCGGGGGCGGCAGGCTCCCTCTCGTCCCGCCGCCGGCGTCGCCCGGAGCTCTGGCCGAGCGCCTGTCCGGGTACAGGGCACAGGGCGCAGGGTGCAGGCGCTCACCCCGGCCGACCGGGTCTTCCGGACCGGCCCCGACGTCGATCCGCCCATGCCCGAGCCCGCCCTCGCCCGATCCCCCATGTCCGGCACCGGCCGCAGCCGAACAACTGCCGAGCAGCTGCCGGGGTCGGCGCCGCGTCGGTCTCCCCCGATCCCGTGTGGTCGGTTCAGCGCTGGTCGGGCAGGGCGCGGGCGAGTGAGTCCAGTGCGGCCGGCGGGTCGGGGCCGGCGGGGGCGAGGACGGCGCTGGTCGCGCCGGCCGCATGGCGGGCGTCGATCGTCGCGCGGGCCTGGGCGGGGGCGCCGGCGATGCTCGGCCCGCGGATCGGCTCCGGCGGCCGAGGGAGAGGGCTTGTGCGGCACGGTTGCCGGGTGGGGGAGGGGAGCCTTGTGCGGCACGGTTGTCAGGGACCGTGCCGCACAAGCGGTCAGTGTCTGCCGGCTGCCGGCTGCCGTCTCGCGCGGGCGGGCGCGCTCGGGTCCGGTGCGCAGGACGCGGGCGCGGCGTCCCTGGAACCGACCTGCGCAAGGCCGTCCGGTCCGGGGCGCCGGCCCTGATCGAGGTGCCCACCGACCGCGATGCCGCGGGCCCCTGGGTACCCGGCTGGTGGGACTTCCCGATCCCGGCGTGCATCACGGACGAGCGCCAGGACGAGTACCACCGCACCCGGGCCACCGAGCAGCACCTCTGACACGACCCGAGCCCAGTGCCGACGGCCGCCCGTGCAGCCGAAACCCGGCCGCACGGGCGGCAGTCGTCGCAGACGCATGCCTCACCCGACCGTCCGACCGCTCCTCGACCGGACACTCGGGCGGGAACCGAGTCGATCACTTTTCCGGTCAGTGTGAGTGAGCGGCTCGGTCGCCGGGTGGGGAGCCGGCCGGCAGGCCTGCTCGGGTAGCCCACATCGTGGTTGTTCAGGGGAGGCGCAGGGATGCTCGTTTCGCGGACGCAGGACAGGCCGCCCGTCTCCGCGCCGGGTTGCGGCTGGTATGCGTCGGCTCCTGTCCTGTCTGCGGTCGGCGTGTACGGCGGCACGGTGTGGACGGTGCGATCGTGGGCGGACTGCCCGCTCGGGAACGACTCCAGCAACAACATCGGGCTGCAGATGATGATGCCGGCGGTGTGGCTCTGCATGACCCTGTTGGTGCTGCTGACCCAACTCGCACTGCGAAGGCGGCCTCTCCCCGGCGGCCGGGCCACCATGTGTCTCGCCCTGCTCGGAACAGTCGTCACGCTGACGCTTCTGTACCGTTTCGGGATGGGCTGGCCGTATCATCCACCGGAGGGGGACTGCACGGAGGGATACCCGCTCTTTCCCTTCACGGGCAAGACGGGCCCGCACGCCGCGGACCAGGTGTATTGAGCCGCAGCGTTGTTGACACGGCTGACGGCCGGCCGGCCGCCGCGGCGACCGGGGGGTGCCCCGATCGGCGGTCCTCATATCGGATACAGTGTTGCTGTTATGGTGCTGAGGGGACTGGGTGAGGTGTTTCGTGGCGGCTGCTGACCCTATGAGGGCGAGCGCACCTGCTCGGCGTTCACCGGGGCGACCGCCCGTGCCGTTGGAGCGGATCGTCGCCACCGCACTGAAGATCGTGGACGAGGAGGGCTCCGACGCTCTCTCGATGCGGACGCTGGCACAACGCCTGGGCTCGGGCACGGCGACGCTGTACCGGCACTTCGACAACCGGGCGGTCCTGATCGCCCATGTCGTGGACCGCATGTTCGCCGGCGTGGAACCGAACAGCGCCGAGCTCCGCTCGATGGGCTGGCAGCAGGCGCTGGGGGCGGTCGCGCACGCGATGTTCGACGCCCTGGCCCGGCACCGGAACGCGGCGCGCCTGATGGTCGAGCAGATTCCCT
Organism: Streptomyces sp. NBC_00425; assembly: GCF_036030735.1. Lineage (NCBI taxonomy): Bacteria > Bacillati > Actinomycetota > Actinomycetes > Kitasatosporales > Streptomycetaceae > Streptomyces > Streptomyces sp. NBC_00425. The sequence continues at coordinate 1,859,903 of NZ_CP107928.1, read as the reverse complement.
TGGGGCCCAACGCGATGGCGCTGCGGGAGCGCTGTATCGCGGTGTTGCTCGACAGCGGCTTCCCGCCGCGAGTGGCGGCGCACGCCTACGCGACCCTCGCCCGCTACGTCCTCGGATTCGCCATGCAGGCCGGCGGGCACGGCGGGGCGGGAAGCGACGACGCGGCGCTGTCCGCCGACTTTCGCAGCGTGGATCCGGAGCTGTTCCCGGCAACCGTGGCGGTGGCCGGGTCGATGCCCGTTCCGATCGAGGACGAGTTCTCCTTCGGTCTCGAGCTTCTTCTCAGCGGGCTGGCCCGCCTGCGTGACGACATCTGACTCGGCGGGCGACGGGCAGCAGCCCAGCTCACGGCCCTGGCCCGTGAGCCTCACCTCCCTTGCCGCCGGTCTCACCCCCGCTTCGGCACCGCGCCGTGAGCGCTGTCAGACCCGGGGGCCTTCGGGCCCCGTACCGCGCAGCAGCCGCTCCCCGGACTCGCGCAGCCGGTCCTTGACCTCGTCGAGGCCGGACGCGAGCAGTCCGTGATCGCGTTTGCGCCACCTGCCGGCGATCATCACGGCTTCGATGTTCGCGATGTCGGCGTGCAGGACCGTGGCGACGGGGTCGTGCGCCGGCCACAGGTTGAGGGCCCGGGCGTCGACGGCGACCAGGTCTGCCTGCATGCCCACCTCGATCCGGCCCACCTGGTCTGCCAGGCCCAGGGCCCTCGCCCCTTCGACCGTGGCCCAGGCCAGTGCCTGTTTGGCGGTGACCGAGGGCGTGTCGAGGTGCGTGCCGGTCGTCTGCCGGTGGTGGGCGTGGTCCAGGCTGCGCTGGTGGGCCAGGGCGAACCTGGCCGCGGTGAGAAGCTTGCCGGGCACGGCGGTGTCGATGTCGGTCCCCAGGGAGGGCGCCGAGCCCAGGCGCAGCAGCGACCCGGTGACGGGTGTGCCGTGTCCCTGGCCCAGTTCGTTCTCCGGGGTGCTGGTGAACGTGACACCCGCTTCGACGAGCCTCTTGATCCAGTCCTCGGACAGGCCGGATCCGTGCACGATGTTGGTCAGCGGGCCGAACAGGCCGGCGGCGCGCACGGCTTCCCAGCCGGGTGAGGGGTCCCCGCCGCTCTGGTGCATCGAGACGACGAGACCGCGTTGTGCGCCGGCGTGGAAATCGGCCGACGCGGTCTCGACGGAGGAGTACTGCGGTCCCTGGAGCGCCATGCCCAGTGTGATGAGGGCGTGATCGCGCACAGGCCCGTCGAGCAGCCGGTCGATCTCGGCGAGTGGGTGGGGGATCTCCGGTGCACGGTAGGGCGTGCCGTGCAGGAAGACGGCGCGGACACCGGACCGGGCCAGACCCTCGACGGCCGCGTCGGCGTGCTCGGGGGACAGGACGTTGTGACACCAGTCGCCCACGGTGGTCGTACCGCAGTTGATCTGGCTCAGGGCGCCGGCGAGATTGCTGATGTGCATGTCGGCAGGGGTGTAGCGCCCGGCGCACTCACCGTGGAGACGGGTGAGGTACTCCATCAGGGTCCAGTCGGCGCCCACCGAGCGCAACGCGGTCTGCCAGGTGTGCAGGTGGGCGTTGACCAGACCGGGGATGACGATACGGCCGCAGAGGTCGACGACCTCGGCGTCCGGCGCCTCGATGTCCGCGCCGACGGCGGAGATACGGTCGGCGTCCACGAGGACGTCGACGTGCTCGGCGTCGGGCCGGCCCGGCGCCATCGTGACGACCCGCGCCCCGCGCAGCAGTACGCGGCTCATACGGTGGCCCCCGAACCGGAACGGATGTGGCCCTGGTGGGACATGGTGCGACTCCTTGGTCAGGGGTTACGGCGTCATCGCCCGCGCGGCGGATCGTGTGGTGGTGAGGAAGTCCCGAGTGGCGATGTGCCCGATGTAGCCGTCGGGACGGATCAGCAGCAGTGTGTCTCCGGCCAGGCCGTAGCCACGCCGCAGCGTGTTCCCGGAGTCGGAGAGAACGAGCCCGTCGTCGGCGGCCGCCCCGACGGTCAGCCGCTTCAGCCGGGCGCCGGCCGTCGGCCAGACGAGCCGTTCGAGGTCCCGGGCGGCGCCGGCACCGTAGGCGATCGCGGTGAAGTGCGGCCCGCGGAACACGTCGAACAGCCGGGTCCCGGTCCCCTCGGCGCCGAAGAGCTCCGCGTCCGGCGCGCGGTCGCCGACGCGCAGCGTCCCGGTGCGCATCCCGTCGGCGGGGGCGAGCGGGCCGCCGTGGTACGTCAGGCCGAGCTGCTGCTCGTCCTTGCCCCGCTTCATGCTCGACGGGTCGAGCCTGGCGATGCCGCCCCACTTCTCCGTGGACAGACCCAGGACCCCGGCGGCGATCGGCTGCCTCTCCGTCTCGTAGGTGTCCAGCAGCGCCTGGTCCGCACCGGCGAGGACCTGACCGAGCTTCCAGCCGAGGTTGTAACCGTCCTGCATACCGGTGTTCAGGCCCTGGGCGCCGGCCGGGGGGTGAACGTGCGCGGCGTCACCGGCGAGGAGGACACGTCCTCGGCCGTAGCTCCGCGCCAGGCGGATGTTGGGCCGGAACACCGACGTCCAGTGGATCTCGTGCAGTTGAATGCGCCGGTCGTGGGTGTGGTCGTGGATCCGCCGGAGGATGTCGTCCTTCTTCGAGGGCGGTTCCTCGTCCGGCGTGAGACGGATCATCCACTGGAACATGTCGCTGTCGGGGAGCGGGCAGGCGCCGACGAGTCTGCCGCCCGGGCGGGGCCACATGTGCCACCGGTCGCGAGCCAGGCCGCTCACCGAGGCGTCGACGATGAGGACCCGGTCGCTGTCGTCCGTCGTCCCGACGAAACCGACGCCGAGCTGCCTGCGGACCACACTGGAACCGCCGTCCGCGCCCACGACGTAGCGGGCGACGATCTCCTCCGTGCCCTGCGCGTCGGCCACCCGGGCGACGACGGTCTCGTCGTCCTGCGTCAGCCCGGTCAGTTCGCGGCCGAACTCGATTTCGCGGCCGAGCTCGTTCAGCCGGGCGTGCAGTGCCCGGTCCGTACGGAACTGGGGGATCAGCCAGGTGTTCGGGTACGGGACGTCCGTGGTCGCCTCCTTGTGGGGGAACATCTTCCACGGCATCGCGAGCGGTCCCACGTGGAGGCCGAGCTTGGGGTAGGTGCTGCCGCCGGCCAGCACGTCGTCGAGGGCCCCGAGGTCTTCGAGGACTTCGAGGCTGCGGGGCTGGACGCCCTTGGCGCGGGAGCCGTCGAAGGCGTGCGGGGACCGGTCGACGATGCGTACGTCGAGTCCCCGGCGTACGAGGTCGACGGCCACGGCGGAGCCCGACGGGCCCGCGCCGACGATCAGGACGTCGATGACGGGTGAACGGTTCATGAGTCGAGCCTTTCGGTGCGTGCGGCCACGAACGAAACGATCTGATCGGCGACGTCGCGGGGCCGTTCGAAGGGAGCCATGTGGCCGCATTCGGCAATGACCTGGTGGTGCCGGGGCTTCAGCAGCGTGCGCGCCGTGTCGAAGTGGGCCATCGGCGTGACCTGGTCCTCGTCGCCCCACAGCAGCAGCGTCGGAATGCCGAGGGCACCCGTCTGCCGGAACAGGTCGTCGCGGCCGGAGACCGGGAGGTGCTGCAGCGTGTCGAAGACCGCGTACAGCGAGCCCTCGAAGCGGAACGCGTCGAGGACCATCTCGGTCAGTTCCGCGACCAGTTCGGGGTCGCGGACGTTGTGTCCGAGGTGCCCCTGGAGTATCCGGCGGCCACGCCGCCGGGCGACGAAGCCGGCCAGCAGGTCGCTGCGCAGCAGCCGGTGCGGGGAGGTCGGCCGCGGTGTCGTGAGACCGGCGGGTCCGACGATGGTGAGAGTGGACACCGACGAGGGATGCCGGGCGGCGTAGGTCATGGCGACCAGCGCGCCCAGGGAGGTGCCGACGAGGTGCAGTGGCCGCGCCGTCAGACCGAGCCGCTCCGTCAGCTCGGCCAGCTGCCGCGCGAACAGCGACTCGTCGTATCGCGCGCGCACCCGGTCCGAGTAGCCGCGGCCGTACGCGCTGCAGGCCAGGGTGCGCAGCCCGTGGGCGTGCAGCTCGGTGACGAGGCCGTCCCAGTAGAACAGCGGGATGGTCAGTCCGCCGGCCATCACGACGACGTCGCCGTCCTCGGGCCCGGCGAGTTCGTAGTGCGTGACGCCGTCGGACAGTGCGATGAAACTGCCGCGCAGGTCCTGTCGTGAGCCCGCGGTGAGCTGCCGGTCCTCGCCCGACGCGACGAAGTACTTCATGGAACGGCCTCCTGGTCTCAGGGCGTGGGGGTGCCGGCGGAGGAGCCGAGGAACTGTGCGATCGCGTCCGCGACCCACTGCGGTTCCTCCTCCGGCAGCAGGTGACCGCCGTGGGGATGTACGAGCTCCTCGGCGCCGGGGATGTCACGGGTGAAGTGCTGGCCGTCGATGCCTGCGCTGCGCAGCACCAGCGTGGGCACCGTGATGCGGGGGATCCGCGCGGAGCGGTCGGGCTGGGCGGTGTTGCAGAAGTCGACGAAGGCCGAGCGGTTTCCGGGCCGGCTCATGAGCTGGTGGGCCCGGTCCACCATGGCGTCGTCCACGACCGTCGAGTGCGGGCCGACGGTCGAGCGCAGACCGCGCTCGACGGCGCCGCGCGGCATCACGCGCCGCAGCAGGGGGCGCAGCAGCGGGTTGCGGGTCATGTGCATGCCGGCCGGTACCGCCTTGTCCGGGTACCCGGTGGCATTGACCAGCACCAGGCCGGTCAGTCGCTCCGGGTGGTCCAGCGCGAGGTTCCAGGCGATGTCGCCGCCCAGCGAATTGCCGGCCACCGCGCAGCGCGGCACTTTCAGTGCCTCGAGGAAGGCCGCCATCGTCGCGGCGTAGGTCGGCACGCGGTAGTCGCGGTCCCGGCGAGGGCCGGTGAGGCCGAACGCCGGCAGGTCGGGGCGGATGACGTCGAAGGACTGCGACAGCAGGGCCGCCGCACGGTCGAAGTGCTGCAGCGACGAGGCGCTGCCGTGCAGCAGCACGAGTGCCGGGCCGCGTCCGGCGCGTTTGTAGTGGATCCGTGACCCACCGGCGGCGACGAACCGGGAATCGGGCTGCGGCTCAGACCAGGTACTCATAATGGATACACTGTTACCGAAAATGTGCCGTGTCAAGTGCGACCCCTCTTGGGGGCGCGGCGGTGGGGCCGTGGTGAAGGCCCCACCGCCGCCGGTTTCGGGGTGTCCCTGCTACTTGATGCGGATCTCGGCGAGCTGCAGGCGGCGCCTGGTGCTCTCGTCCGAGGCGGGCTTGCCGAGCTTCGAGGCCGTCAGGCGCAGATAGCGGCCGGTGGCGGAAGCGAGGGTGTAGGTCTGAGCGGCACCGCCCGGGTCGGGTTCGGCGGTGACCGTGCGGGCGGTGGTGTAGGCGCCGGATCCATCAGGGCGGGTCTGGATCGTGAAGTCGACGGGGAAGCCCGCGGTGCCGCCGCCGACCGCGCCGGTGCCGGTACGGGGGTGGAGGGTGACGGACCCGACGGCCCGGTCGGCACCGAGGTCGATCTCGATCCACACGGGTGTCGCGCTGACGTCGGCGGAGGGGAAGTCGATGCTGGTGAAGCCCTGGGCGCCGGACACGCTGGTGAGGGTGCCGTCGAGGACGCGTGTCTTGCCCCAGTCGCCGTTCTCCAGCGTGTAGTTGGCGGTGACGGTGGTCGCGGCGGTGGGGACGGTGAGTTCCGCGAGCTGAAGGCGGTACTTGGTGGTCTCGTCGACGGGCGGGGTGCCGAGCTTGGTGGCCTGGAGGCGCACGTAACGGGCGGTGGTGGTCCTGAATCCGTACGTCTGCACGAGCCCGCCCGGGTTGGGCTCGGCCGTGACGGTGCGGGCGGTGGTGTAGGCGCCGGATCCGTCGGGGCGGGTCTGGATCGTGAAGTCGACGGGGAAGCCGGCTGTGCCGCCGCCGACCGCCGGGGTGTCGGTGCGCGGGAAGAGCCGCACGGCGTCGAGGTCGGTGTCGGCGCCGAGGTCGATCTCGACCCATACGGGGTTCGCGCTGACGTCGGCGGAGGGGAAGTCGATGCTGGTGTAGCCCTTGGCGCCGGTCACGCTGGTGAGCTTGCCGTCGGTGAGCCGGGTCTTGCCCCAGTCGCTGTTCTCCAGGCTGCTGTTGCTGGTGACCGGTCGGCCGAGGGCGAGGTCGTCCAGGCGGCCCGCGCCGGTGACCGTGAACGTCCAGCTGCCCGGCTGGAGGGTGAAGTAGACGTACGAGGCGTCCTTGCTCGCGTAGCCGAGGCCCGGGACGCTTCCGGTGGAGGCGCCGCCCGTGAAGACGGTGGTCCCGTTGGCCTTGACGACCGGTGAGGAGCCGCCGTACGTCGGGACGCCCACCCGCGCGGTCGTCGCGCCCGGTGAGGTGAGGGTCAGGGTGACCTGGCCGCCGTCGCGCGTGATGCCGAAGCGGATGTCGCCCTTGACGGTCGGCGTGACCGTGTTGATCTTCGTGAGTGTGCCGGTCTGCGGGATGACGTCGTACGTCTCCCAGCCGGGCTTGGTGGGACGGACGCCGGCGGCGTAGGCGGACAGGGTGTACAGGGGGCCGCCGTTCCAGGCATGGTTGTCGGTGCCGCCTGACTTGTCCCATATCTCCCACAGGGTGTGGCAGGCGGGGTCGGCGACCTGGGCGGCGTAGCGGTTGCGCATCCGTTCCTCGGCGACGGTGGCCGCCCCCATCAGGTAGAGCGCCTCGAGGACGTAGAACTCCATGTAGGGGCTGGCGTTGAGGTGGGTGCGCAGCACCTCGGTGATCCCCCGGTGGCGGGAGGCGGGCGCGAGGCCGGCGACGACGGCGAGGCCGTTGGCGCGGTCGTCGGTGTCCTTGGTGTAGCCGGGTGAGCGGTACTCGTTCTTGGAGGTGTCCCACAGCACGCGGTCGAAGTTGGCCTTGATGCTGTCGCGCTTGGCCTGCCAGGCGGCGATGTCGCCGCTGTTGCCGCTGAGGCCGGCGAGCGTGATGGCCGTGCCGAGGGCCAGGTAGTACCAGCAGTTGTCCAGGACGCGGGCGTCGATGTTGGAGCCCCAGTCCTCCCAGTCCCAGTCCCCGACGCGGTGGCCGACCAGCCCGGCCGAGTCCAGGCTCCACAGGTTCAGGTAGGCCTTCACCGACGGGTAGGTGCCGGAGACGGCGTCGGAGTTGCCGGTGTAGAGGTGGTAGGTGCCGAAGGCCCACACCGAGGCGAGCATCTGGACGGGCAGCTCGGCGGTCCAGATGGTGGACGGCATCGGCGAGTAGAGCACCCCGCCCGGCTTCTGCCAGGCGGCGAGCTGGGCGATGGCCTTGGCGCCGAGGGCGTGGGAGCGGGTGTCGAAGGTGTAGAAGCCCTCCTTGAGCTGGTTGACCACGTCGCCCCACCACTGGGCGCGCTCGCGGGTGGGGCAGTCCATGTAGTTGTCGCGCATGTTGACGTACATCGTGCGCGCAGCCTTGCCCCACAGGGTGTCGAGGAAGGGCTCACTGCTGCTGAACGATCCGGCGAAGTCGGTGTCGTAGCCGGACTCCCGGTACTTCAGGTCCAGGATGGTGACGCCCGCGGGGATCGTGTACTTCACCGCCGTGCCGCTCATCCAGGCCAGGGCCTCGAACTCCTGGACCCCGCCCGCGCAGACGTAGGTGGCGCGAACGTTGTTCTCCGCCCCGCGCGTGAGGCCGGTCAGTCCGTCGCCGTCCGCGTAGTGGTCGGTCTGCATGCCGATCACCGCGCCGGCCGGAGCGTCCACCTTCAGATACGGCGTGACTTGGAGGTTCGAGGGCAAGGTGGCCGTGATGGCGGTGGCGCCCTGTCCCGTGGACGGCAGGGAGGACGCGTTGCCGTAGGACTTCAGGCCCGAGTACCGGAACTGCGGGACGGGCCGCCGGACGAGATTGTTCCAGGGCGCGGCGCCGGCGGCTCCGAAGTCGGTGGGGGCGCTCCACGCGCCGTCGTCGAAGCCGGCGGACTCCCAGGCGGTCACGGCGGTGGCGTTGCGGGCGTCGTAGTAGACGTTCGACTCGGGCAGACGGAAGTTGACCTGGGTGCCGCCGGTGTTGTTGGCGTAGCCCGGGTGGACGGTGTGCTTCCAGCTGGTGTCACTGACGACCCGGGTGGTGGTGGAACCGGTGGTGATGTCGGACTGGAACAGCAGACCGCCCTTGCCGCTGTCGCTGTGCGAGAAGCCCTGCTTGCCGAAGTACCACACCAGTAGCGCCACGGTGTTGCGGCCGCTCGTGAGGTACGGAGCGAGGTCGATCTCGTCGTAGTAGGTGCCGGTGCGGTCGGGGCCGCGCTTGAGCTGGCCGTCGAAGACGACGAGCGTGCCGTTGACCCACAGCCAGTACTTGGAGTCCGCCGCGATCTGCGTCACCGCCTTCGACGGCGCGGAGCCCAGAGTGAACGACTTGCGGAACGCCACCCACTGGTTCGTCGAGCTGGACGGAGCCCAGATCCACTGTGCGGTCCAGGAGACGGCGGCCGACGCCGCCGGAGCGAACGCCGGCAGAAGCACCGAGCCGAGGGTGGGCGTGAGCGCCACGGCTATTGCCGAGCGCAGGATGGACCGGCGCGTTACCGAGGACATGCGGGCTCCTACTGTCGATGTGCGGTGATGGCGGGGGGAGGACAGGCGTCCTGGAGACCGAGGCGGGGAGGGCGCGTGAGGCGAGGATCTCCCGCTCGATCGCCTCCGACAGCCCGAGCTCGGCGAAGCGCGTTTTGAATCGTTTCATTCCGGTGTTTGCAGCGGGAATTCTTTGGGGCCGCTCGAGCTGATGTCAAGGCCCGTGCAGGAGGTATCCCGGCGGGGCGTCTTCCACCCGGGCTCCACGACCGACGGGCGGGCGTCCGTCGACGGCCCGCCGCCGGCGGCGCCGGTCGACATCGGAAGCCGGTGCCGCCCGCCGGCTCCCCAAGCGGTCGGCCCGGGGCGCAGCGGACCGGGCGGCAACCGCAACGGCCCTGGTCGCACGGTTCGCGCACCCTCTGCGGGCAGGCCGGGGCGACGTCAACGGCTGTGGCAGGAGCTGTCGGCGCACGCCGGCACTCCTCCCGTTCCGGCGCCGGGGCCGTCCGTGAGCGGCACGAGGTCCGGGGCTCTGCCACGGAACGGACGGCGGCGGGCCGGGCTGCTTCGCCGGGTGGTGGACCACGGGGTGGTTGACCCCGCAAGCCTGTATACAGCAAAGTGTGCGGCAGGACAGACGAGGAGTTCCGTGACTCGGGCAACCGGTAAGAGCGAGGCGATCTACGAGCGGCTGAAGAGTGACATCGAGTCGCTGCGGCTGCGGCCGGGGGCCAAGCTGGGCGAGGTCCAGCTGGGCGAGGAGTTGGGTGCCTCGCGGACGCCGGTGCGCGAGGCGATCCGGCGGCTGGCCCGGGAAGGGCTGGTGGACTTCGTGCCGGGGGAGGTGGCCCGGGTGGCCGCGATCTCGCTGGGCGGGGTGCGGGCGCTGTTCGAGTTCCGGATGCTGCTGGAGCCCCGTGCGGCCGCGGCGGCCGCGACGACGGGGGCGGCCGACGAGCGGGCGCTGCTGCCGTTCGGCGAACTGCTCGAGCGGCTGGAGGAGTTCGACGCCTCCTTCCGGGCGCTGGACGCCGGCGCGCAGGCGCGGTCCTACCGGGAGTTCTACGAGGTGGCCGAATCCTTCGACCGGGCCGTCGTCGCCGCTTGCCGCAACCCCTACCTCGCCCGCACGATCGGTGACCTGCGCAGTGAGACCGTACGGCTGCGGCACCTCTCGCACAGCGGCCCGCGCCGCATGCTCACGTCCCTGGAGGAGCATCGAGCGATGCTGAAGGCGATCGTTCAGGGAGACACGGAGGCGGCGGAGGCGGCTGCCCGGCACCATCTCGCGCAGACCCTCCGGGCGCTCATCGACAGCCTGACCGGTCAGGGCTTCGCGATCGGTGCGCACGTCCACCTGGATGCCGCCCGCGGGTGAACCGCCCGCCGTGAACCGCCGTCGGTATCCCGCCTGCCCGGTAATCCGTCCGCCGGTGATCAGCGCGTCCGTGAACCCGCCCGTACTGCTCGGTCCGGCGATCGGCGTTGCCTGGGGCTTCCGCATCAAGCCCCTGTATACGGGAGTGGATGCAGCACTCTACGACGGGAGGGTGCCCTTTCGTGCCGCGCTTACCGTCGGCGCCGCCGGCCTGCTCGGGTTCGTCACCGACGAGACCTTCGAGCACCTCTCCGAGCATGACAGGGAAGGGGCGCGCACCGTATGAGCGCCATCGTCCGCACCACCGACCCCGCCACATTGTGTGACGTGGATCATGTCATCCCATTGGTTACGTTGAGGTGACCGGATGCCGATGGTGACTATGGGGATGCGGCAGGAGAACTCGCTGAAGGAGAGGGCCGGCGCATCGAGGGTGTGTGCGCCGCAGGGTCCGGGTCTTCTCGGCGGGCCGGCAGGCCAAGGGTGAATCGTGGGGCAACGCCCCATGGGCAGGTCTGCCGAAACCTGACCGCGCGTCGCTGATCCATCCCGAGTCGCGCACGTCGCGGCTCGCATCCATCCCGTAACGGTAGTCGTACCGCCTCCACGTCGGAGGCGTGAGGAGTGTTGTCATGACCAGCGAGAACGTCGACATCGCGCGTGAGTACTTCCAGGCCGTCCAGAAGGGCGACCTGGTCAAGGTGGGCGAGCTTCTGGACGAGGGCATCGTCTGGCATCAGCCGGGCGGCAACCGGTTCTCCGGTGAGCACAGGGGGCGCGACGCCGTCTTCGCGATGCTCGGCGGGATGATGGAGGCCAGTCAGGGCTCCTTCGCCATCGACACGATCCACGCCCTCATGGGCAACGGCGACACGGTGGCCGCCTCGATCCACTTCGCCGGGCGGCGCGAGGGCGCGTCCATGAGCATGGACGGCGTGGACGTCCTGCGCCTCAAGGACGGCAAGATCGTCGAGATGTGGCTGTTCTCCGGCGACCAGGTGGCCGAGGACGCTTTCTGGGGGCAGTGAGCCACCCGTGCCCTTCGCGGGCGAGAGCCGTCCCGTACCGCGGTGATCGTCGCGCGGCTCGGCACGCGACGGCGGACACCGTGGCGGCAGTGAGTTCAGGGCGTCGCGCCGTACGGTCCGTCGGCACGACGTCCCGCCGGTCGCCGCCTCCGGCGACCGGTCACGGTCACTGGCGGGCGTCGTAGCTCTCGCGTGCGGCGAGTACCTCGGTGAAGTGTTCCTCCGCCCAGAGGGCGATGGCTCGAAGCGGGGTGTACAGGGTCCGCCCCAGTGCGGTCAGTTCGTATTCGACCCGGGGCGGGACCTCGCCGTACACGTGCCGGGTGACGAGCCCGTCGCGTTCCAGGTCCCGGAGCGTCTCGGTGAGCACCTTGGCGCTGATGCCGTCGACGCTGGTGCGCAGGTCGCCGAAGCGCAGGGGGCCGACGCTGAGCGCGATCACCACCATGGCCGTCCACTTGTTGGCGATGCGGGCGAGCGAGGTACGGGACGGGCAGGTCGCCGTCATCACGTCGAAGGCCGGGAATTGTGGCAGCGTCACATGCCCTCATCGGTTGTGTCGAGGCGACTGGTACCGGTGGTGAGTATAGGAACCCGGCAGGCCGATCTTCACCGGGGACGCCGTCCGGCGCCAGGCCGGTGCTCGCCCGTTCCGGCATTCTTCACGGCACGGCGAGCGGTCCCGCATGCCTTTGGCGCGAGGGCCGTCGACGGCATGGGGAGATCTGTCGACGATCCGTACGACGAGTCCTCGCCGTACGAGATCGATCGCCACGGCGGAGCCCGAAGGGCCCGCACCGACGACCAGGACTTCGCTGACCTGCGGGTTGTTCACGAGTCGAGCCTTCGCCGCGAGCGGCCACGAACGGGACGATCTGATCGGCGACGCCGCGGGGCCGTTCGAAGGGGGCCATGTGGCCGCATTCGGGAATGACGAGATGGCGCTGGGGCTTCAGCAAGTCACGCGCTGTCTCGAGGTGGGCCATGGGCGTGACTTCGTCCTGGTCGCCCCACAGCAGCAGCGTCGGGATGCCCAGCGCCCCCGTCTGCCGGAAGAGGTCGTCCCGGCCGGCGACGGGCAGATGCTGGAGCGTGTCGAAGACCGCGTACAGCGAGCCGTCGAAGCGGAACGCGTCGAGGACCATCTCATCCCGCACACCCGCACCGGCAAGAAGCTCGAGGTCCCCGTCAAGCGCATCCTTCAGGGCGCCCCGGTCGAGGAGGTCGTCAACCTGGCCGCCGTGGACGCCCCCCACCTCATCGACCACTACGCCCGCCTGGGCGTCGAGCACCAGGACCGATCGGCATGACCACCGCACACATCACCCTCGCCGTCGCACTGTCACTGATCTTCTTCTCCTTCGGAACGGCGAAGATCGCCGCCGTTGCGTTCATGCGTCAGGCAGGCAACCACGGCGGACGCCCGAAGGTCATCGACGACGACATGCTCACCTTCGCCCTCGCACTCAAGGACAAGGGTGTCCCCTTACCCGACATCGCGAAGAAGCTCACCATCAAGACCGGGAAGAACGCGGGCAAGAACCCCCCGGTCGCCTCCCTCTACCGGGCGCTCGCCGAAGCCGAGGAAGTCGCAATCGACGACGGCCTGCCGCTGCGGCCCAAGCCCGTACACATCCGTCGGCCCGAGGACCCCCTCACCCGTGAGGAGATCGACCTGCGCGAGAGGCTCCAGGCCCAGCCCCCGGGATGCCGTAGAGCCCTTCTCCTGCGTGCTACTGGCTGTGTCGGGGTCGTGGCGTCCGTCGGCCAGGGCGTATGCAGTGCCCGGCCGGTTTCGCCATCCGCCCTCCAGCGAACTCCCCGGTCAACGACCTGGTCCTCTTCAGGTTCGGGTGTGGTGGCGATGAGGATCTGAGCGGCCTCGGTGATGTCGCCGGCGCGGACGGCGCGGGCCATTGCTTCGCGGGCGGCGTCGGCGGTGGTGTCCGGGGGAACCACCAACAGGGCGAAGTGGTCGGAGTCAGCCATGTGGATCCGCCCGTCAACGGGGTGCGGCGACGCCTCGTAGCAGGTCAGCACCGATGCCGACCTGCTACGTACGCGAGCTCGCCGTCGTTTCACGGTACTCCCGCCGCCCGCACCGCCGCTCTCCGCAGCGCCTCCGCCGGAAAATACCTGGTCACACCGGACATCGGCCCATCGAGCAGGCGTACAGTGAAAGCACCGGAAGTACTTCGCGCTCCCGCTTTCACGCGGGTGTCATTTCCGGCGATCGCCTAGAAACCGAACTGCCGATGGGCAGCCCGGGGGCAGGTTCGCATCATGACCACCACCCTCGACCGGACCGCGCCCCGCGACCTCGCCGCAGAGCTCCCGGCACGCTTGTCCCTCACCCCGAAGACCACCCTCGCCGGCCAGCTGGACGGTGCCTGGTGGCCCTACTCCCGCGACCTTGCAGCCGAGATTCCGCCGCTCGCCGCGGCCCTGGAAGAACCCTGGGGGCGCATCACCCGCGTCACCGTGAGCCCCACCCGCTGGCCCGTCATCCCGCACACGGTTTCCGTGTCCGGGAAGACCGTGCACGTGGGCTGGTTCACCGAACAGGACCCCGACAAGCTCATCCTGCTCTCCTACACCGTCGGCCGCTGGGACCTGCTGGTAGTTCCGCCCGAGACCGAGCCCGCAGCCGCGGCCCGGCTGATGGCCGCCGCCGCGATCCCGGGCAGCGCCCTGACGGCAGGCGTCCTCATGGCCAATGAGGCCGCCGTCGGGCGCGGCATCCGCGACGCCCGCCGCCGGGAAGCCACCTGGGAGGGCGAAGGCGGGGCCTGTATGTCCCCCTTCGGGTACCCGATCGACCGCACCGGGGGCGACCGCAGGGGCGCGGTCAGCGCCAGCGCCAGGGTCGCGCCGAGGGCAGGGACAGATGTCCGCGGCGGCCGTGTCCCGCACGCCGATGTCGTCGGGGGACATCCGTAACGACTCGATGACTGCGAACAGGGTCTCCGTTCCGTTCGGCATCGGCTCGCCCACGCTCGCACCGGTTCGATTTTCAGCACGATGTCGGTCATGAGCGTGATGGCTGCCCGTGTGATGAGACGCCGCGTGGGGGATGAGCTGTTCGTGGTCGCGCGCGTCCGCGGGCTGACGATCTTGAGGGTGCGGTCGAAGAACAGGACTTCCTCCGCCGCGTCGCGGTCGGTCGCGCCGGACGGGGTGACCATGCCGAACAGCGGCAGGCTCTGGTCTTCCGTGAGCCGTGCGTTGCCGTCCTTCCCGCGCATCATCTACGCGCCGGACGTTCACCGATTCAGCTCCGCGCCACATGGCGTCCTGATCTGCCGTGACCGCTCACAGATTTGACGCCCACCGTAGGGGCTCCCAAGCTGGGGGAGGGGCTTGTGGAAGGGGCCACGGCCGTGAGTAGTGGACAGAGTGATCTTCCCCGGCTGCTGACGGCCGCGGAGACGGCGGCACCGGTGGGTGCCGTCGATGTGGTCGCCGAGCACCTGCTGCGGCGTTTCGAGGCCACGAAGGTCTCTTTTCTCATCGTCGATCTGACGGGAAGGACGGTGGTGCGGCTGTCCACCGCCGGGGCGGTCGAGGGCGGGCGGGAAGCGGAGCGGATTCCCATGTTCGGCAGCGCCTACGAGCAGGTGGTCTGCACCCAGCGGCTGTACCAGGAGGAGAGCAGCCAGGGACAGCGGGTGATCGTGCCGGTCACCAACCGGGGGGACGCGATCGGGCTGCTGGAAGTGCTTCTGCCGGCCGCCGCCGGTGAGGACGTCCTCGAAGGGGTCAGGGAAGCAGCCCACGCCCTGGCCTACATAGTGATCGCCAACGGACGCTTCACCGACCTGTACACCTGGGGCAAACGCTCCCGTCCCCCCACCCTGGCAGCGGAAATCCAGTACCAGCTGCTGCCCCAGTCACTGTCGTGCGAGGCCGCGCAGTTCACCCTCTGCGGGAGCATGGAGCCCTCCGAAGACCTCAGCGGCGACACCTTCGACTACACCCTGGACCGCGACACCCTGCACGTGTCGGTGACCGACCCCATGGGCCACGACATCGACGCCGCGCTGGCTGCCACGGTCCTGGTGGCCGCCCTGCGCGGCGCCCGTCGCACGGGAGTCGGTCTGGCCGAACAGGCCCACCGGGCCGACCAGGCCCTGGCCGACCACGGCCAGGGGCACGCCACCGGGCAGCTGTTGCGCGTCAACCTCACCACCGGGCGGGCCCAGCTGGTCAACGCCGGCCATCCGTGGCCACTGCGCGTGCGTGAGGGGACCGCGAAGGAGATCATCTGCCTGGTGGACCAACCCTTCGGGCTGTCCGAGTCCGCGCGCCACTCCTACCGCGTTCAGGACGTCGATCTGCGCCCCGGTGACCGTCTGCTCATGCTCACCGACGGCATGCTCGAACGTCATGGGGGGACGGTCGACCTGCCTGCCCTGCTGGAGCACACCCGGGACCTGCACCCGCGGGAGACGGCGCTGACGTTGACGTCCGCCGTCCGTGAGGCTGCCGGCGGCCGGCTCGAGGACGATGCCACCGTGATGTGCCTGGACTGGCACGGCCCTCAGGAGACCGAGCGGCACGTGAACTCCGGCGCGGACCTCCGGCAGGCTTCGGCCGGCCGTACGAAGCCGTGGCCATGAGCCGTCACTCAGGCGGCCTCCGGTATGGGGTGCTCCTCATGGCGCGCAGGAGGTGCATCAGGGTGGCGTCGAAGCCGATGCTCCCGGATTCGAGGGCATCCAGCGATTGCGCCACGGCGGGGGCGGGCGAGCGCTCTGACGCCTGAACTACTCCGGCCCGCTCACCACCCGAGACGGTGTGGACCTGGGGCTCTCGGGGCTGACACGGTGAGCACCGCACTGTGCCGTCACGCTGATGTCACGCCGCTGCGCGTTCGACCGGCGGCCGACGCCTCACTTCCCGCCGGCTGACGGCCGGCGGCTGGTAGGCCACGTCGAGTGTGCCCGTGTCCGTGCCGGGCGGCACGATGGCGTCGATCCGGTCCAGGACGTCGTCCGAGAGCGTGTCCGATGGCCCAGTGGTAGCCGTGCAGACGCAGCGGTGCGACGAGACTGCCGCCCTCGGCCAGGGCGTCGATCCAGGGCAGGTCCCAGGTGTCGACGGTGACCACGATGGCGTCGAAGCCGCCGTCCGGAACCACACCGGCGGACAGGTGCTCGGCGTCCGCGGTGACCACGCTCACGTGGTCGTACCCGGCCTGAGGCAGGAAGCGAAGGGCCCTGTCAGTGACGGCGGGGTCGATGTCGAGGGTGGTGACGTGACAGGTCGGACCGACGAGTTGGGCGAGGAGGGCGGCGTTGTAGCCACCGGAGCCGATCTCCAGAACGCGGTGGCCGGCCTGGATGCGGGCGGCTTCGAGCATCTCGGCCTGCAGCCACGGCGCGGAAGGCGCGCTCGATTGCGGCGGAGCGGATATGGCTGCCGGCGCGGAGCTGCTCAACGAGCTGGTGGCGAAGCTCGCTCGCGTCGCTGACTTCAGTAGCCGGCGAAGTCGTCACGGCACTCCTTCCGGGTTGAACGGGCGGTTGGAACGTGGTGCGAAGGGAGCATCGGGAGCGGGCCGGTGTCTCTGCTCCGGCGGACCAGTGGCCCTGGCGCGGGTCCGGTGATCACGGGGTGTCCCCGCTCATCCGGCGCTGCAGCTCCCACAGGGTCCGGAACAGCCCTGGCTGCTGGGTGAGCTGGGCGTAGGTGCCCTCCTGGACGATCCGCCCTTCGTTCAACGCCACGATCCGGTCGGCGACGGCGACGTTGGCGAGGCGGTGCGTGATCAGCAGGATGGCGTGGTCCTTGGCTAACCGGCGATCCGCCGCTATGTTGCCGCGCTGCTTCGGCCACTCAAGTTCATGGAGCTGTGGGCGCCTCCTCCTTTGAGGCGGGACACGAGGGGCCTGGGCCAGCTGACCCATGGCGGCGCGTGGTTTGACTTCCGTCGAGCACCTTCGCTCCTGACTGCCCTCCAGGCCGTCCGCGTGACGGTGATCACGGACGTCCTTCGGGGGGTGCTGCGTAGGCTTGGGCCGTCGCCACGGCGGGGTCCGCGAGAGTGGGCGAAGCCCTCCTCCAGTCACCTGACGAGGCGTCAGGAAAGTCGGCAAGTGGTCAGCGTGAGTCCTGAAAAACCTGGGGACAGCTGCCCGGACATGTGAGTCGTTGTAGGGTGTCGAAACAGCCCTTGACCTGCAAAAACGCAGGCAGGGAGCCTACTTGTGGGAGTGCCCCGATGTTGCGTACCATGTTCAAGTCCAAGATCTAGCGTTTGGATGTTTTCGCAGGTCAGGCGTGCGACGGCCGCGATTCGGTCAGCAAATGGTCAGCATCAGCGTTCACTCGGTGCTGACGTCGTCGGCGATCGGGCTGTGGACGGACTGCTTCGATCCAGCGGTATCGGAGCGGTGATCTCCTCTGTGCCAGGGAACCGTGCGCTTCGCCGATGCGACTGTGCAGGGGGGAGCCTCCCTCTGAGTGGTGGACACGCTGATACTGGATCTGCTTGATCCGGAGGAAGCGAGAAGGCCGCCGATGGCGATGAAGGACTACTCGGACGAGTTCAAGGCCGATGCCGTGGCCCTGTACGAGTCCACACCCGGGGCGACCTGCAAGAGCATCGCCGCTGACCTGGGAGTTAACCGGGCGACCCTGCGTGAGTGGGTGCTGCGGGACCGCGAACGCCGTGGCGTCAGCGCTGCGGCTGCGAAGCCGGCCGCCCCATGTCGCGAGGCGGTACCGTCCGCTGACCGGGACGAGCGGGTCCGTCAGCTGGAGGCCCGGGTGGCAGAACTCGAGGCGAGTGAGCGCAAGCTCGCCACCGAGCGGGACGTCCTCCGCAAGGCAGCCAAGTATTTCGCCGGAGAGACGAACTGGTGATCAGCCGCTTCCAGTTCGTTGACGACCACCGGGACACCTACGAGGTGAAGCGGCTCTGCCACGTCCTGGACGTGAACCGGTCCAGCTACTACAAGTGGCTCGCCGGCGCCGAGGCCAGGGCCGCCCGGCAGCACAAGGACCAGGTCCTGGCCGAGGAGATCCTCGAGGTCCACGGCGAGTCCGGCGGCGCCTACGGCTCCCCGCGAGTGACCGCCGAGCTCCGCGAGAAAGGGCAGCGGGTCAACGAAAAGCGGGTCGCCCGGATCATGCGGAGGTTCTCCATCACCGGAATCCGCCTGCGCAGACGCGTCCGCACCACCGTCGCGGACCCGGCAGCCTCACCGGTTCCGGACCTGTTCCAGCGGGACTTCACCGCCGCCGAGCCGGGGCGCAAGTACATGGGCGACATCACGTATCTCCCGCTGGCAGACGGAAAGTTCCTCTATCTCGCCACGGTGCTGGACTGCTTCAGCCGCAAGGTCGTCGGCTGGTCCATCGCCGGCCACATGCGCACCGACCTGGTCGCCGACGCACTGCGGATGGCGGCCTCGACCCGCGGCGGCCTGGACGGCGCCGTGTTCCACTCCGACCACGGGGCCCAATACGGCTCCCGGGCCTTCGCCGGCCTCTGCGACCAGCTCGGAGTCACCCGGTCGATGGGCGCGGTCGGCACCAGCGCCGACAACGCGGCCTGCGAAAGCTTCCACGCGTCCCTGAAACGCGAGACCCTCCAGGGAGCCCGCGACTACGGCGACGCCGGCACCTGCAGAAGGACGGTATTTGCCTGGCTGACCCGCTACAACACCCGCCGTCGGCACTCCGCCAACGGCCACCTCAGCCCCAACGAATACGAACGCCGACACCACACCGCTAAACTCACGCTCGCCGCGTGATCAATAACCGCGTGCCCACCTTCATGGGGGAAGGCCCGGGATCCGATACGCGAACGGCCGCTTTTCCGCAACACTCCTCCGGGGTGTCAGTAGCGGTCCGTACCCTCGACGGCATGGAGGGGAACGAGCGGACAGTCCCACTCGGGGAGGAAGCCGACGCGGAGGCCTGGCGACGGCTGAGCGCGTTCGCGTACCTCAGCGCGCCCGAGCGCCTGGAGTACGTCGCGGTGATGCGGGTGTTCTGCGGCACGCTGCTCGCCGACCTGTCCGTACCCGACCTTCTTGCCAAGCTGGCCGAGAAGGACGTCCCGAGTGCGGCGCTGGACGCGGAAACGCTCACCCGCAGGCTCGAAGAGCTCGTACGCTGGGGCAATCTGCTGCGCAGCACGCACACTGTCAAAGCGGCCAGCATCACCGAATACCAGCGCTCGCGGTCGCGCTACCAGCTGTCGAAGCTGGGGGAGCGCGTGCAGCGGGGCGCGGACGAGGTACTGGCCGGGGCGGACGCGGCACGCGAGGTGAGCAGCGAGCTGCTGGTTCTCGTCGATCGCGGACTGCGCGAGATCGCCGCCATGGCCGCGGCGCCGGGTGGTGCCGATCCGCAGCAGGCGCTGGAGCGGATCAGTACGCTCTTCGTGCAATTCGCCGAATTCGCCGAGTCCGTCCGGGACTTCTACGCCTATCTGGGCCAGGTGCTGGCGCGCTACGACCTCGACTCGGCCGAGTACCAGGGGTTCAAGGAGCTGCTGCTCGACTACGTCGAGGCCATTACCGAGGACGTCTCCTTCCGGGCCCCGCGCATCGCGGCTCACCTGGACGCCGTCCGGCCCCACCTGCCCGGGCTGCTCGCCCGGATCGACGCACACGCGGCGGGCATGGGTGCACTCGCCGACGGGCTGACCGAGACGCGGGTGCAGCGCAGCCGCGGACGGGACATCGCGGACTGGGAGGGGCTGCGAGAGTGGTTCACCGACACCGGAGGGCACTCCAGCCAGGTGGATCAGCTCCGGGACGCCACCCTGCGGGCCCTGCAGTCGCTTCTCGCCAACGCGAAGCGGATGCTGCGTTCGGCGTCCGGCGAGATGTCCCGTCGCAAGGACCTGCTGAGGCTCGCGGCCTGGTTCGACGCGGCAGAGCCGGAAGAGGCCCACGACCTGGCGGTCGCCGCCTTCGGGCTCTACGGCGCACGCCACTTGGGGGTGGCACCGGACCCCGACCGGTCCGTTCCGGCTTACGTGAGCTGGTGGACAGGACCCGTGGTGGACGTGCCGGTGGCGCTGCGCGAGCGCGGCAGCAGAGCTCCGCGTGGACGGGCCGCGGCCGCCGAGGACCACTCCGAGCAGAAGCGTCACCTCATGGAGCAGGCACGCCAACAGGCCGAGGCCCGGCAGGCGGCTGGCGACGAACTGCGCAGCGCCTCGGGCAGGTTCGACCAGGTGCGCCTCAGCGCCCCGGGTATGCGACTGCTCCTGGAGCTCCTGACGACCGCTCTCGGCAACGCCCGGCTGAGCAGGGACCCCGGCGATTTCCTGCTCGACGGCGCGCTGGCGGAGGACGCGGATCTCGGTATCCGGCTGACCGCGTGGCGCACCCCCGGCCGGTCCAGCGTCCTGCGTTCGGTGGACGGCGACCTGACGGCGGACGATCTCTCGCTGGCCGTCGAGACCCTGGCCGTCGAGACCCTGGCCGCCGGGAGCACATCCGCACCGGCGATGGGGGAGGAGAGCGCCTGATGCCCCTGCCCTCTGCGCACGACGTCGCCCTCGCGGCCGAGCGCCGCACCGCCGCCCGGCTCCTGCTGGCCCACCCCCTGGTCACCAGCACCGGACCGCACAGCGACACCTTTCCACTGATCCGGCGCCACGCAGACTGGCTGGCCCAACGTTTCCAGCAGGTGTTCGGATACCGCCTGCTCGTGGAGGCGTCCTACGCCCGGCTGTTCAAGGCGGGCCTCGGCCCGGGCTCGGGTCACCGTCTGGAACGACCGTCGACCGGAACGCCGTTCAGCCCGCGGACCTACGCCTACCTGGCCCTCGCCCTGTCGGTCCTCGTCACCGCGCCGGAACAGCTCCTGCTCTCCCAACTCGTCGCCGACCTTCGGGCCGCGGCCGTCGACGCCGGCATCGAGATCGCCGACACCGGGCGGCAGGCCGAGCGGCGGACCCTCGCGGCCGCCCTGCGGCAACTCGTCGAATGGGGCGTTCTGGTCGAGACCGAGGGGCATGTCGGGGCCGTTGCCGAGGAGCGGGCCGGTGAGGCGTTGCTGACCGTGGACCGCGAGATCGCGCGAGCCATCGTCGCCGGCCCGCTCGCCCAGAGTCGCGACGGCGCGGACCTCGTGCGCCGCGCCGCCGACCCCGGTTTCGGCGGGCCACGCACCTACGTTCGCAGACGGCTCGTCGAAACCCCCGTCGTCCACCTCGACGACCTCACGGACGCCGAGCGCGAATGGCTGCGCACCCGGCAGCGCCGCGAGGCGCAGGCGTTCTCCGAACTGCTCGGCCTGGAAGCCGAGATCCGCGCCGAGGGCATCGCCCTCGTCGACGTCGAGGACGAACTCACCGACCTGCACCTGCCGGGCACGGGCACGGTGGCTCAAGCCGCGCTGCTCCTCGTGGAGCGGCTGGTCGACCGGCTGCGTCCCGAAGACCCGGGCCACCCGGCGATCGGCGGACGGCTGGTCATCGGCGTACCCGTCCCGGACGGGCTGCTCCCCGACCTGCTCGACGAACTGATCGAGGAGTACGGCAGGCGCGCCAACTGGCAACGCGGCCACCTGGAGGACCGGGACGGATTCCTCGCGGCCGTACTCGATCTCCTCGGCCGGATGCGTCTGATGGCTCCCGCCGGGCCGGTGCGCGCGGACGGCCACGGCCTGCCTGAGGGATACGAGCAGACGGTGGCCGACGGGCGTTCGGTCACCGATGTCGCTCAGGCGCGGGGCCAGGACCGTCCGGACGGAGGCTGGATTCTGCTTGCCGCAGCCGCCCGTTACGCCACCACGGTGGCCGTCAAACCCCGTACCGACCGGTCCCCAGCGGACGACGTCTTCGAGGAGCTGCCCCGATGAACCGCCCGCCGACCCCGCACCGCTACCGACTGCACCGCGCGGGCATCCGGAACGTCTGGCAGTACGACGAGCAGGAGTTCGCCTTCGGCGAGGGCCGCCTGCTGCTGCGCGGCAAGAACGGCGCCGGCAAGTCCAAGGCCCTGGAGATGCTGCTGCCCTACCTCCTCGACGGCGACGCCCGTGCGCTGGACGCCACGGGAACCGGACGCACCACGCTGGCCTGGCTGATGCTCGACGGCTTCGAGCAGACCAACAGGCTGGGCCATCTGTGGTTGGAGTTCGTGCGGACGGACGAGCACGGGAACGACCACCATCTGACGATCGGCGCGGCCATCCGCGCGTCCCAGTCGACCAAGACGGCGAAGCCGTTCTTCTTCACCACGCGACTGCGCATCGGTGAGGGCCTCGACCTCGCCCCCGCCGGGCGCCCCCTCCCTGTCGACCAGCTCAAGTCACTCGTGGGCTCGGAGAACGTCACCGACCGCGCCGTCGAGCACCGGGCCAGGGTCGCCCGCGAACTGTTCGGCCTCACCGACCCGGCGCGCTACCGCAACCTGCTCCACCTACTGCACCGTCTGCGCCGTCCCACCATCGGCGACCGCATCGACTCCGGCGGGCTGGTCTCGGTCCTCGCCGAAACCCTGCCCGCCCTCGACGACGAGGTCGTGGAGAAGGTCGCCCGTAGTCTGGACGACCTGGACTCCGTGAGGGCCTACCTCGGACGCCTCGAACGCACCGACCAGGCCCTGCGCACCTTCCTCACCGGCTACCGCGGCTATCTGCACGGGGCGCTGCGCCGCCGCACGGACCAGGTCACCGGTGAGCTGGAGCAACTGATGGAGCACCGCAGGTCCGCGGGTGACGCGGCGCGCAGGGCCGAGGGGCTCCGCGAGCGCGAGCAGGAACTCGACGCCCGCGTCGAAACCCTCACGGCCGAGTCGAATGCAGCTGAGACGGACCTGGCCGCCCTGCACGCCGGCGCCGGATATCGCAGCCTGCAGGAGCTCGGGGAGAAACGCGCCACGGTCACCGCCCTGCACAGCGCTGCCGCCACCGCCTTCAAGGCAGTCCGCCAGGCGCACGGCAACCAGGAGGAGGCGGGGCGGCGTCTCACCGCCGAGGCCCGACGACTCGGGGAAGAGCTGGTCGAATTGAGCACCACACACGGCGAGTTGGTCCGGGAAGCCGAGCGGTCCGGGATCGATCCCGTGCACCTGGGGGAGCCCGTGGCGACGCCCGTCGCACCGGTCACGCCCGCCGCCACAGCCGAACTGACCGCACCTGAGGGTGACTTCCACCTGGTACGACACGGCGAGGTGCTGGCGGTCGACACCGACACGTGCACGACCGCGCTGCGGGCCTGGGACGCCCGACTCGACGTCGCGCAGCCGGTGATCAGGAACCGCGTCAGGTTCGTCACGGAACTGGGCGCTCTCATCGAGCGGTCGAGTGAGGCGCAGAGGCAGGCGGACGAGGCCGACGCCGCCCGTGAACGACTGGAGGAACAGGCGGACCACGCGCGGACCCGGGCCGACGAACGCCGACATGAAACCGCCCGTGAGTCGGAGGCGTACGCCGTCGCGGCCAGAGACTGGAGCGAGCCGCTGCGGACCTCCACCCGCGTGTCCCTGGATGCCGTGGACGCCCTTGTCGCGCAGGACCCGGTCGACGGTCCGCTGCCCGCGCAGACCCCCGACGAGGTGGCCGAGGCGGCCCGGTCGGCCGTCGACCCATGGTTGGCGGAGCTGGGCGCGGAGCGTGACGACGTCGCCCTGGCCGTCCGCGAACTGGAAGCCGAGCAGGACCGCCTCCGACGCAGGCGCGAGGAATGGGAACGCCGCACCGACCCCGAGCCTCCGCCTCCGCCCCACCGCACGGCCCCCCGCGCGCCCGGCACGGGAGCGCCCCTGTACCGGCTGGTGGACTTCGCCCACGACCTGGAGCCGGACGCGCGAGCAGGGCTGGAGGCCGCGCTGGAAGCGAGCGGTCTGCTCGACGCCTGGGTGCGTGCAGACGGCGCGGTCCTCGACCCCACCACCCATGACACCCTCGTGGTCCCGGGAGCACCTGTGGCCGGGCCGACGCTCGCTCGGGTGTTGCGAGCGGTCGCCGCCCCCGACGCCGGAGTGACGGCGGAGCAGATCGAGCGCGTGCTGGCGGCGGTGGCTCTGGCCGGGCTCGGGGGTCGCATCAGCGATGCCGGCCCGGTGGACGAGACGGCAGAGGCGGGGCCGCCCAGCGTGATCGGTACCGACGGCTCCTGGCGGCTCGGCATCGCCCATGGCCGCCACACCAAGAAGGCCGCCGAGTACGTCGGTGCGGAGGTGCGTGCGGAGACGCGCCGCCGGGCGCTGGCGGAACTCGACCGAGGACTGGCCGACCTGGAAGGCGAGTTGGCGGAACGCCGGCACGGCCTGCGGATCCTCACCGAGCACCGCGACCGGGTCGGCGACACCCTGCGCCGGCCGCCCTCGGCACGTGGGCTGACGGATGCGTGGGCCCGTACGACCGAGGCCGAGCGCACCGCGGATTCCCTCGCCTCGCAGGCGTCCGCGGCCGCCCGCGAAGCGGAGCAGGCACGTGCCCGCGCGGTCGCAGCCCGGCGCGAGACCGAGGCGACGGCGAGTGCCCAGGACCTCCCGGCGGACCCGGCCGCACTGGAAACGGTCCGTCTGGCCCTGGACCGCCTCGGGCAGGGTGCGCAGCGCCTTCGTCGGCGCGTGCGCACGGTCCTGTCCACGGCCGACGGCCACCAGGGCGGCCGGACGGACTACGCGCGCGCCGAGTCCGCCCGACGGGAGGCCGAGTCGGACTACTCCGAGCCGCTCGGCCGCCTGGAGACCGCCCGCCGAACCGTCCAGGCCATGGAAGGGGCCCTCGGAGCCACGGAGCAGGAGATCCTCGCCCGGGAGGCCGCGGCGATGCGCCGTCTGAAGGCGGTGGGACGCCAACTCCCGCACACACGAAGGGACCTGGCCGAGGTGCACGACCTGCGCGTACGGGCGGAAGAGGACGAGAGGGTGCGGCGCGGGGCACTCGCCGGCCAGGAGACCGAGGTGCTGGCCTGCGGCAAAAGACTGCGTACGGCCCTCTCGCTGCCGGGCGTGCTGAGAGGGGCGGGTCTCGACCCCGGCGCGGACGACGGGGCCCTGAAGTCCCCTGATCCCGTCCACCACGACGTGCGCGACCGCATCGCGGCGCTGCGCCTGCTGGGAGACGCCGTGCGTCGCGGCCTGGACGCCGAACGTCATGACATCTCGGACACCACCCTCCTCAACCGCCACACCGACCTGCGCGACCAGCTCTCCGGCGGCTACGACGCGACGATCGAGGAACACGACGGCATCAAACTGTGCCGGCTCGTCGACGACCACGGCCCGCACGACATCGCCGTGGTCGGCGAGCGCATCGCGGCCGAGGCCGCCGAGGCACGTGACCGTCTGACGGAGCGCGAACGCGAGGTCTTCCAGCGCTTCCTGACGGGAGAACTGGGTGACCATCTGTCCTCGCAGGTGCTCGCCGCAGGCGCCCTGGTCGCCGCCCTCAACGGCACCCTCGCCACGGTGCGTACCTCACACGGCCTGGGCGTCACCCTGGACTGGAAGCTGGCGGACGGTGTCGAAGCCGACGTCAAGGCGGCCGTCGACCTCCTGCGCAGCCCCTCCGGGCTACGCACCCGTGAGCAGTCCGAACAACTCCGCGACGTCCTCCAGCGTCGTATCGAGGACGCCCGCCGCGCCGACCCGGCCGCCGGCTATGCGGCCCACCTGCGCGCGGCCCTGGATTACCGGGGCTGGTTCGCCTTCACCCCCTGGGTGGTCGACGACGCGGCACCGGGCAGCCGCCGTAAGCTCTCCGGCCGCACGGGCCTGAGCCAAGGCGAACAGCGGGTCCTCTCCTACCTGGTCCTCTTCGCCGCTGCGGCAGCGCACTTCACCAGTCTCGCCGACACCGCCCCGCACACCCCCCGACTGATCCTCCTGGACGACGCGTTCGCCAAGGTGGACGAGCCCACGCACGCCCGCCTCGGCCGCATTCTGGTCGACCTCGACCTCGACTTCGTCCTCACCAGTGAGCGACTGATCGGCAACTGGCCCGACGTACCGTCCCTCCAGATCTACGAGTGTCTGCGGGACCCGCGTGCGCGGGGCGTGGCCACGCTCCACTACACGTGGAACGGGCGGCAGCGAAGGCTGATGTCGGTATGACAGGACGTGAGAGAGCCCACGAGCACCCTCCGGCCGACGAAGCCCTCGCGTTTCTCACCCGGCCGGGCCTCACCCGCCTCTGGACGGCGGCACGGACCCGGCTCGAACGCAACGGGCTCCGACCGGCCGGAACCATCAGACTCGAGCACCTGGACGCACCGGAGCGCGAGGCACTGTCCCTCCTCCTGTCTCGATCGATCACCGGCCCCACCACCACGATCCGCCTGCCGGACCTGGACACCCGCCTGCGCACCAGCGCGGTCGGACGGGGCCTGGCCTCGACGCTGGAGGAACTGGGGCCGCCCCTCACGGACCGCCGGGCGGTCCGCGACGCGGCGGCGGCCGAACGAGCCCGCGTGTCGTCAGCGGCTCAGACGGAGGTGGAAGCCACATCGCTGTCCGCCCAGCCCTGGACGGCACAGTGGCTGGAGGAGATACGACGCGGCGGCACACTCGCCCGCCAGGATCCGAAGTCCGCGGCGACCGTGATCACCCAGGCCGTCCAGGTCCTGGCGATGCTCTTCCCCGGCACGGCCCCACGCCCCGCCCCGGCCGCCTGGGGCCGGGGCGAACTGGCCACCCGCGCCACCGGCTCGGCCCATGGCCTGGACGACGGCACGCTGCTGTCCCGACTGGTCCTGCGCGGCATCGCGCTGGCGAACGGTGTCGAGCTCCCCGCAGACGCGCCCGCGCGCCGGGCCCTGTGGCGCATGGCCTCGGTCGCCCCGGACGAAGTCTCCAGCACGGTGCTCACACTCGGCCTGCGCCCCACCGGCGGCACGTGGCGGGAGGCGGCCCTGCGCGAGCGCGCCGACCACCACATGGAAACTCACGTGACCCTGCGCGAGCTACGCACACTGAGGCTGGAGGTGCCGCCTGGCACCCACGTCCGCGTCTGCGAGAACCCACGCGTGGTCGAGGCCGCGGCCGACACCGGCCGTACGGCGCCCCTGGTCTGCACGTCGGGGAGCGCCACGACGGTCGTTCTCACCCTCCTGGACGCGTTGGCGGCGTCCGGTTGCACCTTCGCCTACCACGGTGACTTCGACTGGCCCGGGATCGCGCTGGCCAACCGGATCACGCATCGGTACGGAGCCGAGCCATGGCGGATGCGCGCGGCCGACTACGAGTACCTCGCGGCCCGCACGCAGGTGTACGGCACACCGCAAGTGGCCCTCGTCGGAACGCCGGCCGAGGCGGTGTGGGACGCGGAACTGGCCCCCACCATGGACGCCCTGGGAATCGCGCTCCACGAGGAGGCGGCGCTGGATCTGCTTTTGGAGGACCTCGGGTGAAGGCTCCGGCCGGGCGGCGGACCGCCTGACGGCACACACCACAGCGGACCCCCTGACGGCACACACCACAAGCGGATACACGTGATAAGTGTCGACATTCTATTGTTAACGCCGTCAACAAATGCAACCATTGATAGCTGGATTGGCCCTGTGTACGGTTGTCCGTATGACGGACGCTCCGGCCCCAGAGGCCACCCCGCTGGTCACCGGCTCTGAGATCGCCAGGCTGGCGGGCGTCACCCGCGCCGCCGTCTCGAACTGGCGGCGACGTTACGACGACTTTCCCAAGCCGGCCGGCGGGGGCGTCAACAGTCCGCTGTTCGACCTGGCTGAGGTGCAGGCATGGCTGGACAGGCAGCGCAAGGGGCAGGACGTCTCCGTGGAGGTGCAACTCTGGCAGGCGCTGCGCGGAGTGTACGGCGACGAGATGCTCGGTGGGCTCGTGGATGTCGCCCGCCTCCTCATCGAGGGAGAGGCGCGTGATGAGCTTCCGGCGGACGTCGTCCGGCTCGCTCGGGATCTGGCCGCGAGTGGTGGCGCGGCACAGGTGGTGAACGTCCTCGCAGAGCGCTACACCGACTCCGTACGACGGACCGGATCGGACCAGGTCACCTCACCACGGGTCGTCCGTGCCGTACGCCACTTCGCCGGTGAGGTGGCACCTGACGCGACCATCTTCGACCCAGCCTGCGGTATCGGCTCCCTCCTGCTCGCCGTCGGTCCCGAGCAAGGCCCCAGACGATGCGGGCAGGAGTCCAACGCCCACAGGGCCATGTTCGCGCAACTGTGGGCCGACCTCACCGGGCGCATCGACGTCGGCATCGTCATGGGGGACTCCCTGCGTGACGACCAGTGGACGGACCTCCAGGCCGACCTGGTGGTCTGTGACCCCCCAGTCGGTGAACCCGACTGGGGGCGGGAGGATCTGTTGCTCGACTCGCGCTGGGAGTTCGGCACCCCGTCTCGTGCGGAAGGGGAACTCGCCTGGCTGCAGCACGCCTATGCGCACACCGCGCCCGGCGGTCGTGTCCTCATGGTCCTGCCCGCCTCGGTCGCCTACCGCAAAGCGGGCCGCCGTATCCGCGCCGAGCTCGTACGACGGGGCATTCTCACCCAGGTCACCGCCCTTCCGTCCGGCACAGCGGCCTCGCATGCGCTTCCGGTCCACCTCTGGCAGCTGCGCCGCCCGCGGACCCTGGGGGATGCCGTCACCAGCGTCCGCATGGTCGATCTGACGGCGGGCGATCCGGACGCCTCACTGGAACCGGCTCCCGAGCAGATGGCGGAAGTTCCCCTGATCGATCTGCTTGACGACGCCGTGGATCTCACGCCCGGCCGTCATGTCGAGGATTCCCATCGCGACTACGCGGTTGAATATCAGACCTTGCGGCGGGATCTGACCGAGCAGGTGAGGCTGTTGTCGGAGTTGCTGCCAGCGCTGGTCGCGGCCGACGGCCCGGGCTCGCTGGACGGCCCCACTGTCAGCGTCGCCGACCTCGCGCGCGCAGGGCTCGTCGAGTACGGCGATCCGGAACCGGTCTCGATCAGCGACCAGCTCGACACCGACTACCTCCAGGGCTTTCTGCGCAGCGGGGCCAACACCCGGCGCTCCACGAGCAATAGCGGCACCTTCCGTCTTGACGGCAAGGGCGCCCGCATCCCGCAGATGGACATCACCGAGCAACGGCGGTACGGGGCGGCCTTCCGCGCGCTCCAGGAGTTCGAGGAGCGAGCGCGCAGAGTGGTGGAGCTGAGTCGGGACGCGGCGACCCTGGCAAGGGACGGGCTCGGCAACGGCGCGCTCGCCCCGGAAAGGTGACGCGGAGCGTCAGACCGCCTGGTCCGTGAGCAGATTCGGTCGGGGCACGAACGAACTGGCCGCCCCGCTCCAGGTCACCGCCAAAGCCTCCCGCGCGCGCGTGCACGCGACGAACAGCAGGCACCGCTCTCGCAGCAGATCCGAGTCGCGCTGCAGCGCGTCCACGGAGGCCGGCGTCACCTCGCGGGCGAAAGGCATCGCGCTCGCCGTCACACCCAGGACGGCGACACAGCGGAACTCCAGCCCCTTCATGGCGTGCATGGTGGCGAGTCGCACCCCGTCCGCGTCGGGCCCGGGGTTGTCCCTGACCCGGACCACCGGGACCTTGGCCGCGGCCAGCCTGTCGTAAGCCTTGTCGAGCAGCACATTGAATCGTGCGCACACACCGATCTCCGACGGCCGGATGCCCTGGGCGATCCAGCCCTCGACGCGCTCGACGAGCGCGGCGATCTCCGCCTGCTCGGAGCCGTACCCGTCCACGTGCGGCCTCCGCCCATGCAGCAGGGAGCGATAACCGGCCAGGGTGTCCCTGCCCTCGCCGCCCAGGTCGTCGACCGAGACCGGGCTGAGGATGCCCGTCGACCAGATGAGGATCTCCTCCGTCGAGCGGTAATTGATCCGCAGACGGTGCGTCCGGCCGGCCACCGAGATGCCCATGGAGCCGAGTGAAACTTTCGAGTCGTAGATGCGCTGGTGCGGGTCGCCCGTGATGAACAGATCGTCGCCGCCGGGCGCCACCGCGCCGCGCAGCACACGCCACTGCGCGGGGTGCAGGTCCTGCGCCTCGTCGACCACGACGTGGTCGTGCGTGGGCGCCGACCCGGCAAGGAGTTCGGCCGCCCGCGCGCACACCTTCAGGTGCGTGGTGGCCTTCTGGGCCCGCAGCATCGACTCGAACAGCTCGACTGCCGACCACAGGTGATCGCGTCGCGCCGAAGGCAGCGCGCTGCCGCGACCGCGCCGCAGGGTTGTGCGGTAGGCGTCGGCGGTGCGCAGGTCCTGGGCGAGCACGACGTGCCGGTACTCCTGGGCCAGGAACTGCTCCGTCCACGGCAGTCCCAGCTGCTTGACGACCCGCTGCCACAGCTGCCGCTCTTCCCGGTCGTTCACGGGGGAGGGGGACATGCGGTCGAGCCGGGTCACGACGCCGTGCGCATACGCGTTGACGGTGGTCACGTCGACGCGGCCGAGCAGCGCCTCGTCCCCGTCCAGCAACAGCGACAGGTTCTCGCGCAGCGAGCCCGCCAAGGCGTTCGTGTAGGTGGTCAGCAGGACCCGGGTGTCGGGCGAGCGGGAGAGGAGGTGCTTGACGCGGTGCAGGACCGCGACCGTCTTGCCCGTGCCGGGACCGCCGGTGATCTGGACCGGACCGCCGTACGACATCCGGTAGGCGACCCGCCGCTGCGAGGGGTGCAGGAACACCCGCCAGGCCGTGAACGGTTTCTCCAGGATGTCCGCCAGCTCTTCGGGGCCGCTGACCAGGGTGATGCGGCTCTTGGTGTTGGCGATGGCGACGGCGAGGCTCTCCTCGGGGGCGGGGCCCGCGTCTACCGGACGGCGGACGGCGACCACGTCCCGGTACACCTCGTCGGGACCGAACCCCTCGGCGAGATACTGGAGCACCTCGCACTGGTCCTCGGGCAGCAGTGTCTCGAACGCCTTGAGCTGCGCCTTGTCGACGATGGTCCGCACCGCGCGCAGCACCTGGTCGTCGATGCCCAGTTCGCGCAGCACGCCGTCCGAGTACTTCGCGAAGAGCAGGGAGCCGGCGGCGGCGGCCGCCTTCTCCAGCGCCGGAGTCAGCTGTTCGAGCGCGACCACGTTGCGGACTTCGAGTGCCCGGGTCGCGGAGTTCGTGGTGTACAGCCTCTTGGCTGCCCAGGTATACGCGTCGTCGTGCCGTACGACGTTGACGAGCAGGAACACATCACTGCCGTCGTCTGGGGCCAGGACGACACCGCGCCAGAAGTCGTTGATGCGGATGGTCCGCATGCGGGTGTCCTGCGCGTTCTGCACGGACTCGAGGTGAAGCCCCTTGTCCGCGTGCAGCTCGGGCACGGAGAGCAACTGGAACTTCTGCATCGCCTTGCGCACGCCGGCCTTGACGGGCTTCTCCAGTGAGTCGTAGCTCTCCCAGAAACTGTTGGCGAACGCGAGCTGCGGCACGAGGTGAACTCCCCATCCTGAACGGACACTCCGCAGTCGATCATACGCGCGGGGTGTTCGCCAACCGCTCGGCCAGCTCCTCGATCTCCGCGAGCAGTCCGACGGGTTCCTGGTCCAGATCGAGGGCGTGCTGATGGATGACGATGCCCGCGTGACGCACCCGGTGGGCGGCGTGCGGGGCATTTCCCTTCGCGTACACGAGGTGTCCCTCGCGCAGGTTGAGGGCTGTGCAGTACGCCAGCATCTGGTAGAGGTCGGCGTCCGGATAGCCGCCCGGCCGCTCGGCCTTGTACTTGGCGTCCGCGACCGCGCACGGGATGCCGTCCGGCCCGTACAGCACGAGGTCCGGTCTCATGCGGATCGCGGCGGCGGCGTCGAGGTGGTGCGGGTCCTGGAGGCGGGCGGTGTGGACGCCCGGACCCTGGCCCCGGCCCCGCTTCCGGAAGGTCTCGCGCAGGGCGGTCGTCACGAAGTCCTCGAAGAGCCTGTTCATGTCGAAGAGGAAGCCGTCGATGCGCAGCCCGCCGGGCGTGTGCTCGGCGGAGACGCCGTCCAGTACCGCGCGGGCGAGACGCAGGGCGTGCTGGTACCGGGCGTTGAGGCGGCTGGGCAGCCAGTCGGGGAGCGGCTGACCGCGCACGATCATGGTCACGTCGGCGAGCCGGGCACGCTGGTGGAGAAGCCTGCGGCGTACGTCGCGCGGCACACCGGGCAGCCGAAGGAGACGCTCGACGCCCGCGCGCAGGATGCGGTTCTCCGCGATGTCGGTGGTGAACTCGTCGTATGCCAACTCGACCGGCAGCATCGCCCCGAAGCGCCGCCGGATCTGTTCGGCCTCTCTGATCCGGCCGCGGACGACGAGCAAGGATTCCTCGGCCGCCCGATATCCCTGCAGCAGGCCTTGTCGCAGGGCCCCGTCCACCTGCCGCTCCACGGCGTGGGCGAGCGCGGGCAGCAGATCGCGGTGCTCGGCGACCTCGACTTCCCCGTCTCGCCAAGTCCGCTTCGGGTCGAGGCTGTAGCCGAGCAGGAAGAAGAGCCGTGCGACGGGCACCTTGGGCGTGACGCGTACGGTGACCGGAGAGCTGCCGTCCGATGCTGTGACGGCCACGGCGCCCACCTTGCTACCGGCCCGCAGTGACCAGAACCCGGGCACGTACGGGTCGGGGGCCGCGTCCACGATGTCGGAAGCGGCGAGGGCACGGCCGACGGCGTCCGGCAGGGCGAGACGGGCCGCCGGCGCGTGCTCGACCAGTTCGACGGACCGCACCGCGTCCACTGCGGGCGTCATCCCAGCGACTCCCGCAGCGCGGCCAGACCGTACCGCCTCTCGATGTCCACGCCCTCCCCGTAGTGATGCTCCTCCAGCAGGGGCAGGATCTTCGTCCGCCAGGTCCGCTCCAGTCCGCCCTCCCGGTAGACGCCCTTCTTCATCAGGTACGAGGGCCCGATGCGGAAATCCGCCTCGTCGATACGGGAGTTGAGTGCGTCGAGCAGGTCGGCGGGCTCCGCGTCCTTGCCTTCCCTGGCCAGCCAGCGGCGCAGCAGACCGCGAGTCGGCTCCGTGCGCGGTGACAGTTCGACGAAGGCGAAGCGACGGCGCATGGCCGCGTCCACGAGGGCGATGGACCGGTCGGCGGTGTTCATCGTGCCGATGACGAAGAGATTCGGCGGCAACGCGAAGTCGTCACCGGAGTAGGTGAGCCGCACCGACTTGTTGCGGTACTCCAGCAGGAAGTACAGCTCGCCGAAGACCTTCGCCAGGTTGGCCCTGTTGATCTCGTCGATGATCAGGAAGTGCGGGATGTGCCGGTTGCCCTCGCGGGAGGCCAGGTCGGCCAGCTCACGCAGCGGGCCGGCGGTCAACCGGAAGGCGACCTCCCTGGTCTGCGGGTCCTCCTGCGGCCGGAAGCCCTCGAAGAAGTCCTCGTAGGCGTAGGAGGGGTGGAACTGCACGAGCTTGACCTGCTCGGGCCCGCCACCGAGGAACTCGGCGAGCTTCAACGCCAGGTACGTCTTGCCGGTGCCTGGCGGCCCGTAGAGCACCAGCTGACGGTCGTCCGCGAGCAGATCACGCACTTCGCGCAGCCACGCGGTGTCGTGCACGAGGAGGTCGTCCGCCAGCCCGTCCGTGGGCTCGGGCAGCTCGGGCTCACGCCGGGCGACGATCGCCGGGATCTCGACACTCGGATCCCGGTCTATGGCTTTGGCCTCCTTCGTCAGCTCCTCGTCGCTTCGGCCCAGCCCCTCGACGAGGGCCTGGACGGGCGTCAGGTCGACGACGTCGTGCTGGATCGAGAGCTTCTGCTGGAGAGCCTCCGGCAACTCGTCGTACGGAATGCCCGCAGGCCTCCAGCCGGCTCTCCGCCGCAGATTGGACAGTCCACCCTCGGACTCGACCTGCTCGGCCTCACCGGTGACCGTGCCCACGTACAACTGTCCGTCGGAGATGGCGCAGAGGGTGTCGCCCAACCGCATCTGGGTCAGGAAGCAGTGCAGCTCGTCCACCATGGTCTGCTTCTGACTGTACGAGGTGGTGGCGTCGTACCCCTCCTGCACGTACTGCCGCAGCACGCTCTTGGTGGGGTCCGCCTCGTCCACCTGCGGTAGATGCGTGGCCGAGAGGGTCACCCATCCGTCGGGCACCCACAGGCGCTTCACGAGGTCGCGGCCCGACACGTTCGAGCCCCGCACCAGCCAGGTCTTGTGCGGGGTCCGCCACGAGCTCCCGAGGTAGTCGACGAGAGGGAAGCCTTCTTCCGTGCGCCACTGTGCCAGGCCATCTGTGCTGCGCCCCGCTACCACGGAGGCGGCCGCGGAGGGCGAGTTGCACTCGATGTCCCGTGTCGTCTCCCAGTGGCCCTGCCACCGGGCCGACCCTCTGCGGATGCCGCCGTCCGCGACCAGCTTCTCCCGTTGGGCCGCGGGATACGGCGGGATGCCGGGGGTTTCCTCGGGATGCACGGGCGAGCCCGCGAGGACGAGGAACTTCAGACTTCCGTTCATCCCCTTCTCGGGCAACACCCGCCCTCGGGCCTGCGGCCCACCGTTCGGCAGGGTCAGCAGGAACTCAGGGTACTCGTCGGCCATGAACCTCCCCCTCTGTACCAGTAGTCCGATCGTGTCGGCAGCGTAGCGTCAGCCCCAGGCGATCTCCGGGCTACGACCTTTTCCCGTCGCAGGATGAGAGCTGTCAGGACCTGGCTAGCAGGCGTCGGGCGGAGTCGGCGATCCACGCCCCAATGGACTCGCGCAGGCTCGGGTTCTCCACCAGGTTCTCCGCGTACTGCGGCCAGAGGCTGCGGACGTGTTCGATGGTTGCGACGGCCTCGTCCCGCAGACGTGCACCAGTTGGTCCGAATCGGTGCCCAAGGGCGGTTTCAAGTCTGTCGAAGGCTGCGAGTCGGACTCGTCCGAAAGACTTGCTCCCTCCGAACTTGAGTCCGAGATCCTCCGGTTCGTCGCTGGGCGCGTAGGGGGCGGTGGACACCAAGTCGTACACCGGGGAGAGGGACGGGAACCGCCTGTCACGGTAGATCAGTGACCAGTTCTTCAGGTGGGCGTCCCCGTTCCCGACCACCACGGAGAAGGCGATGCGTCGGGCGGTCTCGCGCAGCGAGTCGACGTCATGGCCACGATGGGCGATGGCCGCGACCGTCTCGAACGTGGACTGGTATTTGTCCTGCGGGTACTTGTCGCGGACCTGCGCGAAGTCCTCGATGTGGACGGGGGTGCGGTGCTCGTCCCGAGAGCGGTCGAAACGGCGTACGGCGTAGGCCCACTGCTCGTTGTTCGGCCACATGCGGTCGGGAAGGCCGTCGAGTTCATCGCGGTGCATGAGACGTACGTCGGGGACGTCGAGCCCCGCTGCCTTCGCCAGGGACATCATGGTGAACTCATTGCGCGGTACATCCGCATGGCGGTAGTCCGGAAATTTGACCAGCCAGTCGCCGTGCTGGCCCGCGGCGGGTACCGTCAGCCGATCCCCCCTGGCCAGCATCGAGAACTTCAGGGCGACGCCGGCCAAGGAGAACCGCCACGGCGAGTCGGAGGGGAAACCGTAGGCCCCCCCGGGCCGCTTCCCCGCCTGTGCAGGTGCGCTGTCAGACCATTCCCAACCATCGTCGGGCCCCTCGGCGGGCAGCACTTGGACAGCCCCCGGCAGGTCGTGTCCCACCTGAGCCAGAAGCTCCATCTCACGGTCCAGGGAGACACCGCGGTCGTCGGCGATCCATTCCCGCAGAGGACCTTCGGGCAGCAGGTTGGAGAACCAGCGGGGCAGCCGCAGCGCAGAAGCGTAGGGCGCCCTCAGATTCTCTTCGAAGCGCAACCCCAGGACGGGGCGCTGCGGGTCGGTCACATAGGACTCGTTGACGACGAAACGTGTGTGGTCGCCCTTCTGACAGAGCGTGCCGATCCGGCGGGAGTGCAGGAGGACGGCATAGTACGTCTCCACGAGAGTGGTCATCCGCGATGGTGTCCTGTTCACGAAGGGTGGACTGGTCAGAACATCTCTTCTGGCTCGTCGAGTTCCTCGAGGGTGTCGAAGTCGAGGGTGTCCAATGACGGTGTGTCCTCGTAGTCCCACTCCGCCATTCGGCCGAGGAATTGCGCCAGGTGCTGCTGGATGATCTCCTGCCGCCGGTACAGGAATGCCTCGCGGTCCCCTCCGGCGAGAGCCTGGCTGGTCTCCCGGTTCATCGTGTGTGACGCCAGAACCTTCTCCCAGGTGGCGTCGTCGAGGTGATCGGGACGGCGGGCGAGCAAGGTGGTGATCTCCGAGACCGGGTCCTCGGCGCTGGGCAGGAACAAGCGGTTCGCCGCGTAGAGCACCTGCTGAGCGGTGAGCCCACGCGGAAAGATCACGTGTGCCACCGTGCCGGCGGTCTTCTGGTCGGCAAGCAGCGTCGACAGATCCTGGACGTCGAAGGGCGCACCGGTGACCAGAGAGCGGGGACGCAGGGACCACCACGAGCTGAGGATGATCTTCGCGGCGGCCTCGTTGGTTCGGAAGCGCTCGATTGTCGGAATCGACGGCTGAGCCTCCGCCATGGCGTCCATGAGCCCCATGATCGAACCGTGCTCGTCGCCCTTGCGGATTCGGGCGCACAGCACCCTCGACACCTGGGTGAAGCTTCCCTTGAAGACGGCGGGCCCGGACACCGCCACACGCCAGTACAGCCGGCGCAGCAGCCGACGGGTGTTGGGTTCCGGCTCGGGGAAGTGGGCGAAGAAGCGGGTCATGACGACCAGCAACGCCCGATAGACGAGGAGTGCGAGGTGCGGCACCTGCGCCTCGCTCTGCAGGAATGCGATGGCGCGGACCAGGGCCTCCTCACCTTCACCGTATGCGGAGTACTGATCTTCGTCCTCGAACTCCGGAGCGGTGCGGCGGCCGACGGACGTGAACTCATTACGGATGTCCCGAGAGGGATCCGGCCCCCGACGCGCGAGGATCGACGCGAGCACGGTGTCCGTGTCAATGGTGCCGAAGCCGGTCCTGGTCGCGATGCGGTCGGCGATCCGGGAGAGATTCAGCCTTTCCGCCGCCCCCTCCTCGGGGCCCGCATACAGCGCGGAGAAGATCTCTGCCCGGTTGAGGCGTTTTCCGTAGTTGTTCATACGGTCGAAGATGTCGGTCAGGATGTCGAGATCGTCCTGCCGAACGAGGTACGCGGGCACCTTGTACTGGCGCAGCGCGGTGGCGACTCGGTCAGCCTCGTCGAACAGTTCCGCGACCAGTTCCCCCTCGGTTCGGAACCAGCCGAGGAGCCTCTTGAGGTCGAAGAGAACGGGCAACGCGATGTGCTGGGGTTCACGGGTCTTGGGCTGAGCGATGAACCTCTTCTCCGCGAGGTCGTAGTAGATGGAGAACGGCTCGTGGAGGTGTCCTTCGGGGCTCAGGGCATTGGCGAGACTGGTGATGCGCTGCTGCCCGTCCACCACCCAGAGGGCGTCCGGAGAGGCCGGGGCGTCGATCTTCAGCTGGCCCAGCGTGAAGGACCGCGGGGGTGTCTTGCGAACCCAGAGGAGAAGGTTTCCGATGGGGTAGCCCTTGACGATGCTGTCGAAGAGACGGAGCACGTCACTGGTGCCCCAGCGGAAATCACGCTGGAAGTGCGGGACGTGGATTCTGCCGTTCCACGCCTGGGCAACGAGGTCGCCCAGCTCATACGTGGTCGCACTCGGCTGGGTGTCCAGGCCTGTGGTGGTCATCTCCGTGTCCCCCTGCTTCGGCTCATGTGATCAGATTCGCGTGACGACGGACGGTGGGCAACGCTTTTCCGGGGAGAGGTCGATGCCCGAGAGGAACGGCCGCCCGTCACAGGCCGCCGGGCGGGACCCATGTCGCGACGTGCTCGCTCAGCGTGCGTACCGCCTGGAAAACGCGTGCGCGGGCGGTCGACTACGTGACCTACACGGTACTACCCGTAGAGATCTCCGGATGTTGCGCTGTGGTGTTCCGGCCTTGCTCGACACGGCACTCCTACCTGTTGGGGCCCGTCCATTCGCTGGTCAGCGGTAAGGCGAGCGCGGAGCGGACAAGACGGGGACCAGGAGGAGCGCCGGCGGCTGCGACCGCCGGACCCGGAACCGCAGACCGTGGGCGTTCCCACCTTGGTGACCCCGGTGGCTCTCTCCATCGGTGCGGCTGGT
Organism: Streptomyces sp. NBC_00425; assembly: GCF_036030735.1. NCBI lineage: Bacteria > Bacillati > Actinomycetota > Actinomycetes > Kitasatosporales > Streptomycetaceae > Streptomyces > Streptomyces sp. NBC_00425. The sequence goes on along the minus strand of NZ_CP107928.1, from coordinate 1,821,969 downwards.
GACCACCATGCGGTAGCGGCGGGCGTCCAACGTGCTGCTCCTCGCGTGTACGGGAAAGGGGGGAGTCCTTCAGGCGGTGGCGGCGGCCAGGACTCGGAGCAGCTCGCTCACGTCCTGGTGCCAGGCTCGAACCTCGGTCGGGGTGGGAGGCAGGTCGTACGTGTGGTAATGACAGGCGGCGCTGAGACCGGACCAGACGGTGTACCACTGGCGCGCGACGGAGGGACTGACGTACCACTGAAGGCAGAGCATGCGGGTGCGGGCATTGAGGGTCATGCGAGGGCTGACCGACCGCCAGAAGGCGTCGAGGGTTTCGTCGAGGGCCAGCCGGAGCAGGGTGGCCGCGGCGCGCGCCCGGACATCGGGGGAGAGCGCGGTGTCGTCCGGCGGATTGAGCAACTGGTCTGCGGCCGACAGGAGTTCGTTCGTGGGGAGAACGCGGGTGGAGAGCGGGGGAATGGTCACCGGGCGAGCACCTCCTTGGCGAGCCGCTGCGTACGGTCGACCAGAGTCAGGCGGTCACCGGCGGGCGTGGCCGGCGCCTGGTGCGATGCCTGGTTCAGCCTCTGGATCAACTCCCGGGCCCAGAGGCCGTGGTCGCGGGTGACGGCGTCCAGCACCTTGCTCCGCTCCTTGCCCCGCATGCCCATCGCGAGGGCCGCCAGGCCGGTGAGGGGCCCCGGCCGGGTGACCTGCTCCTGGATGGAGCGCTGCCCGAAACCGGCCGCGCGCAGGGCACGCCGCGCGGTGTCCTGGTAGGCGGCCTCCAGTGCCAGACGGCACATCGAGGGGAGCACCCGGTCGGCGACTTCCGGCGGAAGGTGCGGATCGAGAGCGATGGCCCGTGCCTCCGCCAGGGCCTGGCTCACCGGGTCGCTGACGGAGGTGACATGAACGACCGAGTCGGTCTGCCGGGACACCCGCATGACCGTCGCCCTCAGGCCGAGCCGCTGGATGGCCTCTTCGAGCCGGGTGTCGTGAGTGAAGACGACGACCTGCCGGTGCCGCGCGTACAGGTCGAGAACCTTGGCGAGGCCGTCGACCTTCTCCGGGTCCATGGACTGCACCGGGTCGTCGATGACCAGGAAACCGAAGGGACTCTCCTGGTGGGTGGCGCGCGGGATGAACAGGGAGAGGGCTAGTGAGTGCAGTTCGCCCTGGCTCATGACGCCGAAGGCGGGCGCGTCGGCCTCGTCCACGGAGACGGGGAGACTGACCTGTCGTTGCGGACCGACACCGGTGAGCCCGATCGCGCCCAGCAGGACGCTGCTGCGTTCGCACAACAGTCGCCAGATCTGCCCGGACTGGTCGGCGAACGGCTTGAACCGGGCGTCCCGCAATTCGTCGGTGAGCGCCCGCACCCAGTCGCGTACGGCCTTGACCTGCTTGCGGGCGGGCTTCGCCGCCTGCGCGGCCTCCGCCTGTCCCAACCACCCGGACAGGCGTGCGGCCACGGGCTGCCAGCGGCCGTCCTGCGCCGTCACCCGTCGGCGGGCGTCCTCTCGGACCTGATCACAGGCATCACCGAGGACCGCTGCAGCGCGTTCCGCACGGTCGGCCAGCTCGCGCGGGTCACGAACCGTGCGGCAGGCGACCAGATCCCGCCACAGCGCGGCGAGGGAGGGCTCGTCGGCCTGGAGCCAGACAGGGGCTGGCCGCATCAGGTCGTGCACCTCCCGCACCGCGTTCACGAGTTCACGGTGTGCTGCCTCGGCCTCGGCGGCCTCCGTCTGGAGCCTCTCGACCTGCGCGCGTGTGCGCTCCGCCCAGGAGCGGTCCAAGAGGTCAGTGCTGCCGCATACGGGGCAGTCGGAGACGTCGGGATGGCGGCGGCGGTGTTCCAGCGCGGCGTCGAGCAGCTTGATCAACTGCCTGGCGTCCTCGGCGGACCCGCGGCGTGCGTCGTCGGCCGCGGCGGCCGACGAGCGCAGCCGGGTCACGGCCTTCGCGATCAACGGCCGGTCCGGGGGCTCGAGATCGGCCAGCCGCCGCAGTCGGGCGAGGTGTGCCTCGTCGGCGGCGCCGTGGCCCTGCAACAGGGCCCGGACGGCGTCCAGGTCGGGGCTCCTGCCGGAGAGCGCCGTGATCGCCTCCTTGGCGCGCGGGTCGTCCACCTCCGACAACTCCTGGATCACGGTGGCGGTGAGGGCCTTCGCGGCGGTCTCGGCGTCGGTCAGGGTCTTGGCCCGAGCCCGTGCCGCCGCGTCGGTTTCACTGAGCAGTTCGAGGCCGAGGATCCGGGCGATCTCGTCGTGCAGGGTGGTCAGCGGCCCGTTGATCACCGCACCGAGCTGCGTGTACGGGAGGAACGGCCGGTACAATGACAGTTGCTCGGAGTCGATCACGTCGTGCACGACTTCGCCGGTGGCCTGTCCGGCTTCCTCCACGACGGTACGGGACTCCTCGAGCCCTTCGCCGTACCAGACCCGGCGTACGGTCACGGGCTCCCTGGTGCCCTCACCGTCACTGCCCGCGTCGAAGCCGAGCTCCACCGCGACCTCGGGGGCGGAGTGCTCGTGGAGGTTGCGCCAGCCCTTCTTCCATACCTGAGTGCGCCCCTGCCAGCGGTAGTTGTCGCCCGTCAAGGCCATCTCCGCGGCCTCGGCGAAGCTCGACTTGCCGGAGCCGTTGCGGCCCGCCACCAGCGTCAGACCGGGGCCGGGATTCAGCCGGACCGTGGCGGCGGGCCCGATGCCGCGCCAGCCGGAGGCCGTGATGGACCGCATGTACACGGTCCCGGAACGGCCACCGCTCCGGGGTTGTGCGGCAGGCAGCAGATCCCGCAGCAGGGTCTGCTCCTCGGCAGAGAGTCCGGAAGCCGGCAGACGGGCGAGGAGCAGGTCACGGAGGCTGGTGTCGCTCATGTGCGAACTCCTCGGGCGCTGGATGGCTGCGGCGGTCGTGCCCAAGGTGACGCGAGGGGACGGTGAGCCGTTGTCGGACCGAGCATGCCGCAGACATGTTAGCGACGTCAACGGACTTACTTGGATCGGGTCGATGTGGTGCGTGTACACGGATTCGAACGGCGCACCTATGTGCGAAAAGGGGTGCCTCGAGCCGGTCCATCCGCCGGGCCGAGGCCCGTCGGCCTCCCCACGGACCACGGCTGCCGTGCGATGGGCGACGTGTGGTGGTCAGCGCAGTGCTGAGCCGATCCACGCCATCGCCTGCTGCGGCGTGGCGCGGGTGTCGACGCCGAGAATGCGGATGGTGCCCAACAGGCCTTTCGCACGCCGTACTTGCAGGGACCGATGGGTGTGACTGCCTTGCTGGGGATGGACGATGACGGAGACCGGGGCGTCGGCGGGCGCGTAGCCGCTGCTGTAGGTGAGGAGCTGGTGGACGTCGGTCGCGCTCACGCCGTGGCGGTCGTAGCGCTTGTACTTGGCGTCCACGGGCAGCAGCGTGCGTTGTCCCGTGTCGTGTCCTGGAAGGCTGAGCAGGAGGTCGGGCCGGAAGGTCGAGGCGTTGCCCAAGTCCCCGCGGACGGTGATGCCGACGCCGCTTCCGCCGGGTACGGCCTGGCCCCCGTGCAGGCCGACGGCCTCGGTGCCGAGACGGCGGACGACGGCTTCCCAGAGCGCGGGCATGGTGAGCAGGAGGCCGTCCGCCGTGGTGCCTTGGTCGGTGAGCAGGTCGGTCACGCCGCCGCCGCGCAGCAGCAGGCGGGCCCAGGTGTGGGCGGGCCGGTAGCGGGCGTTGAGGCGGGTGTAGTGAGTGCGGTCCAGAGCGCGGAGCGCCGCGGCCGGGGTCGGAGCCTGCGGGAAGGCACCGGCGATGCCGTGCAGGGCGCGTGCCAGGTCGGGGCTGTCGGTCAGGCCGATCGCCGCCCTCAGTGCGCTCCCCAGAACGCGGTTGTCCCAGATGTCCGCCTCCCGGTCGAAGGTGCGGACGTGCAGCTGGTCCAGTTGCCCATAGCGGCGGGTGGCCTGGGCGGCGACGTCCAGGCGTCCCCGGAGTACCGGTTCGACGCTCCGGCGGCGTACGTAGTCCCGGCGCGGTCCCTCCCGTAGCAGCCGCTCGCACTCTTCGAGCAGGGCGGCGGCGACCAGGTCGGCGTAACCCTCGGGGCCTGTTACCCACCGCCTGGCCGTCGCCGGGACCGGAGTGCCGAGGGCGTAGGCGAGCCAGCTCATGAGCTGCTCTCCCGGAATGGCGAACTTGGGTGCGATGACCACGCGGACACGGTCCAGGGCCAGAACTCCGACGGTCGCGTCGGCCTTGAGCCGCCATCCGGTGCGCTCCCTGGTCAGGGTGAGGCAGCCCCGTGCCTGGAGGGCGTGCAGGCGAGCGACGTCCCGGGGAGTGAGCTGATCGGAATCCAGCGGGGCGGACTCGTACTCGCCGAGCCGGACCGGGGCGCGGTCAGGCATCCGGGCCGGGGACGCCGCTGGTGAACTCGGTCGCGAGCGCGTCCGCCAGGTCCTGCGGGGGCATGAGGAGCGGACGCCCCGTGTCGGCGTCGACCAGGCCGCCGAGGATGCGGTGCAGCAGTTCCGCCCGGCCGAGGCAGTAGTCCTCCAGGAGTGGGATCACCTCGTGGTGGAAGGCCGCGGCCAGGTCCTCCTCGGTGGCGATCGGTTCACCGTCGCGGAGCAGGTAGGCGTGCCCGATCTGGTGGTCGGCGTCGAGATGGCGGGCGATGCGGGCGTTGAGGGACTCGAAGAACGCGGCCAGGTCCAGGGGTCCGACGGTCCCGGAGACGGCATCCGGGTCCGGGCCCACGGGCAGGAACGCGAAGCGGCGGCGGACCGCGGCATCCAGGTGGCTGATGCTCCGGTCGGCGGTGTTCATCGTGCCGATGACCCGGACGTTCGGCGGTACGGAGAAGCGGCGCTTGCTGACGGGCAGGGCGACCGGCAGGTTCCGCTTGTCGAGTTCGAGGAGCGTGATCAACTCGCCGAAGATGCGTGGCAGGTCGCCGCGGTTGATTTCGTCGATGACCAGCAAGAACTTCTGGTCGGGAGGGGCGGCGGCGGCCCGGCTGCACAGGCTGTGGAACAGGCCGTCCGTGAGGGCGAGGGTGAGCCCCGGGCCGGTGGCGCTCAGGTCCGGCTTGAAGCCCTCGACGAAGTCCTCGTAGCCGTAGGAGGGATGGAAGGTGACCAAGCGGACCCGGTCACCGTGCAGCATCTCGGCCTGCGCCTGGGCACGTTGGCGGGCGTCGGCGCCGAGCGCGTCCGCGCGGCCGTCCAGGGCGAGGGCGGTGCCGAGCGCGAGCCGGGTCTTGCCCGTCCCGGGCGGCCCGTGGAGGATCACCTGACCCTTGCGCTCCAGTGCGTCCAGTACGACCTGCACGTCATCGGGCAGCGGGACGGGCGTGCCAGCCTGTGCCTGGCCCGTACCCGGGGTGGAGACGGAGTCGGTGCTGTGTGTGGTGAACCGGGCGAAGAGGGACGGGTCGACCTTGGCGAAGGTCGACCGCCACCCGTGCTGGGGCTTCGGAAGTTTCTGCGCGTGGGAAGGGTCCCAGGCCACGGGGACGACGTGGTGGAACTCCGCCCGGTCGGGGTCGTAGCGGTAGCTCCCGTCGACCCTGCCGGTGGCCAGGATCTCGTCCGTCCCGCGGTTGGCGACGATCCGGTCTCCCGCCTCCAGATCCCGGAAGGCCAGCAGCCGGCGGGCGAGGGTCAGGCTGCCGCCACTGCTGCGCGGCCAGTGCGCGTCCAGGGCCTGCTGCAGTTCGGTGTCGCTCTGGTACTGGCCGAGATCGCCGAGCTCGTCCCACCCGACGCAGATGAACTCGCCGTCCCGGCATTCCTTCCACAGGCGGCCGCGCTCGCCGGGGGCGATCTTCCAGATGGCGCGTTGCCGTGGATTGAAGTGCTTGTACAGGAAGCGCATCACCTCCTGTCCCGTCCAGCCCTCGAACTCCTCACGGGTTCGCACGAGTTCACGCAGTTGACGGTTCGTGCGCGCGGCGGGGACCCCCGCCTGCGCCTCGCCGCCGAGCAGCGTGACGAACGTCCGCATGTGCTCGGCCGCGTAGATCGGCAGGAAGTGCTGAGGGAAGTAGGTCGCCAGGGATTTCGTCACCAACGTCGGCCCGCATCTCAGCACTTCGAGGTCGTCCAGGGCCTCGAAGTCCCCTGCCTCGACGGCGTCGAAGGCACGGACGAACTGTCCGCGCAGTTCCGCCCACGCGTCCTGCGGATCCATGCCGCGCAGGGGAGCGGCCAGCCGCCATTCGCCGGAGTTGTGGTGGTACATGATGTGCTTCGCGGCACTGCCGCCCTTGATGCTCCCCAGATGGGGAGTGCCGAACTCCATGAGTCGGCAGTAGGTCGGCCCCGACCCGGGCGGCGCGCCCTGCCCGAGGGCATAGCGCTCCAGCGGCAGCTCCGCCCACTCCTCCAACGGAAACTGGGACAGCACCTGCTTGCGCTCGTCCTCGGCAGCCGCCTCGACGTCCGCCACGGCGGTCCGGTCGAACTCGGCCGCCGCTGCGCGCACATCCACCCCGTTGGTCATGGAGGCCATGATGCCGGAGCGCGAGACGGCCTTCCCATAGCCCGGCGGGATTGGGCAACTTGCTGCATGCGGCTCAGGTGGCTGGCACGATGCTCGGTAGTGCGAGATGGGCTCCCAGGCAACGGGCGTCAGGGCGAGGGGATAGGCCGTGCAGGACTGGATCTACATCCTGAATCCGAACAAGGACACCCTCGACGGGGAGCCGGCCGGCAAGGAGACCATGCGTCGCCTTGCTCACGATGACCCGAAGAGTGATTTCTGGCTCAGCCGACGTAACCGCATGGAGCCGGGCGACCGACTGTGGTTCTTCTTCAGTCATCCGGAGTCGGCGGTGGCGGCGGTGGCCGAGGTCGACAACAAACCGCGGGAGGATCCCGACGACCCGGATTTCGGCTATCGGGTCGAGGCGACCCTACTGCCCGAACCCACCGACGCCTTGTACGGCAGCCCGGTGGGCCGGGACGAGCTGGAACTCGGCCAGGTTCGGTCCGTGCAGAAGGTCAAGCCAGGGGCGTTGAAGATCCTGCTGGAGCGGGCCGGTCTGTGACGCGACGATCGCGGGCAGAACGGCTACCAGGGCTCCAGCCCTCGCTCGGCCGGGTTCGTGTGGGGCAAGAGGGCCTCCCGGGCACGTGAGTTCAGTCCCATCAGCGTGTCCACTGTGCGGTCGACGAAGAAGACGAACGCCTTGGCGGTGTCGGCGAAGGCCGCTGCCGGGCGGCTGATACCGGCTGTCGTGATCACGATGAGCCGCTTGGGAGCGTCCTCACCGGCCGCTGCGGCTAGGCCATTCAGTCGCTGAACCTCGGAAGTGGACAGGCTCTTGGCCCGGTTGTGCCACTCGATGTGGAACGCGTCGGACCGGATGGGCTGTTCGGCGTCCCCCTCTTCGAGGTCCCCGAACCCGAATTCCCTCAGCTGCTCGAGAACCGTGTCGGTGATGTGCCGGGGGCTGGGCGCCCGTTGCGAGGCCATCGGCTCGGCCTCCTCGTCGAGCTGACCGAGATCGAGGCCGACGTCCCCAAGCCACTCGGGCGGAGCGGCATCTTCTGCCAAGAGGGACTCCTGCCACTCGGACCGGTGCCCGGCGGGAGCCGGTTCCCCGTGACCGGGCGGCTCGCACGACACCTCCACGTCCCAGGCCTTCAGGCCCCTGCCGAGCACGTCGGCGATGTCCGCCACCGACGCATCCGCACGGGGTACCCCTGGCGCGGCCCGCGTGCCGCGCCACAGGTTCCAGGCCAGATCGACCCGGCCCCACGCTCCGCATTCAGCGAGGTACGCATCCACCAGCCAGCCGAGGGCGGGCTTGAGCGAGACACGCACGAACGCGTCGGGGAACTCGGCCTCGACGAAGCTGCCGTCGCGTCCGCCCACGATGTCGAGTTTCGGCGAGTGGCGGGGGCCGTACGGGAAGTAGCCGTTCCCTGCCGCCACGCGCCTCACTCGGACACCCTGTGCGTCCAGGAGGTCGGCCAGCTCGGTCATGTCGGACGGCTCGCTCTCGTTCCAGCGCCACGGCGAGGGAACCGGTACGTCCGTGAGGTGTGCCGACGCCACGGCATGCAGGGTGTCGACGAGTGCCTCGTCGGGCGTGTCCAGCGGCCAGACGGACGGCTCACTGTTCAGTACCGGATCCATCACCGTCCAGACGATGGTGTGCCCCATGCGCACCTGGGCCAGGACGACCGAGCGCCGTCCGGACAGCGTGACCTTCAGATGCATCAGGCGGTTCACGTCGTCGAAGTGCACCCGGTCGGCCAGCTCGGGATGACGTTCGCACAGAGCCTGTTCCAGGCTCTTGAAGTGCAGGTGTCTGCCAAAGGCGGCGACCATGTCACCGGGCGGAAAGGGCAAGGGACACACTCCTGTTGAGTAGCGGCGCGGCGTGGCTGGGGATGCCGTGATCCGTCGACGGAGCGTAGGTCGACCGGATGCCGTCACTCAAAGCGTTTGGCCGTCCTCAACGGCATTGGCTGCCGGATTGACCGGAAACCGCCTTCGGCCCCCCTCGCCGTGCCGGCCGATCTCCGCCCAGACGGTCTTGCCGGAGGGCGGACGGGGCTCCGTGCCCCACCGGTCGGCCAGGGTGTCGACCAGGAGCAGTCCGCGGCCCGACTCGTCGTGCGGGCCCCGCTCCGAGGGCACGGCGGGGCGACACTCGCCCCGAGTGTCGCTCACGGCGATGCGCAGGGTGCCGGCCGCCTCGTCCAGCGTCAGCGCCAGCAGGAAGTCGCGCCCCTGGACGCGGCCGTGCAGCGCCGCGTTCGCCGCCAGTTCCGCGACGACGTGTTCGGCCCGCTCGATGACGTGGGGTGACGTCTCCCAGGCGGTCAGCCGTTCCACGGCCAGCAGTCGGGCGAGACGAGCGCCGCGGCGGGTGGAGGAGAGCCGCTGCGCGAACGTGCGTACGGTAGCGCAGGATTGGGGCGTAGAGGCGTGCATGGGACAACCGTGACGGGCGTGCGGGGGTGCGTTCCAGTAGCGCGGCCCGTACGCTGCGTCAGCGTACGGGCACGTTCTGTGGACGGTACGGGGATCTTGCCGTCACTCTGGGTGTTGTCGATCGCGGAGAAATCGCAGAGGACGTACGCATCTGGAGGTGGCCGCGTATGACGGACAGCAGTGACATGACGGCGTGCGACTGGGAGCGCGAGCCCGACCCCTCCGACAGTCTGCGGACGTTCGGTGCGGTCGTCCAGGCCCTGCGCGAGCACGCGGGGCTCAGTCGGGTGGACTTCGGGGCGCGGGTGCGGTTCTCCAAACACACGGTGGAATCGGTGGAGTTGGGGCGGCGAATGCCCGACGAGTCGTTCGTGGAGCGGGCGGAGGAGGCCCTGGGCAACACGGGCGCGCTGCGGAAGGCGGCCGGGCACCTGACGCGGGGCGAGGCGGGGCTGGCGGCTTGGTTCCGGCGGTGGGCTCGGCTGGAGAAGGTGGCGGTGAGCCTGTGTACGTATGAGTGTCGGCTGGTGCCGGGGTTGTTGCAGTCGGAGGGGTATGCGCGGGCGGTGTTCGACAACAGTATCCCGCCGCTGTCGGATGAGCAGTTGGAGGCCCAGGTCGTGGCGCGCATGGAGCGGCAGAAGATGCTGCGCGAGCGGCCGAACGTGCCGTTCAGCTTCATCGTCGAGGAGCACCTGTTCCGGCGACGGCTTGGTGGGCGTGAGGTGACGCGGGGGCTGCTGGACCATGTTCTGGAGCTGACTGCGCCGAGGAACGTGACGCTGCAAGTCATGCCCCTGGATGCCGAGTTCCATGCGTGCCTGGATGGTCCCGTACAGCTGTTGGAGACCCCTGAGCGGAGGAGGCTCGCGTACTCCGAAGGGCAGCAGAACGGTCGCCTGATCAGCGACGCGAAAGAGGTGAGCCTCCTCTACCAGTGCTATGACACACTGCGCTCGCAGGCCCTCAACCCCAAAGACTCGCGGGGTCTGCTGGAGCGACTGCGAGGAGAGCTATGAGCACGACGGAACTCGCCTGGTTCAAGTCCAGTTACAGCGGCACCCAGGGCGACAGTTGCGTGGAGGTCGCCGTCACCGAACAGGCCATCTGCGTCAGGGACTCCAAGGACGTGACTCGCCCGCACTTCGCCGTCGGGCGTGAGGAGTGGTCGCGGTTCGTGGGGTTCGCGGCGGGGGCCTGAGCCGTCGTCGTCCCGGCGGTCGAGTGATGACGTTCACCGCCGGGACGCCGGCCCGCCCGGTCAGTCTGCGGCAGGCCTGACAAGCTTCTCGGCCTCGTCGCGGAGGCTCTTGATTTCCTGCAACGCTGTTTCACGCTCAGCGCTGATCTCCGCACCCTGCTTCGTGAGACCGCTGAGCGACTGTTCCACCTCAGCGATCCACTGACTCAGGTGCTGCTCACCAGAGTCAGTAAGAGTGGCCCGTAGTCTGCGTGCCTCATCGTCGAAGTGATCCCTGATCATCTTCCGGTGCTTGTTGATCGCGATCCACTTGCCCTGGTCCTGCGCGACGCTCTTCAAGTCCATCAACGGTCCCATGACCGCCAGTGCCAACTGCACCTTGCCGGCCGTACTGGCGACCTTGTTGGCCGCCTTGACCTTGCCCCACGGCTTGAACTTGCCCACGCCGTTGGTGATCTTCCCGCTGGCGTCGAGCACCTTCTGGCCCACTCGGCTCTTGTTGAGCCACTTCGCCATGTCGGCGGCCGCGTTCCCCGACTCGCTACTGCCGGCTGCGACCTTACCGATCCACTCGTGCAACTTTCTGGCGCCCGCCTTCGCGGCCTTCTCCGCCGCTTCTCTGACTGCGCGTTCCAACGGCGACGCGCCATCCGGGGAGGTGTCGATCGTCGCCTCGGGTGAGTCGAGGTCGTTCGCCCAGGCGTCAGGCTCAGGCACACCGGTTCCGTACTCGGCGACCAGAGCGTCGAAAGCTGCCCTCATCGACGAGGAGAACGTGGTGTCGAAGTCGTTGCTCGCGAACACCAGTTCCTCGGTGACGGCACGAGCGACGTCGACGGGGACGACGCCATCCTTCTCCGAGACGCTGGCAGCGGTTCTGCCTCCCGCCTTTCTGATCTTGGAAGCGACGACATCGCACTCCCGCTCCAGGGTGCTCAGCACACGCTCCTTCGCCCGGGAGATCGTGTCCTCGACCTTCCTCGTGGTCTCCGCGGCGCTGAGTTCGTCGCCGTCCAGTACCCACTTCTGTTCGGCGTCCGCCAGAACCCGGAGGAGTTCGAATGCCTGCGCCTTGGGCCGGACACCGCTGACACCGGGTGCGATGACTCTCCACAACTCGGCCGTAAGAGCGTCGATACCGCTCTCCGCGAGGAGCAAGTCACGCTGGGAGGCAGAGAGTTCGGGGTCATTGATCGCGTCGACGTAGTCGCGTGCGTCGGTCGGGACGATCGGGACACGGTCGGCGAAGGGACCGAGTCGCTTGCGGATCTCGTCGAGGATGACGCCGCGATCACTGTTCTCGGCGTTCATCTTGTTGACGACAACCACACTTCGGTCAGCGAATCCGTCGACATCGAGCGCTCGCAGGATCGCCCTGGTCTCCGCCTCGCCCGGTAGTTCGCTGGTTGTCACGATCATCAGTGCGTCCGCACCACGCACACCACGCCGCGCGGCATCGGAATGCTCGTCGTTGCCCGACAGCGTCCCGGGAAGGTCGATCAGCGTCACGCCGTTCCAAGGGTGCGGCGTCGCCTTGTGCGTCTTGGGCGCGGCGTCGACGAGTTCCTCGACATCGGACGACGGGAGCCGGCGCAGTGCCGCGATGAGCATCGACTTCCCGGCGCTGTAAGGGCCCAGGAGCCCGATCCGGAGCGGGCTCGTGTCCGCATGGGGCAGGCTCGCTGTCAGGCCCCGAGTGCGAGGGTGAGCGTTGAGAGCACTCTCAGCCCGTGCGATCAGCGCGGGTACGCGGGCGTTCAGACCCCCGTCGCTCTCCAACGCGTCAACCGGATTGCCGTCAGTCATCTGCGTTTCCTTCGCTTGCTCCGCGGGTGCCGACGCTCCCGGAATCCGCGCAGATCTCCATCCGCTCGGTGAGGACATCCACGAATTGGTCCTGTAGGCACGCCTGCACTTCCAGGACTCGGGACGCGTCGGTCCAGACGCGAAGTTCGACTCCCGGCGTTCGGCGTGCCAGGCGGATCGCCGCCGGGTCCCCGCCCGCGAGGGTCTGAAGCCGGCGCACCAGGACGAGGTCGATCGCATCGAGGGCGGACCGCACGGCCGACCGCAGCAGAATGAGTTGCTCGAACCGCGCTCGCGTGCTGCTGATATCCGCGGACTGCGCTTCGGACTGGGCCGCGACTTGAGCTGTCGCGTCATCGACGATTCGAGCCAACTGCGCTTCGACCCCGTCGAACAGCTCATCGAGGCTGGCAGCGGCCGCGGCCGTGGTTGCGCTGGTCCACTTGTCCTTCGCCTGCCGCGCGCGGTCAACCTCACCGCTCACAGCTTTCGCCGCTCCGGCCAGGGTCTCCGCCACGTAGACCGCAGCTGCCGCGGGAGGAGGGACCGCGAACTTCTTGGGGATCCCCTTGGCGGCAAAGGAGCCCAGGAGGGTTGTCGCCGCTCCTTTGGCAGCCGCAGCTGCCGAGCCCAGGCTCACGACCTTCACGTCGGGGCGCGGTCGTACACGCGGGCTCGCGTCGTCCTGACGCGCCTGAGGGCTCGCCCGCGCGCGCAGAACCCTCCCCCGCTTCCGCGTCTCCTGCTCGAACTCGTTCTCGAGACTGGAGAAGAGTCCCTCCAACTCCAGCCCGGTGATGAAGTCGCCCCACCGCTGTGCGTGATCCACGCCGCCCAGGTCGCGGACCACATCCGGCAATCGCTCTTGAGCACGGTGACGCTCGGCTTCGAGTCGGTCGCGCGTGTTGTGGCCCGCGATCCGGAAGGCTTCGAGCAATGCGCCCCGTTCACTCGGCGCTGAGCGTTCGAGTTCGTCGAGCGCGAGAACGATCTGAGGGAGTACCTCGACCGCCCGGTCGTGGAACGCGGCGAGCGGGGTCCGTACACCTTCGGCCAGCCGAACGGCACGTAGCGGAATGGCGCGCTCGGTCAGGAGCTGGGCGAGAGACTGCTCCAGCTCGGGCAACCTGCTCGCCCGAAGGGCCCTGTCTCCCAGCTCGCGATCTCCCGTGGACAAGGCTTCGTGTGCGGCACCGGAGTGGACCGCGAGGACGACGGGCGGTGCGACTCCGACCGCTCTGGAGACCTGCTCGATCCGGACGGTGTGACCCGACGTCGACGCGAACGCCCTCTCCGGGCGCTGGGCGAAGAGTTGAAGACGGGCCGGTGTGTCGACTCGTTCCTTCACGTTGACGACAGCGAGCAGGGGCTTCCCGGAGAGGAGGAGTCGCTGGAGTTCGGCGGACTCTTCATCGCGAAGCGTATCGGCGTAGTTCCAGATCACGGCGTCGGCGATGTCGCAGGCGGCCCGAGCATGTTGGGAGTCGAGGTCGTCGTCCTTCGCGGCGACGCCAGGCGTGTCGAGGTAGGTCACGGAGCCGATGTCGAACGCGGAGGTCTTCCGTGTGGTGCGGTGCGCCCCTCGCCCGATTCCGGATCGGTCCGCATCGCGGGTCAGGGCCTTGCGGAGCGTGGTCTTACCGGACTTCGTTCTTCCGGCGACGGCCACCAGCAGTCTGCCTCTCGCCGCGGGCATGGCATGTACGGCATCGCGCAGCTCGCGTTCGAGTGCCCCGATGTGGCTGATGGCTCCGACGAGATCATCGCTCTCGATTGCGTGCGCGGAGTACGACGTTCGCTGAAGATGTGCCTCGACCTCGGCCCGCAGGGTGGACTGGATATCGCGGTAGGCCGAGCGACTCGCGTCCACCGCACCGGACGGAAGCGCGAGCTCGCCGACCAGTGATTCAAGGGCCTCGCGGAGATCCGGTTCGGTTCGCCGCACGTCCATGGCCGCTGCCACGCGGTCGAACAACTGGATGTTTTTCGTGTACCAGGACTCAAGAGCTCGCAGCTCGCTGATGCCGGTCCGAGAGGCGACCGCCGACAGGCCCGCCACGAGCCGTGCGGCCGAAGTCATGGCAGGCGGGGCCGGAGAAGCGGCCGTGCTCACGAGCGCCGTCGCGAGCCCATACTCGATCACTGCCCGCGCGCTGTCGTCCGCGAGCATTTGCAGAGTGCTGCCCGAAACGGCACCGGTGTCCCGAGCCTCGAGTGCCCAGAGCAGGGCGGCAAGCCGATCCGATCTGAACCCGAACCGCGAGTCCGGCGCGAGCCAGCGCCACCACCCCGGTCGCACGGACAGGACCGCTTCGTACGACTGCTCCGCGGCGACGAAGTCCCGCACTTTCTCAAGCCGCGTCACCAGATCGCGGTTCCGCAGATCCCGAGCCGCCGAGACGCTGTGCCTGAGCACGAGCTCACGCGCGTCTGCCGCCTGCCGGGTCCTTCGGCGACGGCTCAGGTCAGTCAGCACGCGTTCGATGTCGATCTCACGGACCGACCGCCAGATCTCCTTGGGCCATTCCTGATCCGCCCGACGACACGGCTCAAGGACTCCAGGCAATAGCCGTTCCGCGATCGATACAGCCGCGAGGCCCACTCGAAGCGCTTCCACCGGCACACCCTCAAGTGCCTGGAGATGAGACCGTACTCCTTCGAGCCGCATCAACTCCAGGAGGACTCTGGCCTCGTCCGGTGCAAGAGCCCGGCCTCGATCCGATGCCAGGCGGACCAGTTCCTGTTCCTCGACGCGCGCCGCCGCGGCTTCGGACACCCACCGAAGAGTGCTCCCGGACGGTGGCAGACCGGCACACCCACACGCTTGGGCGACCACCGCCACGTTCTTGGCGAGGCTCTCGAGTGAGGCCGACCCGGCCATGGCGTCGACACCCAATGGCTCCAGAAGGAGGGCCAACACCTCGGCTCTGAGACTCGCCGTGTCATTCACTGCCGTGCCATTCACCACTACTCCTCGTGGGGGCGGTGGTACCGGAACTCGGGGAGTGGGCCGGGGCTCGGGGGAATCAAGGCCCGCGACTGCTGAGGCACCTCCGCTCGTACGATCCGGTGGCGAGGCGGCACGCAGGTGCGTGGTGTGAAAACCCATCTACCGCGCGACAAGGTGACTCCGAGCACTCGTTCCTTGTCCCGCAACCAGGGATATCTGTTCTGCAACTCGGCATAGTTGTCGTTGGTGACGACGGTTCCGCCGGTGTCCTCCGCGATTGCTGTGACAAGCGCATCGCCCTTGCCCTCGGTTCCGGCCGGAGGCTGGATGAGCTCGCCCTTGCTGAGCGCCGAATCCACCGTCACGCGTTCTTCCTCCGCGACCTTGTGCCTGAAAGTGGCGTCGACGACGACGTGGAGCACGGCGTCGGGATAGCGCGATGTCAGGGCGTCGCGCGCGGCCAGCAGTTGGGCGTAGGACGGTCGGTCGTCGCTGCCGTAAACACCAGGTTGCCGCGGCGACCTGCCGATCCACGCCAGGTTAGAACCGTCTACTACGAGCGCCGCAGGCGCTGAACCCGTGGCTCGCTTCCGTACCTGTGTCGGCAGCGGCCTGGTGACCACGTTGCCAGCGAGCAGATCCTCAAGTTCCTTGCGTACTGCCGGCGTCGGGCCCCCAGAGCTGAAACTCTTGATGTCCTCGTTCAGCACTTCCTCGCCAGTACGTTCAAGGGTCGCCTTGACGTGCAGAAGCCCGTTCGTGTCGTACGTGTACTCCAACAGGAATCGGGAGTCCTCACGAGCCCGAGGGTCCCGATAGGTGAGCCGGAGGTCTGTCAACTGCACATTGTCGGGGTGATCCAGGGGCCGCTCCGGGTCACCCTCCCAGATCTCCACGGCGAGACTGCGGGCATTGTCCCGGCGCGGCGTGTAGCTCTTGCGCTCTTTCCACGGCAGTGGTGAGTTGCGGGGAATGATCTGGCTGAACCTTCGCTGGCCGGTGTGGTCTGTGACGACCGTACCCAGGGCATGGCTCGTCGCCACTTGGATTACGCCGTCAGCCTCCCCCGACAGCACAGCTGCCGCGAGGGAGGCGCCGCGGGCAACCGCCGTCATGGGATCGCACAGGTCGACCTCGACGGGCTGCTGCTGCATGACTTCGGCGACCGCCGCCCGGACGCTCGGGATCTGGCTCGTGCCGCCGATCATCAGCACCGCGTCAACGTCCAGAGGCGCCATGTGCAGGTCGGTGAGGCACTGCTGGACCGGTGCGAGAGCGCGGTCCACGAGGTCAGTGATGGCGTCCTCCAGCTCCTCCTGCCACACCTCGACGGTGTCACCGTCCGGAGTCCTGACGGTGACGGAGCCCTCGGTGGACAGGCGGATCTTGCTGCGCTCCACGTCCAGCCCGAACTGCCGCTCCTGCGCAGGCGTCCACGCCGATCGCGCCGGAGCCCGTTCGAGGACAAGGTCACGCAGACGGCGGTCGATCTCCAGTCCGCCCAGCTCGGTCACACCCCGTGACGCAAGCTCTTCGAAGAACCCGTCCTGGTAATCGAGCACGGTGACGTCGATCGTGCCGCCACCCCAGTCGAAGACCAGAATGGTGGGATCCTTCCGTAGCTCATGTAGGTCATGTCGTAGATCGTGCGCGTATGAGATCGCGGCGGCCGTCGGCTCGTTGAGCAGCGCCAGGACGTTGATGCCCGCGAACTGCGCGGCGGCGCGCGTGCGATAGCGCGCGGCACCTGTGGCGTTGGCGGGCACGGTGATCACGGCCTGCTCGATGGCGGTGAGGTTGTGCTCCGCACCCTTCCGCATGGCCTGGAAGACGCCGGCAGCCACCGTCGTGGCCGCGAACCTGCGCCCGTGGATCGTGACGTACTCGTCGCTCTTGAGGAGTCGCTTGCAGGCCTCGGCCGCCTCCTCGGAGCGGAGCTTGGCCTCCCAGCCGAACAGTGCCCCCCGACGCAGCGAACTCATGCCCACCACCGACGGGAAGAGGTACTCGAAGCCGGGATGGCGCCAGTCGGCGTCAATGTGGTGGGCGTCCAGCAGCAGTACGTCGGCTTCGTTGCCCAGCCACTGGGCCACCACGGAGTTGGTGGTGCCGAAATCGATCCCGGTGGCGGTCACATGCCCTCCCCGTTCGTCGCATCGTCGTCCCCGGCAGAGTTGTCTCCTCCGTCGGGCCCGGGCAGGCGGCGCAGTTGTCCGGAGAGCACCAGCTTGCCGGTGGCCTGGTCCACGTAGGCCGGGCGCAGCACCTCGAACGCCTCACCAGCGCCTTCCACCACGACGAAGAGCTCGCTTTCGCTGTCGGGTGAGTCCACGCACCGCACGCCTTGGTCCAGCAAGGCGGTCCGAATGCCCTTCCGAAGCGAACTGGCACTCTGGTTGGGCGCGCCGGCGAGCAGATCGACCTCGACCATCCGGGCCACGTACTCCTCCCGAGAGCGGAACGCCTCCAGAACGGCTTGGCGCAAGGCAGCGGTCACAGCGGCCTGTGTGGGTCGCTCCTCTTCCGGGACAGCGGTCAGGAGGTCGGTCGCCCGCTCGGCGAAACGGGAGAGCAGCATGTGAGGGCTGAGTAGCTCCTCGGGACGGTAGATGCGAGGGGAGTCCTTGGGGACATCGGCCGCCGCGCGCTGCTTCTCCCGACGATGTTTGAGGCCGTTGTTCCCCTTGGGGGTAACCCGCTTGGGGGCCGCTGTGGTCTTCCGCTGGCTGCGGGGCACCTTTTTCACTGTGTGTGCTTCCTTGCGTTGCGATCGGGGCGCCGGGGGGTGCTGAGCAGGTGGGGCAGCAGATCCGCCACCGCTCGCTGCCGCACGAGCCCGAGGCCTTCGGGAGAGTGAGGGATCGTTCGCCTGGTCAGCGGGGCCAAGGGCGGGACCAGCGTGACCGGCACCTCGTCCGGAAGCTCGAACACATCCGCGTCGAGCGGTAGCACGAAGAACCCGGACAAGTCCTCGTCGCGTTCGGCGTCTCTGATGCGTTTCATCGCGCTGTTGAGCCGCGCGCTCATGTCCACGTCGTGCACATGCTCCCGGCGGAGGTCCCGGTACCGGGTCTCCCAGCTCGGTGCACCGTGCGGCAGCCCGAGGTCCAGGTAGGGGTTGGACGCTGCCGGTCTGTCATTACGGGGAACCGCCCGACGCTGCTCGACCATGCGAAGGTTGGACTCGGCTAGCTCGCGCGATCCACTGATCCCCTTAAGGGCGGCGGCCGCCGCGTCCAGTTCCTCCCGGAGCAGCAGCGTGTACGCATGGAAGTTGAGGGCCTCGGCCCGGTAGGCCGGGTCAGCGGTCTCGAACGACACCAGCTTGTCTATCTGGGACGACGCATGGGCGAGGTCGTTCAGGCACAGCAGGTCGTAGGCCTGACGCAGGGCCATGAGCGCGTGGATGGGTGACCGCGTGGGGTTGACGGCTGCCTTGGGCTCCCACAGAGAGAAAATGAGCCGCCACAAGCCTCTGTCTTCCCATATGTCCCGGTCCCAGTTGCCGACAGCTACCCCGTCCAGGAGCCGGCGCAGCCGGAGCACCAGATCGCGGGGCAGCTCCCTCTCAAGCTCCTTCACCACCGAAGCGTCGCCGTCGGCAACTCGCTCCAAGAGGTCGTAGACGTCGCCGACCGAGGGCAGCGGCTCACCCCCGGCGAGGAACGCGTTCCGCCGCTGCCGGGCCCTCCACTCCAGCGCGGCTGCCTGCTCGGCGGATACCTGATCGGGAACCAGCCGGGCTTTGAGGTACGCGTGCTCCGGCTCATCGGCCCGGTACTGCCAGGGCTGATGCTCGGGGCCGACCGCTCCGGCGTCAATGAGGTCATCGAGGACGCTCAGCGGTATCCAGGGCAGCACACGCGGCAGCATGCGAGGCGGGAAGGTGACCGTACCATCCGTCCCGAGCGCCGAGAGGAGAGTGAGGGCCCCGGAGGGGTCCTCACTCCCGGATGCGGCGGTCGTATCGTCGCCCGCTGTCAGGGCGGTGAGCCGTTGCTCCCCGACCTCGGTCAGCCATAGGAGGCCGCCCGCGTGGACCGCCGTAAGCGTCGCGGCGACCGTGGCCGGGTCGGCTTGTTCGAGGACGGTCCGCACCGCAGGCAGCAGCCGGTCGTCGGGTTCGTCGCGCAGGGCGTCGGCCAGGGCGTCGTGCGTCGCGTCCGGTGTGAGGGATGCGAGTTGTTGGAGTAGAGCGTGGGCCTGCAGTACCGCCTGGGCTCCGAACACCCCCACCTTCCGCCACCTGCGTACGGTGAACCCGTCGACCCCCGCGTCCGCACTCTGAGCGTCGCGGCGCTCCCTGAGCGCCCTCAGCCGCTCTCGCTCCCGTGCGACCGCCTCGGCCCGCGCTCCAGAGGCCGGCTGCCCCGCCCCGTCGGCCAGCGGCGGACTCGTCACTCCCCGGCTCCTTCGTGCCGGGGGCCGTGGCCGGGGGGCGGGGTGAGAGTGGAGGTGTAGTTCTCGCCGTCGATGAGCGGGGTCTCTAGGGTGAGGCCGGCGGCGGCCATGCGGTCGTACTCGGCGAGGACCAGGTGCTTGGTGCGGTACTCGCCGTACTTGGCGATCTCGTTGTGCTTGAGGCCGCCGTTGTCGGTCTGGAAGGACTCCAGGATGTAGTCGGCGTCTTCGGCGGAGACTCCGTAGAGGTGGAGGAAGTAGGCGTCCAGTTCGGCGCGGAGTTGGGCGCGGCGGTCCTCATTCCAGGTGAAGGGGGCGCCAGGGTCGCCGAGGTCTTCGGCCAATGGCTGCATGTCCCAAGCGGTATAGACGAGTTCGAGGGTGCGAGGGTTGAGGAAGGTCGTGTGGGGGGACAGGTCGGCGGGGTGGGGAACGGGAAGCTGCTTCCATGTCATCAGGCCCAAGTGGATGCCGCCGACCTTCTGGCGGGCCACGAAGTCGAAGACCAGGGAGCTCTGTGCGGCGGCCAAGGCAGCTGTCAGTTCGGCCGGGGTGCCGGGAAGCATCAGTGGGAAGCTGTTCCCCACTGCCACCTTCGGCAAGAATGCTGGAATCGCCGTGCGCTCATCAGTTGTGCGGGCAACATCACGCCAGCCAAGTAGCCAGTCCCGTTCCCACTCCAGCTCCGCCAAGCGCAGGTCCACGCCGGCAATGGTGATTTCCTTGCCCTTGCGTACAGTTGGGATTCGTCCACTTTCCTTGATCCACTGCCGCGGCTGTGCCACACCGTACGCGTTCTCCTTGTCTTCCAGGGGAACATGCTCGTAGTCGTCGTTACCAAGGTCGTAGTAGCGGTTCCAGCGATGGTCGAAGAGGTGTGCCATCTTCGCGTCGTACAGTGGCAGCATTCGCTCCCCCTCTTGCATGAAAATGTTGCCCTGAAGTTCCCATCCCTCCGCCTCTAGCCCGGACCGGTCACGGAATAGATCAGAGTCATCGGTCAAGTTGAAGAGGTGCTTGAAGGTGATCTGCCATGGGTTGCCGTCCATGCGGCCCTCTGTAACCAGTACCGGGAAGCGACGCTGAATCGCGGCGGTAAGGTCGGCGTTCCTGCGCGTCCGAAATACCGGCAAGGTTCCCGTGTTTGGGTTGATGAGGGCGATCTCCTCGGGGGAGAGAGCGAAAACCGTCTTGCCGTCGGCGAGCTCCTCAGGGTGACCCAGGAAGAACGCAAATCTTGCGGCGGGCTCTGACAGTTCGCGGCCCGTTAGCGAGATCAGCGCAAACTGATAGCTGGCGTGAACTGCAGGGAACAGCTTTTCTCGTTTGCCGTTCTCAAAATCGTACAAGTGCGTTACGGAACCTTGCTGCGTCAACTCTTGGAAGAGGAACTGGGCGCTGGCTCCAGTGGCAATCTGTGTGGGGACGATAGTGCCGCAGCGTCCCTTGGGTGAGATGATCGAAACGAACCGTTCAGTGAAGAGCTGGTCCGTTTGGAGTGAGTTAACGCCCTTAACGGAGAGTCCCTTGCGGAGCAGTGGGTACGCTCCCGAAGACCCCAGGAACAAGAACGATGACTTCACCTTGCGCCGTTCCGCGTAGTAGTGGGCCCCCTCCTCGGGATGCTTTGCAGCCCACTCGGCAATGGCCGTGCGCCGCGCTGTACCGGAGATCTCCGCGATAGATGGCTCAACTACGCTGAAGTACTCTTGGTCCTTAAAGTCGACCCGATCCCACGGCGGATTCCCCAACACACAGTCGAAGCCACCAGCCCAACCCGTCACCGGATCAACCTCCAGCGCCGAAGGGCTGGCAGGCACACTGAAGACCTCGGGAAACTCCAGGTACCAGTGGAAGAACCGGTATTCCTGGCTGAGTCGGACGATCTCCTGGTGTGTCTCGGGTAGCGCACCTTTGCCGTCGGACGACTGGAGCGACAGGAAGACGCGCTGCGTCACGGGTGCCGGCGCGGCCTCCGTCTGCTCCCACATGAACGCGGCGCACCAGGCGTCGGCGATGTGGAGGGCGTTGAGGTAGGCGGGGGATTCGGCCCACTTGTGGTAGCGCTCGGCGAGCTTGCGGACCTGGCCGAGTCCGTCCGTGGGGGAGTTGTCCAGGAGGTCACGCAGCTCAGACCCGAACGCCGTGTTGGTGACGCTGACCGTCTCCTCCATCTCGGCGTCCAGCGTGACGATGCCCTTGTGCTCGTCCTTGTTGCGCCTGAGCCACTCCCTGGCCACCGACGCGTCATCACCCTCGACGACCTTGAACGCCGCGTCCGGAATGCCACCCCGCAGCAGCGAGGGCGTCGCCCCGATCAGCCCGTTCCCGAGCTTGACGTGCGCGTCGAGGAAGCCCAGGGCCTTACCGGGCTCCAGTGCCTCCATCCACAACGAGACCTTGGCCAGCTCAACCGCCGTTGGGTTCAAGTCCACCCCGTACACACACCGGGCGATGACCTCGTGCAGCGCCTCCCGGACGCGCTCGACCGGCGGCTCGGGGTTCTGCTCCCGTACCGCCGCCACCCGCTTGGCGATGCGCCGTGCGGCGGCGACCAGGAAGTGCCCCGAGCCGCAGGCCGGGTCGCAGACGGTCAGGGACAGCAGCTCGGAGGCCACCGTCTCCCGGGCCTCCGGGTCCGTCTGCTTCGCCTCGGCGACCTTGCTCTCGCCCCGCTCCTGCGCCGCGTCTATCACCGGGTCCAGGGTTGAGTCGAGCAAGACGTCGACCAGGGAACTCGGCGTGTAGTACGAGCCGGTCTTCTTGCGCTCGTTGCCCGCGCGGGGCACCAGCTCGAAGGTGCGGTCGGCGTTCGGCTCGGGCACGAGGTCGAGGAGGGACTCGTAGATCGATCCCAGTTCCTCGGCGTCCAGGGTGCGGTAGTCGACGGTCCGCCAGCGTTGCGCCTCCGTGTCGCGGACGACGGCGAGGTGGCGTACGGCGGCCATCAGGTGCACGTTGGCGAGGGACAGCCCGCGCAGCGGGGCGTCGGCCGGGTCGTCGTCGAAGAGACCGCCGAGGCCCGGCAGACCCAGTTCAGGGAGGCCCCCCTCCTTGCCGAGGGCGTCGAGGATCAGACGCAGTGCCTCGTACCGGTCGGAGTGGGAGGTGCCCTGGCGACGCCGGGACTGCTCGCGCAGCCGGGCCGTGGAGAAGTAGTTGGCGTACCGCTTGCGGGCCTTGGCCGGCGTCTCCGGCGGGTGCAGCGCGTCGCGGTCCTCGGCGACGAAGACGAACAGCAGGCGGTAGACCAGGCGCAACAGGGCCGCGTGGTACGTGTGGCGGTCGAAGTTCTCGCGCAGCGTGCCGTTTGCCGGGTGCTTGAGGAAGCCCGTGCCCAGTTCCGTGATCGCGAGCCGAACGCCCTCGCTGATGTCGTCCAGGAAGCGCGCACCGAGACGGATCGCGGCGTCCCGCCACACCTCCAGCCAACAGGTCCACTGCGTGCCGCCGTCACGGCCCTCGAAGCGGGAGGCGTGCAGGAGCCGGTACAGGACGACGAACTCGCTGAACAGTTCGCCGTCGAAGATCGCTTCGAGGTCGAACTCGACGTACGCGGCGGTGGCGAGCGCGTTCGAGTCGCGCAGCAGACGGAGCTGGCGGCCGTTGGTGAGCAGCGCCCACAGGTGCGGTTCGGTGCGGTTGAGGGCTTCCTGGAGAAGCGACTGTGGAGCGGGGGAGCCGGCGCCCTGGTGCTTGTCGAGCCTGACGCTCCAGGACGTCACGTGGACGAGCGTGTTGTCCCGGCGATGGCTCACCGCGAACGTCTTTGTGCCGTCCTCGGAAACGATGCCGTCGGCGCCGACCGGGGACAGGTGCCCGAAGCCCAGCGCCTCGAAGAAAGGCATCACCCAGTTGGTGCGGGCGTAACCGGT
This sequence comes from Streptomyces sp. NBC_00425, assembly GCF_036030735.1. Taxonomy (NCBI): domain Bacteria; kingdom Bacillati; phylum Actinomycetota; class Actinomycetes; order Kitasatosporales; family Streptomycetaceae; genus Streptomyces; species Streptomyces sp. NBC_00425. The sequence goes on along the minus strand of NZ_CP107928.1, from coordinate 1,798,820 downwards.
GCTGTCCGGGCGGACGGACGCCTCGGGCTCGGCGGGCAGCTTCTCCCGCAGCTCGCGCCAGAGCGATTTGAGGTTGTCCCAGTGGCGCTCGGCCTCGTCGCGCACCGAACGGGAGCCGGGGATGCGGTAGTCGGCGGGGGCGAGACCCCGGAGGTCCTTGGTGGCCTTGCCCTCGGAGATCCGTACCAGCATGTCGGCGGGCAGCAGCCCCCCGACCGTGTGGACGGCGGTGAACACCTGGTGGCGGGTGGTGGCGGACATCAGGCGGACACTCCAGAAGCAACGGCCGGGGCTGCGGCGGGGGCGGCGGGCAGGTACACGTACGCGCCGAGGACGTCGGCGGGCTTCTGCACGGTGACGGACAGGCCTCGGACGATCTCGCCGGACGCCTGGCGCACCCGGCGGTGCGAGGCGTCCAGCTCGGCGGCCAGCTCCTCGCCGTACGTCTCCAGATAGCTGTATACGTCGGGGAGTTGGGTGAGCAGACGCGTCATCGTGCGCTCGGCGTAGTGGCGGTCCGTGCTCTCGGACGCCGTCGCGTCGAGCAGGTCCCGCGCCCGCTCCGGCGGCAGCCACTCCGCCTTCCTGGCCGAGCCTTCGAAGGCGACCAGCCGGGCGTCCTCCGCGACCAGCTGCTTCTCGCCGCTGCGGGAGGGCAGCGTGAGGTGGAAGCGGTAGCGGACCAGGAGCAGAGTGGTCATGGTGGTGACCGCGTCCGTCGTCACCACGCCGCAGCGGCGGGCCGGGCGGGCGCCGTCGGCCTGGGTGTCCAGGGCGGCGTTCAGGACATGGGACGCGAGGGCCCCAACGACGGGATCGGTGCGCACGAGCGCCGCCTCACCCCTGGCCACCGCCGGGTCCGCGCGGAACGGGATCGGGCGGTCCTTCTCGATCACCTCCGCGCCGACCGTCGGCGCGAGCGCGTCCCGCAGGCCGATGGGCGTGCCGCCCACCTGGGCCGTGAAGTCGTCGCCGTCGCCGCGGAGCACGGCGTTCAGGGCGCTCAGCGACTCCCGTACGAACGTGTCGATCTCGCCCGCTCCGCCCAGCGCCTCGCGGACCGCGGCGACCTCGCGGGCCACCTCCTGCGGATGCACGGACCGCTGCGCGAACCGCGAACGGGACGCCTTCTCGCGCTCGGCCGCCGAGTTCCAGTCGCTGTCCAGCTTCGCCGTGCTCACCTTGAAGGCGTCAGCGCTGAACAGGGCGTCCTGGTCCTCGCGGCCGCGCATCAGCAGCCACTCGACGATCGCGTCCGTGACGCCCGTCGACAGCTCGTCGGGGACGGAGACGGAGATGCCGAGGTCCTTCTTGATCTGGCGGTGCTTCTTGATGAGGACTTCGAGGACCTTGCCGTCGATGCCGTTGTCGTCGCCGTACAGGGTGATGACGCGGACCTGGTCCTTGCGCTGGCCGTAGCGGTCGACCCGGCCCTCGCGCTGGTCGTGGCGGGTCGGGTTCCAGGCCAGGTCGTAGTGGACGACGGCGTCGAAGTGATGCTGGAGGTTCACGCCCTCGGACAGGCAGTCGGTCGCGATCAGGACGCGGCGGGCGGCGGCGTCCTCGCCGGCCTCCTCCGCGAGCTTCTCGATGCGCTCCAGGCGCTGCTGCGGGGAGAGCGTGCCGGTGACCGCCTTGACGACGGTCTTCGCGCCGAGCGGGCTCCGCCTGCCCGAGTCCTTGTCGTTCTCCAGCTGCTCGGCGAGGTACTCGGCCGTCGGGATGTAGCGGCAGAACACGATCGGGTTGTGGCCGTCCGCGAGCAGTGCCTTGAGGTGCTTGATGAGTGCCTTGAGCTTCAGGTCCTTGGCGGGGCCTTCCAACTCCTTCGCGATGTCCGCGAGTTCGCCGAGGTAGGAGCGCGGGTCCTCGGTGTCCTCGGTCGTCTCCGCGCCCGGTGCGACGTCCATGCCCTCCATCGCGTCGCTGTCGGCCGCGTCGCTGTTGAGCGGCGCGCCCAGCTTGTCGGCCTCCTCCGCCGACGCGGCGATCGCCGCCGCCGAACGCGTCCGCAGCGTCTGCGCGGCGGCGCGCGGGGACGACACCAGGGAGCGGAGCAGCGCGATCGCCGACCACCAGGCGATGCGCGCCTCGCGCCTGCCCTGGCTGCCCGCCTGCTCGACGCGCTCACTCGCGTACGCGATCGCGTCGTCGAGCAGGGCCCGGTACTCCGGCGACAGCTTGTACGTCTCGTCCTTGAAGTAGCGGTCCGAGGGGAACGCCGTCCGCTCCGCGAGGGAGTCGTCGCTGAGACCGTCCTCCTTGGTGAGGTACTGGCGTACGTCCGCTCGCTTGCGCGCCACGAAGTGCTGGGCGAGAAGCTTCCTGCCCCCCTCCGAATCCAGGCTCACGTCGGCCAGTTCGGGCTTGACGAGGCCCAGGAGGTTGCGGAACGCGGACTCCTTGCCGCTGTGCGGGGTCGCCGTCACGAGCAGTAGGTGCCGGTTCTCGTCCGCCGCGACGCGGCGCAGCAGTTCGAAGCGGAGCTGGTTCTGCGAGGCCGTCGAGGTGTCGTCGGCGACCACGCAGGTGTGCGCCTCGTCGACGATCACCAGGTCGGGGCAGTGGCGCACGAAGTCGTCGCGGTGGCGCGGGGACTTGATGAAGTCCGTTGAGACGATCACGTGCGGGTACTTGTCGAAGAGGGACTGGCCCAGGTCCAGGCCTCGTTCGAGGCGCGAGACCGTCGAGGACAGCACCAGCTCAGCGTCGATGCCGAACTTGGTGCGCAGCTCCTGCTGCCACTGCTCGGCGAGCGCGGGGGAGCAGAGCACGGCCAGGCCCGTCGCCTCGCCCTGCGCGAGGAGTTCGCTCGCGACCAGGCCCGCCTCGATCGTCTTGCCGATGCCGACGTCGTCGGAGATCAGCATCCGGACCGTCTTCTGGCGCAGGGCCATGAGGAGCGGCACGAGCTGGTAGGCGCGCGGCTCCACCGCGATGCCGGCCAGTGAGCGGAACGGGCCCGCGCCGGAGCGGAAGCCGACACGAAGTGCCGTACGCAGCAGGCCCGCCGCGCGCTGGTCACCGAGGTCGCTCGGTTCCGGCGCCGCGAACTTCGCCTCGTCGACCGTCTCGAACGCGGGGAACACGGCGGCGATGTCGTCGTCCGAACCGCCCAGCGGGCGCAGGACGAGCAGGTCGGGCTTGCTCTCGGGGAGCACCACCCATTCGCGGCCGCGGGCCTTCACCAGGGAACCGGCGGAGTACGTGAGTGCCATGTGAGTCTTCAAGTCCTCTGGATGGGCGGTCAGTTGGCGGCCGGAGAGCCGAAGTAGCGGGCGTTGGCGGCGGCGACGGCGTCCCAGTCGGCGCCGTGGGCGAAGCGGATGACGTCCCAGCGGGCGTTGAAGAGGCGGTCCTCGGCGTCCTCGTCCCGGAAGGTGTCCTGCTCCTTGTCCGGCAGGTCCACGAAGACGGCCACGTTCACGCCGGGCAGGCGGTACACGTAGTCGGGGGTGGCCATCGCCTCGGTGAGGAACGAGCCCGGCTCGTCCGGCAGCCGCAGGCCGCGCGCCTTCGCCCAGCCCAGGAAGTCGCCCTGAGCCGCCAGCACGGTCGCCGATGCCGCCTTGTCCGATGCCTCGACGGCCGTCCTGGCCGCCGCCTCGACCGGTGTCGGCGCGTCGGCGGCGGAGACCTGGTCGAGCAGTCGCCGGTACTGCTCCGAGCGCGACTCGCCGCGCGACTCCCGCCGGGCCTTCGCCGACGCCAGCCGCACCAGCAGGTCCCGCACCGAGTGCCGGTTGATGAGGGCGTGGTTGAGCTGGTTGCCGTACGTCAGCAGGCACTCGTAGCAGCCGAGCGCGCACGGCCGGTCCGGGTGCGGGCCGCCCAGGTCGGCGCCGTCCGCGTCGAAGTGGCAGATGTCCAGGGCGCGCACGGCCGCCTTCGCCAGAGCGTCCTCCTCCGCCTGGAGGCGGCGCAGCACACCCGCGCCGCCCTCGGCGGCCTCCGTGAACAGGATGCGGCCCCGCGGGCCGTCGTCCGGCGGCAGCAGCTCGCTGGACAGCTCGGCGTCCTCCAGCTCGAACGCGGCCTCGATGCCCCGCTCCAAGGCGTACATCAGGGAGAGCGCCACCGGCTCCGGCAGCGGCTCGTCCAGGGTGACGACGAGGATGTTACGGCGGTCCTCCACGTACGGGATGACCCGCTTCTTGCGGCGCCGCTCGTTGCCGTCCGCGTCGATCACGGGCAGCTCGCTGGAGTCGCCGGAGGCCTCGGAGGCGTCCTTGTCGTTCATCCAGCGGCCGTCCGCGAGGTCCAGCCAGTACCCGGCCGGCTCGTCGCTCTTGGCGCGCACCCGGCCGGTGTTGGTGATCCGGACGGTCGCCGAGTCCCCGTACGCCACCTCGGCGAGCGGCGCGCCCGAGGCGTCTGTGACCGACGCGTTCAGACGGCCCTTGCGGTTGCCGTGGTCCTGGAAGCGATACGACGTCTCCAGCTTGAAGCCGGCGCGACGCCGCTCCTCCTCGTCGGACGAGATCCGCTCACGGCGGGTGGTGTACACGGTGTGCAGGTGCAGCAGGCCGTACGTCGCCGAGCCCAGCGGCTCGTGGCACATGGCGCAGCGGTCCTCCAGCTGCTCCGGATCATGGTGGTAGCCGCACTGCGCGCAGCGGCGGGCCTCGCTGGTCGCCAGCTCGCCCGAGGAGTCCGGCGGCAGCTGGATGCGGGTCACCTGGTAGCGGGCGCCCTCGTGGTAGATCAGCGCCCCCGGACCGAACTCGCGGATCGCGAGGAAACGCGGCCGCTGAAGGTAGTCGCCGTCCCCACGGCGCCGGCCGACGGTCGGGATGTAGGCGGCGAGCGGGAGCCGCGGGAAGCTGTAGCCGGGCAGGAAGCCTTCGGACGCCAGATAGCGGTACGGGTTGAAGTCGGAGAGGACCGACTTGCTGTCGGCGCTCTCGTTCATCAGCAGATTCAGTTGTGTCTCGGCCTCCCGGCGGCGGGCGTTGGCGCGGATGCGGTCGCCCTCGGTGAGGCTGTAGTCCAGGCGGCGCCTGTTCTGGATGTACTGGTCGTCGAGTGCGGAGCGGAACAGCTGCCGCCAGCGGTCGAAGGCCCGGTCGAAGCGGGTCGCCACCGTCGCCACCCGGTCCTGGATCCAGTCGTCGTGCCACCAGGTGGTGTCGGCGAAGTCCGGCAGGAGCGGGCCGAGGACGCGCAGGGCCGCGTCGACCGTGCGGCGCCGGGCGCTCTCGTCGAGCGAGGCCGCCAGGATGTCCGGCAGCAGCTCCAGCGCGGGGTTCGGACGGTCACCCGTGTCCGGGTACGACACGTCGAGCACCTCGGGGACGGCTCGGCCGAGCTTCAGACCGGCCTCCGCGATCCAGATGCCCTGGAGGTGGGAGAGGACGAGGTCCTCGTTGGCGAGGTCCAGACGCGGCGGGGCGACCGCGCCCGCGACCATGCGCTCCGAGCGGCGGAAGTAGTACTGATCGTGGCTGTTGCCTGTCGCGCAGTAGGTGGTGACGAGGGCGGGCTGTCCGCTGCGGCCCGCGCGGCCCGAGCGCTGCGCGTAGTTCGCGGGAGTGGGCGGTACGTTGCGCATCATCACCGCGTTGAGCTGGGAGATGTCGACGCCGAGCTCCATCGTCGGGGAGCAGTACAGCAGCTTCAACTCCGCCTTACGGAAGGCCTCTTCGCGCTGCTCCCGCTCCTCCGGCGACACCTGCGCGGTGTGCTCGCGCGCGAACAGGCCGGACAGGGCGCCCGCCGCGTCCTTGTACAGGTCGCGGAAGAAGGTGTTGACGCGCGGTCCGTCGCCGCTCTGGTAGGTGCGGGTCAGCGGGTCGTGCGTGCCCCGCTCGCCCCTGCCCGCGCGCCAGACGAGGGACTGGGCGGCCACGCGGTAGCCCGTGGCGACCGGGGCGGAGGGCCGGCGGTAGCGACCCGCCCGCTGCGGGGCCTCCGTCACCTCCTTCACCAGGCCCGCCTTGGCCAGGACCTTCAGCAACTCCTCGATGACCAGCTGGAGATCGGCTGGGTCGAGCTTCTTGAAGGACGTGTCCGCGCGGCGCAGGTACTTGCCGAACTTGCCGCGTGCCGACAGGAACAGAGCCGAGCGGTCCATGCCGCGGCCGGACGGGTGCGGATAGGCGGTGCCGACCTTCGGCTTGTCCGCGGCGGACAGCACCCACGGGTCGATCAGCCGCTCCTCGCTCGCCCGCTGGAGCGAGTCGAAGTCGTCACGGAAGTACGAGACGTCGATGGCGAGGGACCGGCGCATCTCGTTGAGCAGCGCCTTCATGACCTCGGCCCGCAGCGCCGGGTCGGCGTCGCGCAGCGCCTCGTGCGTGCCCGCCCAGCGGTCCTGCTTGGCCGCCACCCAGTCCAGGTCCTCGTAGCCGATCTCCAGCAGGCCGGTCTGCTCCAGGTTCGGCATCGTGATGCGCCAGCCGCGCTCCAGATCCAGATACAGCCGGAACGCGATCACGTCACGCAGGGTCTTGGCGGCGTTGCGGGCGAGGGAGGGCGGCAGGTCGCTGTCGCCCGTGTAGTCGGCCGGCTCGATGGCGAGCGCGTTCGTCACCGACGAGGCCAGCTCTTCGTGGTGGACGCCGTCCTCGCCCGCGTCCAGAGCCGCCCGGTACAGGGCCCCGCGCAACTGAGTGATCTGCACGAAGTCGTTGAAGTGACCCGCCTGGAGGGACGCGTCCTGCCGGTTGTCGACGAACGTGAGGAGCTTGCGCGCCTCCTTGTCCAGGGTCTCCTCCGGCACCGACTTCAGCGAGCGCACCACCGACGCCGAGATCAGCGAGGTCGCGGAGGACCGACCCTCCTGGTCCAGCGTCGCCAGCTTCGCGAAGTCCCGGCCGCGGGTCTGCTCGTAAGCGACCCCGCAGTGCAGACAGAAGAGGAAGGGGGAGGGGACGAACGCCGCCTGGAGTTCGCCGCTCCCCTCGCGGCCGCGCGGATCGACGGTGACCGCACGCGGCACCCGGTCGCGGTACGACTTCTTCACGACTTCCTGGCCCTTGTCGTCCAACTCCAGCCAGGACTCGGGCAGGCGGCGTTCGTTCACGGCGTGCTGAACGTTGGACGGCCACGCCCGCTCGTGATCGACGTACAGGTAGCCGTCGCCCTGCCGGCCGCCCGTCGCGGAGGTGTCCCTGCGCGCCTCGTACCGGACGTCGCCGTCCTTGGCGGTCCGCCACACCGTCAGGTACTCCTGGCCGCACTCCCGGCAGAACGCCAGCGGCATCAGCAACTTGCCTTCGCTGCCGGGCTGTTCGAGCTGGTAGGAGCGGGTGAGGTGGCGCGAGAGCTTGTCCTCCAGGGTGACGTACACGGTGTCGCCCTTGGAGAGGAACTGGTGCAGCCGGAACGCGAACAGCGGCCGTTCGGTCACCGGGTGCCGCGCCTGCGAGCCGGCTTCAAGGGTGGCGCGGATGGCGGCGACGCACTGGTCCTCGTCGACCCCGGTCCGCTCGTGCAGTTCCTTCGCCGCGACCTCGATCTTCGTGGGCTGCTGCCGGACGAGCCGGCCCGTGGTCTCGTCGGTGGCCAGGCCGAAGCGGGTCTCGATCCAGCGGGCCAGCGGGTCGCGTACGAGATCGTCGTACGCGCGCGGCGCGGCGGGGGAGTTGAGACGCTCGGCGGGAACGGCGTCGGGCGTGTCGTGGGTCGCGCGGACCAGAGTCTCGCCGATGACATGCTCCGGGCGCACCGGAGTGCCGAACAGGGTGCTCGCCACCCCGGCGACGACCTTCTTCTGGTCGTCGAGCGTGCCCTCCGTCGACATGGTGGCCGACGTGCCGATGCACTGGAGGTCCTGTGCCTGGCAGGCCTCGCGGACGCGGCGGATCAGCAGGGCGACGTCGGCGCCCTGCCGGCCGCGATAGGTGTGCAGCTCGTCGAAGACCAGGAACTCCAGGCCTCGCGCCATCTTGATGAGGCTGGCCCGGTCGGCGGGGCGGGTCAGCATCAGTTCCAGCATCACGTAGTTGGTGAGCAGGATGTCCGGCGGGTTGTCGCGGATCTCCTTGCGCTTCTCGTCGTCCTCCTGGCCCGTGTACCGGGCGAAGGTGACCGGTTCGCGGCCGGCGCCGTAGCCGTCGCGCAGATACTTCTCCAGCTCCTTGAGCTGGCTGTTGGCGAGCGCGTTCATCGGGTAGACGATGATCGCCCGTACCCTCTTGGCGGCCTTCGGCCCCTCCGCGTCCCGCTGGTGGAGCACCTTGTTCACGATAGGGACGATGTATGCGAGCGACTTGCCGGACCCGGTGCCCGTCGTCAGGACGTACGACGCGCCGGACGCGGCGGCGTCGATCGCTTCGCGCTGGTGCTGGTGGAGGGTCAGCGGGCGGCCGTCGGGCACCGTGCCGCCCTCGGTCTTCCTCGCCTGGAAGATACGGGCGCACTCGTCGTGCAGGACCTTCTGCCCGGCCAGCTCGACCACCGTGCCGCCGCCCTGGAAGAAGGGGTTCAACGAGAGCCACGGGTCGGGCCACTGCGACTTGCTGTTGAGGTCGTCCTCGACGAACGCGGCGATGCGGTCGTCCCGGATGACGGTGCCGCCCTCGGTGAAGGAGCGGTAGTCCTTGATGAGCGTGCGGTGGACGCCGAAGACGTCCATGCCCGCGCCCGTGGCGGTGACCGGCGTCGGCTCCGGCTTCGGGGCGGCGGCCTGCCGTGTGGTGGCGCGGGCCGCGGGATCGCGCAGTGGGCGGGTCGGGTCCAGGGCTCCCCAGTGCGGCAGCAGCGGGGTGTCCCCGTCCTGCTCGGCCAGCGGCAGCAGTGCGTCGCGTACGGCGACGGCGTCCGCGGGACGGGCCGCCGGGTCCTTGGCGAGCAGCCGGTCGACGAGCCGGGCGAGCTCGGCGGGGATCTCGCCGCGGATGAGGGTGATGGGGGTCGGCTGTTCACGGGTGTGCTTGGCGGCGAGTTCGAAGGGCGACTCGCTGGTGAACGGCGGTACGCCCACCAGCATTTCGTAGAGCACACATCCGAGGGCGTACAGGTCGGCCGCCTGGGTGACCTGCTTGGCCTCGAACTGCTCCGGAGCCATGTACCGGGCGGTGCCCACGCTGACGCCGGTGCTGGTCAGCCGGGCGTCGTCGGGGTCGTCGACGATGCGCCCCATGCCGAAGTCGAGGACCTTGACGGTGCCGCCCTGGGTCAGCATGACGTTGGCGGGCTTGAGGTCGCGGTGGACGACCTCGGCGGCGTGCGCGGCGGCGAGACCGGACGCGATCTGGGCGCCGACGGCCGCGGCCCAGGTGACCGGGAGCTGCCGTTCCTCCGCGATGAGGTCCCGAAGCGTCTCGCCGTGCAGGAACTCCATCGCGAGGTAGGGCAGACCGTCCTGGCCCCCGGCCACCCCGCCGGCGACGATGCGCGTGAGATTGAGATCGTCGAGGCGACGCATGATGCGTACCTCGCGGGCGAAGCGTTCGGTGGCTTTGGGATCGGCCGTGGTGTCGATGCGGGTGCCCGTGCGGCGGCGCAGGATGGTCTTGACGGCGACCGTGCGCTCAGGGGTGCCCTCGGCTGCCTGAAGATCCTCGGCCTGGTGAACCTCACCCATGTTGCCCTTGCCGATGACATGCCCGATGCGGAACCTGCCGTCCAGCAGCTCCTGGCTCACTGCCGCTCCCCTCGTCCTCCGCCGTCCCGTTTCCCGGTCCCGTGCCGAGGCGGGGAAACGGAACGTGCCCCCTACATTCGTCGCGCACCGCTCATCGTGGCAGAGCGGGAGTGCAGTGTCCGCAACCGTACACGAAGTGAGGGGATTGCGGAATGCTGTGAATCTGTTGACATCGTCAACGTGTCACCCTACGGTGAATCTCGTCATCGGGGAGGGGGTGGGTGGTGTGGGACACCAGTCGGTCGGAGGGTCTGAGGCGCCAAGCGGTGTGCCGGGGCGGGACTCGGGCCGTGCCGCCGCGAGTGGGGTGCAGGGGAACCGGGCGAGTGGCGGAGTCGGACTCAAGGCTGCCCTGGCCGGAATGCTGACCCGCCTGCGCCGCGCGGCGGTGGACGGCGCGGTGCCGGAATCCGTGTTCGTGGAGCATGTCCGCGCGCTGGGGCTGGGGGACGTCGAGCGGGAGCGGCTTCGTGAAGAGCTGGCCGGGCTGGGGCTGCCCGTCCTGAGGGCGGTGGCGCATGCAGACGGTGACGGTTCGAATGCGGAAAAGGTTGCACGGATTCGTGAAGAAATTGTGCCCATCCCCGTCTTCTCCTCCGGTGACGTGGTGCGGGCCTTGTTGGAGCGCTATGCCGACGCCGAGGGATATGTGACGTCGCGAGCCCTGGACGGTGTGGCTCGGCTGGCCGGACTCGGGGCGCGGGACGCGGCAGCCCTGCGGGCGGGGGCGCGGATTCGGGGCCAGGTCCTCGCGACCGCCGAGGCGGTGGCCGCGAGGGGTGAGGACGAGAGGCAAGAGGCCGTGAGCGAGCAGGGTCGGGGTCCAGTCGGGCCTGCCGTCCCGGTCGTCGAGGCAGCCGCCCCCGTGGCCGGTGACGATCTCACGGGTCTCACCGAGCCCACCGACGCCGAGGCACACCAACTGGAGGACGGCCCGGAGGGCGAGCCCTTTCCTCCTTCGGACACGGAGCCCGGAGGTGACCTCGGCGACCTCACGGCCGCAGTGGCCGCCGCGCTGACCGTCCTGGAGAACGACCGCTTCCGACGGCGGCCGGACATGCGTCTGTTGAGCGCCGAGGCGGAGGTCGGACTCGCCGTGCTGCTACGGGGAGGACCCGACCGTCTGGCCGAGGAACCGGACGACGAGGCTCTGAGGGGCCTGCCGCACGAGGACCTCCGGATCCGCGCCCGGGACTGTCTCGTCCTGCACAACCAGCGACTCGTGCACAAGATGGCCCCCCGGTATCTGGAACAGGGGCTGGACTACGACGACTTGTTTCAGCACGGCGCGCTGGGCCTGATGCGGGCGGCGCGCAAATTCGACCCTTCCAAGGGCTTCAAGTTCTCGACGTACGCGACCTGGTGGATCCGCCAGTCGATCAGCCGGGCCATCGCGGACGAGGGCGCCGTCATCCGCATCCCGGTCCATATGCACGAACAGGTCCGCAAGGTGGCGCTTGCGGAGCGCACCCTCGCGATCCAGGGTCGGCCTGCCGGCGTAGCCGACGTGGCCGTGTACTGCGACATGACCATGCAGAAGGTCGAGGAAGCCCGGAAGCTGAGCCGGCGCACCGACTCCCTCGACCGTGTCATCGGGGACGGGGTCACGCTCGGCGACTTCATCGGGCAGGCGAACCCACTGCCACCCGTGGACAAGGCCGTACTCGACGCGATGCTGCTGGAGCAGGTCATGCACGTGGTCGACACGTTCTCCGGACGCGAGGCCCGCATCCTCGTCCGGCGTCTCGGCCTCGACGGCGACGAGACCCTGACCCTGGACGAGCTCGGGCGGGAGTTCGGGGTGACGCGGGAGCGCATCAGACAGATCGAAGTCAAGATCCTGCCCGTCTTCAGGCAGCGGCTTCGGGAGGCCGGCCTCACCGCCGCGTACGGGTACGACAGTGGCCCGGCCCCTGCGGCGCCCGGCGAGGCCGTCAAGAGGCAGGCTTCGGGCCGTGGCGCCGGCAGGGCAAGGGCACAGAGGAAGCACCCCGAGGAGAAGCGGACGCCTGACGCGCTGAGCCCGGACGTGCCGCAGGACGCTTCGCGGGACGTGCCGTCGCGGTCGGCCGAAGCGGTGGAAATATCGGCCGTCGAAGCCGTCGAAGCCGTCGAAGCCGTCGAAGCCGCCGGATGCCTGGGAGCGGAGACGACAGTGGCCGGACCCGCCGACCGCACCACAACCGACAGCATGCTGTCGGCGGTCCTCATGGATGAACAGGAGGAGCCGCAGGTGCAGCTGCAGGTGGAAGGACCTTCCGAGGGACACCCGGACGATTCCCAGCCGCTAACGGATCAGGGGGTGGGGGCTGTCGCCGCAGAGGCACTTGAGCCCGGAAACGAACTGGTTCCGCAACCGCGCGCGGCCGCGCCGGAGCCACTCCCGCGGCATTCGCCCTCGGTGCCGGCCGCCACCGAGGCGAGCGAGCCTGCCGCACCCGAGCGGTACACGGCGGACTGGCGGCAGGCGCTGCGTATGCCGACGGAGTTCGGCGGGGGAGTGGCCTGGCTCGCCGAATACGCCCTGCTCGCCGTGGGGCATGTTCAGCTCACCGTGCTGCTCGGTCCGTCCCCCGCCGACGCCGTCGTGCGTGCCGTGCGGGAACGGGGGGTGCTCGACCGACCGGTGGTCAAGGCCCTGGAGGTGTTGCGCACCGTCTTCGACGCCGTGAAGGAGGTTGGGCTGACGCCCGAGGACTTCTTCGAGCGCCCGTCCGCGGAACTGCGTGGGATGTCGCCTCGAACCTATCTGGCTCAGCGGCCGCTGGTGCACAACGAGCCGCGCCTTGCGGCCCGTGCGGCCCTGCGGGAGTTCGTCGCTGAGCTGTCCTCTCGGCCTGTCCCGGACGTGGGGCCGGCCGGCACTGCACAGGGCGGGCAGACGGACGACGCCCGAGTGCAGGCCCCGACCACAACGATGAGCAAGGAGCCTCAAGGCGAACGGCAACCGCAGTTGTCGCTCGCACCAGACCACCCCTCGACCGACGACAGGGGGCGGGACAAGGAGCGGCGAGGCTTCGCGGCCATGGCCGCCCAAGAGCCGGTGTCGCTGGTCAAGGCAGGACAGCGGCCAGTGCCTGCTCCGATCAGACAGGAACTGCCCCCGGCCGACACCGTGAATCACGGTTCCGTGCGCGCCGTGGCAGCCGAGCAGCAGCCCGTTCGGGGCGACGCGGAAGCCGAGGAGCGGACCACTGGTGCCGAAGCGGGGTCGGGAAGCACGCCGCCCGCGACCGAAGGGCAGGCTGAGGATGCCGTCGGGCGGCATCCAGTTCCGGTTCATGAGAGAACGGCAGGCCGACAGTACGAGCCTCCCCACGAGGCGTGTGGGCAGGAGCCTGCCCACGAGGAGGCCGACAGGCAGTCGGGTCCGGTCGCCACGGCCGCCGAGGGTGGCCCGATGCTCACCCGCGCGGACACCGTGCGGCAACTCGTCCAGCTTCAGGCGAAGGCGGACCAGCAGCTCGCCCAGGCGCTCGCGGAAGCCGAGGAAGAGCGGGCAAGGCTCAGTGCCGAAGTCGAGCAGCACCTCGATGACGCTCGCCGTGAGCATGAGGCAGAACTGACGCACGCATGGGACCAACACCGCCGGAGACTGGCCGAGGAGCGGTCGGCCGGCGACGCCAGGATGGCTGCTGCCCGAGAAGACGCAGAACGTCGGCTCGACGCCCTGGAGGAGGCGCTGCTGCGCCGCACAGACAGATCTCTCCTCCGCAAGGAGCAGCATCTGCGCGCACAGGCGGAGGAACGGATCGCGCGCATCGAGGACGGGCATCGCGAGGCGCACCAGGCCTTGGCCGAGCGCGCTGAATACGCCGAGCAGAGGGAGCGCTCGGCACGGACAGCCCTGGCCGCAGCCGGTGAGCGCGGCACCCGGGCGGAGCAGCGTGCCAAGGACGCCGAGCAGCGCGCGAACGATGCGGAGCACAGGGCGAGCAGGGCAGAGGAACGGGCAGCGGTCCTGTACCAGCGGGCGAACGAAGCCCAGCGGCGGGCAGAGGAAACCGCCCAGCGGCTGCGGCGCTACCGGGAGGAAGGGGAGGCCCGCATCGCGGGCCTGGAGCAGCGGCTGCGGCAGGCCGAGATCTTGCTCGCCGAGCGCGACGCGGCTCTACAGGCCGCCCAGCAGCAGGCGTCGGCCCAGGTGGCGGCAGCCGAGCAGCGGGCCGCGGCACGGATCGCTCAGATCGAGCACGACGCCTGGGCCCGCATCACCGAGCTGAAGCAACAGTTCGCGGCCGAAGGCGAAGCCGCCGCCGCCGACCGCTCGACACTCCGCAACCGCTGGCGACGGTCCTGACACCGCACTCCCGGCACCTCGCACCCGGCATCCCGCCTCACTCGTACCGCTTCAGGAGCACGGCCATGGACCCCAGACACGAACTCGTCTCCTCACTGCACCGTCGGCTCGTCGGCCCGACCTTCGGGGAACACGAGCTGCTCGAAGCGCCGCCCGACCGCGAATACCTCATGGGCACCCTGTATCCGCAGGAGGCCGACCTGCAATGGCAGTTGGACCTCGCCGCCGAAGAGCTGGAGGGCTCCGGCACGGAGGACGGCGCCGAGGACACGGCACCCGTGGCGGACCCCGTGCCCGAAGCCAATTCCTGGCTGCCGTCCTCACTCGGCCTCAGCTTCTACACCGATGCCACGACCATCGACGTCCGCTGCGCCGGAGCCCGCTACAAGACCCTCGCCGCGACCGGCGAGCGGGGCCGTCGCTGGGAACGCGTCCCCCTGCCCGAGGAGACCCATGCGCTCGGACCCGACCGGAACCACGTGCCCGTGCTCGACGGACGCGCCGAGATCCGTGTCCGCAGGCGCGCCTTCGGCTCCGGGCAACTCGTCACCGTGGCGCTCGTCAACACCTCCCACCATGAGCAGGCGCTCGGCAAGGCCGCGCAATGGGACCGGATGCTTTTCCAGGTCGAATTGGAGGCGAGACCTGCGGACGGCGATGTCCTGCCCTACCCCAGTGTGCGGCTTGCCAGCCGTGACCTGGAGGAACAGGAGCTGCGTCTCCAGTACCGGCACGTCCGTACACACGCTGTAGGCCACGGGTGCGCGGTCGAGGAACGGTACGCCGAGAGCAATGAGAGCGGCGAGCGGGCGGTCATGGCTCTCAGGGTCGCCGTCATGCCCGAGGCGGAGGTCAGCGGTGTCCGGGCGGCCGGCTTCACCGGTTCCCCCGTCCTGAACGTGCTCCACCTCGCAGATCCGGCTGTACCGCTCGCCCAACTCCACGAGGAGCTGGCGGAGTTCGCTGCCGACTACCGAGCCTGGTACGTGGGACAGATGAACACCGAGGTCCCTGCGTGGGGCCGTGACGCCGCCGACCGTGTCTTGGCCCGTATCGCCGCTGCCGTCACCCGGATCGAGTCCGGCGTCCGTACCCTCTGCGATCCGGCGCGCCCTGAGCTGCTGCACGCCTTCCGCACCGCGAACCGTGCGATGGCCCTCCAGATGCGCCACTCCGCCCGGGACCAGGCAGGCGAACGCCGCGCCCGCCGTGACCCGGTGCTCCTCGATCCGGAACCCAGTCCGGAGGCCGTGTGGCGGCCCTTCCAGCTCGCGTTCTTCCTGCTCTCCCTGGACGGCGTGGCCGACCCCCGACATCCTGACCGGGAGACCGCCGACCTGATCTGGTTCCCGACCGGCGGCGGCAAAACGGAGGCCTATCTGCTGCTGGCCGCCTTCGCCATGCTGCTCCGCCGGCGCGACGAAGGCGGTGGGGGCACGGCGGTGTTGAGCCGCTACACCTTGAGCCTGCTCACCACCCAGCAGTTCCAGCGCGCGGCCACCACCATCTGCGCACTGGAGACGCTGCGCCGCGCCGACCCTGCTCCCTATGGGGACGAGCCTTTCTCCATCGGCCTGTGGGTGGGCGAGGCCACCTCCCCGAACTCGTACGAGAAGGCTCGCGCCGTCCTCGACGATGTGCGGGGCGCGGCCCGGCCCGACGACGTCTTCATCCTCGACCGCTGCCCATGGTGCGGCACACGCATCATGCCCGCCCATAAGTCGCCCGACATCGGGGACTACGGAGTGCGCGCCACCGCCGGCTCCTTCGCGTTCTTCTGCCCACGTGACGAGTGCGCCTTCCACGACGAGCTGCCCGTCGCCGTCGTCGACGAACAGTTGTATGACCGGCCGCCCTCCTTCGTTCTCGGCACGGTGGACAAGTTCGCCCGGCTCGCCTGGGAACCGCGCTCGGGACGGCTTTTCGGCGCGGACACCGGCAACCGCCCGCCGGCCCTCGTCATCCAGGACGAGCTGCACCTGCTCACCGGCCCGCTCGGCACCACCGTCGGCCTGTACGAGGCGGCTGTGCTCGGGCTGTGCACCGACCGTGAAGGCATCGGACCCAAGGTCGTGGCGTCCACGGCGACGATCCGCCGCTCCGGCGAGCAGATCCGCGCCCTCTACGGCAGCGGCGCCCAGCTCTTTCCGCCCGCCGGGCTCGACGCCCGCCACTCCTACTTCGCCGAACCCGACACGTCCCGGCCCGGCCGCCGTTATCTCGGCGTCATGGCCCAGGGACACACGGCGGGCCGCGCCGCGGTCGCCACCGCCGCCGCGATGCTCCAGGGCGCCTACGAACTTCCCGAGGAGCACCGGGACGCCTACTGGACGCTGGTCGCGTACCACCACAGCCTGCGCGAACTCGGCCGGACGGTCACGGCGGCGGCCGACGACATCCCCGCACAGCTCACGTCGCTGGACCCGGGTTCCGAAGCCAGGGACCTGCCGGACCATCAGGTGCAGGAGCTCACCAGCAACCTGCCGCGCGCCGAACAGCCGGTGCTTCTCGACCGGTTGGAAAAGCCGTGGGACGACCCACAGTCGGTGTCGTTCCTGCCCTGTACCAACATGCTGTCCGTGGGTATCGACGTGAAGCGGCTCGCGCTGATGCTCATGCAGGGACAGCCCAAGACGACGGCCGAGTACATCCAGGCCACAAGCCGGGTGGGCCGGCATACCGTGCCCGGTCTCGTCGTCACCTTCTTCAACGCCACCCGCCCCAGGGACCGTTCGCACTACGAGACCTTCGACGTGTACCACCGCTCCCTGTACCGGCACGTCGAACCGACCAGCGTCACCCCCTGGTCCGTCCCCTCACGCCGGCGCGCCCTGCATGCGGCGCTCGTCATCCTCGTACGCCACCGCCTCGGCCTCGCGGCCGAGAACCGGGCCGGGCACATCCTCGATCGGCTGCCCGAAGCGGAAGCCCTGGTCGGCGAGCTGACAGGGCGAGCCGCTGCCGGTGAGCCCCATGCCGCCGACGCCGTACGCAAGGAACTCACCGAGCTCCTGGCCGAATGGGAGGAAGCCGCGCGCGAGGCCCGCAAGGACGGCCGCGAGCTTTACTACCGCAGTCAGGGCAAGGGACAGTCCAACCTCATCAAGAGCTTCGAGCAACGCTACGGCCTCTGGGAGACACCGAACTCCATGCGCAACGTCGACCGGGAATGCCAGGTGACGGTGAAGGGAGCCGACCTGTGAACCGCACACTGCGCGTACGCCAGTCGCAGACCGTTCTGCCGTTCGGGGTCGGGGCCGTCTTCGACATCCAGGGCGAGTCGTTCGTCGCCACCGGAATCGGCGACTGGCCGCAGAAGGGCAGACAGCGCGTCGAGTCGCCCCGGCTCGCGGGCCGGCTCGGCGTCACAGGCTTCTACGCCGCACCCCCCACGGCCAACGACCGCTTCGACACCCCCGACGCCCCCGGAGCCCCCTATATCCGCTTTCCCTCCTGGCTGTTCTGCGGGTCCTGCCGTCGAATGAAGCGGTGGCGCATCGCCGACGAAAAGCCGGGACAGCCGCCCCGTTGCCCGTCCTGCTCACCCGGCCGGACCCTCGCCCCCATGCGGTTCGTCCAGATCTGCGCGGCCGGGCATCTGGGCGACGTCGACTGGTGGTTCTGGGCACACTCGCGGCAAGAGGCCGGCGAACGGCGACAGTGCGGCGAACGCGAGAAGCTCTGCTTCCTCGTGTCCGAGCGCGCCTCCGGCCTCGAAGCGCTCTGCGTCTCCTGCACGGCCAAGGGATGCGGGGCCTCCCGGGACCTGCTCGACATCCTCGGCACGCACGGCATGCGTTGCTCGGGACGCAACCCCTGGCAGCGGGCCAAGGAAGCCGTGGAGTGCGCGATGCCCGTACAGATCGTGCAGCGCACCGCGGGCAACCTGTACTACCCGGTCGTGCACTCGGCGCTCGACATACCCGAGTCGGACACTCCCGCGTCGCACGGAGACGAAGAACTCGCCGCACGCGTACGCGAGCACGACCTGTGGGTGTCGCTGTGCCGGATCGCCGGCACAGCGCGCGCCGACGTCTTCCGCACGATGATCCAGGAGGACACCGGCGCCGACGACCGACTCCTCGACGCCATGCTCGCGGAGGAGACCGGGCAGCCCCTGCCCGTCGTATCGTCCGACCCGGCGGCGACTCCGGTCCGTCCCGATCTCAGCCGCGAGGAATGGACCGCCTTCACGGCGCCCGCCATGCCCGCCACACGCGACTTCGCACTGCGCGAGACCACCCTCGGACTCGGCCAGGAGACCGCCGAACCCTGGGCGGGCCTGCACCGCCGCATCGGTCGGGTCGTCCTCGTCGACCGGCTGCGCGAGGTACGCGCCCTGTCCGGTTTCAGCAGGGTCTCCCCGGACGCGACGCTCGTGCCCGCCGACACGTCCCGACGCCTCAAATGGCTCCCCGCCGTCGAGGTCTTCGGCGAAGGCATTCTCCTCACCCTCGACAAGAACGAACTCACTGCCTGGGAAGGGGACACAGACGTGCGGAGGCGCGTCGCCGGCATGCGCGCGGACTTCGACCGATCGTTCCAGAAAGACCGACTCCAGGCCCTCACCGGCGAGGAACTCTCCGCGCGCTTCGTCCTCCTGCACACCCTCGCCCACCTGCTGATCCGCCAGCTCTCCTTCGAATCCGGCTACACGACGGCCAGCCTGCGCGAGCGCGTCTACGCACGCCCCGAACAGGACCAGTACGGCGTCCTCGTCTACACCGCCGCGGGAGACGCCGAAGGCACGCTCGGGGGGCTTGTGCAGCAGGGCGAGCCGCCGCGTCTCGCGGAGACCCTGCTGCGGATGACCGAGGCCGCCGCATGGTGCTCCGCGGACCCGCTCTGCGCGGAACACACCGGCCAGGGCTTCGGCAACCTCAACCGCGCGGCCTGCCATGCCTGCGCGCTGTTGCCCGAGACGAGCTGCGAGACCGGCAACACCCTCCTCGACCGGGCTCTCGTCATCGGCGGCGAGCACGTGCCCGGCTACCTGGAGTCGATCGTCACGGCCGCCCGGAGCGCCGTGGCGCACGCCCTGGAGGAAATGTGACCCTCACCTACCTCGACCTCGTACCGGAACAGCGCGGCTGCCTCGAAAACCTCCCCTTCGACGGCGATCATTTGATCAGCGGCCCGCCCGGCAGCGGCAAGAGTCTCCTTGCGGCCCAGCGGGCCATCATGCTCGCCCTCACCGGCACCCCGGCGGTGCTGCTGACGCGGTCCAATCTGCTCCGCCAGTCACTGGCCTCGACCGTACACGCGCTCGGCCCGGCGGACCGCAGTGTGCGCGTGGCGACCGCACACGCGTGGCTCACCGAGTGGTACGGCGGACCGCCCCCACGCGATGCCGATGGCTGGTTCGACTGGCCCGCCCTCTATGCACGCGCCGCGGAGACCGGACCAGTGCCCGGACTCAGCCTGGTCGTCGACGAAGGCCAAGACCTGCCACCGGAGTTCTACCGTCTCTGCCGGCTGCTCGAAAGCCGTACGACGGTGTTCGCGGACGAATGCCAGCGGCTGACCGACACGAACTCCACACTCACCGAGATCGCCGAGCGGCTGGTCCGGTGCACACGTCTCGAGCTTGACGGCAACCATCGCAACACACGCCAGATCGCGTCCCTCGCCGCACACTTCCACACGGGCACCGGTCTGCCCGTCCTCCCCGAATCCGAAGGGCCACCCCCACGACTGCACCGTCTGCCGCGCCACGGCGCGGCCGACCTGCTGATCCTGCTGGCGCAGAGACACCCGCAGCACAGCATCGGCGTGATCGTGAACTCGACCCACACGCAGTTCTCACTGCTCGGCAGTCTGCAGCGCAGAGCGCCGAGGCTGAAACCACAGCTGTACACCTCGCGGGCCCGTGCGGGACAAGGCCGCTACCGCACGCTGGACCTCGGTCGTCCGGGGATCGTGCTCGTCCACCGGGCGAGCGCCAAAGGGCTGGGCTTCGACACTGTTGTCATCCCCGACACGCATACGGACGCGGCGGTCGATCCCACCTCGGCCGCCCTGCGCATGACGTACTACGTCCTGACGACCCGGGCGCGACGTGAACTCCATCTCGCGTACGAGGGGGAAACGGAGCCGCCTCTGTGCGCGCAGGTGGGACCCGGTGACCTGCTGCGCGGATGACGAAGGCCGTCATCCGCCCCACTGACCATCGGCATCCCACTCCTCTCCGCTGGAGGCAGACCTCTGTTTGATCGCACCGTCGTTTCACCCCGTAGCGTCAGGGGCAGCTCAGGGCGGGTGGCGTGGCATCGAGGTTCCCGGACAACGCACTGGGGCGGCGATGCGCGGCTGACTGGTGCCGGCCCGGCCGTCCGCTATGTCACCCTCGTCGCCGAACGCCCTGCATGCGACGGGCTGCCGCTCGGGAGCGTCTGTACGAGTTGGCGAGAGGGTGACCACCGCATCACCACCGGCGCAGCGCGGTTACGACCGGCCAGTGACTTATGGCGCTCAGGGCTGATGGGAATCGGAGAAGTCAGCGATGGGTCGGTGTGAGCCCTGAAACACCCGGGGGCGGCTGACCAAACGCGCGAATCGTTGTAGCCTCCGGCGAACGCCCTTGACCTGTAAACAGCAGGCAGGGAGCAGACAATCCGGGAGTATCTCCATGTTGCGTACCATGTTCAAGTCCAAGATCCATCGTGCCACCGTCACCCAGGCCGACCTGCACTACGTGGGATCGGTGACCATCGACGCCGACCTGTTGGACGCCGCCGACCTGCTGCCGGGCGAGCTCGTGCACATCGTCGACATCGACAACGGCGCGCGGCTGGAGACCTACGTCATCGAGGGTGAGCGCGGCTCCGGTGTGATCGGCATCAACGGCGCCGCCGCGCATCTCGTGCACCCCGGCGACCTGGTGATCATCATCAGCTACGCTCAGGTGACCGACGCCGAGGCGCGGGCCCTGGAGCCGCGGATCGTGCACGTGGACCGTGACAACCGGATCGTGGCCCTGGGCGCCGACCCCTCGGAGCCGGTACCGGGCACCGACCAGGAGCGCAGTCCGCACGCCGTGTCGGTCTGACCGACGCGGCCCGCGTACCTTCTGCAGCCATCCCAGCCATCCCAGCCATCCCAGCCATCGCACCGGGAGTGCCCATGAACGACATCGAGATCCGCGACGACCGGGCGGCGGGCCGCCTCGAAGCCCTCGGTGACGGCGGCGAAGTCGTGGGCCGCATCGAGTACTTCGTCCTGGAGTCGCCCGCGCCCGCGCTGGTCCCGGTGCACACGATCGTCGAGCCGGCGCACGAGGGCAAGGGCATCGCGGGGTCGCTGGCGCGCGAGCTGTACGCCCTGTCCGCGCGCGAGGGCGTGCCGGTGGCGCCGCTGTGCCCCTACGTCGTGAAGTGGGCCGAGCGCCACCCCGACGAGGCCCCGGTCGCGGACCCCGGGCTGCTGAGCGCCGCGAAGGACTGGCTGCGCGCCCACCCCGGCCGGTTCTGACCTTCGGGCCCGGGTCGGGCGGGCTGCCCTGCGGCGGTCCGCACGTGAGGCGGCCCGGCATCGGGGGGACGGCAGTCCGGGCGGCTCGCCGTCCGGCGGAGCGTGAGCCAGGCGGAGCGTGAGCCAGGCGGCTCGCGGTCCGGGCGGCCTGCCGTCCCGACGGCCTGCGATCCGGGCGGCCTGCTGTCTCGGCGTTCCGGCGTTCTGCCGCCTCGGCGGCCCGGCGGCTCGTGTTCCGACGTCGTGGCGTCGCGGCGGCCTGGTGTTCCGGGTGGTCGGGGCGCGGGCGGTCCAGGGCCAGGGGTGTGGTCGGCTCCCGGCGTTCGTGGGGCTGTCGGCTCACGGCGTCCACGGGCCGTCGCTCCCGCCGTCCGCTCGGACGACCGCGGGGCTACGGACGGTCGCGGCCAGGCGGGTGAGTGTGCGGGGCGGCCCCGGGTACGCGGGGGAGTAGTTCCACAGCCAAGCCCCCGCAAGCGGCCGGAGGACACGATGACCGACCCGTACCCCGACCCCGTCCCGCCCGGGCCGACGCCAGGCCCCGACCCGGTTCTTCCGGAGCCCTACCCGAGCCCGGTGCCCACGCCCGAGCCGCAGCCCCCCGGCCCTCAGCCCCCCGGCCCGCAACCGCCCGGCCCGGATCCGGCGCCGCCCCCGCGGCCCGGCCCGCCGGACCCCTCGCCGTCGCCGATCCCCCCGGGGCCTGAGCCGGTCCCCAGCCCGGAGCCCGGCCCGCCCCTGACCTGACGCGGCCGGGGTGGGCGGTCCCTGCCGCTCACCCCCGCCGCCCGGCCTGCCGGTCCCGAGGTGCTCCCAGGTCAGGGTGCTCCCGGGAACGTCGCCTACGCGTCCACCTCCGAGCGGTCCCCGCCCCACAGCGTGTGGAACGCTCCCTCCCGGTCCACCCTCCGGTAGGTGTGCGCCCCGAAGAAGTCCCGCTGCCCCTGGGTGAGCGCCGCGGGCAGCCGCTCCGCCCGCAGGGCGTCGTAGTAGGCCAGTGCCGCCGCGAATCCGGGTGTGGCGACGCCCTGCAGCGTCGCCGACACCAGCACCTCGCGCCACGCGTCCTGTGCCGCCGCGATCTCGGAGGCGAACGTCGCGTCGGAGAGCAGGCTCGGCAGGTCGGCCCGGGCGTCGTACGCGGCCCGGATCCGGTCCAGGAACGCCGCGCGGATGATGCAGCCGCCGCGCCAGATCGAGGAGACGGCGCCGAGGTCGATGTCCCAGCCGTACTCCTCGCTGCCCGCCGCGATCTCGTGGAAGCCCTGCGTGTACGACACGATCTTGGAGGCGTACAGCGCCTGCTCCACCCGGTCGGCGAACGCCTGCGCCTCGGCCTCGCCCAGCGCGGCGGCCTTCGGCCCCGCCAGACCGCGCGAGGCCTCGCGCAGCCCCGCGTGTCCCGACAGCGACCGTGCGAAGACGGCCTCCGCGATGCCCGACACCGGAACCCCGAGGTCGAGCGCGATCTGGACGGTCCAGCGGCCGGTGCCCTTCTGCTCGGCCTGGTCCACCACGACGTCCACGAAGGGCTTGCCGGTCGCCGCGTCCACGTGGGACAGCACCTCGGCGGTGATCTCGATCAGGTAGGAGTCGAGGCGTCCCGTGTTCCAGGTGCGGAAGATGTCCGCGATCTGCGCGGGCTCGTACCCGGCGACGTCGCGCAGCAACTGGTAGGCCTCGCCGATGAGCTGCATGTCGGCGTACTCGATGCCGTTGTGCACCATCTTCACGAAGTGGCCGGCGCCGTCGGGGCCGACGTGGGTGACGCAGGGCGCCCCGTCCGCGGCCTTGGCGGAGATCTTCTCCAGCATCGGGCCCAGCGACTCGTACGACTCGGGGGAACCGCCCGGCATGATGCTCGGGCCGTGCAGCGCGCCCTCCTCACCGCCGGAGATGCCGGCGCCGACGAAGTGGAGCCCCTGTTCGCGCAGTTCGCGCTCGCGGCGCCGGGTGTCGGCGAAGTGCGCGTTGCCGCCGTCGATGATCATGTCGCCGGGCTCGAGCAGCGGCGCGAACTCCCTGATCACCGCGTCGGTGGGCTCACCCGCCTTGACCATGACGACCAGACGGCGGGGTCGTTCCAGCGCCGCGACGAAGTCCTTGGCGGTCTCGGCCGCCACGAACTCGCCCTCGTGACCGAACTCCTCCACCAGCGCGTGGGTGCGTGCCGCCGTGCGGTTGTGCACCGCGACCGCGTAGCCGTTGCGTGCGAAGTTGCGGGCGAGATTGCGGCCCATGACCGCGAGTCCCGTGACGCCGATCTGGGCTGAAGTGCTCATACGGGTGACTCCTTGGGAGGTGCGCGTCGGTAGCGTGCTGTCATCCTGTCGTCCTCGGGTCCATCTTGACGGGTTTCCCGTGCCGATTCGTTCCGCGACCGGCCCGCGGACGGCCTGTCGGCGGCCCTCCGACGGCGGTCGCGCTCCCTGTGGCGCCGGAGCGGCCGATTGTCGCCTTGTCATGGCCTGTTCGCAGCCCATACTTTTGCCGCTCCTGACGCAATGTCGAGGGGGACCCCATGGCCGTACGCGGCCGGCACCGCCGGTATCAGCCGAACAGGATCAACCGCGCCTCACTCACCGTCACGGCGGGTGGCGCAGGCATGGCGATACCGCTCATGGGCGCCGCGACCGCCCAGGCGGCCGACGTCGACACCTGGGACAAGGTCGCCGCCTGCGAGTCGACCAACGACTGGGACATCAACTCCGGCAACGGCTACTACGGCGGGCTGCAGTTCACGCAGTCCACGTGGGAGGCGTACGGCGGCACGCGGTACGCGCCCCGAGCGGATCTGGCCACCCGGGACCAGCAGATCGCGGTGGCCGAGAAGGTGCTCGACGGACAGGGGCCCGGCGCGTGGCCGGCGTGCTCGGTGCGGGCGGGCCTGAGCCGTGGCGGCGGCGACCCCGACATCCACCCGAACGGCTCGGCGAAGACGGCCGCGAAGAGCGACAAGAACGCCAAGAACGCCAAGAACGCCGAGAGCGGCACGTCCCGGGCGACCGGGGCGAAGAAGTCCGGCGGGTCGGCACGGTCCGGCGGTGCGTCGAAGACGTCCCTGGACGACGTGCGGCCGCAGAGCACCCCCCAGTCGAGGGCGGGCACCGCGGAGATGTACACGGTCGTACGCGGCGACACCCTGTCCGGCATCGCCGACGACGAGGACGTCCGCGGCGGGTGGCAGGGCCTGTACGCGGCGAACCGGACGACCATCGGCGCCGATCCCGACCTGATCCTGCCCGGTCAGCGGCTCAGTCTGCGGGCCGGGACGACGTCTGCCGGCACCACCCCGAGCAGCCACGGCAAGTCCGGCGGCCACGGCGAGTCCCGCGGTCAGGGGAAGCCGAGCGGCCACGGCGAGCAGCACAGGCAGAGCAAGCCGGCCACGAGCTCCAAGGGCTCCAAGAGCGCCAAGGGTTCCCAGGGTTCCAAGAGCTCCAAGGCCGGGAAGAGCGACGGCGGGACGTCCACCGGGCGTTCCTTCGTGGCTCCGGTCGACGCGGCCACCGGAACGCGGTACCACGCGTCCGGTTCGTCCTGGTCGAAGGGCTACCACACCGGGGTCGACTTCCCCGTGGCCACGGGCACGACCGTGAAGGCGGTCGCGGCCGGAGAAGTGGTGAGCGCGGGCTGGGGCGGGTCGTTCGGCTACCAGGTGGTCATCCGGCACGGTGACGGCCGCTACACGCAGTACGCCCACCTGTCGGCCATCTCCGTGCGGGACGGCCAGTCGGTGGGCGGCGGTCAGCGCATCGGCCGGTCCGGCTCCACGGGCAACAGCACGGGCCCTCATCTGCACTTCGAGGTGCGGACGGGGCCCGGCTTCGGATCGGACGTCGACCCGGTGGCCTATCTGAGGGCCGGCGGCGTCAGGATTTGACCCGCACCCGGTGCCGGTCCACCGTGACCGGCACCGGGATGTGCAGCCCCCCGTAGAGCGGGGTGTAGAACGACGGCAGGACGGCGGCCGTCACGGCTGCCGTCTGCCCGGAGCGTGCGTCCTCGTACAGGTCGTCCAGGTCGTCGCGTGCGTCGTACCGGGCGTCGCCGTGGCGGTCGTCCGCCCCGCGAGCGTTCCCGTCGGCGAGCGAGGCGGAGATCAGGCGGTCCGGGCCGGTCCCGGCCGTGGCCCTCGGTTCCACGGCGGCGACAGGCGCTGGAGCCGCGACAGGCGACTCGACCGCGGCAGGCGCCGGGGCGGCCGTCGGGACGGTGACGGTCTCGGTCCGGGTGCGCGCGGCCGGCACACCGGCCGTCGCCGGCTCCGGCTGAGTGCCCTGCAGGCGCTCCGTCGTGAGCAGGATCAGTCCGCCCGCCGCCACCACGGCGCAGCCCAGGGCGAGCACGGTGCCCGCGGTGCCGTGGCGGAAGGTCTCGCCGAACATCGTGATGCCGACCGCCGCCGCCACCACCGGGTTGATCACGGTGAGCGTGGCCAGCGGCGCGGCGAGGCCCGCACCCCGGTAGGAGGCCTGGGAGAGCATCATGCCGGCCGTGGCCAGCACCCCGATGACGGCCAGCGAGGGGATGTCGGCCGCCGAGACGCCGCCCGTCCAGTCGACGGCGACGGTCTTGGTGAAGACGGACGACATGCCGAACGCGATGCCCGAAGCGGTCGCCAGCAGCACGCTGCGCACCACCGGGTGCCGGTGTGCGGCCCGCCCGGCGATCATCAGGGTCACCACCGCGCCGGCGGTGACCACGGCCACCGTGATCCGCTGCGGGGTGGTGAGCGACTGTGCGTCGGACGCCCCGACCAGCGACAGCAGACCCGCGAGACCGACCGTCGCCATGATCGCGCCCCGCCAGGCCGTGGCCCCGGCCCGGCGGCCGACGAACAGCGCGGCCATGGGCAGCGCGAACACGATCGTCAGCGCGCCCAGCGGCTGGACCAGGCTGAGCGGACCGTAGGCGAGCGCCACCACGTGCAGGATTCCGCCGAGGCCGTTCAGCGCCACCGCGGCCCACCAGCCGGGGCGGCGCAGCGGAGCGTATTCCTCGCCCGGCGAGGACACCGCCACCTGCTCCTGCACGATCGCCCCGGCCGCGTACGCGACAGCGGAGACGAGCGACAGGACCACGGACAACGCGAGGGCGCTCATGAGCTGCTCCTCTGCGTGAGGCGGGGGCATACAGCCCGGCGCGGCGAACGGTCGGCTCTCATAACCAACACGATGCCGTGTCGATCTGTTCCCGTCGTCGTCCCTGAGCACGCAATGAGTCCTACTACCGATGGAGTACGACGGGCCCTGCGTCCTCCCTCAGGCGGGTGACGGACCAGGGATCCCCCTGACCCCGCCCCCTACCCTCCTTGGTACTACTGCACTTCGTGGACCTCGACACCGAACTCGCCCTGCTCCGCCCGCTGGGCGGCTTCTTCGCCCTGCGCACCTCACCGGGGAGCCCAGGAGAGCACGACCGGCGGCTGCCCACCCTCGCGCAGGCCTACGCGCGGACTCACTCGCCGCCCTCGACGGGCGCCGCAGGGCGCTCCGGAGTGGAATTCCACGACGACCCGCTGGCCTTTCGTGTCCGAAACGTGACCCGAGCGCTACGGGCCCCCGAGGAGCGGGTCGGCGCGTCCGTGGCACAGCAGGGACTGGCGGCCCGGCTGTGGTCGGTCGCCCTGGGCTGCGCCGTCCTGTACGGGTGCGTCCCCGACCTCGCCCCCGGGCTGCTGCGCTGGGACCCGGACGCGGGCGCGCCGGACGACCTGTGGCTGACACGGGTGCGGGCGGGCCGGCCCGGAGATGCGGCGGGCGTGGCCGAGACCGTCCTGGAGGGTCACCTCGAACCCCTCTCCGCGGCCCTGCGGGCCCGCTGCCCGGTCGCGCCCGGCCTGCTGCGCGGCAACGCCGCCTCCGCCCTGGCCGCGACGGCCCGTCTGCTGGGCCGGTGGGCGGACGGGCACAGCCGTCCCGACGTCGCCGTGCGCACGCGTGATCTCACCGCGAGGCTCCTCGCCCACCCCCTCCTCGCGGGCACCGGCTCGCTGTCCGGCGACGCCTTCCGCCGCCGCAGCTGCTGCCTGTACTACCGGGTCCCGGGCGGAGGCGTCTGCGGCGACTGTTGCTTCACACGACCCCCGCGCTCTTCCCCGCGCGCCGCGTCTGGGTGACCATGAAGGGAGTCGGCCGCTGAGACTGGGGGTTCCGGGTGCGAGTAGGCCTGCTGACTCGGGAGTATCCCCCGGACGTGTACGGCGGCGCGGGCGTCCATGTGGAGTTCCTCGCCCGTGAGTTGCGACGGCTGATCGACCTCGACGTGCACTGCTGGGGCGAGGGCCGCACGGACGGGGTGCGGCGGCACCGGCCGTGGCCGGCCCTGGACGGCGCCAACGACGCGCTGCGCACCTTCTCGGTCGACCTGGCCATGGCGGCCGCCCTGGAAGGGCGTGAACTCGTCCACTCCCACACCTGGTACGCGAACCTCGCCGGTCATCTCGCCAAGGAGCTCTACGGCGTCCCGCACGTGGTGACCGCGCACTCGCTGGAGCCGCTGCGCCCCTGGAAGGCCGAGCAACTCGGCGGGGGCTACGCCCTGTCGAGCTGGGCCGAGCGGACCGCGGTGGAGGCCGCCGACGCGGTGATCGCCGTCTCCGGCGCGATGCGCGAGGACATCCTCGCCTGCTATCCCTCGCTGGCCCCGGACCGGGTCCACGTCGTGCACAACGGCATCGACACGGCTCTCTACCGGCCCGACCGGGGCACGGACGCGCTCAGCCGGATCGGCCTCGACCCGGACCGGCCGTTCGTGCTGTTCGTCGGCAGGATCACCCGGCAGAAGGGCGTGCCGCATCTGCTGCGCGCCGTACGGGACATCGATCCCGCGGCGCAGGTCGTACTGTGCGCCGGAGCCCCCGACACCCCGGAGATCGAGCAGGAGTTCCGGGATCTCTTCTCCGAGCTGCGCGGCTCCCGGGACGGGGTGCACTGGATACCCAGGATGCTGCCGCGCCCCGAGGTGATCCAACTCCTCACGCACGCGGCCGTCTTCGTCTGCCCCTCGGTGTACGAACCGCTGGGCATCGTCAACCTGGAGGCGATGGCCTGCGGCACGCCGGTGGTGGCCTCCCGGGTCGGCGGGATCCCGGAGGTCGTCGAGGACGGGGTGACGGGCAGGCTGGTGACCGTCGACGAGGATTTCGAGGCGAACCTCGCGGGCGCGCTGGACGAGATCCTCGGCGACCCGGCGGCCGCGGCGCGGATGGGTGAGGCGGGACGGGCACGTGCGGTGGAGGAGTTCGGCTGGGACGCGGTGGCCCGCCGCACGGTCCGGCTGTACCAGGAGATCGTCAAACAGGCGTAGGGAGCCCCGCGCCGGGGCAGCCATGGGTATCCGACCAGGGTGAGGGGAGCGGCCATGCGGCGTGGAGGACCTACGGTGCTCGGGATCGTGCTGGCGGGCGGTGAGGGCAAGCGGCTGATGCCGCTCACCGCGGACCGGGCCAAGCCGGCCGTCACGTTCGGCGGCACCTACCGGCTCGTCGACTTCGTCCTGTCCAACCTCGTCAACGCCGACATCCTGCGCATCTGCGTGCTGACGCAGTACAAGTCGCATTCGCTGGACCGGCACATCACGACGACGTGGCGCATGTCGAGTCTGCTCGGCAACTACGTCACCCCGGTCCCGGCGCAGCAGCGGCTCGGGCCGCGCTGGTACCTCGGCAGCGCGGACGCCATCCTGCAGTCGCTGAACCTGATCTACGACGAGCGGCCCGAGTACGTGGCCGTGTTCGGCGCCGACCACGTCTACCGCATGGACCCGCGCCAGATGCTCGCCCAGCACATCGAGAGCGGCGCGGGCGTGACGGTGGCGGGGATCCGGGTCCCGCGGGGCGAGTCCTCCTCCTTCGGGGTGATCACCCCCGGTTCGGACGGTCAGTCGGTCGAGCGTTTCCTGGAGAAGCCGGCCGACCCGCCGGGGCTCGTGGACGACCCGGAGTCGGTGTTCGCGTCGATGGGGAACTACATCTTCACCACCAAGGCCCTGATAGAGGCGCTCCAGCGGGACGCCGAGGACGAGGCGTCCGTGCACGACATGGGCGGCTCGATCCTGCCCCAGCTCACCGAACGCGGCGAGGCCGGGCTGTACGACTTCAGCGAGAACCACGTCCCCGGCGAGACCACCCGGGACCAGGGCTACTGGCGTGACGTCGGCACGCTCGACGCGTACTACGACGCGCACATGGACCTGATCGCCGAGCGCCCCGCCTTCAACCTGTACAACCGCAGCTGGCCGATCTACACCCACTCGGGCCAGCTCTCCCCGGCGCGTTTCAACGCGGGAGGCATCGCCGGTGAGTCGATCATCAGTTCGGGGTGCCTGATCCGTGGACAGGTGACCCGGTCGGTGCTGTCGCCGGGGGTGGTGGTCGACCCGGGGGCGGTCGTCCAGGGCTCGATCCTGCACGACAACGTGCACATCGGCCGGGGAGCCGTGGTGCGCGGGGCCGTTCTGGACAAGAACGTCGACGTCCCTCCGGGCGCGACCATCGGCGTGAACCCGGAGCGGGACGCGGAGCTGTACACGGTGTCCCCGGGCGGCGTGATCGCCCTGGGCAAGGGGTGCCGGGTGTCATGAACTTAATCGGATGTTAACTGTGCGTAGCCTGATCGTGCTTGACCGTAATCGCCTCCGAGGGGTTGACTGGTTTCCCACCCGTCCTTCGCTCACCCGTCCTCGACGCGAGGCAAGTCCGTGACTGCTGATGATCTGCTGGCCCCCCTCGACCTGGCGTTCTGGAACCTCGAGTCGGCCGAGCACCCCATGCACCTGGGCGCCCTCGGCGTCTTCTCGGCGCACTCGCCCGCCGCGGGCGCCCACGCGGCCGACCTGCTCGCGGACCGGGCGTCCGGCGTCCCCGGGCTGCGGATGCGGATCCGGGACGTATGGCAGCCGCTCGCCTTCGGGGGAGCCGTGCGCGAGGCCGCCCCGGACTTCGACCCGCGCCACCACGTGCGTCTGCACGCTCCCGCCGCCGACTTCCAGACCGCGGCCGGCCGGCTCATGGAACGGCCCCTGGAGCGCGGCCGTCCGCCCTGGGAGGCACACGTCCTGCCGGGTGCGGACGGCGCCTCGTTCGCCGTGCTCTTCAAGTTCCACCACGCCCTCGCCGACGGTCTGCGCGCCCTGACGCTGGCCGCGGCCGTCCTCGACCCGATGGACCTGCCCGAGCGCCGGCCCCGCCCGGCCGAGCCCGCCCGCAGGCTCATCCCCGACGTCGACCGGCTGCGCGGACTGCTGCGCGGGGCCGTCTCCGACGTCGGCCGCGCCCTCGACATCGGCGCCTCCCTCGCCGTCTCGGGCCTCGGCGTGCGTTCCAGCGCCGCGCTCACCGCCGCGCCCAGCGGCACCCGTCGCACCGCCGGCGTGGTCATCGACCTCGACGACGTGCACCGGATCCGCAAGGTCGCCGGCGGCACCGTCAACGACGTGCTGATCGCGGTCGTCGCCGGAGCCCTGCGCCGCTGGCTCGACGAGCGCGGCGACGGCAGTGCGGGCGTACGGCCGCGCGCCCTGATCCCCGTCTCCCAGCGTCGCCCGCGCACCGCCCACCCGCAGGGCAACCGGCTCTCCGGGTACGTGGTGCGGCTCCCGGTCGACGACCCCGACCCGCTCGGCCGGCTCGCCCACGTCCGCACCACCATGGACCGCAACAAGGACGCCGGGCCGCACCGGGGCGCGGGCGCCGTCGCCCTGCTCGCCGACCACGTCCCGGCCCTCGGCCACCGGCTCGGCGGGCCGCTGGCCGGCCAGGCGGCCCGGTTCTGGTTCGACATCCTCGTCACCAGCGTCCCGCTGCCCAGCCTCGGCCTGAGGCTCGGCGGGAATCCGGTCGACGAGGTCTTCCCCTATGCGCCGCTGGCCCGCGGCCAGGCCCTGGCCGTCGCGGTCTCCACCTACCGCGGCCGCGTCCACTACGGGCTCGTCGCCGACGCCGAGGCCGTCCCCGACCTCGACCGGGTCGCCCGCGCGCTGACCGCCGAGGTGGAGACGCTCATCACGGCCTGCGGCCCTTGACGGGAACGCGTTTGGAGGAGAGGCGCGGCGCTCCGTAAAATTCCCCCTTCGTAAGGCGGGCGCGGTCGGAGCGCCGCCCGGGTGAGCAGGGAAGCGGCAGCGCGATGACGGTGACAGAGGACAACTCGGCGGCAATCACCGAGGAGGCCGTGGACACGGTCGTGCACGGGCCCGGCATCGATCCCGAGCGGCTCGCGGTCTGCCTCGGCGTGCTGGAGGAGCTGGACAAGCTCGACGTGGACCACCCGGACGCGATCGCCGTGCGCCGGGCCACCGCGGGCGTCTACCGCACGGTCAAGCAGCGCCGCCGGCAGGAACGCCGGGCCGCCAAGACCGCCCACGACAAGACGGTCACCGAAGCCACCGCCACCGGCTCCGCCCAGCGCATCGACGACGAGACCGAGGGCATCCTGCCGTCGTCCGTCACCGAGGAGGGCAGGATCGCCGGGATACTCCAGCGACCCCGCTCCTGCTACACCTGCAAGACCCGGTACGTCGAGGTCGACTACTTCTACCACCAGCTCTGTCCCGAGTGCGCCCGCCTGAACCGCGACAAGCGCGACGTGCGCGCCGACCTCACCGGCAAGCGCGCGCTGCTCACCGGCGGCCGCGCCAAGATCGGCATGTACATCGCGCTGCGGCTGCTGCGCGACGGCGCGCACACCACGATCACCACGCGGTTCCCGAAGGACGCCATCCGCCGCTTCAAGGCCATGGACGACTCGGCCGACTGGATCCACCGCCTGGAGGTCGTCGGCATCGATCTGCGCGACCCGGCGCAGGCCGTGGCCCTCGCCGAGCAGGTAGCCGCCGCCGGTCCGCTCGACATCCTCATCAACAACGCCACTCAGACCGTGCGCCGGCTGCCCTCCGCCTACGCCGCACTGGTGGGCGGCGAGAGCGCCCCGCTGCCCGCCGGCGAGCTGCCCGCCCACCACGTCATCGGCGCGTTCGGCTCGGGCGCCGTCGACGGGCTCGCGGCACTGCCGGTCGGCGCCAGCGCCCTGGACGCGCAGAAGGTCGCCGACCTCGCCCTGGTCGCGGGCAACGCCAGCGTCGCCCGGCACCTCGACGGCACGGCGATCGACGCGGGCGGCCTGGTCCCCGACGTCGTCGACACCAACACCTGGGTGCAGACCATCGAGCAGATCTCCCCGGTGGAGCTGCTCGAGACCCAGCTGTGCAACTACACGTCGCCGTTCATCCTGATCAGCAAGCTCCGGCCGGCCATGGCCGACGCCGCGGCGAAGGCCGGGAGCGGGCGCGCGTACGTCGTGAACGTCTCGGCGATGGAGGGCGTCTTCGGCCGCGGCTACAAGGGCGCCGGACACCCGAACACGAACGCGGCCAAGGCCGCGATGAACATGGTGACCCGCACCAGCGCGCAGGAGATGTTTCAGACCGACGGCATCCTCATGACCTCCGTCGACACCGGCTGGATCACCGACGAGCGCCCGCACTACGACAAGCTGCGCCTCGCGGAGGAGGGCTTCCACGCGCCGCTCGACCTGGTGGACGGCGCGGCCCGGGTCTACGACCCGGTCGTGCGGGGCGAGGCCGGCGAGGACCTGTACGGGGTCTTCCTCAAGGACTACGCGCCGGGCAAGTGGTGACCGCAGGCGCGCGCCGCTGAGCCGCACGTCACTCGGGCCCGGGCTCCTGACGTGCGGCGCGTGCCGCCCGTACCCGCGTGCCGCCGTCCACCAGCAGGTCCGCGCCCGTGATCCACCGGGCCTCCTCCGAGCACAGCCACAGCACCGCCCGGGCCACGTCCTGCGGCTCGCCGATGCGTTCGAGCGGCAGCTCCCGTGCGACGGCCCGCTCCCTCGGCTCCCAGACGAACCGGGCCATCTCGGTGCGGACGAGGCCGGGGGAGACGGAGTTCACCCGCACCCCCGGGCCCAGCTCGCCCGCCAGCTGCTGGGTGAGGTGCAGCAGGGCCGCCTTGCTGGTGCCGTAGGCCCCGACGCCCGGTCCCACATGGCCCGCGCCCTCCGTGCAGACGCTGACCACGGTCCCGCCGTGCTCGCGCATCCAGCCGTGCCACGCGCACTGCACCAGCCGCAGCGGGGCCTCGACGTTCACGGCGAACGCCTCCCGCCAGACGTCCGGGTCGGCGTCCATGAGGGGGCCGTACGGCTGGTTGGTCGCCGCGTTGTTCACCAGGACGTCCAGCCGCCCGAAGGAGCGCAGACACAGGTCGGTGAGCTCCTCGGGGTGACCGGGGTCCGCGACGCTCCCGGCCAGCCCCACGCCGCCCAGCTCGGCGGCGGCGTGCCGCACCTCGTCGGGGTCCCGTGCGCTCACGCACACCCGCGCCCCGGCGTCCCGGAGCGCCCGGGCCACCGCCCATCCGATGCCCCGCGTGCCCCCGGTGACGAGGGCGGCCCTGCCGCGCAACCCGTACGACGACGTCATCGGCGTACGGTCTCACGGCCGGCTCCCAACCGACAGGCCCGGGACGGGAGTTGCGCCCCCTCGCCACCGCCGGCCGGTGGCCCTGGGGTGTCGGAGAGGCGGCGCGGGGGGCGTCGGCGAGGGCCGGACGGGCCGGGGGCGGCCTCCGGGCGTGGCGCGAGGGACCGGGAGGGGGTTCGGCGACATACGCCGTCCGGGTGAACTCATAGGGTGTGGAAGAGGTGAAAAGGGTTCAATTCGCTTACGGGGCCTGTGAGTGACGCGCCATGGTTGTGTCAAATCTTCAGGCCCTATCGAGCGGCACCCCGCTCATTTGGTTAATGTGTAGCGGACGGACAGCAGGACGGAGTGCCACCCACACCCACCGTCCGTCTGGGACAAGCCGGTTCACAACGGCCAGCTCTCCTGGGAGTCACCGGCGCCACCGTGTCGCCACCGACTCCAGCCAGACCCTAGGGAGCGTTCAGCGCCGGACCGCAGACTGGCCGGCACGCCCCGAGGGTGACCCGACACATAAGGAGTGCGCGGTGACACCGGAGAAGACGAATCGCGAGCAACGTCCCAAGGAACGCCCGGAGCGGGCCGGCCGCAGGCCCGGCGAGATCGGCAACCTCGACGTGTGGGCCCGCTCCGCCCCCATCCGCCTGGCCGGCTACGAGGACGACCTGGCCGAGGACCACATCCTGCCCAGCGTGGACTGAACCCACGGACCGCGCCTCGCGCGATCACCGCCGCATGGGCGTGCGCACGCACCCGAGCCACGCCCATGCCGCCCCGCCTCCGCCCCCGGCCTCCCCGTCCGTCTGCGCCCAGGCCGACGCGGCCGGGGCCGGCCCGTCCGGGCCTCAGGTCGCGCTCTCGTCGAGCGGCGCCGTGCGCCGCCAGGGGCGCAGGTTCTCCAGCTGCTCCGCCACGCGCAGCAGCTCCGCCTCCGATCCCGGCCGTCCGACCAGCTGTACGGCCGCGGGCGCACCGGACGGCAGCGTGCCGAACGGGACCGCCATCGCCGGCCAGCCGGTCAGGTTCCACGGCGGCGTCAGCGGCGAGTAGTTCGTGTTCGCCAGGACGTTGCGCAGCCAGCCCCGCTCGTGCCACGGCGCGGCCTTCGGCGACCGCCGCGCCAGCGCCGGGGTGAGCAGCACGTCGTACTGCGCGAAGAACGGCTCCAGCCGGCGCCGCAGCTCCTCGCGCGCCGAGCCCTCGCGCACTCCGTTCAGCAAGCGCCGGCCGAGCGCCGCGTGCACCCGGGTGCGGCGGGTCAGCAGGCGGGCGTCCAGGGCGGCCGCGTCCACGGCCGTGCCCGCCGTCCAGTGGGCGAGCGAGGTCACGCCCAGCGACAGCGGATAGGGCGGATCGGCCCGCCGCACGAGGTGCCCCGCCTTCATCAGCACGCCGGCCGCGTCCCTGGCCGCGCCCGCGTAGGGAGCGCTCACCGCGACCCCGGCCAGCGGACTGCGCACGGAGACCGCGATCCGCAGCGCCCCGGCCCCGTCGGCCGCCGTGACGTCGGCGTCGGCGAGCACGGAGAGCATCAGCCGCGCGTCCGCCACCGTGGTCGCCAGCGGGCCGTTCTCCGACATCCCGAACCAGTCGCCCTCCCCGATCCCGGCCGGCACCACCCCGTGGCCCGGCTTCACGGTCACCAGGCCGCAGTTGGCCGCCGGGATGCGCAGCGAGCCCATGCCGTCGTTGCCGAGCGCGATCGGCGTCATCCCGGCGGCGACCGCGGCCGCGCTCCCGCCGGAGGAGCCGCCCGCCGTGCGGGAGACGTCCCACGGATTGCGGGCGGTGCCGTGGACGCCCTCCGTGGTGCCGAACACGCACAGCTCCGGCACGTTCGTCAGCCCGACGACCACCGCGCCGGCCGCGCGCAGCCGGGCCACGGTGACATGGTCGGCTGCGGACGGGGCGTCGGGCGTCGCCGCCGAGCCGACGCGCATGGCCTCGCCCCGCACGCCGAGGTTGTCCTTGACCGCCACCGGCACCCCGGCCAGCGCCAGCTCGCCCAGGTCGGGCCGGGCGGCCACCTCGTCGGCCTCCGCGAGCGCGGCCTCGGCCCGCACCGCGCGGAACGCGCCGACACGGCCGTCCAGCCGCTCGATCCGCGCGAGGTGCTCCGCCACCACCTCCCGGGGCGTGACCCGCTTCTCCCGCACGGCGGCGGCGATCTCGACGGCGGTCCGGCCCACCCAGGCAGCCACGGCAGCTCCTCTGCACTACTCGCGAGTACGTAGGGAGAACTGTGCCCCGGCGGACGTCCCGAGTCGAGAGGCGCCGGCCGACCGGCCGGTGATCCATCCGGCGCCGGATGGATCACGGGGTGCCCGTGGCGGGTACGGTCGGAGGAGCCGAACCTCGAGAGCGGGAAGGGGAACGCCGCGTGAGCGACTTCGAAGGGCCGACGGCCCCGGTGGCCGGGAGCGCCTCGGGCATCGGTCCGGTGAACCTGCTCGGGCGCAGCCGCGTCCCGGTCAGCCCGCTCGGCTTCGGAGCCGCCGCCCTCGGCAACCTGTTCGCCGAGGTCGGCGAGGAGCAGGCGCGGGAGACCGTGGCGGCAGCCTGGCGGCAGGGCGTCCGCTACTTCGACACGGCGCCGCACTACGGTCTCGGCCTGTCCGAACGGCGTCTCGGCGCCGCGCTGCGCGAATACCCCCGGGCGCACTACACGGTCTCCACCAAGGTGGGCCGCCGACTGGAGCCGGCCGACGGCCACGGCGACGACCTGGCGAACGGTTTCGCCGTCCCGGCCGAGCACCGCCGCGTGTGGGACTTCAGCGCCGACGGCGTGCGCCGCACGCTGGAGGCGAGCCTGGAACGCCTCGGCCTCGACCGCGTGGACGTCGTCTACCTCCACGACCCCGACGACCACGCCGAGCAGGCCTTCCGGGAGGGCTACCCGGCGCTCGAGCGGCTGCGCTCCGAAGGCGTCGTCGGGGCGATCGGGGCCGGCATGAACCAGGCGGAGATGCTCACGCGCTTCGTCCGCGACACGGACGTCGACGTGGTGCTGTGCGCCGGCCGGTACACGCTGCTCGACCAGCGGGCCGGAGCCGAACTGCTGCCCGCGGCGCTCGAGCGGGGCGTGTCGGTGGTCGTGGGGGGCGCGTTCAACTCCGGCCTGCTCGCCGACCCCCGGCCCGGGGCGACGTACGAGTACAGCCGGGCCCCCGCCGGCCTGGTGGACCGGGCCCTGCGTCTGCGGGAGGCCGCCGGCCGGCACGGCGTCGGCCTGCGCGCCGCGGCCCTGGCGTTCTGCGCCGCCCATCCGGCCGTCGCGAGCGTGCTGGTCGGCGTCCGCTCGGCGGACGAAGCGCGCGACTGCGCCGTGCAGTTCGGCACGCCCGTGCCCGCCGCCCTCTGGCAGGAGCTGCGGGACACCGGTCTGCTTCCCTCCGAGGAGCCGTCATGAGAACCGCCCTGCCCACCGTGAGCCGCGAGGACCGCGTCGCCGGCCCCGCTCCCGTCGTCCGGGAGCCGGTGTGATCGTCGACGCGCATCACCACGTCTGGGACCTGTCGGTGCGCGACCAGGACTGGATCGCCGAAGGCAGCCCACTGCGGCGGGACTTCGGCGTCGGCGACCTGGCGTCCGAGGCCCGCGCGGCGGGGGTCGACCGCACGGTCCTCGTCCAGACGGTCACCGTGGCCGAGGAGACGCCCGAGTTCCTCGCGCTCGCGGCGGGGAGCGACCTGATCGCGGGCGTCGTCGGCTGGACCGACCTGACCCGAGCGGACGTCTCCGACGAACTGGCCCGGCTGCGGGAGCTGCCCGGCGGCCGGTACCTCAAAGGGATCCGGCACCAGGTGCAGGGCGAGAGCGACCCGGAGTGGCTGCTGCGGGCCGACGTGCGGCGCGGGCTGGCCGCCGTCGCCGACGCCGGTCTCGTCTACGACCTGGTGGTGCTGCCCGGCCAGCTGCCGGCCTGCGTCCGTGCGGCCGCCGCGCTGCCCGGACTCACCTTCGTGCTGGACCACCTGGGCAAGCCGCCCGTCGCCGCAGGCGAGCTGGAGCCCTGGGCTCGCGACGTCCGGGCGCTCGCCGCCCTGCCCCACACGGTCTGCAAGCTCTCCGGCATGGTGACGGAGGCCGACCCCGCGTCCTGGACCGTCGACGACCTGCGCCCGTACGCGGACACGGTGCTGGAGGCCTTCGGCCCGGCCCGGCTGATGTTCGGCTCGGACTGGCCGGTGTGCACGGTTGCCGCTTCGTACGGCGAAGTCATGGACCTCGCACGGCGGTTGACCGACCCGGGCGACCACGTCGAGATCTTCGAGACCACCGCGGCCCGCGTCTACGGCCTGTGAGCAGCGCCGGCGCCTACGGCGTGCGCGCCGCGTCCGCGAGCCGGGTCGGCGGCAGGTACTCGCGCACGTACGTCCGCTCCCAGCACGCGCCCGTCGCCCGCAGCTCACGCCAGGTCGTGAACCGGTAGCGGAACAGACGGGCGCGGACGTGGCGCGGGGGCTCGCCGGGCGGGAACGGGGAACGGCGCAGCAGCTTCAGCGTGTCGCGGTCGTTCTCCAGCAGCCGTTCCACCAGGGCGGCGAACCACGCCCCGGCGTAGGCGGGGGAGAGCGCCGCGAACC
Organism: Streptomyces sp. NBC_00425; assembly: GCF_036030735.1. Classification (NCBI taxonomy): domain Bacteria; kingdom Bacillati; phylum Actinomycetota; class Actinomycetes; order Kitasatosporales; family Streptomycetaceae; genus Streptomyces; species Streptomyces sp. NBC_00425. The sequence continues at coordinate 1,760,431 of NZ_CP107928.1, read as the reverse complement.
ACATCATCCAGTCCAGGCGCAGATGGTAGGGGGCGAACTGACGCGGCCAGCGCCGCGGATCGCCCGGCTTGCCCTTGAACTCGTACTCCCGCCAGTCGGAGTCCTCGCGGGGCGCGGTGTCGAGCGTGCCCTCGACCACCACCTCGTAGCGGATCCGGCTGACGCTGCCGAACGCGCCGTAGGTGTTGACCAGGTGGAGCGGATCGAAGGACCGGTTCATCACCTGCCGGCGCGAGAGCATGTTGAGCACCGGCCGGTGGCTGAGGAACAGCAGCACGGCGGCCACGGCGAGGACGGTGACCTCGTACCAGAGGGGCGTGTCGGGGCCCGGACCGTGGTCGGAGGGGAGCGCCAGCGCCGGCACCGCCAGGACGACGGTGATCCAGTTGAGCCAGGAGAAGTTGCCCGACAGCAGCAGCCACAGCTGGGTGAGGATCATCAGCGAGGCGGCCGCCGTCGCCGCCGGCTGCGGGGCGAACAGCGCGAACGGCACGACGAGTTGGGTGACGTGGTTCGCCGCCGCCTCGACGCGGTGCACCGGCCCCGGCAGGCGGTGGAAGAACCAGCTCAGCGGGCCGGGCATCGGCTGCGTCTCGTGGTGGTGGTAGAGGCAGGTGAGCTTCCGCCAGCAGGCGTCCCCCCGCATCTTGATCAGGCCCGCGCCGAACTCGACCCGGAACAGGATCCAGCGGATCAGGAAGAGCACGACGACCGGCGGGGCCACTTCGTCGTTGCCCAGGAACACCGCGAGGAAGCCGGTCTCCAGCAGCAGCGACTCCCAGCCGAACCCGTACCAGGTCTGGCCCACGTTGACGATCGACAGGTACAGCGCCCACGGCACCAGCCACAGTGTCATCGCCGCCCAGAGCGGCAGCAGCCCGTCGACTCCGGCCAGCAGCGCCGCCGACACCGCGCACCCCGTCCACGCGCAGCACGCGAAGAACCGGTCGGAGTAGCGCAGCTGGAACAGGCTGGGCGCCCGTCGGAAGGGCACCTGCTCGACGAAACGGGGCACCGGCAGCATCCCCCGTTCCCCGAGCAGCGCCCGGAACTGCAGCACCGTGGCCAGGAACGCGACCACGTACAGGCCCGCCAGGGCGCGCTGGAAGACCAGTCGGCTCAGCCAGTAGTCGGGTGCGGTGAACCACTCCACGGCCGTGCGCTCCTTCGCTCAGGTCCTGTCCCTTCCCGGACAGCCCTTCCTGGACAGCCCTTCCCGGACAGGCTCTTCCCGGACAGGCCCTCTCCGGTCGGGGCTCGCTGCGGTCGGGGCCCTCTTCGGCCGGCTCGTCACTTTTCGTATCCGTCCGCTCCGCTTGCGTGACTCGTGCGGACCGAGCAGACAATAGTGGGCGAACCACTTCGGTTCGATCCGTTCGGACGATGCGGAGCACGTGGTGCGACTACCCACAGCCACTCTCCTCACCGCCTGCGCGCTCTCGGCGGCGCTCGTCGTCGCCTGCCGCGGCGGCGAGGCGGCGAACCACACGATGCCGGGCTCGGACGTCGTCCTCCCGGCCGCCGAGGGCCGCGCCCTCTTCGACGACCCCTTCGCGGTCGGCTCGGACCCCGACGCCGACGCCGACGGCGGTGCGGACGCGGACGGCCCGGAGCTCGACCGCGGACTCGACCCCGGCTCCTTCGACCCCGACGCGATCGGTCCCGAGACCGTGCCCGAGGTGCCCGACCTGCCCGACGGCGGCGGGCTGATCCCGGACGGTCCGGACGAGTCCGGCGAGCTCGGCGAGCCGGACCGGTCCGGCGGCCTCCAGCCGTCCGGCGCGCCCGACCGGCCGGACGCCGTCTTCGGCAGCCCCGTCGACGTCGCCCTGGGCTGACCGTGGCCGCAGGCCCGGTGCTCCCCGCTCGAATAATCGGGCAAATCCTGGCAAGGTGGGCCCATGGCTGATCGGGGAGCGAGAGCCCTGTCACTCCCGGACGACTGGCCCGCCCACCCGGACCCGATCCTGGCGCTCAATCGCATGGGCGGCTTCGACTGGGACCTGGACTCCGGCGTGTTCCAGATGGACGCCCGGGCCCACGAGATCTTCGACCTGCGCCCCGACGAGTACGACGGCGACCCGGCGACGCTCGCCGTGCGGGTCCCACCGAACGAGGGCATCCGCCTGGACGAGCTGGTCTCCCAGGCCATCAAGGACGGCAGCGAGAACTACGGCGCCTACTTCCGCCTGCGACTGCGCGACGGCACCCTGCGCTGGACCCACACCCAGGGCCACATCCGGCGCGACGGCACCGGCCGGCCGCGCCGGATCGTCGGCATCGTCCGCGACGCCACCGACGAGCTGCACGACCTCGCCGACCGCCACGAGGCGGCCGCCCTCGACGACGCGCGCCGCGAGCAGACCAACGTCGTCCAGCTCACCACGGCGGCCCTCGCGCACGCCCGCACCGTCCAGGACGTCATCGACGTGCTCAAGGACACCCACGGCCTCACCCACCTGGGGGCGACCAGCCTCGTCATGGGCCTGGTCGAGGCCGGCCGGATCCGGCTGATCGCCGAGGGGCCCGAGGGCAGCTTCGTGCCCGGCACCCTGGTCACCCGGATCGACGAGCCCTATCCGATGAGCGAGGTCGTGCGGACCCTCACCCCCCGCTTCATCGAGTCGCCCGAGGAGTTCGCCGGCGGCTACCCCGTGCTGTGGCCGCACCTGACCGACCTGAAGATCACCTCGGCGGCCTATCTGCCGCTCATCGTGCAGGCCCGTCCGATCGGCGCGATGGGGCTGCTCTACAGCGACCGCCACGGCTTCACGCCCGAGGAGCGCAACATCCTCGTCGCCCTCGGCTCCAGCATCGCGCAGAGCCTGCAGCGGGCGATGTTCTACGAGCAGGAGAAGGACATCGCGCAGGGCCTCCAGCAGGCCATGCTCCCGCGCACCATTCCCAGCGTGCGCGGCGCGGACGTGGCCGTCCGCTACCGCGCCGCCACCATAGGCGGCGCGAACGGCCGGGACATCGGCGGCGACTGGTACGACGTGATCCCGCTGCCCGGCGGCCGGGTCGGCGCGGTCATCGGCGACGTCCAGGGCCACGACACGCACGCGGCCGCCGTCATGGGCCAGCTGCGGATCGTGCTGAGGGCCTACGCGGCCGAGGGACACACCCCGGCGGCCGTGATGGCCCGGGCCTCCGTCTTCCTGCACGAGCTCGACACCGACCGCTTCGCGACCTGCCTGTACGCGGAGGCGGACCTGTCCACCGGGGTCGTCCAGCTGGTCCGCGCCGGGCACATCGAGCCCCTGCTGCGCGGTCCGGACGGGAACTGCCGGCGCGTTGCGGTGCCCGGGGGACTGCCGCTCGGCCTGTCCGCCGAGTTCGGCAGTCTCGGCTACCCGGTCGGCACGGTCGAGCTCGATCCCGGGCACACCCTGCTGATGTGCACCGACGGCCTGGTGGAGCAGCCCGGCGCCGACCTCGACGACGGCATGCAGACCCTCGCGGCCTTCATCGCCGCGGGCCCCGACGACGTCCGGGAACTCGCCGACCGGCTCATCGAGATCGCCGAGGAGCGCGGCGGGGACGACGACGTGGCCCTGCTGCTGCTGCGCCGACGCGGCCCGGACAACCCGCAGTCCGGCAACCGCCTCCAGCAGCACGTGGCGCCCGGCGACCCGGAGGCCCTCACCGAGGCCCGGCACATGATCCGTGCCGCCGTCCGCTCCTGGGGGGCCCGGGACCGCTCCGACGAGATCGAGCTGGTCGCCGACGAGCTGGTCACCAACGCCCTCATGCACACCGAGGGCGCGGCGATCGTCACCCTGCGCGCGCTGACCGGCGGCGACCGCCGGCTGCGCGTGGAGGTCGAGGACTCCTCCAGCGCGCTGCCGCGCCGCCGCGACGCCGGCGAGTCGGGCGTCTCCGGCCGCGGCCTGCTCCTGGTGGACCTGCTCACCGACGGCTGGGGAGTGGAGGCGCGGGGCGGCGGAAAGTGCGTGTGGTGCGAGTTCGTGGTGCACGAGCACCACTGAGCCCGCGTGGCACTCTGGACGTATGCCGGAACTTCCCGAGGTGGAAGCCCTCAAGGACTTCCTGGCCGAGCATCTGGTCGGCCACGAGATCGTGCGCGTGCTGCCCGTCGCGATCAGCGTGCTGAAGACGTACGACCCGCCCGTCACCGCCCTGGACGGGCAGGAGGTCACCGCTGTGCACCGGCACGGCAAGTTCCTCGACCTGACGACCGCGGACGGCCTGCACCTCGTCACCCACCTCGCCCGCGCGGGGTGGCTGCACTGGAAGGACCGCCTCCCCGACGGCCCGCCCCGCCCCGGCAAGGGCCCCCTCGCCCTGCGGGTCGCCCTGGAGACCGGCGAGGGCTTCGACCTCACCGAGGCCGGCACCCAGAAGCGGCTCGCCGTGTACGTCGTCCGCGATCCGCAGGAGGTGCCCGGCGTCGCCCGGCTCGGCCCCGACCCGCTCGCCGCCGGCTTCGACGAGGCCCGCTTCGCCGCCCTGCTCGCGGGAGAGCGCCGTCAGCTCAAGGGCGCCCTGCGCGACCAGAGCCTGATCGCCGGCGTCGGCAACGCGTACAGCGACGAGATCCTGCACGCCGCGAGGATGTCCCCCTTCAAGCTGGCGTCCTCCCTGACGCCGGAGGAGATCCACACCCTCCACGGGGCGCTGCGCACGACACTGACGGAGGCCGTCGAACGCTCGCGGGGCCTGGCGGCGGGACGGCTGAAGGCCGAGAAGAAGAGCGGTCTGCGCGTCCACGGCCGCGCCGGCGAACCGTGTCCGGTGTGCGGCGACACCGTCCGGGAGGTCTCCTTCAGCGACTCCTCGCTCCAGTACTGCCCCACCTGCCAGACGGGCGGCCGGCCACTGGCGGACCGGCGAATGTCACGCCTGCTCAAGTAGACCGCCGCGGCGGCCCGTTCGCAGGACCCCGGTGGCGTCCCGCTCCTTCGCCTCGCGCCCTCGGGACGGGGCCGCTCGCGGCGGCACGGGTTTCCCGCCGGCGCGGGCAGGGAACGCCGGGCGTGCCTGCTGCGGCGCCGCGCCCTCGGCGCCCGTCGGCCGTCACGCGACGCCGGGCCGCGGTTCCGGTGGCTTGTCGCGGCGCGGAGCCTCGGCCGGTCCGGTCGGTTCGGCCGGTCCGGGCGGCCGGTTGCGGGTGGCCAGGCGGACGACGGCTGCGCCGACGGCGAAGGCTGCCGCGGGAACGGCCAACAGCCGGGTGCCGAGCACGATCGGGATGTCGCCGCTCGGAAGAAGCGCCGCGAGGGCCGTGGCGGCCGCAGCGGTCGCGGACACGGTCGTCCACCAGAGCGCCGGACGGGGCGTGACCAGGGGCGGCGGGCCGTGCCAGCGGTGCAGCAGTCCGTGGCGGCCGATACGGACCGTCGCCCAGATCCAGCCGGCCAGCCCGGCCGCCGACGACGCCGTGTGCAGGACGATCCACCAGGGCACGCCCGCCGCCGCGTTGTGGCCGAGGGCGGCGAAACCCACCGTGGTGCCGGGCAGTTGATCGTGCGTGACGTCGTCCCACAGGCGGTGGGTCACGGCGCCGAGCCAAGCCGACGACACCGTCACGTACCAGGGATGACGGACCGAGCCGAGGACGCCGTACTCGCGCCACCACCCCGGCAGGTGGGCGGCGGCCACCGGGGCGCTCCAGCGGATGAGGAGGGCCGCTGTCACGCTCAGCGGCACACCCCACACCACCAGGCCCGTCCAGGTGTGGCCGTAGGTCGCCAGCGGGGCGCCCGCCGCGTAGGGCAGGTCGGGTGCGGTGGACCCGGCCACGAGCGCGACCCCGTCGAACCAGCGCGGGCGCGACAGCTTCAGCGGCAGCACGGCCGCCGCATGGGGAGGAAACGTCAACGGCACCCGCCGATTGTCGCCGCTCTCCCGCCCGGGGCTGGGCGGAATCGGCGGATCCGAAGGCCCGCAGAGACATCCGCTTGCGGAACGGTCGTGGGGGAAAGACGTGGGAATCGTCCGCGCGGACGAATCCTCAGAAAAGTGGGCACGGTCCGGCAGGATCGCCAGGCCGGCGGAGCGGCTCTCATGTACGGGTGAGGCGGTGCCGGAGTGACCTGAACTCACTCCGGCCGGTCACTGGGCGGGGAGCGTCACCAGGTGCTCGCCGCCCGCCGTGCGCAGCTCGTAGCGGGCGATCTCGTCGGGGTGCCAGGCCGCCGCGCCCTGCATGGTGTTGGGGCGGGCGTCGTGCAGGGGAACGTTCCAGCTGGTGACGGTCTGCTCGGAGCCGTCGAGGCCGACGGCGATCAGACGGCAGGAACGCGGGCCCGCACCGTCCTTGACCTCCAGCCGCACATGGCTGCCCCATTCCTCGTTCTCGGTCGTGACCTGGGCCCACACCCCGGACTTCTCGTCCGTCGCGGTGAGCCGCACGGCGTTCGCACCGTCGTCGTCGCCGCTGCCGCCGCCCGCCATCATCGCGATCACGGGACCGGCGAGGGCCACCACCACGGAGGCGGCCACGGCGTACAGCACGCGTCGGCGCACCGCCCGGTGCCGGGCCGCCACCTCGGCGAGCAGCCGGTCCAGCAGCTGCGGGCCGGGCCCGGCGAAGGGGTGCACGGCACGCGGGGTGGCACGCCGGTAGAGCATCATCTGCCGTGCGGTGGGGCCGAACTCGGTGACCTGTGCCGCACACTGAGGACACTCCATGAGGTGGTCCTCGAAGCGGAAAGCCTCTGCTTCGTCCAGCACGCCGAGCGCGTACGCGCCGACGTCGCGATGCCTTTCCAGGGACCTCATGCCGAAACCTCGTGCCGTTGAGTGCCAGTGGGGTTACTCGTTGCTCCCACCGGTACGCACCTGGCAGACGAATCACTCAAGCCGCGTACCGAATCGTGACCCAGATGTTCGGAGCGGTCCGGCCCGCGGATTGGTGCGAGTCTAGAAAAGATGAATCGCCAGGTGGCCGAGCGGCAACCCGAGCTGCCAGGCGGGCGTCCAGACCTTGGGTCCGTCGTCCTCGCCGACGCCGACGGAGCCGCCCGGCACCGCGTTGAGGTCGGGAGCGAGCAGCTCCGTCTCCTCCAGCCAGCGCCAGGCCGCGGCGGCGAGTTCCAGATCGGGGGCGGGCCCCTCCGACGCCGACGCCTCGTCCGTCAGTTGTGACATACGTGCGCCGACCCACTCCTGCCACGGCTGGTCGTACGCCGTGAGCGAAAGCCAGGTCTCCAGCTGGGTCACGACCCGGATGCCGGGCAGTTCGCCGTCGGTGTCGGACAGGAAGATCGTCAGCGCCAGGGCGTCGCGCCCCGCGCGGAACTCGAAGGACGTCGGCGGCATGAGATCGCCGGTCCGCAGCAGTTCGTCGGCGATGTACTCGGCGTACAACCAGGCCATGGGAACGGTCAGTTCGCCGCCGCCGGTGCCGTCCGTGCTCTGGTGCCCTCTGTGCAGCATCCCTTCCTGCCTTCCTCCGGTGCGTGCGCTTCGCCCGTCGCCGGGACGCTGGAGACCCGCTTCCCGGACCCGTCCGGAACACGGATAAGGACACCCGATTACCCAACGGGGGTCCTCGGCAAGGCGCTTTACGAAGGCTTGACCCGACCGTGGGTTTCAGTGCAGGTCGGCCGCGTATCCCGGAAGCACCCGGCGCAGGGCGCGCAGCGCGTAGTACGCGCGGGACTTCACGGTACCGGGCGGAATGCCGAGTGCTTCGGCGGCCTCCGCCACACTCGCCCCTCGGAAATACACCAGCACCAGGACTTCACGGTGCTGCGGAGTGAGAGTCTTCACAGCCTCGCGCACATCGAGGGTCGCGGCCGCCCGCTCGGCGTGGTCGGCGCAGACCGGCGCGTTCTCCAGCACCGCGTCGCCGACCTCGGCGGGCCGGGCCTGGCGGGCCCGCCGGGCGTCGATCGCGAGCCGCCGGCCGACGGTGAGCAGCCAGGGCCGCACGGAGTCGAAGGCGTCGGCGCGCAGCGCCTCCGGGTGCTGCCAGGCGCGGACCAGGGTCTCCTGGACCAGGTCCTCGGCGCGCTGGCGGTCGCCGTCGCACAGCCGCAGCAGCAGCGCGAAGAGCGGCCGGCCGTGCTCGCGCTGGAGCGCGGCCAGCTCGTGTTCGGCGGTCGTCGTCCGGGCGTTGAGGGCGGCGGTGGCGGTCATGGGCGTATGGCATCGCAAGGGGCCGGTTCAAGACAGGGCGCGCACAGGGGTCTGCGGCGGACGGTCGATCGCGTCGACGAACGGTTCGACGAACGGTCCCGGCTACGCCGATCGCGGGCATCGCCCGTGGACGAAGGGAGTGCCGCGTCGGCCGGTCGTCCCACATCGACTAGTAGTGATACATGCATAAATATGACAATTCGGATGAACTGGGGTGATCCGGTGATCGCGCGCAGACATCAGGTGGCCCTGGCCCTGACGGTCGTCCTCACCGCGGCCGCCGCCTGCCAGAGCCAGGACCACCGGCCGGGAGAACGGCCCGGACGCCCGGCGCCCGCCGGCGCCCGCGGCTTCACCCTCGTGGCCTCGGGCGACATCCTTCCGCACACCACCGTCATCGACCGTGCCCGCTTCGACGGCGGCGGCGTCGCCTACGACTTCCGCCCCATGCTCGCGGGGATCGCACCCGTCGTCTCCCGCGCCGACGTCGCCCTGTGCCACATGGAGACGGTGTACGGCGCGAACGGCGACTACACCGGCTACCCCGCCTTCAAGTCCCCGCCCGAGATCGCCGCCGCCCTCGCCGCCACCGGCTACGACGGCTGCTCCACCGCCTCCAACCACAGCCTCGACGACGGAGCCGCCGGCGTGCAGCGCACCCTGGACGCGCTCGACGCCGCCGGCGTGCGGCACGCGGGCACCGCGCGCACCGAGGCCGAGGGCAACTCGGTCACCCTGCTGCGCGCGGGCCCGGCCCGCGTCGCCCACCTCGCCTACACCTACGACACCAACGGCTACCCCCTCCCGCCCGGGCAGCCCTGGACCGTCAACGTCATCGACGAGAACCGCATCCTCGCCGACGCCAAGGTCGCCCGGAAGGCGGGCGCGGACGTGGTGGTCGTCTCCGTGCACTGGGGCACCGAATGGCAGGACGCCCCGGACGACCGCCAGCTCACCCTCGCCCGCACGCTCACCGCCTCCCGCACCGACGGCCGCCCCGACATCGACCTGGTCCTCGGGACCCACGCCCATGTCCCCCAGGCCTACGAGAAGGTCAACGGCACGTGGGTCGTCTACGGCATGGGCGACCAGATCGCCGGCGAGATGTTCAACCACCAGGGGGCCCAGGACGCGCGCGGCAACCAGTCCACCGTCGCCCGCTTCACCTTCGCCCCGCCCGCCCGGGCCGGAGGCCGCTGGGAGGTGCGCAGGGCCGAGTTCGTGCCGCAGATGTTCGACGTCGACGCGGGACGGGTCGTCGACCTGAACAAGGCCCTCGCCCAGGGCGCCGGCGTCCAGGGGGTGCGCGACCGGATCAGGGACGTCGTCCTCAGCAGGGGCGCGGCCAAGGACGGGCTGGTGATGGGGGAGTAGCGAGGGCCCGGAGCCCCGGGTCACCCGGCCGGAGCCCCGGGTCACCCGGCCGGAACGCCGGTGAACCGGCCGGACCGGGACGGCGGGCTACGGCACCACCGTCACCGGCCACCGCCCCGCCTTCACCAGCCGCACCGCGACCGAACCCACGATCCGGTGCCCGGCCTGCTCGGAGGCGCCCACCACCACCGCGTCCGCCTTCAGCTCGTCCGCCGCCCTCGCCAGACCGCCGTAGGGATCGCCGCGGAAGGTGTGGAACTCCCAGCGCACGTCGAATATCCCCCGGGTCCGCTCGGTCGCCTCGCGGATCTGGGCGACCAGTTCCTCGGCGACGGCGTCGGTCGTCTCCGCGACCGGCACGCCCAGCGCGGCGCCCGCCGTCATCACCGGCTGCACGTAGACCACGGCGAGCAGCGCGTGCTGGCGGCGGGCCAGCCCGCCGGCGTAGGCCGCCGCGCGCAGCGAGGAGTCCGATCCGTCCACCCCGACGAGGACGACCTTGGGGCCGTCGGTACCTCGCTCGAACTGGTGCGCGGGCTGCTGCGAGTGCTGTTCCGTCACGGCCCGAGGCTATCGGAAGCCCCAGGTCCCGCCCGTGCCGGGCCGCCCGACGGGCGGCCCGGCCCAGGTGTTCCTACAGTCGGAGCATGAGTGCCACCGTGGAGCGCACCGCGGCCGACCGCACCGCGCGCCCGGCCCGGCGGCCGGCGGGCCGCGTCCTCACCCGGGTCCCCGAGACGTTCGCGGCCTTCCTCGGCGCCCTCGGCCTGCTGTGCGTCCTGCTGGCGCTGATCCCGCCGCTGCGCCGCCTGCTGCGCCCGGTCGTCCGCTTCCTCGACCTGCTCATCGTCCCGGTCAGCGCCAACCTGGCCTACGCCGTCTTCCTCTTCCTGCTGGCCGCCGCCACCGCCGCCCGCAAGAAGGTCGCGTGGTGGCTGGTCGTCGTCTACCTGGGACTGCTCGTCCTCACCGACGTCCTCGGCGTGGCCGTCGGCCTGTACGCCCAGTCGGTCCCGTCCCTGGTGGTCTGCGCGCTCGCGCTGGCCCTGCTCGTCCTCGCCCGTCGCGAGTTCTACGCCGCCTCCCGTCGGGCGGCCCTGCGGCGGGCGCTCGCCGTGCTGTTCGTGGGGCTCGGCCTCGCGATCCTCGCCGGCTGGGGCCTCGTCGAGGCGTTCCCGGGCACCCTCCCCGCCGACCAGCGCCTCGGCTGGGCCGCCAACCGGGTCCTCGGCGGCCTGGTCTCCGCCGGTTCCTTCGACGGCCGCCCGCCCCGCGCCCTGTTCTTCCTGCTCGGGCTCTTCGGCGCCCTCGCCCTGCTCAACGCCGCCGCCGTCCTGTTCCGTTCACAGCGTATGGAAGCGGCCCTGCACGACGACGAGGAGACCCGTATCCGCGCCCTGCTGAAGGCGTACGGCGCACAGGACTCGCTGGGTTACTTCGCCACCCGGCGCGACAAGGCCGTCGTCTTCTCGCCCAGCGGCAAGGCCGCCGTCACCTACCGGGTCGAGGCCGGCGTCTGCCTGGCCAGCGGCGACCCCGTCGGCGACCGCGAGGCCTGGCCGCACGCCATCGCCGCCTGGCTGGACGCGGCCCGCCGGCACGCCTGGGCCCCCGCGGTGATGGGCGCGTCGGAGGACGGCGCCAGAGCCTTCGCGCGCGCCGGGCTCGGGGCGCTGCAACTCGGCGACGAGGCCATCCTGCACGTCGCCTCCTTCGACCTCGGCGGCCGTGAGATGCGGGTGACCCGGCAGGCCGTCAACCGGGTCCGCCGCACCGGCGCCACCTGCCGCGTACGCCGCCACTCGGCCCTCACCGACCAGGAGATGGAGGACGTGGTCGACCGCGCCGACGCCTGGCGCGACACCGAGACCGAACGCGGCTTCTCGATGGCCCTGGACCGCCTCGGCGACCCCGCCGACGCCGACTGCCTCCTCGTCGAGGCCCTGGACGGCGACGGCCGTCTCCTGGCGCTGCTCTCCTTCGTCCCCTGGGGCGCCGACGGCGTCTCGCTGGACCTGATGCGCCGCGACCGCTCGGCCCCCAACGGTGTCATGGAGTTCATGGTCGCCGACCTGTGCGCCGCCGCCCCCAAGCTCGGCGTGCGCCGGATCTCGCTGAACTTCGCCGTCTTCCGCTCGGCGTTCGAGGAGGGCGCCCGCATCGGCGCCGGACCGGTTCTGCGGCTGTGGCGCCGGCTGCTGCTGTTCTTCTCCAAGTGGTGGCAGCTGGAGGCGCTCTACCGCTCCAACGCCAAGTACCGGCCCGAGTGGTACCCCCGCTTCCTGTGCTACGGCGACGCCGGCTCCCTGGCCCGGGTGGGCCTGGCCTCCGGAATCGCCGAGGGCTTCGTCTCCGTGCCCTCCCTGCGCAAGCTCTGGGGAAAGCGGCACCCGAAGGGCGGGCCCCGCCCCGCCACCACCGAGGGCCTGCCGTCGCTGGCGGCGCTCGGCCTCGACGGAGGGGACGAGGCCGCACGGAGCGGTCCGGACGCGGGCCTGCCCGACCAGGTCCGCGTCCGGCGCCGCACCCTCGACCGGCTGCGTGCCCGGGGCGTCGACCCCTACCCGGTCGGCGTCCCGGCGCGCACCCACACGCTCGCCGAGGTCCGCGCCCTCGCCGGCGGCGGCGAGACGGTCACCGTCGCCGGCCGGATCATGCGCGTCCGCGACTTCGGCGGCATCGTCTTCGTGACCTTGCGCGACTGGTCGGGCGACCACCAGCTCGCCCTCACCCGCGCCGCCCTCGGCTCCGGGGACGCCTCCGGTTCCGCGGCCGCCGGGCGCTCCGGGGACCCGGCGGGTTCCGCGGGTCCGGCGGGTTGCGGAGGCTCCCTCGGAGCCTTCCGGGCCGACACCGACCTCGGCGACCACCTCTGCGTCACCGGCACGGCAGGCGTCAGCGACAAGGGCGAGCCGACCGTCTTCGTGACGGCCTGGCAGCTCACCGCCAAATGCCTGCGCCCCCTGCCCGACAAGCGCCGCGGCCTGACCGACCCCGAGGCCAGGGTCCGCATGCGCCATCTCGACCTGGTGGCCGGCCCCGCCGCGCGCGACGTCGTCCGCGCCCGCTCGACCGCCGTCCAGGCCCTGCGTCAGGGGCTGCTGCAACGCGGCTACCTCGAGGTCGAGACGCCCATGCTCCAGCAGATCCACGGCGGCGCCAACGCCCGGCCCTTCACCACCCACATCAACGCCTACGACCTCGACCTGTATCTGCGCATCGCCCCCGAGCTGTATCTGAAGCGGCTGTGCGTCGGCGGTCTGGAGAAGGTCTTCGAGATGGGCCGCACCTTCCGCAACGAAGGCGTCTCCTACAAGCACAACCCCGAGTTCACGATGCTCGAGGCCTACCAGGCGTACGCCGACTACGACGAGATGCTCCAGCTGGCCCGCGAACTGATCCAGGGCGCGGCCACGGCCGCCTTCGGCTCACCGGTCGTCCACAAGGACGGGCGCGAGCACGACATCTCGGGGGAGTGGCCGGTGCGAACGGTCCACGGCGCGATCTCCGAGGCGCTCGGCGAGGAGATCGACGCCGACACGGAGCTCGCGGCCCTGCAGCGGCACTGCGACCGCGCCGGCGTCCCGTACACACCGGACGACGGCCCGGGCGACGTCGTCCTGGAGATGTACGAGCGGCTCGTCGAGGAGAGGACCCTGCTGCCGACCTTCTACAAGGACTTCCCCACCGACGTCTCCCCGCTCACCCGGCAGCACCGTCTGGACCCGCGTCTCGCCGAACGCTGGGACCTCGTCGCCTTCGGCACCGAACTCGGCACGGCGTACTCGGAGTTGACCGACCCGGTCGAGCAGCGCCGGCGGCTGACCGAGCAGTCCCTGCTGGCCGCCGGCGGTGACCCCGAGGCGATGGAGCTCGACGAGGACTTCCTCGACGCCCTGGAGTACGCGATGCCGCCGACCGGCGGCCTCGGCATCGGCGTCGACCGCCTGGTCATGTTCCTCACCGGGCTCACCATCCGCGAGACCCTGCCGTTCCCGCTGGTGCGGCACCGCTGAACGGCCGCCGACGCAGGGCGCCGCACCGCCCGGCATCCCCGGCGCCGCGCTGCGCCGGGCGGGTGGAATCATGCCGCCGGTCCGGTGTCGGCAGGGTGCGCCAGGTGCCGGTCGGGCGACTGATGACTGCATGAAGAAGGAGCAGTTGTTCACGCGGCGCCGGGCGTTGCTCGCCGGCGCCGCCGCCGCCGTCGGAGCGGCCGGCACGGCCGGAGTGTTCGCGTGGGGCGACAAGGGCGAGCCTGTCAGGGGCGCCGTCCCCGCCGCGGGCGCCCCGGCGCGCAGCCTCCCGCTGAAGCCCTCCGCCTACCGCCTCCAGCCGCTGACCGGCTACGGCCCCCCGCGCGCCGCGCCAGCCCGCACCCCGGTGCGCCACGAACCCCTGCTGCGGATGACCGGCCGCGGCCGCACCATGGTGCTGACCTTCGACGACGGACCCGACCCCCACTACACCCCCGGCGTCCTCGACACGCTGGCCGAGTACGACGTGCGCGCGACGTTCTTCGTGTGCGGGGAGATGGCCGTCGACAACCAGGACCTGCTGGCGCGGATGGCCGACGAGGGCCATGTCGTCGGCAACCACACCTGGTCGCATCCGCTGCTCACCAGGCTGACCCGCGGTCAGATCCGCTCCGAGATGTCCCGCACCAGCGACGTCATCGAGGAGGGCTACGGGGAGCGGCCCCGCTGGTTCCGCGCCCCCTACGGCGCGTGGAACCGCGCCGCCTTCCAGCTCGGCGCCGAACTGGGCATGGAGCCGCTCGCCTGGACGGTCGACACCCTCGACTGGACCACCCCCGGCACCGGCGCGATCGTCGACCGGGTCGAGAAGGGCGCCGCCCCCGGCGTCGTGGTGCTCTCGCACGACGCCGGGGGCGACCGCAGCCAGAGTGTGCGGGCGCTGCGCAGGTATCTGCCGCAGCTTCTGGACTCCGGCTACCACCTCACGCTGCCGCACTCGCAGCGCGCCTGACGCGGGCCCGCCCGCCCGGCCGGGTGCGCTCAGCGGACCTCGACCAGGCGGGCGAAGGCGACGACGTTGCCGTCGTACCCGTTCGCCTTGGAGAAACCGCCGCCGCAGGTGATGACCCGCAGTTCCGGCGATCCCTTGGAGGCGTAGACGCGGTCGCCGGGGAAGTTGTTCTTCGCGAACACCTCGATGCCGTAGATCTCGAACACCGCCGTCTTCCCGTCCTTGCGTGACACCTCGACGCGGTTCCCCTTCTTGAGCGCGCCGAGGCCGTAGAAGACGGCGGGGCCGAGTTTGTTGTCGACATGGCCGACGACGACCGCCGTCCCCTTCTCGCCCGGCGAGACGCCGCCGGTGAACCAGCCGGCGAGATTCGGGTCCTCCGGCGGCGGCGCTCCCACCCAGCCGTCCGTGTCCAGGCCGACCGCCATGACCGGCGCGTCGACCCGGATGGCGGGAATCCGCACCCGGTCCGGCTCGGCGTAGGGCAGGGCGGCCGCCGTCCGTCCGAAGACGTCGCCGACGGTCCGGCCGTCCGCGGCGGCCGCCGAGGCCGGCTGCGGCGGGCCGATGTCGAACTCTCCCGACCCGTTCCGGATGAGCGCGAGACCGGTCAGCAGAACAAGCGCTATCACGCCCCAGGGTGCGCGCTTCCTCCGCCGCTCCTCCTCTTCCGCCACCTCGGACAGCTCGTACGCAGACATTCGCCATCCCCTTTCGACGCGGCCGTCGCCGCGTCTTATCGCGCATACGAGAACGCTAAGTGCCGCGACGTGAACCGGCGACGGGGCAACGGCGAACGGGTGGCCCCGGCTTCGTCCGGTGCGCCATCCGAGTTGACGGCGGCAGATATTTTCTGACGGTCCGTGACCTGCGGCGATATCCGATTGTGTGCATATCGCTCGGCGTGTCCGCTCACCAGGACGGACCATTCCCGAAATGCGGGCGCCCGCACGGCATCCGAGGGTCGGTCCGGGAGGTGCTTTCTCGCCGACATGCCGGGGACGGGACCCGGGGCGCCTTCCGCGGAGGATCACATGCGTACCACTCGTGCTCTGGCGGCTTCGGCGGTCTCCGCCGCCGCGGCCACCGCCCTCGCCCTCACCGCCCCCGCCGCCGTCGCCCGCGACGGCATGGGCGCCAACCCCAGCAACATCGTCGTCCTGCCCGCCGTCATCGCCCGCGGCGGACAGCTCACCATCACCGTCGACGGCTGCCCCGGCGGCGGCGCCGTGACCTCGGCCGCGTTCCCGCAGGCCCAGCTCACGCCGATCAACGGCGCCAACCAGACCGCCAGGGGCACCGCCACCGTCAACGAGACCGCCCGCCCCGGCGCCTACGACGTCACCGTCAACTGCTCCGGCCGTACCCTCACCCGCCCGGCCGCCTTCACCGTCATCGGCGGTGTCCGCGGCGGCCTCGGCGGCAGCAGCACCAGCGGCGCCACCCCGACCGACGTCGCGATCGGCGGCGGGCTCGTCGCCGCGGCGGTGGTCGGCGGCGGGCTGTTCTGGATGCGTCGCCGCGCCGAGCGCCGCATCTGACGTCCGCCACCGCGCGTCACCCAGGACTTCGCCCCGGACCTGCTGGGATCCGGGGCGAAGCCCCGTGCGCGGCGGGCCGTCAGCCGCCGTCCTCACCTGTGCGACGCCGCGCGACGCGGTAGGCGGCCCCGACGGAACCCGCGACGAGCGCCGCGCCCAGCCCGATCTCCTGGAGGTCGAACCCGGCGAAACTGCCGCCCTCGCCGGCGTGCACACCCCGGGGTGGCTGAGGGCGCACGGGATCCGGGCGGACGGCGGCGATCGTCAGCTCCTTGACGGCGCTCACGCCCCCGCAGCTGAACGTCACCCGGTACGAGGCGCCCGGCTCGGCGTCCCGGTCGACCCGTGCCACCGCCGAGGTGGAGCGCTTCGGGATGTCGACGGTGTCGAACACCCCCGACGTGACGGTCACGGAACTCCGGCAGCCGCTGGTGACGCGGTCGACCTGGAGGACGACCTCGCCGCCAGCGGCGACCGTCGAGGGCAGCACCCGGTAGCCGTTGGACATGACGTAGTGGTCGTCGTCGCCGTCGCTCGCGACGGCGGCCGGTGCGAAGCAGGTCAGGGCGGTGACGCCCAGCAGAGCGGCCGAAGCGACGCGTATCGCGCGCATGGTGGATCCTCCGGTCTTCGAGGAGCAGCTTGCGGACCTGTTCCGCTTTCTCCGGCAATGCTCCTCGATGACCGAAACGCTAGGAACGTGTGTGCGCTCCCGCGATCGCTGTCGTGCGAATGGGGCACGGGTGTGGGCCGCACGGGGGAAGCCGTTCCTGCACCCGGGGGACGGCGGCGGCGTGGCGGCCGTCCCCCGGCGCGTGGACGTGGGCGTGGACGTGGGGGTGGGCGGGTGTCAGCCCCGAGGGCCTCAGCTCCCGATTCCCGGGAACAGGCGCAGGAACGGTTCCGCCGACGCGGTGACACCGCGGCTGTACGGCGCGTCGAAGTCCCAGATGAGGAAGAGCAGGAAGGCGATGAGCGCGGAGAACAGCCCGGCCAGGACCAGTTCGCGGGTGGTGCGCCGGATCTGCAGCGCGAACACCATGCCGATGGTGATGACGGCCCCCGCCAGCAGTCCGAACCACACGACGCCGGGCATGGTCGCCCCCGTCGACTCGGCGCGGGCGTTGCGCGCCTGGTCGGCCGCGGCCAGCTGGTCGAGCAGCGGCTGGTAGGCCTGCGCCTGGAAGTCGTCGGCCGGCCGGTGGTCCGTGACGTCCACCCGGACCTGGTGGAGGAGCTCGTCGCCGCGCCGGCTCACCTCGCCGCCGTCGGCCATCTCCTTCCACTCCGTGGTGACGACGTGTCCGACATAGGCGTTGACATCCGCTCGAATGCGGTCACGTACGTCGGCCGGGTAGACGCGCACCCGCTCGGAGATCTCGTGCAGCGCCTGCGCCTCGGCCTGCACGTGGTCCTGGGCGACGCTGCGCGCCTCCCAGACGCCGGCGATCGCCAGACCGAGGACGATGGCGTACACCACGCCGATCCACATCGTCATGTACTCGATGACGTCCGGGGTATCCGAGGGGTCCTCGTCCTCCGGAGCCCTGCGGTGCCGTACGAGGGTGATGACGACCACCACCGCGCAGGCGGCGAGCATCGCGAGGGTGAGAACAAGCCATTCCGGCAAGGAAAGCCTCCAGGATCGGGCATTCAGCGCGGTCGCAGCGCGGCGACGGCGATCAGCGCGGGCACGGTGACGAGCAGGACGTAGGTGACCGGCGACTGGCCCCCGCGGGAGGGCCGCTGACGCGCTGTCGCGTGGTAGGCCGGGTAGGTCACCGGAGCCGCCGAGGGGCGCGGGGCGGGCGCCGGCTCGGGGGTGCGGGCGGGCGCGGGCGCCGGCGGGGGTGTGGGAGCCGGCCGTGGAAGCGGCGCGGCGCGGCGCGGCGGCGCGGGCGCCGCTGGTTTCGGGCGCGGCTTCGGCGCCGGCGGCCGGGGCGCCGGGGGCGGCGGCTTCGGGGTCGGCTTCGGGGGCGGGGTCGGCGTGGGGGTGGGGGTCGGCGTCGGTTCGGGCGGTTGCGGCTTCGGCGGTTTCGGTGGTTCGGGCGGCGGGGTGGGCTGTGGGCACACCGGGGAGCCCTCCCACCCGTAACTCCCCGCGACGGCCACCGCGTCGGTGCCGTCCGGGCCGGTCGAGGCGTACGCGCACGCGTCGGCCGTCGCCAGTCCGGCCGGGACGGCCGCGAGGATCCAGACCGCGGTCACCAGGGCCAGACCTCGTGTGACGAGGGCGGATCGGGTCGGTTCGGGTCCATGCACGACGAAGATCATGGGGCTTCGCGCGGCGGCCGGAGTCCTCGCCCGGCGGGGATTGCCCCGAACGGGGGAAGAACGGCTCCTCGGGTTTGCCGGCTGGTGCGTTCGCTTATGCGGGCCGTCGTCCGTCTGTGCGACCGGCAGTGCGATCGCCGCGTTGCGGGCAGGTGGGGCGTCCGGTCCGGGGCCGTCGTGAGCGGCCCGGGACGGACCGCGTCACGGGTCGTGGAAAGAAATTTGTGCCGCGGTTGAACACAACGGACCTCCGCGTGCGTACCCAGTGTCGTGCGGTGGCGCAGCAGGGCGCCGCAACACCTTGGGAGGATCGGGGAGTTGTTGACGATGAAGACCACCTGGCGGAGCGCCTCACTCGCGGCTGGCACCGTGGCCGTACTGGCGCTGACGACGGCGTGCGGATCCGAAAGCGGCACGTCAGCGTCGAGCCAGAACGTCGGGGCCACGGCTCCGGCCGGTGGCATCGGGGGCGTCGGCAGCGGTTACGGCCAGGTCGGCGCCAGTGCGAGCGCCGCGCCCGGCGGCGTCGGTTCTGGCACCGGAGCGCAGGGCGGTTCCACGGGCGAGCTGGCCGTCGCCGCGAACCCGGAACTGGGCAAGATCCTCACCGACGGCGCCGGCAAGACCCTCTACCGCTTCGACGCGGACACCGCGGAACCCCCGAAGTCGAACTGTGACGGCGACTGCGCGACCGCCTGGCCGCCGGTGTCCGCCGACGACGCGAGCGCCGGCGACGGCATCGACAAGTCGCTGCTCGGCGAGATCACCCGCTCCGACGGCAGCAAGCAGCTCACCGTGGGCGGCTGGCCCGCCTACTACTACGCCAAGGACGCCAACGCCGGCGACACCACCGGGCAGGGCGTCGGCAACAAGTGGTTCGCGCTGGCTCCCGACGGCAAGAAGGCCAAGGGCGGCGCGGGCGGGAGCGGGGGCGGGGGCGGCGACGCAGCCCTGGCCGGGCTGTCCGTCCGCAAGGACCCGAACCTCGGCGACATCGTCGTCGACAAGAACGGCATGACCGTCTACCGGTTCCTGAAGGACAAGGCGTGGCCCAAGCCGGTGTCGAACTGCAACGGCGCCTGCCTGGAGAAGTGGCCGGCGGTGGCGCCGGTCGAGGCGAACGACACCAAGGGCGTCCAGAAGAAGGGCCTGATGAGCTTCACCCGGGGCGACGGCGTCAAGCAGCAGACGGTCAACTGCTCGCCGATCTACACCTTCTCCGGTGACAAGTCCCCCGGCGACATCAACGGTCAGGGAGTGGGCGGCACGTGGTACGCCGTCGCGCCCGACGGGAAGCTGGTCGGAGCGCCGGGGCAGTAGGAACGCCTCCCCAGGGCCGGTTCCCGCAGCTGTCCCTCGCGCACGACCCGTTGGTCCGCCCCCTCCGCGCCGCACGGAGGGGGCGGACCGCTGTGCTTGTCGGGCCCCCTCCTCCTGTGCGTAGAATTCGGCCGCCCTCCGGGCCGCTTCCGGAACCCTCCGGAGCGGCCCGGACACTTTTCGTAGCCCCGCGGGGGTCGTCGGTCCGGCACGTGCCGGAGGCAGTGACCGGGAACGGACGGTCAATTTCCGTTTCCCCTCGCCCGTTTGGCGGGCGATCAGTAGCCTCAGCTCGAACACCGGATCGCCAACGCCTTGGAGAGATAGATGGAGCGTCCCGCCTGGGCCCCTCGGAGCATCGACATCTCGGTGCCGAGCGTCTCGCGGATCTACGACTACTACCTGGGCGGATCGCACAACTTCGAGGTGGACCGGGAAGCGGCCCGCAGGGCCATGGAGTTCGTCCCCGGACTGCCCAAGATCAGTCAGGCGAACCGGGCGTTCATGCGCCGTGCCGTGAGGTACGCGGTCGACGAGGGCGTCACCCAGTTCCTCGACATCGGCTCCGGGATCCCCACGTTCGGCAACGCGCACGAGATCGCCCGGGCGGCGAGCCCCGGCGCGCGCGTGGTCTACGTCGACCACGACCCGGTGGCCGTGGCGCACAGCCAGGCGGTGCTGACCGACTGCGACGGCGTCGACGTCGTGGCCGCCGACCTGCGCAAGCCGCAGGAGATCCTGACCAGCCCGCAGGTGGAGCAACTGCTCGACCTGACGCGGCCGGTGGCCCTCCTGCTGGTCGCGGTGCTCCACTTCGTCGAGGACGCCGACGACCCGCACACGGCGGTGGCGGAACTCGGCGCCGCGCTCGCGCCCGGCAGTCTGCTGGTGCTCACGCATGCCTCGTACGAGGGAATCCCGCAGCTGTCGCAGCGGGCCGAGGGCGCCGTCGACGTGTACAAGGACATTCGCAATCCGCTGGTCATGCGTTCGCGTGACGAGATCGGGCGGTTCTTCGAGGGGTACGACATGGTGGAGCCGGGACTGGTGCCGATGCCGCACTGGCGGCCGGACACGGCGCCGGAGGACGAGGACCCCTGGGCCTTCTCCGGGTTCGCCGGCGTGGGGCGTACGGCGTGAGTGCGGAGCCGGACGGGCCGGAGGACAGACTGCGGCGGTTCGTGACGATCTGGAGCCGGGCCGTGTACCCGGTGACCTCGACGTCACTGACCCGCCTCGAACTCGAAGAGCAACTCCTGCCGCTGGCGCGGCGGTTGCGTGAGGCGCTGCTGCAGCGGACCCTCGACGCCGACGCCGCCAGGGCGGTCGGCGCCGCCCTGGTCGACGTGCACTGCACCGATCCCGAGGCACTCAGCCGCACACTCGACTGCGTGGACGCCTATCTGGTGCTCTACTGCGGCGAGGACGGCCCCCAGGAGGACCTGCGCACCCGTGCCTCACGTCTGCAGCACGCCATGGCGGGCGGCTACGCGGCGGCGCTGCGCGAGCGCACCCTCGCCGAGCAGGAGGCCATCGCCCAGGCCGCGTTGCGCGCCCAGGGCGTCGTCGCGCAGGCCCTGCACGCCAGCGAGGCCCGCTTCCGCGCGGTCTTCGAGGGGGCCGCGATAGGGATCAGCATCGCCGACCTGGAAGGCAACGTCCTCCAGGTCAACGGGGCGTTGCTGCGCATGTTCGGCGGTTCGGAGCAGTCGCTGCTGGGCCGCAAGGTCCAGGACCTCACCCACCCCGAGGACGCGCCGCAGACCTGGCGGCTCTACGACGAGCTCGTCCGCGGCGAACGGGAGCACTACCACACGGAGAAGGCTTTCAGCCGCCCCGACGGAACGGTCCTGTGGACCAATCTGACGGTCTCGCTGCTGCGGGACGCGGACGGGGCCCCGCAGTACCAGCTGGCGCTGATGGAGGACACCACCGAGCGCCGGCTGCTCAACCTGCGGTTGCGCTACGAGGCCACCCACGACGCGCTCACCGGACTGCCCAACCGCACCCTGTTCTTCGAACGGCTGGAGAAGGTGCTGGCGGCCGGCGAGGGCCGCCGGTTCGGTCTGTGCTACCTCGACCTCGACGGTTTCAAGACCATCAACGACAGCCTCGGGCACGCCGCCGGCGACCGGCTGCTGGTGGAGGTCGCGGACCGGCTGCAGTCCTGCGCGACCGCACCCGGCGAGATGGTCGCCCGCCTCGGCGGCGACGAGTTCGTGGCGCTGACCACCGGCCCCGACACCCGCCACGAGGTCGACGAGCTCGCCGCACGCATCATGAACGCGCTGATCGCGCCCGTGAGCATCGACGGCCGGGAGCTCACCGTGCGCGGCAGCATCGGCATCGTCGAAGGGCCGGCCGGGGAGCGCAGCGCGGCGGAGGTGCTGCGCAGCGCCGACATCACCATGTACCGGGCCAAGTCGGCGGGCGGCAACCGCTTCGAGGTCGCCGACCCGGAGGCCGACGCCCGCGCCATCACCCGGCACGGCCTGACCACGGCGCTCCCGGCGGCCCTCGAACGCGGCGAGTTCTTCATCGAGTACCAGCCGCTGGTCCACCTCGGCGACGGCAGCGTGCGCGGCGCGGAGGCGCTGGTGCGCTGGCGGCATCCGCAGCACGGGGTGCTGGGTCCCGACCGGTTCATCCCGCTCGCCGAGCACACCGGGCTGATCGTGCCGCTGGGCCGCTGGGTGCTGGAGGAGTCGGTGCGGCAGGCCGGCGAGTGGCGGGAAAGCCACCAGGACACCGGCCCGCTGCGCATCAACGTCAACCTGTCCCCGTGCCAGCTCACCCACCCGGGCCTGGTGCAGGACACCGTCGACATCCTGGAGCGCGCGGGCGTCGACCCGGCCGCGCTGTGCCTGGAGGTGACGGAGTCGGCGTTGATCGGCGCCGACGACGCCCTGCTCAAACCGCTGCGCCGGCTCGCCGAGATGGGCGTGGACATCGCGCTCGACGATTTCGGCACGGGCTACTCCAACCTCGCCAACCTGCGCCGGCTCCCGGTCAGCGTGCTCAAGCTGGACCGCTCCTTCACCCAGGGCATGCAGCAGTTCCCCGCGGACCCCGTCGACCTCAAGATCGTCGAGGGGATCGTCTCGCTCGCGCACAGTCTCGACCTCGCGGTCACCGTCGAGGGCGTGGAGACCGGCGCCCAGGCCGAGCAGCTGCGGATACTCGGCTGCGACACGGCCCAGGGGTGGTACTACGCCCGCCCCGGCCCCCCGGACCGTCTCCACGACCTGGCCCTGGTGGACGCGACGGGCTGACCTCGGGCGCGACTGCTCCATGTGGGGGAGCGGGCGGTCGCGGCAGGG
Organism: Streptomyces sp. NBC_00425; assembly: GCF_036030735.1. Classification (NCBI taxonomy): domain Bacteria; kingdom Bacillati; phylum Actinomycetota; class Actinomycetes; order Kitasatosporales; family Streptomycetaceae; genus Streptomyces; species Streptomyces sp. NBC_00425. The sequence goes on along the minus strand of NZ_CP107928.1, from coordinate 1,737,507 downwards.
ACCACGGCCACCGGCGCGCGGCCCCCGGCGCGCGGCCAGGCGCTCGGCCCGCCGCGCCGCGCGGGCGGCCCGGCTCACCGCTCCAGCAGCATGCGCTGCAGCTCACGCGCCGCCCGGGGCGGCGCCACGTCACTGCGGTGGGCCAGGGCGATCGTGCGGTGCAGACCCGGCCGGGCGAGCGGGGTGACCCGCAGGCCCCGGCCGGAGCGGGCGGCCACCATACGGGGGACGACGGCCACCCCGAGGCCGGCCCGCACGAACCCGAGCACCGCGTCCATCTCGCCGCCCTCGACCGCGAAGTCGGGTTCGAAACCCTCCGCGCGGCATGCGGCCACCGTGAGTTCCCGCAGGTCGTAGCCGTGCCGGAACATGACCAGACGTTCGCCCTCCAGGTCGGCGATCCGCACGGTGCGCCCCTGTCCCGGCTGGGGCGCCTCGGGCGAGGACACCACCACCAGGTCCTCACGCAGCAGCTCCACCGTGGTCAGCGCCGGCGACGGGCTGGGCAGCGGCAGGACGACCAGGGCGAGGTCCAGGGCCCCGCGCGCCAGTTCGCGGACGAGGTCGTGCGAACCACCCTCCTCGATCAGGAGCCGGATGCCCGGATAGCGGTCGTGGAAGGCGCGCAGCACGTCCGGCAGCAGGCCCGTGCAGACACTGGGCGTCGCCCCGAGCCGCACCCGCCCGCCGCGCATCTGCACCAGCTCCTGCACCTCGTACCGGGCGGTCTCGGTGTCCGCGAGGATCCGCCGGGCGAGCGGCAGCAGCGCCTCGCCCGCGTCGGTGAGCGTGATGTTCCCCCGCGCCCGCAGGAAGAGATCCGCCCCCAACTCCCGCTCCAGGGCCTTGATCTGCTGCGACAGCGACGGCTGTGCCACGTGCACGAGCTCGGCGGCGCGGGTGAAGTGCCGGGTCTCGGCGACCGCCACGAAGTACTGGAGCTGCTGGAACTGCATGCCTCCAGCGTACGCTGACGATAGGCGAGGCCTATGGAATCCAGGCGGACCATGTCTTGGACCGATCGGGCGGCCCGGCCGTAGCGTCTGCAGACATGGCTCTGGCAACGCGGACGGACCGACGGTCGTCCATGGCGCGCACGGTGTGGGACTCCTCCGTCGGCAAGAAGACGGTGATGGCCGTAAGCGGCATGATCATGCTGCTGTACCTGGTCGCCCACGTCATCGGCAACCTCAAGATCTTCTTCGGTCCGGCGGAGTTCGACCACTACGCCCACTGGCTGCGCACGGTCGGCGAACCGTTCATGCACTACGAGTGGACGCTCTGGCTCGTACGCGTCGCACTGGTCGTCGCGGTGGTCGCCCACGCCGTCTCCGCGTACCAGCTCAGCCGCCGCGACCTGAAGGCGCGGCCCGACAAGTACGTGCACAAAAAGCCACGGGCGAGCTACGCCACCCGCACCATGCGCTGGGGCGGCATCATCCTCGCCCTGTTCATCGTGTGGCACATCCTGGATCTGACCACCGGCACCGTGCACAGCGGCGGCTTCCAGCCGGGCCACCCGTACCAGAACGTCGTGGACACCTTCTCCACCTGGTACGGCAACGCCGTCTACATCGTCGCGATGCTCGCCCTCGGCCTGCACGTACGGCACGGCTTCTGGAGCGCGGCCCAGACCCTCGGCGTCGGCAGCCGCACCCGCGACCGCGCCCTCAAGATCTTCGCCGACGTCCTCGCACTGCTGCTCACGGCTGGTTTCCTCGCCGTGCCCGTGGGCGTCATGACCGGAGTGGTGAGTTGAACATGAGTCCCTTCTCCTCCTACGCGGACTACCCGACCGGTGAGCCGGTCGTCGACACCAAGGCGCCGTCCGGCCCCGTCGCCGAGCGCTGGGACAAGCGCCGGTTCGAGGCCGCTCTGGTCAATCCCGCCAACCGGCGCAGGCACACGGTGATCGTCGTCGGCACCGGCCTCGCGGGCGGCTCCGCCGGGGCCACGCTCGCCGAACAGGGCTACCACGTCGTCCAGTTCTGCTACCAGGACTCCCCGCGCCGCGCCCACTCCATCGCCGCCCAGGGCGGCATCAACGCGGCGAAGAACTACCGCAACGACGGCGACTCCGTGCACCGGCTCTTCTACGACACCGTCAAGGGCGGCGACTTCCGGGCCCGGGAGTCCAACGTGCACCGGCTCGCGCAGATCTCCGTCGAGATCATCGACCAGTGCGTCGCGCAGGGCGTGCCCTTCGCCCGCGAGTACGGCGGCCTGCTCGACACCCGCTCGTTCGGCGGCGTGCAGGTCTCGCGGACCTTCTACGCCCGCGGCCAGACGGGCCAGCAACTGCTCCTCGGCGCCTACCAGGCCCTCAGCCGGCAGATCGCCGCCGGCAACGTCGAGATGCACCCGCGGACCGAGATGCTCGACCTGATCGTCGTCGACGGCCGGGCCCGCGGCATCGTGGCCCGGGACCTGATCACCGGGAGGATCGACACCTACGTCGCGGACGCCGTCGTCCTGGCCACCGGCGGTTACGGAAACGTCTTCTACCTGTCGACCAACGCCATGAACTCCAACGCCACCGCGATCTGGCGGGCGCACCGGCGTGGCGCCTACTTCGCCAACCCCTGTTTCACGCAGATCCACCCCACCTGCATCCCGCGCACCGGCGACCACCAGTCGAAGCTGACGCTGATGAGCGAGTCGCTGCGCAACGACGGCCGGATCTGGGTGCCGAAGGCCGAGGGCGACGACCGTCCGCCGAACCGGATCCCCGAGGACGAGCGCGACTACTACCTGGAGCGGATCTACCCCGCGTTCGGCAACCTGGTCCCGCGGGACATCGCCTCGCGCGCCGCCAAGAACGTCTGCGACGAGGGCCGGGGCGTCGGCCCCGGCGGACAGGGCGTGTACCTGGACTTCGCCGACGCGATCGCGCGCATGGGCCGCGAGATTGTCGAGGCCCGGTACGGCAACCTCTTCGACATGTACCGGCGGATCACCGACGAGGATCCCTACGAGGTCCCGATGCGGATCTACCCGGCCGTGCACTACACGATGGGCGGACTGTGGGTCGACTACGACCTGCAGACCACCGTCCCCGGCCTGTTCGCGATCGGCGAGGCCAACTTCTCCGACCACGGCGCGAACCGCCTCGGCGCGAGCGCCCTCATGCAGGGCCTCGCCGACGGCTACTTCGTCCTCCCGGCGACCGTCAACGACTACCTCGCCCGCCATCCGCGCCAGAGCGAGGTGAGCGACGAACACCCCGCGGTCCAGGAGGCGCTGGCCGAGACCCAGGACCGCCTGAACCTGCTGCTGTCGGTGGACGGCGACCGCACCCCGGACTCCTTCCACCGCGAACTCGGTGAACTCATGTGGGAGTTCTGCGGCATGGCCCGCACCGACGCCGGACTGCGCAAGGCCCTGGAGCGCATCCCGCAGATCCGCGAGGAGTTCTGGCGGCGCATCAAGGTCCCAGGGACCGGCGAGGAGTTCAACCAGTCCCTGGAGAAGGCCAACCGGATCGTCGACTACCTCGAACTCGCCGAGCTGATGTGCCTCGACGCGCTGCACCGCGCCGAGTCCTGCGGCGGCCACTTCCGCGAGGAGTCCCAGACACCGGACGGCGAAGCCGCGCGCCGCGACGACGAGTTCGCCTACGCGGCCGCCTGGGAGTTCACCGGCACGGGGCACGCGCCCACCCTGCACAGGGAAGACCTGGTCTTCGAGTACGTCCACCCCACCCAGCGGAGCTACGCATGAGGCTCACCCTGCGCGTCTGGCGGCAGCGCAACACCGACGCCGACGGCGCCATGTCCACGTACGAAGTGGACGGCATCTCGCCCGACATGTCGTTCCTGGAGATGCTCGACACCCTCAACGAGGAGCTGATCCTGCGCGGCGACGACCCGGTCGCCTTCGACCACGACTGCCGCGAGGGCATCTGCGGCGCGTGTTCGCTCGTCATCAACGGCGACGCGCACGGACCGGAGCGCACCACCACCTGCCAGCTGCACATGCGGTCCTTCCGGGACGGCGACACCATCGACGTCGAGCCGTGGCGGGCCGCCGCCTTCCCGGTCGTCAAGGACCTGGTGGTCGACCGCGGCGCCTTCGACCGGATCATCCAGGCCGGCGGGTACGTCACCGCACCCACCGGCGCCGCGCCCGAGGCCCACGCCACGCCGGTGCCCAAACCGGACGCCGACTTCGCCTTCGAGCACGCGGAGTGCATCGGCTGCGGGGCGTGTGTGGCCGCGTGCCCCAACGGGGCGGCGATGCTGTTCACGTCCGCCAAGGTCAACCATCTCAACGTGCTGCCGCAGGGCGCGCCCGAGCGGGAGACCCGGGTGCTGGACATGGTGGCGCAGATGGACGAGGAGGGGTTCGGCGGCTGCACGCTCGCCGGGGAGTGCGCGACCGCCTGCCCCAAGGGCATCCCGCTGACGTCCATCACCGGCATGAACAGGGAGTGGCTGCGGGCGACCCGGAAGGCCGCCAAGCGGTAGCGCCGGGCAGATGGAGCGTTCGCCGAAGGTGCGGACGGGCGGGGCCGGGAGTGGTGCTCCCCGGCCCCGTCTCGCGTCCGCGGGACGGATAGGGTGCGGCCCTTGACGGGCGAACCCCGACCGCCGACGGACCGTGCGGCGATCGGCCAACCGACCGGCCAACCGACCGGCCAACCGACCGGCGAGGCGAACGGCGACCGGTGACAGACCGGCGAAGCGACCGGTGACAGACCGGCGAAGCGACCGGTGAGAAGACCGGCGGAGAGACCGGCGCCCTCCGACCCGCCCCTGCGTCGGCCCGAGTCGTTCAGCAAGCCCACATCAGCTCTCTTCGCGCCGGTCACGCCCAGGTCGGCCGGGAGCGGAAGAACAGGGGCGGCAGCACCCACGCCACGGGGCTGCAGCCGCTGCGCCTACCCGGCCCGCGACAGGAGAGAGCCATGACCGGCATTTCCACGCTAGACCGTCCCCAGCAGTCCACGGCACCCGCCCGCTACACCGTCACCCTGGCCCGCGACGAGGACGACGTACGGGCCGCGCAGCGGCTGCGGCACGACGTGTTCGCCGGCGAGCTCGGCGCCTCGCTGGCGTCCTTGCAGCCGGGCCTCGACGTCGACCCGTTCGACGCCCACTGCGACCACCTGCTGGTGCGCGACACATACACCGGCCAGGTCGTCGGGACCTACCGGCTGCTGCCGCCGGAGCGCGCCTCGGCCGCCGGACGCCTCTACTCGGACGGCGAGTTCGACCTCGGCGCGCTCGACGCGATCCGGCCCGGCCTTGTCGAGGTCGGCCGCTCCTGCGTGCACCCCGACCACCGCGACGGCGCCGTCATCGGCCTCATCTGGGCCGGCATCGCCCGGTACATGGTGGACCGCGGCCACGCGTGGCTGGCCGGCTGCTGCTCCATTCCGCTGGCCGACGGCGGCGCGCTGGCGGCCGGCGCCTGGCAGCGGGTGCGCGCGAAGCACCTGGCGCCCGAGGAGTACCGGGTGCGCCCGCTGCGGCCGTGGACGCCGCCCCCGTCCGCCCCGTCCGCCCCGTCCGCCCCGCCCGCCCCGCCCGCCGCGGCCGGACGCACCGAGCTGCCCGCCCTGCTGCGCGGCTACCTCCGTCTCGGCGCCTGGGTGTGCGGGGAGCCCGCCCACGACCCCGACTTCGGCGTCGCCGACCTGTACGTGCTGCTGCCGATGAGCCGGGTCGACCCGCGCTACCTGCGGCACTTCCTCTCCCTCGTGCCCGCCGCGTGAGCGTCTGGCTGCCCGGAGCGCCCTGCACTCCGCGGGTGTGCGTGCGGGCGACGGCGTCCCGCACGGGCGTGGCGAGGGCCGTGCTGCGGCTCACGGCGGTCGCGGTGCTGGTGCTGGCCGGGGTGGTGCTGTCGCCGCTCCGGGGGCTGATCCCGGCCGGCGCGGTGCGACGGTGGAGCCGGACCGTCGTCCGGGCGGCCGGGGTGCGGGTCCGGGTGACCGGCGCGAGCGCGCCGGCCGCCGGGGGACTGCTGCTCGTCGCCAATCACATCTCCTGGCTGGACGTCCCGCTGCTGGCCGGCGTCCGCCCGGCCCGGATGCTCGCCAAGGCCGAGATCCGGCGGTGGCCGGTGGCGGGCGCGCTGGCCGCGCGCGGCGGAGTGCTCTTCATCGACCGCGACCGGCTGCGCTCCCTGCCGGCCACGGTGGAACGGATCGCGCAGGTGCTGCGCTCCGGCCGGGCGGTCGCCGTGTTCCCGGAGGGGAGCACCTGGTGCGGCCGGGCCCAGGGGCGTTTCCGGCGGGCGGTGTTCCAGGCCGCGCTGGACGCCGGCGCCCGGGTCCAGCCCGTGCGCATCGGCTACCGCGACGGCGGCGGGGCGGTCAGCACGGCGGCCGCCTTCGTCGGCGACGATTCCCTGCTCGCCTCACTGTGGCGGGTGGCGTCCACCCGGGGCCTGGTGGCCGAGGTCGAGGTGCTGCCCGCCCTCGCGGCGGACGGTCACCCGGACCGCAGGGCACTGGCCGAGGCTGCCGGGGCCGGGGTGCTCGACGCGCCGCGTGAGCGGCCCTCACCCGTCCCGGCCGCCGTCCGGCACGGCCCGCGCGGCGCACGGCAGGCGGTCGGCGGCGGCAGCCGGCCGCCGCGGCGATTCCCGGCAACGCGGGGACGGTCGTGCCGAGTTGATGGGATCATGACGCGTCCCGACCTTCGAGGGGAGCGCGTGTGAGTACGGAACCGGCCGACGCACCGGTGCTGGTGACGGGCGGCAGCGGCTTCGTGGCCGCCCATCTCGTCGAGCAGCTCCTCACACGCGGCTACCGCGTGCACACCACCGTGCGCTCCACGGCGAACGCGGCCAAGTGCGGTCCGCTGCACGCCCTCCAGGACGACTTTCCCGGCCGCCTCGTCCTCTTCGAGGCCGACCTGCTCACCGAGGGCTCCTTCGACAAGGCGATGCGGGACTGCACGGTGGTCTTCCACGTCGCCTCGCCGTTCCTGATGCCGGAGAAGATCAAGGACGGCCGCCGGGACGTCGTGGAGCCCGCTCTGCGGGGCACCCGCAACGTCGTGGCGTCGGTCGAGCGCACGAGGACGGTCCGCCGGCTCGTCCTCACCTCCACGGTGGGCGCGATCTTCGGCGACTACGCCGACGTACGGGAGATGGACGGCGGGACGCTGTCGGAGAAGTACGTCAACACCACCAGCACGGTGGAGAACAACCCCTACCACTACGCCAAGACGGTCGCCGAGCAGGCGGCCTGGGAGGCCGAGGCCGCACAGCACCGCTGGCGCATGGTCTCCCTCAACCCCGGCCTGGTCCTGGGCCCTTCGCTCACCCCGGCCTCCGACTCGGGCAGTCTGTTCCTGCTGGACGAACTGTTCAAGGGCTACTTCTTCTACGGCGCCCCGGACTTCAGTTTCACCACGGTCGACGTGCGGGACGTGGCCGCGGCCCACATCGCGGCCGCCGAACACCCCGGCGCCCACGGCCGGTACATCCTCGCGGCCGAGGAGATGACCTCCTTCCACCGGATGGCGCAGATCCTCCTGGAGCACCACCCGAGGAACCTGCGCCTGCCCCGGACGGCACTGCCGCACTGGCCGGTCCGCGTCCTCGGTCCCGCCTTCGGACTCTCCCAGGCCTACATCCGCAGCCATCTCGGGATCCGCTTCCGCGTCGACAACCGCAGGAGCACCGAGGAACTGGGACTCGTCTACCGCCCGATCGAGGAGACCGTGACGGACCACTACCGGGCCTGGCGGGAACAGCGCGCTCGCGGGAGCGGCGCGCTCCGCGGCGTCCGGCGCTGACCGCGCGGGGCCGGACAGGGCGCCGCCGCGCCCGAGATCGGTCACCCGGGGAAAACCCCGCGGTTCGCTGCGTGCCGGAGCGTGGCCGCCCGGCGGGGGGCGTCGGCGCGCTCGCCGTCGACGATCGCGGCCAGCCGCCGGAAGGACTCCAGCAGCGCGGTCCGGTCGTAGGTGCTGGTCGTCACCAGCACCTCCTGCGCTCCCGTCTCCTCGAGCACGGTCTCCAGCTCACGGGCGACCTGTTCCTCGTCGCCGACGACGCCGCCGGCGAGCCCGGCCTCGTAGAATCCGCGCGCCCTGGCCGTCATCGGCCTCCTCTCGGCCTCCTCGGCGGGCGGCAGCGGAGGGAACGTGCCGTGGGTCCGCGAGTACGCCATGGACCAGGCCTCCGGTACCAGCAACCGGCGCGCGGCCTCCGGCGTCGCGGCCACGGCGACCGTCCCCGAGACGACGACGTACGGTTCCGCCGCCCACGGCGAGGGCCGGAAACCGGCGCGGTAGCGGTCGATGCCGCGTCGCATCCTGTCGCGGTCGCGGAGGTCGCCGACCACCATGGGCAGGCCCGCGCGGGCGGCGATCTCCGCTCCCTCGCCCAGGGCCAGCACGAACGGCGGCACGGCCAGACCCTCCGACGGCCGGGCGCGGACCCCCGTGGGCGAGGCGCCGACGAACCAGTCGAGCAGTTCCCGCAGCTGCCCGGCGAAGTCGTCGGCGTCGTCCTTGTCCCGGCCGAGCGCCCTGCGCACCCCGTCGGTGAAGCCCACCGAGCGGCCGAGCCCCATGTCGATCCGGCCCGGGAAGAGGGACTCCAGGACGCCGAACTGCTCGGCCACGACCAGCGGTCGGTGGTTGGGCAGCATCACCCCGCCGGTGCCGACCCGGATGGTGCTGGTCGCACCGGCCACGGCCGCCGCCAGGACGGTGGGCGCGGACCCGGCGACACCCGGCACGCCGTGGTGCTCCGACACCCAGAAGCGGTGGAAGCCGAGCCGCTCGGCCTCCTGCGCCAGCCGCACGGTGTCGCGCAGCGCCTGTGCGCCGGTGTGGCCCTCACGGATGCGCGAGCGGTCGAGGACGGAGAAGCGGGCCGAGGCGATCACGGAGCTCATACAGGGTTCAACGTCTGGCGGTCCCCGGGATTCCTCGCCCGGGTGCGTCGGTCCGCGTACACCCGCCCCGCGTCCCCTGCCGGGCGTCCTCCACCCGTCGCCCTCCACCCGCCTCAGCCCTCGGGCTGCAACAGGCCGCGCTCGTACGCCTTCAGCAGGCGCTGGGGCACGAGGTGCCGCACACCGTCGACGGTGACCGACACCAGCCGCGGCGCGGTCGCCTTCCACCGGGCGCGGCGGTGGCGGGTGTTGCTGCGGGACGTCTTCCGTTTGGGAACGGCCATGGGAACCTCCTCGATCGGCTCGCGGTGAGCTTCGAGGACGCTATATGAAAATGGATACCATGAGCAATTAGGGCGACGGGGTGGGTGCGGGTGGGTGCGGGGGGGGCGAGGGGGGGCGGGGCGGCGGGGGCGTCGAAGGCCGCCCGGCGGCGGCGCCTGGCTAGGGTGGGCGGCGTGAACGAGAGCAACAGGCGGCCCCTCGCCGTGTTCGACCTGGACAACACCCTCGCCGACACGGCCCATCGGCAGCGGTTCCTGGAGCGCAGGCCGCGCGACTGGGACGCGTTCTTCGCGGCCGCGCCGGACGACCCGCCGATCCCGGAGGGCGTCGCGCTGGCGCTGTCCAGCGCCGAGGAGTGCGAGGTCGTCTACCTCACCGGCCGACCCGAGCGCTGCCGGCGCGACACACTGGAGTGGCTCGCCGCGCAGGGGCTGCCGGAGGGACGCGTGCACATGCGGCGCAACGGCGACCGCCGGCCCGCCCGGCTCGCCAAGCTGGAGATCCTGCGCGGGCTCGCCCGCGACCGGACCGTGCGCGTCCTGGTGGACGACGACGAGTTGGTCTGCGCCGACGCCGAACGGGCCGGGTTCACCGTCGTGCGGGCCCGCTGGGCCGCCCCTTCGGGCGAGCTGAAGCAGGCGCAGGAGGGTGAGGGCCGTACCTGAGCGGCTCAGTCCGACTCGTCCAGGCGGAAGCCGACCTTCAGGCCCACCTGCCAGTGCGCGATGTCGCCGTTCTCGATCTGGCCGCGCACCTGGGTCACCTCGAACCAGTCCAGGTTGCGCAGCGTCTGCGAGGCGCGGGCGAGTCCGTTGCGGACGGCCTGGTCGACGCCGTCCGGCGACGTGCCGACGATCTCCGTGACCCGGTAGGTGTGGTTCGACATCGGGGCTGCTCCTCTCGACCGTGACGGCGTCGTCACGTGTGTCACGCGTCACTCCACCGTGCCCCAAGCTGCGTCGGAGCGCGAGGCGTCGGCGCGGACGGGCGGCTTCCGGGTCGATCCCCTTGACCCCTCGCATTGGTCCATACCAAAATCCGGGGCACCCGTTCGAGCGCCGCGCTCGTCCCCCATGTCGGGCCCCCGCCCTGTCCGCCAGACAGAACAGGACCCCCGTGCGACGTCGCCTCCTCGCCCTCCTCTGTGTGTCCGCCGCCCTTCTGACCGCCTGTGGGGTGCTGCCCGGGACGGGGGGACCCGACCGGAGCACGGTCACGGTGTGGCTGATGAAGGACAGCGCCTCGCAGGAGTTCCTGGACCGGTTCACCGCGGACTTCGAACACGGCCACCCCGACCTCGACCTCGACGTCCGCATCCAGGAGTGGACCGGCGTCGGCGACAAGGTGGAGGCCGCCCTGGAGGCCGGGTCCGACGACGAGAACGGGCCGGACGTCATCGAGGTGGGCAACACCCAGGTGCCGCGGTACGTCGTCGGGCGGGGGCTGCTCGACCTGACGCTGGAGTCGGCGGCCAAGTGGGGACGGGACGACTGGCTGCCCGGTCTCGCCGAACCCGGACAGCAGCGCTTCCACCAGTACGGCATCCCCTGGTACGCGGCCAACCGGGTGGTGATCTACCGCAAGGACCTCTTCGAGCAGGCCGGCGTCACCGCCCTGCCCCGCACCCGCGCCGAGTGGCTGGCCGCCACCCGGAAGCTGAACGCGGGCGGCCGGCAGGGCATCTATCTCGCGGGCCAGGACTGGTACACCCTCTCCGGGTTCATCTGGGACGAGGGCGGCGACCTCGCCACCGAGGAGGGCGGGCGCTGGCAGGGCGCCCTCGACACGAAGGCCGCCCTGCGCGGCATGGACTTCTACCGGCGCCTGCAGTCGCTCGGCAGGGGACCGGTCGCCGCCGACGAGGAACACCCGCCCCAGGCGGGGGTGTTCGCCGCGGGCAGGGTGGCCCAGATCGTGGCCGTGCCCGGGCTGGCTCGGGTCGTGCTGGAGCAGAACCCCGCCCTGGAGGGCGAGTTGGGCTTCTTCCCGGTGCCCGGCAAGAGCGCGGACCGGCCGGGCGCCGTCTTCACCGGCGGATCCGACCTCGTCGTCCCCCGCAACACCGACGTCCGCGCGGGCGCCGTCGCCGTGGTCGCCGCGCTGACCGGCGCCAGATGGGACACCGAGCTGGCCCGCACCATGGACTACGTGCCCAACAAGGCCGAACTGGCCGGAGCCGTCGCGGGGGAGGAGGGCGCCTCGGCCATGGCGGCGGGGGCCGCGCAGGGCCGCGCGACCCCCAGCACGCCCGAGTGGGCCGCCGTCGAGGCGGACAACCCGATCAAGGGCTACATGACGAAGGTGCTCACCGGGGCCGACCCGGCGACCGAGGCCCGCAGCGCCGCCCGCCGGATCACCCGGGCGCTGACGGTGACCTCCTGAGCGTCCCCGCTCCGCCCTCGCTCCGTCCCCGCTCCGCCCCCCGCGGGAACCTGGCCGACGGCTCGCGTGCGACGCCGACCTCGCGCGGAGGACCGTCAGCGAGCTGCTGCGGCCGGCGGCGGGCCCGGCCGGACGGTGCGGCGGAGCGTGTGGAGCACCTCGATCACCTCGTCCGCACGGGTGTCGGGGTTCACGAAGGCCATGCGCAGGACCGTCCTGCCGTTCCACCGGGTCGGCACGCACAGCGTGGCACCCGTCCGGGCGGCCTGCGCGGACCATGCCGCGTAGTCCTGCGCGCTCCATCCCGGTCGTTCGAACAGGACGACGGACAACTCGGGTTCGGCGACCAGGCGCAGGTGGTCGCTTGCCCGGATGGCGTCGGCGACCTGTCGGCTGGTGGTCAGGGTCCGTTCCACGGCGGTCGCGTAGCGGTCGGTGCCGTGGACGGCCAGGCTGAACCAGAACGGCAGGCCGCGGGCGCGGCGGCTGAGGTGGAGCGCCAGGTCCGACGGGTTGTGGGCGTCGCGGTCGATGGCGTCGAGGTAGTGCGCCGACTGACTGTGCGCGGCGCGTGCCGGAGCGGGGTCGCGGTAGAGCAGCGCGCAGCAGTCGTACGGCGCGAACAGCCACTTGTGGGGATCGACGACGAAGCTGTCGGCGCGCTCGATGCCGGTGTAGCGATGGCGCACGCTGGCAGCCGCCAGGCCGGCTCCGCCGTAGGCGCCGTCGACGTGCAGCCACACGCCGTGCCGTTCACAGGCGTCGGCGATCGTGTCGAGCTCGTCGACCAGGCCGGCGTTCGTGGTCCCCGCGGTGGCCGCGACGGCGAACACCCCGTCGGTGGCGTCGAGGGCGGCGTTCACGGCGGCTCCGGTGAGGTGCCCGTGCCGGTCCACGGGCGCGGTGACCACCTCCACGTCCATGGCGCGCGCCGCGGACCGGATCGAGGAGTGTGCGCTGTCGGCGCACACGATCTTCCAGCCTCCGGCCGGGCGGGGCCGGCCGGAGGCGGCGGCGCGGGCCGCGACGAGGGCGGAGAGGTTGCCCATGGTGCCGCCGCTGACGAAGCATCCCGCCGCGGTGGCGGGCCAGCCGAGCAGCCGGATGAGCCACGCGAGCGCCTCGTTCTCGGCGTGGATGGCCCCGGCCCCGGCCTCCCAGGTCCCCGCGAAGATGTTCGCCGCACCGGTGACGGCTTCGAAGGCGAGCGCGGCCCGGGTGGGGGCCGCGGGGATGTAGGCCAGGTTCGTCGGCCCGTTCTGGGCACGGGTGGCGGGCGCCAGGACGCGGTCGAAGAGAGAGAGCGCTGCGGCGGCGCCGATCCCGGGGGCGGTGACGGTGCTGCCGGCGGCTTCGGCCAGGTCGGCTGCGGGGCGGGCGCCCGTCACCGGGTCCGGGTCCTGCCTCAGACGCTGCCAGGCGTACTGCACGGCAACCGAGACAACCTCGTCCTCGTCACCCCACACCCGGCCCTCGGCAGGGGAGACGCTCTTCACTGTCATGTCATCGCATGGTGCTTTCTGCATGGCCGAAACCTAGGAACGGTCATCAGGATGCGCAATATGCGTCCAATGCATTGCGCATTATGCTCAATGGCATAGGTGTGTGCCGTGGCATACTGGGCATCATGCGAAACGTGGACGCCGTCGACGCCCGCATCCTCCTCGCGCTCGACGCGGACCCGCAGGCGACCACCGTGGCTCTGGCCGACCGGCTCGGCCTCGCCCGCAACACGGTCCAGAGCCGGTTGCGCAGACTCGAGGAGAGCGGCCACCTCAAGGAACCCAGCCGCCGGGTCGACCCGGCCGCGCTGGGCTACCCCCTGCTCGCCCTGATCACCCTGTCGATCAGTCAGAGAGTGGGGGAGCCCACCCGCGAGGGCGTCCTGCGCATCCCCGAAGTCGTCGAACTCCTCGTCACCACCGGCGACGCGGACCTCCTCGCCCGGGTCGTCGCCCGTGACACCACGGACCTCCACCGCATCACCAACCACCTCCTCGAAGTCCCCGGCGTCGTCCGCTCCAACACCACCATCGTGCTGAGTGAACTGCAGCCCCTCAGCGTGCGCCCCCTCCTGCGACGCCACGCCGGTTCCTGAGCCACGCCGGCCCTTGAGCCACGACGGGGCCGCCCGGGCGTCCTTCTCGGCGCTCTGAGGGCACGTGCTTCCTCCGGACACTTGACAGGAGAAGTGCGCCGATACCTGAATATGTGTTCAGCAGTCCCACCGAACCGGTGATGAACTGCCGAAATCGACGGCCAGGGAGGACAAGGTGTCCGAGGGAGACTCGCCGCCGACGGCAGCGGCCGGACGCACCGCCGTCCCGCTCGACGACATCGACCGGCAGATCCTCAGCCGGCTCCTCGAGGACGGCCGGATCTCGGTCCGCTCACTCGCCGAGCAGGTGCACATCTCCCGGGCCAACGCCTACACCCGCATCGGCCGGCTCGTGGCCGAGGACGTCATCACGGGCTTCACCGCGCAGCTCGACGCCCAGCGGGCGGGCCTCGGCACGAGCGCGTACGTCACGATGAGCATCGAGCAGAACGCCTGGCGTGACATCTCCCGCGACCTGCGCCGCATCCCCTACGTGGAGCATGTCGCCCTCGTCACCGGCGACTTCGACGTCCTGGTGCTGGTGCGCGCCCCGGACAACCTGGCCCTGCGCACGGTCGTGCTGGAGAGCATCCAGGCGGTGCCGGGCGTGCGCTCGACCCGCACCTGGCTCGTCTTCGACGAGGTGCGGGGACGCGGCGCCACCTGGACGGACTGAGGCCGGCGGCTTCACCGGTCCACCAGCTCGGCGGCCTCGACGCACCTCGCGGACGCCGGCGCGGGACCCGGCGGCGGCGTGGCGTGCCTGCGTGAGCGCACCACCCGGAACCGCCCGGTGACGAAGTGGGCTCCCCCGCCCGGCAGATCCGCGAGTGCCGAGGACGGGTCGGCCGGCAGATCGTCCAGGTTCTCCACCAGCGGCACCCCGGCGTCGAGCGCCGCCGTCTCGGCCGCCGCGAGGACCAGCGTGTCGGTGGAGTGCACCGAGGCGTAGAGCGCGCCGTGCCGCGCCACCGTACGGCGCAGGAGCGCCAGACTGTGCGAGGTGGACTCGGTGCCGATGAGGAAGGAGATCGGTCCGGGCCACTCCCGCGTGTAGACCTGCTCGTCCGAGGCGCGCAGCCGCACCAGCAGCGGACTGCGCAGCTCGGCGCCCAGATGGCGCGGATGGGGCACCGGGCCGGAGGCGTGCACGACCGGGCCGTACCGTGCGGCCTCGGTCAGCGCGGCGCGCACCTCGTCGTCGGTTGTCGCGCCCAGCACCCCCGCCGCGCGCACGGGGTGTCCGAGCAGCCGGTCCACGGCGTCACCGAGGTCGGTCCCCAGGTCACGCAGTGTCTTGTGGCCTTCGTCGGTGCCGAAGCCGCGCTCCGGCACCAGGATGTTCTGCGGTGTGGTGCGCACCGTCCCGTTGCACAGGCAGGAGGAGAGGGCGAGCCCGCGGACCAGGCCGGGGTAGTCGTCGGTCGAGTCCACGACGACGGTGTTCAGGCCGGTCCGGTTGGCGAACACGGTGGCCTGCGCGGCATGCCGCTCCAGCCAGTCCGCGACGCGCGCGGAGCCCGTGAAGTCGACGATCCGCACGGCCGGGTCGGTGGCCAGCCGCAGGTGCGCCCTCCGCCCCGGCTCCGACACGGCGAGGGTCACGAGGTCCGGGTCGTGACCGGCCTCCTCCAGCACCTGCCGGGCGACGCGCACGGTGATCGCCAGCGGCAGCACCGAGCGCGGATGCGGGGCGACGACGACGGG
Source organism: Streptomyces sp. NBC_00425 (assembly GCF_036030735.1). Classification (NCBI taxonomy): domain Bacteria; kingdom Bacillati; phylum Actinomycetota; class Actinomycetes; order Kitasatosporales; family Streptomycetaceae; genus Streptomyces; species Streptomyces sp. NBC_00425. Next base: position 1,722,175 of record NZ_CP107928.1, on the reverse strand, counting down.
ATTGCCGGTGACCAGGCTGGCGAACAGGCCCGGGTAACCGTTCCAGAGCGGGAAGTCGGGACAGCCGATGAGCAGTGACACGCCACGTGGCACCAGGGTGCAGGTACCCCGCAGTGCGAGCGGTGGCCCACCGCGTCGTCCCGCGCTCTCCCAGTGCAGGCCGGACGGAACCCGCTCCGACTCGGCGAAGGCCTGGGCCACCACCTCGAGCGCACGGTCCTGCGCGCGCGGCCCGGCGGCGTGCAGCGCGGCCCGCAACGGCTGACCGGTGGTGTGGTGCACCGCGAGGGCCAGTTCGTGACTGCGGGTGTTGAGCCGCCGCAGGATCTCCACGGCGAGCCCGGCACGCCGACGGGGCCCCGCGGCACGCCAGCCGGGCGCCGCCCGTGCTGCCGCCGCGACCAGCTCCGAGGGTTCACATCGGGGATAGGCGATGGCGAGGCCGAGCCCGTACGGCGACGACTCCGTGCGCACACGGGCGACTTCGCCGGGCTGCACCAGATCGAAGGGCCGCCCCAGCAGCGAGCCGAACACCTTTCCCGCGGTGCGGGTCGACCGCATGCCCGCGTCGGCCGCGTCCTGGACGGTCGCCTCGGCGAAGGGACGGTGGCACTCACCGGCGGCGAGGGCGCGGACGACGCTGTGCAGGAGTTCGCGATGACGCTCGTAGGGGCCGGGGCGCACGGCCGTCAGCCTCTCCGGCTCGCCGCGAGCGCCGACAGGGCGTCGTACTGCGCCGGCACCCCGATCGTCACCCGGACGCCCTCGCCGGGCACCGGACGGACGACGTCGGGGCGGGAGTCGGGCACATCGCGGCCCGGCACACGGGCGGGCAGCTGGGACAGAGACGCACGGACACGCACCATGCTCGACTCGCTTCTGCAGCGCTGGGGCCCGAGGTCTGCCGTCGGGCGTTCGACAGGGAAATCGTGAACACGGGAAGCCGATTGCTCAACTGTTCGGTGATTTCGGCTACGGATCGCCGGAAAGGGGAGTTCCGCGCGGCAAACCGTCTCCCCGGAGAAGCTCCGGGGCCTCGGCCACGAGACGAACGGCACGCGGTCCGGGGCGCGACACGCCATCCCCATGATCACGAAGCGGACACAGCGGCTTTCCGGCGTCCTCGCAGGGGCCGGCTCCCGGCAGACTGCTCGCCGCCCGCAGATCGGACGTCCGCGGGCCGGCCCGTGACGAACGAGGAATCCATGCACACCATCCGGACCCGGCTCCGCCGCGGGGCGCTGACGGCCCTCGCAGCGGCCCTCGCAACTGCCTTCGCCCTGCTCACCGCCGGTTGCTCGAAGGCGTCCGAGACCACGCGGACCGGAGGCTGCCGTGCCGACGGCACATGGTCGGCACGGCAGAAGGCCGCCTGGCTGCGCGGTGCGGTCTCCTTCCGCACGGCCGAGGGCGCCGCCGCGTCGGGCGCCAGGATGTCGGTCGTCGTGGGCGCGCCGCGGTCGGTCGACGCCCGGCGGCTGTGCCGTCCGCTCGACGTGCAGGTCGAGTTCTGGACGCTCACCACGACCACGACCACGACGACGGCCACGACGACGACGGCCACGGCGACGCGGACCGTTTCGTCGTCCGTCAGGCGCCGTCACCTCACTGCGGACGGTGGCACGACCCGGACCGTCGGCTTCCCCGGTGGCCTTCCCGCCGGGCGGGAAGGCGTGTGCGTCGGGGTGCTCGCCGCCGTGTACGCGGGTGGACCCCTGACCGGACGAGAGCTGCCCCGGGTGACACCGGGCCCGTCGGCCGACGTGGACGCGTCGGTACGGTTCGTCACCGACCGGGTCGGCGCGTACCGGCTGTTCCCGCCGCCCGATCCCGCGCGGTGCGCCCCGGGCCGGTCCGCCGTCAGCCCCTCGTCCACCGGGGAGCCGGGCTGGGACCCCTTCCATCCGTGACCGGCGGAGTGGGCCGGCGGGGCGGGACGGCGGGGCGGGGCGGGCCGGCGGGGAGCCGGCCGGGGTGGCCGCCGACGGCCCGGGCGAGGGCGGGACTCACGGCATGAGCCCCGCCCCCGGGAACCCCGGGGCGTACCGTCGGCGGGCGGTGGGCCGGCTCAGTGCGCGGTGGCGAGGGTGAGCATGAAGCCGGCGTCGGGGTCGGCCCAGAGCTCCCGCGTGCGAAGGCCCGCGGCGGCCATCTCCTGCTGCAGCCCGGAGACGGTGAACTTGGCGCTGCGCTCGGTGATCCATTCCTCGCCGCGTTCGAACGGCACGGCCAGGTCGAGTTCCCGGATCTTCACCAGTTGCTCGGTTCGACTGCGCAGCCTCATCTCGACGTGACTCTCCCCGCTGTTCCACACGGCGGCGTGATCGAAGGCGTCGGGGTCGAAGTCGGCGTCCAGTTCACGGTTCAGGACGTGCAGCAGGTTCTTGTCGAACTCGGCCGTGACGCCCTGCACGTCGTCGTAGGCGGCGATCATCTCCTGCTCGTCCTTCACCAGGTCGGCGCCGATCAGCAGGAAGTCCCCTGGGCGCATGATGTCCCGGAGCCCCCGCAGGAAGGGGCCGCGGGCGGGCCGCAGGAAGTTGCCCAGCGTGCTGCCGAGGAAGGCGATGATCCGGGAACCCTCCGCGGGCAGCTCCGGAAGGACGAGCGGAGCCGTGAAGTCGGCCCGCAGGGCGTGCAGCCGGATGCCCGGGTATTCCTGGACGAGCTGCGCGCCGGCCTGGTGCAGCGCGTCCGCGCTGACGTCGATCGGAACGTAGTGCAGGCCCGTCGGCCCCAACGCCTCGATGATCAGCTTCGTCTTGGTCGAGCTGCCTGATCCGAGCTCGACGAGGCTGCGGGCCCCGGTCCGCGCGGCGATGTCGCCGGCGTGCAGCCGCAGCAGCCCGAGCTCGGCTCGCCACAGGGGGTACTCCGGAAGCTGGGTGATCTCCTCGAAGAGCTCGCTGCCCCGGGCGTCGTAGAACCAGGTGGGCGCCGTGGACTTCGGGGTACGGGTCAGCCCGGCGCCGACATCGGCGCGCAGGGCGGTGCCGTAGTGCTCGGCCTCGAGAGTGTCGGTGTAGCCGTAGGCGCGGGTGCCGGTCATGAGTGCCTCTCTTCGGCCGCCGCCTCGTCGGCGGGATGGGGGGATCGCCTTTCGCCGGCGGCGTCGGTGCCGTCCTCGGGGAGGGCGGGGGTGATCGGGAACGGACTCACGTACCGGTCTCCTTGCGTGGTGCGGATGCCGTGTCCGCGCTCGGGTCCTTGAGCGGGGTGAGCAGGACGTCGGCGCGGCTCGCCACGAGCAGGGTCCGGTCCGGGACCTCCTGCCAGCGCGGATCGTCGTCGTACGGTTCGGAGGCCACGACCACCGTGCCCCTGCCGGGGTCCGCCAGATACCAGAGGGTGTCGCCCCATGCGGTCGCGGTGACGGCCGTCCCGTCGGTGAGCAGCAGGTTGAGCCGGGAGCCGGGGGCCGCGGCGGCGACCTCGAGGACGGTGTCCGTCAGCGCCTGGCCCGCCGGGTCCCCGGCGCGCAGCCGGGCGAGGAGCAGCGCCCACACGAACGCGGAGTCGTTGCGGGCCTCCATGGACAGCAGGTCGGCGGCGGGCAGGGTGCGCGTCAGCGGCCCCAGCGAGCGCGGCCAGCCGGCGACCGCCCCGTTGTGGCTGAACAGCCAGGCGTCCGCCGCGTACGGGGCCGCCGCGGCCTCCGCGTCGGCGCCGGCCAGGGTGGCGTCCCGGACGGCGGCCAGCACGGCCCCGCTGCGCACGACCCGGGCCAGGTCGGCGAAGGACAGGTCCGCCCAGATGGGCCCGGCCCTGCGGTAGCGGGCCGGCGCCGGGTCGCCCGCGGCGTACCAGCCCACCCCGAAGCCGTCCGCGTTGACCGTGCCGTGGCGCTGCCGCCGCGGCGCCCACGACTGGCGGTACAGCGCGTGCGGGGGATCGACGAGGAGCCTGCCGAGTGCCTCCTCGGGCCCCAGGTAGGCGAGGTGACGGCACATCAGAGCGCCCCCGGGCGGGCCGTGCGGAACCCGGAGAAGATCTGCCGCCGGATCGGGTAGTCCCAGTTGCGGAAGGTGCCCCGGCAGGCGACCGGGTCCACCGCGAACGAACCGCCGCGCAGCACCTTGTGCTCGGGCCCGAAGAACACCTCCGAGTACTCCTTGTACGGGAACGCCCGAAAGCCCGGGTAGGGAAGGAAGTCGCTGGACGTCCACTCCCAGACGTCGCCGATCAACTGCCGTACGCCGAGCGGGGAGGCGCCGGCCGGGTAGCTGCCCGCCGGGGCCGGACGCAGATGGCGCTGGCCCAGGTTGGCGTGTTCCGGCGTGGGATCGGCGTCGCCCCATGGATAGCGCATCGAGCCGCCGGTCGCGGGGTCGAAGCGGGCCGCCTTCTCCCACTCGGTCTCGGTGGGCAGCCGGCGTCCCGCCCAGCGGGCGTAGGCGTCGGCCTCGTACCAGCACACGTGGAGCACCGGCTCGTCGGGCGGCACGACCTCGGTGACGCCGAACCGGCGGCGCATCCACTGCCCGCCGTCACGGCGCCAGAACAGCGGCGCGTGGATGCCGTGCCGGCGGATGTGCGCCCAGCCGTCCCGCGTCCACCAGCGTTCCTCGTCGTAGCCGCCGTCCTCGATGAACGTCTGGTAGGCCGCGTTCGTCACCGGGGTCGTGTCGATGTGGAAGGGGGCCACCTCACGCCGGTGGGCGGGGCGTTCGTTGTCCAGGGCCCAGGGCTCGCCGGAGGTGCCCATGGTGAACGGACCGCCCGGGACGAGCACTTCGGCCGGGCCGGTGAACAGCGGGACCGGTTCGGGGTCGGGGGCGGTGAGCACCGGCGGCCCCGTGCGGAGCTGATGGGTGATCAGCATGGTCTCGTCGTGCTGCTGTTCGTGCTGCGCGATCATCCCGAAGGCGAAGCCGGACTCGGTGAGCCGGGTGCCGTGGAAGTCGGCCGACTCCAGCACGTCGGTGACCCGGCCGCGTACCTCCGCCGCGTACCGCCGGGCCTCGGCGGGCGGCAGCAGGGGCAGCGTGGGGCGCTCGGCGCGCGAGTGCTCGAAGGCGTCGTACAGGCCGTCGATCTCGGGGCGCATCGCCTCCCGGCCGGCCACCGCGCGCAGCAGCCACAGTTCCTCCTGGTTGCCGATGTGGGCGAGGTCCCACACCAGCGGGGACATCAGCGGGGAGTGCTGGGCGGTGAGGTCGGGTTCCTCGACGCAGGTGGTCAGCAGCGTCGTGCGGGCGCGGGCCGTCGTGAGCGAGGCGAGTGCGCGGGCGCGCAGCACGTCCGGGTCCGGGGCGGCCGTGTTCGAGGCGGGTGAGGCGGCCGCGTCGGTTGCGGGCTCCGCGTCCAGGGCGGGCTCGGTCATGGGCGGAGGTCCTTCCCGTGCGCGCGGGCGTCCGTGCCGCGCAGGCGGTCGAGCTGGTCGTCGGCGGGTGTGCGCCCCTTGAGGACGTAGCGGTCCCGGTAGCCCGTCACGGCCTCCAGCACGGCGTCGTCGGCGCCGAGGCGGGGCAGCGCCCGCAGGGCCGCGGCGAAGCAGGCGACCGCCGTCTCGTGCAGTTCGGGGTCGGTGAGCGCGTTGCGGGCCGCGTCCATCCACAGCGGATTGTGCGGGGCCGGCAGCGGCCGGGCCCGCTCGGCCAGCGGTTTGACCGCGCGGTAGGCGAACTCGGCGGCCTCGGGGTCCTCGAACAGGGCCGTCGTCACGGCGAGCGGCACGATCCAGCCGTCGTCGCCGGGCTGTGCGTCGATCATGCGCAGTTCCAGATGGCCGCGCGGCCTGACCGGCGGGAACAAGGTGGTGAGGTGGTAGTCGAGATCCTCCCGGGTCGGCTCACCCGTTCGGGTCCACTGCCGGAAGGTCAGGCGGTCGGGCACCTCCCAGGCGCCCTCGGCACGCCGGACGCACATCACCGGCGCGTCCAGCACGTGCCGCGCCCATGCCGCGCGCGGATCGCCGTCCATGGCCGGACCGCCCGCACGACCGGCGCCGATCTCCATCCACAGCAGCTGCCGCGTGGAGCGCCAGCCGGTGGGGACGCCGCCGAGCAGCGGGGAGTTGGCGAAGGCCGCCATCAGCACCGCGCCCAGCGTGTGCGACAGCCACCAGCGCCGGCCGTGCCCGAGCGGGCCCGGCTCCTCGTATCCGGCGTCCAGGCAGACCTGTACGGAGGCCGAGGTGCACATCATGGCGCGGCCCGCCGGTCCCGTGCGGTCGAGGCAGGCCTCCATGGCGTCGTAGCGCGGTTCGTGCAGGAACCGGCGCGGTGGGTGCCAGGGGTCGGTGCCGATGCCGGCGAGGGCGAGTCCCTGCTCGTGCAGGGTCGCGCGGACCGCGGCCAGGTCGGCGGAGACGGTGTGCACGCACTCCATGAGGGAGGCGGCGGGCGGCGAGCTCAGCTCCAGCTGGCCGCCGGGTTCGACGGTGAGCGGCGAGCCGAGGGGCACGTCCCGCAGTGCGGCGTAGGCCGCTTCGAGTCGTTCGGGTGTGACGGGGAGCTGCGGTGCGTGCAGCCCGTGGACGAGCCATTCCACCTCGACCCCGACGGTTCGGGGCGGGCCGGTCTTGAAGCAGATTCCCCTGACGAGCGCCTCCACCTCGGCTTCGGTGAGGGCGGTGCGCGGTTCTGCTCCGTTCGTACAGTCGCTGACCGAGTCGGACATGTCGGGATCCTCCTGAGATTCCACCATGCCACCGGTCGGGCCTCGGTGCGGCCGGACCGGTAGAGCTCGTTCCACCCAAGACCCTGAATCCGATTCGCACAAGGGTGCACATCGGCACTTTCAGGACCGTGAAGCCCGGGTTCCGTGGCGATTCTCCACCGGTTCACTGCCGGTTTCCCGCCGCCCCAGAGCTGCTTCCCGGGGCGGACCCGGAGCATGCGCCACATGGGCGAGGCGCCGGAAAATCTTGTTGCACACGATGTCCAGGATCGCTCACGATGCGTGCATGAGCTCGACGGGGGAGACGCGCCGCGTGCGGCGCGAGGCGGTGTGCGGGCCGGGAGCGACCGCGCGGCGCGCGCTCACGGGGTCCACGGGGGTGGCCCCGTGAGCGCGCGCCTGCGCGGCATCGCCCGGGAGACGGAGCGGATCGTGACCGCCGGCGGCTATCGCGCGTCCGACGGGCGCGAGGTGTCCCTCGCCGCGGCGGTCGAGGCCGCCCGGGCCGGCACGCGGACGAGGGGACCGGGACCGGTCGACGTGCCCGCGGCCCCGCCGGTGGACCTGCGCGTCGAGGTCACCGGCGAGAGCAGCCTGGAGGCCGCCCGCCGGCTCGCCGTCGCGTCCGCGGAACCGGCCGCCGCAGGGAACCCGGTCGCCGGGGAAGCGCCGGTCGGCGGGAGAGCGCCGGTCGCCGGGAGAGCGCCGGTCGCCGGGGGAGCGCCGGTCGCCGGGGGAGAGGCGGTCGCCGTCCTCAACTTCGCGTCCGCGCGCAACCCCGGCGGCGGCTTCCTCAACGGGGCCCAGGCGCAGGAGGAGGCGCTGTGCCGGGCCTCCGCGCTGTACACGTGCCTGCTGGAGGCCCGGGGGTTCTACGACCACCACCGCGCCCACCGCGACCCGTTCTACACGGACCGCGTGATCCACTCACCGGCCGTCCCCGTCTTCCGCGACGACCGGGGCCGTCTGCTGGACGCGCCGTACACCGTCGGCTTCCTGACGGCCGCCGCGCCGAACGCGGGCGTGGTGCTGCGCACGGCGCCGCAGCGGGCCGGCGAGCTGCCGCGCGCCCTGTCCGCCCGCGCCGAACGGGTCCTGGAGACGGCCGCCGCGCACGGCTACCGCCGCCTGGTGCTGGGCGCGTGGGGCTGCGGGGTGTTCCGCAACGATCCCGCGCAGGTGGCGGAGGCGTTCCGGGCCCTGCTGGCGGCCGGCGGCCGCTTCGAGCACAGCTTCGCCCACGTGGTCTTCGGGGTGCTGGACCGGACCCCGGGCGGCACGGTCCGCGCCGCCTTCGGGCACGCCTTCGACCGGGCGGGTGCTCAGGTCCAGCCGTAGCGCTCGTGCAGGCGCTGCCGCACCAGGTTGAACCGCATCCGGTCCAGCGCGCAGGCCTCACGGCGCATGCCGTCCTCGTGCAGTCGCAGCACGCGGTCGACGTCGACCCAGGAGTCGCGGCCGGTCCGGTCCCACGGCCCGCTGCCGATGGCCACCCACTCCCGGTCGCCGTCGTGCCGTTTGCTGGAGAGCTGCACGGCCAGGAAGGTGCCGCCCGGCTCCCGGGCGACGACGAGCACCGGACGGTCCTTGCCCCGGCCGTCGTTCTCCTCGAACGGCACCCAGGTCCACACGATCTCGCCGGGGTCCGGGTCGCCGTCGTGCGCGGGGGAGTACTCGGTTCGCACCCGGCCGACCTCACGCGGGTCGGCCTCGACGGTGGCGGTGGGGCCGGAGCGGCCCGGGACGTCTGCATCGGTAAACGCGGTCACGGGGGCACCTTAAGCGGTGTCCCCGTGACCGTGCCTCACCGGTGTGTCACCTCTCCTCGACGGTCACCTTCTGCGAAGCCGGCGCTGCCGACCCGTTCAGCGGCGAACTCCCGCCGGGAGCATGGCCGTTCTGGTTCATCGAGGCGAGCAGCTGCCGGGCCAGCCCCAGTCCCGTCCCGCCCATGGTGAGCGCCTTGGCGAACACGTCGGCCATGCCGTCGGCGCCGTTGAGCAGCACCATGTTGTCGACGTTGCCGAAGGCGGACGCGCCCGCCTTCACGATCTCCGGCCAGTTCTCGGCGAGTTGCTGGGCGACGACCGCCTCCTGGTTCTCGGCGAGCGCGGCGGCACGGGCCTTGATGGCCTCCGCCTCCGCGAGACCCTGTGCCTTCGCCGCCTCGGCCGCCGCCAGACCCCTGGCCTGTGCGGAGGCCGCCTCGGCCTCACCGGTGGCCCGGGTCGCGGCCGCGGAGGCCTCACCCCGGGTCCTGGTCGCCTCGGCCTCGGCGCCGGCGGCCTGCTTGACGCGGGTCGCCTCGGCGGCCGCCGCGAGCTCCGTCTCCTTCGCCTTGGCCTCGGCCGCCGAGATCCGGGCGTCGCGCTCCGCCTCGGCCAGCGTGCGCTTCTCGTAGGCCTGCGCGTCAGCGGGCTTGCGCACGTCAGCCTGGAGCTGCTGCTCGCGACGGTGCGCCTCCAGCTCGGCCACCCGTGTCTCCTGGACGACGACCTCCTGCCGGGCGGCGGCGTCGGCGAGGGGTCCCGCCTGACGGGCCTTCGCTCCCGCCTTGTCCCGCTCGGCCTGGTAGCCGGCCTGGAGGATCTCGCTGTCCCGGGTGGCCTCCGCCATCCGGGCGAACGAGGCCTGCTCCGCCTCCGTGGCGAGCCGGTTGGCCTCCGCCTGGGCGATGCGCGCGTCCCGCTGCACGGCCGCCGCGTGCGGCATCGCCATGTTCTTGATGTATCCGGTCGGGTCCTCGATCTCGTGGATCTGCAGCGAGTCCACGATCAGGCCCAGCTTCTCCATCTCCGTACCGCAGGCGGCACGGGTCTGCCCGGTGAGCTTCTCCCGGTCGCGGATCATGTCCTCGACCGTCAGCCCGCCCACGATGGACCGCAGATGACCGGCGAAGACGTTGTGCACCCGCTCCGACATCAGCTTCTGCTGGTCGAGGAAGCGCCGGGCCGCGTTGGCGATCGACACGAAGTCGTCGCCCACCTTGAAGATGACCACGCCCCGCACCCTGAGCGGAATGCCCTGGTGCGTCACGCAGTCCACCTGCAGTTCGGTCTCGTTCAGGTCGAGCGACAGCTTGCGCACCACCTGCACGCCGGGCATCACCAGCGTTCCGCGTCCGGTGACGATGCGGAAACCCATGCCCGCCTCGAGACCCTCGGTACGGTGGTTGGAGCCGGAGATGACGAGTGCCTCGTTGGGCTCCGCGACGCGCCACATCATCTTGAACAGACCGATCAGAGCGAGGACGGCGACAACCGCCACCCCCGCAACGACGCCGACAACCATCGGCATACGCCCCCTTGTGATGGTGCCCTTTCGGCACCGAACGAAGGGAGTCTGCGCCTCACCGGCCCCGGGTTGAAGACGCTGACGCATCCTTGTTGCAATCTTGACGCTTACGTTCCCGAAGCCGCACGAAAGCGGCTCTCACCTGGGTCGCGGCGGGCTCAACTGTCGTACGCGCGGGTGACGTAGACCGACCGGGGCGGCAGGTGCTCCACCACCATCACGACGGTGCCGCGCTCGATGCGGGCCGTGCCGTCCGCCGCGTAGGCGAGGAAGTGCTCGGCCCCGCCGCGCACCCGGACCATGACCTCGCCGACGAGCCCCGGTCCGATCGTCCCGGTGACCCGCCCCATCAGCCCGACCATCGACGCGTCGTCCATGGTCACAGGGTACGGGCACAACACGGCCGTCAGGCCGGGGAGTCGGCGACCGCTTCGCTCGGCCACCGCTCGTGCCAGCGCAGCTCGGCCTCCAGTTGGGCGGCGAGCGAGAGCAGCAGCGGCTCGCTGTGCGCCGGACCGAGGAGCTGGGCCCCGACCGGCAGCCCGCCGGGGGCGAAGCCGGCCGGGACATTGACGCCGGGCCAGCCCAGCACGTTCCACGGCCAGGCGTACGGGCAGGCGGCGATCATGGCGCGGTCGGTGGCGATCCCGCTCAGCTCCAGCATGGCCCCGATGCGCGGCGGGGGAGCGGCCGTCGTCGGCGCGAGGACCACGTCGTAACGGTCGAAGAAGGCGCCGACGCGGCGGTGCAGGACGGTCTCGGCGCGCCGGGCCGCCCGCAGCGGCGCTCCGCCGAGCAGTCTGCCCAGCCGGGCGGCGTCCCGGGTGCGCCGGTCCAGGAGCGCGGGGAAGGGCGCGTCGGCGACCCACTCGGCGATGCCCGCGGTCGCCCGGGGCACGAAGGTGAGGCCGATCTGCCCGTACGGTGGATCGGCCTCCTCGACCGTGTGGCCCAGGCCGGCCAGTGTCTCGGCGAGTTCGAGGACCCGGGCGCGGACCTCGGGCCGCAAACGGGCGGCCACGGCGGTGAACGGCGGCTTCAGCGACAGCGCGATCCGCAGCCTTCCGGGGTCGCGGCGCACCGCCGCCGAGGCGTCGACGGCCGGCGGCCGGTGCGGGTCGCCCGCGTGGTTGCCCGCGGCCGCGTCGAGCAGCAGGGCCGCGTCGGCGACGGTCCGGGCCAGGGTGCCGTTGACGGTGATGCCCTGGAAGGACTCGCCGCGCGGCCAGGTCGAGATGCGGCCGCGCTGCGGTTTGACGCCGATCAGATGCGTCCAGGAGGCCGGGATGCGGACGGAGCCGGCCCCGTCCGAGCCGAGGGCGGCCGGCACCAGCCCCGCCGCCACCGCCGCCGCCGAACCGCCGGAGGATCCGCCGGGCGTGTGCCCGGTGCTCCACGGGTTGCGGGTGGCGCCGAAGGCCGGGCCCTCGGTGAACGGCCACTGCCCGAGCTCGCAGGTGTTGGTCTTGCCCACGATCACGGCTCCCGCCGCCCGCAGCCGGCGGACCGCCTCGCCGTCCTCGGCGACGGGCGGGTGGGCGCCGGCGCAGCCGAACGCGGTCGGCTCGCCCGCCACGTCCATGTCGTCCTTGACGGCGACGGGTACCCCGAGCAGAGGGCGGCGCACGCCGGACGCCAATTCCCGGTCGGCCGCCTCGGCCTCGGCGAGCGCGGCCTCGGCCCGCACCACCCGGAAGGCGTTGAGGACGCCCTGCGTCGCCTCGATCCGGGCGAGGGTCCGCTCGACGAGCGTGCGGGACGACACCTCGCCCTCGGCCAGGGCGCGTGCGGTGTCCGTCAGACCTGCGGCACGGTCGGGCGTCATACGGGGCACCTCCGGGACGACGTTGTCTACCGCACGGTAACCTGCGGCGCCCGAACAGCGGAACGGCACGCGAAATATGGCGAGTTGGGCGTCCTGACGGAGAGGGTCGGACCCTTCGGCGGCACAGTCGCCTCACAGGCGCCTCGTGTTCCTGCGCAAAGGATTGACGTGTTCTCGCCCCGCCCCTAGCTTCTGATCGACTTTCCGGACCTTGTTCGGGATGTCGAACCCTGAGCCGTAGGAGAGCCGCACCATGACGACACGTCACCCCGCCCCGTCCCGCCGTGCCCTGCTGCGCGCGATGGCCGTCCTGCCCGCCGCCGCGTTCGTGCTCGGCGAGGCCCCCGGCCTGCTCGGCACGGCCCTCGCCGCCGCGCCCGCCGCCGGATCGGCCACCCGCTACACCATCGTGCCGTTCCTCGACAGCGACGACGGGACGGTGAACGTCTACCAGTCCGACGACGCCACCGACTTCCGGCTGGTGCAGGCCTCCGCGTACACCCCGCCCGCCAACCGCATCCGCGACGCGAGCGTCTTCAAGCACACCAACGGCTACTACTACATCACCTACACCACCCACACCTGGCAGGACGCCAGCACCACCATCGGCTTCGCCCGCAGCTCCGACCGGGTCAACTGGTCTTTCCTGTACGACTACACGGTCCCGATCGCCAACCTCTCCCGCGCCTGGGCGCCGGAGTTCTTCGTCGACAGCGACGGCAGCGTCAACGTCATCGTGTCCTGTTCGACGACGAACGACGAGTGGATCTTCACGCCGTACCTCCTCAAGGCCACCAACTCAAGTCTCACTGCCTGGAGTTCACCGGTCGCCCTGTCCGGCATCGGCGCCAATCACATCGACACGTACATCGTGAAGACCGGCTCGACCTACCACGCGTTCACCAAGAACGAGACGGCGAAGTACATCGAGTACGCGACGGCGTCCAACCTCGCCGGCCCCTACACGATCAAGAAGACCGGCGACTGGGCCGGCTGGGGCAGTTACCGCGAGGGACCGACCGTCATCCAGCTCGACAACGGCGCCTGGCGGATCTTCTTCGACGGCTACGGCGACCACAAGTACTACTACAGCGACAGCTACGACTCCTTCGCGACCTGGAGCGCCCCCAAGGCGCTGCCCGGCATCTCGGGCACGGCGCGCCACTTCACGGTCGTCAAGGAGACGGTGACCGGTGGCCCCACCCTGACCAAGAACGCCACGCGCTCCCTGCGTTCGGGCAACTACACGACCCGCTACTGGCAGGAGCAGTCCGCCCTGCTGAACCTCCCCGTGGTGACCGCTTCCAGCACCGCCGCCGAGAAGCAGGCGGCCACCTTCACCGTCGTCGCCGGACTCGCCGACGCCAACGCCTACTCGTTCCGTGACGCGGCCGGCAAGTACCTGCGCCACTACTCCTTCCGCGGCCGCTTCGACGCCAACGACGGCACGTCCACCTTCGCGCGGGACGCCACCTTCATCGCCCGCACCGGCACGGCCGCCGGCTCGGTCCGCTTCGAGTCGTACAACTACCCCGGCAACTACCTGCGCCACTACAACTACGAACTGCGCGTGGAGCAGTCCGACGGCACGGACCTCTTCCGGCAGGACAGCTCCTTCGTGCCGGTGACAGCCTGGTCCTGAGCCGGGTATGACGCGTCGGCGGATGCGCGGGGCCGGTCGCAGCGATGCCTTGTCGCGGGGAGCCTGGCGGGCGGCTCAGAAGACGGTCACCTCGCGGCTGTAGAGGACGAACGAGCGGGACGGGTCGTAGAAGCCGCCGCTCGGTGCGGACCGCTCCCGCAGGGAACGCTCGTACGAAGGGAAGTGGGTCAGGGCTTCGTCCGGAGAGTCGTAGTACAGGACGGCGACTCCCGCGTACGCGGGTTCGCCTCCGCCGCCGAAGTGGCGCAGCGCCTTCTCGGCCCCCGGGGCCTGCAGGTGCTGAACATGTCCACGCAACGCCTGCACCCGCGGCGCCTCTTCGGCGAGCACCTCCTCATGGGCGGCCCGCCACCGCTCGGCGAAGTCGTCCGGGGTGACTCCTTGCGACCTGTGGAGGAAGTGCAGCACCTTCACGGGCCTCTCGTCGCCGCCCGATGCCGGTGGGGGCGCGAGCACCACGGGGCGGGTCAGCAGGGCCAGGGCGCTGGGCAGGTCGTTGAAGTGGGCGCCGTCGGGGCCGATCACCTCGCGCGAGTACGGGTCGGACATCGTGGCGGCCAGCTCCTCCACGCTGTCGAAGTGCAGCTCGGTGACGGAGTCCCGGCCGAACTCGGTGAGGTGCGCAGGGTCCCCGTCGCTGCCGAAGGACGCGTCGAACACGTGGTTCTGCACATAGCGGCGAATGTGAAGAGGGTTCGCGGCCGACAGAGGTCCGTGCACATGCTGGAGGTGGTGCAGGAACGCTTGGTGCGTCATGCCGGGCTTGCGGCGGACGGCGGCGATCAGGGTCAGCACGGCTCTCCGGTGGAGTGGAGGGGGCAGCATCGCGGGGAGGTCCGCGATGCCGGTCGCGACGGGGGGCTTTCGGGCTGGATCGGAGCCGCGTCGGATCAGCCCGCCGTCTGCCGGACCGGCACTGGGACGGCTCCCGTCCGGCGTCGCCGGGCGGCGACGCCGAGTGCGGCGGTGGCGGCGACCCCGACCAGGGCGAGGACGCCGAGGGCGTTCGCCCTGGTGCCGACGGCGGAGGCGAGGGCGAGCACCACGAGCGGGCAGATGAACTGGCCGAGGAAGAAGGAGCCCGTCCACAGTCCGGTGCCGCGGCCGCGGTCGGCGAAGTCGAGCTTGGACATGGCGAGGGTCAGCAGGCTCGGCAGCATGATGCCGCCGCCGAGGCAGTTGATCACGGCGCCGAGGGTCAGCACGACGGGGCCGGGAGCGAGCCAGATCACCGCGAAGCCGAGGGTGCACAGGCCGAAGGCGGTGGGCAGCCAGTCCTGCGGGCTGCGGCCGGACCTGGTGAAGACGACCGCGCCGATCACGATCGCGGCGCTGGAGCCGGCGCTGGCCAGTCCGATCACGGCGGAGTCGCTCACGCCCATGTCGTCCAGGAGGTACGCCATCTCCACCTGGACGGTGTAGAAGAGGACGGCGCCGAACACGGTCAGCGCGCATGTGCCGGCCAGCGGACGCCAGGGGAAGGGCCGCTCGGCCATCGGTACCGGGGCGGCGGGGGAGGGCTCCTTCGCGTGGGCGTCCGGCCGGGGCTGCGGGAGGAAGGCGGCCATGGCGGGGGCGAGCAGCAGGCTCACGGCATAGGCCCAGAACGGCGCGCGCCAGCCGGCCGATCCGGCCGCACCGCCCAGGACGAAGAAGGCCGTCGCGGAGATCGAGGCGCACATCGTCTGCATCGCGAGATAGCGGTCGCGTTGCCGGCCCGCGTAGTAGTCGCCGAGCAGGGTGGTGCAGCAGGTCATGATGGCGGCTTCGGCGACGCCGACGAGAGCGCGGCTTGCGACGACGGCGACGAGCGAGTCCAGCCACAGGGGAGCGGTGCCGAGGATCGCGTACACCACGGTCGCGACGACGAGGAGGCGTTTACGGCCGAGCCGGTCCACGAGGACGCCGGCGAAGGGGGCCAGCAGGGCCAGGGACAGGGCGGGGATCGTCAGCGCCATGGGGACGAGGGCGTCGGCGCCCGCCACGTCCGCGAAGTGGTCCTGCATCTGCGGCAGGATGGGAGCGATGAGCACCGCGCCCAGGATGGGCAGACAGGCGCCGGCCATCAGCAGCGTGAGGCGAAGCCGGTGGCCGGGGCCGGACACGGTCTGCTCGGGCCGGTCGTCGGTGACCGCAGCGGACGGCGGGGACGGGAGCGGGGACACGGGTGCAGGCATGCGGGAACTCCACGTGGCGTGTCGGGAGGGAACGAACGGGGTGGTGCGGCCGTCGTGGTCGGGCCGGCCGGTACCCGTGGCGGCCTCGGAGCGGGGCGCCGGTGACTGCCGGGCGTCAGGGCGGGCCGGCTCGCCGGGCGCCTGCGCGGTCCCGGCCGCGGTGGCGGTGCGGCTCCGGCGCCGGGTTGAGACGACTATGGACCAGCCGACCGGTCATGCCTAGCCCTCGTCCGATCGATATCGGAGATGCGGATCATCCAGGGCCTGGATGCAGGACCGCCGTCAGCTCGGTGAGCCGGCGGCGGGACGGCCGGGTGCGGACGGGGCCAGCTCCGCGCCCACCCGGGCCGCGGTCTCGCGCAGCCAGATGTGGGCCGCGTCGTGGGTGTGCACCGGGTGCCACCACAGTGCCTCCTGGAGAGGGACCGCACCGTAGGGCGGTTCCATGAGGCGTACGGCGGCCACGCCGCGCAGCAGTTCGGCCAGACGCTGCTGCACCAGAGCGATCCGGCGGGTGCCTGCGACCAGGAAGGGCAGCGCCTGGAAGCTGTCGACGAAGATCTCCACGCGGGGTTCGACGCCGAGCATGCTCAGCTGCCGGGCGGCCGGGGCGTCGTGGGCGCGCTGGTAGATGACCCAGGGCAGCCGTGCCAGGTCGTCCATCGTCAGCTGGTCGCCGACCTCGTCGTTCGTCTCGGCCACCAGGAAGGCCCAGCGGTCGCTGAACAGGTCGGCGGCGGGGAAACCGCTGATGATGCCGCGCGGCATCAGAAGCCCGTCGGCCGTGCTGAGCAGCGGTGCGGTGTCCTCCGTGACGTCGACGGGCGGCCGCTGGAAGCGCAGCCGTACCCCAGGGGCCTCGGCGTGCACGGTCCGGGCGAGCTCGGCGCCGAACACGGCGAGTGCGTAGTCGGAGGTGAGCAGGGTGAACTCGTACTCCTCGCTGCCCGGGGCGAAGTCGGCCCTGCTGCTGAAGACCCGTTCCAGCAGGTCGCAGGCGGTCGAGGTGCGGTCCAGCAGAGCGCGGCCGAGGGCGGTCAGTTCGTACTGCCTGCCGACGCGCGAGAGCAGATCGTCGTCGAAGTGGCGGCGCAGGCGGGCCAGGGCCGCGCTCATGGCCGGCTGACTGAGCCCGACGCGCTGTCCGGCGCGGGTGACGTTGCGTTCCTCCAGCAGGGCCTGCAGGGACAGGACGAGATTGAGGTCGAGGCCGGAGAGGGACACGACGCCTCCAGAGCGAGGCCGCTCGCGGCGGCATTTACCGAACAGATGATCAACATCTCAAGAATCTATTTCCCAGATTACGGCGTGGGGGTCAGATTGGTCCCACCGCAATCTGGAGGACATTCCCGTGAAACCCGCAGCCGCTTCCGCGTCCTTCTCCGGACCCTTCGCCCTTGGCGTCTTCTCCGGCCCTGACCAGGTGTCTTTCCCCGGTCTCCTGATCCCCGGGGGCCGCGTGCTGGATCTTCGCACGGCTCTCGGAGAGCCGGCCCCGACGACCCGGGGGATCCTCGAGCGCTGGGACGAGATGCTCCCCCGCCTGCACGAGCTCGCGGCCGACGAGACGGCCGGCTGGCGACCGTTGGAGCAACTGCGGGCGCACGCGCCGGTCGAGCCCCGCCAGGTCTTCCAGTCCGGCGCCAACTACCGGCAGCATGTGATCGACCTGGAGGTCGCCCATCGGGCCGCCGACGACCCCCGCACCGTGGAGGAGGCGCGCGCGGAGATCGCCGCGGTCATGGACCGGCGGGCGGCCGAGGACCTGCCGTACGTGTTCACCGGTCTGCCGAGCGCGATCACCGGACCCTTCGACGACGTCGTACTTCCGGAGTGGGCCGAACAGCCCGACTGGGAGCTGGAGTTGGCGGCCGTCATCGCCAGGCCCGCCCACCGGGTGACGGTCGAGGAGGCCCTGGGGTACGTCGCCGGCTACACCATCGCCAACGACCTCACCGACCGCGCCACCGTCTTCCGCCGGGACATGAAGGCGATCGGCACCGACTGGCTGCGCTGCAAGAACGCTCCCGGTTTCACCCCGCTCGGCCCGTGGATCGTGCCCGCCGGGTCGATCACCGACCCGGGTGACCTGCGGGTCACCCTGAAGCTCAACGGCGAGACCATGCAGGACGAGTCCACCGAGGACATGCTCTTCGGCATCGCGCGGCTGGTGTCGTACATCTCCCGGACCGCCCGCCTCCTGCCCGGCGACCTGGTGCTCACCGGCAGCCCGGCCGGCAACGGCATGCACTGGGGCCGGCTGCTGCGCGACGGCGACGTCATGGAGGGTTCGATCACCGGTCTCGGCGTGCAGCGCACGCGGTGCGTCCGGGAGACGTCATGAGAGCGGACCGGCGCGATCCCGAGGGGGCGATCGCCGAGGCGGCCAAGGCGTACTCCAACTGGGGGCGGTGGGGCGCGGACGACGTCCTCGGCACACTGAACTTCCTCGACGAGGCCAAGCGCCGCGAAGGCGCGGCACTGGTCCGCCGGGGCGTCGGCTTCTCGCTGTCGCAGCGGTTCGACATGAACGGGCCGCAGAAGGGCTGGCGCCGCCGCACCAACCCCGTGCACACCATGCTGGACACGGGAACGGACGCGGCGCTGGGCAACCAGGGCTTCCCGCACGGCATCGGCGGCGCCGACGACGTGATCGCGATGCCCCTGCAGTGCTCCACCCAGTGGGACGGACTCGGGCACATCTTCGACCACGGCAAGGCGTGGAACGGGCGGGACGCCGCGAAGGTCGTCACCTCCGAAGGCGACCTGGTCACCGGCGTCGAGCACATGGCCCCGCACGTCGCCGGACGCGGCGTCCTCCTCGACGTCGGCCGGGTGATCGGCGACGAACGCGGAGAACTGCCCGACGGGTTCGCGATCACCGCGGAGCACCTGACCGCGACGGCCCGGGCGCACGGTGTGGCCGTCGGACGCGGTGACATCGTCGTCGTCCGGACCGGGCGGCTGGCGCGCGCCCGCCGCGAAGGCTGGGGCGACTACGCGGGCGGCGACTCACCCGGGCTGTCCTTCACCACGGCCGGCTGGCTGCACACGAGCGAGATCGCCGCGATCGCCACCGACACCTGGGGCTTCGAGGTGCGGCCGAACGAGTTCGACGACGCCTTCCAGCCGCTCCACCAGGTGGCCATCCCCAACATGGGCCTGCTGATCGGCGAGATGTGGGACCCCGACGCTCTCGCCGAGGACTGCGCCCGTGACGGCGTGTACGAGTTCTGGCTCACCGCCGCACCCCTGCCCATCACCGGAGCGGTCGGCTCCCCGGTCAACCCGATCGCCGTCAAGTGACCCGCCCAACGAAGGAGTCGGCCATGGAGAGAACGACGCGGAGACCGAGAGTCCTGGTCGTCGGAGGGGGCACCGCCGGCAACGCGGTCACCGTGCTGCTGCGGCGGGCCGGCATCGACGTCGATCTCGTCGAGGCCAGGCCGGACTGGAACGTACGCGGCTCCGGCATCACCCTTCAGGGCAACGCCCTGCGCGTGCTGCGCGAGATCGGCGTCTGGGACGAGGTCCGCGAGCACGGCTTCGCCTTCGATTCCCTGGGGTTGACGACGCCTGACGGCACCGTGCTGCACGTCGGCGAGGTCCTGCGCACCGGCGGAGACGACCTCCCCGCCACCTTGGGCATGCAGCGCCCGGTGCTCCAGCGCATCCTCGTCGACGCCGTCCGGGCGTCCGGCGCGAACGTCCGGCTCGGCACCACCGCCGAGATCCTCACCGACGACGACTCAGCGGTGACCGTCCGGTTCAGCGACGGCGCCGAGGGCCGCTACGACCTCGTCGTGGCCGCCGACGGCCTGCACTCCGCGACCCGCGGGGCCATCGGCATCGACGTCGCACCCGAGCCGACCGGCATGGCCATCTGGCGTGTCCCCGCCCCCCGCCCTGCAGGCGTGGAACGCAGCGACCTCTCCCACGGCGGGCCCTGCTACATCGCCGGCTACACGCCCACCGGCAAGGACACCGTCTACGCCTACCTGGTGGAGCCCAGCCGCGACCGCACCGCCATCCCGCCCGAGTCCTACGCGCGGGAGATGCGCCGCCTCGCCGAGGGCTACGGCGGCGCCTGGCACGAGATCCGCGACTCGATCACCGACCCGGCCCAGGTGAACTACACCTGGTTCGACCGGATGCTGGTCGAGGGGTCCTGGCACCGGGGCCGGGTCGTCCTCGTCGGCGACGCCGCGCACTGCTGCCCGCCCACGATGGCCCAGGGCGCGGCGATGGCCCTGGAGGACGCCTCGGTGCTCTCCCAGCTGCTGACCGGCGGATCCGCCTGGGACACGGAGCTGTTCACGCGCTACCACGAGCGGCGGATCGACCGCGTCCGGATGGTCGTCGACGCGTCCGTGCAGATCGGGCAGTGGCAGCTCGACGGCGTCCCCGGAGACGTGCCCGGCCTGATGGGCGCCACCATGACCGTGCTCAGGGAGCTGCCGTGACGGCCCACCCTCCGCCCGCCACGGCGAGGCGTCCTCAGCCCGACCACCGCCCCTCGAACGCCGACGCGCGCCCCTCCCCGACCGTCGACGTACACGCCCACATCCTGATCCCCGAGGTCGAGGCCTTCGTGGCCGGCCTGCCCAAACTGGCCGAGGCCAGGGACCTCGAGGCCCGCCGCAACGGCCCCGCGTCCCTCGCGGTCAGCGGCCCCATGGTCCGCGCCGTCCTCCCCCGGGCCACCGATGTGCGCCTACGGCTGGCCGCGATGGACGCGCAGGGCGTGGACGTGCAGTTGGTCAGCCCTTCGCCGTCGCACTACCACTACTGGGCGGACGAGGAGACGGCCGAGAAAGTCTGGCGGCTCGCAGCCGAGGCCACGGCCGCACACTGCGCCCAGGCTCCCGACCGGCTGCGCGGGCTCGGCCTGGTCCCCCTCCAGCACCCGCGACAGGCGGTGCGCGCACTCGACCACGCCCTGGAACAGGGGTTGCTTGGCGTGGAGATCTCCAGCCACGCCCCCGGACGGGAACTGTCCGACCCGGCGTACGAGCCCTTGTGGTCGCGGGCCGCGGCGACCGGCGCGATCCTCTTCCTGCACCCCTTCGGCTGCACGCTCGACGAACGCCTCGACCAGTGGTACCTGTCGAACACGGTCGGCCAGCCCACCGAGAACGCCGTCGCCCTCTCGCACCTGATCTTCTCCGGGGTCCTGGACCGGCACCCGGAGCTGAAGCTGATCGCCGCGCACGGCGGCGGCTACCTGCCCACCCACATCGGCCGCTCCGACCACGCCTGGTCCGCCCGGTCCGACGCGGGCGCCGGCTGCGCGCACCTGCCCAGCAGCTACCTCGAGCGCCTGTACTTCGACTCCCTCGTCCACGATCCGCACGTGCTGCGGGCGCTGACCGGCGCGGCCGGCGCGGACCGTGTGCTGCTCGGCTCCGACTTCCCCTTCGACATGGGCACCGAGGACCCCGTCGGCGCACTGCGCGCCGCACGCCTTCCCGACGCCGACTTCCACGCCGTCCGCGGCGGGAACGCGGCGGCCCTGCTGCGCCTGACCTGAACCTCACAGAGAAGGAACCCCCACCATGAGCGCACGCCTGCTGACGCATCTGCGGCACGTCGACCTCGCCGTGCCCGACTACGACAAGCAGCTCGACTTCTACGCCGGCGTCTGGGGCCTGACCAAGGTCGCCGAGGACTCCGGCATCTCCTTCCTCGCCGCCGAGGGCAGCCCCGAACAGTACGTCGTACGCCTGCGCAAGGCCGAGGAGAAGCGCCTCGACCTGGTCTCCTACGGCGCCGGGAGCGCGGCGGACGTGGACGCCCTGGCCGAGCGACTGCTCGCGGGCGGCGTCCAGTTGATCTCCCGGCCGGGCAGGGTGGACACCCCCGGAGGCGGCTACGGCTTCCGCTTCTTCGACATCGACGGCCGCACCATCGAGGTCTCCGCCGACGTGGACGTGCGGCAGCACCGCAGGATCGAGGAGAAGGAGTCCATCCCGGTCAAGCTGTCCCACGTCGTGCTGAACTCACCGGACCTCGACCGGACCCGTGAGTGGTACGAGCGTCACCTCGGCTTCCGCCACTCCGACACGCTCAGCTCGCCGTACGTCGGCGACGTCATGCACTTCATGCGGATCAGCAACCAGCACCACTCCATGGCCATCGCCAAGGGCCCGCACACCTCCCTGCACCACGTCTCCTTCGAGATGCGCGGCCTGGACGAGTACATGCGCGGCTCCGGCCGGGTGATGCGGGCCGGCGTCCAGAAGGTATGGGGCCCCGGCCGGCACGTGGCGGGCGACAACACCTTCACGTACTTCCTCGACCCGCACGGCAACACCGTCGAGTACACGACGGAGTTGGAGCTGCTGGACGAGGACGCCTGGCACCCCCACGTCTACGACTTCTCCCAGCCCGAGGTCACCGACCAGTGGGGCACCGCCAACCCCATGAACGAGCTGGTCGCCAAGGAGTCCTTCAACGACGTCGACCGCGGCGTGTTCGTCGCCCCGCCGGTCTGATCCCTTCGAACACCGTCGGAACCTGGAGCCCTGCATGCGTTTCGCCACCTATGAACACCGACACCGGCGCCGGGTCGCCGTCGTGCAGGAGGACGGCGCCCTCCGCCCGGTCGCCGGGGCGCGCTCGCTCACGGAGCTGATCGGCTCCGGCGACGGACTCGACGCCCTCCTGCGCGCCGGCGCCGCCACGCTCGACGTCCCGCCGGGCCCCCATGTCTCGCAGGTGCGGCTCCTTCCGCCGCTCCAACCGCCCACCGTGCGGGACTTCGTCACCTTCGAGGAACACGTCGAAGGGGTACGGCGTTCCGTGGACGGCGTCGGCGGCGTACCCGAAGCCTGGTACGACGCCCCGACGTTCTACTTCACCAACCCGTACGCCGTCATCGGCGCCCACGACGACGTCCCGGTGCCGCCGGGCAGCGAAGTCCTCGACTTCGAGCTGGAGGTCGCCGCCGTCATCGGCCGGGAGGGGCGGGACCTGACGCCGGAGCAGGCACGGAACCACATCATCGGGTACACGATCTTCAACGACTGGTCGGCCCGCGACCTGCAGTCCCGCGAGATGCAGGTCCGCCTCGGCCCGTGCAAGGGCAAGGACACGGCCGCCACCCTCGGCCCGTACCTGGTCACCGCCGACGAACTGGAGCCGTACCGCGACGCCGACGGGTTTCTGCGCCTCGCGCTGACCGCCTCGGTGAACGGCGAGGTCGTCGGCGAGGACCTGCTGTCCAACATGAGCTGGACCTTCGAGGAGATGGTCGCCTACGCCTCACGCGGCGCCGTCGTCCGCCCCGGCGACGTGCTCGGCTCGGGCACCTGCGGCAACGGCGGCTGCCTCGCCGAGCTGTGGGGCGTCCGGGGCGAGCAGTCCCCGCCTCCGCTGAAGCCGGGCGACACCGTCACGCTCACCGTGGAGGGCATCGGCGCCGTCTCCAACACCGTGATCGCGGGCAGGAACCCGGTGTCGCTGCCGACCGCCCGCCGGCGCACCCGGGAGCGGCCGTGAACGACGGGCGCCCCGGGAGGCTCCTCGGCAGGGTCGTCGTCGTGACCGGTGCCGCGCGTGGCCAGGGCGCCGCCGAGGCCGAGGCCCTGACCCGCGAGGGAGCCCGGGTCATCGCCACCGACGCCACTCCGGCGCCCGGCTGCCGCCGCCTCGACGTCACCGACGAGGAGCAGTGGGCACAGCTGGCCGCTGAACTGCGGGAGTCGTACGGCCAGGTGCACGGCCTGGTGAACAACGCGGGCATCACCTGGCGCGCCCGCCTCGACGAGGTGACCCCCGACGACATCGCCCGCGTCCACGCCGTCAACGTCACCGGCCCACTCCTCGCCATCCAGCACCTGACACCCCTCATGCCGCCCGGCTCGTCCATCGTGAACGTCGGCTCCGTCGCCGCGCTCACCGGCCACTCCCCGGTCGCCTACACGACGAGCAAATGGGCGCTGCGCGGCCTGTCGAAGGCGGCCGTCACGGAACTCGGCCCGCGCGGCATCCGCGTCAACACGATCCACCCCGGCTTCATCGAGACCGAGATGACCGCCTCCGCCGCGTCCGCCTTCCGTGAGGCGAACGTCCGCGAGACTCCGCTCGGCCGCACCGGAACCGTGCACGAGGTCGCCCCGCTCGTGGTCTTCCTCCTGTCCGACGACTCCTCCTTCATCACCGGGGCCGAGATCCCGGTCGACGGTGGACTCACCGCGCACGGCGGCGTCAAGTCCATAGCGGAATCGACGCGTTCGACTGCGGTCGTCTCGGCTCCTGATTCGACTCCAGTGAGGGCGGCTGCTCCGAGCACGGAGGTCGGGCAAGTCCGCCGGTGACGGCGAACGTCCGGGGCCAGCCGTCGATTCCGTGCTGGATCAGCACGGTCACCGACGGCGGCCTCCCGCATGGTGGTGGCGAGCCGCACCGCCGCGGCCGCGCGGCAGGAGGCGGGCGGGGGCACCCGGGCGGGAACGCGCAGGCCACCGCCCAGTAGAGTGCGCCCCTGTCGTCCCGAGCCGTCCACGAACACCGAGGTAGCGCGCAGTGACCCCCGCACGACCAGGACCGTCGCCCGCCGTCACCGCCGCCGTCACCGTCGTCGGGATCGGAGCAGACGGCTGGGCGGGTCTCCCGGAGGCCTCCCGCGCCGCGTTGGGCGCGGCCGAGGTCCTGATCGGGGGTCCGCGTCAGCTGGACCTCCTGCCGCCCGACTGCGCCGGCCTGCGCGTCCCCTGGCCCTCGCCGCTGCGACCCGCGGTCCCCGGCCTCCTCGCCACGCACGCCGGCCGCCGGATCGCCGTCCTGGCCAGCGGGGACCCCATGTTCCACGGCATCGGACGCGCCCTCGCCGAGGAACTCGGCCCCGCGCGACTGCACGTGCTGCCGCACCCCTCGTCGGTCTCCCTCGCCGCCGCCCGGCTCGGCTGGCCGCTCGAGGACGCCGAGGTCGTCACGCTCGTCGGCCGCCCTGCGGCCCGCCTCGCCGGCGCCCTGCACAGCGGCCGGCGGCTCCTCGTCCTCGGCGCGGACGCCGGCGCCCCCGCTCAGATCGCCGCCCTGCTGCGCGACCGGGGTTTCGGGCCCAGCCCGATGCGCGTCCTGGAGCAACTCGGCGGTGCGCGGGAGCACATGACCGCGCCGCGCACCGCCGACGACTGGCCCGCCGACGGACCGCTCGGCGACCCGCTCAACATCGTCGCCGTCGAGTGCCGCCGCGCCCCGCACGCGCTGCGGCTCGGCGCGGGCCCCGGGCTGCCGGACGAGGCGTACGAGCACGACGGGCAGCTCACCAAGCGGCACGTCCGCGCGGCCACGCTCGGCGCACTCGCCCCTGCCCCTGGTGAGCTGCTCTGGGACGTCGGCGGCGGCTCGGGCTCCATCGCGATCGAGTGGATGCGCACGCATCCCTCGTGCCGTGCGGTCACCGTCGAGCGGGACCCGGCGCGGGCCGCGCGCATCGCCCGCAACGCCGACCGGCTCGGGGTGCCCGGACTGCGCGTGGTCACCGGCGCGGCGCCCGCGGCCCTCGCCGAACTCCCGCCGCCCGACGCGGTGTTCGTCGGCGGCGGTCTCACCGCGCCCGGCCTCCTCGACGTCTGCTGGGAGGCGCTGCCGGCCGGCGGGCGACTGGTCGCCAACACCGTGACGATGGAGTCGGAGGCGCTGCTCGCCGAGGCCCGTCGTCGTCACGGAGGCGAGCTGGTGCGGCTGGCGGTGGCGCACGCCGTCCCCGTCGGCGCCTTCACCGGCTGGCGGCAGGCGATGCCGGTGACCCAGTGGGCCGTCCACAAGACCCTCGACACCTCTGCGGGAGAAGACCGATGACCGTGTACTTCATCGGCGCCGGGCCCGGCGCCGCCGACCTGATCACGGTGCGCGGCGCGCGCACGCTCGCCGCCTGCCGGGTCTGTCTGTACGCGGGCAGTCTGGTCCCGCGCGAGCTGCTCGCCGAATGCCCGCCGGACGCACGGCTGGTGGACACCGCCCAGCTGGATCTCGACCGGATCACCGCCGAGCTGGTGCGCGCCCACGAGGAGGGGCACGACGTGGCGCGGCTGCACTCCGGCGACCCGTCGGTGTTCAGCGCCGTCGCCGAGCAGATGCGGCGCCTCGACGCGGCCGGCGTGCCCTACGAGGTCGTCCCCGGCGTGCCCGCCTTCGCCGCCGCGGCCGCCGCCCTCAAGCGCGAGCTGACCGTGCCGACCGTCGGCCAGACCGTCATCCTCACCCGGATCGCCCACCGGGCCACCGCCATGCCCGAGGGCGAGGACCTGGCCACCCTCGGCCGCAGCGGCGCGCTGATCGTGCTGCACCTCGCGGCCCGTTACGTGGACCGGGTCGTCGGCGAGCTCCTTCCGCACTACGGCGCCGACTGCCCCGCCGCCGTCGTCGCCTACGCCTCCCGCCCCGAGGAGCTGATCATCCGTGGCACGCTCGACGAGATCGCCGGCAAGGTGAAGGAGGCCGGGGTGCTGCGCACGGCCGTCATCATGGTCGGCCGGACGCTGGGAGCGGAGCAGTTCCGCGACAGCCACCTCTACTCCCCGGACCGCGACCGCCACATCTGCTGAACGCCCGCGCCCGACGGCGCACAGCGGCGCAGGGCCGGCACGCGTCGGTCACACCCTCACGGGACGAACGGCGCGCGGCTCGGCTGCGGCGGGTCGCGAGCAGGGGGGCAGGGGGCAGGGAGCGGCGGGCAGTGTGGCTACGGTCCGGCCACCGCGCTGCGGCCCACGACCGTCCCCGCGCGGTCGATGCAGATGACGTCGACCGCGACCGGGGCCCCGCGCAGCACGCCCAGCGCCTCGTCGCGGGCGGTCGTCGCCACGAGGTCGCCGAGCGGGACCCCGGCCGCGGCGCACAGCTGGAGCGCTGCGAGCCCCGTGTTGGCGCCGGCCACCTCCGCGGCGAGCGCCGGGCCCGCGCCGCCCCTTCGGGCCAGCTCGGCGAGGAAGCCCTTGTCGACCTGGGAACGGGCCGAGTGCAGGTCGAGGTGGCCCGCGGCGAGCTTGGAGAGCTTGGCGAAGCCGCCGCAGATCGTCAGACGGTCCACGGGATGGCGGCGCACGTACTTCAGGACCGCGCCGGCGAAGTCGCCCATGTCGAGCAGGGCGTCCTCGGGCAGCCGGTACTCGGCGAGGACCGTCCGCTCCGACGTCGACCCCGTGCACCCGGCGACATGCGTGCGGCCCGCAGCCCGGGCCACGTCCACGCCCCGCCGGATGGAGTCGATCCACGCCGAGCAGGAGTACGGCACGACGATCCCGGTCGTGCCGAGGATGGACAGCCCGCCGAGGATGCCCAGACGCGGGTTCCAGGTGGAGCGGGCGATCTCCTCGCCGTGGTCGACGGAGAGGGTGATCTCGACGTCCCCGGCACCGCCGTGCCGGGCCGCCACCTCGGCCACGTGGTCGCGCATCATCTGGCGCGGGACCGGGTTGACGGCGGGCTCCCCGACCGGCAGGGGCAGGCCGGCAAGGGTGACCGTGCCCACGCCGGGCCCCGCCCGGAACACCACCCCGGAACCGGCCGGCAGCAACCGCACCGTGGCCCGGACCAGCGCCCCGTGCGTGACGTCCGGATCGTCGCCGGCGTCCTTCACGATCCCGGCCATGGCGTGCTCGTCCGTCAGCTCCTCGGCCGCCAGGGCGAACGCCGGCGTCTGCCCCTTCGGCAGCGTGATCGTCACCGGGTCGGGGAACCCGCCGGTCAGCAGGGCGGTGTAGGCGGCCGTGGTGGCCGCCGTCGCACAGGCGCCGGTCGTCCAGCCCGGCCGCAGCCCGGTGTGCTTGAGTTGTGCGCCGCGGCCGCCCTTCGGGTCGCCCGCGCCTGCCACGTCACTGCTCATGATCGGATCCGGACTCTCGTGCACGTACTGATTCTCGGCGGAACCACGGAGGCCCGCCGCCTCGCCGAGTTGCTGCACGGCACGCCCGGCCTGGAGCTGACCAGCTCCCTGGCCGGACGGGTGGCCAGTCCCCGGCTGCCGCCGGGCGAGGTCCGCGTCGGTGGCTTCGGCGGGACCGAAGGGCTGACGGCCTGGTTGCGCGAGCGGGCCGTCGACGCGCTCATCGACGCCACCCACCCCTTCGCCGGGACCATCAGCTTCCACGCGGCACGGTCCGCCGCCACCGCCCATGTTCCCCTGCTCGCCCTGCGCCGCCCCGGCTGGGTCCCCGTCGAGGGCGACCGCTGGCACGAGGCCGACTCCCTGGAGCACGCGGCGCGGCTGCTGCCCGCGCTCGGCCGCCGCGTGTTCCTCACCACGGGACGGATGGGCCTGCCCGCGTTCGCCGCCCTGGACGGACCGTGGTTCCTCGTGCGGTCCGTCGACGCGCCCGAGGCCCCGCGCCCGCCGCACTGCGAGATCCTGCTCGACCGCGGCCCCTTCAGCCTGGACGGGGAGCGTGAGCTGCTGCGCCGCCACCGCATCGACGTCGTGGTGACGAAGGACAGCGGAGGAGCGGCGACCGCGCCGAAGCTGACCGCGGCCCGTGAGGCCGGGCTGCCCGTGGTCGTGGTCCGGCGGCCGGCCGTCCCCGAGGGCGTGCCCGAGGTGGAGGAACCCGAGCAGGCGGCCCGCTGGGTGGCGGAGCGCCTCGCCGCCCGCCCCTGACGTCCCGCCGTTCTCACGTCCCGCCCCTGCCGTCCACACGGGAGGGGACCCGGCCCCTGATGCCTTGGCCTCACGCCCGAGCCCGTGCCGTCCGTGTGGGAGGCGTCCTCGCCGTTGCCGTCCGTGCGGGTGGCGTCCTCGTCCCCGGCGCCCGTGCTGGTGGCGTCCCCGCCCGTGCCGGCTGCCCTGCTCACGCCTGTGCCGCCGACGTCCGCGCAGGGTGGCGTCCCCGCCCCTGACGGCCGCGGCGGCGCCGGTCGCCCGGCGCCGCCCACGCTCACGCCTCGGGGTACCGGCGGGGGGTCCAGACGATCTGCTCGCCGTCCCCCCGCCGCACGGCCCGGGTCTGTGAGGAGCCCACCAGCAGGATCGTCCGCATGTCGACCACGGCGGGGTCCAGATCGGCCAGCCGCACGATCCGCACCCGCTCGCCGGGGCCGCCGACGTCGCGCGCGACCACCACCGGGGTGTCCGGCGCCCGGTGCTCCAGCAGCAGCTCGCGCGCCTTGCCCACCTGCCAGGTGCGGCTGTGCGAGCCCGGGTTGTACAGGGCCAGCACCAGGTCCGCCGAGGCCGCCGCGCGCAGCCGATCGGCGATCACCTCCCACGGCTTGAGCCGGTCGGAGAGGGAGATGGTGGCGTAATCGTGGCCGAGCGGGGCGCCCGCGCGGGCGGCGGCTGCGTTGGCGGCGGTCACCCCCGGCAGCACCCGCACCGGCACGTCCGCGTACTCGGGCTGCGAGGCGGCCTCCAGGACGGCGGTCGCCATCGCGAACACCCCCGGGTCGCCGCCGGAGACGACGGCCACCCGCCGCCCGCGCTGCGCCAGCTGCAGCGCGAACTCGGCGCGTTCGGACTCCACCCGGTTGTCGCTGCCGTGCCGCAGCTGTCCGGGCCGCACGGGCACCCGGTCGAGGTACGTGGTGTAGCCCACCAGATCGTCGGCGGCGGCCAGCGCGGCCCGGGTCTCGGGCGTCAGCCACAACGGGCCGGCGGGGCCGGTGCCGACCACCACGACGTCCCCGAGGGGCCGCACGGGACGCTCGGCGTCGACCCGGCTGGGCAGCACGGCCACCGAGAAGTAGGGCACCGACTCCGGGTCCACGTCGGCCAGTTCGCCGGTCCGCTCCCCGCTCATCGTGGCCCGCTCCACGTACCGCGCCTCGTCCAGCCGTCCCGCGGCCTCCAGGGCGCGCCGCACCTTGGGGAAGGTGCGGCCGAGCTTCATCACGACGGCCACGTCGGTGGCGGCGAGCCGCGCGGTGAGCTCTTCCTCGGGCAGCGTGCCCGGCAGCACCGTCAGCACCTCCTCGCCCTCGGCGAGCGGGGCGCCCAGCCGGGCGGCGGCGGCGGACACCGACGTGACACCGGGGACGACCTCGGTCTCGTAACGGTCGGCGAGCCGCTTGTGCATGTGCATGTAGGAGCCGTAGAACAGCGGATCGCCCTCGGCGAGCACCGCGACCGTGCGACCCGCGTCGAGATGCACGGCCAGCCGGGCGGCCGCCTCGGCGTAGAACTCGTCCATGGCGCCCTGGTAGCCGCCCGGGTGGTCGGTGGTCTCCGTGGTGACCGGGTAGACCAGCCGCTCCTCGACGTGGTCGGCGCGCAGGTGCTTCGCCGCGATCGAGCGGGCGATGGACCGGCCGTGCCGCGCGCTGTGATACGCGATCACGTCCGCCTCGCCGATCACCTCGACGGCCCGTACGGTCATCAGGGACGGGTCGCCGGGGCCGAGCCCGACGCCGTACAGCTTGCCGCTCATTCTTCCTCGCTCGCGATCGCGTTGAGCGCGGCGGCCGCGATGGCGCTGCCGCCACGGCGTCCGCGCACCACCAGGTACTCCAGGCCGAGCGTGTTCGCCGCCAGGGCGTCCTTGGACTCGGCCGCGCCGATGAACCCGACCGGCGCGCCGATCACGGCGGCGGGCCGGGGCGCGCCCTCCTCGATCATCTCCAGCAGCCGGAAGAGGGCGGTGGGCGCGTTGCCGACGGCGACCACCGAGCCCTCGAGCCGGTCCCGCCACAGCTCCAGCGCGGCGGCGGTGCGCGTGGTGCCCTGCCGCGCCGCCAGCTCCGGCACGCTCGGGTCGGACAGCGTGCACAGCACGTCGTTGGCGGCGGGCAGCCGACGTCGGGTCACCCCGCTGGCCACCATCTGCACGTCGGTGAAGATCGGCGCGCCGGCCCGCAGGGCCTCGCGGGCGCGGGCCACGACGGACGGCGTGTACGCCAGGTCGTGTACGAGGTCGACCATCCCGCAGGCGTGGATCATCCGGACCGCGACCTGGCTGACGTCGGCGGGCAGTCCTTCGAGGTCGGACTCCGCGCGGATGGTGGCGAAGGACCGGCGGTAGATGGCCGCTCCGTCCTTCTCGTAGTCGTAGCTGCTCACGGTGTTCGTCTCGCTGCTCTCGATGGTGGTACGGCTCATGAGGTGATCGCCGCCAGGGCGGCGGCGAGGTGGTCGGTGTCGGTCATCGGTGCGGTGCGCGTCGGACGGCCCGACCGCACCGCGGACAGCCGGTAGCCGCCGTCGGCGGAGGCGACCACGTCGATCCGGTCGCCGTGGGGGTGTCCGCAGCGCCGTTCGCAGCCGGACCAGTACAGCGGGAGGGGGCAGGCGCCGGCCGCGTCGACAGTGTCGGCCGCGTCGGCCCGGACGTCGGCGTGGGATTTGCCACACCCCGGCCGTCCGACGCACGCGCCGACCCGCGGCCAGGGCGAGGCCGGATCGGTGATGAGACCGGCCGCGGCGAGCCGCACGAGCGACTCGGCCCGCTGCCGTGGGGCCTGGTCCGGCACCGGGACGACGACTCCGCGCCACGGGGTCAGCCGCAGCTCGGTCCCGGCGACCCGCGTCAACTCCCGCCACTGGCGGGCGGAGAGCCGCCCGAGCGGCACGTGCGCGGACAGGGCGTCGCCGACGACACCGGGCGGGGGCCCCTGTGCGACCGCGGCGGCGGCGACTTCCGTCACGGGCGACCGGCCGATGCCCTCGGCGTCCAGACGGTGACGCACCCGCTCCGCCAACTCGCCTCCGGACAGAACGAGTTCGGCCACCCGCCAGACTCCGCCGCCGGACTCCCGTACGGCTTCCAGGAACGTCTCGGCCGCCAGCAGCGCGGCCCGCGGCGCGTCCTGCGCGGACACCCGCACCGCAGCCGGATCGAGCACCGCGCCGCCGTCGCCGGTGGCCCGCAGCGTCACGTCGGCGCCGAGCCCGGCGACGTCCCCGCGCCCGTCGTCCAGGGCGAACAGGAACCGGCCCGACAGCTCCCGCGCCGGTCCGCTCCCGCACAGCGCCGCGTCGAGATCCGACAGCCAGGGCCGGACGTCGTGCAGGCCGCGTCCGTCCAGGCCGGACAACGGCGAGGCGACGATGTTGCGCACCCGCTCGTGCCCGGGGGAGGGCAGCAGTCCGGCCGCGTCCAGCAGGACGGCGAGCTCCGCGCCGCAGCCGTCCGCGAGGCCCCGCAACTGCACGTTGCCGCGCGAGGTCAGATGGATCTCCCCGTCGCCCAGCCGCCCGGCGGCCTCGCCCAGCGCTTCGGTCTGACGGACGCTCAGCACCCCGCCGGGCACCCGGACCCGGGCCAACGCCCCGTCGTCCGCCGCGTGCAGTCGCAACGCCCCGGGGCAGGCGTCACCGCGGTCCCGTGAGACCGCTGTGGCCTGGGATGTTGGACGGAGGTCAGCCGAGGACATGGCGGCGAGCATACCCACGTCCACCTGGGAGGTATGCCTGTGCCCTCTTCCCCCGCCCCTTACTATGCTCTGCGGTGGATCATCCGGTCCGCCGACGCCACGACGGCGACAGGGGAGGAAGCCCGGTGCGAATCCGGCGCGGTCCCGCCACTGTGAGCCCGGCCCTCAGAAGCCGGGCGAGTCAGGAACTCCCGCCGTCCGACACCGCCCGGGGCGCGGACACCCCGAGGAAGGCCGACGCCCCATGATCCTTCTGCTGTCGACGTCCGACACCGACCTGCTGAGCGCCCGTGCCGCAGCCGGCCCGGTCCCGTACCGCTTCGCCAACCCGGCCCGGCTGGTCCTCGACGACCTTCCCGCGCTCCTCGACGGCGCCGACCTCGTCGTCGTACGCCTCCTCGGCGGGGTGCGCGCCTGGCAGGACGGCCTCGACCTGCTGCTCGCCGACGGCCGCCCGGTCGTCGTCCTGACCGGTGAACAGGCCCCCGACGCCCAGCTGATGGCCGCCTCCACGGTTCCCGTCGGCATCGCCGCCGAGGCCCACGCCTATCTCGCCCACGGCGGCCCGGCCAACCTGGAGCAGCTCGCCCGTTTCCTCTCCGACACGGTCCTGCTCACCGGCCACGGTTTCGACGCCCCGGCGTCCGCCCCCACCTGGGGTCCGCTGGAGCGGCCGGCGCGGGCCGACGCCCCCGGGGTCCCGACGATCGCCGTGCTGTACTACCGGGCCCATCACATGAGCGGCAACACCGCCTTCGTGCACGCCCTGTGCGACGCCGTCGAGGCGTCCGGCGCCCGGGCGCTCCCGCTGTACGTCGCCTCCCTGCGCGCCCCCGAGCCGGAACTGATCGAGGAACTGCGGGCCGCCGACGCGATCGTCGCCACGGTGCTCGCCGCGGGCGGCACCCGCCCCGCGGAGGCCTCGGCGGGCGGCGACGACGAGTCCTGGGACGCGGGCGCGCTGACCTCCCTGGACGTCCCGATCCTTCAGGCACTGTGCCTGACCTCCTCACGGAGCGACTGGGAGACGAGCGACGAAGGCGTCTCCCCGCTGGACGCGGCCGGACAGATCGCCGTCCCGGAGTTCGACGGCCGGCTGATCACCGTCCCGTTCTCCTTCAAGGAGATCGACGCCGACGGACTGCCCGCCTACGTCGCCGACCCCGAACGGGCGGCCCGTGTCGCCGGCATCGCCGTACGCCATGCCCGGCTGCGCCACATCCCGCCGGCCGACAAGCGTCTCGCGCTCGTCCTCTCCGCCTATCCCACCAAGCACTCCCGCATCGGCAACGCGGTCGGACTGGACACCCCCGCCAGTGCCGTCGCGCTGCTGCGCCGACTGCGCGAGGAGGGCTACGACTTCGGGACGGACGCCGAGGTGCCGGGGCTGGCCTCCGGCGACGGCGACGAGCTGATCCGGGCGCTCATCGAGGCGGGCGGCCACGACCAGGACTGGCTCACCGAGGAGCAGCTGGCGCGCAACCCGGTGCGGATCCCGGCGGCGGACTACCGCCGCTGGTTCGCCGCGCTGCCCGAGGAGCTGCGCACGTCCGTCGAGGAGCACTGGGGCCCGCCGCCCGGCGAGATGTTCGTCGACCGCAGCCGCAACCCGCAGGGCGACATCGTCCTCGCCGCCCTGCGCTTCGGGAACCTGCTGATCCTCATCCAGCCCCCGCGCGGCTTCGGCGAGAACCCGATCGCCATCTACCACGACCCGGACCTGCCGCCCTCGCACCACTACCTGGCCGCCTACCGCTGGATCGCCGCGCGGACCGAGGACGGCGGCTTCGGCGCCGACGCGATGATCCACCTCGGCAAGCACGGCAACCTGGAGTGGCTGCCCGGCAAGAACGCCGGCCTGTCCGCCGCCTGCGGCCCCGACGCCGCTCTCGGCGACCTGCCCCTGGTCTACCCCTTCCTGGTCAACGACCCGGGCGAGGGCACCCAGGCCAAGCGCCGCGCGCACGCCACCCTCGTCGACCACCTCGTCCCGCCGATGGCCCGCGCCGACTCCTACGGCGACATCGCGCGGCTCGAGCAACTCCTCGACGAGTACGCCCAGATCGCATCCATGGACCCGGCGAAGCTGCCGGCGATCCGCGCCCAGATCTGGACCCTCATCCAGGCCGCCAAGCTCGACCACGACCTCGGCCTCGCCGACCGTCCCGACGACGACGGCTTCGACGACTTCCTGCTGCACGTCGACGGCTGGCTCTGCGAGGTCAAGGACGCCCAGATCCGCGACGGCCTGCACGTCCTCGGCAACCCGCCGGCCGGCGGCGACCGCGTCAACCTCGTCCTCGCGATCCTGCGCGCCCGCCAGATCTGGGGCGGCGCCACCGCCCTGCCCGGCCTGCGCGAGGCACTCGGCCTCGACGAGTCCGCCGCGACCCGCACCACGGCCGACGAGGCGGAGGCCCGGGCCCGGGCCCTCGTCCAGGCGATGGAGGACGCGGACTGGAACCCGGCCGCCGTCCCGGCCGAGCACGGCGAACAGGTCGCCGCCGTGCTGGAGTTCGCCGCCCGCGAGGTCGTCCCGCGGCTGGCCGGCACCACCGCCGAACTCGACCACGCCGTGCACGCGCTGGCCGGCGGATTCGTGCCGGCGGGTCCCTCCGGCTCGCCGCTGCGCGGTCTGGTCAACGTCCTGCCGACCGGCCGCAACTTCTACTCCGTCGACCCCAAGGCCGTCCCCTCCCGGCTCGCCTGGGAGACCGGCCAGGCCCTCGCCGACTCGCTCCTGGAGCGCTACCGCACCGACAACGGCGAGTGGCCGACGTCCGTCGGGCTGTCCCTGTGGGGCACGAGCGCCATGCGCACCGCGGGCGACGACGTGGCCGAGGCCCTGGCGCTGCTCGGCGTCCGCCCCGTCTGGGACGACGCCTCGCGCCGGGTGACCGGTGTGGAGGCCGTCCCGCACGAGGAGCTGGGCCGCCCGCGCATCGACGTCACCCTGCGCATCTCGGGCTTCTTCCGGGACGCCTTCCCGCACACCATCGGGCTGCTGGACGACGCCGTCCGCCTCGCGGCCTCGCTCGACGAGCCGGCCGAGGTCAACCACGTGCGCGCGCACGTCCGGGCCGACCTGGCGGAGCACGGCGACGAGCGCCGGGCCACCACCCGTATCTTCGGCTCCCGCCCCGGCACCTACGGCGCCGGCCTGCTCCAGCTGATCGACTCCCGCGACTGGCGCACCGACGCCGACCTCGCCGAGGTCTACACGGTGTGGGGCGGTTACGCCTACGGCCGCGAACTGGACGGTCGTCCGGCCCGCGACGAGATGGAGACGGCGTACAAGCGGATCGCGGTGGCCGCGAAGAACACCGACACGCGCGAGCACGACATCGCCGACTCCGACGACTACTTCCAGTACCACGGCGGCATGGTCGCCACCGTCCGCGCCCTGCGGGGCACCGCACCCGAGGCGTACATCGGCGACTCCACCCGCCCCGAGACGGTCCGCACGCGCACGCTCGTCGAGGAGACCTCCCGCGTCTTCCGCGCCCGGGTCGTGAACCCCAAGTGGATCGAGGCGATGCGCCGCCACGGTTACAAGGGCGCCTTCGAGCTCGCCGCCACCGTGGACTACCTGTTCGGCTACGACGCCACCACCGGCGTGGTCGCCGACTGGATGTACGACAAGCTCACCGAGACCTACGTCCTGGACCCGACGAACCGCGAGTTCCTCCAGCAGGCCAACCCGTGGGCGCTGCACGGCATCGCCGAGCGACTGCTGGAGGCGCAGTCGCGCGGGATGTGGGCGAAGCCCGACCCGGCGGTGCTGGAGCAGTTGCGGCAGGTGTACCTGGAGACGGAGGGGGACCTCGAGGGCGAGGACTGACCGGCCCGCTCGACCGCGCCCGCCGCCGTGAGGCCGCGGGCGCGCGCATGCCGGCCGGGGCCCGCCTCGCGGTGGCCGGGGGCCGGATTCATCGACGCGGCGCCCTGCGGACGGTCAGGACGGCGACGTCGTCGTGGCGGCGGCCGTCCCCGGCGAAGCCGCGCGCGTCCTCGTGCAGGGCCCCGGGCAGTTCGGTGGGGGAGCGGTCGAGGTGCTTCATCAGCCGCTCGTCGAGCGGGTAGAACGTGCCGTCGGCGGCCCGGGTCTCGGTGAGCCCGTCGGTGGTCAGCACCAGTGTGGCGCCGTCGGGGAAAGCGAACCAGTCCACCGTCGTGGGCTCGACGGCCAGTTCGGCGAGCCCGAGCGGGACGCCCGGGTCCACCGCGGCCGTGGTGACGGCCCCCTCGTGCACCAGACGCGGGGGTATGTGGCCGCAGTTGACGACCTGTGCCTCGTCGTCCGCGTCGACGCAGACGATGAGCGCGGTCACGAACCGTTCGTCGTCGCCGGTCTGTTCGGCGTAGGAGTTGTGCCGGACGACGGCGGCGTCGAGGGCGTCGACGAGCGCGGTGAGCGTGGCCTCCCGGTAGGCCGCCTCGCGGAAGGCGCCGATGACGGCGAACGCGGCGCCCACCGCGGCCAGGCCCTTGCCCTGGACGTCCCCGATCAGCACCCGCGTGCCCCACGGCGAGTCGACCACGTCGTAGATGTCACCGCCGACGAGCCGGTCCTCCTGCACGGGCTCGTAGACGCCGTTGACGAGGACGTCGTCGGTGAGCAGGGGGAGCGGATGCAGGATGTGCCGCTGCATGGCGGCGGCGGTGGAGCGCAGGCGCAGCATCTCCTGCTCCCGAGCGATGCGCCGGTGGCAGGCGTACACGGAGACGACCCCGAGCACCAGGGTGAGCAGCACCAGGAGGCTGCGGTCCAGCCACCTGGCCCCGTCGCCGGCCCGCAGGAACAGGGTGAGGGAGACGAACAGGGTGGTCCACGCGGCGACGAACCTGGTCTGCTGCACGGTGCACAGCGCCGACGCCGTCCCCGGCAGGAAGACCAGGAGGCCGAGCAGCCACACCTCGGACCCGGACAGCACGCCGAGCACCTCGACCAGCACCGTCACCGTGAGCACGCCGACGACCGTCTCGGCGTTGCCCGGGGGCTCGATGGCGTCGACGGCGTCGAGGGCGCCGGCAGGTCTCTTGCGGCGGATACCGATCATGGGGTCTCCCGGGCGCGTGGCGATCCCCTCCACCTTAGGCAGACCGGCGGTGCCCGCGGCGTGCCGACCCCGCGGGCCGGGCTTACGGGCCGGGGTCACGGGGCCGGGGTGAAGGGCCCGGGCCCGCGGCCGGGGTCGTGGCGCCGGCGAAGGTCGAGGTGATCGCCGGGCTGACCGGCTGCACTGCCTCCATCCGCATCGAGGCGGCTGAGCTGCGGCAGGGCGTCTGTCAGGCCGAGGGGGCCGGCTACCTCATCACCACGTTCCCCGAGGAGCGGCACAAGGAGACCTGGCTCGACGCCGCGGCGATCTACGGCGGCCGGTACC
Organism: Streptomyces sp. NBC_00425; assembly: GCF_036030735.1. Lineage (NCBI taxonomy): Bacteria > Bacillati > Actinomycetota > Actinomycetes > Kitasatosporales > Streptomycetaceae > Streptomyces > Streptomyces sp. NBC_00425. The sequence goes on along the minus strand of NZ_CP107928.1, from coordinate 1,684,900 downwards.
TGGTCGGCTCCCGCTGGGCGGTCAGCGCGCAGCCCGAGCTGCTGACGCGGTTCCAGCCCAAACTTGGCGGGGAAATCCGGGAGTTGGGTGCGGCCGCTGCCTCGTCCGCCGCGCCGGGCGCCTCCTGACGCGAGGGCCCGTTCGGGTCGCGCGGCCCGTGTCGATCGCGGGGCCCGTGCCGCCCGCGTCGACCTCCCCGGGCGGCGTCCGTCTCGCTACGGGCGCGGCCAGGGGCGTCCGCCGATGGCCTCGATGCCGTTGTTGAAGCGCCGGAGGTACCCCGCGAAGGCGGCGATGTCGTCGTCGGACCAGTCGTGCATCACCTGGTCCAGGATGTCGATGATCCCCTCCCGCTCCGCGTCCAGCAGGCGCAGCCCCTCGTCGGTGAGCCGGAACTTGCGTGCCATCCCGCCCTCCGGGTCGGGGATGCGCTCGATCAGCCGCGCGCGCATCGCCGCCGCCGTCTGCCGGTTGAGGGTGGAGACGTCCAGGCCGAAGGCGTCGCTGAGCTCCCCGATCGACATGGGCCCCTGCACCCGGATCCGGCTCAGCAGGACGTAGGCGCTGCGCTCCAGAACGCTGTTCTTGCGGCGGCCGCCCCGCTGGTTCAGGAACGTGTGACGGCTCAGCAGCATCTGCTCGTACTCGACCTCGTGGGCGGGCGTCTCCATGCATCCATCCTGGCATGCCGGTGTGCATGGGCCATGTCATGTGCGCAATACACATCGCATGTACGATGCACATCGCATGTACGATGCACACCCTCACGCACCCCTTTCCCGAGGAGTCCCCATGGGCGCCATCGCCCCCCAGCCCGCGGCCCGTCCCGGCGCCGTGATCGCCACGCTGGCCTTCGCCGGTACCACGGCGGCGATCATGCAGACGCTGGTCACGCCGCTGATCGCCGAACTGCCGCAGATCCTGGACACCTCGTCCTCGAACGCGGCCTGGGTGATCACGGTCACGCTGCTGGTGGCGGCCGTGTGCGTGCCCGTCGTCGGCCGCCTCGGCGACCTCCTGGGCAAGCGCCGGATGCTGCTCGCGTGCTCGGTGCCGCTCGTCGTCGGCTCGGTGGTCTGCGCGTTCGCCTCCGACGTGGTGACGATGATCGTGGGCCGCGGTCTCCAGGGCATGGGCATGGGCATGGTGCCCCTCGGCATCGCGCTGCTGCGGGACGTCGTGCCCGCCGAGAAGCTCAGCGGCTCCATCGCGCTGGTCAGCGCCTCCATGGGCATCGGCGGTGCGATCGGCCTGCCGCTGGCCGCCGCGGTCGCCCAGTACGCGAACTGGCGTGTGCTGTTCTGGGGCTCCGCCGCACTGGCCGCCGTCGTCGCCGTCCTGATCTACACGCTCGTCCCGGACGTCCCGGCGGGCGCGAAGGGCCAGCGCTTCGACCTGCCGGGCGCGATCGGCCTCGGCATCGGCCTGGTCTGCCTGCTGCTCGGCGTCTCCAAGGGCGCCGACTGGGGCTGGGCCTCCGGTGCCACGCTCGGTCTGTTCGCCGCCGCCGTCGTGGCGCTGGCCGGCTGGGGCCTGTGGGAGGTGCGCACCACCGACCCGCTGATCGACCTGCGCACCACGGCCCGCCCCAGGGTGCTGCTGACCAACCTCGCCTCCGTCTTCATCGGCTTCGGCATGTACGCGAGCATGCTGGTGATGCCGCAGCTGCTCCAGTTCCCGGAGGCCACCGGCTACGGCCTCGGTCAGTCGATGCTCGCGGCAGGTCTGTGGATGGCGCCCGGCGGTCTGACGATGATGCTGGTCTCGCCGCTCGGCGGGAAGCTCACCAACGCCCGCGGCCCGAAGTTCACGCTGGTCTGCGGCGCGCTGGTGCTGGCGGCCGGCTACTTCGTCTCGCTGGCGCTGATGGGGTCCGCCTGGGGCGTCATGATGGTCACGCTCGTGACCAGCGGCGGCGTGGGCCTCGCGTACGGGGCGATGCCCGCCCTGATCATGAGCTCGGTCCCGCTGACCGAGACCGCCGCCGCCAACGGGTTCAACACCCTGATGCGCTCGCTCGGCACCTCGATCGGTTCCGCCGTCATCGGTGTGATCCTCTCCCAGCTGACCACCACCATGGGCGGCCACACCTTCGCCTCCGAAGACGGTTTCCGCACCGCGCTCCTCGTCGGCGGCGGCCTCGCGCTGGTCTCCGCGGCCATCGCGGCCGTCATCCCCGCCGCACGCGCCGCCGCGGACGAGGACGTCGCCGACCCGGCGGCCGAGCCCGAGCAGGCCAAGGTCTGAGCGGGCCAAGGTCTGAGCGGGCCAAGGTCTGAGCGGGCCGTGTTCCGGGCCGGCCCGGTTGTGCGCGGGCCGGGGTTCCCGCGCGGTCGTGCGCCCTTCGCCGGTGCGCCCCCACGGCCGTGTCCGTACGGGCTTCGCCCTTGCCGCCGCGCCCTAGGTGTACTGAGCATGAGCGCCGGGGTTCGGTGCGGTGTCGTCCGGGGTCGGCTCGGCGGCCGGCCATCCATCAGCCGGGTGAACAACGCTGTGGCTCGATACACCTAGGGCCGGGTCAGCCTTCGCGTCGTCAGCGCCAGGTGCAGCCGCAGCCGGCCCTGCGGGGTGCGCACCGGCCAGCCCAGCAGGTGTTCGGCGTGGGCCAGCCGGTCCTGGAGCGTGGAGTGGTGCACGTTGGCCTCGGCTGCGGCCGCCCGCAGACTCGCTGTCGCGGTGACGGCGTACAGCGTGGTCAGCAGCCAGGGCGCGTCCGCGGCGGCCGTGTCCAACGCCCGGACGTCCGGCGGCGGTTCGGCGCCCGGAGCGACGAGCTCGGCCAGCAGCGCGATCCCGCCGAGCTCCTCGGCGTACACCACCCGAGGGCCGGGATCCAGTGCTCCCCCTTCCGCGGTGAACCGCAGCGCGGTCCGGGCGGCGTCCCACGACCCGGGCAGCTCCAGCACCGGCACGGCCGGGCCGACACCGGTGCGGACCGCGGACGGCTCGGCGCCGCCGGGAGCGGCGGGGGCGGGGACGACCCTGGGCCGGCCCGCCGCGGTGGCGAGAGCGCGGGCCGGTGCGAGAAGGTCGAGGCCGAGACGGCGCGCGGCGTGCAGCCGGGCCGGTTCGGCTGCCGCGGCGTCCAGAAGCGTCTCGACGAGGGCGGGATCGTCCAGCGGGGCCCGGCCCCGGGTGCGGTCCAGGACGAGACGGGCCGCACCCGCGGCCCGCTCCAGGATCACCGCGTCGACCACGCTCGGCGTCGTGTCGGCGCGTTCCAGCCAGAACGCGGGCGCCCCGTCCGGGGTCAGCGGGGCGGACGGCCACGCGGGGTCCGGCGGCGGGCCGGAGTCCCGCCGGACGCCGTCGGCCTCGATCCGGATCCGCACCCCACGGCCGGCGTCGACGAGCCGCGCCGGAACGCCGGCGAGCACCGCGGCCCCGCGCACCAGCGCCTCGACCCCGGCACGGCCCTCCGTCAGCCGGTCGAAATAGGCGATGACGCGCACGGCGGCGCCGGCGTCCGGGTCCAGTGCCGTCAGGCGCCCCGCCAGCTCTTTCATACGGTCATCATGCGCCACACGCCCCTCGATGAGGAGAGCCGAGCCCCGCTCCCGCTACTCGGCGAGCAGCCTGCGCAGCCAGTCCAGGTGGGCCGCCCGGGCCGACTTCGACAGCGTGGCCTGCGGCGCGAAACCGTCGAAGCCGTGGAAGCCGCCCGGCCACACATGCAGTTCGGCGACCCCTCCGGCCTGCCAGATCCGGGAGGCGTAGTCGACGACCTCGTCCCGGAAGGTCTCGGCGGAGCCCACGTCGAGGAAGGCGGGCGGCAGCCCGGACAGGTCCTCGGCACGGGCGGGCGCCGCGTACGGCGACACGTCCGGGCCGCCGCGCGCCGCCCCGAGCAGCGCCGTCCAGCCGGTGTCGTTGGCGGTGCGGTCCCATACGCCGAGGCCCGCCATCTGGTGGGAGGAGACGGTGTCGTTGCGGTCGTCCAGCATCGGGCACATCAGCAGCTGGCCGATCGGCTGCGGGCCGCCGCGGTCGCGCAGCAGCAGGGCCAGCGCGGCGGTCAGTCCGCCGCCCGCGCTGGCACCGGCGATCACGATGCGGTCGGGGTCCGCGCCCAGCTCCTTGGCGTGCTCCGCCGTCCACAGCAGCCCGGCGTAGACGTCCTCGACGGGCGCCGGGTGCGGGTGCTCGGGCGCGAGGCGGTACTCCACCGACACCACGACCAGGTCCAGCGCGCGTGCCCAGTCCAGCGCCACGTCCACGCCGGCCCGGTTGTTGCCGAGGACCATGCCGCCGCCGTGCACGTGGTAGACGACGGGACGCGGCCGGTCGGGGGCCGGCGCGGCGGGGCGGCAGATCAGCAGGGAGATCTCCGGCGAGCCCTCGGGGCCCCGCACGGTGCGGTCCTCCACCTCCAGGGCGCCGCCCGCCGTCAGGTCCAGCTGGGACAGCATCGCCATGGCCGGGCCTTGGCGGACGGCCTCGAGGTCCTCCATGGCCAGGCCCGGCTGGAGCATGTCCTTGATCAGTTCCAGGGCGGCGGCGAGTTCCGGGTCGAACGGCGGTGGGGCGGATGTCATGGCGTGTCTCCTCGACGGGGCGGCTCCTGCGGCCATGATCTGCGCACCCACGCCCCTCGGGAGCGCCGCCGTTCGGCGGAACCTGCCCGCCGTTCGGCGGGTGGCACCCGGGGTCCGCCCCGCGCCTTGCCAGGACGTGACCTTCCGTTCATCTGCGAAGGGTGGACAATCGGCCGTTTATACGACAACGATTTTCACCCCCACACCGGCACCAGGAGTATCACCCGTGAACGTCTCGCTCTCCGTCTGGCTGTCGACCGTCGTGGCGCTGTGCGCGCTCGTCGCCGTCGACTTCTTCATCGGCCGCAAGCCGCACGACGTCTCGGTCAAGGAGGCCGGGACCTGGACCGTCGTCTGGGTCGTGCTGGCCTGCCTGTTCGGTCTCGGTGTGTTCGTCTTCGGCGGCGGCGGACCGACGGGTGAGTTCTTCGCCGGATACATCACCGAGAAGTCACTGAGCGTGGACAACCTCTTCGTGTTCGTCCTGATCATGGGCAAGTTCGCGGTTCCCTCGCAGTACCAGCAGCGGGTCCTCATGGTGGGTGTGCTGGTGGCCCTCGTGCTGCGCGCGCTGTTCATCGCGGCCGGCGCGGCGATCATCTCGACGTTCTCCTGGGTCTTCTACCTCTTCGGCGCCTTCCTGATCTGGACGGCCTGGAAGCTGATCCAGGATGCCAAGAAGGGCGCCCACGAGGAGGAGTTCGAGGAGAACAAGCTGCTCAAGGCCGTGGAGAGGCGCTTCGGCGTGGCGGACCGCTACCACGGCACGAAGCTGTGGATCGAGCAGAACGGCAAGCGGGTCATGACCCCGATGCTGGTCGTGATGCTGGCGATCGGCTCCACGGACGTGCTCTTCGCGCTCGACTCGATCCCGGCGATCTACGGGCTGACCGAGGACCCGTACATCGTCTTCACCGCCAACGCCTTCGCGCTGATGGGCCTGCGGCAGCTGTACTTCCTCATCGGCGGTCTGCTGAAGAAGCTGGTCCACCTCAGCTACGGCCTGTCGATCATCCTCGGCTTCATCGGCGTCAAGCTGCTGCTGCACGCATTGCACGAGTCCGGGGTGCACGTGCCCGAGATCGGCATCCCGTTCTCGCTCGGCTTCATCGTGCTCGTCCTCGCCGTGACGACCTTCACCAGCCTGCGGGCGGCGGGGCGGCAGGAGGAGGCCGCACCGGACACGTCCCCGGCGTGACGCACGCGCGGCTCGGCCCCCGTCGCGCAGCCCGGTAATCGAGCATGTGGCCGATGCCTTGTGGGGGCCCAGTCATGCCATCCGCTCGCCTCGCGCCGGACGCCGCCGCTTTCTATAACGCTAGTGATGGATCCGCCTAGGCGGCGGGCGCCGCGGTGGCTCGCATCAGGACGCAGTCGAACTCGATCACCCGACCCGTCGTCGCCTCGCGCGTCACCGGATACATGCCGGTGATGCCGAACCCGGCCGCCTCGTAGCGCGCGACGGCCTCGCCCATGCCGGGACTGCCCTCGTACAGCTTCAGCACGGCCACCTCGGACTGCATCCCGACGAACTCCGCGATCCGCTCCCCGGCACCGCCGAACACCTCGAGGTCATAGCCCTGGGTGTCCATCTTCAGGTAGGGGCGCGGGTCGGCGAGGCCGGCGAGCGCCTCGTCCATGACCTCGTCCAGCCGGCGGACGCGGATCTCCTCCGTGTCGTCCTTCGCGAAACGGCTGTAGCGGCCCTTGCCGTACTCGCTGGCCGACAGCAGGGAGTTCATGGTCTTCCAGCCGGTGTGGATCCGCGCGGTCGTCTCCTCGCGGCCCAGCCCGCACCGGTGCACCTGCCACTGCGGGTCGTGCTCGGCCGCCTTCTCCAGCCGGGCGAACGTCGCCGACGTGGGCTCGAACGACACGATCCGCCCCGTGTATCCGGCCCTGCGCAGCCCCTTGGCGTACTGGCCGGTGTTGGCGCCGACGTCGAACACGCAGTTCACGCCGTAGAGCTCGAGCATCGCGGCGACGTGCTGGGTGCAGAGGTACGCGGCGGCCGCCAGCTGTGTCGCGCGCTCGTCCCGGCGGGCCGAGGGGTCCAGGAGAAGCACGGCGCCGGTGTCGCCCAGCCGCACGGCCTCGTCCTCGGCGGCCTCGGAGCGGGCCGCGTCGCCCGTCGGCCGCAGGACCCAGGTGTCCTTGCCGGCGCCGGTCACCCGGTACGGGCCGCCGCGTCGGGAGACCACCGCCTTCCCCGGCCCGAGGTCGGTCACCTGGACGCCGATGCGCGGCATCAGATCGAGCAGTCGTCGATAAAGGGTGCTCATCTCCCCAGCCCTATCAGACGGGACCGCCCGCGGTCTGCGGCTTGACCGACATTCGCCGCTCCTCTCACCCGACGCTCCTCTCACCCGACCAGGAAGCGCGCGCACGCCGGAGGGGCCCGGAACGGATTCCGGGCCCCTCGGGTGTGCTCATGTGCCGTCGGTCGTTCCCGTCCCGGCGCGCCGCCGGTCGGGGCCGCTGCCGGAGGGCGCCGCGCCGTCAGGGCGTCAGGCGGCGGCGACCTCGCCCGCGTGGCCGTGCAGACGGGCGACGACCTCGGTCAGCTGGGCGGCGACCTCGGCGTCGTCGACCGGGTGGGTCTCGGCGAAGCGGGTCAGCGAGCCCGGGATGGAGAGCTTGAGGTCCTCGATGACCTTGCCGCCGGCGATGCCCACGGCCTTGCGGGCCTCGTCCTGCGCCCACACGCCGCCGAACTGGCCGAACGCGGTGCCGACCACGGCGACCGGCTTGCCGCCGAACGCGCCGGCGCCGTAGGGACGCGACAGCCAGTCGATGGCGTTCTTCAGGACGGCCGGGATCGTGCCGTTGTACTCGGGGGAGAAGAGCAGGAAGGCGTCGGCGGCCAGGGCGGCCTCGCGCAGCCGGGCGGCGGCGGCCGGGACGCTGCCTTCGACGTCGAGGTCCTCGTTGTAGAACGGGATCTCGGCCAGGCCCTCGAACAGGTCGACCTCGGCGCCCTCGGGAGCGACCTTGACGGCCGCCTCGGCGAGCTGGCGGTTGGTCGAGCCGGCGCGAAGGCTGCCGACGAGCGCGAGGATGCGGACAGACATGGGTACTCCCAGAGGCTGAAACACTGCGGCAATAATCCGGACCGGGGTCCGTTTAATGTTCTAGCACCCTAACCGGACCGCGGTCCAGTTTCATTCCCGATGCTTTACGCTGGCGTCATGTCCGCCGTGCTGCCTCCATGTCCCGAGCCCGAGGAGAGCGCCGCCGAGCCGGAGCTGCTGCAACTCGGTCCGGCGGGCGACGAGCCGTGTCTGCGCGCGGACGCGGCCCGCAACCGGGCCAGGCTGCTGGACGCCGCCGCCCGTCTGATCGCCGAGCACGGCGCGGCCGGGGTCACCATGGAGGCGGTGGCGAGCGCGGCGAACGTCGGCAAGGGGACCGTCTTCCGCCGCTTCGGTGACCGCACGGGTCTGCTGAACGCCCTCCTGGACCACTCGGAGAAGCAGTTCCAGGCGGCCTTCCTGAGCGGCCCCGCGCCGCTGGGGCCGGGCGCGCCGCCGGTGGAGCGGCTGCGGGCGTTCGGCCTCGCGCTTCTCGCCCGTACCGTCGACCAGCTGGATCTGCAGCTCGCGGCCGAGCCGGGGCCGGACCGCCGGCACTCGGTCCCGGTGCGCCGGGTGCATCACCACCACCTCGCGGTGCTGCTGCGGCAGGCACTGCCCGATGCGGACGGCGAACTCCTCGCGCACACGCTGATGGGATACCTCAACCCCGTCCTCGTCCACCATCTCACCCGGCAGTGCGGCATGGCGCCGGAGCGTCTGGAGGCGGGCTGGAGCGACCTGGTGGACCGGGTCACGGGCGAGCGCCGCGGAACGGACGCCGCCTGACGCGCTGCGGCGCGCGCCGGTTCGGGACCGCGGGAACGGGGGAGCGGCGGCGCCTCGTGGCGTTTGCTGACGACCCGTCACGACCGGCTTCTTCGACGGATCATCGGATTCGGCGTCCCCCGCCCGGGACCCGGCTCACGGCTTCTGCCAAGATGCGCTACGTCATGGTGCAGATACCGAACACGCCCGCGCCGACGATGCCGCCGGCGCCGCGCCCCGTGCCCACGAGCGCCGACGTGGCCCGCCTGGCCGGAGTCTCGCGCGCGACCGTCTCCTACGTCCTGAACAACACCAGCGCCGTACGCATCAGCGAGCCCACCCGCCGCCGGGTCCGCGAGGCCGCGAAGGAACTCGGGTACGTGCCGCACGCGGCCGCCCGCACCCTGCGCGCCGGACACAGCCGGACGGTCCTGATGCCCACCCTGCCGGTGCCCGCGGGACCGCTGTACAGCCGGTTCGTACACGACTTCCAGGGCGCGATGAGCCGCCTCGACTACACGGTCGTCCAGTACGGCGCGAGCGGCGTGAGCGGTGACGACGCCGCCCGCGCGTGGGCCGAGCTGAGACCCGTCGCCGTGCTGGTGCCCGGCACCGGCATCGGACCCGAAGGGGTGGCGATCCTCAAGCGGTCCGGCGCCCGGGCCGTGGTGACCCTCGGCCCCGAGGCCGTCGAGGGCGCGCACGCGATGCTCCTGGACCAGGCCGACGTCGGCCGGGGAGCCGCCGGGCACCTCCACGCCCGCGGGCGCCGCCGGATCGGGGTGGTGGTTCCGGAGGAACGCGGCATGGAGCTGTTCTCCGCGCCCCGCCTCGCGGGCGCCCGTGAGGCCCTGCGGGGCACCGACGCCACCGTCACCGAGCTGCCCCTCGCCTACACGGAGGAGTCCGCGGACGCCCTCGCCGCGCGCTGGCACGGCCTCGGTCTCGACGCAGTGTTCGCCTACAACGACGAGTACGCCATGCTGCTGTTGCGCGCCCTGCGAGACGCCGGCCTGCGCGTTCCCGAGGACGTGGCCGTCATCGGGGCCGACGACCTGCTGCTCGGCCGGCTGCTTCGGCCGCGGCTGAGCACCGTGCGGATCACGCTGCCCTCCGGCCGCGACCTCGCCTCCCTGGTGGACCGGGCGGTCCGCAACCCCGCGGCGGCTCCCGAGTCGCACGCGTGGTTCACGGTCGCCGTGGTGCACCGCGACTCCAGCTGAACTACCGTCCAGGGGGAGGCACGCCATGCGCACCACGGTCGGCATCATCGGCGGCGGCCCGGCGGGGCTGCTGCTCGCCCGTCTGCTGCACCGGGCGGGAATCGCCTGTGTCGTGCTGGAGAGCAGGACGCGCGCCCACGCGGAGGGGCGCCAGCGTGCCGGAATGCTGGAGCAGGGCACGGTCGACGCGCTGCGCGCGGCCGGCGCCGCCGACCGGTTGGACGCCGAGGGCCTGGTGCACCACGGCATCGAGCTGCGCTTCGACGGCGAACGCCATCGCCTCGACTTCCCCGCCCTCACCGGTGGCCGCACGGTCACGATCTACGCCCAGACGGAGATCGTGAAGGATCTCGTCGCGCTTCAACTGGCCGACGGGCCGCCCCTGTTGTTCGAGGCGGAGGCGCTCGCCGTCGAGCGGCCGCAGAGCGAGACCCCCGTCGTGCGATTCCGGCACGAAGGCCGGGAACGGACCCTGCACTGCGCGTGGGTGGCGGGCTGCGACGGCTCCCACGGCGTCGCCCGCAACGCCTTCCCGGACGCGGCCGACGGTCGCACATACGCCCATGACTACCCGTACTCCTGGCTCGGCGTCACCGCCGAAGTGCCGCCCTCCTGCGACGAGTTGATCTACGCACGCCACGCACGCGGCTTCGCCCTGCACAGCATGCGCTCGCCGCACGTCTCCCGGCTCTACCTCCAGGTCCCCCGCGGCACGAGCCTGCGGGACTGGCCCGACGAGCGGATCTGGGACGAGCTCGCCGCGCGCTTCGCCGTCGACGCCGACTGGAGCTTGCGTCGCGGCCCGATCACCGCCAGGTCCGTGACCAGGATGCGCAGTGTCGTCCACGAGCCGATGCGGCACGGCCGGCTGGTGCTGGCCGGCGACGCCGCCCACATCGTCCCGCCCACCGGCGCCAAGGGACTCAACCTCGCCGTCTCCGACGTCCGGATCCTGGCCAGGGCCTTTGCCGAACTGCACGACCGGGGGTCGACGCGACTCCTGGACGGGTACTCGGACCTGTGCCTGCGACGTGTGTGGCAGGCCACCCGATTCTCCTACGACATGACTAGGATGTTGCACGCTCAACCAGATGGGGATGCGTTCGACCACCGGATGCAGCTCGCCCGGCTGCGCCGGATCACCGCATCCCGCCACGCGGCCGCCGAACTGGCGGCGAACTACACGGGACTTCCCCTCTCCCCGTGAGAGCGGTGAAGCCCGCGGGTCACCGATCGGAGAGCCCCCATGCCGTTGCTCGACCCCACCAACTGGCAGTCCCGCACCCTGTCGGGGCCGCGCCACACCGTCACCGAGCCCGCCACCGGTGAGCAGCTGGGCACGGTCGTCCTGGCGGCCGGCGCGGACGTCGCGCCCGCCGCCGAGGCGGCCCGCGCCGCGCAGACCGAGTGGGCGCGCGCCCCGCACTTCGTCCGTGCCGGGGTGCTGCGCCGGGCGGGCGACCTGTTCGCCGCGCACGCCGAGGAGCTGCGCGAGTGGATCGTCCGCGAGTCGGGCTCCATCGCGGGCAAGGCCGACTTCGAGCTGCACGTCGCGGCCCAGGAGTGCTACGAGGCCGCCGCCCTCGCGTCCCGCCCGGCCGGCCAGGTCCTGCCCAGCGAGGCGCCCCGGCTGTCGTACACCCGGCGGGTCCCCGTCGGCGTCGTGGGCGTGATCTCCCCCTTCAACGCCCCGCTGATCCTGTCCATCCGCTCCGTCGCGCCCGCCCTCGCGCTCGGCAACGCCGTCGTCCTCAAGCCGGACCCGCGCACCGCCGTCTGCGGCGGGCTGTCGCTGGCCGCGGTGTTCGCGCAGGCGGGACTGCCCGAGGACCTGCTGCACGTCCTCCCGGGCGGCGCCGAGACCGGCGAGGCCCTCGTCGCCGACCCGCGCGTGCCGGTCATCTCGTTCACCGGCTCCACCGCGGCCGGCCGGGCCGTCGGAGAGGCGGCCGGACGTCACCTCAAGCGCGCGCACCTCGAACTCGGCGGCAACTCCGCCCTGATCGTGCTGGAGGACGCCGACCTCGACGCGGTGATCTCCACGGCCGCCTGGGGCTCGTTCTTCCACCAGGGCCAGATCTGCATGACCACCGGCCGCCACCTGGTGCACGCCTCCCTCTACGAGGAGTACGTCGAACGGCTCGCGGCGAAGGCGGACGCGCTCGCCGTCGGCGACCCGCACCGCGCACAGGTCCACCTCGGCCCGCTCATCGACGACGGCCAACTCGCCAAGGTGCACGGCCTGGTGGAGGCCAGCACCGCGGCCGGGGCGAAACTCGCCGCGGGCGGCACGCACCAGGACCGCTTCTACCGGCCGACGGTCCTCGCGGGCGTCGACGACGACACTCCCGCCTACGCGGAGGAGGTCTTCGGCCCGGTGGCCCCCGTGCGCCCCTTCACCACGCCGGACGAGGCGGCGGCGCTGGCCGCGCGCAGCTCCTACGGGCTCTCGCTCGGCATCGTCACCCGTGACGCCGCCCGCGGCCTCGACCTGGCCGAGCGCGTTCCGACCGGCATCGTGCACATCAACGACCAGACAGTGAACGACGAGGCCGTGGCGCCCTTCGGCGGAGTGGCCGCCTCGGGCACCGGCGCCCGGTTCGGCGGCGAGGCCAACCTGGAGGCGTTCACCGACGTCCGGTGGACGACGGTGCGGGCCGACGTGGCGCCCTACCCGTTCTAGGGCGCCCGCTCGCCGGCGGACAGCTCGCCGGGGCCTACTCGCCCTGGGTCGCCGGGGAGTCGCCGGCCTCGCTCGCGGCCTGCTCCTTCTCGATGGACCTGCGCACCTCGTCCATGTCCAGCCCCCGCGCCTGTCCGATGACGTCCGTCAGGGCGGCCTCGGGCAGCGCGCCGGGCTGGGCGAACACGGCGACCCGGTCGCGCACGATCATCAGCGTCGGGATCGACTGGATGCCGAAGGCCTCGGCCAGCTCCGGCTGGGCCTCGGTGTCCACCTTGCCGAACACAAGGTCGGGGTTGGCCTCGGCCGCCTTGTCGTAGACCGGGGCGAACTGACGGCACGGTCCGCACCAGGACGCCCAGAAGTCGATCAGGACGAAGTCGTTGTCGGTGACCGTCTGGTCGAAGTTCTCCTTGGTGAGCTCCACGGTGCTGCTCATGACCTGATTCCCTCTTCCCGGAGTTCGTCGGGTGTGTCCCGACATGGGGTGAAGCCGCCCGTGACAACGCCGGCGGCCGGACGCGTATTCCGCGCCCCTACCCGTGTGGCCACCCCGCACACCACCCACCAGACTGACCCCATGACGGAAACGGAAACCAACGCTTACGACGTCGTGGTGCTCGGGGCCGGGCCCGTGGGGGAGAACGTCGCCGACCGCACCCGCGCGGCCGGCCTCACCACCGCGGTCGTGGAGAGCGAACTCGTCGGCGGCGAGTGCTCGTACTGGGCCTGTATGCCCAGCAAGGCCCTGCTGCGCCCGGTCATCGCCCGCGCCGACGCCCGCAGGCTGCCCGGCCTGCGCCAGGCCGTGCAGGGCCCCCTGGACGCCGAGGCCGTCCTCGCCCGCCGCAACTGGTACACCGGCGACTGGACGGACGACGGTCAGGCCGACTGGCTCAAGAGCATCGGCGCGGACCTCCACCGCGGCCACGGCCGACTGACCGGCCCGCGCACGGTGACCGTGGGGGACACCGTGCTCACGGCCCGCCACGCGGTCGTCGTCGCCACCGGCACCCGCGCCGTCCTGCCGGACCTGCCCGGCCTCGCCGAGGTCCGGCCCTGGACGAGCCGGGAGGCCACCAGCGCCCAGGCCGCGCCCGGTCGGCTCGTCGTGGTCGGCGGGGGAGTCGTCGCCACCGAGATGGCCACCGCCTGGCAGGCTCTCGGCTCGCAGGTCACCCTCCTGGTGCGGGGCAAGGGCCTGCTCGACCGCATGGAGCCGTTCGCCGGCGCGCTCGTCGCCGAGGCGCTGACCGAGGCCGGCGCGGACGTGCGCACCGGCACCTCGGTGGCGTCGGTGACGCGCACGGACGGCGTCGTCGTGGTCGTCACCGACTCCGGGGAGCGCATCGAGGCCGACGAGATCCTCTTCGCCGTCGGCCGCGCCCCGCGCACCGACGACATCGGCCTCGAGACGGTCGGCCTGGAACCCGGCTCCTGGCTCGGGGTCGACGACAGCCTGCGCGTCACCGGCACCGACTGGCTCTACGGGGTGGGCGACGTCAACCACCGTGCCCTGCTCACCCACCAGGGCAAGTACCAGGCCCGGATCGCGGGCGCGGCCATCGCCGCCCGTGCCGCCGGAACATCCCCGGCGCAGAACGACCCGTGGGGCGCCCACACCGCCACCGCCGACCACGAGTGCGTTCCGCAGGTCGTGTTCACCGACCCGGAGGCTGCCTCGGTCGGCCTGTCCCTCGCGGAGGCGGAACGGGCCGGGCACCGGGTACGGGCCGTCGACGTCGACATGTCGTCGGTGGCGGGAGCCGGACTGTACGCCGAGGGCTACCGGGGCCGCGCCCGGATGGTCGTCGACCTGGAGCGGGAGATCCTGCGCGGGGTCACCTTCGTCGGTCCCGGCGTCGGCGAGCTGATCCACTCCGCGACCGTCGCCGTCGTCGGCCAGGTGCCGATCGCCCGGCTGTGGCACGCCGTCCCGTCCTACCCGACGATCAGCGAGGTGTGGTTGCGCCTGCTGGAGGCGTACCGGGACAACTGACCTACGGCAGCTCGAAGTCCAGCGCCCGCGCCGCCTCGGCCGGGGTCGGCTGCGCCCACCGCTCCAGGACGTTACGGTCCGCGGCCAGCGAGCGCGGTTCGGCCCGGTCGAGGTAGAGCAGGCCGTCGAGATGGTCCGTCTCGTGCTGGACGATCCGGGCGGGCCAGCCGCCGAACACCTCGTCCAGCGGCCTGCCGTGCTCGTCCTCGCCGGTCAGCCGGACCTCGGCGTGCCGGGCCACCACCGCCTGATAACCCGGCACGCTCAGACAGCCCTCGAAGAACGCGGCCCGGGCCGAACCCACCGGTTCGTACGACGGGTTGACCAGCACCCGGAACGGCTGGGGCACCCTCCCGCGGGCCAGGCGCACCTCCTCCGGCACCGTCGCCGGGTCCTCGACGACCGCGATCCGCAGTTCCACGCCGACCTGCGGCGCGGCGAGACCGACGCCGGGCGCCGCGTGCATGGTGAGGCGCAGCGCCTCTACGAAGCGGGCCAGCAGCGCCGGGTCGAGCTGACCCTCGTAACGCGCCGTGCCCGCCCGCAGAACGGGGTGTCCGGCCAGGACGAGGGGCAACGGGCCGCCGGGCGCGAGGAGTTCCTCGATCCGTTCGGCAAGGGGTGCGAGGGGACGGGGAGATGCCATCGCGCCAGCATGCCACGGCCGCACTCGACGTGACGCAGGTCACTCGAAGTGGCGGGAACTCGGAGGCATCGTCCCCCGACTACTGGAGCGCATGGCTGAGAACAGCCCCCGTCCCGCTCCGTTTCACGCCCCACGCCCCGTTCGCTCCCCCCGTTCCCGGAGAAGCCGCCGATGTCCACCGCTCCCTCCCTCACCGCGGAAGAGGCCCCGCAGCCGACGGCCCCCGAGCCGAAGACCCGCGGCCCGTGGGCCCCGCTGCGCCCCCTGGTCCTGCGTCTGCATTTCTACGCCGGCGTGTTCGTGGCGCCCTTCCTGCTGGTCGCCGCCGTCACCGGGCTTCTGTACGCCGCCTCGTTCCAGGCCGAGAAGCTCGTGTACGCGCACGAGATGACCGTGCCCGTCGGCGACGCGAAACTGCCGATATCCGAGCAGGTCGACGCCGCCCGCAAGGCCCACCCGGAGGGAACCGTTTCGGCGGTGCGTCCCTCGCCAAAGGACGATGCCTCCACCCGCGTGATGCTGTCCGGCGTCCAGGGGGTCGGCGCCACCCACACCCTCGCGGTGTTCGTCGACCCGTACACGGGCGAGGTGCGCGGCGCGCTGGAGCAGTACGGCTCGACGGGCGCGCTGCCGCTGCGCACCTGGATCGACGAGTTCCACCGCGATCTGCACCTCGGTGAGAACGGCCGCCTCTACAGCGAACTCGCCGCGAGCTGGCTGTGGGTGATCGCGGGCGGTGGAGTCGTGCTGTGGTTCTCCCGCCGGCGCGCGCAGCGCAAGGTCCGCGGGGTCACCGGACGGCGGCGCACGCTCGGCCTGCACGGGACCGTCGGCGTCTGGGCGGCGGCCGGCTTCTTCTTCCTGTCCGCGACCGGTCTGACCTGGTCGACGTACGCGGGCGCCCACATCGACGAGCTGCGCACCTCGCTCGGCCAGGCCACCCCGTCGGTGTCGGCGGCCGCGAGCGGCGGCGACCACGCAGGCCACGACGCGGCCTCCGGGGCGGGCGGGGACGGCGAACACGGCGTGGGTCTCGACAAGGTCCTGGCCGCCGCGCGCGCCGAGGGTCTCGGCGACCCGGTCGAGATCGTCCCGCCCGCCGACGCCTCGTCCGCCTATGTCGTCAAGCAGGTGCAGCGCAGCTGGCCCGAGAAGCAGGACGCGGTCGCGGTGGACCCGGCCTCCGGGAAGGTCACCGACACCTTGCGGTTCGCCGACCACCCGCTGCTGGCCAAGCTGACCCGGTACGGCATCGACCTGCACACCGGCGTCCTGTTCGGCCTGGCCAACCAGATCGCGCTGATGCTTCTCGCACTCGCTCTGATCCTGCTGATCGTGTGGGGTTACCGCATGTGGTGGCAGCGTGGCCGGGGCAGCGCCTTCGGCCGGCCGATCCCGCGCGGCGCCTGGGCGCAGGTCCCGCCGTACGTCCTGGTCCCGCTGATGGCGGGGGTCGCCGTGGTCGGCTACTTCGTCCCGCTGCTCGGCATCCCGCTCGCCGGGTTCCTCGTGGTGGACGTGGTCGTCGGCGAGATCGCGCACCGGCGCAAGCGGGCGACGTCCGCCGCCTGAGCCGTCGCGGACGGCGTGAGCGGCCCGGCGGTGACCGGTCGTCACCGCCGGGCCGCACGCCGCCGGGCTGTCCGCCCCGGGGCCGCCCGCCGTCCGGCAGGGCGGCCGTCCGGGGCGGTGGGTGGACGGGCCGTCAGTCCTGCGGGAAGTCGCCCGTCAGAGCAGACGCGATCCGCAGGTGCGGTCCGGCATCCGTGTGCCGGCCCTGCCGCTCCAGGGTGCGGCCCAGCATCAGCCGGGCGTAGTGCTCGACCGGGTCGCGTTCGACGATGATCCGCAACTCGGTCTCGGCGCGGCGCAGTTGGGCCGAGTGGTAGTAGGCGCGGGCCAGCAGCAGGCGCGGACCGGTCTGCTCCGGCGTCTCCTCGACCAGGCCGGCCAGCACCCGGGCCGCGGCGGTGTACTCCCGCGCCCCGAAGAACAGCTGCGCCCGCTCCCAGCGTTCGGCCGGCGTCCCGTGGGAGTAGTACTCCTCGGTCCCGCCGTGTGCCCTCTCGTACCTCATGTCCACTGCTGACCTCCTTCGGAGCCGTCAACCGGACCGCATAGTTGAATATTCCACTATGCGGCGCGGTGGCGGTGCCGGGGCCCGCACCGCGTCACGACGGCTGCGGCGGACCCTCCTCGGGCCCGAGCGGGACGTCGAGGAGGGTCGTCAGCTCTTCGGTGAACGCCCGCGTACGGGCGCCGTCCAGGCCGCCGAGCGGCTCCAGCAGTTGCTCCAGCAGCCCTCGGACGACCGTGATCGCCCGCAGGGTGACGTCCCGTCCCCGTCCGGTGAGGGACAGTTGCACGGCGCGCGGGTCGCGGGGGTCCCGGGCGCGTTCGACCAGGCCGGCTGACTCCAGGGCGCGGGCGAGCTTGGAGACGTACAGCGGCTCCAGGCCGGTGTGGTCGGCGAGCCTGCGCTGGCTGGGGCGCTCGCCGTCGCGCTGCATCCCGTACAGCGACGCGACCAACGAGTACTGCGCGTGGGTGAGTTCGAGCGGGGCCAGCGCCCGGTCGACCGCCACGCGCCACTTCGTCGACAGGCGCCACACCAGGTAACCGGGCGTGGCCGCTTCGGAACCCTTGCTCATTCCGTTAGTTTACATGGCTACTATGCGTGGCCCGTGGCCCGCGGTTCTCTGCTCTCTGCTCTCGGCCCTCGTTCCCCCTTCTCGCCGCGGCGGCGGGGTGTCGCGCAGGCCCGCGGTCAGGGGCTGGACGGGTGGGCGTGGGCGGCCCGCAGCAGCGTCGCGGCGCCTCGCACCGCGGCCGTATGGGGCGCGGGGACGGGCAGGACGGGCGCGTGCAGCCGGTCGGTGAGGCGGTAGGTGAGGTCGGGGCGCAGGGCGCCCCCGCCGGCGAGGAGCACGCCCCGCCGGAGGGCGTCGCGTGTCTGGGAGGTGCGGTCCTGTTCCAGCATCGCCGTCACCATGGCCGCGACCGCCTCGGTGATCCGCGCGGGCGGGGTGAGCCGGTCCAGGTCGCTGGTGCCCAGCGCGGTGTGGCGGGCGTCGGTCACCGCGCCGTCGGTGAGGAGCGTGACCTCGGTCAGGTGGGCGCCGATGTCCACGACGAGCAACGGACGGCTCAGGTCGGCGTCCGCGGCCACGGCCACGGCGCGCGCGGTCGGGACGGTCAGGAACCCGCGGGGCCGCAGGACCTCGACCGCGGCGCGGGCCTCGGTCCGGTAGGCCATGCCGCCCAGTACGGGCGTGGCCACGATGACCAGGGGGCGGCCGAAGCGGGGCAGGCGGTGACCGAGCAGCCGGTCGAGCATCCGGGCGGTTCCGGGGGTGTCGACGATGGCGCCGCGCCGGACGGGGTACGTGACGCCCGCGGCGGGGAAGGCGACCGTCGGCACGTCGATGATCACTTTTTCGCCGGAGGTCCAGGCACGCGTGCGGGCGCTGCCCAGGTCGAGGGCGACGCCCCAGCACCGGCTGCACCGGGGCCACGAGCGGTGCCGGGCGGTCATGGGGCCGGGAACCGGCACGGCGTTCATCGTCCTGCCTCCGCGACGCGCCGGCAGCGGGTGCAGCAGCGGGCCTGCGGCACGATCATCAAGTGCTCCCGGGCGATCGGCTCCAGGCACCGGTGGCAGGAGCCGTAGCGGCCCTGGTCCATCCGTGCGAGGGCGGCTTCCACGTCGGTGAGGACCATGCGGGCGGACGCGGCGAGTTTCACGCGGACCTCGATCTGGGAGACGGCCCGCCGGTCGAGGGCCGCGTCCGTGCGGGTCGAAGCGGGGGAGGAGAGCTGTTGCAGCTGCTCCCGGCGGAACAGGCGCTGCTCGTGCAGGTTCTCGCGCAGCGCGGCGAGGTCCTCGACGGACAGGGTCGTCGGGTCGCGGTCGTCGATGATCTGGTCGTCGATGATCTGGTGGTTCACCGAATCACCCCTTGGGCAGGGCAGGGCGGGAGAGGCCTGGCGGACGGGTGCTCGTCAGACGGCGTCGCGCTGGCAGGGAACGCAGAAGCGGGTGTACGGCAGGATCTCGAGGCGCTCGACGGGGATGGCCCCGGAGCAGCCCCGGCAGACGCCGTAGCTGCCGTCCCGGACGCGGACGAACGCGGCCTCGACCTCGGCGAGGACATGCCGGACGGTGTCTTTCTGCGCGGACATCGCCTGTTCCGCCGGGTCGGGTCCGGCCTCGTCGATGGCCTTCAGCTGGGTGAGGCGGGATGCGCGTTCGTGTTCGAGACGCTGGCGGGCCTCGTGCGCCGTCAGCCGTTCGGGGCGGGCGTCGGTCCGGGGCGAGTCGAGCGACATGACGGTTCCTTCTTTCGGTGAGGCGCGGCGAGGCTCGGTGAGGGGCGAGGCGCGGATCGCGGTTCCTGCCTCCACCGTGGCCGCACCGCCGCCGGAATCCCATCGGGCGCAATACCCATCTCCGGGCCGTCCGGCGACCCATCACGGTGGGTGGCCCAGGTGAGGGAAATGGGCATCGGAGCCCATCGACGAGGGGAGCGGGCGCGGGGGAAGCTGGGCAGGACCGGCGGTGGAGACACAACGGTCTCCCACAGACACAGCAGAGGAAGGCGTCGTCCCCGTGTCCCTGTTCTGGCGGATCTTCGCGCTCAACGCGGTGGTGCTGGGCAGCGCCACCGCGCTGCTGCTGTGGGCTCCGGTGACGGTCTCCGTGCCGGTGGTGCTGACCGAGGCGGTCATCCTCGTGGCCGGCCTGGTCGTCATGCTGGTCGCCAACGCCGCCCTGCTGCGGATCGGCCTGGCCCCGCTCGACCGGCTCACCCGGCTGATGGCCACCGTCGACCTGCTGCGCCCCGGGCAGCGGCTGCCCGAACGCGGCCGCGTCGAGACCGCCGAGCTGATCCGCACGTTCAACGCCATGCTCGAGCGACTCGAGCACGAAAGGGCGTCCAGCAGCGCCCGCGTCCTGCTCGCGCAGGAGGCGGAGCGACGCCGCATCGCCCAGGAACTGCACGACGAGGTGGGACAGAGCATGACCGCGATCCTGCTGGCGCTGGAGCGGACCGCCGACGAGGCGGACGAGCCCCTGCGCGGTGAGCTGCGGCAGATGCAGGAGATCACCCGGGGAAGCCTGGACGAGGTGCGGCGTCTCGTGCGTCGGCTGCGGCCGGGCGTCCTCGAGGACCTCGGCCTGGTCAGCGCGCTGACCTCGCTCACCACCGAGTTCGCCACCCATGTGGGACTGCGCGTCGTGCGCCGTTTCGACACCGGCCTGCCGGTGCTGGACCACCAGACGGAACTGGTGCTGTACCGCGTCGCCCAGGAGGCCCTGACCAACGCGGCCCGCCACGCCGAGGCCGGACGGGTCGAGGTCGGCCTGCACCACACGGGGGAGGCGGTGGTGCTGGCCGTCGCCGACGACGGCCGGGGAACCGGGGCCGCCCCCGAAGGCGCGGGAATGCGCGGAATGCGCGAGCGGGCCCTGCTGATCGGGGCCACGCTGGACATCACCTCCCGGCCGCGGGCCGGCACCCAGGTCCGACTGACCGTGCCCCTCCTCAGGAAGCAGCCATGAGCGCGCCCGACACCTCCGTGATCCGCATCCTCCTCGCCGACGACCACGCCCTGGTCCGTCGCGGCGTGCGACTCATCCTCGACCGTGAGCCGGACCTCGAGGTCGTCGCCGAGGCCGGCGACGGCGCGGAGGCCGTCGAACTGGCCCGCACCCGTCAGGTCGACCTCGCGGTCCTGGACATCGCCATGCCGCGGATGACCGGCCTGCAGGCCACCCGGGAGCTCGTCGCGCTGAAGCCGGAGGTGCGGGTGCTGATGCTGACGATGCACGACAACGAGCAGTACTTCTTCCAGGCGCTGAAGGCGGGCGCCAGCGGATACGTGCTGAAGTCGGTGGCCGACCGCGACCTGGTGGCGGCATGCAGGGCCGCCATGCGCGACGAGCCCTTCCTGTACCCGGGGGCGGTCACCGCGCTCATCCGCAACTACCTCGACCGGGTCCGAGGCGGTGAGGAGCCGCCCGACCAGGTGCTGACCGCCCGCGAGGAGGAGGTCCTCAAGCTCGTCGCCGAGGGCCACTCCTCCAAGGAGATCGCCGAGATGCTCTTCATCAGCATCAAGACCGTCCACCGGCACCGGGCGAACCTGCTGCACAAGCTCGGGCTGCGCGACCGGCTGGAACTCACCCGTTACGCGATCCGCGCGGGCCTCATCGAGGCCTGAACACGTCGCTCACCGACGAGGCCCCGGTCGGCGCTCTCCCGCCGCGGCCCCGCGGACGCCGCACGGCCACGCGCCCACCGACATCGACACCGGCCGCGTGCACACCGACATCGCACGGAAAGGGACGGAGCATGGCACGCCGCACGCACACCGTCCCGCTTTCGGGGGGCCGGGGGCGAGGCCTGGTCCGGGGCCGGGACCCGGCAGCCGTGCCCGCCGAGGTGCACGCCGTCCTGATCATGCTGCTCGTCCTGTTCGCCCTGCTCGGTCCGCTCGGTACGCCCGCCCTCGTCGGCGCCGAGGTCCCGGCGCCCCGCGAGGTGACGCACGCCGCCGGGGTCTCACCGACGCACGACACGCCGCGCACACAGGACGCGGACCCCGCCGTCCCCTCCGCCACCGTGCGCAGCGGCAGGGACGCCGCCGGCGAACGTCCTACGCCGCCGGCCCCCGCCGCCCACCCGCAGCTCGGCGCGGCGGGCGCTCCACTCCTGCCCGGGCGGACGCCGGCGCCACCGGTGGACTCACCGGCCCCGGACCGACCGGCACACCGACCCGGGGTGCGCGCGCCCCCTGCCCTCTCCGGCACCTGACCCTCTCCCCCTCCCCCTTCCCTTCCTTTCCCGGGCTGCGGCCACCGTCGTGGCCGCGGTGTGCCTGCCGGAGGCCCGCTGTGCAACGCTCCCCGCTCGTCAGAGGGCTGCTCGCCCTCTCCGCCGTCGCCCTGTCCCTGTACGTCGCGCTCACCGTGCCCGTCCACCTCGGACTCGATCTGCGGGGCGGCACCCAGATCGTGCTCGAGACCCGCCCCGTCGACCCGGCCGACGCCGGCGACGAGGTCACGGACCGCACCGTGGAGGTGCTGCGCGGCCGGATCGACGCGCTCGGCGTCGCCGAGCCCACCATCGCCCGCTCCGGCGGCGACCGGATCATCGTCGAACTGCCCGGCGTGCAGGATCCCCGCAAGGCGGCCGACGTGCTCGGCCGGACCGCACAGCTCACCTTCCACCAGGTGCTCGGCGCGGCGGCGGACGCCGACGGCACGTCGGACCCACTGCCGAAGCGGCCCCACGAGCAGGTGACGGCCGACGAGTCCGGCAGTCCGCTGCGGCTGCGGGCCGCCGCACTCACCGGCAAGGACGTCGAGAAGGCAGCCGCCCGCTTCGACCAGCAGACCGGCGCCGGATGGCATGTCACGGTGGACTTCAAGGGGTCGGGCGGAGCGGGCTGGGCCCGGCTGACCGGCGAGGCCGCCTGTCGTCCGCCCGGGGATCCGGGTCGCCGCGTCGCCATCGTCCTGGACGACAGGATCGTCTCCTCGCCACAGGTCGACCCCTCGGTGGCGTGCCGGTCCGGCATCAGCGGCGGCTCCACCCAGATCACCGGATCCTTCGACGACGCCGAGGCCAAGGAGCTGGCCCTGCTCATCAACGGCGGCGCGCTGCCGGTGCCGGTCGAGACCGTCGAGCAGCGCACCGTCGGCCCCACCCTCGGCGCGCGGGCCATCGAGGCGAGCGCCTGGGCGGCCGTCGTCGGCACCGCCGCGACCTCGCTGTTCA
The DNA here is from genome assembly GCF_036030735.1 of Streptomyces sp. NBC_00425. Taxonomy (NCBI): domain Bacteria; kingdom Bacillati; phylum Actinomycetota; class Actinomycetes; order Kitasatosporales; family Streptomycetaceae; genus Streptomyces; species Streptomyces sp. NBC_00425. The sequence goes on along the minus strand of NZ_CP107928.1, from coordinate 1,662,191 downwards.
TCATCGCCGTGTACCGGATCATGGGCGTCCTCGCCACGGTGGCCCTCGCCTGCTACGGCCTCATGTCCTACGCGGCCCTCGCCGCGCTCGGAGCCACCCTCACCCTGCCCGGCCTCGCCGGATTCGTCCTGGCCGTCGGCATGGCGGTGGACGCCAACGTCCTCGTCTTCGAACGCGCCCGCGAGGAGTACGCCGCCCGCCGCCGGACCACCCCGAGGTCGTCGCTGACCGTCGGGTTCCGCAAGGCCTTCAGCGCGATCGCCGACTCCAACATCACCACCCTCATCGCCGCCGGCCTGCTGTTCTTCTTCGCCTCCGGACCCGTGCGCGGCTTCGGGGTGACGCTGGGCATCGGCGTCCTGGCCTCCATGGTCAGCGCCCTCGTCGTCACCCGCGCCCTCGCCGACCTCGCGATCGGCCGGCCCCGCCTGCGTCGCCGCCCCCACCTGACCGGCATCGCCCACACCGGCGTCGTCCGCGCCCGGCTCGCCCGCACGAACCCGAGCCTGCTGCGCCACCCCCGCCGATGGCTGGCCGTCTCGGCCGCGGCCCTCGTCCTGGCGGCCTCCGGGATCGCTGTGCGCGGCCTCGACCTCGGCGTCGAGTTCACCGGCGGTCGCCTCGTCGAATACACCACGGCAACGCCCGTGGACGCCGACCGGGCCCGCTCCGCGCTCGCCGACGCCGGGTTCCCCCGCGCCGTCGTCCAGACCTCCGGCGAGAACCGGTTCACCGTCCGCACCCACCACCTCGACGAAGCCCAGGCGGCGACGCTCACCGACACCGTCACCGACCTGGCACGCGATGCCGACAAGATCCGTGACGAGACCATCGGGCCCAGCCTCGGCGAGGAGCTCCGCCGGGGCGCACTCGTCGCCCTCGTCGTCGCCCTCGGCGCACAACTGCTGTACCTGGCGGCACGTTTCCGCTGGCTGCTGGGAAGCTCCGCGGTCGCCGCGCTCGTCCATGACGTCGTGATCCTCGTCGGCGTCTTCGCCTGGCTCGGCAAGCCCGTCGACGGTGTCTTCCTGGCGGCGCTGCTGACCGTCATCGGCTACTCGGTCAACGACTCCGTCGTGGTCCTCGACCGGATCAGGGAACTCGGCCGCCGCGACCGCGGGGAACCCTTCGCCCGCATCGCCGACCAGGCGCTGCTGCAGACCCTGCCGCGGACCGTCAGCACCGGCATGGGCGCCGTGTTCATCCTCACCGCACTCGCCGTCCTCGGCGGCGACACCCTGACCGACTTCGCCCTCGCGCTGCTCATCGGCCTCGTGGTGGGCACCTGGTCGTCGATGTTCACCGCCACGCCGCTGGCCGTCGAACTGCACCGGCGCACCCGGGCGGGCTCCTCGCGGGGGCGTGGCGCGCTCGGCCGTCCGGGTGGTGGCCTGCGGGGGCCGTGAAGCCTTGGCGCCCGAGTGGGACGTATGGCCTCTGAGCGCCGGTGGACGGGCCCGCCCACCGGCGCCGGCCGGGCGCCGTCGAGGAAGGGACAAGGCGATCGAGACTGAATCCGCGAGCGGTCCGTACCCGTCGCTCGAGCACAGGAACGGAGCGGTCCCCGACCTCCGGCGGCGCGGGATCGACCCGGACTTCTGGTACCCGGTCGCCGTGTCCCGGAGCGTGGCGAGGAAGAAGACGTTCGCCGCCCGGTTCGCGGGGGAGCGGATCGCCCTGTACCGCGGCGAGGACGGCACGGTCTTCGCTCTGGAGGACCGGTGCGCCCACCGCCAGGTGCCCCTGAGCATGGGGGTGGTGGAGGGCGAGGTGCTGCGCTGCTGCTACCACGCCTGGGCCTACCGTGGGAACGGCCGCATCTCGCAGATCCCGTATCTGCCCAAGGGGGTGGGCCGGCCGCCGCGGGGCGTGCGCGCCTATCCGGTCCGGGAAGCCTACGGTCTCGTCTTCGTCTTCCCCGGCGATCCCGGGAAGGCCGCCGCCACGCCGCTGCCCGACCTGCCGGAGTTCCGTTCGGCCCGGCACCGGACCATGACGTTCTCGCGGACCGTGCGGTGCCACTACTCGTTCATGCACGAGAACCTGCTCGACATGAACCACCAGTTCCTGCACCGGGGCGTCCTCGGCAGGATCCGGCCCGAACTGCTGGGCTTCGACACCGGTCCGGACTTCGTGGAGGCGCGGTACCTGTTCGTCCCCGCGGGCGGGAGGAAGGACCGGGGCGCGGCGCTGCTGTCGGCCGAGGGCCTGGGCGGCGGTTCCTCGCCCGACGTCATCACCGTCCGCACCCAGTACCCGTACCAGACGCTGCAAGCGGTCCCGGAGAAGGCCGAGCTCCCGGCGTTCTCCCTGTGGGCCGCCTACGTGCCGCAGGACGCCGAGCAGCGCGTCAACCACACCTTCGGACTGCTCATGATCGCGAAGCCGCCGATCCCGGGTGCCCTGCACGCCGCCTGGCCGTTCATCAGAAGGTTCACCGAACGCGTCTTCGCCGAGGACCGGATGGCCGTCGAGGCCGAGCAGCGGGCCTGGGACGAGCAGGGCGAGGACCGCAATCAGGAGGTCTTCCCGCTGATCCTGCACGTCCGCGACGTGCTGAGGAACAACGGCGTGCCCCTGCGGCCCCCCGCGGTGCGGACCGGCGCGGGCCCCTGCGCCGGCAGCGCGGTGTGCTCGCCCTGACGCCGGAGCGGGCGACCGGCGGTGCGACGGAAGGAAGGGCGCGGCCAGCCTCACCGGCACCCGGCTGCGCCCTCATGGGCACCCGGGTCAGGACCCGTTCGCGGAGTCCAGGGCCGACTGGAGGGACTGACGGTAGCCCTCGCTGGTGTAGGTGGCTCCGGAGACCGTGTCGATGTCGGCGCTCTGGGCGGTGAGGGCCTCTCTGGTCAGCTGCGGGACGGCGTAGCTGTTGATCTGCCGGTCCCGGGGGTTCTCCTGGGGATAGCTGACCGCCGTGACGTCGGTGAGCTTTCCGTCCTTCAGCGTGATGCGGACCTGGACGGGCCCCCAGCGGGTCTGGACGGAATCACCGGTGAGGGTCCGGGTCCCCGTGGCGGCGGACCCGCCCGACCCGGCCGTCCCGCTCGGCGTGCCCGACGCGCCGGACGGCGCCGGGGACGCCAGTGCGGCGACGCCCGGTGCCGTGTGCGGCTTGAGCGACAGCAGCAGCACCATCCCGGAGACGGTCGCGGCGCCCGCCAGCACGATGCGGCGCAGCGGACGGTTCTTCCTCAACGTGTGCAAGACGGCCTCACAGCTCGAAGGACTCGTGGTGGATACGGCTGTCCGGGACCCCGGCGGCGCGCAGCGCCCCGTACAGGTCCTGGGTGAAGCCGTGCGGGCCGCACAGGTACACGTCATGGGCGGCCAGGTCGGGCACGGCCGCGCACAGCGACCGGGTGCTGAGATCGGGGCGCCGGCCGTCCGGGCCGTTGAGCGCGTAGAGCACTTTCGCCCCGCGCCACCGGGCGACCGTCTCCAGTTCGCCGCCCAGGGCGAGGTCCTCGGCCGAGCGGGCGCGGTAGAGGAGGGTGACGTCTCCGGGCAGCGTCTCGAACAGGGCCCGCAGCGGGGTGACGCCGACGCCGCCCGCGATCAGCAGGGACCTGTGCGCGCCCTGCCGGTCCGCGGTCATCGCCCCGTACGGCCCCTCCGCCCACACCCGGGTGCCCGGTCGCAGCAGCGGCACGGCGGCGCTGTGGTCGCCGAGCGCCTTGACGGTGATGCGCAGCAGGTCCGGGCGCGGCGGCGCGGACAGGGAGTACGGCGTGGACGTCCAGCGCATGCCCTCGGCGAGGAACCGCCAGCGCAGGAACTGCCCCGGCCGTGCGCCCATCTCGTCCAGCCGCCGGCCGCGTACGACGACGGAGTACACGCCCGGCGCCTCGCGGTGCACCGAGTCGACCCGCAGCCGGTGCCGCAGGTTCAGCCGCACCGGGACGAGGATCCGGAACCACACGACCAGGGCGGCGGCCCCCAGGTACAGCGCGTACCAGGCGATCTGTGCGGGACGGCTGCCGACGAGGTCGGATCCCAGGGCCAACTGGTGGCCGAAGGCGAGGAAGACCGCCGCGTACGTCAGCAGGTGCACGTAGTACCAGAACTCGTGACCGACCCGGTGGCGCACCGCGCGGGCCGAGACGATCCCCACCGTGAGGAGGACGACCGTCCCGGCGGTGGCCTTGAGCATCTCCGGGTAGTCCAGGACCACCGTGAGCGTCTCGTGCACGAGTGAGGAGCGGTCCTGGGCGGCGTACCCGAGCAGGATCAGCACGACGTGCGCCGACAGCAGGCAGATCGTGTAGCGGCCCGCCATCGCGTGCCAGCGGGTCACCCGGTCCGTCCCGATCCGTCGTTCGAGGAGCGGCACGCGCGCCATCATCCCGACCAGCACGGCACAGGCGTATCCGGACAGCAGGCCCGCGATCCGCCCGGCCCCCGTCAGCCATCCCGCGGCGCCGACGACCGACTCCGTGTCGTGCCACCACAGGGCGACCACGGCAGCGGCCCCGCCCCACAGGACGGCGAGCACCGGGCCGGCGGCGGAACGCCGGGGAGCGGGCGGCGCGGGGGCCACCCTTCGTCGCGCATACGCCGTCGTCATCCGCGTGCCCCTTCCCCAGCCTGCGGCCCGCCTCCGGGCCGTCCGGGACGCCACTGTGCCGACCCAACCTCTGAGCCCGCTCTCAGCGCCGGGGGCAACGGGGACGGCTCCGCCGGCTCCACCGCAGGTGGGAGGGGCTGCTCGGACGACCGGCGCCGAGCCGCGACGCGGCGGACCCAGAGCGGAACCAGAGCGGACTCAGAGGAAACTCAGAGGCCGGGAGAGCGGCCCACGACACCGCGAGGCCGCATCCTGGTACCTGAGATGAACACTTCCCGCCCCCGTGGCTCCGGCCGCCCCGCGCTGACCCGGGCCGACGGCGCGCCGCTCAGGGTCCTCGTCGTCGACGACGACCCCGACCTCGCCGAGGTGCTCTCCGGCGCCCTGCGCTACGACGGCTGGGAGGTGCGCACGGCGGGCGACGGCGCTTCGGCCGTCACCCGGGCGCGCGAGCTGCTGCCCGACGCCATCGTCCTCGACGTCATGCTCCCGGACACCGACGGCTTCTCCGTGCTGCGCTCGCTGCGTGCCGTGCGTCCCGACGTGTGCGTGCTGTTCCTGACCGCGCGGGACGCGGTGGAGGACCGCATCGCGGGCATCACGGCGGGCGGCGACGACTACGTGACGAAACCGTTCAGCCTGGAGGAGGTCGTCGCGCGTCTGCGCGGACTGCTGCGCCGGGCCGGCATGGCCCGGCAGACTGCGGAGGGGCCGCGGCTGACCGTCGGCGACCTGGAGATGGACGAGGACGCCCGGGAGGTCACGCGCGGTGGCGAGCGCGTCGAACTGTCCCCGACCGAGTTCGAACTGCTGCGCTTCCTCATGCGCAACCCGCGACGCGTCCTGAGCAAGACGCAGATCCTCGACCGGGTGTGGTCCTACGACTTCGGCGGGCAGGCCCACGTCGTCGAGCTGTACATCTCCTACCTGCGCAAGAAGGTGGACGCCGGCCGCCCGCCCATGATCCACACGGTGCGCGGCGCCGGATACGTGCTCAAGCCGGTCGTCCGGTGACGACGCCCGGCCAAGGACGCGAAGGACGGCTCGCAGGACGGCTCGCAGGGCGTCCCCTCCGGAATGCGGCGCGCCGGTGGCTGTCCCGTCTGCCCCGGCCGCACACGCTGCGGGCACGGCTCACCGTCGGCCTCGTCGTGCTGCTCGCGGTCAGCTGCGCGGCGGTAGGGGTGGCGGCCGTGGTGGAACTGAACGGCTTCCTCACCGGCCGCCTCGACCAGCAGCTGCGCGAGACGGGCGCACGGTTCCCGGCGAGCCTGGAGCACGGCGGGGCCCGGCCCTCGGACCACGACGGCGACGAGGAGGGCGACGGCGACACCCGCCGGCAGCCCGTCGGGACCTTCGGAGCCCGGCTGGTCGGCGACACGGTCACCAACGCCGCGGTGGTGGGCGCCACGGGCGCGGGCGCACGGAACGTCCCGCTCTCGGCCGCGGACCGGCGAACGCTCGCCGCGGTCCCGGCCGACGGCCGCGGCCACACCGTCGACCTCTCCGCCCTGGACGACTATCGCGTGATGGCCGTCCGGGGCAGGGACGGCGACGTCCTGGTCGCCGGACTGCCCACGGAGCCCGTCGAGGCCGCCGTCCACCGGCTGGAACTCGTCGCCGCGGTCGTCTTCGGCGCCGCGCTCGCCGTGGCGGGCTTCGCGGGAGCGCTGTGGGTGCGCTGGTCGCTACGGCCGCTCAGCAGAGTGGCTGCGACCGCGACGAATGTCAGCAGGCTGCCGCTGTCCAGCGGCGAGGTGGAGCTCTGGCCGCGCGCCCCCGAGGCCGACCCGCGCGGTGAGGTCGGACGGGTCGCCGACGCCTTCAACACGATGCTCGGACACGTCGAGGACGCGCTGACCAAGCGGCACGCGAGCGAGGAGCGGCTGCGCAGCTTCGCCGCCGACGCCAGCCACGAGCTGCGCACGCCCGTGGCGTCGATCCGCGGGCATGCGGAGCTGGCGCTGCTGCATCCCGGCCCGGTGCCGCACAAGGTGGTGCGGGCCCTGGAACGCATCGAGGCCGAGTCGGCCCGCATGGGCGAGATGGTCGACGACCTCCTGCTCCTGGCCCGTCTGGACGCGGGCCGGCCCCTGGAACGGCTGCCCGTCGACCTGACCCGCCTGGTCCTCGACACGGTGACGGACGCGCAGGCCGCGGGCCCCGGACATCGCTGGAGGCTGGAGCTGCCCGAGGAGCCGGTGACGGTGCCGGGCGACGCCCACCGGCTCCACCAGATGCTGGGCAACCTGCTGGCCAACGCCCGCCTGCACACCCCCGGCGGCAGCACGGTCACCGTGTCGCTGGAGACCGAGGACGCCACGGCGGTGCTCACGGTGCACGACGACGGCCCCGGCGTGCCCGCGGACGTCCGGCCCCGGGTTTTCGAGCGCTTCACCCACGGGGACCGCCGCCGCACCGGGGGTGCGGGCAGTGGCACGGGCACCGGCCTCGGGCTGTCGATCGTCGCGGCGGTGGCCGACGCCCACGGAGGCGGCGTCGCCCTCGAGAGCGCCCCCGGTTCGACCACCTTCACCGTACGCATCCCCGCCGGCCAGGGATGACCGGACGCCGGAGTCCCTCGCCCGACGCCTCTCCCGGCCCCGACGACGACCGCGGGTGCGGCCGGGTCGGTCCGCTGTGACTTCTCCCACCTGCTCTTGCCGGGGCGCGTGACGCCTACCTACGTTCGGTCGCATGTCCTCCCATGGTGACGCCCTCCCCGCCGAACCCGACGAACCCGCCGAGGCGCGCGGGCCTGCCGCGGACCGGCCCGGCGCGTCCGCCCTGGTCGGCCTGGACATCGACCTGAGCTCCCACGAAATGCTGCGCCGCGCTCATGTGCTCGACGCCCTCGGCCCGGCCTGGGACCCCCTCGCCGCACTGCACGGCGAGGAAGCGGCGTACGAACTGCTCTACTCGGGCCTCAGCGCGGACCAGCAGCGGGTGTACGACGAGCTGGTCTCGGCCGGTGTCCTCCCGCGCAGAGGGGGTGGCCATGCTGCCGCTTGACCCGCAGGCCGACATCGGGCGTCGCGCCTGGGTGGCCTGCCCGAACTGCGACGACCGCCGTGGCTGCGCGACCTGCGAGCAGGGGCGCACCTGCTCCGAGCACTGGCGCTATCTGCTCTCCCACGCCGGCAGCCTGCTCCACCTGCAGTGCCGGTCCTGCACCCACATCTGGACCCACGAGACCCACTTCGGCGCCACCCGCTCCCCGTGGGAACGCATCACCAGCGGCCTGCGACGACGGTGACCGCGCACGACGGCCTGCCCGGCCGGCGGTGCGCCCGCCGCCCTCCGCCGGCGAGGCCGGACGGCGGATCGGTGCCGACTTTCGGGTGACCCCACCGTCTGTCGCCGGGGACGGCGGACCCGCCCTGGCCGAGGATCGCGGTCGGCGGACATCCCTGCCTGCCGTTCTCCCGCCCGGAGGCAGCTGTGCACATCCTGCTCCTTGCCAGCGCGTTCAACAGCCTCACCCAGCGCGCCCACGCCGAACTGCGCGACCGTGGCCACACCGTGGCGGTGGAACTGGCGCTGCCGGGCAGCCCGTTGCCGGAGACCGTGCGGCGGCACGCACCCGAGCTCGTCGTCGCGCCGATGCTGAGGACGGCGATTCCGCAGGAGGTGTGGACGGCGCACACCTGCCTCGTCGTGCATCCGGGGCCCGTGGGCGACCGCGGACCGTCCTCCCTGGACTGGGCGATCCACGAGGGCGTCGACCGGTGGGGCGTCACCGTCCTGCAGGCCGACGGGGAGATGGACGCCGGTGACGTGTGGGCCTCCGTGCCGTGCCGGGTCCCGCCGGTGTCCAAGAGCGAGCTGTACCGGGGCGAGATCGCCGACGCCGCGCTGAAGGCCCTCATGCTCGCGGTGGAGCGCTTCGCCGGCGGAACGTACGTACCCGTCCGGCAACCCGCGTCCGGCACGACGGACGCCGGCCCGGGCACGCGTCCCTACCTCGACCAGAGCGTCCGGCGGATCGACTGGGCCGCGGACTCCACCGAGGCCGTCCTGCGCAGGCTCAGGGCGGCGGACTCCCAGCCCGGAGTGCTGGACACGCTGCTCGGCGACGAGTGGTACCTGCACGGCGGCCACCCGGAGAACGTGCTGCGCGGCCGTCCCGGCGAGCTGCTGGCCACCCGGGCCGGAGCACTCTGCCGGGCCACCCGGGACGGCGCCGTGTGGATCCCCGAACTGCGGGCCCGGCGCGGGCCCGGGCAGCCTCCCACGTTCCGGCTGCCGGCCGTCCGGGCCCTGGGCGACCGGCTGCCGCCGTTGCCCGAGCACCCCCTGCCCCCGCTGCCCGAGGCGGCGCCCGGCGCCTGGACCGACATCCGCTACCGGGAGGACGGGAACGTCGGCTTCCTGTCGTTCTCCTTCCCCGGCGGCGCCATGAGCACGGAGCAGTGCCGGCGCCTGCTGGACGCCTACCGGGAGGCGTGCACGCGGCCCACGTCCGTGCTGGTCCTGGGCGGAGAACGGGACTTCTTCTCCAACGGGATCCACCTCAACGTCATCGAGGCCGCGGACGACCCCGCGGCCGAGTCCTGGGCGAACATCAACGCCATCGACGACCTGGTCGAGGCGGTCCTCACGACGACGGACCGGCTGGTGGTCGCGGCGGTCGCGGGCAACGCCGCCGCGGGCGGGGTGATGCTGGCCCTCGCCGCGGACGAGCTGTGGTGCCGCTCGGGCGCCGTGCTGAACCCCCACTACCGCCTGCTGGGCCTGTACGGCTCGGAGTACTGGACGTACACCCTCCCGCGCAGGGTGGGGGCTGCGACGGCCGACCGGCTCCTGCGCGAGGCCCTGCCGGTGAGCTCGGCGGGCGCACTGCGCCTCGGGCTGGTCGACCGCGTGGTCGACTGCGGTCCGGACGCGTTCGCGCGGGAGGTCGCAGGCCTGGCGGCCCGCCTGGCGTCGCTCCCGGCGACGGCGGCCCGGATCACCGCGAAGAAGACGGAACTCGACCGGCTGGAGGCAGCCACCCCGCTGGCCGGCTTCCGCGAGCGTGAGCTGGCCCGGATGCGCCGCACCTTCGACGACCCGGACGCCGCCTACCACGCCCTGCGTCGCTCGTTCGTCCACAAGGAGCGGCCCGCCGGCACCCCGCCGCACCTGGCTTCCGCCGCGGTTGCGCAGGACGCTCCCGTCCCCACTGCCGCCGCCGTCACCGGAACGGCCCACCATGGCGTCCCGTCGCGGCCGAACGGCTGATACGAAGAAACAGAAGGAAAACCGAGAAACGCGAAGAAAAGCGAAGAAACGCGACGGCCGAAATACAGGCCTTCATCCCTTACCTCCCCAGGAGGCGGTCCCATGACTGAGGCGACGCCGGGCACGGTCGGCGCTGCGGACGCGGACGGCGCGCCCGCCGACGAGACACCCACGATCCACATCCTCTGGATCAACGCGGGACTGAGCTGCGACGGCGACTCGGTCGCGCTGACGGCCGCCATGCAGCCCAGCATCGAGGAGATCGTGCTCGGCGTACTGCCGGGTCTCCCGAAGATCGCCGTCCACTGGCCGCTCATCGACTTCGAGTGCGGTCCGATCGGCGGCTCGGACACGTTCATCGAGTGGTTCTTCAAGGGGGAGCGGGGCGAGATCGACCCGTTCGTCCTGGTCGTCGAAGGGTCCATCCCCAACGAGGCGATCAAGCCCGAGGGCTACTGGTGCGGCTTCGGCGACAACCCGGAGACCGGCCAGCCGATCACCACCAGCGAGTGGATCGACCGGCTCGCCCCGAAGGCCCTGGCGGTCGTCGCCATCGGCACCTGCGCCACCTACGGCGGCATCCACGCCATGGCCGGCAACCCGACCGGCGCCATGGGCGTCCCGGACTACCTCGGCTGGGACTGGAAGTCCCACGCGGGCATCCCCATCGTGTGCGTCCCGGGCTGTCCGATCCAGCCGGACAACTTCTCCGAGACGCTCACCTACCTGCTCTACCAGGCGGCCGGCTCCGCCCCGATGATCCCGCTGGACGACAAGCTGCGCCCCACCTGGCTGTTCGGGGCCACCGTGCACGAGGGCTGCGACCGCGCCGGCTACTACGAGCAGGGCCAGTTCGCGCTGTCGTACGACTCCCCGACATGCCTGGTCAAGCTCGGCTGCTGGGGCCCGGTCGTCAAGTGCAACGTGCCCAAGCGCGGCTGGATGAACGGGATCGGCGGCTGCCCCAACGTGGGCGGCATCTGCATCGCCTGCACGATGCCGGGATTCCCCGACAAGTTCATGCCGTTCATGGACGAGCCGCCCGGCGCCAAGGTGTCGAGCAACGCCAGCGGAGCGTACGGCGCCGTGGTCCGCAAGCTGCGGTCGATCACGGCCAGGACGGTGGACAAGGAGCCCAAGTGGCGCAGCACCGGAGACCGGATCACCACCGGATACCGACCCCCGTGGTGAGCGGCCACCGCACGTAGTCCGCTCCCCGATTCGTGCACCCCCCCGCACACACCCCGTACCTCCCGCGCAACGAAGGGCACGGCACAGATGGCACCGAAGACGAAGGCGGCCGGCGACGGCACCGGCCTGGTGGAGATGGCCTGGGACCCGATCACCCGGATCGTGGGCAGCCTCGGCATCCACACGAAGATCGACTTCAAGCAGAAGCGGGTCGCGGAGTGCTACAGCACCTCGTCGGTCTTCCGTGGCTACAGCGTCTTCATGCGCGGCAAGGACCCACGCGACGCCCACTTCATCACCAGCCGCATCTGCGGGATCTGCGGGGACAACCACGCCACCTGCTCGGTGTACGCGCAGAACATGGCGTACGGCGTCAAGCCCCCGCACCTCGCAGAGTGGATCATCAACCTCGGCGAGTCCGCGGAGTACATGTTCGACCACAACATCTTCCAGGAGAACCTGGTGGGGGTCGACTACTGCGAGAAGATGGTCAAGGAGACCAACCCCGGCGTCCTCGAACTCGCCGAGCGCACCGAGGCCCCGCACGCGGCCGAGCACGGCTACCGCACGATCGCCGACATCATGCGCTCGCTCAACCCGCTGGAAGGCGAGTTCTACCGCGAGGCCCTCCAGGTCAGCCGCTACACGCGCGAGATGTTCTGCCTCATGGAGGGCCGCCATGTGCACCCCTCCACGCTCTACCCGGGCGGCGTCGGGACCATCGCCTCCGTACAGCTCTTCACGGACTACCTCAGCCGCCTGATGCGCTACGTGGAGTTCATGAAGCGCGTGGTGCCCCTGCACGACGACCTGTTCGACTTCTTCTACGAGGCGCTGCCCGGCTACGAGGAAGTGGGCCGCCGCCGCGTCCTGCTCGGCTGCTGGGGCGCGCTGAACGACCCGGAGTACTGCGACTTCACCTACGCCAACATGTCGGACTGGGGCCGGCGGATGTTCGTCACGCCCGGCATCATCGTGGACGGCAAGCTGGTCACCAACGACCTCACGGACATCAACCTCGGCATCCGCATCCTGCTGGGCAGCTCCTACTACGAGGACTGGCAGGGCCAGGAGCAGTTCGTCACCCACGACCCGCTCGGCAACCCGGTGGACCCGCGCCACCCGTGGAACCAGCACACCATCCCCGCCCCGCAGAAGCGGGACTTCGACGACAAGTACAGCTGGGTGATGTCCCCACGCTGGTTCGACGGCAAGGACCACCTCGCCCTGGACACCGGCGGCGGCCCCATCGCCCGCCTGTGGTCGACGGCCCTGTCCGGGCTCGTCGACATCGGCTACGTCAAGGCCACCGGGCACAGCGTGGTCATCAACCTGCCCCGCAGCATGACCAAGCCGGAGACCACCTTCGAGTGGAAGATCCCGAAGTGGTCCAACGCCCTGGAGCGCAACCGCGCCCGCACCTACTTCCAGGCGTACTCCGCCGCCGTCGCGCTGCACTTCGCCGAGAAGGGGCTGGAGGAGGTCCGCGCCGGACGCACCCAGACCTGGGAGAAGTTCGAGGTGCCGGACGAGGGCATCGGCGTCGGCTTCACCGAGGCCGTCCGGGGCGTCCTGTCCCACCACATGGTGATCCGCGACGGCAAGATCGCCAACTATCACCCGTACCCGCCCACCCCGTGGAACGCCAGCACCAGGGACACCTTCGGGACCCCGGGCCCGTACGAGGACGCCGTGCAGAACACGCCCATCTTCGAGGAGAACACCCCGGAGAACTTCAAGGGCATCGACATCATGCGCGCCGTCCGCAGCTTCGACCCCTGTCTGCCCTGCGGCGTCCACATGTACGTCGGCGGCGGCAAGACGGTGAAGTCGATGCACGTGCCCACCGGCCTGAGCGGACTGGGCGGATGAGCGCGGCGACGGCGGCGACGCCGGTGAACGCGGAGCAGACCGGACGCCGTGTCGAGGAGGTTCTGGAGCGGCTGACCGCGAGCGGCGACCCGGCCGCGGCCGCGGCCGCGGAGGAACTGGTGCGGTCTCTCATGGACTTCTACGGCGCCGGACTGGCCCGCATCATCCACCTGCTGACCTCCGCCCCGGACGGCCCGGCCGCCCGGCTGCTCGGCGACGAGCTGGTCGCGAGCCTGCTCGTCCTGCACGACCTGCACCCCGAGGACCGCGACGCCCGCATCGCCCGGGCCCTCGACAGCGTCCGCGAACACGCCCTGGAGGTCGTGGACTTCGACGAGCGCAGCGGCACCCTGTCGCTGCGGGCCCGGGAGGCCGGCGGCTGCGGATGCGGCTCCGGCGGGGATGCCCGGCAGGCCGCGGAGGCCGCCCTCGCCTGCTTCGCACCGGAGGTCAGGGCCGTCGACGTGCAGAGCGCGCCCGCGGGGCCCACGCTCCTGCAGATCGGCGCCGCCCCGACGGGAGCCCGATGACGGCGTCCCCGGCGACGCGCCCGTCCGGGCTGCGGAGGTTCGTCACCGAACGAGCTCCGCAGCCCGAACGGTGCGAGCTGTGCGCCGTGACGGTCCCGGCGGGCCACCGCCATCTGGTCGACACCGAGAAACGCGCCCTGGTCTGCGCCTGCGCCCCCTGCGGGCTGCTGATGGAACAGCCGGGGGCCGCCGCGGGCCGCTTCCGCACGGTCCCGGACCGCTACCTCGCCGACCCCGCACATCACCTCGACGACAACGCGTGGGACGCGCTGCAGATCCCGGTCGGCGTCGCCTTCCTCTTCCGCAACGCGGCACTCGACCGGCTGGTCGCCCTCTACCCGAGCCCGGCCGGCGCCACCGAGAGCGAACTCGACCCCGCCACCTGGACCGACGTCCTCGGCGGCAGCCGCCTCGCCGCACTGCTCGAACCCGATGTGGAGGCGCTGCTGCTGCGCCGCACCGACGGCGGCTGCGTGTGCCACCTCGTCCCCATCGACGTCTGCTACGAACTCGTCGGCCGCATGCGCCTGTTGTGGCAGGGCTTCGACGGCGGGGCCGAGGCCCGCGCCGCTCTGGACGCGTTCTTCGCGGACGTCGCGCGCCGCGCCCGGCCCGTGGACGAGGCGGAGCGCCCGCCGCGGAAGGCGGTGCGGCCGTGACGGAGTTCTCCTTCGCCTGCACCGGCGTGCGCGCCGACCGGTACGCCGCCGGGCCGACCCTGGTCTTCCGGCTGCGGGTCACCGCCGCGGCCGGCGCACGCGTGCACGCCCTCGCGCTGCGCTGCCAGATCCGCATCGAACCCGCCCGCCGGACCTACGGGGCGGCCGAGGCCGACGGCCTGTCGGACCTCTTCGGCGAGCGCTCCCGCTGGGGCAGCACGCTCCAGCCGGTGCAGTTCGCCCAGGTCGCGCTCATGGTCCCGAGCTTCACCGGAGAGATCGAGACCGACCTCGTGGTGCCCTGCACGTACGACATGGACGTCGCCGCGACCCGCTACCTCACCGCCCTCACCGACGGTGAGGTCCCGCTGCTGATGCTGTTCTCGGGGACGGCCTTCACCGGGGACGGCGGCTTCCGGGTCGAGCCGGTCCCCTGGGACCGGGAGGCGGTGTTCCGGCTGCCGGTCGCCGCCTGGCGGGAGATGGTCGAGCAGCACTTCCCCGGCTGCGGCTGGATCCGGCTGCCGCGCGACACCATGGACGCCCTGCTCGCCTACCGCTCCCGGCACGCGCTGACCTCCTGGGAGGCGACCCTCGAGGCCCTGCTCGACGGCGGCGGCTCCCTCGCCCCGCCCGCGAGCGATCCGTTCCGCGCGCTCACCGGCAGCACCGGAAGGACGGACCCGTGACCGTGACCACCTTCGCGCCCGAGACGCAGGAGCGGTTCGCCCTCGCCCGGCAGGTGGCCGACGCCGTGCTCTTCGAGGGCTACGTCCTCTACCCGTACCGCGCCTCCGCCGCCAAGAACCGGCTGCGCTGGCAGTTCGGGGTGCTGGTGCCGCCCGGCTGGGGCGCGGAGTGCGAGGAGCACGACTTCCAGCACACCGAATGCCTGATGGAACCGAAGGCGGGCGCGACCCTCTCGGTCGAGGTGCGCTTCCTGCACGCCCGACGGCGCACGGTGCAGCGCGCCCGCCCGGACGGCGGCCACGACACGGTGCCCGAACTCCGCCTCGACGACCGGGTGCTGATGCCCTGGGACGAGGGGAGCGAGGAACGGGTCGAGGTCGTCGCGTCGGTGGACGAACTCCTCGGGGACGGCGTCACGCATCCCTTCCGCCGCCCCGCCCGCGAGGACGCCGAACCGGTCCTGGACGCGGCCGGCCGCACCGTGGGCCGGCTGGTCCGGCGGTGCGAGGAGATCAGCGGGACGATCAGGCTGTCCGCCCGCGAACTCGACGGCCCCTACCGGGCGCTGCGCCTGACGGCCGTCGTCGAGAACACCAGCGACTGGACGCCCCGCGACAGCCGCGGCGCCGGCCGGGACGCGGCGCTGCCGCACTCCCTGGTGGCCACCCACCTCCTCATGGCGCTGAGCGCCGGATCGTTTCTGTCGATGACCGATCCCCCCGAATGGGCCAAGGGCGCGGTCGCCGCCTGCCGCAACCTGCACACCTGGCCCGTGCTCGCCGGCGAACCCGGCCGCGCCGACCTCGTGCTGTCCTCGCCGATCATCCTGGAGGACCATCCGGCCATCGCACCGGAGAGCCCCGGCGCGCTCTACGACGCCACCGAGATCGACGAGATCCTCGCGCTGCGCACCGCGGCCCTCACCGACGAGGAGAAACGGGAGGCCCGGGGCACCGACGAGCGGGCGGCCGCCGTGATCGAGCTGGCGGACTCGATGCCGGCCGAGGTCCTGGAACGGCTGCACGGCGCGGTGCGCAGTCTGCGCGAGGTCACCGGCCCGGGCCCCACCGCCCCGGACCCAGCGACCGCGGACCATGCCGTCCCGCATCCGGGCTTCCCCGACGAGCACGGGGTGCCGCGGCCGGACACCCCCTGGTGGGACCCCGCGAGCGACGCCGGCTTCGACCCCGCGCAGGACCGTGTCCTCGTCGACGGCCGGCCGGTGGGCAAGGGCAGCCGCGTCGCGCTGCGACCGGGCCTGCGGCGCACCGACGCGCAGGACATCTTCCTGCGGGGCCGCACGGCGACGGTCGAGGCGGTCCTGCACGACGTCGACGGCGGGGTGCACCTCGCGGTCACGGTCGACGGCGACCCGGGCGCCGACATCCGCCGCGAGCAGGGACGGTTCCTGTACTTCCAGCCCGACGAGGTCGCACCGCTGGAGGAGGACGGATGAAGCCCTCCGCACCTCCGGGTCCCCGGACCCTCGTCGCCGGCATCGGCAACATCTTCCTCGGCGACGACGGCTTCGGCGTGGAGACCGCCCGCCGGCTCGCCGGACGCGACCTGCCCGCCCGCACCGAGGTCGTGGACATCGGCGTACGGGGGATGCACCTCGCCTACCAGCTGCTCGACGGCTACGACACCCTCGTCCTCGTGGACGCCACGGCCCGCGGCGAAGCCCCGGGCACCCTGTACGTCATCGAGCACGAGGCCGGCGGCGGGACCCCTGCGCCCGCCGCGGCGATGGACGGCCACCGGATGACCCCCGACGCCGTCCTCGCGCTGCTGGCCACCCTCTGCGCCGGGACCGGCACGGAGCCGCCGCGCCGCGTCCTGGTGGTCGGCTGCGAACCGGCCTCGGTGGAGGAGGGCATCGGTCTCAGCGCACCGGTGTCCGGAGCCGTACCGCGGGCCGTCCGGCTGATCGAAGAACTGCTGCGGAACGGCGAGCCGCCCGCGGCACAGACCCCGACCGCGCAGGCATCGACATGAGGAGAGACGAGATGAAGAAGATCGTCATCGGCGGAGCGGCCCTGGCCGCCGTGGTCGCCGTCTTCGCCGAGGTGTTCCCCGACATCAGGCGCTACCTGAGGATCCGACGGATGTGACCGCCGGCGCCCCCGGTGCGCCGTGCGGTTGCGTCGAACGGCGTACCCGCGAAGCCGGTGACGGCGTGCCGGGCCGTGCGACCCGGGCGGGCGCGCCTCTAATGAAGCCCGGCGGAGGCAGCCTGCGAAAGGACGGAGCCCCATGCACGAGATGTCCGTCGCGCTGGCCGTCGTCGACCAGGTGGCCGAGGCCGCCGCCCGGTCCGCGGGCGTCACGGCGGTGCGGTCCGTACGGCTCCAGGTGGGCGAACTGGCCGGCGTCGTACCGGACGCTCTCGCCTTCTCCTTCGAGCTGGCCTGCGCCGGAACCGTGCTGGAAGGCGCCGAACTGATCACCGAGGAGGTGCCGGGGCGGGCCCGCTGCACGCCCTGTGCGCACGAATGGGCCGTCGGCATGCCACCCCGGCTGACCTGCCCCGCGTGCGGTGCGGCGCACACCGAGCTGCTCGCCGGCCGGGAGCTGCAGATCGTCGACGTGCACTGGGAGGACGGCCTTCCGAACGCGTCCACCCGCGAACCGATCTCCGAGGAGCGCTGAACCATGTGCCGTGTCGTCGACCTGCGGCAGGCCGTACTCGCGAAGAACGACGCGAGCGCCGACGCACTGCGCGCCCGCCTCGCCGCCCGCGGCACGGCCGTCGTCAACCTGATGTCCAGTCCGGGCAGCGGCAAGACCGCGCTGCTGGAGCAGGAACTGCTGCGGGCACGGGAGCGGTCCGTTCCCGTCGCGGCACTGAGCGCCGATCTCGCCACCGAGAACGACGCGGTCCGCCTGGCGCGTTCGGGCGTCCCCGTGAAGCAGGTGCTCACCGACGGACTGTGCCACCTGGAGGCGGGGATGCTCGCCGGGCACCTCGACGGATGGCTGCCCGACGACACCCGGCTGCTGTTCGTGGAGAACGTCGGCAACCTGGTCTGCCCGGCCTCCTACGACCTGGGGGAGACACTGAGGGTCACGCTCGCCTCCGTGACGGAGGGCGAGGACAAGCCGCTCAAGTACCCCACCGCCTTCGGCCTCGCCCACCTGGTCGTGCTCACCAAGACCGACATCGCGCAGGCCGTCGAGTTCGACGAGCTCGCCTTCCGCGCGAACGTCGAACAGGTCAACCCGGGAGTCGAGGTGATCCTGACCTCCGCACGCCGGGGGCGGGGGATCGGCGCGCTGCTCGACCGGGCGACGGCGGCCGCGGCCGGAGAGCCGGTCCACACGCCCGTGATGGCCCGGCCGCCGCAGCACCACGGTCACTCGCACCCGCACGACGGGCACGTCCACCCCCACGACGCGCACCACGGTCACCCCCACGTGCACGACGCCCACGCCCACGCTCACGCTCACGACGGGCGCTCCCACGACGGGCACTCCCACGCGGCCCCGGAGGCCGACGGCACCATGGCCCACACCCACCCGTGAGCGGTCAGCAGGCCCCGGCCGCCCTCGTCGAGGACACTCCGCTACGACGCCGGGTCACCGTCCGGGGAGTGGTGCAGGGCGTGGGATTCCGGCCCTACCTGTACGGCCTCGCCACCGAGCTCGCCCTGGCCGGACACGTGACCAACACACCCGAGGGCGTCGTGGCGGAGGTCGAGGGCGCCGCCTCGGCCGTGGCCCGGTTCTGCGACCGGATCGCCGCCCAGGCGCCCCCGCTGGCCCGCGTCGAGTCGGTGCGGCACCGGGACATGCCTCCCGCGGGCGGCACCGGCTTCACCATCCTCGCCTCCCGCACCGACGGGCCGGCCCGCACCCTGGTCTCCCCGGATGCCGCCACCTGCGCCGACTGCCTCGCCGAGCTGGCCGACCCGGCCGACCGGCGGTACCGTCACCCCTTCGTCAACTGCACCCACTGCGGCCCGCGCTTCACGATCGTCACCGCAGTGCCCTACGACCGGTCCCACACCACCATGGCCGGCTTCGCGATGTGCCCCGACTGCGCCCGGGAGTACGCGGACCCCGCCGACCGCCGGTTCCACGCGCAGCCGGTCGCCTGCCCGGCGTGCGGGCCGCGGCTGCGGCTGGTCCTCGGCCGGGAACCGGGGCCCGGGAGCGGGGCGGGGGCGGACCCGGTCACCGAGGCGCGCACCCTGCTGACGCGGGGCGCGATCCTCGCCGTGAAGGGCCTGGGCGGCTATCACCTGGCCTGCGACGCCGCGAACCCGACCGCGGTGGCCCTCCTGCGGCGCCGGAAGGCGCGCGGCGACAAGCCGTTCGCCGTCATGGCCCGGTCCGCGGACGACGTCCGTCACCTCGTCCGGCTCGGACCCGAGGAGCGGAGCCTTCTCGAAGGCCCGGCCCGGCCGGTCGTCCTGATGAGGCGGCTCCCGCGGCCGTCGGACGCCGACGGGCGCCCGTGTCCCGCCGAGGCCGTCGCGCCCCGCAGCCCGGACCTCGGTGTGATGCTGCCGTACACCCCCCTGCACCATCTGCTGCTCGGCCTGCCCGGTGACCCGGCCGGGCCCCGGCTGCTCGTCATGACCAGCGGCAACGTCTCCGGTGAGCCGATCGTCACCGACGACGCCGAGGCCCTGGAGCGGCTCGCGCACCTCGCCGACGCCTGGCTCACGCACGACCGGCCGATCCACGTCCCGTGCGACGACTCCGTGGTCCGCGTCTGCGACGGGGAGCCGCTGGTGATCCGCCGCTCGCGTGGCTACGCCCCGTTGCCGCTCTCCCTGCCGCTGCCCGTGCGGCCGGCGCTCGCCGTCGGCGGAGACCTGAAGAACGCCTTCTGCCTGGCAGCGGACCGTCGCGCCTGGCTGTCGGCCCACATCGGCGACATGGACGACCTCGCCACCCAGCAGGCCTTCGGCCGCGCGGTGGCGCAGTTGCAGAGCATCACGGGCGTGCGGCCCGAGACCCTGGCGTCCGACCGGCATCCGGGCTACCGGTCCGCCCGGTGGGCCGACCGGAACGCGGCACGCCGGCCGGTCGTACGCGTCCAGCACCATCACGCGCACATCGCCGCGGCCATGGCCGAGCACGGGCTCGACGGCACCCGCGCGGTGATCGGCGTCGCGTTCGACGGCACTGGCCACGGTGACGACGGCGCAGTGTGGGGTGGGGAGTTCCTGCTCGCCGACTACGACGGCTTCACCCGGTTCGCGCACCTCGCGTACGTCCCGCTGCCCGGCGGCGACGCCGCGGTGCGCCGCCCGTATCGCATGGCGCTGGCCCATCTGCGGGCGGCCGGGATCGGCTGGTCCACGGACCTGGCCTGCACGGCGGCCTGTCCGCCCGACGAACTACCGCTTCTGGAAAGGCAGTTGGAGCGTGGGCTGAACTGCGTCCCGACGTCCAGCATGGGGCGGCTCTTCGACGCGGTGTCCTCACTCGCCGGGGTGTGCCACCGGGCCGGGTACGAGGCGCAGGCCGCCGTCGAGCTGGAGGGGGCCGCTGTGCACGCGCCCGCCGCGGACACCGCCGCGTACGCCTTCGCCCTGCACGTGCCCGAGGACGGCCGCGACGCGGCGAGCGCCGGAGGCGCCCTGCGAGCCGATCCGGCCCCCGTGCTCGCGGCGATCGTCGGCGACCTGCGCGCGGGCGTCGCGCCGGGCGTCGTCGCGGCGCGCTTCCACCGGGCCGTGACCGCCCTCGTGCACCGGGTCTGCGTGTGGGCGCGGGAGCTGCACGGACGGGACACGGTGGCCCTGACGGGCGGCGTGTTCGCCAACACGCTGCTCTCCACGGCCTGTGCCGCCGTCCTGCGCGAGGACGGCTTCACCGTCCTGCGGCACCGCCTGGTGCCGCCGGGCGACGGCGGCCTGGCGCTGGGCCAGCTGATGGTGGCCGCCCGGCCCCCTTCCCGTCCCACCGACTGAGCAACGCCCGACCACAGCGAGGAGAGGCCCATGTGCCTGGCGGTACCCGGCAAAGTGCTGGACATCGAGGAACGTGACGGCACCCGGATGGCCACCGTCGACTTCGGCGGCGTGGTCAAGGAGGTGTGCCTGGAGTACCTGCCCGACCTCAGGGTCGGCGAGTACGCCATCGTCCACGTCGGGTTCGCCCTGCAACGCCTGGACGAGGAGTCGGCGCGGCAGACGCTCGAACTCTTCGCCGAACTGGGGCTGTTGCAGGAGGAGTTCGGCGACCCCTGGGAGTCGGCGGCGATGGAGGCGGGCGAGGACGCCGTGGAAGAGGTGCGCAAGTGAAGTACATCGACGAGTTCCAGGACCCGGAGCTGGCGCGTCGGCTCCTGGACGACATCCACGCCACGGTGACCAGGCCGTGGGCCCTGATGGAGGTGTGCGGAGGGCAGACGCACAGCATCATCCGGCACGGGATCGACCAACTCCTGCCGGAAAAGCTTGAGTTGATCCACGGGCCGGGGTGCCCGGTGTGCGTGACCCCGCTGGAGGTCATCGACAAGGCCCTGGAGATCGCCTCCCGGCCGGAGGTGATCTTCTGTTCCTTCGGCGACATGCTGCGCGTGCCGGGCACGGGGCGGGACCTGTTCCAGGTCCGGGGCGAGGGCGGTGACGTGCGCGTCGTCTACTCGCCGCTCGACGCGCTGCGCATCGCCCGGCAGAACCCCGACCGCGAGGTCGTGTTCTTCGGCATCGGCTTCGAGACGACGGCGCCCCCCAACGCCATGACGGTTCATCAGGCCCGGAAGTCGGGCATCTCCAACTTCAGCATGCTGGTGTCCCATGTCCGCGTGCCACCGGCCATCGAGGCGATCATGTCGTCGCCGAGCTGCCGGGTGCAGGGCTTCCTCGCGGCCGGACACGTCTGCAGCGTGATGGGCATGGAGGAGTACCCGGAACTCGCGGAGCGCTTCCGTGTGCCGATCGTCGTGACGGGCTTCGAACCGCTCGACATCCTCGAAGGCGTGCGCCGGGCCGTGCACCAGCTGGAACGCGGTGAGCGCACCGTCGACAACGCCTACGCGCGGGCCGTGCGCCCGGAGGGCAACCCGGCAGCCCGCGCCATGCTGGAGGACGTCTTCGAGGTCACCGACCGTGCCTGGCGCGGCATCGGGGTGATCCCCGGCAGCGGCTGGCGGCTGTCGCCGAAGTACCGCGACCACGACGCCGAGCACCGCTTCCCGGTCGACGGCATCCGGACCGAGGAACCCGCCGCGTGCCGCAGCGGGGAGGTCCTGCAGGGACTGCTCAAACCGCACGAGTGCGAGGCCTTCGGCACCGTGTGCACCCCGCGCACCCCCCTGGGGGCCACCATGGTCTCCAGCGAGGGCGCCTGCGCCGCGTACTACCTCTACCGGCGGCTCGACATGCCCGCCGGCAAGGCCAGGGAGGCGACCCCCGTTGTCTGAGACCACCGCTGTTCCCGCCACCGCTCTTCCCACCGCCGCCCTGGACGTCGAGGCGTGGACGTGTCCGGCGCCCCTGCGCGACCGGCCGCGCGTCGTGATGGGCCACGGCGGTGGCGGAGCCCTGTCCGCCGAACTGGTCCAGCAGATCTTCGCGCCCGCCTACGGGGGCGAGGTGCTCGCCCAGATGGGAGATGCCGCCGTCGTCGCCCTGGGCGGCGCCCGGCTCGCGTTCTCCACCGACTCCTACGTGGTGCGTCCGCTGTTCTTCCCCGGCGGCAGCATCGGCGACCTGGCGGTCAACGGCACCGTCAACGACCTCGCCATGAGCGGGGCTCGGGCCGCCTACCTCTCCTGCGGATTCATCCTGGAGGAGGGCGTCGAGCTGGACGTGGTCACGCGGGTGTCCGAGGCGCTGGGCGCTGCCGCGCGCACCGCCGGGGTGCAGGTGGCCACCGGTGACACCAAGGTGGTGGAGGCAGGCCACGGCGACGGCGTGTTCATCAACACGGCGGGCATCGGTCTCGTCCCCGCGGGCGTCGACCTGCGTCCGCAGCGGGTCGTCCCCGGCGATGTCGTGATCGTCAGCGGCGCCATCGGCGTCCACGGAGTGGCGATCATGAGCGTGCGCGAGGGCCTGGAGTTCGGCGTGGAGATCGAGAGCGACTGCGCGGCGCTCGGCGGCCTGGTCGACGCCATGCTCGCGGTCACCCCGGATCTGCACGTCCTGCGCGATCCCACCCGGGGCGGCCTCGCGGCCGCGCTCAACGAGATCGCGGCGGCCTCCGGCGCCGGGGTGGTCATCCGGGAACGCGACGTCCCCGTCCCGCCTCCGGTGGCCAACGCCTGCGCCGTTCTCGGGCTGGACCCCCTCTACATCGCCAACGAGGGCAAGCTCGTGGCCTTCGTGCCGCGCGAGCACGCCGACGCCGTCCTCGAGGCGATGCGGGCGCATCCGCTGGGCGCGGATTCCGTGATCATCGGTGAGGCCGTCGAGGAGCATCCCGGCATGGTCGTGACCCGGACCGGCCTCGGGGGAACGCGCGTCGTCGATCTGCCGATCGGGGAGCAACTGCCGCGCATCTGCTGACAGGGCGCGCCGCTCGCCGAGGAGAGCGCCCGTCCGGCCCCCGATCGGAAGGTCAGCCCGCTCGGGGCCCGGACGGCGGGTCCTGTGGGTCCACACCGCTCCTCGAGGACGCGTCCTTCGTGCCGCTGGGGCGCTGCGAGCGGCCCCTGCGTCCGGCGTCGTGCCTGCCCTTCTCCTCGGCGTCGCCGTACTCCTCGCCGCGCGCACCGGAAGTCTCGACCGTGTCACCCGGCACGGACTTCGTCTCCTGCGCGGACTTCGTCCGGCCGCGGCCACGGTCCCCGGCGTGCTCACCCGGGTGGAACGAGCGGTGGGCGCTCGGGTTGTCCTGCCGGCCGGTCTCGTCCACGTCGGGGGACCAGCCGTGGTGCTCGCCGCCCGTGTGACGGCTGGGACCCTCGCCGTGCGGTGGTTCGGACGAGCGTGGTTTCTTCGACATGGTCCGATCCGCCCTTCCACGGTCACGGGGACGTCGCTCACGCCCACCCGGTATGAGTGAATTATCCTCTTTTACGCCAGGGCGGGCACGTCGTGGGTGTGGTCGCAGTGCGACGGCCCGCCGGTGGGAAGTCCGGCGGGCCGTCGGTGACCCGGTGATCGGGTCAGGGGGCGATGTCCCACTGCTGGCAGACGTTGTCGAGCTGCTGCCACTGGCGCACCGCGGTGCCGTTGGCCGTTCCGCAGTTCGCGACGTCCAGTGTCATGCCGGTGTTGACGTTGGAGATCGTGTAGTGGGTGCCGACCTTCGTGACGTCCCACTGCTGGCAGCGGTTGCCGAGCGAGGCCCACAGCTGGACGGTCGTGCCGTTGGACTGCGCGCAGTTCTTGTCGTCCAGGACGGTGCCGCTGTTGACGTTGGTGATGGTGTAGTGGCCGTTGCCCGCGCCGGCGAACTTCCACTGCTGGCAGGCGTTGCCGAGCGAGGACCAGAGGTCGACCGAAGTCCCGTTGCCGGTACCGCAGTTCACCGCGTCCAGGACCTTGCCGGAGTTGGGGTTGGTCAGCCGGTAGGCGGTGCCGGCGACGGGGAAGGTGACGGCCGGGGTGGTGTAGCCGACGGAGGTGATGTTGGCCTGGACGGCGTTGTCGGCGGCGTTGGTCGGGTAGCCGGAGGTCATGACGCCTTCGAAGAAGGAGCCGTCGGACCCGTTGCTGTTGTCACCGCCGGTGCCGAGGACGATGGCGCCCTCCAGGTGCATGGGAGTGTATCCGCCGAGGTTGGGCAGCGCCCCGTCGTACCAGGTGGTCAGTGAGCCCGATTGCGCGTTGCCCCCCTTGATCGCGTAGGTCGTCGTGCCGTTGTTCTTCTCCATGGCCGTGACGTATTCGCTGGAGATCCCGGTGTTGGCCGAGTTGGCTCCGTTCCCTCCGAAGAACAGCCCGTTCTCGAGGTCGGCCTCGACCCAGGGACCCGATCCGGCGCCGGAGCACGAGAACCAGCACTCCGTGCCGAAGTTGATGGCGTCCATGTGGCCGTTGCCGGTGTCGTTGCCGGACGTCTCGGCGTTGCCGTAGTCGAAGCAGCAGCGGTTGTTGACGTGGTGGCCGCTGGTCACCATGTAGGCGCCCTCGGGTGAGCTGCCGGTGGCGATGCCCGTGGTGCTGTTGTCGCGGTAGCCGACGCCGGCGGACACGAAGACGCCGTAGGCGGCGTGACCGCCGACGGTGACCGGCAGCGCGTTGGCGATCGCGCCGACGTCCTGCCCGCCGTTGCCGCCCGGCCCCTCGACGGTCAGGTCGTTGTGGCGGGTGCTCTGGTCGTAGATCTTGGTGATGATGCAGGTCGTGCCCGAGCAGAAGGAGTCCTGCGCCGCCGCGTTGGCGTAGCCGCCGGCGCTGAGGACGCCGATGTCGGCGGTGGCGGAGTCCGAGGCGCGCTTGACCTGGTAGAGAGGGCCGTTGTAGGCGGCGAAGAGCGCCCGCGTGGTGCTGTGGGCTGCGGCGCAGGGTGTGCCCGCGGAGGCGTAGATGTCGCACGGCAGGGACGAGGCGGCCTCGGCCGTGCCGGCGGTGCTGATGACCCCGGCCAGGAGGCCGGCGAGCAGGGCGAGGACCGCGCCCACGACCCTCAGGCGGAGCCCTTCGAGGTGTCTGGTTATCACTGTGAACCTCTTCCGTCTTGCGTTCTTCACTGGCCCGGTGCCGAAGGCGTGGGCAGCAGGGGGGTGTTCGGCCGCCGACCGGGGATTGTGAGCGCTAACAATCGGGATGCCCGGACGCCATCACTCATCCGGTTCGTGGGGGGCTGGGCGGGGCGTGAACGGTGCGTCGGCGGCTCTGGTGTCGGAGCCGGTCCAGGGTGTGCCTGGACTGTTCTCGTACGAATGGCGGTGATCGACCGGTCCCGTGACTCCGCCTTTTTTACGCTGGCGTGAACACCGGGTCAACACCGTTGAACGGTCAAGAGTGCGGAAACAAAGGTCATGCCATCCCTTGACCTTGATTTCCGTTATTCCGGAACGGTGTCGCTCCTCCCGGCGGAATGTGTGCGCTCACAAACGGCACAGCCATTCAGACCTGCGGAGTCACCGGAACATCGCCCGGATGATCCCCACGGTGCGCGCCAGATGCGGCTCGGAGCGGTCCGCGCGGTGGGCGACCGCCAGTTCCACGCGGGCGTCCGGTCCGGCCAGCGGCAGATAGGCGACTCCGTCGAGCGCCAGGGCGGTCACGGGTTCGGGCACGACCGCGACGCCGAGACCGCCGGCCACCAGCGTGACCAGCGTCGAGGTCTCGCCGACCTCGTGGCGGATGTGCGGCTCGACGCCGGCGTCGCGCAGGAGGCCCAGGACGACGTCGTACATCACCGACCGGCGGCCGGCCGAGTGCACGATCAGGTCGGCGCCGGCCAGGTCCGCCGCGCGCAGCCGTCTGCGGCGGGCGAGGGGGTGGTCGACCGGCACGGCGACGACCAGCCGGTCCCGGCGCAGGGCGTGCACGGTGAGGGAGCGGCCGGCCGCCACGGGACGCAGCAGCGCGACGTCGATCGCGCCGGTGCGCAGCGCCTCGACCTGGTCGGGCGCGAGCATCTCGCCGCGGAAGGAGAAGTCGACGCCGGGAAGCTCCTCGGTGAGCCGCCGTGAGAGGGCGGGCAGCAGGCTGTACGTCGCCGAGCCCACACAGCCGATCGCGAGGTGGCCCACCGAACCGGCCGCGACGAGCCGTGCGTGCTGGGCGGCCTCGTCGACGCCGGCGAGGATCGCGCGCGCCCGCTCCAGGTAGGCCCGGCCGGCCTCGGTGAGGTCGACGCGGCGGGTGGTGCGGTGCAGCAGCTCGACGCCGAGTTCTGCCTCGAGCCGGCGGATCTGGGTGGACAGCGGCGGCTGGGCCATGTGGAGGCGCTCGGCGGCGCGACCGAAGTGACGCTCCTCGGCCACAGCCACGAAGTACCGCAGGTGGCGCAGATCCATAGGTCATCCGTATCAATCAGCTCGGATATGCGTACTTCAGAATATCGCGGGCCCGGATTAGCGTCGCTGCCATGAGTGCTTTCCTGTACGCCGCCACACGGACGCCGTTCGGCCGCTTCAACGGCGCGCTGGCCGGGGTCCGGCCCGACGACCTCGCCGCCGCCGCGATCACCTCGACCCTCGCCCGGGTGCCCGGCCTCGACCCCGCCGCGATCGACGACGTGGTGTGGGGCAACGCGAACGGAGCCGGCGAGGAGAACCGCAACGTCGGCCGCATGGCGGCGCTGCTCGCCGGCCTTCCGGTGAGCGTGCCCGGGTCCACGGTCAACCGGCTGTGCGGCTCGAGCCTCGACGCGGCGATGACGGCCGGCCGGATGATCGAGACCGGCGACGCCGAGGTGGTGCTGACCGGCGGCGTCGAGTCGATGACCCGGGCGCCGTGGGTGCTGCCCAAGTCGGCGAAGCCGTTCCCGGCCGGCGACGTCACCGCGGTCTCGACCACGCTCGGCTGGCGGCTGGTCAATGCGCGGATGCCGAAGGAGTGGACGGTCAGCCTCGGCGAGGCCAACGAGCAGCTCCGGGAGCGCTTCGGCATCTCCCGCGAACGGCAGGACGAGTTCGCCGCCCGCTCCCACCGGCTCGCCCACCAGGCATGGGAGTCGGGCTTCTACGACGACCTGGTGGCGCCGGTCGAGGGCGTCGGACTGACCCGCGACGAGAGCATCCGGGCCGGATCCACGCCGGAGGTGCTGGCCGGGCTCAAGCCGGTCTTCCGGACGCCGGACCAGGGCGGCACCATCACGGCGGGCAACGCCAGCCCCCTCAACGACGGGGCCTGTGCCGTCCTGCTGGGCAGCGAGAAGGCCGCGGCCGCCGTCGGGGCGGACCCGATCGCCCGCATCGCCGGCCGCGGCATGAGCGCGCTGGAGCCACAGGCCTTCGGCTACGCCCCGGTCGAAGCCGCGAACCGGGCGCTGGCCCGGGCCGGGATCGGCTGGGACCAGGTGGGCGCGGTCGAGCTCAACGAGGCCTTCGCGGTGCAGTCGCTCGCCTGCCTCGACGCCTGGAAGGTCGACCCCGCCCTCGTCAACCAGAAGGGCGGAGCCATCGCGATCGGGCACCCGCTGGGCGCCTCGGGCGGCCGGGTCCTCGCCACCCTGGCCAAGGTGCTGCGCGAGACCCGGCAGCGCTACGGCGTCGCGGCGATCTGCATCGGGGTGGGCCAGGGCCTGGCCGTCGTCCTCGAGAACTGCGCGGGCACGGGGGCGACCCGGTGAGCCGGGCCGACATCGTCGACAGCACCGACGCCGCGGTCGCCGGGATCGAGGACGGCTCCACGGTCCTGGTCGGTGGCTTCGGCCTGGCCGGGATGCCGTTCGATCTGATCGACGCGCTCATCAGGCAGGGGGCGAAGGACCTCACGATCGTGTCCAACAACGCCGGCAACGGCGACGTCGGGCTGGCCGCGCTGCTGGCCGCCGGCCGGGTGCGCAAGGTCCTGTGCTCCTTTCCCCGCCAGGCGGACTCCTACGTGTTCGACGGGCTCTACCGCGAGGGCAAAGTCGAACTGGAGGTGGTGCCGCAGGGCAACCTCGCCGAGCGGATGCGTGCGGCGGGCGCCGGCATCGGCGCGTTCTACTGCCCGACCGCGGTCGGCACTCCGCTCGCCGAGGGCAAGGAGGAGCGGGAGATCGACGGCCGCACGTACCTGCTGGAGTACCCCATCAAGGGGGACTACGCGCTGATCGGCGCACACCTCGCGGACACGCTGGGCAACCTCGTCTACCGCAAGACCGCGCGCAACTTCGGACCGGTCATGGCCACGGCCGCGACGACCACCGTCGTCCAGGTCGACGAGATCGTCGCGCCCGGAAAGCTCGATCCCGAGGCCGTCGTCACGCCGTCCATCTACGTCGACCGGGTCGTCCAGGTGGCGGCCCGTCGCTACACCGTTCAGGGGGCACGATGACCACCGCGTCGAGCGATCGGGCCGGTGCCGACCACCGGCTCTCGATGGACGAACTGGCGGCCGTCATCGCCCGGGACATCCCGGCCGGCGCGTTCGTCAACCTCGGCATCGGACAGCCCACCAAGATCGCCGACCATCTGCCGGCCGGATCCGGGGTGGTGCTGCACACCGAGAACGGCATGCTCAACATGGGCCCCAAGGCCGAGGGCGACGCGGTCGACCCCGACCTGACCAACGCCGGCAAGGTCCCGGTGACCGAACTGCCGGGGGCGGCGTACTTCCATCACGCCGACTCCTTCGCCATGATGCGCGGCGGGCACCTCGACGTCTGCGTCCTCGGCGCGTACCAGGTCGCCTTCGACGGGGACCTCGCCAACTGGCACACCGGCAGGCAGGACGACATCCCCGCCGTCGGCGGTGCCATGGACCTCGCCATCGGCGCCAAGGACGTCTACGTGATGATGACCCTCTTCACCCGCTCCGGCGAGCCCAAGCTCGTGCCGCGGTGCGCCTACCCGCTCACCGGAGTCGGCTGCGTCAGCCGCGTCTACACCGACCACGGCGTCTTCGACGTCGGCCCCGACGGCGTGCGGATCCGGGAGACGTACGGCGTCGGCGCCGGCGAACTCGCGGAGCGGCTCGGCATCACGCCGACGCACTGAGCATCTCGGAACGAGGTGAGCGGGCGCCGAAGTCGGGGGAGGCCGTGGACCCGGTTCGAGCAGGCCCCGCGGGGCGGGAAGGTCATCGCCTTCCCGCCCCACCGTCCACCGCCGCGCGGCGCAGCAGGAGGCCGGCCGGAACGACCGCCGAGATCACGGCGAGCACCGCGCAGGCGCCCAGGACCGCCGCGAGCGTCGCCCACGGCATCTCGACGGACGTCCACACCGAGCGCAGGCCCAACGCGCCCCACATGCCCGCCAGTTGGAGACCGGCGACCAGTGCTCCGAGCAGCCCGCCGACCACGACCACCATCAGCGCCTCCGCGCCCACGAGCCGCAGCACCTGCCACCGGGTGGCGCCGGCCAGCCGCAGCACGGCCAGTTCGCGGGACCGGTCGGAGGTCGCCATGACCATCGTGTTGGCCAGCGAGATGCCGGTGTAGAGCAGGGCGATCCCGAGGACCAGGAAGACGCCCATCCGGGTCGTGCGGTCGGTCCGCGGGTACATCGCGCGCACCCAGGCGTCCCTGGTGACCACCTCCCCGCCCGACGCTCGCACCGCCTGACGCAGTCCGGCCGCCACGGCGCGTACGTCGGCGCCCTCCGCGAGGCGTACGTCCACCCGGTCGACGGGCGCCGCGGCGGCGTTGCGCGGGGTGACGTAGACGCCGTTGTCGCCGGTGCCGACGGTCATGACCGCGGCGATCCGCAACGACCTCCTCGTGCCGTCGCCGAGCCACACGTCCACCCGCTCACCCACGGTGTGCTTCTCCCACTCCTCGTTGACGATGATCGAGTCGTCGTCGAGAGCGCTCACGGTCCCTGCGGCGAGCGGAAGACGGGCCGTCGCCGCGAACGGCCGCGGCGCGACGGCCCTGGCCTCGGATCTGATGAGCGCCACGCCGTCCTCCAGGACGTACACCGCGCTCGACGAACTCGCCGAGACCTCGGCGCCGGACACGCCCCTGAGCCGCCGCACCGTCGCCTCGTCGAAACCGGCGTCGCCCGCCGAAGTGACCACGAGGTCGGCGGCCGTCCGCCCGCGCACCTCGGTGGCCCTCGCCTCGTCCAGGGTCGCGGTGGCGCCGAGGAGCGAGCCCGCCAGCGCGACCGTGACCAGCACGGGCGCCGCGACGGCCGCGGTGCGGCGCACCCCGGCAGCGGCGTTCTCCCGCGCCAGCATCCCGCCGGCGCCCGGCAGCCGGGCCGGCAGCCAGGCGATCAGCCGGGTCGGCCACCGCACCAGCGCCGGCGCGAGCAGGGCGACCGCGGTGATCAGCAGCATGGGCCGGCTCACGTAGGTCTTGCGCTGCAGCAGTTCGCCCGGGTTCGTCACCAGGGCCCAGACGAGCGTCACCGCGGCGGCGGTCAGCAGGGCCGCGCCGAACAGCAGGCGCCCCCGTGTCATCGGCCGGGTGTCCACGGACGCCTCGCGCAGCGCCTCGGCGGGACCGGTGCGCCCCGCCCGCCAGGACGCGGCCAGCACGCCGCACAGGGCCACCGACAGCCCCGTCCAGAACGCCACGTGGCAGGGCCAGGCGTGGTCGCCGATGGTGAACCAGCGGGGTGCGAGGTTCTCCTCGACCGCCCATCTCGCGAGCCCCGGCGCCGCGCGGGAACCGAGTACGCACCCGGCGGCCGAGGCGAGCACACCCACCGCCAGCGCCTCCCGGACGACCATGCGGCGGATCTGCCCCGGGGTCGCCCCGGCGGTGCGGAGCAGTCCGAACTCGCGGCGTCGCTGGGCCACCGCGAACGCGAACGTCGAGGCCACCACGAACACCGATACGAACCCGGTGACACCGCCGGCCGTGCCGAACATCGCGTTCATCGCGGTGAGGGCCTCGCGGTCGCGGTCGGGGTCGGGGTCGGCGTACCGGCGCGCGTCCCCGGTGAGGACCTGGACGCCCTCGTCGCCGCGCACCGCCTCGCGCACGGCCGCCGGATCGGCGTCCACCACGAGCTGGGAGCTGCGCGGCGACAGTTCGGCGGCGCGGGCGTCGGTGTAGAACACGGCGTTCTCGAAGCCCGGCCCGGTCACGGCGCCGACGACGCCCACGGTGCCGACGACGCGCACGGTGCCGCCGTCGGTCCGCACCCGCGCCCCCGGACGGGCCCAGTCACCGCTGACGACGACCTCGTCCGCGGCCTCGGGCGCACGCCCCGCGTCGAGCCGGTACGGCGCGAAGGCCGCGGTGGGCCAGGGATGGCCCACCAGATCGGCGGGCCCGCCCTCCGCCCGCACGGCGAACGACCGGTCCTGCACGACGGTCCCGAGGTTCCGCAGCCTCGCGACCGCGTCGGCGGGCACGGCACGCGGCTGCGCGAGCTTCTGGCTGCGCTCACCGATCGGGGTGGGCACCCGCAGGGTGTCCTGGCCCCTGACGACGACGGGCGCGGCGGCGAACCGCTCCGGACCGCGCTGCGGTGCGTCCAGCGAGGACGCGAGGGTCAGTCCCATCACGGCGACCAGCGCCACCCCCAGACAGAGGGCGACGAAGCTGCCGACGAAGGTGACCCATCGGGTGCGCAGGGCGCCCGGCGTGGTGCTCAGCACGGCGCCGCCTCCAGCCCGGACAGACGCGCCGCGATGTCCTGCGCGGAGGCGCCGAGCAGCTCGCCGTCGACCCGGCCGTCGACGAGGAGGACGACGCGGTCGGCGTAGGAGGCCGCGACGGGGTCGTGGGTGACCATGACGATCGTCCGGCCGTCCCGGTCGACCATGCCGCGCAGCAGCGTCAGCACCTCGCGGCCGGTCCGCGAGTCGAGCGCGCCGGTCGGCTCGTCGCCGAACAGCACTTCCGGACGGGTGATCATGGCGCGGGCCAGGGCGACCCGTTGCTGCTGACCGCCGGACAACTCCGACGGTCGGTGCCGCGCCCGGTCGCCGAGTCCGACCTGCCGGAGCACCTCACGCACCTGTGCCTTCTTCGGGCGGCGGCCGGCGAGCCGCAGCGGCAGGGACACGTTCTGCTCGGCGGTCAGCGAGGGCAGCAGGTTGAACGCCTGGAACACGAAGCCGATGCGCTCGCGGCGCAACAGGGTCAGCGCGGTCTCGCTCAGCCCGGTCAGCTCCGTGTCGCCCACGGTGACCGAGCCCGACGTGGGCCGGTCCAGGCCGGCGGCGCACTGCAGCAGGGTCGACTTGCCGGACCCGGAGGGGCCCATGACGGCGGTGAACGTCCCCCTCGGGATGGCGAGCGACACGTGGTCGAGGGCGGTGACGGACGTGCCGCCCGAGCCGTATCGCCGGGTCACGGAGTCCAGCCGGATCGCGTCGTTGCTCATGTGGTGCCCCATCAGTATCTGTCCCTCGGCTCGTCGGTGTCTCCACGAAACCGCGGAAGCCTCCCGCGGCGCAGTGAGGCCGGACCGAGTCCCGGGGTAGGGCCAGGCATACCTCCGACACGGGTCCTGGACCGATGGCACCGGACCGGTGGGGCCGCCTACGGTCATGCACATGCACCCTCGGAATGTGTGGCAGGCCATGTCCCGGCCCGGCTTTCTGCTCTCGGCCTGGCCCTGGCGCTCCGCCGCGTATCTGCTCACCGGCGCGCTGACGGGCGCCGTCACCCTGGTGGGCATCGTGGCGGTGGCCGTGGTCTGCGGTGCGCTCGCCGTCGTCCTGGTGGGGCTGCCGCTGCTCGTGGTGGTCGCCCTCGGCGGGATACCGGTGGCCCGGGTGGAGCGGCGCAGGATGCGCCTGGTCGACCGCGACCCGGTGTCCGACGGGCACCGGACGCCGGCCGCACCGGGACTGCGACCCTGGCTGACCACCCGGCTGCGCGAACAGACGACCTGGCGTGAGCTCGGGTACACGCTGCTGTTCGCCGGGCTGCTGTGGCCGGTCGACGCGCTGGCCGTCACCGTCGCGCTGCTCTGCCCGATGTCCCTGGCGGCCACTCCGCTGCTGATGGCCACGGTCGGCGACGGCCACGAGGCGAAGGTGCTCAAACAGTGGACGGTCACCGCCTGGCCGACCGCCTTCGGCGTCGCCGTACTGGGCCTGCTCCTGACGGGCCTGGGCGCCTACCTCCTCGGTGTCACGGCGGGCGCCCGGGCCGGCCTGGCCCGGCTCCTGATCGCCCCACGCGAGGGCGACCTCGGCGCCACGGTGGTCGAACTGGCCCGCTCCCGTGTCCGGTTGGTCGACGCCTTCGAGGCCGAACGGCGCCGTATCGAGCGCGATCTGCACGACGGCGCCCAACAGCGCCTCGTCGCCCTGACGATGGCCCTCGGGCTGGCCCGCATGGACGCCCCGCCCGGCCCGCTGGCCGAGCAGCTCACCAGGGCCCACGAGGAGGCGGGCAAGGCGCTCGCGGAGCTGCGTGAGCTCATCCACGGCATCCACCCCCAGGTCCTCACGGACTACGGCCTGCCCGCCGCGATCAGCGACGCCGCCGACCGCTGCGTGGTCCCCGTCGACGTCGACCTCGCACTGCCGGGACGGCCCGCCCGGGCGATCGAATCCGCCGCCTACTTCGTGGTCTGCGAGGCGCTGGCCAACGTCGCCAAACACAGCGGCGCCGGCCGCGCGCAGGTCAGCGGGGGACATCACGAAGGACGCCTGTTCCTCGAAGTGCGCGACGACGGCCGCGGCGGTGCGGACCCCTCGGCCGGCAGCGGACTCACCGGACTCGCCGACCGGGTCTCGGTCCTCGATGGCAGACTTGCCCTGACCAGTCCGCCAGGTGGACCGACCCTCTTGCGTGTGGAGTTTCCTTGCGAGGTGCCCGAGGCGGCCGACCGCTGAGCGTAGTGCTGGCCGAGGACAGCGTGCTGCTGCGGGAAGGGCTCATCGGCCTGCTCGACCGCTGCGGACACCGGGTGGTGTCCGCGGTCGGGGACGCGCGGGCACTGGTCGACGCGGTCGAGGAACATGTCCCCGACATCGTCGTGACGGACGTGCGGATGCCGCCCGGTTTCCAGGACGAGGGACTGCACGCGGCAGTGCGGATGCGTGAGAAGCGCCCCGCACTGCCCGTCCTGGTCCTCAGCCAGTACGTGCAACGGACGTACGCCGCCGAACTCCTGGACTCCGGCGACGGATCGGGCGTCGGCTATCTGCTCAAGGACCGGGTCGGCCAGGTCGAGGAGTTCGTGGCAGCGCTGCACAAGGTGGCCGACGGCGGGACGGTGGTCGACCCCGAGGTGGTACGCCAGTTGCTGCGCCGCCGCCGCGATCCGCTGGAGCAGCTCACGCCGCGCGAACGCGAGGTGCTGGCACTGATCGCCGAAGGCAGGTCCAACGGCGCGATCGCCAAGGAGCTGGTGGTTTCCGAGGCGGCGATCGGCAAGCACATCGGCAACATCCTCACCAAGCTGGACCTGCCTCCGACGGACACCACGCACCGCAGGGTCCTGGCCGTCCTCGCCTACCTCCGGGCCTGACCCGCCCGCCGAGCGCGCGGGGCCGGCACGGCCGTGGCCGCCCCGTCCGGACGTCGACCACCACCCCGCCGGCACCACGGGCCCGGCGGCCGCCGTGACCGACCGGCGCTGACCGGCCGATGGTGACCGGCCGACGCTGACCGCCCGCCGGTGACCGGCCGACGCTGTGCGCCACCCCGCCGGACCGCTTGCCCAGGGCACTTCGAGAAGATGAGTGCATGATCGCCGATGAAACTGAGCCGCCGTCCCCGGACCGAGAGCCGCAGCCCGCACCCGGCAACACCTCCGACGCCGTGCGGGCCGCGGCGGAGGACGACTCACCCGCCGCGACCCGTCGGCCGACAGCCGCCACCGGGCTCGAAGGCGGTATGGAGCGTGCAGTGGCCGCGCTGAAGCCGCGGATGCGCGGCTGGCTGCACGCCGGCGTGTTCCCCCTCGCGCTGGCCGGCGGGATCGTCCTGATCGCCGTGTCGCGTTCGGGGGCGGCGGTGGCGGCCTGCGCGGTGTACGCGGTGTCGGCCTGCCTGCTGTTCGGCACCAGTGCGGTCTACCACCGCGGGACGTGGGGCCCGCGCGGTGAGGCGGTGCTGCGGCGGCTGGACCACGCGAACATCTTCCTCATCATCGCCGGCACCTACACCCCGCTGGCGGTACTGCTGCTGCCCGCGGACCGGCAGCGGCTGCTGCTGGCCGTGGTGTGGGCGGGCGCGCTCGCCGGGATCGCCTTCCGCACCCTGTGGATCGGGGCTCCCCGGTGGCTGTACACCCCGTGCTACATCGCGCTGGGCTGGGTGGCCGTCTTCAATCTCCCGGACTTCGCGCGCACCGGCGGCGCGGCCGTCGTCGTCCTCGTCGTCGTCGGCGGCCTGCTCTACACCGCGGGAGCCGTCGTCTACGGACTCAAGCGCCCGGACCCCTCACCCTCGTGGTTCGGCTTCCACGAGGTCTTCCACGCCCTGACGATCGCCGCCTTCGCCGCGCACTACACGGCCATCCTCCTCGCGGCCGCATAGCCGCACAGCCGCACAGCCGCATCGTGTCGGTGGGCGTCGGTCGCCGTTCAGTCCCCGGCCCGTATCAGCCCGCTCTCGTAGGCGAAGATCACTGCGTGGACACGGTCGCGGAGGCCGAGCTTGGTCAGGATGCGGCCGAGATGGGTCTTGACGGTCGTCTCTCCCACGAAGAGGCGCTCGGCGATCTCGCCGTTGGCCAGCCCCCGGGCGACCAGGGCGAGGACCTCTCGTTCCCGCTCGGTGAGCGCGGCCAGGCGGGCGCGCTGGGCGGCCGCGGAAGCGGGGGCCTGCCGGACGAAGCGTTCGACCAGACGCCGGGTGAGCGAGGGCGCCACCATGACCTCGCCCCGCAGCACCGCGCGGACGGTGACCAGGATCTCCTCGGCGGGGGCGTCCTTGACGAGGAATCCGTTCGCGCCGGCGCGCAGGGCCGCGTAGGCGTACTCGTCGAGATCGAAGGTGGTGACGACGAGGATTCTGGGGCCGTCGGGCTGCGCGCAGAGGTGTTCGGTCGCGGCGAGCCCGTCGAGACCGGGCATGCGCACGTCCATCAGGACGAGGTCCGGCTCCAGGGCGGCCACGCCCGTGATCGCCGCGTCCCCGTCGGCGGCCTCGCCCACCACGGTGAGGTCGGGCTGGCTGTCGATGACCATGCGCAGCCCCATCCGGATCAGCTCCTGGTCGTCGCAGATCAGCACCCGCGACGACGACGGGGCAGCATCCGGAGTCGGGGCCGGAGCCGGGCCGGTCATGGAGTCCCCGTGGTGGGCTCGGTCCCGGGGCGCAGGGTGGCGGTGACCCGGTAGCCTCCGCCGGGTGTGGGTCCGGCGTCGACGCTTCCGCCGTGAAGGGCGGCGCGTTCGCGCATGCCGGTGAGTCCGTGACCACGGGAGAGCAGCGGGGCGGGGCACTCCGGGACGGCTCCCGTTCCCGTTCCCGCTCCCGTTCCCGCCGAGTTCTCCACTTGGACGTGGACGAGTCGCCCCGGCCCCTCGGCGCCTGTGTCCACCCGTACCTGGATCGTGGCGTCCGGCGGGGCGTGCTTGACGACGTTGGTGAGCGCCTCCTGCACGATGCGGTACGTCTGCGCGGTGAGGTCCGCGGGAAGGCCGCCCGGCTCTCCGCGAAGGTCCAGCCGGGCGCGCGTGCCGTTCGTGTCGAGGCGCCCGACCAGGCGCCGCAGATCGGCGGAGAGAGAATCGCCGGCCCCGCCGTTGCCGTCGCCGGGGCTGCGGGCCGGGGGGTCCGCGTCCGGGGTGCGCAGCACCTCCAGCAGCCGGCGCAGTTCGTCCAGGGCCTCGCGGCCGGTCGCGCTGATGACACCGAGGGTGCGGTCGACGACCGTGGGGTCGGTGTGCCGCATCAGCCTGCCGCCCTCGGCGTTCAGCACCATCACGCTCACGCCGTGCGCGAGGACGTCGTGGATCTCGCGGGCGATACGCGCCCGCTCCTCGGCGACGGCGACCCGGGCCAGGGCGAGGCGCTCCGACTCGGCGAGCGCGGCCCGTCGCTCGAACTCGGCGACATAGGCGCGCCGGGCACGGATGTACTCGCCGAACACCCAGGCCCCGGCCAGCAGGAGCCCCACGGCGAGCGGGGTGAGCAAGGCACCGCGCGCGCCCGGGCCGCCGTGGTCCCGCTGCCACGCGGGAATCCACAGCAGTACGCAGGCGGCGGCACAGACCACCGTCGCCGCGGCGGCGCGGCGCAGGCCGCGTACCGTGAGGGTGGCCAGGGCCGCGGCCAGGGCGACGGCGCCGCGTCCCGGTTCCTGTCCCCACACCTGCCCGAGGTACTGCGCCCAGAACGCGGCCGTCACCAGGGCCGCGACGAGGACCGGCCGGTGACGGCGCCACAGCAGGGGCAGCACCAGGGCGGCGTACACGACCGCCTGTACCCAGACGGGCCGCCAGCCCGGCTGCGGGCGGATCACCGGGGGCACGGCCACCAGCACGAGCAGCAGGACGTCCGTCAGCCACGGATGTCCGCGCCGCAGGCGGGGCAGGGTCTCGATCAGCCGTTGCACCGACTCACGCTACGGCCGGGGCCCGCTCCCCGGCATCGTCCTGGCGGGCGTCACGGGGTCCTCCCGCAGTCGTACGGACACCGGCCGGAGATACGACGTGAGGCCACGCGCGGTGCTTCCAGCATGGCCGCCATGTCGATCACCACCGAGTTCCTCAGGCGGCCCCTCATGACCGGTGCCGTGGCGGCCAGTTCACGACGGCTGGCTTACGCGATGACCGAGGGCATCGGTCTGGAACGGGCCCGGATCGTCGCTGAACTCGGCCCGGGGACCGGGGTGTTCACCGATGCGATCCTCGCCCGGCTCGCCCCGGACGCACGGCTCGTCGCCGTCGAGCTCAACCCGGTGCTCGCCGCCCGGCTGTCGGCCACCCGGCACGATCCCCGGCTGACCGTGGTCCAGCGCACGGCCGCCGAACTGGCCGCCGCGGTGGGCGAACCGGTCGACGCGGTGGTCTCCGGGCTGCCCTGGACGGTCATGCCGCAGGACCGGCGCGGACACATCCTGGACGCCGTGACCGAAGTCCTCGCGCCCGGCGGCCGGTTCACCACCTTCGCCTATCTGCACGCGGCCTGGACCCCGCCCGCCCGCCACTTCACCGCGGAACTCGCCCGCCGCTTCGACCGGCTGGAACGCTCGAGGCCGGTGTGGACGAACCTTCCGCCCGCCTTCGTGCACCGGGCCACCCGGAGACCGTGACCGCGGACGAAGTGTGTCGACTGTGACCCTCGCGTCCGGCGCCGGCACGCAGTTCACCCTCACCTACCAGCCGTGGACGGCGGGCTCGGGCCAGGAGTTGAAGGCGACCACCGTCGTCGTGACCCCGCCCAACGAGACCACCCCGATGACCCTCACCTGGCCGGGCGGCAGCGTTCTGCTCCAGGGCGGCGACACCCACCCGGGCAGCTGCACCGGCCCCGTGGGCAGCTGACGGCTTCGGTCGGCCCCGAAGCCGAAGCCGAAGCCGGTCACGGTCGGAGGCCGATGTCGGTCAGCCACTGTCCGGTGGTGCGGGGGCGATGCCGATCAGTCGCTCGCCTCGTCCTGCTGGGTCGTCGTCGCGAAGGCGCGGCGGGGTCCGAGGTTGCCGAAGATCTTGGTGAGTGTGCGGGTGCGGACCAGTACGACCTGAGTGATCACCTGGAGGAAGATCCACGAGACCGCGTACAGGACGCCGTCCAGCGCGGGGACGCTGTCGACGGGCAAGGTGTAGGCCATGAGGAGCCGAAGCAGGGCGTCGCCCAGCAGGCCGACGCCCCACAGCACCGTCAAGCCGCGCCACACACGCCGGAACGACGCGTCGGACGCCCACAACCGCTCCAGCGTCGTGGTCTTCTGGGGCAGGAGGGTGCGCAGTGCCTGGTAGGTGAACGGGCGCCCGGTGAACAGGGTGACCAGCAGCCAGATTCCGGCCAGCGCGGTGAACAGGCCGTTGCGGGCCAGAGCGATGCGCGGGTCCGAGGTCAGCAGCGAAGCCACCGCGCTCACCGCGAGCAGTGCGAGGGTGAAGATCCCGATCGCGTCCAGTCGTCGATGGCGTATCGCGGAGTGGAGCGTGTGCAGAGCGGGCGCCGAACCGCTGAGCAGCAGGGCGGTGATCTCACCCGCTCCGTATGCACGTAACAGGTAATAGAGCCCCACGGGCAGCACGATGTCGCAGACGACGGTGACCAAGAAGGCCCAGGGTGGAGAGGGGCTCCCGGATGTGGTGGTGGATGCCGTCGCGGACTGTGCGGACGTGGGCGTCGTGGACTCAGGGCGGGGTGTGGGGGAGGTCATGAGATGTGCTCCGGAGTCGTGGCCTTGGGCATGCCGGCCGAACTTGGTCTCACACGGGCGTCGTGCAGCGGTCGAACGCGACCGTCAGTTCGCGAGCGCACAGGTCCAGGTCCATCGCCGCCTGGGACAGATGGCGGCGCAGGACGGCATCGATCGCGCCACGGATGGCCACGGCCATGGTGAGGCAGTCGAAGTCGGCGAACTCCCCTGCTTCACAGCCCTTTTCGAGCAGATCGGCGAGCCGGTCCACGGACATGATGCTGCGTTCGACGTCCTCCAGGCCGGTGATCTGCCGGTCCCGGATCATTTTGACGATCTCGGTGAGCGCCTGGGTGTGCATCGGATAGCGCGTGATGAAGTCGAAGTTCGACGTGATGTACGCGCTCAGCTTGCCGCGGTACGTCCGCTCGTCGCCCATACGTATGCCGGCCACTTTTTCGGCCATCTCGAGGATGACGCGGGCGGCTTCCGCGAAAAGCTCGGGCTTGCCGGAGAAGTGGTACGAGATCATTCCCGTACTGCAGAGTTCGGCCTGCTGCGAGATTCTGCTGAACGACGCCTTTGTGTAACCGGATTCGGCGAGCGTTTCGATAGCCGCCTGCACTATCTGCGCCCGCCGCGCATTCTGCGTGAAAGTCCTGGTCTGCGCCTTGGCTGTTCTGGCCGTCATGACTTCAGATTAACCGGGTCTTGATCGTGATTTTCCTAGAGTTCGGAGGTTCGTTGCCTCGTTGAGATAAGTCGGCAGTCAGCACACCGGCGTCCGTCGAGCCGTCCTGCGGACGGCGTCGACGAGCTCCATCGTGGCGACCGAGTCCATGAGTTGCCGGGTGTCGCCGCCGCCCGAGCGGCCTGCTCGCGCGAACTCCGCCAGCAGGAGCGCCAGCTGGTCGGCGGCGGGCAGGACCAGCCGCTCCTCGCGGTCCTGTTCCTCGATGACGAGCAGCGGCTGGTGGGTGGCCGGCGGGGTGAACGCCCGGGTCACCGTCAACCGGGCCCGGTCGCCCCACACCGTGTACGTCGACGCGTAGGCGTGCTCGAAGCCGAACGCCAACTCGGCCAGCACCCCCGACGGTGAGGTGAGCAGTACCTGCCCCGACAGGTCTAGGCCGTCAGAGGCGCGGGTGCGCAACGTCGCCCCGGCCACCTCCAGTCCCGGCCCGAGCAGGTGCACGGCGGCCCGCAGCGGGTACACGCCGACGTCGAGCAGCGCGCCGCCGCCCAGCCGGGCGTCGTAGCGGATGTCGTCCTGCGGCAGCGGCGGAATGCAGAACGCGGCACGGAAGGAGGCCGGCCGGCCCACGCGGCCGTCGGCCACCAGTTCCCGCACCCTGGCGTGTTGCGGATGGTGCAGGAACATGAAGTTCTCCCGCAGCGCCAGTCCGCGTTCCGCCGCCAGCGCGCACTGGGAACGCGCTTCGGCGGCGTCGACCCCGATCGGCTTCTCCACCAGCACGTGCTTGCCCGCTTGCAGTGCCGTCTCGGTCCAGTGGCGGTGCAGGGCCGTCGGGGTCGACACGTACACCGCGTCCACGTCCGTGCGCTCCAGCAGTGACTCGGCGTCCTCCTCGGCCGCGCAGTCGAACTGTTGCGCGAAGCGTGCCGCCTTCTTCGCCGCGCGTCCGGCGACGGCGACCAGCTCCCACTCCGGCATGCGGGTCACCGTGGGCAGAACCCGCCGCTCGGCCATCGACGAGGTACCGATCACGCCCAGGCGCAGCGGCCGCGCCGCCGGGGCCGTCACAGCGACCTCAGCGCGGTGACCAGCGTACGTGCCTGAACGCTCAAGTTGTGGCTGTAGCGCAGCAGTTCGTCGACCTGCCGCAGCGACACCCAGCGGAACTCGTCCGATTCCAGAGGCGTCTCGTCCTCGATCTCGATGATCACGTAGTGGCTCTGGGCGTTGAGGAACCGCCCGCCCTCCTCCGACAGCAGCACGTCGTACACGGCACTGCCGCGACGGTTCTGCACCTCGTCCAGGTAGGGCGGCCACGATGCGCGCGGCAGGTGCGAGTAGTTCTGGATCGTGCACTGCACCGTCGGCCCCAGCTCGACCACTGTCAGGAAGCCGGCCTCGGCGCGCGCCCGCAGCAGCACGTGGCGTACGCCGTCGACCCGGCGCACGAACAGGGCCGCGATGCCCGTCCCGTGCGGCTCGATCAGCGGCTGCGACCACGCCGCCACTTCACGGCGGCCCGAGACGACGTCCACGGCCACCACGCTGAAGTGGTGTCCGCGCACATGGGACACCGTGTGCGGATCGTGCCGCCAGCCCTGTGTGTCCGCCAGTCCGATGGAAGCCACGCTCACGTCGTGCTCCGCGCGTCGCCGAGTGATCCAACTGCGTATCTCGGCGTCCGAGTGCAGCGATCCGGCCAGGGCGGAGGCGTCCGCCCGCCAGTCGGGCAGGCACGACAGGACCGTCCGGGCGTCCATGTTCACGACGTTGTCCTGCCCGAGCAGCATGTTCACCTGACGCAGAGTCAGCCAGGCGAAGTCCTCGCCCGCCTCCACCTCAGGACCGACCCGCACGATCATGTTGCGGTTCCTCTTGCGGAGGAACCACGAACCCTGCTCCGACTGGAGGACGTCGGCCACCACCGCACCCGGCTCGGGACTGCGGAAACAGTCCAGGTACCGGACGGCCGAACCGCCGTGCACCCGCCTGTAGTTGCTCTTCGTAGCCTGGACGGTCGGCGACAACTGCATCCCGTTCACGTTGCCCGGCTCCGACTTCGCCTGCATCAGCAGGTGAGGTATCCCCCCGAAGTCCCGTATGGCGATCCCCAGGATGCCGATCTCGGGCTGATCGACGATCGGCTGCTCCCACGCCGGCACCGGACCGAAGTCCGAGTGGACCCGCAGCCCGTGCACCGAGAAGAAGCCACCGCTCGCGTGCCGCAGATCGCCGGTCCCCTCCTCGAACCGCCAGCCGGCCAGCCCCGCGAACGGCACCCGTTCCACCTGCTGCGGCTGCGCGCGACGCCTGTCCTCCAGCCACGCCTCGAGTTCCACGTCGCTCAGCACACCGCCGTCGACGGTCGCCGCGGAGACCGCCAGAGCCGCCAACGTGTGGGCCTCCTCGCCGTGCGACGCCGCAGGCGCGATTGTCGGAGTCATCAATCAGCCCTTCTCTCGACCGGGGAGTGCGACCGTTCGCGTGATCAACCAGGGCGGGCGCCGGCGCGCGCACCCGCGCCGAGGGACGCGCAGCCCGATCCGCCCCCACAGAGTGCCCGTTCGTATTCGAGCATTCGCCTAGACCGCGGCCCCTTGCGGCGGGCCCCGCCACTGGCTATGGCCCGCCACCGCGTCCGGCGGCAGTGGCCGCGACCTGCCCGGGCGACCGAGCGGGCAAGGCCCACGACGTGCCTAGAGATTCCCCTAGAGCGTTTCCCCGGATCGCCGGACAGCCCCTGTCCGCGTGCGAATGTGTGAGCCACCCCCAGCCTCCCGCCCCCGGTTTTGGAGTGCCATCGATGAACCAGCCGGTGCCCACCGCCGTCCGAAACACCGCTCCGGGTCACGAGCCCGTGGCCGTGGTCGGCCTCGCGTGCCGGCTCCCGGGCGCCGACGATCCGGCCGCCTACTGGGAGCTGCTGGCCGCGGGCCGCAGCGCCGTCACCGACACTCCGCAGGACCGGCGCACGGGCGCACCCGCCCAGGGCTGGCCCACCCCGCACGGTGGCACCGCACCCCTGCGCGGCGGCTACGTCAGCGCACCCGCCGACTTCGACGCCGCGTTCTTCGGCATCTCGCCCCGCGAGGCCGACGCCATGGACCCGCAGGCCCGCCTCGCTCTCGAACTGGGCTGGGAGGCCCTGGAGCACGCCCGCGTCCCGGTCACCGCCACCCTGCGCGATGTGGCGGTCTACCTGGGCGTCGACGGATGCGACTACGCCGACGTCGTCCGCGACGCCGGACAGGGAACCGGACACCACACGCTCACCGGCCTCCACCGCTCCCTCATCGCCAACCGGCTGTCCTACGCGCTCGGCGTCAGCGGCCCCAGCGTGACCGTCGACAGCGCTCAGTCGTCCTCCCTGGTCGCCGTCCAGCTCGCCTGCGACAGCCTCCGGCTCGGTGACTGCGACCTCGCCCTCGCCGGCGGAGTGCACCTCAACCTCGGTCCGCGAAGCTCCCTGGCCGCGGCCCAGTTCGGGGCGCTCTCCCCGGACGGCGCCTGCCACACCTTCGACGCCCGCGCCAACGGCTACGTACGCGGCGAAGGCGGCGGCATCGTCGTGCTGAAGCTGCTCTCACGCGCCGTCGCCGACGGCGACCGCATCCACGCCGTCATCCGCGGCGGCGCCCTGAACAACGACGGCGCCGGAACCAGCATCACCACTCCGGACGCCGACGCTCAAGCGGCCGTCCTGCGCACCGCGTGCCGGCGCGCCGGGGTCGACCCCGCCG
Organism: Streptomyces sp. NBC_00425; assembly: GCF_036030735.1. NCBI lineage: Bacteria > Bacillati > Actinomycetota > Actinomycetes > Kitasatosporales > Streptomycetaceae > Streptomyces > Streptomyces sp. NBC_00425. The sequence goes on along the minus strand of NZ_CP107928.1, from coordinate 1,618,325 downwards.
GCATCGGCTACGTCGAACTCCACGGCACCGGAACCCGCGTCGGCGACCCCGTCGAGGCCGCCGCCCTCGGCGCGGTGCTCGGCACCGCCGACGGACGAAGCGCCCCGCTGGCCGTCGGCTCCGTGAAGACCAACATCGGCCACCTGGAAGGCGCCGCCGGCATCGCGGGACTGCTCAAGACGGTGCTCTGCCTGTCCCACCGTCGACTCGTGCCCAGCCTGAACCACGACGAGCCGAACCCCGCCATCGACCTCGACGGCCTCGGCCTGCGCGTCCAACGCGACACCACCGCCTGGGCCCCGGCCGTCGCCGGCGACCCGCTGCGCGCCGGAGTCTCCTCCTTCGGCATGGGCGGCACCAACGTCCACCTCGTCCTCGAAGAAGCCCCCGCGGCCGAAGAGGGCCTGCGGCAGCCGCGCACCACCCCGGCCACCGTGCCCTGGCTGCTGTCCGCCGCCACCCCTGGCGCGCTCCGCCTCCAGACGGACCGCCTCACCGCACACGTCCGCGACACCGACACCGACCCCGTCGACATCGCGTGGTCCCTGCTGACCACCCGCACCCCACTCGCGCACCGGGCCCTCGCCGTGGGCTCGGACACCGCCGGCCTGCTCAGCGGCATCACCGCAGCGGCCCCGTCCCACCCCCTCGACGGCGACGTGAACCGGCCCGTGTTCGTCTTCCCCGGCCAGGGGAGCCAGTGGGCCGGCATGGCCGCCGAACTCCTCGCGTCCTCACCCGTCTTCGCGGCACGCCTCACCGAGTGCGGCCGGGCACTGGCTCCGCACGTCGCATGGGATCTCGCCGCCGTGCTGCGCGGCGACGCCGACGCTCCGCCCCTGGACCGGTCCGACGTCGTGCAGCCCGTGCTCTGGGCCGTCATGGTGTCCCTGGCCGCCCTGTGGCAGTCGTACGGCGTCCGGCCCGCCGCCGTCGTCGGACACTCACAGGGCGAGATCGCCGCCGCCTGCGTGGCCGGAGCCCTCAGCCTGGAGGACGCCGCCCTGGTCGTCGCGCTGCGCAGCAAGATCCTCGTTCCGCTCGAGGGCCGCAGCGGAATGGTCGCGCTCGCCCTGTCCGAGGACGCCGCCCGCCGATTCACCGCGAAATGGGACGATCGCGTCACCGTCGCCGCCCTCAACGGCCCCGCCTCCACGGTCGTCTCCGCCGACATCGAGACCGTCGACGACATCCTCGCCACCGCGGAGCGCGAGAACATCCGTGCCGGCCGCGTCGGAATCGACTACGCCTCCCATTCGCCGCACGTGAACCCGGCGCGCGAGCAGATGCTCGACCTCCTCGCGGGGATCACCCCGCGCCGGCCGGACGTGCCCTTCCTGTCCACCGTCACCGGAGACTGGCTCGAAGGCCCGGTCACCGACGCCAGGTACTGGTACGACAACCTCCGCAACCCCGTCCTCCTGGAACCGGCCGTGCGTGCCCTGGCGCTCGCAGGTCACGGCGCTTTCGTCGAGGTCAGCCCGCATCCCGTGCTCATCGCCCCGGTCAAGGAGACCGTCGAGGCCGCGACCGGCCCCCGGCAGGCGGTCGTCACCGGAACCCTGCGCAGGGGCCAGGGTGGAGCCGCCCGGTTCCAGACCTCTCTCGGAGTCCTGTGGAGCCACGGCGCCGACGTCGACTGGACCCCCGTCTTCACCGGTCTGGCGCCCCGGCGTTGCGATCTGCCCACCTACGCCTTCCAGCGCCGACGCCACTGGGTCACCGGCGACTCCGACAACGCCGCGAACACGCCGACGGCCACCGCGACGGCACCCGCCGCCGACGCCCCCGTGACCACCACCACGGCGACCGCCTCCGACGACGAGGCGGGCTCCGGACTCGGCAGCGGTGACGCGCTCCGCCTCGTCCGCGAGTGCACCGCGGTCGTCCTCGGCTACCCGGACCAGGCCCTGGTCGACCCCCAGCGGACCTTCAAAGAGCTCGGCATCGACTCCGTCACCGCCGTCGAGCTGCGCGACCGGATCAACTCCGTCGGCGGCCTCACCCTCGCGACGACCGCCGTCTACGAGTACCCCACGCCCGCCCGGCTCGCCGAGAGCCTGAGCGCCTCGGCCCCCGCCTCCACCGAAGCCGCCTCACGCGATCTCCACGCGCTCGCCGACGAACCGATCGCGATCGTGTCGATGGGGTGCCGCTTCCCGGGCGGCGTCCGCGCCCCCGAGGATCTGTGGCGCCTGGTCCGCGACGAGACCGATGCCGTCACCGCGTTCCCCACCGATCGCGGCTGGGACGTCGAGGCCCTCTACGACCCCGACCCCGACCGCACCGGCACCACCTATGTGCGCGAGGGCGGGTTCCTGGAGGGCGCGGCCGACTTCGACGCCGCCTTCTTCGGGATCTCCCCGCGTGAGGCGACGGCGATGGACCCGCAGCAGCGACTTCTCCTGGAAACCTCCTGGGAGACGATCGAACGGGCAGGACTCGACCCCCGCGCTCTGCACGCCACTGCCACCGGCGTCTTCGTCGGAGTCACCGCGCCCGAGTACGGCCCCCGCCTCCACGAGGCCGGTGAAGCCGTCGAGGGCCACCTCCTCACGGGCACGACGGCCAGTGTGGCGTCCGGGCGCATCGCCTATGCCCTGGGACTGGAGGGCCCGGCGGTCACCGTCGACACGGCCTGCTCCTCCTCCCTGGTCGCCCTGCACCTGGCGGTGCGCGCGCTGCGCTCCGGAGAGTGCTCACTGGCCCTCGCCGCCGGCGCCACCGTGATGTCCGGCCCCGGCATGTTCGTCGAGTTCAGCCGTCAGCGCGGCCTGGCCGCCGACGGCCGCTGCAAGCCCTTCGCGGCCGGCGCCGACGGCACCAACTGGGCCGAGGGTGTGGGTGTGCTGTTGCTGGAGCGGTTGTCGGACGCGCGGGCGCTGGGGCATCAGGTGCTGGCGGTGGTGCGGGGTTCGGCGATCAATCAGGACGGTGCGTCGAACGGGTTGACGGCTCCGAACGGTCTTGCGCAGCAGCGGGTGATCCGTGCGGCGCTGGCGGACGCGGGTCTGTCGGCTGCGGATGTGGACGTGGTGGAGGCGCACGGCACGGGGACGAAGCTGGGCGACCCGATCGAGGCGCAGGCGCTGCTGGCGACCTACGGTCAGGAGCGCCAGGGCGACCGCCCGTTGTGGCTCGGGTCCCTCAAGTCGAACATCGGCCACGCGCAGGCGGCGGCCGGCGTCGGTGGCGTGATCAAGATGGTGCAGGCCATGAGGGCAGCGGTGCTGCCCAAGTCCCTTTACGCCGGGACCCCGTCGCCGCTCGTCGACTGGTCGTCGGGTGCGGTGGAGCTGCTGGCGCAGGCCCGTGCGTGGGAGGAGACCGAGGGCCGGCCGCGGCGGGCGGCGGTGTCGTCGTTCGGCATCAGCGGCACCAACGCCCACGTCGTCCTCGAAGGCGTGACCGAACCGGCCGTGACCGAACCGGCCGTGCTTGAACCGGCGGGGACGGAGCCGGCTGCGACCGAGCTCGCTCACTCGGTCGCGGGCGCGCCTGCCCGTGAGGTCGCACTGCCCTGGCTCGTCTCCGCCCGCACTCCGTCCGCGCTCGCGGAGCAGGAGGCCCGGCTCACGAAGTTCACCGCCGAGTCCAGCTCCCTCGACGCGGTGGATGTGGCGTGGTCGTTGTGGCGTTCGCGGTCGGTGTTCGAGTGCCGGTCGGTGGGTGTGGCGGGTGAGTGGGTGGTGTCGGGTTCTGTGGTGGGTGGTGCTGCGTCTCCGGTGTTCGTGTTTCCGGGTCAGGGTGCGCAGTGGGTGGGTATGGCGGTGGAGTTGTTGGATGTGTCGGAGGTGTTTGCTGCGCGGTTTGTTGAGTGTGGTGTGGCGTTGGAGGGGTTGGTGGATTGGTCGTTGGTGGATGTGGTGCGGGGGGTGGGGGGTGCGCCTGGGTTGGATCGGGTGGATGTGGTGCAGCCGGTGTTGTGGGCGGTGATGGTGTCGTTGGCTGCGTTGTGGGAGTCGTTCGGTGTGCGGCCGGCTGCGGTGGTGGGTCATTCGCAGGGGGAGATTGCTGCTGCGGTGGTGGCGGGTGCGTTGAGTGTGGTGGATGGTGCGCGGGTGGTGGCGTTGCGGTCGCGGGCGATTGTGGCGTTGGCGGGTGGTGGGGGGATGGTGTCGGTGGCTCTTGCTGCTGAGGGTCCTGGTGGTGTGTCGGAGTTGGTGGGTCGTTGGGGTGGTCGGGTGTCGGTGGCGGCGGTGAATGGTCCGTCGTCGACGGTGGTGTCGGGTGATGTGGGTGCGTTGGATGAGTTGGTGGAGTTGTGTGAGGGGTTGGGGGTGAGGGTGCGTCGGATCGATGTGGATTATGCGTCGCATTCGGCTGGTGTGGATGTGTTGGAGGGGGAGTTGGCTGAGGTGTTGGGTTCGGTGTCGGCGTTGGTGCCGTCGGTGCCGTTCTTGTCGACGGTGACGGGTGAGTGGGTTGAGGGTGCGGTGACGGATGGGGGTATTGGTTCCGGAATCTGCGGCAGTCGGTGTTGTTGGAGCCGGTGGTGCGGCGTCTGGTGGGGGAGGGGTTCGGTGCGTTTGTGGAGATGAGTCCGCATCCGGTGTTGGCGGTGCCGATCGGTGAGACGGTCGAGGCTGTGGGTGGGGATGCGGTGGTGGTGGGTTCGTTGCGTCGTGGTGAGGGTGGTCTGGAGCGGTTCTACCTGTCGTTGGGTGAGGCGTGGGCTGGGGGTGTGGCGGTCGACTGGGGGCCGGTGTTCGCGGGGTTGTCGCCGTGTCGGGTGGAGTTGCCGACGTATGCGTTCCAGCGCAGCCGCTACTGGCTGGACCTGCCGAAGCCTGTGGTGGGTGCGGATCCGGTGGAGGAGGAGTTCTGGCGGACCGTCGAGGAGGGTGACCTCGAAGGGCTCGCGGGCACGCTCGGTGTGGCGGAGGGGCTGGAGAGCGTCGTGCCGGCTCTCGCCGCCTGGCGCACCGCACACCGCGAGCGAGGAGTGGTCGACGGATGGCGGCACCGCGTGGAGTGGCGGCCGCTGACCACGACAGCCCCCGCCGCCGCCGGAGGAACCTGGCTGATCGTCGCCCCCGAGTCGATGGAAGGCGACCACCTGGTCACCGACGTGCGGGCGGAACTGGAAGCACGCGGAGCTCGTGCTGTCGTCGTCGCCGTCGACGCCGCCCGGCTGGACCGGGCTGCGCTCGGGGCACTGTTGACCACCGCCGACGTGTTCGCCGGGGCGCTGTCGCTGCTGGCGCTCGACGAGCGGCCGCACCCCCGGCAGCCGGCCGTACCGCTCGGGCTCGCCGGCACCCTCACACTCCTGCAGGCCCTCGGCGACGTGGGCATCGACGCACCGCTGTGGTGTGTGACCCGAGGCGCCGTGGCCGTCGGCGACGACGACGGGCCGGCGGCGCCCGAGCAGGCCGGCGTCTGGGGCATCGGCCGGAGCGCCGCCCTGGAACACCCCAAGCGCTGGGGCGGACTCGTCGACCTGCCGCAGGCCGGGGCGCACGGCTTCACGGGGCTGCTGCTGGACGCCGTCACGGCAGGCGTGGCGGAGGACCAGGTGGCCCTGCGAGACGGCAGGACGTACGGCCGTCGGCTCGTCCACGCCGCCACCCTCGGCAAGCCGGCACCGCGTGACTGGCGTCCGCGCGGCACCGTCCTCGTCACCGGGGGAACCGGCGCGCTCGGCGCCCATGTCGCCCGATGGCTGGCCACCCGTGGAGCCGAACACCTCGTCCTGACCGGACGTCGTGGCGACGGCTCCCACCTCGCCGCTCTGCGGGACGAACTCGCAGACCACGGCACCCGGATCACGGTCGCCGCCTGTGACACCGCGGACCGCCAGGCGCTCGCCGACCTGGTCGACGGCCTTGCCGGGAGCGGCAGTCCGGTGCGGTCGGTCGTCCACGCGGCAGGCGTCAGCGTCCTCGGCCCGATCACGGAGACCGACGTCGACGACCTCGCCGCGACGCTGTCCGGCAAGGTGCTCGGCGCCGCCCACCTCGACGAGGTGCTGGACACGGCCGAACTCGACGCCGTCGTCTACTTCTCCTCGATCTCCGGCACCTGGGGGGTCGCCGACCACGCCGCCTACGGCGCCGCGAACGCGATCCTCGACGCCCGTGCCGAACGCCGGCGCGCCGACGGCGCGCCCGTGCTCAGCGTGGCCTGGGGACCCTGGGCCGGCGGCGGCATGATCGCCGAATCCGTCCAGAACGACCTGCGCCGTCGCGGCGTCCCCGTCATCGAGCCGGCCACCGCGATCACCGGCCTTCAGCAGGCCCTCGACCACGAGGACACGGTCGTCGCGGTCGCCGACGTCGACTGGCGACGGTTCGCGGAGGTCTTCACCTCCGCACGCGGCAGTGCCCTCCTCGCGGAACTCTCCCCCTCCGGAGTCGAGACGACGGAAACGCTTGCCGGGGCCGCCCGGGGCGACGACGTCTCCGCCGCGCTGCGCGAGATGGCAGATCTCGAGCCCGGGCGGCGGACCGCCGCACTGCACGCCCTGATCGGCGCCCACGTGGCAGGGGCGCTGGGGCACGCGGACGCGGAAGCGGTCAGCGTCGACGCCGCCTTCAAGGAACTCGGCCTCGACTCCCTCACCGCTGTGGCACTGCGCGACCGACTGCAGCGTGCCACCGGCCTGAAGCTGCCCACCACCGTCGTCTTCGACCACCCCAGCATCTCCGCGCTCGCCGCCTGCGTCGACGACCTGGCCTTCGGCGGCAGGCGCGCGGACGCGCGGCCCGCCACGGACACCGCCGGCGCGGTCGCTCCGACGGCCGCCGACGAACCGATCGCGATCGTGTCGATGGGGTGCCGCTTCCCCGGCGGCGTGCGCGCCCCCGAGGACCTGTGGCGTCTCGTGGCCGACGGCATGGACGTCATGTCCCCGCTGCCCACCGACCGCGGCTGGGACCTCGACGCCCTCTACGACCCCGACCCCGACCGCCTCGGCACCAGCTACGTCCGGGAGAGCGGATTCCTCGACGACGCGGCCGAGTTCGACGCCGCGTTCTTCGGGATCTCGCCGCGTGAGGCGACGGCGATGGACCCGCAGCAGCGACTGCTGCTGGAGACGACCTGGGAGACCCTGGAGCGCGCCGGCATCGACCCCAGGACACTGCGGGGCAGCTCGACCGGCGTGTACGTCGGCCTGACCGACCAGGAATACGCAGACCGGCTGCGCGCTGCCTCCGGGGACAACGAGGGATACCTCGCGACCGGAGCGGCAGCCAGTGTGGCGTCCGGGCGCATCGCCTATGCCCTGGGACTGGAGGGCCCGGCGGTCACCGTCGACACGGCCTGCTCCTCCTCCCTGGTCGCCCTGCACCTGGCGGTGCGCGCGCTGCGCGCCGGTGAGTGCCGTCTGGCGGTGGCCGGTGCTGCCACCGTGATGTCGGGACCCGGGGCGTTCGTCGCCTTCAGTCGCCAGCGTGCCCTCGCACCCGACGGCCGCTGCAAGCCCTTCGCCGCCGACGCCGACGGATTCGCCCTGTCCGAGGGTGTGGGTGTGCTGTTGCTGGAGCGGTTGTCGGACGCGCGGGCGCTGGGGCATCAGGTGCTGGCGGTGGTGCGGGGTTCGGCGATCAACCAGGACGGTGCGTCGAACGGGTTGACGGCTCCGAACGGTCTTGCGCAGCAGCGGGTGATCCGTGCGGCGCTGGCGGACGCGGGTCTGTCGGCTGCGGATGTGGACGTGGTGGAGGCGCACGGCACGGGGACGAAGCTGGGCGACCCGATCGAGGCGCAGGCGCTGCTGGCGACCTACGGTCAGGAGCGCGAGGGCGACCGCCCGTTGTGGCTCGGGTCCGTGAAGTCCAACATCGGCCACACCCAGGCCGCTTCGGGCATGGCCGGGATCATCAAGATGGTGCAGGCCATGCGCCACGCCACGCTGCCCGAGTCGCTGCGAGGCGATCAGCCTTCCCCGATCGTCGACTGGTCGTCGGGTGCGGTGGAGTTGCTGGCGCAGGCCCGTGCGTGGGAGGAGACCGAGGGCCGGCCGCGGCGGGCGGCGGTGTCGTCGTTCGGCATCAGCGGGACGAACGCCCACGTCGTCCTGGAAGCGCCGCCGCAGGACGTCGCGGACGCCGACTCCGAGCCGGCCGGGCGCAACCCGGCGCACGACCGGGCGGTCGTGCCCCTCCTCACCTCGGCCCGCACGGAAGCGGCGCTGGCCGCCCAGGTCCGGCAGCTGACCGCGCACCTGGAGTCCACCGCGGCCGACGTGGTGGATGTGGCGTGGTCGTTGTGGCGTTCGCGGTCGGTGTTCGAGTGCCGGTCGGTGGGTGTGGCGGGTGAGTGGGTGGTGTCGGGTTCTGTGGTGGGTGGTGCTGCGTCTCCGGTGTTCGTGTTTCCGGGTCAGGGTGCGCAGTGGGTGGGTATGGCGGTGGAGTTGTTGGATGTGTCGGAGGTGTTTGCTGCGCGGTTTGTTGAGTGTGGTGTGGCGTTGGAGGGGTTGGTGGATTGGTCGTTGGTGGATGTGGTGCGGGGGGTGGGGGGTGCGCCTGGGTTGGATCGGGTGGATGTGGTGCAGCCGGTGTTGTGGGCGGTGATGGTGTCGTTGGCTGCGTTGTGGGAGTCGTTCGGTGTGCGGCCGGCTGCGGTGGTGGGTCATTCGCAGGGGGAGATTGCTGCTGCGGTGGTGGCGGGTGCGTTGAGTGTGGTGGATGGTGCGCGGGTGGTGGCGTTGCGGTCGCGGGCGATTGTGGCGTTGGCGGGTGGTGGGGGGATGGTGTCGGTGGCTCTTGCTGCTGAGGGTCCTGGTGGTGTGTCGGAGTTGGTGGGTCGTTGGGGTGGTCGGGTGTCGGTGGCGGCGGTGAATGGTCCGTCGTCGACGGTGGTGTCGGGTGATGTGGGTGCGTTGGATGAGTTGGTGGAGTTGTGTGAGGGGTTGGGGGTGAGGGTGCGTCGGATCGATGTGGATTATGCGTCGCATTCGGCTGGTGTGGATGTGTTGGAGGGGGAGTTGGCTGAGGTGTTGGGTTCGGTGTCGGCGTTGGTGCCGTCGGTGCCGTTTTTGTCGACGGTGACGGGTGAGTGGGTTGAGGGTGCGGTGACGGATGGGGGGTATTGGTTCCGGAATCTGCGGCAGTCGGTGTTGTTGGAGCCGGTGGTGCGGCGTCTGTTGGGGGAGGGGTTCGGTGCGTTTGTGGAGATGAGTCCGCATCCGGTGTTGGCGGTGCCGATCGGTGAGACGGTCGAGGCTGTGGGTGGGGATGCGGTGGTGGTGGGTTCGTTGCGTCGTGGTGAGGGTGGTCTGGAGCGGTTCTACCTGTCGTTGGGTGAGGCGTGGGCTGGGGGTGTGGCGGTCGACTGGGGGCCGGTGTTCGCGGGGTTGTCGCCGTGTCGGGTGGAGTTGCCGACGTATGCGTTCCAGCGCAGCCGCTACTGGCTGGACCTGCCGAAGGTGCAGGCGGGGGTCGATCCGGCGCAGGAGGAGTTCTGGCGGATCGTGGAGGAGGGTGACGTCGAGGGGTTGGCGGGCACGCTCGGGCTGGAGGGGACCGGGGGTCTTGGTGATGTCCTGCCGGCGTTGTCGGCGTGGCACCGGGGACGGCAGGGCCGGGCGAAGCTGGACAGTTGGCGTTACCGGGTGGCGTGGCGGCCCTACCAGCTCCCCGAAGGAGCCGCGCTCGACGGGACCTGGCTCCTCGTCGTCCCCGAACGGTGGACGGACGACGACGTGACGGTCCGGGCGCGACGCGTTCTGGAGGAGGCGACGCGAGTCATCCTGGTCGTCGTGCCGGAGCGGGCTGACCGGACGGTCGTCGCCGAACTGCTGGAGGCCGCGGTGAAACCCGGCGACGCGCCCGCCGGCGTGCTGTCGCTGCTGGCCCTGGACGACACACCGGACAAGCGCAGCCCGGGTGTCACCAGGGGACTGCTCGGCTCCATGGCCTTGAGTCAGGCCCTCGCGGACAACGCGATCCACGCGGGGCTGTGGTCACTGACGCGCGGCGCCGTCGCCGTCGACGGAGGGGACGAGCCGGTCGCCGGCCAGGCTGCCGTGTGGGGTCTGCTCCGGGTGGCCGCTCTGGACGATCCCGAGCGGTCCGGCGGGCTGGTGGACCTCCCCGTGGACGGCGGCACCGAACTGCTGTCGCGGCTGCCCGCGCTGCTCGCGGCAGGCGACGCGTCCGGCGGAGAGAGCGAGTTCGCGCTCCGGCCCGGGCCGAGGGCGGTGCACGTCCGGCGGATGGTGCGCGCCCCGCTCGCCGGCTCCGTCGAGGCGCCGGTGTGGCAACCGCGAGGCTCCGTACTCATCACCGGAGGCACCGGGGCGCTCGGCGCCCATGTGGCAAGGGATCTCGCCCGCGAGGGCGCGGAGCATCTGGTGCTGACCAGCCGGCGCGGTCCCGACGCGCCCGGTGCGGCTGAGCTCGAGCGCGAACTGACCGACCTCGGATGCCGGGTGACCGTCGTCGCCTGCGACGTGGCCGACCGCGGCGCGCTCGCCGAGGTCATGCGGGGCATCCCGGAAGAGACTCCCCTGACCGCGGTCGTCCACACCGCGGGCGCCGTCGACCGGGCGCGGCCGCTCACGAAGATCGACGCCGACGAGGCCGTCGAGCTGATGCACGCCAAGGTCGTGGGCGCCGAGAACCTGCACGAGCTGCTGGGCGCACAGCCGTTGGACGCCTTCGTGCTCTTCTCCTCCGGAGCCGGCGTCTGGGGCAACGGCGGCCAGGGGCCGTACGCGGCGGCCAACGCCCACCTCGACGCGCTCGCCGAACGGCGCCGCGCCGTCGGCCTGCCCGCCACCTCGATCGCCTGGGGCGCCTGGGCCGGCGGCGGCATGGTCGACGCCGAGGTCGGCGAGCAGCTGGCGCGGCGCGGAGTGCCCGCGATGGAGCCGGCGCTCGCCGTGCGCGCCCTGCGCGAATCGGTGGCGGCGGACGAGACCACCGTCGTCGTGGCGGACATCCGCTGGGACCGGTTCGTTCCCGCCTACTGTGCCCACGGGCACCGCCCGCTGATCGACGAGATCCCGGACGTACAGACCCTGCCGGCCGCGCAGGACGCCGAACGGGCGGCCGGGCGCACCGCGGACGCGAGCACAGCGGCCGACGGGCTCCGTGGCGAACTGGCCGCGTTGCCGGCCGCCAAGCGCAAGCGCCGGCTGGCCGAGCTGGTCCGGACGCACGTCGTCGCGGTCCTCGGCTCCGGAGCCGCCGACGTCGTCAGGCCCGGCCGGGCCTTCCGGGACATGGGATTCGATTCCCTGACCGCTGTCGAACTGCGCAACCGGCTGGGTTCCGCACTCGGCGCAAAGCTCTCGGCGACGCTCGTCTTCGACCACCCGACGCCGAACGCCCTCGCCGACCACCTGGGCGCGGAACTCTTCCCCGAGGACGACGGCGACAGCGCGCTCGACCCCCGGCTGAAGGAGATCGAGGCGGCCTACCGCGCCACCTCGGACCCGGCCGGCAGGGCGGAACTCGCCGAGGCGCTGCGCGGACTGCTCGAATCCTGGGCGGCGCCCACCGGCGCACCCACCCCCGCGACCGTGGACGAGGAACTGGTCGGCGCCTCCGACCAGGACATGTTCGACCTGATCGACAAGGAACTCGGGATCTCCTGAGCGCACCCCCGACACGACTTCCCGATTCTCGAAGGGCTGACTGGCATGGCCAACACGCACAACACCGAGGACAAGCTGCGGGACTACCTCAAGCGCGTCACCACGGACCTGCGACAGACCCGTCACAGGCTCACCGACCTGGAGACGCGGGCGCACGAGCCCATAGCCATCGTGGCCACCGCCTGTCACATGCCCGGTGGAGTGCGCAGCCCTGAGGACCTGTGGCGGATCGTCGCCGACGGCGTCGACACCGTTTCGGACCTGCCGACCGACCGTGGCTGGGACATCGAGGCGCTGTACGACCCCGACCCGGAGCGCATCGGCACCAGCTACGTCCGCCAGGGCGCCTTCCTGCACGACGCGGCCGAGTTCGACGCCGGGTTCTTCGAGATCTCGCCGCGTGAGGCGACCGCCATGGACCCGCAGCAGCGACTGCTCCTGGAAACCACCTGGGAGGCGTTCGAACGGGCCGGCATCGACCCCACGACCCTGCGGGGCAGTTCCACCGGTGTGTTCGTCGGCGCCAGCAACCAGGCCTACGCGCCCGACGGCGCCCGCGCGCCCGAGGGCATCGAAGGACACCTGCTGACCGGCGGATCCGCCGCCGTGCTGTCGGGGCGCATCTCCTACAGCTTCGGGTTCGAGGGCCCGGCCGTCAGCCTCGACACCATGTGCTCCTCCTCGCTGGTCGCCCTCCATCTCGCGGTCCGGGCGCTGCGTTCCGGAGAGTGCTCGATGGCGGTCGCGGGCGGTGTCACCGTCATGGCCAGCATGCGCAACTTCATCGAGTTCAGCCGTCAGCGCGGCCTGGCCGCCGACGGCCGCTGCAAGCCCTTCGCGGCCGGCGCCGACGGCACGGGCTGGGGCGAAGGCGTCGGCGTGCTGTTGCTGGAGCGGTTGTCGGACGCGCGGGCGCTGGGGCATCAGGTGCTGGCGGTGGTGCGGGGTTCGGCGATCAACCAGGACGGTGCGTCGAACGGGTTGACGGCTCCGAACGGTCCGTCGCAGCAGCGGGTGATCCGTGCGGCGCTGGCGGACGCGGGTCTGTCGGCTGCGGATGTGGACGTGGTGGAGGCGCACGGCACGGGGACGAAGCTCGGCGACCCGATCGAGGCGCAGGCGCTGCAGGCCACCTACGGCCAGGAGCGCGACGCCGGCGCCCCGCTGTTGATCGGTTCCCTGAAGTCCAACGTCGGCCACACCCAGGCCGCTTCCGGTGTCGTGGGCATCATCAAGATGGTCGAGTCGCTCCGGCACGGCGTCGCCCCCAAGTCGCTCCACGGAGAGGAGCTCACCCCGCACGTCGACTGGTCCTCCGGCACGCTGCGCCTGCTCACCGAGGCGGTCGACTGGCCGGACACGGGACGGCCGCGCCGCGCGGGCGTCTCCTCCTTCGGAGGCAGCGGCACGAACGCGCACGTCGTTCTCGAGCAGGCGCCGGTCGCCGAACCGGCGGAAGCCGCCGGGACGACGGATGCCGGGGCCACGGACGCCCAGGTGACGGACGCCAAGGCGGCGGACAGGGCGGAGAAGGCCGGTGTCGTCCTGCCCTGGATGCTGTCGGCCCGGTCGGAGGCCGCGCTGAAGGAGCAGGCACAGCGACTGCTCGACCGCATCGAGTCCGCCGGCCTCTCCGCGGTGGACGTCTCCCACGCGCTCGCCACCGGTCGCGCCGCACTGGAGGAGCGCGCCGTCGTCATCGGCACGGACCATGCCGGCCTGGTCGACGGTCTGCGCGCCCTGGCCGGCGGCGAACGGCCCGCGAATGCCGCCCGCGGCCTCACCGAGAGCCCCGCCTCCCCCCTCGACCCGGTGTTCGTGTTTCCGGGTCAGGGTGCGCAGTGGGTGGGTATGGCGGTGGAGTTGTTGGATGTGTCGGAGGTGTTTGCTGCGCGGTTTGTTGAGTGTGGTGTGGCGTTGGAGGGGTTGGTGGATTGGTCGTTGGTGGATGTGGTGCGGGGGGTGGGGGGTGCGCCTGGGTTGGATCGGGTGGATGTGGTGCAGCCGGTGTTGTGGGCGGTGATGGTGTCGTTGGCTGCGTTGTGGGAGTCGTTCGGTGTGCGGCCGGCTGCGGTGGTGGGTCATTCGCAGGGGGAGATTGCTGCTGCGGTGGTGGCGGGTGCGTTGAGTGTGGTGGATGGTGCGCGGGTGGTGGCGTTGCGGTCGCGGGCGATTGTGGCGTTGGCGGGTGGTGGGGGGATGGTGTCGGTGGCTCTTGCTGCTGAGGGTCCTGGTGGTGTGTCGGAGTTGGTGGGTCGTTGGGGTGGTCGGGTGTCGGTGGCGGCGGTGAATGGTCCGTCGTCGACGGTGGTGTCGGGTGATGTGGGTGCGTTGGATGAGTTGGTGGAGTTGTGTGAGGGGTTGGGGGTGAGGGTGCGTCGGATCGATGTGGATTATGCGTCGCATTCGGCTGGTGTGGATGTGTTGGAGGGGGAGTTGGCTGAGGTGTTGGGTTCGGTGTCGGCGTTGGTGCCGTCGGTGCCGTTTTTGTCGACGGTGACGGGTGAGTGGGTTGAGGGTGCGGTGACGGATGGGGGGTATTGGTTCCGGAATCTGCGGCAGTCGGTGTTGTTGGAGCCGGTGGTGCGGCGTCTGGTGGGGGAGGGGTTCGGTGCGTTTGTGGAGATGAGTCCGCATCCGGTGTTGGCGGTGCCGATCGGTGAGACGGTCGAGGCTGTGGGTGGGGATGCGGTGGTGGTGGGTTCGTTGCGTCGTGGTGAGGGTGGTCTGGAGCGGTTCTACCTGTCGTTGGGTGAGGCGTGGGCTGGGGGTGTGGCGGTCGACTGGGGGCCGGTGTTCGCGGGGTTGTCGCCGTGTCGGGTGGAGTTGCCGACGTATGCGTTCCAGCGCAGCCGCTACTGGCTGGACCTGCCGAAGGTGCAGGCGGGGGTCGATCCGGCGCAGGAGGAGTTCTGGCGGATCGTGGAGGAGGGTGACGTCGAGGGGTTGGCGGGCACGCTCGGGCTGGAGGGGACCGGGGGTCTTGGTGATGTCCTGCCGGCGTTGTCGGCGTGGCACCGGGGACGGCAGGGCCGGGCGAAGCTGGACAGTTGGCGTTACCGGGTGGCGTGGCGGCCCTACCAGCTCCCCGAAGGAGCCGCGCTCGACGGGACCTGGCTCCTCGTCGTCCCCGAAGAGCACACGCGGTCACCGCTGGCCGTCGCCGTCGAAGACGCCCTGAGCGAGGCGGGCGCGACCGCCGTCACCCTCGCGTTGGCCGCCGACGAGCTGGACCGCGCACTCGTCGCCGCGCGCCTCACAGCCGCCGTCGCCGGAACCGACGGCGTGGCCGGGACCGACTCCGTGCGCGGCGTCGTGTCCCTGCTGGCCCTCGACGAGCGCCTCGCCCCGGACCACTCGGGTGCGACCGTCGGCATGATGTCCTCGCTGGTCCTGGTCCAGGGCATGCTGGACGCCGGCATCGAGGCCAGGACGTGGCTCCTGACCAGCGAGGCTGTCAGCACCGGTGACGGCGACAAGGTCAGCCGTCCGATACAGGGCGCGCTCTGGGGATTCGGCCGGGTGGTCGCCCTGGAACAGCCGCGGCGCTGGGGCGGCCTCGTCGACCTTCCCTCCGCTCCCGACCCCGACGCCGCCCGCGCTCTGGTCGCCGTCCTGGCCGCAGGAGGCGACGAGGACCAGATCGCCCTGCGAGGTTCGAGCGCCTACATCCGACGGCTGGTCCGCACCCCCCTGGCCGGCCGAAGCGCGGCGCGTCCCTGGAGCACCAGCGGCGCCGCGCTGATCACCGGAGGCACCGGCGGCCTCGGCGCCCACACGGCTCGACTGCTCGCCCGCAAGGGCGCCGAGCATCTCGTGCTGACCAGCCGCCACGGCGAGCGGGCGCCGGGCGCGGAGGCGCTGCGGCAGGAACTGACCGAGCTGGGCTGCCGGGTGACCGTCGCCGCGTGCGACGTCGCCGATCGCGAAGCGCTGCACCGTCTCGTCGAGCAGGTGGAGTCCGACGGTCCCGCCATCCGCACCGTCGTGCACACCGCGGGCGTCGGCATGCTGGCCTCCCTCGCCGACACCGACCTCGACTTCTTCGCCGAGGGAGCCCGCGCCAAGCTGCTCGGCGCCGTCAACCTCGACGAACTCTTCGACCACGACCGGCTGGACGCCTTCGTCCTGTACTCCTCCGTCGCCGGCACCTGGGGCAGCGGCGACCACGGCGCCTACTCGGCCTCCAACGCGTACGTCGACGCTCTCGCCGACCATCGCAGAGCGCGCGGGCTGACCGGCATGTCCCTCGCCTGGGGCATCTGGAGCCCGGAGGGCGGAGGCATGGCCGTCAACGTCGTTCGGGAGCAACTGCGCTGGCGCGGGATCCCGTTCATGGACGCCGGACTCGCCGTCGCGGGCCTCGAGCAGGCACTCGACCACGACGAGACCTTCCTCGCCGTCGCCGACATCGACTGGGAGCGTTTCGTTCCCGTCTTCACCGCCGCGCACTCCCGACCGCTGCTGCACGAGGTCCCCGAGGTGGCGGCCGCGATGCGGGCCGACGAAGCCGTTCTCGACCGCGCCTCGGAGCGCGGCGGCGGCCTGCGTGCCGAACTCGCCGGCCAGAGCTCCGCCGAACGCGACCGAACCCTGACCGACGTGGTCCGCACCCAGGTCGCCGCCGTCCTCGGCTACGCGGACGGCAGCGACATCGCCGCCACACGCGCGTTCCGGGAACTCGGATTCGACTCCCTCACCGCGGTCGAACTCCGCAACCGCCTCAACGAGGCGACCGGCCTCACACTGCCCGCCGCGATCGTCTTCGACCACCCCAACGTCCGCGACCTCGCACGCCATCTGCGCGGACAGCTCGTCGACGACACCGCCGAGGAGCGGCCCACCACGCTCCCGGCCGTTCCGGCGGCCCGCCCGGCCCTTGAGGACGAACCGATCGCCATCGTCTCCATGGGCTGCCGCTTCCCCGGCGGAGCACACTCACCGGACGACTTCTGGCGCCTCGTCCTCGACGAGAGAGACGCCATCTCGTCCCTGCCCCTCGACCGCGGCTGGGACGTGGAGAACCTGTACGACCCCGATCCGGACCGAGCGGGCACCACCTACGCCCGCGACGGCGGGTTCCTGCACGACGCCGCCGAGTTCGACGCCGCGTTCTTCGGGATCTCCCCGCGTGAGGCGACGGCGATGGACCCGCAGCAGCGGCTGCTCCTGGAGACCGCCTGGGAGACCCTGGAGCGGGCCGGCATCGCGCCCGACAGCCTGCGCGGCAGCGACACCGGAGTCTTCGTAGGCGTGTCCCACCAGGGTTACGGAGCGAGCGGGGTCGTGCCGGAGGGACTCGAAGGCCACCTCATCACCGGCACCGTCACCAGCATCGCCTCCGGCCGCATCTCCTACACACTCGGCCTCGAAGGGCCGGCCGTGACCATGGACACCGGATGCTCCTCCGCGCTCGTCGCCATGCACCAGGCGATGCGTTCCCTTCGTTCGGGCGAGTGCTCGCTCGCACTGACCGGCGGGGCCGCCGTCATGGGCGAGCCCATCGGCCTGGTCGGCTTCAGCCGTCAGCGCGGCCTGGCCGTCGACGGCCGGTGCAAGGCGTTCGGCGCCGAAGCCGATGGCATGGGCATGGCCGAGGGTGTGGGTGTGCTGTTGCTGGAGCGGTTGTCGGACGCGCGGGCGCTGGGGCATCAGGTGCTGGCGGTGGTGCGGGGTTCGGCGATCAACCAGGACGGTGCGTCGAACGGGTTGACGGCTCCGAACGGTCTTGCGCAGCAGCGGGTGATCCGTGCGGCGTTGGCGGACGCGGGTCTGTCGGCTGCGGATGTGGACGTGGTGGAGGCGCACGGCACGGGGACGAAGCTGGGCGACCCGATCGAGGCGCAGGCGCTGCTGGCGACCTACGGTCAGGAGCGTGACGGCGACCGCCCGTTGTGGCTCGGGTCCGTGAAGTCCAACATCGGCCACACCCAGGCCGCTTCGGGCATGGCCGGGATCATCAAGATGGTGCAGGCCATACGACACGCCACCCTGCCGAAGTCCCTGCACGCCGAGGAGATCTCCCCGATCGTCGACTGGTCGGCAGGACAGGTCGAGGTCCTCGCGCACACCCGCCCCTGGGAGCGCAACGGCCGGCCTCGCAGGGCCGGTGTCTCCTCCTTCGGCGTCAGCGGCACCAACGCCCACATCATCCTCGAAGAGCCTGAGCCGCCGCTCGCCGTGGAGGAGCCCGCGCCGCTCGTCGCCGAGCCGCCCCGCACCGTCGTGCCGTGGCTGCTGTCCGCCCGCTCGGGCAAGGCGCTGCGTGCCCAGGCCGAGCAGCTGCTGACCCATCTGGAGAGCTCGAACGGCGATCCCGTCGACATCGCGCACTCCCTCCTGACCGGCCGTGCCGCGCTGGAGGAGCGCGCGGCCGTCGTCGGCGTCGACCGTGACAGCCTCGTCGCTTCGCTGCGCGCTCTGGCCGCCGGAACGTCCGGCACGGGCCTCGCGCGGGGCGCCGCCCGGCGCATCGGCGACTCCGTTGATCCGGTGTTCGTGTTTCCGGGTCAGGGTGCGCAGTGGGTGGGTATGGCGGTGGAGTTGTTGGATGTGTCGGAGGTGTTTGCTGCGCGGTTTGTTGAGTGTGGTGTGGCGTTGGAGGGGTTGGTGGATTGGTCGTTGGTGGATGTGGTGCGGGGGTGGGGGTGCGCCTGGGTTGGATCGGGTGGATGTGGTGCAGCCGGTGTTGTGGGCGGTGATGGTGTCGTTGGCTGCGTTGTGGGAGTCGTTCGGTGTGCGGCCGGCTGCGGTGGTGGGTCATTCGCAGGGGGAGATTGCTGCTGCGGTGGTGGCGGGTGCGTTGAGTGTGGTGGATGGTGCGCGGGTGGTGGCGTTGCGGTCGCGGGCGATTGTGGCGTTGGCGGGTGGTGGGGGGATGGTGTCGGTGGCTCTTGCTGCTGAGGGTCCTGGTGGTGTGTCGGAGTTGGTGGGTCGTTGGGGTGGTCGGGTGTCGGTGGCGGCGGTGAATGGTCCGTCGTCGACGGTGGTGTCGGGTGATGTGGGTGCGTTGGATGAGTTGGTGGAGTTGTGTGAGGGGTTGGGGGTGAGGGTGCGTCGGATCGATGTGGATTATGCGTCGCATTCGGCTGGTGTGGATGTGTTGGAGGGGGAGTTGGCTGAGGTGTTGGGTTCGGTGTCGGCGTTGGTGCCGTCGGTGCCGTTTTTGTCGACGGTGACGGGTGAGTGGGTTGAGGGTGCGGTGACGGATGGGGGGTATTGGTTCCGGAATCTGCGGCAGTCGGTGTTGTTGGAGCCGGTGGTGCGGCGTCTGTTGGGGGAGGGGTTCGGTGCGTTTGTGGAGATGAGTCCGCATCCGGTGTTGGCGGTGCCGATCGGTGAGACGGTCGAGGCTGTGGGTGGGGATGCGGTGGTGGTGGGTTCGTTGCGTCGTGGTGAGGGTGGTCTGGAGCGGTTCTACCTGTCGTTGGGTGAGGCGTGGGCTGGGGGTGTGGCGGTCGACTGGGGGCCGGTGTTCGCGGGGTTGTCGCCGTGTCGGGTGGAGTTGCCGACGTATGCGTTCCAGCGCAGCCGCTACTGGCTGGAGCCGGCCGCCCCGCAGACCGCTGCCGACGGCGGGACGTTCGGCGGGGTGAACCTTCTCGACGACGGATTCTGGGCCAGCGTGGACAGCCACGATCTCGATTCCCTGGCGGACAGCCTCGGACTCGACGACGTGCGCTCACTCGCCGAGGTGGTGCCCGCCCTGTCGTCCTGGCGGCGGGACCGGCTCAACCACTCCACGCTCGACGGCTGGCGATACCGGGTCGCCTGGCGGCCCCGCACCGAACAGCCCGCACGCACCCACGAGCTGGCGAACACGTGGCTGCTCGTCGTACCGGCCGGATACGAGGACGACCCCCTCGTCAGGGATGTGCACGCCGCGATCGGCGACAGGTCTGCCGGGGCCCGCGTCCTCGTCGTGGGCGGCCCGGACGCCGAACGTGACCGCATGGCCGACCTCGTGCGCGCCCTGGCCGACGGCGTCGAGGTCGGTGGCGTGCTGTCGCTGCTCGCGCTGGACGAGTCCCCCTGGTCGGCCGAGGGCGTGCTGCCCACCGGCCTCGTCCTGACCACGACCCTGCTTCAGGTGCTCGGGGACACCCGCCTGGAGGCCCCGGTGTGGTGTGCCACGCGTGGCGCGGTCGCCGTGCGCCGCAGCGACCGGCTGACCAGCCCCCTGCAGGCGATGATCTGGGGTCTCGGCCGCATCGCCGCCCTGGAGTACCCGCAGCGCTGGGGCGGGCTCGTCGACCTGCCCGGCACACTCGACGACCGTGCGGCACGCCGGCTGATCGGCGCCTTGTCCGGGACGCTCGAAGAGGACCACCTCGCGGTGCGCGCTTCCGGACTCTTCGCCCGCCGCCTGGTGCGCGCCGGTGACGGACCGCGGCCGGAGGGCAGTTGGCGGCCGTCCGGCACCGTCCTGGTGACGGGCGGCACCGGCGGGCTCGGCCGGCACGTCGCCCGCTGGCTCGCACGCGGTGGCGCCGAACACCTCGTGCTCGCCTCCCGGCGCGGCCCCGACGCGTCGGGCGCCGCCGAACTCGTCGCCGAGCTCGCCGAGTCGGGCACACAGGCCACCGTCGTCGCCTGCGACGTCTCCGACGCCGAAGCGGTGCGCCGTCTCGTCGACGACCTGCCCGGCGGCGGCACCCTCACAGCGGTGGTGCACACCGCCGGCATCATCGACGACGGCCTCATCGACGCGCTCACCCCGCAGCGCGCCCATGACGTCCTGCGCCCCAAGGCCGATGCGGCGCTCGCCCTCGACGCCGCCACCCGCCATCTCGACCTCGACGCGTTCGTGCTGTTCTCGTCGATGGCAGGCACCCTCGGCGGTCCCGGACAGGGCAGCTACGCCGCGGCCAACGCCTTCCTCGACGCCCTGGCCGCCGCCCGCAGGGCGCAGGGACTGCCCGCCACCTCCATCGGCTGGGGAACCTGGGCGGGCGGCGGCATGGTCGGGGAGGAGGTCGCCGAGCGGCTGCGCCGGGACGGCGTACCCCCGATGGACCCCGAACTGGCCATCGCCTCCCTGCAGAAGGCGCTGGAGCAGGACGAGGAGTTCCTGATCGTCGCCGACGTCGACTGGAAGCTGATCACCGCCCGCGCGTTCGCCGCGCTGCGCGAGCTCCCCGAGGCACGGGTGCCGCTCTCCACGGACAGCGGCGAGAAGAAGGCCGACTCCGTCGACGGACCGCCGCTCGTCCAGCGCCTCGCGGGCCTGTCCCCGGCGGAGCGGCGTGCCGCGCTGGTCACGGAGGTCCGCGCCCAGGCATCCGCCGTCCTCGGCCATGCCGACCCCGACGCGGTCCCCGACGGGAGTGCCTTCCGGGACGTCGGCTTCGACTCGCTCACCGCCGTCGAACTGCGCAACCGGTTCGTGGAGGCCACCGGGCTGCGCCTGCCGGTCACGCTCGCCTTCGACCACCCCTCCGCAGGAGCCCTCGCCGCCTACCTGGACGCAGAGCTGTTCGGTACGGGGGCGGCCGCCGAGCCGCCGCTCGAACTGCCGACGGCGGCCGTCGACGACGACCCGATCGTCATCGTCGGCATGAGCTGCCGCTTCCCCGGCGGTGTCGTCTCACCCGAGGATCTGTGGCAACTCGTCGCCGACGGCGCCGACGCCATCACACCGTTCCCCGCCGACCGCGGCTGGGACGTCGAGAGCCTCTACGATCCCGACCCCGACCGCATCGGCCACTCGTACGCCCGGCACGGCGGCTTCCTGCACGACGCCGACCGCTTCGACCCCGCGTTCTTCGGGATCACGCCCCGCGAGGCCGTGGCCGTCGACCCGCAGCACCGGCTGCTGCTGGAGACGTCCTGGGAGGCGTTCGAACGCGCCGGGATCGATCCGGACCGCATCCGCGGCGCCCGCGCGGGCGTCTTCGTCGGATCCAACTACAACGACTACGGAAGCCGTGCCCGCAAGGCCCCCGAGGAGCTGGAGGGCTACCTGGCCACCGGCAGCGCCGGCAGCGTCGCCTCGGGACGCATCGCCTACACCTTCGGCCTGGAAGGACCGGCCGTCACCGTCGACACCGCCTGCTCGTCCTCCCTGGTCGCCCTGCACCTGGCGGTGCAGGCCCTGAGGTCCGGCGAGTGCGAACTCGCCCTGGCCGGCGGCGTCACCGTGATGTCCACCCCGGACACCTTCGTCGAGTTCAGCAGGCAGCGTGCCCTCTCGCCGGACGGCCGCTGCAAGCCGTTCGCCGCCGAGGCCGACGGCGCGGGCTGGGCCGAGGGCGTCGGTCTTCTCCTGCTGGAGCGTCTGTCGGACGCCCGCCGGGGCGGGCACCCCGTGCTCGCCACCGTCGCCGGCACCGCCGTCAACCAGGACGGCGCCTCCAACGGGCTCACCGCGCCCAGCGGACCCGCCCAGCAGAAGGTCATCCGCCAGGCGCTGGCCTCGGCCGGGCTCTCACCGCTGGACGTGGACGCCGTCGAGGCGCACGGCACCGGAACCACCCTCGGCGACCCCATCGAGGCGCAGGCGCTGCTGGCCGTCTACGGTCAGGACCGGCCTGTGGAGCGGCCGCTGTGGCTCGGGGCGCTGAAGTCCAACATCGGCCACACACAGGCCGCTTCCGGCGTCGCCGGCATCATCAAGATGGTGATGGCGATGCGTCACCGCGTCCTGCCGCGCACCCTGCACGCCGAACAGCCGTCCCCGCACATCGACTGGTCGTCCGGCGCTGTGCGCCTGCTGCAGGAAGAGCGCGACTGGGCCCCCGGTGACACGCCGCGGCGTGCGGGTGTCTCGTCGTTCGGCGTCTCCGGCACCAACGCACACGTGATCATCCAAGAACCCGCGACATCCGCCCCGGTGGAGTCCCGTCCGGCCGACGGCGCCTCCCGCACCCTGCCGTGGCTGCTGTCGGCCCGTGGCGACGCCGCCCTGCGCGCCCAGGCCCGCCGCTTCCTCGCCCACATCGCCGCCCGTCCCGACAGCGCTCCGGCCGACCTGGCGCTCTCCCTGGCCACCACCCGCGCCCACCACGACCACCGCGCGGCCGTCGCCACCGGCGACACCGAGGCGCTCACCGAGGCGCTCACCTCTCTCGCCGAGGGCCGGGAGCACCCGCTGCTCGCCACCGGCCGGGCCCGCGGGGGCAAGGTGGCCTTCCTCTTCTCCGGACAGGGCAGTCAGCAGGCCGCCACCGGACGGGTCCTGTACGAGCGGCACGAGATCTTCGCCGACGCCCTCGACGAGGCCTGCGCCCACCTCGACGCCGACCTCGAACTGCCCCTGCGCGACGTCCTGTTCGCCGAACCGGGCAGCCCCGAGTCGGCATTCCTGGACCGCACCGCCTACACCCAGGCCGGACTCTTCGCCGTCCAGGTCGCCCTGTACCGCCTGCTGGAGAGCCTGGACGTACGGCCCGACGCGGTGCTCGGCCACTCGGTCGGCGAGATCGCCGCAGCCCACGTCGCGGGGGTACTCACCCTGGAGGACGCGTGCCGGCTCGTCGCCGTGCGCGGGAAACTCATGGGGAACCTGCCGACGGGCGGCGTCATGATCTCCGTCCAGGCCGGTGAGGAGGAGGTGACACCGCTGCTCGCCGCCCACGAGGGCCGGGTGTCCGTCGCGGCGGTCAACAGCCCGCTCGCCACCGTCCTGTCCGGCGACGAGGAAGCCGTCACCGCGGTGGCCGCGGAACTGGCCGGCCGGGGCCGCAAGACACACCGTCTGCAGGTCGGCCACGCCTTCCACTCCCACCACATGAACGACATGCTCGACGAGTTCGCCGCACACACGGCGCTCGTCGACCACGCCGCCCCCGCCCTGCCCGTGGTCTCCACCGTCACCGGACGCCCCGTCACCGCCGACGAGCCGATGGACGGCGCCTACTGGGTAGGCCAGGTGCGCGACGCCGTCCGCTTCCACGAGGGCATTCGCACACTCGAGGAACAGGGCGTCACCACCTACGTCGAGATCGGGCCGGGCGGCGTGCTGACCGCGCTCGCCGGAGACTGCGTCGACGGCGTCGCCACACTCGTGCCGACACTGCGGCGCGACGAGGAGGAAGACGCCTCGCTGACCACCGCCCTCGCCCGGCTGCACACCCACGGCCACCGCGTGGACTGGGACAACTGGTTCACCCCCTCGGGAGCCGTCCGCACCGACCTGCCCACCTACCCCTTCCAGCGGCGCCGCTACTGGCTCGAGGCGACCGGCTCCGACAGCACCCGCACGGACCTGGATCCCGTACGCCACCAGCTGCTCACCGGCGCTGTCGCCCTCGCCGACAGCTCGGGCGTCGTGCTGACGGGAACCGTCTCCGTGAACGACAGGCCCTGGCTCGCCGACCACGCCCTGGACGGCCGCATCCTCTTCCCCGGCACCGCCTTCCTCGACCTCGCCATGGAGGCGTGCGGACACGTCGGCGCCGCCCGGATCGGTGACCTCACCCTCCAGACGCCGCTCGTGCTCCCCGAGAGCGGCAGCGTCCAGCTTCAGGTGTCCGTCGCGGCGCCCGACGGCAACGGCGACCGCGCCCTCTCGGTGCACTCCCGGCCCGCCACCGGCACCGCCTGGACACGGCACGCCGACGGCACCCTCACCGACACGCCGTCGGCCGTCGCACCCGCACCTCTGCCGGCCGCCTGGCCGCCGGCGTCCGCCACCCCCGTGGACGTCAGCGGCCTGTACGACCGCATCGCCGCCGGCGGCTTCGCCTACGGCCCCGCGTTCCGCGGACTGCGCGCGGCCTGGCGCGACGGCGACGACGTGTACGCCGAGATCGCCCCCGAGGAAGGCGAACACCTGCAGGGCGCCGACCGGTTCCGCGTCCACCCCGCCCTGCTGGACGCCGCCCTGCACACGGTGGCGCTGGCCCCCGCCGCAGGCACCGGCACCGTCCTGCCGTTCACCTTCTCCGACGTCGTCCCGCACTCCGCCGGCGCCACCGCACTGCGCGTGCGTCTCACCCCCGTCGGCGAGCACACCTACCGGGTGGGCATCCTCGACGACGCGGGACACCGGGTCGCCGACATCGACGGCCTCACCCTGCGCCCCGTGGACACCAGCGCCCTGCCGTCCGCTCCGGGGCGCGGCGCACTGCACCGGATCCGCTGGACGCCCGCCGGCATCGGCACGGCGCCCGTCGGCACGCCGCACCTCGTCGGC
This sequence comes from Streptomyces sp. NBC_00425, assembly GCF_036030735.1. Classification (NCBI taxonomy): domain Bacteria; kingdom Bacillati; phylum Actinomycetota; class Actinomycetes; order Kitasatosporales; family Streptomycetaceae; genus Streptomyces; species Streptomyces sp. NBC_00425. The sequence goes on along the minus strand of NZ_CP107928.1, from coordinate 1,593,642 downwards.
AGCGTGCTGCCGCCCGACGCACCGGCGTTCGGCACCGCCGTCCGGCACCCGGACCCCGCCGCGCTGCACGCGGCCACGGGCACAGCCGTGCCCGCGACGGTCCTGGCGGCGATGCCCGACACCCGGTCCGACGCGGACGCCGACCTCCCCGCTGCCACGCGACGTGCCACCACCCACGCGCTGAGCCTGCTCACCGACTGGCTGGCGCAGGACGGCCTGGCGGCCTCCCGGCTGGTGGTGCTGACCCGGAACGCCGTCACCACCGGATCCGAGGACGCGCCCCGCACCGATCCGGCCCAGGCGGCCGTCTGGGGGCTGGTCCGTGCGGCGCGCGCCGAGAACCCGGGCCGCTTCGCGCTGATCGACCACGACGGCAGTGCGGCCTCCCTGGCACAGCTGCCGGCCGCGCTCGCCTCGGACGAGAGCGAGATCGCCCTGCGCGAGGGTTCCGCGCTCACACCCCGGCTCATCCAGGCGGCGCCGCCCGCCGAGACGGCGGACGGGGCCTTCGAGGACGGCACCGTCCTGGTCACCGGGGCCGGCGGCATCCTGGGACGGGAGATCGCCCGCCACCTGGTCACCGCCCACGGCGTGCGCTCCCTGGTGCTGGCCGGACGGCGCGGCCCGGCGGCCGACGGCATGACCGAACTCCACGAGGAGCTCAGCGGCCACGGGGCCCACGTCACCGTCGCGGCCTGCGACGTCGCCGATCGCGAGGCCCTGACCGCCCTGCTCGGCGACATCCCCGCGGACCGGCCGCTTCGCGCCGTCGTCCACACCGCGGGCGTCCTCGACGACGGCATCGTGCAGTCGCTCACTCCCGAGCGCGTCGACACGGTCCTGCGGGCCAAGGCCGACGCGACCGTCCTGCTGGAGGAGCTCACCCGCGACACCGGCGCCGCGCTCGTTCTGTTCTCCTCGATCGCCGGAACCCTCGGCGGCGTCGGGCAGGGCAACTATTCGGCCGCCAACGCCTTCCTCGACGCCTTCGCCGCCCGCCGCGCCGCCGCCGGACGCCGCGTCCAGTCCCTCGCCTGGGGTCTGTGGGCCGAACGCAGCGGCATGACCGGCAAGCTCGGCGAAGCGGACATGCGCCGCATCGCCCGCAGCGGACTGCGGCCCATGGAGACCGGCCACGCACTCGCCCTGCTCGACGCGGCACTGCGCTCCCGGGACCCCTACCACGCGCCCGTCGACCTCGACCCGGCCGCGCTACGCGCCTCCGACGGGTCGGTGCCGGACCTGGTGCGCGACCTCGTCCCGGCCCGCACCCGGCACCAGGCCGCACCGGCCACCGGCGCGTCGGCGGTGCCCGCGGAGGGCGAGCTGCGCACCCGTCTCGCCGGGCTCGCCCCGGACGCCCGGCACGCCCTCGTCCTGGACGCCGTGCTCGCCCAGGCGGCCCTGGTCGTCGGGCACGACAGCCCCGACTCCATCGACCCGGAAGGAGGCTTCCTGGACAGCGGGTTCAACTCGTTGACCGCCGTCGAACTGCGCAACCGCATCGGCGCCCTCGCAGGAACACGACTGCCCGCGACCCTCATGTTCGACTACCCGACGCCGGAACGGCTCGCCGCGCACCTCCTGGAACGCATCACCCACGAGGCGCAGCCGGCCACCTCCCCGGTCCTCGACCGTCTCGACGCCCTGGAGGCACAGTTCACCGCGTCGGTCCTGGACGGCGCCGTCCAGGAGCGGCTGCGCAGCAGGCTCAGCGGTCTGCTGGCCCGCCTCGACGACGCGGCGGCCGGAGCCGCCGTCGGCCCCGCGCCGTCGGCGCCGGCCGCCGACGAGGTCTCCGACGACGAACTGCGCGCCTTCCTCGAGGGCGACCTCGACGAGGTCTGAACCGACCGGCCGCGCCTCGGCCCGGACACGGCGTCCGGGCCGAGGCGGCCACCACCTCTCACCCACCACCTCTCACCCGTCACATGGATGGAACAGTGAAGGCTCTCGTGCTCGCGGGGGGATCAGGTTCACGACTGCGCCCGATCACCCACACGTCCAGCAAGCAATTGGTCCCGGTCGCCAACAAACCGATCCTCTTCTACGGTCTCGAATCCATCGCCGCCGCGGGCATCACCGACGTCGGCGTCATCGTCGGCAGCACCGCCCCGGAAATCGAGGCAGCCGTCGGCGACGGCTCCGCCTTCGGCCTGAACGTCACCTACATCCCGCAGAGCGAACCCCTGGGGCTCGCCCACGCCGTGCTCATCGCCGAATCCTTCCTGGGCGACGACGACTTCGTCATGTACCTCGGTGACAACTTCGTCCTCGACGGCATCACCGACGTCGTCGAGGAGTTCCGCAAGGACCCACGCGACGCCCAGGTGCTGCTCACCCGGGTGAACAATCCCACGGCCTTCGGAGTGGCGGTCACCGACGACAACGGCAACGTCCTCGTACTCGAGGAGAAGCCGCGCAAGCCGCGCAGCGACCTGGCCGTCGCCGGCGTGTACCTGTTCACGGCGGCCGTCCACGAAGCGGTGCGGGCCGTCCAGCCGTCCCCGCGCGGCGAGCTGGAGATCACCGACGCGCTGCAGTGGATGATCGACCAGGGAATGGAGGTCCGCTCCACGGTCATCACCGGTTACTGGAAGGACACCGGCAACGTCACCGACATGCTGGAGGTCAACCGCACCCTCCTCGAACGCCTCCAGCCCTGCGTCAACGGCTACGTCGACGACGAGAGCGAGATCATCGGACGCGTCCGGATCGAGGCGGGCGCCGAGGTCCGGCGCTCCCGCATCGTCGGTCCCGTGATCATCGGCGCCGGCAGCGTCGTCAGCGACTCGTACGTCGGCCCTTCCACGTCGGTCGCGGAGAACTGCCGTATCTCCCACAGCGAGATCGAGTACTCGATCGTGCTGCGGGAGTCGTCCTTCGACCGGATCCGGCGGGTGGCGGCCTCCCTCGTCGGCCGCAACGTCAAAGTCGCCGTGGCCCCCGGACTGCCTGCCACGCACCGTCTCGTCATAGGCGATCACGGGCACGTCCAGCTCTCGTCATGACCGCCGTACGCCTCCTCGTCGTCACCGCGGTACCAGCCGAACGCGACGCCGTCGCGCGAGGTCTGGGCCCCGCGGCGGCGGTCGAGCGCGGCACCCTGCCGGGCCGCGAGATGCTCCGGATCGACTGCACCGGGGACGCCTCGTCCGTACGGGCCGACCGCACGGCGGCGGATCAGGGTCCCGTCCGTCACCGGCAGCTCGTCGCCGACCTGGTGGCAGGGGGAGTGGGCCCCGCCGCCGCGGCCGCGGCGACCGACGCGGCACTCACCGCGGCGGCCGTCCGGGGCGACCGGTACCACCTGGTCGTCTCGACAGGCATCGCGGGGGGCTTCGCGCCGGTCGCCGACGTCGGCTCCGTCGTCGTCGCCGACCGTGTCATCGCCGCCGACCTCGGCTGCGAGACCCCTGACGGATTCCTCTCCATGGACCGCCTCGGCTTCGGAGTCTCCGAGCACGCCTGCGCACCCCACCTCTCCGCCGCCGTGGCCCGGGTCCTCGCCGCCGTCCACGCCCCCGTCCTGACCGTCTCCACCGTCACCGGTACCGCGGAACGCGCCCAGCGCCTACGGCAACGCCACGGAGCCGCGGCCGAGGCGATGGAGGGCTTCGGCGTCGCCGAGGCCGCCGCCGTCCACGGCGTCCCGCTGCTGGAACTGCGCACCGTCTCCAACGCCGTCGGCCCCCGCGACCGGGCCGCCTGGCGCATCCCCGACGCCCTGACGGCACTTCAGGACGCCTTCGCGGTCCTGTACACCGTTCTCGCCCGAGGCGCCCCACCGCCATACGTCTGAGCAGCCCGGGCCCCGAACTCCCGTAGACGAAACGGCGGTTCGGGGCCCCGGCACGTCCTGGTCGTCCGACCGGCCATTGCTCCGGCCTGCGTGAATGGCGGCGGGCTCATGATTTCCAAGGGTTTCCCCAGAGAACCCGGCCGGGTGCCGAGAAAGGCTCCCGGGCCGGGTCATGCTGTCCCCACCGCTCGAGGAGCACACCAGCAGTCGGACGCCCACCGGGCCCGCCGACCACGCGCGGGGACACGTTCCGTCACAGAACCGATCAGCATGGGGGCAGTCCATGACGAATGAAGCGCAGCTTCGGGACTACCTCAAGCGGGTCACCGTCGATCTCCACAACACCCGCCGCCGGCTGCGGCAGCTGGAGGCTCGCGAGCAGGAGCCCGTCGCCATCGTCGGCATGAGCTGCCGTCTGCCCGGCGGCGTCCGCACCCCCGACGACTTCTGGGACCTGCTGGTCGACGGGACCGACGCGGTGACCGACTGGCCCGCCGACCGGGGCTGGTCCACCGCGCCCGGGCCGGACGGCGCCGCTGCCGGGCGTCGCCGTGGCGGATTCCTCGACGACGCCGACCGGTTCGACCCGGCCTTCTTCGGCATCTCCCCGCGCGAGGCGCTCGCGATGGACCCGCAGCAGCGTCTGCTGCTCGAAGTGGTCTGGGAGGCCTTCGAGCGCGCCGGCATCGATCCCGCCACATTGCGGGGCAGCCGCTCGGGAGTGTTCGTCGGGTGCAGCGACCAGGGCTACACCTCCGGGCTGCGCGAGGTGCCCGACGACGTCCGGGGCCATCTGCTCACCGGCAACTCCATGTCGGTCCTCTCCGGCCGTGTCGCCTACACCCTGGGGCTGGAGGGCCCGGCCGTCACCGTCGACACCGCCTGCTCCTCCTCCCTGGTCGCCCTGCACCTGGCCGCCCAGTCGGTGCGCTCCGGCGAGTGCTCTCTCGCCGTCGTCGGCGGTGTCACCGTCATGTCCAGCCCCGGCGCCTTCATCGAGTTCGAGCAGCAGGGCGGCCTGGCCGGCGACGGCCGCTGCAAGGCCTTCTCCGACGACGCGGACGGGACGGGCTGGGCCGAGGGCGCCGGAACCATCGTCGTCGAACGTCTCTCCGACGCCCGCCGCAACGGCCATCAGGTGCTGGCGGTGCTGCGCGGCAGCGCGGTCAACCAGGACGGCGCCTCCAACGGCCTCACCGCCCCGAGCGGCCTGGCCCAGCAGCGCGTCATCCTCGCCGCCCTCGCCAACGCCGGCCTGCCCGCGTCCGAGATCGACGCCGTCGAGGCCCACGGCACGGGCACCTCGCTCGGCGACCCCATCGAGGCCCAGGCGCTTCTCGCCACGTACGGCCAGGGTCGTACCGCCGACCGGCCGCTGTGGCTCGGCTCGGCGAAATCCAACATCGGCCACACCCAGGCCGCGGCCGGCGTCGTCGGCGTGATCAAGTCCGTCCTCGCGCTACGGCACGGCGTCCTGCCGCCCACCCTGCACGCCGATCGCCCCTCGCAACACGTCGACTGGAGCGCCGGTCACGTCCGCCTGCTCACCGGGCCCGTCGACTGGCCGCACGTCGACCACCCGCACCGCGTCGGAGTCTCGGCGTTCGGCGTCTCCGGCACCAACGCCCACGCCGTCATCGAGCAGGCCCCCGAACCCGCCTCGGACGAGATCACCCCGGAACCGGAACCCCGTACCGCCCTCCCGGTCCTGCCGTGGCTCCTGTCCGCCCGCGACGAGACCGCGCTGCGCGGTCAGGCGGGTCGCCTGGCCGCTCACCTGACCGAGCGCCCGGACACCGACCTCTACGACCTCGCAGCCTCCCTGGCCACGACCCGCACCGCCTTCGAGGCCCGCGCCGTGATCCAGGGCCACGACCGCACCGAACTCCTCGCCGGCCTCGCCGCGTTGGCCACAGGCGAGCCCGACGCGCGCACCACGATCGGGACGACCCGGGGTGGGCGGACGGCGTTCTTGTTCTCGGGTCAGGGTGCGCAGCGGGTGGGGATGGGGCGTGGGTTGTATGCGTCGTTCCCGGTGTTCGCGGAGGCGTTCGACGCGGTGTGCGCCGAGGTGGGTGGTGGGTTGCGGGAGGTCGTGTTCGGTGAGGACGTGGCGCTGCTGGATCGTACGGAGTGGGCGCAGCCTGCGTTGTTCGCGGTCGAGGTGGCGTTGTTCCGTCTGGTGGAGTCGTTCGGGGTGCGCCCGGACTTCCTGATGGGGCATTCGGTCGGTGAGATCGCTGCCGCGCATGTGGCGGGTGTGTTCTCTCTTGCGGATGCGTGTGCTCTGGTGGTGGCGCGGGGGCGGTTGATGCAGGCGTTGCCCGAGGGTGGCGCGATGGTCGCTCTCCAGGCGGCCGAGGACGAGGTGCTGCCGCTGCTGGAGGGCCGTCAGACGGAGGTGTCGGTCGCTGCGGTGAACGGCCCCCGCGCGGTGGTGATCGCGGGTGTCGAGGCGGCCGTCACGGAGATAGCCGACCAGTTCAAGGCACAAGGTCGTCGGACGTCTCGTCTTCGGGTGTCGCATGCGTTCCATTCGCCGTTGATGGAGCCGATGCTGGAGGCTTTCCGTGAGGTCGCGGAGGGTGTCTCCTACGGTTCTGCGTCGGTGCCGTTGGTGTCGAACGTGTCCGGGCGGCTCGCGGTGGAGGGCGAGTTGGCGTCGGCGGACTATTGGGTGCGGCATGTGCGTGAGGCGGTGCGGTTCGCCGACGGGATCAGTGTGCTCGCTGCCGAGGGCGTGACCCGTTTCCTGGAGATCGGCCCCGACTCCACCCTCACCGCACTCGCGCAGAACAGCGCTGCGGACGACGTGCTGTGCGCGCCGGTCCTCCGCAAGGACGGTCAGGAGTCCCGGCACTTCGTGGCGGCCCTCGCGCGACTGCATGTGAGCGGCGCGGCGGTGGCGTGGTCCACGCTCCTCCCGGCGGCGCGGACGGTCGAGCTGCCCACCTACGCCTTCCGCCGTGACCGGTTCTGGCTGGAACGTTCCTACGCCGAGGACGGCTCGGCCGTCGCCGTCGACGGCCTGCACCACCGTGTCGTCTGGCGTACGGTCGCCGGCCTGCCCGAGGGCGCGCGGCTCTCCGGGCGCTGGCTGTTCCTGAGGCCCGTGTCCTCGGCGGGCGCAGACGGCTGGGACGGCGCGCTGACCGGCGCACTGGACGACGCCGGTGCCGAACTGGTCACTGTCGAGCACCACCACAGCGACGGCCGGGCCGAGTTGGCGCGCCGTATCGCCGTGGCCGCCGGCGACGCCCCGGTCGCCGGCGTCGTCTCCACCCTCGCCCTGCAGCGCGGGGGGAACGGAGACGTGCCCGACGGCGTTCTCGCGACCACGGTGCTCGTCCAGGCCCTCGGAGACGCCGCCGTCTCGGCGCCGCTCTGGACCCTGACCCGGGAAGCCGTCACCGCCACGGCCGGCGATCCGGCCCCGGAACCCGACCAGGCCGCCGTCTGGGGCCTGGGACGTGTCGTCGCCCTGGAACACCCCGACCGCTGGGGCGGGCTCGTGGACCTGCCCGCGACCCTGGACCGGCGTACGGCCGCCCGGCTGGTCACCCTGCTCGCCGACGGCACGACGGCGGCCGGCCCGCGCGAGGACCAGGCCGCGGTCCGCTCCGGCGGACTCCTGGGCCGCCGCCTGGTCCCGGCCTCTCCGGCACCGGAATCCGCTTGGCAGCCGTCCGGCACGGTCCTGGTGACCGGAGGCACAGGCGCGCTGGGCGCCAGAGTGGCCCGCTGGGCCGCCCGGGCGGGCGCCGCGCACCTGGTCCTGGTCAGCCGCAACGGGGACCGGGCACCGGACGCCGAGGAGCTGCGCGGCGAACTACTGGACGCCGGCGTCGAAGTGACCTTCGCAGCACTGGATCTGACGAACCGCAAGGCGTTGCGCGCGCTGCTCGACGCCCACCCTGTCGACGCGGTCGTCCACACGGCGGGGGCGCTGGAGGACGGCGTCCTCGACGGCCTCACGCCGGCCGCCTTCAAGAAGGTCTTCGCCGCCAAGGTCGCCGGCGCGCGCAACCTGGACGAGCTGACCCGGAACCGCGAGCTCTCCGCCTTCATCCTCTTCTCCTCCTTCGCCGGCACGGTCGGCTCCGCCGGACAGGCCAACTACGCCGCCGCCAACGCCCTGTTGGACGCCCTCGCGGAGCGACGCAGGAGCGAGGGGCTGCCCGCCACCTCGATTGCCTGGGGGCCGTGGGCAGGCGGCGGCATGGCCGCCGACGCCGACGCGGAGGGCCGGCAAGTGAGGGGCGGTGTGGGCCTCCTCGCCCCTGACCGCGCCCTGGACGCCCTCGCCGCCGCCGCTGGGGACGCGACTGCCGCGGCCTTCGTGGCCGACGTCGACTGGAGCCGCTTCGGCGCCGCCTTCACCGCGGTCCGGCACAGCCCGTTCCTCGGAGAGGTGTACCGCGCCCCGGTCGTCCCCGGGGGCGCCGCCGAGACCGTCACGACCGGACTCCAGGCGCGTCTGCGCGGCCTCGCCCCTGAGGCGCGCCTGCGGGAACTCGTCACCGAGGTCCGCGCCCGGGCCGCGGCGGCACTCGGACACGCCGGCACCGAACAGGTCGGCGCGGAGCGGGCCTTCCGCGATCTGGGCGTGGACTCGTTGATCGCGGTGGAGCTGCGCAACGTCCTGGCCTCCGTGTCGGGCGTCGCCCTCCCCACGACAGCGGTCTTCGACCATCCGACCCCGCAGGCGCTGGCCGAGTTCCTCCACGCCGAGCTGTTCGGGGACGAGACCGCCGCTGCCATAACGCCGTACGGGACCACTGCGGTCGCGGTGGACGAGCCGGTGGCGATCGTGGGTATGGCCTGCCGTTTTCCCGGTGACGTCGAGACCCCGGAACAGTTCTGGGAGCTGCTCGCGGACGGCCGCGAGGGCATCGGGGACTTCCCCACCGACCGTGGCTGGGACCTCGACCTGCTCTTCGCCCCTGACCCGGACAACCCGTACGCCAGCCACACAGCGCGCGGTGGATTCCTCTCCGATGTCGGTGGGTTCGATGCGGAGTTCTTCGGGGTGTCGCCGCGTGAGGCGTTGGCGATGGATCCGCAGCAGCGGTTGTTGTTGGAGGTGTCGTGGGAGGCGGTGGAGCGGGCGGGGGTGGATCCTCGGTCGTTGCGTGGGAGTCGTACGGGTGTGTTCGTGGGGACGAACGGTCAGGACTATCCGGCGTTGTTGAGTGTGTCGGAGGGTGACTTCGGCGGGTATGTCGGCACGGGCAATGCGGCGAGTGTGGCGTCGGGCCGGGTGTCGTATGTGCTGGGTCTGGAGGGTCCGGCGGTGACGGTGGACACGGCGTGCTCGTCGTCGTTGGTGGCTCTGCATCTGGCGGCGCAGGCGCTGCGGTCGGGGGAGTGCGACCTGGCCCTGGCCGGCGGCGTCACCGTCATGTCGACGCCGGGTGCCTTCGTGGAGTTCAGCCGTCAGGGTGGTCTGGCGGCGGATGGTCGGTGCAGGGCGTTCGGTGAGGGTGCGGACGGTACGGGGTGGGGTGAGGGGGTGGGTGTTCTTCTTGTGGAGCGGTTGTCGGATGCGCGTCGGCTGGGGCATCGGGTGTTGGCGGTGGTGCGGGGTTCGGCGGTGAACCAGGATGGTGCGTCGAATGGTTTGACGGCTCCGAACGGTCCGTCGCAGCAGCGGGTGATTCGTGCGGCGTTGGGGTCGGCGGGTCTGTCGGCGGTGGATGTGGATGTGGTGGAGGCGCACGGTACGGGGACGAAGCTGGGTGATCCGATCGAGGCGCAGGCGTTGCTGGCGACTTACGGGCAGGGCCGTGGGGAGGGGCGGCCGTTGTGGTTGGGGTCGGTGAAGTCGAATGTGGGTCATACGCAGGCGGCTGCGGGTGTCGCCGGTGTGATCAAGATGGTGCAGGCGTTGCGTCATGGTGTGCTGCCGGCGACGTTGCATGTGGGTGAGCCGTCGTCGCATGTGGACTGGTCGTCGGGTGCGGTGGAGTTGTTGACGGAACAGCGGGCGTGGCCCGAGGAGGGTGGGCGTCCCAGGCGTGCGGGTGTGTCGTCGTTCGGTCTGTCCGGGACGAACGCGCACGTGATTCTCGAACAGGCCCCGACCGAGCCCGCGGACGAGGTTGAGGGTGAGGGCGCGGGTGAGGGTGCGGGTGCGGGTCTGCCGGTGGTGCCGTGGGTGCTGTCCGGACGCAGCTCCGGCGCCTTGCGTTCCCAGGCTGCCCGTCTGCTGGACGCCGTGAGGTCCACCCCCGACATCGACTGCGCGGAGGTCGGCGCCGCCCTCGCCGCGACGCGTACCGCCTTCGAGGACCGGGCGGTCGTCTGGGGCCGGGATCGCACCGAACTCCTCGCTGCTCTCGCAGCGTTGGCGGCAGGCGAGGCCGGCTCCCACACTGTCACCGGAACGGTGAGCGAGGGTCGGACGGCGTTCTTGTTCTCGGGTCAGGGTGCGCAGCGGGTGGGGATGGGGCGTGGGTTGTATGCGTCGTTCCCGGTGTTCGCGGAGGCGTTCGACGCGGTGTGCGCCGAGGTGGGTGGTGGGTTGCGGGATGTCGTGTTCGGTGGGGACGTGGCGCTGCTGGATCGTACCCAGTGGGCGCAGCCTGCGTTGTTCGCGGTCGAGGTGGCGTTGTTCCGTCTGGTCGAATCGTTCGGGGTGCGCCCGGACTTCCTGATGGGGCATTCGGTCGGTGAGATCGCTGCCGCGCATGTGGCGGGTGTGTTCTCTCTTGCGGATGCGTGTGCTCTGGTGGTGGCGCGCGGTCGGTTGATGCAGGCGTTGCCGTCGGGTGGTGTGATGGTGGCGGTGGAGGCGGCCGAGGACGAGGTGCTGCCGCTGCTGGAAGGCCGAGAGGCCGAGGTGTCGGTCGCTGCGGTGAACGGCCCCCGCGCGGTGGTGATCGCGGGTGTCGAGGCAGCGGTGACCGAGATCGCCGCCGAGCTGAAGGCGTTGGGCCGTCGGACGTCTCGTCTGCGGGTCTCGCATGCGTTCCACTCGCCGTTGATGGAGCCGATGCTGGAGGCTTTCCGTGAGGTCGCGGAGGGTGTCTCCTATGGTTCTGCGTCGGTGCCGTTGGTGTCGAACGTGTCCGGGCGGCTCGCGGTGGAGGGCGAGTTGGCGTCGGCGGACTATTGGGTGCGGCATGTGCGTGAGGCGGTGCGGTTCGCCGACGGGATCAGTGTGCTCGCCGGCGAGGGCGTGACCCGATTCCTGGAGATCGGCCCCGACGGCACCCTCACCGCACTCGCCCGGACCGCTCTCGGGGACGGTGTCCTCTGCGTTCCCGTGCAGCGCAAGGGCCGCCCCGAAGTCGACGGCCTGTTCGCGGCGATGGCCGCTCAGCACGCCTGCGGACTTCCCGTCCGCTGGGACGGGTTCTTCGCCGGCGTGCGCCCCGCGCCGCTGCCCACGTACGCCTTCCAGCGCACCCGGTACTGGCCCGAGGTGAAGAAGAGGGCCCTTGCGGCGACGGCCGCGGTGACGGCCGGGGAGGCCGCGTTCTGGGCTGCCGTCGATCAGGGTGACGCCGATGAACTCGCCGGCGTACTCGGCCTCGACGGCGGAGAGCTGAACGGTGTCGTGCCGGCGCTGGCGGAGTGGCGGCGTGCTCAGCTCGAGCGGACCGCCGTGGATTCGCTGCGCTACCGCGTCCGTTGGGATCGTCTGGCGACGGACGGCGAGCGGACGGTCAGCGGTCGGTGGCTGCTGCTGCAGGCCGGTGACGACGAGGTGCTGCCCGGCATCGAGGAGTTCGTGCCGGGAGTCGAGCGCGTGGTCTGCGCCGCCGGCAGGGAACGCACGGTCCTGCGCGATCTGTTCGGCGCGGCCATGGCCGACGGCGTTCCCGTCGCCGGTGTGCTCTCGTGCCTGCCGGGTGTGGACAGCGCCCTCACCCTGGTGCAGGGCCACCGAGACGCCGGCCTCAGCGCGCCGCTGTGGATCGTCACCAGCGGCGCCGTGGCCGTGGGAGCCGGGACCGAGGCAGCGGTCGAGCCCGGGTCGGCCTCCGTGTGGGGCTTCGGCCGGGTCGCCGCGCTCGAACACCCGGACGTCTGGGGCGGTTTGCTCGATCTGCCCGCACGGCCGGACCGACGCGCCCTCGCTCAGGCCGCCGCCGTTCTGGAGGCCGCCGACGAGGACCAGGTCGCGGTGCGCGGCGCCCAGGCCTACGCCCGCAGGCTTGTGTCCGCACCCGTCCCCGCCGGCACAGGGGAGTGGACGTCCCCGGAGCGCGTCCTGATCACCGGCGGCACCGGCGCCCTCGGCGCGCGTGTCGCGCACTGGGCCGTCGCGCGCGGGGCGCGCGAGCTGGTGCTGACCGGCCGTCGTGGACCCGAGGCGCCCGGCGCGGACGAGCTGCGCGCGCAACTCGCCGAGCTCGGTGCGCGGGTGAACGTGGTGGCCTGCGACATGGGCGACCGGGAAGCGGTCGAGCAGCTCCTCGTCGAGTACCCCGTGGACGCGGTGCTGCACTGCGCGGGCGTCCTCGACGACGACGTCATCGCCGCCTGCTCGCCCGACCGGCTCGCGGCCGTGCTGCGGGCCAAGGCCGTGGCCGCCGACCACCTCGACGAGCTGACCCGTGACAGCGGCCTGTCGGCCTTCGTGACCTTCTCCTCGATCGCCGGCGTCTGGGGGAGCGGCGGGCAGGCCGCGTACGCAGCCGCCAACGCACACCTCGACGCGCTGGTCGAACGCCGTCGCGCCCGCGGCCTGGCCGGCACCTCCGTGGCCTGGGGGCCGTGGGGCGGCACGGGCATGGCCGCCGACGAGGAGGCGGCGAAACTGCTGATCCGCAGGGGGCTGCGGCCGCTCGATCCCGCTGCCGCGCTGACCGCGCTCGAGTGCGCACTGGCCGGCCGGGACACGACCGTGGTCGTGGCCGACGTGGACTGGGAGCGGTTCCTGGCCGCCTTCACCACCGGCCGTCCCAGCCCCCTGCTCGCCGTGCCGGCCGGCACGGCCGCGGCCCCGGCCGCGGACGGCGCCGTCCGGACGGCGGGCAGCACGCTGCGCGATCGCCTCGCGCCGCTCACCGCGCAGGAGCGCGACGCCGGCCTGCTCGACCTGGTGTGCCGTCGTGCCGCCGCCGCGCTCGGCCACGCCGACCCGGCCGCGGTCACCGTGGGACGGGCCTTCCGCGACATGGGGTTCGACTCGCTGACCGCGGTCGAACTGCGCAACGACCTCACCGCCGAGACCGGCGTCCCGCTGCCGACCACGCTGGTCTTCGACCATCCCACGCCGCTCGCCGTCGCCGAGCACCTGAGGGACGTGCTGTTCGGGACCGTCGAGGTCCGGCACGAGGTCACGGCACGGATCGCCGACACCGACCCCGTGGTCATCGTCGGCATGGGCTGTCGGCTGCCCGGTGGCATCGACGGCCCCGACCAGCTGTGGGAGCTGCTGGCCGCGGGCGGCGACACCGTCGGCGGGTTCCCCGAGGACCGCGGCTGGGACCTGACGTCCCTGCTCGAGGTCAGCGACACCCGTTCCGGCGGCTTCCTGACCCGGGCCTCCGCCTTCGACGCCGCGTTCTTCGGCATCAGTCCCCGCGAGGCCCAGGCGCTCGACCCGCAGCAGCGGCTGGTGCTGGAAACCTCCTGGGAGGCGCTGGAGTTCGCCGGCATCGACCCCACCGCCCTGAAGGGCTCGCGCACCGGCGTCTTCGTCGGCGCCGGCAGTTCCGGCTACGCCACCGGTCTGACGGAGATCCCCGAAGGCCTCGGCGGACATCTGCTGACGGGCCAGGCGGGCAGTGTGGTCTCCGGCCGCATCGCCTACTCCCTCGGACTCGAGGGCCCCGCCGTCACCGTCGACACCGCCTGCTCCTCCTCCCTGGTCGCCCTGCACCTGGCCGCGCAGTCTCTGCGGTCCGGCGAGAGCGACCTGGCCCTCGCCGGAGGCGTGACGGTCATGGCCGACCCGGGCGCCTTCGTCGAGTTCAGCCTTCAGGGCGGCCTTGCCCCCGACGGCCGGTGCAAGGCGTTCTCCCAGGATGCCGACGGCACCGGCTGGGCCGAGGGCGTCGGCATCCTCGTCGTGGAGCGGCTGTCCGACGCCCGGCGCAACGGTCACCGTGTGCTGGCCGTCGTCGAGGGGACCGCCGTCAACCAGGACGGCGCGTCCAACGGTCTGACCGCCCCCAACGGGCCGTCGCAGCAGCGGGTCATCCGGCAGGCGCTGGCATCGGCGGGGCTGTCCCCCAAGGACGTGGACGCCGTGGAGGCGCACGGCACCGGCACCACCCTCGGCGACCCCATCGAGGCCCAGGCGCTGATCGCGGCCTACGGCCAGGACCGCGACGAGGACCGGCCCCTGTGGCTCGGCTCCGTCAAGTCCAACCTGGGTCACACCCAGGCCGCCGCCGGAGCCGTCGGCGTCATCAAGATGGTCCTCGCCCTGCGGGGCGGGATGCTGCCGGCCACCCTGCACGCCGGCCGCCCCTCCTCCCGCGTCGACTGGAACACCGGTCGGGTCCGCCTCCTGGACGAGGCCGTGGCCTGGCCCGCCGGCGACCGCACCCGCCGCGCCGGTGTCTCCGCGTTCGGCGTCTCCGGCACCAACGCACACGTCGTCCTCGCCGAACCGGCCGCTGCCGGACACGAGCCGAGCGCCCCCCGCGCCGGCGGCACGGACCGCGCGCGGACCGCGCTGCCGTGGCTGTTGGCGGCGCGCAGCGCACCCGCCCTGCGCGACCAGGCGAGCCGGCTCCTCGCCCACCTGGAACAGCGCCCGCTGCTCGACGCCGCCGACGTCGCGCACTCGCTCGCCTTCACTCGCGCGCCGCTCGAACACCGCGCCGTCGTCACCGGCTCCGACCGCGCCGCACTGCTGGCCGGACTGCGCGCGCTCGCCTCGGGGGAGACGAACCCCGCCGTGGTCACCGGGGACACCCTCGGCGGGGGCGGCACCGCGTTCCTGTTCGCCGGACAGGGCACCCAGCGCCCGGGGATGGGCCGCGGACTGCACGACGCGTTCCCCGTGTACGCCGACGCCTTCGACGCCGTCTGCGGGCACTTCGACGGACTCCTCCCGCGGCCTCTCGCCGAGGTGGTGCACGAGGGCGACGCGGACACCCTGAACCGCACCGAGTACGCCCAGCCCGCCCTGTTCGCCGTGGAGGTCGCCCTCTTCCGCCTCCTGGAGTCGTTCGGGGCGCGGCCCACCCACCTGGTCGGCCACTCCGTGGGCGAGATCGCCGCCGCCCACGTGGCCGGGGTGTTCAGCCTGCCCGACGCCTGCCGCCTGGTCGCCGCCCGCGGCCGGCTGATGCAGGCGCTGCCCGAGGGCGGCGCGATGATCGCCCTCCAGGCGTCCGAGGACGAGGTGCTGCCGCTGCTCGCCGGGTGCGAGGAGGCCCTCGGGGTGGCGGCCGTCAACGGACCCCGGTCCGTGGTCGTCTCCGGAGACGAGGACGCCGCTCTCGCCGTCGCCGCCCACTTCGCGGAGCAGGGCCGCAAGACCACCCGGCTGCGGGTCGGTCACGCCTTCCACTCGCCGCGGATGCAGCCGATGCTCGACGACTTCCGGGCCGTCGCGGACACCGTCGCGTACACCGAGCCGCACGTCCCCGTCGTCTCCGACCTCACCGGCCGTGTCGCCGAACCCGGACTGCTGACGGACGCCGCGTACTGGGTGCGGCACGTGCGGCACGCCGTACGGTTCGCCGACGCGGTCGCCGCCCTGGAGGAGCACGGCGTCGTCCGTCTCGTCGAACTCGGCCCGGACACCACCCTGACCGCCCTGGCACAGGGGTCCTGGCAGGGCAGCGCACCGCTCGCCGTGCCCACGCTGCGCGACGACCGCGACGAGGCGGAGACGTTCCTGACCGCGGTCGGCGCCCTGCACGCCCACGGCGCACCCGTCGACCGGCGCGCCGTGCTCGCCGCCACCGCGCCCGGCGCCAGCCCGGTGGAGCTGCCCACCTACGCCTTCCAGCACCGGCCGTACTGGATCGAGTCGGGGGCGGCGGGGGGCGACCCGGCCGCCGCCGGACTCATGCCCGCCGACCACCCCCTGCTCGGCGCGGTCGTCCCGTCCGCCGTCGACGACTCCCTGCTGTTCACCGGCCGCCTCGGCACCCGGGCCGCGAGCTGGCTCGCCGCCCACCGCATCGGCGGCACGGCCGTCGTCCCGAGCACCGCCTTCCTCGAGCTCGCTCTCGCCGTCGGCGCCCACGCGGGCTGCCCGCAGGTCCGGGAACTGGTCCTGGAACGCCCGCTGTCACTGCCCGAGCACGACGCCGTCGCCCTGCAGATCCGGGTGGAGGCGCCCGACGCCCGTGGTGATCGCGCCTTCGCCGTCCACGCACGCCCCGCCGCCGGCACCGGCGCCGCGTGGAACCGGCACGCCGCCGGTGTCCTCACGGCGCAGACCGAACCGGCCCCGGACCACGACCTGACGGAATGGCCGCCGCCCGGCGCCGAGGAGCTGGACACCGAGGGGCTGTACACGCGGCTGCGGGAGGCCGGTCTCGACTACGGGCCCGTCTTCCAGGGCCTGTCGGCAGCCTGGCGGGACCGGACCGCCGTGTACGCCGAGGTCGCGCTCCCCGAGTCCGCCACGGCCGACGCCGGCCGCCACGACCTGCACCCGGCCCTGCTCGACGCCGCCCTGCACCCGTTGGGCCTCGGGACGTTCGACGGCCTGGGCGAGGGACGCATGCTGTTCTCCGCGGGCGCGGTCCGGCTGTTCGCCACCGGCGCCACGACGCTCCGCGTCCGCCTGGAGCGCAGCGGAGCGGACACGCTGTCCCTCACCGCCGCCGACGCGGTCGGCGACCCCGTCCTGACCGTCGGGTCGCTGCTGCTGCGGCCGGTGCCCGGAGCGCCCACGAGCACCGCGGCCGCAGCCCGCACGGAGACCGTGCCCGTCACGGAACCGGGCCGCCGCCGGGCCGCCGCCCGTACCCAGCCCCCCGGCAGCCTCCTCGAACGGCTGGCCGGCCGGCCGGCCGCGGAACGCGAGCGCTCGCTCCTCGCCACCGTCCGGGACAGGGTCGCCGCCGTGCTCGGCCACAGCGGTCCCGACGAGGTGGAACCCGCCAGGCCCTTCACCGACCTCGGCCTCACCTCCCTGACCGCGGTCGAACTGCGCAACGGGCTCAGCGCGGCCCTCGGCGTCACCCTGCCCGCCACCCTCGTCTTCGACCACCCGACGCCGGCCGTCCTCGCCCGACACCTCGCCGACGACCTGTTCGGGGCCGTCGTCACCGGCGCGCCCGCCCGCGTCCGCCGTGCCGTCGACGACGACCCGATCGCGGTCGTCGGCATGGCCTGCCGCTACCCCGGCGGCATCGCCGGGCCCGAGGACCTGTGGGACCTGGTGCGCGCCGGAGTGGACGGCATCTCGCCCCTGCCCACCGACCGCAACTGGAGTCCCGAGCGGCTCTACCACCCCGACCCCGACCACCCGGGCACGGTCTACACCCGGGAAGGCGGGTTCCTCCACGACGCGAGCAGCTTCGACCCGGCGTTCTTCGCGATCAGTCCGCGCGAGGCCCTCGCCATGGACCCCCAGCAGCGTCTGCTCCTCGAGGTGTCCTGGGAGGCCCTGGAGCGCGCCGGCGTCGACCCCGTCGCCGCCCGCGGCTCCGACACCGGCGTCTTCGCCGGCGTCACCTACCAGGACTACGTGACGATCCTCGCCGCCTCCGACGACAACTTCGAGGGCTACGTGGGGACCGGCAACTCGCCCAGCGTGCTGTCCGGCCGCATCTCCTACGCCCTCGGTCTGGAAGGCCCGGCCGTCTCCGTCGACACCGCCTGCTCCTCCTCCCTCGTCGCCCTGCACCTGGCCGCGCAGTCGCTGCGCCAGGGAGAATGCGAACTCGCCCTGGCCGGCGGTGTCACCGTGATGTCGACGCCGGGCTCGCTCATCGAGTTCAGCCGTCAGCGCGCCCTCGCGGAGGACGGCCGCTGCAAGCCGTTCTCCGCCGACGCCGACGGCGCGAGCTGGGCCGAGGGCGTCGGCATGATCGTCCTGGAACGCCTCTCCGACGCGCGCCGCAACGGTCACCAGGTGCTCGCCGTCGTCAGCGGCTCCGCCCTCAACCAGGACGGCGCGTCCAACGGTCTGACCGCCCCCAACGGGCCGTCGCAGCAGCGGGTCATCCGGCAGGCGCTGGCATCGGCGGGGCTGTCCCCCAAGGACGTGGACGCCGTGGAGGCGCACGGCACCGGCACCACCCTCGGCGACCCCATCGAGGCCCAGGCGCTGATCGCGGCCTACGGCCAGGACCGCGACGAGGACCGGCCCCTGTGGCTCGGCTCGCTCAAGTCCAACATCGGGCACAGCCAGGCCGCCGCGGGCGTCGGCGGCGTCATCAAGATGGTCATGGCCCTGCGCGAAGGGATCCTGCCGCGCACCCTGTACGCGGACGACCCGACCCCGCACGTCGACTGGAGCGCCGGCCGGGTCCGGCTGCTGAGCGAGGAACAGCCCTGGCCCGTCACCGGCCGCGCCCGCCGCGCCGGGGTGTCCTCCTTCGGCATGAGCGGCACCAACGCGCACGTCATCGTCGAGCAGGCCCCCGACGCGCCGGCGCTGCCCGCCGAGCGGGCCGCACTGCCCGCCGTCCCCGTGCTGCTGTCCGCCCGCACGCCCGCCGCGCTGCGCGCCCAGGCCGTCCGGCTGCGCGCCCACCTGCGCGCCCGGCCCGGCACCTCGCTCACCGACCTCGGCTACACCCTCGCCGTCGGACGCGCCTCCTTCGCCCACCGCGCCGCCGTCCTGGCCGACGACGCGGACCGGCTCGACGAGACGCTCGCCGCGCTCGCCGCCGACGGACCGCTCAGCGCGCCCGCGGTGGTCGGCGCGGCCCTCCCCGGAGGCGACGAACCCGTGCTCGTGTTCCCGGGACAGGGTGCCCAGTGGGCCGGCATGGCCCGCGAACTCCTTCACGAGTCAGCGGTGTTCGCCGAACTGATCGACCGTTGCGAGCAGGCGCTCGCCCCGCACGTCGACTGGTCTCTGACCGCGGTGCTGCGGGGCGACGACGACGCCGCCGACCTCGGCCGCGTCGATGTCGTCCAGCCCGCCCTGTGGGCCGTCATGGTGGCGACCGCCGCTCTGTGGCAAGCCCACGGCGTCCGTCCGGCCGCCGTCGTCGGACACTCCCAGGGCGAGATCGCGGCCGCGTGCGTCGCCGGCGCCCTGAGCCTGGAGGACGGCGCCCGCGTCGTCGCCCTGCGCAGCCGTGCCATCACCGGCATCGCCGGAACCGGCGGCATGATGTCCGTGCCGCTGTCGGCCGACGACACCCGCGCCCGCATGGCGCCGTGGGCGGACCGACTCGCCGTCGCGGCCGTCAACGGACCCACGTCCGTCGTCGTCTCCGGCGAGGCCGGCGCGCTGGACGAACTGCACGTCGCCCTCACCGGCGACGGCATCCGGGCCCGCAAGGTCAACGTGGACTACGGGTCGCACTCCGCACAGGTCGAGGCGATCCGGGACACCGTCCTCGCCGCACTGGACGGCATCACGCCGCGGGAGGCGGAGATCCCCTTCCGCTCCTCCCTCACCGGCGACTGGTTCGACACCACCGGGCTGACCGCCGACTACTGGTACGCCAACCTGCGCGAGACCGTCCGCTTCGAGGAGGCCGTGCGCGGTCTGATCGCCGCCGGACACCGCACCTTCGTCGAGGTCGGACCGCATCCCGTGCTCGCGGTCGGACTGCGGGAGACCCTCGACGCGGCCGGAACGGACGGCGCCGTCCTCGGTTCCCTGCGACGCGACCGGGGCGACCTCAGGCAGTTCCTCAGCGCGCTCGCCGAGGCCCACGTCCACGGCGTCGGCATCGACTTCGAAGCGGTCTTCGCCGGCACCGGCGCCACTCGCGCCGACCTGCCCACCTACCCGTTCGAACACCGGCGTTACTGGCCGACCCTGCGGGAGACTGTCGCCGCCGACCTCGCCGCCGACGGCGGGCTCACGGCCGATTCCGTCGAGGCCCGCTTCTGGCAGACCGTGGAGCAGGAGGACCTGGAGAGCCTGACCGACGCCCTCGACCTGCCGGCCGACGCCCCGCTCAGCACCGTGCTGCCCGCGCTGGGCAGCTGGCGGCGCGCCCGCCGGGCACTGGCCACCACCGACGCCCTGCGCTACCGCGTCGCCTTCACACCGCTCGACCCGGGCCCGGCCACCCTCACCGGAACCTGGCTGCTGCTCACCCCCGCCGACGCCGCCGGCCACACCGCGCTCGCCGACGCGGTCGCCGACGCGCTGGCCGCGGGCGGCGCCCGCACGGTCCGGCGGATCGTCCTGCCGGACGGCGGCGCCGACCGGGCCACCCTCGCGGGCCTCCTCACCGCCGACGAGGACACGGGGCGCGTCGACGGCCTGCTCTCCCTGCTCGCACTCGACACCCGCGACCACCCCGCCCACCCGGCAGTCCCGGTCGGTCTCGCCTCGACGCTCGCCCTGGTGCAGGCGCTCGGCGACCTCGGCGTCGACGCACCCCTGTGGTGCGCGACCAGGGGCGCCGTCGCGGTGGGCGCGGCCGATCCGGCGCCGGACGCCGCCCAGGCCCTCGTCTGGGGCTTCGGCCGGGTCGCCGCCATGGAGCACGCCGAGCGCTGGGGCGGTCTGATCGATCTGCCCGCCGACCTCGACTCCCGCTCCGCGACCCGCCTGGCCGCCGTCCTCGCCGACGCCGGCCAGGAGGACCAGATCGCGCTGCGCGCCACGGGCGCCCACGGCCGGCGGCTGGTCCACGCCCCGGGCGCGGACGTCCCCGTCGAGACCTGGCGGCCCCGCGGAACCGTGCTGGTCACCGGCGGCACGGGAGCTCTGGGCGGTCACGTCGCCCGTTGGCTCGCCGACCGCGGCGCGACCCGTCTCGTGCTGGCCGGCCGCCGTGGCGCCGACGCGCCGGGCGCCGTCGACCTGCGGGACGAACTCACCGCCCGGGGAGTCGACGTCACCCTCGCGGCCTGTGACGTGTCCGACCGGACCGCCCTCGCCGGCCTGCTCGCCGCGGTGCCCGTGGACCTGCCGCTGGACGCGGTGTTCCACGTCGCCGGCGCCCTCGACGACGGTGTGATCGAATCGCTCGACGCCGACCGCATGGAACCGGTCCTGCGCGGCAAGGCCGCCGCCGCCCGGGCCCTGCACGAACTCACCCGCGACCTCGACCTCTCCGCCTTCGTCATGTTCTCCTCCACCGCGGGCGTCCTGGGCGGCGCGGGACTCGGCAACTACGCTCCCGGCAACGCGTATCTCGACGCCCTCGCCGCCGAACGCCGTGCCGCCGGCCTTCCCGCCACGGCCGTGTCCTGGGGCCTGTGGGCCGAGGGAGGCATGGTGGGAGACGCCGCCGGCGACCGCATGCGCCGTTACGGAGTGCACCCCATGGACACCGCCGAGGCCTGCGAGGCCCTCGGCCGTGCCCTCGACCTCGGCGACACCCACATCGTCGTCACCGACCTGCGCTGGGACACCTACGCGCTGTCCTTCACCGCCCCGCGGCCGACCCGCCTCCTCGACGAACTCCCCGCCGCACGAAGGGCGTTGCAGGCCGCACCGCAGGACACCACGGCCGCGGCCGAGGTGTCTTCGCTGCACGCCCACCTGACGGCCCTGCCCGACTACGAACGGGCCGACGCCGCCCTGGAGATCGTGCGCGGACACGTCGCGAGCGTCCTCGGATACCCCTCGGCCGACTCCGTCGAACCCGAACGTCCCTTCACCGACCTCGGCATCGACTCGCTCAGCGCCATAGAGCTGCGCAACGGCATGAACCGCGTCACCGGCCTGCGCCTGCCGAGCACCCTCGTCTTCGACCACCCCGACTGCCGGGCCCTGGCCGACTTCCTGCTCGCCCAGGTTGCCGACGACACGGCACCAGCCGCGCCGGACGTGGCCCCGCGCCGCACCGTGGTCGACGACGACCCGATCGCCGTCGTCGCCATGGGCTGCCGGTTCCCCGGCGGCATCAGCACCCCCGACCAGCTGTGGCGGATGCTCCTGGACGGTGAGGAGGGCCTCGCCCCCTTCCCCGAGGACCGCGGTTGGGATCTGGACGCCCTCTACCACCCCGAGCCCGGGAAGGCCGGCGCCGTCTCCACCCGGACCGGCGGATTCCTCAGCGACGCGGGCGGATTCGACCCGGCGTTCTTCAACATCTCGCCGCGCGAGGCCGTGGCGATGGACCCGCAGCAGCGGCTCCTGCTGGAAATGGCGTGGGAGACGTTCGAGCGGGCGGGGATCGATCCGCGGTCGCTGCGCGGCAGCCGGACCGGTGTGTTCGCCGGCACCAACGGCCAGGACTACACCGGAATGCTCGCCGCCTCCGGCGAGGACTTCGAGGGCTACATGCTCACCGGCAACGCGGCCAGCGTCGTCTCCGGCCGGCTGTCCTACACCTTCGGGCTGGAAGGCCCGGCGGTCACCGTCGACACCGCCTGCTCCGCCTCCCTCGTGGCCCTGCACCTCGCCGCGCAGTCCCTGCGCAGCGGCGAATGCGACCTGGCCCTCGCCGGCGGCGTCACGGTCATGGCCTCACCCGGTCTGTTCGTGGACTTCAGTCGTCAGCAGGGGTTGGCGGTGGACGGTCGGTGCAAGGCGTTCGCGGAGGCGGCGGACGGGACGGGGTTCTCGGAGGGTGGTGGTCTGTTGTTGGTGGAGCGGTTGTCGGATGCGCGTCGGCTGGGGCATCCGGTGTTGGCGGTGGTGCGGGGTTCGGCGGTGAATCAGGACGGTGCGTCGAATGGTTTGAGTGCGCCGAACGGTCCGTCGCAGCAGCGGGTGATCCGGGCGGCGTTGGCGGATGCGGGTGTGTCGGCGGTGGATGTGGATGTGGTGGAGGCGCATGGCACGGGGACGCGGTTGGGTGATCCGATCGAGGCGCAGGCGTTGTTGGCGACCTATGGTCAGGGTCGTTCGGTGGATCGGCCGTTGTGGTTGGGGTCGGTGAAGTCGAATGTGGGTCATACGCAGGCGGGTGCCGGTGTGGCGGGTGTGATGAAGATGGTGTTGGCGATGCGGTCCGGTGTGGTGCCGGCGACGTTGCATGTGGATGAGCCGTCGTCGCATGTGGACTGGTCGGCCGGTGCGGTGGAGTTGGTGACGCGGGCGCGGGTCTGGGAGGAGGAGGGCGGGCGTCCGCGGCGTGCGGGTGTGTCGTCGTTCGGCATCAGCGGCACCAACGCGCACGTCATCCTGGAAGGCGTCGCCGACGCACCCCACGACACGTCCGACGCCGACGCCGATGACGCGGACACCCCGCCCGCCCCCTGGGTCCTCACCGCACGCAGCCGTGACGCCCTGCGCGACCAGGCCGCCCGACTCCTCGAGCACCTGCGGGAGTCGCCCGACACGAGCGTCGCCGACATCGGCCTGTCGCTCGCCGCGACCCGCACCGCCTTCGAACACCGCGCCGTCGTCCTCGGCGTCGACCGGGCGGCGCTGACCGACGGACTGCGGCTGATCGCCTCCGGCGAGAGCGGACCGCACACGGTCACCGGCGCCCGCCGCGGTGAGGGCAGGACCGCCTTCCTGTTCTCCGGGCAGGGCGCCCAGCGCCCCGGCATGGGACGCGGACTGTACGAAGCGTTCCCGGTCTACGCAGACGCCTTCGACGCCGTCTGCGCCCACCTCGGCGACGAACTGCGCGACCTCGTCCTCGGCGGCGAAGCCGAGCAGCTGAACCGCACCGAGTGGGCCCAGCCCGCGCTGTTCGCCGTCGAGGTGGCCCTGTACCGCCTGCTGGAGTCGTGGGGCGTCCGCCCGGACCACGTCGCCGGCCACTCCGTCGGAGAGATCGCCGCGGCCCATGTCGCCGGAGTGTTCTCCCTCCGGGACGCCTGCGCCCTGATCGCCGCCCGCGGCCGGCTCATGCAGGAACTCCCCTCCGGGGGAGCGATGTTCGCGCTCGAAGCCACCGAGGACGAGGTGCTGACCCTGCTGGAGGGGATCCGCGACGCGGGCATCGCCGCGGTGAACGGCCCGCGCTCGGTGGTCGTCTCCGGCGCCGAGGAACCGGTCGCCCGCATCGCCGCGGCGCTCGCCGCCGACGGGCGCCGCACCACCCGGCTGCGGGTCAGCCACGCCTTCCACTCGCCGCTCATGGAGCCGATGCTCGACGCGTTCCGCGAGGTCGCCGTGAGCATCGCCTACGAGGCGCCCCGGATGGCGGTGGTCTCCAACGTCACCGGCCGCGCCGCCGACGGCGAACTCCAGGACCCGGAGTACTGGGTGCGCCATGTGCGGGAGGCCGTCCGCTTCGCCGACGGCGTCCGCTGGCTCGCCGAGCACGGCGTCGACCGGTTCCTGGAGGTCGGTCCCGACGGCACCCTCACCGCGATGGCGCAGAGCTGCCTGCCGGACGCCGAAGGCGCCCTCCTCGTGCCGTCGCTGCGCAAGGACCGCGCCGAGCGCGAGACGCTGCTCCACGCCGTCGCCCAGGCCTTCACGCACGGCCTGCCGGTGGACTGGCCGCGACTCTTCGACGGCGCCGCCGCCCGCACCGTGCAACTGCCCACGTACCCCTTCCAGCGCCGCCGCTTCTGGCCCGGGCCGCCCCTGCTCCTCGGCGACGTCACCTCCGCCGGACTGGGCGCGAGCAGCCACCCGCTGCTCGGCGCGGCCGTGGAACTGGCCGACGGCGACACCCATGTCCTCACCGGCCGGCTCGCGCTCGGCAGCAGCCCGTGGCTCAAGGACCACGCGCTCACCAGCACCGCCCTCTTCCCGGCGACCGGGTTCCTCGACCTGGCCCTGCACGCCGGCGCCCGGACCGGCTGCGAACAGGTCGCGGAGCTGACGATCCTGGCCCCGCTCACCCTGCCCGCCCAGGGCGGTGTCCAGGTCCAGGTACGGGTCGAGGCCCCGGACGCCACCGGCGCCCGCCCCCTGACCGTGCACGGCCGGCCCGACGCCGCCGAGGCCGGCACACCGTGGACCCTGCATGCCGGCGGTCTGCTCACCGCCGCCGAACCGGCGGCCGCACCGTACGACTTCACCGTCTGGCCGCCCGAGCACGGCACGGAGGTCCCGCTCGACGGCTTCTACGAGGCCTTCGCCGACCGCGGCCACCTCTACGGCCCGCTGTTCCAGGGGCTGACCCGGGTCTGGACGCGTGGCGAGGAGGTGTTCGCCGAGGTCGAGCTGCCCGCGGACGCCGCCCCGGCCGCCGATGCCTTCGACCTGCACCCGGCCCTGCTCGACGCCGCGCTGCACGCCGTGATGTTCGTGCCCATGAAGGACGCCGGACGGCTGCCCTTCTCGTGGAGCGACGTGCGCCTGGACGCCGTCGGAGCATCGGCGCTGCGGCTGCGGATGGTCCAGGAGGGCCCGGAGGCCGTCGGCCTCGCCCTCGCCGACCCGACGGGCCGCCCGGTCGGCTCCGTCGGCTCGCTCACCCTGCGCGAGCTGACCGGCGATCTGGCGGGCTCCACCGTCGGCGCCCCGGACCGTCAGGGCCTGTACGAACTGGACTGGCAGCCGGTGGCCGCGGTGAACGCCGTCGCGCCGGCCGCATGGACGATCGTCGGCGCGGAAGAGGCGGAGGCACTGGCCGGCGCCCTGCGCGCCGCCGGTCGCACCGTGCGCCGTGTCCCCGGCCTCGACGCTCTGGCGGGGGCCGGGGAGGTGCCCGACACCGTCCTGTACGCCGTGCCCGTCACGGCTGACGTCCCGGGCGACGCCGGCGGCCTGGTCGACGCGACCCGTGCGACCCTCGCCGAGGCGCTCGCCGTCGTCCGGCAGTGGGCGGACGACCCGGTGTTCGCGCACGCCCGGCTCGCCGTCGTCACCCGTGACGCCGTCCCCGCAGGCCCCCGGCCGGCCGACCCGGCGCAGGCGGCGGTCTGGGGCCTCGTGCGGGCCGCCCGCACCGAGAACCCGGGCCGATTCGTCCTCGCCGACACCGACGGCGGCGACGCCTCGGCGGGGGCACTGCCCGCCGCGCTCGGCGACGCCGCGTTCGAACTCGTCGTCCGGGACGGGACGGTGGCCGCACCGCACATCGTCCCGCTGGCCGCCGACCGCGCCCTCCTGCCGCCCGCCGGCACCGCCGCCTGGCGGCTGGGCGTGGAACACAGGGGCAGCCTGGACGGCCTGCGTCTCGAGGCCTGCCCGGAGGTCGACGCGGCGCTCGCCCCCAACGAGGTGCGCATCTCGATGCGCGCCGCCGGCGTCAACTTCCGCGACGTCCTCACCGCGCTCGGCATGTACCCCGGCGACGCCACCGCGATCGGCCTGGAGGGCGCCGGCGTGGTCACCGGCGTCGGCGCCGAGGTGACCGCCCTCGCCCCCGGGGACCGGGTGATGGGCATGTTCGCCGGCGCCTTCGGGCCCGTCGCGGTCGCCGACGCCCGGATGGTCACGCGCATCCCGAAGGGCTGGAGCTTCGCCGAGGCCGCGACCGTCCCCATCGCCTACCTCACCGCCTACTACGCGCTGGTCGACCTCGGCGGACTCGAACCCGGCGAGAGCGTTCTCGTGCACGCGGCGGCCAGCGGCGTAGGCTCGGCCGCCGTCCAGCTCGCCCGGCACCTCGGCGCCGAGGTCTACGGAACCGCGTCACCCGCCAAGTGGGACGCGCTGCGCGCCGCCGGCCTCGACGACGCCCATACCGCCTCCTCCCGCGACCTCGGCTTCGAGGAGCGGCTGCGCAACGCCACCGACGGCCGCGGTTTCGACGTCGTCCTCGACTCGCTGGCCCGGGAGTTCGTCGACGCCTCCCTGCGGCTGCTGCCGCGCGGCGGCCGCTTCCTGGAGATGGGCAAGACCGACGTACGCGACACCGGACAGATCGCCGCCGACCATCCCGGCGTCGTCTACCGGGCGTTCGACCTGATCGAGGCCGGCCCCGACCGCATCGGCGAGATCCTGACCGATCTGGCCGACCTGTTCGGGCGCGGCGTGCTCAGGCCGCTGCCGATGGCCGTATGGGACGTCCGCAGGGCGCCAGACGCCTTCCGGTTCGTCAGCCAGGCACGGCACATCGGCAAGGTCGTGCTGACCCTGCCGGCCGAACTCGACCCGGCCGGCACGGTCCTGCTGACCGGCGGACTCGGCGGACTCGGCCGCATCACCGCCCGTCACCTCGTCGCCGAGCACGGCGTACGGCACCTGCTGATCGCCGGCCGGCGCGGCCCGGACGCGCCCGGCGCGGCCGAACTGCGCGACGAACTCGCCCAGTTGGGAGCCGACGTCACGGTGGCCGCCTGCGACGTGGCCGACCGCACCGCGCTCGCCGCGCTCCTCGCGGGCGTCCCCGCCGACCGGGCGCTGACTGCCGTGATCCACACCGCGGGCGTCCTCGCGGACGGCGTGCTGTCCTCGATGACTCCGGACCGACTGGACGAAGCGCTGCGGCCCAAGGTCGACGCCGTGGTCGCGCTGCACGAACTGACCCGCGACCTCGACCTCGCCCGATTCGTGGTCTTCTCCTCCGTCGCCGGCACGTTCGGCGGAGCGGGACAGGCCAACTACTCGGCCGCCAACGCCTTCCTGGACGCCTTCGCACACCGCCGTCGCGCCCAGGGCCTGCCCGCCGTGTCGCTCGCCTGGGGGACCTGGCTGCCCGAGGCGGGCATGACCGGAGAACTCGGCGACGCCGACCGCGAACGGCACGCCCGTACCGGCATGGCGCCGCTCGACGCCACCACCGGCATGCGGCTCCTGGACGCCGCCGCCGGCACCGACCGCGCCGCGCTGCTGCCGATGGACCTGGACCCGGCCGCGCTGCGCGAACACCACGACGTCCTGCCGGTGCTCCTGCGCGGCCTGGTCCGCACCCCCGCCCGGCGCCGCGCCACGGCCGCCGGGACGGCGCCCGTCACGGCGGCTCCGCAGTCGCTGGCCGACCGGCTGGCTCCGCTGCCCTCCGCGGACCGCGACCAGCTCCTCCTCGACGTGGTCGCCGAGCAGGCCGCCGCCGTCCTCGGACACGGCTCGGCGGCCGACATCGATCCCGAACAGACCTTCCAGGAGCTGGGCTTCGACTCGCTGACGGCGGTCGAGCTGCGCAACCGGCTCGGCGCCGCCACCGGCCTGCGGCTGCCCGCCACCCTCGTCTTCGACTACCCGACCGCCCTGGCCCAGGCCCGGTACCTGCTGAACGAACTGTCCCTGCCCGAGCCGCCCGGCACCGCGCAGGCCCTCCTCGCGGAGATGGACCGCCTGGAGGGCTCCCTGGCGGACGCCGACATGGCCGGTGAGGACCACGAGAAGGTCACCGCCCGGCTGCGCGAGCTGCTCTCCCGCTGGCAGGGCGAGCCCCTCGTGACCGCCGCCGTCCCCGCCGCACGGGACGACGAGCTCGCCGACGTCGAGACGGCGGGCGACCTCTTCGACCTGATCGACCGCGAGCTGGGGGACGCATGAGCGCCCCGCAGGTCCTCCGCACGCACCCGACGCCCCGGCCCCGCCCGGTTCAAGGAAGTGACTTTCGTGGCTGACGACGACAAGTACGTTGAATACCTCAAGCGGGTCACGGGTGAACTCCGGCAGACCCGCCGCAGGCTGCGCGAGGTCGAGGACCGCAGCCGGGAGCCGATCGCCGTCGTCGCGATGAGCTGCCGCTTCCCCGGCGACATCCGTTCGCCCGAGGACCTGTGGCGGCTCGTCGACGAGGGCCGGGACGCCATCGGCCCACTGCCTCAGGACCGGGGCTGGGACATCGCCGACCGGTACGACCCGGACCCGGACCGGCCCGGCACGTTCTCCACCCGGGAGGGCGGCTTCCTGCGCGACGCCGCCTCCTTCGACGCCGCCTTCTTCGGCATGAGCCCCCGCGAGGCCCTCGCCACCGACCCGCAGCAGCGCATCCTGCTGGAGGCGTCCTGGGAACTCCTGGAGCGCGCCGGGATCCGGCCCCGGACCCTGCGCGGCAGCGCCACCGGCGTGTTCGTGGGCGCGGCGACCTCCGGTTACGGACAGGGCCCGGTCGAGGTGCCCGAGGACGTGCACGGCCTGATGCTCGCCGGGAACGCGACCTCGGTCGCCTCCGGCCGTATCTCCTACGTCCTGGGCCTGGAAGGGCCGGCCGTCACCGTCGACACCGCCTGCTCCTCCTCCCTGGTCGCCCTGCACTGGGCGGTGCAGGCCCTGCGGGCCGGCGAGTGCGACCTCGCGATGGCCGGCGGCGTCGCCGTGATGGCCACCCCGGGCCTGCTGTTCGAGTTCAGCAGGCAGCGCGGCCTCGCCCCCGACGGACGCTGCAAGGCCTTCGCCGACGCCGCGGACGGCACCGGCTGGTCCGAGGGCGTGGGCCTGCTGCTGGTGGAACGCCTCTCCGACGCCCGCCGCAACGGGCACCCCGTGCTGGCCGTGGTCCGCGGCTCCGCCGTGAACTCCGACGGCGCCTCCAACGGTCTGACCGCGCCCAACGGGCCCGCCCAGCAGCGCGTCATCGAGCAGGCCCTCGCCAACGCCGGGATCACCGCCGCGGACGTCGACGCCGTCGAGGCGCACGGCACGGGCACCACCCTCGGCGACCCCATCGAGGCCCAGGCCCTGCTCACCACCTACGGCCGTGCCAAGGACGCCGAGCATCCGCTGCACCTGGGTTCCCTGAAGTCGAACCTCGGCCACACGCAGGCGGCGGCCGGCGTCGCAGGCGTCATCAAGACCGTCATGGCCCTCCGGCACGGACGCCTGCCGCGCACGCTGCACGTGGACCAGCCGTCCACGCACGTCGACTGGGACGCCGGTCACGTCCGGCTGCTCACCGAGGCCGCCGACTGGCCGCTCACCGAGGGACGTCCCCGCCGCGCCGCCGTCTCGTCCTTCGGCATCAGCGGCACCAACGCCCACGTCGTCCTGGAGGCCGCGCCCTCCGAGACCGACAACGCCGAGAAGAGCGAGGCCGAGGGGACCCCGCGGAGCGAGGAGGCGGGTCCCGCCCCCGAGACCGCCGTACGGCTGCCGCTGGCGCCCTGGCTGCTGTCCGCGCGCAGCGCCGAAGCGCTGCGCGCCCAGGCCGACCGCCTCCTCGAGCACGCCGACGCCCACCCCGCCGACGACCCGCACGTCACCGCCCGCGCACTCGCCGGGACGCGGCAGGCCTTCGAACACCGGGCCGTGGTCCTCGCCGAGGACACGGCCGGCGCCCGCGACGCCCTGCGCGCCCTCGCCGCGGGGGAGGAGCACCCGGACGTCGTGACGGGCCGCACCCTGCGCGGCGCGACCGCGTTCCTCTTCTCCGGCCAGGGCGCCCAGCGGCCCGGCATGGGCCGCGAACTGTACGACGCGTTCCCCGCGTTCGCCCGCGCCTTCGACGAGGTCTGCGCCCATCTCGACCCCGAACTGGGGCTGAGCCTGAAGAAAGCCGTCCTCGACAGCGCCCCGGACGACGAGGCGCTGCGGGAGACCGGCCTCGCCCAGCCCGCCCTGTTCGCCGTCGAGGTCTCCCTCTACCGCCTGCTGGAATCGTGGGGCGTCACGCCCAAGTACGTTCTCGGGCACTCGCTGGGCGAACTCTCCGCCGCCCACGTCGCCGGCGTGTGGTCGCTGCCCGACGCCTGCCGGCTCGTCGCCGCCCGCGGGCGGCTGATGCAGGCCCTGCCGCGCGGGGGCGCCATGGTCTCCGTCGAGGCCGCCGAGGACGAGGTGACCGCCCTGCTCGCCGCACACGGCGACGCCGTGTCGGTCGCCGCCGTCAACGGCCCGCGCGCCACCGTGATCTCCGGTGACGAGAGCGCCGTCGAAGCCGTCGCGTCCGCCCTCGCGGCCCGCGGCCGCACCACCCGCAGGCTGCGGGTCTCGCACGCCTTCCACTCGGCACGCATGGACGCCGTCCTGGACGACTTCCGGGCCGTGGCCGAGAGCGTCACCGCGCACACCCCGCGCCTGACCGTCGTCTCCGACCTCACCGGACGTCCCGCCACGGCCGAGGAACTGGCGTCGGCCGACTACTGGGTGCGCCACCTGCGCCACACCGTCCGCTTCACCGACGGCGTGGACTGGCTCGCCACCCACGGTGTCACCCGCTACCTGGAGATCGGCCCCGACGCCACCCTCAGCGCGCTCGCCCGGACCGCGCTGCCCGACGACAGCGCCGACCGCCTCTGCGTGCCCGTGCTGCGCAAGGACCGCCCCGAGTCCCGCACCCTGCTCGCCGCGGTCGCCGCCGTCCACGTCCACGGCGCCTCCGTCGAACCGGAGGCCCTGCTCGGCAGCGACCCGGCCGACCCGCGGGTCGACCTGCCCACCTACGCGTTCACGGGGGACCGCTACTGGCTGCGCCCCTCCCTCGGCACCGGCGACGTCACCGGCGCCGGGCTCGTCGGCGCCGGCCACCCGCTGCTCGGGGCCGTCGTCCGCGTCGCCGACGACGACCGGGTCCTGCTCACCGGACGGCTGTCCACCCGCGCCCAGCCCTGGCTCGCCGACCACACCGTGTCCGGCACGGTCCTGCTGCCCGGCGCCGCGTTCGTCGAACTCGTGCTGCGCGCCGGCGACGAGGTCGGCTGCGGTCTCCTGGACGACCTCACGCTCGAAGCCCCGCTGGCGCTCCAGGACGCCTCCGGCGTCCAGCTGCAGATCGCCGTCGGCGCCCCCGACGCGGACGGCCGCAGGCCGGTCGCCGTGCACTCCCGGGCCGACGCCGACGACGACGGCCCCTGGACCCGGCACGCCACCGCCGTCCTCGCACCGGCGCCCGCCGCGCCCGAGGCCGAGCCCGTCGCCTGGCCTCCCGCCGACGCCCGCAGCGTCCCCCTGGACGGCTTCTACGACGCTCTCGCCGTCCAGGGCTACCAGTACGGCCCCGCCTTCCAGGGCCTGCGGGCCGCATGGCGGTCCGGCGACGTCTGGTACGCCGAGGTGACCCTCCCGGAGGACCAGCACCGCGACGCCGCCCGCTTCGGCCTGCACCCGGCGCTTCTGGACGCCGCCCTGCACGCCCAGCTCGCCGGTGCCGACGCCGACGCCGACGCCGGCGACGACAGCGGGGGCGGGGGCGGTGGCGGACGGCACGGCGTGGGCCTGCCGTTCGCGTTCAGCGGCGTCACGCTGCACGCCGTCGGCGCCACCGGGCTCCGGGTCCGCCTGGAGCGCGGTCCTTCCGGCGCCGTGAGCCTGCAGCTCTCCGACGGCACGGGACGCCCCGTCGCGACCGTCGGCTCCCTCGTCAGCCGCCCGGTCTCCCAGGTCACCCCGCACACCTCCCGGCCCGCCGACGGCGCCCTGTACGCGGTGCGCTGGACCCACACCGCCCTGCCCGACACCGCTGCGGCCGACCTCGCTCCCGACGCCGACGGTCTGCGGCTCGCCGGCGACGATCCGGCGGACCTGGTCCCCGGCCGGCCGGTGCTCGGCCCCGACGACGGCGCCCCCTCGGCCGTGGTCCTGCCGTGCGTCTCCGCGCCCGACGAGACCCCGGCCGGCATCGCCGGCCGCGTCCTGACCGGCCTGCGGACACTGCTGGCCGATCCGCGCACCGACAGCGCCCCGATCGTGATCGTCACACGCGGCGCCGTCGGCGCGGTCGACGGCGAGGACGTCACCGACCTGTCCGCAGCCGCCGTCTGGGGCCTGGTCCGTTCGGCCCAGACCGAGAACCCGGGACGCGTCGTCGTCGCCGACGTCGACGACACCGCCGCCTCCCGAGCGGCCCTCGCGGCCGCCGTCAGCACCGGGGCGACTCAGTTCGCCCTGCGCGACGGCATGCTGCTCACCCCCGCGCTGACCCGAATCCCCGCGCTGACCAGAACCCCGGCAGCCGATCCGGCACCCGTCTGGGACGCCGAGGGCACGGTCCTCATCACCGGCGGCACCGGCGCGCTCGGCGCGCTGGTCGCCCGCCACCTGGTCGCCGCGCACGGCGTGCGCTCCCTGGTGCTGACCTCCCGAAGGGGCGCCGAAGCCCCCGGCGCCCGCGAGCTGACCGACGAACTCACCGCCCACGGAGCCGTCGTACGCGTCGAGGCGTGCGACGCCGCCGACCCGCGAGCCCTGGCCGACCTCCTCGGCACGCTGCCCGCACAGCGGCCGCTGCGCGCCGTGGTGCACACCGCCGGCGTCCTCGACGACGGCGTGTTCGGCTCGCTCACCCCCGACCGGCTCGCCGCCGTG
Source organism: Streptomyces sp. NBC_00425 (assembly GCF_036030735.1). Taxonomy (NCBI): domain Bacteria; kingdom Bacillati; phylum Actinomycetota; class Actinomycetes; order Kitasatosporales; family Streptomycetaceae; genus Streptomyces; species Streptomyces sp. NBC_00425. The sequence continues at coordinate 1,560,829 of NZ_CP107928.1, read as the reverse complement.
CTGCGGGCGAAGGCGGACGCCGCGCTCACCCTGCACGAGGCGACCCGGGACGCCGACCTCACCGCTTTCGTCCTGTTCTCCTCGGCCTCCGGGCTGCTGGGCGGCGCCGGACAGGCCAACTACGCCGCCGCCAACACCGTCCTGGACGCCCTGGCCCAGCACCGCCGCGCCATCGGTCTGCCCGCCACCTCGCTGGCCTGGACGCTGTGGGACCACGACAGCGGCATGACCGGCGGGCTCGGCGAGGACGGCCGGCGCCGCATCGCGGCCTCCGGACTGCCCGCCCTGGACCCGGACCGGGCCCTGCGCCTGCTCGACGAGGCGCTCGCCGTCGGCGAGCCGCTGCTCGCGCCGCTGCGCACCGACCTTGCCGCGCTGCGCTCCGCCGCCTCGTCCGGACGGCTGCCCGCCCTCCTGCACGGCCTCGTACCGGCGGCCCCGGCCCGGCGCACCGCCCGCGCCGCGGACGCGGACACCTCCGCACTGAGCCGCCTCCTGTCCGGCCTGTCCGCACCCGAACAGGAGCGCCACCTGCTCGAGTTGGTCCGCCGCCACGCCGCCGTGGCCCTCGGCCACGGCTCGGCCGGCGCCGTCGACGGCGAACAGTCCTTCAAGGACCTCGGCTTCGACTCCCTGAGCTCCGTCGACCTGCGCAACCGCCTCAACGCCGAGACCGGACTACGGCTGCCGGCCACGCTCGTCTTCGACCACCCCCGCCCCACCGCGCTCGCCCGTCACCTCGTACGCGAACTCGCGGGAGTCACCGAGGAGTTCGCCACCACCAGGACCGCGGCCGAGGAGGACGACCCGGTCGTCGTCGTCGCCATGGCCTGCCAGTACCCCGGCGGGGTCACCTCCCCCGAGGACCTGTGGCGTTTCGTCTCCGAGGGCGGGGACGCCATCGGCGCGTTCCCCACCGACCGTGGCTGGGACCTGGACCGCCTGCCCGGCCTGGAGGCCGGATTCCTCTACGGCGCCACGCACTTCGACGCCTCCCTCTTCGGCATCGCACCTCGCGAGGCGCTCGCCATGGACCCCCAGCAGCGGCTGCTGCTGGAGACCTCCTGGGAGGTCTTCGAACGCGCCGGGATCGATCCCCTCTCCCTGCGCGGCAGCGGCACCGGCGTCTACGTCGGCGCGATGGGCTCCGGCTACGCCTCCGGCCTGGCCGACATCCCCGAAGGCATGGAGGGCTACATCGGACTCGGCGTGTCCGGCAGCGTCATCTCCGGCCGCGTCGCCTACACCTTCGGCCTGGAGGGGCCGACCATGACGGTCGACACCGCCTGCTCGTCCGCACTGGTCGCTCTGCACCTCGCCGCCCACGCCCTGCGCCAGGGCGAGTGCTCGATGGCCCTGGCCGGCGGCGTCACGGTCATGGCCACCCCCGGCACCTACACCGAGTTCACGGCCCAGAACGGGCTGGCGGCCGACGGCCGTTGCAAGGCCTTCGCCGCCGGCGCCGACGGCACCAGCTTCTCCGAGGGCGTCGGCATGCTCCTGCTGGAACGACTCTCCGACGCCCGCCGCGAAGGCCACCCCGTCCTCGCCGTGATCCGCGGATCCGCCACCAACCAGGACGGCGCCTCCAACGGCCTGACCGCCCCCAACGGCCCCTCCCAGGAGCGCGTCATCCGACAGGCGCTGGCCTCGGCCGGCCTCTCCCCGTCCGACGTCGACGCCGTCGAGGCGCACGGCACCGGAACCACCCTCGGCGACCCCATCGAGGCCCAGGCGCTGTTCGCGACCTACGGTCGCGAACGCGACGCGGAACCCCTGCTGCTGGGATCCGCGAAGTCCAACTTCGGTCACACCCAGGCCGCCGCCGGCGCCGCGGGCGTCATCAAGATGGTCATGGCCATGCGCCACGGCGAACTGCCGCGCACCCTGCACGTCGACGAGCCCTCCCCGCACATCGACTGGTCCAGCGGCGCCATCGAGCTGCTCACCGAGGCCCGTCCCTGGCCGGCCCGCCGCGACCGGCCGCGCCGCGCGGGCGTGTCCTCCTTCGGGATCAGCGGCAGCAACGCCCACGTCGTCCTGGAGGAGCCGCCCGCAGCCAGGCCCGCCGCCGAACGGGCGGCGCCCGCCGCCGTGCCCCGGGTGCACCCCCTCTCCGGGCACACCCCGGACGCACTGCGTGCCCAGGCCGCCCGGCTGCACACCCACCTGCTGCGCCACGAGGACGACCCCCGCGACCTCGCCCGCACCCTCGCCGTCGCCCGCCATCCGCACGCCCACCGCGCCGCCGTCGTCGCCGGGGACCGCACGGAACTCCTGGCCGGGCTCGCCGCCGTCGCCGCCGGCGAGCCGGACGCCCGTACCGTCACCGGCACCGCCGGCGGCGCACGGCTCGCCCTCCTGTTCAGCGGACAGGGCGCCCAGCGCCCCGGCATGGGCCGCGACCTGTACGACGCACACCCCGTCTACGCGCGCACCTTCGACGAGGTGTGCGCCGGACTCGACCTCCACCTCGACGGACCGCCGCTGCGCGATGTCGTCCTCGCCGCCCCGGACAGCGCCGAGGCCGCCCTGCTGGACCGCACCGCCTACACACAGGCCGCCCTCTTCGCGTACGGCACCGCCGCCCACGCCCTCGTCCGGTCCTGGGGCGTGCTGCCCGACGTGCTCGCCGGGCACTCCATCGGCGAACTGACCGCCGCCCACGCCAGCGGAGTCCTCGACCTGACCGACGCCTGCGCCCTGGTCGCGGCCCGGGGCAGGCTCATGCAGAGCCTGCCCGAGGGCGGCGCCATGGCCGCCCTGGAGGCGACCGAGGACGAGGTGCGGCCCCTGCTGGAGGACCGGTCCGACCGCGTCGCCGTCGCCGCGGTCAACGGACCGGTCTCCGTGGTCGTCTCCGGCCAAGCCGAGGACGTGGAGGCGATCACCGCCGAGTTCGCGGCCCGCGGCCGCAAGACCCGACGACTGCGGGTCAGCCACGCCTTCCACTCGCCGCTGATGGACGCCATGCTCGACGAGTTCCGCGCCGTCGCCGCCCGCGTCCGCTTCCACCACCCCACCGTCCCCGTCGTGTCCAACGTGACCGGCGACCTCGCGGCCGGCGACGACCTGACCACCCCCGACTACTGGGTGCGCCACGTCCGCCGGGCCGTCCGCTTCGGCGACACCGTCCGCACCCTGGAGGCCGACGGCGTCACCCTCGCACTCGAACTCGGCCCCGACGCCACCCTCACCACCCTGGTCCGAGGCGGCCTCAGCGCCTCCGCTGCGGTGACCGCCGTACCCCTGGTGCGCCGCGACGTGCCCGAGGGCCGCTCCGCGCTGCTCGCCGCCGCCACCCTGCACGTACACGGGCTCGGCGACGTCCCGGCGCCGCCGGCCGACGCCGCGGCCCGGCCCGTGCCCCTGCCGACGTACGCCTTCCAGCGCGAGCGCTTCTGGCTGGAGGCGTCCGCGCCGGCTCCCGCCGCGGCCGGCCAGGAGGCCGCGTTCTGGAAACTCGTCGAGGCGACGGACGCCTCGGCCCTCGCCGAGCGCCTCGCGGTCGACCCCGACGCCCCGCTCAGCGCCGTCCTGCCCGCCCTCGCCGCCTGGCGCGGCGAGGACCGCAGGCAGGCGGAGATCCAGGGCTGGGAGCACCGTGTCGTGTGGCGGCCCACCACGGAGAACGCCGCCACGCCCGCCGGCACCTGGGTCCTCGCCGTCCCGGACCGGCTCGACGGCGGAGCCTGGGCGACCTCCGTCGCGGACGCGCTCACCGCGCACGGCGTCCGCGTCCGTGTCCTGCCCGTCGACTGCGCCACCGTCGACCGCACGGCCCTGGCAACCGCCCTGGGCTCCCTGCGCGAGGACGGCGACGGGCCCTGGACGGGCGTGCTGTCGCTGCTCGCCGCCGACACCGCCGCAACTCCCGGACTCGACGCCGTCCCGGCCGGTCTCGCCGCGACCGCCGCCCTCGTCCAGGCCCTCGCCGACGGAGCCGCGGGTACCGACGCGGTGCGCCTGTGGGCGCTCACCGCGGGCGCCGCCGGCGTCCTCGGGACGGAGGCGCCCGTCGTCCCCGAACAGGCCGCCGTGTGGGGCCTGGGCCGTACCGCCGCCCTCGAACATCCGCAGCTCTGGGGTGGGCTGGTGGACCTGCCCGCGGGCACCGACGCCGCCGTCGCGGGCGACGTGGCCCGCCGCCTGGCCGCAGCGCTCGCCGATCGGGCAGGCGAGGACCAGATCGCCGTACGGCCCGCCGGCACGTTCGTGCGCCGCCTCGAGCGCGTCCCGGCCGGCGCGCCTGTGGCGGCCGCGCCCGACTGGTCCGGCACCGTCCTGCTCACCGGGGCCACCGGCGCGCTCGGTCTGCGCACCGCCGTCTGGCTCGCCGCGCAGGGCGCCGGCCGCATCGTGGCCGTCAGCCGGTCCGGCCCGGGTTCCGACGGCGCCTCCCGCCTCAAGGACGCGCTCGCCGACTCCGGCACCGAACTGGTCCTGGCCGCCTGCGACACCGCCGACCGCGACGCGCTCGCCGCACTGCTCGCCGAGCACCCCGTCGACGCCGTCGTGCACACCGCCGGCGTGCTCGACGACCGGCTTCTCGACGGCATGGACGCCGCAGCCCTGGACCGCGTCCTGCGGCCCAAGCTGGCCGCCGCGCGCCACCTCGACGAACTGACGCGTGGGCGCGAACTCACCGCGTTCGTCCTGTACTCGTCGATCTCCGGCACCCTCGGCACCATCGGCCAGGCCAACTACGCGGCGGCCAACGCCTGTCTGGACGCCCTGGCCGAACAGCGCAGAGCGGCCGGGCTGCCCGCCACCTCGCTGGCATGGGGGCCGTGGGCGGGCGGCGGCATGGCCACCGCCGACGCCGACGCCGAGAACCGTATGCGGCGCGGCGGCATCGACCCGCTCGACCCCGAGCGGGCGGTCGACGCCCTCGGCCGGGCCGTCGCACGCACCGACGCCGTCCTCGCCGTCGCCGACATCGACTGGGCACGTTTCGCGCCCGGCTTCACCACCTCCCGGCCCAGCCCGCTGCTCTCCGGACTCCCCGAGGTCCGTGACCTGCACGCCCGCCGCCCGCAGAGCGCCACGGGCGCCCCGCAGGCCCTGCGTGAACGGCTCGCCGGACAGTCCGCGGCCGAACGCGAACGCACCCTGACCGGCCTGGTGCGGACCGAGGCCGCGGCAGTCCTCGGCCACACCGGCACCGACCGGGTCGGCGCCTCCACGGCGTTCAACGCCCTCGGCTTCGACTCGTTGATGGCGGTCGAGCTGCGCAACCGGATCGGCGCCGCCACCGGCCTCGCCCTGCCCGCCACCCTGCTGTTCGACCAGCCGAGCGCCACCGCGCTCGCCGCGTATCTGCGGGGCCGGCTCTCGGACGACGCCGAAGGCTCCGAGACCGTCCTCGCCGGCCTCGACTCCCTGGAGGCCGCCCTGGCCGCACTGGCCGACGACGACGCCCGGCGCGACCGTATCGGCGCCCGGCTGCAGTCGCTCCTCACAGGTTTCACCGGCTTCACCGGCGGCCCCGCCGTCGCCGTCCCCGCCACCGGCGGTGACGACGTCAGCGACCGGATCCAGTCCGCCGGCGCGGACGAGATCTTCGACTTCATCGAGAACGACCTCGGCATCTCCTGACGGCGCGGCCAAGGGACCTGAGAACGGGTGACAACACATGAGCGATGAGGAAAAACTCCTCGGCTACCTGAAGAAGGTCACGGCCGACCTCCACCAGACGCGACAGCGCCTGGCCGCGGCCGAGGCACACCGCAACGACCCCGTCGCGATCGTCGCGATGGGCTGTCGCTTCCCGGGCGGGGTCGGCGACCCCGACGACCTGTGGCGGCTGCTCGACGACGGCGGCGACGCCATGTCCGAGTGGCCCCACGACCGGGGCTGGGACGTCGACGCCCTGTACGACCCGACACCTGGCACCCCCGGCCGCAGCTACACCCGAACCGGCGGATTCATCGACCGGGTCGGCGACTTCGACGCCGGGTTCTTCGGCATCTCACCGCGCGAGGCCGTCGGCACCGACCCGCAACAGCGGATCCTCCTGGAGATCTGCTGGGAGGCGCTGGAACGCGCCGGGATCGACCCGCTCGCCCTGCGCGGCAGCCGCACCGGCGTGTTCTCCGGCACCAACCTCCAGGACTACACCACCCTGCTCAGCCTGTCCGACAACGCAGGCGACGACGGGGTGGGCAACGCGCCCAGCGTCCTGTCCGGCCGGATCTCCTACACCCTCGGCCTCGAAGGCCCCGCGGTCTCCGTCGACACCGCCTGCTCCTCCTCCCTGGTCACCCTCCACCTGGCGGCGCAGGCGCTGCGCGCCGGGGAGTGCGACCTGGCGCTGGCCGGCGGCGTCACCGTCATGTCGACGCCCACGATCTTCCTCGAGTTCAGCCGCCAGCGCGGCCTGTCGCCGGACGGCCGCTGCCGCGCCTTCGCCGACACCGCCGACGGCACCGCCTGGGGCGAGGGCGCAGGAGTCCTCGTCCTCGAACGGCTCTCCGACGCCCGCCGCCACGGACATCCCGTGCTCGCCGTCCTGCGCGGCTCCGCCGTCAACCAGGACGGCGCCTCCAACGGCCTGACCGCCCCCAACGGCCCCTCCCAGGAACGCGTCATCTGGCAGGCCCTCACCAACGCGAGGCTCGCACCCGCCGACGTGGACGCCGTCGAGGCGCACGGCACCGGAACCACCCTCGGCGACCCCATCGAGGCGCAGGCCCTGCTCGCCACCTACGGACAGGACCGGCCCGCGGACCGGCCGCTGCTGCTCGGCTCGGTGAAGTCGAACATCGGCCACACCCAGGCCGCGGCCGGTGTCGCCGGCGTCATCAAGACGGTCCTCGCGCTGCGCGCGGGACGGCTGCCCGCGACCCTCCACGTAGACCGGCCGAGCCGGCACGTCGACTGGAGCGCCGGAAACGTCGAACTGCTCACCGAGGCCCGCGGCTGGCCCGCCGTCGGCGACCGCCCGCGCCGCGCGGGCGTGTCCTCCTTCGGAGTCAGCGGCACCAACGCCCACGTCATCCTGGAACAGGCCCCGCCCACCGAGCAGGACGACGAGAACGGGCCCGCGGACGACACGCCCCGCCCGCGCGCCTTCACCGTGTCCGCCCGCACCGCGCCCGCCCTGCGCGACCAGGCCCGCCGGCTCGCCGCAAGCCTGCGCGCCGACCCGGACGGCGCACCGCGCCTCGCCGACCTCGCCTGGTCCCTCGCGACCACCCGGTCCGCACTCGAACACCGTGCCGTCGTCGTCGCCCCCGGCACCGACGTCCTCCTGCGCGGCCTGACCGCCCTGGCCGACGGCGCCCCCGACCCCGCCGTGGTGCGCGGCGTAGCCGACGCCGAGGGCGACCCGGTCTTCCTCTTCCCCGGCCAGGGCCCGCAGTGGGAGGGCATGGCCACCGAACTCCACGACGCAGACGCCCGGTTCCGCGCCTCCTTCGACGAAGCCGCCGCCGCCGTGGAGGAGTTCGTCGACTACCGCGTCCTGGACGTGCTGCGGGGCGCCGCCGGCGCCCCGCCCCTGGAGCGCCTCGACGTCGTCCAGCCCACCCTCTTCGTCGTCTGCGTTGCCCTCGCCCGACTGTGGATGGCGTGCGGGGTCCGCCCCGCCGCGGTCGCCGGACAGAGCCAGGGTGAGATCGCCGCCGCACACATCGCGGGCGTCCTCACCCTCCAGGACGCGGCCCGGGTCGTCGTCACCCGCTCCCGGGAACTCACCGCCATCACCGGCCGCGGCGGCATGGTCGCCGTACCGCTCGCGCTCGCCGAGGTCGAACGCCTCATCGCCCCCTACGACGGCCGCATCTCCGTCGGCTCCGTCACCGGCCCGCGGTCCGTCACCGTGTCCGGGGATGCCGAACCGCTGGCCGCACTGTTGGCCCGCCTCACCGAAGACGGGATCCGCGCACGCCGAGTGCCGGTGGACTACGCCTCGCACTGCGCCCAGGTGGAGGAGGTCCGCGACGCCCTGCTCGCCGGATTCGCACCGGTGCGCCCGCGCCCCGCCGAGATCCCCTTCCACTCCACCGTCACCGGAGACCGGGTCCAGGACACCACCGCACTCGACGCCGCCTACTGGTACGACAACATCCGCCGCACCGTACGCTTCGAGAGCACGGTGCGCGCTCTCGCCGAAGCCGGACAGCGCGTCTTCGTGGAGATGAGCCCGCACCCCGTGGTCACCACGGCGGTCGGCGACATCCTCGACGACCTCGGCATCACCGGCGGCGCCGTCCTCGGCACCCTGCGCCGCGACGAGGGCGGGACCGAACGCTTCCTCACGTCCGTGGCCGGACTCGCGGTCCGCGGCGGACCCGTCGACTTCGACGTCGTCCACGACGAGCCCGCGCGCCGCCTCGACCTGCCCGTCTACGCCTTCCAACGCCGCCGGTACTGGCCGGGGTTCACCGCAGCCGCGCCCACGGTGACCGCCGGCGCCGCGGACGCCCCGTTCTGGCAGGCCGTCGAGTCGGGCGACCTCACCGCCCTCGCCGCAGCGCTCGGCCTCGACGAACAGGCCACGGCCGCACTGCACCCCGCCCTGGCCGACTACCGGCGGCGCGGCAACGACCGTGCCATCGCCGACCGCTGGCGCTACCGCATCACCTGGCGCCCGCTGCAGGACACGCCGACGCCGGCCCTCACCGGCCGCTGGACACTCGTCGTGTCCCGCGGCCACCACAACGGTCCCGAGGCCACCTGCGTGCAGGCCGCCCTGGCCCGCGCCGGAGCCGACTGCACCCTCGTCGTGGTCGACGAGCACGCCGACCGCACGGCGCTCGCCGCCGTGCTGGCCGAGGCGACGGCCGACGCCCGCGGCGTCCTGTCCCTGCTCGCCCTCGACGGCAGCGCGCATCCCGGGCACCCGCTGCTGCCCGGTGGTTTCGCCGCCACCGTCGCCCTGGTGCAGGCCATGGACGACCTCAACGTCCGGCTCCCGGTGTGGTTCCTCACCCGCGGCGCCGTAGCCACCCGTGCCGGCGAGGCCCCCGCCGCACCGGCCCAGGCCCTCGTCTGGGGCTTCGGCCGGGTCGTCGCCCTGGAACAGGCCGACTGCTGGGGCGGCCTGATCGACCTGCCCGACCAGCTCGACGCGCGCACCGCCGACCGGGTCGTCGCCGTCCTCGCCGGAACCGACCACGAGGACCAGGTCGCCGTCCGCGCCACCGGCACGCTGGGCCGCCGACTGGAGCGCGCCGCCGTCGGCGGACTCGCCGGCCGACGCCGGTGGCGACCGGAGGGCACCGTCCTCGTGACCGGCGGCACCGGCGCCCTCGGCCGTCACGTGGCCCGCTGGCTCGCCCGCGAGGGAGCGGCGCACCTCCTCCTCGTCAGCCGCTCCGGCCCGGAGGCGGAATCCGCCGCCGGGCTGCTCGCCGAACTGACCGCTCTCGGCGCCCGCGCGGACCTCGTCGCCTGCGACATCGCCGACCCCGCGGACCTCGCCGGCCTGCTGGCCTCCGTCCCCGAGGAGCGCCCCCTCACCGCCGTCTTCCACACCGCCGCCGTTCTCGACGACGGAGTCATCGGCTCGCTCACGCCCGAGCGCCTCGCCGAGGTCCTGCGGGTCAAGGCGGGAGGCGCCCGCAACCTGGACGCCGCGACCGCCGGCCTGGACCTCTCCGCCTTCGTGCTGTTCTCCTCGTCCTCGGGCGTCTTCGGCAGCCCCGGACACGGCAACTACGCCCCCGGCAACGCCTTCCTGGACGCCCTCGCCGAGGACCGCCGCTCGCGCGGTCTGCCCGCCACGGCGATCGCATGGAGCGGCTGGGCCGACGGAGGCATGGCCTCCGGCACGGTCGGCGAACGACTCCAGCGCCACGGCGTCCGCCTCATGGACCCCGCCGTCGCCGTCACGGCCCTGCAACACGCCCTCGATCAGGACGACACCGCACTCGTCGTCACCGACATCGACTGGGAGGTCTTCGGGGCGGAGCTCGGCAAGGGCCGCCCGCGCCGTCTCTACGCCGAACTTCCGGATCTGGGACGGCTGCGCGCGCAGCACGCCGCCGCCCCGGCCGTCTCCGGCGGCGACGACAACGACGTGATGGCCACGATCGCCGCCCTCGGGGAGGCCGACCGCCGGCATGCCCTGCTCGAGCTGGTGCGCGGACACATCGCCTACGTCCTCAACCATCCGAGCCCCGACGACGTCGAGCCGGCCCGGGCCTTCCGGGAACTCGGCTTCGACTCCCTCACCGCCGTGGAGCTGCGCAACACCCTGGGCGAGGCGACCGGCATGCGGCTGCCCGCCACCCTCGTGTACGACTACCCCACGCCCGCGGCCCTGGCCGAGTACCTCGGCGAGCAGCTCGCCCCGGCGGACGCCTCCGCCTCCGACTCCGAGGTCGCCGTCAGCCGCCGGGACACGGGCGAGGACCCGGTCGTGATCGTCGGCATGGCCTGCCGCTTCCCCGGCGGGGCGGACACTCCGGAGCGGTTCTGGCAGCTGCTGGCCGACGGGACCGACGTGATGGGCCCCTTCCCGGAGGACCGGGACTGGGACGTGGCCGGGCTCTACCATCCCGAACCCGGCACGGCGGGCCGTACCGCCACACTCACCGGTGGATTCCTGGACGGCTTCGCCGACTTCGATCCCGGCGTCTTCGCCATCTCGCCCCGCGAGGCTCTGGCCATGGACCCGCAGCAGCGGCTGCTGCTCGAGACCGCTTGGGAGACGTTCGAGCGGGCCGGAATCGATCCGCGGTCACTGCGCGGCAGCCGGACCGGTGTCTTCGCCGGCACGAACTACCAGGACTACACCTCCCGCCCGCTCGCGCCCGGCGACGACGTCGGCGCCCACCTGGGCACGGGCAACTCCGCGAGCGTCCTGTCGGGCCGCGTCTCCTACACCTTCGGGCTGGAAGGGCCGGCGGTCACCGTCGACACCGCCTGCTCGTCGTCGCTGGTCGCCCTGCATCTGGCGGCGCAGGCGCTGCGTGCGGGGGAGTGCGACCTGGCGCTGGCCGGCGGCGTCACCGTGATGTCGACGCCCGGTCTGTTCGTGGACTTCAGTCGTCAGCAGGGGTTGGCGGTGGACGGTCGGTGCAAGGCGTTCGCGGAGGCGGCGGACGGGACGGGGTTCTCGGAGGGTGGTGGTCTGTTGTTGGTGGAGCGGTTGGCGGATGCGCGTCGGCTGGGGCATCCGGTGTTGGCGGTGGTGCGGGGTTCGGCGGTGAATCAGGACGGTGCGTCGAATGGTTTGAGTGCGCCGAACGGTCCGTCGCAGCAGCGGGTGATCCGGGCGGCGTTGGCGGATGCGGGTGTGTCGGCGGTGGATGTGGATGTGGTGGAGGCGCATGGCACGGGGACGCGGTTGGGTGATCCGATCGAGGCGCAGGCGTTGTTGGCGACCTATGGTCAGGGTCGTTCGGTGGATCGGCCGTTGTGGTTGGGGTCGGTGAAGTCGAATGTGGGTCATACGCAGGCGGGTGCCGGTGTGGCGGGTGTGATGAAGATGGTGTTGGCGATGCGGTCCGGTGTGGTGCCGGCGACGTTGCATGTGGATGAGCCGTCGTCGCATGTGGACTGGTCGGCCGGTGCGGTGGAGTTGGTGACGCGGGCGCGGGTCTGGGAGGAGGAGGGCGGGCGTCCGCGGCGTGCGGGTGTGTCGTCGTTCGGCATCAGCGGCACCAACGCGCACGTCATCCTGGAAGGCGTCGCCGACGCACCCCACGACACGTCCGACGCCGATGAACCGCGCACCGACGAACCGCGCACCGACGAACCTCTCGCCGTCACCTCGCAGGCGCAGGCGCAGGCGCAGTCACGGGTGCAGTGCCCGGTGCCCTGGATCGTCACCGGTCGCAGCCGTGACGCCCTGCGCGACCAGGCCGCCCGGCTGCTCGACCACGTGAGCGCACACCCCGAGGTCGCCGTCGCCGACACCGCGTTGGCGCTCGCGACCACCCGGACGCCGTTCGCCCACCGAGCCGTCCTCGTCGGCGACGATCACGACGGCCTCGCGGCCCGGCTGCGGGCCCTGGCCGAGGGAACGCCGCTGCCCGGCACGGTCACCGGCGCCGCACGCGCAGGCGGCCGCACGGCCTTCCTGTTCACCGGCCAGGGGGCGCAGCGGCCCGGCATGGGCCGCGAACTGCACGCCGCCCACCCGGTGTTCGCGCAGGCCTTCGACGCCGTGTGCGAACGCGTTCCCGGACTGCGGGCGGTGGTCCTGGGAGACGACGCCGAACTCCTGAACCGCACCGAGCACGCACAGCCCGCCCTGTTCGCCTTCGAAGTCGCCCTGTACCGCCTGCTGGAGTCGTGGGGCGTCCGCCCGGACCACGTCGCCGGCCACTCCGTCGGAGAGATCGCCGCGGCCCATGTCGCCGGAGTGTTCTCCCTCGACGACGCCTGCGCCCTGGTCGCCGCCCGCGGCCGGCTCATGCAGGAACTCCCCTCCGGCGGCGCGATGGCGTCGATCCGGGCCACCGAGCAGGAGGTCCTGCCGCTGCTGGCCGGACGGGAACGCGAAGTCGGCATCGCCGCCCTCAACGGGCCCTCCGCGACCGTCGTCTCCGGCACGGAGGAGGCCGTCGCCCGGATCTGCGAGCATTTCTCGGCGGCCGGCCGGCGCACGACGCGGCTCCGGGTCAGCCACGCCTTCCACTCCCCGCTCATGGATCCGGCGCTCGACGACTTCCGGGCCGTCGCCGAAGGCATCTCCTACCGCGAGCCGGTCCTGTCCGTCGTCTCCGCACGGACCGGTGAACCGGCCGCCGCCGGTCTGCTCACCGACCCCGAGCACTGGGTGCGGCACCTCCGTGAGCCGGTCCGCTTCCACGACTGCGTCACCCGGCTGCACGGCCTCGGCGTCCGCCGCTTCCTGGAGGTCGGGCCGGACAGTTCGCTCACCGCGCTCGCCGAGACGGCGCTCGCCGAGGCGGAGCCCGACACGCCCGAAACGGTGTTCGCGGCGGCCGCCTCGCGGGACGAGTCAGAGACCGGCTCCCTGCTCCGCGCCGTCGGCACACTGTTCGCGCACGGCGCCGAGCCGGACTGGACGGCGCTCCTCCCCGGCGCCCGCGCCGTGCCGTTGCCCACCTACGCATTCCAGCGGCAGCGGTTCTGGCTGCCGACCGTGGCCGCCGCCGGCGACCCCGGCGCCGCCGGACTGCACCCCGCGGACCACCCGTTCCTCGCGGCCGAGATAGCCCGCGCGGGCTCGGACGACCTGCTGTTCACCGGACGGCTGTCACTGCGCAGCCACCCCTGGCTCGCCGACCACGCCGTCCTCGGGCAGGTGATCCTCCCCGCCACCGGCTACCTCGACCTCGCCGTGCACGTGGGCGACCGCACCGGCTGCGGCCACCTGAGCGAACTCACCCTGCTCAGCCCGCTCGTCGTGCCCGCCGAGGGCGCCGCCCACCTCCAGGTCACCGCGGAAGCCGCCGACGATCAGGGCCGTCGTGCCTTCGCCGTGTGGTCGAGGCCCTCGGCGGACGACGGGGAATGGCAGCGGCACGCCCAGGGCGTCCTCGCTCCGCAGCCGCCGTCCGTGCCGGCCGGCGACCTGGCCGCCTGGCCTCCGCCGGGAGCCTCCCTCGTCTCCGGCGAGGACCCCTACCCGGCCTTCGCCGCAGCGGGCTTCGCCTACGGTCCGAGCTTCCGCGGCCTGGGCAGCGTGTGGGAGCGCGGCGAGGAGGTGTATGCCGAGGTCGCGTTGCCGGAACCGTACCGGGACGACGCCTCCCGGCACGCCCTGCATCCTGCCCTGCTCGACGCGGCCGTCCAGGCCCTGCTGGTCAGGCGCCCCGGGCTGCGGCACGACGACGAGGACACGGCGCCGCCGATGCTGCCGTTCGCGTGGACCGGGCTGACCCTGCACGCCACCGGCGCGACCGCGCTGAGGGTGCGCCTGAGCCCCGCCGGCCACGACCACGGCTACCGGGTCCTGGTCACCGACACCACCGGCCGGGCCGTCGCCACCGCCGATGCGATCACCCTGCGGGAGGCGCCCGCCGCCCCGGCCCCGGCGGGGCCGGGCCGGCCCGAACTGCTGCGCCTGGACTGGCAGGAGACGCTTCCCGCCCCCGAGCCGCCCGCTCCGCGCACGGTGCGCTGGATCGTCCTCGGCGGGGGCGACGACCGGGTGGTCGCCTCCCTCGACGCGGCGGGCGTCCATGTGGAGACCTACGCCGACCTCGAGTCGCTCGCCAAGGCCGTCGACACCGGCATGACGATGCCCGAGGTGGTCGTCGTCGCACCGGAGCCGGGTCACGTCGGCGATCACGGCATGCCCGAGGCGTTGCGGGGCCGGCTGTCCCGCACCCACGAGGTGATGAGCGGCTGGCTCGCCGACGAGCGGTACACCGACGCCCGGCTCGTGTTCGTCACCCGCCGCGCGGTGACGGCTGCCCAGGACGACGCATCCGCGGACGCGGCGCTGCCGGATGTGACCGCTGCCGCCCTGTGGGGACTGGTCCGCGCCGGACAGAGCGAACACCCCGGCCGCTTCCAGCTGGTGGACCTGCCCGGCGGGGCGGAGGCCGGCGACGAGGCCGCACTGCTCGGCGCGATCGCCTCCGGTCGCCCGCACAGTGCGGTCCGCGAGGGACGGGTCCTGTACCCCGACGCCGTGCCCGCCGCCCCCGGCGCCGTACCCGACCTCGCCGCGGGCACGGTGCTCGTCACCGGCGCCACCGGCGCCCTCGGCCGGGCCGTCGCCCGCCACCTCGTCACCCGGCACGGTGTGCGTTCGCTGCTGCTCGCCGGACGGCGCGGCCCCGCCGCGGACGGCGCGGACGCTCTGGTGTCCGAGCTGACCGAGCTGGGCGCCCGAGTACGGCTGGAGGCCTGCGACGTGGCCCGGCGTGCCGACGTCGAGCGGCTGTTGACCCACGTGCCCGCCGACGCGCCGCTGACCGGGGTGGTCCACGCGGCCGGTGTCACCGACGACGCCGTCCTCACCGCACTCGACGGGGCGCGCTTCGACACGGTACTGCGTCCGAAGGCGGACGGCGCCTGGAACCTGCACCACGCCACGACGGACCACCGTCCGGCCGCGTTCGTGCTGTTCTCCTCGGCGGCGGGCACCTTCGGCGCCCCCGGCCAGGCCAACTACGCGGCGGCGAACGCCTTCCTCGACGGCCTCGCGGCCCTCAGACGCTCACTCGGACGACCTGCGTCGTCCGTCGCCTGGGGCCTGTGGAGCGACGACAGCGGCATCACCGCCCGCCTGTCCCGGACCGACCGGGGCCGGCTGAGCCGCGGCGGCCTGCGTCCCCTGACCACCGAGGACGCCCTCGCTCTGCTGGACGACGCCCTCACCACGGCCGACCCCGCGGTGATCGCCGTCGCCACTGGTTCGGGCCGGGCGGGAGTCCGCTCGATGCTGAGGCCCGGCGCCGCGGCGGCGCGTCGCAGGAGCGCGTCCGGTCCGTCGGAGCCGGCCGGCCCGTCGCTGCTGGCCGGACGCTCCGCGGAAGAGGGCCGCACCCTGCTGCTCGGTCTGGTGCGCGACCTCGCCGCCACCGTGCTGGGGCACGCGAGCGCCGACGAGGTGGAGCCCGACCGGCTCTTCACCGAGCAGGGCTTCGACTCCCTCACGGTGGTCGAACTCCGTAACCACCTCGCCACCGCCACCGGCCTGAAGCTGGCGCCGACCCTCCTGTTCGACCACGCCACACCCGAGGCCCTCGCCGCCCATGTGCACGGCCGGCTCGCAGATCGGTCCCCCCAGGAGACCGGCCGGGAACAGACGGCTGCGGGCACGCCGGGCATCCGCCCCGAGGACACCCTCGGGGGCCTGTTCAAGCAGGCTTGCCTCGACGACCGTGTCGACGACGGCTTCACCCTGCTCCAGGCGGCGGCGGAACTGCGTCCCACCTTCACCTCGCCGGACGAACTCCCCGGCCTGCCCGTGGCGATCCGGCTCTCGGCAGGCGCCGCCGCGGCGCCGCTGGTCTGCTTCAGCTCCTATGTCGCCCTCGCCGGTGTCCACCAGTACGCCCGGTTCGCCTCGCCGTTCCGCGGCCGGCGCGACGTGTGGGCGCTGCCCACCCAGGGCTTCGGCGCGGGTGAGGCGCTGCCGGCGACCTTCGACGCGGTGGCCGACCTGCACGCCGACGCCGTACGGCGGACCGTCGGGGACGTTCGGCCGGTCCTGCTCGGCTCGTCGTCCGGCGGGGTCCTCGCCCTCTCGGCCGCCCGGCGGATGCAGGAGCGCGGCGCCCCGCCGGCCGCCGTCGTCCTGCTGGACACCTACATGCCACGGGCCGACTCCCCGTTCCTGCGCTTCTCCCAGCAGATGCTCAGCGGCATGTTCGAACGGGAGTCGATGTTCGCGCACATGGACTCGGCACGGCTCACCGCGATGAGCTGGTACGTCGCGATGATCGGGGAATGGGAGCCGGACCCCCTGGAGTGCCCCGTGCTGCTGGTGCGCTCCAGCGAGCCCCCGGTGCCCGCGGAACCCGGTGAGGAGATGCGGCCCGAGGAGTGGCAGACGTCCTGGCACCGGGCCCACACCGTCCTCGACGTCCCCGGCAACCACTTCACGATGATGGAGGACCACGCCCGCTCCACCGCCGGGGCCACCGACGGCTGGCTCACCGCCCGAGGCGCCTGACCGGCCCCCGCACCGAGGGCCCTGCCCCCCGCTCGACGGGGGCAGGGCCCTCGGCCTTGCCGGCAGGCGGCGTCCAGGGCATGCCGGGCCGGGTTTAGAGAAAGACCTAGTGCCCCCCTCGACATACTGCTTGGCAAGGATCGGGAACGATCTCTGCCGCTCCTTGTGCCGACGGTGCCTGGGGGATGGCGGCCCCGGATTGTCAGAGTCCGTCCATCGTCCCATGTGATTGGAAGCCGAGCTGTGACCGAAGAGCCCTCCGTCGCACTTGTCCGCCCGCTGCACGAGATCCTCACGCACCACGCACTGCAGCGAGCGGACGAGCGGGTCTTCCAGGACTCCCGGCGCTCCGTCACCTACGGCGCTCTGGAGCGGCGCACCCGGTTCCTCGCCGGGCACCTCGCCGCACTCGGGGTGGAACGCGGTGACCGCGTCCTGCTGCGCATGGGCAACCGGGTAGAGATGGTGGAGAGTTATCTCGCCGTCACGCGCGCGGGAGCCGTCGGCGTGCCGGTCGACCCACGCTCGTCCGACACCGAGCTCGCCCACCATCTCCTCGACAGCGGCGCCCGCACGGTGATCAGCGGCGCGGCGCAGCTGCCCCAGCTGCTGAGGACCGGTCGGAGCACGGGGCTGGACTGCCGTCTGATCGTCGTCGGGGCCGCCGAACCGGTGGCGGGCGCCACCGACTTCGAGCACCTCGCCGTCACCCCGCCGCCCGCCGACGCTCGGGACGACCTGGGCCTGGACGAGACGGCCTGGATCCTGTACACCTCCGGCACCACCGGACGTCCCAAGGGCGTCGTCACGACCCAGCGCAAGTCCCTCTGGGCCACGGCCGCATGCACCCAGCCGATCCTCGGCCTGTCCGCGACCGACCGCCTCGTGTGGCCGATGCCGCTGTACCATGCCGCCTCGCACAACATCGGTGTACTCGCCACGCTGGCCGTCGGGGCCTTCGCCCACATCCTGGAGGGCTCGGCCCCTGACGAGATCATGGAGACCGTCCGCAGCGAGCGGGCCACCTTCCTGGTCGGCTCCCCCACCACCTACCACCGCATGGTGGACCTCGCCCGCGAGCGCGGGCTCGAACTGCCGCAGCTGCGGGTGTGCATGGCGGCCGGCTCGGCCTGCCCGCCCGCGCTGCACGAAGCCTTCGAGGACGCCTTCGGCATCCGCCTCCTGGACAGCTACGGCAGCAGCGAGACCGGAGGCGCCATCACCACGCAGGCCCTCACCGGGCCACGCGTCCTGGGCACGACCGGCACCCCGCTGCCCGGCCTGACGCTGCGTCTGACGGACGCGCTGACCGGCGAGGAGGTGACTGCCGGCCACGAGGGCGAGATCTGGGTGCGCAGTCCGGCCACCATGACCGGATATCACAACGCCCCGGAGGCGACCCGGGCCGTGCTCGTGGACGGCTGGTACCGCACCGGCGACCTCGGCCGGCAGGACTCCGCCGGGAGGCTCACCATCACCGGCCGGGTCAAGGAACTCATCATCCGCGGCGGCGAGAACATCCACCCCGCGGAGGTGGAGCACGTCCTGGCCGGGGTGCCCGGCGTGGCCGAGGCCGCGGTGGCGGGCAAGCCCCACGCCGTACTGGGCGAGGTGCCCGTCGCCTACCTGGTGCCGGGTCCGGAAGGCCCCGGGGGCATCGACACGCGCGAGCTTCTGGAGACCTGCCGTCGGGAACTGTCCTACTTCAAGGTGCCCGACGAGTTCCACGTCATCGACGGCATCCCGCGTACGTCGACGGGGAAGACCGCACGTCAGCGGCTGGCCGAGCTGCCCGCGACGCTGCTCGTCGTCAATCCGTCGGTGAACGTCCGCCCCGATCTGGCCGCCGAAGGCCCGACCGGAACAGCGCCCGCCGCGATCCCGATGTCCGCCGACGCGGTCCTTCCGACGACGCGGCACGGGCTGCTCGGCCTGGTGCGCTCCGTGGTCGCGGACGTCCTCGGTCTGCCCTTGGAGGAGGTGACCGCCGATCGGCCTCTGCACGAACTCGGCTTCACCTCCCTGTCCGCCGTGACCCTCCGCGACCGGCTGTCGGCCGCCTCCGGCCACCGTCTCTCAGCCGCCGTGGCCTACGACTACCCGACCCCGCAAGCCCTCGCGCGGTACCTCGACGGCCTGGGGGAGGGCGGCCTCGGCGCGGAGAGCGCGGAGAGCGCGGGGGACGCCGAGGCAACGGCGGTGACGGGCCGGTCGGACGAGCCCATCGCCATCGTGGCGATGGGCTGCCGCCTGCCCGGCGGGGCCCGGACGCCCAAGGAGCTGTGGGACCTGCTCGTGGCGGAGACCGACGCGGTCGGACCGCTTCCCGACGACCGGGGCTGGAACCTGGACCGGCTCCTGGGCGAGGAAGGCGGCGGCGGTGGGAAGTCGTCCGCCCGGCAGGGCGCGTTCCTGGAGGACGCCGGGCGGTTCGACGAGGCGTTCTTCGGGATATCGCCGCGTGAGGCGCTGGCGATGGATCCGCAGCAGCGGCTGCTGCTGGAGACGGCCTGGGAGACCTTCGAACGCGCGGGCATCGACCCGGGGTCGCTGAAGGGCAGCCGGACGGGCGTCTTCGCCGGTGTGATGTACGGGGGCTACGGCCCCGGCCTCCACGAGCGTGCCCCCGAGAACCTGGAGGGCTACCTCGGCAACGGATCGGCCGTCAGCGTCGCCTCCGGCCGCATCTCCTACACGCTGGGTCTGCTGGGGCCGGCGATCACGGTGGACACGGCGTGTTCGTCGTCGCTGGTGGCGATCCATCTGGCGGCGCAGTCGCTGCGGCAGGGCGAGTGCACCCTCGCCCTCGCGGGCGGCGCCACCGTCATGTCGACGCCCGGTGCACTCGTGGAGTTCAGCCGCCAGGGGGCGCTCTCGGACGACGGTCGGTGTCGGGCGTTCGCGGCCGGGGCGAACGGCACGGGTTTCGCCGAGGGTGTCGGCCTGGTCCTGCTGGAACGTCTGTCGGACGCCCGCAGACTCGGGCATCCGGTCCTGGCCGTGGTGCGGGGTTCGGCGATCAACCAGGACGGCGCCTCCAACGGGCTCACCGCCCCGAACGGTCCCGCGCAGCAACGGGTGATCCGCACCGCCCTGGCGCGGGCCGGCCTAGCTCCCGCCGAGATCAGCGCCGTGGAGGCGCACGGCACCGGCACCACTCTCGGCGACCCCATCGAGGCGCAGGCACTTCTGGCGACCTACGGTCAGGACCGTCCGGCCGGAGAGCCGCTCCTGCTGGGTTCGGTGAAGTCCAACATCGGTCACACCCAGGCCGCGGCCGGTGTCGCCGGCGTCATCAAGATGGTCATGGCGATGAGGCACGACATGCTGCCGCGCACGCTCCACATCGACGAACCCTCACCCCACGTCGACTGGAGCACAGACCGACTCCAGCTCCTGACCGAATCCCAGCCCTGGCCGCGCACGGGCACTCCCCGCCGCGCCGGCGTCTCCTCCTTCGGCGCCAGTGGTACGAACGCGCATCTGATCCTGGAGGAGCCGCCTGCCGAGCCTGTTCCCGAAGCCGTCGCCGAACCGTCCGGCGGGGTGGGGGTGCCGATGCTGCTGTCGGGGCGTGGTGAGGGTGCGCTGCGGGCCCAGGCGGCACGGCTGGCGGACTTCCTGGAACGTCATCCGGACCTGCCCACCGACACGGTGGCGGGCATGCTGGCGGGCTCGCGCACGGTGTTCGAACACCGCGCCGCGATCACCGGCGACGACCGCACGCAACTCGTCACGCGTCTGCGGGCGCTGGCGGACACGGATGCGGACGGCCACGCGGGTGTGGTGCGCGGCTCCGGTCGCCGGCTGGGTGATCCCGTGTTCGTGTTCCCCGGTCAGGGTGCCCAGTGGCCGTCCATGGCCGTCGAACTCCTGGATGACGGCGGTGCTTTCGCGCGGCGTATGCAGGAGTGCCGTGAGGCGTTGGAGCCGTTCGTCGACTGGGACCTGTTCGCGGTGCTGCGTGGTGAGCCGGGTCAGCCCGACTTCCATCGGGTGGACGTCGTCCAGCCGGCTCTGTGGGCGGTCAAGGTGTCCCTCGCCGCGCAGTGGCAGGCCGCGGGCGTCCGTCCCGTGGCGGTGGTGGGTCACTCGCAGGGCGAGATCGCCGCCGCGACCGTGTCGGGCGCCCTCACCCTGGCCGACGGCGCGCGCATCGTGACGCTGCGCTCGAAGCTGATCTCCCAGATCGCCGGCCGCGGCGGAATGATCTCCCTGGCAGTGCCGCGGGAGCGGGCCGAGACCATCGCCGCCGACCTCGGACTGGACATCGGAGCGCTCAACAGCCCCGCCAACACCGTCCTGTCCGGCTCCCTCCACGCCCTCGACGAACTCAGCGCCTGGTGCGAGGAGAACGAGGTACGCCACCGACGCGTCCTCATCGACTACGCCTCCCACTCCGTTCACGCCGAGGCCATCAAGGAGCAGATCCTCGAGGCGCTGGCACCCGTCGCACCACGCAGCGGCGAACTGCCCTTCTACTCCTCCCTGACCGGCGGTCCCGTCGACGGCGCCCACCTGGACGCCGACTACTGGTACCGCAACCTGCGTCACACCGTCGACTACCAGGCCGCCACCCGCGCCCTGGCCCACGCCGGCATCACCGCGTTCATCGAGGTCAGCCCCCACCCCGTCCTCACCCTCCCGACGCAGGAAACACTCGACGCCCTGGACGACCTCGCCGAACAGGGCGCCGTCCTCGCCACACTCCACCGCGACCACGGCGACGCACACGACTGGACACACGCCCTCAGCACCGCCTGGACCCAGGGCGTGACCCTCCACCCGACCCCCGCGCCCACCGCCACACCCATCCACCCCGACCTGCCCACCTACCCCTTCCAGGGCACCCGCCACTGGCTCACCACACCGACAGGCGGTGACCCGCAGTCGTTCGGCCTGCGCCCCGTCGCGCACCCGCTGCTGGGCGCCGCGATCCACCGCGCGGACGAGGACGGCGTGGTGTTCACCGGGCGGGTCTCCACGGCCACGCATCCGTGGCTGGCCGACCACGTGGTGCGCGGGTCCGTCCTGTTTCCCGGAACGGCCTTCGTCGAGGCCGCGATCCGGGCGGGTGACGAGGTGGGCGCCCCCTGTCTCGAGGAACTGGTCCTCGAGGCCCCGCTCCTGGTCGGGGCACAGCAGACCGTCAGCCTGCAGGTGACCGTCGGGGCGCCGGACGCCTCGGGACGCCGTGCGGTGAGCGTCCACTCCGCGCCGCAGAGCGGCGCCGAATCGACGGCCGACCCACTGTGGTCCCGGCATGCCCACGGCTTCCTGGTCCCCGCCCTGCCGGAAGACACCGCCGCCGAAGCCCTCGCGACCTGGCCACCGCAGGGCGCGCAAGCGATGCCCGTCGAGGACGCCTACGAACGGATGGCCCAGGCCGGATACGGCTACGGCCCCGCGTTCCGGGGCCTGCGCGCCGTGTGGACCAGGGACGCGGAAGTCTTCGCCGAAATCGCCCTGCCCGAAGGGGAGACGACCGACGGCTGGAGTCTGCACCCGGCATTGCTGGACGCTGCCCTGCATCCCGACGTCCTGGGCGAAGTGGACAAGGATGTATCCGGCCCGCTCAACCTGCCGTTCTCCTGGCACGGTGTACGACTGCACGCGGCCGGTGCCACCACGCTGCGAGTGCTGCTGACCCGGCCGGAGCCGGAGGGCGTCGCGCTGCTCGCCGTGGACCCGGCGGGAGCCCTCGTCGTCTCCGTGGGCGCCTTGTCGACGCGGCCCATGGGGGAAGCGGCTTCCGCGGAGGACGAGACCGTCCGGCAGATGCTGCTGCACACCCAGTGGCAGCCTGTGACGACCCCGCCCGAGCCGCAGCCCGCGGGCCGGTGGCTGGCGGTGGGCCCCGACGCCGCCCGCACCGCCTCCGCCCTCACCGACGCGGGGTTCGACGCGCACGGGGTGCCGGACCTGACGGCGGACGTCTCGGGGCCCGCGCCCGACACCCTGCTCGTGCTCTGTGACCGTTCCGGGCCGGGAGCCGCCCACACCACGGCCGACACCGCCGATGGCATGGCCGACACCGCGGCCGCGGTCCACGCGCGCGTGCAGGCAGCCCTCGCGCAGGTGCAGCACTGGTTGCGCGACGAACGGTACGAGGCCACTCGTCTTGTTCTCGCGACCCGTGGCGCCGTCGCGGCCGAGCCCGCTTCCGGCGTCGCCGACCTGGCCGGGGCCCCCGTGTGGGGCCTCGCCCGGACGGTGCAGGCCGAACACCCCGGACGTCTCGTCCTGATCGACCTGGACTCCGAGGCGGACTCGCTCGCCGCGGACGTGGCCGGGCTGCGCGCCGCCGTCGAGTCCGGCGAACCTCAGACCGCCGTTCGCGCAGGCGGTGTTCTCGTCCCCCGCCTGACGCGCGCCGCCGACCTCGCGTCCGAAGAACCGCGAACGCTCGACCCGGAGGGCGTCACCCTCGTCACCGGCGGAACCACCGGCCTGGGCCGGCTCGTCGCCCGGCACATGGTCACCGCACACGGCGCCCGCCACCTGTTGCTGCTGAGCAGAAGCGGACGCGCGGCCGACGGCGCCGACGACCTGATCGGCGAACTCACCGATCTGGGCGCGTCCGTGACGGTCGAAGCGTGCGACGTGGCCGACCGGGAGGCCCTGGCGACGGTGCTCGCCGGCCTCGACCGTCCCGTGACCGCCGTGGTGCACAGCGCAGGCGTCCTCGACGACGGGACGGTGTCCGGTCTTTCTCCGGAGCAGGTCGCCACTGTGCTGCGGCCCAAGGTGGACGCGGCACTGCACCTGCACGACCTCACGCGCGGCGCCGACCTGAAGCACTTCATCCTGTTCTCGTCGGTCGCCGGCATCCTGGGCGGACCGGGACAGGCCAACTACGCCGCGGCCAACGCCTTCCTCGACGCCCTGGCCGAGCACCGGCGCTCGCTCGGACTGCCTGCCACCGCGGTGGCCTGGGGCCTATGGGAGGCCGGCGGTCTCACCGCGCATCTGGGCGCCACCGACCGCGTCCGCATCGCCCGCAACGGCGTCCGGTCGCTCGAAGCCGAGCAGGGACTGGCACTGCTCGACGCCGCCGTCGCCCGGCGAGGCGCCGCCTTCGTGGCCGCCCTCTTCGACCACGCCGCCCTGCGACGGCGTTCCGGCGGGGTGCCCACGCTGCTGAGCGGTCTCGTCCGCGCCGTCACGCGGCGTACCGCCGCCGTCGAATCCGGTGACGCGCAGGGTACCGGCGCCTGGCTCGCCGGACTCTCGGCGAAGGAGGCCGAACGCGCCCTGCTCGACGCGGTGCGCAAGCACGCGGCAGCGGTCCTCGGACACGAGTCGCCGCAGGCCGTACGCGCCGACAGCGCGTTCAAGGACATCGGCTTCGACTCGCTCTCCGCCGTCGAGCTGCGCAACCGCCTCAACACCGCGACCGGCCTGCGGCTGGCCCCGACCGTGGTCTTCGACCATCCGACGCCGCAGGCCCTGGCGGAGCACCTGGCCGAGAGCCGCGGCGGAGCCGCCGCAGCGGCGCCCCTCCCGGCGCTCCGGGCGAGCGCCACGACGGACGCGGACCCCATCGCCATCGTCGCCATGGGGTGCCGCCTGCCCGGTGGGGTCGCAGGCCCGGAGGACCTGTGGGAACTGCTGCGCTCGGGAACCGACGCGATCAGCGACTTCCCCGACGACCGCGGCTGGGACCTGGACGCCCTGTACGACCCCGACCCGGACAGACCGGGCACGTCCTACTCCCGCAGCGGTGGCTTCCTCGAGGATGCCGGGCGGTTCGACGAGGCGTTCTTCGGGATATCGCCGCGTGAGGCGCTGGCGATGGATCCGCAGCAGCGGCTGCTGCTGGAGACGGCCTGGGAGACCTTCGAACGCGCGGGCATCGACCCGACATCCCTCGGCAACAGCACGGCCGGCGTGTTCGTCGGCGCCATCGCCCAGGAGTACGGCTCGACCTTGCTGCACGAAGCCCCTGACGGGCTGGACGGCATGCTCCTCACGGGCAACGCCACCAGTGTGATCTCCGGTCGGCTTTCGTATCTCCTGGGTCTGCTGGGGCCGGCGATCACGGTGGACACGGCGTGTTCGTCGTCGCTGGTGGCGATCCATCTGGCGGCGCAGTCGCTGCGGCAGGGCGAGTGCACCCTCGCCCTCGCGGGCGGCGCCACCGTCCTGTCGACTCCCGGTACGTTCACCGCTTTCAGCAGGCAGCGCGCCATGTCTCCCGACGGTCGGTGTCGGGCGTTCGCGGCCGGGGCGAACGGCACGGGTTTCGCCGAGGGTGTCGGCCTGGTGCTGCTGGAACGTCTGTCGGACGCACGTCGGCTGGGGCATCCGGTCCTGGCCGTGGTG
The DNA here is from genome assembly GCF_036030735.1 of Streptomyces sp. NBC_00425. Lineage (NCBI taxonomy): Bacteria > Bacillati > Actinomycetota > Actinomycetes > Kitasatosporales > Streptomycetaceae > Streptomyces > Streptomyces sp. NBC_00425. The sequence goes on along the minus strand of NZ_CP107928.1, from coordinate 1,535,952 downwards.
CGGGGTTCGGCGGTGAACCAGGACGGCGCCTCCAACGGGCTCACCGCCCCGAACGGTCCCGCGCAGCAACGGCTGATCCGCACCGCCCTGGCGCAGGCGGCCCTCACTCCCGCCGAGATCAGCGCCGTGGAGGCACACAGCACCGGCAGCACCCTCGGCGACCCCATCGAGGCGCAGGCACTTCTGGCGACCTACGGTCAGGACCGTCCGGCCGGAGAGCCGCTCCTGCTGGGTTCGGTGAAGTCCAACATCGGTCACACCCAGGCCGCGGCCGGTGTCGCCGGCGTCATCAAGATGGTCATGGCGATGAGGCACGACACGCTGCCGCGCACGCTCCACATCGACGAACCCTCACCCCACGTCGACTGGAGCACGGGCCAGGCCAAACTGCTGACGGAGAACCAGCCCTGGCCGCGCACCGGCACCCCGCGCCGCGCCGGCGTCTCGGCGTTCGGGATCAGTGGTACGAACGCGCATCTGATCCTGGAGGAGCCGCCTGCCGAGCCTGTTCCCGAGGCCGTCGCCGAACCGTCCGGCGGGGTGGGGGTGCCGATGCTGCTGTCGGGGCGGGGTGAGGGTGCGCTGCGGGCCCAGGCGGGACGGGTGGCGGACTTCCTGGACCGCTATCCCGATCTGTCCGCGGACGTGGTGGCGCGCATGCTGGCGGGCTCGCGGACGGTGTTCGAACACCGTGCGGCGGTCGCCGGGGACGACCGCACCGAGTTGCTGACGCGTCTGCGGGCGCTGGCGGACACGGATGCGGACGGCCACGCGGGTGTGGTGCGCGGCTCCGGTCGCCGGCTGGGTGATCCCGTGTTCGTGTTCCCCGGTCAGGGTGCCCAGTGGCCCGGCATGGCCGTCAAGCTTCTCGACGACGGCGGTGCTTTCGCGCGGCGTATGCAGGAGTGCCGTGAGGCGTTGGAGCCGTTCGTCGACTGGGATCTGTTCGCGGTGCTGCGTGGTGAGCCGGGTCAGCCCGACTTCCATCGGGTGGACGTCGTCCAGCCGGCTCTGTGGGCGGTCAAGGTGTCCCTCGCCGCGCAGTGGCAGGCCGCGGGCGTCCGTCCCGTGGCGGTGGTGGGTCACTCGCAGGGCGAGATCGCCGCCGCGACCGTGTCGGGCGCCCTCACCCTGGCCGACGGCGCGCGCATCGTGACGCTGCGCTCGAAGCTGATCTCCCAGATCGCCGGCCGCGGCGGAATGATCTCCCTGGCAGTGCCGCGGGAGCGGGCCGAGACCATCGCCGCCGACCTCGGACTGGACATCGGAGCGCTCAACAGCCCCGCCAACACCGTTCTCTCCGGTCCCGTGGAGACACTCGACCAACTCACCGCCTGGTGCGAGAAGCACCACGTGAGGCACCGACGCGTCCCGATCGATCACGCCTCCCACTCCGTTCACGCCGAGGCCATCAAGGAGCAGATCCTCGAGGCGCTGGCACCCGTCGCACCACGCAGCGGCGAACTGCCCTTCTACTCCTCCCTGACCGGCGGTCCCGTCGACGGCGCCCACCTGGACGCCGACTACTGGTACCGCAACCTGCGTCACACCGTCGACTACCAGGCCGCCACCCGCGCCCTGGCCCACGCCGGCATCACCGCGTTCATCGAGGTCAGCCCTCACCCCGTCCTCACCCCTCCGACGCAGGAAACACTCGACGCCCTGGACGACCTCGCCGAACAGGGCGCCGTCCTCGCCACACTCCACCGCGACCACGGCGACACCCACGACTGGACACACGCCCTCAGCACCGCCTGGACCCAAGGCGTCACCCTCCACCCGACCCCCGCGCCCACCGCCACACCCATCCACCCCGACCTGCCCACCTACCCCTTCCAGGGCACCCGCCACTGGCTCACCACACCGACAGGCGCCTCCCGCGGTGCGTCCGGCGTGGGCGCGGTCTCCACCTCGCATCCCCTGCTGGGTGCGGCCGTGGAACTGCCCGGTACCGAGACCGTTGTGTTCACCGGCCGGCTGTCGGCGGGCAAGCCCGCGTGGTCGGCGGACGGGCAGGCCGAGGGTGTGGAGCAGGAAGTGGACTGGCTCGCCGCGGAGTTGGCACTCTCGGCCGGCGGGCAGCTGGGCAGGGGCCGGCTGCGCACCCTGACCGCGCAGGCGCCGCTCGTCATGCCGGGTTCCGGCGCCGTCCAGGTCCGCGTCACGGTCGGCGAGGGTGGAGAGCCCGGTGTCCGCACGGTCTCCGTGCACTCCCGGCGCGGCGACGACGTCCTGGGGTTGCCCTGGACCTGCCACGCGAGGGGTGAGCTGGTCGCAACGGCGGCCGAGCCGGACTGGGACCTCGAGACCTGGCCGCCCGCGGACGCCCTCCCGGTGCCCGAACCCGAGCTGCGCCTGGAGTACCGCACCCTGCACTCCGCCGTTCGGAGCGTATGGCGACGGGACAGCGAGGTGTTCGCGGAGATCCTCGTACCGGACGCGCTGCGTGAGGAGGCACGGAGGTTCGGACTTCACCCCGCGCTGGCACAGGCACTGCTCGGCCTGGCGGGCATGAAGGGCGTCGCGCCCGAGATCGCCGCCGCGTCCAGGCGGGTACGGGACTGGGGAGAGGTCTCGCTGCACGCGTCCGGCGCCTCCGTCCTGCGCGTCCGGGTCTCCCAGGGGCCGAACGGCTCGGTGTCACTGGCCGCCGCCGACGCCACTGGATCCCCTGTCCTCTCGGTCCCGGCGCTGCGGCTCGCACCCGTCGTGCGTGCGGAGCTCAGGGCATCGACCGTGGCGCAGCAGGACGCTCTGTTCGGCATCGAGTGGACCGCAGTGGACACACGGGCGAACACCGCCGGCGCCGACGCCACGTGGGCCGTCGTGGGCGAGGATCCCGTGCGCATGCGGTCCTCGCTGATGACCGCGGGACGCTACACGGAGACGTACCCGGACCTGACGGCGCTGGCGGCCGCCGTGGAGGGGGGCCGACCCGTCCCCGACGTCGTGGTGGTCCCCTTCCTGGAGCAGCCCGGCGAGCCGGCCGGGCGGGAACTGGTGGACGCCGTTCACGCCACCACGGCCCGTGCCCTTCAGACAGCCCGTGCGTGGGTGAGCACACCGGCCTTCGACCGCTCCCGGCTGGTGTTCCTCACCAGTGGCGCGGTCCCCGCTGTGGCCGGGCCCGACGACACGTCGCCGCTCAACCTCGCGGCAGCGGGCGTCTGGGGTCTGATCCGCGGCGCGCAGACGGAGTACCCGGACCGCTTCGTACTCGTGGACACCGACCTCGCCAAGCCCACCTGGCGCGCCCTGGACCGCGTGGCGTCCTCCACCGAACCGCAGTGGGCGCTGCGCGGACGGACGGCGCGGGTCCCGCGGCTGGCCCGCCTCGTACCGGGCGGTGCTCTCCCGGGTCTGGACGCCGGCCCGGACGGTACGGTGCTGGTCACCGGCGGGACGGGCATGCTGGGCTCGGCCGTGGCCCGCCACCTGGTGACCGAGCACGGAGTGCGGGATCTGCTGCTGACGAGCCGTCAGGGCCCGGACGCGCCGGAGGCGGCGTTCCTGGAAGCCGAACTGACGGAGCTCGGGGCCCGGGTCCAGGTGGCCGCCTGCGACGTCGCGGACCACGAAGCCCTGGCCGCGCTGCTCACGGACCGGCGGATCGGGGCCGTGGTGCACACGGCCGGCGCGGCGGACGACGGCGGTCTCCCGTCCCTGACGGCGGAGCGCCTGAGCAAGGTACTGCGCCCCAAGGTGGACGCGGTCGTGAACCTGTACGAACAGGTCCGCGAGGCAGGGGTGGGGCAGTTCGTGCTGTTCTCCTCGGCCGCCGGCATCCTGGGCGGTCCTGGACAGGCCGACTACGCGGCCGCCAACGCCTTCCTGGACGCGTTCGCCCACCACATGCGCTCCCGTGGTGTCGCCGCCACCTCGATCGCATGGGGTCCGTGGGCCGGGGCGAGCGGTCTGCCGGGGCAGGCCGGGAAGGACCGGCTCCCGGTGGCGCCGCGCGGAACGCATCCGCTCACCGAACGGCAGGGTCTCGGGCTCTTCGACGCTGCGTGGGCGGCGGGGCGCGGCCTCGTGATCGCGTCCCGGCTGGACTTCGCCGGACTGGCCGGCGACGCGGAGACCGGCAATGTGGCCTCCGTCCTGCGGGCCATCGTGCACGTCGGCGCCCGCCGCACGGCCCGGGCCACGCCGGCGGAGCAGACGGACCTGCGACACCGCCTGGCGGCGATGAGCAAGGCGGAGCGGGAGACGGTGGTGACCGACCTCGTACGGGACCGGGCGAGTGCCGTCCTCGGCCACGCCACACCTGGCAGCGTGGCCGCGGACGCCCCGCTGAGGAACCTCGGATTCGACTCGCTCACCGCTCTGCAACTGCGCACGGCACTCGTCGAGGCGACCGGGCTGAGGCTGCCGACGAAGGTGGCGTTCGAGTTCGACACGCCTGTGGACCTCGCGGCGCACCTGATCGAGCGGATCCTCGCCCCGGCGTCCTCACGACTCAACGGAACGGAAAGGCCCTCGGATGAGAATTGACGATGTGTTCATCGACTCGCTCGGTGTCACGCTGCACGAGTTCGAGCCCGTCGAGCGGGCTGTGTCCAAGGGGCTGATCAGCCAGGAGCTCGTGGACGCGAACGGGCTCACCGGCACCCACCTGGCGCACGACATCCCGGCCGTGGAACTCGCGATCTCCGCCGCGCGCGTCGCCATGGACCGGTCGAAGCTGCAACGCGAGGACATCACGCACCACGTGCACAGCGGTGTGTACTACCAGGGGCCGCCCGGGTCCTACGCCCCCGGATACGTGCTGCGCGAATTGGAGGTGGAGCCGGTCTCGTCCCTGTACCTGCGCCAGGGCTGCAACGGCATGCTGGGGGCACTGGAGGTGGCGGTCGGGCAGATGACGGGCGCCGCTCAGGCGGAGAACGTCCTGCTCACCTCCGGTGAGAACTTCACCGCTACGGGCTCGGACCGCTACACGGGCATCGGCCAGGCGTACTTCCTCTCCGACGGCGGCGCCGCGGTCTGGCTCAGCGCGGACGAAGGGTTCGCGCAGATCAGGTCGCTGAGCGCGGGCATCCTGCCGGAGCTCGAACGGTGGCATCGCGGTGACGGCTCGCTGCTGGCGGACGAAGGCCGTGAAAGCGACGCGGACATGGCTGAACGGGCCACTCGCTACAGCGAGACCGAGACCCCGCTCTCGGAGACCCTCGAGAAACTCACCCTCTTCAACCTCGGTGTCATCCGCCGGGCACTCGTCGACGCCGACCTGAATGCCGACGACATCGCCAAGGTCGTCCCGATCAACATCGACGGCCGGATGATCGAGTACTCGGTCATGATGCCGCTCGGCCTGCCCATGGACCGCTCCACGTGGGACTTCGGCAAGGGCATCGGGCATGTGGGCGGCGCCGATGTCTTCATCACCCTGGAGCATCTGGTCCGTACGCGCGAGGTGGCTCCCGGCGACCACGTACTGCTGATCTCCCAGGGCCCGGGCTGGATGTGCACGGCCGCTGTCGTCACCCTCGTCGATCTTCCCACCTGGGCGCTGTGACGTTGCCGCTGCCACCGTGCGCTCGTCCTCGACGCGTCGAGGACGGCCGGTGGCAGCGGTGCGACCACACGGAACGTGGTCGGCGCACGCACCACCTCGAAGACGTCGCACGAGCCGCCGGCCGGTGGCGCAGCCCTCCGGCCGGCGGCGGCCGTGTCGCGTGCCGTTCGGCGTACGACCTCGCCCCCGAGCCCCGCGGCAGCGCCGCCGTCGCGGCCGCATCCACCAGGCCGGCCACGGTGGGCGCGGGCTTCGCGAACACGACGGAGCCGATGCCCCGTCCGGTGCCGACCGCACCCGCTCCGGAGCCGGGTCGACCGCCGGACGCAGCGCGGCGTCGCGCCGGCCTGTCCCGTGAGCAGCGGCCCGGCCGCCGTCGGCCGGGTGTCGTCCCGGGTCCTGGCCGGCCGCGTCTCGGCCGCCCCCGTCGTCTCGACGCCCGCGAACAGGGCCTGACGTCCGGCGGGGAGTGAGAGCGCGGGACCCGCGATGACCCGTGCCGCACGCGGCGCGAGAGCCACGCCGGACGACGTGCGGATGCCGGACGTGGCGCGGACCGGCGTCCGGGGTCTCGTCGGTGCAGCGCAGGACCGGGCCCCGGGGCGCTGCGTCCTCGTCGCGTGACGACCGCGTCCCGGGTCACGACGACCAGCGGGCCTGCACCGGCCGGGGGTCGCGGCGTGCGGGACGGGCGTTTCCTCGTCGACCGCTCGCAGCACGGACGGCAGCTCGTGCGGGACGGCTTTCGCCGCGGCCGCCCGCCGGCATCAGGGCGCGTGGACCCGCGGCGCGTCAGGGCCGACCACCGTCCACAGGTGCGGGCGCGCCGCCGACCGCGGCAGTTCGTACGGGTCCCAGCAGCGGTCGAGGAGGGCGTCCTGCTGTGCAGCCGACGCGGCTCGTACGGCGTCGCCCCGCAGCGGTGCGCAGGTCACCGAGCGCGCGGTCAGCACCGGGTCCCCGGCGCCGTCGGCCGCCTCCAGGTCCCAGGAGCCGTCCGTCGTCCGCAGAAGCCGCACACGCAGCACGGACGCGCCGGAGGCGTACAGGGACACGTCCCGCCAGCGCACCGCCGCCTCTCGGACCGGGCGTACGGCGCCGGCCAGCGCAGCGTCCAACAGCACAGGATGGAGGGCGTGACGGTCCTGGCCCGTCACCCAGTCGGGCAGCGCCACCTCGACGAAGACCTCGTCGCCGCGCCGCCACACGGCGCGGGGCGTCCGCGCGGCGTCCGGCCCGCCGGCGCCGCGCTCCCCGCCGACCCGGCGGGCGCCCTGCGGAGGCCACTCGGACAGGTTCACGTCGGATCCCGCGGGGGAGCCCGGCGCCACCGTCGCCGTCGCGTAACGGGTCCACGGTCTTCGTGACGCGCCTCGTTTGTCCCGCCGCCCGTGCACCGTGATCCGCCTGATCCCGTCGGCCTCCGGCGCACCGACCGTCACCCGAAGTTGCACGCCGCCGTCGCGCGGCAGCACCAGTGGCTCGTCCGCCGCCACGTCCAGCGCCCGGGCGCAGCCGACGCGGCCCGCCGCGTGCAGCACCAGGTCCAGCAGGGCCGCTCCGGCGAACACCGCCGCGCCGTCCACGCGTTGCGGCAGCGTCGGGTCGCCGGCGGCCGCGGTGATCCGGCCCGTGCACACCAGTTCGTCGCGCCCGGGCAGTTCGACCACGGCCGAGAGCAGGGGATGGCCCGCGTCGTCCAGCCCCAGTTCGACGGCGTCGGAAGAGCAGAGCGCTTCCCGCGACCGCTTCCGGGACCGTCGCCACAGCGGCCGTGTCGGCAGCCCCGCCAACAGTGCGCGGGCGATCTCCCCGGCCGGGTCGCGAGGAACCTCGATGACCTCGTGGATCTCCTCCGGGAGCTTGTACGCGGACAACCTCTGCCGGCAGGCGGTCAGCACCGCCGCCACGTCGAGCTCCCCGGCCGTCGGTACCACGTAGGCGACCGGCACCTCGCCGAGCGTCCCGTGGGCTACGCCCGCGACGGCGGCGTCCGCGACCCCGGGCGCCCGCACGAGGGCGTCTTCCACCTCGCGCGGGTGGATGTTCTCCCCGCCCCGGGTGATCAGCTCCTCGAGCCGGCCGGTGATCGTCAGATATCCGTCCGCGTCCCGGCGGGCCAGGTCACCGGTGCGGTACCAGCCTTCGGAAAGCACCTTCGCGGTTTCCTCAGGCTGCCGGTGATAGCCGGTCATCAGTGCCGGACCGGACACCCACACCTCGCCTTCGGCACCCCGCTCCACCTCGTCGCCCGTGCGCGGGTCCGTGAGCCGCAGCGTCAGTCCCGGCAGCGGCACACCGCACGAGCCGGGCACGTACGGGCCCTGCGGCAGGTGGGTGGTCATCGCGCCGCCGGTCTCCGCCGAGCCGTAGCCGTCCAGCAGCGCGATGCCGAACGCGGAACGGAACGCCTCGTGCAGGGACTGCGGACACGGCGAGTCCGCCACCGTGCACACCCTCAGCGCCAAGCCGCCGACCGCGCCGGACCGGGCGAGCTCCACCATCTGGCGGTACATCGTGGGCACACCCACCAGGAAGGTGGCGTGCTCCTCGACGGCCCGGCGCAGCACCTCGTCGGCGGCCGGACCGTCCGTGATGCAGACCGTGGCGCCGACCGCCACGACACCGAGCACGCACATGTTGTGCGCCGCCGCGTGGAAGAGCGGCACCGGCCACACGACCCGGTCCTGAGGGGACAGCCCCAGCAGCGGTGCGCTGCAGGCGGCCGTCGTCCACAGCGACGTCCGCTGCGTGGTCACGACCCCGAGGGGCCGGCCGGCCGTCCCGGAGGTGTAGAGCATCCAGGCCGGCTCGTCCAGGCCCAGGTCGTCGCGGGGCGGATCGCGCAACGACCACGTCGACGCCAGTTCCTCCCAGCGCGGCAGCTCGTCGTCGGCCGCCTCCGTGAACCCCGGCTCGAAGTCCCGTCCCACGAGGACCACGACGACGTCCGGCCGGTCCGCAAGCACGCGGCGCAGCCGGGGCAGCTGCGCCGCACCGGCGATGACCAGCCGCGCCGCGCAGTCGTCCAGCAGGTATGCCAGTTCCGCGTCGGTCGACTCCGGGTCGACCGGCACCCCGACGGCGCTCGCCCGGGTGACGGCGAGGTAACTCTCCACCGCCTCCACCCGGTTGGGCAGGCAGATCACCGCCGAAGCGCCTCGCGCCAGGCCCAGCCCCACCAGATGACCGGCCGCCCGGGCGGTACGCCGGTCCAGTTCGGCCCAGGTCACCGCCCGACCGGAGTCCTTGAACGCGATCCGGTCGGGCCGCTGGGCCGCGTGCCCGGCGAGCAGTTCGTGCACCGGGCGGATGAGTCCCGCCTGGAACGTGCCGTCCGCGGTCACGACTTCCTCCTCACGTGCCGGCCGCACGGTAGCGGCGCACCGCCAGCGTCCGGCCCACCACCGCGATCAGCACCGACCAGGACAACGACACCAGCACGGGATGCTGGGCGGGCCAGGCGCCCGTGGCCGCGAGCCCCGGGTTGCCGAACAGTTGCCGTGTCGCCTGCACCGTCGCGCTCAGCGGGTTCCACTCGGCGGCCCAGCGCAGCACCGTCGGGAGCGTGGAGGGCGCCACGAACGCGTTGGAGAGGAACGTCAGCGGGAACAGCCACAGGAAGTTGCTGGTGGCCGCCGCCTCCGGGGCGCGCACCGACAGGCCGATGACGACACCCACCCACGACAGCGCGTAACCCATCAGCAGCAGCAGGCCGAATGCGGCGGCGGCCCGCAGCGCCCCGTGATGGATGCGCCAGCCGACCAGCAGCGCGCACAGCACCATCACCGTCATCACCATGACGTTCTGCACGAGATCCGCGACGGTGCGGCCGGTGAGCAGCGCCCCCCGCGCCATCGGCAGGGAGCGGAACCGGTCGACCATGCCGCTCTGCATGTCGTTGGCCATGCTGACACTGCTGTTGCCGGCGGTGGCGAAGGCGATGGTCTGCGCGAAGAACCCGGGCATCATGTACTCGCGGTATGCGGCGGCGTTCGCGGCGCCGGGCAGGCTGAACGACCCGGCGAAGATGTAGGCGAAGAGCAGCACGAAGACGATCGGCTGCACCAGACTGAGGACGACCACCTCGGGGATGCGGATCGTCCGGATCACGTTGCGCCGCGTCACGACGAGTACGTCGCGCAGCGATTTGGCGGCCGATCCGGGCCTCAGCCCGGGTACGGACGATGCCGTGGCCGACACGTTCATCACTCCTTCTCGTTCGCCGCGCCGGCACCGACCGCCGTGCGCGATGTGTTCCCCGGGGCGGCCTCGGTGAGGGCGAGGAAGACCTCGTCGAGCGTGGGGCGGCGCAGTCCGATGTCGGTGACCTCGATGCCTGCGTCGTCCAGTGCGGCGATCACCTGGGTCACCAGCCGCACCCCGCCGTCGACGGGAACCGAGACCATGCCGCGGGGGCCGTCGACGTCCGGTGCGCGGGTGCCGTACCGGGCCAGCAGAGCGGCCGCGGAGTCGAGTTGCCCGCGCCGGGAGACGACCGCCTCCACCCGCTGGCCGCCCGCCTGCGCCTTCAGTTCGCGCGGTGAGCCACGGGCGATGATCCGTCCGTGGTCGACGACCGCGATGTCCCGCGCCAGGCGGTCGGCCTCCTCGAGGTACTGAGTGGTGAGCAGGAGCGTGGTGCCCTGCGACACGAGGCCCTCGATGGCGTCCCACAGCATCAGCCGGCTGGTCGGATCCAGGCCGGTCGACGGCTCGTCGAGGAACATCACCGAAGGGCGCACGACGAGCGCGCAGGCCAGGTCCAGACGTCGCCGCATGCCGCCCGAGTACGTGCTGGACATCCGGTCGGCGGCCCCGGTGAGGTCGAACCGGTCCAGCAGCTCGTCCGCGCGCCCGAGGGCGGCCCGGGAGCGAAGCCCGTACAGCTCACCGATCATCCGTAGGTTCTCCCGGCCCGTGAGCCGGTCGTCGACGGCGGCGAACTGGCCCGAGAGGCCGATGGAGAGCCGGACCCGGTCAGGGTGGCGGACCACGTCGTGGCCCGCCACGACGGCGGTGCCCGCGTCGGGCCGCAGCAGGGTGGCGAGCAGGCGCACCGTCGTGGTCTTGCCCGCTCCGTTGGGGCCGAGCAGTCCGAGGACGCTGCCTTCCGGCACGTCAAGGTCCACTCCGTCCAGCGCCCGGGTCTTGCCGAAGGTCTTGACCAGACCCGTGGCGTGAATGGCACCCGCCATGGGGTTCTCCGTCCTCGTGTGCAGGGATGGGGCGGGGGTGAGTGGGGCGGGCGCCCCGGGCCGGGTGCCCGCGCCCCGGACACCCGGCCCGGCGGATCAGGTGGCGGCGATGAGCTTCAGCTCGGGGTGGGCCGTGCCGCCCTCGATGGCCGTGGACGAGACATGGGAGACGACGCGCTCGTCGACCGGGTCGTTCGCCGGGTCGTCGTGCACGACGACGTGCTCGTACGTCGTCACGCGCTGGGCCGGGACGCGGTCGGCCGACCGGATGAGCTGGATCAGTTCGAGCAGGTTGGAGCGGTGCTTGGCGCCGGCCGAGGAGACGACGTTCTCCTCCAGCATGATCGAGCCGAGGTCGTCGGCTCCGTAGTGCAGGGAGAGCTGGCCGATCTCCTTGCCCGTGGTCAGCCAGGAGCCCTGGATGTGGCGGACGTTGTCGAGGAACAGCCGGGCGATCGCGATCATCCGCAGGTACTCGAACTGCGTGGCCTGTGTCTGGCCCTTGAGGTGGTTGTTCTCGGGCTGGTACGTGTACGGGATGAAGGCGCGGAAGCCGCCCGTGCGGTCCTGCACGTCACGGATCATCCGCAGGTGCTCGATGCGCTCGGCGTTGGTCTCGCCGGTGCCCATCAGCATGGTGGACGTCGACTCGACGCCCAGTCCGTGCGCGGTCTCCATGATCTCCAGCCAGCGCTCGCCGGACTCCTTGAGCGGGGCGATCGCCTTGCGCGGCCGGGCGGGCAGCAGCTCGGCGCCGGCGCCGGCGAAGGAGTCGAGGCCGGCCGCGTGGATCCGGGTGATCGCCTCCTCCACGCTCACCTTCGAGATCCGCGCCATGTGCTCGACCTCGGACGCGCCCAGCGAGTGGATCACCAGTTGCGGGAACGCCTTCTTGATGGCGGAGAAGTGCTGCTCGTAGTACTCGACGCCGTAGTCCGGGTGGTGGCCGCCCTGGAACATGATCTGGGTGCCGCCGAGCTCGACGGTCTCCGCGCAGCGGCGCAGGATGTCGTCGAGGTCGCGGGTCCAGCCCTTGGCCTTGTCCTTGGGGGCCGCGTAGAAGGCGCAGAACTTGCACGCCGTGACGCACACGTTCGTGTAGTTGATGTTCCGCTCGATGATGTACGTCGCGATGTGCTCGGTTCCCGCGTACAGCCGGCGGCGTACCGCGTCGGCGGCGGCGCCCAGCGCGTGCAGCGGGGCGTCGCGGTAGAGGTCGAGAGCCTCTTCGGGGGTGATCCGCCCACCGGCGGCGGCACGGTCGAGGACGGACTGGAGGCGGTGTTGCGGAGGTCGGGGCATGGTGGTGGCCGGGCCTTTCCGGTGGCGTGGGGCGTTCAGGGGGCGAGGGGATCGAGCAGCCGGACGGCGACGTCGGGCGGGAAGCCCTCCTCGCCGCCGCCGACCTGGCGCGCGAATTCGGCGATGCCGGCGAGCTGTTCCTCGCCGAGACTGAAGTCGAGGGCCGTGGTGTAGTAGCGCTCGAGCGTCGCGGCGTCGAACTCCTCCCACTGCGCGGCCTGTTCGCAGACCTTCGCCACCTCCGCCAGGGACAGGTCCCGGGAGGCCAGCAGATCGGCGTGGACCTGGCGCACCAGTGCGGGTTCGCGGGCCAGGAAGTCGCGGCGCGCGGCGAACACGGCGAACACGAAGGGCAGTCCGGTCCAGTCCTTCCACATCCGGCCCAGATCGTGCACCTCCAGGCCCATCCGGGGCGCCTCGTGCAGGGCAGCGCGCAGGGCGGCGTCGCCGATGACCACGGCGGCCTTCGCCTCGGACATCATGGTGCGCAGGTCCGGCGGGCACACGAAGTACTCGGGGTTCACCCCCACGCGCTCCGCCAGCAGCAGCTGCGCCAGACGGACCGACGTGCGGCTCGTCGAACCCAGTGCCACCGGCTGCCCGTCCAGCTCCTCCAGTGGTACCTGGCTGACGATCAGGCAGGACATGACGTCTCCGTCGCTGCCGACCGCGATGTCCGGCAGGGCGACCAGGTCGTCCGCATGCCGCAGGAACTCCAGCAGGCTGATCGGTCCCATGTCGAGATCGCCCGCGGCGAGCGCGTCGTTGAGGCCGTCCGGCGTGTCGGTGTGCAGATCCATGTCGAGGAGGGACCCGGTGCGGGCGAGTCCCCAGAACAGCGGCAGGCAGTTGAGGAACTGTATGTGGCCCACGCGGGGCCGGCGCCGGCGCACAGGCGTCGACCGCACTGTGTCGGGCGCGAGTTGCTGGGTCATGGTGCACAACTCCCGGAACGGGTCGAGGGGGAGGGACAGGGGAGCGCCGTCAGGCTCGGGGGACCGCGGCGGTGAAGTGCTCGTTCAGCACGGCCAGCACCTCGGCCGGCCGTTCCGAGAGGAAGAAGTGCCCGCCGGAGAAGACCCGCACGTCCGATGCGGCCTCGGTGTGCTCACCCCACGCGCGGGCTTCCTCCAACGACGTACGCGGGTCGGCGTCGCCGGTGAGGACGGTCACGGGGCAGCGCACCGCGGCGCCGGGCTCGCAGCGGTACGTCTCGACGGCCCGGTAGTCGCTGCGGATCGCGGGCAGCACCATGCGCAGCAACTCCTCGTCCTGGAGGACCTGGGCGTCGGTGCCGGCCAGAGCGCGCAGTTCGGCGATCACACCGTCGTCGTCGCGCAGGTGCACGTTCTCGTTCCGCACCCGCGAAGGGGCGCGGCGCCCGGAGGCGAACAGCCGGACGGGACCCGCTCCGGTGCGCTCCATGCGACGCGCGACTTCGAAGGCCACCAGGGCGCCCATGCTGTGACCGAAGAACGTCATGGGACGGTCGTCGTCCCACTCCGCGAGGGCAGCGCAGACCTCGTCGGCCAGTGCGGCGATCGAGGCGGGGCCCGCTTCATGCCGCCGGTCCTGACGACCGGGGTACTGGATCGCCGCGACATCGACGCCGGGGCTGAGCGCGGCGGCGACCGGCAGGTAGAAGCTCGCCGAACCGCCCGCGTGCGGGAAGCAGACCAGCCGCTCGGCCGCGTCGGAGGAGGGCCGGAACCTGCGGACCCACAGGTTGTCGGTGGTGGAACTCATCGGACGTGTGTCCTTCCCGTGCGTCGATGTAGCGGCCCGGCGGTGCGGTGGCCGGGGCGGTCCGGTGGTGTGGCGACCCGGCCGCCGGGCGGAGAACGAGGTCACCGGGCGGTGAATCCGGCCACCGGGCGTTGAACCCGGCCGCTCCGGGGCCCGGGTGCGAGAACGAGGGCCTAGTCGGCGGCCTCGGGGCCGTACACCTCGACCCCGTCGGAGACACGGCGCACGTGAATGCATTCGCCGGGGCACTCCTTGACCGAGTCGACCACGTCCGTGAGCAGATCCAGGGCGAAGCGCGTCGTCGCTCCCGGAGCCTGGAGCAGTTCGTCCTGCTCGCTCTTGACGTAGGCGAGCCCGTCGATGTCCAGTTCGAACACCTCGGGGACGTACTGGACACAGATCCCGTCGCCGGTGCACAGGTCCTGGTCGATCCAGACTTCCAGGTCCTCGTCATTCGTCGTCCGTGGGGACATAAACACCTGCCTGGCATGTCGTCGTGGTGTGGACACGGTGCGCGGACATCTGCTCGCGACCGAGCGGAGTGCGCACCGCACACGTGGGGAGTCGTGCACGCGGTACACGAAGGGCCCGGCCACCGCGGCCGGGCCGGTGGGTCACACCCGCATGGGCTGCGGCGACTCGCGCAGTGCCGGGTCGGGGCCGTCGTACTCGCGGATGATCTCGTAGCGGGTGTTGCGCTCCACGGGGCGGAACCCGGCGTCGCGGATGAGGTCCAGCAGGTCCTCGCGGGTCAGCTTGTTCGGCGTGCCGTAGTTGTCGGCGTCGTGCGTGATCTTGTACTCGACGACCGATCCGTCCATGTCGTCCGCGCCGTGCTGGAGCGCGAGCTGCGCGGTCTGGACGCCGTGCATCACCCAGAAGACCTTCACGTGCGGGACGTTGTCGAAGAGCAGCCGCGAGACCGCGAACGTCTTCAGCGCCTCCGCGCCCGTGGCCATCGTGGTCCGGGCCTGGAGCCGGTTGCGGACCTTGCCGTCCTTCATGTCGACGAAGTCGTGCTGGTAGCGCAGCGGGATGAAGACCTGGAAGCCGTTCGTCTCGTCCTGAAGCTCGCGCAGCCGCAGGACGTGGTCGACGCGGTGGCGGGGCTCCTCGATGTGGCCGTACAGCATGGTGGCCGGCGTCTTGAGGCCCTTCTCGTGCGCCAGCCGGTGGATGCGCGACCAGTCCTCCCAGTGGGTGCGGTGGTCGACGATGTGCTGCCGGACCTCCCAGTCGAAGATCTCCGCGCCGCCGCCGGTCAGCGACTCCAGGCCCGCGTCGATCAGCTCGTCCAGGATCTCCGAGGCGGTGAGCCCGCTGATCGTCTCGAAGTGGTGGATCTCCGTCGCCGTGAACGCCTTCAGACCGACGTTCGGCAGCGCCTTCTTCAGCT
Organism: Streptomyces sp. NBC_00425; assembly: GCF_036030735.1. Classification (NCBI taxonomy): domain Bacteria; kingdom Bacillati; phylum Actinomycetota; class Actinomycetes; order Kitasatosporales; family Streptomycetaceae; genus Streptomyces; species Streptomyces sp. NBC_00425. Next base: position 1,520,792 of record NZ_CP107928.1, on the reverse strand, counting down.
CGCGCAGCGAGCGCGGGTAGTAGCGCCACGGCAGGTTGGGATGCAGGCCGTTGACGATGTGGAGCTCCGACAGGTGCTCGTTCTCCATCGCCTTGGCCAGACGCACGGCCTCCTCGATGCGCATCGTGTACGCGTCCTGCTCACCCGGCTTGCGCTGGAAGGAGCAGTAGGCGCACGAAGCGGTGCACACGTTGGTCATGTTGAGGTGACGGTTGACGTTGAAGTGGACCACGTCACCGTTCTTGCGGGTCCGCACCTCGTGCGCCAGTCCGCCCAGCCACGCCAGGTCGTCCGACTCGTACAGGGCGATGCCGTCCTCGCGGGACAGCCGCTCCCCGGAGAAGACCTTCTCCTCCAGCTCGCGCTTGAGCCCAGCGTCCATGGCCGGGAACCTCCTCGTTCAGTGCCAGGCGGCACGCGTGGTGACGGTGCGCGCACATGGCATGGGCGTGGTCTGCCGCGTCGACGGTCCCCAGGGCGCGACCGCGACGCCCCGCGGAACCGGCCGTTGCGCCCGGTGGTGGCCGGGCGGCACGGTACGGATCCGCACCACACGGCGACCCGTCGATCCGACCGGCCTCGGCGACCCGCGGAACCGGCCAACGATCCGGCAGCCGCGGGTCCCCGGCCGGACGGCGGGCATCGACGCCGCGTCGGGTGGGGCCCGCTCATCCTCGCGGAGGGCAGTCTGGGGAAAACCCCACATCCGCAACGGCTTTGCTGAGGGCATCGCTGCCGTACCACTGACAAGAACGCTGCCGTACCACGGAAAAGAACGCTGCCGTACCACGGACAAGAAGGAAGGACCGGCCATGACGGCGCCCCTGACCCTCGCGCACTCGCCCTGCCCCAACGACACGTTCGTCTTCCACGCCTGGACCGAGGGGCTGCTCCCCGACGCACCGGGTACACGGCTCACCCTCGCCGACATCGACATCACCAACGGCCTCGCCGAACGCGGCGAACTGGACGTCCTGAAGGTCTCCTACGGTGTGCTGCCGCGCATCCTCGCCGACTACGCGCTGCTGCCCTGCGGTGGCGCCCTGGGCCACGGCTGCGGTCCTCTCGTCCTGGTGGCCGAGCCCGGTGAGCCCGCCGACCTCGCCGGCGCCCGCGTCGCGGTGCCCAGCACCACGTCGACGGCCTACCTGCTGTTCCGGCTCTGGGCGGCCGACGCGATACCGGGCGGTGTCGGCGAGATCGTCGTCCTGCCCTTCCACGAGATCATGCCCGCCGTCCGGGACGGCGCCGTCGACGCCGGACTCGTCATCCACGAAGCCCGTTTCACCTACGGCCGCTACGGTCTGCACTGCACGGCCGACATGGGTGAGGAGTGGGAGAAGCGCACCGGACTGCCCATCCCGCTGGGCGCGATCGTCGCCCGCCGCTCCCTGGGCGAACCCGTACTGCGTCGGCTCACCGACACGATCCGCGCCTCCCTGCGCGCGGCACGGGAGAACCCCGACGCCTCCCGCGCCCATGTCCTGCGGCACGCGCAGGAGATGGAACCGGACGTCGTCGACCAGCACATCGGCCTGTACGTCAACGAGTTCACCGCCGAGCTCGGCCAGGACGGACTGTACGCCGTGCGTACCCTCCTGGACCGCTCGGCCGAGCTCGGCCTCCTGCCGCGCGTCGCCGAGAACGCACTGGACACGACCCTCCGCCTGTGAGCGCGGGACGGCGATCCCGAGGCCCGGCCGGTCTGCGGCCTGCCCGGCAACGCTAGAAGTTCTCTTAGAGCCGCCCGGACCACAGCCCGAAACGGGCGCAACCCTTCCCATAATCGGCCCGAGGGACAGGCCTGGCACCGGGAACGCCGCGGGCCGTCCCGCGAGGGCATCGGACGGCACGCCGGCCCTCTCCAGGCCCCGGCGCCCGTGAGGCGCCGGGGCCGCCCGATGCCCCGTGCCCCACCGCGAGCCTGCGTGCCCGCCGCCGAAGGGAGACCGATCCGTGAGCGAGGACAGGCTGCGCGAGTTCCTGACCCGAGTCTCCAGCGACCTCCAGCGCACCCGCGCCCGGCTGCGCCAGGTCGAGGGCAGGGCAACGGAACCGATCGCCGTCGTCTCCATGAGCTGCCGCTACCCCGGTGGGGTGCGCACGCCGGAAGACCTCTGGCACCTCGTCGACACGGGCACCGACGGCATCTCCGCCTTCCCGGACAACCGCGGCTGGGACCTCGGCGCACTCTACGATCCCGATCCCGCCAACCCCGGCACCTGCTACACCCGGGAAGGCGGCTTCCTCCACGACGCCGCCGACTTCGACCCCGCCTTCTTCGGCATGTCCCCGCGTGAGGCCCTCGCCACCGACCCGCAGCAGCGGATCCTGCTCGAGATCGTCTGGGAATCCCTCGAACGGGCCGGCCTGCGCCCGGCCGACCTGCGCGGAAGCGCCACCGGGGTGTTCGCCGGAGTCATGTACAACGACTACGCCACCCGGTTCCCCGAGCCGCCCCCCGGCGTCGAGGGCCACCTCGGCAACGGCAGCGCCGCGAGCATCGCCTCGGGGCGCGTCTCCTACACCTTCGGCTTCGAGGGGCCCGCCGTCACGGTGGACACCGCGTGCTCCTCCTCCCTCGTCGCCCTCCATCTCGCGGTGCAGTCACTGCGGCAGGGCGAGTGCGACCTCGCCCTCGCGGGCGGTGTCGCCTTCATGTCGACGCCCGTCACCTTCCTGGAGTTCAGCCGACAGCGCGGACTCGCGCCGGACGGCCGCTGCAAGTCCTTCGCCGACGCCACCGACGGCACCGGCTGGAGCGAGGGCGCGGGCGTCCTCCTGCTCGAACGCCTCTCCGACGCGCGTCGCAACGGCCACGAGGTGCTCGCCGTCGTCCGCGGCTCCGCCGTCAACCAGGACGGCGCGAGCAGCGGACTCACCGCCCCCAACGGCCCGTCCCAACAGCGCGTCATCCGGCAGGCGTTGACCTCCGCCGGGCTCTCGCCGCTGGACGTCGACGCCGTCGAGGCGCACGGCACCGGAACCACCCTCGGCGACCCCATCGAGGCCCAGGCACTCCTGGCCGCCTACGGACAGGACCGCGCCGAGGACCGTCCGCTCTGGCTCGGCTCCCTGAAGTCCAACATCGGTCACACCCAGGCCGCCGCCGGCGTCGGCGGAGTCATCAAGATGGTCATGGCGCTGCGCCATGACCGCCTGCCCCGCACCCTGCACGTCGACGCGCCCACCACCAAGGTCGACTGGACCGAGGGCCACGTGCGTCTCCTCACCGAGCCCGTCGTGTGGGCGCCCGGCGACCGGCCCCGGAGGGCCGGGGTTTCCGCATTCGGGGTCTCCGGCACCAACGCCCACGTCATTCTGGAGGAGACCCCGCCGAACGAGGCCGAGGCCACAGAACCGGAAGACGCCGACACGCCGCCCGAACCCACGGCGCCCCCGGTCATCCCGTGGGCCCTCTCCGCCCGGACCGCCGACGCCCTGAGAGCGCAGGCCGCCGGCCTGCTCGACCACCTCGACACACACCCGGAGACCGACGACCTGGCCGTCGCCCACACGCTGACCCTTCGACGCTCCCTCTTCGAACAACGCGCCGTCGTCCTCGGCACCGATCGCGAGACCCTCACCGCGGGCCTCGACGTCCTCGCCGCCGGCGGCACCTCACCCGACGTCGTCACCGCGACCGCCCGCCGGGGTGGGCGGACGGCGTTCTTGTTCTCGGGTCAGGGTGCGCAGCGGGTGGGGATGGGGCGTGGGTTGTATGCGTCGTTCCCGGTGTTCGCGGAGGCGTTCGACGCGGTGTGCGCCGAGGTGGGTGGTGGGTTGCGGGATGTCGTGTTCGGTGGGGACGTGGCGCTGCTGGATCGTACGGAGTGGGCGCAGCCTGCGTTGTTCGCGGTCGAGGTGGCGTTGTTCCGTCTGGTGGAGTCGTTCGGGGTGCGCCCGGACTTCTTGATGGGGCATTCGGTCGGTGAGATCGCTGCCGCGCATGTGGCGGGTGTGTTCTCTCTTGCGGATGCGTGTGCTCTGGTGGTGGCGCGGGGGCGGTTGATGCAGGCGTTGCCCGAGGGCGGGGCGATGGTCGCTCTCCAGGCGGCCGAGGACGAGGTGCTGCCGCTGCTGGTGGGCCGAGAGGCCGAGGTGTCGGTCGCTGCGGTGAACGGCCCCCGCGCGGTGGTGATCGCGGGTGTCGAGGCAGCGGTGACCGAGATCGCCGCCGAGCTGAAGGCGCAAGGTCGTCGGACGTCTCGTCTTCGGGTGTCGCATGCGTTCCATTCGCCGTTGATGGAGCCGATGTTGGAGGCTTTCCGTGAGGTCGCGGAGGGCATCGTCTATGACGCTCCGCTGGTGCCGTTGGTGTCGAATGTGTCCGGGCGGCTCGTGGTGGAGGGCGAGTTGGCGTCGGCGGACTATTGGGTGCGGCATGTGCGTGAGGCGGTGCGGTTCGCCGACGGGATGGGTGTGTTGGCCGGCGAGGGCGTGACCCGTTTCCTGGAGATCGGTCCCGACTCCACCCTCACCGCACTCGCCCGTGCCGTCGCCGAAGAAAGCGGCGACGAAGCCCTTTTCGTCGCGACACTCCGTAAGGAGCGGGACGAGTCTCGGACCACGGTGGCGGCGATGGCGGCGCTGCACGCCTCCGGCAGGCCCGTGGACTGGAAGGCGCTCCTGAACGACACCGACGAGTCCGTCCAGTTGCCCACATACCCCTTCCAGCGGACACGCTACTGGCTCGATCCTGTCGCGAACCACGCCGGACGTCGGGGGGAACACCCGCTGCTCTCGGACGGAATCGGCCTCGCCGACTCCACCACCGTGGTGGCCACGGGACGTCTCTCCCCGCGCACGCAGCCCTGGCTCGGCGAGCTCGCCACGGGCGGCGGCTCACTCGTGGCCGCCTCCGTCCTGACGGACCTGGCTCTTCACGCCGGACGCGGCATCGGCGCCCATCACCTCGCCGAACTGCGCGTCGACGCCCCCCTGCCGCTCCCCACGACAGGGGAGACCGAGGTGCAGACGGTCACCGAGGCAGTCCAGGGCGAGCGGCGTTGGACCTTCGCGCTGTACGCGCGACCGTACGACCCCGACGCCGGCCCGTCGGACGAGGACCGGCCCTGGACCCGCCACGCCCGCGGAACCCTGCTCGACGGCCCCGAAGATCCGGCCGGCCCGAGTCCCGAAGCCTCCGAAGCCACCGCGGCCTGGCCCCCGCCGGGCGCGGTGCCCGTCCACCTGGACGAGGTGTACACGGACCTCGACCTGCCTCGCTCGCAAGCGCTGACAGCAGTCTGGCGCCTGGGAGACGAGGTCTTCGCCGAGGCCGCTCTGCCGGAGACGGCGGAAGCCGAGGCGGCCAGGTTCGCCGTCCACCCCGCCCTCCTGGACTCCGCCCTGCTCGTACTGACGGCAGCCGGACAGCCGGTGCCGCACCTCGTGGCCTGGTCCGGAGTCACCCTCCACGCGCGTGCGGCGGCGAGCATACGGCTGCACGTCGTTCCGCGCTCGACGACGGAAAGCGAGCTCCGGCTGCTGGACGTCACGGGGGCCCCCGTCCTGACCGCCGCGACCGTAGCCGTCCTGCCCTTCGACGCCGAGGAACGTCCCGACGCCGTCCGGCACCACGGCAGCGACCTCTACAGCGTCACGTGGACCGCGGCCGAGGCCGCCACGGAGCGGGACAACGTCGGGGCCGTGGCCCGGAAGAGCCCGGACGAGCTCCTGACCGCCCTGTCGGCCACCTCGGACGACGCCCCCTTCGCCGACCTCGTCGCCCTCCCGTGGCACACCGCGGACGCCGACAGCGGCACCGGGCTCGTGGCCGACGTCCACACTGCCACGGCGCAAGCGCTCCGCCTGCTCCAGCGCTGGCTCACCGAAGCGCGCGCCGACCACTCACGTCTGCTGCTGCTCACTCGCGGTGCGGTAGCCGCACGCCCCGGCGAGACCGTGGTCGACCTGCCCGCCGCCGCGGTGCGAGGGCTGTTCAAGTCGGCCGCGTCGGAGAACCCCGGGCGGATCCTGCTCCTCGACACCGACACCGACACCACTCCCACCGACGACCAGCTCAAGGACGCGGCTGGGCGAGGAAGTGACGAACTCGTACTGCGCGACGCGCAGTTGCTCGCTCCGATGCTGAATCGGGTAGCGGCCCCCGCTCAGCGACCGGCGGCAGCGGCCTTCCCCGCCGACCGGACGGTGCTCGTCACCGGTGGCACCGGCACGGTGGGGTCCGCCACCGTCCGCCACCTCGTGCACCGGCACGGTGTGCGACACCTGCTCCTCGTCACCCGGCGGGGCCCGCAGACCCCGGGCGCTGCCGAACTGATCGCCGAACTCGCCGCCGCCGACGCCCGAGTCACCGTCGTGAGCTGCGACGCCGCCGACCGTGACTCGCTCGCCGACGTCATCCGCGACATCTCGCCCGAACACCCGCTCGGCGCCGTGGTGCACATCGCCGGAACGCTCGACGACCGCGTCGTCACCTCCCTCACCCCTGAGCGACTCACCTCGGTGCTGCGGCCCAAGGTCGACGCGGCGGTCCATCTCCACGAGTTGACGCGACACCTCGACCTGTCGGCGTTCGTGCTGTTCTCCTCGGCCGCCGCCACGTTCGCCGGTCCTGGTCAGGGCAACTACGTCGCCGCGAACTCCTTCCTCGACGCCTTCGCCGTGAGTCTGCGCGGCGACGGACGTCCCGCGGTGTCCGTCGCCTGGGGCCTGTGGGAAGCCGACAGCGTCATGACCAGCGGTCTCACAGGTGCCGCGCAGAGCCGCGCCGCCCGCAACGGCATCGGCGCGCTGCCCACCGGCGACGCCCTCGCCCTCTTCGACCGTGCCCTGACCCACACCGACGTCACCCCGATCCCGCTCCGCCTGGACCGCGCCGCGCTACGCCGGACCGCCGACCGGCTGCCCCCGTTGCTGCGTGCCCTGGCGGGCCGCCCCGCCCTGCGCGAGGCTGCGTCAGCGGCGCGATCCGCCGTCCCGCAGCTCGACCTCCTCGCGCTGCCCGAGTCCCGCCGTCGCGACGCGTTGGCCGCACTCGTGCGGAGCACGCTGGCCGACGTGCTCGGGCACGCCCCCGAGACGCACATCCGCCCGGACACGCCGTTCACGCAGCTGGGACTCGATTCCCTGACTGCGCTGGAGCTGCGGAACTCCCTCAGTAGAGCGAGCGGAGTACGGCTGCCGGCGACCCTCGTCTTCGATCACCCCACGCCCGAAGCGGTCACCGAACTCCTCCAGGCCGAACTGGCGCCGTCTTCGCACACCGACGCCGCCACGGCCGGCTTCTCCGAGTCCGCTGCGCTCGCCGACGATCCCATCGCGATCATCGGCATGGGCTGTCGATTCCCGGGTGGCGTCGAGACCCCGGAACAGTTCTGGGATCTGCTCCTCCAAGGGGAGGACTCCATCGGCGGCTTCCCCACGGACCGTGGCTGGGACAACCTCACCGCATTCGACGACCTGGACGGCGTCGGACGCGACACACCTGCCTACCCGCGTCGGGGTGGGTTCTTGTCGGGTGTGGGTGGGTTCGATGCGGAGTTCTTCGGGGTGTCGCCGCGTGAGGCGTTGGCGATGGATCCGCAGCAGCGGTTGTTGTTGGAGGTGTCGTGGGAGGCGGTGGAGCGGGCGGGGGTGGATCCTCGGTCGTTGCGTGGGAGTCGTACGGGTGTGTTCGTGGGGACGAACGGTCAGGACTATCCGGCATTGTTGAGTGTGTCGGAGGGTGACTTCGGCGGGTATGTCGGCACGGGCAATGCGGCGAGTGTGGCGTCGGGCCGGGTGTCGTATGTGCTGGGTCTGGAGGGTCCGGCGGTGACGGTCGACACGGCGTGCTCGTCGTCGCTGGTCGCCCTGCACCTTGCCGCCCAGTCGCTCCGCTCCGACGAATGCTCGAAGGCCCTCGTCGCAGGCGTCACCGTGATGTCCACTCCCGCTGCTTTCGTGGAGTTCGGTCGTCAGGGTGGTCTGGCGGCGGATGGTCGGTGCAGGGCGTTCGGTGAGGGTGCGGACGGTACGGGGTGGGGTGAGGGGGTGGGTGTTCTTCTTGTGGAGCGGTTGTCGGATGCGCGTCGGCTGGGGCATCGGGTGTTGGCGGTGGTGCGGGGTTCGGCGGTGAACCAGGATGGTGCGTCGAACGGTTTGACGGCTCCGAACGGTCCGTCGCAGCAGCGGGTGATTCGTGCGGCGTTGGGGTCGGCGGGTCTGTCGGCGGTGGATGTGGATGTGGTGGAGGCGCACGGTACGGGGACGAAGCTGGGTGATCCGATCGAGGCGCAGGCGTTGCTGGCGACTTACGGTCAGGGCCGTTCGGAGGGGCGGCCGTTGTGGTTGGGGTCGGTGAAGTCGAATGTGGGTCATACGCAGGCGGCTGCGGGTGTCGCCGGTGTGATCAAGATGGTGCAGGCGTTGCGTCATGGTGTGCTGCCGGCGACGTTGCATGTGGGTGAGCCGTCGTCGCATGTGGACTGGTCGTCGGGTGCGGTGGAGTTGTTGACGGAACAGCGGGCGTGGCCCGAGGAGGGTGGGCGTCCCAGGCGCGCGGGTGTGTCGTCGTTCGGTCTGTCCGGGACGAACGCGCACGTCATCCTCGAACAGGCCCCGATCGAGCCCGCGGACGAGGTTGAGGTTGAGGTTGAGGGCGCGGGTGCGGGTCTGCCGGTGGTGCCGTGGGTGTTGTCCGGACGCAGCTCCGACGCCCTGCGCTCACAAGCCACCCGGCTGCACGCCTACGCGCAGACGAGGGCAGACCTCAACCCCGTTGCTGTGGCCAGTGCTCTGATCGCCACCCGCACGCCTTTCGAGAACCGCGCCGTCGTCTACGGCCGCGATCAAGCGGAACTGCTGGCCGGCCTCCACTGCCTCGCCGTCGGAGATCCCGCGGCCAACCTGGTTCAAGGCACAGCGGCGGATCCCGGCCGGACGGCGTTCTTGTTCTCGGGTCAGGGTGCGCAGCGGGTGGGGATGGGGCGTGGGTTGTATGCGTCGTTCCCGGTGTTCGCGGAGGCGTTCGACGCGGTGTGCGCGCAGGTGGGTGGTGGGTTGCGGGAGGTCGTGTTCGGTGAGGACGTGGCGCTGCTGGATCGTACGGAGTGGGCGCAGCCTGCGTTGTTCGCGGTCGAGGTGGCGTTGTTCCGGCTGGTCGAATCGTTCGGGGTGCGCCCGGACTTCCTGATGGGTCACTCCGTCGGTGAGATCGCTGCCGCGCATGTGGCGGGTGTGTTCTCTCTGGAGGATGCGTGTGCTCTGGTGGTGGCGCGCGGTCGGTTGATGCAGGCGTTGCCGTCGGGTGGTGTGATGGTGGCGGTGGAGGCGGCCGAGGACGAGGTGCTGCCGCTGCTGGTGGGCCGAGAGGCCGAGGTGTCGGTCGCTGCGGTGAACGGCCCCCGCGCGGTGGTGATCGCGGGTGTCGAGGCAGCGGTGACCGAGATCGCCGCCGAGCTGAAGGCGTTGGGCCGTCGGACGTCTCGTCTGCGGGTCTCGCATGCGTTCCATTCGCCGTTGATGGAGCCGATGTTGGAGGCTTTCCGTGAGGTCGCGGAGGGCATCGTCTATGACGCTCCGCTGGTGCCGTTGGTGTCGAATGTGTCCGGGCGGCTCGTGGTGGAGGGCGAGTTGGCGTCGGCGGACGATTGGGTGCGGCATGTGCGTGAGGCGGTGCGGTTCGCCGACGGGATGGGTGTGTTGGCCGGCGAGGGCGTGACCCGTTTCCTGGAGATCGGTCCCGACTCCACCCTCACCGCACTCGCGCAGAGCAGCCTCCCCGACGACACCGGCGACGCACTGTTCGTATCGATGCTCCGCAAGGACAGGAGCGAGGTGGATACCGTTGTCGCGTGCCTTGCCGCCGGATACACGGCAGGGCTCTTCGTCGACTGGACCGCCGTGACCGGTGAGGTCTCCACGGCCGGCGTCGACCTGCCGACATACGCCTTCCAGCGTGAGCGGTTCTGGCCGCAGACCAAGCGCAGTGAAGTCGTGCGCGACGCGGAACTCTGGGAACTCGCCGAACCGGAGGAAGCGCGCGAGCTGGCGCACACGTTGAACATCGGCGAGGACGTCGTCCAGGAGGTCCTGGCGGGACTGTCGGCCCGGCATCGCGATCGCACGGTTCGGGCCGAGGTGGACGGCTGGCAGTACCGTGTCGACTGGCAGGAGGTGGCTCTCACGCCCGGTGACATCCCTTCCGGGCAGTGGCTGGTGCTCCACTCGGCGAGGCACTCGGCCCACCTGGAGACGGTGACCGCTGCTCTGCCCGAGCACCTTCTCCTCTCCCTCGCCGACGAGCCCGACCGTGCGGAGCTGGCCCGCGCCGTCGCTGCCCTTGCGGGCCGGCGGATCGCCGGAGCCGTCGTCCTGTGCGACACACTCGTGCAGGCGCTCATCGCCACACAGGCAATGGGCGACGCGAAGGCAGCAGGGCCCACCTGGCTGGTGACCCGGGGAGCGGTCTCCGTGGGCGAACTCGACGACGGTCCGCTGCAGGCCGAGCAGGCCGCCGTCTGGGGACTGGGACGTGTCGCCGCACTGGAACACCCCGACCGCTGGGGCGGCCTCGTCGATCTGCCGGAGATGCCGGACGCGAACACCGCCGCGCTCCTCGCATCGGTCCTCTCATCCTCCTCGGAGGATCAACTCGCGCTCCGCGAAGGCCGGATACACGTCCGCAGGCTTCGGCAGGCGTTCGCACAGAGGCCCATCGGACCGGGCTGGAAACCGGAAGGAAAGATCCTGGTCACCGGTGGCACCGGTGCTCTCGGCGGGCACGTCGCGCGCTGGCTCGTCCGACGTGGAGCCACCGACCTGGTACTCACCGGCCGTCAGGGCCCAGACGCCGACGGAGCCGACGAACTCGTCGCCGAGCTCCGCGACTCGGGTGCGCAACGCGTGAGCGTCGAGCGTTGCGACGTGTCCGACCGGGCGGCGGTCGCCGACCTGCTCTCCCGGCACCGCGTCAGCGCCGTCTTCCATGTCGCCGGCGTCCCCGACCACATGCCCTTCGACGACATCGACGCCGCTCATGTGGGGCGGGTGGTGGGGGCGAAGGCGTGGGGTGCGGTGTATCTGGATGAGTTGACGCGTGGTTGGGATCTGTCTGCGTTCGTGGTGTTCTCGTCGATTGCGGGTGTGTGGGGGAGTGGGGGGCAGGGGGCGTATGCGGCGGCGAATGCGTGGGCTGATGCGGTGGTGGAGTCGCGTCGTGGTCGTGGTCTGGTGGGTGTGTCGGTGGGGTGGGGTCCTTGGGCGGGTGGGGGGATGGTGTCGGGTGAGGGTGCGGTGGAGTTGGGTCGTCGTGGGTTGCGGGTGATGGATCCGGGGCGTGCTCTGGTGGGGTTGGGGTCGGTGTTGGAGGGCGGTGGGGGTTCGGTGGTGGTGGCTGATGTGGAGTGGGACCGGTTCGTTCCGGCGTTCACCAGCCGCCGTCCCAGCCCCCTGCTCACCACCCTGCCGCGCCTGACCGGCCCGGACGTCGTCGAAGAGCACACGACCGAAGACGCCCGAGCCGTCCTTACCGCCCGATTGGCGCACCGGCCTGAGAAGGAACGTCTGCGCGCGTTGCGGGAACTGGTCCGCAAGCGGGCCGGGGTGGTGCTCGGTCGACCCGAAGGCTCGGCCCTGGACCTCGACCGGCCCTTCAACGACGTGGGTTTCGACTCCCTCACCGCCGTCGAACTCCGCAATCAGCTCCACGCCGAGACGGGGCTGCGGCTGCCGTCGACGCTGGTCTTCGACCATCCGAGTCCCCGCCACCTCGCCGATCACCTGCATGACGAGCTGTTCGGCCGGCAGGGCCTCAGGGATACAGAGCCGGGAGCGCCGTTGCGGCCAGGACGAGGTGACGAGTCCTCGCTCCGTGACGCACTCGCCGCGATCCCCTTCTCGCGTTGGGAGGAGAGCGGCCTGCTGTCAGCTGTCCTGTCGTTGGCGGACAGCGGCCCGATCGGACGGGCCACTGAAGAGGCCCTCCCGTCCGGGCCCACGGCGTACGGCACCGCCCGCCTCACGGGCACATCCGAGCATCCCCAGGACGACGACGAGTCCGTATCCGTATCCGGCGCGATCGACGCCATGGACGTCGACGCACTCGTTCAACTGGCCCTGGGCGACTCCACCTCCTGAGGCACCACCCCACCGCCACGTCTTCCCGTCCGCCCGCGAACGGGCCACGAACCAGTGGAGTTTGAGCATGCCCACTTCCGAAGAGCGCGTCGTCGCCGCGCTGCGCGCCTCCCTGACCGAGAACGAGCGACTGCGCCAGCGCAACGACGAACTCAGCCGGGCAGCGAGCGAACCCATCGCCATTGTCGGCATGGCGTGCCGCTACCCCGGTGACGTCACCACCCCGGAACAGCTGTGGGAACTGGTCGCGGCCGGCGTCGACGCCATCACGCCGTTCCCCGCGGACCGTGGCTGGGAGCTGACCGACGGCGCCTCCTCGGCGACCCTGGGACAGGGCGGATTCGTCGCCACGGCCACGGATTTCGACGCCGCCTTCTTCGGGGTGTCACCTCGCGAGGCCGTCGCGATGGACCCCCAACAGCGTCTCGTTCTGGAGGCGTCCTGGGAGGCGCTGGAGCGCGCAGGCATCAAGCCCGCCTCCGTGCGCGGCAGTCGCACCGGCGTCTTCGTCGGATGCAGCAACCAGAACTACGGGGCCGTCTCGGGAGACGACCTGCCGGAGGGCGTCGAGGGTCACTTGCTGACCGGCAACGCCGCGAGCGTCGTCTCGGGCCGGGTGTCGTACGTGCTGGGTCTGGAGGGTCCGGCGGTGACGGTGGACACGGCGTGCTCGTCGTCGTTGGTGGCTCTGCATCTGGCGGCGCAGGCGCTGCGGTCGGGGGAGTGCGACCTGGCCCTGGCCGGCGGCGTCACCGTGATGTCCACCCCCGATGTCTTTGTCGAGTTCGGTCGTCAGGGTGGTCTGGCGGCGGATGGTCGGTGCAGGGCGTTCGGTGAGGGTGCGGACGGTACGGGGTGGGGTGAGGGGGTGGGTGTTCTTCTTGTGGAGCGGTTGTCGGATGCGCGTCGGCTGGGGCATCGGGTGTTGGCGGTGGTGCGGGGTTCGGCGGTGAACCAGGATGGTGCGTCGAATGGTTTGACGGCTCCGAACGGTCCGTCGCAGCAGCGGGTGATTCGTGCGGCGTTGGGGTCGGCGGGTCTGTCGGCGGTGGATGTGGATGTGGTGGAGGCGCACGGCACGGGGACGAAGCTGGGTGACCCGATCGAGGCGCAGGCGTTGCTGGCGACCTATGGTCAGGGCCGTGGGGAGGGGCGGCCGTTGTGGTTGGGGTCGGTGAAGTCGAATGTGGGTCATACGCAGGCGGCTGCGGGTGTCGCCGGTGTGATCAAGATGGTGCAGGCGTTGCGTCATGGTGTGCTGCCGGCGACGTTGCATGTGGACGCACCGTCGTCGCATGTGGACTGGTCTGCGGGGGACGTCCGGCTGCTGACGGAACAGCAGCCGTGGCCCCGCACCGGCCGCCCCAGGGTGGCCGGCGTCTCCGCCTTCGGGGTCAGCGGTACCAACGCCCATGTCATCCTCGAACAGGCCCCGATGGTGGACCCCCAGGCCGACTCCGCCCTTGCCGCCTCGCACCCCGCACCGGCCGTCTGGCCGCTCTCAGGCCGGACCGAGGAGGCCCTGCGTTCCCAGGCGCGCTCTCTCGCGACGTTCGCCGACAGGCGATCCGACATCGCACCCGGTCGTGCCGGCCTGTGCCTGGCGACGGCGCGGACGCACTTCGAGCATCGGGCCGTGGTCGTCACCGAGGACGCCACCGGCCTCGTCGAGGCTCTCAACGCGTTGGCACGCGGCACTGCTTCGACAGACGTGATCGTCGGACAAGACAACGGTGACGCGCGACAGGCGTTCTTGTTCTCGGGTCAGGGTGCGCAGCGGGCGGGGATGGGGCGTGGGTTGTATGCGTCGTTCCCGGTGTTCGCGGAGGCGTTCGACGCGGTGTGCGCGCAGGTGGGTGGTGGGTTGCGGGAGGTCGTGTTCGGTGAGGACGTGGCGCTGCTGGATCGTACGGAGTGGGCGCAGCCTGCGTTGTTCGCGGTCGAGGTGGCGTTGTTCCGTCTGGTGGAGTCGTTCGGGGTGCGCCCGGACTTCCTGATGGGGCATTCGGTCGGTGAGATCGCTGCCGCGCACGTGGCGGGTGTGTTCTCTCTTGCGGATGCGTGTGCTCTGGTGGTGGCGCGCGGTCGGTTGATGCAGGCGTTGCCCGAGGGTGGCGCGATGGTCGCTCTCCAGGCGGCCGAGGACGAGGTGCTGCCGCTGCTGGTGGGCCGAGAGGCCGAGGTGTCGGTCGCTGCGGTGAACGGCCCCCGCGCGGTGGTGATCGCGGGTGTCGAGGCGGCCGTCACGGAGATAGCCGACCAGTTCAAGGCGCAAGGTCGTCGGACGTCTCGTCTTCGGGTGTCGCATGCGTTCCATTCGCCGTTGATGGAGCCGATGTTGGAGGCTTTCCGTGAGGTCGCGGAGGGTGTCTTCTACGGTTCTGCGTCGGTGCCGTTGGTGTCGAATGTGTCCGGGCGGCTCGTGGTGGAGGGCGAGTTGGCGTCGGCGGACTATTGGGTGCGGCATGTGCGTGAGGCGGTGCGGTTCGCCGACGGGATGGGTGTGTTGGCCGGCGAGGGCGTGACCCGTTTCCTGGAGATCGGCCCCGACTCCACCCTCACCGCACTCGCGCAGAACAGCCTCCCCGACGACACCGGCGACGCACTGTTCGTATCGATGCTCCGCAAGGACGGTTCTGAGCACCTGGCGGCCCTGCGGGCGGTGGCGAAGCTCCACGTCGACGGCGCGGACATCGACTGGCCGCCCGTGCTGGGGGGCGGCACGGGCGACGGCGGCGAACCCGTCGACCTGCCGACGTATCCGTTCCAGCGGCAGCGCTATTGGCTCGCCCCGAGCCAACCGCCGGTCGGCGGCCCGTCGGGTCCGACGCGGGCTTCCGTCGTGGTCGACGCGGAGTTCTGGGCTTCCGTGGCGGGCGAGGACGTGCCGACTCTCGCGGCCGGCCTCGACCTGGCGCCCGACGCTCTCGCTCCGGTCGT
Organism: Streptomyces sp. NBC_00425; assembly: GCF_036030735.1. Classification (NCBI taxonomy): domain Bacteria; kingdom Bacillati; phylum Actinomycetota; class Actinomycetes; order Kitasatosporales; family Streptomycetaceae; genus Streptomyces; species Streptomyces sp. NBC_00425. The sequence goes on along the minus strand of NZ_CP107928.1, from coordinate 1,505,765 downwards.
CCCAGCCCTCGCGAAGTGGTACCACCGACGACAGGAGCAGGCAGCGATCGACGCCCTGCGGTACGAGGTGTCCTGGCGGCCGCTGACCCGCGACGACGAGATCCGGCCGGGGGCACGCGCGTCCGGCACCGGGAACTGGACGGTCCTGTTCCCGTCCGACGCCGAGGGCGACTCGCGGGAGACGATGAACAGCCTCGTCTCCGGACTCCGGAGGCAGGGACTCACCCCGCACATCATCGAAGTGGACGCGGCCGACCCCCGAGCATGCGCCGAGGCCCTCCGCCTTCTCGTGGACGGGACCGACACGTCCGACGCCACCCGAAGCCCGGACGGCATCCTCTCGCTCCTCGCTTTCGCCACGTCGGTCGGGCCGGCCGTGGGGGCGCTCAACGCGCTGCGCGCGCTGGCCGACGCCCGCATTCCGGGCGTACGACTCTGGGCCCTCACCCAAGGCGCCGTCGCAGTCGGCAGGACCGAAAGCGTCGCTCGCTTCTCGCACAACGCCGTATGGGGACTGGGACGCGTCGCGGCGCTCGAGCACCCGGATGTCTGGGGCGGTTCGATAGATCTGCCCGAGCGCGTCGACGACCGGGCGTGCAGCCGTCTCGTGCACGCGCTGACGCGTTTGAAGGGCGGCGAGGACCAGATCGCCGTCCGCTCGCACGGTGTCTTCGGCCGTCGGCTCGAGCAGTCCGCGCCGTTGCCGCAGCCCGCCGTTCCCTGGCAGCCGAACGGGACGGTGCTGATCACGGGGGGCACCGGAGCCCTGGGGGCACACGTGGCCCGCTGGGCCGTATTGCGCGGCGCCCGCGATCTCGTCCTGGTGAGCCGCAGCGGCGAAACCGCGCCCGGTGCCGCCGAGCTGCGCGGCGAGTTGGAGCAGGCGGGTGCGCGGGTCACCGTGCGAGGCATGGACGTCTCCGTGCGCGCGGACCTCGTCGCCCTTTTTGCCGAGCACTCCTTCGATGCCGTCTTCCACACGGCCGGGGTGCTGGACGACGCCACGTTGCTGTCGACCGACGCCGAACGCGTCGATCGGATCATGCGTCCCAAGACGTCGGCCGCCCATCTGCTCGACCAGCTGACCCGCGACAGGGAACTCTCCGCGTTCGTCCTCTTCTCCTCGCTGGCAGGAACACTGGGGAGCCCGGGGCAGGGCGCCTACGCCGCCGCCAACGCGGTCCTTGACGCTCTCGCCGAGCGTCGGCGAGCCGACGGCCTCACCGCCACGTCCATCGCCTGGGGGCCGTGGGCGGGGGACGGGATGGCCGTCGTGTCCGGTGACCGGCGGCGCGGCCAAGGCGCCATGACCGCACTCGCACCGCAAATCGCGCTGTCCGCCCTCGGCGCGGTACTGGACGCGGGCATCACCACGCAGCTCGTCGTGGACGCAGACTGGAAGCGTTTCGTCCCCGCGTTCACCACCACCCGCCCCAGCGCCCTCCTCTCCCGCCTCGCGGTTCCCGTCGCCACCACCGGAACGGGCGGCGCCGCGAGAGCCGGTGAGGCCGACGGCAGCCTGCGGTCGCGGGCGGCCGGGCTGCCGCGTGAGACCGGGCGGCGCCTCGTACTGGAGGAGGTGCGGAAGCTGGCGGCCGCCATGCTCGGACACGAGGGTGCCGAACAGGTCGGCGCGGAGCGGGCCTTCCGCGATCTGGGCGTGGACTCGTTGATCGCGGTGGAGTTGCGCAACGTCCTGGCCTCCGTGTCGGGCGTCGCCCTCCCGGCGACGGCGGTCTTCGACCATCCGACCCCGCAGGCGCTCGCGACTTTCGTCTACGACGAGTTGTTCGGGGACGAGACCGCCGCTGCCATAACGCCGTACGGGACCACTGCGGTCGCGGTGGACGAGCCGGTGGCGATCGTGGGTATGGCCTGCCGTTTTCCCGGTGACGTCGAGACCCCGGAACAGTTCTGGGAGCTGCTCGCAGAGGGCCGCGAGGGCATCGGGGACTTCCCCGCCGACCGCGGCTGGGCTGCGCTGCAACCTGTCTACGACCGGTACGCCAACGAGGACGGCATGGCCGGTGAGTACCCGCGTCGGGGTGGGTTCTTGTCGGGTGTGGGTGGGTTCGATGCGGAGTTCTTCGGGGTGTCGCCGCGTGAGGCGTTGGCGATGGATCCGCAGCAGCGGTTGTTGTTGGAGGTGTCGTGGGAGGCGGTGGAGCGGGCGGGGGTGGATCCTCGGTCGTTGCGTGGGAGTCGTACGGGTGTGTTCGTGGGGACGAACGGTCAGGATTATCCGGCGTTGTTGAGTGTGTCGGAGGGTGACTTCGGCGGGTATGTCGGCACGGGCAATGCGGCGAGTGTGGCGTCGGGCCGGGTGTCGTATGTGCTGGGTCTGGAGGGTCCGGCGGTGACGGTGGACACGGCGTGCTCGTCGTCGTTGGTGGCTCTGCATCTGGCGGCGCAGGCGCTGCGGTCGGGGGAGTGCGACCTGGCCCTGGCCGGCGGCGTCACCGTCATGTCGACGCCGGGTGCTTTCGTGGAGTTCGGTCGTCAGGGTGGTCTGGCGGCGGATGGTCGGTGCAGGGCGTTCGGTGAGGGTGCGGACGGTACGGGGTGGGGTGAGGGGGTGGGTGTTCTTCTTGTGGAGCGGTTGTCGGATGCGCGTCGGCTGGGGCATCGGGTGTTGGCGGTGGTGCGGGGTTCGGCGGTGAACCAGGATGGTGCGTCGAACGGTTTGACGGCTCCGAACGGTCCGTCGCAGCAGCGGGTGATTCGTGCGGCGTTGGGGTCGGCGGGTCTGTCGGCGGTGGATGTGGATGTGGTGGAGGCGCACGGTACGGGGACGAAGCTGGGTGATCCGATCGAGGCGCAGGCGTTGCTGGCGACCTATGGTCAGGGCCGTGGGGAGGGGCGGCCGTTGTGGTTGGGGTCGGTGAAGTCGAATGTGGGTCATACGCAGGCGGCTGCGGGTGTCGCCGGTGTGATCAAGATGGTGCAGGCGTTGCGTCATGGTGTGCTGCCGGCGACGTTGCATGTGGACGCACCGTCGTCGCATGTGGACTGGTCTGCGGGGAACGTCCGGCTGCTGACGGAACGGCAGCCGTGGCCCGAGGAGGGTGGGCGTCCCAGGCGTGCGGGTGTGTCGTCGTTCGGTCTGTCCGGGACGAACGCGCACGTGATTCTCGAACAGGCCCCGACCGAGCCGGTATCGCCGGAAAAACGCAGCGCGGCGGACGACGGAGCTGTACTGCCCTGGCTCGTCAGTGGTCACACTGAAGGGGCTCTGCACGCCCAGGCCTCACGGTTGCTCACGATGCTCGAAGAGCGGGACGACTCGTCGTCCGCCGACCTGACCCGCGCGTTGGCCACGAGCCGTACCTCCTTCGAGCGCCGAGCCGTGGTGCTCGCAGCCACCCGTCAGGAGCTGGCCGAAGAACTGCGTGGCCTCCAGCTGGGTGCGCCCGGACTGCGCACCGTCGTGGGCGAAGGACTCCGGGGTGGGCGGACGGCGTTCTTGTTCTCGGGTCAGGGTGCGCAGCGGGTGGGGATGGGGCGTGGGTTGTATGCGTCGTTCCCGGTGTTCGCGGAGGCGTTCGACGCGGTGTGCGCCGAGGTGGGTGGTGGGTTGCGGGAGGTCGTGTTCGGTGAGGACGTGGCGCTGCTGGATCGTACGCAGTGGGCGCAGCCTGCGTTGTTCGCGGTCGAGGTGGCGTTGTTCCGTCTGGTGGAGTCGTTCGGGGTGCGCCCGGACTTCCTGATGGGGCATTCGGTCGGTGAGATCGCTGCCGCGCATGTGGCGGGTGTGTTCTCTCTTGCGGATGCGTGTGCTCTGGTGGTGGCGCGGGGGCGGTTGATGCAGGCGTTGCCCGAGGGTGGCGCGATGGTCGCTCTCCAGGCGGCCGAGGACGAGGTGCTGCCGCTGCTGGAGGGCCGTCAGACGGAGGTGTCGGTCGCTGCGGTGAACGGCCCCCGCGCGGTGGTGATCGCGGGTGTCGAGGCGGCCGTCACGGAGATAGCCGACCAGTTCAAGGCACAAGGTCGTCGGACGTCTCGTCTTCGGGTGTCGCATGCGTTCCATTCGCCGTTGATGGAGCCGATGTTGGAGGCTTTCCGTGAGGTCGCGGAGGGCATCGTCTATGACGCTCCGCTCGTGCCGTTGGTGTCGAACGTGTCCGGGCGGCTCGTGGTGGAGGGCGAGTTGGCGTCGGCGGACTATTGGGTGCGGCATGTGCGTGAGGCGGTGCGGTTCGCCGACGGGATCAGTGTGCTCGCTGCCGAGGGCGTGACCCGTTTCCTGGAGATCGGCCCCGACTCCACCCTCACCGCACTCGCGCAGAACAGCCTCCCCGACGACACCGGCGACGCACTGTTCGTATCGATGCTCCGCAAGGACGGTTCCGAGCACCTGGCGGCCCTGCGGGCGGTGGCGAAGCTCCACGTCGACGGCGCGGACATCGACTGGCCGCCCGTGCTGGGGGGCGGCACGGGCGACGGCGGCGAACCCGTCGACCTGCCCACCTACGCCTTCCAGCACACCGATTTCTGGCCCACGGTCACCGCTCGCACGGTGGCGTCGGCGAATCCGCCCGTCTCCGACGGCGACGCGTCCTTCTGGTCGATGGTGGAGGAGGGGACCCACGAACTCGCGGCGACCCTCGGGGTGCCCGAGGAGGCGCTGGAGGCCGTGCTGCCCGCGCTGACGGAACTGCGTCGCGAGCAGGTGACGCGCGCCGAAGTCGACGGCTGGAAGTACGACGTCGGATGGGAACCGGTGGCACTGCCGGCCTCGACGCCTCCGGACGGGCGTTGGCTGCTGCTACAGGGACCTGACGCTCTTCCCCTCGCGGGGCTCGATCGGTTCCTCCCCGGTCTGGAGCGGCTCACCTGCGACGCGCGGGACAGGAAATCGCTCACGGATCTTCTGCGGTCGGCCACCGAGGAGACCGCGCCGACCGGTGTGCTCTCCTGCCTCTCCCTGCCGGGTCTCGCTGACGACCGTGTCGTCGCCGGTCCGGACGCTGACGTGGTGCACGCCATGACTCTCGTCCAGGCCCTCGGTGACGCAGGCGTCGCAGCGCCCCTGTGGGTCGTCACCCGGGCAGGGTTCGGACCCGGCCGCGCCCCCGACCATCCGGCGCAGGCCGCGATATGGGGGTTCGGCCGGGTGGCCGCTCTCGAACACCCGGACCGCTGGGGCGGCCTCGTCGATCTGCCGACGACGCCGAACGACGGGGAACTCGCCGCTCTCGCCTCGGTGCTGGCGTATCGCGGCGAAGACCAAGTGGCGTTGAGCGGCGGGCAGGTCTTCGGCCGTCGGCTGCGTCCGGCACCGCTGAACGGAACGGAACCGGTCTCTTCGCAGAGCCACGCCCGTTCGGCTCCGCGGCGACTGCTCGTCACCGGGGGGACCGGTGTGCTCGGGGTGCGCGTCGCCGAGTGGTTCGTCGCACGCGGGACGGAGGAGCTCGTACTGACCAGCAGGAGCGGTCCGGACGCTCCCGGTCTGGCAGACACCGTCCTTCGACTGCGGGCGGCCGGAGCCGAACGCGTCGACGTCGTCGCGTGCGACGTCGCCGACCGCTCCCAGGTCGCTGCCCTCCTCGAAGCCCACCGTGTCGACGGCATCGCTCATGTGGCCGGTGTCCTGGACATGGAGGAGATCGACGCGATGACGCCCGCTCATGTGGGGCGGGTGGTGGGGGCGAAGGCGTGGGGTGCGGTGTATTTGGATGAGTTGACGCGTGGTTGGGATCTGTCTGCGTTCGTGGTGTTCTCGTCGATTGCGGGTGTGTGGGGGAGTGGGGGGCAGGGGGCGTATGCGGCGGCGAATGCGTGGGCTGATGCGGTGGTGGAGTCGCGTCGTGGTCGTGGTCTGGTGGGTGTGTCGGTGGGGTGGGGTCCTTGGGCGGGTGGGGGGATGGTGTCGGGTGAGGGTGCGGTGGAGTTGGGTCGTCGTGGGTTGCGGGTGATGGATCCGGGGCGTGCTCTGGTGGGGTTGGGGTCGGTGTTGGAGGGCGGTGGGGGTTCGGTGGTGGTGGCTGATGTGGAGTGGGACCGGTTCGTTCCGGCGTTCACCAGCCGCCGTCCCAGCCCCCTGCTCACCACCCTCCCCCAGGCGGCCGAGATCCTGACGGCCCTCGGGGCGCCGTCCGCGCCCTCCGCCGCCGGCGCCCTGACGGCCCTGGCCGAGCGCGTCGCCGCCCTGCCGCCCCAAGGGCGCGCCGATGCCCTCCTCGAGCACGTACGGCGGGCCGCGGGCAGGGCCCTTGGCCACGACGGCACGACAGTGATGGCCGCGGACCGGGCGTTCCGCGACATGGGGTTCGACTCGCTGACCGCCGTGGAGCTGCGCAACGCCCTGATCAAGGACACCGGTCTGGCGCTGCCCGCGACCCTGGTGTTCGACCATCCCACCCCGGCGGCTCTGGCACAGCACCTCGACGCCGAACTGTCCGGGGAGAGCGGGACGATGGCGACCATGCTGGCGGACCTGGAAGCGGGTATCGCCCGCATCATGAAGGCGGATCCCGATCAGGACGCCCGCTCGTTGCTCGGCGCCCGGCTCCGGACCCTGTTGAGCGAGATCGAACTCCTCGGAGCCGGTCCTGACGTTCACGGCCCGTCGCTCGGCGACCGGCTGGACGGGGCCAGCGACGAGGAACTGTTCGACCTCATCAGCCGCGAGCTGGAGCAGTAGCCGCCGGTATCGGCCGCCGGAGGCCGGACCGCTGCGTCCCGCGGCAACAGCCCCACCGCGTCGACGTGTCGACGCCGGACATGAGTCGGCGGCCGTACCGATCGACGGTACGGCCGCTGAGGAGCAGGCCGAGCCCACCCGGCCCCGCACGAGGCTTGTGGCCGGCGGTGGGGACGAGCGGCCGGGGGACGCAACCTTGTTGAGGGCGCCCGTTACTTGATGAATTCGGGCAGGACCCGCGGGGGCCACTGGCCGACGGTCAGCATGCCCATGGAGTGGGCACGCGCCACGAGAGCAGCCCTGTTGGGCGCCTTGAGCTTTCGCAGCATGAGGCCGACGTGATACTCGACGCCCTGCCGGCTGAGGTAGAGCCGTGCTGCGAGTTGCACCGTCGAGGAGCCGCTGGCGACACCCTCGAGGACCTGTGCGTCGAGCTTGCTGAGAAGCCGTTCGCGAGGGTTGAGCACCCCTTCCTCGGGGCCTGAGGAGGGCGCCTCCTTGTCCGGCCGCACCTGTACGACGATGCCGGCCATGAGTCCCGTGGTGTTCTGTACGGCGATGCCTGTCAGCTCTCCGGAGAAGGCCCGGCCCTCGTCGCCCAGACCGACCACACGCTCGGCGAAGCGGTTGCAGCGCCCTTGCGAAAGCCGGTTGAAGTGCCGGTCGAGCACGGAGGGGGAACTGGGGTGCAGCAGCTCATACAGACTTCGTCCGCAGATGTCGGCGGAGGTACTGCCGAACTGGCGGGAGAAATCCGGCTCCGCTGCCACGATGTGCATGCCGGTGTCGATGTGCGCCGTGTAGAGGCGGCGGCTGCTCTCCGTGCGTGGGCGGTGATCGGGTTGGGCTCTGTGCGCGGTCGAAGAAGTGTGCGGGGCCGCCGCCCAGTCTCTGTCGGGCCAGGAGCCTGCTGTTCGCGTGGTCACTGCGACGCACCGTCTTTCTGCACTCATGTGGGGGATCTACTGCCCGAAGGCAGAGTTTGATCGGACACAGTGCTGCTTGTGCAGGTAGGAGATCGAGCGGTGACCCTTCCTGCGTGCCTCTGATCAACTGTGTCGAGCCTAGGAATATGGCATGGAGTGGGTCAAGCAAACCTTTGCGTGGCCCTAAAACACTGTGGTTCGGTGGTTCGGTCGTTCGGACGCCCCGAGTCGGCGTCTGTCGAGCCGCCGAAGACCAACTCGCTTTCAACCAACAGGGGTTGGCTGCTCGTGGCAGCCGAACGCGCCGCCGGGCCGTGGTGTGGCCGAACGCTTCCGGCGGTTGCTCGCGGGACGAGTCGAAGCGGTGTGCAAAGTTTGCTGCGGGGCGTGCCCGTTCGGTGCCCGAGTCAGGGTGACTGCTCGGCGTCCGCTCTCCTGAGTGCTTTGGCCAGCTCCGGCCGTCCGGATATGCCGAGTTTTCGATAGGAGTTCGTGAGGTGTTTCTCCACCATGCGTGACGACGTGCCCAATTGACTTGCGATCTCTGAATTGCTGAGGCCTGTCGACGCGAGACGCGCGACTCTGAGTTCGGAGGGGGTCAGCCGACTGCCGTGGTTTTTGGATTTCCTCGTTCCCTCGGTCAGCTTGGTGCGAATCTTCTCCGTCAGCCCGGGGACGTCATGCTCGTGGGACAGGTCGTGCGCCCGGCCGAGCGCGGTCGATCTTCGGTTCCGCCGTGTGTCAGGATGAGTTGCGAGAGCGTACAGGCCTCGCAACAGCTCATATCCGTTGTTGCCCTTCTCCAGGACCGTGACGGCCTCCTCGAGCAGCTCGGGGCCCCTTCGTCCGGATGTGACCCGCCCGAGGACGACCAGGGAACGCCCCAGCGGGGTGGTCGACCCCCAGGCGCGGGCCCTGTTCATCTCCGACTGTGCGGCGTTCACGGCCTCTTCGTGTTCGCCCAGGCGGTGGTGCATGAGGGCGGCACACGACAACCACGGCAGGACGGCCGGGTTCTTCCAGCCGATCTGCTCGGTGTGCCGGCCCGCGGTCCGGTAGTGGCCCAGCGCGGTGCGGGGTTCGTCACGGCGTGCCGCGAGTGTGCCTCGTGCCATGTGCAGGAGTGCCGTCAGGTACTGGTTCTCGGCGTGCAGCCGGTGCTGGGTGAGCAGCTGTTCCGCCAGCTCCGGCTCGTCGGAGTGCAGCGCGACGATGGAGAGGACGGCGGCGCAGACGGTGGGCAGCCCGCCGGTCTCGGGTCCCGCGAGAGCGTCGGCCTGGATGATCTTGTCCCGGGCGTAGGCCCGGTGCCCGTCGGCGAGGGCGACCAGGGCCTGTTCGCAGCGGATGACGGCCTGTTCCACGTCACCGCCGCGGCGGTGGGCGAGGCGGTTCGCCTCACGCAGCCAGTTGGCCGCACCCGCCGTCTGCTCCGCACCGGCGAGGATGTTCACGGCCAACGGCGCGGTGGTGTGCACGTGCTCCGGCGTGGGCGGCTCCTGCTCCAGCACCCGGGTGCACCACCCGGCCAGCTGCTCCGCGGGAACGGCGTTGGCGACGAACGCGATGTGCATCAGCGACGTGACCAGTTCCCTCTCGCCCTTGGTGGCCAGCCGGGGAGAGGGGCCGAGGTCGCGTAAGCGTCGCAGCGCCCGTCGGATGTGCGTGGGATCCTGCGCCGACAGGATGTGCTCGCGTGCCTCCAGGCGCAGCACCAGCTCGCGCTCCACCCAGTCCTCGGTGACCGACTGACGCAGTTCGTCGGTGATGGCGGCTCTGATGACGTTGATGCGCAGGGAGGGCGGATCCATCTGGAGGGGCCCCAGCCGCAGCATCGCGTCGGCCCGCTCCTGTACGGATTCGAGGAGCGGCGCGGCCTCCACGACGTGCCGCAGCGCCGCGGCCGTCGCGAAACTGCGCTCGGCGGTGGCGAGGTCGACGAGCAGTCTCGCCCGGTGCTGTCCGGAGAGCGAGGAGTCGAGGAGGGCGCGTCGCAGATAGCGCGCCGAGTCCCGGGGCGAACCGCGGCGCAGCGCGCTGTCCGCGGCGGTGCGCAGGATCTGCACCGCTTCCGGGCCGCGCAGGGATATCACCGCCATCAGCTGCTCCGCGGCGAGCTCGGCCGGATGCCCGGTACGGTGCAGGAGTTCGGCCGTCACTGCGCGCATGGCGGTGCGCTCCTCCGCGGGCATGTTCTCTTCCACCAGGTCCCGCAGGATCGTCCCCGAGGTGAGCCGGCACGCGCGCTGGTCCACGAGACCGGCGAGGCGCAGCATTTCGACAGCCTGTGCCCCTCCCCCTTCGTCGAGTTCGGCGAGGCGGGCCACGAAGTGTTCGTCCGCGGCGGCGCCGAGCAGGGTGAGCGCGTAGGCGGACCGCCGCACATGGTCCGGCTGCGACCGCAGATAGGCGTCGAGTCGCCGGCGCAGGCGCTCGGGCCGCAGGGTCGCGGCGACGGCCGCGTCCGTCGCGGTCGGACGCAGCCTCAGATACCGGGCCTCGTCCAGCACCGCCTGCAGCAACAGGGGGTTGCCGCCGGAGCGCACCGCCACGGTTTTCACGAACAGCGCGTCCGGTGCGTCGCCGAGGGTCTTCTCCACGAGCAGGCGCACGCTGTTGAGGCCGAGTGGCGACAGCTCCAGGATCCGGTCCGCTGTCTCGTGCCGGGAGCGATCCAGGTCCCCGACGCCGTTCGGCTGCGCCGAGCACTCCTCGGGGGCGAGCAGATCGCGTACGTGCGGCCGTCTGACGCGTACGTCGCCGGGAAGAACGGAGAACACGAAGAGGACCCGTCGCCGCGCGCGTTGTGCCACCGCAAGGGAGAGGGCCTGCAAGGACCCGGTGTCCGCCCAGTGCAGGTCGTCCACCATGAGCACCGTGGGCCGGGCTTCGGAAATGGAGTTCAGCAGCGTCGCCAGCCAGCACGGCGCCTGCTGAGGGCTGAGCTCGGACCACCGAGGGGCCGCCGGGAGCGCGCCGGCCGCACGGGCCGCGCCCGATGCGCTCTCGCGCGGGAAGGCGTTCGTCCCTCGGAGCCGGCGGGCCAGATCGTCGGGAACGGCGATCCCGCGCAGCGAGTCCACCAACTGCCCCACCACGCCGAGCCGGAACCGTTCCTCGGCGGCGGACGCCTGGGCTCTGAGCAGTACGAAGCCGTGGTCTCGACCGAGGGCGGCCATGGACTCCAGGAACGTCGACCGGCCCACTCCCATCGGGCCCTGTACGACGAGCAGCGAGCCCTGTCCGCCCTCCGTGGCGCACAGGGCCGCGGTGGCCTGTGCGAGGGCGGACTCACGTTCTAACAACACCGTGCTGGTACTCCCTCGTGCGCGCGGATGCTGCCCTGGGCGGCGGAGCTGGGTGGTCGCTGTGCCCGTCCGGGACCGGCGGATCGGGTGGTGACCACCGGGCGGGCGTGTCTCGGCCGGCGCGCGGGACGCGCTGTGCCGGGCCGTGGGGTGCTATCGGTGGCCCGGACCGGGAGAAACCGTCGGCTCAGGACGGCGATGCGAGGCAAAGGCTACGGCGCGAGCCGGAGGGGCGGTGTGCGGAGAAAACATGGAGTCACCCATACAGAAGATGTGCCGAAAGTTCACTCATGGCCCTTGCGACTTTGAGCTTCAGCAGATCACAGCGAAGGGTGCGCCAGCAAGGGGGCGCAGAAGGCAAACGGAAGTGTCGTCCGGCGGAAGGCTCCATAAAGCCCGGCCGGGCAAGGACGGATGGCGTCGCGAGCCGGTCGTTCACGGCCGTCACGGCACGGCGTGCCAGGTGGGAGGCGCGCCGGGCCGGTGCGGAATTGCGTCCGCGAACGTCGGAGGGTCGGCTGTGTCAGCGCGCGTGCAATTGCAGGAAATGCCTGCGTCGCCCGCCTCCCGCGCCTTGCGAGGGAGGGGCGTCGGAAAGCGGGCTTTCAACACCCCATTGCGAGGTGCTCTCCTGAATGGACGTCACATTGCCCCGTTGTGTCATGCGGAACACACTCCGATGACGTCCGGCAGGGGTTCGGGGCTCGCCCGGAGCGGTTCGGCGAGCGGCCGTCACTGCCCGGGCCCGGCGTCATGGAAGCCGTGCGACTCCAGCGAGTCCCACAGCTCTCGCCGCCCCGTCAGGCCCAGCTTGCGATAGACCGAGGTCAGGTGGACCTCCACCGTTCGACGCGTGACGAACAGCGTCTCGGCGATGTACGCGTTCGACCTTCCGTCGGCCGCGAGGCGAGCGACCTGCGACTCGCTCTGTGTGAGCGCGCCCGGTCCTCGGGACACGGGACGGCGCGGTCGTGCACCGGTGGCGAGCAACGCCCGGTGGGCGACCGTGTGGAGGGGCAGGGAACCGACGCCGTACGCCTCCTCCCAGCCCTGCCGCAGTACCTCGCGAGCGGCCTTCTTGTACCCGAGCCGCTGGAGCGCCTGGCCCCGGGCGACCCGGACCCGGGCGAGCGACAGGGCGGCCCGGGTGCCCGTGAGGACCTGTTCGGCCTCCTCCAGGAGGGCCGGCCGCTGGTCGTCGCTCATCGTCGCCGCCCACAGTTCGAGTCCCGCGCCCAACGCGCACGGCAGGCCCGCGGACCGGGCGTCGGCGACGGCCCTCTCCGCCAGCGCGAGCGCCGAAGCGCGGTCGCCCAGGGCGAGATGGGTGCGTCCGGCCCAGTACCACCAGGGCGAGACAGCCGGGCTGGTGCGCTGCCAGCCCGCCTGCCGGCGGGCGCACTCCTCGAAGTGGACCAGGGCCCGCGTGGGGTCCTCCTGGGCCAGATACAGGCGGCCGCGGGCGCTCACCACTTCGTTCCACTGCCAGGAGTCGTCCTGGACGGGGTCGGGTATCTCCGCCTCCAGGAGGGCGGCCTGAGCCAGATCGCCCTGGTCGAGCAGCGTGTGAAGGCGCACGGCGAGCGCCAGGGCCTCGAACGGGGTGGCCCGTGCGACGGTGATGCCCGCAAGGGCGGCGGCGCTGGCGCGTGAGGCCTGCTCGAGGGCTCCGAGTCGCTGGTGCGCCTCCGCGCTGAGGGCGAGCAGGTTCCGATGGCCCGGGCCGAGCACCGCGTCGGCCCCTATGACCAGCCTCTGGTAGACCGCATCGGCCTCGTGCGGGAGGTCCGCGTACAGCAGTCCCGACGCGGCGGCGCCGAGGAAGACCGGGTCGTCGGTGGTCGCCGTGCTGCGGCGGATCGCGGTGCGGGCGGCCGCGACGGCTTCGGCGACGCGGTCCATGCGGGACGCCGAGATGACGGCCCGTGTGGCGAGCAGAGCGCGTTGCTCGGGAGTGTCGCCGGGCAGGGATAGGTCGAACGAGACGGTCTGGAGCAGTTCGGTGTAGGCGGCCCGGTTGGCGGAGGCCGCGATGAGCAGTTGCGCCTCCATCAGTTGCGGATCGGCCGCCCCTGAGGCGGTCGAGGCCGCTTCGGAACGGCATCGGGCCAGGAGGCCCGCCGCGCGCGCCACCTGGCCCTGGAGGGTGAGTGCCTCGGCGAGCGCGACGAGGGCCTCGAGTCGCAGTTTCGGCTCGGTCGCCCCGTCCAGCGCAGACGTCAGGTGACGGACGCTGGCCTCGACGTCGACCCTCATCTCGGCCACGCCCAGTTCGAAGAGCAGGCCCGGGTCGCCCGCTTCCTCGGTGCCCTCGGGCACGCAGGCGCGCAGCAGCTCCACCGCTCGGACCGGTGAGGCGTGCAGGACGGCCTCACGGGCGGCGTCGCGCAGGACGGCGGCGGCCCAGGGATGATGTGCGGTGGACGGCGCGTGGCAGAGGTGCTCGGCCACGTCCGAGGGGCTCGCCCCCTCGTCGTGCAGCAACCGCGCCGCGCGACCGTGCACGGCGTCGCGTTCGTCGTCGGACATGTCGCCGAGGACGACGTCGCGCAGCAGGGCGTGGGAGAAGGACCAGCTTCCGTCGCTGTTCGACGTGACGAGCCCGTCGGAGACGAGGGCGAGCAGGGAGCGGGCGAAGACCGGGCTGTCCAGCAGGGCGAGGCGGGCGCCGTTCTCCGGTGTGACCCTGTCCCCGAGCACGGCCAGGGCCCGGGCGGCCTGGACGGTGGCCGCGGGGTGCCGGTGCAGCAGACCCGCCGCGCGCAGGCGGAACGCGTGGATGTCCTGTCCGGGCACGGAGGCGACATGGTCGGCGGTGAGCGGCAGCCGCTCCTCGCGCAGCGCCGTCAGGAGTCGCGTCGCCAGCAGGGGGTTGCCGTTGGTGGCCGCCAGACACGACTCCTGGAAGGCCGCGTCGGTCTCCGAGCCGAGCAGCCGCAGCGTCAGCAGGCCGATTCCCTCACTCGTCAGGGGACGCGGCCGCACCAGCCGGCACAGAGGGAGGGCTGCCACGTCGTTGAGGGCCGGCTCGTCGGCGCCGCTGCGACGGGCGAGCGCCAGCAGCACCGGCAGACCCGCCAGGCGGCGCGCGGTGTGCGCGAGGAAGCGCAGCGACGCGGTGTCGGCCTCCTCCGCGTCGTCCACCACGATGACCAATGGGCTCTCGGCCGCGGCGGACCGGACCACTTCGTGCAGTTCGGCGAGTACGCCGAAGGACAGGGTCGAGCCGTCGACGTCATAGCAGGGAAGCTCCCGCAACCGCGCGTTCGCGCCGGAGGCGTCAGGCGGATGCGCCCATGCGGTCAGGGGCATCAGGCCCGCGCCCGCGTCGAGGCCGGCCAGCAGGGTGTGGGCAGTGCTCAGGGGCAGCCGCTCGCCCTCCTGCCCAGCTGTGGTGTGGACCACGCGCAGACCCTCGGCCCGTGCCTGGGCGACCAGAGCGCGGAGCAGGGTCGTCTTGCCGATGCCGTCCGGGCCTTCGAGCATGACCAGAGCGGGGTCGCCGGCCGCGGTGCGCCGCGTGAGCTCGACGAGGAGGGCGAGTTCGCCCTCACGCTCCACCGGCTCCGGGCCCGGCCCCCTCTGCTGCCGTTCGCGGGTAACGCTCCCGTGCACAGCGGTCATCCACCCTGTACCTCTCTCCCGGAGCGCCGGTGGCGACCGGGACCCGTGCCCACGCCCCGCAGGACCGGTCGTGAAGACCGGCACTGACACGTGGAACCCCTCCCGATGAGCCATCCTCGCGTAAACCGGGCCGGTAGAAAGCCTGGATCACTCTTTTCCCCTAGCTGTGCCTTCATCCCGTCCGTGTCCGTCCGTGGCCTTCTGTGCCGTTTTGGCCGTCCGGGCCTTTTCGGGCCCGGATCGGGTCAGGGCTGATGACGGCGCGCGGCCGGCCGGCGTCACGATCCGACGGACGTCCCGCTGCGGGTGTGCAGCCGCTCCCGCCACGGCGCGGTGTCCGCCACAGCGGCTTCGGCCTCGGGCAGGCACAGGTACACGTCCCGTCCGGCGTCCTCCTCGGGCGTGGGCGCGATGTGCACCGTCGGTACCGGCAGGTCGGGGAACTCGTACCAGAAGGGGCGTCCGGCGCCGAGGTCGATCCGGTACAACGGGAACTGCGACCAGTTGTTGACCGACAGGGACGTCGTCGACACGTCGGGGGCTCGCACCGACATCACGTGCCGGGACACGCCCTTGCGCCGGTAGGAGCCGAGGAAGGCGATCTCGTCGCGGATCTTGTCCTCGGTGTTGCTCTCCAGGCAGCGCCGCACGTCCCTCGCCACGACTCCCAGCGGTGACTCGCGCAACCGGGCGGCGTCGAGCGAGGTCCAGCTGTTGCTGACGCAGTTGCCCCAGTAGGAGGACGGCAGGGCGTCGCCCAGCCGGCTCTGCGCGCCGACGATCAGCCCGAGCCACTCCACGGCGTCGGCCGGACGGCCCCGCAGTTCGCTCAGTACTTGCCAAAGGTGCGCGGTGAGCGCGTCGTTCGTCGACACCCACGCGTCCGGTCCGGGCAGGGTCCGCTGGGCCTCCGCCTTGAGCGCGGCCAGTTCCGCCGCCCCGAACCGGGTCGTGACGGTCGCCAGCTTGTTGACGCCCACCCGCAGTGTGGTCGTCAGGTGTCGGACCCTGCCCACACCCACGAACGCCCGCGCATCGAGGGTGGCGGAGTCCGTGGACAGCCGACCGAGCCCGTCCAGCGCCGCGCGGTCGTGACTGGGCTCTTCCCACGGCGTCCCGAGGTGCTCGCGCGACCAGCTCTCCAGGAAGGCGAGGGTGCTGCCGCCGTCCGCGAGGCTGTGGTTGACGAGCACGCCGAGAACGGAGCCGCCGCCCGCCATCCGGGTCAGTCGTATCTTCAGCAGCGGCGTGTCCCGGCCCACCACGCCGAACGCGCTCACTTCGCGCAGCAACTTCCCGATGACGGGCTCGGCGCGCAGGCCGTGGCCGAACTCGCGCATCGGGTCGGGGCAGAACGCCTCGGTGAACCGGACGCCCGCGTCGTTGCAGAGCACGCTCAGTCCGCCGTCCGCGTCCCGCTCCAGACGCCCCGCGAGCAGGGGGTAGCGGCGCAGCGTGCGCGCCAGCGAGTCGCGCAGCGCCGCGCCGTCGAGGGTGCCGCGGTAGAAGAACGTCAGCGGCGTGTACCACGGACCGGTCAGCAGGTCGTAGCCGGTCAGCCGGATCCGTGCGCCGTCGGCCGCGCCGGCCCGCACGGTGTGCACCCGCTCCACCCGGCTGTCGACGGCGGTGCGGAACGCGGGCAGGCCCTTCCTCGCCGCGCGGTGCGCGGAGTCCTTCCGAGCCACGGCCGTCAGCTCCAGGACACGAGCAGTCGGTCCACGCCGTAGTGCACGGCCCGGTCGCGCAGCGGTACCTCCCCGGCCGGCGCCGCGAGCCGCAGCGAGGGGAAGCGTTCGAACAGGGCGCGCAGTCCGATGCGCAGGCTGGCCCGCGCCAGGTGCTGACCCAGGCACTGGTGCGCGCCGAAGCCCAGCGCGAGGTGTTTGCGGGGGACGCGGGTGACGTCGAGCCGATCGGGGTCGGTGAAGACCTCGGGGTCGCGGTTGGCGGCGGGCAGCGCCAGGACCACCGTCTGACCCGCCCTGATCACGGTGTCGCCGATCTCCACGTCCTCCAGCGCGCACCGGCTGGAACCCATCTGGGAGATCGTCAGATAGCGCAGCAGCTCGTCCACCGCGCCGGTCTCGTACAGCTCCGGCCGTTCCCGCAGCAGGGCCAGCTGGTCCGGGTTCTCCAGCAGGGCGAAGACACTGAGGGACAGCATGTTCGGCGTGGTGTCGAGCGAGCCGCCCAGGGTGAGGACGGCGAGGTTGACCAGTTCGTCCTCGGTCAGCTCACCGGTCGCCGCCAGCCGGCCGAAGAAGTCCTCGCCCCGCTCTGCCGTCCGCTCCCGCACCATCGGCCGGATGAGCCCGTCCATCGACTCCACGTGGTGGATGAACTCCTCCAGCGTGTAGGTGAGGGTCATCAGTGCCGAGAAGTGCTCCTGGATGCCGTCCATCAGTTCCGGCGAGACGTCCATCAACGAGCACACCGAGCGCAGGCTGACCTTCTCCGCGAAGCCGGTGACCAGGTCGACGGGGGAGCCTTCGGCGGCCATCTCCGTCAGCGCCCCGTCCACGATGCGCGTCAGCTGCGGCTCGTACTGCTGAATGCGCCGCAGCGTGAAGTGCCCTGCCAGCAGCCGCCGGTACTTGGTGTGGTCGGGGGCGTCCATCTTCGCGAACGAGCCGGGCGGGGAGGGCTGCGGCGCGTACTCGGTCATCGGGAACGGCGGCGCGACCACATGCGCCAGCAACTCGTTCCGGTGGCTGAAGCGGTCGTCGGCGAGGATCTGCCGGACCAGGTCGTGCCGGGTCACCAGCCAGCCCGAGGTGTCCTTCGGCGCCACCTCGAAGGTGACCGGGCTGACCGGCTGCTCGGCGCGCAGCCGCGCGTACTCGGCGGGCGGGTCGAACGGGCACCTGCCCCGTTCCGAGGGGATCACGGGCGGGTCGGGCCTGGTCTTCATGGGGTCGCTCCGTCGTGAGAGGGGCCGGGACTGGGGGCTTGGGGGAGGGACGTGGGCCGCCGCCTCAGGCGTGGTGCACACGCAGGGGCAGGTGCCGGGCGCCGAAGACGTTGGTCCCGTGCCAGCTGAGCCGCACCGCGGGATCGACGCCGATGCGGACGTACCTGTCCAGCAGGGCGTCGAGGGCGATCCGGCCCTCGAGCCGGGCCAGCGGCGCCCCGATGCAGTAGTGGATGCCGTGACCGAACGCGGCCTGCCGGGCGTTGGAACGGTCCGGGCGGAACGCGTCCGCGTCCTCGAAGACCCGTTCGTCGCGGTTGGCGGACAGCAGCCACAGATGGACGAGGGTGTCGGGTCCGACATCCGTCCCGGCGACGGTCGCCGCGGTCGTGGTGACCCGCTCGATCCGGGTGAACGGCGGGCGCAGCCGCAGCGTTTCCTCGATCACCGCCGGTATCAGCGAACGGTCCGCACGCACCCGTTCCAGCAGCTGCGGATCGCGGTCCAGGCACAGCAGCGCGTTGCCGACGAGGACCGACGTGGTGATGTGCCCGGCGAGCAGCAGCAGCGTCGCGAAACTCGCGATGTCCTCGTCCTCCAGCCGCTCGCCGTCGAGTTCGGCCGCGACGAGGGTGCTCAGCAGATCGCCGCTCGGCTCCCCCCGCCGGGCCTCGATGAAGCCCTGGAGGTAGGCGGAGATGGTGACCGCGGTCTCCTCCATCCGGCGCACGCTCTCGGGATCGTCCGGATCGGTGGACAGCAGTTGGTCCGCCCAGCCCTGGAACCTGTCGCGGTCCTCCGTCGGGACGCCCAGCATGCGCGCGATGACCGTCACCGGCAGCGGGTTGGCCAGGACGTCCACGAGATCGAAGGCGTCCACGGGGGCGGCGTCCAGCAGTTGACCGGTCAGTTCCGTGATCCACGGCTCGAGGCCGGTGATCAGGCCCGGGGTGAACGCCCGGCTGACCAGACGGCGCATCTTGCCGTGCAGCGGCGGGTCCAGGAGCAGCAGCGTGCCCCTCGGGGCCTGCTTCTCACCGCCCGACAGCCGGCCCACCGTGTCCGAGGAGAACGTCGCCGTGTCGGCGAGGATCCGCTGCACGTCCGCGTGGCGGAACACGTGCACATTGCCGCTGCCGTCCCGCCACACCGGCTGCTCCTCGCGCATCCGCGCCGCCCAGGCCAGCAACGCGACGCCGCCGTCGGGTTCGACGCCCGGCGGGCGTTCGAGCCGGAACTCGCCCCCGGGTGTCGAATCGAGCACGTCCGAGGTGCCTTGCTGCGCCACCCGGATTCCCCTTTCGCAGATGTCGTACGACGGTCGCGCGGGCCTCGTACGCTCGTCGGCGCCGCTGTCCGATCGCCCGGCCACTCCAGCACGGCGGCGCGGCGCGGGGCCAGAGCGGGCCGCGCAGTCTAGGGATTCACCGCGTACCGGCCGGCACGGCCGCCTGTGTCCCGGCTCCCGCGTCCTTTGCCACGGCCGAATCTCTGGAGGAAATCCCAGACAGCGGTCCGTGCCCGGTCGATCCCCCGCAGCACACCGCAAGATGGGCTCGCCCAGGCAACCCATCGGATCGGCGAGCGCGCAGGAGGCCCGCATGGACATCGCGATCGACCACGACAAGTGCATCGGCGCCGGCCAGTGCGCGTTCATCGCCCCCGAGGTCTTCGACCAGGACGACGACGGATCGGCCCTGCTGCTGGTCGAGCGACCCGCGGCCGCACAGGTCTCCGCCGTGCGGGAGGCCGCCGAGTCCTGCCCGATGAGCGCCATCTCAGTGGCGGACGACCGGGAGCGGACGGCCTGAGCGCCGCCCCGGGCCACCCGCACGGAACCGATGAGGAGAGGAACCCATGCGCGTCCTGTTCGCCGGCCTGCCGGAGAAGTCGCACGTCTTCACGATGGTGCCGCTGGCCTGGGCCCTGACGGCCGCTGGGCACGAGGTGCTGATGGCCAACGCGCCGTCGCTGAACGAGACGGTCACCCGCACCGGACTGGTGGCCGCGCCGATCGGCACGGACCACCACCTCCACCACGACATGGCCATGGCCCGTGAGTCGCAGGACGCGGACGTGGCGAACTGGAGCCGCCTCGGATACGGCGACGTCGACCACGCGAGCCTGGTCGAGCGGTACGCCGTCAGCGTCCCGTACGGGTTCGCCCGCTACAACGACCCGATCCTCGACGACCTCGTCGCACTCGCGCGGGACTGGCGGCCCGACCTCGTGGTGCACGATCCGATCGCCTACGCGGGCGGCATCGCCGCGCGAGCCTGCGGCGCCGCGCACGCACGCCTGCTGTGGTCCGCGGACGTCTACGGCCAGGCCCGCGCCACGTTCGTCGAACTGGCCCGGGACGTGGCCGAGGACCAGCGCGCCGACCCGCTGGCCGACTGGATCGACGAACGCGGACGCGCCTACGGGGTGCGGTGCGACGAAGAACTGCTCAACGGGCAGTTCACCCTCGACACCCTGCCGCCGAGCCTGCGCCCGCCGAGCGAACTGCACCAGGTCTCGATGCGGTACGTGCCCCACAACGGCCCCGCGGTGCAGTGGGAATGGCTGCGCGAGGAGCCCAAACGGCCCCGCGTCTGCGTCACTCTGGGCCGCACCAACACCGAGGCCTACGGCGGAGACTACGTCGACGTCGCGAACCTGCTGCGCGCCATGTCGCGGCTGGACGCCGACATCGTCGCGGCCCTCATGCCCGAACAGGCCGAGGAACTGGACGACCTGCCCGCCAACGTGTTGGCCGTCAGCGAAGTGGCGCTCAGCACGCTGCTGCCGACGTGCTCCGCCGTGGTCCACCACGGCGGCTGGGGCTCGTTCTCCACCGCTCTCGTCAACGCGGTGCCGCAGCTCGCGATGTCCACCCTCGTCGCCGACCAGGAACTGCGCGGACGGTCCCTGGAGGACGCCGGCGCCGGATTCTTCCTGCACCACACCGACGCCGACCCCGACCGGGTCACGGACCTCACCCGACGGCTCCTGGAGGACCCCTCCCACGCCGCCGCCGCCCGCCGGCTGCGCGACGAGTCCGCCGCCATGCCCACCCCGCACGCCATCGTCCCGGAACTCGAACGTCTCGCCGCGGCCCGCTGAAAGGTCCGCGCGACCGCACGCACACCCACGAGGAAGGAGGACGGCGCCCGCCCGGCACTCCCGGTGACGCGCCGCACCCAGATGAGTCAGACACGCATCCTGGTGACCGGCGGTGCCGGTTTCATCGGTTCCCACTACGTCCGGACCCTGCTCGGCCCCCTCGGCCCCGACGACGTCACCGTCACCGTCCTCGACGCCTTCACCTACGCGGCCAACCTGGCCAACCTCGACCCGGTGGCGGACTCCGACCGCTACCGGCTCGTCGTCGGCGACATCTGCGACGACGACCTGGTGGACCGGCTGACGGCCGAGCACGACCAGGTGGTGCACTTCGCCGCCGAGTCCCACGTCGACCGCTCCCTGGCCAGCGCCACCGAGTTCGTGCGCTCCAACGTCCTGGGTACCCAGACCCTGCTGGACGCCGCCCTGCGGCACGGCGTGGGCCGGTTCGTGCACATCTCCACCGACGAGGTCTACGGCTCCATCGCTGCGGGCTCCTGCTCCGAGGAGCAGCCGCTGCACCCCAACTCGCCCTACGCCGCCTCGAAGGCGTCCAGTGACCTGATCGCCCTCGCCTACCACCGTTCCCACGGCCTGGACGTGCGGGTGACCCGGTGCTCGAACAACTACGGACACCACCAGTTCCCCGAGAAGATCATCCCCCTGTTCGTCACCCGCCTGCTCGCGGGGAAGACGGTCCCGCTCTACGGCGACGGTCTGAACGTGCGCGACTGGCTGCACGTCGACGACCACATCCGTGCCGTCGAGCTGGTCCGCACCCAGGGCCGTGCCGGTGAGGTCTACAACATCGGCGGCGGCACCGAACTCGACAACCGCGGTCTGACCGGACTCCTCCTCGAAGCCTGCGGTGCGGACTGGGACAGGGTGGAGTACGTCACCGACCGCAAGGGTCACGACCGCCGCTACTCCGTGGACTGGCGCAAGGCCCATGTCGAGCTCGGCTACAAGCCGCAGACGGACTTCGCCGAAGGCCTCGCGGAAACCGTCGCCTGGTACCGGGACAACCCCGGGGTATGGGGCCGGGCCGTCCGCCCCGACCCGGCGACGGGGGCCGCGGCGTGCTGACCTGGCGCACCCTCGGTCCGCTGCGGGTCTCGGCCGACGGCCGGGACGTCACACCGACGGCGCCGAAGGTCCGCCAGGTGCTGGCTCTACTGCTGGCCCGGCACGACACGGTCGTCCCGCTGACCGCGCTGACGTCCGAGCTGTGGGCGGGGCGCCCGCCGCGCAGCGCCACCGCCACCGTGCAGACGTACGCCTATCAGTTGCGCAAGGCACTGCACGGCGGCGAGGACCCCGGGCCGGTCGAGAGCGGCCCGCTCGTCACCCACGCCCACGGATACCTGCTGCGGGTGCTGCCCGGCGCATGTGACGCGGAGGCGTTCGCACAGCTCACCGGCCGGGCCCGGACGGCACTCGCCGACGGCGACCCGGCCGGCGCCGTCGTGCTGCTCGACCAGGCCCTGCTGCTGTGGGAGGGGCCGCCGTTCGCGGACGTCGCGCCGGGACCGGCGCTGCACGGGCACGCCCTGCGCCTGACCGAGCTCCACCTCCAGGCCGAGGAGCTGCGCATCACCGCCGGCCTGCACCTGGGCCGACACCGCGACCTCGTGGGCGAGTTGAAGGAGCTGGCCTGCGCGCACCCGCTGCACGAGTGGTTCCAGGGCTCACTCATCATCGCCCTGGAACGGTGCGGCAGGCGGAGCGAGGCCCTCGACGTCTACCGGCGGCTGAGCACGCAACTGCGGGACGAGCTGGGACTGGATCCCTCACCGGGCCTGCAGCGTCTGCGCCAGCACGTGCTGACCGATCGGGTCAGCACGGCCGATCTGGACCTGCTGCCCGGCTGACGCCGGCGCCCGGTCCGTTCCTCAACGGCCGACCGACCCGTCCCGCTGCTCCGCCGCGGCACGCCACAGGTCCTCCACCATGTCGCGGGGCGTGCGCCGCGGCTCCCATCCGAGGACGGTGCGCGCGGCCGACACGTCCACGGCCATCCAGTCGGCGTCCGTCAGCGATCGCGACTGCGTGACGGGACGCTCCACGAGCCGGGCCGGGCGGCCGCTGATGGAGATCAGCAGGTCCACCATGTCCCGGACGGGCTGCGAGGCTCCGCTCGCGACGTTCACCACGCGCCCGGCCGCGCCGGGGGAGCGCAGCGCCGCGACGACGGCCCGGGACACGTCCTGCGCGTCGACGAAGTCACGGCTGCTGCGCAGCGGCGACACCCGCACCTCGGCCGTACGTCCCTCGG
This sequence comes from Streptomyces sp. NBC_00425, assembly GCF_036030735.1. Taxonomy (NCBI): domain Bacteria; kingdom Bacillati; phylum Actinomycetota; class Actinomycetes; order Kitasatosporales; family Streptomycetaceae; genus Streptomyces; species Streptomyces sp. NBC_00425. The sequence goes on along the minus strand of NZ_CP107928.1, from coordinate 1,482,967 downwards.
CCGCCTCGGCCGTTCCCTCGAGCAGTTGCGTGGCCACCTGCCCGAGCAGACTCCCGCGCGGAGTGCCGGCGCCGATGACGTTCGACAGCCGCAGCACCACCGCGTCCGCCGCGCCGGTCCCGACGGCCCGCAGCACCGCACGCGTGCCGTGCAGCTTCGACTGCCCGTAGCCGGTGGCCGGCACCTCCGGGGAGGACTCCGTGAGCCACACCCCTCGGGGCTGCGGGCTGTACTCGTGCACCGAGCCCAGCTGTACCAGCCGAGGCCGGGGGCCGGCGGCGGCCAGCGCCGCGAGGAGCCGCTCCACGAGCAGCTGGTTGCTGTGGCGCATCCGGTCGGCGGTGGGCGACCACACCTCTCCGGCGGCGTTCACCACGGCCTCGGGGTGCGCCTCGTCGATCAGCTCGACCAGTGCCCGGGGCTCGGCGTCGGCCAGATCCATGGGATGGAAGCGCCAGGACGCCGGGGTCTTGCGGGGGTGACGGGCGACGGCGAGGACCTCGTAGCCGGCCCGCTCCAGGGCGGTTCCCACATGACGGCCGACGAATCCGGTCGCCCCGAGGAGCAGCACGCGGCCCGACCTCTCGTCCGCACCGCCCGGGCGTCCCAGCGCACCGACCTCCGGCATTGCCGTCTCTCCTCCCGGGCCCGCGCGCTGCACGCCCGGTCGCCGTCGCTGCCCCGCTCGGTCGCGGGTCTGACGACACCACTCAAGCAGCCGTCGATCGAGGATCACTCCAGGCCGCGTCGACCTGAGCCGTTCGTGGCCGGCTCTCGATCGGTCCTCGATCCCGACGTCCTACGGTGTAGCCACCATGAAGGTTCGAGAGATGGCCGTGCCGGACGCCTACCACATCACGCCGCATCAGTTCCGTGACGAACGCGGCAGTTTCTACGAGTCGTTCCGGTGCGACCGGCTGGCCGAGGAGATCGGCCGTCCGGTGCCCGTGGCTCAGGTGAACTACTCCGTGTCGCGCCGCAGCACCCTGCGCGGACTGCACGGCACGCTGCTGTCGCCGGGGCAGGCCAAGGTGGTGTGCGTGGTGCGCGGCACCGTCCTCGACATCGTCGTGGATCTGCGGGTCGGCTCCCCCACATGGGGGGTGCACGAGGTGAACTGGCTGTCCGCCGAGTCGGGCGAGACGCTGTTCGTCGCCGAGGGGCTGATGCACGGGTTCCTCGCCCTCACCGACGACACCTGTGTGTCGTATCTGTGTTCCACCGAGTTCGTGCCCGGGACACAAGTGGACGTCGACCCTTTCGACCCCGATCTCGCCCTGCCCTGGAGCCTGTCGGAGACCCCCGTGATGTCGGTGAAGGACTCGGCGGCGATCTCCGTGGCCGAGGCCCGGGACACCGGGCTCCTGGCCCGTTACGAGGACTGCCTGGCGTACTACGAGGCGCTCCGGGCGGATGCCCGCTGAACCACCTTCCCGGCCCTTCCCCGGGCCGTCAGACACCCTTCGGAGAGCCGATGACGCCCGGCGCCCCCACGCCCGCCCGCCACTACGCCCTGCTGCTGTTCGCCGACTTCGGCCACATCGCCCCCACGCTGGGAGTGGCCCGTGAACTCCTCGCCCGCGGCCACCGTGTCACCTATGTCGTCGACGAGCGGTTCGGACCGGTCGTGGAGGACTGCGGCGCCCGCGCCGTCACCTACGTCTCCGCGCGCGGCGACTTCTACCGTGCCGCCGACCCCAGCCCGGACCGGCTCGCCCGGGACGGCTACGACCTCCTCGTCGACACCGTGCGCACCGTCTTCCCCGCCGCACTGGAGGCGCTGGCAGCCGATCCGCCCGACGTGGTGCTCTACGACTTCGAGACGGTCGCCGCCGGCCGTGTGGCCGCGCGTGTCCTCGGAGCCGTGCCGGTCCAGGTCTGCCCCAGTCACGCCGCCAACGAGACCTTCTCCCTGCGCGCCCAGATGTGGGACCCCGGGCATCCGCTGATGGCCGAGGGAGCCAGGGTGCTGATCGGTTTCATGGGCGAACACGGCATCGGACTCGACGAGATGGGCCGGTACGGCACCGAGTGGGACACCCGCAACCTGGTCTTCCTGCCGCGCGCCTTCCAGATCGAGGGGGACGGCTTCGACGACCGGTTCGCCTTCGTGGGCCCCGTCTTCGCCGAACCCGAACCCGGCCTCTGGTCGCCGCCGGACGACGGGCGCCGCGTCGCTCTGGTCTCGCTGGGCACGGAGTCGGGGGACCGAGGCGACTTCTTCCGTCTGTGCGCCGAGGCGTTCTCGCCGACCGAGTGGCATGTCGTCATGACGCTCGGCCGCGACAGCGACCCCGCGCTCCTCGGGTCGCTGCCGGCGCATGTCGAGGCGCACCCCTGGCTGCCGCACCCCGCCGTGCTGCCGCACGCCGACGTGTTCGTGTGCCACGCGGGCATGGGCAGCCTCATGGAGTCCCTGTCCTACGGCACGCCCGTGGTGGCCCTTCCCCGCGCTCATGAACTGGCGCTGAGCGCACAGCGGCTGGAAGAGCTGGGGGTCGGGCGGGCCCTGGTCCGGACCGGTCTGACCGCTGGGCGTCTCGCCGGCACGGTGGAGGAGCTGCTCGCCGACCCCGGCGGACCCGCGGCCCTCGCCTCGATGCGGGACGCCGTCCGCACGGCGGGCGGCGCCGCCCGTGCCGCCGACCTGCTGCAGACCTGGGCGGAGCGGGTTCCGGCGACGCCCGCGCTCGGCTGAGCGACCCGGTCGGCACGCGAAACGGGGTGGGTCCCGGCGGCTTCCGGCGCCGGGACCCACCCCGTGGACGTGTCTGCGGGTCAGTGCGGCAGGGTCACGTACTCGATCACCGTGTTGATGCTGTGGTCGATCATTTCGTCGGTCAGGCCCGGGTACACGCCGATCCAGAACGTCCGCTCGGTGGTGATGTCACTGTTGGTGAGCGGTCCGCTGACCCGGAACTCCTGTCCCTCGTAAGCCGGGTGACGGGTCAGGTTGCCCGCGAAGAAGCGGCGGGTGGCGACCATGCTGGACTCCAGATGGTCGATCAGGGCGCCGGGCTGGAACGGTGTGCCCGGCTGCACGGTGATGGCGAAGCCGAACCAGCTCGGGTCGCTGCCCGGCGTGGCTTCGGGGAGCAGCAGGTGCGGCAGCCCGTCCAGGCCCTCCCGCAGCCGGGCCCAGTTGTGGCGTCTGGCCTTGCCGAACTCGTCGATGCGGCTGAGCTGCTGGAGCCCGAGCGCCGCGGAGACGTCCGTCGACTTCAGGTTGTAGCCCACGTGGGAGAAGATGTACTTGTGGTCGTAGCCCTCCGGCAGCGAACCCATCTGGTGCTCGAAACGCTTGAAGCAGCGGTTGTCCTCACCCGGCTCGCACCAGCAGTCCCGGCCCCAGTCGCGCATCGATTCCACGATCCGCGCCAGGGCCAGGTTGTCCGTCAGCACGCAGCCGCCCTCGCCCATCGTGATGTGGTGGGCGGGATAGAAGCTCTCGGTCGCCAGGTCGCCGAAGGTTCCGGTGAGCTGTCCCTCGTAGGTGCTGCCCAGCGCGTCGCAGTTGTCCTCGATGAGGAACAGGCCACGGTCCTCGGCCAGTTGGGCGATCTCGCGCACCTGGAAGGGATTGCCCAGCGCATGGGCCATCATGATCGCGCGGGTGCGCGGACCGATGGCCGCCTCCACCCGCTCCAGTGAGGCGTTGTAGGTGCCCAGCTCGACGTCGACGAAGACCGGCACCATGCCGTTCTGCAGGATCGGGTTGACCGTCGTGGGGAACCCGGCGGCCACTGTGATCACCTCGTCGCCGCGCTTCAGCCGGTCCTCGCCCAGCTGCGGCGAGGTCAGGCTGCTCAGGGCCAGCAGATTGGCCGACGAGCCGGAGTTGGTCAGATGCGCCTTGCGCAGCCCGAAGTACTTCGCCAGTGCACGTTCCAGCCTGCGCGAGCTGACACCGGCCGCGATGCGCATGTCGAGTGCCGCTTCCACCAGCGCCACCCGGTCGTCCTCGCTGAGCACCGCACCGGACGCCAGCACCGGCGTGATGCCCGGCACGAACCCCGATGAGAGGGTGGAGCGGTGGTAGTCCCGTACCAGGTCGAGGATCTCGGTCTTGTCGTTCCCCACGGCTGATGGCCTCCTGTATGTGCCGGTGGGGACGAGACGTACTCGCCGGCTCGCAGTCGAAGCGAGTCCCCACGCCCGTATCGTTCGATCGGGGGAACCCCAGACCAGCACGCGCGCCCACCCGCGGGCCAGGCACGCCGCACGAATCTAGGGATCCACCAAAAGCATCAGGTCTAGGGATTTCATCGTCAGGGACCCGGCACGGTGAAGTGCCAAGCCCGCGTGGGCCTTTCGCCCCTCCCTGGAGACGCACTCATGAAGTACGGCCGCCCACCGGGCAAGCCCGGGCAGATCGTCGTCCTGCGCGCGGGAGGGGCGTCCGGCGAGCGCGTCCGGCTCGGCGTCCACGACCTGCTGAACGGGACCTTCGCCACACCCCGCACCTTCTTCTACCGGCAGACCCTGGACTCCGACGCCCTGGCCGACTCCCTGCGCCGCACACTGGCGCACCATCCGCTGCTCACGGGACGCCTCGAGCGCGACGCGGACGGCGGCCTCAGCGTGGTGTGCAACGACGCCGGGGCGATGTTCGCCGTCACCCACTCCGACCAGGTCATGCCGGACTACGGGCCGGACCGCTCCGCCAAGCAGGACCTGCGCCGGTACATCCACTCCGTCAACGCCTTCCGCGTCGTCGGGCACGACACACCGCTGCTCACGGTCAAGGTCACCCACATGCGAGGAGGCGGCTCCGTGCTCGGCGTCGCCGTCAACCACAGCGTCGTCGACGGCAGCGGCTACCTCGACTTCCTGCGCCACTGGTCGCGTACGCACGCCGGACAGGACGCTCACACGGCGCCGTACGACCGCGCGCTGCTGGACGGCCTGGCCGGCGAGGCGCGTCCCGCACCGGACGACCCGCAGTACCAGGTCGTCACCGGACGGCAGAAGTTCGGGTTCATCTGGAGGGTCAACTCCCGTGCGTGGAAGGTGCGCACCGTCACCGTCCGACTGACCGCCACGGAGGTCCTCGCCCTGCGCGCGGCCGCGCGCGCCGGACAGGACCGCGACCTGCCTCCCGCCTCCAGCGCGGTCGCGCTGGGGGCACACCTGTGGCGGGTCCTCGGCGCGCTCCGCGACCGCGACCCCGGGGCCGAGGAGCGGCTGGGGATCGTGGTCGGACTGCGGGCCGTGCTGAAGGACCGCCTTCCGCACGGCTACGGGGGCAATGCGGTGTCCAACACCACGGCCGTGCTGTCGGCCCGCGAGCTGCGCGAAGAGCCCCTCGCCCACACCGTCGCCGCGGTACGCGCCGCCGTGGAACGCGTCACGCCCGTCCGGGTGCGTCAGGAGGCCGCCTTCCTGGAGGCCCAGCGGCAGGCCGGGCGCTCGGCACGGGTCCTCAGCCGCATGTCACTGGACGCCTTCGACGGCACGGTCGCCCTGAACGACTCCGGCAGGTTGCCGGTGTACACGCTGGAGTTCGGCGCCGGACGGCCGTTCTGGTTCGAGTTCCCGGCAAGCCCCATCCCCTGGACGGCACTCGTCACGCCCACCCCCGACGACGACCACAGCCGCGATGTCCACTTGAGTGTTCCCCGTGAGGCCGCCGACGCCCTGCGCAGCCCCCGGTGGGCCGAACGTCTGCGCGGCGCCGCCGACGGTCCTGGCGGCCTCTGATCGCGGCTCCCGGTCGACTCGCGCAGCCGAGCGGCGAGTCGGTGCGCGTTCTGAACCGCCCCACCGGGGGAGAGGGGAGCCGGGTCCGCATGGCGAAGGGCCTGCCGACACCGGCTCCGACGGCGTCAGCAGGCCCTTCCCTCCAGTTACGGCCTCACAGGCCCGCGGCCTGGCGCAGCGCGTCCACGCGGTCCGTGCGCTCCCACGTGAAGTCGGGCAGCTCACGGCCGAAGTGGCCGTACGCGGCGGTCTGGGCGTAGATCGGGCGCAGCAGGTCGAGATCGCGGATGATCGCGGCCGGACGAAGGTCGAAGACGTCGTCGATGGCCTTCTCGATCTTCTCGACGTCGACCTTGGCGGTGCCGAAGGTCTCGACGAACAGCCCCACCGGCTCGGCCTTGCCGATCGCGTAGGCGACCTGGACCTCGCAGCGGGCCGCCAGACCGGCCGCCACCACGTTCTTCGCCACCCAGCGCATCGCGTACGCGGCCGAGCGGTCGACCTTGGAGGGGTCCTTGCCCGAGAACGCGCCGCCGCCGTGCCGGGCCATGCCGCCGTAGGTGTCGATGATGATCTTGCGGCCGGTGAGGCCGGCGTCGCCCATCGGACCGCCGATCTCGAAACGCCCGGTCGGGTTCACCAGCAGCCGGTAGTTCTCGGTGTCCAGCTTGATGCCCTCGTCCAGGAGCGCCTTCAGCTCCGGCTCCACGACGGACTCGCGGATGTCGGGCGCCAGCAGCGAGTCCAGGTCGATGTCGGACGCGTGCTGCGAGGAGACGACGACGGTGTCCAGACGGACCGCCTTGTCCCCGTCGTACTCGATGGTGACCTGGGTCTTGCCGTCGGGACGCAGGTAGGGGATGGTCCCGTTCTTGCGGACGTCCGACAGACGCTTCGACAGCCGGTGCGCCAGGAAGATCGGCAGCGGCATCAGCGTCGGCGTCTCGTCGGAGGCGTAACCGAACATCAGGCCCTGGTCACCGGCGCCCTGACGGTCCAGCTCGTCCCCTTCCCCACCTGCGGCGGACCCCTCGACCCGGGACTCGTACGCCGTGTCGACACCCTGGGCGATGTCCGCGGACTGCGCCCCGATGGACACCGAGACGCCGCAGGAGGCGCCGTCGAAGCCCTTCTTGGAGGAGTCGTAGCCGATCTCGAGGATCTTGTCGCGCACCAGCTGGGGGATCGGCGCGTAGGACTTGGTGGTGACCTCGCCGGCCACATGCACCAGACCGGTCGTGATCAGGGTCTCGACGGCGACCCGGGAGGCCGGGTCCTCACGCAGCAGGGCGTCGAGAACGGTGTCGCTGATCTGGTCAGCGATCTTGTCGGGGTGACCCTCGGTCACAGACTCCGAAGTGAACAGGCGACGGGGCATGATTCTCCTGGGGTACCGCGGCCCCCCGACGGGACACCGCGCGGAACGGACGGTTCGGGTTCCCGCGCCTGCCGGTGCGGTTCAGACCAGGTGCCGGCGCATCCAGTCGGCCAGGACGCCGGAGGCCACCGCGGCCGCCTCGGGCCAGGCCCGCTCGGCGGACTCGTCGGCCTGGTCGCTGACGTACTTCACGATCCGCACCGGCAGGCCGAACCGCGCGGCCACGGAGGCGATCGCGTAGCCCTCCATGTCGACCAGGTCGGCCCGCTCGGCCAGCAGCGCGCGGGTGCGGCCGTCGGCGACGAAGGAGTCGCCGGTGGCCAGGGTGGGCCCGGGTTCGGGCCGTACGGTCAGCGGACGGCCGTAGTGGACCCCGCTGAGCCGGTGGAGGACATCGTCCGCAAGGTCGTGCTGAATGACCCGGGACACCTCGACGACACCGCTCAGCGAGCCGCCGAGGGACCCGGCCGTACCGAGGTTGACGATCTCCCGTGGGCGTGCCGACGACAGGGCCCACGCGAGCTCCACGGTGGCCCGCACCTTCCCCATGCCGGTGATCAGGACGGGAAGGGTGTCGTCGAAGTGCGCCGCCTCCGCCTCGGCCGCCGTCACGATCAACGGAAGGTCGGGACGTATGCGGCCTCGGAGGCGAGCCGTGAAGGCGGCTTCGGGCAGGGCGGGGAGCAGCACGGGAATCCTGTTCGGGAGGGGCGCGGGTCGAGGTGGGGCCGGTGTCAGGTGTTCCGGACGGCCAGCGGTGTGGCCAGCAGCGCCGTCACGGCGAGTGCGCTCGGCGCGATGAGCCCCTTGCGGTCCTTCGCCCTGAGATGGAAGACCACAGCTCCGCAGAAGTACAGGAACACGCCTGCGCCGGCGGCGATCCCCACCGGCCGGTAGACCAGCCCGAGAAGCAGTCCCGAGGCCCCGGCCAGCTCCACCGACGCCAGCCGGGGCAGCCACGGGTCGGGCACGTCCACCGCGCGCATCGCGGCGACCACGGATGCCTGTCGCCGCAGCTTGCCCAGCGCCGAGACCAGGAGGACCAGCGACGGGACGATGATGAAGGACGCGTAGTTCAACACGGTCTCCGGTGGACGAGGTGGCGAGGGACCGTGCAGCGACGGCCGTCCCCATGGTGGCCGCGATCGGCCCAGGAGATCCCTAGTGCTGAATTCCGCGTTCTGCGGGTACACGGGCTGCCGGCGGGGTAGTTCGGGTCCTCGGGACGGTTGTCGGACGACGGTTCGACGAGAGCGGCCGGGCACGTGACGAGGACCACGTGCCGTCGTTCGCCGGTGACGGCCGGCCCTGCCCACCCGCCGCATACGACGGCGATATTCGGGCATCCGAGGACGAAGTCAGCACCAGATCGTATGCCCGAGCCGAGACCGGAAGGATTGATCGCGGGTGTGCCTCCTGTGAGACCGCTCACGGTGGCATACTCCAGTGAGACTCATGTCTGCCGTAGCCGCCGTGTTTTTCTCAGTGGACTGCATCCTGGTCAGGGGAAGCAGCCTGTCCCGCCTTGTCGAGGAGCGCCTCGGACTGAGCGGGGCCTCGAGCGTGCATGAAACCCATGCGACCGACGCTGCGCGCTGGGCGGGCATCCCGGAGAACGCACTGCACACCCAGCTCGCGGGGCTGCCCCTGATCCCCGGAATCGCGGAGACCACGCAGTGGTGCTGGAACAGCGGCCTGGTGCCGATCATCTCCAGCCTCACCTGGACCCCGATCGGCGCGCACCTCGCCGAGCGGTTCGGTTTCCACTCGTACTCGGGACGCTGCCTGGACGCGAGGAACGGCAGGTTCACGGGCCAGGCCGGCTGCCCGTACACGCCCGCGAGCCAGGCCGAGTTCGTCGAGCGTCGTGCCGACGATCTCGGGGTCGCGCCGCACGGCTGCGCGGCCGTGGGCGCCTGCCCGACCGACGGCCCGCTCTTCGGCTCGGTCGGCCTCGCCATCGCCTTCAACGCCCCGTCGGAGGTGAGCGCACTCGCGACCGCCTCCGTCGAAGGAGACGACCTCCGCGCCGTGATACCCGCGTTGCAAGGTCTGACCGCCAGCAGGGTCTGAGCGACGGCGACGGCGAAGGCGACTGCGGTCGACCGGCGAAGCGGTGGGACGGTGTCTCTAGGCGCCGCTCTCCCGCAGCATGTCCTCGCGTTCGACGATCTTCACGCGTTCGCGGCCCTGTGGCTCGCCGAGGGCTTTCTCGGCGGCGTCGAGTCGGTGCCAGCCCTCCCAGGTGGTGTAGCGGACCTCGCGCTCGGCGAGGAGCGCGTCGACGGCTTCCGGCTCGGGTGTGTCGGGGGTGTGCAGGCGGCCGTTCGCGTGGTCGTCGAGGAGGTTGGACACGGTCTCGTTGGCGTCGCCCTTGGTGTGGCCGATGAGGCCGACCGGGCCGCGTCGGATCCAGCCGGTGACGTAGGTGGACTGCAGGTGTGCGCCGGATTCCTCGATGACCCGGCCGCCCTCGTCCGGGACGGTGCCGGAGTCGAGGTCCCAGGGCAGCTTCGGCAGCTTCTCGGAGAGGTAGCCGACGGCGCGGTAGACGGCCTGGACGTCCCAGTCCTTGAACTGGCCGGTGCCCTTGACGTTGCCGGTGCCGTCGAGGGCGGTGCGCTCGGTGCGCAGGCCGACGACGTGGCCGTCCTCGCCGAGGATCTCGGTCGGTGACTCGAAGAAGTGCAGGAACAGTTTGTGGGGGCGGTCGCCCACGTCGCGTATCGCCCAGTTCTCCAGCGTCTTGGCGACCATGTCGGCCTGCTTGTTGCCGCGTCGCGTCGCGATCGAGCCGTCGTCGTAGTCGATGTCCTCGGGGTCGACGATGACCTCGATGGTGGGGGAGTGGTCGAGTTCGCGCAGTTCCATCGGCGAGAACTTGGCCTGTGCGGGCCCGCGCCGGCCGAAGACGTGGATCTCGCGTGCCTTGTTGGCCTTGAGGCCGTCGTGGACGTTGGCCGGGATCTCCGTGGGCAGTAGCTCGTCCGCCGTCTTGGCGAGCACGCGGGCGACGTCGAGGGCGACGTTGCCGACGCCGAGGACCGCGATCTTCTCGGCCTCCAGCGGCCAGGTGCGCGGTACGTCCGGGTGGCCGTCGTACCAGGAGACGAAGTCCGCGGCGCCGTGGGAGCCGTCGAGGTCGATGCCCGGTATCGACATCTCCCGGTCGGCCGTGGCGCCGGTGGAGAAGATGACGCCGTCGTAGAAGGCGCGCAGGTCGTCCAGGCTGATGTCGCTCGGGTAGTCGACGTTGCCGAAGAGGCGGATCTGGGGCTTGTCGAGGACCTGGTGCAGGGCGGTGACGATGCCCTTGATGCGGGGGTGGTCGGGGGCGACGCCGTAGCGGATCAGGCCGAAGGGGGCCGGCATGCGTTCGAAGAGGTCGATGGAGACACCCGGGTCGGTGGCCACGGCGGACTTGAGCAGCGCGTCGGCGGCGTAGATCCCGGCGGGGCCGGCTCCGACAATGGCTACCCGCAGGGGGCGGGGCATGATCAGGTTCCCTTCGAGCGGCGACAGATCGACTCGGGGGAAGCCTAAAATGCGTCAGTCCCAGCAGGCCCGGGCGCCCGAAGGCCTAAGGCAATCCCTAGTGCTCCGCGCCTACTTCCCTGCCTCGGTCCCGTCCGTGCCCGCGTCGAGCACCTGGTCGGCGAAGTGCGCCCGCCCCGACGGTCGTGACCCTTTCCGGCACGAGAACTCCTGACGCCGCTCTCGCCGAGCGGCCCGCTGCCGAGAACAGCGGGCTCGAAGGCCGTCGAAGCTCATCCAGCGTTTTCCCCAGTACGACTGTGACGTGCGGGAGTCGGCGGACGACTCGGCTTCTGGCGGGGTTCATGGGCGGGAAGGAGGCCTCTTCCCAGGTCAGCGCACTCTTCCGCGTGGTTTCAGCGGCACCGGCGGCAGCTCCGGGGCGGGCAGCGGACCTCCGTCGTAGCCCGTCGCCTCGCCGAAACGGGTGCCCTTCATCCAGTCCTCGCGAGCCTGCACGATCTCGGCGTGGGTGCGGCCGACGAAGTTCCACCACATATCGAACTCCCTCCCCGTTTCCGCAGGTCATCGACCTTCGGGACCGAGCCCGGTCAGCAAGGCGTCAGCATCGGTCGCGAGGAGCTGGTCGGGCGCTGGCACAGGGTTCGTCGGTTCGTGGGATGGGGTCGTTCCCCGCCGCCGACCTGTACCGGATCGTGTACGGGGGCGACACTTCGACGACCGCTGCTGCGGATGCTCGCACTCCTTGAAGTGACGACATCGCCGTGCGCGCGACGGGCCGCGGCACGGGGCCGTGCGGTGGCCCCATGCGGCTGCTCTCACCGGCGGAATCGGGCGGACCACGAGGGTTCGACCAGGTCCCACTCGGCGTCCCACTGCGCGTACCTTCTCCGGTCCAGGACCCGGCACATTCCGTCCCGGGCCGCATAGGATCCGGTGGCCACGCCGAACGCCGTCAGTCCGCCGATCAGCCAGCCGCTGGCCGTCGCATTGAGCGTGGTCGTCGGTGCGGTGGCGACGTTTCCCCTCCGGTCGACCCACACCCGCACGGATGTCCCCTTGGCCGTTCCCGGCTTCACCATGGCAGCTCCGGTCCGCGTTGTACCGTCGGCGTCGGTCCAGCGGACCTGCGCAGGCCGCTTCGCCCAGTCGCCGCCCCTGACGGCCGATGTCAGCCAGGCGGTGACCTGATGACGTTCTGCGGCCTGGACACGTACGGTGCGCATCGACGCCTCGTACGCCGCGAGGCCCGCACTGATCGCGGCCGTCGGCAGTCCGACGACGAGAACGATCAAGAGAACCCGGCGGAACCAGTGTTCGAACTTGTCGGACGGGCGTCTCAGAGGATTCGCGCCCCCGGGCGTGTCGCCGCCACGCCTCGACGGCGGACCGGATGGGTACGGCGAACCGTGTACGTCCATGAGTCGGCCTCCAGCCATTCGCCGGCCGTCCCCCGCCACTCCTCTCACGGTCGAACGACGAGGGGCCCGGTGCATGGGGCCGAAGGTCCCTGCGGCTCGGTATCCGGCCCGGTTCCACATGCGGCGGAGAGGGGATGGAGTGATTCTCGAAGGAGGGGAAGCAGCCTGTCCGGCACGTCGGCGGCTTCCGTACCGGGTTCGCCGTCGGGCTCGTACACCCTCATCCACCGTCGCATCCCGCGTCGTCACGGGACGGAGGCCGCCGCCATGCAACCGGTCGTCACTGTGGGCCTCGATGGCTCAACCGAAAGTCTCGCCGCCGCTCGGTGGGCTGCCGACGAGGCCGACAAGCGCAGGCTCACGCTGCGTCTGCTGCATGCGTGGCCCATGCTGTTGCCGGAGCCCGCGCACGCCGCTTCCGAGGTCGACCAGGAACGCCGGCTGCTGGTCGTGGGCCGACGAGCCCCCCGGCACAGTGGGACACCCCATCTCGAACCGGTTGCCCACGCCGCCATCCACCACGGGCGCTGCCCCGTCGCCTTCTTCCCACATGACTGAGTCCGGGCACCAGGAGCGACGGCTGCCCCGCGCGGAGGTGTGCGAGACCCACACCGCGGTCGTGTTCTTCGTCGGCGATCGCGCCTACAAGGCCAAAAAGCCGGTGGAACTGGGGTTTCTGGACTACACCACGCGGGCGGCGCGCAGGGTCGCGTGCGAGCGCGAGGTCGCTCTCAATCGCCGCTTCGCCCCCGACGTGTATCTGGGCTTGGGCGAATTCAGCGGCCCGGAAGCCGAGGCGCCCGAACCCCTCGTGGTGATGCGGCGCATGCCGGCGGACCGGCGTCTCTCGCGACTGGTCCGAGAAGGGGCGGTCCTGGACGACGTCCTCCGTTCTCTCGCCCGGCACCTCGCCGCGTGGCACGCGGAAGCGCCCCGGAGCCCGAAGGTGGACGCGCAGGGCACGCGAGATGCTCTGGCGTCGCGGTGGGAGGCCGGCTTCGCGCAGGTTCACGCGTCGGCCGACGACGGCTCCGTGCCCGCGGGACTGGCCGAGACGGAACGACTGGTGCGTCGCTATCTCACCGGCCGCGATCGGTTGTTCGCATCCCGGATCGAGCAGGGGCGGGTGGTCGACGGCCATGGAGACCTCCTCGCGGAGGACATCTTCTGCCTCGACGACGGTCCCCGTGTCCTGGACTGCCTGGAGTTCGACGACCGGCTGCGCCACGTCGACGGCCTGGACGACGCCGCCTTCCTCGCCATGGACCTGGAACAGCTGGGAGTACCGGAGGCCGCCGCCTACTTCCTCGGGCAGTACAGCGAATACTCCGGCGACCCCGCCCCCGCGTCGCTGTGGCACCACTACGTCGCCTACCGCGCGTTCGTCCGCGCCAAGGTCTCCCTGATCCAGGCTCAGCAGGGTGCGCCGGGCGCGCGGGTCGCGTCGGGGCGGCTGGCCTCGGTGGCGCTGCGCCACCTGCGCACCTCCGCCGTAGGTTTGACCGTCGTCGGCGGGCTTCCGGGCAGTGGCAAGTCCACCCTTTCCGGTGCGCTGGCCGACCGGTTGGGGGTCACCCTGCTCAGCAGCGACCGCGTCAGAAAGGAACTTGCGGGCATTTCCGCGGAGGAGTCCGCGGCGGACGCCTACGGCGAGGGCCTGTACACGGCGGAGTGGACAGCCAGAACCTACGCCGCACTCCTCGACCGGGCGACCGCGCTGCTGTCCGCCGGTGAGTCGGTGGTCCTCGACGCCACCTGGTCGGACCCGGCACAGCGCGAGGCCGCACGGCACGTAGCCGAACGCACCAGCGCCGATCTGGTGGCCCTGCGCTGCCACGTTTCCGAGGACGTGTCGGCGTCCCGTCTGCGCACGCGTGGGTCCGGTCCCTCCGACGCCGACCTCGACATCGCCGCCGCCATGGCGGCCCGGGAAGCCGCGTGGCCCGAGGCGGTCGCCGTCGACACCGGTGGCCCGCTGGAGTCCGTGGTCGTCAGGGCGCTGGCAGCCGTACGCCCGTGGGGTACGGGCCAGGCCCCGGTCTTCCGACGCCCCTACATGGAGCCGGACTGACGGGAACGACGAAGGCGCTGCGGCATCCCTCGTCGCAGGGATGCCCCGACCGGAGCGCCGCCGCCCCCGGAGGTGGCCTCTTCGGCCGGCCACCACCGTCTGGCAGCTCTCCGGCGGACCGTCGCGGCCGCCACCGTCCGACCGTGACAGGCCCGGTCATGAGGCGCCTCATCGGTCCGCAGCGGTACCTGGCCGTGGGTGCGACGATCGCCCGCGTTCCCGATTCACCTCGGTCCTGCCGACCGCAGGCTGTCCGGCAGGGCCGGACGGTGTGCCGCAGGGACCTCCCGGCCCCTGTCGGCCGGTGCTGCGCGACGGCACCGTGGGGACAGGGAGCGGGACAGGGCTGCCGGCCTCAAGGGCGGCCGGGACAGCCCGGGGACACCCGGCATCACGCCGGGAACCGGGGCCGCTCCTGTCCTGAGACCTCGTCGCCGAGCCGTCCACTCCCACCAGTACGGGGCCGCTCATGACGGCTCCCCCCTCTCAGCTCGCAACGGACGTGGTGGTGCTGAAGGGGTTCGCGGCGCGGGACGGACGACCCGAGGGCCGGGCCCACGACCCGCTGGCCGCGCTGCGGGAGCTTTACCCGGACGTCGCTGTGTACCGCCGTCGAGTCCGGGGCGGGACGCGTCGAGCCGTCGTCGAGGCGAGCACGTCGGCCCAACTCGTCGTGATCGGCACGCGACCCCGGGCCGGATGGAACGCCGCCCTGCCTGCCACGGTCAGCCGAGCGGCCCTGCGGCAGGCCGACTGTTCCGTGGCGGTGATCCCCGAGCAGCGAACCCCGTTGACGGTCCCACTGCGACCTGTGTCGCAGTGGGACCGCCCGGCGGGGACGCCATGGGGCGGCCCCCATCACGCGCGAGCTGCTGAGGGCGGCGAAGGCGTCGCCCCCCCCGGGGGGGCGGAGTCGGACCGCACCGGGGCAGGACGAGTGGGTCGGCGTACCTGTGGCCGCTGCACGGCGGGGCCGCCCCGCTGCACGGAGGGGCGCCCCGGGGCGCCGGGACGGGGGCTCAGACGACGTCGAGTACCTCGGCCACGGGGCGGCGCGGTGTGCCGGGGCCCGCGGGTCCGTATCCGAGCCGGAGCACCATCTGGACGAACCCCATGGCCGACTGCGGGTCGCGCACGCTCCACCGAAGCTCCGGCCATTCGAGGGCCTGCGAGGTGAGGGACGTGGCCAGGCCGTCGAGGGTGGCCTGGAGCAGGACGCGTTCCATGGCCTGGCCTGCCAGGAGCCAGTCCCTGGGCCTGTCGTTCACGGTGCCCAGCAGGGCGAGCTGGGGAGCGTTCTCGAACGCGGCGGCCTCCCGGCCCGGAACGAGGCTCCTGCCGGCGAAGTCGCGCACGGGCGCCCTGCCGTAGAGCTTGCGCGGCCCGAAGGCGTACTCGGGCACCCCGTCGCTCGCCGCGCCCGCACTCTCCGGGCCGATGCGGGTCCAGCGCCTCAGCTCTTCGGATGCCGAGGCGTCCGTGGCATCGCGCCCCTCCGCGTCGTGCACCAGGTTCAGCAGCATCTGCACATGCCATACATCGGGGAAGATGAGCCGCACCCCCTCCAGCAGCGCGGCGGCGCTCAGGGCGTCCTTGACGGCCTGGGGTATCGCCTCGTCGGTGAACGGCTCGCGGCTGGTGTGGCGGTGACGGATCGCCGGATACAGCGGGGCGAGATCCTCCTCGACGCCGTCTCCCGTGAGCGCCGGTCCGGTCAGGCGGACCACCGCGAGCAGTCGAGGTTCCGCCGGGTCGGGCAGCAACCGGGTGCTCGCCGCCCAGCCGGCGTGGGCAATGGCGACCCGCAGGTTGAACAGGGCGGCGGCGCACCCCAGGTGCAGGCCGCGAGTGGTGGGGTCGGCCTGCGGCATGGCGCGATCGAGATCCGAGTACACCTGGATCGCGCTGTCGTCGCGCAGGAACCGGAATCTCCACGGCTGTGCGTTGTGCATGGACGGAGCCGCGGCGGCGTCTTCGACCAACGCCGTCACGGTCGTCGTCCCGAGTGCGCTCACGGACACCGCACCCGCCTCCCTTCGAGGCCACCGATCCTCACGCAAGGGCGATTGCCGTCTCCTCCACTGTCCCACGGCCGCCCCGGGCACGTGCGGCGACACCTGTCGGACCGCAGGCCCGACAGGGAACCTCGACTGGCGGACGAGGGACGCCCGACCCGAACCGGGGACGGCGCCGACTTCCCGATCATTTTGTGCCCGACGGAGCGTTGCCACCGTCACGTAGGACGGTCGGCCGACGGAGGTACTCGTCCTCGTCGATCTGTCCGCGGGCGAACCGCTCCGCCAGGAACTGCTCGGCGGCGGCCCCGGGCTGCTCCGGGCCGGTCGACGCCTTGGAACCGGACGGCTGGGACAGGGCCCGGGACAGCAGGACAGCGATGGCGATGAGGAGAGCCCAGAAGACGACCATGCCGACCGACATGGCGAACCAGCCCCATCCACCGGGGTCATGGCCGTACCAGAACATCATCGTCACCCACTTCCTCGCGGACACCAGGCGCGGGTCGTAGGCGCGTTGTCCTGGTGTGCCGCTCTCACTCTCATCCCATTCCGATCGCCGGCCTTGGGCCGTAAGGGCCAGTCCTGGTGAGGCGTTGGTCCCTGACTTCGTGGGACCGTGGACAAGAGGGGCAGGACAGGGCAGGAGGACCCAGGTCGACGCCGATCACCAGGCGGGTGGGCCCCTCGCACACCCGACGCCCGAAGGGGCCCCGTCCACCTGGGTGACATCCCCGTGGGGCCTGTTGCCGTGGCGACCGCCGTCGTCTCGTACCAAGCTGGAAGATGGGTGAGCGTCCGCGCCGGTCCTTGGGCCGGGCGACGCCCGCCGGGTCGCCCAGTCCCCGAAGACGGAGGTGGCGGCGGTGACGCTTCCCCTGGTGGTCGGCATCGACGGATCCGAGGCGAGCCTTGAGGCGGTGGACTGGGCCGCTGAAGAGTCGGCACTGCACGAGGTGCCCCTCCATCTCGTGCACGCGGCCGTGCCGGAGCATGCGGTGTCCGACCTGATCGCCGTCGCGTCGGAGCGGGCGAGGCGAGGCGCATCGGCTGTGCGGCTGTCCGACGAGGTGGTGCACGAGGAGGCGGCAGCGGCTCTGGTCGGGAAGGGGCGCAACGCCTTGGCGCTCGTCCTCGGCTCCAGGGGCCTCGGCGATCTCGCCGGGCTGCTCCTCGGCTCGGTCAGCCTTGCCGTGGCCGCCCACGCCGACTGCCCGGTGATCGTCGTGCGCGGTGCGGCGGAGCACCGTCATGGCCGATTCGGCAGCGTTGTCGTCGGTGTCGAGGACGGAGAGGGGAGCGACACGGCCCTGCAGTTCGCCTTCCGTGAGGCTCAGGTGCGGCACTGCCGACTGGTCGCGGTGCATGCGTGGTCCGTTCCGGTCGGGAACCCCGGGCCGCCCGGCCTGTCCGGGTACGCGCTCCAGGCCGGGCAGCGGCCACCGGGGGAGATGCTCTCCGACAAGCTGGCCGGTCCCGCGGCGCGGTACCCGGAGGTCGCGGTGAGCAGCGAGGTGGTCGAGGGGTCGGCACGGCGCGCGCTCCTGGACCAAGCGTCCCGAGCGGATGTGCTCGTCGTCGGAGCGCGACGACTCATCTCCGCTTCGGTGCTCAGGGGGCCAGTCCGGCGCGGCGTGACGCGTCGGACACGAGTTCCTCGACGGTGTCGTCGATCCGGTGGAGCAGCTCCGCGGAGACGTCGACGACTCCGTCCACGCCCTGGCACAGGCGAATGGCGACGGGGATGAGGGACTTGCGCTCGACGGTGCCCTTCAGGGAGACACGGCCGTCCACGACGCGCACCGTGATCGCGTCGGGCATGATGCCGAGGGTGCGCAGAAGGATCTCCCCGCAGATCTCCTCCCGGATGGCGCTGTCTCCCCGCAGGAAGACCCGCAGCAGGTCGGCCCTGCTGATCACACCGACCAGCCTGCCGCCTTCGTCGACCACCGGCAGCCGTTTGACGTGGTGGCGCTCCATGACCTGCGCGGCCTCCACCGCCGTCCACTGCGGCCTCGCGGTCACGGCGGGGCTGTTCATCAGCCCCTCGGCGGTCGTCGCCTCCGCCTTCGCGCGGGAAGCGGGCTTCGCGTGCAGGACCGGCAACAGGCCCGCGGGATCCAGGTGTGCGGCCTCCTTGCGCAGCAGGTCCGCCTCGGAGACCACGCCCACGACGCGCTCGCCGTCGTCGACGACGGGTACGGCGGTGATGCCGTACTCGGCAAGCTGCTTGGCGATCTCCTTGAAGCCGGTGTCCCGGTTCACCCGGACGACCGAAGTGGTCATGAGGTCGCTCACCATCCTGTGCCACATGGCTTCCGTCTCCTCATTTCGCGTGCTCTCCTCCTTCCACTCTCCGCCCGGCGCGCGGGACGCGCATGTGCCGAACGGCCTCCACCGGCGCCGATCCGGCGGGGCCGGACGGCGACTGGGACGCCTGAGGGGCGGTACTGCGGCCGACAACGAGCTGAGCCGCTCTGCGCGACGTGCCCAAGGCTGCTCCCGCAGCCGGAGCGACATGACATCGGTGCACCCTCGCGCCAGGTGCACGGCTGCAGGATCTCTCGCTGATCCTCGCCCCGTGCCGTCGTCGGCGGCGGGTCTGTCAGCCGAAGAAGACCTCGAACTCGTCGTACAGCGACGGATCGACGAGTTTGTTCTTCGCCGTGGCCTCGGCGAGGGGGACGCGGACGATCCGGGTGCCCTGCAGGGCGACCATGACGCCGAAGTCGCCGTCCTTGACCGCGTCGATGGCGTGCAGCCCGAAGCGTGTGGCCAGCCAGCGGTCGAAGGCGCTGGGGGTGCCGCCGCGCTGAACATGCCCGAGAACTGTGGTGCGGGCGTCCTTGCCAGTGCGTTCCGAGATCTCGCGGGCCAGCCACTCGCCGACGCCGGACAGCCGCACGTGGTCGAACTCGTCCCGCGACTGGTCTTTGAGGACCACCTGCCCCTCCTTCGGGGCGGCTCCCTCGGCCACCACGACGATCGGCGCATAGTTGATCTTGAATCTGTTCTGCACCTGCTCACATACCTGATCGATGTCGAAGGGCCGTTCCGGGATGAGGATCACGTTGCCGCCGCCCGCGACGCCGGCGTGCAGGGCGATCCACCCGGAGTGGCGACCCATGACCTCCACCACCAGGGCGCGCATGTGGGACTCGGCGGTGGTGTGGAGCCGGTCGATGGCCTCGGTCGCGATACCGACCGCGGTGTCGAAGCCGAAGGTGTAGTCGGTGCCGCAGACGTCGTTGTCGATGGTCTTCGGCACGCCGACCAGGGGGACCCCGTGACGGCTCAGTTCGGTGGCCACGCCGAGGGTGTCCTCGCCGCCGATCACGACGAGCGCGTCGACGTCGTGCGCGGCAAGGGTGTCCTGCATGCGACGCAGCCCGTCCTCGTGGGTGAACGGGTTGGTGCGTGAGGAGCCGAGGATGGTGCCGCCGCGGGGGAGGATCCCCCGCACCCTGGCGACGTCCAGCGGCAGGACGACATCCCGGAGCAGGCCGAGCCAGCCGTCCCGAAACCCGACGAAGTCGAAGCCGTACGCGTCGACGCCTTTGCGGACGACACTGCGGATCACGGCGTTCAGGCCGGGGCAGTCACCGCCGCCGGTCAGTACTCCGACCCTCATGGGCTTTCTCCCATCCGCTGGACGCCTGCGCACTCGCGGCCTTCGCCGCGACCGGGAGTGTCTGCCTGGAACCGCGATCGCCTGTTTCCAGCCTCCTCCCGTTCGGTCCGCAGTGGCCACTCGACCCGGCTCCTCCGGCGAGGACACGCAGCGCGGTGCGGGCATCTTCCCCGTCGGCCTCCGCGCCGGCGGACCGGAAGCATGCCTCGCATTCGAGAGCGGTCGGCCACCGGGGCGCGCCCCGCGCAACCACTGCCCGGGCATCGCGTGGCGGTACTCGTCGGCCGGGGCGACGCTGGAGAGGGGGAGCGCGACGGCGCGGGGACACGCTGGAGAGGTGTCATGGCCGGTGCGGACGGGAGCAGGCCGATCGTCCCACTGCACCACGCACGCTGCCCCTCATCACGGTTCCCGTGTGAGCCGACGAACGGACCGGAGACGCTGCCCCGAACGGCCCTGGTTCCGGCGGCGGGCCCGTCCCACGATGGGAGAGCGCCGTCCCGTCGGGGACGGCGGGTCCGTGACCTGTCAGCCGAGTTCCCTGGAGCCCCCGATGGCAGCCTGGTACGAGGGCCTTCGCGCCATGAGGCTCCCCTCTGCGACGCCCGTGGACCCGCCACCCGACGGGATCGGGTGATGCGCACCGCCGTGGACCCGCCGGCGCAGGGCGGAGGCGAGGACGAGTCGGCCGGAGCCCCGACCGGCTCGAGTCCACGTTCCACCGCGGTGCGGGAACTCGCCGCCGAAGACGTCTTCGCCGCGCTGGACTCGTCACAGCGCGGGCTGTCGGCGGTGCGGGCACACGACCGCCTGCAGCGGTACGGAGCCAATGAACTGCCCCGCGCCCGCCGCCGCCCCGTATGGCGGCAGCTGGGGGCACAGTTCACGGACCTCTTCGCGGTGGTGCTGATCGTCGCGTCGGGGATCACCTTCCTGGCGTACCGGCTTGGCGAGCCGCGCGACATCGGCACGTTGCAGCTGGCGGTGGCGATCCTGGGCGTTGTGGTGTTGAACGCCGGTATCGGCTTCGCCCAGGAGTACTCGGCCGAACGGACGGCTCAGGCGCTGGAGGCGATGGTGCCCCACACCTGCCGGGTACTGCGCGCAGGCGAACGGCAGGAGGTGTCCGCCCGTGATCTGGTCCCGGGTGACGTGGTGGTGCTGGAGGCCGGAGACGCCGTTCCGGCGGATTGCCGGGTGGTCGAGGCGCACGAGCTGGCGGTGAACAACGCGCCGCTGACCGGCGAGAGCAACGCCGTGAGCCGCACGGCCGCCCCGGTGGCGGGCGGAGCGCCCCTGGACGCCCGCAACTGCGTGTTCATGGGCACGGATGCGGTCGCCGGTTCCGGGCGAGCCGTCGTCTTCGCCACCGGCGGGGAGACCGAGTTCGGGCGGATCTACCGGCTGGCCGCGGCTGCTCCGCGGCAGAAGACACCGCTGCAGATCCAGGTGGCCTCCATGGCCCGGCGGGTGGCGGGGCTGGCCCTGGCGATCGGGGCGTTGATGTTCGCCGTCCGGCTGCCCACTGGGCAGTCCGTGGTGACCTCCTTCGTGTTCGCTTTGGGGGTGATGGTGGCGATGGTGCCGGAAGGGCTGCCGGCCACCCTCTCGGTGTCCCTGGCGATCGGCGTACGGCGCATGGCGCGTCGGCACGCCCTGATCAAGCAGTTGCTCGCAGTGGAGGCCCTCGGGTCGACCACGGTGGTGTGCACCGACAAGACCGGGACGCTCACCCAGGCGGAGATGACCGTCACCCAGGTGTGGGCGGGAGGTGCGCCGCATCCGGTGGCCGGGGTGGGCTACACCCCGAGCGGCGAGGTCTTCGACGCGGCGCCGGTGCGGGAACTGCTGAGGGTGGCCGCCCTGTGCTGCAACGCTCGACTGGTCCCGCCCGGGTGTTCCGATCGCCCCGGGAGCCGGGAGCGCTGGCGGGTGCTCGGCGACACCACCGAGGGCGCGCTCCTCGTCGTCGCGGCCAAAGCCGGGACGGACCTCGGGGCAGAGGAGGAGGCGGCGCCCCGGGTGACGGAGTTCCCCTTCGACTCGGACCGCAAGCTCATGACGACGGTGCACAAGAACGGTGCCACTTACCAGGCGTGCGTGAAGGGGGCGCCGGGGGAGCTGGTGGCGCGCTGCACCGAGGTGGAGTGGGAAGGGAGGCGCGGGCCGCTCACCGCGGAGGACCGGGCGGCCGTCGTCGCGGCGGGTGACGCGCTCGCGTCGCGGGGACTGAGGGTGCTGGCCGTGGCGCGGCGGGAACTGGACTCGCCCCGTCCCGCGCAGGCCGAGGCCGAGTCCGCGCTGACCCTGCTGGGGCTGGTCGGCATGCTCGATCCGCCGCGTCCGGAGGTCACCGACGCGGTCACCGCCGTCCGCCGGGCCGGCATCCGTATCGTCATGGTCACCGGCGACCATCCGCTGACCGGGGAGGCCGTGGCCCGCCGGGTGGGGATCGTCCGGCGGCCGGATCCGGTCGTGGCGACGGGTAGCCGACTCGACGCCATGGACGACGAGGCGCTCGACACCCTGCTCGCAGAGCCGTCGGAGCTCCTGCTGTGCCGGGTCAGCCCGGAGCACAAGATGCGTGTGGTCACCGCCTTCCAACGCAGGGGCGAGGTGGTGGCGGTCACCGGGGACGGCGCGAACGACGCCCCCGCCCTCAAACACGCGGACATCGGTGTGGCGATGGGAGCGTCGGGCACCGACGTGGCCCGCGAGGCGGCCTCGATGGTCCTGCTCGACGACTCCTTCGCGTCCATCGCCGCGGCGGTGCGGCTCGGTCGGGCCGTGTACCAGAACATCCGCAAGTTCCTCGTCTACCTCTTCAGCCACAACATCGGGGAGCTGGTTCCGATCCTGGCCGCGACCTTCGCCGGATTCCCTCTGGTGCCCATCAGCGCGGTGCAGATCCTGGCCATCGACCTGGGCTCCGACGTGCTGCCCGCGCTGGCCCTGGGAGCGGAGCCACCCGAGCCCGATGTGATGGACCGCCCGCCCCGCTCCCGGGGGGAGCGGTTGTTCTCGGGCGCCGTGGTCGGGCGGATCCTGTTCCTCGGCGGCATCCAGGCGGCATGCGTCACCGCCGTCTTCTTCTGGCACGTCGTCGCCTCGGGCATCCCGTTCGACGACTTCACCAAGGACACGCCCGTCTACCGGGAGGCGATCACCATGGTCCAGGCGGGGATCGTGCTCAGCCAGTTCTTCAACGCGCTCGCGGTGCGCACCGACCGACAGAGCGTCCTGAAGGTGGGGATCCTGTCCAATCCGCCCCTGCTTGCGGCAGGGGGCTTCGGCGTGGCCCTGATGGTCGCGATCAGTTACGCGCCGCCGCTGCAGGCCGTCTTCAACACGGCCCCGCTCGACGCCGCCGACTGGGCGCTTCTGGCCGGGCTCGGCACTCTGCCCCTGCTCGCGGACGAGGCCCGCAAGGCGTGGCTGCGCCGCGCCGGCCCTGCGAAGGGAGCCCCACGGTGAAGGTGATCGTCGTCGGCTGCGGACGGGTGGGCAACGCGCTCGCCGGTCTGCTCGCCTCGGAAGGGCACGACGTGGAGGTGGTCGACCGGCGCCTCAAGGCCGCCCGTCGCCTGCCCGACAGCCCCCGCATCCGCTTTCACCAGGGCAACGGCTTCAGCCGGGCGGTGCTGCGGAAGGCCGGGATCGAGAATGCGGACGCCTTCGTCGCCGTGACCTCCGGGGACAACAGCAACATCGTCAGCGCGCGCACGGCGAGGGAGACCTACCGGGTGCCGATCGTCCTCGCCCGTATCTACGACCCCCGCCGGGCCGACATCTACCGCGAACTGGGGATCCCCACCATCGCCAGCGTCCGCTGGACGGTGCACCAGATCCACCGCATGCTGCTGCATCGCCACCTGAGCCCCGAACTCGGCTTCGGCAACGGGGAGACCCTGCTCGTCCGTTCCGAGGTGCCCGACTATCTCATCGGGCGGCGGCTGGCCGAGTTCGATGTCGACGGTGAGATCCGTGTCATCGAGGTCACCCGCGGGGGCCGCTCGCTGATCCCCTCGCACGGCACGCCGGCGGAGGAGGGCGATCTGGTCACCTTCGCCGTGGCCGCCGACGCCCTGAGCAGGTTGGGCGGCTTTCTCGACAAGGAGCTGGGAACGTGAAGGTACTCATCGCCGGCGCGGGACGGCTCGGCGCCCAGATCGCGCAGGTGCTTTCCGCGGCCCGGAACGAGGTCACGCTGATCGACGCCGACGACGACCGGCTGGCCGAACTGGAGGGCCGCATCCCGGTACGGCTGGTGGCGGGGGACGCCTGCGAACCGCCCCTCCTGGAAGCCGCCGGTGCCCTGACCGCCGACCTCGTCATCGCCGCCACCGGTGACGACGAGGACAACCTGGTGATCAGTCTGCTCGCCAAACGACAGTTCTCGGTGCCCCGCGTGGCCGCCCGCGTCAACGACGCCGAGAACACCTGGCTGTTCGACGAACGCTGGGGCGTCGACGCCTCCGTCCCCGCCGCCGCCCCGCTGATCTCCCTCATCGAGGAGGCCACCGGCGCCACCGACACGGTCGCCCTGCTACGGCTCAGCAAGGCCGGTGTCGACGTCATCGAAACGGCCATCACGCCGGAGTCCAGGACCTCAGGGCTTGCGCTGGGAGACGTCAGGCTGCCCGAGGGGACGGTCGTCGCCACCATTGTCCGCGACGGGCAGCCCACCGTGCCGGACCCTTCGACACTGCTCCGGCCCGGCGACGAACTCCTGCTCGTCTCGCACACCGCGACCGAGCAGGAGATCCATGAGGCGTTCCACTGAACGCCTCGGGGGGTGGATCGGACCGGCTCACCGCGTCCCAGCCGTTCGCGCCGGAGTCCCCGACTCGCCGGTGAGGTGGGGTTCGACGTCCACGACGCCCTCGACGGCGCGGACGAGGCGCACTGCGACAGAGATGAGAGAGGTGTCGTGGAGGTGTCCACGGAGCGTGACGACTCCCTCGTTCACGTTCACGTGGATGGCGTGGCTGAAGGCCGGGAAGAGGTAGGACACCACGGTGCGGCGGACCTCCTCCTCGATGTCGTCGTCCGACCGCAGGAAGACCTTCAGCAGATCGGCGCGGCTGACGACGCCCTGAAGCATGCCGATGTCGTCGACCACCGGCAGCCGCTTGACGCGACGGACGGCCATGATCCTCGCGGCCTGGGCCAGCGCGGCGTCGGGGTGCACCGTGACGGCGGGAGTGCTCATGAGGTCCCCGGCCGTCGTCGCCCCGGCCTTGGCGACGTCGGACAGACGCTGTCGCTGCTCGTAGAGGCCCTGTGCGCCTTCGCGGAACTCCTCCTTGGGCAGCAGGTCGGCCTCGGAGACGACGCCGATGACGCGGCCTTCGCCCTCCAGCACCGGCATCGCACTGACCTTCCACTGCTCCATGGTCCGCACGATTTCCTTGAAGGGCGCGTCGCGTCCGACTGCCACGACCGTCTGGGTCATCACGTCGTCCACGATGTGCGGGGTCTCGGGCATGTCCCATCACCTCGTCTCGCTTCGTCAGGGCACCTCGCCGGCGCCATGGGGCGCGTACAGGTCGAGCAGCCTCACCCGAGCGGACCTGAGCCGACGCGCGAGCACTCCGGAGACATAGGTGCACAGCTCGTGGTCCAGTCCCGGGTCCCGGGCGCACATCTCACGCACCGGGGCCGCGTCGAACTCGTAGGCCCGCACCGGGCTGGTGGCCTCGGCTCCCAAATGCCAGCGGTGCGGAGGGACGAGCCAGGACCAGCCCAGCAGCCTTCCGGCGCCGAGCGTCTCGATGGCCGCTGCCTGCCGGCCGGGCACCTGGAGGTCGAGAGCGACTGTGCCCGTGTGAATGATCCAGAAACGGTCGGCCTCCGCGCCCTCGTCGAAGATGCGCTCGCCCGTCACGAACGACACCTCACGTGCCAGCGCCATGAGCTGCTCGCGGTGCTCCTTGCTCATGGCTCCGAAAACGCCGGTCCTCGTGACCATTGCGGCTTCCCTTCTCCATGGCCTCGCGGGTGGGAGCGGGCTTCGCACCCGGTCACGGACGTCTCGCCGTGCGGGGCCGTGGTCTTCCTGGGCTTGAAGGCGCGTGCCGGCGGGGGCGCATCCGGCGCCGTGTCCCTCCCGGCGTACGACTCCACGATCGTCGCAAACCGGCGTGGCGCAACCGGGACGGAGATCCTCCTGCCGATTCCGCGCCACGGTGTCGGTCCACGTGTCGCGACGGCTCCAGGGCGGTGCGACGGTATTCACAGAAGGTCTCGCTGTTCCCGGGCAGGAAGGCGGTGGGGAGAATGGAGCTCCCCCTGGTGGTGGGTGTCGATGGGTCGGATTCCAGCCTGGAGGCCGTGGACTGGGCGGTCGACGAGGGGGCACGTCACGGCGTGCCGGTGCGGCTCGTCTACGCCTCCCGGTGGGAGCGGTACGAGGGAGGCCGCC
Organism: Streptomyces sp. NBC_00425; assembly: GCF_036030735.1. NCBI lineage: Bacteria > Bacillati > Actinomycetota > Actinomycetes > Kitasatosporales > Streptomycetaceae > Streptomyces > Streptomyces sp. NBC_00425. The sequence continues at coordinate 1,456,832 of NZ_CP107928.1, read as the reverse complement.
CGTCGTTCACCACCGGTCGCCCGTCCGATGTGGTCCTGGCGGACCACGTCATCGCGTCCTGCACCGAGCGCGCCCGGCTCCGCAACCCGGAGCTGAAGGTGTCGGGCGAAGTGGTGCCCGACGACGCGGCGTCCGCCTTGCTGCATGCCGCCCCAGAGTCCTTCGCCCTGGTCACGGGCTCCCGCGGCCGCAGTGAGACGGCAGGGTTGCTCCTGGGCTCGGTCAGCCTCACGGTGGCGGCCCGGGCCGTCTGCCCGGTCGTCGTGGTCCGTGGCGTCGAGCCGAACCGACAGGGCTCCCACGGCAGGGTCGTGGTCGGCGTCGGCGACTCCACCGAAGGCTCTGCCACCGTACGGTTCGCGCTCAAGGAAGCCGAGACGCGCGGCTGCGCACTCGAAGCGGTACACGCCTGGCGCCGTCCCGCCCACGAGCACACGGACCAACCCCTGGCCGAGGACGACGCCGTCCGGGCCCACGAGGAACGGGCCTCCGCCCTCCTCACCGACGCCCTGCGCGACGCCGGCCATCCTCAGGTCGACGTGCGTCGCCGAGCCGTCGAGGGCCCCGCTCACCGCGCTCTCCTGGACGCATCCGCCGACGCCGACCTCATCGTTGTGGGAGCTCTGCGCAGGCACGGTCACTTCGGTCTGCAGCTCGGCAGGGTCGCCCATGCCCTGCTGCACCACTCCGAATGCCCCGTGGCCGTCGTCCCGCAGCGCGCCTGAACCTCCGCCCGCGTTGTGAGGGGAGAGGGCGAGGCGAGGGATGTCGGACTGGACGTGGGAGTACGAGGGGTACGACCCCGCCGCCGAGCAGTTGCGCGAAGCACTGTGCACGCTCGGCAACGGCTACTTCGCCACGCGCGGCGCCGTGCCCGAGTGCCGGGCGAGTCTGACCCACTACCCGGCCACCTACGCGGCCGGGGTCTACGACCGCCTGGAGTCGGCCGTGGCGGGACGCCGGGTGGTGAACGAGGACCTGGTGAACCTGCCGAACTGGCTCCTCCTGAGATTCCGCCTCCGCCCCGCCGACGGGACGGTGGGCCCGTGGTTCTCCCCCGACACCCGCCGGCCGACCGACCACCGGCACGTTCTGGACCTGCGCCGAGCCACGCTGACCCGCACCTTCCGGTTCCACGACGACGAGGGGCGCGTGCTCAGCGTCGAACAGGTCCGCCTCGTGCACATGGCCGATCCTCACCTGGCCGCGCTGCGGACGGTGTTCACGGCCGAGAACTGGTCCGGCGAGGTCGAGATCGAGTCCGGCCTCGACGCAGAGGTGATCAACGGCAACGTGCACCGGTACCGCGCCCTCGAAAGCCGCCACGTCACCCGCGTGCACACAGGGGCGCGGGAGCCCCGGACGCTCTGGCTGACCTGCCGGACCAGGACCTCGGACGTCGGCGTCGCCCTGGCCGCCCGGACGGTCGTCGGCGGCCCGTCGCCGGCTTCTTCGGAGCTCGGAACCGTGCGCCGCCGCGTCGTGCACCACCTGGTGGTCCCGATGGCGCCGGGCCGCCCCGTGACGGTGGACAAGACCGTGGCGCTGCACACCTCACGCGACGCTGCCATCAGCGACCCGCTCGAGGCAGCGCTGGACCGGGTGTCCACGGCGGGGGACTTCCCGGCCCTGCTGAGCTGCCATGCCGCGGCCTGGGAGCGGCTGTGGCGGCGAGCGGAGATCGAGGTGCCCGGCAGGGCCGGCCGCGTCCTGCGCCTCCACCTCTTCCACGTCCTGCAGACGTTGTCGCCGCACACCGGGGGCCTGGACGTGGGGGTCCCGGCCCGGGGACTGCACGGTGAGGCGTACCGGGGCCACGTCTTCTGGGACGAGCTGTTCGTCCTGCCCTACCTCAACCTGCACTTCCCGGAAGTCTCCCGAGCGTTGCTGAACTACCGTCACCGGCGCCTGCCACGGGCCTGCCGGTCTGCCGCCGCGGTCGGCCGGCGGGGCGCGATGTACCCGTGGCAGAGCGGCAGCGACGGCCGTGAGGAGACCCAGGAACGGCATCTCAACCCCCGCTCCGGGCGCTGGCTGCCGGACCACTCGCGGCTCCAGCGCCACGTGGGCTCGGCCGTCGCCTACAACGTGTGGCAGTACTGCGAGGCAACCGGAGACACCGAGTTCCTGCAGACCAAGGGCGCGGAGATGCTCCTGCAGATCGCCCGTTTCTGGGCGGATCTCGCGGTCCTGGACCCCGCCGCGGGCCGCTACCGCATCCGCGGTGTGGTCGGCCCCGACGAGTACCACGACTCCTACCCGGGCGCCGCCCTGCCGGGCCTGGACGACAACGCGTACACCAACGTCATGGCCGTCTGGGTCCTCGCCCGCGCCCTGGACCTCGTGGGGCGCCTGCCCGTGTGGCGCAGGGAGGAACTGCTCGACCGCATCCGGCTGGACGGCGACGAGCTCACGAGGTGGGAGGACGTCTCCCGGCGGCTGACGGTGCCGTTCCACGAGGGTGTCATCAGTCAGTTCGCGGGCTACGGCGAGCTCGCCGAGCTGGACTGGGACGCCTACCGGGAGCGGTACGGCGACATCCGGCGGCTGGACCGGATTCTGGAGGCGGAGGGCGACACGGTCAACCGCTACAAGGCGTCGAAGCAGGCCGACGTCCTGATGCTCGGCTACCTCTTCTCACCGGCCGAGCTGCGGGGCCTGTTCCGGCGTCTCGGGTACGACCTGGAGGACGAGGTGTGGCGCAGGAGCGTCGACTACTACCTCCGGCGCACCAGCCACGGCTCCACGCTCAGCGGGCTGGTCCACGGCCTCGTCCTCGCCAGGGCCAGACGAGCCGACGCCTGGCGGTACATCCAGGAGGCGCTCGAGGCCGACATCGCCGACATTCAGGGCGGCACGACCGGCGAGGGCGTCCATCTCGGAGCCATGGCCGGAACCCTCGACCTGGTCCAGCGGGGCCTGACGGGACTGGAGACGCGTGAAGGCGCCCTGTGGCTCGACCCGGTGCCGCTGCCGGCGCTCTCCGAGTACGGCTTCTCGCTGCGTTACCGCGGTCACTGGGGCATTACCGTCCGACGCCGGAGCGGACGTCTGCAGATCGGCATACCCGACTCGGAGGAGTCGTCCATCCGTGTCGTACTCCCCGACCGAGCCGTGACCGTCGCTCCGGGCGAGACCTGCACGCTGGTGCTGCCCGAAGAGGGGTCCGCCCGGACGGGCACGCCGGTCCCCGGGCCTGACTCATGATCCGCCGCACCAGACCGTAGGCTCCGAAGACGGGTTCAGCTTCGGGCGACACAGGGCCGTGGGAGACCTGGATGAAGTGGTTGGTCTCGCTGCTCGGCGCCGGGCTTGTCCTGTTCACCCTGCGCGACACCGCGGGAGCGATGCTGCTGGACAGCCTTGCCACCGAGGTCGTACGCATCCGCGTGGATTTCGCCCAGTACGCCGAGGCGTACTACTTCCACGACGGCGAGGACCACGCGTCGCTGGCGGCCATGGCAGGCTACGCTGCCGTGCTCGCCCCAGCGCGGGCAGGCAGCCGGACGGCCGGAGCGACTGGCGGGCGCCCTGCTCGCCGGTGCGCTCAAGGACCTCGCCGCGATCCTCGACCAGCGCTTGCTCCACACGGACGGGACGCCGACGGAAGTGTTCGACGCGTATGCCGCCGATCACGGCCGCGACCCCGTCCGACCTTCGTGATCACCCCCTGAACCGGGGCCGAACGGTCGGTGCGGTCCGGTCATGCCGGTCCGTCGTCGATGCGGAGGGCCAGGCGGGGGCAGGCGGCGACGGCTCGGCGGGCGTGGGTGCGCAGGTTCTCGGGCACGGTCGGGTCCACGGCGATCGGGTAACCCCATTCATCGAGGTCGATCAGTTCGGGGAGCAGTTCGGCGCACAGGCCCTGGCCGGTGCAGGCGATGCGGTCGATGCGCAGGGTCCGGGTGCGGGTCATCGCCATGTCTGCGGAGGCTCGGCGGACGGTACCGGGATCCGGGGCGGCTGCCGGGCTTCGGGGCAGGCACCGTCGGCGAGGTGCCGACCGACATCGTCGGAGAAGGCGCGCAGGGCGGAGGCGGCCAGCCGGGCGGCGCCGTCCGGGTGGCGGCAGGCGCCCCGGTCCGGCAGTAGACCGGTCCGCCGGTGCAGCCGCGACAGCAGGTCCGCGTCCGCCCGCCCGGCGGCCAGCGCGGTGAAATCCCCGGCCACGGCGGGCAGCCCGAGCCGGCAGGGACCGCACTGGCGGGCACTGTGGGCGGCCAGGTAGGCCAGCATCCGGGCCGTCTCGGTCAGTCCGCAGGCCGAGCGGGGGAGCGCTATGAGTACTCCCGCGCCGGGTGCGGCGCCCAGGGGGGCCAGGTCGCGGCGGGCGAGCGGCGTGTGCAGGTGGGCCTCGGGGAGCCAGGTGCCGGCGAACCCGCCGAGCAGGACCGCGTCGAGTCGTTCCGTGGGCCCTCCGGCACGGTCGAGGACGGTGGTGAGCGGCGTGCCGAGCGCGACCTCCCGTACCCCCGGAGCGGCGACGGCTCCGGAGACGGTGACGAGGGTGGTGCCGGGCTCGTCCGGGGTGCCCGCCTGCCGGAACCAGTCGGAGCCGTAGCGGGCGACGAGGGCGAGGTGGGCGAGTGTCTCGACGTTGTGGACCAGGGTGGGGCGGCGGTCGACTCCGCGTTCATGGGGGCGTGGCGGGCCGCCCTCCGGGCGGGCGGGACCCCCGTTGAGCCAGCGCACCAGCGAGGTCGACTCGCTGGACACGTAGGCGTGCGGCAGAGTGTGCAAACGCAGTCGTACCGGATCGACGCGGGCGCGTCGGCGCTCCTCCACGGCGGCGTCGAGCTGCTCGTGCCGGGTCGAGCGGTCGCGGGGCAGGCACACATGGACGGTGTCGGCGCCTATCGCCGCCGCGGCGAGGACGGCCCCGTCGAGGACGAGGTGGGGTGCCACGGTGAGCAGGAACCGGTCCTTGCCGCTGGCCGGCTCGCTTTCCATGGCGTTGACGACGACCACGGCGCGCCCACGCCGTTCCGCGACCGCACGCAGTTTGCGGGCGGTGGGGAAGCCAGCCCCGCCGCGTCCGGTGAGCCCTGCCGTCTCGGCGGCCTCCACCAGCGCCGCCGAGCCGTGGGCGGTGAGGACCGCGGCGACGGGCGACGGCCCGTGGCGCTCCAGATGATCGGCCAGGGTGGCCGCCCGCCCGGTGGCATGCCAGGCCGCCAGAAGCCTGAGGGCGGCGTCGTGCCGCACGGGTGAGGGCCGGCGGGTCGTGTGCTGTGTCACGGCAGAGGAGTTCGGTGTCAGGGCAGAGGAGTTCACTGTCCACCCCCGAGGAGGATCGTCGTCGTGGCGGCACGGTGGGCCCAACCGGGCTGGAGCGGCCCGGCGGTGAGGAACGCGGTCAGCACGACCGGTACGGCGGTCGCGGTCACTGCGGCCACCAGGCGTCCGGCGACCCGTCCCGGGCCGGCTTTCGCCAGTCGCCACCACACGGCGCCGACCACCGAGGCCAGGCATCCGACGTAGAGCCACAGCTGAAGGGGGAGCCTGGTGTCGGTGCCGCTGCCGACGCCGTGGAAGAGGGCGAGAGGCCAGGCTGCGTACGCCAGCCAGTGCACTGCCTTCCAGCGCCGCACACCCATCCGCAGCCGCAGCGCGCTGGTGACCAGCACCGCGAGCAGCAGGTCGAGCGCGGTCGTGCCCAGCCCGAGCCACAGCGGACGGTAGGACGCCGCGAACGGCACCACGGACACCGCCCACACCAGATGCACGAACGGATCGAGCAGCGCGGTCACCACGTGCACGGCGAGGAACACCAGGGTGAGCAGGGACAGGTTGCGGTGCAGCCGTCCGATCTCGAACCGGCCGATGCCGCGTGGCGCGGCCCGCCCGCCGGAGACGACCCCGAGCACCACGGTGGCGGTGAGCAGGATCAGCGTGAGGGTGCCGCTCGCCCGGCTGGCGTACCACAGAGGGCTGCCGGTCAGAGCCAGGGCGGTCATCGCGAGCCTCCGGCGTCAGAGGGGTGAGCGTCGGGCGGCCAACCACCCAGGCGTACGACGGTGCCGTCGAGACGCACCAGACGGGCAGGCAGGGCGGCGGAGCGCAGCCAGTCGAGGGCTCCGTCGCCGAGGACGATCGCCGCTGTGCTCGCGGTGTTGGCGTCGACACAGGTGCCGGCGGTGACGGTCACCGTGCGCCAGACGGGGGCGGCGGGTTCCCCGGTGACCGGGTCGACGATGTGGTGGAGGGTGCGTCCGGCGCGTCGCCAGGTGCGCACGCTGACACCGGACGTCGCCATCGCGCCTCCGGTCACGGCGACGGTCGGCCCGCGGCCGGAGGCCGGCTCGGCGTGATCGTCCGCCAGGGAGATCCGCCAGCCGCCCCGAGGGGTCGGGCCGTCTGTCGCGAGGTCGCCGCCGAGGCTGACCAGGACCCCGCAGCCGGTGGCCGCGGCGGCGCGCTGTGCGGCGCGGTCGGATGCGAGGGCCTTGGCGGTGGCGCCCAGGTCGAGGCGCGTGTGCGGCGGCAGGCGCAGCCGGCGGGTCCGGGCGTCGAAGGCGATCCGTTTCCAGCCGGTGGCGGGACGGCCGACGGGTACGGGGCGTGCGTCGTCGGGGCGCAGGGAGACGAAGGTGCGGTCGTAGCCGAGCGCGATCACGGCGCTCCCCACGGTCGGGTCCACGGCGCCGGCGGTGAGCCGGGCGGCCCGCAGCGCGGCCTGGAGGGCTTCGGCGAAGCGTTCGGTGACCGCCGTCGGGGTGCCCGCGCTCAGGTTCACCCGGGTGAGCTCGGAGTCGGGCCGGAAACGGCTGCACGTGAGGTCGACGGCGGCGAGCTCGGCGCGCAGGACCGCCTCCGCGGCGGGCAGGGCGCGCGGATCGGTCACGAGCAGCACGGCTGTGGTGCCGAGGGCCTGGAAGGCGGCTCGGGCGGGAGGCGGCGCCAGGGTGCCCATGGTCAGGACGCCCCCGTCGTCGCGTGCGGCTGTCGCGGGGTCGCGGAGGGCGGCGGGGACGGGGACAACGGCGCCGGTGACGCGGCGGCGGCCGTGCCCCCGTCTTCGTTCTCGTCGTCCTCGTGACCGCCGCCCCGGCCGTGTTCCTGGTCGTCTTCTCCTGCGGTGGTGGAGGAGGACGCAGCGTGCCCGGGAACGGGTGGGGTCGTCGGCGCGGGAGTGGCCGAACCGCCCGGCAACAGGTGGGTGTAGAGGCCGCCCAGGGCCGCCGTGCCCGCGACGGCGGCGACGGCGATCCACCGGGTGAGGCGGCGGGTCCGACGCAGGCCGCGCTCGCGTCCTTGCGGGGAACGCGGGGGAGGGACGGGCTGGGCGAAGTCGTCGGGCGAGGGTGACATGGCGGCGGCTCCTCGTGGGTCGGCGGCCCGGTTCGGCTGCGTGCACCTCCAGGCTGTGCCGACGGCACACGGGAACTCGCTCACGACCTCTTCAGAACCCGTAAAGATCTCCGGCCCACGGTCCTCCGCGGTCCCGGCCCCCGGTCCTCATTCCGGCCACAGCGGCAGATCCAGTACGACGGTCAGACCGCCGCCCGGTGTGTCCTCCAACCGCGCCGTGCCGCCGTTGACGGTGACCAGCCGGTGGACGATGGCGAGCCCCAGGCCGGTGCCCCTGGCCTCCGTATTGCCGAACCGGCGGAAGGCGACCGCCTTCGCTTCGTCGGACATGCCGGGACCGTCGTCGATCACGCGCACGCTGCACGACCCCTGGGCCGTCCGAAGGGCGACCGTCACGCTTCCCCCGCCGGGAACGGCCTCCACGGCGTTGGCGATCAGGTTGTCGAGGATCTGCTCCACGTGACCCGCGCCCAGCGCGGCAGTGGGCGCTGGACCTTCGGGCGCGGTCAGCCGGATGTCTCGCTCCTCGGCCACGGGCGACCAGGCGGCCACCCGCTCGGCCACCACCTCGCGGACCCGCACGGCGTCCGGACGCGGTGTGGCCTGTTCGGCGCGTGCCACCGCCAGCAGTCCGTCGACCAGCCGGGACAGCCTTGCGACCTCCTGCTGGGCGGCGGCCAATTCCGCGGCGGTGTCGCCCTCGGCCCCGGCGGACAGCACGTCGAGCCGCAGCCGCAGCGCGGTCAGCGGGGTGCGCAACTGGTGGGACACGTCCGCGATCACGGCCCGGTGGCCGTGCACCAGGGCCTCCGTGCGGGCCGCCATGGTGTTGAAGGTAGCGGCCAGGCGGCGGACCTCCGGCGGTCCGTCGCCGACGTCGGCCCGCTCGTCGAGAGCGCCCTCGCCGAGCCGTCGGGCGGTCGAGTCCAGAGTCGACAGCGGGCGGCTCACCCAACGGGCGAGACGGATGGACAACAACACGGATGCGGCGAGCCCTGCCACGCCGATCACGGCGGACCAGCCCCAGATCGCGGTGACACGGGCATGCAGCGGTGTCGCGGACCGGGCTAGGACGACGGCGCCGGCGGGCTGCCGGATCTCACCGGCGGGTTCCGCGGTCAGCAGCCGGCCCTCGTCCTCCGGCCCTTCGGGCTCCTGCCCGGCCAGAACCCTCGTCACCAGCTCCTGCGCGTCTTCACCCCGGGCCGCCGTACATGGAGTGCTCGCGACCAGGTGGCCGGCGGCGTCGTACACGGCGGCGCAGTCGCCCGAGCGGGCGGCGGCGGCCAGCTCCCCCCGCACAGCGGCCGCCGACTTATGATCGGAAAGGTGTTCCTCGGCGGCCGCGGCGATCACGCGGGTGGCGGCCCGCTGGTTGTCGCGGAAGGCCACGCGCTCGCGGGCCGTGAGCGAAACCCCCAGCGGGACCACGGCCAGCACCAGCAGCATAGAGGTCAGGACCAGGAGAGCCCAGGTGATCCGACGGCTCACGACTGCTCCCCGGCCGCCCCGAGCCGGAACCCGTGCCCGTAGACGGTCTCGATCAGCCCCGGCACGCCCAGCTTGCGGCGCAACGCCGCGACGTGCACATCCAGCACTTTGGTGGGGCCGTACCAGTGGGCGTCCCAGGCCCGGTCCAGGATCTGCTGCCTGCTCACCACCCGGCCGGGGTCAGCGACCAGGCACTCCAGGATGCCGAACTCCTTCGGCGTCAGCGCCACCGCTTGGCCGTCCACCGAGACCTGGCGGGTGCGCAGGTCGAGTTCCAGCGGACCGTGCCGCAGGATCTCCGGCCCGGTCGGGCGTCTGCGGCGCAGCACGGCCCGGATCCTTGCGAGCAGCTCCGCCAGCCCGAACGGCTTGACCAGGTAGTCGTCGGCCCCCTCGTCCAGGGCCACCACCCGGTCCGCCTCCTCGCCCCGTGCGGTCACCGCGATGATCACAGCGTCCGACCGGGCCCGCAGCCTGCGGCACACGTCGACGCCGTCGATGTCGGGCAGCCCGAGATCGAGCAGTACGACATCGGGACTGGGCGACGACAGCGCCTCCCGCCCGGTCCGGACGCCATCGACGACGTATCCGGCCTGTCGCAGCCCGCGCACCAGCGACTCTGCGATGCCGCGGTCGTCCTCCACGACCAGCACCCGCGTTTCCTCGGCCCCGCTCATGGCCTGGGCGTTCATGCCTGACACCCGCCTTCCGGACGAGGGGATCGACGGCGGCGACTCCTCTTCCAGCCTGCGCCTACGCCGGTGCCGACGGCAGGGGCCGTTGGTCCCCTTACCGGTCTCGGTGGCCGGGCCGGCCGGGACGGGGAGCGAGCCGAACGCGCCCGCCCCGCGAGCCGTTCGGCGGGCTGCTGGGGTTCAGAAGAAGCTGAGAGGTTCCTGTGCCAGGCTGACGCGTCGTACCGGCCGCCACGGGGAGACCGTGCGCGCGTCGTTTCCGCACGGATCACCTTCTGGAGGAAACACCTGATGAGCCTCACTGTCGTCAACGGGCTGCCCGCACACGTTCTGATCGTGCACTTCGTCATCGTGCTCGTGCCTTTGAGTGCCTTGGCGGTCGTGGTCGGCGCGATATGGCCGGGCGCGGCGCGGCGGATGGGCGTGGTGCTGCCGTTGCTGGCGCTGGTGACGCTCGTCAGTGTGCCCCTGGCGACGCAGGCGGGCGAGTGGCTGGAGGAGCATGTGGACGGCAATGCTCTGGTGCGCAGGCATGCCGAACTCGGCGACGGGTTGCTTCCCTGGGCTGCGGGTTTGTTGGTGCTGGCGACGGCGATCTGGTGGACGGCCCGCAGGTCGGCCGCGGCCGAGGCCGGATCCGGGGAGGGGGGCCGGCTGATCGCGGCACGGTCCGCGACGGCCGTGCGTGTCGTGACAGTGGTGCTCTGTCTCGGGGTGGCCGCGGGCGCGATGGTGGACGTGTACCGGATCGGGGACTCCGGGGCCAAGGCCGCCTGGCAAGGCGGGTTCTCCAAGACCGCCCGGGGCGACAACGGCTGACGCAGTGACACGGGCTGATGCATGCGGCACCGCGACGTCGGCGCGAGCCTGGCCGGGAGATCTCCCGGCCAGGCCACGGTGACGCCGCCGTCCGGGTAGTTGCCCTGGACGGCCTGGACGACTCCGCCGCCCTCGTCAGCGGGCCGCCGGAAGGCGTGCGGCCCGCTGACGGGCCGGGTGACTCCAGCCTGCCTGCCTCTGCGCCTGGCGGGTGGACATCCGGTTCAGGCGCCCTTTCGCAGGCGACCAGAAGAACTCCGGCATCTTCGGCGAGTACGACACCAGCAGGTTCTGCGGTAGGTCCGAGGCACGATCGGAGGTCATGACGCCGGGCTGCGTGAGCGGCTGCCGAACCAGGGGGCCGAGGGGCGGTCACCCGGCGAACTCCGGGTGATCGGCCATGTCCGCGGGACCTCGGCGGCCGTCATGGTGCCGGAGAGCGAGATTCCGAGGCCGACCGCCGGGCTTCGCTGGGACTTCCCGGCGTCACTTCGCCCGGTGTTCCCCCGCTTCCGGCTGCTCCAGGTGGGAGGCGATGACCGCGGCCTGGACCCGGCGCTGCACGCCCAGCTTGGCCAGGAGGCGGGAGATGTGGTTCTTGACGGTCTTCTCGGAAAGGTAGAGCTTCTTGCCGATCTCGCGGTTGGTGAGCCCCTCGCCGATGAGGGCCAGGATGTCCCTCTCGCGCGGTGACAGGCCCGCCAGCTCTGACGGCACGGCGGGGGTGTCCTGCGGGTCGGCCCGCAGCGAACGCATCAGGCGGGCCGTGGTCGCGGGGTCCAGCATCGACTGGCCCGACGCCACCGTGCGCACCGCCGAGACGAGGTCGGACCCCTTGATCTGCTTGAGGACGTAGCCCGAGGCACCGGCCATGATCGCGTCGAGCAGGGCCTCCTCGTCGTCGAACGAGGTCAGCATCAGACAGGCCAGTTCCGGCATCTGGCTGCGCAGCTCCCGGCAGACCGAGATGCCGTCGCCGTCCGGCAGCCGCACGTCGAGGACGGCGACGTCGGGGCGCAGCGCGGGGCCCCGGGCGAGGGCGTGGTCGACGGTGCCCGCGTCGCCGACCACCGAGATGTCCGGTTCGGCCTCGAGCAGGTCTGCCAGGCCACGGCGGACGACCTCGTGGTCGTCCAGCAGGAACACCCGGATCGGGTTCTGTTCGCTGAAGGCGCGTGGCTGCTCTGGCATGGTGACCCCTCGTTCCCCGGTGGAGGACAGACTGCTAGCTGCCCGTGAGTCCGATCATCACGCGCAGGGTCCGAATGCACCAGGGCCGACCGGCCCTACTCCTGCACGGGCGGCATCCGTGTGAGGTCGAACGCCACATCCACGACCCCTTCCACCGCGCGGACCAGCCGTGCCGCCACCGGCACCAAGGCGGTGTCCCGGACCTGGCCGGCGAGGTTCACGACGCCGTCCAGTACCTCCACGCGCACGCACGAGTCCGGGGTGGGGAAGAGGTACGACACCACCTCGCGCCGAACCTCGTCGGCGATCTCGTCGTCGGCGCGGAGGAAGACCTTGAGCAGGTCGGACCGGCTGACGACGCCTTGCAGCAGACCCACGTCGTCGACCACGGGAAGCCGCTTGATCCTGGCGTGGGCCATGGTCCGGGCGGCCTGGGCGAGCGTGGTGTCCGGGCGGACGGTGAGGGCGGGGGAGGTCATGAGCTCCCCCGCGGTCACGGCCCCGGCCTTTGCCAGGTCGGACAGACGGCGCAGCTGGGTGTACCGGTCGGGGTCACTGTCGCGGAACTCCTCCTTGGGCAGGAGATCGGCTTCGGAGACGACACCGACGACCCGGCCCTCGCCCTCGATGACGGGCAGGGCGCTGACCTTCCAGTCCTGCATCAGCTGCACGATCTCCTTGAAGGCCGCCCCTCGGCCGATCGCGGCGACGGTATGGGTCATGACATCACTGACGATGTGCGGGGTGCCGTGCATGGCCTCTCCTTCGGTATCCGTCGGTATCGGCCGGGTCAGACGAGGTGGCCGGCGCCGTGAGGGGCGTACAGGTCGAGGAGGCGGGTCCTGGCGGAGCGCAGACGGTGGGCGAGGACCCGGCCCACCCACTGGCCGACCTCGTGACCCAGGGCCGGGTCGTCCCGGCACATCGACCGGACGGCCGTGGCGTCGAACTCGTAGGCTCGTACCGGTGTCATCGCCTCGGCGCCCATCTGCCAGGCGTGCGGCGGGAACAGCCAGGACCAGCCGACCAGCTCGTTGTGGCCGAGGCTCTCGATGACGGCGGCCCGACGGCCCGGCACGTGCATGTCGAGTTCGACCCTGCCGGTGCGGATGATCCAGAAGCGGTCGGCGCGTTCGCCCTCTTCGAACAGACGCGCTCCCTGGGGGACGGAGACCTCGCGGGCGAAGCGCATGAGCCGCTCGCGGTGTTCGGCGGACAGCGAGCGCACGATGTCGGGGGTGGAAGTGGCGAGCATGACATGCCTCCCTTGCGGGCTTCGAACGTGCAGTGCCAGCGTGCGCTCGGCCCTCGGCGAGGACCATGGGCCATGTGGCCCAGTGACTTCGTCGTCGTGACCCTGGGCGCACTGACCCTGGCCCTGACCTTCGGGGCACTGTCGAGCGGCTCGTCCGCGGGCTGCGCACCCACCGCGTCGGCGGCCGGCGCTAGCGGAACGCCCACCGCCACCAGGACTGACCACCGGTCCCACACGCTCAGGACAGAGGAAGACGCCAGGCCATGAACACATTCAAGGCCGTACTCGTCGCCACCCTGGAGGACTCCTGCCATGCGTATCGTCGTCGCCCTCGGCGGCAACGCCCTGATGCACCGGGGCGAACGCCCCGACGCCGCGGTCCAGCAGGCCAACATCGACCGGGTCGCCACCGCCCTCGCCGCCCTGGCCCACGAGCACGAGATCGTCCTCACCCATGGCAACGGCCCTCAGATCGGCCTGCTCGCGATGGAAAGCGCCATCGATCCGGCGCTCACCGCCCCCTACCCCCTCCATCTGTCGGGTGCCCAGACCCAGGGCATGATCGGTTCCCTGCTGGCCTGCACCCTGCACGACGCCCTGCCCGGCCGCCACATCGCGACTCTCGTGACCCACACCCTCGTACGCACCGACGACCCGGCGTTCGCCCGGCCCAGCAAGTTCGTCGGTCAGGTCTACTCCCGGGACATGGCGCGCTCCCTCGCCCGCAAGCGCGGTTGGCGCATCGCGCAGGACACCGTCGGCTGGCGCCGAGTCGTCCTCTCTCCGGCGCCGGAACGGATCCTGGAGACGGACACGGTCCACGAGCTGCTGAACAGCGCCACCATGGTGATCTGCGCGGGCGGAGGAGGTGTCCCCGTCACCAAGGACAGCGACACCGGGGCGCTGACCGGCGTGGAGGTGGTCGTCGACAAGGACCTCACCGCCGCCCTGCTCGCCGAGGACCTGAAAGCCGACTTCCTGCTCATCCTCACCGACGTCCCGTGCGTGTACGAGGCCTACAAGACCCCCGCGCAGCAGCCCGTTCTCGACGCCACGCCCGCCGACCTCCGCCGTGGGGGCTTCCCCGAAGGATCCATGGGGCCGAAGACGGAGGCGGCGGCGCGGTTCGTCGAACGGACCGGAGGACTCGCCGCCATAGGAGCGCTGGACGCGGCCTACGAGATCGTGCACGGCCGTTCGGGAACCTTGGTCCGCCCGGATCTCGCTGCCGGCTGATTCGCGGGAACGGGGAGAGGCCGGGCCGTCCGGCCCTCGGTCCCGGGGCCGGACGGCCGGCCCGTGGGCGCTGTCCGGCACTCCCCGCGACGATCACGAACGACGAGTATCGAGGCGCGCAGGACACGAAACGAGGAGAGGATCGGCGATGACCGCAACCGTGACAGCCGGCGACCGGACCACCGAGGCCTGGCGAGGCTTCGCCGGGGCCCGCTGGCGTGAGCTGATCGACGTGCGCGACTTCATCCAGGCCAACTACACCCCGTACGAGGGTGACGCCTCCTTCCTCACCGGTGCCACGGACCGCACCCGGGCGGTCTGGGAGAGGGTCGGCTCACTGTTTCCGGAGGAGCGTGCGCGCGGCATCCTGGACGTGGACACCGCGACCCCCTCGACGATCACCTCGCACGCGCCCGGCTGGATCGACCGGGACCGCGAACTGGTCGTCGGCCTTCAGACGGACGCCCCGCTGAAGCGGGCGATCATGCCGAACGGCGGTCTGCGGATGGTGGAGAACGGCCTGAAGGCGTACGGCTACGAAGCCGACCCGTTCGTGACCAAGGTCTTCGGCACCTACCGCAAGACCCACAACGACGGTGTCTTCGACGCCTACACGCCAGAGATGCGGACCGCCCGCAAGGTCGGCGTCATCACCGGGCTGCCCGACGCATACGGCCGCGGCCGGATCATCGGCGACTACCGGCGCGTCGCCCTCTACGGCACCGACCGGCTGATCGACGCCAAGCGGGCGGAGAAGGCCGTTCTGGACGGCCGGGCCTCCAGCGAACACGTCATCCGTGACCGCGAGGAACTCGCCGAGCAGATCAGGGCGCTGGGCGAGCTGACGTGTATGGCGGCGACCTACGGCTGTGACGTGTCCCGCCCCGCGGTCACCGCGCACGAGGCCGTGCAGTGGCTCTATCTCGGCTATCTCGCCGCGGTGAAGGAGCAGAACGGCGCGGCGATGTCGCTGGGCCGCACGTCGACCTTCCTCGACGTGTACCTCCAGCGGGACCTGGACGCGGCGACCATCGACGAGACGCGCGCCCAGGAACTGATCGACGACTTCGTGATCAAGCTGCGGATCGTCCGGTTCCTGCGCACCCCCGAGTACGACGCCCTGTTCTCCGGCGACCCGACCTGGGTGACCGAGTCCATCGGCGGTGTCGGCGAGGACGGCCGCACACTGGTCACCCGCACCTCCTTCCGCTTCCTCCAGACCCTCTACAACCTGGGCCCCGCGCCCGAACCCAACCTGACCGTGCTGTGGTCGCCACGACTGCCCGTCGGCTTCAAGGAGTTCTGCGCCCAGGTGTCCATCGACACCAGCGCCGTCCAGTACGAGTCCGACGAGCTGATCCGCCCTCGCAACGGCGACGACACCGCGATCGCCTGCTGTGTCTCCGCCATGGCGGTGGGCAAGGAGATGCAGTTCTTCGGCGCGCGCGTCAACCTGGCCAAGGCGCTGCTCTACGCCGTCAACGGCGGCCGCGACGAGATGACCGGCGAGCAGGTCACCCCCGAGATGCCCGCTCTGACGGGCGAGCACCTGGACTTCGAGGAGCTGTCGGCGGCTTACGACCATGTCCTGGACTGGCTGGCGCGGACGTACGTCAACACCCTCAACGTCATCCACTACATGCACGACAAGTACGCCTACGAGCGCCTGGAGATGGCGCTGCACGACCATCCCGTGCACCGTTTCATGGCCTGTGGCGTCGCCGGGCTCTCCGTCGCCGCCGACAGCCTGTCCGCCGTCAAGTACGCCCGGGTCAAGGTTGTCCGGGACGCCACCGGGCTGGCCGTCGACTTCCTGACCGAGGGCTCGTTCCCTGCGTACGGCAACAACGACGACCGTGCCGACGCTCTGGCCGTCGGCCTGGTGGAGTCGTTCATGGCCAAGGTCCGTCGGCACCCCACCTACCGGGACGCCGAACACACCCAGTCGGTGCTGACGATCACCTCGAACGTCGTCTACGGCAAGCACACCGGCAACACCCCCGACGGGCGCCGGGCCGGGCAGCCCTTCGCCCCGGGCGCCAACCCGATGAACGGCCGGGACCGGCACGGCGTGGCCGCCTCCGCGCTCTCGGTCGCCAAGCTGCCGTACGAGCAGGCCCGCGACGGCATCTCGCTGACCACCACCATCACCCCGGAAGGGCTGGGGCGTGCCCCGGAGGAGCGTGCCGTCCACCTGGTGGGCATCCTCGACGCCTACATGGCTTCCGGCGGTTTTCACATGAACATCAACGTGTTGAACCGGGAGGTGCTCCAGGACGCCATGCAGCACCCCGAGAAGTACCCGGAGCTGACCATCCGGGTCTCCGGATACGCGGTCAACTTCGTCCGCCTGACGAGGGAGCAGCAGCTCGACGTGATCAGCCGCACCTTCCACGGAACGCTGTGAGAGCCATGACCGGATCGACGACCGGGCGGATCCACTCCTGGGACCTGTCCACCGGCGTGGACGGCCCCGGGACCCGGTTCGTCCTCTTTATGAGCGGCTGTCCGCTGCGCTGTCTGTACTGCGCCAACCCGGACACCTGGCACATGCGGGACGGCCGGGAGACGACGGTGGACGAGGTGATGGCGGAGATCGAGAAGTACCGGGCCTTCGTCACCACCGCCGGTGGCGGCATGACGATCACGGGGGGAGAGCCACTGCTCCAGCCGGCGTTCACCGGCGAGGTGCTGCGCCGCTGTAAGGAAGCCGGTCTGCACACCGCGCTGGACACCTCCGGCTTTCTCGGCTCCCGGGCCACCGACGAACTCCTTGCCGACACCGACCTGGTCCTGCTGGACATCAAGGCTTTCGACGTCGGCACCTACCGAAATCTGACCGGTGGTCGGCTGGCCCCCACACTCGGATTCGCCACCCGCCTCGACCGTCTCGGCGCCGCGATGTGGATCCGTCACGTGCTCGTTCCGGGTTGGACCGACGATCCGCAGGCTGTGGACGCCCTGGCCGGGTTCGTCGCGGGGCTCGAGGCGGTGGAGCGGGTCGACGTGCTGCCGTTCCACAAACTCGGGGCTCCGAAGTACGAGTCCCTCGCAATCCCCTTCCCGTTGAAGGACACGCCCACTCCGGAGCCCGAACTGGTCGAGCGGGTGCGAGGTCAGTTCCGCGACCGGGGCCTGAAGGTCTACTGACCTGTCGGCGGGGTGGGGCCGGCGGCGCGTCTCTGGTGAGACGGGGGATACGGCCGGTCGGGAGCCTCGGGAAGACCGTTCTTGCCGACCGAGTCGGTCAGACCGTATGCCCCCAGGTCGTCCAGCAGGTCCTGTTTCACCCGGGCGAGGGCGAACACGATGCCGCAACGGGTCAGTTCGCGGCGCGCACTTCGGCGACTGGGTCCAGGGCGGTGATGCCCACCTCCACGTCGGCCTCGGCGGTCAGGACGAACCAAACGCCTGGCTGCGGGCGCCCGCCGAGGAGGCAGCGCGGTGCGGCCGGCGGGTCCCGACCCCAACGGCCCGCGCACACAGGGCCGTTCGGCCCCACCGGCGCAGACCTTCGGCATCCGGCGCCGGTCGGCGTGCGGGACCAGAGTAAGTCGCGTCAGGCAACGACCCGACCGTCCCCGAAGGGAACCACCACCATGGCCGTCCACGAGCACCCGCACCCGAGTTCCGGCTTTCACCTGCCCTCGTTCCGCAGGAACCGGACCACCCCCGCCTCTGGGTCGGGCGTGTCGGCACGCACCGACACGTACACCGCGCGGGCCTGCGCCTTCGCGTCCCTGCGTCTGCTCACCGGGTTCGTCTTCCTGTGGGCCTTCCTCGACAAGACCTTCGGCCTCGGGTACGCCACCCCCTCCGGCAAGGGCTGGATCGACGGAGGGTCCCCGACGAAGGGTTTCCTCGGTTCCGTCGCCGTCGGACCGATGGAGTCCACCTTCCACTCATGGGCCGGCGACCCGTGGGCGAACTGGCTGTTCATGACAGGTCTGCTCGGGATCGGCCTCGCCCTGATCGCGGGAGTCGCGTTGCGGATCGCCGCCATCGCCGGGACCGCGATGATGGCGCTGATGTGGGTCGCCGAGTGGCCGCCGGCCAGGCATCTCTCGGACGGTTCGGCGAGCATGTCGACGAACCCGTTCGTCGACTACCACTTGATCTACGCCGTCGCCCTGATCGTCGTGGCCGCTGCCGCCGCCGGCGACACCCTGGGCGCGGGTCGGCTCTGGGCCCGCCTGCCCATCGTCCGCGACCACAGCTGGCTGCGCTGAACAGCGCCGACGCGGTTGCCGGTCATCAGGCCCGCCGCGCCGAGCCGCGCAGGGGTCGCTCGGCCCGAATTCGGGACCAGTGGCCCCTGCACGAGGAAGCTCCCGAAGACGACGCTGGAATCGGATCCCTCGCCCCAGGAGGTGGAGATCATGCTCCGCACCATCACCGTAGGTCTCGACGGCTCGCAGGAAAGCCGGGCCGCCGCGGAATGGGCGGCCCGCGAAGCGAAGCTGCGCGGCCTGCCCCTGAAAATCGTCCACGTCTGGGAACCGGTTCCGGAGCCCATGGCTCAGGCCCCGCTCCTTGGAGCCGAGACCCACCAGCACTGGACCGAGAGGATCCCCCGGGAGGCCGCGCAAGGTCTCAGGCTGCGCCACCCCGGCGTCGAGGTGCGCACAGAGCAGGTGTCCGGCCGTCCGGCCGAGGCCCTGGCCGAGGCGGCGGAGAGTGCCGAACTGCTCGTCCTCGGCTCGCGCGGTCTCGGCGGTCTCGGCGGTCTCATGGTCGGCTCGGTCGGCCTGTCCGTCATCGCACACGCGGACCGTCCCGTCGTGCTGGTGCGGGCACTGGAGGTGGCCGCCGACGAGCACGAGCCGGACCCGGTCGGCGTCCCCTCCGCCGCGACTCCCTTCCTGCCCGTGGTCCTCGGGTTCGATGTCGAGCACCCGGACGAGACGCTGATCGAGTTCGCCTTCGACGCCGCCAGGCGCCGGGCGACGCTCCTGCGGATCGTCCACGGCTGGAACCCGCCGCCGTACTACGCCTACGGCACGCCCGTCGACCCCGCGCTGCACGAGGCACTGGCCGCCGCCGCCGCCGAGGCCCTCGCCGAGGCGGTGCGGCCCTGGCGGCGCAAGTTCCCGGACGTGGAGGTCGTCGAGGTGTCCCGCTACGGCAGCGCGGCCGTCCACGTCGTGGAGGCCGCACGCGAGGCCTCCCTCGTGGTCGTGGGTCGCCGGATCCGCCGCAGCCCCCTGGGCGCCCACATCGGTCACGTCACCCACGCCGTCCTGCACCACAGCGCCGCCCCCGTCGCCGTCGTCCCCCACGGCTGACCCGCCCCGGGTCGCTCCCGAACACGAACACGCGCGAGGAGAAGAGAACCATGAAAGCAGCGGTCGTACGAGCGTTCGGCGAGCCCCTGGTCATCGAGGAGCGCCCCGACCCGCAGCCCGGCCCCGGCCAGGTCCGCGTCCGGGTGGAGGCGTCGGGGCTGTGCCACACCGACATCCACGCGGCACACGGAGACTGGCCGGTCAAGCCGAACCCGCCGTTCGTCCCGGGGCACGAGGGCGTCGGGCTGGTGGAGGCGCTCGGCGAAGGCGTGACCCACCTGTCCCTCGGGCAGCGGGTCGCCGTGCCCTGGCTCGGCCGGGCGTGCGGGCGGTGCGAGCACTGCCTGTCCGGCTGGGAGACCCTGTGCGAGCAGCAGATCAACACCGGATACGGCTGCGACGGCGCACACGCCGAGAAGATGCTCGCCTGGGCCGACTTCGCGCAGCCGGTGCCCGACGGCATCACCGCCCTGGAAGCCGCCCCGCTGACCTGCGCGGGCGTCACGACGTACAAGGCGCTGAAGGTCGCGGGCGTCCGTCCCGCCCAGCTCGTCGCGATCTCCGGAGTCGGCGGCCTCGGCCATCTGGCCCTGCAGTACGCGAAGATCGCCGGCGCGACCGTGGCCGCGATCGACGTGACCGACGACAAGCTCCGGCTGGCCACGGAACTCGGCGCGGACATCGTCATCGACGCCCGCACGGAGGACGTCGGCGCGGTGCTCAAGCGGCACGGCGGCGCGCACGCCGCCATCGCGCTCGCGGTGAACGACGCGGCCTTCGAGGCCGTCAACGCCGGCCTGCGGCGCGGCGGCAGGCTCGTCATGGTGGCCCTGCCCGCACACGGCACGGTCCGCGTGCCCGTCTTCGACACCGTGCTGAACGGCACCTCGGTGATCGGTTCGATCGTCGGCACCCGGCAGGACCTCGCCGAGGTCTTCCGACTGCACGCCACGGGCCGCACCGAGGTCGTCTACGAGGCCCGTCCCCTCGCCTCCGTCAACGACTCCATCGACGAGGTGCTGCGCGGCGAGGTCAAGGCCCGCATCGTGTTCGACCTCGGCGCGGGACGGTGAGGACCATGGACCTGCCGATCGTCGTGGGCGTGGACGGCTCGGAGCCGAGCCTGCGGGCCGCCGACTGGGCCGCCGACGAGGCCGCCCTGCGCGGGGCCCCGCTGCGGCTGGTGTACGCCTCCCTCTGGGAGCGCTACGAGGGCGAGTCCCTCGCGGAGGGCATCGGCAAGCCGAGCGAGCAGGTGCGGGCCGAGGACATCGTGCGGGTGGCCGCGGAGCGCGCCCGGCTGCGGCAGTGCGGCGTCGAAATCTTCACCGACGTGCTGCCGGAGGAGCCCGAGTACGCGCTCGTCCGTGAGGGACGCGGCGCCTGCGCGCTGGTGCTCGGCACCCGCGGTCGCAGCGGCCTGGCGGAGATGCTGCTCGGCTCGGTGAGCCTGACTGTGGCCGCGCACGCCGACTGCCCGGTGATCGTGGTGCGCCCCGGCAACGACAACCAGGTCCGTGCAGGTGCGCACCGCCGCGTGGTCGTGGGCGTCGGGGAGCAGGGCGCGGACTCCGCGGCGCTGCGCTTCGCGGTCCGGGAGGCGAGGCTGCGCCATGCGAGCCTGGACGCCGTACGGGCATGGCGGTGCCCCGCGCACGAGAGCACCGACCATCCCCTGCTCGCCGACGAGCCCGCGCGGCTGCATGAACAGCACGCCGTCGAGGTCCTGGACAGGGCGTTGAAGGAGACGCCCGCGGACGTGGACCTGCACCGGCTGACGGTCGAGGGCCCGGCCCGCAGGGTCCTGCTGAACGTCTCGCACGAGGCCGACCTGCTGGTGGTCGGCGCCCGCCGCAACCAGGGACACCTGGGGCTCCAGCTGGGGCGTGTGGCCCACGCGGTCCTGCACCACTCCGGCTGCGCCGTCGCCGTCGTACCCGAGCCGGTGTGAGCGCCGCGTTCTCCACGGCTGTTTCCGTCCAAGACCGTCCGGTGATCCCACGCCGATGACACCCGGAGTCCACCATGTCCAAGGTCGAACACCAGGACGCCACCGCACTGAGCGACGATGAACTGCGCACCCTGGACGCCCACTGGCGGGCCGCCGACTACCTGGCCGCCGGACAGATCTACCTGATGGCCAACCCCCTGCTGACCGAGCCCCTGCGGCCCGAGCACATCAAGCCCCGGCTGCTCGGCCACTGGGGCACCTCGCCCGGCCTCAACCTCGTGTACACCCACCTCAACCGGGTGATCAAGGCGCGGGGGCTCGACGCCCTGTGCGTCTGGGGTCCCGGCCACGGAGGTCCGTCCGTCCTGGCCAACTCCTGGCTGGAGGGCAGCTACAGCGAGACCTACCCGGACGTGCCGCGAGACGGTGCGGGCATGGCCCGGCTCTTTCGGCAGTTCTCCTTCCCCGGCGGTGTGCCCAGCCATGTAGCCCCGGAGACGCCCGGTTCCCTCCACGAGGGCGGCGAGCTCGGCTACTCCCTCTCGCACGCCTACGGCGCCGCCTTCGACAATCCGGACCTGCTGGTCGCCTGCGTGATCGGCGACGGCGAGGCGGAGACCGGGCCGCTGGCCGCGGCCTGGCACTCGAACAAGTTCCTCGACCCCATGCATGACGGAGCGGTGCTGCCGATCCTGCACCTCAACGGGTACAAGATCGCCAACCCGACGGTGCTCTCCCGCCTGCCTGAGTCCGAACTCGACGACCTCCTGCGGGGGTACGGCCACGAGCCGATCCACGTCACCGGCGACGACCCGCTCCAGGTGCACCGTGCCATGGCGGCGGCGATGGACGACGCCCTGGACCGGATCGCCGTGATGCAGCGGACCGCACGCGAGGACGGCGTCACCGAGCGCGTGCACTGGCCCATGATCGTGCTGCGCACGCCGAAGGGCTGGACCGGCCCCGCCGAGGTGGACGGCGTCCCCGTCGAGGGCACCTGGCGCGCGCACCAGGTCCCCCTGGCCGGGGTCAGGGAGAACCCCGAGCACCTCCGCCAACTGGAGACGTGGCTGCGCTCCTACCGGCCCCAGGAGCTCTTCGGCGCCGACGGACGGCCCGTCGCCGACGTCCTCGCCTGCGTCCCCGACGGCGCCAAGCGGCTCGGCGCCACGCCGCACGCCAACGGCGGCCTGCTCGTCCGCGACCTGCCCCTGCCGGCGCTCGACGAGTTCGCCGTGCCCGTCGACAAGCCGGGCACCACCCTGCACGAGCCCACCCGGGTTCTCGGCGACCTCCTCGCCCGGGTGATGAAGGACACCAGCGGGCGCCGCGACTTCCGGCTGGTCGGACCCGACGAGACCGCGTCCAACCGGCTCCAGGCCGTCTTCGACGTCAGCGGAAAGGCGTGGCAGGCCGAACACCTGCCGGTCGACGAGCACCTTGAACACCATGGCCGGGTGATGGAGATCCTCTCCGAACACACCTGCCAGGGCTGGCTGGAGGGGTATCTGCTGACCGGCCGGCACGGACTGTTCTCCTGCTACGAGGCGTTCGTCCACATCGTCGACTCGATGGTCAACCAGCACATCAAGTGGCTCAAGACATCCAGGGAGTTGGCCTGGCGTGCGCCCATCGCCTCCCTCAACTACCTGCTCACCTCGCATGTCTGGCGGCAGGACCACAACGGCTTCTCCCACCAGGACCCCGGCTTCGTCGACCACGTCCTCAACAAGAGCCCGGACGTCGTGCGCGTCTACCTGCCGCCGGACGCCAACACCCTGCTGTCGGTGGCCGACCACGTTCTGCGCAGCCGTGACTACGTCAACGTCGTCGTCGCCGGCAAGCAGCCGTGCTTCGACTGGCTGTCCATGGACGACGCCCGCGCGCACTGCGCCCGCGGCGCCGGGACCTGGGAGTGGGCCGGGACGGACCACGGCGGTGAACCCGACGTGGTCCTGGCCTGCGCCGGTGACGTGCCCACCCAGGAGGTGCTCGCCGCCGCCCAACTGCTGCGCCGACACCTGCCGGACCTCGCCGTCCGCGTGGTCAACGTCGTCGACATGACCCGGCTGCTGCCGCGTGAGGAACACCCGCACGGCATGAGCGACTTCGAGTACGACGGCCTGTTCACCACCGACAAGCCGGTGATCTTCGCGTACCACGGCTACCCCTGGCTCGTCCACCGCCTCGCCTACCGCCGCACCGGCCACCGCAACCTGCACGTACGCGGCTACAAGGAGTCCGGCACGACGACGACGCCGTTCGACATGGTCGTCCGCAACGACCTCGACCGCTACCGCCTCGTGATGGACGTCATCGACCGCGTTCCCGGCCTCGCCGTGCGGGCCGCTGCCGTACGCCAGCAGATGGCCGACGCACGCACCCGGCACCAGGCCTGGATCCGCGAACACGGCACCGACCTGCCCGAGGTCGCCGACTGGACCTGGAACAGCTGACCGCCCCTCACCCCGACCCTCACCGCCCGGAAGGAACTCACCGCCATGACCGTACGCGTCGGCATCAACGGCTTCGGCCGCATCGGCCGCACCTACCTGCGCGCCGCCCTCGACCGCGCCGACGAGGGCACCCAGGACGTCGAGGTGGTCGCAGTCAACGACATCACCTCACCCGCCACGCTGGCCCATCTCCTGGAGTACGACTCGACCTTCGGGCGCCTCGGACGCGATGTCGAGCACGACGACAGCTCCATCACGGTCGACGGACGGCGCATCGCCGTCACCGCCGAACGCGACCCGGCCGCCCTGCACTGGTCCGACTACGGGGCCGGCGTCGTCATCGAGTCGACCGGCCGGTTCCGGGACCGGGATTCCGCCGCCCTGCACCTCAAGGGCGGAGCGCACACCGTGCTGCTGTCGGCGCCCGGCAAGGGCGTGGACGCCACCATCGTGATGGGCGTGAACGACCGTGCCTATGACCGGCACCGGGACCGGATCGTCTCCGCCGCCTCCTGCACCACCAACTGCGTCGCCCCGATGGTGAAGGTGCTCGACGACGCCTTCGGCGTCGAACGCGGTGTCATGACCACCATCCACGGCTACACCAACGACCAGTCCCTGCTCGACGGCCCGCACAAGGACCTGCGCCGCGCCCGCTCGGCGGCCCTCAGCATCATCCCCACCAGCACGGGAGCCGCCCGCGCCGTGGGCCTGGTGATGCCCGAGCTGGCCGGGGCGCTCGACGGGATCGCGGTCCGGGTGCCGGTGGAGGACGGCTCGCTCACCGACCTCGCCGTCGTCCTCGCCCAGGAGGCGAGCATGGACGAGATCAACGCCGCGTTCCGAGGCGCGGCGGACGGAGCGCTGAACGGCATCCTGCGTGTCTCCACGGCCCCGATCGTGTCCCGGGACGTCATCGGCGACCCCGCCTCCTGCGTCTTCGACCCTGCCCTGACCCAGGTCAACGGCACCCTGGCCAAGGTCTTCGGCTGGTACGACAACGAGTGGGGCTACACCAACCGCCTCCTGGACCTGACGGCCCTCGTGGCAGACGACTGACGCGTCCCGACCGCTCACGGTCACGGCGCAGGCGGGGCCGGTCGGCGGCGGTCCGAGGGCCGAACGGCCCCGGGACGGCCCCCTGCAGCCCATGGGCTCGTCCTGCGCCGCGCCGGACGATCGAGGTATCGAGGTATCTCAAGTCATGGAGGAGACCTGCGATGACGGACGACCTGCTCGATCGGCCCACGGTCCACGCGCTGCTCGCGGACGGCACCACGGTATGCATCCGGCCGGCTCTGCCGGGCGACCGCGAACAGCTCCAGGGGTTCTACGAGGAGATGTCTCCGGACAACCTCCGTCTGCGGTTCTTCGCTGCGAGCCGACGCTCGGCCGCCATGGCCGCCGAGCGGGCCTGTGCCCGGCCTCACCCCGGCTACCGGGCTCTGCTTGCCGAGGCGGACGGACGGGTGATCGGCATCGCCGAGTACGACACCGGCGGGGAGAGGGACGGCGCGGAGATCTCCATCGCCGTGGCCGACGGACTGCACCACCGGGGCGTGGGCACTCTGCTCGTCGAGCACCTGGTCTCCGCGGCGCGGGCGGAGGGGATCACCACCTTCACGGCCGAGGCGCTCAGTGAGAACCACGAGGTGCTCCGCCTCTTCGCCGACCTCGGCCTGCGTACGCCCCTTCGCTTCGAGGGGCCGGAGGTCCGCTGCACCGTCCATCTCGACGAGGACGACACCTACCTGTCGGCCGTGGAGGCCCGGGGCAGGGCCGCCGACGTGGCCAGCCTGGTGCCGCTGTTGCGGCCGGCCGTGGTCGCCGTGGCCGGTGCGGGACGCACGCCCGGCTCGGTGGGCCGGGCGATCCTGCACCATCTGCACTCGGGCGGCTACACCGGCCGGCTCTTCGCGGTGAACCCCGGCGTCACGTCGGTGCTCGGTGTGCCGTCCCATCCGTCGGTCGCGGCCCTGCCCAGGACTCCCGACCTGGTGATCGTGGCCGTTCCGGCCGCCGCGGTCCCGTCCGTCGCCGACGAGTGCGGCCGGGCCGGGGTACGTGCGCTCGTCGTCGTCACCGCCGGCCTCGACCATCAACAGGCGAGGGCACTGCTGACCGCCTGCCGCGCCTACGGCATGCGGCTCGTCGGACCCAACTGCCTCGGCGTCGCTCACACCGAGCCCGGGCTCAGCCTCGACGCGACCTTCGCCGCCGAACACCCCCGCCCCGGTACGGCCGGTGTCGCGGTGCAGTCGGGAGGGGTCGGCATCGCCCTGCTCGACGGACTGTCCCGGCTCGGCATCGGCGTCTCGTCCTTCGCCTCGCTCGGCGACAAGTACGACGTCAGTGGCAACGACATGCTTCAGTGGTGGGAGAGCGACGGCCGCACCGACCTCGCCCTGCTGCACCTGGAGTCCTTCGGCAACCCGCGGGCCTTCTCCCGCACCGCCCGGCGGGTGACCCGCCGCATCCCGGTGCTCACGGTCGACGCCGGCCGCACCGACGCCGGCCGCAGGGCGGCCGCCTCGCACACCGCGGCCGCCGCCACCCGCACCATGACCCGCAGCGCACTGTTCACCCAGGCCGGCATCACCGTGACCCGCTCGGTCGGCGAACTCCTGGAAACGGCGGCCCTGTTCCACTCCCAGCCGCTGCCGGACGGCAGTCGTGTCGCGATCGTCACCAACGCGGGCGGCGCCGGCGTGCTGACCGCCGACGCCTGCGCGGAGGCGGGCCTGTCGCTTCCCCCGTTCACTCCGGCGGCGATCGACGAACTGCTCGCCGTGTTGCCGGACGGGGCCGCCATCGGCAACCCGATCGACGCCACCGCCGCCGTGTCGGAGGCACAGCTCACGGAGTGTGTCGACAGGCTGACCGGGTTCTCCGGCATCGACGCCGTGATCGTGGCCCTCGTTCCCACGGCGGTCGCCGCGGCCACCGGTGACGACCTGGTGCGGGCCGTCACCGCCGCTCCCGGACGGCGGACCCGGCCCGTGCTCGCCGTACGCCTGGAACAGGACAGGTCCGTCCGACTGCTGCCCGCCGCAGACGGTTCCACCGTCCCCTCGTACGCCGAACCGCAGGCAGCGGCTCGCGCGCTGGCTCACGCGGCCGACCGTGCCGCCTGGCTCGCCCGGCCCGTCGGCGCCGTCCCCGGCCTCGACGACATCGAGACCGCGCGGGCCCGCACGGTGGTGGCGGAGTACCTGGCCGCGCACCCCGATGGCGGCTGGCTGGACCCGGGCACGTGCGCCGATCTGCTGGCCTGCTACAGCGTCCCGCAGATCCCCTGGGCCTGGGCCGTGACGGAGGACGAGGCGGTTCTCGCCGCCGAGCGGCTGCGCGGTTTCGACGGCCGGGTGGTCATGAAGGCTCACTGGCCCGGACTGCTGCACAAGTCCCGGCAGCGGGCGATCCACCTTGACCTGCGCGGTGACGTCCAGGTGCGGGCCGCTTTCCGTGACCTGGAGACCCGCTTCGCCGGGCTCATGACCGGTGTGGTCCTGCAACCCCTCGCCGCTCGCGGAACCGAACTCTTCGCCGGCGTCGTCCAGGACGAGGTGTTCGGCCCGCTCGTCCTGTTCGGGCTCGGCGGCACGGCCACCGACGTGCTGGCGGACCACGCGGCCCGGCTTGCCCCGCTCACCGACCGCGACGTGCACGAACTGATCACCGCCCCGCGGTGCGCCCCGCTGCTGCTGGGCGCGGGCGGCCATGCCGCTGCCGACCTCGAAGGACTGGAACAGCTTCTGCTGCGGCTCTCCCGGATGGCGGTCGACCTGCCGCAGCTCGCCGAGGCCGACTTCAACCCCGTCCTGGCGACGCCGGGCGGCGCGACCGTGCTCGACGCGCGGCTACGGCTGCTGCCACGCTGCCCCCAGGACCCCTACCTGCGCCGACTGCGCTGAGGAGGAAACAGCCATGAGGCACGACAAGGTCGGCACCGTGATGACCGCGGACGTCGTCCGCGCCGAGTACGGCGCCCCGTTCAAGGAGGTGGCCCTGCTGCTCGCGACCCACCGGATCAGCGGACTGCCGGTGGTCGACGAGGACGACAAGGTCATCGGGGTCCTGTCCGAAACGGACCTGATCATGCACCAGGCCACCACTCCCGACCCCTACGAGACCAAGCACCGGGCGAGGCTCGCCGAACTGACGCCCGGCGCCAGGCGGCGAGGGGCCGGGCACGCACGGCCGGTGAGCTGATGACGCGGCCACCGGTCACCGTCCACGCCGACGACACCATCGTCCAGGCCGCCCGCGTTATCGCCCTGTGGCACGTGGAACCCGCACCGGACGCATGGAACGCAAGAGCGAGACGGAGATCGCCGTGGCCATGACCGGCCGGATCGACGGGGTGGTCGACGTGGTCGGCAATCTCACCTACCCGCTGGACGACGCTCACCTGCGCACCGAAGAGCAGGCGCAGACGATGCACGGCGTGGCCGACGACTGGCTGCGCCGACTGTGAGAGGAGGCGGACCGCCATGACCGACACCGTGTTGGTCACCTACGGAACGACGAACGGATCGACGGCCCGGATAGCCGGAGCCGTCGCCGACGTCCTGCGCAAGGCCGGGCTGACGGTCGAGGTTCTTCCGGCGCGGGCCGTCACCAGCGTGGCGCCGTACGACGCGGTCGTGGTCGGCGGTGCCCTGTACGCAGGCCGCTGGCACAAGGACGCGCGGCGCTTCGTTCGTCGCCACCGTCGTGCACTCGCGGAGCGCCCGGTGTGGTTCTTCAGCAGCGGACCGCTCGACGCCTCGGCCTCCGAGCGGGACATCCCGCCCGTGCGCGGCGTGCGGCGGGCCATGATCCGACTGGAGGTCCGCGACCACGTCACGTTCGGAGGGTGTCTGGAAGAAGGCGCCAAGGGGCGAGTGGCGGGGATGATCCTCCGCTCCGGAAAGGGCGGTGACTTCCGGGACTTCGGCGCGATCGAGACATGGACCGAAAGCGTGGCCGATGCGCTGACCCAGGGTTAGCGGGCAGGCGGAAGGCGCGCTCAGGCACAGTGGCCCCGGGCCCCCGGTCGGACCGGGGCACCGGGGCCGGCCTCATGGCATCGGCCACGACCGTGGTGGCACGACCGCCACGGGGCGCGTGGCCTCGCTGAGGAGCGACGACACGTGTCAGCCGGTCTAGTGGCCCCACTGCGGCCCCACCAGATCCCATTCCCGGCCCCACTGGTCGATACGGCGCCGGTCGAGCCGCCAGCGGACGACCGCTCCGGTGCCGAACACCAGACCGGCGAGGGAGGCCGCGGCCACGGTGCCGAGGAAGCCCGACTCGATCGTCGCCTCCGTCGTGCTCGGCGGCGCAGCAATGAGGCGGCCTTGGCTGTCCTGCCAGACCGTGATGTGTGCTCCGGCTTTGAGACCCGTGTCCGCCAGCGTTTCATCGGTGCGGGGCGAACCCTCGGGCGTCCGCCAGCTCACGGCCGTCATCCTGCGGTCGACGGTGCCGCCCATGGCGAGGGCGGTGCGTGGCACGTCGTCGAGGAGGACGGCCCGTACCGCCTGCCGGTCGGTTCGTTGACGTGCGAACGTGTCGTCTGCTGCATGGGCCGTGACCAGCCCGGCCACCGTGCCACCCACGGCGACGACGGCCCACACCGCCAACACGATCCACGCCTCGACGATGTCGTCACGCCGCCGTAGCGGGTTGTTCCGCCACCGCCACAGCCGCTTCCTCCTGGTCTCGCTCCTGGTCATCGGTCCGCACCTCCTCGTCGTCGTGGTGACGCTTTTGAAGGTGACAGCCGAGAGCCTGGCGCGACATGGGCCGACCAGGTGTCGGCACGGGGATGCTCGGGACCAACTCCGCCTTTGGACGGGGCCGTTCAGCCCATAGGAAAAAGAGCCCGACACAGGTCTGCCGCGAACGGTTTTGGGCCCGCAGGACGCCCGGGAGCGGCTTCCGCTGCGGGACTTCACCGCACAGCGGCGTCCGGAAGGACTCACGGCCCGGCCCTTCGAGCCGGACCCGCCCATCGCCCTGCTGACGACCGCACACGATCGCCGAGTCGACCCGCTGCGCGCCGGCCAGGCCCTTGAGCGGGTCTGGCTCGTCACGACGGTACGGCCTGCGCGCTTCCGTGACGGATCGGCGGTGGAGTGGGACGACCTGCGTGACACCCTGGTGACCTCCTGTGACGGCAGTGCGCATCCGCAGCTGCTCATACGCCTCGGTCACGGTCCGCAAGGTCCGGCCACACCCCGCCGTGCGGCGGGGCGGGAGATCACCGGGACGCTGGACGCACACCCCCGAGGACCGGACTGACAGCGGGAGACACGGGTCGCGATCGACGCGCCGGTCAGGGTCCGTCCGGCAAGGGAAGACGCGCGGCCGTCGACCTGATCCACCGCGGCGCCTCCGGGTCGCCGTCCGCCGTCCGCCGTCCGCCGTGAAGGGACCGTCCGGCGCGCGAGGTGGGCCGGACGGCCCAAGCGGGTCAGGTGAGGACCAGACAAACTGGATGTGCAGGGCGACTCGGCATACGGACGAAGGGATGGTGAGGAGCGTCATGAAAGGCTTCGTCTTCCACGGCCCCGGGCAGTTCGCCTGGGAGGAGGTCCCGGACCCTGGCATCAAGGAGCCCACTGACGCCATCGTGCGGGTGGGCGCCGTCACCATTTGCGGTACGGACCTGCACATTCTCAAGGGTGACGTGCCCGAGGTGCGTCCGGGGACGGTCCTGGGCCACGAGGCGGTCGGCGAGATCGTCGAGGTCGGCAGCGACGTCCGGACCGTCCGCCCGGGCGACCGTGTGCTGGTCTCCTGCATCAGCGCGTGCGGTCGCTGCCGCTACTGCCGAGAGGGCAGCTACGGCCAGTGCCGGGGCGGCGGGGGCTGGATCCTGGGCCATCTGATCGACGGCGCCCAGGCTGAGTATGTCCGTGTCCCCTTCGCCGACCTGTCGGTGCACGCTCTGCCCAGCGCGGTCGGCAGCAAGGACGCCGTCCTGCTCGCGGACATCTTCCCGACCTCGTACGAGGTGGGCGTGCTCAACGGGCGGGTCCGTCCGGGAGACACCGTCGCCGTCGTCGGAGCCGGGCCCATCGGCCTCGCGGCGATCGCCACCGCGCGCCTGTTCGCACCCGAGAGGATCGTCGCCGTCGACCTGGCCGCGTCCCGGCTGGAGGCGGCCAAACGGCTCGGCGCCGATGCCGTGGCCGATGCCCGCGAGGACCCCGAGCTGCTGATCGCCGATCTCACCGACGGGCTCGGCGCCGACGTCGTCATCGAGGCGGTCGGTGTGCCGGAGAGCTTCGAGATGTGCACCCGCATGGTGCGCCCCGGCGGCCACGTCGCCAACGTCGGCGTGCACGGCAAGCCCGCCACCCTGCACCTGGAAGACCTGTGGATCAAGAACGTGACCATCACCACCGGTCTGGTCGACACCCGCTCCACACCTACCCTGCTGCGCATGGCGGCCGCAGGCCGGCTGCCCACCGCACAGCTGGTCACCCACACCTTCCCCCTGGACCGCATGGAGGAGGCGTACGACGTCTTCGCCCGGGCTGCCGCCACCGGCGCGCTCAAGGTGGTCCTCGGCGAGCAGCCGCACGAGGAGATCGCTGTCCGGGCGGCCTGACGAGAGGACGTGAGAGGTCATGACCGAACAACACACGGCGAAGGCGCCGGAAGAAGCGCCGTCGGGCGATCTGGGCCGCCGGCTCGCCACACGCCGCACCCAGCTCGGACTGACGCGCGAGGAGACGGCCGGCCGGGCAGGCATGGACCCCGGCTACCTGAGGCACCTGGAGGAACATCCCGACGCCTCACCGAGCCACGGCGCGCTGCTCCGACTGGCGGGAGTCCTGGAGACCACCGTCTCGTCACTCACCGGAGGCGACGCCGACCAGCCGCCTGGTCCCGGACTGTCCGGGCACGCACCGAAGTTCACCGAGCTGAGCAGGACCGAGTGCGGCGACCTGCTCTCCACGCACGGCGTGGGGAGGCTCGCGGTCTCCACCGCCGAGGGCCCGGTGATCGTCCCAGTCAACTACAGCGTCATCGAGGGCACGATCGTCTTCAGAACCGCGCGCGGCGCGACGCCGTCGCTGGGGATCGGCGGCAAGGTCGCCTTCGAGATCGACCGCATCGACGACGCGTTCAGCCAGGGCTGGAGCGTGCTGGTGCGGGGCCGCGCACGCATGGTGACGGACGTCGAGGAGGCGGGACGGCTCGCACGCCAGGCGCACAGCACCCCGTGGGCCGGCGGCCGCCGTGACGTGTGGGTGCGCGTCGAACCGTACGCCGTCACGGGACGCCGCATCACGGTCTGAACCGGGTCGTTCTCGGGCCGGCCTTGGACCGACGGTCCCCGGCCGCAGGCTCCTCACGACTTGAGGATGGCCCGGCGCGGCCCGGATTCACCAGGTGAGAGACGAGAAGGCAGATGGACGCCAACGACGGATTCCGCGAACTCGACCGGCAGGAGTGCCTGCGCCTGCTGGCCAAGGTGCCCGTGGGACGCATCGTGTACACCCGGCACGCGCTGCCGGCCGTCCTGCCGGTCAACTTCGCCCTGGACCGCGACGGCGCGGTGCTGATACGCACCTCGGCCGCCTCGGAACTGGTGCGCGCGATCGACGGAGCGGTGGTCGCCTTCGAGGCCGACGAGGTCGACGCGGCCACGCACTCCGGATGGAGCGTCGTGGTCACCGGAGCCGCCGGCCTGATCACCGACCTCGCCGAGCACGAACGGCTGCTGCGCACCGGACCCCGTTCCTGGGTGTCGGCGCCTCGGGAGATCTTCGTACGCATCGATCCGGAGCTGGTCACCGGTCGCGAACTCGCAGCCGGACGCACCCTGCACGGCGTACGCCTGCCCTTCTGAACGGTCCTTGCCACAAGGGCCGTTCGGCGCTCGGTCGGGCCCGCTCGGCTCTGCCGCGGGCCTCGGAGCCCGAGAAGCATCGTCCACGCAGGCCGGTGCCCACGGCACGCGACGCCTCCATCGGGCAGATACCCACGACAGGGGAGGGACGGCCATGACCTCGCGTCACATAGCCGTAGGAGTGAACGGCTCCTTGATCTCAGCACGGGCGTCGGACTGGGCCGCGGCGGAGGCCGAGCGGCACGGCGTCGCCCTTCGTCTGCCGTACGCGGTCCCGGACCGTGCCGAGGCCGAACCGGTCCTTCGTTGCGCAGCGTCGCGGATACGGCGGCGGCATCCGGCCGTCAGGCGAAGCCCGGAGACCAGATCGGGGTGGATACGGACGCCGTGATCCATCCTCTGCGTGCTCCAGGGACGCAGCAAGGCCTGGTAGCGCGCCAGTTCCGGCGGATCGGTGACCAGCCGCGCATAGCCGGTGACGACCACGCCCCGTCCGCCATGGCTGACGGGGTCGATGTCGTCGGCCACGACTGCGCCTTCACCCCGGCGTGCCCGGTGTACCGGGTCAGCGCGGCGTCACCTCGGGTGCGGATGACGATGTCGCCGTCGATCAGGACACGGTTGACCGGACGGATGGTCGGCAGCGCCTGCCGGGTGAAGACGATCCGTCCCAGGGAGACACCGCCCAGGAGCCGCAGCGCCTCCGCGCCCGTCAGCTCGACACTCCGTATCGTCGGGTCGCTCACGGTTCTCTGTCTCCCGCCGCCATGTGTGGTCCGACCATGTGGGCGGAGCGACACCGCGGGGGATCGGTGCCGCTCCTGATGCCACTCTCCCTCGCGCCACACCGTCCCCGCCGGCGGCCGAAGGTCCCCGCCGGCGGGGACGGATGTCCCTTTCACCACGGGCGGGCTAGCGGCGGTGCATGGTCTCCAGTGCAGCAGCCCGCCGCTCAGACCACGGTGGCGGGGAGCCACAGGTCGGGGCCGAAGACCTCGTATCGGATGCGCTGTGCGGGAACCCCGGCGCGCAGCAGCCTGCCGCGCACGTCCCGCATGAAGGGCAGCGGTCCGCACAGGAACACGGTCGCGCCGTCGGGGAGTTCGATACCGCTCAGGTCCATCAGGCCGGTGCGGGCGTCGGGTTCCCGCGCTCCCGGGTGCTCGTACCAGAAGACGGCGTGGGCGTCCGGCAGTTGCGCGACGAGCTCGTGCGTCTCGGCACGCAGGGCATGGTCGGCGGGGGAGTGGTCGGCGTGCAGGACCAGTACCGGGCGGGTCGAGCCGGTGGCCGCGAGGTGGGCCAATATCCCCGTCATGGGGGTGCAGCCGATGCCCGCCGAAACGAGCACGAGCGGCGTGGCGGAGTCCGCCCCGTCGTCGAGGAAGACGTCACCGAAGGGTGCGGACAGCAGCAGTTCTTCCCCTTGACGGACGCCGTCGTACAGCAGGGAGGAGACCTCGCCGTCCGGGCTGGCGGCGTCGCCCCTGACCCGTTTCACGGTGATCCGCCGCAGGTCTCCCCCCGGGGCCGAGGACAGGCTGTACTGGCGCAGTTGGTGTGTTCCGTCGGCCATGCCCACGCGGACGCTCACGTACTGGCCCGCGCGGGCCCGCGGCGCCGGTTCGCCGTCGGCCGGACGGAGCAGGAAGGACACCACGTCGGCGGTCTCGGCACGGCGTTCGACGACCGTCCAGGGCCGCCAGGTCCCACCGGGCCGAACGCCCGCGTCCTGGTAGAGGAGTGCCTCACGACTGATCAGGGCGCCGGCCATCAGCCAGTAGACCTCGTCCCAGGCCGCCGCCACCTCCGCCGTGACCGCGTCGCCGAGGACCTCGGCGATGGCGCCGAACAGATACTTGTGGACGATCGTGTACTGGTCGTCGGTGACGCCGACGGCGGCGTGTTTGTGGGCGATCCGGGACAGCAGCGCGTCCGGCCGCGCTCCGGGACTCTCCAGCAGCGCTCCGGCGAATCCGGCGATCGACGCCGCCAGGGCACGGCGTTGGGCTCCGCTGGCCTGGTTGCCGCGGTTGAACATCCCGTCGAGAAGTTCCGGGCGGTCGTGGAACATCGTGGCGTAGAAGCGGTCGGTGATTTCGTCGAGTGCTCCGCCCACGGCGGGAAGGGTGGCTCGTACGAGGGCGGCGGATTCTGCGGACAGCATGGATTCTCCCGGAAGGGGTGGATGAAGGGAAAGGAAGCCGCGTCGCCTCAGACGGTGGCGTCTTCTGTGTAGCAGCCGCGGGACCGCCTCCAGGCGCTGTGGGGGCCTACGGGCCGAAGCAGGGCCGAAGGTCCCCTCCACTCGGGCGCACCGGCCCCGCGGGGTCCGCTCGCTCGGGGCCGGACGGCCGGGCGGCGGTGACCGGGCGACCCCTGCCACCGCTGCTGCCAGTGCAGGGCGGGAGTGGCGGCGGCGCGTGGACTACGGCTGCTGCGCCGGCTCGACGTCGGGGCGGGGCCGCATACGTCCGTAGTAGGCCGTACGCATCAGTTCCCGCATGTCGTCGAGCATGGGCATCCTCGGGTTGGCGGGCGCGCACTGGTCCTCATAGGCGTTGAGGGCCTGCTGGGGGAGGGCGTCCAGGAAGGTCCTTTCATCGACGCCGAGGGTCTGGAACGTCGGCTCGATGCCCACGGTGTCGCGGAGTCCCTCCACCGCGCGGGCGAGCGACTCGACGCCCTCGGCCGGGGTGGCGGCGGGCAGCCCGAGGGTGCGGGCGATGTCCTGGAAGCGTTCGGGGGCCCGGTAGTTCTCGTACTTGGGCCAGCCGGTGAGTTTCGTGGGGACGGTGCCGTTGTAGCGGATGACGTGCGGCAGCAGCACGGCGTTGGTGCGGCCGTGGGCGATGTGGAAGGTGGCGCCGAGGGTGTGGGACATGGCGTGGACGATGCCGAGGAAGGCGTTGCCGAAGGCCATGCCCGCGAGGGTGCCGGCGTTGTGCATCTTCTCCCGGGCCCGGGGCCGGTTCGCCCGGTCGTTCACGGCGGCTTCGAGGTTGTCGAAGATCAGCCGGATCGCGTGCAGGGCGAGGCCGTCGGTGAAGTCGTTGGCATACACCGACACATACGCCTCGACGGCGTGGGTCAGGGCGTCGAAGCCGCTGTCGGCGGCCAGCGCGTGGGGCAGCGCGGTGGTGAGCAGTGGGTCGACGATGGCCACGCTGGGCGTGAGCGCGTAGTCGGCCAGCGGGTACTTCTTGCCGGTGGCGGGGTCGGAGATGACGGCGAACGGTGTCACCTCCGCGCCGGTGCCGGAGGTCGTCGGGATGCACACCAGCCGGGCGAGCCTGCCCAGCGTCGGGAAGCGGAAGGCGCGTTTGCGGATGTCGGAGAACTTGTGCCGCATGTCGGCGAAGTCGACGTCCTTGCCTTCGGCCTGCTGCTCGTACAACAGCCACATCACCTTGGCCGCGTCCATCGGGGAGCCGCCTCCGAGGGCGATGACGGTGTCCGGGCGGAAGTCGCCCATGAGGCGTGCGCCGTGCCGGACGGAGCCGATGCTGGGCTCGGGTTCCACGTTGTCGATGATCTGGACGGTGACCGGTTCCCGGCGGCGCCGCAGCACGCGCTCGACCCGGTCGACGAGGCCGAGGCGGGTCATCGTCGCGTCGGTGACGACGGTGACGCGGTGGACGTCCGGCATCGAGGCGAGGTAGCGGATGGACTGCGGCTCGAAGTAGATCTTCGGCGGGACCTTGAACCACTGGAGGTTGTTGCGTCGCGCCGTGACGCGCTTGACGTTCAGCAGCTGGGCGGCGGAGACGTTGTTGGACACCGAGGTGCTGCCCCAGGAACCGCACCCCAGCGTCAGCGAGGGCAGCAGGCTGTTGTAGATGCCGCCGATCGCGCCCTGTGAGGACGGGGCGTTGACGATGACCCGCACGGTCTTCATCCGCTTGCCGTACGCCTCCGCCAGTGCCGTGTCTCCGGTGTGGATGACGGCGCTGTGGCCCTGCCCGTGGAAGGCCACCATGTCGGCGGCCAGGTCGAAGCCCCGTTCCGTGGAGCCGGCGCGCAGGACGGCGAGGACCGGGCAGAGTTTCTCGCGGGTGAGTGGCTCGTCGGGCCCGACCCGGCCGGTCTCGACGAGGATGAGCGAGGTGCTGTCGGGCACGGTGAAGCCCGCCTGCTCCGCGATCCAGGCCGGGCTCTGCCCGACGGCCGCCGAGTTGACCTTGGGTTCGCAGCCCGCGCCCGCGGTGTCCGCCCGGCTCGCGGGGAACAGGAACGCCTCCAGCTTCGCCTTCTCCTCGGCGGTGGCCAAGTGGGCGTGCAGGGTGCGGAATTCGGCCAGCGCGGCGTCGTAGATCTCTGCGTCCAGGATGACGGCCTGTTCGGAGGCACAGATCATGCCGTTGTCGAACGCCTTCGACAGCACCAGGTCGTTGACGGCCCGGCGCAGCTCGGCGCTTCGGTGGACATAGGCCGGCACGTTGCCGGCGCCCACGCCCAGGGCGGGCTTGCCGGCCGAATAGGCCGCCTTGACCATGGCGTTGCCGCCGGTGGCCAGGATCAGGGAGACGCCCGGGTGCCGCATCAGGGTGTTGGTGGCTGCCACGGACGGGGTCTCGATCCACTGCACACAGTGCTCGGGCGCACCCGCGGCGACGGCCGCGTCGCGCACGATGCGGGCCGCCTGCGCGGAGCAACGCTGGGCGGACGGGTGGAAGGCGAACACGACCGGGTTGCGGGTCTTCAGCGCCATCAGCGCCTTGAAGACGGTGGTGGAGGTCGGGTTGGTGACGGGCGTGATCGCGCACACCACTCCCACGGGCTCGGCCACCTCGATCATGTCCTCGAGGTCGTCGCGGGCGATGACGCCGACCGTCTTCATCGGGCCCATGCTGTGCGTGACGTGCTCGCAGGCGAACATGTTCTTGGCGGCCTTGTCCTCGAAGACGCCGCGACCGGTCTCCTCCACCGCGAGCATCGCGAGCGCGGTGTGCTGATCGAGGGCGGCGACCGACGCCTTCTTCACGATGTGGTCGACCTGCTCCTGGTCGAGCGCCTCGTAGTCGGCGAGTGCCTTGAGCCCGTTCGTCACCAGCCGGTCCACCGCGATGGCGGTGTCGGACGGCGCGGCGGCGGGGGCGGTGGTCGCGCCGGGTTCGTCGTGGCGGGTCATGGGGGGCGAGCCTCCGTCGTCGAGAGGGTGCCGCCGCGGGGGCGGCGGCACGGGGAGGGAGCGGCAAGATGAGGCGTGGGTATCGCTCCCACCAGCAGCGTCTCTCGTCAGGGGTTCTCCCTCCCAGGTCCCGTTGGTCCCTTCGCAGCGCTGAACGGCCCCGCTTCGACAAGGAGGTTCAGCCTGTTGACCACGCCGATCACCCCGTCGATGCGATACGTCAGCCAGATCGCCAGCGCGGCATCGACACGCTGCTCCGCGGTCCCTTCGAGGGTGACCATGCCGTCGCGTACCGAGACGGCCACGCTGTGGGCCGGCAGGCCCAGGCCTCGGTCCAGCACCTCGTCGAGGACGTCCCGTCGGATCTCGTCGTCCGTGCGCAGGAAGACCCGCAGCAGGTCCCGGCGGGTGGCGATGCCGATCAGCCGGTCCGCCTCGTCCACGACCGGGAGACGTTCCACGCCGTGTCTCTCCATCAGCCGGGCCGCGTCCCCGATGCGCTGTTCCGGATGCACGGTGATCGCGGGCGTCGTCATCAGCTCCGCCGCCGTGGTGGCGCCGGCCACCGCGTCGGCACGCCGCGTGGAGCGGCCCCGCCAGGGGATGCGGGGACGCCGAGCCCAGCCGTCCGCGGACCGGGCCGCCTGGCGCCGGATCAGATCGGTCTCGCTGATCACTCCCACGACCTTGTCGTCGTGATCCACGACGGGCAGGCCGCTGATGCCGTGCCGGTTCAGCAGACGCACCAGTTCCTTGAACGGCGTCCCCCGGTGCGCCTCTACGACCTCCCGGGTCATCACCTCACCCACGATGCGGGTCATGCCGACCACCTCCTGGTCACCTGGTGTCGCTCGTCCCGGTGCCGGGGAGGGCCGCGCGACCGGCCTCCAGCCGCGCGACCGGGACGCGGAACGGCGAGCAGGAGACGTAGTCGAGGCCCGCCGTATGGAAGAAGTGGATGGATTTTGGATCCCCGCCATGCTCGCCGCAGACGCCGATCTTCAGGTCGGGACGGGCGGCACGGCCTTCGTCGGCCGCGATCCGGACCAGACGGCCCACGCCCGCGCGGTCGAGCGTCTCGAACGGGGAGGTGGCGAAGATGCCTTTGTCGAGATAAGCGGAGAAGAACGCCGCCTCGACGTCGTCGCGGGAGAACCCCCAGGTGGTCTGGGTGAGGTCGTTGGTGCCGAACGAGAAGAACTCCGCCTCCTCGGCGATCCGGCCGGCCGTGAGCGCGGCCCGGGGCAACTCGATCATCGTGCCGACCGGACAGCGCACCGGGATGCCGGCCTCCTCGGACACCTCGGCGAGAACGTGTTCCACCTCTTGGCGTTCGATGCGCAGTTCCTCGACGGCGCCGACCAGTGGAACCATGATCTCCGCCTTCGGAGACCCGCCGGACCTCGTGCGTTCCACGACCGCCTCGGCGATGGCCCGCACCTGCATGGCGACCAGCCCCGGCACGACGAGGCCGAGGCGGACACCGCGCAGGCCGAGCATCGGGTTCTCCTCGTGCATACGGTTGACGGCATCGAGCAGCTCGGTGTCGTGGCGGTCGGGCGCGGCGCCCCGAGCCCCAGCGGTGGCGATGCGCACGGCGAGTTCGGTCCGGTCGGGCAGGAACTCGTGCAGGGGCGGGTCGATGAGCCGGATGGTTACCGGCAGACCGTCCATCGCCTCCAGAATGCCGACGAAATCTCGCCGCTGGAGCGGCAGCAGCGCGCTCAGCGCCTCCTCGCGCTCGGTCTCGTCGCGGGCCAGGATCATCGCCTCGACCAGCTTGCGGCGCTCGCCGAGGAACATGTGCTCGGTGCGGCACAGCCCGACGCCCTGCGCGCCGAACCGCCGGGCGCGGGCGGCGTCCTCGGGGGTGTCTGCGTTCGCCCGCACCTCCAGTCGCCGGGCGCCGTCCGCCCGTTCCATGGCGTGGGCCACGGCGTCCACCAGTCCCTCCGACCGCTCGCCCGTCTCGAAGTACCGCATCACGGCGGAGTCGACCAGGGGAGCCGCACCCAGGTACACGGTCCCCGCCGAGCCGTCGACGGAGATGACCGTGCCCTCCACGACGGTGGCCTCCCC
Source organism: Streptomyces sp. NBC_00425 (assembly GCF_036030735.1). Classification (NCBI taxonomy): domain Bacteria; kingdom Bacillati; phylum Actinomycetota; class Actinomycetes; order Kitasatosporales; family Streptomycetaceae; genus Streptomyces; species Streptomyces sp. NBC_00425. The sequence goes on along the minus strand of NZ_CP107928.1, from coordinate 1,417,081 downwards.
CACGGTGAAGCGGCGCGCCCCGGTGTCCACGGTGAGTTCCTCGGCACCGCACACGCAGACCCTGCCCATGCCTCGGGCGACCACGGCCGCGTGGCTGGTCTTGCCGCCTCGGCTGGTGAGTACCGCCTGCGCGTCGATCATGCCGGGGAGGTCGTCGGGGGTGGTCTCCTGGCGTACGAGGACGACCTTCTCGCCCGCGGCGGCCCGACGGACGGCCTCGGCCGAGTCGAAGACCGCGGCGCCCACCGCGGCACCGGGCGAGGCCGGGAGTCCGTGTGCCAGTGGCTCGCCGACTGCCGAGGTGTCGAAGCGTGGGAACATCAGCCGCGCGAGCCCGTCCCCGCCGACCCGGGCCAGACTCTCGTCGCGGGAGATCAGCCCCTCGTCGGCCAGCTGCGCGGCGATGGCGAACGCGGCCTCGGCCGTGCGCTTGCCCACCCGGGTCTGGAGCATCCACAGTCGGCCGCGCTCGATGGTGAACTCGACGTCGCACAGATCCCGGTAGTGGGTCTCCAACGTCCGCAGGTGACAGAGGAGTTGCCCGTAGGAGCCCGGGTCCAGCTCCTCCAGGGCCGTCAGCGGTACGGCGTTGCGGATGCCGGCGACGACATCCTCGCCCTGCGCGTCGGCCAGGTAGTCGCCATAGAGGCCGGGCAGTCCCGTGGCCGGATCGCGAGTGAAGGCCACGCCGCTGCCGGAGTCGGGGCCGAGGTTGCCGAAGACCATGGTCTGCACGTTGACCGCGGTGCCCAGGTCGTCGGCGATGTGCTCGCGACGGCGGTACACGCGGGCGCGCTCGCCCCTCCAGGACTCGAAGACGGCGAGGACCGCGCGGCGCAACTGCTCGTCAGGGGACTGCGGGAAGTCCTCGCCGGTCTCGCGACGGATCAGCGTCTTGTACGTCTCGACGAGACCGGACAGGTCCGCCGCGTTCAGGCCCAGATCGTTCGCCGCGCCCCGGTCCGTCTTCAGGTCGGACAGGGCCTTCTCGAACAGTGAGCTGTCGACGCCCATGACGGTGCTGCCGAACATCTGTATGAGCCTTCGGTAGGAGTCCCAGGCGAAGCGCTCGTTCCCGGACGCCTTCGCCAGGCCGAGGACGGAGTCGTCGCCGAGGCCGATGTCGAGGATCGTCTCCATCATGCCGGGCATGGAGAACCGGGCCCCGGAGCGGACGGACAGCAACAGGGGGTCGTCCGGCTGCCCCAGCAGCCGTCCGGCGGCCCGCTCCAGCGCGGTCAGGCGCTCAGCGATCTCGAGGGCCAGACCGTCCGGCTCGGCGCCAGTGGCGAGAAAGACCCGGCAGGCCTCGGTGGTCACCGTGAATCCCGGCGGAACGGGCAGCCCCAGCCGGGTCATCTCGGCCAGGTTCGCGCCCTTGCCGCCGAGCAGGTCGGCCAGGTCACGGCTGCCCTCTGCGAAGTCGTACGCGTAACGGACCATGGCGCCGGTCTCCTCCGTCGGTCTGCGGGCTGGACACAGCTCCAGCGTCGGACTGCAGGAACGAGAGGGGCAGGGGCTGTCGGTCCCCTCCGCGGGGCCGGTCGGCCCAGGCGGGAAACACCGTGCACTCGGCCCCATGCGCTACCGCGCGCTGCGGCCGAGCACTAACGTGGCACATGATCGGACCGGAGGGCGTCCGAGTGCTTGAGGGGACCTGGAGGAACACCGGTGGGAAGCCCCGAGGAAGCCCGCGTACGGCTGCCTCAGCTGCGGCTCGACGAGCTGCTGGAGGAGCTGCAGGCACGGCTGGACGCGGCCCGCGGCACCCGCGACCGGGTGCACAGCCTGCTGGAGGCGGTGCTGGCGGTCGGCCGGGAGCTGGACCTGGAACAGGCCCTTCGCAGCATCGTGGAGGCGGCCGCAGTGCTGGTCGACGCCGAATACGCGGCGCTCGGTGTGATCGGACCGGACGGAAAGCGCCTGTCCGCCTTCCACACGGTCGGGATCAGCGAGGACCGGATCGCCGAAATCGGCTCGTACCCTGAAGGTCACGGCATTCTGGGCGAGCTGATCCGCCACCCGGAGCCGCTGCGCCTGGCGAAGATCTCCGATCACCCTGCCTCGTACGGCTTCCCGGCCCACCACCCGCCGATGAACACCTTCCTCGGCGTCCCGATCCGCGTGCGGGATCAGATTTTCGGCAACCTCTACCTGACCGAGAAACGGGACGGCTCCCAGTTCGACGAGGACGACGTCTCGGTCACGCTGACCCTCGCCGTCGCGGCCGGAGTCGCGATCGACAACGCCCGGTTGTACGCCGAGTCCCGGCAGCGTGAGCGCTGGCTGCGAGCGAACGCCGAGATCACCCACAGCCTGATGTCCGGGGGTGAGCGCGCTGAAGTCCTCGGTCTGATCGCCGAGCGGGCGGGCGACATCACCCAGTCCGCGCTGGCGGCGGTGGCGCTGCCCATGGAGGACACCGGGTCGCTCGCTGTGGAGATCGCCGTCGGGATGGATGCCGGGGCGCACCGAGGGCTCGTCCTGTCCATGGACAAGAGCCTCATGGGACTGGCCTTCGCCGGCGCAGCTCCGGTCACGAGCGCCGATGTCGGCCACGACGAGCGGATCTCTCTCGAGCCTCCCAGGTTCGGTGGACTCGGCCCTGCCGTGGCCGTGCCGATCGGCACGGGCGAGGCGGGCGCACGAGGCGTGGTGCTGCTGGCACGAGAGGCTGGAGGGCCTGCGTTCTCGGAGTCGGAGACCGAGACGTTGCAGGCCTTCGCCGCGCAGGCCGCCGTCGCCATGGAGCTGGCGGAGCGCCGCGAGGACGCCGAGCAGATCGCCGTGCTGGAGGACCGGGACCGGATCGCCCGCGACCTGCACGACCTGGCGATCCAGCGGCTGTTCGCCACCGGCATGACCCTTCAGAGCGCGGGCCGTTTCATCGAGCACGAAGGTGCCTCCGAACGCGTGGCGCGCGCGGTGGACGACCTCGACGAGACCATCAAGATCATCAGATCGACGATCTTCGGGTTGCGCACCCGCGACGGTACCGCGGAGGCCGGTCTGCGGGCCCGTGCCGTACGTGTCGTAGGGGAAGCGGCACCGGTCCTGAGCTTCGCCCCGAGCGTGCGGATGGAAGGCCTGCTGGACACCGACGTACCGAAGGAGACCGCCGACCACGTGGTGGCCGTGCTCTCCGAGGCACTGACCAACATCGCCCGGCACGCCCGGGCGAGCCGGGCCGAGGTGGTCCTGGCCACGGACGGCCGCGAGGTGCGCCTGTCGGTCACCGACAACGGCGTCGGCTTGCCGGCCGACGGCCGCCGGAGCGGGCTGCGCAACATGGCAGAGCGGGCCGAGAAATTGGCCGGCGGACTGGAGATCGGGAAACCCGAGGGCGGCGGGACCACGCTGACGTGGCGGGTGCCGTTGCAGAAGGCGTAGGACGGGCAAGGCGGACCCGGTGGTTCGTGACCGAGCGCTCAGGTCCGTGCGTCAGCGCCGTCCGGTCCCGGAGCCACATCGCGGGGCGCCTCACAGCGGCACGGCGTGGCGGGGAGGGAAGGACGCCGCCCGCTCCTCGCCGACCTGATGACGCGGTGCGCGACCGTTTCCGGCCGTTTCTCGCGTCTCCCTCGGGCGCCCTTCCCACCACCTTCAGCACATCATGCGGGTCCCTCGGTCGCCAGGGCCGAACGACCCGGTCAGGGGAGACCGGCGGCAGACCGGCCAAGTCCAGTAGCACGGCCTCCTTGGACGACGGGCCCGCCCCGCAGACCACGCCCCCTGAGCGTCCGTCGTCGTCCACCACCAGCACGGTGGTGGGGGCCGGTCGGGCCCCTGACGGGGACCTCAGGCCCCTGCTGCCGCCCGGGCCAGTTCGGAAGACTGACGGGGCATCTCTGAAGGAGGTCCGCACATGTCCGCCATCACCGTCGGTCTCGACGGCTCGCCCGAAAGCCTCGCAGCCGCAGACTGGGCCGCTCGCGAAGCGGCACAACGAGAGGTGCCCCTGCATCTTCTTCATGCAGGAGAACCGCTGCGCTCGACGTACCTGTCTTTCGTGGGAGATCCTGCGTCGGTCGTGATCGACGCTCAGCGAGAGTGGGCCGCCGACCTGCTGCGCGAGGCGAGGTCTCGGGTCACGGAGCTCCACCCTGGCCTCCGGGTCACGACCGAACAGGTGGAGACGGGGGCTGTTCCTGCCCTTCTGGCAGCCACCGAGGAAGCCGGATTGCTGGTCCTGGGATCCAGAAGGCTTGGCGCAGTGGCCGGGTTCCTGGTCGGTTCTGTCGGGCTGGCCGTGGTGGCGCGTACCGAGCACCCCGTCGTTCTCGTGCGAGCCGGTGGGCATGCGGAGGATGAGCGTCTGCCGGATGCCGCAGGTGCGCGGGCGACGAACACTCCGTACCGCGACGTGGTTCTCGGGCTGGACGTCGAGGACCCGGCCGACGTTGTCATCGAGTTCGCGTTCGAGGCCGCCCGGCGTCGAGCCGCCGGTCTGCGAGTGATCCACGGCTGGAATCCGGCGGCCGTCTACGGCTACGGTGCCGTGCTGGACTCGGGCCTCAACGCCGAATTGGCGGAGGAGGCACAGGTCGGACTGACTGATCTCCTGCGGCTCTGGAAGGACAAGTTCCCCGGCGTGGAGGTGACAGCGCAAGCCGTCATCGGCGGTGCCGGCCGTCATCTCGTGCACGCTTCACGGGACGCGGCGCTCGTCGTCGTCGGACGGGGCAAGCGCCAGGCCTCCATCGGCAGCCGCATCGGCCCGGTGACTCATGCCGTGCTCCAGCACGCCTCCGCACCGGTCGCGGTCGTGCCCCACGCCTGACGAGCGGAGGATACGGCGCCGTCCGGGTCCATCAGTGGCCCGCATGATGGAGCGGCTGCCCGGTTTCCCCGCCCTGCCCGAGCCGTTCGGCGGGGGCGACGGAGGTTGGCCCGTAGTGACGCCAGACCCAAGGAGTTTCTGATGGCTCGTCGGTAAAGTCAGCAAGGGGTCAGCGCTCGTCCGACCAGAGCTGCTCACAGACACCCGCACTCTGCAATCGAGGGGAGCTCTGGCCAGCCGCCTCAAGCAGACGGGTCAGCGCACTCTTCCGCGTGGTTTCAGCGGCACCGGCGGCAGCTCCGGGGCGGGCAGCGGACCTCCGTCGTAGCCCTTCACCTCGCCGAAACGGGTGCCCTTCATCCAGTCCTCGCGAGCCTGCACGATCTCCTCCTGGGACCGGCCGACGAAGTTCCACCACATGACCAGCTCCTCCTCGAACGGCTCGCCGCCGAGGAGCATCAGACCGGCGTCGGACTCCGCGCGCAGCGGCAGTTCGGTGCGGCCGCAGCCGAGGTAGAGCAGGGAACCGGGGAGCAGCGGGACGCCGTCCACGTGGACCTCGCCGGACATCGACAGCACGCCGTACTCGAAGTCGGGGTCGAGCGGCAGCCGTACGTCCGCGCCGTGGGCGAGCGTGAGGTCGGCGCCCACGAGGGGGGTGTACGCCGTGCCGGGTGAGAGGGCGCCGTCGAGGTCGCCGAGGAGCACGGTGGCGTGGAGGCCGGGGGCCGTGACGACGGGCAGGTCGGGGTGGTGCTCGAAGTGGGGGTCGGTGTGCCGGTGCGCGTCCGGCAGCGCCACCCACAGCTGGGCGCCGTGCAGATACCGGGCGTGTGAGCGCGGGCTCTCCTCGGAGTGGCTGATGGCGCGCCCCGAGGTCATCAGCCCGAGTTCCCGGGGCCGGACCGTCTGGAGGCTGCCCGTGGAGTCGCGGTGCAGCACCTCGCCCTCGTGCAGCCAGCTGACGGTCTGCAGACCCATGTGCGGGTGCGGCGGGACCTGCATGCCGGGTTCGTCGGCGATGTCGTCGGGGCCGTAGTGGTCGACGAAGGCCCAGGCGCCGATCATGCGCCGGCCCAGGTTCGGCAGCAGCCGCCGTACCTCCGTCGATCCGCCGAGCTGGACACGGCGGGGGCTCAGCAGCTCGCGGACGGGCTCGGCGACGACGAAGCCGCGGCCGCCGCACACGCTCGGCACGGGCGAGCGGTCAAGGTTGCTCATGCGGCCCAACCTAGCGGTCGGGTGCGCGGGCGCGCAGCGGGGACAGCGGACGGGCGCCCGCCGCGCCATGCCCCCGGCGGCTCCAGGGCCCTCAGCCGTCGAGGGTGGCGGCGAGTTCAGTGGTGGCCCGCACCATCTCGGCGTCGGGCTCGGGCTCCCGCTGCAGTTGGCGCAGCACGTCGCGCTGGGCGTGGACGGCATGCCGGGCCTCGCGCTCCCACCCCACGTAGTCGTCGGGGTGGTGGTGCAGTTTGGGATACGTGGCGGCGGTGGTCTCCCACTGCCGGGCGTCGGCGATGCTCTTGAGCAGACGCAGTATCTCCGCGCGGCAGGTGACCTGGGGGAGCCGGACGAGTTCCCAGAGGAAGGGCACCGTGGCCGCCGTCGCCTGGTCGACGACGAATCCGAACTGGCAGATGCGTCGACGTAGTTGGCCCAGTGCCGGGCCGGCGCTGTCGGCCTCGCCCCGGGCCAGCGTGATGAGCAGGGAGGGGATGGCCGCGGCGGAGCCGGTGGAGTCCTTGATGTCGGGCCACGGCACGTGTCCCAGGCCTGCGAGCGGGGTGGTTCTCTTCGTGGCAGTCATGTCAGAAGTCAGGGGTCGGGCGTCGGGGATCAGAGAGGGGGACGGGTCGGCAGCATGGCCCAGACGGTCTTGCCCACGGGGAAGCGGCGGGTCCATCCCCAGTGCTCCGAGAGGGCTTCGACGATGTGCAGTCCGCGGCCGTGCTCGAGGAGGTCGTCCGTGGACCGGGGGCAGACGGGCAGACCGTCGCTCGGATCGGTGACGGCGCACACCAGGTGCGAGCGCCGCAGGGTGAGTCTGAGCCGCACGGGGAACCGGTCCGTCCCGGCGTGGGGGAGCGCGTGCAGGACCGCGTTGGCGGCCAGTTCGGTGACGACGGTGATCGCGTCGTCGCCGCAGTGGCCCAGGGACCAGCAGTCCAGCGTGCGATGGGTGAAGTCGCGTGCCCGGGCGAATCCCTCGCCGCTGCCCGCGAGGTGCAGGACGGCGGTTCTGGGCGAGTCGCGGACGGAGACGGACTCAAGAGTTCGGAACTGCGCAGGTGATGACACGGTGCATCTCCCTGAGGTGACGTCAGAACGGGGCGCCGGAAGAGCGGTTGACGACAGGGCTATTATCCACGCTGACGATGTCCTCGTGCAATTTCACGGGAAATTGCGCGCACAAGTGAGGAGAGTGCGATGCCGTCGGTGCCGAACGGAGTGCGGGCGAGCTCGCTGGGCGTGCGCTGGATCAAGAGCAGCCACAGCAACGCCGAGGGCAACTGTGTCGAGGTCGCGGCCCTCGACGGGGGAGGTGTCGCGCTGCGCAACTCCCGTGATCCCGACGGGCCCGCGCTCGTGTACACCCCGGCGGAGGTGGCCGCGTTCGTGGCCGGGGCCAAGGGCGGGGAGTTCGACCACCTGGCGTGAAGGCGGCGTGAAGGGCGGTGGGGAGTCCCCGCGGGTCACGGGCCCGGGCGACCGGGCCGGGGCGGACTGGCCGGAAAGCGATCGGCCGGAGACGGGCCGGCCGGGGAATCCGGCGGTTCCGAAGGGCTCGAAAGGGGCTCAATTCCCCTCCCCCGTGCGGCTGGAGGGCTTCGGATGCGATACTTTCGGTCTGTCGTCTGCCGGTCCACGGGGAGTCAGGATGTCTGTCGAGTCGCCTCGCGTCTCCCGCCTCGAACCGTATCTGAACCGGGGCGAGCCCGCCCCGACCTTGCTGAAAATGCTGGTCGGCGTACAGCTGGCGGGCATCCGGGAGGACACCGGCCTCTCCCAGGAGCAGGCCGCGCGCTCCCTCGGGTTCAGCCCGGCGAAGCTGTCGCGCATCGAGGCCGGCAAGGGGCGCAGGCCGCCCGTCGAGGCGGACGTCCGCGCGCTCCTGTCGTTGTACGAGACCGAGGACCACGAGGCCTCCGTGCTGCTGCGCCTGCTGCGGCAGGCGGGGGAGCCGGGCTGGTGGCAGCGGTACGACAAGCGGCTGATGCCCGAGTGGTTCGACCGGCTGGTGGGGCTGCAGGAGGCCGCCACGGCGATCCGCACCTTCGAGATCCAGTACGTGCCGGGTCTGTTCCAGACGCCCGCTTACGCGCGCGCCGTCGTGGAGCGCGGGCTGCCGTCGGCGACGCCACGGGAGGTGGAGCGCCGGGTCGAGCTGCGGACCCGCCGCACCGAACTGCTGCGGCGACCGGACGCCCCGCAGGTGTGGGCGATCCTCGACGAGTCGGTGCTGCTGCGGGTGCTGGGCAGCCGAGAGGTGATGCGGGAGCAGCTCGCCCACCTGATGGAGCTGGCGGCCCTGCCCCATGTCACCGTCCAGGTGGTGCCGCTGGACGTCACCCATGCCTCGGCGCCCGCCATACCGGTCACCTATCTGCGCTTCCCCGGCGTCGACCTGCCCGACGTCGTCTATCTGGAGCAGATCAGGAGCGCGACCTTCCTCGAGGACCGGGACGAGACGGAGGAGTACCGGGTCGCCCTGGACCGGCTGGCCGACGAGGCGCTGAACCCGCGCGAGTCCGTCGCGCTGCTGGAGTCGACCGCGCGGCAGCGCTATCCCTGACCTGCGGCGGCCTCCCGGACGGGCAGGCGTGCCCCGGGGGTGTGTCAGCCAAGTCGGCCGACGCCGCCGAACTCGATCCACTCCTGGGTGAGCTGACGGGGCGCCACCTCGGTGTCCGGTCGCCAGGCCGAGACCTCGACCAGTCCGGGGTGCAGGATCTCCAGGCCGTCGAAGAGCGCGGCCACGTCCTTCTCCTGGCGCACCCGGCCCCAGTGGCCCTGGGTGGCCTTGTCCATGAAGTCGGTGACGAACGCCCTGACCTCGGCGTCCTCGCTGACCAGCTGGCACATCACCAGGCAGCTGCCGGGCGCGAGGCGTTCGCTGACCCGGCGCACCACCGCCTGCGGCCCGTCGACCTCGCTGTCGGGGATGCAGTGGAAGACCGAGTTGAACAGCACGGCGACCGGCTGTGAGAAGTCGATCAGCCGCCGGGTGTCCTCGTGGTCGAGGACGGCCTCCGTCGCCCGCAGGTCGGCGTGGATGACGGTGGTCCGCTCGTCCTGCTCGAGCAGGGCCCGGCCGTGCACGAGGACCATGGGGTCGTTGTCGACGTAGACGACGCGTGCGCTCGGGTCGACGCGCTGGGCGACCTGGTGCACGTTGTCCTGCGTGGGCAGACCGGAGCCGTGGTCGAGGAACTGCCGGATCCCGTGCTCCTGCGCCAGGGTCCGCACGGCCCGCTGCAGGAAGCGCCGGTTGTTCAGCGCGAGGGCACGCGTGCTCGGGACGACCTTGTCCAACTCCTCGCAGGCGGAGCGGTCGGCCGCGTAGTTGTCCCGGCCGCCCAGATAGTGGTCGTACATGCGCGCGGCCGTCGGGATCGTTTCGTCGATCTTCGTGGACAGCTGCTTGCCCGGCTGCATCTCTTCCCCCAGGATCCCCGCCGTGCCGTGGACCGGCGCGGCCGACAACACATCCTAGGGAAGGGCCAGTTGGCGCCACCACCCCCTCGGTCGACGGTCCCCGGAAGGGGGCTGCCCCCTCCCGCCGTCCCGGACTGACTGGACGACTGGTCCAAGTGCTGGATTCGTGGTCTAATCGCTGCATGGAACCCCAGGATCCGCAGGCCCTGCGGGAAGAGGAGCGGGAACGGGAACGGGACGCGATCCTGCGCGCCCTCGTCCCCGTCGTCGACGGCATCGCGGCGACCTTCGGCCCGGTGTGCGAGGTGGTGCTGCACGACTACCGGCGGCCGGAGAAGTCCGTCGTCGCCGTCGCCGGGGCGGTGACCGGACGGACGGTCGGCGGCGCCATGAGCGAGATCGGCATGCGGGTCCTCGCCCGCGGGGACGCCGCCGCGGACGAACTGAACTACGTCACCCGCGCCGGCGCCGGAAAGCTGGTGAAGTCGTCCACGATGGTGCTGCGCGACTCCACGGACGCGGTCTTCGGCGCCCTCTGCGTCAACGTGGACGTCACCGAGGTGGACCGGGCGCGCGCGGTGCTGGCCGCACTCGCGGGGACGACGACCGGGCCGTCCGACCCGCCGGCGACCACCTTCGGCGACGACATCGACTCCGTCGTGGACGCCCTCCTCGACGCCCATCTGCTGCGCCAGGACCAGACCTGGGCCGGCCTCGACCGGCCACGCAGGCTGGCCCTCTTCCGGAGCCTGGACGAACGCGGCGTGTTCGCGGTGCGCCGCGCGATCGAGCAGACCGCCGCCCGCCTCGGCATCTCACGCGCCTCCGCCTACACCTACCTCTCGCAGGCCAGAGCCACCCCGGCGACCGGGGCGGACGGCGCCGACGACACCCCCTGAAGGAGCACCCTCGTGACGACCACGCCCCTGCCGATCACCTTCGACGACGTCCGCGACGCGGCCGCCCGGCTCAAGGGCGTCGCACACCGCACCCCCGTGCTGCGCTCCCGGACGCTCGACCGGATCGTCGGCGCCGAGGTCCTGCTGAAGTGCGAGAACTTCCAGCGCGTCGGCGCCTTCAAGTTCCGCGGCGCCTACAACGCGGCCTCCCGGCTGGCCCCCGAACAGCTGGCCCGGGGCATCGCCGCGTACTCCTCCGGCAACCACGCCCAGGCCGTCGCCCTGGCCGCCCGGGAACTCGGCACGACCGCGGTGATCGTCATGCCCGAGGACGCGCCGCGCTCCAAGCGGGCGGCGACGGAGGGCTACGGGGCCGAGATCGTCACCTACGACCGTTATGCCGGTGACCGCGTCGCCATCGCCGAGGCCCTGGCCGCCGACCGCGGCCTGGCGCTGATCCCGCCCTATGAGCACCCGCACGTCATGGCGGGCCAGGGCACCGCCGCACTCGAGCTCCTGGAGGAAGCGGGCGAGCTGGACGCCCTGCTGGCCCCGGTCGGGGGCGGCGGACTGATCGCCGGCAGCGCGACCGCGGTCAAGGGACTGCGGCCCGGCATCCGGGTGGTCGGCGTCGAGCCCGAGGCCGGCGACGACACCAAGCGGTCCCTGGAAGCGGGCCGCCGGGTAGAGATCCCGGTGCCGCGCACCATCGCCGACGGGCAGGCCCTGCACACGCCGGGCGAGCTGACCTTCTCGGTGAACCGGCGGCTCGTCGACGCGATCGAGCTGGTCTCGGACGACGAGATCCGGGCCGCCATGCGGTTCGCCTTCGAACGGCTGAAGATCGTCGTGGAGCCCAGCGGCGCCACGCCGCTCGCCGCGCTCCTCGCCGGACGGGTCGACGACCTCCCCCGGCGCGTCGGCGTGATCGTCTCCGGCGGCAACGTCGACTCCGGCCGCTTCGCCGAGCTGTGCGGCGACGCCGTCTGAGGCCGGCACACCCCGTATGGCGGCCCCCGGTGGACAGGCGGACGATGGAGGCGTAGGGGGCGCGGCTCCCGCCGGTGGCGTCCAGGTCCGCCGGGGAGACCGCCCCCGGCCGTGGTCAAGCGCGGCAGGAAGGGAGGAGCGTCATGATGGAAGTGAAGACGCTCGACAAGCCGGACGAGCGCCGCGATTTCCCCCGCGGCCACATCGAGGCCGTCCACATGACCGGGCTCGACTTCGCCAGGGCGACCTTCGAACCCGGCTGGCGCTGGACCGAGTCGCTGGCGGGCGTCATGGGCACGGACACCTGCATGATCCACCACAACGGCTATGTGGTCTCCGGACGCATGCACATCACCATGGACGAGGGCGGCGAGAGCGAACTCGGCCCCGGCGACGTGTTCGTCGTCCCGCCCGGCCACGACGCGTGGGTCGTGGGCGACGAGCAGTGCGTCGTGTACGACTTCGCCGGGGCGATGGCCACGGAGTACGGGAAGGCCAAGGAGGCCTGAGGACCCGCCCGGACCGGCCCGGACCCATCCGGCACGGGCCCACCCGGCACGGTCCCCGGCGCTCTAGACGGGAAGCAGCCGGCCGATGAGTGCGCCGAGCTGGAGGGCGTTGCGGCATTCGTGCATCGCGACCAGCTCGGCGTACTCGGGTGCGGCCGAGTCGCCCGTGCCCCACAGGGACCGGGGCTCCGGGTTCAGCCAGTGCAGATGGCGGGCCTGTCCGGCGATCCGGCGCAGCGCGGCCAGGTTCGGGTCGGCCATGTTCGTCCGGGCGTCGCCGAGCACGAAGACCGTGGTGCGGGGGCCGACCGCGGCGCCGTACCGCTCCACGAACTCGCCCAGGGCGACGCCGTAGTCGCTGCTGCCGTGATAGCCCGTCAGCCGTGCCTCGGCCCGGATGCGGGCGCCGAGGCCTCCGGGATCGGCCGCGCCGTGTTCGAGCAGACCGGTCACCTCGTCGATCCGGTTGACGAAGGCGAACACCCGCACCTTGGAGAACTGGTCGTGCAGCGCCTGCACCAGCAGCATCGTGAAGTCGGAGAACCCCGTCACCGAGCCCGACACGTCGCACAGCAGCACCAGTTCGGGACGGACCGGACGCCGACGGCGCAGCACGGGCCGCATCGGCACGCCGCCCGTCGAGAGCGAGGCGCGCAGCGTGCGCCGCAGATCGATGGAACCCCGGGCGGCCCGGCGGCGGCGCGCGGCCATCCGGGTGGCCAGCTTGCGGGCCAACGGCTGCACCGTCCGCCGCAGTTCGGCCAGCCGGTCCTGGCCCGCGTACAGGAAGTCGACCCGGTCGGCGGTCGGGGCCACCGCCCGGCGGGCGATCTCGTCCCGCCCGCGCCGCTCCGCCACCCGGCGGCGCGCCTCCCCGGCCACCAGGCCGCGGAACGCCTCGATGCGGCGCCGGATCTCGTCCTCCAGCAGCCGGTCGGCGAAGCCGGAACCGCCGCTCCGCGCACGCATGTCGTTCCGCACCCGCGCCAACAGCGTCTGCGGGCGCAGCCGTTCGAGCGTCTGGTACGACGACCAGCCGTCCGCACCCGGCGAACTCCCGTACCCGCCCAGCCCGTCGACCGCCTCGATCGCCAGCCGGCCCAGCATCGCGTCGTCGCCCTCGGCGAGTGCGGCGGCCAGTCGCTCGCGCAGGTCGTCGCGGTCGCCCGGTTCGCCCCCGGGCGCGCCCACGCCGCGCGGGAAGTACAGGTCGAAGACGGTGTCGAACACCCGTCGCTGGTCCTCCGAGTGCAGCAGCGTCGCGGCCAGTCCTTCGCGCAGCAGTGCCCGGTCGACGAATCCCAGCGCCGCGGCGGCCTCGGCGGCGTCCACGGTCTCGCCCGTGCCGACGCGGACGCCGTGGGCGCGCAGCGCGGCGACGAAGCCGGCCAGCCGGTCGGCGACCCGGGCGCTCACACGGCGTCCAGGTCGAGCTTGGCGCCCGCCTTGAGGACGTCGTCCTGGTGCTTGAGGATCACGCCCAGACTGTCACGGACGACGTCCTCGTCCAGGGCGTCGGCGCCGAGCGCGAGGAGCGTGCGCGCCCAGTCGATCGTCTCCGCCACGGACGGCGCCTTGCGCAGGTCCATCGCGCGCAGCGCGCCCACCACCCGGACCACGGACTCGGCCAGCGCCGCGTCGATGCCGGGCACCTTCAGCCGGACGATCCGCCGCTCCAGCTCCTCCTGCGGGAACCCGATGTGCAGGAAGAGACAGCGGCGGCGCAGCGCCTCCGACAGCTCACGGCTGGCGTTGGAGGTGAGGACCACGAAGGGCCGCCGGGTCGCGGTGATCGTGCCCAGTTCCGGAACGGTGACCTGGAAGTCGCTGAGCACCTCGAGGAGCAGTCCCTCCACCTCGACGTCGGCCTTGTCGGTCTCGTCGATCAGCAGGACGGTCGGCTCGTCGCCGCGGATGGCGGTCAGCAGCGGGCGGGGGAGCAGGAACTCCTCGCTGAAGACGTCCGTGCGGGCCTCGTCCCAGGTCTCGTCGCGGCCGGCGCTGATGCGCAGCAGCTGCTTGGCGTGGTTCCACTCGTACAGCGCGCGGGACTCGTCGACGCCCTCGTAGCACTGCAGCCGCACCAGCCGGGCGCCCGCCACCTGCGCCACGGCCTTGGCCAGCTCGGTCTTGCCGACCCCGGCCGGTCCCTCCACCAGCAGTGGCTTGCCGAGCCGGTCGGCCAGGAAGACGGTGGTGGCGACGGCGGGGGAGGCCAGGTACCCGCTCTCGGCGAGCCGGTCGCGGACATCGTCGACGGACGTGAACAACGGGGGCCTCCGGCGGTCGGCGCGGGCTGGGAGCGTGATCCGCCCACTATCTAAGCGCTTGTTCACCGAATTTGTCATCAGCGTCCCTCACCCCGCAGCTCGCTCATCGCCGTGACTCACCCCGACCCTCGGCGCAGGCCTGCGGTGCCGTCCCTCGCCGCCGGGGGCGTTGTCGGTGGCGGGCGGTACGTTGCGGGACATGGGTGTGTATCTGGTGAGCGTGGACGGCCGGGAGTGGTTCGGGCGGGAGGAGGGCGGACACGGTGACACGGCCTCGGGACTCAACGAGCAACTGCGGCGGCGCGGACTGCCACCGTACCTGCCGGCGGAATCCGCAGGGCGGGCGCGGTGCCGGTTCGAGGAGAAGGCGAGCCCGTCCATGGACGGCTTCGCCGCGCTGTGCCGGGCGCACCTCACCCGGGCCGAGGAGGAGACGCTCCTCGGCTGGACCGTCCTGGTGCCGGTCTCCCTCGACCGGGAGGTGGAACTGCCGATCGGCGGCGCCTACGCGGACGAGACGCTGATCGCCGGGGCACCGCAGGTCCTCGCCCTCGCCGAGCGGCTGGCCCAGGCTCTCGACCTGCCCCTGGACGCGATACCGGAGACCGGCGGCAACCTCGAGCTGACGCGGTGGTTCCTTGACGGCGAGGCGAGCACAGCGGCCATGGCGCGGCCGGGGCCGTGGGCCGACGACCTTCAGGCGGCCTTCTACACGGCCCTGTACCTGCGCGCCGCCCGGTACGCGCTGCGGCACGGCTGCCCGATGACCTGGTCCTGACCCACGGCCCCGGCCGCGCGGCGAGAACGCCGTGGGACCGGGCCGTCGTCGCGGGGCGCCGGAGTCCGTGTGACCTGCCCGGGCGTGGGAACCCGGCCGACATGGACGATCATGCGCAGCTCCACGGGTCGTACTGGCTGGACACCGCGCCCCCCGGCGCCCCGCTGCCTCCGCCGGAGGGACCGCTCACCGTGGACGTCGCGGTCGTCGGCGCGGGCATCGCCGGACTGAGCACCGCGTGGGAGCTGGCCCGGCGGGGACGCTCCGTCGCCGTGCTGGAGGCGGACCGGATCGCGGCCGGGGTCACCGGGCACACGACGGCCAAGGTCAGCGCCCTGCACACCCTGGTCTACGACCGGCTGCGCCGCACCCGGGGCCCGGAGGCGGCCGCGCTGTACGCCCGCTCGCAGTCGGAGGCCGTCCGGCACGTCGCCGCGACCGCCGACACGCTCGGCGTCGACTGCGACTGGGAGGAGACGGCGGCCTACACCTACGCCGAGGACGCCTCCCGCACCGACGCCCTGAAGGCGGAGGCGGAGGCCGCCCGGGAGGCCGGGCTCCCGGCCGCGTACGTGACCGACACGGACCTGCCGTTCCCCGTCGCCGGCGCGGTCCGGGTCACGGGGCAGGCGCAGTTCCACCCCCGCAAGTACCTCCTCGCCCTCGCCGACGACATCCGGCGGCTCGGCGGCACGATCCACGAGCAGACCCGGGTCACCGGTCTCACCGAGGGCGACCCCTGCGTGCTCACCACCCGGTCGCCGGCGTCCGGCACCGAGGTGAGCGCCCGGTCCGTCGTCGTCGCCACCCACTACCCGGTCTTCGACCGGGCGCTGCTCTTCAGCCGGCTCTCCCCGCGCCGCGAACTGGTCGTGGCCGCGCCGCTCGACGCCATCGGCGCCCCGCTCGGCATGTACATCACCCAGGAGCAGAACACGCGCTCGGTGCGCACGGCGCCGACGGACGACGGCCGGCGCCTGCTCATCGTGACGGGCGAGCACTTCACGCCCGGCTCCGGCGGTGACGTCGAAGAGCGCTTCGCCCGCCTGTGCGCCTGGGCGACCGACCGCTTCGGCGATCTGACCTTCACCCACCGCTGGGCCACCCAGGACAACGACTCCACCGACTCCGTCCCGCTGGTCGGACCGCTGCACCCCGGCAGCCGCCACGCCTACGTGGCGACCGGCTTCGGCGGCTGGGGGATGAGCGGGGGCGTCATGGCCGGCCGTCTGCTGGCCGAGCGGATCACCGGCGGGACGAGTCCCTGGGACGAGCTGTACGACCCCCGCCGGCTGGCCTCCGTGGTCCGCGAGGGCGCCGCCTTCCTCAAGCAGCAGGCCGACGTGGCCCGGCACTTCGTTGGCGACCGGCTGCCCTCGCCCTCCGGGCCGTCCGTCGAGACCCTCGCACCGGGCGACGGCGCGGTGGTCCGCGTCGGCGGCGAGCGCTGCGCCGTCCACCGCGACGAGGACGGACAGCTCCACGCCCTGTCCGCGCGCTGCACCCATCTGGGCTGCCTCGTCGCCTTCAACCGCGCCGAGCGGGCCTGGGAGTGTCCCTGCCACGGCTCGCGGTTCGACGTGCGGGGCGCGGTCGTGCAGGGCCCGGCGGTCGACCCGCTGGAGCCCCGCGACCTCTGAACGGGCCCGGCGCGCCCGCCCGGCCGCGTCAGTCGACCAGGACGACCTCCAGCGTGCGCGGGCCGTGCACCCCCTCCACCCGGTCCAGTTCGATGTCGCTGGTCGCGGACGGGCCGGAGATCCACGTCAACGGGCGGGCCGGGTCGAGTCGTTCGAGGGCCTGCGGCACGGACGACACGAGCTGCCCGGGCACCCGCACCACGCACACATGGTGGTCGGGGACCAGGGTGATGCGGCGCCGGCCCTGCCCGGGGCCGCCGTCCAGGACGATCGTCCCGGTCTCCGCGATCGCCACCGCGCACGCCGTGACCACGCTGTCCACTCCGTCCAGCTCGTGCGCGGTGCTCTCGGCCCGGTCCTCGACCCGCTCGGCGTCCGCCGCCGACAGCCAGGCGGGGTCCAGCCCCGCCGGCGCGAGGACCGACCTCGTCCCGTGGACGGCGAGCAACCGGCCGATCAGGGAAGGGAGTTCGCTCTCCGTGCAGCGGTGCACGAGCGCCCGGTAGTCGGCCAGGTTCTCCGCCAGCAGCTCCGCCGTCTGCGCGGCGTCGCGCTCGCCGTGCTCCCGCAGGTACTCCCGGGCCACGGCCTCCCCGTACCCGGGGACCCGTCCGGACCCGCCCGACCCGCCCGACCCGCCGGACTCCGGAGCGTCGCCGCGAGGCACGTCGGCCAGCGCACGCCGGACCCGGCCCAGGATCTGTTCCCTGCTGCTCACTTCGCCGTCCCCTCGCCGGCGTCGCCGCCGTTGGTCCGCTGCCACCAGTCGCGGAAGGGTTCCGCGGGCACGGGCGGAAGATCCCGGCTGCCGCTCCACGCCCGGCCCGGTCCGGGCAGGGTGCGGGGGTGCAGGCGGCGGGTACGCGACGCCAGCCGCTGACCGGCGCGCAGCGCGCCGGGGCGGGCGAACGCCCAGCGGGCCGCCCGCATCGCCGCGCGCTCGGCGGCGTGGCCCTTGGCCGGCTTCAGCACCGTCCGGTTGCCCTCCAGGGTCACCGGCCCGCCCTGCACGACCCGTTCGCGCAGGTGCACCAGCACCTCCGGGATGTCGATGGCGACCGGGCAGACCTCGTAGCAGGCCCCGCACAGCGAGGAGGCGTACGGCAGCGAGGCGTCGATCTCGCTGCCGGTGCCCCGCAGTTGAGGGCTGAGGATCGCGCCGATCGGACCCGGGTAGACCGAGCCGTAGGCGTGGCCGCCGGCCCGCTCGTACACCGGGCACACGTTCAGACAGGCCGAGCAGCGGATACAGCGCAGGGCCTGCCGGCCGACCTCGTCGGCGAGGGTGTCGGTGCGGCCGTTGTCCAGCAGCACCAGATGGAACGTCCGCGGACCGTCGCCGTCCGTGGTGCCCGTCCACGTCGAGGTGTACGGGTTCATGCGTTCGGCCGTCGACGAGCGGGGCAGCGTCTGGAGGAAGACCTCCAGGTCGCGCCAGGTCGGCACGATCTTCTCGATGCCGACGACGGAGATCAGCGTCTCGGGCAGGGTGAGGCACATCCGCCCGTTGCCCTCCGACTCCACGACCACCAGGGTGCCCGTCTCGGCGACCATGAAGTTCGCGCCGGAGACGCCGACCCTGGCGCGCAGGAACTTCTCCCGCAGGTGCAGGCGGGCCGCCTCGGCGAGCTCGGCCGGCGTGTCCGTGAGGCCCTCCGGGGCCGGCCGCCCCCACCGGCTCATCTCCGCGGCGAAGATGTCCCGGATCTCGCCCCGGTTGCGGTGGATGGCCGGGACCAGGATGTGCGAGGGGCGGTCCTTGCCCAACTGCACGATCAGCTCGGCGAGATCGGTCTCGTAGGCCCGGATGCCCTCGGCCTCCAGCGCCTCGTTCAGCCCGATCTCCTGCGTCGCCATGGACTTGACCTTGACGACCTCCGACTCGCCGGTCTCCTTGACCAGCCGGGTGACGATCCGGTTCGCCTCGTCGGCGTCGGCCGCCCAGTGGACGGTGCCGCCGGCCGCGCTGACCGATTCCTCCAACTGGACCAGATAGCGGTCGAGATGCCGCAGCGTGTGGTCCTTGATCTGCTTGCCGGCCTCGCGCAGCGCGGCCCAGTCGGACACCTCGGCGACCGCCGCGGCGCGCTTGGCGCGGATGGTGTGCGTGGCGTGCCGCAGATTGGCGCGCAGAGTCGTGTCGCCGACCGCCTCCCGGGCGGCCTCCGGAAACGCCGGCATGCCGACGAACGTCCCGCTCACAGCGCCGGCTCCGTTTCCGTGCTCGCCAGGATCTCCGCGATGTGCACCGGCCGCATCCCGGTCCGCAGCCGGGCCATGGTCCCGCCGATGTGCATCAGACAGGAGTTGTCGGCCGCGCACAGCACCTCCGCGCCCGTCGACTCGGCGCTTCGCACCTTGTCGGCGCCCATCGCCGCCGAGACGTCGGAGTTCTTCAGCGCGAACGTGCCGCCGAAGCCGCAGCACTCGTCGGCGCCCGGCAGTTCCGCGAGCTCGAGCCCCTTGACCGCCTGGAGCAGCCGTCGGGGCCGGTCCCCGAGCCCCAGTGAGCGCAACCCGTGACAGGTCGGGTGGTAGGTCACCGTGTGCGGGTAGTACGCGCCGACGTCGGTCACCCCGAGCACGTCCACCAGGAACTCGGTGAGCTCGTACGTCTTCGGGACCACCGGGGCGAGGGTCGCGGCGAGCGTGTCCCCGCGCCCCTCCGCCCGGGCTCGCTCGCCCATCCGCGGATACAGCTCCCGCACCATCGCCCCGCAGGATCCCGACGGAGTCACGATCGCCTCGTACTCGCCGAAGACATCGGAGAAATGCCGGGCGAGCGGTTCGGCCTCATGGCGGTAGCCGGTGTTGTAGTGGGCCTGTCCGCAGCAGGTCTGCGCCATCGGGAAGTCGACGTCGATGCCCAGCCTGGTCAGCAGTTTCACCACGGCGCGGCCGGTATCCGGATAGAGCGTGTCGTTGACACAGGTCAGGAACAGGGCGACACGCATCGCGGCTCCTTGAGGGTCGGTCATCGGATGAATGAAGAGTAGCCCGCCATGGAGCTCCGGGGGAGACCCCGTCTCACCGTGTGGCGAGACGAGCCTGCGCCTCCCGCCACCGCTCCGCGTCGCCGCGCGGCTCGTAGCGTGTCAGCGGCTGGGTGCGGGCGAGCAGCCGGCGCATGTCGGCGCGGTCGCCGACCAGCCCGTGGGACCGGGCCTGGACGAGCACGTTGCCGAGCGCTGCCGCCTCCGTCGGACCGGCCACCACCG
Source organism: Streptomyces sp. NBC_00425 (assembly GCF_036030735.1). NCBI lineage: Bacteria > Bacillati > Actinomycetota > Actinomycetes > Kitasatosporales > Streptomycetaceae > Streptomyces > Streptomyces sp. NBC_00425. The sequence goes on along the minus strand of NZ_CP107928.1, from coordinate 1,397,341 downwards.
GCAGTCCGCAGGCGTCGGCGGTGAGCTGGCACAGCAGCGTGTTGCGGGTGCCGCCGCCGACGATGTGGACCACGTCGACGGCATGGCCGGCCAACCGCTGGGCCTCGTCGATCGCCCTGCGGTGCGCCAGGGCCAGGGAGTCGAGGATGCAGCGGGTGATCTCGCCGGGGGTGCCCGGAACCGGCTGCCCCGAGGCGCGGCAGGCCTCGGCGATCCGCTCCGGCATCCGCCCGGGCGGCAGGAAGACCGCGTCCCCCGCGTCCACGACCGAGCGCAGCGCGGGCGCCGCCGCCGCGTCCCGCAGCAGTTCCGCCAGGTCGGGGTGGTCCCAGGCGCGCATGCACTCCTGGAGCAGCCACAGTCCCATGATGTTGCGCAGATAGCGGACCGTGCCGTCGAGCCCCAGCTCGTTGGTGAAGTTGGCGGCGCGGCTCTCCTCGGTGAGCACGGGCGCCATGAGCTCCAGGCCGGCCAGCGACCAGGTGCCGGTGCAGATGTAGGCGAACCGCTCGTCGACGGCCGGGACGGCCGCCACGGCCGACGCGGTGTCGTGCGAGCCGACCGTGGTCAGCGGCACCGGCCCGGTGAGGCCCGTCTCCTCCAGCACCCGGTCCCGCAGCAGTCCCGCCGGGTCGCCGGGCCGCCGCAGCGGGGCGAACAGGGTGAGGTCGATCCCGAGCCGGTCGGCGACGGCGTGCGCCCAGCCGCCGGTACGGGGGTCGATCAGCTGCGTCGTCGAGGCGTTCGTCAGCTCCGTGCCCTGCTCGCCCGTCAGCCAGTACGCCAGCAGGTCGGGGATGAGCAGCAGCCGCCGCGCCTGCGCCAGCTGCCCCGTGGAGGCGGCGGCCGTCAGCTGGTAGAGCGTGTTGAACGGCGCGTACTGCAGACCGGTCGCCGCGTACAGCTCGGCCGCCGGCACGCTCGCCCACACCTTCTCGGCGACGCCGTCGGTGCGCGCGTCCCGGTAGTGCACGGGGTTGCCGAGCAGCGCCCCGTCGGCGTCCAGCAGACCGTAGTCCACGGCCCAGCTGTCGATGCCGACGGAGTCGACGTCGCCCGCCGCGCGCAGCCCGTCCAGCACTCCCGCGTACAGGGACAGCACGTCCCAGCGCAGCCCCTCGGGGAGGCGGACCGGGCGGTTGGCGAAGCGGTGCGCCTCGGTCAGCTCCAGCGTGTCGGGTCCGACGCGGCCGACCATGACGCGCCCGCTCGACGCGCCGAGGTCGACGGCGGCGTACGGCCGCACGGCCGTCACCGGAGGAACGCGGCCGCCACACCCGCGTCGACGGGGACGTGCAGTCCGGTGGTGTGGGTGAGCTCGCCGCCGGTCAGCGCGAACACGGCGTTGGCCACGTGCTCGGGCAGCACCTCGCGCTTGAGGATGGTCCGCTGCGCGTAGAACTCGCCCAGCTTCTCCTCCTCGATGCCGTAGGTGGCGGCCCGCTGGGCTCCCCAGCCGCCGGCGAAGATGCCCGAGCCGCGCACCACGCCGTCGGGGTTGACCCCGTTGACGCGGATGCCGTGCTCGCCCAGTTCGGCCGCGAGCAGCCGCACCTGGTGGGCCTGGTCGGCCTTGGTGGCGGAGTAGGCGATGTTGTTGGGCCCGGCGAAGACGGCGTTCTTCGAGGCGATGTAGACGATGTCGCCGCCGAGGCGCTGCGCGATCATCGTGCGCGCCGCCTCGCGCGAGACGAGGAAGGACCCGCGGGCCATGATGTCGTGCTGGAGGTCCCAGTCCTTCGCCGACGTCTCCAGCAGCGGCTTGGAGATCGAGATGCCGGCGTTGTTGACGACCAGGTCGACCCCGCCGAAGGCGAGCGCGGCGGCCTCGAACGCGGCGGCGATCTGCTCCTCGGACGTCACGTCGACGGTGACCGCGACGGCCTTGTCGGGTCCGCCGAGCTCCTCGGCGACGGCGGCTGCGTTCGCGCCGTTCAGGTCGGCCACGACCACACAGGCGCCCTCGGCGGCCAGCCGGCGTGCGATCGCCTTGCCGATCCCGCTGCCGCCTCCCGTCACCAGGGCGACCCGGGTGGCGAGCGGCCTGGGCTTCGGCATCCGCTGGAGCTTGGCCTCCTCGAGCGCCCAGTACTCGATGCGGAACTTCTCCGACTCCTCGATCGGCGTGTACGAGGACACCGCCTCGGCGCCCCGCATCACGTTGATCGCGTTGACGTAGAACTCGCCGGCCACCCGGGCGGTCTGCTTGTCCTTGCCGAAGGAGAACATGCCCACGCCCGGCACCAGCACGATCGCCGGGTCGGCGCCGCGCATCGCGGGGGAGCCGGGCTCGGCGTGCCGCGCGTAGTAGGCGGCGTACTCCTCGCGGTAGGCGGTGTGCAGCTCGCCGAGCCGGGCCACTGCGTCCTCCAGCGTTACGGTCGGCGGCAGGTCCAGGACCAGCGGCCGCACCTTGGTGCGCAGGAAGTGGTCGGGGCAGGAGGTGCCGAGCGCGGCGAGCCGCGGGTGCTCGGCCCGCGCGGTGAAGTCGAGGACGACGTCCGAGTCGTCGAAGTGCCCGACCTGCGGCCGGTCCTGTGAGGCGATCGCCCGCACGTACGGCGCGAGCGCGGCCGCCCGCTTCCGGCGCTCGCCCTCGGGCAGCGGGCCGTAGCCCTCGAGGACGGGCCCGAGGGGTTCGGTCCTGCCCTTGTCGGCGAGGAACGCCTCGGCGGTGCGGATGATGTGCAGCGAGTTGCGCTCGCACTCCTCGGCGCTGTCGCCCCAGGCGGTGATGCCGTGGCCGCCGAGGATCACGCCGATCGCCTGCGGGTTGGCCGCCTTGATGGCGGCGATGTCCAGGCCCAGCTGGAACCCGGGCCGCCGCCACGGCGCCCAGGCGACCGCGTCGCCGAAGCACTCCGCGGTCAGCTTCTCCCCGTCGGCGGCGCAGGCGAGCGCGATGCCGGAGTCCGGGTGGAGGTGGTCGACGTGCGGGGCGTCGACCAGTCCGTGCATCGCGGTGTCGATGGAAGGCGCCGCCCCGCCCTTGCCGTGCAGGCAGTAGTCGAACGCGGCGACCATCTCGTCCTCGCGCTCGACCCCCGGGTAGACGTCCCGCAGCGCCCGCAGCCGGTCCAGGCGCAGCACGGCCAGTCCGGCCCCGGTGAGCGTGCCGAGGTCGCCGCCCGACCCCTTCACCCACATCAGCTCGACGTCCCCGCCGGTGACGGGGTCCGTGTCGGAGCCCTTCGCTGACGTGTTGCCGCCGGCGTAGTTCGTGTTGCGGGGATCGGCGCCGAGCCGGTTCGACCGGGCGAGGAGAGCGGCGGCTTCGGGGTGGGTGGTCATGCGGAGTCCTTACTTCTCGAACGCGGGTGACGAAGCGCCCCGGGGGGCGCGGGGTGGTGTCGGCGATGCGGTTCCGCCGCCGGGTCGGCCGGCCACGACGGGCCCGCGGTCCGCGACGAGCAGGTGGCGGCGGCGGACGGCTACGCGCCCCAACCGGCCTGTTCCCCTCCCACCCGCTCGGCGACGATCTTCTGCGCCCACCCGGACGCGCGGTAGGCGGCGATGGGGTCGGGGTTCAGCCCGCTCTCCTCGCGCACCTCGCGCAGCAGCGGCCGTACGTCCGTGTTGTACGCGTCCATCAGGACGGCGTTGGCCTCCAGCACGTCGCCGCAGGCCTGGGCGGCGGCCAGGGCCGGGGCGTCGACGAGCAGCGCCTTGGCCGTCGCCTCCTGGACGTTCATCACGGAGCGGATGATCGCCGGGATCTTGGCCTCGATGTTGTGGCACTGGTCGAGCATGAACGCCACGTCGGAGGTGAAGCCGCCGCCACGCACCACCTCGTACATGATCCGGAACAGCTGGAAGGGGTCCGCCGCGCCCACCATCAGGTCGTCGTCGGCGTAGAACCGGGAGTTGAAGTCGAACCCGCCGAGTTTTCCCTCGCGCAGCAGTGTGGCGACGATGAACTCGATGTTGGTTCCGGGCGCGTGGTGCCCGGTGTCGACCACGACCTGCGCCTTGGGGCCCAGCTTCAGACAGTGCGCGTACGCCGTGCCCCAGTCCGGGACGTCCGTCGCGTAGAACGCCGGCTCGAAGAACTTGTACTCCAGCAGCATCCGCTGCCCGTCGCCGAGCCGCCCGTACACCTCGGCGAGGCCTTCCGCGAGCCGGTCCTGGCGCGCGCGGAGATCGTCCTGGCCCGGATAGTTCGTGCCGTCCGCGAACCACAGCTTCAGGTCGGTGGAACCGGTCGCGTCCATGATGTCGACGCACTCGAGCAGGTGGTCGACGGCCTTGCGGCGCACCGCCGCCTCCGGGTGGCATATGCTGCCCAGCTTGTAGGCGTCGTCCTGGAAGGTGTTGGAGTTGACGGCTCCCAGCTTCAGGCCGCGGTCCTGCGCGTGCTTCGCGAGCGCGGAGTAGTCCTCCACCTTGTCCCAGGGGATGTGCAGCGCGACCGTCGGGGCCGCCCCGGTGACCGCGTGCACCTGGGCCGCGTCGTCCAGTTTCTCCTGCGGGGTGCGCGGAACCCCCTCCTGGGCGAACACCTTGAAACGGGTCCCCGAGTTCCCGTACGCCCATGACGGCGTCTCGACGGCCTGGGTCTTCAGCGCGGCCTTCACGGCGACGAGGTCGGTCACTTCGGGCTCCTGTGACATCAGTCCGGGATCGACCCCCGGATGAAACGATTCAGAACGGGAAGCTATGAGCCAGCCGAACGGGTGTCAACCCCCCGGGTCCGGCGTGTTCACCGTGACCCATGCGTGACCTTCGGGTATCGAAAAGTTTTCGACACGTACCCATTGACGTGACATGCCCGGGATGCCTAACGTCCCGGCCATCCAGTTGAAACCTTTCACGACACCGCGGCGGCCCCGAGCGGCCCGGCCCGCGGCCGTCGTCGAGGAGCCACCCATGACCCACCCGTCCGACACGGGACCGGCCCCGGTGCTGGCACTGAGGGACGTGAGCAAGTCCTTCGGAGCCGTACGCGCCCTGCGGGGCGTCTCCCTGGAGCTGTTCCCCGGCGAGGTACACGCCCTCGCCGGCGAGAACGGCGCGGGCAAGTCGACCTTGATCAAGACCCTTGCGGGGGTGCACCGACCGGACGCCGGCCGGGTGCTGCTCGACGGCGAGCCCGTCGTCTTCCACGGTCCCGGCGACGCCCGCGACGCCGGAATCGCGGTGATCTACCAGGAGCCCACGCTCTTCCCCGACCTGTCGATCGCCGAGAACATCTTCATGGGCCGCCAGCCCCGGCGGGCCCTTCGCCGCATCGACCACAAGGCCACCCACGCCGCCACCGCCGCCCTGATGCAGCGCCTCGGCGTCGACCTCGACCCCGAGCGCCCGGCACGCGGACTGTCCATCGCCGACCAGCAGATCGTCGAGATCGCCAAGGCGCTCTCCTTCGACGCCCGCGTCCTGATCATGGACGAGCCCACCGCCGCCCTCACCGGCAGCGAGGTCGCCCGGCTGTTCGGCGTCGTGCGCACCCTGCGTGAACAGGGCGCGGCCGTGCTGTTCATCTCACACCGGCTGGAGGAGATCTTCGAGATCTGCCAGCGGGTGACCACCCTGCGCGACGGAGCGTGGATCGCCGGCGAGCCGATCGAGGGCATGACCGAGGACGACCTCGTCCGCCGGATGGTCGGCCGCGATCTCGACGAGCTCTACCCCAAGCAGGACGTCACACCGGGCGAAGTCGCCCTGAGCGTGCGCCGGCTGACCCGCGAGGGCGTCTTCACCGACGTGTCCTTCGAGGTCCGGCGCGGCGAGATCGTCGGCCTCGCCGGACTCGTCGGCGCCGGGCGCACCGAGGTCGCCCGCGCGGTCTTCGGCATCGACCGATGGGACGCCGGCGAGGTCTCGGTGGACGGCCGTCCGCTCACCAACGGGGCCCCGTCCACCGCGATGTCCGCGGGCCTCGCCCTGGTCCCCGAGGACCGGCGCGCCCAGGGCCTGGTGATGGACATGTCCATCGAGCGCAACATCGGCCTCACCGGTCTGCGCACCACGGTGAAGGCCGGACTGATGGACCGCGGCGCCGAACGCAGCCGCTCCCTCGACTGGGCGGTCAAGCTCCAGGTGAAGTACGCCCGGATCGCCGACAGCGTCAACACCCTCTCCGGCGGCAACCAGCAGAAGGTCGTGCTCGCCAAATGGCTGGCCACCGGCCCGAAGGTGCTGATCGTCGACGAGCCGACGCGCGGCATCGACGTCGGCACCAAGGCCGAGGTCCACCGACTGCTGAGCGAGCTGGCCGCCGACGGGGTCGCGGTCCTGATGATCTCCTCCGACCTGCCCGAGATCCTCGGCATGGCCGACCGCGTGCTGGTGATGCACGAGGGCCGGCTCGCCGCCGAGATCGCCCGCACCGACGCCACCGAGGAAACCGTGATGGCCGCAGCCACCGGGAGGGCCGCCGCATGACGGTGACCACACCCCACGAGGCATCCGTCGCCGGGACGCCGAAATCCAGCGGCACCCGGCTCGTCGACCGCGTCTTCAAGATGCGCGAACTCGCCATCCTGGTCGTCTTCCTGGCGATGATCGCCGTCACCCAGGCCGGCAACAGCGAGTTCCTCTCCGAGCAGGGCATCAAGGACCTGCTGCTGAACGCGACCATCCTGGTGCTGGTCGCCACCGGCCAGTCGCTGGTCGTCATCACCCGCAACGTCGACCTCTCGGTCGGCTCCACCCTCGGCATCAGCGCCTTCGCCGCAGGCACCTGTCTGCAGGGCGGCGGCAACCCGGTGATCGCGATCGCCCTGGCGGTCCTGCTGGGCGTCGGCTTCGGGCTGCTCAACGGCCTGCTGGTCAGCCTCGGTCAGGTGCCCGCCCTGGTCGTCACCCTCGGCACGCTCTACATCATCCGCGGCATCGACTCCATCTGGGTCGGCTCCCGGCAGATCACCGCGGCCGACCTGCCGGACTCCTTCGTCGACTTTGGCTCCGGCGGCCTCTCGGCGGTGCCGTGGCTGGCGCTCATCGCGGTCGCCGTCCTGATCGCGACCGCCTACTACCTCAAGCACTTCGGCAGCGGACGCGAGCTGTACGCGCTCGGCTCCAACCCCGAAGCCGCCCGGCTCGCCGGCATCCCGGTCCGCAAGCGGATCCTCGCCGCCTACACGTTCTGCGGCGGCCTCGCCGGGCTCGCCGGCGCCATGTACCTGGCCCGGTTCGGCAACGTCGACTCCGGGACCGGCAACGGCTACGAACTCACCGTCGTCAGCGCGGTCGTGGTCGGCGGCGTCGTCTTCACCGGCGGCTCCGGCAGCGTCTACGGCGCAGCACTCGGCGCCCTGCTCCTCACCTCCATCAACAGCGTCCTGCCCGCCCTCGGCGTCAGCTCGGTCTGGGTGCTCGCCATCAACGGCGTGCTGCTCCTGATGGCCATCGCGGTCGACCGGATCGTGGCGCTGCGGGTGGCGTCCGCCCTGAAGAAGAAGTCGGCCTCCGTGCCGGCCGTAGCGAAGGGAGAGGCCCGTGCCTGAGTCCCTGGCCCGCGCGATCCGCTGGGACACCGTCGTGGGCGCCCTCCTGATCGTCCTGCTGCTGTTCTCCTTCTCCTTCGTGGACGGCTTCGGCAACGCGCTGAACCTGTCCTTCCTGATCGGCAACACCCTGCCGATCGCGCTCATCGCCCTGCCGATGACCCTGCTGGTGGTCTCCGGCGAGATCGACCTCTCGGTCGCCTCCACGGCCGGCCTGTCCGGCGCGGTCATGGGCGCCCTGTGGAACCAGGGACTGACCATCGAGGCGATCATCCCGATCTGCCTGCTGCTGGGCGTGGTGTGCGGACTGGTCAACGGTCTGCTCGTGACGCGCCTCGGCCTGCCCTCCCTCGCCGTCACCATCGGCACCCTCGCCGCCTACCGGGGCATCGCACAGATCGTGCTCGGCTCCGACGCGGTGACCGACTTCCCCACCCAGTACCTGGACTTCGCGGCCGGAAGGGTCGGGGACAGCTTCCTCCCGCAGGCGTTCCTGCCCTTCGTGGTCCTGCTCGCGATCGCGGTGGTCGTCCTGCACGCCACCCCGTTCGGCCGCTCGCTCTTCGCGACCGGCGCCAGCGAGGAGGCCGCCCGGTTCGCCGGCGTCCGCGTCAAGCGGCAGAAGCTCATCCTGTTCACGGTGACCGGCCTGATGGCCTCCCTCACCGGCATCTTCTGGGCCCTGCACTACGCCAGCGCCCGCTACGACAACGCGACCGGCCTCGAACTCTCCGTCGTCGCCGCGGTGTTGCTCGGCGGCATCGACTTCGACGGCGGCAGGGGCACGTTGGGCGGCGCCATCGCGGGAGTGTTCCTCCTCGGCGCACTGCAGAACGTGATGAGCCTCCTCAACGTCTCCGCCCAGTCGCAGATCGTCGTCACGGGCGTCCTGCTCGTCGTCTCCGTGCTCGGCCCCCGGGTCGCACGCCAGATCTCCGTCGCGAGGGCGGGCCGTAGAGCCGCAGCCTCGACCCCGACGGCCTGAGAATCATCCGCCCCGCCCTCCCCAGTAAGGACTCACACCACCATGCGCAAGTCATCGCTCCGCCGTGCCTGTGCGGCCCTCGCCGCCGTCTCCTCCCTCGCCCTCGCCGCCACCGCCTGCGGCGGCACCACCAAGGAGGACGTGAAGAACGAGAGCACCGGCGCGGCCGCCGCCGCCACCGGCAAGGCCGATCCGAACGCGGCCACCAAGAAGGGCCTGACCGTCGGCTTCCTCCCCAAGCAGGTCAACAACCCCTACTTCACCTCCTCCGACAAGGGCGGCGAGGCGGCCCTGAAGGAGCTGGGCTCGAACTACAAGGAGGTCGGACCCTCCAGCGCCACCGACACCTCCAGCCAGGTCTCCTACGTCAACACCCTGACCCAGCAGCAGGTCGACGCGATGGCCGTGTCCGCGCAGGACCCGGGCGCCCTGTGCACCGCGCTCAAGCAGGCCATGAGCAACAAGATCAAGGTCGTCACCTACGACTCCGACACCAACCCCGAGTGCCGCAACGCCTTCGTCTCGCAGGCGTCCGCCGAGGACCTCGGGCGCACCGAGGTGCAGCTGCTCGCCGAACAGATCGGCTACAAGGGCGAGATCGCGATCCTGTCGGCCGCGCAGACCGCGACGAACCAGAACGTCTGGATCGACTTCATGAAGAAGGAGCTGGCGGACCCGAAGTACAAGGACGTCAAGCTGGTCAAGGTGGCGTACGGCAACGACGACGCGCAGCAGTCCTTCCAGCAGACCCAGGGCCTGCTGCAGCAGTACCCGAACCTGAAGGGGATCATCTCCCCGACCACCGTCGGCATCAAGGCGGCCGCTCAGTACCTGTCGGGCTCCAAGTACAAGGGCAAGGTCAAGCTGACCGGCCTCGGCACCCCGAACGACATGCGCACCTACGTCAAGAACGGCACCGTCGACGCCTTCGAGCTGTGGGACCCGGCGAAGCTCGGCGCGCTGGCCGCCCAGACCGCGGTGGCGCTGGTCTCGGGCCAGATCACCGGCGCCGAGGGCGAGACCTTCAAGGCCGGCGGCGCGGAGTACACCATCGGCAAGAACGGCGTGATCAACCTCGGCAAGCCGACCGTGTTCAACGCCAAGAACATCGACCAGTTCAACTTCTAGGTCTGGAGCGGTACTTCATGCAGCGCGTCTGTTTCCTGCTCAAGGTCCGACAGGACCGCCTCGCCGAGTACCGCGAACGCCACGCAGCCGTGTGGCCGGAGATGCTCGAAGCTCTCTCGGCCACCGGCTGGCACAACTACTCGCTCTTCCTGAGAGACGACGGCCTGCTCGTCGGCTACCTGGAGACCGAGGACTTCGACGCAGCCAGGGCCGGCATGGAGGCCACCGACGTCAACGCCCGCTGGCAGGCGGAGATGGCCCCATTCTTCGAGTCCCTGGACGGCTCCCGGCCCGACGAGGCCATGAAGCCCCTCACCGAGGTCTTCCACCTCGCCTGAGACCCGCTCCCGAAGACTGCCGACACCCCCCACCCCCACCCCCTGTCCCGCCACCCCGTCCCCTGCTCTCGCACGACAACGGAGTCCCCCGAGATGAGACGACGCACCCTGCTGGCCGGCGCCCTCCTCAGCGCCGCAGCCTCTCCCCTGCCGGTCGCCGGCACCGCTCGCGCCGCCGACCCCGGCCCCTCGGTCACCAGGAGGACGACCACGCAACTCGACGCCCAGGCCGTGTTCTTCGTGTCCTACGACGGCCTGGTCAACAACAACTCGTTTCAGAAGAACGGCCTGCTGACCTACAAGGGCTACCAGTACGCCACCTGGTACACCTCCACCCGGAACGCGGTCGTCGCCCGCCGGGTCCTGGGCGCTGCCACCTGGTCCACGGTCACGCTGGCGCACCAGCTCAAGTCCAGCGACTCGCACAACGTCATCTCCATGGGCGTCTCCAGGGTCGACGGCCGGCTCCACCTCAACATGGACTCCCACAGCGACGGCTTCTTCTACGTCAAGTCGGTGGCCGGACTCCTGGACGACCCGGCGACCACGCCCTGGACGTCGGCCGTGTTCGGCGCCGTCCAGACCACCCTCGACGGACTCGCGCTCACCTCCCAGTTCACCTACCCGCAGTTCGTCTCCACCCCCGAGGGCAGGCTCCAGCTCAGCTACCGGGTCGCCATATCCGGCAACGGCCGCAACGCGCTCGCCGAGTACGACGGTTCGACGTGGCAGAACCTCGGCGAGTGGTCCGGCTCCACCGGCACCTACACCAGCGAGCACGGCTCCAGCACGGCCCGCAACATGTACCTGCACGGCATCGACTACGACGTCAACGGCCGGCTGCACTCGTTGTTCACCTGGCGCGAGCAGAACGGCGCCGTGATGTGCTCCGGCGGCGGCATCACCAACCACGACACCGGCTACGTCTACTCCGACGACCGCGGCCGGACCTGGCGCAACAACGCGGGCACGGTCGTCGGCGTCACCGGCGGCTCGGACAAGGTGGCGGTCACGGACGGCGGGCTCGTCGTGGACGCGCTCAACCCCGACCACTCGCTGATGAACCAGGAGAGCCAGGCCACCGACTCCGCGGGCCGGCCGCACGCGATCATCAGCTACGTCCCCGGCCGCTTCGGCCAGTGCACCACGAACTACGTCGGCGACCGCACCGCCAACGGTCGCGCCTTCCATCTGCGCAAGAACGCCTCCGGCAGCTGGCAGAAGACGGAGATCCCGGTCGTCCTCGGCTCCAGCCAGCGCACCAAGCTCATCCTGGACAAGTACGACAACGCGTACGCGATCTTCCCGTTCGGCAGGATCGCCGGCGCCTCGAAGGCCTCCGGGTACACCGACTGGAAGATCCTCTTCGACGGCAGCGGCCTCAACGCCTTCGGCGAGGTCGTCATCGACGAGATGCGGGTCAAGGCCGACAACACGCTGTCGTTCATGTACCAGGAGAAGTCGAGCGGGACGACCCCGTCGGCGCTCCACGTCATCGACTTCACGCTGCCCGCATGACCGGCGCACCGGCTCGGCCAGGGGCCCGGCGGCATGACGGTAATGTGAAGGCCGTCCCGCCGTGCCCCGTTCACCTGGAGGTTCACGCCTGATGGCCCAGTCGGTGGGTATCAAGGACGTCGCCCGTGCCGCCGGAGTCTCCGTCGGCACGGTCTCCAACGTCATCAACCGCCCGGACACCGTCGCCACGGAGACCCGGGCCCGGGTGCTCTCGGCGATAGATCGTCTCGGATACGTCCGCAGCGAGTCGGCCCGCCAACTGCGCGCCGGACGCAGCCGGATCATGGGGCTGCTCGTCCTCGACATGGGCAACCCGTTCTTCGTGGACGTCGCCCGGGGCGCCGAGCGGGCCGCCCGGGACGCCGGACTCGGCGTCATGGTCTGCAACAGCGCCGAGAGCGCGGGCGAGGAGGCCGAGTACCTGTCGCTCTTCGCCGAGCAGCGGGTGCGCGGAGTGCTGCTCACCCCGGCGGACGCGACCGGCCGCAACATCGAGTCCTTCCGCCGGCACGGCATCCCCTTCGTCCTCGTCGACCGGGTCTCCGAGGGCACCGCCGAGTGCTCCGTGTCGGTGGACGACGTGGCGGGCGGCGCGCTCGCGGTACGGCACCTGATCGACGCCGGCCACCGCTCCATCGCCTATGTCAGCGGCCCGCCGGGCTTCACCCAGGTCCGCGACCGCCGCACCGGCGCGCTGGCCGCGCTCGCCGAGGCGGGCCTCGGCCCGGAGCGGCTGCGCGAACTGCCCACCGAGCGGCTCGACGTCGCCGCCGGCCGTGACGCGGGAGCCCGTCTGCTGGGCCTGGCCGACCGCCCGACCGCCGTGTTCTGCGCCAACGACCTGCTCGCGCTCGGCGTGCTGCAGGCCATGTACGCGGCAGGCGTGGGCGTCCCCGACGACCTCGCCATCGTCGGCTACGACGACATCGAGTTCGCGGCCGCGGCGGCGGTCCCCCTCACCTCCGTCCGGCAGCCCGCCGTCACCATGGGCGCCCTGGCCGCCGAGATGCTGCTGGAGGAGACCGAGGAGGGAGACGAGGGCGTGAGGCGGGAGCACGAACACCGCCGCGTGGTGCTCCAGCCGGAACTGGTGGTCCGCCGGTCGAGCCTGTCGGCCCGCTGACCGGCCACCGCGGCCGACCCCGCCGGGTGGCCCGCCTCCGCCGCGCGGCCCGCCCGTGCCCTCGGCTCCGTCCCGCCGGTGCCGATGGTCCGCTCCGCGCAGGGCGCCGATTGCGTCGTGGCCGCCTGCCGGGCTTCGGCGCCCGGGTCCGTGCTGAGCCGCCGTTCAGTGGCCGGCGGGTGATCCCCGGGCTTCGGCGCCGGCCGCCGATGTGCTGAAGTGGGACGCGGCCCGTACATCGAGCGTCCCAGGAGACCCCTGTTGTCCCTCAGCTACCGCCAGCCCGGCGTCGTACTCACCGACCGCCGCTTCACCGTCCCCCTCGACCACGCCGACCCGACGGGGGAGACGATCTCGCTGTACGCCCGTGAGGTCGTCGCGAGCGACAAGGCCGGCCAGGACCTGCCGTGGCTGCTCTACCTCCAGGGCGGACCCGGATTCGGCGCCCACCGCTTCGTCGGCCGGCCTGCCTGGCTCGGCCGCGCACTGGAGGAGTACCGCGTCCTCCTCCTCGACCAGCGCGGGACCGGCCACTCCACCCCGGCCAACCGCCAGACGCTCCCGCTGCGCGGCGGCCCGGCCGAACAGGCCGCCTACCTCGCGCACTTCCGCGCCGACTCCATCGTCCGGGACTGCGAGCTGATCCGCCGCGAGGTCACCGGCGGCACCCCGTGGACGGTGCTCGGCCAGAGTTTCGGGGGCTTCTGCACGGTCACCTACCTCTCCATCGCACCGGAGGGCCTGGCCGCCGCCCTGATCGCCGGCGGTCTGCCCGCGCTGGACGCCCACGCCGACGACGTCTACCGCGCCGCCTACCCGCGCATGGAGCGCAAGGTCGCCGCGCACTACGCCCGTTACCCGCAGGACGTCGAACGCGCGCGCCGCGTCGCCGACCACCTGCTGCACCACGAAGTGACCCTCCCCAGCGGCTACCGGCTCACCGTCGAGGCCTTCCAGACCGTCGGCATCCTCCTCGGCGGCGGCGAGGGCAGTCACCGTCTGCACCACCTCCTCGAAGACGCCTTCGTGCCCACCCTGCAGGGCCCCGCGCTCTCCGACGCCTTCCAGGAGGAGATGCAGGGCCGGCTCTCCTTCGCCGGACACCCGCTCTACGCCCTCCTCCACGAAGCGATCTACGGACAGGACGCCCGCCCCACCGCGTGGTCCGCCGAGCGGGTGCGCGCCGAGTTCCCGCAGTTCGACGCCGCCAAGACGCTCACCGGCGACGGCCCGCTGCTGCTCACCGGCGAGACGATCCACCCCTGGATGTTCGACGCCGACCCTGCGCTGCGCCCGCTGCGCGAGACCGCCGGACTCCTCGCCGCCCGCACCGACTGGACGTCCCTGTACGACCCGGCCCGCCTGGCCGTCAACGAGGTCCCGGTCGCGGCCGCGGTCTACCACGACGACCTGTACGTCGACACCGCCCACTCGCTGCGCACCGCGCGATCGATCCGGGGCCTGCGCACCTGGGTCACCGACGAGTTCGAGCACGACGGCGTCCGGGCCGGCGGCCCGCGTGTCCTCGACCGGCTGCTCGCCCTCGCCCGTGACGAAGCGTGACGCCGCTGTCACGCACTAGTCTGCGGACATGACCGAGCCGACGATCCCTCAGCTCCAGCCCATGCCCGAGGACTGGGAGCGCGCCCTGGCCGTGGTGGCGCATCCGGACGACCTCGAATACGGATGCTCGGCGGCGATCGCCGCCTGGACCGACGCCGGCCGTGAGGTCGCCTATGTGCTGGCGACCCGCGGCGAGGCCGGCATCGACACCCTCGCGCCCGCCGAGTGCGGCCCGCTGCGCGAGCGGGAGCAGCGGGCGAGCGCGGCCGTGGTGGGCGTCTCGACGGTCGAGTTCCTCGACCACCGGGACGGCGTCGTCGAGTACGGCCCCGCCCTGCGCCGCGACATCGCCGCCGCGATCCGCCGGCACCGCCCGGAGCTCGTGATCACGCTCAACCACCGTGACACCTGGGGCGGCGTCGCCTGGAACACCCCGGACCACGTCGCCGTCGGCCGCGCCACCCTCGACGCGGCCGGGGACGCCGGCAACCGGTGGATCTTCCCGGAACTCGTCGAGCAGGGCCTCCAGCCCTGGAACGGGGTGCGCTGGGTCGCCGTGGCCGGTTCCGCGACGCCCACCCACGCGGCCGACGCGTCGGCGGGGCTGGAGCGTGCCGTCGGCTCGCTGCTCGAGCACCGTGCCTACATCGAGGCGTTGACCGACGAGGAGCCCGAGACGTACGCCCGGGGGTTTCTGACCGGGGCGGCGAACTCCGTGGGGGAGCGGTTCGGCGGCCGGCCGGCCGTGGCGTTCGAGCTGTTCGGCCGGTAGCGGGAGGTCGCCCCGGACGGTGAGTGCCGGCGGGACCGGTGTGCCGGGAGAACGGGTGCGCGGAGCATGGCCGCAGGTCAGTAGGGTGGACGGATGCAAGAGGAGACGGTGGACCCGACCGCGCTGCGCGGCGACTGTGCGAACTGCTTCGGCCTGTGCTGTGTGGCCCTGCCCTTCGCCCGCTCGGCCGACTTCGCGATCGACAAGCCGGCCGGCACACCCTGCCCGAACCTGGGCGAGGACCACCGCTGCGGCATCCACGCGCGGCTGCGGGAGAAGGGCTTCACCGGCTGCACGGTCTACGACTGCTTCGGCGCCGGGCAGAAGGTCTCGCAGGTCACCTTCGGCGGCCGGGACCGGAGCAGCGCTTCGCCGGCCGAGGCCCGCCGGATGAACGAGGTGTTCCCGGTCGTGCGGCAGCTCCACGAACTCCTGTGGTATCTCGCGGAGGCCCTGGGCCTGCCCGCGGCCCGCCCGGTCCACGCCGCCCTGCGCCGGTCGCTTGCGAGAACCGAGGAACTGACCCTGCTGCCTCCGGCAGAGCTGGTCGCGCTCGACGTCGGGGCGCACCGGAGGGACGTCGACGTGCTGCTGCGCAGGACCAGTGAGCTGGTCCGGGCCGACGTCGACGGACGCCGCAAGGAGCGCCGGGGCGCCGACCTGGTGGGGGCCCGCCTCAAGGGCGCCGACCTGCACGGGGCGAACCTGCGCGGCGCCTTGCTCATAGCGGCGGACCTGACCGGCGCCGATCTGCGCCGGGCGGACATGATCGGCGCCGACCTGCGCGACGCCGATCTGACGGACGCCGACCTCACCGGCGCCTTCTTCCTCACCCAGCCCCAGCTGAACGCGGCCAGGGGAAGCGCGGGCACCCGGGTGCCGGGGTCACTCGACCGTCCGGTGCACTGGACAACGTCCCTCTGAGGAGGACTCCCGGCCGGAGCCGGAGTCCGCGCCGCCCTCCTCGTCCGCCGGCGTGTCCGACGAGGCATCCGGCCTCGTGGACGGCGTCGGTGTCCGCCGCTCCAGATGCAGCCGCAGCCCCTCCGGCATCAGGGTGAGCCGTTCCACGACCCGCAGTCGGTACGCCGGGTCCGGCCGCAGCTCATAGCGGCGCAGCAGCAGCCCGAGGACCAGCGCGGCCTCGTGCAGCGCGAACTGGCGTCCGATGCAGGCCCGCGCGCCCGTCCCGAACGGCTTGAAGGTGTGCGGGGCCCGTGCGCGGACGGCCTGGGCGTCGAAGCGGTCCGGGTCGAACCGCTCGACGTCCGGACCCCACACCGCGGGATCCCGGTGCAGCATGCCCGTGAGCACCAGTGCCCAGCCACCCCGCCGCACCGGGTGCTCCCCGCCCAGGACCGTGTCCTGCCGGGCCTCGCGCGCGAACGCGGGCGCCGTCGGCCACAGCCGCAGGGCCTCGTCCAGGACCCGGCGGACGTAGCGCAACTTCGCCACCTGCTCGTATGCGGGCACGGCCGTGTCGCCCCACACCCGGTCCACCTCGGCGCGGGCGCGGGCCGCGATGCGGGGGTTGCGGGAGAGGTAGTGCAGGGCGAAGGAGAGCGCGCCCGACGTCGTCTCGTGTCCGGCGACCAGGAAGGTGATGACCTGTCGCCGGACGTTCTCGTCCGACAGGCGCTCGCCCGTCTCGGGGTGGGCGGTGTCGAGCATCCGGTCGAGCAGGTCGCCGTCCTTGCCGCCCTCTGCGCGGCGGGCCCGCACCAGGGCGTCGACCGTGCGGTCGAGGTAGGCGATGTCGGCCCGGTTGCGGCGTGCGGCCCGCCGCATCAGCGCGGGGGACGGCACGGTGTTGAGACGCTGGGCGTAGCTGAGGGTTCCGACCATCGCGGTGACGAACGGGTGCGGCCGGTCGCGCTCGAAGGAGCCGAAGTCGTGCCCGAAGCCGGTGCGCGCGATCGTCTCCAGGGTCAGCTTGGTCATGTCGCCGGGCACGTCCACCGCCCGGCCCGCGGCCAGCTCCCGGTCCCAGTGGCCGGTGAGCCGTTCGGCCACGTCCAGCATCATCGGGTGGTAGGCCGCCATGGCCTCCCGGCTGAACCCCGGGGCGAGGACGTCGTGCGCCAGCTGCCAGTTGGGCTCGTGGTTGTACGCCGTGAACAGGGCGTCCCCGACGACGGGCCGCAGGTTGGCGATGCCGAGTCCCACGTGTTTGGCGAACCGCTGCTCGTCGGCCATGTCGGCGGCCAGCTCGGCGCCCCACACGAAGACGAACTCCCGGTTGAACGCCTTGCGCCGGAAGATCGGCCCGAGCCGGCCGGCGTAGCGCAGGGAGTCCTGTACGGGGGTGTGCCTGCTCGCGCCCAGGATGTCGCCCAGCAGGGGGAGCCGGTGCGGCGGGTGCGGAATGCGGTGCAGTTCGGGCCATCCGAGCTCCGCGCCGCGGAACCCTTTCGGCAGGGCGTCCGGCACCGCCCCGGCCGCCGCCGCTCCCGTCGTGCCCCTCGGACCCGTCGTCCCCGTCTCCGCCATGACGCGATCTCCCTTGATGCACCGGCAGGTTGACCATGTTGTACGTGAGTTCAATAACGCGCCTCAGTCTGGTCCCGCCGTCGAGCGGACGTCAAGTAAAGTGCGGGGATGGCCGCGAACCAGGGCGGGCGCACGCGGCGCCGACTCAGCACCGGGGAGCGCAGGGAACAGCTTCTGTCGGTGGGCGCGCGGCTGTTCTCGGAGAGCCCCTACGACGAGGTGTGGATCGAGCAGGTGGCCGAGATCGCGGGTGTCTCCCGCGGGCTGCTGTACCACTACTTCCCCACCAAGCGGGACTTCTTCGCGGCGGTCGTCGAGTGCGAGAGCGAGCGGATGCTGCGCATGACGGCGGCCGTCCCCGGCGTCCCGGTCCGCGAGCAGCTGACCGCCGGCCTCGACGCGTACCTGGAGTACGTGGAGACCCACGCGCACGGCTACCGCGCCTTCCACCGGGCGGACGCGGCCGGTGACCGCAGCGTGCGCACGGTCTACCGGCGGGCGCTGGCGGCGCAGGAGCGCCAGATCCTGGCCGCCCTGGGCGTCGACCCCGAATTCGGCCCGGTGTTCGAGGAGCGCCCCGAGGTGCGGCTGGCGGTGCGCGGCTGGCTGGCGTTCACCACGGCGGTCTGTCTGGAGTGGCTGCGGGGCGCGGATCTGTCGCGGGAGCAGGTGCGGGACCTGTGCGCACGGGCGCTGCTGGGAGTCATCGCGCCGGCGGCCTGATCCGCCCCTGGCGACGCGAAGGGTGCGGCCGCGGTGTTGGCGCAGGCGCGGATCTCCTATAGGTTAGGTAAGCCTTACCTTAGGAGGGTTCGGGATGGGTGACGACCAGAGCTGGCCGGCCGTGCCAGCCGCAGCCGAGCGCGCCCGCTCGGTGCTCGCGGCCTCGTGGTCCTGCACGGTGACCGCGGACGGCGGACGCGAGGAGTTCGTCGGCGTGCACGCCGTCGACGACGACGGCCGGGTGAGCCTGCGGGCGCCCGAGGACAGCGCGCTGCGCACGGCCGCGATCTGCGCACCCCGCGGCGAACCGTCCGCGGTGCTGGAGTTCGCCGACGTCGCACCCGTCCCGGTGCGCGCCCGGATCCGCGCCCGGCTCTGGCTGGCCGGCTGGTTCGCCCACGAGGACGGCGGCCTCGCCTTCCACGCGACGCGCGTCGTGCTGAAGGAGAGCACCGGCGCCGTGGTCGTCGACCTCGCCGAGTTCGCCGCAGCCGCCCCCGACCCGCTCGCCGCCGCCGAGGCCCACCTGCTCACGCATCTCGCCGACGCCCACCCCGACGCCGTGGAGCGGCTGACCCGGCTCGTCCGGTCCGACAGCCTGCACGGCGCCGTCCGCGTCCAGCCGCTCGCCGTCGACCGGCACGGACTGACGCTGCGCATTGAACGCGCCCGCGCCCACGGCGACGTACGCCTGCCCTTCCACGCGCCGGCCGACGACGTCTCCCAGCTCACCGAGCGCATGCACGTGCTGCTCACCCGGGCGGCCGCCGCGTCCTGCCCCCGCGCCGTCCTACAGCGGCAGCGCGCAGACGGCGACGGGTGACGCGAACGGCTCGCCGGCGAGCCGCAGTCCACCTCCCGCGTCCACCCGGAAGACGCTGACCGTGCCGGAGCGCTGGTTGGCGGCGAACAGCAGGCCGCCGTCCGGTGACAGGGCGATCTGGCGCGGGAAGTCCCCCTCCACCGGCACCGTGCCGAGCAGGCGCAGCCGGGCCCCGTCCTGCTCCACGGCGTAGCGTGCGAGGCTGTTGTCACCGCGGTTGGCGAGGAAGACGAACCGGCCGTCCGGCGTCAGGGCCGGCTGCGCCGGGTAGTTGGCGTCCGCCTTCGCGCCCGTGGACTGCGGCCTGCCGATCGTCAGCCGTCCGCTCGACGCGTCGTAGGCGCAGACCGCGAGGGTGTCGTCGGCCTCGTTCGCCAGGTACGCGTACCGGCCGCCCGGGTGGAACGCGAGGTGGCGCGGACCGGCCCCCGCCCGGGTGTGAGCCTGCGCCACCTCGGTTAGCGTGCCCGCCTTCTCGTCCAGGCGGTAGCTGTACACCGTGTCCGTGCCGAAGTCGACGGAGATGACATGGCCACCGTCCGGGGCGGTGACGAACTGGTGCGCATGCGGGCCCTGTTGACCGCTGCGGGGCGCCGGCCGGCGGTGCGTGACACTGTCCGTGCGCTCACCGAGCGCCCCCGAGGCGGCGATCGGGTGCACGGCCACACTCCCCGAACCGTAGTCGGCGCTCAGCAGCCACCGGCCACTCGGATGGACCGACACATGGCAGGTGTGCGCCCCGCCGGTGGCCCTGCCGCCCAGGACCGTCCGGTCGGCGAGCCGTACGGCGGTCACCGCGCCGCGCTCGCGTTCGTTCACCGCGTACAGCGTGCGGCCGTCCGGATGCACCGCGAGGTACGACGGGTCAGGGACACCGGTGATCGTGCCGCCGCCGGTGATCCGCCCGGAGGCGGGGTCGTAGGAGGCGACGCCGATGCCCTTCCCGCCGCCCTCGGCGGAGGTGTAGGTGCCCAGGTAGAGGGGGCGGGGACCGGAGGCGTCCGGCGTGGACCCCGGCGTGGTCGCGGGAGCGGCGGTCGACGACGACTGCCCGGGCGGCGCGGCCTGCGGGACCTCCCGCGCGGACGCCGGATCGGCGCCGCCGTCCCCCTCACCCGCGCAGCCTGCCAGGGCCGACGCCGCCGCCGCGCCGCCGAGCGCGCCGACGAAACGGCGCCTGCTCCAGCCTCGGCCGCCGTAGGTCTCGCCGGAGCGGGGAGACCCCCCGCGCGCCGCGCCCGTCCCGCCGCCCATGCCCGCACCTGTCCTCGTCGTACGCCTTCGCCGTGACAGCCACCTTGACCCGGACCGCCGTCGAACGCAAAAGCGCGGCGCGGCCGGGCCGACGGACCGGGACTACCAGTCGCCGTCCTCCACCGGGCTGCCCGGCGGGTCCTTCAGGTGCTGCACCTGGCCGGCGGCGGGCGGCTCCCACGGGTCCAGGTCGTCGCCGATCCATTCGCCGACCGGCCGCACCGTGCCCAGGGTGTCGCTCGGGGCGACGTCCTGCGCGTCGTCGTCGTAGTAGTCGAACCATGGCAGTCCCGCCTTGGTGTACGCGGCGCGGTCGACCGGCGACGGCGGTGGCTCCTCGCCGGTGATGCGGCGCCACTCCGGCGGCGTCACCAGATGCACGAAGACCCGGGCGGCGGGTTCCGTCGTGTAGTGCGCGAGCGGACGCTCGTCCCGGTAGACCTCCTGGCGCATCGAACCGCCCACCCCCAGGCCCATCGCGGCGGCCGCCCGGGCCCGCGGCGCGCCGCCCGGACGAGGCGCCGCGCCCGCCACAGGGGCCGCGGGCGGCAGGCTGCCGAACACCCCGCCGATCAGGTCCTGCGTCAGCGGGATGCGGCGGCGGCGCTCGGCCTCCAGCCACTCGGCGCGCCGACGCTCCTCCAGCGGGAACGACTGCAGCTGCACCCCGCCCCACACCTCCTCGCCGGTGACCTGGCCCTCCACGGTCGCGCCCAGGCCCAGCGGCACCGCGACGAACTGGCGCACCGTACCGCTGCCGGAGTTGATGCCGTCCAGCCAGGGCTGGCGGGGGAGCGCCACGTAGTTCTGCGGGTCCCGGGAGAGCCGTTCGCTCCACGGCCTGCCGGAGACCGCGCACACCTTGCCCGCCCCCACCTGCAGCGCGGCCGGCTCCGAGGACGACGCGAAGCTCAGCCACATCGCCTCGCGCAGGTACATGGGCAGCATCACGCCCCCGCGCGCGAGCCACTCGGCGGGCACGGTGCCGGCGTGGTCGCGGACGCGCCGCACCGGGAACACGCCGAGGCCGGGCGGCAGGTCGTGGGTGCCCTGCTCCGGCAGCCGCAGGGTCCGCATGAACCGCACCGCCACCCCGCCCGGCAGCCGCAGCATGTCCCCGTCGATCCGTACGGTCGTGTCGGTCATCCGTGGGCTCCCCTCGTCGTCGTGCACGTCAGTGGGAACGACGTGCGGTGGTGCTCCGGTTCCGCCGCGGCCGGAACCCACCGCGCAGCCGCTGCCTCAGCCGGTGCAGCCACGGACGGCGCTCACGCTGCTCCCGGCTGTTGCGGTCCAGCTCCTCCAGCAGGCGCTGGGTGCGGTGTTCGGTGTGGAGCTCGTCGATGATGCGGTCGACCTCGGTGAGCACCGCGCCGTGCAGCTGCCACTGGCGGGCGTCGTGCTGGAGCTGTTCGAGCAGGAGCTGGGCGAGCTTGTCCCGGGTCGCCGCGGCCTGCCGCAGCTCGGCGGTGAGCCGGGACTCGGCGGCGTCCGCGTTCTGGCTGACCTGCGTGGTCACCAGCACCGCGAAGCTGACCACCGCGTCGGCCATCTCCGACAGCAGCCGCTCGACGACCTCTCCCGTCCCGGCCGGGAACAGCGGCTGCGGCTCCCGCTGCTTGGCCAGGTCGGTGAAGGTGCGGGCGAGCACCCGCAGCACGACCGTGCAGATCTCCAGCGTGTCCAGGCCGGTGCGCAGCACCACCCGGTGCAGCAGACCCTCCCGCACGCGGGGGTTGAGCCGCAGGCTGTCCTCCGCCTGCCGCAGCGCCGCGTCCACCTCGACGATGTCGTGGTCCAGCCGGCGTGCCTCGTGCAGCCGTTCGGCCGCCCGTTCGTAGGGGGTGCGGCCGGCGGCCTCGTCGCCGATGCGCAGCATCAGCTGCCGCAGCCGGCGGGCCAGCCCCTCGATCGACTCGCCGGCCTCCTCCACCCACACCGGAGGCGGTAGCAGCAGGTTGCAGCCGAGCCCTACGAACGCGCCGATCAGGGTCTCCACCACCCGCGACCACGCCGTGTCCCCGACGGTGGTCACGCCGAGCACCAGCATGGCGCTGATCGCCACCTCGGGCACGTACTCGTCGACCCGCACCAGATGCCCCACGGCCAGTGAGGCCACGATCAGCAGCCCCAGGCTCCACCAGGTCAGACCCACCAGAAGACTGAAGGCGATGGCCACGAGGACTCCGGCCACGACCGCGTTCACCCGGCGGATGCCGTTCGTCAGCGTCGCGTAGAGGGTGACCTGCACGACCAGCAGCGCGGTCAGCGGCGCGGTGAGCGGCAGCGCCTCGGGGCTCAGGCGCAGCGCGATGACATACGCGAGGGTGGCCGCGGCGGCCGACCGCAGAGCCTGGACGACGACGGGGTCCCGGTGGCGCTGTACCAGCCGCACCAGCGGCGCCGCTCGTTCACGTACTTCCTGCATCCTTGAGTCCCTTCCCTTCCCCCGCTGCCTCGAACGTCTCCGCACCACCTCGCGTCGCACGCCGCGCGTGAGGCCACGTCGGCGGCCGGGATCTCCGACGGGACAGTCTGATCGATCAACGTCCATTCAGGACGATGGCTGTCCGCAAGTGTGCCTAGATTGTTCTCAGCGGCCGGGGGAACGCCGGACGCGGGAGACGAGGGGAAGACGCATGACGGACAGGGTCGGCACGGTCGGAACCGAGGTCCTCGCACAGGCGCACGCCTACCTGCGCGAGGTGGTCGCGGGCGTCGGGGACGGACAGTGGGGCAGCCCGACCCCGTGCGCCGGATGGACGGCACGACAGGTGCTCAACCACGCCCGCATCGACCAGCAGGGCTACGGTCTGGCCCTCACCGGCGGCCGGCCCGACAGCGACCCCTTCCACCCGGCCGACGCCCTCGACGGCGACCCGGCGGCCGAGCTGGACAAGGTCCTGGTCATGGTCGCCGAGGCCTACGCGGCGCTGCCCGCGGACACCGAGGAGGCGCCGACCCCGCTCGGCCCGCTGCCTCTGCGGATCGCCGTCGGAGCCGCCGCGATGGACGCCGCCGTGCACGCCTGGGACATCGCCGTCGCCACCGGTCAGGACCGCCCGCTGCCGGTGGACACGGCCGAGGGCATCAGGCCGGCGGCCGACCGGCTCGTGGACCACCTGCGCGACGCCTACCAGGTCTTCGCCCCGGCCAGGGAGCCCGCACCGGACCACGGCCCGGCAGAAGCGCTCCTGGCCTTCCTCGGCCGCGACCCGCACTGGACGCCGTCCGCGCACTGATGCGGTGCCCGCCCGCTCCCGTACGGCCCGCCGTCAGGTCCCCTGTGAACGGCCGTACGGGAGCCGCGTCGACCCGCTTCTCACCGCTTCCCCCCGCGCTCACCGCTTCTCCCGCTCCGCCTTGCGCAGCCGCAACGGTGCGCCGCCTCATCCGTGGACCGGATGCATCGCCTGCCAGGCCAGCCGCAGGTCCGCGCCCTCCCCGACGGACGTGAGGAAGTCGTCCAGATCGAGGAATTCCTGCCACGCCGGACGGCCGGCCGCCCGCGCCAGCTCCGCCACGACCAGATCCTCCAGATCCGTGGCCCGCTTGTTCTTCCACACCTTGTCGGCCAGGCTCACCAGCAGATCCTCCACCGTGATGCCCTGGGCCGCCCAGGAGGCGTGGGTCGCGGCGAACCGCGCCCGCTCGGCGGGCACCCCGTGCGCGAGCAGCAGCTCCCGTCCAGCCTCCTCGTGCCGCGCGCCGGGGCCGGACAGCTCACCGGGGTGCAGCGCCTTGCCGATGTCGTGCGTGGCCGCACCGAACAGCACCGCCTCCCGGTCCACGGGCAGTCGCGGGCAGCTCCGGGCGAGCCGTTCGACGAGCTGGGCGGCGACGTCGTGGACCGCTCTGAGGTGCGCCACCAGCCGGGGCGGGGCGCCGACCTCCTCCAGGAGCCGCACCGCCTCCGACGGCAGCGGACGCAGCGGCGGGTGCGAGGTCGCGTCCCGGGCGACGGACCGGACGGTCCAGGCGGTGGTCATCGCGCCAGCCTAACCACGAAGGCGCCGGCCGGAAGCCGGCCGGAAGTCGGCCGCACGCCACGAACGCACCCCAACTCCCGCCCGGAGGAACGCTCGTGCGCGGTGCACGTCGTCGCGTCCGGGGCGCGTTGCGTACCCTGGACCGGCCGTGAGCCCGCGCCGACGGCCGGGTTCGACGACCGGACCGCCCGACCGCCCGACCACCCGGACACGGCTCGACGGGCCGGGCGTGGACGGCACGGCACGCCCGGGGGCGGGCACGCGGCCGGCCGAGGAGGAAAGGGGCGGGCGCACGATGACGGACTCCCGGGAACGAGCCCGGAGCGTACTGACGGCGGCGGGCATCACACCGGGCCGCCTGGCCGATGTGCGCCCGCTCGGCGGCGGCACCTACAACACGGTCGAGGAGCTCCGCCTCACGGACGGCAGCGGCTACGCGCTGAAGGTCGCACCCACCGCACCGGCCCTGCGGTACGAGAGCCGACTGCTGGTCGCAGAGGCGGAGTTCTGCCGGGGCGCGGCCGAGGCGGCGGTGCCGGCGCCGCACGTCGTGGCCCTCGACGAGCAGTGGCTGCTGATGACCATGTGCCCGGGCGACCCGTGGGACGACTCGGTCACGACCGCAGAACAGGTGCCACTGCGAACGGAGTTGGGACGGCAGGTCGCCCGGCTGCACGAGGTGACCGGGCCCGGCTTCGGATATCCCTCCGGGGTGTTCGGCCCGCTCACCGCCGACTGGCGCACCGCCTTCGCGGCGATGCTCGACGCCGTGCTCGCCGACGCCCGCGACTACGGGGCCCGACTGCCCCGCCCCGCCGACGAGATCGCCGCCGTCGCCCGGTCCGCGTACGGCGCCCTCGACGAGGTCACCGTCCCGCGCCTCGTCCATTTCGACCTGTGGCCCGGCAACGTCCTCGTCGACCGCACCGGCGGCGGGGCCCGCATCGGAGGTCTCATCGACGGCGAGCGGATGTTCTGGGGCGACCCGCTCGCGGACTTCGTCTCGCTGGCCCTGCTCGGCGACATCAGGAAGGACGAGGCGTTCCTCGCGGGTTACCGCGAGGCCGGAGGCCGGGCCGTGTTCGACACGCCCGCCCGGCTGCGGCTCGCGCTCTACCGCGCCTACCTCTACCTGATCATGCTCGTCGAGACGGTACCCCGCGCGGTCGGCGCGGATCGCGAACGCTGGACGCAGGAGACGGTCGCCCCGGAACTCGTCGCCGCGCTGGACGAGATCACCGGGACGGACGAGATCACCAGGGCGGCCGTCTCTTAGCTCACATCGTGAACTAAGGGTTGGACGAATGTCGCGCCCAGCCCGTCCGCAGAGGTATGTTGCAGGTCGGGCAGGGCTCGGAGGGAGCGACATGACGGGGCGGAGCGGGCGCACGGTACGCGACCTGAGGCGGGCGAACCGCACGGCTGTGCTGCAGCGGCTGTACTTCGACGGCCCGTTGAGCCGTTTCGAGCTCGGCCCGGCCACCGGTCTGAGCTCCGGCTCGATCAGCAACGTCGTCGCCGAGCTGGTCGCGGACGGTCTGGTGGAGGAGGCCGGCAGCGTCGACTCCGACGGGGGCCGCCCCCGCATCCTGCTGCGGGCGGCCCCCGGCAGCGGCCACATGATCGGAGTGGACGTCGGCGAGACCCGGGTGCGGATCGAGCTGTTCGACCTGACGCTGACCGAACTCGCGCGCGTGGAGAAGCCGTTGGAGCAGCGGCGGTACGAGGTCGACGGCATCGTCGGTCACATCCGCGACGGCGTGGCCGAGGTGCTGGCGGCGGCCTCCGTCGGCCCCGAACAGCTTCTGGGCGTCGGCATCGGCGTCCCCGGCATCGTCGAGCACACCCCCGGGCGCGGCGCGGTGGTGCACGGTCAGACCATCGGCTGGGACGCCGTCCCGCTGGAGGAGCTGTTGCGCGAGGGCTCCCTTCTCCCCGAGTCGGTCCCGTACTTCATCGACAACGGCGCGAAGACCCTCGGCCAGGCCGAGATGTGGTTCGGCGGCGGACGCGGCGCGCACAACGCTGTCGTCGTCCTCTTCGGCTCGGGCGTCGGGGCCTGCCTCGTGACCCCCGAGGTGGAGCACGGCCGGGCTGTCGAGTGGGGACACCTCACCGTGCGGGTGCGCGGCCGCCGCTGCCGGTGCGGCGCCCTCGGCTGTCTGGAGGCGTACGCCGGCGCGGAGGCGCTGCTGGAGCGCTGGCGCGAGGCCGGCGGCCGGCCGCCGGAGGGCGCGGACGAGGAGACGGCGCTGACGGCGATGCTCGCCGCCGCCTACCCGCTGGACGGCGACACCGCCGACGGCGGGCGGACCCCCGACCCGGTGGCGCTCGCGGTGCTGGAGGAGACGGCGGAGTACCTGGGCGCAGGCCTCTCCGACCTGATCAACCTCTTCCAGCCCGAGCGCATCCTCATCGGCGGCTGGGCCGGCCTCCAGCTCGGCGCCCGCTTCCTGCCGGCCGTGCGCCGGCATGCCACCGCGTACGCGCTGCGCCACCCCGCGCAGAAGGTCAGCGTCGAGCTCGGCCGGCTCGGCCCCGACGCCGTCACCGTCGGCGCGGCGATCCTCCCGCTCGCCGACTTCTTCGCCCGCGGCGGCCGTCGCCCCGACCCCGTCCCCATCGGCCCGGCGCCGGCCTGGCGCACGGTGCTGGAGGAACGCGCCCCACGCTGAGGCGCCCGCCGCGCCATGCCGAGGGGCCCGTCGCGGTGTCGGCGCCGACGGGATTCGTCTGCGTCGCCGGCGCCGAAGGGCCGTCCCGGCGCCGATGGGTTCGCCGGACGCCGAAGGGGGGCCGTCCGCCGGCCCGAGACGGCAGCCCCGCCGCGGCTGTCCGCGCACATGACCCCGCGGCCCCTCGAACCGCCGTACCCCCCGGCTCCTGCCGGGCAGCTGCCCGCCCTCCCGGCGGCGGCTGGTCGGACACTCCCGGCTCGCCTCCGCCCCGCTCACGCCGACCCGCGTCACGTTTCGCCGGCCGCCCGGGAGGTACTCGCGTGGTGCCGGACGGACGGCGTCCGGCGCCAGCACCACCGCGAAGGGAGGCCGTCGTGGCCGCACACCGCCTCGAAGGCCCGGACGAGACCAGCGCACCCGTCCCGCGCGACCTGCCGGACCAGCAGGCCGACGCGGACGCGGAGGACCCCTGGGACATCGCCGGGCCGGATCGGTCGGCGAAGCCCGCCGAGGCCGCGGACGTCCCCGACACCGACGAGTCGGGCGCCGGCCGCAAGGGCGCGTCCCCGGGGGCGTCGCACACGGACATCGACCAGTCCGACGAGCCCGTGCCCGAAGAGCCGTCCGCCTGAGCGGCCCCCGTCGGTACGGCCGAGCCGATCCGCTCATGGCCGTGCTCGCGGGCACGCTGCCCAGTGCCGGTGACGTCGTCTATCGCCGGCCGGAGAACGCGTTCACGCCCGTCAGCTCGGCGGACAGCTCCCACAGCCGGGCCGCCTGCTCCGGGTCGGTCGCCCACTCCTTGACGCCGGTGCGCTCGTCGTCCGCGCCCGCGGGCTCGGCGACGTCGCAGTCCTCGAGATAGACCCCGCCCATCCCGTCGAGCTGCGCCGAGGTGGCCGCCCAGACCTGGGTGGCGGCGCCCTGCTGCGCAGACTTGAAGCCCTCCTGGGCGATGACGTTGCCCTCCTCGTCGATCCAGCCCCGCTCGATCATCTCCTCCTTGGGCAGGTGCCGCTGGAGGGGTGTGATGATGCCGCCTGGGTGCAGCGAGAAGGCCCGCACGCCCCGGTCGCGGGCGAGCCGGTCCAGGTGGCCGGCGAACAGCACGTTCGCGGTCTTGGCCTGCCCGTACGCCTGCCACTTGTCGTAGCCGCGCCGCCAGTGGACGTCGTCCCAGCGCATGCCGGAGAAGTGGTGGCCGCGGGAGGACACCGCGACCACACGGGCCCCGTTGGGCTCGATCGCGGGCCACAGCCGGTTGACGAGGGCGAAGTGGCCGAGGTGGTTGGTGGCGAACTGCGCCTCCCAGCCGGGCCCGACACGGGTCTCGGGGCAGGCCATCACGCCGGCGTTGCCGATGAGGAGATCGACGGTGCGGCCGGAGGCGAGGAAGCGGTCGGCGAAGCCGCGCACGCTGTCCAGGTCGGCCAGGTCCAGTTCGTCCACCTCGACGCCGTCGAGGCCGTCCAGGGCCTCGCGGGCGGTGTCCGGGCGTCGGGCGGGGACGACGACGTGGGCGCCGGCGCGGGTGAGCGAGCGTGTCGTCTCCAGGCCCAGCCCGGAGTAGCCGCCGGTGACGATCGCGAGCCGTCCGGTCAGGTCGACGCCGGCGAGGACGTCGTCGGCGGTGCTGTGGGCGTCGAACCCCGAGCCGATCTTGTGCTGTGCAGTGCTCATGCCGGAACGCTACGAATTGGAGTGCGCTCGAAGTCAAGCGCCCGTGCCCCGGGGCGGGCCGGGCAGAGAAGAGCCCCGACCGGACGGGGGAATCACGGTCGGGGCGGTCGATGCGTGGGTGCGCACGGCGGTCGCCTCTCGGCGAGACGCTCCACAGGGCTTCAGCCGGACGATCGTCCCCGTGGGCAGAAGGTGAGGCCCGGGGACACTGTCCCGTCCGCACCCACGGTTTGTTCAACGGGTAACCACTCATGGGTGTTCCCCGGTTCACGGCGGGGCCCGGTGACGTCCATCACCCCGCCGTCCGGCCGAGCGGGCTCACCGACAGGGACGCCAGAAGGTCGGCCGGGTCGTCGTACACCGTCTCCGCGCCCGCCTCCGTCAGGTCGGCGCGGGGGATGCCGCCGCACAGGAGGCCCACGCAGCGCACCCCGGCCCGGCGGCCGGCCTGCATGTCCCACACGGTGTCGCCGACGAACACGGCCCCCTCGGCGGACGCCCCGACCAGTTCCAGGGCGTGGGCCACCGGCTCCGGGGAGGGCTTGCCCGCCTCGACGTCGTCCGCGCTCGCGGTCGCGGCGATGGCGTCGTCGGCGTCGATGGCGCCGCGCAGGGCCGACAGCTCGGACCCGCTCGCCGAGGTGGCGAGCACCACCGTCCAGCCGTCGTCGCGCAGCCGGCGCAGCAGCCGCCCGGCGTCCCGCAGCGGCGGCAGCCGGTCGAAGTACTGGCCGTAGAGCGCCTTGTGGGCGGCGCTGAGCTCCGAGTCCGCGTCCGTGTCCCGGTCCTCGCCGAGCAGGTGGGCGATCAGGTCGTCGGAACCGAGGCCGACGGCCCGGTGCACGGCGTGCATCGGCACCCGGTGGCCCGCCTGCCGGAAGGCCTCCCACCAGGTGACGACATGCAGGTGGTTGGTGTCGACCAGGGTGCCGTCGACGTCGAACACGGCGGCGCGTGTCATCTCGGATCCTCTCTCTCGAGCCACCCGCCGGGTACCACCTCAGCGGCCCGCCACTCCCGCCGGCGTCCGCCCCTCGTGCGTCCAGGCGAGCAGGTCATCGAGCGGCCAGGCGGTGACGACCCGCTCGGCGGGCACCTCGCACTCCTCGGCCCGCGCACAGCCGAGGATCTGCCAGTCCAGCTGGCCCGGCGCGTGCGCGTCGGTGTCGACGGAGAACAGCGTGCCCGCGGCCACCGCCCGGCGCAGCAGCCGGCGCGGCGGGTCGAGCCGCTCGGGCCGGCTGTTGATCTCCACGGCCGTGCCGGACTCGGCGCACGCCGCGAACACCTCGTCCGCGTCGAACTCCGACTCCAGCCGCCCGCGCCCGCCCACCAGCCGTCCGGTGCAGTGGCCGAGCACGTCGGCGTGCGGATCGCGCACGGCCCTGACCATGCGGCGCGTCATCGCCCGGGCCTCCATGCGCAGTTTGGAGTGCACGGACACCACGACCACGTCGAGCCGCTCCAGCAGCTCCGGCTCCTGGTCGAGGGACCCGTCGTCGAGGATGTCGCACTCGATGCCGGTCAGCAGCCGGAAGGGCGCCCAGGTCGCGTTGAGCTCCTCGACCACGTCCAGCTGGTGGCGCAGCCGCTCGGGGGACAGGCCGCGGGCCACCGTCAGCCGCGGCGAGTGGTCGGTGAGCACGGCCCAATCGTGGCCGAGGGCCGCCGCCGTCCGGCCCATCTCCTCGATCGGGCTGCCGCCGTCCGACCAGTCGGAGTGGACATGGCAGTCTCCCCGCAGCAGCGCCCGCAGCCCGGTCCCCGCGCCCTCCGTGAGCGGCCGGCCGGCTTCGTCCTCCACCTTCGTCAGGTACGACGGCTGTTGCCCGGCCAGCGCCTCGCGCACCACCTGGGCGGTCTTGGGGCCCACGCCCTTCAGGGACTCCAGCGTCCCGGCGGCCGCGCGCTGCTCGACCTCCGCGGCGGGCAGCTCGCGCAGCACGCGGCCCGCCGTGCGGAACGCGCGCACCCGGTAGGTGGGGGCCAGCGACCGCTCCAGCAGGAAGGCGATCCGGTCCAGGGCCTCGACGGGGTCCATCGCCACCTCCTGGCTCCAGAGTTCCCCGCCCGCGCGCGGACCGCACGTCGGGGAGACGACGCGGCCGTGCTGCCCTCATGTCCGTGATCGAATGATTCGTGGCGATTGGTTCCGCTCTACCCTCTATGTCATGACCGAAATCGCGAGCCTCCGTATCTCCCGACCGCGGATCATGGTGCTGGGGGTGCAGCCCGCCGCCGTTCCGTTCCGCATCGTGGAAATCGACGCCGAGGTGGTCGGCGAGGCCAGGGACGTGACCGACGTCCTCGAGATCGCCGCCGCGTACGGCATCACGGTGCACGACCTCGACGACCCGGACGTGGTGCGCTGGGTGGGCGGGGACAAGTACACCTGGAACCCGCACTGACGCCGGTCCGGCCCTCGTCCCCGCCCCGCTGTCACGCGCGCGGCTTGCGGGCGTGCACCGCCCGGCCGACCCGGCGCCCCAGGATCAGATAGCCGATCAGCGCGCCGGTCGTGTTGAGGATGACGTCGTCGATGTCGAAGGCGCGTCCGGTCACCAGCGCGCCCTGGGCGAACTCCACCAGCAGCATGACGGCCGCCGTGAGCAGCAGCACGCGCAGCAGGCCGCGCGCCTGGGGGGCGACGACCGGCACCAGCACGCCGAAGGGCACGCCCAGCAGCAGGTTGCCGCCGATCTGCTTCACCGCGTCGCGCAGTTCCGGCTGGTCCAGATAGGCCCGCAGCGAGTCGCCCGGCCGCAGGTTGGAGTGCACCAGGGCCACCGAGGCGGGTGACGGCTCCAGCGTGACGCGGGCGAGCGCGACGGCGAACGCGACCATGAACGCGAAGGCGCACAGCATGGCCAGCAGCCGCAGCGGGAACGGCAGCGGCCGGCCGGCCTTCGCGTCGGTCTTCGTTCCGGTCCTTCTGCCGCTCTTCCCGCCGGTTCGGGGAGGCGTCTCGGTCCTGTTCCAGGGCTTCCAGCGCTTTCCGGGTGTTCCAGGTTTTCCGGGCTCCTCGGCGCCGCGCGGGCGGAACGCGGCGAGCGGACGT
Source organism: Streptomyces sp. NBC_00425 (assembly GCF_036030735.1). NCBI lineage: Bacteria > Bacillati > Actinomycetota > Actinomycetes > Kitasatosporales > Streptomycetaceae > Streptomyces > Streptomyces sp. NBC_00425. The sequence goes on along the minus strand of NZ_CP107928.1, from coordinate 1,365,771 downwards.
AGCGCTGCACGGGCCATGCGGTCCTCCAATAGTCAACTTCCCTGCGTGACAGGGCGATTACCCACGAAAACCCGGAGGATGCCGACCAACCCGTCCGGCGCCGGACACGAGGTCCGGCGCCGGGGGGGGGAGGTCAGGAGCCGTACACCACCTTCACCTCCTTGAAGCCGAGGGAGTGCAGCAGTCCCTCCAGCATGTGGGTGGTGTTGCTCTCGGCCCGCACGGTCAGCTCGCTCTCCTTCGCCGCGTCGCCGATGTGGCGGACCGCGAGCTTCTGCACGGCCTGTTCACCGCCGGGGTTGTCGGAGAAGAGGTCGCCGAGGCGGTCCAGGAGACCGCGCTGCTTGGAGACCGCGTAGGAGCGGTCGGGGTCGAGCGCCGGGGTGCCGAGCCGCGCGTGCGGCAGCCGGAGCGTGGCGGAGGTACGGTCCTCGTCGACCGTCACGTCGTCGTCGCCGACCTTGCCGAGGTCGACATAGGCGTCCACGGTGCCCGCCCCGACGTACAGGGTGCGGGTGCCGCGGATCGCGTCGGGCAGGTACTTGGCGTCCTTCTCCAGGTCCACGACGACCTGGAAGTTGCCGGAGGCGGCGTCGTAACGGCTCATGTCCTGGATGGATTGCAGCAGGGCGGGGCCCGTACGGTCGTGGGTCTCGGTGCCGAAGAGGTCGCGCAGTCCCGGCAGCAGGCTCAGCCGGATCCCGGCGAACATCACGACGAGCACGACCACGACGGCGGTGAGCGCCTTGGCCCAGCCGGGCATGCGGCCGGGGAGGCGCCTGGCGGGCTTGTCGGCCTTGGTGGGCTCGGTGGGCTCGATGGAAGTCGTCATGCGGACGGCCCTCCTTCCTGAGGACACGGATTCCCGCCAATTGCGCTGTCAGACCGCCTTGTTGGCAACCTGTGACGTACGGATCCACCACGGATCCACCGGGCACGCAGGCCGTCACGGGGTCCTTGCCGCCGCGGAACCGGTCTTCGGTCTCCGGTGGGCAGTGTCCGGCTGCTCGGACGCCTCCCGCTCCGGCGGCCCGGCCCGGCCACCCGTCACCCCCGCCACGAGGTCCGCCGCGACCGGAAGGCGACCGGGCCCGGTCGGGTCCGGCCACGTCACCCGGGCGGCCGATCCGCCCCGTGCCTCCCGTCCGCCGGACCGACGGGTCCGCCGGCAGGCCGGGACCGGACCTTCCGGGGGCCGGCAGGGGCGGGGGAGGAGGCGGGTGGATTACGGCGTGCTTGCGCGGGTGGGCGGAACGGACGCGGTCCGTAGCATGGGAGATCCCGCCCCAGCCGGACATGATCAGCGAGGAGCCGATCGTGCGAGACATCTCCGTGTTCAGCGGCAGTGCCCATCCCGAGCTGGCAGCCGAGGTCTGTGCCCACCTCGGCGTGCCCCTGAGTCCCACCCGTCTCAGCAGGTTCGCCAACGACTGCCTGGAGGTGCAGCTCCAGGCCAACTGCCGGGAACGGGACGTCTTCCTCGTCCAGCCCCTGGTCCGGCCCGTCCAGGAACACCTCGTCGAACTGCTGCTGATGTGCGACGCCGCCCGGGGCGCGTCGGCGGGCCGGATCACGGTCGTCATGCCGCACTACTCCTACGCCCGCTCCGACAAGAAGGACGCGCCCCGGATCTCGCTCGGCGGCCGGCTGGTCGCCGACCTGATGGCGGCGGCCGGCGTCCACCGGGTGCTCGCCATGACGCTGCACTCACCCCAGGTGCACGGCTTCTTCTCGATGCCCGTGGACCATCTGCACGCCCACCGGGAGCTGGCCGCCCACTTCCGCCGTTACGACCTCACCCGCACCACCGTCGTCTCGCCGGACCTCGGCAACGCCAAGGAGGCGGCGGCCTTCGCCCGGATGATCGGCGCCCAGGTGGCGGCGGGGGCCAAACAGCGGTTCGCCGACGACCGGGTCAGCATCAGCGCCGTGATCGGCGAGGTGGCGGGACGGGACGTGATCGTCCTCGACGACGAGATCGCCAAGGGCAGCACGGTCCTGGAACTGCTCGACCGGTTGCGGGAGTCGCAGCCGCGGTCGATACGGGTGGCGTGCACGCACGGCCTGTTCGCGGCCGGTGCGCTGAAACGGCTCAGCGAGCAGCCCGACGTGCTGGAGATCGTGTGCACCAACACCGTGCCGGTGCCCGCCGAGCAGCACACCGACAAGCTGCGGATCCTGTCCATCGCCCCCGCCCTCGCGGAGGCCGTCCGCCGTATCCACAACGGCGAGTCCGTCAGCGCCCTCTTCGACGCGGCGCGCGGCGAATAGCCGGGCCGGCCGGGTCGCAAGGGCCGTCGAGCAGCGCTTCCCGACGCCGTCATAACGTGCCGGAGGCGGCCCCGGGCCGCTCCAGGGCGGCCTCCAGGGTCGCGGCGGGCGGCAGCAGCCGGGACAGCCCGGTGGCCCGCAGGATGCGCAGGGTGAGCGGGTGCGGGCAGACCAGGTGCAGACGGCCGCCCTGGTCGAGGACCCGGCCGCGGGCCCGGTACAGCAGGCGCAGCCCGGAGCAGTCGAAGAACTCCACCGGGGTCAGGTCGATCACGATGCGCGGTGCGGCGCACGAGGTCGCCTCGTCGAGGTGCGGACCGATCTCGGTCGCCGCGACGATGTCGATCTCGCCGTGGAACTCCAGCACCGTGTACCCCCGGTCCTCCCGGACGCGTAGATGCGGGGTGCCCGCCGGAGATTTCTGCTGCACGACGACATCGCCTCCAACCAGCTCCACCGGTCGGGAGCCTCCAACGGGCGGGGCGCACGCAGCAGTTCCCCGCTCCAGCAAGTTACCCCCGATGGAGTGAATTCCAGCATGTTCGATTGACATATGTCTTCGAAATGCAACCGACTCTGACCGAGTTTTTTCGCGCCGTGAGCGAAGGGGGGTGAGGGGAGGGGCCGCCGGGTGGCGGGAGGGCTACGACAGGGCGTGCCAGGCCGTCGACAGGGCGGCGCGGAACTGCTCCGTCTGGTGCGCCGTGAGCTGCCGCACCATGCGCTCCTCCAGTTCCCGCACCGGGCCGGCGTGCCGGTCGAGGAGTTCGCGCCCCTCGTCGGTGAGCAGGATCAGCAGCTCGCGCCGGTTGTGCGGATTGCGCTCGCGGCGGATCAGCCCGCGCCCCTCCAGGGAGCGCACCAGATCGGCGATGGACTGGGCGGTGACGAAGGAGTCCCGGGCCAGCTGGGCGGCCGACAGTCCGTCGTGCCGCTGCAGCACGGTGAGCGCCGTGTACTGCAGGGCCGTGATCCCGGACGGCTTGACCAGCTCGTCCAGGTGGGATCGCACGACCAGCTCGACCTGCTTCACCATGTAGAGAAGGGACGGGGGCGCCCGGTGGGGCGAGGGTGCGGACGCTGTCCTGCGCGTTTGGGAGCCGGCCATGTGTCCGAGCCTAGAGCATTGACAGGAAACCTGTCTGTAAAGAGACTGCGAACCAACAGGAATCCTGTTTGTTGAAATCTTGGCGACGATGCTGAGGAGTGGCGATGACCACCTTCGAGACCGGCCCCGGTCGACTGTTCATCGGGGGACAGTGGCGCGAGGCCGCGGACGGAGCCCGGACCGAGGTGGTCGACCCCTCCCGGGGTGCGGTCGTCACCACCGTCGCGGAGGCCGGCCCCGTCGACGTGGATGCCGCCGTAGGGGCCGCACGGGAGGCCTTCGACGCCGGGCAGTGGTCCGGCCTCAGCGGCAGGGAGCGCGGCCGCGTCCTGCTCCGGGTGGCGGAACTGATCCGCGCCGAGGCCGACGCGATCGCCCGGCTGGAGAGCCTCGACGTCGGCAAGCCGATCACCCTGGCGCACGCCGTCGACGTCACCAACGCGGCCAACGACTACGAGTACTTCGCCACCCTCGCCTTCGCCCTGGACGGCGCGAACCGCGACACCCCCATGAACGCCCTCGCCTACACCCGGCGCGGCCCGCTCGGCGTCGTCGCCGCGATCACCCCCTTCAACTTCCCCCTCATCCTGGCCGGTTCGAAGATCGCCCCCGCCCTCGCCGCCGGCAACACGGTCGTCCACAAGCCCGCCGACGAGACCCCGCTCAGCGCCCTGTACATGGCCGACCTGTTCCAGCGGGCGGGCGTGCCCGACGGCGTGGTCAACGTCGTCACCGGCAGCGGCCCGGTGGCGGGCGAGGCACTGCTGCGCCACCCCGGCGTCGACAAGATCGCCTTCACCGGTTCCACCGCCGTCGGCCGGCACGCCGCGAGCATCGCCGGCGAGAACCTCAAGCCGGTGACCATGGAACTCGGCGGCAACGCGGCGCACCTCGTCTTCGAGGACGCGGACCTGGAGAAGGCGGTCGGGGCCGTCATCAAGGGCTTCGTCTTCAACACCGGCCAGTTCTGCATGGGCGGCCCGCGTCTGCTGGTGGCCCGTCCGGTCTACAGCACGCTGCTGAACATCCTCGCCGAGGCGGTGCCGGGCGTGCCGGTGGGCGACCCCCGGCGGCCGGAGACCGTCGTCGGCCCGATGGCGGGGGAGAAGCACCTGTGCAAGGTCGAGGAGTACGTCGACCTCGCGCGGAAGGAGGGCGCCCGCATCGTCTGCGGCGGTGAGCGCCTCGACCTCGACGGCGGGTACTACTACCGGCCCACCGTCATCGCGGATCTGGCCAACGACTCCCGGGTCGTGCAGGAGGAGATCTTCGGACCGGTCCTCACCGTCCAGCCCTTCGACGACGAGGACGAGGCCGTCGCGCTCGCCAACTCCACGCCGTACGGCCTGGCTGCGGGCGTCCAGACCGGCAACCTGGCCCGCGCGCACCGCGTCGCCGACCGCCTCCAGGCCGGCATCGTCTGGGTCAACGACTGGGCGATGCTCGACCCGGCCGTCCCCTTCGGCGGCGTCAAGGACTCCGGCTTCGGCCGCGAGTACGGCCCCGAGGCGCTCCAGTCGTACACCAAGGTCAAGTCCGTCGTCGTCTCGCTCGACTGAACGCGCCGCGAGAGCAAGGGAGTCACACCCATGACCATCACCACACGCGCCGCCGTCGTCGAGTCCGCCGGAGCGCCCTTCACCCTCTCCGAGGTCGTCCTCGAGGACCCCGCGCCGCACGAGGCGGTCGTCCGGCTGGTGGCGGCCGGGCTGTGCCACACCGACCTCGGGGTGGCGGGCGGCGGACTGCCCTTCCCGCTGCCCGGGGTCCTCGGTCACGAGGGCGCGGGGGTCGTCGAGGCGGTCGGTGCGGCCGTCACGGCCGTGGCCCCCGGCGACCACGTCGTGCTGTCCTTCACCTCCTGCGGGGACTGCCGCAACTGTCACGGCGGCCACCCCGCCTACTGCGCCTCGTGGCTGCCGCTGAACCTCCTCGGCGGCCGCCGCGCGGACGGCACCGGCACGATCAGCCGGGACGGCGAGCCGCTCGGCGGCCACTTCTTCGGCCAGTCCTCGTTCGCAGAGCGGGCGCTGGTCGACGAGCGCAGCCTCGTCAAGGTCGACCCCGACGTGCCGCTGGCGTCGATCGCCCCGCTGGGCTGCGGCGTCCAGACGGGGGTCGGCGCCGTCTGGAACGTGCTCGAGCCCGCGACGGGCAGCACCGTCGTCGTCCTCGGGGCCGGAGCCGTCGGCCTGTCGGCGGTCATGGCGGCCGCCCTCACCCCGGCCACCACGATCGTCGCGGTCGACCGGGTCGCCGAACGCCTGGACCTGGCAAGGGAGTTGGGTGCCACACATACCGTCGACGCCGGCCGGGACGACCTCGGCGACGCCCTCGTGGAGATCACCGGCGGGCGGGGCGCCGACGGCATCGTGGAGACCACGGGCAGCACGGCCGTACTGCGCCGGGGCGTCGACGCGCTCGCCGCCCGCGGCACCCTGGTGGTGGTCGGCGCGCCGCCCTTCGGCAGCGAAGTCGCCCTGGATGTGAACGGGTTGCTGGGCGGCAAGCGGGTCGTGGGCCTCACCCTCGGCGACAGCGAGACGCAGAGCTTCATTCCGGCCCTGGTCGAACTGGTCAAGGCGGGGCGGCTGCCGCTGGACCGTCTGATCGGCACGTACGCGTTCGCGGACATCGACCGGGCGGTCCAGGACATGACCTCGGGCAAGACGATCAAGCCCGTCCTGACGTTCTGACCTTCCGACGAACCCGCTGCCGCCGGAATCTGACGTCTCGTCAGTCGACTGTCAGGACCAGCTTCCCGGCGGTCCGGCCGGTGTCGCCGAGCCTGTGCGCCCCGGCGGCGTCGGCCAGCGGGAAGGTCCCCGCGATCGTGGCGCGCAACTGTCCCGCCTCGACCAGCCGGGCGACCTCCCGCGTCCCGGCGCGGTCGGCGTCCACCAGTATCCGGGCCGCCCGCCCGCCGAGGCGCTCGGCCTCGTCGTGGAGTTCCCCGGAACCGACCGGCAGGATCGACACCACGATCCCGCCCGGGCGCAGGACGCGCAGGGAGTCGACCGAGGTGTCCCCGGAGAGGTCCCGGCCCAGGACGAACGGCGGCTCGCCCAGGAGGCCGCCCGTGGCGCGCTGCTTCCAGTCGGTCGGGTTGACGCCCGCGGCGCGTACCCGCACCAGTCTCGACGGCGTCTACCCGTTCGAACTCGGCATCCCGAGCCGGGTGTTCGGCGCGGCCGACGGCCACTACGAGGTGCTGACCTGCACGGTCGACGGGCATCCGGTGCACACCAAGGCGGACTTCACGGTCGGCGTCGAGCACGGTCCCGAGCTGCTGGAGACGGCCGACACGGTGGTCATCGCCCCGGTGGCCCCCGACCGGATGGCCGACCACCTGTCCGACGGGGTCGCCGCGGCGCTCGCCCGGATCCGTCCCGAGGCGCGCCTCGTCTCCATCTGCACCGCCGCGTTCGTGCTCGCCGCCGCGGGCCTGCTCGACGGCCGCCGGGCCACCACCCACTGGAGTGTCGCGGAGGAGTTCCGCCGCAGGTACCCGCACGTCGAGCTCGACCCGGACGTCCTGTTCGTCGACGAGGACCGTGTGCTGACCTCGGCGGGAGCGGCCTGCGGCGTCGACGTCTGCCTGCATCTCGTCCGCAAGGACCACGGCAGCGAACTCGCCAACAAGGTGGCCCGCCGGTGCGTCGTCCCGCCCTTCCGGGACGGCGGCCAGGCCCGGTACGTCGAACAGTCGGTTCCCGAGGCCGGCGCGGCGAGCACCGCGGACACCCGCGCGTGGGCCCTGCGGCGGCTCGGCGAGCCGCTCACCCTGGCCGAGCTCGCCGCACACGCCAGGATGAGCCTGCGCACCTTCGCCCGCCGCTTCCACGACGAGACGGGGCTCAGTCCCGGCCGCTGGCTGATCCAGCAGCGCGTCGCGCACGCCCGGCATCTGCTGGAGGCCGGCGACCTCTCCGTGGACCAGATCGCCGGCCGCGTCGGCTTCGCCACGGGCGCCTCGCCGCGTCAGCATCTGCACGCGTCCATCGGCGTCTCTCCGCAGGCGTATCGCAGGACGTTCCAGACGACGCCTCGCTGAACCGCCGCTCACCGCTTCACCGCTCACCGCCGGCCGGGACCTTCTCAGCGGCTCGCGTGCAGCGCGACCAGCAACTGCCACACCTGGTCGGCGATCTCGGCGGGCGAGCCGTCCAGGTCGCCGTGCAGCCAGTCCGCCAGGACGCCGGCGAAGGTCGCGGCGACGGCCGAGGCGACCAGCGGCGCGTCCGCCGCGCCCGCCCGCTGCCGCTCCCGCAGGCTGTAGGCGCGCAGATCGCGGTGGAGCACCCGGCCGAGCGGCCCGCCGCCGCCCGGCGTCAGCAGCGTGCGGTAGAGCGTGCCGTGCGGGGTCAGCGACTCGAAGAACCCCGCCAGCGCGGCCGGGGCCCGCACCGGGTCGGGGCGCCCCTGCCAGGCGTGCAACGCCTCCACGGCCTCCCGTACGACGTCGGCGCAGGCGTCGACGGCGAGGGCCTCCAGGTCGGGATAGTGCACATAGAAAGTGGCCCGGCCGACGCCCGCCCGCCGTACCAGCGCGGCCACTCCCACCTCCTCCAGCGGCCGCTCGGCGCACTCATCGAGGAGCGCCGAGCGCAGCCGCGCACGCGTGCGGGCCGCCCGCGGGTCCTCGGGCTCCTGACGGGTCACTGTGCGACGAGGACGGCGACCAGGGCGACGGCGCCGGGCAGAGCCTGCGCGAACAGGATCCGGCGGTTCGCGGTGAGCGCGCCGTACACGCCCGCGACGATCACGCAGGACAGGAAGAACACCTGGGCGCGGAAGCCGGTGGGGTCGGCCGCGATCAGCCCCCACACCAGGCCCGCCGCGAGGAAGCCGTTGTAGAGCCCCTGGTTGGCGGCCATCGCGGCGGTCTTCTTCGCCATCTCGGGGTCGAAGCCGTGGAACGACAGACCCGGCTTCTTCTGCCACAGGAACATCTCCATCACCAGGATGTAGAGATGCAGCGCGGCCACCAGCGCGACCAGAACGTTCGCCAGGATTTCCATGGTCTCCCTCTCACTTCTTGGACAGGTGTCCACTATAGCGGGACACCTGTCCAAGAAGTCCAGGGGCGGTCGCCCGGCCCCCCCCGTGGGCGGCCGAAACGGGGGTATCCGCAGGGTTCGGAGGCGGGGCGCTCCGTCCCGGCCCGGATCTCGTGGAGGAGACGACGACATGGCACTGGTGAAAGCGGGCGTCGTGGTGCTCGACTGTGCCGAGCCCGAGAAGCTCGCCGAGTTCTACAAGGGGCTGCTGGACGCCGAGGAGACCGACCGGACCGCGAACCGCGTCGAGATCAGGAGCGACGACGGCACTCGCCTGGCCTTCCGGCGCGACGTGAACGCGACCCCGCCGAGCTGGCCCCGCCCAGAGAACTCCCTCCAGGCCCACCTGGACTTCCTGGTCGACGACCTCGACGAGGTGGAACGCAGGGTGGTCGGCCTGGGCGGCCGCCCCCTGGAGACCAAGGGCGCCCCGGGCCCCCACGAGGAACGGGGCTACGCCGATCCGGCGGGCCACTCCTTCACGCTCCGGCTGACGCCTTCGCCCGCCCCGAAACAGGGCTGAGCAGGGCTGAGCAGGGCTGAGCAGGGCTGAGTCGGGCTGAGTCGGGCTGAGCAGGGCTGAGCAGGGCTGGACCCGGCGCACGCGGAGCGGCGGGCCCAGCCCTTTCGGCAGGCGCCCGCCGCTCCGCGTGGTTTCCGCGCCGGGGAAGCCGTCCGTCCTTCCGCGCCACCGCGCGCTGCCCGCCGCGTTCCGCACACCGCGCCCGGGGCCCGTGACGGCGGGGCGGGCGTCAGTCGCGGCCGCCCTTCTCCTTGGCGGGCCAGACGCCGGTGGAGCGTTCGATCGCCTTGGCGCCGGTGCGGTCGGCGGCGCTGCGGGCGGCCGCGAAGATCGCGCCCTGCACCGCCGCGGCCAGCAGGACCTCGCCCCAGCCGCGGTCCCGGTCGAGCGCGTCCGGTGCGTCGTCCTCGTGCCGGATCGCCTTCCACGCCTTGCGGAACGCGAGCCCCGCCAGGGCGCCGCTCGCCCAGCCCAGCGCGAATCCGACGGGCTGGTAGACGAGGGGGAGTTTCCTCTTCTTGGCCATGGATCTCTTCACTCCTTCTCTGTCACGGGGGAGGGACGGCGGGCCCGGCCGGCTGCCGGAACCTCTTCACCGGCCGGCACCGGGCCGGGCGGTGTGCCGTCGCCGAACGGACGGCCGCCGAGCTCCTCCCGGCGGTGCGGGGAGTGCCAGCCGGCCAGGTCCGGGCCGAGGGGCACGATCCTCGTCGGGTTGATGCCGGTGTGCACCTGGTAGTAGTGCCGCTTGATGTGGTCGAAGTCGACGGTGTCGCCGAAGCCGGGCGTCTGGAAGAGGTCGCGGGCGTAGGCCCACAACACCCGATTTTCCGTCAGCTTCCAGCGGTTGCACTTGAAGTGACCGTGATAGACGGCGTCGAAACGCACCAGTGTGGTGAACAGCCTGATGTCCGCCTCGGTGAGGGTGTCGCCCACCAGGTACCGCTGCCGTGCCAGTCGCGGCGTGAGCAGCTCCAGGCGTCGGAAGACTCCCGTACACGCCTCGTCGTACGCGTCCTGGCTGTCGGCGAACCCCGCCCGGTACACCCCGTTGTTGACGTCCTCGTACACGTCGGCCATGACCGCGTCGATCTCGTCGCGCAGCCGCTCCGGGTAGAGGTCCGGCGCGCCGGGGCGGTGCAGGGCCGTCCACTCGGTGGCGAGGTCGAGGGTGAGCTGCTGGTAGTCGTTCGTCACCACTTCCCCGCTCGGCACGTCGACGATCGCGGGCACACTGACCCCGCCCGGGTGACCGGGCTCCCGCCGGTCGTACGCCTCGGCGAGGTACCGGATGCCGAGGACGGGATCGCGGCCGCCGGGGTCGAGGCCGAACCGCCAGCTGCGGTCGTCCTGGACCGGATCGGTGATCGCCATCGACAGCGCGCCCTCCAGGCCGAGGAGCCGCCGGGAGATCACGGCCCGGCTCGCCCAGGGGCAGGCGCGGCTGACCACCAGCCGGTAGCGGTCCGCGGCGACGGGCCGGCCGTCCCGGCCGTCCGCGGTGATCCGGTCGGTGAAGTGACTCCTGGCGCGCCTGAAGGCCGTGTGCCCGTAGGCGCTGTTGCCGTCGCCGCCCCCGTCGCCGCCCCCGTCGCTCATGGCTTCCTCCCGGTGGTTGTCGCGTCTCCTGTTCCCCGCGTTCCCTGTTTTCGGCCGGCGGCACGGTGTGATCGCGATCCGCCGGGGAATTCGGCGAAGGTGAGCGCGACACCTTCAGAACGGAACGCCGATCACCCGGCCGAGACGAAGGCCCGAGAGAGTCAGGGGGTGGACGATCGCAGCATCGGCCGGACCGCCGGCACGGCAGGCGAACGAGCAGGCCGGCCCGGCACAACCGGCCCGGACGGCCCGGACGGGCGATCCGGCCAGGACGGGACACCCGGCCCGTCCGGCACGTCAAGCGGGTCGGGCTCGCGGAGTGCGAGCGGTGCGGACGACGGCGCGGCCGATCGCCGCACACGCGTCACCGTGCTCGTGGCGCTGGCCGCCAACCTGGTCATCGCCGCCGCCAAGGGGCTGGGCGGCGTCCTCGCCGGGTCGCCGGCGCTGCTGTCGGAGGCCGCGCACTCGGTGGCCGACAGCCTGAACGAGGTGTTCCTGCTGGCCGCCCTGCGCCGCAGCCGCCGCCCCGCCGACCGCCGGCATCCTTTCGGCTACGGCAAGGAACGCTTCTTCTGGTCGCTCCTCGCCGCCGTCGGGATCTTCGTGATGGGCGGCTGCTTCTCCTTCTTCCAGGGCGTCGAGGCGCTGCGGTCGGGAGCCGACGAGAAGCTCAGCGGCTATGTGGCGGGCCTGATCGTGCTCGGCGTCTCCTTCCTCGCCGAGGGCGCCTCCCTGGCGCGGGCCCTGCACCAGGTGCGCCGGCAGGGCGGCAGCGCGGGCCTGCGGGACCCGGCCCTGCGCACGGTCGTCGCGGAGGACGGCACGGCCGTGCTCGGCGTCACCCTGGCCGCGATCGGCATGGCCCTGCACATGGTCACCGGACAGGTCGTCTGGGAGGCCTCCGCGTCGCTGGCGATCGGCGCGCTCCTCGTCTACGTCGCCTTCCGGCTCGGCCGCGACGCCCGCGACCAGCTCATCGGCGAGGCCGCGGATCCCGAGACCGGCGCGCGGATCCGTGCGCTCCTCGACGCCCAGCCGGAGATCGACAGCGTCGAAGCGGTGTTCACCATGCAGATGGGCCTGGACTCGGTACTCGTGGCGGCCCGCGTGGACCTCGTGCCGGGTATGGACAGCGAGCGGGTCGAGGAGGTCGCCGTCCGCATCAAGCGGTCCATCGCCTCGACGATCTCCGAGGCGGACCAGATCTTCCTCGACGTGACCGACCGGCCCGCGGGAGAGACGGCGGGAGGCCCCGCCGCGACGGGGGAGCGCGGCGGGGCCTGACGGTCGGGTGCCCGGTGGGAACGCCTTGATGCGTTCCCACCGCGGGTTTTCCGCTCGCGGCGCCCGCGAGGACGCCGCGAGCGCGATCCGGGAGGTCAGCGGCTCCCGGCCGGTTCCACGACGAACACCGGGATCTCCCGGTCCGTCTTCGTCTGGTACTCGGCGTACGGCGGGTAGGCGGCGACGGCCCGGTCCCACCACTCGGCCTTCTCCGCGCCAGTGACCTCACGGGCCGTCATGTCCTGCTTGAGCGGTCCGTCCTGCAGCTCGACCTGGGGGAGGGCCTTGATGTTGTGGTACCAGACGGGGTGCTTGGGCGCGCCGCCCTGGGACGCGACCAGGGCGTACCGGCCGTCGTGCTCGACGCGCATCAGCGGGGTCTTGCGAATCCGACCGCTCTTCACGCCGAGGGTCGTCAGCAGGATGACGGGCAGTCCCGTCTCCCGCAGGGTCGTGCCCTCGGTGCCGCCGGAGCTTTCGTAGAGCTCCACCTGCTCGCGCACCCACTGTGTCGGGCTGGGTTCGTACTCGCCTTCGAGAGGCATGGATTCCGTCCCCTTCGTCATGTCGCTGATGGCGCTGTGCCGTCATGTCGTCGTTCCGGACGCGTGGTCCGCGTGGTCCGCGTGGTCGTGCGTCGCGCACGTCGGCCCGCACAGTGCTGCAACACCGATGGCCGCGTGTTTCATCCGCACGTCCGGCCGCCTACGTCACCATCCGGACGGCGAGCACGGTCATCACCCCGCTCGACACGAGGGCCGTGACCAGACGTCCACGGTGGCCGGTGAGCGCCCGGCCCAGAAGGGCGCCGCCTCCGGCCAGCAGTACCTGCCAGCTCGCCGAGGCGACGAAGGCAGCCAGCACGAACACGCCCTGTTCCAGGGGCCGTACCGGGTCGGCGGTGCCGGCGCCCAGCACCAGCGCGGCGAAGTAGACCACGGTCGTGGGGTTGAGGAGGGTGATGCCGAGGAGGTTCAGATAGGCCCGGGCCGGGCTGGGCGCAGGCGGCCCGGACCGGGTGGCGAGCCGGTGTGCCCGGTACTGGCGCACGGCGCTCCGCGCGCCCCGGACCGCCAGCGCCAGCAGGACCAGGGCCGAGGCCCAGCGCAGTGGCGTCAGCACCGGCCGCAGCACGGCCGCGGCGGCGGAGCCGCCCACGGTCGCGACCAGGGCGTAGAGGCCGTCCGCGGTGGCGACGCCGAGCGCGGCGCACACCCCGGTGCGCAGCGAGGTGCGGGCGGTGAGCGAGACGAGGTAGGTCGCGACCGCGCCGACGGGCACGGCGATGCCGTACCCCGCGACCAGGCCCGCGACGAGCGCGGCCGTCACCGTCGTACGGCGTCGCGCCTTCGGGGACGGCCGGGCTGCTGCTGGACCGGTGCCGTAGGAGCGGCGGCGGACGTCAGCGGCAGAGGGGCGTCGAAAGTGAGCATGGCTGGATCCTGCGGGTGAGCAGCGGCCGAGGGCAACCGGATTTCGTGACCGGCAGCCGCGTGCAGGACCCGGTCCCGCGGCCGGACGGGAGCTGTCCTTCCCGGTTCAGTAGGGTTCCCGGGTGACCGAACAGGACGAAGAACCGGACGCAACTCGGCGGCCCTTCCTCTATGTCGTCGTCTGCGCCGCGGGCGTCGCGTCGGGCGTGGACGTGCTGATCACCGCCGCGCTGGAGCGACGGTGGAGGGTCGGCGTGATCGCCACGCCGTCGGCCATGAACGGCTTCTTCGACGCCGCCGCGGTCGAGGCGCAGACCGGCCTCCCCGTCCGCTCCGCCTGGCGGCGCCCCGCCGATCCGCGACCGTTCCCGCAGCCGGACGCCGTCGTCGTCGCCCCGGCCACCTTCAACACCCTGAACAAGTGGGCCGCCGGCATCGCCGACACCCTCGCCCTCGGCACCCTGTGCGAGGCCGTCGGACTCGGCGTCCCCATAGGCGTCCTGCCGTGTGTGAACGAGACCCTCGCCGGCCACCCCGCCTACCGGGGGAGCCTCGCCCGGCTGCGCGCGACGGGCGTGCGGTTCGGGTGCCCGTACGACACGGCGGAGAGTGCGGAGTTCCACTGGGAGCGGGCGCTGGACCTGCTCGGCTGAACCCGGGCGGCCGGGCCCACGTACGCTCCGTTCACGTACCTCCTTCACCTCCCACCGATGTCAGGAGCGGCGACGATGCAGTACGTGAAGCTCGGTTCGACGGGTCTGGACGTGTCGCGGATCTGTCTGGGCTGTATGACCTACGGCGTCCCGGACCGGGGCACGCACGAGTGGACCCTCGACGAGGAGGCGTCCAGGCCGCTGATCCGGCAGGCCCTGGAGGCGGGCGTCACCTTCTTCGACACCGCGAACGTCTACTCCGACGGCACCAGCGAGGAGATCGTCGGCAGGGCGCTGCGCGACTTCGCCCGGCGCGACGAGATCGTGCTCGCCACGAAGGTGCACGGCCGGATGCGGCCCGGACCCAACGGCGCCGGACTGTCCCGCAAAGCGATCCTGTCCGAGATCGACCACAGCCTGAGCCGCCTCGGCACCGACCACGTCGACCTGTACCAGATCCACCGTTTCGACCCGCACACCCCCGTCGAGGAGACGATGCAGGCGCTGCACGACGTGGTGAAAGCGGGCAAGGCCCGCTACATCGGGGCGAGTTCGATGTACGCCTGGCAGTTCGCCACGATGCAGCACACGGCCGAACGGCACGGCTGGACCCGGTTCGTGTCGATGCAGAACCACTACAACCTCCTCTACCGCGAGGAGGAGCGCGAGATGCTGCCCCTGTGCGCGGACCAGGGCGTCGGCGTGCTGCCCTGGAGCCCGCTGGCCCGCGGCCGCCTCACCCGCGACTGGGGCACGCGGACCGACCGCAGCGCCGGCGACGCGTTCGGCAGCACCCTCTACCCGGAGGGCGACCGGACCATCGTCGAAGCCGTCACCCGCATCGCCGGCGCCCGCGGGGTGCCGCGCGCCCAGGTGGCTCTGGCCTGGCTGCTGCACCGGAGCACGGTGACGGCCCCGATCATCGGCGCGTCGAAGCCGAACCACCTCGACGACGCGGTGGCGGCGGTCGAACTGGAGCTGACCGACAAGGAGTTGCAGGAACTCGAGCAGCCCTACGCCCCGCACGCCGTCGCCGGTCACTGAACCGGGCGCGACGGAAGGCGGAGCGTAGGCGAGGACGGAAGGGCGGCCCCGCGGGGCGGCGGGTGCTCCGGGGGGCCCGAGCGGGGCGGGTGAGGGGCCGGCGAGGGTCCGCGCGGGTCAGTGCGGGCTCGCCGGCGCGAACTCCGTGCCGCAGGGCCCGGCCCCCTCGCTCACCGGCAGGGCCAGTCGCTCGCCGTTCATCGTCAGCGTCCGGTAGTACGCGCCGATGCGCTCCGCCGAGCGCCCGACGTAGTGCCCGATGAACGACCGGCGGAACCGGTCGCCGCTGCGGTTGGGCTGCGATCCGTGCACCAGACTGCCGTTGAAGAACAGCACGTCGCCCGCGGCCATGTCGACCGGCGTCGCCGCGAGCCCGGGCGGCGGCGGCACGTACTCCCGAGCGAACGACACCTGAGCGTCGGCCGTCTCCGGACAGAACAGCTCCATCCGGTGCGTGCCGGGCACGACTTCCAGACCGCCGTTGTCGCGGTCGATCTCGTCGCAGGCCAGCCAGGCGGCCACGCACGTGCCCGGCTCGACCCGCAGATAGAAGTTGTCCTGGTGCAGTGCCTGGCCCCGGGCGCCCGGCGGCTTGAAGTAGAACATGCTCTGCGCGGCCAGCGCCTCCTCGTCGAGCAACTGCTCCAGGACGCCACGCAGTCGGGCGTCGAGCAGAACCCGGCGGGCGAGCGGACTGATCTCGTGCGGGTGCAGCACCCTCGGATACGCGGCGAGCGGGTCCACGGCGCCGGGGCGCGGCTCGAAATGCCCGGGCACCGGCCGCCCCGCAGCGTGCAGCGCCTCGAACTCGGCGCAGAGCCGGTCGACTTCGTCCTGCGTGAACAGCCCGCGAACGACGGTGAAACCGTCCTCCCGGTACTGCCGCAGATCCGCCTCGCTCAGGCGGGGAGTCCCGGCGGTGTCGATGTCCGTCACTGTCATGCGTGGCCTCCTGGGTCCGCCTGCCGCGGGACTGGCACCGTAACCCCGAGCCGGGCGACGCGAAAGACGGGGCGGGGCGGCTGCGGTCGGGCGAGGGAAAGGCAGGGCGAATTACGTCCGCGAAAGAGCCCGCGACAGGGGCGTCAAAAGGGACGGCAATACAGGGACCACCCCACAGGGCGATCCTGCTTTGACGTTTCGTCAATAGCCGGCGTCCGGTGCCCCGTGTACGAAACCGTGGGATCTCTTGTTCGTCCTGGTCCGGTTGTGCGAAGGTGTGCCTTGTCGGCGCGCGGACAACGATTTCCCCATCGTGCGCACGAGACGCCTCCCGTCACACTCCCCACGCTTCACGAGAGCTGTCCCGCTGCGGACGTCAGAGGCGCCGAACCCTGTGCGAGTCGTCCGCCGCCCGGGCGGAACCGCAAACCCGATGGTATGGACTTTATGCCGCATGCCCCGGAAGGAATGCAGCCCGTGAATGACGCAGGCCTGTCGAATTCCCCTTCGGCGCGCCGCTTCGACGCGACGGACGAACAGCTCAGCGCGGAGCTGAAGAAGTGGACGGGGGCGTCGCCCGCGCTGCATCCCGTCGGCGAGCTGCTCGACCGGCACTGGGAGGCCGCCTTCTCCTACGCCCGGTTGTGCACCGACGGCGAGCGCGCGGCCGGCATGCTCACCACGGCCGCCTTCACCCGGCTGTTCGGCGAGACCCTGCGGCAGAACGGTCCGACGGCCGCCTGGCGCCCCCATCTGCTGGTCACCGTCCGCCGCATCGCGGCCGAGTGGGACACCGACGGCCGCCGCGACCTGCTGCATCCCACGCTGCGCTCCGAGGGCGACGGCGACGGCGTGATCGCCGACCGGGCGGCCGCCCTCATGCTGCCGCCCGTGAACCGGCGCATGCTGTCCCGGGCGTTCCAGCGGCTGCCCGAGTCGGCTCGCTGCCTGCTCTGGCACGTCGAGGTCGAGGCCGAGCCGCTGGCGGTACCGGCCGGCCTGCTGGGCCTCGAGGAGGACGGCGCCCGCGGCGAGTTGAGCCGGTCCCGCGAGCGGCTTCGCGAGGAGTGCCTCCAGGTGCACCGTGAACTCGCCACCGACGACGAGTGCCAGCGCTACCACCGGCTGCTGGACGTCACCTGCCGGCGCGGCGGCGTCGACGTCGACCCCGATCTGCGCACCCATCTGGACGGCTGCCGGCACTGCACCCACACCGCCGACCAGTTGCTGCAGTTCGAGGGGCTGCTCGGCGCCGCGCTGGCCGACGGCATCCTGGGCTGGGCGGCCGCGGCCTATGTGGAGATCAGGGTGGCGGGGCACGGCGAGTCCGGCGACCCGGCCGGGAAGAAACCGCGCGGTTACGCGGGCGAGGCCTTCACGGACGGGTCCTTCGCGGCCGCGTCCGCCGGGGCCGGCGCCCGGCCCGCCACCCGCGGCCGACTGCGGTCCGGCCTGGTCTCCCGGATCGGAGCCCGCTTCGGCGACCTCCCCGGGGCCGCCGCCCCGGCCGGCCCCGGGGTCGCGTCCGCGCCCGGCTTCGACGCCGGCGCCGGCCGACGCCAGGGCTCCGCGACGGACGTGGACCCGCACCTCGGCTCCATGACGGACGTCGATCCGCGTCCCGGCGCGAGCCGTTCGGAGCAGAAGGCGGCCCGTCGCGCCGCCCGCCGGCGCAACCTCGCCGCCGCCGTGCTCACCGTGAGCGGGCTCGTCGTCCTGCCGCTCATGGTGTGGGCCGTCATCGACTCCGGTGACGGCTCCGCCCCGGCCGCGGGCAGCGGCGCGGCGGAGCCCGACGCCCCGGGCACGGACAAGGCCACCGGCGACCCGTCCTGGGCCGGCGCGGACGCCGCCGCTCAGGGCACCGTGCGCGGCCGTCTGCACAACGTCGCCTCCGGGCTGTGCATCGGCGTGGAAGGCGCCAAACCGGTCAGCGGCGCCGAGGCCGAACTCGCGGCCTGCACCTCCGCCGCCGGCCAGCAGTGGGCGTACGACCCGAACGGACTGCTGCGCAGCGCCGCGGCCCCCGACCTCTGCCTCGACTCGCGGCTCGGCTACTCGGTGCGGCTCGCGCCGTGCACGGGCACCGCCCAGCCGGACGCCAGGAACGTGCAGTACGACTTCACGCTGCAGGGCACGCTCGTCCCGCGTTCCGGGCAGAACCTCGCGCTGGCGCCCGCGGCCACCGACGGCTCGGGCGCACTCGTCCTGAAGAACCGGGTGGACAGCGCCGCCCAGCGGTGGGTGGTCGACACCTCGCGGCCCGACCCGCAGATGCAGTTCGTCAACTGGGGCGCCGACAGCGACCCCTCCGACGCCCCGGCCCCGTCCGTCACGCCGAAGGCCGCGAAGCCGGCGCCCACACCCACGCCGACGCCGTCCGCCGTCCCGACGGCGTCGGCGAGCGCGTCGCCGGGTCCGGGCGACACGTCCTGCTGGTACGGGAACCCCTGCTCCGGCGGCGGGCCCGGCGCGTCCGGCGGTTACGGACACGGCTCCGGCGGCTACGGGGGATACGGCGGCTACGGAGGGTACGGCGGTTACCCCTACGGGGGATACGGCGGCTACGGGGGATACGGCGGCGGTCGCTGAACCGGGCGGTCAGGCGCCGATCACCTGGAGCGAGGCCCACAGCGCCACCACGGCCGGGACCAGCGCGGCCGGCACCGTGAGCAGGCCGAGCCGGGTGAACTCGCCGACCTCGACGCGCTCGTCACGCTCCTGCACCACACGCCGCCACAGCAGCGTCGCGAGGGATCCGGCGTAGGTCAGGTTCGGGCCGATGTTCACCCCGAGCAGCACCGCGAGCACCGCCCCGGTCCCCGCCGGGGCGGCGAGCGGCACCAGGACCAGCACCGCGGGCAGGTTGTTGATCAGGTTCGCGAGGACGGCGGCCACTGCGGCGACGGCCAGCAGCGCGAGCAGACCCGAGCCGCCGGGCAGCACGTGCCGCAACGCGCCGGCGAGCCCGTTGTCGACCACCGCGCGCACCACGATCCCGAGCGCCAGCACGAACGCGAGGAACCCCGGCGCGGACGCCCGCACCACGGCGACCGGCGTCACACGACGTCGCGCCAGCGCCCGCCCGGCCATGACGAGGGCGCCGGCCAGCGCGGCCCAGGCCGGTTCGACCCCGACCGCGGAGGCCACCACGAATCCCGCCAGCGTGCAGGCCACGGTGACCAGCGCGAACAGCGGCAGCTTGGGCTCCGGACCGTCGTCGGCGGTGGGCTCGGCAGCGGGCAGATCGGCGGCGAAGAACCGTCGCAGGACCAGGTACTCGGCGCCGATCGCGACCACCCACGGCAGCGCCATCAGGGCGGCGAAGCGCGTGAAGCTCAGCCCGCTCGCGGCGAACGCCAGCAGGTTGGTCAGGTTGGAGACCGGCAGCAGCAGCGAGGCGGTGTTCGACAGGTGCGCGCATGCATAGACGTGCGGCCTCGACCGCACCCCCATCCGGGCGGCGGTGGCGAACACCACCGGCGTCAGCAGCACCACCGTGGCGTCCAGACTGAGCGCCGCCGTCACCGCCGACGCCAGCACGAACACCGCGGCCAGCAGGCGCCGGGGCCGGCCGGCCGCCCGGCGGGCCATCCACGCGCCGCAGGCGGTGAACAGTCCCTCGACGTCGCACAGGTGCGCCAGCACCAGCACCGCGGCGAGGAAGCCGACGACCGGCCCGAGACGTTCGGCTTCCGCCAGGGCGTGGTCCGGCGACACCGCGCCCAGGGCGATCACCGCCGCCGCTGCGGGAACGGCGACCAGGGCCTCCGACCGGCCGGCAGGGCGCAGCACCGCCCAGCCGAGAGCGGCGGCGAGCAGGAGGACGGACAGACTTTCGGCGAGCGGGGTGTTCAGGGCTGTTCTCCGGGACGGGGTCGGGACGCTGCCCGCCCATCGAGGAGGTCCGGGAGCCCGTCCATGAAAACATGTTCGGGTAAGAGCCCCGCCAGGCCGGGTCGGCGGGAGGACCGCCTCACCCCTCCTCGAGGAGCGCCAGCTCCGCCCAGATCGTCTTGCCCTCGGCCGTGTGCCGGCTGCCCCAGCGCTGGGTGAGCTGGGCGACCAGGAGCAGGCCGCGACCGCCCTCGTCCCAGGTCTTGGCCCGGCGCAGGTGCGGGGCTGTGTGGCTGTGGTCGGAGACCTCGCAGATCAGCGTCGTCGCGTCATGGATGAGCCGCAGCCGGATGGGGCGGGAGCCGTACCGGATCGCGTTGGTGACGAGCTCGCTCACCACCAGTTCGGTGGTGAACGACGCGTCGCTCAGCTCCCAGCGCGACAACTGCTCGACGGCCTGCTTGCGGATCGGCGCGACCAGCGCGGGGTCGGCGGGGATGTCCCAGGTCGCGACCTGGGAGGCGGGCAGGCCCCGGGTGCGTGCGAGCAGCAGCGCCACGTCGTCGGCGGCCCCGCCGGGCGGCAGCAGGGTGTGCAGGATCCGGTCGCAGGTCTCGTCCAGGGAGTCCGACGGGTCTGCCAGAGCCTCCCTGAGCAGCCGGTGACCGGCGTCCGCGTCCCGCTCGCGGGACTCGGTCAGGCCGTCGGTGTAGAAGGCGAGCACACTGCCCTCGGCCACCTCCAGCTCGGCCGACTCGAACGGCAGCCCGCCCACGCCCAGCGGGGGACCGGCGGGCAGCTCGATCCGCCGGGGCGTGCCGTCCGGCCGGAGCAGCACCGGCGGGGGGTGACCGGCGCGCGCCAGGCTGCAGCGCCGCGACACCGGGTCGTACACCGCGTACAGGCAGGTCGCGCCGACCTCGCCGGGGCTGCCCTCGCCGCCGGCCTCCTCCGACAGCCGGACCACCAGGTCGTCCAGGTGGGTGAGCAGCTCGTCGGGGGCCAGGTCGATGTCGGCGAGGGTGCGCACGGCGGTGCGCAGCCGGCCCATGGTGGCCGAGGCCTGGACGCCGTGTCCGACGACGTCCCCGACGACCATGGCCACGCGCATCCCGGACAGCGGGATGACGTCGAACCAGTCGCCGCCGACCCCGGCGCGGGCGGCCGGCAGATAGCGGGAGGCGGCCTCGACGGCCGCCGTGCGCGGCAGGGTCCGCGGCAGCAGGCTGCGCTGCAGGGCGAGGGCCGTCTCGCGTTCGCGGGAGTAGCGGCGGGCGTTGTCGATGCAGACGGCGGCCCGGGTCGTGACCTCCTCCGCCAGCAGCAGGTCGTCCGGGGAGAAGGGCTCGGGCCGGCGGAACCGGGTGAGGACGGCGACGCCGAGGGTGACGCCCCGGGCCTGGATCGGCACGGACATCGTGGAGTGGATGCCGAGCTCGCGCACCCGGGCGGCGCGTGCCGGGTCCCATTCCAGCCAGGCGTCCAGACCGCCGCCGGCCACCGTGCCGACGATGGTGCGGCCCGCGGCCAGCGAGTCGGCCTGCGGCGACCCGGCCGGAAAGTCCTGTGCCTCGCCGGGCTCGGCCACCGCCTCGGGGCTGCCGGCGTTGACCGAGTGGTGCGCCGCGCGTCGCAGACTCACCGGCGGGACGAACCGGGCCGGGGGTTCGCCGTCCTGCGGGTCGAGCAGGTCGACGCTGACGAAGTCCGCGAGCGCGGGGACGCACACCTCGGCCAGCTCCTGGGCCGTGCGCGTCACGTCGAGGGTGCTGCCGATGCGCACGCTCGCCTCGTTGACCAGCTGGAGCCGCTCACGGGAGCGGTGGTGCTCGGTGAAGTCGTGGGCGGCCAGGCACACGCCCCGGATCCGGCCGGCCGGATCGGTCACCGGCGCCATCCGGGCCAGCCAGGCGTGCGCGCGGCCCTCACCGCCGGTCCGCAGGTACGTCTCGACGTCCTGGGCCCGGCCGCTGTGGAGCACCTGGAGCATGTGCCGTTCCAGTTCGGAGCTCTGCGACAGGCCGCCGATCTCGGAGAGCCGCAGGCCCTTGACGCGCTCCTCGGGCAGCCCGATGACGTCGCTCATCGCGTCGTTGATCCGGCGCAGCCGTAGCTGTTCGTCGTAGACCGCCACCGGGCAGGGGGACTGGACCAGCCCCGCAGTGGCGAGCGGCTCCTCCGAGGGGGCGGGACCGTTCCCGGTGAGAGGGGTGACGACGAGCCACTGCCCGGGCCGGCCGTCCTCGGACCGGCTGTGGTGGGCGAGCAGCCAGGTCGGCATCGGTCGGCCGTCGCGGTGGCGCAAAGTCACCGTTCCGTCCCAGCGGGAACCGGTGGGGAGGGGCAGGGCCTCGCTCAGGAGTTCCGCGGCGGGCCGGCCCACGACCTCGTCCGGGGACCAGCCGAGGAGGGCCCGGGCGCCCTCGTTCCACCCGATGAGCGTGCCGACGTCGTCGACGACGGCCCGGGCCGTCGCGGCCTCGTCGAACGGATACTCCGGGCTCATCTCGCCACTCCCGTGCGGGCACTCACAGTGAACAGGCAGGTCACTTCCGTTCCAGCCTAGTGCGTACGGCCCGCGCGTGGACCGGAACCCCTGTGGGGCGGCCGCACAGCGGACGTGCGCCGGGGTCAAGAGGCAGAACCGGCCGATCTTCACCGAGAGCGGCCCAGAGGGTTCACGAGGACGCAGGGGGATTTCCGCACCCTGGACGGGCCGGAGTGGGGCGTCGTCAGATCCTGTTGGGCGGCGATGAGTTGCGAGGACTTCCGATTCCGATGTCCGGATGCGGGGAGAGCCGTCCACGTCGGTCACGCGCAGACCGGTCCTCGCCGCCCCCGCGGTCGCACCGGCCGCCGGAGCAGTCCTCGGCGCCCCGCCGGCCCTGGTCGCCGCGCACGCAAGGAGCGGGCCGGGGCGCCACACGGTACCGCTGCGTGACGGCCGGCGGTTCGCGCCAGGCGACGCCGTCGGACCCACCGCCCCGACCGGCCGGCACGCGGACGCCGGCGACCGACATCTTCCGCTCCGACCCGGACGAGGGCTCCGCCTCAAGGGCGTGCGCACCGCGTTCCGCGGCAAGGCGCTCCCCGTCGTGCGCGCCGTCGAGGCCGGAGCCCGCAAGGCGACCGCGCGGGCGCCCGCCCGCCCCTCACGCCGCCCCGCCTGGCCCTGCCCTCGCGGGAGCGGCTCAGCCCGTCGCGGTCCCCTCGAACGTCACCTTCGCCGTGTCCACCGTGCCCGCGCTGCGGCCGGGCGCGCTCTGCCACGACCAGTACAGGTTGGTGTGGGCGATGACCTGCTCCGGGGCGGGCGCGCCGTACTGGCTGAGATCCTCCGTGGTGTGCGCGTCACCGACCAGCGTCACGTCGTAGCCCCGCACGAAGGCTCCGTGCAGGGTCGAGCGGATGCACGCGTCCGTCTGCGCACCCGTGACGAAGACCCGGCCCACCCCGTGTTCGGCGAGCACCGACTCCAGCTCCGTGTCCTCGAAGGAGTCGAAGTAGGTCTTGTGCACGAGCGGCTCCGGATCGAGGCGGACCAGCTCCTCGACGTACTGCCAGTTCTCGCTGCCGCGCACCAGTTCGCCGTCCGAGTGCTGTATCCAGACGACCGGAGCGCCCTGCGCGCGGGCGGTGTCGATCAGGGCGCCGATGTTGGCGATCACCTCGTCGCGCCGGGGCGCGCCCGCCACCACGCCCTTCTGGACGTCGATGACGAGCAGGGCCGTACGCGGCCGGTCGGGCAGAGTGGTCATGGAGGCTCCCCGTTCTCGCAGTGCTGTGCGGACTGTCCACCCTAGGACGCCCCACTGACAACGCCCCGTCCGCACGGCCGCCGCCGGCACGCCCCGGCCCCGCCGGCAACGGCCCGAGGTCATTTCGTCCGCACCGTTGACGGGGTGTCATGACTGCAACAAGCATGTCCCTCGACCCCTCCCTGGGAGCGCTCCCATCGGCCGCCCGGTCCGGTACGGAGCGCCCCGCGTCTTTCGAGGAGCCCGGACGTGAAACGACGCAGAACGGCCCTGCTGTCCCTCGCGGCCCTGCTGGGCGCGGCGCTCACCGCGCTGCCCGCCCAGCAGGCCGGTGCCGACGAGACCGAACAGGTCAGGAACGGCGGCTTCGACACGACCGCCGACCCGTGGTGGACCAGTAACGTCAGCGCAGGCCTCGCCGACGGCAGGCTCTGCGCGGACGTGCCCGGCGGCACCGCCAACCGCTGGGACTCCGCCGTCGGCCAGAACGACATCACCCTGCAGAAGGGGTCGACGTACCGTTTCTCCTTCAGCGCCTCCGGAGTGCCCGAGGGGCATGTGGTGCGCGCTGTCGTGGGCCTCGGGGCCGCACCGTACGACACCTGGTACGAGGCGACCCCGGTGCTGAGCGCGTCGGGGGGTTCGTACGCGTACACCTTCACCGCGCCCGTCGACAGCGCGCAGGGGCAGGTCGCCTTCCAGGTCGGCGGCAGCGCCGACCCCTGGCGGTTCTGCCTGGACGACGTGTCGCTGCTGGGCGGGGTGCCGCCCGAGGTGTACGAGCCCGACACCGGACCGCGGGTGCGCGTCAACCAGGTCGCCTACCTGCCCGGCGGGCCGAAGAACGCCACGCTGGTGACGGACGCCGCGGGCAAGCTGCCCTGGCGGCTGAAGAACGCCGCCGGGACGACGGTCGCGAAGGGCTGGAGCGTGCCGCGCGGCCTCGACGCCTCGTCCGGACAGCGCGTGCACTCCATCGACTTCGGGGCCTACCGCAAGGGCGGCACCGGATTCACCCTGGTCGCCGACGGCGAGACCAGCCGCCCGTTCGACATCGGCACGGCCGCCTACCGCCGGTTGCGGGTCGACGCGGCGAAGTACTACTACACGCAGCGCAGCGGTATCGCGATCCGCGACGACCTGCGGCCCGGATACGGCAGGGCCGCCGGACACGTGGGCGTCGCGCCCAACCGGGGTGACGCGTCGGTGCCCTGTCAGCCCGGGGTGTGCGACTACGCCCTCGACGTCTCCGGCGGCTGGTACGACGCCGGGGACCACGGCAAGTACGTCGTCAACGGGGGTATCGCGGTCTGGGAGCTGATGAGCACCTACGAACGCTCCCTGCACGCCCGCACCGGGCATCCTGCCGCGCTCGGCGACGGCACGCTCGCCCTGCCCGAGAGCGGCAACAGGACGCCGGACGTCCTCGACGAGGCCCGCTGGGAGCTGGACTTCCTGCTGAGGATGCAGGTGCCGGCCGGTCAGCCGCTGGCGGGCATGGCCCATCACAAGGTCCACGACGAACAGTGGACGGGCCTGCCGCTGCTGCCTGACGACGACCCGCAAAAGCGCGAGCTGCACCCGCCGACGACCACCGCGACCCTCAACCTGGCCGCCACCGCCGCCCAGGCGGCCCGGCTCTACAAGCCCTACGACAAGGCGTTCGCGGCGAAGGCGCTGAAGGCGGCGCGCACCGCCTGGGCGGCGGCCGTGGCGCACCCGCAGGTGTACGCCGATCCGGCCGACGCCACCGGCGGAGGCGCCTACAACGACACCGACGCGACCGACGAGTTCTACTGGGCGGCTGCCGAGCTGTACCTGACCACGGGGGAGAAGCGGTACGCCGACTTCGTCGCCGGTTCGCCCGTGCACATCGCCGACGTGTTCGGCCCCTACGGCTTCGACTGGTCCCGCACGGCCGCCGCCGGTCGGCTCGACCTCGCCCTCGTGCCCAGCATGCTGCCGGGACGGGACAAGGTGCGCCGCTCGGTGGTGCGCGGCGCGGACACGTATCTGGCCGCGCTGGCGGCACAGCCGTACGGCATGCCCTACGCGCCCGACAACAATCTCTACGACTGGGGTTCGAGCCACCAGGTCCTGAACAACGCCGTGGTGATCGCCACCGCCTACGATCTGACCGGCGCCTCGAAGTACCGTGACGCCGCCGTCGAGAGCATGGACTACGTCCTCGGCCGCAACGCCCTCAACATCTCGTACGTCACCGGCTACGGCGAGGTGAACTCCCACCGTCAGCACAGCCGTTGGTACGCCCACCAGCTCGACCCGAACCTGCCGGACCCGCCGGCCGGGACGCTCGCGGGCGGACCGAACTCGAGCATCCAGGACCCCTATGCGCAGAGCAAGCTCCAGGGGTGCGTCGGGCAGTTCTGCTACATCGACGACATTCAGTCCTGGTCGACGAACGAGACCGCGATCAACTGGAATGCGGCGCTGGCCCGGATGGCGTCCTTCGTGGCGGATCAGCAATAGGACGCGACCGGTCGCGATCGTGCACGGACGAACACCTTCTGGTACCGCGCGGTCATCAGTTTGACCTGGGGAGATTTACGAGTAAGTACCCGCGCGGTACCGTGAAGGGCATGCCAGCCCTCAATGTGGAGTTCAGCGATCGCGAGCTGGAGGACCTGCGGCAGATCGCCAAGGAACGCGGTACGTCGATGAAGGCACTCGTGCGGGAGGCGGCCGCGGCCGACATCGCGCGGCACCGGGCGCTGCAGGAGGGCGCGGAGGAATTCCGCAGGTTCTTCGCGTCCCATGCCGACGAGTTCGCGGCCGCCTTCCCCGACGACGAGCGCTCCGCCAGGAGCGAGGGGCGGGTCGCCTGACCGATGACAGCCGTCATCCACATCGACGTGCCCTGGCTGCTCCAGCGCCATGAAGAGGTCCTGCCCGAGCAGCCCACCGTCAACGACTTCTCGGCCCTGGTCGCCGCCGTCGCCCGGCACCGGGTCGACCCGCCCAAACTGGGGGTGGACTCCGACCCCGCCTGGCGGGCCGCCGCACTGCTGCACACGCTCACCCTGCTCAGGCCGCTGCCGTCGGCCAACGCCCGCTTCGCCTGTGCGACGGCGGTGGCGTACATGTTCACCAGCGGTGTCGGCATCGATCCGCCGTACGGCGCGCTCGTCGACCTCGCCCGGGATCTCCTCGACGGCAAGACCGACGTGTACGGCGCGGCGGACCGGCTGCGCTCCTGGCAGATATAGCGCGCTCGCACGGGACGCCGAAGGAGAGGACGTCGAAGCCTTCCGGGCCGCCGGCCGAGGGCGGGAGGAACAGGGCCGGCGGCCGTTTCGCGCAGGAGAGCCGCCGTCCTGCGCGGGGCCCTTCGAGGAAGTGGCCGGTTCCACCCAACTACCCGGGCCGGTGCGGCGGGAGCGTGCGCGGAGCCCTGCCGCGTGCGCGTGTTTCACACGGGGCGCAAGAACGGATTCCGACCGGAACGCCCGGCCGTGCGGAAAGGCGCCGTACAAGGTGGGAGCCGCTTTCCGCTTATCGACTTTCTATCAACAATGGGCGCCTTCGGCTCTCGCCTTGTTGCGCGCGACTTAGTTGTGCAAAGGTGAACCACCCGTGCAGGGGATCATGGCCAGGTCCCCTGCGTTCGTCGGCGGAGGCGAATTGGCGCTCCCTGCCCGCACCGAACAGGTACGTACCAAAGGAATTCGCTCAGTGCCCACCCCCCAGCCTCCGCTTCCGCCCTACCCCCCGCCGGGCGAGGGCCCCGGAGAGTCCGACGAGTCCCTCGCCGCCGGGATACGCGGTGGCGCGGACAGCGAGGTCGCCCAGTCCACGGCGCTGCTGATCGCCCGGCACTGGCGGCCGGTGCACGAGTACGCGGTCATCTGTCTCGCCTCCTCCGGAAGCGTCGCGTCGATGATCACCGCCGCCGCCTTCCACCAGGTCTTCGACCGGCTCAAGCTGGGCGAGCCGGGCACCGCGCTGCGCCCTCGACTGCTGGTGACCGTCCGGGACATGGCCCGGCTGTGGTCCGCCGACGAGCAGCTGTCCGGCGTCCTGCCGGTGCTGCGCAAACCGGCCGGGGCGCGCGGTATGCGCACCGCGAAGTCCATGACGCCGGAGAACCGGGTGCTGGCGGAACGCTCGTTCCAGGGGCTCCCCGCGGTCGCCCGCTGCGTTCTGTGGCACGTGGAGGTCGAGGCCGAGCAGATCACCGTCGCAGCCGGACTGCTCGGCATGGACACCGAGACCGTGTCCGCGGCCCTCGAACAGGCCCGCGACAAGCTCCGCGAGGGCGTCGTGCGCGCCCACCGGGAACTCGCGCCGAGCAAGGACTGCCGTTTCTACAACCGACTGCTGGACGTGCCCATCCGGCGCGGCGGCGAACTCCTGCCCGACGTGCGCAAGCACCTGGACGAGTGCCGCTACTGCCGCTCCGCCGCGGAACAGCTCGGCGGCTTCGAGAGCGGCCTCGGCCTGCTGCTCGCCGAGGCGGTCCTCGGCTGGGGCGCCCGCCGCTACCACGACACCCGGCCGGGCCGGACCCGTCAGCAGACCGTGCGCCTCAAGGGCTCGGCGCGGCACCGGGGCGGCGGTACCCGGGGCCGGCGCGGCGCTCTTCTCGCGAAGATCCCCTCGCCGCGCCGGCGCTCGTCCGACGGCCCGCGCTCGGCGCGCAGGCTGTTCGCCGGCGTCGGCCTGGCGTCGGCCGGCCTGGTGACCACCCTGCTCGCGGCCGGCCTGTGGACGGACGGCGGCGGAGCCGACCCCGCCTCCTCCAGCACCGGCGTCCCCGGCACCGACTCGCAGGCCGCCACCGCCTCGCCGACCGCCCCCGGCACCGCCCGGCTGCCCGCCACGCCCCGGCAGACCAGGCTGCGCAACGCCGGCGCCGACCTGTGCCTGGACGTCCGCGGCGAGGCGAAGGCGGGCGCCTCCGTCGAGCTGGCGGGCTGTTCGTCCGAGGCGACCCAGCGCTGGTCGTACGACGACGACGGGCAGGTGCGCAGCGTGGCCCGGCCCGACCTGTGCGTGGACTCGCACGTGGACGCCGGCGTGGTCGTCCTCGGCGGGTGCGTCGACGCCACCGACGCCCGCGGCGACGACGTCCGCTACGACCTCACCGTGCAGGGCGAGTTGCTGCCGCGCTGGGACGACGCGCTCGCTCTCGCCCCGGCCGGTGAGAACGCCGGCAGCGACGTGGTGGTGAAGGTGCGCGACCACTCGGCGAGTCAGCGCTGGCTCACCGACGGCCCCTCGGCGAGCCCGGGCTCCCTCGCGGTCGCCGGCACCGGGGCGCCGCCCTCGGCCCGGCCCGTCGACCTGGCGGACGGGTCCGTCTGAGGCCCGGTCCTCCCCGGCCCGGGCCGACCGTCAGCCGGCGTCCTCGACCAGGTCCTCGGGGCCGACGGTCGACGGCCCGCGGTGGCCGCACAGGGCCAGCGTGAGGTCGAACTCGGCGAGCAGGCAGCGGATCACGTGCTCGACGCCGGACTGCCCGTCCAGGCCCAGCCCGTAGACGTAGGGCCTGCCGAGCAGGACCGCTCGTGCGCCGAGGGCGAGGGCCTTGAACACGTCGTCGCCGGTGCGCACCCCGCTGTCGAACAGCACGCTCAGCCGGTCGCCGACCGCCCGCGCCACCCGGGGCAGCGCGTCGGCGGCCGCCACCGCGCCGGCCACCTGCCGGCCGCCGTGGTTGGAGACCACCACGCCGTCCATCCCGGCGTCCGCCGCCAGTCGCGCGTCGTCGGGGTGCAGCACGCCCTTGAGGACGATCGGGCCGTCCCAGTTCTCCCGCAGGAACGCCAGGTCCGGCCAGGTCTTGCCGGGGTCCGCGAACAGGCTCACGAAGTGCAGCACCGCCGCGTTCGGGTCCTCGTGCACGGGCCTGGCGAGACCCGCCGCGAAGGCGGGGTCGGTGAAGTAGTTGGCCGTGCCCACACCGTGCAGGAACGGCAGATAGGCCTGGTCGAGGTCGCGGGGCCGCCAGGCCAGCATCGGGGTGTCGAGGGTGACGACCAGCACCGTGAAGCCGCTCGTTCTCGCGCGGCCCAGAAAGCTGCGGGTGACCTCACGGTCCTTGGACCAGTACAGCTGGAACCAGCGCTCGGCGTCCCCCATCGCCTCGGCCACCTGCTCGATGGGCGTGCTGGAGGCCGACGACAGGATGTACGGGACCCCGTGCGCCGCCGCCGCCCGGGCCGCCGCCGACTCGGCCTCCGGATGCATGATCGACAGCACCCCGACCGGCGCCAGCGCCAGCGGCGCTGGCAGCGTACGGCCCAGCAACTCGACCGACAGGTCCCGCTCGTGCACGTCGCGCAGCATGCGCGGCACGATCCGGCGGCGCTCCAGCGCCGCCCGGTTGGCCCGTGCCGTGCTTCCGTCGCCCGCGCTGCCCGCGACATAGCCGACCGGACCCGGTCCGAGCCGTTGCTCGGTGAGCTCCTCCAGGCGGGTCAGATCGGTGGGCAGCCGGGGGACCGCGCCGGTCATACCGTTGAGGTAGATCTCGTACTGGAAGTCCCCCCAGTGCTTGGCCATCCGACCGTCCCCTCTCTCGTCGTCCCGGCGTCCCGTCGCGCCGTCGCGCGGGCGGGGTGCAGCAGGGTGACCATACCGGCGGGTCGGTGCCGTGGTCCGGTCCATGCCGCCACTCGGGGCGCGCGCACCCACCGGGCGTCTGCGAGGGCCTCCGGGGGTGCGGTGCGCGGTCGGTCCGGTCGGCTTCCGAAGGGATCGCCGGGGGAGTGGGGGCGCTAGCGGAATGTTTCAGGCCGATTAACGAAGCTATGGGAACCGGTCATCGAACCGATCGAACGGATCATGAAGCGCTTGTTTTCGGCGTTGGAACGTTCGAATTTAGTGACTTCACGCCACTGATTCAATACGCAAGGTTACCGAAACCCATGGGGTCGATATGAGATTCGGCGACGGACTCGGCAGACTCGCGCTCGCCGCGTTCGGCACCGACCGAGTCGGACCGGCACACCCCGAATCGAGCGGAAGGATGCACACAATGCGGAACACCGCGCGCTGGGCAGCGACCCTCGGCCTCACGGCCGCAACCGTCTGCGGATCCCTCACCGGATCCGCGCTCGCCGCCCCGGCCGCAGCGCCGACCTCCCTGTACGCCCCGTCGGCACTCGTGCTGACCGTGGGCCACGGAGAGACCGCCGCCACCGTCAACGCGGCCCGGGCCGTCACTCTGAGCTGCGCGCCGACGCCGTCCGGCACACACCCGGCCGCCTCCCTGGCCTGCGCCGAACTGCGCGCCGTCGGCGGCGACCCGGAGCTCCTCGCGGGCCCCGGCCACGCCGTGTGCACCAGGCAGTACGACCCGGTGGTCGTCACCGTGGACGGCGTGTGGCAGGGCAGGCGCGTCGCCTTCGCGCACACCTTCGCCAACGAGTGCGTGAAGAACGCTGCCGAGAGCAGCCTCTTCGCGTTCTGAGGACCGGGATCACACGGTCCCCGTGGACACCGAGGCAGGCTCGTGACGTGGGGAGTGCGAGCCCCTGACGCGGGACCGCTGTGATCTCGTACCCGGAGGCCGGATCGGCGGTGTGGGGCTGCCGCCGGCCTCCGGGCTTTTCGTGTACGACCGGGCCGCATCCGACCGAGCGGATGCGGCCTTTCGGGCGGCTGGCTAGGAACGCTCCCGGTCCCGGTGGCTGGTGTCGCACCAGGGATAGCGGCGGCTGCGCCGGCAGGTGCACAGAGCGACCCGGAAGCGGTCGGAGGAGACGGTGGTGCCGTCCTCCAGTTCCACCTCCACCGGGCCCTCGACGAGCAGGGGTCCCCGGCGTCGGACGCTGATCCGGCAGGGCTTGTCGGCGGGGGAGTTCGGCACGGGCGACCACCAGCTCCTCGTTCTCGTCGTCGGCTCTCGTCGGCTCTCGTCGGCTCTCGTCGGAGTCGTCGGGTCTCGGCGCCTCCCGTCGTCGTGGGGCGGCGGGCCGGTCAGGGGGCGCGGACGGGCTCCCGTTCCGGCAGCGGGATCCGCAGGGAGGACCCGCCCGAGCGCCAGGCGGCCAGCAGACGGCTCCCGAGGCGGTCCTCCAGCATCCCGGTCGCGTCGACGCCGAACGCGATGTCGGCCGCGAGGTGGGGTTCTTCCTCGAGCAGGCCGGCGATGACCTCGTGGCGCACGACCTGCTCGTGGACGGCGTCCGCCTCGACGTGCTCGTCGTAGAAGTGCACGGCGGCGGGGCCGGCGTCCGCGCGGCGCATCGCCTGCGCGAGCCGCCGCGAGCCGGGCGAGGAGGTGATCTCCACCGCCGCGAAGTGGCCGATCAGCGCGCCTCGCAGGGACCGGTGCAGGCCGAACAGCGACATCATGTTGACCACGGCCAACGCCTGCGCGCACGCCGCGTCGAGGTAGCGGCCGTAGCCGGTGTCCAGCCCCAGGTCCTCCATCAGGTCCGCGAAGAGCCGGGCGTGCACGCGCTCGGCCCGGCCGCCGCCGTACTCGTCGAACTCCACCGCCGCCATGGCCGCCTTGGCCCGGCCCCACAGCCGCGGCAGCACCCACGCGTGCGGGTCCGCCTCCTTGAGGTGGTACAGGGAGCGCTGGGCCGCGTACTCGCGCAGCTGCCAGACCTCGCCCTCGGCGGCCAGGAAGTGACTGACCCCCGTGCCCTCGACGGGCTCCACGAGGATCTCCGCCAGCGCCTCGTCGAGTGAGGCGTGGACCGGTGTGTCCGCGCGCAGGGAGGTGAGGAAGCGGTGTTCCAGCGCGCCCCGGACCCGCAGCAGCGCCGGGTCCCACTCGCGGTCCGGGGACACCCCGGCGAAACCGCGGTAGTGCAGCTCGTAGCAGAGGTACAGGGCCAGCTGCAGGTCGTCGCCGTACGGGGAGGCGGACGCCGCCGCCTCGGCCGCCGGGAGCGGGCCCGCGTCCTCGAGGTATGCGCGGACGCCCGTGGAGATCGGCCCCCGGGGGACCGGCAGGGGCGGCCCGGCAAGGTCGTGTGCCATGCGGGCCGGGTACCCCGCGGGCGGCGGAACACCCCTCGGCCTGCGGTTCGACGGAGAAGGCGGTGCAAGGGAGAAGGCGGTGCGATGGGAAGGGGCGTCGGCGTCGCGCAGGGCGTCGCCCCTCTGTCCGGGTGTGTGGCGCCGGGGGCTCAGTCTCCCCGGGACTCCTCCTCGTCGCGCCGGTCGGTGGGGAGGGCGTCGGCGGCCTCTCCCCTGCGCCGGGAACGCTCGCCGTCCGGGTCGTCGCCGCGGGTCTCGGCGTCCTCCATCTCGCGGATGACCTCCTCCAGAGCGGTCCGGGGGCGGTCCTGGCCGGTGTCGGGCCGCTGGTCGTCGTCGGGCACGGTGGCTTCCTTCCGCCGGGTTCGGATCGGTCTCAGTGTTTCGCGAGGTGCAGCGGGATCGGCTCCGGGGGCGCGTCTGCGTCGTCGGCGAGCCGGGTGACCTCCGCCCACCAGGCCGGGCCGTCCTCCAGGTGGCGCAGCATGACGCCCTCGCGGATGGCCCAGGGGCAGACGGTGAGCGTGGAGAGCCCGGTGAGCTTCATCGCCGTGTGCCCGAGCACCGCGCCGGCCAGGCTCTGCGCGGCGCGCGGCGCGGAGACGCCGGGCAGCCGGGCGCGTTCGGCCGAGGGCAGGGCGGCCAGCCTGTCGATGGCCTCCCGCAGGTCGCCGCGGCGCAGGGTGCGGTCCATGAACGGGCCGTGCCGCCCGGGCGCCGCGCCGCACAGCCGGCCGAGCTGCTGGAAGGTCCGGGAGGTGGCCACCGCCGTGCGCGGGCCCTCCCAGCGGATCCGGGCTGCCACGTCCCTGAGCTGGTGACGGATCCGGCGGCGGACCGCGCGCAGGAGCTCGGGGGACGGCGGGTCCTGGTCCGCGAAGAAGTCGTGGGTGAGGCGGGCCGCGCCCAGCGGCAGGGAGACGACGAAGTCCGGCAGGCGGCCCCGGCCGAAGGCCATCTCGAAGGAACCGCCGCCGATGTCCATCAGCGCGAGGGGTCCCGACCGCCAGCCCATCCAGCGCCGGGCCCCGAGGAACGTCAGCTCCGCCTCCACCTCGCCCGGCAGGGTGGACAGCGCGACGCCGCTGCGCGCGCGGACGGTGCGCAGCACGGCCTGCCGGTTGGGGGCGGCGCGCACCACGGCGGTGGCGAAGGCGAGCGGCCCCGTGGCGCCCCACCGGTCCGCGGTCCGGGCCGCGGCGGAGACCGCCCGCACGAGTCGTTCCACGGCCTCGTCCGGGAGGGGGTCGCCGGGCTTGACCTGCTCGGACAGCCGCAGTCGCCACTTGGCCGTGTGCACCGGCAGCGGAACTCCGTCCGCCGCGTCGGCGACCACGAGCCGCACGGTGTTCGACCCCACGTCCAGCACGCTGATTCTCATGGACCGCGAGTACCCAGGCCCTTGCCTTCATGCGTCGCCGAGCGGGAACGGAACGTAACGGGATGATGTGGGATAAAGAGGAGTTCGTCGACGGCCCGGACGCCGGTGGGGGCCGCCGTCCGGTGCGGACGGCGGCCCCTCTCCCCGGTGGGCGGTTCTGTGCCCGGTCCGTCACATGTGGATCACCGGCGCGGCGTCGGCGTCCTGCTCCGGCACTCCACGGCGGAAGAGCGCGAAGGCGATGACCGCGCCCGCGACGAAGAAGCCGGCCGACCACCAGAAGGCCGTGGTGTAGCTCTCGATGGTGGCCTGTGCCCGGACCAGCTTGTCCGCCGGGTTCTTGCCGGCCAGGTACTCCGTCGCGGCACTCGCGGCGAGGGTGTTCAGCAGGGCCGTGCCGATCGATCCGCCCACCTGCTGCATCGCGTTGACGGTGGCCGAGGCCACGCCCGCGTCCTCGGCGGCGACCCCGCCGGTGGCCAGCTGCATGGCGGGCGGCATGACCAGACCGAGGCCGATGCCGGTGACGACCAGCTGCGGCAGGACGGCGCTCAGGTAGTGCGAGCCGACGCCGATCCCGGTCAGCCAGGCCATGCCGGCCGCGGCGATGGCGAAGCCCAGCGGGATGACCGCCTTCGGGCCCAGCCGTGGGACCAGGACCGTCGTGCCGAGCTGCGCGGCGATCATGAGCGCGCCGACCATCGGCAGGAACGCCACACCCGTCTTCGTGGGGCTGAAGCCGAGGTTCAGCTGCAGGTAGTAGGTGAGGAAGAGGAACACGCCGAACATGCCGGCGCCGGAGATGAGCACGGCGAAGAAGGAGGCCGCTCGGTTGCGGTCGAGCAGGATGCGCAGCGGCAGCAGCGGGTGTGCGGCGCGGGTCTGCCACCAGGTGAAGGCGGCGAGCAGCAGGGCGCCCGCGATCAGGAAGCCCCAGGTCCGGGGGGAGTCCCAGTCGTGCGTCTCCGCGTTGGAGAAGCCGTAGACGAGGGCGAAGAGTCCGGAGGCGACCAGGACGGTGCCGGGCACGTCCAGCTTGGAGTTCGCGGCGTCGCGGTGGTTGGAGAGCAGGAGCCAGCCGCCCGCGAAGGCGAGGACGGCGATGG
This sequence comes from Streptomyces sp. NBC_00425, assembly GCF_036030735.1. Lineage (NCBI taxonomy): Bacteria > Bacillati > Actinomycetota > Actinomycetes > Kitasatosporales > Streptomycetaceae > Streptomyces > Streptomyces sp. NBC_00425. The sequence continues at coordinate 1,330,808 of NZ_CP107928.1, read as the reverse complement.
CCACGTTGACGTAGAGCGTCCAGCGCCAGTCGAGCGCGTCGGTCAGGATGCCGCCGAGCAGCAGGCCCACCGCGCCGCCCGCGCCGGCGATGGCGCCGTAGACGCTGAACGCCTTGGCCCGCTCCTTGGCGTCGGTGAACGTGGTGTTGAGCAGGGAGAGCGCGGCCGGGGCGAGGAGCGCGCCGAACGCGCCCTGCAGTGCGCGGGCGGTGACCAGCATCTCGAAGTTGGTGGCGGCGCCGCCGAGCGCCGAGACGGCGGCGAAACCGACGACGCCGATCAGGAAGGCCGTCTTGCGGCCGAAGAGGTCGGCTATGCGGCCGCCGAGCAGCAGCAGGGAGGCGAAGGCCAGGGCGTACGCGGTGACGATCCACTGCCGGCTGCCGTCGGAGAAGCCGAGGTCTGCCTGGGCGGAGGGCAGCGCGATGTTCACGATGGTGGCGTCCAGGACCACCATCAGCTGGGCGAGGGCGACCACCGCGAGGATCCACCATTTCTTGGCGGAGGCCGCGGACGGATCCTGTTCGGCGCCGGCGAGGGCGTCTTCCGTCAGGGTTTTGGAGGACACGGGGAACCACTCCAGGGACGTCGGCAAAGAGCACGTAAACGAAACTGTTTCGTACACATGGAGGCTAGACCAGATTCTGCGAAACGGCAAAGTTTCGTTAGCGCGGGCCGGATGGGCCAGGGGACGATCACGCGGCCGGGCACGTCCGGCGGGGTCTACGCCAGCTGCCGTCGCACCAGCTCGTGCAGCCGGCCTCCGGTGTCCGCGAGGAGCTGCGCCGGCGGGCCCTGTTGGGCGATCCTGCCGTTCTCCATCACGATCACCCGGTCGGCGTCCATCACCGTCGACAGCCGGTGCGCGATGACCACGCGCGTCGCGTTGAGCTTGCGCGTGCTCTCGATGACCGTGCGCTGCGTCTCGTTGTCGAGGGCGCTGGTCGCCTCGTCGAAGAACAGGATGCGCGGCCGCCGGATCAGCGCCTGCGCGATCATGAGCCGCTGCCGCTGACCGCCCGAGACGGACCCGCTGCCGGAGACGATCGTGTGCAGCCCCATCGGCATACGCCGGATGTCCTCCGCGAGCCCCGCCAGCTCCGCGGCCGCCATCGCCTCCTCCGGCGTATAGGTCCCGGTCCCGCAGATGACGTCCAGCAGCGAGCCGGTGAACGGCTGGGCGTGCTGGAGCACCACCCCGCACTGCCGGCGCACCGCCGCCTGGTCCAGCGCGGCCAGGTCCTGGCCGTCGTACAGCACACTGCCCGAGAGGGGCCCGTCGAAGCCGATGAGCAGCCGCAGCAACGTCGACTTGCCGCAGCCGCTCGGGCCGACGACCGCCACGAACTCGCCCGGCCGCACCTCGAAGGAGACGTCGTCGAGGACGAGGGGACCGTCGTCGGAGTAGCGGAACGAGAGCCGGCGGGCCTCGAGCGCGCCGGTCAGCGGGCCGGGACGGGTGCTCGCGGCGCGCACCTCCGGGGTGGCCTCCAGTACCGGCCGGATCTCCTCGAGCAGCGGCAACGCGGCCACCGCCGACACGAACGCGCCGGTCAACGAGGTGACCGAGGTGAGCAGCATCGTCATCGAAGTGTTGAAGGTGAGGAAGTCCGCCGCCGACAGCGCCCCCCGGGCAGGGCCCGCCAGCAGCATGAACATCAGCAGCGAGCACAGCGGCAGGTACACCGAGCCCAGCACCGTGCTGAGGTTCTTGATCCGGCCGAGCCGCTGCTGCAGCTCACGACTGCGCGCGAACTGCGCCGCCCAGGCCGCGTACGCGTAGTTCTCGGCCGCCGCCACCCGCAGCTTCGGCAGCCCGCGCAACGTCTGGAACGCCTGGTTGTTCAGCTTGTTGGAGAGCACGACCAGCCGCCGCTGCCAGCGCACCTGCCACAGCCCGAGCGCCAGGAACACGGACGCGATCACGACCAGCATGCCGATCGCGGCCAGCGCCATCGGCACGCTGTACCAGAGCAGCAGCCCCAGGTTCATCGCGCCGATCGTGACGGACTGCGCGACCGAGGGTCCGAGCCCCGCCAGCAGCCGGCGGATCGCGCTGACGCCCATCGCGGCACTGGCCAGCTCACCCGTGGACCGTTCGGCGAAGAACGTCGTCGGCAGCCTGAGCAGCCGGTCCCACACCGCCGGCTGGAGCGTCGCCTCGACCCGGCCCTCCAGCCGCAGGATGGTCAGGTTCTGCAGCAGCGTGAACGCCGCCGCGACCACGCCGGCGACCATCACGGCCAGACACACCTGCACGATCAGACCCTGCTGGGCCTTCGGCACGTACTCGCCGAGCACCTTGCCGGTGGCGATCGGCACCAGCGCCCCGATCGCCACCGTCACCAACCCGCTCAGCAGCAGGTTCGTCAGATCCCCCGCGGTGCCGCGCATACAGAACCGCAGCAGCCCGAGCGGGCCGAGCCGCCGCTCCGGCAGCGGCCGGTAGAACATGACGGCCCGCGGCTCGAACTCCTCCGCGTTGGCCTTCTCGACCGGGGTCTCCCGACCGGTCGCCGGATGCACGGCGACATAGCCGCCACGCCGCCACAGCAGCGCGACGGGCGCCCCGGACAGCGCCCGGCGCCCGACCAGCGGCCCCACGTCGTCGCGCCACCAGCGGCCGTCGAGGCGGACGGCTCTGGCCCGCACCCGCGAGGCCACGGCGACCCGCTCGACCGGGTCCAGCCGGTCTCCGTCGTCGCCCGCCCGGGCGGGCTCGACGAGAGCGATCCCGGCGGCCCGCGCGACCAGCCGGCAGGCCGCGAAGGTCGCGTCGGCGTCGGCGCCCGTCGCGCGTTGCCCCGACTTCCTGCCGATCGACGCGAGCAGCGTCCGGTCGGCCTGGGCGCGCACCGCCTCGCCGGCCTTGATCCCGGCGGCCGTGCGGGTCTCGTGGGTGCGTTCCAGCTGCTCGATCCAGCGGTCCAGCGTGGTCAGCAGCCGGTACTGCTGGTCGACCATGGACTGCCACACCGCCGGGTCCATCAGCAGGTCGGCGGCCGCCTCCTCGCCGTACAGCGAGCCGTACTGCACACTGCCCGGCGGGACCTCCATCCAGAACACGTCGTCGTCCTGGACCTCCGCGGGCCCCTCCGCGGCCATCGGCGCCTGGAACAGGACCGACAGACCGCGGCCGACGCCGAGGGCCAGCGCGTACTCCAGCGGACTCGACGTCGGCGGCACATAGCGGGGGTTGCCGTACTCGTCGTACGACCAGGTCCGGGTGTGCGCGGGCTGGTACAGCTCACGCAGCCCGACGCGGTGCACCACGCAGTCCCGCGACGGGCGCGCGACCAGAGTGTGCCGGGGCCCGGCGACCGGCCCGAGCAGCAGCGCGCCCGCCTCCAGCCGGCCCAGATGGTGCCAGTGACCCTGCTCCCCGGCGTCCACCGCGAACAGGTCGAGCGCGCCCGACGCGACCAGCCACAGCACCTGCGGGCCCTCCAGGTCGAGGCGGCCCGAGCCGGCGCAGTCGATGCGCGAGCCCATCCGGCCCAGCGCGGCGAGCACGACGTCGAGCCCGCCCTCGGACACGGCAGTCATGTCATCGCTCCCTGACCAGGGCCGCGTACGAGCCGCCGCGCGCCACCAGTTCCTCGTGCCGACCGCGCTCCACGACCGTGCCGTGCCGGAGCACGACGATCTCGTCGCTGTCGCGCACCGTGCTCAGCCGGTGGGCGATCACCACGCACGCACAGCCGCGTCGGCGCAGGTTGTCCATGACCGTCTGCTCGGTCTCCGCGTCCAGTGCGCTGGTCACCTCGTCCAGCACCAGGATGCTGGGCCGGCGCACCAGCGCCCGCGCGATCTCGAGCCGTTGGCGCTGCCCGCCGGAGAAGTTGCGGCCGTCCTGCTCCACCCTGCTGCGGATGCCGCCGGGCCTGCGCAGGACGACGTCGAGGAGCGCCGCGTCGCGCAGGGCGTCCTCGATCGCGTCGTCGGGGATCGACGGGTCCCACAGCGCCACGTTGTCGCGGACCGACCCCTCGAACAGGAACACCTCCTGGTCGACGAAGGAGACGGACGAGGCCAGCGCCCCCCGCGGGATGTCCTCCAGCCGCTGCCCGTCGATCCGGATCACGCCCTCCCAGGGCGCGTACAGGCCCGAGATGAGCCGCGAGACCGTCGACTTGCCGCTGCCCGAGCCGCCCACCAGCGCCACCTGCTGCCCGGGCCCGACGGTCAGGTCGAAGCCGGTCAGCAGCGGCTTGTCCAGCGGGCTGTAGCCGAACGAGATGTTCTCCAGCTCGACGTGACCGCGCAGCCGGCGCGTGGAGCCGGCGCCCTCGCGGCGGTCGTAGAGCGGGTCGGCGCGGAAGTTCTCCACATCCTTCAGCCGGGCCACGTCCGCGGCGAAGTCCTGGATCCGGCCCGCCACGCCGTTGAGCCGGGTCAGCGGCGCGGTGAAGCGGGTGACCAGTGCCTGGAAGGCGACCAGCAGACCCACCGAGACATGGCCCTCGATCGCGCGCATCCCGCCGATCCACAGGATCAGCGCGCTGTTGAGCGTCGCGAGCGTCGGCGCCACCACGCCCAGCCAGGCGCTCGGCACCCCGAGCCGCTGCTGCTCCTCCAGGGTGGTCGCGTGCTGACCGGCCCACTTGCGGAAGTAGCCGTCCTCGCCGCCGGTCGCCTTCATCGTCTCGATCAACTGCAGCCCGGTGTACGCCGTGTTGGTGAGCCTCGCGTTGTCCGCGCGCAGCTTCGCCGTCCGGGTCGCCCGCATCCGGACGACGATCCGCATGGCGACGATGTTCAGCAGCGCCACCCCGACGCCGACGTACGTCAACTGCGGGTCGTACGAGTAGAGGAGAAAGGCGTACAGGACGACGACCACCGCGTCCACGCCCGCCGACGCCAGATCGCGGGCCAGGGTCTCGGCGACGGCGTCGTTCGACTGCAGGCGCTGGACCAGGTCGGCCGGGCTGCGCTGGGAGAAGAAGGTCACCGGCAGCCGCAGCAGATGCCGCAGGAAGCGGGCGCTGGACAACGTCGAGGAGATGATCCGGCCGTGGTGGAGGTTGGCCTGCTGGAGCCAGGTCAGCGCGACCGTGAGCGCCACGCACGTGCCCATCGACGCGAACAGCACTCCCAGCAGCGAGGTCTGACCGCCGATCAGGAACGTGTCGATCCAGGTCCGGCTCAGCGCCGGCACCGCCGCCCCGACCAGAACCAGCAGCAGGCTCGCCAGCACGGCGGCCGGCAGGGTGCCCGCGGTGCCGCGCAGCCGGGCCGGCATCGCGCCCAGCACACCGGGTCTGCGCCCGCCCCGCTCGAAGTCCGCACCCGGCTCCAGCACCAGCACGACACCCGTGAAGCTGCCGTCGAAGTCCTCCATGGGCACGAACCGCCGGCCCTTGCCGGGGTCGTTGACGAACACGCCGCGCCGGCCGAAGCGCCGGCCCAGGCCCTCGTGGACGACGTAGTGGTTGAACTCCCAGAAGAGGATCGCCGGCGTGCCGACACCGGCGAGCGCGGCCAGGTCCATCTGCATGCCCTTGGCCGTCAGCCCGTAACTGCGGGCCGCTTTCAGCAGGTTGCTCGCGCGCGAACCGTCCCGGGAGACCCCGCACGCGATGCGCAGCTCCTCCAGCGGGACGTGCCGGCCGTAGTGGGCGAGCACCATGGCGAGGGAGGCGGCCCCGCACTCCACGGCCTCCATCTGCAGCACCGTGGGCGTGCGGACGGTCTTCACCCGGCTCTTGGGGACCGGACGCCGGGGCGGCGCGGCCCGCCGTCGGCCACGGGTCTGATCTGCGGCGGTCACGGGAGCAGCCAATCGAGGGGATGCTGGTCGGCCAGCCGGATCGAGCCCGTGGCCATGGTCATGGAGGCGAGACCGTAGGGCGGGCCGCCCGCGGACGACCACCGGTACCCGCTCTCGGTCTCCGAGGACTTCTCGAGGCGGACCAGCACCGCCACCGGGCGGCCCTCCTCGGTGAACTGCTCGCCCAGCTGGCTGTCGCCGAGGAACGCGGCGATCTGCTGCGCCGACTGGGCCGTGCGGTCCACCGACTTGACCCGGCCGCGCAGCACTCCGTACCGCTGGGACGGCACGGTCTGCACGGTGAGGTCCACGGCCGCGTCCCGTGGGATCGAGGCCGCGTTCTCCGCAGGGACGTACACCGTGGCGTACAGCGGATCGTCGGCGCCGGCGACCTTCTCGACGGCTGCCACGTTCGCGCCGGTGGAGATGATCTGTCCGATGGAGGCGGCGAGCGCGGTGATGCGGCCCGCGGCGACCGTCCGCACCACGGTGGTCCCCTCGGGGGTCCGCACCTTGAGCACGGGGGCCTCGGCGGGCAGCCGCTCGCCCTCTTTCGCGAGGACGGCGGTGACCTGGCCGGCGGCGGGGCTCTGCAGGAGGTAGCTGCCCTCGCCGTGGGTGAGGACGGCGGGTGCGTCCACGGTGGACGTGACCGACCCGGTCACCGCCCACACGGACGCGGCCGCCAGGACGACCACCGTCACGGACAGCACCAGCCAGCCCTGCGGGCGTGCGAAACGCACCGGCAGGTCGAGTTCCTCCGGTGACTGGAGCTTGGCGAGGGCCTGTTGGCGGAACTGCACAGGGCTTCCCTGGGGTGTCTTCGCGCACCGACGAGTCCCGGAGCCGGGTGACGGCTCCGGGACTCAAAGGGTCACAAGGGCGCGATCAGAGACCGGCGACCAGGTTGGTGACCGGGGCGGTGCTCAGGCCGGTGACGCCCTCGACGGTGCCGACGGCGGTGTCGACCAGGGACGAGACGGGGGCGATGCCGTCCACCAGGCCGGTGACGGTGCCGAGGGCGTTCAGGGCCAGACCGCCGGAGACGTTGTCCAGCTCGGCGTCGGAGATCTCGACGGTCTCAACCTGGGGGGTGGAGTTCATGGGGGGACTTCCCTTCACATGGGTATTCATAAGGGGGAGCGGCCCCCTCTGGGGGACAGACGACGGCCGCGAACGCCGGCGCCGGGCCCCCGTCTCCGGAAGACCGCGGCGGCCTGCGGTGCGTTGGACTAAAGCAGCTCCATGGCTCGGACATCCAATCAATCACCGCTCTCACCTGGGCACTTGCGTCACAGGAGCGTCAAACCGTGCAGGTGCGGCCACGCCTTGGAGCCGACTTCTTCACACCTCGGACGGGATTCGCTCGGATGAGCGCCCGGCATCCTCACGGCGAATCCGACACTCCGTCCCCAAAGGCCCGGCCGGGGCCGCGCAGATGTGCAGAACCCATTGCGACGGTGACCTGCTTGGGCATGCGCTGTGCAGATTTCCCGAAGCGGGGATTCCACCGCCCGTCCTCGACGCAGAGTCGCCGTGCGGCTGCGGAACGTGGGTGCTTCCGGTCGTCGGTGAGGCGTCGGATCCGGCCACGGTGTGCGGATCCGGCCGACGTCTCAGCGCGCCTGACGCGCCGTCGGACACCGCGTCGCACCCACCGTCCGGGCTCCCCGCGGGCCACGGCGTCGATCGCCGGCCCCGGGTCCGCGGCACCCGTGAACGCTCACCGCCGTCGTCCCTCCGGCGCCCGGTGCGAGCGCCGTTGACCAGTGACGAAGCGGAACGAGCGGGTCCTTGTCGGGGGCCGGGGCGCAGAGGCCCGGCGGGAGCGCCGGGGGAGCGAAACCCCTGGAAAGGATCTTGTCGGTTTCGGTGGTCGTCATCGCGATATGGGCGACAGCTCCCCGGCTCGCGCGGCCGGGCGCGGGTCATGGCCGATTCAGCGTTTCGCAAAGGAAGTTGGCAATCGCGATTGAACGCCCCGGGCGCCGCCTGCGTACCCATGGCCAACCAGGCGCCGCTGTACGGATGTACGGAGCTGCCGCACCGGCAGTCAGACCCCGTCCCCCCAGGAGGTCGAGTTTTTTGAGTCACAAGCGAGTTACGAAGCGCAAGGCCATCATCGCGGCAGGCGGTGTGGCGGCCCTCGGAGCGGCGGCCATCCTGCTTCCCCAGGCCAACGCCTCCCAGGACGGCGGCACAACCGGAGCCGCCTCGGTGAAGACCCTGAAGGCGGGCGACGCCTCGGACCTCGCGTCCCAGCTCGAGAAGCTGCTCGGTGACGCCTTCGCCGGCTCGTACTACGACGACGCCGGCAAGCAACTGGTCGTCAACGTCGTGAACGTCTCCGGCGACAAGAACAACGTCGTCGCGCAGGCCGAGAAGGCGGGCGCCAAGGTCCGCGAGGTGGAGAACAGCAAGGCCGAACTCGAGGCGGCCGCGAAGACGCTGAAGACGAAGGCGACCGTCCCCGGCACCTCCTGGGCCGTCGACCCGAGGACGAACAAGATCCTCGTCACCGCCGACTCCACGGTCACCGGCAAGAAGTGGGACCGGATCGACTCGACCGTGCAGTCCCTCGGCTCGAGCATGGCGACCATCAAGAAGTCGGCCGGCACCCTCAAGCCGCTCGTCTCCGGCGGAGACGCGATATTCGGCGGCGGGGCGCGCTGCTCCCTCGGCTTCAACGTGACGGCGGGCGACGGCTCCCCGGCGTTCCTGACGGCAGGTCACTGCGGTGTCGCGGCCAAGCAGTGGTCCGACTCCGAGACCGGCCAGCCGATCGCCACCGTCGACCAGGCGACCTTCCCGGGCGACGGCGACTTCGCTCTTGTGAAGTACGACGACGCGAACACCCAGGCGCCCAGCGAGGTCAACACCGGTCAGCAGAAGGTCGCGATCAGCCAGGCGGCCGAGGCGACCGTCGGCACGCAGGTCTTCCGGATGGGCAGCACGACCGGCCTCAAGGACGGTCAGGTGCTCGGTCTCGACGCCACGGTGAACTACCCCGAGGGCACCGTCACCGGCCTCATCCAGACCGACGTCTGCGCCGAGCCCGGAGACAGCGGCGGCTCGCTCTTCACCCAGGACGGTCAGGCGATCGGTCTGACGTCCGGCGGAAGCGGTGACTGCACGGTCGGCGGCGAGACCTTCTTCCAGCCGGTGACCACCGCTCTGGCGGCGGTCGGCGCGACGCTCGGCGACGGCGGCGTCGGCGCCGGTGACGCGGTCGGCGGCGGCGAGGCGGGCGCCGGTGCGGTGGACGCGAACGGCGACGGCATCGACGACAACACCGGTGAGGCGATCCAGGGCGGCGGCGAGGCCGGTGCCGGTGCGGTGGACGCGAACGGCGACGGCATCGACGACAACACCGGTGAGGCGATCCAGGGCGGCGGCGAGGCCGGTGCCGGTGCGGTGGACGCGAACGGCGACGGCATCGACGACAACACCGGTGAGGCCATCCAGGGCGGCGGCGAGGCTGCCGACGGCGGCGTGGACCAGAACGGCGGCAAGCAGAACCAGAACGGCGGCAAGCAGAACAACCGCCAGAACCAGAACCAGAACCAGAACCAGAACGACAACGGCCAGGACGGCTCGGGTGTGACCGAGTCGCACTGACACAGCGCCATCCGAACGGTCCGGTCCTCCAGCGAGGGCCGGACCGTCGGCGTCTTGCCCGGCGTCTCCCCGGGCGACGTCCGCTCAGCCGTCCGGCCGGGCCCGCAGGAGCAGCAGGGCCACGTCGTCGATCCGGTCCTCGGCCTGCGCATAGCGCCCCACCAGTTCGTCGGCCAGCTCCTCCAGCGGGCGGTCACCGTGCTCGGCGAGCCGCCGCCCCAGCTCGGCCACCGCGTCCTCGATGTCCACCCCGGGCTTCTCGATGAGCCCGTCCGTGTACAGGGCGAGGACGCAGCCGGGGGAGAGATCCACCTCCGTCGTCGGGTACGTCGCCGAGGCGTCGATGCCCAGCAGCGGCCCGCCCGCCAGGTCCAGCACCCGGACCCGCCCGTTCGCACGGCGCAGCAGCGGCGGGGGATGACCGGCCCGGGCCATGACCGCCCGGCCGCCCGCAGGGTCGAGCCGCAGGTACAGACAGCTCGCCAGCAGGTCGGAGCCGAGGTCGATCAGCAGCCGGTTGGTGCTGCGCATGACCTCCGCCGGCTCCTGGCCCACCGTCGTGTAGGCGCGGACGGCGGTGCGCAGCTGCCCCATGAGACCGGCCGCCGTCACGTTGTGTCCCTGCACGTCGCCGATCACGGCCGCCGCGAGCGGCGGCGAGGGCACCAGGTCGTAGAAGTCCCCGCCGATCTCCATGCCACGCGTCGCGGGCAGATAGCGGGCGGTCGCCTCGACACCGGCCAGCCTCGGCAGGGACGGCGGCAGCAGCGCCGCCTGCAGTCCGTGCGCCAGCCGGTGCTTGGTGTCGTACAGCAGGGCGCGGTCCAGGGCCTGCGCGATCAGTCCTGCCAGGCTGGTCAGCACCGCGCGCTCGTGCGTGGAGAACGGGTGCGGCTCGGCGTAGGCCAGCACACAGGCGCCCACCGGACGGCCGGAGGCGATCAGCGGCAGATAGGCCCAGGAGCCGAATCCCTCGGCGGTGACGGGCCGGGCCGGGTACAGGCGTTGCAGCTGCTGCGGAGAGTCGAAGAACGCCGGCACACCGTGGGAGACGGCGCGCGCGCCCGGCGTCGGGGCGGTCAGCGACATCCCGTCGAACTGCTCCACCGCGGCCGGGTCGGGATATCCGTGGTGCCCGAGCACACGCAGCCGGCCCGCCCGCGCGCCGAGCAGTGCCAGCGCCTTGCTGCCCACCGCCGGCGCGATCTCGTCCGCCACCATCCCGACGACGTCCTGCACGCTCACGGTCTCGGTGAGCGCCCCGGCCAGACTCAGCGCCTGCGACATCGACACCAGCCGGGTCGGTGCGTCCCCGGAGCGGGCCCCGGCCGGCCCCATCTGCGACACGGACCGGGCCCGGCTGATCCGCACGCTGATGCCGGTGGTGCTCGGATACAGACGGAACGACAGCCATTCGGAGGGCGGGCGCAGCGCGACGAAGGAGGTGGCGTCCTGACCGATCAGCGCGGCCCGGTAGCGCTCCTCGTACATGGGATCGTTGAGCCACGGCACGGCCGCCCACAACTGCGAGCCCAGCAGCCCGCTCACCGGCACGCCGAGCATCTCGGCGGCGGCGCCGTTCGCGAACCCCACCCGCCCCCTCAGATCCAGCGAGCACATCCCGTACGGCAGCCGGGACACCATCCGCGCCGCCTCCACGGTGCCCAGCGTGTCGGAGACCCCGCCCACCGGGCCGGAGTCCAGGACGTCCGATTCGGCCCGCACCGCGAGATTCCGCGCCGCCGCGCGCTCCAGCCGCAGGGCGAGCCGCTCGCAGGCCGACGTCAGCTCCCTCCGCTCCCGTTCGGACAGCTCCGGCGGGTGGGAGCCGGGCCAGGTGACGAAGACCGCGCCGTAGGCCCGGGTCCCGGTGGCCACGGGCAGCGCGGCCAGTGCGAAGGGGTACGGCAGGACGACCGCGATGCGCGGATACCGCCGGGCCATCTCCTCCTCCCCGCCCACCCACACCAGCCGGCGTTCGCGCACCGCTTCGGCGACCGGGATCGGCGCGCTCAGGCCGACGCGCTCCCAGGGCGCGGCGAAGGACCGGGGCAGCCCCGCCATCACCGCCATCTCCAGGACCGTCCCGTCGCCCGGCCGCAGGTACACGGCTCCGGAGTGCGCGCCGACGGCGTCCATCATCGAGGTGAGCGCGAGGGAGAGCAGCGGCTGGCCGCCCGGCGCCCACATGGCCGCCGGCGCCTGGCCGGACGTCTGCTCGGGCACGGCGACCACCTCCTCGCCCGGTGTCGCGCGGGTGTCCGGCTCCAAATCTGCCCTCTGACGGCGCGACGCGCACGGCGAACGGACCCCGGGAGCTGCTGTTCCGTACCCCGTCGAGCCGGCCCCATGCCCCCTCGGTCGAAGCGCGCGACGGCGTATGACCGCCCCGTGTGCGCCCCCGCGCACCCTGATGGCCGGATCTTCGTGCCCGCGAAGCGGTCCCGGAGCCCAACAATGGGCACGCGTTCACCACCACGAGCCGGCGTACGGCGAGCTGAAGGGGCGGCAGTGATCCGGGTACTTCTGGTGCACGACGCGTGTCTGGTCAGATCGGTCCTCTCGCAGTGGCTGTCCAGGGAGCCCGATCTGCGGGTCGAGGACACTCCGTGGCGCAGCGCGCCGGGCCGGGTCGGGGCGGTCCGGCCGGACGTGTGCGCGGCGGATCTCGACTGCTCGGACACGTACGGCATCCCGCCGCTGGGCGACCTGTGCCCGCGCGGCGGCGGGACGCCGTCGCCGCGGCTGCTGGTCCTGGCCAGTGCGCACCGGCCGGGCCTGCTGAAACGGGCGCTGGAGGCGGGGGCGCTCGGGTACGTCGACAAGGCGGGCACGCCGGAGCAACTGCTGCGGGGTATCCGCAGGGTCGCTCAGGGGGAACGTTTCGTCACCGACTCGCTGGGGTTCGGCTTCCTCAAGGCCGCCGAGATGCCGCTGACCCGTCGGGAGTTAAGCGTGCTGACCCTCGCCGCCGAGGGCGCCTCCGTCGCGGAGATCGCCGGGAGTCTGCACCTGTCCCACGGGACCGTGCGCAACTACATGGCGGCGATCACCCGCAAGACCGGCGCCCGCAACCGCGTCGACGCCATCCGCATCTCGCAGGGGCAGGGCTGGCTGTGACGCCCGTCCGCCGTTCGCGGTCGTCCCGGCGTCCGTGGCGGCCGTCCAGCCGCCGACCAGGTCACGGTAGAGGGGAGAGCGGCGCAGCACCTCGTCGTGCGTCCCGTACGTCGTGCGCGGACCGTCCATGACCAGCACCCGTTCGGCGCGCAGGACCGAGCTGACGCGGTGGGCGACGACGACCAGGGTGCCGCCCGGCCGGGCCGCGAACGCCCGCTCGGCGCGCGCCTCGGCCTCCGGGTCCAGATGACAGGTCGCCTCGTCCAGGAGGGCGAGCGGGGCGGACGACAGGTACGCGCGCGTCAGCGCGATCAGCTGGCGCTCGCCCGCCGACAGCGCCGCCGGGTCGATCCGTGCCGCCGGCCCGCCCAGCGCGTCCATCAGCGGGGCCAGCCCGACCGCGGAGGCGGCGGCCAGCATCTCCTCCTCGGGCACGTGGTCCGGTCGAAGGTGCCCGAGGTTCTCACCGAGGGTGCCCCCGAACACGTACGCCTCCTGAGGGATGAGCACGCGCCGCGCGGCGGCCTGGGCGCCCGGCACCGGCCGGCCGCAGATCCGGATCGCGCCGCCCACGGGTGTCAGCAGCCCGGCGACCAGTGCGGTCAGCGTCGACTTCCCGACCCCGCTCGGACCTGCCACGGCCAGATGCGCCCCGGCGGGCAGACTCAGCGTGAGGCCGTCGACGACGGGTGCGGAGGCGGGTCCGTAGGCGAAGGAGAGGGCGTCCAGCGAAAGAGCGGCGGCCGGCGGGCCGGGGGACGAGCCGTTCGCCGGGCGGTCGGACGGGGTGGGCACGGGCCGGCCCTGGGCGGTGCGGGGGCGGGTCGGGGTGCGAGGCGGGATCGTGGGTGCGGTCCGGCCGGGGGCCGGTGCGGCGCCCGCCCGACCGTGGGAGGAGTCCTCGCCCTCCGGGGCGGCCGGCGGGGAGGCCGGCGGACCGACCCGCGGGGCCGGCATCGGGCCAGGGTGCGGGGTGCGAGCGGGGGGCGCCGGGTCGGTGCCCTCGACGGGGGGCGCGCCGGTCCCCTCCTCGGGTGCCGTCAAACGGCGCAGGACGACGGCGAGGCGGGAGCCGCTCGTGCCCAGACCGTGGATGAGGCCGGTCAGCGCCGGGAGCAGGGACTGCGTCACATAGGCGAGGGCGCCGACCAGCGCTCCGGGGGTGACGCCGTGGGCCAGGAGCCAGGGCGCGCCGGCCAGCAGCAGGACCAGGGGGAGGTGGCCGCCCAGCGCGAGGCAGACCACGCGGGCCACGCCCCACCGGGCCAGGGCGCGTGCCGCGCGCAGCTCGGCGTCGACCAGGGCGGCCGTGTCGGCGGCGATCCGGTCCTCCGCACCGGCCGCCGTGACGTCCCGCAGCCCCGGGCAGACGGCGCCCAGGCTCTTCGCCAGCGCCTCGTCCGCGCCGAGATACGCCTCCTGCCGTCGCGCCAGCGGACCGAGGGTCACCGCGAACAGCGCCACCCCGGCGGCCAGCGGCGGCGCGACGACCAGCAGCAGCGGCGGCGCGAGCGAGCTCAGACCGGCCAGCGCGCCGACGGAGGTGAACACGAACGAGCGGGAGACCATGATCAGCCCGGCGAAGGCGTCCCGGGCGATCTCCACCTGCTGGGTGAGGCCCGAGAGCGCCCCTCGGTCCGCCTCGCGCACCCCCCGCTCCACCACCCCGGCGACCAGCCCGTCCCGGAGCGGTTCGACCAGCGCCGCTACCGCGCCGTACACCCGCGCGGTGCCGTACGCGCCCACGAGCACCCCGAGCCCGGCGGTTCCCAGCCACCACAGCCCCACATCGGCGCGTCCGGCGAGGAAACCGTCGTCCAGGGCCTTGGCCAGGGCGTATCCGAGCAGGAAGGTCTGGCCGGCCTCCAGCACCGACCACCCGGCGAGCCGCACCAGCGCCCACCGCCGCCTCGCCAGGAACCGGCCCGCGTGCACCGTGAGCCCGCGCCGCCCGCCCCGTGCGGCGCTCATCGGCCCCCCTCCCGGCCTTCGCCGCCGGCGGGCCGCGCGCCGGTCCCGGTCCTCGCTTCGGCCGCCGGGTCGCCCGCCGCGCCGAAGACCGCCCGGTACTCCGGCAGCTGCCACAGCTCCCGGTGGGCGCCCACGGCGCGGACGCGGCCGCCGTCCAGCCAGGCCACCCGGTCGGCGCGGGCTGCCGTGCCGGCGCGATGGGCGGTGACGAGCCGGGTGGCGCCCGTCGCCGGGCCGAACACGACGTCCGTGACCTGGCGTTCGGTGATCGTGTCGAGGCTGGAGAGGGCGTCGTCGAGGATGAGGAGCCGGCCGCCGTGCGCGAACGCGCGGGCCAGGCCGAGGCGTTGGGCCTCGCCGCCGGAGTGCGGGGCGTCGGCGCAGAGCGTGGCGTAGCCGTGGGGCAGGCGGCGGACGAAGTCGTCCGCGCGGGCCGTGCGGGCGGCCTCGCGGACCAGGGCGGGGGAGGGGGCGCGGCCGGGGGCGCTCAGTGCGAGGGTGTCCTCGACGGTCGCGCCCAGCAGGGCCGGGCGGTCGAAGGCCTGGGCGATCTCCGCCCGCAGAGCGGACCGGGGGAGGTCGGGCAGCGGGACGCCGTCCAGCAGGACCTCACCGGCGTCCGGGTCGGCGAGCCGGCCCGCCAACGCGGCCAGCAGGGACTTGCCCGCGCCCGAGCGGCCCACCAGCGCCAGGGTCGTCCCGCCCGGCACGACCAGGTCGACGCCGTCCAGGACCGTACGGCCGCCGCGGCGGGCGCTCACCCCGCGGAACTCCAGCCGGCCCGGACCGTCCGGCGGGAGACGGCGGTCGCCGTAGGCCGGAGCGGGCTCGGCCAGGACTTCGCCCAGACGGGCGGCGGCCGCACGGGACCGGGCCAGGCCGGACAGCCGGCCCACCAGCACGCCGACGCCGGTCGCCAGCACGGCGTAGCGCGACGCGGCGAGCACGTCGCCCGGCGACAGCCGGTGCCGGGTGAGCAGCAGTCCGGCCACGGCGACGACGCCGAGGTGCAGCAGCGGCGCCACCGTCACGGCCTGCGCCGCCGCCCGGCCCTGCACCCGCCACATGCGCCGGCCCGCCTGCGACAGCTCGGGCAGCGGGCGCAGGACGCGTGCCGTGTCGCGGGCCTGCGTGCCGGCCGCGCGGATCGTGCGGGCGCCGTCGATCGCCTGGGCGAGCGCGTCGGCGATCCGCCCCTGCGCCCGCTGGTAGCCGGCCGCGGCCGCCGAGGTGTCGCGGGCGAGCGCCCTCAGCAGCAGGGCCAGGAGCGGCGCGCCGGTGAGGAACACGGCCGCGAGCCACGGGTCGAGGACGGCGAGCGCCGCGACCGCCCCGACGGGTCCGGCGAGCGCGGCCAGCAGCGCGGCCCGGGCGGCGGGGCCCGCACCGGCCTGCGCGGCGCTGCCGACCACCCGCGCCACGAGGTCGCCGGCCCCGAAGCGGACGGCGACCCGCGGGCCGGCGGCGAGGACGTGCCCGGTGACCCTGCGGCGCAGGAAGGCGGTGCTGCGGGCGTCGAGCGTGCCGCCGAGGACGGTCTCGCACGCGTCCAGCAGGGTCAGCAGCAGCACCAGGGCCCCGCAGTACAGCACCCAGCGGGTCGCGGGGGCGTGGGCGAGCAACAGGTCGAGGGCCCGGCCGAGGGCGGCCGGCAGGAGCAGCCCGGCGCCCGTCGCCATGACGCCGAGCAGCACCAGGGCCGTGCAACGCGAGCCGCTGTGCCGGGCCGCCGCGCCGAGCAGCCCGTCATCGGTGGTCCGGTCGGTCGGCATGCTGCTCCCGTGCGTTCTCGGGGACTCGCGGACTCGGGGTCTCGGGGTCTCGGGGAAGACCGGACCCCGGACGGCCCGTCCCTCGTGGGGGAGCGGGCCGCCCGGGGCGGTCAGCACGACGACGTCTGCGAACGCGTCGTGCGTGCCGTGCGGGTCACGCCCGTCAGAGACAGAGCAGGACGCTCGCCGCGCTGATGCACGACAGCAGACTGACGGTGCTGTTGCCGCCGCCGCCGGTGTGCTCGTCGGATTCCATCGTCTGCAGGTCGAGAAGGGCCATGGGGTGTCCTTTCGTCGGTTGGATGGCTGCGTCCCGTGGGGACGGGTTGCGTCACGACTCCGTCATGCGTCGAGGAGCCGCGTCATGAGGGCCGCCGGTGCGGCGGCGGAAGGAACGGCAGGTGGGCGCCGGGGCCCGAGCCGTCCGCGTCGAGGGCGGCGGACAGGGCGAGCAGACAGCCCGCGGTGCCCGTGCCGAGGTCCATGGAGAGCCGCATCATCTGGTGCCCGGGGAAGGCGAGCTGGCCCTGGTAGGGCATCGCGAACCAGCCCAGCGCGGCGATCTGTTCGTCGAGCCGTGCCCGGGTCGCGCCGGGTCCGATGGTGCGGGCGAGGTGCAGGATCATGCCGGCGCGGCCCTGGAAGAGACCGGGCTGCGCGTAGAAGCGGGAGGTGGCCGCGGTGCGGATGCCGGCCCGGGCCCGCGCGAACTCCGCTCCGGCGTCCGGGTCATGGGTCACGAGGTCGTCGAGCACCATGCCCACGCCCACGCTGCCGTCTCCCAGATAGGGCAGGGTCCGCCAGCCCTCGTCGACCTCCACCGCGCCTCCCTCCCGCTCCGCGCAGCACGCCAGGTCCCGGCGCAGCGCGACGCCCGCCGCCGCCAGCTGCTCCCGGTCGCCGGTCTCCTCGTACCGGCGGAGCAGGAACAGGGCGGGCCCGCTCGCGCCCCGCAGCAGCCCGGCCCGCCGTCGCCCCGTCGTGTCGGGCACCGGTTCGGCGAGCCGCCGTACGACGATGTCGGCGGCCTCGGCCGCCCGCTCGCGCAGCTCCGCCTCACCGGTGCGGCGGGCCAGGCCGTCGAGGACGAGCCCCAGCCCCGCCAGGCCCCCGTGCAGGTCCGAGGACAGGTTCTGCCACCGCTCGCGCAGGATGCCGTCGATCAGGTCCAGCGCCCGCCCGCGGTGTCCCAGCAGGTCCAGCACATGGGCGACGCCCGCGAGCCCGTCGTACAGCCCGAGCGGGGTTCCGGTCGGCGGCGGGGCCGTGCGGTCGAGGAGCCAGCGTTCGCCCTCCTCGTGACGCTCCGCGCCGGTCGCCGCCAGCGCGTACAGGACGCCGGCCGCGCCGTGCGCCAGGCCGAGCCCGCCGCCGTCGGAGAACTGGGCGACGTCCCCGGGATAGAGCCGGTCGGCGCGGTCCGGGGTGGCGGAGGCGAGGATCGCCTTGACCATCGAGTCACGGCTGTGCGGCCAGTCGCCGGGCTCCACCCGGAAGGCCGGCGCGGACGGCACGCGCGTGACCCGCCCGGCGGTCCGGGTCCCGTTCTCCGTGTCGTCCGGGGCGGCGTGCGTGTCGTCCCGGACGGACCGGGTGATCTCCGCCACCGCCTCGTCCAGGAACTCCGGCGGGACGTCCGGGAACTGCTCCGCGATCACCTCCGCCAGATGGGCCGCCTTGCCCCGGTCCACCACGAACAGCGTGGTGACGGGCAGGAACAGGGCGAGCCGCAGACAGGCCAGCGCATAGCGGTCCACGTCGGCGCCCCGGCGGTCGGGCGGTGCGAAGAACCCGGGGTGCGCCACGACCTGGCGGCCGTTGTGGCCGACCGGGGCCGCCGCCTCGAAGTCGATCAGGCACACCGACTCCTCGTCGGGCGCGACCATGATGTTGAAGACGTGCAGGTCGTTGAAGACGATCCCGCGCTCGTGGACCGTCTCCACGGCACGCTCCACCGCCCGGTGCACACGCACCGCCCACGCCGTGTACGCGGCGACGGCCGCCGGATCCGGGTCGGGGGCGAGCAGCGGATGCCGTTCGGCGAAGAAGGAGTTGAGGGGCCGGCCCGGCACCAGGTCCATGACCAGGAAGCGGTGGTCGCCCAGGGTGAACCAGTCCCGCACCTCGGGCGCCGCACCCGTGCCGGCCAGCGCCTCCAGGGCCTCCTTCTCCCGCTCCAGCCGCGATATCGCGTCCGCGCCGTCCGAGGCCAGCCCGGCGTGCGGCCGGCCCTCCTTCAGCACCACGGCGCGCCCGTCGCGGGTGTCGACGCCCCGGTACACCCCGCCGCCGTTGGAGAAGTGCAGCGCCTTGTCGATGCGGTACGGCAGATCGCCCACCGTCGTCGTGTTGCGGGCCGCGAGATGCGGTTCCAGGAACGCGGGCAGCGTCACCCACCCGGGGGTCTGGAAGGAGGGCGCCCGCCGGTCCGGGACCAGGGTCCCCGACCCGTCGCGCACCGCCGGCACGAGCGAGCCGCGGTCGTCGACGACGTACATGCGCGCGAACGCGCCGTAGCGGACGTACAGCGGGCCGTCGTGCCAGCGCAGATCGGTGAGGATGTACGGCCCCTCGAAGCCCTCCAGCAGCGTGCCCAGCTCCCGCAGGATCTCGTGCAGCTGCTCCTCGTCGCGTGGGTACACCGTGACGAACTTGCCGCTGGTGTCGCGGCCGGCGTACTTGGTGTTGCGCAGGTGCAGCAGGTGCGGCCCCGGCACGAACTTGAAGGGGACGCGGTGCGCGACGCAGTAGTCCCACACGATCGCCGCGATCCGCTCCGCGTTCCGCCGGGTGGCCGAGGCGTGGATCTTCCAGCCCTGGGCCGGGCCCGCCGCCGGGCTCCCGTCGGCGTCGAGCGGCGTCATCGTCAGCCAGTCGCCGACGCGCGCCGAGGACCAGCCGCCCGGGACCGGTCGGCGCGCCGTGTCGAACAGCGGAGCCGCGACCCCGTCGGCGGCCAGCCGGTCGGGCGTCTCGTAGAAGTGAGCGTCCGCCAGCGCGTACACCTCGTACCGCTTGTCCATGCGTCCCCCTTCGTGGCCCGGCCATGAGACTCGCAAGCCGGGCGGGGGCGCGGACAGTCACCGCTGTCACGAGAACACCGTGCGGAACGCATGCGTAAAGACATGTTCGGTCCGTTTCGAGCACAGCCGGGCGCGCGGCCCTCGCGATGCCCCTCACGGGATTCGCGAAACGGTTCCAGGGGCTGCGCGCCGGCTGCATTAGCGCTGTAATTGCGGACGTGGTCAGTGAGGGTGCCGCGGAGCGCAGAAAGGGACCTCTGCGTGTCGAGACGGCCCTCAAGACGGTCACCGCCGATCCCGTCTCGCCCCAACGGGTGCGCCGCACCCTCGAACAGGCGCTCGTCTACGCCGGCGCGGCCCTCGCCGCCGTCTACACGCCCGCGCCGGAGGCCGGTCTGCTCTGTCTGGCCGAGTCGGCGGGCGTGCCGAGGACCCTGTACGGACTGCGCGAGAGCTACCCCCTCGACGGAGGCTCGCCGGCCGCCGACGCCCATCGCACCGGGCGGGCGGTGTGGCTCGGCCCGCAGGAGGTCGCCGAGTGCTCGGACGCCCGGCGGATGCCCGCCGGCGACGTCCATCTGGCCGCCCTGCCCGTCCGTGACGGCGCGGGCGGCTGTCTGCTCGCCGTCAGCGAGCGCCCCGGCGGTTTCGACGCCGAGGACCGCGCCTGCCTGGAACTCGTCGCCGACGCCGTCGCCCTGCCCGCGCCGACCGCCCGCGCCGAGGGCGAGGCACTCCTCGCGGGCGGCTTCAGCCTGGCCATGGACACCGGGCGGGTCGAGGTGGGCGACGCGATCCTGGAGCTGTTCGCGATGGACCGGGCCGAGTTCGACGGCCGGGTGGAGACGCTCCTCGGGCGCACCGTCCCCGAGGACCTGCCCGCGCTGATGTCCGTGGTCGAGGCCGACCACATGTCGATCGGCGACCGCGAGCTGGAGTTCCGGGTGCTCCAGCCCGCCGGGCCGCCGAAGTGGCTCAGACTGCACGGCCGGCTGCTGCCCGGCGGCGACGGCCGCCCCGCACGGCTGGAGGGCACCGTCGCCGACGCCTCCACGCTGCGCGCGGAGATCACCGACGTCGCCCGCGTCCAGCGTCTGGCCGCCGCGCTCGCCACCGCCGGCACGGTCCGCGACGTCAGCCAGGCCGTCGTCGCCGCCCTGCGCAAGCCGCTGCGGGCCGACCGGATCGCCCTCGCCGAGCTGGAGAACGAGCGGCTCGTGGTCACCGTCCTCGACCCGCCCGAACCCGACTCGTGGCCCGAGCTGTGGCAGCTGGAGTGGCGCAGCGAATGGCCCGACGCGCCCGTGCGCGCCATGCCCACGCTCGCCGCCGCGCTGCGCGAGGGCCGGGCCCGGATCTGGCCCGCCGGCACCGCCCTGGAACCGGCGCTCGCCGAGGTCGGCCCCGGCGGCCTCGCCGTGCTGCCGCTGTCCGCCGGCGGCCGGATGGCCGGCGCCTGCCTCATCGGCTGGGACGCGCCGCACGACTTCGGCCCCGACGAGCGCGCCCTGCTCACCGCCTCCGCAGGCCTCGCGGGGCAGGCCCTGATGCGCGCCCACGCCTTCGACGCCGAGCACGAGCTCGTCGGCATGCTCCAGCGCCAGCTGCTCCCGCGCCGGCTGCCCGACCTCCCCGGCGGGTTCGCGGTCGCCCGTTATCTGCCCGCCACCGCGGGCCTGGAGGTCGGCGGCGACTGGTACGACGTGATCCGGATGCCCGACCACCACGTCGCCCTCGTCATCGGCGACGTCCAGGGCCACAGCGCCGCCGCGGCGACCCTCATGGGCCAGATGCGCACGGCCCTGCGCGCCTACGCGGCCGAGGGCCACCCGCCGGACGTGGTGGTCTCGCACGCCAACCGGCTGCTCATGGAGCTGGAGACCGACCTCTTCGTCACCTGCTGCTATGTCGACGTCGACATGGAGGACGGCACCGCCTGGTGCGTACGGGCCGGGCACCCGCCGCCCGTCCTGCGTCACCCGGACGGGTCGGCCGAGGTCGCCGACGCGGACGGCGGCCCGCCCCTCGGGATCCTGACGCAGGCCGAGTTCCCGATGACCCCGCTGCGGCTCACGCCGGGCGCCGTCCTCGCCCTCACCACGGACGGGCTCGTGGAGTCCGCCGACCTCGACATCGGGACCGGCCTGGACCGTCTCGCCCACGGGCTGTCCGTCGCCGACCCCGCCCAGCTCGGTCCCGTCGCCGACGCACTGCTCGGCGGCGCCCACCGCGGTGACGACGTCGCGCTGCTCCTGCTGCGCTACGACGGCATGGCGGTCAAACCCCGGCGCGAGGGCTGGACGGTGTGGCGGGTGCCCGAGGCGGCCCGGCACGCCCGCCGCTTCACCCGGCGCAGCCTGCGGGGCTGGGGCGTCGCCGACACCGCCATGGACGCGGCGCTGCTCGTCGTCTCCGAGCTCGTCACCAACGCGCTGGTGCACACCGACGGACCGGTCCGCCTGGACTTCACCCTCATCGACCGCCGGCTCCGGGTGGCCGTCACCGACGCCTCGCCCCGCACGCCGTTCCAGCCGACCGACCCGGGCTGGGAGGCCACCGGAGGGCGCGGCATCCTCCTGGTGGAGGCCGTGTCCGACAGCTGGGGGACGGTGCCCGTCAGCGGCGGGAAACAGGTCTGGAGCGAGCTGCTGCTGCAGCGCTGAACAGTCGGCCGGACGGCCACGTGTCCCGGACGGCGGACAGGGTACCCGCCGCCCATGGACACCTTCGCCTCCGCATACCTCGCGGCATCCGGAAGGTCCGCACTGGCCTCCGTAGCGTTCATCGTCGTCGGGATCGTCCTGGTCGGCGGGCTGATCTTCGCCTTCCGTCTCGGGTTCAAGATCCGGCGCCGGGAGTCCGCGCCGCCGCAGCCGCACGAGCAGCCCCGGATGCCCGCGTCGGGCCCGACCCACGAGAGCCGTTCGCGTGAACCCAACGAGATGCCGCGTGCGGCCGACGGCGAGCGCCTCACCCCGCACGAGCTGCGGCCCACCGGCAGCCGGGACAGCGCCGACGGCGGCAGGCCCCGCTGGGACCAGGGCACGGGCGGCTCGTTCGGCAGCGGAGGCCCGGGCGCTCGCTGAAGCCGCCCCGACGGGGCGTCGTGACACAAGAAGGGTGATGAACGTCGTGACCTCGCACCTCAAGGGGGAACCCGCCGTCCGCCGGCCCGAGACGGGCTGGGCCAGGGCGCGCCGCACACGCCGCGGCTCCGCCGCACCGCGCACCTGCCTGCCGGCGGTGGCCGCACCCGGGACGCAGCCCGACCCGGCGGGCAACATCGTCAGGGGAGAAGACTGACCGGCCCTTGCGCGCGCCCGACCCGGTCTCGCGCATGACCGAGCGGCCCTTGCGCGCGTCTGACCGGCTCGCGCGCACGTCTGACCGGCTCGCGCGCACGCCCACCGGCTCCCGCGGCACGTCTGGCCGGCTCGCGCCCATGACTGAGCCGCCTCCGCGGAGGGGACCCGGCTCGCCGCCCATGGCGTCCCCCTGACCAGCGCCGACACCGACCGGTGCCCCGCGCGGCCGCCGACCGTCGGCCCGCGTCTGCGTCACCGGCGGTCTTTACCGGCGTCGTCGACGCGACGGCCTCGTCGTCACGCCCCCGCCGGCGGTGAGGCGGCCGAGCGCCCGGTACATCACCCGTCGCACCCGGCGGGCGGTGCGGCGTACGCCGCCGGGCTGCGGCGCCGGCACCACGAGGATGCCGTCCGGGGCGACGTGCAGGGCGAAGGGCAGCGGATGGAAACGCGCCCCTGCCGTGTCCGGCGTCAGGCACACCGTCGCGAGCCAGGTCCGGCCCGCCAGATCGCCCAACGGCAATGCCGCGTCCAGCCGGCCGCCCTGAGCGAGCGTCCCGAGGATCTCGTGGGAGCTTCCTTTCGCCCCCGTCAGCCGCAGCAGGGCCGCGGTGTCCTCGGGCACGTGCAGCGGCAGGACCACTTGGAACCGCTCCCCGTGGTCCCCGCCGAGGGTGACATCGCCCGCCGCGACCCGGCCCAGACCCAGCCGCTCGCTCGCGTGACCGACGTCCAGCGCGAGCCCGGCGTGCCGGTCGGTCCAGTAGGGCAGCACCACTCGGTCCGCGACCACCGCGGCGGGCGGGGCCGGACGGCCGTGCCGGGGCGCCGGGCCCAGCCGCAGCTCCTTCGTCCAGCCGCCGAGGCCCACCCTCACCCACACGTCCCACAGGCCCTCGCGGAGCGGGCTGCCGCTGACCGCGGTGGCGGGATCGACGACGGCCGTGCCGCGCAGCAGCAGGCGCACCCGTTTCCCGTCGCCGGCCGGCCCGCGCTCCCGGTCCGTCCGTACCGACTGGAAGTACTGCGCCGCGCCGCCCCGCTCCCGCAGCAGCAGGTCGGGCGAGGCGCGGTCGAAGCGTTCCGCGGTGTCCAGGCCGAGCCAGCGCACCGCATCGGCGACGTCCCGCGGCGGCCACTGCGGACGCTCCCCGGCGGCGGGGAAGGTCATCGGCTCGCCGTCGTGCGTCAGCTCCGCAGCGAAGACGATCCGCAGCAGCCCGCCCCGCCACTCGACGGCCTGCGGCTCGACGGCGAGCCCGACGCCCGCCTCCCACTGCGCGAACGCGACGACGTCGTCGTAGCGCCCGTCGGCGGCCAGCGCCGCGACGACCCGCTGGGCGGGCTGCAGCGCAGCCGCCACGCCCGGCCCGAACCGCTCCACGACGACCCCGTGGATCTCCTCGAACAGCTCCCTGCGGTAGTCCTCGGGCAGGTTCAGGAAGCGCCGGCCGCGCAGCCGTTCGACCATCTCCACCCGCAGCCAGCGCCGGAACAGCCGGTCGCGCAGGGCGCCCGGCTCGGTGTACCGCTCGACGACGTCGAGGGCCTCGCGCAGGTTCTTGTAGTAGCTCACCGGGTCGAACCGCTGGAGGCTCACGTTCTCCGCGTCGTCGCGCCGGACGTGGTAGTAGCAGACGTAGTCGCCGAGCACGGCGACGTTGTCCGCGCGCAGGTACGCCTCGGTGACGAAGACGTGGTCCTCGAGGCGGCGGCGCCCCTCCGGGAAGCGCAGACCGGTCCGGTCGAGGAACGCCCGGCGGAACATCTTGTGCGGGGTGAGACTGTCGATGAGCGGCGCGTTCTCGACGCCGGCGCGCGGGCGGTTCGTGCGGAACAGCTCCACCGGCACCGCGCGCCCTCGGCCGGCCATCTTGCCGACGACGACGTCCGCGTCGTTCGCGACGCCGTAGTCGTACATCCGCTCCAGGGCCGCCGCGCCCAGGTGGTCGTCGGCGTCCACGAACATCACGTACTCGCCCCGGGCGGCGTCGATGCCGACGTTGCGGGGCTTGCCGGGCCAGCCGGAGTTCTCCTGGTGTATGACGCGGACGCGGGGGTCCTCGGCGGCGAGTGCGTCGAGGAGCGCCGGGGTGGCGTCGGTGCAGCCGTCGTCGACGAAGACGATCTCGTAGGCGTCGGGCGGGAGCGACTGCCCGAGCAGCGAGGCGATGCAGTCCTCGATGTAGCGGCCGGGGTTGTAGACCGGGACGATGACGCTGACCTTGACCGGCATCGGGCTCCTGGCCCCTCGTCGGATCGCCTGCCGTGCGGACGGCGGGTGCGTGCAGCCCGATGCTAACCCCGCGGCCGACGCCCCACCTGTCCTGGTTCGTCCTGATCCGCATTTTGTAGTCTGACGCGGTGCGTCTCCTGCTGATGTCTGACACCCACCTGCCCAAGCGTGCCAGGGCGCTCCCCACCCCGCTGCTCGAGGAGATCCCGGACGCGGACCTCGTCGTCCACGCGGGGGACTGGGTCGACGCGGCCACGCTCGACCTGCTGGAGAGCCGCAGCCGTCGGCTGCTCGCCGTGTACGGCAACAACGACGGGCCCGAGCTGCGCGCCCGGCTGCCCGAGGTCGCCCGCGCCGAACTGGGCGGACTGCGGTTCGGGGTGATCCACGAGACGGGACCGGCCCAGGGCCGGGAGACCCGCTGCGCGGCCCGCTTCCCCGACCTGGACGTCCTGGTCTTCGGGCACAGCCACATCCCCTGGGACACCGTGGCCCCCGGCGGCCTGCGCCTGCTCAATCCGGGCTCCCCGACCGACCGCCGCCGGCAGCCGCACTGCACCTACCTGACGGCCACCGCGGCCGGCGGCCGGCTCACGGACGTCGTCCTGCACCGGTTGCCGCCGCGCTGAGCGCGCTGGCGCGCCCGGGGGAGGCGCGGGGGCCTCACGGACGAACCGGGCCGCTTCCGGCCGATGCGGTCGGAGGCGGCCCGGAACTTGCGAGTGTGCGTTGCGTCAACGGGCCTCCTTCCACAGGGGGACGACCAAAGGACATGCATGCGTGTCCGTTGTGGGCGGGTACCCACTCGCGGGCCTCCCTACACACCGCCGGCCCGGTGAATCCCGGGACGCTGGGTCGCTCACGGGCGGACCGGGCGGCTTTCGGCCGGTGCGGCCGGACTACCGGGCGGGCGGCGACTGGCCGCCCGCCGGAGGGTGGACGGGCCCGGCCGTCGCCGTCAGCGGGGCGCCGCTGCCGCCCCATCGCAGCGCGACGATCTCGGCCGCCACCGACACGGCGACCTCCTCGGGCGTTCGGGCTCCCAGGTCCAGCCCGACCGGCGAGCGCAGCCGCGACAGCTCGGCGTCGGTGACCCCGGCCTCCAACAGCAGCGCACGGCGTTCGTCGTGGGTGCGGCGGCTGCCCATCGCCCCGACGTAGGCGGCCGGCCGGCGCAGGGCCGCCGCCAGCAGCGGCACGTCGAACTTCGGGTCGTGGGTCAGCACGCAGATCACCGTGCGCCCGTCGGTCCGCGTGCCGCCGAGGTACCGGTGCGGCCAGTCCACGACCACCTCGACGCCCGCCGGGAAGCGTGCCGGCGTGGCGAAGGCGGGGCGGGCGTCGCAGACGGTGACCCGGTAGCCGAGGAAGTCGCCGATGCGGGCCACGGCGGCCGCGTAGTCGATCGCGCCGAACACCAGCATGCGCGGCGGCGGGGCGAAGGACTGCAGGAACACCGAGACGGCGTCCTCCCGCCGCCGGCCGTGCGGTCCGTAGTGCCGCAGTCCGGTGGCGCCGAGCGCCAGCCCTCCGCGCGCGTCGGCGGTGACGGCCGCGTCCAGTCCGGCGGAGCCCAGCGTGCCGGCGGTTCGGTCCGGCCAGACGGCGAGCACGGCTCCGGGGGGCGCGGGGCCGTCGGTGACCGTGGCCACGATCACCGGTTCGCCCGCGGCGACCGACCGGGCGACCGCCCCGAAGGACGGGTCGAGGTCCGGGGTCACCGGACGCACCAGCAGGGTGAGCTCGCCGCCACAGGTCAGCCCGACGGCGAAGGCGTCGTCGTCGCTGTATCCGAAGGTCGCCGGCCGGGCGGTCCCGTCCGCCAGGACCTCCTGGGCCAGCTCGAACACCGCGCCCTCCACGCAGCCCCCGGACACACTGCCGACGACCTCGCCGCCGGGGCCCACCGCCATGGCGGCGCCCGGCGCGCGCGGCGCGCTGCCGCGGACGGCGACCACGGTGGCCAGCCCGAAGGGCGCACCGGCCGCGTACCACCCGTTCAGCACCGGGAGAATCTCACGCACGATTGCACGGTATGCCGTCGCCGCGCTGTCCGCCGTTCCGCCGGCCGACCGCAGGGGCGTGGCGGACCGCGGCGGTCCTCCCCGGCGCGCCCCCGAGTGCCTCCGCGCGGACGGCAAACCGCCGAACCCCCAGGAATACCTGGTGCACATGACCTGCATGGTGGCCAACTGGGCTTGCTGTGCAGGAACTTACTCAGGGGTCAGAATGTATTGACGGTGTACGGAAATCGCCGGACTGTAGTGGACATGCCGAATATCCGGGCACGTCTGCTCGCTGTTCTGGTGGTCCTCTGCGGACTCTGCGGCTTCCTGACGGCGGCGGGCGCCTCGCCCGCCGCCGCGGACGCCACGCTCCCCGGCTCGCTCCCCTTCGACGGCACGGCGCTCACCGTGTCCAACGGCCGTTTCGTCGACGGCAACGGCCGCGAGGTCGTGCTGCGCGGATACAACGTCTCCGGCGAGACCAAGCTCGACGAGAACAAGGGCCTGCCCTTCGCCTCGGTCGCCGACGCCAGGAAGTCGGCGGCCGCGCTGCGCGCCCTCGGCGGTGGCAACTCCGTGCGCTTCCTGCTCTCCTGGGCCTACGCCGAGCCCGTGCGCGGCAAGGTCGACACCGTCTACCTCGCCGCCGCCACCGAGCAGATGCGCGCCTTCCTCGACGCCGGCATCCGCGTCTACCCCGACTTCCACCAGGACCTCTACTCCCGCCACCTGTTCAACCAGGGCAGCTGGTACACCGGCGACGGCGCCCCCAAGTGGGCCGTGGACCTCGGCGGTTACCCCGCGGAATCCTGCGGCATCTGCTTCTTCTGGGGCCAGAACATCACCCAGAACGGGGCGGTGAAGGCCGCCCAGTACGACTTCTGGCACAACGCCCGCGGCGTCCAGGACAACTTCCTCGCCACCGCCGAGCAGACCATGGCGTACGTCAGACAGCACCTGAGCGCCGAGGAGTTCGCCGGCGTCGTCGGATTCGACCCCTACAACGAGCCCTACGCCGGGACCTACGACTCCGGTCAGACCAGCCGCGCCTGGGAACGCGACCTTCTGTGGCCCTTCTACGTGAAGTTCCGGGCCCGGATGGACGCGGCCGGCTGGCAGGACAAACCCGCCTTCGTCGAGCCGAACATGTTCTGGAACGGCAACATCGACTCCCAGCGGCAGGAGGGCGGACTCCTCGACGTGGGCACGCTCGGCTCCCGCTATGTCTTCAACACCCACTTCTACGACCAGAAGGCCATCTCCGGGATCCTGATGTGGGGCAAGGCGGCGGACGGCCAGTACGTCACCGACTTCGGCGCCGTCCGCGACCGGGCCGCGGCGACCGGGACCACGGCCGTCGTCAGCGAGTTCGGCCATCCGCTGGCCGGCAACGTCTCCGACAAGGCGCCGACCGTCCTCAAGGCCATGTACCAGGCGCTCGACTCCCGGGTGAAGGGCTCCGGTTGGTGGACGACCCCGGCCGTCTCCGGCCCGGTCCTCTCCGGCAGCCAGTGGCAGTGGGACATCTACTGGGGCCGCCATCACGAGCTGATGAACGGCAACCCCGACAAGGTGCTCACCGGCGGCGACGCCTGGAACGACGAGGACCTGTCGGCCGTGCGCCTCGACGACTCCGGCAACGCCACGCTCCGCCAGGACGCGCGACTCCTCGACCGGGTCTACCCGAGCGCCACCTCCGGCACGACCGTCGCCTTCACCTATGAGGACCGCTCCCGCGACGGCTCCACCACCCTCACCTGGAACCCGGTCCCCAGCTCCCTGCCCACCACGAAACAGCTCGTCGGCTCCGGCCAGTACGCGCTGCTCGTGTGGCGCTCGGCCGGCGGCGCGGCGCCCACCGAACTGCATCTGCCCGCCTCCTTCCCGACCGCCACGACCACCGTCGTCTCCGACCTCGGCGCCGTGTACGCGCCCCCCGCCTACACGGCCACCACGAAGATCGCGGCGGCCGTCGAACCAGGCGGCACGGGCAGCAGGCGCCTGCTGCTCAGCGCGTCCGACTCGGGCGCGGTGCACTACGCACTGGTCACCAACGGCGCGAGCGCGCCGACCGCGACCCAGCTGGCCGCGGCCCGCACCGAACTGTCGGCGTGGGTGGCCCAGAAGGTCGGGTAGCCGCACCGGCGCGACGAAGGGGTGGGCGGCGGTCACCGCCACCCACCCCTTCGTCGCCGAGATCGCCGCCGTCAGCTGCCGGATCCGGTGCCGGTCCAGTCCGCCGCCACATGGCCGAGCCGGACCCGCTGCGGATGGTCGCCCACGGGAACCGACACGACCTTCTGCCCGGTGGCGAAGGAGATCGCGGTCACCTGGTCGGCGCCGCTCTCGGAGATGACGCAGTCCTTGCCGTCGCCGCTGACCGTGGCCCAGTAGGGCTTGGAGGCGGTGACCAGCGGGCCCTCCTCGAGGGTGGCGCGGTTGACGACCGTCGCGTAGTCGTCCATCGTGCCCGCCACGCACAGCTTGCTGCCGTCCGGGCTCATCGACAGGCCGTGGTGGCGCGAGTCGTTGACGTACGTGGTGCGGTCGTCGCTGGTCGCGGGGTTCTTCGGCAGGGTCTTCGTACGGGTGATCTTGTCCGTGGCGAGGTCGTACTCGAAGAAGCCGTTGAAGAACGACACCTGGAAGTACAGCTTGGACTCGTCCGGCGAGAAGACCGCGGGGCGCACGGCGTCCGAGTAGTCCTTGAGACCGATCGCGTCCAGCCGCTGCCGCATGTCGATGATCTTGACCTGCTGGTACGTGTTCGCGTCGACGACGGTGATGCGCCGGTCGCCCTTCGTGAAGTCCTGCCACGGGGCGTCCTGGGACGTGTTCACGTCACCGATCGCCATGTTGTAGATGTACTTGCCGTCCTTGGTGAAGATGTTCTCGTGCGGCTTGTCGCCGGTCTTGAACGAACCCACCTGCTTGCCGGTGACGATGTCCAGGACGTGCACGGTGTTCGAGATCGACGCGGAGACCGCGACCCGCTTGCCGTCGGGGGAGACGGCCATGTGGTCCGAGCGGTAACCCGACACCGGGAACCGCCAGTTGATCTTCCCGGTGGCCAGGTCGATGGAGACGACGTCGGCGAAGCTCGGCCGGGAGACGACCACCGACGCGCCGTCCGGCGTGGTGTACATGTCGTCGACGAACTGGTCGTGCCCTTCACCGACGCCGTTGCGGATGGCCATGAAGTAGATCCACTTGATCAGGTCGCCGTTGATCTCCGCCATCCGGGCGTCCTTGTCGGGGATCACGTTGATCCGGCCGACCTTCGCGAAGTCGCCGCTGGACTTGATGACGTCCGCGGTGCCCTCCCAGTTGTTGCCGACGAAGAGCACCTCGCGCAGTGCGGCGGCGGTGGAGGAGTCCGTGGCGGCCGGCGCGGCGGACGCCACGGCGGCGGGAGCGGTGACGGTCAGGGCGACGGCGGCGGCGATGAGGCAAAGGTGCCTGGATCTGAAGGCAGCCATGACTGCTCTCTCCTCTGGGGGGCGGAAGGTCAGGGGCAGGGGTGTGAAGGCGGGGGGAAACCCCGCCGGAATCTGAACACGGGCCCGTTCAGAATGTTCTTACTGGAAAGTAAGGAAGGGGTGCCCTTCGCCACAAGACTCGTACACGACAAAATTGGCGGTGGAGGAACACCGAGCGACGAGGGAGGGTCATGCCGGGCAGACTCAGGGCGCCGACCGGCCGCTACGGCGGCAAGTCCGCCGAGCAGCGGCAGGCCGAGCGACGCGGCAGGTTCCTGGACGCGGCGCTGCGGTCGTTCGGCGGCGCGCCCGGCTACCGGGGCACCACCGTCGCCTCGCTCAGCGAGGCGGCCGGCCTGTCGACCCGCCAGTTCTACGAGGAGTTCCGCACCCTCGAGGACGTCCTGGCGGAGCTGCACCTCCAGGTGAACGCCTGGGCCGAGGAGGCGGTCGTGGCCGCAGCCCTCGCCGCCGAGGGCGAGCCGCTCGCCGAACGCGCCACCGCGATCTTCCGCGCCTACGCCGCCAACGTCACCTCCGACCCCTGCCGCATCCGGATCACCTTCGTCGAGATCGTCGGCGTCAGCCCCCGGCTGGACGAGCAGCGCCTGGCCCGCCGGGCCCGCTGGATCGACCTGATCTGCGCCGAGGCGACGGCGGCCGCCGTCCGCGGCGAGGGCGCCCCGCGCGACTACCGCCTCGCGGCCACCGCCTTCATCGGCAGCGTCAACGGCCTCCTGCACGACTGGAGCGCCGGCTGGGTGGACGCGACCCTGGACGAGGTCGTCGACGAACTGGTGCGCCAACTGCTGGCCATACTGCGACCGGCGGAATGGGAACCCGGCGGGCCGCAGGGCGAGCGGTAGGCGGGTGTCCGCGATCCGGCCGGACGGGTTCAGCCCAGCCGGGTCACCGCCTCCACGACCCGCCCCACGCCGTCCTCGCCGCGCACCCGTGCCCCCAGCTGCGCCGCCCGGCGGGCGAATCCGGGTTCGCGGGTGACCCGGACGAGAGCCGCCGTCAGCGTGTCGGCGGTCAGCCGGCGAAGGGGGACCGTGCCCGGGGCCACCCCGAGCGCCACGAGCCGTTCGCCCCAGAAGCCCTCGTCGAACTGGATCGGCACGGGCACGGCCGGGACGCCCGCCCGTACGCCGGCCGCCGTCGTGCCCGCGCCGCAGTGATGGACGACCGCGGCCATCCGGGGGAAGAGCAGTGAGTGCGGCGTCTCGTCGACCGTCACCATGTCGTCGCCGTCGGCCGTGAGACCCGCCCAGCCGCGCTGGATCACCCCGCGCAGCCCCGCCCGCCGCAACGCCGTGACGATCTCGGCGCCGAGCCGCCGGGGGTCGGGCACCGTCGCGCTGCCCAGCCCGACGAAGACCGGTGGCGGCCCCGCGTCCAGGAACTCCCGCAGACCGGGCGGCAGTCGACTGTCGCGGTCGTGGGGCCACCAGTAACCGGCGACGTCCAGCTCCGCGCGCCAGTCCCGGGGACGCGGCACCACCAGCGGACTGAATCCGTGCAGGACCGGCCAGCCGTGCCGCCGCCTTCGCCGAGGGGTGAGGCCGCGGCGGACGGCGGGCAGCCCCAGCCGGGTCCGCAGCGCCGGCAGCACCGGGGTGAAGATCTGCTCGACGGCCGCCTCGACGCCGTGCCCGGCGAGTCGGTTGCCGGCCGCTCCCCAGGAGCCGCCGCCCAGCATCGGCGGGGCGAACTCGCGGGTGGGGGCGACGGGTTGGAGGTAGAGCCCGAGGCTCGGCAGGGACAGCCCCTCGGCGATCGTGTGGCCGAGGGGCGAGACCGAGGCCGAGAGCAGCAGCGCGTCGGCCTCCCGGGCGGCGGCCAGCAGATCGTCCGCGATCTGCCCGACCAGCGTCCGTGCCATCCGGGTCACCCGCAGCAGCTTGCCGGGGCCGGTGGCGCTGCGATGCAGTCCGCGGCCCCGCTCGGACTCCAGCTCGGCCCGCGGGTCGAGGGGCAGCGCGTGGAAGCCGACACCCGAGCCCGCCACCAGCGGCGCGAACCGCGCGTGGGTGACCAGGGTGACCTGGTGTCCGGCCCGCACGAGCGCGTGCCCCACCCCGGTGAAGGGGGCCACGTCACCCCGGGAACCCGCCGTCATGATCGCCACTCGCACGACCGACAGTATGGCGGCGGGCAGGACTGTGGGTGAAGGATCGCGCACACATGGCCGGTTGCAGATTGAGAGCGGTCACAACAGTTCTGTCGCAGCCGTTGACTTCACCCGTCGGCGGTTCTACTTTCGGCGCGCAGTGCGTTCGGTTTGCCGACCCCTGTTCGATATATCGAAGTATCCCGAAGCTGGAGCCGCCGTATGTTTCCCCCACCCCCCGCGCATCTCGCCCGGCACTGGAGATCCGCCGCCGCACGGGTGCTCGCCCTGCTGCTGACGGTCGCCGCCGCCCTGGTGTTCGCCCAGCCCGGCACGGCCCGGGCCGCGACCTCGCGCCAGATCGCCGTGCCGGCCGCCCCGATGGGCTGGGCCTCCTGGAACAGCTTCGCGGCCAAGATCGACTACAACGTCATCAAGCAGCAGGTCGACGCGTTCGTCGCCGCGGGCCTGCCGGCGGCCGGATACCAGTACATCAACATCGACGAGGGCTGGTGGCAGGGCACCCGTGACAGCGCGGGCAACATCACCGTGGACGAGTCGGAGTGGCCCGGCGGCATGAAGGCCATCGCCGACTACATCCACGGCAAGGGCCTCAAGGCCGGCATCTACACCGACGCCGGCAAGGACGGCTGCGGCTACTACTTCCCGACCGGCCGCCCCGCCGCCCCGGGCAGCGGCAGCGAGGGCCACTACGACCAGGACATGCTCCAGTTCTCCCGGTGGGGCTTCGACTTCGTGAAGGTCGACTGGTGCGGCGGTGACAAGGAGGGCCTCGACGCGAAGACGACGTTCCAGGCCATCAGCGACGCGATCACGACGGCCACGGCGACGACCGGCCGCCCGATGACCCTGTCGCTGTGCAACTGGGGACGGCAGAACCCGTGGAACTGGGCGCCCGGACAGGGGGCGATGTGGCGGACCAACGACGACATCATCCTGTTCGGCAACAAGCCGTCCATGACGAACCTGCTGACCAACTACGACCGTAACGTGCACCCCACGGCCCAGCACACCGGCTACTACAACGACGCCGACATGCTGATGGTCGGCATGGACGGCTTCACCGCCGCCCAGAACCGCACCCACATGAACCTGTGGGCCGTCTCCGGCGCGCCGCTCCTCGCCGGCAACAACCTGGCCACCATGACGACGGAGACGGCGAACATCCTCAAGAACCCCGAGGTCGTCGCCGTCGACCAGGACGCGCGGGGCCTTCAGGGCGTCAAGGTCGCCGAGGACGGCAGCGGGCTGCAGGTGTACGGCAAGGTCCTCGCCGGCAGCGGCAAGCGCGCCGTCGTCCTGCTCAACCGGACCTCCGCCGCCGCGAACATCACCGCCCGCTGGGCCGACCTGGGCCTGACCGGCGCGTCCGCGACCGTGCGCGACCCGTGGGCCCGCGCCGACCTCGGCGCCTTCGCCACCGGCTACACGGCGAACGTCCCCGCGGGCGGCTCGGTCATGCTCACCGTCAGCGGGGGCACCGAGGCGGCGGGCAGCACGTACACCGGCACGGCGAGCTTCTCCGGCGTGAGCGCCGGCAGCACCGGCCTGAAGGTCGTCGACGTCGCCTACACCAACACCGCCTCGACCGCCCGCACCGCGACCCTCAAGGTCAACGGCCAGACCCCGACGACCGTTTCCTTCCCGCCGACGGGCGCCACACAGGGCACGATCACCCTTCAGGTCGCCCTGTCGAAGGGCTCCGCCAACACGCTCGCCTTCACGGGCGCCCCGGCCCTCGCGGACATCACGGTCAGGCCCCTGCCCGGCACGGACGGCAGCCTCGTCGTCGGCAAGCAGTCCGGCCGCTGCCTGGACATGTTCGACTCCACCATCGCCAACGGCACGCAGGCGGAGCTCTGGGACTGCAACGGTGGCTCCAACCAGGCCTGGACGTACACCTCCCGCAAGGAGCTCGTGGTGTACGGCAACAAGTGCCTGGACGCCTACAACCACGGCACCGCCAACGGCACCAAGGTCGTGATCTGGGACTGCACCGGCCAGAGCAACCAGAAGTGGAACGTCAACAGCGACGGCACGATCACCAACGTCAACGCGGGCCTGTGCCTCGACGCGTACGGGGCGGCCACGGCCAACCGCACCCCGATCGTGCTGTGGTCGTGCGGGAGCGCCGACAACCAGAAGTGGACCCTGAACTGAACTGAACTGAACTGAACCGAACTGAACTGACCGACCGGCAAAGGGAAGGGGTCTGACGTCCCGTCAGGCCCTCTCGCCCGTCGGACCGGCCCATGACCTGGGGCTGCCCGGCGGGACCACCACACCTGCTCCACCGTCGTTCACCGGCGTCGGCCGTGGCGTCGGCGGGTCGTGGTGGCGGTCGGCGGCGGGAGCGGACGCCGCCGGGCCGCTCCCAGGGCCGTCCGCAGCAGGGCGAGGGTCGCACGCCGGCCGACCGCGAAGACCGGATCCGACAGCGCGGGCCGGGACGCCCGCGACCGGCCCAGCCCCGCCCTGACCGAAAAGGTCCAGGTCAACCGGGAGGTGACCTGGACCCCGGCGGTCTTCCTCCCTACTCGTCCCATGCCTGGATCATCGTCTGCTCGACGATCTTGCCGTCGCGCAGGGTGATCATCGACTCGGCGAGCACACGCACGCCGTCCGGGTACCGGCACGACTCGCTGTAGGCGGCACGGTCGCCCTGGACGATGCACTCCTCCAGCTTGTGGGTCATGTCCCGGCTGTAGACGTCGTCGAGCAGCTGGGCGATCTCGTCCCGGCCGTGCAGCACCCGGGGCTTGCTCGGCTGGGTGTTGTGGTCGACGAGCCGTAGTTCGGCGTCGTCGGCGTAGAGCGACAGAAGTGTCGCCGCGGTCTGTCCTTCAATGCCCTGGCGCAGCGCCTCGGTGTCGAAGGCGGAGCCTGCCGCGGTGCCCATGGTGACCTCCTCGGAGGGCAGCGGCCGAGGGGAGAGGCGCCGCCGGGCCCTCACCTTCGAGGCTCCTCCGCCGAGCCCGGCTCGGCAAGCGCAGCGGCCCGCTCCACCTGTCGGGTGAGCGCAGCCGCCCGCCCGTGTCCGCCGGACCGGTCGCGGCGTTGCTGAAAGCATGATCTCCACTCGACGCATCGCCGCTCTCGCCGTCCTCGCCGCCGGGGTCACGGGCCTCGCGGCGCCCATGGCGAACGCGGCCGACGCCCCGGACGCCGGCCGGATCAACCCGATGACCGCGCTGGACTCGCTCGCGACCTCCCAGATCCCCGCGGAGCACCGCTCCGAACTCCCGCCCGTCTCCCAGCAGCTGCGCGAAGTCAGCAAGGTCACCCAGCTCCAGCAGTTGAGCGAGCTGCACCAGATCACCGACCTCGCCGCCCCCGTCACCGGGCTGCTGCCCGCGATCGAGGCCTGAGCGTCCGCCTCTCCTCGCGGGGGCCGTCCGGACGACCGGACGGTCCCCGCGCACGTCCGGCGGCCTCCGGCCCCTGTCGCGGTCCGGCGCCTGCAGGACGGACGGGCCCCGCGGCCGGCTCACTCGACCGTCGCGAGGAACTGGGTCGCCGCGAGCTCGGCGTACAGCGGATCGCCCGCCACCAGTTCGCGGTGCGTGCCCACCGCCCGGACCCGGCCCGCGTCCATGACGACGATCCGGTCGGCCATCGTGACCGTCGACAGCCGGTGCGCCACGACGAGCACGGTCGTCGTCCGGGCGACCTCGGCCACGGTGTCGCGCAGCGCGGCCTCGTTCACCGCGTCCAGCTGGGAGGTGGCCTCGTCGAGCAGGAGCAGCCGAGGCCGGCGCAGCAGGGCGCGGGCGATGGCCACCCGCTGGCGCTCGCCGCCGGACAGTTTGGTCCCGCGGTGTCCGACCAGCGTCTCGAGCCCCTGCGGCAGCCGGGCGACCAGCTCCTCGAGCCGGGTCGTCTTCAGCACCCCGCGCACGGCGTCCTCGTCCGCCTCCGCGTTGCCCAGCAGCAGGTTGTCGCGGAGCGAACCCGACAGCACGGGCGCGTCCTGCTCCACATAGCCGATGGCGGAACGCAGCCGCGACAGCTCCCAGTCGGCCACGTCGAGGCCGTCGAGGGCGATCACGCCGGACTCGGGGTCGTAGAACCGCTCGATGAGCGAGAACACGGTGGTCTTGCCGGCGCCCGACGGCCCGACGAAGGCGGTCATGCCCTGGGCCGGCACCGCGAACGACACCCCGTGATGGACGTACGGCAGGTCGTCGGCGTAGCGGAACCGGACGTCGGTGAAGGCGACGGCGGCCGGTTCGGCGGAGGGCGCCGGCAGCGGCACGGCCCCGGCCGACGCCGGCTCGGCGGGCAGCCGCAGGGCCTCCTGGATCCGGCTCAGCGCCGCGGAACCCGTCTGGTACTGCGTGATCGCGCCGACCACCTGCTGGATCGGCGACATCAGGTAGAAGACGTACAGCAGGAACGCCACCAGCGTGCCGATCTGGATCGCGCCGGTCGCGACCCGCGCGCCGCCCACCGCCAGGACCGTGATGAAGGCGGTCTGCATGGCGAGGCCGGCCGTGTTGCCGGCCGCCGCCGACCACTTCGCGGCGCGCACGCTCTGCCGCCAGGACTCCTCGGCGGCCGCGTGCAGCGTCGCCTCCTCGCGGGCCTCGGCGCCCGAGGCCTTCACCGTGCGCAGCGCGCCGAGGACCCGCTCCAGCGAGGCCCCCATCACGCCCACCGCGTCCTGGGCCCGGCGGCTGGCCCGGTTGATGCGCGGCACGATCACCCCGAGAACCGTGCCCGCGCACAGGATCACGGCCAGTGTGACGCCCAGCAGCACCGGGTCCACCAGGCCCATCATCACGACCGTGGCGACCAGCGTGAGCCCGCCGGTGCCGAGGCCCACCAGCGAGTCCGTGGTGACCTCCCGCAGCAGGGTCGTGTCGGAGGTGATGCGGGCCATCAGGTCGCCGGGCTCGGTGCGGTCCACGGCCGTGACGCGCAGCCGCAGCAGATACGAGGACAGCGCCCGCCGCGCCCCGAGCACCACCGACTCGGCCGTGCGCTGCAGGACGTACGAACCCAGCGCGCCCACCACGGAGTTGGCGACGACCAGTGCCGTCAGGGCGAGCAACGCGCCCGATATCGCGCGGTCGTGGCCGAGGTCGTCGATCAGTTTCCGCGCCACCAGCGGCAGCAGCAGCCCGGTGGCTCCGGTGACGAGCGAGAGCGCCGCCCCCGCGAGCAGGGTCCGGCGGTGCGGGCGCACGTAGTCGAGCAGCAGGCGCCACGTGGGTCGGTCGTCGTCGGCCGCCTGGGCGATGGTCACGGGGCTCCTCGGGGCTCGGTCGGAGCCCTCAGGCTATGTCGGCCACCGGGCGGACGGCCGGGAAAGGGCGTGTTCAGGACGTCGGACGCGGCCCGCCGGCGCCGGCGTCCGTGTCTCGCGGCGATCAGTCGAGCGTAGGGTCGGCACAGGGACGGATGACCGCCGACGAAAGGGCAGCGCCATGCCGCAGGAAGTACGCGCAGTGATCGCACCGGGCCGGGACGAGCCGGTGCGGGTGGAGACGATCGTGATCCCGGATCCGGGTCCGGGCGAGGCGGTGGTGCAGATCCAGGCCTGCGGGGTGTGCCACACCGATCTGCACTACAAGCAGGGCGGAATCAACGACGAGTTCCCCTTCCTGCTCGGGCACGAGGCGGCGGGCGTGGTGGAGTCCGTCGGCGAGGGCGTCACGGACGTCGCGCCGGGCGACTTCGTGATCCTGAACTGGCGGGCGGTGTGCGGCCAGTGCCGGGCCTGCCTGCGGGGCAGGCCGTGGTACTGCTTCGACACCCACAACGCGACGCAGCGGATGACCCTGCTGGACGGCACGGAGCTGTCGCCGGCCCTCGGGATCGGCGCCTTCGCGGAGAAGACGCTGGTGGCGGCCGGCCAGTGCACCAAGGTGGACGCCTCGGTGTCGGCGTCCGTGGCGGGTCTGCTCGGGTGCGGGGTGATGGCGGGCATCGGCGCCGCGATCAACACCGGCAACGTCGGGCGCGGCGACAGCGTGGCCGTCATCGGCTGCGGCGGGGTCGGCGACGCGGCGGTCGCCGGGTCGCGGCTGGCCGGCGCGGCGAAGATCATCGCTGTGGACATCGACGACCGCAAGCTGGCCAAGGCCCGCGAGATGGGCGCCACGCACACCGTGAACTCCAAGGAGACCGACCCGGTCGAGGCGATCCGGGAGCTGACCGGCGGCTTCGGCGCCGACGTCGTCATCGAGGCGGTCGGCCGCCCGGAGACGTACCGTCAGGCCTTCTACGCCCGCGATCTCGCCGGCACGGTCGTCCTCGTCGGCGTCCCCACACCCGAGATGAAACTCGAACTCCCGCTGCTGGACGTGTTCGGCCGCGGCGGGGCGCTGAAGTCGTCCTGGTACGGCGACTGTCTGCCCTCGCGTGACTTCCCGATGCTGATCGACCTGCATCTGCAGGGCCGCCTCGACCTGGGCGCGTTCGTCACCGAGACCATCCGGCTGGACGAGGTCGAGAAGGCGTTCGAGCGGATGCACCACGGGGACGTCCTGCGCTCGGTGGTGGTGCTGTGATGGCCGCGCGCATCGAGCGCCTCGTCACCTCCGGCCAGTTCAGCCTCGACGGCGGCACCTGGGACGTCGACAACAACGTGTGGATCGTCGGCGACGACCACGAGGCGATCGTCATCGACGCCGCGCACGACGCCGACGCGATCCTCGCCGCCCTCGGCGGGCGACGGCTGACGGGCATCGTGTGCACCCACGCCCACAACGACCACGTCTCCGCCGCGCCCGCCCTCGCCGACGCGACCGGCGCCACGATCTGGCTGCACCCCGACGACCTGCCGCTGTGGAAGCTCACCCACCCGGACCGTGATCCGGACGCCCACCTGGTCGACGGCCAGGTCATCGAGGCCGCCGGCGCCGACCTCACCGTGCTGCACACCCCCGGGCACGCACCCGGCGCGGTCTGCCTCCACGAGCCCGGTCTGGGCGTGCTGTTCACCGGCGACACCCTGTTCCAGGGCGGTCCCGGCGCCACCGGCCGTTCCTACAGCCACTTCCCGACGATCATCGCCTCCATCAGGGACCGGCTGCTCGCCCTCCCGCCCGAGACGAAGGTGCTGACCGGGCACGGCGACGAGACCACCATCGGCGCCGAGGCGCCCCACCTCCAGGAGTGGATCGCCCGGGGACACTGACGCGAAAAGGACCGATGCCGCCACGCCGGACGGCCGTAGTCTCACGGGCATGACCGGCACCCTCCTGACCCTGCACGGCACCCGCGTCCTGCGGTGCGCCCCCGACGGCCCTCCGCTCGACGGGGAGCGCGCCGCACTCGACCTGATCGGCGACGCGTTCGGCCAGGACGCCCAGCTCGTGGCCGTGCCCGCGGAACGGATCGGGGACGACTTCTTCCGGCTGCGGTCCGGGGTCGCCGGAGCGGTCGTGCAGAAGTTCGTGAACTACCGGATACGGCTGGCCGTCGTCGGAGACGTCTCCCGGCAGCTCGCCGAGAGCTCCGCGCTGCGGGACTTCGTGCGGGAGGCGAACCGCGGCAGCCAGCTGTGGTTCCTGGCGGACGACGGCGCGCTGGACGACCGGCTGAACCCGGCCGGCGGCTGAGCCCAGCCGCGGCTGAAGGCGGCCGGGGCCGAGCCCAGCCGGGTGAGGTCTGCCGAAAGGCGACAGAAGACGTCCGGATTTCCCGGAATCCTCGTAGTGACACCCCACACCGAGGAGCCGGGAGGCAGGACATGTCAGGACCGCTGGAGGGCCGGGTCGCCCTGGTCGCGGGAGCGACCCGGGGCGCCGGACGCGGCATCGCCGTGGAGCTGGGCGCGGCCGGGGCCACCGTCTACGTGAGCGGGCGCACCACCCGCGACCGGCGCTCCGAGTACGACCGCCCCGAGACCGTCGAGGACACCGCCGACCTGGTCACCGAGGCCGGCGGCCGGGGCGTCGCCGTGCCCACCGATCACCTCGACCCGGCGCAGGTGCGGGCCCTCGTCGAGCGGATCGCGGACGAGCAGGGCCGCCTCGACGTGCTGGTCAACGACATCTGGGGCGGCGAGAAGCTCTTCGCATGGGACACCCCCGTCTGGGAGCACGACCTCGACAACGGGCTGCGGCTGCTGCGGCTGGCCGTCGAGACCCACGCCGTCACCAGCCACCACGCCCTGCCGCTCCTGCTGCGCACGCCGGGCGGACTGGTCGTCGAGATGACCGACGGGACCGCCGAGTACAACCGCGACACCTACCGCGTGAACTTCTTCTACGACCTCGCCAAGGCCTCCGTCCTGCGCATGGCCTTCGCCCTGGCCCACGAGATCGGGCCCCGGGGGGCCACCGCCGTGGCGCTCACCCCCGGCTGGCTGCGCTCGGAGCTGATGCTCGACCAGTTCGGCGTCCGCGAGGACAACTGGCGCGACGCCCTCGACCGGGTTCCGCACTTCGCCATCTCGGAGACGCCCCGCTACGTCGGCCGGGCCGTCGCCGCGCTCGCCGCCGACCCGCACGTCGCCCGCCGCAACGGACAGTCGCTGTCCAGCGGCGGCCTCGCCCCGGAGTACGGCTTCACCGACCTCGACGGCAGCCGTCCGGACGCCTGGCGCTATCTCGTCGAGGTGCAGGACGCGGGGAAGCCGGCCGACACGACCGGCTACCGCTGAGCGCTCACGCCGCCGGCGGCATCGGCATCGTCGGCCAGCGCGCCGGGTGGCCCGGCGGCAGGTCGAGGTCCTCGCGCACGGCCGAGTAGTAGCCCTCTCGGCCGGCGCGCTGCCGCTCCAGCAGCGCCTGCCAGGCCTGCGGATCGCGCGTTCCCTCCCGCAGGAAGCGCTCCATGTCCATGACGACGGTCACCCATGTCCGCGCCCGCTCCACCACGTCGCGGCTGCCCAGCATGACCAGCGCCTCCCCGGCCGGATCACGTCCGTCGGTGGCCTGCGCCAGCTGCGGCTCGGCCTCCTGCGGGGACAGCGGGTAGGGGTGCGGGTCGTTGCCCAGGTGCGAGGCGACGCGGTACATCAGGTTCACCGACCTCTTCACCGCCCGCGCGTACTCGGCGTACACCGACAGCCGCCGCTCCTCCCACCGCGCCGACCGCTCGCGAGCGAACCTGGCCCGGTCGCTGCGCACGAGGGCGAGATACGAGCCGAGGGCGCCGACGACGACACCCAGGAGGGCGGGAAGCTGCTGGAGGAACGCGGACATATCCGCACGGAACCCTTTCTGGTGACATGGTGACGCTCAACGCACCGTCAGATCATTTCACTTCATCTGACGGTCCGGAAGTTCACTGTTTCGTCACAGACCGGTGCCTACCACAACCACTGCCCCCGCCGTCGGGTCTACGTTGACGAAATCGCGAGAACAGTGTCAGGGAGAGGGCGGGTCATGGGGGACATACGCAGACGAGGGGTGGTCGCGCTCGGGATCACCGGGCTGGTCGCGCCGTTGACGCTCGCGTTGGGCGCGGCGCCGGCCCAGGCCGCGAGCTGCACGACATCGGCTGGGCCGTACCAGAAGCAGGTGGAGAAGTTCCTCGGCCGGCCCGTCGACGGCAAGCAGTCGAGCGCCGACTGCTCGGCGATCCGGGCGTTCCAGAACAAGCACGGCATCACGCCGAACATCGGCTACGCGGGGCCCGTCACCTGGGGCGTGATGGACCTGATGAACAAGCAGAAGGCGGTGGGCAACAAGCCCAACAAGGCGGGCAAGTGCCCCACCAACAAGGGCCGCATCGCCTGCGTCAACCTCACCCTCCAGATCAGCTGGATCCAGGACGGCAGCAGGCTGGTCTACGGTCCGGTGCCGGTCCGTACCGGCCGCGACGGCTACGAGACCCGCACGGGTCTGAAGAAGATCTACTGGCGGCACATCGACCACGTGTCGACGATCTACAACGTGCCCATGCCCTACAGCCAGTTCTTCGACGGCGGACAGGCGTTCCACTCGGTCGGCGTCAGCATGTGGAACCCGCCGGGCTCGCACGGCTGCGTCAACATGACGAACACGACCGCCAAGAAGTACTGGTCGCTGCTCAAGAACGGCGACGACGTCTTCGTGTACGGACGCAAGCCGGGCACGTGAGCCGCAGAGCCGTGCCGCGTGACGTGGCACGGCCCCGTGCCGGTGATCCGGGTGCGGGTCCCGGCGCCGGGCTCAGCGGAGGGCTGAACTGTGTCGTGGGGGTTGACAGATGGACGTGATCAGTAACACGTCCGATATGTCCGGTTCATTCGTGATGACTCACGCGGCCTTCACCTCGGACGCCGTAAGATTCACACCATGTCCACCACTGTTGGAACCCTCACCGAGCGATCGGCCGCGGAGGTCAACGAGGAGATCAGGGCCCTGTGGCTCCGGTCCGGCGGGACACTGAGCGTCGAGCAGCGTGAGGAGTACCAGCGGCTCGTCCTCGAGTGGGCCGCCGCACCGCAGCCCGTCGAAGCGGCCTGACCGCCTCCCGACCACGGGGCCGCTCCGCCTCGGCTCCCGGCGCCTGCGCCCCCCGACGCGGCGTCGGTCTCCGCCCACCGGCCTCGCCTTCGTCTCGCGGTCTCATCGCCCCCCGGCTCCGGACTCGGTCCGAGCCGGGGGGCGCCGCCGTGTCCGGCGCAAGCCCCCCGGCGCTCGGCCGGCTCAGCCCCAGGTCGCCGAGTAGTACCGCTGGTAGGCCTTGCGGTCCTGTTCGGCGCGGATGTACCGGGTCGCGACCAGCGCGACCATGCTGCCCGCCAGGACCAGCAGACCGGGGCCGATGTTCTTCGGATCGGTGAGCCGGGAGGCGAGGGTCGCACTGTCGCCGCCACCGGTCACCGGGGCGGTCGAGCCCGGCGAGGCCGACCCCGGGGAGATCGCCGCCTGGGTGTTGGTGGCGGCCGGCGCGGGCTCGGCTGCCGAGGTGGGCGCACCGCCCTGGGCGTTGTCGGACGGCGCCGCCACGATCAGCTGGACGCCCAGCTGGCTCAACGCGCTGTTCACCGGCTGGAAGAACGTGGTGCCGCCGGTCTTGCAGTCGCCACTGCCGCCCGAGGTGATGCCGAGGGCGATGCCCTCGGAGAACATGGGGCCGCCGCTGTCGCCGGGCTCGGCGCACACGGTCGTCTCGATGAGTCCGCCGACCGTGCCCTCCGGGTAGTTCACCGTCGCGTCCAGGCCGGTCACCTCGCCGTCGCGCAGTCCGCTGGTGCTGCCGCTGCGGAACACCCGCTGGCCCACGGCCGCGTCCGCGGTGCCCGTGATCCGCACCCCGTTGCCGTTGCCGATGGCGACGACGTCGGCGCTCGGGCCCGCCTTGCCGCTCGCGTACTGCACCAGGGAGAAGTCGTTGCCGGGGAAGGTGGAGTTGACCGTCTGGCCCACCTGCTGCTTGGCCTGGTTGTCGGCGAACCAGGTCGACCCGGTGGGGCCGCAGTGCCCGGCGGTGAGGATGAAGTCGCTGGTCCCGTTGGTCACGTTGAAGCCGGCCGAACAGCGCCCGCCGGTCGAAAGGATGGGCTGCGCCCCGTTGACCCGGGTGGTGAACGTGCCCGTGGTGCGCTCCATGCGGACGAAGCTGCCGATACCGCCGGCCGTGCGCGTCAGCTTCGACCAGTCCGACGACGACACGGTGCTGTCGCCCTGCACGACGATCTGGTTGGACCGGTAGTCCATCACCCACGCGGTGCCGGCCACCCGCGGAGCGGAACGCAGCGCCGCCGTGGCCGACTTGAGCTCGTTCATGCTGTGCGACACGACCTTGGCCACGGCGCCCGCCGCCCGCACGGCCTCGGCCGTCTTCTCGTCGGTGACGCCGACGACCGGTCGCCCCTGGGCGTCGAGCCAGGTGCCCGCGGTGCGCGCGGTGCCGAACTTCTCGACGAGCGCCGCCCCCGGGTTCGTGACGACCGACTCCGCCGCGCTGCGCGGAACCGCCGCCGTGCCGGGCGGCTCGCTCGCCATGGCGGCCTGCGTGACCATGGCTCCGCCCAGGAGAAGTCCGCCGACCGCCGCCAGCCGTGTCACTCGCCGGACGGTCCGTCGTCGTACGTGCCTCATGCCTGGCTCCCGAAACCCTGAACGCGCGGACTCAACACCGCGGGGCCCTCCGGTCGTTGAGCACCCTCACCTCCATACGCGTGGGAGCCCCGGAGCGTTCAGCCGCCGACGGCCCGAAGTCAGCGCGTCCGACATCCGCGCTCCGGGCCGGGCCGCCCCGGCCGCGGAGGCTCCGGGACCGACGTGACATGAGGGAACGTCCGCCTAAGGAAGGCGCTGGACGCGGGAGTCGACCGGAGCGGGCGGTTCCCCCGTCTCCCGCGCCGGCCCCAGCCGTGCCCAGCTCCGCTCGTCCCCCCACACGGCCGCCGCGCCGGTGTACGGGCGCAGCAGCGCGGAGAGCGCCGGGTCGCCGCGGCCGTTGAGCTCGTCCGAGGCGATGCGGCGGGCGATGCCCGCCAGGAAGTCGGCGAGCTGGACCCGGGCGTCGGACCGCGAGACGACCAGCCGGAGCCCCGCGAGCCGGATGCCGCGTCGCCGCGCCTCGCCCTCGATC
Organism: Streptomyces sp. NBC_00425; assembly: GCF_036030735.1. Lineage (NCBI taxonomy): Bacteria > Bacillati > Actinomycetota > Actinomycetes > Kitasatosporales > Streptomycetaceae > Streptomyces > Streptomyces sp. NBC_00425. The sequence goes on along the minus strand of NZ_CP107928.1, from coordinate 1,285,891 downwards.
CAGGCGATCCGCTCCGGGGTGAGCATGTTCTGCCGGTCGTGCGCGAGCCGCACCGGACGCCCGCCGTCACTCCAGTGGGCCGCGGTGTGCAGGATCGAGGGGAGCAGCGGATTGAGGACCGGGGCGAGCACGAACGGCCCGTCCTGGATTCCGGCGCGATAGGAGAGGGCGCGCGGGCGTTCCTCCGCGATCCGCGCGAGCACGTCCGTCGCCGGAGTCCCCGGATACCGCCGCAGCAGGACGTCGACCACGTCGAAGAAGCGCGGCACGGGCGCGTCCGGCACGTCGTCGTGGCGCACCCACAACAGCTGGTTCGCCGCCTCCAGGAAGGTCGTCCATTCCTCCTCGGTGAACGTCCGCCGCCCTTCCCCGAAAAGGGAGACGGCCGCCCCGGGATCGTCCAGCAGCAGGTCGACGGCCCGGTCCACGATGTAGAAGGGCTTCTCCACCAGATGCACATGGGCCCGCCCGTGCAGCGGGCCCGACGGCGAGAGCAGCCATTCCAGGACGGCCCGGTGTTTCTCCCGCAGCAGATGGTTCGCCTTGTACTCCTCGGCGGGCGAACGGATCCGGTTGCGGATCTCCTGTACGTGCCCGGCGGCGGATTCGGCCGACAGCAGCACACTGGCGTGGGCGAACACGTCCGTGTTGCCGCCGGTGAGGTTCTCGCCGTCCGAGCCCGATTCGTCGCAGGCGATCTCCCGGATGCCCGCGGCGTCCGCCGCGACTGTCCCGTTCACGTGATCCCAGGTCACACCACGGCCCCCTATCTTGTGCCCATGACCAGCATCCCGCACGAGACGCCAGGTGAACCGAATCCGCTGAACGCCCTCACCCTCGATCTGTTGCGCCGCCGCACGAGCATGAAGTGGCGGACCCATCCTCGTGACGTCCTGCCGCTGTGGGTCGCCGAGATGGACGTGCCGCTCGCCGAGCCGATCGTCCGCGCGGTGACGCGGGCTCTCGCGCTGGGCGACACCGGCTATCCGTCGGGCACGGCCTACGCGCAGGCGCTGGCCGAGTTCGTCGCCAAGCGCTGGGGCTGGGACGGGCTCGCGGTCGAGCGGACGGCGATCGTGCCCGACGTGATGCTGGGCGTCGTCGAGATGCTGAAGCTGGTCACCGCCCCCGGCGACGCGGTGGTGGTCAACCCGCCGGTGTATCCGCCGTTCTTCGCGTTCGTCGCGCACATGGACCGGCGCATCGCCGAGGCGCCCCTCGGCGCGGACGGCCGGCTCGACCTCGACGTGCTGGAGCAGGCCTACCGTCGGGCCGTCGGGGGCGGCGGGCGCGCCGCCCATCTGCTGTGCAGCCCGCACAATCCGACCGGCACCGTGCACACGGCCCGGGAACTGGCCGCCGTCGCAGCCCTCGCCGACCGGTACGGCGTGCGGGTGGTCGCCGACGAGATCCACGCGCCCCTCGCCGCCCCGGACGGCGACTTCGTGCCCTATCTGGCCGTCCCGGGCGCACAGAGCGGTCTGTCGCTGATGTCGGCCTCCAAGGGCTGGAACCTGGCCGGGCTCAAGGCGGCCCTGGCGATCGCGGGCCCCGACGCGGCGGCCGACCTCGCCCGAATGCCCGAGGAGGTCGGCCACGGGCCGAGTCATGTCGGCGTCCTCGCGCACACCGCCGCCCTGTCCGAGGGCACGGCCTGGCTGGACGCCCTGCTCGCCGGCCTCGACGACAACCGCCGGCTGCTCGCCGCTCTCCTCGCCGAGCACCTGCCCGGCGTCGGGTACCGGCCCGGTGGGGCGACCTACCTGGCCTGGCTCGACTGCCGGGCCCTGGGCCTCGGGGACGATCCCGCCGCGGTCTTCCTGGAGCGCGGCCGGGTGGCCCTCAGCCCGGGACCGGACTTCGGCACGGGCGGAGCGGGGCACGTCCGGCTGAATCTGGCCACCTCGCCGGAGATCCTCACCGAAGCGGTGCGGCGGATGGCCTCCGCCGTTCGCTGAGGCCGTCGGGCGCGGCCCGCGGCGGACCGTCCCGCGCACACCGCCGAGGTGGTGAGTGGCTCCGGGTGCCTAGACTGCGGCCATGAAGGACGAGTCGCTCGACCGGCTGGCGGCGGGGAAGTACCTGCTGATCACCAGCTACCGCAAGAACGGGACGCCGGTCGCCACCCCCGTGTGGGTGGTGCGCGACGGCGACGCGCTCGGGGCCTGGTCGGCCGCCGACGCCTGGAAGGTGAAGCGCATCAGAGCACGCGGGGACGTCCTCGTCGGCCCGTGCGACGTGCGGGGCAACCCGACCGGCGACCAGATCCCGGCCACCGCCGAGATCTGCGACGCGCAGACCACCGCCCGCTACCGCACGCTGCTCGCCCGCAAGTACGGCGTCCTCGGCCGGCTCACCCTGCTGGGCAGCCGGCTGCGCCGGGGGCTGGACGGGACCGTGGGCATCCGCATCACCCTGTGAGCGCCTGAGGGGGCACGGACCGCCGGACGGTCCGTGCCCCCTCCTGCAGTCGGGTCGCGCTACGGCGCGTCCACGACCGTTCCGGTCGAGTGCGGTGCGTCCGGCATCGGACCGCTCCAGTCGTCGCTCAGTGTGACGCGCACCGACTCCTCGGGTTCGGCCAGCTGGTCCTTCACCGTCGGGATGCCGAACTCGGCGCTCGTGGCCCCGGCCGGGAACTCCGGCCCGGCGTACAGGTCCAGCCGCGACAGCGGGAGTTCGGGGTCGGGCTGCTGACCCGAGACGTCCGACAGCCACTGCGGGTCGACGTCCTTGGTGGACAGCTCGGCCCCGTCGGTGACCGGCGTCAGCCGCAGCAGGTACCCCAGCGGCACCTCGGCGGCCCGGGAGAGCGAGACCTGCCAGGTCAGCGTCTCGCCCTCGGTCGCCCGCACGACGGGGGCCAGGGTCACCCGCGGCGCCGGGTCGTCGTTGTGCGCCGTGACCCCGCCCCGGTAGGAGCCGACGACCGCGCCCCGCACGGCCTTCACGAGCAGGTCCTGCCCCTCGTCGGTGCCGAAGAGCGCGTCCCCCTTCACCTCGACCGAGAGGTCGACGGGGTCGGCGCCGGGCCGCACAGCGAGCACCTTCTCCGTGGCCTCACCGCTCTTCGTGTCGACGACGTAGAAACGGGCCGTGCCGGCGCCGTGTCCGGACACCTGGACCGGCACGTGGTAGGTGCGGGTCCCGGAGTCGCCCTCCTCGACCGTGAGCCGGCCGATGTCGACGCGCGGCAGCGCCGCGGCCCGCACCGCGGGCGTGCCGGGCGCCCAGCCCCAGGCGTCCATGAACCAGGCCGCGCCGGCTCCCGAACGCGGCGTCAGCTCGAGGGACGTGACGTGCCGCAGGTCGAGCCGGGCGCGGGTGGCGGCGGTCAGCGGGAGACGCAGCTCGCGGGCCCAGTAGGAGGAGGTGCGGTCGGAACCGGGCAGCCCGTCGACGCGGACCCGGCCGAGCTTCGCGCGCCGGCCGGCGGAGTCGGTGACGCTCACGTCGAGTTCCGTGCCGGTCGTGTTGGGCGGCACGAACACGCGCAGGGCCAGACTCCGGGCGCCCGACAGGGAGACCGGGGCGGTGGAGGTGATCTTCGTGGGCGAGCCGGGCGCGGACCACTTCAGCGCGACTGCGCTCTTGCCGGAGTCCTTCGGCAGATCCCACCACCCGAAGTGCGGGGACATCCCCACCGCGTCCTCGCCCAGACAGGCCTGCGCCGGATCGGGGTCGGCCCGGCAGACTCGTCCGCCGGTCACCGCGACCCCGCCGTCGGGCACGAAACCGCCTGTGCGACGTGCGCCGACGGCGTGCGTGAGAACGCGGGCGGGGTCCGCGGAGGGAGCGCGTCTGCCCGAGCCGTCGAGCAGGGGGCGCACCCGGTCGTCGCCCGCGACGAACAGCCGGGCGGCGGCGGCGATGTACGAGGCGCCGGCCCGGTGCTGCTGGTCGGCGGTCAGCCGGGTGGGCGCCGCGGTGGAGCACACCGGGTCGCGCCGCTCCTCCTCGGGGTCGTCCGCGAAGTCGTCGGAGGACGGCGCCGCCGAGGTGCCCGGCGTCCACTCGCTGTTGAAGAAGTTGTGGTTGGCGCCGACGACGTAGACGGCGCTGTGCAGAGCGGCGCCCGTGCTGATGCCGCGCGTCCCGTCGAGGTACGTCTCGCCCTCGAGGTCGGCGACGTCTCCGTCGCAGCCGGGCAGGATCGTCGCCGAGGGGACGTCGGCCACCGGATTCTGGCCGAAGATCGTCGGTCCGATGAGGACGGTCCCGCGGATCTTCCAGCGGACCTTGCCGCGGTAGCCCTCCTGGGCGGCCGGTGGCGGGTAGAGGCTGTCCATGGCGGCCCGGTTGACGCCCTCGCCGCCGCGCGAGTGACCGACGAGCAGGACCTTGGACAGGTCGGCCTTCGCCGCGCCGGGCACTCCGGCCGGGGCGTCGCCCGGGTGGGCGGCCCAGTCCGCCCACCGGGCGAGGTGCTGTCGCACCAGCGAGGAGCGCGCCTGCGCGCCGCCGTCCTCGGCCTGCCAGTCCTGTCCGTTGACGCCGTTTGCCGAGACGGAGACGGTGACGTAGCCCTGGGAGGCCAGCAGTTGCTGGTCCTTCAGATAACCCCGGTAGCTGGGGACCTCCTCGGTGCCGGCCGGGCAGGGCCACTCGCCGCTCACGTCGTCCTCGACGCCCGGCGTGTAGCAGGTGCCGTGGCGGCCGTGCAGGAACAGCGCGAGCGGCCGCTTGCCGGCGGCCCCGGCCGGCGCGACGACGACGGCCCGCATTTCGACCGGCTGGGCGTATCCCGGGAATTTCACCGGGTCCAGCCGGTACTCGCCGGTGACCGTGCGGTACGAGCCCTGCCTGCCCGGGTCGACGGAGTTCGCCGGCAGGGGCGCCACGGGCGTGGGCTGCCGCGTCGCGGACGAACTGTGCCTGCGGGCGGGGGAGCCGGCGGCGGGCGCGTCCAGGCGGCGTCCGCTGGCCAGCGCCCGCAGATCCTTCAGCGGGGCGTCGCCGGCTTCGTCGAGCGCAAGCCGGAAGGTGCGGCCGTCCTCGGCCTGCTTCGGTACGCCGAGCAGCCGGTCCCCGGCGTGGAACTCCACGCGGGCGTCACCGATGGGCACGGGTCGGGGCGAGCGCCACAGCAACTCGCGTGCGGCGCCCTTGCCGCCGATCCGCCACCCCGGGGGCAGTTCGCGGTCGGCGGACGCGGTGGGGGATCTCGTCTCTGAAGGCTGTCGGGCCAGTGCCAGTCCCGGTGTTCCCGCCAGGGCCGCGAGCGCGGCCACGACGGTGACACCTATTCGCCGGACACGGATCAAGGTCCACTCCTCAACTCCGGAGCGCGGGAGTCCCGTCCGTACCGGGAGCTCCTCGCGTCACGAAGGAAGCGAAACCGGATCTGTGGGTTGCCTGTGCGGGCTGACACCGCCCGGGGAGCGACCGAAACCGGTCACGAGGGACCGGGGTGGCTCGCGGTGCTCAGTGCCAGGCGCGGTACGGCTCGTCGAGCAGCTGGAAGACCGGCTCCCCGCGCACCGGGTCCTCGGCCGTGGCCAGCCGGACGCGGGCGCCGCTGTGGATGCCGATGAGCGGGCCCATGACCCGGCCGCGCACGACGAACCCCTCGGCCATCTCGACCAGCGACACATTGCGCGCGGCCGGGGTGTTGCGGTGCACGACCGTCGCGTGGCGGACCGTCCCGGCGCCCTCGCTGCGCTCGGTGCGCAGGTCGCTGCCCTGGCACACCGGACACAGCAGACGGTGGTACATCGTGGTGGCGCACCAGGTGCAGCGCTGGAAGAGGATCGTGTCGCCGTCGGCGCGCGGGCGGTCGAGGACGCCCGCCGCGGAGCGGACGGTCTGCTGTACGGCGGTTCCTGAGTGGTGGTACACGCGGGTCAACTCCCTGCACTCGGCCGGAATCCACGTGCGCGGTTCACCCGTGCACGCACGTGCCCGGTCGACCGTGCCGCCGTGCACGGCCACAGCGTATGGCACTGAGTGTCACAGGTAAAGGCACTGCGTACCCTAATCTCCCCGGGTCCGGTCCGGCTCGAGCGTCGTCTCGACCTCCCGCACCACACGCCACAGCGGCGTTCCACGCCGGGCGACCACCACCACGACGTCCTGCGGGCCCTCGGGTGCGGGCGGGACCACGGCGGCAGCGGGGGCGACCGGCGCGGGAGCGGAGGCGGGGGCCGGGGAAGCGCCGAAGGCCGACTGCACGAACCCGAGGGCGTGGTCCACGGTCGCGGTCGCGTCGCCCAGGCCGTCCGAACGCAGCCAGGAGCGCAGGGCGTTGTTGTGCGCGGCCACCACCGCGGCCGCGATGACGTCGGCGTGCAGGGTGCCGTGCGTCCGGCCGGTGAAACGACCGCGCAGGTACTCGGCGAGGGCGCGCTCGTAACGCCAGACCACCGACAGCTCGTACGCGCGCAGCCCGGGGACCTGCTTGGTGAGCCGGTAGCGCTGCACGGAGAACGACGGGTTCTCCGCGTACATGAGCAGGACGAGCCGGGCGGCGTCGCAGACCCGTCGCACCGGCTCGTGCCGCTCGCCGCTCGCCGCGAGGAAGGCCGTCATGTCGGCGAGGCACCGCTCGTGGTCGGGGAAGACCACGTCCTCCTTGGAGGGGAAGTAGCGGAAGAAGGACCGCCGGCCGACCCCGGCGAGCGCCACGATGTCGTCGACGGTGGTCTGTTCGTAGCCGCGCTCCAGGAACAGCCGGAAGGCCGCCGCGACCAGGGCGTCCCGCATGGGCGGCTTGGCCTGCGCCTTGTCAGTCGCGCTCATGGACGGGAACGTAACACCTGAACCACGCCGATGGCACTCGGTTCCCTCTTGCGGGGAACCGAGTGCCGGATCGGTGTCGGTCAGAGCCGCTCCGCCGCCTCGACCACGTTGGTGAGCAGCATCGCGCGCGTCATCGGTCCGACGCCGCCGATGGGCGGCGCGAAGGAGCCGGCGACGTCGCTCACGTCCGGGTGGACGTCGCCGAGGATGCCCTCGACCGTGCGCGTGAGGCCCACGGACAGCACGGTCGCACCCGGCTTGATCCAGTCGGGGCGGACCATGTGGGCCACGCCGGCGGCGGCCACCACCACGTCGGCCTCGCGGGCGTGCGCGGCCGTGTCCTGAGTGGCCTCGTGGCACAGGGTCACGGTGGCGTGCTCGGTGGCGCGGGTCAGCATCAGACCCAGCGGCCGGCCCACGGTGACGCCGCAGCCGATCACGCAGAACTGCTGCCCCGTGATCGCCACGTGGTTGCGGCGCAGCAGGTCGATGATGCCGCGCGGGGTGCAGGGCAGCGGGCCCGGGATGCCCAGCACCAGGCGGCCCAGGTTGGTCGGGTGCAGGCCGTCGGCGTCCTTGACGGGGTCGATCAGCTCCAGCACCGCGTGGGTGTCGATGTGGGCGGGGAGCGGGAGCTGCACGATGAACCCGGTGCACGCCGGATCGGCGTTCAGCCGGAGCACCGCGGCCTCCACGTCGGCCTGGGAGGCGTCGGCGGGCAGCTCCACCCGGATCGAGGCGATGCCGACCTGGGCGCAGTCGCGGTGCTTGCCGCCCACGTAGGAACGGCTGCCCGCGTCGTCGCCGACGAGGATCGTGCCCAGCCCGGGAGTGACCCCGCGTTCCTTCAACGCCTGTACGCGCAGGGCGAGTTCGCTCTTGATGTCGGCCGCGGCGGCCTTGCCGTCGAGAAGTGTTGCGGTGGTCACGGGATCGGCGAGCCCTTCAGGAGATAAGAACGACGGTCCTGTCATCGTACGACCCCTTCGTCCGTCGCCGCCCACGCGTCCCGCCCGCCGCAGCCGTACCGCCAGGTGGGCAGCACTTTCGCTGACGTAACCTTTGCGCACCGCACTGCCGCCCACCGGGAGACCTCGCATGCCCGCCGTCCGCCCCCGTCTCCTCTACGTCACCGACCTGGCCTACCCGGCCCGTGGGCGCCGCTACGGCGACGAGGACGTCTTCCTCTCGTCCCGCCTGCGCGCGGACTTCGATCTCGCCCTGTGCCATCCGCTGGACGCGTCGGCGCTGATGCACGCCTTCGACGGCGTCGTCGTCCGCAACAGCGGACCGGTCCTGGGATACCGGGCGCAGTACGAGGCCTTCCGGGAGCGCGCGCTGCGCGACGGCGTGCGCGTCTACAACCCGCTCACCGGCCGCGCCGACATGGCGGGCAAGCAGTACCTCCTCGATCTGAGCGCCGAGGGCTTCCCGGTGATCCCCACCGTCGACCGCGCCGAGGACCTGCACCGGCTGCCCGAGGCCGAACGGTACGTCGCCAAGCCCAGGCTCGGCGCCGACTCGGCGGGCCTGCGGTTCGTCGCGCCGGACGCCCTGGCCGCCGTCGCCGACGGCTCGCTCCTCCTGCAGCCGTGCGTCGACTTCGTCCACGAGGTCTCCTTCTACTACGTCGACCACGACTTCCAGTACGCCCTGTACGCGCCGCGCCCCGACCGCCGCTGGGAGCTCGAGCCCTACCGGCCCACCGTGCGGGACCTCGAGTTCGCCCACCGCTTCGTCGACTGGAACGGCCTCGCGCACGGCATCCAGCGCGTCGACGCCTGCCGCACCCCGGACGGTGAACTGCTGCTGATGGAGCTGGAGGACCTCAACCCCTACCTCTCCCTCGACGCCCTCGACGAGGACGCACGGGACGCCTTCGTCGCCGTGACGACCCGTTCCCTGCACCACTTCCTCGCGCAGTAGCCCCGTCTTCCTCGGGCCGCGGCCCGGTCTGCGGGCCGCGCCGGGCGGGGCGCCGGTGAACCCGGCGGGCCGCGCGCCCGTATCCCTCCCGGGGGACCCACGGGAGGGAGACCAGGTGCCGACACCGGAGGAACCCGGACAGCCGCACGACCGCCAGGTCCTGGAGCCCATCCGGGTCCTGCGGCCGCGCAACACCGACGCGCTCGCGGAGCTGTTCCGCGAGATGACCGAGGACCCCACCGACGGCTACGAGGCCGTTCCGCTGCCGGGGAGGGCGCCGGGCGGCGAGGCCGAGACCCGGGAACTGCCCACGGGGCGGGCCGTCGGTGCGCGGGCCGTGCGCGGCGCCCGGCCCGCCCCGCGCACGGCCCCCGCCCGCGCCGCCCGGCCCGGCTCGGGACGGGCCCCCGCCCGCGCCGGCCGGCCCTGGCCCCGACGGGCCGACGGCCCGCCCCGCGTCGCGGTCGCCGCCGTCGCCGTGCTCGCGGCCGCGCTCGTCGGCTTCGCCGGCGCGCTGCTGCTGCCCGGCCGCGACGCCGGAGCCGCCGCGGGGGCGCAACCGCCCGCGCCCGCCGCCACGCCGACGGCCGCCGCGAGCGCGTCCGCCGATCCCGACGGCGCGGGCACCCTGCGGGAGGGGGACAGCGGCCCCGGTGTGACCGAGCTCCAGCAGCGTCTGCGGAGGATCCCGAACGTCTACGACGACGGCCCCACCGACGGCCGCTACGGCAGCGTGCTCACCGAGGCCGTGGCCCGTTTCCAGCTCTGGTACGGAATCCGCGGCGACGAGACGGGCGTGTACGGCGACGACACCCGCCGCGACCTGGAGTCCCGGACCGCGTCGGCGGCCACCGGATGACCGGGTGCCGGCGGGGTGCATGCCGGGCGGGGCCGGGCGGGGCGGGAAGCGGCCGGGCCTACCGCTCGCCGTCCTGCGGCAGCCGGATGTCGAGCACGCACACGTCGTCGCGGCCGTCGGGCTCCAGCACCGCGCCGAGCAACTGTTCCAGCGGCGCAGGCCCGTCCGGGCCGCGGCGGGCGGCGGCCCGGGCGAGCCGCTCCAGGCCCTGGTCGATGCTCTCCGCGGGCCGTTCGACCAGACCGTCGGTGTACAGCAGCAGCCGGTCGCCCGGTTCGAGGAGGACCTCGCTCTCCTCGTACCGTGGCGCGTCCGTCGCGCCGAGGAGCATCCCGTAGGGGCGCTCGAGGTAGCGGGCCTCACCGGCGCGCAGCAGCAGCGGCGGTGGGTGGCCGGCCTGCGCCCACACGAGCCGGTGCTCGCCGGGGCTGTAGCGGGCCAGCATCATGGTCGCCGAGCCGTGCGGATCGCGGGAGTGCAGCAGCAGCGCGTTGAGCCGGCTGAGCGCCCCGGTCAGCGACGAACCCGTGATGATCATGCCCTTGGCGGTGAACCGCAGCAGCGCCATCGCGGCGACGGCGCCCAGACCGTGCCCCGCCACGTCGCCCACCACGAACAGCGCGTCCCCGTCGGGCAGTTCGATGGCGCTGAACCAGTCGCCGCCGACGCTGAGATCCGACTGCGCCGGCAGGTACGCGATGTCCACCCGCAGCCCGGCCAGCCGGACGGGCTGCTTCGGCAGGGGGAGCAGTGCCTCCTGCAGGCGGGCGGCGGCCGTGCGTTCGGCCTGCAGCACGCCGTGCTGGGTGAGCATCGCCCGCTCGCTGGCGACGAGGGCGAGTTCGGCGTTGCGCTGCGCGGTGAGGTCCTGCACGAAGCCGTGCACCTCGACGGGCGTGCCCTCCGCGTCGGGCACGGCCTCCGCGACCACCCGCAGATGGCGGACGCCGTCCCGGGTGACGAACCGGAACGGCACGTCGCACGGCTGCCCGTGGCGCACCAGCTCCCCGACGGAGCGGGCCAGCACGGGCACGTCCTCGGGGAGGGCGAGCCGCGGCAGACCCGCAAGGGGGACGACGCCCCGGGCGGGGTCGCGTCCGAGGATGGCGAAGACCTGGGAGGACCAGTTCCCCTCGCCCGTCACCAGGTTCCAGGTGACCCAGCCGAGGTTGCCCAGCCGCTGCACGTCCGCCAGCCGCTGCTCCTGCCGGTCGGAGGGGTCGTGCCGGACCCAGCTGACGACCAGTCCGTCGTCCAGCCGCGCCGCCCTCGCCGAGTAGGTGGACAGCTCGCTGAACCCGGCGATCATCTGCTGCAGGGCGAACGGCTCGCCCTCGAACGGCTCGTCGCCCGCCAGCGTCCGGAGGCAGCCCTGCCACAGCGGTTCGCCGGCCATCTCCGGCCAGCACTCCAGGAAGCGCAGGCCGACCAGTTCGGGCCCGCTGCGGCCCCTGGCGTCGGAGGTCATCCGGGTGGCGGCGTCGATGCGGAAGTCCTCGACGTGCCCCGACGCGGAACGCAGCGGGGAGAGGAGCACCGCGGAGACCGGCAGCCGGTCGAACATCGTCCGCATGGCGTCCGCGGCGGCCCCGGCGGCGGTGGGCCGACGGACGTCCGAGGTGCGCAGCGGGCCCGCGCAGAGCTGGGCGACGGCCAGCAGATGTTCCCGGACGCGCGGCGTGAAGGGACCCTCACGCCGGCGCAGGACGCCCACCGCGACATCGGCCGACTCCCCGGTGACCACCGGCAGCCAGGCCCGGGTCGGCCAGCGCCGGGCCGGCTCGCCGATCAGCAGATAGCGCTGGGCGTCCTTGTCGACGTCCTCCAGCCAGCACGGCCGGCCGGACTCGAGGGCGACGCGTGCGGCGATGCCGCTCACCGGCGGAACCCGTCCCCACTGGTCGGCCAGCGTCTCGTCGATCCCGGCGTGCCCCACGAGGTCGAGCCCGCCGCCGGGCAGCCGCGCGTAGATCATGACGGCGTCGGCGCCCACGTCCGGGGCGAGGTGGTCGAGCAGTGTGCGGGCGAGATCCTGCGGGCCGCCGACCCGGACGAGGGCCCGGCTGAGCCGGCCGAGGGCCGCGGCGTCGATCTCGTCGGCGGCCTGCTGCGGCATGCTCCGCCGCTCCGGGGCGTCGGCGGAGGGGGCCGCGGGCTCGGTGTGCTGTGGTGCGGCGAGGGAGCCGAGGGTGATCCAGCACTCCTCCAGCAGGGTCCGCCGCGCGGTCTGCGCCCGCCGGTGCAGTTCGTCCTGGGCGGCGTCGGGGGTGCAGCCGCGTTGTGCCATCACCGCGCCCTTGGCGCGCTCCAGCACGGCCGCGGTGGCCGCGAGGTCCTGCAGCCGGTCCATCTCGGCGCGCTGACGGGCCACGACGCGGGTCAGCGCGGCCATGTCGGGGACGCCGCCGGACTCCGCGGGCAGGGCGGGTTCGCTCGTCACGCCTCGAGCATGGCACATGGGCACGGCTCGGATCGAGGCCTTGCGACAACCCTCCCGCCAGGTGCGATGGCCTGCGCGGACATCGGTCGCGACGGGTCGTTCAGCGCCCGGCGCTGTGCTCCGTCAGAGCCTGGGCGACGGCTCGGACGCTGCGGGCGATGTGCTGGAGCTGCATGACCTCGGCCGCGTACATCTTGATGGTGTGCTCGATGACGGACTCGGCCAGTCCGAGCCGGGGGAGGTCGGCGCGGGCGGTCTGCAGGGCGGTGCGGGCGACCCGGACCTCGTTCTGGACCTGGATCTGCGCATGACGGGCGAGCAGCACCGGGTGACGCAGCAGGGCGGGGTAGCTCGCGTAGCGCGCGGGCACCAGCTCACGCAGCCACTTGGCGGCCGAGCGCTCCCAGTCGTAGCTGCCGGGCGTCTTGACCTGGCACGGCCAGTCCGAGCTGATGCGCGTCGTCGTCAGAGTCATGATCATCGCTTCCGGTATGTGGCGTCGTGACGGTGGTCCGACGGTTCGGGGCGGCCCCGGTCCAGGGGATGACCGGGGCCGCCTAGGGCGCTCGCGCAAGCGATGCCCCGAGCACCCCGAACGCCGACGTGGGTAGGGGACGGCGGTCTTCGGGTGCCCGTACAGGAGCCCTTCGCGGGCGGGTGCGGCCGTGAGCAGTATTTATATATGCCGACGGGTTTGCAAGACGTATGAAAACATTCATGCGTGAAATGCCCGTACTGATCCCATTGGTCTTTTGTGCGGGAGGGGGTGGTCCTGGGTAAAACGGTCATTCCCGGAGGAAGAACTGGTGCTGCTCGGCGATCTGCTCGTATTCCTCGAGCCGCGCCTGGGTGCGCTCGGGGCCGGCGTCGGTCATGGCCTGGAGCAGCGCCGCGGCCATCACGCCGGGGGCGGCGTAGGAGTCGAAGACCAGGCGGGAGCCGGTGCCGCTGGCGAAGGTGGCGTCGGCCTCGTCGGCCACCGGCCCCAGCGCGAGGTCGGTGATCAGTGCGACCTTGAGGCCGGCGCTGCGTGCCACCCGCACGGCGGTCAGGGTCTCCTGCGCGTGCCGGGGCATCGAGAACGCCAGCACCCAGGTCCCGCCCGCCTCCCGGGACTGCAGCAGCGCGTCGTAGGCCACGCTGCCGCCCCGGGTCACCAGCCGCACGTCCGGGTGGACGCGGCGGGCGGCGTAGGCGAAGTACTCGGCCAGCGAGGCGGAGATGCGCAGCCCGAGGATGGTCAGCGGCGTCGACCGGGAGAGCTGCCGGCCGACGTCGATGACATGGTCGGGGTCGGCGAAGTCGCGCCGCAGGTTCTCCAGGTTCTCGATCTCCGCGTCGACCGCCGCCTGCAGTTCGTTGCTGCGGTTCACCTCCGCCGCAGGGCCGCCGGCCAGCGCGCCGAGCGCGATCGACTGGAGCTTCTCCCGCAGCGCGGGATACCCGCTGAAGCCCACCGCCGCGGCGAACCGGGTCACCGAGGGCTGACTGACGCCGACCCGGTCCGCGAGGTCGGTGATCGACAGGAACGCCGCCTCGGTGATGTGCTCGATCAGATACTGGGCGATACGCCGCTGCCCCGGGGAGAGTCGGGGCCCGTCGAAGAGCGCCCTCAGCCGGGAGGTCGGGGACACCTCCGTCTCCGGCCCGGTCCTGCCCGAGGTGATCGCGGATGCCTGTGCGCGTGCCTGCTGCGGCGATGGCGCCGGTGCGCCTCCCTTGTCTTCCACGAAGCTCAACATAGCTCAGGGACCCGGCGGGCAAGGGAGGACGGAGGGCGGGCCAGGACCCCTCCCGCACCCCCGGTGATCGCGGATTACCGCCGGTACGTCATGACCGGGCCCCACACGCCGTCACCGGCCCCGGGCGCCGTCGGCCCCCTGGGCGACGTCGGCCCCGGCGGGACGCCGGCCGGGGGTGGCGGGAGTCGACCCGGCAGGGGATGTGCCTGCCCGGGGTCGACTCCCGCCACGGGGGTGTCACCGCTTCAGCAGGCGTACCGAGAGGCCGTGCGCCGTGTACACGGGGACGGCCCGCAGGTGAGCGCAGTCCACCAGTGCGATGCGGTCGAACTGGCCGCGCAGCGCCGACGCAGCGATCACCGGCACGGTCGTCCCCGCGGTCGGCGGCCGGTCGGCGTCGAGACGCAGCGAGAGCACCGAGCCCCGGTCGAGCCGAACCCGCCCGGACACCGTCAGCGCCGGACCGTGGTGCCCGCGCAGCGTCAGGTCGAGCACCGCGCCGGCCCCCTGGGACCACGCGCCGCGCACCCGCACCGGCTCGTCCGCGCGCAGCGTGCCGCCGGTCAGCCGCACGTCGCCCTGGCCGAGGGCGCCTGCGTGCCCGGCCACGAGCACGCCCCCCTCGACGACGGTGCCGCCGTGGTAGCGGTTGTGCCCGGTCAGGGTGAGGGCGCCGGAACCGCGCTTGGTCAGACCGCCCTCGCCCGTGATGTCGTTGCGCCAGGCGTCGGCCGCCTGGAAGCCGTGCTGGGCGGCGTCCATGGTGACCGTGACGTCGCAGTCGAAGGCGCCGTAACCGTCCGCGGCCGCGAACAGGTTCAGCCGGCCCCACTGCTCGAAGCCGTCCAGCAGCACGTACCCGGAGGGCAGCGCGGTCGTGCGCAGCACCTCCCGGCGCTGGGCCGCGGTGAGGTACGGCTGCCGGGTCTCCAGCAGCACCTCCGCGCCCTTGGGCACCGTCAGGGGCTCCTTGCGGCCCTCCCTGGTGAGGACGTAGGTCAGCCGGGGCTCGACGGCGCGGGCGTTGGCCTCGCGGTCGGCGTACTCGTCGCAGGCGTCGGAGTGCGCGTAGGCGAACAGGGTGTCGGCGGTCGTGCCGGTCTTCTCGGTGAAGTAGGCCAGGGCCTGGGCGCGGGCGGCCGCCTTCAGCTCGGCGTTGGCAGGGTCGGCGAGCGTGGCGGCGGCGAGCGCGGTGGCCATGATGCGGCCGCCGATGACGTCGACGGTGGAGTGCATGCCGGACATGATCCGGGTGTGGCTCAGCTGCAGGGCGCGCGTCACCAGCTCCTGGAACCGCTCGGGGACGGCGTACGCGTACGCCAGCGACGCCAGGTGGAAGGCGTTGGTGTGGCCGCTCGGGAATCCGCCGTCGTCCGTCGGCGAGCTGCTGCGCTGGCGCAGCAGCTGCGGCACGACGACCACCTTGGAGTCGTAGACGGGGAATCCGAGCGCGTCGGTCTTCCCGGTGTCGACGACCTCGCTGTTCTCGTTCATGCGCCACGGCCGCGGGTACTGGAACGAGTACTTGCTCGGGTTGCCCGAGGCGTAGTTGCCGCGCACCGTGTCGACGAGCTTGGCGACCAGGCCGAGGTCGGAGGCGTACGAACCGGCGCCGAGCGCGGAGCCCGCGGGCGCGTCGGCGGGCACGGCGTCGTCGATCTTGGTGGCCGGGATGCCGTCCGGCGCACGGGTGATCGACGTGACGGCCTTGGCGCCCGTCTTGTACAGATCCGACAGGGGGCCCAGGCCGGCGATCGTCGAGTAACTCTGGTGCTGACGGTCGTAGAGGAAGGCCTCCTTGCCCTGTGCCTCCGTGCGGCTCCGGGTGATCGCTATGCAGTAGCGCATGTTGGCGCGCAGGATGTCGGGCCGCAGCGGCGTGCCCGTGTTCCACGCGGAGCCGGTCTTCCATATGCGGGCGAAGCCGCCGAGAGCGCGGATCACCGCGTTGGTCTCGGGCGTGAGGTTCGTGCTGACGTTCGTCTTGTAGTCGTCGACGAACGCGAGCGGACCGGTGGCGGCCTTGGCGTCCGCGGCGGCCAGCCAGGAGGCCAGCGTCGGGGCGGCCACCAGGGCCGCCGACCCGCCCACGGAGAACTTGAGGAAACGCCTTCTGTTCACTGCCGAGGGGGTGCTGAGCCCGACGGGTGACGGCATGGATGTGCCTTCCTGGAGTGGCCTCGGCCGAGGGCCGGAGGGAGGAGGGTGCGCGACGGCGGTCCGTGGGTCCTGCGACGACCCCGTGAGCCGGGTGACGCGTCTGAGCGAAGATCTACGGCCGGGTCGTGTCGCTTTCGCGAGGGCCCGGCGACGGTTGCGTGTCCTGCGGGTGAACGTGCCGCCGGCGGCTCACAGCAGCGAGCGCGCCAGCGCCACCGCGCCCTCGACGGGCGGCACGGTGAGCGGCTGCGGCCGCGCTCCCGGCACGGCGGCGCCGAGCGCGCCCGCGAACGCCTCGTACAGCGCGGGCTGCCCGAGCACCGTGCCGCCCGCCACGACCACGTCGTCGACCGCGACCCCGCGCGCCGCGAGACGTGCGACGAGCGCCGCGAGGTCCTCGCCGGCTCCGGCGATCACGGAACGGGCCAGGGCGGAGCCGTCGGCGGCGGCCGCGAAGACGACGGGAGCGTGCCGCCCCCACTCGGCGGAGACGTCGGCGACGCTCTCCAGCGCGGCGCCCAGCGCCGGGACCTCCGGCACGCCGAAGGAGGAGATCAGGCCGCGTGCGAGGGCGTCGGGGGCCTCGCCCCGGTCGTGCGCGGCCCATACGGCCCGGGCGGCCTCCCGGACGAGTCCGGCGGCGCCGCCCTCGTCGCCGAGGACCGCTCCCCAGCCGCCCACCTGGACCGGGGCGCCGTCGGGCAGTCGTCCCACCGCGACCGAGCCGGTGCCGGCCACGAGGCCGACGCCCTTGTCCAGACCGGCGGCGGGAACGAGCAACTCGGCGTCGCCCACGACATGCGCGGGCGCGCCGAGAAGTTCCTGGAGCGCGACACGGATCCGTGCGCACTGGAGGGGGGTCTCGCAGGCGTGCGCCCCCAGGGCGAGCGCGGCGGGACGTGCGTTTGCCGGCAGTGCCTCGCGGAGGAGGACGGCCAGCCAGTGCGCGGCGGCGACCGGGTCGTGGGGCCGCCAGCCACTGCTGGCGCGCACGTGGTCGACCACGACGTGGTCGCCCGCGAGCGCGCGCAGATGCGTCTTGGTGCCGCCCACGTCGACGCCGACCACGAGGGGGCTCGAAGGGGGAGAGTCCTGCACGGATCCTCTTTCGTCGATGCGCTTGACGGGCTGCGACGGCGGGCGAACCGTGACCGAGGGAACAGGCATGAAGGAACTAGGGAAGCCCCGGGACGGGCCTCTGGCGAAGCACGGCAGGCGAGTACCGTGAAGTTCGTTAGGAAGTTAACTAACGAAGTACAGTGCGTCAAGAGGAATCGCGCACTCGACCACCGCGCGGCCCGGCCGGGCCGCGCGGGGCGGGAACGCGCGACGTCGGTGCATCCCATCGCCGCAGCCCGCCGGGACGATCTCGTCCGGCGCGCGCGGCCCTGTACCCGTGTGGGGGAATCTGTGGAACTCGACGTGGTGGAAGCCCCCCGCCTGACCGAGAGCGCCAGCGCCGTATTCTCCGTGCTGGCCCAGGCGGGCAGCGCGACCCGACCGCAGCTCGCGAGCCTGGCGGGACTGTCCAAACCGACGGTGTCCTCCGCCGTGGCGGAGCTCGAGGCAGCCCGGCTCGCCGCACACTCCGGGACCGCCTCCAGCGGCACCGGCCGCTCCGCCGCCGTCTACTGCCTCGGCCCGGCCGCGGGCGCGGTGCTGGCCGTCGATCTCGGCCCGGCCGTCACCCGGGTCAGGGGCTGCGCCCTGGACGGCGCCCTGCTCGCCGAGGCCACCGCCTCCCGCAAGGACGCCGCCGACGCCGTGCGCGAGGCGCTCGACGTGCTGCCCGACGGTGTGCCGCTGCGCTCCATCGTCGTCGCCGTCGGCGACGTGGCCGCGCGGGACCGGCTGGGCAGCGGCATGCGCCCCGCGACCGCCAAGGCCGGCCCCGTCTTCGACGCCATGGCGGTCGCCCTGCCCCCCGGCGTGCCCGTGCAGCTGGAGAACAACGTCAACTGCGCGGCCCTCGCGGAACTGCACGAGGGAGCCGCCCGGGGCCGGCACACCTTCGGCTACCTGCGCATCGGCGTGGGCATCGGTCTCGGCATCGTCGTCGGGGGACAGGTGCTGCGCGGCTCGAACGGGGCCGCCGGAGAGCTCGCCCGGCTGCCCTATCCCTGGGACGACGGCCGTGAGCCGCGCCGGGAGGCCCTGGAGGAGTACATCGGCGCCCGCTCCCTGCTGCGCCGGACCAGGGAGGCCTGGGGGGCCGCGGACGGGCCCTGCCCGCGCACCACCGAGCGGCTGTTCGCCCTCGCCGGGGCGGGCGCGGCCACGGCCGGCGAGATCGTCGGCCGGCACGCCGCGGACGTGGGCCGGCTCGCCGCCGCGGTGACCGCCGTACTGGACCCCGGACTGATCGTGCTCGGCGGCAGCACCGGCGCTGATCCGCAGCTCCTGCCCGGTGTGCGGGCCGAGCTGGCACGGCTGAGCTGGCCCACCGAGGTGGTCAGCAGCACGGTCGGCGATTCCGGCACCGTTGCGGGCGCCGCACGGCTCGCGGTCGCCCGGGGAGTCCAAACCGTGACCCAGGCGGCGCGGGCCAAGGATTGACGGCCCGCGACTCGGTCTGCCAATGTCCGGACAAGCGCTTTCTAAGTCGGCCGGGACGCCGGCTTGGGGTGAGCGTCCCGGCCGTACTCGACGTACGGCAGCCGCACGAGGGCGTGCTTGTGCGACGACGGCCCTCATGGCCGGGGACCCCACCCCTCCAGGCGACGCGGCCGGGCGAGGCCGTGCCCCCGGAAAGCGAATCCTCCTGCAAACTGCACCCGTGCCGCCTCGTTCGGCGCCGTGCTCCGTCCCCTACGACGAAAAGGGATCGAAGATGACCAGTGTGGGTGTGCGGCGCTCCCGCCGACTCGGCCGCGGCGGCATACGCCGGATGGTTCCCCTCGCTGCCGTGGCCACGGCAGGCGCCCTGTTGCTCTCCGCCTGCGGGTCGGACGGCAGCTCGGGCGGCACCTCCAAGTCCCTGACGTTCTGGATCTCCACGGTTCCGGGGCAGGACGCGGGCTGGAAGAAGCTGATCGCGCAGTACAAGAAGGACGAGGGCGTCGACGTCAAGCTCGTCAACATCCCCTACGACGGGTACACGACGAAGCTGAAGAACGCCGCGCAGGCGAACTCCCTGCCCGACGTGGCGGCCGTGCCGTCGCTGGACCCGATCTGGTCGGGCAAGCTGATCGACCTCAAGTCCATCGCCGAGAACAAGACCAACAAGATCAACGCGAACTTCATCGCCAAGGACGACTCCGGGAAGGTGCTGGCGATCCCCTCGGACGTCACCGCGTCCGGCATGTACATCAACAAGTCGCTGTTCGAGAAGGCCGGCGTCGCGTTCCCGACCTCCCCCGACAAGACCTGGACCTGGACCGACTTCATCAAGGCGGCGAACACCGTCCGCGAGAAGACCAAGGCCAAGTACTCCCTGACCTTCGACCAGTCACCGTCCCGGCTGCGCGCCATGGTGTACGAGATGGGCGGCAAGTACGTCCACGCGGACGACTCCGGCAAGTTCTCGGCGGACGACGCGACCAAGAAGGCCGTGAACACCTTCGTCGGCTGGAACGACGACAAGACCATGCCGAAGTCGGTGTGGACCAGCGGCGCCGACCCGTCGGCCATGTTCCAGAGCGGTGACGTCGTCGCCTACTGGTCCGGCGTGTGGCAGGTCGCCTCCTTCGCCGAGAGCATCAAGAAGTTCGAGTGGGCGAGCGTCCCGACCCCCGCCGAGCCGGTGCAGGCCTCCGACGTCAACGCCGGCGGCATGATGGTCGGCTTCAACAACAACGGCGACGCGGCCAAGGCCACGACCAAGTTCATGTCCTGGCTGTACGAGCCGGACCACTACCGCACGCTGTGCGAGACGTCCGGCTTCCTGCCGGTCGAGAGCGGACTGAACCCGAAGTACCCCTTCACCTCGCCGGCGGCGCAGGCGGCGTTCAAGCTGTACAACGAGGAGATCCCGCTCTACGCCCCGATCTCCGGCTACTTCAACAACGCGCAGACGGCCTGGGTGCTGAAGGGCAAGAGCATCACCGAGGACCCGACCAAGACGGAGCTCGGCAAGGCGATCAACGGCCAGCAGTCGCCCGACAAGGCCCTGGAGAACATCGTGGCCGGCTACAACCAGCAGGTCGGCACCGGATCGTAGGCCCGAGGGCCGGGCGGCGGGGCCTGAACCCCCGCCGCCCGGCCCTGGGCGCCCACGTGATGCCGGGCTCATGGCGTGAGCCCACGAAGATCCCTTCCACCAGCACGGAGTCAGGAAGATGACCAAACACGCCCCGGACGTGTCCGCGAGCCCGCCCAGGAGACGACGCAGCCGCTACGTCCTCGCGCCGCTCGTCCTCATCGCGGCCAATGTCGTGCTCTTCTCGCTGTTCTTCGTCTGGCCGGCGGTGATCGGGTTCGTCTACTCCTTCACGAACTACACGGGCGTGGGGGCGTTCCAGTTCGTGGGGCTGGACAACTACCACAACCTCGTCGGCGACTCCACGTTCTACGACGCGCTGACCCGGACGCTGCTGTACGCGGTGCTCTTCGTCCCGCTGAACTTCGGGCTCTCGCTGCTCGCCGCCAACCTGGTGGTGAACAAGCACGCCAAGGGCGCGTCGGTGGCCCGCGTCATCTTCTTCATCCCGTGGCTGCTGTCGCCCATCGTCGTGGGCGTCCTGTGGCGGTGGCTGTTCGGCGAGAACTTCGGACTGGTCAACTACGTCATCGAGAAGCTCGGCGGAAGCGCCGTCCCGTGGCAGTCGAACGCGGACCTGTCGTTGATCGTGGTGGTGATGGCGGCGTCCTGGGCCTGGACGGGCTTCTCGATGCTGCTGTTCATCGCGGCGATCAAGAACGTGCCGGTGTCGTACTACGAGGCGGCCGCGCTCGACGGCGCCGGCCCGTGGCGCCAGTTCATCAGCATCACGCTGCCGAGCATCGCGCCCACCTCGTTCATCGTCATCCTGCTCAACACGATCAACGCGATGAAGGAATACCCGGTGTTCGTCGCCCTCAACAACGGCGGCCCCGGCACCTCGAACAACCTGCTCGTCCAGTACATCTACGAGACCGGCTTCAAACGGGGCCAGATCGGCTACGCGAGCGCCGCGTCGTTCGTGCTCATGCTCATCCTGATGGCCGTCGCGATCGTCCAGCTGATCGTCAACCGGCGGGTGGAGAACCGATGACAACCACAGACATCCCACGCCCGGTCGACGCCGGTTCCGGACGGACCGTCTCCAAGAAGCGGTCCCGCGGCGCGGGCAGCGGCGGAATCCGGCGGGCGGTGTCCGCGACGACACTGCTGTGGATCCTGGCGTGCCTGTACGGGCTTCCGGTGCTGTGGTTCATCCTCAGCTCCTTCAAGCCGGCCAGCGACCTGTTCTCCTATCCGCTGACGCTGGTTCCGCACGACCCCACCCTGTCGGGTTTCAAGGCGGCGTGGGACAGCGCCAACTTCTCCCAGTACTTCATCAACACCGCCATCGTGTGCGTGATCACGACGATCCTCACGGTGGGCGTCAGCTGCTGCACGGGGTACGCGCTGGCCAAGTACGACAACAGGTGGCTCAAGGCGTTCTTCATCTGCATCCTGGCCACCACGATGCTGCCGGGCGAGGTCATGCTCGCCCCGGAGTTCCTGGTGGTCCGCAACCTCGGCCTCTACAACTCCTTCGCCGGCATCATCCTCCCCGCCGTGCTCACCGCGACCGGATGCTTCATGTTCCGGCAGTTCTTCCTGACGGTGCCCGACGAACTCGTGGAAGCCGCACGCATCGACGGCGCGCGCGAGCTGTCGATCTTCCTGCGGATCATGGTGCCGATCTCCCGGCCCATCATGCTGACCCTCGCCATCCTGTCCTTCCAGTGGCGGTGGAACGACTACATCTGGCCGCTGCTGATGCTCAACGACCCGAACAAGTTCACCGTGCAGATCGGCATCCAGAGCATCGTCGGCGCGCAGAACATCAACTGGTCGGTACTGCTCGGCGCCTCGGTGATCTCCATGATCCCCCTGATCCTCGTCTTCCTCGTCTTCCAGCGCTACGTCATGGGCGCCGACATCAACGCCGGACTGAAGGACTGACCGTGCCCACCCAGCTCGACCACGAGTTCGTCCGCGCGGCGGCCCGCGCCGCCGACCGGCCGGCCGCCCCGCTGGCGGCCGGCCCCGACGAGGAACCCGTCGGGGTGCCCCACCGCGCTCTGGCACGCCGGGTGAAGACCCTGGTCGCGGCGTACCGTTCCCCGGAGTCGGCACTGCACGGCAGCGGCGGGGCCGTCGCCGCCGCGACGACCCATCTGCGCGCCCTGCGGGCCACGCAGACGTCCACCGGCCTCTTCGCCGGCGGCGACAACGTGCAGTCACCGCCGGACTCCGCCTTCACCGTCAACGACGTGTGCGACGCGCACGTCCTCGCCGCGGGCGCCGGGCCCGAACTGGACGAGGTCACCGCCGCGCTCGCGGAGATCGCCGGCGCCGCCTCCGGTAGTCTCCTGACCGGCGGGGTGCACACCCCGAACCACCGCTGGGAGCTGTCCGCGGCCCTGGCCCGGCTGCACCGGTCGTTCCCCGACGGCCGGCTGCTCGACCGCGTGGAGGAGTGGCTCGCCGAGGGCGTCGACATCGACGCGGAGGGCCTGTACTCGGAACGCAGCGCCAACTACGCGGCCCATGTCTCCAACCCCTCGCTGCTGCTGCTGGCCGGCGTCCTCGGCCGGGCCGACCTGCTGGACGCCGTCGAACGCAATCTCACCGCCACCCTGGACCTCATCAGGCCCGACGGCACGGTGGAGACCGTCCACTCGCGACGGCAGGACCAGCACCACCCGTTCCCGCTGGCCCCCTACCTGCCGCACTACCGGCTGCTCGCCGTCCGCACCGGACGGGGCGACTTCGCCCGGGCGGCTCGGCTGGCGGCCGCCGGCGGCATCGACGACCCCGACCTGCTCGCCGAGACCCTCCTCACCCCGGACCTGTGCCGCGCGCTGCCCGCTCCCGCCCCGGAGACACTGCCCCGCGACCGGTACGTCACCACCGCGCGCCTCGCCGCACGCGCCTCGGCCACCGCGCACACCGTGGTGTACGGCGGCTCCGACGTGCCGGAGCACCGGCGCATCCGCTCCGGCCTCGCCTGCAATCCCACCTTTCTGCGCCTGTTCGCCGGCGACGCCGTCCTCGACGCGGTCCGGCTGTCGCGGGGGTTCTTCGACCTCGGCCCGTTCCGCGCCGCCGACATGCAACGGCTCGCCGACAACCGTTACGTCCTCACCGAAACCCTCACGGCCGCCTACTACCAGCCGCTCGCGAAGGACCGGCGGCGCGACGACGGCGTCTACCGGATGGCGGACGAGGGCCGCTTCTCGGCCGCCATGGCCTTCTCGGACCGGCCCCGGGACGAGGTCTCGCACACGACCCGGGTCGAGGTGGACCTGCGGGAGGACGGCGCCGACCTGCGGATCGACATCAGCGGACCGCGCGTGCCCTGGGCGCTCGAACTCACCTTCCGGCCCGGCGGCACGACGCAGGGCGGCGAACCGGTCGGCGACGGACACCGGTGCCTGACCACCGGGCCGATGACCTACCGGGTCGGTGACGACGAGATCCGGGTCGTGGCCGACGTCGAGGCGGGCGAACCGCTCGCCGGGCCGGAGCGCAGCGACGTACTGCGGTACGACCCCGGCCAGGACCACACCGTGGTGGGCGGCACCGACGCGACGACGGGGAACCGCGTCTACCTCGGTGGACTCGGCCCGCACACACTGACCGTCGCACTGCGCGCCGGCCGGTCCGCACCGGCCGTGTGACGGGCCGCCTCCGGCCGCTCGCGCCGCGGCCCGGACGGCGCCCGACGGCGCGCCCCCGCGGAGGGCGACGCCCACCCGGCGCGCGGCAGGCGGCAGGCCGCGGGCGACCGAGACCGGTCCTCAGACAGGCAGCCCGAGCAGTCCCCAGCCGCGCCGCGCCGCCTCGTCGACCACCACCGCCCACTCGCCCAGCAGCACGGTGAACGCGTCGAAGTCCGCGATCGACCCGCCGGGGCGTGCCGCGTGCCGGTCGTACGCCGTGCGCAATCCCTCCAGCAGGGGCTGCGCACGGGCCCAGTGAGCGGCGAGCCCGGCCACCCGGGCGGGCGGGCCGACGAGGAGCAGCCGCATGCCCCACGCAGTGCGGTCCGAGGGGAGGAGGCCAGCCCCCGGCATGTCGTCCTCGTCCCGGACCAGGGGGAGCAGGAAGCCGTCCAGGGCGTCCCGCAGCGCGGGGTCGGCGAACCCCCGGGCGGTGTCCCAGCCCTCGCCCGCCCAGAAGTGCGGTGCGTAGGACCCGGTCGTGCTGTGGAACTCGTAACGGCCGCACCAGGGCACCTTCGGCGAGGCGGGGAACACCCAGCCCGCCTCGGGCGCCCCCGGGTCCAGGCCGTCGGGGCACGCCGCCTCGTGGAGCAGCACCTGCCGTCCGGCCGCCGGCGTCCGCTCCCAACGGCCCCAGTCCAGCGCCAGCACGGTGAGGTCAAGCCCCATCCGGCGCCCCCACCCGCACCACCAGGTCGGCCCGGTCCCGCGTCGTCGCGACCAGCTCGGCGTTGCGACGGTCGCTCCGGTGCACCCAGGCCACCGCCGCCTCGTGCCCCTTGCCGAACTCCTCGTGCCGGGCGACCAGCCGGCGGACGCGCTCGTCCTCGTCCGTCTCGCAGAACCACACCTCGTCCAGCGCGGCCCGCACCCGTGCCCACGCCCCCGTGCCGAGGAGCAGGTAGTTCCCCTCGGTGACGACCAGCCGCACCTCCGGCGGGACGGGCACGGCCCCCGCGAGCGGCTGCTCCAGCACCCGCTCGAAGCCCGGCGCGTACACGACGTCCCCGCCGTCCGTCTCCTCCCGCAGCCGGTGCAGCAGGGCCGCGTAGCCGGCCGCGTCGAAGGTGTCCGGCGCGCCCTTGCGGTCCCGTCGGCCGAGCCGGTCCAGCTCGACGTCGGCGAGGTGGAAGCCGTCCATCGGGACCTGCGCGGCCCACGGCTCCCCGGCGCCGTTCAGCTCCCGCACCAGGCGCTCGGCGAGGGTGGTCTTGCCCGCGCCGGGGCTGCCGGCGATGCCGAGCAGGGTGCGCCGGCGGCCGTCCCCGGCGAGCGAGCGGGCCCGCAGGACCAGATCGTCGAAAGTGAGCACACAGCAGAGTGTCGCAGTCTCCTGGCAGGAGACCCGCAAGGAGAGGAGGACGCCCGTGTCCGACGACGAGACGCAGATCCGCACCCTGATCACCCGCTGGGCCGACGCCGTCCACCGTGGAGACCTCGACACGGTCGTCGACCACCACGCGGAGGACCTGGTGATGTACGACGTGCCCGCGCCCCACGAGGGAATCCGGGGCCTCGCCGCCTACCGGGCCGCCTGGCCGCCGTTCTTCGTCTGGCAGGCCCAGGGCGCCCGCTTCGACATCGACACCCTCGACGTCACCGCCGGGCACGACGTCGCCTACGCCCACGCCCTGCTGCGCTGCGGCACGCCCGAGGAGCTCGCGGACTGCCCCGGCCTGCGGCTGCGGCTCACCTTCGGCCTGCGCAAGGAGCGCGGCCGCTGGCTGATCGCGCACGAGCACCACTCCTTCCCCCACGACTGACCGATGAGGGCCCCGGACGCACGCCGGGGGCCACGACCGCGGCCGACGACGGCGGCCGGGCGGCGGTCCCGGACGCACATGTGGTGCGCGCCACACCGTTGGGAGAGGCGTTGCGGGGGAACCGGGCTTGTATGACGACGACGCTCGGTCTTCCCGACGACATCCAGGCCTGCCTCTTCGACCTCGACGGGGTCGTCACCCGGACGGCGGTGGTGCACGCGGCCGCCTGGAAGGAGACCTTCGACGCGTTCCTGCACGCGCGCGACGGCGCGGGCTACCGGCCGTTCGACTCCGCCGGCGACTACGACGAGTACGTGGACGGCCGGCCCCGCGCCGACGGCGTCCGCACCTTCCTCGCCTCCCGGGGCATCGAACTGCCCGAGGGAGACCCCGCCGACCCGCCCGACGCGCAGACCGTCCAGGGGCTCGGCAACCGCAAGAACGAGCTGCTCCTCGAGCGGATCCGCACCGACGGCGTCGAGCCGTACGACGGCACCCTGCGCTACGTCGAGGCGGCACGCGCGCGGGGTCTGCGCACGGCGATCGTCTCCTCCAGCGCCAACACCCGCGACGTGCTGCGCTCCATCCACGCCGAGCACCTCTTCGACGTCCGCGTCGACGGCGTCGTGGCGGCCGAACGGGGCCTGCCCGGCAAGCCGCGCCCCGACACCTTCCTGGCCGCCGCCCGCGACCTGGGCGTCGAGCCCGCCCGCGCGGCCGTCTTCGAGGACGCGCTGGCCGGCATGGACGCGGGCCGCGCGGGGAACTTCGGGCACGTCGTCGGCGTTGACCGGGTCGGACAGACGGATGCGCTGTACGCGCACGGCGCCGACGTCGTCGTCAAGGATCTGGACGACCTCATCGGGCAGGGAGGGGACGCGTGATCACCGACCGGTCCTACACCGTCGAGCCGTGGTGCGTGCGCGAGACGCAACTCAACCTGGACGTCCTGGCCCAGAGCGAGTCCGTGTTCGCGCTCTCCAACGGGCACGTCGGCTGGCGCGGCAACCTCGACGAGGGCGAGCCGCACGGCCTGCCCGGCTCCTACCTCAACGGCGTGCACGAGCTGCACCCCCTGCCCTACGCCGAGGCGGGCTACGGCTACCCCGAGTCCGGGCAGACGGTCATCAACGTCACCAACGGCAAGATCCTGCGGCTGCTGGTCGACGACGAGCCCTTCGACCTGCGCTACGGCCGGCTCGTCGCGCACGAGCGGGTGCTCGACCTGCGGCGCGGCGTGCTGGAGCGCACCTGCGAATGGACCTCGCCGGCCGGCTCCACGGTCCGGGTGCGCTCGACCCGGCTGGTGTCGCTCGCCCAGCGGGCCGTCGCCGCCGTCGCCTACGAGGTGGAGGCCGTCGGCAGCCGCTCCCGGGTGGTGATCCAGTCCGAGCTGGTCGCGAACGAGAGCCTGCCCGACCCCGACGGAGACCCGCGCGCGGCCCGCGCCCTGAAGTCGCCGCTGGAACCCGAGGAGGACGTCGCGACGGGCCGCCGGCTGCGCCTGGTCCACCGCACGAAGCGCAGCGGGCTGCGCGTCGCCGTGGCCGCCGACCACGAGGTGAGCGGCCCCGAACGGACCACCCTCAGCAGCGAGAGCAACGTCGACGTGGCCCGGCTCACCGTCACCTCCGTGCTGGAGCCCGGCCAGCGGCTGCGGGTGGAGAAGCTCGTCGCCCACGGCTGGTCCGGCGTCCGCTCCCGGCCCGCGATGAGCGATCAGGTGGAGGCCGCCCTCGCCGCCGCCGGGCACAGCGGCTGGGCGGGCCTCCTCGACGAACAGCGCGCCTACCTGGACGACTTCTGGACCCGCGCCGACGTCGAGGTGGACGGCGACGAGGAGATCCAGCAGGCCGTCCGCTTCGCCCTCTTCCACGTCCTGCAGGCCGGCGCCCGCGCCGAGCAGCGCGCCATCCCGGCCAAGGGGCTGACCGGCTCCGGCTACGACGGCCACGCCTTCTGGGACACCGAGACGTTCGTGCTGCCCCTGCTCACCTACACGGCGCCCGTGGCGGTCGCCGAGGCCCTGCGCTGGCGGCAGAACACGCTCCCCGCGGCCCGGGAGCGCGCGGCCCAGCTCGGGCTGCGCGGCGCCGCGTTCCCCTGGCGGACCATCGAGGGGTCCGAGGGCTCGGCCTACTGGCCGGCCGGGACGGCGGCCTTCCACGTCAACGCCGACATCGCCGACGCCGTGGTGCGGTACGTGGCGGCCACGGGCGACCACGACTTCGAACGGACCACGGGCGTCGAGCTGCTCATCGAGACGGCCCGGCTGTGGCGTGCGCTCGGCCACCACGACGCGCACGGCCACTTCCACATCGACGGGGTCACCGGCCCCGACGAGTACAGCGCGGTGGCCGACGACAACGTGTACACCAACCTCATGGCCAGGGCGAACCTCCTCGCCGCCGCCGACGCCGTCGAACGCCATCCGCAGGAGGCCGCCCGGCTGGGCGTCGACGACGAGGAGAGCGCGGCCTGGCGGGACGCCGCCGAGGCGATGTCCGTGCCCTACAACCACGATCTCGGCGTCCACGAACAGCACGCCGGCTTCACCCGCTACCAGCACTGGGACTTCGACGGCACCCGCCCCGACCAGTACCCCCTGCTCCTGCACTTCCCCTACTTCGACCTCTACCGCAAGCAGGTGGTCAAACAGGCCGACCTGGTCCTGGCGATGTACACCTGCGACAGTCACTTCGACGACGAGCAGCTCGCCCGCAACTTCGCCTACTACGAGCCGCTGACCGTCCGCGACTCCTCGCTCTCCGCCTGCTGCCAGGCGGTCATCGCAGCCCAGGCCGGACATCTGCGGCTGGCCTACGAGTACACGGCCGAGGCCGCGCTGATGGACCTGGCCGACCTCGAGCACAACACGCGGGACGGACTGCACATCGCGTCCCTGGCCGGCACCTGGACGGCCCTGGTCGCCGGGTTCGGGGGACTGCGCAGGGACGCGGACACCCTGCGGTTCGCGCCCCGGCTGCCGGAGCGGTTCAGCCGCCTCGCCTTCAGCGTGCAGGTGCTCGGCCGCTGCCTGCGGGTGGAGATCGGCCCGGAGAAGACCGCGTACACCCTGCTGTCCGGGGAGCCGCTGACGATCCGCCATCACGGGGAGCCCGTGCACGTCAACGGGGACGGCCCCGTCGTGCGCCCGGCGCCGCCGGTCCCGGCGCGTCCGGCGCCCCGCCAGCCGACGCACCGGGGCCCCAACTTTCGCTGACCCCGCACCACGCTCAGTCGCGCACTCCGTGGTCCCTGCGGTATTTGACGATCTGCTGGACGGGGTCGCCGGTGCAGGACCACGGGGTGCGCGTCGCCCGGCGGCCGAGTCGGGCCAGGAGCGGGGCGGCCACGTCGGTGACCCGCGCCGCGCACGCCGCGTGGGCCAGGTGGTTGACGTCGCGCAGCTCACCCGGGGCGACGGCGCCCTCCTGGCGGCCGGCGAACCAGCGGTCCCACGTGCGGCGGACGTCGCCGACCGCGCCGTCGTTGTTCCAGTGCTGGGCAAGGGCCACCGAGGTGGCACGTCCGTGCGCGGTGTCGACGGCGTGGCGGAACTCCTCCACCCGCGCGTACTGCACCAGTACCGGCAGCGGGCAGCCCGGCGGAGCCACCCCCGCCGCGTCCCGGGCGAAGTCGTACATCAGCCCGTGCGAGCCGTGCCAGCGGGCGGAGTAGTAGTGCAGGACCTGGAGGTGCCCCTCCATGCTGTAGGGGTCGCGCCGGTGCAACTCGTCCCACCAGCGGGCCAGTTCCTGCCGTCGTACCCCGGCGGGGTAGAGGCGGGCGACCGAGATCAGCGAGGTCCACGGCGTCGGGTCGTCCAGATAGGCCTCGGTCGCGGCCAGACACGCCAGGACCGCGCCGTCGACCCGGGTCTGGTCGATCGGCGCGCCCCGGCCCGCGGAGACGGCCAGGTTGAACGCCCGGGCCGTCTCCGTGGCCGCCCGAAGCACCAGCGCGTCGGCGCTGTGCGGCTCGGCGGCCAGCCAGGTCTCCACCGTGGAACTGCTCGCGCAGGCCTGCGCGAGCATCCGCATCCGGTGGCCGCGGGCGAGCCAGTCGGGCCCGGTCGACCGCAGCAGCTCCCGCAGACCCTGCCAGCGGCCGATGACGATGTCGTGTTTGACGGAGGAGAGGGGGGCGTCCCCGCAGTCGGGATCGAAATCGGGAGCGAAGCGGTCCCGCGCCATCACGTTCCTTCTCAGAAGTCGGTGGAGAGGCCCTCGTGGACGACCGGTTGCCCGTCCGGCCGCCCCTCGGGCACGTAGTCGGTCTCGACGGTCCGTGCGGCGTCCAGCCGGGCGGGCCGGTAGTACTCACTGCCCTGCCGCCAGTACCAGAGCATCGGCACGAGCCCCACGGCGAGACCCCCGATGCCGATGGCGATCGCGGTGGGCGCCAGTTCGCCGAGCGACTCCGCGAACACCCAGAACATGAACACGGAACCGAACATCGGCCACAGTCCGCCGAGGACGAAGTCCGACGGCGACCTCAGCAGGGTCTTGCGGTACGCGACGACGGCCGCCAGACCCGCGAGGCCGTAGTAGACGGCGATCTGCAGGCCGATGGCCGAGATCGCGTCGGCGAGGATGTCGCCCACCGAGCCCAGCGCGTTGGAGGCGACGAACAGCACCAGCGCCACCCCGCCCACCACCACGATCGCGACCCAGGGCGTGTTCCAGGTGCGGTGCACCCGGCCCAGCGCGGACGGCATCGTACGGTCGCGGCCCATCGCGAACAGCGAGCGCGTCACCTGGATCAGGGTCGTCTCCAACGTGGCGACCGTGGACAGCATCACGGCCACGATCAGCAGTTTGCCGCCCCAGCCCGGCCACACCTGTTCCCCCAGCGCGGCCAGCACGTTCGCGCCGTTGTCGTCGATCTGCTGGGAGCTGAGGACGATGTTCACCGCGACGGTGAAGACCTCGAAGAGGAGGAAGACGACGCCCACGCCGATCAGTCCCGCCAGACCGGTCGTGCGGCGGCTGTTGCGGGTCTCCTCGCTGAGGTTGCTGGTGACGTCCCAGCCCCAGTAGTAGAACGCGGCGACCAACGCGCCCGCGGCGAAGCCGGAGACGCCGTCGAAGTGGCCGAAGCCGAACCAGGACCAGTCGAACGGCAGGGAGTTGTCCGTGTGGAACAGGCAGAGCAGCGCGAACAGCGCCAGGATCGTCAGCTCGACCCCCGACATGATCAGCTGTGCGCGGACGGTGAGCCGGGCCCCGCCCAGCACCACCGCCAACATCACCAGGAACCAGGCGGCGCCGACCACGGTGGACAGCGCGGTGTTCGCGGCGAGGTCCTCGTCGAACAGGGCGAGCGTCATCGACCCGGCCGGCAGCGACCCCGCCACCATGAAGATGGTCGCCGAGATCACCAGCGCCCAGCCGCTGATGAAGCCGAGGAAGGGGTGGAGCGTGCGGCCCACCCAGGAGTAACTGGCGCCCGCGTTGACGTCGATCCGGCTGAGGCGGCTGAACGCCAGCGCGATGCCCAGCATGGGTATCGCGCAGTACAGCAGGGCCGCCGGGCCGGCCAGACCCACGGCGCCCGCCAGGACCGCCGTAGTGGCGGCGATGGAGTAGGCGGGGGCACTGCCCGCGACCGCCATCACCACCGTGTCGAAGGTGCTCAGCACATTCGCCTGAAGCCCTCTTCCGGTGCTGTTGCTCATGGTTGGCGCTGCTTTCGTCGTGCACGCCGGAGGGGGAAGGGCCCGGCGGTGAATGGGGGGTGGGTGGGACGTGGAGTTGCGTGGAGCGCCGCCGCGCGCGAGAGGGATGGCCTCGGGAACGTCGGCGGACAGGGGCGCGCAAGGACACTGTTCGAGCACTGCGTCGGCGGACGGTTACACCGAGTGTGCGAGTGACTATAGCCCCAACTATTGAGGTTTCAAGATTGACGGATGGGTAATCTTCCCGGCCGACCGTGCAGGTGGCATGTGTCGCACGTGCGTCGCGATTGGAGCGGGCCGCACGGGAAACGCGGACGGGGAGAACAGCAGTCCGGCCGACGAGGAGGCACCCCATGGGCACGGAGTCCGAAGCGATGGGCGACGACGTCTACCAGCCCACCGGATCCGACGAGGAGCAGGAGGACAGGGCTCCGCTCGACCTTCAGGACGCCGTCGACGAACGCACCTACGACGACGTCCTGGACGAGGGTTACTCCCCGCCGGAGAAACCGCTCGGCGTCACCAAGTACGGCACCACCGCGGCCGAGCAGCACGACGGCGAGAGTCTCGACCAGCGCCTCGCCCAGGAGGTCCCGGACGTGTCCGCGCCGGCCGGGGACGGCGTCGGCGACCTGCCAGGCGGCGAGGGCGAGCCGGTCGACCCCGAGGCCGGCGACCGGCGCGCGGGCCGCCTCGTCGCCCCCGACGAGGGCGCCCACCCCGACGCCGTCAAGGAGGAGATCGCCGAGGACGTGGGCATCGACGGCGGTGCGGCGGCCGCCGAGGAGGCCGCCGTCCACATCGTCGAGGAGTAGACCGGCCCGCGGGGGCGCGGGCCCGGTCAGTCGTCCATCCGCTCCAACTGCCGCAGCCGGTTGGTGGCGTCGAGGGCGGCTACCTTGTACGACTCCGCCAGCGTCGGGTAGTTGAACACCGCGTCGACCAGGTAGTCGACGGTCCCGCCGCAGCCCATCACCGTCTGCCCGATGTGGATCAGCTCGGTGGCTCCGGTGCCGAAGCAGTGCACACCGAGCAGCGTGCGGTCCTCGGGGGAGACCAGCAGCTTGAGGACGCCGTGCGCGTCGCCGATGATCTGCCCGCGGGCGAGTTCGCGGTAGCGGGCGACGCCCACCTCGAACGGCACGCGCTCTTCGGTCAGCTGGTCCTCCGTCCGCCCGACGAAGCTGATCTCCGGAATCGTGTAGATGCCGATCGGCTGCAGGTGGTGCATCCGCCCGACGGGCTCGCCGCAGGCGTGGTACGCGGCCGCCCGGCCCTGCTCCATCGCCGTGGCGGCGAGGGCCGGGAAACCGATGACGTCGCCGACGGCGTAGATGTGCCCGACCGGTGTGCGGTAGTGCTCGTCGACCTCTATCCGCCCGCGCCGGTCCGCCGTCAACCCGGCCTTCTCCAGGTCGAGTCCGTCGGTGAGGCCCTGCCGGCCCGCCGAGTACATGACCGCGTCGGCCGGTATCTTCTTGCCGCTCTCGAGGACGGTCAGCGTGCCCCGTTGGTGTCTTTCCACGGCGGCCACGGTCTCGCCGAACCGGAAGGCCACCGCGAGGTCCCGAAGGTGGTACTTGAGCGACTCGACGACCTCGACGTCGCACATGTCGAGCATCCCCGCCCGCTTCTCCACCACCGTCACCTTGCTGCCGAGCGCGGCGAACATGCTGGCGTACTCCATGCCGATCACGCCGGCGCCGACGATGACCATCGACTGCGGCACCCGCTCGATCGTCAGGACGTTGTCGGAGTCGAGGATGGTCCGGCCGTCGAACTCGACGCTGTCCGGGCGGGCCGGCCGGGTGCCGGTGGCGATCACGATGTGCTCGGCGCCGATCAGCCGCTCCTGGCCGGTGGCCTCCCGCAGGGCGATCGTGTGGTCGTCCACGAAGCGGCCGGTGCCGGCGAAGAGGGCGACGTGGTTGCGGGACAACTGGCTGCGGATGACGTCGATCTCACGCCCCACCACGTGCTGGGTGCGGGCGGTCAGATCGGCGACGGTGATGTTCTCCTTCAGCCGGTAGCTCTGACCGTACAGATCGCGCTGGGTGAGGCCGGTGAGATAGAGCACCGCCTCGCGCAGTGTCTTGGAGGGAATGGTGCCGGTGTGGAGGGAGACGCCGCCGACCATGTCGGGGCGATCGATGACGGCGACCCGGCGGCCCAGTTTGGCCGCGGCGATGGCGGCCTTCTGACCGCCGGGACCTGATCCGAGGACGAGCATGTCGAAGTCGGGCACCCTCCGCAGTCTGGCAGTGCGGGGGCGCCCAGGGAAAGGGCGGCGGAAGATCTGCGGCGGTGGATGCGCCGGTGGATACGGTTGTGGAGGCGGCGGAGGTTCTAGGGGAGCACCTTCTCGATCGCGCCGGGACCCTCCTCGTCGAGCTTGCGCCGGGCCCACGCGAGGTTGCGCGGGGTGAGGTCGCGGCCGGTGGCGAGGACCATGTCCTCCGGCGAGACCTCGGTCCCGGTGCGGGTGTGGAGCAGGCTGTCCGGGGTGGTGCGGTCCGGCGAGGGCCGGGCGGCGCCGGGCTGTGACGTCGGCATGGTGTCTGCTCCTCGCGTCCGAAGGAATGTACTAACACCATTCATCCTGCGGCCGCGCCCCGCAATCCCGATCACCGCCGCCGAGATGCCGCGGTGATCGCGCGGAGGTCTAATGGGCTGTGTCGGGGCGACCCAACCACTGTGCGGTGACGCCGCACGGCATGGAAGGCCCAGCTCATGGAACCCACCGCTGCCGGGAAACCCCAACGGGGGGCACTGCGCAGGCTCGGCGCCTGGTGCGCCCGTCACTACCTCGTCGTGATCATCGCCTGGCTGGTGGCCCTGGTCACCCTGCAGGTGATCGACCGAGCCGTCGGCGGCACCTTCGAGGACGACTTCGCGCTCTCGGACACCCAGTCCCAGAAGGGCCTCGACGTCCTCGAGGAGCACGACCCGCAGGCCGGCGGGTACAGCGCCCAGATCGTCATGCACGACGACAAGCAGGCCCTGAGCGCGCTGAGCTCGCAGATGTCCACCACGGTCGGCGACCTGCAGAAGCTGCCCCATGTCCTGTCGGCGCAGAACCCCCTCTCGCAGAGCCCCACCAAGGTCGGCCCGGTGTCCAGCGACGGGAAGACGGGCTACATCACCATCCGCTTCGACCAGCAGCCCAACACCCTCGGCGACGCCTACCTGAACGGCGTTGACAAGGCCGTGCAGCCGCTGCGGGCAGCAGGAGCCGACGTCGAGTACGGCGGCTCGCTCGGTGAACTGGCCCGTCCCAAGGCCAACGACTTCATCAGCGAGGGGATCGGCTTCGCGGTGGCCGTCGTGGTCCTGCTCATCGGCTTCGGCAGCGTCCTCGCGGCCGGACTGCCCCTGGTCACCGCGCTCATCGGGGTGGTGGGCGGACTCGCCGTCCTCGGTCTGCTGGCCGCCGCGTTCACCTTCGCGACCGTCTCCCCGACCCTCGCGACCATGATCGGCCTCGGCGTCGGCATCGACTACGCGCTGTTCCTGATCACCCGGCACCGGCAGAGCCTGATCGACGGCGCCGATCCCGCCGAGGCCGCCGGCCATGCCACCGCCACCAGCGGCCGCGCCGTCCTGGTCTCCGGCACCACCGTGATCATCGCGCTGGCCGGCCTGTACGCGTCCGGGGTGTCCTTCATCGGCAAACTCGGCGTCGCCGCCGCCGTCACCGTCGTCTCCGCCGTGATCGGAGCGCTCACTCTCGTGCCCGCGATGCTCGGGCTCATCGGCCGTGGCATCGACCGCTGGCATGTGCGCAGACCCGTCGCCGAGACCGACGCGGCGCCCGGCGCCACCCCGCACGGCACCTGGCACCGGTACGCCAAACGGGTCGAGCGCAGGCCCTGGCAGTACCTCGGGGGAGGGGTCGCCGTCATCGCGATCCTCGCCATCCCCGTCTTCTCCATCCAGCTCGGCCACATCGGCGACGGCGCCGATCCGACCTCCTTCACCGACCGGCGCGCCTACGACCTGATGACCGACGCCTTCGGGCCCGGCTCCAACGGCCCCCTCACGATCGTCATCGACCAGACGTCCGTCCCCTCCGACAAACGCTCCGACCTGCAGTCCCAGGCGCAGAAGACCTTGAACGCCGTACCGGACGCGGCCACCGTCACCCCGTTGACCGCCACCCAGGACGGCGACGTCCTGATCGGCACCGTCTACTCGACCCAGGCGCCGCAGGACGCCGTCACCACCGGCCTGACGAACCGGCTCAAGGACACGACCCTGCCCGACGCGGTCTCCGACTACGACGCCAAGGGCTATGTCACCGGCACCACGGCCGCCCAGGTCGACTTCCGTGACATCGTCGCCAGCCGGCTCCCGCTGATCATCTGCGTGGTCGTCGGTCTCGCCTTCCTGATCATCCTCGCCGTGTTCCGGGGCCTGCTCGTCGCGGTCAAGGCCGCCGTCCTGAACGTCCTGTCCATCACGGCCTCCTACGGAGTCGTCGTCGCCGTCTTCCAGTGGGGCTGGGGCGGACCCGCGCTGGGCGTCAACGGGGACGTGCCCATCGAGAGCTATGTGCCGATGATGATGTTCGCGATCATCTTCGGCCTCAGCATGGACTACGAGATCTTCCTGCTGTCCCGGGTGCACGAGGCCTGGCTGCGCACCGGGAACGCGAAGGACTCCGTCGCGCACGCCCTGGAGATCACCGC
Source organism: Streptomyces sp. NBC_00425 (assembly GCF_036030735.1). Classification (NCBI taxonomy): domain Bacteria; kingdom Bacillati; phylum Actinomycetota; class Actinomycetes; order Kitasatosporales; family Streptomycetaceae; genus Streptomyces; species Streptomyces sp. NBC_00425. Next base: position 1,250,038 of record NZ_CP107928.1, on the reverse strand, counting down.
CCGGGTCATCACCTGCGCGGCCCTGATCATGGTGAGCGTGTTCGCGGCGTTCATCATCAGCGACAACATCGTCGTCAAGATGCTGGGCCTCGGACTCGCCGTCAGCGTGCTGATCGACGCGACCGTCGTGCGGCTGCTCATGGTGCCCGCCGTGATGACCCTGCTGGGGTCGCACGCCTGGTGGACGCCGCGGTGGCTGGACCGGATCCTGCCGCACATCGACGCCGAGGGCGACGCGGAGACCCTCAGCGGGCCGCCCCGGGCGTCGGGGCGAGGACCAGCATCGTGACGTCGTCGCGAACGTCGGGGCAGTGGCGCGACACGTCCGTCCAGACCCGGCCGGCCGTCGTCGCCGGGTCGGCGCCGGCCGCCAGCGCGGGCAACCGGTCCAGGAGCGGGTAGAAGACCCCGGCGGCGTTCCTCGCCTCCGAGACGCCGTCGGAGGCGAGGAAGAGCCGGTCGCCGGGGTGCAGCGGCACGACGCAGGCGCTGACCGGGGCGCCCCCCGGCAGGCCCAGCCCCAGCGGCGTCCACGGCACGACGTCCACCTCGGTGACCGTCCCGCCGCGCAGCAGCAGGGGCGCCGGATGCCCGCAGGCGACGACGCGCACGGCGTCCGCGTCCGGGGTGAACTCCACCAGCACGGCCGTCGCGAACAGTTCGGCGTGCGCGACCCGCGCCGAGTCCACCACCAGCCTGCGGTCCAGCCGGGCCGCCACCGACTCCAGGTCCGGCTGGTCGAGCACCGCCTCCCGGAACGCCCCGAGGAGCGAGGACACCGTCGCCACCGCCGCCAGGCCGTGCCCCTGCACGTCTCCCAGCACCGCCCGCACCCCGTGAGCGCTCTCGCGCACGTCGAAGAAGTCCCCGCCCACCAGCGTCCCGCGCTGCGCCGCCCGGTAGAGACCGGCGCACCGCACCGGCCCGACCCGCTCGGGCACCGGCGGCGCCACGGCGCGCTGCGCGGCCTCCGCGATGGTGCGTTCGGTGTCCAGCTGGACGTCCCGCCGGCGGCGCACGAACGCCACGAACACGCTCAGCGCCGCGACGGAGAACACCGTCAGCACATCGGTCTGCCCCGGCCGGTCGAGCTGGAACGCGGGCACATCGAGCATGACGATCACGGCCGCGCCGAGCGCCGCGGTCACCGCGGGGCCGTAGGACAGCACCGCCAGCGGCGGGATCGCGCCCAGCAGGAAGCCGATGTCCAGCGGGCTGGGACTGACCAGGGTGGCGACGCAGACGCCCGCCGCCAGCAGCAGCGGCAGCGCCCGCACCCAGCGCGGCGGCGGTGCGCCCCGCAGCCAGCCCCGCCGGTCCCCGTCCTGTGCTCCCACATCCCCACGCTCCCCCTCGGTCCCGCCCGCCGCACGCCGAGAAACCCGCTGGACGCGGTCGTGCGCGAGCGGGTCGATCTCCGGGTTCGGGTGAGGGGCGGCTGTCGTTCCCCGGTGGCAGGGTGTCTCCGGCGGTTCGAGCGGACACGTGGGACGGAGGGTGCGGTGGGGTTCGAGGGCGAGGTCTGGCACGTGCGTGACGCGCACGGCGGAGAGGACGTCGGCGAGATCGTCGTCGCAGGGGCCGACTTCCCCTGGTTGTCGGGGCGCTTCGCGCCGGGACCGGGGTACGCCGCCGTCGCTGCTCTGTTCGCCCGTGAGCTGGCTCTGGCGGAGCAGGACCGGGACGAGCTGCTGGAGGAGTGGGAAGAGGTGTACGACGAGATCCGGCGGCGGGTGTCGCTGGTCTCGCCGCGCGGTCCCGTTCCGGAGTTCCTGCTGCACGTCGGCGGCGGCGAAGCGTGGTTCCGCTGGAGCGACGAACCGTTCGACGGGACGTGAGTCAGCGTGCCGTGTCCGCCAGCAGGGTCTCGGCGTCCGCGAGGATCTCGGTGACGCGCAGGCCGAAGGCGGCGTCGCAGGGATGAGGGCGGCCGTCGCGGGCCGCGCCGAGCAGGGCCTCCGCGGCCCGGGCGAAGGCGCGGCCGGCGTCCGCGTCGCCCTGGGGGAGCCGTCTCACCCCCGCCGTCCCGCGGAGCTCGACGCCCGCGCCGGCCGCCGCGGGCGGCGCCGTCAGGCTCAGCGTCAGGGTGCTGGAGGCGCCGTCCGCGTGGGCCAGGACCACATGGACGGTGTCGCCCGGACCGTGGGCCGCGGCCGACACCCGGCGGACGTCTCCCAGGACCGGCAGCAGCACCGACAGCGCGTGCGGGCCCACGTCCCACAGGGCGCCCTTCTCGCCGCGCCAGGGCGTGCCGAACGGGCTGTCGCTCGCCGCGTGGAGGACGTCCCCGAGCCATTCGGCGTGACCGGTGAACCAGCCTCCGCCGCCCGCCTGCTCGGCGATCCAGGCGTCGGCCTCCGGCACGAACCGGCTGGTGAAGAAGACCACCGAGGCGACCCCCGCCCGGTCGGCCGCCCGCACCACGGCCCGCGCTCCCGCCACCGTCGTGGCGACGGGCTTGTCCAGCAGCAGATGACAGCCGGCCCCGGCGGCCCGCACGGCGACTTGCGCCTGGACGTCGGGCGGCAGGGCGACGGCCACCGCGTCCACGTCCGCGAGCAGGGCGTCGACGTCGTCGTAGGGCCGGGTGCCGTGCCGGCCGGCCAGTTCCTTCGCGGCCTCGGGGCGCCGGCCCCAGACGCCGACGAGGTCGAGTTCGTCGTGGGCGGCGAGGACGGGGGCGTGCACCATCCGCGCCCAGGGGCCGGTGCCGAGCAGACCGATGCGCATACCGCTGACTCTCCCTGGAAGGAAACGGCCGGTGACACGGACGACTTGCGTCGCGTATGCCGACGTGAGCGTCGCACACCGCCGCCCCTGGGTCACCCCCCGGCCCGCCCTGCGAGATCAGGCGGCCCGGGTCTGCGACGGCCGGTCGCGCTCGGCCGCGGGGGCGGCGGGCGCCGGGGCCTCGGGCGGGGTGCCGGACGCGCCGCCGCGGATCAGGCGCAGCCGGCGTCGGGGCGAGGCGTGACGCCGGTGGGCGGGAGCCGGGGTGAGCAGGCGGGTCTCGACCCGGTCCATCACCGCCAGCAGGACGGACAGCAGCGGCAGAAGCAGTACGGCGACCCAGAGCACGGTTCTCTCCTCGGCAGGCGACAACGGGGCGAGTGCTCCGATTCGGGCCGCTGATGCCTGCCGGACGCCGTCAGGGGCGAAACGGCGCGTCGTCGAACCCGGTGAGCAGGGCGTCGGCCTGCGCCAGGCCGCTCTCCGCGGAGATCTCCCGCACCGACTGCGCGGGACGGATCACGGCGAACGCGACACGGCCCTCGTCGAGCAGCGCGCCGTACACCGCGGGCCGCGGCAGGCTGTTGTACGCCCAGTGCGCCGAGAAGTAGTAGCCCCCGGTGTCGTGGAGCACCACCAGGTCCCCCTCGGCGAGCGCGGGCAGCGGCCGGTCGTACGCCACCACGTCCCCCGCGAAGCACAGCGGCCCGGCGACGTCCTGCCGCACGAGCGGCGTCCGCTTGGGCAGGCCGTCCGGGCCGAACGCGGAGATCCGCAGCGGCCAGGCGTCCGGCATGAGGACGGTCCGGGTGGCGACCTGCCCGCCCGCGTGGGTGAGCGCGACCCGGCGCCCGCCGGCGTCCTTGACGTACTCGACGACGGCGGCGGTGAACCCGTTCTTGGCGATCAGGGACCGGCCGAACTCGGTGACCACCTGGTAGCGGCCGTCCAGCAGCGCCGGCTCCGCGGCGGTGAGCGCGGCGACGTAGTCGGCGTAGGTGGGCGTGACCGTGTCGTCGGCGAAGTTCACCGGCAGGCCGCCGCCGAGGTCGAGACTGCTCACCTGGCGGCGGCCGACACGGTCGTCGATGTCCTCGGCGAGCCGGTGCGTGTCGGCGAGACCTTCCGCGATCAACGGCAGCGGGCAGCCTTGCGAGCCCACGTGCGCGTGCAGCCGGGTCAGCCACGGCCGCCGCGCGAACGCCTCGACGACCCGGGCGCGGGCCCCGGGGTCGCGCAGCGCCACACCGAACTTCGAGGTCGCGGTCGCCGTGCTCATCGCGCCGATGGACCCGCCGCCGACCTGCGGATTGACCCGCAGTCCGAGCACGGACGAGCAGTCGGCGGGGCGCAGGGCGTCGATCCGGTCCAGCTCGTCGAGGTTGTCCGCGTTGAGCGCCACGCCCAGGGAGAGGGCCTCGCGGATCTCCCCGCGGGTCTTGGCGGGCGAGTCCAGCACGATGCGCGCCGGCGCGAACCCCGCGTCCAGCGCGAGCCGCAGCTCGCCGGGACTGGCCACCTCGCAGCCCATGCCGGCGTCGGCGAGCAGGCGCAGCACCGGGACCAGCGGACAGGCCTTGGCGGCGAAGGTGTGCAGCACGTCGGGCGTGCGGGCGAACGCCTCGTGCAGGGCGGCGACGCTGCTCCGCACGCCCCGCACGTCGACGAAACCGGCGACCGGCCGGCCCTCGCCGATCAGTCCGTCCGCGACGGCCCGGCGGACGGTGAGCGCGACGGGGGTGACGTCGCTCTGCTGGTTCTCGGTGGGCCTCGGCACGTCTGCGGTCTCCTTGGGGCGGGCGGGCGGGCGGGCATGCGAGCGGGTTCGGGCGGGGCGAGGCGGGACGGGCCGGGGTGCGGGCCGGGGTCGTCCTCACTGCTACCACCTGTCGAGGGTCTTCCCGGCGCCGGGCGTGGCCGCGCGCCGAACCGGCCCGGAGGGTCACCGGGACGGCCGAGCGGGCCGAAAAGAAGACTGCACACCCCTAGGGACCGACCGGACGGTATGCCATCCTTCGGGGCAGGACGAGTCGGACGGCGGGGCAGCGGCCCCCGGGGGAGGACCGCGATGCATCACGCCCTACGGTCACGGACCGTGTTCCGTCCCGCCGCGGACGCCCCGGCGGCCCCCGTGCACCGGCCGCGACCGCAGCCCGTCCGGTCCCTGATCGACGCCGACGCCCTGCGGGTGCTGCACCGGGCCGCCCGGGTGCTGCTGGAGGACCTGGCCGGCCTCACCGACCGGCTGGTCGCCGTGCTGCAGGAGCAGGAGCCCGCCTACCGCGCGGCCGTGACGTGCGACCCCACCGCGACCTGGCAGGAGGTGCACCGGTCGCTGCGGCACAGCGTGTCCTCGCTGCTGGACCCGCGCGGCAGCCGGGACGCGGCCCGCCGGTGCTCCTGGCGGATCGGCGCCACCCGTGCGGAGCAGGGCCTGCCGCTGGACGCCCTGCTGCACGCGTTCCGGCTGGGCGGATCCCTGGTGTGGCAGGGCCTCATCGACGAGACCGCCCGGACCGCTCCCGAGGACGTGCGGTTGCTCGTGCACGTCGCGTCCGACGTGTGGAACTTCGTCGACGAGCACTGCACCCTCGTCGCGGACGCCTACCGGCAGGTCGAACGGCAGCTCGCCTGGCGGCGCGAGAACCGGCTGCGGGTGCTGGCCGGGGCGCTGCTGGACGGCGCCAGCCGCATCGCCGACCTGCCGGAGACCGCGCAGGCCCTGGACCTCCCCGAGGAGGGCCGGTACGTCGTGGTGGCGGTGACGGCAGGCTGCCCCACCGACGGGGCCGGCGCGCGCGCCGCCCTCGCGCGGGGCGCCCGCGTGTACTGGCACACCGGCGTCGAGGTGGACTACGGCATCGTCCTGCTGGGCGAGGACGCCGACGCCGGGACGGTCGGCCGCCCCGGCCAGGAGCGTCCGCCGACCGCCGGACCCGGACACGGGACCGTCCCCGGACCTGGACCTGGACCCGGGACCGGATCGTCCGGTGCCGGACCGGCCGTGGGCAGCGCGCGGACGGGCGTCAGCACGGCCGTGACGGGACTGGCCGCCGTCGGGGACGCCCGCCGGCTCGCGGACGTCGCGCTGGGCCTGTGCCCCCGGACCGGCGGCGCGATCCGGCTGACCGAACACCTCCCGGCCGCGCTCGTGGTCTCCGCACCCGACCTGGGCGCGGCGCTGGTCGAACGGGCGCTCGGCCCGCTGGGCAACCTGGAGCCCGCCGACGAGGCCGTCCTGCTCGACACCCTCGCCGCCTGGCTGGCCTGCGACGGCTCCGCCCAACGGGCGGGGGAGCGGCTGTACTGCCACCGCAACACCGTCCTCAACCGCCTGCGCCGCTACGAGCAGTTGACGGGCCGGTCGCTGGCCCGGCCGGCCGATCTGATGGAGGTCAGCCTCGCCCTGACCGCGAGGGGTCTGTACCCCCGCTGACCCGGCGCGCACCGCACGCGCCTGGGCAGCCGCACAAGCCGCCCCGCCCTCCGTTGGTCGCGCGCAGCGACCCCGCCGCCGCGCCTGTACCGCCCCCGTCCCGCCGTGCTGTCGTGAGCTCCCCTTCCCCCGAACGCCGTGCCCACGGGCACGGTCCCGAGGAGCCGCGATGCCCCAGGCACCCCCGCAGGAGCGGCCCGCCCTGCACGTCGAACGTCTCGACGTGACGTACGGGCGGGCCCTGTCGGCCCTGCGCTCCGTGTCCCTCACCGTCCCGCACGGCGCGGTGGTGGCCCTGTTGGGCGCCAACGGCGCCGGAAAGTCCACGCTGCTGCGGGCCGTCTCGGGCACCCTCCGGCTGCACCGCGGCGCCGTCACGGCCGGTCTGATCCGCTACGGGAGCACCGTCCTTGACGGCCGTGACCCCGTCGCGGCCGTACGGGCCGGCGTCGTCCAGGTCCCGGAGGGCCGCCGGGTCTTCGCCGGACTGACCGTGGACGAGAACCTGCGCACCGGGGGCCTCGGCCCCGGCCGGCGCGCGCCCGGACAGCTCCGCGCGGCACGGGAGCGGGTGCACACCCTCTTCCCCGTGCTCGCCGAACGCGGGCGGCAGGCGGCCGGACTGCTGTCCGGCGGCGAGCAGCAGATGCTGGCCATCGGCCGGGCGCTGATGGCCGCGCCCCGGCTGCTGCTGCTCGACGAGCCCTCCCTCGGCCTCGCCCCGCGCATGGTGCACCGGATCGCCGAGGTGATCCGGGAGATCAACGCCCAGGGCACGGCCGTCCTGCTGGTCGAGCAGAACGCGGGCATGGCCCTCTCCCTCGCCGGCCATGCCCATGTCCTCGAGGTCGGCGAAGTCCGGCTGTCCGGGCCCGCCGACGAGCTCGCGCGCACGGACGCGGTGCGCCGCCTCTACCTGGGTGACCCGGCCGACGACCAGGGGGCCGCGTGAACGCCCGCACCGCCCGCGGTGTCGCGACCGACCGGCCCCCGGCGCCGCCTCCCGCCCTGCACGTCGAGGACGTCACCGTGCGCTTCGCGGGCCTGACCGCCCTCGGCACCGTCTCCCTGACCGTCGCGCCGGGCTCCGTGCACGCCCTCATCGGGCCCAACGGCGCCGGGAAGTCGACCTGCTTCAACGTCCTGTCGGGCCTGTACCGCCCGGAGTCCGGACGGGTCCGGCTCGGGGACACCGAACTGACCGGACTCGCCCCGCACCGGATCGCCGCACTCGGCGTCGCCCGCACCTTCCAGAACATCGTCACCACCGAGGGCACCGTCGCCGACAACCTGATGCTCGGCCGGCACGCCCTGTCGCGGGCCGGTTTCGCCGCGAGCGCCCTGCGCCTGCCCCGGGCCGTGCGCGAACAGCGGGCGCACCGCGAACGGGCCCGGGAGATCGCCGAACTCACCGGCCTCGCCGCCCACTTCGACACCCCCGTCGCCCTGCTGTCCTACGGCGACCGCAAACGCGTGGAGTTCGCCCGCGCCCTGTGCCTGGAGCCGCGCGTGCTGCTCCTCGACGAGCCGGTGGCCGGCATGAACGGCGCCGAACGCGCCCGCACGGCCGAGGCGATCGCCGCCGTCCGCGCGCAACTCGGCCTGTCCGTACTGCTCGTGGAGCACGACATGGGTCTGGTGATGCGTCTCGCCGACGAGGTCACGGTCCTCGACTTCGGCCGGACGCTCGCCCACGGCTCCCCCGACGAGGTGCGCGCACACCCCGAGGTGCTGCGCGCCTACCTCGGCGTCCCCGGAGAGGACACCGTATGACCGCCTTCCTCGACAGCGTCCTCGCAGGTCTCGCCCTCGGCGCGGTCTACGCCCTGGTCGCGCTCGGCTTCGTCGTCATCTTCAAGGCGTCGGGCGTGCTCAACTTCGCCCACGGGTCCCTGCTGCTGTTCGGCGGCTACCTGACCGCCGTCCTCCACGACGACCTGGGATTCGCCGGCGCGCTCGCGGTGTCCGTCCTTGCGACCGCGGCGCTCGCCGGCGCACTGGACCGGCTGCTGCTGCAACGCGGCGACCCCGACCCCGGGGCCGCCCATGTCCAGACCATCGTCACCATCGGGGTCGACATCGTGCTGCTGACCGACCTGTCCCGGCGCATCGGCGGCGATCTGCTCACCCTGGGCGACCCCTGGGGCGACTCGGTGACCCGGCTCGGCTCCGTGACCGTCGCCGACAGCCGGATCGCCGCGATCGTCGTCTCCGCGCTGGCCATCGGCGGCGTCTTCGCCCTGTTCCGGTTCACGCCCTGGGGTCTCGCCCTGCGGGCCGCCGCCGAGGACACGGAGGCCGCGGCCCTGATGGGGGTGCGGCTGAGCCGGGTGCGCATGCTCGCCTGGTGCCTGGCGGGCGCCCTCGCCGCCCTGGCGGCCGTGTTCCTCGCCGCGTTCCCCGCTCCCGGACTGGAGCGGACCACCGGCCAGATCGCCCTCAACGCCTTCCCGGCGGCGATCCTCGGCGGACTCGCCTCGCCGCCCGGCGCCCTCGCGGGCAGCCTGCTCATCGGCCTGACCGAAGCCCTGGCCGCGGGCTACCAGTCCGAACTGCACGTGCTGGGCGAGGGGTTCGGCGACGTCGCCCCCTACGCCGTGATGGTCGCCGTCCTGCTGGTGCGTCCCACCGGGCTGTTCGGCGCGAAGGGAGCGGCACGTGTCTGAGCGCATCCCCAAGGGCGCGGGCGCGCTCCTGGCGGCTCTCCTGCTGTGCGCCCCGCCCTTCTACCTCGACGCCTTCTGGCTGCGCATCGGCCTGTTCTCCATGGCCGCCGCCGTCGGCGCCGTCGGCCTCGGCCTGCTCACCGGAGCCGCAGGCCAGCTCTCCCTGGGGCACGCCTTCTTCCTCGCCGTGGGCGCCTACGGTTACACCTGGCTGGCGGGCGAACCCGGCCCCGGGTTGCCGACCGCGCTCGCCGCGCTCCTCGCGGTGCTGCTGGCCGGGGTGGCCGGCGGGCTCTTCAGCCCCGTCGCCGGTCGGGTGCGCGGCATCTACCTGGGCGTCGCCACGCTCGCCCTGGTCTTCCTGGGCCACCACGTGCTGCTCACCGCCGACTCCGTCACCGGCGGCTTCAACGGCCGCTCGGTGCCCCCGCTGACCGTCGGCGGGTTCTCCTTCGCCGGCGACGGGTCCTCGCTCGTCGTCCTCGGCGTGCCGTTCGGCGGCGAGGAACGCCTCTGGTACCTCGGGCTCGTGCTGCTGGCGGGCACCTGGTGGACGGCGCGCGGCCTGCTGCGCGGCCGCCCGGGACGCGCCCTGACCGCGTTGCGCGACAGCGAGACCGCAGCCGCGGTGATGGGCGTCGACGTCGCCCGCTACCGCTCGGCCGCCTTCGTCGTGTCGTCGATGTACGCGGGCCTGGCCGGGGTCCTCCTCGCGCTGGCCTTCCGCCGGGTGGTCCCGGACTACTTCGGCCTGGCCCTCTCGGTCGACTACCTGGCGATGATCGTCATCGGCGGGCTGGGGTCCGTCGCCGGCGCCGCCGCGGGCGCGGTGTTCGTCACCGCGCTGCCCCTGCTGATGACCCGTTACGCCGACCAGCTGCCGCTGGTGACCGCCCCCGGCGCCGGCGACGGCGGGGTCGGACCCACCGAGGCGGCGCGCTACCTCTACGGCGCGGCCATCGTCCTCGTCCTGCTGTACACCCCCGACGGACTGCGCGGCTTCACCCGCCGCCTCCGCGTCCGTCTGCGACCCGGCGCCCCGTCCCCGGCGGCCGTGAACCGTCCACCCGCCTCCGCAGTCCGAGCCAAGGAGCCCACCCCGTGAACCGCACGCAGCACAGACACCGCGCCCACGTCCCCCTCATCGCCGCCGCGCTCGCGGCCCTGCTCGTCACGGCCACCGGCTGCAGCTCCAAGGCCCAGGGCGGCGGCGGTTCCGAAGGCGCCGACGGCGTCAAGGAGGGCCCGGGAGTGACCGACAAGACCCTCCGGCTCGGCGCCCTCACCGACCTGACCGGCCCCTACGCGACCCTCGGCAAGTCCATCGTGCAGGCCCAGCAGATGTGGGCCGACGAGACCAACGCGGCCGGCGGCGTCTGCGGCCGCAAGGTCGAGATCGTGGTGAAGGACCACGGCTACGACGTGCAGAAGGCGGTCACCGCCTACGCCGACCTGGCCCCCGACGTCGTCGCCCTGCCGCAGGTCATCGGATCGCCCGTGGTCGCCGCCCTCCTCGACGACATCGAGCGCGACCACCTGCTGACCTTCCCGCAGGCGTGGGCAGCCTCCCTGCTCGGCAAGGACTCCGTCCAGGTCATCGGCACCACCTACGACGTCGACATGATCGCCGCCGTCGACTTCCTCACCCGGACGAAGGGGCTGGCCAAGGGCGACGCCGTCGGCCATGTCTACTTCGAGGGCGACTACGGCGCCAACGCCCTGGAAGGGTCCACCTGGGCTGCCGGGCGGGCCGGGCTCACGATCGTGCCGCAGAAGATCAAGGCGACCGACACCGACCTGTCGGCCCAGGTGTCGGCGCTGCGCAAAGCGGGTGTGAAGGCCGTCCTGATCAGCGCGGGTCCGGCGCAGACGGCCTCGCTGGTCGGGGTCGCCGCCTCACGCGGGCTGCGGGTGCCCGTCGTCAGCAGCGCGCCCGGCTTCGCGCCCCAGCTGATGAAGACCCCCGCGGCGCCGGCACTGCTGGCCATGCTGAACGTGGTGAGCGCGGCGCCCGCGGTGAGCTCGGACCTGCCCGGCGTGCGACAGATGGCGGCCGCCTACGGCAAGAAGTACCCGGACTCCCCGGTGGACGCCGGCACGCTGTCCGGCTACAACGCCGCGCAACTGCTCGGCGCCGACCTCAAGAAGGCCTGCGCGGCCGGCAGCCTGGCCCGGGAGGACGTGGTGAAGGCCCACCGCTCGCAGAAGAACGCCGACACCGGCCTCGGCTCGCCGCAGGACTTCTCCGACGTCAAGAAGCCCGCCGCCCTGTCCACCTATGTGCTCAAGCCGGACGCGAAGGCGCTCGGCGGCGTGGTGGGCGTCGAGGACGCGCACCAGGCGCCGGGCGTCACGGAGTACCTGGCCGGCCGTTCCTGACCGGCCCCGGGCGATTCAGCGGCCCGGCTGCTGAATGCGTTCGGTTATCTCCATTGGACCCGCGGCCGACGGCGGGGCCAGGGTGGAGAGGTCCGGTGCGTCGCGATCACCGTCCCGGCGCACCGGACCTCTCCCTGCCCGCCCGCACCCGAGAAGAAGAGGTCGCGACCCCATGCAGACCCGCCGCATCGGTGAACTGGACGTCAGCGCGATCGGCCTCGGCGCCATGCCCATGTCGATCGAGGGACGACCCGACGAAGCACGTTCCCTGGCGACGATCCACGCCGCGCTGGACGCCGGCGTGACGCTGATCGACACCGCGGACGCCTATCACCTCCACGCCGACGAGGTCGGCCACAACGAGACCCTGATCGCCAAGGCCCTGGCCTCCCACGACCGCGGCGGCGACGTCCTCGTCGCCACCAAGGGCGGCCATCTGCGCCCCGGCGACGGCAGCTGGACCCTGGACGGCGGCCCCGCCCACCTCAAGGCGGCCTGCGAGGCGTCACTGCGCCGGCTCGGCGTGGAGGCGATCGGCCTCTACCAGTTCCACCGCCCCGACCCGCGCATCCCGTACGCGGAGTCCGTCGGCGCGATACGGGAACTGCTGGACGAGGGCAAGATCCGCGCCGCCGGCATCTCCAACGCGGACCCCCGGCAGATCAGGGAGGCGAACGACATCCTCGGCGGACGCCTGGTCGCCGTGCAGAACCAGTTCTCCCCGGCCTTCCGCTCCAGCGAGCCCGAACTGCGCCTGTGCGACGAGCTCGGCATCGCGTTCCTGCCGTGGAGCCCGCTCGGCGGCATCTCCCGCGCCCGCGAACTGGGCTCCTCCTACGCGCCGTTCGCGCATGTCGCCGAGCGGCACGGGGTCAGCCCGCAGCGCGTGTGCCTGGCCTGGGAGCTCGCCAGGTCGCCGGTGGTCGTGCCCATCCCCGGCGCCAGCAGGCCCGAGACGATCCTCGACTCCCTCGCCGCGACGGAACTCGCCCTGACCGCCGGCGAACTCGCGGAACTGGACGCCGCCGTCTGACACGACCACCGGGAGGACGGACGTCGACGACGTCGTCGTCGCACGGAGCCGGCACGTCCATCGGGCTCGGCCTCGTCATCGACTTCATCCGGCCGACCTCCGGCCGGATGCTGCTCGAGCGCACCCGCGTTGCGGCCGACAGCGGCCCGCACAGCGCCCGGATCGCCTGACCGTCCGTGGCCGGATCGTGCCCCTGGGGAGTGACAAGTCCGTGTGTCATGCATGATTCGCCGGAGTCCGGGCACACGCAGCGCACAACAGAGAGAGGGGCGCTCGTGATCGTTCCGGATCCGAAAATCGCCAGGACGTTGCTGACCCGCTACGCGACGCTGAAGATCGCACAGGCGGAGAGGGAGACGCCGCAGGCGGCTCGTGAACTCCAGGACGTGACATACACCTTGTGCGTGCTCATGGGCACGTCCGACGTCCGGGAGGCGGTCGCAGCGGCTGACGCCCTGCTGGAGTCCGTGCCGCAGACGCGTACGCCCGCGGAGGGCTCGGACGGACTGTCGCTGGCCGTCTGAGGCCATGGACGGCCGGGCCCGGCCGTGCGGCGTCCGCCCCCGGGCCCGTCGCCGTCCGGACCGACGGCATCGGGGCCGGCCCTCCGAGGGCGGCCGTCTGACGGGCCCGGCGCGGCGGAGCTCTTCCGGGCTCCGGCCGCGTCCGGGCGCCTCACGGGGCCGCGGAACCGCACCGGTCGACCCGCCGGGCGTCGCGCTCCGCCGGCGGCCCGGCCAGCCACTCGGCGATGGTGCGGGCGATGGGCTGACCGGTGTCCACCTCCACGAAGCCGAACTGACCCGACTGGTTGCACTCCAGGAACCACCAGGTTCCGTCGGCGTCCTCCGCGAAGTCGAAGGCCCCGTAGGCGAGTTCCGCCTCCCGCAGATACGTCCGCACCGCCTCGGCCAGGCGCGGCGGCACGTCGGCGGGACGCCAGGGCGTGGCGGACGGCGTATAGCGCACGTCCACCACGTCGGGGTCATCGCCGGGGACGGTGTCCTTGCGGGCGGCGAGGAGGCGGTCACCGACCGCGGTCAGCCGGATGTCGGCCCGTTTGGCCACCCGGCGCTGCAGCAGCGTCGGGCCGTAGGCGACGGCGGCGAAGTCGGCGTCCGGCGGGACCCTCGTGGTGGGCACCGCCCGGGGCGGATCCTGCGGATGCGCCCCGGACACCGGCTTGACCACCAGGTCCGGATAGCGGTCCGCGAACTCACGGGCCGCCTGCGGGAACGTCGTGACGATCGTGGCGGGCACGGGCAGGCCGCTGCGCTGTGCGAGCCGCAACTGCCACGGCTTGTGCCGGGCCCGGACGGAAGCGTCCGGGTGGTTCATCCAGCGCGCCCCCGTCCCTCGGAGCATGCCGTAGAGCGCCTGCGAGGCCTCCTCCGTCAGCCACGAGGACGGCTGGGACGCCCGGGCCGCCGGGGAGCCGGGCCGGCGGACCCACACCGACCGCAGCCCCTCGAGGCTCACCAGCCGTCCGGCGGAGGACAGATGGCCACGGAAGGCTCCGTGCACGTACTCGCCGGAGAGCGCGACGGTATGGGTCAGGTCGGCCGGATCGAGCCGGACGACGGGGACGCCCGCGGCGTTCAGGTGCACGACCACCATGTCCGCCGTGACGTCTTCTTCACAGGTCAGGATGAGCACGGTCATTTTTCGTCGGCCTGTGTTCAGTCGTCGAAGTGGGTCTTGGAGCCCGCTGTCGAGGTGGTGGTCGCCAGTTCGCGCAGGAGGGCGTGGTCGCGAGCGGCGATCCGGCCGTCGAAAGTTACGTTCAACTGCATTCCGGGGTCGTAGGCATACGGAGTGGCAAACTCCAACTCAGCCGCGGGGCGTGCGTAGTTGAGCGTGAACGGTTGCATCGTCTCTCCCTCGTCGGTACTGCCTCGATCAAGCGGTGCCGCTGTGCGACGTCACTCGGGCCCGCTGCTTTGTGCTGGGTGGGTGCGCCCTTCAGTCACTTATACGAATCGAACGGGTGGTTGGTTTCCTTACTCTCCGTGATCGTCGGGGAGTTGGGCGCCGAGCAGGGCGTGGAGCAGGGGAGATCGGGTCGAGCGGTGGTGAAAACGTCTTCCTCGGCGGTCAGTCGGGGACCCGTTCTGACACGTTCCCGGTGGTGCGGTCGGGGGCGCGGCGCAGTGAACGCAGGGCCAGCAGAAGCATGCCGACGTCGTCGAGATAGACCGGATCCGGCAGCAGATCGGCCGGAAACACGAAGTACAGAACCGCCCCCCAGAACACCCAGCGCGGGCCGGTGGGCAGTCCGGCCTGTCTGAGACCCCGGCGGGTCCGGATCAGCCGCGTCAGCACCGCGGCGGCCGCGGCGAACACCGCGACGGCTGCCACCGCCACGACGACGACGAGCGTGGTTGGCGCATCCACGGGTCCTCCCCTGTGGTCCGTCGCGCTACGTCCGGCCGTGCTCTGCGCTTCCTGTCCGGACCCCGGGCAGCGGTCCCTGTCTGTCGATTTCCCCGCTTCGGGTGCTCGAATGCCCGTTTCCGGCAGGATTACCGCATCGGACGCCGTCGCGCGGGCGCGCCGCGGCCGATCGACGCGACCGGCCGGACGGCGGGGGCGGGGTGTACGCCGGGGGCGGAACGGGCGCACAGCGGCGGCGGAACGGGGCGCACAGCGGCGGCTGCCTGCGGCCCTCGGCGGGCGTCCGGCGTCGACCCCGTCATGGGCAGGGCCGCGCGCGGGACGGTCGGGCGCGAGACGCCGGCGCGCGCCTACGGGCGCTTCGAGCCGGCCTCTCCTGCGCCGGACCCGGGTGCGCCGTCCTGCTCCGGCCCGTCGGCGGGCGTGCTCGCCGGCACCGGCCGCAGGCCCTTGGTGGACTCCTTGAAACGCTCCAGGGTGCGGCCCAGCTGCTGGAAGGGTGAGGCGGCCCGCTTGGCCTGCGCCTGCCGCGGCACTCCCGCCGCGTCGGCCTCGGCCGCGGCCTCCCGGTACGCGGCCAGCGCCTCGTGTGCGTGCTCGGCGGCCTCCCGGTACAGATCGCGGGACTCCGTCATCGCCTCCAGCGCGTCCTTGTACATCGCCACGAGCGCGCGCTCCCGGGCGAGTTCCTCCTCCAGGGTCAGCAGCTGCCACTCCTCCCGCAGCACGGTGAGCGCGGCGTCGCCGCCCTCTGGCAGCGGCCGGGGCAGAGCGGCGAAACGCCGCACGGCGTCCAGCAGCTCGGTGGGGTGCGTGCCGTCCAGGAACACGCTGCGCACCGAGAACGCGGCGGGGTCGTAGTCGGCGGGAGCGGGTACGCCGGGCAGCACCAGCGCACCGCCGCGCGGCACCTCCGCCCCCGACTCCTTCAGGGCCCAGTTCACCGTGCGCAGCTGGTGCGGGGCGGCCCGGTGCTCGACTACCCGGTGATGCAGGCCGGGCGGAAGCAACGGGACCAGCGAGCGACGGCCCTGTTCGTCCGGTGTCATGGCCTCGTGGACGACGAAGTGCACGGCCCAGGTGTCGCGCAGGGCGGCCCGCAGTGTGCGCCGCAGCTCCTTGTCGTCCGCGGGCAGCGGGTTGACGTCGAGGAACCGTTCGCCTGTGACGGTCTCGTGGCCCCACGGGGCGTCCGCGTCCCAGGGCCAGAAGACGCCTGCGGGTGACGGCCAGCGCCGGTCCCAGGGCCGGTCCGCCTCCGCCGTCAGCGTCCACTCCTGGCCCCGGCCCGACCACTCGGCGAGGGTGAGCCGGGCGCGGACCGTCACCTCCTCCTCGGGCTGCCACCTGGCCTCGAAGGCCGTCTCCCCGTCCGGCGTGTCCGCTTCGGGCAGCTCCGCGAAATCCTGCACCGCACCGGAGTCCTTGAGGGCCTGGAGGTTCTTGCGCAGGACGTCCGGCGCGGTCGGTCCGGTGTGGCGGCCACGGGCCTGCCACACCGTGGAGGGCGTCATGGGCGAATCGGTCGCGGCGATGTGCATGGGTCCATTCGTGAGGGCGGGCGGGCGGCCGGGCGGCGGCGCGGCGACGACATGCGACGACGCGCGAAGGCCAGTATCGCTCGCCGCAGGGGGTGGGCGGTCCGACGGATGACGGCGAGGGCGCCCGAGGACGCCTCCGTTCAGGAGCCCCTTCCCCGGCACGGCGCCCGTCACGCGTCCGAATCCGCCCGGTTGGCCGCATCCGCCGCATCCGCCGCATCCGCAACGACCGCCGCATCTGCGGAGGCGCGCGCAGTGTGTGCGTCGCCCGCCCGGGGTGTGCGCCGTGCACCACGGGCGGGCACCCCGCACTCATGGGCTCTCCCGGTCGGGAACGCGACAATAGGACGGCGGACGGGGCTCGCCCACCATCCGCTGAGGGGCGGGCCCCGTCCGCGCGCCCGCGGTCCCCGCGGGCGTCCGCCGCGCGAGCCGGGCCCGGCACCTCTTCCCGCCGAGCAGCCTGCGCGTGCGGCGTGCGGCGTGCGGCCTGCGGACGTCCGGCCCGCGCCGCCGGGCGAACCCCGGGCATGCCAAAGGAATGTGCCAAAGCCATCGCCTTCGGCTGCCGCGTTCCGTAACCTCTGGGGCACCCGAACCATCCCGCGCCGCTCCGCACTTGCTCCGCCCCAGTCGCCAACGCGCCGAAGGGACACCGGTCATGGCCGTCGAGGTCGAGGTCGCGAACGAACTGCACCGGCTGCGCGCCCGAATGCCGCAGCTGACGGGGGCGTTGGCGGCCGGCGCCGACGGTCTCGTCCTGGCCCAGGACATGCCGGACGTCCAACCGGAGGGACTGGCCGCGCTCACCGCCGCGGCGCTCGGCGTCGGACGCCGCATGGTCGACCTGGCGGACCGCGGCGACTTCCGCGAACTCCTGGTGCGCGGCGCCGACGGCTACCTCGCGACCTACGCGGCGGGGCCGACCGCCGTGCTGACCCTGCTCGCCGACGACCGGGTCAACGTCGGGCGACTGCACCTGGAGGGGCGGCGCTGCGGCGCACGCATCGCCGAACTCGTGGCCGCCCGGTCCGCGGACGAAGGGCCCCTCGGCGCCGAGGGCGGCCGGTTCCCTCCGCCGCATGCCCGCGGCCGGATCCAGGGCGCCCTGCCCGTCCGCATCCCACCACAGTCCCGCCACCGCCCCTGAACCCACCACGTCCCGCCCAGGGCCCCGAAGTCGGCCGCAGTCCCGCCACCGCCCTCAATCCCGCCCCAGTCTCGCCACCGGCCCTGAAGCCGGCCGCGGTCCCGGCACCTGTGCTGAAGCCGGCCGGGGGCGGCCAAGGGCGTGGTGTCGAGGAGGGCGCCGCAGGTCAGGCTGCGCCGCCGCCTGCTCCCGAGCGCCCGCGCCGCCCCCCGACGGGGCGTCGCCGCACACCGCCCCGTTCCGGGCCGGCGCCGGCTCCCGTGGGGGGTGCGCTGAAGCCGCCGGGGACGAGCCGTGCCGGTCCGACGGCGGGCATCGTGGGTCCCGACGGACCGTGCCCGCCGTACGCCTCCCGCCCCGCACCGGAGCCGGAAGCCTCCACCGGGCCGCCGCCCGCGCGGGCGTTCGCCTCCGACCCAGCGTCCGCAGCCGCCGGGTCCGGCACCCGGGGCCGCGGCGGAGCCGACCGGCTCAGCACGCGCGTGTGAGGCATCAACGGGGCGCACGCGGAGCACACTTCGCTGAGCGTCCACACCTGCCCCACCGACGGGTCGTGCCGCAGGACGAGGACGACCGTGCCCGCGCAGGAGACCCGGATGTCCTCGTGCGGCGCGCACCGCTGACGACGGCACCAGCAGGCGGCGTCGTGATGCACCGCCGCCGCCCGGGCGTGCGCGGCCGCGTGGGCCTCGGCGAAACGGCGCAGGGCCGCGAGGTCCCGGGAGCGTGGCGGCATCGCGCACGCGGAGGAGCAGGTGACCGACGCGGTGCGGTCCCGGTGCCCCACCACGCGGATCGTCCAGCAGCGGCCCGGACGGCGGGCCGAGGGGGCGTCAGGGTGCATGAGAGCCAAAGCGCACGTCCTTCGTGGGGAGGGCGGGAGGAGAGGGGAGGGAGAGCGGACCGGGAGCGGTTACGGCACGGCCCGGCGGAAGTGACCTCGTTCACAGCATGCCCGTGGGCGACCGGACCATTCGCGCTGTGCCCCCTCCGGCCGACACACCGCGTGTCGGTCGCTGCCTCTAAGCTCCCTCCATGAGCACAGGGGGAACCCACAGACGCGTCGTCGACGGACGCTTCGAGCTGGTGGAGCGACTCGGCGGGGGAGGGATGGGCCTGGTGTGGCGGGCCCACGACCTGGTCCTGCAGCGCGCGGTGGCGGTGAAGGAAGTGCGGCACGCGGACCCGGACCTCGCCGAGCACGACCCGGCGGCCGCCGGCGTGCTGCGCGAGCGCGTCCTGCGGGAGGCCCGCGCGCTGGCGCGCGTCCACCATCCCAACGTCGTCACCATCCATCACATCGTCGACGGCGGCGAGCACACGTATCCGTGGATCGTGATGGAGCTCGTCGAGGGCGGTTCCCTGCAGGACAGGCTGGAGCGGGGCGTGATGTCCCCGGTCGAGGCGGCCCGGATGGGCCGCGAGGTGCTGGCCGCGCTGCGCGCCGCGCACGCCGTCGGCATCGAGCACCGTGACGTGAAGCCCGCCAACGTCCTGCTGCGCCCCGACGGCCGGCCCGTGCTCACCGACTTCGGCATCGCCGCCGTCCGGGAGTCGGCCGGCCTCACCGCCACCGGCTCGGTCATCGGCTCGCCCGACTACATGGCGCCGGAACGGGTCAGCGGGAAGGAGGGCGGCCCCGCCGCCGACCTGTGGTCCCTCGCGATGCTGATGTACGTCGCCGTGGAAGGGCACCATCCGCTGCGCAGGGGCAGCACGCTCGCCACCCTGGCCGCCGTGCTGAGCGAGGACGTGCCCTCGCCGCGCAGCGCGGGACCGCTGACCGCCGTTCTCTCGGCGCTGCTCGTGCGCGACCCGCAGGCCCGCCCCGACGCGGCCCGGGTCGACCTGATGCTCGCGGCCGTGACGGCCGCCGCGCCGGCGCCGGGCGCGGTCTTCCCGTCCGCTCCGGTCCCGCCGGCGGGCGCGGCCGTTCCGCCGGTTCCGGTCCCGCCGGTCCGGACGCCGCAGCCCTCGACGACCTCGTACTCCCTCACTCCGCCCTCGGCCCCGCCGGGTGTCGCCACGGTCGTCCCGCCTGCCGACGCCCGGCCCCCCGCCCGCCGTGGCCGTGGCGCGGCCGTCGCCGTCGCCGTGCTGGCCACCGCCCTGGCCGGCGTCCTGGCGTGGACGCTGCTTCCGTACCTCCAGGACAGCGGCGACAGCGGCGGAAGCGGAGCCGCCTCACCGCTGCCCGGCGTGTCCGCGTCGCAGAGCGCCCGGCAGGCGGCCTCCGGACCGTCCGGGGCCCCTTCCGACGACGCCTCCGGGGCGGCTTCCGACGACGCGTCCGACCCGCAGAAGGTCGACCTGCTCAGCGGGGACGGCGTCAAGAACGTGGTGGCGAAGCTGTCGGCGGCCACGGGCGGGGCGAAGGTGACGAGCCTCGCGGTGTACGAGGAGTACGCCATCGCCGAGGTCTCGGTGAAGGGCCGCCCGAAGCTCTACGACCGGTACACGTACCGCGGTGGGGACGTGGCGGTGAAGGACGGCCCGGGCGGCACGGTGATGAGCGGCGAGGTCCCCGTCGACCTGGACGTCTACGACTGGGACAAGGTGCCCGGGCTGTTGGCGCGGGCCGCGAAGAGTCTCGGAGTCCCCCATCCCACCAGCCGTTACCTGCTGGTCGACCCGGGGTCCACGGTCTTCGACACCGAACCGTCGATGAGCGTCTACCTGTCCGACGACTACGGCAGCGGGTACCTCCGCGCCGACGTCAAGGGCAGGGTGATCGCGACGTACCCGCGCGACGACGGCTGACGGCCGCCGGCAGCCCACGGCCGGATGGTGCCGAAGCGGCGTTTCGTCGCGCAGGATATCTTGGGAGCCGATATATTCGGTCCCATGGCATCGAGGAGCATGACCCAGGCCGCCTTCTTCGTGCTGACGGCCCTCGCCGACCAGCCGCGGCACGGCTACGGCATCCTGCGGGAGATAGAGGAACTCTCGGACGGCGAGGTGCAGTTGCGGGTGGGCACGCTCTACGGCGTGCTCGACCGGCTCACCGCCGACGGGCTCATCGTCCTGGACCGCGAGGAGGTCCAGCAGGGCAGGCTCAGGCGCTACTACCGCGTCACCGACGACGGCGTCCAGGCCCTCGCGGCGGAGGCCGACCGCATGGCGGCCGGCGCCGGAGCGGCCAGACGCCGCATCGCCGAGGGCCGCCGCGCCCCCGGAACCGTCATCCCGCCGGCCCCCGGGCCCGGACTCGCCGGAGGTATGGCATGACCGGCACGACGACCCTTCTCGAAGCGCGCTACCGCGCCGTGCTGCGGCTGCTGCCCGCGTACTACCGCCAGGAGCGGGAGGAGGAGATGGTCGAGGTCTTCCTCGGTGACACCGACCGCGATCTCCAGGACCAGAGCCGGCCGACTCTCGGCGAGGCGGCAAGCGTCGCCGCCCTCGCCCTGCGCGCCCGGCTGGGCACCGCGGCCGCGCCGCGCCGCTACGCGCTGCTCGGCTCGGCGGCCCGGCTCTTCGCGCTCTCCGCCGTGCTGCTCCAGGCGGCCGCCGCGGTCGCCGACCGGGCACTGGAGCTGACCTGGACGTCCACGCACGGCGCCTTCGCCCGGGACGTGTTCATGTCGGGGTTCTCCGGGCAGGGGCCGGTCGTCGCCACGGCCGCCGTCGCCGCCTGGGTGCTGCCGCTGGGGTGGACGGTCGGCTACTTCGCCCTTCTGCGCGACCGCCGCAGGACCGCGCGGATCAGCGTGCTGCTCGCAGCCCTGCCCACCCTCTGGCCGTTCCTCGCGCCCTTCGTGAGGGACTTCCCCCCGCCGGAGCCCGCCTACGCCGCCGCCGCGGCGGCCTTCGCCTGGCTGCCGGCCCTGGCCCTGTGCACCGCCTGCCACCGCGACGCGCCCCCGGCGGCGCTGCCCGCCGGTACGCCGGGCACGGTCTATCTCGGATGCTGCGTCGTCATGGGCGCCTCCGTGGTCGTGCTGCCCGGAGTGGTCGACTCCGTGTGGGCGCCGACCACCTGCTTCGTCCTCGGCGCACTCGGCTGGCTGGTGCGACGCGGCCGCCGGGGCCGTATCGCGGGCGGGGAGGGCGCGCTCGCCCTGGCCGTGCTCGGGTTGCTGGTCCTCACGCTGCGCGTGACCGCCGCGTACACCTGGCTCGGCGTGTCCATGCCTCTGCCCATGGTGATGGTCGCCGGATTCGCCGTCCAGGCGGCCGCGTTGCTGCTCCTGACCGCCGCCCTCGCGGTCGTCGGCGGCCGTGACGTCGCGGCCCGCTGACCGCCCGCACGACGTGCCGTGTCTCAGTGCGGGTAGGCGCGCGGCTGCCGCAACCGGGGCAGCTCGTCGCGGAACTCCTCTATGCGGGAGCTGATCTGCCGCATCAGGACGGTGTCGGCCAGCCGGTCCAGGTACAGGTTGCCGCGGGCCAGGCCGGGCGCGTCGACGCAGAAGTACAGCGCCATGAGGGGATTGACGAACAGCTCGCCGTCTTTCGTGCGCTCGGTGAACCGGACGTCGCCGAAGTCGCCGCGCACGGCGGCGGCGACGGACCCGTTGACGATGCTGGGGTGGCCCGGCGTGCAGGCGTGCGCGTCGGCCACCGCGTCGAGGTAGAGGGAACCCTCGGGGCTCAGCTGCGACAGGGAGAACGCGCCGAGGTAGGCGCCCGCCCGGTCGAGTTCGGCCAGGTTCTCCAGCACCAGGGAGTGGCTGATCCCGTGATAGGCGTCCACGCCGAAGCCCAGACAGGCCACCAGCCGTTCGGGGACGTCGTCGAGGCCCTGGACGGCGGCCAGGCTCGCCATGTCCTCCTCGGGCGTGCCCAGGCCGTGCTCGTCGCCGCGCATCAGGATGTCGGTCCCGCCGTCCACCAGGACCACGGCGTCCACCCCGCCCAGGTGGTCCACCAGGGCCCGGTAGGCGGCGCGCAGCGGCCGTACGCCGGTGCGCGGGAAGGCGTACACCGTGGCGGGCAGACCCTGCCGGTCGAGCCAGCGGGCCAGTGTGCGTTCGGGGAAGTAGTCGCCCCGCACGGCGAGGTCGGGGCCGACGGCCGCGACGTCGGGCTGCACCCACACGTCCGAGGGCAGCCCGTACAGATCGGCGAACGAGAGGTTCGCGAGATGGACCTCCTTGCCCGCCGCCCGCAGGGCGAACGCCAGCGGAAGCCCCGCGTACACGTCGAAACCGCCGCCCGCGCCGGCGACGAGCACCCGGCGCGCATCGCGCAGCCGGGTGAAGAGGGGAGGCTCCTGGAGTGAGAACACCCCGGGACGCTAACAGCCGGCGATCTTGCGGACCAACGGATTCGCCGAGGCCGCGCGCCGGGCGTGCACGCCGGGGGAAAGGGCCCGGAGGCGTCCGCCCCCGAGCCCCGTCACCGTGCTTACGCGCCGCTCTCCCGCAGCATGTCCTCGCGTTCGACGATCTTCACGCGTTCGCGGCCCTGTGGCTCGCCGAGGGCTTTCTCGGCGGCGTCGAGTCGGTGCCAGCCCTCCCAGGTGGTGTAGCGGACCTCGCGCTCGGCGAGGAACGCGTCGACGGCTTCCGGCTCGGGTGTGTCGGGGGTGTGCAGGCGGCCGTTCGCGTGGTCGTCGAGGAGGTTGGACACGGTCTCGTTGGCGTCGCCCTTGGTGTGGCCGATGAGGCCGACCGGGCCGCGTCGGATCCAGCCGGTGACGTAGGTGGACTGCAGGTGTGCGCCGGATTCCTCGATGACCCGGCCGCCCTCGTCCGGGACGGTGCCGGAGTCGAGGTCCCAGGGCAGCTTCGGCAGCTTCTCGGAGAGGTAGCCGACGGCGCGGTAGACGGCCTGGACGTCCCAGTCCTTGAACTGGCCGGTGCCCTTGACGTTGCCGGTGCCGTCGAGGGCGGTGCGCTCGGTGCGCAGGCCGACGACGTGGCCGTCCTCGCCGAGGATCTCGGTCGGTGACTCGAAGAAGTGCAGGAACAGTTTGTGGGGGCGGTCGCCCACGTCGCGTATCGCCCAGTTCTCGAGCGTCTTGGCGACCATGTCGGCCTGCTTGTTGCCGCGTCGCGTCGCGATCGAGCCGTCGTCGTAGTCGATGTCCTCGGGGTCGACGATGACCTCGATGGTGGGGGAGTGGTCGAGTTCGCGCAGTTCCATCGGCGAGAACTTGGCCTGTGCGGGCCCGCGCCGGCCGAAGACGTGGATCTCGCGTGCCTTGTTGGCCTTGAGGCCGTCGTGGACGTTGGCCGGGATCTCCGTGGGCAGGAGCTCGTCCGCCGTCTTGGCGAGCACGCGGGCGACGTCGAGGGCGACGTTGCCGACGCCGAGGACCGCGATCTTCTCGGCCTCCAGCGGCCAGGTGCGCGGTACGTCCGGGTGGCCGTCGTACCAGGAGACGAAGTCCGCGGCGCCGTGGGAGCCGTCGAGGTCGATGCCCGGTATCGACATCTCCCGGTCGGCCGTGGCGCCGGTGGAGAAGATGACGCCGTCGTAGAAGGCGCGCAGGTCGTCCAGGCTGATGTCGCTCGGGTAGTCGACGTTGCCGAAGAGGCGGATCTGGGGCTTGTCGAGGACCTGGTGCAGGGCGGTGACGATGCCCTTGATGCGGGGGTGGTCGGGGGCGACGCCGTAGCGGATCAGGCCGAAGGGGGCCGGCATGCGTTCGAAGAGGTCGATGGAGACACCCGGGTCGGTGGCCACGGCGGACTTGAGCAGCGCGTCGGCGGCGTAGATCCCGGCGGGGCCGGCTCCGACAATGGCTACCCGCAGGGGGCGGGGCATGATCAGGTTCCCTTCGAGCGGCGACAGATCGACTCGGGGAAAGCCTAAACTAAGGCAAACCTAACTCGGTACGTGGGTCCACTCTATGAGCTCATAAGCAGCATTTATGAGCGGACGGCGGTATGCGCGCCCCGGCCGCGACGGCTCACGCGCACGCACGCCGGAGGTCCACGCCCCCTCAGGGCAGCGGCTGTTCGGCCCAGATGACCTTGCCCTTGGGCGTGTACCGGGTGCCCCAGCGCTCGGTGAGCTGCGCCACCAGGAACAGCCCGCGCCCACCCTCGTCGGTCATCGCCGCGTACCGCAGATGCGGCGAGGTGCTGCTGCCGTCGGAGACCTCGCAGATCAGCGTGCGGTCGCGCAGCAGCCGCACCCGCACGGGCCCGCTGCCGTAACGGATCGCGTTGGTGACCAGCTCGCTGAGGATCAGCTCCGTCGCGAAGGACAGCTCGTCGAGGTCCCAGCGCGCCAGCTGCCGCATGGCCGCCGACCGCACCTCGGCGACCGCCGCCGGGTCCACCGGCACGTCCCACTCGGCGACCCGGTCCGCACCCAGGGCCCGGGTGTGCGCGACGATCAGCGCGATGTCGTCGCCCTGCCGGGCCGGCAGCAGCGCGTCCAGGACCGCCTGGCAGGCCTCCTCCGGCGAACCGTCGGCGCTCCGCTCCAGGGCCGCGCGCAACATCTCCAGGCCGGTGTCGATGTCCCGCTCCCGGTCCTCCACCAGCCCGTCCGTGTACAACGCCAGCCGGCTGCCCTCGGCCAGCTCCAGCTCGACCGTCTCGAACGGCAGACCGCCCAGTCCGAGCGGGAGCCCCGCCGGCACGTCGGCGTACTCGACCCGGCCGTCGGGATGCACCACCGCCGGCGGCGGATGCCCGGCGCGGGCGATCGTGCAGCGCCGCGCCACCGGGTCGTAGATGGCGTACAGACAGGTCGCCCCGGAGACGGCCGCGTTGCCCCGGTCGCCCGCCTCGTCCTGGTCGATGCGCGCCACCAACTCGTCGAGCAGACCCAACAGTTCCTCGGGGGACAGATCCAGCGCCGAGAAGTTGTGCACCGCCGTGCGCAGCCGACCCATGGTCGCCGCCGCATGCAGCCCGTGCCCCACCACGTCACCGACGACGAGAGCGACCCGGGCTCCCGACAGGGGCAGCACGTCGAACCAGTCGCCCCCCACACCGGCCTGCGCGGGCAGATACCGGTAGGCGATGTCCAGGGCGTTCTGCTCCGGCAGCGTACGGGGCAGCAGACTCCGCTGCAGCGTGACGGCCATGCCGTGCTCGCGGGTGAAGCGGCGCGCGTTGTCGATGGAGATCGCCGCCCGCGCCACCAGCTCCTCGGCGAGCGCCACCTCGTCCGCATCGAACGGGTCGGGCCGCTCCGAACGCCAGAAGCTGACCACGCCCAGGATCAGCGCTCCGGCCCGGACCGGCACCGTGATCAGTGAGTGGATGCCGAACTCCACGACCTGCTCGGTCCGTTCCAGGTCCTGGGCCCGCCAGCCGGACGCCCGGAGCAGCCGGGCCTCCAGGACGGCCCGTGCGGTGCTCAGACTGCGGGCCTGCGGCGCGGAGTCGACGAACCGGATCCGATCGCCCACCGCGTACAGCGGAGCGCCCTTGCGGATCCCGTCGACCGCGGTACGCCGCAGCGATCCCCGCCCCTGAGGCTCCTCGCCCTCCAGGACGGCGTCGAACAGGTCGACGGTCGCGAAGTCCGCGAACCTCGGCACGGCCAGCGCCGTCAGCTCCTCGGCCGTCCGGGTCACGTCCAGGCTCGTCCCGATGCCGACCCCGGCCGCGTACAGCATGTCGAGACGCTCGCGGGCCGCCTCCGCCCGCCCGGACAGGGCGCGCAGCTCGGTGGAGTCGCGCAGGGTCGCGACGCTGCCGGCCGGACCGCCCGCCAGGTCGGTGGGCCGCTGGTTGATCGCCAGCAGCCGTTCCCCGACCAGGTGCACCTCGTCCGTGACCATCCGCCCGGAGGCCAGCAGCCGGGCGGTGTCCTGGTCCAGACCCAGGTCGAGGACCTGCCGCCGCTCGGCGTCCGGGGGCAGGTCGAGCAGCCGCTGCGCCTCGTCGTTGGCGAGCAGCAGATCGCCCTCGCCGCCGACGATGATCACGCCCTCCCGCACGGCGTGCAGCACGGCGTCGTGGTGCTCGTACATCCGGGTCATCTCGCGCGGCCCGAGACCGTGCGTCTGGCGCTGCAGCCGGCGGCTGACCAGCGCGGTGCTCGCCGTGGCCAGCACCAGGGCCAGAGCGGCGCTGCCGAGGACGAGCGGCAGCTGCCGGTCGGCGTTGCCGCCCACGTGCGCGGTCGTGATGCCGGACGACACCAGCCCGACCACCTGCCCGTCGGGGGCCTTCACCGGGACGACGGCCTGGACCAGCCGGCCGATGGTCCCGTCGACCTCCTCGACCACGACGCCGCCGTCCAGCGCCGGTTGGAGGGTCCCGACGAACTTCTTGCCGATGCGGTCCGGCTTGGGATGCGTGTAACGGATGCCGTCGGTGTTCATGACGACGATGAAGTCCATGTCGGCGGCCGTGCGGGCGGCCTCGGCCTTGGGCTGCAGCACGGCCGTCGGATCCGGGCTGCTCAGCGCCGCCACCATGCCCGGCGAGTTCGCGAAGGTCTGTGCGACGGCCAGCGAGCGGTTGCGGGCCTCCTGTGTGGTGTCGTGCCGCACCTGCAGCAGCAGCGCCACCACGGCCGCCACGACCAGCAGCAGCACGATGACCACCTGCAGCACGAACACCTGCACCGCGAGACTGCGCCCGCCCAGCGTGCTCTCGGGAGCACGCCGGCCCAGCGGGCCCCGGGGACCACGGGCCTGACGGGCATCCGAGCGCCCCAGGAGTCGGACCATGTGCTCATGTCTACACTGCCCGGCCCCCTGAGGCGAGAGCCGTCACCGAGGGTGACGGACCGCGCCGCTCAGACCCGGCCCGGCGGCTCCGGCCCGGCCCGGCCCCGCCGGGTGGCCAGCAGCAGCGCGATGTCGTCGAACCGGTCCGCGGACCGGCGGGCCGCCGCGGTCAGCCGGTCCGCCACGTCGGCGAGCGAACGGCCGGCGCCGCCGACGGAGCCGGTAGCACCGATGGAGCCGGCGGGACCCGTGGCCTGGGCCGAGGCGGTGGGGTCCCCCTCGCTCGGGCGGCCCTGTGCTCCGCCGGCCTCGGCCAACACCCTGCGCAGCTCCGCGATGCCGTCGTCGATGTCGTGTCCGGGCCGCTCGACCAGCCCGTCCGTGTAGAGGGCGAGGATCGCGCCCGGCTCCAGCAGCAGCTCGGTGACAGGATAGTGGGCACGCGGATCCACCCCCAGGACCACCCCGCCGGGCAGCTCGAGGACCTCGGTCCGGCCGTCCGGGTGGCGCAGCAGCGGGGGCAGATGCCCGGCGCGGGCCGCCCGGGCCCGACCCGTGGACGGATCCAGCCGGACGTAGCAACAGCTCGCGAACTGGCCCGGGTCCAGGTCGATGAGAAGGTGGTTCGTGCCGCCCATGACCTCCTCGGGCGGCCGGTCCCCGAGCGCGAACGCGCGCACCGCGCTGCGCAGTTGCCCCATGGTCGCCGCGGCCTGCACCCCGTGTCCCTGGACGTCGCCGATGACCAGGGCCAGCCCGTCCCCGGACTCCACCACGTCGTACCAGTCGCCGCCCACGTCCATGCCCTCGGTGCCCGGCAGATAGCGGCCCGCGGTCTCCACGCGCGCGTGCTGCGACAGCCGGCGGGGGAGCAGGGCCTGCTGCAGGCCGCGCGCGAGGGCCGCCTCGGTGTCGTAGCGCTGTGCCTTCTCCATCGCGTGGGCGATCAGCCCCGCCAGCGCGGTCAGCACCGTGCGTTCCTTGGAACCGAAGCTGCGCGGACGGTCGAAGCCGAGGATGCACGAGCCCACCGGGCGGCCCGAGGCGATCAGCGGGAGGAAGGCGCGGGCGCCCTCCTCGGCGTCGAGTTCGATGCCCGGGTAGGCGTCGGCCAGCTGCTGCATCGAGTCGAAGAAGAGCGGCCGGCCCGTGGTGAGCGTCTCCACGCCCGGCAGCCGGGCGTCCAACGCCACCCCCTCGAAGGGCGCCAGGAAGCCCTCGGGGAACCCGGACTCCCAGGCCAGGTACAGATGCCGCTCCTGAAGCAGGTAGATGGCCAGCCGGCGGCCGCCGAACGCCGGCAGCAGCTCCTGCATGACCACCGCCGACACCTGCCGGGCGGTCACCGCCTCCGTCAGCGCGATGGCCAGCACGATCGGCCGGTACAGCGGGGCCGTCGAGGCGGCGGCGTCCGGCGCGGGGCCGTCCGGCCCGGCGGCCTCGGGGACGTCGTCGTGCGGCACACGGTCGGCCGGGACGGCCTTGCAGGTGACGAGATCCGCGCCCGGGTACAGCGACATCCGCAGCCAGTCGCCCTCGTACGGCCGAGGCGCCGCGGGCCTTTCGGGCGCGGCGGGCAGCCGCACGTCGAAGTGCGCGGGCTCCGGCGACAGCAGGACGCCCCGCAGGTGCTCCTCGTACGTGGGCTGGTTCAGCCACGGCACGGCCTCCCACAGCGGCCGACCGACCAGCAGCTCCCGCGGCACGCCCAGGAGGTGACCGGCCCGGGGGTTGGCGTAGACGACGAAGCCCATCCGGTCGAGGCAGAACACGCCCTCCGGGAGCAGATCGGCGGCCCCGTCGGCGAGCGCGCCCGGCCCCGGGTCCAGGACGACCCCGGCGACGGGGTGCGGTGCGTCGGGAGAGGCAAAGGCCCCGCCGCCGTCCGACGCGGCGGGCCCGCCGGATTCCGGCGCCTCCCGGGCCTCCCCGGCCGCCCGGGCCCGCTCGGGCCGACGGGACGGCGCAGACGCCCGCCCGTGCTCGCGCGCCTCCCCGGTGCGGACGGCGGGCCACCGGGCCTCGGCGGCCGGGCCGACGCCCGCGGCCTCCGCGTCCGTGGCCCGCCACAGGTCCAGCAGCCGCAGGCCGCCCCCGGCGGTCCGCACCTGGATCGGCAGCGGCGGGGGCCGGCCCCGGGCCGTCCGGCGCAGCAGGTCGGGCAGCCGGTGGGCGTCCGCCGGGTCGACGGCCCTGGTCAGGGCGTCCAGCGTGCCGGGGAGGTCGCCCGGCGGCAGACCGAGGAGGGCGCAGGCCTGCGCATCCACGGCCAGCGCGCCGGTCGCCGGGGTCCACGAGAGCCGTCCGACGCGCCCCGGCGCCGGTCCGGCGGCCGGCGGCCGCACACACAGCGGCGCATCGTCCCAGGTGACGGTCCCGCCGTCGGCGCCCAGCCGCAGCAGGTCCGCGCCCAGGGCGTCCGCCACGGCCGACAGCCGCTCGCCCTCCGCCTGCACCTCCGCCGCGTCGGCCGCCGCCGCCCGCAGCACGGTCAGCACTCCGAAGGCCTGGTCCTCCGCCACGACTGGCACATGCACCGAACCGAACTGGAAGGGCAGTCCGGCCGCGAACTGCGGATAGCGGCGCATCACCTCGGTGGCGTTCGCCAGCACCACCGGGACGCCCGTCCGGTGCACGTCGGCCACCGGGAACGGCCGGTCCACGTTCACCCGCCACCAGGGGCGGAACAGCTGACCGGGCAGCCCGGAGAGGACCGCGAGGCGCAGCATTTCGGAGCTGCGGGAGCGCAGGTAGACGCCCGCCGCGCGCCCGGCCGTCGTCCGCAGCGCGTCCGCGACAGTCCCGGTCAGCAGCGCGGGCGGCGGTCCGGACGGCTTCCGCTCGTCCCTGGCGCTCCCAGTCATCGGCCCTACCTCGTCCGTGCGCCGCCGCGTGGGGCGACACAGCAAGAATGCGCCACATGTGACCGGATGTGCATCCGCTCGCACCGGAGAAAAGCCCGTCGGACGGGGTAACCGGCCGCCCATGGGTGAGATTCTGGTGGGCGCCTGTTCGTGGACGGACCGGACGCTGGTGTCCAGCGGCTGGTATCCGGCCGGGCGGCGCGACGCTGCGGGCCGGCTGCTGCACTACGCCGAACGGTTCCCGGTCGTCGAGGTCGACGCGACGTACTACGGGCTGCCCCGCGAACGCACCTGCCGGCTGTGGACCGAGCGGACCCCCGACGGGTTCGTGTTCGACGTGAAGGCGTTCTCGCTGCTGACCGGCCACCCCACCCGGTCCGCCGCGATGCCGCCCGGCCTGCCGGCGGACTCCCGCGGGCCGCGGGCCCTGGACGAGGTGTGGCGCAGGTTCGCGGACGGCATCCGCCCGCTGCGGGACGCCGGCCGGCTGGGCGCGGTCCTCTTCCAGTTCCCGCCCTGGTTCCGGCCCGGCGCGCGGGCCCACGCGTTCCTCGCCCAGTGCGCGGAGCGCACCGCCGGGTGGCCGGTCTGCGTCGAGTTCCGGCACCAGGACTGGTGGCGGGGTGAGCAGGAGCGGGCGACGGCAGACCTGCTGCGGACCCACGGCTTCGCCGCCGTCGCCGTCGACATGGAGCAGTCCCTGCCGACGGCCGTCCCACCCGTCACACCGGTCACCTGCGAGCGCCTGGCGGTCGTCCGGTTGCACGGCCGTAGCCCGCACTGGGGCACCGGCAGCAAGGAGGACCGCTTCCGCCACGAGTACGGCCCCGGTGAGCTCGACGAGTGGGCGCCGAGGATCCGCGCGCTCGCCCGGCGGGCCGAACAGGTGCATGTGCTGTTCAACAACTGCTGCGGAGACGCCGCCGTCCGGGCCGCCGCGCGCATGCGCGCCCGGCTCGGCGGCTGACGGGCCCGCGCCGCCCGGACGGCGGGCGTCGGCCAGGCGAGCGGGAGGGCGTCAGGCGGCGTCGGTGTGCAGGGTGCTCTTGGCGAGCTCGTAGGCGGGCAGCATCGCCTCGTGCTCGCCGGTGTCCATGCCGCCGAGGTGCAGGACGACGGGGCCCTTCGACGTGGTGACGGCGAAGGCGTGCTCCTGCTTGCTCTCGTCGAGGAGCTTGCTCGTGGTGGTGTAGGCGACCTCGACGCCGGTGACGTCACCCGCCTCGAGCTCGCGGTACACGGCCCCGCTCGCCGCAGGCTCGGCGGCCACGAACTCCTTCAGCACGGTCCGCGCGTCGGCCTTGCCGGGGGCGCCGGTCCACACCCGGAGGAACCCGATCTTGCCGGCGGGCTTCGCGTCGATCTCGCAGACCAGGGTGACCGGGCCCTGGCGCAGGAACGCGTCCCCGAGCCCGGCCAGGTCGCCGGTGGACGAGTCCCCGCCGTCGACGGCCTCGGCCTTCCAGAACTCCGCGACGTCGAAGGCGACCGGCAGTTCGCAGGCGGACCCGGCGGCCCCGACCGACCCCCCGCGCTTCGCGACCTTCGCGCTCCCCTTCGCGGACGTCCCGGTCGCGGCGTCCGAGCCCTCCCGCTCGGCCGTGCACCCCGTCACCAGACCCGTCACCAGACCTGTCGCCACGGCCGCCAGCGTCATCCCCCGCCGAACCCGCCCCGCGTTTCCCGCGTTTCCCGCGTTCCCCACGATCCCCGTGCTCCCCACGTTCCCCACCCCAAAGCCCACCGCTGTGTCCTCTCGCCGGGCCGGCGCCTTGCCGGCGGAGCACTGTAACCGAGGGGTGCGCCGTCTTCGCCACCGAGATTTCGCACCACCGGGCCGCAGCACGTGAGGCGGAAGAGTGACGTGCCGTCATATCGGCGTTCGAATGGGGCGAACGGGAACGCATAGCCGCATGAGCAAGACCGCACTGATCGTGATCGACATGATCAACACCTATGACCATCCGGACGCGGAGTTCCTGCTGCCGTCCGCCGACAGCGTGGTTCCGGTGATCGCCGGTCTCCTCGAACGGGCCCGCGGCGCAGGCGTGCCCGTCGTCTACGTCAACGACAACTTCGGCCAGTGGCGCTCCCACCACGGCGAACTCCTCGACAGGGCGCTCGCCGGCCGGTACGCCCCACTCGTCGAGCCGCTGGTGCCGGACGAGGAGTCCCTCTTCGTCGTCAAGGCGCGGCACTCCGTCTTCTTCGAGACCCCGCTGTCGTACCTCCTCGACCAGGAGGCAATCGATCGCGTCGTGCTCTGCGGGCAGGTCACGGAACAGTGCGTGCTCTACTCGGCCCTCGACGCCCACATCCGCCATCTCGAGGTGACCGTCCCCCGGGACGCCGTGGCCCACATCCACGCCGACCTGGCGGACGCCGCGCTGACCATGATGCGGCGCAACATGGGCGCCCGGGTGTGCGACAGCGACGAGCTGTGGAACTGAACGGCCGGGCGCGGCACGGCGGCTGAGCACCAGCGTCGGCCGGCTCGCACGGAGCGCCGGCCGCAGCGACCCTCCGCGTTCCGGCCCGGGCGGAGACGAGCACAGAACCGCCCCCGTGGGGCACGGGCCGGCCCTCCCACCGGTTCCTCCCACCACCAAGGGGCACACACATGGCAGAGCTGACCCGACGCCGACTGCTGGGCTCGGCCGCGGGAGCGCTGGGCGCCGCAGCAGCCCTCTCCCTGCTCCCGTCGAGCGTTCAGAAGGCCGTCGCGGCCGGACAGCCCCGTGGGGGCTCGCTCGCCGACATCGAGCACGTCGTCCTGCTGATGCAGGAGAACCGCTCCTTCGACCACTACTTCGGCACCCTCTCCGGCGTGCGCGGCTTCTCCGACCCCGACGCGCTCACCCTCGACAGCGGACGGTCGGTCTTCTACCAGCCCGACGACGAGAACCCCAGCGGCTACCTGCTGCCCTTCCACCTCGACACCCGCACCTCCAGCGCCCAGGCGATCCCCTCGACGAGCCACTCCTGGTCGGTGCAGCACGACGCCTGGAACGCCGGCCGGATGGACCGCTGGCTGCCCGCCCACCGCAGAGCCGACGGCGCCGACGGCCCCTACGTCATGGGCTACTACACACGCGAGGACATCCCGTTCCAGTTCGCCCTCGCCGAGACCTTCACCGTCTGCGACCACTACTTCAGCTCGGTGCTGGGTCCGACCTGGCCGAACCGCCTGATGTGGATGACCGGTTCCATCGACCCGGAGGCGCTCCACGGCGGCCCGGTGACCGGCAACTCCGCGCCGACGCCCTTCAGCTGGACGACGTACGCCGAACGTCTCCAGGCGGCCGGCGTCAGCTGGAAGGTGTACCAGCAGGAGGACGACTACGGATGCAACGTGCTGGAGCAGTTCGCCGCGTTCAGGAACGCGCTGCCCGGCACCGAACTGTACGAGCGGGGCGTACGACCCCAGCCGGAGGGCGCCTTCGAGGACGACGCCCGCAACGACCGCCTGCCGACGGTGTCCTGGATCATGCCCCCGGGCCACCAGTCCGAGCACCCGGACTACCTGCCGGCGGCCGGCGCGGCCTTCGTCGCCTCGAAGATCGAGGCCATCGCGGCCGACCCGGAGGTCTGGGCCAAGACCGCGTTCATCCTCAACTACGACGAGAACGACGGCCTCTTCGACCATGTGCCGCCCCCCACTCCGCCCGTCGGCACGCCCGGCGAGTTCGTCGGCGGCCTCCCGATCGGCGGCGGCTTCCGGGTCCCGGCGATCATCGTCTCGCCCTGGACCGTGGGCGGCTGGGTGGCCGGTGAGAGCTTCGACCACACGTCGACCCTGCGGCTGCTGGAACGACTCACCGGGGTCCTGGAGCCCAACATCAGCGATTGGCGGCGCAGCGCGTTCGGCGACCTCACCTCGGCGTTCCGCTTCGAGGACGGCAGCGCACTCGCACCGGCGCTGCCGGACGGCACGGAGGAACAGCTGGTGAAGGCGCAGACGGAGGTCGCCACCCTGCCCAGGCCCACTCTGCCGGGCGCCGACCAGAGCTTCCCCCACCAGGAGACGGGCCGCCGCCCACAGCGCTGACGCGCAGGCCGGAGCGTGCCACGACCGGGCCTCCCGAACCGTGTCGCCGTCCGCGGCGCGAGCGTGGTCCGGTCAGTCGCGCGCGGCCGCCGCCGGGGGGTCTGCGCGCGTAGACAGTGCGCAGTCCCGGGGAAGGAAGAACAGGGCGCAGATGCGCAGGGGGCCGGACTCCCGGTTCTCCGCCATGTGGACGCCCCGCGGCCCCACCGGCTCCACGATGCAGCCCCCCGCGGGCGTCACGCACTCGGATCCGTCCGCCAGGGTCCGGGTCAGCACCCCGGCCGTCACGACGGCGACGACCCGGCCGTCGTGATAGTGCCAGGGCAGTGAGCCGCCCGGCGGGATCTCGTAGTCGGCGACCACCACCCTGGTGCCCTCCGGCGCGGCCAGAGCCAGTCGTTCCGTGAGGAGGCCGTCGGCGAGCAGAACCGGTGCGGGTTCGGCGGCGGGCCGGCTCCCGACGGGCGCGGGGCGGTTCACGCGGCGGTCGCAGGGAACGGCAGGCGCCCGATACGCCGGGCCCGCGGGAGTCCTCCGGGGCCCGCCGGGTCCGGTAACTCGGCAGGGTTCATGTTCCGCTGGTCAGTGCGTTCCACAGCGGTGACAGTAGCCCACCCACGTCACACGGGGGTGACGCCGGGGTGACCGGGAGTCAAGGCCGGCCCACCGAGTGATCCTGTCGCCCGATCTCTGCGTCTCCCAGAGCGGGACTCGCACACACCTCGTGCGACAAGTGGTTGGGGAGACCATGAGCATGCTGCGCCTGCGCCCGGAAGTGGAGCGGCCTCACGAGGGCCACACCGGTGGCGAGCCTCGCGCCGACCGTACCGCGGACGAACCGCCCGGCAACCCGCTCCGCCGGGCCGCCGTGTTCCTCGGCCGCACGTTGCGGGGCGAGTGGCACGGCATCGTCGTCGACCCCGTACGGCAACTCGGCCGGCGCGGGCCCGCCGCGCTGCTGCTGGCGGTCGTCGCCTGCGCGGGCGTGATCTTCTTCCACGGCATCGCCCAGCACCCCGTCGGCGCGACGGGGGTCCGCCTCCTCGGCGGGGTCCAGGGCGACCTGCCCCTGTGGCTGGCCCTCCTGCGCACCCCGGTCTCGCTGTACGTCCCGGCACTCGACCTGCCGGTGTGGGCCGGCATCACCCAGCTGTTCCTCGCCTTCGCCCTGGCGGAGCTCGCCCTCGGGCGTCGCAGGACCCTGCTGATCGCCTACGCCTCCACCCTGGCCGGCACCCTCTCCGTACGGGTGATGCTGGCGATCGGACCCGGCTCTTGGGGCCTCGGACTGCCGCCCGAGGCCGGGCAGGTGCTCGACACCGGCCCGTCCGCCGCGGTCGTCGGGCTCTTCACCTATCTCTCCGTCGTCCGCCGCGCGCCCATCGTGTTCACGCTCACCGGCGGCTCGATGGTGTGGGAGTCGATAGCCAAGCCCAACCTCGCCGGCCGCGAGCATCTCATCGCCGTGGCCGCCGCCGTCGTGATGGGTCTGCTGCAACTGCGCGCGGACCGCAGGCGGCAGGCTCGGCCCGGCCTCGTGGATACTCCGGCGGGATGACGGCCGGCAGCGCCCTGCGCGCGGTGAAGACGCGGGAGACGGGGCTTGTCTGAGATCTTGCTGTGAATTCGCCGTGCGGTTGAACACTTCCGTGTCCGGCAGCGTATGAGGCCGGGGGATTTCATGTCCGTGGCCGCCGACGACGCGTAGGAGCACTCCTTGGCACAGAACAGGCGCAGAAGACCGACGGGCGGACGGCGGGCCAGCTTCGCCGCGATGGCGCTCATCCTCGGCGGCGGCGGGCTGATGGCGGCGAACGTCTACGCCTCGGCGACCGAGGACGGCACCTCGGGCGACTCCGTTCGCAAGGGCGGCAACAGCGCCGTCACCATCGACTGCCCGGACGTGGGCGCCAAGCTGACGACCGTCCCGGAGCAGGCCTCCGCGGAGGTCGACCGCGAACTCGCGGTGCTCGACGAGCAGGTCGCCGCGGCCTACCGGCAACTCCAGGAGTCGGCGCAGGCCGTGCGCCAGGACGCGGGCTTCGCCGACAACGCGGTGATGAACCCGCTCAAGGAGAAGCGCGGCGCGACGATCGAACGGATCGCGGTCGCCATCGACCGGGTCGGCGACCGCCCCGAGGGGCTCGAATCCCTCGCCGCCTGCACCCTGCGCGCCTCCGACGACCAGGCGGACGAGGGCGCCGACGGCAAGGGCGACGAGAACCAGGGCGGCGGCCAGGACGGCCAGGGCCAGGACGACCAGGGCCAGG
This sequence comes from Streptomyces sp. NBC_00425, assembly GCF_036030735.1. Classification (NCBI taxonomy): domain Bacteria; kingdom Bacillati; phylum Actinomycetota; class Actinomycetes; order Kitasatosporales; family Streptomycetaceae; genus Streptomyces; species Streptomyces sp. NBC_00425. The sequence continues at coordinate 1,213,938 of NZ_CP107928.1, read as the reverse complement.
ACGACAAGGGCCGAGGCGGTCAGGGTCAGGGCGGCGGCCAGCAGGGCGGGCAGGGGCAGCAGGGCAACGGCGGGCAGGCCGGGAACGGTCCGGTCGCCGCCGACTTCGCGGACATCGCCTCCGTCCAGCCGGCCCAGCAGACGCCCGACCCCCGCTCCGGCCCCTCCCGAGGCGTCTTCGTCACCAGCTGCGGCGTCAATGCGGGCGGCCTGTTCAACTCGGACAACGTGATCGTGGCGCCGGGCGTCAGCAACGGCGCCCACCACTTCCACGACTACGTGGGCAACCAGTCGAACAGCGCCTTCGCCTCCGACGACGACCTGGCCAAGGCCGAGACGAGCTGCGTCGACCAGGGCGACAAGTCGACCTACTACTGGCCCGTGCTGCGCCTGCAGAACGGCGCCCAGGAGCAGGACGCGCAGAGCCCGGGCGGCGGCGTCGAGGGCAACGCGGGCAAGATCATCACCCCGAAGGACGTCACGCTGACCTTCGTCGGCAACCCGCGCTCCAAGGTCACGGCCATGCCGCGACTGCTGCGCATCATCACCGGTGACGCCAAGGCCTTCGTCAACGGCACGGCCAACGCCAACGCGTCGTGGAGCTGCACCGGGTTCGAGGACCGGCAGCTCAAGGACAAGTACCCGCTCTGCCCGTCCGGCAGCGATGTGGTGCGCACCTTCCGCTTCCAGAGCTGCTGGGACGGCTCCAACATCGACAGCGCCAACCACCGCACCCATGTGGCGTTCGCCGGCGCCGACGGCTCCTGCCCGGCGGGCTTCGAGGCCGTGCCGCAGCTGGTGCAGCGCATCGTGTACGACGTCGACGCGCCGAGCCTGCAGGACGGCGGCCGGACGACCCCCCTGTTCGCGGTGGACTCCTTCCCGGAGCAGCTGCACAAGGCGGTCACCGACCACGGCGACTTCATCAACGTCTTCGACGAGTCCCTGATGCGGCAGATGGTCGACTGCATCAACGAGGGCCGCCAGTGCGGAGCCGGCCAGAACGGCGGCGGCAACGGAAACGGCGGAAACGGCGACAACAACGGCGGAAACGGGAACGGCGGAAACGGCGACAACAACGGCGGAAACGGGAACGGCGGCGACAACGGCGGAAACGGTTCCGGTAACGGGGACAACGGAAACGCCGGCGACAACGGTTCCGGTAACGCCGGCGGCGACGGCGCCGGTAACGGCGGCGACAACGCTTCCGGCAACGGCGACAACGGGAACGGCGGCGACAACGGTTCCGGCAACGCCGGGGGCAACGCCGGTGGCAACGGCGGCGGCAAGGCTGGCGGCAAGGCCGGCGGCAACGGTTCCGGAAACGACGACGGAGCCGGTCAGAACGCTCAGCCGTCCGCCGGCAAGCCCGCTCCCCAGGCGCCGGCAAAGAACGAGCCCCGCGTCGACGCGAAGCCGTCGGCGAAGGCGGCCACCTCGGCGCCTCCGGCGGGCTCGGGCGGCGAGATCGGAGCCCCCGCGACCGCTCCGCCGACCGTGTCCGCCCCGGCACAGTCGCAGTCGCAGTCCCAGGTCCAGCCCCCGGCCGACCCGGGCGCCGTCACCGGCGGCACCGAGCAGCAGGCGGTGCAGGGCGGCCTCGCCGAGACCGGCGCCAACCTGTGGCCCGGGGCGCTCGGCGCGCTGCTGGTGATCGGCGGCTTCGTCGTCCTGCGCCGCAACGCCCGGCGCAACTGAGCTGCTGAGTCCGGTCGGCACGACCAGGGGCCCGTCGCACCGCGACGGGCCCCTGGTCGTCCGCCTCCCCGGGCCGCGGCCCCGTGACGGGCCCCGTACGTCGAAGGCGCAACTCAGGTCACGGCACCACGGGTTCGCGGCCCCCGCCCCGGTGACGCGCCGTCCGCCGGCAGGCGACGGGAAGACAGGCGACAGGTGAGAGGCGGCAGAGGACGGGCGTCCGGCGTCCGGCGTGCGGCGTCCGGCCCGTCGGGGTCGCCGCGGTTCGGAAGGCCGCCCCGGACACCGCATCCCCGGGGTCGCGGTCACGCCGGGGCACCGCGCCATGGACAATTGATCGAGATCGTTGGTGCTGTCGACGCACGACAAGGAGCCTCGGAGCATGGCGGGCGCACGGTGAACGGAACAGGCAGATCGAAGTGGGCGCTGCCGCACGTCGGCCAGGCCCAACAGGACGCCGTCGCCCGCGCGCGCGGCTGGGCGCGGCTCGCCCTGGTGTTGGTGGCCGCGTGCGTGGCGGTGGTCATGGCCGGCGCCGGTTCCGGCGGCTGGCTGGTGCTGCTCGCCGGGTTCGCCCTGCTCGCGCTGGCCGCGGCGGGCGTGTGGTGGATGCTGGCGCACCGGGGCGGCCCCCGACTGCTCGGGGGTCTCCTGGCGGTGACCGCGCCCGTGGGCGTGCTGGTGCTGTACGCGACGTCGGGGCTGTGGCCGGTGGCGGTGGGCGCGCTCGCGCTGTGGGCGGGGGCGCTGGCCTCGGCCCGGTCCGCGTTGCGCAGCGTGCGCCGTCCCAAGGGCACCCACGGCCGCAGGACCCCGCCGCCGCGCCGACCGGTGCTGATCATGAACGTGCGCTCGGGCGGCGGCAAGGTCGTCAAGCACGACCTCGCGGCGCGCGCCGAGGCGCTCGGCGCGCGGGTGATCCTGCTCGGCGTCGACGACGGTTACGTCGACCCGGCGGCGGAGGCCCGTCGGGCCGTCGCCGAGGGCGCGGACCTGCTCGGCGTCGCGGGCGGCGACGGCACCCAGGCGCTGGTCGCGGGTGTGGCCGCCGAACTCGACGTGCCCTTCCTGGTGGTCGCCGCCGGCACCCGCAACCACTTCGCCATGGACCTCGGCCTCGACCGCACCGACCCGGTGCGCAGTCTCGACGCCCTCACGAGCGGCGTCGAACTGCGTGTGGACCTCGGGGACGTGAGCGGACGGCCCTTCGTCAACACCGTCTCCTTCGGGGCGTACGCGGAGATAGTGCAGAGTCCCGACTACCGCGACGCCAAGGCCGCCACGGCCCTCGACCACCTGCCCGACCTGCTGCAGGGCGCCTCGGGTCCGGTTCTGGCCGTGCGCACGGACGACACCGCGGTGCACGCGCCGCAGGCGCTGCTGGTCAGCAACAACGCCTACGCCCGCGCCGACCCGTTGGGCGGTGGCCGCCGCCCCCGGCTGGACTCGGGGCTGCTCGGGGTGATCGGCGTGCGGGTGGAGAGCGCGGCCCAGGCCGCCGAACTCGCCCTGCTCGGCGAGCGCGCGGGCAGCATCACCTCGGTGACCTCCAAACGCGTCGTCGTCGAGGCCGACCGCGAGCGCATCGCGGTGGCCGTCGACGGCGAGGCCCTCGAACTCGACATTCCCGTGGTGTGCACGGTACGGCCCGCCGCGCTGCGGGTCCGGGTGCCGCGGCACCGCCCCGGCGCGGCCTACGCGCCCCCCACGGTCGACTGGCGGCGCGTCGCCCGACTCGCGCTCGGCCATCCCGACCCCCGCACGATCAAGGAGGCCTACGATGTCTGACCGCCCAGCGAAGCTGACCGCCCGGCGACTGGTGGGCGACCTCGCCACCCTGGACCAGGCTCTGTACGAGGCGGTCACCGTGACCAGGACGCCCACCCTGGACACCGCGCTGCGCCGGCTGTCCGCGGCCGCCGACCACTCCAAGCTGTCCTTCGCGGTCGCCGCCGCGCTCGCCCTGCGCGGCGGCCGCCCGCGCCGCGCAGCGCTGCTCGGCGTCGCGGCCATCGGCGTCGCCTCGGCCAGTGCCAACCTGCTCGGCAAGCAGCTCGTGCGCCGTCCCCGGCCGCATCGCGCGGAGGACTCGCCGTACCCGGGCCGGCACGTGCCGATGCCGCACTCGGCGTCGTTCCCGTCCGGGCACACCGCCTCGGCCGTAGCCTTCGCCGCAGCCGTCGGCCCGACGCTGCCGGTCTGCGCGGTACCGCTCGGCGTGCTGGCCTGCGCGGTGGGCTACTCGAGGGTCCACACCGGTGTGCACTATCCGGGTGACGTGGTGGCCGGTGCGGTCCTCGGCACGGGTGCGGCCGCACTCGTCCTCGCGCTCGCCGCCCGCGTCGGGGACTGAACGACGGCGGAGGGCGGGCCTACGGCTTGCCGCAGTGCAGGAACAGATGGGGCTCGGGGCCGGCCTCGGGGTGGTCGGGGGTGAACAGGACGCTCTCCTCGTCCAGTACGGTCAGGCCGGCGGCGGTGACGACGTCGACCAGGCCGTCCCGGGCGTAGCTGGTCACCCGCACCGGCTGCCCCATGAACACGGCGTCGACGCCCTCCACGTCCACCGGCACGGTGGCCAGGGCGAGGCTGCCGCCCGGCAACAGCGCCCGCGCCAGGGTGCCGATGAGCTCGCTCTGCTGCGCCCGTTCCATCTGCAGCAGGGAGAAGTACGCGCAGACGGCGTTCAAGGAGCGCTCCCGCAGCGGGAGCCGACGTACGTCCACGCACCGGAACGTGGCGTCCGGCACCTGGCGCGCGGCGAGGTCGACCATGACGGGGGACACGTCGACGCCCAGCACGCGATGGCCCGCGGCCGCCAGGGTCGCCGCCGTGGGCCTTCCCGTTCCGCTGCCGACGTCCAGCACGTCGCTGCCCGGTGTCAGCCGCCCGAGCAGCCAGTCCAGGGATCGGCGGTGCGCCTCCGAGTGGGCGAACGCCTTCTCGTACGAGGGCCCCAGTGCGTCGAACACCCGCGCCGCGCGCTGTCCGTCGTCCTCGCTCGTCATGTCGGCTCCTCCTCGTGATGTGCGGGTCCCGGGGGCCGCACGGACGGGTTCACGCCAGGTGAGCGGAAAGACTTCCCGAAACGGGCCGGAATCATGTTTTCCACTACCGTAAGTAACATGATGCAATCCTCCTGACGCGGAAGCTACTAGCGAGTAGCCCTGGCTGCCGCGGACCGTCGTTTCGTTCGGAGGACCCCCCATGAGCTCACCCGAGGACGCACTGCGGGAGACCCGCGCCGCGTACGAGGAGCATGCCCGCACGTGCCGTCAGTGTCACTACGACGGGGCGCCGTGCGCCGTCTCCAAACTCCTTCTGCGCGCCTACAACAACGCCAGAAGGGCGCAGGTGCACTCCCGTCCCGCCATGCACTGACGGGCCGGCGGCTCACGTCGCGACGCCCGGTCCCCGCGCCGGCCCCGGGCGGGCGGGGCCGGCGCGAGCGGACGCCCCCGGCGCGCCGGCGTGTGCGAGCGAAAGCCCCTGAGGCGCGCCTCAGGCAGGCCGGACGGCGCCGCGCAGCGCGCCCTCTCCGTAGGGAAGGATCGCCTCTTCGCGGATGGCGGCGCCCGGACCGGGGGCGTGGATCATCATGCCGTTCCCCGTGCACAGCCCGACGTGACTGAGGTCGTCGAAGAAGAACACGAGGTCGCCGGCACGCAGGTCGGCCAGGCTGATCCGGGTGAAGGCCTTGGCCTGATCGATGGCGGCCCTCGGCAGGCTCACCCCGGCGGCCTTCCAGGCGGCCTGGGTGAGGCTGGAGCAGTCGTAGGACTCCGGTCCCGTGGCTCCCCACACGCAGGGCCGTCCGATCTGGGCCCGGGCGAAGGCGAGCGCCTTGTCCGCCTTTCCCAGATAGGCCGTCCCGGTGGCGCGGACGGTGACGTCGGCGGGGGCGGCCGGCCGGACCGGCTCGGGAAGCGGAGCCGCGGGCGCGGCGAGCCCGACGGAGGTCTGGTAGCCGTGACCGGCGGTCAGCACGTCCGGCGTGGGCGCCGGGAGGCCGAGTCCGGACGTGGGGTACGCGGGGGCGGTCGCGACCGAGGCGAAGCCGAACTCGGGGGACGCGACCGGAATTTCGGGGTACGCGTAACCGGCGGGAGGCGTCATCGTCCCCAGTTCGTCCATGAGGTGGTCCGGCGCGACCGCACCCGCCGGGGAGGCCGCGAAGCCGGACTCCGGTGCCGCGGCGCCGAGGCCGGGTATCGCGTAGCCGAACGACGGTGTACCGAAGCCGGGTTCCACCCCTAGGTCGGGCGCCGGTTCCACCAGGGCGATGTCGGATGCCGAGAACGCAGGCGCCGGTGCGGGGAACGAGAACCCGCCGGTGTCGAGGAGGCTGTCCGGCCCGGCCGGCGGTACGGCGGGAGGGGCCATGGCGGGAGCGGCGGCGGGCCGTCCCGCCCAGGCGGCGGTGATCTCCGCACGGAACGCCTGCTGTTCCGCGGTGTCCCAGGGCTGCTGGACCGGCTGCGGTGCGGCCGGCTGCTGAGGTCCGGCGGCGGGCGCATAGCCCGTCTGCGCGGTCGCCGCGGGCAGGGACTGCGTCGACGGGGAGGATGTGGACTGCGCGGGGATGAACGCGGTGAGAGCGGACTGCTGGGCGGGCGCGGGCTGGGCGACGGCCCGCGCCAGCACCTCACGGGCTGTGGCGAGCTTGCGCCCGATCTGTTCCTTGGTGCTCCTGAGCGAGGCCTGCCGGTCCGCGGGAGCGACGGCGGCTGAGGCTGAGGCGGGAGCGACGGGGAGCGCGGCCGGCGCGGGGAGGGCGGCCAGGGGTGCGGGGAGCGCGGCCGGTGCGGCTGCCTCGAGGGCCCTGGGCTCGCTGCGGCGCGCCTCGATCGCTGCGGGCGGCGCGGCCACGGCCGGGCCGGTGAGTTCCGGAATCCGTCGCGCCGCCGCTTCGAGCTCGCGGATCGTCGCACTGTCCGCGGAGGGGCCGGGCCGGGCCGGACGGGGCGGCCGGCGGTCGGCCGGCAGCACGGCCGCGGTGGTCGGTCCGATCTTGTCGCGCGCCACGTCGAACCACTGCCTGGCCACCGAGTCGAGCGACGGATCGGCTGATCCGCGGCCGCTGTTGGCGACGGAGCCGACCGTCCGGCGCGAGAGGTTCGACATGGCGCGCGTGGCGTTGTAGGTGCCCGTGTCGGTCTCGGCCCGGTCGTACAGCGAGTTGACACGCTGCTGGATCTCCGCCCGGCTCGGCTCGTCGGCGCCGCCTGGGGACCGAGGGCTGCGATCCGTCGCCATGGAAGACGTTCTCCTTCCGTGCTCCGCCGGGGTGTTGCGGCGGAATCCGGGCGACCCCTGTTGCGGGTGACCCAAGCCCCCTGCCCTGAAAGGCAGTCGAACGGCCTGGGCGTCAACCTAGCCAACTTGTGTACCTGGTGTGAAGATTGAGGTGTTAAATGTCCGATACGTATTCGTGACCTTCGTCTCTTGTCGGCGACGCCCCGTCGCCGTGTCGAGGACGTGGCGCATCCTGGTGTCCGGCTGTGTGCGGCCGACGCCTGTCGGTCACGAGCGGCGGATCGTCCGGCCTCGGGCTCACGGCCTCACGGACGCCGGGCGCGGCCCGCCTCGTCATGGGCCAGCAGCGACAACAGTGACGCCACGCTCAGTCCCGCTTCGGCGGGATGACGCAGCACCTGGCCGGGCTCGATCCGGTAGATGTTGCTGCGCCCTTCCTTCGTGTGGGACAGATAGCCGTCCTGTTCCAGGTCGGCGATGATCTTCTGGACCGCCCGCTCGGTGAGCCGGCAGTGTGCGGCGATGTCCCGGATGCGGGCGCTGTGGTCGTCCGCGATGGCCGCGAGTACGCGGGCGTGGTTGGTCAGAAACGTCCATCCGCTGTGTGGCTCGGGCACTCCCTCCATGGGGGCATCTTATGCCCGAGCTTTCGCGAACACAAAAGCCGGAACTTCATTTCGTGTATCTGTTGACGTACGACGGTCGGAGGGTGAGTCTTGAGGTGACATGTGGAGTGACCGAGGGAGGCGGTCATGGCGGAACCGGTATACGACGCGGACGCCGGAGGCGGGGATGCGTGCACGGGTGCGGAGTCCCGCGACGCGCGCCACGTCGGGGCGACGCCCGGGACTGACATCACCGTCCGTACCGACGGGGAGCGGGTCGTCGTGGCGGTACGGGGTGAGCTCGACCTCGACTCGGCCGGGCCCCTCGAACGCGCCCTGGGCGCCGCCCTCGACGCGGCGCGGGACGGGATCGACCTGGAGCTGGACGGGGTGGTGTTCTGTGACTGCTCCGTCCTGAACGTGCTGCTCGGCGTGCGCGAGGAAGGCCTGCGGCAGGGCAGGACGGTCGTCCTGCGCTCGGTCGGCCCGGCGGTGGAACGGCTGTTGACGCTGACCGGCACGGGATCGCTGTTCGCGGCCGGCCCCGATCCGGGCGGCACGCGCTCAGCCGGCCGGCGGGGCGGAGTGCCCGACGGAAGCCCCCCGGGACACCTGCGCATCGAACTCGTGCGACTGCGGCGTGCGTTGCGGACCCGCCCGGTGATCGACCTGGCCCGCGGCGTCCTCATGGCGTCCTTCGGTCTGAGCGCCGACGAGGCCTGGCGGGTCCTGGTCCTGGCCGCCCGGAACACCGGCGGCACGGTGCGAGGCCTCGCCCGGGACCTGGTCGGCGCCGTCGAGGGGAACCCGCAGCCGGGCGCCCTGCCGGAGGCGGTGACCGCGGCGGTGGCCGAAGTCAGGTCCTAGGAGACGCGTGCGGCGGTCGCTGCGGAGCCGCGGCGCGGCGGCCGGTTCCGTGCGGGGGGACGTTCTCGGGTAGAACTGGCTGACATGCGCGTCGATCATGATCCCGAAGCCCTGGGCCCGGGCGCCTTCTACCGGCTGCTCACCGCCGTCGTCGTACCCCGGCCGATCGCCTGGGTGTCGACCCTCGCGGCGGACGGCACCGCCAACCTCGCCCCGCACTCCTTCTTCACGGTGGCCTGCACCGACCCGCCGATCGTCCAGTTCACGTCCGTGGGACGGAAGGACTCGTTGCGCAACGTCGAGGCCACCGGCGAGTTCGTCGTCAATCTCGCACCCGAGGAGCTCCTCGGACAGATCAACGCCACCGCCACCGACTTCCCCGCGCACGAGGGCGAGTTCGACGCGGTCGGCATCGAGCGGGAGCCCTCCCTGCGCGTGCGGCCGCCCCGCGTGGCGGCCTCACCCGTGGCCCTGGAGTGCCGCCTGCACTCCACCGTCGTCATCGGCGACTGCACCCTGGTCCTCGGCGAGGTCGTGCACGCCGCCGTGGACGAGGACGTCGTCGTCGACGGCCGCCCGGACATCCGCCGGCTGAGGCCTCTCTCGAGGCTGGGCGGCAACGAGTGGGGCACCGTCGGCGAAATCCACGACCTGGCCCGCGTCGCCTACCGCGACTTGCCGCCGTCCTGACCGGTACGCCCTTATGCTCGGCTCATGACGAGACGGGTGGCGAAGGGCGACGGGGCCGACGGCTCCTGGTGTTCGCTGTGGTCGAAGAACTCGGCGCTGTCGATCGGCTCCGTCAACTCCTTCCTCTCCGTCGGCTCGGTGGGCAGCTCCCTGTCCGTCGCCTCCGTCGGCGGATTCCTGTCCGTGGGGTCGGTCGGCTCCGCCCTGTCCGTCGCCTCGGTCGGATCCTGGCTCAGCGCGGGCTCGGTGCTGAGCGCCCGTTCCGCCGGTTCGGTGCTCACCCGCCGTCCGCGCGAAACGGTGGCCGCGGCGACGACGGCCGCCGCCGGGCTGACGCTGCTGGCCTGCGCATGGAAGTACGGCCGCAGCCGCCCCGTTTCGTGAGTCACCCGGTGGGCCGCGGATTCCCCGCGATCCCCGCCACTCGTGCGGGAGCGGCCCGTAGGCTGGCCGCAGGAAACGACTGAGGGGCCGGCCGGCGGCGCCCGCGTGCCGGGCGACCGCCGACACCCTGGGCACCGGGCGTCGGACCGGGCGAATGCCTGGGCGCACGGCGCCGGGCGGCGCCGCCGGATCAGCCGGGTGACCGTGACGCCCTGCGTCCCGAACCGGCACACCGACCGCGCGGCGCCCTGCGGCCTCCGGTCGCGCACGGCGTTGTCAGTGGCCGCCGCTAAGTTCGTTCATGTCGCGCCGCTCGGGTGCGACGACCCCCCTTGTGCTGCGCCGAGTCGGCGTGTGCAGCCGCGTGCCGCAAAGGAGATGGTGTGTTCTCGGACCGGGAGAACTGGGAGAGGGCGAGCACGGCCCGGGTGGTGCCGCCCGCGCGGCCGCGCAAACTCGCCAAGGTCCCCTTCGTCGAACTGGCCGACGGACGCCTGCAGGGCGTCGTCTCCAGCGGCTCGGACATCGAGCGGGTGTACGTCTCGTCGGTCGCCGCCGGCACCTACGCCTTCGCGTGCAGCACCAACAACAACCGCCCCTGCGGCGGCGCGCGCGGCTCGTTCTGCAACCACATCCGCGCACTGATCACCGAGGCCGTGCTGCAGTACGGCGCCGACCGCGTCGCCCGCTACCTGCGCGTGGAGCCCGCCGGCCCGCAGGCCGACGCCGCCGCCCTCACCGTCGCGATGACCGGAGCCCGCCCGCCCCAGGCCGACGGCAAGGCGACGGCCGCCCCCGTCTTCAGCCGGTTCCTGCGGCACCTGGCCTATCTCGAGCTCGCCCCCGTCACCGTGCCCCTGCCGGAACTGCAGTGGTTCCCGCCGACCCGCACGGACTCCGCCCCGGGCACCGGACACGGGCCGCAAGCCGCACAGGGAGCCCGGACCGGCCCTGGCGCCGCCCCCGTCGAGGGACTCGACGAGGCGCTGTCGGCGGTCGACGCCTTCGACCACGCCCTCGCCGCCGGTCTGCTGCGCCCCCGCCCCGACCGGGTCGGCGGCCTCGGCGACCTCGCCCGGGCGGTCTCCGGCAGCCCGCTGGCCCCCCGGGTGGAGGAGGCGGCCGAGAAGGCCGCGGCGGGCTCCGCGAGCGAGGACCACCTCGTCGCCCTCGCCGCCGCCCGTGCCGCCCTGCTCGGCGCCGTGCACGACGCCCTCGTCGCGAGCGCCGACGAACTGAGCGGCCGCCTTCGCGAGGAGCCGGCGCCCGCCGCCGCCGGCCCCCGCACGGCGGTGAACCTGCTGGCGGCGGCCCGCACCTGGCTCACGGACCTCGCCCGCACCGGCTGGCAGGGCATCGACCACGAGCTGGCCGGCGGAGCCGCCCCGATCGTCTCCGCCATGTTGCCGGAGCCCGGACTGCGCCGACTGGCCGTCCTGCTCGACGGATTCGCCGCCGAACTCGCCGCCTCCTGCCCCGGCGCGGCCCTCGAACGCGTCCCGGAGCGCCGCTGGGCCGACCTGTGGTCCCGTGCCCTGCTGCTCACCACCCCGGGCGCGGCCGACACCCCCGTGGCCGCCACCGCCACCGGCCGGCTCCTGCCGCTCGGCGTCGACCTCCAGGAACACGCCACCGCCGCACAGGCCCAGGTCCACGCGGTCTTCGAACCGGCCGACGGCAGCGCGCCGCGGCTGGTCCGCGCGAGCGTCTGCGCGCCGAAGCCGGACACCGTCGTCGCGGCCGGCGTCTGGCAACTGCTGCGGCCGCGCCTCTCGCTGCTCACCGCCCTCGGCGAGGGCCGGTCGATGGAACTCGACGCCATGCCCCTCACCGAAGAGGGCGACCTCCTCTGGGACGACGCCCTGGCCCGTCCGGGCGACCCCGCCGACGCCCTCGCCACCGCGCGGGTCGTCCTGCCGACCGCCGTCGCGCCGCTCACCGCACCCCTGAACCGCCATCCCGCGTGCCTCGCCGAGCCGGTGTTCCTGGAGGGCTACGACCGGCGGCAGGAGGGCGAGGTCCTCACCTTCACCGTCGCCGGCCGCGACCTTCCCGTCGACACTGACCGCATCCCGGCCGCCGGACCGCTCACGCCCGAGGCCGTGGCCGGCTCCCGCGCCTGCGTGGGCCTGCTCCGCTGGGACGACGGGGGCCTGCGTCTCCAGCCGCTCGCCGTCGAGACCACCGTGCGCAGGAAGGCCGTCGCCCTGCACGCGGGCGCGTGGGCCGGCGGCACCGCCGACAAGGCCGGCGCCCGGGCCGAGAAGGCCGCCACCGACGCCGTGACCGTCCTGCGCGAACGGGCGGGAAGGCTGCTGCGGAAATGAGCGACGACATGCTGCGACCGGGCCCCGAGATTCCCACGGCCCCCGCCGTCCCCGACGACAACCGCCGGCAGGTGCTCTACTGGCGGCTGCTGGCCCGGCTCTTCGATTCCGAGGAGCAGATGGCCCTGGAGTCCGCGAGCCTCGCCGTCGTCGAGGACATCGGTCTGCCGGCCGCCCTGCTGGACCCGCGGACCTCCGTCGACTCCCTCGTCCAGCGTCACCCGGAACTCGCGGCGGAATTCGACGGGTTGATGATCCCCGAAGCCGAAGCCGAAGCCGAAGCCGAAGCCGAAGCCGAAGCCGAAGCCGAAGCCGAAGCCGAAGCCGAAGCCGAAGCCGAAGCCGAAGCCGAAGCCGAAGCCCCCAGTGGCGACGGCGGCCATCGGGCCGACGAGGTGCGGCGGGCCGCACTCGTGTCCAAGGTGCTGCTGAACGTCTTCGCGACGGGCGCCGGAGCCGTCAGCGCCGAGCAGCTGTCCCGCTGGCAGAGTGACGCCGGCTGGCTGGAGCGCGCCCTCGGATGCCGCCCGGGCGAGCTGCGCGGCGGCCGGGGTCCGGCCGAAGGCGCGGGCGGCCTCGTACCCGGCATCGGTGCGGAACTTGCCGACGTGGAAGCCGACCTGGTGCAGCGCATGCATCTGCGCGAAGTGCTCGCCGACCCCGCACTGGCCGCGCGGCTCACCCCGAGCATGTCGCTCATCGAGCAACTGCTCCGCGACAAGAACAACCTCTCCGGCGTCGCTCTGGCCAACGCCAAGGCGCTCATCCGCCGATTCGTCGACGAGGTCGCGGACGTGCTGCGCACCCAGGTGGAGAAGTCCACGGTCGGCGCGATAGACCGCTCGGTGCCGCCCAAGCGCGTGTACCGCAACCTCGACCTCGACCGGACCGTCTGGAAGAACCTCACCAACTACAGCCCCGAAGAGGAACGCCTCTACGTCGACCGCCTCTACTACAGGCACACCGCCCGCAGAACGACGCCGCAACGGCTCGTCGTCGTCGTGGACCAGTCGGGCTCGATGCTCGACTCCATGGTCAACTGCACCATCCTGGCGTCGATCTTCGCCGGACTGCCCAAGGTCGACGTGCACCTGATCGCTTACGACACCCGCGCGATCGACCTCACTCCCTGGGTCCGCGAGCCGTTCGAGGTGCTGCTGCGCACCAAGCTCGGCGGCGGCAACGACGGTCCGGTCGCCATGGCCATGGCCCGTCCGAAGATCGCCGAGCCCAAGAACACCGTCATGGTGTGGATCTCGGACTTCTACGAGTTCGACCGCTCCCAGCCCCTGTTCGAGGGCATCGAGGAAGTCCACCGCTCCGGCGTCAAGTTCATCCCCGTCGGCTCGGTCACGAGCTTCGGCCGGCAAGAGGTCAACCCCTGGTTCCGGGAGCGGTTCAAGGCGCTCGGCACCCCCGTGATCTCCGGCCGCATCGACAAGCTCGTCCACGAACTCAAGACGTTCCTCACCTGACCAGCCCCCTTCGTTCCGAAAGGCCCTTCGATGACCGACCTGCTGCGCGCCCCCGCCGAACTCAAGTACGCCGAGGAACTCGACTGGCTGGAGTCGATCGACGACAACCCCAAGCCGTTCTCCTGGCGGCTCTCGCCGAAGATGGTCCGGCTGTTCGTCCTCGGCTCCGAGCGCGCCGACGGCCTCGACCGGGAGATCGCCCAGAAGTGGTTCGGCGACCGCAGTTTCGTCGAGCGCTCCATCGTCACCCTCGCCTCCGACCGCGGCCTGCTGCTGATCGGCGACCCGGGCACCGGCAAGAGCTGGCTGGCCGAACTGCTGTCGGCCGCGATCTCCCGCAACTCCACGCTGGTCGTACAGGGCACTGCGGGCACCACCGAGGACCACATCAAGTACTCGTGGAACGTCTCCATGGTCATCGCCAAGGGCCAGTCGAGGGAGTCGATGATCCCCTCGCCGATCATGACGGCCATGGAGACCGGCGCGATCGGCCGCTTCGAAGAGCTCACCCGCTCCACCAGCGACGTCCAGGACGCACTGATCTCGATCCTCTCGGAGAAGTACATCTCCGTCCCGGAGCTGGGCAGCGACCAGGACAGCGACAACATCGTGTTCGCCAAGCCCGGCTTCTCCGTCATCGCCACCGCCAACAGCCGCGACCGCGGCGTCAACGACCTCTCCTCGGCGCTCAAGCGCCGCTTCAACTTCGTCCGCATCCCCGTCGTCACCAACAAGAAGAGCGAGGCGGAGATCGTCCGCTTCCGCACCGAGGAACTGCTGCGCCGCCACCGCATCGAGCTGGACGTCCCGCCGACCCTGCTCGACGTGCTGCTGCAGAGCTTCGCCGACCTGCGGGCCTCCTCGGCGGCCGCCGGCAGCGACGACGAGAAGCTGGAGTCCGCCCTGTCCACCGCCGAACAGATCGGCGTCCTCGAGGACGCCGTCCTGCACAGCAACTTCTTCGGCGAGCGCGCCCTCACCGCCCGCACCCTCGCTTCCTCGCTCGTCGGTTCGCTGGCCCGGCGCGCACCCGAGGACCTCGCCATCCTCAACAAGTACCTGCACGGTGTCGTCGAACCGCGCAGCAAGGAACAGGGCGGCTCCTGGCCGGAGTTCCTCGAGGGCGGCCGCGACGCCATCGCGACCCTGTCATGAGCGGCGCCTTCGACGCGTTGCGCGGTCAACTGCACGAGGCCGCAACGGCGTTCGCCGACGGACCCGGCGCCCTGGAGGGCATCCTGCGGGGCATCGTCGACGACGTCGAGCGCGCCGTGCGCGAGCCGCTGGAGATCTTCCCGGTCTGCCACCACTCGCCGGCCTCGGCGATCGCCATGGCGCGCCGGCTGCGCGAGAAGCAGCCGAAGGTCGTCTACCTCGAGCTGTGCGAGGACATGGCGCCGCTCCTCACCGAGCTGCGCAACTGCCGGCTGCCGGTGGCGGTGCAGTCGTTCGCCACCGAGATCGAGGGGTTCCCCGCCGACTGGTCGCCGCTGTCGGTGGTCGCGCCGGTCACCGAGGCCTCGGCCGAGTACCAGGCCATCGCCTACGCGCTCGACACGCCGGGCGTCGAACTGGTCCTCGTCGACCGTTCCTCGGACCACGTCTTCCAGTGGGAGACCGACTCCGGCGCCGCCCCCCTGGCCGAGGCCGGCGCAGACGTGCCCGAGACACCGGAGCAGGCCGCCCTGCACGGCGACGCCGTCGGCGTGGAGATCGGCGACCTGCGCCCGCGCTTCGCCGAACTGGAGGAGCATCTGCTGCGTCACGGCCGGGTGCGGCACTGGTCGGAGTGGTGGCACCAGTACGTGGAGCTGCCCCTCGGCGACAGCGACCACGACACCTACCGCCAGGTGATGCTGCTCATCGGCAGCCTCTTCCGGCGTCTGGCCCCCGGCGACCCAGGGAAGGTGCGGGTCGACGAGGACCGCGAACGGTACATGTGGACGAGGATGCGCGAGCACCTGGCCGCCACCGGCGCCGACCCCGCCGACTGCCTCTACGTCTGCGGCGCCTTCCACGCCGCCAGCCGCGTCGCGGAGTTCGGCGTCGACGGCAGTGACGGCTTCGTCATCAGCCCGCCGAGCGGCACCCGGTGGCGCCACGGCCTCATCCCCTCCAGTCACGCGGCGATCGAGGCGCAGTTCGGCCTCGCGGCGGGCTCGGTGTCCATCGCGGCGACGGAATGGGCCAAGAACGTCCGGCGCACCGGCGTCCGCCCCTACCGCCTGGACGGCCAGGCGGGCACGAAGAAGACCACGAAGCCGAAGAAGGCCCTGCCCGCCGCCGTTCCGGCGCCCGCCCTTCCGCCCGCCGACCGGCTCACCGGCTTCCTCCGGCGGCCGCCCGCCCTCGACGCCCTCGACGAGGCCGAACTGCTCGGCTGGTGCGTGGAGATCGTGCGCGCCGCCCGCCGTAACGGCTACCTCGCCTCCACCGCCGACGCCATCGCCGTCTTCGAGACGTCCATCCTGCTCGCCGGGATGCGCGACCGCGCCAAGCCCACTCCGTACGACTTCCAGGACGCGGCGGTCACCTGCATCGAGAAGGACGCCGTGCCCGGCCGCCGGGACGTGGGCCGGCTCGTCGAGATCATGATGGGCGGCGACCGCCTCGGCCAGGTGGGCTACGACGCGCTGCCGCCGCTCGCCCGCGACGTGCACGACCGGCTCGCCCCGCTTGACCTCAGGCTCGAGCAGCGCGGAGTGCAGCGCGCCCTGCTGGACATCGGCTCCCGGCCGGACCTGGCGCACTGCTCCGACCTGCTGTGGATGCTGCGCCGGCTGCTGCCGCAGGGCGCCGCCCGGCCGATCATGGGCGAACGGCGGCTCGGCGAGCGCTCCCTGCAGGAGTCCTGGGACCTGGCGCTGGGCACCCATCAGCGCGCCCTCATCGAACTCGGCTACGAGGGCGTCAGCATCGAGCAGGTCCTCGAACAGCGCCTGCGCCGCGCCGCCTACGCCCCGCAGGCCACCGCGGCCCAGGTCCTCGAAGCCGTCGAGGACGCCACGCTCCATCTGCGCAGCCGCCGCCTGGCCGACGAGCTGGGCACCCGCGCCCTCGAGGTGCTGGCCCACGAGCGCTCCGTCGACGGGGCGCCGGAGGTGCTGCGCCGCGTCCGCCGGCTGCTCGCGTACTACCGCACGGCCGAACCGGTCCTGCCGCCCTGGATGGAGTCCTTCGTCAAGACGGGCTACGCGCATTACTGCACCCTGCTCCCGACGGCGTTCACCGACGAGGACGCGACCGTCCGCCAGGTCGCCGCCATGCTGGGCTTCCTGTTCGGCATGGAGAGCCTGGCGCTGTCGCTCGGCTGCGACCGGGCCCAGCTGGAGCTGGCCCTCGCCCAGTCCCACCCGACGGAGCCCGCGCGCACCGCACTGCTGTGGGCGGCGCAGACCCACCTCGGCACACTGCCGAGGCCGCAACTGCGGGCGCGCTGCGACGAGTTGCTCGGCAACCCGCTGGTGGTCCCCGCCTACCCCCGCTACCTCAGCGGGTTCGTGCATGCCCTCGAACCGGTGCCGGGACTGGCCGACTTCGTCGTGGAGGCCGTGTCGAACGCGTTCGCCCGCCTCCCCGACCGGGTGCTGCTGCCCTGGCTGCCGACGCTGATCACCACGCTGCGCGCCGGCGGAGCCGAGCTGGCGCCGCTGCTGATCCGCGAGGCCGGCCGGGTCTTCCCCGCCCGGCTGCCGGAGCTGGACGCGTGGGTCCCGCCGTGGCGGCTGCCGCACGAACCGCCGGGCGTGCGTGCGCGGGCCGGCGTGGGAGCCGGAGGCGGCGGCGTGCCGCTCCTGGCCGCCCACCCGGCGACCTGCGACGCCCTGGCCGACCTGCTGGGCTGCGACGGGGAGTGGGGGGCCGCAGGGCCCGCCCCGTCCGGAGCGGTCCTCCTCGGCCGTCACCCGGCCACCGCCGCCGCGCTGGAGGCACTGCTGGCCGTCAGCTGAGAGGCAGGGACGACGTCACCAGGCGGCGGATCGCGGCGGCGGCCAACGCCGGGTTGGCGGCGGCGTGGTGGACCAGCTCCTCGTCCTCGAGGAGTTGCGTCAGCCGGGGCCCGGGGAGGTTCGGGTGGCGGGCGAAGGCGGCCCGCACGGCGGGGTCGGGGTCCCGGGTGAGCCGCTCCACGGTGTGCGCGGGCGTCCCGGGATCGCGGGCGGCCAGGCGGCGGACGGCCGGGTCCGCGTCGTCGGCGTGGACGGCGAGGCCCTCGCTCGGGAAACCCGGCCGCGTCAGGAGGCACTCGCGTTCGCTGCCGGTGTACTCGAGGAAGCAGCGCAGCAGCAGGCCGGCCGGGGGGTTCGGGTGGTTCTGGGCCAGCAGCACCCGGACGCCGAGGTCGTCGTCGGCGGCCAGCAGGGCCACCAGGTCCGCAGGCAGCGCCCGCTCCGTCGCGGCGGCCCGCCGCAGCAGCGGGTGGCCGGAGAGCGCGTCACGGCGGACGGCCCCGGCGTCCCGCGGCGTCCGCGAGCAGTGGTGGAAGCCGAAGTCGCCCTGCTGGGACACCTGGTAGTCGATGGCGGACCGTTCCGGCTCGCTCCAGGCCGGGTGGACGGAGACGGACAGGCGCACGCGGGGATCGGGGTCCGCGGCGAGGGCGGCGCGCTCGTCGGGGCCGAGGTCGGGGTGCCGGGCGATCGTCCGGCGTACCGCGGGGTCGGGGTCCTCGACGAGGGCGCGGCGTTCGGCGGGCCCGAGGTCCCGTCGGCGCGCGATCTCCCGCCGGACCTCCGGATCCGCGTCGCCGGACAGCAGGGCCACGACGTCGGGCGGAAGACCGGGGTTGCTCGCGATCATCGACCGGTCGTCGGGGCCGGCCGGGGCGGTGAGGACGCCGTCCACCACGGCTCTGCTGAGCGCGCGGTGGAGCAGGGCGTCGGTGCGTGCGTGGCAGGAGTACGGAGGCAGGACGCTCTCCACCCACGCCGGATCCTCCTCCCGCGCGTTGCGCTCGGCTCTCTCCCGTACCGCGTCGTCGGGGTCGGCCAGCAGGGCGGCCCGCGTCTGGGCGGGGAGGGAGCTCCACCCTCCGGTTCCCCAGAGACGGACCTTCGCCACCGGGTGCGTGGGCATCGCCCCTTGCAACCCGGCGGATATCTGCCGGTAGAAGAAGCCGCCGAGGAGTTCGTCCTCGTAGCTGGTGATCATGTGGACGACGGCGTCGTCGGGCAGCGGCTGCACGACGGGACCGGTCGGCCGCGGCCCGTCGGCGAGGTGGGCGCGGACGATCCAGTCCGGGTCCGTCAGGAGCCGTGTGCGGGTGCGCGGGTCGACATGGGGGTTGCGGGCGAAGAAGCTGCGCGTGTACGCGTCGGGATGCTCGACGACGGCGTCCACGACGGCGTCGGGCAGGAACCGGTCCCGGCACAGCACCATCCGTACCGCGAGCGGCCCGTCCGTCAGCAGCCGCAGCAGCAGGTCGACCGGCGTGGCCGGGTTGAGCGCGAGCCCGGCCAGCCGCCGGGTCGGCAGATCGGCCGCGGCCCAGATCGCGTCGGGCGTGCGCATGTGAGGATCCCCCTGCAAAGGCATGGGCCCCCTGCGGTGGCAGGGGGCCCATGACCCTAACGGTCCGGCACGACGACGTGCCAGGCGTTTCTCTAGCGGTGCCGCAGTCCGACCGTGACGACGCCGGCGATCCTCGTCATGATGCCGGTGTCGTAGGCGACCTTCCCGTCGGACGTCTTCCAGATCCTGATGTGGAAGGTGTCCGGGCCGTCCGTGGCGGTGACGCGGAAGCGGTAGCCGCTCTTGCCGTTGACCGTGCCGGAGCCCTCCAGGACGGCCCGGTTGCCGGTCACGACGAGCCAGTCGAGGTGAGCGGACCGGAACTTCGTGAGAGGCGACCGCAGGTCGAGCGTGACCACGCCGGCCGGGGCCGAGGCTCCTGGCAGGTAGCCGGCCGACAGGGAGAACTTCGGCTTGCCGCGGGACGCGGACAGGCCCGCGCCCACCACCGGACCGGCGGCCCGGTTGTACACGACCAGCTCGGGCAGGGTCGTGGTGGCCTTGCCGCCGTCGTCGTCGGTGACGGTGATCACCGGGCGGCGAAGACCGGCCGAGGTGTAGGTGTGCTCGGCCCGGCAGCCGGACGCCGTGACGGCGCCCTTCGCCGGCCTGCTGCCGTCCTTCCAGTCGATCACGCAGGTGTGCGTGTCACGGGCGCCCGCATCGGCGAAGCTGACGGTGACGACCGCCGGCCGGCCGACCGACACCGGGGACTTGGGTCCGGTGGCGGAGGTGATCGAGGGAGCCGCGTTCGTCACGGTGACCACGGCCGTGTCGGTGCTGCGTCCGGCGGTCAGTGTGAGGGTGAACGTGCCGTCGTCGGTGCAGGTGACCGTCGTCCGGGTGGCGGCCGGGTCGGCGACCGTGCAGGGCGCGCCCTGTTCGACCGTCCACTTCGGGCTGCCCGCTCCGGAGAGCGTGCCGTTCAGGGCGATCCGGTCGCCCTCCACGCCCTTGGCGTCCGGACCGGCGTGCACGACGCCCACCGGGTCGATGCTCGTGAGCGTGGGCACGACCTTCTTGATCAGTTTGTCGGCGTCGAACTCCAGCCTGTCGACGGTGGTCTCGCGGTGCATGCCGTCGCCGCCGGGGATCGCGAACCGGTGGTAGGCGATGTACCAGTCGTCGGTGCCGGGCACGTTCACGACCGAGTGGTGGCCGGTTCCGAGGATGCCCTGGGAGGCGTCCTTCTCCAGGATCACGCCCTGCTTGGTCCACGGGCCGGTGGGCGAGTCTCCGGTGGCGTAGGCGACCCGGTAGTTCTCGTCCCGGGTGTCGTTCTCCGACCACATGAAGTAGTAGACGCCCTTGCGCTTGATGACGAAGGCGCCCTCGTTGTAGCCGCTCGGGGTGATGTCCTGGACCTTCGCGGTGTCGATCGAGGTCATGTCGGCGTTCAGCGGGACGACGTACCCATGGCCGTTGCCGAAGTAGAGGTACGACTGGCCGTCGTCGTCGGTGAAGGCCGCCGGGTCGATCATCTGGCCGGGGAACTGGCCCGCCTTCAGCAGAGGCTTGCCGAGGGCGTCCTTGAAGGGGCCGGTGGGGGAGTCGGAGACGGCGACGCCGATGTTGGCGTCGGCGCAGAAGTAGAAGTAGTACTTACCGTTCTTCTCGGCGATGGTGGGAGCCCAGGCCCTGCTGTCCGCCCAGCTCACGTCGGGACCGAGGTCCAGGATGACGCCGTGGTCCGTCCAGTGCACCAGGTCGGTGGAGGACCAGGCCTTGAACTGCGTGCCGCTCCAGCCCTCGAAGCCGTCGGTGGTCGGGTACATGTAGAACGTGTCGCCGAAGCGGACGATGTTCGGGTCGGCGTTCAGCCCCGGCAGGACCGGGCTCCTCATGATGAGCGCGGACACCGTCCAGGTGCGCTTCCTGCCGTCGGAGCCGGTCACCTCGTAGGTCTGCGGCTTGCTGAAGTCGCGCAGGGTGCCGGAGGCCGGGCTGATGCCCGCGCCGTGGGCCAGGGTGAACTGCGGCGCCAGGGCGGTGACGTCGCTGCCCTCGGTCAGCGGCAGGACGATCGTGCTGTTCTTGTCGTTGATCAGCGCGTCCACCTTGAGCGCCGGGTGGGTCGCCGCGGCGATGCCGGTGGTGTTGCCGGCGAGCTCCAGGACCTCGGCGGGCGTCAGGGCCCGGTTGTAGATCCGGAAGTCGTCGACCTCGCCCGCGAAGTACGGGTCCGGCGAGTACAGGGACTTGCCGATGTAGCCCGAGGCGTCCTTCGCCGCGTCGTACAGCTCGGAGGGCTTGACGGTGACGCCGTTCACGCGGGCGACTTCGGCGCCGTCCACGTAGAGGACCGCCGTCTGGGTCGCTCCGTCCAGGGTGACGGTGAGGTGCTTCCACTCGCCCGGGGTGAGCTGCGAGCCGCCGATCATCTGCTTCTCGCCGGACCAGGTGGCCTTGGTGATCGCGGAGAACAGCTTGCCGCTGCCGTTGGAGGGGGTGGCGAAGAGGTACTTGTTGCTGTCGGGGCCGAGCCCGAACAGCCACTGGAAGTTGTCGCCGCCCTTCCACTTGACGTACGTGGAGACGGTGACGCTGTCGACGTTCTTGAGCACCCCGTTCGGGATCTTCACGTACGGCGAGTCTGAGGTGCTGGAGCCGCCGGACATCTTGAACGAGCCGCCGTCGACGCCGGTCCCGAAGGCGGGCGTACGGACGTAGGTGCCGTGGAAGCCGTGGCCGCTGGAGTCGCGGACTATGTTGCCGCCGCTCTCGTCGAAGCCGTAGTGCAGGAGCAGGTCGGCCGGGACGTCCGGGCCCTCCGCGGAGACGGTGACGTTCGCGTGGACGTCGATCGCCGTGTCGCCCGGCAGGTCGCCCTTCACCTGGAAGGAGCCCGCCTGCGCGTACTGCGAGGCGTCGATGTCCGCCCAGGTGACGGTGACGGGCCGCTTCGCGCCGTCGGCGTACGTGGCGATCACGGTGGCCGGCAGCACCGGCGCCTCACCGATCCGCGTCTTCACCGACACGTCCTCGACGCCGGTGACGATCTGGTCCGGCTGGTAGGCGCGCAGCAGCCGGTCGTACTCGGCCTGGGTGACCGGCAGGACGGTTCCGTGGCGCGGCTTCGACGGCAGGTCGTAGCCGGTGGACGGGGTCCAGTCGCCCCCGGCGAGGTCCGTCGTCTCGAACGGGATGTAGCCGCGGCCGCCGAACTCGTCGAGGAAGGCGTACCACTTCTCCTCGGTGTTGGACTTGAACACCAGCGGCCCCTCGGCCGCGTTCATCGCGCCCTTGCCGATGCCCTCGGCGACCGCGGTCCAGGAGAGGTTCAGCAGCGAGTTGCTCTTCTCCTCGAAGACGAACTTGCTGTTGGGCGTGGAGGAGGTGTTGTTGCGCTCGTCCTTCGACAGGCGGAAGTACGTGCCGTCGTGCTGGATGACCGTGGAGTCGATGACCGAGTAGCCGCGGTCGATCCAGACCTTGGGCTCGCTGAAGGTGTAGAAGTCGCGGGTGGTGGTGTACATCATCCGGTTGTAGGTGTCACCGGAGTGCGACGCGTTGTCGTACAGCTTGGACGCCCAGAACACCACGTACTGGCCGAGCTGGGAGTCGTAGTACGCCTCCGGCGCCCAGGTGTTGCCGGCGCTGTCCGGGGAGACCTTCACCAGGCGCTGGTCCGTCCAGTGGACGAGGTCGGTGGACTCCCACACCATGATGGACTTGCTGCCGCTGCGCTGCGAGCGGTCCCAGTCGCCGTTGCCGTAGATCCTGAGGTCGGTGGCGATCTGGTAGAACTTGTCGCCCTCGGGGGAGCGGATGATGAACGGGTCGCGCAGGCCCTTCTCACCGAGCGTGGAGGTCAGGACGGGCTTGCCGTCGTTGAGCTCCCGCCACTTCAGCGGGTCGTTGCCCTTGCTGAGAGCCGCGTAGAGCTGCTCGCCGTCCGCGGTGCCCTCGCCGGTGAAGTAGCTGAACATGTAGCCCTTGAGGGCTTCCTTCACGGGGAGTTCGGGGACCTTCGCGGTGAACGTGCGCGTCGTCTTCGCGTCCCCCTTGGCGACGGTCGCGGTCAGGTCGACCGTGGTGGCGCCGGCGCCGTGCGCGGGACGGTGGACGACACCGTCGGACGAGACGACGTCCTCGCTCGCGGAGGACCAGGTCACGGAGGTGCCGTAGGCGCCCGTCGCGGGGAGGGTGAGGTTGCCGCGGGCGTCGTCCAGGTTGTGGACGGCGAGGGCCTTTGCGGCCTGCTCGGTCGCGGCCTTGTCGTCGAGGTCCGGCACGACGGTGACGTCGAAGGTCCGGGTGGCGGAGACGGAGCCCTTCTTCAGGGTCGCGGTGAGCGTGGCGTGGCCGTCGGGTTCGCCCGCGGCCGGCCGGGTCACCTTGCCCGCGTCGGACACCACGTCGGTGTGGTCGCTGGACCAGGTGATCGTGGAGCCGCCGGCCGGGCCGGTCTTCGGCAGGGTCAGATCGGCGGTGACGGCGCTCGTGTCACCGAGGGTCAGGGCGGCCTTGTCGTCCGCGACCCCCTGGGTGGCGACGGGCAGGGAGAGCTGTTCGACCTCGCCGGCGTCCAGTGCGCGGTTGTACACGCGGAAGTCGCGCATGCTCCCCTTGAACAGTCGGTCGCCCGAGTAGACGGACTTGCCGATGGCGTTGGCGGTGGTCGTGCCCGAACCGATCGCGCCGGGGGTGATGGTCACCGACGTGTTGCGGGCGACCTCGACGCCGTCCTCGTACAGCACGCCCGTGGTGCCGGACTGGGTGTAGGTGAGGTGCTTCCACACGGCGCGGGTCAGGTTGTGGGAGTCGGCCGGCTTGGTGTTCTGCTCGGTCGACCAGTTGCCGGTGGCGATCGAGGTGCGCAGGGAGTTGCCCGTGGTGAACAGGTAACCGTTGCCGTTGCCCCCACTGGTGTTGCCGAAGCCGTAGAGGAAGTAGGGCGTGGCCTGGGCCGCGTCCATCTTCACGTCCATCGCGACGCTGATCGACGTCATGCCCTTCATCACGTCGTTCGGCACCTTGACGTAGGTGTCCGAGCCGTTGAAGGAGAGGCCCTGGCCGGACGAGGAGAAGTCGGCGGTCCCGTTGACCGTGCCGTTCAGTCCGTGGCCGGAGGCGTCGGCGACCGTGGTGCCGGAGGCGCCGTCGAACTTGTACCAGAGGGCCAGGCCCTCGGTGACGTCGGCGGCCTCCGTCGCCTGGACCGGAGTCGTGGCCACGGCCAGGCCCGCGATCAGGGACACGGCGGTCAGTGCGGCCAGTCGTCCCGCCCCGCGCCCTGCCCGTCCTCGGAGTCTATGTCTGTGCGCCATGGGCGGACCGCCGTTTCAAACGTGTGACGTGATGTTGCTGGAGTGTCAAACGGTGTACATGGCCGCGTCAAGACTTTCCGAACGATGTACGACAGGTCGAACGAGCGGGATGGCGTCCAGAGGCCCGCGAGCGCTGCCCAGTTGGGGATTCAGGCCACCTGGTGAGCACCCGCCGCCGGTGCGGCGAGGCCGGCAGGCCCTCGTCCCCGGTAGAGGAGGGCGAGGTGATCCTGTCTCAGGGCAAAACGGTCCAATCGAGCGACACATGCGGTGAGTGGCCCGACTCACATGGCCAACAAGGTCACCCACCGCCACGATGGGTCCGTCACCGTCAGGCTGAAGGGGTCCAGGATGTTCCGCAAGGTGCTGGTCGCCAACCGCGGCGAGATCGCGATCCGTGCATTCCGTGCCGGCTACGAGCTGGGCGCGCGCACGGTCGCCGTCTTCCCGCACGAGGACCGCAACTCGCTGCACCGGCTGAAAGCCGACGAGGCGTACGAGATCGGCGAGCCGGGACACCCGGTGCGCGCCTACCTCTCCGTGGAGGAGGTCGTCGGCGCCGCGCTCCGGGCGGGCGCCGACGCCGTATACCCTGGCTACGGGTTCCTCTCGGAGAACCCCGAACTCGCCCGCGCCTGCGAGGAGGCGGGCATCACCTTCGTGGGCCCCGACGCCCGCACCCTCGAGCTGACCGGAAACAAGGCGAGCGCGGTGGCCGCCGCGCGCGCCGCGGGCGTCCCCGTGCTCGGCTCGTCCGCGCCCTCCAACGACGTCGACGAACTCGTCCGGGCCGCCGAGGAGATCGGCTTCCCGGTGTTCGTGAAGGCGGTCGCCGGCGGCGGCGGACGCGGCATGCGCCGGGTGGAGAACCCGGCCGCCCTGCGCGAGTCCATCGAGGCGGCCTCCCGCGAGGCGGCCTCCGCGTTCGGCGACCCGACCGTCTTCCTGGAGAAGGCCGTCATCGACCCCCGCCACATCGAGGTGCAGATCCTCGCCGACGGCGAGGGCGGCGTCATCCACCTCTTCGAGCGGGACTGCTCCCTCCAGCGCCGCCACCAGAAGGTCATCGAGATGGCGCCCGCGCCCAATCTCGCCCCCGAACTGCGCGACCGGATCTGCGCCGACGCGGTCCGCTTCGCCCGGCAGATCGGCTACCGCAACGCCGGCACCGTCGAGTTCCTCCTCGACCCCGCCGGCAACCACGTCTTCATCGAGATGAACCCCCGCATCCAGGTCGAGCACACGGTGACCGAGGAGGTCACCGACGTCGACCTCGTCCAGGCACAGCTGCGCATCGCCGCCGGCGAGACCCTCGCCGACCTCGGCCTGTCGCAGGAGACCGTCACCCTGCACGGCGCGGCCCTGCAGTGCCGCATCACCACCGAGGACCCCGCCAACGGCTTCCGCCCCGACACCGGCCGCATCAGCGCCTACCGCTCCCCTGGCGGCTCCGGCATCCGCCTCGACGGCGGCACCACCCACGCGGGCACCGAGATCAGCGCGCACTTCGACTCCATGCTGGTCAAACTCACCTGCCGCGGACGGGACTTCCCGACCGCGATCGGACGCGCCAGGCGCGCCGTCGCCGAGTTCCGCATCCGCGGCGTCGCCACCAACATCCCGTTCCTGCAGGCCGTTCTGGACGACGCCGACTTCCAGGCCGGACGGGTCACCACGTCCTTCATCGAACAGCGCCCGCACCTGCTCACGGCGCGCCACTCGGCCGACCGCGGCACCAAACTGCTCACCTACCTCGCCGACGTCACCGTGAACAAGCCGCACGGCGAGCGGCCCGACCTGATCGACCCGGTCGCCAAGCTGCCCGCGACGCCCGCCGGCGAGCCGCCCGCGGGCTCCCGCCAGCGGCTGGTCCACCTCGGCCCCGAGGGCTTCGCCCGCTGGCTGCGCGAGTCGCCGACCATCGGCGTCACCGACACCACCTTCCGCGACGCCCACCAGTCCCTGCTCGCCACCCGGGTGCGCACCAAGGACCTCCTCGCCTCCGCCCCGCTGGTCGCCCACACCCTGCCGAACCTGCTCTCCCTGGAGTGCTGGGGCGGCGCCACCTACGACGTCGCGCTGCGCTTCCTCGCCGAGGACCCCTGGGAGCGGCTGGCGGCGCTGCGCGAGGCCGTCCCGAACATCTGCCTGCAGATGCTGCTGCGCGGCCGCAACA
This sequence comes from Streptomyces sp. NBC_00425, assembly GCF_036030735.1. NCBI lineage: Bacteria > Bacillati > Actinomycetota > Actinomycetes > Kitasatosporales > Streptomycetaceae > Streptomyces > Streptomyces sp. NBC_00425. Next base: position 1,187,680 of record NZ_CP107928.1, on the reverse strand, counting down.
CCGTCGGCTACACGCCGTACCCGACCGAGGTCACCGACGCCTTCGTACAGGAGGCCGCGGCCACCGGCATCGACGTCTTCCGCATCTTCGACGCCCTCAACGACGTCGGCCAGATGCGGCCCGCCATCGACGCGGTACGGGAGACGGGGACGGCCGTCGCCGAGGTCGCCCTGTGCTACACCTCCGACCTGTCCGACCCGAACGAGCGCCTCTACACCCTCGACTACTACCTGCGCCTGGCCGAGCAGATCGTCGAGGCCGGCGCCCATGTGCTGGCCGTCAAGGACATGGCCGGCCTGCTGCGCGCCCCGGCCGCCGCCACGCTCGTCTCCGCCCTGCGCCGCGAGTTCGACCTGCCGGTGCACCTGCACACCCACGACACCGCGGGCGGCCAGCTCGCCACCTACCTGGCCGCGATCCAGGCCGGCGCAGACGCCGTCGACGGCGCCGTCGCCTCCATGGCGGGCACCACCTCGCAGCCCTCGCTGTCGGCGATCGTCGCCGCGACCGACCACTCCGAGCGGCCCACCGGCCTCGACCTCCAGGCCGTCGGCGACCTCGAGCCGTACTGGGAGGGCGTCCGCAGGATCTACGCCCCCTTCGAGGCGGGCCTCGCCTCCCCGACGGGGCGCGTGTACCACCACGAGATCCCCGGCGGTCAGCTCTCCAACCTGCGCACCCAGGCCGTCGCGCTCGGCCTCGGCGACCGCTTCGAGGACATCGAGGCGATGTACGCCGCCGCCGACCGCATCCTCGGCCACCTGGTCAAGGTCACCCCCTCGTCCAAGGTCGTCGGCGACCTCGCGCTGCACCTCGTCGGCGCCGGCGTCAGCCCGCAGGACTTCGAGGCCACGCCCGACCGGTACGACATCCCCGACTCCGTCATCGGCTTCCTGCGGGGAGAGCTCGGCACACCGCCCGGCGGCTGGCCCGAGCCGTTCCGCAGCAAGGCCCTGCAGGGCCGCGGCGCGGCCAAGCCGGTCCAGGAGCTGAGCGCCGAGGACCGCGAGGGCCTGGAAAAGACCCGCCGAGCCACCCTCAACCGGCTGCTCTTCCCCGGCCCGACGCGGGACTTCGAGACCCACCGGCAGGCCTACGGCGACACGAGCGTCCTCGACAGCAAGGACTTCTTCTACGGTCTGCGCCAGGCCAAGGAGTACGCGGTCGACCTCGAGCCGGGCGTGCGTCTGCTGATCGAGTTGCAGGCCGTCGGTGAGGCCGACGAACGCGGTATGCGCACCGTCATGTCGACCCTGAACGGCCAGCTGCGGCCCATCCAGGTCCGCGACAAGGCGGCCGCCTCCGACGTCCCCGTGACGGAGAAGGCCGACCGCACCGACCCCGGGCACGTCGCCGCCCCGTTCGCGGGCGTCGTCACCCTGACGGTCGCCGAGGGCGACGAGGTGGAGGCGGGCGCGACCGTCGCGACCATCGAGGCGATGAAGATGGAGGCCACGATCACCGCGCCGAAGGCCGGCCGGGTGAGCAGGCTCGCCATCAACCGCATCCAGCAGGTGGAGGGCGGCGACCTGCTCGTCGTCGTCGGCTGACGGGACGGTCGCCGGCGCTCACCCGCCGGCGACCGTGTACCGGTGACTGCGGCCCGGTGCGGCGCCCCCGCGGTCACCGCAGGACGACCTCCCAGGTGTCCACGGCGTAGTGCAGGGTCATGCCGTGACGGGCGTACAGCGCGAGCGCGCCGGTCGCGTCGGAGGCGTCCACGCCCAGCCCGACGGTGTCCCGCCCCCGGGCGGCGAACGCCGCGAAGGCGTGCCGCAGCAGCAGCCTCCCGGGCCTTCTCCAGCGCCCGCGCCTCCATCGCGGCAAGGACGAGCAGACCGTCGTCCTGCGGGTCGGGCAGGACGTAGTGGTCGATGTCGACCCGCTCGCCGCCCGAAGCGTCGGTGAGGGCGGCGGGGCGCCGGAGGGAGAACACGCCTTCCAGGGTCCGAGCGACCGGAGCAGGGCCGCAACGCGATTTCCCGTGGCGCGCGGTGCGGCCATGAGCCCTGTATGCGCCCCCGTGAGTCTGGGCAGAATCCGTTCTGCCATTGATCACGCCGGGGACGACGCGCGGTCGCCCCACGAACTCCACGGGAAGGCGGGTCGGTTGTCGTGCAGTTGCGTCTTCCCTCCTCCATATCCGAAGCACAGCGGTGTCTCGCCGAGGGCGCGGTACCGGTCGGCGGGGCCACCCTGGTGTGGGCGGGCTGGCAGCGGGACGGCTTTCCCGAGCAGGCCGTGTCGCTTCGCCGGCTGCCGGAGGCCAACGCGTTCGGACCCGAGGAACTCGGCGGAGCCGTTCTGCTGCACCGCGTCGACGCGACCGTGCCGGAGGTGCTGCACCGGGCGGCCGGCGGAGTGGGCACCGGCGCGGTACGCCGTGCGGCCACGGTGGGCGGCAACATCGTCGGCAGCACCCTGCGCTGTCTGCTCCCCGCCGCCCTGGTCCTCGACGCCCGGGCCACGGTCCTGACCGCCGACGGCGTCTACGACACCGACCTGACCGAGCTGCTCGCCAAGCGTCCGGTGCTGCTCGCCCTGCGCTGGCGCACGCCGCTGGCCAGCAACTACCGCAAGCTGGCGGGCGAGGCGGGCGGCGCGCCGCCCCTCGTCGTCGCCGTCGCGCTGCACGCCGGGGACGACGGCCCCGCCCGCCTGCGCGTGGCCGTCCGCGACGGTTACGACGTGCTCAGCGGGAGCGCCCCGTACGAGCCCGGTGCCGGCGCCGAGGAGGTGCTCAGCGCCCTGGAGGGCACGGAGCTCGGCGAGTTGCCCGCCGGCGCCCGGGACGCCGTACGCGGCCAGGTCGGCGAGGTGCTGGCCCGCGCCGCCGCCGGCTGACGGGGCGGGCCGCGCCGTCCAGGCACGGGGCCCCGCCCCTGAACGCGGCCCCGAACCCGGCCCCGCGAGAGGCGATGTCAGTGGCTGTTGGTAGAACTGCGGACACATCGCAGATCGCACACCATTTCCCCTCGGGAGCAGCCGTATGACCATCGGTGAACACCTCAAGGCGCTCCACGGGCTGCCCGCCCACACGTTTCCCGGCGCCCGGCACAAGCCGCGGCCGGTCGATCCGGACTCCGTGGCCTGGCGCGTCACCAGCGACGTCTACGACGCCGACGAGAAATGGACGGACGTGTTCGCGCGCTTCTGCGCCGCGGTCGACACCACCCGCGTGAGGGCGCTGATCGTCGGAGCGTGGGAGGAGGCCTACGAGGAGGACCCCACGCCCGTCGTCGAGGCGCTGACCGCCGCCCGGGACCGGTTCCCGGCCCTGCGCGCGCTGTTCTTCGGCGACATGGTGATGGAGGAGTGCGAGATCTCCTGGATCAACCAGACCGACGTCACCCCGCTCCTGAAGGCGTTCCCCGCGCTGGAGGAGCTCGGGGTCCGCGGAGGGTCGGGGCTGCGCTTCCCCGCCCTGAGCCACGGTTCGCTGCGCCGGCTGGTGATCGAGGCGGGCGGGCTGCCCGCCGAGGTCGTGCGCGGGGTGGCCGGCAGCGACCTGCCCGCGCTGGAGCACCTGGACCTGTGGCTCGGCACGCCCGAATACGGCGGCGACAGCGAGGCGGCCGACCTCGAGCCGATCCTGTCCGGCGCCCGCCTGCCCCGCCTGCGGCACCTGGCCCTGCGCAACAGCGAGATCCAGGACGCGGTGGCCGGCGCGATCGCGGCGGCCCCGGTGGTGCCCCGGCTGGAGGTGCTGGACCTCTCCATGGGCGTGCTCACGGACGAGGGCGCCACCGCCCTGCTCGACGGACAGCCCCTCAACCACCTCAGGAAGCTGGACCTGCACCACCACTACCTCAGCGAGCCGCTCCAGGAGCGCGTCCGGCAGACCCTCGAGACCGCGGGCGTCGAGGTGGACCTCGACCGCGGCGACGCAGACGAGGACGCGGACGACGACGGCACGGTGTGGCGTTACGTCGCCGTGGGGGAGTGAGCGACGAAGCCCATGGACCGCACGCCTGCGCCGGTGAGTGATCCCGTGCCGCGACTCGCGGTGGTCGCCAACCCCGAGAACCGCCGGGTCGCCCTCTTCGAGGAGGCCGTGCGGACGGCCGGACTGCCCGCCCCGCGGATCGTCCCCTGGGCGGACGTCCTGCGCGCCCGGGGAGCCGACTTCGCCGTCGACGAGATCGTCCGGATCGACTCGCCCGGGGAGAACGCCGGGGTCGACCGGTTGCTGCGGGGCGCCCAGGACCCCACCCGGGTCGAGGGTTCGGCACACTGGTACGCCGCGTTCGTCGCCGCCGTGCGCAGCCTGCGCGGCGGCGTCCGCCTCACCGACCCCGACGACCTGGCCGTGCTGTTCGACAAACGGCTCTGTCACGGCGTCCTGCACACGGCGGGCGTCCCGGTGCCCGCCTCGCCCACCTCGGGCCCGGACGGCATACCGGTGCGCGGCTGGGACGACGTGCGCGCCGCGATGCGCGAGCACCGGATGCCCCGGCTCTTCGTGAAGCCGGCGCACGGGTCGTCCGCCTCGGGGGTCCTCGCCGTCGAATCGGGCGGCGGAGGCCGGATCAGGGCCACCACCTCCGTCGAACTGACCGCGGACGGCAGCCTGTACAACTCCCTGCGAGTGCGCCGCTACGAACGTGAGCGGGACGTCGCGGCCGTCGTCGACGCGCTCGCCCCCGACGGACTCCACCTGGAGCGCTGGCTGCCGAAGGCCTCCCAGAGCGGCCGGGCCGCCGACCTCCGGGTCGTCGTGGTGGCCGGCCGCGCCACCCACGCCGTCGTCCGCACCAGCCGCTCGCCCCTGACCAACCTGCACCTCGGGGGCCGCCGCGGCGATCTGGACACCGCCCGCGAGGCCGTCGAGGCCGCGGGCGCCCGCTGGGCCGACGTGCTCGGCGTGTGCGAGCAGGCCGCGGCCTGCTTCCCGCGCACCCTGTGCGTCGGCGTCGACCTGCTGCCGGCCGTCGGCTGGCGCGGGGCCGCGATCGGCGAGGTCAACGCCTTCGGCGACCTGCTGCCCCGGCTCACCGGTCTGCCCGGCGGCGGGGCAGAGGGCCAGGACACGTACGCGGCGCAGCTGGCGGCCGTGATGCGCGGTTTCGTCCCGCACAGAACAGGAACACCGCATGCCTGAGCCCGACATGAACGACGTCGTCGGCAGCCACGACATCCTCCTGGTCACCCTGGACACCCTGCGGTACGACGTGGCCGCCGAGCTGGCGGGGGCGGGCCGCATCCCGCACCTCGCGCGCCACCTCCCGGACGGCCGCTGGGAACGCCGGCATGCCCCGGGCAGCTTCACCTACGCCTCCCACCAGGCCATCTTCGCCGGCTTCCTGCCCACCCCGGCCGCCCCCGGCCCCCATCCGCGCTTGTTCGCGGCGAGCTTCGCCGGCAGCGAGACCACCGCCGGCGGCACGTTCGTCTACGACACGCCCGATCTGGTCTCCGGCCTCGGGAAGGCCGGGTACCACACCGTCTGCGTCGGGGGAGTGGGCTTCTTCAACAAGCAGGGGCCGCTGGGCTCGGTGCTGCCCGGACTGTTCCACGAGTCCCACTGGGCACCGGAGTTCGGCGTCACCTCGCCGGAGTCCTTCGAGAACCAGATCGCCCGCGCCGAGCGGACCGTCCGCGAACTTCCGCCCGAGCAGCGGCTGTTCCTCTTCGTGAACGTCTCCGCGCTGCATCAGCCGAACTGGTTCCACCTGCCCGGCGCGACCCGCGAGGCAGGCGACAGCCGCGAGACGCACGCTGCCGCGCTGGAGTACGTGGACCGGCACATCGGGCGGCTGTTCACCGCCGCGAGCAGCAGACGCCGCTGCTTCGCGATCGTCTGCTCCGACCACGGCACCGCCTACGGCGACGACGGCTACACCGGCCACCGCCTGGGCCACGAGTCCGTGTGGACGGTGCCGTACGCCCACTTCTTCCTCGACCCCGCGCCCCGTGATTCCGCACCCCGTCCGACGGAGACCGCCCGATGACCACCGCCGAGCCGGTCACCCGCACCAGCCCCTACCAGCACTACGTCTACGCCTACCCGCACAAGACGGCCTACCGGCCGCTGTCCGACCGACCCCTCCTCGCGGAGCTCTGGGCGGGTGAGCCCAAGGACTCCCTCTCCCTCTATGCGCACATCCCGTTCTGCGAGGTCCGCTGCGGGTTCTGCAACCTCTTCACCCGCATCGGCGCCCCCGACGGTCTGACGGGCGCCTACCTGGACGCGCTGGAACGGCAGGCCACCGCCGTGCGCGACGCACTCGGGGAGGGGCCCCGGTTCGCCACGGCGGCCTTCGGCGGCGGCACCCCCACCTTCCTCACCGCCGCTGAACTGGAGCGCCTCTGCGACATCGCCGAGCACCGTATGGGCGCCGACCTCCGCGCGGTCCCGCTCTCCGTGGAGGCGTCGCCCGCCACGGCCACGGCCGACCGGCTCGCCGTCCTCGCCGACCGCGGGGCCACCCGGCTCAGTCTGGGCGTGCAGAGCTTCGTCGACGCCGAGGCCCGGGCAGCCGTCCGCCCACAGCGCCGCGCCGACGTGGAAGCGGCGCTCGGGCGTGTGCGCGAGGCCGGCATCCCGGTCCTCAACATCGACCTGATCTACGGCATCGACGGCCAGACCGAGCAGACCTGGCTGCACTCCCTGAACGCGGCTCTCGCGTGGCGGCCCGAGGAGCTCTACCTCTACCCCCTCTACGTCCGCCCGCTGACCGGCCTCGGCCGACGCCACCCCGCCCCCGACCCGCTGACCGGCGACGATCCGGCCTGGGACGAGCAGCGTCTGACCCTGTACCGGGCCGGCCGCGACCACCTCCTCGCGCACGGCTACACCCAGCACTCCATGCGCATGTTCCGCCGAGCCGACGCCCCGCAGCAGGGCGCCGACGACTACGCCTGCCAGATCGACGGCATGATCGGCCTCGGCTGCGGCGCCCGCTCCTACACGTCCGGGCTGCACTACTCCTTCGACTACGCCGTGGACATGCACCAGATCCGCGGCATCATCGACGACTACGTCGCCGGCGACGCGGCAGCCTTCGCCCGCGCCCAGGTCGGGCACCGCATGACCCCGGCCGAGGCGCGCCGCCGGCACCTCCTCCAGTCGCTCCTCCAGGCCGACGGGCTGCGCCTGGACGAGTACCGGGACCGCTTCGGCGGCGGCCCCGCCGACGACTTCGGCCCCGAGCTCGAACGGTTCGCCGACCGCGGCTGGCTGACCGACGCCGACCCGGCCGTCCTGCGGCTGACCCCCGAGGGCCTCGCCCACTCCGACGCCGTCGGCCCGGAGCTGTTCTCCCCGGCCGTGCGGACCGCGATGGCCGCCTACGAGCGGAAGTGACCGGGCCGCCATGGATCTGACCGTGCTCTACCGCGGCCCGCTCGCCTCCTGCGACTACGACTGCCCCTACTGCCCGTTCGCCAAGCGCCGGGACTCGACCGCCGAACTGCGGGCCGACCGCGCCGCCCTGGAACGGTTCGTCGCCTGGGCGGCGGACCGGACCGGCGACCGGCTCTCCCTCCTGTTCACCCCCTGGGGCGAGGGCCTGGTCCGCTCCTGGTACCGGCGCGCCCTCGCCGACCTCTCCCGCCTCCCGCACATCCGCCGGGTCGCGATCCAGACGAACCTCAGCTGCCGCACCGACTGGCTGGGCGCGGCCGACGCCGACACCCTGGCCCTGTGGTGCACCTACCACCCGGGCCAGACGCCGTACGACCGGTTCCTCGCCAAGTGCCGCGACCTGGCCGACCGGGGCGTGCGCTTCAGCGTCGGCGTGGTCGGACTGCCGGGACACCGGGAAGCGGCCCGCCGGCTGCGCGCCGACCTGCCCGCGCACGTCTACCTGTGGATCAACGCGGCCGAGGGGCACACGTACACGGACGCCGATGCCGACGACTGGACCGCGATCGACCCCCTCTTCCCCTACAGCCGCCACCCGCACACCAGCGCCGGCCTGCCCTGCCGCACGGGCGAGTCCGTGATCTCGGTCGACGGCGAGGGCACCGTGCGGCGCTGCCACTTCGTCCGCGCCGAACTGGGGAACCTCTACGACGGCTCCTATCGTGCCGCGCTGCGCCCGAGGGCATGCCCGCTCGCCGTCTGCGACTGCCACATCGGTTACGTCCACCTGGAGACACTGCCGCTGTACGACGTCTTCGCCGGGGGCGTCCTGGAACGCATCCCGGCGGCCGCCCCCGCACAGCACCCCGCCCGCGTCACGGGGATCGTGACGCGGGCGGGGACCACGGACTGACGGGGCGTGCAGACGTAAGACGCGCTACGGCGTCACGTCCGTGACCCTCCAGCGCTGGTTGGAGCCGGAGTTGGCCTGCCAGGTGGTGACGGCCGCGCCCTCGTTGGTGGCCTGGCCGCCGACCTCGAGGAGACGTCCGGTCGCCACGTTGACCAGGGTCCACGTGCTGTCACCGGTGGTCGACATGATCCACTCGGTGGCGGGGTCACGCTTGCCGGTGTCGGGCTCGACCACCGGCACGTTGTCGCGGACGGCGAGACGCTTGCCCTCGGCCGGGTTGGCGAAGACGTACCGCTGGCGCGCGCCCTTCTCGCCGTGCCGGGCGTCGAGCTGCCACGCCTGCGCGGTGCTGCCGTTGGCCGAGCCGATGACGAGGCTCGTGCCGTTGGCAGCGACGGTCACCGCCTTGCCGCTCTGCACGCCGGTCAGCGTGTACGAGTGGCCCTTGCTGAACAGACCCGCGTTCTTCGCGACGCCCGAGACGCCCTTCACGGCGAAGGAGGTCACGGACTGCGCCGGGACGGTGTAGGTGGCTTTGCCGTCGACGACCTTGACCGGGGCCTGCTGCTTCAGCTTGCCGTCGGCGCTGGTCACGGTCGGCGTGACGGTCGCGCTCCGCTTGACGGTGCGGAACTTCGACAGGTCGAGGGTGACCGTGCGGGCCGCGGTGGTGGAGTTGACGTGGACGAGGGAGAGGCCCTTGCCGTCCTTCGTCACGGCGGCGGCGCTGGAGGTGTCGTCCACCTTGATGAGCTTGTCGCCCGGCTTGATGAAGTGCGTGAAGTTGCGGGCCGTGTCGAACTTGGTGTTCGTGTAGATCGGGCACGACTTCAGGGTGTCCGACTTGGTGCAGCTGAACGGGAGCTGGATCTCGCCCCAGTTGCCGCCCTTGGCGGACTCGCCGCCCGGCTTCATGTTGTCGTAGTCCTCGACCGGCTGCCAGAACACCCAGGCGCTGGGCTCCAGTTCACGCAGGTCGTTCACCATCTGCTGGGCGAGCCCGAGGCCCGGACGCATGTCGGTGAAGCTCTGCCCGTCGCCCCAGTCGCCCTCGACCTCGCTCATCCACAACGGCTTGTCGGCGGCCTTGGCGAGGTCGCGGACGGTGGTGCGCTGACCGGTGCCGTAGGTGTGGACGTTCATCTGGTCCACGAGGTCCTTGGAGGCCTGCGAGTAGGAGTTCCAGTTGGTCGCGAAGATGGACGGGTTGGTCTCGTCCATCGCCGATATCTTCGCCTTGGTCTTCGCCTTCTTCAGCGCGGGCGCCAGTGCGGCGAGGACCTTCTGCTGGAGCGCGGGACCGATGTGGGCGCCCTCCTGGCGGCCGCCGACCGGCACGCCGTTCGCGTCGAGGCGGGTGCCCCAGTAGCCGGTGTTGGGCTCGTTGAACGGGTCGACCGTGTCGACCTTGATGCCCTCGGCCTTCTCCAGCCGTTTCGTCGCGCCCGCGACGTAGGCGGCGAAGTCGTCGACCGAGTCGGCCTTCAACTGGTCGGTGTTGGCGTTGAAGCCGCCCGAGACGTAACCGCTCTCCGTCATGAACCAGGGCGGGGAGTTGCTGAACGTCTCCCAGTGGGTGATGTCCTTCTTGATGCGGTCGACCCACCAGCGCTGGGTGGCGTCGGCGTTCTTGTTCCAGTCCGCCGGGTCGTCCGCGCTCCACCAGTCGGTGTCCTCGCGGGTGGTGCCCGCGGGCGCCTTCCACCAGCCCTCGACGGCGCCGCCCGCGCGCAGGTAGTCCTTCACGTCCGGCGCGTTGCCGCCCCCGATGTTGTAGCGGGCGATGTTCAGCGCCAGGCCGTCGTCGCCGAACAGCAGCTTGGCGAGCTTCTCGCGGACCGCCGGCGGGTAGTCGCCGGTGGCGTTCGCGAACCAGACCAGGCTGGTGCCCCAGCCCTCGAACTTCTCCTGCTGGTACGACGGGTCCGGCGTCACGGTGACGGCGGCCTCGGCGTGCGCCTGCACGGGGACGCCGAGGAGCGCGGCCCCGGTGGCCAGGGCGGTGAGTGCGGCGGCCCCGAGGGTCCGTTTGCTGCGGGTACGGCGTGCCATCTGTGCTCCCAACTGCGGTGCGGTCGCTGTGGTGGGCCCCTGCCGCCGCGCGGGCGGCAGGGGATGGCCCCCGGCCGCGGGCGCAGGCCGTGCCGGGGAGTCGTGGGGGGTGCGGTGACGACGAGGTGCCGTGCGGTCTGCCCCGGCTAGTGAGCGGGCTGTCGCAGGACGGCGACCTCCCGCGGGCCGAGCACGGGGGCGCCGTCCGCGCCGCCGGAGCCGATCAGGATCTCTCCCTCGAGCCCGGTCACCGGTACCGTCGCGTCGGTCCGGTTGACGAGGAACAGGAACCGTTCCCCGGCGCCGCGGCGGACGGTCAGCTCGACCTTGCCCCGCACGTCGGCGGGGAGTTCGCTGCCGACGCCGGCCGGGTCCAGCAGCCGCGGCAGCAGCGCGCGGAGCCCGTCGACGCCGAGCCGCGTGGAGACGTAGGAGGCGGAGCCGCCGCCGGCGGGCCGCCGGGTGACGGCGGGGCGGCCGGCGTGCACTCCGGTGCGGTAGCGCGCCAGCACCTCGGTGTCGTCGTCGGTCACGGCGATCCGGTCCGTCCACAGGGTGCCCCAGGTGGAGTCGTCGAGCTCCACGCTCTCCCCGGCGAGCAGCGGGCCGAACTCCTCGATGCGCAGGCCGAGCAGGTCGCGCAGGGCGCCCGGGTAACCGCCGAGCCAGACGTGGTCGTTCTCGTCGACGATCCCGGAGAAGTACGTGGTGACGAGGTGGCCGCCCTGCTCGGCGTACCGGGTGAGCTCCTTGGCGAGCTCGGCGGGGACGACGTGCAGCACGGGCGCGACGAGCACCTGGTGACGGGAGAGGTCGGCGCGGGTGGTCACGAGGTCGGCGCGGACGCCGAGGGCGAGCAGCGCCGAGTACCAGTCGAGCGCCTCCTGCCGGTAGTCCAGCAGGGCGGTGGGGTGGGAGTCCTGCTCGCTCGCCCACCACGACTCCCAGTCGTAGAGGATGCCGACGGAGGCCGCCTCGCGCTCCGAACCCGCCACCGGGGCCAGGGTCTTGAGCTGGGCGCCGAGGTCGGCGACCGCGCGGAAGAGGTCGCTGTCGGGGCCGGCGTGCGGAACCATCGCCGAGTGGTACTTCTCGGCGCCCGCCGCGGACTGCCGCCACTGGAAGAAGCACACCGCGTCAGCGCCGTGCGCCACGTGTAGCAGCGAGTCGCGGGCCAGGTCGCCGGGCCGCTTCGCCACGTTGACGGGCTGCCAGTTGACCGCGCTGGTGGAGTGCTCCATGAGGAACCACGGCCGGCCTCCCGCGATGCCGCTGACCAGGTTCGCGCTGAACGAGAGCTCGTCGCGGTCCTGGGGGCCGGGGTGCACGTAGTGGTCGTTGGAGACGAAGTCGATCTCGCTCGCCCAGTCCGCGTAGTTCATGCCCTTGGTGCCGCCCATCACCATGAAGTTGGTGGTGACCGGGATCTGGGGGGTGATCTCCCGCAGGATCTCCCGCTCGGCGACGAGGTGGTCCTTGAGGGCGTCCGAGGAGAACCGCTTGAAGTCCAGCTGCTGGGTCGGGTTGGGGTGCGAGGCGGCCAGCCGGGGCGGCAGGATCTGCTCCCAGTCGCTGTAGCGCTGCGACCAGAACGCCGTTCCCCAGGCGTGGTTGAGCGCGTCGAGGCTGCCGTAGCGGGCGCGCAGCCAGACCCGGAAGGCGCGGGCGGCGTCGTCCGAGTGGTCGTATACGTTGTGGCAGCCCAGCTCGTTGGAGACGTGCCAGGCGACGAGGGCCGGGTGGTCCTTGTAGCGGCCGGCGATCTCCCGGACCAGCCGCAGGGCGTGCTCGCGGAAGACCGGCGAGGTGGGCCGCCAGTGCTGGCGCGCCCCCGGCCACAGGGTCTCGCCGTTCGCCGTGACCGGCAGGATCTCGGGGTGGGCGGTGGTCAGCCACGGCGGCGGGGAGGCGGTGGCGGTGGCCAGGTCGACGCCGATCCCGCCGGCGTGCAGCAGGTCCATGACCTCGTCGAGCCAGCCGAAGTCCCAGGTGTCCGGGCCCGGCTGGATGCGGGCCCAGGAGAAGATCCCCACGGAGACGACGGTGACGCCGGCGTCCTGCATCAGCCGGACGTCCTCCGCCCACACGTCCCTGGGCCACTGCTCGGGGTTGTAGTCGGCGCCGTAGGCCAGACGCGGAGCGGGGTCACCGTCCGCCCCGCTCAGCATGCGGGACTGGAGGGTGGAGATCATGGCGGTCCTTCCGAAGGTGGTGCACGGGGGCGGCGCGGCCCGAGTGCCGCGCCGCCCGGCGTTTACTGCTGTGCTGGTGCCGGCCGACCGCTTCGCGGTCGACGGCTTCTCGATTACTTCTGGATGGTGAAGCCCTGCTCCTCGCCGTACTTGACCGAGGCGTCCTGCCAGGCCTTCAGGCCGTCAGCCAGCTTGGTGCCGGAGACGTACGCCTTGCCCACCGTGTCGTTGAAGATCGAGTTGGCGTACGGCTGGAACGGAAGGTACGACCAGTCGCTCGCCACGTTCGCGGCGGAGTCGGCGAAGATCTTGTTCGCCTCCTGGCCGTCGAAGTAGTCGAACTTCTTGCTCTGGAACGCGGGCGACTCGAGCTCCGCCTTGGTGGCGGGGAAGGCGCCCTCGCTGATGCGGGTGGCGACACCGGCGCCGGAGTTGGCGTACTCGGTGAAGGCGTAGGCGAGTTCCTTGTTCTTGGCCAGCGCCGGGACGGCCAGCGAGCTGCCGCCGTTCTCCGCGCTCGCCTTGTCGCCCTTGGTCCAGGCCGGCATCGGCGCCGCGCGCCACTGGCCCTTGGCGTTCGGGACGCCGGTGGCGAAGTTGGCCGGCATCCAGGCTCCGGTGGCCAGGGTGGCGATGGTGCCGTCGCCCAGGCCCTTGTACCAGTCGTCGGTCCAGCCGTTGACCGGGGCGAGCAGCTTCTCGCTGATCAGCTGCTGCCAGACCGTCTCGTACTTCTTGGCGCCGGCGTCGTCGAAGTTGATGCCGAGCTTGGTGCCGTCGACCTTGTAGGGGCGCGAACCGGCCTGCCACAGCAGGGAGGTGGTGAGGCCCGCGTCGCCGAGGTCGCTGGTGATGTAGGCCTTCGGGTCGGCCTTGTGGAGCTTGCGGGCCGCGTCCAGGTACTCGTCCCAGGTGGTGGGGACGGCGATCTTGTACTTGTCGAAGACCGTCTTGTTGTAGAACAGCGCCATCGGGCCCGAGTCCATCGGCAGGCCGTAGACCTTGTCGCCGTCGCTGACCGCGTTCCACGGGCCCGGCGTGTACTTCGACGCGAGCTTGTCGGCGCCGTAGGGGGCCAGGTCGGTCAGGCCCTTGGTCAGGGAGTACTGGCCGAGTGCGAAGTACTCGACCTGGGCGACGTCCGGGACGCCCTTGCCGGCCGAGATCGCGTTGGACAGCGCGGTGTAGTGCTTGTCGCCGGAGCGCTCGCTGACCAGGTTGACCTTGACCTTCGGGTACTTCTTCTGGAAGTCGGCGGCCACGGTCTTCAGGGTGGGCTCCCAGGCCCAGACCGTGATGTCGCCGCCCTTGTCCAGGGCTGCCTGGATGTCGCCGGCGGAGACGGCCTTGGTGTCGGAGTCGTCGTCCGAGCCGCCGCAGGCGGTGACGCCCAGGGCCAGGGTGGAGACGAGGGCGATGCCGCGCAGGATGCGGCTCGTTGTTCTGCGCATGGGGCTTCCACTTCTTCGTGGGTGGGACAGGTGAGGGTGGGGGTGGTGCTGGTGCTGGTAAGGCTTAAATGTGGGGCTTGGGGGGCCGTCCACGTCACTCCTTGACGCTTCCGGCGGAGAGGCCGGACTGCCAGTACTTCTGGAGGAACAGGAAGGCGGCGATCAGCGGAAGGATCGTCAGCAGGGACCCCGTGATCACCAGGTTGAAGATCACGTCACCGCCGATGGTCTGTGCCTGGGAGCTCCAGGCGCTCAGACCCAGCGTCAGCGGGTACCAGTTCGGGTCCTTCAGCATGATCAGCGGGAGGAAGTAGTTGTTCCAGGTGGCGACCGTGGTGAACAGCAGCACGGTCACGATCCCCGGGGCCAGCAGCGGCAGCGCGACCTGGAAGAAGGTCCGCACCTCGCTCGCCCCGTCCATCCGGGCCGCCTCCAGCAGCTCGGTCGGGATCGCCTCGGCGGCGAACACCCACATCAGATAGAGGCCGAACGGCGACACCAGCGACGGGATGATGACCGCCCAGGGGGTGTCGGTCAGTCCCATCTTGCTGAACATCAGGAAGGTGGGCACCGCCAGCGCCGTACCGGGCACGGCCACCGCGCCGATCACCACGGCGAACACGGCGCGCCTGCCGGGGAACTGGAACTTCGCCAGCGCGTACCCGCCGAGCACGGCCAGCAGGGTCGCGCCGCCCGCGCCGAGCCCGACGTACAGCAGGGTGTTCAGCAGCCAGCGGCCGAAGATGCCGTCGTGGTAGGTGAAGGTGTCCCGGACGTTGTCCCACAGGGCGAAGTCGTGGGCGAACCACAGACCGTTGGAGTCGGCCAGGCCGGACTGGGTCTTCGTCGAGTTGATGATCAGCCAGATCAGCGGCACCACGGTGTAGAGGACCATCAGGGCCATCAGCACGGTCAGCAGCACATTGCGCTTCGGCTTGCCGGGGGTGTGCTTCTTGCGCGGGGTCCGCAGTCTGGGCGCGGTGCTCTTCGCGGGGGAGGCGGTGACAGAGGTGCTCATCGGGTCACGCTTCCTTGCGCATGCCGCGCAGCTGGACGGCGTAGGCGACGACCATCGTGATGACGCCCATGATGATGGCCACCGTCGCGGAGTAGTTGTGCTGCTGGCCGTTGAACGACAGCGAGTACGTGTAGAAGTTCGGCGTGAAGTCCGTGGTGATGGAGTTCAGCGCCAGCGGGCGCAGGATGCTCGGCTCGTTGAAGAGCTGGAAGCTGCCGATGATCGAGAAGATCGTGGCGATGACGATCGCTCCCCGGATCGCGGGCAGCTTGATCGAGCGGATGATCCGCCACTGGCCGGCGCCGTCGATCTCCGCCGCCTCGTACAGCGAGGTCGGCACGACGCGCAGCGCCGAGTAGAAGATCAGCATGTTGTACCCGACGAACTCCCAGGTCACGATGTTGCCGATGGAGGCGAGCACCCAGCCGGGGGAGAGCAGGTCGGGCAGGGTGACACCGAACGCGGAGTTGATGTCGCCCACCAGGCCGTACTTGGTGCCGTACATGAAGCCCCACATCAGGGTGGCCACCACGGCGGGCACGGCGTACGGCAGGAAGATCGTGATGCGGAAGAAGCTCTTGCCGTAGAGTCGGCCGCTGTCCAGTGCCAGCGCGACCAGCAGGGCGATGCCGAGCATGAGCGGCACCTGGACGGCCAGGAAGAGCGCCACCCGGCCGACGGCGCCCCAGAAGGCGTCGTCCTGCAGGGCCCGGGTGTAGTTGTCCAGGCCGACGAACTGGTTTCCGCCGATGAGCTGGTTCCGGAAGAGGCTGAGGTAGATCGAATACACGATCGGGGCCAGGAAGACCAGGGCGAACACGGCCACGAACGGACCGAGGAAACCCCACCCGGTCCAGGAGCGGCGGTCCCGTTTCGCCGGAGGCGGTGCCGGCCGCGGCTCGGCGGCCACCGGCGGTTGCAGCGTCGTCATGTAGTTCCTCGCTCGTCCAGTCCTGGAACCGGTGGTGGTGCGCGGAGATTTCCGGTCGCCCCACCGCCACCATGATGTTTGCGTAAACATCAGCCACGCAAGGGGGATGTACAAGCTGTTATGTTTACGTAAACATCTGATGGCGGCATGTCTACACTGCCCCGATAACGATGGTCAAGGGGCCTCCGGGGAGACTGTGACGGCCGAGCCGACAGAGAGGCGGACACACGGGGTGAACATGGCCGAAAGAACACCGGCGAGGGGCTCGCGGCGTGCGCGGGCCACGGCCTCCATGGCGGACGTCGCGCGCCTCGCGGGGGTGTCCTCGCAGACGGTGTCCCGGGTCTCCAACGGGTACGCCGGGGTGAACGAGGAGACCCGGCAGCAGGTGCTCGAGGCCATGAAGGAGCTCGGCTACCGGCCCAACAGCGCCGCCCGGGCCCTCAAGCGCGGCGAGTTCCGCACGATAGGCGTCATCACGTTCACGCTGTCCACGACCGGCAACGTACGCACCCTGGAGGCGATCGCCACCTCGGCGGCGGAGGAGGGCTACGCGGTGACGCTGCTCCCGGTGGCCGTGCCCACCTCCGACGAGGTGCGCGGCGCGTTCTCCCGGCTGGAGGAGCTGGCCGTCGACGCGGTGATCGTCATCATGGAGGTGCACCTGCTCGACGCGGCGACCGTCAAACTCCCGCCGCACGTCCAGGTCGTCGTGGTGGACTCCGACGCCGGCGACCACTACACCGTCGTCGACACCGACCAGGCCGGCGGCACCCGCACCGCCGTCCAGCACCTCCTCGACCTCGGCCACCGCACCGTCTGGCACCTGGGCGGACCCGAGGGCTCGTTCGCCGCCCAGCGTCGCGCGGACGCCTGGCGCGCCGCCCTCACCGAGGCGGGCCGCCCGGCCCCGCCCCTGGTCCGCGGCGACTGGTCGGCGGAGTCCGGCTACCTGGCCGGTCGCGAGCTCGCGGCCCGCGAGGAGTGCACGGCCGTCTTCGCGGCCAACGACCAGATGGCCCTGGGGCTGCTCCGCGCCCTGCACGAGGGCGGCCGCCGGGTGCCCGAGGACGTCAGCGTCATCGGCTTCGACGACATCCCCGAGGCCAGTTCCTTCCTGCCCCCGCTCACCACCCTGCACCAGGACTTCGCCGAGGTGGGCCGGCTGTGCGTCCAGGCCGTGCTGCGCAAGATGCGCCCGGACGGCGCCGAGCACGGGACCACGCTGGTGCCGACGCGGCTCGTGCACCGGCAGAGCACGGCGCCGCCGCCCGGGGCGGACTGACCGGACCCGCCCGCGCCGTCCCGGGAGGAGACGACGGCGAGGTCCGTCCGCCGTCGCCGGGCCCTGTCCGCAGCCGGTCGCGCCGGGCACGGCTGCCCGGCGACATCGCGGACCGCAGGGCGACTCGGGGCGTCCCCGTGTCCGGGGGCCCGGTCACCTCGGGTGCTCGCCGACGGCCCGGGCCGCGGTACGCCACGCCGTGGTGACGGCGAGCCGCGCCGCCGTCGTCCCGCGCTCGGTCTCCGCGGGAAGCCGCAGCGGCGCGCCCAGGTGGACGTGGCAGTGCGGGCGCCGGACGGGCGCCGTCAACGTGCCCGCCAGCTGCTTCGCGGCCGAGCCCGAGGCGATGCGCCGGGCGCCCGCGTGGCCCACCGGCACGACCAGGGCGCCGGTCGTCCGAGCCAGGCGGGCCAGCCCGGTGCGGAACGGTTCGGGCGCGGTCGCCGCGGCGTCCCTGCGGCGCGGCAGTCCGCCCTCGCCGTACAGGAGCACGTGCCGCCCGCCGGCCAGCGCCTCGGCGGCGGCGTCGAGGGCCAGCGCCGCGTGCGCGGTGCGGCGGTGGACCGGGATGTGTCCCTCCCGGGTCAGCGCCCGGCCGAGCAGCGGTATGCGCCACAGTCCCGCGGTCGCCATGACCACCGGGTCCAGCTCGAAGCGCCGCAGGGCGGTCATGACGACGGCGGGGTCGGCCATGGAGTCGTGGTTGGCCACGAAGATGGTGCCCGCGGGCAGACGCAGCTTGATCTCACTGGTGACGGTGAGCCGCCCGAAGAGCGGCGTCAGGGCGATGACAGCTCGGCTGAACACGAGGGTGCCTCTCCGTAAGGGCGGTCGGAGCCTCAGTGTCGTGGGTCACGACCGGCCACGCCTGAGTACCGCTACTCAGATCGCCACGGCGAACACCTCCCGGAACCACCGGTGTTCGGAGCCCCGTCGGGGGCATGCGCAGAACAGCGGCTCCCCCGAAGGAGCCCCCACCCCGAAAGGACGGACCCCGTGGTCGCCATCGTCTCGGCAGTGCTGTTCTTCATCGCCTTCCTGATCAACGCGGCGGACATCTCCACCAACGACACCTTCACCTCCACCAACCTGATGCTCCTCGGCCTGACCGCGCTCGCCCTCCACGTCGCGGGCATCGGCAGCGGCTGGTCGGTGCGCGGCCGCCGGCGCTGAGCGGACCGCCGACGGCCGCGAAAAGCCGGCCCGTACTCGCGGACAGCCGCTCCCACGAGGGAAGATGGGACCGCACGGCAATGGTCGACCGACGTGGAGGAGCGGGCACATGCAGCACGAGCGAGCGGGCCGGACGGCGGACCCCGAGGATCTCGTCGACGTCGCCCGGCTGGTCACCGCGTACTACGCGCTGCACCCCGACCCGGCAGACCCGGGGCAGCGCGTGGCGTTCGGCACCTCGGGGCACCGCGGATCGTCGCTGAACACCGCCTTCAACGAGGACCACATCGCGGCCACCAGCCAGGCCATCTGCGAGTACCGGGGCGCGCAGGGCACCGACGGCCCCCTCTTCCTCGGCGCCGACAGCCACGCCCTGTCCGAGCCGGCCCGGGTCACCGCCCTCGAGGTGTTCGCGGCCAACGGCGTCACGGTGCTCATCGACGGCGCCGACGGCTACACGCCCACGCCCGCCGTGTCGCACGCGATCCTGACCCACAACCGCGGTCGCACCGCCGCCCTCGCCGACGGCGTCGTGGTCACCCCCTCGCACAATCCGCCCGCCGACGGCGGCTTCAAGTACAACCCGCCGAGCGGCGGGCCCGCGGGCTCCGACGCCACGTCCTGGATCCAGGACCGGGCCAACGAGATCATCGCGTCCGGTCTGAAGGACGTCCGGCGCGTCCCCTACGCACGGGCCCTCGCCGCCCCCACGACGCAGCGGTACGACTTCCTCGGCGTGTACGTCGCCGACCTGCCCGGCGTCCTCGACCTGGACGCGATCCGCGCCGCCGGCGTGCGCATCGGCGCCGACCCGCTGGGCGGGGCCTCGGTCGCCTACTGGGGCAGGATCGCCGAGCAGCACCGCCTCGACCTGACGGTGGTCAACCCGCTGACCGACCCCACCTGGCGATTCATGACGCTGGACTGGGACGGCAAGATCCGCATGGACTGCTCGTCGCCGTACGCGATGGCCTCCCTCATCGGCCGGCGCGACCGGTTCGACATCGCCACGGGCAACGACGCCGACGCCGACCGGCACGGCATCGTCACCCCCGACGCGGGCCTGATGAACCCCAACCACTACCTGGCCGCGGCCATCGCCTACCTCTACGCGCACCGCGAGCAGTGGCCCGCGGGCGCGGGCGTGGGCAAGACGCTGGTGTCGTCGTCCATGATCGACCGCGTCGCCGGTGACCTCGGACGCCGGCTGGTCGAGGTGCCCGTCGGCTTCAAGTGGTTCGTGGACGGCCTCGTCGACGGTTCGCTCGGCTTCGGCGGCGAGGAGTCCGCGGGCGCGTCCTTCCTGCGCCGCGACGGCTCCGTCTGGACGACCGACAAGGACGGCATCATCCTGGCGCTGCTGGCCTCCGAGATCACGGCGGTCACCGGGAAGACCCCCTCCGAGCACTACGCCGCACTCACCGACCGCTTCGGCGCTCCCGCCTACGCGCGCATCGACGCACCGGCCGACCGGGAGGAGAAGGCGCTCCTGGGCAGGCTCTCGCCCGCTCAGGTCACCGCCGACACCCTGGCCGGCGAGGCGGTCACCGCCGTGCTCACCGAGGCGCCCGGCAACGGCGCGTCCATCGGCGGCATCAAGGTGACCACCGAGAACGCCTGGTTCGCGGCCCGCCCGTCGGGCACCGAGGACGTCTACAAGATCTACGCCGAGTCCTTCCTCGGCCCCGACCATCTGCGCCGGGTCCAGGACGAGGCCAAGGACGTGGTCGACGCGGCGCTCGCCGGCTGAGCTCCTTCGGGGACGCGGGGACGCGGGGACGCGGGGACGCGGGGGCGTCGGGGCGGCGTCCGGTGCGCCCGCCGGGCGCCCGCGCCCCCGGTCGCGCCCCCGGTTGTCCGCGGGGGGTGGCGGCTGTGCCGGGCTCTGCGGGCGCGCTCGGGTCCGGTTCGCCTGACGGGCCTCGCCTCGCGACCGCTATCATCCTCTAAAGGTAAAATGTGAGGTTTGCCCGAAAGGGGCGTCCTCCCGACGAGCTGCCGTCCCGCCGGAGTGATCATGTCCCGCAAGCGCACCACGGACGACGGCGACGAGCTGCTGGCCAGACTCGGTTCGCTGACCGCCCAGGCGCGGGAACGCGCGGAGCAGCAACGCTCCCGCGTCGAACTGGCCCTCGCCCTGCAGCGCGGCATGCTGCCCCGCGACCTGCCCACCGGTCCCGGTTTCCGGCTGGCCGTGCAGTACGCGCCCGCCTGTCACGGCCTCAACGTGGGCGGAGACTGGTACGACGCCTTCGCCATGCCGGACGGGCGGGTCGGCCTGTCCATCGGTGACGTCCAGGGCCACAACATAGAGGCGACCGCCTTCATGGGTCAGGTCCGGGCCGGGCTGCGCGCCCTCGCCTCCGTGACCGGCGAGCCGGGCGAGCTCCTCGCCCGGACCAACGACCTGCTCGTCTCGCTCGGCAGCGATCTCTTCGCCACCTGCACGTTCATGCGGCTCGATCCCGCCACCGGAGTGCTCGAGAGCGCCCGGGCGGGCCACATCCCGTGCGTGTGGGCCACCGCGGACGGCAAGTCCGGCGTCGCCGAGGACGAGGGCGGACCGCCGCTGGGGGTCCAGGAGGGCTCGGACTATCCCGTCACCCGCTATCGGCTCACCAAGGGCGGGGTGTTCGTCCTGCTCACGGACGGTGTCGTGGAAGGGCCGCACCTGAGCGTCGAGGAGGGCCTCGACCAGGTCGTGCGGCTCGCGGGCATAGCCGCCGTCGCGGGCATGGAGGCGGGCTCGCTGGCCGCCGCGGTCATCAAGGGCGCCGAGCGGGTCGGGCACGAGGACGACGCGGCGGTGCTCGTGGTGGGGCACGACGGGCTGGTGGCGCCGGAAGTGCCCCGCGTACGGCTGTAGGGAGCGGTCGCGGGCAGCGCCGAGCTTCAGCCGTAGGCCGGACACGGGGGTCTCCCGCCTCGCCGAGGACGCGCAGCCGGTGTCTGATGGCAGCGTGGTGGGTACCGAGGATCTGCGCCGGGCGGCCGGCTTCGTCGTGCTGACGCTGGCCGTCGCCCTCTGCTACTACGCGGCGGGGCGCCTGGGCCTCATGCGGGAGCTCGTCGTCGAGGGCGCGGTCTTCACCCCCATCTGGCCGCCCACCGGCGTCGCGGTGGCCTGCCTGCTGCTCTTCGGGCTGCGCTGCGCGCCGGGCATCGCCCTCGGGGCCCTGCTCGTCATCATGTCCCTGACCTCGCTGCGTCCCGTGGTGATCGGCAATCTGCTGGGCAACACCGCCGCCCCGGTGTGCGCGTACCTCATGCTGCGCAGGGTGGGCTTCCGCAACGACCTGGCCCGACTGCGCGACGGCCTCGCACTGGTGTTCCTGGGGGCGCTCACGGCGATGCTGGTGAGCGCGACCGTGGGCGTCGGTCTGCTGCTGCTCACCGACCGCCTCGGCGCGCACAGCTTCTGGCCGGTCTGGCTCGCCTGGTGGGTCGGCGACGCGATGGGCGTGCTGCTCGTCACCCCCGTGCTGCTGATGCTGTTCGCGATGCGCCTGCCCCTGGACCTGTCGCGCTGGAAGGAGGCCACGGGACTGGCCCTGAGCGCCTGCGTCCTGGTCCCGCTGGCCACGCGGAGTCCCGTCAGCCTCCTGTTCCTGGTCTACCCGCTGCTGATCTGGGCGGCACTGCGCTTCCAGCTCGCCGGCAGCATGCTGTGCGCCCTGTTCACCTCGGTCCTCGCCACGGTCGCCGCGACGGACGCCGTCGGGCCCTTCGAGGGTCTGTCCCGGATCGAGGTGATGATCAAACTCCAGGCCTTCAACGGGACGATGGCCCTGACCGCCCTGCTCCTGTCCGCGGTGATCACGGAGCAGCGCAACACCCGCCGCTCCGTGGAACGTGCCTGTCAGGAACTGGTCGAGGTCCTGGAACACCTCACCGCGGGCGAGGCCCCGCCCGGCCGTCCGGGGAAGGACGCCGAGGACTGACGGCGCCGCCCGGCGCCCGGGCCGCCACCGGAGCCTGCGCGGCACCCCGATGTCAGTGCCTGCGCCTACGGTTCGATCAGTGGGACTCGCCGGAACGGCCGCGGGCCCGCCTGGGGAGGGGTGTGTCATGTCTGCCGGGTCCAGCACGCTGTCCACGACGTATCTGGAGTTGTCGCAGGACGACGGGAGCGCGCACAAGTTCTACGAAGTCACCGTCGACGGCACGGTGGTGACGGTGCGCTACGGGCGGATCGGCGCCACGGGCCAGGTGCAGACGACCGCGTTCCCCACCGCCGAGAAGGCGCGCGCCGCCGCCGCGAAGAAGGTCGGGGAGAAGGTCCGCAAGGGCTATGCCCCGGCCGTCGCCGGGCAGCGCGCCCCCCGTGCGGTCACGCGCCGTCAGGTCGCGTCGGCGCCGTCCACGGCGCGCGCGGTGGCCCCGGTGCTGTGGCGGTTCCGCACCGGCTCCTCCGCCTTCGGCATCCATGTCGACGACGACCACTGCTGGGTCGGCAACCAGGCGGGCGACGTCTACACCCTGGACCACGAAGGCGGCGTCCTCGCCCGCTTCAACCTGCCGGACGGCGTGAAGTGCCTGGTCGCCGACGACTTCTGGATCTACGCCGGCTGCGACGACGGCAAGGTGTACGACCTGTCGTCCAAGCTGCCGTTCGCGGCCTACGACATCACGGCCGACGTCGACATCTTCTGGCTGGACATCCACGAGGGCGTGCTGAACGTCTCGGACCGGGGCGGTCGGCTCACCGTCATCGACCACGAGGACGAGCACCAGTGGGCCCGCCGCAGCCAGGGCGAGCACGCCTGGATGGTCCGCGCCGACGACCGCGGCGTCTACCACGGCCACCACCGGGGCGTCACCGCCTACGCGCCCGACGGCGGCGGCGAGCTCTGGCACACGCCCACCCGCGGCGGCGTCCTCTTCGGCTGGCAGGAGGACGACGCCGTGTACGCGGGCACCGCCCACCGCGTGGTCCAGCGGCTGTCGAAGGCGACCGGCGCGATCGAGGCCACGTACGGCTGTGACAGCGCGGTGTACTCGTGCGCCACCTCGCCGGGCGGCCGGTTCGTGTTCGCGGGTGACGCGTCGTCGTCCGTCTACTGCTTCGACCGGGACGGCACGCGCCTGTGGAAGCTCGGCACCGGCGGCGGCTCGGCCCTGTCGATGCAGTACCACGACGAACGGCTGTACCTGGTGACCACGGACGGCTCGCTGGTCTGCGTGGACGCGAGCGAGACGGCCGTCTCCGCGGCGCAGCAGGGCACCGTGCCGGTGGCCCGGGACGTGAAGCTCGCGGCGGTCCTGCCGACCTATGCGCCGGCCACCGCCGTGAGCGCGGTGGCGACGGTCGCCCAGGCGCCCGCCGGCGCCGTCGTCGTCGAGTGCGTCCGGGAGGGCGGCCGCGTCCGGGTGCACGTGGTCTCCGAGGGCTACGACACGTCGTGGAACGTGCAGTTCCCGCGTGAGATACGCGAGCCCGGGGCGCGGTACGTGGTGGACGCCCTGCACTCGGCGGCCGGCGGCTTCTACCGGGTCCGCGGCGACATCCGACGACTGTTGTGAGCGGCCTCGGGGAGCACGTCCGCGACGCGCTCCGGCGGGGGTGACGGCGCGACGCCCCCGCCGCGATGCCCCTGACGGGCTGTCGCGGCGGAGGCGAGGTCCGTTCGCCCGGACCGCCGGGCGGTCCGGCCCGCCCGGCGGTCCGGCCGTCCGCTAGGGCTTGCGGGCGAGGCCGCCGTGCTCGCCGATCACGGCCGGGGCCGGGGAGGCGGACTCCGGACGCCACAGCGGAACCGAGACGACTCCGGGCTCCAGCAGCTCGAGGCCCTCGAAGTACGCCGTGATCTCGTCGACCGTGCGCAGGTTGTACGGGACCGCGCCGCTCTCGTTGTAAGCGTCCTGGGCCTGCTCGAAGACCGGGTCCACGCCCCGCGAACCGTCGTTGACGGACAGGTAGCTCCCGGAGGGCAGGGCGGCCATCAGCCGGGTGACGACGGAGCGGGCCTCGTCGTAGTCGGCGACATGGCCCAGGATGTTGCTGAGGATGAGCGCCGTGGGGCGGGTGAAGTCCAGCGTCTCGGCGGCCGCCGCCAGGATGCGCTCGGGGTCCAGCACGTTGGCGTCGACGTACGCGGTCGCGCCCTGCGGGGTGGAGGTGAGCAGGGCGCGGGCGTGCGCGAGGACCAGCGGGTCGTTGTCGACGTAGACGATCCGCGTCTCGGGAGCCAGGCCCTGGGCGACCTCGTGGGTGTTCTCGGCGGTCGGCAGGCCGGTCCCCACGTCGAGGAACTGGCGAATGCCGGCCTCGGCGACGAGGAAGGTGATGTTGCGGCGCAGGAAGGCCCGGCTGCTGCGGGCGATGGTGACGATGCCGGGGAAGACGGCGGTGTACGCGTCGCCGGCCTGCTCGTCGACGGGGTAGTTGTCCTTCCCGCCCAGCCAGTAGTTCCAGATGCGGGCCGAGTGCGGCACCGTCGTGTCGATCTTCTGAGGGGCCGCAGGTCCTGGCGTGGTGACATGGTCGGTCATGAGGGGCGTCCGTCTTTCAGCCGTGGCGTGAGCAGGTCGAGCCACAACTTACGTCCCAACGGCCATGTTACGGACACCAGTTAACATTTTCGTTCGGCTTCAGCGACCTATCGGCGCAAATGCCCGGTGTGGCGTATCGGTGCTCCCGGACGTTGTCGACGCGCGGCCCCACGACCGGGCCCACGGCCGCGCCGGCGCCCCGACCGCCGGGGCTCGGGACCGGTACCGTGGCCGCCGTGAAGGCAGGCACCCGTGACACCCGGCTGGTCGTGCTGCGCGGCAACAGCGCCTCGGGCAAGTCCTCGATCGCGGCGGCCCTGCGCGACCGGTTCGGCCGCGGTCTCGCCCTGGTGGGCCAGGACAACCTCCGCCGGGTCGTGCTGCGCGAGCGCGACCGGCCCGGGGCCGCGAACATCGGACTGATCGACGCCGTCGCCCGCTACGCCCTGGACGCCGGCTACCACGTCGTCCTCGAGGGCCTCATGTACGCCGACCACTACGGCGTCATGCTCGCCCGGCTGCGCGCCGACCACCGCGGCCCCACCCACGCCTACTACCTCGACGTGCCGTTCGCCGAGACCCTCCGGCGCCACGCCACCAAGCCGATCGCGCACGAGGTGGGCGAGGCGGACCTGCGCGACTGGTACCGCCCCCTGGATCTGCTGCCGGGCGGGGCCGAGACCGTCATCGGCGCGGACAGCGCCCTCGACGACACCGTCGAGCGCATTCTGCGCGACACGGGCCTGGACCGTCTGCCGCCGACGGACCGCTGACCGGCGTCCCCCGCCTCCTGCCGGGCGACTGCCGTCACCACGCGGACTCCAGACACTCCGCCAGCCGTGCGACGGCGGCCGGATCCGGCAGATCCCGCAGCGAGGCGACGACCTGACCGCTCGCGAACTCCCGTTGCGCCGGCGTCACCGTCGGGTCGATCGCGCACTCGGCCTGCACGCGGACGTAGTTCAGGGCCGTGGCGAACAGCATCGAGAACGAGCCGAGGCCCCTGAGCACGGGGCGGCCCCCGGCTTCCCGGTACGCGCGCACCAGCCGCCGGGCGGACCCGGCGTGGAAGTCGTTCCCGCCGGACCAGACGAACGCGGCCTGCGCGAGTTCGCGCCCCGCCGACGTCGGCCCGGCGTTGTCCCAGTCGAGGAGAACCGGCCCGCGGGGCCCCACCAGCACGTTCTGGGGCTTCACATCGAGGTGCGACACCACCACCTCCTCACCGTCGGCCGGGACGCCCTCGGTGACGGACGCCGAGACGTGGCGGGCGAGCTCCCCGGCCGCCGAGGCGACGAACCGGCCCAGGGCGTCCGACCACGGCACGCCGGCCCGCCGCACCCGTGAGTGGAGCTGCGCCCACTCGGCGGGCGAAGGGCACCGCTCGTACCAGGGGTCGGGCGTCCCGGCCGGCTCCGCCCCGGCCCGGTGCAGGGCGGCGAGCGTCCGCCCGCACCAGCTGAGGATCTCCGGATCGGACGCGTCCGCCGGGACTCCGTCGACCCACTCGTACAGCTTCACCCAGGGCCCGTCGGGTGAGCCGCCGAGCCGTGTGAGGCAGGCGCCCGCACGGTCGGCGAAGAGCCGCGGAGAGGCGATGCCCAGCCGCTCCGCGGCGCCGCGCAGCGCGGACTCCCGCAGAACCTGCTCCTCGTCACCGTCGAAGAGCAACTCCTTCACCGCCCACGCCGGCCCGCCCGCCGGGCCGTTCGGCGCGTCCTTCCGCGTCAGCTTCCAGATCTGACCGAGCGCGCCACGGGCGACGGGTTCCATGGCCCAGTCGCCGTCGCCCAGCGTGTAGGCGTCCGCGACGACGTCACCCAGGCCGCCCGTGTCGTGCATCTGTAACTCCTGTCGAGCTGTCGGTGTGCCGGTGGTGGTGGGGGTGGGGGCCGGTCAGGGCTTGATGCCGACGCCCGTCCAGAGACTGACGGTGGCGTCCGTGGCCTCGACGGCGCCGTCCGGACGCCAGCGGTGGCCGACCGTGACCCCGGGGTCGAGGAGGTCGAGCCCGTCGAAGAAGCGGGTGACGTCCTGCTGTGAGCGGAACCGCACCGGCGTGCCCGCCCCCGTGTAGATGTCGGTGACCTTCTGCCAGGTGACCGGATCGAAGTCGGGCGTGCAGTGGCTGAGGGCCAGCGCGCTGCCCGACGGCAGGGCGTCCAGCAGCCGGCCCACGATGCCGTACGGGTCCTGCGCGTCGGTGACGAAGTGCATGAGCGCGTTGAGGGACAGGGCCACCGGCCGGTCCAGGTCGAGCACATCGGCCAGGGCGGGCGCGGCGAGCAGCGCGCCGGGGTCGTTCACGTCACCGTGGACATAGGCCGTACGGCCCTGGGGCGTGCTGCGCATCAGCCGCTCCGCGTACTTCAGGACGAGCGGGTCGTTGTCGGCGTAGACGACGCGTGCGTCGGGGACCACCGACTGGGCGACCTGGTGCAGGTTGGGTTCGGTGGGAATGCCGGTGCCGATGTCCAGCCACTGGCGGATGCCGTGCTCGCGCGCGAGGACCCTGGTCGCCCGGTGCATGAACGCGCGGTTCTCCCGGGCGCACACGAAGATGCCCGGGTAGACCGACGCCACGGTCTCCGCGGCCTGCTTGTCCACGTCGAAGTGGTCCTTGCCGCCGAGGTAGTAGTCGTACATCCGGGCGGAGTGCGGCCTGCTGGTGTCGATGTCCCGCGGGGCGTTCGAGGTGGTCATCCTGTGCCTTTCGGTGCTGTGTGTGGGGGGTGTCCGGCGGATCAGGCCGGTGGGCGGACGCCTCGCGCCGTCCGTGCCCGGGTCTCAGCCGGCCGTGAGATGGTCGGCGAGGCCCCGTTTGACGCCCGCGACGAACGCGGCGATCTCCTCGGGGGTGTAGATCAGCGCGGGGCCGCCGGGATCGGTCGACTGCCTCATCGCCACCCGTCCGTCGGCCAGTTGCTTCGTCTGCACGCACTGGCCGCCGTTGGGGCCGCTCCACGGGGACTCCCAGCCGTGCTCGCCGAGGTCGGCGGCGGGCATCCCGTTGTAGACGTGGTGGTGGGCACGGCCCTCGATGCCCTGGGCGCCGGTCATGAGTACTCCTTGCGCATCCGGTTCAGGAGTGCCCTGCTGTCGTGGTCCGAGGTCAGCAGGGACATGCGGTTGTGCGCCTCCAGATGGGCGGCGACATCGGAGCGCTGGTCCAGATAGACGGCGCCGGAGAGGATCTCGGTGTAGACGATGTCGGGCAGTTCCGGCTCCTCGAACCGGAAGTAGGTGAACGGGGCGCACGCGCCGACGTGGGCGCCGGCCGCGAACGGCACGACGTCGACGCTGACGTGCTCCTGTTCCGACATCTCGAGCAGCCGGTCGATCTGCTCGCGCATCACCTCGGCGTCGCCCACCACCCGGTGCAGCACGGCCTCCTCCAGCACCACCCACAGTGTGGGCGCGTCGGATCTCTCCAGCAGGCTCTGGCGGCGCAGCCGCAGGTCGACGCGGCGCCGCAGGTCGTCGTCCCGGTCGTTCGGGAAGCCGCCGCTCAGGACCGCGCGCGCGTAACGCGCGGTCTGCAGCAGCCCGGTGACGTAGTGGGGCTCGTAGGCGCGCAGGGTACGGGCCGCGGTCTCCAGGCTGACGTAGGCGCTGAACCAGCTCGGCAGCACATCGCGGTAGGGGTGCCACCAGCCCGGCTCGTTGGCCCGCTCGGCGAGACCGACGAACTCCTCGATCTCCTGCCGGCCGGCCCCGTACGTCTCCAGCAGGATCTCCACGTAGAGGGGCCGCAGTCCGACCTCCGCCTTCTCCAGGCGTCGTACGGTCAGCGGCTTGACCCGCAGGGCCCGGGCCGCGTCCTCCAGGGAGACGCCCGCGTGCTGGCGCCGCTCCTGCAGTCGCCGGCCGAGGATCATGCGCAGCACGGTGGGCGCACTGGGGCTGCCCGCGCCCGAACGGCCTTCGCTCACGCCTACCTCCTGGGGAGAGACACCGCCGCGAGTCTGGCAGCGGCATACTGAAGCGGCCAGACGGATATCGGCTTGCTGAAATTATCAGGCAGTCGGTTGCAGCTTGAACTTCGTTGCGAGCATAGTTACTTGTGTGAAGCGCGCCGCCGAACTCGAGCGTTCCCCCGTCAAGCTCCGCCATCCCCGCGTGAGTTGGCTCGCTCGACAGTTCACCGGCGCAGGGCCCGTCCACAACGTCCCCTTCTTCCGGGCCCTTTGCTCACCTTCCCCGGCCTCTGGCTGCTCCCGTCCCCCACGGAAGGCGACCACCGTGTCCCCCCACGCGACCTCCCCCCAGTTCTTAGACACCTGGAGCCCGGACCGGACGCACTGGCTCGAACTTCCCGCGCACCGCTCCAGCGTGTCCATCGCCCGCCGCTCCATGACCATGTGGCTGACCGCGTGGCGGTTGCCGGGCGAGGTGTGCGCGGACGCCGCCCTGCTCGTCTCGGAACTGGCCACCAACGCCGTACGGCACACCCTCGGCACCCGGTTCCTGTGCGGGGTCGGCCTCGTCACCGAGGGATGCCTGCGTCTGGAGGTGCACGACCACGACCGCACGGGCCGCGGCCTGCCGCGCTGCGAACCCGGCCCCGACGACGAGGGCGGCCGCGGCCTGCTCCTCGTGGAGCAGCTGTCCCAGTCCTGGGGTGTGGACCGGTCCACACTCACCGGCGGCAACGCGGTGTGGGCGACCCTGGCGGACTGAGCGCACACCTCGGGCGCGGCTGCTTCCTGGCGTTCGGCCGGGCGTCAGCGACCCGAGGGCGTCAGTTCGGCGAGCAGCAGGGTGCGGTCGTCGGCTCCGGCCGTGCCCGACGCTGCGTGCAGGAGCCGTCGGCACAGGGACGGCAGCGCGTCCTGCGCGGCGCCGTCCACGGGTTCGGCGACGGCCGCGTCCACGGTGCGCGCCAGGCGGGTGATCTCGTGGTCGATGTCGGCGTCGCGGGACTCGACCAGACCGTCGCTGTAGAGGACCAGCAGGGAGGGGTCGGGCACGCTCAGCACGGTCTCCTCGTAGCTGCCCGCGCCAAGTCCGAGGGGCAGACCCGCCCCGGCCAGCGCGACGGGCGCGGTCCGGCCCCGCGGGCCGCGCAGCAGTGGGGGAGGATGGCCGGCCCCCACCAGGGTGCAGGTGCGCCGCCGGGCGTCCCACTCGGCGTAGATGCAGGTGGCGAAGGAGACCCCGGGGGAGTCCCCGGCGAGCGCGTCGAGTCGTCCCACGAGGTCGGCCGCGGGGATGTCCAGTGCCGCCAGGGTCCGCACGGCGGTGCGGAGTTGGATCATCGCGACGGCGGACTCGGGACCGTGTCCCATCGCGTCCCCGACGATCAGACTGACCCGGTCGCCGGGCCGCCGCAACACGTCGGACCAGTCGCCGCCGACGAGATTGCCGTGCCCGGCCGGCAGACAGCCGTGGGCGGCGCGGCAGCCTCCGAACTCCTCGGCGGCGCCGGACGGCAGGCTGTTGCGGATGGCGAGCGCGGTGCGCCGCTCACGCTCGTACCGGCGCGCGTTGTCCAGGGCGACGGCGGTCCGTGCGGCCAGCGCCTCCACGGCGGCCACGTCGGCCGTGCCGAACGCCGGCCGGCCCGGTCCCCGCGTGCAGTTGACGAAGCCGATGGGCTTGTCCCGCAGTCGCAGCGGGACCACCAGGAACGACGTCACGCGCAGCAGGTCGCCGGCGCGCGCGTCGCCGCCGCGCGGACCGGCGAGCCGCCCGGACGTGTGCGGGTCCACCGCGTCGAGCACCCGCGCCTGTCCGTCGGCGAGGACGCGGGCGTAGGGCGTCCGGCGGGAGTGGGCGACCATCTCGCCCACCGGCAACGCGGCCTCCCAGTCCGCCAGCGCGCCGGGCCCGACGCGCAGCGCCGTCCGGCGCACCTCGACCCGGGGCGCGTCCGCGCGGACGCGCGCGTTCTCCTCCAGACGCCAGCGCTCCAGCAGGTACACCGAGGCCGCGTCGCAGAACCCGGGGGTCAGCGCGTGCACCAGATGGTCGGAGGTCATCCGCAGGTCGAGTTCCGTGCCGATGACGTCGGCGGCGGGCGAGAACGCCGACCGGCGGGGGGAGGGCAGGGCGGCGGACGGGTCGGGGGTGGCGCTGTGCGGTTCGTTCCGCAGGGTCGTGCCTTTCCAGTGGGGGCTCCGGCCGCGCGACGGGGAAGGGGAGCCGCCACGCACCCTGACTCACTCTATGATGATGCGTCAAATGCGCTGGTCCCAAGTCCAGTTGCGAAGATCGCTGACGCACGGCCGGCCATCGCAGGCACCGGTCCGCGCCTCCCGGGGGCGGCCGCGGCAGCGGCGCTCCAGGGCGTTGTCAGTGGTGGCGGGCAGGATGCCTGCATGACAACACGTGGTGCAGTGATCGGGGACGCCGCCGCCTACGCGCAGGCGGTCGAGGACGCGGTGAAGGCGTCGGCGGCGTACTACGCGGCCGGCACGTCGGGGCTCGACGACGACGACTACGACCGGCTGGTGCGGTCCATCGCGGCCTGGGAGGCCGAGCACCCGGAGCAGACGCTGGCCGACTCGCCGACGGGGAAGGTCGCCGGCGGGGCCGTGGTGGGCGACGTCCCGCACACGGTGGCGATGCTGAGCCTGGACAACGTGTTCTCGCCCGAGGAGTTCACGGCGTGGACCGTCTCGCTGACCAGACGCATCGGCCGCGAGGTCACCCGGTTCAGCGTGGAGCCCAAGCTCGACGGGCTGGCGATCGCGGCCCGCTACCGGCAGGGCCGGCTGACACAGCTCGTCACCCGCGGCGACGGGACGGCCGGGGAGGACGTCTCGCACGCGATCGGCACCGTGGAGGGTCTGCCGGCCGAACTGGCGCAGCCGCTCACGGTGGAGGTGCGCGGCGAAGTCCTCATGACGAACGCCCAGTTCGAGCACGCCAACGAGGTGCGCACCGCGCACGGCGGAGCACCGTTCGCCAACCCCCGCAACGCCGCCGCGGGCACCCTGCGCGCCAGGGAACGCGCCTACACCGTCCCGATGACGTTCTTCGGCTACGGCCTGCTGCCTCTCGCCGACAGCGACCCGGCACTCGCCGAGCGTCTGCGGGAGAGCGCGCACAGCGACCTCATGACCGAGGCCGCGGCGCTGGGCGTGAACACCACGGCCGCCACCGCCGTGCCCGGCATCACCGCGGCCACCGTCGACGAGGTCCTGACCCGGGTCGAGGAGACGGCCGCGCTGCGCGCCGCGCTGCCGTTCGGGATCGACGGGATCGTCGTCAAGGCCGACCTGGCCGCCGACCAGGCGGCGGCCGGATCCGGTTCACGGGCCCCGCGCTGGGCGATCGCCTTCAAGCTGCGGGCCGTGGAGAAGATCACCCGACTGTTGGCGGTGGAGTGGAACGTGGGCCGCACCGGCGTCATCGCGCCGCGCGCCGTCCTGGAGCCGGTGGAGATCGAGGGCTCCACCATCACCTACGCCACCCTGCACAACCCGGCCGACATCACCCGCCGGGACCTGCGCCTCGGCGACCGGGTCATGGTCCACCGGGCCGGTGACGTCATCCCGCGCATCGAGGCGCCCGTCGCCCATCTGCGCACCGGGGAGGAGCAGCCCATCCTGTTCCCCGAGACGTGTCCGCGGTGCGGGTCGGGCATCGACACCAGCGAGCAGCGCTGGCGCTGCGAGAACGGCCGCAACTGCCATCTCGTCGCCTCCCTGTCCTACGCGGCCGGGCGCGACCAGCTCGACATCGAGGGCCTCGGCCACACCCGGGTCGTCCAGCTCGTCGACGCCGGACTGGTCGCGGACCTCGCCGACCTCTTCACCCTGACCCGGGACCAGCTGCTGGGCCTCGAGCGGATGGGGGAGACCAGCACCGACAACCTGCTGGCCGCGCTCGCCGCCGCCAGGGCGCAGCCGCTGTCGCGGGTGCTGTGCGCGCTGGGCGTGCGCGGCACCGGCCGTTCGATGTCGCGGCGCATCGCCCGGCACTTCGCCACCATGGACCATCTCCGCGCCGCCGACGCCGAGGGGATCCGGCAGGTCGAGGGCATCGGCGTCGAGAAGGCCCCGTCGATCGTCGCCGAACTCGCCGAACTGGCCCCGCTCATCGACAAACTCGTCGCGGCCGGGGTGAACATGACCGAACCGGGCGCCACCCCGCCCGTGCCCCGCACAGCCGCGGCAGCCGACGAGGGCGAAGACGACGGCACGAAAGACACGGAAGGCATGCAAGGCGCGGAAGGCGCCGACGCGGCGGGCGGTCCGCTGGCCGGGATGACCGTGGTCGTCACCGGCGCGATGACCGGAGCGCTGGAGAAGCTGAGCCGCAATCAGATGAACGAACTCATCGAACGGGCCGGCGGCCGCTCCTCCTCCAGCGTCTCCGGGAAGACCTCTCTCGTGGTGGCCGGGGAGGGCGCCGGGTCCAAGCGCGCCAAGGCCGAGGCCCTCGGCGTCCGCCTCGCCGCCCCCGACGAGTTCGCCGCCCTGGTCGCCGGCCTCCTCGACCCGTCCGCCGGCATCAGTCCGTCGCCGTGACGGTCACCGCGGCAGCCGTCCGACGCTCGCGGTCCGGCGATCGCCACACGATCAGCACCCGCTCTGCCCTCCGGTCAGCACCCGATCCTGCCGGTGATCCGCACCACTTGGCCGCTGCGAGCGACATCACGGCAGGCGGTGCGGTATTGGCCGAGCGGGCGACACGCGGTACCGTCGCTCTGATATCGACGACGTCAGCACGGAAGCCGGTGGAAATCCGGCACGGTCGCGCCACTGTGAACGGTGCGCTCCTCCTCGAGGGGCACATCAAGAGTCAGACCCGGAGCCGTCGTCCTGTGCACCACCGAGATGGGACGCGAACTCCCAGAGGAGGCCCTGCCATGGCGCAGCATGTCGCCCAGCCGACCCCCACCACCCCTGTGGTACCCGCCAAGTTGCCGCTGAAGGACATCGCCCCCTGGGCCGTCTTCTTCGGCGTCCTGATGCTGGTCCTGCTCTACTTCGTCGGCGCCGAACAGGGCGCCACCTCCGTCGTCTCCGGCGAGGGAGTCCACGAGTGGGTGCACGACGCACGCCACCTTCTCGGCTTCCCCTGCCACTGACGAGGGACGCCGCGCACTCGATGAACTCCGCAACGGTAAGAAACCTGCTCGTCCGCGGCATGCTCGCCGGCCTCGCGGCCGGCGTGCTCGCCCTGGTCGTCGCCTACTTCCTCGGTGAGCCGAACGTCGACGGCGCGATCGGCTTCGAGGAGTCCCACGCGCCCGCGCACGAGCACGAGGTCGAACTCGTCTCCCGCAGCCTCCAGTCCACCGCGGGCCTCGCCACCGGCGTCCTGGTGTACGGGGTCGCCTTCGGCGGCATCGCCGCCCTGGCGTACTGCTTCGCGCTCGGCCGCGTCGGCCGCTTCAGCCCCCGGGCCACGGCGCTCCTGCTCTCGGGAGCGGCGCTGCTCACCGTGTACGTCGTCCCGTTCCTCAAGTACCCGGCCAATCCGCCCGCGGTCGGTGACCACGACACCATCGCCAAGCGGACCACCCTGTACTTCCTGATGATGGTGCTCGGCGTGCTCCTCGCGGTCGCCGCCGTGATCGCGGGCAAACGGCTCGCACCGGGACTGGGAGCCTGGTACGCCACGGTCGTCGCCGTTCTCGGCTTCACCGTCGTGATCGGGCTGGCCTACGCGTTCCTGCCCTCCGTCAACGAGGTGCCGACGGACTTCCCGGCGGCCCTGCTGTGGCGGTTCCGGCTCTCCTCGCTCGCCTTGCAGATCACGATGTGGGCAGGCTTCGGCCTCGTCTTCGGGGAACTGGCCGAACGGCTGCTGAACCCGAAGCCCGCCGCGATCCCCGCGGGGACGGCGGTGACCGCCTCGCGGTGAGCCGCGGACTCCGTCCCGGAGACCGACGACGATCGGGCGGACACGGCCTCAGGCCGCGTCCGCCCGATCCAGTGGAAGTCCCAGCCGCAGGTTCCAGCGTCCGCCGCGCCCGCTGAGGGAGGTCGCCGTCAACGGCGGCACGTCCAGCCGCCAGAAGGCCGTGGCGGACGCCCCCAGCACATGCACCACCGCGGCCCGTACGATCTCCGGCTCGACGACGGCCACGATGCGTCCCTCGTCGTCCGCAGCCCTCTCCAGCCAGCCGGCCACCCGGTCGCACAGATCCCGCACGGACTCGCCGCCGTGCGGCGCCGACCCGGGATCGGCGAGCCAGCGGGCCACCGCCTCCGGCTCGGCGGCGCCGACCTCGGCGAGCGTCAGGCCCCGCCACCGGCCCACCCCCAGACCCGCCAGCTCCGCCGTCTCCAGCGCGTCGAGACCGAGGGCTGCCGCCGTCTCACCGCACCGCACACCGGGCGAGACGAGGACCCGCGCGGCTGCGGGCAGGGTCCCGGCCGCGGCGCGGGCGAGCGCCGCCCCGGCGGCGTCGATCGAGGCCCCGTCGTCGAAACGGGCCTGCCGCAGCGACGAACTCGTCGCGGGCGAGACGAGTACGACCCGGATGGTCACGTGGCGGCTCCTTCTGGTGAGGTCATCAACGTAGGGTCTCCCGGTGCGGAGCGCGAGGACGTGGTCGCGCCGAGGAGGTGTCGCGCAGGACGTGGTCGTGCGCAGGGACGGCGACGCCGCGCCCCGCGACAGACGGTCAGAGCGCCGGCCGCCGGTCGTTGCACGCCGCCCGGCCGTCCCTCGTGCCACTGCCCCCGCTCCGCCCCTGGCAGTCCTGCGGCTCCCCGTCCTGCGGCTCCCCGCCCTGGTGCTCCCCGTTCCGTCCGGCGGGCAGGGCGCCCAGGAAGCGTATGTGCGGGCGGCCGTCGGGGCCGTCGCGTGTGAGGCTGGCCCGCACCCCGTAGACGTCGGCGATCAGCGCCTCGGTGAGCACCTCCTGGGGTGTGCCGCCGGCCACCGCCCTGCCCTGCTTGAGGACGACGACCCGGTCGCAGTACATCGCGGCCAGGTTCAGATCGTGCAGTGCGACGACACTGGTCACGCCGAGCTCGGTGATCAGGTCCAGCAGCGCGAGCTGGTGCTGGATGTCGAGGTGGTTGGTGGGCTCGTCCAGCAGCAGCTCCCGCGGCTGCTGGGCGAGCGCGCGGGCGACCTGCACACGCTGGCGTTCGCCTCCGGAGAGGGTGTGCCACAGACGGCCGGCCTTGTCGCCGAGGCCGGTCCGCTCCAGTGCGGAACGGACCGCGGCCTCGTCCTCGACCGAGGCGGCGCCCCAGGCCCGACGATGCGGGACACGGCCCAGGCGCACGACGTCCAGAACGCTCAACGCGACCTGGGCGTCTGCCTGTTGCTCGACGACGGCGATGCGCCGGGCGACCGCCCGCCGGCCGACCTGCGCCAGCGGGCGGCCGTCGAGGGTGACGACGCCCGAGGCGGGGGCGAGGACACCGGCGAGCAGACGCAGCAGCGTGGACTTGCCGGAACCGTTCGGGCCGAGCAGGCCGGTGACGGTCCCCGGGCGCAGTGTGAGGTCGACCCCGTCCAGGATCAGCGAGCCGCCCGCCGCGTAGGCGAGGCGGTCGCCGCGCAGACCGGAGTCCTCGGCGGTCCCGGTCATCGCGCGCTCCTGGTCCGGTACAGCACGAGGACGAACGCGGGGACGCCGATCAGCGAGGTCACCACGCCCACCGGCACCTCCTGCGGGTCCAGGACGGTGCGGGCGAGGGTGTCCACCCACACCAGGAACACCGCCCCCGCCAGCGCGGTGGCCGGCAACAGCCTGGTGTGCCCGGGACCGGTCAGGGCCCGGGCCGCGTGCGGGAGCACGAGGCCCACGAAGCCGATCGCCCCCGCCGAGCTGACCAGAGTGGCCGTCAGCAGGGCGGTGACGCACAGCAGGACCAGCCGGGTGCGGGCCACGTGCACGCCCAGCGACGCGGCGGCGTCCTGCCCGAACGCGAAGGCGTCCAGGGTCGTCGCGTACCCCGTGCACACCACCAGCACCGCGGCCAGCACCGCGAGCCCCAGGCCCACGTCCGCCCAGTCGGCCCCGCTGAGCGAGCCGAGCAGCCAGAACAGGACCCCGCGGGTGGTCTCCGCGTCGGCGGTCGTCATGACGACGAACGAGGTGAGCGCCGAGAACATCTGCATGGCCGCCACCCCGGCGAGCACCACCCGGTCCGTGGCGCCGCCCAGTGTGTGACTGAGCAGCAGCACCAGCGCGAAGGAGACCGCCGCACCGAGGAACGCGCCGCCGGACACCGACAGGGCCCCGCCGCCCG
This sequence comes from Streptomyces sp. NBC_00425, assembly GCF_036030735.1. NCBI lineage: Bacteria > Bacillati > Actinomycetota > Actinomycetes > Kitasatosporales > Streptomycetaceae > Streptomyces > Streptomyces sp. NBC_00425. Next base: position 1,150,697 of record NZ_CP107928.1, on the reverse strand, counting down.
CCCCCAGCACGACCACCACGACCGCGCCCGTCGAGGCGCCGGAGGAGATCCCGAGGACGAACGGGTCGGCGAGCGGGTTGCGCAGCAGGGACTGCATCACCGCGCCGCACACGGCGAGGCCGGCGCCGCACACCGCGGCCAGCAGGGTGCGCGGCAGCCGCAGATTCCACACGATGCCGTCTCTCAGCGGCGTCAACCCGGCCTCGCCGATGCCGAGATGGGCGGCCACCGTGGACCACACGTCTGCGACCGCGATGTCCGCTGGGCCGATGGTGATCGCCACGGCGACGGACGCGCACAGCAGGGCGAGACCGGCCGCCCACAGCAGCACGTGCCGCAGCCCCCGCGCCGCCGTCGCGGGCGCGGCGGCCGCCGGGCCCGCGGCGCTCATCCCGCGAGGCCGTACGCGCGCAGTGCCGCCGCCACCTTCTCCACTCCCTCGACCGTGCGCACGGTCGGGTTCATCGCCTGCCCGGACAGGAGCACATACCGCTTCTTCCGCACCGCGGTCATGTTCCTCGTGACCGGGTCGTTCTCCAGGAACGCGATCTTCTTGGCCGCGGTCTCGGCCGTCTGCTGCCTACGGGTCAGATCGCCGATGACGAGGACGTCCGGGTCGCGGTCGGCGACCGTCTCCCAGTTGACCTGCGGCCACTCCTCCTCGGTGTCGTCGAAGACGTTCTTCGCGCCGAGTTCGCGGGTGATGACGCCGGGGGCGCCGCAGCAGCCGGCCAGGTAGGGGGACTGGGAGTTGGCGAACCAGTACAGGAGGGTGACGTTCTCGGCGTCGAGGCCCGAAGCGGCCCGGGCGATCCGGGACTCGAGGTCGGCCACCAGTTCCTCCCCCCGCTTCTCGACCCCGAAGACCCGTGCCAGGTCGCGTACTTCGCCGTAGACCGTGTCCATGGTCAGCGGCTCGGTGCGGACGCCGTCGCCGCCGCCGCTGTTGTCCTTGCCGGCGCAGTCGGAGGGAGAGAGATAGGTCGGGACCCCGAGCTTCTCGAACTGGGCGCGGGTGGCCACCCCGCCGGTGCCGAGCGTGGAGGCGAACGAGGCGGCCACGAAGTCGGGTTCGGCGTCCAGGACCTTCTCGAAGGAGGGCGCGTTGTCGGCCAGCCGCTTCACCCGGGCGTCGGCCTTCTCGAGGCTCTTGGGCAGCGGGTCGGTCCAGGTGGCGGTGCCCGCCATCCGGTCGGCGAGCCCGAGGGAGAGCATGATCTCCGTGGTGCCCTGGTTCAGGGAGACCGCCCGACGAGGGGGCGTCTCGATCCGGACCCGCTGTCCGCAGTTGTCCAGAGTGACCGTACGGCCGGCCGCGTCGCTGCCGGCGGAACCGTCCGCGGAGGAGCCGGAAGAGCCGGCGGGAGCGGCGGAGCCGCCGCAGCCGGTCGACAGGAGGGCGCCCGCCAGGAACAGCACGGCAGAGCGGACGGGACGTGCGAACGGCACGGAGTTTCCTTCGGCGTCGAGGGCTCAAGCGCGAAGCCCGGTCGTACGGTGCGCTCCTCCGGCCGGTCTGCGACACCGGAGGCCGCCAGCAGGTCTTCGGACTCGGGGTCACCCGGGCGAGGCGCCTTCCCGGAGCGCATGCGCGTTCCAGTGGCCGAAAGCCCCGCCCGTCGCCCTTACCGCTGCGCGTCAGCTCCGGAGTCCCACCGGATTCCCTGACCCCTGCGCGCCCGGGGGCGCACACGAGTACGACTGGCCTCGGCAAGCTACCACAGGCGTCGAGGGCGCCGGCGGGGGTGACCTTCGGCACATCGGAGGTCTCGGGCCCGCAAGGTGCATTCATCGTGCACTTGTTGCTCATCGTGCACTGTTCCCGCAGGGAAAGCACGTGTCACCCGATCTCTGACATGACGTCACATGGACGTGGGGGAACCGGAGGACGACCGGGCACTTACTTCCAGGTGCGTGGACCCGCGTACGAGGACGCACTCCTGTCCGCCGTTCCAGCGCCTAGTCTGTGGTCCGGACCCCACCGGGCCTTCCCCCGCAGCGTGGGCGGGATCTCCGCCCGTCACCACCGAGAACAGGCGGCCGAGGGCATGCAGCCACTGCGTCCAGAAGACCCCGAGCAGCTCGGGCCCTACCGGCTCGTGGCCCGGCTCGGTGCAGGCGGCATGGGCCGGGTCTATCTGGCGCGGTCCTCGGCCGGCCGCGTCGTCGCGGTCAAGGTGATCCGTCCCGAGATGGCGGACGACGACAACTTCCGGATCCGGTTCCGGCGCGAGGTGGCGGCAGCGGCGGCGGTCGGCGGCCCCTACACGGCACACGTCGTGGACGCCGCGCCCGACGACGAGACGCCCTGGCTCGCCACCGACCACGTACCCGGCCCCACCCTGGCCGAGGCGGTCGCCGCGCACGGGCCGCTGCCGGTGGAGACGGTCCTCGCACTGGGCGCGGGCATCGCCGAGGCGCTGACCGCGGTGCACGCCGAAGGGCTCGTGCACCGTGACCTGAAACCGTCCAACGTGCTGCTCGCGGCGGACGGCCCGCGGGTCATCGACTTCGGCATCGTGCGCGCCCGTGACGGTTATGAACTCACCGGTTCGGGGACCCTGTTCGGTTCTCTCGACTACATGTGCCCGGAGCAGGCCACCGGGGATCCGATGGGCCCGGAGGGCGACGTCTTCTGCCTCGGCTCGGTGCTCGCGTTCGCCGCGTCCGGACGCTCGCCGTTCGGCGGGGCGGTGGGCGCGGCGCAGCTCTACCAGGTGGCCCACGGGTCGCCGGACCTGAGCCTGGTGCCCGAACCACTGGACAAGATCATCAGTCTCTGTCACGCCAAGGACCCGGTCCTGAGGATCCACCCCGACCGGCTCTCCGCGGCCTGTGCTCCCGGCGGCGCCGAACAGGTGCTGACGGAGGGCTGGTTGCCGGCGCCCGTGTCCGCCATGGTCGACGCCCACCGGGCGGCCGTGCGGGACCTGGACCGCCTCGCACCGCCGGACAGGGTCCCGGGCCCCGGAGCCTTCGCGCCGCCTCTGCGAGAGCCGGCCGCGGAGCCCGTCGTCGGGCCGCCCGAGCCTGCCGGGCGGAGGCCCGCCCACCCGACCGTCGACCGGCCGAAGTGCGGCGCTCCCGAAAGCGAAAGCGAAAGCGAAAGCGATACCGAAACCGGAGCCGGAGTCGGAGGCGACGGCGAAGGCCGCAGCGGAAGCGGAAGCGGAAGCGGATACGGAAACAGGGGCCGCGGCGAGGGCACCGGAGCCGTCGGCGGCGCGAGACCCTCCGCGGTGCTGCCGGGAGCCGAGTCGTTCGCCTCACCGGACGAGCCGGACCGGGCACGGCCCCGGGCGCGGACGCTCACCCGGGCCGGGTCACGGGCCGGGGCCCGAGCCCAGTCGCAGGCCCGAGCCCAGGCAGAGGCGCCGGCCCGGGCGGAAACCCAGGCCGAGGTCCTGTCGGCGGACCAGGCCGAAGACCGGTCCGAGGCACGGGCGCAGGCGCCGGAACCGGCCAAGGGGCGGACACCCGCGCCGGGTTCGACGCTTGCCAAGAAGCTCACGGGTCTCCAGGCGGTGCGCGACACGTTGCCGCAAACGGCGTCGAAACGTTCCGCCGCGCCCGCGCACCACCGTGCCCCCGCACGCTCCGGAGTCGCCCGGCGCACGGTCCTGGCCGCGACCGCCGGGGTGGCCCTGGTCGGGGGAGCGGCACTCGCCGTCCGCGGAACGCCGGGCGCGCAGACGGCGCGTCCGCTCGGCCGGGCGCCCGAGCCGACCTGGGTGTACCGGGGCGGACCGCTGCTGCAGGCCCCGGCGGTCTTCCACGACGGCACAGCCCTGCTGAAGACCCGTCCGGGTGACATGATCGGCCTGGACGTGAGGAACGGCTCGCGGCCCCGCTGGGTGTACCAGGGCATCAGCCTCTCGCCCGGACCCGTCCTGTTGATCCACGGCGCGGCGGTCGCGCTGGGCGCGGGCGCGACGGTGATCGGAGTGGACCCTGTCGGCGGCGCGGAGCAGTTCACCCTCGACTTCGGCGAGGACTACCGGTTCGACCAGTTGCTCGGCGGCTACGACGACCACAGTGTCTCGGTGCTCGGAGCCAAGCTGCAGCGCCGGCCGGGGGAGCAGGGGGTGGCGACCTCCACCGACTCCGTGTTCAGCGTCGACATCGAGGCGCGGCAGGCCCTCGTCATACCGATCGATCCGCAGGACGTCGGCATCGCGCTGCAGCCCGTCATCACCGACGAGTACTTCGTCTACGCCGACGGACTGCGCAACGTCGCCGTCCGCGGCACCCGTGACGGCGGCAGCCTGCGCTGGAGGCACCAGGTGGGATACGACCTCAGGCCGGGCCTGGCCGTCCTCGGGCAGACCGTGTTCGCCATCGGCTCCGAGCTCATCGCCCTGGAGCTGGCCACCGGCAGGCTCCGGTGGAACGCGAAGGCGGAACGGGGCACGTACGCCTCCCTGGGAGCGGTCGGCAACACCGTCTACGTCACCAGCACGGACCCCTGCGGCGTGCACGCCTTCGACGCGGCGAGCGGCTCCCGGCGCTGGTTCTGCGAGACCCCCCGCCTCGACATGGACAGCCCGGTCGCGGTGGGCGCGCACGCCGTGTACGTGACGGCCTTCGAGAACAAGCACGGCTTCTACGCGATCGACACCGCCTCGGGCCGTCTGCTGTGGAACTTCACCGACGGCCGGGAGACCGGCGTCAACCGGTGGCAGCTCTCCTGCGACGGCGCCGGACACCTGGTGGCCCAGCACTTCGACCGGGTCTACGGACTGCCCGTCACCTGAGGGCGAGGCGAACCACCCGTTCGGTCCCCGGCCCGCTGCGGCCGACGCGCGGTCGCCGGAGCGCGGTGCCACGCTGAGGACGTTGACGGATCTGCGAAAGGGCGACGCCGTGATGACCACCGACCCCACCCCCGGCGCCCCCTGCTGGCTCGACCTCGGCGCCCCGGACGTCCCGGCCGCCGCGGCCTTCTACGGCGCTGTGCTCGGCTGGCGGTACGAGCCCATGGAGGGGCAGGACGCCGAAGGCGGCATGTTCCAGAAGGACGGCAAGACCGTCGCCGGGCTCGGCAAGCTGACCGAGGAGGGGGCCCGCTCCGCCTGGATGATCTACTACACGGTCACCGACGCGGAGGCCACGACCCGGGCCGTCGAGCGTGTGGGCGGTACCGTGCGGCTGGCGACCAGGGACCTCGGAGACTGGGGCCGGATGGCGCAGTACAGCGACCCGCTGGGCGGTCAGTTCGCGGTCTGGCAGCCGGGGAGGAACGCAGGTTTCGAGCTCGTCGACGAGCCGGGCTCGCTGTGCTGGACCGAGCTGTACACGACCGACGCCCCGGCGGCGAAGGAGTTCTACGGCAGTGTGTTCGGCTGGCGTTTCAGCCCGATGGATCTGCCCGGGGGAGGCGGTGAGTACTCCCTCGTCACGCCGGAGGGGCTGCCCGAGGAGCGCATGCAGGGTGGCGTCATGCAGGTCCGCGCGCAGGACCTCGCCCTGGCGGACGGACGGCCCTACTGGCACCCGGTCTTCGCCGTCGCCGACTGCGACGCCGCGGTCGCCGCCGTCACCGGGAACGGCGGCAGTGTGCAGATGGGCCCGGCGGACATGCCGGGCGTCGGTCGGCTGGCCGTCTGTCTCGACCCGTCGAAAGCGGACTTCGTGGTGCTCGCCCCGTCCGGCGGCTGAGCCGGCGCCTCGGACGGCCGGCGCCTCGGACGGCCGGGGCCTCGGACGGCCGGGGCCTCAGACGGCCGGGGCCTCAGACGGCCGGACCGCCGGGCCGGGCGCTCCGTCCGTGCGCAGGTGCTCTCTCAGCCACCCTTCGGTGGTGCTCACGTGCAACAGGGCGGCGGCCTGGCTGAGGGTTGCGTCGCGTGCGGCCAGCGCGTGGAAGATCGCCTCGTGCTCTGCGAGGGTGCGGCCCGCGGCCTGGTCGTCGACCAGGCCGCGCCAGATGCGGGCGCGCAGCGTACGGCCGGAGACGCCCTCGAGCAGGGCGAGCAGTGACTCGTTGCCGGTCGCGGCCACGACGGCGCGGTGGAAGGACGCGTCATGCGCGTTGAGCAGCTCCACGTCGTCGCGAGCCGCTCTCATGGCATCCAAGTGCCGCTCGACCTCGGCCAGTTGGTCGTCGGAGATCCGGGTGGCGGCCAGTGCGGTGGCGACCGGTTCGAGCAGCCGCCGCACCTCCATGAGGTCCTGCAGCGCGGCCGAGTCGCCCTGCAGCAGCTCCACCGCCCCGCCGAGCCCCTCCAGTAGCAGACTCGGCTGCAGGCTGGTCACGTAGGTGCCGTCGCCGCGCCGGACCTCCAGGATCCGGGCCACGGCCAGCGCCTTGACCGCCTCGCGGGCGAGGTTGCGGGAGAGTCCGAGCTGGGCGGCCAGGTCCGGTTCCGGGGGGAGCTTCGACCCCGGGGGCAGAGCGCCGGTGCGGATGAGCTCACGGATCTGCTCGATGGCCCTGTCCGTCAGAGACAACGGGGGCTCCTCCCTTCCCGAGGGTGACGTCGATGGTACTCGGCCGACGGAGGGAGTCGAGCCGACGGGCGGCCGGCACCGTGAACCGGCCGGCCGCCCCGCTCCCCGCCCGGGGCCGGTGACCCCGCGGGCCGCCCTTCGCCCGGGGCCGGTGACCCCGCGGGCCGTCCTTCGCCCGGGGCCGGTGACCCCGCGGGCCGTCCTTCGCCCCGGGACGAGGGACGTGCCAGAGCGCGATGATTCCGTGAAGGCGCTCGCCGCATTCGGACACAGGGGTTGTCCTGACATTCGCCGCGCCCGTAGGGTCGCCTCACGGGGGCAAGCGCTTTCTCCGCTCCGTCACCCACATGGCGACCATGCAACGGGCCCTGAGGAGCGCGCATGAGCATCCGAGTCAGTCACGCGTGCGGCGAGCACATCGCGGTCGCTGCGGCGGACGGGACGGAGATCTTCCGGTACGTGTACCGTCCCGACCCCGACGCGTTCGAGTCGCCCAAACCGTACGCGCACCCGGTGCGCACCCTCGCCGGCCGCACTGTGACCGGCTACCGGCCCAGTGACCACCGCTGGCACAAAGGCCTGCAGATGACGGCGAGCCACCTGTCCGGCCAGAACTTCTGGGGTGGCAACTCCTACGTCCACGGCCGCGGCTACCTGGCCCTGCCCGAACGCGTCGGTTCGATGCGGCACGACGGCTTCCCCGCGTTCACGGTGACGGACGACAGGCTCGCCGTCACCGAGCAGCTCACCTGGGTCACGCACGGCGGCGAGGAATGGGCGCGCGAGCAGCGGGGCCTCACCGTCCACTCCGTCGACGAAGCGGTGGGAGCGTGGGCGCTGGACTGGTCGATCCGGCTCACCAACATCCGCGACGCACCGCTCGTCTTCGGCTCCCCGACCACCGCCGGCCGCGAACCCGCCGGCTACACCGGCCTGCAGTGGCGCGGCCCGCGCGACTTCACCGGCGGCGCGGTGTTCGCCCCGGACGTCGAGGCGGACGCCGGCGCCGCGAAGCTGATGGGCGCCCAGGGCCCGTGGCTCGCCTTCACCGCCGAGCACGACGACGTCGACGCTCACTCCACGCTCGTCTTCGCCCACGCGCCCGAGAACCTCGACGAGCGGAGGGCCATCCACGAGTCGCACTGGTTCGTGCGCTCCGAACCGACCCCGACGGTCGCGTTCTCCTGGGCGTTCTTCGAGGAGTTCGCGCTGCCGCCGGGCGAGTCCTTCGCCTACCGCTACCGCGTGATCGTCGCCGACGGAGTCTGGGACCGCGAACGCGTGGACACGTATCTGCGCAACCTCCCGTGGTGACAGCGTCCGCGCCGCGCGGCAACCGCACCCCGCGGGCCGGCCCGCGGGGGGACCACACCCATAGGCCCGCGCGGGACCGCGATCGCGGCCGGGCGCGCCGACGCCCGCCGGAGCAGCAGTGCACCGCGGCCGGCGGGCGCGGAGCCGCCGGCCCGTGCGGGCCGCCGCGCCCGTCCGGTCCTGCGGTGAGGAGCTACGCCCCCTTGGGCGTCACCTGCTGGGCGACCTCGAACGACCAGAGGGTGGAGGCCGAGGCGGCGGGCTTGGGACGCTCCCCCTCCGAGCCGCCCTGGTGCGCCGCCCTCATCGGGCCCTCGGCCCACGCGCGGAACGACTCCTCGTCACGCCAGCGCGTGTAGACGAGGTAGGTGTCGGTGCCCTCCACCGGCCGGAGCAGCTCGAACCACTCGAAGCCGTCGGAGTTCTCGACGGCGTGACCGCGGGCGGCGAAGCGCTTCTCGAGGGTCTCCCGCTGTTCTGCCGGGACGGTCAGTACGTTGATCTTGACTACGCTCATGCCCCCATCCTGCCCCCGGGGGCGCCCGGGCCGGCAGTCACCCCACCGGTCCGACGGCCCCGGACCCACCGCCGCGCGCTGTGAGGCGGGCCCGCAGCCCGCCGTCTGCGCCCCGCCGCCCGCCGCCCGCCGTCTGCCGTCTGCGCCCCGGCGTCTGCCGCCCGCCGTCTGCCGCCCGTCGCCCGGCGGGGCCCGCGCCCGCATACGGCGTACCGTCGGAAGGGTGGACGACCAGGCCGACCGTCTCGTGTCCCGCGTCGCGCGCGAGCTCGGCGCGCGGGCGGACGAGGTGATCGCCGACGTGGAGAAGGCTCTGCGACGGGAGCTTCCCGCGCTCTGGGAGACTCCGGAGATCGCCCGCACGGTGTCGCAGAACGTCGCCGAGTACATCGTGGCCGGGCTGTCCGCCCTCGCGCACTCGGTCGAGCCGGAGCTGATCGAAGTGCCTTCGGCCGCCCTGGAGCGCTCCCGCCGCCTGGCCCGGTACGGTCTGTCCCTGGACACGATGCTGCGGGCCTTCCGGCTGGCGCAGGGCGTCGTCCTCGACCGGCTCATCGGGGAGCTGCCCCGGTTCACCGCCGACGCCCCCCTGGTCACCAGGGCGACCCGGTACGTGATCGCGACGACGACCGGGTACGTCGACCGCACCTCGGAACAGGACGTCGTCGCGTTCCAGGAGGAGCGCGACCGCCGGCGCCAGTGGCGAATGGCGATGGTGAACGAGGCGGGCGTGCGCATCGGGACCACGCTGGACGTCGCCCGCACCACCCAGGAGCTCGCCGACCTCGCCGCGGAGCGGTTCGCGGACCTCGTCACCGTCGACCTGCTGGACTCCGCGCTGCACGGCGACGACACCCCGGGTCAGGACCGGCTCGCCGTGCGCCGGGTCGCGCGGGCGCCCGCGGCCGCACGCGACGCGCAGCCCCCCGCCGTCGCCGCGTGGCAGCTGACCACCTGCGTCGACGGATCGCCGACGGCGCGCGCCCTGGCCACCGGACGGCCCTCCCGGCACCACGGCGGCCAAAGCCTGGACGGGCGCGGCATCCACTCCACCCTGGTGGTGCCGCTGCGCGCCCGCGGCAGCACGCTGGGCGTCGCCGAGTTCTGCCGGCACCGCACCCCCGACCTCTACGACGACGAGGACCTGCTGCTCGCCCAGGAGATCGCCGCCCGGGCGGCCATCGCCGTCGACAACGCCCGCCGCTACACGCATGCCCGCGCCACCGCGCTCACCCTGCAGCGCAGTCTGCTCCCGCGGCACGCCCCCCAGCAGTCGGCCGTGGAGGTCGCCCACCGATATCGTCCGGCCGGCGGCCAGGCCGGGGTGGGCGGCGACTGGTACGACGTCATCCCGCTGTCCGGGGCCCGGGTCGCCCTCGTGGTGGGCGACGTGGTCGGCCACGGCATCCACGCCGCCGCCACCATGGGCCGGCTGCGGACCGCCGTGCGCACCCTCGCCGACATCGACTTGCCGCCCGACGAACTCCTCACCCACCTGGACGACGTGGTTCTGCGCCCCTCCGGCGAGGCCTCCGACGACCCGGACGGGGACCCGGACGAATACCTCGGCGAGACGGGGGCCACCTGCCTGTACGCCGTCTACGACCCCGTCTCCCGCCGGTGCACCCTGGCCCGCGCCGGCCACGTCCCGCCGGCCCTGACGAACCGGGACGGGACGGTCGAGCTGCTGGAGCTGCCGCCCGGGCCGCCGCTCGGGCTGGGCGGCCTGCCCTTCGAGGCGACGGAGGTGGAACTGCCGGAGGGCAGCCTGATCGCCCTGTTCACCGACGGACTGATCGAGGCCCGCGACCATGACGTCGACGCGGGGCTCACGCGGCTGCGCCACGCCCTCGCCCGGCCGGAGGCCTCCCTGGAGGCGATCTGCGACAGCGTCCTCGAAACCATGCTGCCCGACCGTCCGGACGACGACGTCGCCCTCCTCCTCGCGCGCACCCACGCCCTCGGCGCACGCCAGGTCGCCACCTGGGATCTGGACGCCGACCCGGCCGCCGTCGCCCGGGCCCGTTCGGACGTCTCCCGGCAGCTGGGCGAGTGGGGTCTGGAGGAGCTCGCCTTCACCGCCGAGCTGGTGGTCAGCGAACTGGCCACCAACGCGATCCGCTACGGCCGGCCCCCGATCAGGCTGCGCCTCATCCACGACCGCGGACTGCTGTGCGAGGTCTCCGACGGCAGCAACACCACTCCGCACCTGCGCCGGGCCCGGGTCTCCGACGAGGGCGGACGCGGCCTGCTGCTGGTCGCCCAGCTGGCGGAGCACTGGGGCACCCGCCACGCCCGTCGCGGCAAGACGGTCTGGGCCGAGCTGAGCGAGTCGGCGGAGTTCCCGGCGTCCGCGTTCGCCGGGTGACGGCGACGGCCGGTGCGCGCGCCGGAACCGGCGGCGTCACGACGGGGCGGGCGGCCTCGTGTCTTGCCTGCCCGGTCCGCCAGGCGCACGCTGGTCGTATGAGTGCGCGGGACGGCCCCACGCTCATCACCTCCGTGCAGCGGGCGTTCCGTCTGCTGGAGGCGGTGAGCGAGCACGAGAACGGTGCGCCGGCGAAACAGCTGGCGCGGGAGTCCGGGCTGCCCCTGGCCACCGCCTACCACCTGCTGCGGACCCTGGTCCACGACGGCTACCTGCAAAAACTCCAGGACGGCGGGTTCATCCTCGGCGACAGACTGCAGACGTTGCACACCGCGGGCCGCGGCCAGGCGCTGCTCAGCCGGGTCCGTCCGACGCTCGCCGCGCTGCGGGACGAGCTGACGACCGCCGCCTACCTCACGTTCTACGAGGAGGGCGAGATCCGGGTCGCCGAGATCGTGGACGGCCCCCGGACGCCCCGCGTGGACCTGTGGGTCGGTTTCGAGGACGCGGGGCACGCCACCGCCCTCGGCAAGTCCGTCCTGCGGGAGATGGACGACGACGCCCGCCGGGACTACCTCTCCCGCCACCAGCTCGCCGACCTCACCCCGAGGACCATCACCAGCGCTCCGGAACTGATCCGGCGGCTGGACGCCTCGCCCGTGGCCCCGGCCGTCACCGATCTGGAGGAGTACGCCCTCGGCACGGTCTGCGTCGCCGTCCCCGTCTACAGCGGTGACGTCATCGGCTCGCTCGGCGTCTCCCTGCCCGCCGACCGGCTGTCCCGGATCGAGCAGGTCCGGGACCGGCTGATCCCCACCGCGAACCGCGTGACCAGGACTCTTTCGCTGCGCGCCTGATCGTTCATTATCTGAAAAGCTGCGCCTTGTGAGCGATGGCAGGCCTCCCGTTTCCTAGAGGAAACGGACATATGTGATGTGCCCCGGGGCACGGTGAGGACTGCATACCCAGCATGAGTCAGGCCCGGAACCATGGCGGCGAGCCCATCCCGACGCGGCTGTTCGGACACCGACCGGCAGGTCCCCTCCTGCCCGTCCTGATCGTCTTCGTCGTCGTGCTCGTCGATCTCGTCGGCGGAGCGGGGATGACCTGGCTGCCCCTGCTGGCGGCCGGACCGGCGCTGGCCGCCACCACGAACGGGCCGCGTGGCGTTCTCTGCGTCGGACTCCTGGCCGCCGTGCTCGGTACGACGCTCGGCGCCCGGGACGGCGCGCCCGGCCCGGAGCTGGCCGCCGTGCTGGCCGCCCTGCTGGCCGTCACCCTGGCGAGCGCCCTCGCCGGCGCGCTGCGCTCACGCCGGGAGCGGGTGCTCGCCGACGTGCGTTCCGTCGCGGAGGCCGCCCAACACGCCCTGCTGAAGCCGGTCCCCGCCACGGTCGGGCCCTTCGAGGTGGCCGTCCGCTACAGCGCCGCCGCCGCGGAGGCGAGGATCGGCGGGGACCTCTACGCGCTGGTGCCCACCCCCTACGGCGTCCGCCTGATCGTCGGCGATGTGCGGGGCAAGGGGTTGCCCGCCGTGGGGACGGCCGCCCTCGTGGTCGGCGTCTTCCGCGAGGCCGCCTACGACGAGCCCGATCTCCTCGCCGTCGTCGACCGGATCGAGCGGAGCCTGGCACGCAACCTCGGCGCCGACGACTTCGTCACCGCCGTCGTCGCCGGGCACCCGCGCCCCGGGGAGCTGGAAGTGGTGAACTGCGGACACGCGCCGCCGCTGCTGGTGCGTTCGTCCGGGGACGTCGTGGCCGTCGAGAGCCCCCACCCGGCCCCGCCCCTCGGCCTGCGCGCCCTCTCCGACCAGCGGCCCGACCGCCAGGTGCTGCCGTTCGCCGACGGGGACCAACTGCTGCTCTACACGGACGGCGTCATCGAGGCCCGCGATCGCCACCGGGAGTTCTACCCGCTCGCCGAAGGACTGTCCCGCCACCTCTGCGACGAGCCGGCGCGCACGCTCGACTCGATCCACGAGGAACTGCTGACGCATGTCGGCGGACGGCTGCACGACGACGCGGCGCTGCTGCTGATCCGTAAGCCGACGGCGGGCCCGGCCGAAGCAGACGTCCCCCAACCGGCCCTGGAAGGGGCGGCGTTGGGAGAGCGGGCCGTGTGACCACGGTGACCCGGGCGACCTCTGTGATCGCCGTGACGGGTGTTGCAGACTGTGCCCATGACACGCATGAGGAAGATCGCGGCCGCCCTGCTGGCCGCATCGGGCGCACTGCTCGCGTTACCCCCCACCGCCTCTGCCGGCCCCGCCGAACCCACCGCCTCCGCCGACCGCCCCACCCGCGCCGCCGGTGACACCGTCTCCCGCAAGACCTTCGTCCGCGAGGACTTCGACCGGCTCCCGCTCGGTCCGGTCACCGCGGGCCACGGCTGGACCACCGACGCCAAGGACGGCTCCCTGACCGTCGAACCCAGCAGCACCGGCCACGGCCGCGAACTGCGGCTGCACACGGAGGGCAACGGCCGCGCCTTCCTCGTCCTGTCCGATCTCGCACCCGCCGGGAACAGTTTCTGGGCCCGGCTGCGGCTGCGCGTCGACGGGTTCCCGACCGCTCCCGACTGGGCGCACTGGACCGTCGCCGAGGTGTCCGGCGCCGACGACCCCACGCTGGTACGCCCGTTGGGTGGCCAGTACGTGCCCACCTCGCAGGCGAACTTCTGGGGCGTCGGCTCCGATCTCGGCCCCACCGGGGACTGGACCGCGTGGCGCACCTCCGCTCCCGCCACGGCCGCGACCTGGGCTTGCGTGGAGTTCCATCTCGACGCCACCGACAACCGCGTCACCGTGTACCAGGACGGCGTGGAGCGCTCCGATCTGACCGTCTCCACCAAGGAGCACGGGGGCAGTGCGGACGACTTCGTCTTCCCCCGCTTCGACAAGCTCAAGCTGGGCTGGCAGCTGTACCAGGCCGGCCCGACGCCCTCGTCGTACGACGTCCGCATGGACGACGTGGCGCTCAGCACCCGGCGGGTCGGCGGGTGCGCCCCGTGACAGGGAGCGTGTCGCACGCAGTGCCGCGGTACAGGGACGCGTGACGACACACCTCGGCGGGGCGTCGGTGCGACGCCCCGCCGAGGTCCACGGGGCCCCCGCGGGCCCGCCGCGCGCCGGGTCAGGACAGGAAGCTCCCGTAGGGGCCGCCCAGGATCTGGTTCTTCTGGCTCTGGCTGAAGTGCGTGTCGGGGTAGTCGTAGAAAGACGCGGACATCGGTGTGCCGTCGGTCGAGGACGAGTCGGGCAGACCGAACGCGTGCCCGAGTTCGTGGACCATCCCGCCGTACCAGCGGTTCATCGACTGTCCGCTGGTGCCCGCGGCGCCGTCGGCGTCGTGCCCGCTCAGGACGACCCAGCCGGGGCTCGCGCCCCCGCCGGCGCCTTCTCCCTCGGCGCTGATCTCGCCCACGTTCAGCCAGCGGCTGTCGGGGTTGTTCAGGCCGAACTTCCTGGCGAGTTCGTTCTGCATGTTGGTGACGGCCCACCAGTAGCGGTCGCCGCCGTTGGGCGTGTTCTCGTACCAGCTCCGGGGCTGGTCGCCGTTCACGACCTCCACCACGGTGGTGTTCAGCTTGAAGGTCTTGCCGAGCTCCTGCCGGTAGTAGCGCTGTGCCTCGCGCATCACCTTGGCGATGCCGTCGGGGTACCTCTGGTCGAACGGGACGTCGGAGGGCTTCAGCCAGTACACCCGGACGGTCTTCGTGGGCGGAGTGGTCGGGCCGCCGCCGCTGCCGGTGAAGCCGGGCAGCCGCCAGGTCCGGGCCGCGGCGCCGGTGCAGGGCAGCTGGACGAGGCCGGTGCCGGAGGCCGAGGAGTCGCCGGCGGGGGTGACGCACTTGCCGGAGGACACCGACTGCAGACTGAAGACGTCGGTGGTGCCGCTGACCGTCACGGGCACGAGACGGAACTTCTGACCGGCGCCCGTGCCGCAGGCCCGCTGGACGATCGTGGCGTTGTCGGCGCCGGACGCTCCGTTGACGTCCACGCACCGTCCGCCGGCCGACGTGCCGATGCCGTACTGGTCGGTGGTCCCGCCGACCGGGGTGAAGGTGAAGTTCTGGTTGGCCTCGCCGTGGCAGGTCCACTGGATGAGCTGGAGTCCGTCGGCGGTGGAACTGCCCGGCACGTCCAGGCAGTTGCCGCCGCCGCGGTTGACCGCGGTGGAGGCGAACGCCGTCGCGGCGTGGACGGGCGGCGCGATCGCGACGGCGCCCATGACCGCACCGAACATCAGCGTGAGCACCATCGCCCAGAGGGGGAGGAACCGGGATCGGGTCATCCGACTACTCCCCCGAGGGTGCGGGCAGGGTCACGCCGAGTGCCACCGGGGCGCCGAAGTTAGGCGTGCCGTCGGCGTTCCAGGTGAACTTCTGCGCTCTGGTGGTCCGGTTCATGTCGCAGCCGCCGCTCGTGGAGTTGTTGGCGTGGTAGACGATCCAGTCCTCGGTGCCGTCCGGTGACTTGAAGAAGCCGTTGTGCCCAGGTCCGTAGACGCCGTTGGCGTTGGATCGCTGGAAGACCGGGTTGGGCGACTTGACCCACGAGGAGGAACTGAGCGGGTCGCCGCCGTTGTAGGTGAGCATGCCCAGCTTGTAGTCGGGTGTGGAGCAGTGACTGGCCGAGTAGACGATGAACGTCTTCCCGCCCCGCTGGAGGACCTCGGCGCCCTCGTTGACCGCGCCGCCCACCGTCTCCCAGCTGTAGGTCGGTGTGGAGAGCACGCGGCGGGTGCCGCTCGCCGTCCAGGGGTTGGACAGCGGCCGGATGAACATCGGCTGCGAGCCGTTGTAGAACGTGCCCAGCAGGTAGAGCTGTCCGTTGAGCTGGAGGATGCCCGGGTCGAGCTCCCAGGTGTCGTCCTGGGTCGGGTCGAGCAGGTCGGCCTTGAAGCTGTAGGGACCCATCGGGTCCAGCCCGGTGCTCTCCAGCACGTGGATCCGCTGGGTGCCCAGGTCGTAGGGCTCCCGCCCGGCGGTGTAGTAGAAGTACCACCGCTTGCCGTTCGGACCGTCGAGCAGATGGAACTCCGGCGCCCACATGGTGCCGGCGCCGTTGGGCCGGGTGAGGTTGAAGATCACCTGGTCGGAGGCGGAGGCGAGGCCGGCGAGGGTGCTCGCCTTGCGCATGGTGACCGTCGAGTTCCAGGTCGTGGTGGCGAGGTAGTAGTAACCGTTGTAGTACGTCAGCCAGGGGTCGGGTCCGTGCTGGGAGAGCGGGTTGGTGAAGGTCTTCGTCCCCGTGCCGCCGCCGGCGAAGGCGGGCAGCCGCCACACCCTGCCGCCCGCCGTGGCGCAGGGCAGCTGCACCAGGTCGGTGTTCGAGGCCGACGAACCGCCGCTCGGCGTCACGCACTTGCCCGAGCTCACGGAGACCAGGTTGAAGGTCTTGTCGGTTCCGCTCACCGCCACCGGCACGAGTCGCCACTGCTGGTTGGTCCCACCGTGGCAGGGCCACTGGATGATCGCCGCGTTGTCCGCCGTGGACGCCCCGTGGACGTCGACGCACTGGCCGGACTGCCCGGTGATCGAGTAGGTGTCGGTGGTGCCGGAGACCAGGGTGTACCCGAAGTTCTGGTTGGCGCCCGCGGCGCAGGCGAAGGCCCGCAACTGGGCCCCCACGGTCGTCGAACCCCCGGGCAGGTCGAGGCAGTTGCCGCCGCTCTGGTTGACCCCCGTCGAGGTGAACGCGACGGCGGCGGAGGCGGTGGGCGGCGCCACCAGGAAGGCGACCGCCGTGAGGAGTGCCGCGACGAGCGCGGACAGGCATCTGGAACGGGTCACGGTCCGTACACCTTTGCTTCGAGGAGGCCGACGGAGTCGGTGCCGTTGCCGGTGAGCAGCACCCGTAGCCGTGTGGTGTTCACAGCGGTGAAGGAGACGGAGTTGTACTGGTTCCTGGCCAGCGGATAGCCGCTCGCGCCGGGCACGTCGGCGTAGGCGCTGCCGTTCCAGTACTGGAGCTTCCAGGAGGCCGGCATGTCGATGCCGTCGTCGTCGTCGAAGAAGTACACGTCGGCCCTGTCGACGTTCTTCGCCGACGGCCAGGTCAGCTCGGCCCACTGCTGACCGGTCTGCGGCCAGGTGCCCCAGCGCGGGTTCACCGTGTCGTCGGACGACGGCGGGTCCACGCCGTCGTTGATGGCGGCGACGCTTTCCCAGGGGGAGGTGTACGACGCGGTGGGCGTCGCGGACGTCGCCAGGTTGGCCGGTGGCTGGGGTGGCTGGGCGCCGCCCCGGTTGTACGCCTTGACCTCGGTGAGACCGGTCTTGGCACCGGAGGCGTTGGTGGCCAGGATCCGCACGCGCTGGGCGGTGACCGCCGGGAACTGCACCAGGTTGTAGTTGGCCCGTGGCGCTGCCGGACTCTTGCTCTGCCCCGGCACGTTCACCCAGGAACTGCCGTTGTGGTACTGGACGGCGTAGGCGGACGGCGCCCGGTAGGTGGCCGAGGCCGGGCGGCTGTCCTTGAAGTACAGGCGCATCTCGTTCAGTGTGCGGGCCGTGCCGAAGTTGAGTTCGTACCAGTCCTGACTGTTGGGGGACCCGCCGGCGCCCCAGAAGGGTTCGTTGGTGGGATAGCCGTCCACCGCGCCGGAGACGTTGCTGCCGGAGCCGGTGTAGGAGGCGGTGGTCGTCGCCCCGGCGGCCAGGTTGGTCAGGTCCGCGGTGAGGTCGACGCCGGCCTTGGCGAGCATGTCGACCATGCGGGGGCTGTTCTGCACGACCTGCTGGGGGGCCTGCAGTCCGGACACGGCCGTGTGGTGGGTGACCGTGCCGCTCGTGGTGACGTCACCGGTGGCGGGGTCCCAGGTGAAGGGCACGAGTGAGTTGACGGTGGCGGCCCGGGTGCCGTTGACGTAGATCGAGTAACCCTCGGGGACGCCGGGATAGCGCACCACCCCGTCGGCCGGGTCGTCCCAGACGATCGACAGGTCGGCGTTGCGGTAGCGGAGGTTGTTGACGGTGAAGTGGCTCCAGCCGATGTTGATCGGCGAGACCTCCACCTTGGCGTCGTTGCGCGGCCGCAGCCCCGCGACGTCCTCGATCACCGTCCAGTTGCTGCTGCCCAGGATGTTGTGGTGGATCCACGAGCGGTAGTCGATGCCGCTGCCGTTCCAGTCGGCCCAGAACTCGTTGGCGTCGGGCCACTGGGTGTTGCCGCCGACGTACTGCGCCCAGGTGTTCCAGTACAGCAGCTTCTTGTAGTCCGTGGCGTTCATCCACGAGTTGGGGTAGTTGCGCAGGACGGAGGAGTACAGCCGGAACTGCACGGTGGAGTTGATGGTGGAGAAGTTGTTGGAGCCGGGGTTGCCGGCGTCGGCCGCCGCCTTCTTGTCGACCTGGTTGGCGGTGTAGAAGGGGAACACCGGGTACTGCGCGGGGTCGTCGTAGAGGCGCAGGGCCTGCTTGTACGTCGCCGTGTTGGGGACGGCGCCGACCGAGAACGGGTAGTAGTTGTTGATCTCCTTCCAGGGGACCCACTCGTTGGTCGACTTCAGCCGGTGCTCGAACAGCTGCCGGCCCGGGTTCCACAGGACGTTGACGATGGCGTCCTTGATCTGCGTCGCGAGGGTGCGCATCTCGGCGGCCTTGGCGGTGTTGCCGGTCGCCTCGTAGGCCTGGGCGGCGGCGAGCGCGCCGCTGTACTGGTAGGCGGACTCGGCGCGGTCCATGGAGCCGGGCTTCCAGTGGAAGGAGACCGCGTCGGCGTCGTTGCCGGTGAGCGCGCCCCAGTCGTACTCGATCAGCTTGTTGTTGTCGTGGTCGTAGTAGGCGAGCTGGCCCTTGACGTCGCCCTCGGCGTAGCGGGCGAGGTTGCCGGCGATGGCCGGCTGCCCTCCGTGGATCTGGTAGCTCTTCCAGGCGGCTTCGGCGATGAACTGGGTGTAGCTGTTGGACCAGTTCTCCGGGTCGCCGGGGTTGTCGAGGAAGCGGCCGCCCTTGGAGGTCTGGCCGACGCTGAGCCAGTCCCCGTAGGCGTAGGACGGGTCGCGCAGGTACTTGAGGTCGTCGATGTGCATGGGCTGGGTGAGCGCGATCGCGTTGTTGTACCCGAGGACGCCCTCGGTCGACGTCGGGAACTGGAAGGTCTGCCCGGGGATGTCGGCGTCGAGGTTGTTGAAGCGCATCAGCCACCAGCGGTAGTAGATGTTCTTCTTGATCGCGGGCTCGGGCACGTCGATGTAGGGCACGTTCTTCGCCCACCACAGGTTGTAGGCCTTGACGTGGGTGGCGAACGCGGTGGCGTCGCTGTAGCCCGCGTAGGCGTTGTACTCGGTGAGCGACTCGGGGATCTCGTCGGTGACGAAGCCCATCACGAGCTTGGCGGTCACCGTGGCTCCGGCGCCGATGGTGACGGACCGGTTGAGGCCGCCGCCCGAGACGCTGAATCCGTCGCCGGTGAGCCGCGGCCGGATGGTGGTGAGGTTGTTGTAGGCGTTGACCTGGCCGGTCAGCTCGCTGCCGCTGCCCGTGGTGGCGTACGGCGACGTCGCCCGCAACTGCAAGGTGGTGGAGCTGCCGCCGTTGTTCTTGATCGACAGGTTGGTGACGGCGACGTTGTTCCCGGTGATGAACTTGGTCTGGGTGACCGCGATCGAGCCGCTGGTGTGGACGCTCCTCCAGTGGCTCGGGACCTGCCGGCGCTGGGAGACCTGCTCGGTGAAGGCGCCCGGGGTGATCGCGACGGTGTAGGCGTTGTTGTCGTTGACGCTCTCCCAGTAGGCGACATGGCCGCCGAACCCGAGGACCGCGGGGTTGTGGGTCTTCATGAAGAGTGCCCGCCCCCGGCTCATCAGCCAGGGTCCCGCCGGGTCGTCGCCGGAGCGGGCGAGCAGGCGGTCCATCCAGAAGTCGGTGCCGGAACTCTCGGCGTCGTAGATGCTGCGCATCATGTCGCCGGGCGTGTAGGCGACGGGCGGTGCCGGGATCGCGGGCCCGTTGAAGACGGGGAACCCGATGGTCTGCGCGGCGGAGGCCGGGCTGACGGAACAGACGGAACACAGGATGAGCACGAGGGCGACGAGGAGGCGCTTCATGGGCTCCCTCTCCGGTTGGCGGTATCGAGGTGTCATGCGCCTGACATACGTGCGAGGAAACTCACCTAAAAGGTTTTCGCAACGTAGGAGCGACCTGATGCCCTGTCAAGGGAAAGCGCTTCAGCGCGAGTTCACCGGCGCTCAGGGCCCCGGGGAGCGAGGCTCAGGACAGCGGCGCCGTCGACTCCCGGATGACCACCCGGCCGCGCACCGTCTCCATCCCCGAGCGCTGCGCCCCGCCGATCGCGAGGAACAAGGCGTGTGCGGCCGCCCGCCCCACCTGTTCCAGGTTCATGTCGACGCTGGTCAGCGGCGGGCGCGAAGAGGCGGTCAGGACCTGCCAGTTGTCGAAGCCCATCACCGCCACGTCCTCCGGCACCCGGTGGCCGCGCTCCCGCAGGACGTCCATGACGCCGCGGGCTATCTGGTCGCTGCCGCACAGCACGGCGTCGAGATCCGGATGCCGGTCCAGCAGCAGCGCGGTGGCCGCCCGGCCCCAGCCCTCCGACCAGGCGCCGAACCGCGGTTCGCCGACCGGGGCGAGGCCGGCGGCGGCCAGCGCGGCCCCGGCGCCCTCGGCCCGCTCCCGGGCCGCGAGGTACCCGGGGTCGCCGGTGATGTGCGCGATCCGGCTCCGCCCGCAGGCCAGCAGGTGTTCCACTGCGATCCGGCCGGCGTCGACGCTGTCCGGGACGATGGACAGATCCGCCGGATCGTCCGACGGCGCGTAGGCGTAGACGACGGGCACGGGCAGCTCGCGTCCCAGCGACGGGCGCGGGTCGGTCCGGCTGCCCACCACGATGAGGCCGTCGACGCGGCGCCCCAGCAGAGCCCGGACATGGTGCTGTTCACGGATCGCGTCGCCACGGGCGTCGCACAGGAACACGGCGACCTCGCCCGCCCCGAACGCGTCCTCCGCGCCCATCAGGATCGGGATGCTGAAACGGCCCTCGAGGTCGCTGGTGAGCAGACCCACGGTGCCCGACCGTCCCACGAGCAGTCCGCGGGCCAGCTGGTTGGGCCGGAAGGCCAGCCGTTCGGCGGCCTCGATCACCCGCTGCCGGGTCTCGGCGCGCACCTGGCTGCGGCCGTTGAGCGCCTTGGACGCGGTGGCGATGGACACGCCGGCCAGCCGGGCGACGTCGCTGAGCGTGGCGGGGTGCGAACGAGAGGTGCCGGGGGCCGGTGTCATGGGGATCTCCTGTCGCGCGGCGCGTGAGTAAACCGTACGCGAGTTGTTTCGGCCGTGGCCCGGCCCAGGCGATTTCACAGGTTTCGGCGGAGCTCTCAATACCGCTTGCTGCAGGGGGATTGACGGGCTGTCAGCCGGGTCCTAGCTTTCAGAAAGCCTTTTCGGTTCCTTTCCGTTCGAAGAGCCCACACTAGGGGGATCGTCATGGGGAGCACGACCGGACCACGTGGACCCGTTCGCAGACTCGCCGTCGGCGCCGTCGCGTTCCTCGCCGCTGCGAGCCTCATCACGGCCTGCGGATCGGGGGACGGCGATTCTGCCGGCGGATCCGGCCGGACGGCCGACGCCAAGGGCGTCGACGACGGCGCCACGCTGACGATGTGGACGCGGGCGGCCACCCGGCCGCAGAGCGAGGCCCTGGTCAAGGCCTACAACGCCAGTCACAAGAACAAGATCGAGCTGACCGTCGTCCCCACCGACGACTACCAGGCCAAGGTGGGCGCGGCGGCAGGTTCCCACGACCTCCCCGACCTCTTCGCCTCCGATGTGGTGTTCGTGCCGAACTACACCACCAGCCGGCTCTTCGCCGACCTCACCCAACGCATCGACGCCCTGCCCTTCGCCGCGAGCCTGGCCCAGTCGCACATCAAGGCCGGCACGTACAAGGGCAGGAAGTACGTCGTCCCGCACACGCTGGACCTGTCGGTGCTCTTCTACAACAAGGACCTCTACCGCAAGGCCAAGCTCGACCCCGAGAAGCCGCCCGCCACCCTCGCCGACTGGGACCGGCAGGCCCGGGCCGTCGACGCGCTGGGCAACGGAGTCGACGGCACCTTCTTCGGCGGCAACTGCGGCGGCTGCGGCGTCTTCACCTGGTGGCCGTCCATCTGGGCCGGGGGAGCGGAGGTGCTGAACAAGGAGGGCACCGGGGCGAACCTCGACTCCGCCACCGCGAAGAAGGTCTACGACACCTACCGCGGATGGGTGAAGGACGACATCGTGGCCCCCGGCGCGCGCGACGAGACCGGCGCCACCTGGACCGGCGTCTTCCCCAAGGGCAAGGTCGGGGTCATGCCCATGCCGTCGACCACGCTGGGCCTGATGCCCAAGAACCTCGACCTCGGCGTCGCTCCCATCCCCGGACCCGACGGCGGCAGGTCCACCTTCGTCGGCGGCGACGCCGTCGGCGTCTCGGCCACCAGCAAGAAGGTCGACCAGGCCTGGAACTTCCTCGCATGGTCACTGGGCGACGACGCCCAGGTGAACGTGGTCGCCGCACACAAGGACGTCGTGGCCCGCACCGACCTCGCCGCCAACAAGTACTCCGCCGCCGACCCCCGTCTGGTAGCCGTCAACCAACTGGTCGCGGACGGCCGCACCCCGTACGCCCTGAAGTTCGGACAGACCTTCAACGACCCCAACGGGCCCTGGCTGTCCCTGATGCGCGACGCGGTCTTCGGCGACGGGGCGTCGCTCGAGAAGGACAACAAGGCCGTCACCGCCTCCCTGGCCGACTGACCCGCACGACCTCGCACGGCACGGCACGCGAGGGCGCACGGCACCGACGCACGACGAGGGCGCACGGCACCGACGCACGACGAGGGCGCACGGCACCGACGCACGACGAGGGCGCACGGCACCGACGCACGACGAGGGCGCACGGCACCGACGCACGACGAGGGCGCACGGCACCGACGTACGACGCGGGCGCACGGCATGGAAACGCGGCCGGACGCCGTGCTCCCGCACGACCCCTCCCCACCGCACACGGCAGAGGAGAGCCATGCAGGTCAAGGCGCCCGACCGGGCGACCGCCGAGCAGCCGCCCCCGACGCAGCGTCCCGCCCGCCGCCCCCGCACCACCGCCCCGCGCCGGCATTCCCGGAGGATCCAGGGCCTCGCGTACGCCGCCCCCACGGCCGTCTTCGTCATCGTCTTCTTCCTGCTGCCCCTGCTGCTGGTCGGACAGATGTCCCTCGACGACTGGCCGCTGCTCGCGGGGGACCAGGGGGCCAACGCCCCCGAGAACTACACCGACGTCATGGACAGCCCGCTGTTCTGGCCCGCCGTCCGCTTCACCCTCCTCTACACGGCGGTCGTCACCGTCGTCCTCCTGGGCCTGGCCCTGCTGCTCGCCCTGCTCGTCCAGGAGTCCCGCCCCGGCGCCGGCTTCTTCCGCACGGTCTACTTCCTGCCGGGAGCCGTCGGCCTGGCCTCGGCCTCGCTGCTCTTCTGGGGCCTGTACAGCCCCACCACCGGACCGCTCAGCAGCATCCTCGAACACCTCGGCCTCGTCGACGGCCCGGTGTCCTTCCTCGGCACCCCGACCTCCGCCCTGCTGTCGACGGTCTTCCTCGTCGTCTGGAAGTTCGCCGGCTTCTACATGCTGATCCTCCTCGTCGGCCTGCAGCGCATCCCGCACGAGGTGTACGAGGCCGCCCGGATGGACGGCGCGAGCCGCGGCCAGATCTTCCGCTCCATCACCCTGCCGCTGCTGCGTCCGTCGCTCGCCCTGTCCCTGCTGCTCTGCGTCACCGGCTCACTGCTGGCCTTCGACCAGTTCTTCGTCCTCACCAAGGGCGGACCCGACAACAGCACCGTCACCGTCGTGCAGCTCATCTACCGCGAGGCGTTCCAGCGGCTGAACCTCGGCACCGCGGCCGCCCTGTCGATCCTCGTGCTGGGCGCGCTGCTGCTGCTGAACGCCGTGCAGT
The DNA here is from genome assembly GCF_036030735.1 of Streptomyces sp. NBC_00425. NCBI lineage: Bacteria > Bacillati > Actinomycetota > Actinomycetes > Kitasatosporales > Streptomycetaceae > Streptomyces > Streptomyces sp. NBC_00425. Next base: position 1,127,089 of record NZ_CP107928.1, on the reverse strand, counting down.
TCCGCGGTCTGCGCCGCTCCGACGAGTCATGACCCCCGCCTCCTGGAGAAGGGACACCCCGGTGCTCACCCGAGCCCTCGGCCGGACGCCCCACTACGTCGCCGCCGCAGGACTGGCCGTCATCTTCCTCTTCCCGCTGCTGTGGAACGCCTGGGCCTCGGTCAGCGCCCAGCCCGGCACCGCGCAGGAGTCCGGCCACGGCCTCGGCAACTACCGCACACTGCTCGACTACGACGCCGGGCTGTGGCGCTACCTCGGCAACAGCACCCTCGTCTCCGTGCTCACCGTCGCCCTGACCCTCGGGGTCTCGCTGCTCGGCGGCTACGCCTTCGCACGCTTCGAGTTCCCCGGCAAGAACCTGCTGTTCCTGCTGACCCTGGCGATCCTCATGGTCCCCTACGCCACCCTGCTCATCCCGCTGTACGTGCTGCTCGGCAGGCTCCATCTGCAGAACTCGCTGCTCGGGCTGAGTCTGGTGCTGGCGATGTTCCAACTGCCGTTCGCCACCTTCATGATGCGGATCTCCTTCGAGGCGGTGCCGCGCGAACTGGAGGAGTCGGCCCTCGTCGACGGCTGCGGCACCGCGGGCGCCCTGCGCCGGGTCCTGCTTCCGGCGGTGCGGCCGGGACTGATCACCGTGGGTCTCTTCGCCTTCCTCGCGGCCTGGAACGACTTCATCGCTCCGCTGATCCTCATCTCCGACAGCCGCAAGGCCCCCCTGCCGCTCGCCGTCGCGAACCTGCGGCAGCAGAGCATGGGCGCCGTCGACTACGGCGCGACCGAGGCCGGGGTGGTGGTTCTCGCCGTGCCCTGCCTCCTCCTCTTCCTGCTGCTGCAACGGCACTACGTACGGGGCTTCATGTCGGGCGCGCTCAAGGGCTGAGGCGCCGCGCGACCGGCCGGACCGCCGCCGAGGCCGGACCCACCGGGACCGACGACCACCTGAACACCCTTGACGGGCAACCGAGAGGACGAACCGAAGGCATGAACTGGTGAGGGAGAACATGACGGGGTCAGCCGTCCTGCCGGTGGCGCCGAGCCGGGGGCTGCTGCGGCCGCTGGGTCTCGACGAGGTCACCATCACCGGGGGCTTCTGGGCCCTGCGCCGACAGGTCAACGCGACCGCGACACTCGACCACTGCCGCGACTGGATGGAACGCGTCGGCTGGACGGGCAACTTCCGCGCCGCGGTGGAGGGCCGGATCCACCGGGACCGGCGTGGCCGCGAGTTCGCCGACTCCGACGTCTACAAACTGATCGAGGCCATGGCCTGGGAGGCCCGCCACGGCTCCGGCGCCGCGCTCGACGCGCAGATCGCCGCACTCACCGACACCATCGCTCCCGCCCAGGAACCGGACGGCTACCTCAACACCGCCTTCGGCCGCCCCGGGCAACAGCCCCGGTACAGCGACCTCGAATGGGGCCACGAGCTGTACTGCTACGGGCATCTGATCCAGGCGGGCGTGGCCCAGATGCGGGCCCGCGGCGAGGGCGAACTGGCGAAGATCGCCCGGCGCGCCGCCGACCACGTGTGCGCGGCCTTCGGCCCTGGTGGCATCGAACGCGTCTGCGGGCACCCGGAGATCGAGACGGCCCTGGTGGAACTGGCCCGGACGACCGGCGAGCAGCGCTACCTCGACCAGGCCGCGCTCTTCGTCGACCGCCGCGGCCGGCACACCCTCGCCGAGTCCGAGTTCGGCCGCGCCTACTACCAGGACGACGTGCCCGTCCGGGAGGCCACCACGCTGCGCGGCCACGCCGTACGCGCCCTCTACCTCGCGGCCGGCGCCGTGGACGTGGCGGTGGAGACCGGGGACGACGCGCTGCTCGCCGCGGTCGTCCGGCAGTGGGAGACCGCCGTCGCCCGGCGCACCTACCTGACCGGCGGCATGGGATCCCACCACCGGGACGAGTCCTTCGGCGACGACTTCGTCCTGCCCCCCGACCGCGCCTACTCCGAGACCTGCGCGGCCGTGGCCTCCGTGATGCTCAGCTGGCGGCTGCTGCTGGCCACCGGTGAACCGCGCTACGCCGACCTCGCCGAGCGGACCCTGTTCAACGTGGTCGCGACCTCCCCGTCCGAGGACGGCCGGACCTTCTTCTACGCCAACACCCTGCACCGGCGCCGCCGTGGGACGACGTCCGCCGCCGACGAGCAGAGCCCGCGCGCAGATTCGGGCCTGCGCGCCCCCTGGTTCGCGGTGTCCTGCTGCCCGACCAACGTGGCGCGGACCCTTGCCCTGCTGCCCGCCTACCTGGCGACGGCCGACGACGACGGCGTGCAACTGCACCAGTACGCCGACGCCGAGCTCGCCACCTCCCTCGCCGGCGGCCGGAACGTCGCCCTGCGGGTGCGCACCGACTACCCGACCGGCGCCAGCGTGAGCGTACGGATCGACCGGTCGCCGGAGCACCCCTGGACCCTGTCGCTCCGGGTGCCCGCCTGGGCCACGGGCGCCGACGCCCGACTGGTCGACCCGGACGGGGTGGGCCGCGCTGTCTCGCCGGGCACGGTCGCCGTCACCCGGCGCTTCCGGCCCGGCGACGAGATACGGCTGGAGCTGCCCGTGGCCCCGCGCTGGATCGCCCCCGACCCCCGCATCGACGCCGTACGCGGCACCGTCGCCGTCCAGCGCGGGCCGCTCGTCTACTGCGCCGAGTCCGTCGACCTCCCGCCGGGCCACGAGGTCGACGCCGTCCGGGTGAACCCGTCCGTCCAGCCGCAGGACGGGCCGGACGGCAGCGTCGTGGCGTCGGGCGCACTGGTCGCGGCGCCGGACGCGCGAACGGCGGAGTCCGGGACCCCCGGTGAGTCCACCGATCCCGCCGCAGAAACAGACGGAGAAACAGACGGAGAAACAGACGGAGAAACAGACGGAGAAACAGGCGGCGAAACAGGCGGCGAAACAGACACGGGAACAGACGCGGATACGGATGCCTATACGAATACAGATACGAAGACGGATACGAACGCGGATGGACGGGCCGGGCCGGACGCCGACACCCGGTGGCCGTACGCGCCGCTCGACGAGGCCGCCGCGCCGGTCGGAGAACGTGCCGACATCGTTCTCGTGCCCTACCACTCCTGGGCGAACCGAGGCCCCTCGACGATGCGCGTGTGGCTGCCCACGACGCCACCGCCGGCCGAACCCCCCGGGAGGTAGACGTGCGTCGACCGGGCGCCCTCGTGCGCCGCGGAAAGCGCCGGGCCCGCGCGGGGCCCCGGGGCGGCGGACCCGGGTGAGGAGCACCGGCTCCGACGCCGGCCTGACGAGCCCCGGCCCTCGGCGACATCCGCTCCGGCCATGACGTCCCCACCGTCCGACCCGGCCATGACGTCCACACCGTCCGACCCGACCACCCACGCCCCCACGATGGGAGTCCGACCATGTCCCAACCCCCCTCTCGCCGCCATCTGTTGAGGATGGCCACCGGGACCGCGGCCGCGGCGCCGCTGCTGAACGCGACTCCCGCGGCGGCCCGTGCCGCCGCCGGGCCGGCCACGGCGACGACGGCCTCCCGAGCGTCCGCCGCTTCCGCGGCTCCCGCCGCGGCCGTCGCGCCCGTCCCGCCGACCTGGGCCGTCCAGCCCTTCGCACTGGACCAGGTGACCCTCGGCGACGGTGCGTTCCGCCGCAAGCGCGACCTGATGCTCGGCTACGCCAGGTCCTACCCGGCCGACCGGATCCTCGCCGTCTTCCGGGCCAACGCGGGGCTCGACACCCGCGGCGCCCTGCCGCCGGGCGGCTGGGAGACGTCCGACGGCAACCTCCGCGGCCACTACGGCGGCCACTTCCTCACGCTCATCTCCCAGGCGTACGCCGACACCCGGGAGACCGCCCTCAAGACCAAGCTCGACCACCTGGTGACCGCGCTGGGAGAGTGTCAGCGGGCACTGGCCGAACACGGCTCGCCGAAGCCGAGTCACCCCGGTTACCTGGCGGCCTACCCGGAGACCCAGTTCATCCTGCTGGAGAGCTACACGACCTACCCCACCATCTGGGCCCCCTACTACACCTGCCACAAGATCATGCGCGGGCTGCTCGACGCGCACACCCTGGCCGGGAACGCACAGGCGCTGACGATCGCCTCGAAGATGGGCGACTGGGTGCACAGCCGCCTCGGACGCCTGCCGAAGGCGCAGTTGGAGCGCATGTGGTCGATCTACATCGCCGGGGAGTACGGCGGGATGAACGAGGTGATGGCGGACCTGTACGCGCTCACCGGCCGGGCGGAGCACCTCGCCGCCGCCCGCTGCTTCGACAACACCGCACTCCTGGACGCCTGCGCCGGCGACCGGGACGTCCTGGACGGCCGGCACGCCAACCAGCACATCCCCCAGTTCACCGGCTACGTGCGGCTCTTCGACCACACGGGTGAGCCGCAGTACGCGGCCGCGGCCCGCAACTTCTGGGGCATGGTCGTGGGTCCGCGCACCTACAGTCAGGGAGGCGCCGGCAAGGGGGAGATCTTCCGGGCGCGGGGCGCGATCGCGGCCACCCTGGGCGAGGACAACGCCGAGACCTGCGCGACGTACAACATGCTCAAACTGAGCCGTCAGCTGTTCTTCCACGCACCGGACGCCGCCTACATGGACTACTACGAGCGCGGCCTCACCAACCACATCCTGGCCTCCCGCCGGGACGTGAGCAGTACGACGAGCCCGGAGGTCACCTACTTCGTCGGCATGGGCCCGGGGACGGTGCGCCAGTACGACAACACCGGCACCTGCTGCGGCGGCACCGGCATGGAGAACCACACCAAGTACCAGGACTCGGTGTACTTCCGCTCGGCCGCCGGCGACGCGCTGTACGTCAACCTCTACCTCGCCTCGACGCTGCGGTGGCCGGAGCGCGGGCTGGTCGTGGAGCAGACGAGCACGTATCCGGCGGAGGGCGTCCGCACGCTGACGTTCCGCGAGGGCGGTGGCGGCCTCGATGTGAAGCTCAGGGTCCCCTCCTGGGCCACGGCCGGCTTCACCGTCGCCGTCAACGGGGTCCAGCAGCAGGTGTCGGCGGTCCCCGGCAGCTTTCTCACCCTGCGCAGGGACTGGCGGCGCGGCGACCAGGTCACCGTCTCCGCGCCCTACCGGCTACGCGTGGAGCGGGCGTCGGACGATCCGTCCGTGCAGTCCCTCTTCCACGGGCCGGTCCTGCTGGTCGCGCGGAGCCAGGCCGCGGACTTCCGGCAGTTCTCGTTCTACAAGGACTTCACCCTGCGCGGTGACCTGGCCGACGTGATCCGTCCGCAGGGCCGTCCGCAGTACTTCACCACACACGGTCTGACCCTGGCCCCGTTCCATGTCGCGGACGACGCCCGGTACCACGCCTACTTCCGGCGCGTGGAGCCGGTCGTCGTCTTCGGCGCGTCCGACTCGGGCGTGCCGAACCGCTCCCGCGGCGACGGCCTGACCTTCCTCGACGTCCTGTGGCAGCAGGCGCCGTTCTCGACGTCCGCCGCCTTTCTGGCCGCGGTGCGCGCCCTGGCCGACGCCTGGCAGGCCGACGGACGGTTCACGCAGGCCGAACGGGACCGCGTCGTCGCCGCCGCCACCGCCGCGAACCTGCGGCGCTGACGGCACGGCGCCTGAGCCAGGGGAGACGCACGTCACATGGGGCCGTTGCCGCCGTCCGTCACACGCCGGCGGCGCGAGCCGTCATCACCGTGCAAGCCCCGACACGGCAAGGAGATCATCATGGAAGCGCGACTCGACCTGCTCGGCACCCCGTTCGCCGGCACTCTGATGAAGCACTTCAACACGGCGGGCAAGGCCGTCACCCGGTCGACCCTGCCGGGCACGGTCCAGCAGCTGGTGATGCTGCGGGCCAGCCAGATCAACGGCTGCGGTTTCTGCACCGACATGCACACCAAGGACGCCGTGCACGCGGGCGAGTCCGATCAGCGCCTGCATCTGGTCGCGGTGTGGCGGGAGGCCAAGGTGTTCACCGACGCCGAGCGGGCCGCGCTGGAGCTGACCGAGCAGGGCACGCGCATCGCCGACGCGGCGGGCGGCGTGCCCGACGAGGTCTGGGCGAACGCCGTGAAGCACTACGACGAGGAGCAGCTCACGGCTCTGGTGGCGCTCATCGCACTCATCAACGCCTACAACCGTCTGAACGTGATCGTCCGGCAGCCCGCGGGTGACTACCGGCCCGGCATGTTCGGCTGACGGGCCGATCGAACGACTGTGGCTCGAGGGGTGACCGCCCCTCGAGCCACAGTCGTTCTCATCCTCTGCCGTCTCTGCCCAATGCCCTCGGCTTCACGGAACGTGCACAACTGCCCCCGTGAACTTTAGGTTTCAAGCGCTACGCTCGTCGGCAGTCCGAGCGGCCGGACCCCTCGCCGAGCCGCTCGTATCCCCCCATGCTCAGGAGAATCGCGTGCGCGACGGCGACGTAGTGGTGATCGGCGGCGGTTATGCGGGCGTCCGCCTGGCGAAACGGCTGGACGCGACGGCCCGGGTCACTCTGGTCGACCGCAAGGACGTGTTCTTCCACCGCATCGCCTCCCTCCGCGCCGGTGTGCGCCCCGAGTGGTCGGTCACCCCGTTCATCCCGTACGACCGGCTGATGCGCGACGGCCGGATGGTCGTCGGCAAGGCGATCCGCATCGACACCGCCGAACGGCAGGTCGTCCTGGCCGGCGGCGAGCGGCTGCCCTACGACGTGGTGGTGATCGCCACCGGCGCCGACTACCCCGAACCGGCCCGCTTCACCGGTACCACCGCAGAGGAGACCCTCAAGGCGTTCGCCGGTCACCAGCGTGCCGTCGCCGCCGCCGACCACGTCCTCGTGGTGGGCGGCGGCCCCTCCGGCGTCGAGCTCAGCGCCGAGATACGCCTGGCCCGGCCGGACGCCCGGGTCACTCTCGCGCACTCGGGGCCCGCGCTGCTGCACGCCACGGGCAGCGAACGGGCCGGCCGCAAGGCGCAGGCCTGGCTGGAGTCGCACGACGTCGAGGTCCGGCTGAACTCGTTCATGTCCCGCGGCAACGACTTCGCCACCTATCGCGACGCGCACGGCGGCGTTCTCGAGGCCGACCTCTCGTTCTGGGCGACCGGCACCACCCCCAACACCCTGTGGCTGCGCCTGGCCGGACTCGGCGACTGGCTGAACCCGGCCGGGCACGTCCGGGTCGACCGCCTGCTGCGGGTCGAGGGATGGCCGGACGTGTTCGCCGTCGGTGACGTCAACGACGCGACCGAACTCAAGATCACCCCCGCCGCGCTCGCCCAGGCCGACCTGGCCGCCCACAACATCCGCGGATACCTGCAGAGTCCCGGCAGACACCGCAGGGAGCCCCGCCTCTATCGGCCGCTCCAGCGCACGCCGCTGATCGTGCCCTTCGGCCAGACCGACGGACTCACGCTGCTGCCCGTGCCGGGCGGCGAGAGCGCGGTGCTGGGCGGCCGCACCTCCGTCCTCGCCAAGGCGAAGACCCTCATGACCCCGTACATGCGCCGACAGCTCGGATACACCGCCACCTGACGGCCGTCCGCCGTCACCGCCACCTGACGGCCGTCCGCCGTCACCGCCACCTGACGGCCGTCCGCCGTCACCGCCACCTGACGGTCGTCCGCCGTCCCCCCCCGTCCCGGCCCCCTACGCCTCGCCGTCCACGTCCCCCCGCGACGGCCCGGGCCTCTGCAGGAGCGGCAGGGCGTCCAGGTACTCCGGCGGGTGGTCGAAGGCCCGGGTCAGGGTGGCGAGATGGGGCTGGAGGCTGTGGGTGACGGCGTCGACGGCGTCCGGCAGCCCGTGCACGTGACCCGGGTCGATGTGGCCGTCGGCGAGGAGTATGCCGGTGTGCGGGGCGAGGTGGGTGAGCAGGTAGAGGGTGGTGACCTCGCCGAGGAGGCGGCGGGCCGGCTCGTGGGTCGTGCGGGCCAGGGCGGCCAGGAGGGCGTCCGCGGCCTGCAGCCTGATGTGGCTCTGCGCCTTCTGCAGCGCGGGCGCGGAGGCCGTGTTCCAGCGGGCCTGCGGGTCGCGTGAGGGCCCGTGGCGCAGAGCCCGGTGTGCCTGGTCGTGGAAGGTCTGCTCGGTGCGGGCGAGCAGGTTGCGCAGGTGGTGGGGGTTGGTCAGGACGGGCGGCCCGGCGTCCGGGGTGGGCCGGGCCGGCGGGTGGTGGAGCAGTTCCGCGGCCGCCTTGGTGGTGATGAGGAGGTTGTCGCCCTCCGCCGTGATGGTCCCCTCGATGTACTCGGAGAAGCCGGCGAGGTGGTTGGCGGGAAGGAGCCCCTGCGCGCCGCAGCGCTCCCGCGCCTCGAGCGCGATGGTGCGCGCCTCCCAGGTGATCCAGGCCTTGGCGAGCGCGACGAGGCGTTCGAGCGGGGGCCGGTCCGCGGCGTCGTGGCTGCTCCACCGCGCGGTGAGCGAGCGGTGCAGGAGCGTCATCGCGTAGCTGGTCGCGACACCCTGGAGCAGCCTGCTGTGGTGGGTGCGATGGGTGTTGATGGGCAGCCGCTGATCGGGACGGGCTCCGCTGACGTGCCGGTGGTCGCCGTAACGGACGGCGATGGCGAGTGCCGCGCGCGAGGCTCCGACGGCCGCGGCGCTCATGCACAGCTTGCCGACGGTGACCCGGGAGATCGAGGTGAGGAAGCGTTTACGGCGGTTGCCGAGGCTGCTGGTGAGGGAGCCGTCGGGACCCAGTCGCCCGTGCTCGCCCTGAAGGAGGGCCCGGCGTGGCAGCGGGAGGTGGTCGAAGGAGGTGAGGCAGTGGTCGACGGGGGCGTTGGGTCGCAGCGGGAGGGGTGTCACCGTGATGTGGGGGAGCGGCCCGTCGTGGTCGGTGAGCGGGGTCAGGAAGAGGAACACTCCGTGGTCGCGGTCGCCGACGAGCAGGCGCGCGGCCACGACGGCGCTCTTGGGGCCGCCCAGCGTGCTGGTGTTGGGCATGAACTTGGCGGCGCCGGGGTGAGGGGTGTGCAGGAGGAACCCGCCCGTCGCGGGGTCGAGACGGGCGGTGGTCTCCAACGCGAAGGCGTCGTTGCCGTGGTCGACCTCGGTGCACAGGAAGGTTCCGGTGCGGCGCAGCGCGGTGAACTCGGTCAGGTCCCTCGAGGGTTCTGCGTCGTGGTCGAGGAGGCTGCCGAGAAAGAGGTTGTAGTGGATGCTGGCGACGGTGGTGAGGCCGCCGCCGCCGTCCACGATGGCGGCCCACTCGTGCAGCGCCGTGAGGAGGGCCGGGTCGGTCGCGAGCGACGCGGGGTCGGTCAGCAGGTCGTTGACCAGACGCAGCCAGGCGTAGGACTGCGCGGCCCGCTCCTCGGGGGTGAGACCGGGCCGGTGACGGAAGTCGTCCCTCGCGATGAGGCGGCGCCACGGGGCGTGGACGCGCTCCCGTTCGCCGTCCTGGTCGAACAGCAGCCGGGTCAGCTCGCGCACGGTCGCGGTGTCGCCTCCCGCAGGGCCGTCGGCCGCGTCGGCGAAGGAGCGAGGACCGCTGCGGTGCGGCCCGGCGGGGCGCTCCGCGCCGTGGAATGCCAGAAGGGCCATGACCACTCCCCGTTGTCGCGGATCCGCACGCCGGTACCTCTGGTTGCGCCGTCCGCCAAAAGATACGGACCTACCGGTTTTCTCATCAAGTCGGAAACCGGCAATCCGACCGGCCGCCGATGGCGTGTTTTGGGGGGTGCCCGGGAGGCGGGCGCGCGCCCGGCACGGGTGCGGCGAACTCACTTCCGAGGTCCGGCGATTGCGGCGTGGAAGCCCGCGGCGACCGGCAGCCGGACAGGTCGCCGGTGCGATGGCGGACATGCGGCGTCGAGGTGGCAGGAGTCAGACCTGTCGGTATATTTTCGAGCCGGATTCGCCGGAGCTACCTCGGAGGTGGGGCGTGGCGCTGCAGGAACGGGCCGTCCGGACGAGGCGGGCCGTCCTCGTCGCGGCCGCGGCGGTGTTCGCCGAGGTGGGGTACGAGGCTGCGACGATCGCGGAGATCCTCGCCCGGGCCGGTGTGACCAAGGGGGCGCTCTACTTCCACTTCTCCTCCAAGGAGGAGCTGGCGCAGGCCGTGCTGGCCGGCCAGCTGGAGACCGTCCCGGCCGTGCCCGCACGGGAGTTGCTGCTGCAGCAGGGGCTGGACGAGGCGTTCGTCCTGGCCCATCTGCTGTCGGTGGGCGATCCGCTGGTCCAGGGGAGCATCAGGCTGACCGTGGACCAGGGGGCGCCGACGGACGGGCTGGACCGGCGCGCGCCGATGAGCGGGTGGATCGCGCACAACGCGGACCTGCTGGGACGGGCGAAGGAGCGCGGAGAACTGCTTCCGCACGTCGATGTGGCGGCCGCCGCGCGGATGTTCGTGGGGGCCTTCACCGGGGTCCAGGTGCTGTCCAAGATCATGACGGGGCATGCGGACCTGCCGGAGCGGGTGGCGGACCTTCAGCGGCACCTGCTGGCCGGGGTCGCGGTGCCGGCCGTGCTGTTGCAGCTGGACACGGCGGCCGACCGGGGCGCGCGGGTGTACGAGGAGGCCGTGAGGGCCAGCTGGCCGACGGGAGCGCCCCGGGCCGCCGGATGAGCGGCGGGGCCTCGTCCGGCGAGGGCCGTCCCGCGGCGCGGGCGGGGGTCGCCGGGCGGCTCGCGGCCCCGGCCCGCGCGGGGGTGTGTGAGGCGGCGACCGGGCACGGGCCGGCCCCGGCGTACGCGTGGGGCGGCAGGCGCGTGCGGGGCGGTGGTTGAGGGCGGGGCGGCAGGGGGAGGGGTCCGGGGCGAACGGTTGTCCGGGGGCGTGGTTGCGCGTCCTCGGCCGGGAGGCGGGGAACGCCCCCTCCTCCCGACCGGTGCGCAGGCCGACTGCAGGACCGACCCTGGGAGTTCGACGATGGATACGACAACCTGCCCCTACGCCCTGGACGTGACCGGGCGCGATCTCGCGGGCGAGGCGGCGATGCTCCGGGCCCAAGGGCCCGCCGTGCGGGTGGAGTTGCCGGGAGGCGTGATCGCGTGGGCGGTGCTGCGGCAGCGCGAGGTGGAGCGGCTGCTGACCGATCCCCGGGTGTCGAAGGACGCACGCCGGCACTGGCCGGAGCTGATCGAGGGGCGCATCACCGAGGAGTGGCCGCTCTACCCCTGGGTGATCAACGAGAACATGCTCTTCGCCTACGGCGAGTCGCACACCCGGCTGCGCAGGCTGGTGGCGGGGGCGTTCACCGCGCGGCGTTCGGAGGCGATGCGGCCACGGGTGGCGCAGATCGCGGCCGAACTCGTCGACGGGCTCGCGGTGAGCAGGCCGGAAGAACCCGTGGACCTGCGGGCCTCGTTCGCGGAGCTGCTGCCGATGCGGGTGATCTGCGAACTGTTCGGGGTGGCCCAGGGCGAGGCCACCGACGCCCTGTGCGCGGCCCTGCACACGGTGTTCGGGACGACGATCAGCGGCCGGGAGATCGAGGCGGCCCGTCTGGAGGCCTTCGTCCGGCTGTCGGACCTGGTGAAGGCCAAGCGGGCCGAGCCGGGGGACGACCTCACGTCGCTGCTGATCCAGGCACGTGACCAGGAGGACCGGCTCACCGAGGAGGAACTGCTGGGCACCCTGTTCCTCATGATCGCCGGAGGGCAGGACACCACGGCCGCCCTGATCACCAACGCGGTCGGCGCGCTGCTGCGACGGCCCGAGCAGCTCGAGCACGTCCGGGCCGGGCGCGCGACCTGGCAGGACGTGGCCGCCGAGACGATGCGGGTCCACACCCCCGGGGCCTACTCGCCCATGAGGTTCGCCGTCGAGGACATCGATCTGGACGGCGTGCTGATCCGCAAGGGCGAGGCCATCCTCGTCAACTTCGCGGCGGGGGGCCGGGATCCGCAACGCTACGGGCCGCACGCCGAGCGGTTCGACGTGCTGCGCAAGGACCGCGACGGCCTCGGCTTCGGCCACGGGCCGCACCGCTGCCTCGGAGCGCCGCTGGCCGCAGTGGAGGCGGAGAGCGCGTTCGCCGCGCTCTTCGAGCGCTTCCCCCGCATGGAACTCGCCTGTGCACCGGAAGAACTCCTGCCGTTGCCCAGCTTCCTGATGAACAGTTACCGGACGCTTCCCGTCCGGCTCGCTGCGGTCCAGACCTGAACCGGACAACGTTCCTCCGCCCACGGCGGCCGAAGGGCAACGGGCGCGAGCCGAAGATACCGAGCGCGCGGTTTACTTCGGCGCCGCCGCGGTGGGATGCTCTCCCCGTTCCGCCGGACGCAGGACGCGGCTCTTGGCCGTCCGCGCAGGCTGGGGAGGAAGACCTGATGGTCAAGCAGGCACGGGCGGTCCGCACCCGCCAGGCCCTTGTCCGGGCGGCGGCCGAGGTGTTCGCCGCCGAGGGATACGCCGGGGCGTCCCTTCCGGTCATCAGCGAACGGGCGGGGGTGAGCAACGGCGCCCTGCACTTCCACTTCGCCAGCAAGCACGATCTGGCGGCGGAGGTGGAGAGGGCGGCGGCGGACGGTGCACAGCGCCTCGCCGAACGATGCCGCAGCCGGGCGGACACACTGCTGCAGTCGCTCGTGCACACGGCCTGCGGACTGCTGCTGGCGGTGGTCGCCGACCCCGTGATCCGGGCGGGGTTCCGGCTGAGCGGTGACCCCTCGCGCAAGGATGGGACGCGGCTGCTGCGCTGGTGGCAGGCGTGGGTGCACGAGCTCGTCGTACAGGCACAGCGCGACGGGGAGCTCGCGCGGGACGTCCCGGCCGACGTCGCCACGACCGTGATCGTGGCCGCGACGGCGGGCTTCGAGGTGATGGGAGCGGCGGACCGTGAGGTGCTCTCCGTGGAGCGCGTGACACAGCTGTGGACCTTCGTCCTGCCCCGGCTGGCGGCCTCGCCGGACCACGCCTCGACGTCGCCGCAGACACCGGGGGAACAGCCGGGCGACTAGGGCGTGTCCGGCATGAGCCGTCGGACAGCGCCTCGGGCGGGCGTCGCCGGGGGAGCGGTGGCGGCCGGCGCGCGGGCCGGCTCGGGCGTCGACTGCGGCGTTTGTGCACGTATCCCGCCCGGACATAAGGCAGTTGGGCCCTTCGCGCCCACCGCCAGGAGAGGAGCGCCCGTGCCGCACTCCGAAGAAGAGCCTCTCGTCGCTCTCGCGGCCCGCCTCGAGCGGGAGGACCCCCGTTTCGCCCGGGCGCTGCGGACCGGACGCCCTGCCCGGCCCCGCGAGTACCGCCGCACCGGGGCCCGCTGGACGCTGGCCACGGGCGTGGCGGCGCTGAGCGGCGGCGTCCTCCTGTCGCACGGGCTCCTCATCGCCGCCGGACTGGTCGTCACCGGCATCGGCGTGCAACTCCTCGACGCGCACCGGGCGCGCACGGGCTGCCGTCACCTTCCTCTCCGGTGAGGCGGGGAGCCCGGCCTGCGCTAATATTCTTTACCGAGTGCTTACGTTTCGCCGGGCGTCGACGCGCTCTGCCGTGGAGCAACGGCCGGCGGTCGGTCACCGACGTGAGGGAGGGCGTGTCATGGGTCGAGTCATCCCCGTGCGCGTCGACAACGCCGCTCGCGACCGCGTTCCCGATATCGGCGGTACCGGCCCGAGCGGCCACCCGCAGCGCTGACGCGCAGCTCCGCCCGCACGGCGGGAGCCGCGCCGCCGACGGCCGGTACTGACCCGCACACGACCCCCCTTCCGTACTGCGCGCCCCGGGCGCCCCGGACGGACCGAAGCCCGCTCCCGCCCACGGCTCGCCCCGGTCCGGCGTCCGGGGCGTGAACAGCTGCGCCGCCCGCGGCGCCGGCCGCTCCGTACAGGGCCCACGCGGCGACCACCCCGCCCGCGAAGTCCGCGTTCCCCGCGGGCGCACGGTCGATCCGCCCTGCGCCCGCACACCCGGGGGCGACCCGCCGGCTCCGCGACAGCACCGACGCACACCGCCGACCTCGACCGACGCGCCACCACCGATCCCGACCGACGGAGGACAGACGCCCGTGCACGACACCACCGCCCTGCTCATCGAACTCGGGGCGATCATCCTCGTCCTGGGCCTGCTGGGTCGCCTGGCGGGCCGGGTGGGCTTCTCGCCCATACCCCTGTACCTGCTCGCCGGGCTCGCCTTCGGCCAGGGCGGCATGCTGCCCCTGGAAGCGAGCGAGGAGTTCATCGCGACCGGCGCCGAGATAGGGGTCATCCTCCTGCTGCTCCTGCTCGGCCTGGAGTACAGCGCCTCCGAACTCGTCACCAGTCTGAAGACCCAGTACCCCTCCGGCGCGGTCGACTTCGTGCTCAACGCCGTTCCCGGCGCGGCCGCGGCCCTGCTCCTCGGCTGGGGGCCGGTCGCCGCCGTCGCGCTGGCCGGCGTCACCTGGATCTCCTCCTCGGGCGTGATCGCCAAGGTCCTCGGCGACCTGCGCCGGCTGGGCAACCGCGAAACCCCGGTCGTCCTCGGCATCCTGGTGATGGAGGACCTCTCCATGGCCGTCTACCTGCCGATCCTCACCGCTCTGCTGGCCGGCGTGAGCCTCGCGGGCGGCGCGCTCACCCTCCTGATCGCCCTCGGCACCGTCGGGGCGGTCCTGTACGTGGCACTGCGGCACGGACGCCTGATCAGCCGCGCGGTCTCCTCCGACAGCGCCGAGATGCTGCTGCTCGTCGTCCTCGGCCTCACCCTTCTGGTCGCCGGCATCGCCCAGCGCCTCCAGGTCTCCGCGGCCGTCGGCGCCTTCCTCGTCGGCATCGCCCTGTCCGGCGAGGTGGCCGAGGGCGCCAGCAGCCTCCTCACCCCGCTGCGGGACCTGTTCGCCGCCGTCTTCTTCGTCTTCTTCGGACTGCACACCGACCCCGCGGCCATCCCGCCCGTCCTGTTCCCCGCACTGGCCCTGGCCACCGTCACCACCCTGACCAAGATCGCCACCGGGTACTGGGCGGCGCGCCGCGCCCAGATCTCGGTCAGGGGCCGATGGCGGGCGGGCGGAACCCTGGTCGCACGGGGCGAGTTCTCCATCGTCATCGCCGGACTCGCGGTCGGCGTGGAACCGCGCATCGGACCGCTGGCGACCGCGTACGTGCTGATCCTGGTCATCCTCGGGCCGCTCGCCGCCCGCTGGACCGAGCCCCTCGCCGGCCGTCTCACCGCGTCGCGCGCGACGCCGGCGGGCGCGGCCGGGGCCATCGGCGCCGCCGACGCCGTGGAACCCGCCGGAGCCGCCGGAGCCGCCGGAGCCGCCGGGACCGCGGGTGGCGGCGCCGTGCCCGCGAGCCGTTGAGGAACGGCGTGCCGCGAGGCGGGTACGACCCCCTGATGACGGCGCCCCTTCGCGACAGGGAGATAATCCGCCGGCGAGGACGTCCGAGCCGAACGGGGAGGCCATGACCGACCGCACCACGCCCGAGCCGTTCCTCGACGGCTTCCAGCGGATGCTCGCGGACGCCGCCGGCACCGGCCGCCGTCTGACCCGGGAGGAGATCCAGTCCCGGCGGGCGCACGGCGCGCGGGCCGCCGAAGCCGGGCACGACTGGCGCAGCCTCGTCCGGGCCCACCTCGCCGCCGGCCGGGAGGGCTGGCCGCGCGGGGCCGACCCGGCCGGCGTCCTCACTGTCGTCGAACAGGCCCTGGACGCCTTCGCCGACGGCTATGAGAGCGCGCAGCGCCTCGTGATCCGCAAGGAGGAGGCCGCGCGCCGGGAGTTCATCGACGACCTGCTGCACGGGCGCGGGGCCCCGGGACAACTCGCCGAGCGCTCCGAGCGGTTCGGCCTGCGTCTGTCCCGCGCCCATGCGGTCGCGGTGGCCGAGGGACCCGTCGAGTACGACGAGTCGCACCCCGTGCCCCGCCGGGTGGCGGACGAGCTGTTCGGCCGCTTCGAGAACCGCCGCATCCTGTTCACCACCAAGCACGGCCGGATGGTGTGCATCGCCCCCGGCGACCAGGACGAGGTCCTCACCCACTTCGCCAAGCAGGCCTACGCCGCGGCCATGGGGCAGGTCCAGGTCGCCGTCGGCAGACCCAGGCCGGGCCTGGTCGGCATCGGCCACAGTTACGAAGAGGCGCTCAACGCCCTGGACGTGGCCCAGCGCATGGCCCTCGACGAGCCGCTGCTGCGCGCAGCCGACCTGCTCGTCTTCCCCGTCCTCGCCCGCGACCGGCAGGCGCTGGTCGATCTGGTCCACAGCGTCCTCGGGCCGCTCGAACGGGCCCGCGGCGGCGCCCAGCCGCTGCTCGCGACCCTGACGGCGTACTTCGACTCCGGGTGCGTGGCGGCGGCCGCAGCCCGGCAGCTCTCGCTGAGCGTGCGCGCCCTCACCTACCGGCTGGAACGCGTCCACCACTTGACCGGCGCCGACCCCGCCGACCCCGGCCACCGCTACACGCTGCAGACCGCGGTCATCGGCGCCCGTCTGCTCAACTGGCCGGTCAAACCCCTGCATCCGACCGGTGTGTCGGCCTGAGGCCCCGCGCCGGGAGGGCCGGCCGGCTCACTCGCGTTCGAGGATCGCGGCGGCCGCGTCCACGCCCTCCCGGGTGCCGATCACGATCAGGGTGTCCCCGCCGGTCAGCCGGAACTGCGGCGTCGGCGACGGGATGGCCTCGGCGCGGCGCAGCACGGCCACGATCGAGACACCGGTCTCGGTCCGCATCCGGGTCTCCCCGAGCAGCCGCCCGTTCCAGTGCGACGTGGCCGTCAGCTCGACGCGTTCCGCCACCAGACCCAGCTCGGTGGTCGACAGCAGGCTGGGGCTGTGGTGCGTCGGCGTCATCGCGTCGATGAGCGCCGCCGCCTCCCCGGAGGTCAGGCGCACCGACAGGGCGCAGGCGTCGGGATCGTCCTCCTGGTAGGCGTTGAGTGTCCGGGCTCCGTCGCGATGCGCGACCACCGAGACACGGCGCTGCTCCCGTGTGGTCAGGTCATAGCGGACGCCGATGCCCGGCAACGGCGTACTGCTCAGGCGCGGAGCCCCCACGACTGCCCCCAGTCTGGATCGAGCGTGCTGTGAACGTTGCTCCAGCCTAGGCCGTGCCGGGCCGGGTGACCGAAGCCGGGCTCGGCGCCCCGGCCGCCGGGTGGGAGAATCCGTTCAGGTCCACGCTGCCGTGGGGCCGGCGCTGCGCCGGCCGGCGGCCCTTCGGCGCGGGGGCCGGAAGGAGGCGTGGAAGATGATCGAGTGGGTGTCCCTCAGGCAGGGCACCAGGCCCGTGCCCCAGCCCCTCGCGACTCCCCTGGTGTGGGCGACCGCCTGCGTCGGCGCGCTGACGCTGGTGACGGTGCACAACATGCTCGTGGGCTCCGACCGTCCCGGGCTCGCCCTGGCCGCGCTGTCCCTGCTGGCCGGCCTGCTGGGTCTGGGCGCTCGCTTCACGGCGGCCCCCGGCACCGCCCTGTTGTGCTGGCTGACCCTCAACGGCTTCGCCATACCGCCCGCCGGCACCCTCACCTGGACCGGCCACCGGGACACCTTCTGGCTCACCTGCCTGTGCGCCGCCACCCTCGTCGGCACGGCGGTCGCGCGCATCGGTCATGCCCGGGCGGCGTACCGCCGTGTCGCGTCCGCCGTCACGACGGCCACGGACCCGGAGGACGAGCCGGACATCGTCTGATCAGCTGCTCACGCACACCGTCGGACCGGCCGCGAGGGGCGCGAGGGGCGTGTGTGGAGCAGCGGCGAGTGGGCACTCAGTGGGGCGGAGCGACGCGCCCCGTACCGGGAGCGCCCTGCCGAACGGAGAACGCGATGACGGCGGAAGCATGGGCGCCGCTGGCGCCGGCCCGGGCCTTCACCCCGCCGGGGGTGTACACCCCCCAGTGGGACACCCGGCTGCTGACGCGCGCCCTGTCCCGTGAGGACATCGGCTCCGCCACGGAGGTGCTGGACCTGGGCACCGGCTCCGGGGCCCTCGCCGTCGAGGCCGCACGCCTGGGCGCCCGGGTGACGGCGGTCGACATCTCACGGCTGGCCGTGCTGACCGCGCGGTTCAACGCGCTGCTGGCCGGCCAGCGGGTCCGCTGTCGCCGGGGCGACCTCACCGCGGCCGTGCCGGGGCGCCGTTACGACCTGGTCGTGAGCAACCCGCCCTATGTGCCGTCGCCCGCCACGGCGCTGCCGCACCGGGGTCTGGCGAGGGCCTGGGACGCGGGTCGGGACGGGCGCGTGTTCATCGACCGGATCTGCGCCGAGGCGCCCGCCGTCCTGAACCCCGGGGGCGCCCTGCTGCTCGTGCACTCGAGCCTGTGCGACACCCGGGCCACTTTGAGGCGTCTCGCGGACGTCGGACTGTGCGCCGCGGTCACCGACCGGGCCACCGTGCCGCACGGCCCGGTGCTGCGCTCCCGCCACCGGTGGCTCGTCCAGCAGGGCCTGCTGGAGGAAGGCGAGAGCCGCGAGGAACTGGTGGTGGTCCGCGCCTCTTTGTGACGTGGGTCACGAAGAACATCGACGGTCTCCCGGACGGCCGAAGCCCGCGGAAGCGGTCCCAGTGATCGCGGTACGGCGTCACCAGCCCGTCAGCAGCAGATGGTTGACGAGCAGCGCGAGCACGGCCTGCGCGGCGAGCCACGGTCGGGGCCGGGGCAGCAGAGCGCACGCGGCGAGCAGCCACTGGGCGAACGGCAGCCAGATGCGCTCGGTCTCCGCCTTGCTCATCCCGGACAGATCGGCGACCAGCAGCGCGGCGAGCGCCGCGGCGACCAGCAGGGCGAGACGGAAGTCGGGGGAGGCGCCCCGCACGTCCACGAGCTGCGCCCGGGAACGGGGGAACGCGCCGCCGGCGCGCCGCAGAGCGGCCACCGTGGCCGGACCCACGATCAGGACCGTGCAGGCGAGGTTGGCCCACACCCAGTAGCCGTAGGGCCGGACGCCGCCGGCGCCCTGGTAGTAGCGGTCGACCAGCAGCCGGTACGCCTCCCACCAGTCGAAACCCGCCAGAGTGAACGCGAGCGGGACGACGGCGGCCCCGGCGACGACGTACGGCAGCGACCGCAGCCGTTGCGGCCCGCCGAGCAGCACGACGGCGGCCCCGATCACGGCGAACAGCGTGAGGCCGTACGAGAGATAGCAGGTGAGCCCGAAGAGGAGTCCCGCGGCGACGCCGGCCCGGCGCGGCCGGCGCCCGGTGACCGCGAGGGCCAGGAAGGCGATCGTCCAGGCGGCGACCGCCGCGAAGTAGCCGTCGGCGGAGGTGCCCGTCCACACCGCGGCCGGCGCCAGCACCAGGAACGGCGCCGCCCTGCGGGCGTGGCCCTCGCCCACGAGAGCCCGCACGGCGACGAGGACCGCCGCGCACGCCGACGCGCCGACGGTGATGCACCAGACCCCGGCCCAGCCTCCGCCGCCGAGTCCCACCCGGTCGAGCAGGACGAAGGTGATCGGCGCCGCGGGCGGGTGGCCCGCGACGTGCGCCGGCCAGTTGTCGGGGGACTGCAGCAGGATGTGGTGGGTGAAGTCCCGCAGGGTGGCCGGGATGTCCTGGAAACGGCCGATGACCCGCAGGTACTCGTGCCGGGTCGTGAGCCGGCCGGCGATCCCGCGCTGCCAGCCGTCGACGAGCGCCAGAGACCCGATCCAGGCGGTCGAGGCGCCCCACGCAGACCAGAGCAGCGTCCGCCACCGCAGCCGGGCCGCGACGGCCGGTCCGCAGGCCACGACGGCGACCGCGACGACGATCGCCGCCGGGGTGCCCGGCCCGACGTGCGGCTGCCAGGTGGCCAGCAGCGGGGGCCAGTTCACCCGAAGGGTCCCGTGGTCCCGCTCGATCGCGGTACCGACCAGCACGGCGGCCGCGACGAGCAGCGCAGCTGCCACCGTCGCACCCAGGTCACGGAGATGATCACGATTCACAGGGGAACGCTAGGCCGCCGCGGGCCCGTCGGCGCCGCCGAGCCCGTGGACGTCAGCGTTTCGTCATGTGTCGAAGGCCCCGTTGCCCGGTCGCGTCGGCCTACGGTCGGCGCATGTCACGGTTGCCCACCCTGCCGTCCCTGTCCGCCTCCCCCCGCCTGCCGACCTCCCCCCGGTTCTGGCGCAGTCCGCTGCGCGGTCCGTGGTTCACCTCCGTGCTCGGCATCGTGCTGCTCGGCGGGATCACCGTGCTGTTCGTGACGGGGCTGCTGTCGTACGCCGCGTACAACCCGGATCTCTCGCCCGTGAACGACAAGACCCCGGACAAGGGGCTGCTCGGCTTCTATCTCTTCGCGTGGCCGACGGATCCGCCCTGGCTCTACCGACTCACCCAGGGCGTCCACGTCACGCTCGGGATCACCCTGATCCCCGTCCTGCTCGCGAAGCTGTGGTCGGTGATCCCCCGGCTGTTCACGCTGCCGCCCGCGCGGTCGCTCACCCATGCGCTGGAACGCCTGTCGCTGCTCCTGCTGGTCGGCGGCGCGCTCTTCGAGTTCGTCACCGGCGTGCTCAACGTCCAGCTGGACTACGTCTTCCCGGGCTCCTTCTACCCGTTGCACTTCTACGGGGCGTGGGTGTTCTTCGCCGCGTTCGCGGTGCACGCGGTGCTGCGCACGCCGGCCGCGGTACGCAACCTGCGCCGGCTGCGGGACGAGCCGGAGCCCTCTAGGGACGGGCCGGAGCCTGCGTCGGAGGAGGCCGCCCGAGGCGCGGAGGTCTCGCTGGCCGCGCCGCGTCCCGCGGAACCCACGGTGACGCGGCGGGGCGCGCTGTGGCTGGTCGGAGGCGGGTCCCTGCTGCTGTTCCTCACGACGGCGGGGCGCAGCTTCGACGGGCTCGCCCGGCGGACGGCCCTCCTCGCGCCGCACGGGGGCGCGGAGCCGGGCAGCGGACCCGGCGGCTTCCAGATCAACAAGACGGCCGCGTCCCGGGGGATCGTCGCGGCCGAGACGAGCGCGGACGCGTGGCGGCTGACCGTCACCGGGCCCGCCGCAACCGTCCGGCTGAGCCGGGCCGAGCTGCTCGACCTCCCCCTGCACAGTGCGGCGCTGCCCATCGCGTGCGTGGAGGGCTGGTCCACCTCCGACCAGTGGTGGCGGGGCGTGCGGCTGCGCGATCTCGCCGCCCTGGTCGGTCACGACGCGGACGCGGCGCCCGACGTCCTGGTCGAGTCGCTGCAGCGGAGCGGGGCCTTCCGCCGGGCGGCGCTGCGCGCCGACCAGGTGCGCGATCCGCGCTCCCTGCTCGCCCTGGACGTCAACGGCGAGCCGCTGACCCCCGACCACGGATTCCCGGCCCGGATCATCGTGCCCGCCGCGCCCGGCGTGCTGAACACCAAGTGGGTCGCCCGGCTGACGTTCGGCGAGCTGTGACGGCGCCGGTGGAACGAGCTGTGCGGCGAGCTGTGAACACCCCGGTGAGGAGAGACCTGTGAGGCGACCTGTGAGGCGACCTGCGAGGCGGCACGGCGCGACGGCGGGCAGCCGTCCGCCCGGTGCCAAGGCGAGCGGCGTCCGGCCCGGGGCCAACACCGCCGGCCCGTTCCCGCTGCTGCTGCTGGCCTGCTCGTTCGCGCTGGCCGGCTATGCGGGGGTGCGGCTGCTGGCGGACGACTGGTCGGCGGTGGCCCTGTGGTTCGTGGGCGCGGCGCTCCTCCACGACCTGGTGCTGCTGCCGCTGTACACGATGGCCGACCGTGTGGCCGTGAGGTCGCTCGAGGCGGCCGGCCACCGCGCGTGGGTCCTGTACGTGCGGGTGCCGGCCGCTCTGTCCGGGCTGCTCCTGCTGGTGTGGTTCCCGCTGATCGGCGGGCGTGTGGAGGAGCGTTACCGGTCGGCGACCGGGATGTCCGCGGACGGCTTCCTCGCCCGCTGGCTGCTGATCACGGCCGCGCTCTTCGGCGGCTCGGCGCTGCTGCTCGCGCTGCGCCGGCGGTCGGGGCTGCGCAGGGCGACGAAGCAACGGCCGCCCGCCGACCACTGATCGGCCGCCCGCCAGCCCGACGGGCCGGTGTGCCGGAGCAGTGCCCGGGTGCCGAGCCGGGCCCAGGGGAACGGGGCGCCGGCCCCGCCCCGGACGTCGACGAGACGGACGCTGATGCGCTCGTCGACGTCCACGGGAGCCGTCTCGGCGATCAGCAGGCCGCCGGGGAGCAGTGCCCCGGCCAGCCTTTCGAGCAGGGCGCCCGCGTCGCCGCCGATGCCGACGTTGCCGTCGACGAGCAGGGCGGTGCCCCAGCGGCCCTCCCCGGGGAGCGGCTCGAAGACCGAGCGCCGCAGCGCGGGGCCGCCGAGCCGGACGGTGTGCCGGACGGCGGCCTCGCTGACGTCGATGCCCAGCGCGGTCCGGCCCCGGGACGCGAGCTCGGCGACCAGCCGTCCGGGGCCGCAGCCGACGTCGAGGACGGCGCCCTCGCAGCGGTCCAGGACCTGCCGGTCCACGGCGTCGGCGCGCCCGCACCAGCGCTCCACGTCCAGGGGCAGCAGCCAGCCGTCCCCCCGGCGAAGGAAGAGCGGCCCGCGGCCGGCCCGCAGGGCCTCGGCGTACGGGTCGGCGCGGGACCAGCCGTGCACCGCTCCGTCACGCGGCGACGCCTCGCGTGTCGCCGCCTCGCGCGTGACCACCGTGTTCGTGACCGCCTCGTTCGTCGTCACATGGTTCGTCATCACCTCGTTCGTCAACACCTCGTGCGTCAACATCTCGTGCGTCACCGCCTCGCGCGTCGTGCTCATCGGCTGCCGACCGCGCGGAGCCGGGCCAGGGCGGCGGCGAAGCGGCCGTGCGGGGCGCCTGCGGCGACCGCCTGCGCGTCGGCGGACGTGTCCACGTCCCGCAGGCGCGGCAGATCGCGCACGCGCAGTCCGGCGGCGACGAGACGAGCCCGCTGCACCGCGCCGGTGGCGGCCGTCGACATCGGCACCCCGCGCAGCAGATCCGGGTCGGGGTGGGCCAGCCCGAGCGCCCAGAAACCGCCGTCCTCGGCGGGGCCGAAGCAGGCGTCGTACCCGTCGAAGTCCACGGTGAGCAGCCCCGGTGTCACCTGGGGGGTGTCCATCCCGATCAGCAGGGCCGGACCTTCGCATCCGGCGAAGGCCGTGGCGAGCCGCTCGTCGAGACCGCCCGGGCACTGCGGCACGACGTCGAAGCCGGGCGGCAGCCACGGTCCGCTCTCCCCGTCCAGCACGAGCACGCGACGCTCGGCGGGTGTCGCGGCGACCGTGCGCAGGGTGTCATCGAGGGCCGCCTCGGCGAGCGCGGCGGCCTCGGCGGGCGTGAACGGCGGGGTGAGGCGGGTCTTCACCCGGCCCGGCCGCGGTTCCTTGGCGACGACGAGCAGGGTGGTCATCGGCGGACGCCTTCCTGCGCGGGCACGGGAGCCGAAGCGGGATCCGTGCTCGCCGCGGGCGCCGATGCCGGCGTCGGGGGTTCGGCCAGCACGCGGCTCATGTCGCGCACCGCCTGCCAGGTGCCGCGCCAGGTGCCCGTCACCTTGGACGCGCCGGACCGCGGCAGATACGGGACGTCGTGCTCGGCCACCCGCCAGCCGGCGTCGGCGGCCCGCACGACCATCTGCAGCGGGTAACCGCTGCGCCGGTCGGTCAGACCGAGCCCGAGAAGCGCCTCCCGGCGGGCGGCGCGCAGCGGACCGAGGTCGTGCAGCCGCAGCCCGGTGCGGCGGCGCAGCATCCGGGCGAGCGCGATGTTGCCGGCCCGGGCGTGCGCGGGCCACGCGCCGCGGCCCTGCGGGCGTCTGCGCCCGAGGACCAGGTCGGCCTCACGGCGTCGGACCTCGCGCACGAACGGCACGAGCAGGGCCGGGTCGAGTGAGGCGTCGCAGTCGCAGAAGCACACGACTTCGGCGGTCGCGGCGCTCAGTCCGGCATGGCAGGCCGCGCCGAAGCCACGGCGCGGCTCCTCGACGACGACGGCGCCGAGGCGCCGGGCGATGTCCGCCGAGCCGTCGGTGGAACCGTTGTCGACGACGAGCGCACGCCAGCCGGAGGGAATGCGGGCGAGCACCCAGGGGAGCGCCTCGGCCTCGTTCAGACAGGGGAGGACGACATCGACGTCCTCGAGCGGGGGAGGGGTCATCACGTCTCTCACCCTACGAACGGGAATTGGACATTTCGGACTCCGGCTCCTTACGAAACACGGACGTCGACGCGGGAGGGGGGCCGCGGGACGACGCGGGGCGGCCGACGGTGCGAGGCTGGCCGTATGGAACAGCAGCCGTACGAGCAGGCCGCGGACGCCTCCGCGAGCCGAGGGGCCCCGGCCACCCGGGCCCGGGTCCTCGTCGTCGACGACGACCCGACCGTGGCCGAGGTCGTCGCGGGCTACCTCGACCGCGCCGGATACCTGGTGGACCGGGCGGGTGACGGGCCCTCCGCCCTCGCCGGCGCCACCGCCCACTGGCCCGACCTGGTGGTCCTCGACCTGATGCTGCCCGGCATGGACGGCCTCGAGGTGTGCCGGAGGCTGCGCGGCCGTGGCCCCGTCCCGGTCATCATGCTCACCGCCCGAGGCGACGAGGACGACCGCATCCTCGGCCTGGAGGTCGGCGCGGACGACTACGTCACCAAGCCGTTCAGCCCCCGGGAGCTGGTGCTCAGGGTGGAGTCCGTGCTGCGCCGCAGCCGGCCCGAGGCGGGCGTGCGGTCCCTCGGCGCGGCCGGACTCACCCTCGACCCGGCGGCCCGCCGCGCCACCCGAGGCGGCACCGAACTGGCGCTCACCCTGCGCGAGTTCGACCTCCTGGCGTTCTTCCTGCGCCATCCCGGCCGGGCGTTCAGCCGCGAGGACCTGATGCGGGAGGTGTGGGGCTGGGACTTCGGCGACCTGTCGACCGTCACGGTGCACGTCCGGCGGCTGCGCAACAAGGTCGAGGACGATCCTGCCCGGCCCCGTCTGATCCAGACGGTGTGGGGCGTCGGCTACCGCTTCGACCCGGCGGCCTCCGCCGACACCGGTGAGGAGTGACCGTGCGCGACACCCTTCTCATCGCCCTGTACGCCCTGCTCGGCGCCGGCGCGGCCGGGCTGCTCGGCGCGAGCGCCCTGTGGCTGCTGCGCCGCCGGTCGCTGACCAGCTCGCTGACCGTGGTGGCGGCCGTCGCCGTGACCGCCATGCTCGCGGGTACCCTGGCGGTGGCGCAGGCGATGTTCCTGTCCCCGCACGACCTGAGCGTGGTCACCACGGTGGTCGCGATGGCGGCCGTCGTCTCCTTTGCCACGGCGTCGGCGCTCGGCCGCTGGGTGGTCGCCCGCAGCCGCGAACTCGCCCTCGCGGCCCGCTCCTTCGGTGACGGCGGCGACTTCACCGCACCCGACGGACCGGCTACCGCCGAACTCGCCGCGCTGAGCCGGGAGCTGGAGGCCACCAGCGCGAAACTCGCCGAGTCCCGTGAGCGTGAGCGGGCTCTGGAGTCGTCCCGGCGGGAACTCGTCGCCTGGATCTCGCACGATCTGCGCACCCCGCTCGCGGGCCTGCGCGCGATGTCCGAGGCGCTGGAGGACGGCGTCGCAGCCGACCCCGGCCGCTATCTGCGCCAGATCCGCACCGAGGTCGAACGTCTCAACGGCATGGTCGGCGACCTCTTCGAGCTCTCCCGCATCCACGCCGGCGCCCTCGCCCTGTCCCCGGCCCGGATGTCCGTCTACGACCTGGTCGGCGACGCACTCGCCGGGGCGTACCCGCTGGCCCACGAGCACGGCGTACGACTGGTGGGTGACCGGGTGGAACCCCTGCCGGTCGAGGTGGACGGCAAGGAGATGAGCCGGGTCCTCGGCAACCTGCTGGTCAACGCCATCCGCCGGACGCCCGCCGACGGCACCGTCATGGTGGCCGCCGAACGCTCCCCCGACGGCGTGGTGCTGTCCGTCTCCGACAGCTGCGGCGGCATTCCCGAGGAGGACCTCGCCCGCGTCTTCGACACCGGCTGGCGCGGCACCCACGCCCGGACACCGCCGGCGGGCGCCGGACTCGGCCTGGCGATCGTCCGCGGCATCGTGGAGGCGCACCGGGGCCGGGCCACCGTGCACAACATCCCCGGCGGGTGCCGTTTCGAGGTGGTGCTGCCCGCGGCAGCTTCATGACACAGGCAGCACCACCGGCCTTGTGCGGTGCTACGCGTCGCGCATACCCGCCGACGCGAACTCCCGCATGCCTTCCGTGAAGCCGACCTGCGGCTTCCAGCCCAGCTCCGCCCGCAGCCGGGACGAGTCGGCCGTGACGTGCCGGACGTCCCCCAGCCGGTACTCGCCGGTCACGACCGGCTCGGGGCCGCCGTGGGCGGCGGCCAGCGCCGCCGCCATCTCGCCGACGGTGTGCGGCTCACCGCTGCCGGTGTTGTACGCGGTGAGCGCGCCGGCGGCCGGATCGGCCTCCAGCGCGGCCGCGTTGGCCGCCGCCACGTCCCGTACGTGCACGAAGTCCCGCCGCTGCAGCCCGTCCTCGAACACGCGCGGCGCCTCGCCCCGGGCGAGCGCCGAACGGAAGAAGGAGGCGACCCCGGCGTACGGGGTGTCCCGGGGCATCCTCGGCCCGTAGACGTTGTGATAGCGCAGCGACACCACCGACCCGCCCGTCGACCGCGCCCACGCGGCGGCCAGATGCTCCTGAGCGAGTTTGGTGGCGGCGTACACGTTGCGCGGGTCCGCCGCCGCGTCCTCGCCGACCAGCCCGGGGGACAGTTCCCGGCCGCACTCCGGACAGCGCGGCTCGAAACGCCCGGCCGCAAGGTCGGCGACGACCCGGGGCCCCGGCCGCACCACGCCGTGCCGCGCGCACGCGTACCGCCCTTCCCCGTAGACGACCATCGAGCCGGCCAGCACCAGCCGCCGCACGCCCTGCGCGGCCATGGCCGTCAGCAGGACGGCGGTGCCCAGGTCGTTGCGGGAGACGTACTCCACGGCATCGGCGAACCCGGCGCCCAGCCCGACCATGGCGGCCTGGTGGCACACAGCGTCGACCCCGGCCAGGGCGCGGGCCACGGCCTGTTCGTCGCGCACGTCCGCGGCGGGGTCGGCCCGCACGTCGAACACGACGGGTTCGTGCCCGTGCGCGCGGAGCGCCTCGACGACATGGGACCCGATGAACCCGGCACCGCCGGTGACCAGTACACGCATGGCTCCACGTTAGGGCGGCGGACCGCCCGGACCGTGCTCCGCGCCCGCCACGTCACGACTCCGTAAGAGTCAGTCGAGTACCGCCCCGTCCCGAGGCGCACACTCCTCCTCGGCGAGCAGACACGCGGTGAGGGCCGCGATGTCGTCCTGCAGCCGGTCGTGGCTGTGGGCCAGCAGGTCGGTGTGCAGCCGGCGGAGCAGTTCGTCGGGCGGCAGGACCCCCCAGGAGCGCAGTCGCCGGTGCAGTGGGTAGAACGCGCCGCCGGGATCGCGCGTCTCGGTGACGCCGTCCGTGTACAGCAGGAGTTGGTCACCGGGCCGGAAGGCGTAGTCCTCGACGTGATACGGGTCGCCGACGAGCATGCCGAGGTTGAGCGGCGGGGCCGACGGCCCCCGGTTGAGCTCGCGGACCCCGTCCGGCCCGATGAGCAGCGGGGGCGGGTGACCGCAGTTGACGACCCGGACGACGTGGTCGTCGGCGCGGACCTCGGCGAAGACTGCGGTGACGAACCGTTCGCCGGGGTCGGGCCCGCCGGTCAGCGTCGCCCTGCGGCTCATGCTGGTCTCCATGCGGTCCGCCAGGGCCGGGAGACCGGGCTCGTCGTACGCCGCCTCACGGAACGCGCCCAGCAGGGCGGCCGCGGTCTCCACCGCGAGCAGGCCCTTGCCGCGCACGTCACCGATGAGCAGCCGCACCCCGAACGGCGTCGGGACGGCCTCGTAGAGGTCGCCGCCGATGCGCGCCTCCGCCGCGGCGGAGAGGTAGAGGCTCTCCAGGCGGAGGCTGCCGATGCGGTGGGGGACCGGTCTGAGCAGGACGCGCTGCGCGATGTCGGCCACGAAACGCACGTCGGCGAGCGTGCGTTCACGACGGATCCGGTGGGCCGCCAGGATCGTGCCCAGGGCGCCCACCAGGGCCGTGCAGACATACGAGGCCACGTAGTGGCGGTCCCACAGATAGCCGACGGACCGGCCCGCGCAGCACGGGGTGCCGGCCAGCACCCCTTCGAAGACGACGGCGAACACCGTCGCACCGGCGACGACGGACGGACCGTGGGCGAACGCCGTCAGCAACGGCAGGGCGACCAGCGCGAAACTCACCGGCCACTGCGTGGGCGTCAGCGGCTCGATCAGCAGAAGGACGACGACGTACAGCAGCGGCAGCCTGCGCACCCACGCCGCAGGCGCGGGCGGTCGGTCCCGCGACACCACGGCGGCCACCGGCCGCCTGCCGGGGTACGCGGTTCTCACCCCTCGCTCCTGCGCGCCACCCGGTGGGCGTGGCGTGCAGGCGGGCGGCAAGTCGCACGGTCGGGGTTACGCGGCCTTCGCACAGCGGACTCCTGTCACACGGCCCGGGCAGGAGGTCCAGCCTGCTGTGCGCAGCCGCGGCACACCGTCGATTGCTCCACCTGGCGGCATGTTCACCGCGCGGGCCCACTCCGCTGCCGCCCCCGTCGGCAGGCTGAGCGGAGGTGAGCCGGACGAGTCAGACGGTCGCCGGCTCCTTCTCGGCCGCGGCGTCGGCGGGGACGGACTCCGTCGAGTAGAAGACGGACTTGCCCTGCTTGCTGCGACGGACCTGCCCCTTGGCCACCAGGGCCTCCAGCGTGCTGCGCACCACCGTGATCTTGACGCCGCGTTCCGGGTGGGCGCCGGTCAGCGCGTCGGTGACTTCGAGGGCCGAGCGCGGCTCACCCTCACGGGTCAGGTGACCGACGACGAGATCACGCAGCGTCGGACCGTCGCCCGCCTTGGACGCCGGCTTGGCGGCGGGCGCCTTCTTGACCGCCGAAGCCGAAGCCGACGCCGACTTCGATGCTGCAGAGGCCTTGGACGACGGCGCGGCCTTCGCGGACGATGCCGGCTTCGCCGGCGAGGTGGCCTTCGCCGGTGTCGCGGCCTTCGGCGATGACGTGGCCTTGGCGGACGGCGACGCCTTCCTGGCGCGCACCTTCTTCTTCGGCTCACCGCCCTGCGCGGCGGTGGGCGCGGCCTGACGGGGCACGGAAGCCGTGGGCGCGCTCGTGGAAGCCGCCTCGCCCGCCTTCTCGGCGTCGCCGAGCGCCTGCTGCATGTTGACCAGCAGAGCGTGGTCGTGCCGCAGTGACTCCAACTTCTCCTGCAGCGCGGTCACTTCGCTGCTGAGACGCTCCTGCTCCTCGGTGTTGTGCTTCAGGTCCTCAGCCAAACGGGCGGCATACAGCGGCCTGAGGCTGGTCGTCTCGTCATGGTTGTCGGCCACGAGGGCCCTCCTTGGAGTGATGTGCCGTGGTTTTGCCGAATAGTACTCACCGCACTCAAGACCGCGTCGCACATGCGCACAATCTCCTGCGACCCGACGACCCACGACCCCGTGACCCACATCCCGCGACCGCACTGCCCGCGGCCTCGGAAGCCGAGTGAACCCTCACCGCTGCACGGGCAGTTGCTGCTCGGTCCAGATGACCTTGCCCTCGGGTGTGTAGCGCGTGCCCCAGCGGTCGGCGAACTGGGCCACGAGGAAGAGTCCGCGGCCGCCCTCGTCCATGCCGGCGGCGCGGCGCAGATGCGGTGAGACGCTGCTCCCGTCGGACACTTCGCAGATCAGGCTGCGGTCACGGATCACGCGCACGGTGATGGGCCCGGTCGCGTACCGGATCGCGTTGGTGACCAGTTCGCTGAGAATCAGCTCCAGGGTGAACGCCTCCTCGTCCAGTCCCCAGTCGCGCAGCAGCCCGCTGACGCAGGCCCGCACCCCGGAGACGGCCGCGGGATCGGACTCCACCTGCCAGACCGCGGTCCGGTCACCGTCGAGCAGCCGGGTGCGGGCGACGAGCAGCGCGACGTCGTCGCGCGGGGCGGTGGGCAGCAGGGCGTCCATCACTGCCTGGCACATCTGTTCAGGTGTGCGTCCGGCGTGTGCGACGACGCCGCGCAGCCGTTCGATCCCCTCGTCGATGTCCCGCTGCCGTTCCTCGAGCAGACCGTCGGTGTACAGCACGATGCTGCTGCTCGGCGGCAGTTGGATCTCCGCCTTCTCGTAGGGCAGCCCGCCCAGTCCCAGGGGCGGTCCGGCCGGCACCCCGGCCAGACGTGCCCGGCCGTCCGGGTGGACGACGAGGGGCTCCAGGTGACCGGCCCGGGCCATGGTGCACTGACCGGACACCGGGTCGTAGACCGCGTACAGGCAGGTGGCGCCGGTCAGTGTCGGGGTGTCGCCGTTCTCGTCGTCCCGGTCCTGGTCGATGCGGGTGACGAGTTCGTCCAGGTGCCAGAGCAGTTCGTCGGGGGGCAGGTCGAGCGTCGAGAAGTTGTGCACGGCGGTGCGCAGTTGCCCCATGGTGGCGGCGGCGTGCAGACCGTGCCCCACGACGTCGCCCACCACGATCGCGACCCGCGCCCCCGGCAGGGGGATGACGTCGAACCAGTCACCGCCGACGCCGCCGCCGATGCCCGCCTCGCCCGGCAGATAGCGGTGCGCCACCTCGACGGCGCTCTGCTCGGGGAGCGCGTGCGGGAGCAGGGCCCGCTGCAGAGCGACGGCCGTGGCGTGTTCGCGGGTGAAACGACGGGCGTTGTCGATGCTCACCGCCGCACGGGCCACGAGCTCCTCCGCGACCGAGAGGTCCTCCTGGTCGAACGGCGTGGGCTCCCGCGACCGCCAGAAGGTCGCCACCCCGAGGATCACTCCGCGCGCCCGCAGCGGAGCCGCGATCATCGAGTGGATGCCGGAGGCCACCAGCGCGCGAGCGCGGTCGGGGGCCTGCGCCTGCCAGCCGGAGAACGCCGCCATGTCGGCCTCCAGCACCATCCTCCCCGAACCGAACCCGGTGGCCTGCGGCGTCGAGGGGTCGAAGTGGATGAGCTCACCGGTCGGATACAGCGGTGTGTCCGTGCGCACGCCGTGCAGCGCGACCCGACGCAATTCCGCGATGTTCGCCAGGTTCGGTTCCTCTCCGCGCAGCACGGCGTCGGCCAGGTCGACGGTGACGTAGTCGGCGAACCTGGGCACGGCCAGTTCGGCCAGTTCCTCCGCCGTGCGCGTCACGTTCAGGGTGGTGCCGATGCGCAGGCCGGCCTCGTACAGCAGGCTCAGCCGCTCCTGGACGACCTCCACGCGTCCGACGAGAGCGCTGAGTTCCGTCGTGTCCCGCAAGGTGGTGACCGAGCCGCCGGGGCCCGGCAGCTGCTCCATGGGGCGCTGGCTGACCGCCAGCAGCCGGGTGCCGACCTTGACCACCCGGTCGGTGGCCGTCGTGCCCGACAGCAGGAGCCGTTCGGCCCTCGGCTCGAGTCCGAGGCTGCTGACGGGCCGCCCCTCCACGTCGGCGTCGAGTCCCAGCAGGCGCCGTGCCTCGTCGTTGGCCAGGAGCAGCCGGCCCTGCCGGTCGATGATGAGGACCCCCTCGCGCACCGCGTGCAGGACGGCGTCGTGGTGCTCGTACATCCGGGTCATCTGCGCCGGACCGAGGCCGTGGGTCTGCCGACGGAGTCGCCGGCTGATCAGCGCGCTCCCCGCGGTGGCCGCCGCGAGTACCAGCGCCGTCGCCCCGAGGACGAGCGGCGCCTGCCGGTCGGCCGCCACACTCACCCGTTTGACGGTGATTCCCGCGGAGACCAGCCCGACGATCTTCCCGCTCGGATCCTTGACGGCGACGACGGTCCGCACCGACCGGCCCAGCGTCCCGGTGGTCGTCTCGGTGACGACTCCGCCGTGCTGGGCCTTGGTGATGCTGCCGATGTAGTGCTGGCCGATCCGCGAGGGGTTGGGATGGGTGTAGCGGATGCCGTCGACGCTCATCACGACGACGAAGTCCACGCCGGAACGTTCGCGCGTCTGCTCGGCCTGCACCTGCAGCACGGCGGTGGGGTCGGGTCGGCTCAGGGCCTGGACGACCGAGGGGGAGGAGGCGACGGCGGAGGCCACCGCGAGGGTGCGGTTACGGGCCTCGCGCTCGGCGTCGGTCCGGGACTGCAGGAACAGGGCGGCGACCGCGGTCGCCACCAGCACGAGGATGATGAAGACCTGCAAGACGAACACCTGGCCGGCGACGGTCCGTAGCCCCTGCCAGGACCGCAGACGACCGGGCCGTCGATCCATAGCCTCCATCTAACCCCGGCCGGTACCCGCCATCACCCCAGAACGCCGGGCTTCGGCGAACTCGTCACACGCGGTGCTCCGGTGTGCACTCACGGCGCCCACCCGTTCCGTGGGGCGCGGCCGTGCCCCAGGGCTCAGCCTCCGACGGGCCCCGAGCTCTCCCGGACGATCAGGTCGGTGCCGGCGAAGGTCGGCTCGGGGGACCGGTGGCCGCTCTCCAACTGGCCGAGCAGCAGGGCGAAGGCGTCGCGGCCCAGCCCCTGGAAGTCCATCCGCACGGTGGTGAGGGCGGGCGTGAGGAACGCCGAGTGGGGGGCGTCGTCGAAGCCGATGACGCTGACGTCGTCCGGCACCCTCCGTCCGGCGTGGTGCAGGGCGCGCAGCACGCCGAGCGCCAGGTCGTCGTTGCCGCACAGGATCGCGGTGATCTCCGGGTCGTCCGCGAGCCTGCGCCCCTCGTCGTAGCCGACCTGTGCGTCCCAGCCGGCGCCGCCGTGCGGGTCGGGCGGGGTGATGCCGGCCGACTCCAGGGCGGCGCGCCAGCCCTGGGCGCGGGGGCCTTCGGGGCGCCGGGCGCCCACGGACGACGGGATGGCGAGGTAGTGGACGGTCCGGTGTCCGAGCTCCAGCAGGTACGCGGTGGCGGCCCGGGCGGCCTCGCGGTCGTCGGCCCACACCGCGGGACGGGGAGGGGTCAGGCCGGGCGGCGGGGCCTCGACGACGGCGGCGCACGGCACGTCGGCCGGGGCCCGTTCCAGTGCCGCGGCGCCGAGCGGGTCGAAGCCGATGACCATCAGCCCGCCGCCCTCGGCCGCCGCCGACGACATCGTGCGGTCGAGGTCGTCCTCGGGCGTCAGCACCTTCACCCCCAGCGCGTATCCCGCGGCGCGGGCCGCTTCCTCGAGGCCCTGCAGGGTGGCCGCGTAGCCGTGGAGGGTCGTGTTGGACGTGAGGACGGTGACGGACCGGGTCACGCCGCTGGCCAGGGCGAACGCGGTCGGGTTGCGTCGGAATCCCAGGCTCTCGACGGCAGCCTCGACACGGCGGCGCGTCTCCTCGCGGACGTTCGGGTGAGCGTTGATCACCCGGGAGACGGTCTGGTACGAGACGCCCGCGGCCCGTGCGACATCGCGAATGCTGGCGGCTTTCCTAGGCTCCCGTCCGGAACCTGAGCGGTGGTCGGGGTTCGTGTGACCGGTCACATCCATCCATTGAGTGTGAGCGGTCACAATGCCGCGCGTCAAGTGACGGGAAGACCGGAGCCGACGTCCGTGCGACAGGTATATCAGGGAACGGGGCGGTGGGCCGATCGGTCGGCCGGGATCGGCCGGGCTCGGCCGGGCTCGGCCGGGCTCGGGCGGGGTCGGGCGGCCCGGTCGGGCCGCCGGTGAACCGGACGGCCGGCCGACCGATCGGTCAGCCGGCCGGTCGACCGACGAGTCGTTCAGTCGTTCAGTCGTTCAGTCGTTCCGTTATTCGGTTGTTCTGGGTCGGTGGGTCGGTCAGGAGGGTGTGGGCGCCGGGTTGCCGTAGTAGGCGTCGGGGCCGTGCTTGCGGGTGTAGTGGCGGTTGAGGAGGTGCTGGGGCGGCGGGGCCGTCGGGGACAGCGCGAAGGTGTGCAGGGCGATGTCGGCGACGGCTTCGCAGATGATGGCGTGCTCGAGTGACTTGCGCGCGGTCGGTCCCCAGGTGAACGGGCCGTGGTTGGCCACCAGGGCCGCGGGCACCTCGACGGCCCGCTGGTCGTCCTCCTCGAGCAGGTCCACGATGACCCGCCCGGTGTTGTACTCGTAGTCCTTCGCGCACTGCTCGGCCGTGAGGTCGGGGGTGACCGGAATCGGGCCGTTGAAGGTGTCGGCGTGGGTGGTGCCGAGCACGGGGATGTCGCGGCGGGCCTGGGCGAAGGCGACGGCGCGGGTGGAGTGGGTGTGGGTGACGCCGCCGACGGAGGGGAAGGCGAGGTAGAGGCAGCGGTGGGTCTCGGTGTCGGTGGAGGGCCGCAGATGCCCGTCGACGACCGCGCCGTCCGACAGGCGGACGGTCACCAGGTCGTCGAGACCGAGGTCCTCGTAGGGGACCCCGGAGGGCTTGATGACGAAGACGCCCGCCTCACGGTCGACGCCGCTGACGTTGCCCCAGGTCAGCGTCGCCAGGCCGACCTGGGGGATGGTCAGGTTGGCGTCCAGCACCTCTTGCCGCAGGCCGTCGCGTACTCGTACGGTCATCGGCTTCCTCCTTGCATACGGGTCAGAGCCACGACGTTCGCCGTCACAGGGCCTGGGCGAGGCGGTGGTAGGCCGCGTTCCAGCGGACTTCCTTGGCGAACTGCCCGGTGGTGGTGTTCTCGTCGATGGTGAGGAGTTCGACGCCGGTCATGGCCGCGTAGTCGGTGAGCGTCTCCAGGCCCACGGCCGAGCTGAGCACGGTGTGGTGCGGGGCGCCGGCGAGCAGCCAGCTCTCCGCCGACTCGGCCAGCGAGGGGCGGGGCTCCCACACGGCGCGGGCCACCGGCAGGCGGCGCAGCGGCTCGCTCGGGGAGATGACGTCTACGACGTTCGCGGTCAGCCGGAACCGGTCGCCGAGGTCGGAGAGACCGACGACGACGGCGGGGCCCTCGGCGGCGTCGAAGACGAGACGGACCGGGTCCTCGCGGCCGCCGATGGAGAGGGGGTGGATCTCGGCGCTGGGGCGGCCGGAGGCGATGGAGGGGCAGACCTCGAGCATGTGGGCGCCGAGGACGCACGGCTTGCCGGGGCCGAGGTGGTAGGTGTAGTCCTCCATGAAGCTGGTGCCGCCGGGGCTGCCGACGCCCATCACCTTCACCGTGCGCAGCAGGGCGGAGGTCTTCCAGTCGCCCTCGCCGCCGAAGCCGTAGCCGTCGGCCATCAGACGCTGCACGGCGATGCCGGGGAGCTGGCGCAGGCCGCCGAGGTCCTCGAAGTTGGTGGTGAAGGCGGTGAAGCCGCCCTCGGTGAGGAAGGCGCGCAGACCGGCTTCGATACGGGCCGCGTACAGCAGGGAGTCGTGCTGGTCGCCGCCGGGGCGCAGGGCCTCGACGACGTCGTAGGAGTCGGTGTACTCGGCGGCGAGTTCGGCGACGTCCTTGTCCGGCACGGCGTCGACGACGGCGACGAGGTCGTTGACGCCGTAGGTGTTGACGGAGAACCCGAACCGCAGCTGGGCCTCGACCTTGTCGCCCTCGGTGACGGCGACGTCGCGCATGTTGTCGCCGAAGCGCGCCAGGCGCAGCGTGCGCGCGGTGTGGCGGCCGACGGCGGCGCGGGCCCAGGCGGCGACGCGGCCCACGACGCGCGGGTCGGTGGCGTGACCGGCGACGATCTTGCGGTCGACGCCGACGCGGGACTCGATGTGCCCGAACTCGCGGTCGCCGTGGGCGGCCTGGTTGAGGTTCATGAAGTCCATGTCGATGCTCGGCCAGGGCAGCGACAGGTTGTACTGGGTGTGCAGGTGCAGCAGCGGCCGGTCGAGGGCGCTGAGTCCGGCGATCCACATCTTGGCGGGCGAGAAGGTGTGCATCCACACGATCACGCCCACACAGGTGTCGGAGGCCGAGGCCTCCTGGCACATCCGCCGGATCGCGTCGGCGTCGGTCAGGACCGGCTTCCACACGATCCGGACCGGGATCTCGCCCGGGTGACCCAGCGTCTCGGAGATGCTCCGGGACTGCTCGGCCACCTGCTGCAGCACGTCGTCGCCGTACAGGCCCTGGCTGCCGGTGAGAAACCAGACCTCGTGGTCGGGGTAGGGCGTGGCGTTGGCTTCCATGTCGGACGTTTCCTTTCGGGAATGATGACCACAGAGCAGATGGCGGTGACGTTCACCGCGCAGGGGGACGACGGGTTCAGACGGATGCCTCGGCGCGGATGCGGCGCAGACGGTGCATGACCTCGTTGGCGCCGCGTCCGAAGTAGTCGTGCAGCTCCCGGTACTCGGCGAACAGGCGGTCGTAGGCCGCGGCGCGCTCGGGGTCGGGCTGGTAGACGGCCGGGCGGGCCTTGCCCATGGCGTGGGCGGCGGCCCTGATGTCCGGGTACGAACCGGCCGCGACCGCGGCGTGCATGGCCGCGCCGAGGGCCGGTCCCTGCGTCGAGTCGATGACGCCGAGGGGCAGCCGGGTGACGTCGGAGTAGATCTGCATCAGCAGCGCGTTCTTCGTCAGGCCGCCCGCGATGATCAGCTCGCGCACCGGCACGCCGGAGTTCTCGAAGGCCTCGATGATGGTGCGGGTGCCGAAGGCGGTGGCCTCCAGCAGCGCCCGGTAGACGTCCTCGGGGCGGGTGGACAGGGTCAGGCCCACGATGACGCCGCTGAGGTCGTGGTCGACCAGGACGGAGCGGTTGCCGCTCTGCCAGTCCAGCGCGATCAAACCGTGCTCGCCGATCTTCTGCTCGGCCGCGAGCGCGGTGAGGTGCTGGTGCGCGTCCCGTCCCAGGGCGGCGGCCTCCTCGGCGTACGAGGCGGGGAAGCCGGTGCGCACGAACCAGCCGAAGATGTCGCCGACGCCGCTCTGCCCGGCCTCGTAGCCCCACAGGCCCGGCAGGATGCCGCCGTCGACGACGCCGCACATGCCCGGCACTTCGGCCCACTGGTCGGAGCTCATGACGTGGCAGGTGGAGGTGCCCATGATGGCCACCATCCGGCCCGGCTCCACCGCCGTCGCCGCCGGCGCCGTCACATGGGCGTCGACGTTGCCGACGCACACGGCGATGCCCTCCGGCAGCCCGGTCCAGGCCGCCGCCTCGGCGGTCAGCCCTCCCGCCAGGTCGCCGAGCTGCCCGATCGGGTGCTCCAGCTTGGTCGTCACGAAGTCGGCGAAGCCGGGGTTCAGCGCCGCGAGGTACTCCGGCGACGGGTAGACGCCGTCCTGCAGCTGGCCCTTGTAGCCGGCGGTGCAGGCGTTGCGGACGTAGTTGCCGGACAGCCGCCAGACGATCCAGTCCGCGGCCTCCACCCAGCGCTCGGTGCGGGCGTAGATCTCCGGGTCCTCCTCGAGGAGCTGCAGCGCCTTGGCGAACTCCCACTCCGAGGAGATCTTGCCGCCGTAGCGCTTGATCCACGGCTCCTTGCGCTCGGCGGCCAGCGCCGTGATGCGGTCCGCCTGGGCCTGGGCCGCGTGGTGACGCCAGAGCTTGACGTAGGCGTGCGGACGGCCGGTGAGCTCCGGCAGCTCGCACAGCGGGGTGCCGTCGGTGAGCACCGGCAGGACCGTGCACGCGGTGAAGTCCGTGCCGATGCCGACGACCTGCTCGGGACGGACCCCCGAACGCGCCAGCGCCTCGGGCACCGCGATGCGCAGCACGTCGATGTAGTCGGACGGCACCTGCAGCGCCCAGTCCGGCGGCAGGGAGGTCCCGTCGGGCAGCTCCCGGTCGAGCACGGCGTGCGAGTACGCGTGCTCGGCCGCCGCGAGCTCGGCGCCGTCGGAGACCCGGACCACCACGGCCCGCCCGGACAGCGTGCCGTAGTCGACTCCGATGACATAGGTGTCGGGACGGGACTCTTCCCCGCGCTCGTCCTGGATCTCGGCGTTCACCACCGGACCGCCCTTCTGTTCGGTATGACAATCAACGTTCGGTATTGCGGATAGGGGAAAGGTAACTTGTGGTGTGGAGGATGGGGAAGGCCGGGGCCCGTGAAGACCCCGGCCGAGGTGACGTCAGCCGTTCAGCGGCGCGACGGTCACCTTGTCGATGTCGGGCGCGTACTTGGCGGAGTTTGCGAAGGTGACGGTGTTGACGCCGGCCTTGAGGGTGACCGGGACCGGCAGGTCCCAGAAGTTGGACCAGCTGTAGGAGTTGCGGAACATGACCGTCTTCGTGGTGCCGTTCACCGAGATGTCCGCCGCCCTGGAGACGACGTTGGTGTTGTAGTTCCCGGAGCCCGCGACCTCGTTGTTGGCGTAGCGCACGTTCATCACGTAACGCCCGGCCGCGGGGGCCTTCACCTGGAAGGTGAGGGTGTTGGCGGCGCCCAGGCCGATGTGGCCGACGTACTTGCCGCCCGAGGTCCAGGTGTTGCCCGAGACGTCCGCGGTCCCGGCGAGGGTGGCGTCCTCGGCCTCGTAGGAGGTGACGCCCCTGGTGTCGGCGGCGCCGGTGACGCGCAGGTCCCGCAGGGTGAGGCGGCCGCCGCCCGCGGGTGCGGCGGTGATGCGGTTGTTGCCCGCCGACAGGTACAGCCGCAGCGCCTTGTCGGCGGCGCGGCCCCGGGTGGCGGCTAGGGTGACGGCGGTGGCGCCGTCCATGCTCAGGGTGCTGTCGCCGGTGGAGGCGTAGTCGGCGTGCACGGTGTAGTAGCCGTCGGCAGGCGCGTAGACGTCGAAGGCGGCCTTGTCGCCGCGGTCCAGTACCAGGGCGCCGGCGCCGCTGACGCCCGAGGTGGAATAGTCGTAGGAGGGGGAGCCGCTGATGTCGGCGTAGGTCGCCGGGTACACGGAGCCGGGCGTGGTGGACGCCGTGAGGTCGATCTTGTCGAGGGTGACCTCGTTCGTGCCCTTGGCCAGGGTCAGGGTGTGCTTGCCGGCGGTGAGGGTCACCGGTGTGCTCGCCTTGGCGCGATAGGTCCAGTTCAGGGTGGACCCGTAGGTGAGGGTCCCGGCGGAGTCGCCGTCCACCGTGAGGCTCTGGGTGGCGGGGCCGCCCGACTGGTTTCCGTAGAAGACGTCCAGGTCGTACGTGCCCGTGCGCGGGACGTCCACGGTGAAGGCGACCTTGCTGGTCGCCTGGTTCAGGCTGCCGACGTCCTTGGTGCCGGAGGTGGCGAAACCGTAGGGGTTGGAGCGCGAGCCCTGCGAGTAGACCGTGCCGCCGGTGATGGCCGCGTTCTCCGCCTCGTACGTCGCCGACCAGGGCAGGCTCGCCGCGGCGGGCGTGCCGCCGCCGGCCGGGTTCACCGTGATGCGGTAGGCGGACATGGCGTCCAGGCCGGTGAGCGGCACGGTGACGCTGCCGTCCCTCGCGACGGCGGCCGTGGTGCGGGACACCACGGCGGGAGCGGCGGCGGCGCCCTCGTAACCGCTCCACGCGGTGCGCTCGACCGTGACGTCGACCTTCTTGCCGAAGCAGGCCGGCACGTGCCGTATCACGGTGTCGACGGATCCGGAGGCGCCGCCGAGCAGGACCTGGGCCTGCTTGCGGCCGGTGTCCAGTGACGCGATGCCCTGCACGGTGTCGACGACGTTGGACTGCGGCGGGGTGAGCTGGACGGTCTTGCCGGTCAGGCCCGCGTACCAGCGCAGCAGCCACCAGGTGCCGTTCGGGATGTTCGTCTGCACGGCGTTGTCGTTGAGGTTTCCGGCGATGTTCCAGTACGCCTGGTCGGCGTAGACCTTGTTCCGCTCGAACATGGACATCCACTGGATCATCTGACCCGGCACGGACTGGTCGCGCCGGTTGCCGTACTCGTTGACGCTGACCGGCAGTTCGGGGATGCCCGCGGAGGCTTCCAGGGCCCGGTAGGCGGCCAGGGTCGACTCGAAGCTCGACAGCGAGCCGGGGTCGAGCTCATGCCAGGTGGTGATGTCCGGAAGGACGCCGGCGGCCTTCGCCCACGGATAGAAGTCGCTCATGAGCCGGGCGTCGTAGTGCGTCTCGTTGGGTCCGGCGATCCTGGCGTCCGGGATGATCGACCGTATCCTGCGGTAGACGCTGGTCCAGTCGCTCTTGAAGCCGCTGAGCGCGGCCGCATACGTGGCGCTGTCAGAACTCCCCAGCCCCGGGTACCAGTTGCCGTCGGGCTCGTTGAACGGCACCCACACGAAATCGTCCGCGTCGGGACGGGCGGCGACCTCGCGGACCATGCTGTCGACCTTGGACAGGTAGTCGGCCAGTCCCAGGTTCTCGTACGGCCACTGGACGTAGTCGTCCTGCATGTAGACGTAGACGTCGCCGCCGCCGGCGCGGTCGAAGCCCGGCTTGACCGTCAGCGCGTCGCCGTTGGGGTGCTGCGCCCCGCCCTGCGGCTTCTGGACGACGGTGGTCATGTGCAGCGGGGTGACCAGTTCGTCGCCGGGGACGCCGACGTCGCTCAGGCCGTAGAGCGTTCCGTTCGCTCCGTGCATCACGGCGCCGGTGGTGCGGCCCAGGTCGACGGTGACCTGCGGATCGGCCGCGTGGGCGACCGGACCGGTCAGGGCCGCGCCGGCCAGGACGGCGCTGAAGGCGACCGAGCCCATGAGGCGCCGGGCCTTCGGTGATCTGCGTGCGGTTCGCGGCATGGATGTCCTCCGCCTCCCGCGTCGCTGCGGGAGGATCGTGGATGGAACCTGGGGGGAACCGGGGCGCGCGGGGAGCGCGCCCCGGGGGACAGGGAGCAGGCGCTACTTGACGGCGCCGCTGGTGATGCCGGCGACGACGCGGCGCTGGGCGACGACGAAGACCGCCACCATGGGCAGGCTCATCATCACGACGTAGGCGAAGATCAGGTGCCAGTTGTTCAGGTACAGCTGTGCGTTGGCGACCTGGTAGAGGTTGAGCGGGAGGGTGGCCTTGTCGCCGCCGCCGAGGACGAAGAACGCATAGAAGACGTCGCTCCAGGCGAACAGCATCACCATGATCGTCGCGGTGGCGATGACCGGGCGCAGCAGCGGCAGGATGACCTGGAAGAAGACCCGGGCCGGGCCGGCGCCGTCCATGCGGGCGGCCTCTTCCAGCTCCTCGGGGAGATTGCGGATGAAACCGGTCATGAAGAAGATCGACGTGGAGAGGTACATCCCCGTGTAGACGGCGATCATGCCGAGCTGGGAGCCGGCCAGGCCGAGTTGACGGAGCTCCATGACGATCGTGATGACGGCCGGCGGGAGCAGCAGTCCGCTGATGCTCAGCGCGTACAGCGTGCCGGCCAGACGTCCGGTGCGGCGGGCGAAGACCCAGGCGGCGCCCGCGCCCAGCAGCAGCACTAGGACGACCGAGGGGACGACGACCAGCAGGCTGTTGACGAAACCCTGGACGACCTTGCCCTGGTCGAAGGCCTGGCGATAGTTCTCGCCGGCCTGCACGTGGTGCGGCGGCGAGAGGTTCGGTTTGATCGCCTCGGCCTGGGGCTTGGCCGAGGTCACCGCCACCAGCCAGAGCGGGATGCCGATGGTGACGGCGGCGACGAGGAGGACGGCCGCGGGCTGAACCCAGCGCAGGGGGCTCCGGCGGGCCGGCGCGAACGCGGTGACTGCGGTCACTGGTTGTTCTCCCTTCGGCGCAGGCCGACGATGACGGGCACGGCGAGGACGACGACGATGAGGAAGAGCACCAGGCTCATCGCGGACGCCTGGGCGTAGAGCCCCTGGCCGAAGACGCGGAACATGTAGATGTTGAAGACTTCCGTCTCGCTGCCGGGCCCGCCCGCGGTGGTGGCCTGGACGATGTCGAAGGTGTTCATGGAGCCGATCAGCGCGGTGGTGACGTTGAACGTCACCGCGGGCGCCAGCAGCGGGAAGCGGATCGACCAGAAGGTGCGCCAGGCGCCTGCCCCGTCGATGCGCGCGGCCTCCAGCACGTCGCCGGGCATGCTCTTGAGGCCCGCCAGGTAGATGAGCATGGCCAGGCCCATCCACTTCCAGCCGTGGATCAGCGTCACCACGAGCAGCGTCCAGGTCGTCGAACCCAGCCAGGGCGTGTCCACCGGATGGCCGGCCAGCGACGAGAGCACGCCGTTGAGCGCTCCGTCCTGGGCGAGCAGGGCACGGAAGAGGTAGCCGACGGCCAGGGCGGAGATCAGCACCGGGAGGAAGAAGACGGCGCGGAAGAAGCGGTTGAAGCGGGTGTCGCGCTCCAGCAGCAGGGCGAGGGCGAGGCCGAAGCCGTTCTGGAAGACGGCCACCAGGACCGCGTACTCCACCGTGATGCGGATGTCCCGCGCCAGGGACCCGTCGTGCAGGATGGCGTCGAAGTTCGACAGGCCCACGAACCCGATCTGCGGGTGGAACGCCGACCAGTCGGTGAACGGGTAGACGAAGTTCAGCAGGTTCGGCAGCAGGAAGAACACGCCGAACACGGCCAGCGCCGGCAGCGCGAACCACCACGGCTGGTCGGGCTTCCTGCGAGGGCGCTCCCGTCGGCCCTGCGACGAACGGCCTTCGTCCTTCGCCTGTGGGGTGGCGCTGGCGTCCATGGTGGCGGTGTCCACCATTTTTCTCACCTCCGGTACGGGCCCCGGGCGCGCCGCCGACGGGCGGCCCGGGGACGGGCTGGCGAAGGGCGCCGGTCAGAAGCCGGAGATGCCGCGGGCCTTGAGGACCTGCTGGAACTGGTCCTCGGCGGCCTGGGCGACCTGCTGGGGCGTCTTCTTGCCGTAGATCATGTCGGCGAGGGCCAGGTGCATGTCCGGCGCGGTCAGCGCGTTGACCTGGAAGACGCCCGTCGCGGTGGACAGCGCCTTGGCCTGGGCGATCGCCGTCTGCGGCAGGCCGTCGGGGTTGGGCACGGACGGTTCCACCGAGACCAGCTTGTTGGCCTTGATGTACGCGGGGTAGTTCGGCCCGAGCCAGAAGGACAGGAACTGCCGGGCGGCGTTCTGCCGCTTGGCGTCCCCGGTGTTGAAGGCGACCACGCCGTTGGTCTGGTCGGGCGAGTACTCGGCGTTGGCCTTGCTGTTGGCGATCGGGAACCAGCCCAGCTTCTTGTCCATCTCCGCCGTGGTGGAGGTCGCCTGGATCTCGGACTGCAGCGAGGTGACGTTCAGAGCCATCGCGGCCGTGCCGTCCATGATCGCCTTGCCCTGGTCGACGAACGTGCCCGTCCTGTAGTTCTTCTGGGCCAGCCCGCCGTCGAGGATCTTCGTCTTGTACTTGGTGATCGCGTCGACGATCGTCTTGTTGGTCCAGGACTCCTTGTTCTTGTTCAGGTCGTCCCAGAACGACTGCGGCAGATCCGTCATCTGGGCCTGCACCTGCCACTGCAGGGGCCACTTGTCGCCGCCGACCTCGAAGAACGGGGCCACGCCCGGGACCTTCGCCCTGATCGTCGCCGCGGTGGCGAGCATGTCGTCGTAGCTGGTGGGCATCGCGGTGATGCCGGCCTTCGCGAAGACGTCCTTGTTGTAGTAGACGCCGAGGACGGCCGGGCTCGTGACGATCGCGGCATACCGGTGGCCGTCGACCTGGCCGAGGC
Organism: Streptomyces sp. NBC_00425; assembly: GCF_036030735.1. Lineage (NCBI taxonomy): Bacteria > Bacillati > Actinomycetota > Actinomycetes > Kitasatosporales > Streptomycetaceae > Streptomyces > Streptomyces sp. NBC_00425. Next base: position 1,083,948 of record NZ_CP107928.1, on the reverse strand, counting down.
TCTGCTCCGTCTTGCCGAGCTTGGAGACCCAGTCCTCCTTGTCCAGCTGCAGCAGGTTCTTCGCCGGCTGGACGAACGGCAGCGTGCTGCCGGTGGGCTGCCAGAACATCAGGTCAGGCTTGTCGCCGGAGGCCAGCTTGGTGGGCACGTTCGACTCGTAGGGGTCGGGGATCACCTGGGTGGTGATCCTGGCGCCGGTGGCCTTCTCGAACGCCTCCATGGCCTGCTTGGGCTGCGCGACGCTGTTCTGCGCCACCCACATGGTCAGCTCGACGCCCTTGAGGCTCGCGGTCGGGTCGACCGACCCCTCGGGGGCGGCCCCGGAGGAGCCGGCGGTGCTGTCGCTGCAGGCCGTCGCGGTCAGTCCGAGGACACAGGCTGCGGCAAGGACGGAGAGGGCTCTTCTCATGGCGTGATCCTTGGTGGTGCGGAAGGGACGGGGTGGGGCGGAGCAAGGCGGAGACGGCTGGTGACGCCGGGCGAAGCGGCTGTCGGGTGCGGCGGGCGCGAACGTCCCGTCCGGCTCAAGCGGTTCTGGGCCCCGAGCTCTCCCGGAGGACGAGGGTGGTCTCGACCGGCGCCGGCGCGGGCGACTGCCGGTCGCTGTCGAGCTGGGCGCGCAGCAGCCCGAAGGCGGCGCGGCCCAGTCCTTGGAAGTCCATGCGGACCGTGGTGAGGGACGGTGTGACGAAAGCGGAGTGCGGGGCGTCGTCGAAGCCGATGACGCTGACGTCCTCCGGAACCCGGCGGCCCGCGTGGTGCAGAGCGCGCAGGACGCCGAGGGCCAGGTCGTCGTTGCCGCACAGGATCGCGGTGACCTCCCGGTTCCGGGCGAGCTTCCGCCCGGCCCGGTATCCGGCCTGGGCGTCCCAGCCCCTGCCGGACGGCGCGGGGGCGGCGACGCCGGCCGCTTGGAGAGCCTGACGCCATCCCTCGGCGCGAGGGCCCGCCGAGCGCCGGTTTCCGGTCGAGGCGGGAATCGCTACGTAGTGCACAGTCGTGTGTCCGAGCGCCAGCAGATGTTCGGTGGCGGCACGGGCCGCGGCGCGGTCGTCCACCCACACCGCCGGGCGGCCCGGCGTCCGGCCCGGCGGCGGCGCCTCGACCACCGCCGCGCAGGGCACGTGCGCCGGCACGCGGTCCAGGGCGGCGGCGCCGAGGCGGTCGTATCCGATCACCACGAGCCCGCCGCCGGTGTCGGCGGCCGCGGCGATCGTCTGGTCCAGATCGTCCTCGGGGGTCAGCAGGCGCACGCCGAGCGTGAAGCCCGCCGCCCGGGACTCCTCCTCCAGGCCTTGCAGGGTGGCTGCGTAGCCGTGCAGGAGGGTGTCCGACGTGAGGACGGTGACCGACCGGGTGACACCTCTGGCCAGGGCGAACGCGGTGGCGTTGCGCCTGAAGCCCAGGGCGTCGATGGCTTCCTGCACGCGCTTGCGCGTCTCGTCCCGCACGCTCGGGTGGCTGTTGATGACCCTCGAGACGGTCTGGTAGGAGACGTCCGCCGCCCGGGCGACGTCGCGAATGCTGGCGGCCTTCTGCTGCCCCGGAGGGCGGTCGACCCGGCCGCCGAAGCTTGTGTGACCGGTCACTGACATGCGAGGATTGTGAGCGGTCACAACGTGGGCGTCAAGAGACTGAAACCAGGGATTTACTCCCCGGTCACCGCGGCCGACGCGGCGGACCCGTCACCCCCCGAGCGTGAACTGCCAGTTCAGCGCCCACGAGAACCACCGCAGGACCGAACCGTCCCGGAAGGGGAAACTGCCTTGACCACTGCCGTCGCGACAGACGAGAGGTCCCGTATCTGGTCCCGTCCGGAACTCGGACTGCACGCCGTGGTGGACGCCGACGGATCGGTGCGACTGGGCAGACCCGACCAGGACCGGGCCTGCCTGGTCCCCCTCGTCGAGGTGACCGCCACCGGCCACGGACGCCGGTGGTCGGGCGAACGCTTCATCGAGACGTCCGTCGGCGAACGCCTGGCCTACCGCGGCCATGAGACGGTCCACGAGGACGGCCGGGAACGCACGACGATCCGGCTGGCGGACCCCGTGACCGGCCTCGCCGCCCATGTCACCCTCGAGGCGGGCGGGGGCGGGGGCGGGGCGGTTCCCGGCACCGGGTTCCTGCGGGCCGGGGTGCGCCTTGTCAATGAGGGCCCCGCGCCGCTCCGGCTGGAGAGCGTGACCACGCTGACCCTCGGCGGCATCGCGGACGCGGACGGATCGCTCGACGGTCTCACCCTGCACTGGGCCGACAACGACTGGCTCGCCGAATGCCGCTGGCGGCAGGCCCCCTACCGCGAGCAGGTCGTTTCGCTGAGCCGGTCCGCCCACGGCCACGAGGGACGCGGCTGCTTCGAGCGGTACTCGCAGGGCAGCTGGTCCACCGGCCGCCACCTCCCCGTAGCGGGAATCACCGACCGGGACGGACGGGCGTGGCTGTGGCAGATCGAGTCCAGCGCGGGCTGGCGCTTCGAGACCGGTGAGCGCGAAGGCTCCGCCTACGTCGCCCTGTTCGGCCCCGACGACGCCCACCACCAGTGGCACCACACCCTCGCGCCCGGCCAGGAGTTCCACACCGTGCCCGCCGTCCTCGTCCGGACGGAGAGCGGCGGGCTGGACGCAGCCTTCGGGATCCTCACGGACCACCGCCGCGGCATACGACGCGACCACCCCGACCACCGCGCGCTCCCGGTGATCTACAACGACTACATGAACACCCTCATGGGCGACCCCACCACCGAGAAGCTGCTCCCGCTGATCGAGGCCGCGGCCGACGCCGGCGCGGAGGTCTTCGTCGTCGACGCCGGCTGGTACGACGACGACGCCCAGGGCTGGTGGGACGCCGTCGGCGCCTGGGAGGCCGCCCCCGACCGCTTCCCCGGCGGCATCGGAGAGGTCCTGGACGCCGTCCGGCAGCGCGGTATGACGCCGGGGCTGTGGCTGGAGCCCGAGGTCGTCGGCGTGCGCAGCCCGCTGGCCCGCACCCTGCCGCCCGAGGCGTTCTTCCGGCGCGGCGGGGTGCGCGTCACCGAACACGGGCGGCACCACCTGGACCTGCGGCACCCCGCCGCCCGCGCCCATCTCGACCGGGTGGTCGACCGGATCGTCGGCGACTGGGGCGTCGGCTACCTGAAGCTCGACTACAACATCAACATCGGCCCCGGCACGGAGGGCGGAACCGACGGTGGCGGCGGCCCCGAGAGCGCGGGCGCCGGACTGCTCGGGCACCACCGCGCCCACCTCGACTGGATGGCCTCGCTGCTCGACCGGCACCCCCGTCTCGTCCTGGAGAACTGCGGATCGGGCGGCCTGCGCATGGACTACGCGCAGTTGGCGGTGACGCAACTGCAGTCCACCAGCGACCAGCAGGACTTCCTGCGCTATCCGCCGATCGCCGCTGCGGCCGCCACCGCCGTCGCACCCGAGCAGGCGGCCATCTGGGCCTACCCCCAGCCGGAGCACAGTCCTGACGAGATCGCCTTCACCCTCACCGGCGCACTCCTCGGCCGGGTCCACCTCTCCGGATTCCTCGACCTCATGGACGACGACCGGTTCGCCCTCGTACGCTCCGCGATCGGCGTGTACAAGGACATCCGGCCGCAGATCGCCGGCGCCCACCCCTTCTGGCCGCTCGGGCTGCCCTCCTGGGAGGACGCCTGGCTCGCGCACGGGCTGCGGGGCCGGGAGTCCACGTTCCTGACGGTGTGGCGCCGGGGCGCCGGCGACGAGCGGCGCGCACTGACCCTGCCCCATCTGCGGGGCGTCCGCCTGACACCGGAGGTGCTGTACCCGGGCTCCTCCGACGCCACCGCCCGATGGGACGCCGACGCGGCCGTCCTCACCGTCCGCCTGCCCCGCCCCGACACCGTCGTGCTGCTGCGATGGGACGCCGCCCGCTGAGGCCGTCCCCCTGGGAGGGGGCGGACGGGCGCCACGCACCTGCCCCCCCGAGGAACGGCCGCAGCGGTGCCGCCGCTCCCGAACCGTGCAGCGGTGACGGCCGCCGAGCGGCGTGGGTGACCTCGTCGAGCGTCAGGACCCGGCGCGCGCCGCGCGGGCCTGACGGAAGTCGAGGTACGACAGCGCCGTCACGAGCAGCGGAACGACGACCCACAGCAGGACGACGCGGAGCCGGCCCTCCGTCAGCGCGGCGACGGCGACGACGGCGACGGCGCTGCCGACGAAGCCGAAGAACTGACGGTAGGAGCGGAACCCGCCCGTCACCGCCGGCTGGGGATCGTCCTCGGCCGACGCGGTGCGCGCGGGGTGGCTGTCCCCGTCACGGCGGGCCTGCCGCCAGGCGAAGAACCAGCGGGCGGCCGCGTAGAGGACGAGCGTGCCCAGGTAGATCCACCACCCGATCGGGTCGTCGGGCAGGGCATGCGCGAGAGTCACCGGTGTCATGAACGCCGCGTGCCCCGCCTGCCGGGGAGCAGACGGTTCCGGTTTCCGGGCGGGCGGGGCCCGGCCGGCGGTCGGCGGCGGTGCCGGGGTCGGCGCCGTGCAGGGTGGGTCGATGGGGCGCGGTTGCGGCTGCTACGTTGCGGACGCATGAGCGACAACGTGTACGTGGGCAACGCCGGCAAGGACGCGGCGCTGGACCACGGCTGGCTGCTGGGCCACTTCAAGGACGCCGACGATCCCCGGCACAGCGCGGACGTGGAGATCAAGTGGGGCGTCCACCCGCAGGGCGACGAGCGGGTGCAGTGGGTGAGCGGTGAAGTGCGCACCGCCCTGCTGGTGCTCATCAGCGGCCGCTTCCGGGTCGAGCTTCCCGGGCGCAGCGTCGTGCTGGCGGAGCAGGGCGACTACATCGTGTGGGGCAAGGGCGTCGACCACTCCTGGTACGCGGAGGAGGAGTCGGTCGTCCTGACGGTTCGCTGGCCGTCGGTCGCGGGCTACAGGGCCACGGCCGACGCCGGCCCGCGGAACCCGGACTGAACTCAGCCGTCGCCCGCCCCGCCGCCCGGGCCGTCCCCGTCCGCGAACGTCGCGAGGATGCGCTCGGCGGCGAGCGTCGCCGTCAGCTCGCCGTCCCTGACCCGCTGTTCGAGGAGCGGGGCGAGGGCGCGTACCGCCGGGTCGGAATGCAGCCGGCCGAGGAGTTCGTCGCGCACCATCGTCCAGGTCCAGTCGACCTGCTGGTCGCGCCGCTTGGCCGCCAGGCGTCCGGTGGAGTCCAGCACCGTGCGGTGCTGTTCCAGGCGCTCCCAGACGGTGTCCAGTCCCGACGACTCCCGGGCGCTGCAGCTCAGCACGGGCGGCGCCCACGCGGCGTCCTTGCCGTGCATCAGCCGCAGCGCGCCCGCCAGCTCGCGGGCGGCGGCACGGGCGTCGCGCTCGTGCGGGCCGTCCGCCTTGTTGACGGCGATGACGTCGGCCAGCTCCAGGACGCCCTTCTTGATGCCCTGCAGCTGGTCGCCGGTGCGGGCGAGGGTGAGCAGCAGGAAGGAGTCGACCATGTTGGCGACCGCGGTCTCGGACTGGCCGACGCCGACCGTCTCGACGAGGACGACGTCGTAGCCGGCCGCCTCCATCACCACGATCGACTCCCGCGTGGCCTTGGCGACGCCGCCGAGGGTGCCCGCGGTGGGGGAGGGGCGGATGAACGCCGCCGGATCCACCGCGAGACGTTCCATACGGGTCTTGTCGCCCAGGATCGAGCCCCCGGTGCGGCTGGACGAGGGGTCGACGGCGAGCACCGCCACCCGGTGGCCCCGCGAGGTCAGCAGCGTGCCGAAGGCGTCGATGAACGTCGACTTGCCCACGCCGGGCACTCCGCTGACGCCGAGCCTGCGCGCCCTGCCGCTGTGCGGGAGCAGCTCGGTCAGCAGCTCCTGCGCCAGCGCCCGGTGCTGGGGCCGGGTGGACTCGACGAGGGTGATGGCGCGCGCGACGATCGCGCGCTTCCCGTCGAGTACACCCTTCACATACGTGTCGAGGTCGATGGCCATGGGCGTCAGAGGCCGTGCCCGAGGTCGTCCGACAGCCGCTTCACGAGGTCGTAGGCGGCGTCGGGGATGACCGTGCCCGGCGGGAAGACGGCGGCCGCGCCCATCTCCAGGAGCGTGGGCACGTCCTGCGGCGGGATGACACCACCGACGACGATCATGATGTCCTCGCGTCCTTCCTCGGCGAGCTGCTCGCGCAGCGCCGGCACCAGGGTGAGGTGTCCGGCGGCCAGCGACGACACCCCGACGATGTGCACGTCGGCCTCGACGGCCTGCCGGGCCACCTCGCCCGGGGTCTGGAACAGCGGGCCGACGTCGACGTCGAAGCCGAGGTCGGCGAAGGCGGTGGCGATCACCTTCTGGCCGCGGTCGTGCCCGTCCTGGCCCATCTTGGCGACCAGGATGCGCGGCCGCCGGCCCTCGGCCTCCTCGAACGCGGACACGAGGCCGCGGGTGCGGTCCACGGACGGCGACTCCCCTGCTTCGTTGCGGTACACGCCGGAGATCGTACGGATCTGGCTCGCGTGCCGGCCGTACACCTTCTCCAGGGCGTCGGAGATCTCGCCGACCGTGGCCTTCGCGCGGGCCGCGTGCACGGCCAGCTCCAGCAGATTGCCCTCGCCCCCGGCGGCCCGGGTCAGCGCGTCCAGAGCGGCCCGGCACGCGACGTCGTCCCGCTCCTCGCGCAGCCGGCGCAGCTTCTCGATCTGCTGCGTGCGCACGGAGGAGTTGTCGACCTTCAGGACGTCGATCTGCTCGTCGCTGTCGACACGGTACTTGTTGACGCCGATCACCGGCTGGCGCCCGGAGTCGATACGGGCCTGGGTGCGGGCGGCGGCCTCCTCGATGCGCAGCTTCGGGATGCCGGCGTCGATCGCCCTGGCCATGCCGCCCGCGGCCTCGACCTCCTCGATGTGCTGCCAGGCCCGGCGCGCGAGGTCGTACGTCAGCCGCTCCACGTAGGCGCTGCCGCCCCACGGGTCGATCACCCGCGTGGTGCCGGACTCCTGCTGGATCAGCAGCTGCGTGTTGCGGGCGATGCGCGCGGAGAAGTCGGTCGGCAGCGCGAGCGCCTCGTCGAGGGCGTTGGTGTGCAGCGACTGCGTGTGGCCCTGGGTCGCGGCCATCGCCTCGACGCAGGTGCGCGTGACGTTGTTGAAGACGTCCTGCGCGGTCAGCGACCAGCCCGAGGTCTGCGAATGGGTGCGCAGCGACAGGGACTTGCTGTTCTGCGGGTCGAACTGCTTCACCAGCTTCGCCCACAGCAGGCGCGCCGCCCGCAGTTTGGCGACCTCCATGAAGAAGTTCATGCCGATCGCCCAGAAGAACGACAGCCGCGGCGCGAACGCGTCGACGTCCAGGCCCGCTTCACGGCCCGCCCGGATGTACTCCACGCCGTCCGCGAGCGTGTACGCCAGCTCCAGGTCGGCCGTCGCGCCCGCTTCCTGGATGTGGTAGCCGGAGATGGAGATGGAGTTGTAGCGGGGCATCCGCTGCGAGGTGTAGGCGAAGATGTCGGAGATGATCCGCATCGACGGCTTCGGCGGATAGATGTAGGTGTTGCGGACCATGAACTCCTTGAGGATGTCGTTCTGGATGGTCCCGGCCAGTTTCTCGGGCGGCACGCCCTGTTCCTCCGCCGCCACGATGTACAGCGCGAGCACGGGCAGCACCGCGCCGTTCATCGTCATCGACACGGTCATCTTGTCCAGCGGGATGCCGTCGAACAGCTGCCGCATGTCGAGAATCGAGTCGATCGCCACACCGGCCATGCCGACGTCGCCCGTCACCCGCGGGTGGTCGCTGTCGTACCCGCGGTGCGTCGGCAGGTCGAAGGCGACCGACAGCCCCTTCTGGCCGGCCGCGAGGTTGCGGCGGTAGAAGGCGTTGGACTCCTCCGCGGTGGAGAAGCCGGCGTACTGACGGATCGTCCACGGCTGGTTGACGTACATCGTCGGGTACGGTCCGCGCAGGTACGGCGCGACGCCCGGGTAGGTGCCCAGGAAGTCCAGGCCCTCCAGGTCCTGTCCGGTGTACAGCGGCTTGACGTTGATGCCCTCGGGGGTCTCCCACAGCAGGTCGTCCCCGCCCGCCGCCCTCTTCACGGCCGTGCGCCACTCGTCGGCGCCGGCGTCGGCGGCCGGGGTCCCCAGTTCGATCCCGGAGAAGTCGGGGATTGCCATCAGGACACAGCTCCCATGCGGTCAAGGGTGGCGGACAGCACGTCGACGGCGTCGCAGCCCGCGAAGACGTACGCGTCGACCCCGGGGTACTGCCCGGGGCGTCCGGCGAGGAACACGTGCGAGGCGCCGGCGGCCCGCAGCCGGGCCGCCTCCGTCTCCGCCTGCTCTTCGTACAGGGCGTCACTCGAGCACAGGCAGACCTCCGTGGCGCCGCTGTCCTCGAACGAGCCCTCGGTGACCGGCTCGACGCCGCCCGCCTGGAACAGGTTCGCGGCGAAGCTCAGCCGGGCGGTGTGCGCGGCGGCCGGACCGAGCGCCGCCAGATAGATCCGCGGCCGGGAGCCGGTCGCCGCGAGGTGGGCGTCCGAGCGCGCCCGCAGCGCCTCGTAGGCCTCGTCGCGGCGCACCCGCGGCAGACCGCCGGAGCGAGGTTCGGGCGCGCTCTCGCGCACCACCGGCTTCTCCGCGAGGAACGGGAACTCGCTGACCCCGGTGATGGGTTCGCGCCTCTCGGCGAGCCGGCCGCTGCGAGCCCGCCAGGTGTCGGCGAGGTCCTTCGCGAGGCGTCCCGAGCGCAGGGCGGCCGTCTGGCCGCCGCTGCGCTCGATCCCCTGGAAGAACTCCCAGCCCGCGTGGGCCAGTTCGTCCGTCAGCCGTTCCACGTACCAGGAGCCGCCCGCCGGGTCGATGACCCGCGACAGGTGCGACTCCTCGATGAGGATCGTGGACGTGTTGCGGGCGATGCGCCGTGCGAACGCGTCGGGCAGGCCGAGCGCGTCGTCGAAGGACAGCACGGTGACGGAGTCCGCTCCGCCCGCCCCCGCGGCGAGCGTGGCGATGGTGGTGCGCAGCATGTTCACCCACGGGTCGCGGCGCGACATCATCACCGGCGAGGTCACCACGTGCTGGATCTGTGCGCCGGCGCCGGCCGCACCGGACACCTCGGCGACCCGGGCCCACAGCCGGCGGGCGGCCCGCAGCTTGGCGATCGTGAGGAACTGGTCGGCGGTCGCCGCGTAGCGGAACTCCAGCTGCCCGCAGGCCTGTTCCACGCTCAGCCCGGCCTCGGTCAGCTCCCGCAGGTAGCCGACGCCGGTGGCCAGCGAGGCGCCCAGTTCCTGAGCGGCGGAACCGCCGGCCTCGTGGTACGGCAGCGCGTCCACGGTCAGCGCCCGCAGCTGCGGATACTCCCGCGCGCACAGCAGTGCGAGCTCGGCCACCGGTGCGAACGCGACCGGCTGCCCGGTGCGGGCCTCGTGACCGAGGGGATCCGCGCCCAGACTGCCGCGCGCAGCCTCCTTCGTGACACCCCGTTCCTCGAACAGCCGCAGCAACTCCCGTGCGGCGGGCTCGACCTGGTCGCCCGCGTCGAGCACGACCGGAGCCAGGTCGAGGAGCACGCCGTCCAGGACCGGGCCGAGGGACGACACCGGGATGCCGCCGTCGCCGGCCACCAGCCACAGGGAGGTGACGCCGTTCTCCAGGTCCGCGAGAACGGCGCGGTTGTCGGCGGCGGTGTGCCGCTGCCGCACGTCCCAACCCCCGACGGCGTTCCCCTCGGGCCGGCTGCCGCGCACGAAGGGCGCGAAACCGGGGTGACCGTGCTCGGGCGCGGCGTCGCGCGCGGTGTAGAGGGGGCGGGTGCGCAACCCGTCCTCGAGAGCGGTGGACAGGGCTTCCTCGGCCTGAGCACCCTCGACATCCTTGCCCGACTTGCGCAGCACGCCCGCGATGAGGCGCTGCCACTGCTCGTGGGTGGCGTCAGGGAACTCGCCGGCCAGCTGGAGCCCGTCGTCAGGCAGGACCGTCATGCTCGGATGCTAGGCCCAAGAGACGAAGGAGCAGCAGAGGGGGTCGCTGTGACCTTTCCCTCGCCACGGCTGTGACCTGCTCCTCTCCACCGGGACTCGATGCCGCGAACAGGCCGCGAACAGGCCCTGACCAGGCGCGACGGCCGAAGCCGGCCGGTGGCGCGGAGACGGTCCGGGGCCCGGGCGGCGGGTCGGCCACCGCGACGCGCCACCGCGGCTTTAGCGGCGGCCCACCGCCACACTGGCGGAGCCGCCCCTTCCGCCCCTCGGCGGCGTTCGGACCGTTCCCGCGACAGGAGGGCTTCTTGCCCCCGGCCGCCACCGCGCGACGCCTGTGTACCGGGTTCCGGTCGCTCAACTCCCGCTGAGGAAAGGCGATCTGGATCGACCGGAGAATCCGTCACCGCACCCGACGAGCCACCACCGGCACAGGTCGCCCGTTCGGCACGGAAACCCCTGTTCGCCGCCCCGCCTCCCCGAGCGCCGGACGTGCCCAGCACACTCGCTCGTGCACGCCCGAACGCACGCGTGCACGGTCGACAGCCCGCGGCTCACCACCCCCTTCGCCGGAAGAGAGGCACTCCACGTGACGACCCGAAGGCCGGCCCCGCCCCCGGCTCCCGAGCCCGGGCCTGGTTCCGGCGCCGGGCCCGCGGCGCCGCACCCGTTGCTCGCGTACTTCCTCGACGCCGCCGACGGCTGTTTCCCGCCGGCCGACGGCGCCGTCACGGTGCTGCCCGCACTGCCCGCACCGTCCGGCCCGCTGGAGGCGTCGGTCGCCTTCACCGGTCACGCCGTCGTCGCCACCGCGCTGGCCGCGCCGGCGGTCCACGCCCTGCACCCCGACGGGTTCGGCGGCTCGATGGGTCCGGACTTCCTGCGCGCCCTCGCCGGACCCACGGGCTGGATCGGGTCGGTCGACGCCGTCCTCGTCCGCCGTGGTTCCGGCGGGGTCGCCCGGCTCCAGCCGTTCTCCGGGGCCGACGGCCATCCGCGGGTGCGGTACGCCCGCCGACTGCGCGCCGGCGTCCGGGTCTTCGGCGACGAGCGGGGGCTGGTGACACTGGCGGCGGGAGTCGCCGGCCGGGCGGAACTGAGCATCGAACTGCACGCACCCGACGACAGCGGCCGCCGTGGGCACGGCAGATCGCTGCTCGGCGACGCGCTCACGCTGGTCCAGGAGGGCGAACCGGTCTTCGCCGCCGTCGCCCCGGGCAACGCGCGCTCGCTGCGGGCGTTCCTCGCCGCCGGCTTCACCCCGGTCGGCGCCGAGGTGCTCGTCAGGCCGGACCGGGCCCCGGCGCAGCGGTGCCGCCGCGGCCACGAGTCGCCGCTGCCGTGAGCCCGTGTCACCGTCGTGATGAGCCGGTGAAGCCCCGACGGTGGACTTGTGTGAATTCGGGTACCCGGGGGCGCAGCGCGTTGCGCTGCGTCGTGGCGCGAGGGTGTGGAAGGGGCGCTCGCGGGCCGGAACCGGTTCGGCCAGGGCGGCCTGCGGATTCCCCCTCCTGCGTCACTATGCTCATCTGAGTATAATATGCACCAAATGTGCGCTGCTGGGCTTATGTGCCGGTCTGTGGGGAACTTGGTCTCCGCGATCAGCCGCCGGCAACCACCCGGAGGATCAGCCCTCCGCTTGGGCGTCCGGGCATACCCCGAGGAGTGAACGTGAGTATGCGTATCGGAGTGGAGGAAGAGTTCCACGTCCTGGAGGTGGAGAGCGGGCTCCTGGTGCCACGCGCCGAGGCCGTGCTGGAGCACCTGCCCAAACGGACCTTCACGACCGAGCTGCACCAGTCGACGGTCGAGTCGAACAGCGCGGTGCACACGTCGCTGGACGACCTCTACGCCGATCTCACCGAGACGAGACGGCGACTCGACAAGGAAGCCGCCTCGTCGGGACTGGCGGTGATGGCCGCGGGCACCGCGCCCCTGGCGCCGGCCGCCTCCGCGCACCCCACCGCCGACGCCCGCTATCTGCACATGGCCGAGGAATACCGCAAGATCGCCGACGAGCAGCTCATCTGCGGAGCCCAGGTCCACGTGGACGTGCCCGACCGTGACACGGCCGTACGCGCCATGTGCGTGGTGTCGCCCTGGCTGCCCGTGCTCCTGGCCCTCTCCGCGAGCTCCCCGTTCTGGCACGGCGCCGACACCGGGTACGCGAGCTGGCGCACCCTGGTGTGGCAGCGCTGGCCCACCGCGGGCCCCGCCGGATGCTTCTCCGACGCGGCCGAGTACGACGCCGCGGTGGAGGACTTCGTCCGCGCCGGGATCATCAGCGACACAGGGATGATCTATTACGACGTTCGCCCCTCCTCCCACCTGCGCACGCTCGAACTGCGCGTCTGCGACGCCTGCCCGCGAGCGGAGACCGTCGTGCTCATCGCCGGCCTCTTCCGCGCCCTGGTGACCGAGGCCCGCGAGCGGCTGCGCACGCACGGCGGGCCGGGCTGCACCGGACGGCACGAGTGGCTGCGCGGCGCCACTTGGCGCGCCGCCCGCTCCGGCCTCGAAGGCACGCTCGTGGACCCCGAGACGCACCGGGAGGTGCCGGCCCCGCAGGTCCTGCGCAAGCTGCTCGTCCGGCTCCGTCCCGCGCTTGAGGCCCACGGCGACTGGGACACCGTCCGCTCGCTCGCGCGGGCGGCGCTCGCCGAGGGCAGCGCGGCCCGCCGCATGCGCCGCACGGCACAGGACGAGGACCTGCTGGCCTGCGTCGACATGCTCATCGCCGAGACCCGCGGCGAACGCGCCGGCGGACTGCGCGACGCGTCCCGGCCCTCCGCCGTGGGCGGCTCGCGCTCCTCCGTCCTGCGCCGGGCACTGCCGGAGGCCATCGGCCGCTGACGTGCGCGTGAACGTCATGGACACCGGTTGCTCCGGTCCGGCAGCGCCGTCGGTCGCCTCGCACCGTCGGGCGACGGCCACGCAGGCACGCGACCGAGCCTCATGTGCCGGGGGCGTGCCCGGCGGCGCCTGTTCCGACGATCCGTTGCAGGAAGGCGACCCGTTCCAGAAAGCGGCCCGTTTCGGAAAGCGATCCGTTCAGAAAGGTTTTGTCATGTCCAGCAGCACGGCTGAGGTCGTGATCGGCGAGGGCGGTCCGGTTCTCCGGCACCGGTCCGCGGACGCCGGCGAGCGGAACGGAGGCGGTGCGCCATGTGCGGTCTGAGCGGAGAGATCCGCTTCGACGGACGGCGGCCCGATCTGGCGGCCGTCGGGCGCATGAGCGAGCGGCTAGCCGCCCGCGGACCCGACGGCCAGGGCCTCTGGACACGAGGCGCGGTGGCGCTGGGACACCGGCGCCTGAAGATCATCGACCTGTCGGACCTCGGGGCCCAGCCGATGACGGACGCCCCCGGCGAGCTCACCGGCGTCTTCAACGGCTGCGTGTACAACTACCAGGAGCTGCGCGACGAACTGCGCGGCCTCGGCCACCGCTTCACGTCGACGTCCGACACCGAGGTGGTGCTCAAGGCCTACCGGCAGTGGGGGACCGCCTGCGTCGAGCACTTCCACGGCATGTTCGCCTTCGCCCTCGTCGAGCACCGCACCGGCCGCGTGGTGCTGGCCCGCGACCGGCTCGGCATCAAGCCCCTCTACCTGTCCCGGACGCCCGGTCGGCTGCGCTTCGCCTCGTCGCTGCCCGCCCTCCTCGCCGCCGGGGACGTGGACACCTCGCTCGACCCGACGGCCGTCCACCAGTACCTCAGCTGGCACGCCACGGTGGCGGCGCCCCGCACCGTCCTGAACGGCGTGCGCAAGCTTCCCCCGGCCACCGTGCGGGTCGTCGAGCCGGACGGCACGCACCGCGACCACCGCTACTGGCAGCCGTCCTACACGCGCCGGCCCGAGTACGCCGGCATGGGCGCGAACGAGTGGCGCGACGCGGTGCTGGAGGCGCTGCGCACCGCCGTGCGACGCCGCATGGTGTCCGACGTCCAGGTCGGCGTGCTGCTCTCCGGCGGCCTCGACTCCAGCCTCATCGTCGCCCTGCTGGCCGACGAGGGGCAGCGGGACCTGATGACGTTCAGCGTCGGCTTCGAGGCGGAGGGCGGTGAGGAGGGCGACGAGTTCCGGTACTCGGATCTGGTGTCCCGGGAGTTCGCCACCGACCACCGCCGTCTGATGGTGCCGTCCGACCGGGTGTCCACGGCCCTGGACGGCGCGATCGCCGCCATGAGCGAGCCCATGGTCAGCCACGACGTGGTCGCCTTCTACCTGCTGTCCGAGCAGGTGTCGAAGGAGGTGAAGGTCGTGCAGAGCGGGCAGGGCGCCGACGAGGTGTTCGCCGGCTACCACTGGTACCCGCAGCTGGCCGAGGTGGCTCGGGAGGACGAGCCCGAGCAGTACGCGCAGACGTACTTCGACCGGCCGCACGCCGACCTGGCCCGGATCGTCCAGCCGCAGCTGCTGCCGCCCGGCGACGCGTCGGGCGACTTCGTCCGCGAGCACATGGCGGCGCCGGGGGCGCAGAGCGCCCTGGACGCGGCGCTCCGCCTCGACACGCACGTCATGCTCGTCGACGACCCCGTCAAGCGGGTCGACAACATGACGATGGCCTGGGGCCTGGAGGCCCGGGTGCCGTTCCTCGACCACGAGCTCGTGGAGCTGGCCGCGGCCTGCCCGCCGGAGCTCAAACTCGCCGACGGCGGGAAGGGCGTCCTGAAGGAGGCGGGCCGCAAGCTCCTGCCGCGCGAGGTCGTCGACCGTCCCAAGGGCTACTTCCCCGTGCCGGCGATCCGCCATATGGCGGGTCCCGTCCTGCAGCGTGTGCAGGAGGCGCTGAAGGCGCCCGAGGCGACGGAGCGAGGCCTGTTCCGGGAGTCGTACGTGGCCGAGCTCCTCGCGGCGCCCGACGAGTGCCGGACCAGGCGCGGAGCGAACGCCCTGTGGCAGGTAGCTTTGCTGGAGATATGGCTGCAGACGCACGGAATCACGTGACGGACGGCGACCGGGACGGGCGGCCCGCGAACGGCCCGGCGCCCGCCCTGCGACGGGCCGACGCCCGCCTCGCGACGTTGGGCGCGGACGCCCTTCCCGCGGACACCCGTTCCACGGACGGGGACGCGCCCGGCGCGGTGTGCGAGGCGGCCCCGGCCATGGTGCTGCTGCCCGAGGCGGCCGGACCGCGCGAGGCCGTGAGCCGGCTGCGCGCGCACGGCTGCTGGTACCCCTCCGGGGGCGCGGACGGCGCCGAGGTGGCCTTCATCTGCGACCGCGGCGGGGTGCCCCAGCTCTGGGCCGGGCCCGTGAACAGCGCCGACGTCCGGCTGTTGGACTCCTCGCCCGATCCGGTCACCGAGGTGTCCTGGTCGCCGGACGGCCGCTGGATCGCGTACACCACCGCGCCGGGCGGCGGAGAGCACTCCCGGGTGCTGTGCGTGCGCCCCGACGGCACCGGCCGGCGCGTGCTGGCCGGCGCCGATCCGGGCAGCACCGCCTATCTGGGCTGCTGGTCGCACGACGGCTCCTGTCTCGCCGTCACCGTCACCGCGCCGTCCGCCCGCGGCCCCGGCGACGTCGCCCGGGGCCGCGCCCCGACGGACCGCGGCCCGGCCGACAGCCCTCTGGACGGCGCCCTCCCGCCCGCCGGCTGGGCCGACCGCGGCGGACACGCCACGCTCCTCGGAGCCTCCTCGTACGACGCCGCGACCTGGAACGGCCCGGCGACCGGCACGGCGACGGCGACCGGGACGGCGAGCAGCCGGCCGGCCGACGTCACCGCGCCGCCGGCGGCGACCGTGCGCCCCGACGGAGGCCTGTCGGTCTACCTGATCGACCCCGACGGGCTGGCGTCGCCCGCCCTGCTGACCACGGAGACCCACGCGGCCACCCTGCGGGCGTGCGACCTCAGCCGGGACGGCTCGCTCGTGCTGCTGCGCCGGGGACCGCGCGGCCGGCGGGAGGCCGTCGTGCGGCGGACGGACGACGCGAGCGCCACCTTCGCCCTGCCGGTCGCCGACGGGGACCCGTGGATCGGCAGGTTCTCACCCGACGCCCGGACCCTGTGGCTGCGCAGCAACGCGGACCGGGAGTACGCGGCGCTCCTCGCCGTGGTCCTCGACGCGCAGGGCCGGCCCGACGCGGCGTCCTACGACCCCCTCGAAGCGCCGCACCACACGTCCGTCGTCGCGGAACGCGAGGGCTGCGACCTCGAGCTGCTGGCGATGGCCCACGACGGCCGCACCGCCGCCCTGGCCTGGAACACCCGGGGGGCGAGCGAACTCCAACTGGTCGAGACCTTCCCCGCCTTCTGGGGCGTCCCCACACGGCAGGCTCCCGACACCACAGGGCCGGCCCGGCCCATCCCCCTGCCCCACGAGGTCGTCACCCGCGTCACGGCGGCCGGCGCGGGCCGTCTGCTGCTCGCGCTGTCGGGCTCGCAACGCCGCCCCGGAGTGTGGTGGGCCCACGAGGGCGTCTCCCTGCTGCGCACCCCCTGGTCCTCGAAGGACGAGGACGCCGTCCCGCCGGGCCGCCCGCCCGTGCGCCCCGTCCCGCTGCGGCTGACCGCGCGCGACGGGCTGCCGCTGAGCGGCTGGTACTACCGCGCGCCGGGCCGCCCCCCGAGCGTGCCCGCGCCCTGTGTGATCCACCTGCACGGCGGCCCCGAGGAACAGGAACGCCCGATCTTCCACCCGCTCTACCACGAACTGACCGGGCGCGGCCTGGACGTCTTCGCCCCGGACGTGCGCGGATCCTCCGGCCACGGCCGCTCGTTCGTCGACGCCGACCTCGGCGCCGGCCGCTTCGCGGCGCTGGACGACGTCGCCGACTGCGCGGCCCACGTTGCCACGACGGGGCTCGCCGACCCGACACGACTGGCCGTCATGGGCCGCTCCTACGGCGGCTACCTGACGTTCGCCTCCCTGGTGTGGCACCCCGAGCTGTTCCGCACCGGAGTGGCCGTCTGCGGCATGTCGGACTTCCTGACCTTCTTCGCCGCGACGGAACCCTGGCTCGCGGAGTCCGCGGCGCACAAGTACGGTCACCCCGACCGTGACCGGGAGCTGCTGCGGTCCCTGTCGCCGATGGCCCGCGTCGACGCGCTGCGCGTCCCGGTGCTCGCCGTCCACGGCGAACACGACACCAACGTGCCGCCGGAGGAGTCCCGCCAGTTCGTGCGGGCCGCCCGGGAACGGGGCCTCGCCGCCGAGCTGCTGACGCTGCGCGACGAGGGCCACGACTTCCTGCGCGCGGACAACCGGCGACTGTTCCGCCGGGCCGCCGGCGACTGGATGGAGCGCCATCTCCTCCTGTGAACGCCGTCCGACGTGTGTGAATGTTCCCCGGATCCGGTGTGCGTAGAGCGGCGGACGCGGGGTAGTCGAAGCGAGTCGGCAGGAAGCGGCGCGATGCCTGGGGAGGTCGAGCGCCGCTTCCTGCCCTTGCCGTCGCGGCGTGGGCCTGCCCCTGCCGCCCTGGGCAGGGGGCCCGCTGCCGTCCTGGGAAGGGGGCCCCTGCCTCCCGCCGGCCGTGCGGGCCGGGGCGTACGGGAGCCGTCGGCGGTGATGGCAGGATGGTTGGTATGGACATTCGTCGCAGGAACAACGTCGTGATCACCGGTCGGCCGGACGGACCGGTGGTCGTCCTGGCTCACGGGTTCGGCTGCGACCAGAACATGTGGCGACTGACGGTCCCCGCCCTCGCCGAGCACTACCGGGTCGTCCTGTTCGACTACGTCGGCTCGGGCCGCTCGGACCTGTCCGCGTGGGACGAGAAGCGGTACTCGACCCTTCAGGGCTACGCACAGGACGTCGTCGACGTCTGCGAGGAGCTGGATCTGCGGGACGCCGCCTTCGTCGGGCACTCGGTCAGCGCGATGGTGGGGGTGCTCGCCGCGCAGGCGGCGCCGGATCGGATCGGATCCCTGGTGATGGTGGCCCCGTCGCCCCGCTACATCGACACCGACGGCTACCGCGGCGGGTTCAGCGCCGAGGACATCGACGAGCTGCTCGCTTCCCTGGAGTCGAACTACCTGGGCTGGTCGGCGACCATGGCCCCGGTCATCATGGGCAACCCGGACCGGCCGGAGCTGGGCGAGGAGCTGACGCACAGCTTCTGCGCCACCGACCCCGACATCGCCCGCGTCTTCGCCCGGACCACGTTCCTGTCCGACTCCCGCGACGACCTCAAGGGCGTGGCGGTGCCGACCCTGGTCCTCGAATGCGTCCAGGACGTCATCGCCCCGCGCGAGGTCGGCGCCTACGTGCACGCCGAGATCCCCGGCTCCACCCTGGTGACGCTGCCGGCCACCGGCCACTGCCCGCAGCTGTCCGCCCCGCAGGCCACCAACGCGGCCGTCCTCGACTTCCTGCGCGGCCTGCGGTGATGTGCCCTGCCGGAGAGAGCCCGGAGCCCTACGGGGCGGACGCCGCGTCGACCGACGCCGCGTTCACCGCGCTGCTCGAGGACAGCGCCGAGGACCTGTACGAGTCGGCGCCCTGCGGATACCTGTCGACGCTGATGGACGGCACCATCGCCAAGATCAACACGACGCTGCTGGGCTGGCTCGGCCTGGAGCGCGCAGCAGTGGTGGGCCGCATGCGGTTCGCCGACCTGCTCACCGTGGGCGGCAAGCTGTACCACGAGACCCACTTCGCGCCGCTGCTGCGGATGAAGGGCGAGATCAGCGGCATCGCGCTGGAGATGAAGAAGGCCGGCGGCGGACGCATACCGGTCCTGGTCTCCTCCGCCGTCAAGCACGGCAGCGAGGGCGAGCCGCTGCTGATCCGCACCACCGTCTTCGACGCCTCCGACCGCCGTTCCTACGAAGAGGAACTCCTGCGCCGCAAGCGGGAGGCCGAGCAGGCGCACCAGCAGGCCGAGGCCGACCGGGCCCGGCTCAAGGAGGCCCTGGCCGCGCTGCAGCAGTCCCTGCTCCCCGCCACGCTGCCCGAGGTGCCGGGCGTGGAGACGGCCGTGTACTACCACACGGCGGCGCCGGACCGGCTCGGCGGCGACTTCTACGACCTCTTCGCCCTGGACGGCGCCCGCTGGGCGTTCTTCCTCGGCGACGTGTGCGGCAAGGGCCCCAAAGCCGCCGCGGTCACCTCGCTGACCCGCTACACCCTGCGCGCGGCGGCCCTGCACGACCCCGACCCCGTCACCGCGCTCACCACCTTGAACACGGTGCTGCACGAGCGCTACACCGGCGGCGACCCGCGCTACTGCACGGCGATCTTCGGCATCCTCACCCGCGACCCGGACACCGGTCACGCCACCGTCAGCCTGGCCTCCGGCGGCCATCCGCCCGCCCTCGTCATCCGCGGCGACGGGAAGACGGACTTCCTGCCCACTCCCGGAGGGCTCCTGGTGGGCGTGCTGCCCCAGGCCACCTTCACGCCCGCCACCACCACGCTCGGCCCCGGCGACACGCTCCTGCTGTACACCGACGGTCTGACCGAGGCGCGCACCGGACCCGACCGCGCCGACCTGTACGGCGACCACGCCCTGCGCGACTTCGTCGCCGCGCACGCCGGCGCGTCACCGCACGGGATCGTCCAGGCCCTGACCGGCCTGCTGGAGGGCCTCGGCGACGGAGTCGACGACGACACCGCGCTGCTCGCCATCGGCGTCCCCGGCGCCGGACCGGCGCTCCTCCCGGCAATGGATCACTCGAGATGAACACAGTGAAGATCGCCGCTCGCGACGCGGCCACCGGACCCGTGATCGAGATCGTCGGCGACCTCGACCACGCCACCGCGCACGAGCTGCGCGACTTCGTCGCCCGCACGGGCCTGCGTCCCGGCCAGCTCATGGTCCTCGACCTGGCGCGACTGGAGTTCTGCGACTCCAGCGGCATCACCGCCCTGATCGCGGCCCGCAACCACGCGGTCGCCGCCGGGGCCGACGTAGCCCTGGCCGCCGTGCCCGCCAACACACTGCGCGTCCTGCGGATCGTCGGACTCGACCAGGTCTTCCCCCTCCACCCCGACGCGCACTCGGCCACCGGCGACCGCCCCACCACCGCGCCGCCCGGACAGCACCCGCGCGGCCGGGGCCGCTGACGACCGCCCTGCGCCACCGGCGTCGGACCCGCGTCGGCTCTCCCCGGGACCGACACGTCGAGTGAGACGTCTCCCGCCGTCTCACTCACGCTCGCGCAGATACGCCTCCAGCTCGGCCGCGCCGTTCAGCAGGGCCCGCCCGCGCGCGGCCAGCCGGCGGCGCCAGTCGCCCAGCGCTCCCTCCAGCGGCTCCAGTCCACCGGCCGCCCGCACCTGGGTGATCAGCGGGGCGATCTGCTCCAACAGGTAGCCGCCCCGCCTGAGTTGGTGCGCAAGTCGCACGTCCCGCACATCGGCCTCGTCGTAGACGCGGTATCCGGTCACCGGGTCGCGCCGCGGACGCACCAGACCGGCGCGCTCCCATGCGCGCAGCGTCGCGGGCCGGATGCCGAGCCGGTCGGCCAGCACTCCGATGAACAGGCCGGCCGCCCGCGGGGGCGCGGCGCCGGGTGCGGTCGCGGACGCCGTGGCGGGCGTCAGGTCGTGCAGGGCGCGTTCCACGGCGTTGAGGGTCCTGCGGTCCTCCAGCAGCCGTGCGTGGCTCTCGTCGACCCAGCGGAAGGCCTCGTCGAGCGCGCCCGCGTTCACGGCCCGCATGATCGCCGTCGCCGTCGGGTGGCCGTGACCGGGCACGAGGGCCAGGAACGCGGCCAGGGCCCGCGCGTGCAACGGCGTGTAGGTGCGGTAGCCGTGAACGGTGCGGTCGGCGGCCGGAAGGATGCCGGCCTCCTCGTAGTTCCTGACGGCCTGCGTGGACAGGCCGTGCCCGCGCGCCAGGTCGATCGGCCTGAGCCGTCCACCGCTTTGAAGGTTTCGTCCCACGACGTCGATGCTATCCGGCGCCGATGCGGGAAAAGCTTCCACCGAAGCTTCAACGATAGCGTTGAAGGCATGGCAACCGACCTCACGGACACCGCCCATGCCGTCGAAGCAGCGGCCGTCATGAAGCTGCTGGCACGGCGGCCCCGACTGCTCGCCCTGGGCGAGCCCACCCACGGCGAGGACACGCTGCTCGACGTGCGCAACGAGCTGTTCCGGCAGCTCGTGGAAGAGGAGGGCTACCGCACGATCGCGATCGAGAGCGACTGTCTGGCGGGCCTCGCCGTGGACGACCACGTCGCCTTCGGCGCGGGAACCCTCGACGACGTCATGGAGCGCGGGTTCAGCCACGGATTCGGCGCCTCAGCCGCCAACCGCGAACTCGTGCGCTGGATGCGCGCCTTCAACGAGGGCCGGCCCGCCGCCGACCGGCTGCGCTTCGCCAGCTTCGACGGCCCGTTGGAGATCACCGGCGGCGCGAGCCCCCGGCAGGCCCTCACCGCGCTGCACGCCCACCTCGCCGCCCGGGTGGACCCGGACCTGCTGCCCTGCACCGCGCAGACGCTGGACCGGCTCCTCGGCGCCGACGACCGGTGGCTCGAACCGGCCGCGATGACGGACCCGTCGCGGTCCGTCGGGCAGTCGCCCGAAGCCGGGGAACTGCGGCTGATCGCCGACGACCTGGTGGCGCTGCTCGACACGCAGACCCCGCACCTGATCGCGACGACCTCGCGCGACGAGCAGGACCGCGCCCGCCTGTACGCACGCACGGCCGTCGGTCTGCTGCGCTACCACCACTGGACGGCCGACACCTCCCCGGGTCGCATGACCCGGCTGGTCGGTCTGCGGGGCCGGATGATGGCCGGCAACCTGCTTGCCCTCGCCGAGCGGGGGCCGGTCCTGGCGCACGCCCACAACGCGCACCTCCAGCGGGAGCAGAGCTCGATGCGGATGGGCGGACGCACGGTGCGGTGGTGGAGCGCCGGCGCGCTCGCCGATGCCCGTCTGGGCGAGGAGTACGCGTTCCTGGCCACCGCCGTCGGCACGATCCAGAGCCGCGGGGTGGCCGCCCCGGCGCCGGACACCGTGGAAGGACTCCTGCACGCGCTCCCGCACGACCGCTGTGTCGTCGACGCCGCCCGTCTCGTCGCCGCACTCGGCGACCCGCGTCCCGCTCCGCGCGTGTCGCCCTGGTTCGGCTACGCGCCGCTCGACCCGGCCCACCTCGTCGACTGCGACGGGATCGTCTACGTCAGGGACCTTCAGGAGGTCTAGCGCACTCGACTCGCGATCCGCGGGCGAAAACGACGGGGGCGACGGGGCGGCGGCCCGGTAATCGCGTGTGAGGGAGCCCGGAGAGGGGACTTGGAGTACAGGCAGGGCCCAGCGGCGTTCCCATGGGGCTGGCTCCGCCCAGGCTTCTTCGGTTCAGACTGCGTGCCGGGGGAGCCGCCCCGAGGGGTCACGAGAGTCCGCCCTTCTCGCAGACCAGGCGCGCGACCTCGCGTAGCTTGACGTTGTTCTCCTGCGAGTAGCGGCGCAGGACGTCGAAGGCCTGCTCTTCGCTGAGGTGGTGGCTCCCCATGAGGATGCCCATGGCCTCGCCGATGGCGTGCCGGGTGGCGACTGCCCGCTCCATCTGGGCGTGGGTCCGGGCGCTGGAGAAGGCGACCGCGGCGTGCGAGGCGAGCAGCCAGCCGGCCAGCTCACTCGCCTCGCCGAACGCGCCCGGCCTGCGCGAGTAGAGGTTCAGGGCGCCGAGATCCTCGTCCTCGGTGAAGAGCAGGAAGCCCATCATGCTGCCGAGGCCGAGCGCGTGGGCCCGGGGGGCGTAGGCGGGCCAGCGCTGACGCTCGACGGTGAGGTCGGCGATGCGGTAGACCCGCTCTCCGGTCCCGGAGCGGGCGGCGTCGAAGCACGGTCCCTCGCCGAGCCGCGCCTGGAGGCGGTCGCTGTCGACGACCAGGCGGTCGGTGGGAGCGAGCGACTCCACCTGCGAGTCCCGCAGCACGAGGATGCCGGCCGCGTCACAGCCGGACACCAGCTCGGTGGCCGATGTGGTGATCCGCTCGAGTGTGGCGCCGACCGAATCCTGCGCGAGGAGATCCCGCGCCATCGACGCCATCTGTTCCGCGAACCGGCGCCAGTCCACGCCGCCCTCCATTCCTCCGCATGCCTGAAGACACCCGTATACCCAGCTTTGCACGCGAGAGGCACCACGGTGAGGGCGACGGACCGCGGCCGTCCGCGCCGGCGACGGGGGAGCGGGACACGGCCTCAGGTCCCGGTCCGGGCGTCTCGTCGGCGTCGTTCGGTCCGCCGCGCTACTCGGTGGCCGTGGCGGCCCGGTCGGCGCGGCCGCCGGCGCCCAGCAGGCCCGTCGGGAGCAATGACTCCTCGGCCTCGAGCCGCGGCAGGGTCCGCCGGGCCGCGCGCAGCACGAGGGGAGGGATCGCGGCCCGGCCCACCTGGGCCAGACGCAGCCACGAGGGGATGTAGACAGCGGTCCGGCGCTGTTCCACGGCACGGACGAGGCGATCCGCGACGGCCTCCGCGGAGTGCAGACGCCGGGCCGGAAACGGCATCTGGGCCCGCAACTCCCGCAGGGCGGCGTACCGGTCGCCGTCACGGATCATGTCGGTGTCGGTCCAGTTGAGGTAGGCGAGGCCCACGGCCACGTCACGGTGCGCGACCTCGGCCCGCAGGGCGTGGGCGAAGGCCTCCACCCCGGATTTCGAGGCGCAGTACGCGCTCATCAGCGGGGCGGCGCCGAGGGACGCCAGCGAGGCGATCTGCAGGTGGTAGCCGGCGGTCAGCATCAGGTCGGGCAGGAACGCCCGGGCCGTCTGAGCGCTGCCGACGAGGTTGACCTCGACCACGCGTCGCCACGTCTCGGCGTCGGAACGGGCGAAGAGCCCGGCTTCGGCGACGCCCGCGTTCGCCACGACCGCCGACGGCGGCCCCAGGCGTCTGCGGACGACGTCGGCGGCGTCGTGGAGGGCCTCGCCGTCGGTGACGTCGACCCGCAGGGCCAGCGTGGTGCCCGGCAGCGCGGCGGCCGTCGCCCGCAGCGCCGCCCCGTCGTGGTCGAGCAGAGCCGGCCGGGCCCCCCGCCGGGCGAGCGCGGCCGCGAGCGCCGCTCCCACGCCGCGTGCCGCTCCGGTGATCACGACGGTGCGGTCCTTGAGTGGGCTGTCGTCCACGGCGGGGTCCCTTCTGGTGCTGCGGCCGGCATCGGGCGGGGGTGCGGCCGGCCGGTAACGGCGCCGGTCGCCCGCGCCGGGCCGGGCTCATCCCGGACGGTCGCCGCCGTCGGCCGGACGGGCGGTGTGGGCGGGGTGGCCGGCGGTGCGGCGCGCCTCCTTCATCTCGGCCTCGTACAGGTGGTCGCGGCCCTGAGCCAGCTGGTTCACGGCCTCGCGCGCGAGGTGGGTGAACGGCTGGTGGTAGGTCGCGTCGTACGCCTCGACGATCTGGAAGGTCCAGTGCCCCGGGATGACGTTGCGGCCCAGGATCTCCGTGCGCACCTTGTCGGCCCACTCGGGGTGCCCTGCCTTGCGCAGCAGGTCGACGGCCTCGTCCAGCTGGAGGTCCGCCGTGCCGGTCAGCTGGTGGAAGCTGTACAGGTGGCCTCGTGCGCGTTCGGTGGTCTCCAGGGCCTTGGACAGCGCCCCGAGCGCCTCGACCGTCTCGTCGCTGACGCCTTCCGGACGTCGGTGGGCGCGGTCGGGGCCGTCCGGCGGAAGGGCGCGATCGCCGGTGCCGGTGCCGGTGCCGTCCTGCGGGATGTCCATCATGATGTCCGTTCCTTGTGTTCCCCCGTAACCCGAACCCGGCATCCGTAACCCGTAACCCGTAACCCGAACCCGGCATCCGTAACCCGTAACCCCTACCCGTATCGGGGCCCGGGCGGGGCGTCACGGCGCGTGCGGTGACTTGCGGCCGGTGCGGTCCCGGCGGGTGAGGACGCGCTGGGCGCGGGTGAGCCCCGAGAGCCGCTGCCGGTGCAGTGCGGCGCGGGCGGCGTTGGCTCCCGGGGCTCCGTGGACGCCGCCGCCCGGGTGCGCGGAGGCCGAGGCGAGGTAGAGCCCCTTGACGGGCGTCTCCGGGCGGCCGGTTCCGGGCACGGGGCGGAAGACGAGCTGCTGGTGCATGGCCGCGGTGCCGCCGTTGATCGCGCCTGCGCGCAGATTGCCGTCCAGCGCCTGGAGCGTGGGCGGGGCCAGGATGCGCCGGGCGCGGACGACGGAGCGGAATCCCGGAGCGAACCGTTCCACCTGGCGTTCGATCCGGTCGGCCATGATCTCCTGCTCGCGGGGACTCCAGGCGCCCGTCAGCCCCTCGTCGCCCGCGTCCGACTTGATCACCTGCGGAAGATGGGTGTACGCCCAGGCGGCCTCGGTGCCCCGCGGCGAGCGTGACGCGTCGGCCGTGGTCATCTGGCCGAACAGGGCGAACGGCCGGTCGGGCACCTGGCCCATGGCGATCTGGGCGGCGAAGCGGGTGAGCTCGTCCACACCGTCGGCCAGATGGACCGTGCCGGCCTGCGCGGCCGACGCGGCCCGCCAGGGCACGGGACCGTCGCACGCCCAGTCCACCTTGAAGGTCGCGAAGTCCCACTCGAAGCGCCTGAGGTCGTCGAGCACCTGGGACGGGAGGTGCTCGGCCTCGACGAGTTCCCCGTACAGCGCCGACGCCGACACGTCCGCGAGGACGGCGCGCCGCGCGCCCACCGTCTCGCCCTCGGCGGTGCGCACACCGACGGCTCGCCCGTCCCGCACGATCACCCGGCGCACGCGCTGCCCGCAGCGCAGGACGCCGCCACGCGACCGCAGCCGGCTCACCAGGGCCTCGGTCAGCGCCCCCGCGCCGCCGACCGGCACGGGAAAGCCGAAGCTCTGCCCGAGCATGGACATCAGCCAGCCGAAGCCCCCGCTCCCCGCGGCCTCCGGAGCGAGGTCGGCGTGCAGCGCGTTCCCGGCCAGCAGCAGCCTGCCGCCCTCACCCCTGAACTCCTCCCTCCCCATGCGGCGCACCGGCAGGACCAGCGTCCGGGCCATCCGCAGGCCGCCGGCCCCCCTGAGCCGCGCGGCGAGTCGGGCGGTGGCGCGCACCGGCGGGAACGGGGTGAACAAGGCGTCCAGGATGTCCGGGGCGAGGCGGTCCCACGTGTCGTGCAGACGCCTCCACGCGTCGCCGTCGCCGGGGTGGAAGGCGTCGAGGGAGTCGGCGGTGGTGTCGAGGTCCCGGGCGAGGACCGCGCACCTGCCGTCGGTGAGGGGATGCGCCAGTACGCGGGGCGCGTGGCTCCAGCGCAGCCCGTGATCGCCGAGGCGCAGCCGGCGCAGCACGGGCGACGCGGCGGCCAGCGGATAGAACGAGCTGAAGAGGTCGTTCACGAACTCCGGGTCGACCTCCCGGTCGTGGCGCACCGCGCCACCGGGCGTCGGCTGCTCCTCCAGGACCTCCACGCTCCAGCCCTCGTCGGCGAGCAGGTTGGCCGCCACCAGCCCGTTGGGGCCGGCGCCGATCACCACCACGTCAGGCATGACCGCCGCCGACGCCGTGCGCTGCCTCCTCGCGCCCTCGCAAGCCCGACGGCCGTTCGGACCGGCCCTGTTCCTCGCACACCCGGGCGAGCCGGGCCAGCATCGCGCGGTGCCGCAGCTGGATCAGTCCTTCGAAACCCACGTTGTGCAGCCGCCCGCTCGCTCCCTGCAGCGGATGTTCGTCGACGATCACCAGGCAGTGCTCACCCCAGGGGCGCAGCTCGATGGCGATCCGCGCCGATCCCAGCATGCCCGCGTGCGCCTCGAGCTCCAGCTCGGAGCCCTCCTCGCAATGCCGGACGACGGTCTCGTCGGTGAGCCGGAGCGGGCCGAAGCGCACCTCGTAACCGATCGCGGAACCGACCTGCGGCCACCGTCCCCGCACGGGTTCGGAGGACGCCGTTCCCACCACCCACTCCGCATAGCGACCGCCGTCGGCGAGGACGGTCCACACGGTCTGCGGACTCACCTTGATCAGACGATGCCGTACCGCCACGCCACACCTCCAGAGCGCCAGGACAGGTCCCCCGCCGAGTGCCCAGCCGGAGGAACCCCAACCGGGGCCCCGGGCGGCGTCACCCGGACGGGTTCCCCGCGAAGCGGGACGCGGCGCCGGTGCGGCAGACCGAGCACGTCATGCGAGCGAAGGCCGGGCGACGGAGTGCGGCCGGCCGGCGCCGGTCAGAGCAGGCCCAGGTCGCCGAGTTCCTTGTGCAGGGCGGCGCGTGGGCTCTCGGCGTCGCTGCGGCCGGCGTCCGACGTGTCGTCGGTCTTCGTGCGGCGGTCGGTTCTCGTGCGGCGTCCCGGGGTGCGGTCGCGGCCACGCGTGCGGTCGCGGTCGCGGAACAGCCATGCGCCCACCAGGCCGCCGACCAGCCCTCCCAGGTGCGCGAGCCAGCTCACCCCGGGCGTGCCGGGGACCGCGACGGTGAGCATGTAGGCGAAGGAGGCCGCCATCACGACGCCGACGAGCGTGTCGAGCAGATGCCGGTCGAAGAGGCCGCGGACGACGACGTAGCCGAAGTATCCGAAGATCAGGCCGCTGGCGCCGACCGTCTCGACGTGTCCGTCCTCGAAGAACCAGACCGCGAGCCCGCTGGTCACCGCCACCAGCAGACTCAGCCCGAGGAAACGCACCACACCCCGGTAGGCGGCGAGGAACCCGAACACGAACAGCGGGCCGGAGTTGCTCTCGATATGCGCCCAACTCCAGTGCAGGAACGGCGCGGTGAGCACGTGCGGGAGGCTGCCGGTCTCGCCGGGCACCAGGCCGTACGCGCGTGCCGTGGCGTAGTCGTCGGCGAAGTTCACGATCTGCGCCAGCCAGACCGACGCCAGGAACCCGAACATCACGAAGAACGCCTTCCGCGCTTCCGCGATCATCTGCTCCGGACTGCCCGGCGTCGTGCCGGACCGCCCCGCCACCTCGGACTGCTCGCCGCCCATGGGCGCCCCCTCCCGTGATGACGTAGATGATGCCGCTCCCTCGCCGCGCACGCCACGCCGGGTCGGGCGTCGGCGTCCGTTCCTGGGGGTGCCCCGAGGCTACGGGGTGGGGCCGGCGCCCGCCGCAACCGGGTGTCGGCCGGAGTGAGTCGGGAGCCCGGTGCCGCATGGCGTCACCCTGCATGGGACTTCTGACTCATCCGTGCACGGCGACGGCGACGTCGGCCGCCGCGCTCGTGCAGGCCGTGACGACCGTGCCGGCTTCGGCGTCCGACCCGTCCGCGGCCGGCCCGTCCGCCACCGCACCGCCCGCGGTCGCACGGACGTCCGCCTCCCGGGCGTCCCCGCCGGATTGCGGCAGGCGCACCCCGGTGCGGTGGGCGTTACGCACGCTGACCGACGACGACCGGCTCGCGGGAGCCGCGGTCGAGGTCACCGACCCGGTCTGCGGCCGCTGGAGCGCCGCGACCGGGACGGCCGATCTCGGCACCGGCCGCCCCTTGAACGCCCGGGACCGGCTCCGCGCCGGCAGCGCCGTCGCGCTCAACCAGGTACCGCCCACCCAGGGCGTGTACCGAAAGTGGATCTCGAGCGTGAGATGATCTTGGTTCGTGGCTCGTGGAGATCTGACGGACGAGCAATGGGCAGTGCTGGAGTCCCTGTTACCGAAGGGCAAGAAGTCCGGCCGACCGCCGATATGGACCAGGCGGCAGCTGATCGACGGCATACGCTTCCGGGTCCGCACCGGCATCCCGTGGCGGGACGTGCCGACGGAGTACGGGCTGTGGGGCCGGGTGTACGACCTGTTCCGCCGATGGCAGCGGGACGGCACTTGGCAGCGGATCGTCACGGATCTGCAGGCCCGGGCCGACGCCAAGGACCTGATCGCCTGGGACATCAACGTCGACTCCACCGTCGTCCGTGCCCACCGGCACGCCGCTGGGGCGCGAAAAAGGGGGGACCTCCAGAAGGAGCCGCCCGGCGGCGTCACCGCCGAGCCGGCCGACCACGGTCTCGGCCGTTCGCGCGGCGGCCTGACCACCAAGCTGCACCTGGCCGTCGAGCAGCGGCAAAAGCCCATGTGCGCCGCATGACGGATGCGTCAACAGCCCAGCTCAGGCCGCCTGTTCGCGGCCTTCCGCAACACGCTTGAGGACGTGTTGCGAAAGCGCCCACGAAGACGCTTCAGGGAAGTGCCTCGATGACGGCCGGCTACGGCCGCAGGAGGAGCTTCCCGGCGGCGTGACCGCTCGCGCTCAGCTCCTGCGCCTTCGCGGCGTCCTCCAGCGGAAGGCTCTGCGCGATGCGCACCGTGAGCTTGCCGTCGGCTGCGAGGCGGGTGTACTCGCCGAGGCGGGAACCGAACGGGGCGGAGCCGGAGAAGGTGACGCCCAGCTCGGCGGCCTTCGGATCGGCGATGGTGATGATCCGGTCGGTGCCGCCGCGCAGGTCGATCGACACCTCCAGGTTGCCCGCCCCCGCGGCGTCGTACACGGCGTCGATGCCCTGCGGTGCGGCCTCGCGGACCCGGTCTGCGAGGCCGGCGCCGTAGGCGACCGGGATCGCGCCCAGCGAGCGCAGGTAGTCGTGGTTGCCGGGGGAGGCGGTGCCGATGACCGTGGCGCCGCGGGTGACCGCGAGCTGAACACCGACGGCGCCGGCCACACCCGCGGCTCCGTGCAGCAGGAGCGTGTCGCCTTCCCCGACGCCGAGGGCGCCGAGCACGCGGACCGAGGTCTCGACGGCGACGGGCAGTGCCGCGGCGAGGTCCCAGTCGAGGTCCGCGGGCTTCGGGCCGAAGTCGACGGCCAGCGCGTGCTCGGCGTACGCGCCGGTGACGGTCCAGCCCAGGACCTCGTCACCCACCGCGACGCCGGTCACGCCTTCGCCGACCTCGTCGACGACGCCAGCCGCCTCCACGCCGGGGATCACCGGGAACGGCGGCGCCATCTGCGGCCTCCACCCGTTGCGGATCTTGTAGTCGAGCGGGTTGACCGCTGCCGCCACGACCTTCAGCCGCACCTGTCCGGGTCCGGCGTGCGGCTCGTCGACCTCTGCGAGGCGGAGGACTTCCGGGCCGCCGAACTCGGTGTAGGTGATCGCCTTCATGTCCTGCTCCAGTGCTCGTCGCTCTAGGTGAAAGATCAACGTTCTAGGTGAAAGATCAGCCTTGGCCTGGACCGGCGGGCGCGGTCCAGCCGGTGGATCGGATCCACTCGGCCAGGTCGAGGGTGGCCGGCTCGATCGCCCGCACCACCGCACGATCCGACGCGTGTTCCGCCGCCTTTGCGAACTGGCGGAACATCGCCCTGTCGAGGTCGCTGGGAAGCACGCTCAACGGGAGGGCCTCGTACCGTGCCGGGAGCCCGGCGCGCGCGCCGAACGCCGCGGCGATCTGGGGGCCCGTCAGCTCGTCGCCGACGAGCTCGACGGCTCCGCCGGGCGCCTCCGCTGTGTCGAGCAGGAGCGCGGCGGCGACCCGGCCGACGTCCCTGACCGAGATCATCTTCAGGGCGACGTCCTCCGGCAGCGGCAGCCTCAGCACGATCTCTCCGTGCTCCAGGCTCGGCGCCATCTCCTCCATGAAGGGGGTCGGGCGAACCATCGCGGCCCTGAGGCCGGACTTCCTCAGGTGCTCCTCGATCGAGTGCTTCGAGTCATGGTGCGGCACACCCCGCTCCCGGTCCGCGCCGAAGACCGAGTTGAACACGACGTGCGGGACGCGTGCCGCGACCGCCGCGTCGACGAGCGCGGTGCCGATGCGGATCTCCGTCTCGACCTCTTCGAGGTTGTTCGCCTCCGGGGTCATGAAGCAGAACGCCTCGACCGCCGTCAGCGCGGCGGCCAGCGACGCCGGGTCGTCGGTCCGGATGGCCGCCAGCTCGACGCCGCGGGCGGCCAGCGCCTGAGCCCGGTCGGACTGCGGGTTGCGGACCAGGGCCCGCACCGTGGCCTTGTGGTCCAGCAGCGCGTCGACCACCGCCCCGCCCTGTTGCCCCGTCGCGCCGAAGACTGCGATCGTGCCGGTCGTCTGTGTGCTCATCGCTGCCACCCTTCACTCAGGGCGTGAGCGAGGTGAGCACGAGTCCGGTGTCGACCTCGGCAGTGGGGGGAGGAGGACGCGGGCGCGGCGTCCTCGAGCTTGATCTGTTGTGGCATGTCTCCACGATGCGTCTGCGGCGCCAGGCGCACCACCGGTATCCCGCCAGGTTCTCCCGATAACCCGCCAGTGTCGGGTAGCCTCAATCGCGTGTCCGACCCCAGCGGCGAGCCGAGCTTCTGCACCGACGATGCGCCGTTGTCGGCGCCGCTGGCCCATGGCGCCGACGTGGCCGCGCACTTCCACGACTACGGCCAGCTCCGCTACGCCGCGCGTGGGGCCCTGGTCACAGCGACCCAGGTGGGCACCTGGGTGGCGCCGGCCAGTCGGATCATGTGGGTGCCGCCCTTCGCGGTGCACAGCAGCAAGGCGTACGGCGAGACGGACATCCGGGTGCTGTCGCTGCCCGTGACGCTGACCGGACAGCTGCCGGCCGAGCCGTCGGTCTTCGTGGCGAGCGCGTTGCTGCGCGAGGCCTATCTGGCGCTGATGAGCGAGGGCGAGCCGCTGGAGAGCCCCCGTGCGCGGCTGCTGATCGACGTCGTACTCGCCGAGCTCGCCCGCGCCGCACAAGAGCCGCTGCGCCTCCCGGAGCCGGTCGACCGGCGCCTCAAGGCGGTCACCGACCTGCTTCACATGGACCCGGCAAGCCCGGCGACCCTGGCCGAGCTGGGCCACCGCACGGGCGCCGGCGAACGCACCCTGAGCCGACTGTTCGGCAGCGAGCTGTCGATGAGCTTCCGCCAGTGGCGCACCCTGCTGCGCATTCAACGGGCGCTGATCGAGCTCAGCGACGGCGCCTCGGTCACCGACACGGCGATCCGGCTGGGCTGGTCGAACCCCAGCAGCTTCATCGACGCCTTCACCGAGCTGATCGGTCAGACACCCGGAGGCTATCGCTCGTCGGCTCGGTCCTCCCGCAGCTCCCATGGGTGAGAGGTTGGCGGGGTAGCCGTGGTTCCTGGCGGAACATCGGTGGCAGCCCAATGGTGTGGGAGCCCACGCTGGAAGGGTGACTCCCTCCGTCATCACCCAGAGCTCCTCGCCGGCATCGGCGGCCTCGGCCGGTGCGACGCTGAGCGACCTCATCGTCCAGTCGCTGACGCGGCACAGCTCGTCGGAGGCGTTCGTCGCGGGCGACCGGCGACTGACCTACGCCCAGGTGCGGGACCTGGTCTCGCAGTGCATGGGTGCGCTCAGCGATCAGCAGCCGATGCGTCCAGGTCCGCGGCCGGCCCGGCTCGCCACAGTGACTCCGGCCCTCGGCGCTCTCTGCGCGGCCCCTCGGCCCCACGGCGGCATCCGGGACGCGCGCGGACGCTCCGGCTCGGTCGGACGACGGTAATCGCGCGGCGGCGGGGTAAAGGGACGTCGACCGGTCGCCCCGACGCGGCCGGCGTCTCCCCGGAGAGAAGGAGTTGAGGATGACCGACGAGGCCTACCTGTTCCTGCCGGACGACGCGGCCGCGGCGCTCGGCGTCGCGCCGTCCGCCGTCGGCGACCTCGCGTGCATGGACACTCCCGCGGTACAGGCGTGGCTGGACGCCCAGGGGGTCTCGGCGACGTCCCCGCGGCTGCGCCTGCTGCCGCCGGAGGAGCGGGCGGCCGTCCCGGAGGGAGCCGAACGGCTGCCGGTCCCGCTGAGCGACGACGAGCTGAGCCGGGTGCGCCACGGGCTGGCGCCGGCGTCGCTCGCGCAGGTGGAGGAGGAGCTCCTCGCCTACCGCGACTGCACGGACGACCGGGACGCTCTGATCGGACGGGCCCTCGCCGCAGGCGTGCCGCCCCACCGCGTCGTGGAACTGACCGGGATGGATCCCGCGGCGGTGACGGCGGCGGGCGGGCGATGACGGGGACGGTCCGGCCGGCCGGCCGGACCGTCGCCTTCACGCCACGTCGATGCCCAATGCCGTGTCCGGGCGGCAGAACCCGCACGGCTCGATGTTCGGGACGGCGAGGGCCGTCCGTGCCTCGTCGGGCCGGATCCGGTGCGAGGCGGCCTCGATCATGGTGCATTCGGCCAGGTGGATCAGGGCGGGCTCGGGCCCGTCGGGGGTGCGCTTCTGCTGCACGACGAACCCCTCGTCCCGCCCGGGCGCCGGGGGAGGGGTGAACCCGGGCAGCGACCCGCCGCCCTTCGCCCGGGGAGCCGTCCGGCGCGGCGGCCGGCGCTCGGAGCGGGCGAGCGCGGCGAGTACGGCGTCCCGCTGGAGCCGGAGATAGACGGCCAGGGTCTCGTGCTCCGCCATCTGCCGCTCCAGATGGGAGAGGATCACCCGCAGCCGGGACGGGTCAGGCGGCAGCTGGGACACGACGCGCCTCACCCCCGTCCGGGGTGACTCCCATGGCCGCTCCCTCCTCCTCGTCCCGCAGCGAAGAGCGCCGCCCGGGCCGCCGCGCTCCGGCCGCCGCCCCAGTACGGGTGGGAGAGCACGTCGCAGGACAACCGGATGAGTCTTCGCCGCAGGGCGCTGCACGGGTGGGCGGCGAGCCGGCGGTAGGTGGTGTGCCAGTCCTCCAGTGCCTCGGTGAGATCGGCGGGGATCGGTCGCATGGCTGAATTCAATCATGTGTTCGATTTTCGAGGCCAGTCGCCAGCCGACGCCCTCGGCTCATGTGCTCGACGATGTGTCCTGGCCGTGTCTACTGGCCGTGCCGCCGGCCCGTGCCGCCGGCCCGTGCCGCCGGCCCGTGCCGCCGGCTGCGCCTCGCGGCGAGGGCGTGCCGTGCCGGTCGCGTCGGCCCTAGGTTCGTGTCCCATGATCGTATGGCTCAACGGAACCCACGGCGCCGGGAAGACGACCACCGGCGCACTCGTTCGGCAGCTGCTCCCCGATTCCCGCGTGCTGGACGCCGAGAAGGTCGGCGAGACGCTCATGGACATCACGCCGGGACTGCCCGGCACGGACAACTTCCAGCACTGGCCGCCGTGGCGGCCTCTCGTCGTCGAGACCGCCCGCCATGTACTCGACTACACCGGCGGCACCCTGGTGATGCCCATGACCGTCCTGGTCGAGCGTTACTGGCGGGAGATCAGCGCGGGCCTCGCCCGGCATGCCATCCCGGTGAGGCACTTCGTCCTCCACGCGGACCAGGACACCCTCCGCGGACGCATCGAGGGGGACACCGTCCTCGGCCCCTCACCGTTCCGACTCAGGTATCTGGAGCCCTACGCCGAAGCGGCCCGCACCTGGCTGCACCGCGAGGCCGAGGTAGTCGACACCACCCACCTCACGCCTGCCGAGGTCGCATTGCGGATCGCGGACGCCGTCAAGAACTGAGCCGCGGGGGATGGGAAGGTGGGGGGCGTCGCATCCGTTCACGGAGGAGAAGCCCCGGCATGGCCGTCATCCACCACACCGTCCTGAAGCCGACCAAGCTGGAACTGCTCACTTCCTGGCTGCCCACCCGGCCGTGGTACGTCGGCGGCGCGGGCCGCCGGCCGGAGCCGGCCAAGGCCGGCGGTTTCCGGCTGGACGACCCGCAGGGCGAGGTCGGGATCGAGTTCATGGTCGTCACCGACACCGCCGGCCCGCGTCCGGCCGCGTACCTGGTCCCGCTCACCTACCGCGGCGCCCCTCTCGAGGGTGCGGAACACGCCCTGGTCGGCACGATGGAGCACGGGGTGCTGGGCAGGCGGTGGGTCTACGACGGCTGTCAGGACCCGGTGCTGGTCGCCCAGTTGCTGGCGCTGATCGAGGGCCGGGTCCAGGCGCAGGCCCAGAGTGCCAGTGACACGCCCGACCGGGAGGTCACCCGCTCCTGCACCGGCGGCGACGCGCCCCTCACCGCGCGCCCAGGCGCCTCCGCCGCAGACGACCGGGACGGCACCGAACTGCCCGCACCGCACGGCATGACGCTCCGCCTGCAGCGGGTGCTGACCCCCGTCCCGGACGACGCGCCTCTCCTCCCGCCCGGTGCGACGGGCCACGTCGCCGGCCCCTGGCTCACGCCCGCCGGGACACGCGAGCGGGGCCTGTTCGCCGTCCTGCGCCCCGACCCTCACGCCCAGGGGCTCTAGTTCGGCGCGTCACCCGTGTCGGCCGCGGCGTCGACGCGGATGCCGCAGGAGGCCCACGCCCTTCCGGCAGCCGCGAGTGACACCACCGCACTCAGGCCTCCGAGGACGGCGCCGGGCGGTCTCCTCTCACTGCTCGCGGGCCACCGCGCTCGCCGCGTGGTCGGCGACATAGGTGCGGAGATCGCGTGGCGGGCGTTGGTAGCCGGTCGAGGCGGGCCGCTCGGGGAGCTCCAGCACGGGCGGCGGCACCTCGTGGTAGGGCACGGACGACAGCAGGTGGGCGATCATGTTCAGCCGGGCGCGGCGCTTGTCGTCGCTCTCGACGACGTACCAGGGCGCCTCGGTGATGTCGGTGTGCACCATCATCTCGTCCTTGGCCCGGGAGTACGCCTCCCAGTGGGTGATCGACTCCAGGTCCATCGGGGAGAGCTTCCAGCGCCGCAGCGGGTCCTCCAGCCGGCGCCGGAAGCGCTCCTGCTGCTCGGTGTCGCTCACCGAGAACCAGTACTTGCGCAGCAGCACGCCGTCCTCGGCCAGCATGCGCTCGAAGATCGGGCACTGGCGGAGGAAGAGCTGGTGCTCCTCCTGCGTGCAGAAGCCCATCACGTGCTCCACGCCGGCGCGGTTGTACCAGGACCGGTCGAACAGCACGATCTCCCCGGCCGCGGGCAGGTGCTCCACATACCGCTGGAAGTACCACTGGGTGCGTTCGCGCTCGGTGGGCTTGGGGAGTGCCGCGATGCGCGCCACGCGCGGGTTGAGGTGCTCGGCGACCCGCTTGATCGTGCCGCCCTTGCCCGCCGCGTCCCGCCCCTCGAAGACGATGACCAGCCGGGTGCCCGACGCCCGCACCCACTCCTGCAGCTTCACCAACTCCGTCTGCAGCCGCAGCAGTTCCTTCTCGTACGCCTTGCGCGGCAGTGCCGCCGTCTTCTTGCCGGACATGCCGCCTCCACCGCCCGTGACCCCTACGCCGACGACCCCGGCGTTCTCACCCTGGCCGCGGTCGAACACCAGGACGCCACCGTACTGACCACCGGCGCGCCGCGCACCCTGGACGCGCACGGCCGGTCCGGCGGCCGGTCGCCGGGCGGCCCGCCCGTCACGCGCCGACCGGCGCCCGTTCGTCGAGGAGCCCCGCCTCGCGCAGGTCGGACCAGAGCCCGTCGGGGATGCGGACGTCGAACCCCGCGGCGTCGAGGCGTACTTCCTCCGGGGAGCGCATGCCGAGCACGATGCCCGCGACCGCCGGGTGCCGCAGCGGGAACGCCATCGCCGCCTGGGGGAGCCGTACGCCGTGCGCCTCGCAGACGTCGGCGAGTTCGCGCGCACGCCGTAGGACGTCCGGCGGGGCGGGCGCGTAGTCGTAGGTCGCTCCCCGCGCGGGCCGGGGCGTGGCGAGCAGCCCGGAGTTGAAGACCGAGGCGGCGAGGACCGACACCCCTCGCTCGGTGCACGCCGGCAGCAGGTCGTCCAGGGCGCTGTGGTCGAGGAGCGTGTACCGCCCGGAGAGCATCACCACGTCGGCGTCGGTCTCCCGCACCAGCTCGGTCAGCATCCCGGGGTCGTACATGCCCGCGCCGACCGCCCCGACCACGCCCTGGGAACGCAGTTCCGCAAGGGCGGGGAAGCCTTCGCGCAGCGCTGTGCCGAAGTGTTCCTCGGCGTCGTGGAGCAGGAGCACGTCGACACGGTCGACGCCCATGCGGGTGAGGGAGTCCTCCACACCGCGCAGCACACCGTCCCGGGAGAAGTCCCACACCCGGCGGTGTGTGGCGGGCACGTGGAACCTCTCGTCGGTGCGGCCCTGCGGATCCTGCGGGACGAGGAGGCGGCCCACCTTGGTGGAGAGGGTGAACGTGTCGCGCGGCATCCCACGGAGGAACTCACCCGTGCGGCGCTCGGATTGGCCGACGCCGTAGTGCGGCGAGGTGTCGAAGTACCGGATGCCGCACTCCCACGCGGCGTTCAGCGTCGCGGTCGCGGTCTCGTCGTCGAGCGGGGCGAAGAGCCCGCCGATCGGTCCGCCGCCGAAGCCCAGCTCCGTGACCTCCACCGCGCTGCGCCCGAGACGGTTGGTCCTCATCAAGCGGTCCTCATCCGGTGTTCCTCCCACTGCGTCCTGCGTCCTGCGTCCTGCGTCCTGCATCCCGCGTCGTGGGTCCCGCGTCTCCGTCGGACGTCGGCCTGCCGATGCCGCGGCGCGCTCCCACCGGCTCGCGCAAGGGAGCGCGGCTGTCAGGGGGTGACGGGGTCAGCGGGCGATGCGGTGCTTTCGTCCGCCGCGGCGGAAGCGGACGGCGGCGTAGGCGAGATCGGCGAGGAGCACGACGACGCCGATGACGAGCAGGTAGAACAACCCGTGGGCCGCGAATCCGATGATGCCCAGGACGAGGGCCACGAGGATCAGGAACAGGAACAGGGTCATCGTCTCTCCCCATGGCGGGCTTCGGCGGCTGCGCGGCTGCGCCTCTCAGCGGCGGGCGAGACGGCGTTCGCCGCCGGCGCCCGGCAGATAGTCCAGTTCGTAGTGGGCGAAGACCTTCGGCTCGTCCGGTGCGAGCAGCTCGCCGTCGACGTCGATCGACGGGGCCTTCTTCACCGCGTTCTTGCCGTAGGCCACTTTCAGGTGGCCGGGGCCGACCGTCGCCCCGGTGAGCGGGACGAACACCAGGCGGCGACGGGTGGGGAGACCGACGGTCACGGTGGCGAAACTGGGCATGTCGGTCCCGGTGTCCACGTACACCGACTCCAGGACGCCGATCCTGTGCCCGTCCGGATCGACCACGTCGTGACCGCGCCAGTCACGGATATCGCTGGCTTCGAACATGAGCAACCTCCGCAGGTGCGGGTACCCGGCTTCGCGCCGTGGATGTCACCGCCGGCCCGGCGGTGGGGGAGAGGTGGCGGGCGGCGGTTGGGGGAGAGGTGGCGGGCGGCGCCGGTCATGGCGAGTCCCGGCCGGTCACTGCGGGCGCGCCATCAGTATCGCGACGTCGTCCTGGGCGGGATGCGGGAGCATCTGCCCGAGGACTCCGTCACAGAGCGCGGGAAGGGGCCGTCCGGGGCGCCGCAGCGCCCGGGCGAGCCGGTCGAGCCCCTGATCGAGGTCGCGGTCCCGGGCTTCGATGAGGCCGTCGGTGTACAGGACGAGCAGACTGCCGGACGGCAGCGGGACCTCTTCGGCCTCGAACTGCTGCCCACCGGTGCCCAGCGGGGTGCCCGGCGACCCGTCGAGGAAGGCGACCGCGCCGTCGCCCGTCACCACGGCCGGCGGTGGATGCCCGGCCCGGGCGACGAGGCATCCGCCGGCGCGGGGGTCGTGGACGGCGTAGACGCAGGTCGCCATCTGGTCGTCGCCCATGTCGGCCACGACGTCGTCCAGCGAGCGGAGCATGCGGGCCGGGTCGACGTCGTGCCGGGCGAGCGTGCGCACCGCCGTGCGGAGCTGACCCATCACCGCCGCGGCATGGATGCCGTGCCCCATGACGTCACCGATGACGAGCCCCGTCCGGCCGTCGGGCAGCGCGATGACGTCGTACCAGTCGCCGCCGACGTCGTGCTCGCTCGCCGGCCGGTACCGTCCCGTGAGTTCGAGGCCGGGGACGACGGGCAGCGCGCTGTTGGTGAGACTGCGCTGCAGGGTCAGGGCCGCCGCCCGCTGCCGGGTGTACATGAGCGCGTTGTCGATGTTGAGGGCGGCGCGCGCCGCCAGTTCGTCGACGAGCACGCAGTCCTGGTCGTCGAAGGGCTCACGGCTGCGCAGCCGCGTCACCACGATCGCACCGAGGACCTTGCCACGGGCGACCAGCGGGATCAGCCGCGCGGACCCGAGGCCCATGAGGTAGGCGCGCAGCTCGTCGGCGCGGGGGTCGGTGACCAGCGCGGGAACGTCGGACCGGTAGAGGTCGGTGGGCCGGCCGTCGGCGATGACCCGCTCGTAGAGGGAGCCGGCGGAGATCCGGGAGGTCATGCCCGCACGGAGCTTCGCGGTCGGGGCGGCGGGATCGGGGAAGAGCGCGGCCATCCGCCGGACCACGCCGCGGGTGACGGCGGTGGACTCGTCGGGTGCCAGGACCTCTTCGAGGAGCTGCACGTCGGCGGAGTCGGCGAGCTGGGGCACCAGCATCTGCACGATCTCCTCGGAGGTCTGCCGCAGGTCCAGGGTGGTGCCGATGCGGGCGCCGACCTCCGCCAGCAGCGCGAAGCGGTGACGGGCGCGTTCGGCGTCGCGTTCCGCCTGCTGGCCCTCGGTGATGTCGATGAGGGAGGCGATCACGCCCAGGGTGCGGCCGCCGCCGTCGAGCAGCGGGGCGTAGGAGCACGACCAGGTGCGTTCGCGGTCGGGGTCCGCGGGCGTCCGCCCGGTGCGGCGGACGTCGACGACGGCCGTGCCCCGCTCCAGGACCTCCCGCATCGTCGCCTCCAGCGCCACGGCGTTGACGCCGGGCACGACCTCGGTCAGCCGTCTGCCGAGGTGCTCGGCGGCGGAGGCGCCGTTCATCCGGGCGAGGGCGTCGTTGACCCGGAGGAAGCGCAGGTCGGCGCCGAGGGTGGCCAGCCCGATGGGTGACTGGCTGAAGAGGCTCTCCAGGGCCGCGAGGGAGTCGCGCATGCGCAGAACCTGGGAGGTCTCGACGGCGATCAGCAGAGCTCCGGGCCGGCCCCGCGCATCGGCGGCCGGGACGATCCACATCTCCATGGTGACCTGGTGGCCGTCGCGGTGGCGCACCGACAGCGTGCCGACCACGGTCTCCCCGCCCTGGACGCGGTGGGTGAGGTGGTCGGCCAGCTCACGGTTGCCCTCGGGCACCAGAAGAGCCGACGCGGGCCGGTCGAGGACGTCCTGCGGGCGGTACCCGAGCAGATCCTGGGCGGCGAGCGACCACTCCACGACGCGGCCGTCCCCGTCCTCCCGCCACAGCGCGATGGGAAGCAGCTCCCGCAGCACGCCCGCGTAACCGACAGCTCCCCGAGGCTGCTCGGGCGCCGCGCGCGCCCGGTGAGGGGCTTCCACCGCGGTACCTCCCCATCGGCGTGGGCGTGGAGCATATGAAAACACCATATCCGGAACATTCGGGGCCGCGATGCTTCGGTCGCGGACGATGGGTAGCAATATCGTCGAACTGACGATATCGTGCCCGGTGTCACCGTCGCCGTCACCGCCGCCCTCCGGGAGGACCACCGTGCCCGCCGTGCTCCGCTCCCCCGCCCGGTCCGAAGGCAGCGGCGGCACCACGACGATCCGGCTGCTCCCGCAGGACCCCGAGTGGCTGTGGGACTTCTTCATGACGCACGACCTGCTGCTCGCGCCCTTTCACGCGGCCTGGGCGGCTCGCAGGCACGGCGTGGGCGAGGACATCGCGCCCGCCTGGCCGCCCGGGCTGGAGAACCTGACCGGGCTGGACGCGCCGGCCTGCCTCGACGCCTGGGCCCGCGTCCACCACGCGCTCCCGCGGGTCCTGCGCGACCGCGCACTCCTGCACCAAGACCGGGCGGCCCCGACTCGCCGCAGCACGCTGCGCGCCCCCGACGGCCGACCCCTCGTCCCGCTCCATGCCGTCACCGTCTCCGAGGACGACCTGCTGTCCCTCCGCCGCGTACGGCGCGCGATACGCGCCGGGGCCAGGGCGATGCCCTCGCTGGTGGTGACGAGGCGCCCCGACGGATCGGCCGACGTCCACGGGATCGCCTCGCCGGGGGACTACCGGGGCACGGTGGACCGGACCGTCGCGGTCCTGTCCCTCACTCCGGACGGCGACACCGACGTCCTCGCCGAGGCCCTCGCGCCGCGAACGGCGACCCCCCGCACCGACCTGTCCGACGAGCAGTACGCGGCCTACCGGCGCTTCGCCGACCGGCTCGCCGCGGCGGCCACGACCGGCGGGTCCGGCGGCGACCGGGCGCTGTTCAGAAGCCGGTACTGACCGGCGTCCGACAGCGTGCCCGGGTCTTCGGGGCGGCCCGTGCCCCGCGCGGTGCTGCTCTCTGAAAGGCTCGGCCCGTGACGTACGTAGTGACCGTGGACACCTGCATCCCGGAGGGCACTCCGGAGATGGACCCGCTGCAACGCGCCGGCGCGGTGGCGCTCATCGAGGACGGATTCGACTCTGTGCGGTCCGTCAGAGGACCGGAGGGGGTGGAAGTCGCCCTGCTCGACACCATCGTGGCCGTCCACCCCGGCGGCGCCCTGCTGAAAGTGATCGTGGACGCTCCGGCCCTGGAGTTCGCCGAGGACACCGTGCAGGCGCTCGTGGACGAGGTGCTGGAGCGTTCCGCGCTGCTGGCCGACTGGACGATCGAGCGCTGCGAGGTCGAGCTGCACCAGGACCTCGCCGAGGAGAGCCTCGACGCGGCGGAGGGCCCCGATGCCCCGCCCGACGACCTGGCCGTCCGCAAGGCCCGGCACACCGCCGGTCCGTCGGGCGGCGGCCCGGCCGAGGGTGACGACGTGAAGGCGCAGGCCGCGGCAGTCCGGGCGCGGATGCTCGGGCTGGCCGAAGCCCTGCGGTCGTTCCCGCCCGCGGCATTCGGAGCGCCCGGAGCGGCCGACGCGGCCCGCCCCGAATACAGGGGAGCAGCCGGACTCGCCGCGGGCGCCCTCGTCCACGCGACCGACATCCTGGTGGACAAGCTCTTCGAGGACCTCCAGGTCCTGACCCAGGAGGACGCGGCCGTCGCCGAGTGCGAAGGCCCGCTGTGGCACCTCGAGCACCTCCCCGACCGTTACGCCCTCCAGTACGACGCCCGCTTCGCGCGCCGCTTCCTGGTGACCGTGATCGCCCTGACCACCCGCTTCACCGACGGCTCCTTCCAGCGGCTCAGCTGTGCGGCCGAGGGACTCGCCCTGCGGCTGCTCCTGAACGAGACGACCACGGTCCTGGAGCGTTACGGGCTCCTGGACGACGACGTGTCCACCGCTCTCGACGCGTTCGCCGACCGTGTGTACGAGGGCACGGACCACCAGTGGCTCTATGACGACGCCCTGGGCGTGAGCGACGGAGCGTCCGCCGGCGCCGGCCCGAGGGCCGCGCCCCTGGCGTTCAGATCGTGGTTCACCCCCTACGACGAGGGCGGGTACGCGCACCCGTCCACGGCGGACGACGTCTGAAGGGGCCCGGCCCGAGGCGGCGGCGCGGCGGACAGGGCGGGTCCGCGACCGGGCCGCGGGGGCCGCGGACGTACCCGGCTGCCGTTGTGTGATGCTGACTCCATGACTGATCGGCGCGAGGTTTCCGTCGTCCGCTGGCCCGGCCGGACCCGTCCCGCGGACGACGGGCCGGCCGCGCTGCTCGCCGCCTACCACCTGCGTACGGAGGCGGAGAAGGGTGCGGCCGTCGCCGGCGTGGACGCGTTGCCCGAGCGCTACCGCAGGGAGATCGCGGACCCGCGGACGGTGTTCGCCGACGATGTCGTGCTCGTGGCGCTGATCGGGGACGCCACGGTGGGCTGCCTGGTGGTGACCGCCCCCGCCGACGGGCGGTCCGAGATCAAGAGACTCTGGACGGACCCGGCGGTCCGGGGCCGGGGCGTCGCGTCCGCCCTGCTCCGTGCGGCGCTCGCGCATGCCGCGGACAACGGCGTGGGCGTCCTGAGGCTGTCGGTGTGGGCTTGGCGGACCGGGGCCGTCGCCCTGTACGAACGGTTCGGCTTCGCCGTCACCGAGTCCTGGGACGAGCGGGACCGGCTGGTGTGCATGCAGCGCGCCGTGTGAGCGGTCCCCGCCTCCGATGCGCCGCAGGTGACGGATGCCTCACGGGTCGCTCGCGCGAAGGAGTGGACCGGCGGCCGCACCCGGGTCGATCGTGGGCGACATGAACGATCATCGAGGTGCCAGGAGTGGCGTGCCGCTCGGCGACGAGGCCGGTGAGATCCGCCGCTTCTGGGGACGGCTCGGCCTGCCCGGGCTGGTCGACGTGCACACGCACTTCATGCCCGAGCGCGTCCTGCGCAAGGTGTGGGACTACTTCGACGGGGTCGGGCCGCTGACGGGCGGGCTCGAATGGCCCATCACCTACCGGCGGGACGAGGAGGAACGGACGGCCCTGCTCCGGCAGTTCGGCGTGCGGGCTTTCACCGCGATGCTCTACCCCCACAAGCCCGGCATGGCCTCGTGGCTGAACGGCTGGGCGGCCGAGTTCGCCCGCCGCACCCCCGACTGTCTGCACACGTCCACGCTCTACCCGGAGCCGGGCGTCGAGGCGTACGTCCGGGTGGCCGTCGAGGCGGGCGCCCGCGTCTTCAAGGCGCACGTGCAGGTCGGAGCGTACGACCCGACGGACGAACTCCTGCGGCCCGTCTGGGCGTTGCTGGCCGAGGCCGGGGTTCCCGTGGTGATCCACTGCGGCTCCGGGCCCGCGCCCGGCAAGCACACCGGACCCGAACCGATCGCGCGGGTGCTGGAGCGGCATCCCCGGCTGCGGCTGATCGTCGCCCACATGGGGATGCCCGAGTACGAGGACTTCCTCGATCTGGCGGAGCGGTACGAGGAGGTGCGGCTCGACACGACGATGACGTTCACCGACTTCGCCGAGGAGCTCAGCCCGTTTCCCCGCCGGGCCCTGCCCCGGCTGGCCGCGCTCGGCGACCGGATCCTGCTCGGCACCGACTTCCCCAGCATCCCGTACCGCTACCTCCACCAGCTGCACGCCCTGGAACGCCTGGATCTCGGCGACGAGTGGCTGCGGGCGGTGTGCCACGACAACGCGGCCCGCCTGTTCACCGTGTGAAAGCCCGTCCGCCCGCCCCGCAGAGCCTTCCGGGGCGGGCGGACGCGGTGGCCGGCGCTACTTGGTGAGCGGCGACAGCTTGGGGTCGCCGGCGTAGGCCTCGGCCGCGTTCTGCTTCGTCACGATCACCGGCGGCAGGAGGTACGACGGGACGACCTTGACGCCGTTGTCGTACGACTTGGTGTCGTTGATGGTCGGCTTGCCGCCCTTCTGCAGGGCCTTGACCATGTCGACGGTCGCCGCGACCAGCTTGCGGGTGTCCTTGTTGATGGTCGAGTACTGCTCACCGGCCATGATCGACTTGACCGACTCGACCTCGGAGTCCTGGCCGGTGACGACGGGGACCGCCTTGCCGGCGCCCTTCACCGAGGTGAGGATCGCGCGGGCGAGGGTGTCGTTGGGGGAGAGGACGCCGTCGAGGGTCTTCTTGCCGCCGTACGCCGAGGTGAGCAGCGAGTCCATGCGCTGCTGCGCGTTCTCCGCCTTCCAGCCCTGGGTCGCGGTCTGCTTGATGTCGGTCTGTCCCGAGCCGACAACGATGTCACCCTTGTCGATCAAGGGCTTGAGCACCTCCATCGCGCCGTCGAAGAACACCTTCGAGTTGTTGTCGTCGGGAGATCCGGAGAACAGCTCGACGGTCCAGGGCCCCTTCGGCTTCTTCGCCTTCATGCCGTCGACGAGCGCCTGGCCCTGGAGCTTGCCGACCTTGAAGTTGTCGAAGGCGATGTAGTAGTCGACGTCGGGGGTGTTGGTGATGAGCCGGTCGTAGGCGATGACGGTGGCGCCCTCCTGCTTGGCCTGCTGCACCTGCGTGGCGAGCTGCGAGGCGTCGGTCGCGCCGATGACGATGACCTTCGCGCCCTTGGTGACCATGGAGGAGATCTGCGCCTGCTGGTCGGCGACGGTGGTCGAGGCGCC
Source organism: Streptomyces sp. NBC_00425 (assembly GCF_036030735.1). Classification (NCBI taxonomy): domain Bacteria; kingdom Bacillati; phylum Actinomycetota; class Actinomycetes; order Kitasatosporales; family Streptomycetaceae; genus Streptomyces; species Streptomyces sp. NBC_00425. The sequence continues at coordinate 1,039,400 of NZ_CP107928.1, read as the reverse complement.
CGCGTACTGGACGTCGGCCTTGAAACCGGCGTCCTTGAGGCCGCCCGTGAACAGGTCGCCCGCGAGGACCCAGTTCTCCGAGGTCTTGGCGGGCAGGGCGATGCCGATCAGGGAGTCCTTCGCGAAGCCCTTGCCGTCGGCGCTGTCGCTGCCGGTGGAACCCTCGCGTTCGTTGGAGCAGGCCGTGCCCAGGGTGAGCAGTGCGGCGGCGCCGACGGCGGCGATGCTTCTGATGACGAGTGAGCGCATGGTGGAGTCGAACCCTTCGTGCGGTGCTGTTGGCCGGACCGGTACTGCCGGACGGTTGACGCCTGGTCGTCGGGGTGCCGGCCTGGCGGGGTGGTTGTGCGGGGGATGGGTGTGTGCCGCCGGGCGCGGCCGGGACCGGGCGGACCCTGCGGGTCAGCCCGCGATCTTGGTCTTGCCGGTGTCGGTTCCCGAGTCGGTGTCGGTGTCGCTTCCGGCGGCGGCGTCGGAGGCCCGCGCCGGCGGGACCGTCGCCGCGGCCGGGGAGTCCGGCCGGAAGGGGCGCATCAGGGTTGCGACGATCGAGAAGCGTCCCCGGCTCTTGTTGTAGACGTCGAAGGCGACGGCGAGCAGGAGGACGAGTCCCTTGATGATCTGGACCATGTCGGAGCCCACGCCTTCGAGTTGAAGGCCGTTGTTGAGCAGGGCCATGACCAGACCGCCGACGATCGAGCCGCTGACGGTGCCCAGGCCTCCGGAGACCGCCGCGCCGCCGATGAACACGGCCGCGATGGCGTCCAGCTCCCAGCTCAGGCCGTCCTGCGGTCCGGAGGCCGCGGAGCGGGCCACGAAGATCATGCCGGCGAGGGCGGCCAGCACCGACATGTTCGTCATGACGAGGAAGTTGACCCGCTTGAGCTTCACGCCGGACAGCTCGGCCGCGCGCGCGTTGCCGCCGACGGCGTAGATGTGCCGGCCGCCGATGGTGTTGCGGGTGTAGTGCGAGTAGGCGAGGACCAGGACGATCAGGATGATGCCGGAGATCGGCAGGCTGGTGCCGATCCGGCCGCCGGCGAAGCGCAGCGTCGCGAACACGATGACGCCGATCATCACGGCCAGACGGATGCCGGCGATCCACAGCGGCGCCGGGTCGGCCCCCATCTCACGGCGGGTGCGGCGCGCCGTCCACTCCCGCCACACCACACCTGCGCAGGCGGCGAGACCGAGCAGCAGGGTCAGGTTGTTGTAGCCGGTGTCCGGACCGACCTCGGGCAGGAAGCCCGCGCCGATCCTGCGGAAGCCCACGGGCACCGGAACCGTGTCGGCGTTGCCGATGTACTGGTTGCCGCCGCGGAACAGCAGCATCCCGGCGAGGGTCACGATGAAGGCGGGCACGCCGACGTAGGCGACCCAGAAGCCCTGCCAGGCGCCGATCGCCGCGCCCACGAGCAGGCCGAGCAGTATGCCGACGGGCCACGGCAGGTCGTACTCCTGCATCGCCTTGGCGACGACGATGCCGGTGAACGCGGCGACGGAGCCGACCGACAGGTCGATGTGCCCGGCGACGATCACCATCAGCATGCCGATGGCCAGGATCAGGATGTAGGAGTACTGGCTGACGACCGCGATGAGGTTGCCGGAGGTCAGCGTGAGGCCGTCGGTCCAGATCTGGAACAGCAGGACGATCGCCACCAGGGTGGAGATCATGCCGAACTGGCGGGCGTTGGAGGTCGTGCCCCCGAAGAGATTCTTCTGCAGGTCGGTCATACGGCTCATGGCGTGGCGCTCTTCTTGGTAGCGGTCATCTTCTTCATCAGGAGTTCGGGATCGGCGTCGGCGCGCGCCACATCGCCGGTGACGGCGCCCTCGAACACCGTGTAGACGCGGTCGCACAGACCGATCAGCTCGGGCAGTTCGGAGGAGATGACGACGACCCCTTTGCCCTGGGCGACGAGCCGCTGGATGATCCCGTAGATCTCGAACTTGGCGCCCACGTCGATGCCCCGGGTGGGCTCGTCGAGGATCAGCAGGTCCGGATCGGTGAACATCCACTTCGCCAGCACGACCTTCTGCTGGTTGCCGCCGGAGAGCTTCACGACGCCCTCGTCGACGCCGGGCGTCTTGATCCGCAGACTCCGGCGGTACTCCTCGGCGACGTGGTGCTCGCGCACCCGGTCGATGACACGGCGCCGGGCGATCTTGGACAGTTTGGCCGACACCGTCGACGTCTTGATGTCGTCCAGGAGATTGAGTCCGATCGACTTGCGGTCCTCGCTGACGTAGGCGAGACCGTGCCGGATGGCGTCGGAGACCGTCTTCAGCCGGATCTCCTCGCCGTCCTTGAAGACCCGACCGGACAGCCAGGTGCCGTAGGACCGGCCGAAGAGACTCATCGCGAGTTCGGTGCGACCCGCGCCCATGAGCCCCGCGAACCCGACGATCTCGCCGCGGCGGACGTGGAACGTCGAGCCCTTGCACACCAGCCGGTCGTCCGAACCGGGGTGCCGCACCGTCCAGTCGCGGACCTCGAAGAAGACCTCGCCGATGTCGGGAGTGCGATCGGGGAAGCGGCTGTCGAGCTCTCGCCCGACCATGCCGCGCACGATGCGGTCCTCGTCGACGCCGTCGGCCTTCACGTCGAGGCTCTCGATGGTGCGGCCGTCGCGCAGGATCGTGATGGTGTCGGCGACCGCCTCGATCTCGTTCAGCTTGTGCGAGATGATGATCGAGGTGACGCCCTGCTCGCGGAAGCCGCGCAACAGGTCCAGCAGGTGCCGGGAGTCGTCCTCGTTGAGGGCCGCGGTCGGCTCGTCGAGGATCAGCAGCCTGACGTCCTTCGCGAACGCCTTGGCGATCTCGACGAGTTGCTGCTTGCCGACGCCGATGTCGCCGATCAGGGTGTCGGGGTCCTCGCGGAGCCCGACCTGTTCGAGCAGCTCCAGGGCGCGGCGCCGGGCCGCCTTCCAGTCGATGCCCGCGCGGCGGCGCGGTTCGTTGCCGAGGAAGAGGTTCTCGGTGATCGACATGCCGGGCACCAGGGCCAGTTCCTGGTGAATGATCACGATGCCGGCCTGTTCGCTGGACCGGATGTCGTGGAACCGGACCCGCTCTCCGCGGTAGACGACGTCGCCTGTGTAACTGCCGTGCGGGTGCACACCGCTGAGCACCTTCATGAGCGTGGACTTGCCGGCGCCGTTCTCGCCGCAGATCGCGTGGATCTCACCCTTCCGCACGGCGAGGCTGACATCGGCGAGCGCGGTGACGCCGGGAAAGGTCTTGGTGATCGACCGCATCTCCAGCAGGTTCGGGGCGGTGGGCGTCATGTGCGCTGCTCCCCACCGCGGGGAACGCGTCGCGTTCCCGAGCCTTCGGGCCTGCGGCATTGCTTGGACATCAACTTGCCTCCGATGGCACTGCCCTGTGCCGTCGTGTCCGAGATTTCGTCTGCGGGTCCGGACACTAAATCCATTTGTTTTACTAAGTCAATGGGCCGCGGGAGATAGGTTGGCGGGGGGTTACGAGAGAGGACCGTGCGTGCGGCAGGCAGGAACGAACCTTCCGAAGGTCGGGCGATACAACCGGGCCGTCGTCCTGGACCAGATCCAGCTCGCCGACGGCGTCAGCCGCGTCGAGATCGCCCAGCACACCGGCCTCACCCCGCAGACGGTCTCGGGCATCGTGCGCCGTCTGCTCGACGAGGGCATCGTGCGGGAGGACGGCGCGAGCCGGGTGTCCAGCGGCGGCAAGCCCCGCACCACCCTGCGGATCAACGCCGAGGCGGGCAGCGCGGTCGGCCTGCACTTCGACCCCGTGGAGCTCAGCTGCACCGTGGTCGACCTGCTGGGCCGGCCGCTCGTCGTCAAGAAACGCCCCACGCATCCCGGCATCGAGCCGGCCCAGGTCGTCAAGGACATGGCGGAACTGGTCGCCGACGTGCTGGCCGAGACGGGCGTCGCCCGCGACAGGGTCCTCGGGCTGGGCCTCGCCACTCCCGGCCCGATCGACCTCGGACAGGGGGCCATCGTCGGAGCGCCCCAGCTGGCCCGATGGACCCGGGTGCCGGTGCAGCACATGCTGAGCGAGGCGACCGGCCTGCCGGTCACCCTCGACAACGACGCCACCGCCGCCGCCGTCGGTGAGCGCTGGTCGGGCGCGGGCCGAGGCGTCGCGGACTTCGCCTACTTCTTCTTCGGCACCGGCGTCGGCGGCGGCCTCATCCTCAACCACCAGGTGTACCGGGGCGGTTCACTCAACGCGGGAGAGTTCGGGCACTCCTCGGTGCTGCCCGAGGGACCGGAGTGCTACTGCGGCAACCGGGGGTGCCTGGAGCGGCTCGTCAACCCCACGGCCATCGTCGACGCGGTGCACCGCAGGCTGGCCGCCGGAGCGCACCCGGACAGCGAGCTGGCGCGGATGTTCGCCGACCGTCCCGAGTCGGTCGACCATGCCGCGATCGGGGTGGCCGCGGCGGCGGGCGACCCGGTCGCCGCCGCGGTCATCGACGAGACCGCGGAGCACGTCGCCTCCGTCGCGGTCGACATCGTGAACTTCATCGACGTCGACCTGATCGTTCTCGGCGGTCACGGCATCCAGCACGTCGAGTCGCGCTACGTCGAGGTGGTCGCCGCCGCGCTGGCCGCCCGCCCGCTGTCGCGCCATGTCCGGGTCGTCGAGGTCGAGGCGTCCTGGCTCGGCACGGACGCGGCGGTGGTGGGCAGCGCGGCACTCGTCCTGCACGCCACGTACTCCCCGCAGCTGTCCGCCCTGCTGGGCACGGCGGCGCCCGGCGGAACGCGATGACCCGCAGGCCGCTTCCCTCTGCCGATGGGCCGACGGGGCGTCCGGTAAATCCGATGGAGGGCGGTGTTTCGGCGCTCCTATAGTGGCCCGCATGCGTGCCTCCTACCCTCGAACCCCTCATTTGCCCTGGTCACCTGGCATGTCATCAGACGATGTCCGGGCCGGTGGGCTGAGCGGGCTCGCCGGGCGGGAAGTCGTCGTCACCGAGAAACTCGACGGGGAGAACACGACGCTGTACGCGGACGGGCTGCACGCGCGGTCCGTGGACTCGGCGCACCATCCGTCGAGAACGTGGGTCAAGGCGTTGCAGGGGCGGGTGGGGGCGCGGATCCCGGCGGGCTGGCGGGTGTGCGGGGAGAACATGTACGCGCGGCACTCGATCCCGTACGACGACCTGGAGGGTTACTTCTACGGGTTCTCCGTGTGGGACGAGCACGACCGGTGTCTGGGCTGGGACGAGACCGTGCGGTTCCTGCGCGAGCTGGGCGTGCCGACGCCGCCGGTGCTGTGGCGGGGAGTGTTCGACGAGCGCGCGCTGCGCCGCCTGCGGGTGGAGACCGGGCGGCAGGAGGGATACGTCGTACGCACCGTCGAGGGCTTCGCACGCGACGACTTCGCCGGACGGATCGCCAAGTGGGTACGGCCGGGACACGTCACCACGGACACCCACTGGATGCACGCGGCCGTCGTGGAGAACGGCCTCGGCGCGCGGGCCGCGCTGTGGGCCGTGCGGTCCGGGGCGGACCCGGACGCGAGGGCACTGGCCCGGTACGTGCGAGGGCGGAGCGCCCACGGCGACGCGGACGGCGACCCGGACGCCCGTGCGCACGCAGCCGCAGCCGCTGAGGCGGAGGCGGAGGCGGCCGCCGAGACGAGCGCGCGGCTGGCCGCGCTCGGCCGCGGCGGGGACGCCCTTCTCGCCGGGGTGCTCGCCGCACTGCTGCATCGCACACCGCGGGCGTCGCTGATGCGCAGGGCCGCCGGCCCCCTGGGGGTGCCGCTGGCGAGGCGCGTCGCCGACCTGGTGGGCCTGCACACCGCACTGCAAAGGCCGTACCCCGACGCGGAGCGGCGGGCCGGGCTCGTACGGATGTCGTTCGCGGCCGACCTGGGTGTGCTGCACGCCGTCGCGGCGGCGGCCGCGGGGGACGACCGGACGGCGCGCGAACAGGTGGAGTGGTCGGCGCTGCACGCGGAGGAGGCGGGGCTGCTCGTCGATGCTCCGCTCGCGCCCCTGCAGTCCGGGCTGCGTACGGCGCTGGCGCGGGACGGCATCCGCGGCGAGGCGGCGGACCGCTGCTGGGCGGAGACCCGGGAGACGTACGCTCGGGGGCGGATCCGCACCGTCGAGGAGGCCGTCGCGTCGACCTGGCGCTGGCGGGACGGGGACTTCCCCCGGCTGGTGCACCTCGTGGGCCCGTCCGGCAGCGGCAAGAGCGCCTTCGCGGCGCGGCTCGACGGCGTGTCGGCGCGCGTCGAGCTGGACGCGCTGCGTGCGGCGCGCGGCTCGCGGGCCGATCAGAAGGCCAACGGGGAAGTGCTGCGGGAGGGACTGGACCGCCTGGACGGAGCGCTCGCGGCCGGCGGCACGGTCGTGTGGGACGCGACGTCGCTCAACCCGCAGCAGCGTTCCCTGGTCCAGGCCGTGGCGCGTCGGCGCGACGCGCTGGTCACCCATGTCGTCGTCCTCGCCGACGAGGACGAGCTGGGACGGCGCAACGCCACCCGCGCGCATCCGGTGCCGTCGGACGTGCTGGCGGGGCAACTGCGCCGGTTCGTGCCGCCCTACCCGGGCCAGGCCCACCGCACCTGGTACGTCGGCGCGGACGGGACCGTGCAGGACCGCGACGGCACACTGGAGGGGGAGGACGCCTGATGCGTACCAGCGAGGAGATCTACCACCAGGTGCGCTGGGACGCGCGGTTCGACCCCGCGCGGTTCGTGTTCGGCGTCCACCAGCGGGGCGCCGCGCCCAAGCGCGTGCCGCTGGCGACGTTCGTGCCGGGCGGCGAGATCCCCTGGCACCGGGTGCTGTTCGTCGAGGCGGACGGCGAGATCGTGTGGGACCGCGCCACGGGGGTGGACCGCGTCGACGCCTCCGGCGCCGGCCGGGTCCGCGAGGCACGCCGGCTGCGCGCGCCTTTCTTCACTGCGCGCACGCCGCACGCGTGGGACGCGGCCGCCGGACGGTGGCGCCCCGCGGCGCACGCCCAGGGGGAGCAGGGCCGCGACCGGATCAGGGTGCTGACCTGGAACACGCTCTGGGACCGCTACGACAGCCACCGCATCGACACCGCCCTGCGCCGCCCGCTGCTGCTCGACGCGCTCGAGCGCGCGGACGCCGACGTCATCGCCCTGCAGGAGGTCGAGGCGGGGCTGCTGACCATGCTCCTGGAGGCGTCCTGGGTCCGGGCCCACTACATCCTCGGCGCCGACCCCTACGGCAAGGACGTCGACGACTGCGGTCTGCTGCTGCTCAGCCGGCTCCCGGTGCGGGAGGCCGCCCTGCACGTCCTCGGCCGCCACAAGGCCGTCACCGCCGTCGTCGTGGACACCGCGGCCGGACCGCTGACGGTGGCCGCCACGCATCTGACGAGCGACCACTCCGAGGAGGGGCCCGCCCGGCGCGCCGCCGAACTCACCGGTCTCGCCGAGGGAACGGCGGGTGTGACGGGCGGTCTGGTCCTGGTCGGCGACTTCAACGACGGCGGCCCGGGCCCGGCGCGCACGCTCGGCATGCTCGACGCCTGGACCGAGGCCCACGGCCCGCACGACGACTCGCCCACCTTCGACCCCGTCGACAACCCGCTCGCCGCCGTCTCCTCCCTGTCCGGCCGCGTCTCCCGGCTCGACCGCGTCCTCGTCCGCCCCGCCGGCGGCCCGCGCGTGACCGGGGCGACGCTGCTCGGCACCACGCCCACCCCGGAAGGGCTGTTCGTCTCCGACCACTACGGGGTCGCCGCCGACCTGTACTGCGGCGTCGACCCGCCCGTCGACGTCCTCGACATCGAGCCGACGCCGCGTACGGCACTGGCGTGGGTGCCGCCGCGCGAGCTGTGGCCGGCGATCCAGGACGTGCGCCGGGACCACGACGTGCAGATCCGGCGCTGGCCGCCGCACGTCAACGTGCTGTTCGGGTTCGTCCCCGAGGCCGACTTCGAGCGGGCGGCCCCGCTGCTCGCCGCGGCCGCCGCACAGGTCGAGCCGTTCACGGCACGGCTCGAGGGACTGCACACCTTCGCCCACGGGCGCGACGCCACGGTGTGGCTGGACCCGGCGGCGGACGACGCGACGCCGTGGGCGCAGCTGTGGCAGGCGCTCGTACGGCGATTTCCCCGCTGCCGTGGACGCCACGACGGATTCACCCCGCACCTCAGCCTCGGCCGGACCGGCGATCCGCACGACGTCGCCGCCGACTGCGCGAGGCGACTCTCCCCGATGACCGCCCGCGTCGGCGAACTCGTCCTGCTGTCCCGGCGGGGCGACGAACCGATGCGACCGCGCGCCACGGTCGCCCTCGGCACCGGCGAGGTGCGGTGGCTACCCGAGCCGGACCTCGGCCGGCCCGACCGCGGACGGGAGGACTGGGCCTCGCCCGCGGCCGGCGCGAGCGTCCGGCCGGCTGCGGACGAGCCGGCGGCCGAGCACGTCCTGCGGTGCCTGGCGGACGCGCTCGGTGAGGGCGTCGTCCACCTCGCGGGCTCGCGGCGCATGGGCTGCGCCCTCGCCGGAGCCGACCTGGACATCGTCGCGGCGCTGCCCGGCACCGTGGAACTCGCCGCGGTGCGGGAGCGGGTGGTGGCCGCGCTGCCGCACGCCGCACGGATGCGGGAGGTCGTCGGCGCGCGCGTGCCGGGACTGCGGTTCCACGTCGAAGGGCTGGACGTGGACCTGGTGGTCGTCGCCACGGGAGCGATGCCGGCGGCGGAAGCACTGCCCCGGCGGGCCGAGCTGGGCGAGGCCGCGGCGATCGCGTTGAGCTCGGTGTCCGACGCGGAGGCGGTCCTGGCGGCCGTGGGCGCACACGGCCTGCCGGGTTTCGTGGAGCTGGCCCGGGGCGTCAAGGCGTGGGCGAGGGCCCGCGGACTGGACGGAGCACCGTTCGGCGGCCTGCCCGGCGTGGCGTGGGCGGTGCTCGCGGCGCACACGGTCTGTCGGTCGCCCGGCGTGTCGGACCCTGCTGAGCTGCTGCGACGGTTCTTCGGGACCTGGGCGGCATGGGACTGGCGCGAGCCGGTCGGTCTCACCGGGGACGGGCGCGGAACCGCCAGGACGCACTTGCGCCACGACCCGCCGCAGGCGCACCAGAACCACGCCGCCCTCACCGTGCTGACGCCCGCCGCACCCGTGCGGTCCTGCACCGAACAGGTCGGCCCGCGGGGTCGGGACCTGGTGAGCAGGGAGCTCTACCGGGCCTGGGAGACGGTGGAGGACGCCGCCCGGTCCGGCGCCGATCCATGGCCCGCGCTGCTGTCCCCGCCGCCCCTGCATCGGCGGCACGCGGCTTGGGCCGTGGTGACGGTGCGGGGGCGGCGGACGCGGGACTTCGACGAGCTGAACGGGCGGGTACGAGGACGGCTGCGCGCGCTGCTCACGGCGCTGGAGGAGACGGGGGTGGAGGACGCGCACGCCTGGCCGAGGCAGTTGCCCCCGGCGCCGGCGTCCGCCGGGGAGCCCACGGGCGCGCGCTACGTCATCGGGCTCGGACGCACGCCGCCCGGCGCGGAGCGGCTGGCGGACATGGCCGGCCGGTGGTCCGCCGGCCTGCCGGGCGTGGAGGTGGCGTACGTCGACGCGGGAGCGGTCCCCACGCTGCGCTGAGCCCTGCGGCGTGGGGACCGGCGTACCTCCCGGCCTGCGTGCGGCGGTCTCACCCGCGTGGACGCGGGGTGGTCAGGCGGCCTTCCGTGCGACGAGCCGGACGGGCACCTCGGCGTAGGTGTTCAGGATCGTGTTCTCCGCGATCACCGGGTCGCCGGTGAGCTCGATCCGCTCGACGGAGTCGAGCAGCGCGTGGATCAGGGCGTGCAGTTCCAGGCGGGCGACGCCGTGACCGACGCAGCCGTGCGCGCCGTGGCCGAACGCGAGGTGGTCGCGCGGATTGCGGCGCAGGTCGAACTCGTCCGCGCGCTCCCACTTGCGCTCGTCACGGTTCGCGGAGGCGAACAAGGCCCACACCCGCGCGCCCTGAGGGATCGTCACCCCGCCGAGCTGCGTGTCGCGCGCGGCGACACGGGTGAGGCCCCGCACGGGAGTCTCGAACCGCAGGAGTTCGTTGATCGTCGAGGCCACGAGCCCGGGCTCGGCGCGAAGGGCGGCCCACTGGTCCGGGCGCTCGGCGAAGACGACGAGCAGATGGCCGATCGCGGCCGCCGTGGTCTCCAGCGACGGGCCGATGAAGTCGACGAGAAGGAGCGGGCACTTCTCGTGGGGGATGACACCCAGCTCAGCGGCCTCGAGCATGGCGGCCCCGGGACTCCCGGGCGCGAGTTCGCCGCTCGCCGCGAGCTCGTGGGCGAACGCGAAGAGACGCTGCGTCATCTCCATGTTGTGCGGGGTGCGTTCCGTGACCGGGCCCAGCAGGTCGTTGCCGACCTGGCCCCACTCGTAGAGGTGCTCACGGTTGCGGTCGGGCAGGCCGAGGTAGTCGGGTATGACCAACATGGGCATCGCCTGGGCCAGTTCGGCGACGCCGTCGATCGCGCCCCGGGCGACGACCTCGGCGACCAGGCCGTGTGCCTTGCGGGCCATCTCCTCGCCGCGGCCCTGAACGGAGCCCGGCCGCAGTCCGGCCCCGACGACGGAACGCAGCACGTCGTGCTCCGGCGGATCGCTGACCAGGGTGACGCCCCGCATGATCCGGTTGACGTCGGGATCGAATCCCACGCCCTCGCCGGAAAGGAACGTGTCGTGGTCGGCCAGCGCGGCCTTCACCTCGTCGTACCGCGTGAGCGCGTAGACGTCCGGTTCGTGCAGCCGGACGACTCCGCCCAGCTCCCGTAGCTGCCGGTACTGCTCGTAGCGGATGCTCCGGGCCGAGGACGCGAACATGTCGATCTCTGCGCGGGGTACGACAGCCATGGTTTCTCCTGGAGGCGCGGGGGGAGTGGTTGACGAACTGGCCGCGGGCTAGGGATGGTCGACGACGTTCCTTCCCGGCCTGGCCGAGCCGGACACACCTTCCTGATCTTGCTCGGGCGCAGGCGTCGCAAAACCCGGGGTTCGGTCCCGTCGCGGAAGGGGGCCGGAGCCCGACGGCGGGCTGCGTAGAGTGCCGCCCATGACCGTCGCGCGCTCCCTGGTCCTGTTCCTCGCCGCCGCCCTGCTCGAGATCGGCGGGGCGTGGCTGGTCTGGCAGGGGGTCAGGGAGAACAAGGGATGGATCTGGGCCGGCGCGGGAGTCGTCGCCCTCGGCCTGTACGGGTTCGTCGCCACGTTGCAGCACGACGCCCACTTCGGCCGTGTACTGGCCGCCTACGGTGGCGTCTTCGTCGCCGGGTCGATCGCCTGGGGCATGATCGCCGACGGCTATCGACCCGACCGGTACGACGTCGTCGGCGCCCTCGTCTGCCTGGCCGGCATGGCGGTCCTGATGTACGCGCCGCGCGGCGCCTGACCCGGGCCGCCACGGGTCTCACCGGGTGTCGGCCACCGCGCGGCTTCCTCGCCGCCGGCTGAGCGCCGTCTACGCCGTGGGCGCGCGCTGCTCGCCCGAGCCGCGGACGATCAGCCGGGTGGGGACGGTGATGGTGTGGGCGCGGGTGCGGTCGCTGTCGAGTCGGGTCAGCGCGGTGGTGGCCGCCGCCCTGCCGAGTTCCTCCGCGTCCTGGGCGACCACGGTCAGAGCCGGTTCGAGGGCCTCGGCGAGCGCCACGTCGTCGAAGGCGACCACGGCGACGTCCTTGCGTCTGCTGCGGGCGAGTTCGGCGACTATGCCCAGCGCCATGATGTTGTTGCCGGCGAACAGCGCGGTGGGCGGATCGGCCAGGCCGAGGAGCCGGGCGGTCGCGGCCTCGGCGCCCTGCTGGTCGTGGGCGTTGGTGACCAGCGAGCGATCGTGGGGGATGCCTGCCTCCTCCAGCGCGGAGCGGTACCCGGCCAGACGTTCGCGGCGCGTGTACAGCTTCACGGGCAGGTCGCCGACGAAGCCGATGCGCCGGTGTCCGTGGGCGATGAGGTGGGCGACGCCGTCGTGGGCTCCGGCACGGTTGGAGCTGACGATGCTGTCCGTGGCCAGCCCGACGCCGGGACGGTCGAGGAAGATGACGGGGAGGCCCGCCGTGCGGTGGGGCTTGAGGTGCGAGTGGTCGGCGCCGACGGACGGAACGACCATCAGGATGCTGACCCGGCGGGCCAGGAACTTGTCGGTCAGGGCGCGTTCACGGTCGGGGTCGTCCGCGGAGGAGCCCATGAGCAGGGTCAGTCCGCGGTCGCGGACGGTGTCCTCGATGGCGCGGGCCACCGCGCCGAAGAACGGGTTGGCGAGGTCGGGGATGACCAGGCCGATGGTGGTGTCCGGGCCTCCGACGCGGATGTTGCGGGCCATCAGGTTCGGCTGGAAGCCGAGCCTGGCCACTGCGGCCAGTACCTGTTCCCTGGTCTGCGCGGAGGCGGGCCCGTCCTCGTTGAGGACCCGGGAGACCGTCTTGGCGCTGACGCCGACTTCTCGCGCGACGTCGGCCAGGGTGGGGCGGCGGTTGGCTGCCATGGAGGTAACCGTCTCCTGAGGGCTCTCGGTTCCGGCCGCGGCCTCGGCCGAAACTGCGAGAGCGGGTTGTGCTGTCAGGTGGCCTGGACTCCGGCGGCCTTGGCGGCCTCCGAATCCGCTACGACAGTATCTCCGGCCTCGTCGACGGTGAGTGCGCCGGTCATGATGGCGACGACCTCGGCCATGGAGTAGTCGGAGGGCTTGATCAGGGCGGCGCGCCGGCCGAGTCGGTGGACGTGGATCCGGTCGGCGATCTCGAAGACGTGGGGCATGTTGTGGCTGATGAGGACCACCGGCATGCCCTTGTCGCGGACGCGGCGGATGAGGTCGAGGACCTGGCCGGACTCCTTGACGCCGAGGGCGGCGGTGGGTTCGTCCATGACGACGACCGAGCGGGCCCAGGCGACGGCGCGCGCGACGGCGACGGCCTGGCGCTGTCCGCCGGAGAGGGTCTCCACGGCCTGGGTGAGCGAGCGCAGTCCGATCTTCAGGTCGGCCATGTGCTCGGCCGCCTCCTGGCGCATGCGCTTCTTGTCCAGCATGCGCAGGGCGCTGCCGAGGACACCGGGACGGCGCAGCTCCCGCCCGAGGAACATGTTGGAGGCGATGTCCATGGAGGCTGCCACGGCGAGGTCCTGATAGACCGTCTCGATGCCGTGGGCCTGGGCGCTTTGCGGGCCGGAGAACGTGATGGGGCTGCCGTTCAGCCGGATCTCGCCCGCGTCCGGGACGACCGCGCCGGTGAGGGCCTTGATGAGGCTGGTCTTGCCGGCCCCGTTGTCGCCGATGACGGCGAGGACCTCGCCGGGCAGGAGGTCGAAGTCGGCGCCGTCGATGGCGGTGACCTGGCCGTACCGCTTGACCAGGCCGCGGGCCTGCAGCACGGGCGTGGGGGAGGAGGTGGCGCTCATCGGGCCTTCTTCCGGGAGATCTGGTCGACGGTCACCGCGAGGATCACCAGGACGCCGGTGATCAGGGTCTGGTAGATGGAGGCGACGCCCATCAGCTGCAGTCCGTTGCGGAACACGCCGACGATGAGGACGCCGATGAAGGTGCCCAGCACCGAGCCGCGTCCGCCGAAGAGGCTGGTGCCGCCGAGGACCACGGCGGTGATGCTGTCGAGGTTGTCGGTCTGTCCGGCCTGCGGATCGCCCACCCCGGTGCGGGAGATGAGCAGCAGGGCGGCGATGCCGTACAGCAGTCCGGCCACCGTGTAGATGCCGATGGTCAGGCGCGAGGTGCGGATGCCGTTGAGACGGGCGGCCTCGGCGCTGTTGCCCAGCGCGTACACGTGCCGGCCCCAGCCGGTGCTGCTCAGCGCGTAGGCGAGGAGGAGGAACAGGGCGATGGTGACCAGGGAGCCGTAGGTGATGTCCGTGTGACCGAGGGGGAAGGTCTCACCGAGCGCGGTCAGCGGGCCGGGCAGGCTGGTGACCGTCTGCTCCTCGGAGTAGATGTGGGTGAGCGCGAACGCCACGTTGAGCATGCCGAGGGTGACGATGAACGGCGGCAGCGGGATCTTCTGCACCAGCAGCCCGTTGAGCAGCCCGAAGCCGCCGCAGACGGCCAGGCCCAGAGCGATCGCGACGAGCGGTGGGACGGAGCCCTCGGCGGCCGTCTTGGCGATCACGATGCTGCCGAAGGCCATCACCGCTCCGCACGACAGGTCGATCCCCGCCGTCAGGATGATCAGGGTCTGTCCGATGGCGAGGGTGCCCACGACCATGACCTGCTGCACGATCAGTGAGAAGTTCCCGCCGGTCAGGAACTGGTCGGTCGAGAAGGAGAAGAAGGCGCAGGCCAGGAGGAGGGCTGCCAGGGGTCCGGTGGTCGGCGCCGTGAGCAGTCTGCGGACCGTGGTCGGTGCTTTGAGCTCCGAGTACGGCGTGGTCGTGGCTGTCATGCGAAGTCCTTGTCGGAAGACAGATGTCCTTGTCGGAGGACGGGGGCCAAGGCCCCCGCCGCCGGGACAAGGGGGGCGGTCGTCCCCGTTCGGGGAGGTGGGCCGGCCGCCCCGCTGAAGGGAGTGACGTGTCGTACGGTCCTACAGGGCGGCTCAGCCCCAGCAGTTCTCCAGGCCGTAGGCGGTGTCCTTGGACGCGACCCCGTCCTGTGTCTTGTCGCTGATCAGCGTGACGCCGGTGTCGGTGTAACCGGACGCCTTCTTGCCGTCCTTGGCGTACGTCACGACGGCCTTGACGCCCTCGGCCGCCATCTTCAGCGGGTACTGCTGCGACGTCGCGGCGATCTTGCCGTCCTTGACGGCCTGGGTGCCGGTGCAGCCGCCGTCGACGGAGACGATCAGGACGTCCTTCTCCCGGCCCTTCGCCTTCAGCGCGGTGTACGCGCCCAGCGCCGCCGGCTCGTTGATCGTGTAGACGACGTTGATGTCAGGGCTCTTCTGGAGACAGTTCTCCATCGCGGTCTGGCCCTTGGCCTGGTCGCCGCCGGTGTCCTGGGCGCACAGCACGTCCTTGTCGGTGGCGCCGAAGCCCTTCAGGAAGCCGTCGTGCCGCTGGACTCCCACGGAGACGCCCGGCGCCAGGTCGAGGGTGGCTATCTTCGCGGCCTTGCCCTTCATGGCGGCCTTGGCGTACTCGCCGATCAGCTGGCCGGCCTTCAGGTTGTCGGTGGCGAAGAGGGCGTCGACCGCGCTCTGCGGGTCGGTCGGCGTGTCCAGGGCGATGACCAGAACGCCCTTGGCGCGGGCCTTCGCGATCGCGGGCACGATCGCCTTGGAGTCGCTGGGCGTGATCAGGATGCCCTTGACCCCGGCGGCGACCATGTTCTCGATGGCGGTGACCTGTCCGGCGTTGTCCCCGTCGAACTTGCCCGCAGCGGTGGACAGCTTGGCGCCGTTCTCCTTGGCGGCCTTCTCCGCGCCCTCCTTCATCTTCACGAAGAACGGGTTGGTGTCGGTCTTGGTGATCAGCCCGACCTTGACCTCGCCCGAGCCGGAGCTCGAGGAGCCCGAACCGGAGCCGGACCCGCAGGCCGTCAGGGTGAGGGCCGCGACGCCCGTGGCCGCGGCGACTCTGAGGAGGGAGGAGGACAGGCGAGTGGTGCGAGACATGATCGACTCCTGTGGGATAGCGGGCGGCACCGGGTAGGGATCAGAGCGTGCCGTCCGGGGTGTCATCGTTGACTTATGTCATCGTTGACACTTCCTGGCGAGGATGATGGACTCCGGATCCCGGCAACGTCAATGCCTTCCACCCGTCACAAATCGGCAACGTCCCCAGCCGCCGCCTCCGCGCAGTCGCCCGGTCGCGACGGCGCCGGGTCGCCCCTCCGCCCCGTCCGCCCGAGCAGACCACGGCCGTCCCGAGCCGTTTTCCGTACCGTTCTCCGAGTCGCTTCCGAGCCTTTCCCAGCCTTTCCGAGAGAGAGCAGCCCATGAGCCCGCGTCAGATCACCGTTCTGGGAGAGTGCGTCGCGGACGCCTTCGCGGAACCGGTCAACGCCTCGAACGAACTCGCTCTGCGGGTGCTGCCCGGCGGCGGCCCCGCGAACACGGCGGTGGCGCTGGCCAGGCTCGGCACACCGGCCCGCTTCCTCGCACGGCTGTCGGACGACGTGTTCGGCCGCCTTTTCCGGGCCCGCCTCGAGGCATCTGGCGTCGACCTGTCGTACGCCGTCGCCGCTGCCGAGCCCAGCACGCTGGCGGTGGCGGAGCTGGACGCGACCGGTCAGGCCGCCTACTCGTTCCACGCGCAGAACACGGCCGACTGGCAGTGGACGCCCGGCGAACTGGCGGCGGTGGACCTGTCCGGGGCGGCCTGCGTGCACACCGGGTCGCTGGCGCTGGTCCGCGAACCCGGCGGGGCGGTCGTGGAGGAGTTCCTGGCGGCGGCGGCTCCGCAGGCCACCGTCAGCATCGATCCCAACGTCCGGCCGCTGCTCGTGCGCCCCGAGGTCTACCGTGCCCGGCTGGCGCACTGGTGCTCCCTCGCCGACATCCTGAGGCTGAGCGAGGACGACCTGGCACTGCTGCTGCCGGGCGCCGGGCCGGAGCAGGCCTGCGACACCTGGCACGCCGCGGGGGTGCGGCTCGTGGTGATCACGCTCGGCGCCGACGGCGCGCTGGCCTCGCTCGACGGTGAGCGGCTGCGGGTGCCGGCGGTGACCACCCCTGTCGTCGACACCGTCGGCGCCGGCGACTCCTTCACCGCGGGGCTTCTGCACCACCTCGGCGCCCGCGGACTCCTCGGCGGCCGGCTGGACGGTCTCGGCCTCGACGACGTCGCGGAGGCCTGCCGGTTCGGCGCTCGGGTCGCGGCCCTGACCTGCTCGGTCGCCGGCCCCAATCCACCGTGGCTGGACCAGCTGGCGCAGCTCTCGCCCACCGGTGGAGCCTGAGCCCTCGGGCCGACCCGTCGGGCGCGATCCACGCCGGGCCGTTGACGCGCGGGGCGGACTGCGCCCATCATCGGGCCACTCGATGTCATCGATGACACAGGTCGGCGACGACGTCGAACGGCTGCCGCCCAGACCTCGTCCCCGGTCTCCGGTCTCCCGGTCTCCCGGTCTCCCGGTCTCCCGGTCTCCCGGTCTCCCGGTCTCCGGACTCCGGACTCCGGTCTCCGGTCTCCGTCACCGCTCACGCCCATCACCGCTCCGCACCGACGCGCACGACGACGCGCAGGGCGCCAACTCGCCCCACAGCACCCCACAGCACCGCACCGCCCACGACGGACAAGGACACGAAACCGTGAAGAAGACCCTGCTCGCCGAGTTCACCGCCCGCGAAGGAGCGCAGGACGAGGTCGCCCGCCTGATCGGCGACTACGCCCTCGAGGTGCGCGAGGAAGCGGGAAACGTCGCCTTCGACGTCTACACCAAGGCTGCAGAGCCGCGTGCCTTCTGGATCTTCGAGGTGTACCGGGACGAGGAAGCCTTCCAGGCTCATCTGAACGCCCCGTACGGCGGCCCGTTCAACGCCGCGCTCACCCCGCTGATCGAGGAGGACGCCTCCGTGCTGACCTTCCTCGATCCGCTGTCCGCCGCTCGCAGTGAGTGAGCGGCGGACAAGGCGGGGAGGCCGACCGTCGCGGGCGGGAATCTCCGTTGCCGACGAGCGGCGCCCGCCGCGATCCTCAAGGCCATGAGGTATTCCGTATGCGGCTGAGGCTGCGACAGTTCAGGCCCCGCACGGGCCCGCACGAGCACCGTGTCGTCCAGCCGTGGGAGCCGCTGCGCGGCACCTCGCTGAGCGCACCCGAGCCCATCGGCGCCCTGTTCGGTGACCAGGAAGGGCTCACCCTGCTCTCGGGGCTGTTCTCCTTCGCCGCCTGCTCCCGGCACACGATCGTCCATCTGCCGCTGCGCCGCTCCCCCCAGCCCGACGAGGGTTTCGGCACGCCGGTCGACCTGGTCCTCGTCCATCACACGCTCGGTCTGCGCGCCGCCAAGTGGCCTGCACTGCGGCGCAAGTTGGTGCACGGCACGCCCCTGACCGCCGGCACCGACGAAGGCCGCACCGCCAGGGACGCCGCACGGTGGGCGGAACGCGAGAGGCGGGCCGACTTCCGCGGCCAGGTGCGGCACGCCACCCACGCCGGCACCTTCTTCCTGTTCGGAAACCGGGACGTGTTCGCCGCGGCCGCCGTGGACCTGGCCGAGGCGGCCTGCCGCGGGCCTCGTCACAAGCGCGTCGCTCAAGGCCACCCGGCGCTCATGACGGCGCTGCCCACGCTGGCCCAGCCACCCGGCGGCGGCCATGACGTCGAGGTGCTGGTCCTCTTCAAGCCCGGTCCGCCCCACGCCCACTCCGCACGTCCCGGGAGTCAGCGCCCCGGGGGTGTGTGAGGTCCCCGGCGCTGGTCGCCGCTGTCGCGGCGGAGTCGGTCGGTGTGGCGGGTCATGTCGTCGACGCGCGCGGCGAGTTCGGGGTGGCCCGGGGTCAGATACGAGCGTGCGCCGGTCAAAGGGCCGACGAGGGCGGCCGCGTCGTCCGCGGCGAGGGCGGCGCTGAGCTCGACGAGGGGGGTGCGGGCGGCGGCCGGGAGGTCCCCGAGCGCGGTGATCTGCCCGGCGAGCCGGCGCAGATCGGCTGCGTTGTCACGCGCCCAGGCGGTCACGGTGCGGTCGGCCGCGCGGCGGTCGCGGGTGGCCTGGACGCGTTGTTCGCCCGTCGACCCGGGGTTCCCGGGGCGAACGCGCAGGTAGCGGCGTTCGGCGGCCTGGCGGCTGGCGACGCCGAGGGGGTGGGCGAGGTCGGCCCAGCTGGCACCCGCCTCCCGGGCCTCCTCGATCAGGCCAGGTTCCCATCCGGCGAGCCGGTCGCGCACTTCGCGGAGCAACAGGAGTGCGGCGAGCGCCTGTTCCGAGCTGGGTCCGGCGGACGCGGAACGCCCGTCCGCGGCCGGCCTCCCGGCGGTGCGCAGAGCCTCGTTGATCGTGTCGAGGGCCGCGGCCGCGAGGAAGGAGGTGGGGGTGACGGAGTGGGGGTCGTGGTGATCGTCGGTGGTCATGCCGCCTCCGGTGGATGCCGTCATCGTATGGACGACATCGTGCTTGTCATCGTTTCGATGACATGTTACAACGGTGGCAGGTCACCCCGCATTGGCAGCAAGTGCCTGATCCGAACACTGGAGGTGTTTCCCGATGTTGATGCGCACCGACCCGTTCCGCGAGCTCGACCGACTCACCCAGCAGCTCCTGAACACCACGGGAACGTGGTCGCGGCCGTCGGCGATGCCGATGGACGCCTACCGTGAGGGCGACGAGTACGTGATCGCCCTCGATCTGCCCGGTGTCTCCCCGGACGCGATCGACGTCGACGTCGAGCGGAACATGCTGACCGTCAAGGCCGAGCGGAGGCCCGTCGCCAAGGCGGACGACGTGCAGATGGAGCTCAGCGAGCGGCCTCTGGGAGTCTTCTCCCGACAGCTGGTGCTGGCGGACACCCTCGACACCGAGCGCATCGAGGCGGACTACGACGCAGGTGTGCTGACCCTGCGCATCCCCATCGCCGAGCGCGCCAAGCCCCGCAAGGTGGCCATCGGCCGCGGCTCCGCGCACCGGGAGATCAGCGGCTGAGCCCGCCCCGCCTCCGGTCGGCGTCGGTCCGCGTCGGCCGACAGCGGTGGCCCGGCGGGCGAGCCGTCGGCCACCGCTCCACGATCACCCGATCACTCCGGGGCACTCCGGATCACCCACGATCACTCCAGACGAGAAAGGCATCCGCGTCACCGATGATTTCGCTGCAGGAGCCATGCCGGTCCACCGTGGGCATGACGTTCGAGCAGATGCTGGAAAGAGTGCGGTACGAAGGCGCGTACCCGACCCGCGCCCAGGCCGAGGAGTCCGTGCGCGCCGTGCTGGCCGCTCTCGGACGTCAACTCACGGGCGACGAGCGGGTGGAGCTCGCGGCCAGGCTGCCCCACGAGGCGGCCGTCACCTTCACCTCCGGGATTCCCGCCGCCGAACGCCTCACCGGTTGGGGCTTCGTCAAGGACCTGGCGTCCCGCACCGGCGGCACGGCGGCCACCACCCGCTGGGACACAGGCACCGTCCTTCGGGTCGTCGCCCAGCTCGCCGGCGAGGAACTGCTCGGACGTGTCCTCGACCGGCTCCCCTCCGGCTACGCGCTGCTGTTCGGCCGCGCCGAACTCACCCAGGCGGCCTGAACCGGGGGAGGGGAGGGGCCCACCGGGGCCGGCCCCTCCCCTCCGTCACCGTCAGCGCTTGCCGAGAAGCTTGTTCATCTCGGCGATCTCGGCGGTCTGCGCGGCGACGATGTCACCGGCGAGGGAGGTGGCGGGCGCGTACACGCCCTTGCTCTTCTCGGTGGTGGCCATGTCCACGGCACCCTGGTGATGGTCGACCATCATCGCGAGGAACATGGAGTCGAAGTCCTTGCCGGAAGCCTTCGCGAGGGCGGCCATGTCCGAACCGTCCATCATGCCGGGCATCGCGGAGCCCGAGTGGTCCATTCCGGGCATGGACTCCGCCGTGCTGTCGGACGACTCCGGGACGTCCTCACCCCATGACGTCAGCCAGCCGCTCATGGTCCTGATCTCCGGTTCCTGCGCCTTCTCGATGCGCGAGGCGAGGTCCTCGACCCGGGCGGAAGACGCCCGGCCTGCGGCCAGCCGCGCCATCTCCAGGGCCTGCCGGTGGTGCGGGATCATGCCCTGCGCGAAGGACACGTCCTGGGCGTTGTGGGCGGCGGCGGTGACTCCGGCGCCGGCCGAGGACGACGTGGAGCCGGGAGCGGCCGTGGAGCCGCCGCCGCTGCTGTCGCCGCCGCCGCAGGCGGCGAGGAGGAGCGCGGCGGCCACGGTGGCGGCCGACACGGCGGCGCGCTGGGCCGGGGTACGAGAGTTGCGCATGCTGAAACTCCTGGTGTCGTGCGAAAAGGATCCGGACATGCCGTTGGCACGGAAGGTCGCCGTGCCGGCGACGTGGTGCCGCGTGGTGTCTAGATCCGCAGGAGTTGCAGTTCCGCCAGAGAGGGCGGCGCGCGTGCCTCGTCCGGAGTCCGGCCCGCGCAGGAGCGGAGGGTGTCGGTGCGCACGGGCACGGCCACGGGGTCGGGAACGAGGGCCATGAGGGTCGGGGCGCCGCTCACCGCGGCCGCCACGCAGGTCGGGTCGGCGTGATGGAGGTGCCCCCCGCCGCATCCCCCGTGGTCTCCGGGACAGTGCTCCTGCGCGCTGACCGCGACAGCCCTCGTGTGCTGAGGCCCGGCGTGCTCGTGGACTGCCCCTCCGGGCGCCAGGGCGTGCATGGCCAGCAGGCCCGCCAGCACCCCGAGCACCAGCAACGCCCGCCATCGCCGCACAGGCGTCGGCGCGAGGCGCTGCTCCGGGGTCTTCATCGCGATCATCCTAGGGGAACTCTGTGGCGGGCTCGTCGACGGTGTCGACCGTGGGTACGGTCGTCGGTCTGTCCGCGTTCACCGCAGGCGCGGCCCGGCGCCCGGCACGGGTCGCTCAGAACGCGTGGCGGATGCGCAGCCAGGGAGCTCGGGCGGCCACCAGGGCGCGAACGCGTGCGACGGCCGGCGCCTTGGTGGCGCTCGCGTAGCGCACGTTCAGGGCGCCGTTCTCGGAGCGTTTGGTCTCCTGAAGGTCCGGCCGCCACAGGACGTCCTCGGCGCGAGGGTGCCAGCCGAGGTTGACCTCGTGCAGCTCCCGGTTGTGCGTCAGCATGATGACCTCGGCGGCGGCCTGCCGCTTCACCCGGTCGGGCAGGACGTCGTCCAGGTGCCCGAGAAGTTCCGCCCAGGCATCCTCCCAGCCGGGCCGGACGACGACGGGGGACAGGTTGAAGTGCACCTCGTAACCCGCGTCGACGAAGTCCGCTGCGGCGGCGATGCGCTCGGCGACCGGTGACGTGCGCACGTCCAGCAGTCGGGACTCCTCCGGGGGCATCACCGAGAAGTGGACGCGGGGTCCGGCCCCGCGGGTCCAGTGCCAGCAGGTCGGGGTTGACGAACCGTGTCAGGACGGCCGGCCGTCCCCCGGGGCGAGCCGTACGGTCGTCGTGACCCGGGTGAGTGCGGGCGTGCGCGGCACCGAGCCGAACCCGAACCGCACGGGCGGATCGACCGGTGCGACGCCACCGAGGTCGCCGCCCTCGAAAGACGCCGACACCGTGCGGACCGGCAGCAGGTCACGGGCGCCGTACCACTCCTCGCGGCTGCCGCCGGCGCTGCCGCGGGTGCGCACGCCCGGCATCAGTACCCGGGCTGGGACGTCGGTCAGCGCGCTCCATGCCGGACGGCGGGCGAGCGGCCCCGGCACGGCGCGCAGCAAGAGGCCGAGGAGCCCCCGCCGACCGGTGGTGAAGCGCAGGAGGAGCGGGCCGGCCGCGACGGTCCAGGTGTCGCCGTCGACGCGCACGTCGACCGGCACGACGCACACGGTGTCGAAGACGTAGGTCCCACTGACGAAGTCCGCCGTCTCCCGGGTGGGGGCGAACAACAGCCTCTCCCCGTCGGGACGCTCCACCATCACATCGCTGAACGACCCGAACGGCGACCGTGGCCAGTGACCCAGCACGAGACGTGTCCCCTGGGACGTGCCCAGGCCCGCGATCCAGCCGTCGAAGCGCAACCGCCTGCTCGTCGCCCGACCGCTTCCCGCCGTCATCCCGGTTCTCCCACCTGCGCGGACACACACCCGCAGGACGGGTACCCCGTCGGGCGTCCGCCCACGCGCCGCCGCGGTGGAGGACGACCCGCCCCGGCCGACGGGTGTCGCGGGAACTTCGGGGTACATGCTGCTCGCCGCGTCCCGAGCCGGTCCGGGCAGCGCGGCTTCTGTCTCCCATGGGCGCCGGCCAGGTGATGAGCCATGACCAGTACGCAGGAACGGCCCGAGTCGACGGCCCCCCTCGCCGGCATCCCGGCACGGGGGACCGCGCAGGAGCGCGCCGCACGCATACGCCGTCGACTCGAGCGGCTGATCGGCATCGCGGCGACCGAGGGCAACGCGCTCACAGCGCTGCGCAACGGGGACGAGATCTTCCCGGCGATGCTGGCGGGCATCCGGTCCGCCGAGCACACGGTGGACATGATGACGTTCGTGTACTGGAAGGGGGACATCGCCCGCGAGTTCGCCCGGGCACTGGCCGAGCGGGCGCGGGCCGGTGTGCGGGTACGGCTGCTGCTGGACGGCTTCGGCAGCAGACTGATCGAGAAGGACCTGCTGGCGGAGATGGAACAGGCCGGCGTGCAAGTGGCCTGGTTCCGCAGACCCTTGCTCCTGTCACCGCTGAAGCAGAACCACCGCTGCCACCGCAAGGTTCTCGTCGTCGACGAACAGACGGCCTTCACCAGCGGGGTCGGCATCGCCGAGGAATGGTGCGGGGACGCACGCAACGAGCACGAATGGCGCGACACCCATGTCGAGGTCCGCGGGCCGGCCGTGGACGGCATCGCCGCCGCGTTCGCGCAGAACTGGGCGGAATGCCACGACGAGCTCTTCGACGAGCGCGACCGGTTCGTCCAGCACCGTCCGCAGGGCGACGCGGTGGTGCAGGTGGTGCGCGGCTCGGCCAGCTTCGGCTGGCAGGACATGCAGACGCTGATCCGGGTCATGCTGGAGTCGGCGGAGCACCGCTTCCGCCTGGCCACCGCCTACTTCGCGCCCGACGAGTACTTCGTCGACCTGCTCTGCGCCACCGCGCGGCGGGGCGTCGAGGTGGAGATCCTGCTGCCCGGACCGCACACCGACAAGCGGGTCTGCCAGCTGGCCGGCCAGCACCACTACGAGGCCCTCACCGCGTGCGGGGTCAAGATCTACCAGTACCAGCCGACGATGATGCACGCCAAGGTCATCACCGTGGACGGCGTAGCCTCCCTGGTCGGCTCCACCAATTTCAACCGCCGCTCCCTGGACCACGACGAGGAGATCATGCTCGCCGTGCTGGAAGAGAAGTTCACCGGCACCCTCGACAGCCACTTCGACGAGGATGTGCGGGCCGCCGCGCTGATCCGGGAGGGGCGCTGGAAGCGGCGTTCCGTGCTGCAGCGCGCGCGTGAGGCGGCCGTCGTGCCCATCCGCCGCTTTCTGTGACTCCGTCGCACGTCGCCGTCGCCCTTCGTCCACCTTCCGCCGACAGCCCGACGTCCACGCTCGGAAGGTTCGCGGCCTGTTCTCGAGGTCACCCCACATTTCTCGTGAGCGCAGGCATGGGGGCAGAATAAAGGGGTAGGCGCGGGACGGCACCGGCCGCGTTCGGTCGGCGCCGCGGGAGGCTTCGACGGTGCGGGAGGGACAGGTCATGACGCTCAGGAGCGCGACGGCAACGGACAGGCAGGCCCACGAGCTGCCGGACATCGCCTGCCCTTCGCAGGTGGCGCCGAAGGACGCCCGCGAGCTGTCCAGGGTGTTCTTCGACCAGCTCGCGGTGCTGGAGGAGGGGACGGCGCAGTACCAGTACACGCGGAACACGCTGATCGAGATGAACATGTCGCTGGTGCGGTTCGCGGCCGGCCGGTTCCGCAGTCGTGGGCCGGAGGAGATGGAGGACATCGTCCAGGTCGGCATGATCGGTCTGATCAAGGCGATCGACCGGTTCGAGCTGACGCGTGAGGTGGAGTTCACCTCGTTCGCGGTGCCGTACATCGTGGGTGAGATCAAGCGGTTCTTCCGGGACACCACCTGGGCGGTCCACGTGCCCCGGCGGCTGCAGGAGGCCCGCGTGCAACTCGCCCGTGCCACGGAGGAGCTGCGCAGCCGCCTCGGCCGTACGCCCACCACCAAGGAGCTCGCCGAGCTGATGAGCCTCGGCGAGGACGAGGTGCGCGAGGCCCGCCTCGCCTCCAACGGCTACCACTCCTCCTCCCTGGACGCCGCCGTCAGCGGCAGCGCGGACGGCGAGGCGGCGCTGCAGGACTTCATCGGCGCCGAGGACCAGGCGCTGGAGCTGGTCGAGGACTTCCACGTGCTGGCTCCGCTGATCGCCGAACTCGACGAGCGGGACCGGCAGATCATCCACATGCGGTTCGTGGAGGAGCTCACCCAGGCCCAGGTCGGCGAACGCCTCGGCGTCTCGCAGATGCACGTCTCCCGGCTGTTGTCGCGCACCCTGGCCCGACTGCGGGACGGCATGCTCACCGAACGCTGAGCGCGCCGGGGACGCCGAGAACACGCGGTCGACCACCAAGAGCACGCGGTGACTAGTGGGCGGGTGCGTACAGACGCAGGTGCGCGACGACCCGTTTGCCGGTTTCCTGGACGACGGTCTGCAGCTGGTCGCACAGCCGGGTCACCAGACGCAGGCCGTGTCCGCCGATCCGGCCGGCGTCAGGGGCGCGCAGTTCGGGCGGGCGGGGAGAGGTGTCGCTCACGGTGACCCGCAGCAGGGCGGCGTCCGGTGTCACTTCCAGCGCCAGCCCGCCCGGCCCGGGCGCGTGACGCAGGGCGTTGGTGACCAGTTCGCTCACGATGAGCTGGGCGTCCTGGCTGGGCCGCCGGTCGGGGTGGTGTCCGGCCCGGGCCAGCAGTGTGCGCACCGCCGCACGAGCCTCGGCGATGGACGCACCCGGCGCGTCCCAGGCGGCGCTGAACAGCAGGGGTGCGAGGGGCTTGCGTGCGGGCGATGCCCGATCTTCAAGGGGGGTGGCCATAGAACTCTTCCCGGGGTCGTCCTCGTCGATTCGTCTGGGGTTGTCGTGGTCGTGTGATGCGGATACCCGCTGACCTCCCGTTCATGAGGGGCCCGGCGCCGGAGCCCGGGCGCCTCGTCACGGCAGGCTGCCGGGCGAGGGCGGGGCCTCACGCCACGCCGTTCACCGCGGATCCGGCTGAGGCGGCGGCTGGAAGCAGGCGGTGACCTTCTTGCCGCGGGGGCAGTGGTAGGCCAGCCAGTCGTCGGCGAGAGCGTCGACCAGCAGCAGACCGCGCCCCCCTGGGGCCGCGGTGCCGGGGTCGCGCGGCTCGGGGAGCCGGGGGGAGGAGTCGTGCACGGTCACATGGAGGCACTCCTCGTCCCAGGTGAGGATCAGCTGTGCCGCGCTGTGGGCGTGCACATGAGCGTTGGTGACCAGTTCGGACACGGCCAGCACCACGGAATCCACCAGGTCGGGCGCCGTCCTCGACCAGGCCAGCGACTCCAGGTGCGCTCGCGTCCAGTCCCGGGCGCTCTTCGCCCCGCTGTTCAGCGGCAGCGAACGCGCCCACCCCACGGCCCTCAGCGATGAGTCCTTCGCCACTGTCTCTCCTTGCGCCAACCGAACCGACCGTCGTCGATGTCCCGTCTGCCCAGAAATACCGGACCCAAGGTCGCCGCAGGGGAATGCGCCTCTCACGAGAGCACGCTCATGCGTCTCGCCACGAGAGCACGCTCATGCGTCTCGGGCCGCAGGGCGGGGAACGTCGAGGGAACGGCTTTCCTCCACGACCCGGTAACCGGCGCTCGTGTACAGGCCCATGGCCACGTCGTTGCCGCCCCACACGGTGAACATCAGCGTGCCGTCACCTGCCGCGTGGGCGACCTGTTCGCCTGCCGCCATCGCGGCATGTCCGAACCCCTTGCCGCGGTGCCGCTCATGGACGTGCAGCGAGTAGCCGTAGGTGACGCCCGGAAGGTGCCCGTGCCGAAGCCAGCCGGTGCCGATCCGCTCTCCGGCGGCCTCGAGCACCAGGAACGCGTGGTCGGGCGTCGTCAGGCCCTCGGGAACCAGCTCGGCGAAGTCGTGGTCCGACTTGCGCGCGGCCTCCTCGGGGCCGAGGGCTCCCGAGCGGACGATGTCGGAGACGTAGGCGGCCTTCTCCGACGCGAGCCAGCCGGGATATTCGGCGGGTGTCATCGGCCGCACGGTGACGCCGGCCGGTGATGTCGGCGGGGAGTCGACGCGCCGCGCCCTGAGCTGGCCGCGGACGCGGTAGCCGGCGAACAGGTCGCCGACGGGCTCGGTGAGCCGCACGTCCACCCGGCCGGCGCCGCGCCCCGCGCACCACTCCTCGGCCCACTCCCGGGCGGCCCGCTCGTGCCCCCGGCCCGTGTGGGGGGCGTCGACGTGCAGGTCGCCGATACGGCCCACGCGTGTGTCGTCGCCGTCGGTCACGACCACGGCGACGTATCCCACCCGGGTGCCGGCGTCCGTGATCTCGGCGACCGTCCAGTCACCGGCGTCACCGCGCATGTCCTGCAGCATGCGTTCCGCCGCGGCGGCTCCGAGGCCGGCCGCCGTGTAGGAGGCGCGGCGCCGCCGATCGAAGTCGGTCTGCCATTCCGCATGGTCGTCAAGAGGGCTGAATGCTGTCACGTGATCACCCTAACGGTGCGGTCACCAGGGCGAGTTGCCGCCCGGGGAGGGGTCCCCGGGGGCGAGGACGGCCTCGCCGAAGGCGGCGGTGAGCGCTCTGGCGACGAGCTCGGGCAGCGGGGTACGTGCGTCGTCCTCGGCCCAACGCACCAGGGCGGTGTGCAGAGCGGCGAGACAGGCACTCGCCGCGGCGTGGGCGCGGAACGCCGCGTCGGAATCGGTGGCGTCGTCGGTGAGGGCGTCGACGATGACCTGCTGCAGGGCGTACTGGTTGTCGAGGTGGCGGGCCCGCAGCGCCGGCGTGGAGATCATGAGCCGCAGGCGCGCGAGGAGGAATCGCTCGTCGGCCGTCGGTTCGTTACCCGCCCCGCCGCGGGTCAGGGCCGCGGCCGAGTCGACGAGGGCGTTGCCGATGCGCCGGACCAGGGGCGGCGCGGCGGGCAGGGCGGCGATCCGCTCGGCGACCGACTGCCCGTGGTGATCGAAGATGACGAGATCTTCCTTGGTGGGGAAATGCCGGTAGACGGTCATGGGCGACACGCCTGCGGCCTCGGCGACGTCGGTCACCGTCGTGGCGTCGTATCCACGCTCGGTGAACAGCCTCACCGCGTGGCGCTGGATCGTGCGCTGGGTCTGAACTCGCCGTCGTTCTCGCAGCGTTGAGTGCCGGTCGGACATGTGGTAGACCCTACCGTACTGGTAGTCACTACCAGAATGGTGGTGGCTGACAACCCGGGGGTGTGGAGCATGAGTGATCCGACGGGCCGGACGGCCCTCGTGACGGGGGCGTCACGCGGCATCGGACAGGCGATCGCGGTCCGTCTGGCGGCGCAGGGCGCGACGGTCGCCGTCCACTTCGGTACGGACGCGGAGGGTGCGGCGGCGACGGTGGAGGAGATCGAAGCCGGGGGCGGCGCCGCGTTCGCCGTCGCGGCGCAGCTGGGGACCGACGACGACGTCGAGACCCTCTTCGCCGGGGTCGAGGCCGGTCTGGCCGGACGGCCTCTGGACATCCTGGTCAACAACGCGGCGGCCGCGCCGGCCGGCCCGCTGGGCGTCACGACGCGCCTGGAGTTCGACCGCCTCTTCGCGGTGAACGTGCGCGCGCCCTACTTCGTCGTCCAGCGCGCCCTGCCGTTGCTGCGCGACGGCGGTCGCATCATCAACGTCTCGTCCGTGGCGACCCGGATGGCCACCCCCGCCCAGACGTCCTTCGCCATGACCAAGGGTGCGATCGAGACGATGAGCAGGACCTTGGCCAACGAGCTCGGGGTCCGGGGAATCACGGTGAACGCGGTCGCTCCCGGCGCCACGCGGACCGCGACGAACGGGGCGTCGTTCGAAGCTCCGGGGCTGGCGGAGTTCATCGCCGCGGCGACGGCGCTCGATCGTCTGGGCGGACCCGAGGACGTCGCCGACGTCGTCGTGTTCCTCGCCTCCGACGCGGCGCGCTGGATCACCGGGCAGGTCATCGACGCCAGCGGTGGACTGTTCCTCGGCCCGCGCCCCTGACGCGACGGCACACGGTGACCCCGCACCCCGCACCGCGCCCGCCCGCCCCGCCCCGCCCCGCGCCGGGACGTGCATCAGGTCCGGGCGGGGGCCCGCAGGGCGAGGAGGGCGACGTCGTCGTCGTTGGCCGCGGGGCGGACCCGGCGCAGCAGCTGGTCGGTGAAGGAGGCCAGCGGACGGTGGGCGAGGGCGGCGGCGTGCCGGCGCAGTCGGTGCAGACCCTCGTCCAGCGTGTGACCGGGTTCCTCGATCAGGCCGTCGGTGTACAGGAGCAGGGTCGACCCGGGCGGCAACAGGACGGTGGCGTCGGCACGGGGCCTGCGGGCGCCGGTGCCCAGCAGCATGCCGTGTCCTCCGCTGAGGTATTCGCCCAGGCCGTCGTGGCTGATCAGCAGGGGTGGCGGGTGGCCGGCGTTGGTCCAGGACAGTCGCCAGTTGCCGTCTTCGGCCGGTTCGATCCGGGCGAAGATCAAGGTGGCCATGGCGACGTCGGTGATGTGCATGACCGCCTCGTCGAGGCGCGCGACGATCTGGCTGGGCGGCTCGTGCAGCGCCCACGCGTAGGCGCGCAGCATGTTGCGCACCTGCGCCATGCCGGCCGCGGCCTCCAGGTCGTGGCCGACTACGTCCCCGACGGCCAGCGCGGTGGCGCCGTCGGACAGGGAGAAGGCGTCGTACCAGTCGCCTCCCACCTGCGAGGCGTCGGGCGCGGGCAGGTAGCGGACCGTCATCTGCAGGCCGGGCACGCGCGGCATCTGGGGCAGCAGGTGGTTCTGCATGGTCTCGGCGACCTTGCGCTGGCGCTGGTAGAGGCGCGCGTTGTCCAGGGCGAGGCCGGTTCGGCGGGCGATGTCCTCGAGCAGCGGGAGATCGGTGGTGTGGAAGTCCCCCGGCTGCTTGGCGCGGCCCAGGGTCAGCGCCCCGAGGACCGCGCGGGTGCTGCGGATGGGCGCGATGGCCGCGGAGTGGACGCCGGTGGTCTCGAACAGACGGCGCTGCTCGACCGCGATGCCGGAATCCGGCGGCCCCTGGTAGGTCTGCGGGCCGGCCAGGGTCGAGGCGACCCCGCGCAGCGCCCGGGACAGGGGCATCGGGGACTCCTCGGGGATCGGCGGCATCGGCCCCTGAAGCTCCTCGTGGCGCACCAGCTCGCCGCCGTCGGCCTCGACGACGACGGTGCGCCACACCTCGTCCCGCTCGGTGATGAGGTCGACGATGATCCAGTCGGCAAGGCGCGGCAGCACCAGGGACACGAGCCGGCGCAGTGCCTCCTCGACGTCGAGGGTGGACGTCAGCTGAGTGGTCGTCGCGGCCAGCAGGGCGAGGCGTTCGATCTCGGGCAGCAGCGTGGGGGGCTGCTCGGGCCGGGCGCCGGCCTCCGGCGGATGAGGGGCGTGGAAGAGGACGAGCGTGCTGTTCTCGTGGCCTGCGAGGCCGAACGGGGTTATCAGCCACGAGATGGGCAGCAGGGAGCCGTCCCCGCGTGCGAAGTAGGCCTCCGGGGCCTGCGCGGTGCGACCGGCGTGGAACGCCTGGCGCATGTCGCACTGGCTTCGCGACAGGGGCTGGCCGTGGATGTCCCGGTGCAGCAGATCGTGCGCGTCATGGCCGAGCAGATCCACGGCGGACCGGCCCAGCAGCTGCTCGGCGCGTGCGTTGGCGGCGAGGATGCGGCCCTCCTCGTCCACGACGTAGGCCCCGGTGCCGATGGCCTCGAGCCCCTCGGCCGGCGCGACAGGTGCCGCCGGGGGCGCGACAGGTGCCGCCGGGGCCCCTCTCCCTTGGCTCTCCTGTTGCTCCGGTCCTGCTGCCATGCCCAGATCTCCTCAGCTCAACTGCCGGTACGCCCGCTCGACGGTATCCGCTTCCCGACTGCCCCGGCAGCTCGAAACGAAGCCGGCGCGAGGAGCGGCCCGTCCTCGTCACGTCGGGACATGCCACGGGCCCCGGGACGCCCGACGGCGTTCCCGGAGCCCGGCTCGCAGACGCGCTGTCCCACGAGAGCGCGCGACGGACAGAGGCCGACGATCTGGCCCAACGTCTGCTGGCCCACACCGACGAACCGGTGGCGACGATCGCCCGCCGCCTCGGTTTCCCCGACCCCACCAACTTCGGCAAGTTCTTCACCCGTCACACCGGAGTCACCCCCGGTGCCTTCCGGCAGGCGCACCAGATCCAGCAGTGAGCCGGTCCGTCCGCTGGGGACCGAGACGGCACGCGGCGACCGCTCTGAGGCCGCCGCCGCGTGTTCGGTGCGTCCAAGGTTCGGCTTGGGTCAGCGCTTCGTGTAGATGAAGCCGAGCTTGTCGATCTCGTTCCCGGCGCGGCCGTGGAACCCAGCGAGCTGCCATCCCGACGGCGCGGTGCGCGTCACGCAGTCGGACGTGGTGGACCCGCCGGACAGGCTGCGGCCGAGGTTGGTGGTGAACTTGGCGGAGAAGACGCGCGTGAGGCCGTCCTTCTGGCCCTGGCACAGCTGGGCGGAGGTGACGTACTCACCGCTGCCCATGGTCAGCGTCGACACCGTGCCGCCGGTGCCGCCGTGGGTGAGGACCTTGCCGCCCGCGAGGGTCAGAGCCACGCCGTCGATCCGGGAGCCGCTGCGCAGCGAGATGCTGACGGGGCTTGCGCCGGCCGGTACGGCATCGATGTCGTTGTAGTAGTCGCCGTGCGGTCCGCCGAACTGGTCGCTGAGCTGGTAGGCGGGGTTGCGCGACCAGGAGAAGCCGACGCCGATGGGGTCGTGGTCGGAGAGCATGAGCCCGTCGGCGGTGAGGAACCCCGCGTGCTCGTTGTTGTAGGAGGTGGCGTTGAGCGTGACCAGTGCGCTGCCGCGGTAGAGGACCTTGTCGACGACCTCGCAGGTGTTGGGCACGGTGGGGCCGGTCTGGTCGCAGACCAGGGCGTCGCTGCCCTTGGCGGGCGGGGTGCCGCCACGGACCAGCTTGACCCAGGCGTCGGTGAGTCCGCCCGCGGCGGCGAACTCGGCGATGGTGTCGCCGGAGCGGGTGTAGCGGGTGTTGGTGTCGCCCATGACGACGACGGCGTTGCCGGCGGAGTGGGTCTTGATGAAGGCCGTCAGCTGGGCGAGGTTGTCGGCGCGTGAGGCGAGGTCGCCGTCGTTGGTGCCGGCGTTGGTGTGCAGGTTGTAGAAGTCGACGTAGACGCCCTCGGCGAGCCGCTCCCGTATGAACGTGAAGCCCTTCGGGGTCAGGCAGTCGCCGGAGTCGACCTGGCAGGAGTTCCAGCGCACCCGCTCGAAGTCGTCGGCGTCGTAAGGGAGTTTCGACAGCGTGTTGAGCCCGCTGCCGATGCCGGCGCCGCCGCTGGTGGGGGTGCGGTAGGCGTGCGCGGTGTCGGCGGCGTAGAGGTAGGAGTGGTAGTTGAAGTCCTCCTCGACGTGCACGATGTCGTAGGGCGCGATGCGCTGGCCGATGGCCGTGGTGCTGGTGTCGCGGGGCGTGGAGGCGCTGGACAGGATCGCCGGCAGCCCTGCGACGTTGTAGGTGAGGGTGCTGAACGAGCCGGATGCCGGGTCCGCCGCGGCGGCGGGCGTCGCGGTCGCGACGAATCCGCCGCAGGTGATGGCCGCGGCCGTGATGCAGGTGAGAAGACGGCGCATGAAGGGGAGCTCCTGTGAGTGGGGAGGGGCAGCGGGAACTTACCGCTGGTAACTCACTTCTGTCGTCGCCTCTGTCGAGGGAGATCAAATCTTGACCGCGCGGTCTAGTCCATGGGGCGGGCTACGGCTGGCCGCCTGGTGTCGGACAGGTGAACCTCTCGACTTGCGTCCGAACGGGTGCGTGTTCGGCGGCCGTTTGACCCAACTCCCGTGGTGGAGTCCATGGGCGCCGGTCAAGGGTGAGTGGGTGGCGGACGCGCTCGGCGGGCGGTTCGGGTGATCGCCGGAATATCTGACGCGTCAGGTATTGTTGGTCCGGTGAACCGCTCGCACCGGGCGGGCGCCACACCTTTCTGTCGAGGTCCTCGATGAAGCTGATCTATGTTTTCGACGCCTACTGCGGTTGGTCGCACGGTTTCTCCCCGACGCTGCGCGAAGTGACCTCGCGGCATCCGGAGCTCGCCGTCGACGTCGTCTCCGGAGGCCTGTTCACCGGATCGCGCCGGGTGCCGATCCGCGCGTTCGGATACGTCCAGGGCGCCAACGCCGCGATCGCCGAGCAGACCGGCGCCGAGTTCGGCGAGGCGTACGAGAAGCTGATCGCCGACGGCTCGTTCGTCATGGACTCGGAGGCCGCCGCCCGTGGGCTCGCCGCCCTCAGGCAGGCCGCTCCCGCGCGTGCGGCGGAACTGGCCATGGCGCTGCAGCACGCCTTCTACGTCGACGGCCTCAGCCTCTCCGATCCGGAGACCTACCGGAAGCTCGCCGAGCAGGCCGGCCTGGGTGCGCAGGACGCCGTCTCCGCCTTCGAAGCGCCCGGTACACGGACCGCGGCCGAAGCCGACTTCGCCCGCGCCGCCGGGCTGGGCGTCGACGGATTCCCCACCCTCCTCGCCGTCGACGCCGAGCGCACGACCGTGCTGGCGCGCGGCCGAGCCACCACCGGTGAGGTGGAGCGACGTCTCGCGGCGTTCTCCGCCCCCCGTCCCTCCTGACCGACCCGTCCCCCGACCCCTACCCCGTCCCCGATCACCTCCCTCGAAGGAACCGTCATGAGCACGCTCGACTTCAAGATCCTCGACCTCGACTTCCCGGCCGGCAGCAAGAACAAGACCGCCACCCTCGTCACCGGCGAGAACGAGGCACTGCTGGTCGACGCCGCCTTCACGCGCGCCGACGGGCACCGCCTCGCCGCCGAGATCCTCGACTCCGGCAAGGAGCTGACCACCGTGTTCGTCAGCCACGCCGACCCCGACTTCTACTTCGGCGCAGAGGTCCTCGCCGACGCCTTCCCGGCAGCCACTTTCGTCGCGACCCCGCTCGTCATCGAGCACATCCAGCACTCCTACGAGGGCAAGCTCAAGGCGTGGGCGGCGCTCGGCTCCAACCTGCCCACCCGCCTGGTGGACCTCGAGCCCCTCACCGGGGACATCACCCTGGAAGGCCACACCTTCCAGCTCAAGGGCGGCCCGGCCGCGCTGCCGGACCGCCACTACCTGTGGCAGGCCGAGCACCGCGCCCTGCTCGGCGGCGTCCTGCTCTTCCAGCAGGAGCACGTCTGGGTCGCCGACACCCCCACCCCCGGCGACCGCGCCGCCTGGATCGACGTCCTCGGCGAGATGGCCGCCCTCGACCCGACACTGGTCGTGCCGGGTCACCGACTGCCCGGCACGGCGGCGGACGCGACCGCCATCACCGCCACCCGCGACTACCTGCTCGCCTTCGAGGAGGAGCTCGGCAAGGCCGCCGACGGCGCCGCCCTGACCGAGGCGCTGGTCGAGCGTTACCCGGACAACGGGATGCTGATCGCCGCACAGATCGGCGCGAAGGTCGCCAAGGGCGAAATGAAGTGGGGCTGACATGAGCGAGTTCGCGACCTCCGCCGCCCCCGCAGACGTCGTACGCCGCCAGTACCTGGCCTCCGCGGCCGGTGACCTGGAGGCCCTTCGGGCCACCCTCGCCCCGGACGTCGAGTGGACGGAGATGGCCGGCTTCCCCCTCGCGGGCACCTACCGCACTCCCGACGGCGTCACCGCCAACGTGATGGAACAGCTCGGCAAGGACTGGACGGGCTGGACGGCCCACGACGACACCTACGTCGTCGACGGGGAGAACGTCGTCGTGCTGGCCCGGTACACCGCCCGCAACAACGCCACAGGCAAGGCGATCGACGTCCGGGTGGCGCACCACTTCGTCGTGCGCGGCGGACTCATCGTCCGCTTCGAGCAGTTCGTCGACACCGCGCTCGTCCGCGACGCCATGGCCGGCTGACCCGTCCAGCCGGCCGCACCACCCCATCCGCACCACCCCCGTCCGCATCACCCCCGTCCGCACCACCCCCATCCGCATCACCGCCCGTACGCCGCGGCGCACCGCACCGCGTCGCGTCGCGGCGTACGGGCGGCACCTGAGGACGCACCCATGAACCCGACCGTCGTGCTGGTGCACGGGGCGATGCACACCCCGTGGATCTTCGACCCGCTGCGCGAGCGGCTCACCGCGCGCGCGGCGTCGCCTCCCGCGCCGTACAACTGCCCAGCAGCGATCCCGACAGCGCGGCCGCGCAAGGACTCACCGAGGACGTCGCGGTGGTGCGCGCGGCCGTCGAGGCCGTGGACGGCCGCGTCGTCCTCGCCGCCCACTCCTACGGCGGCGTCCCCGCCACCTGGGCCGCGGCCGAGTCGGACCAGGTGGCCGAACTCGTCCTCCTGGCGGCGTTCGCACTGGAACCCGACATGTCGATGACGCAGTGGATGGGGGGTGACTTCCCGCCCGCCTGGATCCACTCGCCCGACGGTCTGGCCGTGAAGGCGGGGGACGCCGAGGAGTCGATCTTCAGCGGTGTCGACCCGGTCCTTGCCGCGGAGGCCGTCGAGCGGCTCAACTGGCAGGGCATGCGCGCCTTCACGGAGAAGAAGCTTGGCGCCGCCCCGGCCGGCCTCCCCACGACGTACGTCGTGGCGACGCAGGACCCGGCGCTGCCGCCGGCCGTCCAGGAACAATGGGCCGCGCGCGCCGCGCACAGCGTTCGCGTCGCGTCCGGGCACTCCCCGCACCTGTCCCACGCGGGCGAGGTCGCCGACGTCCTCGCCGCGGCGGTCGCGCGCGCCGCGTCCGGCGGCCGTTGACGGTCAGGAGGCCGGACCCGGCGCAGGCGACCGTGCCGAAGCCGAAGGGACGCCGATGCGGACCCCGGCCGCCCGCGCCGGCCCCGGTGACCTCCCGTGCGGGAGAGCCCCGGACGCCGAGGAGGGCGTCCGGGGTGAGGACCGGTCAGGCGACGGTTCCCGTCACCGAACCACCGTTCCTGAGCACGCGGTAGGTCACGGTGGCGCCGCTCCAGAAGTGGAAGACGAGCGTTGCCTGCGCGTTGTCGCGCAGTGCGTTGAGGAAGTCGGGGGTGAGGAGGAGCCGGTTGCCGGAGTAGTCGGGGCTGAAGGACACGTTGAACTCCTGGAACGGAGTCCAGTTCGTCGGGCCGGCGTTGCTGCCGTCGGCGTACCTGGCCTCCATGGTCGCCAGCTGGTCACCCCGGTACTGGGCGGGGACGGCGAGACCGCCGGTGTCGCCGTCGGCGTCGGAGAGCGCCGGCCTGTCGTACGTGGTCACGTGGATCTGCCAGGGCAGTCCCAGGGAGAACCGGGCCTCGACGGTCGAGTTGATCCCGTAGGCCCGGTTGCCGGCCAGGCGGGTCAGCGCTGAGGCGGTCAGCGTCAGCTGGTTCCCGGAGAGGGAGTAGTCCCGGCCCTGGGCCAGCCGCGTGCTGCCCTGCCAAAGACCCTGGAAGACGGTGCCGTTCGGGTTCAGCGTGAGCGACCTCGCCGTGACGGCGCTCGACTTCGCCAGGAAGATCCGGTCCGAGGAGGCGGTTCCGGAGCGGGTGGTCCAGCTGGACCTGATCGCGGCGAACAGCGCGGGGTCGCTCCACCGCTGTGTCGTGCGGTTGAGGTAGGCCCAGGTCCCGGGGTCCCACAGAGCCGTGGTGACCCCGGCGGTGCGGGCCTCGTAGCCGAGTTGCTCGTAGTACTTGAGCGCCTCGCCCCGCTCGATCCGGGAGGGATGGTTGGAGTCGGGGTACGCCAGCAGTCCGTACTCACCGAGGTAGACGGGGATGCCCTTGGAGGTGAAGGTGGAGCGGATCCGGGCGAAGTGGTCGCTCATGTCCTTCTGCGAGGTGGCGTCGAACTGCGTGCCGCCCGCCACGTTCACGCTGAACGGGTAGTAGCCGTAGTAGTGCACGGTGGGCACGA
The DNA here is from genome assembly GCF_036030735.1 of Streptomyces sp. NBC_00425. Taxonomy (NCBI): domain Bacteria; kingdom Bacillati; phylum Actinomycetota; class Actinomycetes; order Kitasatosporales; family Streptomycetaceae; genus Streptomyces; species Streptomyces sp. NBC_00425. The sequence continues at coordinate 1,002,816 of NZ_CP107928.1, read as the reverse complement.
GGTTGGGGTCGTTGAGCGACCGCATCGCGTCGGCCAGGGCGTCCAGGAAGGCCTGGCCGGAATTGGTGTGCAGGGTCGGCAGGACGAGCAGACGGGTCGCGTTGTTGCCGCCGGACCGGCGCACCAGCGCGTGGAACGCGGCGTTCAGCTCGTTGTTGTACTGGATGCCCTGGGCGTCGGTGGTGTTGGTGAACTGCGGTTCGTTGTTGCTCTCGAAGAGCAGGCTCTGCGGGGAGTCCCTGAACTTGGCGGCGATCTGGGTCCAGGTGGCTTTGAAGCGGGCCAGGACGCCGTCATGGTCGGTGGGCATGGCGGCGAGCCACTGCCACGAGTCGTGGTGGACGTTGATCACGACGTAGAGGTTGTCGGCCAGGGCCAGGTCGACCACCTGCTTGACGCGGTTCATCCACGCCGCGTCGATGGCATAGGGGGCGGTGGGGGACTGGTGGTCGGTCCACGTCACGGGAATCCGGACACTGCGGAATCCCTGGGCCTTGACCGTGTCGAACAGGGCTTTGGCGGCCTGCGGGTTGCCCCATGACGTCTCGTCGGGGATGGCGTCCAGGGTGTTGCCCAGGTTCCAGCTGGGCTGCATCGCGGCCACCGTGCTCATGGGGCTCTGCGCCCGGTGCGCGGGTGCCGCGGACTCGTTCTCGTGGGGCGCGGCGAGGGCGTCGGTGCCGGCCAGCCCCATCGCGGCGACCAGCGCCGCCAAGAGGCCGAGCAGACGCCGGGGGCCGCCTCTGCGGCGGCCGGTGGAGTGGTGACTTCCCTTCATCTCTGACCCTTCTTCGTTGCCCGAGCGGGGAGTTCCGCCCGTGGGGGGTGGTGAGGAACAGGTGGTGGAGAGAGGGCGAGCGGTCCGCGGGGGAGAATCGGACTCCGGATCCGCGGTGAGGTGAGGTGAGGTGAGGTGAGGTGAGGTGAGGTGAGGTGTCGAAGCGCTTCACCTGGCGCTGAAGGTTAATGACAGCCTTCTCACAGGGCAAGGGAGCGGAAGCCCTGAAAGCTTGCTCTCCTGCAGTCATTGACAGCCCGGGAAAACAACTGCGTGCGTCGAAGCGCTTCAACTCTCCTGCCTGGCACGTCACTTCACGTCACGGAGATCTGCTGCCCGGGCACGGCACGGCGATCTGCCTTGTGGGTTTCTCCGTGCCTGCCCGCCACTTGCCCGATGACTCCGACTCCCGGCCGTTGCGGCCGGGGCCCGTCAGTCGGTGGTGCGCAGCGCGTTCCAGGTGTCGGGTCGCACGACGCCGTTGGCCTTGAGGCCCCGGTCGCTCTGGAAGGTCTGGACCGCCGCCTTCGTGCCGGCCCCGAACTCACCGTCCGTGTCGGTGCTTCCCTCGCTGTACCCGCGCTTGGACAGCATGCACTGAACCTGCTGTACGCGTTTGCCGGTGTCGCCGAGGCGGGTGCGTGCCTTGCCGGCGTAGTACGTGCACTCGGAGAGCCAGGGCGGCGTGCCGGTCACGGGCGACGGCGCGGCGCTGGACGGCGTGGCGGAGGGGGAAGCGTCCGGTGCGGTGCTGGGAGCCGAGGCGTTGACGGGCCGGCCGGCGGGGGAGGCCGACGGCTCGGCGCCCGGGGAGGTGGTTCCGGTCGTGCCGCCGCGGTTCTCGACGGCGGCGCCGTCCACGTCGGGGCGCGCGTGCGCGCTCGTACCGGGGGAGACGGGCGCCGTGGAGGCGGCGCCGGGTTCGACGCCGACGGCCGCCGTGACGCCCTTTTCCGGGGAGGCGGTGGCGGGGTGGTCCTGACCGGTGAGCAGAAAGGCCGCCGCGCCCACGGCACAGGTCGAGAGGGCCGCGGCGGCGATCAGCAGCGGCTTCCGTCGGTTCCGGGCGGGGGTCTGAGGCGCTCCCGACCGTTGTGCCGGTGTCGCGGCCGGGTCCTTCTCCGCCGACGGTGAGGCAACAGGCGCAGCGCGCGCGACGGGGGGCTGGGGCTCAGGCGTCCGTGCGGCCGGGATCGCCGAGGGGTCACCCGCCGACCGCAGGCGGGGCGTGCCGGTGGCAGGCAGGCGGAGCAGCGTCTCGTACGCCCGCTGCCGGGCCTGGACCTTCGCGTTCAGCGGCTCCGGCCAGTCGGACGGCACGGCGTGGGCCCCGGCCGTGGCGATGAGCTGCTGCGGAGTGGGGCGCTGCGCAGGCTCCTTGGCCAGACAGGCGGTGAGCAGTGCGCCCAACTCCGGGTCAGCCGCGGAGATCTCGCCGATCACCTCGGGGTGGGGTTCCTCGAACGCCACCCGGTGCATCACGTCGACGCCGGTGCCGTCGCCGAACGGGGCCCGGCCCGTGACCGCGTAGGCCAGCGTCCCGGCGAGCGAGAACACGTCCGACGCCGTGTCGGAGCGGCCCTCCCTCAGGTGCTCGGGCGACATGTAGGCCGGTGTGCCCACGCGGTTGCCCGTACCGGTGATGGCACTCGCGTCCGCGGCCTTGGAGATGCCGAAGTCGATCACGTGCGCGCCCCGGACGGACAGCAGCACGTTGGACGGCTTCAGGTCCCGGTGCACGATCCCCTCGACGGCGAGCCCGGCGAGCGCCCTGCCCAGTTCCCCCACCAGACGCCAGACCGCGGCCGTCTCCAGGGTGCCGTCCTCGCGTACGGCCTCCGCCAGGTCGAACCCGGGGAGGTACTCCGTGGCCATCCACAGCAACTCGTCCTCGAAGCCCGTACCGCACAGCCGTGGCGTGTGCGGCGTCCGAAGCCGGGCGTGCACCGACGCCTCCCGTTCGAACCGGCGCCGGAAGCTCGGATCCTCGGCGTACTCGGGCCTGATCACCTTCAGCGCGACCAGTCCGGGGCTCTCGTCCGCGGGGCGGGCCAGGTAGACGCGTCCCATGCCGCCACTGCCTAACAGTGCCACCGGCATATACGGGCCGACGCGCCTGGGGTCGCCGAGCCGCAGTGGTGAGGCACCGGTCTGCCGCAGCGTGGCCGCCGCATCGTCAGCAGGTCCCGGTCGCTGTCCCGACAAGAATTCCCCCGAAGTGACTTTCGATGAACGTTAGTTCGCCCCCATGGAACAAGAGGCTAGCCCAGCCTGCGCGTTCGTTCAGCGAATCGGCCACTTCTGTCACGCCCCACCTTCACGGTCGTGAGGGCTGTGAGGACTCCGAGGTGCGACTCCGAGGTGCGGCTCCGAGGTGCCGCTCCCCGTCGAGTGCGGCTACCGCCCGAGCCGATAATAGCCATGGCTATAGAAGCCATGTACTCTATCCCTCAGGAAGCACTCGTTCCTGACCGGCGACGACAGCACCCAGGGGAGAACACCATGACCACCACTGCGCCCGGCTCCACCGAATCCCGCACCACCGGCCCCGTCGCCGACTCCCGCGCTCTGGGTCTGGCCCACTACGCCGCCCGCGGTGTTCTGGAGCACGTCCTGGCACGCCACGGCATCACGTTCCAGCAGCAGGTCGCGCTGCGTGCCGCCGTCACCGCCGGCGCCCCGCAGAGCCCGGACGATCTCGTCGCCCAGGTACGCGCCTCCCTCAAGGCCGATCCGGCCGGCATCCGCGCCTCTCTCGACGAGTTGCTGGCCCGTCGGCTGCTCGTCGCGGACGGCGCGCACCTGCGTCCCACGGTCGCGGGACGTGACCTTCTCACCGCCGTCGGCGCGGAGACCGCTCCGCTCTCCGCCCGGATCTGGGGCGGGATACCCGCCGATGATCTGGCCGCAGCCGGCCGTGTCCTCACCCTCGTCGCCGAGCGCGCCGACGCACAGCTCGCGGCGTTGAACGCCGAAGGACCGGAGGCCGCGAGCGGGCCGACATCGCGGTGACGCCCCCCGGCCACGTCGCACCCAACATCCACGGTCGGACGCGCATGGACGGTACGTCGGTACGTCGGTGCTTCAGTACCTGGACGAGGACGGGGGCCGAGATCGCCCCCGCCCGAACCGGTGCCGGCCGACGGGGAGTCGTGCGACTTCCTCGACGCCGCTGCCGTGGCCGGACGCCCGACGACGTCGACCGCCCGCGTGACCTGACTCCGTGCGAGCGGCTCAGCCGCCACCGCTGCTGACGTGCGGCGCAGCGCGGCCACCGGCCGGCAGGCGGCATCTGACAGACTTCGCGCCATGGGACTGTTCAACCGTGCGGGAAAGCGGCGGCCACTGACGCAGAGCGGTGATCACGCCGACCTGAGCACGCTGCTGCTGCAGGGCGAGGACATGATCGACCAACTGGCCCGTGCGCACATGTCCTGGGGACTGGGCTCGGCGGACCGCTGGGGCCTCGACCAGAGGACCGGCCTCATCACATGGACCTTTTCCGACAGGACCGCGACGGCCCCGGCGCAGCTCCTCGGCAGCTACAGCCGGTCGTCGGGCTCGTGGCTGTGGGCCTGGGCGAACGAGAGCATCCTGCCCGAGATGAGCCGGGCCGCCCGGAGCGTGCGGGAGTGGGCCGAGGCCCATGGTCACCACGCGCTCACCCAGGCGAAGGCCGACGCGGACGAGCAGGCGGCGGCCACCCTCGCGGCTCTCGCCGTCCGCATCACCGAGGCCACCGGGTTCTACCGGGGCCCCGGAGGCTCCTCCGACGCGATCATCACGTTCGGTCCGGTCACCCTGACCGCAGCGGACGGCACCGAGTCCACCTTCACCGTCGACGTCGCCTGACGACCGGTGCCACTCTTCCGCACCCTGCCGGGTGGTTCCGGCGGACTGCGCCGGGGACGATGAAGCCGAGTGAACAAAAGGCGTGGACATCACGAGAACATGACGAAGGGTCCGACCTGATGAACGACGGTGCGTCCGGCGTGAAGGCAAGACCGCTGCGGGGCCGCGTCGCTTCCGCCGTCGCCGGTCTGACGGTGGCGGTGGTGGCTGCCGCGTCGCTGGTCTCGTGCAGCAGCGGCGACGGTGACGACAGCGGCGCTTCCTTCACTCCGCGTCCCTCCGCTCCCGACACGGCGTCCTTCTCCGGCGCCGCGCCGTCCGCGCTCGGCTCGCTCGGCGCGTCCGTGAAGGAGTCCGTCCGCGCTGCCGCTTCCGCCGCCGCCTCCTCCGCCTCGGCCCGCGCCTCGGAGTTCGAGGCGTCGGTGTCCGCGGAGGTCGCGCGCGCCAACCAGGCCGCGGAGAAGAAGCTGAAGAACGTCGAGGGCCGGGGCAACGCGACTGCGGACGTCTCGATCACCGGAAAGCCACGCGCCGAGACGGGCGGCCTGCTGGCCGTCATCGTGAACATCAAGAACAGCACGGACCGGACGGCGTCCTTCGCGGTCCAGGTCGACTTCCGCGACTCCGACGGCAAGGTCGTCGAGACGCGCTTCGTCGGCGCGGACGACCTCGCGGCCGGCGCCCGGGCCCACCCCCTCGCCATCAGCCGCAAGCCGCCCGAGCCCGCACTGACCGCCGAGGTCGCCAAGGCCGAGCGCTACTGACCACGCCGCGCGGCACCATTGCGCCCGTCACTGTCACCGTCACAGCCCCTGCCGTACGCGCACCGCACCTCCGCCGACGCCGCATCGTGCGGGTGCGCCGCGCTGCGCCGCGCGGAGCGGCCGGGCAGCGCGGCGCACCGTGGGACACCGGACACCGGACACCGGGCGAACCCGGTGACCATGTCGGTCAGGAGGCGGTCAGCCCGCCGGTGCAGGCGGCACCGGGCTCAGGGGTCTGCGCACCCTGGACGTACCTGAGCAGGAACTGTTCGACCCTGCTGTCGGAGGCCTTCTCGACCGTCAGTTGACGGCCCCAGGCGGAAAGGGTGATCGTCCCGGCCTGGGACTTGACGGGGCTCATGAGGGTGTAGGGCGTCCTGTCGACCCGGTCGGCGAGGGTCTTGACGTCGGCGTCGGCGGCCTGTTCGTTGTAGGTGACCCAGACGGCGCCGTGCTCGAGGGAGTGGACGGCGTTCTCGTTCGCTATGGCCTCTGTGTAGACCGTGCCGTCGCAGGTCATCCACGCCTGGTGGTGGTCGCCGCCCACGGGAGGCTGCATCGGGTACGTCACGGCGGTGGAGACGTGGTTGCGCCCGAGCTTCTTGGCGTCCCAGGTCTTCTCGCCGGGCACCGGCTTCTCCGCCGCGGCGGCCTTCTGCTCCTCGCGCTCGTTCGCTTCGTCGATGGCGTACGCACCCCAGCCGACGAGAGCGGCGACGATGACGCCGCTGAGGGTGACGGTGAGGATGCGGTTGCGGCGCTCGCGGGCTCTCTCGGCGCGGCGCATCTCCTCGATGCGGTCCTTGCGGGATGCGGCCGCGGCCTTCTTGCTGGTCTTGCTCATGACAGGGTCGTCCTCGTCTCCGCCGTGCGGCGGTGAGTGCAGGGGAAAGGATGGAGGCCGGTGCGCTCAGGGGCGCGTGGCGTCCGTCTAGATCCGCTGCACCTTGAGGACGTGGAGATCGGGGGCGCTCCGGGAGGGCGGCTGGCCGGTGGCACGGGCGGTGACCGTCCGAGGGACCGGAGCCGGCGAGCACGGCAGGACGACCGGCAACGGCTGGGGCGCCGCGGGGACCAGGGCGGGCCCGCCGTGTGCGGACCGGGCGCAGCACCCGTCGCCGGAGTGGCAGTCGCCCGGATGCGCCGAGGCCACCGAGTGGTGCGCGCCGGCCCGGCCGTCCCCCGGTTGCCGCGCGGCGGCCGAGACGGTGACAGGGGTCGCCGCGGTGACATGGGTCGCGGCGGTCACGAGGGTGACCGCCCGCGGGCCGGCGGTGATGTGGGTCGTGGAACCCAGGCACATGGCCAGGGCGATGAGCAGCATCGCCAGCACGGCGCAGAGCGCGACGGGCGAGGTCGTCGCCTCCGCGTCACAAGGCCTGTGCTGGGTCCGGCTGTTCATCACGGCGATGCTAGCGCTGTGGGCGCGCATACCGATCGCCGGGGCCGGAGGGTGAGGCGCTCGCGGACGACCGGCCGGCCGTGTCGGGGTCGAGGAGAACCCCGGTGGCAGTCCTCGTGCGCGTGCCGTCGCCTCCGATGTGTCACGGGGTGGCGGCGGGGTGAGGTGGTTGGCGGTCAGCGCTCGCCCCGCCGCCGATGATGCCGCGTCAGTTCTCGCCGGAGGACTTGGAGGACTTGGAGGACTCGGAGGACTCGGCGGAGCCGGTGGGCTCGGTGGAGTCGGCGGAGCCGGTGGGCTCGGAGGAACCGGACGAGCCGGAGCCGCGCTTGACCAGCCACCAAGCCCCGCCACCCAGTACGAGGAGGGCGACCAAGATCACGGCGACGAGGGGCCCGGAGGACATGCCGTCGTCCTCGTCGGCGGCCGTGTCGGCGGCGGTCGGCGAGGCGTCCGGCGCGCTCGCCGTGGTGGACGGAGTGGAGGCGGCCGCGCTGGGAGTCGGGCTCGGCGTCGCCGTCGGGCTCGGGGCGACCGGCTTGGCGCCCGGGGCCGCGGCCTTGAGTTTCAGGACCGGCGCGGGCTGCTCGGGCTCCTTGCCGCCGGTGGGCAGCTCGATCCAGCGGGAGACCTCACCGTCGCTGTAGGTCTCGACGGTCTTGAACACGAGCTGCTTCACGTCCGGCAGCTGACGGACCTTGATCTTGTACTCGGCGTCGACACCGGTCTTCAGCGCCGGGCCGGCGAGGGTGTAGCCGTCCGCGGCCGGGGTCAGCTTCCAGCCCTTGGGGCCCTCGGCGAGGGTGATGTCGGCGGGGGCGATCCCCTCGGGCAGGACGACACGCACGTCGGTGAAGCCCGCCGAGTCGGACTCGGCCTCGGAGACGAAGCTCAGGGTGACGTTCTCGGCCAGCGCCTGGGGCTTGTCGGCCTCGACCTCAGCGTGCGCGGCGGCCGGGGCGGCAAGGGCGAGCGTGGCCGTCAACGCGAGGGCGCCGGCGAGGACGAGACGACGGCCCGCACGCGCCGACGGACGGGTGGAGCGGGTCACGGGAGGGACGGCGAGAGGCAGGGGAGGGATGGAGAGAGGCACGGGACGGGTGGAGAGGGACACGGGGAACTCCTGGCTGACAGGGGTGGATGCGGCCCCGCAGTGACCGGGGCCGGTGAAGGGACCGGAGGGCGTCCCCGCCGCGGCGGTCCCCTGCGCACCACCGCGTGCTCCAGCACCTCCTCCCGCGCCTGTGCCGCCGCCTCGAAGAACGCGCCGGACCGCCGACGGGGCCGCCGGACCGCCGGTCGGTCCTGATCGGTGACCGCCCGGGGCCGCATCAGGGCCAGCGCGGATGCGGCGGCCCCGGCGAGGGTGCGGAGCGTGGCGAGCGCGGCCGTCATCCGGGTGTCCGCCCGATGCAGCAGCCAGGCCACCACCAGAGCGGCGGCCGTGTGCACGAGGGTCATCGCCGCTCCGGCGTGATGCCAGGAGTGGCCGTCACCGACGGCGGTCATGTGCCCCGCGTGCGAGGTGTGCCCGGTCGAGGCCATCGGGGCGTCGCCGTCCGCGCAGGACAACGCGAGGTGCAGTACCCCCTGCGTCGCCAGTGTGACCCCGATCGTGGTGACCGGGGCGCAGCGCCGTCGTGCGAGCGGCCAGACAGCCGAGAACTGCGCCACGGTGAGCACGGTCACCAGCCGCCAGGGCACCGTGCCTTCGGCGATCGCGTGATGGCCGAAGGCCGCGAGGACGGTGCCGAGCACGGCGAACAGCCCGGCCCGCGCGCAGGTTTCCGCGCGGCCGGCCCGGTCTGCTCCGGCACGTCTGTGGTCTCCGGTCACCTGTTCAGCCGGCACGGCAGCCCATCATCCTCCTGACGGCCCCGGCGCGTGAGCGCGGTCGCCGCTGCGGGCCCGGGCGCCGTCGCAGACCGGGGCGTCGCGCGCCGCAGCGCATTCTGCGCGCCGACCATGGCCCGCCCCGGGTTCGGGGCGGTCGGTCGTCCGTCGTCGGCGACCCTGCGGCCGGCACGTGCGTTCACCTCGACGTATACGTCGGATCTGGTGGGCCCGTTCACCTGGACATATCCCCTGAGGCGATCCGCGGGGCGATGTGCGCAGGTTCCCGCGGACGGACGCCTGCCGCGGCGGCGTCGCCGAGACCGACGGAGACCGGGGACGGCCGGGAGCGGCCGAAAACGAACAACCCGCCACGGAACGTCCGGTGGGCGTCGATCAGTTCGTCGAACGGCTTCCACGAGTTTCGTGGAAAGCCCTTCCATCGCCCTTTCGGCTTGCCACTCTCTTCCTGCACACCGCGGATGTCATGTCCGCAACCATCGAACCACCGAACCGCCGATGGGACCCTCCATGCCTCGAACCAGCAGGACCTCCCGGCTCGCCAGAACCACGACCGTCGCGGGCAGCGCCCTCGCGCTCACGGTCACCCTGTCGGGCAGCGCCTCCGCAGGCGTGCTGCAGAACCTCCCCGAGAACGCCACCACGTTCCAGACGTACTTCGAGCCCGTGTACGACTACGACACGGACTCGTGCTACCCCGCCGCCGCCATCGACCCGGCCGGCAACCTCAACGGCGGTCTGAAGCCGACCGGTTCCGTCACCGGCCAGTGCCGCGGCGGCCACCTCGACCATGCCAACACCTACTCGCGGGCCAAGTGCAACAACGGCTGGTGCGGGATCATCTACGCCAGCTACTTCGAGAAGGACGAGGCCTCGCCCGGCATCGGCCACCGCCACGACTGGGAGTGCATGGTCGTCTGGGTCGTCCAGGGCGCGGACACACCCTCGTACCTGTCCGCCTCCCGGCACGGCGGGTTCAGCACCCATCCGATCGCCGACGTCCCGATGAGCGGCCGGCGCGTCATGGCCGTCTACCACAAGGACGGCGCCAGCACCCACGCCTTCCGCTTCGCCGAGTGGGGCGAGACGGCCGAGAACGACACCGGCGCCTGGCACCAGGAGAACCTGCTCACCTGGGACAACCTGGCGCCCAACCTGCGCAACGCGCTGAACGGATCCGACTGGGGGAACGCCAACCTCCCCCTCCAGGACTCCAAGTTCAACGACACGCTCAACAAGGCCAAGCCGTCCGGGATCCCCTTCGACCCGTACGCCTGACGCCCACGAGGCGCGGTCCCCACGAACTCCGCACAGCGGAGCCTGCTCACCGGCCGGCCCCCGATGCCCGACGATCAGCCGCCCCCCACACGCAGGGGCGGCTGATCCGAGACGGACGGACGCCATGCGAAACGGACGCCCCGCGCCCGCCGAGGGTCAGAAGCTGCCGTAGTTGACCTGCCAGGTCGGCAGGCCCATCCGGCGCCACACCGCGACGACACGGTCCCGGTCGTCGAGGGAGACCCGCACCGCGAAGCGGTGACGCACATGCCGGTCGAACAGCTCCGCCTTCACCACGTCGTCGCGGCGGCCGTCACCCGCGGCACGCATCCACAGCTCGTCGTACGGCACCTCGTGCGCGCGCAGCCACGACTCCGTCCGCTCGCGGTGCTCCTCACCGCGGCCCGAGAGCAGGACGACGACATCGCCGTCGGCGCCCCGGAAGGAGCGCAGCGCATCGCGTACCGACACGTTGAGCAGGTCCTCCTCGCAGCGGGTGAAGTCGAACGGGCCCCGGGCACCCCGCAGGGCGAGCGTGCCGTCGATGTCGCACATGACGGCCGAGGGGAGGGCCGGGTCCGCGATGTACGGCTCGACGGACGGCTCGTCGTTGAGCCACTCCGCGGTGAGCCGCCAGCCGCCCCGCCTGGCCACGCCGTGCTTGTGGGCCAGGAGGCGGATGATCTCCTCGCCGACCGCTCGCTCCCGCTCGGCGTCGCGCCGGACGCATTCCTCCACCGGCACGTCGGTGAAGTCGTGCACGACGAAGGTGGCCTGTCCCGCCACGGCGGCCTTCAGCCGTTTCGGTATGTGCGGTGTCATGTGCGTGTTGTCCACCACGACGTCGAATCCGCCGTCCACGGCCGCGCGCACCGCCGCGTCCTGGATCGCCAGCACGGTCTGCTCGTGCGCGTGCGACCGGCCGCGCTCGGGTGCCGGGACGTCGAGCATCGCCCGCAGGTCGTCGAGGTTGACACGACGCATCCGGCCCTCGGACTCCGCCTGCATCCTGCGCGCGGCGGTCGTCTTCCCCGAGGCCGGAAGCCCCGTCATGACGTGTACTACGGGCACGGTCAGTTCTCCTCGTCGGTCTTGAACGGGTCGGACGCCTCCGGCCGGACCGAACGGTACGTCACGAACCCGGTCGGGCGCCCGTCCAGGCGCAGGAACATCGCGGGGCGCAGCGCGGCGTCGGGCAGCGCGCTCACGGCGCGGGCGAACGCGCCACGGTCGCCGGCGAGCGGGGCGAGGGACCGGAACGCCTCGTCGATCGCCCGCTCGCGTTCGTCCACCTGCTTCTCGATGCCCGCGATGACACCGCGCACCCAGCCGTCGAACTCGTCGGGCACCTGCTCCAGCAGCGCGTCCAGCGGCCGGCCCCCGGACGCGGCGACGTCCTCGGCCGAGCAGCCGAGCGCCTGGGCCACCTGCTTGGCGGGCAGCCCCGCGAACCGCTGGATGCCGTGACCGCGCCAGACGTCCCGCTCGGTCACGCCGGTGAGGACCTTGTGGAGCCGGACGTACTCGGCCAGCTTGGCCTTGGCCCGCACCCCCGATGCGAAGCGCAGCACGAACCCCTCGGCCTCGGTGCCGGTGGCCGCCCGGCCGCCGGGAAGCCGGTTGCCCTCGGCCAGGGCCAGCAGTTCGTCGAGCGGCATGGCGGGCCACACGGTGACGACCGAACCGATGTCACCCCAGTGGGTCTCGGCCTCGGACAGGGTGACTTCCGTGCCGTCCTTGGCGAACGCGGCCAGCAGCACCAGGTCACGGCGCTCGCCGTAGTCGACGACGATCCGGTTCTGGGGGTACAGGACCTCGGCCAGGTAGGTCACCCCGGGAACCAGGCCGGAGGTGTCCTTCCCGTCGAGCAGACGCTGCGCCCAGGTGGCCTGGGTGCTGATGAACGAGCCCTTGGACGCGACCCGCCACCGCCCGGCGTAGTGGAAGATCACCGCCAGGCTGCCGTCGACCTTCTCGTACACCTCGAACGGCTCGTCCGGGAGTTCGGGAGCGTAGGGCTGACGGGCCTCGTGCTCACCGACGTTGAAGAACTTGGGCAGCGGCAGCGCGACGATCTCACCGGTGACGTCGTCGGCGACAAGGCCCCGGCAGCGTGTCGTCACCCGGTTCCACACCCGTTCGTACTGACAGACCCGCGTGTACGTGTAGATGGACAGCGGCAGTTCCGGGTGCGGCTTGCGTGTGACGTGCCCCGCGTCGAGTGCGGCCGCCAACTCCTGCGGCGGCAGCAGCTCATGAAGAGTCAGGTTGACCTGGCTCATGGTGTTCCTCCCCTTGCCGATGGCTGATTGTCACGCGAGGGGAGGGCCGGTGACCAGCCAATTAGCTCCGGCCGGCCATCGGTGAAATCGGTGCCCTCCGCCTGGCTCGGGAAGGGGGCGCAAGGGCCTCCCACGGGCTCCGGAACAGGCCGCGGGCGCGCTGCGCCCGGTCCGGGGCGGCCACTCCCGCGCAGGGCGCCCACCGGCCGCCTGCGGCTTCATGAAAGTGACTCTGACCTGGTGTTTTACGAGGATTCTCGTAGGCTGGGGCCGTCTGTCGGACAGTCACGGGAGGGGCTTTGACGAGTGCGGAAGACCTGCGGTACGACGCTGCCTGTATTGAGGTGCTCGAGGGTGTCGAAGCCGTGCGGAAGCGACCGGGGATGTGGGTCGGCTCGACCGGCGAACGCGGGCTGTATGAACTGGTGTTCGAGGCGGTGGGCCGGGCGGTGAACGCGGTCCTGGCCGCCGGCGGCCGCGTCGACGTCACCCTCACGTCCGACGGCGGTGTGATCGTGGAGGACGACGGGCCGGGCCTTCCCTTCGACAGCGACGAAAACCGCGAAGTCACGGGCCTGGAAACGATGCTGACCCGTTATCAGGCCGGACGCGAGCCCGCCTGCCGGCACGTCGCGTACGTGGGGCACTTCCACGCGGGCCTGATCGTCGTCAACGCCCTGTCGGGCCGGCTCACGGCCGAGGTGCGGCGGGAGGGTGTGCGCCGGGCCCAGGAGTACGTCCGCGGTGTGGCTCTCGTCCCACCTGCCGCCGTGGGATCCACCACCACGACGGGCACGACCATCGCCTTCTGGCCCGACGCTGAGATCTTCGAGACGACCCGGTACTCGTTCGCCGTCCTGGCGGAGCGCCTGCGGCAAGTGGCCTTCCTCCACCGCGGCGTGGAGCTGTCACTGACCGACCACCGTCCGGACGCAGGAACGCGCGAAGTGCGCTTCCGATTCCCCGAGGGGGTAAGGGACTTCGTGGCCGCCCTCGACGCGGAGACCGGCTGCTCCTGCGCCGAAAACGTCATCGCCTTCGAGCATGAGGATCCCCGGATGGCGGGGACGATGGAGGTGGCCCTGCTGTGGTGCGGCCGCGACGCCCGCCTGCGCGGCTTCGCCAACGGTCGACGCACGTTCGAGGGCGGGACGCACCTTGACGGCTTCCGCGACGGGCTGGCGACGGCGGTCACGGAGTACGGACGCGACCGCGGGCTGCTGACGCCGGCCGCCGTCGACGCCGGAGCCGACGGGATCCTGGAGGGCGTCACGGCCGTTGTCTCGGTGAAGCTCGACCATCCCGAGTTCCTGGGCGCCACCCGTACGCTCCTGGGCGGTGCGGAGGTGCGCGCCTGTCTTCGTGACGCCGTCCGGGAACATGTCGGCGCCTGGCTCGTCGAGCACGCGGAGGACGCCGCGCGGATCGTCGACGGGATCAACCGGCGCGCCGACCGGGACTGAGGAACGGCGGACCGTCCCGTCGGCGTCACCCGGAGCCGGCGCTCACCATCCCGGGCGCTCGCCGTGCTGGCGGAGCACCCACTCGGCCTGAATCCGCCTCTCGTGGGCCTTGCGTTCGTCGAACAGGGTCTTCACGGTGGAGTCGGACCGCGCGAGGTGGTCGAGCGCCTCCTGGCCGAACACGGCCATGGCGCGCACGGCTTCGTCCGGTGTGTAGGGATCGGTGCGTCCGGCCGGGTCCACGGCCGCCCAGTACGCCCTGGCCTGGGCGATCGCCTGTTCACCGCGTGCCGTGGCCCTGGGGAGCTTGGCCTCGGTCGTGTCCGCACGTCCCGCGAGCAGCAGGAGCGCGCCGCCCCAGAACACGGACACGACGAAGCCCATGATTCCCAGGGCCATGAGGTCGTGGTGCTGCGGTTCCCACCACAACGCCGGAAGGGCGGCGAGGAGCAGGATGACGCCACCGGTGACGCGCGGGGTGAGACAGGGCGGAACCTCGACCTCGATGGTCCAGGCGTCGGCGGGGCGCAGGTACCCCTTGGCGACGAGTTCCCGGCGGAGCTCCCCCACGACGCTGTCGCTCGGGAGGAGCAAGGGGGAGTGCGATCCGTCGGACGCCTTGGCGATGATCCGTTGCTCACGGTTCCATGCCTGCTCCATCCTGGCGAGGGCCTGGGGGGACGGGGCACGCCCGCGGGATCTGGACTGACGCACCATCAGGTGGACGGCGTCGAACGGGTTCACGGGCTTGAGAATGCGGTGAAGCAGCATGTCGACGACGAGGGTGTCCCGCGCCCAGCCGTCGTGATAGGCGATCAGGGCCAGCGCGGTCGTGCCGAGCGAGGGCTTTCCGCCCGGGCGCGCGTCCTCGGGCTGCCGTTCGGCCGACAGGTGCCGTTCCACCGCCTCGGCCCTGATCCGTTCGGTTCGTCGCCTGTCGTTCTGTTCGTCTGCTTTGTAGAGGGCGTAGGAAACGCCCCAGACGCTCAACATCACGATCCATGCCCCCATGCGGGCCAGTGTGATCGCGCCGGCCCGCCCGGTGCAATGACTCGGGCAGGACGCCCGGCACCTTGTTGCACCATCAAATCGGTTACGCAGCACGTCTGTTGCCGTCCGACACGGCTGCGGGACGGTGCCTGCCGACCGGCGTCGGCGGCCCCGTCCCGCGGCTTCGCTGTCCATGCGCCTTCGGCCTTCGGCCTTCCGGCGGTCGACCGGAGCCGGATCAGTCCACGTTCACCACCCGCCAGAGCTGGTTGTCGGCGTTCGTGTGGCGTTCATACGGCGGCTCCCCGGGTGGCGTGTGCGTCGGCGTCTGTGCCGGCGTCTGTGTCTGCGTGGGTGGTCCGGGTGGTGCAGTCGACGAGGATCTTCATGACGTCGCCGCCGCCTTCGAGTGCCTCGAACGCGGCGGGTGCTTCGGTGAGGGGCACGATTTTGCTGATGAGGAGGTCGGCGGGGACGGTGCCGTCGGCGACGAGGGCGACGGCCTTCTCGAAGTCGCCGCGGTCGTACAACCGGGCTCCGACGAGGGTGAGTTCGCGCCAGAAGAAGCGGTGGAGGTTGATCTCGCGGGGCTTGGGGTGGATGGCGACCAGGCAGAGGCGGCCGCGTACGCCGAGGACGTCGACGGCGGTGTCGACGCCGGCGGCGGCGCCGGAGACCTCGAAGGCGACGTCCGCGCCGGCGTCCTGGGTCCATGCCCGGACGAGTTCGGGCACGTTCGCGGCGGTGGGGTCCCAGGCGGTGAGTCCGGACTGTTCGGCGAGGGCGCGTCGGTGGGCGCTGAGTTCGATCACGCGGACGTCGGCGCCGGCGGCTCGGGCGACGAGGGCGATGAGGACGCCGACGGGTCCGCCGCCGACGACGACGGTCTTCTCGCCCTCGCGTACCGCGGCGCGGGCGACGTCGTGGACGGCGACGGCGGTGGGTTCGACGAGCGCGGCGTGGTCGAGGGGGAGGGAGTCGGGCAGGCGGACGAGGGTGGTGGCGGGGACGGTCCAGCGTTGTTGCATGGCGCCGGGGGAGTCGATGCCGATGAAGTCGAGGTGCTGGCAGATGTGCTGGTGGCCGGCTCGGCAGGCGGGGCGGGTGTCGTCCCAGCGCAGGGGCATGACGGTGACGGCGTCTCCGGGCTGCCAGTCGTCGACGTCGGGGCCGACGCGGACGATGCGGCCGGACATCTCGTGTCCGAGGACGGCGGGCGTGCGGACCCGGGTGTCCATGTCCCCGTGGAAGATGTGCAGGTCGGTGCCGCAGATCCCGACGAAGGCGGGGGCCAGTTCCACCTCGCCCGGACCCGGCGGGGAGGTCTCGGCGGGCGCGGTGTCCAGGGTGCGGGCGGCGGTGTAGCGGACGGCGAGGGTGGTCATCGAGTACTCCAGGGTTTCCTTCAGCGCGGACGCCGACGGTCAGCGGAAGGCGTTGAGTCGGTAGAAGGCGGTCGCCGTGCCGGCGAGGAGCGCGTCGACCTCACTGCCGGCACAGCCGTCGAGCAGGTCGTCCACGGTGGCCGCCCAGCGGTTCCATCCGCCCGCGAGGTTCGCGACCGGCCAGTCGGAGCCGAACATCAGCCGGTCGGGGCCGAAGGCGGAGAAGAGGGCGTCCCAGACGGGCCGGATGTCGGCGGTGGTCCACGTGGTGTGGTCGGCCTCGGTGATCAGTCCGGACAGCTTGCAGACGACCTGCGGGTGCGTGGCCAGCCGTTGCACGTCGCGCCGCCAGTCCGCCAGTTCACCGCGGGCGATGTTCGGCTTGCCCGCGTGGTTGAGGACTTGGGGTAGGTCGGGGAAGCGTTCCGCCAGGGCTGTCGCCTGATAGAGCTGATGGCTGCGGACCAGGACGTCGTAGGACAGACCGCGACCGTCGACCGCGGCCAACCCCCTTTCCACGTCCGGGCGTTGCAGCCAACCGGGGTCCGTCTCCCCCTGGACGAGATGGCGCAGGGAGCGCAGACGGGAGCCGCCGGGACCGGCGAGCAGCCGGTCCAGATCGTCACCGATCGCCGGCGATGTCAGGTCCGCCCAGCCGACCACGGCTCCCATCAGCGGCTCCTGCTCCGCGAGGGCGAGCAGGTCCTCGGTCTCGTGCACGTCCGGCAGGCACTGCACGACCACCGTGCGGTGCAGTTGACGGCCCGCGATCGGCCGGGTCGCGGTGGCGCGCAGGTCGTCGGGGGTGAAGGTGCGGCTGATCGATGCCAGGGCGGGGTCGTCGAGCCAGGGCTGCGGACGTCGGCCGAGGTCCCACAGGTGGTGGTGGGCGTCGACGAGCGTGGGCGCGGGGGTCGGGGCGGGGTCGGGGATCACGTCGGGTTCCAAGTCGGTCGTCCGGTGCGGACCCTGTCAGGCGGCGGCGTCGTCGCCGGGCGGGTCGAGGTGCCAGATCTCGGTGAGTTCCGTCCACTGACGTGAGCCGCCCCGGTCGGGCCACGGCTCCTGGCAGGGGTCGGTGAGCTTCCACCACTCCTGCGTCTCGGGGTCGGCTTCGAGGGTGGCCATGTCGGCCTCGAAGTCGTCGCCGTGATACTCGAGGTAGGCGAACAGGACGTCGCCGTGGAGGAAGATGCCGAAGTTGCGGATCTGCGCCCGGTGCAGGGCCGCTTCGACGCCGGGCCACACGGCGGAGTGCAGTGCGAGGTACTCCTGGCGGTGCTCGGGCCGGAGTCTGATGGTCTGGGCGATGCGCTTCATGCCGTGCTCTCCTCCGTGCCCGGGCAGGGCTCGTCGGCCGTGGTGTCGAACGGGGTGCGGTAGCTGGGGGTGTGGGTGCGCAGGGCGAGCCGCAGGACGAGCTTGATCCGGGTGGACGCGGGCAGCCGGACGGTCAGGAAGGGGCTGTCGCAGGACAGTTCTTCCTCGGTGACGACGGGCTCGGTGTGGCCGTAGTCGTACATGTCGCCGATCCAGCCGTCGTCCGCGCAGGTGGTGTAACGGACGCCGGTGATGGTGTGCTCGGCGAAGGCGCCGGCCTGGACGATCACCGTGCGGCCGGTCTCGGGGGCGAGGTTGACGAGTTCGACGGTAGTGGCCTCGGGGTCGATGGAGGTGACCAGCGCGGCCACGTCCTGGGGGAGGCCGGCGCGCCGGGCGTCGGCGTCGTGGTAGCGCAGCCGGGCCTGCTGGAGGCCGCCGTTGTAGAGCACCTGGGGGCCGCCCCAGGTGAGCTGGACGAGGGCCTCGGTGGCGACGGGGTTCGACTGCTGCCAGACGTGGATGTCGGCCTCGGGGACGTCCAGGTCGCGGTAGCGGTCGATGCGCCGCAGGCGGTGGCGGATCTGGGCCTGGGCGGTGGCGAGGATGCGCTCGGGGTAGCCGGGGTCGTCGCCGGCGAGGAAGGCGAACCACGCCTTCTCGTGCCCGGACTCCTCCTTGGCGCGGAACGGCCGCAGGGTGCGCCAGTCGATCGCCTCGGCCTCGCGCAGGTCCTCCAGCCGCTCGCGGTCGGCGTCCGAGGCCGAGTGGTGCCACAGGGCCACCGGTACGGGCGGGGTGGTCGGGTTGTAGTCGAACCAGCCGGTGTCGTTGTGCCGGAACGGCACGTGGAGCGTGGGGATGTCGGCGTCCGGGCCGAGTTCGACCGCCCACTTGGCGGGCAGGCTGGAGTCGGATTCGGTGTGGGGCATCACCTTGCCGCGGGCGATGAGCGAGTCGAGCGTGGTGCGGACCACGGACAGGAAGTCGTCGTCCCCGGTGACCGTGGCCGCCGCGAGCGCCGCCACACAGGCCGCGGTTCCGATGCTGTGCCAGCCGTGCGGCCAGGACCAGCCGTAGTGGCCGCCGTACCAGCGGCCTTCAAGGAGGCCGCCGACGACTCCGTCCGGGCTGACGTTGTCGGGGATGACGCCGTCGTTCGCCTCGGTGCGCTCCCGCCACGCGCCGACGTACTCGACGATCCAGTCGCGGTAGCGCTCGTCGCCGGTCAGGATCCAGGCGTTGAGGACCAGACCGGTGGCGCCGAGGTTGAGCGCGGTGTCGCCGACGCCCATCCGGTCGCGCATCTGCGCGCCGAGCCGCGGGTCTGCGGAGAGCGGGTACGGGCCGCCGTCGGCCTCGGGGATCCAGTCGAGCGGGTACCCGTAGGTGTCGGCCTCCTTCTGGAGCCAGGGGTAGACGTCGCCGTCGAACAGGCCCGTGCGGTCGGGGTCGCTGCCGTTGTGCGCGCGAGTGATGATGCGGTGGGCGGGGTCGTAGTTGCCCTTGGCCGGGTCGACGTACAGCTCGGCGAAGCGCAGGGCGCGTTCGGACCAACGGTCGGGAGCGGCCATGCAGAGGAAGTAGAGCAGGAGCAGGCTCTCGCCCTGGTGGAACCAGTCGTAGCCGCGTTCGTACTCGTCGCGCAGCATGTCCAGCTCGGTCAGCTGCCGGGTCACGCCCTCCCAGTGCTTCTCGCTGGCGGGCAGCAGGTCGTCCGCGCCGCCGAGCAGGTACAGCTGGGGCCAGTTGAAGAACACCTCGTAGAAGTCGTCCACACCGTCTCGGGTGGTGAGCCGGCCCGTGTAGTTCAGGCGTCCGTCGGGGCCGGTGAAGTCGCGGGCGAAGCGGCGCCAGGCGTGGTCGAGCAGGTCGAACAACGACCGTTGGGCCAGGGCCCAGCCCGGCGGTTCGAGCACCGGCACCTCGGCCTGGACCTCCGGCGGCGAGGCCGGGCCGACGGCCGGGGCGTCGTCACCCGACGTGCGGTCGGAAGGGCTGAAGGGCATGGCGGGGTTCTCCGATCGGGCTGGCGGCGGGATGCGCACGCCGGGTACGACGGTGGGGCGGACGATCACCGGCCCGGGGCGTCCTGGCCCGGAGCCGTCGAGCGGGTCTATTCCTTGGTGGCTCCGGCGAGCATCCCGCTGACCAGGAAGCGCTGGGCGAACAGGAAGACGACCAGTACCGGTGTGATGGCCAGCAGGGTGGCCAGGGCCAGCTGCGGGCGCTGGATGGCGAGGGTGCCGACGGCCGGGTTGAAGGACGGCACGTTGCTGAGCAGGCTTCCGACGCCCACCTGGATCGGCATCTGGTCGCTCTCGGGGAGCATGACGTACGGCAGGAAGTAGTTCGTCCAGTTGGCGACGAAGCTGAAGAAGCCGACGAGCGCGATGACGGGGGTGGCCAGCGGCAGTGCGATGTGCCGGAAGACGCCGAACTCCGAGCAGCCGTCCATCCGCGCCGCCGCCAGCAGGTCCTTCGGCACGGCGGTGGTGAAGTAGATGTAGGTGAGGTACACGCCGAACGGGTAGAACGAGTACGGCAGGATGATCGACCACATCGTGCCGATCAGGTGCACCGCGTTGATCTCCAGGAACAGCGGCACCACCAGCGTGGCGGTGGGCATGAGCATCACGACGAGCGTCGAGACCAGCAGGGTGTGCCGTCCCCGGAACTCGGTCATCGCCAGGCCGTAGCCCGCAGGTACGGCCACGCAGAGGGTGATGACCAGGGAGATCACCGCGTACAGCGTGGAGTTGCCCAGCCATTGCATGAGGGCGTTGTCCTGGAAGGCGGTGAGTCCGTCCCAGTTGGCCTTGAAGGCGTGCCAGGAGCCGAAGGACAGTGGGTTGCCGTGGACGAGTTGCTGGTCGGTCTTGGTCGACGCGAGGACGAGCCAGAGCACCGGCAGCACGAAGAACACCAGGAAGACGAGCAGTACGGAGCCGGTCAGCAGGCGGGGCACCAGGCGGCGCGGAGGACGGGGACGCCGCGGTTTCGGTGACTGACGGTGGGTTCGGCTCATGACGCTGGATTCCCGTTCCGTGCGTGGCGGTGCGGCGGCCGGTCCGGCGGTGGTGGTCTCAGTCGGCATCGAAGAACCCCGATCGTGCGACGAAGACACCGGCGACCGACACGCTGACGACCAGGAGCTCCACCGAGACCGCGGCGGCGCCGTTGATGTTGTTCATCTGGAAGGCGAAGTCGTAGGTCAGCTGGTTCAGCGAGTAGTCACGTCCCGCGACGCCCGTGCTGGCGAGGGAGAGCAGTTGCGGCTCCACGAAGAGCTGGGCGCCGCCCGCGAAGGCCAGGATCACCATGTAGACGATCCACTTGCGGAGCATGGGGATCTGCACCCGCCAGGCGGTCTGCCAGGCGTTCGCGCCGTCGATGCGCGCGGCTTCCATGACGTCCCTGGGAATGTTGTTGAGGGCGCCGTAGATGACGACGATCCAGCCGCCCGCCCCGGTCCAGAACGCGATGATCGTGAACAGCAGGGGCAGGTTGCCGGGGGCGATGACCTCACCGAAGGTGTGGAAGCCCAGCGTGCCGAGCAGTGAGCTGACGGGGCTGACCGTCGGGTCGAGCATGAACAGCCACACCAGGACACTGGCCGCGCCGGCGAGGGCTCCGGGGATGTAGAAGAGGAACCGCAGGGACTTGCTGACGGCGCCTGACGAGAGACGGTGCATGAGCAGGGCCAGGCCCACCACGAACACCACGAGGGAGGCCAGCCAGAACACCAGGTACAGGGCGACATGACTGACGGCGTCCATGAAGCGGAAGTCCTGCGCCGTGGTGACGAAGTTGTCGAAGCCGCTGAAGGCGCCCCCGGCGTCGGTGAAGGCGAAGTAGACGGCGTACCCGGTCGGCAGGATGCCGAACGCGATCAGCAGGAGCACGTAGGCGGCGACGAAGGCGATGCCGGCCCGGCCCTGCCGGTCGGCGCCGCGTGGGCGCCGGCGGGCAGAGCCGGACGAGGAGCGGCTGAGCGTCACTGGGAGACCTTGTATCCGTTGGACTTGGCGTACTTGACGATGGAGTCCTGCCAGGCCGGCAGCATCGACTCGATGGACTTGCCCTGCGTCAGGCCGGGCTTGACGGTGGCCGCCCAGATCGCCTCCTGGCTGAACTGGCCCGAGCCCCACCCCGGCCAGACCTGGCTCGACGCGTCCTGCAGCGCGCTCAGGTCCCCGGTGAGGTAGCCGACGCCGCCCTGCGCCTTGAGCCACTTCTCGGCGGCAGGCCCGTAGGCCGGATAGCCGGGTGCCTTCTGGGCCTGGTAGGCGTCGTCGGTGGTGACCCACTTCAGGAAGTCGGTGGCCGCCTTGATGTGGGCGGAGTGCTTGGACAGCAGCCACGTGCCGCCGCCGACGTTGCCGGTGGTGGGAGCGGTCTGCCCCTTCCACAGGGGGATGGGAGCCACGCCGATCTGCTGGGCCGGCACCTTGAGGGTGTCCTTGAACACCGCGCCGCCGTACCAGGCCGGGCCGGGCATGAGCAGCACCTTGTCGGCCTGGTTCTTGCCGAAGTCGGTGCTGAAGACGCCGCTGATCGACATCGACTTGTTCTTGATCAGCACGTCGAGGAGCTTGGCCATCTTGGTGCAGGCCTCACTGGTGGTGTTCACCGAGACGGACTTCGGACCGGTGATGTCGTTGGCGCCGCACTGACTCGCCCACAGGTAGATCTCGGGAGTGAACGAGTCGCCCGCGTCACCCACGAGGAAGCCCGGGTGCTCCTTGGCCACCTTCTCGCCGAGCGCCTGGTAGTCCTCCCACGTCGTCGGCACGGTGTAGCCGAACTTCTTCATCAGCGGCGCGTTGTACCAGAGCACCGCCTGGGAGAGGTCGTTGCGCAGGCAGTAGAGGGTGTCGTTCACCTTGCAGACGTCGTTGGCGCCCTTGGCGAACTCCGCGAGGGTGGTCGCGGGTATCAGACCCTTGTCGAGGGGGGCCGCGAAGCCCGCGTCGACCGCCCACGTCACCTCGTTGTTCTGCGAGCTGAAGACGACGTCCGGCCAGCCCTTGCCGGTGCGGTTGAACAACTGCACCTTCGTCTGGAGGTAGTTCGAGCCGTTGGCGTCGCCGTCGTAGCTGACGATGTCCAGCTTCACGTCCGGGTGGAGCTTCTGATACAGCTTCGCCGCGTCCATGCGGGTCGCGTCCACCCAGACGGTCAGCGCGCCGTCCTTCTGCGGCGCCTGGGCGAAGCCGTCCTTGGTGGTCGTGGCGGCGGTGCCGCCGTTGCCACAGGCGGTCACGGTGAGCAGCACCGTGGCCGCGCACCCGGCCAGCAACGCCGAACGCTTGGCGTTGAGCGCTCTTCTCCGGCCGGACGAAGGCTTGTTGACGGTCATGAGTGACTCCACTGGGTGTGCGGGCGCCCCGAACAGGTCGGGGAGGTGGCGCGTGGATGGGCCGACGCCGGGGCCGTCCCGGGCGGGCGTCGGGCACTGAAGGCGGCTGTTCCGCTGCCGACCTGGAAGAAATTAGCCGCCCTATCAAGGGGTCCGTCAAGAGTCCGTGCAAGGTTCCTTTGGTGGATTTGCGGGCGATGGCCTTGAGTGTGAGCGGCTTTCTGAGGAGTATGTCTGATATTTAACTTTTTGCGTGCCGAATTTCCTCTGAAGATCTTCGCCTAAATGAGTACGACTCATTCTTCGTGTGGGGTACGATGGGCTCGGCCTCACAGCGATCAGTCGCTCTGCCGCCGTCACCGGGAGGAAGCACAGATGAACGACACGCCAGCCACGGAAGCGGCCTTGCCGGCGCAGGCCCTCCCCGCCGCCCCCGCAGCGGTGAACGGCTCGGGCGAGCGGCGTGACTACCGTCCCGGTTACGAGGTCGTGGCGGAGCGGCTCCTCGAGTACATCGCCGAGGCGCGACTGGTGGCCGGTGACCGGCTGCCCACGGAGAACGACCTGGCCCAGACGCTCGAGACCAGCAGGGCGGTCGTGCGGGAAGCCGTGAAGATCCTCTCGGCGCTCGGCCGGGTGAGGGCCCACAAGGGGCGAGGCCTGTTCGTCGCCGACGACGAGGGCATGCTCATCACCAGTCGTTGGGGAGGCTTCTTCCGCCCCGTCGACATCGACCACGTCCTGATGCTGTTCGAGTTCCGCAGGGTTCAGGAGATGGCCGCCAGCAGTCTGGCCGCGACCCGGGCCACGCCGTCGGAACTGCGCACCATCGAGATCGCGATGCAGCAGTGCCGGCACGGGTTCACCGAGCGTCAGGTCGACGTTTTCAACCAGGCCGACGACGACTTCCACGCGGCGCTCGCCGCGGCCTCGCACAACGCCTTCCTCGTCAGCGCCGTGCGCGACGCACGGCGACTGCAGCGGCAGTCCAGCGCCATCGGCATCCATGACTCGCTCGGCGAGAACACCCTGTCGGCGGTCGAGGAGCACGAGGCGATCTACCGGGCCATCCGTGACGGCCGGCCCGACGAGGCCGCCGAGGCGACCGCGGCACACCTCGACAGGACTCTCGAGGACTACCGGCGCGAGATCCAGCGCCGCCTGTTCGGATAGGCCCGAGCCCCGACGTCGTGCGAGGGCCGGCGCGAGGGACGGCGTTCCCCGCGCGGCGGGGTGCGGGTGATGGGCGCGCTCGCCGGCGGGCAGGTGAACGGCGCGGGGGAGGCCGAGCGGTTCAGGGAGTGGACAGTTCGAACCGCGTCACGCGGACGGAGCCGCCGAGCGCCTGGGTCGCGTGGTTGAAGAGGGCGAACCGGTAGCCCATGAAGAAGCGCCAGTCGTTGCCCAGGGAGAACGCGGGGCCGAGTCGCGTGAAGGCGACGCCGTCGGCGCTGTAGGAGAAGACGCCGGGCCGGGACGCGCCGGGACGGATGTCGGCGCCGGCCCGCAGCCAGAGGCGGCCGCCGCTCGGCACGCTCGCGCTTGCGCGGACGGTCCCCGTTCCGGTGGTCTTCCAGTTGCCGTCCATGGTCAGCCCGTCGACCATGACCAGCCGGGTGACACCGCCGTCGCGCTGGAGCCCGATCCACGCGGAGGAGTCGCGCAGCAGCGCGAGACCGGCCCGGTCGCCGTCCCGCATCGCCGAGTGCTCGAGCTGGATCGTCGCGGTGGACGTGGGGCCCTGGATGCGGTGAGTGAGCGTGTTGCGGGCGCCGTAGAGGTCGTTGGTGACCGTCGCCGTGCGCAGGGTAAGTCCGTTGCCCGCGGACCACCTGCTGTTGTCCGGGTTGTGGTTCCACTCCCATTTAGGCTTGAGGGCCGTGCCGTCGAAGGTGTCGACGCCGGTGAGGGGAGTGACCTGACGGGGCGGGGCCGGCACGACGGGGCTGGGATACGACGTGCCCCAGGCGCCGTTCACGAGCTGCAGGACGGGCCAGCCGTCCGCGGTCCAGGTGACGGGGGCCAGGGCCGGCATCCTTCCGCCGGGATAGGCGTCGACGAAGGCCATGTAGTACCAGGCCCCGGACTGCGTCCGTACCAGCCCGCCCTGGTGCGGAACGCCTCCGCCCTGCACCGGCCCGGGCAGGTTGAGCAGGACCTGCCGCAGTGTGTAGGGCCCGAAGGGGCCGCTGGTCGACTTCAGGATGTACTGGCCGTTGGCGGGGCGGGTCAGGAAGATGTAGTAGTTCCCGTTGATCTTGTAGAAGCGGGAGCCCTCCAGCGTGCCGATGCTGGACGGCGTGCTGAACACCTGCTGCGACCGCACCTGACTGCGTCCGTCGGGGGACAGCTGGGCCACGCTGATGGCGCTGTTCCCGTACGCGACGTACAGGGTGTCGTCGTCGTCCACCAGCAGCCCTGCGTCGTAGTAGACCTGGCCGAGTGCGGCGTGCCTCTTCCACGGGCCCTCGACGGACGTGGCGGTGTAGACGTAGGTCTGTGCGAAGTCGATCTGGCCGAGCCAGTAGAAGGTGCTGTTGCCGGGACGGTAGGCCAGCGACGACGCCCAGATGCCTCGGACGTAACCTCGGCCGCCGTTCAGGTCGTACTTGGACCCGAAGTCGAGCACGGGCACGGAGTGGCCGGCGATCTCCCAGTTCACGAGGTCGTACGAGCGGAGCACGGGAGCGCCGGGCGAGTAGTGCATCGTCGACGCGGAGCAGTAGTACGTGCCGCCGACGCGGATGATGTCGATGTCGGCGAAGTCCTGCCAGATCACCGGGTTCGTGTACGAGGCCGCCGCCGCGTCCGTCGTTGCTGCTCGTGCCCGGCTCGCCGGGCCGAGGGGCGACAGGGCGCCGGCGGCCATCCCGCCGGTCACCGCCAACGCCGTGCGGCGACTTACCGAATGGTGTGCATGTGTCATGTGGCTCACTGCCCTTCCGGGTGGGCCTGCGGCGTGGTGGGGGTCGGGCCGGCTGTGTGCGAGCTGTGGCGTCGTTCCGTATGTCGAACACTGATTGAATCCATGAACGTCCTCGGATCATAGAAGCCCCTGACGGTGCGTCAATCCCTTTCGCATCATTCGCTGTGAAACTCGAAATATTTCGTTGCGGCTTCGCCCGGTGAGACCGTTCCGGCTCGCGCCGGAGGGGTCACTGACGGCGAACTCCGGCTCTGACGGGGTGTATTGGCTGGAAAGGAGGCGAATCTACAAGCCTTCGACGTCGAATCATGTGGTGTCTCTTGACGATCGCTGCGGGATTCCTATCATCCAGAGGTGTCCGACTCGACGATCCACGTTCGGTATCACGAACGCTTGAGGCGATTCGGTCTCACTCCGACGACCCGGCGCCGCACCCTCGGTCCGGGTCCGGAGGATCACGCGCCGCTGCATTCAGCGTCATCCGTATCCGTAAGGGCAACCGACCTCGCCCCGCAGTCCGGCGCGCCACCGCCGATCCTTTGGCCCCTCGGCCCGTCGACGGCCAGGGTGGTCGTCCCGGGCGGCCCGACGCGAGCGAGGGCGCCGTATCAGTCGACGTGGCCGCCACCGAACACCGCTGACGGCACGTCACCAGTGACAGACCCGCGGAAGGAGTCTCGTGAAACCGAGGCGCAAGGCATGGCCCGCCGCGCTCGCGGCAGTCGTCGCCCTGGTCATGGGTACGACGACGGCGTACGGCAGTTCGTCCGGCGGTCCGGAACCCTCAGCTCCCAGGGCGGCCGCGGCGACAGCCGGCTGCGGCAGGGCCCCCGGGCTGACGAGCGGTACCCACACCGTGCAGAGCGGCGGCAGGAGCCGCAGCTACACCTTGAAGGTTCCGGACAACTACGACCGCAATCGCTCCTACCGTCTGGTCTTCGGGTTCCACTGGCTGGGCGGCAACGCCACCGACGTGGCCACGGGCCGGACGGTGGAGAGGGGCGCGTGGGCCTACTACGGGCTCCAACGACTGGCGAACAACAGCACCATCTTCGTCGCGCCCCAGGGACTCGACAACGGCTGGGGCAACGCGGGCGGTGAGGACGTGGCGTTCGTCGACACCATGCGCACCCAGATCGAGGCCGCTCTGTGCGTCGACACGGCACGGCGCTTCGCCGTCGGCTTCAGCTACGGGGCCGCCATGAGCCATGCCCTCGCGTGCGCCAGGCCGACGGTGTTCCGTGCGGTCGCGGTGCAGTCCGGCGGACAGCTCAGCGGCTGCAGCGGCGGCACCCAGCCGGTCGCGTACCTCGGGGTGCACGGCATCAGGGACAGCGTCCTCGGCGTCTCCGGCGGGCGCGCACTGCGCGACCGGTTCGTCCGCAACAACGGTTGCGCCGCCCAGAACCCGCCCGAACCGGCACAGGGAAGCCGCAGCCACCGGGTCACCGCCTACTCCGGCTGCTCGTCCGGCCATCCGGTCGTATGGGCCGCGTTCGACGAGGGCCACATCGCGGCTCCGCAGGACGGGGCGGGCGGAGACAGCGGCTCCAGGACCTGGGTGCCGGGCGAGATCTGGAAGTTCTTCAGCCAGTTCTAGGACCTTCACGACCTCGCCCGGGGTCGATGCACCGGATCGGCCCGAGCCACGAGGCGAAGGGCCGGACTGCGCGCACCGCACCGGCGCCGAGCGCGGGGCCGCACCTCCCGTCCCGCGCGACACAGACTCCGTCCCCGAACAAGGAGCGCGCACATGACTGACCGTCATCAGTGGCTACGCCGAATGCCGCTCGCCGTGGCGGCGACCGGAGCGGCGGTCGCGTTGAGCGCCGGGCTGCTCACCGGCACGGCCTCGACCGCCCAGGCCGCCGGCACCGGACCCTGCGACATCTACGCCTCCGGCCGCACCCCGTGCGTCGCCGCCCACAGCACGACCCGTGCCCTCTACGGCTCCTACAACGGCCCGCTCTACCAGGTACGCCGAGCCTCCGACAACGCCACACGTGACATCGGCGTCCTCAGCCAGGGCGGGTACGCCAACGCGGTCGCACAGGACTCGTTCTGCGTCGGCACGACGTGCCTCATCACCGTCGTCTACGACCAGTCGGGCAGGGGCAACCGGCTCACCCAGGCCCCTCCCGGCGGATTCCCCGGCCCCGCGCCGGGCGGTTACGACAACCTGGCGAACGCGGCCGCGGCTCCCCTCACGATCGCCGGCCACAAGGCGTACGGGGTGTTCGTCGCCCCCGGCACCGGCTACCGCAACAACAACACCAACGGCGTCGCGAAGGGCGACCAGCCCGAGGGTATGTACGCCGTCCTCAACGGCACCCACTACAACGGCGGTTGCTGCTTCGACTACGGCAACGCCGAGACCAACAGCCGGGACAACGGCAACGGCACCATGGAGACCATCTACTTCGGCAACAACAAGGTCTGGGGCTACGGCGCCGGAAACGGACCCTGGATCATGGCGGACCTCGAGAACGGCCTGTTCTCCGGGGTGAACCGGCGCTTCAACGCCAACGACCCGAGCATCAGTCACCGGTACCTGACCGCCGTCGTCAAGGGCGAGCCGAACCACTGGTCGATCCGCGGCGGCAACGCCCAGTCGGGCGGACTGTCGACGTTCTACAACGGGCCGCGGCCCAACGTGTCGGGCTACAACCCGATGAAGAAGGAGGGCGCCATCGTCCTCGGCATCGGCGGCGACAACAGCCACGGAGCCGCCGGTACCTTCTACGAAGGCGTCATGACCTCCGGCTACCCGTCGGACGCCACCGAGAACGCCGTACAGGCCAACATCAACACGGCCGGCTACGGCAGGTCCTGACCGGCGCCGGCTTCGGCGACGCCGCCGGGTGACCCGCCGTCAGGAGGCAGGTCCGCGCCTTGCCCTCGGCGCCGCCCGGGCTGTTGCGGCGGCGTGTCCCGCCGGAGTTCCTCAGCGGCGTGCGGTCTGTGCGGCGAAGGCGTCGAGCAGGGCGAAGGTGCGTGCGGGCTGTTCGAGGTGGGGCAGGTGGCCCGCTTCGGCGACCGCTGCGAAGCGGGCGTTCCCGAACGACGCGGCGTACTCCTTGCCGTAGGCCGGCGTCGCGATGCGGTCGCTCTCGCCCCACAGGACGAGGGTCGGGACGTCGACGGCCGCGAGGCGGGGCCGCAGGCCGGGGTCGCTCATGCCGGGGCCGCCGGAGAACACCCGCAGGGCGGCCATGTTGGCCTGAGCGACGGCGAGGCGCTCGGCCGGCACGGTCGCGGGATCGACGTAGAAGCGCTCGGAGTCGTGGAACGCGTGCTCGGCCACGCCTCGCGCGTCGAGGGCGAAGAAGTCCTGGACGGGTTCGCCGGCGACCTCGATGCCGACCGCGTTCAGCATGATCAGTCCGCTGATCAGGCCTTCCGTGTCGGCCGCGGCCAGCTCGGCGCCGATCCAGCCGCCCAGCGAGGAGCCGACGACCAGGACGTCGGACAGACGTCGGTCGCGCAGCAGGCGGAGGTAGTCGGCGGCGAGGTCGGCGACGTTGCTCAGGTCGTCGGGTAGAGGGGTGCCGTTCCAGCCCGGGTGGGTGGGCAGCAGGGTGGAGGCGGTCGCGGCGAAGTGCTCGGCGATCGGGGCGACCGTGACGGGGCCTCCGCCACCGTGCAGAACGAGGACGGGGCGGCCGTCGGCGGGGCCGGATTCGATGAGTGTCAGTGGCGAAGTCATGACGGGGACTCTAAATAAAGATGTTTATATAAGCAAGTTGAGTCAGGCTGCTAGCCTGGTGTGCATGGCCGTTGAACTACAGATCCTCGGAAGGGCCGTGAAGGCCGTTCAGTACCGCCAGCACCGGGCGCTCGACAGCCGCCTCGCGTCGATCGGCAGCACCCTCGCGCAGTGGGACGCGCTGCGGGCGGTCGGTCGCCGGCCGGGCGCCAGCGCTCGGGAGCTGGCGGCCGCAACGTTCCAGAGCGAGCAGGCGTTCGGCACACTCGCCGGACGGCTGGCGGCGCAGGGGCTGGTGGACCGGCGCTCCGGGCACGGCCGGCGCATCGAGCATCACCTCACCGCCGAGGGGCGGCGACTGCTGAAGGAGGGTCACCTGGTGGCCGACGCGGTGCTCGCCGAATGCTTCGAGGGGCTGGCGGAGGCCGAGCGGGAGGCGTTGCTGGGGCTGCTGCTGAAGATCGAGGGGCGGGGCAAGGGAGAAGACGCACCCGAGGGCGTGGCCGCCGAGTAGCGGCTCGCCCGCAGAGAAAGGGCGAGCCGGCAGGGGAGGGCTCGCAGCGCCGACGGCCCTGGCTGAGCGGCCGGCGCGTGCAGGGTGCGCCGCCCGAGGCCGCGTCTCAACGGGTCGGCGTGACCCCCGTGCGCTCGTGGTGCGGGCCGGAACCCGATCGGGCGGCCGGTGCCGCCGGACCTGAGACGGCGCCCGGGACGCGGGCCGGGCCGCCGTCCGCACAGGGAGGGGCAGGGTCCGCACGGGGTGCGGCAGGGGTCGGGGGGGAGGCGAAGGGGACGGCCTCGGCGACGGGGGAAGGGCCGACGGGGTCGGGGGCCTCCGATTCGTCCGAGACGTCGGTCAGGCTGGCGGCCAGCCACTGTTCGACGGCGGTGATGTGGACGGTCGCGGCGGACGCGGCGAGCAGGGCATCGCGTGAGATGAGCGCGGCGAGGATCTGCTCGTGGTCCCGATGGGCGTGGTCCAGGGCGTGACGGGTCCGGCTGCCGCGGACGATGCGGACGCGCTGTGTGCGGGTGGAGACCACCTGCAGCAGCATCGACAGCACGGGGTTGCCGACGGCTTCGACGATCCTGAGGTGGAAGGCCGTGTCGTGGGCGACGAACTCCTCCACCGTGGCCACGGTCCGGGACCGGTCGAGGATGTCACGCAGTTCCCGGAGGTCCTTCGGCGTCAGCAGCGCCGCGGCCAGTCCGGTCGCCTGCGGTTCGAGCAGCCGGCGCACCTGCAGCAACTGCAGAGCCGCGTGGCCCTGGGAGACGTCGGCGGCGAAGGAGAGGGTCTCCAGCAGGAGATGGGGTTCCAGGCTGGAGACGTAGGTGCCGTCGCCCTGGCGGGTGATCAGGATCCGCATGGCGGCCAGCGCACGGACGGCCTCACGCAGCGAGCTCCGGGACAGCCCGAGCTGTTCGGCGAGTACCTCCTCCTTCGGCAGCCGGGAACCGGGCGCGAGCTCGCCGGCGACGATCATCGCCTTGATCTTGTCGATCGCGTCGTCCGTCAGTGCCACGCGCGTGCCTCTCGGTGCTGGGGGGGTGGGTGGTGCGGGGGCTCTGCCGGGCCCGGCGTGGCGCCGGCGGAGCCGCAGGTGGGAGGCGGTTACTCCTGCTTCTCGCCGGAGGCGAAGCGGGAGATGATCAGGGCGACGATGATGATGGCGCCGTTGAGGAACTGGTTCCACAGCGGAGGCACGCCCGCCAGCGTCATGACGTTCACGACCAGCTGCAGGGTGAGGACGCCGGTGAGGGCGCCGAACACCGAGCCCTTGCCGCCGTTGAGGCTGACCCCGCCGATGACGGTCGCCGCGAAGACCTGGAAGATCCAGCCGCTGCCCTGGGTGGCGGAGATGGAGCCGTAGTGGCCGCTGTAGAGGATGCCGGCGAACGCGGCGAGGACGCTGCCGAGGATGAGGACGACCCACACGATGCGGTCGACGCGGATGCCCGCGGTACGGGCCGCCTCCGCGTTGCCGCCGATCGCGTAGAGCGCCCGGCCGTGACGGAGCCAGGCCAGTGCACTGCCCCCGATGGCGAAGAGCAGTGCGCACACCCAGATGGCGGCGGGCATGCCCAGCCAGGACGCCTTGCCCAGGTAGGTGAAGGACGACGGCAGCTCGACGATGGACTGACCTTCGGAGAGGGCGACCTGCAGACCGCGGAGCATGGTCAGGGCGCCGAGCGTGACGATGAAGCCGTTGAGGCGCAGCTTGAGGATGAGGAAGCCGTTGACGGCGCCGATCAGCGCGCCGACCAGCAGGCAGAGCGGGACGGCCGTCCACTCGGGGAGGAGGCCGAGCCCGTTGAACCGGCCGCCGCTGGAGGGCAGTACGAGCCAGACGGCGATGACGGGAGCCACGCCGATGGTGGACTCCAGAGACAGGTCCATCCGTCCGGCGATCAGGATGAACGTGGTGGCGAGCACCAGCAGACTCAGCTCGGTGGACTGCTGGGCCACACCGATCAGGTTGTCGGCGGTGAGGAAGGCCGGCGAGACGATGAACCCGATCAGGCCGAGGACGAGGATGGCCGGGACCAGGGACAGCTCACGGAAGCGTCCGAGGTCGACCCGGCGCCGGACGGCGTCGCCGCCGGCCGGCCCGGCCTTGCTCGCGGTGGGCTCGGTGAGATCTGTGGTGGCGGACATGACTACCTTCCGTGCTCGTCTGCGCCGGATGAGGCGGACAGAGGTGACGCGATGACGTGGGTGGTGCCGTCGGAGACGCCCTCGATGGCGGCGACGACGTCCTCGTCCTTCCAACCGCGGGCGAACTCGGCGACGACCCGCCCGTGGAACATGACGACGACCCGGTCGCAGGCCTTGAGGTCGTCCAGCTCGTCGGAGACGATCAGCGCGGCCTTGTCGTCGTCCGCGACCTGCCGGATCCTGGCGAGCAGGAACTCCTTGGACTTGACGTCCACGCCGTTGGTGGGCCGGATGGCCACCAGCACGTCGGGGACGGTGGCCAGGGCGCGCGCGACGACGACCTTCTGCTGGTTGCCGCCGGAGAGGGCGGAGACCGGGGTGCCGGCTCCGGGCGTCTTGATGTCGAGGTCGCGGATCATGTTCCGGGCGAACGCCCTGGTCCGGGCGGGGAGCACGGTGCCGAACGGGCCGAGCTGGTCGGTGACGGTCAGGGTGGCGTTCTCCGCCACGCTGCGGTTGCCGACCAGTCCCTGGAGGTGGCGGTCCTCGGGGACGAATCCGACCCCGGCGGCGAGCGCGGACGGCACGCTGCCGGTGCGCACGGTCCTGCCGCGGACCGAGATCCGGCCCGTCCTGGCCCGGTGCAGCCCGGCGATCGCCTCACCCACCTGCACGTTGCCGCTGGCCGTCGCCCCGGCGAGCCCGACGACCTCGCCCGAGCGGACCGCCAGGGAGATGTCCTCGCAGGCGCCGGGCAGCGTCAGCGCCTCCAGCGTCAGCAGTTCCGCGGCGTCCGTCCGGTCGGCCCGGGGGCGGCCGGCGCCGGCGACCACGCCGGCCGACTCGCCGGTCATGGCCTCCACCAGGGCCTGGTGTCCGAGCTCCGCGACGGGCGCGGTGAGGATGTGGGCCGCGTCGCGGTAGACGGTGACCGTGGTGCAGAGGTCGTACACCTCTTGCAGATGGTGCGAGATGAAGAGGAACGCGACGCCCTGGCGCTGGAGGTCGCGGAGCTTGTCGAACAGCCGCTCGATGCCACGGGCGTCGAGTTTGGCCGTCGGCTCGTCGAGGATGATGAAGCGCGCGCCGAAGGACAGGGCCCGCGCGATCTCGACGAACTGACGCTGCTCGACGGTGAGGTCCCTGGCTCGCGCGGCGGGGTCGACGGCCACGCCGTACTCGCCGAGCAGCTCCTCGGCGCGCCGGCGCAGCTGCTTCCAGCGGATGGGCCGGACGGCGCCGCCGCTCTGCCGGTTGAGGAAGAGGTTCTCCGCGACGGTCAGCTCACCGATGATCGTGGAACGCTGGTAGACGCAGGCGACGCGGGAGCGCCAGGCGTCGATGTCGCCGACGGCGGGGGCGGCCTCGCCGGAGAATCGCAGGCTTCCGGTATCGGGCTGCTGGAGACCGGTGAGGATGGACACGAGTGTCGACTTGCCGGCGCCGTTGCGTCCGACCAGGGCGTGCGATTCGCCGGGGGCGACGGCGATACGGGCGTCGCGCAGTGCCACGGTCGCGCCGAATCGTTTGCTGATGCCGGTCGCCTCGGCCACCGGGGCCGGGGTGCCGGGGCCGGCCGCAGGGGCGGTCGCGGTGTCCGCCATGGTGGATACCGTCCTTCGTGTACGGGGGCTGGGACCGGGGGGCGGGGTGTGCACCCGTGCCGACCGGGGGCGGGCGTCGGGCGTGGTCCGTCCCCCCGGCACGGCGTGCTGGGACTGCCGGACGTCAGCCGACGTTGTTGCCCCACAGGGTCTTGTCGTCCACGTTGTCCTTGGTGACCAGCGGCGCCGGCAGCTGGTCCTCGAGGCCGTTGGGGATCTTGATGATGGTGGAGTCGTGGTCGGTGGCACCCGGCTTGAAGGTCTTCCCCTCGGCGGCGGCCTCCGCGTAGTACAGCGCGTACTTGGCGTAGAGGTCCGCGGGCTGGGAGACGGTGGCGTCGATCTGGCCCTTGCGGATCGCGTCGAACTCCTGCGGGATGCCGTCGTTGGAGACGATGGAGATGTGGCCCTTCTGGCCGACGGGCTTGAGCAGGCCCTTCTGCTCCAGCAGGGCCAGGGTCGGTTGCAGGAAGACACCGCCGGCCTGCATGTAGACGCCGTTCAGGTCGGGGTGCTGGGCGAGCAGGCTCTGCAGTTTGGCGGAGGCCACGTCGCCCTTCCAGTCGGTCGGCAGCTCGAACACCTTGATCTTCGGGAACTTCGTCTTCATGCACTCCGCGAACGCCTCGGAGCGGTCGCGCCCGTTGATCGAGTCCAGCGCCCCCTGGAATTCGGCGACCTTGCCCGTGCCGCCCAGCTGCTTGCCGAGGAACTCGCAGGCCTTGGTGCCGTACGCGCGGTTGTCCGCGCGGACGACCATGTAGACGTCGCCCTTGTCGGGTCTGGTGTCCACGCTGACCACCGGGATCTTCTTCGACGCGAGGGTGTCGAGGGTCGACGCGATCGCGCCGGTGTCCTGGGGAGCCATGACGACGGCCTTGGCTCCGGTGTTCTGGAACACCTGGACGTTGGCGACCAGCTTGGTGACGTCGTTCTGCGAATTGCTCAGGGGCAGGGCGTTGACGCCGTCCGTCTTGATGTCGCCCTTGAGGTACTGCGCGTAGGAGTTCCAGAAGTCGGAGTCGGAACGCGGCAGGTCGATGCCGAGGGCGGGCTTGTCGCCGCCCGCCGACGTCGAGCCGGTGCTCTCGCGGTTGCACGCGGTGGTTAGGGCCAGGACCGCGACGACGGCGCTGACGGCTGCGGCGGTGGAGCGGGTGTGAGCGAGCTTCATGGCCGTGTTCTCTCCTAAGCCAGGGGCGCGGGGCCGCAGGGCGACGGTGGGAGGGGAGGCGTACCCGCCTGTCGGGAGGGGGCGGAGGCGCCGGCCGGGCAGGTGCCGATCCTGGTGTCGAATGCGCGGATCGTGCCCGAGGAGGAGGGGAATGAGGGTCAGCCGGTGACCGAGACGGCGGCAGCGGGCGGCCGCACGGGTGCGGCCCGAACGGCGCACCGGACGATGCGAACCATTCCTCCGATGTATCTCGGACGACCAGGACGTTACGACGACGTTGCCGAGATTGACAAGACTCCGCGGGCCGACGATTTGCGGCACATCGTGCCGGGAGCCGCCCAGGCGTGGCTCCGGCTCCCGGCATTGCCGGTCGCCATACCGTCCGACCTGGGATTTCAAGGCTGCGCAGGGATCGGGCGACGAGTTGCGACGGGCTCACGATTCGGCAACGGCACCGTCGGTCGGGCGGCGGCGGGCCGGAGACGCCCGCGGTGAGGCCGGTGTCCTTCTTCGGGACAATCATGGGCGTGTCCGCATATCCCGCCCTCGCTGAGGCGGATCATCGAGAGCACGGCAGGGGATTCATCGGATGGTGACTCGTGTGGCGCCTCTCACTCCTGGGCATGGCCATGGCGGACAGGGACCGGAAGGTGCTGGGCCGGCAAGGGTCCGGAAATACATCCGAGGAATCCATTGTCAGCTCCGGATTCCGCATCTATGGTCGCTCTGCCGCCATACATCCGATGACTGGGTGCGCGGGCGCATGAGCACCGCGGAACGGTCCAAGCCTGGACGACCCGACCGGCCCCGCCCCACGGCCGGCCGGCCGACCCTCAGACGGAACACGCACGGCGGAAACCCGCACGGCAGAGGAGTTGCCCCAGTGAAACTGCTTCGAGTCGGCGCCCCCGGACAGGAGCGCCCCGCCGTCCGCACCGACGACGGCCGGCTGCTCGACCTGTCGTCCGTGACGCCGGACATCGACGGCGCCTTCCTGGCCTCGGGCGGAGTCGACCGGGCCCGCGTGGCCGTCACGGCGGGAGAACTGCCCGAGCTCGACCCGGCCGGCCTGCGCGTCGGCGCTCCGGTCGCCCGTCCCGGCAAGATCGTCTGTGTCGGTCTGAACTACCGCGACCACGCCGCCGAGACCGGCGCGGCGATCCCGCCGCGTCCGGTGGTGTTCATGAAGGACCCGGGCACGGTCGTCGGCCCGTACGACGAGGTGCTGATTCCGCGCGGCTCGGTGAAGACCGACTGGGAGGTCGAGCTCGCCGTCGTCATCGGTCGTCGGGCCCGCTACCTCGACGGACCGCGGGCCGCCCGGGACGTGATCGCGGGATACGCGGTCAGCCACGACGTCTCCGAGCGCGAGTTCCAGCTCGAGTACTCGTCCCAGTGGGACCTCGGCAAGTCCTGCGAGACCTTCAATCCGCTCGGGCCGTGGCTCGTCACCGCCGACGAGGTGGGCGACCCGCAGAACCTCGCCCTGCATCTGAGCGTCAACGGCGAGAAGCGACAGGACGGCCACACCGGGGACATGATCTTCGCGGTCGACCACCTCGTGTCCTACCTGAGCCGGTACCTGGTCCTGGAGCCCGGTGACGTGATCAACACCGGAACGCCCGCGGGCGTGGCCCTCGGCCTGCCCGGCACTCCCTACCTCCGCCCCGGCGACACCGTCGAGCTCTCCGTCGACGGCCTCGGCGCCCAGCGTCAGACCTTCGCCCAAGCGTGAAAGGCAGCACCTTGACTGCAACCTCCGCCCGGATCACCGCGGTCGACACCTACGACGTCCGCTTCCCCACCTCGCGGGAACTGGACGGCTCCGACGCGATGAACCCGGACCCCGACTACTCCGCCGCCTACGTCGTCCTGCGCACCGACGCCGGTGACGGACACGAGGGCCATGGCTTCACCTTCACCATCGGACGTGGCAACGACGTCCAGGTCGCGGCGATCGGCGCGCTGAGACCCCACATCGTCGGGCGGAGCGTCCAGGACCTGTGCGCCGACCCCGGTTCGCTCAGCCGTGACCTGATCGGCGACAGCCAACTGCGCTGGCTCGGCCCCGAGAAGGGCGTGATGCACATGGCGATCGGCGCCGTGCTCAACGCCGTGTGGGACCTCGCCGCCAAGCGCGAGGACAAGCCGCTGTGGCAGTTGCTCGCCCACGCCGAACCCGAGTGGCTCGTCTCCCAGGTCGACTTCCGCTACATCGCCGACGCCCTCACCCCCGAGGACGCCCTGAGGCTGCTGCGCGAGGGCCGCACCGGCATCGCGGAGCGGGAGACGTCTCTGCTGCAGGACGGCTACCCGGGCTACACCACCTCCCCGGGCTGGCTCGGCTACTCCGACGACAAGCTCACCCGGCTGGCCAAGCAGGCCGTCGCCGACGGCTTCACCCAGATCAAGCTGAAGGTCGGCGCGGACCTGGACGACGACATCCGCCGCCTGCGCACCGCCCGCGCCGCCGTCGGCAGCGGAATCCGCATCGCCATCGACGCCAACCAGCGATGGAACGTGGACGAGGCGATCGAGTGGACCAACGCGCTCGCCGAGTTCGACCCGTACTGGATCGAGGAGCCCACCAGCCCGGACGACGTTCTCGGCCACGCCGCCGTACGCCGCGCCGTGGCGCCCGTGAAGGTCGCCACCGGCGAGCACGTGCAGAACCGCATCGTCTTCAAACAGCTCCTCCAGGCCGGCGCCATCGACGTCCTGCAGATCGACGCGGCCCGGGTCGGCGGCGTCAACGAGAACCTCGCGATCCTGCTGCTCGCCGCCAAGTTCGGGGTGCCGGTCTGCCCGCACGCCGGCGGGGTGGGTCTGTGCGAGCTGGTGCAGCACCTGTCGATGTTCGACTACCTGGCGCTCTCCGGCACGACCGAGAACCGCGTCATCGAGTTCGTCGACCACCTCCACGAGCACTTCACCGCGCCCGTCGTCATGCGCGACGGCCGCTACTCCGCGCCGCTCGCGCCCGGGTTCTCCGCCACCATGCGCGAGGAGTCGATCGCCGCGTACCACTACCCGGACGGCGCGTTCTGGGCCGCCGACCGCGCAGCTCAGGGAGGGACCGCATGACCGATCTGTCAGGGCTCAGGGCGATCGTCACCGGGGGCGCGTCCGGCATCGGCCTCGCGACCGCCCGCACACTGGCGGCGCGGGGCGCGTCGGTCGCCGTCCTCGACCTCGACCCGGACGGCGTCGGCGAGCCGCTGCTCGGCTTCCGGGCCGACGTCACGCACGACGCCTCGGTGCGTACGGCCGTGCAACAGGCCGCCGAGCGGCTCGGCGGCCTGGACATCCTGGTGAACAACGCGGGCATCGGCGCGGTGGGCACCGTCGAGGACAACACGGACGACGACTGGCACCGGGTCCTGGACGTCAACGTCGTCGGCATCGTGCGCGTCACCCGCGCCGCCCTGCCGCATCTGCGTCGCTCCGCGCATGCGGCGGTCGTCAACACCTGCTCGATCGGGGCCACGGCGGGCCTTCCCCAGCGCGCCCTGTACTGCGCCAGCAAGGGGGCGGTCCTCTCGCTCACTCTCGCCATGGCCGCCGACCACGTCCGCGAGGGCATCCGGGTCAACTGCGTGAACCCGGGCACCGCCGACACACCCTGGGTCTCCCGGCTTCTCGACGCGGCGGACGACCCCGAGCGCGAGCGCGCCGCGCTCAACGCCCGACAGCCCATGGGACGCCTGGTCACCGCGGACGAAGTCGCCGCGGCCATCGTCTACCTGGCGAGTCCCGCCGCGGCCTCCGTCACCGGCACCTCGCTCGCGGTGGACGGCGGCATGCAGGGGCTGCGGCTGCGGCCCGCGGACCGGTCGTGAGGACCACCGGGCCGGGCGCGGGCGAGGTAGCGGCCCCGGAGCTGGCGCTGGGCTGCGCGGCTCTCGGCAACCTCTACCGACCGGTCTGCGACGCCGACGCCCGTGCCACCGTGGACGCCGCCTGGGACGCCGGCATCCGCACGTTCGACACCGCGCCCCACTACGGGCTCGGTCTGTCGGAACGTCGGCTGGGCGCCGCGCTGCGCGACCGCCCCCGTGACGCCTACACCCTCTCCACCAAGGTGGGCCGGCTGCTCGTCCCGCATCCGCAGGGGGGCGCCGGCGACGACCTGGCGCACGGTTTCGCCGTCCCGGCCACCCACCGCAGAGTGTGGGACTTCAGCGCGGACGGGGTGCTGCGCTCCCTGGAGGCGAGCCTCGAACGGCTCGGCGTCGACCGCGTCGACGTGGCCCTGCTGCACGACCCCGACGCCCACGCCGAGCAGGCGTTGCGGGAGGCGTACCCGGCGCTGGAGCGGCTGCGCGCCGAGGGCGTGATCGGCGCGATCGGGATCGGGACGAACCAGTCGGCGCTGCCCGCCCGGTTCGTGCGCGAGACCGACATCGACGTGGTCCTGCTGGCCGGCCGCTACACGCTCCTGGACCAGGACGGGCTCGCCGAACTGCTGCCGGAGGCAGCAGCCCGCGGCCGAGGCGTCGTCATCGGCGGGGTGTTCAACTCCGGTCTGCTCACCGCGCCCCGGCACGGCGCCACCTACGACTACGTACCGGCTCCCCGGCCGGTGCTCGACCGGGCGCTGCGGCTGCAGGCGGTCACCGAGCGCCACGGCGTGCCGCTGCGGGCCGCCGCGCTGCGCTTCCCGTTCGGCCATCCCGCGGTGACGAGCGTCCTGACCGGGGCGCGGTCGCCGCAGGAGGTGCACGACACCGTGCACCAGCTGCGACGCCCGATCCCGGACGCCCTGTGGGACGAGCTGCGCGCCGAGGGACTGCTCGACCCCCGCACCCCCGTCCCCTCGGCCACGCCGGGTGGGCGGACCGCTCCGGCCGGGCACGCCGCCCGGGCCGGGAGAGCCACGTCGTCCGAGGAGCCGTCATGAGGGTCGCCCTGCACACCAAGGTCCGCGCCGACCGTGTCGCGGAGTACGAGGCCGCGCACCGCGAGGTGCCCGAGGAGCTGACCGCCGCCATCCGCGCCGCGGGGGTGACCGAGTGGACCATCTGGCGCAGCGGCACGGACCTGTTCCACCTGCTGGACGTCGCGGACTACCCGGCGATGATCGCCGAACTCGAGAAGCTGCCCGTCAACACCGCGTGGCAGGCGCGGATGGCCGGCCTGCTCGACGTCGCCCACGACTACTCCGCGGACGGCGCGGACGCCTCGCTGCCGGTGGTGTGGGAGCTGTGACCACGCCGCAGGGGTGCGTCAGTTGTCACGGAGGAAGGCCTGGGCGAGCCGGTCTCCGAGGCTGACGGCCGCGCTGTGGCTCTCGATGGGGGACACCTTCGAGTTCTTGAACAGGATGTAGGTGACGCCGGAGTCGGTGCCGCCGTTCTCCGGGTCCGGATCGATGCCGAGCGCCTTGGCCGTCGCGTACGAGGCCTCGCCGATGATCTTCGTGGGGCCGGTGTCGCCGACGACCGCGTACTCCAACTTGTTCTGGTAGATCACCGCGACCACCCCGCCGCCCTTGATGCCGGCCGAGCCGTAGTTCCACAGCGAGCTGGAGCTGGGCACGACGACGTAGGGCAGGGTGTCGGCGCGCAGCGGCCTGCCGTCCGACTGGTGGAAGGCCGTGTCGTCCTGGTACCAGGGGTCGGTGGCCTCACTGCACTTGGAGGTCCGCTGCCCGTCGCAGTCGACGTCCATGTCGGCCTTCCAGAAGACCGCGCCGTTCTTGCCGCACACCGGGACGGTGGCCGACGTCTCCTCGTCGGTCCGGTACTTGCCGCTCGATATCTGCGAGCACGACGTCACCTTGGCCAGCAGGGCGGCGGCGCTGACCGATCCCTCCTGCGCCGCGGCGGGGCGGTCGGCGTCCGCGCCGGAACCCCGGGCGAGACCGGAGGCGTTCGAGGGCAGGAAGGCGGTGGCCAGGAGAGCGGCGCCGGCGGCCGCCGTGAGGGTCAGTGATCGAGGGCGCACGGTGGGGGACCCTTCTGTTAGGAAAGTTTCCTTACTGGGTGCCGTACAACGTGGACCCTCGCCCTCGACGCCGTCAACCCTCCTGCGGGAACCGGATATTGGCCGGAATCGAACCGGACCTCATCGGTCCGGACCATTGACCGCGCCTGATCCGACCGGGACTCTGTTGCACACCCCAGGAACTGCTGTGTGA
Source organism: Streptomyces sp. NBC_00425 (assembly GCF_036030735.1). Classification (NCBI taxonomy): domain Bacteria; kingdom Bacillati; phylum Actinomycetota; class Actinomycetes; order Kitasatosporales; family Streptomycetaceae; genus Streptomyces; species Streptomyces sp. NBC_00425. The sequence continues at coordinate 961,878 of NZ_CP107928.1, read as the reverse complement.
ATCTGGGTCATGTATGTGAACTTCGGACGTGAACGAGGTGAGCCAGTCTTGAGCACATCCCGCAGGACCCTGCTCGGCGCGGCGCTCGGCGGTGCGGCGACGGCCTCGGTCGTCGGCCTGCCCGGCGCCGCACACGCCGCCTCCTGGCAGCAGAAGTGGGCCCCGACGGCGCGCCGTGACGGCCTCGGCGCCTTCGAGACCGTCGAGGACGACCGCGCCGACTCCCACCCCGCCGGACAGCCGCACATCCGGACCGAGGGCGACAACTGGCGTTTCACCATGCACAGGGCCGACCGGGACACCTCGACCGACCGTCAGCGCCAGGAGGTCACGGGCCTGCGCAACGGCAGCGGCGCCGACTACCTCACCTGGGGCTCGGGTCAGACCTGGCGGGTCACCTACTCGATGTACATCCCCAGCTCGCTGAAGGCGACCACCACCTTCACGCACATCATGCAGATGAAACAGCCCGGCAACGGCACCTCCCCGATCGTCGTGCAGTCACTGCGCAGGGTGAACGGCCGGCAGACCATCGAGCTGAGACTCCCCGTCGACGACATCCTCGTCGGCCGCACCGACCTGGACCCGCTGCACGACAGGTGGACCGACGTCGACTTCCAGATCAAGGTCGGCAACGGCTCGGCGGGCTCGGTCCGATGGATCCTCAAGAGCGGCGGCGCGACCGTCGTCGACGCCTCGAAGACCGGCGTCGACACCTTCCTGGCCGACCGGGTACGCCCGAAGTGGGGCGTCTACCGCTCGCTCGGCGACACCTCCGGGTCCCTGCAGGACACGTACCTTCTGCTCACGGGCCTGCGCGGCTACCAGCTCGTGTGAGGAGCCGTCCGACTCCACCGCCTCCGCCATCGCCGCCTCCCGGCACGAGCCTGCGTAAATGCGGTCACCGTCCGACGTGATGAGCAGGCAGGATGATCCCCGTGGCCGCCGCGCCACGACACCGGAGCACCACGGGAGATCCCGCATGGCCGACTGCCATCCGTACCGCATCGCCACCACGAGAGGGGAGTCGACCCTGATCTGGCGGCCCGGCGAGGGCGACGACCCCGACGCGCTCGCTGTCGACGACCTGGGAAGGCTCCTCACGTTCCGCGACCTGGCCACCCTCGAGGACCACTGCGACCGCAACGGCTGGGAGCTGGTCCGGGAGGGCGAGGCCACTCTCGATCTCGCAGCCGTACGCCGGTGGGTGGAAACCCCCGACGACGGCCCGGTCTCGGCGGGACAGCTGCTGGAAGCCTGGAACTTCTTCGACGACCTTTCCCACAGCCTGGACGACCACCCGGCCCTGCCCTCCCGGGGGCCGCTCCAGGACCGCGCCTACGAGAAGATCTTCGGCGGCGAAGCCCTCGAGCCGACCGCCGCAGACGGAGCCTGGACGGACGAGGAGACCGCAGCGGTGCGTGAACTGCTCCGCTCGGGACTGGAGTTCTGGGAGCGGGCCGTGAACGCATCCGTCACCGCCTGACCGGTCTCGGGCCTTTCCGGAGCCCGGCTCCCGGACCGTCCGTCACAGGCCGCTGACCTTGCTGCTCGCCGTCATCTCGTAGACGAGGGTGACCGTGCGGTGGCCGCCGGGTGCGAGAGTGAGGTCCCACCGGACGATGCCGTCGGCGTCGACCGCGTCGGGCGCGGGGGAGCAGGCGTCTTCGCGCAGGCGCGTCTGCACGGCCGAGATCTCGGAGACAGGCATCCGTTCACGCACGACGATCACTCCGTCGTCGGGTGCGTCGGGTGCGTCGGATGCCTCCGGGGTGTCGTCCGGGGCGGAGAAGCGGGACAGATGCAGTCGGACCGTACGGGTCAGGACGGTTCGCTGGGTGAGGGCGGAGGTGTCGCGAACCTCCTCGGTGTCCCGGACGACGCGGTGGTCGTCGAGGCTGCCGAAGGCGAGTTCGACGCGGGCTCCTGGAGCGGTGAAGTCCAGGGTGCCGCGGCCGCTGTACCCGCTGCGGCGCACCAGGTCGACCGGGCCGGCCAGCAGGGCGTGGCCGGACCGGTTGTCGAACCGGGCCACCTGGGTGACCAGCGGGGACAACTCGGGCGCGCAGGCGTGCTCCACACTCGCGGTCGTGGTGAACGCGGAGAGCGGTACGCGGTGGCCGCGCCCGTCCCCGGGGACCCGTACCGGCGCGGGGGCGTGCAGCACCCGCGTCTCGCCGCCGTCGTCCACGCCCGGAAGGCCGACCACCGGCGCGGGGCCGAGGTCCGCGATCTCCTCCTCGCGCAGTTCTACGTCGACGCTGCGGCGCTCCGCGGGGGAGCGGTCCTGGAGGGTGAGCCGGTCCTCCCGCAGCCGCGGCGGAACGGCGGCCTGCGCCGAACGGGCCGTGGACAGGGTCAACGTCACATCGGACCAGTCCTCGCCGGTGCGCTGCCAGACCATCGCGTCGGTCTCCAGCGAAAGGGAGTCTCCCTCGAGCACGGCCCGGTAGACCGGCCGCCACAGCGCACAGGCGGTGAGGTGGCTCAGCCGCAGACCGGCCCGCCCCGCGGCCGCCGCCTCCACGGTCAGTTCGATGTGGCCGGTCAGTTCGGCCGGTTCTTCCTCGGCCACCTCCATGGCCCCGCGAGCCGACGCGAGTTCGGCGGCTCGGGCGGCGAACCGAGCCTCCACGATGCGTAGTTGCTCTCCGTGGGAATCCCGCTCGCCGTCCAGACGGTCCAGTTCGCGGTCCCAGCGGGGCCCTTCGACCTCTCCGTGACCGGTGCCCTCAGCGATCTCGCGCAACAGATCGGCGGCGAGACGGCCGAGTGCGTCGAGGCGGGTCTGCAGCCGGTCGCGCTGCCGGCCCAGGACGAGCAGCTCCTCTTCGAGGGCGTGCACGCGGTGCCGCAGGGCGCTGTCGTCGTCGGTGGGCCGGGGCCCGCGCGGGCTCCAGCCACGGACGATCCGCGCGTCGAGCACGGTCGCCGGGGCGTCGGCGGTGATCTCCGCGTGCAGTGTGCGATCGACGGCCAGCGCGCTCACCGGCCCCAGACGCAGCCGCTGGACACCGGCTTCGAGGTCGAGGACGGCGGTGCGCTCGACGTGGGCGCGGTCCTCCAGACAGGTGACGGCCGTGACGGGCAGGGGGATCGGCTCGGGTGCCGTGGACATGGGTGCGTCAGCTCCTGCGGTTGCCGCCGGCCAAGGTCTTGGCGGAGGGGATGCGGATCTCGTAGCCGCCGTCGAGGGCGGTGGTGGCGCCGGCGGGCAGCTCCACCCGCCAGACGCGGGTGCCGGGCGCGTGGTGTTCGGCGCCGGTGTCCGTGGGCGGCGCGGTCCAGTCGGCCCGTTCGTCGATCCGGACGTCCGGGTCGGAGGAGACCGGCACCCGTTCGCGGACCTCGACGGTGACGGGCTCGGCGAGCCGGTTGGCCAGCTCCACGTGGACGCGGTGGTCGAGCACGGTGGTGGAGTTGCGCAGCCCCGAGGTCGACTCGTGCAGATTCGTGCGGCGGGTCACCCGGACGCCCTCGGCCTGACCCAGCCCCACCCGGCACACACCGCCCGGCGCGAGGGTGGGCAAGGCCGCGGTCAGCAGGAAGTCGTCGCCGGCGGTGATCTCCACGGGGCCCGCCGGCAGAGCCTGGTCGGTGGCGTTGGAGAGCGCCAGCGTCGCGTACACGGTCTGCTCCACGGACGGCACACAGAGGTACTCGGTGCGCAGACCGACCGAGATCTCACCGACGGTGACGGTGTGCCAGGTGCCGTCGGACGGGATGTCGGCGCGGGCGACGGCGTCGTACCGGTGGTCGAATGAGCCCGCCGACTCGCGGGGCCGCACGGCGTGGGCGGGCAGCGGCAGCGCGGCCACGCTCTCGGCGCGGCGGCGGTACTCGGCCGCCGTCGGGTCGAAGGGGACGTCGGGGAACAGCCGGCCGCGACGAGCGTGCTGTTCGTCCGGTCCGCACAGGACGAGAGCCGTGTAGTCGAGTTCGGATCCGCTCGGCCGCGGCGGACCGGGGACCGCGGGTGCGGGTGCGGAAGACCGAGGCGGCGCGGCCCGGCCGGGGGCCGTGGGCATGGCGGCCGGCGGCATGGCGGCGGGCGCAGCGGGAGAGCGGCGTCCGTCGCCCGGGCGGGAGAACGCCGGCTGTGCGTGGCCTTCCCCTCCGCCGCCGAAAGCCTGCGGGTGGGTACCGCCGGGCGCCGGGGGCGGTGCGCCGTGACCAGGGGCCGCGGCGAGCGGCCGGCCGTAACCCTGCGGCGCCATCGGCATCATCGGCGGGGGCGGCGGAGGCGGCGGGGGGACGGGGACGGGGGTGCCGGCCGCAGCCACGGGCACGGGACGGCCCCCGACGCCGCCTGCCTTCCGTGCCACGGCGGGGCGGCGACCGGCCGCGTCGTAGCCGGCGAACAGATCGGCCAGACCCAACGGCGGCTCGCGCCACCCGGACGGCGTGGGGTCCGGCTGGCGGCGTCCGATGCGCAGCGAGCGGAGTCGGGGCAGGTCGGTACGGCGCCCGAGATCGGCGGTGGCCAGGGCGAGCCGGACGCCGGTCCAGTCCTCGCCGGTGCGCTGAGCGACGGAGGCGCGCAGCACCAGACGGCCGCTGCCCTCGCCCTGACGGTGCGTGAGCCGGTAGGCGGGAGCCCAGACCGCGCCCGGCACCGCGTACTCCAGCTCCACTTCCGCGTCCCCGGCACGGTCGAAGGTCACCAGCGCGGAGACCGTGGTCCGCACGTGGGCGGCCGGCACGTCGGTGGAGGCGCGTGCCAGCCGGTCGGCGGCGACCGCGAGGGCGTGCTCGGCCCGGCCCAGCGCCTTCTCGAGCTCCGCGAGACGGGAGTGCAGCCCGGTGAGCCGTTCGTCGACGAAGTCCGCGAGTTCCAGCCAGGCGTCCACCGGGGTGCGGCGGTGCGGGTCGTCCCGCCTGCGGGCGGGCGGCACCGGACGCAGCGCCCTGACCTCGTCGATCAGTCGCACCTGCCGGTCGTGGCGGGCCTGCGCCGCCGCGCATTCCTCGCGCAGCGCCTCCACCTCGCTGCGCAACGCGTCGGGCGCCGTGGCGCCGAGCGGCTCCGCCTCGACGTCCACGCGTGCCTCGATGACGCGCGAACCCTCGCCGCCGGTGACACGGACGCGCAGGGATCCCGCGTCCAGCGCGCGCGGGAGACCCGTCACACGGACCCGGCCGCCCGGCGGCACGCTGCCGCGGGCCAGGCGGCGGCAGACGGCGCCCTGCGCGTACACCACGACCGAATCGAGGGCCGAGCCCCACCTCGGTGCTGTCCCAGCCGTCATGCGCTCCGCCCCCGTCATGTCAGTGCTGGACGAAGCCTACGTCCGGGGCGGCCGCCCCCGTCGTGCGCCCGACTGTCACATCTGGGCAGCAGCCTGGTCACAGGCCCCCGCGAAATCCTCCCGGCGGGGCCTTCCCCCGCGTCCGCCATGGCACCATTCCTGCGCAAGCTTCACGTCCAGGGGGGACACCATGCGCATCCGCGCCACCATCGTCACCGCGGCCCTGCTTCTCGCCGCGCTCACCGCCTGCTCCTCGTCCGGCGACGACGCCCCGGCCGCGAGCGACTCGGGCACGCCCGTCGCCGAGCCCACCATCAGCGTTCCCGCGGAACACGAGGGCGACGACCTCAAGGCGGCCGTCGCCGTCTACACCGCCTCCTACTTCGCGGGCGACGCGGACACCGCGTACGGCATGTTGTCCGCGCGCTGCGCGAAGAAGATCACCAAGACCGCGTACTCCGAAGTGGTGAAGAAGGCGTCGGCCGACTACGGCGCGGACCACGCGGTGAGCGACGTGCAGGCCGAGGTGTCCGGCAAGACGGGGCGCGCCGGATACAAGGTCACCGGGCTGCCGAAGTTCGACCAGCAGGCGCAGCCGTGGGTGTTGGAGGGCGACGCCTGGAAGTACGACGCCTGCTGACTCAGGGCCGGCGCGACGCGGCGGGGTCCTCGGCCCCGCCGACGGAGAACCCGGTGACCCGGGCGTCGGCGCCGTCACGGGTGCCGTCACCGGCGGTGATGTCGACGGTGAGGGCGAGGCGCACGGGAGTGGGCCCAGCCTCCGGACGACTCCGGTAGGTCACCCGGTAGGTCCGGGCAGGGCCGTCCCCGACGGAACGGATCGTCCGCTCGCGTCCTGCGGCGTACTGCGGAACCCACCGACGCGCGAACTCGTCGGCAGCGTCCGCGACCTGCTTGTGGCTGAGGGACCCTGCGCCACCACGCCGGTTCGACGACGAGGCGCTGAGCAGTTCCTTGTCGGGCCACCAGCCCGAGACGCTGCCGCGGTTCGTGTCCACGGTGATCTTCAGCCGGCCACCGCTCTCCTCCGTGGCGGACCCGGTGACCTCGGTGCCGCTGCCGTAGATGCCCTCGGCCACGGCAGTGAGCCACTCGCCTGCCTGCACGGAGGACTCGACGAGGTCGCGTTTCTGCTCGTCAAGAGCCACGATGTTCACCCCGGTGACCCGGCTGTCGAAGACCGCCGCCACCGCCATCGCGCCGGCCGCGGCGAGGGTGACGCCTCCCAGGAGATCGCGCAGCGGCCGGCGCGGGGGAGTGTGTCGCAGCCAGAGCCACAGCGCCCCGGCCAGGGAACCGGCCACGGCCCCCGTCGCGTTCGCCGCGAGATCGGTCACGCTGCACGAGCGGCCCAACGGCACGGCCGACTGCGTCAGTTCGACCGCCGCACTCAGGGCCGCGCCCGCGACAGCCACCGTGACGGGCCGCCGGAACACCAGAACGGCCAGAAACCCGGCCGGTGCGAAAAGGGCCGTGTTCAGCAGGGAACCCTCCGACGTGAACAGGTGCGAGGGCGCTCCCGTGTCGCACTGCCACCCCTGGAGGCCGGCGTCGCCGGGGAACAGTGTCACCGCCAGGACGCCGGCCAGCTCGACGGCCAGGGCCGTGCGCACCGGCCAGGGCCTGCCGAGGGCTCTCGCCACCAGTGCGGTGGGAACCGCCACGACGACGGCGAGGACCAGGAAGGAGACGAGCAGCCCGGGCACGGCCGCGATGGACGCTTCGATCACTGGGGGACTCTCAGGACGGGATGCCCGGGGCGCCGGACATGGGCCCCGGGTACGGCCGGCACGGCGTCGGGTTCAGGCGTCGTCCCGCCGCGCGAACTGGAGGGACAGGGACCGCAGGACGTCGGCGGTCGAGGTGTCGGTGTTCCCCTCGTCGTGGACCTCGGCCAGGTGCACGAAGGCGTAGGAGAAGCAGGTGGAGAGAGTGAGGATGGCCGGTCCCAGCGCCTCCGTGATGATGGCCGTGGTCTCCTGGGCGGTGGCGTCGGCGGGCAGCTTGATCTCGGGCAGCGTCTCCGCGAGGAGCGCGGAGACGGAGCCCGTCAGCGCCGCCTTGGCGTCCGGGTTCTCGCGGACCTGTCGCCGCATCTCGATCGCCTCGGTGAGGATGCCGACGACTCGCTGCATGATCTCGGATTGCTGCATGGTCGCAGCCTACGAGCGGGCGCGGTTCGGCGAGGCGGATTGGCGCCCGGCCGCCGCGACGGCGTGTGCACGGCATCGGATTCACCGCTCCGCACAGCACCGCACGTCACGCCACCGCGGCACTGCGGGCAGGCGTGATCGCGGACGCCCGTCAGAAGCATCCGTAAACCATCCGTACCTGGGAAGACGGCTTTTGATCTTCATTGACGTCCTCGGGGAGGAAGCATCACCATGGCCGTACCCGTACGTGCTCCGCGTCCCGTGCGCCGACCCCGCCGGTTCGAACTCCGGGCGACGGCCGTGTACTTCGTCCTGCTGGCCGTGCTGCTGACCCTGGTGGGAACGGTCGCCCGAACGGCTGCGGCCGCCGCCGAACGCCGTCCCGCCTGGGCCGTCGCGCTCGCCCTCGTGGCAGCGGGCGCCGTCGTGGCGGGTCGCCGCGGCGGGCGCAGGATATCGGCGGCGAGGCTCGCGCGCCGCGCCGCGGCGGCCCTGGACGAGGCCACGATGACCGCGGTCGAAGTCCTCGACGCCCCGTCACCCGCCCCGTCCCCCGCCTCCGCACCCGCGCCCGACCCTGCGGCCGAACCCCCCGCCGGGCGCGACGGCACGGAACGGACACTTCTCCTCGTCGACCCCCGCGACCCATTCGACTCCGTGGCCCCCGTGGAGCAGGCCGTCGTCGACACCGAGGAGATCGCCTACGAGGCCCTGGACCCCGACGAGTTCGAGCAGGCGATAGCGGACCTGTGCCGACGCGACGGCTGCCGGGACGTCGACGTCGTGGGCGGGGCCGGTGACCTGGGCGCGGACGTCGTGGCGCGGACGCCGGACGGACGCCTGGTCGTCATCCAGTGCAAGCGCTACTGCGACGCCAACCGAGTCGGTTCCCAGGACATGCAGCGGTTCGGCGGCACGTGTTACACCGTTCACGGCGCCGATGTCGCCGTCGTCGTCACCACCAGCGACTTCACCGGTCCCGCGCTCGAGTACGCCGGGCAGTGCGGCATCGTCTGCATCGACGGGCGAGACCTCCTGCGCTGGCAGGAGGGCGGGGGACCCCGACCGTGGGAGCACGAGTTCCCGGCCGGCCAGGAGACCCTGAGCGAGGGGTAGAGGTCGGCCGCCGAGGGCACGGGCCTGCCCGCCGGCATCCGCTCACCGGGGCGTCGTGCCGCCGTGACACATGCCTCCTCGCCGGGTGAGAAGGAGCTCTTACCAGCCGCGATTATGATCCGCGTCCTCGATACGGAGGGGGCCTTGTGGGCATGTTCGGGCGGCGCGGACAGCGTCGTGACGGCGTGGAGCAGCCGCGCGACCGGGAGTTCACGTATCTGTCGGAGGCGGAGGCCGCGCGGTTGCGGGTCCTGGTCCGTGACGCCTTCGCGGGGCGCGGCATCGAGGTGACCGTCGAGTCGGGGCGCGTGACCACGGGCTCGGGCTGGCGGTTCGGACTCACGAACCTCGCGGCCGTCTGCCACAACGACAGACGGGGACCTCGAGGCTGGCCCGCGCTCGTGGACCAGCACGTCGACCGCGCCGTGCGTTCGATGGACGGACCGCAGGCCCTCAAGGCGCTGCCGCACGAACAGGTGCTGACCCGGCTGCACCCCCGGTTCATTCCCGGCGAACCCCGGCTCCTCAAGGCGTTCGGATACGGCCCTGTGTCCGTTCCGGGCCTGCTGGAGGTGCTCGCGCTCGACCTCCCCGAGACCGTCGACATGCTGACCGCGGACCACCTCGCCGACCTGGGTGACCTCACGGCCCTGCGCGAGCGGGCGTTGCAGAACCTGCGGGCCGTCCGCGTCGACAGGCACGAGAGGGTCAAGGACAGGAGCGGCGCCCGTTTCGACGTGCTGATGGGCGACTCGTACTTCGTCGCGAGCCTCGCCCTGGTCCTGGACGAGGTCGTACGCCGGTACGGCAAGGACGCACCGACGCCGGACGGGATCCTCGTCGCGTTGCCGCACCGCCACCAACTCGCTTTCCACGTCATCCGCGACAGCGACCTGGTCCCTTCACTCAACCTCATGGCCCGGTTCGCCGCCGCGGGTCACGAGGAGTCGCCGGGCGCGCTGAGCCCCGCGGTGTTCTGGTGGCACGACGGTGACTTCGCCCAGGTCGCCACGGCGGACGGAGCGAGTGAGTACCTCAAGCTCACCGAGGAGGGGGTCGCGCTGATGGCACGAGTCGTGGGCGGATAGTCAGGCCCTGCGCAGGAGGCTCCGCGGGCGCGGTGTGCGACTGGCGGCCGCGTTCACACGTCACGACGCCTGACGACGAGCACCGCGAGCGCGACGGTGACCAGCGGCCAGAGCATGTAGACGATCCAGGAGCCGGTGACCGTGGCGGTGTAGTCCAGCGAACCGGGACCCGGCCCCCAGTTCTGGACCAGGCGTTTCCAGGCGGACGCCACGAGCGCGTGTTTGACGTCCGCCGACCAACGACTGCTCTCCGAGAACATGATGGGCAGCATCAGCAGCACGAAGACACAGGTGACCATGGTCCCCGCGGCGTGGCGGAGCAGGACGCCGAGGCCCAGACCGACCAGGGCGCTGACCGGAGCCAGCAGCGCGGACGCCGCCAGCGCCCGGAACACCCCGGGGTGGGTGATCGGAACGCCGGCGTGGTGCCCGTCCAGAATGGCCTGTGAGACCAGGAAGGAACCGGTGGAGGCGGCCGTGCCGACCGCCGTCCACAGCGCGGCGGTGACGGCCGCCTTCGCCAGCACGACCGAGCCGCGGGCCGGGACGGCCACGGTGGTGGTGCGGATCAGCCCGCTGCTGTACTCGCTCACGACGGTGAGGGCCCCCATGCTGCCGGCGACCAGGATCAGCGTCCAGTAACCGGCCGGTGGGTAGGCGTCGAAGGGTCGGAAGGCGGCGGGTCCAAAGAGCGCGGCCGAGTCCGACCAGGTCGCCACGGCGGCGGACCCGAGGACGAACACGACGGTGAGGACGAGCGTCCACGGGGTGGAGCGCAGGGACCGCGTCTTGATCCACTCGGCGGCGACGAGGTCGTGGAAGCGGGCGGGCGGCACGTAGGGCCGCGTGGCCGAGGCCGTCGGCGGCTCGGAGGCGGGTGTGGTCATGGGGGTTGTCGTCATCGGGGTTGTCCTGCCGGGTATTCGACGCTGTCGGCGGTCAGTTCCATGAAAGCCGCCTCGAGTGAGGCGGTGCGGGTGGTCAGTTCGTCGACGCGGACCCGGTTCTCGAAGGCGAGCGCTCCGACGCGGTCGGCGGCGAGCCCCCGCACGGAGAGCCTCCCGGCGTCCGCCGGGCCTTCCGGCTCGACCGAAGCGCCCGCCGCGATGAGCACGGCCGTGAGCTCGACCGCCTGCGGGGTGACGACCACGACGCCGCGACGGGCGCCGCGAGCCGCGAAGTCCCGTAGCGGCTCGGCCGCGAGGAGGCGCCCCCGGCCGATGACGACCAGGTGGTCGGCGGTGTTCTCCATCTCGGACATCAGATGGCTGGACAGGAAGACCGTGCGGCCCTCGGCGGCCAGGCGACGGAAGAGCCGGCGCACCCAGAGCACACCTTCCGGATCCATGCCGTTGATCGGCTCGTCGAACATGAGTACGGGCGGGTCGCCGAGCAGGGCGGTCGCGATGCCCAGCCGCTGCTTCATGCCGAGGGAGAACCCGCCGATGCGGCGGTGCGCCGCCTCGGCCAGCCCCGCCTCCCGCAGCACCTCCTCGACCCGACGGCGCGGGATGCCGTTGCTGCGGGCCAGAGCGGACAGATGGGCGGCCGCGCTGCGTCCGCCGTGGACCTGCCCGGCGTCGAGTAGGGCCCCGACGTGCCGCAGTCCGCGCGGGTGACGGTGGAACGGGACGCCGTCGACCGTGGTGGCCCCGGCGGTGGGTGCGTCCAGACCCAGGATCATCCGCAGGGTCGTGGACTTGCCGGCTCCGTTGGGGCCGAGGAATCCGGTGACCCGGCCCGGACGCACGGTGAAGGAGAGCCGGTCGACAGCGGTCCTGTCGCCGTAGCGCTTGGTGAGTTCACTGACTTCGATCACGACGGCCACACTGCCGGGCCGACTCCCCTCCGGGCATGGGGCCTTGGTCGGCAATCACGAGGTCGGGGTCCGCCCCTGGGCGTACGCCCACGGGCCGATGCCCGGCGGACGGCGGCCGGTTAGTCTCGCGGCGTGAAACCCGAGACGATCACTTCGCTGCCCGTGCGCGCCGCACCCCGCGGTGCCGTCCCCGGGAGGGAGGGCCGCCGATGACGAGAACGACGGGCGCGGCCGCCTGGGCGGGCGGCGCCCTGTACCTCCTCACGGTGGCTCTGCTGGTGGGGGCCGCGCCGCAGGCGTCGGGCACGGTCCACGGCGTGGGGGCTCTGCTGGCCGCGAGCCTGCTCGTCGGCACGGTCCGCCGTGTGCCGCTGTCGGCTCTGACCATGGCGCTCATCGGATCCACCGCGGTGGTGGTGGGTCCTCCGAGCCCCGTCGACGACGACCTGTCGGCGGCGTACCAGGGGCAGTTCCTCGCGTTCGTGGCGGTCGACCTCGTGCTGGGCTTCATCGTCGCCACCCGATCACGGCGCCGCGCGACGGTCGCCGTGATCGCGTCCCTCACCGTGCAGCTCCTGGTGATCGGCGGCTTCACGCACGGGGACGGACTGGTCGGCAACCTGGTGATCGCGCTCCTGTCGACGGTCGCGTGCTGCACGGTCGGCCTGCTCGGCCGCGAGCGCCGCGAGCACGCGGCAGCGTTGCGCTCACAGGAGGTGGCCGAGGCGGTGACCACCGAACGTCTGCGGATCGCACGGGAGTTGCACGACATGGTGGCGCACAGCATCGGCATCATCGCCATTCAGGCGGGCGTCGGCAGCAGGGTCATCGAGACCCAGCCGGCACAGGCGCGCGAGGCCCTGAGCGTGATCGAGGCCACCAGCAGGGAGACGCTGTCGGGCCTTCGGCGCACCCTGGTGTCGCTGCGTCAGGCGGACCGGAGCGGACCCGCCCCGCAGCGGTCGCCGCTCTCGCCCCCGGCGGGCCTCGCGGACGTCGAACGCCTGGCGGCCGCGACCGCGGACGCGGGGGTGAGCGTCGACGTGCGCCGCGTCGGGCGGGAGCGTCACCTGCCGCCCGACGTCGACCTGTCCGCCTACCGCATCGTGCAGGAGGCGCTGACCAACGTGGTCCGCCACGCGGGCACCCGGCGCTGTCAGGTGTCCATCGACTACGGGGACGAGGAACTGCTCGTGGAGATCGTCGACGACGGACGCGGCGCCACCGGCGACGGTCCGGTCCTCGGCTTCGGGATCGTCGGGATGCGGGAACGCGTCGGCCTGCTGCACGGCCGTCTCAGCGTCGGGCCGCGCCCCGAGGGCGGCTTCCGGGTCGCCGCCCGACTGCCCCTGCCCGCGCCCGCCGGAGCTCCGGCGGCGACCCGATGACCGTCCGGGTGGTGCTCGCCGACGACCAGCCGCTGGTCCGGTCCGGCCTGCGGGTGCTCATGGCCGACCACCCCGACCTCGAGGTCGTGGGTGAGGCCGCCACCGGCGCCGAGGCCGTCCGACTGGTCGAGGACACCGACCCCGACATCGTCGTCATGGACATCCGGATGCCCGGCATGGACGGCATCGAGGCCACTCGCCTGATCACCGCCGGTCCGGCGACCACCCGCGTCGTCGTCCTCACCACCTTCGACGAGGACGACCACGTGTACGGTGCACTCCGGGCCGGCGCGAGCGGCTTCCTGGTCAAGGACATGGGGTTGGACGACATCCTCGCGGCGATCCGTGTGGTCGCGGCCGGGGACGCCCTGATCGCACCGGGTGTGACGCGCCGTCTGATAGCGGAGTTCGTCAGTCGCCCCGCGCCTGCCCCGGAGCGACCCCCGCGCCCGGTCGGGGGCATCACCGAGCGCGAACGGGAAGTGCTGACCCTGGTCGGACGCGGCCGGTCGAACACCGAGATAGCCGAGGACCTCTTCATCACGACGGCCACCGCCAAGTCCCACGTGTCACGGCTGCTCACGAAACTGGGCGCCCGGGACCGGGTGCAGCTGGTCATCACCGCCTACGAGGCGGGGCTCGTCCCCCCGCCCCGCTGACCCCTCGGCCGGACCCGGTTCAGCACGGTCCGGGCGGCCCGTCCGTCCATCCGCCTGTCTGGGGAACCCCTTTGCGGCGCCCGGGTCCGCCGGGGTCCCTTCGGGCCGCTGTGTCGGACGCCACTCCTGTGACAGGCATGTCGAGCCGCATCGCGGGTACCGGCGCACGTGAACGGGGGAGTGAGGGCGACACGAGTGGAATCGCATGCCGACGGAGACGGCTGTACCGGGCCGGGACAGCACCTCATGCGCACCGCCTACGCGATGGGCGGCGCCGACGGCTGCATCGCCGACGCCCGCCACCACGCCCTGGCGTTCCTCGACCGGGCCCGCGCCGACCATCGTCTGCGCGTGCCCGACCGGGTGCGGGACATCATCCAGCTCGTGGTCAGCGAACTGGTCACCAACGCCCGCAAGTACGCTCCCGGCCCCGTTCTGATGGAGCTGCGTCTCACCGCCGACAGCGTGGACGTCGCCGTGTGGGACAACGACCCCACCGTTCCCACGGCCCGGCCCGCCGACCCGGACAGGATCGGCCAGCACGGTCTGGAGATCGTCAAGGCCGTCACCGCGCACCTCTTCGTGGAGCAGGAACCGGTCGGCAAGCGCATCACGGCGCGTATCGCCCTGGCCGATCCGCCCGGCGACGGCACCCCCGCCCGTCGTCCGTCGTAGCGCGGCGGCGGCCTGCCGACGGGACCTGGCAGCGCGTCGCCAGGGCGTGTTTCGAAAGTCCGGTCTGCCGGGCGACGCCTGGCACACGCCCTCGCCGTCCTAGGCCTTCAGCGAGGCCAGCACGTGTTCCGCGAGCTTCTTCGCGCTCGCGGCCCCGTTGTCGGCGCCGTCCGTGGACAGCACGCTGACGACGGCCGTGCCGGAGCGGGAGGCGATCAACGTGGTGCCGGTCTCCCAGGCGCTGCTGGTCAGCGTGATGGTGTACGCCTCGTCCCCGAGTCCGGCCGTGGCGGCGCCGGTGACCTTCACCTTGCTGTGGGTGTCGGAGTCCGTGTAGCCCGGGCAGGCGGCGACGACGTCCGCCAGGTCCCTGAGCACGTCCGCGCCCGTGGTGCCGCGGTAGACGTCGATCTCCTGGTCGAGTTCGGCGGACGTGTTCCGGTTGATGTAGGAGTTCTGCGCGAACGAGACGCCCTCGACGCCGGTGAGGCTGATCCAGCTGGTGGCCGCGAGATCGGCGCAGTGCGGCTTGGCGGCGTTCTTCGTGGCCGGCGCCTGGTAGGTGTCGCCGGTGTCGCGGGCGAGACTCGCGTCGGCGGCGAAACCGGAGGGGAAGTACGAGGCGGGCGCCAGCGCCTTCTTCAGTTGCGTCCCCGTCAGCAGACCGGCGTCGGGGTCGGCGGCCTTCGACGGCGTGGTGGATACGGCCGGGCTGTCGGCGGAGTCCGCGGAGCCGGAGGAGGAACAGGCGGCCAGGGCCAGCGGGAGTGCCGCGACGGCGAGCATCTTGGCGGCATGGGACGGGAGACGCATCGAGGTCCTCAAAGTGACGTGCATGGTGCGCCAGGCCTGGGTGGGGACCGGGAACGGGTGCGCCGTGAGCGCGGAGGTGCCTTCGGCCTGGCCGGCGGGGCCGCAAGGTTGCCGGGCCCGGAGCGACCTTAGGCGGAGGCCGGCCACAGAATGATCACCGGATACTCAAGGCCAGGTCAAAGCATCGACCCCGATGAAGGTTTTGCCGTGTCTTGGGGAACCCGCGAGGCGGTCGAGCAGTGGGGCCGCGCGACGGTGCGGGCCGCGGGGGCGTGGAATTATCCGGGCTCCGCCCGTGCTGTCGTATCCACCAAGGTGGGACGCCGACGGTGTGCGAGCGAGCAGCGTGAGCGGCCGAGGCGGGCGATGGGAAGGAACCGACATGGCAGCGCAGACGCAGAGGGCCGTGCTAGCGGGCGGATGCTTCTGGGGAATGCAGGACTTGATCCGTCGGCTCCCGGGCGTGACCGCGACCCGGGTCGGCTACACCGGGGGTGACGTGCCGAACGCGACCTACCGCAACCACGGGACCCACGCGGAGGCCATCGAGATCCTCTTCGACCCGGAGAAGACCGACTTCCGGACCGTTCTCGAGCTGTTCTTCCAGATTCACGACCCGAGCACCAAGAACCGCCAGGGCAACGACATCGGGCTCAGCTACCGCTCGGCGATCTACTACGTGGACGACGAGCAGAAGCGGATCGCCGAGGACACCATCGCCGACGTCGACGCCTGCGGACTGTGGCCGGGCAAGGTCGTCACCGAAGTGGAGCCGGTCGGGCCCTTCTGGGAGGCCGAGCCCGAGCACCAGGACTACCTGGAGCGCTACCCCGACGGCTACACCTGCCACTTCCCGCGCCCGGGCTGGCGGCTGCCCGCCCGCACGGACGCCTGACCCACCGCGCCGCCGGCTCAGGGACCCTCCCCGCAGGGGTCCGTCCGGGTCGGCCGGGCCCGCGTCAGCGCTGCGCTTCGCCGGCCTGGACCAGACCGGTCTCGTAGGCGATGACGACCAGCTGGGCACGGTCACGGGCACCCAGTTTGGTCATCGCGCGGTTGGCGTGCGTCTTGGCGGTGACCGGGGTGACGAAGAGGCGTTCGGCGATCTCGTCGTTGGACAGGCCGGCGGCCACCAGGGTCATCACCTCGCGTTCGCGGGGAGTCAGCGCGGCCAGCCGCGCGGGGTCCACGAGGTCGCCGGGGGAGGGGTGGGCGAGGACCCGCGCGATGAGGCCCTTGGTGGCCGTGGGAGAGAGCAACGCCTCGCCGGCGGCGACGAGGCGGACGGCGTCGAGCAGCTGAACCGGCTCGATGCCCTTGCCGAGGAAGCCGCTGGCGCCGGCCCGCAGCGCCTCCACGACGAGTTCGTCCTCCTCGAACGTGGTCAGCACGAGGACCTTGACGCCGGCGAGGTCCTCGTCCTGGCCGATCAGCCGGGTGGCCTCGATGCCGTCGACCTCGGGCATCCGGATGTCCATCACCACGACGTCGGCGCGTTCGGCACGGGCCAGCCGTGCCGCCTCGCGGCCGTCGGACGCCTCGGCGACGACCTCCATGTCCGGCTGTGCGTCGAGGAGCAGCCGGAAGGTGCCCCGCAGGAGGGCCTGGTCGTCGGCGAGCAGAACGCGGATCGTCACGGGCGGGGTTGTCCTCACGGGTCGGTCAGACGGTTGCGGGGGCGAGGGAGAGCGGCAGGTCCGCGACGACCTGGAAGCCGCCTTCGGGCCGCGGGCCGGCGGTGACGGTCCCGCCGATGGCGGTGGCGCGCTCCCGCATGCCGATCAGGCCGTGACCGGCGCCGGGGCCCTGGGGAGCGCCGGGGCGTCCGTCGTCGGTCACGGTGACCCGGAGCGTGTGCGGGCCGTACTCCAGGGTCACGGTGGCCCGGGTGGCGGACGCGTGCTTGTGCGTGTTGGTGAGGGCTTCCTGGACGATGCGATAGGCGGTCAGCTCGGTGGCGGGGGCCTGCGGCGCGGGGTCGCCGGCGCGGGACACGTGCACGGACAGTCCGCCGGCCCGCAGTCCTCCGGCGAGGGCGTCGAGATCGGCGAGCCGGGGGATGGGGGCCCGGGCGCCGGGCGCGTCGTCGGGCTGGCGCAACAGACCTACCGTGGCGCGCAGTTCGTCCAGTGCGGCGCGGCTGTTGTCCTTGATGTGGGCCAACGCCTCGAACGCCTGGTCGGGGTTGGCGCGCATGAGGTGGTGGGCCACTCCCGCCTGGGCGTTGACCAGGGTGATGTGGTGGGCCACGACGTCGTGCAGATCGCGCGCGATACGCACCCGCTCCTCGGAGACGCGGCGCCGGGCTTCCGCCTCCTGCGCGTTCTCGGCACGGACCACGCGGGCCCTGGCCTCGGCGAGATGGTCGCGACGGTTGCGGACGGCGCGGCCCAGCGCGGTCGCGGCGATCGCGAAGTCGAGCCGCAACAGGCCGGCAGCGCCCACGACTGACTCCGCGTGGGTGGCGGCGTGGACACCCGCGATCGCCAAGGCGGCGGCCAGGCCGACGGTCCACGCGGTGCGCCGGCTGCCGAGGGCTGCGAGCGTGTACAGGGCCACGAGCCCGGCCGCAGGGGCCATGTCGGCGCTGGGAACAAGGGCCATCAAGGTGAGCCCGGTCGCCAGTGTGACGAGGGCGACGGGCAGCGGCCACCGGCTGCGGACGACCAGGGGCAGACAGGACAGCCCGGACCACACCGCCTCCTGCCAGCGCGGCTCGTGCCAGGAGGACTCGCCGACGGCGGTCGCCGACACGGCCACCACGATCAGCGGCACCGCCGGGAGCGCGTCGCGCACACGGTCATGACGGGCGATCCACCGGCGCCACACCATACTCACGTCCATTCCCTCACTCTAAGCAGCGCGGGCCGGCCGACGGACAGGTCGCCCCGCCCGGCCGGCCCGCCCGCGCGGTAGCCGGTCCGTACTGCCGTCGGTCCGCAGTGCCGGACGGTCCTAGTCGGCCACGCCCGCGGTCTGCGGCTCGCGTACCGGGAGCGGTGAGCGCGCGGGCTCGTCCGCGGGGCCTTCGACGGACACGCGGGGCAGGGCCTGGTCCAGGCGGCGGGGCAGCCACCAGTTGGCCTTTCCGCACAGGTGCATGAGCGCGGGCACGAGGACCATGCGGATCAGCAGGGCGTCGACGGCGACCGCGACCGCGAGGCTGACTCCGAACTCGGCGATGACCCGCATGCCGCCGAAGACGAAGGAGCCGAAGACGCAGACCATGATGGCGGCGGCGACGGCGATCACCTTGCCGGTCTCGGCCTGGCCCACCCGGATTGCCCTGCCGTTGTCACCGGTGTGGGCCCACTCCTCGCGCATCCGGCTGACCAGGAACACCTGGTAGTCCATGGACAGGCCGAACATGATGCCGACGACCAGGATCGGCACGAACGACTCGATCGGTCCGCCCGCACCGAGGCCGAGGGCCCCCGCGCCGAAGCCGTACTGGAAGACCACGACGACGGCGCCGAAGGCCACGCCGATGCTGAGGACGTTGAGCACCGCGCCCAGGGCCGGGATGAGCAGGCTGCGGAAGGCGATCGTCAGCAGCAGGAAGCCGAGTGCGGCGATCACCAGCACGAACAGGGGGAGTTTCGACATCAGCACCGACGCGAAGTCGTCGTTGCTCGCGGTCACACCGCCCACGTAGACCTTCATGGAGGTGCCCTGCTCGGCCGGCGGGATCACCTTGTCGCGCAGGTGGTGGATCAGGTCGGAGGTGGCGGCGGACTGGGGCGAGGTCGTCGGGACGACAGAGATCACCCCGACCGTCTGTCCCTCCTTCATCGGGGCGGCGGCGGCACTGGCGACGCCGTCGGCCTTCTCGAGCGTGGTGACCAGATTCGCCTCGGCCGCCCTGTCGGCGGCGGTGGGGGCCTGAACGGCGAGGACCAGCGGCCCGTTGAAGCCGGGTCCGAACCCTTCCGCGATCATGTCGTAGGCCTGACGGTTCGTCGAGGCGGTCGGGAGGTTGCCGTCGTCGGACGCTCCGAGGCGCAGCGAGAGAGTGGGGAGGGCGAGCGCGACCAGCACGGTGAGGGCGACGAGCGCCAGTGCCCTGGGCCGGGCCTGGACCCGCTCGGCCCACCGGGTCCACGGACCCGGCCGCCGGGAAGTCCGCCGCCGCGCCTCTCCGGTGGGTTCCCGGCGCTCCCTGCGACCGAGGACCCGCGGCCCGATCATGCCGAGCAGCGCGGGCAGCAGGGTGACGGCGGCCAGCACGGTCAGCACGACGGTGACGGCGGCGCCGACGGCCATGCCGTTGATGATGCCGACGTTCAAAGTGAGCATGCCGAGCAGCGCGACGACGACGGTGAGTCCGGCGAACAGCACGGCGCGGCCGGACGTGTCGAGCGACCTGGCGATCGACTCGGGGACGGTCATGCCCGCCGTCAGGTTGGTGCGATGCCGGTTGACGATGAACAGGGCGTAGTCGATGCCCACGCCGAGGCCGATCAGCGAGCCGAGGGTCAGTGTGGTGTCGGAGAGGGTGATGACGTGGCTGAGCAGGATCACCGCCACGGCGGAGGTGCCGACGCCGACGACGGCCGTGATGACGGGCAGCGCCGCCACCCAGACCGCCCTGAAGGCGAACAGCAGCACGACGAAGGCGAGCGCGATGCCCATGACGTCGGCGATCGGGTTCGGTTCCGGGTTGACGGTGAACGCCTGCCCGTTGAGCGCGATGTGCAGACTCCCCGAGTCCGGCCCGGTGGCGAGGTCCTTCACGTGGTCGACCTGGGCGTCCTGCACGTCCTGGTCGAAGGCGACCGTGGCGTAGGCGGTCCTGCCGTCCTCGCTGATCTGTCCCTCGCCGACCGGCGTGTAAGGGCTGCTCACGGAGGCGACGCCCGGCGCGTCGGCGATCTCCTTCAGTGTGTCGGTCATGGCCTGCTCGGTGGCGGGCTCGGTGACCCGGCCGCCGCCGCTCAGCTGCCAGACGACCCGTCCGTTCTTGCCCGCCGCGCTGTCGGCGGCCCGCTGCAGCAGGGCCGTCGCCTTGGCCGAGTCGGTGTCCTGCGAGGTCGGGCTGTTGCCGAACGCGCTGCCGGCCGCACCGACCCCCGCTCCCAGGGCGAGCAGCAGGCCCGCCCAGACCAGGACGACGGCGAGTCGGTGCCGATGGCACCAGCGGGCAAGAGAGGACATCGACGAGCCTTTCGAGGGGTGCGTCACACGATCGGGCCGGCGATTTCGGCCTGCCCTCACGCTCGCAGTCCCGCGTCCTCGCGTCGTTGGGCGTTCGTAGACACTTGCGTCTGCTGCGAGCGCAGTAGGCAGGGCACGAGACGGCGTGCGCTCCCCAGAGGTCACGCGCTCCCGAGACGGCGTGCGCTCCCCAGAGGTCACGCGCTCCCGAGAAGGCGTGCGCTCCCCGGTCGGGTGGCAGCGCAGATGCGGTTCGTGCGGCGTGAGCGGGTGGGCGATCAGGCCCCGCGCAGGGCCGTCTCCAGGTGGCGCGCCCAGCGCAGGGCCGCAGTCACGCACTCCTGGGTCCTCGGCTGGAGGCGTCGTCGCGGTCCGACGACCTGGACGGCGGCGACGACCTCGTCGCTGAAGTCGCGGACCGGCGCGGCGACGGAGTACAGGCCGGGCTCGGCCTCCTCGTCGACGATCGAGTAACCGCGTCGGCGCGTCTGCGCCAGCCGGCTGAGGAAGTCGTCCAGGCCGGTGGGCGTGTGGGGGCCGTGGCGGACGAACTCGGTGCGGGCGAAGACCGCGGCCACCTCCTCGTCGTCGGCGTCGCTCAGCAGGGCCTGGCCGCAGTCGCTGCAGTAGGCGGGGAAGGGGCGGCCGATCCACGAGCCGAGCTGTCGGCTGCCGGGCGGCACCCGCTCGGCGATGGTGACGGTGGTGTCGCCGACCAGGAGGCCGAGGTAGCAGCTCTCGCCCGTCTCGGCGGCCATGCCCTCCAGGGCGGTGAGCCCGTCCGTGCGCAGACGGTGGGCCGTGAGGTCGCGCGCCGTCGCGTAGAGCCGCCAGTGCGGTGTCACGCCGCCCGAGGCGTCGTCGCGGACGGTGAACTCCTCCGCGGTCATGGCGGTGAGCATCCGCGACAACTGGCTGCGGTCGCGGTCCATCCGACGGGCCAGCTCCGAGACGGTCACGGCGGTGCCGTGCCGTCGGCCGTCGGCCGTGGCGCGGGCCAGCGCGGACAGGGCGTCGAGCCCCTTCGTCACGCTCGAGTCCACGTGCTCCTCCGCCCTGCCGACGTGCGCCCGCGCGGCGCGCGACCCTTGATCGTCGGTCCGCACTGTACCGCCGGGGGCCACGGCGCGTGTGTCGGGCCGGCCGGGAGCCCGGCGCCCGCAGAATCGTGGAACTTGAGGACGGATCATGGCCGTTGCTCTCTGGTGGCGGCCGCTCTCACCGTGTAGCGTCGCTCTCAGATGTCGTGGTTGGCAGTACCTGCCCGCGCTGCGCGCGGGCGTTTTGCTGTGCAGTGCCGGACCAAGGCGATCACCTCCGGGGCCGCGCGGTGCGGTGCCCGACATTGACTGGGAGGCACCAGCATGGCCAGCGGAACTGTGAAGTGGTTCAACGCCGAAAAGGGCTTCGGCTTCATCGCCCAGGACGGCGGCGGACCGGACGTCTTCGCCCACTACTCCAACATCAACGCCTCCGGCTTCCGTGAGCTCCAGGAAGGCCAGGCGGTCACCTTCGACATCACCCAGGGCCAGAAGGGCCCGCAGGCGGAGAACATCACCCCCGCCTGACCCTCGCACGGCCGTCAGGTCCCGGAGCGCTTCCTGCTCCGGGACCTGATCGCATGTCCGGCCCCCGTGCATCGCCCCGCCCTTTGCGCCCGCCCTTTCGCCCGCGGCGGAGACCGTCCCGTGCGCGGCTGTCGCGCATGACGGGCGACATCCGGGCAATGCGCCTGGTGTGACTCGCGTGGGAATCGTCGTTCTGATCCTGTTGACCGCCCTCGGGGCCGTGACCGCGGCGTTCGGGGTCACGCCCGCCTGGTGGTTCGCGGCCCTTCCGCTCACCCTCGTGGGTGCGCTGGGAGCCTGGGACCTGCTGCAGCGCCGGCACTCGGTGCTGCGCAACTACCCCGTCCTCGGTCATGCCCGCTTCCTCCTGGAGCGCATACGCCCGGAGTTGCAGCAGTACTTCATCGAGCGCAACTACGACGGACGCCCCTTCGACCGGGACGTGCGCAGCATCGTCTACGAGCGCGCCAAGGGCACCGACGCGGAGGAGCCGTTCGGCACCGAACGGGACGTGTACCGGCCCGGTCACGAGTTCCTGGTCCCGTCGATGGCCCCGTGCCCGGTGCCGGAAACCCCGCCGCGCGTGCGGATCGGCGGTCCGCACTGCGGCCTGCCCTACGACATGGCCCTGCTGAACGTCTCGGCGATGAGCTTCGGCTCACTGTCCGCAGGCGCGGTCCTCGCACTCAACGGGGGCGCCGCGGCCGGGGGCTTCGCCCACGACACCGGGGAAGGGGGCCTCTCCGAACACCACCTCCGTCCGGGAGGCGACCTCGTCTGGGAGATCGGCACCGGCTACTTCGGCTGCCGCACCGACAAGGGCGACTTCGACGCCGCCGAGTTCGCCGACAAGGCCGCGCACGACCACGTCAGGTGCGTGTCCCTCAAACTGTCGCAGGGCGCCAAGCCCGGCATCGGCGGAGTCCTGCCGGGAGCCAAGGTGAACGCCGAGATCGCCCGGGTCCGGGACGTGCCCGAGGGGCGGACGGTCATCTCACCGCCGTACCACAAGGTGTTCTCCACTCCACGCGAGCTCGTCCGCTTCGTCGCCCGTATGCGTGAGTTGTCCGGCGGCAAGCCGGCCGGCTTCAAGCTGTGCGTGGGCTCGCGCCGGCAGTTCCTGGCCGTGTGCAAGGCCATGCTGGAGGAGGGCACGGCACCCGACTTCATCGTGGTGGACGGCGCCGAGGGCGGCACCGGCGCGGCGCCGCTGGAGTTCGCCGACCACGTGGGCACACCGCTCACCGAAGGCCTGCTCACCGTGCACAACGCCCTCGTCGGCGCGGGCCTGCGCGATCAGGTGCGGATCGGGGCGAGCGGCAAGATCGCCACCGGCGCCGACCTGGTCAAACGCCTGGTGCAGGGCGCCGACTACGGCAACGCCGCCCGGGCGATGATGTTCGCCGTCGGCTGCATCCAGGCGCAGCGCTGCCACACCAACACCTGCCCCACCGGCGTCACCACCCAGGACCCCCGCCGTGCCCGGGCCCTCGACGTCCCCGACAAGACGGAGCGCGTCCGGCGATTCCAGGAGGCGACCGTCGCGAGCGCCCTGCAGATCATGGCGTCCATGGGAGTCACCGACCCCGCGCACCTTCGCCCCCACATGCTCCGACGGCGCGTCGACCCCTGCACCGAGCGCTCCTTCGAGGAGCTGTACGAGTGGCTTGCGCCCGGGCAGCTGCTCGCCGAACCGCCCGCCTCCTGGGCGGCCGACTGGCAGGCCGCCGACCCCGACCGCTTCACCGTCTGAACCGGAGGACCCGCATGACCCGCACCGTTGCCCGCGTCATCGTCGACGCGTTGAGCGAACTCGGCGTGCGCCAGGTGTTCGGCGTCGTGGGAGACGCCCTCAACCCCGTCACCGACGCCATCCGCACCACTGAGGGACTCGAGTGGGTGGGTTGCCGCCACGAGGAGGCGGCGGCCTTCGCCGCGAGCGCCCAGTCGCAGCTCACCGGCACGCTCGGCGTGTGCATGGGCACGGTCGGACCCGGCTCCGTCCACCTCCTCAACGGGCTGTACGACGCGGCGAAGAGCCACGCGCCGGTCCTGGCGATCGCCGGTCAGGTACCGCTCGCCGAACTCGGCAGCGACTACTTCCAGGAAGTCGACAACGACGCCCTCTTCAGTGACGTGGCCGTCTTCCGCGCGACCATCACCTCCCCGGACCAGCTTCCCCGGATGCTGGAGACGGCGGTGCGCCACGCCCTCGGCCGCAAGGGCGTCGCCGTCCTCACCGTGCCGGGCGACCTGGGCGAGCAGCAGCTGCCCTCCGACCGGCCGGCCCGCTTCTCCCTGAACGCCCCGCTGAGCCGGCCCGACGCGGCGGGCGTGCACCGCGCCGCCGAACTCCTCGACCGCTCCGAACGGGTCACCCTCCTCGTCGGTGAGGGCGCCCGGGCCGCCCGCGCGGACGTCCTGACCCTCGCCGACCGGCTGGCCGCGCCGATGGTGCTCACCCTGAAGGCCAAGGCCGGCTTCGAGGGCGACGACAACCCCTTCCAGGTCGGCCAGACCGGACTCATCGGCAACCCTGCCGCCGCGGCGGCCCTTCAGGACGCGGACACCCTCCTGCTGCTCGGCACGGACTTCCCCTACCGGGACTGGTATCCCGAGGACCGGACCGTCATCCAGATCGACACCGAGCCCGCGCACATCGGACGCCGGGTACCGGTCGACGTCGGACTCGTGGGGGACACCGGAGCCGCCGTGCGCGACCTCCTGGACGAGCTCACCGCGGCGCCCGCCGGGTCCCGGGGAGCACGTGGGCGTTCCCATCTGGAAAAGGCGCGTGAGCGCTTCGACCAGTGGCGCACAGGGCAGGCCCGGCTCGCCGACCCGTCCCACGACAAGGGTGTCGTGGGCCGCATCCGGTCCGCGCTGGACAACCGTTCCCACGACATCCGCCCAGAGGCGCTGGCCGCCGCCGTCGACCGGATCGCGGCCGACGACGCCGTCTTCACCTCCGACACCGGCATGGCCACGGTGTGGCTTTCGCGCTTCGTCGAGATGCGCGGCGGGCGACGCCTCATCGGCTCGTACAACCTCGGCTCGATGGCCAACGCCATGCCCCAGGCGCTCGGCGCCCAGTGCCTGGACCGCGAGCGCCAGGTCGTGGCGTTCTGCGGCGACGGCGGACTCAGCATGTTGCTCGGCGATCTGATGACCCTGAAGACGTATCGCCTCCCCGTCAAACTCGTCGTGTTCGACAACCGTCGGCTCGGCATGGTGAAACTCGAACAGGAGCAGGCCGGTCTGCCCGAGTTCGGCACCGTGCTCGACAACCCCGACTTCGCCGCCGTGGCGCAGGCCATGGGCATCACCGGTATCCGGGTGACCGACCCGGCCGACGTGGAGGACGCCGTGCGGCGTGCCTTCCGCAGTCCGGGACCGGTCCTGCTGGACGTCCTCACGAACCCGGACGAGATCGCCGTCCCGGCCAAGCCGACGGTCGAACAGGGCTGGGGATTCGCGGTCGCCAAGGTGAAGGAAGTCGTACGAAGTCACGGGGAGCCGGACGGCAACTGACGGAAGTTCCAGGAATGCCTGTCGACGACCGGGGTACACGCGTGATTGCCGGACGACGGACCGGCGACAGGAAACCGATCGATGGGGAGGGCACATGCCGGCGACGACGACCGTGCAGACCGCTGGACAGACGGTGGACGTACCGGAGATCGCAGACCCCTCCAAGGTCGCGCCGAGGGACGCGCGGAAGTTGTCGAAGCTGTTCTTCGACCAGCTCGCGGTGCTGGAGGAGGGGACGGCGCAGTACCAGTACGCGCGGAACACGCTGATCGAGATGAACATGTCGCTGGTGCGGTTCGCGGCCGGCCGGTTCCGCAGTCGTGGGCCGGAGGAGATGGAGGACATCGTCCAGGTCGGCATGATCGGTCTGATCAAGGCGATCGACCGGTTCGAGCTGACGCGTGAGGTGGAGTTCACCTCGTTCGCGGTGCCGTACATCGTGGGTGAGATCAAGCGGTTCTTCCGGGACACCACCTGGGCGGTCCACGTGCCCCGGCGGCTGCAGGAGGCCCGCGTGCAGCTCGCCCGCGCGAAGGAGGAGCTGCGCAGCCGCCTCGGCCGTACGCCCACCACCAAGGAGCTCGCCGAGCTGATGAGCCTGCCGGAGGACGAGGTCGTCGAGGCCCAGCTGGCCTCCAACGGCTACACGTCGGCCTCCCTGGACGCGGCGATCAGCGGCAGCGAGGACGGCGAGGCGGCGCTGGCGGACTTCATCGGTGACGAGGACGCCGCCCTGGGCCTGATCGAGGACTTCCACGCGCTCGCTCCGATGATCGCCGAACTCGACGAACGCGACCGCAAGATCATCCACTGGCGCTTCGTCGAGGAGCTCACCCAGGCCCAGATCGGCGAACGCCTCGGCGTCTCGCAGATGCACGTCTCCCGGCTGATCTCCCGTCTCCTGACCCGTCTGCGTGAGGGCATGCTCAGCACCGCCTGACGGACCGGGACCTCGCAGCGGGACGGCTCGGCAGCGGTGCGCTGTCGTATCGTCGACCCATGACGTATGTCAGGGGATCCGGTCCGGTGGCCCGATGAGCGGTTGGTGGGTCTATCTGGAGGAACGGACCCGTCAAGAGGTCGACGCCGAGGTGCTGTGCGACCGCCGGTTGACGGCGCTCAAGGTCGTGTGGGAGGCCCTGCGACCGCTGGAGCTGGGTCTGCGGGAGGCGGAGCAGGTCGTTCAGGCGCGCTACGCCGCCCTCGGCGACCGTGTGCGGCGCCGGCCACCCGATCCGCTCGACACGCCCTCGCTCGCGGCCCGCGCAGCAGCGCTGCCGGGCCGCGTGGTGGCGGTCGAGGCCCTGTGGGACGGCGACACCGTCCACGACTGGTTCGTGGTGCTGGTCGCGGTCCTGGACGATCCGGGCGGGGAAGCAGACCTGGCCATCGTCCACGAACGCCGTGGTGGGCCCGCCCCTGGCGTGGCGGCCGCCGCCGCGGGCCGGGCCCTGGCCGGCTTCCTCGGCGTGCCGTTCCACTTCCCCTCCCCGGACGTCCCCGACGACGAGGCCCCACGCTGGCGAACCGTCCGGCCGCTGCCCGGCACGCCGTGATCACCGGCGGTCGTCGCCGGTACGGGACGGACCGTCAGGTGGGCCGGCCCGCGCGTGCCGGCGAATCGGCCGGCTCAACCACCGGCGCCGGCGAGGATCTTCTCCGCCACCCTGGCCGCCGCACGCCCGCCGCCGTCCTCGTCCGCGCCTGCCGAGGCGGGCAGACCTTCCACACGGACGGCCACGGCGATACGCCGTCCGCCGGACGTCTGCGTGTGACCGATGAACCACGAGGCCGCCGAGTCGCCCCCGCCGCCGGGGACCCACCCCGTCTGTCCGCCGCTCCCGAGTGCCGCCCGCAACGCCTGTGCCGTGCCACGCGAGACGGCCTGCACCGGGGAACCGGAGCCGGCCTCGGGCTTGCGGGCGGTGCCGTCCGCCGTCGTCACCCGCTCCACCAACCGCGGGGGAACCAGCCGCCCGTCGTTCGCGACCGCTGCCGCGACCCGGGCCATCTGCAGCACGGTCGCCCGTACGTCCCCGGCTCCCATCCCCGTCAGAGCCGCCGCCGGGGCCGACGTGCCGGCCTGGGGATAGCTGCTCTCGGCGACCCGGAGAGGCACGTCGAGCCTGTCGTCGTCGAAGCCGAACTTCTCCGCCACGGAACGCAGCCGGTCCTGCCCGAGCTCGGCGGCCAACTTGGTGAACACGTTGGCGCAGGAGAGCCGCAGCGCCACTCTGATCGAGGCGTTCACGCACGCTGACGACGCGCCGGTGACCCGTGTCGTCGAAAGAGGCAGGACATAGGCGAGAGGGCTGACGGTTGCGTCGTCCACCGTCGTGTAGAGCCCTTGCTCCAGCGCGGCGGCCGCGACGACGACGCTGAACGTCGCCCCCGGCGCATCGGCCTGCCGCAGGGCCCGGTTCAGCATCGGCGAACGGCTGTCGCCGAGGACCGACTTCCACGCCTGCGCGTCCTTCGCCGATCGGCCGCTGAACATCGCCGGGTCGTAGGACGGGGTGCTCACGAGGGCGAGCAGTTTCCCGGACTCCGCGTCGAGCGCCACCGCGGCGCCCCGCCGGTCGCCCAGCGCGTCGAACGCGGCCTTCTGGACGGCGGGTTCGATGGTCGTCGCGACGTCGCCCTGGGCGGCGCCGGACGCTCCGGCGCCCAGGACGTCGTCATACACGCGCTCGAGGCCCGAGGCGCCGAACGCCATCGACCGGTAACCCGTGACCGGAGCGTAGAGAGCGCCGTCGGTGTAGGTGCGTCGGTAGGGGACCTTCGCGAGGCCGGAGGGCTGTGAACCGGTGACGGCCTTCCCGCCGACGAGGATGTCGCCCAGCCCTTGCTTCGCCGGGGACGAGGAGGGGGACTTCGCCGAGGGCCTGCCCGAGGACCTGCCCGAGGCGCCGTCGGCGGGCGCGTCCGGCCCGCAGCCGCTCGTCGCGGCGGCGAGAGCGACGAGGATCCCCGAGACGCGCAGCGCCCCACGAGTAGTCGTGTGCATGGTCGCATCCTAGAGAACGAGCCGCGGTGGCAGGGAAGTTGCGCACAGAAGGTCCGCTCCGTCCGCCTTCGTGTCACCATCTACCCAGTGCGCCCCGTGCGATGGGGGCGGGGGGCGAGGAGCCACGCTCGTGGACGCGTTCGTGCAGGGCATTCCACAGCCCGAAGACCTGTGGAAGTTCGCGGTCAACGGTGTGTTCGGACCGGGCGTCGCCGTCACCGCCTATCTGTTGTACGTCCTGGTGACGGCGTGGCTGGGCACCATCAGGTCGACCGTGGCACTGGCCCGCCGGCTGGGCGGGGTGGCCCGGGACGCCCAGGTCCGACTGGTGGAGATGTCCGCGACGCAGATCACCGCGGCCGTGGGACTGTCGCTGCTGCTCCTGCTGGTGGTGTGCGGCTGGCTGGTCGGCGTCCTGGTGATCGGAAACCTGATCGCCTTCGCCTATCAGAAGTCCGGGCACTCGTTCCTCGAGCTCCAGACGCGGGACGCCGCGTCACTCGTGGAATGGCTGCAGTGGAACGCCTTCACCGAGGGTTACCTGATCGCGGCGCTGGCCGTGCTGCTGATCGCCGTCGTCCGGCGGGAGAGTACGAACCTGCGCTTCCTCGCCTTCGTGATCGGTGTGCCGACGATGCCGTGGGGTCTGTCCCTCGCCGTCCTGACGGTGTTCGAGATCATTCTGGGCTGCTTCGCGTGGCTGGGGACGGGGGACTACTCGGTCGGAGTCGGTTTCACCTGGCATGTGGTCTTCGCGGGCATCGTGGCCGCGTACCTCGGTGCGTGCGTCGTCGCCCTGCGCGCGGCCGGGAGCCTGGGCCGCCTGTGGCTCTCCCGGACGTAGACCGCTCATGTCCGGGGCGACCGCGCCCCGTCGCCCCGGCTGCCGTCGGCCTTCAGGGCCTCCACCCGCCTCGGCCGGCCTCGCGGCCCGGTCAGGCGGGCTGCCACAGCTCGACCCGGTTGCCCTCGGGATCGACCACCCAGCCGAACCGGCCGACGCCCTCCATGTCCTGCGTCTCCTCGGCCGCCTCCGCTCCCAGGGCGCGCAGCTGCGCGAGCATCGCGTCGAGGTCGCGAACCCGGAAGTTGAGCATGGTCTGCTGGGTGCGGGACCCGAAGTAGTCGGTCCCGGACTCGAACGTCGCGAACACCGTCGGACCGCTCTCCTGACGCCACAGGCCGTGGTCGTCGGCGTCCAGACCCAGGCATTCGCGGTACCACGCGATCAGGGTCGCGGGGTCGGCGGCCCGCAGGAAATATCCACCGATTCCAAGCACACGTTCCATGCCCGCATCCTGCCAGGACCTGGGGGACGGAGGCCGCCGCACCGGCCTGACCCGCCGTCTTGACCAGGCGGAAACGCACCCATCAGGTGACGTTGCGGAGATCCGGGGAAGAAGATGCGGCAGCCGACGGGAGGTTGCTGTGAAGGGTGGAGATCTTGAACTGGGCGAATTGCTGACCGCTGCGGAGGCGGCGCCGCCCGGTGAGTCAGTCGACGTCGTGGCGCACGACCTGCAGAAGCGGTTCGGCGCGCAACGTGTGTCGTTCCTGTTCGTCGACCTCGTAGGGCAGCGGCTGGTGCGCCTCGTCGCGGCCGGCGGCGACGTCGAGGACGACGACGAGCCGATCGACCTGCAGGGCAGCGTGTACGACAGTGTTCTGCGCAGCCAACGCCAGCATGTGGAACCCGACGGGCAGGACGGACGACGTGTGATCACGCCCGTCACCAACCGCGGCGACTGCATCGGCGTCCTGGAGGTGACCTTGCAGACCGTCGACGACACCGTGCTGCAGCAGGTCCGCGACGCGGCACACGCGCTGGCCTACATCATCGTCACGGACCGCCGCTTCACGGATCTCTACCACCTGGGCCGGCGCACCACCGAGACGAGCCTGGCCGCGGAGATCCAGCACCAGCTGCTTCCGTCCGCCGCCTGCTGCGAGGCGGCCCAGTTCACTCTCGCCGCCGGGCTCGTCCCGGCCGACGACATCGGTGGCGACACCTACGACTACACCCTCGACCGCGACACCCTGCACCTGTCCATCACGGACGCCATGGGCCACGACACGAACTCGGCTCTGCTGGCCACGTTGCTGGTCGGTGCGCTGCGACGGGCCCGCCGCAGCGGCTGCGACGCGCTGAAACAGGCCAACCACGCGCACCAGGCCCTGCTGACCCACAGCCGCGGTCTGGCCACCGGACAGCTGCTCTGCGTCGCACTGGACACCGGTGTGTGCGAGCTGGTCAACGCCGGCCATCCCCGGCCGCTGCGGCTGCGCGACGGAATCGTCGAGGAGGTCAGACTCGACGTCAACCTGCCGTTCGGGGTGGTGGCGCCCACCTCGTACCGCGTACAGGAGCTGCACCTGCGTCCCGGAGACCGCCTGGTCCTGCTCACCGACGGTATGCAGGAGCGCGGCGCCGCGGCGGCCGACCTGGCCGCGATCGTTCACGAGACCCGCGAGCTGCACCCACGGGAGGCCGTCCGGAGCCTGACCTCCGCGGTGCTCGAGGCGTGCCACGGAAAACTCAGGGACGACGCCACGGTGCTGATACTGGACTGGCACGGCGACCGGCCAGGACCGGCGGAGGAGAGACCCGGCCCGCGGTGATGCCGCAGCAGGCCTCTCCTCGTGTGCGGTGGACCGAGGGAGCGACGTGACACGGCGGGTCCCCGAGGTCCCCGGTCACCAGTAATGACGCCGTCCGGCGACGGCGTGTCCCATCGCGCCGAGAACCCACAGCACCGCTCCCACGGCGACCAGGATGACTCCGATGGTCCACAGGAACGCGATGCCGGCGACGAGGCCGATGACGAGCAGAATGACACCCAGGATGATCATGGCTTCCCCCTTGGGGAGCGGTTGGCTGCCACGCCATGGGCGGCGGGGCTTCTGACGGTGACGAACGGGGCTTCCGACGGGTGACCGAGGGGAGGAGGGGGGTGCCGGCTCCGAGTACCCGGTTTCTCCGCGACGCGAACGGGATCGGCACCGTCGAAATGACCGGGGACTCGGCTCTTCGCCGAGGCCGGCCGACGGGCGTCGGGTGAGGGACCCTGTGCCTGGCGGACCGGACGTCTCGTGCGGACCGGCCGTCGCGGACCGGCCGTCCCCCGCCTGCGCCGGCCGCTCCTCGTAGCCTGTCCGGCCCAGCCCACGGGCGGGCGGTCCGACCGGCTGGTCAACTGGGCAGAGGACTCCGCACCTCGTCACCTCATCGCAAGGGAAGTCAGCATGGCCATCGTCGTGATTCTCGAAATGCCGGGGATGACCCAGGCCCAGTACGAGCAGAGCGCGGACAAGGTGGCAGGTCGCCCCGGTCCGGTGAAGAGCCCCGCCGACTGGCCCGTGGCCGGTCTCATCTCGCACACGTCCGCGCCCATGGACGGCGGCTGGCTCGTCGTCGACGTCTGGGAGTCGGAGGAGGCGTTCCGCGAGTTCGGCAAGACGCTCCTCCCGATCCTGCAGGAACTCGGTCTCCCGGACGTGCGTCCGCGGACCTACCCGGTGTTCAACGTCGTCACCCGGTAGCCGGTCCACCGCACCGGGGTCCGGGGCGGCGACGCACCCACCGTGACGGCCGCTCGGCGACCGAAGCCTCGGCACAGGCCTGAAGAGAGATCTCCCGGGTCCCCCGTCCGCGCGGACGGGGCACCCCTCGTGTAGAAACGAACAGGCCCGGGACAGCGCGGGCCGGTCCATCACGAGGGGGAGACAGATGGCAGGCACGACCGAAGCGGCCGCCGCGTTCGCGGAGATACCGACCACGACCCTTGCGGACGTCCTCGGCCGGGCGCAGGTCATGGGCATGGGCATCCGCCCGCTGTGGTCGCCGGTGCCCCGCGTGGCCGGGCCGGCGTTCACCGTGCGTTGCCCTCCCGGCGACAACCTCATGCTCCACGCGGCCATCCACCGTGCGCACCAGGGCGCCGTCATCGTCGTCGAGTCGGGCGACCTCGACTACGCGCTGGCCGGCGGCAACGTGTGCGCCGTCGCGCAGCGCCGGGGCGTGGCGGCCTTCGTCGCCGACGGGCTCATCCGCGATCTGACCGAGGTCAGGGAGATGGGCTTCCCCGTGTTCGCCCGCGGGGTGATCCCCTTCCCCGGAAGCAAGAAGGCGGTCGAGCCGCTCAACGCCCCGGTGCGCTGCGGGGGAGTCGTGGTGCACCCCGGTGACATCGTCGTCGCCGACGAGGAAGGCATCGTGATCGTCCCCTCCGCCCGCACGCAGGACGCGCTGACCGCGGCCACGGCCAAGCTCGCCAAGGAGGCCGACGAGACCCTCGACACATGGGAGGGGGCCCACCGCGCCCGTATCGACGAGATCCTGCGCGCCGAGGGCTTCGAGGGCTGACGCCCTGGCGCCCCGATCACGAGCCGGGCGCAGGGTGGCTTCCTCGGCACGATGTCGTCCACAGCTCCGCGCTCCGCCGTCCCGCAGGACGCTCAGACGCTCAGTCGAGACAGAACTCGTTGCCCTCGACGTCCTGCATGTGGAGGCATGACTCGTTGTCCTCGTCGGCGGGCAGGAGTCGTACGCGTACCCCGCCGAGCGCGACCAGTCGTGCGCATTCGGCCTCCAGCCTGGCCACGCGCTCCTCACCCACGAGTCCGGTGCCGACGCGCACGTCGAGATGCACCCGGTTCTTCACGACCTTGCCTTCGGGAACACGCTGGAAGTACAGCCGCGGTCCCACACCCGAGGGGTCCTTGCACACGGACCACGCGCCCCGGTCCTCGGGCGGCAGTGAGCGGTTGAAGTCGTCCCACGTGCCGAACTCCTTCGGCGGCGGGGGCAGGACGTACCCCAGGACCTCGCACCAGAAGCGGGCGACGCGCTCGGGATCCGCGCAGTCGAAGGTGACCTGGAACTCCTTGACCGATGCCATCGCCCCACCGTAGCAGCGGGCCTCTCCGTAGCAGGGGCCCCAACTGCCCTCTGGCGGACGCTCGTCGGCCAATCCCCGGCGGGACTTCGCCGTGGCGCACGGACGGGACTAGGGTGCTCGCTGCGCCTGATGCAGGGGAGATCATGGAGTCCGCCGAGAAGTCGCCGACGACCGTCGGCACGCCGTGGGGGATCGCGCCGTTCCGGCGGTTCCTTGCGGCCCACCTCATCTCGGTGACGGGCTCCGCGATGGCGCCCCTGGCACTGGCCTACTCCGTCATCGAGCAGGGCGGGGGAGCGGGTTCCCTCGGCCTCGTGCTCGCCACGAACACCGTCCCCATGATCGTGTTCCTGCTGGCCGGGGGCGTCTTCGCGGACCGCGTGTCCCGGAGCCGGCTGCTGTTCCTCGGCAATCTGCTGGCCGCCGGCGCCCAGGGAGCGCTGGCCGTCTCGGTCGCCACGGGACACGCGACGACGGCTTCCATCGCGGCGTGCGGCTTCGTGTCGGGCACCGCGGCGTCGTTCACCGGGCCAGCCGCGCAGGGCGCCGTCGCGCAGATCGTTCCCGCCGAACATCTGCAACAGGCCAACGCGTTGCTCAGACTGCCGACCAACGCGGTCAAGGTGCTGGCTCCGGTCGTCGGCGGGTTCGTCGTCGCCGCGAGCGGCGCGGCATGGGCCCTGGCCTGGGACGCGTTCTCGTTCGCCGCTGCGGCCGTCCTGCTCCTCGGCCTGCGCCTGGAGGCTCCGCTCACCGCATCCGGCGGCGTGATGGCGGATCTGCGGGCCGGCTGGACGAGTTTCTGGTCGCGTACCTGGTTGTGGACCTACACGGCCGCCGGCACCGTCCTCGTCGCGGCGTGGCTGGCCGGTTTCCAGCTTCTCGGTCCACTCGTCGCCGCGTCGCAGTACGCAGGTGCCCGCGACTGGGGCCTGGTCCAGGCGGCCTTCGCCTCCGGACTGCTGGCGGGAACGGTCGTATGCCTGCGCTGGAAGCCGTACCGACTGCTCATGGTCGCGATCGCCGCCGGCGGTGCCCTCGTGCTCCCCTTGGCGGCCATGGCCCGGGGGCTGCCGTTGCCGCTCGTGCTGGTGGCTGCCCTGCTGGCCGGGGTCGGACTCGACGTCGCCGTCGTCGCGTGGACCACCGCCTTCCAGCAGCATGTGCCTCAGGCGGAACAGGGCCGGATGATCGCGTTCAACGGGATCGGGGAGCGCCTGGCCATCCCCGCCGGCTACCTCGTCACCGCCCTCGCGGCCCACTCCTGGGACGGTCGGACGGTGCTGCTGGCATGCGCCGCGATGATCGCCGCCGCGACCGTGCTCAACCTCTGTGTCCCGGCCGTTCACCGCGTCAACCGCGTGACTCCCGTCGATCCGCCGAGGACGACGCACGACCGTCGCGAGGTGGAGCAGACGTAACGGCCCCGGCGGCGGCGTCGGTCCGGCGGCGGCGCCCTCCGCGGGACCTGCGGCTCCGGGCCCAAAGTGCCGGATCGCCCCGGTGCCCGCGTACCGGAGGGCCACTCGTGGAAGGGGCGGCCCCCCGTGCCCCGTCGGGATGGAGCACGCCCCGGGTTCTTCGCGCAGCCTCACTCCCGAGCCGGCGTCGGCGTCCTGAACGCACCGAGGCGAACGACGGCGAGGGTCTGCTCCACGTCGTACGCCTCGAAGGTGCCCACGCGCTGGAATCCGAGACGGGCGGCGAGCCGCAGGGAACGCGCGTTGGCGGTCTGCGTCACGATCAGGACCGGCTGGTCGGGCAGTTCGCCGGCCGCGGCCCGCAACGCCGCCGTGGCCGCCTCGAAAGCCAGTCCCGCGCCCCAACTGCCGCGCCGGAGCAGGTAGCTCAGCTCCAGCTCCGCGCCTTCCTCGGTGACGTGCCCGGGAAGGTCGGGGGAGCGGCGGTCGAGCACGAGCGTCCCGACGCAGCGGTCGGACTCCCTGTCGGCGACGACGTAGGTGCCGGGCCTGGCGGCGACGGCGCCGGTCCCGTTCTCGTGGAAGTACTGCTCGACGGCGCTCCGGGGCCGCGGACCGCCGAGGTGGGCACGGACCTGCGGATCGGTCTGCAGCTCGATGAGGCCGTCGATGTCGGCGTCATGCGCTGTGCGCAGCCTGAGGCGGTCCGTGCCGATCTCCGTGGCGGACAGTGTGGGCAACGGGTTCATGCCGGCCATTCTCCGGGCTTCCCCCGCCGGGCGGACTCACTCCGGCGGCACCGCCGGGACGTGCGAGGCGTCGACTTCGTCTCCGTCGCTCCCGGCGGCGAGCTCCTTGCTGTAGACCGTGGAACTGCGCCGGACCGTCATGCCGATCCGTTCGTACAGCGACAGCGCTCCGGTGTCCGAATGCGTCCACAGCGTGCAGGTCCGCTTGCCGTGGGTGTGGAAGGTGCGGAACGCCTCCCGCAGGAGCATGCGCGCGATTCCCCGGTTGCGGTGGTCGTGCCGTACCGCGACCCGCTCGACGTACCCCTCGTCCGTGCCCGGGCCGTTCAACGACAGCACCGCGCCGACCATCTGGTCGCCCGCGAAGGCGATCGGCGACGCCGCCGGTTCGAACGTCGCCCGTTCTACGGTGTGCCGGGCCCACTCCTCGTAGGACTGCCGCCGCTGCTGCCACTCGTCGAACGCGTCCTCGGCGAGCTGGTGCACCGCCGGGCCGGCGCCGGGCCGAAACGGCCGGACCACGATCCCCTCGGGCGGCTCGGGCACGTCCGGTTCGTCGGCCATCGCGAACTCCAGGAGCCACTCCGTGACGAGTGGGGAGTACCCGCGGGACCGCAGCAGCCCGGCAGCCGCCCGGTCACTGTCCGAGACGGTCTGGGCAAGCCGATCGCCGCCCTTCTGCCGGGCCCGTGCCTCGGCCCAGGCGAGCAGCGACCGGCCGAGCCCGCGCCCTCGGTGCCCGGGGTGGACGTCGACCGTGGACCGTCGCCCCCGCACCCACGCCCAGCCGGCCAACTGTCCGGCGTGGTCGTGGACGAGGACCGTGTCGCACGCGGGGTCCAGACCCGGCTGACCGAGGTCGGCGGCGATGCTGTCGGCGTCGGTCGTGGCACGGTCGTGCAGCTGGTGTTCGCACGCGGCGACCAAGCGGTGGATCTCCTGGACGTCGGCGACGGCGGCCGGGCGACTCCGGTAGCCGATCGGCGAGCGGAGGAGGGGAGAGTCGGGCATACGGCGAACCCTGCGTGGTCCGCGGCTCTCTGTCGACCCGATATTTCCCCGCAGGCGCCACGCGGGGTGTCTCGGAGCCGTGATCCGGTGTTCCGGCCGCGGCGGCCCCCGCTGCATCATGGGGACATGATCACTGTTCACCTGACCTACGAGATCGACGCCGACAAGCTGGAGGACTTCGAGGAATACGGCCGCCGCTGGGTCGGGCTGGTCAACCGCTTCGGCGGGACCCACCACGGTTACTTCCTGCCCAGTGAGGGCGACAGCGACATCGCCTACGCACTCTTCTCGTTTCCCGGCCTCGCCGCGTACGAGCAGTACCGCACGGACAGCATGACCGATCCGGAATGCCAGGAGGCCTTCGAACTGGCTCGCCGCACGCGCTGCATCCGGCGGTACCAACGCCGCTTCCTCCGCCCGCTCGACGCGGTGTCCTAGGCCGTCGACGGCGCGTCCCCAGGGGTCCCGCGGCCGCCGGTCGCGGGACCCCTGGCACGTGACATCGGTCAGGACAGGATCTCGACGTATCCGTCGGTCGCGTGCACACGGATCAGCTGCCCGTCGCGGATCAGCCGAGTGGCCTGCTCCACGCCCACGACGGCCGGCAGGCCGTACTCCCGGGCGATCACCGCGCCGTGCGTCATCAGTCCGCCCACCTCCGTCACGAGGCCCGTGATCCCGACGAACAGCGGCGACCAGCTGGGATCGGTGTAGGCGGTGACCAGGATGTCGCCCGGTTCGAGATCGGCCTGCGCCATGTCGAGGATGACGCGGGCCCTTCCCTCGACGATCCCGTCCGAGACCGGCAGGCCGGCCAGGGCGCCGGCCGGCACGTCGTCACGTCGGTACGCCCCGGTGAGGGCCTCACCGTCCGAGGTGAGGACCCGGGGCGGCGTCAGCGCGAGGTACGACCGGAACGCGTCCTTGCGCTGCTGGATGAGCCGGCCGTCCACCTGGTTCGAGCGCGCGACCTCGTGGAACTCCTGGAACGTGAGGTAGAAGACGTCCTCCGCCGCGGCGAGCACACCCGCCCGGACAAGGCGTTCGGCCTCCCTCGACAGGGCCTGCTTGTAGAGGAAGTAGCGGCTGATGATGCCGTACTTGGGGTACTCCCGGTACCCGATGAAGGCTCGGACCTGGTCGATCATCCGCTGCGTCTCGTCGGCCTTGCGGTCACCGTCCGGCAGGGCCCGCAAACGTGCCAGCACCTCCGCCGCCTTCTTCCGCGCCTTCTGCCGGCCCTCTTCGAAGCGCCGCTCGGCGGCGCCGGGTTCGATGTTCCTGACGTTGTCGAGGATCACGGGCACGAGCGTGCCGGGCCGCTCGCGCCAACGCGGTCGCGTGATGTCGATCTCCCCGACGCAGCGCATGCCGTACCGGTCGAGGTACGCCTCGATGGCGTCGCGCGCCTCGGCCCCGCCCGCGACCTCGGCCAGCTCGTCGAGGAAGTCGTCGTCCTGGACGCCCTGCAGGAACGCCACCACGTCCGGATGCGGGCGGACGACGTCCGCGACGTCGAGCAGCGCCAGTCCCATCTCCGACGTCACGTTGTCGGGGGCGGACAGGGTGAGCGTGTCGGCCGCGTTCTTCTCGCCCAGCCACTCCTGCAGCCTGTCGTTGAGCCACCACGTGCCCTCCATCGCCACCATGATCGCCCGGATGTTCAGGGGATCGCTGAGGACGCGCTTGTGTTCCTCGAAGGCCTCCGCCAGGAAGTCGAACAGCGCCGGTCCGCTCTTCGTGCGGATGTCGCGCTCCAGGGCGGCGACGGACGCCTCGCTGCGGGCGATCAGCTCCGCGACGACGGCCGGATCGGTCTCGGTCGGGTCGAACTCACCGCCGACCGGCGGTCCGCCGGGTGCCGCGTCCGGGAGCGTCGGCACGAAGTCGTCGCGCTCGAGGACGGTCTCCAGCGCGTCCCTGGTCAGCGGATCGCCCCTCCCGATGACGTCCAGGAGACCGGCGCGGCTGGCGGGGGCGGCCAGACGCGGGGTGACGTCGACGAACAGCCGCCCGCCCGCCTCGTGCATCGGCACCATGGCCGTCAGCCGCCACATGGACAGCCCCAGGGGTTTCATGGCGTCGGTCATCATCTGCCCATGACCGACGGAGACGTAGACGTGGTTCTCCCGGTCGCCGGTCTCCCGGACGGGGATGGGGAACAGCGTCGTGATCGGCCGGCTCTGGACGATCCGGAAGTCACCGTCGACCAGGCACCATTCGATGTCCTGCGGGCGGCCGAAGTGCGCTTCGATCCGCCGCCCGATCCCTGCGAGCCGCACCGCCTGCGCATCCGTCAGCGCCGGCTGCTCCCGCTGCTGCGACTCGATCGCCACCTCCCGCGTGCCACCGGCCGGGAGCGCGTGCAGGGCCCGGTGCTTGACGGCGATCGTCCTGGCGACGACCTCGCCGTCCCGCACCCTGAAGACGTCCGGGTTCACCAGGCCGGAGACCAGCGCCTCGCCGAGGCCGAAGCCGGCGTCCACGGTGGCGACCTTCCGGTTGCCGGTGACGGGGTCGGCCGTGAACAGGATGCCGGACGACTGGGGGAAGACCATCTGCTGCACGACCACCGCCATGTGGACCGTGCGGTGGTCGACGCCGTTCCGCCGGCGGTACACCACGGCGCGCTCGGTGAACAGCGAGGCCCAGCACCGGCTGACGTGCCGCAGGACCGCAGCCGGACCCACGACGTTCAGATACGTGTCCTGCTGGCCGGCGAAGGACGCCGTCGGAAGGTCCTCCGCGGTAGCGCTGGAACGAACGGCGCAGGCGGTGTGCTCGCCCAGCTCTGCGAGCGCACCGACGATCGCACCCGCCAACTCGTCCGGGACGACGATTCCTTCGATGGTTCGCCGGATCTGCGCACTCAGCGCGCGGATCGCCTCCCCGTCCTCCGGCTCCAGACGCGACAGCTGATCGAGCCGATCGTCCAGCGACGGCGCCTCCGCCATGATCCGCCGGAAGGCATCCGTCGTCACGCAGAAGCCGGCCGGCACACGGATACCCTCGATCCGCGACAGCCCGCCGAGGTTCGCGCCCTTGCCCCCGACGGCAGGGATGTGCGTCTCGTCGACGTGGTGCAGATCCCGCACGTACGGCCCGTTCATCGCCGCGCCTCCGAAGCAGTCGTGTTCCGTCGCACTGCACCGGCCGACCGGATCATCGGCGCGGACGCCTTCTCCGGCCACGCCGCTCCCACCGCCGGTCCGACGTCATCGCGTCCCCTGTACGTCGACAACACACGCACTCGTGCCCTCATTTCCGCAGGTTGTGGCCTTGGCCGACGATTTTGCGGCATCACGGGGGCCTTGCCGCAAGCCCCCCGGTGCGCTATACGTTGAGTAGGGAAGGAGCGCAGGCTCCTTCCCCTTGTCTTTGGCCGACGTCGTCCGGTGTCCCGGTCGGGCGTCGAGCCGGCCTCCCGCTCGCGGCGCACCCAGGCGGCGCCGAGGCGGTGGACACGCGGCGTCACCGCATGGGGGAGCGCAGGACCGGCCGACGGCCCGCGCGCCGAATCCAGGGGCTCGGCTTAGTCTGTTGCAAGGGGGCGATCGGGTGAATCGCGCACCGAGAGGCGCCCCTGATGGACGACTACCCACTGATCGAGAACCACGGCCTCATCGGTGACCTGCAGACCGCGGCGCTGGTCACGACCGACGGCAGCATCGACTGGTTCTGCGTGCCGAGATTCGACTCGCCCAGCGTGTTCGGCGCGCTGCTGGACAAGGACAAGGGCGGACGCTGCACGATCCGGCCGCAGCGCCAGGCCTACGCGACCAAGCAGCTGTACCTCCCCGACACGGCGATCCTGGTCACCAGGTTCATGACCGAGGCGGGCGCCGGCGAGGTGATCGACTTCATGCCGGTGACGGGCACGTCGGTCACGGAGAGCCACCGAATCGCGCGGATGGTGCGCTGCGTGCGCGGCAGGATGACGTTCGACGTCGAGGTCGAGCCGCGGTTCGACTACGGACGCAAGAGCCACCGGCTGCATCTCAGCGAGCACGGGGCGGTGTTCGCCTCCGAGGACGGCGCGGAGCTCACCGTGCACCCCGTCCGTGAGCCGGACGACGAGCGGCTGCTCGACCTGCTCGTCGACCGGCGGGACTCCCTGCACTTCACCCTCACTCTGGAGGCCGGCCAGGAGCGTGGACTGGTCCTGGAGCGGTCGGCGGGCGGCCCGCCGAGGGAGATGCGCCTCGACGAGTACAACCGGCTCTTCGACGCGACGGTCGCGTTCTGGCGGACCTGGCTGCGTCAGTCGCGCTACACGGGCCGCTGGCGCGAGACCGTGGAGCGTTCCGCGATCACGCTGAAACTGATGACTTTCGCGCCGACGGGCGCGGTGGTGGCCGCACCGACGGCCGCGCTTCCGGAGCAACTGGGGGGCGAGCGTAACTGGGACTACCGGTTCACCTGGATCCGCGACGCCTCGTTCTCGGTGTACGCCCTGCTCGGGCTCGGATTCACCGACGAGGCCCGGGCGTTCATCCAGTGGCTCTCCGACCGGGTCGGGGAACGCGCGGGCAGGGACGGCGACACCGGCCCGCTGAACATCATGTACGCCGTGGACGGTTCCTCCGACCTGGCTGAGGTGACGCTCGACCACTGGGCGGGCTATGCGGGTTCCGCGCCGGTGCGCATCGGCAACGGCGCCGCCACGCAACTCCAGCTGGACATCTACGGGGAGGCGCTCGACAGCATCTACTTCGCGCACCGGCACGGTCTGCAGGTGGGGCACCACGGATGGCGGGCGCTGCTCACCGATCTCGACTGGCTGGTCGACCACTGGGACCAGGCGGAGGAAGGACTGTGGGAGACCCGCGGCGGGCGCGAGAACTTCACCTACGGCCGTGTGATGTCCTGGGTGGCCTTCGACCGTGCGCTGCGGCTCGCCGAGTCCAACGGCCGGCCGGCCGACGTCGAACGCTGGCGCGGCGCACGGGACGACTGCTACGAGCAGGTCATGGCCAAGGGGTGGAACGAGGGGCGTCGGGCCTTCGTCCAGCACTACGGCAGTGACGTGCTCGACTCCTCGCTGCTGCGCATGTCGACGGTCGGGTTCATCACCCCCGACGACCCCTTGTGGTCCTCGACCCTCGACGCCGTGGAGGAGGAACTGGTCAGCGACAGCCTGGTCTACCGCTACAACCCCGAAGCCTCACCCGACGGTCTGCGCGGCTCCGAGGGCACGTTCTCGCTGTGCACCTTCATGTACGTCGACGCCCTGGCGCGGGCGGGACGCACCGAGAAGGCGCGGCTCGTGTTCGAGAAGATGATGGGGTACGCGAACCATCTGGGCCTGTACTCGGAGGAGATCGACCCGACGGGCCGTCAACTGGGCAACTTCCCGCAGGCGTTCACCCATCTCGCCCTCATCGACGCGGCCATCACGCTGGACGCCGCGCTCAACCGCACGTAGCTCAACCGCACCTGGCTCATCCGTACCTGGCCCCTGCGCACGCAGCCCGTCCGCCCGCCCGGCCACGGCACTGCGATCCTCGCTCACCGCGTCCCGCCGTGGCTGCGCACGCGCGGCGGCCCGGGTGCCGCTTGCGCGCTTCAGCCCTCGTCGCCGGCGCCGCCGCGGCGCAGGTCGGCGTCGGTGAGGCTCTCCAGCTCGCCACGGGTGTCGAGCCGGTAGAGGAGCGCCACGGCGGGCACGACCAGCACCAAGGCGACGAGGGTGACCAGGCCGAGCCAGCGCAGCGTGGTGTCCGCGCCGGCCCCCTCGGAGACGGTCAGGGTGGTCGGGACGAGGTACGGGCGCTGCGCCATGCCCCAGGCGATGACCGCGGACGCCACCACGACGACCGCCGCGACCCGCGACCAGGCGTCGGTGGCGCCGCGCGCGAGCAGCAGGCCGGTGGCCAGGGTGCCCACGGCCGCCGCCACCACGAAGCCGAGCCCGGCACCGTGCGTCAGCCCGTGCCATACGTGCGGGGCGTCGTCACGGGTGACCGCGAGGGTGCTCACGGCGAGGACGGCGACACAGCCCAGCGCCGCCAGAGCCCGCCGCCGGAAGTATCCGGCCAGGTCGGGCGCGTCGAAGCGGCGGGCGTCCGCGGCGAGGAACACCGCGCCGAGCAGCGCGGTGGTCGCCACGGCCAGCAGACCGAACAGCACCGGCGTGGGATGGGCCCAGGCGTGCGTGGAAGGGTCTGCGTCCGCCGTCACCCGGCCCGACGCGACCCCGCCCGCCGTGACGCCGAGGAAGAACGGCGTCACGAGGGAGGAGACGGCGAACACCGTGCCGTACAGGCGCCGTCCGGCCTGCCGCTGTGCGGGCTTGCGCAGCGCGAACCCGGCGCCGCGCAGCACGATGCCGACGGCCGCCAGCGCCAGCGGCAGCCACATCGACTGGAAGAGGCGCTGGAACAGGACGGGGAAGCCCGTCCACATGATCACGAGGACGAAGACCAGCCACACGTTGTTGACCTCCCACACGGGGGCCATCGCATGGTCGATCAGCCATCGGGGTCGCCTGCCGCGGCGCGCTCCCCCCGCGACGAGGTCCCAGAACCCGGCCCCGTAGTCGGTCCCGCCGGCGCAGGCGTAGGCGGCCACCGCGAGGAGCAGGACGACGGCGACGACGTCCGCGGTCACGGCCGGTCCTCCGCGGGCGGGGAGGCGGCGTCGCCGGTCCCGAGCGGAGCACCGGACGGTACCGCGGGGCGCGGCCCGTACGGGAGGCCCGACTCCGGCGTCTCCCG
This sequence comes from Streptomyces sp. NBC_00425, assembly GCF_036030735.1. Taxonomy (NCBI): domain Bacteria; kingdom Bacillati; phylum Actinomycetota; class Actinomycetes; order Kitasatosporales; family Streptomycetaceae; genus Streptomyces; species Streptomyces sp. NBC_00425. The sequence goes on along the minus strand of NZ_CP107928.1, from coordinate 918,842 downwards.
CCGCGAGTGGGCTCCGCCGCTTCGACGGTCCTCCTCGTCGGCGAGCCGCCAGCGGGTGCGCATTTTCAGCAGGACGACGAGAAAGGACCCGAAGACGAACACGTACACCACGACGACCAGGGCGAACATGGTCCACAGGCCGGGGGAGCCGGTCGACGTGACGGCTTCGGCGACCCGCATGTTCTCGTAGACGATCCACGGCTGGCGCCCCACCTCGGTGGTGATCCAGCCGCTCTCGACCGCGACGACGGAGGCGACGCCCGCCACCGCCGCGCACCGGTAGAACCATGCCGAGACGGGCAGCCGGCGCCGGCGCAGCCAGATCAGGGCGTACCACAGGGCGAGGACGAGGAGCAGGGAGCCGATGCCCACCATGATGTCGAAAGCCCAGTGGGCGATGGTCGCCTGAGTGGCCGTCGGCCGTGCGTCCTCGGGCACGGAGGTCAGTCCGGTGACCCGGGTGTCGGGGCTGAAGCCGGCGAGGACGGAGTCCAGCTGCGGGATCCTGACGCCGCCGGAGACGGCTCCGTCCGGGTGGAGGCGGCCGAAGAGGTACTCCGGTACGTGGGTGTCGGTCTTCCAGACCAACTCCATGGCGGCGAACTTCACCGGCTGTTCGTGGAAGACCTTCCGGGCGATCGAGTCGCCCAGCACGAACTGGACCGGCGTCAGCACCGCGGCGACCGTGAAGGGGACGGCGAAGCCGAGCCGGTGGTACCGGTCCCGGCGGCCGCGCAGCCGTCCGGCGGCGTAGACGCCGGCCACGACGTAGCCGGCCGTCACGAGCATCGCCACCACGAAATGCCAGTACTGCGGGCCGAACATGGGGGTGAAGACCGCCTTCCAGATCTTCACGTCGACCGGGTCTCCCGCGGAGTCGAGGCGGAAGCCGCGCGGTGTGTTCATCCAGGAGTTGGCGGCCAGGATGCCGAAGGCGCCGAGCAGGGCCGCCGCCGGCAGGGGCAGGGCGAGCAGGAAGTGGGTCCGGGCGGGAAGCCGCCGCCAGCCGTAGAGGTAGATCGCGATCAGGACGGCCTCCAGGAAGAAGGCCCAGGCCTCGACGCCGAACCCGATCCCGAAGACGTCGCCCCATCTCCCCATCAGGCCCGGCCACAGGAGACCGAACTCGAAGGAGAGCACGGTGCCGGTGACCACCCCGATCGCGAACTGGACCGCCATCACCGCGGACCACCGGCGGGCGAGCAGCAGCGCCGTCCGGTCCCCGCGGCGCAGGCCGTAACCGTGCAGGACGAGCGTGATCAGCGGCAGCGCCACGCCCAGCGGTACGAGGATGATGTGGGAGGCGAGGGTGAAGGCCATCAGGGACCTCGCCGGGAGCAGTTGCGCGGGGGCGTCCGCCAGTGCCTGCAGCGTGCTGTGCATCGGATTCCGTTCGGAGGCGTCGCGCGCGCGGGGGTGGTGTCGGCCGGGTGTCAGCCGCCGGTGGCGAAGCCGGGGAAGAGGGTCATCCCGCCGTCCACGAAGAGCGTGGTGCCCACCACGTAGTCCATGAGGTCGGAGGCGAGGCCCACGACGGCGTGGGCGATGTCCTCGGGGTCGCCGACGCGGTCGTAGGGGATCAGCCGCAGAAGGTCCTCGCGGGCCTCGGGTGTCTCCCAGGCGCTGCGGTTGATGGGCGTCCTGACGGCTCCCGGGGCGACGGCGTTCACCCGGATCTTCTTCGGCGCGAGTTCCTGGGCGAGGGTCTCCATCATCATCTGCACACCGCCTTTGGAGGCGGCGTAGTTGACGTGCCCGGCCCACGGGATGACCTGGTGCACGGAGCTCATGCAGATGATCTTGCCGGCGGCACGCGACACCTCGGGGACGACTCCGCGGCGCAGGAACTCCTTCGTCGCCTCCCGCGCGCACAGGAACTGCCCGGTCAGGTTGACCTCGAGGACCTTCTGCCACTGGGCGAGCGTCATCTCGGTGAACGCGGCGTCCCGCTGCATCCCGGCGTTGGCGACCAGGATGTCGATCGTGCCGAACTCCTCGACCATCCGGTTCATCATGGCGACGACCTGGTCCTCGTCGGAGACGTCCGCCTGACAGGCCGCCGCCCGCACCCCGAAGGACCTGATCTTCTCCACCACCTTGTCGGCCTCTTCCCGGCCGGCCACGTAGTTCACGACCACGTCGGCCCCGGCCCGGCCCAGTGCGACCGCGGTCGCCAGGCCGATCCCGGAGTTCGCGCCGGTGACCAGGGCCTTCTGGCCCTGGAGCAGGTGGGCGGGGATCACGTCACGGGGCGCACCCTCGGTCGGACTCACGATGACTGTCTCCTCCACTGCGCGGCCGGGTCTCGCGGGGCTCACCTCACGGCCCCGGGGTCAGACATTCACCCAAGCACCGCGGTGGCCCGGGGGCGCGACACGGGGAGCGGTCTTGGGCCGACCGGGGGAGGAGGTTCGCCCACCGGAACGCGGGTGCCCGGGCTCGGTCCGCCCAGTCGTGTCACCAGGCCGCCCGCCCGCAGACCCTTCCCCGTGGCCGTCGACTCGTCCTGGAAGGCGCGCGGAGGCTTTCGACGGGGTCAGCCGAGGAGCTGACGCTTCTGTGCCGCGAACTCCTCCTCGGTGAGGACCCCTTGAGCCTTGAGGTCGGCGAGCTGCCTGAGCTGGTCGATCTTGGCGGTCATGTCGTCGGCGTGCGACTGCGCGGCGGGGGCAGGAGCGGGAGCGGGCGCGGTGGCCCGCTGGTCGACGTCCTGGCGGGCGGCGCTCTCCTGCTCGGCCCACCGGCCCGCCTGGCGCCTCGAGACCCGGTTGGACACGGCCGTGGCCGTGCCCGCGATCACGGCGGTGCGGGCCACACCGCGAAGAAGTCCTGGCATGTCACTCATCTCCCCAGTTCCGTGCTTCGTCGTGAGGACGCGCCGCGGGGGCGCGGGCGGTGTCAGCGGGCGGCCTCAGCGGGCGGTGACGGTTCCGCCGGGAGGACGCACCGCCTCGGTGGCGTCCAGCGACGCCAGCAGGGCGTCCACGGGGATGCGCCCCCCGGCCACCATCTCGGCGCCGCCGCGCCGTAGCGCACGTGCCAGCGGAGCGGCCCAGAGGTTCTCGTACACGATGACGGCCGCGGAGTTCCCGGGCTCCAGCGCGGCGCCGGCCTCGTCCAGGTCGCCCTGGTCGAGCAGACCGGAGGAGGCTCCCTCGAACACCGTCAGTTCGGCCCTGTCGCCGAGCTCCCTGAATTCCACTGCGGCGACCGATCCGTCGGTGCCCTTCTGGATGAAGACGAGGTCGAGGATGCGGATGACGCCGTCCTCGACCAGCTCGACGAGCAGGGGCATGCCCTCGCCCGTCATGCGGCTTCCGGGGAACTCGACGATCAGATAGTCGACGGGCCCCATGTCCGCGACGTCCTGTTGCATGGCCACTCCTCAGCGGTGGATCCGGCCCCGGCCGTGTCCCGCTGCGGTGTCGGTCGCCCGCGCTCGGGTCCGAGGGACGGTGCTCTTCCAGCCATTGCAGCACTCGGTCAGGGGCCCTGCATGTCCGGGACGCCCCGCATGCTCCGGACGCCCAAGATGGCCAGGACGCCGGGGACGCTGGGGGCGCCGCAGCCCTGTTCCTGATTCCGTTCCGAATCGTTTTGTGCGTTTAGTCCATGATCGCCCTATGCTGTTGTGCGGGAGAGCTCGAGCAGTCGACGTGCCGGCTCCTAGCCGGCGGGAAGCGGGCTTCCATGGCTGAGCGATTGAAAATGCACGGATTGGTCGGCGAACTGTCGGCCGAGTTCGTCGGCACCATGATTCTCATCCTCTTCGGCTGTGGCGTGGTGGCCCAGGTGGTCGCCGGCGGAGCGCTCACGACGCCGCCGGGAGGACTCGGAAACCACGACAGCATCGCCTGGGCCTGGGGCCTCGGCGTCACCCTGGGCGTCTACGTCGCGGCGCGACTGAGCGGCGCCCACCTCAATCCCGCGGTGACGGTCGCCCTGGCCACGTTCAAGGGCTTCCCGTGGCGCAAGGTCGCGCCGTACGCGGTGGCACAGACCGCCGGCGCCTTCGTGGCGGCCCTCATCGTGCGGTGGAACTACACCGAGGCACTGGCGAAGGCCGACCCGGGACACACCATCAAGACGCAGGGCGTGTTCTCCACGCTCCCCGCCAACGGCAATCCCAACCTGCCGGTCCACGAGTGGGGCGCGTTCCGCGACCAGATCATCGGCACTGCCATCCTGCTCCTGCTGATCCTCGCCGTCACGGACCTGCTGAACACGCCTCCTGGCGCCAACCTGGCCCCGTTCATCGTCGGTCTGATCGTCGTGGCCATCGGCATGGCGTGGGGCACCAACGCGGGGTACGCGATCAACCCGGCACGTGACTTCGGACCCAGACTGGCCAGCTTCTTCACGGGCTACGGCACAGCATGGCGAGATCAGTACGGGAACCTCTACTTCTGGGTGCCGATCGTCGGCCCCCTGATCGGCGGCCTGCTCGGCGCCGGGATCTACAAGACCTTCGTCGGCCGGTTCCTGCCGACGGCGGAGCCGGAGCCTCCCGGCCGTGTTCCGGCCCCCGAGGAATGACCCCCACAGCAGAGGCGGCAACTCATGGCTGACTTCGTGGGCGCGGTGGACCAAGGCACCACCAGCACCCGTTTCATGATCTTCGACCACTCCGGCAACGAGGTGGCGAAGCACCAGCTGGAGCACGCCCAGATCCTTCCGCGCTCGGGGTGGGTCGAACACGACCCGGTGGAGATCTGGGAGCGCACCAACTCCGTGATCCAGAACGCTCTGCGGCACGGCAACCTCTCACCCGAGGACCTGGCCGCGATCGGCATCACCAACCAGCGTGAGACCACAGTGGTGTGGGACCCGCGCAACGGGCGTCCCTACTACAACGCCATCGTGTGGCAGGACACCCGCACCGACTCCATCGCGGCTGCCCTGGAACGCTCCGGCAAGGGCGACGTCATTCGCCGCAAGGCGGGGCTGCCGCCGGCGACCTACTTCTCCGGCGGCAAGATCCAGTGGATTCTGGAGAACGTCGACGGCGTCCGCGAGGCGGCGGAGGCGGGCCACGCCCTCTTCGGCAACACCGACGCCTGGGTCCTGTGGAACCTCACCGGCGGCCCCGACGGCGGTGTCCACGCGACCGACGTGACCAACGCCAGCCGCACCATGCTGATGGACCTGGAGACCCTCGACTGGGACGACGAGCTGCTGGGCTTCTTCGGCGTCCCCCGCCAGATGCTGCCCACCATCAACCCGTCCTCCCACCGCGAGGCGTACGGGGTGACCCGCACCTCCCGGCCGCTTCGCGCCGCCATCCCCATCGCCGGAGTGCTGGGCGACCAGCAGGCGGCCACCGTGGGACAGGTCTGCTACGCGCCGGGCGAAGCCAAGAACACCTACGGCACGGGCAACTTCCTGGTCCTCAACACCGGTACCGAGCTGGTCCGTTCGCAGCACGGTCTGCTCACGACCGTGGCGTACCAGTTCGGCGACAGCCCGGCGATCTACGCCCTGGAGGGCTCCATCGCCGTCACCGGGTCGGCGGTGCAGTGGCTGCGCGACCAGATGAAGATCATCAAGGACGCGGCGGAGAGCGAGGCGCTGGCTCGCTCCGTCGAGGACAACGGCGGCATGTACTTCGTTCCCGCCTTCTCCGGCCTGTTCGCGCCGTACTGGCGCTCCGACGCACGCGGCGCGATCGTCGGTCTGGCCCGCTACAACGACAACGGCCACCTGGCCCGGGCGACCCTGGAGTCCATCTGCTATCAGAGCCGCGACGTCGTCGAGGCCATGGAGCAGGATTCCGGAGTCCATCTGGACGTGCTGAAGGTGGACGGCGGGGTCACGGCCAACGACCTGTGCATGCAGATCCAGGCCGACGTCCTAGGGGTGCCGGTCAGCCGTCCGGTCGTCGCCGAGACCACCGCGCTCGGCGCGGCCTACGCGGCGGGCCTGGCCACCGGATTCTGGCGCGACACCGACGAGCTGCGCACCCACTGGCAGGAGTCCAAGCGCTGGGAGCCCCAGTGGTCCGAAGACCAGCGCGCGGAAGGGTACGCGGGCTGGAAGAAGGCGGTGGAGCGCACGCTCGACTGGGCCAAGGTCGAGTAGCCCGACGAGAGCAGGCGCCGCCCGTGACAGCGGGCGGCGCCTGCGTGCATGCCCGGCCCCGGGGCACGCGGATCGCCGACGACCGCCCCCTCGCCGCCCGGGCGAAGTCAGCGGTGACTCGGCACACCTCCAGAGGGGAGCGGGGCGGTCCGCGCAGCCGTCCCGGGCGTGCTCACCCGCTCGGATGGATTCGTGCGTCCGGTGAGTGCAACGCCGCTCGTGGTGGCCGTCGCCGAGTGCGGGCGGCGGAAGGCTGTCGCGCATGTTCACACCACATGTACGACAGGCGCGACAGCGACACGGTGTCCGCCGGTCTTTTCCGGTCCGGGCTGGGACGGTCGTGGCGACCGTCCTGGCACTGGTCCTGACTCTTCCCGGCACCGCGGCCGCGGCCCCGGGCGGCCTGGACGTCACCTTCAGCGGTGACGGCAGGGTACTGACCGGCATCGCCGACGACGATCGTGCCGACGACGTGGCGGTACAGCCCGACGGGAAGATCGTCTCCGTCGGCGCCTCCGTCGATGAAGCGTCTGTGGAGAGCCGCTTCGCGCTGACCCGCCACAACCCCGACGGCACCCCGGACACCGGCTTCGGCGGTGACGGCACGGTGACGACCGCCATCAACAACATGGGCCCGAGCCTCCAGTGGAGCGAGGCGCACGCCGTGGCGCTGCAGGCCGACGGCAAGATCGTCGTGGCGGGCAGCAGCTGGCGGGACTACGAGGACTGCTGCTGGTTCGTGGTGGCCCGCTACAACCCGGACGGGACCCTGGACGACTCCTTCAGCGGCGACGGCCGGGTCTTCGCCGACTTCGACGGCCCGACCGAGGCCCTCGACGTGGCCGTCGACCCGGCAGGCAGGATCGTCGCGGCGGGCTATACCGGCGGACACATGGCGGTGCTCCGCCTCACGGGCAACGGCACCCCGGACACCACGTTCGGCGGCGACGGCACGGTGACCGCCAACCCGGCGGGCCCCGTTCCCCAGGAGGGCGGCGACGGCCGAGCCCTGGTGCTGCAGCCCGACGGCAAGATCGTCGTCGGCGGACAGGTCGGCTCGACCAGGTTCGACTTCGCGCTGATGCGCTTCAACGCGGACGGCAGCGTGGACACGGGTTTCGACGGCGACGGCATCGTCCGCACGGACTTCGGCGACTACGAGTCCGTGGAAGGACTCGCGCTCCAGCCCGACGGGAAGATCGTCGCCGCCGGTGCCAGCGGCACCAGGTACGCCCTGGCCCGCTATCTCCCCAACGGAGCCCTGGACACGAGCTTCGGCGGCAACGGCAGGGTGATCACTCCCGGCGGCGGAGCAGCGGACGTCAGGCTGCAGCCGAGCGACGGGCGGATCGTCGTCGCCGGGAGCAACGGACCCGGCGGCGATCTGTCCGTCCTGCGCTACAACCCCGACGGCAGCCAGGACACCGGCTTCGGCGTGGGCGGCCTGGCCACCGCGGACTTCGGCGGCAACGACTCCGCCCATGGGGTAGCCCTGCAGACGGACGGCAAGATCGTCGCCGCCGGCGGGGGCGGACCGGACAACGACTTCGCCCTGGCCCGCTTCGAGGGCGGCGGCTCCCCGCCGCCACCGGCCGGCGTGGACCTGTCGGTGACGAAGTCCGGTCCCACTACGGTCAGCATCGGTGACCGGGCCACCTACACGGTGCGGGTGACCAACAACAGCACCACTGTCTCCGCCACCGGCGTCTCCCTGTCCGACACGCTCAGCGGCGTCGCCGCCTCGGTCGTCTCGGCCACCACCGCTTCAGGCGCCTGCACCACCACCGCCACCACCGCGAACTGCTCCCTCGGCACCCTCGCCCCCGGCGCCGCTGCCACGGTGACGGTCGCCGCCGAGCCACGGGCCACCGGCATCCTCACCGACCGGGCCACGGTCGGCGCCTCCCAGACCGACCCGAGCACCGGCAACAACGCCGCCACGGCGACCACCACGGTCAACAACGCGCGCGGCTGCACCCGCATCGGCACCAGCGGAAACGACACCATCACCGGCACCTTCGGCAACGACGTGATCTGCGCCCTCGGCGGCGACGACACCGTCGACGCGGGCAGCGGCGACGACACCGTCCACGGCGGGTACGGCAATGACCGCCTCGACGGCGGCTTCGGCAACGACACCCTCACCGCAGGCCCCGGCAACGACAACCTCATCGGCAACTCCGGCACCGACAACCTGAACACCGTCGACAACGTGTCCGGCAACGACACCGCCAACGGCGGCCCCCAGACGGACACCTGCACCACGGACCCCGGCGACACACGCCTGAGCTGCCCCTGACCCGCACCACACCCCGCGACACGGGCCCCGCACACCGTGCGGAGCCCGTGCTCTGCCCGGGGCCCACGCTGAAGGCCAGGGATGCCCAGAGCGTGAGCGGAGCCGGTCGGCGGCAGCCGCCGCCGCGGAGCGGTATGTACGGCTCAGCACCTCGCAGATCGACAGACGCCGGTCATGAGTGTGAACACTCATAAGGATTCCAGGGCGGGCGAGCTGTCGAAGATCCCGTTCACTCCCTTGGGATTGCAAGGGAGTGAGCGGGATTGAGGGTGGCGGCGATTTCCTCTCGCCCGATCATCGTTCACATACTTGTCACCCGCAGGCGGTCGCCCTATCCTCCCGGAGGAGAAAGCGCTTTCCCGAAGCCACTGACCGTGTCGGGCGAGCGGCCCGCGGTATCGGCCGTGGGGCACGCCCGCGCGCCGCAATCGATCCGGCGCGGGGCTCAACCCCGGCCGACCGCACCGAGATGCCACCGCGCCGGAACTCAGGGGTGCACTCCGGGCTCGGTCTGCGCTCCGGGCAGTACTCCCAGCCGTACTCCGGAGCCCCGCCCCTTTCTCCGTGTGGGGCGGACGCGAGTCCCGCACCGAGCACCGGGCTCGAAGGGGTCTGCCGTCGCCAACATGGCATGCACACGACAGAACGACCGTGATCCCTACGGCCCGCGGCGCCGGGCGCGGACGCGTGCGTCACCACCGGCCCCCGATGACGAAAGACGAGGCGAGAATGAGAAAGCCAGTCGCTCTGCGACTCTCCGCGGCACTCGGCACGCTGGCCCTGGCGGCGGCGACAGGGATGGTCCTGTCGATGCCCACCGCGTCGGCGGCCGGCGCCGGCGCGACCGGGTTCGCCACCCAGAACGGCGGCACCACCGGCGGTGCCGGGGGGACGACGGTCAGGGCCACCACCGGCACCCAGATCCACCAGGCCCTGTGCGGCCGGGCCAGCAGCAGCACCCCGATCGTCATCCAGGTCGAGGGGACCGTCACCGTGGGCAACACGGCGAAGGTGTCGGGCGGCAGCTGCAACACCGCCGCCGGAGTGATCGAGTTGAAAGGCGTCAGCAACGTCACCCTCGTCGGCGTCGGCGGCGGGGCCGTGTTCGACCAGATCGGCATCCACCTCCGTCAGGCGAGCAACATCGTCGTGCAGAACGTGACCGTCCAGAACGTGAAGAAGTCCGGCTCGCCCACCTCCAACGGCGGCGATGCCATCGGCATGGAGAGCGACGTGCACAACGTCTGGGTCGACCACGCCACGCTGACCGCCTCCGGAGGTGAATCGGCGGGCTACGACGCTCTGTTCGACATGAAGGCCGGCACTCGTTACGTGACCCTGTCCTACAGCGTCCTGCGCAACTCAGGCCGCGGCGGCCTCGTCGGCTCCAGTGACGACGACCTGGGAAACGGCCCGGTCACCTTCCATCACAACCGGTACGAGAACATCGACTCCCGAACGCCCCTGCTGCGTGGCGCGACCGCGCACATCTACAACAACTACTACGTCGGCCTGAACGAATCGGGCATCAACCCACGGGCCGGCGGCAAGGCCAAGGTCGACAACAACTACTTCAAGAACTCCAAGGACGTCCTCGGCACCTTCTACACCGACCTGCCGGGCTACTGGCAGGTCAGCGGGAACGTCTTCGACAACGTGACCTGGACGCAGCCGGGCGAGGAGAACAACCCCGCAGGGCCGAACCCGACGTCGAACACGACCGTCAGCATCCCGTACGCCTACAGTCTCGACGCCGCGTCCTGCGTGCCGTCGATCGTGACGGCGACGGCGGGCGCCAACACCGGCCTCAAGGTGTCGGACGGCAACTGCGTCGCGACGACGCCCACCGCGACCGCGACCGCGACCGCCACCGCCAACCCCACGCCGACGTCCACGCCCACCGCGACGTCCACGCCCGCTGGCGTCAACCTGAGCCTCGCTGCCGCTGCCTCCGCCGATGGCTCCAGCAAGGCGTCCGGCACCAGCTACGGCAACGTCCGGGACGGCGACACGGGCACCTACTGGTCGCCGTCCGGCTCGACCGGATCCATCTCGATCAAGTGGGGCTCGGCGACCGCCATCTCCAAGGTCACCCTTCGGGAAGCCGCCGGAGCCACCGGCGACATCGGTTCCTGGCGGGTGCTCAACGGCGACACCGGGGCGGTGCTGACCTCGGGCAGCGGTGCGGGCGCGATCTCCTTCGCCTCCACCTCCCTGAAGAAGGTCACCTTCGAGATCACGGGCTCGAGCGCCACACCGAAGGTGGCGGAGTTCGAGACCTACGCCTGACCGAACGGCGACGCCGGTCCGGCCGCTCCGGCGGCCGGCCTGCCGACTCCTGGACCACGGCACCACGGCCCCCTCGGCTCACCCCGCCCGGACCCCGTGGCGTCCGGCCGGCGGGGCCGACTCCATGGCCGCTCTTCGGATGGCACGACGCTGAGCAGCAGTGGTGGCACCCCAGATCCCGTCGTCCTCGCCGTGCTCCAGGGCCCAGTCGCGGCAGGCGACGAGCACGGCGCAGCGGCGGCAGACCGCCCGGGCCAGGGACGCCTCCGCGCCGGGGGCCGCGACGTCCGCGAGGGGGAAGAAGATCTCGGGATCCTCTCCGACGCATGCGGCGCGGTCACGCCAGTCGGACGATTCCGGGTATTCGCAACATGAGCCGGTCACGGTGCACCTCTCAAGGCCGCCCGAGGGCAGGACGAGCGATGGTCACGGCACGCCACAGCGCCGCGACTCCGGCAGAGGTTCCGAGCATCTTAGGCTTTTATGTCTTGTTTGCGGTAGGGGGTGAAGAAGGGTGGCGGTGTGAACGGCGGCGCGTGAGGCCGACGGGGCCGCTCCGGGACCCGCCGTCCGCCGGTGATCACGGGGCACGGATCATTCGGCTTCACCCCCGGGCGCAGGGCCTTGCGTCTCCCGTAAGGGGAGGCGGGAGAGTGGTCACATGGACGGCATCACGCTCTGCCCGATCGGCGAACTCGCCCGCCGAACCGGTCTCACGGTCAAGACCATCCGGTTCTACTCCGATCGCGGGATCGTCACGCCGACGAACCGCACCCCGGCCGGCCACCGCCTGTACGGCACGGACGCCGTCGCACGCCTGCAGCTCGTGCGGACCTTGCGCGAGCTGGGAGTGGACCTTCCCACGATCCGCAAGGTCGTGGACGAGGAGCTCTCCCTCGCGGAGGTCGCCGCGGCGCACGCCGAAGCGCTCGCCGTACAGATCCGCGTGCTGCGACTGCGGCGAGCGGTGATGACGGCGGTGGCGACCCGCGGCTCGACACCTGAGGAGACGGAAATGATCCACCACCTCGCCCGACTCTCCGTGGACGAACGCCGCCGTCTGACCGGCGAATTCCTCGACGCCGTCTTCGGCGGTCCCGGCATCGCCGACGCCATGACCGGAGTGATGCGCTCGCTCACCCCCGAGCTGCCCGACGACCCGGGGGCCAACCAGGTCCGGGCGTGGGTGGAGCTGGCCGAACTCTCCCTGGACCCGGAATTCCGTTCCGTCATGCGGCGGTTGGTCGAGGACCTGGCATCGGACGTGGCCCGGAGCGACGTCACGACACCCCGCCGGGACCTCGTGGCAACCGTGCGTGACCACGTCGCGCCGGCCCTGACCGCAGGTGTCGACCCGGCCTCGCCCGAGGCCGAGCGCATCGTCGCGGCCTTCACAGCCGACTGTGCCCACCTCCTCGGCCGCCCCGACGATCCCGAACTCCGCCGCCTGTTGTCCGCTCGGCTGGCGAGTACGAACGACCCCCGCAGGGAGAGGTACGCCCGACTGCTCGCAGTGATCAACGGCTGGCCGGTTCCGGAGAGTCTGGCACCGGTTCTCGGCTGGGGCGTCGAGGCCCTGCGCACAGGGACACCGCGATGACGACACCGCCCCAAGTCCACCACCGCGCAACAGGTCTGACGTGTGGTGAGCACACTGTCGGATATGGTCGGCGGGTGATCACCCCTGTCGTCCTGCAGGTTGCCGCGACGCCGACGGCTCCCGCGCTCGTTCTTCGCCTCTGGAGCCTGGAGGACGCGGCGCCACTGGTCGAGGTGTTCCGCGACGCCGAACTGCGCCGCTGGACGAGCCATACCGTGGAGAACGAAGCAGACGGGACGCGGTGGGTGCGCTCCCAGCGGCAGAGCTGGTCGGCGGGGGACCGGTTCAGCTTCGCCGTCCTCGAGGCGCAACCCGACGGCCGTTGCGGGCGGTTGCTCGCAGGCGTGGTCCTCAAGGGCGTCGCTGCCGGGGAACCGGCTGCCGAGGTGGGCTACTGGACCGCCGCGCACGCCCGTGGGAAAGGCGTGGCCTCGCGCGCCGTGGAGGCACTCACCGAATGGGCCTTCGACGCCTTCGAAGCCGGCGGGCTGGAACGTCTCGAGCTCCTGCACCAGGAGGACAACCGGGCGTCGTGCCGGGTCGCGGAGAAGAGCCGGTACGACTTTCACCGGGTGCTGCCGGCCGCACCGCCCTCCTTCCCCCGAGCGGGTCACCTGCACGTACGGCGCACGAGCCACTGACACCCACTCCCTCGTCCGCAGGTGAGTCGGCGGACCCTCAGGTGGGCAGGTCGTGGTCGCCGATCGGATGGCGACAGCTGCCGCGCTTGCATGCTCCGAGCGGGCCGCCGGCCTGGAAGTCTGGGCACGGGCAGGACAGACAGCGGATGTGGTCGCCCGGGTCGTGTCCACCCAGCCCGCTGTCCGTCAGTCTCACCCGGGCGGTCTCCCGGACGCGGCCCAGGTGCTCGTCGAGGCTGCGGAAATCGGCCTCGTTCTCTGCAAAGGCCTTCTTCTGGGCCTCCGTTGGGTCGTACGGCATGGTGCCTCCAGGCGTGCAGGCGACGGCGACGGCGTTGCGCCCCTCCCCCCAAGATGACCCGGCGTGCTCCCGCTCGCATGTCGAGCGTGAGCGGGGTCACGGGCGCCCCACCCACTCCCCGCGGGTGACGGCCCATCTCCGCCGACGGCCGACCACGGAGCCGGGGTTCACTCCGCGTCGAGCCGGTGGTCGGCCCAGACGTAGGTTTCGGGCAGCAGCTCGGTGATGAGGACGGTTCGGACGCGGTCGGCATTGCCGACGATGACCTTGAGGGCGGGGAAGTAGTCGAGGAGGACCTGCCGGCACCGGCCGCACGGCGGGATCACTCCGCGCTCGCGGTCGCCCACGGCGACGATCGTGTCCAGTTCGTAGGCTCCCTGGCCGGCCGCCGTGCCGATGAGGACGAGTTCGGCGCAGGGGCCTCCCGTGAAGTGGTACGCGTTCACCGCGGTGATGATCCGGCCGTCCCGGTCGCGGGCCGCGGCTGCCACGGTGTGGTTGTCGCCCCGACAGTGACTGCGGGCGACCTGCGCTGCGGCCCGGATGAGCTCGTGGTCGACGGGACGGGTCTGCGTGGTCATCTACTTCGCCTTCGTCAGGTGCCAGGTGCCAGGTGCCAATTGTCAGTGGTCAGGTGACGTTGAACTGTGCGCGGAGCGTGCGCAAGCGGCGGCGGTGGCGCCAGATGGTCTATTCGATCGCATGTGCAGATCCTGCCGTGCACAATCGGCGGATGCCGAACACTGCGGAGCAACTGCTGTCCGCCCTCGAACCGCTGCCGTTCCCCGCACGCCTGACCCTGACGGCGCGGACCGCACGCGGGCTCGCGGACGACGGGACACTCGCCCCACTGGTGTCCGAGCTGGACGGCCGTGGGCCGTACGAGCGGCGGCTGGCGGCGTTGGCGGCCCTGGTCGGACGGGACGCCACGTTCCTCGCCGAGCGGTTGGCCGACCCTGACCCGATCGTCGCCGGCTACGCGCGGCGCGGCGTTCGGGACCTGCCCGTACCGGACGAGGCGGTGGAGGCGGCGTACGCCGACGCACCGGCCGCGCTGCGCAGTCGGCTGGCCCGTCTGATCGCCCGCGGTGACCGTCGTGCACTGGCCGAGCGGCTGGTGACGCGCATGCGTGAACAGTGGGGCGACGCCGAGGCCGCACGGCTGCTTCCGGCCTGCTCCGCCCCCTTCGTGGCACGGGAGTTGCCGGGGCTGGCCCATGCCGTCGCCGACTGGACACGACTGGCCTGCCGGCATCCCGACCCGGTACTGGATCACGCCGAGCGGACCCTGGCGGTCCGGGCCGGCGGAGAGCCGCGGGACGAGTGGTGGCGTCGGCACGCCACCATGGTCGCCGCACTCGCGCCGCTGCGCCCCGAGCGGGTGTTGACCCTGCTGGAGCGGCAAGGTCCCGGCAGTCTGCCGCCCGCGCTGAACCGGGGACTCGGCCCCCTGGTGACAGCCGACGCCGACCGCGTGATCCGCTGGATCACCTCTGCCGATCGCCGGCAGCAACGCTACGAGCCGATGCCGCCGCCCGGGGTGCTGCACCGGCTCGTGCGGGCGGCCTCCCCCTCGTCGCTGGCGGCGCTCGGCCGTCACTGGCTCGTCCGCGGCGATCACTTCACCGCGCTGGTGAAGGCGATCGCGCCCGGTCGGCGGGCCGCGCTCGTCGACGCGGTCGCCGACAGGGCGACCGGCCGGGACCCGGCGCTGAGCGTCCTGCGGCTGCTGCCGCGTGAGCGCCGCTGGGCCGAAGTCCGGCGGGCGGCGGCCGCGTTCGACGGCACCGACTACTGGTTCGAGGACCTGGACATCCTCGCCAACGGTCCGATCGACGAGGCCCGTCCCGCGCTGCTCGCCGGGATCGGGCGGTCCGACGCCGACGACCGGGCCGCCGCCTGGCCGATGTTCGTGGCCTGCGCCGCCCGGGACGGCGGCCGGGAGGCCGTCACCGAGCTGCTGACCACGGCGGCCCGGCGTCTGCGCAACGATCGGGACCCGGTGCGCGCCGAGGCGCTCGGCGCACTCGCCGAGACGCACCCAGGGCTCTTCCACTCCGACGACGTCCCGCTCCTGGACGCGATCGCCACCGGCGCGCTGGAGGCACGGGACACGTCGGCCGAGACCCTCACGGCCCTGCGCACCCTCGCCGTACGCGTCCTCGTCGAGCACGTCCAGGCTGCGGCGACGGACCTGCGGGACTGGGCGCTCGGCACCCTGGAGCGCATCACGGGCCGAGTCGGCGTCCCCGACTTCGGTCCGCTGCACCGTGTCCTGCGGCGGGGCCAGGAACACGAGGTGTTCGAGGCTCTGCGCCCCTGGCTCGACGCCGGGGCCGGGCGAGCCGACCACCGGCTCCTGCTGGGGCTGGCCACCGCACTGGGACCGCGCGCCCGGCGGATGCCCGAAGTGCAGGAGAGACTGGCCACGGCCCTGGAACGCGGTGACGACGCGACGTTCCGGGCGGCGGCCCGACTGTGGCTGGCCGCACCGACGACCCGCGACGAACGGGTCGCCAGGATCGTCGCGCTCGAACCGTCGTCGGTCGCCCTGCCGTCCGTGCGGCGAGCGCTCTCCCGGCGGCGCACGGACCTGCTGGACGTCCTGCTCGACGCGGCGCCGCCGTACGGCCGCTTCCTGGTGAACGGGGCCCGGCGCCCGCTGCCGGACCTCGGCGACAGCGACCGCTGGCTGCCGCGCCAGCAGCGGGCGGCGGTCGGGCTGGTACAGGCGGCGGTCGCGGACGCCTCGCTTCCGCTCGACGAACGAGCCGCCCTCATCCGGGCCGCTGCCCCGGTCCCCGAGTTCGGACGGGCTCTGGCGCTCGCGCACAAGGACGACCCGGAGGTGGTCGTCGCCGAGGCGGCGCTCGGCGCGCTGCCGTGGACCGACCGGCCCCATGCCGTCCTGCCGGCGCTGCTGGAGCAGGCGGGCGGTGACCGTGCCAGGGTCGCCGTGTACGCGGCCTCCCGCGCCGCCCGCTTCACCGCCCCGTCCGAACTCGCCCTGGCTCTCGACGCGTTGCTCACCGGAGAGCGGCCCGTGAAGGTCACCTCCCGCAAGGAGGCCGTACGGCTCGCCGCGAGGTTCCTGCCGCCCCGGCGCGCGGTGTCCCTGCTGACGAACGCCTTCCACGCCCCCGACCGCCACCCGGACGTGCGCGCAGCCGTCGTGCGCGCACTGCCGCCGCTGCTGGACGAGCCGGAGGCCTGGCGCCTGCTCGACGACGTCGCGCGCGGCGATTCCCACCCCGTGCACGAAGCTCTCGTGTTCGTCACTCCCTGGGAGCTGGCCGAGACGCACCGTCGTGCCTACGCCGCGGTGATCGTGGCGGTGTACGACGCAGCCTTGGGCCTCACAGAGGGCTTCGGGGGCGACTACTTCCTGCTGCGCGCCATGGAGGTATGGTGCCGCGCCTCGTCCGAACTGGCCGTACGCATATCCCGTACCGTCTGCGACCTCGGCGAGCGCGCGCACTGGCAGACGGCCGGGTCGGTGCTGCGCGATCTGGCGGTCTCCGGGCTGCCGCACCCCGTGGGCGGCACCGCGCCGGGAAGCATCTATCACGGCGCGGTGGCCGAGTTGCTGGCGGCGATGCGCACCGCGCAGGGCGGCTGTCAGGCCCAGGAAGGCCGGGACCTGCCGGCACTCCAGCGACTGCGGACCCTGACGTACCTGGGCCATGTCGGCCGCGTGCACGCCGAGTTGCTCGAACCGCTCGCCGAGCAGCTGGCGCCGGAGCCCTTGCTGGTCACTGAACGGGCTTATCTGCTGGTCGGGTTGGTCGATCAGGCCGCGGAGCCGGACGTTCTGCGCGAACGGCTGCAGAGCCTCGCGGACGCCCTCGAAGGCGCCGGCGTGACCGTCGCCGCGCACGTGTCCGAACAGTTGTGGACGTCCTCGGCGTCGCGTGTCCTGGCGTGGCGCGCCGACACCCTGCTGGCCACGGCCGACCGGTTCGCCCGCGACGGCGGCACCACCACGGGCCTGCTGGCGGTCGGCCTCGCCAGGGGAACCGGTCGTGAGCTCGGCTGGCCCGGGCCATGGCGCTCGCTGCTGCGCCGACTGCGCACGCACACGAGCGGGGACGTACGCCACGAAGCGCACAAAGTCATGACGGAGAACGAATGACCGCTCCGCGCCGCGGTTGAGCGGCGCCGGAACGCCGCCCTCCGCCGACGCCGCCACGCCGCCCCTCCGCCGACGGCGGCCCGGGTTCGGCGTCCCGTGAGGTCGGCGCCGGGCGGTTCAGGGCCGAGGACCGGCCAGGCGGCGGAGCAGGGACACCGCCTCGTCGACGGGCACCGGCTCGAAGAACCGTGCGTCGGCGAGCTCGACGGCGGCGATCGCGCGCGGGGCCAGTTCGGCCCCGGTGTCGGTGACGCGCAGGCGCTTGGCGCGGGTGTCGCCCGGGTCGGTCTCGCGCTCGACGAGCCCCTTGCGTTCCAGGGTGCGCAGGACCTGGGAGGTCATCTTGACGTCGGTCCCCGCCTGCCGGGCCAGGGCGAGCTGGTTGGGGTGCTCGCCCTGGGAGTTGAGCCACCAGGTGCAGGCCAGCAGCACGAACTGCACGTGGGTGAGCTCGAGGGGGGCCAGCGTGGCGGCGATGTCGCGCTGCCAGCGCAGTGTGGCGTGCCAGAGCAGCAGTCCTGGGCTGTCCTCGGGGCGCAGAGGCATCAGCGCAGCGCCAGTGCGACCAGCGAGGCCATGGTGTCGGGCCAGTCGGCGGTGATCCCCGGCCCGATGTGGGCGCCGGCCTCGTCGGCCCCGGGGCCGGTGATCTCCATCCGGTACACCACGCGGATCCGGTCGTGGTCGATGGGTTCGATCCGGTGGACGGTGCGCAACAGCAGGTCGCCGAAGCGGGCTTCGTCGACGAACAGCTCGTCCGGCCGGGCTTCGGCGATACGCAGCACGATCGGGTCGTCCCCGGGCGGTGTCATCGTGATCCGGGCGCCCGCCGTGAACGGGCCGCTGATCTCGATCTTCTCGATCTCCGCGTTCCAGGCGATCCAGTTGTCGACGTCGGCCCAGAGCCGCCAGATCGCCTCAGGGGTGGCGCCGGTCTCGATGCCGTGCTCGTACTCCCACATGCGTGCCTCCTCGGCAAGATGATGTGTCCACAGATTATCTGTGCGCAGACCATCTGTCGAGGGAGGCCGCCGGCCCGTTCACCAGTCGTCGTGCGCCGCCGCCGCCGGCGGCGGCGGTCAGGTCGGGGTGGGGATGCCGAGAGCGGTTCCGTACAGGCGGGACACCCGGATCACGATGGTCACGCGCCGGTCGGGGAGCGGCTGCTCGCCGGGGGCCGCGTCGTCGGCGGGGTCGACGATCCGGGCCTCGCCCTCCGCCACGGCGAACGACCACACGTCCGGGCCGCTCACGTGCAGTGAGGTGTGCGGGTCGCGGCGCAGTTGGCGGACCTTGAGCCGGTCGGCGGTCGAGGAGACGCGCAGCAGGCGCTCTTCGGCGTCCCAGTCGTACAGGACGGTCGACAGGTGTGGGTGGCCGGTGCTCCTGACGCTCGCGAGCACTCCGAACCGCTGCTGCGTCAGCAGCCGGGAGAGTTCCTCGCCGGAGAGGGCGCGGGGTGCGGGCCCGTCGTTCTCTGTGGTGCCGGTGTTCGCGTCGGTGACGCCGGTGGTGGTCCCGTCGGCGGCGTGGTCGCTCATGGGGATCGGCCTTTCGGTGGGCGGAGGTTCGGTGACGGGGCGAGCGGTCAGACGCCCGCTGCGTGCGTGGGTGCCGGCGGGCCGGCGACCGGCTCGACGGCGGGCCGGCCGCCGGGGCGGCGCAGCATCGTGAACGCGAGGGCGAAGGCGATGACCAGGAGCCCCGCTCCCACCGCGAAGGCGAGCCGGTAGCCGCCGGTCAGCGCCTCGGCCGTGGTGCGTCCGCTCGCTGCGAGACTCCGGGTGCGGGAGGCGGCCAGGGTCGACAGGACCGCGACGCCGAGGGCCATGCCGATCTGCTGGGTGGTGTTGAAGAGACCGGACGCGAGACCGGCGTCCTCCTCGTCGGCGCCGGACATGGCCAGTGCGGTCAACGCCGGCAGTGCGAGACCGAAGCCCGCGGCGAGCAGCATGGCGGGCAGGAGGTCGACGGCGTAACCGGCCTGCACGGGGAGACGACTGAGGAGGGCGAGGACGCCGACGAGGGCGACGATGCCCGCCAGCAGGATGTTGCGCTCGCCGAACCGGGCGCCCAGCCGGGCGGACACCCCCAGCGAGACGGCGCCGATGACGGCGGCCGCCGGGAGCATCGCGAGGCCGGTCTCGGCGGCTCCGTATCCGAGGACCTGCTGGAGATAGAGGGCGACGAGGATCTGGAAGGAGAAGAGCGCGGCGACCATCAGGATCTGGACCAGGTTGGCGGCCAGGACGCTGCGCGAGCGGAAGATCCGCAGGGGCATCAAGGGGTTCTTCGCGGTGGCCTGACGGACGAGGAACGCGGTGAGCAGCACGGCGGCGAGGGCGCCGAGGCCCAGGGTCCGCCCCGACGTCCAGCCGTGTTCCTCGACCTTGACGACGGCGTAGATGCCCAGCATCAGGCCGGCGGTGACCAGGGCGGCGCCCAGCGCGTCCGCGCCCGCTGCGAGACCCAGGCCTGCGTCGCGCGGCAGTACGCGTACGGCGGTCGAGAGGACGGCGACGCCGATCGGCAGGTTGATGAAGAAGATCCAGTGCCAGTCGAGCGCGTCGGTGAGTACGCCGCCCGCGACCTGGCCGATGGATGCGCCGGCCGCGCCGGTGAAGCTGAAGACGGCGATGGCCCTGGCGCGCTCCCGGGATTCGGTGAACAGCGTCACGAGGATGCCCAGGCTGACGGCGGAGGCCATCGCGCTGCCGATGCCCTGGAGGAAGCGGGCGGCGATCAGCGCCGCGGGCGAGGTGGCCAGGCCGGCCAGCAGCGAGGCGAGGGTGAAGACGGCGGTGCCGGCCAGGAACATACGCCTGCGGCCGATCAGGTCGCCGAGCCGGCCTGCCAGCAGGAGAAGGCTGCCGAACGCGATGAGGTAGGCGTTCACGACCCAGCTCAGACCGGCGGGGGTGAACCCCAGGTCGCCCTGGACGGCCGGCATCGCCACGGTGACGATCGAGCCGTCGAGGACGATCATCAGCATTCCGGTGGCGACGACGGCGAGCGCGAGTCGGCGCGAGTGCGCGGCGGCGGGTGAGCGGGCGGAGCTGAATGCGGTGGGCACGACATGTCTCCTGTCGGTCGGAAGGGACGACAGGAGAGACCGTAACAGATAGTTCCGTTGCAGACTATTTCTTTCGGTCTTACATTTGCCTCTGCTTCCTCACTTGGCCTGGCGCGCCCGCCGGGCGGCGCGAGGAGCCTCGACGGGATGCGCCAGACCGTCGCCGACCAGGTGCTTCAGGGCGCGCAGGAGGACATCCCGGTCGCCGCCGGGCAGCGTGGCCAGGGCGTCGCGGTGCACACGGTCGACGATCTCCTGGCTCTGCCGGGCGACGCGCGCGCCGTCGTCGGTCACCGCGATGATCCGGGCCCGCCGGTCCGTGCGGGAGGGGCGGCGTTCGGCCAGGCCCGCCGCCTCCAGAGCGTCCACCGTCACCACCATCGTCGTCTTGTCCATGTCGCCGATCTCGGCGAGCTGTGCCTGGGTCCGCTCCTCCTCCAGGGCGTGGACGAGCACGCAGTGCATGCGGGACGTCAGGCCGATCTCGGCGAGTGCGGCGGACATCTTGCTGCGCAGGACGTGACTGGTGTGGTCGAGGAGGAACGACAGGTCCGGTTCGGTGCGCGCGGGCGCCATGGCGGTCATGCCTGCCAGGGTAGGACAACTGGATCCGTGGCGGATTATCCGGAAGGGACCTTGCCGGCGGACGGTGGGCCCGGCGTCGTGCGGGCCACATAGACCGTGTTGGTCGACGTGCCGTCCCGCCGTGCGTTGTCGAAGTCGACGACCCGAGCCGCCGTGCGGGGGAAGACCTCCGAGAGCGCGGACATGAACTGCTCGTCGGGCGGATCGTTCGACCACAGGGCGAAGACCCCGTCGGGGCGCAGGTGCGCGGCGAGGGCGCGCAGCCCGGCGGGCCGGTACAGGGCCGCATGGCGTGGGTGGAGTACGTGACGCGGTGAGTGGTCGACGTCCAGCAGGATGGCGTCGAAGAGACGGCCCGGGGTCTCGGGGTCCAGGCCGACGGGGTCGGCGGCCAGCGCGAAGAAGTCGCCGTGCGTCAGGCGGCAGCGGGCGTCGGAGGTCAGCCGGGCTCCGAGGGGGACCAGGTGCCGCCGGTGCCAGTCGATGACCTCGGGGAGCGCTTCGACGACGGTCAGCGAGCGGACGCGGGGATCGTCCAGGGCCGCCTGGGCGGTGTAGCCGAGCCCGAGCCCGCCGACCGCCACGTCCAGTTCGGGCCCGTCGGTGTCCGGCAGCTCGGCCAGTCCGAGTTCCGTGAGCGCGATCTCGCCGGCGGTGAAGAGACTGGACATCAGGAACTCGTCGCCGAGCTTCACCTCGTACACGTCCTCGCCCGAGACCGGGTGGCGGCGGCGCCGCAGACTGATCTCGCCCATGGGCGTCGGCTGCCAGTCGATCTCCTCGAAGCGCAGGCCCATCCGTTCACCTTTCGGGGTCGTGACGTTCTGGTGTTTGACGAGGCTTCCGCGCCGCCGGCCACGCCGCCCCGGCCCGCAGCGTGGCCCAACTGCCGGGGCGGCGCGGCCGGTGTGGTGACGGCGTGGCGCCGGTGCGGTGATCGTTGCCTCGGCGGGCGAGCGGTGGAGCCGGAGCGACGGATGCCCCGCTCCGACGGGGGAGCGGGGGATCGGAGGATCGGCGGACCGGGGCGGCGGTCCCGATCAGGCGTCGATGATGACCGGGATGATCAGCGGCCTGCGCCGGTGCGTACGGAAGGCCCAGTTGGCGACGGCGCGGGCGATCAGCTGTTCGAGCTGGTGCGCGTCGCCGACGCCTTCCTGCGCCGCGTTGGCCAGCGTCTTCTCGATGACCGGAATGACCGGCTCGAAGGTCGCGTCGTCGTGGACGAAGCCGCGGGCCAGGAAGTCGGGAGCCTCGGCGAGCGCGCCGGTGTCGGCGTCGACGATGGCGACGACCGTGATGACGCCCTCCTGGGCGAGTGTGACCCGGTCCTTCAGGGACGCCTCGGTCGCGCCGCCGACCTCCATGCCGTCCACGTAGACGTTGCCGGCGGGCACCTTGCCGGTGATCGAGGCACGGCCGTCGACGAGGTCGACGACGACGCCGTCCTCCGCGATGACGACGCGGTCCGGGTCGACGCCGGTGCGGACGGCGAGGTCGGCGTTGGCCCGCAGGTGGCGGAACTCGCCGTGGACGGGCATGACGTTGCGGGGACGGACGATGTTGTAGCAGTAGACGAGTTCCCCGGCGCTGGCGTGACCGGAGACGTGCACCTTGGCGTTGCCCTTGTGGACGACGTTGGCGCCCCAGCGGGTCAGGCCGTTGATCACCCGGTAGATGGCGTTCTCGTTGCCGGGGATGAGGGAGCTGGCGAGCAGGACGGTGTCGCCCTTGCCGATGCGGATCGCGTGGTCGCGGTTGGCCATCCGCGACAGCGCGGCCATCGGCTCGCCCTGGGAGCCCGTGCACACCAGGGTGATCCGGTGGTCCGGCAGCTTCTCCAGCTCCTTGGCGTTCACGATCAGGCCCGACGGGACCTTGAGATAGCCGAGGTCGCGGGCGATGCCCATGTTGCGGACCATCGAACGGCCCACGAAGGCCACCTTGCGGCCGTGCTGGTGGGCGGCGTCCAGGACCTGCTGGATGCGGTGCACATGGCTGGCGAAGCTGGAGACGATGACCCGGCGGGGCGCGGTGCGCATGACCTGCTCGATCGCGGGGTTCAGTTCGCGTTCGGAGGTGGTGAAGCCGGGGACCTCGGCGTTGGTGGAGTCGGTGAGGAACAGGTCCACGCCCTCCTCGCCGAGGCGGGCGAAGGCGCGCAGGTCCGTGATCCGGTCGTCCAGGGGGAACTGGTCCATCTTGAAGTCGCCGGTGTGCAGCACCATCCCGGCGCCGGTGCGGATCGCGACGGCGAGACTGTCCGGGATGGAGTGGTTGACCGCGACGAACTCACAGTCGAACGGACCGAAGCGGCGCCGGTCGCCCTCGCGCACGCGCACCGTGCGGGGGCGGATGCCGTGCTCCTTGAGCTTGGCCTCCAGGAACGCGAGGGTGAGTTTCGAGCCGACGACCGGCATGTCCGTCCGCTCCCTCAGCAGATAGGGCACGCCGCCGATGTGGTCCTCATGGCCGTGGGTGAGCACGATGCCGACGATGTCGTCCAGACGGTGCCGGATCGAGGTGAAGTCCGGAAGGATCACGTCCACCCCGGGCTGGTTCTCCTCGGGGAACAGCACACCGCAGTCCACGATCAACAGCTTGCCGGCATGCTCGAAGACGGTCATGTTGCGACCGATTTCGCCCAAGCCGCCCAAGGCGGTGACCCTCAGCCCGCCTTCGGGCAACGGCGGGGCGGCTTTGAGTTCTGGGTGCGGATGGCTCATGACCTCACGTTACCGAAGAGTCCGCCGGTGTGATCCACCGCCCGCCCCGCGCCGACCGGCGCCGCCCGGTCCGGAGCGCGACCCGGTGCCACGCCCCGGCGCGTCACGGGTCACCGGATGGGTGGAGTGATCTTCCCAGGGTGGGTAGAACCCCTGTAAAAGGTGTGAAGCGGTCGGTCCGGGAGCGTCTCGGGCGGACCGTCTTCGACGGATCGCCGGGGATTGCCTGCGCAGGGCTACCTGAGCTGTCCCGTTTCGAGGTCCAATGGTGGGAGTCCGCCCAATCATGCCCGCACCGGTCAGAAGAGGCACGTCATGGATCCATGGCTGATCTGGTTGATCATCGCAGCGGTTCTGGCTGTGGTGGAGATCTTCACGCTGACCGCGGCGCTCGGGATGCTGAGTGCGGCCGCGCTGGTCACGGCGGGTTCCGCGGCGGTCGGGCTGCCCCTGCCCCTCCAGTTCGTGGTGTTCACCGTCGTCGCCGCGGCCACGGTGATGTTCGTACGCCCCATCGCGTTGCGCCACCTGCTGCAGCCGCAAGCGGCACGGTTCGGCGTGGACGCCCTGATCGGCAAGGGTGCCTTCGTCGTCTCGGAGGTGACGGGCCTGGGCGGCAGGGTCCGTATCGACGGCGACGAATGGACGGCCCGCGCCTACGACGAAACGCTGGTGATCCCTGCCGGACGAACCGTCGACGTCATAGAGATCAACGGAGCCACCGCGATCGTCTACCCCCGGGACTGAAACCATGGAAACCTCGGCGTTCTTGATTGCCGGCCTGCTCGTCGCCCTGTTCGCGGTCTTCACCGTGGTGCGGGCGGTGCGCATCGTGCCCCAGGCGCGCGCCCGCAACGTCGAACGGCTCGGCCGCTACCTCCGGACCCTGAATCCCGGCCTCAACTTCGTCATCCCGTACATCGACCGCGTGCACGGGGTGATCGACCTGCGGGAACAGGTCGTCTCCTTCAAACCGCAACCGGTCATCACCGAGGACAACCTGGTCGTCGAGATCGACACCGTCCTCTACTTCCAGGTCACGGATCCGCGAGCGGCCTTCTACGAGATCGCCAACTTCCTCCAGGCGGTCGAGCAGCTCACCGTCACCACCCTGCGCAATGTCGTGGGATCCATGGACCTGGAGAAGACGCTCACCTCACGGGACACCATCAACAGCCAGCTCCGGGGCGTGCTGGACGAGGCCACCGGGAAATGGGGGCTGCGGGTCAACCGGGTGGAGATCAAGGCCATCGACCCCCCGCAGAGCATCAAGGACGCGATGCAGAAGCAGATGCGCGCGGAACGGGACAAGCGGGCGGCGATTCTCGGGGCCGAGGGGCAGCGCCAGTCACAGATCCTCACCGCGGAAGGCGACAAACAGGCCGCCGTCCTGCGTGCGGAGGGCAACCGCACCGCTGCGATCCTCCAGGCCGAGGGCCAGTCCCGGGCCATCGACGAGGTGTTCCAGGCCGTCCATCGCAACGACCCCGACCCCAAGCTGCTCGCCTACCAGTACCTCCAGACGCTGCCCCAGCTCGCGCAGGGCTCGGGCAACAACTTCTGGGTGATCCCCAGCGAGATCACCTCCGCGCTCCAAGGTGTGTCCCGCGCCTTCAGCGAGGTGCTGCCGCCGTCTCCGGCCACCCGCGAGCGGCCCGCGGACGACATGGCCGCCCAGGCCGCCGACGACACGGCACAGGCTGCCGAAGCCGCCGCCGCGGCCCTCGCCGACGCGGCCAGGGCCGAACGCGGCACTCCGCCCCCCGACTCCCTCCCCGCCCAGCCCCCGCACTGACGCCCGGCCCGGGTCCACGGTGTCGTGCTCCGCGTCGTCGGCTCGGTCGGCTGTCGGCTCGGTCAGGCGTCGGATCCGTCAGGCGTCCCGTGCGGGAAAGCCGCTGACCGTCGGCGGATCCCGCCCTACGGTGGTGCCATGAGCGATCACCCGGAAGCGACTGTCGTGCCGGTCCAGGCCTATGAACCCCCCTACTACGTGGCCGTCTTCACCACGGTGCGAACCCAGGACCAGAGCGGATACAGCGAGACCAGCGCACGCATGGAAGAGCTCGTGAAGGACGTCCCGGGGTATCTGGGGATGGATCACGCGCAGACTCCGGGCGGGCTCGGCATCACCGTCGGGTACTTCCGCGACGGCGACGCCCTCACGCGGTGGCGCTCCCATGCCGAGCACCGCGCGGCGCAGGAGCGCGGGCGAGCCGAGTGGTACGAGAACTACACGCTGCACGTGGCGAAAGTGGAGCGGAGCCATGGGTTCACGCGGGCGTAGGCCCCGGGGAACCGTCAGAAGGACCGGAAGCCGTCCCAGTAGGTGTCCGCGCTCTCACCGAAGCGGTCGGGGTACCTGCGTCGCAGTCGGGTGTACCGCTCGCTGAGCAGTTCCACGGCCAGCTGAAGGCTCGTGCCGAACTCGGTGCGGACGGCCTGGACCGCGTGGATCCTGCGGCCGTCCATGATCAGGACATCGATTCCCGACCACCGCCGGTCGTCCGTCTCCTCCGCCGACGTGCATCGCGCCAACTCGTCCCGGAGGCGTCGGACTTCGCCGACGATCTCGGCGTCCGTGGCGACGCCGAGATCGGTGGACTCGTGCCGGCTCGGCTCCGCCCGGCCGATGCCGAGTTCGATGCACAGCCAGGCTCTCAGATCGCCGAGTTCTCGTCGTAGGGCGTCGCGCTCCGCGCGGGTCCCGGTGAGCTCGCGCTGCACCGTCTCGAGATCCTCTTCCGGCATGGCGACAGTCTGCCAGGGGCGGCGGGAACCCGCCACGCTCTTTTGCCCAGGCGGGACGGGGGGAGCGTCGGAGGTTCCCCGCACGCACGACGGGTTGGAGAACCCTGGATCAGGTGGCCGCCGTCGGCGGTTCGACCAGTTCGAGTTCGCCGCCGGGCAGGCGTCGACCCGACATTCCGGACCGCAGCAGCGGAGCCTCCTGCCAGGCCGGCAGAGCGCGCCCGGGGCGGCGGACGGTGTCGAAGGGGAGAGCGCGGCCGGCGGCGCACAGCTCACCGGTCTGCCCGTCCGCCAGCGGCCGGCCTCGGCCGTCCACCACGCTCACCTGCACCTGGGGCAGCGGGGCGCCGAGCGTACCCGTCCAGGAAGTCGCCCCGCCGGCCGCCGTGAACTCCCGGGAGATCCAGGGCAGGGCGCCGTCCGCAGGTGAGAAGTCGGCACGCAGCCGGGTGCCGGGCAGGGCGGTGAAGTGCCGGGCCACGAGATCGCTCGGCACGGGCCCGCCGACGAGCTGCACCAGCCGCGGCCGGACGGGCAGGACGTCCACGAGGGCGTCGTACTCCTCCGGGCTGAACACGGCGGCGGACACCGTCCCGTCGCGCTGCGCTGACGTTCCCGTACCCGGCAGGGTGCGCAGCGACCCTCCGCCGGCGAACGCCCACCACATCGCGGACAACGCGCGCGGGCCGGCCGGCGGCCCGGCCACGAAGACCCGCCGGGGTGCGGGGCCCGCCGTCCGGATCCGCTCGGCCACGGCGAGCCGCCAGGCGTGGTGGTCGACCAGATGCCCGGTGGGTCCTTGCCGGCCGCCGTCGTGGACCAGCAGGTAGGCGGCCTCCCTGGAGTGCGAAAGGGGCAGCGCCGGCTCCAGCCGCTGAGCGGTGATCCGCCGACGGGTGTCGTCGTCGTCGAGCGAGAGGGTGGTGTACCGCCGCGGCCAGGCCTCCTGGGTGGAACGGCTGCACAGCACGGTCGAGGCGCCGCTGACCGCGGCGATGCCGCGCAGTTCCGATCGGCCGAGGCCGTGCGGGGCGGGCACGCACACGCCTCCCGCCTTCAGGACTGCCAACTGCGCCGTCAGCGCCTGCCGGTGGTCGTCGCAGTGGATGATCACCGGATCGCCGAGTTGGACCCCGCGGTGCACCAGGACCGATGCCAGCCGTGCGGCCCACGACTCGGCTGCGGCGAAACGCAGTTCACCGCGGGCGTCCTGGACGGCGACGGCGTCCGGGTGGCGCTGGGCCACCTGGGCGAACAGGGCGTCCAGAGTGCTCGGCGACGCCGACGGCGACAGCGTCCGTGCTGCTGCGCCGGTGCGCGCACCGGGACTCGCCGGTCGTGCCGCGGCGAGGGCGGATGCGGCATGAGGCGTGCGCACGGCGTGCGCCCGGCGGGTGGCCAGGGCGGGATCGGTGATCACTGTGCTTCCTCCAGCTCAGGAATGAACCCACCCCTGACCTCCGCCGGTGACGCCCCTGGCGCATGCCCGTCCCGCCGCGCGGTGAACGCGAGGCGAGGACGGCGAGCGCGGGGACCGTGCGGGGCCGTGTGGTGGGGGGCTATGAATCGACTGCCCCGGGCCCGGACTTCGCCGACTGGACGAAGGCCAGGGTTTCCGCGAGGTTCTTCCAGATCTCTGCGGCGAGATCCATGTTGGACGCCTCGTGCGCCTTGCCGGCCAGCGCCTCGATGGCGCGCACCCCGGCCTCCACCTGCCCGGAGATGATGTCGAGCAGATGGACCAGCACCTCGAACCGGATCATGTCGCGGAACTCGAGCTGCTTCACGTCGGGGCGGATCTCCTCGCACAGGGCGCGTGCGGCGTCGAGCTCCCCCGCCTGGAAGTGCGCATGGGCGCGGATCGTGCGGAACTCCAGGTGCTGACCGGCGTCCCCCACCAGGGCGAGAGCGGGCTCGACCTCCTTGAGGATCTGCTGTGCGTCGGAGAGCCGGCAGGGGTGCATCTGCAGGTAGAGGGACGCGGCGGCGAAGCGCAGCCGCATCCACAGCCGGAGGTCGTCGGCGCTGCTGCTCAGTGCCAGCGCCTCGGCGAGCCGGGCCGCCGCGGCCGCGTGGTTCCCCTGCCGGACGTACACGCTGGCCGCGGTCCACAGGGCTTCGACCCGCATGGTCCGCGTGGTGTCCTTCGAGAGCACCTCCAGATCCGCCACGTACCTCAGCGCGTCGTGCAGCTGGCTCGCCTCGGCCTCCGTGGAGATCAGCATCATGAGCGCGCGGACCGTGTCGGCTCGCGGAACGTCATGCTCGATCGCGGTGGAATAGGCGTCGTCGGCACAGGCGTTGGCCGCCTTCATGTCACCGAGCGAGCGGTGGACGCGGGAGACCAGTACCAGGGAGCGGACCCGCAGTTCGGGGATGCCGCTCTCCTCGGCGGTCCGGAGCAGTTCCTGGCCCAGGGGCAGTTGAGCCTCGTGCGTGGCTCCCTCCGACCGGATCCCGGCCAGGGACCACAGGGCCATCCACCGCAACGGCAAGGACAGATCG
Organism: Streptomyces sp. NBC_00425; assembly: GCF_036030735.1. NCBI lineage: Bacteria > Bacillati > Actinomycetota > Actinomycetes > Kitasatosporales > Streptomycetaceae > Streptomyces > Streptomyces sp. NBC_00425. The sequence goes on along the minus strand of NZ_CP107928.1, from coordinate 889,862 downwards.
GCCTGGTGGCGCGTCAGACGCTCCAGCAGTTCGTCGACCCGGCCGTCGCCGTCGGGTGTCGCGGTGACCGCTCTGACCAGGTCCGCGACCGGTGCCTCGTCCGCGACCGGCGGGGCGTCGAAGGCGGACGAGGGCACGTCGAGCCGTTCGGCGAGATAGGCGACGATCTTGGGCGTGGGCGGCCGCGCACCGGACTCCAGGCGGGAGAGGTAACCGGCGGACATCTCGTCGCCGGCCAACTGCGCCTGAGACATGCCGCGTTCCTGCCTGAGCGTTCGCAGTCGCTTACCGAAGTCCGACCGATCGACCACGGCTCAACCCTTCCTTGCCACGTATACGGGGGTGGGGGAAGCCATTGATCGCGGCTTCCCCCACCCCCATGTCACCGACAGTTTGGCAGTTGCCAGGGCGGTTGTCAATTTTTGGTAATGAATCTCGGGTCAGGTTGGCAACGCTCCGGCATCCGTCGCGGGACTCCGATGGGGCCGGCGGTTACGGCCAGTCGATCCTCGGTGTTCCGGGGCCTGCCATCGAAGCCGTCCCGGTCGAGTCGGTCGTCTCTGTCGCGGCACTGCCGTAACCGATGACGAAGACGACCGCGATCAGACCGAGAACGGCGCCGAGTCGGTGCAAACATCGCATGTCAGGAGATCCCCTCGTAAGGCTTGGAGAGAGTGTTGCAGCTGTGGTGTCCGAGCCGGACGTGACGTCACGCTAGCGTTCAGGCACAGCGTTTGACAAGTAGTTGCCAAAATTCTGATCACTATGGAAAGGTGATGTCATCAACGTGACAACGTGAAGCCCGCAAGGCGGTCCGCGATGGTGCGCCGCTGGAACGATCGGGCAACCCGAGGAGTGAACCGATGGTGAATGCGTTGGACGATCCCCGGAGCGCTCTGCTCGTGGTGGTGAACGGCGAAGGGCAGCACGCGCTCTGGCCGGCCCACTGCGCGGTGCCCGCAGGATGGACCGTCGTCCACGGCCCGGCGGACCGGTCGTCATGCACCGCCTACGTCGACACGCACTGGACGGACATGAGGCCGCTGAGCCTGCGCTTCTCCATGGAGTGACGGCTTCCGCGGCGTGAAGGCCGGCGCTCACACCGCCCCCTCCTCCTTTCCCCCTCCCATCCCACTCCCGCCGAAACCGGAGGCATGCCGTGCAGACACCGCATCCGCCCGGCTCCCTTTTCCAGAACAGGGCGTTCGCCGTGTTCTGGTCGAGCCAGTCGATCTCGTTCCTGGGCACACAGATCACCTATGTGGCCCTGCCCCTCACCGCGGTCGTGGTCCTGCACGCGTCGCCGATGGAAGCCGGTCTGCTGAGCGCCCTCGAGACGCTTCCCTTCCTGCTCTTCGGACTCTTCGTCGGTGTCCTGGTGGACCGCCGGGCCCGGCGGCCCATCCTGATCACGGCGAACGCGATCAGGTTCGCCGCGCTCGCCTGGGTCCCCGTGGCCTACTCGCTCGACGTGCTGACGGTCACCCAGCTCCTCGTCGTCACCTTCCTCGTAGGCGTGATGACCGTCTTCTTCGAGATCGCCTACATGTCCTATCTCCCAGGACTGGTCGGTCGGGAGCGGCTGATGGAGGCCAACGGCAAGCTGCAGGCGTCCGCCTCGACCGCCGAGGTCGCGGGCCCGGGCATCGCCGGTGGACTGATCGGCGTGATGAGCGCTCCCGCGGTGATCGCCATCGACGCCGTCAGCTATCTGATCTCGGCTCTCGCCCTGATCAGACTGCCCGCGGACGCCGCACCCAAGGCAGCGGGGGAGTCCGAGGGCAAGCAGTCGGTCGGGGCCTCGCTCCGCGAGGGGTTCGCCGTGGTCGGCCGCAGCCCCCTGCTCCGCTGGTGCACGGTCGCGGTCTTCTTCCTCAGCCTGTTCTTCAGCTCGATCATGGCCGTCTACTTCCTCTACCTCGTCCGAGAGGTGGGACTCGCCTCGACGGCGGTGGGACTGATCGTCGCCGTCGGCAGCGTCGGCGGGCTGGTCGGCGCCCTGCTGTCCGAACGGCTGAACGCCCTGCTGGGCGTCGGCCCGACCCTGGCGGCCGCCGTGGCCCTGCCCGGCGTCGGTTTTCTCCTGCTCGCCACCGTGCACGGGGACTCCCTGGGTTCGGCCGTGCTGGCCGGAGCCGCCACCTTCATCGGGTTCTTCGGCATCCCCGTGTGGGATGTGACCGTGATCAGCTTCCGTCAGTCGATCACCCCCGAGCATCTGCAGGGCCGGGTGAACGCGACCGTGCGCTCTCTCTCGTGGGGAACCCTGTCACTGGGCTCCCTCATGGGCGGTGCCCTGGCCACTTCCTGGGGCCTGCGCGAGACGGTCGTCGTGTCCGCGGTCGGACTGTTCCTGCCCTCCCTGGTCGTACTCCTGTCCCCGGTGCGCGCGATGCGGCAGCTGCCCGAGCAGGTGGACGGGCCGGCGCAGCCGAGCCCGGTCAGCTCCTCCTGAGAATCCCGTCCGGCGAACAGGCCGGATCCGCGTCCCCGGCTCCGCCCCCCAGTGAGCCATGCCCCTTTTGAAGGAGAAGCCCGACGTGGCGGACATCGCACACGAGCGGTACCGGTCCGGCGAAGCGCCCTCGTCGCCTTCGTCACCCTCGTCACCCTCGTCGCCCGCAATCCCCGCCGACCGCCTGCGGTCCTCTGTGCGCCGCGCACCGCGTGACGCGGTGACGGTCACACCCGCCGCCTCGGTCGCACGGCGCCTGGACCGGATCGCCGCCGCCCACGACACCGACCGGTTCACCACGCTGACGGCCGTGTTCACCCTGCTGGCCGGCCGTCGCGCGGGAGCGGCCGACGTCTGCGTCGGTGTCGCGGTCGGGCCCGACCCGCAGGACCCGCGGGCGCTGCGCTCCCGTCGGGAGGACACACGGACCTTCGGGGAGTTCCTGGCGGAGGTCCGGGACGGCCTCCGGGACCTCGCCGAGCGCCCGCACGAGCACGACGACTCCATCCGGGCGGCGCCGTTCCGGCTGATGACGGCGATGCGGGACGGGCGCCCCGCACAATCCCCCGTCCCCGTCCCCGTCCCCGTCCCCGTCCGGTCCGCGTCGCCCGATCCCACCGCCCCCACGTCCGACCCCACGGCCACCGCCACCGGCGACCTCGCCCCCACCCCCACCCCCGACCTCGCCCTGTTCTGGGACGGCGCGTCACCCGGCGACACCCTGCGCGGCACGATCGAGTACGACACCGTCCTCGTCGACCGGGCGACGGCGCAACGGTTCGCAGACCACTTCACGGCCCTGCTGGAGTCGGCCCTCGACGCACCCGCCTCGCCGCTGTACCGACTCGTGCACACGACCGCCGAGGAGCGGGCGCTGCTCACGTCGTGGGGGACGGAACCGGCACGGACGGCCGCCGTCAGCGTGGTCGAGGCCCTGCGCGACCGGTGCCGGACCGCCCCCGACGCCGTGGCGTCGGAGTTCTGGGACGCGACCCTGACCTACGGCGAGCTCCAGGCCCGGGCGGAGCGCATGGCGGGAGCCCTGGCCGCACGCGGCGTACGGGCGGAGAGCGCCGTAGGACTCGCCATGGAGCCGTCGGCCTCGCTGGTCGTCGCGATGCTCGCGGTGCTGCTGGCCGGCGCCGCGTACGTACCGCTCGACCCGGGCCATCCCGACGCGCGGCTGGCCCACATGGTGACGGACAGCGGTGCGTGCCTGGTGATCGCCGACCGGGACCTCTCCTTCGCGGGCGAGGTCCCCGTGGTACCGGTCGGCGAACTGGCCGCCGAGTCCGCCGGACCGGCGGAGCTCGCGCCGCCGCATCCCGACCAACAGGCCTGTGTGCTCTACACCTCGGGCTCGACCGGCCTGCCCAAGGGCGTCGCCATCACCCACCGCGGGATCGTGCGGCTGGTCCGCGACACCGACTACCTCGGCTGGGACTCCTCCGACGTGGTGGGCCAGGTCGCCAACACCTCGTTCGACGCGGCCACCTTCGAGATCTGGGGGGCTCTGCTGAACGGCGCGCGGCTGGTCGGCGTCCCCAAGGACGACGTCCTCTCGCCCCCGGCGCTCCGCCGGCGCATCGAGGCCGACGGCATCACCTCGATGCTGCTCACCACCGCCCTGTTCCACAAGTGCGCCGACGCGGACCCGGCGATGTTCCGGCCGCTGCGCACGCTCTTCTTCGGCGGCGAGGCCGCGGACGGGCGGAGGGTGCGGGCGGTACGGGACGCGGCCGAGGGCGTCCGGCTGGTGAACGCCTACGGCCCCACCGAGGGCACCACCATCGCGAGCTGCCACGACGTGGGCGCCCCGCGCGCCGACGCCCGGGTCCCGATCGGCCGGCCGATCGCCGGAACCGACCTGTACGTCCTCGACGCCCATGGCGCCCACGCCGGCGTCGGCGTGCCCGGTGAGCTCCACATCGGCGGTCCGGGCCTGGCCCGCGGATACGTCGGACGGCCCGGCCTGACCGCGGAGCGCTTCGTGCCGAGCCCGTTCGGGAAGGGCGAACGCCTCTACCGCACCGGGGACATCGTCCGCTGGCGAGCGGACGGCGTCCTCGACTACCTCGGTCGCGCCGACTCCCAGGTGAAGCTCCGTGGCGTCCGCATCGAGCCGGACGAGATCGCCGGCGTGCTCCGCACGTGTCCCGGCGTGCGCGAGGCGGTCGTGGCCGTCAAGGGGGAGGGCGAGCGGCGTGCGCCGGCCGCCTACGTGGTCATGGCGGACGGGGCACGGGCCGAGCCCCGCCTCCTGCGGTCGTTCCTCGCCGAGCGGCTTCCCGCGGCCATGGTCCCGACCTGGTACGTGCCCCTCGACGAACTGCCGGTCACTCCCAACGGCAAGGCGGACCTGCGAGCCCTCCCCGAGCCGGACGAGCGGCACGGCGTCCGGTCCGGGACCGGTGTCGCGCCGCGCGGGGCGACCGAGAAACTGGTCGCCAGGGTCTGGTCGGAGCTGCTGGGGACGGCGGAGATCTCCGCGCACGACGACTTCTTCGCCCTCGGCGGGAACTCGCTGCTCGCGGCCCAGGCGGTCACCCGCGTCGCCGCCGGACTCGGCACCGAACTCGGCATCCGGGACATGTTCGAGGCGTCCTCGGTGTCGGCGTTCGCGCGGCGCGCCGCGGCGGCCCGTTCGCTGCGCGTCGCCCCGCTCCTGGTCCCCGCCGGCCCGGGACCCCAGCCGCTGTCCTTCGCCCAGCGGCGCCTGTGGTTCCTCGACCGGCTCGACCCCGGCAGCGCCCTCTACAACGTCCCCCTGGCCGTGACGCTGACCGGCGTCCTCGACCTGACGGCCCTGCACCACGCCCTGCGGGCCCTGGTGCGGCGCCACGCCTCGCTGCGCACCCGGCTGGTGGGAAGCGCGGACGGCGAACCCGTCCAGACGGTCGACGAGGCCGATGACGTCCGGCTGGAGACCGAGGACCTCGGGCAGTTGCCCGAAGGCGCGCGGACCGCGACGGCCGCCGAGCGTGCCCGGGCGGAGTCCCTGCTCCCCTTCGACCTCTCCGAGGGCCCGCTCGTCCGCTTCCGCCTGCTGCGCCTGCACGAGCGGCGGTCCGTGCTGCTGGTGACGATGCACCACGCCGTCTGCGACGGATGGTCGGTCGGTGTCCTCCTGCGCGACCTGGTGTCGCTGTACCGGGCGGGCCTCGACGGCGCTGCCGAACCGCCGTCGGCGCTCCCGGTCCAGTACCCGGACTACGCCGTCTGGCAGCGCGCGCTCCTCGACCGCCCCGACCAGGACGGTCGGCTCGGCTACTGGGCCGACTGCCTGGCGGGCGCCCCGCCCCTGCTCGACCTGCCCACCGACCGCCCGCGTCCGGCCTCCCCCCGGCACGTCGGCGACACGGTCCCGGTGCTGCTGTCGGGTGAACTGACGGCCCGGCTGGGCGAGGTCGGCCGACGCTTCGGCGCCACCCGATTCATGACCCTCCTCGCCGTCTTCACGCTGCTCCTCGGCCGGTACGCGGGCGTCCGGGACGTGAGCGTCGGCACGCCGGTGTCCGGCCGGACCCGTCCGGAACTCGAGGACATGATCGGGTTCTTCGTCAACACGCTGGTGCTGCGCTCCCGCTGGGACGAGGAGCAGACGTTCGCGGAGTTCCTCGCGGTGGTCCGGGAGGGTGCGCTGAGCGCCTTCGAGCACCAGGATGTTCCCTTCGAGCAGGTGGTGGAGGCCGTCCGGCCGCCTCGGGACCCCAGCTGGACGCCCCTGTTCCAGGTGATGATGGCGATGCAGAACGTGCCGGGGGACACCGCCCTGGCGCCGGGGCTGTCCATGACGGTGGACGAGTCCGTCAGCCCGGTGGCGAAGTTCGACCTCACCCTGGTCTGGGAGGAGTCCTCGCTGGAGTCGGGGGCTCTGCGCGGCGCGATCGAGTACGACGTCGACCTGTTCGACCGGGCGACCGTGGAACGGTTCGCGGGTCACCTCACGGCCCTGCTGGAGTCCGCGCTGGCCGCACCCGAGGCACGGCTCGACGAGCTGTCCCTGCTCGGCGCGGCCGAACTGGAGGCCCTGGCGGCGGGCGCCGGCGCGACGTCCGGGGCGGACGCCGACACCCTGGTGCGCCTGCTGGACGAGTCCTGCGCCCGCTGGGGCGAGCACACGGCCGTCAGCCAGGACGGCCGGTCCCTGACCTACGCCGAACTGGCCGCCGGGGCCGACAGGATCTGCGCCCATCTGCGGGCCCACGGCGTCCGGCCGGGCAGCGCCGTCGTGGTGCGCATGGAGCGCGGACCCCTCTGGCCGGCCGCGCTGATCGGGGTCATGAAGGCAGGGGCCGCCTATGTGCCGGTCGACGTCGCCGCCCCGCAGGAGCGACTGGAGCAGGTGTTCGCGGACTCGCGGGCGGTTCTGGTCCTGGGCTCGGCGGCGACCGGCCGGCCCGCGAGCGGTGACCTCCCCTTCATCGCCGCGGACGACGCGCTGCGCGCCGACGGGCCCGTCCCGGACGGCGCGCCCGGTGTCACCTCCCCGGCGGCGACGGCCTACGTCCTCTACACCTCGGGAACCACCGGCGCCCCCAAGGGCGTGTGCGTGAGCCAGGGCAACCTCGCCCACACACTGCGCGCGGTCGCGGACCGCTACGGGCTGTGCCCCGACGACCGGGTGCTCCAGTTCGCCTCCACCGCCTTCGACGTGGCGGCGGAGGAGCTCTTCGCCACCCTCATCCGGGGCGGCCGGGTCGTCCTGCTCCCGGCGGGACCGGTGCCCGGCATCGCGGAGCTGACCGAGCTGGCCCGACGGGAACGGCTGAGCGTGCTCAACCTTCCGGCGTCGTACTGGCACGAATGGGTTGCCGTGCTCGACCGGTACCCGGCGGACGCCTGCCCCGCTCTGCGGCTCGTCGTGGTGGGCAGCGAACGGGTCGACGCCGGACGCCTCGCCCAGTGGCGGGCCACGACGCCGGCCTCAGTGCGCTGGCTGAACGCGTACGGCCCGACGGAGACCACCATCACGGCCACCCTGCACGAACCCGGGCCGGGCGAGTCGTGCGACGCGACGACCGTCCCCATCGGCAGGCCGCTGGCCGGGGTCCGCGCGTACGTGCTCGACGAGCGGCTCCGGCCGGTCCCGCCGGGCGTCCACGGGGACCTCCACCTCGCGGGACCCGGAGTGGCCCTCGGCTACCTGGGAGACCCCGGGCGGACGGCTGCGGCGTTCCTGCCCGACCCCTGGGGACCGCCGGGTGAGCGCATGTACGCCACGGGTGACCGGGTCCGCGCCGCCGCCGACGGGACGCTCGAGTTCCTCGGCCGCGACGACACCCAGGTCAAGCTGCGCGGATTCCGCATCGAACTCGGCGAGATCGAGGCGGCCCTGACCGCGCATCCACACGTCATGGACGCGGCGGCGGTACTGCGCGAGGACGTCCCCGGCAGACCCCTACTGGTCGGCTACGCCGCCCTCTCCGGCGTCGTCACGGCGGCCGAGCTGCGTGAGCACCTCGAACGGAAACTGCCGGAGTACATGGTGCCCGCCTCGATCGTCCTCCTGGACGCGCTGCCCCGGGGCGAACGCGGAAAGACCGACCGGCGCGCCCTGCCACCCCCCGCACGGGCGGGTGAGACCCCCGCACGGGCCCCGCTCAACGGCGCGACGGAACGCCTCGTCGCAGACGTGTGGAGCGAGGTCCTGGCGGTCGAACAGGTGGGCGCCGAGGACAACTTCTTCGAGGCCGGCGGGCACTCGCTGCTTCTGCTGCGGGTGCAGGCCCGGCTGACGGAGCGGCTCGGACGGCAGATCCCGGTGGTGGACCTGTTCACGTACCCCACCGTCCGCAGCCTGGCCCGGCATCTCGCCGACGAGGGGCGCGGCCCCTTTGCGACCGGCGACGCGGGACGCCGCCGGGCGGCCGCACGCAAGGCGCGTTCGCGCGCACAGGCACCGCGGAGGACCGCGCGGTGACTTCCGACATCTTGGAGAGAGCAATGACGAACGACATCCCGGACGACGACGGCGCGCCCGCCGGAGCCGTCGCCGTCGTGGGCATGGCCCTGCGATGTCCCGGCGCGGACACCCTGGACGCCTTCTGGCGGAACCTGAGCGACGGCATCGAGTCGCTCACCACGTTCACCGACGAGGAACTCCTCGCCGCCGGCGTCTCCCCGGACGAGGCCGCCCGGCCGGACTACGTGCGCCGGCTCGGTGTCCTCGGCGACATGGAGGGCTTCGACGCGTCCTTCTTCGGCTTCTCCCGCCGCGAGGCCGAGATGCTCGACCCGCAGCACCGGCTGCTGCTGGAGTGCGCCTGGGAGGCCCTGGAGCACGCGGCGAGCGCACCGGGCGCGACGGACAAGGTCACCGGCGTCTACGCGGGCGTCGGCGAGAGCGCCTACCTGCACCGCAACCTGCTGCCCAACGGCGACCTGGTCGCACGGGTGGGCGAGTTCCAGACGGCCCTCGGCAACGACAAGGACTTCGTGCCGACCCGCGTCTCCTTCAAGCTGGACCTGCGGGGGCCGAGCGTCAGCGTCCAGACGGGGTGCTCGACGTCCCTCGTCGCCGTGCACATGGCGTGCCAGTCCCTGAACAACGGCGAGTGCGACGTGGCGCTGGCCGGCGGCGCCACCGTGATCCCGCAGCGCCGGGGTCAGCGCCACGAGAAGGGCGGCATCAGGTCGTCCGACGGCCACTGCCGCGCGTTCGACGCCGCGGCGGACGGCACCGTCGCCGGCAGCGGCGCCGCCGTCGTCGCGCTCAAGCGCCTCGACGACGCCCTCGCCGACGGCGATGTGATCCACGCGGTGATCCGCGGGTCCGCCGTCAACAACGACGGCGCGCGCAAGGTCGGCTTCACCGCACCCAGCGTCGAGGGACAGGCGGACGTCATCGCGGAGGCGCTCGCCGTCGCCGACGTCGACCCGTCCACGGTCACGTACATCGAGGCACACGGCACCGGCACCCCGCTCGGCGACCCCGTCGAGGTGGCCGCCCTCAAGAGCGTCTTCGGCACGGGCCCCGCCGGCCGCTGCGCCCTCGGCTCGGTGAAGACGAACGTCGGGCACCTGGACACGGCGGCCGGTGTGGTCGGCCTCATCAAGGTGGTCCTCTCCCTCCGGGCCAGGCAGCTCCCGCCGTCCCTGCACTTCACCGAACCGAACCCGCAACTGGGCCTGGACGAAAGCCCGTTCCACGTCAACACGGCACTCATGCCGTGGGAGGGCGAGCGTCTGCGCGCGGGCGTCAGCTCGTTCGGCATCGGCGGCACCAACGCCCACGTCGTCCTCGAAGAGGCCCCCGCGCGGACCCCCGCCGTCACCGGCCCCCGTACCCGGCACGTGCTGCCGGTCTCCGCCGCGACCCCCACCGCGCTGGCGACGGCCGTCGACCGGCTCGCCGGGCACCTCCGGGCGCACCCGGACGAGCGCGTCGACGAGGTCGCGTACACCCTGCAGCGAGGCCGCCGCCGGCTCGCGCACCGCGGATTCGTCGTCGCCGGCGGCATCGGCGAGGCGGTCGAGGCGCTGGGCTCCGGCGTCCCCGCGCGGTCCGGCACGGCCGGCCCGGGCCAGGGCCGCGAGGTGGTCTTCGGCTTCCCCGGACAGGGCGCCCAGCGCGCGGGCATGGCCCGGGCGGCCTACGAACAGGAGCCGGTGTTCCGGGCGGAGGCCGACCGGGCCGCTGCCCTCCTGATGTCGCTCACCGAGGGGGCCGTGGACGTACGGCCGGTGCTCGGTCTCGACGGTCCCGTCTCCGGTGACGATCCGACGGTCCACCGCACCGCGGTCGCGCAACCCGCGCTCTTCGTCATGGAGTACGCGCTCGCCCGGCTCTGGGAGTCCTGGGGCGTGCACCCCGTCGCCATGGTCGGACACAGCCTCGGCGAACTCGTGGCGGCCTGTGTCGCCGACGTGATGTCCCTGGAGGACGCGCTGCGGCTGGTCGCCGTGCGCGGTCGGCTCATGCAGTCCGCGCCGGTCGGCGTGATGACAGCCGTGCCGCTGCCGGAGGCCGAGGTCTCGGCGCTGCTCGACGGCGTGGACCTGGCCGCGGTCAACGGACCGCGCGAGTGCGTGGTCTCCGGCCCGGCCGACGCGATCGCGGCCTTCGAGGCGCGGCTCACCGGTCTCGGCGTCGTCTCCAAGCGGCTGCGCACCTCCCACGCCTTCCACTCGCGCCTCATGGACGGCGCGGCGGCCGCGTTCGAGGAAGAGGCGGCCCGCGTGCGGCTGTCGCCCCCGCGCATCCCGTTCCTCTCCGACGTGACGGGTGACTGGATCACCGACGAGGACGCCACCAGCCCCGCGTACTGGGCCCGGCAGATCCGCGCCACGGTCCGCTTCGACGACGCCCTGACCGCCGTCCGCGACACCGGGGCGGTGCTCCTGGAGGTCGGCCCCGGCCAGGTGCTGACCCGGCTGGCCCGGGCCGCCGGCGCCGACGCGGTCGCGTGCCTGCCCACGGCGGCCGGCACGGACGAGCCGGAACTGCTGCCGGCCGTCGGCGAACTCTGGTGCGAAGGCGTCGACGTCGACTGGGAGGCACTCGCCGGCGGGGTCGTGCCGCACCGCACGGTGCTGCCGTCCTACCCGTTCGAACGCGAGCGCTGCTGGATCGACCCGCCGCCCGTCGACTCCCGGGCCGTGGGCGGCTGCGGCTGCCGGACCGGGCAGAGCCCGGCGGCGGAGAACTCGACGGAGGGGCAGACGGCGGCGGGGGAGACGGCGGAATCCGCCGCACCCGGCTACCAGGACCCGACCGAACGGGAGGTCGCCGCCGTGTTCGTCGACCTCCTCGGCGCCCGGGCCATCGGCCCGGAGGACGGCTTCTTCGAGCTGGGCGGGCACTCGCTGCTCGCCACCCAGCTCGTCTCCCGGGTACGGGCCCTCTTCGGCGTCGACGTCTCGCTGCGCACCTTCATCGAGTCGCCGACGATCCGCGGCCTGGCGCGCGCGGTGGCCGCCGCCCGCGACGAGTCCGGGGACGCCGACCCCGCAGTGCTGCCGGTCGCCGTGCCCGACCCGGCCGCCGTCGCGGAGCCCTTCCCGCTGACCGATGTGCAGCAGGCCTACTGGATCGGCCGCACCGGAGTCTTCGACATCGGCAACGTCGGCATGCACGGCTACGAGGAGTTCGAGGTCACCGGCCTCGACCTGCCGCGGCTCCAGGACGCGTTCCGGCGGCTCATCCAGCGGCACGGCATGCTCCGCGCGATCGTGCTGCCCACCGGCGAGCAGCGGATCCTCACCGACGTGCCCGACTACGTCGTCGCCGCCCAGGACGTGCGCGGGCGACCGGACGACGAGGCGCGCAAGGCGCTGGAGGCCACCCGCGACGCCATGTCCCACCAGGTGTTCGCCCCCGAGCACTGGCCGCTGTTCGAGCTGCGCGCCACCCTCCTGGACGGTGACCGCACCCGCCTGCACTACAGCATCGACGGCCTGATCACCGACGCCCGCAGCTCCAACGTCCTGCTCCGCGAACTCGCCGACCTGTACCGGGACCCGGGCCTCGACCTGCCCGGCATCCAGCTCTCCTTCCGGGACTACGTCCTGGCCGAGCAGAGCCTCGAGGAGAGCGACCTGTACCGCCGTGCGCAGGCGTACTGGTGCGAGCGGGTGCCGGACTTCGCCCCCGCCCCCGAGCTGCCGCTGGCCCGCGAGCCGCGCACCATCGACACACCCCGCTTCAGCCGGGTGAGCGGAACGCTGGACGAGGAGCGCTGGAGCCGGCTCAAGGCGGTCGCGGCCCGCCGCGGAATCACCCCCACCGCGCTCACCATCGCGGCCTACAGCGAGGCGATGGCGACCTGGGCCACGCACCGCAGGTTCACGCTCAACCTGCCCATGGCCAACCGGCTTCCGCTGCACCCGGGCGTGGACGCCGTGGTCGGCGACTTCACCTCGGTGACGCTGCTGGAGGTCGACGCGGCCGACGCCGGCTCGTTCGGCGAGCGGGCGCGTGCGGTGCGCGATCAGCTGCTCACCGACATCGACCACCGCCTGTTCAGCGGTGTCAGGGTCCTGCGCGAGATCAAGAAGGTGCGGCCGGACGCCGTGATGCCTGCGGTGTTCACCAGCCTCTTCCTCGACCACGGCCAGGACATCGGCCTGGGCCGTGAGGTGTTCAGCATCTCCCAGACGCCCCAGGTGTGGATCGACGCCCAGGTCTTCGAGTCGGAGGGCTCCCTGACCCTGGACATCGACGCGGTCGACGAGCTCTTCCCCGACGGGCTGGTCGCCTCGATCCACGGCGCCACCCTGGACCTGCTGCGGTGGCTGTCCGACGACGAGGCGCGGTGGAACCTGCCCCTGCCGTCGCTGCTGCCGGCCGCGGACGCGGCGGCGCGCGAGGACTACAACCGGACGGCGGGCCACCTGCCGTCGGGCCTGCTCCACGAGCCGTTCTTCGCCGTGGCCGAGCGCGCGCCGGACCGGCCGGCCGTGATCACCCGGACCCGGACACTGGACTACGGCGAACTCGCCGGCCGCGCACGGGTGATCGCCGCCCGGCTCACCGCACTGGACGTCCGGCCGAACGACCTGGTCGCCGTCGTCATGGAGAAGGGCTGGGAACAGAGCGCCGCGGTGCTCGGCATCCTCGCCTCGGGCGCGGCCTACCTGCCGGTGGACGCGGAGCTGCCCGAGGAACGGATCCACTTCCTGCTCGCACAGGGCCGGGTCCGGGCCGCGTTGACCCAGTCGTGGATCGCGGAGCGGCTGACCGGGCCGCTGGGACCGGACGGCACGGTGTTCGCCGTGGACACGCTGGACTGCGACCCGGGCACCACGCACGCCGCCCGGCCGGCCACGGACGCCGACGACCTCGCCTACGTCATCTTCACCTCGGGCTCGACCGGCGTCCCCAAGGGCGTGATGATCAGTCACCGCGGCGCCCTGAACACGGTCGTCGACGTCAACGACCGCTTCGGCGTCGGGGAGGACGACCGGACGCTCGCCCTGTCGTCCCTGAGCTTCGACCTGTCGGTCTACGACATCTTCGGTCCCCTGGCCGTCGGCGGCGCGGTCGTCGTCCCCGACCCGGCCTCGCACCGCGACCCGGCGGTCTGGCTCGACCTGGCCGAACGGGCCGGCGTCACCGTGTGGAACTCCGTACCGGCGCTGATGGAGCTGCTGGTCGAGCACATGACGGTGGGCGGCGCGCAGAGCGACGCGCTGCGGCTGGTGATGCTCAGCGGTGACTGGTTCCCCGTCACCCTGCCCGAACGCATCCGGCGGGTCCTCGGCACGCCGCAGATCGTGAGCCTCGGCGGCGCCACGGAGGCATCCATCTGGTCCATCCTCCACCCCGTGGGCGAGGTGCCGGCCGACTGGCCGTCGATCCCCTACGGCCGCCCGATGCGCAACCAGGCCTTCCACGTCCTCGACGAGGCGTTCCGGCCGCGCCCGACCGGTGTTCCGGGGCAGCTCTGCATCGGCGGCGCCGGCCTCGCGGAGGGCTATCTGCGCGACGAGGCGAAGACCGCCGCGAGTTTCGTGCGCCACCCCGTGACCGGCGAACGCCTGTACCGGACGGGCGATCTGGGACGGTTCCTGCCGAGCGGCGAGATCGAGTTCCTCGGCCGCGAGGACTTCCAGGTCAAGCTGCAGGGATACCGGATCGAGCTGGGCGAGATCGAGACGGCGCTGCTCCAGCATCCCGCCGTGCGCGGCGCGGTGGCCGTCGTCCACGGCCGCCCCCAGGGGGCCAAGCGGCTGATCGCCTTCGTCGTCCCCGAGGAGGGCCACCAGGTCCCGTCGGACGTACGGGAGTTCCTCGGCACCAAACTGCCCGGCTACATGGTGCCCGAGACCGTCCTCGGGATCTCCGAGCTGCCGCTCACGGCCAACGGCAAGGTCGACCGGAAGGCCCTCGTGGTGCCGGACGAGCCGGACGAGCCGACGGTGTACGAGGCGCCGGCCACGGAGGTCGAGAAGATCGTCGCGGCGGTCTGGGGGAGCATGCTCGACGTCGAACGCGTCGGCCGGCGGGACCACTTCTTCGAGCTCGGCGGCGACTCGCTCACCGCCATGCGCACGGTCGTACGGCTGCGCAAGGCCCTCGACGTCGAGATCCCCATCCGGGTCATCTTCGACAACCCGACGCTGGAGCGCATCGCGGCCGCGATCGACTCCGCGGACGGCGGCGGCACCCCGGCCCCGGCGTCCGGGCCCACCCGCACGGACCACGGCGGGGCCCCGGTTCCGCTGACGGCCGCCCAGGCCCGCCTCTGGTTCCACGACCAGCTCGTCCCGGGCAACACCACGTACAACCTGGTCCAGCCGTTCCGCCTCACGGGTCCCCTCGACGTCACCGCCCTGCGCGGCGCCTTCGAGACGTTCGTCGACCGGCACGACGTCCTGTCGCTGTCGTTCGAGGCGGCCGGGGACGTCCCGCACCAGGTGCCGGGCACCGGCAAACCGCTGGACTTCCAGGTCATCGACGTGAGCGACGACCCGCTGAGGCTCGCCCCCGAGCGGGTGATCGCCGAGGAGGCGCGCACCCCCTTCGACCTCGCGAGCGGACCCCACTTCCGGGTGCGGCTGCTGCTGGTCGGGCCGGGGGAGCACGTCCTGGTCGTGTCCGTGCACCACATCGTCTGGGACGCCTGGTCGACCTCGATCATGGTCCGTGAGATCAGCGCGCTGTACCGCGGTGCCAACGCGTCCGTCCTCCCCGAACCCGGCGTGGGGTACGCCGACGTGGCCCTGTGGGAGGCCGAGCAGGCCGAATCGGGCGAGTTCCGGCGGCAGATCGACTTCTGGCGCCGCGAACTGGCCGCTCCGCTGCCCGTGCTGGCCCTCCCCACCGAGGGGACGATCGACGACTCCGAGGTGATCGAAGGGGCCCGTGCGCCGCTCGCGGTCGACGCCGCGGTGGCCTCCGGCTTCAGAGACGTCTGCACGGCCGAACGCGCGACCACGTTCATGGGATACCTCGCCGCGTGGAAGGTGCTGCTCCAGTGGTGGTGCCGTCAGCAGGACGTCGTCGTGGGCGTCCCCGCCGGCCACCGCGCGCACCCGCAGCTGGAGAACACGATCGGGTTCCTGGTCAACAGCCTCGCCATCCGGACGCGGTTCACCGGCGACCCGACCTTCACGGACGTCCTCAGGGAGGTCCGGGAGAAGGCGCTGGAGGCGTACGCGAACCAGGACGTGCCCTTCGACCACGTAGTCCAGGCCGTCCGGCCGGAACGCCGCTCGGGCGAGTCGGCGCCGGTGTACCGCACCTGGTTCCTGCTGGAGGACGTCCCGCTGCCCGACTGGGACATCCCCGACGTCGGCGTCGAGGAGATCGACGCGGAGTTCCTGCTGTCGGTGCACGACATCAAGCTCACGCTCGTGGCCGACGCCGACGGCGGAATGCAGGGCGGAATCGACTACCGCGTCGGCCTCTTCTCCGATTCCACCGTCCGCCGTCTGACGCACTGTCTGACCGGACTGGTGAAACTCCTGTCCACCGAACCGGACGCGAGGCTCAGCCTCGTCAACCGCACTCTGGAAAACCTGTGGGAAGGAAAGGAAGAGGCGCGGAAAAAGCGGTCATGGAACGACATCCGGTCGCAGCGGCGACCGCAGGACAACCGAGGAATGCTGAATGCTTGACGCAGAACGATATCGAGGCGAACTGGTGCAGCTGGGCCTGCACAAGATCGCGCACCAGGACGAGACCCTCCTGGACCACATGTTCCGGGCCTGCGCCATCCTCCAGGACATGAAGGCGGGGGAGCACGTCTGCCTCGCGGGACTGTTCCACGGCGTGTACGGAACGGAGGGCCTGCACAACGACAACGTCGAGTCCATTCCCGAGGAAAGACGTGTCGAGGTCCGAGCCGTCGTCGGAACCCAGGTGGAGGAGCTGATCCACACCTTCTCCGTCATGAACTACGCGTCGCTCGGCAAGAGCTTCCGCAACATCATGCGCCCGAAGGGGGAGCCGGCCCTGAAGGACCGGCGGACCGGCGAGGACATCCCGATGGACCGGGACGAATTCGAAGACCTCCTCCGCATGAAACTCGGCGACGTCCTGGCGCACATGCCCCAGCAGGTCAGCCACTCCCATCTCAACCTCCCGGCCGAATACGCGGGTTTCTGGCAGATCGCCGCCGAATACCTCGGTCCGGACGCAGTCAACACATGGAACACGTTCACGAAGGGGCAGTTGTGGATCGAGCCGGAGCAGAACTGATGTCGCAGGCCTGGGAAGGCTTCCGTCTGTCGAAGCAGCAGGAGCACGTCCTCGCGCTCGTGGCGGGCGGACGGGCCGGCCGTACGGTGGCCCGGGTGGGCCTCGGCACGTCGCTCGACCGCGAGGTGCTGGAACACGCGGTGCACGACGTGGCAGCGGCGCACGAGAGCCTGCGCACCGTCTACCGCAAGGTGCTCGGCGAGAACAGCACCGCGCTGATGGTGATCGAGGACCGTCCGCGGGTCCTCGTGTCGGAGCGGTCCGGCGACGACGCCGCACTCACCGCCCTCGTACAGGAGGAGGCGCGTGCGCAGACCACCGAAGAGGACGCGGAGCCTCTGCGCCTGACCCTGTTCACCCACACCGGCGGACAGCGGTCGCTCGTCGTCTCGGCGCCGCGGATGAGCATGGACGCCCTCTCGGCCGAGGTGTTCCTCCGGGACCTCCGGCAGGCCTGCGCCGCGCGGCTGCAGGGCGCCCCGTGGAGCCGCGACGGCATCGTCCAGTACGCCGACTACGCCCAGTGGCAGGTCGACGAGGGGGCGGCGAGCCCGCGCCAGAAGGAGCTCGCGGCCGACCGCGCGGCCCGGCTGGCGGAGCTGCCCCCGCTGAACCTGCCGCTCGAACTCCTCTCCGACGACGCCTCTCTCGCCGACCTGCGGTGGACCGTCCCCGCGCCCCTGGCACAGCGGCTGCGAAGCCTCGGCGACGACTGCGACGGCGGTCTGCGCAGCGTGCTGCTGACCGCCTGGTTCGTCGCCCTGTGGCACGCCGCCGGACGGCCGGAACGCCTTGCGGTCAACGCCCGGCTCACCCGACGGCCCTTCCCGGAGCTCCTCACCTCGATCGGCCTGTTCGAGACCCCCGTGCCGGTGTTCGCCGCGGTCTCCGACGAGACGACGCTCACCGATCTGCTGCGCTCGGTGGACCTGGAGCTGGACGGCTTCGAGCAGGCGGACGAGAGCTCCATGGACCCGGCCGGCCAGCACGTCGCCGGCATACCGGGGTTCGCCTTCCACGACGTCACCGGGTTCGACTCGCCCCAGGAGCCGGCCTTCAGCGACCTGTGGATCGAACCGTCCGACGACACGCGCAAGGTCGCGCTCTGCGCGCAGGTCCTGGAAGGGGAGATCCGTCTCACCCTGCGCCACCAGGCCCTCGGCATGGCGGACGGCGGCATCGAGGCGCTGCTCGCCTGTCTGCGCGCCGCCCTGTCGGCGCTGGGCGGCGATCCGGGGATCGCCGTGCCCGACCTGGCCATGCTGGACGAGGACGCCGCGCGGGAGCTCGTCGCGGCCGTGAACCCGGCGCAGCAGCCGGAGCGCCCCGGGGAGCACTGGCACCGCCAGGTCGAGCGGACCGCGCGGTTCGCCCCCGACGCCCCCGCGCTCAGGACGGCCACGCGCTCCTGGACGTACCGGCAGCTCGACGAGGCCTCGAGCCGGCTGGCCAACGAGCTGGTCGGGCGCGGGGTGCACGCCGGCGAGCTGGTCGGGCTGTGCCTCGAACGCTCAGACCTGGCCGTCGTCGCCATGCTGGCGATCGCCAAGGCCGGGGCCGGGTACGTGCCCGTCGACCCGAGCCTGCCCGCCAAGCGCCGGTCCGCGGTCATCGAGGCGGTCGGTCTGCGCCACGCCGTGGCGACCGAGGAGACGGCCGCGACCCTTCCGCAGGACTGCGACACCGTCCTGCTGGACGCGGACCTCACGGTCTGCGCCCACCGGGCGAGCGACAGCCCGCAGGTGGCGACCACCGACGACGATCCCGCCTACGTGATCTTCACCTCGGGCTCCACCGGCGCCCCGAAGGGCGTCCTCGTCGGACACGGGCACCTCGCGGCCTACCTCGACGGCGTGCTCGACCGGCTGCGCCTGACCGGCCCGGTCGACTCGGTCGCCCTGAGCACCCTGGGCACCGACCTCGGCAACACCGCGCTGTTCCCGCCCCTCGTCACCGGGGGCGAGCTGCTGGTCGTCGCGCCGGAGGTCTCCGCGGACGCGCAGGCGCTCGCCGAACTGCTCTCCCGCGAGAGCTACGACCTCCTCAAGATCACCCCCTCGCACCTGGAGGCCGTCTTCACCGTGGCCGAGGCGCCGGAGCGGCTGATGCCGCACCAGGCCCTGGTCGCGGGCGGCGAGCCGTTCGGCTGGGGCTGGTACAACCTGTTCAAGGACTACCTCGGCGACTGCCGGCTCTACAACCACTACGGCCCGACCGAGACGACCGTCGGCGTGCTCTGCGGAGAGGCCACCGCCTCCCACGACCTGGCCGCCCTGGCATCCAGCGTCCCGCTGGGCACACCGATGCGACACGCGCGCGCCTACGTCCTGGACCCCCTGCGCCGGCCGTTGCCGGTCGGCGTGCCGGGCGAGCTGTGGATCGGCGGATCGTCCGTGTCGCACGGCTATCTGTCCCCGACCGAGGACCAGAGCGCCCGGTTCGTCGCCGACCCGTTCAGCCCGGACCCGTCGGGGCGGATGTACCGCACCGGTGACAAGGCACGCCTCCTGCCCGACCACACCGTCGAGTTCCTCGGCCGGGTCGACCGGCAGATCAAGCTGCGCGGCTTCCGCGTGGAGCTGGGCGAGATCGAAGCGGTCATGCGCCAGCACCCCCGGGTGACCGGCAGCCTGGTCGTGGAGGCCGGTGAGAGCACGGGCGCCCACCTCGTGGGCTACCTCATCGACGCCGAGGGCGGCCGGGGCGGCGCGGAGTGGCTCCGCGAGTTCCTGGCCGAACGCCTCCCGGACTTCATGCTGCCCGCCCACCTGGTGGCCCTGGACGCCTTCCCGCTCACCAGCACCGGGAAGATCGACGCCTCGATGCTTCCCGAACCGGGCTTCTACACCCAGGGATCCACCACCTACGTCGCACCCCGGACCGAGACCGAGCGCCGGGTCGCCGACATCGTCGCGCAGCTCCTGCTGCTGCGTCAGGTCGGCGCCGACGACGACTTCTTCGAGGTGGGCGGGCACTCGCTGCTCGCGACCCAGCTGGTCGCCCGGCTGCGGGACGACTTCAAGGTGAGTTTCAAGCTGCGCAACCTCTTCGAGTTCCCCGTCGTGTCGGAGCTCGCCGAGTTCATCGACCAGCTCCTCGAGAAGAAAGCGGCAGACGCATGTTGACCCAGACGACCGACACCGGCACGAACGGGCGCTTCGGCAGGGCCCGGAGGTCCGTCGCGGTCACCAGCGAGACGCTGGTCCGCGTCGCCCCGCTGATCGACGGATCGCGCGCGGTGTCCTGCACACCCACCCTCACCGGCCTCGACGCACGAGAGTGGCTCGCGGGCTCGGGGAACGCCCTCGCCCGGCTGCGCGACGAGCACGGCGCCGTCCTGCTGCGCGGCTTCGCACCGCTGGACGCCGCGGGCCTCGCCGAACTCGCCACCGGGCTCGACGGCGAGCTGCGCGACTACGACAACCGCTCCACGCCGCGCCGACGGGTCGACGGCAACGTCTTCACGTCCACGGAGTACCCGGCCGACCAGACCATCCCGCAGCACAACGAGATGTCGTACACGGACTCGTGGCCGGCCACCCTGTTCCTCACCTGCGTCGTCCCGGCGGCCACGGGCGGCGAGACGCCCATCGCGGACAGCGCCCGCGTCCACGCCCGGCTGCCACAGGCCACGCGTGAGCGCTTCGAGCGGCACGGCGTGATGTACGTGCGCAACTTCGGCCATGGAATGGACCTGAGCTGGCAGGAGGCCTTCCAGACCGAGGACCGCGCCCAGGTCGACGCCTACTGCGCACAGCACGGCATCCAGGCGGAGTGGCTGGGCGGCGAGCGGCTGCGCACCCGGCACGTGGTGCAGGCCACCGTCGAGGCGAGGGCGACGGGGGAGCGGGTCTGGTTCAACCAGGCGAACCTGTTCCACGTCAGTTCGCTTCCCGAGCACGTCGAGCGCGAGCTGCGCGAGAGCTTCGCCGAGGACGAACTGCCCCGCAACGCGCTCCACGGTGACGGCACGCCCCTCGACCCGGAGGATCTGGCGCAGATCCGCGCCGCCTACGCGGCGGAGGAGATCGCCCTGCCCTGGCAGGCCGGCGACATCATGATCGTCGACAACGAGCAGTTCTCGCACGGCAGGAACCCCTACACCGGGTCCCGTACCGTCCTGGTGGCCATGGCATGAGCGACTCGACGACCTTCGAAGCCGTACGCGAAGAGATCGCCTACGCGTTCGACAACACCGTCTTCTTCCGCAAGCACATGGAAGCCAGCGGTCTGCGGCCGGAGGACATCCGGGGCCTGGCGGACTTCCATCGGCTGCCGCCCACCTCCAAGTCCCACTACCGGCGGAACTTCCCCGCCGGGGTGCTGGCCAAGGGCTACACCCTCAACTCGCCGCACGTCATGCGCTTCCAGAGCTCCGGAACCTCCGGCGAGCGGCTGAACAGCGCCATCCTCGCCTACGACCTGGCCAGGCGGCAGGCGACCGCACTCGGCGTGAACCGCCGCTTCGACGAGCTGTGGCGTCCCGGCAGCCGTCCCAGGATCTGCCGCTTCGCCCCGCCGAACTGCTCGGACGTGGAATGCGCCACGGGCTTCTCGACCATGGAGGACCGCACGCTCGCGGACGGCACCCTGGTGCTGACCGTGGCCCACGACCTCCTGGCCACACCGGAGTGGCAGATCGTCAAGGCCCTCGACGAGATCGAGCTCTACGAACCCGATCTCCTGGTGGTGGACTCGACGCACTTCGCGTTCCTGACGAGGTGGGCGCGCCGGCTCGGCCGCCGGATCACCTCGCCGCGCCGGCTGCACCTGGTGAGCGGATACACCCTCATGACCCGGGTGGCGCGACGCCAGATCGAGGAGTTCATGGGGCCGGACCTGGCGATCGGCGACATGATCGGCATGTCCGAGCTCGGCTACCTCGGGTTCGAGTGCCACGACGGGATGCGGCACATCAACGACCAGGACTTCCACGTGGAGTTCGTCCGCGACGGCGAGCCCGTCGCGGACGGCGAGACGGGCGAGCTGTACGTCACCACCAAGGACGACGCGCTCGTCCCCCGCATCCGGTACGCCACAGGGGACCACTTCACCCCCGTGGGCGGCGCCTGCGGCTGCGGCAGCGAACTGCCCCTCGTGCGGATCGAGGGCCGTGCCACCCACATGATCCAGCTGTCGGACGGCCGTGTCGTCTCGCCGGGCGCCGTCGACGCCGTGGTCGGCGACGCACCCGGCATCGAGGTCTACAAGCTGGAGCAGGACCGCACCGGAGCGTGCACCTTCCGGTACATCCCCGAGACCGACGCGCGGACCGACGGCATCGCCGCGCTCACCGACCGACTGACCGAAGCCCTGGCGCCGAATCCGGTGCGGGTCGAGGCCGTCGACTACATCGCCGGCGAACGCAGCGGCAAGTTCCAGCCCTGCGTCTCACAGATCTCCGCGGAAGGTGCGCGATGACCCTTCGAGACAACCTCCGGGACGACTTTCCGGCCCTGCGGCGGAAGATCGACGGTCAGACGATCTCCTACCTGGACAACGCGGCCACGACCCTGAAGCCGCGGCCCGTCATCGAGGCGATCACCGAGTACTACGAGACCAACGGCGCGAACATCCACCGCGGCAAGCACCGGCTGTCCGAGGAGGCCTCCGACGCGTACGAGGCCTCCCGGGTGGCGATCGCCGCTCACCTCGGCGCCGCGGCCAACGAGGTGGTACTGACCCGGAACACGACCGAGGCCCTGAACCTGGTCGCCCACGGACTGGGCCTGGAACCGGACGCCTACGTCGTGGGGTGCATGGACGCGCACCACTCGCAGACGCTGCCGTGGCGGCGGGCCGGCCGCCTCGCGCTGACCCGGGTCGACGCCTGCGGCAGGCTCGACCGCGACCACTTCCGCGAACTGCTGCGCGGCCGGCCGAAGGTGGTCGCGCTCACCCACTGCTCCAACGTCACCGGCGTCGTCCACCCGGTGGCGGAGCTGATCGCCGAGATCCGTTCGGCCACCGACGCGGTCATCGTCCTCGACGCCGCGCAGTCACTGCCCCACGAGCGCATCAACGTGCGCGACCTGGACGTCGACTTCCTGGCCTTCTCGATGCACAAGATGCTCGGCCCCACCGGGGTCGGCGTCCTCTTCGGTCGCAGCCGGCTCCTCGCCGGGCTGCGCCCCCTGTCCGTCGGCGGGGGCATGGTCGACTGGGTCGATCTGGACGGCAGCGTGGACCGGCGCACCCCCTTCAAGTTCGAAGCGGGCACACCCGCCATCGCCTCCGCCATCGGGTCCGGCGCGGCGATCCGCTACCTGGAGTCCCTGGACGCACCGGCGCTGCGGCGCCGCGAACGCGAACTCGCCGCGGCCCTGGTCGGCGGGGCGCTCACCCGCCCCGGCGTGCGTCTGATCGGGCCGCCGGACCTGACCGACCGGATCGCGCTCGTGAGCCTGCGCCTCGAGCAGGGCGTCCCCACCGGCGACGTCGCCCGCATGCTGAGCGACTCCTACGGCTTCATGGTGCGCAGCGGCCACATGTGCTCACAGCCGCTGGTCACCGACCTGGCCGGCGGAGAGATCCTCCGCGTCTCCGCGTACCTCTACAACGAGGTCTCCGAGATCGAGGCCCTCTACGAGGCGCTGGACGAACTGCTGACCTGGATAGGCCCGGCCGCGGTCGTCGCCTCACGCCGCTGAGAACCACCGATCGACAGGAGGTGTGCACATGTCCGGCCTGCGGACCCTGACCCTGGTGTGCTTCCCGCACGCCGGCGGTGGGCTGGGACGTTACCGGAGCTGGCGGGAAGACCTGCCGGACGATGTCGAGGTGGTCCTGCCCGACCTGCCGGGCCGGGAGGGACGCCTCTTCGACGAGCCCCTCCCGGACGTCGCCTCCGTGAGCGCGTACGCGATGCGCACGCTGTCCGCGGAGATCACGCGCGCGGAGCGACTGGCGTTCGTCGGGATCAGCTACGGGGCGCTCGTGGCGTACGACATGGCCGCGCGACTGGAGGCGTCCGGGAAGCGGGTGGAGGCCGTGTTCGCGGCGAGCCAGCGGGCGCCGTCCACCCCCCTGCCGCCGATCGACTGGCGCTCGCTGGGCGACACGGAACTGCTCTCCGAGCTTGCCGGCATCGGCGGGCTCAGCGCGGACCTGACGGACGAGGAGGAACTTCTCGAACTGTTCCTCCCCACCATCCGGGCGGAACTCCACGCGAGCGAGAGCTACCGCAGACCCGAGACCCACGACCGTCTGCGCTGCCCGGTCTTCCTCTACCACGGCACCGAGGACGCCGTGATCCCGGCGTCCTCGGCGCTCGCCTGGCGTGACGAGACCGACCGCCTCTCGTGGCGAAGCCTGCGGGCCGCGCACTTCCTGACCGGACCCGACGGCGCGGACCTGTGGTACGAGGCGCTGCTCCAGGACCTGTCGTCGTGCCGCACGCCCCGGCCCGCTCTCGACCGCACCCCGTGAAGCGGTCGCACTCCCCGAAGTAAGGATCAGCGATGAACGCATCACAGACCCCCGGCGTGCCGTTGCCCCGGTGCTGCGCCCACCTCGTGACCTGGCGGGACGGTCCGCCCACCGCTCGCACTCCCGCCGTCGCCGGCCGGCCGGGCAGCACCGCCGAGACCCCGGCGCCGGAGTCCGCGGCAACTGCCGGATCCCCCGTGCGCCGGCTCTCCGGAAGCCGGGTGGTCTGTACGTGAGCGACAGCGACCTCCAGATCGCCGGCGACATCCTGGAAGTCCCGCATCTCCTGCAGCGCCCACGTGAACACCCGGCCACCGTCGCCGAGTTCGCGGGCCTGGCCCGCTCCGTCGCCGCCGACCGCCCGCAGTGGGAGCACCTCGTCCGGTACGACGCCACGACGCGCTGGTACCACCGGCTGTGCACCGGCCCCGGCTACGAGGTGTGGCTGCTGTCCTGGGTTGCGGGGCAGGGCAGCGAGCTGCACGACCACGGCCGTTCGTCCGGAGTTCTGACGATCCTGGAGGGCACGCTCACCGAGCGGACGCGGAGAAGAAAGCATGTGCTGGAGCCGGGCGCCCAGCGGGTCTTCGCGCCCGGGTACGTCCACCAGGTCGTCAACGACGCGCTGACGCCGGCGGTGAGCCTGCACGTCTACCACCCGGGTCTGACCGAGATGTCGGCGCACACCGCCCCCCACTGCGAAACGCGCACCCGGCCGCGCCCGGTGACCGCCTGACCCCTTGCCGTGAACAACGTCCTTGCGGGGCACGCCACATGACCGGCGCGCCCCGCAAGGTCTGCTGTGCGGACATCAGGCCGTCCAGGACACGTACCGTCCGCCTGCCCGCTCGCTCGTCCGGACCGGCGTCCCGGTCCGGCGTCCTCAGCCGCCCGGGGGCCCGACTGCGTCGAGCACCTCGAAGCCCCCACGACGTAACCGCTCACCGCCCCAGGCGCCGAGCGGCTCGAGCGCTGTGTTGAGGGTGTGGCCGTGTTCGGTCAGGGAGTACTCCACCCTCGGTGGGACCTCGGCGTAGACCTCTCGATGCACGAGTCCGTCATGCTCCATCTCCCGCAGGTGCTGCGTCAGCATCTTCTCGCTCACTCCGTGCAGAGCGCGGCGGAGTTCGGAGAAACGCCGTACGCCATGGGTGTCGAGTTCCCACAGGATCAGTCCCTTCCACTTGCCGCTGACCACATCGAGCGCGGCGTCGATACCGCAGACATAGGGCCCGGATCTCGGCGTTCTGGCCATCGCTGATCACCCTTACGAAAAGGTAAGTACCGCAGAAAATAGTGGGTACTTCCGACCCTAGTACTGCTGTCCGAGCATGGAGGGGTGAACGCACAACAGCACCACCCCACCAGGCAGAACAGCGCTGTCACCGTGATCGGACTGGGCCCGATGGGCCAGGCCATGACCCGCGCCCTCCTCGCCGCCGGCCACCCGGTCACCGTCTGGAACCGCACTCCCGGCCGGGCCGACGGCGTCGTCGCCGACGGCGCGAGACCCGCCACGACACCCGGCGAGGCGCTCGAAGCGAGTGACCTCGTGATCCTCAGTCTCACCGACTACCGGGCGATGTACGACATCCTCGACGACGCCGCCGCGTCACTCGCCGGCAGGACACTCGTCAACCTGAGCTCGGACACACCGGACCGCACCCGCAAGGCGGCGACCTGGGCTGCGGGTCACCACGCCGACTTCCTCACCGGCGGTGTCATGGTCCCCGCACCGATGGTCGGCACCGCCGCGGCCACGGTCTTCTACAGCGGGTCCGGCGAAGTGATGGAGCGTCACAGGGCGGCGTTGGCCCCGCTCGGCGCGGCGAGGTACCTGGGTGCGGACCCGGGACTCGCCCAGATGATGTACCAAGCCCAACTCGCGGTGTTCCTCACCACGTTGTCCGCGTTGATGCACGCCACCGCCATGCTGGGCACCGCAGGAACGAAGGCCGCGGAAGCACTGCCGGAGCTGTTGTCGTTCACCGACACGATCGGCGCCGTTCTCAGGGCCGGCGAAGCGGCGCCCGGAGCCGCGCTGGACGCCGGGGAGCATCCCGGTGACCTGAGCACGGTCACCATGATGGGCGCGACATCGGACCACATCGTCGAGACCAGCAGGGCGCTCGGCCTCGACCTCGCGCTTCCCCTGGCGGTCCAGGCTCACTACCGGCGAGCGATCGAGGACGGCCACGGCGGTGACAACTGGACCCGCGTCATCGACGCCATCCGCGATCCGCACCACCAGGTGCGGGACTGACGAAGGCGGCCCGTGCTCCTCGGCCGGCGGCCTGACGACGCCGGCCTGTTGCGCGGCAGTGACGGTCGGCCCGGCGGACGGGAGCCCGGTGTGTGGTCGAAGGTGCGACGGAAGACGTCGATGAAGGCGCTGGCCGAGGACCAGCCGCACCGGTGCGCCACCGCGGTCACCGGTTCCTTCCCGGCGAGCAGGACCAGCGCGTGCTGAAGCCGCAACTGGGTGCGCCACTGGGGGAACGTCATGCCGGGGTCGCCGCGGAAGAGCCGGGACAGCGTGCGGTCGCTCGCGCCGACCTGGCTGCCCGGCTCGGCGAGAGTGCGGGGGTCGGCCGGGTCGCCGGCAGGATGTCGCACAGCGCGCGCAGCAGGGGTGCGGCAGGTGTGGGCAGATGCAGGGGCGCCTGCGGGGAGGCCCGTACCTGGTCGAGCAGCACCGCGCGCAACCGGGTCCGTTCGGGGCTGTCGTCGTCGGGCGCGTGGGTGTAGGCGATGATCAGTTCACGCAGCAGCGGGCCGACGGCCGGCACGGTCGGGGTGTCGAGACCGAGCGGGTTGTCGGCGGCGGGCAGCCCCCGTGACGTCGGAGCGCGCAGACCGTCAGCGGTGCGGGCATGCCTGTGGGCCCCGGGTGTTCCCGGAGCCCACAGGTCGACGGTGGTGCGGTGGACTACCAGCGATACCAGCGGCCCTTGCGGCCGCCGGTGTCGGCGCTGCGCATGACGAAGCCGAGCAGCCAGACCGCCAGCACGATGACGGCGATCCACCACAGTGCCTTCAGGGCGAAACCCGCACCGAAGAGGACCAGAGCCAGCAGAAGAACGAGAAGCAGGGGAACCATAGTTATCAACCTCCGTTGGTCCTCGTGCCCGGTGAATCGAAGAACACGCAGCCGATTCACCTGGTTTCTTCAGCGCTCTCACGGGAACCAGGTGAAGTTTCACGGACCTCGTGCCATCAGCGTAGGGGTCGTCGGCGGGGCGCATCACCTGCCCCTGTCAGGCGACCAGTTCGGCGATGCTCCTGGCCGTCAGCCACAGGCCCGTCAGCAGGGCGAGTGTGACGACCAGCTGCTCCTGGTGTTGCGCGAGCCAGCTCCGCAGGGCGTTCAACCGGGCGTTCGCGACCGCGGGAGCCCAGAGCGCGTACATCTCCATGGCGATGAGGCTGAGTGTGGCGAGCAGGCAGTAGGCGGTGAGCGCGAGCCAGTCGGCGAGGGTGGAGAGATTCGCGTCGACGGCCGTCGCGGCGCCGGCGCCGACCAGTGCCCAGGGCTGCAGCAGCCATGCCAGGCCGGCTGCCGTGGCCGGCGACGCGTTGTCGATCCGGGCGGTCCAGCGTGGCGGGCCGTGCGGGCGGGGTGGTCGGCGGTGCCGGTGTGCGCCGTAGACCACCAGTGCCAGGCCGAGGGCGACCTTCGCAGCGAGCACGGCGGTCGAGGGCGCGCTGTGCCGGGCCGGGGGCTTGCCGCCGGTCAGCAGCAGCACACAGGCGATCACCGCGACCAGGTTGGCCAGCCACGACAACAGGAACGCGAGCCCCTGACGGACGCCACGCCGCGAGGAGAGCAGCAGGATGAAGGCGCTGTTGTGCAGCGGCCCAAGGGTGACGGCCGTCCCGATCACCACCAGGTCGAGGACCATCGGTTCAACCGCTCCCGGATGTCAGGGCCGCCCGGCGCCCCTGGCTGGGCGGCCGGTCGGCAGAGTGTGGCGGTGCTGCGGTGCCGCATTTTCGACTCTGCGGGCGACGACCCGGCTGGTCAAGCAAGCCGCACCCGGATGGGGCGGCATCGGTCGGCCCGGGGAGCTGTCGACGAACGGTCGACCGCCTTCCGCGCCGCGGTCGCCGCCGCGCCCGGCCTCGACGTGCGGGCGCCGACCTGCCCCGAGTGGACGCTGCCCGATCCGGTTCAGCCCCTGGGCAGGGGCTGGTGCAGCACCTGGGCAGCGGTTCAGGACGCCCGACGGGCGGTGACGGCCCGGCGTGTTCCGTAGGCGGCGATGCCTGCGGCGAGGACCGTGCTGCCCCACGCGACGGACGCGGCGGGCAGGGTGAAGGCCAGCAGCAGACAGCCCGCCAGGCCGGCCGCGGGGACGATGCGGGGAGGGCGGTTCTCGTCCGGTGTGAGCGTCCAGGCGGAGGCGTTGGCGACGGCGTAGTACACGAGGACGCCGAAGGAGGAGAAGCCGATCGCGCCGCGTACGTCGGTGGTGGCGGCCAGCGTCACGACGACGGCGCCCACCACCAGTTCGGCGCGGTGCGGCACCTGGAAGCGGGGATGAACCGCGGCCAGGACATGGGGCAGGTGCCGGTCGCGGGCCATCGCCAGAGTGGTGCGGGAGACACCCAGGATCAGGGCGAGCAGGGAGCCGAGCGCGGCGACGGCCGCCCCGCCCCGGACGACGGGCGCCAGCCGGTCCGTCCCGGCCGTCCGCACCGCGTCCGAGAGCGGCGCGGCCGCCTCGCCCAGCCCGCGGGGGCCGAGCACCGTCAGGACGGCGACCGCCACGACCGCGTAGACGACCAGTGTGATGCCGAGAGCGAGCGGGACGGCGCGGGGGATGGTGCGCGCGGGATCGCGGACCTCCTCGCCGAGCGTGGCGATGCGGGCGTACCCGGCGAAGGCGAAGAACAGCAGGCCCGCGGCCTGCAGTACGCCGGTGACAGTGACGTCGGAGCCTACGTCCAGCCGGCCCGCGTCCGCCGCAGACGAGGTGAGGCAGGCGACCACGACCGCCGCCAGCACCGCCAGCACGACGGCGACGACGGCCCGGGTCAGCCATGCGGACTTCTGGATCCCGGCGTAGTTCACGGCGGTGAGCGCCACCACCGCGGCGACCGCCACCGCGTGGGCGTGATCGGGCCACACGTACGAGCCGACGGTCAGCGCCATCGCCGCACACGAGGCGGTCTTGCCGACCACGAAGGCCCAGCCCGCCAGGTAGCCCCAGACGTCGCCCAGGCGCTCGCGGCCGTAGACGTACGTGCCGCCGGAGGCCGGGTAGCGGGCGGCCAGCCGGGCGGAGGACGTGGCGTTGCAGTACGCCACCACCGCGGCCACCGCCAGAGCGACCAGCAGCCCGGAACCGGCCGCGCGGGCGGCCGGGGCAAGCGCCGCGAAGATGCCCGCGCCGATCATCGAGCCCAGTCCGACGAGTACGGCGTCCGCGACGCCGAGTCGCCGCTGCAGCTGCGGTGACGCGGGCTCGGTGGGCTGGTTCATGACGTGCCTCCGTCTTCCGGCGTGGAGGGTCGGGACTCCCGGGCAGCAAGGTACATCAACATGCTTTGATGTATTTTTGGATCCATGAGGCACTCTGGTGCTGCCGCGCCGGCGTTCGTGCGGCTGGCCGCCCACCCGCTGCGGTGGAGGCTGCTGGCCGAACTCGCCGCGAGCGACTACCGGGTCCGCGACCTGGTGCAACGGGTCGGCCGGCCGCAGAACCTGGTCTCCTACCATCTGCGGCTGCTGCGCGGCGCGGGGCTGGTCACCGCACACCGCAGCAGTTACGACGCCCGCGACAGCTACTACCACCTGGACCTGGAGCGATGCGCCCATGCGCTCGCCGACGCGGGTGGCGCCCTGCACCCGGCGTTGGGCTTCGCCCCCACCCCGCCACTGGCACCGCCCTTCCCGACGCGCACGGCCGGCCGACCCGCCGTCCTCTTCGCCTGCACCGGCAACAGCGCCCGCTCACCGATCGCGGAGGCACTGCTGCGTCACCGCACCAGAGGCCAGGTCGAGGTGACCAGCGCCGGCAGCCACCCCAAACCCGGTGTCCATGTCGACGCCGTACGCGTCCTGCGTGAGCAGTACGGCGTCGACATCTCGGGGCAGCGCCCACGACACCTGGACACGCTGCCCGGCCGCCGGTTCGACTACGTGATCAGCCTGTGCGACAAGGTCCGCGAGGTCTGCCCCGACGTCGGCGACGACCGGCCACGGCTGGTCCACTGGAGCATCCCCGACCCGACCGCAGCCAACGGACCGGGCCCCGTCGGCCGCTCCGCGTTCGTCCGCACGGCAGCAGAGATCGACACCCGCATCCGCTACCTGATGCCTGTGCTCGTCCCCACGCCACAAGCGGTCAACCAGTGACGACGACCGGCCGGTTCGCGAATGTCCGCCACCTCGTCGGCGGCCTGCGGGAAGCCGTCGGCTTCTCCACCGGCCACCTCGTCGGCGGCCTGCGGGAAGCCGTCGGCTTCTCCACCGGCCACCTCGGCCTCACCCTCCTGGAAGGGCGGATCGCGGCGCCGCCCATGGACTTTTCCTGTGCGTGACCTGTGCCTGGGGGGATCTTTGCCCGTCGGAGTCCACGGTTCGTCTGGCCTTCACCCGGCGACGGCCCGTTGCCCCTAGTGTTGCGGCGCCGCCCCCTCGAACGTCCGTCGCTTCTGTCCGGAGGACAGTCATGGCCGCCGTCAAGGCTCCCCAGCGCAACCGACGTTGCCTCTCCGCACTCGCCGGAGCCGTCGCCCTCACCGCCGCCTCGATCGGCCTGTGGACCGTCACGTCCACCACCGCCCAGGCCGCCGCTCTCCCGGCCCCCGACCACGTGGTGGTCGTGGTGATGGAGAACCACGCCTACACCCAGGTCATCGGCAGCTCCAGCGCCCCGTACATCAACAACACCCTCAAGGCGGGTGGCGCCAACCTCACCCAGTCCTACGGCCTCACCCACCCCAGTGAGCCGAACTACTACATGCTCTTCTCGGGCTCCAACCAGGGCCGCACCGACGACAGTTGCGTCAGCGTCGGGTCCATGTCCGCACCCAACCTCGGCTCCGAGCTGATCGCCGCGGGCAAGACATGGAAGAGCTACAACGAGTCGCTGCCCAGCCAGGGTTCGACCACCTGCAGCAGCGGCAACTACGCGCAGAAGCACAACCCGTGGTTCGGCTTCTCCAACGTGCCGACCAACACCGCGATGACCATGGCGCAGTTCCCGACCGACTACACGACCCTGCCCAAGGTCTCCTTCGTCGTCCCGAACCTGTGCAGCGACATGCACGACTGCTCGGTCTCCACGGGCGACACCTGGATCAAGAACAACCTGGGCGCCTACGCGACGTGGGCCAAGACCCACAACAGCATCCTCGCCGTCACCTTCGACGAGGACAACAAGCTGTCCGGCAACCGCATCCCCACCGTCTTCTACGGCGAGCACGTCACGGCCGGCAGTTCCACCGCCACCACCTACAACCACTACAACGTGCTGCGCACACTCGAGGACCTGGCCGGCCTGTCCACGCACGCGGGCAACGCCGCGTCGGCGTCCGACATCACCGGCATCTGGAACTGACGCCCGTGTACCTCGCGGACTCCCGCAGTACGGATTCCGGCAGCACCAAGGCCGTCGTCGTCCCGGACACCCGTCCGGGGCGGCGGCCGGCCGCCGTGCCCGCCACCGTGCTGGCCCTGGGCGCGGTCAGCCTCATCACCGACATCTCCTCGGAGATGGTCACCGCGGTGCTGCCCCTCTACGTGGTCGCGGGCCTCGGCCTGTCGCCGCTCGGGTTCGGTCTCCTCGACGGCATCAACAACGGCGTCGGGGCCCTGGTCCGGCTGGCCGGCGGCCACCTCGCCGACCGCGGCGGCCGCCGGCACAAGGTAGTGGCGGGCCTCGGCTACGGCCTCTCGGCGCTGTGCAAGCCGCTGCTGCTGCTCGCGCACACCCTGCCCGTGATCAGCGCCGTCCTCGCGGTCGACCGCACCGGCAAAGGCCTGCGTACCGCCCCCCGGGACGCGATGATCTCGCTGGCCACCGAGCCCGGGCGCCGGGGGCGGGCGTTCGGCGTGCACCGGGCCATGGACACCACCGGCGCGCTCCTCGGCCCGCTCGTCGCCTTCGCCGTGCTGCGGGCCACCGTCGACGGATACGACGCGGTCTTCGCGGTCAGCGGCTGCATCGCCGCGTTCGGCGTCCTGGTGCTGGTGCTTTTCGTGCCCCGCCGGATCTCTGCCCCCGCCGACGCCGTACGGCAGCCGGAGCACCGTGACCCGGTACCTGGCGATGCCCTGCGGCGGCCCGAGCCGACCCGGCCGCCGACGCTGCGGGACGCCATCGGGCTGCTGCGCCGCCCGCAACTGCGCCGGCTCACGGTGTGCGCGGCCCTGCTCGGCCTGACGACCGTCAGCGACGCCTTCCTCTATCTGCTGCTCCAGCGCGAAGGGAACCTTCCCGCCCACCTGTTCCCGCTGCTGCCACTGGGCACCGCCGCCTTCTTCCTGCTGCTCGCCGTGCCGCTCGGCGCGCTCGCCGACCGCGTCACCCGCCGCCGGCTCTTCCTGGCCGGCCACGGCGTCCTCCTGCTCGCCTACGGACTGGTGCTCTCCCCGTGGCACGGCGTTCCGGCCGTGGTGGCCGTCCTCGTCCTGCACGGCACGTTCTACGCGGCCACCGACGGCGTGCTCGCCGCCGCCACCGCGGGGGTGGCGCCGGCCCGGCAACAGGGCGCCGGACAGGCGCTGGTGGCCACCGGGCAGGCGCTGGCCCGGTTCGTCTGCTCGCTCGCCTTCGGCGCCGCGTGGAGCCTGTGGGGCGGCCGGACCGCGCTCGCCGTCACCGCCGCCGCACTGGCCGTCAGCGCCGTCGTCGCCGCGTTTCTCCTCCGTACCGCCGACGAGGCGCCCTTCGCCACTGATGAGGTGCGCGCATGACCCGGACAACCCGCCTGGTGATCCTGCTGGTCGCCGTCGCCCTGCTCGGCGCGGTCGGCACGGGGGCAGTGCTCCACGCCGCCCACCGGTCGGGCATGCGGGACGAGCAGCAGGCGGACGGTCCGACCGTGCGCGCCGGACCCGTCTCGCTGCGGCCGACGGCCGAACGCCGACTGCTGGTACGCAACCTGGCGTGGGGGCCGCACCGCGACGAGATCGCCACCGTGCCCGCCGACGATCCGCAGGGCCCGCGAACCGTGTCGGGCGTGAAGTGTCTGCGCTTCCACGCGGCGGCCGGCACCGGTATCTGCCTCCAGGCCGTGCACGGCCCACTGGAGGACACCTACCGCGCGGTGGTGCTCGACGCCCACCTGCGCGAACGGCACCGCTTCCCGGCGGCCGGCATCCCGACCCGGGCCCGGGTCTCGCCCTCCGGCCATCTGGTCGCCTGGACGGTGTTCGTCAGCGGAGACTCGTACGCCGGGACCGACTTCTCCACCCGCACCGCCATCGTCGACACCCGCACATGGGCGATCGACGACAACCTGGAGACGTTCGACGTCATCCGGGACGGCCGGTCCTTCCACGCGGCGGACGTCAACATCTGGGGCGTCACCTTCGCCGACGACCAGCGCTTCTACGCGACGCTGGCGACCGGCGGCCGTACCTACCTCGTCCGGGGCGACGTCACCGCACGCACGCTCACCACCTTGCACCGCAACGTCGAATGTCCGTCGCTCTCACCCGACGGCACCCGGATCGCCTACAAGAAGCGCGTCGAAGGCGCCTCCCCCGACGCTCCTTGGCGCCTGTACGTCCTGAACCTGCGGACCATGCGGGAGACCGCGACCGCCGAGGGCCGCAACATCGACGACCAGGCCCTGTGGGCCGACGGGGCCACCCTCGTCTACGCCCTGCCCGGCGACTACGGCTCGGACCTGTGGACCGTCCCCGCCGACGGCACCGGCAGAGCCCGTCGTCTGATGAACTCCGCGGTCGCCCCCGCCTATCTGGGGTGACGCCCGCCGCGCCCGCCGTCCCGGCCCGGGAGCGGGTGGGGGGCCAGCGGGTGGGGGGCGAAGTCGACGGTGAGGCAACGCTCCGTGCCCGGATGCCGTCTGGTCAACCGAGATGGCGCTGAGTCGGTG
This sequence comes from Streptomyces sp. NBC_00425, assembly GCF_036030735.1. Lineage (NCBI taxonomy): Bacteria > Bacillati > Actinomycetota > Actinomycetes > Kitasatosporales > Streptomycetaceae > Streptomyces > Streptomyces sp. NBC_00425. The sequence goes on along the minus strand of NZ_CP107928.1, from coordinate 855,759 downwards.
CCCATCAGGAACGGAGCGAATCGTGTTGATCGGCTTGGTGACAGCCGTTGCGGCGTCCGTCTGTTACGGCACGGGCTCGGTCCTGCAAGCCGTCGGGTCCCGCAGGTCCGCGCGGAGCGACGCGGCCACCTCGGCCCGCACCCAGTACGGGGGGCCGAGCCTCTCCTCGACCGCGAAGGCCGCGATGACCTGGGAGTTCGTCGTCGGTACCGTCCTGGACCTCGTGGGCTTCGGGCTCGGCGCACTGGCGGCTCGGCTGCTGCCGCTGTTCCTCTCGCAAACCGTGATCAGCGCCAACCTCATCATCACCGCGGTGCTGAGCGTGCGGCTCCTCGGCGTCCGGCTGACTCGCGCCGAATGGACGTCCATCGGCGTGGTCTGCGCGGCGCTCGTCCTGCTCGCGACGGCGGCGGGGGAGGAGGGCAGTGGACACGGCATCCCGATCGCCACGCACTGGTGGCTTCTCGCGGTCTCGCTCGCTCTGACGGTGGGCGGCACGGTCGCGGTACGCCTCGTCGGTCCCCGCGCGGCGATCCTGGCCGGCCTGCTGTCCGGCCTCAGTTTCGGCGCGCTCGGCGTGGGCGTGCGGATCCTGGGCGGCGTCGCCCCCTTCGACTTGACCGCGCTGCTCACGGATCCCGCCCTGTACGCGATCGTGACGGCGGGCGTAGGGGGGATGTACCTGCACACCGTCGCCTTGCAGATCGGTTCGGTCAACGGCGCCACCGCGGCCCTGGTCGTCGGCGAGACCGTGTTGCCGGGGGCCATCGGCGTGCTGTGGCTCGGCGACGCCTCGCGGGCCGGTCTCGCCTGGATGGCGGTGCTCGGCTTCGTCCTGGCGGTGGCGGGCGCGGTCGCCGTGGCATGGTTCGGCGGGCCCGAGGCGCACGAGACGCAGGAGACGCACGAGGCGGAGCAGCCGGAGCAGGTGCCGGAACCGGCTCCCACGCGCTGAACGCCCCACCTCCGGAGGGGTCCCGCATCCCGGACGGGCATCCCAGGCTGCCTTGTTCGTGCAGGTCGTCGGGGGTGGGATCGTCCCACCGTTGCAGGGTGGCGGTGGCTGTTGTCCCAGGCCCGGAAGGCGTCCGAGGCTGTGTGTGTCGCACCGGCTGAAGCGGTGGACGGCCCGACAGCACCACGACACCCGACCCACCCGGCAAGAGAGACATCCGTCCCTACGGGGGGCCGGGACGCAGGCGGTGTGCCGGGCCGCGGGCAGGTGCGACGACCTCGTACCGATCGGAAATGGAGCATGCAAATGAACGTGAAGTCTTTCGGTGGCCGCCGTGTGGCCGTGGCCGCGGGTCTCGTCCTGGCTCTCGGGTGGGGCGTGTCGGCGCAGGCCTCCGTCGCCGGGCCGCGGACGGTCGGCGGCAAGACCGAAGACGCGGTGGCGCACCGCTCGGACGCCGCCGCCGCGAAGAGCGCCCCCGCCGCGAAGAGCGCCGCCGCCGGGAAGGGCACCGTCGCCGCCTGCTCCCAGGACGTTCTCGGGGTGTCCGCGGTCAAGGAGCCCGCGGACAGCAAGGAGGCCAGGCACCTCCTCCTGATCGTCCAGAACGCCGGCGACAAGAAGTGCAATCTCTACCGCCACCCGCTGGTGCGGCTGGGCGCCGATGCCCGGACCACGGTGCCCGTGATCAAGGAGAGCGACGCGAACCCGGGGGTGCCCGTCACTCTGGCTCCGGGTGAAGAGGCCTACGCCGCCCTGCTCGTCAGCGGTGGCGCCAGGGACGAGTACGAGGCGAAGAGCATCACCCTCGGCCTCCAGGGCCGCAGGCCCGGCAGCAGCGCGGGCCGGCCGATCGACGTCCCCATGCCTGCCCCGACGCTGTACGCGGACGACGGTCAGCTCGTCACCTACTGGACGACCGCTTCCGGTTTCGCCCTGGACTTCATCATGTCGAAGTGACGGAGCTCGACCGGGACCGTTGCCCAGCGGCCGACCAGAACGCCCACCCGTACTGAACGCCCGCCGCACACAGGCGGGACACTTTCGAATGATGACTCGAGTTCTTGGAGGATTGATGAAGTCTGCCATCCGGAAGGCCGTCGGCTCTGCGGGGGTGGGCGTGGCTGTCGCGGCCATGTCCCTGACCGGCGCGTCCGCGGCCCACGCGGAGTCCCCCACCCAGGGCTGCCCGTACCCCTACGTCTGCTTCTACGTGGACAACGACGCCTTGCTCGCGGGCAAGCCGATGTCGAAGTACAAGGACGTCACCACCTCCTTTCAGGCGGTCACGCCCCGGCCGCACTACGGGGTCCTGAACACCCGGAACGACGACGTGGTGTACCTGCGGCTCCAGGGCGGAGGCTCGATCTGCCTTCCGCCGAACAGTTCGACCGTGTTCGCCAACTCCGCGGTCGTCAACGGGATAAAGATCTCCAGCAGCGCGACCTGCTAGATCCGCCGGATCCGGGGGATCGGCCGGCAGGCGTGTGGGACCGCGCCTGCCGCCGGGCCCCGGGCGGAACAGCGAGAGGCACGGCCTGTTGTTCCGTCAGCCACGGGTCCGGACCCTGCCTGACAGATGGTCAGGTCATGGGGACCCAGCCGCGGGGATCGCGGTACCAGTAGTGCGGTAGTCCTTTGATGCTGGTGGTGCGGAACGGACGGCCGTGGTCGTCGATGCGCACTGTGCCGGACCGGCCCTGCGAGGACCAGTCGAGGTCGAGGTACCAGTCGCAGGTGCAGGACTCGGTACGTGCGGCAAGCAGCAGGACCTCCGGATCCCGCAGGGACACCTGGTAGGGGAATCCGATCGCGGGGGCCGGTCGGTCCGGGTCGTTGCCGGGCCTGGACCGTGCCAGGGGCCGGCGTGCGTCGAGGTCCACGGCGAAGTAGCGGGGGACGAGGACGGCGCCGCAGCCTTCGTACATGGAGTAGGCGGACCCCGAGCGGTCGGCGGGGGTGACGCGGTCGACCACGCGCACATGCAGTGCCTCCAGCACCACGGCGGCGGAGCCGCGCCCCTGCACGGAGATCCGCAGATTGGTGGTCTGCCCGTGCACCGCCTTCTGGGACGTGGCCCACACCGAGGCGTCTGCCGGCGTCGGCGGCGGCGGGACCTGCTCCGGAGGCTTGGCGATGACGTAGTCATGGTCGCAATCGAGCTGCCAGAGCTGGGAGTCGGCCGTCCAGGTGAGCGGGGCCGGCGGCGCTGCCTTGCCCGCGTGGTCGTTCTGCGGGCTGCCGCCGCTGGGCGCGGCCGGCGCAGAGGGCTTCGGTGCGGCGCGGGCGGAGGTTGACGACCCACCGTCGTCAAAGGGGGGACCGGCAGCGGATGTGGTGAGGCCGGCGAACGCGAGGGCGAGCGAGGCCGCCAGCACCATCGATCGCACGGGCCGCCGTCGAGGCCCGGCGGACATGGTCTGCTCGGGCGCCTCGTCGGTCCGGTCGCCGTGGTCGACGGGTGCGGAGGAAGGCACAGGGCTCGCGGTGTCGTGGCGCGTCGGCGCCCGTCGGCCGTCGGAAGGGCGTGATCGTCGCCGTGCCGCGACCGCCAGGATCCACCTGCGGTGCAACTCCACGCGTTCCTCGGGGGAGGCTCCGCAGAGTGCGGCGAAGCGCTCGATCCCGCTGAAGTCCAGGGGAACGGCCTCCCCGGCGCAGTAGCGGTGCAGCGTGGAGGCGTTCATGCCCAGACGGCGGCCCAGCGCCGCGTAGCTGCGGTCCGTGCGCTCCTTCAGACGTGTCAGCAGCAGCGCGAACTCCACTACGTCGTCGTGGATTGCATCCATGTGGTCCGTACCCGCATCCATCCGTCGGCCCGTGCAGTCATGTCCCGATCCGGGACGGCATCCCGGGCACTCCCCATACCTGCACGTCGACGAGGCCGGGATGGTTCCAGAGTCGTGCCGCGGCATGTGGACTGCCCGACCGGGGACGAACCTCGTGTCGCCCCGTGCCGACGAAGGCATCTCGCCCCCGGGGCAGCGAGGATGTCGGAGGAACACGACCGCCAGCACGTCCAAGGGCAGGAGCCGGCCATGATCAGTGGTGCGCATGTCATCCTCTACAGCCAGGACGCGGAGGCGGACCGTGCCTTCATCCGTGACGTCCTCGGCTTTCCCGGCGTCGACGCCGGCGGCGGCTGGCTCGTCTTCAAGCTGCCTCCGGCCGAGGCGGCCGTTCACCCGACCGACGGCCCGCCCCGGCACGAGTTCTTCCTGATGTGCGATGACCTTGACGCCCAGCTCAGCGGGTTGCGCGCGCAGGGGGTCGAGATCACCCGGCCGGTCAGTGAGCAGCGCTGGGGCAAACTGGCCGCGATCCGGCTTCCCAGCGGCGCCGAACTCCCGCTGTACGAACCACTCCACCCCACGGCCCACAGCCTGTGACCCCACAACACCGGTCTCGGTGCCGGCCGGTTGAGGTGGGACGGCTCGCGGCGGTCAGGGCGATGCGACCGTCGGCCTCGGAATCCTCCCCGGGTAATCCCTGCGAAGAGCGTCGCCCTGGCTGCTACTCTTCGGCGTCTCGTCGCACATTCGTGCGCACACATCACGCCACTTGTCGCATCAGTCCCGTGGGGGGATCCTGTCATGACCCAGTCAGCGCCGCCGCCGTCCGACGGCAACCCGTTCGCCCAGCAGCCCCCCGTGGGCGCCCCCGGCGCTCCCCAGCCCACCGACGGCAATCCCTTCGCCCAGCAGGCCGGTGGCACTCTGCCGCCCCCGGTCCCGGCCGTGCCTGCCCGCAACAACGTCGCCCTGGGCCTCGTCGTCGCCGTCGTCGTGGCTCTGGTCTCGGCCGGCATCTACGGTGCGATCGTCGGCGCGACGGAGTACGAGATCGGCTACGCGGCCGTCGGCGTGGGTTTCCTCATCGGCTTCGCGGCGGGCAAGATCGGCGGCGCCAACCCGGTGCTGCCCGTGGTCAGCGCCCTGCTGTCGCTGGGCGCGGTCTACCTCGGCCAGCTCATCGGCATCGCGGTGATCGGCGGCGACGAACTCGGCGTCTCCGCGACCTCGCTGTTCACCGAGCACTTCGACGTGCTGACCGAGGGCTGGAGCGAGACGGCCGACGCGATGACCTTCCTCTTCCTCGCCATCGGCGCGTTCGCCGCGTTCTCCGGCGCGAAGAAGGGCGCCCTCTGACACGCGGGCGCCGTATGAACGCGTGACCGGCGCCGGCGAGGTGGCCGGTGCCGGTCATCGCGCTGCACAACCCCTGCGCCGGATGCCACCGCCGCAAGTGCCGGTGGCGCGGCGACGGCGAAGCGGGCCGTGCCGTCGGCGGCACGGCCCGCCTGCGTGACGGGCGAGGAGTCCTCGGGCGGTCAGCGCACCTTGTTCAGCTTGTCGAGGGCCTTGGCGAGACCGTTGGCCCACAACTGGTTGACGCGCGACCGCTCGGTCGTGTTGGGGTAGCGGTTCGTGCACGACGTGCCGGGTCCGCCGCCCGACATCAGTTCACTGCACGGGCCGGTGTAGTGGTCCGGCAGTCCCAGCACGTGACCGGTCTCGTGCGCGGCGACGCGGATCGAGTCGTACTGCCGGTTCTGGGCGTAGTCGAGGAAGATGTAGCCCCTGCCGTGCCCGTTGGTGGAGGCGTACGAGCCCCGGGAGTCGTTGCCCTCGTAGTACGAGAAGTCGCCGGCGCCCGAGGTGGACTGCAGCTTGACGTTGCTCACGGAGCTGTTCCATATCGAGGCCGCGCTCGATATCTGGGAGCGGAAGTTCGGCGCCTGCGAGGCGTTGTAGTAGACGGTCACCGACTGCAGGCCGGGGTTGGCGGCCTGCTTCTGGGCGACCGAGTCGAGGACCGCTTCGAAGAACGCCTTGTTGTTCGCCGACTCCTGCGCCGAACCGGTGTAACCGGCGACCGGGGCGGCGGAGCCGGTGGTCTGGGCGCTCGCCGGGACCGCGCAGCCGAGCGCCGCGAGCGTCACGCCCAGACCGAGCGCCGGCAGTCTCCTGAAGGCCTTCGCGAACGTGGACGACGTACGGGTGGACGTCATGTGGGGGGCTCCTACTCGTTCGTGTGGGGTGGTGAACGATCGGTAGAGCCGAGTGTGGGGCCGCCGGACGGCCGCGGGGATGATGTCAACCGGGGATAGCACACGGCTATCGGAGCGACTCCTGTCGTCATGTCGCTGTTGCCTGTCTGGCGTCTCATCAGGCCCAGCCCTTACGCTCCGCGCATGGAGCTCGAGGTGAGGCACTTACGCGTGCTGTGCGCCATCGCCGACGCCGGCAGTCTGCACAAGGCCGCCCGTGAACTGGGCATGGCCCAGCCTTCGTTGAGCACCCAGCTGCGCCGCATCGAGCAGCTGCTGGGCGGCCGGCTCTTCATCCGGGGCGCCACGGGCAGCCGTCCCACGCCGTTGGGGCAGATCGTGGTCAGCCGGGCCCGGCCACTGGTCGCCGAGTTCGCCGCGATCGTGACCGAGACCCGGGCCGCGGCCGCCCACACGGCGGGCGGTCCGCGGCTGCGCATCGGCGCCACGGCCAGCCGGGCGATCCCGGGGTGGCTCAGCCGACTGCGTGCCCGCCTGCCCGCTGTCGAGCCCAGCCTGCAGATGGACGTGTCCGCGAACGCCCTGCTTCGGCAGGTGGCCGAGGGCACGCTGGACCTGGCGTTCGTGCACGAGGTCGAGGGCAGCCCGCTGCGCGTCCCGAACGGGCTGTGTCTGCGCATCCTGGTGGAGCGCGAACCCCAGTTCGTCACCATGGCCGCCGACCATCCCGCGGCGGCCCACCGCGAGGTACGTCTCGCGGACCTCGCCCACGACCGCTGGATGGTGGACGCCACCGTCGACGGCGAGTGGGACGGGGTGTGCCGGGTACTGCGCGCCGCCGGGATCAAGCCCGACCTGCTGCACGGTGACTACCTCACCGCCTACCTCCTGGCCGCCATCGGTGAGGTCGTCACGGTCAGTCAGCCGACCGCGCTCCCGCCTCGCTCCGACCTGGTCATCCGGCCCCTCCACGGCGACCCGATAGGAGTACGTCTGTTGCTCGCGGCTCGCACGATGGCCGAACTCGACGCCGAATCGGCGGAGTTGGAGGAGGCCTACTGGGAGGCGGCCTGTCAGGCTCCGGCGTACCAGGAGTGGCTGACACGGGGAGCGGCCGGGCGGCCCGCACAGACACTGCGTGCGGTGGGCGCCTGAGCGGCGACGGGGTCCCCGCGGACGCGCAGTCCGGGTCGAGGACCGCGCGGCCGCCCGACGCCCGGTGGGCGGCGGCGCCCCTGGCTCCGGCTCCGTGCGGCGCGCTCAGGGGCAGCTCTCGCCGAACTTGACCGCGGTGAACTCGACGGGCTGCCCGTTCAGTTTCGCTCCGGCGGCAGGCTTTTGCGTGCACACCTGCCAGTTCGACTCGACGAGCACGAACCGGTCCTCGGCGGCGTCCTTCACGGAGATCGACGTACCTGAGTCGAGGGCGACACGGGCGGCCTTCACGCTCTTGCCCGCGAAGTCGGGCATCGTGCCGCCGGCCTCGGCAGGCGTGGTCCGGTCCTTGGCGGGGCAGGTCTCGTCGAGCTTCACCGCGCCGAAGTCGAGCTCGGTGTCCACGGGCACCACTTTTCCGGCGGCGATGTTCTGGCTGCAGACCTTCCAGTTGCGGTCGAACGCCTGCATGCGGTCGCGGCCGAGGGAGTCATGGGAGGAGAGGCTGTGGAAACCGGCCGACTGGGCGCTGTCCTGAGCGGACTGCAGGCCCATGCCGATGAAACCGGGGACGGTCTTCGTCTCCGCCTTGTCGTCCTTGCCGCCCGCGGTCTTCGCCGCGCCGGCGGTGGGTGTCGTGTTCTTGCTGCTGCCCGCGTCGTCGGGACCGCAGGCCGACATGGTGCCGACGATGACGAGCACGCCGATCGCTGCGCCGATGGTGGTCCGGCTGACCATGATTGCCCCCTGGTTGTGCAGACGGTGATCCTGGTCAGCGTAGGACCGGCCGGGGAGCGCGTGCAGGGCGTGACGGCGCTGTGACCCGAATGAGCGGATCCGGGCGTATGTGCGCACGGCTCGGCGCTGCCCGGGATGCCCACGCCGGCGACAGCTTCCCGAACATCGCCCCGTTCGCGAGCGGCGCGCCACGGATGCTGCCTCCTCCGCGCCGCTGGTGGGCCCTCCAGACCCGCCTCGTCCGGCTCATCACGCAGGCTGCCGAGAGCGGCCCGGCCGACGAAGGCGCCACGCCGCCCGACCCGCGGCGCGAAGCCTGCACTCTGCTCGCCCTCGCCGACGGCCTCACCACCCATGTACTCGTAGGCCACTTGACCGCAGAGGAAGCAGAGGAGGTCCTGCACGCGCACCTGGTCGGCCTCTGGGAACGCCTCGGCGCAGGCCGCCCCCCAAGGCCGTCTGACACTCGGAGCGCATATCGCCTCGCGCTTGCCGGGTTGCTTGTCACCTGGTTCGCCGCTCGCCAACGGCACCCCGACCCGGCCTGCAAACGACCGCGGAGTCCGCAGAGTTGTATCCGAGGCCCGGATTCCGGTCAGAGGGTGCCGATTTCCGGTCACAATCCGATCAAGCCCGCTTCACCAGCGCCTACTTCACCACTGCCGGTCTGACAACATCACCTGAGGGTGTGGTCAACGGTGTCAACGGAGGCTTGGGGGAGCCGGGTGGCGGCTTACGGGGGGCGTTTCGCGGTGCGTTCGGGGCGGGCCGCGCTGGTGCTGGCGAGGGCGCGAGCGCATCGGGCGCTGATCACCGCCGCGCTCGTCACCGTCCTGCTGACCACGTCCGTGCTGGCGGCCCTGACCGCCTACTCGACCGCGATCGGCGACGCGGCGCTGCGCCACTCGCTGGCCGAGCCCCGCAACGCCGCCGACGCCGCGCTGGTCGTCAAGGCCGAGGTGGCGGGCGCCGACCGCCGGGTCGCCGACACGGCCGTGCGCGACGGGGCGCGCCGGACCTTCGACGGGTTGCCGGTGACCGTGCGGACGCTGGTGCGATCCGGCCCGTACGCCCTGCCCGCGACCACCCTGGCCGCCACCACCGGGACGGCGGCCACCGGGCCCGGTGACAAGCCCGACCTCACGCACTTCGCGGCGCTCGACTCCTCGCAGGTGCGGTTCAGCCAGGGGCGTGCCCCGTACGCGGGCACACCCGACGTCGAGGTGGCGCTGCCCGAGACCGCCGCACGGCGGCTGAAGTCGACGCCGGGCGCCCGCCTCACCGTCACCGACCGGCTCGGCGGTCCGTCCGTGCGGATCGTCGTCACCGGCGTCTACCGGCCCATCGAACCGGCCGACCCCTACTGGCTGACGGACGAACTGGGCGGTCGGGGCGTACGGCGGACCTCCGACTTCACGACCTACGGCCCCTTGCTGACGGCTCCCTCCGTAGTCACCGGCGGCCGGGTGAGCGAGGGACCGTCAGCGTGGCTCGCCTCCGCAGACTTCACCCACCTCACCGCCGACCGCATCGACGCCCTGCGCGCCTCCGCGCGCACCGGCCCCGCCGCCCTGCTCAAGCTGCGCACCGGGGACGACGGCGAAGGCGGGACGACTGCGAGCACCGCGCTCCCCGAGGTACTCGATCGGGTCGAGCGCTCCCTGCTCGTCTCCCGCTCCACCCTCCTGATCGTCGCCCTCCAGCTCGCCCTGCTCGCGGCCTGCGCGCTGATGCTCGTGGCCCGGCTGCTCGCCGCCCAACGCACCGGCGAGACCCGGCTGCTGCGCGCCCGCGGCGCCTCCCGCGCCGCCCTCGCCCGCCTCGCCGCCCTCGAGGCGCTGCTGCTGGCCGGGCCCGCGCTGCTGATCGCCCCGCTGCTGGCGGGCCCGCTGACCCGGCTGCTCGCCGGGCACGGGGCGCTGGCCCGGATCGGGCTGGAGCTCGAGGCGCCGGCCGGCGGACGGCTCGCGGTGTGGCTGACGGCGGCCGGCGTGGCCCTCGGATGCGCGCTCGCGGTGACCCTGCCGGCGGTCGCGTCGACCGGGTTCCGCACGCTGCGCGCCCGCGCCCTGCCCGCGTCGCTGCGGGCCGGGGCGGATCTGGGTCTCGTCGCGGTGGCCGGCGTCGCCTACTGGCAACTGGACCGCCGTACGTCGGGCGCGGTGAGCGCGGACACGACCGGCGCCCTGGGCGTCGATCCACTGCTGGTCGCCGCGCCCGCCCTCGCGCTGCTGGCCGGCGCCGTCCTGACCCTGCGTCTGCTGCCGCCCGCCGCCCGCCTCGCCGAACGCCGGGCGACGGGCGGTCGGGGCCTGGCCACGGCCCTGGCCGGCTGGCAGCTCAGCCGCCGCCCAGGGCATGGCGCCGGCCCGGTACTGCTGCTCGTCCTGGCCGTCGCGCTCGGCGTACTGGCGATCGGTCAGGGCTCCTCCTGGGGGCGCTCGCAAGACGACCAGGCCGACTTCGCGGCGGGCGCGCCGATCCGCATCCTGGGCACCGGCGGCGGCGAGCTCGGCCTCACCCAGGAGTACGCGGCCGTCCCTCATGTGCGCGAGGCCGCCCCCGCCGTGCGGACGACGCTGCCGCTGTCCGGCGACCGCACGGCGACGGTTCTGGCGCTGGACACCGCGCACGCGGCCGACACCGTCCTGATGCGGCCGGACCTCGCGCCCGCCCCGATGAAGGGGCTCTTGGCGGGGCTCGGGCCGACGGGTGAGTCGGCGGGCGCACGTGTCCCCGCCGGGGCGTCCCGGCTGACGCTGACGGCGACCCTGCGCAGTTCGGCGAGGGACACGCAGAGCGCGGCGACCGTGACCCAGACGCTGGAGGACGACCACGGCGTGCCCTACTCGTTGCCGTCCGGCAGCCTCCCCGCCGACGCGCGCCCGCACACGCTGTCGGTCCGACTACCCAGCGGCCACGGACCGTTGACGCTCACCGGAGTGCAGCTCGTGCTGCCCGTGCCGTCCTCCCGCGCGCAAGAGCACACCCTGACCCTCGACGCCCTGACCGCGACGACCGCCGCCGGCACGGCACAGAGCGTGCCCCTGCCGGCGGAGTCCTGGACGGTGGCCTCCGGCACCGACGCACAGAGCTCGGCCGACGCCGCGACCGAGCCGGCCCGCCCGCGCGTCCGCCCCGCCGCGCACCCGACCGCGGTGTACGGCACGGGGTACGTCCCGTCCGACCAGCCCTGGCTGAGCCCGTCGCTGACGCTGCGCATGCAGGTGGCACAGCCCCGGACCACCGCCGTGGACGCCCTCGCCACCGACCGCTTCCTCGCCTCCACCGGCGCCCGCCCCGGACAGACGATGGACATCGCCTTGGACGGGCAGAACGTGCCCGTGCGGATCGTGCGCGCCGTACGGGAGCTCCCGACGACCCAGGGCGGCGACGGCGGTGCCGTGCTCGTCGATCTGCCTGCCGTGAACCGGGTACTCCAGGCGCGCTACGGGCTCGCCCTGGCTCCCACCGAGTGGTGGCTGCGGCCGGACTCGCCCTCGGCCGGCGCGGACGTCGCCACCGCTCTGCGCGCCCGGCCCGACCTCGATCCCGAACAGATCGTCGTGCGCGACGAGATCGCCGCCGAACTGCGCGACGATCCGTTCGGGGCGGGCCCGGAAGCCGCGTTCACCGCGGCGGCCGCCGCCGCGGCGGTCCTGGCCGCGCTCGGGTTCGCGGTGAGCGCCGCCGGGGCGCTGCGGGAACGGAACGCCGAGTTCGCGATCCTGCGCGCCCTGGGAGCCCCTCGCCGCAGGCTGGCCCGTGCCGTCGCCGGTGAGCAGAGCGTCCTGGTCGTGCTGGCGCTGGCCGTGGGCACCGGCCTCGGTCTCGCCCTGACCCGAGCAGTGCTGCCGCTCATCGTCCTGACCGGCGAAGCCGGCCGACCCGTGCCCGATCTGCTCGTGGTGCTGCCGCCGCTGCGGGTGGCCGCCCTGGTGACGGCCGTGGCCGCCGTCCCGGTCGTCGTCGTGGCGCTGCTGTCGGCGCGACAGGCCGATCCGGTGCAGGTGCTGAGGGAGGGGGAGTGACATGGTGATCCCGTTCAGGCGTGCGGAGCGTGCCGACGCCCCGTGGATCCGCACCCGGCTGCGGTCCGCCCCCGCCGCCGCGCTCGCCCTCGCGCTGCTGGTGGCGGTGACCGCCTGCCTGGCCGCCGCGTTCCCGCGCGCACTGGAGCGGTACGAGGACGCGGGCCTGCGCCACTCCGTCGAACAGGTACCCCACTTCCGCAGCGTCGTCACCCTCACCGCCCCGGCCCCGCTGCCCAACCTGCCCCCGGAGCAGCGCGAGCAGGCACTGCGCCCCGCCACCGTGAAGCGGGACTACGACAGCATCCTCGGCACGGTCCGGCGCCCCTTCGTCCCCGACCCCGGCCAGTCGTCCTACGGCGTGGTCACCTCCGTCAACCAGGCGGTGCCAGAGCCGTGGGTGCCCCGGCCGAGCGGGCTGCCCGCCCGGGTCGCACTCGTCGCACAGGCGGGCCTGGCCGATCACGCCCGGCTGCGCGAGGGCCGTCTGCCCCGCGCGTCCGGCACGGTCACCACGACGACGCCCGAGGTCGAGGCGGCGGTCAGCGCGGAGACCGCCAAGAGCCTGCACATCACCGTGGGGTCGGTCCTGCACGTCCCCGGCGCGGGCCGGGACGCGCTCGCCGTCCGGATCACCGGCCTCGTCGAACCGCGCGACAGGGAGGGCGCCTACTGGGCGACGGACACGCTGATGCGCACGCCCGTGCTGATGCGGGTCGCGCCCGTCGACCCGGAGTCGCCCCGGTACTGGCTCGGCGCCCTGCTGCTTCCGCCCGAGGCCGCCCCCGCGCTGCTGGGCACCGAAGGCCGTCCCTACCGCTACTGGCGGCTGGCCCCCGACCCGGACACCCTGCGCCACCGTGACCTGGCAGCTCTCAAGTCCGCGCTCGCCGCCCTGGTGGCGGGCCCCGACCTGCAGCGGATACGCACGGCCACCGACCCCCTCACGGATGCCGACACCCGCCTCGACGACGTGCTCGACTCCTACTCCGGCCTGCACGCCGGCGTCTCCCCGCTGATCGCGGTCGCGGCGTTCGGCAGCGGTACGGTCGCCGTCGTCGTCCTGGCACTGGCGGCCGGCCTGGCCGCCGACCGCCGCCGCACCGAACTGGCCCTGCTGCGGGCCCGCGGCGCCTCGCTGGCCGGCCTCGCCGCCCGCCTGCTCGCGGAGACGGCGGTGGTCGCCGTCCCGGCCGGGGCACTCGGCCTGGCCGTGGCCCTGTGGGCGCTTCCCGGCGCTCAGGCCCTGCCCGCCGTACTGGCCGCCCTAGCGGTCACGGTGTTCGCCAGCGCCGCCCTGCCCCTGCGCGGGGCGGCCGCCCACCGGCTCGTCCGCGTCCCCGCGCTCCGCCAGGACGTGACGTCCGTACGACCGTCCCGGCGGCGTACGGTCGCGGAGCTGACGCTGGTGGCGGTGGCCGCCGGCGCGGTGGTGACCCTGCGCAGGCAGGGCACGTCCGGCGGGTCCGGCGATCAGCTGATCTCGGCGGCGCCCGTGCTGGTGGGGGTGATCGCCGCGCTGCTCCTGGTCCGCCTCTACCCGCTGCCCCTGCGCGGCCTGGCCGGCCCGGCCGGGCGGCTGCGCGGTGTGGTGAGCCATCTGGCCCTGGCCCGGGCCGGACGCGGTTCCGCGTCCGCGGTGCTGCCGCTGCTCGCCCTGCTCACCGCCCTCACCACGGCCTCGTTCGGCGGCTCGGTCCTGGCGGGCATCGGCGAGACCCGCGACCACTCGGCGCTCCTCGCCGTCGGGGCCGACGCCCGCCTGGAGTCCACCGCGGTCCCCCTGCCCACGGGGCTGGCCGACCGGGTGCGCCGGGTCTCCGGCGTGCGGGACGTGGCCGCGGTGAGCATCGCGTACCGGGCGAAGCCGGACGACGGGCGCCGGTCGGTGCCGGTGGTGGGCGTGGATCCCGCCGGCTATGCGGAGCTGACGCGACGGACGGGCCTCGGCTCCTTCTCCGAAGGAGCGGTGAAGAAGGGCCGGGCCGGATCGGGGACCGGCGCCGTGCTGCCCGCCGTGGCCTCCCCGAGCGTCGCGGACGCCCACGGCTCGTCCCCCTTCCCCGTCACCATGGAGGACGGCAGCACTGTCACCGTCCGCATCGTCCTCGTCCGCGACATCACCCCGGCCGTGCCGGGCGCAGACTTCCTCGTGGTGGACCGCGCCGGCCTCGGCGCCACGGCGGCCAAGCCGACGACGCTGCTGGTGACGGGCCCGGAAGCGGACGGCCGGGCCCTGCGCGAAGCGGCCGCGGACGCGGTGTCGGTCCGCCTCCGCGCGGACGAGAGGGCCCGGTACGTCGACTCACCCCTCCAGTCCGGAGTGGAGCACCTCTACACGGCGGCGGTGGCGGCCGGCGCCGGATACGCCGTGCTCGCCCTGCTCCTCTCCCTCCTGCGCGCCGCTCCCGAGCGCGTCGCGCTGCTCGCCCGCCTCCGCACCATGGGCCTCACCCGTGCGCAGGGCCGCCGCCTGCTCGTCCTGGAGTCCCTGCCCCAGGCCGTCCTCGCCGCGGCAGGCGGCGTCCTGACCGGCTGGTGCGCGATCCGCCTGCTCGCCCCCGGCATGGATCTGACCGCGGTGGCCCTGCCGTCCTCGGTCGCTGCCACGAAGCAGACCCTGCTCTCCCCCGACCCCTGGTCGCTGACCGTGCCGACGCTGGCCGTGGTGGCGATGACGGTGGGAATCGCCGCCGTGCAGGCGTGGTGGGCGGGGAGGAGGGGAGCGGTGCGGGAGTTGAGAGCGGGTGACGACAGGTGAGAAGGGCAGCCCACCCCGCCCCTGGTGGCCACGGCGACAGCCCCCGGCGGCCCCGGTGCCGGACTTTGCGGGTCCCGCCCCCGGCACGTGGCCCAGGTCGGGCCCCGCGGCCCCGGCCCCCGCGTCCGGCCCGGATCCCCGGGGCCCCGGCTTCCCGCCCCGGCGGCTTCGGCGGCCCGGGCACCCACCCTGGCAGCCCTCGCCCGCACGCGGCAGCCCGGCTCGCGCACCCGGCCGACCGCGGCCCCGTCGACCAAGGAGCCCGATGACGACCGATCCCACGCTCGCCGAACTGACCGACCACGCGACCGCCACCCGCGCCCGGCCCGCCTACGGTCATGACGCCCTCATCACCTGCGACCGCCTGGTCCGCATCTTCTCGGCGGACGGCGTGGAGGTGCAGGCCCTCCAGGGCCTCGACCTGCTCGTCCGCGGGGGCGAGCTCATGGCCCTGGTGGGCGCCTCCGGCAGCGGCAAGTCCACCCTGATGAACATCCTGGCCGGCCTGGACACCCCCACCGCCGGGGTGGCCCGGGTGGCCGGTCACGACCTGCTGGCCATGACCGCGAAGGACCGCCTGCACTACCGGCGCAAGGTCGTCGGCTTCATCTGGCAGCAGACCTCCCGCAACCTGCTTCCGTATCTCACCGCGGCCCAGAACGTCGCCCTGCCCCTCCAGCTGGCGGGCGGCCGGAGCCGCTCCCGGGCCCGCGCCGAACGTGCCCTGGAACTGCTGGAGTTGCTCCAGGTCGCCGACTGCCGGGACCGCCGCCCGCAGGAGATGTCCGGCGGTCAGCAGCAGCGGGTCGCGATCGCCGTGGCCCTCGCCTGCGACCCGGCGGTGCTGCTCGCCGACGAACCCACCGGCGAGCTGGACTCCCACACCGCCCAGCAGATCTTCGCCGCGTTCCGCACGGCGAACGAGGAGCTGGGCACCACCATCGTCATCGTCACCCATGACCGCACCGTGGCCACCGAGGTCCGCCGCACGGTCGCCATCCGCGACGGCCGCACCTCCACGGAGGTCCTGCGCCGCAGCGAGGTCGACGAGACCACCGGCCACGAGACCGTGGTGGCCCGCGAATACGCGATGCTCGACCGGGCCGGCCGCCTACAGCTGCCCGCCGAGTACACGAGGGCCCTGGGCATGCGCGACCGGGTGGCGCTGGATCTGGAGGAGGACCACATCACCGTGTGGCCGGACGACAGCGGGCACAGCTGATCGCCGGCCACGACCGAACGGCGGGCGCGCCCGGGGCGGCTCGCCACCTCACCTCACCTCACCTCGCCGTGGCGGCCAGGTCGAGCGGACGATCCGTCACGCGACGGGCGACGCCTCGGCCTGCTCCCTCGTCTCGTCCCGTATCTCCCCGTCGCGCAGTTCCAGCACCCGGTCGGCCAGATCGAGCAGCGTCGCGTCATGTGTGGCCACCAGGGCGGTGACGTTCTCACTGCGCACGACCGCCCGCAGCAGTTGCATCACCGCATGACCGGTCTCCGCGTCCAGCTGGCCGGTGGGCTCGTCGGCGATCAGCAACGAGGGGTTGTTGGCCAGGGCCCGGGCGATGGCGACCCGCTGCTGCTGGCCGCCGGAGAGCTCGCCGGGCCGCTGGGCCGCGTGATCGGCGAGGCCCACCAGGGACAGCAGCAGCTCGACCCGCTCCTCACGCTCCCGTACGTCGGCCCGGCGCATGCGCATCGGCACACCCACGTTCTCCGCGGCCGTCAGGATCGGGATGAGGCCGAAGGACTGGAAGACGAAGCCGATCCGGTCCCGGCGCAGCGCCAGCAGGCCGTCCTCGCCGAGCTCCGACAGATCGAGGCCGTCCACGGTGACCCGCCCCCGGTCCGGCGCGTCGAGCCCACCGACGATGTTCAGCAGGGTGGTCTTCCCCGAGCCCGAGCGCCCCTTGAGCGCGACGATCTCGCCCCGGGGGATGTCGAACGACACGCCGCGCAGGGCATGGACGGCGGCGGCTCCCTGGCCGTACGACTTGTGCACGTTCTCCACGCGCACCATGGTCCCGGTGACGACCTGGCTCATCTGTTCTCCCTTGATCCCCTGTCGGCCGGGGCCAGTATTGCGGCCTTCCGCCCGGCCCTCAACGCCTCTCCGGCTCTTCAGCCCTCGGTCGCCGCGCTCCCTGCGGTGCGCGGGGAGCGGGGCGGCAGAGACGGACGCGGACGCGGTCAGTGCTCGCAGAGGGAGAACTCCCGTTCGTAGATCTGCTCGTTGTGCTCGTCGACGAAGAACTTGCGTTCCTGCATGAGTTGTTCGCGGAAGTCCTTGGCCTCGTCGAGCGTCATGGTCGAGGTCTCGGACCACGGTTGTTGCGGTGGCACATCGGATGTCGAGACGATCCGCTGTGACGGGTCGACCAGGAAGAACGCGAGGATCTTGCGGTGCCCCGGGAGGGTGGGGTCCGTGAGGCGGAACGAGCCGACGCGGTGTTGCAGGATGTTCGGGAACGCCAGGCAGCGGCCCGCCGGGGTCGAAGCCGATCCCAGCACCTGGTTCAGTGCGTCTTCGTCCTCGAGGCCGAACACCTCGCGCAGGCCGTTGTCGTCGTTCTGCTCGTAGTGCGGATCGTCGAGTGCCGACCGGAAACTCAGCCGGCTTTCGGTGATGTTGTGGCTGTCCCAGTAGTAGATGCCGGTCGAGACGATCCGCTCGTTCACCATCCCCTCGACATGCCAGGAACCGCCCGGGTACTCGGGCCTGTCCGGGGTGAGATGAATGGCGGCGAGCTTGACGATGACCTGGAGACGCCGGCCGCGCAGGTCGACCCGGGCGGATTCGTCGGGAGCCGCGGGCGGGGTGAAAGCCGCGGCGTCCGGGACGACGGGGCGGCGGGTTTCCCACCATGCGTCATGGGCCTCCGCCCATGCCTGGCGGGCCTCCTGGTACAACCCGGCATCGCCGTAGGAGGCCTGGTCCGGGTATTCCGGCTCCGAGTCGTACCACCCGAAGGGATCGACAGCGATCCGCGGGGGACGTGGATGACGTAGATCGGTGAGCACGTTCTCGAAGAGCGGGCGCAAGCGCGCGAACAAGTCAGGCAGGACGGCGGCCAGTTCGCGATGAGTCTCGGGATGCACGTTGTTGACGTAGGAACGGAAGGCTACGTCGCCGTCGTCACTGACGTCCACGTCCGTGGGCAGCCACTGGAACCTCTCCGAGAACTCGTACTTCGAGTAGCGGTCCGTCGGGTTCTGCCAGGCCGTCTCCGGCGCCCCGCTCACCTCGTTGACCAGGCAGAACATCGAGGGATGCACCAGATCCAGTACCTGCCCGTCGGATCCGGGATGCCAGTCCTGTTCTGCCTCGGGGACCTGCTCCAGAACCCGGACCGCCTCGCGCAGCCGGGACCCGAGCCCGTCGTCGATCAGCGCGTCCGACTGCCACACCCCGTCGACGGCCGACACCTCGACGCCGGTTCGTCCGTCCCGCAGTGCCGCGTAATGCCGGAGTTCGGCGAGCACATAGTCAACCTGCGCTTCGGTGAGCCCCTGGGCTACCGCTTCCTGCGTCCATCTGGCGACGATGCCGGCGTCGTTCATCTTGTCGAACCAGTCCGGCTTGGCCCGAATGAGCGAGCTGCACTGCATCAACTGAAGTTCCCGCAGCGTTCGGGGATTCGCGAAGGACAGGGAACCGGAGGCACGAAAGGGCAGCGGGAACGCAGACAGGCCGGACAACTCTTTTGATCCTCCTGGTCGGTGGGCAGTGGCGGGAAGAGTACTTCAGCGCACTGACACCCCGGCCGTGGCCCTGTCCTTGCCGGTCCGGAGGCCGACGGCGAAGCGCCCGGAGCCGTCGGTACGACGGTTCCCCGGGCGCCTGCCGGCGGCATCGGTGACGTGGCGGGCGTGATCCCGCGGGCGGTGGGGCGGGAGGCGTCGCCCCGTTACCCGGCGATCGCGCGGGTCGCCTCGCCGCTGAAACGGCTCGTCTCAGCGCACCTCCTTCGCGTACGGCGCCACGGCGATCCGGTCGATCAACGGCGCGTACCGGGAGCGGAGCAGCACGCCGGGGAAGGTGTCCGAGGCGTAGGTGGTGCCGTCGAAGTTCGGGAGTTCCTCGGAGCGGAAGGTGAGTGTGTTCCGGCCCTTCTCGAGCTGGACGGGGACGGTCAGCTCCCAGAAGTCGTTCTGGTGGAAGGTGTGCGGGAAGAAGACCCGCCGGGTCTCGCCGCCGTTGACGGTGACGTCGGCGTGGCGGGTGAGCGGGTCCGGGTTGTAGTGGGTGGCCGGGGACTGTTCGGGGTTGGAGTAGCGGATGCGCAGTGCGTGCAGGCCGGACCTGTCCGCGGTGACGGTGAACGTGGCGGTGTTGCCGTTGCCGGGTTCGCCGCCGATGCCGCTGATCGCGGTGCCGTCGGTGGCCAGGGAGAGGGAGCTGAGGGTGGCCGAGCCGGTGAGCTCGGCGTCCCGGGCCTCGTACGTGCGCGTCCTGAGTGCGCCCTCGGTCGGGGTGACCGTGAGGCGGTCGACGAGGGTGACGCCCGAGCCGCCGGTCACCGTCACCTTGTTGACGCCGCCGGAGAGGGAGACGGCGGCGCTGTGCGCCCGCTTGCCCAGACGCAGGACGTCGTGGCCGTTGACGGAGACTCGGGCGTCCGTGCCGGCGAGGGTGTCGATCCTGAGGGTCGCCTCGCGGTCGGCGGGGGAGTAGACCCAGAACGTGGCGGTTCCCTTCTCCGGGAGCCGGGCCGCGCCCGACCCGGTCGCCGGCCGCTCGGGCAGGTCGTAGACGGGGCGCGACCCGCTGCCGAGCCAGGCCAGTTCGCCCTCGTACACCTGCGTGCGGGCCGAGGCGTCCGGCAGGGACAGGGTCAGTCGGTCCACGATGGCGTCGCCCTTGGTGGCGCGCCTGCCGTCGAGGCTGTTCGCGGCGAGCGTCAGGGTGTGCTTGCCCTTGGTGAGCCTGACCTGGGTGTCGCTGTGGTCCCACACCACCCACTTGTAGCCGAGCGGCAGGTGCAGCTCCTGCTCGCTGTCCGCCGTGCCGTCCACCCGCAGGAACACGTTGGTGGGGCCCTGCTCGCGGACCTTGTCGAAGGTGTTGAGGGAGTTGGCGAAGACGCTCAGGTCGTAGGTGCCGTCTTCGGGCACGTCCACGGCGAAGTCGAGTGTGACGTCGGAGCCGGTCCGCAGGCCGCCCACGTCGTAGCCGCCGGACGTGTAGAACTTCGACACGTCGCTCGTGGAGCCCTCGGGGCCGTTCTTCGAGTAGCCGGAGCCGGTGTGGGCGGCGTCCTCGGCCTCGTACGAGCCCTGCCAGCGCACGGGCGCGGACTGCGTGGCCTTCGCCTTCCCGGCCGGGCTGAGGACGATCTCGTACGCCGAGGACTCCTTGAGCGTCGGCAGTGCGCCGTCGCCGAAGTCGGCGGACACGGTGCCGTCGGCGCCGACCTTCAGATTCGTCTCCGCGAGCAGCTTCGGGCCGGGGTTGTCACCGATCTGCCCGCTCCACTCGATCTCGCGGATCCAGGCGTGGACGCTCGTCCCGAAGATCTTCTTCGGGACGCCGGCGAAGGTGATGTGCCCCTTGCCGGTGGAGCCGCCGAAGAGCAGCCGCGCCTGCTTCTTCTTCTCGTCGAGGGTGGCGACGCCCTGCATCGTGTAGTTGCGGCCGGGGAAGGGCGGGTCGACCCTGACGGTGTGGCCGCTCATGGAGGCGTAGGAATGCAGCAGCCACCACTGGCCGTTGCCGCGGTTGGACTGGACGGCGGAGTCGGAGAGGTTGCCGTCGATGTTCCAGTACGCGATGTCGGCGTCCACCTTGGACTCCTCGATCGCGGAGACCCACTGGATCATCTGGCCGGGCACGGAGGTGTGGTAGTTGAAGGCGTACTCGTTGATGTTGACGGGGAGTCGGGTGCCCTCTCGGTCGGTTCCCTCGAACAGGGCCTTCTCCCATGCCCGGTAGGTGGTGACGCTGGCGCGTACGGCCTCCGGGTGGCTCAGCTCGTGCCAGGTGATCACGTCCGGGAGGGTGCCGGCGGCGAGGGTGTGCGTGAGGAAGCCCTTCACCTGGTCGTACAGGATGCTGGTGTTGGGGCCGGCGATGCGGGCATCGGGCATCTTGCCCTTGATGAGCCTGTAGGCCGAGTCCCAGGCGGAGAGGAAGGCGTCCGGCGAGTTCAGCCAGCTGGTCCCGTCGTAGCTCCACTCGCCGGTGCCGAACATGTTGCCCTCGGGCTCGTTGAACGGCACGAAGACGATGTTGCCCTGGTATCGCTTCGGCAGGCGCAGCACCTGGTCGACCTGCTTGGCGATCTTCTCCTCGTACAGCTTGACCTTCTCCGCGGGGGTGCCGCCCGGCCACTCGTAGGGGAACCCGCGGTGGATGTCGGTCATGTAGATGTACACGTCACCGTCGGTGGAGTCGGCCAGTGGCCTGACCACCTCCAGGGCGTCGGCTCCCGGATGCTGGGGGCCGTCCTGCGCCTTGGTGGAGACCGTGCGCAGCCCCATGCCCTCGATGAGGTTGTTGGTGGGGACGTCGGGTCCGTACACGCCGTACAGGGTGCCGGAGGCGCCGCCGTGGAAGGCCCCGGTGTCCGAGCCGAGGTCGACGGTGAGTTCACCTTCGCGGACGACGGTGACGGTCGCCGTCACTCGTCGCCCGGCCGCGGTGCCTGCCAACGAGAACGTGCCCGGGCGGGCGTACTTGTCCGCCGGTACGGAGTCCCAGGCGATGGGTGTGTCGCGGTCGTAGCCGTCGGAGAAGGTGGAGCGGACCGCCGGGGGCAGGGCCGGGGCTGTTCCGGCGGTGGTCCGGACTTCGAAGGACGTCTGCGACAGCGCCTGGAGCGTGGGGACGTCGCCGACGACACCCGCCACCTGCTCGGCGGTGAGCGCCGAGTGCCAGACCGTGAAGTCGTCGATCGCGCCCTTCAGGAGCGGATCCGGGTAGAAGGACTTTCCGATGTAGCCGGCGGACGTGGCCGAACCGTCCAGCAGGTCCTTGGCCTTGACGGTCGTCGTGGAGGAGGAGACCGCGACGCCGTCGAGGTAGGTGGTGACCTTGCCGGCGCTGGTGTCGAGGGTGACCGTGACCGTGCGCCAGGCGTCGGCGGGGAGCGCCGCGTACCCGGAGACCTGGGACTCCGCGCCACCTCCGCCGGTGGTCACGGCGGTTCGCAGCACACCGCCGTTGTTGGACGGGGTGGTGAAGAGGTACTTCGTGGTGCCGGCGCCCAGGTCGAAGATCCGCTGCCAGGACGAGGCGTCGCTGCCCCACTTCACGCGGGCGGACACCGTCAGGTCGGTCGCGTCGCCGATCACCCCCCGGGGCAGGCGCACGTAGGCGCCGTCGGAGGTGGGCGCCCCGCCGGGCAGGGCGAGCGCCCTGCCGCCGTCCGTGCCTTCGACGGCCTGTGCGCTGGTGCCGTTGACCAGGCTCGCCGTCAGGCCGTTGCCGGAACTGTCGGTGATCTCTCCGGACGTGAGGTCGTCCTCGTCGAACGTGTAGCGGGCCGTGGGCTGGGGTGCCCCTGCCGCGTGTGCGGGGACGGCCGGCGAGGCCAGCAGGCCCGCGCCGAGGGCCAGGGCCGCGGCGGCGGAGGCCCGGCGGCGGCCTGAACTGTCAGCGGATGACGCGGATGACATGGACTGCGTCCTCAATCCTGTGAGTTGCGGGTCTCGGGCGGCCGGGCCGGCCCGTGGCAGCCGGCCGTATGCCGGGGCGGTGGAGCGCATCCGTCGGCACGTGCGGTATCGAATCGGTTCGATTCCGCGCGGGCCGACGGCGGAGGGCTTCACCGGATGAACGGGTTCGGTGCCCGGCATGGCATCGGGTCGTGGGGGGATGGACTCGGGTCGTCGGAAGGATCACTCCATCGAATCGGTTCGCAGGAAGCTAACACCGGGGAAATCCCGCAGCAATACCCCTGACGCAAGGAGAGTCGGCGAGGGCCCCGGATCGTGCGCATTGCCCTGATGTCGGGACGGGCGCCCCGATTCAGGTGCGGACGATTTCTCCTCGGGCGACATCGAACCGGTTCGCGCAAGTTGGTCTCAGCGACCGTCGCCCGCCCGTCGACTCAGCGTCTGCGGGCCCGCCTTCAGAAGGCGTGGGCCTCGACGGTGCGGCCGTCCGGGTCGGTCAGCAGGTGGTGACCCGGGGTCAGCGGCGGGGTGGCCGACCGGCCGTCGACGGCCAGGCCCAGACGCAGCACATCGGTCTGCCGGCCCGCACGAGACGGATACAGCTCGAAGACCGCGCCGTCGGCCAGGACGGCAGCGTAGTGCTCGGGGCCCTGACCGTGCCGCTCCGCCGTGAAGACCAGCCCGAGGTCCTCGTAGAAGCGCCGGCATTCCTCGAGCTCGGGCGAGTAGAGCACCAGCAAGGTCACGCGAGCCGGGTTCGTGTCGGTCATGGGCTCCGGTCCTCAGTGGGGATGACGCCCCCACGGTAACGCCGAGCCCTGACTGCCCGCCGTCCGTCTACCCCCGCTCGTCGTCGCAGCGGTCGCGGGCGTCCGCGTCTGGTCGATCCGGTGAGGGAGACGACCCGGCGGGCGGCAGTCGGGCGGGAGCCAGTCAGGCGGGGAAGAGCCCGGCGGGGGACGGCGGATCGGTGGGCGCGAGGATCGCCCGGCGGGTGCTCAGGGCGGAGGCCAGGAGGCTTTCGTCGATTCTCATCTCCGCGTCGCGGGTGGAGTCGTTGACGGGGATGCGGGTACGTCTGTCGATCAGGGCCGTCACGGCCGGCAGCGCGAGGCGTGCGTGGCCGCCCATCCGGGCGAGACCCGCCAGGTAGTGCTCGCCGACCGCGTAGTCGGCCAGGTGCGGGGTCATCAGGGCGAGCACCCGGGACAGTGCGCGAGGACCGGCGTGCCGCAGCCACAGCGGGGCGCAATCCGCCTGCGAGCGGCCGGGGCGACTGAACGTCAGGTTGTACAGCTGGGCCGCCTGTCGGAAGGTCAGCGGGCCGGCGTCCAGCAGGGCCCCGAAGATGTCGGGGGCGCGCGCGAGGCGGGTGATGCCCACGGGCCTGGCGGCGAGGAGAGCGGCGGCGGACGCGCTGTCGTACGCCGTCGCGGTGGACGTGACCCGGCGGGCCCTCGTCGTCGGCGTGACGGGGACTGCGGCCAGGAGAGCTCCATGGATCCGCATCGCCGCCTCGGAGATCATCGCTGTCGTGAGGGCCCTGCCGAGAGCCGGTGTGGCCTTCTGGCTGTGGCGCCGGACGAGCAGCGGCAGCAGCCTGACCGGGGCGATCCGCCAGTCGTGGCACGCCTCGCGGGCCAAGTCGGCGCCGATGTCCCGGGTGCCGGGGTCGTCGAGGAGACGGGCCACGAGGGTGTACGTGTCGTGCTCGCGCCCGAGTCCGTACAGGGCCTCGCCCCAGATGCGCCCGGTGTCCTCCAGGTGGTGAGCGGCTTCCCGGGCGTCGTCGAGGAGTGCGTCGTCCAGGGATTGCCATCGTGCGGGTGGTGCGGCCCTCAGCGTCTCCACGTGGGCGAGGAAGCGGACCGACGCGAGGCCGTCGCCGGTCAGGTGGGCGGCGGTCGGGCCGAGCGCCCCGGCCAGGACGGTGCGCACGACCGGATCGGCGAGTTCGCCGAGGGAGGAGAGAACCAGGTCGGGCCGTCCGCGGTGGCCGACGAGCCACGCTGCTCGGCGTCGCACTTCCTCGTCGGGGTCATCGAACCGGGCCACAGCGGCGTCGACGGCCTCCGGCCAGGGCTGTTCGTGGCTCAGGCTCTGGAGGAGGTCCAAAGCCGCTCGGCGTACGACGGGGGAGTCTGCGTGGGCGAGCCCGAGCAGCCGGGTGGCGACGGGGCCGGTGCGGTCGGCGCGTACCGCCTCGAAGAGCGCGATACGGGAAGGGTGGGCGGGTGTCATGGCGCTGCCGTCGGCCACGGCCTCGTCCGGCCACGTCATCGCGCGGGGCGGAAGTCGCCCTTCCGCGCTGGAGTTTCGATCATGGGTCGGATCATCCCAGATCCTCCACGGCACCCTGGAGTCGGGCCCGACCGCGGAGTGCGGCTACTGACCTTTGTGGCGTGATGTCGTTGGGGGCTGACGATGTGTGATCGTTGCGGTATGCCGGTGGTGTGAGGTATCCGCAGGGTGGTGGGCTGACGCCGGAACGGCAGGCGTTTCGTGAGCGGATCCGGCTGGAGGCCGCGGAGCGATTCGCTGCGGGCGCCTCCAACGCCGAGGTCGCCAAGGACTTACGGGTGAGTGTGCGCTCGGTGCAGCGCTGGCGCCGAGACTGGCACGACGCCGGCACCGAGGGGCTGCGTTCTGCTGGGCCTGCGTCACGGCCCAAACTGAGTGAGGCCCTGTTCACCGTGCTCGAGCAGGAGCTTGCCAAGGGGCCGGTCGCGCACGGCTGGCCGGACCAGACGTGGACGCTGTCGCGGATCAAGACGGTGATCGGGCGCCGGTTCCACAAGAGCATGACGCTGTCGGCGATCGCGCGGATGCTGCACCGGCACGGCTTCAGCCACCAGGTCCCGGCCCGCCGGGCGGTCGAGCGTGACGAGCAGGCCGTGGCGGGCTGGGTGAAGGAGACCTGGCCGCAGGTGGAAGGTCCGTGGCGGCGCTCGACGCCTGGCTGTGCTTCGAAGACGAAGCCGGTTTCTCGATGACGCCGCCCACCACCCGCACCTGGGCCCGACGCGGACTTACACCCCTCATCCGGGTGCGGGGACGCTCCCAGCGCCGCTTCTCCATCGCCGCTCTGGCCTGCTACAAGCAGGGTGAACGCTCACGGCTGATCTACCGGCCGAAGCGGCATGTCGATCACAAGCAGGGCGGCAGACGCAGCTTCACCTGGACCGACTACCGCGACCTGCTCATCGCCGCACACCAGCAGCTCGGCGCACCCATCGTGCTCGTGTGGGACAACCTCAACGTCCACAAGGACCGCCGATTACGGGAGTTCATCGACACCCACGACTGGATCACCTGCTACTTCCTGCCGGCCTACGCACCCGACCTCAACCCCGTCGAGGGCATCTGGTCCCTGTTGCGGCGCAGCAGCCAGGCCAACACCGCCTTCACCGACCCCGAAAACCTCATCAGCACGATCCGACGCGGTCTCCGCCAAATCCAGTACCGCAGCAACCTCATCAACGGATGCCTCACCGAAACCGGACTCACCTCGACGACATCACGGCGACAACGTCAGTAACGGGTGCGGCTGCGGATTCCCCTCAGCGCGGACCGACCGACCAGGGACCAGGGAACCAGGGACCGAGCAGGCGGGCGGCACGGCAACGGGCCGGCTGCCGGCCACGGCACGAGGGGCCGATGCGCGGCCGGCGACATCGGGCAGTCGGCTGCGCCGGCCAGGCGGACCGAGTGTGCGTGCACGGCCTCTCGCGGCCTCTCGCGGTCTTGCGCGGTCTTGACTGCTGTCGGCGTCGACGCGTGGGGTCGCCCGGCTGGGAATGCGGCAGGGGCCACCGGACGACCCGGCGCGTGGTGGGTCATCGGCCGGGAGTCAGGAGCTGGGTGGCCGCCAGTTGCGCGTACAGCCGGTCCTGGGCCACCAGTTCCTCATGGGTGCCCACGGCCCGGACCCGTCCGGCGTCCATGACGACGATCCGGTCGGCGCCGGTCACCGTCGACAGGCGGTGGGCCACCACCAGCACGGTGGTCTTTTGGGCCACCTCCGTGACGACGTCACGCAGCGCCAGCTCGTTGACGGCGTCGAGCTGCGAGGTCGCCTCGTCCAACAGCAGCAGCCGAGGCCGCCGCAGCAGTGCGCGTGCGACGGCGACGCGCTGCCGCTCGCCGCCCGAGAGCTTCGAGCCGCGGTGCCCGACCGGGGTGTCCAGGCCGTGGGGCAGGCGCTCGACGAGGGTGTCGAGCTTCGTCCGGGCCAGGACGTCGCGGAGGTCGTCGTCCGTCGCCCCGGGAGCGGCGAAGACGAGGTTCTCGCGGAGCGTGCCCGCCAGCACCGGAGCGTCCTGCTCCACGTATCCGATGGCGGACCGCAGCTCGGACAGGGACCAGTCCTGCACGTCCTTGCCGTCGACCAGGACCCGGCCGCCGGTGACCTCGTGGAACCGCTCGATGAGCGCGAAGACCGTCGACTTGCCCGCACCGGACGGGCCCACGAAGGCGGTCGTCCCGGCGCCCGGCACCTCGAAACTCACCTGCTCGTGGACGTACGGCAGGCCCGGGCGGTAGCGGAAGGACACGCCGTCGAAGCGGACCGACGCCGGCCCCGGCACCGCCGCCCCCTGCCGGGGCAGGACGTCCTTCCGTCCGGCGGTCGGCTCCGTCGCCAGGCGTTCGACCTGCGCGATACGTGAGATCGCGGCAGCCCCCTCCTGGTACTGGGACACGGCGTCGACCAGCCTGGACACCGGATCGATCAGATAGAAGAGGTACAGCAGGAAGGCGATGAGGGTGGAGACGGGGATCTCCCCGGACGCCACCCGCGCCCCGCCGACCGCGAGCACCGCGAGGAAGGCCAGCTGTACGGCGAGTTCGTCGGCCGAGCCGGCCACGGACTCCCACTTGGCGCTCTTCACGCCGTGCCGCCACGCTCTCCGTGCCGCCGCCTCCACCCGGACGGTCTCCCGCTCCTCGGCCCCGGACGCCTTCACCGTTCGGAACGCCCCGAAGGCCCGCTCCAGCGCGACGGAGATCTCCCCGACCGCCTGCTGAGAACGCTCGGTGGCCCGGGCGATCCTCGGCATCACCAGTGCGACGGCCCCGCCGACCAGCAGGACCACCCCGAGCGTCACACCGAGCAGTACGACGTCCAGGACCGCCATCATCACGATCGCCGCCGCGAAGGCCACCGCGCCGGTGGCCGCAGAGACGACCGCCTGCGTGCTGACCGCCCGCAGCAGCGTCGTGTCCGAGGTGACCCTGGACATCAGGTCACCCGGCGGGATCCGCTCCCATTCCGCGATCCGCAGCCGCAGCAACCGCCCCACCACGGTGCGCCGCGCGGCCAGGACCACCGACTCCGCCGTCCGCTCCAGCACGTACGCGCCGAACGCCTCGACCGCCGCGCCCAGCATCACCAGCACGGTGAGCCCGATCAGGATCCCGGCGATGGTCCCACCGGACGCCATCCGGTCCACCAGCGCCTTCGTCGCCAGCGGCTGCAACAGTCCCCCGGCGGCCCCGACCAGGGCGCACAGCAGGCCGAGGGCGACGGCCCACCGGTGCGGCCGGACGTACACGTACAGTGCCTTGACCGTCTCCCGGGCGGACAGGGAACGCTCATCCGTGGCCGTGGCCGTGGCGGAGGCGGATGCGGTGTTCACGAAAATCCTTTCTTCTGCGATGCCGCGGCGTCACAGTCCGCTACGCAGACCGAAGTGCCGAGGCAGTCCCCGCGCTCCTGGTGCCGGCGCGGTGTTCCATGCCTCAGCCTGAAAGCCCGGCCACCTCGTGCCCATCCGGCGACCGTCGGGTCCACCCCCGCCAAGTGGCTGAACCACACCGTCGCCCGGTCGCACCGGACCCGCCGGTCAGGACGAGTCTCCGCCGGTCGGCAGGGCGGTACCCGCCGATCGGCGGGGGAGTTCCCGAAGCCTGCCGGGTGGTCCGCCCCCGGGCGTCCACGCGAGGTTCGCCGTACGACACAGACGCGACCCGCTCCGCCACCTCGGCGAGGTCGGCGTCCTCGATCTGCTGCTCACCGGCTTCTATCCGGCACTCACGTGGATGTCGTTCGTGATCGCGGGCATGGCGCTGGGCCGCCTCGACCTGTCCTCCAGCACGGTCCAGAAGCGCCTCGCCGCGCTCGGCGCCACCCTCACCGTGACCGCATACGGGCATGTCCCTGCCGCTCGCCGGCAAGGGCGCGTTGCGGAGCCTCGCGGAAGACGGGCCGTCGTCCAGCGGCTCCGGGTCGATGCCCGCCGGCAGCGGATCGATGCCCCCCGACGCAGGGTCGTTGCCCGAGTTGTCCGCGTCGTTCCTCCTGAAGGCCGGTCCGCACAGCGGCACCTCGTTCGATATCATCGGCAGCGTCGGAGTCGCGATCCTCGTGATCGTGGGCGTCAGGAGATAACCCCTGCGCAGCGTGAGCCGGGCCTGGCTGGCACCGCGCCGTTCCACCTGTCCGGCTGGGCACGGGGCGCAGTTCCACCGGCCGCTGCCCCGCGTGTCAGTGGCGTTTGGCACGATGGCGATCATGAGTCACAACATCGCGTACTCCACCGCGGACAAGGCGGATGTCCTGGCCTTTCTGCGCGGCGACGGCAATCTGACTGCAGATCAACTGCGCCGCCTCGAGTCGATGCGCCGGGCCGCGCAGGCCGCCCAGGACGACCTTGACCGCCAGGGTGTCGACTGGGGCCTGTCCGTCCCCGTGGCACTCGATCACCTCATCGCCGGGCGGGCCGACTCGGATGCGCAGTGCGCGGGCAACGCCTACCACTGCGCTGTGCAGCTGATCATCGACCACAACGCGTCCGATCCGATGCACTTGGGCACCTACTCGAAGCCCTCGACGTTCTTCGGCCTGGTCGACGACGAGATGCGACGCCTGGGCGTACCCGCCGACCTGCTGCCCCATGGCTACCTCTACGGCGGGCTGCCCGACGGCTTCCCGTTCATCCCGCACTCGATCGACGGCTACCCCGCCATCGGCCATCTGCCGCTCGCCAGGGCCAAGCCCGCCGCCGAGGGCTACCGCGCGGTCCTGGACCGGATGCCTGCCGACTTCCAGTACGACGTGCAGGAGCTGATCGAAAAGCTCGAGACCGAGCACAAGGAGTGGGAGTACGCCACGAAGAACATCGGCTGGTACACCCAGGACACGCTCTTCTTCAAGCTCACCTGATCGACCGCACTGGGGGACGGCCTGCGCCGTTCCGCGCCGCGCTCGGAGCGGGGCGCGCCCCCTCTCGTGGCCATCGAGCCCGGCCGGGCGATCGGCCTTCGGCCACCTGCACCGAGACGTAGGCCCGAGACACTTCCTGCCCGGCTGGTTCAAGGTCGGCACGGGGTACGGGCAGGGTTACATGATCGCCACCCAGGTCTCGAACCAGACGTCGGTCGGCCACTGCTGACGGGGGCCTCGCCCGACCCGGGCCGGTCGCCTCGTCACCGGGAGCCCAGGACAGTGCCGCGGCGGCTCGATCCGGCATCTCTTGTGGCAAGATCACGGGATGCTACGACTAACCGACTTCATCATCGACTGCCCGGACACGATGAAGCTGGCAGCCTTCTACTCCGAGGTGACGGGGCTTCCGGTCAAGGCCGACAGTAACGAGAACTGGGCCGGTATCCGGTTCGGCGAGATCGAACTGGCCTTCATCCACGTGGAGGACTACCGCGCCCCGCGGTGGCCCGACAGCGAACACCCCAAGCAGTTCCACCTCGACTTCGAAGTCGACGACGTCGAGGCCGAACAGCGACGCGTCCTGGCCCTCGGCGCGACACTGCTGCGGGACTGTATCGGCCCCAACGGCTACGGCTTCCGCGTCTACGCCGACCCCGTCGGCCACCCCTTCTGCCTCTGCCGCAACAAGGGTGTCATCTGGACCGATCAGGGCCCCGTCTGGCCCAAGCGCGACCAGTAGGCGTCGCGAATCGGGGCGAAGGCGGGCAGCCGGCCACCACGGCTGCCGCGCCTGCGCCGGTGACCGGCAGACCGGCATGGGCAGCAGGCGCGGGAGGAACACGCCTTCTCGGCGCGGACCCGCTGCGGCCGGGTCCGATGTGCTCCCGCCGGGCGGCTCGCGCCGGGCATCCGGCAGCCGACGGGCACCGGCGGATGCCGGCGATGAGTTGCCGCCTGGTCGCCTGAACTTGCGCCGACGCTTCGGGCCAGGTTCTCGCAACGGCTCACCGACGCCGAGGCGCACAAGGGGAGCAGGGCCGTCGCGGGCGGTGCGCGGCCCGGGTCGAGCAGTGCCGCGGCCTCGCGATGCGGACGCACCGGCTTGCCGTCGCCTGCCAGGCCGCGCTTCCGTCACGATCAGCACGAAGCAGCTGATCACCCGTCGGGGATCCGAGCACGTCTACGACCCTTCGGGCGTCCAACGTCTGTTCCTGCAGCGTGCGTTCGCCCACCTGCCGGTTCCGCAGGCCTCCGGGATCTTGTAGGAGATCCGCGACGCATCCTCGAAGCCTTGCTCGCCCCGGCCTGTGCGGCTCAGCTGTCGACGACGTCCGCGCTCGCCTGTTCACCTGTCTGGCAACTTGGACGAGGGGAGCGCGGGGCGGGAGTGCATGCTGCTTCCTGGGCGGCCATGACCTCGTCGCCGTACTCGAAGGCCCAGGCGCCGACGGCGTCGATGGGCGCCAGCAAGGTCCCTCCCAGAGCGGTGAGTCGGTACTCGACCCGTGATGGTGCGCCGGGGGCCGGCAGTCGGTCGACGAGTCCGTTGAACTGCAGCCGGCGCAGAGTCTCGGTGAGGACCTTGGAGCTGATGCCCCCGATCCGCTCCCGCAGTTCGACCGGGCGCCTCGGACCGTCGCGAAGTGCCCAAAGCACCACGGCGTTCCAGGTGTTGGAGAGCAGGTCGAAGGCGAGGCGGGCACGGCAGTCGGCGAGGAAGGCGTCGTTCGTCACGAACCAAATGGTGCCCGAACGGCCTTCTAGCGTCGGTGTGAACGGTCGAAGCAGGCATGGAGAGGGTCCACGGGATGAGAATCGGCGTACTGGGCACGGGCAGCATGGCCGACGCGCTCGCCACCCACTGGGTGCGGGCCGGGCACGAGGTGATCATCGGAGGACGGGACGCACACAAGGCGGAGCGGCTCGCGAGAGGCATAGGGGGCGGCGCGAAGCCTGCCGGTCTGCGCTCGGCGGCCGAAGCCGGCCAGGCGGTGCTGGCCGCGCTGCCCTTCGGGGCCGGAGCAGACGTGGCACGGGACCTTCGCGCGGCCCTGGAGGGCAAGGTGCTGCTGGACTGCTCCAACCCGGTCGGGCCGGGCTTCCGGCTGCTGACCGAAGGCGGTCCCTCAGCTGCGCAGCAACTCGCAGCGGCGGCACCGGGGGCCCGTGTGGTCAAGGCTTTCAACCTCTGCCACGAGGGCGTGTGGCGCATGCGGCCACCCGTCTTCGACGGGCGTCCGCTGGCCGTTCCGGTCTGCGGGGACGACGAGACGGCCCTCGTGCGTGTGCGCGAGTTGGTGCAGGACGTGGGCTGCGAGCCCGTGGCCGCCGGAGGTCTCGAACGTGCGGGACTTCTGGAGGCGACCGCCGCTCTCTTCATCGCCCTGTGGGTCGGGGAAGGAGCGGACGCGCAGGCGATCGCACCTCCGCTGGCATTCGCGGCCGGACCGAGCCGCCCATAGGCAGAAGCAGGTGCGACCACGGCCGGCCTGCCGCGCACGGCCAGGGCGTGGCACACGACCAGCATGTCGGAGGTTGCGGACCCGTCCTCGACCAACGGTTCCCGATGCAAGGCCCGCACCCAGCTGACCACCGAAACGCTGCCGAAAGTGCGAAACGGACATCAACTCACGTGCCGCCCCCTCAAAAGACGCCCTTGAAGGCCCCCCATCCCGTGGCGCTCTTCACACGGGCGCCGAACGATCCCCGGCCGTTGCCTGCGTAGCGCCAGACGTTGCCCGAGGTGTCGCGGGCGATGATGTCGGCCTTGCCGTCGCCGGTGATGTCGCCGACGCCGGCAAGGACGTTGTACGACGCTCCCCAGGCGGCGGCCACCTTCACCCGGGCGTTGAAGCCTCCGGCCCCGTTGCCGGAGTAGCGCCACAGTGTGTTGGTCCTGTCCTGGACGAGGAGGTCGCCGCGGCCGTCGCCGTCGAAGTCGCCGACCCCCGCGATCTTCTTGTACGTCGACCAGTTCGTCGCGATGCGGACAGGCCCGGACAGCTTCCCCGTGCTGGTGCCCTTGTAGAGGAACACCTCACCTGTCGACGCCTTGCGGGCGATCAGGTCCGCCAGTCCGTCGCCGGTGATGTCGCCGGGCGAGGTCAGCACGTTGTACTGGTTCCAGCCGGTGCCGAGAGAGGTGTGCGGCGTGCCGGGGATGAAGGGCAGGCCGCGCAGCGTCCGGTACACGCGCAACTCGCCGGTGGCGAACCGGACGAGGATGTCGCCGCGGCGATCGCCGTTCAGGTCGCCGAAGGGAACGAGGGCGACCGTGGACGGCCAACCGGAGCCGGATACAGCCGCGTTGAAGCCTCCCGCCCCGTTGCCCGGCCGATAGCCGATCACTCCGGCGGAGGAAAGGGTCAGGGCGTCGCCGATGCCGTCGGGCGCCGGCGAGCCGCTGCTGGTGAAGTCGTGACCCATGACGGACCCGGTGGACACGGTCACCGTGCGGGACACGGTCAGCGGTGGACCGGAGCCGTCTGCAGGCGGGGCGGTGAGCTTGAAGATGTAGGTGCCGTTGGGCACGAGCGCGCCCGCCGCGTCCCGAAGGGTCCATCGCGCGGTGAGGGTGCCGTCCACCTCGCCGCCGGTGAACGTACGGACCACCCGACCCGAGGCCTTGGCTGTGAGCGTGGCCGTCCAGGAGGCGGCGGGCTTGGAGAGCAGCCCACGCCACTGCCACCACGGGTCCGTGGCCGCACTGGTCTCGTCGGCGTTGTCGGTCGTGTCGGACTCGATGACGCCGAGCGGCTGGGTTGCGGCCCCGCTGGGCACCAGGTGGATGCGGCGGGCGGCATCCACGTAAGCCGCAGGTCCGCCGAACTTGTCCACCGTCCAGGTGACCCCGCGCAGGCCGGATTCGCCCCCCGCGAGGTCGCCGATCTTCCGTGTGGCGGCCGTGCCGTCCGCGAAGGCGGTGAGCAGGAGCGCCTCGGCCGGGATGTCGTGACGTACGAGGTAGCCGTCGCCGAGCAGCGCCTCGCCGGACGGCACGGGGATGTTCTTCTTCGACGTCCGGTCCCAGACGCCCGCCGAGGCCGTGGTGCCGCACGACCAGTAGATCCACCGGCCCACGACCTGGAGCTCCTGTGGGACGCACGGGGCGCCGGTGCTCACCGTGGCGGTCGCCTTGCCGGTTTTGAGGTCCTTGGCGGTGACCGTGCCGGCGGTGGCGCCCGGTGTCCACAGCTCGGTTCCCCACACCGAGGCGGCCGTGACGGCGCGCGTGAGGATGGGGCGAAGGTCGGTGTACACGCCCAGGTCGCCCACGTACTGCCGGGCGGGGGAGGAGCCGTTGACGATCGCGTAGCGGCCGGTGACGTCCAGGATGCTACCGGAGGCCGACGGATAGTAGAAGAAGCCCGCAGGGTCGGAGCGGTCGACCGAGCCCAGCCACGAACCGACGTCGGATCCGGGGGAGGCGACCGATTCCACCACGCGGCCGTCGCCGGTGGCGTACGGGCCGACCGGCTTGTTCTTCCAGGTCTGCCACACGGGTGTGCCCGGTGTTCCGTCGGCGGAGACCGGGCGGGTGTAGTAGGCGCTCATGAAACTGCTGTCGGCCTCGTCGGTGGCGAGGGTGCCGTTCTGCAGGGAGAGACGGTCGATCCTGGCGGCCACCGGCGGCACGGCGGTCACCTCCGTCAGGGTCGGTGTGTCCGCGCCCATGTCGGTGACCTTGCGCACCGCCCAGTGACCGGAGTCCGCGCCGCCCACGGCCAGCAGGCCTCCGTCCGGGGTCGGCGTGAGCGAGGTGCTCGCATGCCGGAGGAGGGTCACCGGATCGCCCCCGGAGAGCGGGACGGCGCTCAGCGGCTCGCCGGACATGTCGACGAAGTTGCCGGGCTGCGCCGGCACGGAACGGGCGACCACGAGCCAGCGGCCTGCGATGCCCAACTGCGGGGTGCCCTCGGTGCCGGGCAGCGTGACCGTGGTCTCGGTGGCGGCGAGGTCGGCCCGGTTCAGGACGTGCACTGTGGTGCCGTACCCGTACCAGACCAGTCGGTCGACGCTCAGCGCTACCGTGGTCGGCGCGGCAGCCACCCTCACGTCCGCGGTGACCTTCGCCGCGGCCAGGTCGACCAGAGCCAGGTGACGCGTGCTGCCGAGGGCGTAGCTGACGACGGCCGTGGCACTGTCACCGCCCAGGACGGAGAAGCTGGTGGTGATGCCGGTCGGCCAGCCGTCGACCAGCGTGCCGTCGGCCGGGCCGCCGGAGCCGTACACCCACATCACACGGTTTCCGTCGGCATCCCGCGCCTGGGTCAGTACATGGGCGCCGTAGGTGGCCCAGTACGTGCCGTGGGTGATCGCGACGTCCGTGGTGGTGCCGGCGGCCATGTCCCTGAGGACGACCTTTCCGGTACGGGAGACGACCTCGGTCACGATGTCGGACGACGATCCCAGATACGCGGGGATCGCGGCCTGGGAGAGGGCGCCCAACTCGGTCGTCGTACCGGTGCCGTACGACGTCCACAGCAAGCCGGAACGGCCCTCCTGGGAGTGCAGGTATCCGTTCGGGCCGGCGGAATGGGTGACATCCCGGCGCGGAACGTAGCGGTCCGACTGGAAGACCTTCTCCGCCGCGAGCGGGGCGCCCGTACTGCCGTCCGCGACCGCCGGTGAGGCGATCGGGAGGGGACCGGTCGTCACGGCGAGGACCGCGAGCGCGGTGGCGACGAGACGGGCGGGGGGACGGCGGACCACATGGCCTCCAATGTGAGGAGAGGGCATCGGAATCACTTCGTTGGGGTCGGCCGCGCACTGCCCTCGGACGCCGGGTGCACGCCGGC
Organism: Streptomyces sp. NBC_00425; assembly: GCF_036030735.1. Taxonomy (NCBI): domain Bacteria; kingdom Bacillati; phylum Actinomycetota; class Actinomycetes; order Kitasatosporales; family Streptomycetaceae; genus Streptomyces; species Streptomyces sp. NBC_00425. Next base: position 820,528 of record NZ_CP107928.1, on the reverse strand, counting down.
CGGGGCCGTCGGTGACGCACATGCCACGGGAAGCAGCGCCGCGCCGCAGACGATCGACGTCAGCACGGGACACTTCCTTCGCACGGCGGACAGAGCAGATGCGAGATCTGCGACCACCCGTGCCCGAAGCGGTCCGCGGCCGGACGACGGTCAGCACGTCGGCGGCAGACATACGGCGGTGATGTTCGCTCCCCCTGCACAGAACGTACACAGCGAAAGTCGAAAAGGTCCACGAGATTGTCATGTCGTTCGCAAAAGACTGCGGGAGTCGAGCAGTTCGTCTCTCGGTTCACCCCGCCGCCCACCCACCGGGGCGCACCCGGGCCGCGGCGCAGGAAGCGCGCTCAGGGTCGGTGGGCGGGCGCCGACCGGGGCGTCGTCGCGGCGGCACAGGGCGGCCGGCGGGACTGTCCGGCCGTCCTGGATCACTCGTCCGCCACCGACCCGAGGAGGCGTACGCATTGGCCGCCGTGGTGCTCGTGCATGGCCTGTATCACCGTCCCGAACACTTCGCCCTGGTGGCGGAACGCATGCGGGCCGCGGGAACCGAGGTCCTCGTTCCCGAACTCCACCGGGGCTCGTTGCCCGCTGACACAGCCGCGGTGCAGGCTGTCGTCGACTCGTTCCAGGAGCCTCCCGCCGTGCTCGGTCACTCCTACGGAGGGTCAGTGATCACTGGGCTGCGCGGGGCGGGACACCTGGTCTGTCTGGCGGCCTTCGTCCCGGACGTCGGTGAGAGCGCGGCAGGTCTGGGCGGCGCGTCCCCGGGACTCCAGGCCGCGATCGGCCCTGAGCACGACGGCTGGACCGGTCTGCGTCCCGACCGGGCCGCCGGGACCCTCTACGGCGACTGTCCCGAACCCCTCGCGGCCTGGGCCGTCGGCTTGTTGCGTGCGCAGGCCCCCGGCTGCGGGCGAGGCATTCCAGAGCACCACGGCTGGAAGCGCACGCCCTCCACCTATGTCGTCTGCGCGCAGGACCGGGCCGTCGACCCGGTCCTGCAGCGGCAGATGGCCTCGCGCTGTACCGACGCGCGCGAGTGGCAGACGGGCCACTCCCCGTTCATCGGACGGCCCGATCTCGTCGTCGGACTTCTGCGGGAACTGCTCACCGCCAACGCCGCGCGTCAGCCCAACGGAGGAGCGCCAACCGGCCGTTGATGTCGAGGGGCATCGCAGCGCCTTCCAGGGCATCGTCGTGCTGGGCGTGCGCGTGCTCGGGCCGGTGGCTGCCTGCGGTGGCTCCCGGACCCGCTCCGCCGTTGTGGGGGCGGTCCTCGCCACGGGGCCCCGGCGCCCGCCCGCCCCTTCAGGTACCGGATCGGCGCCACTCCTCGCGGCGCCGTCAGGATCGTCGGGAGCATCAGACGGCGATGATCTGCCACTGCTCCTCAGGCGCGCGGTTGTACGTGAACTGGTTGATGTTGGCCCCGTCGGCGGTCGAGCCCGCGTCGACGTTGAGGGACAGTCCGCTGAACCGGTTGGTGAGGTAGTAGTAGCCGTCGCCGGTGGGCGTGATTGCCCAGTGCTGCTGGGGAACGTTGCTGTCCCCGTAGATGGCGACGTTTCCGCCGTCCGCCCTCGAGAGGCCGGCCACCTCCATCAGCTTGCCGCTGTTCACGTTCTTGATCTCGTAGTAGCCGTCTCCGGTGGAGGCGAAGGTCCACTTCTGGGCGGTGTTGTTCAGCCACGGCCACTGCTGGATGTTGGTGCCGTTGGCGGTGCCGAAGTTGAACACGTCGGCGACCTTGCCGCTCTTGCGGTTGACGATGCGGTAGACCGTTCCGTCGCCCGGGAGGACGGTCGACACCAGGGCCGGCTTCGCCGTCCGGCCGCCGATGTGGACGCCGCCCATGTTGGCGTAGCCGCCGGTGCCCGCGTTGGCCTGGATCCGTACGAAGCCCACGTTCCGGGCGGGCCATTCGGCCACCTTGGTGGCGCGGTCGCCGGCCCAGGCGCCGGTGGCGACCTGGGTGAAGTTCGTGCCGTCGGTGCTGGTGGAGATGGTGTACGAGGTGATGTCGCCGTCGGTCGAGTTGTCGCGGTTCCACTGCTTGGGCAGGTACTCCAAGGTGGAGACGTTGCTCCACACTCCGCCCAGGTCGATCGTGATCGAGTGGGGCAGGGCCGGGGACAGTCCCCACGTCGACCAGCAGGTCTGGTAGCCCTTGTCGCTCAGCCCGTCGATGGCGTTGAGCGGTCCCTCGCCGGTGTGGAATCCGGTGGCGTAGGCGCTGACGGGGGTCACTGGGTGTTCCGCGCGGAGCATCTGGGCGGGCAGCGGCGGCCGGGAGGCGTTCGGGCTCCACGCCGCCCCGACTTCGGCGAGTCGGCTGACGATGTTGGTGTCCAGCTTTCCGTTGCGGTTGGGCGGGCAGTTGAGGATGAACGAGGTGTACTTCGGTTCCAGGTCGGCGAGGTGCGAGAGGATCGCGTCCTTGCTCATCAGGCCCTCGGTGGGCGTGGAGGGATGCCAGAACCACCCGTTGCTGATCGTCTGTCCCTGCGTGGCGGCGTAGGTGTTTCCGGTCGGCGCGGAGACGCCCAGCGGCTCCTCGAAGTAGATCGCGTCACCGAGCCACGGTACCGACAGCCCGCCGTGGTCGATCATGACGATGTCCGGCTGCAGCGACTTCACGTGCTCGCGGATCCGCTGGTAGGAGACGGCCTGCTGGCCCATCTGCCATGCGTAGCCGTCGGTGACGAACAGGTCGATGGTGCCGTAGTCGGTGAGCAGTTCGGTGATCTGGCCGAGGATGAAGGTCATGTCGCTGGGCTGGATGGCGTCGGTGATCTCGAGACCGGACACCTTGTGCCGGCTCTCCCACGCCTCGACGCCGAAGGTGCGGTCCCATATCGAGTAGTAGAGGCCGACCTTCAGTCCCTTCGCCCGGAAGGCGTCGCAGTACGCCTTCACGACGTCGTGCTTGTAGGAGCTGTTCGCGACGTTCTGGGTGCCGTAGGCGCTCGGCCACAGGGCGAAGCCGTCGTGGTGCTTGGTCGTCAGGATGCCGTAACTCATCTTCGCCGCCGTGGCGGCGGCCGCCCACTGGGCACAGTCCACGGCTGTGGGCGCGAACAGGGCTGGGTTCTGATTGGGGGCTGCCCACTCCTCGTTGGTGAACGTGCCCAGGTTGAAGTGGTTGAACATGCCGAAGCGCATGTTCACCAGTTTTTCCAGGTCGGTCTGCGGGTCCGCGGCGGCAGCCTTCGTCAGCAGGGGTGACAGTGCGGGGATCACGGGCAGCGCGGTCGCGGCCAACGCGGTGCCGGCGGCACCCAGCAGCGTGCGACGGGACAGCTTTCCTGACGGCATGGGTCTACTCCCGTTTCGGGGCGGCTCGGACGTTCGGGGAGAGGCGGTTGGATCGGCAGCCCGAAGGATGCGCTCCCAGGCCTTCAAGGGCGACCCTCCCTCTGGGTTCCAAGGCGCCGGGTGTTACGCATGAAGTTCGGCTATGCAACCCGTCCATGTCAACGGGCGTGAAGGGATGAACCACCATCAGTGGAAGGCTATTTGACCCGCTAGAGGAGTAATAGAGCGATATGTCATTCGCTAGACATCGCATGTCTGGCGTACGCGACCGCCCGGAAGGCGGGCACCGATCTTTGCGGGAACGCCAAGGTGTGGGGCGTTCGCGAACCGAGGCCGGCCCTTCTAACCGTGATCGCCACCCGACATCACGAGCGTGCCCAGACGGCCCGCAAGGCCGCCGCCCGTCCACAGGGGGAGGGGTGACGGCCTTGCATGCTGCGGTGACACGGCAGGGCACCGCTTCGGCGCCCCGCCGCCGGGACACGTCAGTCCACGTACCACTTTCCGCACTTGGTGATGCCCTCGATCTCGGCACAGGCGCGTGCGGCGAAGTTGGAATTGAAGACGGACTGCGTGCGGCTGCCGGTGTAGGGGCCGCACATCTTCCAGCCCTCGCTCTTCGCCTGCTGGTCGGTGACGATGCCCTTGGTGTTGGGGAACGAATGGAAGCTGCGGTCGACCCACAGCCGGTCGCCGGCCTTGCGGCCGGACTTGATCTCCGCGCGGCTGTAGCGGTCGAGCGCCGACTCGTTCTGCAGCTCGACGCGGCGGCCCCTGAAGTCGAACGAGGCTCCGGACTCGACGGCCCTGAAGCGGCCGATGACGGCGATGCCGTCGCAGTCGGCCTCGGTGGCCGAGGCCACCGACGCGGGGATGAAGACTACGGCGCCGCTGCTGATCAGCACGGCCGAGGCCGCGACGACGCGGCCCATACGGGGCTTCTTCACAAGGGTTCCTTCTGTGGGTGACATGTGCGGGTGGGGGCCTACCGCTGCGCCGGACAGGCCGAGACCGGCGGCATGACGTGCATCGCCGCCTCGGTTCCGCTCAGCGGCATTCCGTGTTGCCCACCCGAATAGTGCGCCACGGACCTTGTGGAAACCTTGCGAACCAGCCGTGACCTGGGTATTCGGACAGCGCCCGCCTCTGCCGCCGAGCCCATCACGGGCCGTCTACTTGCTTCGTCCCCCAAACCGCCTCTCTCGGGCGAACCTCCCCCGTCCCCGCCCCGTTCGCGGTCTGTCGCCTCCTGCCGCCTCCTGCTGGGTCGTCGCAAAGGCGGCCGAGTACGGTCATGGACGTCCGGGGTGGACGCAGCGCCAACGAGGTGTGGACCGTCCGCCAATGACACCGGACGTCACGTGGTGCATTCTTGGTCGGGCGTCAGCCGGGAGACCCGGTCACGCAGTGGTCTCGCAGAGCGGGCCCATGAAGCCCCTGCCCCTCATGGGCCCTCTGACCAAGGCACCCATCATCACGGGAGATTCTCCGAAGTGCGGAAACTCAAACGATTCCTGGGTACGTCCGTCGCCGTGTTCGGCCTGGCCGGTACCGCGGTCATCACAGGGGCCGGAAATGCCTCGGCCGACCCGAACTTCACGTTCAGCGTGGACAGAGTGGGCAAAAGCTTCAGTATCGAGGTCTACAACAACCACGTGCGCGCGGGATTCGCGGACTGGAACGCCGACCCCGACCACACCGTCGACCCGCCCATCCCGGGAGACGCTCTTCAGGTCCGCGACATCCTGGGCGACGGCTGGGGCATCGAAGCCGAGGCGGCGACGCAGGACGGCGCCCAGGGCTACCGCATGGCGACCTCGCGCGGCCACGCGGCGATCTACATATCCCCTTGGAAGACCGGCAACATCGCGGAGGGTACGCCGATCGTCGTCTCGGTCTGCGCCGTGAAGGGCGACAAGGCCCAATGCGGCTCCGCCTACGGCCTGGCGTGATCACTGCCGCTCCCACCGCGGGCACCTGATAAGCACGCGGTCGGTCGTGGTGGCGCCGTAGGCCCTTCCATTGGGGTGGGAGGGCCGACGGCACCGCGTCGAATCCCGTCACGGGACAGATGCTTCGCCGGGTCGTGTCCCCAAGATGGTTGGGGCGCGCCGGCAAGTTCGTTGTGCGTCGTCATGAACCGACCGGTGAATCGCGGGCGGTGATCGAGTCGTTGCCGGCCCCTCGGCGGAGGGGCCGGCAACGACTCGGTCACCGCCCGCACCCGGTTCGATCGGTTCAACCGGTCCGTCTGCCGGTGCCACAACGTCGTCGAGCGATGCCGCAACAAGCTCAAGCACAACCAGGCCCTGGCCGTCCGCTACGGCCGACACGCCCGCCGCTGCCGAACCCTGGTCATCTCGGCTCGCCTCCGGCTCCGGCCGCCCCTGACGTTGCGGGCATGACCTGACAGAGCGCTACTGGTAGCTGTCGTAGCTGGGCTTGCCGTTCGGCCGGTAGACGCCGACGACGGTGCCGCCCTTCGTCGTCGTCACGCTGACCGGCTCCAGCGCACTGGGGATCGCACCGTCGGCGAACAGCCGCTTGCCGGTGCCGATGATCACCGGGTGGACGGTCAGCCGGTACTCGTCGACGAGGTCGTGCCGCATGAGCGTCTGGGCGAGGTCGCCGCTGCCGACGACGTTGAGGCTGCCGCCGTCGGACGCCTTCAGCTTGCGTACGGCGTCGACGGTGTCTCCCCGGAGCAGCGTGGAGTTCTGCCACTCGACGGACGTCAGGGTCCGAGACGCCACGTATTTGTGCATGCTGTTCATCCGGTGCGTGAACGGGTTGTCGGGATCGGCGGTCGGCCAGTACGACGCGAAGATCTCGTACGTCTTGCGGCCGAGCAGCATCGCGTCGGAGTGTTCATACCAACCGGAGACGGCCGCGCCGACCTCGTCGTCGGTCACCGGCTTCTGCCAGCCGCCGTACTCGAAGCCGCTCTCGGCGTCCTCGTCCGGACCACCCGGCGCCTGCATGACGCCGTCCAGCGTCAGGAACGTGCAAACAATGATCTTGCGCATGGTGCGCTCCCTTCGTTGACGGGTAGACCGCACAACCGCCGGAAACTCATCGGCGGACCGTTCGCAGGGCAGCACCGGCCGTCGATGCGGTGGCGCGCCCTTGTCTCGGCGGTTCAGCGGCAGCTGCAGACGCGCACATCGCCGATCGGGTCCGCACCCCGGCGGGAGGCCCCGGGCGTACGCCTGTGTCCACGTGAGTGGCATGAAGAGGGGACTTGAGAGAGTGTCAGGTCCATCATGCCTGTTCGGAGGTGGTTTCGGTAGGACCCAGCGCACGTCCGTTCGACCTTGCCGCGGCCGATTTCGCGCGCGAAACTCGTCGTCATCCACTCTCCGGTCAACGTGTCGGCAGCCCTACTCGGCTGTCGGGGCGATCGCCGTGCTGTCGCGCCGTGTGACGTGCGCCGGCCGGGGGGTGGCGGGACGAAGGGGGAACAATGGATCAGAACATGGTGGTGCTGGCGAGGGTCAGGCTGCTCAGCGCCAACCGGCGGGTGGTGCGCGGTGTCGAGGGACTGTGGATCTACCGCCTCCTGACGCAGGTCGAGCCGGAGGTGTACGGGTCGAAGCTGGCGTACGTCCTGGTGGAGGCGAGCGCGTCGCCGCTGGTGGGGGAGGAGCCCGAGCGGCGGTTGGCGCTGTTGGACGAGGCAGTGGAGGTGGCGAAGGCTCTCAGTACGGCGAATCCCTACCGGGCGAAGATGCTCGCGAGGGCCCTGGCCGCGAGGCGGCGGGAGCTGGAGGGTCGCCCGACGGAGCCGCTCGCGTCCGAGGGCCGGGAGCATCGGGCGGCCCTTCAGGAGGAGCCGCAGCAACGCGCATGACCGTGTCGGGTGTCGGGTGTCTGCTCGTCAGGCAGTGCAGGAAGGGGAGGATCCGGTCGCGCTGTCTGTATCGAGCGGCACCTGACTTCGACCGCGAGCACGGAGTGGGGTTCTCGACGTATGCGAGCCCGGTCGCAGGACATATGTACTGAAGTGTTCGTGCCTGATGACACTGCACCACGTCAGTCGACCTCCGTAGGCTTGCGGCATGTTCACATCCCGCAAACCAGGATCGGACGACGCCTGGGAAGGCATTGTCGAGGAGAAATCACGGGGCATGCTCGATGGCGCGAACATGTACCACTTCATCGAACTGAGGCGTGAGGACGGCCAGTTCATGAAGGTGCGCCTCGCCCGTGGGCTGTGGAAGTCGATCGCGGTCGGCGATCGCATCGTGAAGGAGCCGGGGAGCGACCCAGCCAAGGCTTAGCGGCTGTCTCATGTGGCAGGTTCCTCCGATGCGTCCGAGGCGTCCGAGGCGTCCGACGCAGCCGTCGGCGTCCGAGGGGCGCGGGCAATGGCGCGGCCCTTCAGGAGGACAGGAAGAGCTGCACGAACGAGCACATGGGTTACGTCGAGGCCGTCAACGCGTTCCGCGCCAGATCGCGTAGCCAGACGTGTGCGGGGTCGGTGTCATAGCGCTGATGCCATGACAGGTACACCGCAGCCGGCGGCAGTTCCAGCGGCAGTGGGAGCTGAGTCAGCCCGAGAACCGCGGCGGCTGAACGCGTCGTCACTTCGGGGGCTGTGACGAGCAGGTCTGAGCCGCGCACGAACTCGAACGCGGCCCCTTCGGTCGGCGCGGACGCCACCACACGTCGGGTGAGGCCGAGTCGCGCGAGAGCGTCGTCGAGGGCGTTGCCGAGCCTCCCGCGCCGCGAGACGGTGATGTGCTCGGCCGCGGCGTACCTCACGGCGGTGACAGCCTTGACTCGGGTGAGCGGGTGTCCCCGCCGCACGACGATGACGTGCCGGGTCTCCGCCACCCGTTCGGCGCGGATGTCGGGTGCGGTCGGGCGGTTCGCGTTCGCCTCCAGGTCGACCTCGCCGCGCCGCAACCCGGGGGTGTCAGTGCTCGATTCCGCGATGAAGCGCACACGCACGCCGGGTGCGTGCTCCCGTACGGCCGTGAGAAGCGCCGGGCCGCCGAGGGCGACGAGCGAATCGTGCCAGCGGAGTGTGAAGGTGCGCTCGAGCGTCGTGAGGTCGAGGTCGCGACTCGGCGCCAGCACGCCCCGGACCTGCTGCAGCAGCTCGTGCACCTGTTCCCGGACGGCGATCGCGTAAGGCGTCGGTGTCATCGTGCGCCCGGTACGCACCAGGATCTGATCCCCCGTCGTGCGCCGGATCCGGCCGAGGCTTCGACTCATCGCGGGGGCGGTGACGTGCAGGCGCTCAGCGGCCCCGGCCACGCTGCCTTCCTCCAGGAGTGCATCGAGCGCGGCGAGCAGGTTCAAGTCCAATTGCATGAGAGTCATCCTAGGCGTGCTTTACATGCACTTGTAGTTAATGATGCGCTCTCCTACCTTCGAGATGCGGACGCGAAAGAACACGGGTCTCGCCCGGTCCGCCTCACCACGCCCTTTCAGATGGGAGCACCGCCATGCCCGATTCGACTCAGACCACCGGGATTGCTGCAACCGCCGGTACCGCGTCGGACGCCGACCTGCTCGCCCAGACGGCGATCGCCGTGCGCGCTGCGGGTTCCGCGCTGCGGGAGCGATTCGGCGACGTGGTCCGCTACCGGACCCGCGAAGAGCTGATGCGGGCGCTCGCCGCCAACGACGACCTGGCCCTCGAGATCCTGCGCCCCCGCCTCGAACTCCTGCGCCCGGAGGCCCGCTTCGTGGAGGACGAACTCGCGGGCGGGGCCCTGCCTTCCGGCGAATGGTGGGTCCTGGATCCGGCCGAAGGCAACGTCAACCACCTGCACGCCCTGCCGGAATGGGCGGTGACCGCCACTCTCGTGCGCGACAACCAGCCGGTGCTCACCGCAGTGCACCTGCCGTTGAGCGGTGAGACCTACACCGCACTCGCCGGAGGGGGAGCCCACCTCGACGGCCGCCCGCTGCACGTGTCCCGGACCACGGACCTCGGACTGAGCCTCGTTGCCACGAGCCAGGCCAGGCCGGACGAGGACGAGAAGGTCGTACGGCGTATCGGTTCCTCGATCACCGCGATGCTCTTCGACGCGCTCGTGGTGCGGACCTCCGTGCCCGCCACCCTGCACCTGCTGCACGTGGCCGCCGGCCGGATCGACGCCTTCTGGCAGTTCGCGGGAGCCCGCGCGGACCTGCTTCCCGGGGCGCTGCTCGTCGCCGAGGCCGGCGGGCGGACAACCGACGCCGACGGACGCCCCTGGACCCCGCAGAGCGAGAGCTTCCTGGCCGCCGCGCCCGGCGTGCACGCCGAAGCCGTCACCACCCTCTCTCGCTGACCCCTGCGACAACGACAAGCACCGGAAGGATCACATCAACATGACCATGATCGCCGTTCTCGGAAACGGCCGCGTCGGCGGCAGCCTCGCCCTGGCCCTCACCCAGGCCGGGCACGAGGTGACGGTGGCGGACCGCTCACCGGGCTCTGCGGCCGAGGCCGCCCGGGCAGCGCAGATCGTCATCAACGCCACCCCGGGCGCCGGCTCGCTGGAGCGACTCCTCGCGCTGCGCGAGGAACTGCAGGGCAAGATTCTCGTAGACGTCTCCAACGCCACCGTCGACGGACCGGACGGATTGCCGGCCGGCCTGCTCTACCCCGGCTCGAGCCTCGCGGAGCACCTTCAAGAAGCCCTCCCCGGCACGCGCGTCGTCAAGACGCTCAACACGATGCTCTACACGGTGATGACCGCGCCCGCCGCGCTCGGCCAGACGCCGACCGCCTTCCTCTCCGGCAAGGACCCGGAGGCCAAGCAGGTCGTACGCGGGCTTCTCGTCGACCTCGGCTGGCGGCAGGAGTGGATGACGGACCTCGGCGGCATCGAGACCGCGAGGGCCACCGAGGCCGCGATCCTCTTCGTGCCACACGTGATCCGGTCCAGCGGATTCGCGCCCTTCGCGGTCTCGATCACCCGCTGAAGGCCCGACGCGACTCCTCCCGAGGACGTGGCCTGCTGTTCACGGCGGAGGCCACCGGCGGCCTGCTGGGTGCAGGCATCGCCTCCCGCCCCGGCCTACGAGGGTCGGTGCAGAGCAGGCCGGGCAGGTTGGTTGTCGCGAGTCCGGCGGTGACCAGGAAGGGCGCCGAGGGCAGGTCTTTGCATGCGTGCTCGATCTGCGGGGTGACCTGTCTGAGACGATGCCCCTTGCCTGTCACCGCTGACTGAGAGACTCACTCCATGGTTCCGAAGCTGCCCCTGCAAAGCCCTCGTTGGCGTGACCTCCGCGGTGTGACGGCGGCCGACGTGGGAGCGCTCGCGGAGCAGATGACGTCCGCGGCTGCCACCGGGACCGGCGACGCATGGCGGCAGACCTGGACGTACATGACCGACGGCCTGATAGATGACGGAACCGTGTTCGACGGGGCCTATGCGGCCCTTCCGTACATCGTCGACGCGGCCGCCGCCCTGCCTCCGGCGCAGTCCGTGGATTTCTGGGTCGACTTGGGATTCATCGTGACCGCGGAGGACAGGCACCCCGTCCCCGGTGATCTCGAGGCGGGGTTCGACGCCGCACTGCGTCTGGCCGAGCGGGCGGCCGTCCGAAGCCTCCTCGCCGCGGGGTCCGCAGAGAGCGTCACCGCGCAGGTCCTCGCCCACCTGGCACTGTCCTGTGCGGCCTTCGCCGGTCACCACACCGCCGAGGCGTTGTGGCAGCTTGTCGCCCCACGGGAGAACGGCCTCCTGCTGGTGTGCCCCGGGTGCGAGAGCGATACCGAGTTCCCCGAGTTCTTCGTGGACCCGGTGCGTCCGCCTTTCGAGGCTCCGGCCCTGCCCGCTCCCGCTCCTGTCCGCCAGGGGGAGCATCCGTGGGGCGGGATCGCCGCCGCGTTGCAGGAGGAGGCGTTGGGGGAGGGGTGGGAGCCCTTTCTGCGGGTGGCACGTCGGGTCGCGGCGGCGGGAGTACCCCCCGAAACGCCGGGGCAGGCCGTCCTGTGCCTGGTTGCCGGCGTGGTCGCGGTCGTGGGCGCCCCGCATCGGGCCGAGAAGGAGTGGGCCCGCGAACTGATGTTGCTCACCGGGTACTTCCGCTGCTGGGACTGCGAACGGACGTGGTCGATCGCTGACGGGTTGGCGGAGAACCCTGACGGTGCGCGCCCCCAGCAGCCTACGACGGAGGTGGGGACGTACGCCGACGGGTCGACCGCCCCGGGGGAGCCGCCGGCCGGCCGCTCAGGTGAGACAGCGACCCGCTTGCGGCAGGAGGGGGACGCCCTGCTCGCGGGCCAGGGCACACCCTGGGGCCGCATCACGGTGTTCTCGGATTCCGCGCCCGACTCATCCGGGGGTGTGGAATCCCTGGCGGTGGTATCCCGCCCCGGCCGGCCGACGCTTGTGGCCGGTGCCTGCGCCGGCTCCGGCGCCAAGGGCGTGGTGTGCCTGTGGGACATGGCCGACGGTCGACTCGTCCATGCGCCCCTTCCCGGGCACCCTGACCGCATCCGCTCGATGACGACCCTGCTCCTGCCCGACGGCCGCATCCTGCTGGCGAGCGGAGGCGACACCGGAACCATCGCCCTGTGGAATCCGGTCACGGGGCAGTCGGTCCGTGAACCGGCGGGCAACTGGCTCGGCGGGGTGACCGGAATGTGTGCCGCGACCGTCCCTGACGGTCGGACCCTGCTCGTCACCGCCACCCCCCGAGGCGCGGTCCGGTTGTGGGACCCACTCACCGGTGAGTCCGTCGGGCGCCTCAACCCCTATGGCAGTCCCATCCAGTCCATCGCCGCCGTCCCGATCTCCGCCGACCACACACTGATCGCGGCCTCGGACACCGCGGGCCGCCTTCATGTGTGGGATCCGGCCGTCGACGACCCCTGGGAAGAGGGCGCGGCCGTCCAGCTGAGCGCACGTGCGCTCGCCGATGCCGACCACCGTGTGGCATCTGTCGCTGCTGTGCCCGCATACGGCCGAACGGTGCTGGCCACCGGGGACAACGGTGGTGTGGTCATGCTGTGGGACCCCGCCACCGGCGCCCCGATCGGCGACAGCCTGCCCTTCTCGACGGGGACCGCCGGTCTGCCGGTCATCACCGGCGCCACCCTGCACGGCGGTCGTGCCGTCCTGGTCGCGGGCAGCCGTCAGGGTCGCAGACTGCGGGTCTGGGAACCGGAGACCGGCGCGCTGCAACACATCGCCCTGGACGTGGCGGTCACCTGCCTGGCCACCGCAGGACCGGAGCTGATCGTCGGACACGACCGCGGAGTCCTCAAACTCCCGCTCCCAGGACGCTGACCGCGTCCGCCGACTATTCGGGTGCGCGTTGTTCCTCGTCCTGGACGTGCATGTCGTTGATGGCGGCTGCGAGCTGCAGCCAGGAGGGATCAGCTGCGGCTGCGGTCGTCACCGCATTCAGATCGCCAGGCTCCCAGGTACGAGCTCCGTCGGTGACGACGAGGTGCGTCTCGAGGTCGCCGTCGTCAGGGATGCCGGAGGTGGCCGCCAAGAAAGCGGCAACTGCTGCCGTCGACGTCTCGGCACCCGTGTCCAGGGGCTCTGCGCAGGCGACACGCGCGGACACGAGTACGAGGTCGCCTGTCCCGCCGGCGACGACGAGCTCGCCCGTCGCAGTGGTGCCGAGCGCGGTGACCGGGGAGCCGGCGAGCACATCGTGCTCGACCGCCTGCAGCGTTGGGAGGTTGACTTCGATCAGAGACCCGGTCGGAGTTCCGACCCAGAGCACAGCAGCATGGGACGCGAACGCGATGTTGTGCCGCGACCAGGCCCGCATTTGGTCGAGCCACTCCTGCGGGTATGGGTAGCCGGGGCTTGGGTCGCCGAGAGTGGTCGCCAGAACGCTGTGAAGTGAGGGGAACTCGAATACCTGCAGGCAGTTTCCGTATGCGTTGCCCCGGATCGCGAGATGACGTCCGTCCGTGCTGAAGATCGGCGTCTCGTAGCCGTCGGCATCGAGGATCAACGCCCGGCGAAGGACTCGCATCGCGGCGGACCCGTTCTCGGCATCCTGATCGACCCGAGCGAAGAGTCCGAACGTCGCGCCTTGATCGCTGGCCAGCGTGGCCACCAGCCCCCCGGCGGGATGCTCTGCCACCCCTGTGTCCCAGCGCGGTCCGGTGCTGACGGTTGCGGACGCGAGGTCGAGTACGTCGGAGCTCTCCCATGCACTGTCCGCGTCAGCGCTTGAGGACGGCGATGCCCACAACGTCCGACCGTCAGGGCTGAATGCCAGACTGTGATAGCGGGCGGCGCCGGGAATGCCGTCCGGTTCGCTGAGCCCGGCAGGAGTCCACTGCACCACGTGGTCCTCGTCGGCCACGACGAGCAGTGGCAGGTCGGGATGCCATGCCGCAGTGGGTGTTCGTCGCTCGCGATCCGAGCCGAAGGCATCACCGTAGGCACGCGACTCGGCGCCGATGGAGGCGATTTCGTGCAGCCGGCTCGCCTCGTGCGCCCAGACGTGCACCCCAGGGCGCTCCGAGTCCCAGCCGGCCACCAGGGGAAGCCGCGGATGACAGGCCAACCGCTCGACCGGATGTCCGCTACTGACCCGCACCTGGGACATGACCTCGATCTGCGCAGCGTTCACCCCTGCACCGTAGTCGGCCGTGGCTCGCAGAACTCCTGATCGTCGGAGTCCGCATCGTCGTGCAGGGCCGCGTCTTTCAGCGATTCAACGTGCCCCCGTCCGAGTCGGGGCGAAAGCATCAGCGAGGCTGGTCAGGACGGACCCGGACCAGCTGTTCTCCCCGAACACGCTGACCGGCATCGCGAGCACCCCGCGCTCGCGCCGGAGCGTTTCCGCTGGAATGCCGACCGGGAAGAAGTAGTTGCCCGGACAAGACCGGCTCGCCGTGGGGATCGCCCCGAGCACATCGTCCGGCAGCCGCTCGAACAGCCGCTCAGCCCGTGCGGCCAGTTCATCGACGACCTGCCGGGGCACGTCACCGTGCTCGGTCAGCAGACGGTCGGCGAGCCTCAGTTGGGCCGACGTCGGCGGCTCCGCCCGGAACGCCGCGGCCAGTTCGGTTTGCGCCGGCCCGAGCAGAACCACGCCGAACGTGCGTGGCCACAGCCACCCCTTGGTGACCGAATGCAGGAGGACCGCAGCACCCGTGTCCAGCAATCGCCGTGTGCCGGCAGCGAACGGGACTCCCAGGTCGTAGACGCTGTCGATCAGCACGCGGCGCCGCGGTGACTCCCGCAGCCACGACATCACCGCGGCGCACTCGGCATCGGACAGGTATCGGCCGAGCGGCTTGCTGGGGTTGGCGATCAGCAGGTATTCGGGGCGGTTGTCCGCCGGCGGCGCCGGCAGGGCCGGAACCGGCAGCGTCGGGTAGGACGCCGGCTCCAGTCCCGCAGCGCGGGCCAGCTCGAAGTAGACCGGATACACGTCACTGGGCAGCCACAACCGCGCCTGCACGGCGTGCAGCCGACGGAACACCACACCGAGCCCGTGCCGGACCCCTCGACAGACCATGGCCCGGCCGGACCACTCCTCCGGCAGCTCGAAGCGCCGCAGCCAGGCACGGGCGAGATCGCACCGGTGCACCGTACTCATGTCGGTCGGCGGTTCCGGTCGCATCGGGGCGAGCGCCCGGTACACGTTGGTCTCGGCGGCGTCCAGAAGCGACGAGGAAGCACCGAGTTGCCGCTGCCGGAAGTCCTGGAACTCCTCGAACCTCATGCCGCTGCACCTTCCGGCACGATCTCGCTGGCCCGGTCTTCCAGGGAGGCGTAGCAGCGTCCGTCGGCCATGACGTTCCAGCTGCGGGCGATTCCGTTGGTGCGTTCCCAGAGCAGGCTGGGCTCGGTGTACGCGGCGATCCGCATCGGCCGTCCGTCCCAGCTGCCGTGATAGACCGGCGCGCCCCAGGGCAGACGGCTCTCCGCTGCGAAGCCGTGCTGCTCGGCGAACCGGGTGACGATGGACAGCGAAACCTGGTGCTCCCGGCTCCAGACGTTGGCGGTGCGGTCGAAGTAGAGCGACTCCGTACTGGTGGATACGTAGAGCTCTTTGAAGCAGACCTCCTCGACACCGAGAGCCGCGGCCCACGAGAGGTAGTCGGCGACCGCGGCCGCGTCGGCGACGCCGCCGTGCTGGAGCACGCAGATCAGCCTCATCCGCAGCCCCGGCCAGCGGTCATGTTCCACACGCCAGGTGTCGATCACGGAGCTCACCGGCGTGCGCAGCATCATCAGCCGCTCGTTGACGGCGTCGTCGTGATGGTGCCGGGAGACCGCCAGCACGCTCAGACCCGCGGTGTTCAGGGCTGCGAGCCGGTCGGCCCGGTCGGTGTGCGGGCCTTTCGCCAGGGTGTGCGCGTTGGTGATCAGGACGACCTTCGGGAAGGCCGCCGAGCAGGCGGACACCAGTCGCACCTGCTGGTCGAACGGTATGAGCGTGGGTTCCCCGCCGCCGGTGATCACTGCGCGCTCGGCGCCCGCCGTACGGGCGCGCTCCAGCCAGTGGGCGACCGTGTCCCACGGGACCCTTGCCGGTGCTTGGTCGCTGGAGATCGAGGCCGAGGAGAAGCAGAACGAGCACCTGGCTTGGCACGCGGAGGCGACCGGCAGAATCGACACCGAGCGCGGTCGTGTGTCGGAGTAGCGACGCAGCGCCGATCCGTGCAGCTGCAGGGACGCCGCCATCGCGTCCTCGACGGTCGTCGGACGCAGAGCGAACTCGTCGCCCGCTCGGTCGAGCTCGTGGACTGCCGACAACCGGATGCGAGCCTCGTGCAGTTCCATGCCGAGGCCGGTCGACACGTTGGGCACCAGCTTGCCAGGGTCCACCACGGTTTCCAGCACCAGCAGCCGGTCGCCCGGAATGGCCAGACGGTCCAGCAGACGTCCTGCCTTGCCTATGCCGATTCCCAACTCCGCACGGGTCAGCAGATGGAACCGGTCGGGATAGGTGCTCTCCGGAATCCCCGCCTTGCCGTATGCGTACGCGTACTTGTCGAATCCCTTCGCGAAGTTCGACAGCACGATGACGTGGAAGCGCTGGTCGCCATGGTTCATCCCGTCATGATGCATGAACGGGCCTCCGATGACATGGGCCGCACTGTAGATGGAACAGGCTGCTCCGGGTGCTCCGATCCGATCCGCCGGCAACGACACGCCCGCCCTGTCGCGGGCCGGACCGCGACGCCCGCGCGCAGACCCCAGCGGGAACCTGCTGAGGTTCCCGCTGAGGTACCGATCAACGTCTGCGGCGACACGGTCGAGTCGTCGCCCTGTCGAACCAGGCGTTCGGCGACACCTGCGTCGAGGAAGTGACCCGTGCACCGGGTGCACGGGGTGCATTCACTGTCAGCTGAGGGATGCGTCTATCGAAGAGAGTGGCACGGAGAACAGTACGCGCTGTGGAATCGCCGAATCGGTGCCGGACCAGTGTCCCGAGCTGTCTGCCGCCCATTCGGTGAGTGTCCATACCTGACCCGTACTCCACCAGTAGGACATGCTCTCGGTGTGCTGGCCCCAGCAGGCATACGTGATGTCCTGCCCGCAGTTGGCGGCCGCCTTGGCTCCGCTGGCGTTCTGCCGCCACAGGATGCCGTGCTGGCCGACACCACCGCGCGCGTCGTCGAGGTAGAAGTTCGGTGTGCCGCCGCTGGTGGCGCTGTGTGACAGCACTCCCTGGAGTCCGACCGCTTTCGTCTCGTACGCCTGCGTGGCGTTCACACGGCTGCTGCTGTCCGTGGCGAGATAGCCGGGGTCGGAACCGAAGTTGTACCGCCAGATACGGGCGGGCTGCGAGCTGCCGGAGGAGAACCACTCGGTGGCGACCAGACTGTCCGGCACGCTGCTGCGGTCCAGCGAGATGGATCCGAAGCACGGCAGGGAGTCGTCGTCGGCGGAGGTGCAGCTCCCGCCGGCGAGGCTGTACGAGCCGACGGCGGGCATCACGTACTGGTAGCCTCCGGCCGACCATCCGCCGCTCACCTTGCCGACTGTCGAGCTGTTGACGGTCGCCTGGAGGATGCGCTTCATGTCGAAGACGTACATCACGTTCTGGTCGTCGTCCTTCTCCCACGACGTGACGATCAGCTTGTCCTGGTACCAGACCATGCCGCCCATGTGGGACTTGAGGGCGCGGTAGTCGGTGCCGCCGTTGAGCGGGACGACCGGCAGTACCCAGCGGTATTTGAAGGCACTGGGGTTGTTGGCGTCGATGAAGGCGATACGGCCCATGTGGTCGGTGGTGGTGGTGCCGTTCTGCCCCCAACCGGACAGGATGACCTTGTTGTTGCCCCACACGCCGTCGTTGTCCGCGTCTCCTGAAGAAGTCACGGACTGCGGCAGCCAGTCCTGGGTCACCGCGTCACCGGTGTCCCAGCAGTAGGCGACCTGAGCGGTCGGCTTCACCGGCAGCGCGGCGGTCTCCGTGGCGGAGCAGCTCGCCCCGTTGCGCATCGTGTGGTTGGCACTGGCGAGTACTTGGTCGACCCCGCGGGACGTGCCCATCTCGTTCGCCAGGTTGTCGAGAGAGGCAGTCGGAACGCGGTGCTCGACCAGTCGGAGCTTCGCCAGCTCCGAGGAGGAGGTTATCGGGGTCAGGGCACCGGGATTGTCGCCGGGGGCTGCCGCAGCAGTGCTCGTCGGCGCCAACAGAGTGGCCACCGCCAAGCAGGCGGTGGCCACAGCGGCTCGCAGGCCTTTTCTACGCATCCTATGGATCCTTGTTTGACGGGAGTTGAGGCGGAGTCGACTGCGATTCTCACGTGGCGCAGTCGCCTTCGTTGCTCTGGTCGTTGACCTTGACGAGGACGGCGCCGTCTACCCGGGTCGCTGCTGGAGTCGGGGGTGCAGAGATGCCCGCGGAGCCCGTACCCGCCCGAGCTGTCGCACACCGCCAGGGTGTCGCCGGTTCTCGGCCCATCCGGCCCGGCTGACCGCCAGGACGAGTGCCCCGGCCAATCGGTATGTCATGTCTCTCTTCGGTAGATCGGGTCGGGCGGGTGCAGCTGGGCAAGAACTGCCGGGACGAACTCGATGTGCCGTTCGGCGTCCTCTGGCAACCTGCTCTGGAAGAGAGCTACTTGCACCGTCGTCAGTGTGCCATTTCGCGGCGACCACAACCATGCACCGCCGGCTGCGCTCCTGTCGTTGGCGTGGAATCCACAATCTCCTATGCAGACAGTCCACTCGGCCCGCCTCGTGCAGTTCGCCGCCGCACCTGCACCGAGCGCCGTTCGGCCGCCGTCATGCGCGATGATCGTTCGCCCCTCGGGATCACGCGCAAGAGCGCTCAGCTGGTCGGTGATCTCCGCCGGACGGGCCGAGCTCCGCCATCCCGGTCGTGTCGCACGGCGGCCACCGGGACGGCTCGTCCACCGCAGCGGCGGCCTCCACGTCCCGCAGGTGACGGGCGAAGCGCCCGAGCCAAGCGGGCTCCTCGCCGGTGTGGGCGCCGACACCGGGCTCTTGCGGCCCGCTCGTGCGCCTGCTTCAGCTCGTCACCGGTCCTGACCGGGCCAACTTGCCACAAGGTCACGGTGGCTTGCGAAGCGGGGGCCGGGAACCGTGTCCTGGATCGGCTCGCCGTTCAGCCAGCATATGGTGAAGGTGTCGCTCTCGGTGTCGAGCACGCAGCACGCTCCGCCGCTGGTGGCGGTGAGGCCGGTGAACACGGCCCTGACGCTTGCGGACCGCTCGAACATCCGGCTCATCCCGGATGTGGCTGCGGTGAACTGCAGCGACGCGTAGCGAGGGTGAAGCGTGGGCGCGAACCGGACCGTGAGGTAGACGTATCCGATCGCGATCCTTCCGACCTCGTCGAGTTCCGATTCCTGGACGTCGAAGAACTCGCGCACCACGTCGTCGACGCCGAACATGATGGAGGTGTCGAGTTCGAGCCTGCTGCTTGTCGAGCAATCGACCGGTTCGCTCCTGAAGTTGGAGGTGAACGGGAGGACGATCTGGTCCCCGCCAGGCAGGGTGACCGTCAGGGGCGGCACTCGCTGGGTCCTCGGCGCCAGCTCGGCGAGCCCGATCAGTGCGCCGGCGACGTTCTGGGCCGGTGTGAAGATCTCGTAGCTGTAGTCGAGCCCCATGCACTCCACCCCCTGAAGGTCGGACTGCATCTTCCCAGACGTGCCCGCGCGGGGGCTGGGCATTTTTCTGGTTCCTCGCCGGCCCCCGCCGACCGGATCGGTTTCGTGAGGATCCGTCTGCGTCAGGATGCTCGCCAGACGGTGCTCGCCGTCGTCGGCACGTCCATCCAGCCCGGGCGAGAAGATCTGCCGCAGCCATCCGAACGTTCGGATTCTCGTCCTGCAGAAGCTCGCGGGCCGTCGACCCGTAGGCGGTCTCGTCGTTGCTGACCTGGAGCAGGTAGACCAAGGCCCGAAGTCGAACCCAGTGGTCCGGATCCCTGAGCGCCGAAGCCAGCACCTCGGCGGCATCGCCGTCGAGCTCGGCCAGGGTCCGCGCCGCGTCCATCCTCACTCGCCGGTCGGGGTCGTCGGCCAGGGCTTGGACGAGCGCGTTCCGGGCGCGGCCGGTAAGGGGATGACGCCCGCCCAGGGTGTAGGCGGCGGCTCGTCGTTCGCCGGGGGACCCCGATGCGGTCAGGACGTCGACGAGGTCCTCGGAACTGCCGTGTATCTGGTCGCGGAAGTCGGGGACGATCCCGCCCTCGGGCAAGGCGTCGAGCCAATCCTCGTACCAGGTCAGGAAGTCTGGCTGGGGATGGAGGACCGGAGGTGCGGCGAGGTCTCCGAGGTCGGCGTCGAGGAGCCGGCCTCGAGCGGGGCCCGAGATCACCAGCAGTGTCATCTCCAGACAGCCGCGATGGACAACGGTGTGGGTACCGGCGTACGAGTTGTTGCCCATGGCGCAGAGCTGAGCCCAATCGGCGGCGACGGCGTCCGTCGGCTCCAGCGCGAAGACCCGCCCGAGCTGCTGACCGGCGGTGGGGATGTCGTGAGCGGACCAACGGGTCAGCGGGAGTAGTCCGTAGTCGGGTCCGATGCCCCCGTTGCCGACCTCGCGCAGGAACGTGCGATAGCCATGGGGGAGACGCACGCCGTGTTTTGTTTCGAAGGCGACCACTCGTTCTTCGCTGAGAGGGGTGCCGAGGCGTCGACCACCGGGCGCACGCGCGAAGGTCCGTGGGCGGGGAACGGGTTCCGTACAGGCAGCAGCCAGTTTGGATCGGATGCGGGCGACTCTGTCGTCCATGGATGCTTCTTCCGAGGGGCGGCGTCACCTTATGGGAGGCCGCTTTCGGCGACATCCTATGCGGAGGAGATTCAGCGGGTTCTTCCAGCTCCACTCCTTCCGAGGACGTGTGCTCGATGAGTCGTCGCCTGTTGATCGCCTGGCTCAGGTTTTGCTCAGGAAAGGCACCGATGGCTGGTGGCCCGTCAGGAGCGCTGGCATGATCGCGACAGTTGCGACAGGACAGCGACGCGACATCATCATTCACACGCCGCGTCACGTCGGCTTGGCTTTCCCGGAGAGTTGACATGTCTTGGCGAACCCGTGCGGTACCGAGCATCGCGTGTGTGGCGGCACTTCTCTCTATCGCCGCGTGCACGACGGATCATTCGGAAGCCGAACAGCCCCCGCGATCCCGGGGGGCAGCGGAGCCGAGCAGTGCGACGGCCGCCGCTGCGCCCAGCACCGCGCAGCCTTCTTTGCGGGAGCCGCCGGAGTTGGAGCCGGACACCTCACTCGCCGGCCGCCAGAAGGTGACCACCGGGAACGCCACCGTTGAGTACGGCAAGGGCAAGAAGGGGGATGCCCTCACCATCGCGGTGAGTTGCCAAGGCGAGGGAAGAGTCACGGTGGTCGTGCAGCCGGTGCACGTGTCCTTTCCCTTGGATTGCGGTGCTTCCCAGCTCAGAACGATTGCCAACCAGGTCGCTGTGTCCGGGGTGGAGCGCGGTGGAGCCGTGTCCGTCGAGGCGTCCCCAGCTGTTCATTGGGCGATGACGATAGGCCGTGGCATGCCGGCGCAGGTGGAGCCGCAGGGCGCCGATTGAGATCGGTCACCTGTAGCGCACCGCTTGCGCTCGGAGGAGGCGGGATCCAGCTCTGCCCGACATCTTCCGTCTGGGCGTCTGGATCCGGTTGACGGGGGTCCTCGGTCGGCCGATCAGTCAGTCGGTCGGATAGAACTGCGCGTACCAGCGGCGCAGCGCCTTGATGCCCTTCTCGTGGGGAAGCAGGACGGGGCGTGCCTGGTGGATCTTGTGGTCCCAGATCCCGACCTCCTCGCGCACCTCGTCCAAGGCCGCCATGCGAAAGACGAGCTTGGCCAGGGGCGTCAGAAACGGCAGTCGCGCCGGTTTGCGGATGTAGTACAGCATCCGCAGTTCGCTCGTGCGGTCGTCGACGGGAGTGCTGAGGGCGACGGCGGTCACCGACAGGACGGGGCCGTGGGTACGGACCACCATGACACCGGGCCCGTACATGAACGCGTCGAAGGTGTTGTCGATGTTCCGGCCGAGGACGCGGCGGGAGATCCTGCCCCGGGCCTCGGCGAACGGGCCGTCCGCCCGCCACTCCTGGACAGGGGGTTCGCTCTGGCCGTGGATGAAGTGGAAGTGGGACTCATCGACGATGTTCTCGCGCATCTCCTGGATGTGGACGCGTGCCCGGCAGGTGTCGTCGATGGGCACGGCGAACTCTCGCGAGCCCGTCTCGGGGATCTCGGGCACCTCCCACGACGGCTCGCCCGGACCGGCGTGGACGAAGATCAGCCCGCTGTGCTCACGGACCGGGAACCCGCCGAGGGAGACCTTGGGCGTGTGCACCGCGAACGGTGCCTCCACACACCGGCCGTCGGTGCCGAACCGCCACCCGTGGAACGGGCATTCCACCGTGCCGTCCACCACCCTCCCGCCCGCGCCGAGATGCGCGCCGTAGTGCGGGCAGTGCGCGTCCCGGACAGCTGCCCGGCCGTCGGCTCCCCGGAAGGCGATGAGCGCCCGCCCGAAGTAGTGCAGGCTGACGACCCTTCCCGGTCGCAGTTCGCGGCCGCGCAGCACCGCGTACCAGCCGTACGGCACGATCGGCATCGGATAGCGGTCAGCTCGGGGATCGCGCGGAAGGGCGGCTAAGTTGTCATGGCTGCGACGTGAAGGCATGCGCAGATGCTAGGGCCTGTCCGCCGGAATTAGGGCAACGGGCCGATGAGCAGGATGCCGCGCTTCCGGCTCGATCCAGCAAGGTGCGCAGGGCACGGCGGGCCGCCTGCGTTCTCCGCAGTGCTTGAGGTATCCGCCGTGCCGAAAGGGAGGTCACTCTCGGTTGGCATGTGTCCGATAGATGGCGCAGATCATGGGTGTTGCTCGGACGGCAGACCCCGGTGGTCCGGGCAGTTGTGCGTGAGGTGACTGCGACAGACTCCTACAAGGCCCTGCGAGCCAGGCGGAACAAGACCCGGGCGTACACGAGGGTCGCCGTCGCGATGATCGTCGGGATGACCGCCAGCGCGAGTATGCCCACGAGGGCGCGGCTGTCCTCAGCTCGCGCCAAGGACCCTCGGCCGTCGGCCGGCAGGAATCGGTAGCCGAACCACCCCCACATCGCCAGCGACAGCAGCAACCACCCCAGCGCCCACTTCTCTACGTGGTGCCCGTCCTTGCGCAACTGCTCCGCTTCTGCCGTCACTTCTCCCCCTCTGTGGCTGGTGATCAGCGGCCAGTTCATCACGGGTACGTACGCGCCGCGGGTGCCGGGTCCATCGCCGCGGCAACCGGTCTACCGGGGCCCCAGAGGTGGGGCGGGACTGCGACGCGGAGGAAGGCGTCAACCGTGCCCCGGTGTACCGGCTGTTCGGGCATCACCCGCGCGCCGTCGCCGCGGTCCACGGCACCGTTGCCGGCTCTGTCGGTGATCTGGCGTGTCAGAGGCCCGATGGATGGCTGGAGAGCCAGTCTGCGTGCCGATCGCGCAGGCGGTCCCGCTCCTCGGGTGTGGCCAGGAAGACGTCGGCGCCACCGTCGTAGGGGTGGTGGATGCGTTGCATCCGGGTGTCGGTGACGAGGACTCCGGCCGTTTCGTAGTCGGCGACGTCTCGGAGCAGTTCGTCGATGCAGCCTCGCCGCCATGGCCGGCGGGTGGCGGAGAGGTGGCAGTACGTACGGAACTCGGGGTCGGGATCGTCCTCCACCAGCAGACTCTGCCAATACCCTTCGTCCGGTCGGACTGACCTGACCTCTGCCTCGGTAGCCCAGAGGGGAATGATCACGTAGACGTCCGAACCGGCGAACAACTCCTCGAGGACGGTGTTGTAGCGCTCCAGGACGACGGCGTACTCGCTCTCGTCCTGCGCGTACCGCTTCGAATCCGGCAGGCTGTGAAAGCGTACCCAGACATCCCGGTAGGGGTCCCGAAGCCTGTACCCGACCGGAGGGCAGTCGGGCCAACGCTGCTGCCACAGCTCCGTCAAAGCCGTCTGGCCGCCTCCGGACACCCGCCGCACCCGTCCTCTCACGCATGGCGCTGCCGGCGACCACGATGTAGGGCGTCCACCCTTTGAGTATGGCGTCGGGTTTCGCATGAGCGCCATCTCCTTTCGGGGTGGGGGCGGGTGTTGTGCGGGTTCCTCGGTTCGGCTCTGCCGTGGCGCGTGCCCCTGCGGGCACGGAGGGTGGGAACTGTCTAGACCCGGTCTGCGGCGGGACGGTGGTCTGCTTGCGGTGTGGGGCTGGTCGTCGGGGCGGTGGCCGGCTGGGGTTCGGGGGTCGTCCGGGCGGGCGAGGTGGGCGGGACGGGGTGCGCGGCGCGGGACTTGGTGTGGTTGCGGATCAGGAGGCACGCCAGCATCCCGGCTGTGAGGACCGCGATCGGCAGGGCTGCTGTCACGTGCAGTGTGGCGAGGAAGGCGGCCGAGTAGGTTTTGCCCGTTGCGAGTTCGGCGGCCAGTCGGCCCTGAAGGAGGGCGCTGACGGCGGCGGCACCGATGACCGAGCCGATCTGGCGGACTGTGTTGTTGACGCCGGATGCCGCGCCTGCGAACTGTGGCTTGACGTGTCGCATGGCCTCGGCGGACATGGGGGCGACGGTGCAGCCGATGCCGAGTCCGGTGAGGAGGGTGCCGGGCAGGAAGGCGTACCAGGGTGTTGCGGGGCCGGCGATGAGGGTGATGGCCACGATGCCGCAGGTGTACAGGGCGAGACCGGCGAGGATCGGGACTTTGCCGCCGATGCGGTCGGCGAGGCGCCCCGCGAACGGGCCGAGAGCCATCGACACGACGGACGACGGCGCCAGGACGAGACCGGCTTTCATCGCGCTCATGTGCAGCACGGACTGCAGGTAGAGGTTGAAGGGCAGCACGAGGCCCAGCATGGCCACCGAGATGAGACCGACCAGCACGGTCATGACGGTGAAGTTGCGGTCCTTGAAGAGGACGAAGGGGACGAGAGGCTCTCGCTCCTGTGCGCCGCGCTGGTGCAGCAGGAACATGCCGGCCAGCACCACGCCCGCGGCGATCAGACCCCAGATCCCCGCACCCCAGTTGTACCGCTCGCCTTCCTGGAGGCCGAAGGCGAGGCAGAACAGCGCGGCGGTCGCCAGCAGCATGCCCGGCAGGTCGAAGCGGTGGGTGCGGGCGGGGCGGATGTCGGGGACGACCGCGAAGGTCAGGGCGAGGGCCGCGATGCCGATCGGCACGTTCACCAGGAAGATCCAGCGCCAGCCGACGGTGGAGACGAGGATGCCGCCCACCGTCGGGCCGCAGAGCGTGGCCGCGCCTGCGACCATGCCCCAGATCCCCAGCGCCGAGCCCCGCCGGTCCGCCGGGAACACCGACACGATCAGCGTCATGGTCTGCGGCACGAGCAGCGCCGCGCCGAGTCCCTGTACAGCACGGGCGGCGATCAGTGCGGCCGCTCCGGGGGCGAGTCCGCACGCGATGCTGGCCAGGGTGAACACCACGAGGCCGGCGGCGAACAGGGTGCGCGGGCCGCGCAGGTCGCCCAGTCTGCTTGCGGTGA
The DNA here is from genome assembly GCF_036030735.1 of Streptomyces sp. NBC_00425. NCBI lineage: Bacteria > Bacillati > Actinomycetota > Actinomycetes > Kitasatosporales > Streptomycetaceae > Streptomyces > Streptomyces sp. NBC_00425. The sequence continues at coordinate 795,294 of NZ_CP107928.1, read as the reverse complement.
TCAGGAACACCGACAGGGCGAGGGCGTAGCCGCTGACCACCCACAGGGCCTGGTCGAGCGTGGCGCCGAGGCCGCTGATCATGTCGGGGATCGCGATGTTCACGATCGTCAGATCCAGCAGGGTCATGAAGAACCCGAGCGAGAGCGTCACCAGCACCGCCCAGGGGTTTCCGCGCCATTTGCGCACGAGAGTCTCCTTCATTCGTGGTCCGTCGTAGGGGTTCCGTCGCCCGTCCTGCCGGCGTCGTCCTCTCACGCTAACGCATCTTTTAAGATGCATCAATAGAGATGCATCTCTTGTGATGCATGTATTCCCGATGCATCTCTGGCCGATGCATCGAGGTGGATGTACTCTGCGGGTGTGGATGGAGTCGAGCTGTTCCTGCTGGGGCGCACCCTGATGAAGATCGGGGAGGGCGCCATGCCCGAGCCGGAGGGCGGTGCGGCCCGGTACGGGGGTGGCGTGCGGTCGGTCCTCATCGTGGTGAGTGACCTGGCCGCCCACCCCGACAGTGCCGTCGGTGAGATCGCCGCCCGCACCGGGCTTCCGCAGAGCCAGGTCTCCACCGCCGTGGCCCGCCTGAAGGAGGCGGGGGCGGTCGTCACCCAGAACGATCCGGCCGACCGTCGTCGCCTGCTGGTGCGTCAGGTGTCCCGCCCTTCCGACCGGATGGCGATGGTGAGGGCGGCGGGTATCGACGGCGCGCTCGCCGAGGCGGTCGGGGGCGATCCGGAGGCGGTGAAGGAGGTGACCGAGGCGCTCGGCACGCTGGCCCGCCATCTGTCGCCGCAGGCGTCGCGGCGCAGGCAGAGCTGACGCGGCTGCACGGGTCGTACGGATGGGCCGGGCTGCTCCGGTGTGCCGGAGCAGCCCGGCGCCTGGAGTCCGGTCAGCCGGTGGCGAGGCGGTTCTTGAGTCCCTGGCCGTAGGCGGTCGGGGTCCCGTTGTAGTCGGTGATGAGCGACGGGCCGGACTTGCAGTCCCACGTGTTCCAGGTCCAGCCCAGGTAGCCGAGATCTCGGCTGTCCAGCCAGTTCATCAGGGTGTCGATGTAGCCGTGGGCGCAGTCGTTCTGACCGATCTCGCCGACCACCAGCGGATAGCGGGCGGCGACGGGCGCGATCTGGGAGTCCCAACAGCTCTGGGTGTTGCAGCTGTTGAAGTTGTACGAGTGCCAGGACACCACGAGCTTCCCGGCCGGGTCCGAGGGTGCGTACGTCAGCCACCCCGACAGGTCGTTGGAGTAGTTGATGCCGCCGACCATGATGTGGTTGGTCGAGCCGGTGGACCGCACGGCATTGATGAGAGTCTGCATGCCGGCCACGGAGTAGAGGAAGCCGATGCAGGCCGAACCGCCATCGCGCCAGCACTTCCACGAGGCGTTGCGGTCGAACATCACCAGGTTCGGGAAGGGCTCGTTGAACAGGTCGAAGACGACGGCCTGGTCGCTCTTGAAGGTGTTGGCCACCGACTTCCAGAAGTCCGGGGTGTGGTCGCTGTCGGGCATGGGCTTCTGGCACTGCGAGGCATACGCCCAGCAACTGGAGCCGATGCCTATGTGGACACCGCTGCTCCAGTGCAGTTCGAGGATGACGTACAGGCCGGCCTGACGGAGCCGGGAGACGTACTCGGAGATGGCATTACGGTAATTGGTGCCGCTGTAGGCGGGGTTGACGCCGTTGATGCCGAGCCAGCAGTCCTCGTTGAGTGGAACGCGGACGACGTTGGCCTGCCAGTTCTTGATCGCCTGGATCGAGGCGCTGTCAGCGGGGCCGTCGAAGATGCCCCGGTTCTGCACGCACATGAACTCGGTGCCGGAGCGGTTGACTCCGCGCAGCCTGGTGGGCAACGTCGAGGCGGAGGCGGAGGTGGCATGCCCGGTGGCGGATGCTGTGCGGGCGGCTTCTGCCGCGGACACGGGCTCGGGTACGAGCAGCGCTCCGATCAAGGCCAGCAGCAGGGCGAGAACGCCTGCTGCCCAGCGGCTTCCAGCAGTGGAGTGACGAACTCTCATCGTGTCTCCCGATGGGGGGTGGTGCGTGGGGTGCATCCCATATGCGCCTCACGCCTGGGAAATCGGGGGTGCGAGGTTGCTCAGCGGAAAGCGGACGCCATGGTTGCCGCGTGCGCCCGCAGGAGGCGCGTCATGTCCGGGTGGCGTCGGCGGAGTGATTGTTCCAGGTGATCCGCAAGTCGTCATGGGTCCGGGTAGAAGGACCTCGGGACGCGACCCGACAGCCGCACGTAGTGATGCGGGCCGGCCGTGTTGTCAGTGGTTCGGGATACGGTGCGGTGTCATGGGCCGGACGGAGATCGTGAGGGACTCGCGGCTATGGGGGGTGGGTCGGACAGGCCCCGGCCACCGGCTCGGGACTGGAGATGTTTTGCCATGTACCCACCCCCCACCATTTCGACGGGTTGGGTGGTCGTGGCCGGTCGGTGCGCATGACCGGCCGCACGTAGATGAAGCCGGCTCCCCTCATCAGGCCTCTTGGAATCGATCCTCTACGGTGGTGTGATGGCTGATGAGCGGGAGCGGGTCGAGCCGTCGGGGGTGTGGGCCACGGCGGTGGGAGTGGCCCGGGTGCGGGCGCTGGAGAGCGAGCGGGAGAACGCGCTGTTCCGCGATCCCCTGGCACAGGCCTTCGCCACCGCCGGCGGCCTGTGGCCCTCCTCTCAGCCCTTGACCGACGACGAGTCCGCGCGACGCCGCCGGCTGGCCGTGTCGTTCTCCATCGTCATCAGGACGAAGTTCCTCGACGACCTGTTGCAGCAGGCCTCCGCGTCCGGTGTCCGGCAGGTCGTGCTGCTCGGCGCCGGCATGGACAGCCGGGCCTTCCGCATGAACTGGCCCGAGGGCACACGGCTGTTCGAGGTCGACACCGCCGAGCCACTGGACTTCAAGGCTTCCGTGCTGCGCCAGGAGCGGGCCGTCGCACGCTGCGAGCGGATCACCGTCGCGGTGGACCTGCGTGAGGACTGGCCGGGCGCGCTGGCCGCCGCAGGGCACGACCCCACGGTGCCGACCGCATGGATCGCCGAAGGACTGCTGATCTATCTGCCCGAGGACGCGGTGGAACTGCTGTTGGCGCGGATCAGCGCGCAGTCGGCGGCAGGCAGCCGGATGGGGCTGACGTGGGGCTCGCGCGGTGTGATCGAGCGGTTCGGCGCGGACGCCGCTCCGGGATCCGCAGCGTCCATGTGGCTCTCGGAGATGCCCGACGACCCGGTGGGCAGGCTGGCCGGGTACGGCTGGGAGGCCGACTGCCACACCCTGCGTGAACGCGCTGCCGCCTACGGACGCCCGATCAGCACCCCGCCGCGGCGCGAGGAACGGCCCGGCGGACTGATCTCGGCCGTTCGCCGGTGAAGCGCTCGACCACAGCCTGGTGACGGCAACCGCTGCGGCACCGCGACGCCCGGCCTGCGACTCCGAAGCGGTCCCAGGCGGCCTGCACGAGTGGCGGTGATGCCGTTCACGCAGCGGTCGGCCGGCGTCAGACATCCGGCCTCCAGCCATGGACGACCACCTCACCGAACCGGTGGACCGGACGCAGGTGCTCGCCCGCATCGCCGTCTGGACGGCGGAACCGCCCACCGAGTCCTCCCCGCCGAGCACCTCGGGCACACCGGCGGAGCTCGACGGTCTGCCCGCCGAGGCCATCGCGGACATCGCGGACGCGTTCGCGGCCTCGACCCCCGAGAACCTCGGCCGGCTGCGCACGACGCTGGGGGCCGGGGACTTCGACGCGGCGCGGCTGCTCGCGCACCGCCTCAAAGGAAGTTGCGCGACGGTGGGAGCCGCCCGCGCGGCGGGACTCTGTCAGGAGATCGAAGCAGCTGCCTCCGCGCGGCGGCAGCGAACGGCACGTGACGACGTCCCGCTCCCAGCGGTCCTGACACGGCTGGCGGACGAGATGCGCCGTGCCACGCAGGAGTTGCGCAGCTGATGCTGAAGTGACGCCCGGAGGGGGCGTGTTGGTTACGGGAAGTCGGCCGGCGGTCTCGGCCTGGGGCGGTGGGGCCGGTGCGACGGTACCGGTCACATGAGTACGCGTACTCAACGCCAGGCCCACCCATGGACCACGGGAGCGGTAAAGTGTCATGTCTATGACACTGAAGGGGTGGCGGTGCTCATGAACGGATCTGCTTACAGGAGTTCGCCCCGTCTGGCACTGGCGCTGGGCGCGGCCCTGGTGTCGACGGTGCTGTGCACGCCGGCGGCCGTGGCCGCCTCCGAGGAGGCCGGGAAGGGCCAGAGCGCGTTCGCCACCCTGCCCCCGCACGGCGAACGGGCGTGTCCCGTCGTGTACTTCGACCTGGGGGAGACCCTCGTGCACACCGCCGACGACGGCAGCACCACCTACCTGCCCGGGGCGGCCTCGTACCTGCGGACCCTGCGGGAACATCACGTCCGGGTAGGCCTGATCACCAATGTCCCGCCCTCCTGGGGTACGACAGACGGCGAGCGCGCCGCCCGCCTCCGGACGGAGGTCGACGCGACATGGCGGGGTCCGGCGGCCTTCGCCTGGGCAGACTTCGGCGACCGGATCCGTACGCCGCGCACCGAGGCGGAACGGAAGCCGTCCCCGGTCCTGTGGCGGCGCGCCAAGGAGGACTCGGCCGGCTGCCGGGTCGTCTACCAGGCGGAGACGGCTCAGGAGGTGTCCGTCGCCTCCTCGCTGGGCTTCGTGTCGTACCAGGTCGGTCTGCCGTACCGGCCCGCGTTCCTGCCGGCGGGTCTGATCGAACTCCTGGGCCGTCGCCTCGCTTGAAACGCCGTCGCCGTCGCCGTCCCCGCAGCAGCCGCAGCCCGCAGCGGCAGCCCGGACCGCCCGTCGTCGTACACCCTCGACCGGGGGCGTACGACGACGGATCGGCGCCTGTGCCACGGATATCGGCTGTTCTGCCGGGGGCCCGGTGGCTTGGAGGCCCGTGGCCGGTGGGCCCGGTGGCTCCGGTCGTCAGGGCGTTCGTGGGCCTCGCGAGGCCTGGTCCCCTTGGAGGGCCTCCTTGCGGCCGGCGTCCCCCGTGTCCGCCGGGGCGGTTGCACCGTCGCCCGCCTCCGCCGATGCGGTGCTGTTGGCTCCTGTGCGGTCGCTCCCTTGCGCCGGCTCCGCCCGATCCCCGTCCCGAACCCCGCCCCCGCGGGCGACCACCCCGCTGCGCAACAGCAGTTGGAAGACCCCGAGCAGAACCGCCGTGGCCAGCGCGCTGTGCCACAGCAGGGCGTCCAGATGCCCGGCCGACAGGTACGCGCCCGCGGCGATCGCGGCCAGGGCGCACACCGCGCGGTCCACGATGCTCTCCACCGACAGCAGGGTGGCCCGCGGTGCGTGCGCGGGGATCGCGTCGTTGACCAGTTTGCGCTGGACCGGGAAGGCGAACCCGGTGGCCGCGGCGAACAGACAGAGCAGCGCGACGACGGTCCACGGCCCGCCGAGGGTCATGGCAGCCAGGGTGCCGGCCAGCGCGAGGCTGAGGACGGACACCCAGGCGACCGGCGGCAGTCTGCGGCTGAGCCATTGGGGCCGCGCGGACGCCACCGCCTCCGCCACGGTCATCGCGGCCAGCACCCCGCCGTGCGAGGCCTCGCCGATGCCGTGGGCCAGCAGGATCGGCTGGAAGAGGTTGACCTGGCAGATGCGTGACAGCGTGAAGACCGCCACGCCCTGCACCATCACCAGGGCCAGCCACGGCGAGGCGGCGACGCAGCGCAGTGCGGTCCCCGCGTCCCGCAGGAAGGCGCCGCCCCGGCGCCCGCCGTCATTGCGGCCCTCGTCCGCTCCGGCTTCCGCTCCCGCGAGTCGGGGCAGCAGCACCGCGCAGACGAGGGAGCCTGCCGCACTCGCCGCGCTGAGCACGTACGGGGCCGGGTGCGAGAGCGCCATCAGCGGCCCTACCAGCGGCCAGCACACCACCTTCGCCGCCAGCCCCAGTGCCCGCGCGGTACCCTCCGCTCGCAGGTAGTGCTCGTCGCACCGTTCCGCCCGCAGCCCGTCGTACAGGTAGGCGCTCGCCGCGCCCGAGGTGAGCGACCGGCCGGCGGCGATGGCCAGGAAGTGGATCAGGAATCCCGTGTAGGAGGCGCTGACCACCGGGGCCAGGTTCGCGGCCGTCATCACCACCGCGCCGGCGCGCAGGCAGTTGCGGGTGCCGATCCGGTCGGCGATCAGGCCGGTCGGGATCTCCAGCAGGCAGAAGGCCACGTAGTAGATGCTCTGGATGCCGAAGATCTGCCCGTCCGAGAGGCCGGCCGCCTTCTGGTAGGCGTAGAACACCGGCATCCACCACAGCAGGTTGAACAGCAGCTGGAAGCCGTAGTTGAGCCGGATGATCAGGCGGGCGGTGTCGGTCAGGCCCGTGGTCGCTCCGGTGCCGGGGCGCGCCCTCACAGCGCGTAGGGTCGGATCTGGACCAGGCGGAAATCGCCCTGCTCGGTCATCAGCCACTCGATGTCCAGGGGCTTGTCCACGTCGGTTCCGCTGAAGTGGGACTGCAGGAGCCGTCCGGTCAGGGACAGGTCGGCGAGCCGGGCGCGGACGGCGGCGGACAGTCCCTGGTCCCACGAGCCCAGCGCGACGGTACGGCCGCCGCCCTCCACAGTGTTGTACAGGTACTGCTGCGGCAGCACCGTGCCGTCGACCACCTGCTCGGGCGAGCCCGGGGAACAGTTGAGGTAGACGTTGCGGAAGTCCTCCCGGCGGGTCGGGTTGCAGGTCACGAGGACGCCGCCCAGGGAGGCGGGCGCGTACTCCTGGATGATCACTCCCATGTAGGTGTCGTCGAGGGAGATGCCGACCTGGTGGCGCAGCCGCACGCTGCGGGGCGACACGAGGGAGGCCCACACCTGGCGTACGGCGTCGAGGAGTTGACCCGTGCCGTGGACGGTGGTGACGGAGTCGTAGACGCCCGCCGCGGAGAACCCGGGGAGGTCCTCCGCGTTGGAGGAGGAGCGCACCACCAGCCGTCCGCGCGAGGCCGCGGCGGCGGGGAAGGCCTGGTCGATCTGCCGGGTGACCGACTCGGGGACGGGAGTGTGCCGGATCAGGTGCTGCAGCTGCAGGCACAGCGAGTCCAGGACGTCGGTGGCGTCCAGTTCGAGCGCCATCTTCAGCTTGCCGATGCCCTGCTGGAGGGCCGGGGAAGAGGCGAGGAACCGCTGCTGGAGAGCGAAGGGGAGTGCGACGCCCTCCGGGGCGCCGACGGTCTCGGCGACGAACTCGGCTGCCTTGGTGCGGAGTTGATCGGTGGTGAAGGCGGTGAGGCCGAGGCGGGTGGCGAGGTGGCCGTAGAGGTCCTCGCGCGGCGGACGGGGCCGGCCGTAGAACGAGGTCAGGTCCACCGTGCGGCTGTCGAGGACGTGGTGCAGCTCGCCGAGGTTGGCCGCCTTCGTGCCGTAGCGGTCGCGGTCCGCACTGCGCAGCCGGTGCAGGGACAGTACGGGAGCGTCTTCGAGCAGCGGCGGCTCGAGGCGTATGCGCTGCTGGTGCCAGGCCGGCGCCCGCAGGTCCGGTTCGTGGTCGAGGCGCTGCAGGGATATGTCGTCCTCGTCGACCCGGTAACGCACCCACGCGTCGTCGAGGCCGTCCCTGTCTACGAGTTGCTCCAGGTCGCGGACGATCGCGTTGGGAATGCCCCAGCCGGAGGCGAGGACATTGGTGTGCGAAAGCGGCGTGATCGGCGCGGTGTTGACGAAGCCGGCGACGCGCGGAACGTCGTCGGGCAGGCACGGCATCGCCACGATGTCCGCCCAGCCCAGAGCGGCTTCCGCCGCCGTGTACTCCTCGGCCGTCCGGAAGAAGCGCAGCCGCCCGGTGGCCTCGCCGGGGTTCAGCGGCGTGCGATCGCGGGAACCGAACAGCTCATGGCCCAGGATGCGGGGCACACGCTGTTCGCTGATCGCCGACAGCCCCTCCTCCTGCCCGTGGTTGGCGGGCTTGAGCAGCAGCGGCAGCCTGCTGTCGACCCGGGCCCGGACGAACTCGTAGAAGAACGCCAGCAGTTCGCCCTGCATGGTGTCGGCCTCGGTCGTCTCCAGGACGAGGAACGGCCGCTCCCTGCCCTCCTCCTGCTCGGTGTGCAGGGACAGCACACCGAGCAGGAAACGGCGCTCGGGATCGGTGTAGACAGAGGCGTTGAACGCGTCCAGCTGCGCGTCCAGCGCGGCCAGGTCCATCCCCAGCACACGGGTCGCGACGTAGTTGACGTGGAAGGGGTGCGCGCCGGTGTCGAGCAGATGCCAGGTGTTCTCCACCCGGTCGACGACGACCTTGAGGTAGGGGTGACCCGCCAGGACTCCCGAGAGCGTCCGGAAGAGCGGCAGAGAGAGGTTCTCGCCGACGACCGTGCGGTCCGTGGCGGGCTCGGCGGCGCCGGTGGCCAGTCGGGTGCTCATGCGGGGACCTCCTCGGACCGCACGGCGGGCAGCACCCGGGGCAGCGCGTCCACCAGCGTCTCGAAGTCCCGCAGCACCGTCCGCGGGTCGGCGGCGGAGAGCAGGCACAGGGCCGCCATCGTGTTGGCCCCGGCGGCGGGGTCGTAGACCGGCACGACACTGCCGTCGGGCAGAGAACTCTCCGCCACCACCGACAGCTCACTGTCCGGGCTCAGCGGGACGTCCGACGCGACCACGGAGAAGTCCCACACCTTGCGGTCCTGCCAGGCCTCGCCGCGCCCGTCGACCGCGAGGACGACGAGGGAGCCCGCCGCACCCCGCGCCTGCGCCGGTGTCAGGGCCTGCTCCGGCCAGGCGACCGGGCGTCCCAGCAGGTGGTCGACGAGCATGCCCACCAGGTCCAGTTCGAAGACCTCCTCGATCTGCGGCACCGTCATCGCGCCGCCGAACCGGGCAGCGGTCTCGATGAGCCACATGCCCCCGTCGGGGCCGAGCTTGATCTCCGTGTGCGTCCCGCAGTCGCGCAGGCCCAGCGCGTCGACGGCGCGGCGCGCCAGGTCCACGACGCGGTCCTGCGCGTCGGGCGAAAGCAGGGCGGGGGTGATGCCGGCGCGCTCGGTGAAGGGCTCGACGGTGGGCATCCGGCCGCTGAGGCAGACGGGGTGGAACACACCGTCCGCCACGACGCCCTCGACGCTGAGGTAGTCGCCCCAGCCGGGCTCGGCGAACCAGTCCGCCACCGTACCGCTGACGATCTCCTCGACCACGAAGTCGGCGTCCGCCTCGGCGACATGCAGCTCCGCGTATCCCAACTGCGCGGACTCCGCCATGACCCGGCGCGAGCGGGCCCATGCGGCGGACGCCTCGACGGGCGAGGTGATGATCTGGTGGGCGGTGGATCCCGCGCTCCAGGCGGCCTTGAGCAGCAGCGGACAGGACAGGGAGTCCACCGCCGCCTGCAGATCCGCCTCCGTGGCGACGGGGCGGAACGCGGGCTGCGGCAGGCCGCTGCGCTGCCAGGTGCTGCGCATCAGCCGCTTGTCGCGCGCGAGTGCGGCGGCCGCGCCCGCGCCCGGCAGACCGAGCTTCTCGCAGGCCTCGGCGACCGCGACGACCGCGTACTCGGAGAAGGTGATCACAGCTTTCGCACCCACCTCCCGGGCACGCGAGACGATCAGGGAGACCAGGTCGGAGTGACCCGCGTCGTCCGGGGTGGTGACCGAGGCGCACAGTCTCGCGGCGGCGCCCGCCACGGCTGGGGGAAGAGCGCTGAGCGCCAGGAGGTGCACGTCCGCCCTCGCAGCCGTCCGGGACAGGACATGGCCGAGCGGCGGACCACCCTTGGCATGCACCAACAGCACCGTGCTCACAGAAGTTCGTCTCCATTCACCTGGTCGGCAAGGGCCGTCATCGGCACCGGCGGTGCGGTGACGCCCGGGAACGTGTGCGGGGGAACGGCGTCCGCGGGTCCGCCCGCACACTCCAGGGGACCAGGCTGTAACCGTCCATATCGCCGCAGAGGGCGCTCACGACTCAGGCAAATGCCTGAGTCCCGGGGTGATCCGCAGCGTTTCGTCCCGGATCCCCGGCCGAGCGGTAGGGCGGCGAGCCCCACCGTCCACTTCCGGCAACTCGGCCGGGAATGGAGCTTGCGCTGTATCGCGCGGGATATCCAACGTCACGTGACTGTGCGTCAGCCAGTCCTATACGGACGGAGACCGTTGTGGGCGACCCAAGCCTCAAGACACTGCTCGAGAACCTTCCGGCGCCCTGCAGGGAAGTCGACGAGGTGTGGAAGGCGGAGAAGGCGGAGAAGGCGGGGAAGGCGGACGCCGAAGGGATCCTGCAGACAGGTGCGTGGGACGACACCGGCGGTCTCGCCGACCCGGGCGGCTCACAGCGCGCCCCGGACCGACGGCGGGAAGCAGGGCCCGCGGTACCGCCCGGCCACGCCGCCTTCGCGGACCTCGTGGACCTCGCTCCGGCGGCCGCCTTCATCCGGGACGGCGACGGGCGCTACCTGTGGGCCAACCACGCCTACGCACACCTCTACGGCACCGTGCCGCAGCAACTGGTCGGCAGATACATCGAGGACTTCGACACTCCGGCCGAGGCCGACCGGTTCCGGGCCCTGGACCAGCAGATACTCACCCGGGGCAGCCCCGTCCGCCACACCCTCCGCTACCTGCGGCAGGACGGCACCACGGGTCGCGCCGTCGGCCACCGCTTTCCGGTGCGGGAGCAGTCGCGTTCGTGCATCGCCGGCATCTACGTCGACATCACCGACCACCTGCGGGCCACGGCGCAGCGCCAGGAGGCCGAGGAGAACCTCAGCGCCCTGCGTGACCACAGCGGGCTGCCCTGCGCCCTGTTGTCGGCGAACGGGCGGGTGATCGAGGCGAGCGTGGCGGCCGCCGAACTCTTCCATCTCGGCCTGACCGACCTGGTGGGCCGTCGCGCCCACACGCTGCTGGCCCCTGAACCGGGTCCTGACCTAGACCGGTTGCACCGCCGCTGGAACAGTCTGATAGCCCGCCGCACCAGACGTGTCGAGACCACTGCCGTGCTCGTCGACACGCATGGACTGCAGCGGCGGGCGGAGCTCCATCTGACGACTATCGGCCATTCCGCCGGCCGGGCACGGCACGTCTGGGCCGTGATCACCCACCAGAGCCTCGCCCACGAGGCGCATCCACCGCTGACCGCCGCCCAGATCCGCATCCTCTCGCTGTTGGCGCAGGGCAGCAGCAACAGCGACATAGCCGCCTCCCTGAACCTGTCGCGGCAGACGCTCGACTACCACCTCAGCCGCCTGCGGCACCTGCTGGGCGCCGCGACCCGTCCGGCCCTCGTGGCCCGCGCGTACGTCCTCGGCATACTCGCCCCCCACGCCTGGCCCCCACGCTCGGCCACCGCGGCCCATCCCCTCAGCACCGCCTGACCTCCGCGGGCCGGAAGGCTCGCGTGAGCTGGATCCGAGGGTGCCGAAGCAGCCCGGCGGCGGCGCTGCGGGTCCGACAGTGACGTCAGCGGGGTCGCTGTGGTGGGCAGGACGCTCAGAGCCTCCGGTGGGACGGTGTGGTCGAGGAGGTGGAGACGGGCCGGCCGGACCCCGGCGGCTTCGGCGGCGTCCCAGTGGGCGAGGGCCCGCGGGAGGTCGACGAGACCGCCCATCGACCCGCTCGGCGGCCCGTCCGCCGACCGCCTGTCGGCCCGTCCCCTGTCGTGGCCGTCGCGTCGGCCCAGCGGCCCTCGACCGGGGCGTACCGCCCGTTCCCGAAGCGCGTCCGCAGCTCCCCGCGGCGCATCTTCCCGCTGGTGGTACGCGGGAACGCCCCCGGCGGCAACGGCAGTACGCGTACGTCGTCGTGGCCGAGGTTCTCCCGCAGCCGGCCGGCTGCCGCGCGCAGCATCGGTGCGGCGGCGGAGGGCTCGGGGCGTGCCCGTTGCACGAACGCGACGACCCGTTCGCCCCCGCCGTCCGGATCCGTGGACCCCACGACCGCCACGGCCCCGGACGGCAGCCCCGGCGTCGCCGCGACCGCCGACTCCAGGTCCGACGCATGGAACGTACGGCCGTTGACGAACACCACGTCCTTGTGGCGCCCGGTGACGCACAGCCGTCCGTCCCGCAGGAAGCCGAGATCGGGTAGGCAGCCAGCCGTCGTCGCCGAACGCCGACGCGCTCGCCTCGGGCGCCCGGCGGTGCCCGCGTCCCAACTGCGGTCCCCGCACATGTACATGCCCGACCCGCAGCTCGCCTACCGGGTCTCGGGACTCGCCGGTGATCCGGACCTCGCACCCCTGCACCCGCCGTCCCAGATCCGTCAACTCCACCGCGTGCGGGCCCGGATCGGTCTCCACAGCCCGGCCCCGACTGAGCGCGGCACGGTCCAGCACGAGCGGCGAGGCGGTCTCGCCGAGCGGCGGCACGGTCACGGCGAGAGTGGTCTCGGCCAGGCCGTTCACCGGGAGCGGGGCGCGGGCATCCAGCCCGGCCGGAGCCGCGCTCGCTGTGAACTCCCGCCAGACGCGGGGCGAGATGGGCTCGGCGCCGACGAGCAGCAGGCGGACGCAGCTCAGGTCGAGCCGCAACAGCCGCACCGTGTCGTTCGGTCGGCTGTGCGGCCCGTCGCCGGTGTCGACGGCGACGGCGCTGGTCACCTCGTCCACCATGACGGGCGGCCTGCCGAGGAGTTCCCACACCGGCTCGATCCGGCGCGGCTGCGCAGCGGGCGGGACGGGCACGGCCCCTGCCGCCAGTGCGCCCCAGAACATCGGTTGGAAGGTGTCACCCCGGTCGGCGACCGGTGGCAGTGGGGTGCCCGGTGTCACGCCCGCCGCGATGAGGCCGCCGCCACGCGCAGTGCGTCGTCCCGGAGTTGAGCGAAGGTGACCGCGTGCTCGCCGCCGTCTCCCCGGACGGGCACGACGGTCTGGCCCGGGGCCTCTCGCGCCGCGTCGAGCAGAACGTCCAGCAGTGTCGACGCGGCTACGTCGTTCACGGTCATCTTCGATCTCTCCGCTGTGCGGACTCTACAAGTGGGGCTTCGGGCCCGGGTCTCGTTGTCGAGCGCCCGCGAGTCGTGCGCGAACAGGATGCTTCGGGGCGGTACGGCAGAGTGGACGGAGCGGCGCAACGGGGTCAGGGCAGCCAGGCGCTGTAGTCCAGCACGTCCCCGGCCTTGACCCCGTATTCGGGGTCGTCGCGGGTTGCGGTGGTCTCCAGGCCGAGGACGGTGCCGGTGCGAGGGTCGAGGATCAGCATGCGCCGGACGCCCGTGCCGTTGTACACGTAGGCCTCACCCGGCCGTCCGAGCCGGTCCGTCAGCCGTCCTGCCGGACGCAGTCCCCCGGCGTCGGTCAGGACTCGGACCAGTGCGGCCGACTCACGGGCGCCGAGCGTCCAGTGCCCCAGCAACTCCTGTGTCGAGTCGAGGAGTTGGTCGGTGGTCAGGGGTGCCTTCGTGTGCGTGTGGGCCATCTCGGTGAGGTAGGCCAGCAAGGCGGCCGGAGTGTGCGGCGGGCGCGACTCCGGTGGGGCGTCGCTCCAGCTCGGCGGATAGGTGGTCCGACTCAGCACGTGACCGTCCGAGACGAGGCGCGGTGTGTCGCCCTCGTCGGTGAGGACGGGACGGCCCGGACGGCTGGGGTCGGTCGCCACGACGACCTCGGTGCGGCTGTCGTCGGGGTTCCAGCGCACCACACGCTCCTCGGGCAGGGTCACGGGCGGCGCGTCGTCGCTCATGCCGAGGCTCCACGACTGGACGTGGGTGCCCCTGCGCAGTCCCGGGGAGCCGGCCGCGGCGGCGGCGTCCGCCAGTGCGGTCATCTGTCCCAGGGGGACGGGGGCGGAACGGGGCTGGACGGTCAGGGGGCGCGGCGCGGCGACGGCGGGCGGCCCACCCGGGCCGCCGAGGACGGCGACAAGGGCGACGGCCGGTACGACGGCTGTGGCGGCCAGGCTCCACAGCCACCGGGCGCGCGGCGTCCGGAGCCGACGGCGGTCCTGGCCGAGCAGTGCGGCCAGCCGGCGTTCGGCGCGGTGGTCCAGCGGACCGTCGCCGAAGTGCGGAGCGTGGTCCGGCACCGGATCGGCGTCGCGGAGAAGGTCGAGTTCGTCAGACATGGCGAGGGTCCTTGCACAGCGGGACGGCGGCGGGCGCGCTGGACGCGGAGCGGGACCATCGCGGTCCAGGACCGTTCTCCGCGGCGGACGACTCGGCGTCGGTGCCGAACGAACCGGCCGTGTCCGCGCCTTCGGCGGCCACGGCCGGCGTCGGTGCGGCGACCGCCGGCGTCCCGTGGGGTGGGCTCTCGTGAATGCCGTGCCCGGTCGGCGCCTCGTCCTGCGGTGCCATGGCGCCCGCCCGCCGACCGGTCGGTGTGCCCGGCGTGAGTGCTGTGGGGCGGACGCGCTCTATCTCGGCGCGCAGCCGACGGCGGGCACGGTGCAGGCGCATCGTCGCCGCGCGGCTGCCGCAGCCCAGAACGACCGCGATCTGCGCGGCGTCCAGCTCCTCCCACGCCGCAAGGCGCAGTATCTCCTGGTCAGGCCCGGAGAGACGGTTCAGGACCTCGCGCACCCAGGCTCCGGGCGTTTCGGAGTCGGGACTGTCCACGATGTGTCGGCTGTGCGCGGCCTCGTCGTTGCCCAGCCGGCCCACCAGTCGGCGCCTGCGCCCGTAGCTGCGTACCGCGTTCGACAGGCAGTTACGGGCCACCCCGTACAACCAGGGCAGTGGCGCGTCCGGCAGGTCATGCCGACGGCGCCAGGCGACCGTGAACACCTCCGCCACCACTTCCTCCACCTCGTCGGGCCGCTCGGGCAGACGCCGCGCGATGTAGCGGCTGACGGCCCAATAGTGCTCGCGGTAGGCAGCGGCGAAGATCTCGTCGTTGCTCATGTTCGGTTCGTGTCCGGCACCGCCGGGATCGTCACACCCTTCCTTCGTGAGGTTCCTCGCGTCGTTCGAGTGTGACGGGCGGGCCGAATGCGGACACAGGCGGGGCGTGAAGCACATCGAAGACCTCAGGGGCATCAGGACGGTGCGGTGGCTGACGACCACCGACCACAAGACCATCGGTACGTTGTACCTGGTCACGTCGTTCGCGTTCTTCTGCATCGGCGGCGTCATGGCGCTCCTCATGCGCGCCGAGCTCGCCCGTCCGGGCCTGCAGATCATGTCGAACGAGCAGTTCAACCAGGCGTTCACGATGCACGGCACGATCATGCTGCTGATGTTCGCGACGCCGCTGTTCGCCGGCTTCACGAACTGGATCATGCCGCTGCAGATCGGCGCGCCCGACGTGGCGTTCCCGCGGCTGAACATGTTCGCCTACTGGCTCTACCTGTTCGGCTCGACCATCGCCGTGGGCGGCTTCCTCACCCCGCAGGGTGCGGCCGACTTCGGCTGGTTCGCCTACTCCCCGCTGTCGGACGCGGTCCGCTCGCCGGGCCTCGGCGCCGACCTGTGGATCATGGGTCTGGCCTTCTCCGGCTTCGGCACGATCCTCGGCGCGGTCAACTTCATCACCACGATCATCTGCATGCGCGCGCCGGGCATGACGATGTTCCGCATGCCGATCTTCACGTGGAACGTGCTGCTGACGGCCGTCCTGGTCCTGCTGGCCTTCCCCGTCCTCGCCGCCGCGCTGTTCGCGCTGGAGGCGGATCGGAAATTCGGGGCACATGTCTTCGACGCGGCCAACGGCGGCGCGTTGCTGTGGCAGCACCTCTTCTGGTTCTTCGGCCATCCAGAGGTGTACATCATCGCCCTGCCGTTCTTCGGCATCATCTCCGAGGTCATCCCGGTCTTCTCCCGCAAGCCGATGTTCGGCTACATGGGCCTGATCGCCGCGACGATCTCGATCGCGGGCCTGTCCGTGACGGTGTGGGCGCACCACATGTACGTCACCGGCGGCGTGCTGCTTCCGTTCTTCTCCTTCATGACGTTCCTCATCGCCGTCCCGACCGGCGTGAAGTTCTTCAACTGGATCGGAACGATGTGGAAGGGCTCGCTGTCCTTCGAGACGCCGATGCTGTGGGCGACGGGCTTCCTGATCACCTTCACCTTCGGTGGTCTGACCGGCGTCATCCTGGCCTCGCCGCCGATGGACTTCCACGTCTCCGACTCGTACTTCGTGGTGGCGCACTTCCACTACGTCGTGTTCGGCACGGTCGTCTTCGCGATGTTCTCCGGCTTCCACTTCTGGTGGCCGAAGATGACGGGCAAGATGCTCGACGAGCGGCTCGGCAAGATCACGTTCTGGACGCTGTTCATCGGCTTCCACGGCACCTTCCTGGTCCAGCACTGGCTGGGCGTGAACGGGATGCAGCGCCGGATCCCCGACTATCTGGCGGTCGAGGGACTCACCACGCTCAACACGGTCTCGACGATCTTCTCCTTCCTGCTCGGATCCTCCCTGCTGCCGTTCTTCTACAACGTGTGGAAGACCGCCAAGTACGGCAAGCCGGTAGGCGTCGACGACCCGTGGGGCTACGGCCGCTCCCTGGAGTGGGCCACCTCCTGCCCGCCGCCGCGCCACAACTTCCTCACCCTGCCGCGGATCCGCAGCGAATCCCCGGCGTTCGACCTGCACCGCCCGCAGGAGCCGCAGGCGGAAAAGGAGTTGAGCGCGCGATGACGGTGGACGAGGAACGATGTCTGGTCCGTCAGATCGAGGGACACCTCCTGCTCGCCGCCGCACGGGAGGAGGGCCGCGCGGCGGCAGCGCGCACCGCTTCCCGGCTCGGCTGGCTCACCGAAGCACAACGACACGAACTGGAGCGGGAGTTCGTTGCGGAATACCTGACGCTGTCGCGGATGTCGTGGCAGCGCACGGCCGCACGGGCGGAGGACCTTCGCGGGGCGTACGAGACGCGATATCGCGCTCTGCGGCAACGCTTGTCGGCCTGCCTGCTCCTGGGGTACGCGGTCCTCGCGGCAGCTGCCCTGCTGGTGCTGTCCGCTGTCGCATAGGCCAGGTCCATTGCCGCACGCCCGAGGGGGGTGGAGCAGGCGAGGTGCACGGCGACCTGACTGTTCTCGATGCGTCCGGCGGTGCCGGTGTACTGACGCTGCACGCCCACCGTGTGCGTGCTCGAGGAGGAAGACGAAGGCGATCACCTGGGCATGACTGTCGCCTCGACGAGAATGAACGTGCCGTTGACGTAGGACATGCCGGTCGCCACCTCCCCACGGGCCGAGGCCTGGCGTTGAGCCGGACCTCGGCTGTGGCGCGTCAGAGCCAGCCCAGGCGAACGGCTTCGGCGCCGGCCTGGAAGCGGCTCTGGGCGTTGAGCCTTTTGAGCATGTCCGCCATCAGCCGGCGGACCGTGCGGATGGAGACGCCCAGCTTGCGTGCGATGCCCTCGTCGGTGCAACCCTCCTCCAGCATCTTCAGGATCGCCAGATCGCGGTCGCTGGGCCCCTCGCAGTCGAGGACCGGGACGTCGCCGAGCGGGGTGGCGCGGTCCCAGACGAGATCGAACAGGTCGTTGAGGGCCGCGACCACGCTGGAGAGGTGGATGACGAACGCGCCCTCCTGGCTGGCTTCCCGGTTCACCGGAATGACGGCGATGGAGCGGTCGCACAGGATCAGGCGCATGGGCAGCGAGGGGACCGTACGCGTCTGGCCTCCCTGCGCCGTGAACCATGTGGCGTACTCCACCGTGGGGTGGTCGTTGCGCACGCTGTCCAGGTGAACCGTCTGCATGCGCACGCCACGTGCCAGAGTGTCCTCGTCCAGCGGACGAGCCGCCTCCAGTGCTCCCGGGCTCAGCGCGCCACTGGGCATGAAGGCCCGGACCTCGAAGGTGGCGCTCTGGGCGAGTTCGCGGAGACGGATGCGGACGCTGTCCAGGCCCTCCAGACGTTCCAGGCCCGGCGCTCCCGCCTGGAGACGCAGCGCGGCGTACTCGGCGGCCAGTGCCGCCACCGTCGACCGGTCACGGGAGAGCTTGGCCCGCTGCTCGTCGAGCTCGGCCTCCCTGCGCTCGAAGACAGGCTTGAGTTCGATCTCGGGGTTGGTGGGGACGAAGCGACCGGCGTCCGCGCCGGGGCGCAGCAGGGACATCGACGCGAGCCGGTCGAGTGCCGCGCGGACCTCTTCCTCCGGCAGGCCGAGGTACTCTTGTACGTCGCCTATGTTCCAGCCCGGATGGAGCAGAAGTGTGCGGTAGACGTTCTGATCCCTCGTGGCCAGCTCGACGCTTTCCAGCATGGCAGTATCCCCCATTCCCGCGGCGGATCGAGTGCTGCGGTTCCGCCGCATCATACTGTCCGTCATGTTCTGATCAACATGAGTGATCGATTCCTCGCCACGTGACGCCCCATGTGGCGCCGCACGGGACTCAGTGGTCGTCCCGCGGTTGTAACGGCGCGGTGGCATATCCATGTCATGTCCGCAAGAAGTCGAGCCCGCGGCCTGTCCAGGAGCTCACAGATGCGTATGTTCTTCGCATGTACGCCATCAAGGTTGTCCTTCAGCCGGATCGGCAGGCCGCCTCTGGAGCTGCGCAGCAGCTCTGTGGCATGGCATCCGAACGGATCCGGCGTGATGCGCAGCCGGGGGTGGAACATGTCAGCCTCGTCCCCAGTCCGCCCTTGTTGATGGCCATGACCTTCGTGACGGCCGCCAACCTCCTGGAGGCCGAGAAGGTGGCCGCCGGTGCCTGGGTGGAGTGGCTCGACCGGACCTGGTTCGCAGGCTGGCGGCTGACCTCGTGCACGGCGGATCTGACGCTCGGCGTGTGGGCGGCGTCACAAGCCCCCTTTCAGCCGGACGGCGGTGGGTTCGGGGCCGGTTGAGCCGGCCCCGTGCGCCCTCGACCGCCACGGCCGCCGTGCGCTCAGCGCTTCCTCAATGCGGCGGCGGGAGAAACCCGTCTTTCACGAACGCGTGAACCTGCGCGGCGAAATACTCCCTGCTCATCTCCGGAAGGGTGATGCCGCGCTTCGACAGCACGTCCCAGGTGCCTTCCGCGTCGAATGAGGGGGCGGCATCCCTCATCCCGAGCGATTCCTCCGGTGAGATGAGGGAGAGCAGCGGGAAGGCCGCGTTGGTTTCGTCCTGCGCCAGCGTGTCCCGCCAGGCGGTCAACGAGGTTTCCGTGATCCGGTACCCGATGCCGCACAGCCAGTCCACCGCTGTCGCCAGCTTGAGATTCCGGCCGCCGGCCAGATGGAAGGTGCCGGAGGCCGCTTCCGGCATGAGTGACAGTTCGACCACGCCCTTGCTGACGACGTCGACCGGGACGAGATCGAAGTCGGTCTCCGGGTCGGCCGGAGCCAGTTCGGCCTCGACGCACCCTTTCAGCAGGAGCCAGAGATAGTCGGAGGGCTGGCACAGACCGCGGGCCGTGTCACCGGCGATGCGGGTCGGACGATAGATCGAGACCGGGAGCCCGCGTCTTCTCGCCTCGACCAGCAACATCTCGGCAGCCCATTTGCTCTGCGCATAGCCGTTCCACAGAGTGGCCGCGGGCGGGAGGGGGTCTTCCGGACGGATGTGCGTGCGGCCGGCCAGGTCGCCCGCGTACACGCCCACGGTGGAAATGTGGTGCAGGGGCACCGACCGGGACGAGGCGGCGAGGCGCAGCACCTCGGCCGTGCCGCGCACGTTCGCGTTCTCCAACTGCCGATACGACTGGGTGAGGTTGACGCTCGCTCCGGCGTGGTAGACCGCGTCCACGTGACGGCTCAGACGGGTGAAGGTGTCCTGGGACAGGCCCAGTTGCGGCTGAGCCAGGTCGCCGGGGACCGCCACGACGCGCTCGGTGAAGGCGTCGTCCCACAGTTGGTAGTGCTCGAGTGCCGCGCGTATCCGCTTCGTTCCCGACCCGGTTCCACTCGCCCGCACCAGGCAGTGCACGGTGGCCGGGGTGGCGGTGAGCAGCTGGCGGAGCAGGAAGGCTCCCAGGAAGCCCGTCGCCCCGGTCAGCAGTAGGTGTTCGGGCTCGCGTGTGACCCGTACGACGGTGGCCGTGGGTGTGATCGTGGGGTCGAGTCCGGCGTCCGGCAGCGGATCGGGCGTCACCGGCGGTGCGCCGTCGGCGAGCACTCCCGCCAAGCGCGCGACCGTCGGAGCGGCGAACACCGATCCGAGGGTGAGCTGGACCCCCCACTCCTCGCGGATCCTGAGCAGCAGTCGGACGGCCAGGACCGAATTGCCGCCCAGAGCGAAGAAGTCGTCGTCCGGCCCGATACGGTCGGCTCCCAGGAGTTCGCTCCAGAGCGCCGCCACTCGGCGCTCCGTGGCGTCGAGGCCGCGTGTGGCGTCCTCCGCGGCGGAGCGCCGGTCGCGAGGTGCCGGGGGCCGCAGGGCGGCGCGGTCCACTTTGCCGCTGGGGGTCAGGGGAAAGGCGGGCACCGCGAGGCACACGGAGGGAACCAGGTGCTCGGGAAGCCGGCTCCGCAGGGTGCGGCGCAGTTCCCGCGCGTCGGGGGCGGCACTGCCTGCGGGTATGTAGTGGGCTATCAGCCGTTTGTCGTGGACGACGGTGGCGTCGACCGTCACGACCGCGTCGGTGACGCCGGGGACCGATTTCACCGCGGCTTCGACCTCGCCGCATTCCACTCGGTGGCCGCGGATCTTCACTTGTCCGTCTCGTCGTCCCGCGAATGCGATCGTGCCGTCGGGCCGGAACCTCCCCAGGTCGCCACTGCGGTACAGGCGGCCGGCGCCGGGATCGTGGGGGTCTTGGACGAACCGTTGGCGTGATGCGTCGGGACGTGCCAGGTAACCGGTCGCGACGCTTTCTCCCCCGATGCAGATCTCGCCCACCGCTCCGGGGGGAAGGAGCCGGAGCCGGTCGTCGAGGACACGGATTCGAGCTCCGGGCACCGGGCGGCCGATGCTCGGGCGGTCCGGCCATGCGGAGGGGTCGCCGGAGAGGCGTTCGGCGGTGACCACGTGCGTCTCAGTGGGACCGTACTGGTTCTCCAGCGAAGCACTGGTGCGGTGTGTGAAGAAGTCCCTGATCGCCGGGGTGACGAACAACTGCTCGCCGGCGCAGATCACTTCGCGCAGGGACGGCCCGTGCCAGTCGTCGGCGGCGGCGTACTCGGCGATCTGCTGGAGGGCCACATAGGGAAGGAAGAGGCGTTCGACCGCCGCTGTCCGGATCAGCGCGAGCAGTCGGGCCGGGTCGCGTCGCACCTCGTTGTCGACGAGCACGAGGGTGCCGCGTGCCGCCCAGGTACTGAACAGTTCCTGGAAGGCGACGTCGAAGCTGAGCGGCGCGAACTGGGCGGTCGTGGCTCCCCGCGCGGACCGGAGCGACTGCCACTGGACGAGGTTGGCCAGCGACCGGTGGGGCATCACGACGCCCTTGGGCCGGCCCGTTGACCCGGACGTGTACAGGAGATAGGCCGGGTCTTCCGGGTGAACGTCCGGCAGGCCCGGTCGGAGGCCGGGTGCCGTCGGCCGGTGTTCGTCCAGCAGCAGTGGGGGCACGTCCGGCAGCCGGGTGATGTGGTGCTGGAGCCGGCTGCTGGTCAAGACGGCGCCGCAGCGGCTGTCGCGGAGCATGAACGTGATCCGCTCGGCGGGATAGGCCGGGTCGAGGGGCACGCAGCAGCAGCCGGCCTTCAGCACGGCCAGGACCGCGATCGGCAGTCGGACCGTCCGTTCCAGCAGAACGCCGACGCGGTCACCGGGGTGCGCCACGGTCAGCAGGTGCGCGGCCAGCGCGTCGGATTCGGCTTCGAGCTGTGCGTAGGTGAGGTGGTCGCGGCCGTGGACGACCGCCGTCAGATCAGGTGCCGACCGGGCGGACCGGGCCACGGCAAGGTGGGCCGGTGACGGGGTCCCCCTCGGGGACGGCCCGTCCGCCCATGTGTCGAGCAGGGACCTGTCGGCGGCGGTGGTCACCGCGAGGTCTCCCACCGCGCGGGCCGGGTCGTCCGCCGCGTCGAGCAGCAAGAGCCGCAGGCGTTCGACCAGTTGGCGGGCGGTCTCAGGGGAGAAGAGGTCCTCGGCGTACTCCAGCCGCCCGAGCCAGCCGTCGCGTGCCGGGATCAGGTGGAAGAAGACGTCGAACTTCGCAGTCCCGTCGTGCGGGTAGAGCCGCTCGGCCTGCGCGCCGGGCAGGGACAGTCCCGGAGCGGGTGCGTCGTCCACGGTCAGGACGACTTGGAAGAGGGGGGGACGAGAACGGCTGCGCGGCGCTCCCGTCTGCTGGACCAGCATGGTGTAGGGCACGTCCTTGTGCGCGGTGACGGAGCGGACCGTCTCCTTCGTGTGCAGGACGAGTTCACCGAACGACCGCGCCGGCTCGACGGTCTGCCGCAGTGGCATGACGTCCGTCAGGCAGGCGATCATCGGTTCCAGCTCGGGGCCGTCGCGTCGCGACACCGGGGTTCCCAGGACGACGTCCTGCTGACCGTGCCTGGCGAGCAAGGCGGTGACGGCGGCGGCGTACACGACGAACGGTGTGGCCTTGAACCGCCGGCCCAGGCCTCGCAGTCGGCGCGTGAGGTCCGCGTCGAGAGCGAACTCGACCAGGCCGCCGCGGTGGCTGAGAACCTCGGGGCGGGGGTGATCCAGGGGAAAGGTCGACTCCGACGGCGCGTCGGCCAGGGTGGGCTTCCAGTAGGCGTCGACGACTTCCCGCAGTCCCGCGGACGTTCGCTGCCGCAGTGCCCACGGACCGAACTGGAGGGGCGGTTCGGGGCGTTCGGGGGCGCGTTCCGTCAGTGCCGCGCCGTAGAGGTCGCTGAACTCCTCGTCGAGCAGGTGCAGTGCCCATCCGTCGACGACCGCGTGGTGGACGGCCACCGCCAGCACGGCATCCCCTTCGCCGACCTCCAGCAGGCAGGCGCGCAGCAGCGGAGGCTCATCCAGCGGGAGGGGCCGGGACACCACCTCACGTATCGCTGCCTGCAGGTCCGCGGGGGACACCCGGCACCGAGTGAGGGGCACCGGCATGGGGGGCAGGACTTCCTGGCGGGCCCGGTTTCCGTGGATGTGGAGTCGGCTGCGCAGGGATTCGTGCCGGCGCACGATGCCGGTCAGGGCCTGCTGCGCGGCAGCCGCGCTGAAGTCGCCCCGGATGCGGTGGACCCACGATTCCACGTACAGCCCGGTGCTGTCGCCGACGGCATCGGTGAGCCAGATCGACTCCTGCTCGTACGACATCGGGTAGGTGACTGTGGAGGGCTCGGGGTGTGCGTGCCCGGGGAGGCTGGTGGTCATCACGAGTTCCTGTTCACGGGGCTGGTGGTGACGGGCACGGCCGGGTACGCCTGCAGGGCCGCGTGGTCGATCTTCCCGTTCGCGGTGAGGGGGAGTTCCGGCACCGGGCGGGCCACGTGCGGCACGAGGTGGGCGGGAAGCAGTGTCGCCAGCTCGCTGCGGAGTGCGGACGGCCGCAGGTCCCGGCTGCCGGGGCCGGGTGCCGGGTCGACGGTGTAGAACACGGCCAGTCGGGTGCCGCTTCCGAGGTGGTCCGCGGTGGCCGCGACGACGCAGTCGCGCACGCCGGGGATGCTCCGCCCCGCCTCCTCGATCTCCTCCGGGTCGACGCGGTGGCCTGCGATCTTCATCTGGCGATCGGACCGGCCGCGGAAGTGGAGCACGCCGCGGTGGTCCGTCCGCCCGAGGTCGCCGGTCCGGTAGATCCTCGTCGGAAGGCTCCCGATCGGGACGACGGGAAAGCTGCGTGCGCTGAGCTCGGGGGCTCCCAGGTACTCCCGTGCCAGACCGTCGCCCGAGATGCAGATCTCCCCCGTCGCGCCGGGAGTCACCGGCGTGTTCCCGGACAGGACGTGGATCTCCGTACCCGGTATCGCGGTGCCCAGCGGCACACCGTCCGGGGCCGCGCAGTCACCGGCGGTGACCCTGTGGACGGAGGCGAACACGCAACTCTCCACCGGGCCGTAGCAGTTCGTCAGAGGCAGGTCGGGGTACGCGGTCAGGAAGCGGCGGGCCGGACCGGCCAACAGGCGTTCGCCACCGGTGAGGACGTCGCTCAGCCCCTGGAAGGCTCCGAGGTCCTCCTCCACGAAGAGGTGGAACAGGGACGTGGTCAGGAAGACGGTGCTGACGTCGGCCTCGCGCACCAGGGCGCGGAGCGTGGACGGAAGAAGGCGGGCGGACGGGACCACGACGCAGGTTCCCCCCGCGGTGAGCGTCCCCCACACCTCCAGCGAGAAGGCGTCCCAGGAGGCCGGCGCAGCCTGTGCTGTGACGCGTCCGGGCCCCGACCAGAGGGCCGTCGTCGGCGTCAGTCGCGTGGTCGCCCGGTGCGGGGAGACCACGGCCTTGGGCCGGCCGGACGTACCCGACGTGAAGAAGACCGTGGCCGGATCGCCCGGTGCGACGTCGATCCGCGGAAGGACGTCCGAACAGGTGCCGGCCGGCCGTCGCGGCGGGCCGGCCGGCGGCGCCCAGGTGGGCGACGAGGCACCCGGCAGCGGGTCGCGGGTGACGACCAGGGGCGGATCGATGAGGTCCAGCAGGGCGCGTACGCGTGCCGGTGGCCAACGGACGTCCAACGCGGCATAGGCGGCCCCGCACTTGAGAATCCCGAGCAGCACGGCGACGAGCTGTGCCGACCGTGGCAGGACGACCGGGATCAGGCGTCCCGGGCCGGCACCTCGTTCACGCAACCGCAGAGCGAGGACTTCGGACGCGGCGTCGAGGTCCGCGTAGCTGATGCGTTCGTCCCCTTCGACCAGGGCGACGGCGTCCGGATCGTGTCGCGCGTGGTAGCTCACCGCCTCGTGAATCAGGGCCATCTCTCTCATCGGATGATTCGCGGTCACTTGTTTTTCCGGGCGGCCACCTCGTCGGCGAACTGGCCGATCGTGTCGCTGTCGAGCAGCGCCTCGGGGGCGATCTCCACACCCGTCTCCTTGTGAATGCGGATGCAGATCCGCATGGCTGTCAGCGATGAGCCGCCGAAGTCGTGGAAACTGTCCACAGGCGTGACGGGACCGGCCCGCAGCGCCTCCTCCACGACACCGACGACCCAGAGCTCGACGGCCCTCTCGGACAGGCCTGTTGAGATGAACATTGGCTTACTCCTGAAGGTTCGTGAAGCTTCGGGACGGGAAACCGGAGTGGGTGGCCGAGGTGTGACTGCGGAAAAACGGGTGGCCCGGCCCCAGTGGCGAACATATGGGCTGGGCCCGGCCGGCGGGACCTGATGGGCCGGGCCGCTTGAGGTCATGACACCGAACGGTCAGCAGCGCGTTCGGTGTCCCCGGCTGGCCGCTGTAGGCCATGTCCGCCACCTGCCATCGGAGATCGCTGGCACGGGGCCCGCTGTCGGGCCAGGCTCTAGCGAGTCGACCGGAACTGCCTTCCCCACGAAGGCTGGGGGCCTCCGGAAGGACGCAATTCCCTCTCTGCGATGTCGCGCTCCCGTCCGCGCTGCTTCGGCACGCCCGAAAACTGTGAGGTTGAGATGACTCTTTGTATCAAGAAGGCCTTCGGAGTGACTCTCCTCTCCGTGCTTTTCAGCCTTCCCGTGATATCCGCCGCGCAGGCGACCGAGGCCGGCGCCGCGACCGGTCACGAAGTGTCCGTTCAGGACACCACGTCGTCGGTTCCCGACAACTGGGCGTGGGACTGAGCCTGCGGACTCCACTCGGGTCCACTCCCCGCAAGCGGATCGACGTGCTGCTCATCGAGAAAAGAACCCAGCGTAAAGAGTGAGGCGTGATGTCGAATTCCCTCGACGACCCGAATGGACGTTTCTTCGTGGTGGTGAACGCCGAAGGCCAGTATTCGCTGTGGCCCGGGTCTGCTCAGGTGCCTGCCGGTTGGACGGTTTCCCACGGTGTCGCCGACCGCGCGTCCTGCATCGACTTCATCAACGCGAACTGGACGGACATGCGACCGCTGAGCCTGGTCGCCCACATGGCGCGGACCGCGTCGTCCGAGAAGGAATCCGCCCGATGAGCGCCACGGGCCCCGCACGGCAGGCCGTCTCGCAGGCCCGTCTCGACGCCATGTCCCCCGCGAAGCGGGCGCTACTCGCCAAGCGCCTCGCCGGACGGGGCGCCCGGACCGCCGACTCCGTCGTCCCCGTGCCCCGCGACGGGCAGCTCGCGGTGTCGGCCGCACAGCGACGCCTGTGGTACATGGACCAGCTCAGCCCGGGCAGCGCGGTCTTCAACCTGTCCGTGGCGCTGCGGCTCACCGGTCCGCTCAAGACCGAGGTGCTGCAGACGGCGGTGCGGCAGGTGTTCGCACGGCACGAGTCGCTGCGGACCGTGTTCCCGGCCCCCGGCGGCAGCCTGGTGCAGCGGATCCTGCCGGAGATCAAGGCCGGCCTCACGCCCGTCGTCCTGATGGACGACGCGGACGCCGGGGCGGGGCTCGTCGCGGCGCTCGAGGCGGAGGCGGCCCGGCCGTTCTCGCTCGAACACGGGCCGCTCGCCCGCGTCCGGCTCTTCCAGTGCGACCCCGCGGAGCACGTCCTCCTCCTCGTCATCCACCACAGCGTGTGCGACGGCTGGTCGATGAGCATCGTGATCGACGAGCTGATGAAGCTCTACGCGGCCGGTGTCCGGGGCGGCGAGGCCGAACTCGAGCCGCTGCGGGTGCAGTACGCCGACTACACGGCCTGGGAGGCCGAGCCGAAGCGCGAGGACGAACTCGCTCCGCAGCTCGACTACTGGCGGCGGACGCTGCGGGGGGCGCCCGCGACCGTCGACCTGCCGATCGACCGGCCCAGGGCCGCGGTGCAGAGCTTCCGCGGCGCGCTGCACCGGTTCACGCTGCCCTCGGGGACCTGGTCGGCCGTGCAGGACGTCGCCCGCGCCGAGCAGGCGACCCCGTTCATGGTGCTGCTCGCGGCCTTCGCCGCGCTGCTGTCCCGATGTTCCACGCAGGGCGAGGTCACGGTCGCGACGCCCGTCGCGAACCGGCCGCTGGACGAGATTCAGAACGTGGTCGGCTTCTTCGCGAACTCCATCGCCCTCAGGCTGGACACCTCGGGCGACCCCGCCTTCCGCGAACTCGTCGGCCGGGTCCGCGACGTGACCCAGGAGGGCCTCGCCCGCAGCGGCGTCCCCTTCGACCGCGTCGTCGAGGCCGTCGACCCGGCGCGCAGCCTCGCCCATGCGCCGATGGCCCAGGTGAGCTTCGCGCTGCTGGACGACCAGGCCATGGACGACACGGTCGGCGAACTGCGGGTCACCACCGTCGACCACCACACCGGTACGGCGAAGTACGACCTGACGCTGGAGCTGTGGCCGGACGGCGCGGGCGAACTGCACGGCACCCTCGAGTACGCCACCGACCTCTTCGACCCGAGGACCGTCACCGAGCTGGTCCGGCGCTTCGGCACGCTGCTCGGGCACCTCGCCCATGAGCCCGGTACGACCGTCGGACACGCCCCTCTCCTGTCCGACGAGGAGGCCCGGCGGATCGAGGAGGCCCTGCGCACCGCCGACGAGCCGATGCCGTTCGACGGGCGGTGCGTGCACGAGGAGTTCGAGCGCCAGGTACGCCGTACGCCGGACCTGCCCGCGCTCGTCGACGGTGAGCGCACCCTGACCTTCGGCGAGCTGGACGAGCGGGCGGACCGGTTCGCGCGGCTGCTGCGTGGGGCGGGCGCCGGGAGCGGGGCGCGCGTGGCACTCTGCCTCGAGCGGGGCGTCGACCTCGTCGCCGGCGTACTCGGGACGCTGAAGGCCGGCGCCGTCTGCGTGCCCGTCGACCCTGCCCACCCGGTGGGCGTGATCGCGCGCCTGCTGGACGACGCCGACGTGACGGTCCTCCTGACGAGCGCGCGCCACGCCGGCGCACTCCCCGCAGGGCGGCCGCGGGTGCTGGTCGAGGAGGACCCCGACGGGCCGGCCCCGGCGGGCGGCTCGGCGCGGCCGCTTCCCGAGAGCGCGAGCTGTGTCCTGTACGACCCCGGTGTCACGTCGCGGCCCGAGGGGCTCGTTGTGACCCACCGCAGCCTCGCGCACCACTGTGCCGCAGGCGGCGCCCCCGCGGGCTTCGTCCTGGCCGTCGCCGATGTCCTCGGCACGCTGCTCTCGGGCCGTACGGCGCACTTCACGGCCGAGGCCCCCGCCGCGGGCGGGACCGACGGCGCTCCTGGCCCCGGCACCCGCTTCCACGTCCTCGACGGGGCCCTCAGGCCTGCCGCCCCCGGGACCGTCGGCGAGCTCTGGCTGGGCGGCGCCGGTGTCGCCCTCGGCTACTGGCACCGGCCGGACCTGACGGCGCAGCGGTTCCTGCCCGACCCGTTCAGCGAGGCGCCGGGCGCCCGGCTGCACCGCACCGGCGATCTCGTCCGGGTCGGCCCGGACGGCGCCGTCGAGTACGTGGGGCGCGTGGACGACCGGGTACGCGTCGCCGGGCAGCTCACGGAACCGGCGCAGGCCAGGGCCGTGCTGGAGCGGCTCCCGGAGGTGCGCGAGGCCGTCGTGGCGCCGCGCACCGACCTGCCCGGCGGGACCGCGCTCGTCGCCTACGTCGCCGTGCCGGACACCGCGGCCCATGACGCAGGCGACGGCACCGCCGCCACCACGGCGGACGCCCTGCGCGCCGCCCTGGCCCGAGAGATCCCCGCCCGCACCGTCCCGGAGCACCTCGTCGTGCTGGACGCCCTGCCGCGTACCTCCGACGGCGAGATCGACTGGCCCGCCTTCCCCCACCCCACGGTCGCCGGCGGCGCCGTACCGGACGGTGCGGCGGACGTGCCCAGGACACCGCTCGAGCGGACCGTCGCCGAGGTCTGGGGTCAGGTGCTCGGACTGCCCGAGGTCGGGAGGGACGCCGGCTTCCTCGCACTCGGCGGGCATTCGCTGCTGGCGACACAGGCCGTCGCCCGCCTGCGGGACGCGCTCGGCCTGGACATCCCCCTGCGGGTCTTCCTGCGGGCCTCGTCCCTGGCGGACCTGGCGGCGCGGATCGAGGGCCTCGGCGGCGAGCCGCGGCGGCGGCGGGTCGTGCCCACACCGCGCACCACACCCGCGCCCCTGTCGTATGCGCAGGGCAGGCTCTACTTCCTGAGCCGTCTCGCGGAGGACAGCTCGTTCTACAACGTGCCCATCGCCCTGCGGCTGGACGGCGCGCTGGACCGGGCCGCGCTGCGGCAGGCGTTCGCGGCGCTGTGGGCCCGGCACGACGGGCTGCGGACGTACTTCCCCTCCTTGGACGGCGAGCCGATGCAGGCGATCCTGCCGGCCCGGCATGTGCCCTTCGACGAGGTGAACCTGGAGGGGGAGGCACAGCAGCGGGCGCTCGTCGACGAACTCGTGGACGTGGAGTCCCGTACCCCCTTCGATCTGAGCGAAGGCCCCCTGTTGCGCGGCAGGCTGCTGTGCCTCGCGCCGGACGCACACGTGCTCGTGATGACCCTGCACCACGCGGTCTCGGACGGCTGGTCGGTCGCCATCGTGCTCGACGAACTCGTCGCCCTCTACCGCGCCTTCCGCGAGGGTGAGCCCTCGCCGCTGAAGCCGGTGCCGCTCACGTACGTCGACTACACGCGCTGGCAGCGGTCGTGGCTCAAGGGCGCGGAGCTGGACTCCCAGCTCACCTACTGGAAGCGGACGCTCGCGGACGTACCCATGTTGGAGCTGCCGACCGACCGGCCGCGGCCCGCGGCGCAGAGCTTCCGGGGCGCACGCCACGAGATGCGCTGGGGTCCGGAGTTGTCACGGTCCGTCACCGAACTCGCCCGCCGCGAGGGCGTGACGCCGTTCATGGTGCTGCTCGCCGGGTTCGATGTGCTGATGGCCCACTCCAGCGGACAGCGGGACATCACCGTCGGCACCCCTGTGGCGGGCCGCACCATGACCGAACTGGAGCCGCTGGTCGGCTTCTTCGCCAACACCCTCGCCCTGCGCGTCGACCTGTCCGGCGATCCGACCTTCGCCGAACTCCTGGAGCGGGTGAGGGAGAGGGCGCACGGTGCCTACGCCCATCAGGACGTGCCGTTCGAGATGGTGGTGGACGCCGTCGCGCCGCAGCGCAGCCTCAGTCATTCGCCGCTGTTCCAGGTCCGCTTCGCCCTGCAGAACCAGAACGACGTACTGCCCGACCCCGGCGACGGGCTGACGCTCACCGAGCTGGAGGGCGAGCAGCACACCGCCCGCTTCGACCTGGTCGTCGACCTGTGGGAGACGGAGCGCGGGCTCGAAGGCCAGGCGGAGTACAGCACGGACCTGTTCGACGCGGACACCGTCGCGCGGATGATGGACCGCTTCGAGACGCTCCTCGAACGGCTGGTCGCCGATCCACGGCAGAGGGTCCTAGGCGACCTGGACCTTCTCACCGAGGAGGAGCGGCGCCGCATCGACGCGCTGAGCCGGGGACCCGAGCTGCCGGCGGACGCCGACGCGCGCACCTTCGTCGCGCGCTTCGTCGAACAGGCCGCTCTGCGCCCCGACGCGCCGGCCGTCACCTGCGGCGACACCACACTCACCTACGGGGAGCTGCGGCGCCGGTCCGGGGCGCTGGCGCGCGTGCTCGCCGCCGCCGGCGTCGGGCCCGGGGCGACCGCGGCCGTGTACCTCGACCGGGGCGTGGAGTTCCTGGTCGCCGCGCTGGCCGTGATGGAGGCGGGCGGCGCGTACGTGCCGCTGGACCCGGCGTATCCGGCGCAGCGCCGCGCGGCGATCGTCGCCGACGCGCGGCCCGCGCTGACCGTCACCTCGCGGGCGCTGGCCGGTTCGGCCGGCGAGGCACCGGGCGGGCTGCTGGTGCTGGAGGACGTCGAGGCCGAGATGCCGGTCCTGACCGACCCGGCGCCGCTGGTGGACCTCTCACCCGATCTGCCCGCCTACGTCGTCTACACCTCCGGCACGAAGGGCCTGCCCAAGGGCGTCGTGCTGTCCCACCGCGGCCTGGCCGGGTACGTGCAGGCACTGCCGGAAGCCGTGGGGCTGCCCGCGGAACCGGTGTACCTGCACACCGCGTCGTTCGGCTTCTCGTCGTCCGTACGGCAGTTCGCGGTGCCCCTCGCGCACGGCGGCCATGTCGTCGTCGCCGACCGCGACGTCATCGCCTCGCCCGAGACGCTGCTGGCGTATGCCGCCGGACACGGGGTGCAGGTGCTGGACCTCGTACCGTCCTACCTGCGGGTCGTCCAGCCGGCGCTGGCGCAGCACGGGGGATGGCGGCCCGAGCTCGTGCTCACCGCGAGCGAACCGCTGCTGTACGACCTGCCCGAGGAGCTGCGTGCGGCGCCGGGCGCCACGCCGCGGCTGGTCAACATGTACGGCCAGACCGAGACCACCGGCATCGTCGCGGCCGCGCCGGTCGCGGACGAGCGGGAGGGCCGTGGCGCGGTGGTACCGCTCGGGCGCCCCATCGGCGGTGCGCGGGTGCACGTCCTGGACGGGCGGCTGCGGCCGGTGCCCGTCGGGCACGAGGGCGAGATCGTCGTCGGCGGGACCGGCCTCGCGCTCGGCTACCTCGGCGACCCGGCGCTCACGGCCGAACGTTTCGTCCCCGACCCCTACGGGGCCGAGGGCAGCCGGCTCTACCGCACCGGCGACCGGGGGCGGTTGCTGCCCGACGGCAAGGTGGAGTTCCTCGGCCGGATCGGCGACCAGGTGAAGATCCGGGGTCACCGGGTGGAGCTGGCGGAGGTCGCCTCGGTGCTGTCCGCGTGCGACGGGGTCGCCGAGTGCGCCGTGCTGTGCGTGGCGGACGGCCCTGACGAGCGTCGGCTGGTCGGCCACGTGGCGCTGTCCTCGGGCAGCGGCGCGACGGCCGAGAGCCTGCGGGCCGCGCTGCGCGAGAAGCTGCCCGACTACATGATCCCGACCCTGGTCCTGCTCGACGCCCTGCCCCGGCTGCCCAACGGGAAGGTCGACCGTGGCGCGCTGGCCACGACCACGGCACCACCGGTCACGGCACGCGCCACGGCCCCGAGCAGCCGCGCCGAGGAGACACTCGCGGGGATCTGGCGGGACGTGCTGCGGCTGTCCGTGGTGGGGCCGGACGATGATTTCTTCGCGCTGGGCGGTGATTCGCTGCATGTGATTCGTGTGGTGGACCGGGCGCGCAAGGCGGGGATCGCGGTGACGCCGGCGCAGTTCATCGCACACCCCACCATCGCCGGGCTGGCGAAGGTGGCCGGCGGCGGGCGGCGTGAGCGGGCCGAGGAGACACTCGCGGGGATCTGGCGGGACGTGCTGCGGCTGTCCGTGGTGGGGCCGGACGATGATTTCTTCGCGCTGGGCGGTGATTCGCTGCATGTGATTCGTGTGGTGGACCGGGCGCGCAAGGCGGGGATCGCGGTGACGCCGGCGCAGTTCATCGCACACCCCACCATCGCCGGGCTGGCGAAGGTGGCCGGCGGCGGGCGGCGTGAGCGGGCCGAGGAGACACTCGCGGGGATCTGGCGGGACGTGCTGCGGCTGTCCGTGGTGGGGCCGGACGATGATTTCTTCGCGCTGGGCGGTGATTCGCTGCATGTGATTCGTGTGGTGGACCGGGCGCGCAAGGCGGGGATCGCGGTGACGCCGGCGCAGTTCATCGCACACCCCACCATCGCCGGGCTGGCACAGGTCGCGGGCGCACCGGCGGCGAGCGCCGGCCAGGGTGCCGACACCGGACCGGTTCCGCTGGTGCCCTCCCATCTCGCCTTCCTCGAGCGGGACTTCCCGGACAAGGAGACCTACACCCATCCGTTCATCTTCGAGGCGGTCGCACCCCTCGACCCGAAGCTGGTGGAGCGCGCCGTGGGGTGCGTGCTGGAGCACCACGAGTCGCTGCGCATCTGCTTCCCGAAGGACCAGGGCACCTACCGGGTCCAGGTCCAGGAGCGCTTCGAGCGCACGCCGTTCACCAGCGTCGATCTGTCCGCCCTCGATCCGGCGGCCCAGAAGGTGGCCTTCCAGCGGCTCGACGCGGCACTGCACCGCAAGCTCGACTTCGCCAACGGGCCGCTGCTGCACGTCGCGCTGGTGAAGTTCGGGCCCGACCGGCCGGACACGCTCATCGTCGTCGTCCACCACCAGCTCATGGACAACAGTTCCTGGGACGTCCTGATGGAGGACATCCAGGCCGCCTACACGGCCCTCGCCGCCGGAAATCAGCCGCAGCTGGAGCCGCCGACGTCGTCCTTCGCGGCATGGGCCCGCAACCTCGACAGGCTCGCGCGCTCCCCGGAACTCGACGCGGACGCCGCGTACTGGACCGCGCTGGCGAAGCGGCCCGTGCCGCACTGGCCCCTCGACCACGAGGGCGGAGAGGACTGCATGTCCACCGAGGAGTCGGTGGTCATCGGACTCGATGTCGAGGAGACGGCGGCGCTGCGGCTGGCGATGCGCCGCGCCTACGGCCTGTCGGTCAACGAGGCCCTTCTCGCTGCTACGCTCCGCGGCTTCACCGAGTGGTCGGGCCAGAGTTCGGTCATCGTCGACATGGTCGCCCGCGGCCGCGAGCTCGGTGGCGACGAACTCGACCTCTCGCGCGCCATCGGCCGGTTCTCGATGACCTCGCCGAGGCTGCTCGAGGTGCCCGAGGAAGGCGGTGCCCGCGCGCTGCTCGATTCGGTGGCCGCGCAGCTGGAGGCGGTACCGCGCAAGGGGCTCGGCTTCGGCCTGCTGCGCTACATCGGCGCCCGTCCCGGGGCCGCCGAGGCCCTGGCGCCGCTGGGCAAGCCGCACATCCTGCTCAACAACTGGGGCGACTTCGACAACGTGGTGGAGGAGTCTCCGGTGCTCGGCCCGCCCATCGAGGACGCGTGGCCGATGCCGAAGCTGCAGCGCATGCACCGCCTCATGATCGACTGCCGAGTTTACAGCGGCGCCCTGAGAGTCGGCTTCCGGTTCAGCCGGAACCTCAACGAACGGGCGAGCATCGAGCGCCTCGCCGGCCTGGTGGAGGCCACCCTGCGCACGCTCGTCCGGCCGGAGGGCCGGTGACCCGAGGCGCCGGACCGCACCACGACGGGCCGTACGCCGACGGGCGCCGGCGGCGACCGCACCCGGACGGACCTCCACGACGCGAGAGATTGGAAGACCTGTCACATGCCTGACGTCAAGGAATGGTGCCTGTTCCCCGACCGGGACCGGGTCGCCGTCTACGAAGCGGCCGAGCCGGGCGTCTGTCCCGCCACCTGGGCCGCCGCGAACTCCGAGCGGCTCGACGAACGGCTGCTGAGCGCGGGCGCCTGCCTGCTGCGCGGCTTCGACGCGCCGGACGCCGCCGCGTTCTCCCGGTTCGTCCGGGTGTTCGGCGAGGAGCTCGGGGAGTACACCTACGGCTCCACGCCGCGTAGCAAGGTGGGCGACGTCTACACGTCCACCGAGTACCCGGCGAGCGAGGTGATCCCGCTCCACAACGAGATGAGCTACACCAGCTTCTGGCCGGAGCGGATCTGGTTCTACGCCGCCGTCGCCGCGCCCGTGGGCGGCGAGACCCCGCTCTCCGACAGCCACGCCGTCCACCGGCGCATCCCCGAGGACGTGCGCGAGCGGTTCGAACGCCACGGAGTGCGCTATGTGCGCAACTACCGTGCCGGACTGGGCATTTCGTGGGAGGACGCGTTCGCCACCTCCGACCGCTCGGCCGTGGAGCGCTTCTGCCGTGAGCGCGACATCTCCTACGAGTGGCTCGACGACGGCGCGCTGCGCACCACCGAGATCTGCCAGGCCGTCGCGACCCACCCGGTGACCGGCCGGCCCGGCTGGATGAACCAGGCCCACCTGTTCCACATCTCCAACCTCAAGGAGTCCACCCGCCTGGCGCTGCTGGACCTCATGCCCGAGGCCGACCTGCCCCGCAACGCCTATTACGGCGACGGCAGCCCGATCCTCGACGCCGACCTGGCCGCCGTGCGCGCCGCCTACGACGCGGAGACGCTGGCCTTCCCCTGGCAGCGAGGGGACCTGCTGATGGTCGACAACATGGCGATGGCGCACGGCCGTTCGAGCTTCGAGGGGCCCCGCAAGATCCTCGTGGCCATGACCGGCACCCACGACACCCTCGGCCCCGCGAAGGCCCGCTCGTGACCGCCGCCGTCGGCCACGCCGACAAGATCGCTTTCCTGGAACAGCACGGCACCGACGCCCTCGAGCACTCCGGTGCCGACCTCTTGGCGCATCTGCAGGGCGTCCACGACCTGCTGCGCGCCTGGGGCTGCGGGGAGGCGCTGTGCGACGCCGGACTGTTCCACTCGGTGTACGGCACGGAGATCTTCCCGACCGGCGCCGTACCGCTGGAACTCCGTCCCGAGGTCCGCGAACTGATCGGCGAAGAGGCCGAGTCGCTGGTCCACCTCTTCGGCGCCGTCGCCCGCACCAGCATCTTCGACGCCGCCTTCGACGGGGCGCCGTTCCTGCTGGAGACCCGCACGGGCGAGCACATCGGCGTCACGGACGCGCAGTACGCCGGCCTGGCGACGCTCACCGTGGCCAACTGGCTCGAACAGCGGCCGCGGTTCCCCGAGTCGACGCGGTTCAGCCGGTCCCGCGAGTTCGACGAGATGCGCCGGTATCTGCCGGAGATCGCCCGGCACGCCCTGGAGCAGGCGTACGGATTCGCCCCCCTGTCCCGACCCGCGAACTGAGACGAGTCCGACGTGGCACTGAACGACATCCAGAGCCGCCCGAGTGAGGAGGGCGGCGCGGGATTCCTCTCCCGTCTCTTCATCAGCTGGCCCGCGCCACTGGTGCAGACGGGGATGCGGCGGTCCCTGACGATCTCCGACAGTCTGACGCCCCCGTCGTACGACCACCTCGCGCGCGTGACGCCCGAGTTCGAACGGGCCTACACCGAGCGCCGCACCCGTCCGGACGGTCTGCGCGACGCCCTGTACCGCACCTTCCGGCGGCGCTTCTGGGGCGCGGCACTGATCTTCCTCGCCTACCAGTTGTGCGCGACCCTCGGCCCGCTGCTGGTGCGGGAGATGATCCAGTGGTTCGAGCAGGACCGGCGGGGCGCGGTGGCGCAGGGGCTGCTCGTCGCGGTCTGCCTGGGCGGCTTCCACCTCCTGGACTCCCTGGCGCACAAGCACCAGTGGTCCGAGGCGTGGAAGAACACGCACGCCGTCAATGCGCTGCTGCGCACCCAGGTGCTGCGCAAGTACCTGCGCATGGACCGCGGCGCCCGGGCCGGCCACCCGGTGGGCGAGGTGATCACCCTGGTCTCGTCGGACTCGATGCGGGTCGGGCAGATGTCGTTCATCCACATGGCGTGGGCGGTGCCGCTGGGCATCGCCGGGTCCAGCGTGATCCTCTGCGTCCTGCTGGGCTGGGCCGGCCTCGTCGGCATCGTCGTCCTGGTCGCCGGGCTCGCCCTGTCGCACGTCGCCAACGAACGGGTCTACGCGCTGGTGCCGGCGATCCGCGACGTCAACGGTGTACGGATCGGGCTGGTCGGCGAGTTCCTCGCCGCTGTGCGCACCCTGCGCGCCCACGGCTGGGAGGACGTCGCGGAGCGGGCGGTCACCAGGGAGCGCACGGTGCTCGGTGAGCTGCTGGTGCGCCGGCAGAAGCGGCTCGCGACGCTGTACCTGGTCAACTCGGCCGTCCCGGTGCTGATGGTCAGCACCACCCTGATCACCTACGTGGCTCTCGGCCACGAGCTGCGCGCGGCCGACGTGTTCTCCGCCGTCGCCGTCCTCACCGTGCTGCGCTCCCAGTTGCCCGAACTGGTCCGCTACCTCGACATGCGCAACGAGTGGCGGGTCGCTCTCGGCAGGATGACGACGTTCCTCACGGCGCCCGACGCCGCGCCCGTGCCCGCGAGCGCGGCGCCTGCGGGGAGCGTCGAGCTGTCGGACGCGTCCTTCGTGTGGCCCGCGGCCGAGGGGGAGGCGCCCTGCCTGCACGGTATCGACCTGCGGATCGCTCCGGGCGAACTGGTCTGTGTCCTCGGCCGGGTCGGCAGCGGCAAGTCCGCGCTGCTCGGGGCGCTCGCCAGGACCCTGCGGCCGGTGTCCGGCACCGTCGACGTGGCGGGCAGCGTCGTCCACCTGCCGCAGAAGGCCTGGATCATGCAGGGCACGGTCGCGGAGAACATCCGCTGCTTCTCACCCGAGAACCCCGAGCGGTACGCCGCGGTGGTGCGGGCCACCGCTCTGGAGGCCGACCTGGCCGCCATGCCGCTGCGGGACGCCACGATGGTCGGTGAGCGGGGCACCAACCTCTCCGGCGGCCAGCGTCAGCGCATCGCACTCGCCCGCGCCGCCTACGAGGACGCAGACGTCTACCTCGTGGACGACCCGACCAGCGCCGTCGACGACACGGTGGCCGGCACCATCCTGGACGAGCTGTTCTTCGGCGTGCTCGCCGAACGCACCCGGATCGTCGTCACCCACCGCCTGGACTTCGCGCGCCGCGCCGACCGGGTCGTCGTCGTGGACGAGGGCCGCGTGGTCGCGTCGGGCCCCTTCGACGAGGTCGCCGCGGGCATGCCGGAGCTGTTGCCCGTCATCGCCGAGGCCGTCGGCGCCCGCGACACGGAGGTCACCGAGGCCGCGGGTCCCGACGCCGAGGACGCCGCCGTCACCGAGCCCGAGGCCGAGCCGCCCGTCAAGGACGGCAAGGTCCTCGCCGGCGCCTACCGAGGCTACCTGCGCGTGCTGACGCCGGGACTGCTGCTCGTGGCGCTGATCGGGCTGGCCGTCGCCGGACAGACCGCGCTGGGCGCCTCGTCCTTCTGGCTCGGCCTGTGGACCGACCGGGCGGGCGAGGACACCGCGCTGTACGCCGGTGTGTTCGCCGGGATCGGCCTGCTCACGCTGTGGCTGGACCGCGGCCTGTTCAGCTTCGGCTTCTCCCGGGGTGTGAAGGCCGGGCAGAGCCTGCACAAGGGGATGCTGGAGAAGGTGCTGCGCGCGCCGATGCCGTTCTTCGACGAGAACCCCTCGGGCCGGGTGCTCAGCCGCTTCTCCGCGGACACCGAGACGATCGATCTCGAACTGCCCGAGTACACCATGGACACGCTCAAGATCGCTGTCGGCATGGTGGTCCCGCTGCTCGCGCTCGCCGTCACCAGCCCCGTCACCCTCGTCTTCACCCCCCTCGTGCTGCTGGTGTACCTGCGCTGGCAGCGCCGCACCAGGTCCAGCACGGTCGAGGCGTCCCGGCTGGCGAAGCAGGCGAGGGAGCCGGTGCTCTCCCTGGTCGCCGAGGCGGTCGAGGGCGTCACGACGATCGAGGGCCGCGCCATCCGCGTGGCGGGCTACGAGGCGGCCTTCCGGGAGCGCGTCCGCACCGCCCACCACGCCGACTACACCGTCAACTCACTGACCCGGTACTTCAACCTGCGCCTCGACCTGGTCGGCGCCGCCGTCCTGTTCGGCTTCGCCGCGCTGATGGTCGTGCAGAGCGGCGTCCGCGCGAGCACCACCGGTGTCGGCATCAGCTTCGTGTACATGCTGATCGAGACGCTCGCCATGAGCCTGATGACCGTTCAGACGATGGACCTGGCGCTCGCGAGCTTCGAACGCGTCCACGACTACACGCGGTTGCCGACCGAACCGGTGGGCGGCGACCGTGCCCCCGAGGGCTGGCCGGCCACAGGTGACATCCGCTTCGAGGGCGTCACCCTGCGCTACCAGGACGGCGGCCCCGCTGCCCTGGACGCCATCTCCTTCCATGCCCCCGCGGGCGAGAAGGTCGGCATCGTCGGCCGCACCGGCAGCGGCAAGTCGAGCCTGTTCGCCGCACTGCTGCGGTTCGTCGACATCGAGGGCGGCCGGATCGTCGTCGACGGCGTGGACATCTCCACCCTTCGTCTGCGGGACCTGCGCTCCGCCGTCGCGGTCGTCCCCCAGGAGCCGGTGCTGCTGCCGGGCAGCCTGCGCGAGAACCTCGACCCGCGCCGGGCCTTCACCGACGCCGACATCGAGGCCGTGCTCGACAAGGTGGGCCTCGCCGACCGGTTCCTCCGGCTGCCCGACGGGCTCGACCGCACCGTCGCCGGCGGTGGGGCGCAGTTCAGCGCCGGTGAACGCCAACTGCTGTGTGTGGCACGGGCGTTGCTCGACCAGGTGCGGATCGTCCTGATCGACGAGGCGACCTCGAACCTGGACGCGGAGACCGACGCCCGCATCCAGCGCATCCTCGCGGGCGAGCTGGCCGGCACGACGGTCCTCACCATCGCCCACCGGCGCGACACGCTCGCGGACGCCGGCCGGGTCGTGACCCTCGACGCCGGGCGCGTCGTGACCGTCACGGCCGGGGGGTCCGGAGCCCTGGTGGGGGAGGGGACGCGATGACGTACGACACCGAGGCGCCCGTGCTGGACCTGGTGACCGACCGGCCCCGTGCGGCGCGGCGCGGACGGAATGCCGGCGCCGCGATTCCCCTCCGGCTGGACGCGGCCGCCACCCGGCTCCTCATCGACGTGAGCCGGGAGCGGGGCGTGCCCGTTCTCGTCCCGCTGCTGACGGCATTCCAGCTGATGACGGGTCGCTGCGCCGGCGTGAAGGACGTCACCGTCGCCTCGCCGGGACCCGACGGCACCCGGGCCTACCGCACCCACTGGGAGGACGACCCGGACTTCGTCACGCTGCTGCACCGGACCCGGGAAACACCGGAGACCGGCGGGCTGCGGGTCGCGCTCGCCCTGGAGAACGCACCCCTCGACGGATACGAGTTGACCGTCGCCTGGGACAGCGCTCCGCTGGAATCGGGCGAGTGGTGCGGCGCCCTCACCTATGACACCGACCTGTTCGACCGGGGCTCGGCCGAGCGGATGGCCGGCCACTGCATGACCCTGCTCACCGCCGCACTCAACGCCCCCGCCACCCCGGTGTCCCGGCTCGTGCACACCACACCCGAGGAGCTGGAGCTGCTGGCCGTGTGGGGAACCGAGGGCGGCGAACCGCGGGCCGAGCACCTGGTGGCGGCGTTCCGCGCACAGGCCGGGCGGACCCCCGACGCCGTGGCCCTGGACTTCACCGACGAGACCCTCACCTACGCCGAACTCGCTGCGCGCTCCGAACGGTTGGCGCACGCCCTGGTGGCGCGCGGTGTCGCGCCGGAGGCCGTGGTCGGGCTGGCGATGGAGCAGTCCGCGGCCCTCGTCGTCGCCATGCTGGCGGTCGTCACGGCAGGCGCCGCCTTTCTGCCGCTCGACACGGGGCATCCGACGTCGCGGCTGGCGTACATGGTGGAGGACAGCGGCGCGTGCGTCGTACTCGCCGACCGGCACGTCGACTTCGCGGGCACCGTTCCCGTCGTCCATGTCGAGGACCTGGTCCGCTCCACCGCGCGGACACCGCTTCCCGCCGTGCACCCCGAGCAGCGGGCCTGTGTGCTCTACACGTCCGGCTCCACCGGCCGGCCCAAGGGCGTCGAGACCATCCACCGAGGGATCGTGCGCCTCGTGTGCGACGCCGCGTATCTCCCGCTGGAGCCCGAAGACGTCGTGGCCCAGGCGGCGAACGTCTCCTTCGACGCGGCCTCGCTCGAGATCTGGGGTGCCCTCCTGAACGGCGCTCGCCTCGTGGGAATCCGCAAGGACGACGTGCTCTCGCCGGAGCTGCTCCGGGCGCGCATCGAGACGGTCGGCGTGACCGTCATGTTCCTCACCACGGC
Organism: Streptomyces sp. NBC_00425; assembly: GCF_036030735.1. Lineage (NCBI taxonomy): Bacteria > Bacillati > Actinomycetota > Actinomycetes > Kitasatosporales > Streptomycetaceae > Streptomyces > Streptomyces sp. NBC_00425. The sequence goes on along the minus strand of NZ_CP107928.1, from coordinate 754,913 downwards.
CCTCTTCCACCAGTGCGCGGACGCCGAACCGGCCATGTTCGGGTCACTGCGGACCCTCCTCTTCGGGGGCGAGCCGGCGGACGCCCGGCGGGTCGCCGCCGTACGCCGGGCCACGCCCGCGGTCCGCCTCGTCAACGGCTACGGTCCCACCGAGGGCACCACCTTCGCGAGCACCTACGACCCCGTGGACCCGGATCCCGGCGCGGCCCGCGTCCCCATCGGCCGGCCCATCGCACAGACCCGGCTCCACGTGCTCGACGAGTCCGGCCGTGAGACGGGCATCGGCGTCCCCGGTGAGCTCTTTCTCGCCGGTGCCGGCCTCGCACGCGGCTACGTCGGCCGGCCCGACCTCACCGCGGAGCGCTTCGTGCCGAGCCCGTTCGGCGTGGGCGAACGCCTCTACCGGACGGGAGACGTGGCGCGCTGGCGGGAGGACGGCGTGCTCGAGTGCCTGGGCCGCGCCGACTCGCAGGTGAAGATCCGCGGCGTCCGCATCGAACCGGAGGAGATCGCGAGCGTGCTCGCGGCCCACCCCGGTGTGAGCGCGGCCGTGGTCGCCCTACGCGGCGAGGGCGACGCACGACGGCTGGTGGCGTACGTCGTCGCCGAGGACGGCCGCCAGGCCGAGCCGCGTGAGCTGCGAGCCCACCTGGCCGAGCGCCTGCCCGACGCGATGGTGCCCGCCCTGTACGTCACGCTGACCGAGCTGCCCATCACCCCGAACGGCAAGGTGGACCTGCGCGCCCTGCCCGACGCCTTCGACGAGCACACCGTCCAGGCCGCGAACCGGGTGGCACCGGCCGGTCCACGCCAGGAACTCATCGCGGGGATCTGGGAGGAACTGCTCGGCGTCCGGGGGATCGGCGCCCACGACGACTTCTTCGCCCTTGGGGGGCACTCCCTGCTGGCGGCGCGGGCCGCGTCACGCATCGAAGCCGGGCTCGGCGCCCGGACCCGGGTGCGGGACGTGTTCGAGGCACCCACCGTCGAACGGCTCGCCGCCCGGCTGGCCACCGCGGACGGCGCGCAGGACCACCCGCCGCTGACACCGGCCGGCGAGGGCCCGTACCGGCTGTCCTACGCCCAGCAGCGCCTGTGGTTCCTCGACCGGCTCGCCCCGGGCGGTGCGCTCTACAACGTGCCGCTGGCGCTGTCCGTCGAGGGCCCGCTCGACGTGCCGGCGCTCGCCGCAGCGCTGCGCGGACTGGTGGCACGCCACGCCTCCCTGCGCACCCGGTTCGTCGCGGACGCAGCGGGCGAACCCCGGCAGGTGATCGTGGCCGACCCGGACGTCCGCCTGGACGTCGAGGACCTGAGCCACCTGACCGGACGGAAACGTGACGCCGCCGTCGAGGAGGCCGCGTCGCTCGAGGCCCGCAGGCCGTTCGACCTGGAGCGGGGGCCGCTGCTGCGGGCCCGGTTGCTCAGGTCGGCCGACGACCGCCACGAACTGCTGCTCACCCTGCACCACGCGGCCTCGGACGGCTGGTCCGTGGACGTCCTCCTGCGCGACCTCGGCGCCCTGTACGCAGCGGCGACCGGCGCCGACGCGCAGCCGCCGGCCCCGCTCACGGTGGGCTACGCGGACTACGCCGAGTGGCAGCGCCGCTTCCTCGACGCGGGCGTCGGCGAACGGCAACTGGCCTACTGGACCGAGCGCCTGCGGGCCGCTCCGCCCACCCTGGACCTGCCGACGGACCGCCCCCGCCCGGCCGTGCCCCGGTACACGGGCGAGGTGCTCCCGCTGCGGCTGGCGGCACCACTGGCCGCGCGGCTCGCCGAGGTGAGCCGCGCCCACGGGGCGACCGCGTTCATGACGCTCCTGGCCGTCTTCCAGCTGCTGCTCGGCCGGTACGCGGGCGCCCGGGACGTCAGCGTCGGCTCGCCGGTCTCCGGGCGGACCCGCCCCGAGCTGGAACAGCTCATCGGCTTCTTCGTCAACACCCTGGTGCTGCGCACGCGTTGGGAGGACGAACCGACCTTCGCCGAACTGCTGGAGCGGGTCAGGGAGACCACCCTCGGCGCTTACGACCACCAGGACGTGCCCTTCGAGCAGATCGTGGAGGCCGTACGGCCGCCCCGCGACCCGGGCCGGTCGCCCCTGTTCCAGGTGATGTTCTCCCAGCAGAACGTGCCGCGGACCACAGCGGCCCTGCCCGGTCTGTCGGTCGCGGTACGGGAAGTGCCGGGCGGCATCGCGAAGTTCGACCTCACGGTCGCTTGGGACGAGGCCCCGTCGGCGACCGGTGAGCTGTGCGGGCACGTGGAGTACGACGTGGACCTGTTCGACCGGGTGACGGTCGAGCGGATGATGCGGCACTACGTGAGCCTGCTCCGGTCGGCGCTCGCGGAGCCCGCCGCCCGGGTGTCGGCGCTGGGGATGCTGAGCGCGGACGAACTCGGCGTCCCGGCAGCCGGGCCGGCCCGCACGCCGGTGCCCGCGGCGACCACGCTGCACGGGCTTGTCGGCGCCGTCGCCCGGCGCCTGCCCGAGCGGACCGCGCTCAGCCAGGACGGTCACACCGTCAGCTACGCCCAGCTGGAGGAGCGCTCCGACTCCGTGTGCCGGTACCTGCGGGCGCGGGGCGTGCGCCCGGGGGACACCGTCGTGGTCGCCATGGACCGCTGCCTGGGCTGGCCGACGGCACTGCTCGGAATCCTGAAGGCGGGCGCCGCCTACGTCCCCATGGACACCCGCGCCCCACGCGAGCGCCTCGCGCACGTCCTCGCCGACGCCCGGGCCGTTCTGGTCCTCGGCTCGCGCACCTCGGCGGTACCGCCCTGCGGCGACACCCCGTACACGCTGGTCGAGGACGCCATCGACACACCCGTACCGGACCGGGCGCCGAGGCCGGTCGACGTCCATCCGGCCGCACCGGCCTACATTCTCTACACCTCCGGCACGACCGGACGTCCCAAGGGTGTCTGCGTCAGCCACGCGAACCTCGTGCACACCCTCGAGGCTGTCGCGGAGCGGTACGCGCTCCAACCCGACGACCGGGCCCTGCAGTTCGCGTCACCCACCTTCGACGTGGCGGCCGAGGAACTGTTCGCCACGCTGCTGCGCGGCGGCGCCGTCGTCCTGCCGGCCGCCGGGCCGGTGCCCGGGATCGGCGAACTGGTGTCGCTGGCCCGCCGCGAGCGGCTGTCGGTGCTCAATCTGCCCGCCTCGTACTGGCACGAGTGGGTGTCCGCCCTGGACCGGCACCCGCCGTCGGCGTGCCCTGAGCTGCGCCTGGTCGTCGTCGGCAGCGAGCGGGTCGACGCCGGCCGGCTGGCGGCGTGGCGGGCCGCGGCGCCCGCGCACATCCGCTGGCTGAACGCGTACGGCCCGACGGAGACGACCATCACCGCCACCGTCCACGAGCCCGGCGCACGTGCTGTCTCCGGTTCGACCGTCCCGATCGGCCGCCCGCTGCCCGGCGTGCGCGCCTACGTGCTGGACGCGGCCCTGGGCCCCGTTGCGCCCGGCGTCCCCGGCGAGCTGTACCTCGCCGGGCCGGGCGTCTCGCACGGTTACGTGGGCGATCCCGCCCGCACCGCCGGGCACTTCCTGCCCGACCCCTGGGGCGGCCCCGGCGAACGGATGTACGCGACGGGGGACCGCGCCCGGCGTACGGCGGACGGGGTGCTGGAGTTCCTCGGCCGCGGGGACGACCAGGTCAAGCTGCGCGGCTTCCGCATCGAACTCGGCGAGATCGAGGCGGCCCTCGCCGCGCATCCCGAGGTGCGCGACGCGGCGGTGATGCTGCGCGAGGACACCCCCGGACAGCCGATGCTCGTCGGATACGCCGCCGTCGCCGGCTCCGTGCCGACGGATCGGCTGCGGGCGCATCTGACGGAGCGGGTGCCGCCGTACATGGTGCCTGCCGCGATCGTCGTCCTGGACCGGCTGCCGCGCGGCGAGAGCGGCAAGACCGACCGGCGGGCCCTGCCGCCCCCCGCCGGCCCGGCGTCCGCCGCCGGGCGCGTCGCGCCCACGAGCGAGACCGAGAGCGCGGTCGCAGCGGTCTGGCGCGAGGTGCTCGTCCGGGACCACGTGGGCGTCGACGACAACTTCTTCGAGATCGGCGGCCATTCGCTGCTGGTCGTCAGGGTGCAGTCCCGGCTGGCCGAGACGCTCGGCCGACAGGTGCCGGTCGTGGAGCTGTTCCGCCACCCGACCGTGCGCACCCTCGCCCGGCATCTGGCCGGTGCCGAGGAGCCCGGCGGGCCCATGGGGACCCGGGGACGCCGCAGGGCGGAGGCGCGCAGGCAGCACCAGGACGCACGAGCGACGCGACGGCGGGCGAACGACATCCGAGAGTCAGGAGACACACAGTGACCATCGAGACCACCGGGATCACTGACGCGAACCGGATGCCCACGGGCGCCGTTGCCGTCGTCGGAATGTCCCTGCGGGTACCCGGGGCCCGCACCCCGGACGACTTCTGGCGCAACCTGCGCGACGGCGTGGAGTCCATCAGGACCTTCACCGACGAGGAACTGCTCGCCGCAGGCGTCACACCCGAGGAGCTGGCCCGGCCCGGCCTGGTACGGGCGTTCGGCGCGCTCGACGACATCGCCGGGTTCGACGCCGCCTTCTTCGGCTTCTCGCCGCGCGAGGCGCAGATGCTCGACCCGCAGCACCGGATATTCCTGGAGTGCGCCTGGGAGGCGCTGGAGCACGCGGGGTGTCCGGGCGACGGCGAAGAGACGGTGACCGGTGTCTACGCCGGTGTCGGAGAGAGCTCCTACCTGTTGCGCAACCTCCTCGCCGACGATGGCCTGGTGGAGCGGATCGGCGCCTTCCAGACCTCGCTCGGCAACGACAAGGACTTCATGCCGACCCGGGTGTCCTACAAGCTCGACCTGCGCGGCCCGAGCGTCAGCGTGCAGACCGGCTGCTCCACCTCGCTGGTCGCCGTCCACATGGCGTGCCAGGCGCTGAGCAGCGGTGAGTGCGACGTCGCGCTGGCCGGTGGTGCGACCGTCGTCGCCGACCAGGACCGGGGCTACCGGTACGAGGAGGGCGGAGTCGTCTCGCCGGACGGGCACTGCCGGGCGTTCGACGAGAGGGCCTCGGGCACGGTGCCGGGAAGCGGCGCCGGCGTGGTGGTGCTCAAGCGCCTCGACGACGCGCTCGCCGACGGCGACGTGATCCACGCCGTGATCCGCGGATCGGCCGTCAACAACGACGGCTCCCGGAAGTTCGGCTTCACCGCGCCGAGCGCCGACGGACAGGCCGAGGTCGTCGCGGAGGCGCTCGCCGTGTCGGAAACCGACCCGGCCACCGTCTCGTACGTCGAGGCGCACGGCACCGGCACCGCGCTCGGCGACCCCATCGAGGTGACCGCTTTGCGGAGCGTGTTCGCCTCCGCCGGGGAGGGCCACCGCTGCGCGCTGGGTTCGGTGAAGACCAACATCGGTCACCTGGACACCGCCGCCGGCGTGGTCGGCCTGATCAAGACGGCCCTCGCCCTGAAGGCCCGCGAGCTTCCCCCGACGCTGCACTACACCACGCCGAACCCCCGACTCGTTCTGGACGACGGCCCGTTCCACGTGAACACGGCTCTGACGCCGTGGCAGGGCGACGTGCTGCGCGCCGGGGTGAGCTCCTTCGGTATCGGCGGCACCAACGCCCACGTCGTGCTGGAGCGGGCCCCGGAACGCGCGGCCGACGGCACGCCCGAGGACGGCCCCCGGCTGCTGCCGCTGTCCGCCGCCACCCCGACCGCGCTCGACACCCTCACCGCCGACCTCGCCGCACACCTGCGCGCCCACCCCGAGGAGCGGCTCGGCGACGTCGCCCACACGCTGCGGAGCGGCCGTCGCGCGCTGCCGTACCGGCGGTTCGTCGTCGCCGACAGCGTCGCCGAGGCCGCCGCGGCCCTGCTGCCCGGGCCCGGCGCACACGCCACCGACACCGGCCGTGAGACCGTCTTCGCCTTTTCCGGGCAAGGCACCCAGCGCATCCGCATGGGCCACGCCCTGTACGCGTCCGAACCGGTGTTCCGCACCGAGGTCGACCGTGCCGCCGAGTTCCTGCTGCCGTGCCTCGGCCGCGACATCCGCGAGCTGCTCTACCCGGCCGACGCGGAGCGGGACGCCGCACGCGAGGCGATCGGCACCACCCGCTACGCCCAGCCGGCGCTGTTCGTCGTCGAGTTCGCGCTGGCCAAGCTGTGGATGTCCTGGGGCGTCCGGCCGGCGGCCATGCTCGGGCACAGCCTCGGAGAGCTGGTCGCCGCGTGCCTCGCCGGGGTGCTGACGCCCGAGGACGCGCTGCGGCTGGTCGCCGAGCGCGGGCGCCTGATGCAGAAGGCGGCGCCCGGCGCGATGCTGGCGGTGCCCCTGCCGGAGGCCGAACTGCTGCCGCTGCTCCCCGGCGACCTGGCCCTGGCGGCGGTCAACGGGCCGCGCGAGTGCGTGGTGTCCGGGCCCGCCATCGCGATCGAGGGCTTCGCGACGCTGCTCACCGGTCGCGAGGTGCGCACCAAGCGGCTGCGGACCTCGCACGCCTTCCACTCCACGATGATGGCGCAGGCGGCCGCCGCGTTCGAGCGCGCCGTCGCCGAGGTGCCGCTCTCGGCGCCGGGCATCCCGTTCGTCTCCAACGTCACCGGCACCTGGATCACGGACGAGGAGGCCACCAGTCCGGCCTACTGGGCCCGCCAGCTGGCGTCCACCGTCCGCTTCGACGACTGCCTGCGCGCCGTCCGCGAGCGCGCCGCCGTCCTGCTGGAGATCGGCCCCGGCCAGGTCCTCACCGGTCTCGCCCGCGTCGGCTCCGGAGGCCGGGACGCCGTGGCCTCCCTGCCGACCGCCGCGGAGGACGGCGACGCCCGCCGGGAAGTGCTGACCGCCGCAGGCGAGTTGTGGTGCCGGGGCGTGTCCGTCGATCGGCCCGTGCGGCACGGCGCGCCCGCCCCGCGCCGCACCGTCCTGCCGACGTACCCCTTCGAGCACCGCCGCCACTGGGTCGAGGCCCCGCGCGGCGGCCGGGTGGCTCGGGCCGGTGCGGACGGGCTGTCGGTGCGCGGCGTCCGCCGGTCCGCGCCGGCCACCCCGCGACCGGACGGCGCCGGCTCCTGGCTCGTCGTCACGGACGGGCCGTGCGAGGTGCTGGACGGCCTCGTGGAGCGGCTCCGCGCGGAGCAGGGGCAGGGGCGGGTGACGGTGATACCGGTCGGTGCCTTGTCCACACCGGAGGAGTGCGCCGCCGCGCTGCCGGCCGGCGAGGAGAGCGTCACGGGAGTGGTCCTCGGGCTGCTCGACGGCGGTACCGATGCCCTGCCGGCGCTGGACACGCTGTGCGAGGACCTCGCGCGGCGAGGGGACTCCGCACCGCGGGTGGCCGTCGTCGCCTCCGGTGTCCTCGACGTCACCGGCGAGGAACACCTCACGCCCCGGCTCGCCGTGCTGACCGACTGGGCTGCCGGGGGCCTGCCCGGATCCCGGACGCTGCTCGACGTCACCGCGCCCTCGTCCCCGCACTCCCTGCGGCGCCTGACCGCCGCCCTGCACGCCGAACTCACCGGCCCGGCGCGGGACTCCGTGGTCGCTGTCCGCGGCACCCACCGTTACCTGCCGGCCCTCGAACCCCTCCACCCGGTCACCACCGCGGACCGCCACCGCGACGCGCGCTACACCCTTGTCGGCGACGAGCGGCTCTCCGGCGCGTTCCGCCGGGCCCTGACCCGCGCCGGAGCCACCGTCGCGGAGCAGCCCGACGGTCAGGCCACCGCACTCGTCCTGCTCGACACCACCGCGCCGCAGGCCCGGGTCCTCGAGCGGCTGGCCGAGGCCGTCGCGCAGGTCGAACGGACGCCCGGCGCGCGCGCCTGCGAGGTGCACCTGCTGGGAGACGCCTCGACCGCCCGCGTCGTCGAGTCCCATGTCGCCCTGCACGCACGGCAGTCCACGACGCCCCTGACCACCGTCGGCTGGCCCGCCGGCACCGGCGCCGCCGCCGTCGAGGCGGCGGTACCCCGCGTCGTCGGTGCCGCACCCGGCGGCTGCCACGCCGTGGTCGCGCCGCTGGACACACCCGAGGACGACACGTCCGCCGAGTCGCCCGCCGGCGAGGACGCCCCCCGCTACCGGGACGACATCGAGCGCCAGGTGGCCGCCGTCCTCTCCGACCTGCTCGGCGTGCCCGGCATCGACCCGGCCGCGGGCTTCTTCGAACTCGGCGGGCACTCCCTGCTGGCCGCCCAGGTCATCGGCCGGATCCGCAAGGTCTGCGACGTCGAACTGCCGCTGCGCACCTTCGTCGCCGATCCGACCGTACGGGGCATCGCCGCCGCCGTCCGCGCGGCCCGCGAAGAAGGCACCGCCGGGTCCGCCCCGGAGGGACTGCCCGTCGCCGTCCCCGACCCGGACCACGCCGACGCCCCCTTCCCGCTGACCGACGTCCAGCAGGCGTACCTCGTCGGCCGCACCGGCGTCTTCGAGCTCGGCAACGTCGGCATGCACGCCTACGAGGAGTTCGACGTGCCCGCCCTGGACGTGCCGCGCATGCAGCGGGCGTTCCGCCGGCTCATCCAGCGGCACGGGATGCTCCGTGCGGTCGTACACCAACACGGCGAGCAGCAGATCCTCGCCGAGGTCCCCGACTACGTCATCGCGACCGAGGACCTGCGCGGGCTGACCGACGACGAGGTGGGCGCGGGGCTGGAGACCACCCGTGCGGCGATGTCCCACCAGGTCTTCACGCCGGAGGTCTGGCCGCTGTTCGAACTGCGGGCCACCGTCATGCCCGGTGACGTGGGCCGGCTGCACCTCAGCGTCGACGGGCTGATCACCGACGCCTGGGCGTACAACCTGCTGATGAGCGAGCTCGCCCACCTCTACACCGACCCGGACGCGGAACTGCCCGAGCTCGCGCTCTCCTTCCGCGACTACGTGCTGGCCGAGCAGAGCCTGGAGACGACCGACCGATTCCGGCGCGCCGAGCGGTACTGGCACAAGCGCGTCCCGGAGCTCGCCCCCGCCCCCGAACTGCCGCTCGCCCGTGACCCGCGCACCATCGACGCCCCGCGCTTCGCCCGCACCGCCGGCGAGCTGCCGCGCGACCTGTGGGCGTCGGTGAAGACGGCGGCCTCGCGGCGCGGCGTCACTCCCACGGCCCTCCTGCTCGCGGCCTACGGCGAGGCGCTCGGCACCTGGTCGAAGAACCGCCGCTTCACCCTCAACCTCCCGCTGGCCAACCGGCTCCCGCTGCACCCCGAGGTCGACGCGGTCATCGGCGACTTCACCTCGCTGACGCTGCTGGAACTGGACACCACGGTCCCGGTCCCGTTCGAGGAGCGCGTGGCCGCGGTGCGCGACCGGCTCGTGACCGACCTGGACCACCGGCTGTTCAGCGGCGTCCGGGTGCTGCGCGAGATGAAGAAGGTGCGCGGCGAGTCGGCTGCGGCCATGCCCGCCGTGTTCACCAGCCTCCTCGCCAACGACGCCGAGGAGGGCCGGCTCGGCGAGGTGGCGTACAGCATCTCGCAGACCCCGCAGGTGTGGATCGACGCGCAGGTCTACGAGTTGGACGGAGCCCTCCTGCTGGACATCGACGCCGTCGAGGACCTGTTCCCCGACGGCATGGTGGCCGCGATCCACGCCGCGACCCTGCGCCTGCTGCGCGGGCTCGCCGAGGACGAGGCCAACTGGGGCCGTCCCGCGCCGCTGCTCGTCCCGGCGGCAGAGCTGGCCGCGCAGGACGAGTACAACGGCACCGCAGGACCGCTGCCGGCCGGTTTCCTGCACGAGCCGTTCTTCGGGCACGCGGCCCGCACGCCCGAGCGTCCCGCCGTCATCACTCCGAACCGGGTGCTGAGCTACGGTGAACTGGCCGCCCGCGCCCGGGACATCGCCGACCGCCTTTTCGCGCTCGACCCGCGGCCGAACGACCTGGTCGCCGTCGTCATGGAGAAGGGCTGGGAGCAGTCCGCCGCCGTCCTGGGGATCCTCGTCGCGGGCGCCGCGTATCTGCCGATCGACCCCGAACTGCCCGACGAGCGGATTCGCTTCCTTCTCGAACACAGCCGGGCGCGCGCCGTCCTGACCCAGGCACGCGTCGCGGCCACGGGCGAGGACCGGTTCGCCGGCGTGAGCACGGTCCTGCACGTGGACGAGCTTCCGTACGACGCCTGTGCCGCGGCCCTGCCGCTGCCCGGGACCGCCACCACGCCCGAGGACCTCGCGTACGTCATCTTCACCTCGGGCTCCACCGGTCTGCCCAAGGGGGTGATGATCAACCACCGGGGGGCGCTCAATACCGTCGTCGACATCAACGAGCGCTTCTCGGTGGGGGCCGAGGACCGCGTCCTCGCGCTCTCCTCGCTCAGCTTCGACCTGTCGGTGTACGACGTCTTCGGCCCGCTCGCCGTCGGTGGCGCGGTCGTCGTGCCGGACGCCGGCGCGCACCGGGACCCGGCGGCCTGGCTCGACCTCGTGACCAGGGCCGAAGTCACCCTGTGGAACTCGGTGCCCGCGCTGATGGAGCTGCTCGTGGAGCACATGAGCGTCAAGGAGGTCACCGGCAGCCCGCTGCGGACCGTGATGCTCAGCGGCGACTGGATCCCGGTCACGCTGCCCGACCGCATCCGGCGCACGCTCGGCTCGCCCGATGTCATCAGCCTCGGCGGGGCGACGGAGGCGTCGATCTGGTCGATCCTCTACCCGATCGGCGAGGTGCCCGAGGAATGGGCGAGCATCCCGTACGGCCGACCGATGCGCAACCAGACCTTCCACGTGCTCGACGAGGCGCTGCGACCGCGCCCCACGGACGTCCCGGGACAGCTGTACATCGGCGGTGTCGGCCTGGCCTGCGGATACCTGGGGGACCAGGTGAAGACCGACGCGAGCTTCATCGTCCACCCGCAGACCGGTCGGCGCCTCTACCGCACCGGCGACCTCGGGCGCTTCCTGCCCGGCGGCGAGATCGAGTTCCTCGGCCGTGAGGACTTCCAGGTCAAGGTGCAGGGCTACCGCATCGAGCTCGGTGAGATCGAGGCGGCGCTCATGCAGCACCCGCAGGTGCGGGCCGCGGTGGCTGTCGTCCAGGGGGAACAGCACGGCGCGAAGCGGCTGATCGCGTTCGTCGTCCCGCAGGAGGGGGGACGGGTACCCGAGGACGTCATCGAGTTCCTCGGGGCCAAGCTCCCGGCCTACATGGTGCCCGGCGTCTACCTCGAACTGGACTCACTGCCCCTCACCGCGAACGGCAAGGTGGACCGGCGGGCGCTCGTCGTACCGGAGGACCTGTCCGACGACGACGGGCCGCGCTACGAAGCACCCGAGACGCCGGTCGAGCAGACCGTCGCCGAGGTGTGGGCGAGCATGCTGGGCGCCGAGCGCGTCGGGCTGCACGACAACTTCTTCACCCTCGGCGGCGATTCGCTGCTGGCGATGCGCTCGGTGATCCGCCTGCGCAAGGAACTCGACGTCGAGATCCCGATCCGGGTCCTGTTCGACAGCCCCACCCTGCGCGACGTGGCCGCGGTCGTCGAAGACCAGCTCCTCGCGGAACTGGAGGACATGTCCGACGCCGAAGCCGAGGCACTGCTGTCCCACTGAGCGTACGGACCACCCGGCCACAACGGCCCAAGCGGCCCCATGCCCCTCAGGTCACTGAGCCACGAACCACGGAGCCCCAGACGTGAACGCAACCTCTGTATCCCGAGCGGCGCCCGCCGTGCGCGCCGACGGCTGGATCGTCGCGCCGCCGCGGCGGACGGTGCCCGCACTCCGGCTGTTCTGCCTGCCGTACGCGGCCGGAGCCGCCTCGGTCTACGCCGACTGGTCCGGCGCCCTCGGCGAGCAGATCGAGGTCTGCCCGGTCGAGTACCCCGGCCGCCAGACCCGCTGGCGCGAGAGCCCGCACACACGACTCGCACCGCTCGTGGACGCGCTCGCCTCGGCACTGGCCGGCGAACTCGACGTCCCCTACGCTCTGTTCGGCCACAGCATGGGCTCGCTCGTCGCCTTCGAGCTGGCCCGTGAGCTGCGCCGGCGCGGGGTGGGCGAACCGCACGTGCTGTTCGTCTCCGGCGGGCGGGCACCCCGGCTGCGCCACGAGCAGCCGCGGATCCACGATCAGCCGGACGAGGTCGTGGTCGACCGGCTGCGCGGGCTGGGCGGCCTGCCCGGCGAGGTGTACGAGGAGCGCGAACTCCTCGATCTGCTCATGCCCACCATCCGCGCCGACTTCGGCGTCTGCGAGACGTACACGTACCGCGCCGAAGCCCCGCTGACCTGCCCGGTCGTCGCCTTCGCAGGAACCGAGGACCGAGAGGTTCCGGCCGAGCGCACGGCGCCGTGGGCCGAGGAGACCACCGGCCCGTTCGCGCGGTACGTGCTGCCCGGCGACCACTTCTTCCTGCGCCCCGCGCAGACCGCACTGCTGGACACCGTCCGCGCGGCCCTGACCCCCTGCCCGACCCCGCACGCCCGACGGGAGCACCGATGAGCGCCCAAACCACCCCTGCGGCCTCCTACAAGGTCGTACTCAACGACGAGGAGCAGTACTCGGTCTGGCCCCTCCAGCGCGCCAACCCGGCCGGGTGGCGCGACGAGGGCACCACCGGCACGCGCGAGGAGTGCCTCGACCGCATCGAGGCCGTGTGGACGGATCTGCGGCCCCGCAGCGTGCGTCGGCGCGCGTCCGCCGCCGTGGCGTGAGCGGACCCGCCCGCAGTGCCGGGCCGCCCCACCACGCCCTCCGCAGCAGTCCAAGCGAACACGAAAGGCGACTTCCGTCATGACCAAATGGACCCTCGCGCCGGACGGCGCCCGGGATCGCGTCGGGCCCCCGGCCCCGGGGACCGGCCCTGCGCCCGGGGACCGCCCCGGCGCCGACGAGGCCGCAGTCGTGGACGCCTACCCTCTGACCGTCCTGCAGACCGGCATGGTCTTCCACCAGGAGCTCGATCCGCAGGCCCTGCCCTACCACCACGTCCACAGCCTCGTCGTCCACGCGCCCCTCGACCCCGCCCTGCTGCGCCGCGCCGTCCGCGACGTCGCCGAGCGGCACCCGGTGCTGCGCACCGGTTTCGACCTCAGCGACCACGAGGAGCCCCTGCAACTGGTCCATCAGGACGTCGCACCGCCCCTGGAATACGAGGACCTGCGCGGCATCGCTCCCGAGAAGCAGGAGCGTGTGCTGCGCGAGTTGGCAGAGGCGGAGCGCGGCTGGCCCTTCGACGTCACGCGCCCGCCGCTGGTGCGCCTGTTCGCCCACCGGCTCACCGGCGACACCTTCCGCTGGACGCAGACCGAGCACCGCGCGCTCCTCGACGGTCCGAGCCGGACCGCCTTCCGCACCGAGGTGCTCGACCGTTACCGGCGTCTGCTCGACGACCCGCTGGCGCCGAGGGAGCCGGCCCCCGCCGCCGCCTTCCGGGAGTTCGTCGATCTCGAACGCCGCACCGCCGCCTCCGAGGAGGTCCAGCGCTTCTGGGCCGACGCCCTCGCCGGCTGCGAGCCCTGCACCCTGCCGCACCGCCCCGAGCCGCGCCCAGCGGCCCCGTACGGCACGATCGAGTGCGAGGTCCCCGAGGAGGCCGTCGAGCGCCTGCGCGTCACCGCCGAGCAGCTGGGCATCCCGCTGCGCAGCCTCCTCCTGGCGGCCCACGCCAAGGCCATCGGCGTCGCCACCGGCCGCGCGTCCGTCGTCACCGGCGTCGTCACCGACGGGCGCCCCGAGGGCGCGGCCGGCGCCGACGCGCTCGGCATGTTCGCCAACGTCACCCCGCTGCGGGCGGACCTGACCGGCTCCACCTGGGGCCAACTGGTGCGCCAGGTGCACGCCACCGAGGAGGCGACCCGGCCGTACTGCCGCTACCCGTTGGCCGGCATCCAGTGGGACCTGGAGGCCGGAGAACTCTTCGACCACGTGGTCGACTTCGCCCCCTACGAGCCGGACACCGAGCTGCGGGCCGAGCCGACCAGCCCCGCCCTGTCGACCACTTTCCTGCACACCCGGCAGGGTGGCCTGCGGCTCCGCCTCGACCACGCCACCGACCGGGTCTGCCATGAGCAGGCCGAGGACATCCGCGACGGCTACCTCACGGTCCTCGGCGCGCTGCCCGACACCGACGCCCGCCACGAGCACCTGTGCCCGCTGACCGGGCCCGCGTACCGGCGGATGCTGAAGGAGTGGAACGGACCGGACCGCCCCTACCCGGTGGACCGCTGCGTGCACGAGCTGTTCGAGGAGCAGGTGCGCCGCGTCCCGGACGCCCTCGCGGTGACCGACGGCACGGTCGAACTGAGCTACGCGGAGCTGAACCGGCGGGCCAACCGTCTCGCCCGGCGGCTCGCGCGGCAGGGCGTCGGCCCGGAGACCGTGGTCGCCGTGCTGGCCGGACGCACCGCCGAACTCGTCGTCCTCCTGCTGGCCGTCCTCAAGGCCGGCGGCGCCTACCTGCCGCTGGAGCCGCAGTACCCGGCCGAGCGTCTGCGGTACCTCCTCGAGGACTCCGGAGCCCGACTGGTGCTGGCGGAGGAGCGGTTCGCGGGGCGCCTCCCGGAGGGGCCGTGGACGGTGTGGCCCACCGCGCGGGCGACCGAGGAGGCAGCCGGCCTGCCCGACGGCGACCTCGGCCGCACCAGCTTCCCGGACAACCTCATGTACGTCATCTACACATCGGGCTCGACAGGGCTGCCCAAGGGCGTGCTGGTGCCGCACTTCGGCGTCGTCAACTACCTGGGCTGGTGCAAGGAGGGCTATGCCGCGCGCGGTTCCGGCGGAGCGCCGGTCTTCTCCTCCATCGCCTTCGACATGATCGTCCCCAATCTGTACACGCCGTTGCTGACCGGTCAGCGGCTGTGCATGCTGGACGACTCGCTGGACTCGGTGGCGCTGGCCGACCGGCTGGACGCGCTGGCCCCCTTCACCTTCATCAAGATGACGCCCGGCCACCTCGACCTGCTGGACCAGCTGCTCCCACCCGAGCGGGCCCGGCGCCTGGCCACCACGCTCGCGGTGGGCGCGGACGCCTTCCCCACCCGGATCCTCGATTCCTGGCGGCGCAAGGACCGCGAGAGCGTGGTCCTCAACGAGTACGGTCCCACCGAGGCGTCGGTGGGCAACACGGTCCAGGTCGTCGACGGACCCGTCACCGCGGAGCAGGTGCCCATCGGCCGGGCCATCCCCAACACGACCATGTACGTGCTGGACCACGCCCTGAACCCGGTGCCGCTGGGCGTCACCGGTGAGCTCTACATCGGCGGCGACTGCGTGGTCCGCGGCTATGCGAACCGGCCCCGGCTGACCGCCGACCGTTTCGTGCCGGACCCGTTCGGCGCGGCTCCCGGTGCCCGCATGTACCGCACCGGGGACCTGGGCCGCTGGCTGCCCGGCGGCACCCTGGAGTTCCTGGGGCGTGACGACGACCAGCTGAAAGTCAACGGTTACCGCGTCGAACTCGGCGAGATCGAGGCCGCTCTCGTCGCGCACCCGGCAGTCAAGCAGTCCGTCGCGGCCGTGATCGGCCGGGACCAGAAGGTCCCGCGCCTGGTCGGCTACTACATGTCCGACGAGGACGTTCCCGAGCAGGATGTGCTCGCCCACCTGGCCGAGCGGCTGCCGGCGTACATGGTGCCGGGCATCGTGACGCGTATCGCCACATTGCCGCTCAACGCCAACGGCAAGGTCGACCGCAAGGCTCTGCCCACCCCGCGCGCCCTCGCCACGGACGCGTACGACGACCGTGCGATGCCGCGTGGCGAACGGGAACGGACCATCGCCGCGGCCTGGCAGGACCTGCTCTACCTCGACCGGATCTGGCGCACCGACGACTTCGTGACGCTGGGTGGCAACTCGCTGCTGGCTCTGCAGGTGGTCTTCCGGCTGCGCCGGCAGGGCATCGAGGTGAGTCTCGCCGACGTCATGCGCCCGGTGACGCTCGCGGACCTGGCGGCGGGCGCCGTCCTGACGCACATGGCGACGCACGACAGCTTCGACGGCCCCATGGGCTCAGTCAGTTCCGACGGCTTTGAGAGTGAGGAAAAGCGATGACCAGCAACGTGGTTGCCTCGCCGCCTGCCCCCGACGTACCGGCCCTCTCGGTCGACGCCGCCCGGCTGCTGGGCCGGATCGAGAAGTTCGCGAGCATCGGCCGCAACGCTGCCGGAGGCATCGAACGCGAGGGATTCAGCGACGCGGACCGCGAGGCGCGGGCCGAACTGATCCGCGAGGCCGAGGCCGCCGGCCTCGCCGTCGGCGTGGACGCCGCCGGGAACATCCTGATACGCAGGCCCGAGGGGACCGCGTGTACCGAGCGGCCGACGCTGCTCATCGGGTCGCACCTCGACACCGTGGTCAACGGCGGTCGCCTGGACGGCACATACGGCGTGCTGGCCGCGCTGGAAGTACTGCAGACCGTGCTCGAGTCGGGCGTCGAACCGGCCCACGAGCCGGTGGCCGTCGCCTTCGCCAACGAGGAGGGCGCCCGCTTCCCGCAGCCCTTCTGGGGCTCGAAGGTGCTGGTCGGCCGGCTGGCCGAGCTGCCCGAGGAGCCCCTGGCCCACGACGGCACGCCCCTGCGGGACGCGCTCGCCCGGGTGGGCGGCGACCTCGACGCGCTTGGTACCGCCGTCTGGCCGCAGGGATCCGTCGCCGCCTACCTCGAACTCCACGTGGAGCAGGGACCGGTGCTGGAGAGCAGCGGTGACTCCATCGGCGTGGTGACCGGCATCACCGGGCGCACCGTGCTGACGGTCGTGGTGCGCGGCGAGGCGGGACACGCCGGCACCACCCCCATGGAGATGCGGCGCGACCCGCTGGCCGCCGCAGCCCGCATCCTGCTGGCGGTCGAGGGGCTTGCCCAGGAACAGCAGTTGTGCCGCGTGGCGACGGTCGGGCGGCTCGACATCCGCCCGAACTCGCCCAACACCATCGCCGAAGAGGTGCAGCTGACGGTCGATCTTCGGGACGGCAACCCGGTCCGGTTGGAACTGGCGGAGCAGGCCGTGCGCAATCTGGTGGCCACGGTCGCCCAGGAGCGCCGCCTCGAGATCGACGTGGAGGTCGGCACCAGGACCGAACCGGCGCAGGCGGACCGCACCCTGCGGGACGCGATCGCCGACAGCGCCGTCGAACTCGGCCACCGCTACCAGCTGCTGCCCAGTGGCGCCGGCCACGACGCGCAGATCGTGGCGGAGATCGCCCCGATGGGCATGATCTTCGTCCCGAGCATCGGCGGGGTGAGCCATGTGCCCGAGGAGGACACGAAGAGCGGCGACCTCGTCGCCGGCGCGGACGTGCTGCTGCGCACCG
This sequence comes from Streptomyces sp. NBC_00425, assembly GCF_036030735.1. Lineage (NCBI taxonomy): Bacteria > Bacillati > Actinomycetota > Actinomycetes > Kitasatosporales > Streptomycetaceae > Streptomyces > Streptomyces sp. NBC_00425. The sequence goes on along the minus strand of NZ_CP107928.1, from coordinate 737,656 downwards.
CGCTGCGCCTGTGACCGAGGAAGGCGCCGCCCCGCGGCGGCTGGTGATCCACGCCTGTCCGGAACGACGGAACAGTCCCCCTTCAGGAGAAGACCAGTGACCCTCGCACCTTCCACATGCAAGAACATCGGCGTGTTCTGCGGATCGAACCCCGGCCGCCACCCGGAATACACCGAAGCGGCCACCGAGCTCGGCCGTGAACTGGCGGGCCGGAAAACCGGGTTGGTCTACGGCGGCGGCGGTGTCGGCATCATGGGACGCGTGTCGACCGCGGCGCTGGCGGGCGGTGCGACGGTGACCGGCGTGATCCCGCACGCGCTGCACGAGCGGGAACGGCTCGACAACGCCTGCGGCGAGATCTTCGTGGTGGGCGACATGCACGCGCGCAAGGCCCTGATGTACCGGCTGTCGGACGCCTTCGTCGTCCTGCCCGGCGGGTACGGCACGCTCGACGAGCTGATGGAGGTGGCCACCTGGAACCAGCTCGGGTACCACGACAAGCCCGTAGCCCTCGTCAACGTGCGGGGCTTCTTCGACCCGTTGGTCGCCCTGCTCGACGGGATGCTCGAAGAGGGCTTCTTCTCGGCCCGCGACCGCGCCCTGATCCGGGTGGTCCCGGACGCGCGCACCGCGCTGGACGCGGTCGGTGCGCCGGCACCGGTGGAGGTGCCGGCCGGCGTCTGACGCGGTGATGTCCGTCGCGCTCCGTACCGGACCGCGACGGACATCCATCAGTTCGGGAGAATTCCCGGATTCACCGCTCCGGCCGGTTCCATTCGTCCACCACGGTCAATACGTCCTTCAGTGTTCCGACCATCGCGTCCGGGACCGCGTCCCGCGCGACCAATTCCTGTTCCGGAATTCTGCTGTGCGGCACCAGAATGGTCCGCATTCCGGCCTGCTGAGCCCCGTACACGTCCTCGAAGGCCCGGTCCCCGACGAATGCGCAGGCCCGCGCCGACACCGCGCCCAACTTCGCCATCACCGCCGCGAAGATGTCCGGGTGCGGCTTGGTCCACGCCACCTCGCTGGAATAGACGGTGGCGTCGACGTGGCTGAGCACCCCGTCCCGTTCGAAGATCTCGTCGTGCCAGCCGGCGGGCCACAGGGTGTTGGAGAGCACGCCGATGCCCAGGCCCCGCTCGCGCAGTCCCTCCAGCATCTCCGGGGCCTGCGGGTCGATCAGGGTGTGCGCCTCCCAGGCCCGCCGGTAGGCCGACAGGGCCCGTGGTGTGGGCGTCACCCCGGCGTGCTCGAAGACCTCGTCGAGCCGGGCCGAGCACTGCGTCTCGCGGCAGCGCGCCATCAGCTCCCCCTCGGCCCGCAGCAGCCTCTCGCCCACCTCGGTGGCCTCCCGCGCGCCGACCCCGTCCAGGGAGGCCGCGGTCTCCTGCCAGATGCCCGGCAGGTCCACCGTGTGCCAGGGGGTGAGTGTGCCCGCCCAGTCGAAGATCACGTACTCGACGGTCATGCGGCCTCCTTCACGCCCGTGTTCCCGTGCGCCGACTGCCGCACGGCGATCTGCAACAGCACCAGGCCCGCCACGCACACGCCCAGCAGGCAGGGGCCCACGGCCCACCAGCCGTCGACCGCCGTCACCGCGAGTCCGACCAGGGGCGGTGTGGCCAGTGCTCCGATACTTCCCAGCTGGGCCACCAGGCCGTTGGCGGCCCCGAGGTCGGAGGAGGCGCGCACGGCCAGTGGCACCGCCGCGAACACCGTGGCCACCACCAGTTCGTTGGCGAGCGCGATGATCAGCGCGCTGCCCACCGACAGCCCGAGTCCCCCCGCCCCCGCGAAGGCGGCGAACGCCCCGGCCGGCATCAACAGAGCGACCAGGAACAGGTACGACACCCGGACGCCCCGTACCAGCAGCCAGCTCGCCAGGAACCCGCCGGCCACCCCGGCCAGCGACACCACCCCGGTGAGGGTGCCGGCCGACTCGGTGGACAGGCCGAACTCCTCGTGCAGATAGGTGGGGTAGAGGGTGACGAAGGCGACGATCGAACCGCTGACGGTCGCGAACCCGGCGCCCAGCGAGACGGGACGCGCGAGCCGCCGCACCCGCGCCGCCCGGTCCTGGCTCCCTGGCCCCGTCGCGTCTGCCCGCGCCGCCACCGGCACCGCCGGCAGCCGGGTGGCACCCGCCGCGATCACGAGCGTCGCCGCCGCGGCCACCGTCAGCCACCCGCGCCAGTCGAGCCATGCGGACAGCACCCCGCCCGCGAAGGAGCCGAGCGCCAGGCCCACCGGCATGAACGTCCCCCAGATCGCCAGCGCCCCGGTCAGCCGCTTGCCGTCGCCCAGCGCGAACAGCAGCACGGGGGCGACGATCACCACGACGACGTACCCCACGCTCTCCGCCAGCCGGCCGCCCAGCATCGCGCCGAAGCTGTCGGCCCGGGCGCACAGCAGTCCGGCGAGCCCCATCACCACGAGCCCCGCGACCAGCATGCGGTGCGGCGGCAGCGGTCGGAGCAGATAGCTGACGAACAGGCCCAGGACGGCGGCGACCGCGGTCACCAGCGAGGTGAGCAGGGCGACTTGGGGCAGGGAAAGAGAGAGGTCCGCGCGGAGCGCCACAGATATCGGCGTCATTTTCCCCATACTTGTGGCGGCGAAGACACCGGCCAGATAAATTAGGCAGAACTTCCACCGGAACGCGCGAGTCTCGCGCCTTTCGAGTTCTTCCGAGGTCGATTGCATTCCCCCGCCCCGCCTGGCGACTTCGATCTCCTCTGCCATCAATCCCTTTCCTCTCTCTTCGATCTCCGGAGGTCATTCTGTGGGGTGCGACGTGCTCGTGCTGGGCTCGCTCGTGGTGGACCGCAAGTACTTCGCCGCCGGCACCCTGGGCGGGGTCGAACTCTGGGGCGTGCAGCGGCACTACGGCGGCGTCGGCCGCAACATCGGGGTCAACGCGGCCCGGCTCGGCGCCCGCGCGGTCTTCGCCGGCCTGTCCGGGTTCGGGCAGGACGCCGCGGACATCGAAGCGGAGCTCACCGGCCTCGGCGTAGGGCTCCACGTGTTGCGCACCGCCGACGGGACGGGCCGCTGGGACGTCCTGCTCGACGCGGAGGGACGGCAGATCACCTCCCGGATAACGCTGCCCGACCCGGCCGCCGCCAAGTCCCTCGCCGGACCCGCCCTCGCCCGGACCGTCGCGGCGGCCAAGGCCGTGGTCGCCGAGGGCGGTCTCGACGAGGACCTGCTCACCTGGGCGTCGCGGGAGGCCAGGAGGAACGGCACACCGATGTGCTGTCTGCCCACGCGGCAACGGGACTTCGGCCCGCGCGCCCATCTGCTGCCGCTGTACGACGTGCTGCTGCTCAACGTCCGTGAGGCCGAGGCGCTCACCGGACGGCGGGCCACCCCGGCCGAGCAGGCGCTGCGGTTGCTCGGGCTCGGCCCCCGCGTGGTCGTGGTGACCGCGGGCGCGGCCGGCGCCACCGTCGCCTCCACCGAGCAGCCCGTGCCGCTGACCCTGCCCGCCGAGGCCGGGCTCTGCGCCGACGACACCGGGGCCGGCGACGCCCTGGCGTCCGCGTTCGTCGTCCACCTCGTACGGGGCGCGAGCCCCGGGGCGGCATTGGCCCTGGGACTGCGTGCGGCGCGGCACACGATCGGCTGCCGGCAGAGCACCTGCCGGACCCTGGCTGCGGACCCGGCGCTCACGGCGCACCGCACCGGGCGGTGGACGCCACCCGGTGCGCGTGCATCGTGATGCCGTCCGCGGCCAGCGCCCGGGCGATGGTCTCCTCGTCGTAGGAGGCCAGCCCGGCGTCGGTGAGGATCTGCAGATCCGTGGAGTGCATGTCGATCTCACCGATCCGGGCCTGCCGGATCGCGCCGACGTTGTCCCCGGCGAATCCGGGCCGCAGCGCGTAGGCGCCGTCGGCCAGGAAGGCGAACATCAACAGGTGGTAGCCACCCTGCTCCCAAGTGCCGGTGAACTCGTAGACGGCGAACAGCGAACAGGACCGGACGGCGATGCCAGTCTCCTCGCGCGCCTCTCGTAGCGCCGCCGCCTCGGCCGGCTCGCCCGGCTCGATACCGCCCCCGGGCAGCAGCCAGTTGTTGGCGTACGGCCCCTTGAGCTGGCGGATGAAGGTCACGGTGCCGTCCGGCCCGGGGATCACCATCAGGGCCGCGGGCAGCGCTCGTGCGAATCGGTCCATCGTCGTGCGGTCCTCGCTCGGTGCGGTGTCGGTGCGTCGTTCAGTACTCGGTCGGCCAGCCGTCTGGCGGGATCACCAGGGCCAGTCCGATCCGTTCCCCCTCCACCCGGCCCTTGCGGTAGTAGGGCTCGGTTCGGGTGGTGAAGCCGTAAGTGGCCAGTGCCTGCCCCGGGTTGGTGAGGTCGGGACCGCAGATGACCACCTTGGAGCGTACGTCGAAGGTCATCGCCTCGCGCACCAGTTCCTGGCTCGGCGCGTCCGTTTCGATGTACGCCACGAACTCGCCCCGCGCCCTGATCGAATAATGCACGGACCTGATCGGGTACCCGAGGCCTTGCAGATGGGCGTACATCAGGTACTCGTTCTGGAAACTCATCAGGGTCAGCCCCGACCGGGCCCCCGCGACGATCGTCGGCCACGGCGCGCCCGGCGTGGCGGACACCCCGGTGACGGTGAGGACATTGCTGCGCCGCGCCTCGGCGTAGTAGCCCTTGAACTCGCCGAACGGCCCCTCGACCTCGTCCCGCTCCTCGACGAACCCGGTGACGACATGGGTGGCGTCGTCCGGCACCGGCGGAAAACCGCCGACGCCCAGCGAGCGGCCGAGGAGCCGCGCCGCGATCTCGTAGTCGTCGCCCTCGGCCGGCAGCCGCGAGGCGGCCACCACGGTCAGCGCCGGGTCGGCGCCGAGGAACAGCGAGATCGGCATGGGGCGGCCGGTCTCCAGCCAGGCGAGCAGATTGCGGTGCCCGTCGGTGCGCGGGTCCAGGAAGATCCGTGCCTCGTCGGGACCGACCACCTGGGTGCGGTAGAACCCCAGGTTGACGCCGCTGCCGTCGGGCCGCGTGGTCACGCCGACCCCGGCCGTGATGTACGGCCCCGCGTCGGCGGGCCGGTGCTGGAGGATCGGCAGATCGTCCAGCAGCCCGGGAAGCTCCCGCCGCGTCACGGCAGGCCGCTCGGCGGCACCGGGTGACGGGACGGGCCCGGCGAGCCGCCGGGACATCTCCGGAAGGTGTTTGTCCTCCGTCGTGTCCAACGCGGCCAGGAGCACCTCCCTCGGATACGGGTGGCACAGCACCCGGGTGCCCGGCCGCTCGGCGATGTCCGTGAACACCACCGTAGGCCGGGCCCCGTGCTCCTTCTCGATCCCAGCGAGCGTCTGCGCCACCTCGACCCGGCTGCTGATCCGCCGGTCGTAGGTGTACAGGTCGACGGCGTCGTAGCAGCCGGGCAGCCCGAGCGTGGCGGCGTCAGCGGCCGGGGCCAGCCCGCTGCCCGGGAAGCCGGCGCCCGGTCCGCGGCGGCTCACCGGCGCACCCGTGCCGCGGCCGGGAACGGACGGCAGTCGTCCGTGGTCTCCCGGGCCGTCTCCCAGGGGAAGACGATCCAGTCGTCGAGGACGGCCGGACAGTGGTCGGGGACGTAACCGCTGCGGTGATTGCGTACGACGGCTGCGAACCGCACGTCCTCGCGTGCGATCCCTGCGGAGGCCAGGAACTCCAGGACCGTGTCGGCGGTCGCGCCCGTGCCCACGATGTCGTCGACGACCAGCACTTTGTCGCCGGCGCCCAGTCCGGCGGGTACCGAGCCGTCGACGACCGGGCGCTGCTTGGCGGCGTACCGGCTGTCGTCGGTCGTGCGGCGCACCCGCAGGGTGTGCATCACCGGCACGTCCAGCGCGCAGGTCAGATATCCACCCGCCGCCAGCCCGCCGCGGGCCACGGCGAGCACGGCGTCCGGCACGAAGCCCGCGGCCCGCACCTCTTCGGCGATGTCCTCCAGCAGTTGCCCGAAGGTCGCCATGTCGAGGAGGTAGGGACCCTGCCGGGTCCACATGCCGGGCTGCTCGCCCGCCACGGCGTCCCGAGCGGTGGCCTGCGTCCCGCTCATCCCGCCACCGCCTTCGCGGCGTGGTCGGTGTCGATCTGCACCGACCGCTCACGGGCGTGCGGAACGTTCTCCGCGCGGCCCGCGGCGGTCACCCGGATGAACTCGGCCCGCGCGCGGAAGGCGTCCAGGTCGCGGGCGCCCGAGTAGCTCATCGCGGACTGCACGCCGCCGACCAGCTGGCGCAGCGTCCGCGACAGCGGCCCGGAGGCGGGGAAGGTCGCCTCGACACCCTCCGGGACGTAGTCGTCCAGCTCCTCTTGGGTGACCGTGCCACCGGCCGCCCTGCGCAGGGTGAGCTCCATGCCGAGCGAGACGAAGCCGTTGCTGACCCTGTACTGGCGGCCGTCCCGCTCCACCGGGGAGGCCTCGCTCTCGTCGGCGCCCGCGAGCGCCGAGCCCAGCATCACCGCGTGTGCCCCGGCCGCGAGGGCCTTGGCGATGTCACCGGCCTGCCTGATACCGCCGTCGGCGATGATCGTCACGCCGGCCTCCGCGGCCGCGTCGGCACAGTCCATGACGGCGGTGAGCTGCGGCACGCCGGTGCCTGCGACCAGCCGCGTGGTGCACACACCGCCCGGCCCGATCCCCACCTTCACCGACTGGGCGCCGGCCGCCGCCAGGTCCCGTATGCCCTCCGCCGTGGCCACGTTGCCCGCGATGAGCGGGGTGCCGGGGTACGTGGAGCGCAGTTCCTTGACGGTGTCGAGGACTTGGTCGCTGTGCCCGTGCGCGACATCCACCAGCAGGACGTCCACGCCGTGCGCGACCAGTTGGGCCGCGCGCTCGCGCCAGTCGCCGGTGACGCCGACGGCCGCACCGGCCAGCAGCCGCCCCGCCGCGTCGAGTGTGGGACTCTCGCCCTGCTCGCCGTCGACCTGTACGGCCTTGACCGCGTCCAGCTGGGCGACCTGCTGCTCGACGGTCTGCATCCGGTGCAGGATGCCGAGGCCACCCCGCCGTGCCATCGCCGCCGCCATCCGGTCGCCGGTGCACCACTGGGTGTTGGCCGAGACGACCGGCACCCTCAGGGTCAGCCCGGGCAGCAGCTCGCTGCTGGTGTCGGCCTGCCGCCTGCTGGTCAGCGAGGTGCGCCGGGGCACGAACAGGACGTCGTCGAAGCTCAGTCCGGTCCGGCTGGGTTCGGAGATCCGCATGCCGTGTCCTCTCCTCAGCAGGTGCGGTCGTTGGTGAGCGCGATGAGCTCGCTCCGCAGCGCCGCGTCCTTGAGCGCGCCCCGCCACACGGCGGTGGTCATGGTGGCGGGCGTACGGATGCCGCGCATCGCCATGCACAGGTGCTCGCCGCGTCCGATGACCGCCACGTCGGGGGAGCCGGTGAGCCGCTCGACGTCGTCGGCGATCTGCTGCGACAACTGTTCCTGCGACTGCAGCTTGTGGGCGTGCTGGTGCGCGATCCGGGCGAACTTGCTGAGGCCCAGCATCTTCTGCCGCGGCAGATAGCCGATGGTGATCCGGCAGGAGAACGGCAGCAGGTGGTGCTCGCACAGCGACCACACGCTGATGCCGGAGACGGCGACCAGGCTGCCGCTCGCCGTGGTCTCGAAGAGGGTGTCCACGGTTCCCGGGTCGTACCCGGTGAACTCGCGCCACCAGCGTGCGTAGCGGGCCGGCGTCTCCCGAAGCCCCTCACGGTCGGGATCGTCGCCGATCGCCACCAGCAGTTGGCGGGCGATCGACTCCAACGGGTCCTTGGCCTCCCCTTCCAACAGCGCCAGATCCTCGGTCAACACTTCGATGCTGCTGCTCACTCAGACACCCCGCTTGCTTCCCCACACGTTGACATGTAGTCGTCCGGACAGATTCCACTTACGTGCCGTCACTTCACCGGCGAGCGTGCGCATTCCCGCGTCGATCTCCTCGGGGGACTGCCCCCTGGGCATGACCCACACGTTCTTGAGATCGAACCGGCGCACCAGTTCATCGACCTCCGCCAGATCGGCGGTGTCGCCGCACACGAACTTGAAGGAGACCCCGGGCAGTTGGGTGAACCGCCGCAGAGCCTGCGGAACGATGCGCCGCTCCTCGGCGACCCCCGAGTGCGCGAGCTTCGGAGACACGTTGAACCGGGCCCCGGCCGCCACCAGCGCGTCGCACGGCACCACGGTGCCGTTGGTCTCGAACTCGACCGCCACCCGGCGTTCCCGGAGGGCCCGGATCACGGGCAGTACCCGGTCCTGCTGGCTGAGCGGTTCACCCCCCGAGACGACGATCAGGTCGACACCGAAGCCGAGCAGCCGCTCGGTGACCTCGGTGACGGTCAGCGCGTGCAGCTCGTCCGCCGCACGGTAGGCGATGCCGGTGTCCGACTCGCCCTTCCAGTCCCACGTGTACGGTGTGTCGCACCAGCGGCAGGTCAGATTGCAACCGCCGAGGCGGAGGAACGCACACGACCTTCCGGTGGAAGGCCCCTCGCCCTGTACGGCGCTAGGTAGGTCCGAACATCTCGTTCACCACGAGCTTCGGAACCGCCATCTTCACCACCCCCTTGAGCCCGAGCGGGCTCGTCGATCCGGAACGGCGTCCGGGTAGTCGTGCGGGAACTCGTCCGGTGATCCGGTCGGGTACGCGGTCAGTCGGTGGGACCGGCGGGCCGGTACGTCGCCCAGGTCTTGGGCGTTTCGGAGACCCGCACGGCGGTCAGCTCCGGGAAGTCCGCAGACCACGTCCGGTAGATCCACATGGCAAGGTGCTCGGCCGTCGGATTCACCTCGGGCAGCAGGTCGTTGAGATGCCGGTGATCGACGGTGTCGTCGAGCCACTTCTTGACAACGCCCAGTTCGCCGTAGTCGCGCACGAAGCCGACTTCGGCCATCAGGTCGGGGTGCCCGCTCAGTTCGAGCATCAAGACGTAGTTGTGGCCGTGCAGTCGGCCGCACTGGTGATCCGGTGGAAGGCCGGACAGTTGGTGGCTCGCGGAGAAGTGGAACTCCTTGGTGATGGACAGCACGGTCCGGGTCCTCTCTTCCGTGGTGCTCGGATGGCGTCGAGTGCCTGCACAGATCCTGAAGGCTGCGAAGGTTCGGTGTCATGACGTGTCGGTGGCAGGTGGGGGCCATGACCGCCGGTGGCCAGACGCGACCCCGGAGGCCCGACCCCGCGGCCGGTCGCTCGAGGAGTTCCTCGAGGTCGGTCGGGCAGTCGCCGCAGCATGCGTCGTACTCCTCGGTCTCGCCCAGCAGGGTGAGGGCGCACGAGGCGGGCGGTGCCGCCGATGGCCTGACAGTCCCCCACCGGATCCGGGCGGGCGGCCCGGAGCGCCTTCAGGCGGTCCGCCCGGGCGCGGCTGCATGCTGCGGGGCGGTGCTCATCGGGCCGCCTTCGGGGTGCGGGCCGGGCGGGTGGCGGCCAGTTCGGTGAGCGCCTTGCGGTCGAGCTTGCCCGAGCCTGTGAGCGGCAGGGCGTCCACGACCTGGTAGCGGTCGGGGACCATGTAGCGCGGCAGGACGGTCTGGGCGTGCCGGCGCAGTTCGGCGGCGGGCTTGGCGGGCGCGTTCTCGGCGACGACGACGCAGGCGACGAAGAAGGTGGCCCCGGCCGCGGTGGTGATCACCGTGACGGCGGCGTCCTTGACCTGGTCGTGGCCGCGCAGCGCCGCCTCCACCTCGCCGAGTTCGATGCGGTAGCCGCGCAGTTTGATCTGCTGGTCGTTGCGGCCGAGGTACTCGAATGAGCCGTCGGGCAGGCGGCGGGCGAGGTCGCCGGTGCGGTAGTAGCGGTCGGGGCCGTCTGGGCCGTCGAGGGTGACGAAGCGCTCGGCGGTGAGTTCGGGGCGGCCGAGGTAGCCGTCGGCGACGCCCGGGCCGGCGATGAGCAGTTCGCCGCTCTCACCGTCGGGCAGGGGCCGAAGGTCGGCGTCGCGGATCTCCAGGCGCAGATGCGGCAGTCCGGCGCCGATCGGCGAGCGCACCGGACCGTCGAAGTCGGCGTCGGACAGGGCGCGGTGGGTGGCGTAGACGGTGGTCTCGGTGGGGCCGTACATGTTGACGGCCGTGGGCGCGCTGCTCGGGTAGGCCTTCAGGAAGGCGGCGACCACGTCGAGGTCGATGGCCTCGCCTGCGAACACCAGGTAGCGCAAGGCGAGTTCGGGGCGGCCGGCCTCCTCGTACGCCAGGGCGAGGGAACGGAAGACGGACGGCACCTGGCCGAGGACGCTGACCCGTTCGGCACCGAGCAGCGCGAGGAAGTCGGCCGGGGACTGGGCGATGCGCAGGGGGACGGTCACGGCGGTGGCGCCGGTGGCCATGGAGGCCCAGAACTCCCAGACGGAGACGTCGAAGCTGAACGAGTGGAACAGCGCCCACCGGTCGTCCGCGGTCACGTCGAACAGCGGCAGCGCGGCCCGCAGCAGGGCGAGGACCTGGCGGTGGCCGACGACGCAGCCCTTCGGGTTGCCGGTGGAGCCGGATGTGTAGATGACGTAGGCGGGCTCATCGCCGGTCGACTCGGGTGCGGGTATGGGGAGTTCGGCTTCCCCGTCGCTGTGCGGCGACAGGACGGCGACCGTGTCGAGGCCGCGCTCGACCGCCTGCTCGCGGTCGCCCACGACGGTGGTGACCCCGGCGTCGGCGATCATGTACCGAAGCCGTTCGCCCGGGTAGGACGGGTCCAGCGGCACGTAGGCGGCACCCGCCTTCATGACGCCGAGGATGCCCACGGGGATGTCGGCCGAGCGCTCCAGGAGCAGGCCGACCAGGTCGCCGGGGCGGACGCCGGCGTGGGCGAGGCGGGCGGCGAGCCGGTCGGAGGCGCGGTCGAGTTCGGCGTAGGTGAGGGTGCGGCCGTCGTCGATCACCGCGGTCGTGTCGGGCTGTTCGGCGGCCACCAGCCGGAAGAGGCCGGGCAGCGAGCGCACGGCGTCGAGCCGGGCCATGGCAGGGGTCGTGGTCATGTGGGGTGTCGTTCCCTTCGGGTCGGAACGTCGAAATGCCGGAATCATGCGGACTGCTGCGAGCCCGTCGGGCAGGGATCAGGCGGTGGTGCGGACGAGGTCCGCGAAGGTCTTCACCAGGGCGTTCGCCGCGGTCGGATCCAGCGCGTCGGCACGGGAGTTGACGACCAGGCGTAGTCCGCCGTCGGCCCGGGGCCAGACCTCGGTCTGGATCTCGGCGGGGATGCCCAGGTAGGGCAGCCGGTGGAAGGCGGTGGTGAGGCCCGTCAGGGGTAGTTCGGCGGTGCTGTTGTCCTGGAGCGCGAACACCGTCTGGAAGAGCGGACTGCGGTTACTGCGGGGCGGGTTGACCAGACGGACGGCCTCGGTGAAGCCGATGTCCTGGCAGGCGAAGGCCTCCCGCACCAGCCGCCCGGCCGCGGCGGCACGCGCCGCGCCACCGCCGTCGCCGAGGGCCGCGCCCCGCAGCCGTACGCACACCATGCCGATGTGGCAGCCGACGGCGCTCTCCAGCAGCGGGTCCACACGCTGTGCGACAGGCACGCCGACGCCGAAGTCGTCCTGCCCGGTCAGATCGGCGAGCGCCCGACCGTACAGCGAGAGCAGCACCGCGAACCGGGTGAGCCCGGCGTCCGACGCCAACCTGTCGACACCGGCGGCCTCGGTGGCCGTCAACGCGACCTCAGTACGCAGGACTTCGGGTCCGGCGGGGGCCCGGGGCACGGGCAGCCGCAGTTCCGGGACGCCGGTGAGCGCGGCCGTCAGCCGCTCCCGCTGCGCGGCCGCGTCGGCGGCCCGCTCATGGCGGGTGCGCACCGCCCACACCTGCGCGGCCGTCGGGGCCGGCGTCCAGGCGGGGACGGACCGGTCCAGGCGGGCGTTGTACGCGGTGGCCAGGTCGGCGGCGAGCACGGACTCGGACCAGCCGTCGAAGGCGATGTGGTGCACGGCGTAACCGAGGACGGTGGTCCGGGTGCTGGCGACCGGTGCGAGCACCGCCCGCCACACGACGGACTCCGCCGGGTCGAGGGGGGCCGCGAGTGCTTCCCGTACGGCGGTGAGGGCGGCCTCGGCCGAGGCCGCGAGCGGCAGCTCGGCGGGCCGCGGCGGCGGTTGGTCCGCGGGGACGGCGAAGGCGCGGGCCTTGTGGGTGCGGTACGCGGAGCGCAGCGCGTGGTGCCGGGCGTGCACGTCGGCCAGGGCGGCGGTGAGCGCCGTACGGTCCAGGTCGCCTTCGATCGTCCAGGCCGCTAGGCAGTGGCCGGAGCGATCGTCCGGCTCCAGCAGGTGGCGGATCAGGAACCCCGACTGCACGGACGTGAGCGGCACCTCGTCCGGTGCCCGGTCGGCGGTCGGCGCGTCTTCCTCCCCGGTCAGTTCTGCCAGCCGGGCGCCGAGGGCGGCGGCCGTGGGGTATTCGAAGAGCGCGGCCAGCGGTACGGGGCGGCCGAGCCGCGCGCTCAGCCGGGCGCACACCCGTCCGGCGCCCAGCGAGGTGCCGCCGAGCGCGGTGAACTCGGCGTCGACGGGCACGGAGGTCCGGCCGAGGACGTCGGCGAAGACGGCGGTGACGAGGTCGAGGTGCGGGTCGCCGCTCGTCGGTGGGGACGACGGTTCGACCGCCGGAGCGGATGCGGTGACGGCGGATGCGGTCGGGGTCTCCTCGCCCGGCAGCAGGTCCAGCAGGGCGCGTTCGTCGAGTTTGGCGTTGGCGGTCAGCGGTAGGTCGTCGACGCTCAGCAGGTGGTCGGGGCGGTGATAGGAGACCAGGGCCGCGCGTACGGTCTCCAGCGCCCCGTCGAGCGGGTCACCGGGCCGCGCCGGGAGGCAGAAGGCGGCCAGGCCGCGGCAGGCGCCCGCCTCGTCGCGCAGGGCGAGCACGGTGGCGCGGCGCACGGCGGGCAGCAGGGCCTCGATCTGCCGCTCCACCTCGGCCGGTTCGACCCGGTGCCCGCGGATCTTGACCTGCCGGTCGGCACGGCCGAGGTAACGCAGCAGACCGTCCTCGTCCCAGGCGGCGAGGTCGCCGGTGCGGTAGACGCGCACGGGGGCGCCCTCGATGGTGACCTCGGTGAACTTCTCGGCGGTCAGCTCGGGGCGGCCGAGGTAGCGCAGCGCGAGTCCGTGACCGGCGATGCACAGTTCACCGATCTCGCCGACGGCGCAGACGCGGTCGCCGTCGAGGACGTGCACCTGGGTGTCGGGAACGGGCCGGCCGATCGGGATGCCGCCCGGCCGCCCGCAGTCCTCGGGCCGGATCCGGTGCGTGGTCGCGAAGACGGTGCTCTCCACCGGGCCGTAGCCGTTGATCAGGGCGATGCCGGGGTGACGGTCGAGGAAGCGGCGAACGTGCGGTACGGAGAGGCGCTCGCCGCCGGTCATGACCTGGCGTACCCCCGTGAACGCGTCCGGGTCCTCGTCGACCATCATGTTGAAGAGGCTCGCGGTCAGCCAGACCGTGTCGACGCCGTGCCGCGCCACGCCCGCGCGCAGGGCGCCGGGCGAGAGGTAGGGCTCCGGTACGACGACGGAGGTGCCGCCGTTGAGGAGCACCGACCACAGCTCCAGCGAGTAGCCGTCCCACGGCACGGGAGCGGCCTGCGGCACCGCGGTGTCCGCGGTGAACCGGGCGAAGCCGTCGGGGCGGAACAGCCGTACGGTCGCCCGGTGCGGGGTGAGGACGCCCTTGGGCCGGCCGGTGGTACCGGAGGTGAAGAACACGCAGCAGGGATCGTCGCCGGTGACGGCGACGGCCCGGAACCCGGCAGCCTCTCCGTCGACAGCGGTGAGCCCACCCGCCGGAGGCGTCCAGCGCATGACCCCCTCGCCCGGCACGGCGCCCCCGTCCACCGCGTCCACCAGCACCCGCGCGTCGGTCTGTTCGAGCACGTCCTGGACGCGGGAGGCCGGCCAGGCGCCGTCGACCAGGGCATAGGCGGCGCCGAGCTTGAGCACGGCGAGCACGGTGGCGACCAGCTCCGCGCCGCGCGGCAGCCGTACCGGCACGAGGTCGCCGTGGCGTACCCCGAGGGCCGCGAGCCGGACCGCGTACGCCGCGGAGGCACGGTCCAGAAGGCCGTAGGTGATGCTCCGCTCGCCCTCGACGAGACACACCGCGTCGGGGGTGGCGGCCGCGATCGCGGACGTGATGCCGTGCACGGACTCGCCCCGCGGATAGGGGCGGGCGGTGCGGTTCCAGCGCGGGTCGGGTTGCATACGTCCTCACACTTGGGGGTTGGGGCGGCCGGGTGGGGCTGAGGGTCAGTGGCTCGGCGCCGGCTCGGGGTCGTGGTCCTTGGCGGGCTCGCGGGTCTTCTCCGCCGCCCGGGTCAGCGGCGGGCAGGCCAGGCCCGCCACCAGCAGGAGCGCGGCCAGGACGACCCAGCCAAGGCGGCCCTGGTGTACGGCCAGGGCCGTGACCAGGTACGGGCCCACCGTCTGCTGGAAGCCGCGGCCCAGGGCGAACACGCCCTGGTACTCGCCCTGTCGGCCCGGTGGCGGCAGGTGCAGGGAGAGTCCCCAGGAGCCGGCCGCCTGGCCGAGTTCACCCAGGACCAGCACCGCGGTGCCGATCAGCAGCAGCGGTACGGCGACCCACGCGTCGGCGTCCTGCGTCAGCGCGAAGAGCAGGCAGCAGACGGCGAGCAGGACTCCGGAGCGGCGCAGCAGCCGGGCGGCTCCGGGAGCGGTCTCCGCCCCGCGGCTCGCGGCGACCTGGAACGCGATGACCAGGACCGTGTCCACCATCAGCAGCACGGAGTTGACCGCTCCCGGGGCATGCGTACGGCCGATGATCCACAGCGGCAGCGCCACCGTGAGGATCGGCTGGTACAGCTCCAGTACGCCGCACAGCAGCGACAAGGCCACGAATCGGACGTCCCGCAGCCCGGACCGCGGCCGCTTGGACCCGTCGAGTGCCTTGACGGCGTCCTCGTCCTCAGCGGTCTCGTCTCCGGCGGTCTCCCCTTCGGAATCCGCGGCTTCCTTCGCGGCGGCCGCACCGTCCCGCCCCGGCAGTCTCGCCGTCAGCACGGCGCAGCACGCGTGGGCGGCCGCCGTCAGCAGGATCACCGCGAGGAACGCGGACCGCCCGCCGACCGAGAGCGCGCCGCCCGCAACCGCCGCGCCCAGCAGAAAGCCGAGGTTGAACAGCGACCGCATCTGGGCGCTGACCTTCACCCGGGCGTCGGTTTCGAACACCTCATGGGTGAGGGTCATGCGCAGCGGATGGGAGGCGGTCTCGCACACCGAGATCGCGCAGGCCAGCGTGACGAACCCGGCGAAGCCGCCGACCGCGCTGTACGCGGTGAACAGCGCGGCCAGCGCCGCGTAGACGGCGAGCAGCGGACGCCGCGCGCCGAGCCGGTCGGCGAGCTTGCCGATCGGAACCGTGAACAGCAGTCCGGCCAGACCCGCGATGGAGAGCCCGAGCCCCACCTGCCCGGCGGTCAGGCCGACGGACGTACGGAAGAAGATGGCGCTGGAGCTGAGGAAGAGGCCGAAGCCGACCGACTGCACCACGGTCAGCACCGCAAGCCCACGGGCCGGTCCGGGCGCCGGCACCATGTCGGCGGCCCAGCTGCGGACCACCGTGGCGGCCCTGTTGCCTGCCACTGTCAATTCACCTCGGGATACGGGAGTTGGGCGTACGAGAGCGGTCTCAGCCCGCGTACGACGCGAGCTTCTTGGCGAGGACCTGGGCGAAGCCGGCGTCGCGCAGCAGCGGCAGCGTGCCCGCCGACTCGAAGGTGTGGGTCTCGGTGGTGGCGGCCACCCGACCCCAGTCGGCCTCGGGGCGGTCGGCGTGCTCGGCCAGCTGGAAGACGGTGACCTCACCGCCGTAGGGACGGGGCTCGTAGTGCTCCTGGGCGAAGATGCCGGCCGCCCACACCGCCTGCCGCCAGTGCAGGTCGGCCGGGTCGACGTTCTCGTCCAGCCAGGCGATGTCGACCATGCCGCGCATCAGCCGCTCCTGGTCGGTGAGCAGGTCGGGCACCTCGAAGCGCTCGCGCAGCGAGGCGAGGCGGAAGTCGTACAGCTCGCGAAGGCCCCAGGCGGCGTCGAGTTCGGTGCTGCCGGGCGGCATGGTGTTGACGACGGCGAGTACGGCGACCTGCTCGCCGCTCTCCTCCAGCTGCCGGGCGATCTCGTAGGCGATGCGGCCGCCGGCGCACGGTCCGACGAACAGGTACGGGCCCTCGGGCTGGACCGCGCGGATGTCCCGCAGGTAGCGCGAGGCCATCTCCACCAGGGACAGCGCGGGCCGCTCCCGGCTCCACATGCCGACCATCTCCAGGCCGTACGCGGGCCGTTCACCGCGGAAGGAGTCGACCAGGTCCGCCAGGAAGCGCACGTTGCCGGTGCCCCAGTGGAAGCAGAAGACGGGCGTGCCGGTGCCCTCGGCGACCAGTGGCACGAGCGTCGGCGACGGCTCGGTACGCAGCGGGCTCAGGCCGGTCTCCCAGACGGTGCTGAAGTCGGGGTCGGCGGGGCCGTCCGCCGGGGCGCCCGCGGCCGGTGCGCTCAGGGCGTCGGCGAGGGCGGCCGGGGTCTTGTGCGTGTAGATGTCGTTGGCCGACATCTCCAGGCCGCGCTTGCGGGCCTCGGTGACGACGTTGACGATCAGCAGCGAGTAGCCGCCGAGGTCGAAGAAGTCGTCGTCCTCTTCGACGTCGGTGTCGAGGAGGTCCTCCCAGATCTCGCTGACGATCTGCATGATCTCTTCGCGGT
The DNA here is from genome assembly GCF_036030735.1 of Streptomyces sp. NBC_00425. Classification (NCBI taxonomy): domain Bacteria; kingdom Bacillati; phylum Actinomycetota; class Actinomycetes; order Kitasatosporales; family Streptomycetaceae; genus Streptomyces; species Streptomyces sp. NBC_00425. Next base: position 720,947 of record NZ_CP107928.1, on the reverse strand, counting down.
CCAGCGCCATGGGGCGTCCCTTCGTAGCAGTGGGTGAGGGGTTGGGCGGGGTCGGGGTTCAGGCGGGCACGCCGGCCAACTCCGGGCGGCGGCTGGTGATCCCGGCGAGAATGCCGCCGAGTTCCAGGCGCTGCGGGGAGCCGGGCGGGGTGTAGGCGCTGGTGAGCAGGTCGATGACGGCGCGCGGCCGGAAGAGCTCGATGCCCTTGCGGTGCAGTTCGTCGAGGTCGGCCCGGGACAGGTGCGAGTAGTAGCCGACCTCGTCGGGGTCCTGCGGCCGGTCGGTCCAGTTGCCGTCAGCGGCGGCCGAGGCGATCGCGTCGAGCAACAGCGCGGCGGCCTGTCCGCGCTGGGCGGTCATGTTCTCCAGCACCGAGATTCCGTAGTCGAGCGGCGCGCTGGACACAGCTATGACGCCGCCCGCGTCCCACTCCTCGTTCACCCGGTGCAGGGTGAATCCGGCCTCCCGCTCGCCGTGCAGCATGGACCGGGCGAAGGTCAGCACACCGCGGTAGCGAGGCAGGATGCCGGGGTGCAGGTTGGCGAAGAGCGCGGGAGCGCCGGGCTCGGGCCGAAAGTGGTCGATCAGCGGCGCGCGGAACTTCTGGTAGCAGCGCACGGAGAACGCGGCGCTCACGTTCTCGGCGGCCAGGTAGGAGATGAACGCGGGTGAGTTGACGTCCTCGACGACCCGGACGACCGCCCGCTCGCGGTACAGCTTGGCGATGCCGGCCGGGGGCAGCAGGGCGCCGTGCAAAGGGGCCGGGAGGCTGTCCAGGTACGGGTGGACACAACTGTTGAGCAGGGTGCGCTCGTAGGTGAACAGTTCGCGCAGCTCGGGCTCGGCCTTGGGGTTGGGCCGCTGGTGGGTGTAGCAGACGTACGGGGTGTGGCCGGCTTGCAGGACGTCGTCGAGCACCTGCCCGACGATCAGATGGGACGTGAGGTCGTTGCCGACGAGGAACGCCACCCGCATGAGGGATCTCCTGACGGTGGGTACGGCGGCCGGGATCAGGCCGCGGCGGGGCTGTCGAGACGGGTGAGGGCCGCCGCCACGGCGCTGTGGGCGTTGGCGAGGTTCGTCTCGAATGAGTTGGTGTAGAAGTGCACGCCTCTGGTGAGGGGACCGATGTAGTGGGCGCGCGCGGAGAGCGAGCCGTCGCGGCGCACCACGCGCAGGGTGTCGAAGTCGACGTCGATGCCGCCGAGCGGATGCGGGGTGATGTCGCCGCGCATCAGCAGGTTCTGGATGAGTGAGGAGTCGGAGCATTCGAGGGCGAAGCCGGTGCCGGTGGCGTTGACGAGCCACTCGACGTGGTGCGCGGCGCCGCCCGCCTCGATGCGGAAGGCCCGCGCGTCCTCGTCGTACGACACCGAGGTGAGGTCGCTGGCGACGACGAAGGCGCCGTCGGTGGCCATGTCGAGCAGTCGGCGGGCGTTGTCCAGTGGCATGCAGTGGCGGAACATCGACCAGATCGACAGGTGCTCGGTCATGAAGGAGGCGCGGGCCTCGGGTGACATGCTGCGCCACACCAGCGGGACGATTTCGGAGGTGGCGTCGAGGATCGAGTACCAAAGGGTCTGCCCCTTCTCGGCGAGCTCGACGTCCTTGGCCAGTGTGTGGGTGAACGTTTCCTCTGGGCGGGCCAGCACCCGCGTCCAGTCGATGGCGATCCCGAGACCGTCCTCGAGCTCGCGCCGGAACAGCTCGGCGACCTCGGTGAACTCCAGCTGCCGGGTGAAGTCGCCGGTCAGTCGCCGCAGGTTGGCCTCGGTGACATGCCGCAGGGTGTGCCGCACGCGCGGGCCCTGGACCTTGGGCAGGGAACGGCGCCGGGAGAAGCAGGTGATCGCGCCGCGGTGGCCTGTGGTGCGCAGCTGGAGCAGGGCGTCGACGGCGGTGAGGCTGGTGCCGAGGATGCCGACGGTGGCGTCCGGGCCGATGGCTTCCAGGCCTGCGCCCTGCCACATGGAGTGGACGTAGGTGGGGAGCTTGGTGAACTCCAGGTACTCCGTGGAGGGCAGGTCGCCCAGGCACAGAAAGACCCGGCCGAAGACGAAGTGGTCGAGTCCGGCGATGAGATGGACTCCGCGCTCGTCCTCACGGCAGTCGCTGACCACGGACTTGTGGGTGACGACCTTTATGCCGCGCTGCCGCGCCTCGGCGAGCGCCTCCTCGAAGAACTCCTGGAGGTACTCGGCGAACAACCGGCGCGGCACGTATTCCCCCGCCTCCGATGCCGACGCGTCCTCGCGGCCGGCCAGCCAGCGCACGAAGTGGTCGGGGTCGTCGGCGTGCACACTCATGGTGGCGGCGCGCATGTTCAGCAGGTGGCAGTCGTGGGGCGTGCTGTAGGCGACGCCGGCGCCGAGCCGCTCCTTGGTCTCGAATATGTGGATCTCGGCTCCGGCCGCCCGGCCGCCTGCCACCAGGGAGCGGACGAGGGCGACGAAGACGCCGACACCGGTCGCTCCCATGCCGGCGACCGCGTAGCGGTGGTCTGCGCCGGTCGGCCGCACTACCCCGTGTTCGACTGACATGGTGGTTGGGTCGAGCCTTTCGTCGTGAAGGGGCGGGACGATGTGGGGAGAGGACTGCCCGTTGATCTCCGAGGGGGTGCGGCGAGCCGGCCCGGTCAACGGCCGGGCCGCGGGCCGCGGTCGATGAGCTGGTCGCGCTCGGGGCCGACGGAGACGTAGCGCACGGGTGCGCCGACGAGCTCCTCGACGCGCAGGACGTAGGCCGCGGCGGTCGGCGGGAGCCGGTCGAAGTCGCGGATGCCGGTGAGGTCCTCGTCCCAGCCGGGCACGGTCTCGTAGACGGGCCGGGCCCGCTCCAGCAGATGGTTCATCGGGAAGTCGCCGGTCGGCCGGCCGTCGATCTCGTACGACGTGCAGATGCGCAGCTCGGGCACGCCGCTGAGGCTGTCCAACTTGGTCAGGGCGAGTTCGTGGGCGCCCTGGAGGCGGACGCCGTAGCGGGAGGCGACGGCGTCGAAGGGGCCGATGCGGCGCGGGCGGCCGGTGTTGACGCCGTACTCGCCGGAGGCGCGGCGCAGGGCGTCCGCCCAGTCGCCGTGCTCCTCGGTGACGAACGGGCCCTCGCCGACGCAGGTGGAGAAGGCCTTCATCACACCGGTGACGTGGGCGAGCCGGGCGCCGGGCAGGCCCGAGCCGACGGGGGCGTGGCCGGCCAGCGTGCTGGCGGAGGTGGTGTACGGGTAGATGCCGTACAGGACGTCGCGCAAGGCGCCGAGCTGGGCCTCGCACATGATGCGGGCGCCCCGCTGTTCGGCGCTGGCGAGCTCGGGCACCACGTCCCGCACATACGGCCGCAGCCGCTCGCCGTACTCCAGGCCCCACTTGACCATGTCGTCGAGGCTGATCGGCGGCCGGTCCGGGTAGAGGCCGGCATGGGCGAGGTTCTTCCACTCGACGACCGGGGCGAGGCGGTCGCGCAGCAGGTTCTCGTCGAAGAGCTCGCCGATCGCGATGGCCCGCTTGAGGTGGCGGTCGCCGTAGACAGGGGCGATGCCGCGCCGGGTGGAGCCGAAGGGTCGGTCGGCGAGCCGGTCCTCCTCCCAGGCGTCCTGGTCGCGGTGGAAGGGGAAGCAGACGGTGGCCCGGTCGGAGACCCGCAGTCCCGAGGTGTCGATGTCGCGCTCGCGCAGCTCGGTGAGCTCCGCGTCCAGCGACTCGGGATCCACGGCGGTCCCGGGGCCGATCACGTTGACGGTGCCGGGCTGGAAGATACCGGAGGGGACGAGTCGGAGCTTGAAGGTGCCGAGCTCGTTGACGACCGTGTGGCCGGCGTTGTTGCCGCCCTGATAGCGGACCACGAGGTCCGCGTCCCGGGCCAGATAGTCGATCATCCGGCCCTTCCCCTCGTCGCCCCAGTTGATGCCGACGACGGCGTGCAGCGTCATGACGGTGTCTCGTTCCCTCGGTTGGTCGGTCGTGTGCGGTGTCGGGTCGGGTGAGCGGTCGGTCGTGCCCTCGTCAGACCCGGGCCAGCCCCTCCGCCCGGGCGGCCGCGGCCACCGCCTCCGTGACCGCGGGAGCCACCCGGGGGTCGAAGGAGTCGGGCAGGACGCGGTCGGGCGTGAGCTCGCCGGCGATCACGTCGGCCAGGGCCTTGGCGGCGGCCAGTTTCATGGACTCGGTGATGCGCGGAGCGCGCACGCGCAGGGCGCCGGCGAAGATGCCGGGGAACGCCAGGACGTTGTTGACCTGGTTGGGGAAGTCGGAGCGTCCGGTGCCGACGACGGCGGCGTAGCGGTGGGCGCGGTCCGGGAGGATCTCCGGGTCCGGGTTGGACAGGGCCAGGATGATCGCCCCGGGTGCCAGCGTGGCGAAGGGCTCTTCGGCCATAGGGCTGCCGGACAGGCCGATGAAGACGTCGGCGCCGCGCATGGCGTCCGCGGTGGTGCCGGTCAGGCCACGCCGGTTGCTGTCCTCGGCCAGTGCCCGTTTCGCGGGGTTCAGGTCGTCGCGCCCCTGGTGGACGATGCCCTTGCTGTCGCAGGCCACGATGTCCCCGATGCCGGCGTCCAGGAGGATGCGTGCGACCGCGATCCCGGAGGCGCCGGCACCCGCGACCACGGCCCGCAGTTCCCGCAGCTCGCGGCCGGTCACCCGGGCCGCGTTCCACAGCGCGGCGAGCGTGACGACCGCAGTGCCGTGCTGGTCGTCGTGGAAGACGGGGATGTCCAGCCGCTCCTGGAGCCGGCGCTCGATCTCGAAGCAGCGCGGCGCGGAGATGTCCTCCAGGTTGATCCCGCCGAAGGCCGGGGCGAGCCGCGCCACGGTCTCGACGATCTCGTCGGTGTCGGTGCAGTCCAGCACGAGCGGCACCGCGTTGACCCCGGCGAGCTGCCGGAACAGGATCGCCTTGCCCTCCATGACCGGCAGCGAGGCCTCGGGGCCGATGTCGCCGAGCCCGAGGACGGCGGTTCCGTCACTGACGACGGCCACCGCGGAGGACTTCCAGGTGTAGTCGTATGCCAGCTCCGGCTGCTCGGCGATCGCCGAGCAGACCCGGGCCACGCCGGGCGTGTACGCCAGGGAGAGGTCCGCCGCGTCCGCCAGCGGTGCCGTGGCGACCACCGCGAGCTTGCCACCGCGATGGTAGGCGAGGACAGGGTCCTCGGTCGCGGTGGGAAGGTCCAAATGGCTGGTCATAGACGCCCTTTCGTTACGGCGGTCGTTGGCGGGCGCACCGCCGACCATTGCGGGTTGCCCTAACGCTACGAAGGACTTTCCAAAATTGTCAAGTGTTGTCAAACCTTGCCGCCAGTGACTACGGTTCCCTCGCATCCGCCGGCCCAAGGGGGGCGCCCGGCGCGACGGCAGTCGCCTGGGCGGTGCCGCGAGGACACCCGAGAGAGACCGAGCCACTTGAAGAACGTTCTGCACATCACGGCGACCCTGGGCCTCTCGGTCCTTCTGTCACTGCTCGGCGCCGAGGTCGCCGGGGCCACAGCGGGGGACACCGGACGGCAGGTCACGGCCGTGACGCCCCAGGCCACGCCGACGGTCGACATCGACTGGCCGTAACCGGCCTCCTCCCGGCCGTCCACCACCCTGTACAGTGGTTGCCACTCTTCGGCAATCCTTGCCAGGCTGGCGGACGGTCGGCCCGTTTCGGCCCACCGCCGTACGACAACGTTTCTACTGGGGCGGTGACAGCGGATGCTGGAACAACCGGAGTTCGGTCGGCGTCTGCGACAACTGCGCCTGCAACAGGGCAAAACGCAGGCGGACCTCACCGGCCCCGGAATGTCGGCCACCTATCTGTCCAGACTGGAGTCCGGCGGCCGCCCGCCGACGCCCCGCGCGGTCGGTTACCTCGCCGAACGGCTCGGAGTGCCCGTCGCCTCTTTCGAGCAGCCACCGGCGAGCGATCTCGGCGACGTCCTGGCCACCCTGTACACGCTGTCCGGGAGCGAACGCGACGCCGAACTGCGCGTCATGCTCCAGGGCGCCCTCGCGGAGCCCGGCACCACCGACCAACAGACCCGCTGGCAGGCCCTGGCCCATCTGGCCCGCCTGCACGGCGCGCTCGGCGACTACGCGGAGGAGCGCGACACCCTGGGGGAGCTGCACCGGCTCAGCGACGCCCTGGCCCGCCCCGCCCTCCAGGTGCACACTCTCATCCGGCTCGCCCGTTCCCTGCGCCATCTCGGCGACGCGGCCAAGGCCCGCGACCTCGTGTGGGAGGCTCTGCGCCTGTGTGAGCAGCACCACCTCCAGGTGCCCGCCGCCGATACGGCCCGCAGCCGGCTGCTCCTCGCCACTACCGAGGCCGAGCTGGGCAACCTCGCCGAGGCCGCCCGGCTGAGCGGCGAGGTGTGCCACACGCTGCCCCGGACCGACGGGGCGCTCGCCGCGGAGTCCTTCTGGGTCGCCGCCACCGTGCAGACGAGGCTGGGCCAGTACACCCGGGCCGCCGAACTGCTCCGGCACGCCCTCGCCGCGCTGGACAGCCATGAGGACCTGACGCTGTGGATGCGCCTGCGGCTTGCGGCGGCGTCACTCGCACTCCAGACCGTCCCGCCGCGCGTGGAGGAGGCCGCCGCCCGCCTCCGTGAGGTCGAACCAGCGCTGGACCTCGTCGGCTCCCCACTGCACCGGCACGAGTTCCAGTTCCTGCACGCCCAACTCCACTACCGGCAGGGCGACCTGGCCACCGCCGAGACACTGTGCGGCCGGGCCGAGGAGGGCGCCAACCTGTTCACCTACCGTGACCGAGTCCGCCTGGAGGCCCTGCGCGGCCTGCTCGACATCCATTCCGACCGGCCGGGCGCCCTGGACCGGCTGCGCAAGCTGGCCACGACGGTGCAGGAGGCCGGCCTGCCGGACCTGGCCGCCGAGATCTGGCGCACGGTGGCGGAGGGGGCGGCGCCCCGGTCGTAGGGCGCGTCACCGCTCCCGCCGTACCCCCTCGATCGCCCGGTGGAGGCAGCGGGCGGTCAGGCGTCAGGGTCGACTTCGGGGTGCGTGAACCGCACGGGCCTGCCCAGCGACCGGGCGTAGGCGATTTCGGCTCGGGTGCTGTCCCCGATGTAGTCGCCGACCACGAGCACCTCATCCGCGAGCCGGATCTTCGCTCGGTGCAGTTCGTCGAGCCGAACCTTGAGCGCCTCGGCCTCGGCAGGATCGGACCGAAGGGCGTGCGGCGACTTCATGTCACAGCCCGGTTTGACGACGATGTTTCCGGCTTCGGTCTCCCGCTGATCGGCCTCGGTCATCTCGGTCATGAAGCGGGTGGAGCCGCAGATCACGACAATACGCGGGAGGCTCAACTGCTTCTTCGCGTCGGTGAGTTTCTCCTCGGGAGTGAGCGGTCGCGGGTATGCCACTGGTTCCTCCTGGTGGTGTGATCCGAGGGGCGCCTGCGGAGACGAGAACCAGGGTGTCCAAGATCCCGTGCCCGCGCTGCGCCACGGGTGCGCCGGGTCCTTGACCGAACGCGAGAACGTCCCCAAGCCTCGGCGGATGGCGGTGCTCACGTTCGAAGGCGTGCAACCAGGCCGCCACGGCGAAGCGCCCGGCCGGTGAGGTTCCGAAGCTCGATCGCCGGTTGCCGGAGGTCATGTTCGGCGCGGTACGGTCCCGTCCCGCCGGCGGTAGAGGTCGCGCAACAGGGAGATCTCGGCGCCGTGATGGATCAGCTCCCTGTTGACGTGCAGGATCCTGTTCTCCATGGGAAACCGCTCGGGACCCGCCGTGGGCGGATTCTCCAGGTCGGCGTCCGAGAGCCCGCGAACCCCCGCGTTCCATCTCCCGTACATCTCATCGAGCTGTTTCAGTGCCTCGTCAGCGGTCCCCGCGTAGGCGAATTTCCCGTAGTCGACGTCCTGACCGCCGAAGTACCAATCGACGCGACAGCCCAGACACGAGACGATGATGTGCGCCAGCCGCCAGGCAATCGTGGTCACCGGCGCCGGTACCGGGTCAGGGGACGCGAAGTCCATCGTCCATTCCCCCGAACCCGCCGACATCGGTGCCGCCGACGTGCCGCGTGGGCGGATGTTCCAACAGTCGCGCACCGGCTCCCAGAAGTACTCCTCATCGGTAAGACCGTCCAGCCGCGGGCGCAGGTTCTTCTGCCAGTACCAGTCCAGCTGCTCCGCGAGCCGTTCGCTTCTTGTCATCTCCGCACACTACCTACCGCCGAGACCTGGCCCCCCTCGCGGACGCCGTCGCCGGCTGTGGGCTGCGGGGGCGTACCGCATCAGGAGATGACGCTGGGAGCTGATGTGACCTCGGGGCCGCGCCGGCCGCGAGCGGCAGTTCGACATGACCAACCCGGGGCCGAGGCTGAGACGGCGGCCGCCCCCGCGGTCCGGGCCGGATCGACGGACCGCCTCTCGGGTCGGCCGGTACTCCGCGGGGCCGGGGCGCGCCGCCGTGTCCCCGCTGCCCGTACAGGCAGCGGGGACACGGCACTCAGCTCCTCAGGGACGCACGCCGAGCTGGACACCGGCCCACGCTGCCCTGGCCCCAGGCCGTCCCGGCCATCCTGGACGCCTCCGGCATGGTGGCCTGACCGCGGCGCATACCGCTGCCAGGCCCATATGCCCTCCGCCGCCGAGCAGTTCGCACCCTTGGCCGTACAGACCTCAGCCTGCCTCGTCGGCGGCCGGGAAGCTGTCGTCGGCGCAGTGCGTGCTGTACCCGGGCGTTGCAGGGCCCTGCGCTAGAAGGTCAGGTTCCAGGCGTCGATCTTGCCCGTGTCGGAGGAGGCGTTGTCGTTGACGCGCAGCTTCCAGGTGCCGTTCGCGACCTCCGAGGAGGCGTTCACGGTGTAGGTCTGGGCGATGTTGTCCGCGCTGCCGCCGGCGTGGTTGTGCAGCGTGTAGACGGTGCCGTCCGGCGCCACCAGGTCGACCTTCAGGTCACCGATGTAGGTGTGCTTGATGTCCACGCCCACCTTGAGGGTGGCCGGGGCGTTGCCGGTCACGCCGGTGACGGCGATCGGGCTCTCCACGGTCGCGTTGTCGTTGACGGCGAAGTCCGCGAGGTTCTCGAAGTACTTGCCGGGCGGCGGGGTGGTCCCGACGGCTTTGAGCGCGTCGACCTGTCCCTCGCCGAAGAACGAGTTGTCGGCCGTCGTGCCTGTGCAGCGGCTGTCCGAGGGGCAGGCGATGTCGTTGGCCTGGGCGGCCAGCTTGGCGCGGATCTGCGCCGGGGTGATGCCGGGGTTGGCGCTGGCGATGAGCGCCGCCACGCCGACCACGTGCGGGGTCGCCATCGAGGTGCCGCTCTTGCTGCCGTAGCCGCCGCCGGGGACGGTGGAGTACACGTTGCTGCCCGGCGCCGCGACGTCGATGACGTCCTGCCCGTAGTTGGAGAACGAGGCCTTGGTGACCCCCGTGCCGTTGGCCGCGACCGTGACCACGCCAGGCAGCTCGGTCGGGATGTCGAGGCAGGCGTTGGTGATGGTGCGGGTGACCGGCGTCGAGTCGTTCGGGCTCGCGGAGTCCGTCGTCTTGTGGGCGAGGTCGTAGTTCTCGTTGCCCGCGGCGGCTATCTGGAGGGAGCCCTTGCCCTCGGCGTACTCCTGGGCGCGTTTGACGCCCTCGATGATGGCGGCCTGGTCGATGTTGTCCGGGCAGTTGAACTGCCACGGGTCCGTGTAATAGCTGTTGTTGGTGACCTTGAAGCCGTGGTCACCGGCCCAGACGAAGCCGCAGATGGTGTTCTCGGCGAAGAAGAAGGAGTTGCCCGGCTCGGCGACCCGGACCGCGGAGATCTTCACCCCGGGGGCCACGCCGACGACGCCCTTGCCGTTCTTGGCCGCGGCGATGGTGCCCGCCACGTGGGTGCCGTGGGTGTCGACGTCCCGCCAGGCGCCGGCACGGGTGTCGGGCTTGCCGTAGGCGCAGGAGACCGAGTCGGCCGCGTCGAAGTTGGGTGCCAGGTCCTGGTGTTGATCGTCCACACCGGTGTCCAGGATGCCGACCGTCACGGAGGCGGAGCCCGGGTTCACGGCCCAGGCCTGGTCGGCCTTGATCTGGCTCATGTCGGCCCGGACCGGTTCTCCGGCCGGCGTCGCGGCCTGGGACGGATTGGCCGGCAGCGCCGGGTTGTAGGCGTCGGCCGGGACGTCCGAGGTGCGCGTGGCGCCGACCTGCTGCACGCCGGCGACGCCGCGCATGGTGGCCGCGAATCCGCTGGACGCCGAGTGGGCGACGATCACGCCGATGGCGTCGAAGTTCGAGAAGACGGTGCCGCCGTTGGCCGCGATCGCGGAGCGGACCGCCGAGTTGTCACCGGGGGCGGTGATCACGAGGTAGGCACGCGTGCCGGCCACCCAGGTCGCACTCTGGGAAGCCGGCGCGGCGGCCGGAGCGTGGGGCTTGGCGGCCGACGCGGTGGAGGGGCCGATGGGGAGCGTGCCCGCGAGGGCGCCGGGGGCGCCGAACGCGAGGGCGGCGCCGAGCGTGGCCGCCAGCACCAGCGTGCGTCTAGGTCGGCTGGATATGTGGGGTCTCAATGCGTCCTCCGGAGACGGCCCGGCCGTGCTGAGGGCACCGGCCGGGCCGTACGAAACGAGTGGTGGATGCAAGATGTCAGACGCGTGCCGCTGTGCGGAAGTACCTTTCCGTGCGGGGGCGTTGTAGGGGCATGGCTGAAAAGAGACATACTCCGGCCATCGGGGGGGGGTCCACCGGGAGCTCGGTGACATCGACGCGCCCTGGCGTACGCCGCCGGCCTCGAGCGGGCCGTCCTGCGGCGAGCTCTGTTCAGGCCTGCCATTTCCCCGTGTCGGGCGGGGCAGCCGTCGCCCAGGGGCTGTCCGCCCGGCGCCATCCGTGATCTCTTTCTCCCCCTTACCGATCAGCCGCCACCCGCCGCACCCCGACTGGGCTAGGTTTCCGAACGGCCCGAACTCCGGGCCTCACGAAGGGGGTTGAAACCACTCGATGAAGCGTCACGGCACCGTCTTTCCCCGCCCGCTGCGCAAGGTCGCCGCAGTCGTCACGGCCACCACGGCGGCCGCCGCCATGACACTGGCGCTCGCTCCGTCCGCCGCCGCGGCCACCTATCAGTACGACTGCCGTCGCCTCGCGGGCGCCGGCACGTACAGCAACCCCCTCGCCCTGGGCAATGTGACGGGCCGGACCGTGGTGGCCGTGAACTGCCCGCCCCTGACCTCCGGCGCGGGCTATGCCAACCGCTATTTCAGCTTCACCCTCACCAGGTCGGCCCGCGTCCCGTCGTACGCGGGCGCGTCCTTCGTCCTCAACCGTACGCAGAAGTCCGCGGTCAACCCCTCGCTCGCCCGCGGCCCTTACACCATCATGCATACGAGCGCGGGTCTGTGGACGTACGACCGCAGCGGTGTCTTCAACGGCCGGTACCTGCCGCTGGCCCCTCTGCCCGGCGGTGGCGTTCTCCCGGCCGGGACCTACCGGCTGAACACGCAGAAGCTCGACTCGCCGTTGCGATCGCTCAGCACCCCCTGGTTCAACGTGGTGGTGGCCGCCCTCTGACCTCTCCACGGCTGTGTTCGGGTCATTTGACGATGAAGTCGGCTGCCTCGGTGTTCAGGGTGGTGGTGCCGTTCCGCGCGGTGGCGAGAACGGCGATGTGCCAGACGCCGCGCGGGGACGACTCGGCGTCGGAAGCGGTGGCCTTGACGGTGTAAGTGCAGTTCACGGTGTGCTTCTTGAAGGGCTTGCAGACGGCCGAGTCAGCGTCGGTCATGTCTTTGGCTGTCAGCTTGTCCTTCGCGAAGGACGAGTTCTGCGGCCATGCCAGCACCTTCACGTCCGTCACGCCGGAGGACGCCGTGACGGAGGTGGTGAAGGTGAGCGCGCCGTCGTGGTTGCCGTCGGGGGCGGTGTAGCGGGCGGTGCTGTGCGTCAGCGCCGGAGGCTGCTCGCCGGCGTAAGCGAGAGCGTACGCACCGGCGCCCACGAGGACGACGGCGCCGGCGGCGACGGAAAAGGCCATACGTCGGGACATGAGATTCTCCGCAACTGTCTCAACTGGATCGGGCCGACGCTCGTGGTCCGCGCCGTCGCACCGATACTCGCCTCGCGAAGGTCGGCCCGGCATGAGGGAGCGTACTCAGCTCGGTATGAGTACGCCTGCCTGCTCTCCCGCTCGGTGCAGTCACGGGCTGCACCTGCCAGAGCCGACCCGGTCGGTCACGGGATGAGTGCGTCCAGGGCGGGGCCGCCGGCCTCGCCGCACACCGCCGCGCTCGCACGGTGGTGTGCGGCGGCCCCTCACGATCCGGGAACGGCTCATTGGATCAGCTCGATGTGCGGGTGGTCCGGGGATGCCGGGCAGACGTGCAGCTGCAGACCGTAGCCTCGGGCGAGATCGAGCCTGGTCGGGTTCCACGGTGCGGGATCGGTCGTGGACGACGTGGAGCGGGCTTGGTCCTCGTGGGGAATCCATTCGGGATCGTGGGAGTTCCATTCGGCCGAGGCAATGGTCAGCAGCGGATCCATCTCGGCGCCGCAGGAGGGGCAGAGTCGGGGCTCGGGATCGGTGAGACCCCAGCGCGTCCATCCACCGACCTTCCAGCCGGGGGCGACGGACAGCCTGGCCGCATAGAGCTCACTGTGGAAATCCTTCGAGCAGGGCACGTCGGAGCTGTCCAAGGCGGTGCCGGCTGTCTGCCAGTTGCGCCAGTCCTCCAGCTGCTGCTGGAGCTCCTTGCTCAGTTCCAGGAAGTCGGGGTATTCGGTGATCTGCTCCGGCGCGAGCAGGCACGGCTCCGGCAGGTAGCCGGGGAACTGGACAGCGGGCGGCTCGGGGGGTGCCTCGAGAATGTCGGTGACCGCCGCGGCGGACCGCCAGAACAACGCGGTCTCGGGCTGCGCGGGGTGGTCGAACGGGCACCACAGCACTTGGAGCAGATCCGCCTCGGCCTTCCCGGGCGGGCGCAGCAGGGGTACGTCGCGTACGTACAACTGGGCTACGGGCAGCAGGGCGATCGGGCCCTCGGGCCATGTGCGGTCGGCCTCGAGCCGTTCTTCGAGCGCCGGCTCCTTGTGCGTGCCCTTGGCCACCGAGGGATCGCCGCCCGGCCCGTTCGCCGCCGCTGCCCGGATGCGTCGCAGCTGCCGTACGTCCCCCGGTGAGAGGATCTCGTTCACCTGGTCCCACTCGTGCGGTTTCCCGCAGTGCGGCCACGGCTCGTCGGCGGGCCACAGCAGCGGCCCGCCGACGGAGCTGTCGTACGGCGTGGGCGACCCCGGTCGGGGATGCAGTCGGGTCGCCGTGCGTGCCAGCGGGGCCAGTTGCGGGACGACCGCGGTGATGTCGACCGGCCGCGGCGGGGTGGTACGAATGCGGAGCGCGGCGGCGATGCTCCCTGCCCGCTCGGCGCACACCGACCGGATCTCGTCCAGCAGTTCGGGATAGTGCTCGCCGTACGTTTGCAATGCATGCCACACCGCGTCCAGTGCTGCAGTGAGCGGGGCGGACCCGGCTGCGGCGAGCACGGCGGGAAGAGCGAAATGAGGTTGTGAGATCTGTCCCGGGGGTACGCGGCGTGACGGCAGGGTGTGCCACCACGACGACCGTGTGCCCCGCGTTCGCGGTCGGTGGCGGGACGTACGGCGGTCGCTCCGGAGGTATCGCTTCGCCTACCGACCTGTCCGGTACGCGAGGATCGGAGCGCAGGGTCTCCCGCATGAGGGCCGGGTCGTCGAACGGCGGCGGCAGGGGGCGTCCTTCTGCCAACGCGGAGAGCGCCTTGGCGACCCATGGCACATCGGTCAGGCCCGCAGCCTCGCAGGCCCGCCGCGCTGCCACCAGTGCCACTGCACCCTGCACCTCGGGACCCACGACATCGAGGGCGTGCACCAGGTCGCTGTCGAAGCGGAGCAGACCGAGGACGTTGCTCTCGCGGGCACCTCGCAGCCTCTCGCTCGGCAGCCGTCCGCCCCACTCCCACTCGTCGTAATGCAGCCGGCGCTCTTCGGCCGCCCGCTCGGCTCGCTCCTCGGCGGCCCGTTCGAACAGCTGGCGAGTCAGGCGTTCGGCCTCGGCAAGCTGTTCGGGCGTACGCGCCGTCGCACGTGCGTAGTCGTGCAACTGCCCGGCCGTCCGCGAGGTGTGGCGGATCACGCGGTCGGGGCCGGGTGGGGCGGGCCAGAACTGCAGGAGGTAGCTGTCTGCCTGCGGCTCCCCGGTCACTCTGGTGGGGAGTTTCACTCCCTCGTCCATCCCCCGGGCGCAGTACCGGACCCGATAGTCGGTCCGGGTGAGATCCAGGTCCCACGCCGCCTCGCCGTCCCACTGGATCAACCTTGTGCGTTCCGACTCGGGACGGAAGGACACCTCCATCACGTCCTCCCAGGCCGGGTCCAGCACAGGGGCGTCGTCGTGGACTTCCACGACGAATCCGACGTCGCCCGAGTACAGCGCGGTGGGCAGGAGGATCACACCCGGGACCGCAGCCCCGCACAACCCCCCGTTCTGGCCTGCGAACGCCGTCGAGAGGTCCGGCCTGGCGCTGTCCGGATCGCTCTCGACGTAGATCTGACGGTCGTGAACACGCACCTCGCCTGCGACCGACCTACGCACAGTGCTCCCCTCGTCGAGGACGGCCTCGGAGCCCCCGTCGGGCAGGTCGTCGCGTGTCTCGCATCATGCCGCAGACCACTGACAACACGTCCGACGACGCCGAGGCCGGCGGTGACATCGGTGATGCGGCCACCGGCCGGTCAAGGGTGACCCGTGGACGGCGACACTGTCATCGAGTGCCTGCTCGGCGTCATCGATGCGGTCGGAATCCTCCCGCAGGCTGGGATGCGTGGCCAGGACGAGAAGCGGGTGGCGTGGACGGCCGCGCCGAGCGGGCCGAAGATGCGCTCAGTGACCAGCAGACTGTCCAGGTCGGCCTGACGGAGGGAGCCCTCGGGCAGGCTCTTGAGGCGTTCGGTGACGATGTCGGAGAGCAGGCCCATCCGGCTGCCTTCGGCGCGCATCCGCTGCACGGCGGTCCGTTTCCGCCGCAACTCCGCCTCCTGCTCGGCGGGGGTTTCCTCCAACCGCTCCAGGACGCCCGCGATAGCTTCCCCGCTGTCCGAACCGGCGGAAGCCGTGCCGGTGGTAAAGGCGTCAAGGACCTGCAGTGGCATCCGCACGACGGCAGGCTGAGGGTTCACATCCGGTCCGCCTACAGTTGTTGCGGGTCAGGACGTTGGTGACCGCGCATAGTGGTGGGCAAGGTTGGTGGCGAGGTCGCGGAGGTGAGCCCTGGCCTCGGTGGGGCCGTGCACAGTGATGGCGCTCCCGAACGGCAGCAGTGCTCGCACGTCCTCCAGATGCAGGAAGCGGATTGTCACCTTGTGGCCGGTGGCGGATTCTTCATGGTCGTCCCGGACGAGTCGTAGGCCGAAGATCCGTTGCGCTCGCTCGATCTGGGTCTGGTCGATGGTGGCGCTGACTTCTATCGCGTGGTTGTGTTCCCACTGAGCAATGAGCGCTGCAGCGACGGTGGCCAGGGTCTGGCTCTCGCGGATCCGTCGAGGCCGGTCGACTTCTTGCCACGTCGTGATCCGTTCGAGTCGGTACATCCGTGGCACTCGGGCACAGTCGGCGACGAGGTACCAGATGCCGGCCTTGGCGAACAGCCCGTAGGGATCCACGAGGAGGTCGCGTGACCATGACTCGCGTGGGCTGTCGTACTCGATCCGTAGCCGGCGACCTCGCCGCACCGCGCCGATCAGCGAAGCCGGAGTCGTGCCGAAAGCTCGTGCCTGATGCCAGGGACGGCTGTCCACGTGCACTACGTCGGTGAGCGGCAGGAGCTCATGAACTCGACGTGACTGTGCAGCGGCGATCTTGGAGAGCGCGCGCCGGCTTTCGGCCGATGCGTTCAGTTCCGCACGTTGCTTCTCATCCAGCCCGGTGAGCGACAGATGATCACGCTCGCCCGGTGTGAGTCGCGTGAGGTCGAGTCCGGATCCGGGAAGCATGGTCACGCCTCCGAGGCGCCCCCGGTGTGCGGTCACCGGCAGACCGGCGTCGCGGAGCCAGTTCAGATCCCGGGTGATGGTTCGAAGGGACACCCCGAGCGCTGAGGCGAGTTCCTGTGTGGTCACGGCATCCCTCGATGCGAGGAGCAGCATCAGGGCGAAGAAGCGGTCCGGGGTCACACACCGATTTTCCCGGGAATTGCGACAGGATACGGCGCATATCCCGGTCAGGCTGGTGGATGCGTACCCACCACCTGCCAGAAGGAACAACCATGCCCACCACATCCGTCGTGTCCATCGTCTACGTGAACGACGCTCCCGCCGCAGCTCGTTTCTACGGCGACCTCCTCGGCATGAGCCCCTCGTTCGAGACTCCGGGATACATCACCTTCGACCTCGGTCCAGGCGCTGACCTCGGTCTGTGGTCTGGCCAGTTCGAGGATCTGTCACCGGACGTCCCGCGCACCGGTGAGGTGTGCCTGGCCGTCGACGGTGGACCCGACGAGCTCAACGCGACCTTTGAGCAGTGGCAGTCCAAAGGTGTCACGATCCTGCGCGAGCCCCATGATGCGGGGTTCGGGCCGACCTTCCTCGCAGCCGATCCCGACGGGAACCGTATCCGCGTCGCACCGCTGGACTGAAAGGCCGCGATGCGGCAGGCGCGCACGACAGGTGTCGCGCCTGCCGTCGTCTGACGTCGAGAGGACGTCGAGTGCCCCACGCGAATGCGTCCTGAGCGTCGGGGTCGGGTGATGGGAAGGGGGTGCGACGGCTGTTGTCTCCTCGCCCGGGCGAAGGTCTGGTTCGCCGCCCACGGCATCCATCACATTCACCGGTTCCTCACCGACTACGGCGCTTGCTACCGCTGCGGCGACTTCGCCCCGCATCGTCGGGCAAGGCACCCGGCATCAGAGAACCAAGCCATGCGCACTGCGGCACAACGCGCCGCGACGTCACCGGCTCCCGGCGGCCGAGGCCGCCCGAGCCAGGTCCGTTTACATAAACTGTGAATATAAAAATGCTATGCTTCTGGCATGAGTCGTCAAGACACCGCTCCTGGCGCGTCCGCCGCCATCGGGGCAGCCCTCTACGGCCTGGCCACTCGGGCCGCGAGACGCCTGCCCCGGGACATGAGCCTGACGTCCGCCGCCACCCTGGCCACCCTGGACCGGACCGGCCCGCGGCGCATCACCGATCTGGCCGCGGTCGAGGGCGTCACCCAGCCCGCGATGACCTCCCTGGTACGGGTGATGGAGGAGTCCGGCCTGGTCGAGCGGCGGGGAGACGCGTCCGACAAGCGGGTCACGCTGGTGTGCCTGACCGAGGCCGGCGCCTCCTATGTCCGGACGCGGCGCCAGGCGGGCGTCCACGCGTTCGAGCGGTTGATCGGCGAGCTCACCGGCGACGAGGTCGAGGCGCTGGTGGCGGCCCTTCCGGCGCTGAAGCATCTGGCGGAGATCGAAAGTCAGGACCGCGAAGGGCCGAAGCAGTGACGGAGCAGCCGGTCGGCGGGGCCGCGGTGAAGGCGTTCCCGGCGGCGCGTTCCGAGGCGCGGCTGCTGGTCCCCGCCCTGATGTTCATCGCTCTGGTCGTGGCGGCGGTCGCCAGCCTCGGGACGCCCCTCATCACCAGCGTGGCGACCTCGTTCCACGTCTCGCTCGGCAGCGCGCAGTGGACGCTGACCGTCGCGCTGCTCAGCGGCGCAGTCGCCACGCCGGTGCTGGGCCGGCTCGGAGCCGGCCCGCACCGGCGGGCCACGATCCTCGCCACGCTGGCGGTCGTCGTCGTCGGCAGCGCGCTCACCGTGCTGCCGCTGCCGTTCGCGTGGCTGCTGGCCGGCAGGGCGGCCCAGGGCGTCGGGCTCGGGCTGACGGCGCTGATGATGGGCGTGGCCCGGGACCACCTCCCCGAGGAGCGCAGCGCGGCCGTGATCGCCCTGATCTCGGTGGTCTCGATCATCGGGGCCGGCGTCGGCTACCCGCTGGCCGCACTGCTCGCCGAGCTCGGCGGGGTACGGGCCGCCTACGGCCTCGGCCTCGTCGTCACCGGCGCCGCCCTCCTGACCGCGTGGCGCTCCATGCCCGAAGCTCCCGAAGGCCGCTCCGCCCACGTGGACGTGGCAGGCGCGGTCGTCCTGGCCGCTGCGCTGCTCCTGATGCTGTTCCTCGCCGGCGAACGGAATCTGTGGAGCCGGCACCTCGCCCTGGCGGCGGGCCTCGCCGTCGTCGCGGTGGTGCTGCTCTGCGTCTGGGCCGTCATCGAGCTGCGCAGTACGACGCCCCTGGTCGATGTGCGGGCGGTGCGGCACCCGGCGGTCGCCGGGGCGAACCTCGCCATGTTCGTCGGCGGGATCGGCATGTACCTCCTGCTCACGCTCATCACCCGGTACGCGCAGACGCCGCACGGCGCCGGTTACGGCTTCGGCCTGACGACCTTCGTCGCCGGGCTGGTCCTCATCCCGTTCTCGGTGCTGGGGTTCGTCGCCGGCAAGCTCACGCCGCGGGTCCGGACGCGGATCGCCGGCCCCCTGGTCCTGGCCGGCAGCGCCGTCGTGGTCGGGGGCGGATTCGCCCTGTTCGCGGCGGCCCGGTCGGACCTGGCCGAACTGTTCGTGGCGATGGGCGTGCTCGGCTTCGGAGTCGGCGGCTTCTCGGCCGCGATGCCCGGCGTCATCCTGGCCGTCACCCCCAAGAGCGAGACGTCGAGCGCCATGAGCTTCAACTACGTCGTCCGCAGCGTCGGGTACTCCCTGGGCAGCGCCATCGGCGGCCTGATCCTCACCGCGGGCACCGGCCCCGGCCACCTCTTCCCCGACGACAGCGCCTACACCACCGCGGCGCTGGTCGGCATCGGCGCCATGGCGATCACGACGCTGACAAGCCTCGCTCTCGCCCGCCGACGCTCGTCCGAGACCAACCCGTAAGTCAGATGCACTCATCCCCACACTGGAGGTTCCATGCCCAAGGGCTACTGGGTCAGCGTCTACCGCACCATTTCAGACCCTGAGAAGTTGGCTGCTTACGACAAGCTGGCCGGTCCGGCCGTCAGGGCCGGGGGCGGTCGGGTCCTGTCCCGTGGCGGTCGGGTCGTGGCGTATGACGCCGGAATCGCCGAGCGCACCATCCTGATCGAGTTCGACAGCTTCGAGCAGGCCGTCGCGGCGCGCGAGAGTGCGGCCTACCAGGAGGCACTGGTCGCCCTCTCAGACGGCGTCGAGCGCGACTTCCGCATCGTCGAAGGCGTCGACTGACCGGGGTGTTGGACAAGTCCATGGCCGGGTTCTGATCCGCTGCGGCGCGGACCGCCTGTCGATGTCCTGAGCGTGTCGACCGATGCTCACTGGGACGGGGATCACCGCGCGGATGCCGCACTCACACTCACGGAGGCACTCAAGGAGTCGCTCGCGAAGGGCGTGCAATGAGCACGCTTTGTCGGTCGAGACCCGTGTCTGGCCGGGCCGGCTGCGAAAGCCTCAAGGAAATCCCCTTGCGCAATGGTCAAGAAACGTTGACCATTGCGGGCATGCCTACCGATGATCTGCCCGAGACGTTCCACGTCACCACGGACGAGCAGCTACGTGCCGTCTCCAATCTCACGCGTCACCGGATCATGGGCGTGCTCCGCTTCGAGCCCGCGACGATCACGCAGATCGCCCAGCGGGTGGGCCTTGCGAAGGGGAGTTCCAGCTACCACGTGCGACTGCTCGAACGGGCCGGCCTGGTGAAGGTGGTGCGGACGCGGAAGGTCCGGGGCGTCACTGAGCGGTACTACGCCATGGCCGCGCGGTCGATCGTGCTGCCGGATCCGGGCGAGGGAGGGCCGGATGTGCTGATGCGGCATGCGGTGGCGGACCTGGAGGCAGCGCCGGCGAACGGCGAGCGGCACGTACGGATGGCGCATCTGCGGCTCACCGAGGAGCAGTTCGCGGAGTTGGCGGTGCGGCTGGAGGTACTGGCGGACGAGTACCGGGAACTGTCCGATCCGTCGCTGCCGGACGCGTCGCTCGTCTTCGCACTGTTCCACCCGACACCGCGCGAGCACGCCGAAGGAGACGCCAAGTGACCTCAGAAGTAAGGAAGTTGCCGACCGGCTTCGGACGGCTGTGGACCGCGCAGACGGTGTCCTCCCTCGGCGACGGGGTGTCGCATGCCGCTCTGCCGCTGCTCGCCTTGACGTTGACACGGGACCCGATGGCGCTCGCCGTCGTCACGGCCGCCGGAACACTGCCGTGGCTGCTCTTCGGGGTGCTCGGCGGTGCACTGGTGGACCGTTGGGACCGTCGGCGCACGATGTGGGTCGCGGACACGGTGCGTGCGGTGCTGCTCGCGATACCGGCGGCAGCGGCCGCGCTCGATGTGCTGAGCATCCCACTGCTTGCGGCCGTCGCCTTCCTGCTCGGCCTCGGCGGACTCTTCTTCGACACGGCGGCCACGGCCTATCTGCCGGATCTGCTCGGCCGCGACCCCGTATTCCTAGAGCGCGCCAACTCCCGCCTGCGCGGCACCCAGACCGCCGCCTCCGGCTTCGCGGGGCCGCCCGCGGGCAGTGCCCTGCTCGTGCTCGGGCGGGCGTTTCCGCTGCTCGCCGACGCGGTGTCGTTCGCGTTCTCCGCACTGCTCGTAAGGTCGCTCCCTGCCGCACCCCGGCCCGTACCGCAGGCCCGTGAGTCACTGCTGCGGCAGGCGCGGGCCGGCGCCTCGTACGTGTTCCAGGATCGGTTGCTGCTCGGGCTCGCGCTGCGTCCGGCGGTCGGGAACGTCGCCTTCCTCGCCGTGGATACCGTACTCGCCCTCTTCGCGCACGACCGTCTCGGCATCGACGCCTTCGGCTTCGGCCTGCTCCTCACGGCGGAGGCCACGGGCGGTCTGCTCGGCGCGGGCATCGCCTCCTTCCTCGGCCGACGACTCGGCACCGGCACCGCGCTGACCTGCACGGCCGCAGTCGAGGGACTCGCCATCCTGGGCCTTGCCGCCGCCCCGAACCCGTACGTCGCCGGCCTCGCGCTTGCCGTCTGCGGAGCGGGCATGGGCGCCACCATGGTGCTCGGTCCCTCCCTCCGACAGGCGATCGTCCCCGCCCGCCTGATGGGACGGGTCGCCTCCACCTCCCGCATGCTCGCCATGTGCGCAGCCCCGTTCGGTGCCTTCCTCGGCGGCTGGCTGGCCACCGCCTACGACGTACGGACCCCGCTCTGCACCGCCGCCGGCCTCCTCCTCGCCATGACCGCCGTCACGGCGACCATGACCAGCAACCGCCGGGTCGAGGCGGCGCTGCGTGCCGCCGCTCCGTCCAACGGTCCAGATCACCCGGTGTCCAAGGACCCTGCCCAGGAGAGTGCACCCGGCATGATGGGGCAGGACGTCAGCCAGGCCGGCGTCAAGGCGTGAGGTCGCTCGGCCCGCTCCAGCGGCATGTGAGGCTGGATGAGCTTGATGCGATCTGGATCTCGCATCTCCATGCCGATCACTGCGCGGACCTGCTCACTGCGTACTACGGCGCGCTGTACGCGGACATGCACCTCGTAGCGCCGATCCCTCTCTACGGTCCGCCTGGAATCGCTGACCGGCTGGCCGAAGAGCCGCACGGCCTGAACGATCGCAGTTGATCCACGGGGCATGACGTCTGCCCCCCCCTCAGCCCGGCAACAGGTCGGCGTGTCGGGGCCGATGAGTCTGCGGGTTGCGTGAAGTCTTTCTTGTGGCAAGCCCGCCCCGTCGGGGCATCAGGGAACGCCGGATCCCGGTGTCATGGAGGAGAGACGGAGGTCAGGATGAACAATCCGATTCGGCTGTACATGTCGATGTCGCTCGACGGCTATATCGCCGGTCCGGACGATCGGCCGGGGCAGGAGCTCGGACGCAACGGTGGACGGCTCTTCAACTGGCTCGACGACCGGGAGTCCGACGGGCCGAGCGGCCAGGTCTACCGCGAGGCGCTGGCGACCGGCGCGCTGATCTCCGGCCGTCGGACCTTCGAACTCGCCGGGCGCTGGAAGGGCGATCACCACGACGGCGTGCCGATCTTCGTACTCACCCATCACGTGGATGACGGGGATGTGCCACCGGGCCACGCGCGTTTCGTCACCGATGCCGAGGACTGTGCCCGTCAGGCTCGCGCCGCCGCAGGGGACCGGCCGGTCATGGTCCATGGGGCGGGGGCGGCCCAAGCACTTCTGCGAGCCGGGCAGGTGGACGAGCTGGAGATCCACCTGGTCCCGGTCCTCCTCGGCGCCGGTCGACGACTGTTCGATCACCTGGGCGGCGATCACATCGAACTCGACCTCGTCCGACGGCTCGAGGACCGAGACGTCACGCATCTTCGCTACCGGCTGCATCGACCCGAGGAGGCCGCGTGAAGACGCTCTTCGTCTCCTACCGCGTCACCGACCTGGACCGCTCGCTCGGTTTCTACAGCGCCTTGGGCTACGCCGAACTGGGCAGGGTCGAGGGCGGCGAGGGGGCACGCCTGGTGATCCTCAAATTCCCCGACGAACCGGCGGCCTCCCTCGAACTGGTCCACCGCCCCGGCGAAAGCCCGGTCGACGTGGGCAGTGGTTTCGACCACCTCGCGATCCAGGTGGAGAGGCTCGCCGCCACCCTGGAGACGCTGACCGAAGCCGGCCTGAGGCCAGGCCCCCTCCAGTACCCGGGCGGTCCTCGCGGCCCGAAGACGTCGTGGCTCACGGACCCGGACGGGTACCGGATCGAGTTGGTGGAGTGGCCGTCCGGACATCCCGACGGCATCACCGCAGCAGACTTCGCCTGAGGCGGCCACGGTCAACCATCTGGTCCGCAGGGCGAGACCGGTCACGCTGATCCAGCTCGACCAGGCGACCGGTGACTTCGTGCTGCCGCAGGCCAAGCCGGCCGAGGTGCTCGAAGCGCTCCACCTGGACGCGAGGAACCACGCGCGCCCTGCGGTGCGGTTCGACGACGCGCTGACGCAGCTGTCACGCACACCCTGCTTCCGCCCGGTATCGTCCGTCGGCCCGCAGCAACTGACGTCGGGTACGGCCGGGGTGATCATCCGTTGGCTCCGTCGCCACATGACCACCCACGCCGCCGCCACGGCCCGGACGGCCACGCGGGGCAGCCCTGCGCGCCCGCGCTTGACCTCAACCAAGCTTGAGCTTCTAGGTTCGTTCCAGTGCCGCAGGAGCTGACCAGCGGTGCCTTTCAGGGAGGTTCGTGATGGCCGAGAGCACAGCTCATACCAAGATTCCCGACCGTTACCGCTATGCCGTGATCCCGCACATCATGGTCGACGACGCCGCCGCGGCGATCGACTTCTACCAGCGGGCGTTCGGCGCTCGCGAGGCCTTCAGGGTCGATGCTCCGGGCGGCGGAATTCTGCACGCCGAGATCAGCATCGGACGCTCCGTGCTGATGCTGGGCGACGCCAGTGTGGACGAGGCGGAGGCCGGCTCCTTCGCCGCGCCGACCTCGCTCGGCGGTGGCACCTCCGTCACGCTGCATGTCTTCGTGCCGGACGTCGACAGCCTGGCGCAGCGCGCACAGGCTGCCGGCGCCGAGATCCTCCAGCCGCCGACCGATATGTTTCACGGTGACCGCACTGTCATCCTCAAGGATCCCTCGGGTCACATGTGGGTGTTCTTGACCCATGTGGAAGACGTCTCGGAGGAGGAGCTGCGGCGACGGCTGGCCGCCGCCGGGTGACCAGGCGCGACCCCCCGCCGGATGGCTCTGCCGACCGTTCGGCGGCGCGACCTGCTGCTGTCCCTGGCAGGGCCTGACGGCGTGCTCCGCCCTGGCGGGCTGCCGGCATGTGGCGGGCCCGGCTCGCAGCTCAACTCGTCTATGCACTGAGGCAGTTCCGCCGGCCCCGGCGAACAGGTACCGCAGTAGGCACCTCGAAGTAGGGGGAGGGACAGGTCTTCGGAGTTCACCCCTGGCGACCTGTATGAGCTGCCGAGGCCGTCGGCACGCTGGTCCGCCTTGCTCAGGCGCCCGGTTGCCCGGTCAGCGTGAGCGGGCCTACCGCTGGTTCGAGCAGTGACAACGTCCGCTGCTGCGCGTCGAGAGCAACACGGACCCCGACGGGCATCGGCAGATTCGGGCCGGCGTGTCCGAACTCGACGTTGCCCAGGACCGGAATGTCACGGTCGCCGAGGACATCGAGGACGATCTGGCGCAGGGTCGGGGACGCGTCGGGCGATTCGAGTCCGTCGATTCCGTCCGGGATGCCCACGACCATGCCGGAGATCCGGTCGAGGATGCCGGCGTGCCGCAGTACCTGCAGATAGCTCCACACATACGCTGCCAGGCCTCCCGCCTCCTCCCAGAACAGCACCGCGCCGTCGAACCATTCGAGCGGCAGCGCGTAGGGCGTCGCCTGGTTCAACACGATGCGGTTGATCACTCCGCCGATCAGCCGGCCTTCGGTGCGACCGGCGCGCCAGCACTCCCACGTCGGGGTGGCCGGCAGCGCCCCGATCGGCTCGGTACCGGTCAGCAGCGTCGAGTAGAGCTTCTCGAGTTCCGTTCGGCGTGCCGCAGTCGCGCGCTGCCAGTGTCCGCCGAGTCCGGGGGTGGCCAGGTCGGTATGGAAGCCGACCAGACCCGTGCGCGCGTAGAGCACCAGATGGAGCAGGGAGATGTCGCTGAAGCCCAGGATCGGCTTGGGGTCGGCAGTGATGGCCTCGAAGTCGATCAGATCGAGGTATCCGAGCGCCGTCTGGCCGCCGTCGTGCGCGATGATCGCGCGCACCTCGGGATCTCGCAGAAGAGCGTTGAGCTCTTCGGCGATCTCCGCCGGCCGAGCCGCGCTCCACCAACGCTGCCGCCGTCCTTCAAGGAGCGGTGCCCGACGCACACGGAATCCCATCCGCTCCAGCACGACCACTGCCTGCTCGAGGGCGGGTTCGTCGACGGCGTGGAGCGGCCCGGACAGCGATGCGACAACGACGAGATCTCCTGGTCTCAGGGCACGAGGTCGAAGCGGTTGAGGCAGTGCAGGCAGGGTCACTGAGAGAGCATCCCGATTTCCTCAGCAGCACGCGACACATTTACCGAGGGACCGACGGGCCCCGCAGCCGCCCACCCTGGCGACCAGTGGGGCAAGCACCTCGTCGCCCAGCTCGACTCCGTCGAGTCCACCCTCGATCTCGTCGCCGGCTCATGACCTGCGGCGGGACCACCGCCCTGCGGGCGGCCTCACCGCACTCGCTCCAAGGCACCCCGCCATGCGCCGACTTCGCTACCCCTTGGACACCGTCAACGCCGAACGGCCGCTGCTCGATAGGCCGTTACCCACCCCGGCCTGCAAGACCAACAAGGGGCGGCCGGCCGGAGAACACTCCCGTCGCGAGATCGTCGACGCGTTTCGAAACGTCGTGGACACCGGATGCACATGGCGGGCCCCGCCTGCGGAATTCCGCCCTGGCACACGGTGTGGGGGTTCATGGCCCGCTGGGCAGCCGGAGTGCGATGTCGGTGAGCGTCCTGGTCCAGCCGGTGCCGGAGTCGCCGGTGAGACACGGCTTGAACCAGCGCCGGGTGAGGGTGGGTTCACGGTTGTCGAAGGAGTCGCGCCTGCCCCGACGGCCGTTCGTGAGCCCGGCCGGGGGAGGGGGCGCCGACGGCGGGTCGGCGCTCGGGCGGAAGCCACCGCGGCACCGGCGTCCCGGCGGAAGTGGCCGCGGACTGCGCGCCCGTAGTGGGCCCCTGCTTCCAGGCGTGTCGGGTCGGCGGGTTATCGTCCCACTGCTTGTTCATTTTTCTCACAGGAGCCCCATGCGCCTCAGACAGGTCTCCCTGGCCGCGACATCCTCGCTTGTGGCCGGCCTGACCACCGTCACCGTCGGAGTGGCCGGCTCCGCGGTGTACGCCGACGATACGACCGCGCTGCCGCTGTCCGGTTACGCGCACCTGGTGGTCGACCCCGCCCACCGGCACGTCTTCGTCAGCCAGGGCGTCGGCTCGACCGGCATCGTGGTGACCGATCTGACCGGCACCCCTGTCACCACCGTTGCGGGGGAGCAGGGCGCCACCGGTCTGGCGCTGTCGCCCGATGGCGGCACTCTGTACGCGGCGCTGGCGGACGGCGGCGCGATCGCCGCGATCGACACCGCCACGCTCACCGAGACCGCACGTTGGTCCACCGGCGCGGGCAGCTCGCCAGTCTCCGTCGCGGTGGCGGGCGGCCGCGTCTGGTACGGCTACACGGCCGACGGCAAAGGCGGCATCGGCTCGGTCGACCCCCTCGCGCCCGCGCCGGCAGCGATCCCGCAGCCTGCCCTGTCGCACTGGACGAACGCACCCCTGCTCGCCACGGGCGGCGACGTGCTCGCGGCCGAGGAACCGCAGGGCAACCTCAGCCACGTGGCGACCTTCGGCGTCGCTTCGGGCACGGCGACGGTCACGGCGGACACCCTGGTCCACGGCGGCACGGCAACGGGACTCGCCGTCACCGGCGACGGGACGCGGGTGCTGCTGGCCGCCCCGCAGCAGCTCGCCCTGCAGGCGTACCGCAGCACGGACCTCGCGGCCGCAGACCCAGCCGCGTACTTCACCGGCGGCTCCGGTTCCGCGCCCGGCTCGGTGGTCGTCGACACCGACGGCACGGTCGCCGTCGCCGGCACCTCCGGCGTCTACCTCTACGCCGGCACGAACACCCTCGCCGAGAACCACCTCACCATGCCGTCCGGCACGGTGGCCCCGGACGGCCTGAAGTGGGGCGCCGGCGGCACGACCCTCTACGCCGTCACCAGGAACTCCTCGGGTGCCTACAGCCTGAACGTGCTGGGCGCCCCGAAGCTGACGGACAGCGAACTCGCCCTGCGGCACCCGCAGTACGCGGTGCCGACGGAGCGGTACACGGTCAGCGGCTCGCTGAGTACCCGCGGCCTCCTGCCGGCCGGCGCCGCGCTGAAGGTCACCCGCGACGGCACCGACCTGCCGGACACCACACTCGGCGCGGACGGCGTGTTCACGTTCACCGACCTCCGGCAGGACGAGGGCACATACACCTACCAGGTGGCGTACGCCGGTGACGCCACCCACCGGCCCGCGGCGGCCTCGCTGATCGTGAACGTGACGAAGCTGCCCACCGATGTCGTGGGCACCGACATCACCTCGGCGAACCCCGACTCTGTCGTCCTCGCCGGCCGCCTCATGGCCCAGTTGGGCCTGGGCGCCTTCCCGCAGGGCACCACCGTCCAGGTGGACCGGCGTGACGAGAGCACCCAGCAGACCGTGCCGCTGGGAACCGTACCTGTGGACCCGGCCACCCTCCGGTTCACCGTCACCGACGCCCCGGGCGTCGCCGGCCCGTTCACGTACGTCTTCACATACGCCGGGGACGCCACCCACCAGCCGTCCGACAGCGGCATGAGCCTCGTGGTCGCCCCGTATGCCCCGGCGCTGACGATGAGCGCCCCCGCGACCACCGTCCGAGGGGCGGCCCTGTCCTTCGGCGGCAAACTCGGTGACGGCCCGTACGCCGTCGGGCGGACGGTCACCGTCTCCCGCAAGGACGCCGCCCACAGCACCCCGGTGACCTGGACCACGCCGGTGGCCGCCGACGGCACCATCACGGTGAAGGACGCCCCCGACATCGGCGGCGCCAACACCTACACCGTCACCTACCCGGGTGACGCCTCCCACCAGGCGGCCACCGCCGTCGCCACCGTCCAGGTGTCCCGCGCGGCGACCGCCCTGACCGTCACCAGCAGCGCGCCCTCATACGCGTACGGCGCGACGGCCACCGTCACCGCGCACCTGGGCACCACATACAACGGCCGCACGGTGTCGATCTATGCCACGCCCTACGGCGGGACGAAGACCCTGGTCACGACGGGAACCGTGGACGCCTACGGCAACCTGAAGACCACCTACAAGGTCACCCGCAACACGACCTTCACTGTGTCCTTCGCCGGGGACTACCGCTACGCGCCCGCGACGGCCACCCGCGCCGTCAACGGCTACGCGAAGATCGCGACGTCGCTCGGCGGCTACTACACAAGCACCACGTACAGCGGCAGCACCTACCGTGTCTTCCACAAGACGGCGAAGCCCACGGTGACCGCGACCGTCACGCCCAACAAAGCCGGCCAGTGCGAGCGCTTCCAGGTCCAGCAGTACTACAGCGCCGCCTGGCACACGCTCACCACGTCGGGTTGCTACCCCCTGTCGTCGACGAGCAGCGCGAAGGCACAACTCAGCCTCACCAACGCACTCAACCAGAAGTTCCGCGTCCGCTCCGAGTACGAGCGATCCACGAAGGACCTCAGCAACGTGAGCACATGGGGCGGCTGGCTCTATTTCGTGGTGCGCACCTGAAACCCGTGACCTGACCGAGGCCGCCCGGACGACGCTGGGCTGTGCCCGGCCGTGTGCAGCCTGGAGTACGCCGCAGTGGCCCTGTTGGACTGGGGCCCGGCCGGTGGATGATGTGACTCCTCGGGTTCGAGCCGTCGGCATGTTCATAGGCGTTGAGATCTCGCGAACGAGGAACGGGTGCGGCTACGGCCGCATCTGCCGAAGTCCGTTCGGCGGGGCGGGCGTTGGGCTACTCATCGCAGGGTGATCGACGGGGTATTTCCTTCCGGCGGCGCACCCAGGTGCCTTGGCAGGATCTGCCCGCGCGGCTCGGAAGTCGAAGACCGTGTACGAGGGGCGCAGACTCTGGTCGGCGGACGGCACGTGGGACAAGATCTTTTGCAGCCGTCCTGGCCCACGCCGACACCGAGGGACGCATCGACTGGTCCATGGTGTCCGTGGACTTCACCACCTGCAGGGCCCACCAGCACGCAGCAGGAGCGCGCAGGAGATCCCCACCTTTCTGCGGCTGACGTGTGGTCTGCCGCATGACCAGGCCTTTCTCCAGTTCGCCGAGACGGGGCCCCAGACCAGGATGATCGGTCCGCCGAAGCTACTGGTGTGCGGCCTGCACAGGCTGTCGACTCGACTCGTCCGTGAGAACCAAACGGTCGTGATCGAGGACGTCCGCGCATGGACGTGCGACGACTGCGGCGCCGTGCACGACCGCGACGTGAACGCGGCACGCAACATCCTGGCCGCCGGGCTGGCGGCGTCTGCCTGTGGAGACGGTGTAAGACCTCAACGGGAGTCCTCTGGGCGGGGCGGTCGTCGGTGAAGCAGGCACCCCAGCGGGCGACCGCTGGAATCCCCCGTCTTCAGAGGGGGGAGGAAGTCAAGATGCGAAAAAGAGGCGGAGTTGAAGGCCAGGCGGTTCACCCAGGCAAGTACGCACTTGTCGAACGGGAAAGGCGGTTCCTGCTGGCCGAGCCACCACCACCCTCGGCCGTGACCGTCAGTCGCGTGATCAGCGACCGGTATGTGACAGGAACGCGGTTGCGGCTGCGTCGGGCCGACTTCTCGGATGGCCGTTGTGAGCTCAAGCTGACCCAGAAAGTCCCGGTCGCTCAGCCTGGTGCCGTCCAGGGCCTGATCACGAATACCTACTTGTCACCAGCCGAGTACGACGTGATCGCCTCACTGTCGGCCGCCCTGCTGTCGAAGACTCGTTTCAGCGTTCCGCCCTTGGGCGTCGACGTCTTCGACGGCCACTTGCAGGGCCTGGTACTCGCAGAAGCCGAGTTCACCACAGATGACGAGGCCCAGTCCTTTGTTCCCCCGGCCGGGTGCGTCGCGGAGGTCACCGACGACACCCGCTTCACGGGAGGACGCCTCGTCCAGGCATCCCGTCACGAGCTGCTCGGGTGGCTAGCCGAATACGGACTCCACCCGGAAGCCGCCCAGTAGGACTCCGTTAGGTCTGTCAGAACCTGCAGCAGTTCGTGAACCAGTCGACCTGGGATCCGGTGCCGGTGCGGCGGCGGATCGCGCAGCGGATGGTGCCGAGAATCGGCCCGGATGCGTGGGCGGTCGATGATGTGTCGTTCCCCAAGGACGGGAAGATGTCGGTGGCGGTCGCGCACCAGTACTGCGGTGCTTTGGGCAAGCAGGCCAACTGCCAGGTCGCGGTGAGCGTGCATGCGGTCTCCGACACCGCCTCCTGTCCGCTGCAGTGGCGGCTGTTCGTGCCCGAGGAGTGGGCGCACGATGCCGTGCGGCGGCAGAAGACCGGGATACCGGAAGGGGTCGAGCACCGGGAGAGCGCCTGGCCCTGGACACCTTCGACGAGCTGGCCGGGTGGGGTCTGGTGCCGCCGGTGGTGGTGGCCGACGCCGGCTACGGGCAGAACGCCGACTTCCGCGACGGCCTGCACGGCCGGGGCATCGGCCATGTCGTGGCGGTCCGTTCGGATGTGACTGTTCACCCGCACGATGCGCGGCCCACCGCCCCGGCCTGGTCCGGGAACGGCCGCCGAAGATCAGCGAGGTCCTGCCCCTGCTCTACCTCCACGGACTGTCCTCCGGGGACTTCGTGCCCGCGTGGAGCAGTTCCTGGGCTGCTCGGCCGGCCTCTCGCCGGCGACGGTGACCCGGCTGACGAAGCAGCGGACCGACGACCACACCGCCTTCCAGGCCCGCGACCTGCAGGATTCCGACTACGTCTACGTGTGGGCCGACGGCGTCCACCCCAAGGTCCGCCTCGGCCAGGCCCACTCCTGCGTCCTGGTCCTCATGGGGGTGCGCCCCGACGGTCGCAAGGAAGTT
The DNA here is from genome assembly GCF_036030735.1 of Streptomyces sp. NBC_00425. NCBI lineage: Bacteria > Bacillati > Actinomycetota > Actinomycetes > Kitasatosporales > Streptomycetaceae > Streptomyces > Streptomyces sp. NBC_00425. Next base: position 690,392 of record NZ_CP107928.1, on the reverse strand, counting down.
ATCGCGTTGGCCGAGGGGCTGCGTGAATCGACCGAGTCGTGGGCGGATCTGCTGCGTGACGGCCGCCGACGCGGCGTGCGCGATCCCGAACTCGTGGTCGGTGACGGCGCGATGGGCCTGTGGAGGGATTTTGTAGAGGTGTTTCCGCAGGCCAGGCACCACAGGTGCTGGGTTCACAAGGTCCGCAATGTCATGAACGCGCTACCGCAGTGGGCTCAGCCCGGCGTGAAGAAGGCCCTTCAGGAAATCTACAACGCCGAGGACCGCGACCACGCCGAGAAGGCGATCAAGGACTTCGAGCGCGCCTACGGAGCGAAGTGGCCGAAAGCGACCAACAAGGTCACCGACGAGGCCGACGAGCTCCTCGCGTTCTACGACTTCCCCGCCGAGCACCGGGTGCACCTGCGCACGACAAATCCATCGAGAGCACTTTCAGCACCGTAAAGTTGAGGACCAAGGTCACCCGCGGGGCAGGCAGCCCGGCCGCGGCCCTGGCGATGGTGTTCAAGCTCGTCGAGTCCGCCCAGGCCCGCTGGCGCGCGATCAACGCACCCCACCTTGTCGCCCTCCTCCGCAGCGGTGCCCGGTTCGAGAAGGGCGTCCTCGTCGAGCACGGGGAGGCGAACGCGGCATGACCGGTCTGGAGACTTCTACCGTTCACCAGCGGGGAGCTCCGTTGTCCGCCACCCGGGAGACCCAGCTGTCCCTTGACAGTTGAGGACGGCGAACCGCCACGACCCGTCGGCCGACTGGCGGGCAACGGCCGTCGTCGTTCCGGTCGGCGAGATCCGGGTGCCGTCCGGCGACGTCGCCTCGAGGTTCCAATCGACGATGATCAGGGCCGTGTCGCCCCCGATCTGGGTGAACCTGGGCTTGTTGGTCAGACGCACCTGAGCCGCGATCGAGTTGACCGTCTCAGCGCGCAGCGCCTCCCGGTCGGTGAGGACTTCGCCGGTGAAGGTGCGCATCGTCGCGTCCTGGTGGAACAGCGCGAGGACGGCGTCGGCGTCCCCGGCGTTGAGCGCGTCCGCGTACGCGAACGGGAGGCGGGCCGGGTCGACGATCCGGGAGTCGACGGTTTCCTGGCTGTTCATGGCTGACTCACTCCTCGTGTGGGTTCGATCCGGACTCCCCGGAGCCGGCGCGACCACCTCCCAGCCAGCCGGGTAGACCGGGCGCACCGGCACGACCCAATCGCCGACCGAGGCCGCCAGCGCTCCGGCCCGAGGTACCTCGAACCGGACAATATCGCGCGCTCCGGATCCAACCATCGCCACCCCCTGCCCTCGCCTCCGCAGGACGCCGCTGCGGCGCCAGGCCCGAACCACATCAGGAGATCCTGCATCTGTCCGACCGGCCAGCCCGGCGATCTATGACTGAATCAATCCACAGGTATTGACAATTGCTCACCGACCTCCTGTCGTGGGCGTCCGAACAGTTGCTCAGGCACGGGGACGGGCGGCGCGACCTGCCCTGCTCGCCGCACCGGACGTTCAGGCCGACGCCGTGCACGGGACGCGCAAGAGGCTCGCCGAACTGCTGGACGCCCCGATGCTGCTCGCCCGCTACCGGGCCGCGATGGACGGACAGGGCTCGCCATGTATGAGGGCTGTACAGGGAGTCTCCTGAACCACCCGGGGCAGGTCCCGATCCCTGCATGGGCGGGTTTTCGGGGCGATCCTTTCGCTGAGTGCGGGAGGCCGTCCGGATCAGCCGGCGCTGCTGCTTCTACGGTCGAGCATGATGAAGATCAGAAACCCTGCGGCGAAGAGAATGACACCACAGACCAGAAAAGGGATCGGGGTGTACTCGTCAGTGCATGTCTGGCCGCCGGACGTTGCATGGCACACGGTCCCCGGACCGCTTCGGTTCAGGTAGGCGAGGTAGAAAAGCGGCAGGGCCAGGCCGGTCAACGATCCGGCGATCGCGTTCCTTGGGCCCTTCCGCAGCAGGAAACCCGCAGCCACGGCGGCCAGAAGAAGCAGGACGAGGCCTACCGTCAAAATGGCGGCCAGGCCGACGGCTACACACGCTCCCAGCACAAGCCAGCCCAGGAACCAGCCCCAGTTCACGACGCGACCACGTTTCCCTCGGATCGCGTCACGGTTCACCATGTTCCCGCCCCCCGAACGGCGATATTGACGTCGTACGTCAGTGCGTCGCTTATAAGCATCGCAGACTGCTCCGGGCAGCGGCCTGGTGGCAGTGAAATGGGTGGTGACGCCCGTACTTCCCGTCCAGCGCCGGCAGAGGGTGGCTGTGCTGTCGGCTGCTTGCACCGGCGGCCACTCAGCGCCCGGGACCAGAATGTACAGCTCGACGCTGGTCCAGCTCGACGTCGGTCTCGCTGCTACAGGGGTCGGGAGGGCTCTGGAACGCATCCTTGAGCCCTCCCGTCCGCGCGATCTTGCCGCCGCACAGGTTCGGCTTGTTGGCGGACGATGCACATGCGGTGAGGCAGAGGCGGGACCGGCATCGGTGATCCCGGGGCTGTGTCAGCAGGTGTGGATATCCTGGCCGTTCTCGTCGTGGGCGACGTCGTTGCCCTGGCCGCTGAGGTAGTAGGCGGAGACGAAGTCCCGGCCGCCGGTGTCCATATCGGTGTACAGCCACCAGTGGTTGTACGCGCCGCCCGAACCCACCTGACTGCCCCACTCGCGGCAGAACACGTAGTTGCGCCCGGCGTACAGTTTGCCGCCGTGATCGCGTCCGGTGGTTGTGGCGAAGGTGTTCATCCAGAGCTTGTCGGAGCGCGTGACTGCCCGGGAGCGAGACCTGCCGCTGAGCCACGTCATCCTTCGGCCCGACCAACACGCCACACTGGAACGGGCAACGAGCCGGGCTGGCGACGCCTTTAAGGGTCAGAGGTGCCGGTCGTAGACCAGGGCCATCTCGCCGAGGTTGCCCGTCTCCTGGTGGGTGAGCTTCCATTTCGAGGCGGGGAGGCCGTCGTCGAACAGGCGCAGGCCGCCGCCGGCGATCTCGGGGATGACGATGAGGTACAGCCGGTCGATCATGTCGGCCGACAGCAGCGCTTTGGTGAGGCTCGGGCTGGTGTTGACGAGGATGTCGCCCTCGCCGTCGGCTTTGAGGTCGGCGACGACGTCGGTGACGGGGCCGTTGGCGATGCGGGCGTGCTCCCACGGCGCTTGGGTCAGGGTGGTCGACAGGACGACCTTTTCGGTGTCGACCAGCCATTTGGCGTATGCGCGGTCGCGGGGGTCGGCGTTGTCGTCGGCGGCGACGGAGGGCCAGAACGCTAGGAATCCTTCGGCGAGGACCCGGCCGAGGAGCGCGGTGGTGGCGTTCTCGCGCATGCGGGTCATCTGGTCGCGGGAGACGTCGGAGGTGGCGTAGGCGGCGAACGCGGCGAAGTCGGCGGGGCCGCCGGCGCCGTGGTAGCGGCCGTCGAGGCTGATGACCAGATTGGCGGTCACCTTGCGTCCGGTGGTCTGCTCGGTCATGTCGTGCTCCTTGTGTCAGGGTCGTGTTCGGTGAGATCGGTGGTGTGAGGACCGGCTGCCACGAGCGCGGCGAGCCGGTCGAGGGACTGGCCGAAGCCGATTTCGATGCCGGCGACGAAGTCCGCGGACTCGACGGTGGTGTCGGCGATCCGGTAGTGGACCTCGAGGTCGGTGCCGGTGGCGGTGGGCCGGAGGTCGAAGACGAGGTGGCCGGTGAAGGCGGGGCCGCCGTCGGGCAGGAAGGGGGAGAGCCGGTAGGCCAGGCGTTCGGCTGGCCGGACCTCCTCGACGGCGCCCCCGGCGCGTCCGACGACCCCGGCGGAGTCGTCGGCGTCCTCGTCCTCCCGGTACTCCAGGACGATCCGGCCGCCCGGCCGGGCCTCGAAGACGAGTTCCGAGACGCGCAGGCCGTCCGGCGCCCACCACTGAGCGGTCAATGAGTCCTCGGTCAGGTGCCGCCAGACCGTATCGGGTCGCGCGGCCAGTGACCGCTGGAAGTCGAACGAACGGCCGTCGGCCCAGCCGGGCTCCTGCGCTGCGGATCGTTCGGCGTCCAGGTCGAGTCCGTAGCGGTTGTAGGTCTCGCGCATGCCGGCCTCGTCGGCGGCGTCGGCAAGCCGGTTGAGCGCCGTGGCGAGGTCTCGCAGAGGGCCGGGCTGGAGAGCGTAGACGCGACGCTGGCCGGCGCGCTGGGAGGTGACGACACCGGCACGCTCGAGGGCCTGCAGGTGCTTGGTCGTCTGCGGCTGGCGCGCCCCGGCGAGCTGGGCGAGGACCCCGACCGAGCGTGGCCGCTCGGCCAGCAGTGCCACGAACCGCCAGCGGGCCGGGTCGGCCAATGCGGAGAGAAGTGCGTCCATGGGAAGAAGTATTCTCTACTTAGAATATTCGTGTCAAGGAATATTTGCTGATCGTGAGCCCACCCGCTCACTGCACGACCAGCTCCCGGCACCGGTACAGTCGGCGCGCTGAATGAGCAGAGGAGCCTCGGTGCGCACAAGAGACAGCAACGCATATGGCCACTGCCGGCGGGCGCTGGCGTCGCGGCGACGCAGGTAGGCGTGCCGGGCCCGGGTCTGCACGGTGTGGTTGAGGTGATCGGTCCGGCGGCCCGACAAGCTCTCGCCCGCGGCGGCGATTCTCCGACCGGCGTGCCTGATGTTCGATCAGACGACCAGGGGGGCCGCGCCGATCGCGAGATCCGGCAACAGGAACCCCGCGCCCCCTGTCTGACGCCGGGCCGGGCCGGGTGGAGAGCAGCAGGATGAGGGTGCTGCTGTGCAAAGGCCCGAGGGCGACGACCGTACTGATCGCCATCAGATCGATGACCATCGGATCAGCCGCGTCCGGCGTCTGGGCGTGGGGGCCGTCAGCCGTCGGGGGAGGGGCGGACCGGCAGGCAGGGTGAGGCGGTGCTGCGGTGTCACACGTCGACTCTGTCGGCGCCGAACCGCCTGGTCGAGCGAGCCCCGCTCCCCGGTACCGGATGGCGGGCTCGGGTGAGCGAGGGTCCCCTCTCGCCGGGCGTCCGGTCCGCACCCCTGCTGATGTGCTCGGCACAGGGAAGCAGTCGTTCGCGATTCCCTGGCCGAGCACGGTCCAGCTGAACGTCCTCCTAGGAGCCGACGGTCCAGACGGCTTCTCCCAGCATGAGTGCACCGGCGTGACGGACCCTGTCCTCCAGGAGAGCAAGGCGGGAGGACGCGACACGGTGGGCCGATACGCCATGTGCAGCATCGGCCACGGACAGCGTGGAGATCGCCGGAGGGCGTCCTTCACCGGCAGGCGTGCGGGTGGCGGCGCCCCGTGTCCGCGCGATGCCGGTCAGATCAGGCCCATGAACTGCAGCGCCATCGGTACCATGCCGCTCTGCGGCAGGCTGTGGCCCACGCCTTGGACGCTGATCGCTTCGAACGGTGCGGTGGTGCCGGTGCCGCCGTACCGGGTTCGGGTCCAGGTCGACTTGGGGTGATCGGTGAGGACGGGCGTCTGGTTCACGCCGAGAACGTTGGTCCACTGCTTGATCGCTTCACCGAAGTTGACGTAGCTCAGTGTGGTGTCCTGCGTGCCGTGCCACACCTGCATGCGCGGGCGGGGCCCGGCGTACCCCGGATAGGCGGCGCGCACGAGGTTGCCCCACTGCTGGGGCGTCTTGGTGATTCTCCCGCCGGAGCAGTCGCTGTTCCACTCCGAGCCGTTCGTGGTGGCGAAGCAGCCGAAGGGCACGCCGGACAGTGCCGAGCCGGCCTTGAACACGTCGGGGTAGTCGCCGAGCAGCACGTTCGTCATCATCGCTCCGGAGGAGAAGCCGGTGGCGTAGACCCGGTTGGGGTCGGCGCCCCTGCGCTGTTCCTCCCACCGCACCATCGACACGATGCCCGCCGGGTCGCTGCTGCCGTTGTGGGTCAGGGCACGCGGTGACGACACGTCGAAGCACTTGCTGCTGCGGGTGACCGACGGGTACACGACGATGAACCCGTGCTGGTTGGCCAGCGAGGCGAACTCGCTGCCCGAGTACATGGCCGGTCCGGAGCCGCCGCAGTAGTGGTTGGCGACCAGGACAGCCGGGTGCGCGCCGACGTTCGGCGGCACGTATTCGTACATCTTCAGGTTGGACGGGTTGTATCCAAAACCGGTGACTTCGGTCAGTGTCGCCGCGGCTGGCGTCGCCGCCGCGGCCGGCGCAGGTGCTGTCAGCGCGCCTGCTGCGACCGTCAGGCACATGGCGACGAGCCCGGTCAGCGCCGGAAGTAACCTCTTCATGGGGCGTGTCTCCGTTTCTGTCGAGTTGTCCGCGCCGGGCCGCGCGACCCGGCGGCACTGTGTCCACCGGGGCGGGGCTGGTGGCCCGGCCCCTGGAGTTCTCGGTTGCGTGTCTGGACGGACGTGTGCCTTGCCCTTGTGCTGGATGTGCACGCTCACGCCAACGTCCCGGGAACTCTGCAGCGCGTGCTGCACGGGACGTGGCCGTGACTGCCTGCACATCAGTGAGCCCCGTCGGCGTTGGGTTGTGGTTGTTTCACCCGACGGGGGAGGGGGGCTTCAGAACTGTGTGAAGAACTTCCAGACCTCGCCCGGCACCCAGGTTCGGGAGCCGCTGTCACCGGCGGCGCCGTCCTGTGGTGCGGCGATGTGGCCCTCGTCGAACGCGGCCCATTCCACGGGGTGTCCGGCGGAGCATCCGGCGTAGGTGGTGATGCGGTGGGTCCGGCTGCCCTGGGCGGGCTCGGGCGGGTTCTGGGCGGCGCAGCCGTTGTTGCGGACGAACCGGTCGCGCAGGCCGCGTCCGCCGGAGACGCCCAGGACGTTGTCGCGGATACCGTGGATGCCGAGGTAGGCGATGGGCTGGGAGCCGCCGCTGCAGCCGCTGAGCTGCCCACCGGACTGGACCGCGACCGCGCGGAAGACCGTCGCCCGCGCACACGCGAGCGCGTGGGTCATGGCGGCGCCGTAACTGAATCCGACGGAGAAGAGCCGGGTGGTGTCGATGCACAGCGCGCCCTCGATCTGGGCGATCATGCTGTCGGTGAAGGTCAGGTCTTCGCCGCCGGAGTTGGCCCAGCCGTTGTTGAGGCCCTGGGGTGCGACGAAGACGGCGCTGTTGTTCGACAGCCGCTGAAGTCCGTAATAGGCCCAGGTGCCGTTCTCCACCGTGCGGCCCGTGGCCACGTCGGTGGCGGTGCCGCCCAGCCAGTGGAAGCCGAAGACCAGCCGGTAGGCGTGATTCTTGTCGTAGTTGTCCGGGACTTTCAGGATGTAGCTGCGGGTCTTGCCATTGACCTGAAGCGTGTGGGTTCCGCTCGTCAGCCCGGGGGTCTTGCCGCACCCGGCGGTCGCGGCGGCGGAGCGGGTGGCCGTGAGGGCCGTGTGCTGTCCGTCGACACCGTCGCGCAATGCCGTACCGCCGACGGCCATGGCCAGCGCGAGAAGGGCCGCGGCCACGGCGGGCCATAACTTGGGTTTGGGCATCATCGGCTCCTAGGGGGGGTCCGTCCAACCGGGTTGTGCGCAAAAGGGGTTGCCGCAGGCGGTTTCAGCGGTAGCCGGCGGCGGCGATGTTGGCCTGCACGGCGTTCTCGGTGGCGTCGGAGGGGTAGCCGGAGGTGATGGCTCCCTCGTAGAACGTCCCGGCGCTGAGATTGGTGTTGCCGACGCAACAGTCCCCGCCGCTGCCGAGGATGATCGCGCCCTGCTTCTTCATGGGGCTGTATCCGCGGGGAAGCGAGCCGTCGTACAGCGTGGTCAGGCTGCCCGACTGGGCGTTGCCGCCCTTGATCGCGAACCGGGACGTGCCGTTGTTCTTCAGCGTCGCGGTGACGAACTTGACGGGAAACGCACGCTGGTTGGGGTTCCAGGACGTGCTGCCGCCGGGGAACAGCCCGTACTCCAGGTCTGCCTGTACCCAGGGCCCGGATCCGGAACAGCCTCCGAACCAACAAGATCTGCTGAAGTTGATCGCGTCCATCGCGCCTGGGCCGTCGGCCTTGCGCGTGGTCTCGCTGTTGCCGTAGTCGAAGCAGCAGCCGCTGTTGACATGCGTGCCGCTGGTGACCATGTACATCCCCTCGGGGGCGCTGCCCGTGGGCACCCCCGTCTGGCGGCCGTCACGCCAGTAGCTGTTCCTCGGGTCGATGTAGAGGGAGTACGCCTTGCCGCCACCGACCGTCAGCGACTCGCTGGTTGCTTTGGCCGCCGTGTCGGACCCGCCGACGCCGCCGGGCCCCTGGTAGCCCAGGTTGTTGCCGTGACCCGACTGGTCGTACACCCAGGTGATGACGCAACTCGTGCCCGCGCAGAAGGAGTCCTGGACCGCGGCGTTCGCCACACCGCCGCCAGCCACGACCCCGATGTTTCTGGTCGCGTTGTCCGAGGAGCGCCTGACCTGGTAGAGCGGGCCGTTGTACGACGCGTACAGACCACGCACGGTGCTGTGCGCCGCGACGCACGGTGTCCCGCCGGCAGCGTAGAGGTCACAGGGACCTGCGGCGGCTGCCGACGCCGAGCCCGGCGAGATCAGGGCGGCCAACAGCGTGACCAGGAGGGTCGCCACGCACGCGGCTGCCTTGGCCGCCGAAGGACGTGCGCTGCGTGCGCGACTCGGTGGGGGGATGAAGGAGAAGGGCAGGACAGAGCGTTCGGGCGCTGGGGGCATGCCGGACTCCAAGGTGGGGTGAGCGGCTTTGCTTCAACACCGAGGTCAGCTGGTCCGTATTCACGGCGAAGAGCAAGGGCCGTACCTGAAGGGACGGTTCTGGTGCAGCGGGGAGCTGTCGCGCTTGCGTCGCCGTACGGGAGCCGGAGTGGTCAGCACCGGGCCCCTGCCTAATTGTCCGAAAAATCGAACAACACTCGGTGTTTCGGACTCTTTGGATGATAGACATCCCATCGCGGTCGTCAATGCCTGTCGCTTGATTCCGTGAAAGCACAGGGACCGACATCAGCCACGGTGGTGATACGTCCTCCTGGCCCTGTCCGGCACCCGTCTCGCCGGAGCGTGAGACATGTGATGACTCGCTATCTGCCGCGACCACGCCCGTCCCGGCGCATCCCCGGACGCGCTCAGCTTCCGGTCACTCGCTGCAGAAGCCACCGAAGTGCGACGGCGCGTCGATCGAGGCCTCTCGAAGAGCCGGCAGCAGGACCGCCTGCCCCGGGAGTCAGGCGGCAGTCCAGTCGCGAAGCTGCCGGGCGATCCGGGCGACGCCGAGCGCTCCCACCGCCGTGTCGCGCACCAGTGCAACGGCTGCCTTGGGTGGATAGTCGAGGGCGTGTGCGTTGAGGGCCATGTAGGCCTCGGTCGCGTGCCAGGCGAAGGCCTCGTTCGAGTGTTCCAGGCACGGCAGCTTCACCAGGGTGTGCAGCAGGGCGGCGGCCTTGAGGTACAGCGATCCGTAGATGTGCCGCTCCATCGCCCGGGCGTTGACCCGGGCGACGGCCGCGTACAGCGGCCCGTAGTCGTCGACCTGCGGATCACCGTCGAGCAGCTCGGCGGCGTGCAGCAGAAACGTGACATCGAGGGGGTGGAGAGGTTCATGCTCGCTCACGCGGCGTGGCCCCGCTCCTGCTGCTCAAGCTCCCGCAGCGCCTCCTGCTCGATCACCCGCTGCTCCGCGCTGACGTCGATGCCGCTGGGCTCGGCTGCGAAGGTCGCGCCGCTGCGGGCCATGGACGCCTTGAAGCCCTCCAGGAACCGCTGCTCCACCGCGGTCGCCCGGTCGTAGGCGGCCGAGACGATGTATTCCTGCATGCTGACCCCCGCCTGCTTGGCGGCTGCCGCGATGGCCGCCCGCTGCGCGGGATCGGGGAAGCGTAGATTCATCGCTTTGGGATCCGACATGGTACCCACGGTACCAGCGGTACCATGCGCCCGTCGTTCACTGGGAAATCCCGTCCTGATGGACGCACGAATCCTGGCCGTGACAGGCGACGCGTCCGTGCACGGATCTCGGGACAGCCGTAGGTCTGCACGAGTTCGTCGGCGAGGGCGGCGGTGGCTTGCAGGAGACCCTGCTCTCCGTCGGCGACAGTCCGTTGCCGTGGGCGGGGCTCTGAGCGCCGCACTCGACGGCTTTGCCGGAGGCGGAGCGGACCATGTGCATGAACACGGGCCACAGTGCGGCGTCCCTGCCCGCCTGCTCGAAGAAGGCCGTCCGTCGTTCCTGCTCCGCCCGCTGGTCCCGCGCCTGCTCCTCAGCGGCCGGCCGGCGGTCCGCGACGGCCGGTCTGCGCTGTTCGTCGGCAGCGGCCCGCTGCTCCCGCGGCCCCTCGGCGTTGTTCGGCGGCGGCCGCCTGTAGGGCAGGACGCGGTCGGTCGGCCGCCGGCCGACTCAGATGCGATATTCAGTGGCGGACGGAGTCGATGCGCACCACGATGCGCCCATGGAGCCAGGAGAGCGCGACAACGAGGCAGTGGTGACTCGGTGGGCCCCCTCCACCATCTATCCCGACATGTGGGTCGACCCGGACGACGACCCGCGCGAGACCGAAGTCGAGACGGTCGACGAACGCGGCACGCTGCTGGACAGTCTGCGCCACTTCCGCCTCACCATCGAGATGAAGTGTGCTGACTTGGACGCCGACCAGATGGCCCGGCGCTCCGTACCGCCGTCCACGATGTCACTGCTCGGGCTGGTGCGGCACATGGCCGAGGACGAACGGCACTTTCGCCGGTTGGCCGGCGAGGACTCGCCCAGGATCTACCGCACCGCCGAAGACCGTGACGGCGACTGGAACGGCGCGATCGCCGACCCGACGGTCGTGGCGGACGCGTGGCGCCAGTGGCGGGCCGAAATGGAACTGACCGACCGTTTCCTCGCTGGATTCGCCGACCTCGGCACGCTGGCCGGGGAGGCTCCGCTTCGCGAAATCCTGGTGATGCAGATCGCCGAGTACGCGAGGCACTGCGGCCACGCCGATCTCCTGCGCGAGCGGATCGACGGCCGAGTAGGTCAATGATCAGACCCCGGGGCACGGATCCAGGCAGTGAGAGAAGCCAGCCGGTCTTGGCGGGTTCCCCGGGCCGGACCTCTGTGCTGATGGGGCGGTAAGAACCGGGGCCGCTCGTGATTACCGTCCCGTTGAACGTGAGTGTCCTCCGCCCGGCAGACAGCCGCATCGTCGCAGCCGATGTGCGCGCACGCTGCGGTGACCGCCGCCGCAACGCCCGGGGCGCGTTCGTCGCCGGCGCCTGGGTGGCTGGGGCAGTCGGCCGGCCAACCACGAACACCACACCGGAGATCCAGGACAAGTGGGGCGCGTCACCGGCTGGTGACCGGCATGGGCTCCGGCGCAGCCGCCCGCTCAGTGGATGCGGGCGGCACCGGAGTGCGAGTCGCTGGTGGCTGCTACTTGGTGCCGACCATGCGCAGTGCGGCGAGTACCAGCGTTCGAGTGACGGTGACGACCTCGCTGACGTGAACGCTCTCCCGCGGACCGTGGGCCAGGGTGACGTCGCCGGGGCCGTACTGCAGTGTGGGGATGCCTGCCCCGGAGTACAGACGCAGGTCACTGCCGTACGGGGCGCCTCGCTCAGCAGGCCGGGGGCCGCCGGTGACATCGGTGTGGGCGTCGGCGACCAGCGAGGCCAGCGGGTGTCCGGCCGGGAGCCGTCCGCTGGCGAACTGGCCGCCGGGCCACGTCACCGTGGCGGGACGGGAGCGCAGCCAGGGGTCGGCTGCGCACGCTTCGGCCACGCAGGCCTCCAGTTCGTTGCGGGCCCGCGCCGGGTCCTCACCGAGCCGGACGCCCAGTCTTCCTTCGGCCACCAGCAGATCGGGCACGCTGCTGGCCCAGTCGCCGGCCCGCACGGCGCCGACGGACAGCGGGTAGGGGATGGGGTAGTCGGACATGAGGGGATCGGCGCCTGTGTTGCGGCGGGCTTCCAGGCGGGCGAGTGCGCGGTGGATGGGCAAGTACGCGTCGATGGCGCTCACTCCGGCGTACCTGGTGCTGCCGTGGGTGGCCTGGCCGGGCACGTCGATGCGAAAGGTCAGGGCGCCCGCGTTCGCGGTCATGAGGGCGCCGCTGGTCGGTTCCGTGATGATGCAGGCGTCACCGGTGTAGCCGCGTAGGAGGGTGCCGAACGCCCCGAGTCCTCCGTCCTCTTCGCTGACGACGAAGTGCGCGGACACCTGGCCGCGCAGCCTTGCGCCAGCGGCCCGTATCGCGGCGAGTGCGGCGACTATCGCCACCACGCCGGCTTTCATGTCGCATGCTCCCCGGGCGTGCACCACGTCCCCGGTGACCCGCGGCTGGAACGGGTCACCCCGCCATTGCGCCAGGTCCCCGGGAGGGACGACGTCGACATGCCCCTGGAGGACGAGGCTCGGCCCGTCGCCGACCTGCGGCGTGCCTCCCACCAGGCCCCACGCCTCCGTGCGGGGAGCCTCACAGCCCGGAAATCGTGGATGCTCGCGCAGCTCGGGCAGGTTCATGGACCACAGGTCGACCGCGAGATCCATACGTTCCAGGCGCTGGGCCAGAACGTGCTGAAGCTCGGACTCCGCGGCGCTCCCCGTCACGCTGGGCACAGCGAGAAGTTCCAGCAGCAAGTGGGCGATGGCCGCCTCATCCACCGCGGCCAGTGCCGTGGCTTCCACATCGCTCAGGTGTGCCGTCATCTCCGCACCGCTCCCGTCTCGTGACATCAGGACAGCGGGAGACTATGTTCGGCAGCCGGTGCAAACAATCGCCATTTACTTCGCTCTACCACCGTTTTCTTGCAAGATGAGCGGGGCTGTGGCGAATTCTTGCGCCGTGGTCGCCCACTCCGAGGCCGGGAGGGAAGGCATGGACGTCATCGACCAAGCGATCGTCCGCTGCGTGCTGCGCGACGCCCGCGCCACATACGCCGAGATCGGAAAGGCTGCCGGGTTGTCCGCGCCGGCAGCCAAGCGGCGCCTCGACCGACTGGTGGCCACGGGTGCGATCCGCGGTTTCACCGCTCTCGTCGATCCCCAGGCGCTGGCCTGGCACACCGAGGCTTTCGTCGAGGTCTACTGCACCGGTAACCCCACCCCCGCCGAACTGCGCCGTGCTCTGGAGGACATTCCCGAGGTCGTCGAAGCCTGTACCGTCTCCGGAGCCGCCGACGCGGTCGTCCACATGCTCGCAAGAGACATCACCCACCTGGAGCAGGCCATCCAGCGCGTGCGGGCCACCGCTCCTGTCGAGCGGACCGAGAGCGCCATCGTGCTCTCCCGGCTGCTGAACCGCCCTCGCCTGTGATCGACACGCGGTTACCGTCCGATTCCCGATGTCGCCTGCCTGCGCCGGTCATCGCTGGTCGACATCGGCCTTGTCCCGGCTCGGACGCTTCCGGTGACCTGTCACGTCGCTGCCGTCCCGGTCGGCGGTCCGGCGATCTTCGGTCCTGGCCGCCGGCGCCGGGCCGCACTCACACTCCGCGGCCCGGCCCCGGCTCGTCCCTGCGTGGCGCCGTGGCCCGAGGGCTTCATTCCACTTCGCTCACCACGCCGTCCGCGTCCATGAACCAGCTTCCGCTCTCGACGCCGTACACCTTCTTGTCGTCGAGCCATTTCCAGGACATCTGCTGCAGCGTCTGGTTGGGCCGGCGTTCCCAGACCGGCTGGTGGTCCCAGCCCTCGACCCGGATCATCAGTTTGTCGGCGCCCGGAATCGCCCGGTAGAGGTCCGGAACGGAGAAGTGCAGCACCGGTCCCAACTCGACAGCCGTATTGGCCGTGGTGTCCTGGTCTCCGTAGACGATGCACACCGGCACAGCGGTGCCGAGCGTGGAGCCGTACGGCACGGTGCTCGTGTTCCAGCCCCACCAGTAGGAGTTGCGCCACCGCATGACGCCTTCAGGCGCCCCTGCGGTGGTGCCGCCCCACTTCTGGCCGAGGCTGTCGCAGTCCATGATGGTCTGCCACACGTGGCCGGCGAGGTCCTTGTCACTGACGGTGGCCTGCAGGGTCCCCTTGCTGGTCAGGTTCATCGGAAAGCCGAAGACCGCGGGCGGCTTTGACTCGGGCTGCGTCGGCAGTCCCGTCCCGGGAGGCGGGGCGAAGGGTGCCTCCGGGTGTGTCGACCAGCGGCCGGCCGGGGGAAAGATGGGCGCGAGAAGGAACATGCCCGCCACGTCCCCGGGATGCTGCAGCGCGTACGGGCCCATGACGAACGAGGCCGCGGACCAGCCGATGAAGGAGACCTTCGCGTTGTTGCACCGGGCCCTGATGAACTTGACGACGGTGGCCAGTTCGTCCCATTCGCTCTGGGAGTTGCCCAGTTGGTGCGGGTAGGGCGCCGTCGGGGAGCAGGTCCCGGTGCCGGGATTGGTTTCCAGCAGCCCCCGTTGCGCGGGGTTTGCGTTGCACGGGTCCTCCATCTTCGGGCGGGGCGAGAGCCCGGAGCCCTGGAGGTCCATGATGTATACGTCGTAGCCCTTGCCCGCCAGGAACTGCGCCCAGCTGTAGCTGGTGTCCGGGTTGGGGGAACTGCCTTTGGGAGGGAGCACGAGGTCGAAGCCGGGAAGGGCCGGAACGCTCCTGCCGTGGAGCATGAGGACCGGCTTGGGCGTGCCGGTGGCCCCGGTGGCCTTCTTGTACTCCCGAACGAAGAGTTCGATCTCCTCGCCGGAGTTCGCCGGGACGGTCGATTTGTGCTTCACCTTGTGGTCGACGAGAGTCAGTTGTGGCATGGTCGCCTCCGATGACCGTTCGCCCTGAGGAACGGTTGTTCCCAGGAGGGCTCAGCATCTCCGCCGGCTCCGAGCCGTACGGGGAGCCGGGGCGGCGGGGCGCACGGATGATGACTGATCGGGTGGGCGGCGCTCCTCCGATCGGCGGGGCGCACCCGGGGGAGCGCACCGGGCACCGCGCTGCAGGTCCGAAAACCGGTCCGGCAACTGAGCGGTGCGGGCTGTCGGCGACGTGTGAAACGTGAACAAATTCCGAACCCAGGCGCCGCTCTGATCGCCTATTCGTTCCCAGCGATCTGCGCTGGCGGAACGGCCTGCTCCACGTCCGGTACGGCGCCCTCGCCGACCGCTACCGCGTGTCGGCCTACGGGGTGGTGGAGCAGGCCGTGGCGGACCCCTCGGGGCGGCTGGCGCCCGACGTGCGCAGCCCCACCTTCAAGGGGCCGGAGTGGGTCGACCTGCCGGGCTTCCTCGAACCGCACCTCGCCGCGAGCCATCGGACCACCGTCACCGACCTGCCGTACCGGATCGACCGGGCACTGCACTTCTCCAACGGCGGCGGACTGTACGCCCGGTGGACCGGCGGACGCAGGACCGGGTGGGGCTCAAGGAAGCCCGGCCCCACGCGGGACTCACCCCGGACGGCGCGGACGCCGTCACCCGGCCGTCCCGATCCACCCGGCCGTCCCGATCGGCGCGGCCGTCCCGATCCACCCGGCCGTCCCGATCGGCGCGGCCGGCGCCGAAGAACCGCGACCGGATCCACGGACTGGCGATGTCCGGCCCCGCCCTCGCCGGACTCATCGCCTTCGCCGGCATCCCCTACGGCTACGCCGTGGTGCTCTCCTTCCACAACGTGCGCCTCGGCTCCCCGCTGGAGCCCACCTGCTTCGGCCTGGAGCAGTACCGGCGGCTGTTCACCGACCCCGACCTGGCCGGCCCGTTCCTCCGGGCCCTGCTCGACAACCTGACCTTCGCCGTGGTCGTCGCCCCCTTCCAGACGGCTCTGGCACTCGGGCTGGCGATCTTGCTGAACCGCAAGCTCAAGGCCATCGGTCTGTTCCGGTCGCTGTTCTTCATGCCGGCTCGGAAGTCACGCGATGATCAATTAGCCACGACCTGGGATCACAAACAGGAAGTCAATTGTGTTTTCGCCATGAGCGATGTCTGCCAGGGGATACCGGGAGCCGATGGCCAGGACGTCCTCAGGAGGCGGGCATGCAGGTCGGGAAGTCTCACGCTCCCGCTGGCTCTGGCCGGTGCGCTGTCGCCGTCCCGGAGGCCGGGCGGGAGGTGCATCGGCCAAAGCCCGTGGCTCCGCGAACCGGTCCTTCCGCACAGCGCAGACCGTGGTCGACACCAGGGATCGCCAGGTGGGCCATGGGATGGCCAGGTGGGCCACGCAGGCGCGGACAGGGCTGCCCGTCTGGCTTCAGGAGCTGATCACGATGATGCCGCCTTCTTTCCGTGATCATCAGATGAGCGCCCTGCGGTGATGTCGGCGAGGGCGTTCGGCCCGCCGCCATGACGGCTCTCAGTGCCGGGCTTCAGCAGGGAGCGCCATGGTCAGGGTGCGACGAACAGAGTGGGGAAGCGGGGGGCCAGCCAGGGTTTGCGGCCCCAGGCGAGCACAGCTCCGCGTGCCATGGCCTGCCACGGGCCCAGACGTCCCAGCGCGATGAGGAGGAAGGCGACCGGCTCGGTGAGGATGGTGCACTCCGAACGCTCCGGCGGGTCAGGAAGCACCTCGACCGCGCCGTCGGTGAACGTGACGCCGAATGCCGTGCCTCCCCGGACGCGCACGGTGTAACGGGCCGTCAGAGCGGAGGCGGTGGCGACGCGCGGCATCGCCGTCTTCAGGAACGGCAGGCACAACCCGACCCGCCTCTCGTTGATCATGTGCGGCCGACGCAGCCCGCGGGCGAGATCGTAACCGTGGCCCAGCATGTGGGTCAGCAGGTACGAGGCGAGAACGTCGTGGTCCATGGGACCGAGCGGGGTCGCGAGCGTCCGGCCCGCGGTCCCGTCCGTCACGGCGCGGTCCATCGCGTCCAGGAACGCTTCGGCCTGCTCCACGATCATCGCGGCCAGCGGTTCTGCCGTGCGCTCCGGGAACTCGACGAGGCTCTGTGCATTGGCCGCCGCGAGACTCTGCGGCGTGCCGTCTCCGTAGAGGCGTTCCTGGCCGGACGCGAGATCGGCCATCAGGCCGTTGGCCAGTGCCAGGTGGGCCGCCGTCTCACCGACGGTCCACTCCAACCCCGGTACGGGACCGGTCATGTCCGTCGCGCCGTCCAGGAGCGCGGCGATGGCACTCGCGGTCTCCCGTATCGCCCGACCGAGTCCTTCCGGCAGGGAGTCTCTGGTCCTTGCCTGTGTTCCCCGGTCCACGCCGCTCGTTTCTCCCCGTGTCTGCGTGATCACGCCCCTGTAGCGCCGTACAAAACCAGACCCACCGGTCCGGGGCAAGAGGCGTGGGCGCCCGCATGCAGTGCGCCTCGAAACCGAGACCATCAGGAGATCGTGCACACCGACCTGGCGCCTGCGCCGAATGGCCTGGAGCCGCAGCACCTTCACCTACGCCGCCACCGGCCGGCGCTCGGGAACAGGCCGACCAGAGGACACCACCGCCCGCGATGCGAACGAGGGTCGGGTACCTGCCGGAGGTGGGCGCGCAGTGGCCGGTGTCGTGCTGGAAGCCGCTGGCTCCGGCGCGGAGCGCGCGTAGGCGTACTCGTCGCGGTCGCGAGCGGTGAGGACAAGCCCGCGGGTGTCGGGCAGTGCGGTGCGCAATCGCGCGGTGGCCGAGATGCCGTCCAGGTGCGGCAGTCGCGTCTTCATGAGGACGAGGTCCGGGCGCAGCGTGGATGCCTGGGCCACGGCCGTCTCGCCGTCCCCGGCCTCGCCGACGACCGTGAGGTCCGCCTGGCTGTCCACCACCGTGCGCAGTCCGAGCCGCATCAACTCCTGGACGTCACAGATGAGTACGGCCCGATATCGCTCAGTACGCAGCAGCCTGAAGACCTGGTGAGGTGCTCGGCCGGTAGTTCGTGAGGTGTTCGGGGACCGAGCGTGGTCGGCGAGGCCGCGCAGGTGTGGGCGGGCGCCTCCGGATCTCCGTCGTCGTCGCCGAACGGCGCCCACGCATGAGCCGAACGACGCCCCCGCATGAAGCGCGTGCCGGAATCAGACCCGGCAGCACAAGGCGGCCGGCCGCCGCACGTCAGGCATGCGGTGGACGGCCGTCCCTCGAAAGTGCCCCAGAGACGCACGGACTCAGGCCAAGGGTCATGGCCACGTCTGACGCTCAGCGTGGCCGGTCGGAACTTCTCCGCGGCCCTGGGCGGTCGCGCTCCTCATTCCCCGGCATTCCCCGGCGAGCAGGTGGACCGGTGCGATGCGGTGCAGCGTCCGGACACTGAGTGCGAGGACCCCGCAGACGAGGCAGACACCCGCCAGTGTGGACAGCAGTGCTGCCGCGGTCATCGTCAGGAACCTTCCTTCCCAGAGCCCTCGGCCCACCGCGAGGACCGTGGCCAGTCCCGCGACGGCGCCCGTGAGCCCGCCCAGGAGGGCGAGCCCGGCCCCTTCGTACAGGGCGAGGCGACCGAGTTCGCGTCTCGACCAGCCGGAAGCGCTCAGCACGGCGAGATCTGCGGCCCGTTCGCGCAGGGAGAGGACCAGCATGTCCACTGCGCCGGCGGCGCCGAGCAACAGGGTCAGGGCCACGCTGAGGTGGTCGGCCGTACGAGCCTGCGCGACGACCGCGTTGCCGAGCAACGAGCCCGCGATCTCGCCCTGGAAGGCGAGCGTCAGGGTGATCAGAACGGTGAACGCGGCGACGCCGAGCGCGAGTCCGGCCGCGCCCAGTACGGTCCGACCGGGGACGCGCAGCAGGTTGTTCAGCGCGAGGCCGGCGATGGAACGGGGCGGTGGCCGCGCGGCGGGCGCCGGTGGCCGGGGGAGTGACGGCGTCCAGCGGCTGGACGCGCGTGGCCCGCCAGGCGGGCACCGAGCCGGCGCTCAGCGCGAGCAGCAGAGCGATGGGGAGGACGAGAGCCGCCTTGGCCGCCGAGAAGGGCAGTCCGCCCAGGGCTCCCAGACCGTGGGCGAGGAGGGCGCCGAGTGTGCCCGCGCCGAGTCCGATCACCGCCGGCTCATCGAGGATGAGCCGGAGAATCTCCGGAGCGCTCCAGCCGACACAGCGCAGGGTTCTGAGCTCGGTGCGCCGGGAGCGTACGGAGGCCAGGGCGGCCTGTCCGACGAACAGTGCGCACATCACCAGGACCAGGGCGAGCAGGACGGCGCTCTTGCTGTCCACCGCCTTGAGGATTCGCAGGGCGACTCCCTTGGCGGCCCAGTACTCGGTGACCTTGACGTTCTGCGGCAGCGCGACCGTCTGCGGCGCCGGGGAACTGCCCACGGTCACGTCGACCTGGAGCTCGGGGCAGGCGGCGCGGATCTGTCCGGCGACGGAGTCGACGCGGGCGCGGGAGGCGGGGTGCCTCAGGCAGTGCAGGTCGAGATCCTCGTCGAGGTCGGCGTCCCGGCGGGCAGCGACGAATGCCTCGTTGATCGACCGCGGGGACAGCCGGCCGACCCGCTCGGTGAGCCACAGAGCGGGGTGCCGCCCGCGGGGCCTACTTCACCTTCGACAAGAACCTTGTGCTCCTGCCGCCGACGCCGGCTCGTCTCATCGAACAGCAGATCACCACAGGCCGGTCGCGCGCCGCCCTGGGGCCGCTTGCCACCAGCGAGCATCCCGAGCTCCTGCTGCTCGCCCAGCCCGCCAGCCGCCCACGCAGCCCAGAGGCGCTGTCGGGACAACTCATGAGGCGCGGCCTGCCCACCATCGCCGCCCGCAACACGGCCTTGTTCGGCATGGCCGGGGAACTACCGCCGATCATCATCAGTGACCTCTTCGGCGTCCACCGGAACACCGCGACCCGGTGGGCGGCGCTCGCTCAGGACAGCTGGGCCGGCTACCTCGCGGTCCTGAACAGCGAAGCTGCTGGCAGGTAAGAATAACGAAGCTGATCTCGGAACTGCCCCGGGCCCTGGGCGCCCCTCCCGAAGCTGCACGAAGACCGAGAGGAAGGCGACCAGGTTCATGTAGCACCGGAGGTCAGGCTGGCTGCGCGTCCTCGTGAAGGCGAGGGAACAGCGGCTGTGCTGCGGGCAGAAGCCCCTCGACGGGTGTCAACTGTCCGGTGATCCGCGTGGCGGCATCTGGGATGAACGGGAGTAGTTCATCGGCCAGCACGCGGCACGCTGTGACCAGCGTGACGAGGACGGTGTCGAGTTGCTTCGCCGCTTCACCGTTGCCCCTCCGCTCTTCCCGAGCCAGCTCCCAAGGGCGGGTCGCGTCAATACATCGATTGGCCTCCTCCACGATCTCCCATACAGCGTGGATGGCACGCCGGAAGTCGAAGTCGGCCAAAGCGGCGTCGACCAGGCCAGGCGCCTCCCGGCAAACGTCCGCCACCGCCAGCTCCCCGGGATTTGCCGGCGCAGAGGCAGGGACAATTCCGCCGCGAAAGCGGTGAACCATGGTCACGATGCGGTGGACGAGGTTGCCCAGCCCTCCGGCGAAATCCGCATCCGCGCGGGTGGTCAGGCGGTCGGGCGTGAAGTCCGAATCCCCGACCCGGGGCACATCGCGCAGGAGCCACCAGCGCAACGCATCGGTGCCATATGTTGCGGCCAGCGCGGCCGGGTCGACGGTGGTTCCGGCGGACTTGCTGATCTTGCGGCCGTCGACGGTGAGGTAGTCGTGGACCAGGATGTCGGTGGGCAGCGGGAGCCCGGCCGACAGCAGCATGGCAGGCCAGTACACGGCGTGGAAGCGCACCACTCCCTTGCCGACCAGGTGGACGCGGCGCTCGCTGGTTTCCCACCACTGCTCGTAGGTGCTGTCACCGGTGCCGTATCCGAGGCTGGTGACGTAGTTGCCGAGGGCGTCCCACCACACATAGACGACCTGGCTCGGGTCGTCCGGCACGGGGATGCCCCAGCCGCGGGCGCGGCTGTGGGAGCGGGAGACGGAGAAGTCGTGCAGGCCACGTTCGATGAGGGCGAGGACCTCGTTGCGGCGGGCGGCGGGCTCGATGCGCAGGTCGCCGCTCGAGATCAGTTGATGGAGGCGGTCGGCGTAGCGGGACAGCCTGAAGAACCAGTTCTCTTCCGCGACGAGCTGCGGTTCGGTGCCGTGCTCGCCGCACCGTCCTTCGACCAGTTCATCGGGGGTGTAGAACTGCTCGCAACCGACGCAGTACAGGCCTTCGTACTCTTTGCGATAGAGGTCGCCTGAGGCGGCGCACTGTCGCCACAGTCGTTCGACTCCGACGCGGTGACGTGGGTCGCTGCTGGTGCGGATGAAGTCGTCGAATGAGAGTGCCAGTGGGCCACGCAAGGCAGCGAAGGCGTCGGCGTTGCGGTCGACGAACGACTGCACGTCGACGCAGGCCGCTTCGGCGGCCAGGACGTTCTTCAGAGAGTTGTCGTCGGTTCCGCTGAGCAGCCGGACCTGCTCGCCCCGTTGGCGGTGGTGACGGGCCAACGTGTCGGCTTGGACGAGCTCCAGGGCGAAGCCCAGGTGCGGGCGGGCGTTGACGTACGGAATGGTCGTGGTGATGTAGCGGCGTCGTGCGGTCATCGGTCCTCCTACCGGGTAGCGAGGCCTGGTCGCACAACAATCGAGGCCCCGTCCCGGGGCCTCGGATTCGGTACGCGTCCGTTCTCAGCAGCCCCGTCGACGGGGCATCATCCAGTGCTGAGGCGAAAGCGTGATCATGCATGCGAGCGTAGCAACAGAGCGTCGTCGCAGCACGCTGTTTCCGCCCCGTCATGGCAGCCGCACCCACCGGGGCATCCGGGGCAGCGCTGGGCGAGTCAGGCATCACCCGGTACCCCAAGCACGCCGAATTGCGCAGGGTTAGAACACCGCCTCTTCACCAGTAACGCCATGAACGCGACGAGCAGTCTCAGGACCGGACCGTGCGTGAAGCGGGGGGCTGACGATCGCCGGCCCGCCGCTCCCGCGGCTGGCGATCCGTCCGCTTGCTGCGCGCAGAGGGAGAACCGCATCGTTTCTTTCGACCGGGTGACGAACGGGTCGGCGCCCAGGGCATCGGCGCAGTCGGGAGCGTGCGTTTCGTGATCACGTGAGCTGAAGGAAGCACGAGCGCAGCAGGGTGCCGGGCCGTCAGCGCGTGCAGGTGGGCAGGCGTGCAGGCGGGCAGGCCGACCGCCAAGAGGCGGCGGACTTCACCTGGTCGAGGCGCGACGGAGCTTGCCGGCCGGGTAGCAGTCGTCGCCGGCATGGACCTGTACGGGCGGTCGGCCGGTTCCGATGCCGAGCTCGACCGTCCACTCCGCCGGCCGCGCCCGGCGCTGATGGTCCTGCGCGATCTCCCGCCTGCCGCCGCCGCACACCCGGTCGCGTGCGGGCAAGAACCGGATGGAGCCTGGACGCGATGGCGAGCACGGCGGCGCCGACCGCCCCGGGAAGAGGGTGGCCGACGCCGCGGGTGGTGGTGCGGGATCAGCAGGCGGGTACGCCGGCCAGCCAGGCGTCGCCCTGCAGGTAGATGTTGCTGATCCAGCCGCCGTACTGGGGCAGGTAGGACCAGGCGTCGTTGGTGTAGCCCTCCGCGGACACCGTCTGCGCGTGTTTCTGGCAGCTGATGGCGACGGCGGTGGGCCCGCTCAGCCGGGTGGCCAGCCCGCTGGAGGTGGAGGGATCGACACGCAGGGCCACGTCGGTTCCCCAGGTCTGGCCGGGCCGGGTGCCGGCGGGCGTCGGTGTGCCCTTGCCGTCGCAGGCGGGGATCCCGGCGATCCAGGCGTCGCCCTGGAGGAAGATGTTGCTGATCCAGCCGCCGTACTGGGGCAGGTAGGACCAGGCGTCGTTGGTGTAGCCCTCCGCGGACACCGTCTGCGCGTGCTTCTGACAGCTGAGCTGCACCGCGGTCGGCCCCGCAAGCCGCGTCAGCACGGTCGAGGTCGAGTCGGTGTACGGCGTGGAGCGGACGGCCACGTCCGTACCCCAGGTCCGGTTGGGGCCGCCCGCCGTGTTGGGCGCGCTGGAGCCGCCGCCGATGCTGGAGTCGGCCTGCCCGGTGCCGCACTGTGGGACGTCACTGAACCAGGCTGGACCCTGAAGATAGATGTTGCTGATCCAGCCGCCCAGGTCGGGCAGGTACGACCAGGCGTCATTGGTGTAGCCCTCGTCGGTGACGGACTCACCGTGCTGCTGGCACCTCACGTACACCATGGTCGGGGACGGCAAGTTCGTCTGGACGGTCGCGGAACGGTTCGGGTGCTGGCGGACGTTGACGTCGGTCGCCCACATACGCTCGGGGATGCCGTTGCCTCCGCCTCCGCCTCCGCCGCCGGGTGTGAGGACGTACGCGAACGGGTTGCCGGGGTCGATGGCGGGGTTCGCCGAGTAGCTGCCGGGCTGCTCCAGGGCACCCTGGTTGCCTACCCGGACGGCGCCGACCAGACGGCCGTTGGTGGTACGGGAGGCGAGCGTGGTCACCCGGGCCACCTCACCGGACTGCCATTCCTCCACGACCTTGCCGTTGCCCAGGTAGAGCATCACGTGCGAGATCTTGTCGACGCTGCCGTTCTCGGAGGTGAACACCAGGTCACCGGCGAGCAGATAGCCCTCGATCCCGGAGCCGCCGTTGTGCGCCGGATAGACCTGGAACGCGTTGGAACTGCGGTACTGCTCCAGCGCGGTACCGGGCAGAATGTCGCGGTTCATCGCCCGGTACCAGGCCCACCGCACGAAACCCGAGCAGTCCAGCCCCTTGATCCAGGGGTCCCGCCACGAGTGCTGGACATCGCTCCAGTCGACGGAACCGTAGGTGGGCCCGACGTACGTCGTGTTGTGACCGCCACCCCAGGTGTACGGCGTCTTGGCCCGCCAGGCGGCGCACGCGTACGCCACGGCGGTCTGTGCCTGCCGGCTGGCCGGCCCGGCGATCTGGCAGTAGTCCAGCGGTTGGGCGTCGTCCGCCCGGGCCACAGTCGGTACCACAAGGACGGCCATCATCGTTGCCAGGGCAACGGTCAGGGTCCGCCAAAGGCGTCTCACCCACATCGGGCTGTTCCCTTACTCTGCTTGATCCGTCACGACGTCCGATTGTCCGTCTGCGGGTCAGCCTTGCCCGGGGGAGGTGCCAAGTCGAGAAGCTGTCGGTTGCCTCACCGAAGAGGCAACGGGGAAACCGGCGGGAAACCCCGCGACTGCCGGCGCAGGAGTTGACTCGGAACGTCCGAAGGACCAGCACCGGTCTCGGGGGTGCCGGCAGGGGGATCAGTCAGCGGCCGGAAGGAGGGTGAAGTCCGCCCAGCCGAGCGACCACACGCGTGACGAGCACAGCTCGCCGCCGACGGGTCGGGCAAATTGCGCAGAGCGTTGCCTCGGTGCCCGGCGGCGCGTGCCGAGTTGTGGCAACTGGCCCGCGCCGGGAGCGGCGCGGGCCGCATGAAGAACGCCGACTGCCCAGGAGCACAGGACCACGTCGCTTGCGGTAGGTGTCGCGCCGGGGGCTGCGCCGTCTTCCTGGTCACACGGCATCGATCCAAAGGGCGTCCGTCGGATGCAACTTTCCCTGAACGGTCAGCGAAGGGTCTGGACTGCGTAGAGCGCGCCGATTCCGGTGGCGAGGGTTCCGAGCAGGAGCCGGAGAGCCGTCTCGGGCAGGTGCGGCTGGAGGCGTGCGCCGAGGTAGCCGCCGAGGAGACCGCCGGTGCCGCAGGAAAGTCCCAGCAGCCAGTTGGGGGCGACGTCGCCGGTGGTGGCGAGGGAGAGCAGCGCGTAGGTGGCCGCGCCGACGATGGAGGTGACGAAGGTGGAGGCCAGGGCGGCGGGTGCGACGGTGGCGACCGCTGCGCCGCGGCCGACGAGGATCGGGCCGAGCAGCGAGCCGCCGCCGATTCCATAGATGCCGCCGGCCACGCCGACGGCCAGGGCCAGCGACGTCGTCGCGTGCGGCGAAGGCTGGTGGCGAGTGTGGGGTGGGGCCGGGCGTACGGTCCGCAGCCACAGCCACAGCCCGAGCGGCAGGAGCAGCGCCGCTATGAGGAGGCGGAAGATTCGCGGGCCGGGAACTGCGTAGACGCGGATCACGGCGCCGATGACGACTCCGGGAACGGTGCCGGTGATCAAGAGCCGGGTCAGCGGTCCGCCGAGCTGTCCGGCCCGCCAGTAGCGCAGGAGGGCGCCGGGGCCGGCCACGACGTTGTAGAGCAGGTTCGTGGGGGTCACAGCCGGGCTGGGCACGCCCAGCACACTGACCTGGACGGGCAGCAGAAAGACCGCTCCGGAGACGCCCACAGGCGCGGTGATGACGGATATCAGGAGCCCGGCGGCGAACCCGCGCAACCCCGTCGGCCACTCCACGACGTCCCCCTCGGCACTGTCCGACCGGCACCTGGAACAGGCTTCGGATCAGGTGCCTCCCGTTCTCGCGAACATCGGCCCCGCCCCGATCCAACCGCCTCCCGAGGCGAAGAACAACTGCCGTCCAAACTCGCGAACAAAGCCACGCGGGCGGGCGTGTGTCACGCCGTCAGCGCCTCGAGGTCCGGAAGTCGGCCGAACAGGTCGGGGAGGCCACGCACCCCGTTGCATACGGACTCGTGCGACAGCGCGAGGTCAGGGCCGGTGCTCGCCTCGACACCGGCGAGGCACCGGAGGATGTTCCACCTGGTGTGCCCCAGCCAGCCGCCGATCATGAACACGAACCAGCTCGGTCCTGACGGGGGCAGCGCTCCGCCTCCTGCGACATAGCCGTCGAGGACCGAGCGGAAAATCGCGGGCTTGATGTCGTCGAAGCCAGGTCCCTTCGCGAGGCTCAGCGCGGTCGAGCCGAGTTCGCCGGACAGGTCGAGCATCCCCGAGAGCTCCCAGTCGAGCACCACCGGCCGACCCTCTCGAGCGAGCAGGTTCCACGGTTGGATGTCCCTGTGGGTCAGCACGACGGGGCCCGGCCGTTCGCAGGTGTCGACGAAGTGGGCGATCGCGAGGAACGTCTCGACGTGAGAAGCGAGTCGGTCGGCCCACGGCTGACCGGTCGCCGCCGCCCGCGCGGCGAGCTCGGGCCAGTCGCGCGACGTCGGGTCCTCGATCGGCACAGGCGTCCACGCGACGTCGAGCGCGTGGATGCGCGCGAGGATCTCACCGATCTCGAACGCGTACGCCGCCGACACCGGTGCTTCGGGCACCTTCACGCCTTCGACCCATCGGTGAACGAGTGTGTGGTGGCCGGCCGAGATCGGCTCCGGCATCGGAATCCCGGCGGCGAAGGCCGCCCGCTCGAACCTGAACACGTCCTCGATGCGATAGGTCCAGCGGCGGTCGACGAGGTTCATCTCCTTCACCGCGAACGACCCCTGGTCGGTGTCGAGTCGGTACATCCGGTTGGCGAACCCGCCATGGATGCGGATCATCGGCCCGACCGGCGCGCCGAGATGCGAAAGGTTCACCCGCGCATCCTAGGCGGGTGGTCTCGACCTCGGTACGGTGAGCTCGCCGGCCGTGCTGTTGGCCGCAGTGGTCGGCCTGACGGATCACGCCCATACTCAGGAGCGCCGCGGCCTCGCCCTGTCCGCGGCCCTGCCTCCGGAGACGGGCGAGTACGACCGGGCCACCGAGCGGGCCGAGTGAGTACGAGGGGCACCGCACCCGTCCGGCAGGCGCGGGAGAGCGTTCAGCGCCCGCCCCCGCACCTGACTGCTCCAGCGTGTCGAGAGAGGATGCGCCTGCCGGACTCGTCCGGTGAAGCGGAGAGCGCCAGCAGGAGGTGGTCCGGTGTTCAGGAGGCCATGTCCGACCTGCCGTGCACGTGACGCCCTGGGGAGGAGTTCGTGAAGTCCGCCGGCACCACGCCTGCCACGCCCGAACCGCCGGACGGGCCTGCCGAAGGGCTCTCGGCGTGGCGGTTCGTGCTGGTGTTCGGGGGCGTCAGCCTGCTGATGGACTTCGTCTACGAGGGCGCTCGTTCCGTCACCGGCCCACTGCTCGCTCACCTGGGTGCCTCGGCGGCCGTGGTCGGCGTGGTCACGGGGGCGGGCGAGGCCGCCGCGCTCGGACTGCGTCTGGCCTCGGGACCGCTGGCCGACCGCAGCCGCCGCTTCTGGGCATGGACGATCGCCGGATACGTGCTGACCGCGGCCACCGTCCCGGTGCTCGGTCTGACCGGCGTGCTGTGGGCGGCCTGCACCCTGGTGATCGCGGAACGCGTCGGCAAGGCCGTGCGTTCCCCGGCCAAGGACACCCTGCTCTCGCACGCCACCGCCGCCACCGGGCGGGGCCGCGGCTTCGCGGTCCACGAGGCGATGGACCAGGTCGGCGCGCTCATCGGCCCGCTCACGGTGGCCGGGGTACTCGCCCTGACGGGCGGCGACTACGCCCCGGCGCTAGGGGTGCTCGCGCTGCCGGGCGTGGCCGCCGTCGCGCTGCTGTTCTGGCTGCGTGCCAGGGTTCCCGAACCCGTGGGCTACGAGACAGCCGTCGGCGTGGCGGCGCCCGAGGAGTCGGACTCCCCCGAAGAGCCGGGACCTGCCGGGTCCCGGGAGAGGAAGCTGCCGCGGGCCTTCTGGGCCTACGCGGTCTTCACCGCCGCGACCCTGACTGGTTTCGCCACCTTCGGTGTGCTCTCCTACCACCTGGTCGTCCGGCACCTGGTGCCGACCGCGACGGTTCCGGTGCTGTACGCGGCGGCCATGGCGGCGGACGCGGTGGCGGCGCTGGCCACGGGCTGGCTGTACGACCGGTTCGGCGCCCGGGTCCTGGTCGTCCTGCCGCTGCTGTCCGCCGCCGTTCCGGCCCTGGCCTTCACCGACACGGTGGGGGTCGCCGTGGCGGGCGCGCTGGTGTGGGGCGCCGCCGTCGGGGTCCAGGAGTCCACGCTGCGTGCCACCGTCGCCGACCTCGTACCCGTGGGCCGCCGGGCCACCGCGTACGGCGTCTTCGCCGGAATCATGGGAGCGGCCGCGTTGGTCGGCGGCGCTTTGGCCGGGCTCCTGTACGACGTCTCCGTCCCGCTTCTGATCCTCGTCGTCATCGGCATCCAGGCTGCCGCGCTCGTTCTGCTGTGGGTCACCCGGGCCGTGCGCGCCACCTCTGCCCGCTGAGTGGCGAACGTGGGGGCATGCACCGGGTGTTCTCATCGGAACCGAGGACATGGTGCGCGAGCGGTAGTAGCGTGCCGCCTCGTCCTCGATGTCGCGGACCAGTTCGTGGCGACTCGGGCGGCGACGGTCCCTCCGGCGGGATGGAAGCGGCGGCACCGTCCGCGACGCCCCGGGTTCAGGTCGGCCGGGGCGCCGTTCATGTCGGCGCCCAGGCCCGGCATCTGAAGGGTGATCACCCTGAACGTACTGCTCAGCGCATCCTCCCGATCTGCCGCAACGGCGTCGGTGAACCTCACATCCATGATCGCGATCTACCACCGGAGTACCCACGAGGCCCAGCCGAGGCGGAGTTCGTCACTCAGGACAGTGCGAGCGGGACAGGTGATAGTGCCTGTGCTGCGCCTGTGCATCAGGGATGTTGATCTTCGGCCGCTTGCGAGGCGGCGGTGACGACTTTCCTGGAGGGCTGGATCACGGTCCCACTCGGCTCCCGCGGCGGCTGGCCATGGGCTGGCCATGGGCTGGTCATGCTCATATTGACCAGCGGCAACGGCAGCGCCAGTGGCGAGTGGTCCTGCCTCTCCGCATGACTCGGGCGATTGCCTGTCGGCGTCCGCCCGTATCGTCGGCGGGAGTCGGCTCCGGCAAGGGAGCCTTGGAGGGACGCCTAGGGGGATGGCCGAGTGGGGGAGGAGCTGTTCTGGATGCGGGAAGGGGACCGGCGTCGCGGCCTGGCGCCGGAGAACGAGGCTGGACAGGCCATTGCCCGAAGCGGCTTCGAACCCTGCCTGCTGGCCGTTCTACGGATTTCTCTCGGCAGGGCCGCAGACGACCGCATCGCCAGGGGTTGGTACTTGGGCGCGCTCGTCCGCACAGGCCACCTCGCCCGCGCGGCCGAGCTGGTGTACACGATCAGCGACGAGCGCCGTCAGGGCATGGAGTTCCTGGCGCTGGTGGAGACTGCGGCCGAAGCGGGAGACCTGTGCGGCGCCCAGACACTGGCCGAGTCGATCCCCCTGCGCGGATGGCGGGACGACGCACTGGTCGCCCTTGCGGCGGCGTGGGCCCGGACCGGTGAACGCGACACAGCCGCCGCGCTGGCAGAGAGGATCCGCTACCCCCACAACTGGGGGCGAACGTGGGCCTTGCTGGCGAAGGCGATGGCGGACAACGGCGACACCGCTGCGGCACGCGGGTTCGCTGCCCGCGCCGACAAGGAGGTCAGTTCCTACCCCCTCGACGATGCGGGGGAGGTGCTCGCCCTCCTGATGGAGGTGGCCGATGCCACCGGCGACGAGCGCTTGGCCGCTGCGTTCGCCGACCGTGTGGAGGACTTCGCCCGATCCCACAACCGGACGGTATCGTCCCGGTCCCGGCCTCCGTCCTTGGCGGTGGTACTCGCCTGGGAGGTGCTGAGAGGGGATCTGGACCGGATCGACGCGCTGCTGCGCACGCCGCCCAGACCCCCGGCCGGCGCCGGGCCCAGGCTGTGCGGTGGGGCGCTCGGCGGATTCGCTGACCAGGACGTGGCACAGCAAGGAGATCCGGACGACGTGCGCGAGGTGGACAGCCACCCGCTCCCCGCCGAATCCTTCCTCCGTGCCCGGGACCTGGCACGTGTGCTGGACGCGGTCGTCGAAACCGTCGGCCAGGACATGGTCCTCGCCCTGGCCGACCGGGCGGAGACACTGCTCGACACCGACGTCGGCCCTGATCACAGCATTCTCCTGGAGGCCGTGACCCTGTCGCTGGCCGAGCGGGGGCACCTCGAGCGAGCCATGGCTCTCGTCGACCGGATCGAGCCCGGTCAGCGCGCGGGACGGCAGGCGCAGATCGCCGGGAGACTGGCCCGCTATGGTGACACCGACCAGGCCGAGGCTGTCGCTCACGCGATCGGCGACCGCCGTGCGCACACCAGGGCACTGGTCGAAGTGGTTCGGGAGCTGGCCCGGCGCGGCGATCCGGACCGGGCCGAGGTCCTCGTCCGCTCGATCACCGACCGCTGGGCGCAGGGCGAGGCACTGGTCGAAGTGGTTCGAGCGCTGGCTCGACGTGTCGAGCCGGGCCGAGCCGAGGCTCTCGCCCACTCGATCGCCCACCGCTCGACACGAGCCAGGGCACTGGCCGCGCTCGCGGAGCTGTCCGAGCCGTCCCGGGCTCGCAGGCTCGCCGCACAGGTCCTGCTCCTCGATGACTGGGTCACTGCCATGCCCGTCCTGGAGCGGTTCGTGCCCCGTGCGGTGGCAACGGTCGCCGATCAGATGATGCGCTGACTCTCCCCCCCTTGTTGTCACCGCCGATCGCGAGCCCCAGCCCATGATTACTTGGTGTCGGGATGAGCGGTCAGGCGGAGTCTGCAGGTTCCGCCGACGTGACGCAGGGCATTGGTGACGAGCTCGGAGACGACCAGGACGACGGAGTCGGCGTCTTCGGGTGCGATTTCCTGCTGCCCAAGGGCTCCCAGGAAGTCCCGGTGGCGTCGCGTGCGCCGGCGACGGCGTTCGCGGAACGCTCGGCTGCAGCGCTGACGCTCGCCGTGTCCATCAGGCCACCCCCCGGCCCTGGATCGTGAATGCCCGGTCCGCCTACAGCCACGCCTGCCCGGCCCTGGACCCATCGACCGCGCTTGGCCGGTCTTCCGGGTGCGGTGCCGATCGCGGGTGAAGCCGGATGAGGTGCTGCGATCCGCGGCGAGGTGCGCGTGCGCGGACGGGAGTGGCAGCCCAGCCGCAGGGAGCCGGGGGTCTGCTTGTTCGCTGTTGTTCGTGGGCGACTATCTCGCGGCCAGACTCGCGAAAATCTATGATGGCTGGAGTAGACATTGGATGGCGGGCCGGTTATGGTTTCTGTCGTAGACGAGATCACGAAGGGCCCGGCAGAAATGAACTGCCGGGCAGCAGTACGCAGGACGGTGCGGCGGTGGAGTTCCGAAGCCAGGGTTGTCGCAGGACGGCGACGGGACTGACGGCCGGACCGGGCGGCCCGCGGTGATCAGGGGCCGCCATGAGCAGTACCGCAGTACTGGTTCGGCGAGCGATCGATCAGAGGGAAGAACGGAGGAGCCCGCGCCATCAGGATCGCCCGGACAGGTAGTGGGTCCGGGTACCGCAGGACATCGACAGTGAGGTGGTCTCCGGTCACGCATCCGCGATCCCCGCATCCCGACAGTGTTCAGGTCGGGTCTGCGGAAACATGAGACCGGCGCAACAGTAGGGCCGGCAGATGGTGTAGCAATTCCTTCGGGGCCCTGGTGCCGATACGGCACCAGGGCCCCTCCACGCGTTCCACAGAGAGGGGCGATGACAGGCAGACGACTCGTTCGGGTCTCTCGACGACTGCCCCGCCTACACCATGGGCCGGGCCGCCGAGGAACTGGCCGCCGTCCTCGATGAGCCGCCGGGAAGGCGAGCCGCCACCCCGCCAACGGGCTCGCTCCAGCGGAGTTTGTGCAGTTCGGGAACCTTACGTCCCGGTCGTCGCAGGCGGGGGTTGGACGGCGATTCGGTGGTGCTCCTGATCGGCCAGCTCGGACAGGGCAAGGGCTCCGCAGGTGACGGACAGGGATTTGGCCTGTTCCAACTGGGCGAGCCCTTCGGTCTGGCGGCCGAAGGCAGAGAGCGCGGTACCGGCTGTCAGCCGGGCCATGCCCTCGTTGAGGAGCATGCGAGCCGCACGGAACTCGGCAGCAGCCTCGCACGCGGTGGGGCCCGCTGCCGGATTCTGCCGGGCAAGTTGTACCTCGGCGCGGGCCAGCAATGCGAAACCGCGTCGACCGGACGGCCCGTCAGAGGCTGCGGCAGCGGCAGCGCGGTCCGCCCACCCTTCGGCAGCCGTCACGTCACCCAGAGCCAGTTGGGCGACGGACAGCAGCCGGAACCACATAGGGCGGACCGGGGCTTCGAACCCGTAGAGGTGCGGGCCGCCGCCCGCTTCGAGCACCTTTCTGACGCAGCCCTCCGGATCGCCGTTGAGCAGCAGCGTCTGCCCGAGCATCCCGACCATCGCCGACCGGTGCGCGCCCAGCGCAGGGCCGTCCAGCGACAGCGACTCCTCACAGATCTTCAGTGCCTCGGCGAAGTCTCCGCGCCACATCACGACCGCCGCGCTCACCACGTCGGCCAGCGAGCGCGGCTCGCTGCTGCCGACGAGTGAGGCCGCCTCCAGCGCGTCGCGCGCATACGCCTCCGCCTCGTCCAGCCGCCCGAGCCACATGTAGGCGTAGGCGGAGGCTGCGAACAGGTCCGCGAGCACGAGGCTCTGGCCGGTGCGGCGTGACACGTCCAGCCCTCTGGCGAGATGACCCAGTGCGGCGTCGTACCGTTCGTGGAGCATCTCCGTCCAGCCCGTCATGACGAGGGTGTCCAGCTGGCCGGCCAGCTGCTGGTCGTCGGTGTCGTCGAGGGCTTCCAACACCAGGTCGAGGTAGTCGGTCGCCCGGGCGTCGCCGGCGAAGGTATGCGCCAGTGCCAGCAGAGCGCGGACCGCGGTGGCCTGCAGCGGGTCGCCGACGCGTTCCGAGGAGCGCAACGCCCGCTCGCCCCAGTCGACGGCGGTGGAGAAGTCGTTCGTACGGAGCGCAACCACTGCGACCCCCAACTCCAGAGCGGCGGTCTCCGGGGTCAGCCGGCCCTCGTGATCGGCCAACTCCCGAAGCAGCAGAGCCGTGGCCTCTTCGTACCGGCCGAGCGCCCACTCCATGGTGGCCCGTAGGGCAGTCACTCGGGCCCGTTGACCCCGGGCCTGCGCGGGGAGGAGAGAGGCGGCCGTGCGTAGGACGTCACGGCTTTCCAGCAGACGTCCCGCCATGCCCAGCGCATCGGCCTGCTGGATCCACAGTTCGGGCCGTAGCCGACTCTGTGTGCCCAGCAACCGCAGGGCTTCATGCGTCCAGTGCGCGGCGGCGGCCGGTGCGATCGTCATCACCTGACGGGCGGCCCGTACAAGTACGTCGACGGCGTGTTCGTCCCCTACGCGCGCCGAACGCTGAACGTGCGACGCCTGGGCGGTCAGCGGTGCGCCGCGCAGTGCCAGGCCGACCGCGGCCCGGGCATGCGCCTCGATCCGCCAACCGGCGCCCGCTCCCTGGTACACCGCTGCCCGCACCAGCGGATGGCGGAAGTGGAACTGACGCGTGGGGCCGGTCTGGCGTACGAGATCCCTCTCCGCGGCCTCGTCCAGAGCGGCAAGGGCCTGCGTCTCACCGGTCTGGGCCACGACTGCCACCATGTCGGCTTCGAAGGAGTCGCCGAGCACCGCGGCCGCCTGTGTACAGACCCTCGCAGTGGCCGACAGACCTCCCAGTTCTTCCAGCAGTGCGGCGCGCACCGACTCTGGCAGGTCGCCGGCGACAGGGGCCGGGACCGCCGACGGGCTTTGACTGCCGACGCTCCGGGTCAGCGCCTCCAGGTAGAAGGGGTTGCCGCCACTGGCCTCGTACAGCCGTTGGAAACGCCAGTGATCCGTCCTGGCCCCGCACAGCTCCGCTCCCTCGGCCGGAGACAGCGGACCCAGCTCGACCCTGGCCACTCTTCGCTCCGTACCCGCCCGGGCCAGCGCTGCGGCCAGCCGCGGCGGGGCCTGCCGGGGCCGGTAGGCGAGGGCGAGCAGCAGTGGTGTCCTCGGCGGGTGCCTTACCAGATGGTCGATCAGCTCGGCTGTACCGTCGTCCGTCCACTGCAGGTCGTCCAGGCTGAGCACGAGCCCGCCGTCGGCACTGATCGTCTCCAGCAACGTCCGTACTGCCCGGTGGAACCAGTACCGTTCGACCGTCACCGGATCTGGCCCGGTCGGGAGACGGTCGCTGAGCGCTGGGAAGACGGTGCTCAACAGGGCCAACGCGCCCGACGGTGAGCCATCCTGCCGGAGCCTTCGAGAGTCAAGGTTGCCGAGGTGGTCGTCCAAGGCGTCCACGAACGCACCATATGGAGCCCGGTCGAACTCCACGCTGCGGCCGGCCAGGGACACGAACCCGCGCTGTCTCGCCCGCTCATCCAGTTCGCCGAGCAGCCGAGTCTTGCCGATACCCGGTTCCCCGACCACCTCGACCACCCCTGGCACACCGGCAAGGGCATCCTCGACCGCCCCGTCGAGAACCGCCAACTCCGCTGCCCGGCCGATCAGGCGGCTCCCCGTCCTGGGGCGCTGCGGTGTGTGCGGACCGGGCAGGACAGTGTCGAACCGTGCCGTGGGCCCCGGGTGAGGTGCGGGTAACTGGCGCGCCACGACGGTGGGTGCAGAGCCCGTGGCGTGCCCGGCGGGTGGGACGTTCAACGCGGGGTCTGTGGTGAGGATCTGTTGGTGCAGTCGCCGCAACGGGACGCTGGGATCACAGCCGAGTTCTTCGGCCAGTAGCAGCCGGATTCGCCGGTACTGGCTGAGGGCGTCGGCCGGGCGGCCGGAGCGATACAGGGCAAGGATGAACTGGCCGGCCAGCCGTTCGTCCAGCGGGTGCCTCTCGATCCGGGCGGACAACTCGCCCAGCAGTCCGCTGTGGTGACCGCGGCGGAGCCGAACGTCGGTGTGGTCGAGTTCGGCAGCGATGCGTTCCCGGTCCACGGCATCGCGCAGGTCGTTGATCCAAGGGGTGTCCAAACCCGCGAAGGCGTGTCCTCGCCAGAGGCCGAGTGCCTGCCCGAACAGGGCCGCAGCCTGCTCGTCCTGCAGGTTCCGGGCGGCCGCCCGGGCCCGGGTGACGAGGTCGTGGAAACGATGCAGGTCCACTGCCGTCGCTTCGACGTCGAGGACGTAGCCACCGGATCGCCGGACGACATCCACCCCCTCGGCGACGGCCAGAGCCTGCCGCAGACGGGAGACGTAGCCGTAGAGCGTGTTCCGGGCCCGCTGCGGAGGACGGTCAGCCCAGACGCGGTCGACAAGCTGGTCCACCGACACCACCTGGTTGGCGTCGACGAGCAGCACGGCCAGCACGCACCGCTGCCGGGCGTGGCCCAGATCGACGATTCGGCCGTCCACGCGCGCCTCGACGCTGCCTAAGACAGTGAACTCAACCTCCACTGCACCCCCTCGAGTCTCAAGACCACCTTGGCACAGAGCCTTCGACCAGCCCATTCAATGTTCGTCCAAGGTTCGCCGATGGCCGGGAGCGCACCTTGGTACACGACAGAGAACAACGCGACGGACGCCCCAAAGGCCGCGGCTCGGCGGGCGTCGGCAGCACAGCGAACGGACGAGCCCGACGAGGGGGAGTCAGCGAACCCGGGATGGAGTCGCCCCTCCGCAGAAGTCACCCCGGACACGCACAGAGAGAAGCAGCGGCAACCCTCACACGAGAAAAGGACCCACCATGCGAAATGACGCCATCAAGGGCGCACTGCGGCTTCTGGCCACGGCAGTCACTGCTGCCGGCCTGCTGGTCACGTTCACCGGTGCCGCCCATGCCTCGGGCGGAACCTTCTCGGGCCGTACCGCCAACGGTTGCGGAACCGCCTCCGGCACCTACCACTGGTACGAGACCACCCAGTACAACGGCAAGCAGGCCTACAAGACCGATTGGGACATGGCGGTTGTCGACCACTGTTCGACTGACGGGGTGAGCGAAGGCCTCTACACCAAGTACTCGAAGTGGAACGGTTCCGCTTGGGTCAGCGACGGCAACTTCCACAAGATCAAGCCTGCGGATCACGCCAAAGACGTGGCCGATGTCCGACTGTACATTTGCCACGTCGGAAACGGCGACAGCTGCGTGATGTTGTAGGGCTGACGCACACACCACCCGACCCCGCTCCTGCGCTGCTTCGCAGCTACGCGGTCCGCGTCTGCCGGGGATGGGCGTGCCCGCGTGCCCTTGTCGGACGCACCACACCATGATGGGCCCGCCCGGCATCACGCCGGGCGGGCCCAGATGCCCTGAACGACGAGGTCCCGGCGGTCGTCGGCATCGTCGGCCGGCCATGGCGTCGTCCCGAAGCGCTTCTTGAGGACCGCGGTACGACCACGACAAGTAACGCCGCCCGCTCTGGCAGAGCGGCATTTGCCCGGTCATCGCCGAACGAGGCGGCGTGGAACACGGCTCCGGCCCGGGGACTGCCGCATCACCCACGGACACGCCCAACGCCTTTGCTTGGACCTCTTGAGCGGGATGAGGGTGTGTGGTGTGTGCTGTTCGTGGGCTTCTCGAACGCCATGATCCGCTCGGGGTGGCGCTGATGGACCCGGCCATCGCTGTGTCGG
Source organism: Streptomyces sp. NBC_00425 (assembly GCF_036030735.1). Lineage (NCBI taxonomy): Bacteria > Bacillati > Actinomycetota > Actinomycetes > Kitasatosporales > Streptomycetaceae > Streptomyces > Streptomyces sp. NBC_00425. The sequence continues at coordinate 654,431 of NZ_CP107928.1, read as the reverse complement.
GGGCACAGGCGACCGGAGCAGTGCTCAGATCCTGTGGTCCCCGAAGATGTCCGAGGTGCTGCCGTCGCTCTACCTGCGCGGCCTGTCTTCCGGTGATTTCGTGCCCGCGCTGGAGCAGTTCCCGGGCAGCTCGCCGGCCTGTCCCCGGCCACGGTCACCCCGCCTGATCGTGCAGTGGCAGGCCGACCACGGCGATCCAGGACTTCTGCGACGCGGAAGACCACGAGTATGCGGCCCGTGGCCGTGAAGGTGTTCGCCTAGCAGTACGGCGCGAAGTTCCCCAAGCCCGTCACGAAGATCGTCGATGACGAGGACGAGCTGCTGGCGTTCTACGACTTCTCCGCTGAGCACTGGATCCACCTGCGGACCACCAACCCCGTCGAGTCGACCTTCGCAACCGTCCGCCTGCGCACCAAGGGCACCCGCGGCGCCGACTCCCGGGCGGCTGCCCGCGCGATGGGCTTCAGACTCGTCGAATCCGCCCAGGCTCGCAGGCGGGCCGTGAACGCATTCCATCTCGTCGCCTTCGTCCGTGGCGGAGCCCTCTTCGAACGCGGTCACCTCGTCGGGCATCCCGAGCCCGCCGCGGCATGAAGACCCTCAACCGACCCGACCTACAGGTCTTGACCTATTGATCCCGGTTCCGCCGGGCATTCGCCCAAAGGGTGAAGCGTCGGCGGCGCTAGGCTGCTGTGTCATGCAGGAGACGCGCCTCGACACTGCTCGGATCCGGGAGGCTCGCCGGGTAATCGACCCGATGTTTCTCGACACTCCGCTGTACCGCTGCGAGGCGCTGGAGCCCGACCTCGGGTGCACGGTGAGCATCAAGCTCGAAACGGCGAACCCGGTCCGCAGCTTCAAGGCCCGCGGCACCGAGGTCGTCGCGAACCTGCTCGCCGACACTGGCTCGCGAGCCGTGGTGTGCGCCAGCGCGGGCAACCTTGGCCAAGCCCTCGCTTGGTCCGGTCGCCGCCGGGGGCTCGACGTCACCGTCGTGGCATCCCGCTTCGCGACTGCCACCAAGCTCGACCGCATTCGCGCACTGGACGCCAAGCTGGAACTGGTGGACGGCGACCACGAGATGGCTCGCGAGCGGGCAGCGGCCATCGCGGGCGGCGACGGCATCCGGCTGGTCGAAGACAGCCTGGACATCGAAACCTGCGAGGGCGCGGCGACCATCGGCCTGGAACTGGTGGACACCATGCCATCGTTCGACGCCGTCCTGATCGCGCTCGGCGGCGGCGCGCTGGCCACCGGCGTAGGCCATGTGGTGAAGGCCATGGCACCCGAAGCCGAGGTGATCTGCGTCCAGCCGCTGGGCGCACCGGCGATGACACACTCGTGGCACAGGCGGCGCGTCGTCACCACCGACTCGACCCACACCATCGCTGACGGCGTCTCCGGCCGGTGTCCCATCCCGGACGTCCTGGACGACCTCCTCCTCGTCGCTGACGACGCCGTCCTGGTCCAGGAGGCGTCGATCATCGCCGGTATGCGGATGCTCCTCAACCACGCCGGCCTCGTCGTCGAACCGTCGGCCGCGCTCGGCATCGCGGCGATCATCGAAGACCGTGACCGCTTCGCTGGCCGACACGTAGTCACCATCGTGTGCGGCAGCAACGTCGACGTAGACGCCTATCACCGATGGGTCGGTGCGGCTCCCGACTCAGACACCATCTGATCTTGTTTCCTCTGTGCGCCGGTGACCGGCCGCCACAGTTCGCGGGGCCGCGTGGGCGTAGCTGTTTGGCTGCACACAACCGCTCAACACGACGATCTCCATCAAGTGGCCCCCTTGCCTCCTCCGGCGGTCGGCGGCGGGCCCGCGAAGGGTTCGTTCATCCAGCCTTGGAAAGGCACGGAGCCGCTCGGAATGACCCTGGGGTTCGTCCTGTCGCCGGTGATCACGGCTTCCATCGTCTCGGTGAAGTCGACGAGTTTGTCCGCGTCATACCCGGTGACCAAGTTGATGGATGCGGCTGTGGTGCTCACCCAGGACCTGTAGTCGTCAAGGAACTCCCGGAACAGCACGATGCGATCGTCATCGGTCAGATACCTCTGAGGATCGAGATCGCTGCATCCGTTCCCCTGGTTTCCCGCTTCCTCCATCCAGAAGGTCTGCCAGTCCCGCAGCCACCCGACCTCCCGATAGACCGGACTGGCCTCCACGTACATCGCGGCGAGCGCCATGAAGGTGTCCTGCTGCGAGTCGTGGGCATAGGCAGCGTTGGCGTGGAAGACGAATATCGAGTAACTCATGCTCCCTCCATGGGCGTTACTATCCCACGGGTGGGTTTGTCGGTGTGTTTCGAGACGGCTTGTAGGTCGCGGACCTCACCGGCCACGTTGTGGACGTCTACCATCTGGCACTCAATGAGGACGGGAGCACACTCGCCGCGACGGCCGAGGGCACCACACGTTTCTGGGCTGTCGGACCCTAGGGCGACCTGAACGGGTCTCGGTCCGCTCCAAGAGGTCTCGTGACGGCCCGCGAGTCCCCTGGCAACAAGTACACGGCAGTGGTGGGGTGTCGCGTCTTCCTCAGAGGCGCCGGGCTCAGGCCGAGCCCGGGCTCGCTCAGGCGGGCCCGCCCACGACCGATAGCAGGTCCACGACGAAGATCAGCGTCGAGCCCGCCGGGATCAGGGGAGACGGCGACTGCCTGCCGTATCCGAGACGCGGGGGAACGATGATCTCGCGTCGGCCGCCGACCTTCATTCCCCTCACACCCCGGTCCCAGCCTTTGATGGCCCTGCCACCGCCCACGGCGAACTTGAACGGCCGGTTCTCCTCCCAGGAAGAGTCGAACTCTCTACCGGACGCGAACGTGACACCCACATAGTGAACCCGGACGACCCGGCCCGGCTGCGCCTCGGCTCCTTCCCCGACCACGAGGTCCCTGATCGTTAGCTCGGTGGGCACATCACCCTCCGGAACCTCGATTCTGGGCTTCGTCAGTTCGCTCATCACGGTCCCATCGCTCGCCACCGGAATCCGTCGCACGGGCCGGCCGGACGCATGGACCCTCCATGCGGCAGACGATCACGCATACGGCAGACGATCACGCTACCGTGTTCGGCCTGCTGGCCCGCTTCCGCATGCTGGGCCTGCTGGTCACGGAGATGCGACCGCTTCCGTGTTGAACCCGAGGACGGGCGGAATGGGCAGCGGCGCGGATGCCGCCGGGGATGGGGGACAGCGCACCGTGTTGCGCGCCGGCTCCGCCGCGGCCCAGGGCGGATGTGAAGCCGCCCTTCGCCGGGCCGTCCCACCATGACCCGACGACGGCTGTGAGGTCTTCTTAGCCCGGTGGTGACGTTGAGAATGCGTTTCGGGGGCACAGGAACCCGGCACGGTCCATGCGGGTGTTCGACAGGAGGAGCCAGTGGCCGGTCATGAGGTCTACGCCGTCGGCGCATTGTCGGCGGTGGCAGCGATCCTGCTGGCGCGATGGTGCCTGGCGGGCCGAAACAGCAGCTCACGCACTGCCGCCGCGTGCCGCCGGGCCTCACGTCGGGCGACGCTGAGGGCTGCCTGGCGCATGGGCTCCGTCGCCCAGGTCGGGCAGGGCCTGGCGACGGACGCGTCGTGCGCTCAGCGGGCGGTGCGGGAGGCCGAAGCTCTCGTGCACGGCTCCTGGCGCCGGATCAGTCCCCTCTACCTGCCCCGGCACGATCACCATCAGGGCTGAACTGCCGGGCCAGAGCACGCACCGAGTAGGCGGGTCGCTCCGACCACGCTGGCTCGCGCTCCGATCCGGCCCGGGTCGGCGCAGGCCGCGCGCGGGGGTGGTCAGGTGCCGAGTGCTTCTCGGAGCGTTTCGCGGCAGTCGATGAGGGCGTCGACGCCGACGAGCTGCAGCGTGTGCATCACGGCCTCGGTCGGTGCGGCCAGGCGTATCCAGCCGCCGGCTCCCGTGATGGCGCGGTAGGCGGCGATGAGGAGGTTGATGCCGGTGGAGTCCATGAAGGTGACCTGATGCACGTCGATGACGATGCGGGGCTGGGGGAGGTCGGGGACGTCCAGAGCCTGGCGGAGCGGTTCGATCGTGTCGAAGTCGATCTCGCCGGCCACGGTGATCACGCGGATGCCGTCGGTGGCGGTGGATGCGACCGACAACTGTCCTGGCTGTGCGGAATGCTCGGTGTCCGCCATCTCTCCCTCGGCCATATCGCTGATCCTGGCATACCCAAGACGTTCACCCGTAGTGCTGCCCTGGACCAGGGCGGGCAATGCCTTGGCGACCAGGGCGTAAAGCGTGTACCGCGCATGCGTGGGTACGCGCAGGGATGTGGATGGGACAGGGCATGCGGGCCGCAGTGGAACCACTCTCCGTGGGTGAGAACAGCGCGCCTTCGGACAGGCATGCCTTCCAGGTCACCGTGGCCTTGGAAGGCGACGGTGCGCGGGAGAGTGATCGGCTACTGAAGGCAGCGGGCCGTCGTCATCGGTCGCGGGAAGCGGCCCCCGCCACTTCTTCAACGACCCGCTCACCGAGCCGGCGGCAGCACGTCGCGTCGGTGGGCAACGCCCGCGGCCGGCCGGCGCCGCTGTCTCCCGCCGGCTCGGCCATGGCCGGATCCAGCTGTGCGTCGGCGACGGCCCACCTCGGGGACGACGACCGCGTACCGCCGCACGAGCCGCCACCGCTCCAGATCACCTTCGGTATCGCCGCCCGCGACCTGATACAGACGCCGCGGCCGCACCGCTCGCGATCCCAGTGGGCGGGCGCGCTCCGACCACCGGGCCACCACCGAACGGGCGCCGCGATCACCTCCGGCAGGTACCGCACAGCCCACTCACCGGTACGCCACCCCTATGGAGGTCACTGTGGGCAAACCCGCAGGACAGCGCGTTCCATCGCCGGAGATGCAACGCGTTGAGTATGTGCTGCTCACTTGTCCGCGGTGTCGGCCTGATATCGATGGATACATGCGCCGAGTAATGCAGAGCAGGTTGGGTGGTCCTGATGTTCTCGAGGTTGTCGAGGTTGATGTGCCGCAACCCGGGCCGGCAGAGGTCCTGGTCGAGGTGAAGGCCGCCGGCGTGAATCCGGTCGACTGGAAGGTGCGCACCGGGGGAGGCTTGGGCGAACCGCCTTTCTCTGTCGGCTGGGACGTTTCAGGAGTGGTGGCGGCCGTCGGAGCCGGTGTGACGCGCTTCAGGCCGGGAGACGAGGTCTTCGGAATGCCACGGTTTCCGGCCGAGGCGGGTGCGTACGCGGAGTTCGTGACCGCTCCGTCGAGGCACCTTGTTCTCAAGCCGCCCTGCATGAGCCATGTCCAAGCGGCGGGCTTTCCCCTGGCGGGTCTTACCGCTTGGCAGGCGCTGGTGGCGGTGGCTGGGGTCGCTGTCGGAGAGCGGGTACTCATTCCGGCCGCGGCGGGAGGCGTCGGCCACCTCGCCGTTCAGATCGCCAAGGCGCACGGTGCCTACGTCATCGCGACCGCTAGCGGAGCAAAGCACGATTTCGTCAGGGGCCTTGGCGCCGATGAGGTCATCGACTACACGAGCCGTGAAGTGAGTTCCCAGGTGAGGGACGTCGATGTCCTTCTGGCTACCATCGCTGGGCAGATCCGGGACCTGGCTGAGGTGTTGGTGCCCGGTGGCCGAGTCGTCGCACTCAACGGCGCCGACGCGGACACGGTTCAATGGGCCGCGCAGAACGGTCTGCGAGCCGACTTCATGCTGGTGGAACCTGATCGGGCCGACCTGGAAGCCCTGGCTTCTCTCGCCGAAGAAGGTCGGATCACGGTCCACATCGATCGCACGTTTCCTCTTGACCAGGTGATCGACGCCCACCGCCTGGGCGAGGAGGGGCGAACCACAGGGAAGATCATTCTGATTCCGTAGATGAATGTGTGCGACAAGTGCGTGCCGTGCTGTAACCCGGTCGGCTTTGTCGATGAAAGGGTGGGTGGTGTGTCCCCCTAGAGGGTCTTGACGTGGGGAACGCCGTGAAGTCCATGATCTTCACGGACACATAGGGGCAGATGATCTTCGCCGGCCGGGGGTGCCGGGCAGTCGTGTTCGTGTCCCCTTCGTCTCCGCCAGTGCCGGCGGCTGGATCCCTGTGGCGGTCCAGGGCGAGGCGCCGCATTTCGACTTTCGCGTTTGGGTATTGATTGCTCATGGCCTCTGAGTCGTCTGGAGGTGTTCTGGAAGGGACAGGAAATCCTCTCCAGCTCCTCAGGCAGTGATTTCGATGAACACGACCACGATCTCGCGCCGGCAGCAACACCCCGAGCTGCAAGCGGCCTGCACCGGTGAGCACGTGTTCGGCCTGCTTCTCGAGCACGGGCCTCTCGCTCCCGCTTCGGCCCGCCATGAGGCCCGCCCTGCTCTGGCTGCGTGGGGACTGGACGACGACCAGATCTACGAGGTCCTCCTGGTGATCTCCGAGCTCGTCACCAATGCTGTCTGCCATGCGATGCCGCCCGTCGTGCTGCACCTGCGCGCCTCCGTCGAAGACTTCGGAGTCGTTGAAGTCCATGTCAGCGACGGCGGCCCCGAGGCCGCCCCGGACAACTGGGCGGCTGCCCGGCCCGCCGACGAACACGGCCGTGGCGACATGATCGTCGCTGCCCTCGCCAGCCAGGCCGGATCCGGGCGCGAAGGCGAAGGACTCATCGACCACTGGGCGAGCTTCGGCGCGGCCTGACGACGCGCGCCTGCCGACGATCGTGAGGCGTGGCCGCAAGATTGCCCAGCTTCAGCAGCGGGCCGGCGTTCCGTCGATCCCCAACGAGTCTGCGCAGGTGTTTCTCCAGGGGCGATCACGGATCAGCGTATGACCTCAGCTCGGCGGAGGCTGGTTCGACGAGCTCTGAAGTTGCCGGGCGTCCGCACGGCGGCGCAAGTCACCCGAGGCCCAGGGGCCGGTGGCCTCGGCGTCCGTGCTGGGCATGGCGACGCCTAGACGTACAACAGCGAACTGAGGTGCGCGCCGCACCGATCAGAACGGAGCAGCCGACATGAGCGAAGCACAGGAGGAATCCCGCCCGGGGGACCCGGGACCGGCTCCGGCCCGGGAGCTGCTGGAGCGGATCCGGCGGGAGCAGCGTGGCACACTGAGGCTGCTCACCGTCTGCGCGGTGGGTCTGGTGCCCTGGACGGTTCTGCTGGCGCTGACTCTGCCGTCCCACTTCCAGGTCCACCAGTGGCGCCTGGCCTGGGTGGGGTTCGACGTCCTTCTCGTGGTCGCCACGGCCGCCACGGCGATCTTGGGCTGGCTACGGAACAAGGCAGTCATCGTGCCGGCGGTCGGCATGGCCGTGCTGCTGATCTGTGACGCCTGGTTCGATGTGTCGCTCACGTTCGGCACATCGGGCGTGTGGCTGTCGGTAGCGCTCGCGGTGTTCGCCGAGCTGCCGTTGGCCGCCTACCTCATCGTCCGCGTCACGGGGTTGATTTCGCTGGGGCAGTGGCCGTCTGTGGAGAGCCCGCGGGAAGGGAGTTCGAAGACATGAGATGGGCGCTCGGCTTCAGGGATGCTGTCGCTGTCAGGACGCAGCCCCGCAGCCCACGGGCAGAGTGCCGGGGACGCCGAGACGGTTCGGAACGACGGGGGCTGGTCGGCGAGTCATGGGATGCCGAGCTCCACCACCCCGGGTAGACCTTGGGGCGGGGTGGTGCGCGAGCACCCTGTCGGACGCGAGTCTCCTGTCACAACCCGGGGCCGGGCGACAGGAGAGATGCAACGGCCACGAACACCGTCACAGACGAACCCCCAGAGATCACCGTGACCCGCAGGGAAGCCCTGAAGCCGGCCGGCCCGGGCATCGGCTCGGTAGCTGCCTCAGCGTGGGCGTCGGCGGAGTCTTGGACGTCACCGACGGAGCCTTCAGCGCCGGATCCGGCTGTCCGTACGACCTGTGGCACGACTGGAACCGGCGCACTACATCGCACGGAGGACAGAACATCAGCGCACACGAGAACGTGGACTTGGGGCACACGGTGGCCGGACGGACCGGCACAGCTGTCGCCTTGGCCGGCTTCTGCGTCACCGGTGTGGGAGTGATCGCTGTCTCCGCGCCGCTCATACTCTCCGGGATCGCAGTGGTCGCCTTGGCCGCGGCCATCACCTGGCTCCCCCACCTGGCGGGATGGGGGAAGCCGAACGGCCCGCGCCCGGCCGACCAGTGGGACTGGCGGGTGAAGGACCTCCGTGCCCGGCAGGGACATCCGGACTGCCTCGGGTGCCGCATGGCGGGCGGGCGGGTCAAGGCGTTGGGCCCCGCTACCGGAGCCGACGTCCTGGTGGCCGTCTCGTCGGCGCCCCGGAGCCTGTACGACGTCACGACCCAGGGGACGCGCAACCACGGAGGATGCCCGCCGCTCCGGTAGCCGACCGCATCGCAACCCGGAACAGAGAAGGAGGGGCCGGCGATGTCCGCTGAAGACCGAGCTGACGGCTTGCGTTCCGGCGACGACGCCGTGGCGGCGGGACGCAGACCCCTGGGCTGATCGTCTGTCAGGGGGATGGTCGAGCAACATCTCGCAGCCTTCGGTGCCGGCTTCCTGACTCAGGTCGGCTTCGACCTGATCGGCCGGGACGCAGAAGCCGGCCATACCGTGCCGATGGAGGAGGCCGAGCGGTTCGCGGGCACGTTCTGGCCTTGCAGGTCCGCTGGTTGTCCTACCCGGCGGAGCCCACGTCCTTTGCGCTCGCCGGTGGCCTTTTGCGTGACGGAGCCCCGTCGTCGAGGTACCTGAGGGTGACCTCGGCTGCGGCGAGGTCCTGCACCCCGAGGCCGATGAGTTTGCAGACAGTGATCTCGGCGTTGTCCGACCGGCCGGGTGCGGTCCGGGCCAGGACCTCTCCAAGCTCTGCATGCTCCGCGGTGTCCATTCCTGCTCGTGCCAGGTCCCCGTGGATACCGGCCAGTTCACGGCTGTCGACGACGATCCGATCGGCTTTCAGCAGGCAGTCGGGAGACAGTTCGGCCTTGGACGGATCGTCGGCGCCGACTGCGGTGACGTGCATGCCTGGCGTGAGCCACGCGCTTTCGACCAGCGGTTCTGTGCTGGCGGTTGCGGTCACCAGGACGTCGGCCCCTTCACAGGCCCTTCGGGGATCGGCCGCGGCCTGCATGTGCAGCTCGGGGTGGCGGGCCATGACAGCGGCGGTCAGACGCAGCACGCGGTCGGCGTTGCGTCCCCACACGCGTACCTCCCGCAGGGGAAGTTCATGGGCGGCCGCCAGGACTTGCAAATACGCTTGGACACCGGTGCCCAGGACGGCGAGCACGGCAGAATCCGGTCGGGCCAGGGTACGTGCGGCAAGGGCGCCCGCAGCAGCGGTACGGATGTCGGAGATGTGGTGCTCGTCCTCCAGCAGCATCCGCAGATCACCGGTCTCGGCGTCGAAGACGGCGATAATTCCGGATGCCGGCGTACCGCCGCGACGGGATCGCTCGAGGAACCATGTCGCCACCTTCACGGTGAACACCGGGCGCCCGGGCAGCCATGCGGACTTCACGTGGACGTCGCCGTCCCGCCCGGCCGGTGCGAAGACCACCACCGGGGAGTCGCCCATGCCCCGGCTGTAGTCGGCGAGCGCCTGGGCCACCGGTTCCAGGACGTCTTCGTATCCGACTGCGGCCCGGATGGCGTCAGGGCCGACGTGGGGCAGTGCGGAGGGGCTCATACGGGCAGCTCCCTCAGATGCCCTTCAGCAACGAACGCCACTTCGCCGCCCACCGTGACGGAGCGGATGTCCTGCCCTTCGCCGTGTGCGCTGATCGTCATCTGACTGGCGCGGCCGGTGAAGCGCCCCTGGTGCAGGGTGACGGTCTCCCCGTCGCCGATCCGGCTGTGTCGGCGCAGGTAGGCGGCGGCACAACCGGCGCCGGAACCCGTGGCCACGTCCTCGAGGACGCCGTCGTTGTTCCAGTGACGTCCTTCCAGTGTGGTGGCGTCGAGCAGGTAGGCGAACTGTGCACCATGATCAGCGAGGGGAGCCTCGAGGTCTTGGGCGATCCGGGCGCGTTCCAGCGCGTCGCCACGCACCGGAACCATGAGGTACCGAAGTCCCGTGGAGAGCACTTCCGCAGGAAGGTCCGGATCCAGGTCGTCGGCGTCCAAGGAGAACCAGGCGGCCAGCTCGGCGATGTCGGGGCGGCCGAGGAATGCAGCGGGGCCCTGGTCGAGAACGGCGCTGTAGCGGCCCGCTGCTCGGCGTCGGGTGGTGACGTCGACCGCTCGGGCCTTGAGCTTCAGGCGCCAGGTCTCGGTGTCGTCGCCACCGTGCAGCGCGTGCAGGACACATGCTGCCCCGATGAGAGGGTGGCCGGCGAAGTCGAGTTCCCCGGCAAGGTCGAAGACGCGCGCATGCCGGCTCCGGTCACTGCTGGGGTCCCGGGCCAGGAAGACCGACTCGAAGTGGCGCATCTCCTGGGTGATGCGCACCATCTGCTTCGCGGTGAGCTGTGCGGAGTCCGGGAACACCGCCAGGCTGTTGCCGCTGTACGGCCGGCTGCTGAAGACGTCAACGTGTAGGTAGCGCATGTTTCGGACAGTACGGTCTGTCGCAGGTTCAAGGAACCGGCAACTTTCATAGGGCGGATATAACCTGTGGTTATGGGGCCAGAACTTGAGACATCGCTCCTGCGGGCCTTTGTCAGCTGCGTCCGTTCGGGGAGCATCAGCAGGGCTGCGAACGTGCTGGGGCACAGCCAGCCGGCGCTCAGCGGACAGCTGAGGAAACTCGAACGCGCCGTCGGTCAACCGCTGCTGCACCGGTCTGCCACAGGTGTGTCACTGACCAGAGCCGGGGAGGCTCTGCTGCCGTACGCGGAACGCATCCTTACCCTGTCGGCACAGGCTATGACGGCCACCGGGGAGACCGTGGCCGGGCACTGCGGCGTAGGTCTGATCGAGGACCTCGCTGCCGCTCCGCTCGCACAGGCCTTGGCCGACTTCGGCCGGATGCATCCGCAGGCGACGCTGGAACTGGTCAGCGCGCCCGGCCCGGCGATGAGAAGGGCCTTCACGGCCAACCGCATCCACCTGGCGCTGTGTGACCCGGCGTATCTGCCCGAACCTCCGCGCTGGACCGTGCGGCTGCCTCTCGTCTGGGCCGCCGGGCCTGAGGTGGACCTCAGCCTGGACCCGCTGCCGCTCGTGCTGTTCTCCCAGCCGTGCCGCTGGCGCATGCCGGTACTCGACGCCCTGAAAGACAGCGGACGTGACTGGCGTATCGCCTTTGAGAGCACCGGCCTGGCCGGCGTGCAGAGCGCGGTTCGCGCCGGGCTGGGCGCCGCGGCCCTCCTTCCCGCCCAGGTCGAGTCCGGCATGGCGGCGCGCGGCTTGCCCGAACTGCCCGACGTAGAACTCGGAATGGTCCGACGCCCGGGAACCGAGGGCGATCCCCTTGTCGACGCGGTCGAAGAACTCCTGAAGAGCCTGATCTGACGCACCGCACGAGGACCAGGCACGACAGGAAGCGGTGCCTGGACGGCTTGCCCTCGGACACCGTCGCGACTGAGGCCTGCCTCCGCACAAGGACGAGCGGCCTCCGGGCAAGCAACACGTCACCCTGGTCGGCGGCGTCACCCGTGGCCGCCGCGACCTGTTTGCAGTTCGGCGAGCGGTGCACAGCCGGGCGGTGGGCCCCGCGTCGGCGTCCTCACCGGCTTGCACAGCGGCGCTCTGCGGCGATCAGGACGGTCAACCACCGGCTGGACGTCCATGAGGCGGGCGACGCCCACGACAGCGCCGTCCCGGTCGGCACGGCGTGCGCAGCGCGTGCTCTGTAGGCCTGCGGGTTTCGGCAGTCCGGATGCCCAGGACGCGCGGTCCGTCGTCGTGATGCAGCAGGCGCTGGACGAAGACACCGCAGCGGCTTCGCCGGGCATCCGACCGCACAGGCGATGCTGCCAGGGGCCATGCCGGCCCGAGGCGGCCGCTTCGACGAGGCCGCGACTCCGCTGCTCGATCTGTGGTCGTCGCCATGCCACCGTGAAGCGTGGCCGCCGTCGCTGACGCTGCAGGGCGCTCCGGCACGGTGACGTCAGCCTCGTCGAGGCCGGCCGCGGCGAGGACTGCGACCCGGGTCATGCGCGAGGCCCGTCCGCTCGCCGACGCGGTCGAGCGCGACAGGCGGGAAACGAGGGAGACGAGCACGTCGGGGCCGGCCCCGCTGCGCCTGGCCAGGCAAGGCGCAGCTACCGGAACGCCGACACGGAGCCGTCCGCCGTCCTGCTGCGCCGCGCCGTCTCCCTCGCCGAACCGCACCTACGGCCGATCGTGCTCCTCCTCGGCAGGACTCCTGCCCCGCCCGGGTACTGGGCGCTGCGGCATTTCCTCAACCAGTGGGTGACGGCCGTGCTGTCTGCAGCGGCAGCACGGCCATCCTTTCCAGCGGGGGTCTCGTCCCCACGGGCCGCCGCCTTCCGGGGCGCCCCGCGAGCAGATGATGCCCGGGCGTTTGCGGCGCCGCCGACCGCACCGCGCAAAGCCCCGAATCTCTTCGGATCGTCCCTGGTTCAGACGAGGATCAGTCCGCGGTCCTCGTCCGAACCGCCCGGGCTCTTGGACAGTTCGTCGTCGAGCTGTTCGCCCTCCACATCGACGTTGGGCAGACTCCGCTCCAGCCGACGCGGCAGCCACCAGGCCCGTCGGCCCAGCAGAGCCAGCACGGCAGGAACGATCGCCATGCGAACCACGAACGCGTCGAAGAACACCGCGATCGCGAGTCCGAAACCGATCATTTTGATCATCTGCTCGCTGGAACCGATGAAGCCCGCGAAGACTGCGATCATGATGACCGCCGCCGCGATCACCACGCGCGCACTGTGACGGAAGCCGGTGACGATGGCGCTCTGGGGCTGCTGTCCATGGACGAAGGCTTCTCGCATCCGCGTGACCAGGAAGACTTCGTAGTCCATGGCGAGGCCGAAGACCACGCCGATCATGAAGATCGGCATCATCGACATGACCGGGCCGGTCTGCTCGACGCCGAACAGCGAGCCGAGCCAGCCCCACTGGAAGACGGCCACGACGGCGCCGAGCGCGGCGACGACCGAGAGCAGGAAGCCGAGCGCTGCCTTGAGCGGCACGAGCAGTGAGCGGAACACCACCATCAGCAGGAGGAAGGCGAGGCCGACGACCAGCGCGAGATAGGGCAGCAGTGCGTCGCTCATCTTCTGCGAGAAGTCGGTGTTCAGTGCGGTCGCACCGGTGACGTAGACGTGGTCGCTGCTCTTGTCCCGGATCTCGTGGACCAGGTCCTCGGTGGCCAGTGAGGACGGCCGGTCCTTCGGGATGACCGTGATCATGGCTGTGTCGCCGGCCTTGTTGAGGGTCGGCTCGGTGACGGCGGCCGCGCTGTGGAGATTCCGGATGAGCGTGACCGCCCGGTCGGCCTCGGCTCTGTCGCCGTCGACGACGACCGTCAGCGGTCCGTTGAAGCCGGGGCCGAAGCCGTCGGAGAGCAGGTCGTAGGCCTTGCGCTGGGTGGTGCTGACGGGCTGCGAGCCGTCGTCGGGCAGGCCGACCTCCAGAGAGGCGGCCGGTACGGCGATCGCGCCGAGGCCGAAGACGCCGATGAGCAGGACGGCGACCGGGTGGCGGAGCACCAGACTCGCCCAGCGGGCGCCCATGTTCGGCTTGTGCTCGACGGCCCTGCCCCGGCGGGCCTTGCGGCCGAGGACACGGTCCCCGGCGAAACCCAGCAGAGCCGGAATCAGGGTGAGAGCGATGAGCACCGCGATGACGACCGTGCCGGCCGCGGCGACGCCCATCTTGGTGAGCAGGGGGATGTTGACGACGGCCAGGCCCACCAGGGCGATGACCACGGTCAGGCCGGCGAAGACCACGGCCGAGCCCGCAGTGCCGGCGGCCCGTCCGGCGGCCTCCTCCTTCTCGCGTCCCTCGGCGAGTTCCGAGCGGTAGCGGGACACGATGAACAGCGCGTAGTCGATGCCGACAGCGAGGCCGATCATCATGGCGAGCGTCGAGGTGGTCGTGCCCAGGTCGAGGGCGGCGGCCAGCCCCGTGATCGTGGAGATGCCGATACCCACGCCGACGAGCGCGGTGAGCAGCGGCAGACCCGCGGCGATCAGCGACCCGAAGGTGACGACCAGGACCACCCCGGCGATCACCACGCCGATGACCTCCCCGGCACCCGTCTCCGGCGTGGCCTGCAGCGCGTCGCCGCCGGTCTCGACGGTGAGCCCGTCGTGCCGGGCCTGTGCGCCGGCCTTCTTCAGGGCGTGGAGGGTGTCGTCGGTGAGTTCCATGGAACCGACCCGGTAGGTGACGGACACGTACGCCGTCGAGCCGTCCTTCGACACAGCCTGCGTCGTGTACGGGTCGGTGACGGAGGCGACCTGTCGGGAGCCGGACTTCAGCGCCGCGACCACGCCGGTGACCTCGGCCTTGGAACCGGCGTCCGTCATTTTCGCGCCGTCGGGCGCCTTGAAGACGATGCGGGCGGTGGCGCCGTCGGCACTGCTACCGGGGAAACGGTCCTCCAGCAGGTCGAAGGCCTTTTGGGCCTCCGTGCCGGGAACGGAAAACGACGACGAGGTGGCGGCCGGCGCGGACGCCGCGCCGAAACCGGCGAGCGCCAGGAGGGCCACCCAGATGAGGGCTACAAGCCTGCGGCGGCGGAAGGCCAGCCGCCCGAGTCTGTAGAGAAACGAGGCCACGAGGGCTCCCTGTTCATCGAGGGGACGAGAGGAACAGGATCGGCCTGCCTCCTTGACCACTCAGGTCAGAGAACTGCGCCGCACCTCAGGTGCGGTTCCTCTCAGGTGCTCATCGTCATTGCGGCCCCAAGCCCCTCACATGAGTAGACGATGCCCATAAATCCCCGCTGTGTGCGGCAGGTTCGCCAGGGGACGTGACGGCGGATCATGCTGCCCTCTGCCCTCTGCCCTCTGCCCTCTGCCCGCTGCCTCCTGCGGCCGATGCGGTCGGTGCGGCCGCGAGCAGCGCGGTGAGCGGGCCGCGTGGTCGGCCGAAGAGAAAGAACCCGGGACGGTGGGCCCGCCGATGGCAGGAGCGGAGCAGAGCAGGCCGGAGCAGGGCGCCTGAGAGGCCGCGGCCAGGTCGGAGGCGTGTAGGGCGGCGTCGAAGAGTGGGGACTTGTCGTTGGACTTCGGCCTCTTGCATCTTGCCAACGGCCGTAGGCCAACTGGCGTTGACTTTCTGGCTGGGGGTGGGCATCATGTCAACAAGCGATGGCCAACGCTTGTTGGCAATCTGCTCTGCGCCCGGCCCGGAGACCGAGGTGCCCCTGGCCCGGAAGGACAACCGCCATGAAGTCGCTGCTCCCCTCACAGCTCCGTACGGCGTACGAGGCGCAGCACACCGGCCGGACAGAAGCCGCCATGGACGAGACGCGCCGGACCGCAGCCACTGCCGGCCCGCTCGCTTCCTTCTCCCGGTTCGTCCTGTGCGGCGGCGGTGTCGGACTCGCTTCCGGCCCGGCCGTGGCACTGCTGGCCATGCTGATGCCCTGGGCGTCGGCGAACGCACTGGTCACCGCAGGTTCCACCCTTCTCTGCACAGAACTCCACGCGCGCTTCACCTTCAAGGCCGGGCGGCGTGCAGGATGGCGCCGGCACTGGCAGTCCGCCGGGTCGGCCTTGGCCGCCTACACGGTGACGTGCGCGGCGATGTTCATCCTGCACCTCGTGCAGCCGTCGGCCGGGACGCTGAGCGAGCAGGCCGTCTACCTCAGTGCTTCAGGGCTCGCCGGAATCGGGCGATTCCTCGTTCTGCGTCTGGTCGTCTTTGCCGGCAGTTCGACCACGGTGCAGGAGGGCAGCAGCCCGGCGGGGGTTCACGAAGCGAGCGAGTTCGCGTCCCGGGCCATCGAGGTTCCGCCATGGCCGAAGACCCTGCAGTCGTTGAGCGAGCGAGTCATCTTGCATGGGGCGAGGGCGGCGGCAACGATGCCGACCGCTCGGGCCTGCCCTGCGGCTGGACGGTCAGGTCGGTCCGCGTCCGCACCCCGACCGCATCACAGCTCTGTTCGCCCGCGCCGTGCCGCGTCCGACGGCGCTTCCCCGCCGAGTTGCCGTCGACGACATGGACCTGGACGGGTGGCCGGCCGGGCGCCGATGGCGAGTTCGACGCACAGCACCGACTGGCCTGCGCGCCCGGTTGTGGTCGCAGCCGATCTGGTTCGCCCCGCTCGGAAAGGACCAGCGTCAGTGAGACGGGCATCCGTCCGGGCGAGTCGCCGTGCGAGTGGGTTCACTCGAGTGTCTTGATCGCTTCCGTGGTGGGGGCCGGCGGTTCGAACGTCGAGTTGTACGCCGCGCTGCGGCGTGACTCCCGCGACGGCATGTCGAACCGGGCGTTGCAGTGCAAGTACGGCGTCACCTGGAGCCGGTCAAGGCCCTGACCTCGGCTTGGCCGCAGCCACGCACGACAACCGCTTCGGCGCGGCCGTCGAAGCTGGATCCGTTCACGCTGCTGATCGACGAGATCCTGCTCATTGATCTGGACGCGACCAGGAAACAGCGCCACACCGTCACCCCGGATCTACCGCCGTCTGATCGACGAGCACTCCTCGTCCGAGGCGTTGCGTTGACCACTTGAACCCGCACCGATGGGAGGGCGCAAGCGTCCTGCGAGCAACCGCGCGGTCCGGCCAGGGACTGAGGGTCCGGTGTTCATACCTTGCTCGCGACCACCATGTAGTTCTCGGCCTCAAGATCGAACGTGCTCAGTTCCGTCTGGAGTCCGACCCGGTGCAACTCGACTTCGAGTTCCTCGTACCGGTAGGGCCAGCAGGACAGCAGTTCCGAGCGGACAAGAACCAACCCGGTCGCATCAACTTGCGCGATCGCAATCTCGATGTGGTGCTCCTCCTCCCAGTGCGGCGCAATCTCCCAGCGGTAGACCACGACGGCATCGCGACCGTTCCGGCGGACGAGTCGGTCACTGATCTCCAGCCGGGAACCTCTGGCCCTCACGAGTTCCCAAGTGCGGGATGTGAGTACCAAGCGCCCGCCGGGGCGCAGAAGCCGTGACATCGACTCCAGAGCAGCACCCCTGCCTGTCGCGCCCGTGGCATGGTGAAGCGAGTTGCCGACGCAGAACACCATGTCGAACGTGTTGTCCTGAAAATGGTCGGGCAACTCTTCCCAGTTCGCCCGTACGGCCCGGACGGATGCCCCGAACTCCTCAGACAACTCTGCAGTCCGACGAAGCATCGCCTCGCTGGCGTCAGTTGCGACAACCTGTATGCCACGACCGGCGAGGCCAACCGCCAACTGTCCCGTTCCGCACGAACAGTCGAGGACGTGAGCGTTCGACGGCAGGAGATTGAGGACGTCGTCGAACGACGCAGCGAACTCGGCTGGAGGCAACTTTGCATCCGAGATGAGCCATTCGTACACCTCGGCAAGCACGTCATAACCTGTCACAACCACTACCTCCGTCACCAGGCAGACTCACGGTAGGACGTCAGTCCATCAGCGGAGCAAGCCGGGCACCAATGGATTTCGCAAGGATCGCTCTGACGGTGATTGTGGGTTGTCAGTTGTCCGTCTGAGTGGATGTCACCGGCTGGGAAGCACTCGCACCTGGCCGGCGCCGAAGCCGAGGTCGACTTCGGCGAGGTCGCGGTCCGTTTGCGGGGCGAGCTGGTGAAGTGCCATTTGTTCTGCCTGCGGTTGTCGTTCTCCGGGAAGGCGGTGCACCGGGTGTTCGCCTCCGGCGGTCAGGAGTCGAGGAGGGCGGCGGGCCTCGGACACCCTGACTGGCCACCGCGGCCCCGGTCCGCCGTAGGCGGCCCATGGTCTGGTTCGCGATCGGCCTCCTCGCGTGAGAGGTCGAACCGGGCGCCAGGTGCCGGCGCTGACTGCACCGGCGCGGTTGGCTGCGGTCGGAACCGACCGGCCTCCGCACTCCTCCACCACCCGCGGTGACAGCGAGGTCGTGCCGCACGTGAACCGGGTGGCAGCCGGACGCCGAGGTCGGCACGCATGTCGGTGGACGTCTCAGGTCCTTGTTTCCGCGAAGGCCAGTACGTCGTGGCCGGTGTCCCAGAGCAGGGTCAGCAGGGCGCGCACCGATGCCTGGTCGATGTTTTCGACGATCAGCACGGTGCCGTCCTCGTCAGGCGTGGACACGTGGTCGAACCTGGTCCGGATCACGTCCAGCAGGGTGCGGGCGATCGGTGCGCGCAGGGTCAGCTCGTAGCGGGTGGGGGCCATGCCGTACAGGAAACCCTTCGCCAGTGTGCACGCGCACCACCCGCTCGGGAAAGACACCCGGGTGGGATCAGATCAGGCCGAGTTCGCGCGCCACTTTCACGGCGTCCTGCCGGGAGGCCACGCCGAGCTTGCGATAGAGGCTCTTGTTGTATGCCTTGACCGTGTTGATCGACAGGAACAGCGCTGCCCCGATCTCCCGCTGGGTCGCCGATCCCTGCAGGGCCCGCAGGATCGACAGCTCACGGTCGGTCAGTTCCTCTGCCAGGGCACCGGAGCGTACGGCGGTGCGGGTGCCGGCCTGGCCCAGCCGTGTTTCGGCCTGCTCGAGCCGCCGAGCCGCGAAGGCACTCACCGGCTCCTCCTGCACGACCTCTCGGGCCCGCGCCAGCGCGGTGCGGGCGGCGGACCGGTTACCGCAGGCGAGTTCGGCGTCGGCCAGGTACAGCAGGCCGAGGAACAGCGTCGTCGGCCGCGGGTGGAGTTCGGCGAGCCCGACGGCGCGGCGCAGCAGGACCGCAGCCCCTTCCACATCGGCGCGCAAGTAGCCGCGCCGGCCGGCGGCGATACGCAGCGCGGCGAGCCCGGGAGTGCTGGCCTCCCGCCCGTCGCGCTCGACGGCATCCGCTGTTGGACCGGCCTCGCGCAGCACCCGGTCGCACTCTTCGGCGCGGCCGGCCTCGACAAGGCTGACCGCCAGCATGCCCGCTACGGCCATCACGGTCCACAGTGGCCACGAGCCGTGATGGCGCTGCTGCCACACGTCGAGCAGCAGGGCTGCAGCCTCGTCGAAACGGCCGTCGCGAGCCAGTACGCCGCCGAGTGTCGCGGGTACGTGAGGGTGCGCGGTGACATCGCCGGCGGTTTCCAGTTCGAGAGCCTGCAGGGCCAGGGCGACGGACTGCGCGGCTTCGGCATCGGACATGCCGAAGCCCGCACGCACGGTGAGCACAGCACTGCGGAAGCTGTGCCAACCGGTCATGACGGTCTCTGCGGCGCCCCGGACTTCACAGGCGTCCAGCCAGTGGTTCACACGGGCCTGATCACCGCAGAGCGCCGCCGCGAAGGCCAGCGAATAAGCCAGCAGCGGGCCGACCGCTCGGCTGGGCAGCCGCTCACCGAACCGCAGGTAGCTCGCGGCGTCCCCGTGCGCAAAGAACCAGGTCTCCGCGTTGCTCAGCATCAGCTCCGCGGCGTCGTCGTCGCGGCCGGCGCGCAGCAGGTGGTGTACCGCGTCGTCGAGCCGCCTCTCTTCGGTGAACCAGGCTGCGGCGTGGCCCAGGACCTCCCGAGGGTCTGCGGTGGCCTGGTGTGCCAGGACGTCCCGGAGCAGGTGATGGCACCGGTACCACTGCTGTTCGTCGTCCAGGGCGGCCACGAACAGACCCGCCCTGACGAGATCGGACAGCACCTGGGCCGATCCGGTCACCTGCAGTGCGGCGTCGCACAGCGGACCGGAGAGCCTTTCGAGCGGCGCGGACCGCACGAGGAGGTCGCGGTGGCTCGGCGCGAGGCCCGGGAGGACCTCAGCCGCGAAATAGTCCAGCAGGTGCCGGTCATCGACCTGAGCCTTCGCCGGGTCCGCGCGCAGTGCGAGGGCGGCCAGCTGCAGCCCCGCCGCCCACCCTTCGGTCCGTTCCCATATGGCTGCTGCTGCGGTCTCGTCGAGGTCGTGCCCTGACACCGCCGACACCAGGGCCGTCGCCTCGTCGGGCGAGAACCGCAGCTGCGCCGCACGCAGTTCGGTCAGGTCGCCGCGGGCCCGCAGCCGCGCGATCGGCAGCGGCGGGTCTGTGCGCGCGGCGATCACGATCCGCAGCGAGGCGGGCAGGTAGGCGACCAGGTATTCGACCGCCTCGTGGATCTGCGGGTCGGCGAGCAGGTGGTAGTCGTCGAGGACCAGTACATGCGCTACCTCGGATGCGGCCAGCTCGTTCAGCAGCATCGGCAGCGCGAGGTCGACCGGAGCGACAGCGGCCGCGTCCAACGCCTGCAACGGGCCCGCGCTGATCGCGTCGCCGGCGTTGTGCAGCGCGGTGAGTACGTAGCTCCAGAACCGGACGGGTTCGTCGTCGCTCTCGTCCAGCGAGACCCACGCGATACGACGCTTCTCGTCGGGGCCCGACGCCCAGCCGCTGAGCAGGCTCGTCTTGCCCCATCCGGCGGGCGCCACCACAACGGTCAGCCGGGTCTCGGCGAGGCGCAACTGCTGCTGCAGGCGTTCGCGGGGGATCGCGTCGGCACGCGCCGGCGGGACCACCTGTTTCACGGTGAGCAGTGGCCGTGTAGGCCTGTCCGATGTCACGACGCTCCCGACCTGCGGCCCGGCACCGCAACCCGGTGCCGATTCTGCCAGTTCGGGCACCCCGGGTACACCTTGGGGCGGGGTGGTGCGCGAGCACCCCGTCCGACGCGATTCTCCTGCCGCAACCCGGGTCCGGGCGACAGGAAAGAAGCCCTGCAGCGCCACGCTTCTACAGCAAAGAAGGCAAAGCAATGCCGTGGAGTGAGATGGAGTGGTTGCGCGCCGCCGCCTGCGTGGGCGCGGACCCCGAGCTGTTCTTCCCTGTGAGTACGACCGGGCCGGCGCTGCGGGAGGCCGCCGCAGCCAAACGCGTCTGCGCGCGCTGCCCGGTGAGCTTCGAGTGCCTGTCCTACGCCCTCGGGACCGCACAGACGTCGGGCGTGTGGGGCGGAACCGGCGAGGAGGAACGCACGGAGCTGCTCCGAACCGCCGGGTATGACGCGATGAGGCGGAGTCTCGGCCGGACCGAACCGGGACGCACAGGCTCCCTTCCGACCTCCGGGGTGGGCTGGGCAGCAGACGGATGAAGTCCCTACCCCTCTATCCCGGCGCCGCTCTGCGCCGGGGGTCCGGCCCCTTCGCGCCAACAAGTGTGGGCCAACGCGTGTTGACTCCCGCTGGGAATTCGAGCATCCTGTCAACAGGCGTCGGCCAACGCCTGTTGACCTGCTGCCCGGATCAGAAACGGAAGGCTCCGCCATGAACGCCACCGCACTTCCCGCCCGCACCGAAGTCGCCGTCGTCGGCGCTGGACCGGCCGGTCTCGCACTCGCCGTCACGCTCGCTTCCGCAGGCATCGACTTCGTTGTCCTGGACAAGCTGGCGGAGGGCGCCAACACTTCGCGCGCCGCCGTGGTGCATGCCCGCACGCTGGAGGTCCTGGACGAGCTGGGAGCCTCCGAGGAGCTGATCGCGCGAGGCGTGAAGGTCACCCGGTTCGCCGTCCGCGACGGCGTGCGCCGGCTGCTGACGGTGCCGTTCGACAAGCTGCCCACCCCCCACCCGTACACCCTGATGGTTCCCCAGTACGAGACCGAGAGCGTGCTGCTGGACCGGCTGAGGGCGCTCGGCGGCGACGTGCACCGCCCCTACGAGGTCGCTTCCGTCGTCCAGGACGAGGACGGCGTGACGCTCACCATGACCACGGGCGAGACGCTGCGCGCCGCCCACGCCGTCGGCGCCGACGGCATGCACAGCACCGTGCGTGAGGCGGCGGGCATCGGGTTCACCGGCAACGCCTACGCCGAGTCCTTCGTGCTCGCCGACGTGGTGATGGACTGGGTCCCCGGGCCGGACGAGGTCTCGCTGACCTTCGGCACCTTGGGGCTCGCCGTCGTCGCCCCGCTTCCCGGCGGCCACTACCGGGTCGTCGCCACCGTGGACGACGCGCCCGCCTCCCCGGACCTCGCCTTCGTCCAGAAGGTGCTCGACGAGCGCGCCCCCGGCCAGGCCAAGGTCACGGGTATGGCATGGTCGTCACGGTTCCGGGTGCACCACCGGGTCGCCGACCACTACCGCGCCGGCCGTCTGCTGCTGGCCGGCGACGCCGCCCATGTGCACAGCCCCGCAGGCGGTCAGGGGATGAACACCGGCATCCAGGACGGCTACGCCCTGGGCCGGGCGTTCGCCACCGGCCGGCTCGACGGCTACGAGGCGCAACGCCGCCCCGTGGCCCAGCGCGTGGTCGCCTTCACGCACCGCATGACCCGCCTGGCCACCACGCGCAGCTCCGTGGCCCGCAGTGTCCGCAACATCGCACTGCCACTGCTGGCACATACCCCGATGCCCAAGAAGCTCGCCACCGAGCTCGCCGAGCTCAACTACCGCTAGACATCGCCCTCCTCGCCGCCGTGTGAATAAGCCTCCCGGCACGCCGGCACAGGAAGAAGGAACGTGCGCCGCACCGAGCGGCCCTCGCGCCTGCCCGCAAGCCCGTGGCGGCATCGGGGGACACCGGGAAGCCAGTGGTGGCCCACTGCCGTTCGCATCGGCGAAGTCCTTCTCACCCGGATGCCGCCCGCCGGTATGCCGTGGGACTCCCGCCGCGGCCGGTCCGCCGCGGGATGTCTCAGGCCGTCACCGCCTCAAAAGCCAGCACCTCGTGGCCGGCATCCCAGAGCAGGTTCAGCAGAGCGCGGACCGATGCCTGATCCATGCCCTCGGCGACCAGCACGGTGCCGTCCGTGCCGGGCGTGGACACGTGGTCGAACCGCGTCAGGATCACGTCCAGCAGGGAGCGGGCGATCGGTCCGCGCAGCGTCAGCTCGAAACGGGTACGGGTCATGCCGTCCAGAAAACCTGCGGCCCGGGTGCCCGCGCACCACCCGCTCGGCAAGAGCACCCCGGGTGGCGTCAGATCAGGCCAAGATCGCGCGCAGCCGCGACGGCGTCGTGCCGGGACGCGACGCCGAGCTTGCGGTAGAGGCTCTTGTTGTATGCCTTGACCGTGTTGATCGACAAGAACAGCTCTGCGCCGATCTCCCGCTGGGTCGCCGGCCCCTGCAGGGCCCGCAGGATCGACAGCTCCCGGTCGGTGAGCTCCTCCACAAGAGCACCCGAGCGTACGGCGGTGCGGGCGCCGACCCGGCCCAGCCGCGCTTCGCTCTCCTCCAGCCGCCGCCTCGCGTAGGCGCTCACCGGCTCCTCGTCCACCACCTCACGGGCCCGCGACAGCGCGGCACGGGCCGCCGACCGGTCACCACAGGCGAGTTCGGCGTCGGCCAGGTACACCAGCCCCAGGAACAGCACCGTCGGCCGCGGGTGCAGTTCTGCGAGGGGGACTACCCGCCGCAGCAGGACGGCGGCCGCCTCCATGCGGGCGTTCTGGTAGCTGCGCCTGGCCTGGGCGATGCGCAACGGCGCCAGTCCTGGCGTGCTCGCCTCGCGTCCGTCGCTCTCCACGGTGTCGGCGAGCGGGCCGGCCTCACGCAGGACCCGATCGCACTCCTCGCCGCGGCCGGCTTCGACAAGGCTGATCATCAGCGTTCCGGCGCCCTGAACAACGAGCGACGGCGGCCACGCCTTACGGTCGCGTGGCGACGTCCACAGGCCGAGCAGCAGGGTTGCCGCCTCGTCGAAGCGGCCGTCGCGGGCCAGCATGGCCCCCATCGCCGCGCGCACGGTCGGATGTCCGGCACCGCCGCGCTCGGTCTCCAGTGCGAGCGCATGCTGCACGATGACGACGGATTGCGCGGACTCGGCGTCCGACATGCCGAAACCTGCGCGCACGCAGAGCACGGCACTGCGGAAGTCGTGCCAGCCGGGGACGGCGGTGGCGGAGGTACCACTCGCCTCGCAGACGTCCAGCCAGCGGTTGACGCCTGTCTGGTCGCCGCAGAGCGCCGCCGAGTACGCCAGCGAAAACGCCAGCGCCGGGCCCACCACCCGGCCGGACAACTCCTCGCCGAACTTCAGGTAGGTGGCAGCCTCCCCATGGGGGAAGAACCACGTCTCGGCGTTGCGCAGCATCAGCTCGGCGGCATCGTCATCGCGGCCGGCCCGCAGCAGGTGGCGTACGGCGTCATCGATCCGGTCCTGTGCCGCGAACCAGTCCGCGGCATGGCCGAGAACCTCCTGCGGGTCCGTCGTCGTCTCGCCTGCAAGAACGTCCCGCAGCAGACGATGGCACCGGTACCACCGCTGTTCGTCGTCCAGCGCGGCCACGAAGAGATCCGCCCGGACCAGATCGGCCAGCACTCCCGCCGAACCCGTCACCTGCAGCGCAGCGTCACACAGCGAACCCGAGAGCCGTTCGAGTGGCGCAGCCCGCACGAGCAGGTCACGCTGCCTGGGCTCCAGACCGGGCAGTACCTCGGCGGCGAAATAGTCCAGCAGATGCCGGTCGTCGGCGGGCGCCTTCGCCGGGTCCGCGCGCAGCGCGAGAGCAGCCAGCTGCAGCCCCGCAGCCCACCCTTCCGTCCGCTCCCATACGTCCGCCGCGGCCGCGCCGTCGAGGTCGTGCCCTGACACCGCCGACAGCAGGGCCGCCGCCTCGCCGGGCGAGAACCGCAGCTGCGCCGCCCGCAGCTCCGTCAGGTCCCCGCGGGCCCGCAGCCGCGCGATCGGCAGCGGCGGATCCGTACGTGCGGCGATCACCACCCGCAACGAGGCCGGCAGGTACGTCGTGAGGTACTCGAGCGCCTCGTGGATCCGCGGATCGGCGAGCAGGTGGTAGTCGTCGAGCACCAGTACATGCGCCACCTCGGACGCGGCCAGCTCGTTCAGCAGCATCGGCAGCGCAAGGTCGATCGGTGGGACGCCCGCCGCGTCCAACGCCTGAAGCGGACCTGTGCTGATCACCCCGCCGGCGCCGCGCAGCGCGGTGAGGACATAACTCCAGAACCGCACGGGTTCGTCGTCGCTCTCGTCGAGCGAGACCCACGCGATGCGGCGCTTCTCCTCGGGATCCGCCGCCCAGCCGCTCAGCAGGCTCGTCTTGCCCCAGCCGGCGGGCGCCACCACCACGGTCAGCCGGGTCTCGGCCAGACGCAGCTGCCGCTGCAGGCGTTCACGCGGGACCGCGCCGGCCCGGGCCGGCGGAATCACCTGTTTCACAGTGAGTAGTGGCCGCGTAGGTTTCTTCGACGTCACGACGCTCCCGACCTGCGGCGCCCAGCACCGCAACCCGACAGCGATTCTGCCAGCTCCACCACCCCGGGTACATCTCGCAGCCGGGTGGTGCGCGAGCACCCTGTCCCGCGCGAATCTCCTGCCACGACCAGGGCCGCGCGACAGGAGAGACGCAATGGCCACGAACACCGTCACAGACGAATACCCGGAAATAGCCCTGACCCGCAGGGACGGGCTGAAGCTGGCCGGCCTCGGCATCGCCTCGGTAGCAGCCCTGGGCGTGGGCGTCGGCGGAGTCCGGGCCGTCACCAACGGCGCCTTCAGCGCCGGATCCGGCGATCCGTACGACCTCTGGCACGACTGGCACTCGATGACCGGCATCGAGCGGGTGGTCGCCGCCGGCGTGCTCGCCTGCAACCCGCACAACACGCAGCCCTGGCGAATGATCGTCGACGGCGATGTCATCGACGTCCACTCCGACCCCAGCCGGCGGATGCCGATCAACGACGCGAGTGGCCGCGAACACTTCGCCGGCCTCGGCTGCGCCGTCGAGAACATGGTGATCGCCGCCGCATCGGCCGGCTCTACGTCGCAGGTCACCCTCTTCCCGCACGGCCCGGCCTCGGACCACGTCGCGCGCATCGCGCTCAGGAAGGACCGCACCGGACAGGACCGTGACCTCGCCGCCGCGATCCCGCACCGGCACACCAACCGCGGCCCCTACACGTCGGAGCCCGTCGATCTGGACGGTTTCACCGAGCAGAGTTCCCGCATCCAGGGAGCGGGCGTGCTGTGGATCACCGACGAGGCGGCGCGTGAGCAGCTGGGACGGCTCTACGTCGAGGCCACCGAGGCGATCACCGCGGACACCGCGCAGTCGACGGAGGCCTTCGGTTGGTTCCGCAGCGCGCGCAGCAGCATCGACAAGCACCGCGACGGACTCACCCTCGACGCTCAGGGCCTCAGCGACCTGGCCCTGTTCGCCGCGAAACTCCTGCCCGCACAGTCCCGCCAGGACGGCGACGCCTACTGGGTCAAGGCCACCCGCGAGGTGCACACCGCGACCGCCGCCGCCTACGGCGTCATCGTCGTCGACGACGTCACCGACCGGAGCGCCCAGGTCGACGGCGGACGGCTGCTGGCCCGGATGCACCTCACCGCGACCGCACTCGGCCTGGGCCTGCACCACATGAACCAGATCACCGAACGCATCGACCGCGACCACACGACCGGCGGCACCGACGTCTTCTCCGCGCGCTGGGCCGCCCTGCTCGGCCGCCCCGCCTCGGGCGGCCTGCTGTCCTTCCGCATCGGTCACCCCGAGCGCACGCCGGGCCTGAGCCCGCGCCGCAGCCTCGACGACGTCGTGACCAGCTGACCCCTGCCGAGGCGGTCCAAGCGCACCGCCCGCTCACCAGGTTCCACCCAGGTTTCACCCAAAGGAGGCTCACCATGACCGGCGCCATCATTTCGGACCAGACAGGCGGGCCGGTGCGCACATTGCGCCCCGGTGCCGTTCTCGCCGTGACCTGTCTCGCCCTGGCGACCGTCGTGTCGGCGATGGCTTCGCTGAGTGTGGCGTTGCCCGACGTCGCCCGCGAGACGCACGCCAACCAGACCCAGCTGTCGTGGATCATCGACTCCTACAGTCTGATCTTCGCCTCGTTCCTGCTGTTCGCCGCGACCCTCGGCGACCGCTTCGGCCGCCGCAAGGCACTGCTCGGCGGTGTCGCGGTGTTCGGCGGAGTGTCGCTCGCCGCGACCTTCACGACCGAGCCGGGCGTCCTGATCGCCCTGCGTGCGGTGCTGGGTGTGGCGGCCGCGTTCGTCATGCCCGCGACGCTGTCCACGATCACCAGCACGTTTCCCCGAGCCCAGCAGGCGCGTGCCATCAGCATCTGGGCGGGGGTCGCGGGCGCCAGCGCCGCGCTGGGACTGCTCGCCTCCGGGCTGCTGCTGGAGGCGTGGTCGTGGCGATCGGTGTTCTGGCTGAACGCGGTGATGGCCGCGGTGGCGTTCGTCGGCACCTACCTCTTCGTGCCGGAGTCCGCGCAGCCGGGCAGGCAGCGCATCGATGTGACCGGTGCCGTGCTCACGGTGGCGGGGCTGGGCGTGCTGGTCTACTCGGTCATCGAGGCGCCCGAGCACGGCTGGGGCAGCACCCGCACCCTGTCCGGCATAGCCATCGGGCTCGCCGTCCTGGTCGCCTTCGTCGCCTGGGAGCTGCGGCACCCGCACCCCCTGCTCGATCCGCGGCTGTTCCGCAACAAGCTGTTCGCGGCCGGCTCGATCTCGACCACCCTGCAGTTCTTCGCGTTCTTCGGGTTCATCTTCGTCACCATGCAGTACCTCCAGCTCGTGCGCGGCGACAGCGCCCTGATGGCCGCGGTGAGCGTGCTGCCGATGTCCGCGGCGATGATCCCCAGTGCCCGCCTCAGTCCGCTCCTGGTAGCCCGGCGGGGCATCCGAGCCCCCTGGACCGTCGGCCTCGTCCTGGTCACCACCGGCCTGGCCGTGCTGGCCCAGCTCGACGCCGGCAGCTCGTACTGGCTGGTCGTCGGCGGTCTCCTGCCGCTCGGCGCGGGCATGGGCCTGGCCACGACGCCGGCCACCGCCGCCATCACCGACGCCCTGCCGCCCCGCCTGCAGAACGTGGGCTCCGCGGTGAACGACCTCTCACGTGAACTCGGCGGAGCCCTGGGCATCGCCGTCCTCGGCAGCCTCATGAGCGCCCAGTACCGCGACTCCCTCGACACCGGCGGCCTCCCCGCCCCGATCGCGGAAGCAGCCCGCTCCTCCCTCGCCGCCGCCAACCACATCGGCCACGCCACAAGCAACCCCACACTCATCGACGAGGCCCGCGACGCCTTTGCCTCCGGCATGCACCTCGCCCTCCTCAGCGGCGCCGCCACCACCGTCCTGGCCGCCGTCGTCGTCACCCTCCTGCTGCGCCGTCCCGGCAAGCCCGGCACGGACCAGGAAGAGACGCCGAACAGCGGCACCCACCGCGACACGGCGAAGTCGACCGCGTAGCCACGGCCAACCGGCCGACAGCCACCACGACCTACGGCGCGAGGGCCGCACCCCGCGGCCCTCGCGCCCGTCCCAGGAAGGAACCGGCCATGACGCTGCCGCACCCTCAGCCACCGCACCAGCCCCACTCTGTGAAACTGCCCGAACCCCTGGTGGCCCTCACCCGGGCCTCCTCCCTGCTGGGCAGACGCGGGACCGGGCTGATCATCACTGCCCTCGCCAGGGGTCCGGCCGACGTCGCCCAGGTGTGCGAGCGCCTCCCCGGCCTCAGCGAAGGCGTGCTCACCCGGCGCCTGCGCGAACTGACCACCCTCGGCCTCGTGACCCGAACCGCCGCGCCGGACACGCCATCACGTTCCCGCTACGCGCTCTCCGCCCACGGCAAGGCCCTCCTCATCCCCCTGGCGTCCCTGACCGTCTGGGCGGAGGACCACCTCTGCGCCGGCGTCCCCGAGGCCAAGGCCGGCCGCAGAAGGCCGCTGAGGCACCCGGCTCAGGTTCCCGGCCGCAGCCGGCGCCATACCCACGCCGCTGATCGAGGGCACGTCCGTGAAGAACGGGAAGGCGAGCAGGCTGCGAGGCCGGCGCCGCGAGGGCTTCGCGACAGCAGGCGCGCCCGAGCCTCGCTGCGAGCCGCACGCCTGGGGAACCGGTAGAGCGCCCCGACGGACTTCACCCCTCACACCCGATCCCGCCTCACTCGATCCCGCCTCACTCGATCCCGCCTCACTCGAAGGAGCCAGATGCCCACGCTCGATCGTCACGACGACGTTTTCGTTCTCGACCTCGGAGACGGCGAGAACCGCTTCCACCCCGACTGGCTCGCCTCCGTCGCCACCGCACTGGACGAGGTCGAGCAAGAGAGCGGCCCGCGCGCTCTGGTGACCACCGCGACGGGAAAGTTCTACTCCAACGGCCTGGACCTGGACTGGCTGCTGGCCCACCTGGACGAGCACCCCGGCTACGTCGTCCGCGTCCAGGAGCTCTTCGCGCGCATGCTGTCCCTGCCGGTGATCACCGTTGCCGCTCTGCAGGGACACGCCTTCGCGGCCGGAGCGATGTTCTCCCTCGCGCACGACTTCCGCATCATGCGCGCAGACCGCGGATACTGGTGCCTGCCCGAGGCGGACATCGACATCCCCTTCAGCCCTGGCATGTCCGCACTCATCCAGGCACGGCTGGGCCCGCACACCGCGCACCGGGCCATGCTCACCGCGCACCGCTACGGCGGAGCCGACGCGGTGGCCGCCGGCATCGTCGACCAGGCGGTCGCCGAGAACGAGGTGCGTACGGCAGCCATCGCACTGGCCCGGTCACAGGCAAGCAGGGCGGGTGCCACCCT
Organism: Streptomyces sp. NBC_00425; assembly: GCF_036030735.1. NCBI lineage: Bacteria > Bacillati > Actinomycetota > Actinomycetes > Kitasatosporales > Streptomycetaceae > Streptomyces > Streptomyces sp. NBC_00425. The sequence continues at coordinate 625,006 of NZ_CP107928.1, read as the reverse complement.
CGGCACCATCAAGGCCCGCATGTACGCCCCGGCCCTGACGGCGTTGCGCGACACCACCCTTGCCCTCAGATGAAGCGCCGTACACGCCGTCGAGGCGGCCCGTGCGGGCCGTTCGGCGAAGGAACGCGGGTCGGGGCACACCGGCAGCGCGTCCGCCGGCTGGCGCAGTGCGGTCAGCCGCGACGGGACCGCGACGTGCAGAAGCCGCAATGCGCCGTCCCGCCCTCACGGCCTTGGCCGAGCACCACGCTGCCTGTGCCGGCACGAGGCGGGCACAGGCAGCGCGGGGGAGGAGGGCGGGAGCCGGTCATCCCTCCGTGGCGGTGCCGTCGAAACCGTCGGCGCCGTCACTGGTGTTGGGGGAGTGCCGCAGAAGGAAGGCGACCGATGCGGCTCCCAGGAGGGCTGCTCCAGCTCCGGTGATGAGAGCGAGGTGCAGACCGGAGGCGAAGGCGTCGCGGGCCTGATTGACCAGGGCGGTGTTTCCTGTCTTGGCGCCGACGATGTTGGCTGCCGCGAGGGATGAGCGAGCTGCCTCTGCCACGTGAGCCGGGAGCCCCTCCGTGTCGAGAGTGTTGCGGTAGCCGGCGTTCAGCGCACTGCCGAGTACGGCGATTCCCAGGGCGCCGCCCAGTTCACGGGACAGGTCGTTCACCGCCGAGCCCACGTTCTGCAGGCGGGAGGGCAACGCGTCGGTGATGGCCGCGGTGGCGGGCGTCATGGCCAGGCCCATGCCGGCGCCCAGGGGAATGAGCCCCGTGACGATGAGCCAGTAGGAGCTCGTCTTGTCGAGCTCGGCGAGCACGCTCAGACCGACGGCGACGGCGATCAGCCCTGCGATCCAGGGACGGCGGGCGCCGACGCGTGCTGCCAGCTTCGGGGACAGCCGGGCGCTCGGAATCATGGCGGCGGGCATGGGCAGCACACTCAGGGCGGCGATCAGCGCGCTGTCGCCTCGCACGAGCTGCAGGTACTGCATGACGACGAAGATGAACCCGAAGAACGCGAAGAACTGCAAGGTGATCGACAAAGTCCCGGCGGCGAACGGCTTGTTGCGGAAGAGCCGGGGATCCAGCAGAGGGTGGGGGTGGCGCAGCTCCCAGACGACGAAACCGGCGAGCACGAGGAATCCCACCGTGATGCCGATCAGGGTGCGGGTGCTTGCCCAGCCCTGCTCGGGCGCCTGGATGACCGAGTAGACCAGAATTCCCAGGCCGACGACCGTGAGCGTGGCGCCGACGGTGTCGATGCGCTGCTTCTTTGCTTCGGCCGACTCCGGCACGAAGACGTAAGTGCCGATGAACGCCACGACCGCCAGAACGACGTTCACCCAGAAGACAGATCGCCAGGACCATGCTTCGAGCACGGCACCGGAAGTCAGCAGGCCCAGTATGGCGCTCGCTCCCGCGACGGCCGCCCAGATGCTGACCGCACTTGCCCTCTGTTCGCGGGGAAAGGTGCTGGTGATGGTCGAGAGCGTGGCGGGCATGACAAAAGCAGCCGCCACCCCCAACAGCGCTCGCAGGGCGATGAGAACCCCGGGTTCCGAGGAGAACGCGGCCGCGACCGATCCGGCCGCGAACAGAGCGAGGCCGCCCAGCAGGGCCCGGCGCCGGCCGAACCGGTCGCCCAGAGTCGCCGCCAGCAGCAGAAGGGCGGCAAAGACCAGGCTGTAGGCGTCGATGATCCACGACAGCTCCGTCTGGCTTGCGTGGGTCTCACGGGCGATGCCCGGCAGGGCCACATTCAGCGATGCCATCGCCGAGACGACGGTGGCCAGAGCCAGGCATGTGACGGCCAGTACTGCGCCGTGACGCACCACTTTGTGACCTTGTTCTGTGAGGCCTCGGTTCATGAGAGGCGTCCTTTCCCGCTGGACAGGTGCGCTGGTGCGATGGACGGACCACGGCGGATGCGGCCGCCATGGAGCCACGGCGTAGCAGCAGCGCAGAGTTCATAAAGCGCGAGCGCGCAGTGAGGGGGTCGGTGCCGACCGCTGCCGCCCCGGCACCGCAACGGGCTGCACTACGGAAGACACCAAATGCCAACGTCTGTTGGCCAACCTCCGTTGACATTAACGCACCCAGGGGAATGGAAAGTCAACGAGCGATGGCCTACATTTGTTGGCATGACAGCAGACAACACGGAAGCTCCCCCCGGCCCCCGGCGCTCCGACCGCACCCGGACGGCGATTCTCGACGCCGCCCGCCAGCGCTTTGCCGCTCAGGGCTTCGAGCGCACGACGATCCGGGCCGTCGCGGCCGACGCGGGCATCGACCCCTCCATGGTCATGCGCTACTACGGCAGCAAAGCCCAGCTCTTCGACGCCGCCCTCGACATCGACCTGTGCCTTCCCGACCTGTCCGCCACCCCGGCAGAGGAACGGGCCGAAGCCCTCGTGCGGCACTTCCTGCACCGCTGGGAGCACGAGGGCGCCGACGACGCGCTCCTGCTGCTTCTGCGCTCCGCCGTCACCAACGACCAGGCGGCACGCCGCATGCGGGAGATCTTCGCAGCCCAGGTCTCCCCGGCCCTCGGCTCCGCCGCCAAGGACAACGTCGGGCTGGTCTCCGCCCAGCTGCTCGGCCTCGCCCTCACCCGCTACCTGCTGCGCATCCCAGCCGTGGCACGCATGACGCCAGAAGAGATCGTCGCCGCCTACACGCCCGCCGTCCGGAGCATCCTCGAACCGCAGGCGTCCGCTCCCAGTGCATGATCGGCCGCCCGTTCGTCGCTGACACGCTTGCCCGCCCCCCGTACTTCGGCGGTGGTCTGGGCGCCATCGGGTGCCGTCCGCGGCGTGTTGCACCTTGCGTATCCGGGTGGCGGGTCCGGTGTCGGCTGCACGGTGGGGCCGCATTTTCTGTGCCGACAGCACGCAATCGAGCAGGGACGGCGAGGGTGGTGTACGGCCGCTTCACGCCGGAGCGGTGCGGCCGCGAACAGGAAGCGTTCCTCCTGCAGCCTCGCGGACCCTTCCTGCGTGCGTAGCCGCGTGATGCGTCTGCAAAACGCGGGGCTGCTCGGCGGCCCGCTCCGGCTCCGGAGCGTCTTCGAGACGGTCCCAGATCAGCGGCGAGCTCCCAGGCGCGTCGCTGCCGGACGCGATCGGCACAGCGCGGCCGCGGCCACCTCGGACCCGGCGCAACCATGCTGCATGACCACGCGATCTACGTTTCAGACCGACCCGGCGCCCCGTACGTCTGAGATCAGGGCCAGCGCCTCCTGCGAGACGTATGGCCTGCCCCCGGCCGCCCGGATGGGCAGGGATTACTCATCTCCCCTTCCCCGGCTCACGGTTGACTGACCCTGCTTGCCCGAGCAACCGGAGCGGTGCCTGAGGCGGGCAGTTTTCGCGGTGAGGGAAGGCGGCCGACCTGGAACGCCCTTCACGGGAGCCCGGACTCCGGCCGCTGCCGGTGAGGCGGGTCGCTGAGACGGCAGGGCGGCCGGTTCCCGTTGGCCGCGGCCGCGCGACGGGTGATCCCACCTCCGCGGCACTGCACTACATCCGGCTGTGCCGTCCGGCCACCCCCGCCCTGCAGGCAGTGGCCGACTCCGCCGCGACAGAACAGCTTCACAGAAAGAAGAAGATCAGCACGATGAACAAGCTCATAGGCCCCCTGTGCGCAGTGTCGGCAGCCGTCGTTCTGGCGGTCGTGCCCACTGCGGCGCAGGCAGACGGAATCGAAGACGGCGCCCCCCTGGTGGCCGCCGAGAACGAGATCATCGACCAACTCGCGTCACTGGGCTGGCCGGGACAGGACCCGGAGAACTTCTACCCCGGTGCCGGCGCCCACGCGGACTCCGCCACGGCCACGGTCGTCTGGGGCACGCCCGGGAATCCCAGCTCCTATCAGGTCGAGGCCAAGTGCGCGCAGTTCCTCACCGCCTCGATGAAACACGCATACTCCTGGGCCACCGACGCGTGGTTCACCTCCGGTATCGGCTTCCGCAGCCCGACCTCGGAGCAGTACTACGACGCCTTCACCGACACGTCCGCCGGCGGCGCGCTCGATGACATGAGCGATCACGTCGACCGCCCCTCCGCACAGCGGGTCAGCGACCTGCATGCGGGTTCCGTCATCGCGGTGAAGTACCTGGACGGCTCGGACGGCGGCGCTACCGGGCACATGATGGTCGTGCAGTCCGTGGCACCGTTCGAGCGCGACGGCAACAGCGCCACCCAGGAGTACGCGGTCAGGGTCTCCGACAGCACCTCCGCCCCGCACGGCGTCGCCTACTCCAGCAAGACGTCGCCGCACTGGGCGTTCCGGGACACCCGGGTCGAGGGCTCTCCGGGACTTGCCACGAAGGAATGGAGCGGTGCCGGCCGCGGAACGATCTTCATCCAGGCCGACGCCCTCACCGGCAGGCCGACCGGTCACTGGTGGGGCCGCAACGAGGCCGCGTTCCACACCGTCGCCGACCGGCCCATGGTCTTCGTCGACATCACCCGCTGAACCCGACAGGGCGGCGGCAGCGGCGCTCACACGCCGCGGCCGTCGCCCGGGCCGCGCCCGCTGGGCGCCGGCCCGGGCGTGACCTGGGCTTTGTGAGCACCTGCACGCCGCACGAGAGTCCGGGGCCCTGTGATATTCAATGGTGATGAATAAATCTCGTGGACGTCCGCGTGGAGGCTCCGACGCCAAGGAGAGGATTCTGGCGGCGGCGAAGACGGCCTTCCTGCGGCACGGCTACCACGCGACGACGATGCGAGCCGTCGCCTCGGCAGCCGGCGTGGACCCGGCCCTGATCAGCTATCACTTCGGCTCCAAGCAAGGGCTGTTCGGTGGGGCGATGGCGCTCGGGATCAGCCCGGGCCAGGTGATGGCCCGCGTGCTCGAGGGCGATCCCGGGCAGATGCCCGAACAGATCGTCCGGGCCGTCCTGGACGTATGGGATGATCCGGAATTCGGCGGCCCGCTGACACTGCTGGTCACCCAGGCCCAGCGGGACCCGGCGCTCATGCGCGCGTTCCGCGAGTACGTCGAGCGGGAACTGACCGCCCGGCTGGCGGAGCGCATCGGCGGAGCCGACGCCGCAGAACGAGCGGGGGCCGTGCTGACGACGACTCTCGGACTGATCTTCAGCCGTTACGTTCTCAGGCTGAACCCGATGGCCGCCATGGACTCCGAGCGGGTCGTCGGCCTCCTGGCTCCAGGACTTGGTGCACTTCTCCGTCCGGCCCGAGCCGCCGATGAATGAGGGGGCCGGGGCGGGGGCCGTAGGCGGAGGCGGAGGCGTAGCATGAGAGGTCTGTCGGCCTCTGGGCGGTGTGTCATGCAGGGCTGGGAAGGCAGATGGCCACTCGTCGGGCGACAATCGCACCTAGAGTCCTTCCGCACCGAACTCGCGGCCGGCCTCGTTCGAGGCTGGCTGATCTGCGGACCGGCCGGGGTGGGAAAGACGCGGCTGACGGAAGAGTTTCTGGGGCTGGCGGCCGCCAGCAAGCGGCACACGGCCGCGGCAGTGGCCAGCCGGGCTGCGGCCCAGGTGCCTTTGGGCGCGATCGCTCACATCCTTCCCGACGGTGTCGATATGACCGATCCCGTCCAGGGCTTCCACGCCGTGGCCCAGGCTTTGTCGGACTCGGCTCGTCCCACCGTCGTCCTCGTGGATGACCTTCATATGCTCGACCATTCGTCCGCGGCCCTGCTGGGCCAGCTCCTGGATTCCGGCACGATCTGCCTGATCGGCACAGCCCGCACCGGCGAGCAGCCCAGTGACGTCGTCGACGGCCTGCTGCAGCGCGGCGACCACATTCGTCGTACCGACCTGGACCACATGGTGCGCGACCAGGTCGAGGAACTTCTTCAGCGCGTTCTCAAGGGCCCGGTCAGCCGACGCGCTCTCCATTCTCTGTACAGCGCCAGCGACGGAAACCCTCTGTTTCTGAGAGAACTCGTGCTGGGAGCCATAGCCCAGGAGAAGCTCACTCTCAACGACGGAGTGTGGGACACCTCGGAGGAGCGGCTTCCTGTCACTCCGCATCTCAGGGACCTGATTGCTGGCAGGATCGCTGCCTCACCGCCGGCCGTGCGCCCCCTACTTGAATCACTCGCCTTGTGCCGCACGCTCTCTCTCGCTGATGCCGCGGCGCTCGCCGACCGCACGGACCTGGAGCACCTCGAGCGATCAGGCATAGTCGAGATCTCCGTCCAGGGGTCCCGGGTGACCGTCACGCTGGCGCATCCTCTGTACGGCGAGGTCATCGCGGCTGAGACCCCCGCTCTGCAGCGCTACGACCTTGCGTTGCGCCAGGCCGAGCGCATTGAATCCCACGGTCTCAGGCGGCGCGACGACGCCCTGCACGTCGCCTCCTGGCGGCTGGCGGCCACCGGCACCGCCGCGCCCGACCTGCTCCGGCAGGCTGCGGCCATCGCCATGCATTCCAACGACAACGAGCAAGCCATTGAGCTGCTCACCGCGATCAAGGCCGATCAGCACACGGCGGAGAGCCGTGTGCTTCTCGGCCGGGCCCTCATGCACACTGGCCAGCTCGAACGCGCCGAAGCTGTCCTCGCCGAAGCCGATGCACAGGCTCGCAACGACCATGAAAAGATCATTACGGCGACCACGCGCTCCACCAATCTCTTCTGGGCCGACCCCGACCCGGCTCAGGCCGTCGCCGTGTGCGCCGCAGCCCGCTCTGCACTGTCCGATCGGTCTGGCGCTCAGCAGCTCCGCCTCATGGAGGGAGCCATGCTCACGGTGGGCGGCTTGCCGGTGCCGGGGCTGCAGATCCTCGATGACCTGCCTGATGACCCGCCTGTAGAGGCGTTGGACGTCTGGCTGGCAACGATCAGTGCGAAGGCTTTCGGCCTGACGTTCGTCGGAAGCGTCGAGCGAGCCCGGACTCTGTCGGAACGCGCCACGGCCGCCCACGAGGCCGTCGGCGAAGGCAAACTGCTTCCCCACCCCGCCATGCAGGCCGCACCACTCGCGCTGGCGCTCATGGAAATGGGAGAGATCGATCAGGCCCGCCGGATCTGCCTCAGCGCCGCGGACAGCCTGCAGGCGGCACACTCGCCGGTGGCCCGCCAGTTCCTGGCTTTTGAGAGCGCCCGTGCGGAGTGGCTGGCCGGGCACCCAGTGAGCGCCCGCCGCTGGTATGCCGAAGGAGTTGCCACAGCACGTACGTACCACCTGGACAGGGTCACCCGTTTGCACATGTCGGGGTTGATGGCGTGCGCGGCGCTCACCGGCGACATCGACGCGGCCGCCGCCCTCGTCCCCGAATATGAAGCCATCGCGGCAAGTGGCGGCCTGACGGGCGAGGAATCACTCGGCGTGGCATGGCTGCACGCCGCTCGCGGTGAACTCAGCCGTGCGCGGTATCTGTTGCGCAGCGCTGCAGACAGGGCCGGGCGCACCGGTCACGTCGTCTCCGAAGCACTGGTACTGACGGACATCGCACGCCTGGGTGATCCGAAGGCGGTCCAGGAACGACTGGTCACTCTTTCTGCCCAGGGCGACGGCGCCTTCACTCCTGCACGGGCACGGTTCGTTACTGCCCTTGCGAAGAAGGACCCCCAGGGACTCATGGCGTGCTCGGAAGAACTCGAGCACATGGGGGCCCAGCTCCTCGCCGCCGAATCGGCGGCCGCAGCAGCCGGCGCTTGGAGACGAAAGGGAGACGCCCGTAAGGTCACGGCCGCCACCGTTGACGCGACGCGCCTCGCCGGCCTGTGTGAGGGCGCCCGGACTCCCCTTCTGTCCACCATCGCCGACGCTGTCGAACCTCTCACGAAACGGGAACAGGAGATCGCTCTGCTGGCTGCCTCTGGGAAGACCAGCAAAGCCATTTCGCAGCACCTGACGCTCTCCGTCCGCACAGTCGACAACCATCTGCAGCGCATCTATCTCAAGCTGGGGGTCCGCAGCCGCGGAGATCTTGCTCTGGCCCTGCAATACAAAGAATCGTCCAAGTGGGCATAGTCCACAACGCGGTCTCGGCGTCAAGAGTCAGCACCGCAGGGCGGCGGAGCGTCGAGAGGCATCTCTTCGACCTTGAGGAACTGCTCGCCGAGCATTCCGCGACGGTGTCGAGCCTCGGTGACGCCGGTGGCGACGACGACGGTGCACTTCCCAGTCAAGATCCGTTACACCCCCTCGTGACGACTCCCGCTGGTCAACGAGACAGCTGCGGGAGTGCCATGCCGGTCGACGACCAAGTGGTGCCTGCTGCCGGGGCGGGCCCGGTCGACCGGCGAAGGTCCGGTGTGATGCCCCCTTCGAGCGTGCGGACGTGCGAGCCGTCGATCGAAGTGTCGTGCATGTCCACGCAGCACCTCGTGCAGCTGCGGCAGGACGCCCGCTTCGGTCCACTCCCGCAGGCGCCGCCCGGCCGCTGCAGCGGACCTGTTCTGCGGGAGCATCCCGCCGGCTCACGCTCTTGCAGAGCACGTAGACGACGTCCCGCAGCGCGGCCCGGTCATCCGCAGGCAACCGCCCGGGATGCCGATGTTGGCGGCAATGTGACCGTCACGCGTCGTCATACCGAGCCAACGCAACGGTCGGGCCTGCATCTCTTCCAGGCTCTCCAGGAGAGCGGGTATTCCGTCGAAACCGATCAGCGCGGACTCGACCGTATACGACCGGCGGCCGGTCAGGTGCACCTCCCTCGCCGTCGCCACGTCCGTCAGGTCCAGCTCGCCGACGAACACGGCCGGACCGTGTTCACTGCCCCCGCGCCGCTCGAGATGAGACGCAACTCTGCTGTAGGAACGCATGACATGCCTTGCCGTAGAAGTCTGAAGGTCAGCGACAAGCGTGCGTCGCGGCCGGCATGCAGCACCTGAGCATGAGGCACTCAAGTGCTCACGACTCGCCGCTGCACAGCCGACCGTCCGAAGTCTGACTGCAGCCCGCTACCCCGGGTCGGTGACGGCTGTGGCAACGCCGCGCCGCAACGCGGGACGGCCGTCGGCTTTTGCCGACAGGCCCCCTGAACGTGAGAGGGAGGACGCGATCAACTGCCGCTCGTCGGCGTGCGTGGCGCGACAGCCAGCAGCGAGTACATGATCGGCAGGTAGGTGTCGCTGAACGGGAACCGGTAGAGACCGTCGGCGCCTCGAGGCAGGATGTGGCGGCCGTCGGATTCCGTCTCCGTATGCTCTGCCAGCCGTTCCACAACCAGGCCCGCCGAAGCGGCGGCAGTCACGATCTCACCGATCGAGTAGGGGAACTGCACCGTCTGCCGCGCCTCCGTCACGACGCTCGGATCTGCATAAGTACCGGTCAGAGCGACGTACTGAGCCTCGCCGCCGCCGTAAGGCCAGTCGGCTACGAAAGGTTCGAAGCTGAGGACGGTCTGGAAGGCCGGATGGATGTCCACCAGGACCAGTCGGCCTCCCGGTCTGAGCGCCCGCGCGGCCCCCCGCATCCACGCGTCGACATCCGCGATCCAGGACAACACGCCGTACGTGGCGACGACGACGTCGAACCCGGCCGCAAGGCTGTCGGGCAGGCGCTGGGTGTCCGCCACGACGAAGTCCGCGACCAGTCCCGCCTTTTCGGCGAGGTCCTGGGCACGGGTGATCGCTACGGGGGAGAAGTCGACTCCGGTGACCCTCGCGCCCAGGCGGGCCCAGTTCAAGGTGTCCATGCCGAAGTGGCAGTGCAGGTGGAGCAGATCCTTGCCCGCTACGTCACCGGCCAGTTCACGCTCGATGCTGCGCAGCGTCTGCTGACCGCCGAGAAACGCCTCCACGTCGTAGGACTGATCGGTGGCTGTCGTGCCGTGGGTCGCGGCCAGGGAATCCCACAGCGCCCGGTTGGCGGCAAGCCCCTCAGCGTGCCCGTCCCTGCGCGCGCCGGCTTCCTCGACGCCGAAGTCGTCCTCTGCAGCCATCGTGAACCTCCTGTTCCTGGCCGTACTCGCGTGCGGCTCCACGTATCGGCATTCTGAAGGGCGCAGGAGCATCCCCACATGAGTAGGAGATACTCGGCTGGAGCAGACGCTGCTCGCCCAAGCGTGCTCAGCCCTCCGGTGGGGACAGCCGGCCCCGACACGCGCCTCGCCCTCGAAGACCGGCCTGGTGACCGGCCTTGTTCCGCGTTTGAGTACTGCTTGCTCAGTCGCCCCAGGGCTGCGCGGCGTCTCCTGGAAGAGTCACACAGCAGCTCTCCGAGGCCGTGATCACCATGACTTGCACCGCACCCCCTACTGCCGCCAGGACGACAGAAGACTCCTTCACCCTCGCCGCGACCAGACCACCCTCGCCGGCTCGGACCGCCGGCGCGTGGAGGTTGCCGCTGCAGTGCGGTCCGCCCGTGCACCGAGCAACCAGGAGGACAGCGATGCACGAGCCCCTGAAAGCAGTAGCCCTCACCGTAGCCGTAGCCGGCGTGCTGCTCGCCGCTCCCATGGTCTCGATCGTCGCGGCGAGGGCGGCAGCCCCGGTCCACATGGACGACGGTGCCGCACCGCCCGACATCGTTGATCGGCACGACGGCACTGGCTGCCGCTATGACACCGCGGACGAATTCCCTCCCCGCGCGGCCCGCCACCCGGACGGCACCACGGAAACGGTCACCTGGGCAACGGCCGGGGAAGACACGGTCGTCATCCGCCCCGGCAACGCGACCGGTCTGCCCTGCGGCTGCTGGTGGAGTCCCGACGAGGCCGCTCTGCATACGGCCGGCGATCGTCCCATGATGTTCGTCGAGGTCACCCGGACCGAGCGATCCCCCGGCGCATGACGGCCGCGCAGAGGCTCCGACCGGAGCTGAGTGCCGAGGGTTTGCGTCCACCCCCTGTGAGCGGCTCGCCAGATGACCGTCACTACCCGACAAGGATGACCGACTCATGACTCTCGTCACGCTCAACGACCTGCACGCGGCCCGGCAGCGCCTGGAGCCAGTGGTCTCCCGTACGTCGCTGCTCAGGGCTCCATGGGCCTCCTGCGGGCATCGGTCTCTCTTTCTGAAACCAGAAAACCTGCAGATCACCGGCTCGTTCAAAATACGTGGCGCGTACAATCGACTGTCGCGGATGTCCGAGGCGCAGAAGGCTCGCGGCGTCATTGCGCGATCGAGCGGGAACCACGGCAAAGCACTTGCCCACGCAGCCCGGCAGGACGGCGTGAAAGCAACGATCGTCATGCCCTCCACGGCCGCCAAGGTGAAAATCGACGGGGTCCTGGAGTACGGGGCCGATGTGCGCTTCGCTTCCCCCGAAGAATGCCCGGCCCTCACTGAGCAGTTGGCCGCGGAACACGGCTATGTGACCGTGCCCCCCTTCGACGACCTGGACGTCATCGCGGGCCAGGGAACGGTCGGCCTCGACATATCCGACGAAGCGGTGGCTGCGGGACTCGACATCGGCACGGTGCTGGTGCCCGTCAGCGGAGGCGGACTGATCTCAGGTGTCGCCGCTGCACTGAAGCTCACACGCCCCGGTATACGGGTGGTGGGCGTCGAGCCGGAGCTGGCGGCGGACGCCGGAGAAAGCCTGCGCACCGGACGGCGCGTGACCTGGCCGACCGAGCGCGTCAGCCGGACCATGGCCGACGGATTGCGCATGACGACCGTGGGGGAGCACACCTTCGAGCACATGCGCGTTTTCGTCGACGACATCATCACCGTCACCGAAGAGGAGATCTGCTCGAGCGTGGCCCTTCTGGCACGGCGCGCGGGCATGATCGTCGAGCCGTCCGGGGCGGTCACCACGGCGGCGTACCTATACCACGAGCGCGACCTCCCCGCAGCCGGGGGGCACGTGGCGGTGATCAGCGGAGGGAACGTCGATCCCGACTTGTTCGAACTGCTGCGCAAAGAAGCCCCGTTGCCCTTCCAGACCTGCCGCGGGTGAAGCAAGGCCGAGGACGCAGCAGAGGACATGTTCCACTCGGTGAGGCGGACGAGCCGTCGGAGCTGCGCCCCTGCCGCGCACGTGGCCCAGGATGAGCACCCATTACTCAAGCCCCCTCGCACTCTCGTGCACAGGATGAGCGCACGAGGTAAATGTGCGCGCCTCGTCGCTCATCGCGAAAGCCTCCAGATATCGCTTAGGAGCAGGAGAAATGAACAAAATGAGAAGGGCCGCCATCGTAGCGACGGCAGCCATCGCCGCCGTGGTTGTGCCCTCGCTGGCACATGCCGCGCCCGGGGTCGGCCCGTCGGATGGACACCGCATGTCCACCGCGGCGAGCCGGACCATGGATCCGGGCGGCGGCGGAGGCAGACTCGCAGCCGATTCCTCGGCTCTCGGTCGGAACATGGACCCGGGCGGCGGCGGAGGGTGACCGAGCGCTGCCGAGGGGCAGGCGTTGGGAAGCGCCGGGGCGAGCGCGGCGTGGACGAGGATATGACCGGCCGACGTCGTTCATGTCCGTGGGGTCGGCTACGCGCAGAATGACGCCGACCGCATAAGACGTCCACGTCATCATGGCGACCACCTCTGACGTGTCGACGACGGGCCCGCCGGCTCTTGGCGTACGGGCGACGGGCGTGCCGAGCTGGAACGAGGCGTCACCGCCGTTCTTCCCGGGCCGCCCTCGCCTGTATCCCGCCGCCCACATGTCCGGCAGAGTTCGTCATGCCGGACTCAATAACACTGTCCTGCAACCCGCGCCGCTCCCGCCTGCTTCGGCGTAAAACTGGTTGTTCCGAGTCGGCACGACGGAGTCCTGGGCCGTCAGCCATTCTGCAGGTCTGGAGAAGTTGACGTCCACACCAGCCCAGTCAGGCCTGGCAAACGGCAAGCGCGGGACCTGCTCAGCTTATAGACATCGTGTTCTAGGTGATGCTTTGGAACAGCCGCTGGCAGTAGCACACCAGGCGAAGCTCCGCTGCCGGTGCAAAGGCGATGTCGAGGCTTACGATGTCGAATCTCCCGCCCCTCGATCACCATGCTGCTCATGCGGTCCGGTAGCATTTGTCTGACCGGTCGCCCCTTGAGGGAGCAGTCGAATGCAGGGCTGGGCAGACAGATGGCCGCTCATCGGGCGACAGCCATTCATGGATTCCTTCGCCCGGGACCTGTCCGACGGACACACCCGGGGCTGGATGATCTGCGGGCCGGCGGGAGTGGGTAAGACCCGCCTCGCCGATGAGTTTCTGGAACTGGCAACCGCCCAGAGCGGACGACGCACTGCGAGGGCCGTAGCCGGCAAGGCTGCCGGGCAGGTACCCCTCAGCGCGATCGCCCACCTGCTACCCCCGGACGTCGACCTGGCAGACCCGGTCAGCGGATTCCGAGCCGTCGCCCGGACCATGGCCGCAGACCCAGGCAAGCCCACCGTGGTCTTCGTCGACGACATGCACCATCTGGACAGCTCATCAGCCGTCCTGCTCGGCCAGCTCCTGGACTCCCACGTCATTGTCCTGGTCGGCACCGCCCGCACCGGTGAACCAGTCAGTGACGCTGTCGAGGCCCTACTGCGACGCGGGGACCGCGTCCGCCGCATCGACCTGTCCCACATGGACCGCACCCAGGTCGAGGCACTCGTCCAACGCGTCCTCGGCGGTCTCGTCGGCCACCGCACCCTGCATGCGCTGTACACCGCAAGCGGCGGAAACGTCCTCTTCCTGAAGGAACTCGTCCTGGGAGCCGTCGAATCAGGCACCCTCAGCCTCAACGGCGAAGTCTGGGAAATGTCCGATCACCGGCTTGCCGTCACCCCTCACCTCAACGACCTGATCACCGCCAAGATCGCGGCGACCCCGCCCGCAGCGCTCCCGCTCCTGCAAGCCCTCGCCCTCTGCGGCCCCCTGTCCGTGACCGACGCCGCCTCTCTCATCGACCGCGCTCACCTGGCCGAAGTCGAGAGCTCGGGCATCATCCAGGTCACCGCGCACGGCCGAAGAATCACCGTCGCGATGTCCCACCCCCTGTACAGCGAGGTCATAGCCGCCGGTATCTCACCCCTCCAGCGTTACGACCTGGGTCTTCGTCTGGCTGAGCGTCTCGAAACCCACGGACTCAGACGCCGCGACGACACCCTGCACGTCGCTTCCTGGCGACTGGCGGCCATCGGCACCGCCGATCCCGCCCTCCTGGCCCAGGCCGCCGCCATCGCGATGAACGCCAACGACAGCGAACAGGTCATCCAGCTGCTCACCGCGATCAAACCGGACCAGCAGACGCTGGAGACCCGGATCCTGCTGGGCAGAGTGCTGACGTACACCGGCCGCCTGGAGCGCGCCGAAGCGGTCCTCGCCGAGGCCGACGCCCACGCCCGCGACGATCAGGAGAAGATCACCGCAGTCACCGCCCGGAGCATGAACCTGTTCTGGTCGAGCCCACGACTCGACCAGGCACTCTCCGTGTGCGCCGACGCCCGCACAGTGCTGCGAAGCCGGACGGCGAAGCAACAGCTGCATTTCATGGAAGGAGCCATGCAGGCCGTCTCCGGGCTGCCCGAGGCCGGGCTCCAACTGCTCGACAGCCTCCCCGGAGCCCCACATCAGGAGAGCCCTGACATCTGGCTGCTGGCGTCGACGACGAAAGCCGTGGCTCTGGCCGTTGTCGGCCGCGTGGCACAGGCCAGGGCACTGGCCGAGCACGGGCACAGCATGCACCAGGCGATCGGTGGAGGAACGCTTCTTCCGCATCCCGCGATCCAACTGGCGCCGCTTGCACTGGCGCTCTCGGAGGCCGGTCTGATCAGCGAGGCCCGCGAGACCTGCCTGAGCGCTTTCGACACGCTTCAGGATTCGCCCTCCCCCCTCGCCCGCCAGTGGCTCGCCTACTTCATCGCGCGAACGGAGTGGCTGGCCGGGCGCCCCTCCAGTGCCCGCCGCTGGTATGCGGAAGCCGCCGCCATCGCACGTACGCACCAGCACACCAGGACCACCAGGCTCTACGTCTCGGGTTTGATCGCCTGCGCCGCACTGGCCGGCGACACGGACACGGCCGAGTCCCTGCTCCCGGAACTCGAACAGTACCTACCGAGCGGGTTCATGGCCGGCGAGGAGACCCTCGGCACTGCCTGGCTGCACGCGGCCCAAGGAAAGCTCAGCCGCGCCCGCGACGTCCTGCACGCTGCGGCCGACGACGCCCGCCGCACCGGCCACACCCTGTCCGAGGTCCTTCTGCTGACCGACGTCGCACGCCTCGGTGACGCCCCGAGCGTCCAGCACCGCCTCACCGAACTCGCGACCCAGTGCGACGGAGCGCTCACCCACACCCGGGCACGGTTGGCAACCGCCCTTGCCGCCAACGACCCCGGCCGCCTCATGGAGTGCTCACGCACCTTCCAGCGGATGGGCTCGCCCATCCTCGCCGCTGAAGCATCAGCCGCATCAGCCGGCGCCTGGACACACCAGGGTGACCCCCGCAAAGCCACCGCCGACGCCACTCGGGCCGCAGCCCTCGCGGCCCAGTGCGAAGACGCCCGGACCCCACTCCTGTCCGCGCTCGGCACCCCCTCCGTCCGCCTGACCAAACGCGAACAAGAGATCGCCCTGATGGCCGCCGCCGGGAACTCCAGCAAAACGATTTCCCAGCACCTCACACTTTCTGTCCGAACTGTCGACAACCACCTCCAGCACATTTATCTCAAACTCGGCGTACGCACCCGGGCCGACCTCGCAAAAGCCCTTGAATATGAAGCGGGCCGCCAACAAAAATCACCTGGAGTGTGACCTACTGCAACTATTCCGCCAGTCAAACCGGGAACGTCTTGTTCTTCAGGTGGAACGGCGGCCCCATGTCGGACCTATGGCTGCTCCGGAACTGAGACGGCCGAGAATCTGCACCGGAAGACCGTCCAGCAGTTGGGTGACGCCTGCTGTGTCGCAACCGGCACCCAACAGCTCCCGATCTGCGATGAGTGCAACGCTTTGGTGCTGCGTTCATCCCAATTGCGCCGCCCAGGCTTCCCGAGCGGGGCCGCCTGGCCCACGCCACCGCCTACAGTGCCCGTGGTTGTTCCACGCTGCCGAGAGGGCCTCACGTCTCGCACTCAGCTGCCTTTCGCCCGGGTGACCGCCGCGTGGAGTTCGTCGAGGAGTGCATGGCCTGCCGAGTCGTCGCTGACTCCTATGTAGAACGAAGCCGCCTCTGGTGCACCCGACCACACAGTGCGGTGACGCTCATCCCGAGGTCGTCGGGAAGCAGCTGCGTCGAGGACGTCGCCGAGTTGGTGAGCCTCGGCGTGCGCGGTCACCTCGGTCCGCAGCGCTGCGTCGAGCTGAGATGCCGTACGCCGATTGGTCGTGCGTTCATACAGGCGGTTCATGCATACGGACCTTCCGTACCGGACAAAGAAAGCCCTCGCCGGGCAGCTGACAGGGTGGGGTGATCGGGGGTGACGTGGGGAGTGAGGATGGCGATGGCTCGGGCGTAGTGCGGGGCCGCCTGGTCGTGGTCGCCGCGTTGACGGTGTGCGGTGGCCAGGTTGACCAGGGTGGTGGCGAGGTCGGGGTGGGAGTCGCCGAGGAGGCGTGCTTTGAGGGTGAGGGCTCGGGTGTAGCCGTTGATGGCGGCGGTGTGGTGGCCTCGGCGGTGCTGGATGGCGGCGAGGTTGTGTGTGGTGACGGCGATCTCGTAGTGCTCGGCGCCGTGGACGTGCTGGAAGACGGTGAGAGCGGCGCGCAGTTGGGTTTCCGCATCACCGGGGCGGCCGCAGCCGTCCAGGAGTGCGGCCCAGGCGGCCCGGTCGGCCGCGACGAGCAGGTGGTCGGGACCGTGCAGACGGGTGCGGATGCTCACCGAGCGGGCGGCCCAGGGCTCGCCCTCGTGGTGGGTTCCGCGGGCGTGGGCCAGGCCGCCCAGGTTGTGGCACAGGGTCGCGACGGTGTCGTGGTCACTGCCGTAGGTGTTCTCGCAGATGGCCAGGGCTCGCAGATAGAGGGTCCGGGACCGGTCGAAGTGCCCGGCGTACTTGCCCAGTACGCCCCACTCGTTGCACACCTCGGCGACATCCGGGGAGTCGGGGCCGTAGGTGTGTTCGGCGGCGTTGAGCGTCAGCGCCAGCAAGACACCGGCGCGTCGGTAGTCGCCGCGCTCACGCCAGAGGCGGGCCAGGGCGAGCTGGGCACCCAGACGCCCGGCGGGATCGTGGCGATGGTGGGCGACGGCTGCCCGCAGGGAGGCTTCGGCGGGCTCGGTCTGTCGGGGCGGGGTCATGATGCTGAGCCCTTCGGCAGGGGGTGCTGCGGCGTAGCGACCGGGATGCGCATGAGCGGTACGGGCAGGTAGCGACGTCTGCGATGCCACAGGAAACCCGCGGTCAGTGCCAGGGCGGCGGCGCAGACGGGGAAGAGAGCGCGGAGAGCGCCGGCGGCGAGCAGGGTGCTGGTGGCGGCGGCGCCGACGGTGAAGCCGCCGGTCCAGGCGAGCATGTGGGCGCCGTTGTAGCGGCCGAGCAACGCGGATGGAGCGATGTCGTTGACCAGAGTGGGCGGCACGGGGCTGAACAGCGTGCCGCCCACGGCAAAAATGGCCGCCGCGACGGCGAGGATCACCGGCGAGGGGTGGTGGGAGACGGCGATGACGGTCCAGGCGAGGGCCATGCACGTGAGCGCCGCAGCCAGGACACTGGCCCGGCTCCTTCCTGGCAGTCGTCGCTCGACGGGGATCTGCAGGACCGCGCTGGTGACCATGAACGCGGCGAACATCCAGCCCAGTGCGGCCTGCGTGCCGTCGGCAGTAGCCAGGGCGGGGAGGCCGATCTGAAGCTGGGTGAACCCGGCGGCGACAGTGAAGCCCACCAAAAGGCATATCCGACGCAGGACCGGGTCTGCCACCGCCGTGGCGTACCCGCCGCCCGGCCCCACAGCCCGGGACCCGGCCGGCTCCTTCCCCTGCGGGGCCGCGGGTCGGGCAAAGGAGGTGACCCGTAGGGCGAGAAGCAGGGCGAATCCGGCGAAGGAGAGAGCGTCCAGGACGTAGAGCATCGTCAGTCCGCTGCCGGTGCCCAGCACGACGAGCGTGACCGAGGCGGCTGCGGCGCCCAGAGCACCCCCGAGGTTGACGGCCGTGTTGCGCCAGGCGAATGCCGCCTGGCGGGCGGGGCCCGGTGCCGCCTGGGCCAGCATCGCGTCCAGGGCCGGGGCCAGGACAGTGAAGGCGACAGTGTGGGCGAGCATCGCAGCGCCGCCCGGCAGCGGACTGGCGGAGGTGGCCATCCCCACCGAGCACACCGCAGTCACGGCCAGGGCCGCGACGACGACCGCTTTCGGCCCGATCCGGTCACACAGGACGCCCCCGAGGGTGGCCCCGGCCAGCGCCACGAGGGCCCGTGCGACGAGCAGCAGGCCGACGACGCCGTCCGGGGTGCGACACACCTCGTCCAGATAGACGAGCAGAAACGGGACGGTGGTCCCCGTCCCGATGCTGGACAGCAGTTCCCCGCCCACCACGATCCGCGCCGCCGAGGGAAGACGGCGAGTCCTTTCCGCGTGGGGGGCGGACCGGAGCCGGGCACGGGCACGATCGCGGATCGTTTCGGATGTCGGCACGGCCGGGGCTCCCTATCGGTCCCACGTGCCGTCGCCGGCGGCCGCTGTCTGCGCGACCAGCGGACCGGTGTCGGGGTGGACCTTGTCGTACAGGTAGACGGAGTGGGCGCTTGCGGGGAAACACTGGACAGTGGTGAAGCCACGTTCCAACACCGCGTCCTCCAGGTCGTCGCGGCTCCGACGCCGGGCGAAGCGCACGTCGAGGCGGGCACAGCCACGGGCCTTTCGGTGTGCTGGGCCGAGCACACTGCTGCGTGCTGGGCGGCCGAATGCCGCGACGATGTCCGCCCGTTCGGCCGGGACGCCTGGAACTCCGGGATTCCCACCACGCCCAGACCGGTCAGCTGCGCGACCCGCGTGATTGCCATGGGAGGAACCACACGTAGCAGCCGTCACCAGCTGGCCGGTTCCACCCCTACCGCCCAAACCCGTCGATCCGCATCAGCGGACATGGAGGGTGCCCCGGCCAGATCCGCCATTGCGAAAGCGGACCGAGGACGCCCCCCATGCGCGCTGACAGAGTCAGTCGGAAATGAGGATCTCGTTGTGGTTCGACCAGCCGACCCCGCTGACGGCGAACGTGGTGTCCGCGGGGACGAAGCCCAGCTCGACGCTCGCGTTCACCCTGGCGTCAAGGTCGACGGGCACGACGGTCTCGTTGTGGTTGTAGCTGCCCGTCCTGCTGGCCCAGATGATCCCGACCTCGGCAACGTCCTTCATGGCGTCTCCTGTTTCATGTCCAGTGGTCCCCGCGGGCGCGCGGCGACTCAGGTGCCTGAAACGTATGCGGGCGCACAACGACCTCGGGTGAGTAATCGGTACTTCCTTGCAACGCTCAGGGTGAGGTTCCCCCGAGATGCGGGGAAAGGTGACAGCAGGTCAGATGGGTTTCATGAGAGGAGCCCAGACGATGCCTGCCCCGAGGAAGTACCCGCTGGAGTTGCGTGAGCGTGCGGTACGGATGTAACGGACCGCCGAGCCGAAGCCCGTGATCCGCCGCATGGCCGAGGAACTCGGCGTGCATCACGAAGCCCTGCGCAACTGGATCCGCCAGGCCGAGGCCGACGCCGGCGAACGGAACGACATGCTCACCACCGAAGAGAAGAACGAGCTCGCCCAGCTGCGGCGCGAGGTGCGCGACCTGCGCCGGGCGAACGAGGTCCTGCGGACGGCCTCGGCTTTTTTCGCCGCGCAGCTCGACCCGACCCGGCCCAGGTGACCGCTCTCCTCGACGAGCACCCGCACCTGGGGGTCGAGCCCGTACTGCGGGAACTGCACATCCCCTCCTCCACCTACTACCGCTGGCGCCGGTCCGAGACCGAACCCCTGTGAACGTCGCCGCCAGGACACCGAGCTGACCGGGCAGATCCGGCAGATCCACCAGGACTCCGGCGGGATCTACGGATCACCCAGGATCCATGCCGTCCTGAAGCGCGAGGGCGTCCACGTCGGCCGCAAGCGGGTCGAGCGGCTCATGCGCCAGGCCGGCCTGGCCGGGATCAGCCCCCGCAGGAGCAAGAGCTTCACCCGCCGCGACCCGCACGCCGACGTCGCCCCTGACCTGGTGCAACGCGACTTCACGGCACATGCGCCGAACCGGCTGTGGGTCACCGACCTGACCATGATCCCCACCCTGGAGGGGCCACGGTGGCTGTCGGCGATCCGCGATGCCTTCTCCCGCAGAGTCGTGGCCTGGGAGACCTCCGCCCACGCGGACGCCGACCTGGTCCTCACCTCCCTCGAGTACGCGCTGGCCAGCCGCGAGGTCGCCCCTGGCGAACTCGTCCACCACGCCGATCACGGCACGCAATACACGTCTGTCAAGCTCACAACACGCCTGGTCAGAGCAGGAGTTCAGGCGTCCATGGGTTCTGTGGGCGACTCCTTCGACAATGCCCTGGCGGAGAACCTGTGGATGCTGATCAAGACCGAGTGCATCCGCGGCCGCGTCTTCGCGACCAGGGCCGACGCGAATCTCGCGCTCTTCGAGTACATCGACGGCTTCTATAACCCCCGCCGCATCCAGAAGCGGCTCGGCCACCTCAGCCCCATCGAGTTCGAGGAGAAGCACTACGCCGACCAGGCAGCGGCCGAACCAGTGAACCTGAAACCACGTCAACCCGCCCTGACCTGCTAGTCAGCCACTCCCGCGCAGCGGGGGAACCTCAGGGCACCCCAGCGATGGTCTTTTGCCTGCCGCCTGCCGCCTGCCGCCTGCCGCCTGCCGCCTGCCGCCTGCCGCCTGCCGCGCCCAGCGTGGCCAGTGGTCGCCGGTGGAGCAGTAGCAGGGGACGGCAGGCAAAATTCGCTACTCAGTGAGTGAATCTCTTTCTACCCTCGATCATGTGGACCCTGTCGAGCAGCTGCTGAACGTCGTCGATGTCGAAGCGACATGCTGGGACGGCGCACCGCCGTGCGGGGCAGTCAGCGAGATCATCGAGATAGGGCTGACCGTCGTCGACCTGCGCGCGGGTGAACGGGTCGCCCGGCATCGGGTTCTTGTACGGCCGGCGCGGTCCTTCGTCAGCGACTTCTGCACCGAGTTGACCGGGCTGACCCAAGCGGAGGTGGACACAGGCGTCGGATTCGCTGAAGCGTGTCGGCTCTTGGCGGCTGAGCACCAGGCAGGGGCTCGCCCGTGGGCCAGCTGGGGCGACTACGACCGTCACCAGTTCAGCCGCCAATGCCAGGCCACTGGCACCGTCTACCCTTTCGGGAAGCGACACACCAACGTCAAGACGGCCTTCACCGAAGCTCACAAGCTGCGCAAGCGTCCAGGGATGGCCCAAGCCCTGCGCCTGACCGGGCTGCCTCTGGAAGGCCGTCATCACCGAGGTGACGACGACGCCTGGAACATCGCCTCACTGGTGCTTGCCCTCGTCAACCAGGACGCGTGGCCCGGGATCTGAGCGCTGCGCCGTCGGGGAAGACCGACAGACTGTCCGCTGTGCAGAGCGCCGTCCGTGCCGGGCTGGGCGTGGCGCCTGGCATCCTCGGGCTCACGCTCGGCAGTGACCCGCTCTGGTTGCGGCCCCGGCTCTCTCACCTGGTGACACGTCTGATGGCTGCGCGCCGGGCGGAGCGTGTCCCGGTCCGCAGCGTGCAGACGGCACATCTGTTCCCCGGCGCGCATCCCGGCCAGCCGCTCAGCGCCGATCGCCTCGCACGCCGCCTGAAAGGCCTGGGGATCAAGAACATGCGCTACGCCCGCAACGGAGCCCTGCTTGCGATGGTCGGCAGTGTCCATTGGAAACTGCTCGCCGACCTGCTGGGCATCTCCGACTCAGCAGCCCAACGATGGCACGCCGCTGCTGGAGCCGACCGAGCCAGCTACGTCGCCTCACGCCTGAAGCAAGACGCCATGACCGGCCCAGAGTAGGCGGTTGCGGCTGGGTGGAGAGGCAATTCGTCTGCGAGCAATACTGCTTGGTACCAGGACATCGCGCAACCTCCGTACGTACCGACCGTGCACCCGAGACGACCTCTGGCCGCACCGGCAGGCCCCAGTCGTGGCCCGCACCCGCGTCCTCAACACCACCTTTTCCGGCCGTCGTTCGACCTCCTCGATCAGCAGCGCGGACAGGTGCGGAAACAGCTCCAAGAGCACATCACGAGAGCACGCGATGCATGATCGCGAACAGTCGGCACGACCCGTTCAACCGTCCGGATCACAAGATCGTCGACAGACCAAGATCAGGGACGGGCAGGTCGCGAACCGCCCCATCTACGTGGTGATGGCGGTGACCGTGGACGGCACTCGCGACATCCTCGGCATCTGGGCCGGCGACGGCGGCGAGGGCGCGAAGTACTGGCTGCACGTGTTCACCGAGCTGAAGAACCGCGGCCTGGACGACGTGCTCATGCTGGTCTGCGACGGGCTCAAGGGCCTTCCCGAAGCCGTGGAGGCCATCTGGCCTCGCACGATTGTCCAGACGTGTGTGGTTCACATGCTGCGGAATTCGTTCCGTTACGCCGCCCGGCAGGACTGGGACAAGGTCGCCAAGGCCCTCAAGCCCGTCTACACCGCACCCAGCGAGGATGCGGCGACGGAGCGGTTCCTCGAGTTCCAGGAGGCGTGGGGCCAGAAGTATCCGGCGATCGTGAAACTGTGGGAGAACGCCTGGGCCGAGTTCGTGCCCTTCCTCTCCTTCGATGTCGAGATACGCAAGGTCATCTGCAGCACGAACGCGATCGAGAGCGTCAACGCCCGCATCCGCAAGGCCGTCCGCGCCCGCGGACACTTCCCCAACGAGGCCGCCGCCCTCAAGTGCATCTACATGGCGCTGATGAGCCTGGACCCCACGGGCAAGGGCCGCAAGCGGTGGACCATGCGCTGGAAGGCACCCCTGAACGCGTTCCAGATCGCCTTCGAGGGCCGCCTCACGCCGAGCAACAACTGACCACTCAACAACCAAGATCAGCCGTTAAATTGACACACCCGTGTCCAGCCGTTCTTGCGCTGCAACGGAGCGATCAGCCCCCGCATATAGGCCAGCGCCGACTCCCGCGGCTCCGACCGGCTGAACCGGTGCACGAACCGCCCGTGCACCGCATCCAGTTCACTCGCCCACACACGCACATCAGCAAGGTCCCCACCCATAACCACACCAACGACGAACCTGGCCAGCAGTCACGGCAGACACCGTTGCAGTACTAAAGAGCGCCATCGCAGTCCTCGTACGAAGGATCACACGATTCCTTCACCCGAGAAGGCCCAGATGCAGGATGAACGCACCCGTGCTTGCCTGGAGGTATGGCATTCGACCTCACAGAGGAGGCTTGTTGTGGCTAACATCCAATTTGTGAACATTCCCTGGCGAGGTGAGACTGGGTTCTCAGAGTTGAGGCCAGGGCAAAGCGAGGTCTTCTCTACCGGGATCCTTGTTGGGACCCTCGGTGACAACATATCAATTACTGCCACAGCTCACGCGGAACCGGGGAGCCTACAGGAGGTTTACGCTGTTGAGGTCCGGGACTTCCATGTGGTGACAAATCCTTTGCCCGGTGGCCTGAATTTGAATTTCTCAGTTGTCAACGTGCATCCCACCTCGGTGGTGGTGAAGATGACGATTACGATCTGCATAATCACCGCTTAGCCCGAATCCACCAGCCGGTGATCGGGGCGGGGAGGAGATGACGCAAAGAGGTGCCTGTTGAGCTGGGAGGATGGGAGTTCTCACGCTTCCGTCCGGCCCGACCAGCAAGGCACCTCGTAGGTGAAATCCTCCCACAGCCCCGGAGCTGTCTCCGCCGTGTTCGACGAGCCGAACCTGATCGCGGACGCCGGGCTGGTCCCGCTGGTCCGCCTGGCCGAACGGGTTGGCTTGCCCGGTCTCGTCGCAGAGCGGCTGCGCATCGACGGCGCGGGTAACAGCGGCGGCGCCCACCCGAATGTGAAGGTGATGACGCTGGTCGGGGCGATGTGCGCCGGGGCTGACTCGATCGACGACGCCGACCGGCTGCGGCACGGCGCGATGGGCCGACTGTTCGGCGGGGTGCGCGCGCCCTCCACGCTGGGCACCTTCCTGCGCTCGTTCACCCACGGCCACAACCGGCAACTGCACGCGGTGCACCGGAACTTCCTCGCCCGCCTCGTGCGAGACACCCCGCTACTGCCGGCCTGGACCGGGTGGCGTTCGTGGACATCGACCCCACCCACCGGCGCGTGTTCGGTCGGACCAAGCAGGGTGCCGAGGTCGGACGGTCCAAGGGCGTACGCACCCTGCACCCAATCCTGGCCACCCTCTCCACCCCGCTGGCCAGGCCTGTGATCGCGGCCGTCAGGCTGCGGCGGGGCAAGGCTGCCGACGCCCGCGGAGCCGGGCCCTTCACGAGTGACGGGCGGGAGGCGTCTGCCGGCAACGGCTGCCATCAGCGGAGAGGCCCGCTCGGTCCCAGGGCGCACCGGGCGTGAGTTGCATGCCCGTAGCGGGTGCAGGAGCCTTTAGGTATGGCGATTACACCGACTCTTGAGGCATTTGGTCACCGAACAGTCCGGCAGCTCGGGAAGGTCGCCTCCGGCGCCCGACCGTTACTTATCGTACTGGGTGAGTACAGCAACTTCCCGTCGTTCAGCGATGTTCACCCGCCGCTCTACTATGACCTCCTGGGATTCGGAGACCCTGCCCCGCCGTTCACCACCGACGGTCCCGTGAACCCGGCGAGCCTCCGCGAGTACTTCCGCGAGAACAGCAACAGCCGATTCTGGTTCGACCGAGTCGATGTCGTAGGGCCGATCGACCTGGGAGAGTACGCGAATGACCCCGGGCCTGAGGCGCGCAGCGCCGGAATCCTGAAGCGGGTCGCGGAGACGAGGCCTGAACTGTTCGCGAATCAAGACGTTGATCACGACCGGAGCGTGGCCTTCGACGAGTTGTGCGTCGTCCTCATCGAGAACATCACAGGCGCCCTGCCCGCGAACCGCGACAACACCCCATTTCATTTCACCTTCGACTTCCCACGGGGATCCGCCGAGGTGACCGTCCGAATCCACGTCGCCGGCGTCGGCCCGCTAACGCCGTTCTATCAGATCGCCCATGAACTGTCGCATTCCATAGGCACGGTGGACATGTACAACACCGGCCAGGGGAACCATCTCCTCACACTGATGGGTGCCTATCCGTTCTTCAGCAACGACCAAGGCTCGGTGCACCTGGACATGTGGCACAAACTCGTCCTCGGCTGGGCGGAGCCGCGACTGTTTCCGCTGTCGCCGCGGAACAGCGCGCTGGTGCGGACGGACGCGGACGGGGCTGTTCTGCTGTGGGACGACACGCGGAGGGAGGAGGAGTTCTTCCTCATCGAGCGCCGATATCCGAACTCCGCGCAGCGGCATTATGACTCCCAGGTCCCCGGCGACGGGGTACTGATCTGGCGGGTACGACAGGGGCTGGGCGCGGCAGTGGCTCACCTCGGTGCGCCGGACCTCGCGCTGGGCGGCTCTGGGGTGTGGGGGCCGGGACAGCGCACTCCCGAGCTGAAGTGGAGCGACGGCCAGCCCACGGGCACGTACCTGACCGTCGCGGACGCCGGTGACGGTGCGATGCGCGTCGTCTGGGACCGTGCACCCATCGGCAGGCATCTGCGGCTGCTTTACGGCGGCAACGGTACGACACCCGTGGACAGCGGATTGCCGAGCGTAGGAGTGTTCTACGGCATCACCGGCAACGGGGACCTGGAATGGAACCGCTACAACGGGCAGGGCGAGCCGTTCGACTCCCTGTCGAGCCCACCCTTGTGGGATGCCAACACCGGTAACCTGATCGGCCGTGGGTTCGGCGACATGAAACACGTTCTCGGCTGTGGGGACGGTATCGTCCTGGCCATCCACCCGAACGGAAACCTGCACTGGTATTCGTACGCTGGCCACGGTGAGAGCGACGTGACGGGAACACTCGGGTGGCGCCCCAATTCGGGGAACGTGATAGGCAACGGCTGGCAGAACTTCCGCCATGTGTTTGTCGCCCCGCAAGCAGGCCGCTCCTCCAGCACCGGGCCAGACTTTTTCAAGGTCTTCGCCGTCGCACAGAACGGCGATCTGCTTTGGTACGCCTACAGCGGCAGCGGCGAGCATGACCCTTCAGGGGTGCTCGGCTGGCATCCGAACTCGGGCAACCAGATCGGCAGAGGCTGGCAGAACTTCCTTCACATCCACGGCTCCGGCAGCACGGTCTTCGGGGTCCACCAGAACGGAAACCTGCTCTGGTACTCCTACGGCGGCTGGGGGGAACAGGACCCGACGGGAGCCAGCGGATGGCACGCGAACTCCGGACATGCGATCGGCCGGGGCTGGCAGGGGATGCGTCACGTCTTCGGTGGCGTCAGCGACGTCGGAGGCTTCGGCCACATCGTGTATGGGGTTGACGAGGCGGGCGGCCTGCGGTGGTACCGCTATACCGGCCAGGGTGAGGAGGACGTCACCGGCGTCCTCGGCTGGGACCCGCGGTCCGGCAATGTCATCGGCACCAGCTGGTGAACCGCCCGAAACGACCCCGCGCCGGCTTTCCGCCAGTGCGCGAAGGCGATCGCTTCGGCGGAATTCCGACGGAGCCAGGAAATGGTGAATGACGCTGGTTTGGCCGCCAGGCATGTTGCAAAGTCTGGTGATCTTGCTCCCCTCCAAGGCCGGGGCTTCGGCGTAATCGCGTGACGTCTGGTTCGTAGTGATCTGTCGGACAGTCTGGCTGGGAACGCCGCAGACACGGTTTCCAAGATCATGGAGTTCCTTAAGAATGGGAGTCGATCCGGGAGGACCGGGTGTGGCTGATGGAGTTCCTGCCGTTGTCCTTTCGCCAGGCTGGCCAGGAGAACGGAGAGACCCGCGTCGCGACAGCGGGGGTGGTTGGAGGAGGCGCAGAGCCACGAAACGGTCAACTTCGATCGCGACCACGAAGATCCGCTGCTGTAGTACAAGTAGCACCCATCACCACTATGACGGTGACGAGTGGGCACCCTGCCGTGACGCTGCGTGGCGTTTGGGGGATCCATTCGTCACTGGGGAGTATTGCTCGCCGCCAGCACTCTGAGGCCGGCGAGGGCACACTAAGATCGGCAGCCTTCAGCCGGACTTGCTCCCGGCGAGCCCGCTCCTCACAAGTCAGCCCACCACCGTTGGGATACCTCATCCCTCCCGCATACCGGGCCCTCGTCAATCGTAATTACACCCCGTAACCCGCACCTCTGAAGATCTCCTAGCCCACCAAGAACATGCGCCTTATCCGCCCCGCCCCACAGTTGTCTCAGCCTCTCTGAACGTTGCCCAGCCATCAGCGGTGGGCTCGACCTCCCAACCGCTCGGCCAGCTGCACGTCGCTACGCCACCCGACATCGTCATCAGTGCCTTTGCGCCGTGGAATGAGACATCCTTTGCGAACCTCGCGCTATGGAAGGTGGCGCTCTCTTTGAACCTTGCGTCGGTGAATTTGACGGCGCTTGCGAACTGGCTGCGGAAGAAATCGGAATTGCCTCCGAACGTCACTTTGTCGAAGGACGCCTTGCCTTTGAACCTCGCGTCGGGGAAGCGGGCATGCTTGGTGAAAACTGCGTTGGAGAACCTGGCTTCGTCAGCGAACTTCGCCTCACGGAACCAGGCATCGTCGGTGAACATTGTCGATTCGAAGCGGACGAGACCGAGGAACTTTGTGTCCCCGAAGGAGGAACGGGCGAGCGTTGCATCGCGAAACCATGCGTCACCGGCGACCGTTGCCTGATCGAAGATGAGACCGCCGGTGAACGTTGCCTTTCGGAAGGAGGCGTCGAGGGTGAACCCCGCGCGGAGGAAGTCAACGCAATCGGTGAATACTGCTCCATCGAAGGTAGCGTTGCCATAGAATGTCGTGTGAGAAAAACTGGCACGCCTAATGAATTCCGCGCCCTCGAAGGAGACCTTCCTGGTAAATGCCGCGCCCTCGAAGGAAGTCGCGCTGGTGAAGGTTGCGTAGGTGAAGTCAGCCTCGCCGACATGGAGCTTGCTGAAGTCCCCGGCGAGGAGGGTGGCGTGGCTGAGGTCGACACGAATGCCGTCCCAGAACTTGTTATCGGCAGCGACGGTCTCTCCGTCGACCGGCAGTCGGGAGTCGCAGAGGTGGAGTCGCAGAATGCGCTCAGCGGTCTTACGCACCTGGAGCTCCTGCCGCCGTTCATTGTTCGGATCTGATTCCGCTGGTGGGGTGTAGGGCATGCGCAGGTAAGCGCAGATGACGTCAACGATGGTCTGACGGTGGGCAGCGGCTGATTGTCCGAGCCGCTCCAGCGCGTGCAGCCCGCCCAGACGCACCGGGGCTTGATCACTACCGAGTTGCTCGACAGCTTTCGTGTACAGCTCGGTGATGCGCCGCTCGCTTGCGTCGTAGTCGGTTCTCTCGGTGGCCTCCTCGTGGTGCTGCTGTCGGCGAAATGTCAGCAGTACTGTAATGGCCGCTCCCACGCCGGCGCCTGCGGCAAGAGCGGTGCGCACCACCTCGATCTGCTGCTGCTTATTGGACTTCATCTCATTTGGCTGATTAAGCTGCCGGTCGTGGTAGGGATCGTTGAACGGCTGGTGCCGGACGAGTTGTGGGAGCTGTTTCAGCGGGTGGTGCCGGAAGCGCCATCGCGGCCTCAGGGTGGTGGCCGGCGTCGGCACGGCGACCGCGAAGTCCTGGCCGCAATCGTCTTCGTGGCGACCTCTGGCTGCACGTGGCAGCAGTTGCCGACCGCCTCGTTCGGGCCGTCCGGCGCGACGGCTCACCGCCGCTTCACCGAGTGGACCAAGGCCCGAGTGTGGGCCAAACTCCACCGCCTGGTCCTCGACGAGCTTGGATCCCGCGGCGAGTTGGACTGGTCCCGCTGCGCGATCGACTCGGTGAATATGCGGGCCCTAAAAAGGGGGAGCTGACAGGCCCGAATCCTGTGGACCGGGGCAAGTACGGGTCAAAGATCCACTTGATCACGGAGCGGACCGGCCTGCCCCTGTCCATCGGGATCTCGGGCGCCAACCTGCACGACAGCCAGGCGCTGATCCCGCTGGTGAAGGGCATTCCTCCGATCCGCTCGCGGCGAGGACCCAGGCGACGACGGCCCCACAAACTCCACGCCGACAAGGGCTACGACTCTAACCACCTGCGGCGATGGTTAGCCGGCCGAGGCATCCGGCACCGCATCGCCCGCAAGGGCATCGAGACCTCGCAACGGCTCGGCCGTCACCGCTGGACCATCGAACGCACCATGGCCTGGCTCGCCGGATGCCGACGCCTGCACCGCCGCTACGAACGCAAGGCCGACCACTTCCTGGCTTTCACCAGCATCGCCTGCACTCTGATCTGCTATCGCAGGCTCGACAGATGAGGCAGACCAAGTAACTTCAGAGCCTGCGCAAGCCCGCGCCCCACAGAGCCGAATCCTTCATGCCCTCGGCCCGGCTGTCTGCGCTCAATGCCCTGCGCAGAAACTCCGTCATGCCGCAGTCAAAGCGCGTCCAGGTGTCATCGCCGTGGCTGAAGAGCACCACCGGCCAGTCCTCAGGATTGCCGTGGGTGAGCCAGCAGTACAGGTCAGCACTGCCATCCGCTCCCCAGGTCACCAGATCCTCGGCTGCTGCATCGACGCCCGTAGGTTCGGTGTCCACCCACGTAGCTCGCGTGTCCGCGGTGATGAACCCCATGCCGCCCTTCGGGGCGCCCGGTTCATCACAGGTCTCAGGAGTCACGATGGCAGGAACCAGCACGCCCAGATCCAGGTTCGGCAGGCCATCACCGTAGTGCGCGAGGAACTCCTTGAAGTCTGAGGGGAACACGAGCCCCCAAGCCCTTTGCACGGCCTCCCAGTCAACCAACACCCCCGCTTCGGCTGGCGGAGGTATCAAGCGGATCAGACCCGCGAGCCCAGCGCGGTCAATCATGTCCCTGCTCCATCCGCCTCATCTGCCGAGACGACCTGTATCGGCACCCCGTGCGTCAACTGGGGCCGACACCTTATCTCGGCCAAATGAGATGGCTTCTAAGTGAGCGTTTGGTTCGGTTATCAAACGTTTCCTGCCGATTCTCGGCGGTCAGACCCAGACGCCGGACCGGGCGATCCGCCGGAATAACGGCTTATACGGCATCAGCGGACCAGTAATGCGCCGGGTTCCTGGCAAAAGCTCCTGTCTCATTCAGAAACCACCCGGTTCATACGACACCGCGAACTCGCGACCCTGAAGCACCCAACACCCCCGCACACGCCCTGCACAGGCCGGCTGCCACCGCATACCCAGGCATCATGCAGCCCTCACGGCCCTACCCCAGCGACCTGTCCGACGCCCGCTGGGAACTCATCCGTCCCACCCTCGAAGCCTGGCGCCAGGCCCGCAACGGCATCCGCAAACCCACCCACGACCTGCGCGCCCTGATCAACGCCATCCTCTACGTCGACCGCACCGGCATCCCCTGGCGCTACCTACCCCACGACTTCCCGCCCCACCAAACCGTCTACGGCTACTTCGCCCGATGGGAAACCGACGGCATCTTCGACCAGCTCACCGGCCTCTTACGCGGCAAAGTCCGCCAGGCCGAAGGCCGCACCAGCGAGCCCAGCGCCTGCCTGATCGACAGCCAGAGCATCAAAACCTCCGCCACCGTCCCCCTGACCAGCCAAGGCATCGACCCGGCCAAGAAAATCATCGGGCGCAAGCGCCACATCATCACCGACACACTCGGCCTCCTCCTCGCCGTCGCCGTCACCGCCGCCAGCGTCCACGACTCCGCCGCCGGCACCCAACTCCTGACCCACGTCCGCGAACGCCACCCCACCATCACCAAAGCCTGGGCCGACAACGGCTACAAGACCAAAGCCGTCGAACACGCCGCCCAGATCGGCATCGACCTGGAAATCGTCCAGCGCAACCCCGGCGTCCGCGGCTTCCACGTCCAACCCCGCCGCTGGGTCATCGAACGCACCCTCGGCTGGCTCATGCACCACCGCCGCCTGACCCGCGACTACGAAACCCACCCACACCGATCAACCGCCATGATCCAGCTCGCCGCCATCAACCTCATGACCCGCCGCCTCACCCACGAAGCCACCACCAACTGGCGCGACAGCTAAGCCAAATGAAACGGACAACAGAGAACCAAACGCTCACTAAGCCGCGGCGGCCTCCCGCCCCAGCCAGTGCGGGGCAGCGGCCGGGGTGGCCTGGAGCCACTTCACGTATCGGGCCACACCGTCGGTGATGGTGACCCTCGGCCTCCAGCCCAAGACGCTCTCCATCCGGCGGGTGGCGGCGTATCCGCCGAAGGGATCGCCGGCGGGGAGGGGCGTCTCCAGCAATGGCGTGTTCGGATAGTGGGCTTGGACCAGTCGGGCCACCGTCCTGACGCTGGTAGGGACACCGCTGCCGATGTTCACGGTCTCGGTGTGAGCGCGCGCGCTGGTCAGGGCCCTCAACGTCCCTTCGGTGATGTCGTCCACGTGCACCAGGTCGCGGACCTGTCGGCCGCAGCCGTTCAGGTGGAGCGGGAGCCCGAGGTGGGCCCGCGCGGCGAACCAGGCGACGACCCAGGAGTGGGAGTCGCGCTTGACGGTCTGCGGTTCGCCGTAGACGGAGAAGTACCGGACGATCGCGTACGACGTGCCGGCCTGGCCGAGGACGAGTGCGGTCTGTTTCTCGCCCCACGCTTTCGTGTTGCCGTAGACGGACTTCGGGCGCGTATGCGTGAACTCGTGGAACTGGGGCGGGATACGGCCGTGGACGGACTCCAACAGCTGGCGCATGGTCAGCAGTTCAAGGCTGTCGGTCTCTTCAGGGTTGCCGTCGCCGTAAACGCTGGCTGAGGAGACGAACACCATCCGGCGGACGCGGCCGGTCGCAGCGACGGCGTCCAGGACGTTCTGGGTGCCGGCGACGTTGGTGTCGATGGCAGCCAGCGGTTCGCGGGTGCAGGCGGCGACATCCGCCAGGGCGGCGGCGTGAATCACGTAGTCCGAGCCCGCGACCAGCTCGCGCACGAGCGCGGCGTCCCGGACATCCCCCACGACCAAGCCCGGGTCCCCGACGCGAACGCCGAACAGGTCGGCGTACACCTGCTCCGGGTAGGCATTCATGGTGCACAGGGCCGTCGGGCGGGCACCGAGCGCCCGCAGCCGGGCGGTGATGCGGGAGCCGATGAGTCCGGCGCCGCCGGTCACCAGGACGGTGGCACCGGCCAGGGCGCCGAGGTCTGAGCGGTGGTCCACGATGCCTCCACAACAGGGTCCGGGTAGAAAATGACAGCCGGCCGGCCTTGCCATCAGTGAAGCGGCAGTCACGGTGCGCGGGTACCGTCAGCAGTGCGGCATCCTGTTCAACCTGTTCAAGATCGCTACAGGGAGCGCGAGTTGACGGACAGTCGACCTCCGAACACCGCACTGGCGGACGCCATCGCC
Organism: Streptomyces sp. NBC_00425; assembly: GCF_036030735.1. Classification (NCBI taxonomy): domain Bacteria; kingdom Bacillati; phylum Actinomycetota; class Actinomycetes; order Kitasatosporales; family Streptomycetaceae; genus Streptomyces; species Streptomyces sp. NBC_00425. Next base: position 592,711 of record NZ_CP107928.1, on the reverse strand, counting down.
GAGGCCGGGTGCACGTACGAGTCCCTGGCCAGAGACATCCGTACCGTCGCCGCCGAGGCGGGGGAGGAACTGCACACCTCCCGCTCCGCCGTCCACTCATGGGTCACCGGCGGTACCCCAACCGGTCAGACCCGCTCATACATCGCCGAGGCTCTGACCAGAAGACTGAAACGGAACGTGACGCTCACCGAGATCGGTCTAGGCTGCGCAGGCATCGGGCAAGGTCGACCGGCAAACCGAGGCACTCCTACTGGTGACCTGCGCCAGGGTGTACGGGGCCGGCGGGCAAGGCGAGAAGGCCGCGGCCCTACTGCTGTCGGCCGAAGACGCGATGCTGGCAGGAAATGATCAGGTGCCCTCCTACGCCGCGGCCTCCGGGCCCGTCGCTGCCACCGTCGCCTCCCACACCGGCAAGACCCTCACCGACATGAAGGACCACCAGGCAGCCGAGAAGCACTATCGCGCGGCACTCAAGGGCCGGGTGCCGGGCACCTACCAGCGCGTGCACGGCCTCACCATGGTCAACCTCGGCAAGTCAGTCGCGGGCACAGCACCGCCACGAAGAGGCCGTCGCCCTGTGGAACCGCTCCCTCGACTTCATGGACGGGGTGACCTCCGACCGGAACCGGAAGGAAATCAAGTCCATCCAGTCCGCGGCAGCCGGCTACCGACGGCGGCGAATCCCCGGAGCCGAAGCACTGAGCCAACGCTCCGTAGACCTCCTGCGAGCCCAGAGGTGAACGGGCCCCCAACCGGCATGCCCACGGTGGGCGTCGTGATCCTCACCATGGGAGACCGGGACAAGGAACTTCAGGCCCTCCTCGAGTCGGTGGCCGCCCAGGAAGGGGACCCCGCGACGGTCGTCGTCCTCGCCCAAGGGGTAGAGCCTCCGCACCTACGCGGCGCAGCCACAGCCGTCCACCTGCGGGAGAACCTGGGCATCCCCGGCGGAAGAAACGCCGGTGTCCAGTGGCTACGCGAACACGGAGGCGTCGACGTCGTCCTCATCCTCGACGACGACGGCCTGCTGCCCCAGACCGACACACTGCGACTCCTGCGAGAGGCGTTCAGCACGAACCCTCGCCTCGGGATCGTAGGTTTCCGCATCGCAGACGAAGACGGCGTCTCCCAGCGCAGGCACGTACCCCGCCTCGGCGGAGCCGACCCGCTCATCTCCGGACCGGTCACGACGTTATTGGGTGGCGCTCACGCCATCCGCATGCAAGTGATCGACCAAGTAGGCGACTTCCCCGCACAGTTCTTCTACGCCCACGAAGAGACGGACTTCGCCTGGCGCGCCCTCGACGTCGGCTGGGAGATCGACTACCGGGCCGATCTGGTTCTGACCCATCCCCGAACCGAACCGTCGCGCCACGCGGTCTACTACCGCAATACCGGACGCAATCGGGTTTGGCTGGCCAAGCGGCACTTGCCTGCCGTCCTGGTCCCCGCGTACCTCGCCTCATGGGCGGCATACACCCTGATCCAGCGCCCCCCCGCTGGCAGGCCTGACGTCGTGGTGGGCCGGATTCTTCGAGGGGGTGCGCACCCCCTGCCCACCGCGACGTCCCATGCGGTGGCGGACCGTGTGGCGCATGACCCGACTGGGCCGGCCGCCGGTGATCTGACCCCTCGCTAGTGCTCTGACCGCGAAGGTCCGCCGCGTTGGGGTGTATCGATGGCTCCCAGCAGCAGTACAGTCGGCGCGCTGAAGGAGCAGAGGAGCCCCGGTGCGCAAGAGAGACAGCAACGCTGATGGTCACGGCCCGCGGGCCGTGACCATCAGGTGGATACAGGCCGTGCTGTTCGGAGTCGTTGTCGTGCTGGTCGGGTTCCGTGTCTGGGACCGGGACCACGGCGGCGCTCTGAGCTCGATCACGTTCGGGGTGATGGCCGCATCGGCACTGTCCATCGGCGTGCTGGAACGCTATCGGGCAAACGCCGCTAAACGATCTCGGTGACTCACCTCTCAGCTGGCTCAGGCCGCCGCTGACAGGAGTCGGCCACCCCAGCGGATGCCCTTCTCGCTGCGGATGCGGGCGCGTTCACGTCGTTCGACGGCCAGGACGTCGCGGTGGCGGGCGTTGCGCCAGCGTAGGTAGGCGTGCAGGGCCCGGGTCTGCACGGTGTGGTTGGGTCGGTGGGAGTTGGCGATGGTGAACTGCCGCAGCGGTCCGAAGCGGGCCTCGATCGGGTTGGCCCAGAAGGCGTAGTACTCCAGCCGTAGATCATGACTTCCGCTGGCGAGATCCCTCTCCACTTGCTGCGCTTGATCCGGATGTCCATCCGGTCCTTGAGCCAGCAGCGGCTTGCTTCCGACGGTTGACCTGGCATCAGGCCAGCCGACTCGCGTTGGTAGCGTGATGTGGTTCGTGGTGTGATCAGTCGGGGGTGCCGGGGTGGCCACAGAGGTTCTCGTCAAGACGGGGCTCAGGTACGGGGCCAGTGGCAAGCTCCTGGACGTCTATCAGCCTGCAGGCGCGTCGGGTCCTGTGCCCGCAGTGCTGCTCTGGCACGGCCGGGGCCCGGACGAACGGGACGTGCTCGCGCCGGTGGCCCGCGCTGCGGCAGAGTTGGGCGTCCTCGTCCTGGTGCCGGACTGGCGTCCCGACGCGCCGGACGGCGGGCGAACGCACCTGAGGGAGTCGGCTGTCTTCGTGCGGCAGAACGTGGCCGACTTCGGCGGGGACCCCGAACGGATCGTGCTCGCCGGTTGGTCGCTGGGCGGCAAGGCCGCGGTAGGCGTCGCCCTGAATCCCGCAGCATTTGGCGACTGGAGGCCGCAAGCGATCGTGGGAATCGCGGGTTCGTACGCATCGGCGGCACCGACCGCCGGCACCGCTCCGATCGACGAGCTCCGCCGGGGCGGCAGCCTGTTGCCACCTCTACCGGTGTGGCTGGTGCATGGCACCGCCGATTCGGTGGTGGACGTAGAGCGTTCACGCGAGCTGTGCTCGGCTCTCATGGACCAGGGTTGGCCGGCGTCGCTCTACGAGGTCGCAACCGATCACGCCGGCGTCATCATGACCGAGTTCGTCCCCCAGTACCATCGCTGCCTGCCCAGCACCGCCGCCCACGCCGTCGAGGGGGGATCGCGGACCGCCGACGTACTGGCCCGCGCCGCTGGAATCACCACCCAGCACTCCAGCCGTCGATCGTGATCGCACTGGTCAAGACCGGTATGAAACAGTTGCGGTCACTGGTGATCATTGCCAGTTGTGTGGACAAACGAAGAGCAGGCGGTGGCAGCAGGTCACGGCGTAGTCCCTACCGTGGGCGAGTAGTGTTCGAACAGTATGTGAGTTCGAGATAGTCGCGAGGCGTTCGGCTATGGCGCTTCCGTAAGGCCATCCCGTGACGCTCGCGGTCGGCGGCAGGCCAGCACCGGGCAACGGTCCGGGCAGTGCACCGCCGCCCTCGAACTCTCCACCCCCACCCACGACCGCCCGCACACTGGACACTCCTACCGCCGCTGTTACTGCCCAAATCGCCGACACCGTCGGCGCTGGCGAGGCCTCCACCGCCTGCCTGCTGCACCGCCGCACGGCGCAGGCGCTCTTCACGGCCTGGCTGCCACCGCAATGGGCTATTGCCTGGTACCTCAAGTCATCCGACTCTCGGTGCACAGGCAGCTGCGACGGGGAGGCTTAGTGAGCGTTTGGTTCTCTGTTGTCCGTTTCATTTGGCTTAGCTGTCGCGCCAGTTGGTGGTGGCTTCGTGGGTGAGGCGGCGGGTCATGAGGTTGATGGCGGCGAGCTGGATCATGGCGGTTGATCGGTGTGGGTGGGTTTCGTAGTCGCGGGTCAGGCGGCGGTGGTGCATGAGCCAGCCGAGGGTGCGTTCGATGACCCAGCGGCGGGGTTGGACGTGGAAGCCGCGGACGCCGGGGTTGCGCTGGACGATTTCCAGGTCGATGCCGATCTGGGCGGCGTGTTCGACGGCTTTGGTCTTGTAGCCGTTGTCGGCCCAGGCTTTGGTGATGGTGGGGTGGCGTTCGCGGACGTGGGTCAGGAGTTGGGTGCCGGCGGCGGAGTCGTGGACGCTGGCGGCGGTGACGGCGACGGCGAGGAGGAGGCCGAGTGTGTCGGTGATGATGTGGCGCTTGCGCCCGATGATTTTCTTGGCCGGGTCGATGCCTTGGCTGGTCAGGGGGACGGTGGCGGAGGTTTTGATGCTCTGGCTGTCGATCAGGCAGGCGCTGGGCTCGCTGGTGCGGCCTTCGGCCTGGCGGACTTTGCCGCGTAAGAGGCCGGTGAGCTGGTCGAAGATGCCGTCGGTTTCCCATCGGGCGAAGTAGCCGTAGACGGTTTGGTGGGGCGGGAAGTCGTGGGGTAGGTAGCGCCAGGGGATGCCGGTGCGGTCGACGTAGAGGATGGCGTTGATCAGGGCGCGCAGGTCGTGGGTGGGTTTGCGGATGCCGTTGCGGGCCTGGCGCCAGGCTTCGAGGGTGGGACGGATGAGTTCCCAGCGGGCGTCGGACAGGTCGCTGGGGTAGGGCCGTGAGGGCTGCATGATGCCTGGGTATGCGGTGGCAGCCGGCCTGTGCAGGGCGTGTGCGGGGGTGTTGGGTGCTTCAGGGTCGCGAGTTCGCGGTGTCGTATGAACCGGGTGGTTTCTGAATGAGACAGGAGCTTTTGCCAGGAACCCGGCGCATTACTGGTCCGCTGATGCCGTATAAGCCGTTATTCCGGCGGATCGCCCGGTCCGGCGTCTGGGTCTGACCGCCGAGAATCGGCAGGAAACGTTTGATAACCGAACCAAACGCTCACTTAGACTTCATCTCATTTGGCTGATTAAGCTGCCGGTCGTGGTAGGGATCGTTGAACGGCTGGTGCCGGACGAGTTGTGGGAGCTGTTTCAGCGGGTGGTGCCGGAAGCGCCATCGCGGCCTCAGGGTGGTGGCCGGCGTCGGCACGGCGACCGCGAAGTCCTGGCCGCAATCGTCTTCGTGGCGACCTCTGGCTGCACGTGGCAGCAGTTGCCGACCGCCTCGTTCGGGCCGTCCGGCGCGACGGCTCACCGCCGCTTCACCGAGTGGACCAAGGCCCGAGTGTGGGCCAAACTCCACCGCCTGGTCCTCGACGAGCTTGGATCCCGCGGCGAGTTGGACTGGTCCCGCTGCGCGATCGACTCGGTGAATATGCGGGCCCTAAAAAGGGGGAGCTGACAGGCCCGAATCCTGTGGACCGGGGCAAGTACGGGTCAAAGATCCACTTGATCACGGAGCGGACCGGCCTGCCCCTGTCCATCGGGATCTCGGGCGCCAACCTGCACGACAGCCAGGCGCTGATCCCGCTGGTGAAGGGCATTCCTCCGATCCGCTCGCGGCGAGGACCCAGGCGACGACGGCCCCACAAACTCCACGCCGACAAGGGCTACGACTCTAACCACCTGCGGCGATGGTTAGCCGGCCGAGGCATCCGGCACCGCATCGCCCGCAAGGGCATCGAGACCTCGCAACGGCTCGGCCGTCACCGCTGGACCATCGAACGCACCATGGCCTGGCTCGCCGGATGCCGACGCCTGCACCGCCGCTACGAACGCAAGGCCGACCACTTCCTGGCTTTCACCAGCATCGCCTGCACTCTGATCTGCTATCGCAGGCTCGACAGATGAGGCAGACCAAGTAACTTCAGAGCCTGCGCAAGCCCGCGCCCCACAGAGCCGAATCCTTCATGCCCTCGGCCCGGCTGTCTGCGCTCAATGCCCTGCGCAGAAACTCCGTCATGCCGCAGTCAAAGCGCGTCCAGGTGTCATCGCCGTGGCTGAAGAGCACCACCGGCCAGTCCTCAGGATTGCCGTGGGTGAGCCAGCAGTACAGGTCAGCACTGCCATCCGCTCCCCAGGTCACCAGATCCTCGGCGGCTGCATCGACGCCCGTAGGTTCGGTGTCCACCCACGTAGCTCGCGTGTCCGCGGTGATGAACCCCATGCCGCCCTTCGGGGCGCCCGGTTCATCACAGGTCTCAGGAGTCACGATGGCAGGAACCAGCACGCCCAGATCCAGGTTCGGCAGGCCATCACCGTAGTGCGCGAGGAACTCCTTGAAGTCTGAGGGGAACACGAGCCCCCAAGCCCTTTGCACGGCCTCCCAGTCAACCAACACCCCCGCTTCGGCTGGCGGAGGTATCAAGCGGATCAGACCCGCGAGCCCAGCGCGGTCAATCATGTCCCTGCTCCATCCGCCTCATCTGCCGAGACGACCTGTATCGGCACCCCGTGCGTCAACTGGGGCCGACACCTTATCTCGGCCAAATGAGATGGCTTCTTATGTGCCGACGGAACCTGACGTTTTGGCGCCGCCGCAGCCGGTTGCTGCGCGGCTCTCGCGCTGGGAGGAAGCCCTCGATGCGCTGGTGCCACCCAACCTGGGGGCGGGTCTGCGGATCGCGACCTGGAACCTACGAGCCTTCTCCGGCCTGACCAAGGCCTGGACGAGCCCTGAGGGCGCCTCGCCGAAGCGGAACTTCACCGATGTGCACCTGATCGCCGCGGTGATGCGCCGGTTCGACGTGGTCGCGGTGGAGGAGGTGCGCGGGAACCTGCGGGCCCTGCGGCACCTGATGAAGGTGCTGGGGGAGGACTGGGCATTCATCCTCACCGACGTGAGCGAGGGCAAGGCCGGCAACGACGAACGGCTGGCGTTCTTGTTCGACACCCGGCGGGTCAAACCGTCCGGGCTGGCCTGCGAGCTGGTGGTGCCCCTCGAGAAGGACGCGGGCGTCACGGAGGGCGGACTGGACCGCCAGTTCGCCCGCACCCCCTACGCGGTCAGCTTCCTCTCACGCGGCCAGACGTTCACCCTGGTCACCCTCCACGTCCTCTACGGCGAGGACGCTGCGGAGCGGGTCCCGGAACTGCAGGCGATCGCCGACTGGCTGGCCGGCTGGGCGGAGCGCGAGTTCGGCTGGGACCACAACCTCATCGCGCTCGGAGACTTCAACATCGACGTGCCGACGACCCGCTGTTCAAGGCGTTCACCTCCACCGGCCTGGTCCCCGCCCCGCAGCTGGCGGGACTTCCGCGCACCGTCTTCGACGACGCCGGAGCGGAGCACTTCTACGACCAGATCGCCTGGTTCACCAAAGGGCAGAAACGCCGGCCGGTCCTGACCTTGGAAGCCGGCGCCGGCGGCCACGTGGACTTCGTGCCCGCACTCCAGGGCGATCTCACCCTGACCGAGTTGTCGTGGCACATCTCCGACCACTACCCGATGTGGGTCGAATTCGCGATCCCCACCCCCTGAATCGACGGCCGCGAGCCGCGAGCCAGGTGGTCACACATGAACGGTGATCAGCGGGATGGGAAGGAAGCCAGAGAGAGATCCCACTCGTCAGCCGCGTGAAGCAATGCCGCTGCGTCCATCCTGACTTCCACGACGTACTGATAGATGTCGGCCCCGTCGGCCCCCTGTTGCCACGGGGGTGCCGCCTCCAAGGACAGATGAACGCGAATGACCGAGGCCCCACCCTCGCTTCGATCGGCGAGGCTGAAAGCCGCAACCGGCTCGATGAACCACGTGTCCGGCGACAGCTCACCTCCGGCATCAGGTTCGGTGACAGGCACCGTCCCCGCGGCCACCGCGCGCAGCCACTCAGACACCTGGCGGGCCTCACTTGTGAGCAAACACGGATCGGCGAAAGACCAGCTTCCCTCAGGGGTCGTCACCGTGCCATCGATGACCAGCCAGTTGTCGTCGTACGAATCGCCCCGGACAGAGGCGAACTGATAACGCACCGGCCGGAGATCGACACTGCTGACGTGATCGTTCAGGAGCACCGGGACAGGATGCCACGCGCTGGCCGACAGGACGGCTTGCGCCCTCCATCCCAGGCGCAGGCCAGTGCCGCCACGGGCTGCCCGCCATTTCGGAGGCAAACCCAACCTCCAGAGCGCCACTGGCGTGATGGAGTGATCACGTGCAACCGAGGTGCTGCACGCAACCGTCCTTCTGGCATGACGCCCCCTGCCGCCCCGCCCTGGCCGTACTGCCAGGAGGGCGCCACAGCCCAAGATCCGGTCGGCTGCCGCGGCATTCACGTGCCGGGACACACGACGTGCCGAAGCGATGCCACGTTCGAGGTCCTCGTGCCGTCATCAGGGGGTTATGCGGTTGGACTCTCCGCACGGGCAAGTCCATACGCCGGAGCGCCAACCGGAGTTTCTCTCCACGGCGACGGGTCTGCGGCACCGTCGGCATGACTGGGAGTAGACGACGTTCGAAGGCTGCACGGCGTTCCGCAGACGTTCGATGTCCTTGCGCAGGGCTGCGCGTTCCTTTTGCAGTTCCGCGTCGCGGCGCTTGAAGTCCTCCTCTTGCAGCTGCAGGGCGCGAAGCCGCGCGTCCAGGTCGCCCTGGGCGGCTTTCAACGCCCTGAAACGCCGGCGCAGCTCCTCCTCGATCGCGGGGTAGCGCCGGCTGCGTTCCTGCAGTGCCCCGAGTTCGGCTTCGCGGCGTTGCAGATCTTGAGCGCGCTCGCGCAGGTCCCGCTCTTCACGGTCTCGTCGGGTCTGCCAATGGTCCATGTGCTGGTCGGCTTCGAGTGTGATCTGGGCGCAGTATTCGGCTTCCGCCTGAGCCTCGGCGGTGAGCTTGCGGGCCTCGTGGTGGGCTTCCCAGTAGGCGTCCAGGCGTGCCTGGTCCACCTCCTGCTGCGCCTTCGCTCTCACCGCGTCGGCCTCGGCGGCGCGAGGCAGGAGGCCGGCGACGGCTTCGCCACAAACCTGCTGCCCGCCGTCGCCCGCATCCACCGACCGGACGGGACGGTCGCCGGCACTGGGTTCCTGGTCGCCGAACGGACCCTGGTCACCTGCGCGCACGTCGTCGAGGCGGCCGGCGGCGGCCCCGGCAGCGAGATCCGGCTGGCCTTCCCCCACCTTGACGGCCAGCTGATGACCGGAGACGTTCCGGCCGACCTGTGGCGGGCCGCCAACTCCGAGGACGTGGCCTTCGTCCGCCTGCCCGCCACGCCGCCAGGGGCACGGCCGCTGCCGCTGGGCTCCGCGGAGGGCTGCCGGGGCCACCGCGTGCGCTCCTTCGGATTCCCCGCCCAGGCACCGCCCGAGGGCCACTACGGCTACGGCACCGGCGGCGACATCCTGCCCGGCGCAGACGGCCGCTGCACCCACCTCCAGCTCACCGACGCCAACGACCTCACCACCGGCTTCAGCGGCGGACCCGTCCTCGACGACGTCACCGGCCTGGTCCTCGGCATGCTCACCGAGATCACCGCACCCGACGCCTTCGAACGCGGCCAGGAGATCGCCTACGCCACTCCGACACAGGTCCTCCGCGAGGTCCTCCCCGAACTGACGGAACAGCAGGTGTGCCCATATCGGGGCCTGGAACCGTTCACCGCGGAACATGCCCGGTGGTTCCAGGGCCGTCAGGACGCCGTGCGACAGGTTCTGACCAACCTCGCCCGGCAGCGCCGGCTCACCCTGCTGCTGGGGCCGTCGGGATCGGGCAAGTCGTCCCTCATCCAAGCGGGCGTACTGCGCGCCCTGGCCGAGGGCCTGCTGCCCGGCAGCGACCGCTGGCTGCCCGTCCTCGCCCGCCCCCGCCAGGACATGCTCACCGAGATCGAACGCGCCGGACTGCCCGGCGCGGGCGACGAGGGCATCACCGCGGCGGTCAACCGCCGACTCGCCGCAGAACCTTCCTACCAGCGCGTCCTGCTGGTCATCGACCAGTTCGAAGAACTCCTCGTCCAGAGGTCCGACGGCAGGCTGCGGGAGTTCCTGGCCGTCATCGACGAGGTCATCTCCGCCGCCGACGCCTACACCAAGATCACCGTCATCCTGATCATGCGGGACGACTTCTACCCCCAACTCGCTGCGCTCGCACCCAAGTTGCTCGAGGCGGCCATGCCGGGCCTGCTCAACGTGCCCGGCACGCTGAGCAGGCAGGACCTGCACGACATCATCGCGCTGCCCGCCCACGACGTCGGGCTGCACTTCCAGCCGGGACTGCCCGAACAGATCATCATGGACGTCCTGGAGACCACCCCCGGGGCCTCCCTCACCCGCGAGGCCCCGGTCACGGTGCTCCCGCTGCTGGAGATGACGCTCAGTCAGCTGTGGGAGCGACGCAAGGACGGCTATCTCACCCACGCGGCCTACCAGCGCATCGGCGCCGTCAGCGGCAGTGTGACCACGTGGTGCGAGAGCGCGCTGGGCGAGCTGTCCCGCGAGCAACAGGTCATCGCACGGCGCGCCCTGACGTCCCTCGTCCATCCCGCCGACCCCAGCCACAACATCACGGCCGTCCGCACCCAGGTTCCGCTTGACGAGCTGCGCGCCCTGGCCGCCGACCCCACCGACGGCGAGTCGGCCTCCGTCGACGCGGTCATCGCCTCCCTCGCCCGTCATCGCATCATCACCACCCAGACCCTGCACGGTCCGCGCGATCCTGACGACTCTCCCGGCGAGCCAGTGGCCGAACTGATCCACGAGGCGCTCATCCGCGACTGGGGCGCTCTGCGGGAATGGGTCAACCAGGACCACCGCTTCCAAGAGTGGCTCAGCCACACCCACGAACGGCAGGCCCGCTGGGCGGCCGGGGGCAAGGACCCCGGCGATCTCCTCGGCGGAACGGCCCTCGGGGAGGGCCTGGAATGGTCCCGCCGACGCCATCTCCCCTCCGATGTCTCGGAGTTCCTGAACGCCAGCCGGCAACGGCAGCGGGCCGCGATCCGTCGCGGCAGGAGGCTGAGCGCCGTGCTCGGGGGGTTGCTGGTGCTGGCGTTGTTGGCGGCGGGGGGTGCGGTGTGGCAGTGGCGGTCGGTGAACGAGGCGCGGCGTGCGGCCGTGTCACGGCAGCTGGCGGCACAGTCGAATGAGGTCAGCGGGACGAACGCGGACCTCGCGTCGTTGCTGGCGGTGCAGGCCTATCGCAGCAGCCATACGGCCGAGGCCGTGGAGGACCTGCGGACCACGGCTGCGCTCCTGCCGATGCACCGGCGGCTGTCGGGGCACGCCGGTGACGTGTACCGGGTCGCGTTCAGCCCGGACGGCCGCACCCTTGCCAGCGCCAGCGCCGACAAGACCGTACGGCTGTGGGACGTGGCCACAGGCAAACGCGGCCCAGTTCTCCGGGGGCCCACCGACGTGGTGTGGTCCGTGGCGTTCAGCCCCGACGGCCGCACCGTCGCCGGCGCGAGTGCCGACAGGACCGTACGGCTGTGGGACACCCGCACCGGCAAACCAGGCCGCGTCCTGCGAGGGCACACCGCCCAGGTGAACGCGGTGGCCTTCAGCCCCGACGGGCGCACGATCGCCACGGCGAGCGACGACAAGACGGCACGGCTGTGGAACGCGGGTACCGGCAAACCCGGCCAGGTCCTCAAGAAGCACACCGATGCCGTGATCGCGCTGGCCTTCAGCCGCAACGGTCGCACACTGGCCACCGTCGGGTGGGACTACGTCACCCAGTTGTGGGACATGCCCAGCGCAAAACCCCGCATCGCCCTCAGCGGATATGTCGAACAGGTGGTCGGGGTGGCTTTCAGCCCCGACAACCGCACCCTGGCCACGGTCGGCCTGGAACGCCCGGTGCGACTGTGGGACGTAGCCACCGGGACGCCCCGGGATTCCCTCAACGGCGCCACCGACCTCGTCTTCGCGGTGGCGTACAGCCCCAATGGCCGCATCCTCGCCACCGCCGGACGTGACAAGGTCGTACGCCTATGGGACACGCACATCCGCCGGTCGCGGAAAATTCTCGCCGGGCATACGGATGCGGTGACCGCGGTTGCCTACAGCCCTGACGGCCGCACCATCGCCAGCACGAGCGCCGACAAGACCGCCCGCCTGTGGGACGCCGCCACGGGCAGGTCCCGCACCATCCTCAAGGGACACACCGACAAGGTGGCCGCGGTGGCGTTCGGCCCCGACGGCCGCACCATCGCCACCGCCGGCGCCGACAAGACCGCCCGCCTGTGGGACGCCGCCACGGGCAGGTCCCGCACCATCCTCAAGGGACACACCGACGAGGTGGCCGCGGTGGCGTTCAGCCCCGACGGCCGCACCGTCGTCACCGCCGGCGCGGACAAGACCGCCCGCCTGTGGGACGCCAGGACCGGCGCTTTCCGCATGTCCCTCGACAGACACACCGACACTGTGTACGGGGTGGCGTTCAGCCCCGACGGCCGCACCATCGCCACCGCCAGCGCCGACAAGACCGCCCGCCTGTGGGACGCGAAGACCGGCAAGCCGCGCTTGGTCCTCAAAGGGCACATCGACGAGGTGAACGCGGTGGCCTTCAGCCCGGACGGCGATACGGTCGCCACTGCGAGCGACGACAAGACGGCGTGGCTGTGGGACGCGGACAAGGGCACACCGCGCGCCATCCTCAAAGGACACAGCGCCGAGGTCTACGGAGTCGCCTTCAGTCCCGACGGCCACCTCGTCGCCACCGCGAGCGTCGATTTCACCGCCCGTGTGTGGGACGCGCATACCGGGAGGACCCGTACGCCACTCAGCGGGCATGCCGCCACGGTGAACTCGGTGGCTTTCAGCCACGACAGCCATACCCTCGCCACCGCCGACGACGACAAGACGGTCCGCCTGTGGGACGCCGTCGCCCTCGCCGAACCCTCCGAAGCCATCCAGCGGATCTGCCGAGTCGTCCACCGCGACCTCACCCCACAGGAACGCGCCGCCTACCTTCCCGACGAGTCGGTCTCACCGGTGTGCCCGTCCCGCTGAAGCGCGCCCTACCTCGTACGGCCAGAACGCGTCACGTGGCCGACCACGGGCCGTGGTCGGGGTGCGGTGCTGTTCCGACATGCGGCCGGACCGAACTTCTCCTAGCGTTGCGTTTGGTGGCATTTCATCCCGCTGCGGGTGTTGGCCGCGTCTGCGTCATCGCGGCAGTGGTCGTCGCGATCCGAGCCCCTAGGGAGCCACCGTGGCCAGGCAACGCGTCCACGTGTCGTCCGGGGTTTCGCTCTTGGACGCGATCACCGGGCTGCCGGTACGCACTCCGCTCACTCGGCGCCCCGGCCCGCGGAGTGCGGGGCCGTTCTGGTGGCCGGGTCCGCCGTGCCGCCGCTCCATAGTGCCGCCCTGACCGACGCTCACCTCCGCTGTCCGCACGTTGTCGTCCGCCGGCCGTCCGGGCAGAAGCTGCCGGAATGACACCCGAGTCCGGCGTTCCGCGAGCCGGCACGGGATGCGACCACGTCATCGGCGGGGGAGCCGGCGGGGGCCATGGGCAGCCTCCGCCGGTCTGGTCAGCCCGATGCAGGACCCACCACGAGTGCCCCAAGGAGTACCACCGTGAGCAAGCAACGACCCTACTCCCGCCGCTCCCGATCCGGATTCGCGTCTCTCCCGTGGAGAGTCGCCGGTGGCATCGCCGAATACGTCGATCGGCGCATCGGCTGGGACAAGCTGGCCGTGATTCCTGGCCTGGCGATCCTTTTCGGCGTGCGTGTGAGACTCCGTCAGGAGAACCTCCACGACACCACGCACCTGCCCTCGGTGAACCTCCCCGATCCCGGGCCGCAGTCCGAGAAGCACAAGGTCAACCGGAGCGCCGACGGCAGCTACAACGACCTCGACGAGCCTCGGATGGGCATGGCGGGCACACGCTTCAACCGCAATATCCCGCTGGACAAGATCGCGTCGGCCACGCCCGAGGACGTTCTGTCCCGGCCGAACCCGCGCGACGTCAGCCGAGCCCTGCTCACCCGGCACGAGTTGATCCCCGCCGAGACCGTCAATTCGCTCGTCTCCGCCTGGCTGCAGTTCATGATTCGCGACTGGTTCAGCCACGGGACGAGCCCCGCGGACCGGCCCTGGGAAGTACCCCTCATGGACGACGATCCCTGGCCGGAACACCCGATGCGGATCATGCGGACACCGGACGACCCGACCCGGGACCCGCAGGCGGGTGCCGACATGCCCGACACACGCGTCAACGTCTCCTCCCACTGGTGGGACGCGTCGCAGATCTACGGGTCGAGTGAGGCGGAGCAACGCCAACTGCGCACCGGTGAGCTGGGCAGGCTGCGGCTGTGGGATGACGAGCAGACCCCGTTCCCCGACCCCTCTCGCGATCCGTCGCGAGTGCCCGGCTTCTGGCTGGGCCTGGTGCTCATGCAGAGCCTGTTCGCCCGGGAACACAACGCCATCTGCGATCACCTGCATGCCGCGTATCCGTCCTGGGACGACGAGGAACTGTTCCAGCGGGCGCGGCTCGTCAACTCCGCACTCATCGCCAAGATCCACACCGTGGAGTGGACGCCGGCCGTGATCAGCCATCCCACGACCGTCAAGGCCCTGCGAACCAACTGGTGGGGACTCGCGGGCGAACGCATGCACCACCTCCTCGGCCGGATCAGCGACAGCGAGCTCGTCAGCGGCATCCCCGGTGCCGAAACGGATCACTACGGTGCCCCGTTCGCCCTCACCGAGGAGTTCGTCGCCATCTACCGCATGCATCCGCTCATCCGCGACGAGTGGCACCTGCGCTCCGCCGTCGACAACGAGACCCTGCGCCGCTGCACCTTGCGTGAGATCTCCGGACCCGAGGCGCTGAAGGTCCTCGAGACCACGAGCATGGCCGACCTGCTGTACAGCTTCGGCACGCTCCACCCGGGTCTGGTCACCCTGCACAACTTCCCGAAGTTCCTCCAGGAGTACCAGCGACCCGACGGGCACCTGCAGGACCTTGCTGCCACCGACATCCTGCGCAGCCGGGAGCTGGGCGTCCCCCGCTACAACGAGTTCCGGCGGCTGCTGCGCATGAAGCCCGCGGCAAGCTTCGAGGACCTGACAGACAATCCGATGTGGGCCGAGGAGATCAAGCGACTGTACGACAATGACATCGAGAAAGTGGACCTGACGATCGGGATGTACGCCGAGAAACTCCCGGACGGGTTCACCTTCAGCAACACCGCGTTCCGCATCTTCATTCTGATGGCTTCGGTCAGGATGAGCAGTGACCGCTTCTTCACCTCGTATTACACCCCGGAGGTGTACTCCAAGGCCGGAATGGCCTGGATCGACGACAACACCATGGCCACGGTGATCCTGCGGCACCATCCGGAGCTGCGCCCGGCTCTCACGGGGCTGACAAATGCGTTCGTGCCGTGGCACGGCGCACAGGTCGACGCGGAAGTTCCCGACAGCCGGGAGTAACGACCCATCACTCATCTCGGGGAAGCTCCGACCGGGCCGACACGGTCAGACCGATCCCAGTCCTCCCCGCTGTACGGTTTGGGTCGCGCTAGCATCCCCCTTGGCCCCGATACCTTCGCACAGAGGATTTCGTGAAGAGTGCCCAGCCAAGGGAAGCAAGATGATCGTTCCTAACGGAGCGACGCTGCACGTCATCGAGCGAGAGCCGGAGGCTCTTCCTTTCGTGGGCCAGCTGCTGCAGCGGTGGATGGCTCTCGAATTCGATACGCAACAGTGCAGGAGGGCAGTCGAGGAGCTGTTCCGCCATCCCGCTTTCCCGGTCGATGAATCTCTTCTTGACGCGCGAGCGGTCACCGATGGAGGCATCGTCGCCACCGAGGCGCTCCTTCACCCGTCCGCGGATTACGCATTTCGCCTCCGCTTGTTCAGGGAGAACGGCAGTGCGGAGCAGGTGACCACGCGGTTCGACACGTCCATGGCCGTCGACGTCGCGTCGGTACTGCGCTCACTGACCGGTGACCCGGAGTCCGTGCCGGATCTCTCGTGGCTGCCGCGCACGTTCTGCGCTCTTCTCACTCACGGTGATTCCGTGCCGATGCCCGGTTTCCCACGCATCGAGGGTCCCGGTATCTATCGCCGCGAACACGGATGCGTCGTCATTCGGTCAAGGACAACGAGCGTGCTACTGGATCCGGTGTCCTTCTGGATGCCCCAGGCGCCCCGGGACCCCATCGCCGTCGAGGGCGGGATCGATGCGGTCTTCATCACCCACGGGCACGCTGATCACTACAGTGTTCCGTCCGTCCTGGCCCATGCCGACCCGGCCCGAACGACCGTGGTCGTCCCGCCGGTGCCACGCACCAGCCTGCTCGCTCCCAACGACATGTTGCGGAGCCTCAGACTTTTCGGCCTCAACGCACACGCACCGGAGTGGGGATCCTCCATCGTCATCGGCGACATCCATGTCGATGTCCTGCCCTTCTTCGGAGAGCAACCTGTCCGTGAGGGACAGGCGCCCCACCCCGATCTGCGGAACTGGGGGAGCTGCTATCGCTTCTCGACCCCTGACTTCACAGCGGTTTCGCTGATCGACAGCGGTGTCGATCCGCTCGGTGACATGGCGGACGTCGTCCGTTCCTCACGAGACGACCACGGGCCTGTGGACTTCTTCCTCAGCTCACTGCCACGCTTCCACTGTCCTTTCTTTTTCGGACTTCCGCACTACTACCTGGCTCTGCCGTTCGACAGGCTGCGGGAGCTGTTCACGCAATTCCGAATGGGAAGACTTCCGAGCGTCACTCCTGGTCCCGACGGCATTGTGGATGTCTGCCGAGCGGGGCGGCCGCGCTATTACCTCCCTTATGGAAACGGGCTCGAAGGGGTCGGAAAAAGGATCGGAGATGTTGGCATGAGCATGGGTGAGCCTCCGGAGTGGGAGCTGGTGTCCTACCTGACCGATCGCTTCCAGGGCGAAGGTATTCCGACCCGAGCGATCGGCTGGAATCCTGGTGACTGGATCTCCGTAGACCGAGGACGAGCGGACCGGATGGTCTATGAACGAGCATCCCGCTCGGCAGAGAAATCGTATTCTCTGTCATGATCCGAGCGAACAGAGGCGAAAAGCCAGCGGTGAACGCCGAACGTCTTATTTTCCCGTCCCTCATCGAGCCGCTCGGCGTCAAGGAGTTCGAGCAGGACATTAGGGGCGGACGTGAGTGGTTCGGGACGGGCAGTCCGGACCGCTTCGCCCACCTGCTGTCGTGGCGCAGCCTCAACGAGTTGATCCGTTACCGGCGGCCACCTGCCCCCAGATTTCGGCTGGTGAAGTTCGGGAGAGCCGTACCGGAATCGGACTACCATCGCACCGTTCACACGCTGCGCGGCCCACTCAGGATGCTCGACACCGCCCGCCTCCTCGCAGAGATCCGCAAGGGCGCCACCATGGTCTGGGACGCCATCGACCAGGCCCACTCGCCGATTCACGCCCTGAAGCAGGAGATCGAACGTGCGCTACGGGTCTTCGCCTTCGTCAACATGTACGCGAGCTGGGGCGATGTGGGCGGCTTCCCGGAGCACTGGGACGACCACGACGTGTTCGTGATCCAGCTCCTGGGGCAAAAGCACTGGCAGGTGCAGTCACCCACACGCAAATGGCCGTTGCCCGACGACTTCGGCGAGCCGCCGACCGAGTACGCGAACGAGTGGACGCTTACTCCAGGCAGCGTGCTCTATCTGCCCCGCGGCTGGTGGCACAAGGTCACCCCGCTGAATCAACCCTCACTGCACCTGACCATCGGCGTACTCCGGCCCACCAACGCGGACTTCATGACGTGGCTGGTACAACAGGCGACCGCATGCGACCTCATGCGTCAGGACATCCCTGTTCTGGACGACGACCAGGCACGCGCGCGGCACGCGGCGGCTCTGCGCTCGGTCCTGGACGAATGGCTCGCCCCGTCGGCACTCCGACTCTTCGACGCCACACAGTCGAAGACGCACTACCTCGATCCGCGTCCGACGCTGCAGGCTCTCGACCACATCGGTCCGGGAACATGGGAAGCGGACTCGAGGGTGGTTCTGTTGAGCACGCGAGCAGAGATCCGCCGGCGCGACGGCGGCGTCGTCCTCGTCGTGGCCGGTGACGAGTGGTGGGCGCCGGCCCAAGCCGAGCCGTGTCTTCGCGCACTCGTCGAAGGACGGCCGATAGGCGTCGACGTGTTCAGCGGACACGCGACAAGCTCTCTCGTCTCCGAGCTCGTCGCCTCGGGAGTCGCAGCGGTGATCTGATGAACCGAAAGTTCACACCAAAAGGTGGCGAATGGAACTCTCACTAAGCAGTGCGGTCGAGTTGCACCTGGCCTACGCGGATGACAGCCCGTTCGGTACGACGGTATCCGGGCAGCTCGAAAGAAAGCTCAAGGAACGCTTTCGCCCCGCGATCGAAACCCTGCGGCGTGACGCGCTGGATGCGGTCGAGCGGGCTCCAGAGATCCTGGACCGCCTAGGGCTCGACGGTGCCGGCGAGATCTTCGACGCGTGCAGAATTCGCGAAGAACTGAGCTTTCCGGTGCCCTCACAGACCCGTCCGGCGGCGATCGTTCTGTACCGCGATCGCCTCGCTCCCCTGCGGCTGCCCGTCGGCCCGGAACTCGCCGGTGACCTGGCGGCATGGATCGGCGAGTGGCAGCACAACGCCTCCAGGCCCGCCCCCGGCCCGGCACGCGACCTGTGGGAAGCGCTGTACGAGCTCCAGTGCTTCGCGGCGCCGCGCCCGCCGACCCGCACGCGCGGGGCGGCCACGTTGGTCGGCCATGCGACCGTGCTGCTGTCGAGCCCGCGAACCAAGATCCTGATCGACCCGTTCCTTATGCCGCGCGACGAGCGGTTCCCGGCCGGTTACCAGCCGCTGACCCACGGCGACCTCTCACCCGACGCTGTCCTCGTCACCCACTCCCACCGGGACCACTTCCACGTCGACAGTCTGCTCCGGCTCGGTCGGGATACGCCGGTCGTCGTGCCCGAGGTGGCGCGAGAGTCCTCCTTGGCCATCGACATGGTCTACCGGCTGAAGGAGCTCGGCTTCACAGACGTGCGGGCACTCGGCTGGAACCAGCAGACGGTCATCGGCGACTTCCGTGTCGTCGCACTGCCGATGTACGGCGAGCAGCCCACCGACGACGCACCGCTCCCGCCCGACATCCGCAACACAGGAAACACGTATCTCGTCGAGGGAGAGGGGCGCCGCTACGCCTTCCTGGCGGACGCAGGCCGGGACCACCTCGGCGACGTCCGCTCGCTGGCGAAAGAGGCCTACGAACGGTACGGGCCCATCGACGTGCTCTTCGGCGGCTATCGGCCGTGGCGGCTGTACCCGATCCAGTATCTGACGAGCTCCGTCCCGCAGTACCTGCTATACACCCCACGATCCCTGTGGCAGACCCGGCAGACGATCATGAGTGACTCGCAGGCTCTCCTCGACACGGCGGAACGATGGCACGCCCGCCACGTGGTCCCCTACGCAAACGGAGGAGCACCCTGGTACTGGCAACTCGGACTGGGGGCTGTCGCAGACGGCTCCGCCACCCCCGGGGAGACACACTTCGATCCACCGCCGGAAGCGGTCGTCCGTGCCGCCGCGGAACGCTCGGAGAACGGCGTGCGCGCGCTCGCCTCACCAGTCAGGACCCTGCTCATGAGGCCGGGCGAGTCGATTCGGTTCGACAGCCGGGGCGAGGCCGACGTTGTCGCCAACCACGGCCACGTCTGGCCCTACAACGACGTCGACGCTCTGCTTTCGGCACCCGGTTCCACGCAGGAGCCTGTGGGACTGTCGCGCAAGCGGGTCCTCCTGCGGCTCCTCGCCCTTGAGGAGATGCAACGCCGCGGCCTCACCGTGAGCACGCAGCAGGTTGCCGACATGAGCGACGATCTACGGCGCCGGCACGGCCTGACCGACCACGCGGACATGGTCGCCTGGCTCGACCGGGCGGGACTCGGCATGGCCGAGTACTGCGAGATCCTCTTCGAGTGGCAGGGAGTCCTCCGCCTGGAAGAAGCCATGTCCGATCTCATCGAGAAACGCCTGGCCGGTCAGCGGGCCTTCGCCACCATGCGGGCCGTGGGCCGGGCATGACACCGGATGACTGCATCGAGGAGATCGCTCCGCAGATCGTCGTGCGTGCCGCGCTCTTTCCGCTCTGCAAGGTCCTCGGATTGCGCGACAAGGACCTCGCCGCGCTGGCCGCCGACGTGGGGACCCGGTCCACGCAAGCATTCGAGCAGGCATACCTGGAGAGCGTCGAAACGCAGCGGCGGGCGCTCTTCGAAGCGACCATCGACGACCCCCGATTCTCCAGAGCGTTGTCCCTGACCAACGACGCCCTCAGCCGGCACCTCACGACCCGGCACCTGCGCTCGGCGCCCCGGGACAAGCGAGCGCGTCGCCTGGATGCGACGCTGTACCGCTACCTCGCCCGCGCGGTGTGGCGAACCCAGCCGTGCGATCTGTGGGCAGGCGTCACGGTCGCGGACTGGGGGGACGCCACACGAATCCGGGCAGAGCCCGCGCGCTACGCGATCGCCCCGGACCTGCGGCCGTACCAGTTCATCGTGCAGTCACTGGCGCACACCGAACTCTATCTGGACCGGGGCGTGTACAAGCTGAACCCGACGCTGACCCTGGACGAGGAGCGGACCCGCTGGCGGTACACCGTCCGCGACTTCTCGTCGATCGCGTCCATGGAGCGCCCGCGCAGTCCTGGGATCGACGCACTCCTGACCACCTTGGCGCAGATGCAACCGGCACCGCTGTCCGTGATCGCTGCCGAGCTGCGCGAGCACGGCTTCCACGCCCCCGAACTGAATGACATGCTCGTGTCCCTGGCCTGCGCGGGTCTGCTGGTGGGCGGCCTTGCCTTTCCCCACACCTTCGTCTCCGCCTGGGAGGCGGTGACGTCCGTCCCACGACTCCTGCACGAACAGCACGCACAGCCCTGGAGGTCCGCAGTGCTGCGGCTTCGACGGGCCTGCCGCCTCCTCGAACGGGAGATGAGCACCATCCCCCTCGGACGGCTCCACGCGGTGCTGGACGAGGCCCGTACCATCCCCCGTGAACTAGCAGCCGAACTGGACGTCGAGCCTCCGCCCTTGCCCCGCTCCGTCCTACGCTGCGACACGAGCGCCCCGTTCAGCCTTGTCCTCGGACCCGAGGACAAGACACGTCTGACCGCCGCCGTCGCGGAATTCGATCTCTTCGAGCGATGTCACGGAGTCACGGCAGCCGCGCGTGCCGTGCATCGGAGGCTCGTGGTCAGCGGCCATGACAGGACGGCGCGCGAGAGCACGGCCGAATTTGGACGGGTGCCGACACAGGAGTCGGCCTGGCGCGCTTCGGGGTCCGACCACGTAGTCGGGCGACGGCTCCTGCGCTGGTCCGAGTGGCTGGCAGGCAGCACGTCGCCCAGCGACCACCTGTCCGACGGGTTCCCCGAGGAAGTGCTGCCCCCGCCCATCGGCGGGCTGATCGTCCGCCCGACAGCCACGGGCTACCGGATCGCGGCAAGCACGTCCGAGGTGGCCGCCGCCTACGGCCGGTTCGGACACCTCTGGTTCGGTATCGGCAGCAGGGCGCGTCGGAAGTTCGAGAACAATGCCCTGCACGGGTGGTACCGAAGGAGCCTGACCCGCGTCGCGCGAGAAGCGGATCTCGAAGTCGTCGAGTACGTCGGACCGTGCGAGGCCATGCCGAACATGCTCGCTCGACCGCCCTTTCCCTTCCTGCAGTGGGATCGATGGGGAACCTCGTCGTCCTACCGCAGCGATCAGCTCGGCGTGGTGCTGACCGCGGACGACGCCCCGATCGTGGTCGCCGCCGCGCAGGAGCAGGCCCGCCCCATGGCCATCTGCTGCTTCTCTCCCGCCAACATCGGCTACAGCGAGCCGCATCTCGAGACGCTGCTGCTGTCGTCCTTCCGGGACACGCCGGACTGGTTCGCTCTGGAGCTCCCCACGGAAGCCGAGCTCGCCCAGTCCGCCCCCTCTCCGGTCCTGCTGCTCCCGAGCGGCAACTCCGTGAAGCCGAGGAGAACCGTCATTCACGGTGCCACTCTCACGGAGCTCGCCCTGGCCCGGCGCTCGCGGGGTTTCCTTCTCTGGCAGGACCTGGCACGCCGACACGACTGGCCCGAGCTCCTCCTCGTGAGCCGAGACGCCGGCTCACCCCTGCTAATCCCCCGCGACAGCCCGCTGGCGGTGGAGGCGATGTTGCACGGGCTGAGCGACCGGGCCGGCTTCCTCTGCGTCGAGGAGCCCGGTGATCAGGTGCAACTCTTCAATGACGAGGGCGAGGCGTTCACCGTTGAGTTCATCGTGCCGTTCCTGCGCCGCCGACACGCGTGGTCCCGTCTGGTATCAGGCCAACCTGGTGCTGCCCGTCACCCGCACTCCGGGCAGCGACCCGATGCCCGGCATCTTTGACGCCGTATTCGAAATGGTCGACGAGCTGACCGAGAGCAAGCGGATTTCCTGCTTCTTCTTCGTTCGAAAGCCGCCAGGTCTCAGGCTCCGCTTCCTACTGTCGGAACCCGGCGGAATTGCCGAAAAAAGGATTAAGAACTGCTGTGATGTCCTGGTCGGACGCCGGATCGCCGAACGCTGGTTCGCGAGTGTCTATGAGGCCGAGACCTTCAAGCTGGGAGGCCCGGAGGCGGTCGAGGCCGTGCACTCCTATTTCTCCACGGACAGTCGGGCGTGGTGGCGGTGGGGGCGGATGGCGCAGAAAAAAGCGACCGTCGATGCGCGGCTGCTTTCCCTCGCAGTGCTCAACGACCTGTTCCTTCGATTTCTCGAGTTTCCCGAGGAAATCTGGGATGTCTGGTGTCGCGTCACCTGCCTGCACGGGGCCCGTGTCCTCGGTGAAAGCAGCGCCGTCGCCGTACCTACGATCGAGCGAATTATCGGCCATCTTGGGCCGGAAGAGTCAGCGATTCTGCATGCCTATGCGTCGGCGAATACCATAATGGCAACACGGTTCAGCGAGTTGCACGAGCAGGGCAGGCTCCTGTTCGCGTATCGATTCGTTCTGCCACACGTGGCTCTGTACCACTGGAACCGCTACGGCTTCACGCCGTCCGATCGCACCCACATGTTCAACGCCATGACGCACGCGTGGTCACCGCATGCCGTTGGCCCCGGCTCGTAGGACTCAAGGAAAACATGCGCATTTTCAACCGGGACTACCACCAGCCGAAGAGGTTCCTGCCTGGCACGAGACGAGCCCGAACTCCAGCCGAGACAATGCAGGACTTCGGACGGCACATGCCACAGGTCGGTATCACCCGCCTGGCCGACGTCACCGGCCTGGACGTCATCGGCATCCCCGTCGTCCAGGCCATCCGCCCCAACTCCCGTTCTCTTTCCGTCTCACAGGGCAAGGGCGCCGACATCGAGTCGGCAAAGGCCTCCGCGATGATGGAGGCCATTGAACTCTGGCATGCCGAGAACATCGAAATTCCGTGCCTCCACGGTTCCTACAACGCGCTGCGCCGTCGCCACAACCTCGTCGACCTGCACCGGCTGCCGTTGGTCAAGGGCGGGAGGGTACGGCTCGAACAGCAGCAGTCCTGGCTGCCGGGCTGGGACCTGTTGTCCGAGACACAGGTCTGGGTCCCGTTCGAGTTCGTCAGTATGAACACGGTCGGAGTCACCCAGGCGACGATGACCTTCCTGGGCACGTCCAACGGTCTGGCGTCGGGGAACCACCTTCTGGAGGCCATCGAACACGCGCTGTGCGAAGTCATCGAACGTGACGCGCACGCGTTGAGCTGCGCGCAGGGAACGGTCGACTCACCCGGTGCGAAGATCGACGTCGACACGATCGAAGAACCTTCACTCAGGGAACTGATCGACCTGTGCCGCGCCGCCGGCATGGAACTGGCGGTCCTGGAAATGGCTTCCGAGGTGGGCGTTGCGACGTTCCGCGCCGGATTGCTGGAGCGGGAGGAGCGCGGCCAATGGAATCGACTGGGCGCGGAATGGGGATGTGGCACACACCTCTCGCCCGTCGTGGCGCTCAGTCGTGCCGTCACCGAGGCGGCCCAGGCACGGTTGACCGTCATCGCCGCGAGCCGTGACGACAATCCGCCGGCGGTGTACGCGGGATCCCAGGGCATTTGGAGCGCCCAGGCATTCAGGGACAGCATCTTCACGGCCCCCGGTGTGCTGCCTTTCCTGCCACACGCCCGGCAACCGGAGACGGACTCCTTCGAGGGAGACCTCGAAGTCATGCTGACCGCCCTCCGTGCGGCGGATGTCGACCAGGTGGTGGTGGTCGATCTGACCAAACCGGACATCGGTATTCCCGTAGTGAAGGTGATCGTGCCCGAGTTCGAATCCGCGCCGTTCGTGGCCGGCTATGTGGAAGGCCGACGTGCCCGCGCCGCCAGGAAAGGGAAGTCATGAAGGCAGTCCACGTGTTTCTCGGACCCAGCCTGACCCGGGCGGATGCCCGCGCCGTCCTTCCCGCCGCGACATACTTGCCACCGGCGAAGGCGGGTGACGTCTACCGGGCGGTGCGGAATGGCGCCAAGGTCGTAGCGATCATCGACGGATACTTCGAACAGGTTCCCGCGGTCTGGCACAAGGAGATCCTGTACGCGCTGTCCAGGGGCGTGCACGTCCTGGGGGCCTCAAGCATGGGGGCGCTGCGGGCCGCGGAACTGCATCCCTTCGGCATGGTGGGCGTCGGGCAGATCTTCGAGGCGTACCGCGACGGCGTGTACGAAGACGACGACGAGGTCGCCGTCATTCACACAGCGGAGGAATCCGGCTTCGCAGTGCTGTCCGAAGCCATGGCCAACATCCGCGACGGGTTGCGCCAGGCGATGAAGCGCGGATACATCGGACTGGCGACGCACGACACGGTGCTACGGGAGATGAAACGACGCCATTACGCCGAGCGCACCTGGTCGCTCGTGCCGGAGATCGCGCGGAACACGGATCTTCCTCGGTCGGAGTCGGACGCGCTCGTCAAGTTCGTCGAGAACGAGGCACCCAACCGGAAGCGGCTTGACGCTCTCCAACTGCTCATGGAGATCGAGCAGGCCAGCTCCAGGTTCGAAGAACCCTTCAAGCCGCCCTTTGAGTTCGAGTCGACGGTCTTTTGGGATCAGCTTGTCAGCGGCGTTCGAAGCGGCCCGGGAGCCAGTGCCGGCGTTCCCATCGGGGCGATTCGCAGTCACGTCGGCGTTGTGGAGGACGACGCCGACGCGATCTTCGAGGGCGCACTGACGATGTACCTGGTCGTCAAGGAAGCCCACCGGCTGGGAATCCGGACGGAGCCGGAGCAGGTCGCACGCGTCACCGAGCGCTTCCGAATGGCACAGGGACTGGTGACGCCGGAAACGACACAGGACTGGCTCAGCAGGAACATGATGGCAGAGGAGGAATTCTCCGCCCTGATGGAGGTCCTCGCACTCGTCGAGAGCGTGGCCAGGCACCACTCGGCCGGACTCGACGCCTTTCTTCCCGCAGAGCTGCAACGGCGGGGCCGATTCGGGACGGTGGCGACGGCTGTCGCCGAAAAGCGCGACGCCCTGGCCGAGTTCGGCAACACTTTTCCCGCCGCGGAGGACGTCGGAACGACCACAGACGATCTCCTGAGCTGGTACGAACAACGGTTTCGGACGCTTGATACGTCGTTCGACGATCACATCCGTGCACGCCGGTTCCACGACGGCAGCCAGTTCGTCTGCGAGCTCCTCCTGGAGTACGTCCGGGAAGGCGAAAAGAAGACGATTACGGTGCGCGCGGATGGTTGAGCGTCCCCTCAGGATCGGTCTTCTCGACTTCAGCTGGGCCTGGACCAGCCGGTCCCCAGGCGAGGCACTCCAGGACACGTTGGCGCTCGCAGCACGCGCCGAGGCGCTGGGCTACTCGCGCTACTGGCTCGGGGAGCACCACGTACAAGGACATGCCTGCGGCAGTCCTCAGGTGCTGACCGGCGTCGTCGCCGCGGCAACGAACCGGATCCGGGTAGGCGTCGGGGCGATGCTCCTGCACTACTGGGCCCCGCTCAAACTGGCCGAGGATTTCCGCCTGCTGGAAACGCTGTTCGGCCGTGTCGACCTGGGAGTCGGCCGCGGCCGTGCGGACAGCCTGGCGTCACATCGCGCGCTGCTGGACGGGCGAGCGGCCGGCGACGGTCTGCTCGATGACCAGGACTACGGTGCGAAGCTCGACGACCTCGTCGGTCACCTGCGGAACTCCCTGGCACTCGGCCATCCGCATGCCGGGGCGCCGGTGATCCCGGAGAGTGCTGCCATGCCGGAGGTGTGGATCTGCGGATCGGCCGGCGCGGCACGTCACGCGGCGCGCGTCGGCGCACGGTTCTGCTGCACTCTCTTCCACGGCGGCATCGCTCCGCCGACCAATCTCATCCGCTACAGGAAGGAGTTCCGCCCCTCCGGCGAACTCACCGAGCCCTTTGCGGCCATCGCCGTTGCCGGTGTGTGCGCCGAGACCGAGGCGGAGGCGAGAGCGATGCGCGACTGCTTTCCCAATCCCAACTACCTGCCGACCGTGGTGGGAAATCCGGAGCAGTGCAAGTCCAGAATCGAGCAATTCTGTGCGGAATACGAGGTGGATGAGGTGATTCTGCTGGACATCGCCCCGGACAGGTTCAGCCGAATGAGGTCGGCAGAGCTTCTCGCGCAAGCACTCCGGCTCGGATCATGAAGCACTGCGTCCTCGTTGTGGACGACTTCTACGATGATCCCGACGCAGTGCGCGAAGAAGCGCTCCGACTGGTATACCTTCGCCCCGAAGGCGTCAACCACCCGGGTGTCACGGCCGAAGGCCCTGCCGACGTCTCCGCGACCATGACCCGCTTCTCGAAGCTGTTGGGCGGAATCGACCTCAAATACCAGCGGCCTCAGGGGTCGTTCCGGATCACCACGGCCGACGACATGGTTCTGCGTACTTCAATGGTCCATGTGGACACCCCCGACTTCAGCGCGATTGTGCACTTGTCGAAGGCGGAGACCGAAGGCACGTACTTCTACCGCCACAAGGAATTGGGCATCGAACGGGTGTCACCCGAGGACAACATCCGCCCAGAAGTTCGGCGCGCAATCGAAACGGACACATTGGATCCGCGTGCGTGGGAGATCGTGTACAACGTCCCCATAAAGTACAACCGTCTGCTCATCTTTGACGGCAAGTACTTCCACTCGGGCGCTCGCCGGTTCACGGGAGCCGACCTGGCCGACGGGCGGATGACCCAGAACTTCTTCTTCTACCGGGCTCAGGCCGATAATGAGGTGCAGGCAGGATGAAATCGCGGTCCGGAACAACTCCGCGGCAGGGCGACACCGCGATCGATCCACGCGCCCCTGCCTTGCCCCACCCCCTCGTCCGGGACGAGTACCAGGCGATCGCCGATCTGCTGCCGGAGTTCAGTGAGGAGGCGCTACGCAAGTCCTATCGAGGGCAGGCGATGGAAATCATTCTCGGCGCGCTCCGTGTCCGGCAGAGCTTTCCGCGGGCTCACCGATTCGACATGACCGAACTCCTCGCGTGGGAACGACGCACCAAGGCGGTGATGTCGGCCGGGCAGGCGTTCGACGTGATCCATGATCCGTCCTTTCGGACGCTGAAGCCGTACGCCGTCATCCCCGTACAGGCTTTTGGAGAGCCCTTGCGCTCCGTCATCATGGAAATTCACCGGCGACTGACTCTCGACCCGTACGGATTCGCGCTGCTGTGGATCGGCTGCGGCGGATACGTGACCCCCCTGCACCATGACGGCGAAATGGTGCACGGCCGTTGGAACCTCGTCGTGCGTGGCAGCAAGCAGTTCGACTTCGTTCCCCCGTCCTGCCGGCGCGTGCCGCGACTTCCGGTGTGGGACCTCTGCAGGCGGTTCAGCCCGATGTACACGTCCCCCGTCCCCGAAGCATGGCTCTCGGACGGTACCGGCGCCCGTCGCGCCCATCTCGGGCCCGGGCAGATGGTCACCTGGGGCAGACGCTGGTGGCATCGCGTCGAGATCGACGACTCCGCCGTCACCATCACGCTGTCCACCCGGGGCCACCGGCCGCAGGAGAGGCTCCGGCCACGGGCGCTCACCCAGAGGCTGGGCGTCAGGTTCTTTGGGGAGGTGGAGCAGTACCTTGAGTCTCTCGACATCCAGCCACCGGTGAGGACGCCGGACGAACTGCGTTCGCTGTGCCGATGACTGTCAGCGGCCCTGGGCGTCCGTGGTGTCAGCGCTCGGGTTGCTCGGCCTTGATGACGAGCCAGTCGGCATCGATCGGCTCTTCGGTCGTGAGTCCGCCGTGCCAGCACATCGCCGTCCCGTTCGCGCTCGCCTTGACCGATGCGCCGAGATTCGCGATCTCCTGCCGTACCCGGCGGTGCTCGCCGAGAACGGCCTGGATCTCGGACTCCGTGAAGGAGAACCCGAGTTTACGTCCTTCTTCGAGTGCCACCTTCGCGAACTCAGACGGGCTGAGTTCGTCGGTGCCGAGGCCCAGTTCCGGGTGTTCGGGAATGTAATCCCTGCAGAACTTTTCGAAGGTCATCTTTTCCTTGTTGGGGCGTGTCATGTCGTATCTCCTGTCATTCAACTGACGCGACGGGAACCGTGCTAATTCCTACCATAAGGAACATGACGTCGCATGCCATCCATCCGATGCGGGCGGGTGATGCAAGGCTGTTCGGGTGAATTCGCGTGCGAGTCGCGTGCCCGCGGTGAATGCGTCGAGCGTAGGAGAGACGCTTCCACACCCCCGCCGGTTACCATGGGCACTTCGTACCGCAGGCTGGAAGCGACAGTGGCCAGCTCCAGCCCAAAGCCTCTCCGTAAAGTTGTTTGGCGGTCCGGAAGAGTGGGGTGTGGCTCTAAAGTCGCTTGCCCCCGGTGGCTCCGGTGGAGTGGCCGCCTCGCTCTTCGGGACGCCCGGCCGCTGATTGAGATGTGCGATCTGATCGCTGCTTACGGAGCTGACGGTGGGTGTTCCTCGGGCCGAACGGCATGCTGCCTGAACCGAGGAGACGCACATGGCCGAGCATCAGACTCATCCCGACCCCGCCCGGTCACACATCCGGCTGCCACCGCCTCGCGTCGAGGCGGAGGCGCTGTCGTATCCGCGCGTAGGATCACTGCACGTGGCACACACCTTCGAAGAACTCGTGCAGATGCAGCTGACCGCCGACCAGGCACACGCAACCGTGCTGGCTCTACGCGATCAGGATGACCCGGCTGCCTACGAGGCCGCATGGCAGGCGTGGCGAGACCGCGCCGACGAGGTCCAGGCTGCGGTGACCGAACACGCGAAGGAGCAGGGCAAGATGCGCGGCGGCGTGGAGCTTGAGGTCAAGCGGCAGGTCCGGCACGGAGAGCCGGCGAAGAGCTAGTGGCTCGACTTGCATCCTTGGCCGGGTAATCGATGTGCTGCCCGGTGGTCAGCAGACTGTCTCCAGGATCTGATCTTGGAGGTGGTCGTGGGGTGTCGACCGAGTGTGTTCGTCGGGCCGGTCAGCATGGACGAGGGTCGCAGGCTGCAGCGGATCAGCCGAACTGCGAAAGACCCGGTCCGGCTGCGCCGAGCGATCGTGGTGCTGATGTCCGCCCAGGGCCAGGTGGCCACGGACGTCACCGCGCTGATGCAAGTCAGTGAGGACTACGTCCGCGATGCCATCCACGCCTTCAACGAGCGGGGGTTCGATGCGATGGACCCAAAATGGAGCGGGGGACGCCCGAAGGCGATCGGTGAGCGGGTGCGTGAGCCCATCCGCCTGATCGCCCGGACGTCCCCCGCGGACTGGGACATCGCCGCGTTCTCCACCTGGAGCCTGTCCAAGCTCGCCGAGCACCTGGTGGAACGGCAGGTGGTGCCGGCGATCAGCCGGGAGACCCTGCGGCGCATTCTGCGCGAGGGCAGAGTCTCCTGGCAGGCCGCCACCACGTGGAGACCTCCTCGACGACGACGGCCGGCTCCCCGCTATTCCTGAGGGCGTGCGAACGCCGTCAAGGGCCAGTTACAACCGCCCTACCTGCCGCCCCGAACTCATGGCCCCATCATCCGAGGCAGCCACACCGAAGGTGCCACAGACGTCCCCCGCGACGCCCTCAGGCCTCTTGGCCGCACAGCCCACTGCTCCAGCCCTGGAAGCGATCGCTCCCCAGGCCGCCGAGGAGACCGCGCTGCCAGACCCCGAACCGTCTGGCGACGCAGCCCCCGAGTCGTGGGAAACGCTCGTTGAATGCCAGCGTGTGGCCAACGCTGCGCGGGACGCCCTTCATCAGCTGAGCGATCACGAGGAGCGCAAGCGGCAACGACACGTCTGGTTCGAGGCCGCGCACGCCGCACAGTCCGCGGTCACGCGCTACGCCTTGTCCCGAGGCCTCAACCGGTTCGAGGTCGAGCAGACCGTGCGAGGCGCAGCGCGCGAGGAACCGGGTGTCGGGGCGTCGGCCGGACAACGCCACGCGCAAGATTGAAGGGGCGGCCGCAGCCAGGAGCTGCGGAACGCCCGATGGCGCGGAGGTGCCTCCGGCCGCCTGCCACGCGTTGACGTACTCGCCGAGGTCCTTCCCGCGGACGCGGGGGTGCGCCGGCTACGGAGCGCCCGCCCCCGAGCCGGTACGCGTCCTTCCCGCCGACGCGGGAGTCCTTGGCAGGTCAACTACGACGCGACCCGCGGCGACGAATGTTCACCGCCGCCGCGGGGGTGGTTCGCGACTGCACCGCACACGCAAGGGACAGCTCCGTCCTCCCCGCCGTCGCGGGGTGCTTCGCCCAAGCCGGCCGCCGCCGAACCCGCGACGCGCGCGTGGGAGAAGTGCTGTCTTGCACCTGAAGCCTGGGGCGCACTGCCGTCCGTTCGGCTTGCCGACCACCTGACCTCAGCCGTTTCCTCCTGGGAGCACATCTTGTTTCGGGAGCTCAGGTCCCGATTGGGCCGTCTGCGGGGATGCCGATGCTTCGTCGCATGGTGCAGCGCATGTCGCCGAGTTGTTCCCAGATCCCCTCGATCTGAGGGCGGGTCTGCTCCAGGGATTCGTCCTCCCGGTGTGGCGGGATCTTGCCGTCGAGACGCTTCAGGACCCCATACATCCGGTTGAGCTTGCGGTGGACGTCGTCGGCGGTGGCAAGCACGTCGTCCGGGACCCGCATCTGCGCCTCGGAGTAACGCGCACGATGCTCGCGCCGCGCGTCGTCCAGACGTGACCTCAGATCGTCGGTGACGCGGCCGAATCGGAGCCCGTGCCAGAAGTTGTTTAGCTCGGAGTGGTAGTCCAGGGAAGCCGTGTTGAGCATGACGTAGCAGCTTCGAACGGCCTCTGTCGTCGCGCGCTCGGTCTCGTACTGGCGTTCTTCAGCGTGCTGTCGATCGGAATGAGCCAGCTCTTTGGCCTTGGCCTTTTCGGCGAGCCGCTGGGTCATGAGACCTGACGCGAGCGTGCCGACGATACCCAAGAAAGCGATCGCCAGCGGAACCGTCGCACTGCTCATCAGCACCTCTCTTCCCACCTCCGATCATGGCGGGGCCACGCCGCCATGATCGGCAGCCGCCCCGCACGCATGGCAGTCGCTCCACCGACGGCCGAGCGCCAGCCGGGCCCGGGCGCGCAGGGCGCGCAGCCGACATCTGACGTCAATGGGCAGCCACACCCGCGCCCGTAGTTCGTCCCGTGCGTTCCGTCGTGCCTGCTCCCACGCCGCCGGTCGCCCTCCGCTCGGGCGGAGGGCGGTCGGCCAGCGGGTTCGGTCGCCAGCTGCCA
Organism: Streptomyces sp. NBC_00425; assembly: GCF_036030735.1. Classification (NCBI taxonomy): domain Bacteria; kingdom Bacillati; phylum Actinomycetota; class Actinomycetes; order Kitasatosporales; family Streptomycetaceae; genus Streptomyces; species Streptomyces sp. NBC_00425. The sequence goes on along the minus strand of NZ_CP107928.1, from coordinate 561,279 downwards.
CTGGTGATCAGGGCGGCCAGCGGCGGAGCGGCACGGGAGGGGGAGCGGGAGGCGGACTTCAGGGCCTGGCGCTGCTGCGCCTGAGTCAGCTCGGTCAGTCCTTTGACCTGGGCGCACAGCCGCTCCCAGGTGTTGGTCGTGCTGAGCCGGGCGGTGTGCTCGAGGACGTTGCGGGCGGCGTCCGCCACTGCGTCGATGTCGGTAGGGACAGCGGTGGGGACAGACGGGGGCGCGTGCGCCGTTCAGCCGCCGCGGGCCGCGCGGGGGCCTGCAGGCGGCCGTCGGCAGGAAAGCGACTCGCGTCTTCGGCTTGGCCGTCGCAATGGTGGGCGCCAGCGGGGTGCGTTTGCCCCAGGCGTCGATCCGTCTGCGCTGTTGACGGGTCAGCCAGAATCCGGCCTCCTCGCCCTTCATTCTTCAGCTGGGTCACCAGGTGCTGCTGCTCGCCGGGGCAAATGGTGACTGAGGCGCCGGTCGAGCCTTGAGGAAGAAGCCGGCTCATCCCGGGTGGTCGCTCCGGCCTGGACCAGGAGCCCGCCCGCCCCCATGACGCTTGGAGCACGGGGCGGACGGGACGCTGTGCTGTCAGCCCTTGGGCGGGACCATGAACGCCCGCCTGGGCTGCGGTTGCGGGTCACGGGACTGAGGCTGCTGTGTGCGTTTCCACGCCGCCACCAGCTCCGCATACCGCGGGTCGGTCCACTCGGACATGTCGCCTCCCTTCAGCAGGGAGGCTAGACCACGCCGCCGGGCTTCGGCTTCGGCGTGATGACGATGGTGCAGTTAGGGGAGTGCTGGCACTTCGCCGCCACGGACACGAGCGTCTCGTCGGACGGCGGCCCCCACAGCTGTGGGTCCGCCTCCCAGCCGAGTTCGGTGATCTTCTCGCGGGTGCGGTCGAGGATCGGCGGGTCGTAGTTCGTCGGATCCCAGCCGGGATAGTGGTGGACGAAGTCGCCGCCGAGCTTCTGGCAGAGGCCGGCGTACAGGGCGGTGTGCAGGATGAGGGCATGCCATCCCTCGTCCACGATCCGCGACGGGGCGAGGCCGACGCCCGGGTTGCGGGAGCCGGCGGCCACGAACTTGAGGCCCTCCTCGACGATCCGGCCGGCCGCCTCCTCGGCCATGTCCGGGTTGCCGTCCATGACGGTGGTGCGGCAGCTGGCGAACTGCTCGTCGGTGATGAGCATCCGGGCGAACGCGGGCAGGGGCCCGGGGTCCGGCATGGGTCCCGGAGGTATCGTCACGTGCATCTCCTTCGCTGGTTGCGGATGGGGACACACGCCCGGTCCGGGTTCTTCGCGGGATACGGACCGGGCGTTCCTGCTGTCGGCGCGCCGCAGCGCAGGCCGGCGGCAGGGGCCTGGGTGTGCTCAGCTTTTGCTGAGCCTCTCGTGGTGTGCCCCCTCGCGGGCGAGCTTCGCCAACGCCTCGCGGTCCGGGCAGGGCGTCGGTACCCCGGGGCAGCGCCCGCAGGCCTCGAGGTGGACGTCCAGGACTCGACGCGCCTGGGCGCGGGTGCACGGGTCGCAGGCCCGGGGGAACCACGGTCCGTATACGCCCATGTACCGGCCCTGACGGCGGTCGAGGGACACCGCGGCGGCGGTCAGCCGGACGCTGCACCACACACAGTGCGCGCCCCGCACCTGCTCAGGGCTCATGTCGTTCTGTCGGGGGACCGGGATCACGGTCACGATGTCGGTGGGCGGGACCTCGGCCTGCTGGGACGTGCTCATGGCGTGGGCTCCCTTCGCTGGAGTGCGTGCGCCAGGCGTACGGCCACGTCTGCGCGGATCCGCCCGAGGTCGACGAGGTGGAGCGCGGGCGTGCCCGGGTCCACTGCCAGGGACGGCAGGACGATTCCGGCCTGGTCGAGGGCCACGCGCAGCGACTCCACGGCGGCGAAGGGGTCGGCGTCGGCGTCTCGCGCCGAAGGTGCAGAAGCCATGAACCGGACGGTAGAAGTATCGAGTTGCTTCCCGCCCAGATAGTTTCTCGAAGTTTTTTGACCTCTTCGCGAAGTTGCAGGAAGTTTCCCATGTGGGTCGGTCCGGTCTCGTGTCCGGCACCCGGGCGCCGGGGAGGCTGGCCCCACTCCACGGCTCCGATGAAGGGAAAAGACATGCGACGGCTGCGGTTCAACGGCACAGGCTCTGGCGGCGGCGGATGCCCCAGCATCCACGAAGACCTCGACACCGGTGACGTCATCGTGCACGGCCCGCCGCTCACGGACCCGGAAGACCTCGCCCAACTCCAGCATCTCGACGCCGACGAAGTCGCCGTCATCGTCCCGCGTAACACCCTCGTCGACTTCGGGCCGCGCGATGACACCCCCCGACTCATCAACGCCGATGAGGAGTTCGGCCGCCTTTTCACGACGTTCCAGCACACGGCGTGGAGGCTGGAGACCCGCGGCCGGTACGCGAGCGACGAACAGACGGCCGAGTGGGCCCAGTTCACGGCAGGACGGCGCATCGACTGGGACTACGACGACGACTGGTGCCGCAACGTCCGCGCCCAGACCGGCGAGGGCAAACGGTTCGAACGGGTTCGGCTCGTCGACTCCCCGGCCACACCGGGACAGACGTACCTGCGCAGCAACGCCGCCCGCAACTGTGCCGTAGGCGAGGACATCCGCAACCTCGCCCGCACCGACGCCGAGCGGCTCCACCTGCCCGCAGAGGACTTCTGGCTGTTTGACTCGCGGCTCGTCGCCCGACTGGTCTTCGACGAGGACGACAACCTCACCGACGCAGAGCTCATCACCGAGCCGGCCGCGGTCAACCGCTACTGCCAGGCCAGGGATGCAGCCTGGCACTATGCCGTCCCGTACACGAAGTTCGAGGTCGACCAGAAGTGACGGAGCCCCGGTGACAACCGACTACCAGCAGGCGCGCGAGCCCCTCGGGCTCCGACTTCGTGAACTGAGGCTCTCGTGCCCTGACGGTCGGCTCACCGGCGCCCAGCTTGCCGAGCGCCTCGGATTCGGGTGGACCAAGTCCAAGGTGAGCAAGCTGGAGAACGGCCGGCAGACTGCCGGTGCCGAGGAACTACGGGCGTGGGCGCAGGCCACCGGGCAGCCGGACGCCTACGCCGGTCTCCTCGCGCAGCTGCGCGGCTTCGAGTCACACATACGATCGTGGCGCCGCCAGCTCTCCGCCGGCCACCGGCCCGTACAAGAGGCCATCACCGCCGAGCACGACCGCACGAAGGTGCTGACCATCTGGGAGAACAACCTTGTGCCCGGCATGCTGCAGACCGCGGACTACGCTCGCCACGTCTTGACCCGTCACGCCAACCTGATGCAGTCGCCGCGTGACACCGAGGACGCTGTGCGGGCCCGTATCCGCCGCCAGGAAGGCCTGTACGAGCCGGGCCGGAAGTACCGGGTCATGATGTGGGAGGGGGCTCTGTACGCGCTGGTGTGCCCGCCCTCCGTGCTCGCCGCGCAGCTCGACCGGCTCACCAGCGTGATCGGTCTGGACACGCTGGAGCTCGGCGTGGTCCCGTTCTCCGCCTCGTTGAAGATCTACCCGGGCAACGGGTTCTGGGTGTACGACGATCGGCGGGTAGTCGTAGAGGACTGGCACGCCGAGCTGTGGCTCGACAACGCCGACTCGGTGGCGACGTACCTGCGGGTGTGGAGCACGCTGCGGGAGTCGGCCGCGTACGGGGCCGACGCCCAGAACGTGATCAGTCGCGCTCGCCGTGCCGTCAACCCGCGCTGACGAGGCGGGCCCGGTCCAACCCCACGATGCCCGGGAGGCCTGACCATCCGCGCGGACTCCGCTGGGACGGCTCTCGGCCAACGGAGCCGCTAGGCTCACTCGCTACTGGGCCTGGGACTTTACATCGGTCCGTGGCGGTCCATTGCCTATGGAACTTGAACTCGTGATGTCGGCCTGACCTCGGGTGTCCGCCGACACCAATCAACTTGCAGTAGCTGACTCGGCTTACCAGGCGGGGCGCTTGTCCTGGCGGTCCGTCGAGAAGCTGGTGGGCACGGTCGCTCCGGTCCGCAACAGCAGGCCGGGGGTCGGGCGGAAATTCATCGGTTGTCGGCGCTGGGCCGTGCAGGCGCCTATGGCCCGGGACCGGCAATTCGACCAGCACACCGTCGCGCATCAACCACAGCCCGAAGCAGTCATCCTCCTCGTCATGGATCAGTACCTGCACGCTCGCCGGATACGGCCACGCCGCTCGCCGAGCTGTGGCAGCACGTCCAGCCAGCGGTGGTCGTCGCGTTCGGCAGCCTGCCGTCCGTCGACGCGCAGTCACTGCGGCGGGCGGAAATCCCCCTGATCGACGGCGTGTTCACACCGGACGGCACCAATCTGACCGGGCTGAGCCAGGAAGACATCGGACGGCTGCAGATCGAGCACCTCGCGGCACGCGGCCACCGGCACATCGGCTACGCCGCACTGGACGACCCCCGCGAGCGGCCCTTCTGCCTGCCGCGCCTGGAAGGAGCCACCCAGGCTTGCCGCAATCTCGATCTCCCGGCGCCGCAGGTGGTCAGCGTGCACTACTCCCGGGCCAGCGCCCGGGACGCCGTCGTGGAGTGGACCCAGGGCACCACCCCGGTCACGGCGGTCGGCGCGTTCAACGATCTGATCGCTCTCGCCGTCCTGGCGAGCTGCCGCACCCAGCGCATCGGGATCCCGGACGACCTGGCACTCATCGGCGTCTACGACCTCCCCGTGAGCTCGCTCGCGGTACCCGCCCTGACCACCATCGGGATGGACCTCACCGCCGGGGCCGGCAACCTCACCGCCGCGATCCTCGCGACGGTCGGCGCTCCGGTCCGGGCGGCACCGAGCGGGCCTGTCGCGGGCGACATCCTGGCGCTCATCCAGCGCGAGACGACGTAGCCGCGGTCGTTTCCTGAGATCCCGCGACTTCGTCGGTGATGCGGTCGACGGTGTGCGGGTCGAACCGGTCGAGGTCGTCGAAGACGATCTCCAGGCGCGGGGTGCGGCGCCCAGTGCAGCGATCGAACCCGCCAGCGGATTCCGCTGCCCACCGAGCCCGGTGTCACGAGCCCCCCGCCCGGACGGCTCCGGGCAGAGGGCAGGTGAAACAGCCCGGCGCGGGCGGACGCCTACTCGCCGCCGCCGAGTTGATGCTCCAGCTTGCGGACCCGCTTCACCACATCGGGCTTGACCCGGCGGCTCTCCAGGGTCCGGGCGAGACCGCTCACCAGCTGTGTGGCGGGCTCGCCCGCGCCCTGCTGGCCGAGCGACCGGGCGATGCGCTCGATGTTGCGGGTCAGACGGATGTGGCCGAAGGTCTCGGCCGCGGCGTCCAGGTCCCCGTACGCCTGCTCGGCGCGCTGCCGGCCCGCTTCGGTGTCGGCGGTCGTGAGCTCCAGGCGCGGAGCCGCCCCGTCGCCACCGCCCTGCATGACCTTGCCAGGGACGGTCTCGGCCAGTGCCAGGCAGGCGGCGGCGTGCTTGGCGACGGCCTCGCCGGGAATCCGCTCCACGAGCTCGCGCAGCACGTCGTTGGCACCGTTCAGCACCCGGCTTCCGCCCAGCGCCAGCACGCGTCCCACGGTGTCCGTGTAGACGTCGTCGGCCAGCCGCTCCTGCTCACGGCTGGCCGGGCGCTCCACCCGGAGCATGAGCGGCGCGGCCATGACCTGTCCAGCCGTGGAGCCGGCGGCGGATGTCGTGGCGCCGGCGGCGGCCGTGCGTAGCGCGGCGTACACGCGGTACGTGCCCGGTTCGGCGATCTGCCAGCCGCCGAGTCCGGAGCTGAGCACGATCTGCCCGTAGAGCGCCTCGCCGGGCTGCAGCACCACCGGGGCCGGGCGCATGCAGTACTTCAGGTACGGCCGGTGCATCCGGGCCTCGGCCTCCCCCTCACGCTGGATGACGACGCCGAGGTCGTCGCTCATCAGCTTGTTGCGGTCGACCATCACCGGGTCGGTGGAGGTGTTGGCCAGCTTCAGCTCCCCGATGACCGGCTCGAGCATGCCGTAGCGGTACGCGCCCTCGTGGTCGCGATTGCGGCTGACGCGGAGCGAGAGCGTCAGAGGGCTGGGGGCGGAGTATTGGCGGACCTGCTCGAAGGCGTGGTGGTCGAACCAGGGGATGTTGCCCATCTGAACGAACCGCTCGGGTGCGTGCCGCAGGAAGCGCAGCTCGCTCTCCGAGAAGAAGTACCGGAAGTCCGAGAAGAACGCCCGCGGACCGCCGGACACCAGGAACGGATAGTTCATGAAGCTGCGGGACTCGGGCTCATCGGGAAGCGGAACCCATGCAGTCCCTCGCGACTTGTCCCAGGCGTGCGCGAGGTTGAAGCAGTGGCCGATCTCGTGCACGGCCGTCCAGTAGCGCATCCGGCGGGCGAACGCCTCGGGTGCGGGGTCGTTCGGCGGCAGATCGGAGATGAACGAGTCGGAGAAGATCGCGCAGCCCTGCCGCTGGGCGGTCCCGATGTCGTCGAACATGATGCCGCCGAGCTGGCGGGGAGTAAAATCCGGGCCCGGCTCGTGCAGGCCCGCGAACAACGTCCACACCTGCCACTGGGCGACGCCCTGCCCGCCGGGCCCGGGCTTCCACTCGGACCAGTGCTGCTGCATCGCGTCGTGCATCTCGATGTCGGACCACTTGTCGTCGACGGAAGCGGAGCGCGGGATCACGTTGCCGCCGCCGCTACGGGTGACCTTGATTCCCTGGCGGTTGAAGGCGTCCTCGATCGTGAGGGTGATGTCGGGCAGGCCGTCGGGCCGCACGGGGTGGTCGTGCAACGCGTACGCGTCGGTCTGCTCGGCCCCCTCGACGCGGTCGAACTCGATCCCGACCTCGCGGAACGCCGACCGCGCGAAGGTGTAGCCGAGGACCAGGTCGGCCGCGCCCGGGCGGCGGAAGGCCACCCGTGCGGCGAGCGGCTGCAGCGGCGGGCTGCCGGTCAGCTGCACGCTGATCGAGGTGGCGGGGCGCAGGGAGCCGTTGCCGTCGCGGTAGCTGATCGGGCCGGTGTACGAGCCGTCCGGCTGCTTGGTCACCTTGGCCATCCAGGTGAGACCGCCGGTGATGAGCCGCCAAATGCGGCCCGAGACGGTCATCGTGGGGGCCTGCCCGTCCACGTCCACCCGCAGTTCCTCGAACAGGTCGAGGGCGGCGCCGGGCGGGATCGTCTCGGCTGGCGGCTGACCGGTCCGGGGCTGCTCGACCGCCATGGCGTTCTGGTCGGTGAGGGCGCCTGCCGGCATCGCCGCACCGGTCGGCCGCACCTCCAGCGCGACCGTGCCGGGCATCGTGGTCACCTCCTGCACGATCTGCATGCCGTCGTGGTCGGGGGTGGGGACGACGGGCAGGTCGGTGCGAACGTACACGCCGCTGCGCTGGACCAGGAGGGCCGCGGCCGGCGCTGCCGGCTGAGCGCCGGCCGCTGTGCCCCAGCGGTCCTGGACGCCCTCGGCATACGGGCCCGAACCGTACCCGGCTCGTTCCTGGCCGTCACCAGCGCGACGGGAGATCTCCTCAACGACGGCGCGGACGAGCTCGTCGAGCCCACTCGCCGGGCGGTGCTGTTGTGTGGTCATGCAGGCCTCTCCTCAGCCCGGGCTCCCTTGCCCGGGCGTGGTGGTACCGCGGAAGGGGTGGATGTCCGGCCGCTGCGGCGCGCGTGGTGCGCCTCTGCGGGCGCCTGGCCTATCGGCATGGCGTGCCGCATCAGGACAGGGCGCTGCAACGGTCGGGATGCCTGAGCGCGATGCGGACGGCTGCCGAACCCGGCCCGGATCGTGCGCCCCGTCCTGTTGCGCAGTCGTGCGCACACCCCTGCCGTCGGCGGGCCGCACCCTTCAAGTGGAAGCCCGACCAGCCCGGTTCGCAATTCGAACGCGGCCGATCGAGCCCTCCTGGAGCGCCTCGCCCGGCCGACAGGCCGGTCACAAGTAACCGGGGAGATCTCCGCTCGCTCGGAGGGTGAGGCCGTCGTCGGCGTCGAAGTCGACCAGCACGGCCTTGCTGATGGTGCTGTCGATCTCCACGCTCTCGCGTGGCCCTCCCTGGACCGAGACCTCCACCGTGACCGCGCCGTCCCGTACCGGAACCTCGACTGACCGGGCCAGGCCGATCTGCCGTCTGGTGCGCACCGAGGGGTCGTCCAGGACGACGGTTCCGTCCACGGCGACCACGACATGCTCGCCCTGGAAGTCGTCCTGCAGTGCGATCCGAAGCACGCTCATGGCATCCGCCTCCCTCGGTGGGCCTTCCCCACCAGGCTTCCAACGCCCCGACGATACGGCGGCCGACCCCGTACGGCCTTCCGAAGCCGACCCGCCCGGCGGGAGCGAGCCGCGCTCCCTGCCAGACGTGGCGCACCGATGCAGCGTTTGATCACATCACGCTCTAGACCAGTTCCTGCTATCCCGCTCGAACTGGGTGTTCTCCCGCCGCAGCCACCGCTCCAGCTCGTCACCTTCACCGTCCGACGCGGTCCCGGCCCGGCGAGCGCGCGAGACTGGCGTCGGGGGTAAGCGGATCGCCCAACCCGATGAAGCCACGACCCCCAGCTACGCGACCTCCCACCTCACCGCTACCTGCCGTACGCCCTGAACACCTACCGAGTACTGGCCACCAGAGGCACCCAGGGAACCCGTTTCTACTCACGAGACGACAAAACGCAGGAATTTCTGCAGAACCTCATCTCCCCGCACGTCGGATAGAACCCGTCTGCTAGTGCTCTGACCGCATTGGTTCGCCGGGTTGGTCAGGCTGCGGTCTTGAGAGGGTGTCCGCCCCAGCGGATGCCCTTCTCGCTGCGAATGCGGGCGCGCTCTTTCCGTTCGGCGGCCAGGACGTTTCGGTGACGGGCGTTGGCGTTGCGCCAGCGCAGGTAGGAGTGCAGAGCCCGGGTCTGCACGGTGTGGTTGGGGTGGTTCGAGTTGGAGATGGTGAACTGCCGAAGCGGTCCGAGATGGGCTTCGATCGGGTTCGCCCAGGAGGCGTAGGTCGGCGTGAAGCACAGCTCGACCTTGTTCTTCTTCGCCCAACGGCGGATGTCGGCGCCTTTGTGGGCGGACAGGTTGCCCAGGATGCCGTAGATCGGTGCGCCGTCGGGTCGCGGGGCGCGGATCGACTTCAGTGCGGCCAGCGTGTTCCCGGCGCCCTTCCTGCGCCGGTTCACGCCCCACAGGGTGTCGTCGCCGAGCGAGTAGCAGCCGTGGAAGTACCGGACTCCGTGGGTGCGGTGGTAGGTGGCCGGGTGCCGCTCGGGGTGGCCGCAGGCGGCCCAGCCCGAGCCCATCGTGGGCCGGATCCCGAGCGGGCCGAACTCATCGAAGGCGAACACGCGGTCCGGGAAGCGGTGAAGGACCTCCTCGATCCGGTCCAGCTTCGCCTCCCGTTCCGGGTCTGGGGATTCCTTCCAGGTCTTTGTGCGCTGGAAGGTGACGCCGCGACGGGCGAGCAGGCTGCGTAACGCCTCGCGGCCTATACGGATGACGCGGCCGTGGGCTTTCCGCAGGTAGGCGGCGGGTTTGCGGATGGACCAGCGGGTGAAGGGCTGGCCGAGTTTGGTGGGGCGGGTGGTGGCCGTCTTGATGACGAAGTCCTCGTCGTCAGGCTTGAGCAGGCGGGGACGGCCTCCCGCCCATTGAGGGTCCAGGCAGGCCAGGCCGATCTCGTTGAACCGGTGGATCACGTCACGGACGGTGTCCTCGTCGGCCTGGACCAGCTGGGCGATCACCGGGACCCGGTTGCCGCCGGCCGAGGCCTGCAGCATCATCGCCCGCCGGTAACGCACCGTGCTGGTGCTGCCCCGGCGCACGATCTGCTGCAGCTTCTGCCCCTCCTGGTCGGTCAGTCTGCGCACGCGGACAGGCTCGGCCACCACACCCCCAGCGATCGGATCGGACGTCACCGCACACCAAACGTCCCGATCATCGCCCCGCCGAACGTTCCATGCCAGAGGACTACATGTCGCGCTGGACCTCGATTTCGGCGGCCATAGCAGCCATGTCGCGCACGTGCGTGTAGTACCTGGTCGCGTACTCGTCGTCGATCGCCGGAAGGACCCGCTCGACCACGGTCATCAGCCGCGACAGGCCCGCGCGGCGCCGTTCGTTGAGCGGACCTTTGACGACGCCGAGGGCATAGCCATAGGCGTCCGCGTCGAGCATCACCATGTCCTGGCTCTCGATGTCGAGGCCGCGAAAGCCGGGTGGGAACGGCATGGCCATGTGCTCGGCCATCCTCTGCCTGAGGGCGTCGACCTTCTCTTCGGACATGCGGAGATCTTGCCAGGAACTCACCGGCGTCGAGGTTCAGTTCGCGGACCCCGACCCGGCGAACCAATGCGGTCAGAGCACTAGAGAAGTGCCCGGTTACCCACCTCTTGAAGAGAGGCAAGGATGTTTCCGATCCCGTTGTTGACCGCGTCGCCGAAAGACGTGGAGTTGAAGTTCGCCGACTCGTCCCGTGCAACGCTTCCGATGTCGCCGGTACTGTGCCCCTGATCAGCCATTGCGGTTCCCGCGGACGACAGAGCGGCCACGGCGATGCCGACAGCAGCAAGTGCGCGCATGGTGTTGTTCATGCCTGGTCAACGATCTTGAAAGCATCAGGTTACGTGGGCCTTTGTGGCTTACGTGCCGCCACACCAGACATGCATGGGCACGGCACTGTCGTGACCACTGTCTTGCGCCGCCGCCTGCTGCTCCTGTCTGCGGCTGTGGCGGCACCCCTCCCCCCTCGGTGCCGGCGGCGCGCTCCGAGCTGCGACTGGTGCTCGGGGAGCCGTCCTGGCCGGGTGACGGGGCGCCTCGGTCGACCAGGAGCACGAAGTTGCGCACGCGTCTGCGGGTGGTGTTTCCCCTTGCCCAACGTGCGTGTCCCTCAGGTGGGGTGGTCATTGGAGGGGTGTGATCGGACAGGGGAATCCTGCTCCTGCCGCTGCGAGGCGGGCGAGTAGGCCGTGGTGGTCCGGCTGCCTGGGCATGGCGAGCGTGGTGGTGTGGGGGTTCGCGGCGGCGGCTGCGCTGATTTTCCTTGTCATCGGCTTCAGCCGTCTGCGCGGTACCGGTTTGCCGGTGCCGGAGGACGGTGCTTCCCAGCAGGCTGCGCGTCTCGTGGCCGCCCGGATGCCCGAGCTGGGGGAGGAGCAGGTCGTCCTTGCCTTCTCTTCCCGGCAGTTGCGCTCTGGGGACGCTGCGTATGAGGCGGCCATGGCGGCGGCGCAGGCGGCCGCCGGGGTGCGGGGGAGCGGCGGGGTGCTGGCCCTGCCTGACGTGCGCGGGAAGGCCAGTCGAGTTCGCCGGCCGCATTCAGCTCGGCAAGCAGAATGCGGTGCAGCCGGTCGAAGACCCCAGCCTGCTGCCACCTCTCCAGACGCCGCCAGCAGGTCTGTCCGGAGCCGAACCCCAGCTCCAGGGGCAGCAGTTGCCAGGCTATGCCGTTGTGGAGCACGTACAGGATGCCCTGCAGACACAGCCGGTCCGCCACCGGCCGAGGCCCCGGAGATCGCTCCGGCCAGGGCGGCAACAGCGGCTCGATCAGCGTCCACAAGTCGTCATCCACGATCCACGGCCGAGCACTCACACCCTCCCGAACGGCTGAATCGTCACATCGGTCACGCCCGGCCAGGACACCTCAACAAGATCGTGTTACGAGCTCGAAGGGCCTGATATGCCCGGTCATAGTGAAGCCGCCCGGTGACGTACTCGCTGCTGTCTCGACCGAATCCGTCAGCGACCACATCGCGCAGGTCACGAAGCCGCCGGAAGGAATCGTCGGACTTCTCGACCACGTAGCGCGGCGCGCAGATCGACAGCTCGTATCGCAGGCTCGTGCAGGCTTCGAACGCTTCCCACACTGCGCGCCTGCGCTGCTGAGGATCGGGATCCGGCTCGCGCACGGTCACGCGGCACGCGTGACGCGCCGATGCGAGAGCAGAGAGGTAGGAGACGTAGAGCGAACGGCGGCCCTCGATGTGCTGGTCGCCCCGCTCCCGTCTCCACCGGCGATGATCAAGGATTCCGGCCGATGCGGTCGCGATTCCTCCACCCACGATCGTGCTGGCCAGTGCGACCCATTCCATCGGCACCCCCGGGAGCTGAACTGTCGGGGTCCAGGGTGTCGCTGCCTGCCCGCGCCGTCGAGGTGCCGGTGTCACGACCGGCTCATAGGCTGACCCTGTTCGGGGCCCGCGGCGGAGGTGCCCTATGCCCCGAACAATCTGGAGCGGCGCGATCAGCTTCGGCCTGGTCACGGTGCCGATCAACGTGGTCAGCGCGACCGAGGACCACAGCATCCACTTCCACCGGTACCACCTGGAGGACATGGGCCGGATCCGCACCCGCAAGGTGTGCGAGATCGAGGACCGCGAGGTCTCTCAGGCGGAGATCGGTAAGGGCTACGAGCTGACGAAGACGCAGGTCATCCCCATCAGCGAGGAGGAGCTGCGGGATCTGCCGCTGCCGACTGCCAAGGCGATCGAGATCGAGGCGTTCGTGCCCCTGGAGTCTGTGGACCCGATCCGGATCGCGGAGGGGTACTACCTGCAGTCGGCCGGGCAGGTCGCAGCCAAGCCTTACAAGCTGCTGCGCCAGGCCCTGGCGCGTTAGCGAAGGTCGCGGTCGCCAAGTACGCATGGTCGGGCCGCGAGCGCCTGGGCCTGCTGCGGGTGCGCGAGGACGCGATCGTGCTGCACGCGATGCGCTGGCCGGACGAAGTCCGCGACCCCGCCGAGCTGCTGCCGCCGCCGGTGGAAGTGTCCGAGGGTGAAATCGAGGGCGCGCTGGCGCTGATGGAGACCATGGGCCGCGATGACCTCACCGGTCCTGAGTTCGAGGATGCCTACACCGACGCCCTCGCAAAGATCATCGAGGCGAAGCGGGCGGACCAGCCGCTCCCGGACGCCCCAGAGCCTGAGAAGCCGGGCGAGGTCCTCGACTTGATGGCCGCCCTGACCGAGTCCGTATCCAAGGCGAAGGCCGCCCGCGGCGAGGACGCCGACGTGCACAAGATGCCGAAGTCGAAGAAGACGGCGGCGAAGAAGCAGCCGGCCAAGAAGACCGCCGCGAAGAATCCTCGCCGCAGCGCCTGAGTCACCCGTCGAGGAAGCTGAGCACCGTGTCCGCCCGGCAGTGCGAGTAGGCGGCCACACCGCTGGCGAGCCAGCGCAGCGCCTCCGCCCGTGTGATGCCGTGCGCCCTCTTGCCCGCCATGTGGCAGTGGCCCTCGTGGATGTACACCGGGGGAGCGTCTCGGTTGAGACCGAGCTCCAGGAGCCAGGCGGGGGCCGGCGGCCGGGCGGCGACGGCGCGCTGGCGTTCCTGCTCCTGGCGCTCGGCGTCCGCGATCTGCCGCTGCACCCGGTCCAGGGTCAGGATCAGCCAGGTCTCCAGCGTCCGAAGACGGGGGAGGTCAGGCGGCAAGTCACTAGAATCGTTCACCCGTTCGAGTCTAGTGGGCAGGCTGCCCACCGGCGGCGCCGTCTGCTGTCCCGTGTCAATGAACCTTGACCGCGCGCCATCGATTCCTAATGTCGTTCGTCAAGCCGCGGCGCACGCTTGAGGTAGCGGGCAGGAGGTGTCGGAGGTGCGCGGTACAGTCCGTTCATCCGACTGGGGAGGGCTCATGGCGACCAAGTGGAGCTTGACGATCGACTGCGCGTACCCGGGGAAACTGGCCGCGTTCTGGGCGCTGGCGTTGGGCTACGAGGAGAAGCCCGCGCCCGCAGGGTTCGGGAGCTGGGAGGAGTGGTTCTCGCATCATGAGGTTCCGGAGGACGAGTGGGATGACGGGGCGTACCTCTCAGATCCGGACGGCGTGGGCCCTACCTTGTCCTTCCTGAAGGTGCCGGAGCCGAAGGCGGCGAAGAACCGGCTGCATATCGACGTGCAAGTTGGTGGCGGCCGTGAAACCCCGTGGGAGGTGCGCTGGCCGCGCGTGGTCGAGGCGGTGGAGCGGTTGACCGCTGCGGGCGCGACCGTGGTCCGTGAGGACGAGTTGCAGGGCAGGCCGGATCACGTGGTGATGGCAGACCCGGAAGGTAACGAGTTTTGCCTGGTCTGACGGGGTCGGTCAGGCCAACTGGACGCGCGCAGCGTGTCGCGTCCCTTCCTATGCGGCAGCCCTTGCCGGCGGAGCTGGCTCGTAGCGCCGTCCGTCGCGCAGAAGGGCCCAGAGGACGTTGACGCGGCGGCGAGCGAGAGCCAGGACGGCCTGGGTATGGCGCTTGCCCTCGGCACGTTTGCGATCGTAGAAGCGCCGGGATTCCTCGCAGTGGCGGATGCTGAACAACGTCGAGGTGTAGAAGACGCGTTGGAGGCGGCGGTTGTACCGCTGCGGGCGGCGCAGGTTCCCGCTCAGCTTCCCGGAATCGCGGGGCACCGGGGCGACGCCGCCGAAGCCGGCGAGGCGGTCGGCGGTGCGGAAGACAGTCATGTCGCCGCCGGTGGCTGCCAGGAACTCGGCGCCGAGGATGATGCCCAGGCCGGGCATGCTGGTGATCACCTCGAAGGTGTGGTGGTCGCGAAACCGGGCCTCGATGGCCTTGTCGAGCTCGGCGACCTGCTGGTTGAGGCTCATCACTTCCTTCGCCAGGGTGTGTACCAACGTGGCGGCCAGCTTCTCGCCGGGCAGGCTCGTGTGCTGCCGTTCGGCGGCCTGGACGGCGGTTTCGGCGAGCCGGTCGGGGCGGACGACGTGGCGGTTGCGCAGCCAGGTCTCCAGCCGCTTGACGCCGATCCGGCGAATAGCCGCGGGGGTCTGATAGCCGGTCAGCAGGGTGAGCGGGCCGGTGTTGGTGAGGTCCAGGGCCCGCTCCAGGCCGGGGAAGATGCCAGTGAACTGGGCACGGAGGCGGTTGACGGTGCGGGTGCGGTCGGCGACCAGGTCCATGCGGCGGCCGGTGAGGATCTTGAGATCGATGACGGTGTCGTCGCCGGCCCGCAGCGGATGCAGATCGCGGCGGACGCGGACCTGGTCGGCGATGACGGCGGCGTCCTTCGCGTCGGTCTTGCCCTCGCCGCGGTAGCTCTCGGAAGCGCGGTGGATGGCCCGGCCGGAGATGTAGTGGACCGGCTGGTCGCGGTTGACCAGGAGCGCGATGGCCAGGGCGGCTCCGCCGTCGGCCAGGTCGATGCCCCAGGTCACCTCGTCCCCCAGGGCCAGGATGTCGGCGAGAAGTTCGAGCAGTTCGGGTTCGTCGTTAGCGACGCGTCGCGACAGCACCGGCGGCCGCTCTCGTCGATCGCGACGCAGTGATGGTGGGCTTTGCCTGCGTCGATGCCAGCCCAGATGGCGGCCATGTGGTGCCTCCGTGCGGTGGTGTTGCTGGTGCCTCCCACGGACGACCTCGCTGTCGATTCCCTACGTAGCGATCATTCGCAATTCCTAATTGGCAGCCGAGTCGTCGTGGGGCGTCGGGCGGCCAATCGATGGAAGCCACAAGTGGCAGAAGTTTGAAAGCCACACCCGACGCCCCTGGGTGGATGAACCATACGAAGGGCTCACCACGTCCCGCAGAACAACGTAGGGAAGGGCTCACCACGTCCCGCAGAACAACGTAGGGAAGTTTGATCGATATCACCCCTGGTCAGCGCGCTGCGGTGTCATGTGGTCCCCGGAGCGCCGCGCTCGACCGCGTAACCCGCGCGGTCACCCAGCCCGGCCATCGAGAGCCTCTGACCAGGGATGATCAAACTTCGATGACTCAAACTCGCGTCCGTCAAGGTTCGTTGGCAACGGTCAAGGTTCAGTGGCACGGGACATCTGCCCCTGTGTCCGGTGTCATCGAACTCTGAGCGTGTGCCACCGAACCTTGATGGACGCGAATTCGGTTCACAGTGCGACCGGCGCGGTGTTGGTACTGCCGGGGGCGCTGTCACGTTGGCTGAGCGGGTGGGATGATCTTCTGGTTGATCGTGTTGGAGGGGGCTGTTTCCGTGGGGGCCGTGGCTCCGTCGTACAAGGGGCACCGATACCCGGTCGAGGTCATCTCCCACTGCGTATGGCTGTACCACCGCTTCCCCCTCAGCTTCCGCGAGGTCGAGGAACCGATGCTCGAGCGCGGGATCGTCCTCTCCTACGAGACGGTGCGCCGCTGGTGCGCCAAGTTCGGGCAGCGGTACGCCGATTCACTGCGCCGCCGCCGGCCCCGGCCTGGTGACAAGTGGCACTTGGACGAGGTCTTCATCAAGATCAATGGGGAACAGAAGTATCTGTGGCGGGCGGTCGACCAGGACGGCAACGTCCTGGACATCTTGGTACACAACCGCCGGGACACCGCTGCGGCCAGGCGCTCCTTGCGCAGGCTGATGAAGAAGACCCGCAGGTGCCGCGGGTGATCGTCACTGACAAGCTCCGCTCCTACGGCGCCGCCCGCCGCGAGGTCATGCCCTCCGTCGAGCACCGGCAGTCGAAGTACCTGAACAACCGGGCGGAGAACAGCCACCAGCCAACAAGGCAGCGCGAACGGGCGATGAAAGGCTTCCGCGGCACCGGCGCAGCCCAGCGGTTCCTGTCCTCGTTCAGCGGCATCTCACCCCACTGCCGGCCCCGACGCCACCGGCTGTCCGCACACCACTACCGAGCCGAGATGGCCGTCCGCTTCGCCATCTGGGAGCAGATCACCGGCGCCGCCTACCCCTCCACCACGGCCTGAGCACAGCCCGGAACCGGGCTCCACCACGCCACGACGCACCATCAGACACCCACCCACCCAACAACGTGACAGCGCCGTTCGTGCAGCTCACGGGCTCGGAACTCTTGATCGGGATGCTGGTTGAAGGTGTTCACGATGGCCTGGTAGGCGGTGTTCGTCTCGGGTGGTGCGGGTTGGTCTCCAGTCGGTAAGCAAGATCGAGGTTAGCGTGAATTCATGAGACAAACATCCTCGCCCCGTGGACAGATGGTAGGCGTCCATCCGCATCCACCTGCGGAAACGGGGCGGCAGCGGTGGACAAAGTGTTCACCACCACTTCCTTCAGGGGGTGGCCTACAAGCTGGGCAGCGGTGCCGTGACGCTGCTGATCCTTTGGTGGGAGACCCGCCGCTGACGGCGCTGCGGTCCTGACCGCCGGATGTCCGTGAGGCCCCGTACCGCGCTGCTGTGCCGGTTTGGGGCCTCACACGCGTATCCGCGGGGGGTCGGATGTTCATGCACGCGTCTGTGTGCCCAGCGCCGCTTGCGCGGGCACGGTTACGGTGCCCGGCCGCGCGGCGAGCGCCTGGTCGACGAAGTCCCGTACGAGCGCCAGGGTGTCGGGCACGGTGACGTCCTTCGTCCACGTCGTGTTGTGCTGCCAGCATTCCAGCTCGAAGCGGTGTGCCCCGTGGGCGAGTTCCACGTGCCGGGCCCACGGCTGGCGCCGGCACGGGCGGCTGCGGTGTCGGTGGCGCTCGGTCGCCTCCAGATGCTTTTGAACGAGGCCGACGTGGTACCGGCCGGGCAGGATCCGCCCTTCCAGGCAGCCGCGGCATTCCAGGAGGTGCAGGACGGCCTCCTCCTTCTCCTCGAGAAAGTGGCGCGGGACGCTCTTGCCCTCGAAGGTGTTGCAGCTGCCGCACAAAGGCCCGCGCAGATAGCCGTGGTCGTGGCAGTGATCCCACGCGGCCGCCCGGCGTTCGGCGCACAGCCGGCACAGGTAGTCGTCGGCTCGGATGCCGCGCATGCGGCGTGAGTCGTACAGCACGCCGCGCAGGTGCCCGGTGTGCCGCTGGAAGGTGGCACCTGAGCACGGCGGACACAGGGTGACGTAGCCGAGCGGAGTCTGCGTGCGCCAGCCGCCCCAGCGCGGGCCCTGTGCACGACAGCTGGAGCAGGTCCGGGCCTCGCCGACCAGGTCCTCCTCCACCTGCTCCCAGCGGTCCAGGAGCTCGGAGTAGGCCCTCGGCAGGAACAGGCTGCCGCCGGAGCAGGTCATCAAGTCCAGCGGCCGGGTGTTGGCGATGTTCTGCCGGTGCCGGACCCTGCTGCGCGCCGCGACGAACTCGTCCCACGTCAGCGTGCCGGGCAGCCCGTTGGCTCCGAGGCGCTTCCAGCTGTCGTTCCACTCTTCGTAGGGCCGCCCCTCCTGATGCTTGCGGCGGGCCTCCCAGAACAGCCACGACGCGATCTGGGGCCGCCAGGCGGCCGGGCCGCGGTACCCCATGCCCTGGTCGTCGCCGTCGGCGGCGTCGAAGTAGGCGGGCAGTTGCACCTCCACGACGTCGTCGACGTCCAGGCGGAAGTCCGCGAACGTTTGGGCCGCGCGGCGGATCTCGCGTTCGTCGTACGTCCCCTTCGACTTGTTCTTGAAGCAGCGCACCGCGATGTCGCCGAAGATGGCGCGGCCGTGACGGCGCACATGAGCCATGTGCAGGAGGTCGTCTGGGTCCAGCGGAACAGGGGAGTCGGCGGAGATGTCCGCGAAGAAGGCGTGGGCAAGTTTGGGGCTGATCTGGGCCATGGCCGGATGGTGACAGCGGGGTCTGACAGAGCCCATCCCGCATCCGCACACGTGAGCGGTTTCCCGTTCGTTCGTCCGAAGTCGGCCCTGGGCGGGGCTTACTCGCCGGCGTCGAAGGCAAGGTTGAAGCCCATCGCGGAGCAGGCGCCGAACGGGTTCCGAACCACGGGTTCGGAACCCCTCGAGCGTGTATCTGCATGGTCAGCGGGCGAGAGTGACCTCGATGGGTGCGTTGGGGCAGGCATCGAGGATCTCGGAGATCGCCGTCTGTTCAGCGGGGTCGATGGCAAGGCTCCACCTGGTCTTGATGGCGACCCAGTCGGTTGCGTAGGTGCAGCGATAGCCGGTGGTCGGGGGTTGCCAGGTGGTGGGGTCCTGGTCGGCCTTGGATCGGTTACTGGCCGCCGATACCGCGATCAGGGCGCGGGCGTCGTCCAGGTCGTTGGCGTACGCCTGGCGTTCGGCGGCGGTCCAGGCGGAGGCGCCAGCTGGCGGGGAGCGTCATTCGAACCGTGCGGTATTCCCTGTGGGCCGGTAGTGGAGTGCCTACGTTGGGCCTGCTGTACCCGGTGGATCGCCTCTCCTCGCGCAGGTGTTGCCCACTGCGGGGTTGGTCCGCGACTCCGTAGGCCACCCGCGGGTCACTGGCGGGCCATGTGCATGCGCATCTCGCTCTCGGCGTCGACGATGAGGTCGCCGGACAGGTCGACGGTGACGCTGTGAAGAGTGCCGGTGAAGCGGAACGGCGCCTGGTAGTCGGGGGTGACGGCAGATCCGGGATTGGCGCCGCAAGCCATGCCGCCCGGATTGAACGTGATCGGCGTGGTGACCGGCATCTCGGTCTCGCCGACGAGGCGGCCGTCGATGTAGAGCTGGGCGCGGCCGGGTGCGCCCTTGCCGTGGGCGATGTCGGGGGCGCCGGTGGGCTCGAACTCGAAGCGCAGCGCGTGCCGCCCCTCGGGCACGGTTTCGCTGGAGGCGACGTGGTGCAGGGCCCGTTGTACGTAGTTGTGGGCGTAGTGGAGGTGGCCGTCCTTGACGTAGAGGGACCAGCCACCGGCGTTGGTGCCCTGGCAGAGCAAGACGCCCTGCGCGCAGCCGGGCGGGATCTCGACGTCGGCGGTGACGCTGTGCGGGCGGTTGAGGACCCGGGGGGCGACTGCGGCGGGCACGGCCTGGGTGCCGGAACGGAAGGTGTAGCTGGTGCGGTTCTCGGTGATCTGCGGGCGCTCGGTCATGATGCGCTGCAGGACGCTGCCGTCGATCGGCATCACGTTGTACTTGCCGGCCTCCACGTACCACAGCGCGATCATCTCGATGAGTTTGCTGCGGTGCTCCTGGGCGAGGTTCCGGGTCTCGGCGATGTCCTCGCCGACCTGGTAGAGCTCCCAGTGGTGGGCGTCGAGGTCGTCGAGGTCGGCCATGGTGATCGGAGTGCCAAAGGGCCGCTCGGCCTCCTCGAATGAGGGACCGGGCCAGGGACAGACCGCCCGCCATCCGTCGTGGTCGATCGCCCGGTGCCCGAGCATCTCGTAGTACTGGGTGCGGTGGCGGCTCGCCGCGCCAGCGTCGTCGAAGGTGTGCGCGAAGCTGACCCCGTGCAGGGGTGACTGGGTGACCCCCCGAATGGTCGTGGGCGCCTCAATGCCGAGCACGTCCAGGACGGTGGGCACCATGTCGATGATGTGCGCGAACTGGTCGCGGATCTCACCTCGGGCCTTGATGCCGTCGGGCCAGTGGACGAGGAACGGGTCGCTGACGCCACCGCGGTACGTCTCCCGCTTCCACCGCCGGAACGGCGTGTTGCCCGCCCAGGTCCATCCCCACGGGTAGTGGTTGAACGTGGAGGGGCCGCCGAGCTCGTCGATCTGCGTCAGGCTCTCCTCCAGCGTCTCGGGCGCGTTGTTGAAGAACTGCACTTCGTTGGTGGTGCCGGTCGCCCCGCCCTCGGCGCTCGCCCCGTTGTCGGATACCACCATGATCAGCGTGTTGTCGAACTCTCCGGTCTCCTTCAGGAAGTCCACCAGCCGCCCGATGTGGTGGTCGGTGTGGGAGAGGAACCCGGCGTAGACCTCCATCATCCGCGCGGCAAGTCTCCTTGCCTCCGGGGACAGCGACTCCCACGTGGGCACGTCCGGATCGCGCGGGGACAAGCGGGCGTCGGCGGGCACCACGCCGAGCTGCTTCTGCCGGGCGAAGGTCTGCTCGCGGTAGGCGTCCCAGCCGTCGTCGAACCGTCCCCGGTAGCGATCCGCCCACTCCTTGGGCACATGGTGCGGGGCATGCGTCGCACCGGGGCACAGGTTCAGGAAGAACGGCTTGTCCGGGGCGACCTGCTTGGCGTCGGCGATGAACGACATCGCCCGCTCCACCAGGTCCTCCGTCAGGTGGTAGCCCTCCTGCGGCGTGGCCGGCGGCTCGACCTGGTGGTTGTCGTACACCAGGTCCGGATACCACTGGCTCGTGTCGCCGCCGAGGAACCCGTAGAACCGCTCGAAACCCCGCCCCAGCGGCCACCGGTCGTACGGCCCGGCCGCCGACTCCTGCTCCGAGGGCATCAGGTGCCACTTGCCGACCATGTACGTGTTGTAGCCGTGCTGCAGCAGCATCTCCGACAGGAACCCGTTCTCGAACGGGATCTGCCCGTTGTAGCCCGGGTAGCCGGTGGCCAGTTCCGTGATCGCGGCCATGCCGTTGGCATGGTGGTTGCGGCCCGTGATGATGCAGGAGCGCGACGGCGAGCACAGCGCGGTGGTGTGCATGTTGCTGTACAGCAGCCCGCCTGCGGCCAGCGCGTCCAGATTCGGCGTCTCGATCGGACTGCCGTAGCAGCCGAACTGCCCGAACCCCGTGTCGTCGAACACGATGAACAACACGTTCGGCGCACCCGCCACCGCCCGCACCGGCTGGGGCCACGCCGGACTCGACTCATCGGTCGTCCGCCCGATCGCCCCCGGAAACCGCTGCCCCGGCCTGTACTCACTCCACGACGACTGCGCCATCTGTCTCCGTCCCACCAGCGGCGCGAGCACCGGTGATGTGTGTGCTGCTGAGCGGCCTGCTGCGACCACAGAGCCCTGCCGCGACGCGGGATCCGTACCGAACGGCCCGGGCAGGAGGCCCCGGCTGGGGCCACGGTCCTGGGCTACTCCACGCTAGGACGCCGCCACCACCACGGCGAGCGGGCTGCGCCGTCTGGCCCTCCATGCGAGAAGGCACTACGGGGCGGGGTGTAGGCGACGGTGCCCCCCGCCCCAGCCGGCCACGATGTCGCACAGCCGGTCCTGCTCGTCTTGGTGGTGGATAGGCTGGACAGGTCAACAGGTTCCTTCCCAGCACCCGGTCGCTGCCACCCCTTGCAGCTGAGCTGCGGGCCTCTACGAGGCAGCGCGCTCGTAGACGACAGTCGTGTTGGGCAGTCCTCAGCGAGTCCGAGAGGTGCCTGGCGCTCAGCCTCGTCGACGGCCAGGTCCCAGCGGAGCTTGGTGCCGACCCAGGTCGCGGCATACGTGCAGTGGTAGGAGCCGTCCGACGGAAGCCACTCCGCCGGGTCCTTGTCGGCCTTGGACCGGTTGGAGGCGGCGGACACCGCGATCAGCGTGTCCGGGGACGCCTGGTCGTTCGCATACGCCTCCCGGCGTGCGGCAGACCACGGGGTCTGTTCCGAGTCGTAGACCTCGGCGAGCTGCACGAACGGCGCTGTCACGTTGTTGGGTGGGTGGGTGTCTGATGGTGCGTCGTGGCGTGGTGGAGCCCGGTTCCGGGCTGTGCTCAGGCCGTGGTGGAGGGGTAGGCGGCGCCGGTGATCTGCTCCCAGATGGCGAAGCGGACGGCCATCTAGGCTCGGTAGTGGTGTGCGGGCATCAGGTGGCGGCGGGGCCGGCAGTGGGGTGAGATGCCGCTGAACGAGGACAGGAACCGCTGGGCTGTGCCGGTGCCGCGGAAGCCTTTCATCGCCCGTTCGCGCTGCCTTGTTGGCTGGTGGCTGTTCTCCGCGCGGTTGTTCAGGTGCTTCGACTGCCGGTGCTCGACGGAGGGCATGACCTCGCGGCGGGCGGCGCCGTAGGAGCGGAGCTTGTCAGTGACGATCACCCGCGGCACCGTGCGGGTCTTCTTCATCAGCCTGCGCAAGAAGCGCCTGGCCGCAGCGGTGTCCCGGCGGTTCTGTACCAAGATGTCCTGGACGTTGCCGTCCTGGTCGACCGCCCGCCACAGATACTTCTGTTCCCCATTGATCTTGATGAAGACCTCGTCCAAGTGCCACTTGTCACCAGGCCGGGGCCGGCGGCGGCGCAGCGAATCGGCGTACCGCTGCCCGAACTTGGCGCACCAGCGGCGCACCGTCTCGTAGGAGAGGACGATCCCGCGCTCGAGCATCGGTTCCTCGACCTCGCGGAAGCTGAGGGGGAAGCGGTGGTACAGCCATACGCAGTGGGAGATGACCTCGACCGGGTATCGGTGCCCCTTGTACGACGGAGCCACGGCCCCCACGGAAACAGCCCCCTCCAACACGATCAACCAGAAGATCATCCCACCCGCTCAGCCAACGTGACAGCGCCGCCGCGCGACCTCTGAGAGCCCGCGCGGGCATGGCCTTCGTACTGATCCCAGTAATCAGTGATTCCAGAAAGGGGACTCTCATGTCCGCTTCCTCGTCCGTATCCTCGCCCCGCCCGTCACGGCCGAGGCTCGCGGCCGTCTCCGGTCTGGCGTTGACCGTGTCGTTGGTCGGTGCGGCCGTCGCGCCGACAACGGCCTCCGCGGACACCGGCGACCGCACCAGGACCGTCGACTGTGCATCGCTGTACGTGTCGGACAGCGGCGGCACGGTCCACGCCAGGACCAGGAACTGCACGGTCACCTGGGGCAAGAACATCCACGACAACGACTACTGGCAGACCGTGAAGTTCCAGCTGCTCGACGACGACACCGACGGTGTGTGTGCCAAGGCGAACGCGATCGCATCCGACTCGGGGAAGAGCGCCTCGTTCAGCGAGTGCGACGGTGTCTGGACGACGAAGACCGCCACGCTGAACGGCCGCAGCTCCAACATCTTCATCAGGGTCGCCTACGGGTCGCACTCCCAGCACGGCAAGATCAGCACGAACATCGGGGCGCCTTCCGGGTTCTGACCGGCGGGCTCGGGGCGGGGCCGGGGACGCTCTGAGGGATTCCGAACCAGGGCAGTGACGGCAACGGATGGGCCGATGGGACAAGGCGATCGCAATCCACAGGTCCGCCGAGTCCCCGCGGCGCCGCTCCGACGCCTCCGCCTCCTCCTTCTCGTCGGCCGCTTCGATTTACGTCGTCGGTACGGTCACCTGCGTGCAAGGGAGTTGGTCGGCGACGGCGTTCGCGTAGGCGCCCGCGCGTTCACGGCCGTCGGTGAGGCAGAACCCCGGCGTGCGGTTGGGCGGGGTGGTGGCCCAGACGCTGAGAGCCGCCGCGCGCTCGTCGCCGGAACCCCCGTCGTCCCCGTCGGGCAGCAGCCGTGCTCGAGCCACTGATGCTGGAAGGCAGGATGACTCAGGGCTGGGCGGATGAGCGGTGGAGGCGGATTCTGGCGATCATCGCAACACGCGATCACTCAAGTGTTGCGACGAGCCTAGCGAAGAGCTCGGCGGGTGTCTGCCAGCGAGGGTCTTGCGGGGGCGTTCGTTGAGTTCGGCGGCGACGTAGGCGAGGTCTTCGGCGCTGTAGATCGACAGGTCCGTGCCCTTCGGGAAGTACTGCCGCAGCAGGCCGTTCGTGTTCTCGTTCGAACCGCGCTGCCAGGGGCTGGCCAGCTCGCAGAAGTAGACCGGGATGCTGGTGGCGCGGGTGAACTCGTCGTGCCGACCTATCTCGCTGCCCTGATCCCAGGTCAGCGAGCGGGCGAGGTCGGCCGGCAGGCTGGCGAAGGTGTGCACGAGGGCGTCGCGGACGTGCTCGGATCCCCGGCCGTCGGGCAGGTGCAGGAGCTTGACGTAGCGGGTGGTGCGGTCGACCAGGGTGCCGATGGCCGACCGGTTGCCCTGGCCGACGATGAGGTCGCCCTCCCAATGTCCCGCGACCAGGCGGTCGGCGACTTCGGCCGGGCGCTGGCTGACCGGCTCGCCGGGGTAGACGAACCGGGTGGTGCGCTGGTCTGCGCGGCGTCTGCGGCGTCGGGAGCGGCGGCCGGTGCGCAGCACGCCGGGCGTGCGTTCCAGGCCGCCGCGGTGCGCAGGTAGATCGCCTGGTAGATGGTCTCGTGGGCCAGGTGGCGGTCGGGCTCGTCCGGGAAGGCCGAGCGCAGGACCTGGCTGATCTGCTCCGGGCTCCAGCGCCGGTCCAGGTGCTGCTGGATGAACTCCTTCAGCTCCGGATCGCGGCCTATCTTTCCTTCCTTGGAGCGGGCGCGGCGCAGGGCCGCTCGTCGCTGGGCCTGGCACAGGCGGTACTTGCCGGTGCGCGGGTCGCGGTTGCGGCGCACCTCACGGCTGATCGTGGCCGGGTTCCGGCCGAGCTCGCGGGCGATGGCGCGCAGGGACTTCTTGGCCCGCAGCAGGTCGGCGATGACGATCCGCTCGTCCTCCGACAGGAACCGCGGCGAGCCCGCGCCGGTGTCCCGTTCCTCGGTGATGGGCAGGTAGACGTGCTCCCGGCCGGACCGGTCGACGACCTTCCGTCCGTACCTCCACCGGTTCCCCGTCTTGCGGTTGACGCCCACCTCTCGGCACGCGGCCGAGTTACTCAATCCTTGCGCCATGAGCCGAAGGTATTGGTCACGCTTCTCGGCCAACGGGGCAGGTCCACGCTCCTTATAGGTCCGCCGCGGCTTGGTCAATGCAACACCCCTCAGGGTCTGGTGTTGCGACCACCTCTAGAACCCAAGCGTTTCGCTGGGGCCAGAGAAGTCGTTCACAGCCAATCACCCCTATGACGGTGGCGGGGATGTATTCGCGCCCAGCGCCGCGGTCAGGGACGATCTCAAAGCCGCGCACCCCGACTGGCTGTCCACGCATCCCAGCGGCATGTGATGCCACGTCTTCAAACGTGATCAGCACCCCGCAAACGCCGAGATCCCGCCCCACCTTTCGGCGGAACGGGATCTCGTGACGTTTCTTGAGAGCTACTCAAGAACTGTCGGGCGTAGAACTGGAAGAGGTCCTCGCTGGCGCTGAGCGCTACGGGGTTGCCTCGGCGTTCACGTGAGTCACCTGGGCTCCGGCAATTCCCAGGGCTGCGACGATCCCATGGACGGTGTCCCCGCAGAAGAGCCCCTCGGAGACACTGAGTACAAAACCATTTGAAGGCGGGTGATGCAGCTCCCGCTGCAGGAAGAACGCCTCCCCCTCCGCTGGGGTGAAGGCGAAGCAAACCCACTCTGCGAGGTCATCGCGGACTGTATCTGGGCTGCCCCAGCGTTCCTCCAGCGCCGCAGCATCAAGATCGATCTGCGCGAGATATCTCATGTCCCTAAGGGACACGTCCCCTTCGGGAACCCTTTTCAATCTTACAGTCGGATCCATGCCTACCGTGCTTCTGTGATGATGACCGGAATGGAGGCCCATTCTTCGCCATCCTTGGTGAAGGAGTTGATGCCGGCCTCGACGCCAGCCTCCCAAGACACGTATCCAGGTGGTGTGCGGTCCTGAGGCTTGGGCTTCAGAAGCCGTTGTCGTACCGATCATGTTGAGCGCGAGTTCGACTATGCCGACTCGGTCGTGTGATCTTTCAGCTGGCTTGGCATGGATGGACGTCCTTGCCGTCAGTTCACCTCGGGTCCGAACCGGCGCTTGTACGCCGACGGAGTGATGCCCGTTTCGCGACGCATCAGCGTGCGCAGGTTGGCAGCAGTGCCCAGACCGCTCCGTCGTGCGACTACCTCGAAACGTGATTCGCCTCGCTCGATCAGTCGGCAGGCCAAGGCGAGCCGTTCCCCCGTGAGCCACATCAACGGGGTCGTTCCCAACTGTGCCCGGAAGCGGCGGTGCAGCGTAGCCGGGCTGACCCCCGCCCGCGCCGCGAGGTCTGCGATCGTGAGTGGTGAGTCGAGCCGTTCCTGCGCCCAGGCCAGTACGGGTGCCAGGGACTCGTCGGGGAGGTCGGGTATGGGACGCTCGACGAACTGCCGCTGCCCGCCG
The DNA here is from genome assembly GCF_036030735.1 of Streptomyces sp. NBC_00425. Classification (NCBI taxonomy): domain Bacteria; kingdom Bacillati; phylum Actinomycetota; class Actinomycetes; order Kitasatosporales; family Streptomycetaceae; genus Streptomyces; species Streptomyces sp. NBC_00425. Next base: position 534,762 of record NZ_CP107928.1, on the reverse strand, counting down.
TCGCGGTGTGCCGCGAAGACCAACCGTCGGCTTACGGAGTTGGCAACCTCGGCGCCGTGGTCGCGGCGGACCACGTGCAGGCCGAGGTCGAGTGCGGCCGCGCTTCCTGCGGCGGTGAGGATGTCACCGTCGTCCACGAACAGCACGTCTGATTCGAGGTGGACGGCAGGGAAGCGGGCACGGAAGGCATCAGCCCACTGCCAGTGGGCTGTGGCCCGGCGCCCGTCGAGGACTCCGGCCTCGGCCAGGGTGAAGGCGCCGCTGCAGAAGCCGATCATGCGTGCGCCGCGCGCGTGTGCCCGTCGAATGGTGTCGAGCACGGCGGGTCGGCGGGGCACCTCGACGTCGGGGCGGTTGGGGACGATCAAGGTGTCTGCTGTATCGGCTGCCTCCAAGCCGGCGACTGCTGTGAGGGTGAAGAATCCGTCTCGCATCGGGGTGGAGGGCTCGGGGGAGCAGAGCCGGAAGTCGTAGAGATCGCGGCCGATCTCCGGCCTGCGCAGGCCGAAGATTTCCGTCGCGCAGCCGAGCTCGAACGGGTTCGAGTTCTCGTCCACGATCACGACCACCCGATGTACGCCTGCCGCGTGAGCTTGGTGCGAGGATTCTTTCGCCATGTGCAATTCTTAGCACTCACGCTGCCCATGCGAAGCTGCCGAGGATGAGGCCATGAGCAACCAGCCGATCTCTCTTCGCCAGGCCCTGGCCTCCTTCGATGCACTATGGAGTCCGCGCATCGTCACGCGCGTCAACGACTACGACGTCCGGGTCGCCAAGGTCGAGGGCGAACACATCTGGCACGTCCACGACGACACGGACGAGTTCTTCTTGGTGCTCGACGGGGAGCTGCACATCTCCTTGCGCGAGCCTGAGGGTGAGCGCACGGTCCTGCTGCGGCAGGGGGCGATCTTTACCGTCCCTGCAGGTACGGAGCACAAGCCGTACGCGCCGTCCGGAGCCGCGATCCTCATGTTCGAGCCGACCGGGACGCCGACCGTGGGCGACCGCCACGACGAGATCCCCGCTCACGTGGACGCGACGACCGGACACATCCTTAACGCGTGAGCGGACAGGCAGAAGTCGGGACCACCAACGGGTGATCTTGCCGCAACCCAGGCATGAAGGCGGGGACTCCTGACCAGCTCGGGATTGTCGAATTCCCAACGGGCTGATCAGGAGGCCCTTGTGTCGCAGTCTTGCGGTTCCGAGCCGGCGCAGTCCAACTCGGGTGCACGGTCGTGTGATTGCCTCGCTCACCGGTTCGGGAATGCGGGCGACCATCCGGATCGGGAGCCGCGGTACCCCTCGGACATGAGCGACGCGGAGTGGGCGGTCGTGCGGGATGCGATGCCGGTCCCGCCCTGGCTGGAGGGCCGGGGCGGGCAGCCGGAGGGCTACTGTCATCGGCAGATGCTGGACGCTGTGCGCTACCTGGTCGCGGGCGGCATCACGTGGCGGGCGATGCCGGGCGATTTCCCCGTGTGGGACCGCGTCTACGCCTTCGCGCGACGATGGGGTGCGAAGGGCCTGCTGGCCGAGCTGCACGATCGGCTCCGGGGCCTGGTCCGCGAGCACGCCGGCCGCAACCCGGAACCGACCGCCGCCATCGTCGACTCGCAGTCGCTGCGGGCCGCGGCGACCGTGCCGGCCTCTTCACGGGGATACGACGCAGGCAAGAAGGTGCCGGGGCGCAAGCGCCACATCGTGGTGGACTGCCTCGGCCTTCTCCTGACGGTCATGGTGACCACCGCGAGTGTCCAGGACCGCCACGCGGCCGTGCCCCTGATGAAGCGCGTGCGGAACCGCTACAAGAAGGTCGTCCTGGTGTGGGCCGACGGCGGCTACGCGGGCCGCCTGGTCACTTGGGCGAGGCAGAAGCTCCAGCTCCTGCAGATCGTCAAGCGAAGCGACGATGTCGCGGGGTTCGTGGTGCTGCCGAGGCGCTGGTGCGTGGAGCGGACGTTCGCGTGGTTGTTCCGCTCGCGCCGTTTGGTGCGCAACTACGAGACACTGCCTGCCGTCCACGAGCAAATGGTGCTGTGGTCGATGACGATGCTCATGAGCCGCAGGCTGGCCCGTCGGCGAGCGTGAACCGGCCCGGCGCCGGCTCCAAGGCCCAACCGCGGTCCGCGAGCCGCTTCATCTTCGACCGCACTCCCTCCACGCTGGCCGGGCACACCTCCAGCCCGAGCACGACGGCGATCTCCTGGCACGTCATCACCCCGCCCCCGCCCGAGCGGCGTTCCGCCAACGCGGCCAGGATCCGCTGGTAGTCCACCGCGAGCATGTTCGCCGACAACGCTGGCCGCCACACCGGCACGACCGAACGCGCCCGCACGGCCCCCGGCACGGGCGCCCCCGCAGGCACCTCGGGGACGGGGACCGCCTCAGGCACCGACAGTGCCTCGACCAGGGCCGGGCCGGCCACAGCAGTCTCGCGCGGCACGGACAAGACCTCGCCCACCCGCTGTCGGGCGATCACCCACTCCTGCCAGTCCGTCTCCGCCACCGCGAGCTCAGCCAGCACCCGGTCCGCTTCCTCGCGCAGCCCCTCCACGCGTTCCCGCGCGGCCAACTCCCGCTTCTCCAGCAACCCCACGACCGACGCCACCCGACACCTCCACCGGCGAGACAACCCGACGGCCCGAGCCTTCCTCGCCGATCCGACATCATGCCTGAACTGCGGAAACGAGCCCACCAAGTTCGGTACGACAACGGCTTCTCAAATCCATCGTGGCACTCACCGGCCCCGCCGCCGTCCAATGGTGGCAAAACCAAGCCAGCCAAGCCGGACTGAAACTCGACACCATCCACGCCACCCATCTGGACGCCGCCACCGGCACGAAAGGACCGGACAAGCAACGCATCCACAACGCCCGGACACGATTCGAAGGCAACGCCCTCATCAGCGACCCGGTACTGCTGCGTCAGCGAGTCGAGGAAGGAATAGGACGAGGCAAGGCCTACGGCTGCGGCCTGCTCAGCCTCGCGCCCGCCCGACCGGTGACTGATCACGCCTGCGCCGCAACGTCGCGCGACCGCACAAGCCGAGCAAGACGGCAAACCGCAACAACGAAGGGGCGGCATGAGCTCCTTCACCACTTCGACGCCCGGCAGCTCCCACATGGGCCATGCTGCCCCGCGTCGCGGACTCCCTGTCGTTCCTCTACCTGGACATGGTCCGCGTCGTTCAGGACGACACCGGCGTATAGCGCACAGATCCAGGTCGCCGATGACCGGACCGACCTGGTCTACCTCCCGACTGCCGCCCTGTCCCGCCTGCTCCTTGGCCCGGGCGTGTCCATCACCACCCCCGCCCTGACTACGCTGGCGCGCCCTCGACACCATGCCGAGCGGCCCGCACTCCGAAAGTCGTTGTCAGTGCGGCCCCATAGCTTTGGGGCCATGATGGAAAGATCTGATCACGTGTCCCGGGAAGCGACTTCCTCGCATGAGCCTGCCTCTTGGCGGGCGGACTGGACGTGCGGTTCCGCGTCCGACCCTCGGCTGCTCCGTACCTTCAGCGGTCACGAAGGCCCCGTGGTCGCAGTGGCGACGGTGGTCGTCGACGGGCGTCCGGTTGTTGTCTCGGCGAGCCGCGACGCGACGGTGTGTGTCTGGGACCTGGCGACGGGGGAACGGCTACATACGCTGACGGCAGCTCCTCCCGACGACATATCGTCGTTGTCGCCCGAGTTGGTGGCCCTGGCCACGGTGGTGGTCGACGGGCACCCCCTGGTCCTCACGTGCCACACTGACGGGACCGCGAGGCTGTGGGATCCGGAGACGGGGCGCTCTGCGGGCGAACTGGCCCTGGGGCTGGCGCGGTTGGTCCTGGACGGCCGGCACGTGGTGCTGGCCATCGAGGCGGACCGGACGCTGGGTGTGTGGGACCAGGCAACCGGCAGTCGACTCGGCGTGTTCCCCTGGATGGTGGGCATAGGGGAGCTGGATGGACGCAAGGTCGTTGTAACGTGTCCACCGGACGACCACACACAGGTGTGGGACCTGGCCACCGGCCGCGAGGTCGGCGAGTGCCTGCCGGCCGAGGGCCCGTGGACACTCGAAGGACGGCACATCGCCGTAACCAAAGAAGAGGGCCAGGCGGGCCGTGTGTGGGATCTGGACCGCCACGTGTTTCTGGCAGCCGACCTGCGGGAGTTGCTGGCGGATTCCGAGTACGGTGACGCAGTGTCAGCCCTGGCGGTCGTCGACACAGTGTCAGCCCTCACGGTCGTCGATGGTCGGGTCGTGGTCCTCAGCTCCCACTACGAGGGCGCACCGGAACTCGTCGGCGACCTCGCCCCTGTTGTTTTTCCCGACGGCCCGTCCGCGACACTGATCCTGGAAGAGCGCTGTGTCGCGCTCGCTGTGGGCGTGGACCACACCCTGCGCTTCTGGGACCTGCCGACGAGCCTCATGGACCCCACAGGCCCTGACGGCACGCGGAGCATTCGCAGCATCCCTTTGGAAGCAGCCGCAGGCAAGGAGTTGATCAGGAGCGATCCGAGAGACCTCATCGACCTGGCACGCCTGATCTCCGCCCGGACGAACGGCCTGCTCGCCGCCGAGTGCTTGAGGGCCGCTTCCCGGAGCCTGGTGCTGGGGGACACGCCCGTCTCCCTCATCGCCGGTCCGGACGGCACCGTAACGCTTTGGCACACGCTCGACCCGTCGCACGCGGGCAGTGTGCTGACCGGTCACACCGATCGGGTGTGGGCCATCGCCAGCACCCCGGTCGGGACGTGCACCCTGGCGGTCACGACATCCCGCGACCGCACCGTACGGGCCTGGGATCTCGCCACCGGCGAACAGGAGGGTGAGCCCCTCACCGGGCACACCGGACAGGTGTGGGACGTCGCCACGACCACGGTGGACGGACGCGGTGTCGCCGTCACCGCAGGGGAAGACCACACGGTGCGCACCTGGGACCTCACCGCTGCCCGGGGAGATGGCGGCCGACTGCGTGCCGGACACACCGAATCCGTCCTGGCGGTCGCCACAGCGGTCCTTGACGGTGTCCCCGTGCTCGTCACCGCAGGCGCCGACCACGCCGTGCGCACCTGGGACCTGACCACCGGCTCGCAGACCTCCGACTCCCTGAGCGCAGAGGTGTCCGCCATGACGACTGCGGTGGTGGGCGGACACTCGGTCGTCGTCACAGCCGCTCCCGACGCCACCCTGCACATTTTGGAGCTCGCCACCGGCAAAACCGTCCACCGTCCGTTCCCCAGCGGCCACGGCAGAGTCCTGGCCATGGCCTCGGCGACCCTGGACGGCCTGCCCGTCGCCCTCACCGCAGGCAGTGATCGCGTCGTGGGCGTCTGGGACCTCACTACCGGACAGCCCCTGGTCGCACCTCTCACCGGCCACTCCAGCCGTATTACCGCAGCCGCCACCACGGTTCTCGACGGACAGCCCGTGGCAGTGACGGGCAGCTGGGATAAGACGGTGCGACTGTGGGACATCGCCACCGGCCGACAGCTCGGCGAACCCCTGACCGGCCACACCGACTGGGTGACCGCCGTGGCCACCGCCACCCTGGGCGGAGTTCCCATCGCGATCAGCAAGAGCCGGGACCGGACGATACGCTTGTGGAACCTGTCCACGGGGCAGCAGATCCGCGACGCCCAGGCCGCCGAGTCAGGCTCCGGCAACACACTGGCGGTCTCAGCGATGGCCGACGGACGGCTCGTCGCGGCCCTCGGCGATGACCGCACCGTGCGGTTCCGCGATCTCACCGCAGGGCGCTCAGCCGGTACCGACCACCTGCTCCCATTCCCCGTGCACTCACTCGCAGCGGCACCGGGCGGGCGCTTCGCGGTCGGGTTCGGCTGCGAGGTCGGGGTGCTGTCGAGGACATCCTGACAAGCCAGGGGCCTCGCCGGGGTAGCGACGGTCTTCGCCGAGCAGCAGGTGTTGCTCCACACGTTCCGTCGGCATGACGGCTTCGGCATCGGCGAGATGCCAGGGACACAGCAACGCGTCACCTTCGATGCAGAGTCGGCTGTCCGGAGGCGGCGAGAGTACCGGCGGGTATTGCTGGAGTGACCAAGGAAGGCGTGATCAACATTGTTCAAGGGCGGCCACCTGTGCGGAGACGGAACAGCTCAGTCCCTCGGAATCTGCCCAGGTCGAGGACCTACTCCCTTGTCATGTGGGGCTCAGACACAGCTTCTCAGGAAAGGGCGCATGCCACGGCTCCGGCCGCGAGGAGCAGGTCAAACGCAGGGCTGGGCCAACGTCTTGATCGCCGCGTGGGCGTGCTGCTTGTCCTCGGCGTTGTGGATGTCCTGGATGGTTTTCTTCGAGCCGTCGGCGCGTCCCCTGACCAGGGTGAGCACGCAGGCTTGGGCTCCTCCGGGCGGACGTTGAGGTGGATGCCGTCGGCCCAGACGTACACCCGCAGCCCACCCGTCAGAGCATCCACCGCTCATCCGCCCAGCCCTGAGTCATCCTGCCTTCCAGCATCAGTGGCTCGAGCACGGCTGCTGCCCGACGGGGACGACGGGGGTTCCGGCGACGAGCGCGCGGCGGCTCTCAGCGTCTGGGCCACCACCCCGCCCAACCGCACGCCGGGGTTCTGCCTCACCGACGGCCGTGAACGCGCGGGCGCCTACGCGAACGCCGTCGCCGACCAACTCCCTTGCACGCAGGTGACCGTACCGACGACGTAAATCGAAGCGGCCGACGAGAAGGAGGAGGCGGAGGCGTCGGAGCGGCGCCGCGGGGACTCGGCGGACCTGTGGATTGCGATCGCCTTGTCCCATCGGCCCATCCGTTGCCGTCACTGCCCTGGTTCGGAATCCCTCAGAGCGTCCCCGGCCCCGCCCCGAGCCCGCCGGTCAGAACCCGGAAGGCGCCCCGATGTTCGTGCTGATCTTGCCGTGCTGGGAGTGCGACCCGTAGGCGACCCTGATGAAGATGTTGGAGCTGCGGCCGTTCAGCGTGGCGGTCTTCGTCGTCCAGACACCGTCGCACTCGCTGAACGAGGCGCTCTTCCCCGAGTCGGATGCGATCGCGTTCGCCTTGGCACACACACCGTCGGTGTCGTCGTCGAGCAGCTGGAACTTCACGGTCTGCCAGTAGTCGTTGTCGTGGATGTTCTTGCCCCAGGTGACCGTGCAGTTCCTGGTCCTGGCGTGGACCGTGCCGCCGCTGTCCGACACGTACAGCGATGCACAGTCGACGGTCCTGGTGCGGTCGCCGGTGTCCGCGGAGGCCGTTGTCGGCGCGACGGCCGCACCGACCAACGACACGGTCAACGCCAGACCGGAGACGGCCGCGAGCCTCGGCCGTGACGGGCGGGGCGAGGATACGGACGAGGAAGCGGACATGAGAGTCCCCTTTCTGGAATCACTGATTACTGGGATCAGTACGAAGGCCATGCCCGCGCGGGCTCTCAGAGGTCGCGCGGCGCATACGTGCATCGTGCCGCCAGGACCTTGCGGAAACCTTGTGGCACGCGTGCCGCTCCCGGTACGGCGCCCGATGGCATCCATGGCCTCTACCTGAAAGGCCAGGTTCGGCCGGGTGTGGCCGTTGCTGGTCAGGGTGGATGGGTGCCTGGTCGGGGATGTGGTCGGTTGTTCGGCATGTGTGAACTTTCGTCATGAATTGCCGGTGGTGGGGCTGGAGTCTGGGCGGGTGATGGCTGCGAGGGCGGACGGTGGCGGGGTGGGGTGGGTGGATGAGTTTGTGCTGGCGTTGGCGGCGCGGGGGGTGACGGATGGGTGGGTGGGTCAGCAGCGGGCGTGGGTGTGTGGACTGCTGGCGTTCGCGCAGGTCCCGGTGTGGGGGGGGGGTGGGGCCGGGGGATGTGGATGGCTGGCTGGCCGCTGCCCGGGATCGTGGTGCGGGGTCGCAGACGCGGGGGCAGATGGCGCAGGCGGTGTACCGGTTCTATGTCTTCGTCGGGGTGCGGCACGGGCGGCTGGTTCAGGAGTTGACGGGCCGGCCGGTGCCGCAGCCGGTCGATGAGTTCAACCGGCCCCGGCGTCTGGCCAGGGTGGGGGTGCGCCTCCCGCCCTCGGCGCGGGAGGCGGAGGAGCTGTTCGGGGCGTGGCGGGCGTCGCTGCCGCGCACGCCGGGCCGCGGCCTTTTGGTGGCCGCGCGGCATTATGTGGCGGCGTCGTTGTGGCGGCGGGTGGGCTTGCGGATCAACGAGACGGTCCGCCTTGAGGTGGGGGACTGGCATCCCCGGGTGGGTGCGCACGGGGTGCTGCACGTGCGCTGGGGCAAGGGCTCCAGGGGCAGCGGGCCCCGGCAGCGGCTGGTGCCGGCGATCGACGGGGTGGACCGGCTGCTGGCGTGGTGGCTGGCCTAGGTGCGGCCGCAGTTCGGCGACGGGCCGGCCGGCGGGCGGGCGGCGCTGCTGCCGAGTAGGCGGCACGCGCCCGGCGGCGGATGGTGCGCGGCGTGCGCGGTGACCTTGCGGCAGGGGCTGGCGGTCGCGGTCGAAAGGTGGCTGCCGGCGTGGTCGGGCAGGCTGACGCCGCACCCGCTCAGGCACTTCTGCGCCTCGCACCTGTACGAGCGGGGTGTGGGGCTGGAGGCGGTGGGGGCGTTGCTGGGGCATGTGTGGCTGTCGACGACGGCTGGTTATGTGCATGTGCCGGCCGAGCGGATCGAGCGGTGCTGGCAGGAGGCGAACGCCCGGGTCGCCGGGCGCCTGCTGGACGTGGATCCGTATCCAGCCGGCGCAGCAGGGCCGCTGTGGACGTGAGGGCGAAGAGGGCGGGTGGAGTGCGTGCGGTGGGAGTTGCGGCTGCGGGCGGCCGAGCGGGGCGTGTTCAAGGCGGTCGAGATGCGCCGGCTGCTGGCCGAGGCGGGGCTCGAGATCAGTGCGGGGAAGATGTCCGCGCTGTGGTCGGCGCCGGTGGCGCCGGTGTCGGTGCGCCTGGACGACGTGGAGGTGCTGTGCCGGGTGCTGGGCTGCGACGCGGCCGGGCTGCTCGTCCTGGACACCCCTGCCGGCCGGCCTCCGCACCCGGCCGGCTTGGGCCCGGCCGCCGGAGGAGCTGGTACGTGGGCCGGCGGGGGACCGGCCGCCGGCCCTGCGGGAGCGGGGGCGGGCAAGGGACCTGGCGGAGGCGGTGTGGTGCGGCCGTCACTGCCGCCGGTGTAGGCGGCCCGCGCCCGAAAGGCCGACCCGTGCCTGAAGGGCTGGGGCAGGCCTGGGAGTTGCCGCGCGGCGGCCGTACCGCCCTGCGGGCTGCCTCCGACCGGGCCGCAGGGCAGGCCCGCACACCCCTCAGAGGGGAGGGGGCGGCGGGGCTGCTTCGCCCGGCGTTCTTTACGCGGTGATCGATGCAGACCGGAACCGGGAGGGAGCGGCCGATGGGGGCAGCGGGCGGAGCCGGCCGAGGGTCTGCCGGGCCCGGGCGGGCGGCCGGGGGCCACGGGTTCACGTCGGCGGTGGGGATGACGGCCGGTCAGGAGGTGTCCGCCCGTCGCGATGCCGCCCGCGGGGAGGCGGAACGGGCCAGGGAGTTGGCCCGGCGTGCGGGGAAGCCTGCTCCATGTTCCGGGTGCGGGCTGCGGCCGGCGGCGTTCACGGTGCCGCGGGTCGACGTCTGCTTCGTGTGTCTGCCCGGGGGTCCGCACACGCCGCCGCCTTGCACCGCGTGCGGGAAAGCGGGCTTCTTTTACCACCAGGGCCTGTGCACCGGCTGTCACCCGTTCTCGCCCGACCGGCGCGATGCGTGTCCGGACTGCTGCGCGTGGGGCACCAGTCGTGCCTCGCGCTGGCGGTACTGGGGCTGTCTGGCCTGGCGCCGCAAGTTCTCCCGGACCGGTCCGGGCGGGCCGTGTGCGTGGTGCGCGCGCACGGTGGCGGTCAACCGCGACCGGGCATGCCGGATGTGCTGGGTTCAGCGGGCCAGGATGCGCCGCGCGACGGGGGACACCCGCCTGTCCTATGCCGCCGCCCTGGAGGGCGGCTGGGTGCAGCTGTCCTTCGCCAACACCCGCGCCCAGGAACGCCGCCCCCGGCCCGCCGGCGGACCGGCCGTGCCGGGCACACGGCCGTCCCCGATGCCGTCCCCGGCGCCGGTGGGGGCGGTGACGCACCGGCAGCTGGCCTTGTTCGCCGCGCCGCCCCGGATCCTCGCGGCCGCCCTGGACGTTGCGGCGGCCGCCCCGGTCGCGGCCGCCTGGCTGGGCGGGCAGCTGACCGGCTGGGCCGCGGCCCGGGGTTGGACGCGCCGCAGACTCAGCACCGTCCGCCGCGGCCTGCACATCCTGCTCGCGGTGCAGGACCCCCCCGGCGCCCCCGTCCCCGCGACCCTGATCGACGAGCTGACCGGGATCGGGCTGCCCGCCCGCCTGCTGCACGAGTTCCTCGCCGCGCACCACTTCGCCGAGGACAACCGCGTCCCGGCCGTCGACGCCTGGTTCGCGCGGGCCACCGCCGGCCTGCCGGAGCCGATGACCGGCCAGCTCGCCCACTGGACGACCGTCCGTCTGCACGGCCACCCCCACCCCCCGCGCAGCCGGCCCCGCTCCGCGGTCACCGTGCACCACCAGCTGCACTTCGCGCTGCCCGTCCTCGCCCGCCTCGCCGACGCCGGCATCCGCGACCTCACCGGCGTCACCCCCGGCCAGCTCCGTGAACACCTGGCCGCCTGCCGCCTGACCGGCGCCGACCACACCCACACCGCCTCCGGGCTGCGCGCCGTGTTCACCCTGCTGCACGCCCACCGCATCATCGGCCGCAACCCGGCCGTCCACCTGCGCGTCGGCACCCCCGCCCAGACCATCCCTCTGCCGGCTGACACCGCCCCGATCCGCCAGGCCCTCACCGACCCGAACCCGGCCCGGGCAGCCGTCACCGCCCTGCTCGCCTTCCACGCCCTGCGCGCCGACGAGATCCGCCACCTCACCCTCGCCGACGCCGGCGGCCTCGGCGACGGCCGCCTGCACCTGCCTGGCCGCACCGTCCCTGTCGCCGAACCGGTCCGCACACGCCTGACCGCCTACCTCGCCCACCGCACCCGGCGCTGGCCGCACACCGCCAACCGGCACTTCTTCATCACCGTGCGCACCGCCCTGTCCACCACCCCCGTCAGCCGGCCCTGGCTCTACCGGCACTACCCCGCCTCCAGCCACCTGCTGCGCGGCGACCGCATCATTGACGAGGCCCAGGCCGCAGGCGGCGTCGCCCGGATGATCTGCGAGCTGTTCGGACTCAGCATCCAGGCCGCCACCCGCTACATCGTCACCGGGAACTTCCCCGCCGTGTGACCGTCGGCCGCGCAGGGCCCCGGGCCGGCCGAAGGTTCCGGTCGGCCCGATAATCGTCAAATCGACGATGGCGGCCGCGGGCCGACGACCGTCATACGGTCGAGGGCACGCCGAGCCGGTACAGGTGTGGTGGCAGGGTTATCCGTCCTTGAGCCGGCGGATCTCTTCCTGGAGCTCCCTGATGCGCTGCTGGGCGGCTTCATGCCGCACGCTCAGCAGACTGAGCTGGTCGCCGGGGTAGGGGGAGGAACGCAGAGCATTGTCGTACAGCTCGAACAGCCGCTCGTGTGCGTACTCGGGGAGCGGCTCGCCGGACTCCCTGACTGTGCGCACCAAGCCCTCGATGAACGACCGCGGGGGGACGCGAGCGCCACTGAGATACCGGGAAAGGGAGCTGACATTCAGATAGGCGCGGGCGGCGTAGCTTCGCATCGGCATATCCAGCGAGGCGAACAGCGTGCGCAGTGCACTGGCGAGTTCCTGCACCTCAGGCCGGATGCTGCGGTCCGTGGGGGCCTCGTGTCTCTTGATGAGCCCGACGTACTGCTGCTCCTTGACCGCACCGGACTCTTCCCCGACTGGCCGGACAGGCGGACGCGTGCGCCTGACGGAGGCTGAAGGGCGGGGCGTTGCGGAGACACCGGTTCCGGACGCGTGACGCCGGGTGAGTTCCTGCGAGGCGATCTGGTGCCACATGTGCAGGAAAGCGCGTTGCGCCTGTTCGGCCGTGACAGCGATCGGCACGTCCTGACTGAGCCATGACCGGTGCTCGCAGGCATGGCGCATGCATGCGAGCACCAGACGGGAGGTGACGTCGCGGCTGGGGAGGCCGGCGCGCCCGGGGGCCAGCGCGTCACAGAGAGTGGTGCGGCCCAATCCGGTCAGGCGGGCGAGCTGAGTGTAGGAGGGCATGCCAGCCCACAGCCTCAGCTGGCGAAGGGCCTCAACGAAATCGGCCGCAGACGCCGCTGTGCTCGCGGTAGGCGGCACCGCGGCCCAGGCGCCTGCCTGTGACGGCAGAGCGTCTCCTTGCGCGAGCAGCCACTGTTCCGCCCAGTGCTGCCGGTTGCCGTGGCACGCCGTCGCGTAGGCGAGAGTCACCTCGAGCGAGGGAAGACGGTCGCCGCCGGCGGCCTTGGCGAGCGTGGTCACCGACACCATGCCGCCGATCCGCCGGGACATGGCGTCGTAGGTGGGGTTGCCCGCCTGCCGGCGCAGAGCGCGCAGCTGCAGAGCGAAAGCAGCGAACGGAGCATCAAGAGCGATGGGTTTTTCAGGCCGTGCCATGGATGGCCGCACCCCTTTCCCGGTATGCGACAAGCGGCGGTGCCACTACCGGTGGCACCGCCGAAGCGGACATCAGACCGAGACGGGAAGGCTCAGGCTGTGCGCCCGAGTTCCCGGGCAGCGGCGCCCGCGGCGATCACCGCGGCGATGGCTGCGCTGATGTCGTAACCGAGAAGGACGAGGACGACGACGATGACGATCACCGGGAGGTAGCCGGGAAGGTCCACGCTGCTGCCTTTGGGCAGGTGAATGCGGCACATGTGCATGAAGAAAGATCCCTTGGTCCGGACATGATTGAGGTGGCGTCAGGAGTTGCCGCTCGCGACGCGTGGTCCACTTTTCCAGGTGGACAACCCGGCCGACAGCAGATCGCCCGCCCTCGTTTTCCGGATGCGTACTGCCCACGAGGCCGGCGCGTCCGCGCTGTGCACCCGTTGTCCGCCACCATGACAGCCCAGCCGGACAACCCCGAACATCTGCGCAGATCACAGCCTGAGTTGTCCGCGAACGTCCGCCGGCATTCGGCAGCACGTTGCCGCTGTTGCAACACACGCGCCGAACCGAAGGTATATCCAGTCGCCGCCTTCTGGCTGCGAAGCCGGGCGACGCGGCCTGTTCTCCCTTGGTCCGGACAGCACGCCGCAGCGTCGAGGGGAATCACATCCGTTGCCGCGGATGCCCCGCGCGCCTGGGGACAGGAACCACTGCCTGCCCCCGGGCGCCACGCACTGCTCACGCTCCCTACTGGCTTCGGCAAGTCGGCCTCACAGCAACTCCCATCACCGTCAGTCGGCCTCACGCGGCATGGGTCACCAGCCACGGCTTGGCGGGAAACAAACTCAGGGCTGCTACGCCCACTCCGCTCCCAGCTTCCGTAGTGCGTCGAGCTGGTCGGCGTCCAGCCGATCCCGCCTTGATTTGGTGTTGGAGACCCATACGCCCAGCTTCACGACCACCGGCTCTGTCTCGCCGTTGACCGTGATCGGTTCGCTGTGGTTGCGGGGTACGGGCCGGTGGACGCCTTCGCGTTCGATCCACTGTGCGAGGGCTGTAAGTCCGCGCTGGAACGCCTGCTGCGCCTTGCTCGGGCCCTTCGTCGCATGCGGGACCGCCGGGGCCAGAGCGGGCGCCTGGACGGGCTGTGCGCCCAGCTTGGTCAGCCGTTCCTGCTGCTCCTCGGACAGCTGGGCCCAGGTGCCCGGATTCTTCTGTCGCTGCAGCCATCGTCCGAGGTCGTCGCCTTCGAAGAGGACGCCGGGTGCGATGTTGGGGAGGTCGGCGAGTACGCGGTGGTGGCGTTGCCAGTCCAGTGGCCAGGGGCAGTTCCAGTCCGGGTCGATCGCGGCCAGCTGCTGCGCGCGCTGTGCTGTCCGTTCCGGGTCTTTGCCCAGGCCGCCGTTGCGGCGGAGGTTGGCGATGTGCTGCCCGATGGGCACCATCGCGTCGTCTTCGCCCCACACCGCGTCCTGGCGTGGGGCGAGGTGCCCCAGGGCCCGCCGGTAGGACCGCAGCGCGGCGAGCTTGTTCTCCCACGCTTCTTCGCCGGGTTCCCAGACCATCCCGGCTTCCGGGGCGTCCAGCAGGGTCTTGCGCCGCTCCTCGAGTTCTCCGGCTCGCAGGGCCTTGCGCTGTTGGTGGACCCACCGTCCGAGGGGGAAGTCCTTGGTGACGCCGACCTCGGTCTCGACGTCGTAGGGGACGGCGTGGAGGCCGGTGATCTTGTGGTGGGTGCGCCAGCGGATGAGGGCTTGGTAGCCCTCGAGCCAGACGAGGGATTCGGGCCGGTAGACCCGGGTGCGCAGGAACGCTGCGATCGTGGCTGCGTCGCGCGGGCTGGAGAAGTGCAGCAGGGCGGACTCGGCAGCGGCGTCGGTGTCGTCCTGCTCCTGCTCATCGCCGTCGCCCTCTCCGCCGGCCCCGACAATCCACCCGTCCTCATCGCGCTGGAGGTGGATCTTGCGTTTGCCGCTGGTGAGTGCGCGTGAGGCGAGCTGTTCGACGAGGCGTTCCGAGTGCGAACGCAGGTCTTGGAGGACGGCTACGAGGGGGGCGAACGAGGCGGAGGCGACCATGTCGGCGGGGTCTTCGCCGGGCTTCAGGAAGACGGGCACGATGATCCTGGCGGTCTTGGCCGTGCCGTCGGGGTTCGGGCGCAGGGCCCGGCCGATGTTCTGCACGATCTCGACCTGGGAGCCGCGGGTGTCGGCGAAGCAGATCGCCTCCACACCGCGTTCGCCGACGATGTCGACGCCCTCGCCCAGGACCCGCACGCTGGCCAGGAACGCCCGGTGCACGCGCCTGTTGCCGGCGTCGAGGCCGCCTGCGAACTGGCGCAGGACTTCGCGGCGTTCGGCGACGAGGTGGTCGCCGCACAGCCATGCCGACCACACGCGGTCCGGGGGCACGTGGCGGCCGGCCTCCAGCTCGTAGAACTCGGCGTCGATCGACGACTTCGGCAGGGTCTCCGCGCCGGCCAGGTCCCTGTCGGAGACCTCGGCCTCGTAGAGTCGCGCTGCCGTCTGCGGCATCTTCTGCGCGAACGCGGCGGCTTCCTCGACACGCTGGTGGAACGTCATGACGGTGCGCAGGTTGCGCGCGGCGGCGTGCTCCAGGAGCGCGGTCTGCAGCAGCGCCAGGCGCCGGCCCCGCTGCGCCTCCTCCGATTCCGCAAGGACGGGGGAGGGATCGTGGATCTCCAGGACGTCGATCTCGAACCCGGCGAGGATGCCCCGCTCGATCGCCTCCGACAGCCCGAGCTCGAACAGCCACGCGCCGTAGGGGCCGTCCGGGTCGGACGCCATGGTCGCGATCTCCAACTCCTGGCCGTCCGCGCCCTTCTGCGGGCGGGGGGAGGCGAGGATGCGCGGGGTCGCGGTCAGGTAAAGCCGGAAGTCGGCCGGGATGCGGGTGTTGTCGTGGATCGCCGCCCACGGCCGCCCGAGATCACCGGCGGTTGCGTGGGCTTCGTCGACGACGGCGAGGTCGAAGCCGTCCATCGTCTGCCCGTACAGCCGCTCCCCGCCCGCCAGAGCGGCCTCCAGCGGCCCCCGCACCTTCGCCCGGCCCGTGACGTCCTCGGGATCCTCACGGTCCACGAGGGAGGCGTACGTCGCGAACACGACCACCGGCCCGTGCCCCGCCCACAGCGCCAGCTGGATCGGGTGGGTGGTCGTCCGCACGCCGAGCTGCTCCAGGACCTCGTCCTTCTCCAGCGAGCACACCGCGGCCATCGGCGCGTGGTGGCCCACGCTGCGCCACGCCTGGGCGGTCTGCACGAGCAGGTCGAGCGTGGGCACCATGACGAGGATCCGCCCGCCACGAAAGCACTCCAGCGCGGCCCACGCGGCCGTGATCGTCTTTCCGGAGCCGGTCGCGGAGACCACCGTCGCCCGAAGCCCCTGGGCGGGCGTGGACGACCGTACGGGAAATCCCGCCCACGCGCGGATTCGCGAGACGGCCTGCGCCTGGTGTTCCCGAAGACTGATCACGACGCATCCCCCGCCTGGCCGGCAGGCTCCGGGCTGTCCCGCGGCTCCGGACTCTGGGACGGCGGCTGCTGGAGCGGGGGAGTCTGCTGCCTGCGGCGTCGGCGCAGTTCGCGCTGGGCCTGGGCGCGGGCGCATTCGCGGGTGCAGTACTTGATGCCGCTGGTGCGGTTCTGCCCGTACTCGGCGCGGCCGCGCTGGCGCACGAAGCTGCGGCGGCAGGTCTCGTTGGCGCACTCGCGGATCGTGGCGTCCTCGGCGAGGTGGTTGTACAGCTGCAGGAAGACGACCGAGAGGATGGTGGGGTAGCGGTCGTCCAGGCTGCCGATGCCGATGCTGAACGGCTTCAGCGCCGCGTTCAGCTCACTCTCCAGGTGGGTGATCCTGAATTCCAGGACGAGCTCGCGCAAGGGGAACCAGGGTGACGCAATGGCAGGACCGCCAGGCGATAGGCGACATGCACGAACGTCGGGTGGCAGCCGCGCTGCGCGCCCGCGGCTGGACCGTCCAGCCCTGCGGACAGGGCACCTACCCGCCCGCCGTACGCGAAGCCCTGCGCCGGACCCGCTCCGCCCTGCGGCACTTCCCCGACCTCATCGCCGCCCGCGGCGCCGACCTGATCACCATCGACGCCAAAGACCGCATGCCCAGCACCGACACCGACCGCTACGCCGTCAGCGCCGACACCGTGAGCGCCGGCCTCTTCTTCACCGCGGCCCACGCCCCGACTCCGCTGTACTACGTCTTCGGCGACCTGAAGGTCTTCACCCCCGCCGAGGTGGTCCACTACACCGCCCACGCCCTGCGCCACCGCAGCGGGGCCTTCCACCTCGTACGCACAGAGCAGGCGCACCACTTCGACGAGGTCTTCGGATCGGCCGGCGCAGCGGCTGCGGCATGACGGCCACCGGGCCCTGCTGCCCGCCAAGAACGATGTGCCCGGCCGTGTGCTCAGGGTGGGCGAACGACGCGGCCCCGAACCGGCCTGCGCGGGGGCCGGCATGCCTGGCCGCTGGCCACAGGGCGGTGGTGTTCAGGGGCTGAGGGTGTGTCCTTGGGGAGGGTCCGCGGCGGTGAAGAAGGCGTCGATGACCCAGCTGTGGAAGTCCCGGGGGCTTGTGCGGTCTCGCGGGGTGGGGCCCAGGCCAAGGCGAACAGTGCGAGGGTCCAGCAGAGCGCTGCTCCGTATTGGTCCATGTCCGCCGAGAGATGACTACAAGTCCACCTGGACGACCGTTGGAACGAGGGCTGCACCAACGCGTGGAAGCTGCGGGAGGAGATCGTGCCACTCGGCTACAAGGGAAGCTACCAGCGCGTTCGCGCCTACCTGCACGATAAGCGCACCGCACGACGGCCGGTGACCGCCCGGCCGCCCTCGTCCCGGACCGTCGCCGGATGGATCCTCCGCCATCCGGACACCCTCATCGAGACCGAGCAACTTCACCTCAAGGCCGTTCGGACGCACTGCCCCGAACTCGATGCCCTCACCGGGCACGTCCGGTCCTTCGCGACCATGCTCACCGGTCGACAGGGCGAGCGGCTGCCGGACTGGCTCGACGCCGTCCGACAGGACGATCTACCCAGCCTCCATACCCTCGCCGCAGGCATCGACCGCGACCGTGATGCCGTCATCGCCGGCCCGACCCTGCCCTGGAACTCGGGTCCTGTCGAAGGCCATGTCAACCGGATCAAGATGCTCAAGCGCCATGTTCGGCCGTGCAGGTTTCGCCCTGCTCCGCAAACGTGTCCTGCCGTCCTGACAGTGCTGGGAAGTTCGGCTACAGCCCAACCGCTCGACGGTTGGGCAGAGCGCATGCCGCGGTACCTCCTGGCATGCGGTGACGATTGTTCGCGACGAGTCGATACACACCGTGGGCAACCCACCGTATGGGAGGCAGCATGAGCAACGCACCCGCCAGCGCCCATCCTCCCCCCGCGCTCAAGAGCGCCTTCGCGACAGCCTGAGCGCCTCCATACACAACGCCTCTGGGAGTCACCCACAAAACTTCATGCTCGGCTCGTGCTGAGGTGACACCAAGAGCTTCCAAGTCCGCGAACTGCCAAGGAATGGTCTGGCAACGAGGCTGTAGGCGTCGCTCAGCGAACCTCACCGACGTAGAGCAAAAGCTGCAATCCCCATCAAAAACAAGTACAGGCTGGTTCCGCATGACCGCATCATGTCGCGCCTGCCGCAGGATGGCCGCTTCACCGACGGATACAGGCCACGGAGCGTCATCGAGCACGGAAGCTGTGCCAGAACCCAAACTCACGAATAAAGCCACCGGACGGTAGCGCCGGTCGGCCCCGCACCTGCGGCCCAGGAGCGGTTCAAGGGACGGACGCCCGACGGGGAGGCGATCCGGCAGACGCTCACCGGATCGCCTCGTTCGCGGGAGAGCTCTTCCTGAGCCCGGCCTGACGAAGCAGGAAGGCGTTCAGAAGATCGCTTGGGCCTCCGCGGCCCCCGCTCCTGCCGCCGAAGCCAGCGCGCGCCCCTGCAACGAGCGGGGCCGTTACTGCGGTGCCGGCGCGGCGGGGGACGGTGGATTCGTATGATCGTCGCCACTGTCTGCGCGTCCCACACCTGCTGCCCCATCCCCTTTGACGACCTCGCCGAGGAGAACCGCCATGCCGGACTCTGCCGCTGCCCCCGCCCTGGGCGCGCGCCCCGAAGACGCTCGGGAGCCTGGTTGGCGTGCTGCGCGCTGTCGGTTCTGATCACGGCGGGTGTCGTGGGGCCGGAGCTGGGGCGATGGTGGGCTGGCTGCCCGCCCTCGCCGTCGTCCTGGCCGTGCTTGCCGCCGGCCCTTGGTGGCTTGGCCGGCGCCGCCGCTCCAAGGACCTGCTGAAGATCACCGAGACGGCCGGCTTGTAGGTCACCCGATATGGCCGTCGCTCGCTGTGTTGCCCTGTTCGTTGTCGCCGCCCTGTTCGAGATCGGCGGGGCCTGGCTGGTGTGGCAGGGCATCCGCGAGGACAAAGGCGGGCTCTGGATCGTCGGCAGCACGCTGCGCCTGCTCAAAGCGAGCGCGCTGTGATTCGGGCTGTCCGTCGGCTGTGAGCCCGCGGCCGAATATGCCCGCACTGCCGCGCGGCACCAAGTGGGACCGCGCCTGCTGGAGGAAGTGGCAGCACTGCCGCAGGCAGAAGGCGCTCAAGCGCAGCGTCCCGGACCCTGTGGGGCTGGGCGCCCGTGCCGCCGCATGGGCGTCAGATGGTCCGTGTCACTGCGGCGTGCAGTTCGCGTACGCCGCTGGTCCGGGGGTGTCGCTCGGTGAGCTCGGTGACGATGCGGCGGATCGCGGGGCGGTCACGGACTTCGCCGGGGCTGGCCCGGTAGGCGTCCAGCAGTGCGCGGGCGGCCTGCTCCGGCCGCTGCCAGGCCCACCAGGCGCGCGCCATGTCGGTACCCAGGCGGGCCTTGCGCTCGGCGGTCGGGAACTGCTCGGGCCGAAGGTTCTTCCCGGCGTTCAGGGCGGCGCCGGCGTCGCCGAGTGCCCAGTGCACGCCGACCGCATACAGGTCGACAGCGGCCGGGCTGATGGCGAACAGCCGGCCGGGTGGAGCGGCCTGGGGCAGTCGGCAGGCGGCGCGGCGGGCCTCCTCGGCCATCGCCAGGGCCTCGGTGCGCTGCCCGGCCCGGGCGGCGGTGTAGGCCAGGGTGCACAGCATCTGTGCGTAGGCGGCGGCAGTGGCGTCGGTGCGCAGCCCGCTCGTCTCGAGGTCGTCGGTCACCGAGGTCATCAGGCGCTGCGCGGCGCCGTGCTGGTCCTGGTGGCGCAGCACGATGGCCAATTCCCGTGCCGCGGCCGCAGCTGCGAGCGGGGAGCCGGAGATCTCGGCCCAGGTACGGGCACGGTCCGCGGTGAGCCGGGCGCGGTCGTAGGAGCCGAGCTTGATGAGCACGGCGGAGGCGAGGCTGTACACGGCGGACAGCCGGGCCTGGTCGAGACTGCGGCGGGAGACGGCGCCTTGATGCGCGTCGGCGATGAGGGCGGGCAGTGCGGCCAGGAGCCGTGCGTGCGCGCCCCGGTCATACAGAGCGCGGGCGCCCGTCAGACGGCCGTTCAGCGGCCCTGCATCAGACGGGGCGGGGGTGTCGGCCAGAGCGTCGTCCAGGCCCATCAACAGGGCGGCGGGGCCTGCGGCCGCCGTGGCGGCGAGCAGCGTACGGCGGCGCATGGGGTCCTCCTCGGCGTCACGCTGACTGGCCGTCACTCTAGTGGCCGTCGTTGCCATAGCGGGCGGTGGCGCGAGGGATGTCATGAGGACATGTCTGGGCACGCCTACTTCCCGAGCGGCACGATGCACCAAGGCCAGGTCGGCGATCTGGGTGCGGCGCTCCAAACGGGACACGGTAGCGGGCGAGCAGCCGATCCGGTCAGCGAGCACGGCCAGCGTCCAGCAGTGGTGCTGGCGTCCGAGCCGAATGAGCGCGCCGGGGCGTCGCTGCGCGGCTAATTGCCGGGCTGTCGTGCTGTTCCAGAGCGGGTCAACGGGCACGCGTCCCTCCCACACCGCACAGACAGGGGGTCCTCCACGCTACGGGCAGCGGCCGGGCTCGTCGAGGCCGCTTGCGCAACATGCAAACACCTTGCACAGATGAAGACTTGAGTGCCGCACAGCCGCGCGGCGCGGTGTGCTGGGGTCACCGCCCCGCGCCGCGGGGCACCGTCCATCGGAGGCACACCATGGCAGACACTGCCGCTGTAGCATCCCCTCCGGCCGCCGACCCGACGACCGGTCCGGTCCGCTGCGCGCGCGATGCTGTGCCGGCCGACCTGTGGGACAAGCAGGTCGGGCTCCTCATGCGGGACTACCCCTACGACTCGGTCATGGCCGCTCGGGTCCTCGGCCAGGGCTACGCCTACCTGCTGACTGCGATGAACCACCGGGGCGAGGGGCTGGGGCTTGCGCCCAGCAAGCTCGTCGATATCGGCGTTCACGCGGTCATCCTGGACACCGTCGCGTACGCCGAGCTGTGCGAGAAGTTCAACGACGGCGAGTTCTTGCACCACGTGCCCAAGGTGGACATGAAGAACGACGGCTCCGTTGTGAAGACGGCCCACATCGTCGCCGCCGACGGCTGGGAGGTCGACCTGCCGTTGTGGACGGACGCCGCCGACTGCGGCCCGTGCCACCCCGGCAACGACTCGCACTGACCGCGCCGCAACGGCGAGCTCCTTGGGCGCCGGCCATACGGCGGGGGCCTGAGAGCACGCCCGGGTGAGATTTCAGCGAACCGGTCCGCGGCGCGGCCGCGGCCGCCAGGATGGGCTGGGTGACCACCAGCACCGCAGACCTCTGGCACCACTACGGTCGCGCCCGCGCCACCACTGACCGAGCCGTTCCCGACGCCTTCTACTGGAGTTGGGGCCAGGACGCCGGGCCCGGCCCTGAGGCCCTCGGTGACCTGACCGGCCGATGTGTGGGCGACCTCGGCGCCGGCGCAGCCCGGCACGCAGCACACCTGGCAGTTCACCATCAGCCGGCCCGGGTCGTCGCCGTCGACGCCTCGCCCGCCCAGCATGACGTGGCAACCGACCTCTACGCTCACCTCGCTCCTCGCCTGTGCATCGTGCAGTCTGGCGCGGTGCCCCACCTGGAGGGGATGACCGGCTCGTACGACGTGCTGTACAGCGTCTTCGGCGCAGTGGACTTCACCGACCCGCGCGAGCTGCTGCCCGCGGCGGCAGCCGCCCTCAGGCCGGGGGGACGACTGGTGTTCGCAACCCTCGCCCACTACTTGAGCGGGGCACCTGCCCAGCCCGATGCTGTGGCTGCCTACATCCCGGCGAAGACACCGGACGGTGAAACCACCACAATGCGCCGCTGGGTCCTTCAAGAGCACGTGTGGACCAAACTGCTCGACGAGGCCGGATTCACCAACATCACTGCCGACGTGCTGCCCGCGACCACCGGCGGGCCTCGCACCGCCGACACTCTGCTGGTGAGCGCCTACCACTCTTCCTAGAACAGGGCCCAGCTCCACCTGCGGAAGCGCGTGCGGCGAGGCGAGAGGTTCACGTCCTGAAGGCGCTGAACAGGGCGTATTCGAGCAAGTCGGTCCACTTATCCTCACCGACAGGAATCCTTGTCCGGGCTGCGCCTCCAAGTCGAATGCGCGCGGTGCGGAGGGCTGCGAGTCCTGCCACGGGACGGGCGAGGTCTTCGCAGAGACAACCCACCGGATCCGTTTTCCACCAGGACTTCGGGCCGGACAGCGGCTGCAGCTCGACGACAGCGACCTCTACGACGACGTCCGCCCGGCCCTGTCCGCTCAGCGCGTTGGCCCGGTTCAGCATAGCCCGCGCGGCGTGGTATACGAGCGGCCGAAACGGCTGACGCAACGTCCACCACAGCGCCTCGTTCCCACCCCTGGGAACGCCGGCCCGCCATGCTTCGTGCTGGTACAGCAGTAGCACCCAAACGCGTAGGGCAACGAGGGCAGTTGCTGGAAGGCTGCGGTTCCCTTGCGGATTACTCCGAGGAGTTGCTCGCCGGGTAACGGATCGCGTTGCCGACTGGTCAGCAGCTCGCTGGCCCTCGCCCCGTTCGAGACCCAGAAGGCCAGCAGTGCGCGATCCCGGTCGTGGCGCAGCGCGGCGAAGATGTCGTTGAAGCGGCCGTCGGGAATCCGCCGCGGGAGACGATGGGGGACCGAGGGCCGGTAGCGGCCGCCGGATGACTGCCGGGCCGACCGGCCGGCTGCCGTCGGCAACCGACGCCGCTCCCGCGGGGCGGAAAGCAAGACGGTCCGCCGAATAGATCGGCGGACCGTCGCGAAGGATCGATGTTAGGGGATCGGGTCCTCTGTCGTAATCGCGTCGCGCGTCACTTCGAAGGAGGATTCTGCTTCCGGGTCACGTTCCATCATGCGTTCCCAGAAATCTCCTGAGATCCATTCTTTCGGTCCAAGACTCAGGCCGGCTTGCTGGCTGATCTCGATACTCCACTGGGAAGGGATGATGTCAGATACCTGCTCGAAGTACTTTCCGCTGTATAGGCCTGCCAGGTCCTCTGGTGAGTGTTCGATCCGCAGGGAAGAAGAACCGTCGCTGCGTACGTTGAGTTCGAGTACGACGTATTCTCGCCCAACGGTGAGGTGGTATCTTCCGTCTATTGGTTTGGGGGGCGCATCTGAGGCGCCCAAATATCGCACTCTCAATTTCTCTGTCCTCCGCCGAACTTTACCTTGTAGTCGTAGTAGTAGACTTCTCCAGTCACTTCGTTCATGTAGAAGTGAATGTCGAAGGTCGTCCGTAACACCCCTGCTGCCACAACTCTCCCCGGCATCCGTTCCTGCTCTCCCGTCCCGGCGCCCCCGACCGGTCTACAGCTCGAACTCGAGGTCGACGAGATCTTTGAGTTCGACTTCGAGGCCGTGGGCGCGGCGGCCGTTGTCGCGGAAGTAGACCTCGCCCAGAACCTCGGCGGCGACCTGGAGGAGGTCGTCCTCGTCCATGCCGGCCTCGCGGGCCTCGAAAAGGCGGGCGGCGTGCCGGGGGTGCAGGGCGAGGGTGAGGTGACGCACCCGGGCCTGGTCGGTGCTGTTGCCGGCGGCGGTGTAGCCGAACCTCGCTTGTACATTGATCATGATGCCGTTCGCGGAGGCGGCGGCCTGCTTTGCCCGGGCCCTGATCTGCGGCTGCCAGCGTGCGCGGACCTCGCCCTGAAGCCGCTCGGCGAGCTCCGGCCGGGGATCACGGCTCTTGTAGCCGTCCATCGCCTCCAGGAAGTCGGCCGGGGACAGCTTCTCCGCGACGCCGAGGTCCGCCATGGCGGCGACATAGGCATCGCGCAGCCGCTTGTACCAGCCGTCCAGGAACCGGCCGCTCTCACGGCGCACCCAGGCCTCCACGGGCGCGACGTCGTAGCCGAGCTCGACGGCGTACGCCACGGTGGGCGTGGCGTACCAGGCCGCTCCCGTCGGGGGTTCGCCGGTCGGCGTGAACGGGTTGGGCATCAGCGCGGCGTCGAGGGCGCGCCACTGCTTGCCGACCTTCACCCGGGACAGGTCGACGTGGGAGAGGTCGACCAGCCAGGAGCCGGGCACCGCCGCGTCGAAGACCGGACCGGTGACGTGCACGGGCGGCGTGGCCAGGCCGACGACGGCGCCGTTGGCGGCCGCGCCGAAGGCGAGGTTCACATCCAGGCCGACCAGGTGCCGCTGCATGCACTCGGCATCGGTCAGATCCCGCGCCCAGTCGTAGGCCTCCTCGAACAGCCTCTCGCCGGGCCCGCGCACGTGGAAGCGGGGCAGGTGCGCCAGGACGGGGTGTCCGTCGGTCGCCTCGCACGGCGCGGGGTCCATCGGCTCCGTTCCCAGCGAGCCGGGCCGGTGCTCGCGGTGCCGTCTGCCGTTCTCGTCCGGTTCGCTCGCGCGGGTCGGCGGATTGAGTGTGGTCATCAGCTGCAGTCCCGTCACCGCGGTGGGGCCGACCGGCGTCATCACCCGGGCCGCGTACACCCCCAGCACCCGGGCGAGTTCTGCGGGCTCCAGCTGGGCGGCGTGTCCCCAGGCGCGATCGTCGAGGGCGCGCCAGGAGGGGATGCACAGCTGCACGCACTGCCGGCGGCCGCCTACGGCGGGGCGGTAGATCCGCGCCCACGGCCCCAGCCCCCGCTTGGTCAGCTGCCGATCCGCGCGCTCAAGCTGCCTGATGACCTTGTGCCCCTCCGGCAGCCGCCCGGCGAGGCGCTCGGACTCCGACAGTGCGGCGGGCAGGCCGTAGCGCTCGCACGCGGCTTCGGTGAGGACCAGCAGCGGGTCGGCGTCCTTGCCCGAGCCGTGCAGCTTCTCCGCCCCAACCGGCGCAAAGGGCACGATCCGGGCGCTTACCACCGCCACCGACGCGCACGTCCGTCCTGCCGCCGTCGCCGCGCTGTGGGCCCTCGACGGCGGCCTGGCCGAGCTCCTACCTCTTTTGCTCCCCCTCCTCGACGACCGCATCACCTTCCGGATCAGTGATGCGGCTGATCTGCTCGGCGAGATCGGCCCGTCCGCCTCCATCGCACTGCCGCGCCTGCGTAACCTCCTGACGCAGGAATACGAATGGGTCCGGGTGCATTGCGCGGCCGCGCTCTGGGAGGTCGGCGGCAAGGCCGAGGCGCCGGCCGTCCTGGACACCCTGCTGTTGGCCATGGCCCAGAACTCGGCGACGGCCAATCACGTCGTGGCCTGTCTGGACCGCATGGGCCCACTCGCGGCACCGGCCCTGCCCCTGCTCCGCGAGCAACTGGCCCAGCCCCGACGCGGTGGCAGGTTCCAGAGCATCGACCACGACGAGGAACTCCAGCGGGTCTGCCGTACCCTCATCGCACGGCTCGACCCTCCAGCCCCGGGAGCCCCCGCCCCGCGAACGGCCTGAGGCTGAGCCAGCCCTCCGGCGTCGACCGGTACCAGGCCACGTTCGCCTGGCTGTGCGACGTCTACATCGCTCGCGGCAGCCGGGGGAAGGGCCTGGGGCACGCTCTGGTCGCCGCCGTCTGCGAGTATCTCGCGCCCTATGGGCTGCGACGCGTGCTGCTGGCCACCGCGGACGCGCACGCGATCTACGCGAAGTCGGGCTTCGCAACCCTGGAGAAGCCCGAGAAGTGGATGACGCTCGGCGCACAGTAAAGGCCGTAACCGGTGAGCCTGGCGGGCGCCGCCCACAGCGCAGGCGGCCCGGCGGGTGGGCAGGGCGCCCAAGAGGCAGCGCTGCCTTGTCAAGCGGGCAGCACGCCTGCTCGCCGCAGACGCCGACTTCTGGTCCGGGAACTACCTGGGACAGATGGACTCGGCGGACCTTGGATTCGTCCCGGCTGGTCAGTGTCGGCGTTCGACCGGTACCGGCTCGGCATCCGGCCGGAGGGTGGGGTGTGTGTCCTTGAAGTGGTCGTACGCCGCCTGCGCCGCAGCCAGGACCTCGTCGTAGATCCGGTCCATGTACGGGCCGGCGCAGACGGTCGAGGACCAGTGGTGGTGGTAGAAGAGGTTGCTCCTGCTGGGGCGCTCGCCGATCACCTCGGCGAAAAGCCAGCCGGCGAGACGTGCCGCGTTCTTCCAGGTGACATCGTCGACCGTCCAGTTGGGCGCGAGCGTTGCGTTCGCCATTTCGATGCTGATCGAGGTCTGGTTGCCGGCCATGTTGCCGACGGCCCAGGCGTACTCGTGCACCTTGACGTACTGAGCGACGGCGCCGGCGGCGTCGACGTCGAAGTGGGCCGAAGCCGGACGTACCGTCCAGACGTCGAGCACACCCTGGTGCGAAAGCCGGCCGGCGTTGTGGTGCAGCGTGACCGACGTCTTCTTGTACGACGTGTGGGTGACGTGGCCCGTCGCGCTGAGCTGGTCGATGAAGTTCGCGACGGGGCAGTCGTAGGGGATGGTGGCGGTCGCTTGCTGGCCGGGAGCCGCGTCGTCCTCGCCGACGAAGTCGCTCTCCGGAAGGTCGTCAAGGTTGTCGGTGCCGGGTCCATCGCCGGTGTCGGTCCTCTCGATGGCCGCCTTCACGTCCTCGTCGCCGACGTTCTTCTCGGGCATGACGCCGTCCTTTCAGTTGCACAACTTCGCGTCACAGATGGTCCAGGGGCCCGACGAGGAGGAGATGCGGCGCGATGGCCACGAGTCGGGTCAGGTACGGCCCATCAGGCGTCGGCCCGCGCGCGCCGTGTCCGCGAACTGGCCCACGGGGACGACGCTGTACGAACCGTTGGCGGAGGCGTGGTCGATGAGCGTGAGGTCGGGGCGGTAGACGCCGACCTTGATCATGGAAATCGGCTAGTCCCCGCTGATGGTTCGCACACGCCCGTGCACGCGAGTCTCCTCTCGGGCGCGGCCGGAGTCGACGAACGCAAATCTGGGTGCAATGCAGATTTCTGAGAGGCCGTTCAGCGTTCAGGCCGTCTGATTCCAGGTTCGCCCCGTGTGCAAACCCTGTCAATTTCGGTCGGCGCGCGTCCGCGCTGCGCAGCGCCTCCGGCCTCACACCACCCGCTTCAGAGGGTCCGATGGCGGCCGCCCTGGCCATCTCGACCAGGTCCGGCCTGCTCGCCCCACTTGTGTGCGGCTTGACGGAGTACTGGGCCTTGCCCGCTTCGGCGGGGTGCATCGTCCGCTGAGAGCCTTCGTCGTCGGTGTTCTGCCGGGGCGTGAGGCGGTGTCCGCGGAGGGCGGCGGTCAGCTGAGCCATGGTCTTGCCGCATCAGCAGTCGCATGACGATCACGGCACCGTCGATCGACAGAACCGAGTCGGGGCGCGGAGTGTCCGGGGACGGCCGGCCGGGCGGGGAAACGCGGTCAGGGCCTACGACCTCTGTCCACGGCCACGGGGACGACGTGGGCCGAGCCCGGGCGGCGGGTTGTCCACGCATGCGGCGGCCCGGGCGCGGTCGGGCGGAAGAAGCGCGCCATGGCCACCAGGGCCACGGCGAGGGCGGCGGGTATCGCGTAGGCGATGCGGAAGTGGCCCGTAGCCCCCAGACCCCCGCTCGCACCGGCTCCGACGAGCACGCCGACGTAGTTGAAGACGTTGAGCCGGGCCAGCACCGTCTCGGGGGCACCGGGTCGCAGCCGGCCGGCCGCGGCGACGCACAACGGTGTCAGGGCGCAGACTCCGAGGCCCGCGCAGCATGCCGCGACGACCGCGTACGGCCAGCTCGGGGCCACCGCCAGACCGGCCAGGGCGACGGCCGCGAGCAGGGCCGCGGCGCGGACCACCGCCACCGGCCCGACCCGGCGCACCATCAGGTCGGCGCCCACCCTGCCGGTCACCGTGCCCGCCTGGTAGGCCGCGTACGCGAGCGGCGCAGCGGCCAGGGACGCGGCGAGCGTCTGGTGAAGGTAGGCCGTCGACCAGGCCGAGACCGTGGAGTCGACGACGTAGGCGACGAGC
Organism: Streptomyces sp. NBC_00425; assembly: GCF_036030735.1. NCBI lineage: Bacteria > Bacillati > Actinomycetota > Actinomycetes > Kitasatosporales > Streptomycetaceae > Streptomyces > Streptomyces sp. NBC_00425. Next base: position 506,867 of record NZ_CP107928.1, on the reverse strand, counting down.
AGAACGACACCGAAGGGGACGAGCCGCGCCCACACCCGCGGCCCCGGGATCGTGTCGTCCGGCGCCGGGCGGTCGCTGGACGAGGAGGGCACGGGCGTGAGGGCGTGGGGCCGGGCGGTCAACGCCAGGAGGGCCACGAGTACGGCGTGCGCGGTCAGGACGTGCTGGACAGGCCAGCCCAGCCCGGAGAGGCCCGCCGTCAGCAGCGCGGCTGCCACGCCCGCGGCACTCCATGCGGCGTAGAAGGAGGAGAGGATGCTGCGCCCGTAGTGGCGTTCGACGGTGGCCGCGCGGGTGTTGACGGACACATCGATGGCGCCCAGCGCCAGCCCGAAGAGGACGTAGGCCGCCGAGGCGGCGGCTCGGCCGGGTGCCCACGCCACGGCCAACAGGGTCGCGGCCGCGGTCAGAACCGCCGCGCGCATGACGGCGACGGGACCCGAGCGGCGTACGGCGGCCAGACCCGCGAAGCTGCCGGCGCCCGCAGCCAGGGTCAGGGCGATCGTGAGGGCGGTCATCGTCAGGGACGACAGCCCCAGACGGCTCTCCACGGCGGGCACGGTGGTGGACACGGCGGCCACCGCCACGCCCTGGGCGGCGAACACGGTGGCCGCGACCCGACGGGCTCCCGCGAGCGGGCCGCCGCCCGCGGACCGGGGCGGAGCCGTCGCTCCGACGGATGCGGTCATGGGGGACCCTCTTCCTGTCACGGACCGTGGACGGGCCGGCGTGTGCGAATTGGAGCAACCGTAGAAATCCGGACCGACCCACCGGAGGACACCGTCGGCCACACGGGGGACCCTGGCGGCCGACGGCGGACGGCCCGGGGCCGAAAGCCGATGACTTCGGGGTCAAGAGCTCACGGCGGCTGGTGCCGTGGAGCCGACGGTTCGGGTGGCTGGGAGCTGATGGCTCGGGCGGCAGGAAGCCGACAGCCCAGGAGCCAGGAGCGAAGGGTCCGGACCGAGGAACCGACGGCCCGGGCGACCAGGAGCCAACAGCCCGACAGTCAAGAGCGACAGGCCCAGGGGCAGGGGCAGGGGGTGCGCGTGGCCGGAAGGGGACGGCCGGGGGCAGGGAGTCAACAGTCCGGCCGTCGGAAGACGGACGGGCTGGGGGTGTCTCGCGGGGCAGGTTCGCCGTCGGCCGGGTGGCAGGGGCATCGGTCTGTGGCACGCCGGGGCGGTCAGTGGGCTGGCCGCTGCAGTCCCCTTTGTGGCCGCACGGGCCAGTCCGCCGGTGCTTGCGCGCTGCCTAAGTTTCTCCCACGCCGACAGTGGCGACGAGAGGAGGTGGACTCGTGAAGGAGTCCGAAATCGACACATGTGTCATCGGTGCCGGTCCCGCTGGGCTGGCAGTGGCACGGGCGCTCGGTGAGCGACGGCTTCCCTACACGCACATCGAGCGGCACACCGGTCCGGGTGGCCTGTGGGACATCGACAACCCGGGCAGCCCGATGTACGAGTCGGCCCATTTCGTCTCCAGCAAGACCGTCTCGGGCTTCGGAGGCTGGCCGATGCCCGACCACTTCGCCGACTACCCGCCGCAGCGGCAGATCCTGTCGTATCTGACGTCGTTCGCCGACGCGTACGGGCTCTCGGAACGCATCGAGTTCGGCACCGCGGTGCGCGACATAGCGAAGAACGCGGACGGCACCTGGACGGTCACCCGTGCCGACGGGCGCCCCAGTCGGCACGCGCAGGTGGTGGTCTGCACCGGCTCGCAGTGGCACCCCAACATCCCCGAGATCCCGGGTGACTTCAGCGGCGAGATCCGGCACACGCTCGGCTACCGCAGCAGCGACGAACTGCGCGGCAAGCGGGTCCTGGTGGTCGGCGCGGGCAACTCGGGCTGCGACATCGGCTGCGACGCGGCCCGTGCCGCCGACCACGCGGAGATCAGCATGCGCCGCGGTTACTGGTTCATCCCCAAGCACCTGTTCGGCAGGCCCGTGGACACCCTCGAAGGTGTCGGGCCCCGGATGCCGAAGTGGCTGGAGCAGAGGCTGTTCGGCACGCTCCTGCGGATCGTCAACGGCGATCCGACCCGCCTCGGCCTGCAGAAGCCGGACCACAAGCTCTTCGAGGCCCACCCCACGGTCAACTCGATGCTCCTGCACCACCTGCAGCACGGCGACATCACCGCGCGGCCGGGCGTCCTGCGCGCCGAGGGCCGCACCGTCCACTTCACCGACGGCAGCAGGAACGACTTCGACCTGATCCTGCTGGCGACCGGCTATGTGCACAAAGTGCCCGTCGCGCAAACCTACTTCGGCGACGAGCAGCACCCCGACCTGTACCTGTCGTCGTTCTCCCGCGAGCACGAGGGGCTGTTCGGCGTCGGCTTCATCGAGACCAACTCCGGCGCCTACCAACTCTTCGACGCCCAGGCGCAGCTGATCGCCGGCTTCGTCCAGGACACCCGCCGGGGCCTGCCGAACGCCGCACGGTTCGCCCGCATGATTCGCAGCGACCGCCCGGACCTGACCGGCGGTCTGCGGTTCGTGGACTCCCCGCGCCACACCGGCTACGTCGACAGCGCCGCGTACACCAAGTACCTCACCAAGACCGCCGCCGCCATGGGCTGGCCCACCGAGGGACGACCTCCGGCCATGCGGGCCGACCGCAGCAAGGAGACGGTGGCATGAGCGGCTACGACTACACCGGCAAGGTGATGCTGGTGACCGGCGGCGCGGGTGGCATCGGCAGCGCGCTGTGCCGGCGGTTCGCGATCGGCGGCGCGGTGTGCGTCGTCGTCGACATCGCCGGTGAGCGCGCGCGGCGGGTCGCAGAATCCCTGCCCGGCGCCGGTCACCTGGGCCTCGGCTGCGACCTGCTGGACCGGGCCGGGGTCGCGGACCTCTTCGAACAGGTCGCCGCCGCCTTCGGCCGCCTCGATGTGCTGGTCAACAACGTCGGTATGACCAGCACCGAGCGGTTCGACGTGCGCACGGTGGAGAGCATCGAGAGGGAGATCGACCTCAACATGATCTCCCCGCTGGTGGCCACCCGGCTGGCCGTTCCCCTGCTGATGGCCTCCGCCGATCCCCGCGTCGTCACCACCGTGTCCCTCGCCGGCATCTTCCCCCAGGGGGAGACTCCGATCTACGCGGCGTCGAAGTTCGGGCTGCGCGGCGCGATGCTGTCCATCGCCCTCGACCTGGGCACCAAGGGCATTCGCGTCGGCTCGGTGCTGCCGTCGGCCACCGACACCCCGATGCTGCGCCGGGAGGCCGTCGACGGCGGCAACTCCCTGCAGTTCCAGGACCCGCCGCAGCAGCCGTCCGGCGTCGTCGCCGCGGTGGTGAGCCTGCTCGACCGGCCGCGGCTCGAGGCGTATCCACGCGTCGGCGAATCGGTCATGGTCCGCTTCTCCATGCTCATGCCGAACCTTCTGCCACGGCTTCTGCCGCTCTTCCGCAAACGCGGCGAGCGTGGCCTGGCCCGGTATCTGGAGGATCTGCGCCGCAGAGGACTGGCCCGGCAGGTCGACGGCCGCTGGGAACTGGTGCAGGAGGCATGACCGTGGCCACGCATACGAACGACCGCCTGCTCACCGTCATCAACCCGGCCACCGGGGAGACCCTCGACACCCTGCCCGCCGCCACCGCGGGCGAGGTGGACACGGCCGTGGACCAGGCGCAGCGCGCCTTCGACAGCGGGGTGTGGGCGGCTCGGCCGCCCCGGGAGCGGGCCGCGGTCCTGCTGCGCCTCGCCGAGCTGATGGAACGCGACGCCGAGATCCTGGCCCGCCTGGACTGCGAGGACGCGGGCAAACCCATCACGGAGTGCCGTACCGGCGATGTGCCAGGCGCGATCGAGTCGATCCGCTGGTTCGCGGAGGTGGCCGACAAGGTCTTCGGCCGCACCGCCCCCACCAGCCATGACCACCTGGGTCTGATGAGCCGGGAACCCGTCGGAGCGGTCGCCGCCGTCCTCCCCTGGAACTACCCGCTCGCCATGGCCGCCTGGAAGATCGGGCCCGCCCTCGCCGCGGGCAACAGCCTGCTGCTCAAGCCTGCCGAGGCGACCCCGCGCTCGGCCCTCCACGTGGCCCGGCTGGCGACGGAGGCGGGGCTGCCGGACGGCACCCTCGCCGTGCTGCCCGGCTACGGCGCGGAAGCCGGCCGGGCGCTCGCCCGCCACCCCGGGATCGGCGCGCTCTCGTTCACCGGCTCGACGGCGACCGGACGGCGGATCCTGGCCGACGCCGCGGAGACCAACTTCAAGCGGGTCTCCCTGGAGATGGGCGGCAAGAGCCCCCAGGTGCTCATGCCGGACGCGCTCGACTTCGACGTCGACCTCATCGACGACATGATCGAGGCCGCGTTCCTGACGATGGGACAGAACTGCACGGCCGGCTCCCGGATCCTGGTCCACGAGGACATCGCCGCCCAGGTCGTGGAACGGTTCACGGCCGCCGCCGGGGCCCTGGTCATCGGCGACCCGGCCGAGCCGGACACCCGCACGGGACCGCTGATCAGCACTGCGGCGCGAGACCGGGTCGCCGGCGCCGTGGACGAGGCGGTCGCCGCCGGAGCCGTGGCCCACACCGCCGGGTTGCCGGCGGGCCTGCACCCGCACGGGGCCTACTACCCGCCCACCGTCGTCGTCGGCGCCACCGACGGCAGCCGGGTCCTCACGGAGGAACTGTTCGGTCCCGTGGTCACCGTCCAGACCTTCGCCTCCGAGCAGGAGGCGATCCGGACGGCGAACGCCACCCCTTACGGCCTTGCCGCCTCACTGTGGACCCACGACCTCGACACCGCCTTCCGCCTCGCCCGTGGCATCCAGGCCGGAGTGGTCTCCGTCAACTCCTACAGCGAGGGCGACATCACCGCCCCCTTCGGCGGCTGGAAGCAGTCCGGATTCGGCGGGGCGGAGCGGTCCACGGACGCCTTCGCGCAGTGGACCAGGGAGAAGACCGTCTGGATCCGTACCCGCTAGCGGGGCCGAAACCGGACGCAGATGCCTAAAGTGGCCGCGAGTACGGCCCTGGAGAGAAGCCATGACCGAGGCAACCCGTCCGGAGAACGGCACCACCCGCAGCACGTCGGCGACGATCGCCCCGAACATCCTGCGCTACCTGGACCAGATCACCGAGGAGTACGGAGTCGACCTACAGCCGGAACTGGACGAGGTCGGTCTCACCGAGACCCTGATGCGCTCGGCGGCCCTGCGCGTCTCCTACCGCCAGGGCAGTGCCGTCATCCGGCGCGCTGTCGAACTCACCGGGGACGAGAACCTGGGCCTGCGGGTCGGAGCCGCACAGCACCTCACCGCCTGGGGGCTGCTGGGCTTCGCCATGCTCGCCAGTGACACCCTCAGGGTCGCCATCGAGGCGGGGGTACGCTTCCAGAACGTGTCCGGGGCCATGACGGTCTGGTCGGCGGGCCGGGAGGGCTCCGACTACGTGGTCCGAGCCGACCTCCCGGACCCCATGGTCGACCCGAACGTCGCCGTCTTCCTTGTCGAGGAGGCGTTCTCGAGCGTCGTCACCCTGGGCCGCCTCGCCGCCGACGCCGGCCTCGCACCCCAGGAGGTCCACTTCGCCTTCGCCGCCCCGCGCGACGTCCGGCCCTTCCGCGACCTCTTCCGCTGCCCCCTGCACTTCGGCGCCTCCCGCAACCGGCTGGTGGTACCGCAGGCATGGATCAACCGGCCGATGCCGGGCCGCGATCCGGTCACCTACGCCTCGACCCTCGAACTCCTCGAAGGGCAGATGGCCTCACGCCGGCGGCAGCAGGACCTGCTGGAGATCCTGGAGATCTCCGTCGCGCAGAGCCTCCCGGTCGTCCCCTCCTTCTCCGAGCAGGCCCGTAGACACGCGTCGAGCGAGCGGACGCTGCGCCGCCGCCTGGCCGACTGCGCCACCTCCTACGAGGCGATCGTCGACGGCGTCCGGCGTGAGCGCGTCGAACAGCTGCTACACCGCCCTCGCCTCACCCTCCGCGAGGTGGCCCGCCAGTCGGGCTTCTCCGACGAACGCGCCCTGCGCCGGGCTGTCCGCCGCTGGCACGGCATGGCACCGTTGCAGCTGCGCGAGGGCTTCTCTTCGCAGACGGCGGGAACAACGCCGAGTCAGGGGCGCGGGGAACTACGTGACCAGCCGCAACCGGACCCGTAGACGAATGCCGCCAGCGGGTGATGGCCATACCATTTCTTCCAGGTCGCGGTGCCGTCCTGCTTGTCTGGCTGTGTAAGCGTCAGCGGGAGGCATTTATCGCTGACTTCGGATGGCGGTTGGTGGGCTACGGACCAGTGAATGTCAGTGAGACTTGAAGTCGCTCATCCGTTCGAGGGTGTGGTACGTGATCGTCGCGTGGCTTCGCGATGGAAGCGATGGAAGCGATGGAGTGATCGATCTGCGTCGAGGCGCAGTGACGGTGGAGCTCGAAATCGGGTGGTCGGATCCGTCTTCCGTGCCTCGGATCCGTCAGGGTTTGTAGCGGTCACGCCGGTGGGTGGAAAATTCCGTCGCCTTTGATCAAAGGGTCTGGAACGCTGACCGTTATGGACGTGAACCCCGTTGACCAGGCGCGACGTGTTGCCCATGGCCGTTTCCCCGATGCGCTGAGCGTGATTCTTGCCGGGTCGACGGCCGCCGGGCGAACCACTGCCAGTAGTGACCTAGACCTTGCGATACTCATCGGGGACGGTGGCGAGACTCGCCGGGAGACGATCCGGTTCGAGGGCCGTGTCGTGGAGTTCTTCGTCCATACCCGTGCCGGTCTCGTGGACCTCTTCGCTGCGGATGTTGCTTCGCGTCGTGCGGTCCTGCAGAGCATGTATGCCACCGGTCTCGTCCTCGTCGATACAAATGGTGAGGCCGGGCGTGCCCGTGCCCTGGCCGAAGCGGACCTCCGCGAGGGTCCGCCGGCACTGGAACCGCAGACAGTCGAAACGAAGAGGTATGGGCTGACGGACGCGCTGGACGATCTCGCCGACACGAGTGACCGATTCGAGCGCCTTGCGGTGGCCGGGTTCGTTCTCAGTGCTGCGGCCGATCTGCTCTGCGACTACCACCACGCGTGGATCGGCGGAGGGAAGTGGCTACCACGGCGTCTTCTGGAGGCGGACGATCAGCGCGGGGCCGCCCTGCTTGAAGGGCACCTGCATCTGTGTGAGTCGGGAGACCCGACGCTGATGATGGACGCAGTATCGGAAATCCTCGACCTTGTCGGCGGGCCGCTTCGCGAGGGCTATCACCGGACCTGGCGGGGCGTCATTGAATCGGTTGCCGCTACTACCGGGCGTTGACAGAAGCTGAGGTCAGGACGGGGAGGGTGTCCACTGATCAGCTGGCATCGGCACGTTCGGCCTGGGCTTTGGTCTGGGCGAGGCGGTAGGAGTCGGTGCCGGTCTCGATGATGTTGCGGGTGAAGCAGATCCGGCACCTGCGCGATGCCGGTCTGTCCTCCGAGGGCATCGCGTACCTGCTGCCCTGCGCGACTGGCGAGGCCCCAGAGCTGCTCGGATGTCCCGAGTTGCTATCCGCGATGCGGTCACGGCTCCAGCCACTGGACGATCAGATGGCCACGCTCGCTCAATCCCGCGACGCCCTTGCCGACTACATTGATGCGGCCGAGCGCATGGGCAGCGAGAGCTATCCACCCTTTGACGATGCCGACCCGGAGCCCGTCCCCGCCTGAGCAGTCGGAGTGCCCGGCTTGCGGACCGTCCCGACCAGCAGCACCGCGCCAGCCTGCCAGACCACCGCCGACGCCCTGGCCTCGACACGAAGACGGCATCAGAGGAGCACGCTTCACCTTGCGAGTGACTTCTTTCCCGCGGTGGACGGAGCCCCGGACAAGCCCCGTCGTCCCAGGCCAGGAGCGCTCTCTGGTCATTTGATCTGGGTGGGTGCCTGGTCGGGGGAGTGGTCGGTTGTTCGGCAATGGTGAACTTCCGGCGTGATTCCGGTGGTCGGGCTGGAGTCTGGCCGGGTGAGCGCTGCGGATGCATCGGGTGGGGCGGGGTGGGTGGATGAGTTCAAACCGGCCCCGGCGCCTGGCCCGGGTGGGGTGCGGGTCCCGCTGTCGACGGGGAGGCGGAGAGGCTGTTCCAGGCGTGGCGGGCATCGTTGCCGCGCACGTCGTGCCGGGGTTTTCTGGTGGCGGCCAGGGAAGACGTGGCGGCGTCTTTGTGGCCGCGGGCGGGCTTGCGGATCAACGAGACGGTCCGCCTCGAGGCCGGGTGATGCGACAACGCGGCGAGGTGCCGTGCCGGGCGTCGCGAGCCGGTGCATCTTTCCGGTCGCAGCGCTAGTTTCGGCCGCCACCCGGGCCACCGCCCTCAGCCCGTCCAAGCAAGCATTCCTCCAACGCCACAACCTGACCGCACTGTTTATGCGACATCCCGTGAGTTCCCCTGACCCCTTGCTGGGGTCCAGAGTCCCTGGCCTGGGGTTTCTCCCTCGTTGGGCTGCTCGGCCAGCTTGTGACGTTACTTCGGAACTCCTGAAGAGTCCTCGTTTCGTATTCGGCCGTTGGCGGCCCCGTCCGCGCCGGAGAGGTCGGTGAGCTGGTGGATCACGTCGTTCCGAGGCTTCTGATCCGTTCGATCCCGGCCAGGGTCCGTGAAGTCCCGGTGACCTCGTGCCCAGGCGCAACCAGCATCGGGACGAGCAGACTGCCGACAGCGCCGGTGGCGCCGGCGACGAAGACACGCAATGGTGGACGGCGGGCCTCCTGCGACAAGATCTCGGAAAACCCGTCCCGTCCGTTCATTCGGTGGATTCGCGGACGGAGTGGGGAGTGAGCGTTTTCACGGTCACCTCGATGCCCGGACATCGCTGTTCCCAGCGGGCGATCAGGGGTTGCAGCCTCCCGGTGTCGATCAGGTCGTAGCGTCCGTGGTAGCCAAGCAGCTGGTCAGTGACCAAGCGCAGTTTCGCGTTGCCGAAGCTGCCACAGGACGACAACCGCCAGGTCATCCGGATCTGCCGGACTGCGGCCGGGTCGAGGTGGACGACGCGTCCGTTGACCAGGCCGAGGTGAAGTTCGTGGTCAGCGTGGTCAGCGTGGACGTCGAGGACGCGGCGCCGGTCCCAGATCCAGAGTGCGATGCCGGCCGGGACCGCCACGGCAACGCCGACGACAAGGATCCATCCCATGTCGATCAGACCACGATCCGGGTCGGCCGACGCCTTGGTCATCGGCCATCCGCAAACCCCGACCAGCACGACCCCGAACAGGGTGAGCCACCGGCGCAGCGAATAGCGCCTGCGGTCTCTGGCGGTCCACAGCACATCCCGCTCGGGGTCCATCGGACCATCGTCGCCGACAGGTTCCCGGAACGAAAGGTGCCTGCATCTGCCTGGCTGTACGACGACTGCGGCATCGATGAGGAGGGCGATCCTGCCCACGATCTCGAACCACTCGACGACTGGTGTCCGAGTAGGAACGGACCAGGAAACCGGTGTTGCTGTCAGAAGTTTTGACAGGCCGTGATCGGCCGAAGCCACCTTCGATCCGAAGGCGCCTGTGACAGCAGAACGGCGAAGGCCTTCGACGCCTCCCAGGTCGGAAGCCCGACGGCACCATCCGCGGGGACGCCGGGCACCTGGACCAGATGCGGGCCCGGTTCGGCCAGCCGCTGTGGGATATGGAGCCGGCCGATGCCGACGGGTACTTCGGGAAGGTGCTGCGGGGCTCGCCGAGCGGCACCCGGCTGGCCCGCGCGCAGGCGCTGACCACGTCCTTCCTGTTCCTGGAGCTGCGGCACAAGGTCGAGATCCACCGGATGACCGGTCGGGTCGTCGAGTGCCCGATCGACGAGATGAACCGCCCGCGGGGATCCAAGGACGCCGCCCTGCGGATCCCGCCGACCGCGCCGGAGATCAAGACACTGTTCACCGGCTGGGGCGGCGAGCTGGCAACCTGCCGCAAGTTCGCCCCCACCGCGCGGAACTACACCGCATCGAAGCTGCTGTCGCAGGTCGGACTCTGGGTGAGCGAGGCATGCGAACTCGACCTGGCCGACGTCAAGTGGGACCTGGGCCGCTTCGGCAAGCTCCATGTCCGCCACGGCAAAGGCGCCCGCGGCTCGGGCCCGCGCGAGCGGATGGTGCCGCTGATCAACGGCGCCGACCGCATGCTGCGGTGGTTCATCGAGGACGTGTGGGGCCAGTTCGACGACGACCACCCCCGCCCCGCCGCCCCTCTGCTCCCCTCCGAGCGCAAGAACACCGACAGCTCCTCGCGCCGCGTCGGCGACGACGCCTTGCGCAACGGTCTGGCCACCGCGGCGAAAGCCCATCTGCCCGGCTGGGCCGACACGCTGACTCCGCACGTCCTGCGGCACTTCTGCGCGTCCGAGCTCTACCTCGGAGGGCTTGATCTGCTCGGGATCCAAGAAGTCCTCGGACACTCATGGATCGCCACCACGATGAAGTACATCCACGTCCAGCAGACCCGGGTCGAGGACGCCTGGGTGACCGGGCAGCAGCGGGCCGCGAAGCGGCTGGAAGGACTGATGGGATGAAGTGGAACCTGCGGCTGACCGCCGCGAACAAGGGATCTGGAAGGCCTCCGAGCTCCAGCGGAGCCTGGCCGAACACGGCTTGGCGATCTCGGCCGGGAAGATGTCCGGCCTGTGGTCGGGCCAGCCGGTCTCCCTCAAGCTGGAGGACCTGGACGTGATCTGTGTCGTGCTCGGCTGCGAGATCGGCGATCTGCTGATTCCCGAGCCAGGGAAAGTCACCCGCCCAGGTCGGCAGGCTGGAGTCCAGGAGGCCACGACCGGCTCGATGGTGGCCCCGGCCGTCGTGCCCAAGCGCCGCGACGGCCGTTCCCTGCCGCCGATGTGACCTGGTCACACCATCATGGGGAAGATCATTGAGAACAAGCCGGCGGCCTGCTGCTCGGGCTGTTTCGCCTGGGGGCAGCTGCCCGGCCGGTTCTGCCGCGGCTGCTGTACGGCTGAAAGACCTTCGGTTTCCTTGAACCCACGGGGATCGAGGCCCCGGTGTCCTGTCTCTGACCCACGGTGCAAAGTAGCCGTCGGCCCTCTGCCTCTCCCCGTTGCTTCACGCCCGGCTTCTTCGTTAGGCCGAACGAGTTGTCGACGGAGGGGCGGGGACGTTCGTGCGTCAGGAGTGGTCACCCGAGGACGTGGTGGCGTGCTGGACGCCGGTAGGCCCTGACTGGGAGCTGGTCGCGAACAGGTCCGGCCCGACCCGGCTCGGGTTCGTGCTGATGCTGATCCGGCTGCTGAACCGGAACAACACCGCCGCCCGCGTCGTGACCACCCGCAACCTTCCATGGACGTGATCCAGGCGGGAGCATCCTGGTGACGGTGGACGGGGGTGGCAGACCATGGGGCGTAGCCGGGGTGCGTGGGCCGGGTCGGCGGTAGCGGGAGGGGCCGCACTGGTGGCGGCTGTGCTGGGCCCGGTGACCAACTACGCCAGTGCCGCGGTGCCTGGCTGGGCGGCGCAGGCGTGGGTGATCTGGCCGGTGTTCGCCGTGCTGGTGGTGGCCAGCATCGGGCTGTTGCTGTGGGGCCGGCATCTGGATGCCGCAGCAAGGCCCCCGGCGCGGCTGGCACCGGTGAGCCGACTGGCCCGAGGCCGGCAGGCTTCGCTACGCCCCCCGCATGTGCAGCGCGTGCGGGGGCGTGAGGGAGAACTCGCCGTGCTGGCAGGCATGCTTCGGCGGCCACAAGGCCGGTTCGCGGTGCTGTGCGCGGTCGGTGGGATGGGCAAGACAACGGTGGCCGCGCAACTGGCCACCCAGGCCGAGGCGGCGGGCTGGCGAGTGTTTTGGGTGCGCTGGCGCGACGGTGCCGAGCTGGCGCAGCAGATGGTGCAGGCGGCGCTGGCCTGCGGCCTGCCAGAGGCAGAGCTGGAGGCCGCGCGAGCGGGGCAGGCGAGCCTGCCGGATGTGGTCTGGCGACAGTTGGGCCGGGTGCGGCGGTGGCTGCTGGTCGTGGACAACGCCGACGAGCCGCACGAGATCGGCCCCGCAGGGGAGCCGGTGGCCGACTATCGCGGCTGGATCCGTCCTCACGGCCGGGGCCTGCTGGTGGTGACCAGCCGGGATGGCAGCGAGCAGACCTGGGGTCCGTGCGCACAGCTGCTGCCACTGGAGCCGCTGCCGGTGCGACCTGCGGGGCAGGTCCTGCTGGACGCTGCTCCCGTGGCCGGCACCGCCGAGCAGGCCCGGGAGCTGGCGGCGCGACTGGGCGGGCTGCCACTGGCGTTGCACGCGGCTGGCACCTATCTGGCCGGACCCACCAGCCGCTACCGCACCTTTGCCGCCTACCGCCAGGCCCTGGAACACGAACTGCGGTTCTTGTTGGGAGCGGCGCACCCGAATGCCTCCCATCCGCAGGTCGCCCGCGCCGTGGTGCGGCACACCTGGGAGGTGTCCTTGGACCAGCTCGCCGGGGAGGGCAACGCTTTGGCCCGACCCCTGTTGCGACTGCTGGCCCTGCTGGCTCAGGCCCCCGTCCCACTGTCCCTGATCACCCCGGACCTCCTATCCGTCGTCACCGGACACGACGTCACCGCGGTGGCCCTGGAGGCCGCGTTCGCCGGCCTGCACCGCTACGGTCTCCTCGGCCTGCCCCACTCTCCCGCCAGCACCGGCCCGGCGTCGGGCAGCAGTGAGGGGGCGCAGGTGGTGCTGCATCCCCTGATCCGAGAGATCAACGCTGTCGCCCTCACAGCCGAGACCTCCGAGCTCGCCGTGTGGCACCGGGCCCTTGCCGAGCGGCTGGCCACGGCCGTGCACGAGGCCGACCAGCGCGGGCGCGCTGGTTGGCCTGCAGCAGTGCTTCTCGCCCCCCACCTGCCTCTGCTGCTCGACTACGCGGACCCGCGCACCGCCACACACCACCGCACCACTCTCAACGCCCTGGCGCAGGTGCTGCGGAAGGCTGGCGCTTTCGGTGCGGCGCGCCTGCTGCATGAACGGGTCCTCGACGTCGAGACCCGCATGCTGGGCCCCGAGCACCCCGATACCTTGACCAGCCGCAACAACCTGGGCAATGCCTTGTTCGGAATGGGAGAGCCGGCCGAGGCGATACGCCTGCTGCGGCAGACCCTGGAGGGCCGCACCCGCATGCTGGGCCCCGAACACCCCGATACCTTGACCAGTCGCAATGACCTCGCATGCGCTTTGGACGGGACGGGTGAGCATGCCGAGGCGGTGGGTCTGCTGCGGCAGACCCTCAACGACCGTACCCGTGTCCTAGGCCCCGAGCATCCGCATACGCTGGCCAGCCGGGACAGCCTCGGTCTCGCCCTGGACGGGATGGGCGAGCACGCACTAGGGGTGCGCCTGCACCGGCAGACCCTGGAGGACCGCATCCGTGTCCTGGGCCCCGAGCACCACCTCACCCTGCTCAGCCGCCACAACCTCGCCAGCGCCCTGACCAGGGCAGGTGAGCAGACGGAAGCGGTACAGCTGCTGCGGCAGGCGCTCAACGACCACGCCCGCATTCTGGGCGACGAGCATCCGCATACGCTGGCCAGCCGGGACAGCCTCGGTCTCGCCCTGGACGGGATGGGCGAGCACGCACAAGCGGTGCGCCTGCACCGGCAGACCCTGGAGGACCGCACCCGCATCCTGGGCCCCGAGCACCCGGACACCCTTGCCAGTCGCCACAACCTCGCTCTCGCTTTGACCAGTGCAGGTGAGCAGGCCGAGGCGATACAGCTGCTGCGCCGAACCCTCGATGACCGCGTCCGCATCCTGGGCGACGAGCACACACATACCTTGAGCACCCGCAACGCGCTGGAGACAGTGCTTGCCATGTCCACCCAACGGCCACAGAGCCGGTGGTGGCACTGGCTGCGGCGCAGGAACGCCGCAGCCAGCGGCGGTTGAGGAGGCCCTGTATCCCCAAGCCGCCACCAAGCGTCAAGTAGCACTCTGTAATTATCGTTCCTTTGTGTGAGCGTAGCGGTGGTCGGGTCGACGGCTGCGAGGGTCGGCAAACGACCGTCTGCCGACACCGGCACCGTTGATCACGAACCCGCAGGTGGGCTGTGTCGGCAACTCGCGCCGAGAATCAACGTCGGTGAACGGTCTGACCGACAGGTTCCGGCACATGCTCATCGGCTACGCGCGGGTCTTCGACCGCCGACCAGAACCCCGATCACCAGATTGACGCCATGCTGCGGGCCGGCGTCGACCGCGACCACATCCACCTCGACACCGCGAGCGGCGCGAAGGCGTCCCGCCCGAAGCTCGACCTGGTCATGCAGCTGCTGCGTGGGGGCGACACGCTGAAGGTGACCCGGCTCGACCGGCTCTCCCGTTCCGTGCTGCACCTGGTGACCCTCGGCGCGGACCTGCGCGAGCGTGGGATCGGACTGCACGTCATCGAACAGGGCATCGACACGTCCACGATGGACCTGGTCCTGCCGCTGGTCCGTACGCCCCTACCGGCGCAACACCTGCTCTAACCCCTGCGCCCACGCCGACCACGGGTGCGAACACGAGGACCGCATTGTGCCCGCCCACATGCACATCAAGGGGCCCAGCCGACAAGCCGCTCAAGGACCCCGCGCAGTGCGGCTCGACAGTCGACCCGCGGATGGGGAGTTACGCCCACTCTCGGCCCATTCTCGCTGGCCGGGAGCGGCCCTGGGCTCTCCTGCCGCCGTCGCCGCACGAGTTCAGGAAGCCACAGGCCGATGTCCTTCGGCTCTGATGCCGCCCACCGCTGGAAAGCGGCGAAGGTGTCCGGCAGAGCACGCGAGCGTAGGCTCTCAGGAATGCGGATCGGCGAGCTGTCCACGCGCACGGGCGTGAGTCCGCGCTCATTGCGGTACTACGAAGAGCAGGGCCTGCTGACCAGCTCACGCTCCGATACCGGGCAGCGTCACTATTCCGCTGCGGCGGTCCAGCGCGTGTCGCTCATCCGGCAGCTGCTCGACGCGGGTATGTCCAGCCGGGTGATCGCGACTGTGCTGCCGTGTGTGGACGTCCCGGGCGACCTGGGCGTCGCCGAGGAGACGTTCACGGCGATGATGCGCGAGCGCGAGCGGATCGACGCCGACATCGCGCACCTGATCGAGACCAGGGCTGCGCTCGACGTGCTGATCAGGGCCAACAGCCGGCACCGGGCGGAGTTGTCCAAGTCGCCGGAGCCGACGGCACGGTTGGCCTGATGCTGTGACCTGCGTCTCAGTCGGTTGCCCCTGACATTGATGTGAGAGGTGAGGATGGCTGGCAGAGCCCGGAATCACCGGGCCGGTCACACGGGAGGCGGCAGAAGATGGGGCAGGCGTGGGGTTTCGGCAGGTATGGCGGGCCCGAGGTGCAGGAGTTCTTCGATCGTCCCGATCCCGTCCCCGGTCGCGGCGAGGTGCTGATCCGGGTCGACGTGGCCGGCGTGAATCCCCTCGACCACATGCTGCGCTCGGGTCTGGTCCCCGGGCTCGACGGCGGGCGTCCGTTTCCCCGTGTGCTTGGCATGGAGGCAGCGGGAACCGTTCTCGCCCGGGGCGAGGACGTCGACGGGCTCGAGGTGGGTGACGCGGTCTTCGGCTTCGCACTCACTGGTGGCGGCACCTACGCCGAGACGACGGTGCTGTCCGCGCCGAACACCGCGCGCATTCCAGCGGGCCTGTCCGCGACCGTGGCGGCAACGCTGCCCGTGACCGGGACGACCGCGGTGGACGTGCTCGACCAGCTCGGCCTCCCGGCCGGTGCCACGGTCCTGGTCAACGGGGTCGGGGGCGGGGTCGGCCTCGCCGTCGCCCGGCTGGCCGTCGGGCGCGAGCTGCGTGTGATCGGCACCGGGAGTACCGCCAAGCGCGAGCAGGCCGAGGCCATCGGGGTGCGGTTCGTCGACTACACCGCCGGGGACGTCGTCGACACGGCCCGCGAGCTGGTACCGGACGGCTTCGACGGGATCGTCGACCTGGTCGGAGGCGCCTCGCTGCGGACGGTCGCTCCGCTGGCCCGGGATCCCCGCAACGTCATCGCCGTGGGTGACATGTCTGTGCCCGATCTCGGTGGGCGCTTCGTCGAGCGGCGCCTGGACCGGGAGAGTTTGGAGCGGTCCGCCCGGCTGGCCCTCGACGGAGTTCTCGCACCCGTGATCACTGCGGTCCATCCGTTCTCCGACGCCCCGGCCGCCCTGGCCACCGTCGAGAACGGTCACGGTGCGGGCAAGGTTGTCATCAAGGTGGGATGAGAAGTGCTGGCCGCCCGGTGCCGTCGACCGTCTGAGCGGACTGGCGAGAGCCCGTGGTCAGCGCATCACCAACTGACCACGTTCACCTGGGCGGGGTTGAGCACGTTCAGGCGTACGCCGACATCTGCGTGTCGTCAGTTGCCTCGCCGGTGTCCCAGCCACCGCCTCCTCACATCTCGCCACCGGCACCAGGCGCGGGAACCCGCGCGGAGAACACTCCCGGTGGCCAAACTCGAAGGGGGCGCCCAGGGCCGCCGCTGCGTCGACGACCGCGCCGGCCGCTCGCTGAATCCGCTTCATTCGCGGTGGTCGTCCGCGGCGTTCTGACCGGCCGCACGGCTCTGTCGCTTCCTCGGCTCCCCGAACCCTCGGAGGTGAACGCGTCTCGTCTACGGAGGTGCACCGTATGAGACACCTTGGGTCTGAGACACCCGTACAGGTCACACAACGCCGTCCAGCGCGGTCGCGTCCGGAAGCTGCACGACCCCCGCCACGACCTCCGGAAACGAGGCCGCCGTCTCGGTGCCGCGCCTCGAGCGCGGCACCGCCTGGCCAGTGTCGACGGAGACGGGAGCCCGATGTCCGTCCCACTTCGGTTATGCGCTGTCGAGCTGTGCACGGCCTGCGATCACCGTCATGCCAATCATGGGCCGGCGGGTGCACTGCATCTGCCGAGACCTCGGCGCGTCACGGCTGCCGTCGTGGACGCCGTGCGGGAAGGATGACGGGTCATGACGATCGTGTTCCGGGTTCCGGCCGGTGGTGCGGAGCGGGTGGGGTTCGCCTACTCGCCGACGATGGAAGCCGTACTGAGTCTCCATGTGCTGGTGGAGCCCAAGCACCACCCCGTCCAGCACCGTTGGGTGCGTGCGATGCGTAAGCTGTCCCCGGCGCTGAAGCGGGAGATCGAGGCGTTCTCCTACGCGGTGCGCTCGTATTTCCCCGAGTTTCTGTTTCCGCGGCCGACCGGTGGACTGGCGGACTTCGCCGACGAACTGGCTGCCCTGCGTGGGGCGGATCCGGAGCTGGTCCGCCTGGAGTTCGCCGTCCCCCTGCTCACGCCCTGGCCGGGCGGCGGTGAGGGCAGGGATCCGCGTGTGCTGGACGAACCGGAGGTACGCGGCCTGTTGAGGGAGCGCCTCGCACGGGAAAGCGACGAAGCGATGGCCGCGATGCTCCTCGGCGACCCGCGCGCGTTGCTGGAGCGGTTCCTGAGCCTGCTGGAGCGCTACTGGCGGGAGGCGTTCGAGGAGGAATGGGCTCGGCTCGAACCCGAACTCGCCGCCGGCGTCAGCGAGGCCGGGCACCAGATCGAGCAGCGGGGCCTGTACGGGATGCTGCGCGGACTGTGGCCGGAGGTGCGCAGCGATCCGCAGGCCGAACGCTTCTGGCTGGAGCGGCCGCACGACCACGAGGTCGCCGTCGGCCAGGACGACACACTCGTGCTCGCCCCCAGCGCCTATGTGTGGCCGCACGTACGCGTCAACTGCGACGGTCCGTGGCCTCTCGGGCTCGTCTTCCCCGTCTCCTCGATCGTCCGGGAAGCCCGCCCAAGGATTCCACCCACCCAGCTCGTCGGCACACTCCGCGCACTCGCCGACGACACCCGGCTGCGCGCCCTCCGGCTGCTCGCCGAACGCCCGCGCAGCACACAGGAGTTGGCCCCGCTCGTCGGCGTCAGCGAGGCTGCCCTGTCCAAGCACCTGCGCGTGCTGGCGGACGCGGGCCTGCTGGAGCGCCGCCGCGAGGGCTACTACGTTCTGTACCGGCTCGTGTCCGGGCATGTGGCGGGCCTGACTCCCAGCTTGGAACGCTTCCTGCACGGAGACGGCGGGGGGACTGATTAGCCATCTGCCGAATAAGTGGATCAGACCCCTGACGGGGCCCGACAGTGGCGCCATGTCACTGCTGAGGGACCGCAACTTCCTGCTTCTCTTCGTCGGCCAGGGCATCTCCCGCTTCGGCGACGGCCTGTACACCGCCGCGACCGCCTGGCTGGCCTGGTCACTGACGAAGGACCCCACGGCCGTCGCCGTGGTGAGCGTCTCCGCGTTCGCGCCCGCGTTCGTGGCCACCTTCGTCGTCGCCTCGTACGCCGACCGCCGCGACCGCCGGCAACTGATGATCGCCACCGACCTGGCCCGGGTCGCCGTCGTAGCCGTGGCTCTGGTCCTGCTCTCGCTCGACCTGCTGAACCTTCCCCTGCTCGTGGCGACGACGGCGCTTCTGGCGCTGATCGGCGCCCCGTTCGCCCCGGCCCGCAACGCCATCGTCCCGCAGATCGTGCCGGACGGCCGTCTCCAGCAGGCCAACGGACTGCTGCAAGTCGCCTTCCGGGCCGCCTTCTTCGTCGGCCCGCTCATGCTCGCGCCCCTGTTGGCCTTCGGCTCGCTGCAGGCCGCGCTGGTGGTGAACGGACTGACCTTTCTCGGCTCGGCGGCCGCCGTGGCCGCCATCCGCGTGACCCGCCCCGCCCCGACCAGCGGTCAGACGGGGCTGTGGTCCGATCTCGGCGCCGGGCTCAGGGCAGTGCGGGCCGCTCCCGATGTACTCGTGGTCATCGTGACTTTCGTGCTCGCGCTCGCACTGACCAACGGCTTCCTGACCGTCGGGCTTGTCGCGGTCGTGGGACAGGGCGGTCAGTACGGCCTGCTGCTCGGCGTCGCCGGGGTCGCTGAAGTGGTGGGCGCCCTGCTCCTGGCCGGTCTGCGCATCCGCAGACTCGCACCGGCCGCGGTGCTGGCATGGGCCCTGCTCGGGGTCTTCCGGGCTCCGCTCGGAACGGTCACCTCCACGACCATGGCGGCAGTTCTTCTCACCGCTACGGGGCTGGCCTCGGCCCTCACGGACATTCCCCTGATCGCACTGGTGCAGCAGCGCATACCGAGCCATCATCTGGCGAAGGCGCTCGGCCTGTGGGAGGCCGGGGTGGCAGGAGCCCTGGCGACCTCCCCCTTTGTGGCCTCGACCGCCATCACCCTCGCCGGAGTCGAGAGCGCCTTTCTGCTCTCGGGAGCTGCTGTTGTGGTGCTGGCCGTGACCGCCACGCTCACCCTTGCATGCGTCGGCGCACGGAAGCCCGGCCAGGAGCCATTCGTCACGGCCGACGGCACGGCAAGCGTCGCGACACCGGAAGAACAGTGGTGATCACGGCCAGACCGGAGGGACTGCCCGGGCCTGCCGCGAGGGCGGCCGAGGCCGGTGCGCGGGACGGGGATGCGTTCCGGGAGGGGCGTGTGCAGATGCTGTCGTGGCGTTGGCCGGGTGTCAGCAGGATCGCGAGTGGGCGCCCGTTGCCGTACCGCTACGTCACTGGTAGCACCCTGCTGGAGCAGGGGCGCCTTCCTGTCGGACGGCCCGCCGGGCAGAAGGCCGGCGGGCCCCGCTGCCAACCGTCCTTCGCGGCTTGTGGTGACAGGAGAAGCGGTGCCCTCTGCGACGAGAGGACTACCAGTACCGGCCCCGCATCCAGGGGTGGTTCACCAGGCCATCTCACCATGACGGTCGCGGTAGGTTCCCGTCGGTCCGTCCGGCCCGATGGTGGCGAGTTCGACGATCGCGTCGGTGCCCTCGGTCACGGTCTGCGGGCCGCTGTGCCCGTTGAAATCGGTCGCTGTGTAGCCCGGGTCGGCCGCGTTCACCTTCACGTCCGGCCAGGACTTCGCGTACTGCGTGGTCAGCATGGTCACGGCAGCCTTCGACGCCGTGTAGAGCGGCGCGAGGTTCCTCGACTCGACGCGCTCTGCGTCGTGGGTGACCGCGAACGATCCCATTCCGCTGGACACATTGACGATGACCGGGCTCGCGGACTTGCGCAGCAAAGGCAGGAACGCGTGCGTCACCCGGACGATCCCGACGACATTGACCTCGAACACCTCACTGGCGTCAGCGGCCGTGATCTGGTCGGCGGGGCTGTGCGTCCCGAAGACGCCTGCGTTGTTGATCAGGACGTCGATGCCGCCCTCGCGAGCCCCGATGTCGGCGGCGGCCGCAGCCACCGACGCGTCATCCGTCACATCGATCTGGACGAAACGGGCGCCGAGTGCGTCGGCGGCCGCCCGGCCGCGCTCCGGATCACGCGCACCGACGAGGACGGTGTGGCCGGCCTCGATCAAGCGACGGGCGGTCTCATGCCCGAGGGACTTGTTGGCTCCGGTGATGAATGTTGTGGTCATGCGTCAACTCTCGGCCCGTGACGAGAGGACAACCAGTGCTCTCCGTGACGGTAGGACAGCCAGTACCAGGCACGACGAAGGTCCGGCGGACACAATGGCCGAGTGGACGAGACCCTGGGCACGGCACTGCACCGCTGGCGCGACCGCCTTTCGCCCGCCGACGTCGGACTGACCTCACGGCCCGGACGGCGCGCGGTGGGGCTGCGACGTGAGGAGCTCGCAGAACTGGCCGGGCTGTCGGTCGACTATGTGGTCCGCTTGGAACAGGGCCGTGCCAAAAGCCCATCGGCGCAGGTCGTCGCGAGCCTGACCAGGGCCCTGCAACTGCAGCCCATGGAGCGCGATCACGCCTACCGGCTGGCCGGCCTTCTGCCTCCCCAGGAAGGAACGGTATCCACGCATGTCCCGGCCGGGGTCCAACGGATGCTGGCCCGCCTCGGGGAGTTTCCCGTGGGCGTGTTCAGCGCCGACTGGACCCTGCTGTCCTGGACCCCCGCATGGGCAGTACTGATGGGCGACCCTGGCGCACGGACACACGACGAGCGCAACCTGGCACGGGCGGTCTTCGGTGCAGGGCCCAGCCGGCTCGCGTCCTGGCCCGTGCTCCATGACGACGACGTCCTGAAACCCGCCCTCGTCGCCGACCTGCGCACAGCTCTCATCGACTACCCGCGCGACCGTGGGCTGACCGACCTTGTCGAGGAACTGCGTTCCACCAGCGCGGAGTTCGCCCGTCTGTGGGGCGAGGGCACGGTCGGCCCGCACGTCTCGGCCCGCAAGACCGTCGTACACCCCGTGGTGGGCGACGTGATGTGCGACTGCGACGTGCTCACCGTCCCGGGCTGCGACATCCGCCTCGTCGTCTACACGGTGGCCGCGGGTTCCACCGACGCGGAAAAGCTGGAGTTCCTACGGGTCACCAACGGCGTCCGCGCCGACGGCCCCACAACCCCCGGGCCCGGCCTGTTCTCCACGCCGTAACGATCGGGCCGGACGGACCTCGTCCAGCAGGCTGGATATCGACCGCCTGCCACCGGTCATAGAGCTGTGTGAGCGGCTCGGTGACCGGGAGGGCGACCTCGTCGTGGGCACCCGCAGCCCGTCCGCCGTCGCCACGCTCGTCGACACCGCGCCGGTCAACTCCTACGGCGGTGATGCGCGTACCGGCCCGATCCGCGACCGCGCCGTGACACTCGCACGGCCGGCAGTGTGCGGGCTTCCGGTCCCGCGAGGGCGTAGAGCGCCGTGCCGACCACCGCGAGGCACAGTGCCGTCCAGGTCGCCGCAGGCGTGCCGGCCGGTAGCAGCATCCAGGTCGCCACCTGTAGGGGCACCGTGGTTGCCGGGGGCGGCGCGAGGAACGCGAACGCGAGCCAGGTGAAGGGGAACGCCCAGGCGTACCGCCCTCCCGCGACGGACGCACCGAGGGCGGCCAGCCCGGTCAGTCCCGCGCAGTCCCGGGCGACGAACGCGGTGGTCGCCAGGTCCTGGCCCAGCGCTTGCACGGTCAGCAGCACGGTGCCGACGATCGCGCCGCCGATCAGGACGTGCGCGGCTCTGCGGGGCGCCCAGCGGATCGCGGCACTGCGGTCCAGGTCGAGGTCCTGCCCGCCGAGTCCGGTCGAGAGGGCCATGGCGCCCGCGGTGAGGACGACCGCGGGCAGGTGGGACCCGGCCGGCGCGGTGCTGCCGTCCCGAGTGAGCGCCCACACGGCCACGGCGCTGATCAGCACCGTGGCGAGCGACGCGGGTACCTGGCGCGAGTGCGCGTACAGCATCAGCCATCTCACCGGGACGGACCGCCTTTGAGCACCTCGAACGCGTCGCCCTCGCAGGAGAGAGCGGCCGTGCGCATCGCGTTGATCCGTGCGAGCTGTTGCGCTCGTGGCAGCGCCGTGAGTTCGTCCCACACCGGGCGAACCCTGGTGACGACGGCGCGGTTGAACGCTGCCGAGCCGCTGCCGGGCAGCGGCTCGAGATCGCCCAGCACCCAGCCCACCGCGACGGTCTGCGCGAACTGGTCGCCTCCGAACGTGTTCCAGCCGACGGGACTGCAACCCGGCGCCATGCCCTGAGCGATCAGAGCCCTGGTCATCTCCTCGCCCTTCGCGGCGGCGAACATGTCGTCGGCGAAGTCGAAGAGCACGGTCGTGCGGGACCACCGCGGCGTGGCGCCGTCCGGCTGCACGGTGGTGTTCTCCCGAACCGTCACCGGTGCCCGGCCGCCCAGCGCGCCGTGCAGCAGGCGCAGGGCCTCCTTGCCGGGGCCCACCAGGCCGGCGAGTCGCGCCTGCTGCGCCCTGCTCACGCAGACGGAGCCGTCGCACACCGGCTTCGCGGCCGCCTCGTCGACGACGAACATCCGGCGCGGGTCGGCGGGCAGGACGAGCAGGGCGAGTGCCGCGCCCGCCAGGACGGGAGCCAGCGCGAGCAGTCGGGTGCGCGGGGTCGCGGTGACCAGCAGCGAGAAACCGGTCGCGGCCACGCCCAGCATCCAGATCGTCTGCCCGAGGTGCACGGAGGCGGAGAGCGTCACGAGCGCGTTCGGTACCTTTTCCACGGCCGGCGACAGCAGCACGAGCCGGTTGGGTTCCGCACCGGGGGCTCCCGGCATCGCGGTCGTCTCCGTCCGGGCCAGGACGGCCGTGAAGACGAACGCGCCCATGGCGAGCGCGGGCGGGGTGAGCACGGACGGCAGGGCCCGCGCAGCCCCCATGCCCAGCAGGGCCCCCGCGACGAGGGCGAGTGCGCCCACCAGAGAGATGGGCAGCCACCCCAGGTGGGTGTACCGGGTGTGGGCGAACACCTGGACCGCGCCCACCAGGATCAGCGACACGAACGCCGCGACCAGGGCGAACGCCGTCGTGCCGGCCGGCGCGGCCGCGCGGTGCCAGGTGGGACGCGGTGTGCTCGCCAGCAGGTCGGAGATCTTGGAACGGTGGTCGCGCAGGCCCTGCAACGCTCCCACTCCTATGGCGAGCGGCCACAGGTAGAACAGCAGGGTGCGGGTCCACAGGGCCATGGACGTCCACTGGCCCGTCCACGCCGTGGGGGTGTCGGACCACGGTTCGGAGATCAGGTACAGCAACGCCGATGCCGTCGCCAGGGCCACGACGCCGGCCCATGGGGCCAGGGAGCGCTTCAACTCGGTACGCAGGATTCGGACGTTCACCAGTTGCCCCTCGTCTGTTCGGGGTCGAGCAGCAGGGCGGAGTAGCCGCGCTCCAGCGGGCTGTCGCCCACGTGCTCGGGTCCGCCCGCCGCGGCCAGCCGGTCGGGACTGCCCTGGAAGACCAGCCGTCCTTCGGCGAAGAGCACCACGTCCGTGCAGGCGGCGGCGACGTCCTCCACCAGATGGGTGGAGACCACGACGCAGGTGTCCGTGCCCAGTTGTTGCAACAGCTCGCGGAACCGCAGCCGTTGGGCCGGGTCGAGACCGACCGTGGGCTCGTCCAGGAGAAGGATCTCCGGATCGTTGACGAGAGCCTGCGCGATGCCCACTCTGCGGACCATGCCGCCCGACAGGGCCTTCATCTTCTCGTCGGCGCGCTCCGCGAGGCCCACCCTCTCC
Source organism: Streptomyces sp. NBC_00425 (assembly GCF_036030735.1). Lineage (NCBI taxonomy): Bacteria > Bacillati > Actinomycetota > Actinomycetes > Kitasatosporales > Streptomycetaceae > Streptomyces > Streptomyces sp. NBC_00425. The sequence goes on along the minus strand of NZ_CP107928.1, from coordinate 482,967 downwards.
ACGGCGCGCTGTACGGCGGCGGGTATGTCCGCCTTGGGAACCTCCTTCAGCCACGCCATGTACTCGACGAACTCACGTGCGGTGAAGCGCTTGTAGTAGCCGAACTCCTGCGGCAGATAGCCGATCCGGCGGCGCAGCGCACGTTGGTCCCCCCGGCCTCGACCTCCCGCGGCGGGCTCGCCGAGCAGTTCCAGGGTGCCCCCGGTGGGGCGCAGGACTGTGGCCAGCGCGCGGATGAGGGTGGTCTTGCCGGCCCCGTTGGGTCCGAGCAGGCCGTGCACGCCGGTGCCCAGGGTGAGATCGAGCCCGTCGACGGCCATCCGTGTGCGGCCCGCCCGCACTTTCAGGCCCGAGGCCCGGACCGCCCAGGCGTGGCGTGTCGGCGCCAGGTCGGCTCCGCTCACTGCGGACATCGCGTGGTGTTCCTTCCGGTAGATCATCGATGGGCTCCCAGCACGGCGTACGCGCCCCTGCGGGCGATGACGACACCGGTGGCGAGCGTGAGGATCAGCGCCCACACGGGCATGCCGTCCCGGCCCAGGGCGACGGGGGTGCGGCTGGTGGCCAGGGCCGGGGCCAGGACCACGGCGGCCCATAGCGTGATGAGTGCGGCTGCGGCGCGGGTCACGCCGATCACGCCGCCCAGCGCCAGGGTCGTGGAGGTGAACGCCAGGCAGGGCAGCAGCCACTGCGCGGCTGTCACTCCGGTCGTCCAGCCACCCGCCAGGAGTACGGGAACGACGACGGCGAGCACGGAGGCGGTGCGCCGCAGGACCAGGGGCAGCCCGGCCCGGGGCGCGGAGGCGGTCAGTTCGTACGCCGGATCCAGGCCACGCGACCATGACGCCGCGACCCCCAGCACGGGCAGAACGGGGGCGAGCAGCAGCACGATCGGCACCGGTGCCGCGCCGGCGCCGTATCCGCCCAGGTCCAGCAGAAGGGCGAGCAGCGTCACGCTCAAGATCATGGCTAGCCAAGGTGCGGTCGTGGGCGTCGCCCACCTGGACAACCAGGCGGGCCGTCCCCGTCGGCGCGGCATCGTGGCAGTGGCGGACAGAAGGGGTTCGAGGTCGGACCGTACGGTGCGGACCAGCTCCGTGACGGCCGGCACTCCCGCGGCGACGGCGGCCGACAGCCGGTCGCGGCAGACCCGGCACGCTTCCAGGTGGGCTTCCAGGGCCCACACCTGGTCGGCGGCGATATCACCGCCGCCGCTCGCGTAGGCGTCGATGAGATGTGTCGACGCGTGTTCCACGCTCACGTCAGAGCCCTCCGCATCTCGATCCGGGCCCGGCGGGCCCGTGTTTTGACCGTGCCCTCGGGCACGCCGAGCAGGACCGAGGTCTCCCGGACCGACAGTCCGTCGAGCACCAGGGCCTGCAGTACCTGCCGGAGCTCAGGTGCGAGGCGCCGTAGCGCGTCGCCGACGTCGCCGTCGGTACTCGCCGCGAGTGCCTCCTCCTCGGCGGCCGGCGCCGCGGTCCGCGGAGCCGCCGTGAGCGGCGGGTCCGCATGGTGGGCTCTTCGCCGGAACGCGTCGACGAGGCGGCGCGCCGCAATCGTCCACAACCAGCCGACGGCCGTCCCTCCGACCGCGGCCCCGGCGAACGCACCCGCCGCCCGCCACACCGCCAGATACGTCTCCTGCATGACCTCGGCGACGATCTGCTCGTCGGCGCAGCGGCGTCGCAGGCGGACCGCCAGCCACGGCGCGGTGCGCTGGTACAACTCCTCGAAGGCCGCACGGTCGCCCTTGGCCACCAGCCGGACGAGACTCTCCTCGTCCGGCTCGTCCAGTGCTTTCCCAACTCGTCTCACACCCTCTAGACGGTCGGCGCGGTCGACAGGTTTTCCCTCCGCTGTGAGCCCCGTCACTCTGGCGTCGAAGGGTCGGGCTGAGCGCCGGCACGCCCGCGCCGATGAAGGCCCCGGTTCGACGAGACGCTGTGGTCGACCCGTCTGGCGACTGTGCCGCTGCGCGTTGTGGCCCTCGCCAGGCATGTCGTCAGGCATCCCGCAAGCCCGACGGCGCAGTTCCGGCGGACGGCTGAGATCAGTCCGCCCGGCCGCACCTCGCGCCGCGGTGGTGTCGTGATCGGGCGGCCGTAGGGGGCAGGCCGCCCGGGCAGGGTGTGGCCGTCGGCCTCCCGGCCACGCTCGACCAGCCTGCCCACCGGAAAAGTGCCCCTCCTCTTCGCGGCTGTCCGACGTGCTCCAGCGCGCAGCTGCCGCAAACGCGGGCCGCTCGGGGCAGGTGCGGGCGGACACACGTACGGCCCCGGCCGGCGAGGACGCCGGACGGGGCCGAGTTCAAGGAGTTGAGGCAGGGATCACGGTGCTCCGGGGTGCCGCACCGCCGTCGTCAGATCAGAAGGGAAGGCGGCCACGTGCCCGGCGGCCTGCGGAGCCGCTGCGACCGACGGCCCGCGAACTCGACTGGAAAGGCTTGCTCAACCAACGCCCGAGCGAGCCAGGGGCCTTGGAACCGGCACGAGAACCCCAACCCAGCGTGCGCTGGGCGCCGTTCTGGGGGTGCTTGCTCAGTCGCGGGACGACGAAAGCGAGTATCGCGAGGACAACGCAGAAGGCGATCACGCCGACGATCATCATGGAAGCTCCTGGGCCGGTCTGAAAGGGGTCAACAACCCCGTGCCATCACACGGGCTCGTCCTTTGCTACCGACCGACTGCCCGCTACAGCGCGGAACACGCCAGGCAGGCCTACGGCCGGCGCGCCAGAAGAGGCCTTCGCGGACCACTTGCGGTGGGGCGGTCACGGTGCCCAGGGACAGCTGCGAGCCACGGGCGCGGTGCGGCCACGAGTGGAGCGATCATCGGCGACCGGCCCGCGAGCGTCCTGTCGCCGATGATCGCTGCGCGAGACACGTTCCCCATCACACGCCCGTGTTCGACGATCCGTGGACGTCGCGTCCCAGCCTGACGGGAGAGCGCTTCACGGAGTCGCCCCACCGTCCGCTGTGCACCAGTTGGTCAGGGCGCCCACGGCGTGAGCATGTCCTTCATCGCGTCGGTCAAGGCGATTTGCAGCAGCGGGCCGTAGGTGATCCGGCCGACGCCGAGGCGGCGGAAGCGCTCCAGATCGTGCTTGACGGGATGCGCCGTGGAATTCACCGGAATGGCGACGGCCCCGGTCACGGCGGTCAACAGGTCGTCGTTGTCTTGAATGCCCACCGGGTAGACACTGTCGGCGCCGGCCTGCTCAAGGGCGTGCAGTCGCTCGACCGCCTCGTCGAGGACGGCGGAGGCATCCTCGGCGTGGAGGAAGAGGTCGGTGCGCCCGTTGACCCAGACCGGGATCCCGGCGTCGTCAGCCGCTGCGCGCAGGCCTGCGATGTAGTGTGCGTGTTCCTTGGTGGTGCGCACGCGTCCGCCGTCCGAGTGGACGGTGTCCTCGATGTTGAGACCGACGCCACCGGCTTCGGTGAGTCCGGCGATGAGGTCCGCGGGCTCTTGTCCGTAGCCGGCCTCCAGGTCCACGGAGACGGGGACGTCGACCGCCGCGATGATGGGCCTGACGGCCGCGAGTACCTCCTCGAAGGTCTGCCCCTCGTGGTCGTCTGCTCCACGGGAGTCGGCGAGCGGATGACTGCCGATGGTGAGCGCGGGGAATCCGGCGCCGGCTGCCGTCCGCGCGGACCAGACGTCCCAGACGGTCGGCAGTACAAGCGGCTTGTGGTCGGCATGCAGCTGCTTGAGTCGTTGAGCGCGCTCAACGGTGGTGCGAATGTCCATGCCGAGGACGCTACCGCTCCTGCGACCCTTCGACGCCGGGGACCCCAGATGCGCGCCCATCAGGCGCGGCGTCTTCTCGTCGCCGGGCGTCAGGTGCCTGCGGCGGGTCCGAACAGCCACGGCAGAGGGACCCACCCACCCTCGCCACCCCCGGGCCCGGCCCGACGTCCTGCCGCATGGCGCACGATCGTCACCCGCGAAGGTCACGCATTCGATGTGGGAACCTCCGTTCCCGTCGGAATCAACTCCACGGCCAAGGAACGCGCGACACGACACACAAGGCTCACGCCGACTCACCGGAACGCGCTTGAACGCACTTCACCGGCAACAGCTCCAACCCCTGCCGGGCTCGCCACAACTACGCGTTCACGACGCGCCGCTCGATCGCGAAGACGATCCGCGAGGCAGCAGACTTCGCCGTGGGCGCGCCTGGGGACCGCTCGGGCAGCCCCGTGCCCGCCCGACGGGAGCAGCCACGATGTGCGCGGGCCTGCCGGTCACACCAGGATGGGCAGTGAGGCCGGCCCGCGCAGGAGACGGGTGCGCTTCCACTCCAGTCGTTCCGGGGCCATGGCGAGCCGGATAGCGGGGAACCGGGTGAGGACCGCTTGCAGGGCGATCTCCGCCTCGGCCCTGGCCAGGGGCGCGCCGACGCAGCGGTGGATGCCGTGGCCGAAGCCGAGATGAGCGGCGGCGTCCCGGTCCAGGTCGAGCCGGTCCGGATGTGGGAACCGCCTCGGGTCGCGGTTGGCGGCTCCCAGCGCGACCAGTACCGGGACGCCTGCCGGGAGGTCGGTGCCGCCGAGGGTGACGGCCTGTGTGGTGAAACGGAACGTGGCGGTGCTGACGGGGGAGTCGAAGCGGAGCAGCTCGTCCAGCGCGGCCGGTACCTCGTGGGGCTCGCTGCGCAGGCGGTCGAGTGCGGCAGGGTGTCGCAGCAACGCCAGTGCGGCGTCGGCGAGGAAGTCGGTGGTGCTTTCGTGCCCTGCGACGAGCAACAGCACGGCCAGCGAGACCAGTTCGTCCTCGCTCAGCAGGCCGTCGTTCGCGTCGCGGGTGCGGATGAGCCGGTCCAGAAGACAGTCACCGGGGTCCATGCGCTTACGGGCGATGAGGTCCGTCATGTAGGCGGCGACCGCATGCGAGGCCGAGTCGATGACGTCGGGCTCTCCGGCCGCGAACAACTCTGCGGACCAGCGCCGCACGTCAGCCCGTTCGTTCTCCGGGACGCCGAGCAGCTCGCAGATCACGAGGACCGGCAAGGGCGCCGCCAGGGCGTCCACGAGGTCGAAGGGCTCGCCTACGGGCCACCGGTCCAGCAGCGTGTCGGTGGCTTGGGCGATGAACGGGCGCAGCCCCGCGACAGCCCCCCTCGTGAACGCCTTGGTCACCAGTGCGCGCAGGCGGGTGTGTTGGGGCGGGTCGCTGGCCAGCATGGTGCGCGCCACCGCGGGGTGCAGTCGTCGCCTGGATGCCTTGCCCGCGAAGAATGCGGCCGAGTCCTTCGAGAGCCGGGCGTCGGCGAGCGCCTCCTTGGCCTCCGCGTAGCCGGTGATCAGGTAACTGACCTTCCCGTCGGGCCCGGGCACGGGCTGCACCGGGCAGGTGGAACGTATGGCCGCGTAGGAGGGATAGGGGTCCTGGTGGAAGCGGGGATGGTGCATCGGGTCGGTCATGCCCTCAGCCTCCAACCGGTCACGGCCCGACGCCATCGGCGACACGCCCGACCGGGCCCGGCACGCGGCCTCGCGCACGCGGGCTTGGCCCAGGCGCTTTCCGGAGGGGGCCTGGGCCGCCCAATGCAGTTGCCTTTGCGCTGAGGAGATCGTTTCCCCGTGTCCCACCCCGTCACACGGGGGCAACGAGCCCCAGGCTCAAAGGCAATCGCAATGTCCTACGAAGGCCCCCGGCGTCCGGGGCCGGCATGACTGTCGCCCACTCCGGTCACCGGGTGCGGCCGGGCTCTTTCGGCGTACCAACGACCCAACGGCGCGGTGGGCTCCGTCCATCCGGCCATGACCCCCCAGGCCTGTGGCAGAGGGCCCTGCGCACGCCTGGCACCAGCGCGCCGCCCGGCTCCTCGACTTCGTCATGGACAGGCCCCGCGCCGGAGCGCCCAGGGTGGTTGCCCGCGGCGTCAGCCCGACGGCTCGGCAGGGAAGAGGGAGCCCTCAGTGCCCGCAGAGTGCTCATGGATCCCGTGACACCATGAGGCATGCGATCCGACGTCACGCTTCACCCTCTCGACCGTGCTCGCCTCCGGGATCTGCTGAACGCCGCGGTCGAGGACGCCGATCCGCTGGAGGTGATGCCGCCTGTGCCGGGACCTGGTGCATGGACGCCGCAGCGCCGGTCTGCGTTCGTGCGCTTCCACGAGTCGCGGTCGCTGTCGGTACACCCGGTGGAGACCACCTTCGTCATCGACGTGTCAGGGCGCGCCGTGGGAGCGGCACGGCTGTGCCCGGTGGAGGGCCAGGACGGGACGGTCGAGGCCGGGGTGTGGATCGGACGGTCTCACCGGGGCGCCGGCGTGGGCGCCGCCGTACTGGAGCTGCTGTTGGACCAAGCCCGCGCAAAGGGGTGCGACCAGGTGTACGTGAGCACGACGCCGCAGAACGGCGCGGTGCGGGCTCTGATGGACGGCATCGGGGTGGACCTCGTTCCTGACGGCGACGACCTCGTGGGGCGCGTGCGTTTCACGAGCTGACGGCCGACGGCGTGCAGGTGCTCGTCCAGGCGGGCGCATGCCCGTGCCCCGGCTGTGCCCCGGCGGAGGTCGACCGCGTCGTGCGACGGACGCCTGGCGACGGTTCAACCGGGTCCGGCAGCATGTGGGCCGCATCGTCGCACGTCGAAATACACGTCGCAGCGTGAGGCTACGCGGGCAACGGTTCTCACAGCGAGGTGAAGAGCCGTTGGGGAGAGAGCGGCCTGCCGGCTGCGGCTGCCGCAGCCAGGGAGTGCGTCAGCGACCCACCGCTGGCATGGTGCGCACGGCACCACACTGCTCAACGCGGCGGGGCGCGTCCGACAAAGCAGGGCCGTGCCCGTCGTGACCTCACCGCGCGACCTTGCAGGATTCTCGACGACATTGCGCACCTCGGGGGTTCCGGTAGGCCCGGCGCGGCGGCCTGTGAGCAGTCAGCCCAGTCGCGGTCTGGTGAGGCTTCGACGCTACCTTGCAAGCCCGTCGAATTCGCGCAAAGAATCGAAGCCTGCGTGATTCAATGCCTGCATGGTGGATGACGGTACTTCCCTGGGGCCACTGGAACGGGCCAACGGCCACTGGGTAGTTGGGAACGCGACACGAGCGAACGGCCGTTGGGTGGAATTCCGTCCGGACGGGCTCTTCCAACGCGAGCCGGACTCCGACGGACGACTGATCCCGTGGTCCAGGATCATGAGTGGCGTACGCATCACCTGGGGCAAGCACTCCTGGAACATCAACGACAAGGGCATATACACACTGAAGGGAACGGTCGCCGGGCGTAACGGCGGCTGGATGCACATGACGCTGCGTCACCCGTTTGAGGACGACCAGATGCGCTTCGACCGGCACGCGCGCCCGTATCGGGCCGTGGACGCCCTCCGGTTGGAGTACCTGCTAGGACAACTGGTCGCCGAGGGCACACCGTATCTTCTCGGCGACCCGGACTGGGTGGGCCGTGCCGTGGCGTACCTGGCCGGCGGGAAGAACCTCTGGCTCACCGCCCCTTCTCTGCGACGTGCGACAGCGGAGGCGCTCGCAGCGGCCGGCCCGGCAGCGCCTGACCGCTCTACCGCGAAGCCGCCGCCGGCTTCGTGATCGCATCCGCTATCCGCAGCGCCGTCCGCCTGGCCGGCGGCGCGGTGCGTCGGTGTCCATGAGGGTGCGGCTCGGGGGCGGTCACCAAGCAGCTGCAGTACTCGTGGGTCACGCCCTGGATACCCGAGGAATGCATGCGCTGCGGGCCGTCTTGACGCTTGCTCTGCGCTGCGGTGCCATGGCCTTGTCGAAGGAGGGGCCGTGGCACCCGAGGGGAACAGTGACGCCGGAGACCGTGCTGGTGAGGGTGTCGGTGACGGACCCGACAGCTCACCGGATCCGCACCGCCCGGTGCCTGCGGACAGTTTCTGGGTGGGGGCGCTCGTCCTGATCACGGTGGTACTCCTGTTGATCGTCCTCGTGGCCCACCTGGACTGGAGTCCCGGAGCCCCGACCAACAACATGCCGCCATACAAGTAATCCCGCTGCCGGCGTCAGCCGATCGCCCGACGGTGCCGCCGCAACTGCCGGCTGGGTAAGCGCCGCAGAGCTGGACGCGTCGTCACCCGACGGGGCGACCATCACGTGAAACCTCTGGTGGAGACGGACCTCTTGGTGACCGGGCCGTGTCGGCGTCCCGCTGGACGCGATACCGCGGATCCTCGAGTGCGCCGCCGACCAGGAGCGGACCTTGGCCTGGCTTCACCGGTTCAAGCGATTTCGGATCCGCTACGAGATTCGCGCCGGCCCCTTCTCCTATTGCTTCAACTCGCCTGCAGAATCATCTGCTTGAGACGAACCATGACCTCATCCTGAGATATCAGTGGGCACGTTTCGATGGTGTTCGAAAGGATGGCTGGTATCCAGGGGCGGTGCCTACGGTGTGTCGCAAAGAGGTCGACGGCAAGGTGCATCGGGTCGACCGAGTGGCAGGTTCTCACAGGTGTCTACGCGGCGAAGCGGTCCTTGTGCACGCCGACAGGGCTGTGCTCGTAGGTGCCATGGAACAAAGCGGTGATGGCACCCGTCAAAGGCAGACCGACGACGTCCCACAGGCCGGCGAAGAAGGCTCGCTCGCGCGACCACAAGGCGGCATCGAAAGTGTGGAAGCCATTGACCACGAGGGCGTGCCGACGGCCGTCGAGGCGAGAGGCGAGGCGGGTGTCGTATGCGTCGAAGGATCCGTCCTCGGTGGCGGGCAGCAGATCCTCCGAGACGTCCCGCTGGACCCGCTCGACCATGAACTGCACATGGGACGGCATACGACCGTCCAGGCGCGCGGACCGGCTGCCGTGGACGGCAGCACGAAACACCTCGTCTGGCGCGCGTGGTTGGCCGGCCGGCCAATGGAGCAGGTCGCCGGCCCCGGCGGTCAGCGTGGGCCCGGCCTGTGCGTCCCGAGGGGTGGCGGTGACGGTGCCGTGCAGGACCCAGGTCAGCGTGGAGTGCCGCAGTTCATGCGCGGGGCCGTCGCACTCCGTGATCCGCTCGCCGAGGACGAGTTCCGTGACGACTGGCAGGACGGGGTACCCGGCCCGCTCCCACAAGGGTGCGACCAGGGAGCGCACCTGTGCCCACAAGGCGTGGTCGAGTATGAGTGGTTGCTCCACCACGAGCAGCCGACCTCGTCCCCCCATCTGATGGTCGAGCCGCTCGCCGTACCTTTGTGCGGTGATGTCCTGCGGGCCGGGCAGCAGGTCTCCCGGTGCCCGGATCCGGCCGCCGTCGACGAGGAACCGGACGTCCGGCAGAGCCTGGAACCGGGTCCCGGCTCGGAAGGGCCGTGCGGCCTCGACCATCGCCGTGTAGGCGCGGTCGGCGTCGACGGCGCCCAGGCCGCCCGGCGCGGGTATGACCTCGGGCCTTCGCTCCCAGTGGCGAGCGGTGAAGAGATCCCACCGGGACTCGCTCAGACGCCTTGCGGCTGGCGCGGCTGCGCAAGCGGCTGGCGTAGCGGGCGAGCGGCTCCATCCTCAGGCTGCGTCGGAGTTCGTCCACCCGGTCGGGTTGCTCGATGGGACACGGCTCCAGAGCGACGGGACCGTCCCCGGTGCACCAGCGGGCCTGGTCCTCAAACCCTGGGTGGTGATGGTCCCCGGCTTCGGCGATCAGTCCGGTGTCGAAGAGGTCGAGCCGCCATGTGCAGCGTCGGCGACGGGCAACGTGGAGATCGCAGGAGGACGCCCTTCACCGGCAGGTGCGCGGGGTGGCAGCGCCCGGGGTCCGTCGCGATGCCGGTCAGATCAGGCCCATGAAACGCAGGCGCATGACCTGCAGGGCCATCGGTCCCATGCCGCTCTGCGGCAGGCTGTGTCCCACGCCCTGGACGCTGATCGCTTCGACAGGTGCGTTGGTGCCGGCGCCGCCGCTCCGGGTTCGGGTCGAAGCACTACCAGAACCTGGCCGGTGCCCACAGGGTTCGCGGAAGCCCCGGAAGCCCCGGAAGCCCCGGAAGCCCCGGAAGCCCCGGGAGCCGGTTGAGCGGGTCGTGCCGTGGCGGGATGCTGGAGGCAGCGCCCGTGCAGGGTGACCCGTCGCCCGTGCCCGGGCGACGCAGGTGGACGAGGTCGGTAGACGCCCATGTACAACGAACCCGACACCACCACAGTGGCACCCGAGGACTTCGCGGTCGTCATCGACGCCCGCGGGGTCGTCATGGTGTGGAGCGCGGGAGCCGCGAGGCTCCTCGGACACGGCCCCGAGGAGGTGGTGGGCAGGCCCGCCTACGGCCTGCTCGGCGCAACGCTGCCCTTCACGACGCGGCGCCTCCTGGCCGTCGGCGAGCAGTGGACGAGCGATCTGGTGCTGCGCAAGCGCGACGGTGACCGCGTCACCGTGCGGCTACGGGGCACTCCGCTGGTGGACGCGGACGCCGGCACGTACTGGGTCGTGACTCCGGCGTCGGTGAGCTATCCCTCCGGCCCGACGGACGTGGAGTCGGCGGAGCTGTGGGACCTCACGCTGGCGCAGCTCCCGCTGCCCGTGGCCATCTACGACAGTGAGGCGCGGTTCGTCACCTGCAACGAGGTCATGACCAAGGCCATGGGGCTGAGACCGGACGAGATGCGGGGGCGGACCCTGTGGGAGATCTACCCCGCCCCGCCCCTGGACGAGATCGATCGCCTCCAGCACCAGGTGGCGCGCACCGGCGAGATGATCTTCCGCGAGGAGCAGCCGTTCCGCGCCTCAGGCGAGGTCCGCGACCACGCGTGGTCGGTGTTCCTCTCCCCGCTGAAGGACCGCGCGGGCACGGTAATGGGTCTGTCCGCGCTGGTCATCGACATCACCGAGCAGTACTGGGCCCGGCGTCGCCTGGCCGTGCTCAACGACGCGAGCGTGCGCATCGGCAGCACCCTCGACGTCACCCGTACGGCCCAGGAACTTGCCGAGGTCGCGGTGACCGGGTTCGCCGACTTCGCCACCGTCGACCTGCTGGAATCCGTCGTCCAGGGGCATGAACCGCAACCGGTGCCGCCCGACACGCCGGTCGTGTGCCGGCGCACCGCGCAACGGTCGGTGCTCGCGGGATGCCCGGAATCCGTGGTTTCCCTGGGCGACACCGACGTCTACCCGCCCGGCGCACCCCCGGCCCTGGCCCTGATCACCGGCAGGGCGTGCCACTACAGCGCGGGCGACGCGGCGCTGCGCGCGTGGGTGACGGCCTCCCCGGCCCGAGCGGAGAGCATACGCCGTTTCAAGATCCACACGGTACTGATGGTGCCCCTGCGTGCGCGGGGGGTCACGCTAGGTGTCATGCATCTCATGCGGCACCGGACCCCGGACGCCTTCGGCCCGGACGACCTGATCCTCGCCGAGGAGATCGCCGCCAGGGCCGCCGTGAGCATCGACAACGCCCGCCGGTACACCCGTGAGCGCCGCACCGCGCTCACGCTCCAGCGCAGCCTGCTGCCCGAACGGCTGCCCGAGGTCGCGGCCGTGGACCTGGCCTACCGTTACCTGCCCGCCGGGCCCGGGGACGAGATCGGCGGAGACTGGTTCGACGTCATCGCGCTGTCGGGGGGACGGGTCGCGCTGGCCGTGGGCGACGTGGTGGGGCACGGGGTGCGAGCCTCCGCCACGATGGGGCGTCTGCGTTCGGCGGTACGGACCCTCGCCGACGCCGACTTCGCGCCCGACGAGCTGCTCACCCGCCTGGACGATCTCGTCGTCCGTCTCGACCGGGAGGAGGGCCCGGACGCGCGACGGCAGGCGGAGGAGGCCTCCGGGGAGGTCGGGGCCACCTGCCTCTACGCCGTCTACGACCCGATCGCCGGCCGGTGCGATCTGGCTCGGGCCGGACACCCGCCGCCCCTGCTGATGGACCCCGACGGCGCGGTGCGCATGCTGGACCTGCCGGCCGGGCCGCCCCTCGGCCTCGGCGGACTGCCCTTCGAGGCGGCCCGGATCGACATGGCCGAAGGCAGCGTGCTCGCCCTCTACACCGACGGTCTGATCGAGGCCCCGGGCCGTGACCTCGACGTCGGGCTGGACCTGCTGGGTGAGGCTCTGCGCCACCCAGCCGCTGGCTTGGAGGAGACGTGCGAGGAGGTGATGCGCAAGGTGCGGCCAGACCCGCCGGCCGACGACATCGTCCTGCTCCTCGCCCGGACCTCCATGCTCGGCGCTGACCAGGTACGCAGCTGGCCGCTCCCCGCCGATCCCGCCGCCGTCGCCGGCGTCCGCCGAGGGGCGAGCGAGCAGCTGGCCGCCTGGGGACTGAGCGAGCTGGAGTTCGCCACCGAGCTGATCGTCAGCGAACTGGTCACCAACGCCATCCGCTACGGCACCCCGCCCATCCAGCTACGCCTCGTCCGGGCCGACGCGCTCATCTGCGAGGTCTCCGACGGCAGCGCCACCGCCCCACATCTGCGGCGGGCCCGGACCTTCGACGAGGGCGGACGCGGACTGCTCCTCGTGGCGCAGGTGGCCGACCGCTGGGGCAGCCGCCACACATCCGCCGGCAAGACGATCTGGGCCGAGCAGTCCCTGCCGGCCGACGTGCGGGAGACCGAGCACCTCGCCGCGCCGCTCGCTCCGATCACGTAGCCGCGCCCGGTCCGGCGGTGGGCGTGTGGCGGCGGTGTCGCGGCGATCGGTGCCGCGGGCGGGGACGGTGATGCCCACTGAGCCCGTACGCCGACGGCACCAGCCGACTCCCGCCGCGTGGCGACGAGGGCCAAGACCACGACGACGAACCATCGAGGCGGGCGCATCAGCACACCGACCCCCGCGAACCCTTGAACCCCGCGCGTCAGCGGCGGATCAGCACCGCGTGCGTGACGGACGGCGAGCTGACCAGCTCGGACACCCGGTAGCCGTCGCCGCCACCAGGCCGGACTCCGCCTTGCCTCGCTGATCCTCTGGCTCCGCGAACCCGTGCCAGCAGTTCTCAGCGCCCGGGCGTCAGGACGGTGAGCACACCCGACGAGATCCCCAGCTGACCCAACCGGAACAGGAGTGCTGCTTCCTGTTCCTGCGTGACCTCAATCCACAGGGCCGTTCCCGAGTCGCTGGCGCTGAAGACCAGCCGGCCGTCCCCCCAGCCTTCGGCGTGGATTGTGTAGGGCGCCAAGTCCGACAGCACCTTGAATTGCCCGTCGTCCTGGACATCGAGGTCGATTCCCATGCCAGGATCGGAACGCCTGGACCGGGTACCGCTCACGAGCTCCTGCCGAGCCAGTGATAGCGCATGCTCATACGAGTGCAGGACTTCGGTCGGCCAGTCGTCATCGCTGTAGGCGTCGATGTGGGCTGCGTCGATGCTCGAACGCAGCACGTGAAGCGCTTCTCGATGAACACACACAACGTCCGCAGGGCGAACTCCTTCCACGAGTACGAGCTCGCGGACCCGGACGCCATCCTGACTGATCACATGCGGGACCCTCTCACGAGAAGTCGGCCGATTCCACAGAGAAGACCCGCCGCAACACGATGATCGTCAGACAGGGCCCGGCACACGAGGCGGCCGAAGCGGGAACGAAGACGAAGACGAGCCGGGGCTTGTCCGGGCCGGTACCGGGATCGCCGGGCGTGCGTCCCGGAACGCATGCATCTTCACCTCCCCGCCTGTTCGCCGACGCGCAGACAGCGCAGCGCGTGACACATCCGTACGGTCCCGCTGCGCGCACGACAGAGGCAGGGCTCCCGTTCCGTGATTCCCCCGAGCCGGGACGGGAGCCCGCCCTGGCTCTTTACCGGTCAGCCTGTCATCTGGAAGGTGGACGGTCAGGTGCGGCATGGTGGACCTCGTTCCGCGATGATCGTCTGGCCCGGGTGGCAAGCGACCACGTCCGGCGCGGTGTCGAGCATGCCGCGCAGCGTCTCGCGTTCGTCGCCTTTGGCTCCGGAGAGCGCGAACAGCACCGGCAGGCCGCCGAGCGTGCACACCATGGGCAGCCGCAGGCCCCAGACGTATCGGGAGTGCGACGCGCAGTATCCGTACTCGGCCCATCCGGCCAGGTCCGAGGGTTGGACGCCCCCGCGTGTCATGTGCGCAGGCCGCCCCGTCGACTCGTTCAGGGATTGAGGGCCGTCTCCACTGCGGTGACTATGCGTCGCGGTCATTTCGCAGGGCGGGGATGAGCCAGGGATACACCGGGATCAGGTTCGGTACTACCTGCCAGCCGTTGACGATCCACACCAGCCGCCAGTACCGGTCCACCCTGGGATCGTGTGCCTCTTCGAACTGCTGGGCCATCCAGTCCCGGAATTCCGTGTCAGGGGTGCGCGCGAACACCTCGGCGAAGCGGTGCACAAGGTCGTCGATGACGGGTACGGCCCTGTTGCCGAGAGGGTCGATGCCCGACTCCACGGCCTCGGCCACCTTCTGACGGGTGAACTTCATCAGTTCCTCGCCCGCTTCGCTCTCGATGTCGAGCGGGCGCCCGGCGGCCTGCCACATGACCATCCGGCGCATCCGGGCCCGGAAGTCTTCGTCGCCGACCAGCCCGGCAAGCTCCACCCACGCGGCGATCTGCTCGCTGGACGGATCATCGGGAAGGTCGGGAGCGGCAGCGCGAACCATGGCCACCGCAGCCGGGCCGGCATTCACTGTGTTTAAGGTGGCGTCCATGAAATCGTCGATCAAACGTCGGCGTTCCTCGCCGGACATCTGCGTGAGCCTGTGCATGAGCTTGATCTCCTCGGGATCGGATCCGCGTGCGGCCACGACTCGCAGAACACTCCGACGCAGTTGCAGCACCCGGATCTGGACGTCCATGGCGTCGGCGTGCGCCGCGGCTACTTCCGCCACCGAGAGCTCGCGGTCCAGTACCCGTTGAATCGTGGCCAGGTCCATGCCCAGCTCGCGGAGTGTGCGCAGAAGTTCCAGACGAAGCAGTGCGTCGAGGTCATAGAGCCGATATCCGGCGGGACTTCGGGTGGTCGGCGCTACCACCCCCGAATCGGAGTAGAACCGGATAGTCCTCACGGACAAGCCGGTCCGCCGGGAAAGCTCCCCGATCGAGCAGAGGGTCGTAACGTCCATGTCCCCAACTCTGCTCTCTCCAGCCGCTGGAGACTCAAGACTGTTCCCCAGATGGGCCCCGCCGAGGCGGCCTCCGATCTTCTGAGCACGCGTCACGTTGACTCCGCTGGCCGCCGGGACGACCAGCACGCCATGCACTCGCTGGGCAGCAGTGGCAGCGCCATGTGCCACCGTTCGCCGGCGGCCTACGGCTCCGAGCCCTTGGACTCATTCAACCGGCAGCTGAGGTGTACGGGGTGGGCAGCCCCCTCCTCCCGCATCGAACCATGCGCTCCTTGCCTGCTTCACGGTGCCGGTACGGCACCGATCTGCTGCATGACTCCAAGGAGGTCGGGCTGACCTCGTTCGCCGACGATCCGGCCGTCGGCCATGTAGTAGAAGTTCATGGCCTGCACCGAGACCTTGTTGCCGCTTGCGGGGATGCCGAAGAACTCACCGTCGTGCGTGCCGTGCATCGTGAACCGTGCAGCCACCGTGTCGCCTTCCCCGATCATCTCCTCCAGGGTCCACTGCACGTCCGGGAATCCACTGCGCATCATGCCGATGACCTCCATGTAGCCCTCGGGACCTCGAAGTGGCTCTGCGTGACTCGGTGCGTGGAACACCGCGTCGGGAGAGATGACCTCGCGGCCAAGATCCTCATTGGCTGTGTTGATGAACTCGACGAAGCGGTGCATCACAGACTTCACGGCTTCAAGCGGCATGTTTCTCTCCTCGCGGCGGTGATATTCCGACAAGGTAACATCGATTCGATGTATGCATCGATTCGATGTGGCTGTGGGATGGTGAGAGCATGCTGGAACTAGCGATACTGGGCTTCCTGGCCGGGGGTGCTCTGCCCGGGCACGAGCTGCGCCGGCGGGTTTCGCAGCTGACTGGGTACACGCGGCCGGTCAGCGACGGCAGTCTGTATCCGGCGATCAACCGTCTGACCAAGGCGGGCCTGCTGGAGCGGCGCGCCGACCCGGGTGCGGGCCCAGCGCGGTACGTGCTGAGCCTGACCGGCGCCGGGCGCACCGAACTGCTGAAGCGGCTGCGCGAGCCGGCCGACCATGAGATCACCGACTTCACCCGCTTCTTCACTGTTCTGGCGTTCCTCTCGCACCTGCCCGATGTGCCCGAACAGCACGCGGTGCTGCGCAGACGGCTTGAGTTCCTGGAGGAGCCGGCGAGCTTCTTCTACGACGGTGACAGGCCGTTGCGGGCCGAGGAGGTGGCCGACCCCTACCGGCGTGGCATGCTGCTCACCGCCCGTGCCATCAGCAGCGCCGAACGCGCCTGGCTGCACGCTGTTCTTGACGCTGACGAGCCCACCGAGAACACTCCGTTTCCGCTCGACGAACCCGCGAGCTGACCGGCCCTGGAGGTATGTCCATGCTTGCATCCTGGTACGACGAACAGGGCCCTGCCGCCGATGTCCTGCGCGTCGGCGAACTGCCCGACCCCACCGTCGGCCCCGGCGAGGTCCGCGTCCGCGTCACCGTTTCGGGCGTCAACCCCGGCGACACCAAGAAGCGGCGCGGCTGGCTCGGCTCCTCGATGCCCTACCCGCGGGTGATCCCGCACAGCGATGCCGCCGGAGTCATCGACGCGGTGGGCGACGGGGTCGACGCCCACCGGATGGGACAGCGGGTATGGGTGTACGGCGCCCAGTCCTACCGCCCCTTCGGCACCGCAGCCCAGTACACCGTCGTGCCTGCGGATCTGGCCGTGCCGCTCCCCGACCACCTCACCGACGAACTCGGCGCCGGCCTGGGCATCCCTGGGATCACCGCCCACCGCACCGTGTTCAGCGACGGCCCCGTCGACGGACAGCTCGTGCTCGTGCACGGGGTGCTCGGCGGCGTCGGCTCCCTGGCCGCGCAGCTCGCCCGGTGGGGCGGCGCGACGGTGATCGGGACCGTGCGCCATGGCAGCGACCTGAACCGCGTCGACCCCGCCGTCGTCTCCCACGCGGTGGCGCTCGACGAGGACGACCCCGCCGCCGCGATCCGCGCGCACGCTCCCGACGGCGTGCACCGAATCGTCGAGGTGGCCCTGTCCGATAATGCGGACCTGGACGACCTCGTCGCCGCGAACGGCGCGGTGATCGCCGCCTACGCCACCCGGGACGACCGGCCCCGACTTCCCTTTTGGCCCATGCTGTTCAACAACGTCACGCTGCGCATGCTCGGCAGCGACGACTTCGCCGAATCGGCGAAACGGCAGGCGGCCCGCGACCTCACCGCCGCAGCCGCAGTCGGCATGCTCACCGTCGCCATCGGCGACGTGTACCCGCTGGAGAAGATCGCCCAAGCCCAAGACCGTGTTGACACGGGCGGCCGAGGTCGCGTCCTGGTGACCATTCCCAACTGAACTGTGCAGGCACGAGGGCTGATCACTCGGGCCGCGGGGGTGGGGTGCCGTTCCGGCCGGCGATGTCGCTGGAAGACCAGGCACTTATGAATGGTCCGCGCCCGGCCCGGATCGTTCCAGCGGGGTGTCAGCCGGGGCCGCCGAGGACGATCTTCCACACTCGGGTCGCCACCTGGAGGTTGAGCCGGTCCTCGACGTCGGCGAGGTCGTTTCCGCTGATGTCGCGGATGCGCTGCAGCCGATAGCGCAGCGTGCTGCGGTGGATCGCGAGGGATTCGGCCGTCTCGTCGTAGTTGCCGCCGCAGTCGAAGTACCGGGACAGGGTCTCCACCATGGTCGCGTGGTGACGGGAGTCGTAGTCGATGAGCTGCCCGAGCCACTCGTCGACGAACGTCTCCAGTTCCCGGTAGTCGTTGCCGGGTCCCAGGATGCGGTAGAGGCCGAGCTCGTCGAAGAACGTCGTGCCGTAGCGCTCGCGGGAGTGGCTGCGCACGTCCAGGGCGCGCTGCGCCTCCTGGTAGCGGTGGGGGATGTCGTCCACAGACTCGGAAGGGGCGCTCACCCCTATCGTCCCCGATCGTGTCCCGGTCTCCCGGGCGAGCGCCTCGTACAGCGCGCGGGCGTGCGGCCTGTCGTCCGCGATCAGGACCACGTGGTCCGAACGTCGGGTCAACAGCGAGCGCATGCCCACCGCAGAAGCCGTCCGGCCCACGGTCTGCGCGAAGGAATCGTCCACGGTCCGGTTCGACCACCGCACCACGACGACGTAGTGAATGCGGTGCAGGTCGTGTCCGATGGCCGTGGATCGGGCGTGGGCGCTCGCCTCGTCCGTCCCTGCCAGGAGGTCGTCGACGAGCTCGCGGTTCAGCCTCAGCTCCACTTCGGCCAGGTTGCGCAGGTGTGTCAGCTCCAGGGCGAGCGACGCGGCGGCGTATTCCAGCGCGAGCACGGTGTGCTCGTCGGCCTCGTCCCGGACATCGACCAGGGCCAGCACGCCCAGGATCTCGCCGTGCCGGCGGACCAGGGTGATCAGCCGGTCCTTGATCCGCACCGGTCCGACCTCCCGGGCGACGGCGTGCAGCATCTCGTCCTGGCGCACGGGGTCCGGTTCCGGATAGGGGTCGGGGCGGCTGATGCCGGTCCAGGACCTCAACCGACCGAAGCGGTCCTCGACCAGCGCGGGGAGTCCGGTGAGTCCGTGCAGGGCCCGGGTGACGGCCTCCTCGCCGCCGCCCGAGGCAGCGACATCGGCCATGAGCGTGTGAACGCCACGCTGGTATGCCGACGCGGCCATGACGGAGATCAACTGCCGCTGGAGGGCTGTGCGTTCCTCCTTCAGGCGGCGCAGCTCCAGCGCGTCCTCCCGTCGGCGGCGGTGCGCGAAGGCGACTGACAGTGCAGCAGCGGTGTGCCGGACGAGCGTGGTGAGCAGGGATCGCTCGGCCTCGGTGGGCCGGGAGAGGGACGTCACCACGAGGTAGCCGTGGAGGCCCTCGAGTCCCCGCAGCCCCAGGGCCCGGCCCCAACGCCTGCCGGGTACGGTCACAGGGCCGTCCTTCCCGGCCAGCTCCAGCACCTTCCGGTCCACGGCCGCGGCATGGCTCTGCCCGTTCCTCGGGCTGGGAACCAGATCGCCGTTCACCTTGAGGTATCCGGCCTCAGCGCTGTACGGCCCTGCGGTGGCTATGTGATCCATGGCCAGGCCCAGGATCTGGCCTTCGTCCGGGGTGTCGAAGAGAGCGCGGGCCAGCGCGGTCAGTTCGTGGAGGGCATGGTCGGGCGCGGTCGGAACGGGTGCGCGGGACTCTCTCCGCGCGACCGTGGGGTGCCGCCCGTCGCTGCCCTGGGGAGGGCTGCCCTCCCGGTCCGAGCAGCGGTCGTACCGGCTGCCGGTCATGGGATCACTCCGTTCTCCCCGAGTCTCCAGGGAGGCGATTCGTGTTCGGGCACCCGCTCGTGAACCGGCATATCAGAGGTGTTCGGATCCTTCTCGTACCCGCGGGGCGAACGGGCCCGTGCGTTTCTGGCTCGCCAGGCGCAGGCGTGGAGCCACTCGGATTGCCACCCTGGGGGGTGTTCGAGACGCTCCGCACAGGCAGGAAGGGCTGGGTGACGGCCGAGCGGCATCGCAGGCCGGTTGCCCCGCAGGAGACGTACCGGGAAGCCGAACATGCCGGTGACCACCCCTCTGACCAAGGGTTTCCCGTGGAGAGGGTGGCGATCACCGGGCGGGACGTCTGCGGGACGTCGGCTTGCGCGAGCGGGTGATCGGCCGGATGCGCTTAGGCAGAGCCGCCCCTGCGGCGAGCGCTGCGCAGCCCGGTGTCCCGGTCGGCCGGCTGTGCGGCCTTGTGAACCGGCCCGAACCGCAGGGTCCTAACTCGAACCCGAAAAGCGTGATCCGGACAGTCGGCGGAGGCCGCCGCACGGGAAGGAGTCTTCATGGCCAAGGCAGTGGGCATCGACCTGGGCACCACCAACTCGGTTATCGCCGTGTGGGAGGGCGGCGAGCCGTCCGTCGTGCCCAACAACGAGGGCAACCGCACGACACCGTCAGTGGTGGCCTTCACCGACACCGGCGAGCGCCTGGTGGGCCAGCTGGCCCGCCGCCAGGCGATCCTCAACCCCAAGGGCACCATATATTCGGCCAAGCGGTTCATCGGCCGACACTTCGACGAGATCTCCGAGGAGGCCAGGGCGGTGGCGTACGACGTCGTCGAGGGCGACGGCGGGGCGGCCCGCTTCGAGGTGCGCGACAAGCTGTACGCGCCTGAGGAGATCAGCGCCCAGGTGCTGCGCAAACTCGCCGACGACGCCTCCAAGCAGCTGGGGGAGCGGGTCACGGAGGCCGTCATCACGGTGCCCGCCTACTTCAACGACGCCCAGCGCACCGCCACCAAGGACGCCGGGCGGATCGCGGGACTGGAGGTGCTGCGGATCATCAACGAGCCGACCGCGGCAGCCCTCGCCTACGGCATGGACAAGAAGGGACACGAGACCGTCCTCGTCTTCGACCTGGGCGGCGGCACCTTCGACGTGAGCATCCTCGACGTCGGTGACGGCGTGGTGGAGGTGCGCTCCACCGCCGGCGACAGCCACCTGGGCGGCGACGACTTCGACCGGCGTCTGGTGGACCACCTCGCGGACGACTTCCAGAAGGAGAACGGCATCGACCTGCGCAAGGACCCGCAGGCGCTGCAACGCCTTTTCGAGGCGGCGGAGAAGGCCAAGACCGAGCTCAGTTCGGTGACACAGACGCAGGTGAGCCTGCCGTTCATCACCGCCGACGCCTCGGGGCCCAAGCACCTCACCGACTCGATCATGCGGTCCACGTTCGAGCAGATCGCCGGCGACCTGGTGGAGCGGTGCCTGGGGCCGGTCCAGCAGGCCATGGCCGACGCCAAGGTCGGCGAGAGCGACATCGACGAAGTCATCCTCGTCGGCGGTTCCACCCGCATCCCAGCCGTCCAGGCTTTGGTGCGTCGGCTGACCGGCGGCAAGGAACCCAACATGAGCGTCAACCCCGACGAGGTCGTGGCACTGGGGGCCGCGATCCAGGCCGGGGTGCTCAAGGGCGAGGTCAAGGACGTCCTGCTGCTCGACGTCACGCCCCTGTCGCTGGGCGTCGAGACACGCGGTGGCGTGATGACGAAGATCATCGAGCGGAACACCACCATCCCCGTGCGACGCTCCGAGACCTTCTCCACCGCCGAGGACAACCAGCCGGCCGTCGACGTGGTGGTCCTCCAGGGCGAGCGCGAGCGGGCCGCCGACAACCGGGTGCTCGGCCGGTTCCAGCTCACCGACATCCGGTCGGCGCCGCGGGGTGAAGCGCAGATCGAGGTCACCTTCGACATCGACGCCAACGGCATTCTCAACGTCAAGGCCCGCGACCGGGACACCGGCAAGGAACAGGGCATCACCATCAGTGAGAGCTCCAACCTGGACCGCAGCGAGGTCGAACGCATGGTTCAGGAGGCCGAGCGCAACCAGGGCCAGGACCAGGCACTCCGCGAGGCCGTCGACGCCCGCAACGAGCTCGACGCCGCCGCGTACCAGGTCGAGAAGCGCCTCGCCGAACTGGGCGACGCGGCGCCCGCGCACGAGAAGGCACGCGCCGAGATGCTCGTGTCCGACGCCCGGGCGGCGGTCAAGGAAGAAGCGGGCGTGGAGCGCGTGCGGCCCCTGACCTCCGAACTCCAGCAGGTACTTGCCGGGCTGGCGGCCCAACAGGGCGCCGCCACAGGCGGTCCCGGCCAGGACGGCACCGGAGGCGGTGCGACCGGTGGCCCGAGCGGCGGTGGCGGGGACGACGACGTCATCGACGCCGAGTTCGACAAGGACTGAGGCGCGCCATGCCGAGCCGGCCCCAGGAACCCGAAACCGCCGCGGTTGATCCGGTCGAGTCGGCCGCGGAAGGCGCCGTGCGCCCTCCGCGAGAGGATCTGCCCCGACCGGACCCGCCGTCCCGACCGGAGACGGCGTACGACGAACCGGGACCCGACGCCGCCGGCCCCGCGTCCGCCGAGGACGAGTACACGGCCGCGATCCGGGAACTGGAGGACCGCTGGCGGCGCGCGCTGGCCGACCTGGACAACCTCCGCAAGCGCCACACCAGGGAGCTGGAGCGGGAGCGGACGGCGGAGCGCTCCCGTACGGCCGCCGCCTTCCTGCCCGTCCTGGACAACCTGGACCTCGCCCTGACCCATGCCGGCGCTGATCCGGGTGCGGTCGTCGAGGGCGTCCGGGCGGTCCGCGACCAGGCGGTGAACGTCCTCGAACTGCTCGGCTACCCGCGGCACGCGGAAACCGGTGTCGTCTTCGACCCGGCCCGGCACGAGGTGGTCGGCGTCGTCCAGGCCCCAGACGCCCCGCCGGGCACCGTCGTGGAGGTGCTGCGCCCCGGCTACGGGGACGGCGATCGGCAGCTCAGGCCCGCCGCCGTGACGGTCGCGAAGCGGGAGTGACCGGTCATGGCACGGGACTTCTACGAGGTGCTGGGCGTTTCCCGGACCGCGAGGCCGGACGAGATCCAGCAGGCCTATCGCAAGCTCGCCCGCAAATACCACCCCGACGTCAACAAGGACCCGGACGCGGAGGAACGCTTCAAGGACCTCAACGAGGCGTACAGCGCCCTGTCGGACCCCAAGACCCGGGCCCGTTACGACCGCTTCGGCGAGGACTTCCGCAACGTCCCCGAGGACTTCGACGAACGGGTCACGGCTGGAGCGGGCGGCGGCTTCCGCGGTCGGCGGACCGCAGGCGCGGGCGGCCCGCGTGTCCGGTACAGCACCGACTTCGGCGACGGCTTCGGCGACGGCTTCGGAGCGGAAGGCATCGACCTCGAGGACTTGTTCGGTTCCATGTTCGGAGCCGGCGCCGCCCCGGGCGGCGTCCCCGGAGCCGACCAGGAGGCCGAGCTGCCGCTCACCGTCGAGGAGGCGTACCGGGGCGGCCGTCGCACCGTCACGCTGGCCGGTCCCGCCGGGCAGCCGCGGCGGTACGAGGTCCACGTCCCGCCGGGAGTCACCGACGGACAGCGCATCCGACTGGCGGGCGAGGGCGGCCGGGGCAGCGGTGACGCCGCTGCGGGCGACCTGTACCTGCGGGTGCGCGTTCAGCCCGACCCCCGGTTCCGGCTGGACGGCCGCGACGTGTACGTCCAGGTGCCGGTCGCCCCCTGGGAGGCGGCGCTGGGCGCGACGGTGCCGGTGCCCACCCCCGGCGGCGGTACGGCCAAGGTCACGGTGCCCGCGGGCTCGTCCAGCGGTCGGCGGCTGCGGCTGCGCGGCGAGGGCATGCCGAACCCGCGCGGCGCGACCGGCGACCTGTACGCCGAACTCCGCGTCATGGTGCCGCCCACACTGGGGGACCGGGAGCGCGAACTGTTCGAGGAGCTCGCCGCCACCTCCTCGTTCGACCCCAGGAGGACGCGATGAACGACCGACCCGTGGAAGCTGCGGGCATCAGCCGAGCCGGCGTGGGCGACCGTCCGGTACGAACAGGCGCCGACGTCACCGCCTCGACGGCTGTCCGGTACGCGCTCGTGCCCGTCCCCAGGCTCTCCCTGGATGCCGTGGCCCGTCGTTCGGGCCTCCATCCCGATCTGATCCGGCGTTTCGTCGCCCTGGGCCTGGTCGACGCAGAGCGCGACGCCGCGGGGAGCCTGGTGTTCGATTTCACGGCCCCGGCGGTCCTCGCCCGCGTCCAGCGGCTGCGCTCCGGACTCTGCCTCAACTACGCATCCATCGGCCTGGTGCTCGACCTGCTCGACCGCATCAGCCTGCTCGAGGCCGCTCTGCGCGGCCGCGGCACGAGGAGTGAAACACCCCCATGGACATGAACCGTCTCACCCAGAAGTCCCAGGACGCCCTGCAGGACGCCCAGACCGCGGCCGTCCGCATGGGGCAGACCGAGGTCGACGGGGAACACCTGCTGCACGCGCTTCTCGATCAGGAGGACGGTCTGATCCCGCGCTTGGTGCAACAGGCCGGCGCCGAGCCGGAGGAACTGCGCGCGGCCGTGCGCGAGGAACTCTCCCGCCGTCCGAAGGTCACCGGCCCCGGCGCGGCACCCGGCCAGGTCTTCGTCACGCAGCGCCTCGGCCGCCTGCTCGACGCCGCCGAACGGGAGGCCAAACGCCTCAAGGACGAGTACGTGTCCGTGGAGCACCTGCTGCTCGCCCTGTCCGAGGAGGGCTCGTCCACCGCTGCCGGACGACTGCTCAACCAGGCCGGCATCACCAGGGACTCCTTCCTGGGCGCGCTCACCCAGGTCCGCGGCAACCAGCGCGTCACCTCCGCCAACCCCGAAGTGGCCTACGAGGCGCTGGAGAAGTACGGCCGCGATCTCGTCGCCGAGGCCAGGGCCGGCAGGCTCGACCCGGTCATCGGCCGGGACGCCGAGATCCGGCGGGTCACCCAGATCCTCAGCCGCAAGTCGAAGAACAACCCCGTCCTCATCGGCGACCCCGGCGTCGGCAAGACCGCCATCGTCGAGGGTCTCGCCCAGCGCATAGTCCGCGGCGACGTGCCCGAAGGACTCCGCGACAAGATCGTGTTCGCCCTCGACATGGGCTCCCTGGTCGCCGGCGCCAAGTACCGAGGTGAGTTCGAGGAACGCCTCAAGGCCGTGCTGTCCGAGGTGAAGGCCGCACAGGGGGGCATCCTGCTCTTCGTCGACGAGCTCCACACCGTGGTGGGAGCGGGTGCCGCCGAAGGGGCCATGGACGCGGGCAACATGCTCAAGCCGATGCTCGCGCGAGGCGAACTGCACATGATCGGCGCCACCACCCTTGACGAGTACCGCAAGCACATCGAGAAGGACGCCGCCCTCGAACGCCGCTTCCAGCAGGTCCTGGTCGACGAGCCGGACGTGGAGGACGCCGTCTCGATCCTGCGCGGACTGCGCGAACGCCTTGAGGTCTTCCACGGCGTGAAGATCCAGGACACCGCGCTGGTCTCCGCGGCCACCCTCAGCCACCGGTACATCACCGATCGGTTCCTGCCCGACAAGGCCATCGACCTCGTCGACGAGGCGTGCGCCCGACTGCGCACCGAGATCGACTCGATGCCCGCCGAACTCGACGAGATCACCCGCCGCGTCACCCGCCTGGAGATCGAGGAGGCGGCCCTGTCCAAGGAGGCCGACCCGGCCAGCAAGACCCGCCTGGAGGAACTGCGACGGGAACTGGCCGACCTGCGCGGCGAGGCCGACGCCAAACACGCCCAGTGGGAGGCCGAGCGGCAGGCCATCCGCCGTGTGCAGGAGCTACGCCAGGAACTGGAGCAGGTCCGCCTCGAAGCGGAGGAGGCCGAACGGGCCTACGACCTCAACCGCGCGGCCGAACTCCGCTACGGCCGCCTCCAGGAACTGGAGCGCCGACTTGCCGCGGAGGAGGACCAACTGGCAACCAAACAAGGGCAGGACCGGTTGCTGCGCGAGGTCGTCACTGAGGAGGAGATCGCCGAGATCGTCGCCGCCTGGACCGGCATCCCCGTCGCTCGCCTCCAAGAGGGCGAACGCGAGAAGCTGCTGCGCCTCGACGAGATCCTGCGCGAGCGCGTCATCGGCCAGGACGAGGCGGTCGAACTCGTCGCCGACGCCATCATCCGCGCCCGCTCCGGCATCCGCGATCCACGCCGCCCCATCGGCTCGTTCATCTTCCTCGGCCCCACCGGCGTCGGGAAGACGGAGTTGGCCAAGACTCTCGCCCGGGCTCTGTTCGACTCCGAGGAGAACATGGTGCGCCTCGACATGAGCGAGTACCAGGAGAGGCACACCGTCAGCCGGCTCATGGGCGCACCGCCCGGATACGTCGGCTACGAGGAGGGCGGCCAGCTCACCGAAGCCGTGCGCCGCAGGCCGTACTCGGTCGTGCTGTTCGACGAGATCGAGAAGGCGCACACCGACGTCTTCAACACCCTGCTGCAGATGCTCGATGACGGCCGCATCACCGATGCGCAGGGACGCACCGTCGACTTCCGCAACACCGTGATCATCATGACGTCGAACATCGGCTCCGAGCACCTTCTCGACGGCGCCACCGCCGAAGGCGAGATCAAGCCGGGCGCCCGCGCCCTGGTGATGGGCGAGCTGCGCGGACACTTCCGCCCGGAGTTCCTCAACCGCGTCGACGACATCGTGCTGTTCAAGCCGCTCGGTGAGCGCCAGATCGAACGGATTGTGGAGTTGCAGTTCGACGAACTGCGGCAGCGGCTCGCCGAACGCCGTATCGCCGTCGAACTCACCGAAGCAGCCCGGGAGTTGATCGCGCACCAAGGGTACGACCCGGTGTACGGCGCACGGCCGTTGCGCCGCTACATCTCCCACGAGGTAGAGACCACGGTCGGTCGCGCACTGCTGCGCGGCGACGTCCAGGACGGCGCGACGGTCCGCGTCGACGCCGAACACGGAGAACTGGTGGTCACCTACGACCAGCAGGAGGGGACCCGGGAAACGAGGGCAGCGTGAACACCACCCGGACGACGACGGTGTCCTGCCCGAACTGCGGGCGAGGCAACCGGATTCCGGTGGCCGCCGAGGGACGCCCCAAATGCGGCCACTGCAAGCAACCCCTGCCCTGGATCGTCGACGCGGGCGACGACGACTTCGCCGAGATCGCCGACAACGCGGCCCAGCCTGTCGTCGTCGACCTCTGGGCCACCTGGTGCGGGCCCTGCCGCATGGTCAGCCCCGCCCTCGAAGAGGTCGCCCGCGACCTCGCCGGACGGATCAAGCTCGTCAAGGTCGACGTCGACCAGAACCCGCGGCTCAGCCGACGGTTCGAGGTGCAGGCGGTGCCGACCCTGCTGGTCCTGGACCAGGGTCGGACGGTCGCCCGGCAGGCCGGCGCCGCGCCCGCGCCCGTCCTTCGCTCGTGGGTCGAGCAGGCGATGGCGGGGCGGCAGACGACAGCGGGAGGCTGAGCACGATGATCCGGCCATCGCGGGCGTTCCACGAAACGGCCTCGACGGAGTCGCGCCGCTGGGTGCGGCGACCAGCGCGGGCCGCGACTGACCGTCCCCTCACGGAAGGAGAATCCTCATGGCCACGATTCCCGACCCGCACCTGGCGATGGTGCGCCCGGTGACGCCTCGTACACCTCAAGGCTGCGAGGAGTGCCTCAGGGAGGGCTCCCCGTGGGTGCACCTGCGGCTCTGCCTCACCTGCGGGCACGTCGGCTGCTGCGACTCCTCGCCGAACAGGCACGCCAGACGGCATGCGGGCATCGACGGCCACCCCGTCGTGCGGTCATTGCAGCCGGGAGAGGACTGGCGCTGGTGCTACGTCCACGAGGCTCTGGTCTGATGACCGCGACCGAGCACGGGCGGGATGCGGTCCGCGAGACGCCGGACCGGTACGGGGCGTTCCCGCGCCTGACACCGGAGCAGCTCCAGGACCTGGCCGCGCACGGCGAGCGCCGCAGGACCACCGAGGGGGAGGTGCTGTACCGCGAGGGCGAGCCCTTCCGGGAGTTCCTCGCGATCCTCAGCGGGACGGTCGAGATCCTCCAGGACCACGGCGGGCCCGAGGAGCGCACGGTGGCGGTGCACGGACTGGGCAGGTTCCTGGGCGAACTCGCGCTGCTGGAGGGCGAGGCGGCGTTCGACACCGCCGTGGTGCGCGAGGCGGGCGAGATCCTGGCCGTACCGGTGGAGCGGCAACGCGCCCTGGTCGGCCGCGACCCCGTCCTCGGCGACCTGATCCTCCGCGCCTACCTGGGCCGCAGGTATCTGCTCATCGGCCTCGGCGCCGGCTTCCGGATTCTGGGCTCGTGTTATTCACCGGACACGCTGAGGCTGCGCGAGTTCGCCGCTCGCAACCGGCTGCCCCACCGCTGGGTGGATCTGGAGAAGGACAGGGAGGCGGAGGCACTGCTGCGTCGGTTCGCCATCCGTCCCGAGGAGACTCCGGTGGTCATCTGGAAGGGCGAGCGGGTGCTGCGCAATCCGAGCAACGCCGAACTCGCCCGGCTCATCGGGCTGCCCGCTCCCTCGCCGGAGGCCGGGCGATGCGACGTGATGGTGGTGGGCGCGGGACCCGCCGGACTCGCGGCCGCCGTGTACGGCGCCTCCGACGGCCTCGCCACGATCATCGTCGACGCCGTGGCCACCGGAGGCCAGGCCGCGACCTCGTCCCGCATCGAGAACTACCTCGGCTTCCCGTCGGGCATCTCCGGGGGCGAGCTCATCGAACGAGCGGTGCTCCAGGCCCACAAGTTCGGTGCTCGCCTCATGGTGCCGGCCCAGGTCGACGGGCTCACCCCGCAGGACGACGAGTACGTCGTCAGTTTCGTAGACGGGTCCCGGACCCGGGCGGACGCCGTGGTCCTCGCCTCGGGCGTGTGGTATCGCAGGCTCGAGGTGCCCGGCATCGACCGTCTGGAGGGCATCAGCGTCTACTACGCCGCGACCGTTCACGAGGCCAGTCTCTGCCAGGCGGATCCGGTCGCCGTGGTCGGCGGCGGGAACTCCGCGGGGCAGGCGGCGCTGTTCCTCGCGAACCACGCGTCCAGGGTCCACCTCCTCGTCCGGGGCGGTGACCTCAACGTGGACATGTCGCGCTACCTGGTGGACCAGGTGGAACGGCACCCGAAGATCGAGGTGGTGCTCCGTACCGAGGTTCGGGGCGTCCGCGGGGAGGAGAAGCTGGAGTCACTGATCGTGGAGGACAACGCGAGCGGTGAGCGCCGGGAGTTGCGGGCCTCGGCGCTGTTCGTGTTCATCGGAGCCCGGCCGCGCACGGACTGGCTCAAGGGTGTGCTGGCCCTGGACGAGAAGGGTTTCGTCCTCACCGGCGCCGACGCCCGGGCGGCGGCGGACGCGACCCGGTGGGACCCGCTCGGCCGTGGTCCGTTGCTTCTGGAGACCACCCTTCCCGGGGTCTTCGCCGTCGGTGACGTCCGGAGCGGCTCGGTCAAACGGGTGGCCTCGGCGGCCGGTGAGGGCGCCATGGCGATCCGCCTCGTGCACGAGCACCGGGACCAGTCGGGCAACCTGGTTCGCACCGCGGGTCCCGAGGGGCCTCGGCCGGTGGCGGGCAAGCCCGTGCCCGGGCGTTGACGCTTTCCCCGACCGACTCCATGGACGGCTCGATCCCCCTCACGGTCGTCCTCCCCGGCGGGCGCCGTCCAGTGCACCGCCGGGGGCCAGCGTGTCACGCGGTGCCGACGTCGCCTCCCGGGCATCCTGAGGGCACGTGCGCTCGCGGGGGCAGCCGACGAGAAGGGTCCAGTCATGCGCGTGTCGCCTCAGGGCGTTACGGTCGTAGCTCTCCTGGCGGATCCGGACGCGCCCACGGAAATCGCGCACCGCATGACCCGGACGCTTTCCACGCGGCTCGCCGACAAGTCGGGCCCGGGACGCCGGTTCGCCGTCGAGGTGGTCAGTGAGCCCTTCACCGCGGGGACGGAGGACCTGCCCACCTTGATGCGCCGGATCGTGGACCGTGCAGGAGCCGAGAACTGGGACATCGTCGTGGCTCTCACCGACCTTCCGCTGCATTTGCACGGGCAGAAGCTCGTCGTGGATCTGAGTCACGAACACGGCTTGGCCCTGCTGTCTCTTCCTACGCTGGGGTGCCTGCGGCTGCAGACGAGGGCCCGGCGGGTGGTGGAAGAAGCCGTGCTCGGCCTGGCGGCTTCGCCGGCGACCGGGGCAGAAGGAACTCCGCAGGGTCAGCCGCCGCTCCTGGGACGCTTCGTCAGCCGTCTCGCGCCGGTTCACCCGGGCCCGGTCGGTGAGGAGGACACCGCTGATCTTCGGTACGTCCTCAGCGGGCCGCGGGGATACCTGAGGGTGCTGGTCGGCATGGTCCGCGCAAACCGGCCGTGGCGCTTGGTGCCGGGCTTGTCGAAAGCCCTGGCGGCCGCACTCGCCACGGGTGCGGTCGCCACCGTGAACTCCACCGTCTGGAGCCTGGCCGAGGCCCTGAGCGCGCCGCGCCTCGTGATCGCAACGGTCGGATCCGTCGCGCTCATGATCGGCTGGCTGATCGTGGACGCGCAGCTGTGGCATCGATCGGCGGAGGTCTCGAGGGAGGCGAGGCAGAGAGCGAGGCTCTACAACGCCTCGACC
The DNA here is from genome assembly GCF_036030735.1 of Streptomyces sp. NBC_00425. Classification (NCBI taxonomy): domain Bacteria; kingdom Bacillati; phylum Actinomycetota; class Actinomycetes; order Kitasatosporales; family Streptomycetaceae; genus Streptomyces; species Streptomyces sp. NBC_00425. The sequence goes on along the minus strand of NZ_CP107928.1, from coordinate 453,051 downwards.
GTTCTGACCGTGGGAATCGGGGTGATCGTGTGCTATGCGGGTCTGATGGTCGTCAACCTGCTCTGGGCGCTCTTCATCCTCAACGACCAGGTGTTCGCTTCCATGACACGGACTCCGCTGGACTCGACGGATTACTGGACGTTGTCCTGGTTCGTCGCTTCGGTCGCCACGGTGGGCGGCGCACTGGGATCAGGTCTGGAGAGCGACGAGGCGATCCGGGCAGCCGCCTACTCCAAGCGCGAACAGGAGCGTCGCCACATGCTCCAAGACGACGAGGACGACCGGTTGGAGGCCTGAGAGCCCGGTGGTGCGGCGCGAGGCGCAACTGCAGAAGCGGGCTCTGGAGGACCTCGCGACGGCCGTCAGCCGCACACCGCTGGAACGGGACATGGGCTCTGCTCGTGAGGAGCAGAGGGTGCGGGCGGCCATGGCGGCGGAAGGTGACGGAACAGGACCCGAGCCCCGGGGCGGGTGACGGATCAGGCCCCGTGCACCCGGGCGGGTGACGGCGCTGGCGGCGAGGGGCGTCGCGTCTCCCGGAGAGCAGCCTCGGGCCTGCCCGGCGGGGCGAGCTGCGCAGCCCGCGGCTTCGCGCACCCGGACCGCGAGGGTTTCCGCGCCGAGACGTCATCGCGCTCGTGTGAGCGGCCTCGGCGACTGCGCCTGTCGCGCGGCTCCCGGCGCGATCAGGTAATCAGGAAGGGTGAACAAGGACGCGACCGACCCCTTCGTGCATGTCCGGGGCGCCGGTGAGAACAACCTGCGGAACATCGACGTCGACGTTCCACGGGACGCGATGGTCGCCTTCACCGGCGTCTCCGGTTCGGGCAAGTCCTCGCTCGCGTTCGGCACGCTCTACGCAGAGGCCCAGCGGCGCTACTTCGAGTCCGTGGCACCGTACGCCCGAAGGCTGTTGCAACAGGTCGGCGCACCGCACGTGCAGGAAATCACCGGACTGCCACCCGCCGTGGCCCTGCAGCAGCGACGCGGGTCGCCCAGCTCGCGCTCGACGGTCGGCACCATCACCACGCTGTCCAATCTGCTGCGCATGCTGTACTCCCGTGCCGGCACCTATCCGCCCGGTGCCGCACGGCTGGAAGCCGAGTCGTTCTCACCCAACACCGCGGCCGGCGCCTGCCCGGAGTGCCACGGACTGGGCGTCGTGCACGACGTCGCCGAGGAGCTGCTCGTCCCGGACGCCTCGCTGAGCATTCGCGAGGGGGCGATCGCCGCCTGGCCGGGCGCCTGGCAGGGCGCCAACCTGCGCAGTGTCGTGAGCGGCCTGGGGATCGACATCGACCGACCGTGGCGCAGGCTCAGGAAGAAGGACCGGGACTGGCTGCTGTACACGGACGAGCAGCCCTCCGTGTACATCGAGCCGGAGGAGGACCGCGTCGACTACGGCTACCAGGGCAGGTTCTGGAGCGCCCGCAAGCACGTCAGGCACGTCCTCGCCGACTCCAAGAGCGAGAAGATGCGCGAACGGGCGCTGCGGTTCGTGAGGAGTGTGCCCTGCCCCGAGTGTCACGGCAGCGGACTGCGGCCCGAGGCGCTCGGCGTGACCTTCGCCGGACGCTCCATCGCCGAGATCAACGCGATGCCGCTCACCGCGGTCGTGGCGCTGCTGCGGCCCGTCGCGGGGCGGTCCGGGGCCGACGCCACCACGTCGACCGCCCGATCCGGGGAGACGACCGAGGTCGCGGTCCGGATCTGCGGCGATCTGGTCGCGCGGGTCGACGTACTGCTCGACCTGGGCCTCGGATATCTCAGCCTCGGGCGCCGCTCGACGACCCTGTCGCCCGGCGAGGCGCAGCGCCTGCGGATCGCCACCCAGCTGCGCTCGGGGCTGTTCGGCGTCGTCTACGTCCTCGACGAACCCTCCGCAGGCCTGCACCCGGCTGACGCGGAACCGCTGCTGGACGTGCTGGACCGCCTCAAGGCGGCGGGCAACTCGCTGTTCGTCGTGGAGCACGACATGGACGTCGTACGGCGGGCGGACTGGGTGGTCGACATCGGCCCCGGCGCTGGCGAGGGCGGCGGACGCGTGCTGTACAGCGGCCCGGTCGCCGGTCTCGAGCGGGTGGCGGAGTCGGCCACGAGCCAGTACCTGTTCGGGCGCGCTCGGCCGCTCGATCACCGCCCGCGCACACCGCACGGCTGGCTGCGCCTGCGCGGCGTCTCCCGCCACAATCTGCACGACGTGTCCGTCGACGTACCGCTATGCGTACTGACGGCGGTGACGGGCGTGTCCGGTTCCGGAAAGTCGACGCTGGTGACGCAGGTGCTCGCCGAGGTCGTCCGCGGCCACCTCGGACTCGTACCCGAGGAGCCCGACGAGGCGCAGCTGGAGGTCGACGTCCAGGACGCGTCGGGGGTCGAGTCGTTCGACCGGCTGGTCCGGGTCGACCAACGGCCCATCGGCCGAACTCCCCGGTCCAACCTGGCCACGTACACGGGGATGTTCGACGCGGTGCGCAAGCTGTACGCGGCGACGGACGAGGCCAGGGCGCGCGGCTACTCGGCCGGCCGGTTCTCCTTCAACGTGGCCGAGGGGCGGTGCGAGACCTGCCAGGGCGAAGGGTTCGTCGCGGTGGAACTGCTGTTCCTGCCCGGCACCTATGCACCGTGCCCGACCTGCGAGGGCGCCCGGTACAACGCCGAGACGCTTGAAGTCACCTACCGCGGCAAGAACATCGCGGAAGTACTGGCGCTGCCCGTCGACGTCGCCGCCGAGTTCCTGTCCGCCGTCCCGGCCGCCTCCCGCAGTCTGGAGACGTTGCGCGAGGTGGGACTGGGGTACCTGCGGCTGGGCCAGCCCGCGACGGAACTCAGCGGCGGTGAGGCGCAACGCATCAAACTGGCCACCGAACTGCAGCGAGCCCGCCGCGGGCACGCGCTCTACCTGCTCGACGAGCCGACGGCGGGGCTGCACCCCTCGGACATCGCGCTGCTGCTGCGACAGCTGCACCGGCTCGTCGACGCCGGCAACACGGTCGTTCTCGTCGAGCACGACCTGGACACGATCGCTACCGCCGACTGGGTCATCGACCTCGGGCCGGGCGGCGGCGACGCGGGCGGGCGGGTGGTCGTGGCGGGCCCGCCGGCCAAGGTGGCGAGGTCTCGCCGCAGCGCCACCGCGCCCTATCTCGCGGCGCGGCTCGCGCGCTCCTGACGACGGCGCGAGGGGCTGGGTCCTGGCGTTGCTCTGCAGGCTGAAGCCCTCCTCGCGCAGCAGGTCGCCCACCGTGTCCGCGGAGATCCTGTGGCCGTGGGGGGGGAGCTGCTCGGCGAGTCTGGGGGTGGATTCGGTGGTCCAGCGTCGCGACATGGGATCTCCGCGGACGTCGGGTTCGACCAGTGCGAGGAGCGCCTCCCGAACGGCCGGGTTGAGGTGGACGACGCGTTTGCGGCCGCCGCCGGCCTGCGGCGCAGGACGTCGTGGTGCGGGGCGGCCGACTCCGAGTGAAGAACGAGCCCACGCACGGGGAGACGTACCGGCGGACACTGGCCCGCAACGACCGCACCCACCTGGAAGCGGACGGCTCCTTCCCGCCGCCGACGGGCCCCGAGCGGCACTCCTTCCACCGGCCCGATCCACCGGGCACCGAGCTTGACGAGCTACCGGTAGGCCAATGTCGAGAGCCTCCGTGTGCGCGTGCTGTCGTCCCTCGGTCCGGCCCGGGGGCGCTCGAAGGACGACGTCCTCATCCAGCTGTCCGGGGCGGAGCGGAGCGGTCGGCAAGGGCCGATCGTGCACCTTGAGCCGGACCGCGAGCTCAGGGACAGGACTCACCGGCCCGGCTCCTGACCCTCGGGGAAGCGGGGCGCCAGCCCAACTCGGGTGCGATCAGATGCCGGACGTCGTGCAGGATCTGTTCGTACTCCTCGCGATGGAACTCGTAGGGCAGCTCCAGGCGCAGCTCCGACACCTGCGCGAGGACGGGATCGGCCGCCAACCGCTCCAGGATCTGCTCCGTGGTGCCGACGACGTCCGGGGCGAACAGGAACCGTTTCGGGCCCGGCGCCGCCAGGGTCTGCGGCTTCAGGGTGCGTTCGTGTCGAGTGGCCGCGTAGTCCCGGTAGCGGGCCCGGGTGAACGCGTCGGCGCTGTCGAGCGGCACGATCACCCGCCCGAGCGCTACGCGCGCCGCTGTCCGGTCGTCGCCCAGGTTGCGCCGGTACTCGGAGAGCAGGTTCAGCTGGGCGGTGGTGAAGTCGTCGGAGTCATCGCCGGTGACGATGTTGCCGGACAGCAGGTTGAGTCCGTTCCCGGCGGCCCAGCGGACCGAGCGCAGGCTGCCTCCGCCGTACCAGATCCGCTCCACCAGGCCGGGGTTGTGCGGCTGCAGCCGTGGCCGCTGGACGTTGCCAGGCGAGTGGATCACCGTGTCCGGGCCGCCGAGATAGTCGCCGCGCAGGTTGTCGACGAGGCGGGCGATCCGGCCGTACGACAGGTCGAAGCTGCGCCAGTCGCCGTCGTACACCAGGTCGCCGAGCAGGTCGGCGTGCGGCATGCCGGTGCTGAAGCCGACCTGGAGGCGGCCGCGGGACAGGGCATCGGCAAGCGCCAGGTCTTCGGCCAGACGGAACGGGCTCTCGTAGCCGATCGGGATGACCGCGGTGCCCAGCTCGATCCGCTCGGTGCGCTGACCGGCCGCGGCGAGGAAGACGGCAGCCGAGCCGACGCCGTGTTCGAGGTGGCGCTGGCGGATCCAGGCGCCGTCGTAGCCGAGCCGTTCGCCGTACTCGAAGAGTTGGAGTGTCTCCTCCAGGCCGGTGTACGGGTCGTCGTCGGCGAAGTTGCCCGGGGTGAGAAATGCCAGCGAGGTGATGGTGGGTGTGCTCATGCGACCGTGGTCCTCAACTCGTGATGGTCTCGGCGGCGGGGGGCGGGACGCGGCTGCCGGGAATGGCCGCAAGCAGCTGTCGGGTGTACTCGTGGCGGGGGCGGGTGAACAGTTCCTCCGGCGGGCCTGTCTCGACGACGCGGCCGGCCCGCATGACGGTGACCTGGTGCGCGATCTGACGTACGACGGCCAGGTCGTGCGAGATGAACAGGTACGCCACGCCCGTGTCGGTCTGCAACTCGGCCAGCAGGTCCAGGACTTGGGACTGTACGGACACGTCGAGCGCGGAGACCGGCTCGTCGCAGACCACCAGATCGGGGGAGAGGGCGAGGGCACGGGCGATCGCCACGCGCTGCCGCTGCCCGCCGGACAGTTCCGCCGGGCGGCGCTCCAGCGTCGCGGCCGGAAGGGCCACCCGGGCGAGCAGATCACGGGCGCGGGCGAGCCGGGAGGCGCGGTCGCCGACCTTGAAGGCGCGCAGCGGCTCGGTGATCACCTCGCCGATGGAGAATCGAGGGTCGAGCGAGGCGTAGGGGTTCTGGTAGACCAGCTGGGCGCGGCGGCGCAGCTGCCTGGCCCCGGCGCCGTTGGCGGAGGTGACGTCGGTGCCGTCGAAGAGGATCTGTCCGGCGGTCGCGTCGACGAGTCGGAGCACCAGGCGGGCGGTGGTCGACTTGCCCGACCCCGACTCTCCGACCAGGGCGAGGGTCTGGCCTCGGTGGAGGGTGAAGCTGACGTCGTCGACGGCGCGCAAGGTGCGAGGGCCGTCCCCGGCGCGGGGCAGCCTGAACTCCTTGACCAGGTTGCGCACCTCGACCAGAGGCGCCGTATCCGGCTCGGGGAGGGAGGCCGGGGTGCGGGACCGGGCGGTGGTCAGGCTCGGGGCGCTGGCCAGCAGGTGCCGGGTGTACTCGTCCTGGGGGTTGGCGAGGATGTCGGCGGTCGGGCCCGCCTCGACGACCTTGCCCTCGGACATGACCACCAGGCGCTGTGCCCGGTCGGCGGCGACCCCGAGGTCGTGGGTGACGAGCAGGACCGCGGTGCCCGACTCCTCGGTGAGGCGCTGAAGATGGTCGAGGATGACCCGCTGCACGGTCACGTCGAGCGCGCTGGTGGGCTCGTCGGCGATGATCAGCTCTGGCTTCGCGGCGATGGCGATGGCGATCAGCGCGCGTTGCCGCATTCCGCCGGAGAGTTCGTGCGGGTACTGCCGTGCACGGGTGGCCGCGTCGGGCAGCCCGGCCCGGTCCAGCACGGCGACCGCCTCGGCGTGAGCCGATCGACGGGTCGCGAGACCATGGATGCGCAGCACCTCGGCGATTTGGTCGCCGATCCGCTTGACCGGGTTGAGGGAGACGGTCGGGTCCTGGGGGACCAGCCCGATCCGCGCTCCGCGCACGGTGCGCAACTCCGCCTCCGACAGGGTGGCGAGGTCGTGCCGGCCGAAGCGGATCGTGCCCGCGTCGATATGGCCGCTCGCCGACAGGAGCCGGGTGACGGCGTGCGCGGTGGTGCTCTTGCCGGAGCCGGACTCGCCGACCACCGCCGTCACCTGTCCCGGCCACACGTCGAGGTCCACGCCTCGGACGGCGGCGACCGTGCCACCCCGGGTGCGGTACGACACCGACAGGCCGCGTATCTCCAGCAGTGGTGTGGTCATGTCCTCACCGTTCTCGTGTTCGTCCGTCATCGCTGCCGGGACCATTCGCCGTCCAGCGCCCGGGCGATGCGGTTGGTGGACAGCACGGTCGCGGCGATCGCCAGACCGGGCAGTGCGGTCAGCCACCAGGCGTTGGCGAGGTAGTTGCGGCCGTCGGAGATCAACGTGCCCCACTCCGGGGCCGGCGGGGGAGCGCCGTAGCCGAGGAAGCTCAGGGCCGACACGGCCAGGATGGAGGAGCCGAAGTCGAGGGTGGCCAGCACGATCACCGGGCCCGCCGCGTTGGGCAGCACGTGCCGGCCCAGCACCGAGTACCAGCGGGCCCCGCTCGCCCGCGACGCCTCCACGAACACCGCCTGGCGTACGCGCAGCACTTCCGCGCGCGCCACCCGGGCGAACGAGGCGACGCTGGCGATCCCGACCGCGACCGCCACCTTCACCGTGCCGTATCCCAGCGCGGTGACCAGGGCCAGGGACAGGAACAGCGCGGGGATGGACAGGAGTACGTCGACGAAGCGCATGAGCACGTCGTCCACCCATCGGCCCACGAATCCGGCGACCACCCCGAGCAGACCGCCGACCACGAGCGCCACCAGCACCGCGATCAGCGTGGCCTTCAGGGACAACTGGGCGCCGTGGACGACCCGCGAGAAGACATCGCGGCCCAGCTCGTCGGTGCCGAACCAGTGACTGCCGCTCGGACCGCGGAAGTTCTGCGACGGGACGCCCTGCAACGGGTCCTGCGAGGTGAACAGGTCGGGCCGGAACGAGGCCGGCACAATCAGCACGAGGACGACCACCGACACCAGCAGACCCGGGCGGCGCACCACGAAGCGCAGCAGTCGCCGTACGTCCACGCGGCGTCCCGGTTCCGGCACCGGCCCCGCCCCGACCGGGCGGGCCGGTCCCGGTGCCGCCTCGGCCGGGTCGTCGACAAGGCTCTGGCTCATGCGAGTGCCGCCCTTCTGCCCGAGGCCACCACGATCCGCGGATCCAGGAGTGGATAGACCAGGTCGATGACGAGGTTGGTGGTGACGAAGATCAGCGCCCCGAACACCACCACCCCCTGAACCAGCGGGATGTCCTGGGCCGTGACCGCCGCCGCGGTGACGCGGCCGAGGCCGTCGCGGGAGAACACCGTCTCGACGACCACCGAACCGGCGATCAGCTGCCCCACCAGCAGGCCGACGACCGTCAGCGCCGGCAGGGACGCGTTGCGCAGAGCGTGCCGCAGATGGACCCGCCACCTGCCCGCGCCCTTGGCCCGGGCGGTCTCCACGTACGCCTGGTCCAGTGCGGTGAGCAGGCTTTTGGCGAGCACCTGGGCGACCAGCGCGCCGGTGGGGACCGCCAGCGTGAGGGCGGGGAGCACCAACCCCTTCAGGCCGTCGTTACCGAAGGCCGGGAACCAGTGCAGCCGGAAGGAGAACGTCTCGACGAGCAGCAGCCCCACCCAGAACGTCGGCACCGACACCCCCAGTGGCGGCAGCGACAGCAGGAGCTGCCGCAGCCATCGCTGGGAGGTGTACGTCGCCACCACTGCCAGTCCGCCGCCGAGGAGCACCGCGAGGAGCAGTGCCGCCCCAGTCAGCTGCAGGGTCTGTGGCAGTGCGTCGGCCAGCGTCGAGGTGACCGGTCGGCCGGTGGCGACCGAGTCGCCGAAGTCCCCGCGCACCGCCCTGCCGAGGTACTCGGCGTACTGCACCAGCACCGGCTCGTCGAAGCCGTACTCGTGCCGCAGGGCGGCCAGTCGCTTCGGATCGACCTGTCCCGAGTCCATCCCGGCACTGGCCATCGCCGTGACCGGGTCACCCGGCAGGTAGTCCAGCACCAGGAACGAGACCGTGTAGGCCGCCCACAGCACTCCGACCGCCTGCGCCAGGCGTTTGACGACGTAGCGGCGCATGGGTCAGCCGATCCAGGTGTCGTGCAGCTGGATCCGACTGGAGGCGTCGAAGTTCAGGTCGTGCACCTTCTTCGCCACACCCAGCTGGGTCTGGAGCTCCACCACCGGCGCGTTGTAGGCGTTCTGCACGATCAACTGCTGTGCCTGAACGACCAGTTGCTTACGCTTGGCCGCGTCCGCGGTGGCCGCCTGCGCGGAGAGTGCCGTGTCCAGACTGCCCGCCGGCACGCGGTAGAAGTTGGCCAGCTTGGTGGAGAAGGAGCTGCGCAGGATGTCCGGGTCGGCACGGGTGATGTTGCTCCACGCCGCGTCGTAGTCGCCCGACTGGAGGGTCGGCGCCAGCTGGGTGAGCTGGAGCTGCTTGAGGGTCACCTGTATGCCGACGGCCTTGAGCTGCTGCTGGATCAGCTCCAGTGCGGGCTGGTTGGTGGCCGCGTTGGGGATCCAGTCGATGGTCAGGCTCAGCTTCTTGCCGTCCTTCGCACGGATGCCGTCGCTGCCGGGCTTCCAACCGGCCGAGTCCAGCAGGGACTTCGCCTTGGCCGCGTCGAAGGACAGGTCCGAGGCGAGGTCGGTGTAGTCGGGCGTGGTGTGCGCGAGCACGCTGGTCGCCGCCTGAGTGCCGGTGGGGAATACGGTGTCGGCGATCTGCTGCCGGTCGATGGCGAACAGGATCGCCTGGCGCGCCTTGGCATCCTTGAGGACCGGCCGTGAGTTGTTGAACGCGAGGCCGAACACGACGCCGGGGTTGGCCCGCCGCTGGAGGGTGACCTGACCGCCCCTGAGCGCGGCCTCGTTGGCCCTGCCGACGCTGCTGGTCGCGTCGACCTGGCCGGACTGGAGACTGCCGGCTCGCACCCCCGCTTCCGGTACGACCCTGAAGACCAGCTTGTCCAGGTACGCCTCGCCCTTCTTGGTCCACAGCGAGGAACCCCAGGCGTATCCGGCGCGCTTGGCGAGAGTGAGCGACTGGTTCTGCACGTACTGCTTCAGTACGAAGGGCCCCGACCCGATCACCCCGTCACTGCACTTCTGCTGCGGGGTCTTCTTGACGCTCGCCGACGACTCGATGCCCAGCGAGTGCGTCGAAGTCGCCTGCAGGAACTGGGCGTTGGGCTGGCCGAAGGTCACCTTGACGGTGAGCGGGTCCACCGCGGTGGTGCTCTTGACGCCGCTCAGGTAGCCCTCGGCCAGGGCCCCCAGAGCGCCGAGCTTCGGCACCGCGTCGAAGTTGTCCTTGACCACCTGAGCGGTCAGCTTCGACCCGTCGCTGAAGGTGACGCCCGAGCGTAGATGGAAGGTGAATGTCGTGGTGTCGGAGCTGATGTCCCAGCTCTTCGCCAACCACGGCACGATCTTGCCGGTCCTGGGGTCCTGGTCCGTCAGGGAGTCCACGATCTGGCGCACCGAATAGATGGTCTCGTTGCTGGCGACCTGCTGCGGATCCACGCAGCCGGCGTCCGAGCCCACCGCGAAGGTCAGGGTGCCGCCGGACCCGGGCTGCCCGGTGCCGCTGCCGGCATCGCCGCCACCGGAGCCACAGGCGGTCAGCAGAACACTGGTGGTGACAAGGGCGGCCAGCGCCGCCCACCGGGCGGATCTGACATCGGGAAGTGCATTCACGGAGGGCTTCTCCTACTCGTGTCACCCGGCACGGAAGCCGTACGAGGCATGGCCGGACGTGGGCGTGCGGCCCCGGCCGAGCGACGCCGCCGGTGCCGGGGGAGCGCTGGACAGACAGGGATCAGGGGAAACGGAGCTCAAGAACAGACGGAGCTCAAGAACAGACGGAGCTCAAGAACAGACGGAGCTCAAGAACAGACGGAGCTCACAGACAGACGGAGCTCACAGACAGACGGAGATCAGGCGCAGGCGGGTGCGACGACGGCCGGCGCCGTGCCGCGACCAGCGGCGGGAAGGCCCGTCAGGCCCGACAGAGACAGCTGGCCGAGCGCTTGAGGTCGATGTGGCGCCGACGCGAGAGCCGGGAGAACACGGTGACGCCCGCGAGGCGGGCGCTTGGGGCACCACCGTGCCGCATGTCGGTCCTCCACATGTTCCGGCCCCGGTCACGGGGCCACGCGCTTGCGGAGATCATCGGTGATCCCCGCCGGGCTTTCACCTGGAGCACCCCACCGCGCGGGAGGGTTGCCGGTCAGCGAGCCAGGGCTTGACGCTGACACTCGATGCCGTTCGTGATCGTACGGAGGGTTCTTGTCGTAGGTCAATGCCGGAAAGCGACGCCTTGCAGGGGCAGTTGGACCGGCACCTTGTCGAGCTCAGGAACCGCCGCGCTCGCGGGGGATCTTCAGGCCGGCCTCGACGGACACCGGCAGCCGGTTCTCGGCCGGAGGCAGCGGGCAGGTGGCCAGGTCCGTGTAGGCGCACGGCAGGTTCGCGGCCCGGTTGAAGTCCAGGACGACCGTGCCGTCGGTGGCGGGTGGCTCCAGGGCGAGCGACCGGTTGGCGGCGTAGGTGGTGACTCCGGAGGTCGCGTCGGTGAACAGCACCATCAGCCGGCCCGCACCATGGCCGGGGAACGCGGTCAGGGACAGCTGGCGTCCGTCCAGCTCGAACTCGATCCTGCCCGGAGCGTCGTACACATGCTCAAGACCTTCCACGGCGGCGCCCACGGTGGTCGGTCGTGGCGTGTCGAAGGGGATGTAGCGGCCCGTGACCGCCCAGCGCGGGTCGGGGGCGTAGGCGGGCGTTCCGGTGAAGGCCGTGCGCAGCGGTGCGTCCGGGTGTCGGGGGCGCACGATGTCGTTGCCGCCGCGCTTGGCGACCTCGATGACGGCGTCCCCCCAGACGGCGTCGGCGCCCCCACGCTCGGGAAGGACGCCGAAGCGGTGTTCACCGCGCACCGGCTTTCCGTCGACGACCAGTTCCTCGCCGTCGTCGAGGTCTACGACGACTCCGTCGGGGCCGGTGCGCCACGCACCGGGCGCGTCCGGGAAACGCTGGGGCCGGTCGTCGAGCCAGTGCAGGCCGGTGATCGCCAGGAACCCGTGCGGGTCGGCGAGCCGGGCCTCCTGGGCGCGGTACCACTCCAGCCAACTCTCGGTGAAGGCATGGAAGTCGGTCGCGGTGGCCTCTGTGGTCACGGGTTCTCCTTCGTCACGGGGGTGCAGGGGTGCAGGGGGCCGGTCGGGCCGTCCGCTCTACCGGTGTGCTCAGCGGGCCAGGTCGCCTAGGAGTCGCCAGGTGCGTCGGCGGTGGGCTTCGCCCGCGATCTCGGTGGCCGAGAACACGACCTCGGTGGCGCCGGCGTCGCGGTAACGGCGTACCTCGGCCTCGACGGTCTTCTCGTCCCCGATCACGGCCAGGTCGCCGGCCCGCCGGCCGCCGGAGAGCTCGATGACCCGGGCGTAGGACGGGATCTGTTCGTAGAACGCGAGGTTCTCGGTGGCCGTCGCCCGTACCGCGTCCACGTCGTCGGTGACCACGCCGGGTACCAGGGCCACGATCCTGGGCGCGGGGCGGCCGGCGGCCTCGGCCGCGGCGGTCACGGCGGGCACGATGTGCTCCGCCAGGGCGCGCGGACCCGCCAGGTAGGGCAGGATCCCGTCCGCCAGCTCACCGCTGACCCGCAGCGCCTGCGGCCCCATCGCGGCGACCAGCAAGGGGACGCCGCTCTCGGCACCCGTTACGCGCGCCGAGAGCGGGGTGGTGGCGGTGAGCAGCTCGCCGTGGAAGTCGGCCGTGCCGGTCTCGGTCAACTGCCGCAGGGCGGTGAGGAATTCACGCAGCCGGGCGATGGGGCGTTCGAAGGGCAGGCCGAAGCCCTCCGTCAGCAGTTTCGTGCCCAGGGCCAGACCGAGGTGGTACCGGCCGTGGGTCGCGGCCTGGGCGGTCTGGGCCTGGCTGGAGACCAGCAGCGGGTGGCGGCCGAAGACGGGGATCGCGGAGGTGCCGACCTGCAGTCCGGGCACTTCCCGCCCGACGATCGCCGCGAGCTGGGGTGAGTCCGCACCGAAGGTCTGCCCGAACCAGGCCGACCGCAGGCCGGCGCCGGCGGCCTCCTGGGCCAGTTGCACGGTGGCGTCGACCTGGTTCGGCGCGTCGGACGCGTTGAGCGCTACTCCAACAGTCATGTCAGTCACAACCGGCGTCGGGCGAACCGGCATTCCGGTCCGTGTGTGACAGGTTCTTGTCATTCATGTGTACTCAGTCCTGAGTCGAAGAAGCATCCCGGTGTTCAGCCCGCCTGCCGCCGGTCCCGCGCGGTCCGGTGCGTGAGGGGTCCGCGCAGGCCGAGGTTCTCGCGCAGGGTGGTGCCGGTGTACTCGGTGCGGTAGATGCCGCGTTCCTGCAGTTCCGGGACGAGCAGGTCGACGATGTCGTCGAGGCCGTCGGGGACGAGGAAGGGCGTGACGTTGAAGCCGTCGACCGCGCCGTGCCGCACGAAGTGGGCGAACTTGTCGGCCAGGCCGGACGGAGTGCCGACGTGCCCGCGCTGCGGGCCGAGTGCGATGACGGTCTCGCGCAGCGACCAGCCGTGTGTCTCCGCCTTCGCCCGCCATTCGGCCACGACCGTGCGCGGGTCGGCGATGCGCCGCGCCCCGAAGGAGCCGTCGTTCTCGGCGACGACCGGATCCTCCTCGGGCAGTGGCCCGTCGGCGTCGCGGTCGGACAGGTCGATGCCCCACAGCAGCCCGGCGATCCCCAATGCCGTTGCGGGAGTGACCTGTTGGAACCGTATCCAGCGCTTCTTCTCCTGAGCCTCCTCCTCGGTGGCGCCGATGATGATCTCGGTGCCGGGCAGGATCCTCAGGTCGTCGTCGGGTCGGCCGACGGCGCGCAGGCGGGTGCGGATGTCCTCGGCGAAGGCGAGTGCGTCGTCGAAGTCGTTGCCGTGCGCGGAGAAGATCACGTCGGCGTTGCGGGCGGCGAAGTCGCGTCCCTCACCGGAGTCACCGGCCTGGAAGATCACGGGGTGCCCCTGGGCGCTGCGCGGCAGGGTGGGGGCGAGGTCGACGTCGAACTGCGGTCCGCGGTGCCGTACTCGGTGCAGGGCACCGGGCACCGACCAATGCCGTGCACCTGCGGAGTCGGCGGTTGCTCCGTCCTCCCAGCCGTCCCACAACGCGCGGGCCACGGTGAGGAACTCCTCGGCGCGGCGGTAGCGGTCGGCGTGGTCGAGGTAGCCGCCACGGCGGAAGTTCGCGCCGGTCCAGGCGTTGTCCGTGGTCACCACGTTCCAGCCTGCGCGCCCTTCGGAGAGCAGATCGAGGCCGGAGAGACGGCGGGCGAGGTCGGCGGGCTCGTTGAAGGTGGAGTTGGAGGTGGAGACCAGGCCGATCCGGCGGGTGACCGCGGCCAGTGCCGAGAGCTGGGTGAGGGCGTCCGGCCGTCCGGCCACGTCGAGATCGTGGATCCTGCCGTCGACCTCGCGCAGCCGCAGCCCCTCACCGAGGAAGAACGCGTCGAACAGGCCCCGTTCGGCGGTCTGGGCGACCTTGCGGAAGGAGGCGGGGTCGATCTGGGAGCCGCTGTCGGGGGCGGACCAGACGGTCCAGTGGTTGACGCCTTGGAAAAACACCCCGAAGTGCAGCTGGGCGTGTGGCCGGGGGACGTCGAGGGGATCGGTGCGGGTCATCGGGCGTCCTCCTGGGCGGCCACGGCAGCGGCTGCGGCTGCGAAGCGATTGGCGGGGCGCTCCAGACCCAGGGTCGAGCGCAGGGACGTACCGGGAAGCGGGCGGGCGACGAGGCGCCGCTCGGACAGGGCCGGCAGCACGAGGCGGGAGAGGACGGACAGGTCCTCGTCCAGCACCAGCGGGTGCAGCCGTACGCCGTCGACGTGACGGCTCAACTCATGGAGGAGAGCGATCAGTCGATCGGCCGGTCCGATGTGCCGCAGTCTGCCCTGGTCGGTCCACGGCGCGTGCCGTTCCAGGTCGGCGACCCGCTCCGCGCCGGTCGCGTCCGGCGTGTCCAGCGCCACCTCGACCTCCGCGAAGACGCGCGGCGTACCGGCGGCAGCGGTGGCAGCGGCGACCGACGCGAGGTCGCGGCCTTCGACGAGAGCGACATCGAGCTGTGCGGCGGGAACCCGGCCGGGCCTGGCCAGGACGACGAGCTGCCCCTGCGGCGGGCGCGGCACGATCGCCGGACCCTTGACGGCGTACGTCTCCCCGGTGAAGTCGATGTAGTGGAGCCGTTCACGGTCGAGGTAGCGGCTCGTGGCCACGGACCGGATGACCGCGTCGTCCTCCCACGAGTCCCACAGGGCGCGGGCCACCTCCACACCGTCCCGGGACTCTCGGGCCTGTGCCTCGGCGTCGGCGACCAGGGGCCGCCCCCAGGCGCGGGCCGCCTCGGGACGCTCCTCCTCCGCCACCACCCACCCCGCGCGGCCGGCGGAGACATGGTCCAGGGACGCCAACTGGCTGGAGACATGGAACGGTTCGGCATACGTGACCGGGACGATGGGCGCGATCCCGATGGTGCTCGTGGACGCCGCGACAAAGGCCGCCCGCTCCACCGCGCCGATACGGCCCACGGGATCCGGCGAGGCTCCGGGCGGCAGCACGCCGTCGTCCAGGGTGATCAGGGTGAACCCGGCGTTCTCGGCCACGGCGGCGACCCGGGCCACGCGGCGCGGGGTGAGCAACTGGTCGGGCGAGTGGGCGGCGCGGCGCCAGGCCGCGGGGTGGGCGCCGTCGCCGTCGATCTCGACCGCGAGGTGCAGGGCGGGGCCGGTCAATGGAGTTCCTTCCGGGAAACACGAGGACTCGTGGCCGCAGGGCGAGGCCACGACGAGACGGCTGACGAGACGGCCGGCAGGGGTCAGGCGTGTACGGAAGGACAGGCGGCGGAGGAGGTACGGCAGTAGTCGACATGCCGCCGGGTGATGAGCCGCGCACCGGTGCACGCACCGCGCGGTGCCGCCCCCAGTACGTGCATCAAAGCCTCCGCCTGTCAGGAACTTTCCCCTTCAACGTACGTCGCCCGCCCCTGTGAGTGTCAAGGGCGAACACGGCGAAGGGGAACCTCGTCCGCCGGGACGCGTGGTGGACGCATCTTTTCCCGTTGTGCGTTGATCCGGGCATGGAGACCACGGGCCCGGCACTGCTGGTGTGCCTGGCCGCGGGCGCCACGACCCTGATCGACCGGGCCGTCCTGAACATCGCGGTCCCGAGCATGCGCCAGTCCATCGCGGCCACCGGGGCCGACGTCCAGTGGATCGTGGGCCGGGTACTCGCCGGCCTTCGGCCTCGCTCCCGCCCCCGGGGCGGACTCGGTGACCTGCACGGGCGCAAGCGTCTCTTCATGGCCGGGATGGCGGTCTTCCTCCTGGCTGGGGTGACGGCCGCGACCGGAGGAGGGCCGGGGACCCTGATCGGTGCCCGGCTGGTGCTGGGTGCCGCGGCCGGGCTCGTCAACTCGCAGGTCCGGGGCCAGGCGTGGGCAGCGACTGTGCGACGACGGCGAATTCTCAGGGCCGGGCAGCCGCTCGGGGCGGCGACGAACCGGGCCTCTCGGGTGGCTGACGGCAGGGGAGCGACCATGCACGTCTTTCTGGCCTGCGGATCGCCTCCGGAGAGACCGAGAAGTTCTCTGTGTCCGCAATGCAAGACCTGTCCGGGAAGCTATTGACCAACGTGGTGGACCTCTGCTGAACTCCCGTTCCATGACCCCGCGCGTGGACCTCACTCGGCGGCGCCACATCGATCTGGCGCACGTCTCCAGCGCGTTTTGTTGTCGCTGACCCGGCAGGTACTTCCCGGCAGGAGCCGGTGTGCGCCCATGGCGCGCGCCATGGCAGCGGCGGTGCGAAGCCGCCCGCGCTGCGATGCTCCCCGCGGGATCGTCGCGTCCACCTCCTGAGGGCTCCCGTGTCACCTCCTTCTCGTACTCGTACGAGCCGGGAGCCTGTTCGCGCACGCCGACGCGGTCGCTGAGAACGCGGCTGCAGCGGCTCTGCGACCACATGTTTCTTCTCTCCGGCCTGCTCAGCCGGCGTTCCGCGCGCCCCTCGGTGCGCCCATCTGTCCGGGAGTGACCCCGTCATGCCTCCGTCCATCCGTAAGCTCACCGGCCGTATCGGCGCGGTCGTCGAGGGCGTCGACCTCTCGGCGACCCCCGATCTCTCGACCGTCACGGCGCTCCGTGACGCCCTCAACGTGCACAAGGCGATCGTCTTCGACCACGTCAACCTCGACAACGCCGGCCAGGAGCGCGTGGCCCGGTGGTTCGGGGAACTCACCACCGCCCACCCCAACGTGCCGGCCGCCGACGGCACGACGAACGTGCTCGCCGTCGACAGCGAGACCTCCAAGGCCAACGAATGGCACACGGACGTCACCTTCGTGATCAATCCGCCGCAGCTCACCACTCTCCGGTCGATCGTGACCACGCCGTACGGCGGAGAGACGCTCATCGCCAACGCCGCCGCGGCCTACCGCGACCTGCCCGGACCGCTGCGCGCCCTCGCGGACACGCTGCGCGTCGTGCACACCAACCAGTACGACTACGCCCGTCCCGCGCCCACGACCGCACAACGGCAGGAGTACGACCGAGCCTTCGTGTCGACGCCGTACGAGGCGGAGCATCCCCTGGTGCGGGTGCATCCGCTGACGGGCGAACGCGGGCTGTTCATCGGTGGGTTCGCCAAGCGGATCGTGGGTCTCCCGAGCAGCGCATCGGAGGATCTGCTGCGCATCCTCCAGTCGTATGTGACGCGTCCGGAGAACATCGTGCGCTGGACCTGGTCTCCCGAGCAGCTGCTGATCTTCGACAACCGGATCACCCAGCACTACGCGGTGGACAACTACGACGACCACCCGCGCCGCCTCAACCGGGTGACGGTCGCGGGGGAGGTACCGGCCGGCGTCGACGGACGCCGCAGCGAGCAGCTCGTCGGTGACGCCTCGCACTACAGCAGTGTGCCGGCGGTGGCGGTATGACCGAGCTCAGCCTCAAAGCGCCTGCCGTCACCAAGGGCCCGGCCGCCGAGACGACGAGCGCGCGCGAGCGTGAGGTGTTCCTGCCGCGCGACACACGCCTCCGGTCGCCGCTCAGCACGCTCCGCGAGCGGCTGCGCTGGCCGCTGGGCATCTACACGACCCCGGTCGTCATCCTCGTCGTTTGGGAGATCCTCGCCCGGGCCGCAGTGGTGTCGAAGACCTACGCTCCGGCGCCGACCTCGATCGTGAAGTCCGCCGCCGACCTGTGGCGACAGGGCGTCCTCGGGCCGGACCTGGCCATCTCGCTGCAGCGGGCCGGCATCGGTCTCGCGATCGGGCTGACGGTCGGCATCGTCGCCGGGGTGCTCGGTGGGCTGCTGCGCAGCGGTGAATACCTGTTCAACGGCCTCGTGCAGGTGCTCAACACCATCCCGCTCCTCGCGGTGCTGCCGCTGATGATCGTGTGGTTCGGCATCGACGAACTGACCAAGGTGCTGCTGATCTCCTTCGGTGCCGGAGTCCCGATGTATCTCAACCTGTTCGCCGCGATCCGAGGGGTCGACCAGCGGCTGATCGAGATGGCGCGCACCACGGGCGCGGGCGCCTGGCGCCTGGTGACGCGCGTGCTGGTGCCCGGAGCCCTGCCGGGGTTCCTGGTCGGCCTGCGGTTCTCCCTCGCATACAGCGTGTTGGGCCTCGTCGCCGCCGAAACGGTCAACGCCGACAAGGGACTTGGCTTCCTCATCACGCAGGGGCAGACCTACCTCCAGACCAACCAGGTCTTCGTGGGGCTGGTGATCTACTCGCTGCTGGGTCTGCTCGCCGACCAGTTCGTCCGGGTTCTCGAGCGGGTGCTGCTGCGGTGGCGACCCAGTTATGAGGCGTCATGAGCAGCACGATCGCAACGGAGCTTCGCCGGCAGACCGGGGTCGTCGTCGAGCAGGTGGTCCGTCGGTTCGGTGACCGGGTGGTGCTCGACCACCTCGACCTCACCATCGCCGACGAGGAGTTGGTGATACTGCTCGGTCCCTCGGGCTGCGGCAAGAGCACCCTGCTGCGTCTGCTCGCCGGACTCGACCGGCCCGACGGAGGGCGTGTGGAGGTCCCGGCACGGCGTGCGATCGTCTTCCAGGCCGACCGGCTGTTGCCGTGGCAGCGGGTCCTGCACAACGTCACGCTCGGCCTGCACGGACCCGACGCGCAGCAGCGAGCCCGCGACGTGCTCGCCGAGGTCGGACTCGCGGGCCGCGAGAAGGCATGGCCCAAGGAGCTCTCCGGCGGCGAGGCCCAGCGGGTGTCGCTCGCGCGGGCCCTGGTCTCGGAGCCCGAACTCGTGCTGCTCGACGAGCCGTTCGCGGCACTCGACGCCATCACACGGCTCCGCATGCACGACCTCGTACGGGCCCTGCGGACCAGGCATCACGCGGGCATGCTGCTCGTCACCCACGACGTCGACGAGGCGATCGCCCTGGCGGACCGCATCGTCGTCATGAGCAACGGCCGCATCGGCACCTCGCACGAGGTGCACCTCTCCGCCGTGGACCGCGAAGCGGGCGTCGCACGCGAGGAACTCCGCGCCCGGCTCCTGGCAGATCTCGGCCTCGCCGGCCGGCACTGACCTCGCCGAACACACACCCTCACCCAGACAGAAAGCACATCACACCCCATGCGTAAGAGAACCAGCAGACTCATCGGCGCCGTCGGCTCGCTCGCCCTCGCGAGCACCCTCGTCGCCTGCGGTTCGTCGTCGTCGGACACCGCCGCGCCGCTGAGCAACGCCGCCGACGCGAGCGACGCCAAGCACCCCGAGTGGAGCAAGTACACCTTCACCATCGGCGACAACGGCGGTGACGGCAGCCAGGAGCTGGCGGAGATCACCGGCGTGTTCGACGACGCGCCCTACAAGGTGAAGTTCGCCCGGTTCACCTACGGCCCCCCACTCGTGCAGGCCGCCGCCTCGGGCGACATCGATCTCGGCAGCGTCGGTGACGTGCCGCCGATCACCGGCGCCGCGAAGGAGTACGGCTTCAAGGTCGTCGCCGTCAACCGCTCCCTCACTCCCGACCAGGCGGTGGAGAACATCATCGTGCCGCAGGGCTCGAAGCTGAGGACGGCCGCCGACCTCAAGGGCAAGACGATCGCTGTTCCGCAGGGCAGTTCGGCCCATGGCCTGGCCCTGAACGCCCTGAAGAGCGCCGGCATCACCCCCGAGGACGTGAAGCTGGCCTTCCTCGACCCGGCGGCCGGCGCGACGGCCTTCAACACCGGCAAGGTGGACGCATGGGCCATCTGGAACCCCCAGTCCGCGATCGCGGTCAAGAACGGCGCGCGGATCCTGGTCAAGGGTCTCCCGCCGATCGACCAGACGAGCAGCTACTACGTCGCCAGTGACGCGTCGCTGAAGGACAAGACCAAGCGTGCCGCTCTCAGGGACGTCCTGAAGAGGCTGTCACGGGAGTTCGCCTGGGGTGTCAAGAACCCCGACAAGTACGCGCAGGCGCTCTCGAAGGAGCAGGGCATCCCACTGGCCGACGCCAAGGCGTCCCTGGCCGCCTACTCGAACCGGGTGACTCCGGTGGAGCAGTCGGACATCGAGCTGGAGCAGAAGCTCGCCGACGCCTTCCTGGAGGCGGGTCAGATCACCAAGAAGGTCGACGTCAAGTCGATCACCGACAACCTCCTCCCGGCCGGTTACGACAGCTCCCAGCTGAAGGTGACCCCATGAGCGCGCCACGGCGGCTCCACCTCAACGCCTTCCTCATGGAGGCGGGCCACCACGAGGCGGCGTGGCGCCTCCAGCACAGCAATCCCCGGGCGGACTTCGACCTGCGGCACTGGATCGAGCTGGCGCAGCTGGCCGAGAGCGCCAAGTTCGACTCGCTGTTCCTCGCGGACGGCCCCGCCCTCATCGGCACCGGCGAGTTCCGGCCGCCGGGCCAGCTCGAGCCGCTGACCCTGCTGACCGCGCTGTCCCAGGCGACGAGCAGGATCGGCCTCATCGCTACCGTGTCGTCGACGTACAACGAGCCGTACAACCTCGCCCGTCGGCTCGCCTCCGTCGACCACGTCAGCGGCGGCCGGGCCGGCTGGAACATCGTCACTTCGGCAGGGGCGGACGAGGCAGCCAACTTCGGCCTCGACAACCGCCCAGGCCACGCCGAACGCTACGCCAGGGCCGACGAGTTCCTGAAGGTCGCCAAGGCGCTGTGGGACAGTTGGGAGTCCGAGGCCGTCGTCGCGGACAGGACCACCGGACGCTACGCCCACCCCGAGCGGCTGCACCGGCTCGGCCACCAGGGCAGGTACTTCAAGGTGGCAGGCCCGCTCAACGTCGAGCGCCCGCCGCAGGGTTACCCGCTGCTCGTCCAGGCCGGCTCCTCGGAGGACGGCAAGGACTTCGCGGCCCGCCACGCCGAGGCCATCTTCACCGCCCACACCACGTACGAGCGCGCGGCCGCCTTCTACGCCGACATCAAGGCACGGACCAGGGCCGCGGGCCGCGACCCGCAGGGCGTGATCGTCCTGCCCGGCATCGTCCCGTACATCGGGTCGACCGAGGAGGAGGCCCGGGCGCTTGCGCGGCAGTTCGACGAGCTGCGCGTCCCGGAGTACGGGCTGCGCCAGCTGGCTGCCGTGTTCGAGACCGAGCCCTCGGCCTTCGCGCTCGACGAGCCCCTGCCGGAGTTCATCCTCGCCAGGCCGCAGCTGGAAGGCTCGCAGAGCCGCTCCGACCTGATCATCGATCTCGCGGTGCGCGAGCAGCTGACGGTCCGGCAGATCATCTCCCGGCTCGGCGGCGGGCGCGGCCACTTCGAGTTCGTCGGCACGCCCGAGCAGATCGCGCAGACCATCATCGCCTGGTTCGAGGGTGGTGCCGCGGACGGGTTCAACATCATGGCTCCCGCCCTGCCGTCGGGCCTCGCAGCCTTCGTCGAGCACGTACTGCCGATCCTGCGCGGCAAGGGGCTGTTCCGCGAGGAGTACGAAGGCACGACACTGCGCGAGCACTACGGGCTCCCGGTCCCGGCGAACCAGTTCCATGGCTGACCCGCTCGCGACTCCCGCCGCTTTCCGGAGCGGCGGGAGTCCGCCCGCGTGGCGGGTCGAGGGCTCCGCAAAACCGACGAAGACGGCTTCACCGCGGTGGCCGGGCTCGATCTGGGGACACCGGACGGCGTTCCGGTGACCGTGCGACAGGACAGATGCCAGACCTGGTTCCAGCGCGAGGCGTACTGCCCGACGGACGCGCTGCTCATCGGCACGTCAACCCGTGCCGACTCGTCCGGCGCCACCGTCGCCGCGTCCCGACGACCGACGTCGAGTCGTGGGTCGTACTGGTCCGACTCGACACCGTGCACCGCAGCCACCCGGACGCCGCCGCCTCGTCGCCCGACCGGCCTTCGGGCGGCCGCCTCGACCTCGGCGGCATCGAACGCCGCCACCGCACTCGCCGGCCTTTCCACCTGTTGGACCGGCGTTGACAAATGTTCGGGCCGTTGTCTTAACTACCGTCCAGAAAGGTCATGAGCGTCAGCGACAAGCCCTGGCTTGCTGACCGGCAACCCTCCCACCGCGGTGGGGTGCCCCAGGTGACGACCCGGCCGATGAAGTTTCGGTAAGCGCGAGGCCCCTGGGGCCGGAACAGTGACGGTGACACCATGTACGCAGCTCCCAGGACGGCCGCACGCCGCTCCCAGGGCTGCGTGCCGTCGTACGCGAACCTGTTCGTCGCCGACCGGGCCGTCGACCTTCTCCGCGTGAGCAGCGCACTGTGTACCGCACCGGGCCGTGCCCGCTGTCGGGGCTGACACCTCCCCGCAGCCCCCGCAGCCCCCGCACTTCCTGACGAACACCGCGCCCACGGTGTGCCGTTGTCCTTCCTGCCCCCCGGTACCCCCGCCGTCGTGTGCGCCGCCGCATGCCGCCGTGCTTCCGGGATGTTCCCACCCAGCCGGAGCCCATCATGAGTGAACCCCCTGGTGCCACCGTCACCCTCGCCGAGACGACGATCACCGACGATCCGTCAAAGTCCCTCATTGCACAGCGAGTTCGTCCGCTGCGGAGGCCAGGCCGTTGGATCGTCACCTCGGTCGTCCTGGTCCTGATCGCTCAGTTCGTGCACGGACTGGTCACCAACCCCTTCTACCAGTGGGACCGCTGGGGGTACTGGTTCCTGCGGCCGACCATCCTCGACGGACTGGTCATCACGCTCGAAGTCACCGCCTACAGCGCGGTGCTGGGCCTTGTCGGCGGCATCGTGCTCGCACTGGGCCGGCTCTCGAAGAGCCCGGTGCTGCGCGCGGCCAGCTGGACCTACGTCTGGGCGCTGCGTTCCATCCCGCTCATCGTCGTGCTGATCTTCCTCTACAACTTCAGCGCCCTGTACGCGACATTGAGCGTCGGCATCCCTTTCGGCCCGGCCTTCTTCTCCTTCGACGAGTCGAGACTGGCCACCGACATGGTCGTCGCCGTCATAGGCCTCAGTCTCAACGAGGCCGCCTATGCGGCCGAGGTGGTCCGCGGCGGCATCCTCTCCGTCGACCAGGGGCAGCACGAGGCGGCCGCGGCGCTCGGCCTGCCCAAGGGCTACCAGTTCCGCAGGATCGTCTTCCCGCAGGCGCTGCGCTCGATCATCCCGAACTACGTCAACCAGCTCATCGGCCTCATCAAGGGCACCTCGCTGGTCTTCTACGTCTCCCTGCTCGACCTGTTCGGCTCCGCGCAGACCATGGGCTCCACCTACCCCGGCGACACCGTGCCGCTGCTGCTGGTCGTCACCGTCTGGTACCTGATCCTGACCAGCGTCGTCTCCGTCGTCCAGTTCTACGTCGAGCGGCACTACGCCCGCGGTGCCACCCGCAGCCTGCCGCCGACGCCGCTGCAGAAGCTCCGCACCGGTCTGACCGACCTGCGGGCCCGTATCCGCCGGGAGGCCGCCGTATGACCGCCGAAACGCTCGAAGCCCTGGCGGACGTCGAGCCCGCCACCGTCGAGGTGCACAACGTGCACAAGTGGTACGGCGCCCACCGGGTACTGGACGGCGTCGACCTGACCGTCCGCCCCGGCGAGGTCACCGTCATCCTGGGCCCTTCCGGCTCCGGCAAGTCCACCCTGCTGCGGGTCATCAACCACCTGGAGAAGCCCGAGATCGGCCACGTCAGCATCAACGGCGAGCTGATCGGCGTGAAGCGGCACGGCGACCGAAGGCAGACGGGGGTCCCCCCGGCCCAAGGCCGGGGGAGGCTGAAGGAGCTGAGCGAGCGGGCCATCCTCACCCAGCGCGGCCGGATCGGCTTCGTCTTCCAGAACTTCAACCTGTTCCCCCACCTGACCGTTCTGGACAACGTGGCCGCCGCCCCGGTCGCCACGGGGAGGCTCTCCAAGTCGGAGGCCCAGAAACTCGCCCGCGAACTCCTCGACCGGGTCGGCCTCGCCGACAGGACCGGCGCCTACCCGCGCCAGCTGTCCGGCGGCCAGCAGCAGCGCGTCGCCATCGCCCGCGCACTCGCCCTCCGTCCGGGTGTGATCCTCTTCGACGAACCCACCTCCGCCCTGGACCCCGAACTCGTCGGCGAGGTCCTCGCCGTCATCAAGGACCTGGCGACCAGCGGCACCACCCTCGTCATCGTCACCCACGAGATCGGCTTCGCCCGCGAGATCGCCGACCGGGTCGTCTTCATCGACGGCGGCAGGATCATCGAGCAGGGCCCGCCCTCCGAGGTCCTCGACACACCGCGGCACGAGCGGACCAGGGACTTCCTGAGCAAGGTCCTCTGACCCTCCGCACCCCCAGACCTCCCCCCACGCCACCGTCATCACCCTCAGCGACAAGGAACGGCCATGCCCACCCACTTCACCCGACGCAGCCTGATACGCGGCATCACCGTGGCGACCGCCGTCGCCTCCCTGGCGACCGGGCTCGCCGCCTGCGGTGGCAACAGCGACGCGGCCACCACCACCGACAGCGCCAGGTCCGGCGAGGTCGTCATCGGTCAGGTCTCCAACGGCGCCGCCACTCAGACCACCATCAAGGTCTCCGAGGTCAAGTCCATCAGCGCCGAACTGCCCGCCGCCGTCAAGGAGCGCGGCCGGTTGGAGATCGGCATCGGCGCCCTGCCCGCCGGGTTCCCGCCGCTCGCGTACATCGGCGACGACCAGAAGAGCCTCACCGGCTCCGAGCCCGACCTCGGCCGCCTGGTCGCCGCGGTGTTCGGACTCAAGGCCCAGGTCAAGAACTCCACCTGGGAGAACCTCTTCGTCGGCATCGACAGCGGCAAGGTCGACGTGGCCTTCTCGAACGTCACCGACACCGAGGAGCGCAAGAAGAAGTACGAGTTCGCCTCCTACCGGCAGGACAACCTCGCCTTCATCGTGCCGAAGAAGAGCACCTGGAACTTCGACGGCAACTACGAGAGCCTCGCCGGCAAGACGATCGCCGTCGGCTCCGGCACCAACCAGGAGAAGATCCTTCTGGAGTGGAAGGACAAGCTGGCCAAGGAGGGCAAGAAGCTCACCATCAAGTACTTCCAGGACAGCACCAGCACCTACCTGGCCCTGAACAGCGGCAAGGTCGACGCTTCCTTCGGCCCCAACCCCGGCTTCGCCTACCACAACCGTCAGGTGGCCGGCACGCCCAACGCCACCCGCACCGCGGGCACCTACTCCGGCGCGGGCGTGAGCCTGCAGGGCCTGATCGCGGCAACGGCGAAGAAGGACAGCGGACTCGCCAAGCCGCTCGCCGACGCCATCAACTACCTGATCGAGAACGGTCAGTACGCCAAGTGGCTCAAGGCGTACAACCTCTCCAACGAGGCCGTCGCCAAGTCCGAGGTCAACCCGCCGGGCCTACCGCTCGACAACTCCTGACCACGGCGCGCCGCGGACTCCACCGCCGCCCCGCGGCCGAGTCCGCGCGCGCCGAACATCCCGAGCTGCACCCCGGAGACCGTCACACCATGTCCGTCACCCCTGTCGACACCAGCTCCTCGCACATCCTGGACAACCCCGCCTGGGCCGCGCTCGCCGGCCCCCACGCCCACTTCGCCGAACGCATCGGCCACGCCGCTCGCTATCACCAGGACGTGGCTCCCTTCTACGCCGTCTGCGACGAGGACGACCCGCGCGCCTGGGGCGATCTCGCCGCGCTCGTCGGCCCCGGCGGCACCGCCTCGGTGCCGGGCGTCACCGAGGCGCCTGAGGGCTGGGAGGTCGTCGGCACCGCGCACGGCGTCCAGCTCGTGGACACCGGCCTGCGCGCGGAGCCCGACCCCGAAGCCGTACGGCTCGGCCCTCACGACGTGCCCGAGATCCTCGACCTGGTGGCCCGCACCGAACCGGGCCCCTATCTGCCCCGCACCATCGAGATGGGCACCTACCTCGGCATCCGTTACGACGGCCGCCTTGTCGCCCTGGCCGGCGAACGTCTCCATCCCCCCGGCTGGACCGAGATCAGCGCCGTGTGCACCGACCCGGCGTACCGCGGCCGGGGTTTGGCGACCCGTCTGGTCCGCGCCGTGGCGGCCGGCATCAAGGAGCGTGGCGAGCGGCCCTTCCTGCACGCCAGGGCCGACAACGCGAACGCGATCGGGCTGTACGAGTCGATCGGCTTCACCCTGCGCCGCCGTACGGTCTTCTCACTCGTACGGCAGACCGAAGCCGCCGTCCTGGAAGAAACGGCATAGCCGTGCCGTTGTCCTTGTCGAAGGCGATGATGTGGAGGTGGGCCGGGTGACACGTGTACCGCGTGCCGTGCGCCTCCACGGCCGGCCCCACATCGACCTCCAGCGCGTGGCCGGCGCCCTCTGTTGTTCCTGACCCTCCCCCAGCCTTCGGCCGGGGACCCCCATCTCCCTGCGGTCGCCCACCACCGTGCGCCCCCCGCGGGCCGGTGATCTCGTACGGACCTTCAGGAAGGCACCTTCGTGTCCTCAACGCCCCCTTCTCACCTGCACCTTGCCGTCGCCCTTGAGGGCACCGGCTGGCACCCTGCCTCCTGGCGTGAGCCGGTCGCCCGCCCCCGGGACCTGTTCACCGCCGCCTACTGGGCCGACCTGGTCGCCGAGGCCGAGCGCGGCCTGCTCGACTTCGTCACCTTCGAGGACGGACTCGGCTTGCAGTCCGCCCACTACGGCGAGTCGGACGGCCGTACCGATCAGGTCCGCGGCCGCCTGGACGCCGTACTGATCGCATCCCGCATCGCGCCGCTCACCCGGTACATCGGACTGGTGCCGACTGTGATCACCACCCACACGGAGCCGTTCCACATCTCCAAGGCGATCGCCACCCTCGACTACGTCAGCACCGGCCGGGCCGGCCTGCGCGTGCAGATCAGCGCCCGCCCGCACGAGGCCGACCACTTCGGCCGCCGTACCTTCCCGCCGATCAGCCTGGCGGAGCTCCAGAGCCCGGCCGGACAGGAGCGGCTCACCGAGCACTTCGACGAGGCCGCCGACTACGTCGAGGTCGTCCGTCGCCTCTGGGACAGCTGGGAGGACGGCGCCGAGATCCGGGACGCCGCCACCGGCCGTTTCATCGACCGGGACAAGCTCCACTACATCGACTTCGAGGGACAGCACTTCAGCGTCAAGGGCCCCTCCATCACACCGCGCCCGCCGCAGGGCCAGCCCCTCGTCACCGCCCTCGCCCACCAGACCGTCCCGTACCGGCTGGTGGCCCGCCAGGCCGATGTCGGCTATGTCACCCCGCACGACACCGACCACGCCCGAGCGATCGTCACCGAGATCCGGGCCGAGCAGGAGGCGGCCGGGCGCGCAGGTGAACTCCTGCATGTCTTCGGCGACGTGGTGGTCTTCCTGGACGACGAGCAGGCCGCCGCCGAGGACCGGCGCGCACGTCTCGACGCGCTGGCGGGGGAGCCGTACACGAGCGATGCACGCGTCTTCACGGGTACACCTACCCAACTCGCCGATCTGCTCCAGGAGTTGGCGGCTGAGGGACTGAGCGGGTTCCGGCTGCGGCCCGCCGTCGCCGGACACGACCTCCCCGCCGTCACCCGGTCCGTGGTCCCCGAACTCCAGCGCCGGGGCGTCTTCCGCACCGCCTACGAGACCGACACCCTGCGCGGTCTGCTGGGTCTCGCCCGCCCCGCCAACCGTTACGCCGCCACCGCCTGAGCGGGAAGGACAGCACCGACATGAGCAAGCCGCTGAAGCAGATCCATCTGGCCGCGCACTTCCCGGGCGTCAACAACACCACCGTGTGGAGCGACCCGAAGGCCGGCAGCCACATCGAGTTCAGCTCCTTCGCGCACTTCGCGCGGACCGCCGAACGCGCCAAGTTCGACTTCCTTTTCCTTGCCGAGGGACTGCGCGTGCGCGAACAGGGCGGAAAAATATACGACTTGGACGTCGTCGGCCGCCCTGACACCTTCACCGTCCTCGCCGCGCTCGCCGCAGTCACCGAGCGTCTCGGGCTGACCGGCACCATCAACTCCACGTTCAACGAGCCGTACGAGGTGGCCCGCCAGTTCGCCAGTCTCGACCACCTCTCCGGGGGCCGCTCCGCCTGGAACGTGGTCACCTCCTGGGACGCCTTCACCGGAGAGAACTTCCGCCGCGGCGGTTTCCTGCCGCAGGAGGAGCGCTACTCCCGCGCCAAGGAGTTCCTCGCCGCCACCCAGGAGCTCTTCGATTCCTGGCACGGCGACGAGATCCTTGCCGACCAGGCTTCGGGTGTGTTCCTGCGGGACGCGAAGGCCGGCTCCTTCGTTCACACCGGCCAACACTTCGACATCCACGGCCAGTTCAACGTCCCGCGCTCCCCGCAAGGCCGCCCGGTCGTCTTCCAGGCCGGCGACTCCGAGGAGGGCCGTGAGTTCGCAGCCTCCTCCGCCGACGCCATCTTCAGCCGGTACGCGACCCTGGAGGGCGGCCAGGCCTTCTACACGGATGTCAAGAACCGCCTGGCCAAGTACAACCGCAGGCATGACCAGTTGCTGATCCTGCCCGCCGCCTCCTTCGCCCTCGCAGACACCGACGCCGAGGCCGAGGAACTGGCGCGGATCGTCCGACGCCAACAGGTCAGCGGGGCCACCGCCCTCAAGCACCTGGAGTTCGTCTGGAACCGGGACCTGTCCTCCTACGATCCCGAGGGCCCGCTCCCCGACATCGACCCGGACGTCAGCGACGACCACATCTCCAAGGGCCGCGCCCAGGTCCGCATGTACCGCGACCCGCTGGCCACCGCCCGCGAGTGGCGCGAGCTGGCCGCGGCCAACAACTGGTCGATCCGCGACCTGGTCATCAACATCGGCAACCGGCAGAACTTCATCGGGTCCCCGTCGACCGTCGCCCGCACCATCAACGAGTACGTCCAGGCGGACGCGAGTGACGGCTTCATCCTCGTCCCGCACATCACCCCCACCGGCTTGGACGACTTCGCCGACAAGGTCGTCCCGCTCCTGCAGGAACAGGGCGTCTTCCGCACCGAGTACGACGGCCCCACTCTCCGCCACCACCTCGGCCTCGCCCACCCCGACGACGTACGGGCCGAGCCGCGGGTGGCGTCGTGAAATTCCTCGCCATCACACTCATCGTGCACCGCCAGGATCCCCTCACCGGGATACAGAAGCCGACCCACGACCGCTTCCGCGAGGTCCTCGACAACGCGCTGCTCGCCGAGGAGCTGGGTTTCGACGGCTTCGGCGTGGGGGAGCGCCACGAGCGGCCGTTCATCTCCTCCTCACCGACCGTGGTTCTCAGCCATGTGGCCGCCCTGACCAAGCGGATCAGGCTCTTCACCGCCGTGACGACCCTCAGCCTGCTCGACCCGGTCCGCGCCTACGAGGACTACGCGACCCTCGACCACCTCTCCGGCGGTCGTCTCGACCTGATCATCGGCAAGGGCAACGGCACCGCCCAGCGCGACCTGTTCCACGTCACGCCTGAGGACCAGTGGGACCGCAACGCCGAGAGTTACGAGGTCTTCCGCAAGATCTGGCGCCAGGACAAGGTCACCGCCGACACCCGCTTCCGTCCCCCGCTGACGGACGCCGAGGTGTGGCCGCGGCCGTATCAGCGGCCGGTCCGGGTCTGGCACGGCAGCGCGACCAGCAAGGAGTCGGTCGACCTGGCAGCCCGCCACGGCGACCCGCTCTTCTCGGCGAACGTCACCAATCCCATAGAGCCCTATGCCGAGTTGATCCGGTACTACCGCGAGCGCTGGGCACACTACGGCCATGATCCGGCGCAGATCGCCGTCGGCGCGGGCACGGCGGGCATCTACGTAGCGCCCACTTCCCAGGAAGCGCTGGCAGCGTACCGGCCGGTCTTCGAGTCCCATCTGACGTTCTTCAAGAAGGCCGGCCTCCCGATCGTCTTCGAGACCCTGGAGGACTTCGTCGAGCGCAGCTCGGCCCTGATCGGCAGCCCGCAGCAGGTCATCGACAAGGTGCACCGCTACCACGACAAGTTCGGCCACACGGTGGTGCACCTGCACGCGGACGCGGGTGGGCTGACGGAGTCCGAGCACCGTGCCTCCCTCGAGCTGTTCCAGTCCAAGGTTGCCCCCGTGCTGCGCCGCGAGATCCCGGACCCGCCGTTCGTATGGGGACCTGTGCTTCCGGCGCCACCACTCACCCAGGAGTCCGTCCATGTCTGATATTGCCCTCGGCGTTCTCGACCTGGTCCCGATCCCCTCCGGCTCGACACCAGCCGATGCCCTGCGCAACTCCATCGACCTCGCACAGCAGGCCGAGCGCTTCGGATATGCCCGATACTGGGTCGCCGAGCACCACCTCAATCCGGGTGTGGCCGGCACGTCCCCCGCGGTTGTCCTGGCCCTGACCGCATCCGCCACCTCCACCATCCGGCTCGGTTCCGGGGCCGTGCAGCTCGGGCACCGCACGGCACTGTCCACGGTGGAGGAGTTCGGTCTGCTCGACGCCCTGCACCCGGGCCGCTTCGATCTGGGCCTGGGACGCTCGGGCGGTCGCCCGCCGGGACAGTCGGCCGCACCGTTGCCGACGGCGACCCCGGTCGTCGACGGCCGCACGCCGAACGGCCTGTTGATCCCGCCCCGCTTCTCCTTCGAGCATCTGCTCGGGTCACCCCGCATCGCGCTGCAGCGGAGGCTGCTTCTCTTGCCGGGCGCCGAGTCGCAGGACTACGCGGAGCAGATCGACGACATCCTCGCCCTGCTCGCCGGCACCTACCGCTCCCCGGAGGGCGTCGAGGCGCACGTCGTGCCGGGGGAGGGCGCCGACGTGGAGGTGTGGATCCTGGGCAGCAGCGGTGGTGAGAGCGCCGCTGTCGCGGGCCGAGGCGGTCTGCGGTTCGCGGCGAACTACCACGTCAGCCCGGCCACAGTCCTGGATGCGGTGGAGGGATACCGGTCCTTCTTCCAGCCTTCCGAGTTCCTCGACAAGCCGTACGTCAGCGTCTCGGCGGACGTCGTCGTCGCCGAGACCGACGCCACCGCCCGCGCACTCGCCACCGGTTACGGCCCGTGGGTCCGCAGCATCCGCACCGCCGAGGGCGCCATCGAGTACCCGACGCCGGAGGAAGCGCGCGCCCACCCATGGACCGACGAGGACCGGGCCCTCGTCCAGGACCGCCTCGACACCCAGTTCGTCGGCTCACCGGGCCTGGTGGCCGACCAGTTGGAACAGCTGCAGGAGGCCACGGGCGCGGACGAGTTGCTCATCACGACGATCACCCACG
Organism: Streptomyces sp. NBC_00425; assembly: GCF_036030735.1. Lineage (NCBI taxonomy): Bacteria > Bacillati > Actinomycetota > Actinomycetes > Kitasatosporales > Streptomycetaceae > Streptomyces > Streptomyces sp. NBC_00425. Next base: position 422,048 of record NZ_CP107928.1, on the reverse strand, counting down.
ACCACACGGACCGGGTCCGTTCGTACGAACTGCTCGCGGAGGAATGGTCCCGGCGGGGTCACTCCTTCCAGTCGAGCTGACGTTCGAGAGTTCCCGCAGGCCGGGGCTTCCGCACGGTTGTGATCGGCACCCCTGAGCAGATCGCCGAGCGGCTCGGCAAGCGGGTGCTTCCCCTGGCACGCGAACCGGAAGCGCGGGAAGCCGCGTCCGAGCCCGCCGCGCCCACGCCTGACCGCGGCCCGCAGACGAAACGACGAACCGAAAGGTCCTTGCATGGCTACTGTCCTGTCCGTCTCCGGAAGCCCCTCCGCCACCTCCCGCACCGCTCGGCTGCTGCGCCACCTGGACGAGCGGCTCGTCGCGCAGGGCCACGAGGTGATTGCGCTGGACGTTCGTACCCTGCCTGCCGAGGCGCTGCTCGGGGCCGACTTCGGTCACCCGGCGATCGTCCGGGCCACCGCCCTGTTCGAGCAGGCGGGCGGGGTGGTGATCGGTACCCCCGTCTACAAGGCCGCCTACTCCGGACTGCTGAAGTCGCTGCTGGACCTGCTCCCGCAGTACGCGCTGGCGGGCAAGACGGTCCTCCCGCTGGCCACCGGCGGCACCACCGCCCATGTCCTGGCCATCGACTACGCCCTGCGCCCGGTGCTCGCCTCCATGGGCCCCGCGCACATCACGCCGGGCTGGTTCACGCTCGACAAGGACATCACGGTGGGCGAGGACGGCACGCTGACCGTCGCGCCGGGATCGGCCGAGGCTCTGGCTCAGGTCACGGACGCGTTCTCGGCCGCGCTGGGCGGGCGGACGACGCTGCTGGCGGCCGCCGGATGAGCGTCGCGCACGTCATCGCGGGATGACGCCGAGGCCCTTGCCGCGGCCGCGGAGCCGGCCGCGCTGCTCGCCCACCGGATCCCGGTCCTCGAGAGCCGAGGACGACACGCCGCACGTGGCGTACGTACCGCGCGGCGCGCCCGGCCTCACGGTCGTGGACGACTGGGACGGCATGGGACAGCGCACCACCGCCGGTGAAACGGTCCGCCTCGATTCGGTGCCTGTGCCGGCCGACCGCGTCGTGCCACACCACCTCCCCCTTCCAGGGGCCCCGGACTGCCCGGCTCGGTGCCTCAGGCGCGGCCGACTGACCGTCCTGGTGTTGAAGGGAGAGGATCTGGCCGACGCCGACCAGATATCAGAGCGGACCAGTCTCGATGACGCCTGTGAAGCCCAGCTGGTCGCCGAGGCCGCCATCGGCCGCGTCCGCGACAAGTTCGGTTCGCGCGTCATCGGCCCGGCGACCGTCTTCAGCCGCGCCGCGGGACCCCACCCGGCCTCCCGCTCCTGTCTGCTGCCTGAATCGACCCGGGCCACCGGCTTCCGGCCGGCCTCAGACACGTGTCTGTCTTCTTCTGGCGGGGCAGGCAGGCAGACGACGTCGGCGAAGAGGCCGGCGAAGGCCAGGTCCTGGCCTTCGGGGCGGGTGCCCGGACGCGCGTGGCGCTGTGCCCCGGGCTGACGTCCGCTCAGCGCCGGTCAGCGGGCCGGCGCCGGGTGCTGACGGGCCTCCAGCAGGCCCGTCAGCACCCGGTCGGGAGTGAGCGGCGGTTCGCGGAAGCGGACGCCCGTGGCGTGGTGCACGGCGTTGCCGATGGCGGCCGCCGTGCCCACGATGCCGATCTCGCCGATCCCCTTGCTGCCCAGCGGGTTGAGATGCGGATCGTCCTCGTCGATCCAGTGCGCCTCGATGTCCGGCACGTCGGCGTGCGCGGGCACGTGGTAGGCGGCGAGATCCGACTCCACGAAGTCGCCGAAGGCCGGGTCCAGGGTGCTGCCCTCGGTCAGCGCCATGCCCAGGCCCATCGTCATCCCGCCGACGAACTGCGAGCGCGCCGTACGGGAGTTGAGGATGCGCCCGGCCGCGTACACCCCGAGCAGCCGGCGCACCCGCACCTCTCCGGTCACCGTATCCACGGAGACCTCCGCGAAGTGCGCGCCGAACGCGTGCCGGGCGAAGGGGCTTTCGGCGTCGGCCGTCCCCTTGGTGTCGGCGAGAGCCTCCAACCCTTCGTCGGGCAATGGCCCCTGACGTTCCGCCAGCTGGGCCGCGAGCCGGGTGCAGGCCTCGTGCACCGCCCAGCCCCAGGAGGCGGTCCCGGACGAGTCGCCCGCCAGCGGAGCCGCCGGCAGATCACTGCTGCCCACCCGGATCCGCACCCGCTCCAGGGGCACCTCCAAGGCGTCCGCCGCGACCTGCGCAAGGACCGTACGGGCGCCCGTGCCGATGTCCGCGGCGTTCACCTCGACGAGGTAGGACCCGTCCGGCAGGGCACGCGCGGCGGCCTGTGACGGATACACCTGCACCGGGTACGTGGAGGCGGCCACGCCCGTCCCGAGCAGGAGCGGCCCGGCGGCGCGCGCCCTGGGGCGGGGGTCGCGCTCGGACCACCCGAACCGGCGGGCGCCCTCCTGCAGGCACTCGACGAGATGCCGGCTGCTGAACGGCTTGCCGCTGTCCGGCTCGGTCTCCGGTTCGTTGCGGATCCGCACCTGGACCGGGTCCATCCCGAGCGCCTCGGCCAGCTCGTCCATCGCCGACTCCAGGCCGTACATGCCCGACGCGTGACCGGGCGCCCGCATCCAGGACGGCGTCGGCACGTCGAGCCGGACCACGTGATGCCGACTGCGCAGGTTCGGGCAGGCGTACATGACACGGGCCGGGATGCCCGCGGACTCGACGTACTCCTTGATGCGGGACGTGTACGTGGTCACCTCGTGCACGAGCGACGTCAGCCGGCCGTCGGAGCCCGCGCCCAGGCGCAGCCGGTGCAGCGTGGGCGCCCGATGACCGACGGAGGTGGGCAGCATGCGGCGGGGGAGGACCACGGTCACCGGACGTCCGGTGTGCCGGGTGGCCATCGCGGCGAGCACCACGTCCGGCCGGGGCGTGCCCTTGGACCCGAAGCCACCGCCGACATGCTCGGCGAGGACCGTGACCCGCTCGTTCGCCAGCCCGAACATCGTGCAGAGCACGCCACGCACGGCCGTGGTGCCCTGGCTCGATGTGTGCACAGTGAGCCGTTCGCCGTCCCAGTGCGCGGTGCTGGCGTGCGGTTCCATGGGGTGGTTGTGCAGGGGCGGCACCCGGTAGCCGACGTCGACCCACACGTCCGCGTCGGCGAACGCGCCGTCGGGGTCGCCCAGCTCCCGTGCGCCGGGATGCGTCCCGGCGACTTTCTCGGGGACGTACGCCTGCGGGTGCGTGGCGGTGAGCGTGACGTCGTGCGTCTCCTCGGCGAAGGTGACCCGTACGGCGGCGGCGCCGGCCCGGGCCGCCTCCAGGCTGTCGGCCACCACCAGGGCGACGAACCAGCCCCGGTTCGGCACCTCGGGATCCTGGAGCACGGCGAGTGTGGCGTCGTCCGCCGAGGCGAGGCGGGGAGCATTGCGGTGGGTGAGCACGGTGACGACGCCGGGCAGCGCAATCGCCGCCGAGTCGTCGACGTCCGTCACCCGGCCCCGCACGATCGCCGCCGGGACGGGTCGGGCGAACAGCCGCCCGGGAAGGGGCTGTTCGGCGGCGTAGCGGGCAGTTCCGGTGACCTTCTCCCGGCCCTCCCTGCGCTCGGCGGGAGCGCCCACGGCGGTCATGAGTCCTCCCCATGCGGTCCGGGTCCGCCGCGCCCGGGCTCGTGCGGCACGGGCCTCTGCGAGCCGGTCACCTGCGGTACGAGTCGCGTGAGGACGTCCACGGCGAGGTTGCGGGCCAGCGGCACCTTGTACGCGTTGTCGCGCAGCGGCCGGGCCTCGGACAGTTCCAGTTCGGCGGCGCGCTCGAAGGCCGCGCGGGTGGGAGCCGCGCCCAGCAGTGCCTCCTCGGCCCGCCTGGCCCGCCACGGGCGGTGGGCCAGCGCCCCGAAGGCGATCCCCACGTGTGCGACGACGCCCCCGGCGACCTCCAGGACCACGGCGACGGAGGCCAGCGCGAAGGCGTACGAGGCCCGGTCGCGCGCCTTGCGGTACGCGGACGGCAGCCCGGCCGTGGCGGCGGGCAGCAGGACGGCTGTGACGAGCTCGCCAGGTTCGATCACGGTGTCCCGTTCCGGTTGCGTCCCGGGCAGCCGGTGGAACTCGGCCGCCGCCACCCGGCGCACGCCCGCCGTGCCGTACAGCTCGACCTCGGCGTCCAGCGCCACGGCCATGTCGGACGGCTGGGTGGCGATGCAGTGCTCGGACTGCCCGAGGACCGCGTGGTCGCGGTGCACGCCGTCCCGGGCGGCGCAGCCGCTGCCCGGCTCCCGCTTGTTACACGGCTTGGAGAGGTCCTGGAAGTAGGGGCAGCGGGTGCGCTGCAGCAGGTTCCCGCCGGTCGTGGCGGCGTTGCGCAGCTGGCCCGAGGCGCCCGCGAGCACCGCCTGGGAGAGGACCGGGTAGCGGTCGCGTACGCGCGGGTGCGCCGCGAGGTCGCTGTTGCGCACCAGAGCGCCGATGCGCAGCGACCCGTCCGGCAGCTCCGTCACCTCGTCGAGCGGGAGCCGGGTGACGTCGACGAGGGCGGTCGGCCGTTCCACGCCGAGCTTCATCAGGTCGACGAGGTTGGTGCCGCCGCCCAGATAGCGTGCTCCCGGGTGGGCGGCGAAGGCTTCGGCCGCCTCCGCCAGGCTGCCGGCCCGTACATAGGCGAAGGTTTCCACGGGATCACGTCCTCTGGTTGCCCCGGTCGTGCGCTCGGGCCGCCGGCCTCGTCATGCGCTGCTCGCCCCGCTCACGTCCGCTACAGCGTCGACGATGCGCGGATACGCGCCGCAACGGCAGAGATTGCCGCTGAGCCGCTCGCGGATCTCGTCCCGGTCCAGTGCGACGGGCCGTCCGGAGGGCGCCGCGGGATCCGTGACGTGCGAGGGATGGCCCGACTGCGCCTCGGCGAGCGCGCCCACCGCCGAGCAGATCTGGCCGGGTGTGCAGTACCCGCACTGGAAGGCGTCGCGATCCAGGAAGGCCTGCTGGAGCGGATGAGGATCCTCGCCGTCGCCGGACAGGCCCTCGACGGTCGTGACGTCGCTGCCGTCCAGGGCGACGGCGAGCAGCAGACAGCTGTTGACGCGCCGCCCGTCGACGAGGACCGTGCACGCGCCGCACTGACCGTGGTCGCAGCCTTTCTTCGCTCCGGTGAGGTCGAGATCCTCGCGCAGCACGTCCAGCAGCACACGCCGGTGGTCCACGGCCAGGGTGTGCGGCTTGCCGTTGACGCGCAGCGTCGTGTCCGATCGGTGGGGCGATGACCGGGGGCCGTGTTCACTGCCCATGTTCTGGTCCCTTCCGGGGCGGTCCGGGGCGGTCCGGGGCCGTGCGGGGCCGTGCGGGGCGGTCCGGGGCGGTTTGTGGTGCTGCGGGGACCGCGTATCCAAAGTGGGGTCCGTGACACGTCCCGGAGCGAGGCAATCCGGGAACGGGGGCGGGTCGGCCGCCCGCATCCAGCTCGAGTGCGTCCGCGACACCAGCAGCTGACCGACGAGCCGCCCGTTGACGAGGGGGCTGCGCTGTCGGTGGTCACTGCCAGTGATGGCCGGCATGACGATCAACCAGGTCACACGTCACGCCGTCGCGGAAGAGCGCATCGAGCAGGCCCTCGACAACATGCCGAGTCGGGTCTTCAGCCGGTGGCACGACATGCGCTACGGCGACATGCCGCCGCGGCGCGGGCTCAGGGAGCTCGGCGAGGAACTGGCCGACCTGACGATCGAACCGGGTGTGCTCATGCCGGCCCGGGGCAGCGGGACGCTCCACCATCGGGTGGAGCACGTGCTCGCCCTCTCGACGGTGATCCTCTCCCTGCTGAGGACTTGCCCGTGACCCGGTGCGACAACGTACCTCGGCCCACCACAACCAAGAAGGTGCTGGTCGACCGGCTCAGCGAAGGACGCGGTAGCGGATGTGAGTGGCCTCCGGCGTGTCGATCACCCGGATGATCTCCAACTCGATCCGCGACGGCAGGACGTCGAACAGGCGACGGCCATCACCGAGCAGCACCGGGATCTGATGGATCTGCACCTCATCCAGCACCCCGGCCTCAAGCGCCCGTTGCGCCGTGTACGCGCCACGCACCTGCACGTCCTTGTCCCCGGCGGCGGCCTTGGCCTGTGCCATCGCGCTTTCGATCCCGTCGGTCACGTAGGTCACCAACGGATAGCCCCAACGGGCGGCGGGGCCGGGCGGGCGGTGACTGGGCACGAAGATCGGGAGACCACCGTGATCACCGCCCCAGTGATCCATGAGCTCGGCAGTGCGTCGTCCCGCGAGCACCGCACCGGCTGTGTTCCATTCGTCCTGGAAGTGCGCGGCCGGCCCGGACGGCGGGCCGGACTCGTCCTGCGGGCCGGCCCACTTGTGCAGTCGTTCGCCATCGTCGCCGCCCAGAAAATCGTTTGGATCGGCGATATATCCGTCGACTGACATCGACATGTCGAGCACTGATGCGGACACTACGGCCTCCTGTGGGTTCGATCCAGACTCGTTCAACTGTGCTGTAGACCCGGCATGGCGGCATTACTCATCGGGCATCGCAGCGGCAACAGCTCACGTGAGCTTGCTTGCCTCTTCAGTCGCCATCGTCGTCCAGGCGGGGCGAGATCCAGACGGCTGCCCGCGCGAGCGCCGTCGAACACGCGGCGACCGTCCGGCTGACTGACCTGCCTGTGCATTCCGTCACCCACGAGCCGCATTTCGTCGGTTCGCCTCGCTGGGCGACAGGACCTGCTGGTTGCGATCGAACGTCACCTGCGACGATTCGGCTGTGAGCTATGACCTTGCTGTGTGGGACGGTGAACATCCACTCGACAATCATCAAGAGCTCGCCGAGATCGTGGCCAGCATGCCCGGCATCGGCCCGCTGCTGGGTGCCGAGTTCCTCGCCGCGATCGGCAACGACCTCGCGGCCTTCGCCAGCCCAGACCGACTCGCCGCCTTCGCCGGCCTGGCTCCGGCACCGCACGATTCCGGGAAGAGGAACGGCAACCTGTACCGGCCCCGCCACTGCCACCGGGGTCTCCAGCGCGTCTTTTACATGTCCGCCTTGATGAGTGTGCGCTACGACCCCAACTCCCGGACGTATTACGACCGCAAGCGCGCCGAGGGCAAACGCCACTCCCAGGCCGTAATCTCCCTCGCCAGACGCAGAGTCAACGTCTTGTGGGCCCTGATCCGGGACGGCCGCCTGTACGAAGTCGCTGCGCCTCAGCCCACCGGTTAGTCCGGGTGATCGTCCGACCGCCACAACCAGCGCAGGGCATCGGGCAGCAGGACCCCGCCGTGGTTGGGGCTGTGGCCGCCATCGCCCAGGACAAGGCGGAAGTCGTAGCCGGCTTCTGCGAGCGCGGCCGCGACGCGCAGGTTGTTGGCGAGCCAGTTTGCCTCGGGCGCGTTCCAGCGCAGGTCACGATGGCCCGCTTGCATGAAGATGCGCAGCGGCTTGCGAGGGACGCGGGGGATGAGTTCAGGGTATGGGTTGCCGCCCGGCATCTGCGTGAAGCTGGACAAGTACCCGATCACCCGGCGGAATTTGTCCGGGCGCAGCCACGCCGCGGTAAAGGCGCAGTTCCCGCCGCTACTGCCACCACAGATGCCCCACCGGTCGGGGTCCTCGGCAATCGAGTAGTGCTTCGTGACCTCAGGGATGATCTCTGTCAGGAGAAAGCTGACGTATCGATCGTCGTAGGCGTCGTACTCGATATTGCGGTTCTTCGGGTTCTCGGCGTCGGGGAAGACACCCGGGTCGACGAACACGCCGATGGTGACCGGGATGTCACCCCGGTGCATGAGGTTGTCCAGGACGATCGCACCGCGGACCTCCCCCTCAGGGTCCAGGTACCACCATCCGTCCTGGAACACCATCAGCGACGCCGGCTCGGCGGGGTCGTACTGCGCGGGCAGATGGACCCAGAACTTCCGTGACGTTCCCGGGTAGATCGCGCTGTCGTTCCAGTCGAACTCAATCGTCACGCCGGAGGGCACGCCGGGCTGCACGCCGGAGTCGGGGCCACGGGCGTAGCGCACATCTGACTGGTGAATCGGAAGCGGCTGGTAGGGCACCTCGATCGTCACGCGGGCCAACCTAGGAGAGATCACGAACGGTCTCAACGGGGTTTATGACGGCCCACACACGGCTTGACTTATCCATTGGGAAGCCCCTGAGTGCTTGTCCCGGCCCGGTTGAACAAGGTGGTCGGCCCACGAAATGGGCGCGCCGGCGGCGCCTGGTTCACGCTTCGGTGGCGGACGTCGCTGATGCCCGGTGGGGCGGCGCCGGAGTTGCCGGCAGCTCTCGGAGTGCACGGATGGGGGAGTAGAAGACCGGGAGGAAGGCGCCGGCCAGGCACACCGCGCCTGCCCACACGACGATGCGTACGTTCGCGGCCTCACCGATGAGGCCGCCCAGAGCGGAGCCGATGGCCAGGGCCCCGGTGAGCAGGAAGCGGAAGGTGGCGTTCATACGGCCGAGCAGCGGGTCCGGGGTCAGGTGCTGGCGCAAGGTGACGCCGAGGACGTTGTCGATGCCCGTCTTGGTCATGGCGGCCAGCCACCCGGCGCCGGCCACCCACAGCAACGGACCGGCGTCGACCAGTGCAATGGCCGGCGCGGCGGGTGCGAACCACAGCCCGGCCAGGGCCAGGGTGCGGCCGTGGCCCAGGCGGGCGGCAAGAGGGTGGGCAAGGCGGGCACCGAGCAGGATGCCCAGGCCGCCGGCTGCCCAGTACAGGCCGAGTGCCCCGGCGGGCAGGTGCAGTTCACGAGTGAACAGCACCGGCAGCATGGCGTTGATCATCTGTGCGCCGAGGTTGGTGAGGGCCGCGGTGAGCGCCAGGGGCCGCAGCTCGCGGGTGCCGAGGACGTGGCGCAGCCCTTCCATGATCTCGGCCCGTAGCCGTCGCCTGGCGGTCGAGGGCTCCGTGCGAGCGGGGTGGCGGGCGATACCGGTGAGGCCGCAGGCGGAGGCGAGGTAGGCGAGGGCGCCGCCGAGAATCGCCAGGGGAGCCGTGAGGAGTTGGACCATGAAGCCGCCGGTGCCGCGGCCGGCGATGTTGGCGCCGGCCATCAGGCTGACGATGGCGGCGTTCGCCGGCACCAGGCGCTCGCGGCCGACCAGTTCGGGCAGGACGCTCTGCGAGCCGACGTCGAAGAACACGGTGGCACAGCCGGTCAGCAGCACCACTGCGTACAGCTGCGGCAGCGAGAGCACGCCCAGCCACCAGGCGAACGGAATCGAGGCGAGCAACACCGCACGAGCGGCGTCGGCGGCCACCAGCAGGCGGCGCCCGGGCAAGCGGTCCACCCACGCGCCCGCGGGCAGCCCAATGAGCAGGAAGGCGGCCGTGGACAGCGCAGCCAGCGCACCGGCCTGGCCGGGGCCGGCGTCGAGCGTGGTCACGGCGAGCAGCGGTATCGCCACATAACCGATGTTGCTTCCGAGGTGACTGAGGGCGCTTGCGGCAAAGAGCGTGCGGAAGGCGCCCATGCGCCACGGGGAATCTGGGACTTCGTTCATGAGGCGTACGGTGAGGGACGCTGCGCGGCTCCCCATAGAGATTTACGCTGAGCTAAATGATCGAGATCGAATTCGCCATGGAGGACGTGGCCCGCACCCGTTTCGCGATCTCCCCACTGTGGGAGGTGGTGGCAAGCGTCCGGGTACTCAAGGGTGCGGACTCACACGGCCTGCACCGCACCTGGGCAGACCAGGTACGCCCGCGGCTGGCGGCGGCCGGCCTCGACCTGAGCCCGCTGTTCGACCTCGTCCCGATGCCCGAGCGCTTGCCCTGGGCCGGCCGCATCCCGGCGTTCATCTGCCCGCCGCCCACGACGCCGCTGCCGTCGCTGGACATTGAACTGGCCACGGTGCGGGCCATGCCGCCGGCGCTTCTGCACACCACGGCCGAGGTGCCGGAAGCGCGGATGGCGGCTCTGCGCGGCAATCCGGCCGCCGAGCTCGCGCGGCTGACAGAGACGATCGAGGCGTACTGGGAGCTGGCGCTGGCCCCGTACTGGTCGCGCATCCTCACCCTGCTGGAGGGCGACATCCGCTACCGCGCCGGCCGCCTGGTCGCCGGCGGCGCGCAGCACCTGTTCACCGACCTCGACCCGCAGGTCCACTGGGCTCGAGGCACCCTGCACCTGGAACACCGCACCGTGCGCGGAGCGCGTCGGCTCGACGGCCGGGGCCTGCTGCTGGTGCCCTCCGCCTTCGTCTGGCCACGCGTCTTCTCCGTGCTCAACGAACCGTGGCAACCCTCCCTGCGCTATCCACCCCGCGCCGTCGGCACGCTTTGGCACACTCGGCCCGCGACCGTCCCCAACGCCCTGGCGGGGGTGCTGGGCCGCTCCCGCGCGATGATCCTGACCGAGCTGACCGCCCCCGCATCCACCACCGAACTCGCCCGCCGCACCGGCCTGACCCCCGGCGGCACCTCCCAGCACCTCACCGCCCTGCGGAACGCCGGACTGGTCAGCGCCCACCGCGCAGGCAGGCAGGTCCTGTACGCACGCACCCAAGCGGGCCAGACAGTGATGAAGGCTGCAGAGTCGGGCTCACCTCCATCCGCTGCGGCCACGCAAACCCAGCACTCACAGGCTGTGAGCGAACATGGAGGGACCAACCACGACGCTCAGCCGGGCCGACTCAAGCGCTCAGGGGCCAACTGATGCGGCACCGCAGGTGGGCCGGGGCGAGCAGGGCCTGGCGTGCGGCGCGAGTCGCCGCCACCGCGTCCCGATCTCGCGTCGTCTGGCCCTGGGTTGTCCGGACGAAGCTCACTGGCCGAACCGCTGGATTTACTCCCGCTCAGTCAGCCCGCTATGGGCTGTACCAGCCCTGGCGGCTATGGTCCGCCGCCCTCAGCTTCGGGACCGCACTGCCTGTTCGTCACCGCCATGTGGTCAACGTGGCGCTCTTCGCGTTAACACTGCGGACCGCTTACGAACTCTCGTGCCTCCTCCGTACGGGTACGTAGTCGCTCGCCGACTGGGCCTGGCTCACTTTCCCCGGCATCCACTTCCCGCACAGCGTCACCGACGCGATCGCGGTGTGCCCCTCGGACTGCTCGTACTGCGCTGTAGCCTGCGCAGCGCCCGGGCTGCCCGCGCCCGGCATGGGAGGCGCCACGAAAGCGACTTGGCAGCTCGGCCTGTCGTCTGGGGGTGGCGCCGGCCGCCGCGGTTGGCGCGCTCGCGGGCCGCTGGGTGAGTCGGTACGACCAGGCGCAAGCGGATTTCGTCTCCACGCTTCTGTACGACCGGATGGCTGCGGCGGCCGCAGGGCTGGTGTGCCTTCTGGCAACTCTGTTAGGTACGGGGCAGGGCGGGCCTCGTGCCCGGCCTTGTCGGCAGCTCGACTCACGCCTGACGACGCTGCTCGTCGCGGCGGTGCTGTGGACCATCCGCACCCATGCTGACTTCTGGTCAGGTCATGTCGCACATGAACTACTTTGCCGACCCGATCGCACAACTGGCGCTCCTGGGAGGCCTGGTGGTGCCTTCGCATGTCCTGCCGCCGGACCGGGACCCTGCACCCGCAGCCCTGATCCTCGCACCTTGTCCGGGAGCATTCGGGGCCGCCGTTCTCACAGCCGCTCTCGTCCGGACCAACTGACCAACTGCATCATGATTCACCTCTGATCGAATGGCGCGCAGCGATTGTGCACCACACCGATACCTGCACCAACCGGATCGCCGACGTGGTGAAGGCCGTTTGCGTTCTTCACCACGTCGTCAACGTGAGGTTGTTGAGCGCTCCTTGTACGCGGCATGCGCCAGGCGGTGGCGCAGGCATCCACCGTCGACCAACTGTTTGACGAGCTGTCGATTCAGGGTCGCCTCGTTGCTCATGGACGTCGCTCCAAAAGGCCGGCTGGAGCTGCGCACGTCGGCAGACCCCGGTTTCTCCCTGGTACAACACTGCCGTCGGCAGCCCGGTGGAGCTCAGCTGTAGTAGGCGATCTTCTCGTCGAGAACTTCCATGGCCCGGCAGAGAGCCGCCACCCGTTGCTGCAGGGCGGCACGGCGCTCGAGAAGGAAGGCGACCCTGTGCTGCGGAGAATGCTCAGCGCGCAGAATGGCGATGAACCCCCGCAGGTCCGCGATGCCGAGGCCGGCATCGCGGAAGCACGTGACCGTGACACATGTGAGCGTGTTGGGCAGGTCTGGTTGCGCGCTGAGCTGCGTGCCCCGGACGCTCCCGGTCTGCGCGCCGACGAGGGCTCAGGCGGAGCGGAGAGCCGACAGCTGAGGGTGTGGTGGACCGGGCCCCAGCTGCCCTGAACTCCGCTCCGTCATCGACGCGTCAAAACTCCGCCGCCACTACAGCCCCCGCTGGACCAAGGACGCACCTTCGGCGACGAGGATGCGGCCCAGGCCCGGCGGCACAACACTCCGGTGGTGTTGAGGGCCCTGCGCGACGTCGTCCGAGGCGTCGTATGGCTCGCTGGCCGGACCAACACGGCCAGTGGTCGACGCGCTCAAACCGACCCGGAAGCATCCGCATCATCCACGGCATCCCATGACCGAACCCGGGACGAGTCCGGAGAACTCCGGGGCTCTGCCGGCGGTCTGGCTATGGCTGGGCTACGGCTACAGCCGTCGGGCCGTGGTCAGAGCTGGAACTCCGCCGGCGACACGCCCAGCACACCGCAGGCCTCCCGGAGGATCGCCTGTTCCGCCTGGGAGAAGTGGCCGTCGGCGCCGGCGATGACGATGCCGGTCTGGACGACCGCGCGGGCCTCGGTGGGTTTCTTCGCGGCCTTGGCGATCTCCTGCAGGGCCTCGGCCCTGCCCTGCGGGAAGTCGCGGGTGAGCTGGTCCACATGCCGGTTGAAGCGCTGGCGCAGCTGGTCCGGCGGGAAATTCTGCAGCACGTCGTTGCTGAGGATCATCGACTCCATCTGCTGGCGCTCGGCGGTGTCCACATGCCCGTCCGCCGCCGCGACCAGGGCGCACATCGCCATGCTGGCGTCCCGGTACGCACCGCTCTTCAGCTCCGCCTTCAGGGAGCCGAGCTGTGTCTTCAGCAGGCCCACCAGCTGGCCTTTCGAACCGCCCCGCGAGCTGCCGTGCGAACCGCCGGCCGCCGCGGCACCGTGGCTCCCGTGGCTGCCGTGACCGCTCTGGCCTCCCGCCGCGCCGTGGCCGCCGCCCTGGACCTGTTGCTGCAGCTGCTTGGCCTGGTCCTTGAGCCGGTCGAACAATGCCATTGACGTCACCTCGGTATTCGTCGGGTCATGCACGCTCATTTGATCAACGTCCACCCCTGGGCAAAGGTTCCGCAAAGGCGCGGAGGATTGTGACGCGAGCGGAGGGGGTTGTCCCGGGTCACGGCCCGATCGAGGCCGACATCCGAGGGGAATGATCAACAGCCCCTCTGATCAGGGCATCAGTCAAACGTGCCTCAGTCGCGTGCACCTTCCTGTACGTGCGTCCGGTACGTGCGTCCTCCGCTGACTCGGCGTCAGCTCACCGCTGCCGTGTATCCAATCGCAGACCCGCGCGGCCACCTGGTCCGGACCGACGACGTACCGGTGGAGAGGTAATGGATCCCGGCCGCGTACACCGTGCTGCTGTCCGCGCCCAACGCTGCCGAGGCGCTGTCCCCGCCCGCCGTCGGCCGCGGCCCGCTCAGCGGCTGCCGGGGGGTTCCGCAGCTGGAGCGTGCCCGAGCTGCCGCCCACGGCGAGCGTGCGGCCGTCGGGGTTGAGGGCGAGCGCGCCGACGGCCTGCGGGGTGTCGCCGAGCCGGGCCGGGAAGGCATTGCGCTCGGCCCGTCGGCCTTGCGCTTCAGTGTGCCGTCCAGCAGCGTGATCCGGCCCGGTCCCGTCGCCCACCGCCGGCTGTGTGCGGTTCCCGCCGAAGGCGACGGTGCCGTCTGGTCGCACTTACTGCGTCGCCCGCGGGCGCTCGGACGTGATCCCCGAGACCCGGGGGGCGCCCGCCACGCCTCACAACCCGGCAGTTCGGCCGCCCCCTGGCCTGGTTCATCGCCCGCCGCCCCGGCGGCACCATCGCCGGCGCCCTGCAATACCGCCACCAGCGCATCCAGATGTTCGAGGGCTACGTCGGCGCCAGCGACTCCGGCTTCCGTGACGAAGTCGAGACCGAAGAAGCCTTCACCCGCAACCGGTTCCTCACCAACCTGGGCGCCGACCAAGACCGGCCGGCCCTGACGGGCCCGGCCGGCGCGGAGGCCGAAGCCGGGCTCGCCGAACCTGCCCGCCACACCGTCTTCGACGGCCAGGTCGGCACGGACGATGCCCGCCTGCCCGCATCCTCACCCGTCACGACACCCACCTGTACCCGGGCACCTTCATCACGGGTGCGGGGCCTTGTCGTGGGCGGGGGAGGGTCGTGGGCGTCGTCAGGCGGTCTCCCCGGTCAATGTGCCCGTGGCCCGCTGCTGGACGGCGGCCGACCGGCGGAGGAAGTCGAGGATCACGTCGAGCTGCTCGTCGGTGTAATCGGCGTAGAGCGCTTCGAGGCCGGAGACGAAGTCGGCGAACAGGACACCGAAGCTCGCCACACGGTCCCGCTCGATCTCGACGATGACCCGGCGGCCGTCGGCGTGGTCACGTGACCGGCGGACGAAGCCCTTGCGCTCCAGCCGGTCGACCAGCCCGCTCACCGACGCGGGCGCCAGACCCGTGCGCGCGACGATCTCGCCCGCGGTAAACGGCCCCTCCCGCTCCAGCAGATCGAGGGTCTTCTCCTCCGTCATGCCCAGGCCCATCCGAGCGCCGACGGCGGCGTGGAACATCACCGCCGCGTTGCTGTGCTCGCGGCCGGCCTGATGCAGCGCGGCGAGCAGTTCGCCGCGTCGATCCGCGTCGCTTGACACCCGTGCCATCCTCCTCGTAAATTTCGTTCGTGCGAACTAAATAACTGTGTGTTACTACAATACCACCCAAGGGGGCGGCGTCACAATGACGACGGCATTGATCATCGGCGGGGGGATCGGCGGCCTGACCATGGCCCTGGCGCTGCAGCGCGCGGGCATCGAGCCGCTGGTCCACGAGGCGTACGACCGACCTGACGACTACGTGGGGTCGTTCCTCAACACCGCCTCGAACGGACTCGACGCGCTACGCGCCATCGGTGTCGACCTCACCCGCCACGTGGACGGGGTCCCGATTCCCCGCATGGTCCTGTCGAGCGGCTCGGGAAAGCGGCTCGGCGAGGTCGCCAACGGCACCCGGCTGCCGGACGGTTCCGTGAGCGTATGCGTCCGACGCGGCGAGCTGCAGCGGGCGCTGCGCGCGCAGGTCCGCGCGTGCGGCATCCCCCTCGTGTTCGGCAAGCGCCTCGACACCTACCGGACCCTGCCCACCGGGGTGGTCGCACGGTTCACCGACGGCACCGAGGCATCCGGTGACCTCCTGGTCGGCGCCGACGGCATCCATTCCCGCACCCGCGCGCTCCTCGACCCCGACGCGCCGGCGCCCCGCTTCACCGGACTGCTCAGCGTCGGCGGCTACAGCGAGGGCACCGGGCTGGCCCCCACCACCGACACCCAGCACCTCGTCTTCGGCAAGCGGGCGTTCTTCGGCTATCTGGTCCGAGAGTCCGGCGAGACCTACTGGTTCGCCAACCTCCACCGCCCCGACGAACCGGACCGGCGGGACCTGGCCGCCATGACGACCGACCGGTGGCGGCGCCACCTCACCGCCCTCTTCGCCGACGACACACCCGTCATCGCACGCGTCCTCGACCACCTCGTCGGGGAGATCGGCGCCTACCCCGTGTACGACATCCCGACCAGCCCGGTCTGGCACCGGGGACCGGCCGCGCTGATCGGTGACGCCGTGCACGCCACCTCCCCGTCCGCGGGCCAGGGCGCGTCGATGGCCATCGAGGACGCCGTCGTACTCGCCCAGTGCCTGCGTGACGCGCCCGACACCACCACCGCGTACACGACCTACGAGCGCCTGCGCCGTCCGCGCGTGGAGAAGGTGGTGGCGTACTCCCGGACGCTGTCGAACAGCAAGACCGCCGGTCCGGTCGCCCGGGTCCTGCGGGACCTGATGATGCCCGTCGCGCTGCGGTACTTCGCCAACCCGGCATCGCACGCCTGGATGTACGACCACCACATCGACTGGGACCGCCCGGTGGCTGCCTGATGGGCGCGCGACGCGTCGACCGCCGGACGCTGCTGAAACTGGGCCTGCTCGGGATACCGGCGACCGTCGCCGCGGCCGGGAGCGGCCTGGCGTATGTCTGGGCGGGCGCGGACATCGACACCGCCGGAAAGGTCTCCTTCACCAACCGGCTCGCCGTCCCGCCGCTTGCGCGCGGCCGCCGCGACGGCGCGGGCCGCCGGGTCTTCGACCTGCGGATCGCCCCCGGCCGGCACCGGTTCCGGCCGGGGCGGCCGACCGCGACCTGGGGCGTCAACGGCGCCCACCTCGGACCGACACTGCGCGCCGCCCGGGGTGAGACCGTCCTGCTGCGGGTGCGCAACGGCCTGCCCGAGGCGACGAGTCTGCACTGGCACGGCATGCGTCTGCCCGCAGCCATGGATGGCGGACCGCACCAGCCGATCGAGCCTGGACACACCTGGTTGCCGACCTGGCGCATCGACCAGCCGGCCGCCACCCTCTGGTACCACCCGCACCCGCACGGACGGACGACCCGGCACCTGTATCGCGGCGTGGCCGGCCTGTTCGTCGTCGACGACCCGACGACCGGACCGGACGAACTCCCCCACCGGTACGGCGTCGACGACATCCCGGTCATCGTCCAGGACAAGAGATTCCACGCCGACAACCGACTCGACGAGTCCGGCCCGACGATGAGCGGCGCGGGCCCGGTCGGTGACACCATCAGCGTCAACGGCACGCTCACCCCCTACTTCGACGTCACGACCGAACACGTGCGTCTTCGGCTGCTCAACGCGTCGAGCACGCGGGTCTACCGCTTCGGCCTGGACGACGACCGGCCCTTCGCACTCGTCGCCACCGACGGAGGGTTGCTCGCCGAGCCATGCCGGACGAACCGGGTGCAACTGTCTCCCGGGGAACGCGCCGAGATCGTCGTGGCACCGGAACCGGGCCAACGGCTCGTACTGCGCAGCCACCCTCCCCGACTCGGCCTCGACCCGTGGAACCGGCGCTTCGCCGGCGGGGACGACACCCTCGACATCCTCCAACTCCGCGCGGCGAACCACCTCAAGCCATCCGCGCCGCTGCCCGAGCGGCTCGCCGACGTACCCCGGCCCGACACGTCGGCCGTCGCGGCGACCCGCACGTTCTCCCTCTCCGGCAACCAGATCAACGGCCGGGAGATGGACATGGCCCGCATCGACTTCGCGGTCACCAGGGACACCACCGAGATCTGGGAGATCACCGCGGACGACGGTGCGCCGCACAACTTCCACGTACACGACGCGCAGTTCCAGGTACTGACGATCGGCGGCGCGCCCCCACCGGAGTCGCTGCGTGGCTGGAAAGACACCGTTCACACCCCACCGAACACCCCCGTCCGCCTCGCCCTCCGCTTCCACGACCACACCGACTGGCGAACGCCGTACATGTACCACTGCCACCTGCTCCAGCACGAGGACCAGGGCCTGATGGGCCAGTTCGTGATCCTGGAACCGGGGGACAGGCTGGGCGGGGCCCACACGGGCCACGCGGACTGAGATGCTCCCGCCTGGAAGCTGTCACCCACCGGACGAGTCCGCGTGTCTACGGCGCCACGTGCGCGTCCTGAGCTGCGTGATGCCCCGCGAGGTCTGGACGGTCTGCAGACAGTCCGGTGCGGCCGACGACACTCAGCCACTGTTACTGGTTGAGACATGCCACCTGGCCTCGATATCCGTCACCCTGGTCAGCTCGACCGCTGCCATCATGCTCAGATGGCCCGATACATAGTGATCTTCCTCGCCCCAGACGACGAGACTGCCGCTGCGACGCGCCTGCAGGGGCCTGGTGAGGCCTTTGAGTCAGTGACCTGCCATTTCATGGAGCCGGACACGGCCATTGCCGAATGGGACATGTACTTCGAGGAGCCTTCGGCCGAGGCCCCGCCGGTTGAGCAGCTCTATGCGTGGCGGCCGTGGCCGGAGTGGGTCACCGCACCCTTGAACGATGGCGTTGAGGTATTTGCTCTGCCGCAGCGGCTGACCCGAGCACTGGCCAACGCGACCTCCGTCGAACTGGAGAACCTTGCAGGTCGCTGGACCAATCGACTCAGGTCCGAAGAGGGGGACGACATGACCGACGATGATCTGCTGGCGGTCCTGCAGGGAATCGCCCGGCTCGCAGCGTCTGCGGTCAACACAGGTGGTGGCCTCTACAGCTGGAGCTGCTGACCGCCATCCTGCGAGGGACGCTCGCTCTTGACGCCGCTGCACGCCACGAGCTCGGTCCCCGTGGCGTCGAAGTACAGGGTGAAGAACCAGGACCGGTCCGCTGCGACGATGTCGCCAGTAGCGACGTCCCCACACCAGACTGAACGCTCAACTGCCGTCCTGGAAACGGTCATCAGTGTCGATCCACTTCATCCGGCATGCATTTCGACTATCGAGTGATCGCCCTTATCGTCGGTTCATCATGTCCGGTCACCTGTGGGGGGAACACACCGAGTGAACAGACGTACCAAGGCGCTTCGCTCCCTGGCCACCGCCAGCGCGATCGCCGGGCTGATCACAACGGCCGCCGTGGTCGAGACGGCCGGCGCAGCGGCGGCCGGTCCGACCGCATCGCGCTGGACGGCTGCGGCAGCACGGCAGTTCTGGACCAACGAGCGTATGGCCGAGGCGGAGCCGTTTCCTGATGTCCCGGGGATGCCCTTGTCGCCGCGTGCTCTTCCCGGCCGCCTGACGGGCGCACACCCGACGAGCTCGCACTTCGGCGGGTTGGCGATGATCGGGCGGATGTACGTGCAACGCGGCAGCGGTTCCTACTTCTGCACCGCAAGCGTGATCAACAGCCCGCACCACAACATTGTGCTGACCGCCGGACATTGTCTGGACGCCAAGACCGGGAGCAGTTCGATGGCTTTCGTGCCGCAGTGGACCGCGGCCAACCCGCGACCGCACGGAATTTTCCCTGTCGCCACAGGCTCGGAAAACCGCAGCCGGATCTGGATCGATCAGCGCTACTACGACCGCGGGCATGTCAGGGGCGCGCCGTGGGATGTGGCGTTCGTCCAGGTAGGTGCCCGCGACGACGGCCGACAGGTACAGGACGTCGTTGGCGGCAACACCCTGGCCACCGGGCGCGGTTACGCCTTTGCCCGTGTCAGGCTGGTCGGCTATCCGGGCTCGGATCGGCAACCGCTGACCTGCACCAGCTCCACGACACGGTTCACACCCACGGACCACACCCCCGGGTCGTATCTCCGCATCGTCTGCAGCGACTACCGGTCCGGTACCAGCGGCAGCCCGTTCCTGGCGAAATTCAATGCGCGCACCGGGACGGGCGAGGTGGTGGGGAGCATAGGCGGCTGGAAGACGGGTGGGCCCACCGCCGGCGTCTCCTACAGCCCGAACTTCGGCTCCGACATCCAGCGTCTGTACGAGGCGGCGGTGGCCGGCACTCCGCCGGCCCGGCCCCGCACACTGCCGTAGGGGGCGCGACCGGGGCCGGCGCCGAAACCGGTGCCCACCGGTACGGAAGAGGGTGGAGGCGGAGGTGCAGGCCCCGCCGACGTCACTGTTCGCGACGGCGAGAGCGGTGCGGTTGGCGGTTCTCGTGAAGGTGCAGTCGCGCCGCGTGCAGGCCTGTCCGGGTCGGTGCCCTTCTGCGTCCACCACCAGGCTGTGACCGCCTCGGCGACCTCGAACGCCGGACCGGCGACGGGGGAGCGGCGCAGCAGCCTGTGGTGATCCTCCTGCGCTTGGACCACCTCCGGGCATCCGGCCAACCCGACGATACGGCCCCGCTGCCAGGCACGCTCATCAGCCAGCACCGGTGGCGTGGGCAGGCTCGCCGGTGCGCCGCCAGGCACACCCGGGCTGGTGCAACGCGACCGGTCCGCGTCGCCGCACAGCCCGGGCACGCCGGACCCCAGGCAGCAACCGTCTCCACCCCGCTGCGGAGCCGTGCCGCCGGCCGCTCCTTCGAGGGGCCCAGCGGCTCCTCCCGCGTCCAGGCCGGCAACGCGCGGCGTAAGCCCACCTGCGGCGCATGGCACGGCGCCGCGACCGGGGCCCGGGCCGCGGCGTTCAAGAACACCTCACTGTCGCCCTGGAGAGCCGCTGCGACGCCCTGCTGGCCAGCCACTTCGGTAGCCGACGACAGCAGAATCCGCACCGTCAGGCCGTACCTGTCCGCGATCCGTCCGGGGAACGACGGCGTCGCCTCACCTGCAGGGGAGCGACCCGAGAAGCACCCGAGGCCAGCAACGACTTGTTCACCCACGAGGAAGAAGCCTCCGCCGTGGCCGACAGCCTCGGAGTACGGCGCCCGGATCTGACGACACCATGACCTGGGATGCCGCGTCCGCTGAGACCCGCGAGGGTGACTGAGCCTACGTGAGTTCCTTTCGCATCAACGTGCACATCGTCTCGTAGCGGCGCAACGACCCGTCAGGGGCTTGCTCGTCCCACGAGTCCGGCTGACGGTCGTACGCGACATAACCCAGCCTTTCGTATAGCGCACGCGCCCGGGGGTTGCTTTCCTCCACACCGAGCTCGGCCTGCCGCAGACCGCGGCTCCTGATCCGCAGTTCTGCGGCTTCGACAAGGAAGGTGCCGATCCCGCACGACTGCAATGCGGGGTGGACTGCCAGCTGCCACAAAGTGCCGGCCCCCTTCTTGACCTCGTAGTCGATGCCGCCTTTCGCCACAGGGATGTCCGTTGCAGGGCAGACCGCAAGGTAGTCGACCTCGCCGGTCCGGACACGTTCCAACTGCTCGGCGACGCTGGCCAGGTGGAGGTCAGACCCTGCCCACCCGCACGACGCCAGGTCCGCATGCACCAAATCACGGGCTGACAGCCTCAACACAACATCGATCATCTTCCGTACCTCCGGCGAGCCAGCATCCATGCCGATCACACAGGGCGCAAAGCCGTTTCCTCTGCCCACACTCCTGGCTCACCGGCTATCTCGAATCCAGCTGGGATTTTCACTCGATCATGTCCAGGGCCGGCTGCCACTTCTCCACATGCCCCGCTCCTGCGGGAATGCCGCAGCGGGTGCGGTGGGCGACCTTGTCCGGGTCCGCCTCCGGAGAGGCCAGATCCCAGGAAGCGGGCAGGAACAGCCGCCAGTTCACCGCAGCCGAGGCATGATCTCAGGTGCAGCGACACTCCGACCTGGCATTCGGTGACCTTGCCCGGGGTGCCGGTGTACTGCCGCGACACACACGTCGAGGCGTCCTCCTCCTTGCAAGAAGCCGGTGTCGTCGACGATCAACGCCTCCGCCCCGATTGCCTCGTGCATCCTCCAGGCCAGCCAGGCCCGCCCATGCGCCGGATCCCACGGGCTGGAGGTGATGAAGTGCGCCAGCGCCTGACGGTTACCGTCCTCACCGAAACGGGCCGCCATCGGCTCCACCGATTTACGCCGGCCGTCCAGCAGCAGCCCACGCACATACGCCTGCCCCCACGGCCGCTGATCCGCACGGAAGACCCCGTCGAACAACTCCGCCGCGAACGCCTCCAGGTCCTCCCGGGCCCCGGCCATCTCCTCAGGTGTCACGCCATTTCAACGACGCTCGTAGAGCAGTGGACAGGCATGCACAAGTGAAGATGACCAAGCCCTACTAGGTGTGCTGTCCCGGGACGCCGGGCGCCGCCCCCTCGCACGGGGAGCGGCGCCCGGCGCGGTTCACGCCGAGTGGACCTCCAGGGCGGTGCGCACGGCGGACTCCAGCGCTCCCTCGATCCACGCCGGTTTCACGGAGGTGTGGTCGCCCGCGAAGTGCAGCGGCCCCTCGGGGGCGGGGATGGACGTGAGCAGCTCCGTGTGCTGGCCGGGCAGCAGCACGGACGCCTCGCCGTAGGCGTACGGGTCGCGCATCCAGCTCTGGGTGCGGCCCGCGCCGGTGTAGAAGACCTCGAGCCGCTGGCCGTACACCTCCTGGAGCCCGCACAGGGCGTGCGGGTAGCGGGCCTCGTCGTCCAGGGAGTCCCAGCGCAGGGCGTCGTCCGCCCAGCTGTAGGACGCAAGGACCACCCCGCCGGCGCTGCCGGGCACCGGGTGGGACGGCTGGTACATGAACCGGTTGGCGTTGTCCGAGACCGAGCCGCCACCGACGACGTCGACCGCGGCCGGCTGGTCGCGGTCGACGGCGCGGTTCGCGGCGTAGTGGGTGCGCTGGCCGGCGGTGACGTGGCCGGACGGGACGGACGGGTGGGCGCCGAGCAGGCTGCCGTCGCCCGGGGTCCGTCCGGCGCGGTAGGCGTCGTACAGCCCTGGGTCGATGCGGCCCAGCTCCCGCTTCCAGTCGCCCTCGTCGAACTCCCACCAGCGGCGGCTGAACTCCAGCAGCACCTTGGTCGCGCAGTCGTAGTGCAGCTCGGTGACCGCCCGGCGCTTGGTGTACGACATCGGCGGACTGACCTGCACATGCCGCAGGCCGGAGAAGGGCACGGTCACTACCGCCGCGTCCGCCGTGAACTGCTCGCGCACGACCGGGCCGCCCCGTCCCTCGGAGACGGTGTCCACCCACACGTGGGGTCCCCGGGCGCGTACGTGCCGGGTGTCGCTGCCGGCCCGGTCGGGGTCGTAGTACTCGATCCGGGTCACCCGCCGGTCGAACCGCACGGTGTCGCGGACCTTGGCCAGCAGGGCGTCGGGCAGGACGGCCGTGCCGCCCTCCAGCTCCCAGAACGCGGTGTCCGGGCTGATCAGGGAGGACCCGATGAAGCTGTGCACGAAGGACAGCGGCAGCCGTGAGGTGAGGTTCTCGACGGTGCCGATCAGGTCGACCGTCCGCTCGTCCAGGCCCGCGTGCTCGGTCAGGAAGCGGAACATCGACCAGTCGCCGAAGCGCTGGATCACCCTGGCCCAGCCCTGGATGCGTTCGGGCAGCGGCTTGTCGGTGCGCTTGCCGTCCGGCCCGAGCGTGCTGAACTCGTCGCGCACCGGGTCGAGGACCGAGCGCAGGATGGCCGCGGCCGGGGTGTCCCAGCGGGCGCGCGGGACGCCGAAGGAGCGGTTGATGCGCCGGGGGGAGCGGGCGTAGTCGGCGCGGCGCATCCGCACGCCGTTGACGTGGATCCAGGTGTGCGCGGCGGGCCGTCCGTGGCCGTCCACGTCGACGTAGTAGAACGGCCGCTTCTTCAGGCCCAGTTGGCTGATGAGGTCCATCACCAGCGGGTGGCTGCCGGGCAGCCGCATCGCACCGGCCTCGGCGTACTGGCGCGGGTCGGCGAAGGGCTGCGCCGCCTTCTCGTGGCCGCCGCGGCGGAACGTCTTGATGCGCCCGCCCACCCGGTTGCCGTTGGCCTCCAGGACGCTCACGTGGTGTCCGGCGCGCTGGAGCAGCCACGCCGTGACGAGGCCGGCCGGGCCCGCCCCGATGACGAGGACCTTCTTGGCCCTGGTCGTCCGGGTGCGGGGCAGGCCGTCCTTGAGCACGCGCCGGTAGCCAGGGACGAGGGGCCGGCCGTCGTCGTCGACGACGAGCAGGGCCCGGGCGACGGCGAGGCAGCGGTCGAAGTCCGCGCCGCGCGCGGCGGACGGGGCCGCCGCCGGGGCGGGATTGCGCGGGGGCGACTGTGCGGGCAGGGCCGCCGCGCTGCCGGCACTGAGGAAGGCGGTCACGGCGGTCGTGCCCGCGGCCGTCGTGAGCGTACGTCTGGTCAGGCCGCCGTGGTCGGCGTCAGCCTGGTGATGCTCGGTCATGCCGCAACTTCTACGGGCCCGCCGGACCGGTTCACTCCGGGTTGCGCTGAATTGCCACGGACGAGGGAAAGCCCCCATTTAAACCGGTGCGTGACCGGGTGCGTGGGGGCACGTGGCGGAGGGCGCCTGCCCCCGATTACGGCGAAGGGATGAATCGCGCCCGCGTGCCGCCCGGCGCGCGAGGCCGGATCAGGACACTGCCCCTACAGACCTGCACGCGGAGGGGGAACACAGTGGAACAGCGGCCCGGAGCGGGTGCCCGAGCGCGGTACTGGTTCGACACGACCCTGGCGCGCGGCACCTCGGCCCTGGTGGGCTGGCTGGTGCTGGTCTGCCTGGCCGTCGTCGTCCCCGCGAGCGCGACGCTGGTGTGGACGAGCGGGCACGCCCCCGCCACCCTCTCCGGGAAGGTGGCGGCCATCTGGCACCTGACCGGGGAGACGATGCGGCTGGGCGGCACCACGGGCAGTCCGGCCCGGGTGGCGCTTTCGGTGCTGCTGGCCCTGGTCGCCCTGGTGTACGTCTCGACCCTCGTCGGTCTCATCACGACCGGGCTCACCGAGCGGCTCATCGCCCTGCGGCGCGGCCGCTCCAAGCTCGTGGAGCGCGGTCACGTGGTGGTCCTGGGCTGGTCGGAACAGGTCTTCACGGTGGTGAGCGAACTGGTCGCGGCGGGTGCCAACCAGCGGCGGTCGGCCGTGGCGATCCTGGCCGACCTGGACAAGACGGCCATGGAGGAGTCCCTGCAGAGCAAGGTCGGCCCGACCGGCCGGACCCGGCTGATCTGCCGTAGCGGTCCGTCGGCCGACCCGGCCGTGCTGGCGCTGACCAGTCCGGCCACCGCCGACTCGGTGATCGTGCTGCCGCCCGACGCGTCCCGCAGCGACGTGGACGTCGTCAAGGCGCTGCTGGCCCTTCGGGCGACGGCGCGCGGGGGCGACGTCACCGTGCCCGTCGTGGCGGCGGTCCGCGACAGCGGCTACTTGCTCGCGGCCCGCCTGGCCGCCGGGGCCCGGGGCGTCGTCCTGGAGAGCGACACCGTCACCGCCCGGCTGATCGCGCAGGCGGCGCGCCGCCCGGGACTGTCCCTGGTCCACCGCGACCTGCTCGACTTCGCCGGGGACGAGTTCTACCCTGCCGCCCACCCGTCCCTGGCCGGCCGGGAGTTCGGCGAGGCGTTGCTCTCCTACGGCAACGCCAGCGCGGTCGGGCTGATCCGCGGCGGGGTGCCCTGGCTGAACCCACCCGCGCGGACGGTGCTCGAAGCAGACGACCAGCTCCTCGTCATCGCCGCCGACGACGACACTGCCGAGCTCGCCGACTGCGTGCCGCTGGTCGACGAGCGGTCCATGGCGGGCCCCCGGCCGTCGGACACCCGGTCGGAGCGGCTGCTGGTGCTGGGCTGGAACCGCCGCGCACCCCTCGTCCTGCGGGAGTGGGGCCGCAACGCACCCTCGGGTTCGGTGGCCGACGTGGTGGCGGACGAGGAAGAGGCCGTGGTGCGGGCCGCATGCGACGACGACAGTGACGTCGGTGACGGTGACGGCGACGGCGACGGCTCCGGCTGGACCTGTGTGGCCCTCAGGGGCGACACCACCCGCCCGGAGACCCTGGCCGGCCTGGACCTCGGCTCCTACGACAGCGTCATCGTGCTCGGCCAGGAGCCACGGGCCGGTGAGCCCCCCGAGGAGCCGGACACCCGTACGCTCGTCACTCTGCTCGTCCTGCGACATCTCGAACGGCGCACCGGCCGGGAGCTGCCGGTGGTCACCGAGCTCACCGACGACGGCAACCGGCCCCTCGCCCCGCTCGGCCCCGGAGCCGACGTGATCATCAGCGGCAAGCTCATCGGGCTGCTGATGGCGCAGATCTCCCAGAACCACCACCTGGCGGACGTGTTCGACGAACTGTTCTCGGCCGGCGGCACACAGATCCACCTGCGGTCGGCCGCCGACTACGTCGTGACCGGCCACGAGACGTCCTTCGCCACGGTCGTCGCGGCGGCACGCGCCCGGGGCGAGTGCGCCGTCGGCTACCGCAGCCACGCCGACGCCCGCCGGGCCCCCGGGTACGGGCTGCGCCTCAATCCGCCCAAGGCGGACCGCCGGCGCTGGTCCGACGGCGACGAGGTGATCGTCATCGCCGGGGAGGGACGGCGGGGTGCCGTCAGTAACGGCGGACTCCCGCTTCCTCGCCGTACTCCCCGAGGGGGGGTGCCGGGCCCTCCTGGCCGGCAGGCGGGCTGTCGGCCCAGCCAGCCTTGGGAGTGGCGCTCGTAAGGTGCGAACCAGTAGCCGCCGGCCTCGCCGGGCGGGATGGTGCCCTTGAGGGTCGTGCCGGCGCTGGTGGTCGTGCCGACCTTCCAGGTCTCCGACTGTGACCCGCTGGCGGACATGCCTCCTTCGAAGACGTCCGAGAAGCCCGCCAAGACCTCCACGCCCGTCGCCTGCTCGAAGGAGTACTCGGTGGTGTGGTCCGTCTTGAACATAAGGTCGAAGCCCAGCGGGGTGCTGCCCGCGCAGTTGTACCGGGTTGCCGAACTGATGCCGGCCCAGCTCGGTCCAGGCGTTGACCTCGTGGTACTGGCACGAGTCGGCGTTGCCGTTGTTGCAGTCCCGGATCACGTCGGGCGCGTCGTCGCCCCAGCGCGGGGTGGTGTTGGCGCTGGCCGTGCCCGTGGAGAAGGGGATCAGCACGAGGGCGAGCGCCATCGTCAGCATCGCCGTCCGACGACTGGTACGGCTCGGCCGCCTCCAGCCAGCTGCAGAACCTGCTGGCACAGCACAAGGACATCCACGGCATCTACATGCAGGCCGACGGCGTCTTCCTTCAGCCGACCCTCGCCCTGCTCAAGCAGAAGGGCCTGCTCAAGCCCGCGGGCACCGCAGGGCACATCTCGATCGTCTCCAACGACGGCATCCCGCAGGAGTTCGACGCGATCCGCAAGGGACAGATCGACGCCACCGTCTCGCAGTCGGCCGACCTCTACGCCAAGTACGCCCTGTACTACGAGAAGGCCGCTCTCGCGGGCAAGACGTTCAAGGCCGGCCCCACCAGCCACGACTCGGCCATCGCCCAGCTGCCCAACGGACTGGAGGACCAGCTGCCCGTGCCGCTGGTGACCAGGGGGCTACCTAGGTTCTGAGCATGTCCTCCCATGACCCCGCCCCTGCGACCGGTCCGGACGAGTCCGCACCGGTCGACTTCACCGTCAATCACAGCGCGCACGAGACGCTGCGGCGGACGAATGTGCTGGCCGCGCTCGGCCCGGACTGGGATCCCGGCGCGGCCCTGCGGGACGAGGAGGCGGCCCACGACCTGCTGTACTCCGATCTCAGCCCGGAACAGCAGAGGGTGTACGACGAACTGGTCGCGGCAGGAGTGCTCCGCAGGACGGGCACCGACCCGGCCTGAGACAGTTGCCCCGGAGTAGAAGGCGCCCCGCCCGGCAGCTCACTGGGGCTGCCGGGCGGGGCGCGCGCTACGTGGTGGCGTACCGGATCAGTCCACGTTCACGATCTTCCACTGCTGGCTGTCGGCGCCCGTGTCCGTCGTCTGGACGAGCTGAGTGCCTCCCGAGGACACGTCGAGCACCTTATCGCTGTTCACGTTCTTGAGCTTGTGGTAGCCGTTTCCGGTGGCGACCAGTGTCCAGTGCTGGTTCGCGGCGTTGGTGTCGGACGACTGGATGACGGTCGCGCCGTCCGCGGTGGAAGCACCGCTGACGTCCATGAGCAGGGCACTATTCCGGCTGACGATCTCGTAACTGCCGTCACCCACCGGGACGAAGCGCCAGTTCTGGTTCCCGGCTCCGGAGTCGGTCCACTGGATGATGTCGGCTCCGGCGGTCAGCGATCCGCCTGACACATCGATGGCCTTGTTGCTGCTCTTGTTGACCATCTTGTAGTTGGCGTTCTTCGCGGGGAACTGGATGGAGGCGAACGCGTCCACCGCGCAGACGGTGTTGGAGGAGGCGGTGTTCTTCGTCCCCGTGCACACCACCCTGATCGTGTGCGGGCCCGCGGCCAGGTTTGTCTTCTCGAACAGCGGCACCTGCTTCGTCACCGTCGGGGCGTAGGCGTCGATGCCCGCCTGGGTCAGGGTGCCGTCGATGTAGACGTCCACCTTGCCCATGTTCGGCTGCGTCATGCTGAGGTAGCGCACGCCCGTGCCGGTGAACGAGAACTCGGCGTAGTTGCCCGCGGTGCTCGTGACCTTCTCGGACCCGTTCATGTCCTTCGTGTCGTTCCAGTTCGACCAGGCGCCGGAGTAGGTCACGCCCGCGGCCTTGTCGTCGACGTGGTTCCAGCGCTGCCGCACAAGCGCCTTCGACGCGGGGGACGCGTTGCCCTGGGCGTCCACGACGTAGAGCCGGTAGTCACCCACCGCCTTCGGGACGCTGATGCTCGTCGAGGTGCCGCTCGCGCTGGTCATGGTGGGACCGGCGGCGAACGTCGTCGTACTGGCCGGAGCCAGCCAGAGCGTCTTCGTCGCGTCCTTGGGGCTGCGCACCGGAATGGTCATCACGCCCGTGCCGGCGAACGTGCTCGCGGGCAGGGTGTAGTCCTGGAGAGCCACTCTGCTCTGGGGGACGAGGCTCTTGTAGGCGTCCTCCAGACCCGCGTTCAGGACTATGCCGTACGCCTGCGACGGCCACACGTTGTCCCCGTACCCCCGCACGTCCGTGATCGTGCTGTTCGGGACGTTCCTGCCGGCGATCTTGTTCACGGTGCCGTAGTTGTTGGTGAGGGTCAGGTCGTGCTGCCGGCCCCAGGTGCCGGAGTTGATGGCGTAGTACACGCCCGGGTCGACGTCGAGCACGTTGTCGTGCTCGTTGATGAAGGCGGAGCCCTCATCGGGGTGCAGGCCGTACTTGTGGCCGGCAGGGACGCCCTGGATGTAGTTGTTGCTGATCTCCGTTCCCGGCTGGCTGCCCAGCGTGTAGACGGGAGCGGAGTCGTCGAGCACCTGCATCGTGTCGAGGATCTGGTTGTACTTGATGGTGTTGTTCTTCGCCGTGGTGGTCGGGTTCCCGGGATTGACGGAGTTCGTCGAGCCGTCGAAGTTCCACCATCCCCAGCCGAGCGTGATGCCCGCCCACGGGGACTTCTCGATCCGGTTGTGCTGCACGGAAAGGGAATCGACGAAGTACGCCGACACCGGGCTGGACGCCTCGAACAACACCCCGCTGTCGTAGAGGTAGTTGTCCGTGATCGATATGTCCTTGCAGAGGCCCTCGACGTTCACCGGGTACTTCTCGTGGTTGGTCGAGGTGTAGTCCCCGATGTACACGTGCTGGGGGTGTCCCACAGTGATGGCGGACCCGGCGACGTCATTCGTGACGTTGCCGGTCAACTGCGTGTCCTTCACGTCGTTGGCCAGGGTGATGCCGTCGGCACCGGTGTGCTGCACCGTGTTGCCCTGCAGGACTATCCCGTCGGCGTTCTCGATCTGGACGGCCGCGGGCGGCAGGTCGACGTTGCGGTACGTGTACGCGTGGAAGTTCTTCCTCGCGTACACGGTCGAGACGGTGTTGCCCTGCTGGCTCTGCCGGAAGACGGAGCCCGCGACATTGACCAGGTTCCAGTCGGAGTGCTCGACCGTGAGCCCGGAGAACGTGATGTTCCGCGCGTGGTCGGTGGTCGACGTGCCGGCGATCTTCAGGAGGGTGGACACGTTGTTCGGCGTGAAGACATCCGCCGTGGTCATGTCCTCGGAGCCGGACTTGTAGTAGTACAGCGTGTGATTCGTCTTGTCGAAGTAGAACTCGCGCGGCTGGTCCAGGAACTCGTACGCGTTCATGAACGTATGACTGCCGCCGGCTTTGAACGGGCCGTACGCCGATCCTTGGGCGATGGCCGCACCAGGCTGCTGGAACAGGGCCACGCGGTTGGCGCCGTCCGAGCTCGTGGTGATCTGGCGGATGCCCACGATGGCCGTGGTCCAGGTCGTCTGGGACTTGATCTCGACGTCGTCCTGGTTGGAGGAGACGGCGGGCAGGTCGGAGAGGCTGTACTTGGCTCCGTCGCACTGCGAACCCGACTCCCAGGCCCAGGGGGCCTGGCCGGCCGCGACGGAGTAGGTTCCGTAGCATCCGGCCGAGTTGATCGTCTTCGAGGCCATCTGGGCGCGCTTGCCGTTGACGTAGAGCGCGCGGAGCTTGTTGTCGCGGTTGAGGGTGGCCTTCCAGATGTTTCCGCTGTGCTGGGTCCAGCCGGTCACCTGAACGCCTCCGTCCAGGACCGGCTTCTCGCCCGGGTAGGCGGCGTACGCGATCTGGTGCCCGTTGGTGCCGGAGTCGGCCGAGGTGAAGTTGATGGTGCTGCTCACCGGGTAGGTGCCGCCGCGGAGATAGACGTTGATGTCCCCGGTCATGTTGTCGTTGACTGTGCGCACGACGTCCCGTGCGTGCTGCAGGGTCTTGAACGGTGCGGAAATCGTCCCGACGCTGGCGTCGTCACCGTTGGGGGCGACGTAGTATGTCGCCTGCGTCGCGGCCGCGGCCGGGGTCGGCGTGGCGAGGGAGCCCAGCAGCACGGCGGAGGCAGCCGCCGCGAGCACGGCTGAGACCTTGCGCGTCGGGGACATGATCGGCGTCATGGTCTGGCCCCTTCGCTTTTCCGGAGGGACGAACTGAGGGTCAAACAGGCATTCATACGGCGGCTCCGTAGGTGCGGTGTTCTCTATGCGGTGTTCTCTGTGCCGGGGCGGTCAGGCGGGGATGTGGAAGCGGGTCGCGGCGCCGGGCAAGTACGCGGCGCGGTGCGTGCGGATCGGGTCAGACACGATGCGGACTCCTCCCGGTGGGGACGTCGGGCCTGATCAGCCCCTGGTGCCGGAGGTCGTCCCACAGGGCCTGGGGGACGGCGCTGTGGTGGAGCTCCACGTTCCGCTCCACCTGTTCCGCGGTCCGCATGCCGAGGGTGACGTTGACGACGCTGGGGTGCGTGTACGGGAAGGCGATGGCGGCGGCGGGCAGGGTGGTGCCGTGCCGCTCGCAGACCTCGGCGATGGCCAGCGCCCGCGCGACGAGCTCCGGCGGGGCGTCCTGGTAGTCGTACTTCATGCCGGGGGCGGGCCGGTCGCGGGAGAGCAGGCCGGAATTGAAGACCCCCACCGCCACCACGCTCTTGCCGTGCTCCAGTGCGGCCGGGAGCACGTCGTCCAGCGCCGACTGGTCCAGGAGCGTGTAGCGGCCGGCGAGCATCACGACGTCGGCGGCGGTCTCGCGCAGGAAGCGGGCGAGCATGGCCGACTGGTTCATGCCCGCGCCGATGGCACCGATCACGCCCTGGTCGCGTAGCTTTGCCAGCGCGGGCATGGCCTCCTCGGCGGCCTGCCGCCAGTGATCGTCCGGATCATGCAGATACACGATGTCGAGGCGGTCCAGGTCGGTGCGCTCCAGTGATGCCTCGAGGGAGCGGAGCACGCCGTCGCGGCTGAAGTCCCACTGCCGGCGCAGATCGTCCCGTACGACGAAGCCCTCGCTGTCCACGCCGCGCGGATCCTCGTTGGGCACCAGCAGCCTGCCCACCTTGGAGGAGATGACGTACTCCTCGCGCGGGCGGCCCCGCAGGGCGGCGCCGAGCCGGCGTTCGGAGAGGCCGAGGCCGTAGTGGGGGGCGGTGTCGAAGTACCGTATGCCGGCCTGCCAGGCCGCGTCGACGGCGGCGGTCGCCTCGTCAACGGGGGTGACGCGGTACAGGTTGCCGATCACGGCCGCTCCGAAGCCGAGCTCGGTGATGGAGACGGACGTGTTCTGGATCTTCCGCTGGTGCAAGACGTGCTCCTGGGATACGGGGGGTGGGGCGCCGGTCAGCGTCTGACGTGGGCCGATCCGCCCGCGATGAGCGCCTCGACCTCGGCGAGCGAGGCCATGGAGACATCGCCGGGGGTGGTCATGGTGAGCGCACCGTGGGCGGTGCCGTAGGCCAGGGCTCGCTCGAGGCCGGAGCCGGTGAGCAGTCCGTGGATCAGTCCGGCGGCGAAGGCGTCGCCGGAGCCGATGCGGTCCAGGACGTGCAGGCCGGGCATCCGGGGGCCGGTGACGAAGCCGGTCTCCGCGGACCAGGCGGCCGAGGACCAGTCGTTGACCCCGGCCGAAGGCACGCCGCGCAGGGTCGCCGCCAGCACGCTCGCCCCGGGCAGCAGGTCGGCCATCGCCGCGAGCGCGTCCGCCACCTCGTCGGCCCCGACGCGCGCCTGTCCCGGGTACGTCCCGGCCAGGCCGTGGGCGCTCACCACGACGTCAGCGTGCCGGCCGAGCCGAAGGTCGACCTCGCGGGCCCGCTCGGCGCCGCCCCGGCCGGCCCACAGGCTGGGCCGGTAGTTGGGGTCGTAGGAGACGGTGACCCCGTGCCGGCGGGCCGCCGCCAGGGCCTCGTCGGCGACGTCCACCGTGGTGTCGGACAGACCGGCGAAGATGCCGCCGGTGTGGAACCAGCGCACACCCGCCGAGAAGACCTCGTCCCAGTCCACATCGCCCTTGCGCAGTTGGGAGACGGCGGTATGGGCGCGGTCGCTGACGCCGATGGTCAGGCCGCCGTGGGCCGCCATCTCCTTGACGACCCGTTCGGCGTCCGGGGTGCGGAAGGTGACCTCCGCGCACCGGGCGCCGCCCGCGGCGAGCGCATCGGCCAGCGGAGCGGCCGTGGCCGGGTCGGGCACGGTGAGCACGGGCATCAGGCGGGCGCCGTCCAGCACGCGGGCCACGGTGGCGGCGGTCACCGGCCGAGCCATCCGCCGTCGACGGGCAGGACGGTGCCGTGGATGTAGGCGGCGGCGTCCGAGGCGAGGAACACGGTGGCGCCCGCGAGGTCGTCGGCGCTGCCCCAGCGCGCGGCCGGGATGCGGTCCAGGATCGCCTTGCTGCGGGTCGGGTCGTCCTGCAGGGCCTGGGTGTTGTCGGTGGCGATGTATCCGGGCGCGAGGGCGTTGACGTTGACGCCGTGCGGGGCCCACTCGTTGGCCAGCGCTTTGGTCAGTCCGGCGATGCCGTGCTTGGCGGCGGTGTAGCCGGGGACGGTGATGCCGCCCTGGTAGCTGAGGAGGGAGGCGGTGAAGATGACCTTCCCCTGGCCGCGGGCGACCATTGACGCGCCGACCGCGCGGGTCAGCGCGAACTGGGCGTTGAGGTTGACCTGGAGGACCAGCTCCCAGTCGGCGTCGGTGTGTTCGGCGGCCGGGGCGCGGCGGATGGTGCCCGCGTTGTTGACCAGGATGTCCACCGGCCGCTCCCGGCCCGCGACGTTCGCGCCGAGGGCTCGGACGGCGTCGGGGTCGGCGAAGTCGGTGCGGATCGCCTCGAAGGTGCGGCCGGCGGCGGTGACGTCCTTCTCGACCGCGCTGCCGGTTTCCTCCAGGTTGGCGCTGACGCCGATGACGTCCGCGCCGGCCTCGGCGAGGGCGCGGGCCATGGCCCGGCCGATGCCGCGCCGGGCGCCGGTGACGACGGCGAGTCGTCCGGTGAGGTCGAAGGCGTTCATACGGCGGCCTCCTGGGCCTCGTCGGTGCAGTCCACCAGGATCTTCATCACGTCTCCGCCGCCTTCCAGCGCCTCGAAGGCGGCCGGTGCCTGGGTGAGCGGGACGACCTTGCTGATCAGCCGGTCGGCGGGGATGGTGCCGTCGGCGACCAGGGCGACCGCCTTCTCGAAGTCGGAGCGGTCGTACAACCGGGCTCCGACGAGGGTGAGTTCGCGCCAGAAAAAGCGGTGCAGGTTGACCTCGCGGGGGCGGGGGTGGATGGCGACGAGGCAGAGACGGCCGCGCACGCCGAGCACGTCGACCGCGGTGTCCACGCCGCCCGCGGCTCCTGACACCTCGAAGGCGACGTCCGCGCCCGCGTCCCCGGTCCACGCGCCGACCAGCGCCGGCACGTCGTCGTCGGCCGGATTCCAGGCGGTCAGCCCCAGCTTCTCGGCGAGCAGCCGACGGTGGGCGCTGAGCTCCACCACCCGGACCTCGGCACCGGCGGCCCGCGCGACCAGTGCGATGAGGATGCCGACGGGGCCGCCGCCGACCACGACGACCTTCTCACCCTCGCCCACGGCGGCCCGGCCGACGTCGTGCACGGCGACCGCCGTCGGCTCGACGAGAGCGGCCCGGTCCAGCGGGATCGAGTCGGGCAGCCGTACGAGAGTGGAAGCGGGCACGGACCAGCGCTGCTGCATCGCGCCGGAGGAGTCGATGCCGATGAAGTCCAGGTGCTGGCAGATGTGCCGGTGGCCGT
The DNA here is from genome assembly GCF_036030735.1 of Streptomyces sp. NBC_00425. Lineage (NCBI taxonomy): Bacteria > Bacillati > Actinomycetota > Actinomycetes > Kitasatosporales > Streptomycetaceae > Streptomyces > Streptomyces sp. NBC_00425. The sequence continues at coordinate 387,995 of NZ_CP107928.1, read as the reverse complement.
TGCGGCAGGCGGGGCAGGTGTCGTCCCAGCGCAGCGGCATTACGGTGACCGCGTCGCCGGGCTGCCAGCCCTCGACGCCCTCTCCGACGCGCACGACACGACCGGACATCTCGTGCCCCAGGACGGCGGGCGTGTGGATTCGGGCGTCCATGTCTCCATGGAAGATGTGCAGATCGGTGCCGCAGATACCGACGTAGGCGGGGGCCAGCTCCACCTCGCCGGGGCCCGGCGGCGCACTGAGTGCGGGAGCCGTGTCCAGGGTGCGGGCGGACGTGTAGCGGACGGCGAGTGTCATCGTGTGGTCAGGGTCCCTTCAGTGCGGACACTGATAGTCAGCAGACGTGGATGAATGTCCAGCGGGGTTTGTCGGCGTACGCGATGGGTGCGCACATTCGGATGGGCGCGACGGTCAGATGGTGTGCGTGGCGCCGTCCGCGGCGACGTCGCCTTCCTCCGGCCTGGGGAGGCGGTAGAACGCGCTCGCCGTGCCGACGAGGAGCGCGTGGACGTCGCTGTCGCTCCAGCCGGAGAGCAGTTCGTCCACGGTGGCGGCCCACCGGTTCCAGCCGCCGGCGAGGTTGGCGACCGGCCAGTCGGAGCCGAACATGAGCCGCTCGGGCCCGAAGGCGCAGACCAATAGGTCCCAGGCGGGCCGGATGTCGGCGGTGGACCAGTGGGTGTGGTCGGCCTCGGTGATCAGCCCGGAGACCTTGCACACCACGTGCGGGTGCGCGGCCAGCTGTCGGATGCCACGTTCCCAGCCTTCGATGTCCTGCCGCACGAGGTCCGGCTTGCCCGCGTGGTTGAGGACCTGGGGCAGGTCGGGGAAGCGTTCCGCGAGGCGGATCGCCTGATTTAGCTGGTGGTCGCGCACCAGCACGTCGTAGCGCAGCCCGCGATCCCGCACCGCCCGCAACCCGCCTTCCACGTCGGGGAGTTGCAGCCAGTCGGGGTCGCTCTCGCCCTGGACGAGGTGGCGCAGAGAGCGCAGGTACCCGCCACCCGGCCCGGCGATCAGCTGGTCGAGCACGTCGCCGATCGCCGGGGAGGTCAGGTCTGCCCAGCCGACCACGGCCTGGATCAGGGGCTCCCGCTCGGCGAGCGCGAGCAGGTCCTCGGTCTCGGGCACGTCCGCGATGCACTGGACGACGACCGCGCCGTGCAGCCGCCGGCCCGCGATGGGGTGGGTGGCGGTGGAGCGCAGGTCCTCGGGGGTGAAGGTGCGGCGGATCGATGCCACGCCGGGGTCGTCCAGCCAGGGCTGCGGACGGTGGGAGAGGTCCCACAGATGGTGGTGGGCGTCGACGAGCACGGGTGCGTTCACAGGCTGATCCAAGTCGGGTCGGGCTGGTGCGGGCCGGGTCAGGCGGTGGCGTCGTCGTGGGGCGGGCTCAGGTGCCAGACCTCGGGGAGCTCGGTCCACTGGCGTCCCTCGCCCCGGTCCGGGAAGGGCTCCTGGCACGGGTCGGTGAGCTTCCACCAGCGCTGGGTCTCGGGGTCGGCCTTGATGGACGCCATGTCCGCCTCGAAGTCGTCGCCGATGTACTCCATGTAGGCGAAGAGCACGTCACCGTGGAGGTAGATGCTGTAGTTGCGGATGTTCGCCCGGACCAGGGCGGCTTCTACGCCGGGCCACACGGCGGAGTGGAGCCGCAGGTACTCCTCGCGGTGCTCGGGACGGAGCCTGATGGTCTGGGCGATGCGCTTCACGCCGATTCCCCTGTCGTCTCGAGGGAGTCGGCCTGCTCAGCCGCGGTGTCGAACGGGGTCCGGTAACTGGGAGGACGGGTGCGCAGCCCGAGCCGCAGGGTGAACCGGATGCGGGTGGACGCGGGCAGACGGACCGTCAGGTACGGGCCGTCGCACGGGACCTCCGCCTCGGACACCACCGGCTCGCTGTGCCCGTAGTCGTACATGTCGCCGATCCAGCCGTCGTCCTGGCAGGTGGTGTACCGGACGCCGGTGATGGTGTGCTCGGCGAAGGCGCCCGCCTGGACGATCACCGTGCGGTCCGTCTCGGGGGCCAGGTTGACCAGCTCGACGGTGGTCGCCTCGGGGTCGATGGAGGTGACCAGGGCGGCGACGTCGGCGGGCAGGCCGGCGCGGCGGGCGTCGGCGTCGTGGTAGCGCAGCCTCGCCTGCTGCAGACCGCCCTGATACAACACCTGCGGGCCGCCCCAGGTCAGCTGTACCAGGGCCTCGGTGACCACAGGGTTGCACAGCTGCCACACGTGGATGTCGGGCTCGGGCACGTCCAGGTCGCGGTAGCGGTCGATGCGCCGCAGCCGGTGGCGGACCTGGGCCTGTGCCATGGCGAGGATGCGCTCGGGGTAGTCGGGGTCGTCGCCGGCGAGGAAGGCGAACCACGCCTTCTCGTGTCCGGAGTCCTCCTTGGACCGGAACGGCCGCACGGTGCGCCAGTCGATTCCGTCGGTCTCGCGCAGCCCCTCCAGCCGGGCCCGGTCGGCCTCGGAGGACGTGTGGTGCCACAGGGCCACCGGCACGGGGGGCGTGGCCGGGTTGTAGTCGAACCAGCCGGAGTCGTTGTGGCGGAACGGCAGGTGCGGTGTGGGCGTGTGACGGTCCGGACCGAGTTCGACCGCCCACTTGGAGGGCAGGCTGGAGTCCGCCTCGGTGTGCGGCATCACCTTGCTGTGGCCTATGAGGGTGTCGAGTGAGGTCGCGACCATGGAGAGGTAGTCGTCGTCTCCGGTGACCGTGGCCGCCGCGAGCGCCGCGACGCAGGCCGCGTGGCCGAGGCTGTGCCAGCCGTGCGGCCAGGACCAGCCGTAGTGGCCGCCGTACCAGCGCCCTTCCAGCAGGCTGCCGACCTCGCCGTCCGGGCCCACGTTGTCCGGGATGAGGCCGCCCTGTTCGAGGGTGCGCTCGCGCCAGGCGCCGACGTACTCGACGATCCAGTCGCGGTAGCGCTCCTCGCCGGACAGGATCCAGGCGTTGAGGACCAGCCCGGCGGTCGCGAGGTTGACCGCGGTGTCGCCGACGCCCATCCGGTCCCGCATCTGGTCGCCCAGCCGCGGGTCCGCCGACAGGGGGAAGGGGCCGTTCGCAGCCTCGGGGATCCACTCGAGGGGGAAGCCGTAGGTCTCCGCTTCCTTGAGCAGCCAGGGGTAGACGTCGCCGTCGAACAGGCCGGTGCGGTCGGGGTCGCTGCCGTTGTGGGGGCCGGTGATGATGCGGTGTTCGGGATCGTAGTTGCCCTTGGCGGGGTCGACGTACAGCTCGGCGAAGCGCAGGGCGCGTTCACGCCAGCGGTCGGGTGCGGCCATGCAGAGGAAGTAGAGCAGGAGCAGGCTTTCGCCCTGGTGGAACCAGTCGTAACCGCGCTCGTACTCGTCGCGCAGCATGTTCAGTTCGGTGAGCTGCCTGGTGACGCCCTCCCAGTGCTTCTCGCTGGCGGGCAGGATGTCGTCGGCGCCGCCGAGGAGGTAGAGCTGGGGCCAGTTGAAGAACACTTCGTAGAAGTCGTCCACGCCGTCGCGGGTGGTCAGCGGCCCGGTGTAGTTCAGGCGCCCGTCGGGCCCGGTGAAGTCGCGGGCGAAGCGGCGCCAGGCGTGGTCGAGCAGGTCGAACAGGGCGCGCTGGGCCACGGCCCAGCCGGGGGGTTCGAGCAGCGGCACCGCGGCCTGGACGTCGGGAGCGAGAGCGGGGCGGTCGACGGCCGGGCTGTCATCGCCGGGGTCGCCGGAGATGTGGGAGTCAGGGCTGTAGGGCATGAGAGCTGTCACTCCTTGGTGGCGCCGGCGAGCATTCCGCTGACCAGGAAGCGCTGGGCGAACAGGAACACGACGAGGACCGGTGTGATGGCGACCAGCGTGGCCAGTGCCAGTTGCGGGCGTTGGATTGCGAGGCTGCCGACGGTCGGGTTGAACGACGGCACGTTGCTGAGGAGACTTCCGACGCCCACCTGGACGGGCATCTGGTCGCTGTCGGGGAGCATGACGTAGGGCAGGAAGTAGTTCGTCCAGTTGGCGACGAAGCTGAAGAACCCGACCAGCGCGATGACGGGGGTCGCCAGCGGCAGGGCCACATGACGGAAGACCCCGAACTCGGAGCAGCCGTCCATGCGTGCCGCGGCCAGGAGGTCCTTGGGGACGGCGGTGGTGAAGTAGATGTAGGTGAGGTACACGCCGAACGGGTAGAACGAGTAGGGCAGGATGATCGACCACATCGTGCCGATCAGGTGCACCGCGTTGAGCTCCAGGAACAGCGGCACCACCAGGGTGGCGTTCGGCATGAGCATCACGATCAGGGTCGCGATCAGCAGCATGCGCCGGCCGCGGAACTCGGTCATCGCCAGCGCGTACCCGGCAGGAATGGCCAGACAGAGCGTGATGACCAGTGAGATCACGGCGTAGACGGCGGAGTTGCCCAGCCACACCAGGATGGCGTCGTCCTGGAAGGCGGTGAGCGCGTGCCAGTTGGCCTTGAAGGCGTGCCAGGAGCCAAAGGTCAGGGGGTTGTCGTGGACGAGTTGCTGGTCGGTCTTGGTCGCCGCGAGCAGCAGCCACAGCACCGGCAGGACGAAGAACACCACGAAGACGGTGAGCACCGAGCCCGTCAGCAGCCGGGAGGCCACGTGCTGCGGGGACCGGCGGCGTCGCCGCGGTTCCCCGTGCCGGGTTCGGCTCATGGCGTTCGTGTCCGGTTCCGTGCGTGGGGCGGTGGCAAGGGGAGTGGGTCGGGTCTCAGTCGGCATCGAAGAACCCCGATCGTGCGACGAAGACACCGGCGACCGACACGCTGACGACCAGGAGTTCCACCGAGACCGCGGCGGCGCCGTTGATGTTGTTCATCTGGAAGGCGAAGTCGTAGGTGAGCTGGTTGAGCGAGTAGTCGCGGCCGGCCACGCCCGTGCTGGCGAGGGAGAGCAGCTGCGGCTCGACGAAGAGCTGCGCGCCGCCCGCGAAGGCCAGGATCACCATGTAGACGATCCACTTGCGGAGCATGGGGATCTGGATGTGCCAGGCGGTCTGCCAGCTGCTCGCGCCGTCGATGCGCGCGGCCTCCATGACGTCCTTGGGGATGTTGTTGAGCGCGCCGTACATGACGACGATCCAGCCGCCCGCGCCGGTCCAGAACGCGATGATCGTGAACAGCAGCGCCAGGTTTCCCGGGGCGATGACCTCACCGAAGGTGTGGAAGCCCAGCGTCTCCAGCAGGGAGCTGACCGGGCTGACCGTCGGGTCGAGCATGAACAGCCACACCAGGACGCTCGCGGCGCCGGCGAGTGCTCCGGGGATGTAGTAGAGCAAGCGCAGTGCCTGGCTGACCGGTCCCGAGGACAGCTTGTGCAGGAGCAGCGCCAGGACCACCACGAACACCACGAGTGAGACCAGCCAGAAGACCAGGTACAGGGCCACGTGGCTCAGGGAGTCGACGAAGCGGAAGTCCTGTGCCGTGGTGACGAAGTTGGAGATGCCGGTGAAGGCGCCGCCGGCGTTCGTGAACGCGAAGTAGATCGCGTAACAGGTCGGAAGGACGCCGAAGGCGATCAGCAGCAGTACGTAGCCGGCGACGAAGGCCACGCCGGCCCGGCTCTGCCGGGAGGTGCCGCGAGGGCGCCCCCGGACAGAGCCGGCCGAGGAGGGGGCGACGGTCACTGGGAGACCTTGTATCCGTCGGCCTTGGCGTACTTGACGATCGAGTCCTGCCAGGCGGGCAGCAGCGATTCGATGGTCTTGCCCTGCGTGATGCCGGGCTTGACGGTGGCGGCCCAGATCGCCTCCTGGCTGAACTGGCCCGAGCCCCAGTCCGACCACACCTGCGAGGAGGCGGCCTTGAGGGCGCTCAGGTCGCTGGCGTAGTAGCCGGAGGCGGCCTGCGCCTTCAGCCAGTTCTCGGCGGCGGGCGCGTACGCCGGGAAGCCCGGGGCCTTCTCGCCCTGGTAGGCGTTGTCGGTGGTGACCCACTTCAGGAAGTCGGTGGCCGCCTTGATGTGGCTGGAGTGCTTGGACAGCAGCCAGGTGCCGCCGCCGACGTTGCCCGTGGACGGCGAGCTGTCCCCCTGCCACTGCGGCATGGGCGCCACCGCGATCTGCTTGGCCGGGGTCTTGAGACCGTCCTTGAACACCGCGCCGCCGTACCACGCCGGGCCGGGCATCAGCAGGACCTTGTCGGCCTCGTTCTTGCCGAAGTCGGTGCTGAAGACGCCGCTGATCGACATCGACTTGTTCTTGATCAGCGTGTCCAGCAGCTTGGCCATCTTGGTGCAGGCCTCGCTGGTGGTGTTCACCGACACGGTCTTGGGGCCGGTGATGTGGTTGGCGCCGCACTTGCTCGCCCACAGATAGATCTCGGGCGTGAAGGAGTCACCCGCGTCGCCGACGAGGTAGCCGGGGTGCTCCTTGGCGACCTTCTCCCCGAGCGCCTGGTACTCCTCCCACGTCGCCGGGACCGCGTAGCCGAACTTCTTCAGCAGCGGGGCGTTGTACCAGAGCACCGCCTGGGAGAGGTCGTTGCGCAGGCAGTACAGGGTGCCGTCGACCGTGCAGACGTCGTTGGCCCCCTTGGCGAACCCGCCGAGGGTCGCGTCCGGGATCAGGCCCTTGTTCAGCGGCGCCGCGAAGCCCGCGTCCACCGCCCAGCTCGCCTCGTTGTTCTGGGAGCTGAAGACGACGTCCGGCCAGCCCTTGCCCGTGCGGTTGAACAACTGGACCTTCGTCTGAAGGTAGTTGGACCCGTTGGCGTCACCGTCGTAGCTGACGATGTCCATCTTCACGCTCGGGTGCGTCGCCTGGTACAGCTTCGCGGCGTCCATGCGCGTCGCGTCCACCCAAACGGTCAACGCCCCGTCCTTCTGCGCGGCCTGCGCGAATCCGTCCTTGGTCGTGCCGGCCGAACCGCCACCCCCGCCACAGGCGGTCACCGTGAGCAGCACGGTGGCCGCACAGCCGGCCAGCAACGCGGCACGTCTCCTGCTGGTCCCTGTCTCCCGGGCGACCGAAGGCTTGTAGACGGACATGAGCGACTCCACTCGATTTGCGTGAGGCTGACGGCTCTGCCACCGCCGCGGTAGAAATTAGCTGCCATATCGAAGGCCGAGTCAAGGGATGTATGAGTCTTTTCTTGAGATTCAGCAGGCACACCAAGGCGACTACTGTGAGTCATATATGCAGCTAAAGCAGCGCAAAAGACCCCGATCTACGCATGGATCCATCATCAAGAGTGGCAAATGAGTACGACTCATTGGAGTGTCTGCGGTGCGATGAACGCGGTTAAGGTTGATCAGTCACCGTCGTCGCAATCAACCGGAGGCAGGACACATGAACGACACGCCCGCCGTCCCAGCAGTGGTGAACGGCGCGGACGAGCGGCGCGACTACCGGCCCGGATACGAGGTCGTGGCGGAGCGGATCCTCGAGTTCATCGCCCAGTCGCGTCTGGTCCCCGGCGACCGGATGCCAACGGAGCACGACCTCGCCCAGCAGCTGGACACCAGCCGGGGTATTGTCCGGGATGCCGTGAAGATCCTCTCGGCGCTCGGCAGGGTCCGGGCGCACAAGGGGCGCGGACTGTTCGTCGCGGACGACGAAGGCATGCTGATCACCAGCCGCTGGGGCGGCTTCTTCCGGCCCGTCGACCTCGATCACGTGCTCATGCTGTTCGAGTTCCGAAGGGTCCAGGAGATGGCCGCCGCCAGGCTCGCGGCGACCCGTGCCACGCCTGCCGAACTGCGCACCATCGAGGTCGCCATGCAGCAGTGCCGGCACGGGTACGCCCAGGGTGAGGTCGGCGTCTTCAATCAGGCCGACGACGACTTCCACGCCGCGGTGGCCGCGGCTTCGCACAACACCTTCCTCGGCAGCGCGGTGCGTGAAGCTCGTCGGCTGCAGCGCCAGTCCAGCGCGATCGTCCACGACACCTTCGGCGAGGGCACCGCGGCCGCGGTCGAGGAACACGAGGCGATCTACCGCGCCATTCGCGACGGCCGACCCGACGAGGCCGCCGAGGCCACGGCCGTACACCTCGACCGGACGCTGGAAGACTACCGACGGGAGATCCAGCGGCGCCTGTTCGGCTGACCGTTGTGCCGGCACATGCCGGAGGGGCTGTCACAGGGTGACGAGTCGCCTGTCCTGATCGGCGCCGCCGGCGACCGGCCACTGGATGAGCATGGCGAGCGGGTCGAGCCGAGGCCGACCTGGAGTCAGTGTCCGCTGCTGCCGTCGTTCAAGATGAGAGTGGGGAGCGGTACGGCGCACTCCCGGCTCAGGACAGGGAGAACCTGCGGGCCGCGACGCACCCCTCTCGAAGAGGGGGCTTCGGTGGCCCACCTGCAACGATTCGGGCCCTGCGGGGACGAACCTTGAGGACGACGGGAAATTGGCACGCCGTCTTCCCCTCTGCACTAGCCACTGTGAGGTCTATGAGTGCACTAGCCACTGTGAGGTCTATGAGGCGGGCCCCTGTGGAGGAGCGCAGTGGCCCAACTGGTCGGTGCCGGCGGACGTGGGGCCGTCGGTAACGTCACGTCTGCGGGGTCGGCCGGCGGCTCGCCCACGCCCGGGCGATGTGCTCGCGCATCGCCCGGGCGGCTCCGTCGGCGTCACGATGCCGGAGCAGTTCGAGTATTGCCACGTGTTCGCCCAGGGACACGGTCAAGCCGTCCCGGGTTGCGTGACCGTGGTAGAGGCGGGACAGGCGGGCCTTGCCGTGAATGCTGCGGATGATCGCTTGTCCCAGGAGGTTCCCGGAAGCCCTCATGATGATCTCGTGGAAGGCGGCGTCTTCCTCGCCGTAGCGCGCCGGGTCGTCCAGTGCCGCCCGCAGCGCGGTGGCCCGCTCCTCGAGTTGGGCGAGTTCGAGGTCGGTGATGCGGCCGGCCGCTTCGGCGGCCATCTCGGCCTCCAGGGCGATCCGTACGGTGACGAGCTGGTCGAGGATCGTCAGCGTCTGGTCGTGACGGACCCGGGCCTCCAGGACGACAGGGTCCAGAAGATTCCACTCTTGCGGCTCGCGTACCCGTGTACCGCGTCCGGGCGCCGCCGTGACCAGCCCCTTTTCTTCGAGTACCTTCACCGACTCGCGCACGACGGTCCGGCTGACGCCGAACTCCTCGCACAGCATCGCCTCGATGGGCAGCGCGGAGTCCGGCGGATAGGTCCCGCCCACAATCCGGTCGACGAGATAGGTCACCACAGTGTCACTGAGCCTGCCAGTCTGCCGTCGGGGCACGGCTCCCAGCGACCCCTCCGAGGGCGCAGGCGCCAGTCGTTGACGACCGGCCGGGGTACTGGCCACGTGCGGCTCCTCGTGATCAGGAAATAGCACAGCATACACCTTGCAGATTATGTCATTCATATGATGAAGTTCCGTCCGCCCGGCGAAACGCCGGTGAAACATGGCCGAAGTCCGCCGGGTCGCGACCGGGATGGGACCAGGCACGGTGCGCATCACCGAAGGAGCCCTCGTGCTTTCACTCCGAAGAACCATCCCATCGCGCCGCCCCAAGCTGCGGATACGTGCCGCGACCGCGGCGACGGCGCTCGTCGGCGCCCTGCTCTCCGCAGTCGCGTCCGCCGGAACGGCGCAGGCCGCGACCATGACGACGCTCTACGCGTCGCCCTCAGGCACCGGCACCGCCTGCTCCGTGACACAGCCGTGTTCGATCACCCAGGCGCAGACCTCGGTGCGTGCGGTCAACGCCGGCATGACCGGCGACATCGTCGTGCAGTTGGCGGACGGTACCTACCGCCTCTCCGCCCCGCTCTCCTTCACCGCCGCCGACTCGGGCAACAACGGCCACACGGTGGTGTGGAAGGCCGCCCCCGGAGCGAACCCGATCATCTCGGGGGCGCAGAAGATAACCGGCTGGTCGCAGTTCGACGCGACCAAGGACATCTGGCGCGCCAACGTCGGTACCGGCTTCGACACCCGCCAGCTCTACGTCGACGGCCTGCTCGCCACCCGGGCGCGCACCCAGGTCACCCGCTCCGACCTGACTTTCACCTCGACCGGGTTCACCTTCACCAATTCCGCACTGAGCTACCTGAACTCGCTGGCCAACCAGAGCCGGGTGGAGCTCGAGACGCTCGACAGCTGGACCGACCGCTACATGCCGGTCCAGAGCATCAGCAACAACACGGCCACCATGCAGCAGCCCGCCTGGGACAACAACACCTGGGGCTGGGACACCGTCCAGTCCCCGTTCCGCAAGGGACCGGCGTACCTGGAGAACGCCTACGAATTCCTCGATGCCGCAGGGGAGTGGTATCTGAACACCGCCACCGGCTACCTCTACTACAAGCCGCTGACGGGGCAGGACCTCAGTACCGCTGACGTGGAGCTGCCGCGGCTGGAGTCGCTCATCAGCGTCGGCGGCACCTACGACGCGCCGGCCCACGATCTGTCCTTCGTCGGTGTGCAGTTCTCCCACACGAGCTGGCTGCACCCGAGCACCAACGAGGGCTGGGCCGACCAGCAGACCGGCGGGTACATCAAGGGCAACTGGAACAGGCCGGCGGATGCCTTCAACTCCTGCAAAGCGGGATGCAGCCTGTTCGAGGCGACCCGCCCCGTCTGGCTGCAGATGCCCGCGGCGGTACAGGTGTCCGCAGCGAACCACGTGACGTTCAGCGCCGACAAGTTCGTCGGCATCGGCCAGTACGGCCTCGGTATCGGCGAGGACGCCAACGCGAACACCTCGGGCGTCGGCCTGGGAGCCGGCGACATCACCGTCGTCGGCTCGCTCTTCAACCAGATCGCAGCGGGCGGCATCATCGTCGGCGGATCCCAGGAAGACGCGCATCACCCCAGTGACGCCCGGATGACGAACAAGAACATCACCATCAAGAACAACCTCATCCACGACGTCGCCATCGACTACCGTGACAACGCCGCGATTCTCGCCACGTACACCACCAACGCAGAGATCAGCCACAACGAGGCGTACAACCTCCCCTACTCCGGCATCGCCCTCGGCTTCGGGTGGGGAGTCAACGACGTGGGCGGCAGCACGGACTACGCCAACCGGGGTCTGTACAACTATCAGCCGGTGTACAACACCCCGACGACGGCCTCGGGGAACTCGGTGGTCGCCAACTACGTGCACAACTTCCTGCAGTCGATGAACGACGCCGGCTGCGTCTACACCCTGTCGGCGAGCCCCTCCAGTGTGATCGACCGGAACTACTGCACCGCCGGCGGCAACCACGGCATGTATTTCGACGAGGGATCGCGATACCTGTCCGCCACCAACAACGTCTTCAACGGGAGCGGAGACTACGTCCACGCGAACGCCCCCACTAACTCCAACACCGGTAATTTCACCCTGACCGACAACTGGACCACGAGGGACGGTGACGTCGTCAACGGGGTTCGTGGCAACGTGGTCAGCGGCACGCAGATCGTCACGGGCGGTGCCTGGCCGGCGGGCGCCCAAGCGGTCATGAACGCGGCCGGTCTGGAACCCGCGTACCAGTACCTCAAGTACCCGGTGACCGCTCCCTACTCCACCTTCGCGGTGAACTCGCCGGCCACCTTCAGTCAGGCGGGCGGCCAGTTCGCGATCACCGAAGCCGGGGCCGACGTCTGGGGTGCCGGCGGACAGCACGACGACCAGTACGGGGCCGTCTACCAGAGCCAAGCGTTCACCAACGGCACCACCGTGACCGTCAAGGTGAACCAGCTGGACAACACCAACCCCTGGGCCAAAGCGGGCATCATGGTGCGTAACAGCATCGCTGGTGCCGGCAGTTCGGCGGGGTACGCGGTCATGGCGGTGACGCCGGGCAACGGAGTCGTTCTCGGGTCCGACTCCAACGGCGACGGATACCTCGACACCAACGCGAAGACCACGGGCATCACGGCACCGGTCTGGTTGCGGCTCACGCGCACGGGCAACCAGGTCAGCGGGTACTACTCCACCAACGGGACCACCTTCACCCAGGTCGGCTCGGCGGTGAACCTGTCCGGGGCCAACGCGACCGAGGACGTGGGCGTCTTCCACTCCTCCCACGACGTCAACGTCCCGGGCACGGCCACCTTCGACAACCTGAGCATCACCACGCTCCCGCTCGCCGGATACGCGAACATCCCGGCCATCCTCGACCAGCACCAGAGCCAGATCGCGATCACCGGTACCGGGGCCGACGTCTGGGGTGGTGGGGGGCAGCACGACGACCAGTACGGGGCCGTCTACCAGAGCCAGTCGTTCAGCAGCGGCACCACCGTGACCGTCAAGGTGGACCAGTTGGACGACGCCAACTCCTGGGCGAAAGCGGGCATCATGGTGCGTAACAGCATCGCCGGTGCCGGCAGTTCGGCGGGGTACGCGGTCATGGCCGTGACGCCGGGCAACGGAGTCGTTCGCGAATACGACTCCAACGGCGACGGATACCTCGACACCGAGGCGAAGATCACGGGCATCAAGGCACCGCTCTGGCTGCGGCTCACCCGCACGGGCAACCAGGTCAGCGGGTACTACTCCACCAACGGGACCACCTTCACCCAGGTCGGCTCGGCGGTGAACCTGTCCGGGGCCAACGCGACCGAGGACGCGGGCGTCTTCCACAGCGCCCACGACACCAAGATCTCGGGTACGGCCAACTTCAGCGGCCTGAGCATCACTCCGTAGCCAGTACTCCATCAGATGAGCAGAGGGTGTTCAGATCTTGCGTCACCGCATGATCTGAACACCCTCTTGACCGTGCTGTACGTGAAATCGACGACGAACTGGGAGGGTCGCGATGGGCAGACCACCCGTGCTGACCGACTCCGAACTGGTCTATGCCGCGGCGCCCCAACGCGGCCAAGGAAGTGCTGGTCCGGCTGCGGCTGATGCACCCCGAGATCACCATCGTCTGGGCCGACTCCGCCTATGCCGGACAGCTCGTGACCTGGGCAAAGACCTTCAGTGGATCAGTAAATCCGCAGCGTCCTCAGCAATGACTACGAGCGGTAGCGGTCGCTTGTTCGGCACTTCCGTCAGCCTGCGGGTCGCCGGTTCGACACGCTGGTTCGGCGGTGGCGGCGAGGAGCGCGGTGTCGTCGTCGACCTGGTCGGGGGTGTTCAGCAGCTCCAGGGCCCCTTCGGTGATCTGCTGGGGGTCGGTGCGGGCGGCGGCGGGCAGTGCGCCGCAGGTTTGGCGCAGGGCCGCCAGGCAATCGTCCAGGGACAGCACCCGGTTCTCCACCAGGCCATCGGTGTATAGCAGCAAGCTGGTGCCGGGCGGGAACGCCACCTCGCGGTCGACTGGGGTGCTGCCCAGTCCCAGCGGCAGCGCCGGGGACAGCTCCAGGTAGGCGGTGTCGGCGGCTACCAGCAGGGGCGGCAGGTGCCCGCTGGCGGCGTAGCGCAGGTCGTGGCGGTGTGGGTTGTAGACCGCGTACAGGCAGGTGGCGAAGCGGTCGGTGGCGAGCGACTGCAGGTAGGCGTCCAGCCTGGCCAGCACCTGGGCCGGGCTGGCGCCCTCCATGGCGAGGCTGTGCAGGGCGGAGCGGAGTTGGCCCATCACGGTGGCGGCTTCCACGTCGTGGCCCATGACGTCGCCGATGGCCAGCCCCACGGCACCATCGGGCAGCGCGAGCACGTCGTACCAATCGCCGCCGACCTCGGCGCCGCGGTTGCTGGCCCGGTAGTGGGTGGCCAGGCGCACCCCGGGCACCTGGGGCAGGCGGTGGGGCAGCAGGGCGCGCTGCAGGGTCAGGGCGAGGCGGCGCTCGTTGTGGTACCGGGCGGCGTTGTCGTAGGCGAGGGCCAGGCGGTGGGCGAGGTTCTCCAGATACTTGTGCTCGACCGCGGAGTAGTCGGTGTGCCGGACCAGTACCAGGGCCCCCAGTGTCCGGTCGTGGGCTTGCAGCGGCAGGGCCAGCACGGCGGCGGGCGCCGGGTGTGGGACGGCTGGGGCTGGAGCAGTGCCGTTGATCGCGTGGGTGGCCGCGGTGGCCAGGGCCTCGCGGGCAAGAAGAGGGGTGCCTGCGATGTACGCCGGGGGCGACTGCGCCGGGGCGGGTGCCGCGGCGGTGAGGTGGATGCTGATCTGGTCGGCGAAGTCGGGCAGCAGGATCTGTCCGGCAGTCTGCAGTATCTGGTCCGGGTCGAGGGTGGCGGACAGCCGCAGACCCGCGTCGGCCAGAGTGGCCAGCACGGCCAGCTGGTTGCGGGTCTCGGTCAGGACCTGTTCACGCAGCTGGGACAGTTCCAACCCAGTGCGGACGCGCGCCAGCAGCTGGCGCGCGGAGAAGGGTTTGGCCAGATAGTCGTCGGCGCCGGCCTGTCGGCCCTGCACGGCTTCCTCCTCGCCGGCGCGGGCGGTGAGCAGGACGATGGGCAGACGGGCAGTGCGCGGGTCGGCGCGCAGCGCCCGGACCAACTCGAAGCCGTCCATGCCGGGCATCATCACGTCGCTGAGCACCAGCTCCACCGGCTGCGCCAGGGCCAAGTCCAGGGCGGCTTGGCCGTCGGCGGCGAGCAGCACGTCGTAGTCGGGCTGCAGGAGCTGGGTGAGGTAGGCGCGCATGTCGGCGTTGTCGTCGACGACCAGCAGGCGGGCCGGGTGGAGGCGGTCGGTTTCGTGCGGGCCGGGGCCGTCGGGGGCATCGTGGGTCGCGGGGGCGTGCGGGGTGCTTGCCGCGGGGGTGGCGGGGACGGGGTCGGCCGCCAGCCAGCCCAGCGCCTCGTCCACATAGGCCGCGGCGCGACCGGGCCGGCCGCCTCCGCCTTCCCTGGGGGATCCTGCGCCGGCCGCGGGCGGGGCCGGGCCGGGCCGGTGGGCGGCGGCGAAGGGGAGGTCCACGGTGACGGTGGTGCCCTGACCGGGCCGGCTGTCCACGCTGACGGTGCCGCCGTGCGCTTCCACCAAGTCCCTCACCAGCACCAGGCCGAGGCCGCTGCCCTCGTGGGAGCGGGAGCGGGCGCCGCGGACCCGGTGGAAGCGCTCGAACAGGCGCGGCAACTCGTCAGCGGGAATGCCGGTGCCGGTGTCGGTCAAGGTCAGCCGGGCCTGGTCGCCAACCGCGGCCGCCTGCACCCGGGCGCCACCGGTGAAGGTGAACTTCAGGGCGTTACTGAGCAGGTTGAGGATGATCTTCTCCCACATCTCCCGGTCCAGGGAGACCGGCTTGGGCAGCGGCGGGCAGTCCACCTCCAGCGTCAGCCCGGCCGCTTCGAAGGCGGAGCGGAACACCCCGGCCAGCTCGGCCGTGGCACCGGCGAGGTCGACCGGCTCGAAGGCCGGGTGCATCTGCCCGGCCTCGGCCCTGGCGACGTCCAGGAGGGTGTTGACCTGCTTCAGTAGGCGCAGGGCGCCGCGTTCGGCCAGCTCCAGCTGCTCGCGCCGCTCGGGCCGGTCCTCGTCGGCCAGGGCCTGCTGGAGCGGGCCCAGGAGCAGGGTGAGCGGGGTGCGCAACTCGTGGCTGACGTTGGCGAAGAAGGTGGTCTTGGCCCGGTCCAGCTCGGTCAGCGCCTCCGCTCGCCGCCGCTGCTCGTCGTGGGCGAGCGCGGCCGTCAGCGCCCCGGCCACGGCGGCGGCGAGCACCTCCAAGAAGTCCCGGTAGGCCCCGGCCGGTGGGTAGCAGGGGTTGACGCCCACCACCAGGACGCCTCCCACCCGCCCCGCACACTCCAGGGGCAGAGCCAGCGCGTGCTCGACCGGGAGCCGGGAGGCCGCGGCGTGCTGCCCGGCGGTGTTGCCGCCGGTGAGCGCGGCAGCCGGCAGCGTGGCAGGGGCGCCGTCGGCGACGACCTGCGCCAGCCGGGTCGCGATCTTTGACCCGTCGACCGCACTCAGCGAGACGGCCTCGGGCGCCGGCCGGAGCCCGGCGGAGGCCGCCGACCGCAGCATCCCCGGCCCGGAGGCTAGGTACAGGCCCAGAAACGGGATCTCCTCGGGATAGGAGCCCAGCACCTCCGCGACTACGCGGGCGACCTCGTCCGGGGTGGGCAGCCCGGCGGTGCGGGCGCCAGTCTCGCTCAACAGGCGCAGCCGGCGCTCGCCCAGCACCCGGCCGGTGGTCTCGGTGAGGATCTGCAGCACGCCACCGGCGGTGCCGTCGTTCAGCAGCACGGGCTGGAAGGAGGAGTCGAAGTAGCACTGCTCCAAAAAGCCGTGGCGCTCCATGATGAGTGGCTCATCCGGGATCAGCAAGGGCTTGCGGGTGTCGGTCACATAGTGGAAGTGGGAACTCACGGGGGCCCAGACCTCGGGGAACACCTCCTTGTAGGGTTTGCCGAGCGCCCAGGGGTGTTTGGCGCCGGGAATGGGTGCGGCGCCCAGGTTGTACAGCGTGACGAATTCGGCGCCCCAGTACAGAGCCATCCCGTGCTCAGAGGTGAGCATGAGGCGCAGGGTGTCGACCAGGGGCCCCGGCCAGGACTCGGAGGGCCCGAGCGGTGTCGCCGCCCAGTCGATCCCGGCCAGGAGTTCGCCGAACGCGCCGGCCTCGGCGAACATCCGGGCCGCCGCGGTGCGCGTGTCATCAGGCCGGGTCATCGAGAAATCTTCCTCCTGGCGCCTATCTCATCCGCGCGCGCCCTCCTGAGGTTGCCGACGGCCGCTCACCGCGGACCTTGCGGGCAGATCGGACGCCGGATCCGACGGTTCTGGCTACGCCCCTGCCAGAATTGCAAGGTTAAAATAGTTCAAAAGGTGATTTGCCAGCAGTGTACGCCTGCAGCCGTGCGCGGACGGCGGCGATCGTCGACTCGCAGTCGCTGTGGGGCGGCCGACACCGTCGGCGCCTACGGTGTCGGCCGGGACCCCCTGGATTTTTTCCCGCCCGATCCACAGCGGCGGCCCTGGTCACTGGCTCAGGATATGGTCGGCCGGACAGGTCCTCCCACTTATTTCCGGTTCGGATCATGCGCCGGAGGCTTGCCCTGGCGGCGACGAGATCGTCGTTGGTTTCGGCGAGTCTCCGTTCGAGTTCTTGCTTTTCGTGTGAGAGCTGGGTGAGCTGGCTGTTCATTTCCTGGTTTTGGGTGGTCAGTTCACCGATTCTTTTTGTGAGGTCGGTGGCTTGCAGTTGGTCCACTTGTCGGCCGAGTCGACGTTGCAGGCATCCTTGAGATCGCCGACTTGACCGCGGAGTCGTTGATTGTCGGCGCGGAGAACTTCCAGGTCGGTGCGCGTACTCTGACACCGCCCGATGACCGGGCTTCGCCGCCTCCTCCTGCGGTAAGGAAATCTGTGGACGGGCCCGCGGTAGATCACTTAGTGTGTGGCTTCACGCCCTGAGACGGCTGGAAGGAGGCGAGTGCCGTGCGGTTCACACCTTTCCAGCGCTCCCTCTTCCGCTGTCCCGGCGTGGTTCGTGAGTTCTGACCGGGAGCGCTCCAAGCAGCCTGTATCCCGGAGGAATCCATGACCGATCTGGTCATCCGCGCGCTCTCCGCGAGCGACGCTCATCTCTTCGAAGCACTCCCCGACCCCCTGGGCGCCCGTGAAGGCCATCGGCGTACCCAGTTCCGCCCCGACTGGAAGCGCGTCGCCCTGCGCGACGGCGAGGTCGTCGCACGCGGCGCCTGGTGGGGCGGCCCCGACGACTCGGAGCCCGTCAACATCAACTGGTTCGACGTGGCCGAGGGCGAGGAGGAGGCCGGGGCCGAACTCCTGCGCTCCGCTCCCGGGCAGGTCGAACTGGAGATCAACCTGCCTGGCGGCTGGCGGGAAAAGACCGACCTGCGCGCCGCCGCCGGGGCACGCTTCGCCGCCGCACGAGCCGCAGGGTACGAACTCCTGGTGGAACGCTTCCTGTACCGCTGGACTCCGGAGCGAGGTCTGCCCGAGCGGCCCGGACGCCTGCGCTTCAGCGCCGAACCCGACGACACCGTGTTCTTCGACGCGTTGCGCCGCATCCACTCCGTCACCCTGGACGCCCACGCGCTCAGGGCCATCGAGGAGGGCGGCCTCGACCAGGCCGCCCAGGAGGAACTCGACTTCTTCCACTGGTGCCCCTCCCCGCGGGAGTGGTGGCAGATCGCGCACACGCCGGAGGGCGACCTGGCCGGCATCCACATCCCGGCCCACAACCCCTCCGGCCCGACCATCGGCTTCATCGGAGTCGTCCCGGAACAGCGAGGTCGCGGCTACGCCTACGACCTCCTCGCGGAGTGCACCCACCTCCTCGTCGAGCAGGGCGCGGAGTTCGTCAGCGGAGCGACGGACCAGGGCAACTTCCCCATGGCCGCGAACTTTGCCAAGGCTGGCTTCCCCGTCATCAGTGAACGCATCAACTTCCACCCGGCGGGCCAAGCGGGCTAGCGAGGAGTAGCACGCGCTGAGGGGTCCGGGCCGAGGGCAGGTCCGGACCCCTTGTCAGCGACCTGAGGGATCTGCGCTGTGGCCAGCGGCCACCATCTCGTCGTAAGTCCACGTACCTCACGGTGATCAACGGTGGACGTACCCGTCTTCTCGGACCAGCCCCACCAGCAAGATCACGATCTACAGCCGGATTACTAGACGGTGGAGTCGGTGCTGATGGCGTCGGGGAAGACGATGCCGATTCCAATGACGTGTTCTTCGGCGTTGAGGGGAGCGCGTGTGGGTCGTTGGAGG
Organism: Streptomyces sp. NBC_00425; assembly: GCF_036030735.1. NCBI lineage: Bacteria > Bacillati > Actinomycetota > Actinomycetes > Kitasatosporales > Streptomycetaceae > Streptomyces > Streptomyces sp. NBC_00425. The sequence continues at coordinate 369,480 of NZ_CP107928.1, read as the reverse complement.
GGAGAGGCGCTGACTTTGTCGATGGGGTAGACCGTCAGGAGGCCGGTGTGAGGGAGCTGGGTACGGCGGGCGTCTCTGATCTCCATCTCGGTGAGGTGGTGGGTGTCGCCGGCCACACCAGCTCGGTGATGTCCTCGGCGCAGCGGTGAACTGCCACGAGACCTGGCGCGTCCGACTGCGCAAGCCGGGACTGCTGTCACGGCTCACCGGCCCGCCATACCCGGACACCGAGCACCGCACGGTCGTTGTCGCCACGCCCCGGTACGTCGTCGTGGCTGTGGAGGGGAAGAGACGAGGCGTCCCTGTCCGCTCTGCGCGGCTGGGCGGTGTCAGTCTCAGCAAGTCCGAGCTCCACCGGATGGCCCGCGAGGCTGCCGCCTCGGCCGGGCGGTTCGGCAGGCTGCCTCCCGACGACTTCGGGATGAGCGTCACAGCGGCGTCGTTCTACATCGGAGTCAGCGACGACCCGGACGGCCGTGCACGCCTCGACGAGCTCCACGCGGCAGTCACCAGGGCGAAAGGCACCTGAGTGCGGGGCATGAGGCCCTGTCGACAGCCTGGAACAACCTCCGGCCTGCGCAGGACCACCGTGCGGCCAAGTTGAACTCAACGAGCTTGGACGCGTACGACAACGACACCAGAGCCTCCCGGCATTGCTTGGTTAGATTCGCATCCCCGAACTGCCGAGGGGCCCTGTCTTCATGCGCGCACAACGGGAAGTTCACCCTGGGCGGGAAACCTGTTCGACCTGCACGTTCCATGATCGGTTGAAATACGGCTTCCTACACACGTCGGCCGGACCGGCGTCAGTGAGTGCCACCGGCCCCGCCGCGGGCGCGGTCGGGTACCGAGCCCGCTCAGGTGAGCGACCTGGTCGGGGCCCGTGATGACCACCAAGTCCGCGCCCGCACCGCTACCTGCCTCACACCAAAGGCTCTTACAACCATGGGACTTGAAGCCGCCTGGTTTCAGCCTGCGAACGTTTCTGCCCGCGGATCTTGCGAGAAGTATTGACGTTATTCATGGGATGTCTAGCATTTTCCCGATCGGAACTGCGACCGCTGTTCGATATATCGAAAAGTCGGGGTTCTGCCACACCGGCATCCGGGCAGCCCTTGACGGGTCAGACCGGAGTCGCTTGCTCAAGGATGACGAGGTCCTTATGCACAGACGTAGTTTCAGCCTCAGACGCCCGTCCGCCGTGCTCGCCGCCGCGGTCGCGGCCCTGGCCGCGCTGGCGGCGCTGCTCGTCGCCGGCCCGGCTCAGGCGGCCACCACCAGCGACGTGCGCGGTGTTGATTCCGGCCGCTGTCTCGATGTGGCGGGCGTCAGCCAGACCGACGGCGCGAACGTGCATATCTGGGACTGCCACGGCGGAACGAACCAGCAGTGGACGTTGACGGACAGCGCCCAGCTGACCGTGTACGGCAACAAGTGCCTGGATGTCAGGGGCGGCGCCACCACATCCGGGACCCCGGTGCAGATCTGGACGTGCAACGGCAGTGACAACCAGCAGTGGCGGGTGAACCCCGACGGCACGATCGTCGGCGTGCGGTCCGGGCTGTGCTTGGAGGTCTCGGGCTGGGGCAAGGCCAACGGCACGGAAGTGCGGCTCTGGTCGTGTCACGGCGGTGCCAACCAGAAGTGGTCCGGTCTGTCCGGGGCGAACAACGCGTGTGCTCTTCCGTCGACCTACCGCTGGACCTCGACGGGTCCGCTGGCGCAGCCGGCGAACGGGCAGCTCGCGCTGAAGGACTTCGCCACCGTGAAGTACAACGGCAAGAACCTGGTCTACGCGACCACCGCCAACGAAAGTGGGTGGGGCTCGACGGGGTTCAGTCCCTTCGCGAACTGGTCGGACATGGGGGCGGCCACCCAGACCAAGACGAACCGGGACGCGGTGGCGCCCGAACTGTTCTACCTCTCAACCAAGAACATCTGGGTGATGGTGTATCAGTGGCCGTCGTTCGTCTACAGCACGTCCAGCGACCCCACCAACCCCAACGGCTGGTCCGCCCCGCAGCCGCTGTTCACCGGCAGCTTCCCCGCCGGCGAAGACGGCGCCCCGCTCGACGCGACCATGATCGCCGACAACCAGAACATGTACCTGTTCTTCGCCGGTGACAATGGCAAGATCTACCGGACGAGCATGCCGCTCGGGAACTTCCCCAGCAGCTTCGGCTCCTCGTACACGACGGTCATGAGCGAGACAAACAGGGACCTTCTGTTCGAGGCGCCGGAGGTCTACAAGGTCCAGGGCCGGGACCAGTACCTCATGATCGTTGAGGCGCAGGGTTCGAACCGCTACTTCCGCTCGTTCACCGCCTCCAGCCTGGACGGTCCGTGGACCGTCCAGGCCGGCAGCGAGAGCAGCCCCTTCGCGGGACAGGCCAACAGCGGTTCCACCTGGGCCCAGGGCGTCAGCCACGGTGACCTGATCCGCAACAACCCCGACCAGACCATGACCATCGATCCCTGCAACCTGCAGTTCCTCTACCAGGGCCTCCTCAAGGACATCCCGCCGAACACCGGCTACATGAGCCTGCCGTACCGGCCTGGCCTGCTCACCCTGCAGCGCTGACCCGCCTGATCCACGGTGATCGCGATGGGGTGCGGTGCGCCGCCGCGTGGACGAGCCGTCTACGGCGTGGGTAACTCCACCTGCTGACCGATACTCACCGCCTTGAGGAACCCCAGCCGCGCGTCGGCTGGGGTTCCTCTCGCCACCAACAACGTGGCACGGGCCATCGCAGTGTGCCTGCCCTCGCTCGCGTCGGCCGGCCGGAGACCGTCCGGCGGATGCTCGCCAACACGAGCGACCAGCCGCCGACCCTGCGTCGGCGCGAGCGCATCGCATAGTCCCGATGGGTGGGCCCGCTCGCAGGGGCAGCGAGGCCGTGCCCTGAGCGCTTCGGTACCCGAATCGCCAGGGCGGGCCACACGTGCAGGCGGTCCCGTCGCCCGGGGGAGCAGATGGCGTGTGAAGACAGGGCCGTCACGGCCCTGGAAGCGGTGGTCGACCGGCAGCGGATGGCCGGCCACGGCTGGGCACTGGATGTAGATCTTCGTCCGGTCAAGCAGCGCGTTTCTTCAACCTCACCAGGCCGACCGCGACACGACCCAACTCGGCGAAGGCGTTGCGGGCGATGGCCATGGCCTGATTGACAACGCGGGCCCGGGTGTAGAACTCCAGCGACAGGGCAAACCGGTCGACGCTCGCCCTGGTCCATCTGGCGCAGACACCGCCAGGCAACAGCCCGACGCAACCACTACCGACGACGAACCCCCGACGAGCCCACCGGATAGATCGCGAAACCAGACTGGAGTACTAATTGACATGGGGCAGCGGGGTGACAGTCGGTGGCCACAAGGTTTGACAGGCTCGCCGTCTGTTCCGTGATGGTGATAAATCTGCACAATGGCCCTCAAATGATCAAGCGTGGCCTTCAGGACCCGTTCGGCCCGGGTTCGAGAGCACGCTCCCGGATCATCTGTCGCAGGCTCGTGCGGGTCGCTGCCAGGTCTCGCTCAAGCTCCTGGACGTGATCGATGAGTGGCCTGAGCTGGGCCAGCTCGTGTTCGAGCTTCCTGTTGGCCTCTGTGAGTTCGGTGATCCGTTCAGTCAGTTTCCTGCTGCTGATCTGGTCGAGCTGATGTCCGAGTTGCTGCCGCATAGCGCCCCGGAACTCATCGCGTTCCGCGCGCAGTTCTTTGATCTCCTCGCGGGCCATGGCCATGGCCAGGTCGGCGTGCAGGCTGGCGGGCCCTGCCCTGCGGCCTTGGACGGCTGTGGTGACGGCAGTCTGTTCCTGTCGCTGAATGGCTGTCTGGACGTGCTCGCGGACGCCCTCTGCGTAGACGAGCCAGTTCGACTCGTTCGCGGCGCGGGCAACGGCGGCGAAGGAGATCGGTTCACCGCCGTCCAGCATGAGGCGGATGGTGTCCAGCACTCGCTGGCGTTTGAGGAGGCTGGTGTTCCGCCGGGACTCGGCGAGGACTTCGGCAGGGGTTCGGGCAGCCATCTCATTTCCTGTCTTGGAGACCTCGATTCCCGAAGGGCTGCCCACCGTCGCTCGCTCAGCATGAAAGATCACGAAAGGCCTAACGAGCCAGTCCTGCCAGCGACCTATCAGATACCCGTCAGCCACACAGACGAATGAGCCCTGACCTCACATGCCTTACGTCGAGAAACCACCTATAGATAACGGTGCCTTGTCGCGTCCAGTCCGCTACCGAGAACCACAGCATCCACTTCCACCAGTGCCACCTGGAGGACATGGGCCGGATCCGTACCCGCAAGACATCTCACGTTGCTATGCCGTCAAGCTGACCGCTCTTGATGCGGTCAGCCGGCAGCAAAGGCAGACAACAGAGTGTCGGCCCGCAGCCTGAGTTCAGTGGTCTCCGCTCCCGCGACGCGGATGGCCATCTCTTCGCCGCCGACGGCTCGGGCAAGACTCACCTCCAGCGTGGCGTTGACGCCGACCAGGGGATACGCGTACCAGAGGTTGGAATTTTCGTCGTCGGTGTCCTGGACCGCGGCTTGGATAGTGCGCCAGTCGGTGTCATCGAACTCGTATCCGGCGAAGAGCGACAACACCTCCAAGAAGGCGCGCAGGTTGCGGCCCCAGATCCACCCGTCGATCGACTCGGTCATGTCTCCCCCTTTCGTGACGAAGTCAGGATGGCAGGCCGTGAGGAGAAGGCCCACAAGTAGGCGGCCGTGGTTGAACCGGTCGTTCTTCACCGACCACCGGCGATGGCGGATTTCTTGCCAGAGGCGCGGGTGATGGGTGAGGAGCCGGCGTAGGCCTTCAGACCGCGAGCGTCGGCGAAGCGACCGCGGTCGTCCCCGATCTCGGCCAGTACGCGGGCGGTGAGCTGGATGCCGAGGCCGGGGAAGCTCAGCAGGATCTCGGCGTCCGGGTGCTGAGGGAAGGCCTCTTCGGACCGCCTCGGCGAGCTGGTCAGCGGCCGTGCAGGCCGCATCCAGCTGGATGCGGAGGGCGAGCATGTGCTTGCCGAGCGCGTCCTCGACCAGCGGCGGCTGGTGGGCGCATTCGGCCCGGAAGACCTCGCGGAGGCGTGCGGCCTCGGCTTCGATGCCGTGCTGGCGACCGGCTTGTTTGAACGCGGCCTGGATCTGGGCGCGGGTCGACCGTGCGGCCCGCGCAGGGGTCGGGGCGCTGAGGAGCTCGCGGGCTTCGGGCCGGCACAGGCCGTTGGTCCAGGCGGCGAAGGCGGCCAGGGCGACGGGGTAGTACTCGCGCAGTAGGGACCGGAGCTGGTTGGCGAGCTGCTGCCGGTTCCACAGAGAGTCCCGCTGGGCGCGAGCCAGTGAGCGGGGTCTGTGACCTCTTGGTCCCGAAGCAACTTGGGCGGGGGACCTGCCTTGGGCTGGTGTGGTTCCCACCTGCGCTGACGGTCCGCAGACGTCTGTACTCGTTCGCCGATGTTCGTCGGCGTTGTCACGCAGTCGGACACTCAGTCGCGCCAGTGCCTGATCTCCTGTCTTGGAGGTCAACTCGACGCAGTGGGTGAGGATGCCCAAGCGATGGCGTCTGCTGTTCGGAAAGCCGGCGAAGATGCATCGATGAGTTCCGCCGGCCGGGCCGGTCTATCAGTACGTACGCCTTCGAGCCACCGACTGGAGACCCACCATGACGAATCCCACGCACCCCGGCCGCTCGCTGTTCGTGAACATCCCCGTAGCGGACCTCGAGCGCAGCAAGGCGTTCTTCGCCAAGCTCGGTTTCAGCTTCAACCCGAAGTTCACCGACGAGACCGCCGCCTGCATGCTGGTCGGCGAGCACGCCTTCGTCATGCTGCTCAGCCGCGAGAAGTTCGCGGAGTTCGCGAAACTGCCGATGGCCGATCCCACCACGCACACGCTGGCGCTGTACTGCTTCAGCGTGTCGTCCCGCGATGAGGTCGACACGGTCAGCGCAGCCGCGCTCGCGGCGGGCGGCTCCGAGGCGGATGGCGCCGAGGACTACGGCTTCATGTACTCACGCAGCTTCTACGACCTCGACGGCCACGGCTGGCAGGTCATGTGGATGGACCCGGTGGCGGCGGAGCAGGGCCCCGGGGCGTTCGCGGCCTCCATGCAGGACGCCGACGCCCCGGCCTGACCCACCACCGCGTTCCGTGCGTGCGCTGTCGTCGAGTGGTACGGGCAGCAGCGAAGCCATCGGCAAGATCATCGGGTAGGTGATCGTGGTCGTAGAACTTCTCGATGACCCACGACCAACCACTCGTCGACCAGCTGAGACGAACAACGTCGAAGGGCCCCACCCCGAATGGTGGGGCCCTTCGACATCGTGCCAGGTGAGGCACCGGCGTGACCTGGGAATCCCTGCCTTGGGCAGCCTCCTCCTCGTCGGCGCCCGCGCCACGATCACCGCGCCGAGGACGTACGGCGGTTCTCGAAGCCGTGGGGGCCGGTGCCGTTCATCGTCGGTCGCCCCGCCCTCGACGGCGTGATGAGCCGTCCCCTCCCACAGAACAGCCGCCGCTCACGGCAGTCGCTCGACCACGGCCTCGTCGTCGGATTCGTCCTTCAGGGCCACCCCCGTCCGCCCCAGCTCCCGCGCCCGCGCCAGCAGCGCCGCCAGCTTCCCCGCCGCCGTCTCGTAGTCCAGACCCAGTGGCGGCCGGATGTTGGACAGGCAGTTGCGGTCGGCGTCCGTGGTGACGCCCGGCACGGGCCGGTGGGTCAGGTAAGCGCCCAGGGAGTCCGCCGCCGACATGCCGGGGCGTTCACCGACGAGGAGCACCACGGCCGTGACGCCCATGGCGTGAGCGATGTCGTCCCCGAGGGCCACCCGGGCCTGTTCGGCGAGGACGACGGGCGCCACCCGGGTGCCGGACGGCAACCGCTCGGTCGTCGCCCGGACCATCGCCGCGGCGTGTTCATGCACCGCCCGGCTGGAGAGCCCGTCGGCGACCACGAAGACGACGTCCCACTCGCCTGCGGGCAGATGAGCCCGGTCGACGGGGTTCAGCCGGCGGCCCAGGTCGGGGCGCTGGAGGTAGGTGAGACGGTCCGGGGCGGCACTGCGGACCCGGACCACCGAGGTACCGGCCAGCTGCGCCGCCACCGCGTCCGGGTCGAACGGCGAGTGCACCGCGTCCCGGGCGGCGGCGTGCGCGGCCTGGAGCTCCAGGCGGTGCCGGGTGGGCAGCGCCGAACCGGCCCGGCCCAGGCCGATGCGCGCCTGGGTGCGCAGACGCAGGGCCGCCCACAACTCGCCCTGATGGTCGGTGCACTGACTTTCGACCACCTGGTTGCCGGCGACCCGGTTGTCGGTGGCCTGGTTGTCGGTGACCTGGCTGATGGTCATGCGGCGAGCTCCCGTCCGTCGGCGCGTGCGGTGCGCCCTGCGCGCCCGGTGGTGGCGATCTCCGTCAGCGGATGGGCCGTGCCGGACAGCTCGCGGATGCCGCCGCGCGGGTCCAGCAGCCCGATCGAGTCCAGCCAGGTCTCGAACTCCGGCGCCGGGCGCAGCCCCAGCACCTCCCGCAGGTAGAGCGCGTCGTGGTAGGAGGCCGATTGGTAGTTGAGCATGATGTCGTCGCCGCCCGGCGTGCAGATCACGAACGAGGCCCCGGCCACGCCGAGCATCGTGAGCATGGTGGCGATGTCGTCGTCATCGGCGTCGGCGTGGTTGGTGTAGCAGATGTCCAGGCCCATGGGCAGGCCGAGGAGCTTGCCGCAGAAGTGGTCCTCCAGGGCGGCGCGGAGGATCTGCCGGCCGTCGTAGAGGTACTCCGGGCCGATGAAGCCGACGACCGTGTTCACCAGCAACGGGTCGTACCGTCGGGCAACCGCGTACGCCCGCGCCTCGACCGTCTGCTGGTCGACCCCGTGGTGCGCGCCGGCCGAGAGGGCGCTGCCCTGCCCGGTCTCGAAGTACATGACGTTCCGGCCGACCGTCCCCCGCTCCAGCGCCACCGCCGCCTCGTACGCCTCGTCGAGCAGGCCGAGGGTGACCCCGAAGGAGGCGTTCGCGGCCTGGGTGCCGGCGATGGACTGGAACACCAGGTCGACGGGGGCGCCCCGCTCCATCAGGTCCACGCTGGTGGTGACGTGGCACAGCACGCAGGACTGGGTGGGGATCGCGTACCGCCCGATCACCCCGTCGAGCAGTTCCAGCAGGTCCCGTACGGCCTTCGGGCTGTCGGTGGCCGGGTTGACGCCGATCACCGCGTCGCCCGAGCCCAGCAGGAGGCCGTCGAGGAGGGCGGCGGCGACGCCGGCCGGGTCATCGGTCGGGTGGTTGGGCTGGAGCCGGGTGGCCAGCCGTCCCGGCAGCCCGATGGTCGAGCGGAACGCGGTCACCACCCGCACCTTCCGCGCCACCGCCACCAGATCCGCGTTCCCCATGAGCTTGCAGACCGCGGCCGCCATCTCCGGGGTGAGACCCGGGGCGAGCGCGGCCAGTGTCACCGCGTCCGCCGCCTCCGACAGGAGCCACTCCCGCAGCTCCCCGACCGTCATCGACGCCACCGGCGCGAAGGCGCCCGGGTCGTGGGTGTCGAGGATGAGCCGGGTGACGTCGTCGTCCTCGTAGGGGACCAGAGGCCGGGTCAGGAAGTCGGTCAGCGGCGTCTCCGCCAGCGCCCAGCGCGCCGCGACCCGCTGCCGGGCGTCCCGTGCCGCGAGACCGGCCAGGCGGTCGCCGGAGCGTTCGGGGCTCGCAGTGGCGAGCAGCCGGGCGAGCGAATCGAAGCGGTACCGCTCGCCGCCGAGGGTGGAGGTGTAGGCGCTCATGGCGGCGACCGTACGAGGTGCGTGTTGCCGCCAGATTTCTAAAGGTCTGATTCACAAGTATTTAACGTCCCAACACCCTTGACCGACTCATTCGGACTGAAGAGTTCCGGTCCAGTACACCCGTGCAGGACCAGGAGAGGGGCCACCCGATGGCAGTGGACGAGGGCGTCGCCCCGGCGGCGGACACAGCGGCGGAACCGGGCGGAGAAGGCGCCGTTCACCGGCTCAAACCGAACGCCATCGGCCTGCTCGGGGTGGTCTTCATGGCCGTCGCGACGGCCGCGCCGATCACCGCGATGACCGGCAACGTGCCCTTCATGGTGTCGTCGGGCAACGGCATCGGCGCCCCGGCGAGCTACCTCGTCGCAATGGTCGTTCTGGCGATCTTTTCCGTTGGCTTCACCTCGATGGCGAAGCACATCACCTCCACGGGAGCCTTCTACGGCTTCATCTCCTACGGCCTCGGCCGCTCGGTCGGACTCGCCTCGGGGCTGCTCGCGACCTTCGCGTACGTGGTGTTCGAGCCGGCGCTGATCGGCATCTTCTCGACCTTCGCCACCACCACCCTGCACGACCAGACGGGCCTCGACATCCCCTGGTGGGCGTTCGCGGTGCTGATGCTCGCGGTCAACGCAACGGGCACCTGGTTCGGCGTCTCCGTCGCCGAGAAGCTGCTCGTCGTCCTGCTCGCCACCGAGGTGACGATCCTCGCGGCCATGGCGGTCTCGGTCGCCTTCCACGGCGGCGGCCCGGACGGCTTCAGCATCGACCCGGTCAACCCGGTCAACGCCTTCAAGGGGACCAGCGCGGGCCTCGGACTCTTCTTCGCCTTCTGGTCCTGGGTCGGCTTCGAGTCGACGGCGATGTACGGCGAGGAGTCCCGCAACCCGAAGAAGATCATCCCCAAGGCCACGATGATCTCGGTGCTGGGCGTCGGCGTCTTCTACGTCTTCGTCTCCTGGATGGCCATCACGGGCACCGGACAGTCGTCAGCCGTGAAGGTCGCCACCGACGATCCGCTCGGCCTGTTCTTCGGCCCCACCGAGCGGTACGTCGGCCACTGGGCCGTCGACGTCATGCAGTGGCTGATGATCACCGGTTCGCTGGCCTGCGGCATGGCCTTCCACAACTGCGCCGCCCGCTACATGTACGCGCTGGGCCGCGAGGGCGTACTGCCCTCCCTGAAGAACACCGTCGGCCGCACACACCACCGGCATGGCTCCCCGCACATCGCGGGCCTGGTGCAGACCGTCGTCTCGGCCGTTCTGATCGGCGCGTTCTGGGCGGCGGGCAAGGACCCGTACACCGGTACGTACGTGCTGCTCGCGATCCTCGGCACGATGGCGATCCTGGTGGTGCAGGCGGTGTGCTCCTTCGCCGTGCTGGTCTACTTCCGCTCCCAACACCCCGAGAGCCGGCACTGGTTCAGGACGTTCACCGCCCCGCTCGTCGGCGGCGTCGCCATGCTCGCCGTGGTCACGCTGCTGGTGTCCAACATGGGAGTCGCGGCGGGGCCGGAATCGGGTTCCCTGGTGCTGAAGGCGACGCCGTGGCTGGTCGCGCTGATCGCGGTGGCCGGCGTGGGCTACGCCCAGTACCTCAAGCGGCGGGACCCGTCCCGCTACCTGCTGCTGGGACGGACGGTGCTGGAGGAGACGAAGGAGCGCTAGGGTCCGTCTTCAAACGGATCTCGCCCAGAGCAAGAGTGACGCGGGACTGACCGCCGCCTCGTAGGAGGTGGCGGTCTTGTCGTATCTGGTGGCGATGCCGCGGAAGCCCTTGAGCTGGTTGAAGCAGCGTTCGACGACGTTGCGTCGGCGGTGGATCTGCCGGTCGAATGCCGGTGGCCGGCCTCCGTGGCGGCCACGGCGCGCCCGGTCCGGACGGTCCGTGCTCTACCGCCGCACCCCGCTCGGCGAGGCACTGGGCGCCGGTACGGGCTGAGGATCGAAGCCTGCCCGCCTGTCGTCAAACGATGGCGGGCTCAACGAGTCACCGCGACAGGTCGCAACACCGGGTTGCGGCACTAACCTGCGGTGGTGACCGGAACCGAGCTGGATGAGTTGATCGTTGCTGACGGCGCGGGCCTGCGCGCGTGGTTGCTGGACAACCACACCGCCTCTCCTGGCGTTTGGCTCGCCCTGACCAGGAAGGGCGGCTCCGTTACCACGCTGACCTGGCAGCAGGCAGTCGACGAGGCACTGTGCTTCGGCTGGATCGACGGGCAGGCGCGCAAGCGCGACCAGGGGAGTTCCTGGAGGCGGCTCACCCCGCGCCGGCCCCGCAGCGTCTGGTCCCAGCGCAACGTCGCCAACGTGGCCCGGTTGGAGGCGGCCGGCCTGATGCTGCCTGCCGGCCGCGCCGCGGTGGACGCCGCGAAGGCCGACGGCCGGTGGACGGCCGCTTATGCGCCGTCATCGGAAGCGGAAGTGCCGGCCGACCTGCGAGCCGCGATCGCCGCCGACCCAGCGGCGCAGGCGATGTTCGAGGTGCTCACCAAGACCAACCGCTTCGCACTCATCAGCCGGGTCAATGCCGTCAAGCGGGCCGAGACGCGCAGCCGGAAGATCGCCGAGTGCGTGGCGATGCTGGTCCGGCACGAGACGGTCCACCCGCAGCGAGCCAAGCCGGCGGACCCGCCGACGTCGTGACCGGGCGTCTGCCGGAACGAACGCCCGGCCAGCCTGGAACCCAGCCCTCTGTGCCTGGGTCGGCCGGAACGCAGCATTGATACCTCCGAGACGTCCTCGGTGCCACCCGGCACGAGACGACTGCGCAGCCGGGCGGTTGAGACTGGCACCGCCGCGAGGGCCTCGGCGAGCATGTCGATGGCATCGGCCGCGTCCTCGACCGCGCCCGCGCTTCAACTCCCCGGCGTCAGCGCGTCTGTCAGCTGGCACACAGCATCGGCCACCGCCGGCTCCTCGACGCCCGGCCCGGCCGCTTCCAGTTCCATGTCCCCGCGCTCGCCTGGAGGAGGCGAAAGCCGCGGTCTCGGTGCTGATGGGCATGCGCGCTGACGGCACGAAGGAACTGATCGCGATGACAGACGGCTACCGCGAGTCGTCCGAGGAGTGGGCGGCCCTGCTGCGGGACTGTGCCTGCCGGGGCATGCGGGCCCCGGTCCTGGCCGTCGGCGACGGTGCGCTCGGCTTCTGGAACGCGCTGAACGAGGTGTTTCCCGACACCCGTCACCAGCGGTGCTGGGTTCACAAAACCGGAAATGTGCTCGACGCGCTGCCCCGCCCAGGCCTGCGGCCAAGCGCGCGATCCAGGAGATATACAACGCCGAGGACGAGGAGCACGCGGCCAAGGCCGTCCGCGACTTCGAGCGGGCCTACGGGGCGGAGTACCCCAAGGTCGTCAAGCGGATCACGGACGACGAGGGCGAGTTGCTGGCGTTCGTCGACCTCCCTGCCGAGCACTGGATCCATCTGCGGACCACGAACCCGATCGAGTCGACCTTCGCCAGCCTGCGGCTGCGGACGAAGGTCACCAAGGGCGCCGGCTCCCGCGCCGCCACCCTGGCGATGGTCTTGCAGCTGGTCGAGTCCGCCCAGGCCCGCCGGCGGGCCGTGAACGCACCCCACCTCGTCACCCTCGTCCGCGCCGGAGCCCGCTTCGAACGCGGCCACCTAGTCGAACGCTCCGAGAGCCTCGCGGCATGAGCGGCCTCATAAGATCCGAAAGGCACCTGGCCATCAGGGAACCCTGCGCCGTGTGCGCAGATGGCTCTAGAGCCGGAAGAAGGCGGCGCTACGGGCAGAACTCTGTCGGAGCCCTACCCGCTCTTCGGCACCCTCGGAGCGACGCCAGGTCGTCCGCCTGCTGCAGAAGTTATGCCTGTCCAGCCCGTGCTCGACAGGCTTCAGGGCTGGTCGTACCAGGCGAACGCTGCGATCCTCCAGCCGTCTGAGGTGCGGACGAACTGGATGGTCTTGGTCCCGCCACCCTCGAACAGCTCACCGTCCAAGATCCCAGACTTGCGGTACTCGCCGAATCGCGACGCGATATCGCCCGCGATCTCGGTACGTTCGGAGACCTCCCACTCGGAGAACTCGACCAGCCGACCGTCCGTCAGCAGGCGCTGGCGGGGCTCGATGAACTCGTCCACGGTGTAGACCGTGAACTCCGGGCCGGTCTTGACGATCACACCGCTTGGAAGAACCAGCTGGCGGATCCGGGCCACATCGGCAGCCTTGCCACCGCGGTTGTCGAAGGTGCCGAAGAACTCGGCGGTCACCGCGTCGATCTCGGTCTTGGACATGGCGCGACGGTAACACCGGAGGGGCGTACACATTACGCCGTCGCCGATACCGCCGCAGGCTGTGGCCCGCGGCGGCTCCGTGAGTTGGCCCGCTCCGAGGAGATCCGAAATCTAGCCCCGGGCCGCCGGCAGCCTGACGCCGGGTGTGCAACGGGGGGCAGGGTCGACAGCAGTCTCGCCCGCTGGAGCTGCGCGCTGAAGTTCCCATATGCGTTTCATGATCTTGCCGCCGCCCGTCCGCTAGCGGGCGGCACAAAGACCAGCTTCGACCCCGGCCACACGGTTGCCGGGGGATGGGTGCCGTCCGCACACCGCGCGGACCCCTTCCGGCCATCCATGATGGAGACGCACCGCATGACCACGCATGCCGTGACGCCGCTTCGGCGCGGCTTACTCTTCGTTTCAGCCGCAGCGATCGCCAGGGGAGCCGGGGGCGCGGCAGCAGAGGAACTCTTCCGCACCAGTGGCCTCGGCCCCATAGCCGTGTCGTTCTGGCGCTTCGCCATCGCGGCTACCTCCTGGCCGTACGGCACCTCCAACATTCCGCTCCGGCCAGGCCCTCCCCGACTGGAGCACCTCCGTCGTCACCGGAATCGCCCTAGCGGCCTACCAGACTGCCTACTTCGGTGCCGTGCAGGACGCAGGACTTGCACTGGGCGCGCTGTTCACATTCGGTGCGAGCCCGATCCTGGTCAGTGCCGGCGCACACGTCCTGCTCGACGAACGACTCAGCAAGCGCGGTGCCGTCGCGATCGGGATCGCTCTCACGGGCCTGTTGCTTCTGGTAGCGCATCCAGGTTCCGGGCCCCGTCCCCTTACGTCGGCTACAGCGCCGTCATCCTGTGGGCCCGCAAGGCAGGCACCACGAGCGCGGGCGCGACCACCTGGGGAGCGGGAGCACTATGCCTCCTGACTCAAGGAGTGGCCCCGGAGTGGGCACACCACCGAGTCCACCGTCTGGCTGATCTTCCTAGGCGTCGTGCCGACCCTGCTGGCCTACCGCTGGTACTTCGCCGGGCTGACCACGGTCCCCAGCACCACCGCCGCCGTCCTCGTGCTCCTCGAACCGGCCACGGCCGCGCTCCTTGCCATTCTGCTCGGCGAGCAGATCAGCTCGGCCCTCATACTCGGACCGACCCTGCTACTGACGGCTATCGCCGTCCTGGCGACCAAGCATGAGCTCGTTGCCCTCGCCAGCGCCCAGCACGCCCTGGCCGGCCTCGCCGACGACGCCCCCGACGACAACCTGCGTCAGACGTGCGTCGCCGTCCTGCGCGCCTACCTCAGCCTGCCCTTCTCCCCTGACCCCGGTGACCAGCCGAGCGACACCGCCACCGAAGAACAACGCAAGGCTTACCAGGACAAGCGGGACCGGTACCTCGCGCTACGAGAGGTCCGGCACACCATCCTGCGCCTCATCGGAGACCACTACCGCGTTCCTCGTGGCGCTCACCGCTCGTTGCAGGGATGCAATCTTGATCTCCCCGGGATCACCATCGACGGTGATATGGACTCCGGCGACGCGACGTTCTCCGGCGGCACGGTGTCCTTCGGCAGCGCGACGTTCTTCAGCGACCAGGTGTCCTTCGACCGAGCGACGTTCTCCGGCGGCGGCGTGGTGTCCTTCGGCGACGCGAGGTTCTCTGGCGGCGTGGTGTTCTTCTACCGCCGACGCTGTCCGACGGCCGGATGTCCTGCGACCGTGCGACGGGCGCGGTTCCTACTATCTCTTGATTCAGGGGAGGCGCAATCGGTCGTCTTCGCCCCCTCGCATCACGAATGGATGATCCAATCGATCCGCACGGGAAATCCGAGATCAATTGTCAGCTTTCGGAGTCGGCTGCGCTGATGTCCGAAGCCGCCGGCCCAAGCATGTGAGTTGATTGGGCGGTCGTGTCGGCAAGGTGTCGATGTCGTCCCGGTCGCAGGGCCTCCAGAAGGTGGCCGGGAGGCGACATCCGAGGGTTCCCGTTCTCGGTGGCGTTCGATGGTGATGGCGATCGCGGCGCATACACCGGTCGGTGACAGCTCAGCCGCCCCCCGGGGGCGGTCGGCACCGTCGTCGAGGACACCTACTGGCGTGCCAGCCCGTGGCGGTCGGCCCAGGTGTTGATCGACGCGGCCAGCTCCTCGGGGCGGTCCTCCGGGGAGTGGTGACCGGCCGGGCCGTGGCGGGTGACTTCCAGGCCCGCGATGTGCTTCTCGCACCAGGCCACGGCACCTTCGTCGGTCATCGCACCCGGACCCGGCTCGAACGCCGCGAGCAGCTTGGGGATTTCGGGGCTGGCGGCCAGCCAGGCGTCGTAGTGCTCGACGCGGGCCACAACGTCGGCGGGCTCGGCGTCCAGTGGCATCATGCGCGTCCACGCCAGCACCGGGCGGCGGCTGCGCGGGGTGGGGAAGGGACGACGGTAGACCTCCAGGTCGGCAGGGTCGAGCGGGGTGGCGAGCGTGTCCGGGAGTCCTTCGATGAACAGCGACTTCTCCAAGATCATCTCCTCGCCCACTCCGGGGGTGCGCAGGAGGGTGAACAACTTCCGCCCTGCGGCCGGAAACTCGTCGCCGACCAGAGGCTTGGTGATCGTCTCGGTGAAGGCGAGACCGCGGACCCGGCCCGGGAGACGGGCGGCTCTGTCGAAGGCGAGCGCGCCGCCCCAGTCGTGGCCGACGAGGACGGCCTCGGTAAGGCCCAGGGCGTCGAACCAGGCGTCGAGGTAGCGGGCGTGGTCGTCGAAGGAGTAGGCGATGTCGGGCTTGCCCGAGTCGCCCATGCCGATGAGGTCGGGGGCCAGAAGGCGGCGGCCGGGTGCAGCCACGACCGGCAGAACGTTCCGCCACAGGTGGGAGGAGGTGGGGTTGCCGTGGAGGAAGACGAACGGCAGCCCGTCGGGATCGCCGGACTCGCGGTAGTGGAGGGTGGAGTCGAGGACCGGGAGCGTGGGCATCGCAGGGTCACTTCGCTTTCAGTTGCGGGGGATTCATCAGAGATTGAGGCTCAGGACGTGGTCGACGGCGATCTCGATGACGACCAGGTCCAGCGGGGCGGGCGGGGCCGCCCGGTAGCGGTCGGTGTAGCGGCGGACGGCCTCGGCCAGGCGCGCGGGATCGTCGGTGACGGCGGCCCGGCCTTCGAGGGTGACCCAGCGGAAGCCGTCTGCCTGGCAGAGCGCGATACGGGCTGCCGGGTCGCCTGCCATCACGTTCCGGGCCTTGCGGGCTCCCGCCCGGGTGGTCACCCGGACCAGGCCGGTGTCCGCGTCGAGGGTGAAGCGGACCGGGGTGACGTGCGGGGTGCCGTCGGGGCGGAGGGTGGTGAAGGCTGCTGTGTGGGGGCTCGTGAGGAATGCCCGTGTGGCTGCCGGAAGTTCGACGGTCGCCCGGCTCACTTCTTCTTCACGCCCTCGTGCCAGATCAGCTTGGCGATGTTCGGCTTCACAGCCGTCGTGATGACGCCCATGGCTGTACGGACGTACCGCCGTTCCTCCAGCTCGCGCAGCATGCTCGCGGCGAGGTCGGCACGGGCGGTGAAGACGCCATCAGCGCTGGTCTCGGCGGTGTGGTAGTCCGTGACGACGGGGTGCTCGAAGAGGCCCGAGGGCCGGACGAGGGTCCAATCGAGGTCCGTCTGACGGATCACGGCCTCCATGCGGCGCATGTCCTCGTGGAGGGTGCGGCCGAGGCGTCGGTTCACCAACGGGTCGAGTACGTGATTGAAGAAGTGCGCGCCGGTGGGGCGCCAGTTCGGGTCGGCGATGCTGGAGCTGATGGTGAGGAGCCGCTTGATGCCGTGGCGGGTCATGGCCCCGGTGATGGCCATGGCGCTCGCCGAGTACGTGGTGATGGTCTCCTTGCTGAAGCGCGCGCCCAGCGCGGACAGGACGGCGTCCGTCCCGGCGATCGCGGCATCGACGGCCGCCGGATCGGTGGCGTCGGCGACGGCCACGGCGAGGCCGGGCCGCTCGGAGGGGAGGGAGCCGGGGCGGCGCGTCACGGCGACGACCTCGTGGCCGGCGGCGAGGGCCTGGTCGGTGAGGTGGCGGCCGGTCGGTCCGTTGGCGCCGAAGACTGCGATACGCATGGTGTCGGGGCATCCCTTCGTGTGGTTTCCGGAACGCCCTTGACTGTGCCGATCACGAAACGCAGGCTCAACGTTGATGAATAACGCCGCCCCTGCCCCCGCCCGCACGCGAGGCCGCCCCCGCGGCAACCCGCCGACCCGCGAGTCGATCGTCTCGGCGGCCCGTGCCCTGTTCCTGGAGCGCGGATACCGGCGCACCACGGTGCGCGCGGTGGCCGCGGTCGCCGGCGTCGACCCGGCGCTGATCGCCTACCACTTCGGCTCGAAGAAGGGCCTGTTCGCGGACGTGATGCAGTTCCAGTGCGCCAATGCGCTGGCGGTGGACGACGTCCTCGGCGGCGACCCGGCCACCCTCCCCGACCGCCTGATCGACGCGGTGACGGGCCTGTGGGAGGACGCCGACTTCCTCCAGCTCACCGCCCAGGGCGACGAGGCCGCCGAGGTGATCCGCGAATACCTGGAACGCGAGCTGCTGGCCCGGCTTGTTGAATTTCTCGGCGGCCGGGACGCGACCGCCCGCGCCACAGCCGTGGTGACGATCCTCGGCGGTCTCATCTACACCCGCTACCTCAACCCCCTCCCCACGCCAGCCGCCCTCACCCCGTCCGAGACCCGCCTCATCCTCACCCCAGCGCTGCGCGCAGCTCTGGCCCCGAGGCCGCGCAACGCGGCGACCACCAAAGCAGGCCGTCAAGGCTCACCGACCTCTGGTTGAGGCGCCCGTGTGCCCTTGACTACTCAGCGCCTCCGGTGCGGCTGCCCCTGTAGGAAACTCGTGCAGGTTGCGGCCGAGCCGGTCGAGGGTGTACACGACGATGGTGCCGCCGGGGCGAGCGTAGGCGAGCAGGTCGGCCAGGCCGGGCCGGTCGACGGTTCCACCAGTTCAAACAGCTCCGCATCCGCTACGACGTACGCGCCGACATCCACCTCGGCCTGGTCCAACTCGCCTGCAGCATCATCTGCTTGAGACGTCTCCGAACCTCATTCTGAAACGATCAGTAAGCAGAGCCTGGAGCGCCGACTCGACGCACTGGGTGCGGCAGGCATCCTCGAGAGTCGGATCTAGGCAGACAAGAAGAGCGGCACCAACCCGTTGTGGGCGAGTGCGGTGTCGTCAAGGGTGGTGACGCGCTCGCGCAGCTCGTCCGCCGCCGCTTGGAATCTCTCCTCCTCGCCTGCCTCGTAGAACGGGAAGCGGGCGATCGCCGCCGCGACGCACTCGTGGAAGACTCGAAGGTCCCGGTTCACGTGGTTGGCCTTTGCACACTCGGACGTGGGGATGTGCACCACGCGACGCGCCGCGGCGTCGATGCCGAACCGTCCGAACAAGCCGCTGGTCCCGAAGACGACCAACCCGCTCTCACCGATCCCGTCCAAGAGCGCCGCCTCCCGCAACCGTTGGTACTCGTAACCGATCAGCCCTGTCGGGATGCCCGTCCGGCGCAGGTCGCTGGCGATCTCGTCGGACACGTCTGCTGCGCAGTCGATGCGCACGACGGCGTATTGAGGGAACGGCAATGGCGGTAGATCCCGGATCACGCGAACATCATCCTCGTACTCCGGCCGCCCCGGAAAGCCAAGAGCCGGGCCGCCTGGCGCCGCCAAGCGGCAAGGCCCGACATCTGGCATTCACGTTCAGTGGCCGTCGGCGGAATCCACAAGAGCATTCAGGTGGCGGTTCCGGGTTCCAAGGTGCGTCGCCGGCGGAGGTTGGCTTCCATGGCGTGTGGGGGAGTGACGGTGCAGTCGTACGGCACGGTCCGGATGGCCACTGCCACGCCGCTGGTGATCTGGCAGCGTCGGCCGATACGCACCGCGAACAATTCGACCGCCGCCCCGGCCGCGTCCAGCAGTGGTGCGGCGGCGCAGCGCCGGGGATCTGCTGAGTCCGAAGGATGCCCTGTGACCGCCGGCCTGCCAGTCGTACGAAGGACCCTGACTGCGTATGCGAAGGATGGCGGGGGATGTGGGCGGCGTCAGCTCACCCACCCCTCCCGGCGATACGACGCCAGTTTCTCCGAGGTGAGTCTTCGGAGGTCGTCGACACAGTGGTAGTGCAGGGCGATGGTCACCGCGCAGCGCACCACGTCGAGAATCTCCTCGGCGAGGTCGCCGACGTCCGGTTCGCCGTGACGCTCGCGCTTGATGCCCATGCCCTCCAAGTGGTTGATCTGCTGGGCGACTTCACCTGTCTCCTCGGCCAGGCGGGAGACGAGGTGGAAGATGTCGTTGTGGCGGGGGAAGCGCTCGATCGCTCCCGCGGCGATCAGTCTCACTTCGTTCAGCCAGTCGTCCTCAGGCTCTGGCACTTGACCTCCAAGGATCGGGGGAGGAGAGCGTGACGTATGAGGAGACGTCAGCCGAAGGGAACGGTACGGGTGCTGCCCCTGTGAGCCGGTGCAGCCTCCGGCTCACCCGTTGCATCTCGCTCTCCAGTGCGGCACGCGTCCTGGGCGCGATCCGTCCGGCGAGCGAGCCGAGCCGTCTCAACTCGTCGCGGAGCACGGCCGGTTCCTCGCACCGCTCGCGGCGTTCCCGGTCCATCAGGGTGCTCCAGCACAACCGGACCTCCCGGCTGGCGTAGCATGCCGTGCGGTGGCGGCGCCCCTCGAAGCCCCAGTTCGTGTACTCGCCCGGTCCTGAGCGGACCAGGAACAGGGGCGCCGTGCTCGCGTCCACCCCTATCGCACTCTCGTTGAACTCGCTGACCAGTACGAATCCGGTGTACATCACCTTGTTGACGCCGCCCTGGAACATCTCATGGACGTTGGTGCCCTTCACGAACACGCACTGCGCGTCGTCCAGGGCCCGTGCCAGCTCCGGGGACACTTTGCAGAGATTGGCCGTGGCCATGCTGGGTCCGGCGGTGCAGACGTCCGTGGCCCGCAACCGGTCGACGCCGAGCGCCCGCAGGCGCGGCGAGTCGAGCAGGCGCAGCACCAGTGTGGCGTCGGCGTCCGTGTAACAGGGCAGGGATTTGGGCACCAGGGTGAGCTGGAGCCGAGGGTTCGCCGCCAGGAGACGGTCCAGCAGCAGGAGGTCGATCACCGTCTCGGCGCAGTCGTCGAAGAACCACACCAACCGGAATGGTCCGTCGAGTGCTTCGGTACGGAATGTGTCCCAGTGGTCCACGTGCAGCGGGCGTTCGGCCAGCTCCTGGTACTTCGGCCACAGCATTCGGGCCAGCGCCGCGGGATCACCCGAGGAGCCCACGGGCAGGGCGATCCCGGGACCGGGAGCGCGCAGCTTCTGCCCGGCGCCGATGAGTCCGGCGGCGAGGCTGTAGCGCAGCAGGGCGGCCAGGTCCTGTCCGCAGCTGTCGACGACCAACGAGGCCAGTTCCAGGGCCACCTCGACGGATCGGTGCGCGTACGTCCGGTGCGTGACGACCGGCGCCCGTACGTCACCGAACACGCAGTGCGCGATGACGCGGTCCGCCACCGACGGCATCTCCTGGTTGGCCAGCGTCTGCGCCACCGTCGTCCCCGCGACGGAGTGCTCGAGCAGCCGCAGGGTCTGTTCGTGGCAGAAAGCGGCGACGGCGGGTACCGCGTCCCCGCCGCCGGCTGGCGGCGCCACCCGCCGCAGCTTCCCCGAGATCACACCGGAGAGCCATGGCCCGAACTCGCTCTCCGCAGAGCCCAGCAGCACCTCGCCGTTCATCCGCTCGGCCACCGTGAAGCCGTCGGGCACGAAGTTCGGGCGTGACAGCAGCCGCCGCCACGCGCCACTGCCCCGGGAGTCGTCGCACAGCAGCCGCTCCACAAGACGTGCGTCGCCTAGGTCCAGCGCGTTCAACGCACCGGCGTACGAGGGGAATCGGGGTGCTAGCATGCCTGCTCCCGGTGGTCGACTACCGCCACCCCGGCGGGTGAGATCTCCACCCTCATTCCGTCGCGGAGTCCTGTGGCGCCGGGTGACACGATCGCCGGGACTCCTCGTTCCCGCAGCACGATGGCGGTGTGGCACAGGAGGTTGCCGCGCTGGAAGACGAAGCCGGCAGCGAGGTCCACCAGCGGGATGAGGCCCGCCGACGGGTACTCGGCCACCACGATGACGTCCGTGGCGCGGCTGACCGCGGCGACGGCGGCGGTGATCCGGGCGTCCGCCATGACCGTGGCGTTGTCCATGCCCGAGCCGACGACGCTGACCTCCACCGCGCGGGCCGCCTCGTCGAGGTCCCCGAGGTCCGGCAGGTGCAGAACGGTACCCGAGGCGACTCCGCCGGAGATCAGCTGCCCGCCGGGGGCCGCCGGGGCGGCGAGGCGGCCGCCTTCGAGGCTGACGTCACGGATCATGGCGCGGCCGTCACCGGTGTACCACTCGACGCGCGCCTCCCCGAGGGACGTGCACAGAGCCCGGGTGACGCGGGCGATGTCCAGGACTTCCGCGTCGGACCGGTCGAAGTCGTACGGGGGTGTCTCCTCCGGACGCCACCACCAGCCCTCGCCGGGCTCGATGCGGCACCGATGCTCGAATACGGCGATGTGCTCGCGTGCCACCTGCCCCGCGGGCGAGACCGTGAACACCGACGGGACGAGCCCGCCCTCCTTGATGCCCGGGAGCCCGGCGGGGAACGCCTCGACGACGACGGTTCCGTCACTGAGGACGGCGGAGAAGCCGGAGGCCTCGGCGGGCACGATCTCGCCGACGTGCGCCGCGCAGAACGCGGGGTCCGCCAGCGGATTGCGGTCGTGTCCGCGCTCGAGGTGGAGTGCGAGCTCCGCGAGCGGTGCGACGGCGCCGGTGCCGCGTGCAGCCCAGTTGATCTGGACGTAGTCGGTGCGCAGATGTCCGGTGAGCTCGTCGGCCAGGCGCCGCGCGTCCTGCGGACGGTAGACGACGTACGCCTCGCGGTACGTCGGCACGTCGAGAGCCGCACACTGCCGGCGCAGCCAGATGTGCTTCATCAGGGCGCCTTCGAAGCGCTGTCGGCACAGGCCGAGGTCGACGTCGTGCAGTGCGCCGACGTCGGAGTCGGGCCACCAGGCGGCCGCGGGGGCGCGGGGCGCGGTGGTGTGCGTGATCGGCCGGGCCTGGAGCGTGTGCAGCCGGCCGTCGCTCCACACCCACTCGATGTCGAGCGGTCGGCCGAAGAGCTGTTCGCTGCGCTCGGCAAGGGAGTTGAGGGAATCACGCAGGGCACGCGGCAGTGTGACGCCGCAGTCGTCGTCGCCGGCCGCCAGAGCGACGCGTCCGCCGTGGGCGCGCCCCGACGTGGTGTCGGTCGCGCTGCCCCAGGCGACGTCGGTGATCGGCCCTTCGACGTGGGTGACCGGATCCCGGGTGAACAGCACGCCGTGCGCGTCGGGCCGTACCCAGGTCTGGAGGAATGCGGCGTACTCGTGGGGGAATCGGCCATGTGTGTACGCCGCGACACGGGCCGTGTACAGCGCTGCCCAGCAGCGGGCAAGTGCGGCGAGTACCTCCCGCACCGACTCCAGCGGGCCTTCGGACTCGAAGACCCCGGCGAAGGACAGCCCGGCGCCGTCCTCCACCGGAACGGACGAGCGCACCATCACCGGCCCCGCCGCGAGCAGCCGCTCTGCGGCCTCGCTCACCTCCGCCACCAGGTCGCCGGGCCACGGTGTGCGCGTCAGGGCACGGCGGATGAGTTCGAGCGAGCGGCCCGTGCCGGTGGGGACTGCGCCGAGGTCGCGCAGACGGTGCTCGACCGCCCGGCCGATGTCCGTGCGCGACGCCACCTCGGCGAACCAGCGTGAGGTGACACAGACGCCGTCCGGGACCTCGAGGCCCACCCCGTGCAGGCGGGCCAAGGCCCCTGCCTTCGCGCCGGTCAGCAGCGTCGGGAACTCGTCGGCCTGATACAGCGGTACGAGTCTGTCCTGCTTCACCTTGACTCCCGTCCTCGTGTGTCCTGCGTCCCGGCCCGTGCCGGACGTCAGCTGGCGCTCCGCAGATCGACGCGGAGCGGCGCGCCGGACTCGCCGGTCGCCTCGTAGACCTTGAACTCGTACATGTCGATGACCCGGACGCTGCCGTCGGGGTAGATGCCGTACTGGTGGTGCGTGCGGGTCTCCGCGGTCGGCTTGAACCGCTTGCCGTCCCGGCCTTTGATGCTCAGAGCGTTCACGACCGGACTGTCTCCGGCGTACGAGCCCAGGTCGTAGATGTCCTTCGCCGACACGCGCCGCGGATCGGCCAGCGCCTTCTCCGACTCGTCGGGGCGCAGCCCGGCCAGCTCCATCGCCCGGGCCAGGAACCGGAGCGCCTCTTCGCGCCGGTCCGCGGTGGATTTGAGGTTGATGCGGAACCGCAGACCCGTGGGGTCCTCCATGCGGGTCGAGCCCAGGTCCCACAGCGGCGCGAGCGTGGCGATGTCCTCGGCGATGCTGTGCAGATAGCGCTCGCTGCCCCAGCCCGCGTCACAGGGCGTGACGGTCAGTTTGACCTGCGAGACGACCTCGGGGGCCGCGGCGATCTCGCGCAGCGCGGTCCGCGCGAACCGCTTGTTCTCGCTGCCGTTGGTCACCAAATACAGCCCCTGACCCAGGAATTCGCGCCAGACGCGGGCCACGTCGAACGTGGTCCGGGTGGTCGCGCCGTCCCTGACGTGGTAGTCGAGCGGGTCACTGATCCGCCAGGAGGCAATGCTGCGCCGCGGGGTGATCCCGCGGTCCGTGAACGCCTCGCCGATGTCGTGTGCGAGCCGCGTCAGGGTCGTGAAGGGGGTCATCTCGACGGGGCGTGTGTCGCCGAAGGCGGGGCAGTGCGTGCAGTTGCGGCGGCAGCGGTCGTTAGCGTGGAGGAAGCCGAGTCCCTCCAGAACCTCGTCGAGTACGCCTTCCTCGATCAGCGGGGACAGCGAAGCGTAGGCCATGGCGGTGCACCTTTCACCTGGTACCGGGGAAATGGGGAAGAGGACGGACCCGGCCCGGCGGTGCGGACAGGTCGAGGAGGAGGAACTGGCCGGGGGACAGGTGCGCCCGGTGTGAGCGCCAGGTCTCGGCGAGGTCCCAGCCGTTGGCCTGTGCCGTCAGGACGGTGAGGGTGACCGCGTGGGACACGACGATCGCCGGTCGTCCGTCGTCGCTGATCAGCTGCAGTACCCGGGCCACCCGGACGGCGACGTCGGCGAGCCCCTCCCCGCCGGGCAGGGGGCGCATCGGATCCTGCTGCCAGCCGGCGTACGCGGACTCGCCTGCGGGGCCCGTGGAGGTGGACCGTCCGCGCAACTCGCCCCAGTCGACTTCGCGCAGCTCCGTTCGCGGTGTGACGCACAGGTCCGGGGCGATCAAGTCCCGCAGCAGGGAGGCGGTCTGGAGGGCCCGCCGGGCGTCACTGCTGTAGATGACCTCGGGGCGGAAGCCAGAGGCGGCGATGCGTGACCCGGTGAGCGTGACCTGGTCGCGGCCGGTCGCGTCCAGCGGTATGGCGGAGGAGAGCGGGAAGCGTGCCTGCGCGTTGGCAGTCGTCCGCCCGTGCCGGACCAGGATCAGACGCACGGCTTGCCTCCCTGCCGCGCCGGACCCGCACCGGTGGCGCCCGTCGCCCGGGCTGGGCGCAGCGTTCCGCCGCCGGTCAGGTGACCGCGGATCTCCCGGGCGACCCGATCGGCGGGAGCTCCCGCGTCGAAGTCGGCCACGCGAGCCCCGGCGCGCGCGATCTCGGCCAGGGCGGGGAGGGTCTGCTCGACGTAGACGTCCGCCTTGCGTTTCATCCGTGTGAGGTCCCGCGCGCTCGGCCGGCTCCTGTCCGTGCGCGCCGCCCGGGAGAGCTGGCGGCGCAGGGAGAAGCCGAGGGGGTCGTCGCCCGGAGTCCGTAGGTGAAACACCGCCAGCCTCTTCACGGGCAGTCCGCTGGTGAGCAGGAGGCGGGCCTGCTCCGGTCCGCGCGGCACGCTGTCGAGCACGATCGGTTCACTGCCGGCCACCCTCTCGGTGAGCTCCATGAGTACGCGGTCGAGTTCCGTGGGCATCAGCTCGCCCCGGTGAGCCCGCGCGTGCGCGGCCTCGCGAACCTGGGCGACGCGCGTCCGCTCCCGCGAGGTGAGGCGGGCGTGGACGGCGGGGTCTCCGAGCAGCAGCGCGGGCACCGATACGCACAGGGCCGGGGTGCCCCAGACTTCGCTCAAGGCGGTGACGAGCCGCGCTGCCTGCGTGGTCTTCCCGGACCCGGGCGGGCCGACCAGGCTGTAGGCGATCGCAGTGCTCATAGGCTCATCTCTCTGCTGGAAGCGGTGGGGGAACGTCGCAACGGGAGCGAACCTCGGCGGAGGGAGGCCTCGGCGGACGGAGGTCCTCAGCGGAGGGTGAGGGCGCCGGCCCGGACCTGATAGCGGAGCGACGCGGTGAGCGCCAGCCAGCTGACGGCCCCCCAGAGGAACAGCACCCCGCACTCTGCGAGAACGGCGGGGAGCGGAACTCCGTCGCCGGCCACGGCGGAACGCACCGCCCGCAACCCGTGCGTCGCGGGAAGCACCGAGGCGACGGCGCCGCCGAGACCCCCGTGCGGGGGTTCCGAGTTGACCCCGGCGAACGTCATCAGCAGGATCGTCGTCCCGGCCGTCAGATACATGCGGCACTCCGGCCACCGCAGGCTCACTCCGGCGAGTGCGAGGGCGAGGCTGTAGCTGCTGAGGGTGATCAGCGACTGGAGCAGGAAGCAGACGGGCAGGACCAGGGGGCTGATCTCGACCCCCGCCAGCCAGCGCAGCATGACGAGGGCGAAGCACGAGGTGACGATGCCGTCGGCGGCCCAGTACAACCCCCGCGACATCAGCACGAGGAGCGGTCCGTTGCGGCTGAGCAGCAGGAACTGGAGGGTTCCGCCCCGGCGTTCGCCCACGCTGGAGGACACGACGCCGAGCGCGCCGAGCGGTCCCAGGACGATGGCGTTGCCGAGCGCCATATAGCGCTGTGCGCCGTCCGAACCGATCGCGTGGCCCACCATCGAGAAGAACAGGACCTGGCACAGCAGTCGCGCCATCCAGCCGAACAGCCACGAACGCCAGGTGTAGAGGGCGCGGTAGTCCTGGTAACTGCTCAGCAGTCCGTAACCGACCTGGTGGAGCAGGGCCTTGGCGTCACGCATGGAGCCTGGCCTCCCCTCGGCGGGACCGCGACAGCGCTCGGCGCAGCAGAACCACGCCCACGGCCAGTTGGAGGGCCGACAGGACGATCAGAGCCGAGAAATGTGACCAGCGGCCCTGTCCGGATCCGGTCATCGCGTCACGGAGCAGCTGCGCCCCGTGGGAGAGGAAGAACAGCCGTGCGACCCACTCGAACGGGGCCGGCAGGGAGGTGACCGGGAGAACGAGACCGCCGAGGATGTAGAAGGGGTAGGTCAGGGCGTTCTGAAGGAGACGCCCCACGGGTACGAAGATCATGAGCGCGCAGACCAGAAGAGCCGATCCCGCAGTGCCGACGACGAGCAGCAGCGTGGCCGCGAGCGCGGTGAGAGGCTCGTGCACGGGCAGCGGCAAGCCGAATCCGACCCGGCCGATCGCGATGACCTCCGCCAGGACGGGCACGCTCAGTGCGGTGATGGTGCAGACCCGCGTCACCAAGGAGCGCACATAGGCGTCCGGGGTGAGGAGCGAGGGCTCCAGGGCGCCGTCCCAGCGGTCGTTGTCGACGACGTCCGCCGCGACGAACATCGCCTGCGACCACATGCTCATCGAGAACGCGGTGAGGGCCACGGTGGTGGCCAGTTCCGGCGCCCCGTACGAGCGCACGGTGGTGAAGAAGACGACCGCGTACAGCGGGACGACGATCAGCGTGGCCAGCAGACGCGGTGAACGGGTCAGAAGCAGCCACTGCAGTTGCACGAAGGCGGCCATCAGAGGGCGAACTCCCGGTCCTCGATGATGGACCGGTAGACCTCGGCCAGCGTGGGCCGGGCCAGCGACAGCTCACGCACCCCCGCGGCGGTCAGTACCCGGAGCACCTCGTACAGTGCGTCGTCCTCAGTGATCCGGAGCGTCACGAACCCCTCCGGCGTCGGCCCGTCCACGGTGACGCCCGGGACGCGCGCGACGATCTCGACGGCGTCGGCCGACACCCCGTCCGCGGTCAGGGTCCGCGGCGTGTCAAGGCCGGCGAGCAGTTCCTTCGGTGCGCCTTCCCGCAGGATACGGCCGTGATCGATGAGTGCGACGCGCGAGCACAGCGCCTGCGCCTCCTGCATGTCGTGGGTGGCGAGGAGCACCGTGGAGCCGCCGTCCCGCAGCTTCTCCACGAGCCCGCGGAAGCCCTGCGCGGCATGAGGGTCCATGCCGCTGGTGGGCTCGTCCATGATGAGCACGCGCGGATCGCAGAGCAGCGCGCGGGCCAGGTGGACCCGCTGCACCATGCCACGCGAGTACGTCTCCACCCGGTCGTCGGCACGTTCGGCGAGACCGAGGAGCTCCAGCAGTTCGTCCGCCCGGTTGCGGCAACGGCTGCCGGAGAGGCCCTGCATAGCGCCCCAGTAGCGGAGGTTCTGGCGGGCCGTCAGACGTCCGTAGAGCCCGCGTTCACCGCCGAGTACGAGGCCGATGCGCTTTCGGACCTCGGGCGCGTCACGCACCACGTCGAGACCGTCCACACGAGCCGAGCCGCTCGTGGGCAGCAGCAGCGTCGTGAGGATCCGCGACAGAGTGGTCTTGCCCGCGCCGTTGGGCCCGAGGAGTCCCACGACCTCGCCTTCCTCGGCGCGCAGGCTCACCCCGTCCAGCGCGGTGACCTCGACGCCCTTGCGGCCGCGGAACCGTCGGGTGAGATCCTGGACGTCGATGGCGCTCATGGCCGTGCCCCGTCCAGGGCGCGCAGCCGCCGGAGTTCGGCCAACGCCGACTCATGGGCGGCAGGGCTCACGAGCTCGGTCTCCACCATCAGGAAAACGCCCACCGGGCACAGCAGCAGAACGCCGTCGGCGAATGCGTGGAAGCGCACCCCGGATTCCGGGCCGGGCGTCGGCTCGCTGGGCAGCCGCAGGCCGTGCAGCGGACGGCCGCTGTTCAGACAAGGCTCCCGCGTCCAGGCGCCTTCGGGCTCCCCGGACCCGGTCTCGCCGGCGCGCCGTGCCTCCGTCTCGCGCCCTGCGGGGTCACGCAGCAGCTCCCGGAGTCGGTCGTTGGCAGCGCTCGGCAGCGCGCGGCAGCCGTGCAGCATCTCGCTTAGCCGCAGCAGTTCCGGCGCGAGGCGGTAGCGGTCGGCGGCCTCGGCGAGCGCCTTCGGGGGCGGACAGCCGGGGCTGTCCAGAGTGAGGGCCAGGTCGAGGACGTCCTTGACGCTGAACGGCCGTTGGAACGCCTCCTCCGCGATGGCCAGCAGGTCGCAGACGACCTGGTCCCGCGGCGGCTCGGCGCGCACCGGCACCACGCCCGGCTCACCGGGGTAGGCGAAGGTCACCAACTCGACCCGGTGATCGGCGTCGAGGATCGGGTCCTGCGCGGGCCAGCGCAGCACCACGACCCAGTGCACGTGCGCCCCGCTGCCCAGCACCGTCACATCGACGTCGCCAACCGGCCGGTTACGCAGCACCGTCGTCACAGCCCCCCAGAGCGCGGCCTCGTTCGGTACGTACGCGTCCAGGTCGCCGCTGGGGCGCAGCACGTCCTCGGGGTAACGCTGCTCCAGCGACGGGCCCTTGAGGACACGCACCCCGGGGACGTCGGCCGCCAGGAGCGCAGCGAGCTCGCGGTAGTCCTCGACCCTGACCTGCATACGGCGCAGTTCGTCCGCGGAGCCGCTGCCGACGACGACGCCCTGACGGGCGGCGACGGACAGGACCAGGGGCGCCAGGTGGCCCCTCAGCGAGCGGGCGGCGCGGACGAGATCCCGCAGCGGCTCCTGCGGATCCACGCCCAGCGCGGCGAAGAAGAGGTCCAGCGTCGGCGGGGAGGCAACAGCCGGCGGTGAGCCGGCGGACGAGTCGGTCATGTCTGTCCCTTCGTGGGTCACCACGCGCGCTCCCAGAAGGCGTGGTCGATCGACCAGCCGGTGCGCAGCAGCGTCTGGAGCACCTTGGCCGCATGACGGGCGGGCTCCGGCTCATGGGGGTGCACCACGTGCCCGCACAGACGCCGTCCGGCAGTGGCCTGCACGGCGGCGGCGACCAGCGCCGAGGTCGCTTCCCGCCGGTACTCCGCGTCGTCGACGAGAATGTCCACCAGCTCGGCGAACGCCTCGCCGGTGACCTCGTCCCGCTCGCCGGTCAGGACCGTTCCGTGCCCGATGGGCGCGCCCGCGACGTGGGCGATGAACGAGAGACGGCCCGGATCCGTCAGCACCGCCCTGATGAGGTCGTGCTGGGAGTCCACTTCGTGGCCGGGGTAGGCGTTGCGGTACGCCTGCACCAGCCAGGCGTGGACGCGCGCGTCGTCGTCGGGGACGGCGGGACGCACGCTCACCGTGGAGCTGGAGCTGGAGCTGGAGCTGGAGCTGGAGCTGGAGCTGGAGCTGGAGCTGGAGCTGGAGCGTGGCGTGGTGACGTCCGTGGAGCGGTCGTGGCGGATGTAGGTGAGACGGGGACGCCAGGGCTCCGGCAGCGGAACGCCGTCCGACACGCGCAGCAGAACCGCCTCGGCAGCCGTGTGGCGCTTCCGTACGAGGTCGCAGAGCTCACCGAGCGCCTCGGCATCCTCGGCCAGCCCCGGGTCGGAGTACTCGACCAGGACCTGAGGGCGTGCGGTGAACGGGTCGTCGTACTGATCGGCCACGTACCGGTGCCCGCGGACCTCGTCCAGCAGACCGGCACGTCGGGCTCGCTCCAGGTAGTGGTCCGTCGTGTTCACAGGGCCACCGGACTGCCCACGACCCGCAGGCCGTCCCGGACTTGCACGGCGGCGCTGCGCAGATCGTCCGCCGTCACCGCGTCGATGGACGCGACCTCCTGGGCGGGCGACCAGGAACCGAGTCCGCCGGCGCGCAGGGCGAGGAAGCGGGCGCAGTCCAGCGGGGTGTCCATGGAGGTGAGGATCCGCATCCGGGTCTGGCGGCGTGCGGAGGCCACATCGTCGGGTGCCGGGCCCTTCGTCGCGACCTCGTCGAGCGTTGCGCGGATCACATCCAGAGCCGCGTCGCCGTTGCCCGGCTCCACACCGGCCAGGACCCGCCACACGCCGGTGTCGGCATAGCCGCGGTTCCATGCGTGGAAGGTGTAGGCGAGTCCCGCTTCGCCGCGCAGCCGGCGGTACAGAAGCGATGACGGGCTCGAACCGAGCAGTTGGGCGAGGACGTCGAAGCGATGCCTGTGCGGATCGCCTTCGGGCACCGAGCGCGCGCCCACGCACAGCCACGTGAACTCCGTGGACCAGCGCACCGGTTGAAACGGCAGCGGCGCCGGCGAGGGCGGCACGGTCGCCGGCGCCGTGCCGATCGCCGCCAGGACGCGCTGGTCGATGCCGGCCACCACGGGGTCGACCGACTTGGGCACTCTGGGACCCACCACGATCACCGACAGTGCGGCGGTCAGCATCCGCTCCTCGTGGGCGGCGGCGACCGACGCCGTGTCACACCGCTCGACATCGGCCTTCGTCCCCGCGACCGGACGCCCCATGGGATGTCCGGGGAAGAACCGCGCGAGGAACGCGTCCTGCGCGACGTCGCTGTGATCGGCCGCGGCCATGGCCAGTTCCTGGAAGACGGACCGTTTCTCCTGTTCGAGGACGTCCTCGCTCCACCGCGGTTGCAGAACCGCCTGATGGAGCAGGCCGGCGATCTCCTCGGCGTCGTCGGGATCCGTCTGCGCGTAGAAGAGCATGCGGTCAAGGCCGGTCTCCGCGTTGGCGTGACCGCCGAGCCGCTCGACGTACTCGCTCAGCGACGGGACGGCCCCGACGGGCGCCGACATCAGCACGTGCTCCAGCACATGGGCGAGCCCGCACTGACCCTCGAGGTCGAGTCGCGAACCGTACTTCGACGCCAGGCAGATGGTGGTCGTACTCAGCCGCTCGTCGACCATGCTGATGACGGGTACGGGGCCGTCCACCGTCGTGAACTGATGCACAACAGCCCTCCATTCGGAAATTCACTTGCGTCAAGCGGCTATGCCGCCACCCGAAGGTGGCGGCATACACTAATTCACCGCTGTTCAGTTGTCCTTCGGCTTGACCTTGTCGAGACGCGGACGCAGGGCTGCGGCGTGCTTTGCCATGATCTTCCTCCTTGATCGAACTGATCGGGACGGCCGTAACGTTAGGCATTGCCCGGCGGCGGCAGCAAGACCACTTTCTGTATTCCGCAAATCAAGGCGAAGGCGGTCGCGGCGCTTTCGGGATACGGAATGCCGGCGTGCGGGCTGCGGCGCGCGTCCATGGAACATAGATCGAGGCTGCGCAGTCAGTGATCAGACGGTGATCGGGCTCTGAGAGTGTTGTCGAGTGAACGGCTGCACCAGGAAGAGGTGATGTGACGGCCATGGACGATCGACCGCGCCGGTTGCCCCCTACGATGCCCCGACCGGCTTCCTCACAGCGCCTTGTGCTCGATGAGCACCAACTCAGACTCATCTCGCTTCTGTTGGCGGGTCACACCGACGTGAGTGCCGCGCATCGGCTCGGGGT
Source organism: Streptomyces sp. NBC_00425 (assembly GCF_036030735.1). Lineage (NCBI taxonomy): Bacteria > Bacillati > Actinomycetota > Actinomycetes > Kitasatosporales > Streptomycetaceae > Streptomyces > Streptomyces sp. NBC_00425. Next base: position 337,853 of record NZ_CP107928.1, on the reverse strand, counting down.
CAGCCCCCGTACCGTGACCAATATGCTGCGCTCCCTGATGAACCGGCTCGGTGTGGACAACCGCTTCCAATTGGGCGCCGCGCTCGGGACCCGAATGTGGTGCGAGAACGCGCCGATACGATCCGACCGCCGCGACCGCGATGCGTTCGCATGAATTGAAGGGGTGATTCGATGTCCCGCCGAAGCCAGCTGGAGCGAATCCGGGCAAGGGAACCGGAACCGACAGTCGGATAAGCCGGAGGCGTCGATGCGGAGAACGCGGTCCCGGAATGCGGAGCTACTTCGAGCTGCCGGCGGTCCGGACGGCCGGCTGTTGTGACTCTCACCGCTTTCCCTCTGGTGAAGAACACCCGGTCGATCCTGTGACTGCGCCGGTTCTGTGTCCCCGCGGCGGTCTCGCGCTCACCGTCGGCCGTGGCGCACAGGGCTTGATCAAGTTCCGTGAGTGTCTGGGTTGTTGGTGATGCCCAGGGTGGCGAGTGCCCGTTCGGGTTCGTGGCGAATGGCGCGGGTGGTCTTGGCGATGTTGTCGGCTCCGAGGATCTTCAGGGTGCCGATGGCGAGGTTCGGATGGTGGCCATGGCGCGGGGTGCAGTGCCGGTGTGAATGGTCGAGGCGTCCTCAGCGAACGTGACATCTCGGATGTAGTGGGAAGAATTTTCGATTCCCCAATGCCCGCGAATGGCGGCGGCGAGGTCGATGGGGCGGGTTTGATGGGCGGCGAGGCTGGTGACCGCGTAGACGTTCTCGCGGGGTTCGGGCCGGCCGGTGGGCTTGCGGCGGCGGTGGACCCGGATGGCGAGGTGGGCGTGGGGGAAGGCGATGCCGCCGAGGTTGTCGGCGATAGCGCAGGTTTTGATCGAGCGGGACTCGCGGCGGCCGTGGGCAGTGGCGGAGGCGGTGTGCTGGACCCCTTGATCGAGGTCGAGGGCAGGGCGGCGAGTTGGGCGCAGGCGGTGGGCTGGTTGGTCTTGATGACGGCGATGTAGTGGGCCTTCTTCGTCTCGGCCAGCCAGGTGATGTTGGCCTTCACCGAGTGGAGGGCATCGAAGGTGACGACGGTGTCGGCGAGGTCGAGCGGTGCCAGCAGGGGTTTGAAGTGGCGCACTTCGTTGGTCTTCGCACCGACTTCGACCTGGGCAATCGGTGGCGACGCGGTCGTGGGTGACCGCCGAGAGCAGGTGACGGCGTACCCCGAGGGATGCCAGCAGCGAGTTCGTGGCCCGCTCGCCGAACTCGGCGAGTTCATCGATGCTCTTCGCACCGCAGACGGCGCGCAAGCACACATCAGCAAGATCGCCGTCAGCGAGTACCACCGGCCCCGGCGTGAGCGCGGATCCGGAACCGATTCGAGGTAGGGGCCCAGGTCAGCGATCCGGTCCGCATCCAGCGGCCCCAGCTTCTCCAGCAAGGCAGGGATAGGGGAAGCTGCAACAGCAGCCACGGGACGTCCTCGTGATCATCTGGCTTCGACACCATAATGATCACGAATCCCCGTGCCTGCTCTGCCATCCGCCCCTACCGGCCTGATCGTCAACCCTCCACGCAAGCACGGAACTTGACGGAGCCTGCGTGGCGCAGACGTCCTGCAGGACGCGGTGCGGACCACTGTCGGCACGGCGTCCTGCGCGGGTCTCCCTCCGGCAGCGAGACCGGAAGGAGGACGCGCGGACCCTGCAGCCGGCCGGACCACGCCTCGCACCCTGCTCGTCCGGGAACGAGGCGCGCGAGAGGCGGAGGCCCGGACGCCGCGCGCCGAGCTGTGCTGCTGACTCGCAACAGGGAGCTGCACTCACGACCCGTCACGACCCGGTGCTGTTCCATCTCTCGCGGTTGTCCCCGAAGTGGTTGTCCCCGGACAGGTTGTCCCCGAGCGCGTTGCCCCCCGGCTGGGTGTCCTCGGACTGGTTGCCCTCGGCCTGGGACGCCGGACACGCAGACATGCCACGAGGGCTGCCCTGCGCCACCCCGACCAGTCCCAGCACCGCCACAAGTCCGAGGCCGGCCGCGGCCAGACCCAGCCCGCGGTGATCGATGCGTCCGCGCATGTACTTGCTCATCAGTCGTTCCCCTTCGCACAGCACAGGCACGTGCGGCCTGCCGTCGATCCGATGGTGGCTAGCGGCGATCAACAACCGATCACCACGTGAGCACCGCGAGAGAAGTGCGGCTCTCATCCGCCCTGCGTCCCGTGGCGATCGCGGGCCGGGCGGACGCCCCCTGCAGAGCGTCGCAGGCGGTCGTCATGCCCTTGCCCCTTCAGCGGGCGACGGCGAGCCCCGGCTGCCGGGGCCGCCAGCTCGTCGATCAGCGACGCGACCGTGTCGGCGTCAGGCAGTCCCAGCCTCAGGTAGAGGTCCCGTGCCCCTTCCAGGACGGCACGGGCGTCGCCCGACCGGCCCTGATCCATGTACACCCGACCGGCCACGACCAGCGCGTTGGCCTGATCGCGTTGGTCACCGAACTCCTCGCACCCCAGCAGGGCCCGCTGCGCCTGCTCCGCCGCCTGCACGGGACGACCGAGCAGTCGCAGGGCGTCGGCGAGCCGGAACCGCGCCTGGGCCTCACGTCGGCGCAGGCCGATGGCGACACAGAGATCCAGGCAGGCGGTCAGATCGGCGGCCGCCGCCTCATACCGTTCCAGCTCGTGGTGCGCGAGGCCGAGAACATAGCGGGCGAATGCCTCCCCCGCCTCGTCACGGAAGGTCGTCAGCAGGGCAAGGACGTCCTGGCAGATCCGCACCGCTTCGTCCGCCTGGCCGGAGCGGATGCGCGCGAGGGCGACATTGACCGTGCTGACGACCTCTCCCGAACGGTGCCCGAGCTCCCGGGCGATGGCTATGGCCTCTTCGTAGTACTCGATGCTCTCCTCGTGGCGGAGCGCCAGCGCACAGGCCAGGCCCAGGTCGTTGAGCGCCTGGCGCAGGATGAAGGCATCGCCCGTCTCACGGCAGGCCTGCACCGCCAGCAGAGCTTCGCCCCTTGCCTCCACGAGTCGGGACTGGCTCAACGCAATGTGGCCGCAGAGGAACCGGGCCCGGCCCTCCACCTTGCGGTCTCCTGCCCTGGCGGCCGCCTCCGCCAGGGCTCGCACTGTGTTCACGGACAGCTTCATCCGGATGTCCGCGGTGAACGGGCTCAGCGCGATGAGCAGGTCGACGACCTGGCCGACGACGGGCGCCCCGTTCGTGCAATGGCTCTCCTGCGGCCCGTCGTCCGCAACGACCCGGGTGATCCGCTCCGCCAACGCATAGACGTTCTCGCCCTCGCTCGCCGCCCAGGCACGTGACTCGGCCGCGCTGCTCAGGGACAGACCGCAGGACTGGGCGGACCGCAGGGCACCGCGCATGGGGTCTCCGGGAACCGCCTGTTGAAACGCGGAGCAAGCTGTGGCCAGGAGATGGTCCAGGAGACGATCGACGGCCTCTGCCGTGGCGAGCGGATCAGCCTCGGCCTTGCGCCGGGCGAAGACGCGCAGCAGATCGTGGTGGCCGTAGCGGCCCGCGCCGGGTGATTCCAGCATGGCCACGTCGACCAGGGACTCCAGCATGTCCTCCGCCTCGAAGACGGGCACGCCCAGCAGAGCGGCGGCCCATGCCAGGGGCACCGCCGGGCCGTCGACGGCGGCGATCAGCCGGAAAGCGTGGGCTTGTTCCGGGGTGAGCTGCTTGTAGCCCAGCTCGAAAGTCGCCTCGACGGCGAGGTCGCCGACGCGCAGCTCATCGATGCGCCGTTGCTCGTCGGCCAGACGGTCGCTCAGGCTTCGGATGGTCCATCTGGGCCGGGCTGCCAGCCGGGAGGCGACGATCCGCACCGCCAGTGGCAGGAATCCACAGGCGTCGGCCAGAGCGAGGGCCTCGTCCCGCTCGGCGGCCACCCGGTCCTCACCGATCACCCGGCCGAGAAGTTCGATGGCCTCGGAGGGGCGGAAGCCCTCCAGGTCGGACTGCAACGCGGCGGGCAACCCGGGTAACCGGCGCCGGGCGGTCACCAGGACGACGCAGCCCGCCGAGCCTGGCAGCAGCGGGCGCACCTGGGCAGCGTCCTTCGCGTCGTCGAGCACGATGAGCAACCGGCGTCCGTCGACAGCCGACCGGAACAGCGCGCCCCGGGCCTCCATGTCGTCGGGCAGGCTTTGGGGGGCGATGCCCAAGGCGGTGAGGAAGCCGGCCAGCACCGTCCCCGGGTCTGCCGGCATGCTGTCACTGCCTCGCAGGTCGGCGAAGAGCTGTCCGTCCGGGAAGGAGGCTCGCGCTCGGTGTGCGACGTGGAGTGCCAACGTCGTCTTTCCCACGCCGCCCATGCCGACGACGCTCACCATCGCGAGAGCCTGACGGCGGGGATCCGTCAGAGCCGAGCACAGGTCCGCAGCAAGGGATGTCCTCCCGGTGAAATCGACCGCGTCGGGCGGGAGTTGTGCCGGCTGGGGCAGCGCCGGAGCGGCTGACTGCTGTTCCCGGGCGCGGCTCGGGGCCGGGGCGGGCTGCGCGACCCCGGGCGGTTCGAGGGCGGCGGCACTCGGCACGAGGGTGGGATCGCCGTCGAGGACGCGTCGGTGCAGATCCTGCAGTTCGGCGGTGGGCTCGACGCCGAGTTCGTTGATCAACGTCTGCCGCGCGGATCGGAACACGGCCAGCGCTTTCGCCTGTCTCCCTGTTTGGTACAAGGCGCGCATCAACAGGCCGTAGGAGCGCTCCCGGAAAGGGTCCTGTGCAGTGATGCTCGTGAGCTCCGGCACGCAGCGAGCCGCCTTGCCGAGTTCCAGGTCGAGGGATATGCGCTCCTCGAGCAGGATCAGTCGCAGTTCGCTGAACCGCTGACGGTGATACTCCGCGCACGGGCCGGGCACACCGGCCAGCGGGTCCCCCTCCCAGAGCGCCAGCGCGTCGTTCAGCAGGTCGCGTGCTTCCTCCGACCGGCCCGCCACGCCGGCCTGTTCAGCCTGCGCTGCCAGCTTCTCGGCCCGGAGCGCGTCCACCGAGTCCGCCGGCAGGATCAGACGGTAGCCGTCGCCGTGGGAGACCAGAACGCTGGGCGCGGCCCGGTCGCTCTCCAGTGCTTTGCGCAAGCGCCAGGCGAACGTGCGCAGCGTGCTCAGGGCCGTGGTGGGCGCCTTGGCCCCCCAGATGCCGTGGATGAGGTCCGCGGCCCCGACCGGCCGACCCGGACGCATGAGCAGGAGAACGGCGAGCATGGCCTGCTGCCTCGGTCCGCCCAAGGGGAGATCGCTCGATCCCAGGCGCCCTCGCATCGGCCCGAGCACTACGAATTGCAGATCAGTCAAGTGGCTTTCCTGTCTTGGCCTGACATGCAGGGAAAGGCGGCAGCTTCGACGTCCCCCGGGCTGCTCACGGCTCACCAGTCAGCTTGGTTTTTCAACACGCCACCGACCCTTGCGGGGCCGATCCGGTGTGCCTTCAGTGTGTTGTTGAGGTGTGGCAGTGCGGCAGTGCACCGAACGGCATTTTAGATGCCGCATCGCCGAGCGTGACCGACCGGACTGCCCCTTACGCCGGGTGGGCCGCCCTCGCCCCCGTTCGGGGCCGAAGCCCCTGACCTTCGTGGTGCGTCACAGTGGATCAAGCCCGGGGCCAGTTCGTCCCCTCCCGTCCAGTCCCGGGCGTCCGGTCCGTACCTCCTGCTGCCTTCTTCCGCCGCTGGCGCGAGCACGGGCTGATCACCGAGTTCCATGACCGGCTGCGCGGTCGGGTGCGTGAGCGCGAGGGCCGTGATGCCGGGCCCACGGCCGGAATCATCGACGCGCAGTCGGTACGGGCCGCCGCGACCGTGCCGGCCGCCTCACGCGGCTATGACGGCGGGAAGAAGGTGCCGGGCCGAAAGAGGCACATCGTGACCGGCTGCCTCGGTCTGCTCCTGGTCGTCGCGGTCACCGCCGCGAACATCGGCGACCGGGACGCCGCCGTGGGCCTGCTGACCCGGCTGCGCCGCCTGCACCGCGACATCACCCTCGTCTGGGCCGACGGCGGCTACACCGGCGACCTTGTCGACTGGTGCCGGCAGAAACTCGCCTTCACCCTGCAGATCGTCAAGCGCACCGACGACATCAAGTGATTCGTGGTGCTGCCCAGGCGCTGGGTGGCAGAGCGCACATTCGCATGGCTGATGAACTCCCGCCGCCTGGCGAGGGATTACGAAACTCTGCCCGCTACCAGCGAAGCGATGAGCCGATGGTCGATGATCACGCGGATGGGCCGGCGTCTGGCAAGGCCACGGACCGCCGGACAGCGCTGAATGTCCCTGACGACTCCTGCACCAGCCCCCCGCGCTCCGCCAGACGCCTGGCCTTCGAGCGCAGCCCCTCGACCTTCGCCGGCGTTGTCTCCAAGCCCAGCTTTACCGCGATCTCCCTGGCCTTCAGCGGCCCTCTGCCCGCTGATCGCCCCTCCTCCAGCACACCCAGAAGCCGCTGATAGTCCGGCGCCAGCACCGTCACCGGCAACCCGTCCCGCCAGGACGGCACCGTCGAGCCCGGCACGGGAGAGGACACGTGTTCCCGCTCCGCCCCGGCCCCGGTCACGGCAGTGGACTCAGCCGCAGAGACAGCCAGGGCCTCGACCAGCTCCTCCCACGCGATCACCCGCCAGTCCAGCTCGATCTCCGCGGCCTCCAACACCTCAGTCAGCCGCGCGACTTCCTCCCGCAGCCCTTCCACCCGGACCCGGGCAGCCGCCTCCCGCTCCTCCAACATTCCCAGCACCGACGCCACCGCGCACCCTCGACCATCAAGCGGACACAAGACGTCGCATGCTTCCCTCACTCCGAGCGAAACCATGCCTGACCAGCAGGAATCACACGATCCAGTTCGGTTGAGATACGGCTTCTGAGCTTGTCTTTTAACCTCTGTCCGCTTGTGTCTGCGGGTGCCTCTCCCGTAGGGCGCGGTTTCTGATCACGCGGAAGGGGAGAGCTGTTCGCGCACCCACTCGGGATCGGGGTTGGTGTGTGGCTGGCCCGCCACCACGACGGTCGGCACGGTCTCGTTGCCGTCGTTGGCTGCCCTCACCGTTGCGGCTCCTGCCGGGTCGCGCCAGATGTTGACCCAGTGCAACTGGCGGGCTCTGCGGCCAAGCCGGACGCGCAGTCGTATGCAGTACTTGCAGCCCGGTCGCCAGAAGACGACCGGTCGGCCGTCGACCGCGCTGCGGCGTTGTGCCTCCAGCGCGCCGATCGACCTTGGGAAGATCAGGGGCGAGTTGACGCCGGCGAGCGCGAGGAACGCCAGCAGGAGTGCTGCGGCTGTGCCGGGGCTCCCCTTGAAGATCTGCCCAGTCGCGACGACTGAGCCGCTGAGCACAAGCAGCATCGGCAGGATCCAAGCGCGCATCATGGTGATGCAGGCTATCGATGAGTCGAGCCGCACCTCGAACTAGGGTCCGTCTTCAAACGGATCTTGCCCAGAGCAGGAATGACGCGGGACTGACCGCTGCCTCGTAGGAGGTGGCGGTCTTGTCGTATCTGGTGGCGATGCCGCGGAAGCCTTTGAGCCGGTTGAAGCAGCGTTCGATGATGTTGCGTCGGCGGTCGATCTGCCGGTCGAACGCCGGTGGCCGGCCGCCGTGGCGGCCGCGGCTGTGGCGGTGTCGCTGCTGGTCGCTCTTCTCCGGGATGGTGCACGCGATACCGCGTCGTCGCAGGTACGTGCGGAAGCCGCGGGAGCTGTAGGCCTTGTCCGCGACGACCTGGTCGGGTCTGCTGCGGGGTCGTCCAAGGCCGGTGCGAGGGACCCGGATGCATTCCAGGAGGGGACGTGCGCAGATGCTGTCGTGGCGTTGGCCGGGTGTCAGCAAAAGCGCGAGCGGGCGTCCCTTGCCGTCGCAGGCGAGATGGATTTTGGTGGTCAAGCCTCTTCGGGATCGGCCGAGGGCGTGATCGTCCGGTTCGTCCGGCCGGTGGATCCCCCATTTCGGCCGGTGGCGGCGGCGTGCTGGTGGGCGCGGACGATGGTGGAGCCGATCTGGACGAGCCAGTCGATGTCGCCGGCCGCGTCCGCGCGGGCCTGCATCTGCTCGAGAGCTCGGGTGAACACGCCGTCCAGGGCGTAGCGGCGGAAGCGGGTGCAGACGGTCCGCCAGGGGCCGTAGCGTTCCGGCAGGTCACGCCAGGAGATCCCGGTCCGGATCTTGTAGGCCATCCCGTTGACGACCTGCCGGTCTTCCACCCGCGGCCGGCCCGTCGCGGCCCGCGGTATCAGCGGAGCGAGCAACTCCCACTCCTGATCGGTGAGTTCATGACGACGTATCACCCCGCCATGATCCATCATCCGATGATCTTTGAAGACGGACCCTAGTCACCCATGAACCACAAGTAGCTGCCCGGCGTCGCCACACAGGCGTCGAGAAGCTCGGCAAGGTCGAGCAGAGCCGCTGTCTGCTGGTCGTCAGTACACCTCTGTGTCAGGGCGGTGACTTCCTGGCGGGCGACTTGGGCTTCCTGTTCGTTGAACAGCGTGTCGCCGTACGGATCCACCCAGCCGAGCTTGCCCGAGTCATGCCGGTCGAGCGCGTTCAGCACTCTCGCCAACGCTTCACCGTGCTCGTAAGAGCTCCGCAGCAAGGTGTCCCGGGACAACCCCTTTCGCGTCGGTCGCCCAGAGTGCAGTTCCAGCTCAATCCCCATGACCCCTCCTACGGCCTCGGACACCGAAGCTTCGCAGAGATCATTTGTCAGACACGACCTAGCCGTGGCGGTGCAGGAGCCGCCACACTCCCGCGATCGAGCAACTGACCTTGAACTGGCGGCCGATCAGCGTTCTGACGCGTTCCAGTGTCCACCGCTGGTCTTCCCAGCCATGCGCGGCCGGCCCTTTGGCCAGCTCCTCTTCCAGCAGGGCGAACCGTTCGGCCGACAGCTTCGGCAGTTTCGCGCGTCCTTTCGACTTCAGACCCTCCATGCCGCCTTCACGCCAGGCCCGGCGCCATTGCTCCACCGGACGCTCGCTCACCCGCAGGTCCGCGGCGATGACCGAAGTCCTGTCACCTCGTGCGAACCTCTGCCCGGCCTCCAGCCGGATCCCTTCACGCGCAGCCCGCCGCTCAGCGGTCAGGCCCCCACCATCCGCGTACTGCATAACACCGGCATACCGCAGGGATCACCCAACGTCACCACCCGAAGGCAAGCCGAAAAGGTCGGTAACTCACCGACACGGCACGGGAGTTGATCGCCGACCAGGGCTACGACCCGGTGTACGGGGTCCGGTTCCCGCGAGGTCGGTGGCGACCTTTTCCAGCGCGGGTCGCGAACCCATACGCGTCATTCGGCCGGTTGACCGTCTTGACGGTGAGGTTCAGGTACTTCTTCCCTCAGCTCAACAGCTGTCCGCCGTAGGCGGAGTCCGCCCAGGCGATGGTGGTCTCCGGGTGCATCGGCCGCAGCCTGAACGGCACTTCCGTCGCCGCATCGCGGTCGGTGATGCTCGCCCGGGGGCCTTGACGAACAGCGGCAGGCCCTTGGTCTCCACGACCAGGTGCCGCTTTCTGCCGTCATCTTCTTCGCCGCGTCGTAGCCGCAGCTGTCGTGCTTTCACTCGGTCCAGTGAATTCGACCTTCGCTTTTCCTCCCGCCCTATCCGTTGGGGCCGCGAGCGGTGCTCGAAGGTCGCGGGCCAGGCCGTAGCCTGAAACGGGCCGTGTTGTCCGGGCAGAGTCTGCCGGTTCAGAGAAAGCGAATTGATGTCGAAAAAAATTACCATCGTTTCGGTAGGGCTTCGCGGAGACATTCAGCCGCTTGCGGCGCTAGGTGTGGCCCTGAAAGGCCGAGGTTTCGACGTGCAGATGATCGGAGCCGCCCGTTATGCGGATACGGTCCTCGGCACCGGAGTCGAATACAGCGCTGTGCAACCGGACCCCGAGTCGCTGCTCGTCACGCCTGACGGGCAGCGACTGCTGGAATGCGGGGACAACCCCGTGGCGTTCGCTCGCTGGATGCGGCACATCGGCGGGCCCGCTGCGGACCAGCTGTTCCAGGAAATCTCCACGGTCGCGCGACCGAGTGACTGCGTCATCTACTCACCCTTTGCGGTGCCTGCGGAAAGCCTCGCGGAGTGTTGGGGTGCCAGCTCTTTCATGGCCTCGTTCGTGCCGGTCCGCCCCACCCGCTTCTTCTCTCCGAGCGGCCTCGGCCGTTCCCTGGGACCGGTGGGGAATGTGTGGGGTGCCAGGCTCGCCGAGCAGGCGATCTGGCAGGTGTTCCGCAAACGCGTCAACGCGTGGCGTACGGAAACCCTGCACCTCCCCCCGTGGCCCTTGCGAGGTCCGTTCGGTCAATGGCGCCGGCAACTGCGGCCCACGCTGTACTGCTATAGCCCTTCGGTGCTGCCGGCGCCCCCTGACTGGCCGCAGAGCGAACACGTCACGGGGTACTGGTTGTTCGACACGCCTTCTGGCTGGGAGCCTCCTCAGGACCTGGCGGCGTTCCTTGAAGTCCAGGGCCCACCAGTCGTCTACGTCGGATTCGGCAGCATGATCACCGACGACCTCCGGCGTCGCCACCAGCTGGTGCGTAGTGCCCTTCGCGCGGCGGGTGTGCGGGGTGTCCTGCTCGGGAACCCCGACGTGACACCCTCCGACGACCTCGTCCACGTTGTCCCCGGCGTTCCGCACGCCTGGCTCTTTCCCCGGATGGCCGCGGTCGTTCACCACGGAGGAGCCAGCACCGTCGGCGCCGGCCTGACCGCAGGGATTCCCACAGTCACATGCCCCCACTTCTTCGACCAGCCGTTCTGGGGGTCCCTCGTCCACACCCTGAGCGTGGGACCTCGCCCGGTCCCGGCTCCTGACCTGACCGCCCAGAACCTGGCGGAAGCCATCAACCACGCTGTGAACGACCAGGACATGCGCCGCCGGGCCGAACAGCTCGGTCACCGCCTGCGAGCCGAGTCCGGTATCGAGTCGGCCTGCGACATCGTGGAACGCTCCCTCGACCGGGCCCCGAGCCCGGTCTCGCTGACCAGCTGACGAGGACGAACCAGTGAACAATTCCGGAACCGTCGTCGTGGCCGGCGGGGCGGGCTTCCTCGGCTCCCACCTGTGCCGCCGCCTCCTCGCCGACGGGCACGGGGTCGTGTGCGTGGACAACATGAGCACCGGCAGACTGAGCAACGTCGAGGACCTGACTGCAAGCCGCGATTTCCGGTTGATCCATGGGGACGTGGTCGAACCCATCGACCTTCACGGCGATGTCGAAGCGGTGTGCCATCTGGCGTCCCCCGCCTCCCCGCAGGCGTACCTCGCCCATCCCGTGGAAACGCTTCTTGCGGGATCGGCCGGCACGCGTCATTCGCTCGAACTCGCTCGGAAGAAACAGGCGTGTTACCTCCTGGCCTCGACGAGCGAGGTGTACGGCGACCCGCAGATCCACCCGCAGCCGGAACACTACTGGGGACACGTGAACCCGATCGGGCCACGCAGTGTGTACGACGAGGCCAAGCGCTTCGCGGAAGCCCTCACCACCGCCTACCTTCACACCCATGGCGTGGACACGAAAATCGCACGCATCTTCAACACCTACGGTCCGGGCATGAGGGCCGACGACGGCCGGATCGTCTCCACGTTCATTCGGCAGGCCATGGAAGGTGAACCCATCACCGTCCACGGAGACGGCCGTCAGACCCGGTCCCTGTGCTACGTGGAGGACACCGTGGAGGGATTGGTCCGCCTGCTCCGCTCCCCCCACCACGGTCCGGTGAACATCGGGAACCCACGGGAACTGAGCGTGCGGCGCATCGCCGAGATGATCCGGGAGGTGACCGGGTCCCGATCCTCGATCGTCTCGCTGCCCAGGATGGTCGACGACCCCCAAGTCCGGTGCCCCGACATCGGACTCGCCTTCGACATCCTCGGCTGGGCGCCTTCCACCACACTGGAGCAGGGACTGAGAATCACTGCTGACCACCTGGCCAGGGAACCCGCACCGCAGTTGGCGGCCGCCGCGACGTCTCAGTCGTAAGACCCCACGCATGTGCGCAAACCGCGCGGGTCGCGGCGCTCACCCGAACAGGTGGCGTATTGAGCCGTCCGAGTGAACGGCGTCGGAACGCGTCGGTCGGCTGCTGAAGACTTCCGGTGATCTTCTTCTTCCCTTCGGGCACGATCCCTGAGAAACCCGGTCCTCCCGAGCCACCGCTCCAATGCTGGACGCCTACGCGCAGTCCGTCAGGTACACGCCCGAACACGTCGACCAGCCGCTGTAGCCGAGGAGGAGGGCACCGCCCGTGACGATCGCCTACCGGTTCGCCCGAGACCGACCGGGGCGGGGAAGCGCCGGCCGGTTCCGTCGATGAGTGCTCGTAGCACGCCGAGCAGCCTGCGCGAAGCCACGCGGATCCTGAGCCCGGTAGGCCTCGCGCGAGGCAGCCGCGCCTCGCTGGCCCTCGCCGCCGCGCTCGCCTGGTGCTCGACCGGGATCTTCCTGGCCCTGCCCTGGGCGCTCAGCGGCACGGGGGCTGCGCTCGTCCGCAGTGAACCGGTCGTCGGCCCCGTTGCCGCACTAACCGCGCTGACACTGGCCGCGTACGCCGCCCAGACCGGCTGCGGCCGACTGCTGGCCCGGGCCGGGGAACGCGTCGTACTGGACCTGCGCGGGCGGCTCACCCACCACATGCTGCGCCTGCCGCTCCACAACGTCCGCACGAGGGGGGCAGGCGCCCTCAGCGCACAGGTCATTTACGACACGGCACAGGTGCGTGCGGCAATGGAGTCCGGTCTGGTCCACCTTCCAGCGGCGGCGTTCGGGGTCCTCGCCATCCTCACGGCCATGACGCGCCTGGACCCGCAGCTCGCTCTCGTGACCGTCGGCTCGTTCACCCTGGTCGGCGGACCACTGGCTGGTGTGCTGGTCCGCACCCGGCGCGTGGCAGCCGCCCAGTTCCAAGCGCTGGGCCGTCTGAACCAGCGCCTCCTCAATTGTCTGCAGACGCTGGTGACCATCAAAACCTACGGTTACGAGACCGCGTCCGCGGCAACCCTGGAGCGCGCCGCAGCGGACTACGGCGCCATGTCGACCTCGGCCACTCGGTTGCAGGCGGTCGTGGGCCCACTCGTCGGGCTGGCCCAGCATCTGGCGCTGACGCTGGTCACGGTGACCGCTGCGCACCGAGTCGGCACCGGAACCCTCTCCCTGGAGGCATCCAGCACGTTCTTCTTCCTCCTGCTCTGCCTCACCTCTCCCGTGACCGTCATCGCACTGGGCGCGGGGCAGTTGCGTACCGGGCAGGCCGCCCGCCTCCGGCTTGCGGCCTTGCTCGCCTCCCCAGTCGAGGCAGACGCGCCGTCTCCACCCGGACCCGCGCGCCGGCCTCCCGCCCCGACCGGCGGGGCGGTGACCTTCCACGACGTCACCTTCGCCCATCCCGACTCCGCTCCGGTACTCAGGAACCTGTCCTTCACCGTCCCGGCCACCGGTTTGACGCTCCTCGTCGGCCCGTCGGGTGCGGGCAAATCCACAGCGCTCGAATTGATCACCCGCCTACTGCACACCGAGCACGGGAAGATCCACGTCCTAGGGCAGGAGGTCGGCTCATGGCGACTCTCACAGCTACGCCGTCACGTCACCTACGTCGAGCAGAATGCCCCTGTGTGCGAGGGCACCATCAGGGACAACCTGCACATCGGATGCGGCCCGCATACAGACGATGACGTGCTGTGGAGCACGCTCGACGCGGTCGGGCTGGCCGAGACCGTCGAACGACTCCCGGAAGGACTCGGCACTGTGCTGGGCGGCGGCCGTGCGCTGTCCGGTGGGCAGTGCCAACGGCTGTCGCTGGCACGCGCCCTGCTCACCGACGCCGATCTTCTCGTGCTGGACGAGCCGACCTCGCAGGTGGACATCGCCGGCGAACAGCACGTGTTCCAGATCCTGAGCCGCTTGGCCGCCACGCGGCCGGTACTTATGGCCACCCACCGTCCTCACTCGGTGCCGGGAGCGACCCACGTCATCACCATCGCGCCTCCAGCACCCGTCCAGGCCAATCGACGCCGCTCCGCACAATCACGTGAGCCGACCTCGTCGTGACCTTGAACAGCCGGCCGCTGCTTCTCGCCGGTGGAGTGGGACCGGGCACCGTACTCAAGGGCCGTATCCCTTACGTCGGTCAGGCGTTGGAAAGGGTCGGAGCCGTCGACCGTGTGCCGACAACCCCCTGGCCTGCAAGAGGAGTGGTTCAGTCAATGGCCGACAAAAGAACCGAGAAGGGAACGGATGCGCTCGACGCAGTCGCACGGTGGTCGTTCCGGCACTGCCGACTGGTACTCGGCTCGGCGGCCTGCCTGTTCGTGCTCTGCGCCCTCGTGGCGAGCATGGACACCCAGTGGTCCAATGGCGGCGTCATCGCCGACGGCACGGCCGCGCAACGAGCCGAGGGGGCTACTAAGCGTTTCGGGGCGGGCACGCCGGATCTGGTCCTATACGCCCGCTCCGGCCGGCCCGTCGACTCACGCGAGGTGGCGGAGCAGGGCCGCCTGCTGACTGAGCTGGCCGCCCGGTCTCCGGGGGTCGCGTCCGCATTGTCGTACTGGAACACCGGGGCGGATCCACTCCGTTCCACAGACGGCCGGGGCGCGCTGCTGCGTATCGATCTCAAGGGGGGCGAGTCCGAGACTGCCCGAACCGCGCGAACCCTGGTACCGGTCCTGCGGGCCGCCGCTCCCGGACTCGAACTGTCGGTGAGTGGTCCCGCCTGGATCAACGTGTCCGCTACCGACCAGGCGGAGCGCGATCTGTTGCATTCGGAACTGTTCACCCTGCCGGCAGCATTCCTTGTCCTGGCGCTGGCTTTCGGTTCGCTGAGCGCGACGCTCGTACCTCTGGGGATTGGTCTGATCGCGGCATCGGGGGCGCTGGCTCTGCTGGCGGTGGTGACCCGCCTGATGCCGGTCTCGGTCTTCGCCGTCAACCTCAGCTGCGCTCTCGGCTTCGGCCTGGCCGTCGACTACGCGCTGTTCACCCTCTCCCGGTACCGGGAGGAACGTGCCCGGGGTCTGGACTCGGAGGCAGCCATCGGGCAGTCGATGTCCACCACCGGTCGTGCCGTGACCTTCTGTGCCCTGACGATGGCATGGTGCATGGCGTCGCTCCTCGTCTTCCCACTGGGGTTGATCCGCTCGCTGGCGATCGCCTCGCTCGTCGTCGTGGGGTTCTGCACGATGGGCACACTGCTCCTGGTTCCCGCCCTGGTGGCAGCCCTGAGCGGCCGACTCGACGGCACAAAACTGTCCTTCCGTCTGCCCTGGCGCCCCCGTGCCACCCATCTGTCCGGCAGTCCCTTCTGGCGGCACGTCGCGGTCGCAGTGACCAGGCGGCCCTTGCTGTGGGCGCTGGCCGGGTCCGGTGTGCTGCTGGGGCTGGTGCTGCCCGTTATCGGACTGCGGCCCGCCCTGATGGATGAGTCCATCCTGCCTCCTCACGCCGAAGCCCGGACCGCTGCGGAAGCCATCCGCATGGACTTCGCCCACTCGCCCGACCGGCAGTTGACGGTGGTGCTGCCACGGACGAACCCAGTGACCGAGGCGACCCAGCTGGACTCCTACGCCCGGCACCTGGCGGCGTTGCCCGGCGCGGCTCGGGTGAGCACGGAGGCTGGTGACTATGCCGATGGGCGGCTCACCGCTACACGGCACATCGACACGGGCGGGGGCGGGCGGCGCGCGACACTGGTCGTGGTGTTCGCGGAGGACCCCGCCCAGTCGCCGCGCACCGCTGCTCTGGTCGAGGCGGTGCGTGCCACCGCCCCACCAGGACCGGCGCAGGTCGCCGGTGCCGCCGTGCATCTCGCCGACACGAGGCAGGCTGTGACGGGAGCCCTCGGCTGGTGGTCGGCGCTGATGCTCAGCGGTGTGTTCGTCATGCTCTTGATCTTCACCCGAAGCCTGCTGGTCGCGGTGAAAGCCGCGGTCCTGGGCGGCCTCAGCATCGGGGCGGCGGTGGGGCTGATGGTGCTGCTGTTCCAGCGGATGCATGTCCTGGGGCCCCCGGCCGGCGGAGGCGAGAGCACGCTGGAGATCACTATGCCGTTGCTGGCAGCCGCCCTGGCATTCGGTCTCTGCGTGGACTACGAAGTCTTCCTCGTCTCGCGCATGGCAGAGGAGTGGCGACGTACACGGCAGAACACCGGCTCCATCGTGTTCGGTATCGAGCACACCGGCCGGTTGTTCACCGCCGCTGCCCTGGTGGTCGCCGTGAGTATGGGTGCACTGATGCTGGCTCAGATCAGTCTCCTGGTCGTCTTGGGTGCGACGATCGCCGCGATCGTCCTCCTCGACGCCAGCATCGTGCGAGGCTTGCTCGTCCCAGCAGTGATGCAGTTGGCGGGCCAGGCGAATTGGTGGGCACCGGCCTTGCGTCGGCGAACGGCGCCCGCACATCGTCCCGTCATGACCGAAACCGGAGGACAACCAAGCGCTGGCGACTCGAAGACGATGTAGGCCCCGAGCGCCGCCGCGGCGTTCGCGTGGACGTCTCGTACGTGCGTGGTGCGCGTCTGCGGACAGACCTTCGGCGGCTCATCGGGAAAAGCATTCACCCATACGTGTTCGACTGATTACGCTGCGTTTTGGTTTTGTGGGACAGGTGGGTCATTGTGGCGGCGTGACTGTTCTGATCACTGGTGCATCAGGGTTTGTGGGTTCTCGTCTTGCGTACGCGCTTCTCGTGGAACGGGGGGAGCGGGTGGTGTGTCTGGTGCGGGGGAGTCTGGCTTCCGCGTATCGGCGCGTGAGGGAGACAGTCGGCGCGCACGGCGACCTCTCGCCGCAGGAACGCCGCCGGCTGCTGTGTGTGAGCGGTGATGTGACCCGGAAGTGGCTGGGCATGTCGGCGGCGGAGCACACCCGTCTGGCCGGCGAGGTCACCGCGGTGTGGCACTGCGCGGGTGACATCGCGCTGGCGGGGGAGCGGGAGCGGCTGTTCCGGGTGAATACGCACGGCACGGCGAATGTGCTGCAGTTCGCGGAGCTGACCTCTCCGCACTGCCGGGTGGTGCACGTCAGCACGATGGCCGTCGCCGGCGGCCGGCGCGACGGCATCGTGCTGGAGGATGACCTGAGTGACGCCTACGGCTTCGAGACGCATTACGACGCCTCGAAGTATGAGGCCGAACAGCTGGTGCGGGGCTGGGCGCAGCGCATGCGACGGCCGGTCGTGGTGCTGCGGCCCAGCATCGTCGCCAGCGACGCCTTAGCCCCGGGGGTTGCGGCGGGTCATCCGGTGGCGGTGTTTGGGCAGATGATCGACGTGGTGGCGCGCGATGGCGCAACGGGCATCCCCGCTCCGGCGCAACGGACGCATTCCCTCCAGCTGCGGCTGCGAGTGTCACCGGAGGCGACGTTCAACATCGTCCCTGACCAGTACGCCACCCAGGCCATGCTCCGCATCGGCCAGGACGCCCTCCTAGAGGGTCCAGGCGCGCGTACCTTCCACGTCGTGCATGGGAAGCCCACGCCGATCAGAGACATCATCGGCGTCATCGAGGCGCAACATCCACTCCTGCGCGTGGAGTGCGTCGACGACCTGCTCGATCCGACGCCAGCGGAGTCCTTCATCGCTGAGCACCTGACCGGGTTCTTCGCCTACTGCTGGCACCGGCGTACCTACGACCGCACCCACGCTCTGGCCGCCACCCCGGGACTGCCCGAGCCCGTTCCCGTCGATGTCCCGTACCTGCGGCGTGCGCTGGGCTTCCAGGACGCAACTTTGGCCACCACCTCCTGCGACGCCGGTGCCTGGGCAGCCCCTTGCGCGCCCGAGAATTCCCAGGCTGCCAGCCCTGAGTCGAGCGCAGGGTGCCGCCCCCTGCTCTCGAAGAGCCCTAGGTAGGGCTCTTTCGCTCGCACCCGCTCATCTCCTCCCTGTCCGCCTGATCACACATGCCCGGAGCGCTCTCTATGTCCTTCCGTGAGTCCCTGCTGCCCGATGACGCGATCGCCGTGGTCGGCACTGCCTGCCGTCTGCCCGGCGGCATCAACGATCTGGACGATCTGTGGGCGGTTCTCACAGCCGGGCGCGACATGGTCACCGAGGTGCCCGCCGACCGGTTCGCTGCCGCTGACTTCGTCGACCCCGACCGGCGCCGGCCAGGCCACTCCTACACCGCAGCCGGTGGCTTCCTGGACGATGTGGCGGGCTTCGACGGGTCCTTCTTCACCGGTATCTCTGCGCGGGAGGCGTCGCGGATGGACCCGCAGCAGCGGTTGCTGCTGGAGATGGCGGTGGAGATGCTCGATGACGCCGGCGTGGACGCGGCCGGCCTGGAGGGGTCGGACACAGCCGTGTTCGTCGGCTGCTCCAGCCGCGACTACGGCGAGCTGCAGGCCGCCGGGGCGGACACAAGTAACCCCTACACCATGTCGGGGATGGCCGGGGCGATCGTCGCCAACCGGCTCTCGCACTACTTCGACTGGCACGGCCAGAGCGTTGCGGTCGACACCGCCTGCTCCTCGGCGCTGACGGCCCTGCACCAGGCGTGCGAGCACCTGCGGGCGGGCCGGTCGCGCGCGGTGGTGGCCGGAGGTGTCAATGTGCTCCTCAGCCCGCAGCTGTTCGCCGGGTTCTCCAGTGCGTCGATGCTCTCGCCCACCGGACGGTGCCGGCCGTTCTCGGCCCAAGCCGACGGTTTCGTACGGGCCGAGGGCGGCGGACTGGTCCTGCTCAAGCGTCTGGCCGACGCACGCGGGGACGGCGACCGCATCCACGGGGTGATCGTAGCCAGCGGCGCGAACAACGACGGCCGCACCCCTGGCCTCGCCCTGCCGAGCAGTACCGCCCAGCAGGCCCTGCTACGCGACGTCTACGAGAGGGCTGGGCTTGTTCCCGACGACGTCGCCTATCTGGAGGCCCATGGCACAGGCACACAGGCCGGGGATCCGCTGGAGGCACAGGCCATCGGCCGTGCGCTGGGCCGGGGGCGCAACCGGGGCGC
The DNA here is from genome assembly GCF_036030735.1 of Streptomyces sp. NBC_00425. NCBI lineage: Bacteria > Bacillati > Actinomycetota > Actinomycetes > Kitasatosporales > Streptomycetaceae > Streptomyces > Streptomyces sp. NBC_00425. The sequence continues at coordinate 318,925 of NZ_CP107928.1, read as the reverse complement.
GCTGCCGATCGGGTCGATCAAGAGCAACCTGGGCCACATGGAGGCCGCCTCCGGCATGGGCGGGCTGTTCAAGGCAATGCTGGTGCTGCGCCACCGGCAGGTGCCGGCGACCCTGCACGCGGAGGACCTCAGCCAGCAAATCGACTTCGACGAGCTTAACGTGCGGCCCGTCACCTGCCTGGAGCCCCTCGAGCACCCCGGGGTGGCGTTGGCGGGGGTGAACTCCTTCGGGTTCGGCGGCGCCAACGCCCACCTGGTGTTGGCCGACCCCGAACCTGTCGGTGCCCCCCGCAACCGCGGTGACGTCTCCCGGGGTTCCCGGGACCGCACCTGTGAGCCCCACAGCGATTCCTACGCTGGCCGGTTGCCGGTCGTGGTCTCCGCCCGAACCCCTCAGGCGCTCACCGCGAGCGCCGAACGTATGGCTCAGCACCTGCAGTTCACCGCCGATGACGACTTCTACGATGTCGCCTACACCTCCACCGTGCGCCGGGGTCGTCACGAGCATGCCGCGGCTGTGCTGGCCGCCGACCCACAGGAGGCAGCCGACGCTCTGCTGGCCCTGGCCGAAGGACTGGTCGACGGCCCCGGCGTAAAGGTCACCGTTCCAGAGCGCCCCGGAGGCCTGGCGTTCGTGTTCAGCGGGAACGGCTCGCAGTGGGCCGGCATGGGCGCCGATCTCCTGCGCCACGAGCCGCTCTTCGCCGCAGCAGTGAGCGCCGTGGACGCCGAACTTCACCCTGCTCTGGGCTGGTCGGTGACCCGAGCGCTTCAGGAGGGATCCACCGGCCTGGAACGCACTGAGGTGGCCCAGCCGCTGCTGTTCGCCGTGCAGGTCGGCCTCGTGGCCCTTCTGCGCCAACACGGCGTGGAACCCGATGCTGTCGTCGGGCACAGCGTGGGGGAGATCGCGGCCGGGTATGCGGCCGGCTGCCTTGATCTGGCCCAGGCCTGCCACGTGGTGGCCGTCCGCAGCCGCGCACAGGGCGCCACGGCCGGCAGCGGCCGGATGGCCGCGGTCGGGCTGGGGGCCAAAGAGGCCCAGAAGGAGCTGGCCGCATTCGGCGGGCTCCTGGAGCTGGCCGGCACCAACACTACCCGCGACGTCACCATCGCCGGCGACGCGGCCGCACTGTCAGAGCTGGGCCGTCAGATGGAGCTGCGCGGGGTGTTCTTCCGCGAACTGGACCTCGACTACGCCTTCCACTCCCGGCACATGGACTCCGTCCAGCAGCAGATCCTCCACCCGTTGCGCTCCCTGCGCCCCCGCCCGGGCAGGTTGCCCCTGGCGTCCACGGTCACCGGGAGCGTCATGGGCGGCGAACAGCTGGATGCCGAGTACTGGTGGCGCAACGTGCGCGAACCGGTCGCCTTCGCCGACGCCGTCACCGCGCTCACCGATAACGGCTGCACCCAGTTCCTCGAAGTCGGCCCCCACCCGGTGCTCTCCACCTACCTGCGCCGCCTCCTGCCAACCCTGTCGGCTCACGCCACCCTGCGCCGTGACAGCGACGGGCCGCTCTCCGTGCGGCGCGCCGCAGCCTCTCTCATCGCCGTCGGCGTCCGTCCCGGCAACCGCTGCCTCCCCCACCCGGGCCGGGTGGTGTCCCTGCCCGCCTACCCCTGGGAGCGGGAGCGGCAGTGGAACGGCTCGCCCGACTGGTGGGCGCACATCCCCCAGGACAAAACCCTCATCCATCCGCTGCTGGGCCGGCGGGCGGCGGTGGCCGAACCGGCCTGGCACCAGCAGCTCAGCACGGCCAGGCTGCCATGGCTGGCCGACCACCAGGTGGACGGAACCATGGTGATGCCCGCCACCGCGTACCTGGAGATGGCCCTGGCCGCAGGCCGCCAGGCTCTGGCCGCACCGTGCGAAGTGAGCGGCCTGGACATCGTCCGTCCCCTGGCGCTGCCCCGCAGCGACAACCCCTCGCTCCTGGTCCTGCAGACGTCAGTGTCGGCCGAGGACGGCATCGTCCTGATCGCCTCCCGCACCGACGCCGCCGGCGAGTGGACCCTGCACGCCCGGGCCTGCGTGCGCCGCCTGATCCACCCGGCCCCCCAGACGCACAGCCCCGCAGCCGCCCGCCCCACCGGCAACAACCCAGGCCTCGACCCGGACGGTGCGCTCCGCATCGACGCCGCGGTGCACTACACCCACACAGCCCGGGCCGGCCTGGAATACGGTCCGGCCTTCCAGGTCCTGACCGACCTCAGCGTCAACCCGACGTCCGTCCGCGCCCGCTACCAGCTCCCCGAGGCCGCCGCTCGCCACTGGCAGGACTTCCAGGCCCACCCCGTGATCATGGACGGAGCTCTGCAGGCAGCCGCCCCGCTGCTGGCCCAGGCCGCCGCAGGGGGCATGTTCCTCCCCACGGCAGTGGAGAGCCTGCGCGTGTGGCAGCAACCGACCGCCCAGGGTGAGATCCTCGTGTCCCTGCAGCACGTGGTGGGTGCCGACGCCGTCGTCGACGTCACCGTGCTCAACCAGGACGGCACCACGGCCGCAACCATGACCGGCTGCCGCCTGCACGCTGTCGCCCCCAGCCGCCCCCTGCAGGAACTCACCCCCACCCTGCGCGCCGCACCACAGGTTGCCACCCTTACGGAAACCGACGGCGCCGTGCCGCTCCCCAGCCCCGCCAGCACTGTCACGGCCACAGCCGCAGCCCGGGCAGCGATCGAAGCAGAACTGGCCGACGACTACCGGCACTTCGCCCCTCGGGCGAAGAACGCCGCCGCGCACTGGGGCGCCGCCGCCTTCCGCCGCCTCCTGCCCGACGCCACCGACTTCGGCCTGGACGAACTGCTGCACGCCGGCCTGCGCCCCCATTACGCCCCCTACGTGGCGTTGATGGCAGACCTCGCCGCCAAGGCGGGGCTCCTGCACCCCGACACCTCCCAGGCAGACGGTCCGCGCTGGCAGTTCACCGGCTCTCCCGCCGACCCCTTCACCCACATGCGGCAGTTCGCCCAGCAACACCCGAACTGGATCACCGCGATCGCCGTCTTCAACCGCTGCGGCGCGCACCTGGCCGACATTCTCACCGGCCGCACCGACCCCCGCCAACTGCTCTTCGGCGAAGCCGACCGCCACCTGGTCGAAGCGTTCTACTCCGACACCCCCCAACTGCGTATCCATACCCAGTTCGCCCGCATCCTGCTCCAGCACGCCCTGCAGGACTGGCCGACCCACCGGCCACTGCGCATTCTGGAAGTAGGGGCCGGAACCGGCAGTTTGACCGCGGCCCTGCTGCCCGCCCTGCCGCACCAGCTCACCCGCTACACCTACACCGACCTCACGGCCGCGTTCTTCCCGCGCGCCCAAGCCCGCTTCATCCGGCACGACAACCTCGACTACCGAAGCCTCGACCTCAACCAGGACCCCACAGACCAGGGCTTCGCCCCGGGCAGCTTCGACCTGGTCGTCGCCGCGAACGTCCTGCACGCCACCGCCGACCTGAACGCCACCCTCACCCGCCTGTCCGGCCTCCTCGCCGACGGCGGGCAGCTGCTGGCGGTGGAGAGCCACGACGAGGACATCCTCGGCCCCTGCTTCGGACTGCTGCCCGAATACTGGTCCAACACCGACACTCACCTGCGCTCCAGCCCCCTGCTGCCCCGCGAGAAGTGGGCGCCGCTGCTCGCCGGGTGCGGCTTCGACCAGATCACCATCACCGGCAGCACCGACGAAGAAGCGGCTGGCGACTACTCCGTCCTTCTCGCCCGCCGCTCACCCGCCCACCCCAACAGCCCCGAAACCCGCCCGGCCGGTCACGCCCAGCCGGCCGCGACCGGCACCGCGGACAGCACCAGTTCCTGGCTGGTCATCGCCCCCACCGGTGACCGGGACCTGGCCGCCGCCCTCACCCGTACGCTCCCCGCAGCCGACCTGCTCCTCGTGGAGCCCGACGTGGACACCTGGTCCCTGTCCCTGGACGCGGCAGCCGCCAGCCGCATCGTCGTCCTGTCCACCACCACCGACACCGGCCGCTCGGCCGCACAGACAGTGACCCGCATGGCGGGCCTGCTGAAAACCGCGGCCTCCGCCGCCACTGCCTCCGGGCACAGCGAACCGCACCTGTGGCTGGTCACCGCCCCCACCGGCCTGCACGGCACCCCAGAAGGGCCCGCCGACCCGCACGCGGCCGCACTGTGGGGCATCGGGCGGGTCATGGCGAACGAACACCCCACCCTGACCGTGCGCCGCCTCAGCCTGCACACCTCATCCGACACCGCCTCCGATGCCGCCCGCATCGCCGCCGAAGTGCTGCATCCCAGCACCGAGGACGAAATCGCCCTGAACCGTCACGGACGCTTCACCCCGCGCCTGCACCCCCTCAACCCGCCCACCCACCCAGCCTCCGACGGCGAGGGCTACCGCATCGAACTGCGCCGCCCCGGCCGCGCACACCAGCTCGCCTGGATCGCCGACGACCCCGGACGGCCCGGACGCGGCGAGGTCCTGGTCCAGGTGCGGGCCGCGGCGCTGAACTACCGCGACGTCATGCTCGCCGAGGGCATGCTGCCGCCCGGTGCCGAACCGGCCACCGAAACCGGCCCCCGCCTCGGCCTGGAATGCGCCGGCACCATCACCGCCATCGGCCCCGGCGTCACCACCCTGGCGGTAGGCGACCGTGTCTTCGCCTTCGGCCATGGCACCCTCGCCTCCCACGTCCGAGTCCGTACCGAACAGGCCGGACACATCCCCCCCGGCATGACCTACGAGCAGGCCGCCACCCTGCCCGCCGTCTACCTCACCGTCCAGCACAGCCTCGAGACCCTCGCCCACCTCCAAGAGGGCGACACCCTCCTGGTCCACGGCGGCGCCGGCGGCATCGGCCTGGCCGCCCTGAACTACGCCCGGCACGTCGGCGCCCGCGTGATCGCCACCGCAGGCAGCCCCGCCAAACGCGACCTGCTGCGCACCCTCGGAGCCACTCACGTACTCAACTCCCGCGACCTGTCCTTCGCCGCACAGGTACGAGAAGCAACCGGCGGCCGCGGCGTCGACGTCGTCCTCAATTCCCTGGCCGGCGAAGCCATCGCCCGCAGCCTGGACTGCCTCACGCCCGGCGGGAGGTTCATCGAACTCGGCAAGCGCGACATCTACGCCAACGCGCCCCTGCTGCTGCGCCCCTTCCGCAACAACCTCGCCTACTTCGGCGTCGACATCACCCGCCTGATCGCCGACACCCCCGAACAGGCAGCAGACGCCTTCCGCACCGTCACCTCGCGCGTCAAGGACGGCACCTACCGACCGCTGTTCCACCAGAGCTACCCCGCCCCCCGCATCACCGACGCCGTCACCGCCCTGCGGCACTCCCGCCACCTCGGCAAGGTCGTCATTACGTTCAACCCCAGCATGCCCGTCGCCGTCGAAGAACCCGACAACCCGCCCGTCCTCGACGCCCAGGCCACCTACCTGATCACCGGAGGGCTCAGCGGGCTGGGCGCCGCCACCGCCCGCCACCTCGCCGCCCGCGGCGCCCGCCACCTCGCGCTCGTCTCACGCCGCGGCGCGACCGCCCCCGAAGCAGCCAGCCTCCTCGCGGATCTGCACCGCCTCGGCGTCGACGCCCACGCCCACGCCCTGGACATCACCAACGCCGCAGCCGTGGAAGAGCTCCTGGAGAAGGCCGACCGTCAGGGGCACCCGGTGCGCGGCGTCGTCCACGCCGCGATGCACCTGGACGACGCCCCCCTACAGGACCTCGACGCCGAACGGTTCACCGCAGTCCTTGAACCCAAAATGCGCGGCGCGGAAATCCTCGATCGGCTCACCCGCGACGGGCAGACGGACTTCTTCATCGTCTACTCCTCCGTCGCCGCGCTGATCGGCAACATGTACCAAGCCCCCTACGCGGCCGCCAACCTCCATCTGGAAGCACTGATGCGCGCCCGCCGCGACCACGGCCACCCCGGAATGGCTCTGGCATGGGGCGGCATCTCCGAGACCGGCTACGTCATGCGCCACCGGCTCGCCGACACCATCGCCCGCTCCGGCATCGGCCTCATCACCCCCGCCACCGCCCTCGACGCGCTCGACCGCCACCTGCACCGCACCACCTGCCAGACCGTCATCGGCGTAATGGACTGGGAGCGCCTCACCCACCTCCTACCCGCAGTGACCGCCCCCCGCTTCACCGCGCAGATGACCGGCAGCAGCGACCGCTCCAGCCGCGTCCGCGCTCAAGACCTGCGCCAGCAGCTGAAGGCGGCGGACAACGACGAGGCCCGACTGAATCTGATCATCTCCACCCTGACCGAGGTGGCAGCCCACGTCCTACAGACCAGCCCCGACCGCATCAACCCCAGCGCCAACCTCACCGACCTCGGCCTGGACTCCCTCATGGGGGCCGAGCTGAAAGTCCTCATGGAGCAGACCTTCGCCTGCGAGCTACCCCTGATGGAACTGATGGCAGCCGGCACTATCAACGGCCTAGCCCAGCGGCTCCACCTCATCCTCAGCCCCGCCCCCCACTGAACCCACGCGCTCAGGGGCCCTCACACGAAGTCCCGCCCGAAGGCCCCTGACCGCCAGAACACGTGCGCACCAAGGACCTCAAGGGCGGCGTGCGGTTAATCGGCACCGCCCTCAACTACGCCACGGGCCAGGCGCAGACCCTGCTGGCCCCGGCCCTGGCCGCCCACCCGTCCCTGCGGATCGCGACGAAGGCCGGCTACTTCACCGCGGCCACCGGCGCCGACGCGCTGAACGCCGGTGTCCTCACCGAGGACCAGGCCATGGTCGGGCACAGCCTCACCCCGGACTATGTGCGCTGGCAGATGGGCCGCAACCGCGAGCAGCTCGGGCGCGAGCGGCTGGACCCGCTCTCGGTGGTGGCGGAATCGTCGGCTTCGTATCGAGCGGCGGGACCGGCGGCGCCTCGACCGGCGCAATGTGTGTCGGCCGGGACCTGGCGTTCTATCAAGGCGGCGCGGGAGGCAATGCGGCCAGCGGCGACCCGGGATCCGACGGCAGCGGATACGTGGGCGGGGACGGAGGCGCCGGAGGGTCAGGCGAGAGCACGGCCGTGGGCTCGGCCGGGGCCGGAGGCGCCGGCGGAAACGGCGGCACCGGGGGAAGAGGCGGATACCACGGACCCGTCGGGCTTTCCAGCGCCGCCGCGCCCAGCTTGTCGTCCCCCTGGCCCGAGCGCGTCCTGGAGGGCCTCGGACACCCCCCGGGCGCCGATACCGTGCCGCGGCTCCTCGTCCAGGCCCTCGCCGGGCGGGGACACCGTCACCTTGGTCACCAGCTCCACCTCCCGTCGGGGAGCCCGCTGAGCGCGCCCCGCAGCCACTGACCCCCACCAGGGGGCTGGCCAACCAGGGTCCGTCTTCAAACGGATCTTGCCCAGAGGACGGCGGAAGCGGGTGTAGACCGTCTGCCAGGGGCCGTAGCGTTCCGGCAGGTCACGCCAGGAGATCCCGGTCCGGATCTTGTAGACCATCCCGTTGACGACCTGCCGGTCCTCCACCCGCGGCCGGCCCGTCGCGGCCCGCGGTATCAGCGGAGCGAGCAACTCCCACTCCTGATCGGTGAGTTCATGACGACGTATCACCCCGCCATGATCCACCATCCGATGATCTTCGAAGACGGACCCTGGAAGGCGACGACTTCAAGGACACGTACACCGAGGCCATGGCGAAGATCATTGAATCGAAGCGTGAGGACAAGCCCCTCCCGGAGGCACCGGAGCCCGACAAACCGGGCAAGGTCCTCGACCTGATGGCGGCCCTGACCGAGTCCGTGCAGAAGGCCAAGGCCTCCCGCGGCGAGGGGGACCGGCCCCGCCCGCGGCCACAGGCTACAGCGACGTCGGCACGACCTCGGTGCTGAAGTCTCGCCACGGACCCGCGACGTCGCTGGCCGCAGGCGGATAGAGAAGGCCGTAGTCGCGGTTGAAGCGATTGGCTTCCGCCGCCGAGATGCGAGAGGAGGTTGGGGACAAGGAAGAGGCGGAACGTCTCCTGCGGCAGGCCGCCGACGGCGGCAGCATCAGCGCCCTGCAACGGCTGGCCTTCATGCGAATGAGTGCCGGGGACCGGGAGGGCGCCGATACTCTGGCCCTGGAAGCCGTTGGCCACGGCAGCACCGGTGCCCTATTTCTCCTGGTCTTGGCACGGAACGAGGCTGGGCAGCAAGAACGGGCGGAACGCCTCCTTCGGCAGCTCGCCGACGACGGCAACGTCTCAGCTCTGCTCCACTTGGTGATGCTGCGGGAGTCGGCCGGGGATAGGGAAGGCGCTGAGGCTCTGGCTCAGAAGGCCGCTGTCCAAGGCAACGCCAACGGCCTGTATAACCTGGCCGTGAGGCGGGAAGAGGCCGGGGATCGGGAAGGTGCGGAGAACCTCGCCCTGGAAGCCGCCGACCATGGGGATACGGAAGCTCCCTACCGCCTGGTCATGAGGCGGGAGGAGGCCGGCGACCGCGAAGGGGCGGGGCGCCTCCTCCAGCAGGCCGTCGACCACGGCTGTACCGACGACATACTCGAAACACTGTGGCCGCACGGCTTGGACCCGGATGGCACGCCGACACCCCCATGGCAACCGTCGGAATACGCCCCGCCCGAACAACACGTACCGCCCGGCACGCGGTAGGCCGAATAGGGCGGCAACACGGCGGCCCCAGCTCGGTGCATGCCGCTCCAGGCTGCCCACTGGCCCGAGAGCCCGTGCCCGGTAGGGCGTTACGCCCTCAGAGCGATCTTCGTTGGACTCGGTGTGACTGACTTCGACGAGTTGATGGCCGACCCGACGGACTATGCGAACTGGCTGCTGTGCCGCGGTCCGGAGATGCCGGAGGAACACAGGGCGGAATTCCGGGTCGGCGTTGTGGCTGCGCTCGCTGCCTATCCACGCTCGGAATGGGACGATCGGTTCCGCGAGTTCGTGCTCACCAACTGCATGGAGCCGTACGTGCGGCCACTGTTCGAAGCGTGGCTGATGGCGTCCCTCGGAGGCTGGCTCGCGACCAAGGACGCGGGGCCGGCTGAGTTGTCGGAGCGGCTGCATGAACGGTTCGGTCCGCAGACCGCACGGCACCTGCGGGATGCGATTGCGTGGGGGCAAAGCCAGTGCGCCACGCCGAGCCAGGTGCAGCTGTAGATCCGGCGATGGTGTCACCAGGCGACCTCAGAGGCGGGAGTTACAGTAGACGGTGTCCGCCCTGGTCACGAAGAGGGCGCGGATCTCCTGGAGCACCGCATACAGCCGTTCGACGGCTGCTCTGCCAGAGGCGCCGAGGTCCTCGCGGGCTGCGTCCAGCAGGATGGCGAGGTGCTGACCACGGATCCGTCGGGTGACCGTGCGTCGGGCCTGGCCGATGGCGGCGTGGAGATGTTGGCGGTAGGCGCCGGGCTGGATCTGGGCGAGCCGGCCGCGCCGCAGGTCGATCCGGGCGGCCGTGCCGTACAGGTTGGAGCGCAACCCAGCCGGGAAGCACGAGTCGGCCGCGCCCGCCAGACCACCACGGTGGCCGCCGTGCCCGCGTCACCAAGGCCCGAGCAGCCCTACGCCACTGGGTCGGCGATCGTGGTCGAGCACGACGCCGCCCGGCTCGACTACGACGGCCGCGCCTACCGGCTCACCATGCGCCGCCTGCTGCGCAACACCGGCACCGCCCCGATCACCCGCTACCTGATCCGCATCTCGGTCGACCGCTACCCGGGCGATCCGGAACGCTCCAACGCCCACTACCGGCAATACCCGCTGACCTGGGACGAGCTTGCCCTCACCGCGACCTGTCGCGGGGAGACGATGTGCTGGGAGGCCAAGCATGACCGGGACGCGTTCAAGGAGGTGTGACTGCTGTTCGACAACGACCAGGGGCGTTTCCCGCTCTACCCCGGCGATGCGGTGTGGATCGAGTACGCCTACACCGTCAGCGACACCAAGTGGGGACGCTGGTTCCAGCGCGCCGTACGGCTGCCCACCGAGCACCTGGAGGTCACGCTCGCTTTCCCCTCCGCGCTCGATCCGGTGGTGTGGGGAACCGAGACCTCGATGACCGCCGAGGCGTCACCACTGCCCAGCGCGCCCGCACGGCGCGAGGAGAACGCGATGCGTCTCTTCACCTGATCGACCGCCCGCCCGGCCCTGCACGCTCGCTATCGTCTCGAATGGCGGTTCCGGGCCCGGCCCGAACAGGACGTGAATCAAGGGGAGTTCAAGTGACCGTGGTGCAGCCCAGCGAGCAGATGCGCAACCTCGGCGTCGTCCAGCAGGGTGCCCCCATCCTTGCCGAGGTGACGCGCCGCTTCGATCTGCCCGCCGAACGGGAAGCCGCCGAGCAGGCCGTGGACGCGCTGTTCGCCTCCATGGAGCGCATTTCGCGCGTCCACACCTTCGCCAAGGGCATGGGCATCGCCGCCTCGCAGATCGGCATCGGCCGCGCGGCCGCCGTCGTCCAGCCCGCCGAGCAAGGTGCCGGTGCCGTCGTACTGCTCAACCCCCGCATCACCGACGTCTCCGACGACATAGACGAGCAGTACGAAGGGTGCCTGTCGTTCTTCGACGTCCGCGGCATGGTCCCCCGCCCCCTACGCATCACGGTCGAGACGACGACACTCGACGGCGCCACCGTCATCACGGTGTACGAAAGGGGGCTTGCCCGGCTCATCGCCCACGAGGTCGACCATCTCGAGGGGCGTCTGTACGTGAGCCGCATGCGACCCGGCGTCGAGCCCATCCCCGTTCAGGAGTACCGGCAGACCGGCCGGAGCTGGGCATACGAGCGGTAGGCGGTTCCGATGGCCGCCCGGCGCTTCATCGCAGAAGCGGGAGCGCGCCGCTGATCATCACGTGCGGCGCTCCGACCGCGGTCGGCCGCCCAAGCGAGCTGGAGCAGCATGCCTCCTGCAGGCATCCGTCCAGCAGCTGCGGAACCTGACCAATCTGCCGCTGACGGACACGTGGCCAGAACCGCTGCCACCCCGCTTGGAAACGGCACCGGCTGCGCGGGACACTCCCCACACGCGGGGGATGGTCCCCGCTCGAAGGCAAAACGAAGCTCGTCTCCGAGGCCAACATCCTCACTGCGGTCCAGCGGTACGCGGGCAGCCATCATCCGTCAGTCGCGCGGCCACCACCCGTGAGGCGGCTCAGTCCTCGGCGGGGTCGTCCTGGATCCGCAGGCCAGCCACCCAGAGCGGCATCAGCAAGTGCACGGTGAGGGCGGCGAACAGCACCGGTGCGGCCAGGCCTTCGACCCGCACATCCCCGAACCATCCGGCCGCGCCCACGCCGACTGCCCCCAGGAGCAGGAGCGCCCCGGTGATCCGGTGGGCGCCGGCATGGACGCGGTCCCGCTCGGCGAGCTGACGCTCGTCCAGCATCCGGGTGCGTAGCTCGAGCAGCCCGCGGGTGGCTCCGTTGATGACGCCGGTGGCCACCGTCCAAAGCGGCAGCACGGCCAGCATGGCGAACAGCGGCCAGCGCGCATCGCTGAAGATCGTGGTGGCCCATGCGGTGAAGCCGGCTACGGTGAGCAGTAGATGGGCGCCGATGACGGCCCGCCTGCGCGTGGCCGTTGCGTACATCGGGGCCGCCGCCCGGTCGTTCATGATGGCGTATATCCGCCGGTCGTACTTCGTCGCGGTCGTCACTGCTTCCTCCCATAGACCTCGTCGGTGAGCGGCCGGAACGGCTCGAGGGAGAACAGGGCCTCCACCGGTAGTTCGAAGAACCTGGCAATCTTCAGTGCCAGGTCGAGACTGGGGTTGTACTGCGCCCGCTCGATGTAGCCGATGGTTTGGTAGTGGACCCCCACCGTCTCGGCGAGGGCCTGCCGTGACACCTTGCGCTCAGCCCTCACCACCGCCAGCCTGTTGTGCACCTGCTCACTCATGTATAAGAAGTACTACATTGATGAGCAGTCGCACAATACAAATCACGCAACTGCCGGCGCACGGCGTTCCTCTGGGCCGTGAACTTCCCCCAGGCGGCCGCGATGCGGTCAGCCAGTGCGGCAGCGGACCTGCGCTGCCGTCGCCGACCAACCTCGACCGCTGGCAGACGATCTACGCCACATACTGCCGCTCACGACCAGCACCGACACCCGGGACAAGCAGCACACCACCACCCTGACTGCGGCCAGGCTCTCGGCTGCGCCCTTTACGCCTGGCACCGCCTCACCAGCGAACTGCCCAGACGGCCGCCGTCCAGCGACTACTTCGGCCGCGAATGCACGTCCGACAGGCCACGCCGAAGTTCGCGACGCCTCACCGCCTACCACGCACGAGCTCGTTAGTCGCCTTCTTTTGGCGATTGCCTCTCCTGCCGCCCCACCCGCTCACTACCGTGGCCGTCTCCGCGGCAGCGAGCGCGGTGGGGAATCGGGAGCGGCAATGACGGATGCCGAGGGTGCCGAAGGGGCCTTGCCGTGGGCACCTGCGTCGCGTGACGACGTGCTGGCTGGCGGGACGCACTACAGCGTCGCCATGGCGCTCCACGAGGTGCGCGACCGGCTGACGCCGGAAGCGGTGGGCCCGACTGGAAGCGACGCGTTCAACAAGGTCTGCCTGGCCGCCTACTACTACCTGGCCCGGTGCAGCAACCTTCCCGAGGACACCTACGGCCGCGAGTGGAACGTCCACGCCAGCTGGTTCCTCTTCGCTCTCGTGTACGCGGTGGATCCCCGGCTCGTGCCGGAGGCGATGCGCGAGGCGTTCGACCGGCACACGCCGACCGTGTTCCCCGCGTACGAGACCGTGCACGCCGTCGGCAGCGCCCTGCTGTCGAGCAGCAGGGAGGACGGTTGCGAGGAAGGCATCGTCGCGAGCGCAGTCCTCATCGCCTGGGCGCGCAAGGAGGCCCGGGGCACACCCTCCGAGCCCTCCATCGCCTTCAACCTGGGCTCCGCCCTGGCATCCATGGCCTGCGGCGAGGACGCCCCGCCCGGGACGAGGGAAAAGGGCATCGGCCAGATGCGCGAGGCGATCGCCGCCCTCCCCGCCGGCGATCCCGTCCGCGAGGTCATGCTGGCCGAGCTCCGGCGGACGCTGGCCTGGCAGCCGCCGGCCACCCATCCCGACGGCAGCCCCGAAGCCGAGATCACCGCATACATACGGGAGGGTGGACCGGAGCGGCTGGACAGGGCCGTCGACCTGTTGCGGGCAATGGCCGACGCGCCCGCGGCCGAGGAGCAGGAGCGCGCGCGACGCCGTGCCGAACTGGGTCAGGCGCTGCGGATCCGCTTCGAGCTGACGGGTGAGCTGGCCGACATCGACGCGTCGATCGCCGAGCTGGAGGCCGTTGTGGCGGCGGGAATCCCCGATCCGGAGTTACGTGCCTCCGATTTCTCCCTCCTGGGCGTCGCCCACCTCGCCCGGTATGTCCAATTGCAGCAACCGCTCGATCTGGAGGCGGCCACCCGGGCCGCACGGGCCGCGTGCGACGACCCGGCGACCGACGCCTCGCCCGCCCACCCCCAGCGGCTCACCGACCGGGCCTCCGTCCTCACCATGCGGTACCGAGTTGGCGGTGACCTCGCCGACATCGACCAGGCCATCGAGGACCTGACGTTCGCGGCGCACGCCACGCCGCCGTCCCAGCACGACCACCCCGTGATGCTGATCAAGCTGGCCGTCGCCCTGAAGGAGCGGGGCGTGCGCACGGAGGACATCAAGAGCCTCGATGCGGCCGAGAAACTCCTGCGGCCTTTGGCTGGCACCCCCTCGGACACTGGCCCCAACGAGCTGCTGGCCCGGATGGGACTGGGCGACGTCCTGTTCGCACGGGCCCGGCTGACGGGCGACGCCACCGGACTCGTCGGCGCGATCGATCAGTACGCGGCCGCCGCGCGAGCTTCCACCGAGGCCGTCCGCAGTCGGCTGATCTGCGCCCGTCGGTGGGGCATGGCAGCCGTCGAACTCGGCGCCCTGGGTGTCGCCCGCACCGCCTTCGGTGTCGCGCTGGCCGAGCTCCTGCCTAAGCTGGCCGGGCGGGCCCTCGGCCGGGAGTCGCAGGAGGCGCGCCTGCGCGAGCTGCCCCCGCTGGCCACCACGGCCGCGGCGGTCTCGCTCATGGCGGGCGAGGCGCAGGAGGCACTCGTCCGCCTGGAACAGGGCCGGGGCGTCCTGCTGGCCCAGGCACTGCAGCTGCGCGGCCGGCAGGACGAGCTCAGGGGCGCGTCCCGCCCGCTCGCCGAGCGCTTCGAGCAGCTCTGCGCCGACCTGGTCGCCCCGCACCGTAGCCCCGAGCAGCGTCGGCAGGCTGCTTCCGACTTCGACGCGCTGGTGGAGAAGATCCGCACCCTGCCGCGCATGGGTGACTTCCAACGGCCCTGGGCTTGGGAAAAGTTGAGGGAAGCGGCGGCACACGGGCCGGTCGCCTTGGTCAATGTGTCCCCGCTGGGCTGCTTCGCCCTGCTGCTGGCCCCGGCCACCGACGGCAAGGGCGACGAGGGCACGCTCGACTATCTGTCACTGGAAGTCACGGCAGCCGACATCACCACCCGCTCCGAGACCTTCCGAGCCGCCGTCGCCGCCCTCGCCGACCCGGCCACCCCCGGCCCGGAGCGATACTGGCAGGACCGCGCCATGAAGGAGACCCTGCGCTGGCTCGGCGAGTACATCGCCGGCCCTGTCCTCGCGCGCCTCGGCCTCGCACAGGCGCCGCGCCCCGGCGAGCCGCTGCCGCGGCTGTGGTGGTGCCCGACCGGCGTGCTGTCGCTGCTGCCGCTGCACGGAGCTGTGATCGACAAGGGCGGTACGTACGTCCAGGACCGGGTCGTCTCCTCGTACGTACCGTCCCTCGGCTCCCTGCTGTACGCCCGCTCCCGGCCGGCGCCCCGGCCCGGGCGGGCCTCGCTCGTCACCGTTGCCGTGGACGCCGCCGGCCCGGCGTACCCGCACCTGGCGGCCCTGGGCGAGGAGCTGGCGGCGGCCGGCGAAATGCCGGGCCCGCGAGAAGAGTTGAGGGACGCGGCGGCCACGCCCCAAGCCGTGCTCGCCGCCCTGCGTGCGCACACCCACGCCCACCTCGCCTGTCACGGCGTACGGAACCCGGCCGACCCCTCCCGCAGCCGGCTCCTGCTGCACGGCGGTGAGCTGACCCTGCGCGAACTGGCCGCCGAGCGGCTGCCGGACGCGGAGTTCGCGTATCTGTCGGCCTGCCACAGCGCCGCGCCCGGCGAGGAGCTTGCCGACGAGGTCGTCTCCGTAGCTTCCGCCTTCCAGCTGTGCGGCTACCGGCACGTGATCGGCAGCATGTGGACGGTGAAGGACGCCGTGGGCCCACTGCTGGCCCGCGAGGTCTACCGCAACCTGGCCGCACCAGACACACCCGGCCCGGCACACGCCCTGCACCGGGCGGTCGCCGCACTGCGTGCCCACGACGACTACAAGGACCCGCTGTTCTGGGCGTCCGTCGTCCACAGCGGACCGTGAGAGGGAGGAAGCGAGCGACATGGAAGAGGAACGCGCGCTGCGCCCCGAATTCTGCGCGGCGATGTCCTGGCTGGAGGACGTCATGGCGGCCGACGGCCGGGGCGGCGAGCTCCACGCCGCCGTGGAGGCTCTCCGCGCGGGGACGGTAACCGTACGGCAGGTCCTCACCCGCCTGGGCATCCCACCGCACGTACTGACCGGTGAGACGGGCCCGACCCGCGGGGAGGGCGACGGCGGCATTCCCGTGCCCGTGCCGCAAGCCATCGGCGAGGTGTACGTCTGCCCCGACGGCTGGTGCGGCCTGAAGGAGCCCCGGCCCCCGGGCGGCGCGATACCGGCCGGGGGGCGCTGCTGGCTCACGAACCGGCCGCTGCGCGTCCTGGAGGCGTGAGCCGGTGGCTCCCGTCCTCGACGGCCTCGGCGAAAAGCTGGCCGAGAAGTGGGTGTCCGCCCTGGCGGTGCCCGGGCTGCTGTTCACGGGGGCGGTCGCTGCCGCCGCCGTGCTCGGCCACGGGCACGCCCTCGACGGCGGGCTCCTGCGCGAGCGGGCCGGGCAGTGGGCGGCTACCGCCGGGCATTGGCCGGTCGTGGGGCAGGTCGCGGCGGTGGCGGTCGCCGTCCTCGCCTCCGTGGCGGTGGGGACGCTCGTCCAGACGTGCGCCGAGGAAGTGGCCGTCAGCGTCTGGGCGGGGGAGTGGCCGCGGTGGGCCGACCGGTTGGCCGCCTGGTCGACCGAGCGGCGCGTGCGGCGATGGCAAGACATCCAGGACGAGATCGACCGAGCCCGCGGTGCCGTCCCGGCTCACGCCCGCCGCGACTCCGACCACCAGCAGATCGACGAACTAGCCGCCCGTCGTGACCGGATGGTCCCGGCCATGCCCACCCGGCCCACGTACACCGGCGACCGGTTCGCCGCGACGGACAGCCGGCTGCGCGGCCAGTACGGCATCGACCTTGCCACTTGCTGGCAGCCCCTGTGGCTGGTGCTGCCGGAGGAGACCAGGGCGGAGCTGCGTGCCTCGCGGGCCCGCTTCGACGCCGCCGTGGCCGGATCCGTGTGGGCCAGCTGCTACGCCGTGCTCGGCTGCCTGTGGTGGCCGGCCGCAGTGACGGCCGTCGTCACCGGGCTGGTGGCCTGGCGGCGCGGCCGGAGGGCGGCAGCGGTCCACGCCGGCCTGGTGGAGGCCGCCGTCGACGTCCACCTGCGCACGCTCGCCGGGGAGGTGGGTGCCGCCGTGCCGCCCGGCACCCCGTGGGAGCCCCGGTTGGGCCCCGTCCTCAACCGGCTGTTCCGCAAGGGTGCCTAGTTAGGACGCCGTTGTCTGTCTTGATCTTGGCGTGGTTCTGCTGGGCAGGGGCTGGTGGCAGGTGGTGCAGACGCCTGCCCAGCCTTCAGCAGGTCCTGGAGGACGTCCGAAGCCGAGAGCACCCCTCGCCGTCCTCGGCCTCGGGACTGGTGGGCTCGCATGTTGCGGTGTCGCGTATTCGCGAGCCGCTCGACGTGTCGGACACGGTGAGTGATCGCTTGGGGATCGTGGCGGCCGCGGGCGACTACCAGAGCCAGCGGTCGAGGAACTCGGCCCAGATGGACGCGTTGTAGCCGTCGAAGGCAGGTGGATCGATCTTCTTGAGTTCGTCAGCGAGCATGCTGGGCTCGACCAGGGCTTCGTCCTCGCGGTCATCCGGATCGCTGAGGATCTCGGACTCGCTGACGTGCAGGCCGTAGTGGTGAAGGGTCCGCAGCCACAGGTCGATGGAGGAGTTGGCGAACCATGCCTCGCCTTGCGGAAGGACGTAGTGGACCGCGCCTGTCCCGGGTTCGACGCCGAACGACCATTCCAGGCCGGGCACGAGGTCGCCATGGTGATTCTGGGCGAGGCGGTAGAGCGACCTACCATCTGACGTCTGGAGTGCTGGAGCCGCCTCCACCTGGAACGATACGTACTCGATCAACTGATCGACGATGGGGATACCGTCATCTCGCTGTCTTCCGAGGCACCGTCGCTGTATGGATCACGCAAGGGTCGTAGATCGCCTCCCACGGGGGTGGAGGCCCGGAAGCTGTAGCGGCCCAGGCAGTTGAGGTTGGCGTGCTTGAGTGGGGAGAGCCGGCTCACGTCTTCGTCCAGGACGTCGTGTTCGCGCTGGTCGGCGGGCAGCGCCCGCAGGGCGGTGACGGCGGCGTCCAGGTAGCGGGTCGTCCACACGGCGGCGTTGAGGACCAGACCGAGCGCGCCGAGCTGGTCTTCCTGGCCCTCGCGGTACACCTGCATGACATGCCCGCGCTTGCCGTGGCGGATGTCCCGGGCCAGCTTGTGACGGGACTCCTGGACGGTGAGCTGCCGGTTCATCTGCCGGCGGTAGGTGTCGTCGACCGGGTCGACCATGCGCAGCAGGTGCAGCGTCTTGGCGATCCGCCCGTACTCGGCGAACGCCTGCCCCAGCGGAGTGGGGCACCCCTCGCGGCCGAACATCCGCAGCAGGTCGTACGCCATCACCTGCCCGGTCACCAGGGAGCCTGCCACCCGCAGCATGTCCGGCCAGTGCGTGGTCACCTTGGTCAGGTTCACCCGGTTACGCGCGAGGGCTTCCAGCGGCCCGTAGCCGCCAGTCGCGACGCCGGGCATCTCCGCGCGCCAGAACCGCTGGTCGGCCAGGTCACGGAAGCGCGGGGGGAAATTGTAGCCGAGCAGGGAGAACAGGCCGAACACGATGTCGGAGTAGGAGGCGTTGTCGGTGGCGACCATCTCCGGCTTCACCCCGGCGTCCAGGTTCAGCAGGGTGTCCAGGATGTGCAGGGAGTCGCGCGGGATGGCGGGCACCACCCGCAGGCCCTCGTCGATGTGTCGAGGTGTCATGCCGAGTTCGGCCCCGTACTCGCGCATGCGGTCGAGTCGGCCGGCGGGGAACATCCGCTGGACGTTCCTGCACACCGGACGTGACCTGGAAGAACTCACCGGCGAAGACATGCCCAGGAGGATTTCGCTGCGCCGTGACTCTTCGCAGCGTGGGTCGCCCTCGGTCAGGGCGCCGACCCACTCCTTGCCGCGGTCGGCGTCGGCGGCCAGCCAGCGTGCCTGCCAGCCCTCCCCGGGGTGGGGCAACAGCCAGTCGAGGATCTTGGCCGCCCCGGCAAGACGCCGGGTCCCGGGAGCAACTCCGCGGCTGTACGTTCTCTGCGGCCAGGCCGGCAGGGTGGGCAGCAGGGCGAGGACCTCGTCCCGGCTGAGCCGGTCGTGCGGGCCGATGCGGTCTTCGTCAGCCTTCAGGTCGTGCTCGACGAACAGCGCTCGTGGTGGCGTCGGGCCGGTTCCGGCCCGACGGACGGAGTTGGCGCCGGCGGGGTGCCTGGCGGGTCATGCCGCACCCCCGCCCGGGCCCACGCGTTCCGGCCGGTAATCAGCCGGCGGGGTCAGGCGGAAGGTGGCGAGGACGCGTCGCGGTGAGCCCGGGGCACGGGGATGTCGGCGGGTTCCCGGCGGACATCCCCGGTACCTGGGCCGATGCCCCGGAATGTGCCCCGGGGCCGCGGCAGCGTCGGATGACGCCGCCGCGGCCCCGGGGTGGGACGGTCGGTCAGGAGTTGAACGGTGTGGATCCGTCGGCCGCGGCGAGGCGCCACAGGTGGTCGGCGGTGCCGTTGTCGTTCCACTGCAGGACCGTGGCCCCGGATGCGGTGGACATGTTCTGGACGCCCAGGGCCATGCCGCTGTTCTTGTTGACGATCTTGCAGTAGCCGCCGCCCGCGTCCACCACCGACCACAGGTGGTCGGCGGTGAGGGTGTCGCCCCACTGCAATGCGATGGCGCCGGCCGTCTTGGAAGCGCCCTGGACGCCGAGGACCTGGCCGCTGTTGATGTTGAAGATCTTGTAGTAGCCGTCCTCGGCGGGGACGATCTTCCACTGGTGGTTGGCGGTGCTGTCAGCCGTCTGCTGCTGGGCCGCGCCACCGGCGTTGATCGAGGAGCCGGAGACGCCGAGCTCCAGGTTGCTGTTCTTGTTGACGATCTTCACGGCCGGGGTCTCCGGGTACCAGGACTCCAGCTCGGTGACGCCGACGAACTTGCCGGCCTGCGGAGTGAAGAGGACCCGGAACTGGGACGTCGTGATCGTTGGGAACGTCACCTCGTTGGCGTTGTTGGCGACCGGCGCGGCCGGGCTCTTCGTCTGGTTCGGGACGTTCACCCACGAGCCGTTGTCGAGGTACTGGACGGTGTAGCTCGCCGGGACGCGGATGTTCGCGCCGTCGTCGTAGGTGTAGAACTTCACCTCGTTGATCTTGCGTGGCGCGCCGAAGTCGACGCCGAGGTGATCGGTGGCGTTCGGCGAGCCAGAGTTGGTCCACCGGTCGTCGGGGGTCTTGTCGTAACGGATCCAGCCGTCGGTGGCCCGCAGCGGGGCGTCGAAGGTGGTGGGCTTGCAGGTCTGCCCGCTGTGGCAGTGCGGACCGTTGGAGACGGTGTTGGTGTAGGAGGCGAAGGCCTTCGGGAAGGGCTGCGTGATGGCGCGGCCCAGCCAGTCCTGCTCGGCGGTCAGCGGGTTGGCCGCCACGTTCATCATCTGCGGGGGCTGCACCGGGGTGACCGGGGCGGCCACGTTCACGGTGGTGGTGGTGCCGAGGGTCGCGGTCTGGAGGATGCGCACGCCGTCCTGGAAGACCTGCAGGCCGCTGCCCTTGCCGTAGTGGGTGCCGTCCTTGTCCCAGCGGATCGAGTAGGTGTGCCCGTGGTAGGGCAGGCTCTCCACCGCGTAGTAGTCCCAGCCCGCCGGGATCAGCGGCTTCAGGACCATCGTGTTGTCCGCCTGCGGCTTGATGCCCAGCAGGCCGGTGAGGACGAGGTCGTTGAAGCTGGAGTGGTTGTAGTTCTCGCTGAAGTTGGTTCCGTCGTAGATCCAGTCGCCGGTGTCACCGTTGGCGGCCTCGGCGATGTAGGGCTTGCCGTCCTTGTGCTGGAGGTCGGCGAACTGGGCGAGCATGGTCGCGTAGTCCTGCTTGGTGACGTAGCTCTGTGCCGGATAGTCCTGGAGCAGGTTCGCCATGCCGGTGAGGACCTGGCTCGTCTGGAAGGGCCAGCTCGGGCCGTTCCAGTGGCAGCAGTTGGCGTCGTCGTGCTTCTGCGTGGCGGGGATCGCCTGGTAGTTGAAGTACGGGTTCGCCGTGATCCGGTCGAGCTCGGCGAAGCTCGTGCCCTTGGCGAACTTCAGCGTGTTGGCGCCGGCCTTCATCGGGACCTGCACGGTGACGGCCTGCGACTCCGAGAACTTCTGCCAGGTGCCGGTGGGGGAGTAGCTGACGGTGATCGGGTTGGCGGTGTCGTCGTTGACGACGAGCTGGTGCGTGGACGTGCCACTGGTGCCGTTGGCGTAGTACACGGTCACCGGGAACGTCCCGGCGGCGGGCGCGTCCACGGTGAACGTGACATAGCTGTCGGCGAAGTCGATCTGCCCGATGTACTGGCCGTTCGAAGCCGTCGACGAGTTGAACAGGTTGGCGTGGTTACGGGTGGCCTGCTCGGCTTCGAAGTCGTGCACCCGCTCCAGGGTCGTGGGCCCGAACGGCGCCTTGAACCTCTTGGCGTCGTTCAGGAACTTCCAGGCCGACGAATACTGCGCGTCCGGCAGCTCGAACGCCCAGGGGGCGTAGCCCATCAGCTCCCGCCAGGTCGTTTTGGTCTGTTTCAGGGTGCCGTTGGTGGCGTCCGTGTTGTAGACCTGCATGAAGAACTGGCGCTGCGGGTCCCAGAGCGAGTTCTGCACGGCGTCCTTGAGCTGCGCGGCCTTCGCGTCGTAGTCGTTCGCGGTCGCCGTGTCCCCGGTCATCGTGGCGATCTTGCTGATCGCCTGGGCGGCGGCGTACATGTACGCGTTGATCGTGGGCCGGTAGCCACGGCCGCCGCTGAACCAATTGCTGCTGTGCATCGACGTCTCGGTGTACTCGGTGGCGTCGGACAACGGGCTCTGATGGTAGAGGTCGCTGGTCGACTGGGCGCCGTTCACCGTGATGTCGGCGTTGAAGTCGGCGTCCCACCGCTTGTACAGGGCGATGAGGTGGGGGAGAGCCGACTTGATCTGCGCTGCGTCACCGGTCGCGAGATAGCGCTGGTAGGCGGCGCTCGTGATCCACTCGCTGAAGCTCCGCGCGCCCGGGTTGCCTGCCCCGCGCAACCAGAAGTCCAGGTAGTCACCCGCGTAGTCGCGATTGTGCAGCCAGCGTCCGTCCAGCACGTGGTAGCCCGCCGCGTCCGGGAGGGCGGTGTACGGGTTGCCGGCGTAGCCGATCGGCACGTCGTACTCGGTCGACACGAACCCCGTGCCCGGCACGGTGTAGCGCAGCGCCCGCTTGTAGGAGCTCCACCGGTAGTAGTAGACGTCGTCGATGTCGTTGTCGGGGGTGTCGACGAACGGGATGTTGTCCTTGTACCACTGCCGCTCGTCGAGCCCGCTGGCGGCGAGGATCGCGTCCCTGTCGAGCGCCACCGCGTTGGGGTCGTCGGCCGCCTGGGCAGCGGGCGCGCCCGGGCCGGAGGTCAGGAGGCTGATGGACAGCACGGAGGTGCAGAGCGCGGCCAGTGCGCGGCGCCTGGGTCTGAGGGGATGACGCATCGAGGTGTCCTTCATTGGGCACATATCGGAGTCGGGATCTCGAACGTTGTTCCCAATCCCGAGCCGTCGCGACGACCGAATCGGGGGCAGGGAGAGGCTGAGGGGTGCCGGCACCACCTATGGAGGCCGGCGCCCGGGCGGGTCAACTGGTGAGGCAGAAGGCAGCGTCGCTGCGGGCCAGTGTCGTGGGGGGTGGCGGAGCGGGAGCTCTGTGGGTTTCCTGTGGGTAAATTGTTCGAGAAATCGAACGGCGTTCGTGAGGTCGGGCAGACGCTAAGGGTGGGAGGCGGTATGCGTCAATCCCTTCGCCATGGTCGGATTGGGGGTCCGACAAGGCGGTTACCGTCGTCCGACGCACCCTGACGCGGGCATCGCCTCGGCGGATCTGCCCATGCCCGCATCCGCGGCCCACCGGCGCACTACGTGAGGTGACGACCCGCCGGGAGGACAAACCCGATGGCACGCAGCCCGACCACGCGTGCCGTGGCGGTCCTCATCTCGCGCCGGACCATCCTGGCGGCCAGCAGCTTGCCCGCCCTGGGCTGGCCCAGGCCGTACACGGCGCGCGGGTCGTCCCGGGGTGACGCCCGCCAGGACGAATCGCGAGTGGTCGCTTGTGGAGCCGCATCTGCCGCTTTCCGGCAGGCGGGGGAGGCCGGTGGAACGATCACCGCACCGTGCTCAATGGGATCCTGTTCCGGATCCGCACGGGCATCCCGTGGCGTGACCTGCCGGGACGCTACGGCACCTGGAAAACCGTCTATGAACGGCATCGCCGCTGGTCAGCGGACGGCACCTGGGACCGGATCCTGCAGGCGGTCCAGGCCTACGCCGACCTGGCCGGCCGGATCGACTGGGGCATGGTCGGTGTCGACTCGACCTCCTGCAGCGCCCACCAGCACGCGGCCGGAGCCCGCAAGGCCACACCGCGGGTTCCGAAAAAAGGACGACGCCCCGGCTCCACCGCCCCGATAAAGGGCTCGGACGGTCTCGGGGCGGGCTGACCTGCAAGATCCACGTTGCCGGGGAAGGCGGCTGCTGCCCGACGGCTCTCCTGATCACTCCGGGCCAGTGGGGCGGGTGGTGGACGCCATCGCCTTTGAGACGGCAGTCGCGGAGGATCTTCCAGGTCTTCATGCGGGCGAAGACGTGCTCGACGCGGGCCCGGACTTGCTTGTGGGACTTGTTGTGCGCCTGCTTCCGCCTCGTGGCACTCCGTCATATCTGGCGGTGGGCATGGGCTGGATCGTTGCAGATGCAACCAGTCGAGGGGATCGCCGGATCTCGTGAGTAACCGTGGCACTCGCACAGGAGGCACGGGAAGAAATGGAGCGACAGGTCTTCGCCGGCCTGTGTCAAACGCGTTGCCGCTGTCTCCTGGAGGACCTGCAGCCGCTCGTTTAGCTCCACATAATCGGCCCTGTTCTGCTCATATGCCTGCTTTACGGCATCGGAGACTTCTCCTTGAAGGCTCATCATCCCTCCAGCGAAGATCGGACGATGCTTCCAGTCTCCCTCCGTGCCCGGCGACACGCAGGACGAGGGACCGGCGAGGACTACGCTTTCGCGCTCGAAGCGCAGCGCGATGACCTGCAGGAAAACCCGCTGCTGATCGCTCTCGGCAACGCCCGCGCCGCGCGCGAGGCCGCCGACCGCGAGATCCGCCACCTCCTCGCCTACGGCCGCGAGTTCCACGGCCGCCGCCCCTAAGGACTCGATGACCTCGCCGAGGCCAGCGGAATGTCGATCTCCGGCGTACGCACCGCCTACACCGGCCGCGAGATCGACGCCGTCGCCCGCGAGATCGGCCGCGCACCCGACAGCCGCCGCGCCCGTCCTCCGGCCGCACCGGAGCCCTCATGACCAGCCACCCCGCCCCCGCTCCACCGGCCTGCGCCTGCCGGCACGCATGGCCCACCCTGACCGCCGTGATCGAGGGCGTCATCCACCCGGTCGTGCCCGCGCCCGCCCACACCCCCACCTCCGCCCTCTACCTCGCCCACTGCACCGGATGCGGCGCCGCCTACACCGGCCCGTGGAAACGGCTCACCCCCTCATCCCGCGTCGCCTGAGGACACCGCGCGTCGCAGGGGCGCACAACCGGCCTGCGGCCGCGCCCTGTCGGGACGACCCGGTACCGCCCTACCGTCTGAGCACACAGTGACCGGTCCGGGCGAGGAGAGAGCGGAGGCGGCCAGTGAAGCGCAGGGCAGTGCTGAGCGCGGGAGTCGGGGCGTGCGCCGCCGTGGCCGTGTCGGGAGGTAGGGCCTGGGCCGGTGAAACACCCGCACTGCGCGCCGAGGACGTCGCCGCCGCACGCCGGATGTTCACCCATGGCCGCTACGACCAACCGCAGCAGCGAATGCCCGCGCTGCTGATCGCCGCGCACGGCAGCGCGATGACCGGCTCGACGGCTGCGGGGCGTGAGGGCCAGTTGCTGGTGCTCGCCTCCCAACTGGCCGTGAAGCAGGGACGGATCGACGCGGCCGCCACCCACGCGGACACCGCCGTCGCCACGGCTCGGCGATCGGGCCGGCCCGCGTTGCTGGTAGCCGCCGCGCGAGCGGCCGCAACCCCGCTGCGACGCACCGGCCGCACCGACCAGGCTCTGCGGTTGCTCGACGAGGCCCGCACCCACCCGCACCCACCTGACCGACGCGCGCCCCACCGCGCCGCTGCTGGACGCGGCCGGAATGCTCGCCCTGGCCGCCGCCTACACCGCCGCCCAAGGACGACGTTGCGGGCCTTGAAGAGCCAGTTCGTCCCCCGACGCCGCCCCCATTTGCGGGCGCCGGAGGCGTGCTGGTGCGCACCCGGGACCACACCATCGCCGAGCAGTCGAGAACTACCGGCACTCCACCAACCACCAGGTCAGCATCGACGCCGACACCCGGCTCGTCGTCGCGGTCGGCCGACCACTGCCCGGTAACCGCAACGACTGCAAGGCATGGGAGCTGTCCGGAGCGAAAGACGCCGTCGGCAAGGCCACGGTGATCGCGGACGGCGGCTACCGAGGCACCGGCCTGGTCATCCCCCACCGCCGCGAACCCGGCCAGAGCGAACTCCCGGGCTGGAAAGAGGAACACAACCGCTCGCACCGCAAGGTCCGAGCCCGCGTCGAGCACGCCTGCGCCCACATGAAGACCTGGAAGATCCTCCGCGACTGCCGCCTGAAAGGCGACGGAGTCCATCACGCCATGCTCGGCATCGCTCGCCTCCACAACCTCACGCTCGCTGGTTGACCAGGGAAATGCCACTGGAGCCGATAGAGCCTGTCGGTGCGTGACCCGGAGCAACTGGTCAAGCCCAGGGCTACAACCTCGGTCGCCATCGTCGACTTGGTGCGGCTGAGTCCAGATGAGGATGGCGGCGAGGTAGGGAGCGGCCTGGTCCACGATGGCGAGCTTGTCCGTTCCCATGGCAAGGCCGGGTTGATGTATCGCTCGACGGTGTCGTGCTGCTTGTACGCCTCAGGGGCGAAGCTTGGCGGGCGGCTCCGGTTTGACTTCGCCGCAGGCGATGTGTTCGGCGGTGCGGTCAATGCTCCTGTGGATGAGGGGCACAGGGGCACGCTGCCGGACGTCGGTGCTTGCAGCAGAACACACCGCAGGCCGGAGCGGGTGCAGGTGGTCGCGAGGCTGTCGGCGATGGCTGCGCAGAACCGAGAACCTTTCCTCCCATACGCAGTTCGAGTGAATGAGCCGGTTGGTCGGTTCGGGGCAGGTGGAGAGTCTTCTACGGTCTCTGAATGATCTGAGGGCTACACATATCGCTTTCGGGCGGGGACCGATGGAAGGCGAACCACATGTCGAGGCTGGGGAAGTCGCCGGACGTGCTCAAGGCCTGGGCGGGCCACTGCCATCGGCCCGGGGTGTGGGCAGCATGGGCCGCGGCGGGCGTGGCATGTCTCGTGGGCACAGCGCTTGTCCTCAGCAGACCGTGGGCGGCCGGGAACGCGACGGCGAGGATAGTGGCTCTCGGGCCGTCCGCCGGTTGCTGGGGGTTGACGGCCTCCCTGGCGCTTCGTGCGTGGCGGACGAGCGGGCGCGTGCGGACGCGTTTGCTTCTGTTGGGGGGGTCGGCGGTAGCCGGTGGTGTGTACCGGGGAGCGGTCAACGTGCTGTCGGCTCACCCTGCGGGTTCGGGACGGGACGAGCGATCGCTGTTCGGTTCGGTGGTAGTCACCGGAGTAACGCTCGCGGTTGGACTGGGGATGGCCGGTCTGGTGGTTGCGGCCGATGCCGGCAAAGGCCGCCGCGTGTTGCTGCGGCGCGTGCTTGACGGGATAGCCACATCGGGGGCCGTGCTCATGACGGGATGGGTACTGCTGCGGGAGGCCAGTGACGGCCGGCGGCTGGGGACGGGGATGGTCGGTGTCCTGTGGACCGCGGAGGTCGTGTTCCTCAGCTTTCTGTTTGCCCTGCGCCGTCTCGTACGGAGCGACCGGAGAGTCACCTTGTGGGCTGGGATCGTCGGGCTGGCCCTCATGCTGGTCGGCGACACCCTGCGACTGTGGGTGGTCGGCCCGCGCAGCCTTGAAGGGATGTCCGGTCAGCTGGTCAACACCTGCATCACCGTCGGCCTGCTGGTCGTGGCCGTCGGCCCTTGGTTGCCCGGCGGGGCGAGCGTCCTGGGCACCGCTCAGCCGACGTTGCGATGGGGGATGGAGGGTGCAGCGGCGTTCATTCCCCTGACAGTCTGCACTGTTACGGCGTTGGGATATGCGTTGGCTCCTCTGGCCCGTGACCCGGTGCCCCTGTTGGTCGGCGGAATGGCACTGCTGAGCCTATGGGTACGCCAGACGTTCCTGCCGAGCGAGAACACCACGAATGATCGCTGAGTCCTCGTTCGGCTGGCCGCCCTGCTGCGGCCGCTGAACGCCAGGTTCGGGCACGGAGCTGCCGAGCGCGTACCAAAGCGTGCCGTAGGCAAGATCGCCCGTCGCCGTCCCCGCCGGATACGGCGACGGTCCTGCGCTGGGGTCGACGCCGGTGACGCCCGTGCACGGCGGCCTACTGCTGGAAGTACCGCCTTACCGCATGGCTCTATCCGCTCCTACGCCGGCTGGCACCCCAGTACTCGACGACGACCGAGTGCCTGGGACGGGCCGTGATCGCCGTTGTGGGACTCAATGGCCGAAGCCCCCATGTGCTCCACATCCCGGAGATCAACCGCCTCGGCAAGCTCATCGCCACGGGCGCAGCCCCTTGGGAAGTCACGTTTCTGGTGTTCTCCGACGACCTCAGATACACGGCGCCGCCACACTTGCCAACCCGTGCTCTGCCGCCCGGGATCGTGCGCGCCATATCAACTCGACTGCCATTTCCTAGGCGGACAGGTCTGCGGCCAGAGCAGGTGAAACGACACGTGCAGGGGCGCGAGCCGGTCCCCGGCCACAGCGGCTCCGGGCTCTCGGCGTCGCTCGAATCCTGACCCTCTGACGGCGGATCAAAAGTGACCCACTTGGTGATCTTCGCCTGAACCTGATCTTGATCTGTGGTAAGGAGGGAGAGGGTGATCTGCGTGGAGGACTGGGCAGAGATTCGCAGGCTGCACCGGGCTGAGCAGATGCCGATCCGGGCGATCGCGAGGCATCTGGGCATCTCGAAGAACACGGTCAAGCGGGCACTGGCCAGCGACCGGCCGCCGAAGTACGAGCGTGTGGCCAAGGGCTCGGTGGTGGACGGAGGAGCGTGCTCTGCGCATGATGCGCCAGGATTTGAGCTGGGCGAAGGCGCGTTCGCCGGGGGCTCGGAGTCGGGCGTGGTCGCGGTTGAACTGCTGGTAGTGCTCGGGTTGTTCGCTGTAGTGGTAGTACGGGGTGCGGAAGGTGGCGCCGGCGCCCTGGTAGGCGCGGTCCGCGGGCACGAGGATCTGCCGGGTCAGGCAGGCCTGGACGATGCCGTGGGCGCGGGCCGAGGTCAGGTCATGTGTGCGGCCGGGTGTCGCGCGGGAGAACCACAGTGGTGTGGCGTCAGTGCGGGCGATGACCTGCACGTTCATGCCGTGCTTCTTGCGTTTCTGCGAGTAGTGCGGCTGATCGGCGCGGACGCGGACGGTGGGGATCAGCGTGCCGTCAACGATGACGTGGTCGCCCTCACCGAGGCCGGTGAGGGCTTCATGGAGGCCTGGGGCCCAGGAGGCCAGCACCTCCAGGGCCTCGTCCACGTAGCGCCAGGCGGTGGCCTGCGATATCGCGAACCCGGCGCCGAGCTGGGCGAACGTCTCGTTCTTGCGCAGGTGGACAAGCGTGAGCAGTGCCTGGTCGAAGCAGCCGAGCTTCCGCCAGCGGGTGTTACGCGCGCGGCGGTGCTCGTACAGCAGCCAGGCAACGTGCTCAACGAGCTCATGCGGGACGTCGAGCGTGGCAGGATACGGAACCAACAGGGCCCCTTCGGTCGCCGGTGTGCTGAGTGGAATCACCACGCCAACGACGAGGGGCCCTGCCTCGTCACCACACCCACTGACCAGCCCTTTTCACCCGCCAGCACAGGATGAAAGAGGTTCACTGAGCTTCTTCAGCGTTGCCGCTCCAGGGTGAGGACAGCTGCGGAGATTGACGACATTCGGTTCGGGCTGCACCGGGCCCTGCGGAAGATCCGCCAGGACTTCAGTCGTGCGACGCCTCGCTCGACCGGTGCCCGCGCCGCGGACAGCGCGCGGCTGACGGCTCGCTGGGTGTGTGAAGTCGCGGCCCAGCGGCCGTCTGAGGGGTGTCGTCACCCACGGGCCGGCTCCCATGTAGGCGCGGTCGGCGAGGATGGGGACGCCCTGGCGCTCGCAGATCCGGGGGGTGAGATGCCGCTGAACGAGGACAGGAACCGCTGGGCTGTGCCGGTGCCGCGGAAGCCTTTCATCGCCCGTTCGCGCTGCCTGGTGGGCTGGTGGCTGTTCTCCGCGCGGTTGTTCAGGTGCTTCGACTGCCGGTGCTCGACGGAGGGCATGACCTCGCGGCGGGCGGCGCCGTAGGAGCGGAGCTTGTCAGTGACGATCACCCGCGGCACCGTGCGGGTCTTCTTCATCAGCCTGCGCAAGGAGCGCCTGGCCGCAGCGGTGTCCCGGCGGTTCTGTACCAAGATGTCCTGGACGTTGCCGTCCTGGTCGACCGCCTGCCACAGATACTTCTGTTCCCCGTTGATCTTGATGAAGACCTCGTCCAAGTGCCACTTGTCACCAGGCCGGGGCCGGCGGCGGCGCAGCGAATCGGCGTACCGCTGCCCGAACTTGGCGCACCAGCGGCGCACCGTCTCGTAGGAGAGGACGATCCCGCGCTCGAGCATCGGTTCCTCGACCTCGCGGAAGCTGAGGGGGAAGCGGTGGTACAGCCATACGCAGTGGGAGATGACCTCGACCGGGTATCGGTGCCCCTTGTACGACGGAGCCACGGCCCCCACGGAAACAGCCCCCTCCAACACGATCAACCAGAAGATCATCCCATCCGCTCAGCCAACGTGACAGCGCCCTCGATTCCCCTGCGGGCGATGTGGTGGCGGATGCCGCGCTGGCGCAACCTCGCGGGCGCACCTTCTGGTGCTGCCGTACTTCCTCGCCCGGGCCGCGTCCGGCAGTCAGGCCGGAGGCGGACCGGGCCGCGGCCGGTACTCGGCGCCTCGGTGCAGGGTGACTGCCGACGGCCCGCCACGGTGGTCATGGACGGAGCGCGGGCCCGGTCAGAACACGTCGGTGGTCCACAGGAGGTGCATATCCCATGCGATGTCCAGGGATTCCTTCGCTCCCTGATACCACGCACGTTGCGCGGTGTCGTCCGGCACGGTGTGAAGGGCCGCGAGTACATCGGCCGGCATCCATGCTCCACCCCAGTGGCCCAGCCAGGTCCCGGGCGTCTCGGCGGGTTCCGGGGTTCGCGGTATGGCGTAGCCCTCGCTCCGGAGAATCTCCAGAGCGGTATCCCGTTGATTCCTCATCAGATGCTGCGGGGAGAAGATCCCGTAGGCATCCAGACTGATTCTTTTCCCGTTCAGGTAGGTCTCCCATGCCGCCTCCGTTGTGGGCTGATCGCGCCAATCGACCACGGGGATCTCCAGGGAGGGCCGCGCCGCCCACGGGCCGCCGGTACTCGCGCGCACCTCCTGCGGTGCGGATCCCACCACGACGAATGCGAGCTCGTGGCACGGGACAGGGAGCTCGATGCTCTGTCCCGTCCCGGTGTCCCAGCTGGTCGTCATTCCCGCCGCGATCCGGACGATGTACTCGCCATCGTCAAGCCCCTCATGCGCGTCGAACAGAGCGACCTCGCGTATCTCGGCCGGCACGCCGTCCCCGTTGAAGAACCTCCGGATCGGAGGGCCTCCCGTCGCAGAAACGATCTCGAAGTCGTATTTGCCCGGGCTGCCCAGGTCGCGGCCGAGTGCGTAGGACGAAACCCGACAGGCAATACCGTCTTTCACTACGTGCATCTTCCGGGCCAGACCGCAGGTGATGAACTTGCGACCCTCAGACGTAGGAACTCTCACCTCCAAGCGCGTCTGCATCAGGTGCAGGCCGTCCTGAGACACCGTCTCCACCCAGTCGGTGTGGATCCTCCCGTTGGTCATGCTGCTCTCCCTGCCGTTCGGTGCGAGTGGATTCGATGCCCGGCCGCGGGCAGGGCCCGATGCCGCCCGGCCCGGAGATGGGCGATCACGGCGTGCCGGACGCCGGTCTCCGGGGTGAGGGACAACGCGACGGTGGCCTTTCCGCTGCTCAAGGCACATCTACGGGCTCGTAGAGCACGTCGGTTCTGAGTATTGTTTTCGTACCCTCAAGAAGCGGGGCCGAGTCGTGAAGCGTCCGATGCCAGAAGAGGAGCGCATCGCCCGGTTCGGGGCGGTGGGCACTCAATATTTCCTCAGGCTTCGCGAGCCGCGGCCAGTCAGAGAAGTCACGTTGCGCAAAGGGAAGATCGTTCTGCTTATCGGCGATGAACCGCGTTTCTCCGCCCACGGCCTCATACGACAGGTAGACGACGACCGTCAGGAGAGTGCGCCTTCCGTCGGGGGCGAAATAGGGAGAATCGTAGTGCGGGACCATGAATCCGCCGTGTTCGTACGTGATGAAGCGCATACGCGGATTGACGGCCGCCGGCCTCCAGGGCCTTCCGTCCGAATCCGTCGGATCGTCCGATCCCACTTCAAGCGATAGAAGCGTCCGCAGCCTGCGGTAGAATTCTGCCGCCAGGGATTTGGATTCGGCCGTGGCGCGGAGATGAGTGACCGGATCTCCCTCTGCATAGTTGGCGGCAACGCCGTCTCGGCCCACCGAGGCAAAGCACTGGGCGGCCAGTTCGGTCGCGAATGCCTCCACTTCGGCCGGAGTGAGGAAATGGCGAATCACCTTGGCGTTGGCCTTTGGGATCTCCGATTCGATCGGGGTCCATGAGTCATCGGCAGATATTCGGCTCAGCGCTTCTTCGGAGAGCTCAAAGGGATTTACCGGCATTTCGAACATGATCACTTCTCCGTGCTGAGGCCGTCGTCGATCCCAACGTGGCCGTGGGCCCCACAGCCCGGAACGGCCGCGGGCAGCGTATTGAGGTGGACGGCGGGACCGCGGGCCACGTACTTGTGCGCTTCGAGTCCGTGGAGGGACTCGAAGCCCCTGGAGTCAATGCCTGCAGGGAGCGGGGACCACTGGGCAGTTATCGTCATGATGACGATATTAGGTCGGGGTGAGCCCACAAAGCAAGCAGGACGTACCCAACGCGGAGAAGAGGGCCGGGAGACGGGGCGGGGACCGGGCTCAGGGGACTACCGAGGCGACGTAGTCCCACGCGGCACTGGGCTGCTCCGTACCGCAGCGGCTGACGCCATCGAGGGCGTCGACCTTGCCGGGCACCGACCAGGTGCGAGTTCCCTCCGCGGGCGCCCTTCGCTCGCTAGGGTCGTAATGCCCGCAGGGTCACGGGAGTTGAAAGAGGCGGCATGCTGGACGAGTTGGTATCGGCGGCAGCGGCGGCGGGCGGAACTGCAGTGGTCCAGGCAGCGGGGACTGACCTGTGGAACGGTTTTCGGGGCCGGGTCGCCGAGTGGTTCGGGCGTGGGCACGAGGTGCGGGAGAGCCGTGAGCTGGAGCGGCTGGACCGCAGGGCGTCCGAACTGTCGATGGCCGGCCAGGACGAGGTGGAGCGGCTCCGGGTGCGGCACGAGGCCGTCTGGCAGAGCCGGATCGAGACCCTGCTGGAGGACCTGGACGGGGTCGAGCGCGACCGGGCGGTGGCGGAGCTCAGCAAACTCATGGCCCAGGCCCGCCCATAGCCCGGCCCCGCGGACGCCGGCCCCGCCGAAGTGTCCGGCAACACGTGCAACGGCCCCGCCGCCTTCCAGATCGGCGGCGAGCAGCACGTCCACTTCACTCCCGGCTCCCTGCAACCGGGTCACCACGAAGCTTCGGCAAGCGTTCGGCCGAGCCGGGCA
The DNA here is from genome assembly GCF_036030735.1 of Streptomyces sp. NBC_00425. Classification (NCBI taxonomy): domain Bacteria; kingdom Bacillati; phylum Actinomycetota; class Actinomycetes; order Kitasatosporales; family Streptomycetaceae; genus Streptomyces; species Streptomyces sp. NBC_00425. Next base: position 286,515 of record NZ_CP107928.1, on the reverse strand, counting down.
CCGTCCCAGTCGCCACAATCTCTGCTGAAGCCCTACAGAGCCATTCCCCGCGCAGAGCGAGGGACCCCGCCTGATCCGCCGACCCTCGCAGTGTGACCCCCTACTGCCCGCCGCTGACATGGCCCAACGCGCCGACACCGTCGGCACCGGCGAGGCCTCCACCGCCTGCCTGCTGCACCGTCGCACGGCGCAGGCGCTCTTCACGACTCGGCTGCCACCGCAACGGGCTATTGCCTGCTACCTCAAGTCATCCTTTGGCGCCGCCGCAGTCGGTTGCTGCGCGGCTCTCGCGCTGGGAGGAGGCTCTCGATGCGCTGGTGCCACCCAACAATGGGACGAGCCTGCGGATCGCGACCTGGAACCTACGAGCCTTCTCTGGCCTGACCAAGGCCTGGACAACCCCTGACGGTGCCTCGCCGAAGCGGAACTTCACCGATGTGCACCTGATCGCCGCGGTGGTGCGCCGGTTCGACGTGGTCGCGGTGCAGGAGGTGCGCGGGAACCTGCGGGCCCTGCGGCACTTGGTGAAGGTGCTGGGGGAGGACTGGGCGTTCATCCTCACCGACGTCGTCGACCTGGACGGTTCCGAGATAGGGGAAGCGCTGCTGGCGGCTTCGTCTTGCGGCGAGTCGTAAGTGACACCGCTCGGCCGCCCACGTGCCCGAGCGTCGACGCGGCCGAGGCGCGTTCATCGGCGAGCGGATCCGGCACGGGATCGTAGAAGCCGGCCCCGGCCGCTGCGAGTGGGAATCGGTTGCACTGGGAGTGTCAGGTGGCTGCCGCAGAAGACCGCGAGCCGGGTGGTCACAAATGAACGATGATCAACGGGATGGGAAGGAGGCCAGAGAGAGATCCCACTGGTCAGCCGCGTGAAGCAATGCCGCTGCGTCCATCCTGACTTCCACGACGTACTGATAGATGTCAGTCCCGTCGGCCCCCTGTTGCCACGGGGGTGCCGCCTCCAAGGACAGATGAACGCGAATGACCGAGGCCCCACCCGCGCTTCGATCGGCGAGGCTGAAAGCCGCAACCGGCTCGATGAACCACGTGTCCGGCGACAACTCACCTCCGGCATCAGGTTCGGTGACAGGCACCGTCCCCGCGGCCACCGCGCGCAGCCACTCAGACACCTGGCGGGCCTCACTGGTGAGCAAACACGGATCGGCGAAAGACCAGCTTCCCTCAGGGGTCGTCACCGTGCCATCGATGACCAGCCAGTTGTCGTCGTACGAATCGCCCCGGACAGAGGCGAACTGATAACGCACCGGCCGGAGATCGACACTGCTGACGTGATCGTTCAGGAGCACCGGGACAGGATGCCACGCGCCGGCCGGCAGGACGGCTTGCGCCCTCCATCCCAGGCGCAGGCCAGTGCCGCCACGGGCTGCCCGCCGTTTCGGAGCCAAACCCGACCCCTGACAGACGATCTTCTCCATGGACTCCCGCCCGCAAGCAGCGTGAGCACCGCGAGAACGGATTCTCAGGCACTGTCACGTTGGCTGGCTGGTGGGATGGTCTTCGGGTCGATCAGGCTGGGAGGGGTGGTCCGTGGGGAGTGCGTCGCTGTCGTACAAGGGGCGCCGGTATCCGGTCGTGGTGATCTCCCACTGCGTGTGGCTGTACTTCCGCTTCCCGCTGTCGTTCCGCGAGGTCGAGGAGCTCATGCTCGAGCGCGGCGTGACCGTCTCTCATGAGACGGTGCGCCGGTGGTGCGGCAAGTTCGGGCAGCAGTACGCAGGCGCGCTGCGCCGCCGGCAGCCCCGGCCGGGTGACAAGTGGCACCTGGACGAGGTCTTCGTCAAGATCAATGGAGACCAGAAGTACCTGTGGCGGGCCGTCGATCAGGACGGCAACGTTTGGGACGTCCTGGTGCAGAACCGCCGGGACAAGGCCGCGGCCAGACGCTTCTTGCGGCGCCTGCTGGAGAAGACCCGAACGGTGCCGCGGGTGGTCGTCACCGACAACCTCCGCTCCTACGGCGCCGCCCGCCGCGAGGTCATGCCCTGCGTCGAGCACCGCGAGTCGAAGTACCTGAACAACCGGGCGGAGAACAGCCACCAGCCCACCAGGCAGCGCGAACGGGCGATGAAGGGCTTCCGCTCCGTGGGCGGGGCCCAGCGGTCCCTCTCCGCGTTCAGCGGTATCTCGCCCCACTTCCGACCCCGCCGCCACCTGATGCCCGCACACGACTACGGCGCCGAAATGACCGTCCGCTTCGCAATCTGGGAGCAGATCACCGGCGTCGCCAGCCTGCCCACCGCGCCCTGAGCACACAGCCGGAACCGGGCTCCACCACGCCACGACGTGCCATCAGACACCTATCCACCCCACAACGTGACAGCGCCGCAGACAGGCGTCTCGTGGACGCCGTACCAGAGGTCGGGACCATCCGCGCGGGTGCGGGGAGCAGAATTGTTTAAACGGGGCTATGAGTTGATGGGGGGAGGGTCTGACGGGCTGGCCGTCCGGTTCAGGGCCGCGTCGCCGGTGGGAGGTCCGAGGTGGTGGCCTCAGCCAGTTTGCGCTGGATGTGTGCGGTGGTGGGGTGCTGGGAGCCGAGGGCGGTCTCGGCCACTTTCAGCGCCTGCTTCTGGCGGGTCAGGCCCTCGGTCCGCTGTCCCAGGGCGAGGAAAGTCTGGGCGAGGTTGTTCAGCCGCACCGCGAGGTCGGGGTGTCGGTCTTTGTGAGCCGCCTCGGTGAGCTCCACGGCTCGCTGTGCAAGGGGCAGGGCCTCCTGGTGCTTGCCGAGTTGGTGCAGGGTGTAAACCAGGTTGCTCGCGTAGTTGGCGTTGACCGGGTGGTCCGGCCCGAAGGCCTTACTGGCCACCCTCAGCGCCTCCTCCTTCAAGGGCCGTGCTTCCTCATGCCGGCCGAGTGCGTCGAGGATGGTGGCCAGGTTGTTGGCGTGGATGGCGTAGTCGGGATGACGAACCCCGAGCGTTGCCTTGATGATGAGCAGGGCCTTCTTCTCGCGCTCAAGGGCTTCTTCAGGCCGACCGGTTCTGCGAAGGCTCTGGGCCAAGTTGCTCAGACGCAGGGCGGTGTCGGGATGGTTCTCGCCCAGAGTGGCGCGAGTGATGGCCAATGCTTCTTCGTCGAGCGGCAGGGCTTCGTCGTAGGCGCCCTGCCCGGTGTGGACACGTGCCAGATTGCCCAGCTGAACGGCGGTGCTGGGATGCCAGGCCCCGTATGCCCCCCTCATGATGCGCGCGGCCGCCTCGGCCCGAGGCATGGCCTCGCCGTACCGTCCGAGGTGGAGGAGGGTCTGGGCGAGGTTTCCCAGGCGCAGGGCGGTGTCCGGGTGGTCCTCGCCGAAGGCGGCCCGGGTGACGTCCAACGCCGTCTGTTCCAGTTGCAGGGCGTCGTCGTAGTCCGCCAGCGCCCCCAAGACGGCGGCGAGGTTGCCCATGAGCTGGGCAGTCTCGGGGTGGTCTTCGCCCAGGACGGTACGGGTGGCGTGCAGGGCCTGCGCGGCATGCTTCGCGGCTTTCGCGTACTGCCCCACGTGGTAAAGCGTTCCAGCGAGAGTGCTCTTGCACTGGGCCGTGTCGAGGTGATTTTCGCCCCGGGCGGCCCGGGTGATCTCTAGGGCGTCCTCGGCCAGGCGGATGGCCTCCTCGTACCGAGCAAGGCCGGCCAGGGCATGGGCAAGGTTGCCCAGGGGGCCCGCGGTGGCCGGGTGACGGGGCCCGTGTTCAGCCTCGGCGATCCTCAGCACCGCCCGGTGCAGTTGTTCGGCCTCCGCGTACCGGCCCGCCTCGTTGAGCGTCACCGCGAGGTTGCCCCGGTGCATGGCCGTGGTCGGATGGTGCTCTCCGTGGATCGTCTCGGCACAGCGCAGGGCCTGCTCCTGGAGTGCCAAAGCGGAGTCCAGACGACCGCGTGAGCTGAGGTAGACGCCCGTGCGCCCCAGCAGGTCCGCCAGCCTGGGGTGAGGCCGGCGGCGGAAGCGGCTTTGGTGTGCTGCCACGGCCGCCACATGAGGCTCCAACAGTTCCCAGCGCGTCCAGTGCGCCACGGCACCGGGGGCGCCCGATGGACTGGCCCCGTCGAGCCAGGCGATGGCGGTGTCGCACGGATGTGCCACGTCACCGCTCGCCAGGTCGGCTGGCGGATGGACCGGTGGAGGCGTGGTGGTGCGCAGGACGGACTGGAGCAGTCGGTGCACCGTGATGTCGTCGGCCGTGAGGGTGATCAGACTGTAGGCGGCCAGCAGTCCCAGCGCCCCGTCGACGCGTACGGGCGAAGGCAGGGCACCGGCCAGCACGTCGCGAGGCAGCCGAGCCGGGGCGCAGTAGGCAAGGACGCCCAGCAGTCTCTCAGCGTCCGGGTTGGCGCCCCGCAGCATGGTGAGGGTGAGTTTCCACAGGCGGGCGATGGTGCGCTGCTCCTCGTCGCCGGGGATGGGCTCGGCCAGCATGGTGGCGGGATCACCGCGCAGGTAGGACAGATAGGCGGCGGGCTTGACGCGGGTCTGAGCCAGGTAGGCGCCGGCCTGCTGGAGCGCGAGCGGCAGACCGCCCAGTTCCTCGGCCAGTTCCCTCAGCGCCTCGGTCACCTCTTCGTCCCGTAGCCCCGTAAGTTCTTGCAGCACGGTGACGGCGTGGTCCGGAAGGAGAGGGGTGAGGCTCACCGTCATGCCGCCTCCCGGCCAGGCCAGGTCGCGACGGGTGGTGACCACGATCTGCCCGGTGGTCAGGCTGCCGAGGAAGGGGCGCAGGTCGGACGGGCTCTCGGCGTTGTCGAAGACGACCAGCCATCCGGTACGGCCCTGCAGCCATGCCAACGCCCGGGCGGACGCCTCCAGGTCCGTCAGGGACTTGTCCGGTTTCAGGTCGAGGGCTTCGGCCAGCGCGGCCAGGCCTGCCCGGATGAGCTCGGGGCTTTCCGCGTCGACCCACCAGACCGGTCCCCGCCCGGCGGCCAGATGGCGCCGCGCGTGGTGCCACACCAGCGTCGTCTTGCCCACCCCGCCCATTCCCCGCACCGTCACGGCACTCAGGCCGGTGCCGGTCGAGGGAAGGTCGTTTAGGAGGTCGATCTCGTCTTCACGACCGACGAACACCCCGCTGTCCAATGCGCGCAGGTTGGTGACCGCCGCCGTCGCGCCCCCAGAAGGCAGGTGCTCGCCACCGCCCGGATGGGCGCGACGCGCGACGACCGATCGGTGTCGACTGGCCCACTGCGTCGGATTCAACAGGTGCCGATGGCGCGAGCCGACATCGATCCCCTCGTGGGCGAAGGCCTCGCGCAACACCGTGATCAGCTTCGTGAAACTGCGCTCCTGCTTGGGGAAACGACTGCCTTTGAGCCACTGTCCGACCGTGGTCGGCGTCAGACCCGCCGTCGACGCCAGCGAGCGCACCGACCGCCGCGTGAACAGACGCTCCTCGCAGAGATTTCCCAACAGACGCAGATCACGGAAGAACTCGTCCTCCACGCCGTCACGATGCCCAGTCGACATCCAGCCCCCGACCCCCGGTGTCCAACTGTCCAGAACCCCCTTCCGGACACGCTCGGCAGCCTAGGGGCCGACCAGCGCAATGTGTGTTGAAACTGTCCAACTCGCCTGATGGGGGTTCATGGACACCGCCCTGGACGGAGACCGTCGCACCACGGTCAAACGACCCACCTAGACATCCAGGGGGAAGCATGGCGACGGGAATGTGGCGCTCGATCCTGAACGGCGTCATCGAGATGCTCGGACGAGCCGGGGCGGCAGGGATGGTGATGTTCCTGCTCTTGTACGTCGGCGTGGTGCTGCCCGCGGTGTGGAGCGCCCGCCCATGTCGCCGCACCGCTGCGCGGCATGTTCTGACGGCACTGCTGAGCGCGCTGCACGCGATGCTGGGCGGATCTCGCTCGCGGTGACCGGTGGTGCGGCCGACGGTGTGACCGGACCCCCGAACACACCGTCGGCCTTCACGGCCACGGGCGCGGAAAGCCGACGTCACCCGCCCCGGTACCGCCAGTAGCGTCTTGCAGCTGTAGGGGAGGGGCCGCTTCGTATTCTCCGCCGGCAGCCCGTAGGCCCGCCGGGTGAGGGGTGACGGCGCGTTTCAACGCAAGCCGGAACCGGCTGCGGTCGGTGCCTGGAAGCCGGCCGACGGTATGAGTCTACTCAGAATTATTGTCAAGGGAGGTCCCATGGGACGCGGCCACATGCCGATCGGGCGCCGCGAGCGGGCCCAACAGGCCAAGCGCGAGCGCATCATGACCGCGGCCCGTGAACTGTTCGCCGAACACGGCGTCAACGGGGTCACGACACAGCAGATCGCCCACCGGGCCGACGTCGCGATCGGCACTCTTTACCTGTACGCGTCCACGAAGGCCGAGTTGCTGATCATGGTGCAGAACGAGAAGTTCGCCGCCGCCATCGACGTCGGCCTCGCCGCCGCGAACGCCGCCGTCGGGCAGGGCGTACTGGAGCCGGTCGTCGCTCTCCTCCGTCCCGTGGTGGCGTGCCTGAGGGAGCACACCGAGAACGGCCGCACATACCTGCACGAACTCGTCTTCGGTGACCCGGCCGAGCTCTACCGGCAAGCGGGTCTAGCCCTTGCCGGCCGCCTCGAGGACGGCATCACCGGCCTGCTCACCCGCAACGAGTACATCCATGCCGCCGACGCGGCGACGCTGGCGCGGGTGATCACCGCGATCATCCACATCACCGCCACCGCCACCGCCACCGTTTACCTGCACCGCAGCGATGAAGCCTTCCTCGCCGACATCCGCGACCAGATCCACGCCACTCTGGCACCCCACCACCGCGCGGCATGACCACTCGCTCCACGAGCCAACCATCGAACCCCCTGGAAAGGGGCACTCATGAGCGCGCACTACGACGTCATCGTCCTTGGTGCCGGCTCGAGCGGGTACGTCGCCGCGATCCGCGCCGCGTAACTCTGCAAGAACATCCAGTCCGGCAGTGCGGACAACAGCCGCAAACCCTGTCCATAACTTGGGCTCTGCCGCCCATCCAGCGGGCAAAGCAGAGGTGACCCACACCATGGCCGCCCACGTCGGTCACCACGGCCAGACCCGCGGCGCGAAGCCGCTCGGCGACCAGTGCTGATGTGCGCCGCTCCTCACCGGCAAGATCGGGATGCCGGTGGATGTCGCGGCGCATCCCGATCAGCTAATCGTCGATCTCGGCCGCAATCTTGTCGATCATCGCGTGGTCCAGCGCGGAAGACATGCGCCGGAGGCTACACGAGCCGATCTCCAACCCGGCCTCCAAGTTGAAAACGGCTCATTGCCAGGGGGCGGCACACGGCCGGGCCGGACTGCCGTGGTGGGGCGACCACGGGCCCGACCATGAGCGTCTGGCGGTACTCACCCGGGCTGCCGCCGAACGGCCCGTACATGTCCAGCTCCCTGCCGACCACCACCCCGGGGGTCGACCGTGTCGGGGCGCAGGCAGACACCGACCAAGCACGATCTCCGCACCGGCCGGTGCGCCGTCGACGACCCGGGCGAGAACCTGGGCACTCGGTTATGGGGTCGAGTAGGGGTCTTGGCTGATCAGGTGGGCCTTCAGACCCTCTCCGACGCCGGGCTCCGGGGTGCCCGCCCAGTCCTTGATGAGCACACCACCATTGCTGCAGCCCCAGGGGTTCCAGGTCCATGCGAGATAACTCATGTTGTGCGCGTCGGCCCAGTCCACCAACTGCTGCATGTAGTCGAAGCCGCAGTTGTCCTGGCCGAACTCACCGATGACGACCGGCACGTGCTGGGCGAGCGGCGCGACTTGGCTGTCCCAGCAGGACACTGTCGCACAGGCGTTGAAGCTGTACGAATGCCATGACGCGGCGATGTTGTTCAGCGGGTCGTTCGGCATGTGCGTCAGCCACTCGCGCATGTCGTTGGCCCACTCAAGTCCACCCAGCATGAGGACGTTGGTCGCGCCGGTGGCCCGGACCGCGTCGACCAGGTCCTGCATGCCCGCCGTCTCGTACGGGAGGCCCGTGCAGGTGCCGCCGTCGCGCCAGCACTGCCAGCCGACGGTCTTGTCCCAGCCGGCGGCGATCTCCGGGTACGGCTCGTTGAACAGATCGAGGACGACGGCGTCATTGCCCTTGAAGGTGTTGGCGACACCGGTCCAGAACTGGGGGGCGTACTGCGCGTCCGGCATGGGTTTCTGGCAGGTCGCGGTGGCGTCCTTGCAGTGCCAGTCCGGCCCGTTGGTATAGGCGCCCCGCGTCCAGTGCAGGTCGAGGATCGGGGTGATGCCATTGGCGACCAGCAGGTTGACGTAATCTTTGACGCCCTGCTGGTAAGCGGCCCCCTTGGGCGAGCCGTTGAGGCCGAGCCAGCATTCCTCGTTCAACGGCACACGCACCGCGTGGATGTTCCAGGTCTTCATCGCGTCGACGGAAGCCTGGTCGACCGGGCCGCCGTCCCACAGTCCCTTGCCCTGAACACAAGCGTATTCACCGCTGGAGCGGTCCACGCCCAGCAGTCGGTACGGCTTGCCGCTCGCGGTGACGATCCTGTTGCCGGAAACCTTCAGCTCCGGCGCCGGACCGCTGGGACCGCCGGTCGCAGTGGTGGTGGGGCTGGGGGTCGGGGATGTCACCGAGCCGGTACAGGTCACGCCGTTGAGCGCAACCGATGCGGGTTGCGGATTGGCGCCCTTCCACGCACCGTTGAACCCGATGGACGCCGACCCGCTCGTGTCCAGCGTCCCGTTCCAGTCGAGGTTGGTGGCGGACACGTGGGTTCCGGACTGTGCCCAGGTGGCACTCCAGCCGTTGGTGACCTTCTGGTCGGAGTTCGGGAAGTCGAACGTCGCGGTCCACCCTCGCACGGGGGAGCCGAGATTGGTGATGGCCAGGTCCGCGGTGAACCCTCCCGGCCATTCGCTCTGCACCTTGTACGCGACCGAGCAGCCGGTGACGGCTGCCGATGCGGGCAGGGTGGCGATGACAAGGCCACCCAGGATCAGTGCACCGGCGGCGCCGGTGGCTATCAAGGTGTGACGACGTTTCACCTGATCTCCTTGTTGCGTATGGGATCGATGAGCTTGATACCCATCTGATCGACGGACGGGTGAGCCAGGGCCCAGGCCGTGGGCCTGCAGCTGACCGGTCCACCAGGCGGGTGCTGCGCGCCGTACGGATCAAGGAATCGACAACTGTCGCGCGTTCAGATCCGGTCGTCCCGGCACATTCCATGCGGGCGTCAGCAGCCGATCGGTGAGGAGCCCAGGGCCACGTCGTCGAACCAGAGAGTGTCGTCCCCGGTGCTGTAGCTCTCCCAGCCCAGGCGCAGGCCGGTGGGGCGGGGAGGGGTCCTGCGGGCGAGCCACTGCCCGTCGACGTTCTGGGTCGGCACCCCGTCCACGCGCAGTCCGGCGATCTCCTGGTCGTCGACCCAGGTGCGCATGGACTGGGCGGTGGTGTCGATCTGGTACCGCAGGCACAGCCACCGACCGGTCGCCAGCGGGGTGCTGAGCGCGAGACCCGCCGGGCTCTGTTCCGGCAGCGTCGCGTCGTCGCTCTCGCGGTTCCACTGCAACGCGCCGTTCTGCCCGCCGACGCGCAGCGCCTTGCTGCCCTGTGAGGCGTCCGGCATGGACACGAAGGTGACGTGGTTGATGGGCAGGGCGGTGGTGTGCCGGACCCGCATCCGCACGTACACCACGGGCCCGACGGAGGACAGATCGCGGGTGGAGGCTGCGAAGACGTGGTTGCAGTAGCCGGCGCCGCCGTCGACGCGCAGCGACCTGGTGCCGCTGTAGGCGACGGACGTGTCGACGCTGACCTTCCCCGTTCCCTGGCAGTCGGGTGCCGTGGTCTGCCAGGCGCCCGAGGGCACGGTGCCGGCTTGGTCCTCGAAGTCGGAGCAGATCGTCGCCCCGGCCCCGGCGCATTCGGCCGGCGCCGTGGATGTCGCCGTCGGCGTCGGCGTGGGAGTCGCGGTTCCGCCGCACGGAGCGCCGTTGAGGGCAAAGCCGGTGGGGGCGGGGTCGGCGGTGCGCCAGGTGCCCTGGAGGCCGAAGTCCACGGACCCGCCGGCGCCGAGCACGGCATTGTGCGCGGCGTTCACGGCGGTCACCGCGCTGCCCGACTGGGTGACCTGCGCGTTCCAGGCGGACGTGACCTGCTGGTCGCCGCCGTAGGCCCACTCCAGCCGCCAGCCGTTCAGGGCGGCGCCGAGATTCGTGACGCGGATCTGGGCGGTGAAGCCGCCGGACCACTCGTTGGTGGTGTACGTGACCGTGCAGCCCGTCGCCGCGCCCTGTGCGCGCGACGTCGCGATGACGGGAAGGGCAACCGCCACCACGGTCAGAACCAATGCCCACAGAGGCAGCCGGTGGCGGGGCACGCGTAATGAATTCATGGCCGTGATCACTCTCTCGACGGGAGTCAGGACGCGGTGCAGAGGAGTGTGCCAAGGTCTCGGTCGTCGCCGTTGAGCGTCATTCCCCAGGTCGTCGACGCGCCCGGCGCCAGGGAGCCGTTGTAGGAGGCGTTGTGCACGGTGGTGGCGGGGCGGGACGGATCCACCACCGCGTTCCAGCGGTTCGCCACGGTCACACCGCCCGGCATGGTGTGGTGCACCGACCAGCTGGTGACCGGCCGGGACCCCCTGTTGGTGACCGTGACGTCGGTCTGGTACCCGCCCTGCCATGAGCCGGTCAGCTTCCACTGCGCCGTGCAGGCGGTGTCGCCGGAGGGGCTCGGCGCGGGAGTGGGAGGCGGTGTCCCTCCAGAGGTGTCAGTGGTGTAGGGGACGGCGGTGTAGTCCTGCGAGCAGCCTCCCGCGCAGCCCGACGGCAGCGAGAAGGAGTACGTACGGCCGCCGCCCAGCCAAGCGTCGGCGGCGTCGCGGATCCGTACGGTGAAGTCGCTTCCGCCGGAGGCCGTCGCGCCGATGACATAGGACTGCCCCATGTCGCTGTTCATGGTGGCGTCGGTCCAGGTGCCGTTCGCCAGGTACTGGATGCCGTGGACGCCGTTGGGCAAATGGGAGACGGCGATGGCGGGCCAGTACCGCTGGGCTCCCCTGAGAAAGCCGATACGGATGTCGCCGCTGTAGTCCGGGGCCGTGACGAAGCTCCAGGAGACATGACGGTTGTTCCAGCGGTCCGGGTACATCGCCCCCACGGGGGTGCCGCCGATCCGGAAGCGGTTGAGGGAATCGGTCGCCAGGTCGAGGTGGTTCGGGTCGTCCCGGCACCAGGCGTTGGAATCGGCACAGCTGTCCGCGACGAGCATGGTCAGGGTGGCCCCGTTGTACTTGTCGGCCACCCAGGAGCCGTTGCGGCAGAAGGGCTGGCCAGGGGCGCCGTCGTTGGTGCCGGAGCAGTAGTCCCCGATGGTGACCTTGACCCAGCGGCCGCAGTTGCGGCCGTTGTCGAAGGCACCCTTGATCGGTTCTCTTGAGTCCGGCACCGGGCGCGGGTAGGAGCCCGAGTAGTCGCCGGGTGTGTTGAACACGTTGAGCGCCACGAAGTCCTGGCTGTCCAGTTCGCGCTGCGGCAGACCACAGCCGCCGTAGGGGCTCCCGAGCCCGTCGAAGTGGGTCGCGTTGCCCAAGACCTCAGTGGCGGCGGCGCTCGCCACGGGCGGCTGGGCGGCCGCGGCCACGACGGGTAACGCGGCACAGCAAAGCGCTGCCAGCAACACAGCAATGCGCTTTCGGGCGGGCGAGCGGTGGATCGAAAGAAGCTGCATGGGGGGATCCGCCTTCTTCGTGACGGGGCGCCGTGACGTTCGCGCGGGACCCCTCTCGGAGTGAGCGCTGGAGCACCAGACTGTGGGAGCGCTCCCACAGTCTCCGTATCCGGGACTGTAGAAGAGGGCCATGACCCTGACAAGGGGTCGCGCCCGACTGAGCAGCGGGCCGGGGCCGGCGGCCCGCGAGTGGAGGCCGTGCTCAGTGCATCCGACTCCAGTCATCTGCACAGCCGACTTCGAAGACTGGTAACTGTCACAAACGTTCCTTTGCGCGAGCAATATCAATCACGGGTCGCCGGTACCGCGCCGGACCTGAATTCGTTCGCAGACCCCGTTCTCACTCAAGAGCGGGACGGGCCCGCCTCTGAGGCCTGCATTGTGCATAAGTCCGGGCCCATGACGGACCCTCAGCAGCCTTCCCCAACCCACCGGTCGGACGCCTACGACGTCGGAACAGCACGCCTGTCCGAAGGGTGCCGCACCGCCCGCCTCGCCTGCCGCCCGCCTCGCCTGCCGCTCGCGCGGCCCACGCGCGGAAACCGCCGCAGTCCCCCGATCGACCGACAGCCTTCGGGATCGGTAGGGGCACCTACCGCTTACGTGTCGGGATGCTGCGGCAGGGCGAGCCAGTCCGACCAGGAGATCTCACGGCCGAGGAAGCGTGGCTGCTCGAACGGCCAGTCGGCGGCGATCCACTGCGGCACCAGCGCGTCGAGGGCCTGCTCGACCTTGCCGCCCACCAGCTCGTCCACCACCCACCAGGAGATCTCGCCGTCCGCGCCGACTCTCTCCGGCGGGTCGATGTAGACACAGCCGAGCAGAACTGTCTCCGCCGCGTCGAACAGCGCGTAGTTGAAGGACTGGTGCGCGGCGATCTCCTTCTCGTGCCGCAAAAGGTCGGCCTGGTCGGCCTCGTAGGTCATGGTGGCCGCGGGCCAGCCCCAGGCCGGGCCGAAGATGGTCCACAGCCGCTGGCGCGAACCCATCACAGCCGGATAGTCGAGCGGGGTGTCCGCCTCCCGGATCGGCCGCAGGTGATGACCACCGCCTGGCAGCGGTACCAGGGAGGGGTGGACGAAGTCATCGGGAAGCCAGCTCATGGCGCTCGACCGTAGCAGCGCGCGGCCGTCCGCTCCCCTGGATTTTCCCCGCACACCGCCAGGCTCTGCTCTCATGCCGAGCAGGGCCCGCGATCCGAGACTCCCGTTCACGGATGCGACGTCTCACCTCAGCGCGCTGGACGCGTACGCACATCTGCGATGCTGGGTGGATGAGCAAGTTGTGGCAAGGACACGTCATCGATGGCACGCGCATCGTGGTCCCGGCGTCCGGTGTGACGCCGAGGCACGTGCTGTGCGCGGTCGGCGTGGGCCTGGATCCCGAGGTCATCAGCCGGGCGGTCGAGGAGGCGGGTGCGGGGGACTTCACGCTCGAGGAGTTCCAGCGGGAGCCTGACCCCGGATGCGTGAGGCGTTCGACGTTGCGGTGGCGTCCCGCCGGGCCACCGGCGTCGACGAGTTCGGCGACGACGACTGGGCCGCGGTGGACGCACACGACTCGGTCGCCTATGTCCTGTCACCGCCGGTCTCCCAGGCCACCGGCCTCGACGTGTCCCGCCGGGCGCTGGCCGTCACCGCTGCCCTGCTGGCCAACGGAGCAACCGCGGTGAAGAACGAGTCCAGCGGGGTGGCCTGCGGCCGGGAGCGGTGGCTGGCCCTGGCGAGCGAGGCGGCCGCCGCCGAGACCGCGGACGACCTGGTCGGCACCCTCGTCCGGGCGTGGGTCGTGCCCGTGATCCACGACGGGGAGGTCTACTACAGCTGTGGCATGCACCTGCTGGGCGAGGCCGACGTGGAGCTGGCCCCCGGAAGCACCGCGGTGCCCGAGCCGGAGCTGCTGTGGGAGTGGGTGACCACCATGGAGATCGCGTCGTACTACCTGCTGACCGAGCAGCCGGACCACGGCGTCCAGAACGGCGAGGGCTTCCGCATCGCGCAGGACGCCACGCGCTGGATCATGAACCGTGTGGAGTGCGAACGGTTCGAGGACGACGACTTCTTCCACAACCCGTACGGATACTGGCGCCTGACCCCGGCTGCCCGCGACCCACGGAAGGGGACGAGGCTCAAGAGCCGCAACCCCCGCACGACCTTGGGAACGCGACGGAAGGGGTGAGAGCGGGGAAGGAGTGGAGAACTCCGGACCACGGGCCGAACGCCGCGCCCCTCTCCGGCGTCTCAGTACCGATCGCGGTCCCGCCCACCTGGGCGACCGCACATGACGCGAAGGTGCGATGGGCCAGGTGGGTGTCGGTGGTGGGTGTCAGTGACGGCACATCAGAGCTGGGTGATTTCGATGGTCGGGCGTTGAGGAAGTGCGTAGTCACTGTCGTGGGGCGGTTTCTCTAGCCGTGCGGCTGTCATGGGGCGATTGGCTTCCTTCACGTGAAGTAGCAGCGATTGGTCAGCAGTTCGGGCAACAGTTGGCGATCTTGAGTGCTGCGGATGTTCACCAGAAATGAAGCCACCCGGCGGCGGACCGAGCGGTCTGCGCTTTGACCGGTGATCAGAGCTGGGGGATCGGCGTCAGGTCCACGAGCGCGCTCGTCGCTTGGTGGCTGTCGTCGGTTGCGAGCATCACGGCGTTGTGGCGGGTGGGAATCCGCGCGTCGGGAGAAACGACTGCATCAGCTTCGACAGCGCCGCATCGGCCTGTTCCCGCCAGGATTGGACCCACTCTGCGTCAAGCCGCTCACCCGGCACGTTTCGCCCTCGAATGCAACGGACGCATCGCTCGTCGCGGGTCTCCCGGTGATGTGGTCGGTCCCCGGGCGGGCAAGGGCTCCGGCCTCAGAATGGTGCCAGGACGGCCCGCAGGACGCCGGGCACGTCGGCCGGGTCGACCCCAAGCGTCGTTGCAGTCACTGTGTGCGCTGGGGGCATCGCAGACCTGGTGACCGGCCTATCGGAGGACACGCCCGGGCGGGAGCGTATCCCCGCTCGGGCGTCGACGGTCGCTACGACTGGGCGGTGGCATCGGATCGCCGCTTTGCCGGGATGCGCCGGTTCCCGCCCGGAGCCGGCCACATGGTCAGCCCAGTGCGGGAGGTGTGTGGCGTGCGGTGTGTGCGGGCCGCCCGACTGCGGCGTACGCCTTCATATGTGCGGCCCTGGTCTGGCGTCGCCGCGGAGACCAGTGACCTGGTGAGGGTGTCGTTGCGTGCGCCGGAAACGAGGGCAATGGCCAATGCCACCGTCAGGGTGATGACGGGCAGCGCACGGGTGCTCCGCGTGGCGGCCGGCGCGGCGGTCGGCGGCAGTAGCCAGGTTGCGAGGCCGTAACAGACACAGGCCAGCAGTGTGGCCCCCAGCACTTCGCTGGGCCGGTGGCCGCCCATGGTCGCGCTGGCGGCGGCGATGCAGGAGAGCCAAAGCACACCGGCCATGGCGACGTACGGGCGGGTGCGGGGGGACACCACGAGGACGGCGGCGAGAGTCAGCGCAGCGGGGATGGCGGTGTGCCCGCTGGGAAAACCCTGACCAAGGAGATTCTCGGGCGCGCCCACCAGATCGGGGCGGGGCAGGGTCGATTTGAGCACCTCCTTGCCTCCGGTCGTGAGAATGACGACGCCGAGCGCCGCGCACCCCGGCCACCAGCACCGCCGCACCAGGGTGAGGACCACGATGACGGCCAGGCCCACCATGACGGTGGGCTTGGCGCTCAATTCCATCGGCGGCAGGGCTCGGCCGCCCACCAGGGGTCCGCTCCTATTCGGGGAGTTCCTGCCCCTGTCGGCGCTGGGCGGTGATCGCCAGGGCGGGGAGGGGCGCGATCAGCAGGAGGAGAACGACCACGTCCGGAAGGGACTGCATGAACGCGTCCGGCCGGACGACGATCGCCTGCGTGCGGACGATCGCAACCGCCGAGACGGGGATCAGCCACCGGTGGTCGCCGGTGGCTGCCGTCGCCACCCACGCGCCGAGCAGCGCGGCGACCTCGAGGGCGAACAAGCCGCGCTGGAAAGCCGGACTGACAGAGATGATGTGCAGGCCACCGGCCACGAACATGGCGAGCAGGACAGGGGCCAGCCAACGGAACGAGCGGCGTCGCAGACGACTGGGACGGCAGAGGGCCAGCGCGGCGCACGCGGCGCACAGTGCCCCCGAGAGCGCCAGGTCTCGGGCCGTCAGCGGGGCGCCCAACCCGTAGTAGCTCAAGCCCGCCTTGCCCTCGCTGCCGAAGAGGGTGCGGCCGTGGGACGTAGCGCCGGCCCAGATCATGGCTGCCGCGGCCGGCAGCGCGACCCATGCCCTGCCACGTAGTAGAGCGATCAGGCAGCCCAGCGGGAGCAGCCCGTAGGGCAGCAGCCGTATCCGTGTGGGTCCTTTGGCCCACGGGTACCAGCCGGAGAAGTGGAAGGCGATGGCGTGCTGTCCGGGGTCGATGTGCAGTGCCCAGTGCCATACATCCTGCAAGTACGGAACCAGCGCCAGCGCGGCGAGGGCCAGGGCGGCCAGATGGATGCCGTCCAGCCACCACGGCCGAGTGGTGTCGTCAACGGTGGCACGGGCGCGGGCCTGCACCCCGGCGCACACCAAGGCGGCAACTTCCCGCGGCGGGGGCCAGGAACGGCCGGGATATGCCTCGGCCAGGCAGGCCAGCAACTCCTTGCCCTGCCGGGAACGGTAGGACGTGGGATAGGCAGCAAGCAGCAGGCGATTCATGCCGGGGCCGCTCCGGCGTCCCGCGCGCGTCCGATGACGACGGCCGCCGCCTGCTGCATCCGCAGCGCTTCCCGGCCGAGAGCCTCGGTGCCGTCCTCGGTGAGCCGGTAGTAGCGCCGCGCCCGCCCGTCCACGATCTCCTCATGGCCGGCGGCCACCAGCCCGGCCCCCTCCATCCGCTCCAGTGCGCCGTAGAGCGTGGCGACAGCGATCCGGAGCCGACCGTCGGTGGCCTGCTCGGCAGCCTTGATGATGCCGTAACCGTGCAACGGTCCGTCCATGAGCGCAGCAAGGATGAAGTACTGAGATTCCGTCAAAGGCGGCTTCCGTCTGGTCATGCATCAAGAATATATCGAGCTACGGAATATATCCGCCAGACTTGAGTGATCATCGACAGCGCCTCCACGCCCACGGCGAGCGTCACCCTCTCCCGGCCGGCGGGTGCGACGGCTGTCTCCTCGACGCCCCGTGCGTCGTTGACGGATGCCCACCGCGACCTGGTCCGGGTGGCATGTCTCCCACCGCGACCGCCGGACCCGACTCGCCTCCGTTGAATCTTCCATGGACCAAAACCGGTTGACCCGGACCGACCGGGCGCAGCCGGCGAGGCAGCGTTCACCGCCATGAGGTACCTGACCGAGATCCGCCCGGTGCTGGTGGACTGGTCAGGCTGACTCGAACCCCTGCGCGAGGCCACACGCACCGACATCCTGGCCGTCCGCGACCAGTTGGAGGGCTCGAAGCGGCACCACACCATCAGCGTGATGCGGTCGCTGATCCGGCACGGCAAGAACAAGGGCACCATCTTCCAGGCGAGTACCCCATGTGGGACCGGGCTCTCGCCCTCCTCAACCGGGACCTGGAGGTCACCCGGTCGCGAAGGGGTCTGCCGCACGACCGGGTGACAAGGGAGTTCTATCGGCGCTCCTCCCTCAACTTTCGCATGACCTTGCCCTCGACCGCATTGAGTGACAGAAATCCGTACGAGCGGGAGTCGATGCTGCTTTCCCTGTTGTCTCCCAACACGAGCAGCAGTCCGGCCGGCACGGTTCGGGGCACTTGACGGGTACCCCATGCTGCGAAGCGGATGTCCTCCGGAACCATGTCACCCGGAAGGGCAGCCACCCGCTTGATGACAGGGAGGTGAGTGGCGGCGGCCCCGGGCGACACCCGGTGGCCCGTGACCGTGTTCAGTACGGCGACGTCTCCCGTGCGCAGTTTCGACGTACGCACGCGGCGAGTGATCACCTTCTCCCCGTCGCGGTAGGTCGGGCTCATGCTGGGGCCCAGCACCCGCACAATCGTGATGTTGCGGCGTATCCAGCGCAGCAGGCACAGAGCGGCCACGGCGATCACCGTGAGCAGTCCGACGAACGTCCGCAGTGCGAGCATCACGGCACCTCCGCGGGTTCGTCCCGGTAGCCCCGGGCCTGAGCTTCGAACATCGCGGCGTATCGCCCACCGTGTGCGACGAGTTGATCGTGGTTGCCGCGTTCGATCACCTGACCGCCGTCCATCACCAGCAGCAGGTCCGCGTCGCGCAGCGACCCCAGGCGGTGAGATATCAGCACGCTGGTGCGTCCCTGCCGGTACCGGGTCAGCTGGCGGTGGATCTCGGCCTCGGCCTCGGCGTCGAGACCCGAGCTCGGTTCGTCGAGGATCAGCAGATCGCGGTCGCTGCGAAGGTACGCCCGGGCGATGGCGAGGCGCTGCCACTGACCGCCCGACAGCGTGACCCCTCGTGTGGCGTGTGCATCGTCGCCCTGAAAGAATATGCGTGACAGCAACGTCTCGTATCCTGACGGCAGTTCGGTGACGAAGTCGTGCGCGCCTGCCTCGATCGCCGCCTCGGTGATGCGCTTCGCGGATGCCCTGGCCAGATCCCCCAACGCGATGTTCTCCGAGACGCTCAGGTCGTACTTCATGAAGTCCTGGAAGACGGCGCCGATGCGGTGGCGCAACTGGGAGGGGTCCAGTTGTCGGATGTCGACGCCGTCCCAGAGAATCGTCCCGCGCTCGGCGTCGTACATCCGGCACAGAAGTTTGATGACGGTGCTCTTGCCGGCGCCATTGCGTCCGACCAGTCCCAGCACCTGGCCCCGGTCCACAGTGAAGCTGACCCCACGGAGTGCCCACGGATGTTCCTCGGAGTAGCGAAACCAGACGTCATGGAATTCGATTCCGTGCGTCAACGGGGCCACAGAGGCGGGGATTTGGGGGACCGGAAGGTCGGGGCCGCTGTCGACCACGGCGAGGAAGTGCTGGAACATCAAGAGCTGATGATGCGAGCGGGCGATGTCGCGCATCATGCCCGCGCCCGCCGACTGTACGCCGACCACTGAGCCGATCAGCAGTGATACGTCGCCTAGGGTGATGTGCCCGTTGGAGGCTGTGACCACAGCCCATAGGACGGCCAGCCCGGAACATCCGGCTGTGACGAGTCCTGCCAGCGACTGGGCCACGAGCTCACGCCGGTCGAGGCGCGCCCGTTCCGCGTTGCCCTTGAGGCGCTCGGAGGTCATACGCCCGCGCAGGTGTCCGCCGATGTCGAAGAGCCGGATCTCCTTCGCGGCCTGCAGGTTGGTGAGCAGTTCCCGGTAGAAGAACTCCCGCCGTTCCGTGGGTCCCAGCCTCCAGTGCGTATCGGCCCGGCGCTTGGCCAGCCAGAGCTCGACGCCCAGTACGGGAGCCACGGAGACGGAGACGACCACGGGCAACCACCAGGCAAGCAGAGCCAGAGAGCCGAGGAAGCCGAGCGCCATCACGACAGCCCTGATGACGGAGAGTACCGCCGAGACCACCACCCCCGGAGTCGTCCCGCCGTGCTGCTGCGCGAGCCTCAGCCGGTCGAGGAAGAGAGGATCCTCGAACCGTCCCATTCCGATGAATCGGCCGGTGGCTTCGTAGAGCTGTTGCTGGGCCAGTAGGCCCACCCGACGCTCCACCTCCTTGTTGACGTACTGCGTCGTGTGCGGCAGCAGGCCGCCGACGATCCCGACGCTCGCGAGGGCCAGGGCGAGACGGACGACAGCATCGCGGTCGACGCCGCCGTTGCGGGCGATGAGATCCAGCACGAGTTTCGTGAGCCACGTGGTCAGGACCGGGACAAGGGCGCCCAGGATATTGAGCACCATGAGAGCGCAGGTGTACGTTCTGCTGGCCTGCCATGTCAGGCGCAATGCCCGAACTGTGCCGTGCACCTCTTCACCTCCTCGTGGCGACCGGAGCCAGGCTCTCGACGCCTGGGCCGGAGGCGCGGACCACCCCGTCGGCGCCGATCACCGCGAGGGCTGGGTAAGCCTTGACGCCCAGGGCTCGGGCCACCGGCCCCTGGCGTCCCTCGACGATCACCGTGGCGATCGGGTCGAGCAGCAAAAGCTCCTCCGTGAAGTCGCCGTGCGTCCCCACCAGGATCACCAGGACCCTGTCACGGTCGAAGCTCTGGGACTTGACGAGGGAGACGAATTCGGGAATTCGCTCGTGGCACGACGAACAGCCGTATGCGAACACCCCTGTCAGAACCGGACCGACAGACAGGAACTGCTCGGAAATCGGTTCATGGCGTACGGTGACCCCCTCGAAGGCGTCCACCTGCTCGCCCTCGGTGCGCATGACGCTCGGCATGTCGCCCTTCGAGGCCGTCGAAGTCCGCTGCTTGGCATTCATTTCGCGCAGTCGTCGCACGATGCCCACAGTGAGAATGATGTTGAAAATGGACAGTGCTCCGAAGAGAATCGTCAGCACGACGACGAACGCCATGATGTCTCCCGTCACTCGATCGGTCGGAACAGTTGTGAGATGTCGTCCGTGTACAGGGTCATGCATGCGATCGCTGCCCCTGCCACCAGTGCGGTGATCGCTGCTTTGAGTTCGATGCTCGTGCCCGGGCCGGACAGTGCAGCAGTCAAGCCGGCAGCCGCCCCGACGAGAAGCACGGCATTGCGCAGGAGATGAGCCGGCCCCACGGGTACGGCCGAGGCTCCGAAGCAGCGGCACGCTACCTCGCTGCCTTTTGCGACGGCGGCTCCGATCACGGCCGTGAAGGCGGTAAGAAGCCCGAGAGATACGAGGAATCCGAAGACGATGGTGTCGTCGAAGATCAATAGCGTGACGGAAGCCGTCTCGAAGGCAATCACCCCAGGGGCGACAATGCGGGCTGGAAGCCGGGGAGCCAGCTCGTGCGCGGTGGTGACGAAATCGGAGAAGTTCCGCCGGCTCCGGATCTTTCCAGCAGTGGACAGTAGAAAAACCATGCCTATCAAGGCGCGGCAACAGATCAGCAAGTAACCCATTGAGTTCACCTTTGAGGGCGATAGACCGCGCCTCGCTCGACTGCCGAGGCGCGGTCCTTCACCCAGTGCGTGCGTATCGGTCAGCAGTTGTCGGAAGCAGTGCAACCGGTCGACGTGGTGAACCGGTAGCCGTCGTCACACCGCCAGTACGAGATCTCCTTCCACCACCAGAACGGGCAGTGGGGGTCGCAGACGGTCTGCTCGATCCAGCAGGCCTGGGCTCCCTGCGACTGCGCATGGGCGCCGGTGTTGGGGGCGACCACGCTCAACAGGCGGTCACCGAGCGTTGAAATGCCACGCATGCTTTCTCCCTCGTTACCTCGGAGCGCGGGCCCGGGGAGGCCTCGGCTTCGATCGATGCGCCCGTCCGATGGGGCGCTGGAGAAGAGCTTTGGCCGCCGGCCGATTGTCTGGCAGACCCCTTTCACCACCTCAGACAATCGCCGGCCCCGCTTGAAGGGGTGTTGGGGAAGGTGAGGAGCAGGGGTTAGCGTCGAGTGAGGCAGGTAGTTGCGGATACGGGGGAGCCATGGGACGTCGGGAACGGCCGCTGGATCCGACGGCGGGGCCGGTCGCGCAGTTCGCATGTGAGTTACGCAAGTTGCGGCAGGAGGCGGGCGGCGTCACCTACCGGGTGATGGCGGCCAAAGCGCACTACTCTGCGGCGACGCTGGCGCAGGCTGCGGCCGGAGACCGGCTGCCGTCGCTGTCCATCGTCCTGGCTTACGTCGGAGCGTGCGGTGGGGATCGTGCGGAGTGGGAACAGCGCTGGCATGAGACTGCGCGGGAAGTGTCCGAGCAGGCCCGCGAGGCCGAGGACGGTAGCGAGCCTCCGTACCGGGGCCTGGCCCGCTTCGGCATCGACGATCACGAGTGGTTCTTCGGCCGGGACCAGCTCGTCGACCAGCTGATGGACCTGGTCGGCCGTAAACAGCTGGTGACGGTGACAGGGCCCTCCGGCAGCGGCAAGTCCTCTGTGCTACGCGCCGGACTGATCGCCCGAATGCAGCGGACCGCATCCCGGCAGGAACAGCCTGCCGTGATCCGCGTCCTCACTCCAGGGCCGAACCCAGCCCGCACGCATGCCGGGATCCTGGATCCCGAAACGGCCCCCGCCCGCACCGTCATCGTGGTGGACCAGCTGGAGGAGGTCTTCACGCTCTGCGCCGATCCGGCCGAGCGGGCCCGCTTCCTCGACCTGCTGTGCGCCCTGCGATCCGCTCCGGGCATCCGCGTCGTGGTCGCCATCCGGGCCGACTTCTACGGTCACCTCACCCGCCACCGCCGTATCGCCGAGGCAGCCCAGGACGCCACGCTGCTGGTCGCGCCCATGAACCACAGGGAACTACGGGAGGCCATCGTCCGGCCTGCCGCACTGGGCGGGCTCGTCGTGGAACGCGCCCTGACCGCCCGGATCATCAGAGACGTCGCGGACGAAGCCGGTGGCCTGCCGTTGATGTCTCACGCCCTGCTGGAAACCTGGCGTCGGCGCAGCGGCCGGGTCCTGACCGAGGCAGCCTACGATGCCGCCGGCGGCATCCGGGGGGCGATCACCCGCACGGCGGAGGACTTCTACGGACGCCTCACCCCCGAACAGGCCGAGACCGCCCGGCGGATCCTGCTCCGACTGGTGACGCCCGGCCAGGGGAACCAGGACACTCGCCGTCCGGCGGACCGCGGCGAGATCACGACCCTGGGCCCCGCAGCCGCGTCCGACGCTGACCTGGTCCTCGACCGTCTGGCCCGCGACCGTCTGGTCACCATCGACAGGGACACGGTCCACCTTTCCCACGAAGCCGTCCTGTCCGCCTGGCCCCGGCTTCGCGCATGGATCGAAGAGGATCGCGACCGCCTGCGCACCCAGCTCCACCTGACTGAGGCCACCCACACCTGGCAGACACTCGGCAAGGACCCCGGCTCCCTCTACCGGGGAGTACGTCTGTCCGTCGCCGAGGCGCACTGTGCCGGCCCCGGCCGGCGGGACGATCTCACCCCGGCGGAACGGGAGTTCCTCACCGCCAGCCTTGCCGCACGCGCGCGGGACCGTCGCCAGCGGCACACCCGCACGGCCGCCCTGTCCGTCCTCGTCGTCCTCAGCCTCGTAGCCGCCCTCACCGCATGGCAGCAGAACCGTTCCGGTGAACGCGGTCGTCAGGAAGCCGAGGCACGTCGCGTCGCCGCCGTCGCCGACAGCCTGCGTCCGTCCGACCCGCAAACAGCGATGCGCCTCAGTCTCGCCGCATGGCAGGTCGCCGACCTGCCCGAGACCCGCTCCGCCCTGCTCGCCGCCGCGAGCGAGCAGGAGCAGGACGTCTTCACCGACCCCGACAGCAGCCCCGCGACCATGCGGCGGCTGAGCGCCGACGGAAGCACGTTGATCAGCATTGGAGCGGACCATGTGACGCACTGGGACGTGTCCACCCACCGACGCCTCAGCGTCCTGCCGGGCCTGGGCCGGAGCCTGGATGGCGCGGCCTCGCCACGAACCGACGCCGGGTGGCTCCCGGTCTTCGTGGACAACCGGGTGGCCGTACGCGATCTCGCCACAGGACGCTCCTCCGGCCTGCCGCTGGCAGACGCCGACAACGGTGTGGAAATGAGCCCGAGCGGTCGCCTCCTCACCGTGTACGACAGGAACGACACCCAACTGGCGATCCAGCTCTGGGATCCGCAAACCCGGCGCAAACGCCTGCAGATCGAACTGGAGGTGACTGGTCGACGTGCCGACCGCACCGACGTGACCTGGGAGAACCTTTCGGCTCTCCACCGTACATACAGCACAGAGCGCCGTGGCGGCCATGACCATGAAGTCCCAGGCGTCCCCGACGCGATACTGAGCGCCGACGACCGCTACCTCGCCGTATGTGTCCCGGGACAGAGGCTGCAGCTGTGGGACGTCGCGAAGAAGCGCCGGCTGACGACCCCCTGGCTGCCCCGAGTCACCGAGCGTCAATGCGCCCGGGAGCAGATCGAGTTCAGCGCGGACAGCAGCCACCTCGCCATTGCCGACGACACAGGTTTCCGCACCTGGAGCATCATGACGGGCCGGGAGCTGCCGAAAGTCGTGCACTCAGGGCTGAGCATCGTGGAACTGGGCGAGGGCGGCTCGTTCATGGCCGCCGCGGACGGTTCGGAGATCCTCGTGTGGCGGCTGGCCGCTCCGCAGTACCCGGTGTACCGTCACCGGCTCTCCGGAGAGACCGTCAAGGAGATCAGACTGGACACCCGAGCGGGAATCCTGCGCTACGTCGGCGGCCCGGCGGAGTCCTGGGGACCGTCGGTGCACACCCTCACTCTCGGTCCGGCCGGGTCCACCCGCTGGACCGACGTACCTTCCCTCGCAAGCACCTTCGGCCCGGATGGTGCCACGATGGCCACAGCGGTGCCGGACCCCGACAGCAAACGCATCCAATTCCGTGTCGTCGACACACGGACAGGAAAAACCCTGGCCGGACCACCCTCCGTGACATGCCCCGTGTCTGACGCAGGCACGCTCGCCAGCTGCCAGGTCCTCATGGACCTCGACTCCACGGGCGAAATGCTCGCCTACGGAGTCAGGCGCTTCGATCCCGCAACCGGACCGCCAGGAAGTCTCGCAACGTATGACGTGTCCCGCCGACGGATCACAACGGTTCTGGGCGCCGACGAACTCGGCGCGAGCCCACCGTCGTACGTGACCTTCGGGCCGCAGGATCACTCACTGTTGCTGTCCGACATACCAGGCTACGGTTCCGCACCCGCGCGTATCTGGGACCTCCGCCGCCGCACGACGACTCGCACGATCCCCGGCGCCGCTGGGCGAGCGGTGCTGCATCCCGACGGTGACCTGGTCGTGTCCCAGCAAGGGCGCGCGTACCAACTGCCGTCCGGTACCGGCCTACCGGCAGCCCAAGGCCCCGGCGTGACCAGCGCGGCCGCGTTCAGCCCCGACGGGAGGTACCTGGCAGCCGGCGACTCGTCCGGCCGCGTGGTGCTGTGGGAAGGCCATCTCACACGAAGACTCGGCGTACTCGCCTCCGGCACGACACACTCGCAGTACGTCTCAGCGCTCGCCTACTCTCCCGACAGCCGAATGCTCGCCGTCGCCGCAGACGAAGGCACCCTACAACTGTGGGACACCGCCTCACACCAGCCGATCGGAACGCCCCTGCCCACACCCGGCGACACCATCAACGCCCTGTCCTTCAACGCCGACGGCAGCAGGCTCTACGCCTCGGGCGCCCGCACGCCGCTCCAGACGTACGACATCGCTTTGGACACAGCCGCCGAAAGAGTCTGCCGCCGCGTCACCAAAGGCCTGACGCCACTCGAGTGGCGCCTCCATCTTCCAGGTGTTCCGTATCAGCAGACCTGCCCCTGACGGCTTGAGGTGAACCCACTTGCGCCATGGACGGACCCGCACGTCGGTGCCGGCACGGGGCGGACGCGGGCACGGGGCGGACTATCGCCACGACTTGTGACGCTCAGGCGGTGGGCGGATTTTGACAGGGACATCCAGTCGTCGTCCTCGACGGTCTCCACCTCGAGCAGAACGTCGAAGCGGACCCTAGTGGCCACTGCAATTGGCGGAGATGTCCTCCAGCAGCGCCTGAAGTTGGGCTTCGTCCGACTTTATTCCATTTTCCAAAGCTTCAATTTCCTCCCTCAATTGTTGAGCCTTTATTGGATCCGTTTCATGCATGAGCTTGAGCTTGAGTGCCGAGAGCTTTTTTCTCTCTTCCTTTAGTTCCTTTTTGCCTAGCTCGGCATCGTGCCGCATCTGGGCGCAGATGTCAGTGCTGGAACCAGCGTGAGGTGTCGTTGCCATAGCGGCCTCTCTCCCACATAGGGGCGGACGGCAGGTGGTGGCGGTCCGCTATTTCCAGCGTCGCACCGCCGTGTAGTCCACGCATCTGGGGGAGTTGGGATACTGTTCCACCAGCGGGACCCGCCTCAATAGGAACGGCGAGGCTGTCGTGGCGCAGGACGTCCGCGAGCCCGATGGCGTTGGCACCGGGCGGCATTGACCCTGAAAAACTCGTCCCGGTTGGTCAGCGTCGGTGTTCGGTCGGAAGCGGTTCGGCATTCGGCTGGAGGGTGTGTCCTTTCGCCACGGCGATGAGAAAGAAGTGACGGCCCGGGCCCGGGGTTCCGCCCGCGGCGGGCAGGCGGGATGATGGCGGGCATGATCGTCGCAGCTGCGCAGTTCGCCCCGGCCGCCGGGGATATCGAGAGCAACGTCCGTACGGTGTCTGATCTGATCCGGCGGGCCGGCGCTGAGGGTGCGCGGGTCGTCGTCTTCCCCGAGCTGGCCCTGAGCGGCTACGAGCCGACCCTCATCCGTGCGACCCCGGCCGCTTGTCTCGCTGAGGGAGACGCCCGGCTCGATCCAGTACGGGAGGCATGCCGGACGACGGGGGCGGCGGCCGTGGTCAACGGGCCGGTGCTCATGGCCGGGGCGGAGGGCCGGCCGGGTATTACCTCGCTGGTCATCGGCCCGGACGGCGCGCTCCTCACCCGCTACGACAAGAGGCATCTGTACGGCTTCGAGGCCGAGGTCTTCGCCCCAGGTACCGCTGACGGGCGCTTCACCCTCGATGATGTCCGTTTCGTGCTCGCCACCTGCTACGACAACCGCTTCCCCGACATCGCCGAGCGGGCCGCCTCAGACGGCTGCGCCGTCTATCTGGCGAGTTCGGCGCTGGATGCCGAGAACGACTCGTTCGAGAAGGTGTATCCGGTGCGGGCCAGGGACTTCGGGCTGTACGTGGTGCTGGCCGACCTCATCGGCCCGAGCGAGGTGGGCCCATGCGCGGGCCGCAGCGGTGTGTGGGGCCCGGACGGCGAGCGGATCGCCGACGCGGGCCCCGACCGGGAGGGGTTCGCCCTTGCCGAGGTGGGCTGACGAGTCCGCCGGGTGAGCCACACGCGCAGGCGCTTGGGGGGGCCGGGAGCGCCGGCTGGCCTGCTACGGCCCTCCTGCCGCGACTGCGGCACACCACGGCCGGGAGAAGCCCTGCTCAAGACGGTGCGTCAGCTGATCGGGTCGGTCAGTGACACCCTCAAGGGGGAGCTCGATCCGGAGCAGCACGTCGGACGCACCTTCGAGGGTGTCGGAGTCCGGGTGGCCCAACGGATCCTGGCGATGACCTGCGCGATCTGGCACAACAGCGCCATCGGCGCACCCGTCACCCGCTCGCTGATCGCCTGAGACCACTGAGCCACCTCGGAACTGCTCGCCTAGACCTTCTGGAGCCGCAGCTGCATCTGGCAGCCGCCGGAGCGCCCGTCGGTGTCGATGCCGATGGTCACCGGGCTACCCGCGAACGCCGTGTGGTTCTGGTCCGAGGGAAGGGAGTTCACGCACTGGCTGCCGTCGCCGTCCGCGAAGTACCTCACCTCCAAGATGACGTCGGAGCGGCCCGAGACGGCGAAGGTGAGATTGCAGCCGCCCGGCCTGCCGTCGGTGTCGACCCGGACCTGGGGCCCAAAGGTCTTGAACCGCTGGATCGGCATCTGAAAGGTGCCCGGGTTTCCGCACTGTCCCGCGTCGCCACCGGCAGTGGCCCGGAAGGCATAGGAGATGGACGCGCCCGACAGTGTGTTGTCCGGGTCGAAGATGCCGAAGGACAGCTGACAGCCGCCCGAGCGGTTGTCGGTGTCGAACCGGATCGACCGGGTGAAGTCCGGGTTGCGGCCCCACTGCTGCCCCGCCAGCCCCCCGCATTGCCCGGCATCGCCGTCCGGGTTGAACCGGATACCGATCTCCGCCACGGCGGCGGCAGTGGTGCTCTCCGCTGCCTGCGCCGTCGAACCGGCCAGACCGGCGATGAGCGAGCCGGCGGCAAAGACACCGGACAGCGCTCTCAGGCGTGAATTCGTCATGCTGTTTCCCCTCCAGGGCATCGTGGGCACACGTCGGCCACAAGGTGGCGTGAGTGAACGCGATGGCCGCGTGAACCTCGGCGGCGCCTGGTCAGTGGCGCCGCGTCTCCTGCATTGCGTTGTGGTTCAGCACGCGACAAGAGCCCCCCGTTGTCGCGCCGCCCCAGTATGAGATGCGCGAGGTCAGGCGCGCACTGTCGGTAATGGGCCAATCTGCGGAGCGTGAGCACCGAACAGGTCAAACCGGTCGGCCGGTACACTCGCTCCGCACTATCTCCGCAGCTCAGGCCGCGCAGGTGACGCACAACCAACTCTCGCAGGGCGGAGCCATATTCGTCCGGCACAGTCCGCCCACCACCAGAGCCGCCCGGAGAAAGGGCTTGCATTGATCTTGACGATGCGACACGGCCACCTCCAGGGGCGGTCGACCGGCTCAGGAGAGGCCGCTACGCCTGAAATCACCCCCAACTCCACTTCTGCCAAGGCCACTTGGCGGGCCCCGACACCCCACGCAGGTCGGCTTGGGTGAAGCGCAGCCGGCGGGCCTCGCAGTGGAAGCCCGGAGTGGCCTGTGCTGCGGCCAGGGTGACCAGTTCCGCGTCGGCCGGCCGGGGCGGTCGCCCACGCCGGCGCGGAGTCTTCAGGCGGTCGTCGACGTGGACGTAGAGTGCCGTCCTGAATGTGTGCTCAAGATCGAATCGGCGCAGGAATGCCTGCCGGTGCCGGTGCTGTGGTGGGTGGCGTCGTCACCTTGGTGTCGATCGGGACCGGGCCTTCCCTGCGCGAACATCGGGTTCTCCAGCCCGGCAGCGGCTCCGTTCAGCAGCGCCTGACGGAACGCGCCGTCGAGTCGCGCCTCGAGCCCCGTGACGCTGATCGCAAACGAGGCCGAGGGTGTGGATCGCGTTGCCCCTTACGCTCCGCGACCACAACGCCGTAGTCGCACCCTCGCCGACGCCATGGCCGCCCCCCCCAGCGCAGTTGACGAGTCGTGGAGTGGATCGCAGAAGCGTTCAGGCCCGTCCGCGCCGCCCCCATCGGGGAGGCCGCCCTGGAGCGGTTCGTGGAATTGACCGACGCCTTGGGAGGGAAGTACCCGGCGATCGTCCGGCTTTGGGAGGCGGCCTGAGCGGAGTTCGTGCCCTTCCCCCGGTTCGACGTGGAGATCCGCAAGATCGTCTGTACCACCTACGCGATCGAGAGCGTCAACGCGCGGATCCGCAAAGCCGTCCGGGTCCGAGGGCACTTCCCGACCGGCCAGGCTGCCCTCAAGCGCGTCTACCTGGCTGTCATGAGCCTGGACCCGACGACGGCACGGTTGCGGAGCGCCCTGGCGGCGACGGCCGCGCAGTGGTTCCGGGACCGGACGCTTGCGCTGGACCTTGCGCTGGACGGCCGCTCCGAGCCTTCGACATTGCCTTCGACGGCCGGTTCACCGCCGGGCGACGCTGAAGAAATCCGACCTACTTCCGCCGTTCACTGCACAGACCTGGTGCAGGCCCGCGAGTTCGCGAAAACGGAAGGCCATTCGGCGGCAACCCGAGGGTCTGTTGCCTCACATGTGGGGGATGGCCCTGGGGTCGCCGCGAAGCCGCTGAGTCGGCCTCTACTGGTGCAGCCCCAGAAAGTCCCGTGAAGGCTTGTCGGCTGTGCATGAGCAGTTCGCGTACCGAGGGGTTGTGTGCGCTCTTCCAGATGAGGGCGAGCAACGCCGGTGTTTCGACATCGTCGATGGTGCGGGCGGTGAGCCGGTCGCGGTAGCTCGCGGCCATCGACTCGCTGAGGATGGCGACGCCGAGCCCGCGGGCGGCGAGGTCTGCAATGGCATCCGCGGCGCTGGCTTGCAGCGCGATCGAGGGCTGGAGGCTCTGTGCGGCGCAAGCCTGGTCAAATACGGCGCGCAGGCCGGTGCCGGGTGGCATGCACACGATGGGGTAGGCGATCAGGTCGCGTAGGGTGACCCGGCGTTGTTTCGCCAACGGGTGCCCGCCCGGGACTGCCGCGATGAGCCGTTCGCTGATGATTGTCAGCGCGTCCAGCCCGTCGGGGGTGGCCGCTGCGGTCCCGATGAGCGCCAAGTCGACGGCGCCGGTACGTACCCCTTCGGCAAGCCGGTCGGAGCTGTCCTCCAGCAGCGAGATCTCCACACCGGGATGCGCCTCGTGAAATACGGCGAGGGCTTCGAAGAGCGGGGCGAGGGTGCAGCCGATGACCATCCCGACGGTGAGCCGGCCCCGGATCAGGTCGGTCACCTCGCCCACTGCCTGGCCGACTGCCTCAGCTGCGGCGAGTGCGGCGCGGGCGTGTTCGAGTGCGGCCGTTCCCGCGACGGTGAGGGTGACGGTTCGGGCCGACCGGTCGAACAGTTCGGCGCCGAGTTCCCGTTCGAGCTGGCGGATCTGGGCGCTGACGCCGGACTGACTGATGTGCACCCGCTCGGCCGCACGGGTGAAGTTCTGCTCGCTGGCGACGGCGACGAAGTATTCCAGCTGCCTTAGTTCCATGCTTGCGAATTCTAGTTTGCAGAAGATCCATCTGTTGGACTTCTGATTGCCGGGCGATCACGCTGAGAAGTGCCGGAGCCCGACGTCAGGAGGAACCCATGCCGGAGCACGAGAAAGCGATGCGGCCCGAGGACATCACCCGCTTGTTCGTCGAGCGGTCCAATGCCGGTGACGCGACCGGGGTCGCCGCGCTGTACGAGGAGGACGCCGTGATGGCCTACCCGCCCGGCGAGCTGACGGTGGGGCGGGATGCGATCCGCGCGCTATGGGAAAAGGTGCTGGCCAACGGTCCCCGCTTCGAGCCGGAACAGCCGCTGCCGACGTTGATCAGCGGAGACATCGCTCTCACCTCGACCCCACCCAAGGACGGGGCCGGCGCGCGGGCGCAGGTCGTCAGGCGTCAGTCCGACGGAAGCTGGCTGCGCCTGCTCGACCAGCCCGAGTTCGTCCCGCCCGCCCGCTGATCCCGTCGCCTCCGAAAGTTCGCAGGACGGAGGCTGTTGAGTGGGCTCTTGAGGGGCCATCGCTGACGCGATGGCCCCTCAAGAGCGTGGTGATTCCAGGGGCCGCTCCAGCAGGGCCCGCGCGGAGTTCCGCACGGCGCATCGCGGCCTTCTCATCGAGCCCGAAGACCTCCGCCGGATGGAGTGGGTCAGGGCCCTTGACGATGGCCCACCCGAGGCGGCACCCGGGTCACTGGCCTGCCCTTCACCAGCCACCGAAAATTCATGAGGGCATCGTGCCAGGTGGCATCTCACCCGTTGCCGGACCGGGTGCGGGCCGACAGAGCGTACGACTCGCGCCGCAACCGGGCCTACCTGCGCAGACGCGGGATCAAGGCGACCATCCCGGTCCCCGCCGACCGGGTCCGCAACTGCCAGAAGCTCGGCTCCCGAGGCGGTCGGCCGCCGAAGTTCGACAGAACCGACCACCGCGAGCGGCATGCCGTCGAGTGCGGGAATTGACCGCCTCAAGCGCCACCGGGCCGTGGCCACGAGATACGACAAGCTCGCCGTCCGCTACGAGGCGACCGTGTTGGTCGAAGTCCTCAACGAGTGGCTGTGACCAGCACTTTCCCAACAAACCCTAGTCGACCCTGACCACGTACTTGCCCCGCACCCCGCCCGCCTCCAGCGCCCGGTGTGCGGCCGCTGTCTCTTCCAGCGGGAAGACCGTGTCCACCGCCGGTCGCAGCTTCCCCTCTGTCACCTGGCGGGCGAGGTCGTCGAAGAGCGCACGTTCGGGGTTGCCGCTGAAGAAGCGCACCCGGCCGCGTCCGTGGACGGCGCTGGCTGCGATGTAGCCCAGCGAGGCGGCGGGCCGCGTCAGGTCGAAGGCGATGGTGACCATGCGTCCGCCTGGCTTCAGCATCCGCCGTACGGTACGCAGGTCGGTGCCCGCCGTGTCGAGGACCACGTCGAACAGCCCCAGTTCCGCAGGGGACACGTTCCGGTGGTCGGCGGCGTGGTGGGCACCGAGCGTACGGACGAAGTCGAGGTTGGCAGCGCGGGCCAGGGCCGTGACCTCGGCGCCGTACGCCTGTCCAAGCTGGACGGCGGCGTTGCCGACGCCGCCCGCCGCGCCCCGTACGAGCAGCCGTTCGCCGGGGCTCAGTGCGGCCTTGTCGCGGAGAGCCGTGACGGCCGTGGTGGCCACTGGCAGTGCGGCGGCGGCCACGAGGTCCAGCCCGTCCGGGACCCGGCCGAGCCGCTCGGGCCGTACCGTCACGTACTCGGCGGCGCTGCCGAATCCGGAGTTGCGGCCCAGGGCGCCCCACACCCGGTCGCCGACCGCTACGCCAGTCGCGCCGGTGCCGAGTGCGGCGATTTCGCCAGTGAAGTCCAGCCCGATGCGCTGCGGGAATTTTCGGCCGGTGATGAGGCGGAGCCGACCGGAACGGGCGGCCAGTTCGGCGCCGTTCACGCTGAACGCGTGCACGCGTACGAGGACCTCGCCGGGTGCCGGTCCGGGGCGGGGCACCCGGCCCACGTACAGCACCTCGGGGCCGCCGAAGCGGTCGAACAGTACGGCTCTCATCGTGCGGTCGTCCATCGTTGTGTTCTCACCTTCGCCACAGTGGCCGTGCGGGGGGATCGTGGCGCCGAGCGTAGGCTGGCAAGCGGACGAGATCGTCCAGTTGACCGGAGGTGAGAGACAGTGGTGGGGGAATCCTCTCGGATCGCGGGGCAGGACAGTCTGCGGGCGGACGCCCGGCGCAACCGGCGGCGCATCCTCTCGGCTGCCCGCGTGGTTTTCGCCGAGCACGGCATCGACGCGCCCATGGCGACCGTGGCCCGGCGGGCGGGGGTCGGCGTGGCGACGCTGTACCGGCGTTTCCCGACGCGGGACGCCCTGGTGCGGGCCACGTTCGCGCACCAGACGGACGCCTGTGCTCAGGCGCTCACCGAGGCGCTGGCCGACCCCGATCCGTGGCAGGGCTTCCAGCGGCTGGTCGAGACGGTCTGCGAACTACAACGGGAGGAACGGGGCTTCCCGGCCGCGTTCGTCTCGGCCTTTCCGGACACCACGCGAGAACACGCGCGAGTATGTGAACAGGCCGAGCGGGACTTCATGGCCCTGGTCCGCAGGGCTCAGGCGGCGGGCGCGCTGCGGGCCGACTTCCACCCCTCCGACCTTGCCGTGGCCCTGTTGTCCCACTGCGGTCTGGTCACCGCATTGCCGGGTGACCGTGCGGCGTCCCGGCGTCTGGTGGCGTACTTGCTCCAGTCGTTCCGCGCCGAGGCGGCCCACGGAGCGCTGCCGGCGCCGAGCGCACTGTCGCTGCGCAGTCTTCCGCTCGCGGCCGACGGCTCCCAGGGACAGCAACCCTCCAGGGCCTGATACAAAGCGGCGCCTGCCGCGTAGCCCGCTCTTCAGTCGACCGTGCCATTTTCGCAACAGGCCCTATGATCACCGAGCGGACCGGACTGCCCCTTTCTGTCGGAATCTCCGGCGCGAACCTGCACGACAGTCAGGCCCTCGAACCGCTCGTGCGCGGCATCCCGCCCATCCGCTCGCGCCGCGGACCTCGCCGCCGACGGCCCGCCAAGCTCCACGCCGACAAGGGCTATGACTGCAGCCACCTGCGACGGTGGTTGTCCGGCCGAGGCATCCAGCACCGCATCGCCCGCAGAGGCATCGAGACTTCGCAACGGCTCGGCCGCCACTGTTGGACCATCGAACGCACCATGTCCTGGCTCGCCGGATGTCGACGCCTGCACCGCCGCTACGAACGCAAAGCCGACCACTTCCTGGCCCTTCACCAGGATCGCCTGCACCCTCATCTGCTACCGCACACTCACCAAACAGGGACGGATACGGCCGGCTGGATTCGACCTCCTGCGACGCCAAGTCCTCCTCGTGGACTGAGCACCGCCACTCGCCGTTACCGGACCACAAGAAGTGGATCAGAAGCGTGGCAATTCCCCAGCGGCGGCCACTTGGCGGGGAGCGATCTGGCCGCCGGTGGTCTTCCGATATGAACTCCAAGGCGACCGGGACGGGTTGCTGGTACTGAGTGGCGAACGGGGCCTGCCGGGCGTGACCGCGACGACGCGGGTGGTGCCGGCTCGTCGGTAATGCCCCGGGCAAGCCGGACAGGACGCACCGCCGACCGGTCATCGCTGACCACCGGTCGGCGGTTGCACCGGCGATCCGGTCTCCGGCTGCTCGGCTCCGGCCACACCGGTGCCAACGCCGTCGTCATCGCGCGGAAACCGGCTCCCCAGTGCCTGCAGAACCCGGTTCGACAGGCCCGCACAGGCATCACGGCGGAACGCCGCGTACGGATCGACCTTGGACATGCGCGGCATCCAGCGACCCCTCACCACACGAAGCGCACCGATCCTCCTGCCGCAAGGCACCAAGCGGTGTCGAAGGACGGTGATATCACTCTCCGACAACACCGGGTGCTGTCCCGTCTGAGCGACGAGTGGTGTCAGATCCCAGGCTCTGGTCCACTTCGTGTGATGTGGTCACACTGAGTGAAGTACAAGTACTCGCGCGAAGTGCCTCGTGAACGTGCAGGTCAGGGCGTTGCGATCGTCGTGCAGGCTGCTCGATGTGTGGGGACGGTGGGGTCAGGAAGGCTTGACTGCCGAGACCGGGGTGACGGTCACCTTGTTGTCGCACTCGGCCCACACCCCGTCGTTCAGGGCGACCTGGTGCTTCCCGGAGTGAGGCAGTCCGATGACCATCGTCGGATACGTCACCGGGTCCTTGCCCGACACGCAGTAGCCGTCGGCTTCCCCGTGGACCTGGACGAAGGTCAGCTTCACCCAGGCCTTGCCGTGCGGCCGGATCGTCACGGTGGCCGCCCCGCCGGTGCGGGTGACCTTGAGCGGGGTGTTGTGGGCGGGGGAGCCGTTCCCGGCGCCCGCGACCGTCGGATGGCCCTTCAGGACGCACGTCCTGCGGGAGACGTTGGTGAACTGCACGACCGCCGCCCCGGTCCCGGTCCCGACGGGCCGGTGCACGGCCTGCCGGGCGCTGACCTGGAGGGCGGAGGCCGGGCAGGTGGGCGGCGGGGTGGAGGTGGTGGTGCTCGCCGCCATGGCGGTGCCGGGCAGGATGCCGGTCACCGCGGCCGCGACGGCTGTGACCGCCGTCGTCGCCAGAGCCGCCCTGCGAATGCCGTTGCTGTTGCTGTGCCGCATGCTGTCGTCCCCCTGAGTCGTCTCGTCCGCGGGTTTCGGTCGTCGGTTGTTTCCCGCGGTACGCGTGGTCGTGATACGTGAGTGCAGACAGGGCGGGAGAGCGGCAGGGTTCCGTGCGGCAACTACTTGTGACGGAACGGTGACGGCCATCTGCAGTCGTTCGTGCAGATAGTCGTCCTCGGGATACGCGGGAGGCATGGCGGGCGGTACGGCCTCCACGCCGTACCCGGCCTTCTCCGCGACAGGGCACGAGGCGGCGTTGCCGACTTGGTGCAGCAGTTTCCAGCCAGCTCAGCCCGGCGGGAGCGAAGGTTCTGCCAGAAGATCGAGTGGGTAACAGACCATACTCAGGGGGAGTAATGAATCACCGCTCAAACCGTGTACTCGGCATCACTGTCGCCACGTTGATCGGCCTCGTCGGTTGCGGCAGCAACAAGCCTGCCAGCAAGCCTGCGCCTGAGTCCCGCTCGACCGCTATGCCTGCGTATGTGGCCGCCTACCGCGCCGGATACACCGTGGGCAAGGCGGTCTATGACTCTTCGGGCAAGGGTGCGGCCGTGCACGAAACCGTGTGGGGCGGCTGCACGCGGCGGGCCCTGCGGGCCGGCAGTGCTGCCGAGGTGGATCGTGGCGCCTGGGTTCAGGGTTGCCTCAACGGCGTCGCCAACGCCCCTGAGCAGATACCCACCGGTCCTGTGACCACACGGACCCCGGACGCGAAGCTCCTGGAGCAATTCCGTACCTGGGCTCGCGCCAAGGGCGAAGGACAGCAAGTCGACCACACCCGCGCGCTGATCGAAGTCCAACTGACCGAACACGACTATGACGTTGAAATAAGCACGGACTACCCGGCAGGATCCGGAAAGTCTGAATCTGAAACGCTCGCCCACAGCTTCGTTGAGTGGTGGGACGGTGACCATGGCCGGGATGGCATCGCCAGGAACATTCTGATCCTCGGGGCAGATGGCAAAAAGTTGACCGCGCAACGCATCTGACTTCTATGTGGTGCGGACCGGGTGTGCCTGGCGGCAGCTGCCGACGGCACTTCGCGCCGTGGCCGACGGTGTACTGGTACTTCACGTGGTGGCACGACGATGGGACGGTCGAACGCATCCATGACGCCCTGCGCGAGGCTGGGGTGCGGCCCCGTCGGCACGAGGCTCCGCTCGTGGAGCTGCGCCGTGCCGGCCTCGCGGTCGACTCCACCATCGTCCGAGCAGACCAGCACGCCGCCGGGGCCTGTCCAAAGCCGGCCCTGGCCGCGAGCTGGTCGACCGCCACCATCTACCCCGCCGCCATCTTCATCTGGTCAGCGAGATGATTTGAAGGAAACGGCCTAGCAGTGGGGCAGCAGGTTGACGTCGTACCTGAACCCGTACGGGTCGAGGTTCACGTCGCTCACCCACACGTTCCGGTTGCCCGTGTCGTCGTCCGTGCGGAGCCACACCGAGCTCGTATGGCCGTTGCCCGTGTAGGTGACGCTGTACGTGTAGCAGTAGAAGTAGCTCCGGCCCGCGTACAACGTGCCGGCGTGCGACTCGTTGTGCCAGTCGGGGGTCCAGTGGCTCCACTGGTCGACCACCGTGTTCAGGTAGACCAGTGAGGCAGCCTGACGCGCTGCCGCCGGGGCCGCCGATTCTGGCTGGGAGGCCGCCGCTTGGGAGGCGCCGGCGAGCAGTCCGGCCGTCGCCAGCAAGGCGAGGAGTCCGCTTCGATTTGTTCGCGTGGGCATGGGTCCATCTCCTCCTGTTTGTTGCCGCGGTGTCGAGGCCCGTCCTGCCGACGGCCGGTCATCGCCGTCAACGCAGAGTGAGCCTCAGCCCTCCCGCCGGCAGTTGCAGGCTTCTCATCGGCTGCCCGGATGACCGAGCAGGCCCTAGCCTTCGGCACCGACCGCCGGGAGTCTTGTACGAAGGCGCAATCACAGCGGAGGAACGTCAGCAGTGACCGAACCGTTCGACCAGCCCGGCGAGTACACCGGACATCCCGCCGCATCCTTGCGCGGCATCGTCGTCGGCTATCGAGGCCACCGAATGGAGGGCGCGAGGCCCGCGCGGGTCACCCTTCCCTCGGCGACCGTCACCCTGCTCCTGGCGTGGGGTCAGCCGCTGACCATCCACAGCGGTCCCGAACAGCCGGTGCCGTCCGCTTCGTGGCCGGCGATGATCGCAGGGTTGCAGACCACGTCCACGCTCGCGGGCTTCGACGGATCCGGGTATGCCCTCGAGGTCGACCTCACGCCGCTGGGCGCCTACCAGCTTTTGCACATTCCCCTGCAGCACCTGGCGAAGACAGTGATCGACCCGGACCACATCATGGGATCCGGCTGGACTGCAAACGCCACCGAACAACTGGCCGCCGCACCGCACTGGCCCCGCCGCTGGCAGATTCTCGACGCCCTGCTCACCCGGCGGCTCCGAGGCGGGACGCCTCCTTCGCCTGCTGCGGTCAAGGCTTGGGCTCTGCTGCGTGATCGTGGCGGCGCCGTGTCCTTACGCGAGCTGATGCTGGCTACCGGCCTCGGTCAGCGCCGCATACAGGGGCTGCTGCGCGAGCACATCGGGTTGCCTGCTCAAACGCTCTCCCGCATCATCAGGTTCCACCGGACCCTGACCATGGCATCGAACAGCCTGGACTCGCTCGCCGACCTGGCCAGCCTGGCGGGATACCACGACCAATCCCACATGAACCGAGACTTCCGAGCCCTCTCCAGCCAGACACCACGAGAACTGCTCGACATCATGCGCCGAACACCACCCCGGCGCAGCGTCGGGCACATCCAGTCCTTCAGCGACTTCGGGTCCCGCGAGCCAGCCAGCCGTCCTACATGACTGCTTCTGCCTCGCCAAAAGGCCGGGACGGGTCCGGGAGTTGTCGCGCGGCGATGTGCCGTGTCCCGGTCGTCGCCGGTGCCCGTGTCGACGTCGCTGGCCCTGGCCGTCGGCGTGGCCGGGGGCATCTACGGAATCGGGGGTGGCTCGGTGCTCGGCCCGATCCTCGTCGGCCGCGGCGCACCGGTCGCCACCGTCGCACCCGCCGCCCTGGCCTCCACCTTCGTCACCTCCATCGTCGGCGCGGCCACCTACGCGCTGCTCTCCCTCGCCACCACCGGCGACGTAACCCCCACCTGGCTGCTGGGCCTTTCCTGCGGCGCCGGCGGTCTCCTCGGCGGCTACCTCGGCGCACGCCACTCGGGAGGGTCCGTGCCCTACGACCGCACCATCCGCCTCGGCATCGACTTCGACACCACGCGTCACCGCCGTGCACAAGGCTCTGGGTGATCAGGGCTTCGGCGTCCTCGCCGAGATCGACGTCAAGGCCACCCTCAAGGCCAAGCTCGGCCACGACGTGGAGGACTAGGCACTGTTTCTCGGATCATGTGCGGAGCCAGATCATGAGGGCTGCGAGGGTGACGGTGCCGAGGTAGACGTAGGCCCGCTTCTCGTAGCGTGTGGCGACGGCGCGGAAGCTCTTGAGGCGGTTGATGGCGCGTTCGACGGTGTTGCGTTTCTTGTACCGCTCGCTGTCGAAGCCGGTGGGGCGGCCGCCTCGGGAGCCGCGGTTGCGCCGGTGCTTTTGCTGGTCCAGGCGTTCGGGGATGGTGTGCGGGATGCCGCGTCGTCGCAGGTAGCGGCGGTTTCTGCGGGCGGTGTAGGCCTTGTCTGCCAGGACGCGGTCGGGCCGGGTGCGAGGCCGTCCGACGCCGATACGGGGTACGGAAACCTGCTCCAGGACCCGCTCGAGTTGAGGGCCGTCACCGTAGTGCCCTGGCGTCAGCAGGAGGGCGAGAGGCCTGCATCGTCCGTCGGCGGCAAGATGGATTTTGGTGGTGAAGCCTCCGCGGGAACGTCCCAGGCACTCGCCGATCTGACTACCTCCTCCAGCCGGGCGGCCAGTTTTCCAAGCACCGGATCGGCCTGGTTCGTCCCCCGGTCGACCCCCTTTTGAGGATCCCCGGCCGGGGACGTCTTCCTCGCGCCGGCGGCATGCTGGTGAGCGCGCACAGCAGTTGAGTCCACCGACACATCCCAGTCGATTCGGCCTGCGGCGTCCTCGGCGGCCTGAACGCGAGACAGCAGCATCGCCCACGTTCCATCAGCTGACCAGCGGCGATGCCGTTTATAGACGGTCTCCCAAGGCCCGAACCGCTCCGGCAGGTCCCGCCACTGCACACCCGTCCGCACCCGGTACAGCACACCGTTGATCACCCGCCGGTGATCGCTCCACCGGCCCCCACGCGCACCACCACGAGGTAACAACGACTCCAGCCGATCCCACTCTGCGTTCGTCAGATCCCCACGACCCATACAGCCAGCCTGACCCCAACACCCCACCCACGTCAGGAGATTCGAGAAACAGCGCCTAGCCAAGCGCCGCCCGCCGGGCGGTGAACTCACCCTCGCCGAGCGGACCGAGAACCAGGCCCTGTCCGCAGCCCTGGTGCCCGTGCCGCGGCCAGAGCCCGGTTGACGGTCTTTTCGGTAGGGGTGAGTTCCCGCAGGGGCCTGCGTTTGATGCGCGTGGTCAGCCAGGGGCCACCGCCCTGGTAGGCGAGATCGGCCAGGATGGGAACGCCATGGCGCTCGCAGATGCGGATGATCCGGTGGGTGCGGGCGGCGGTCAGGTCGTGGGAGCGGCCCGGCAGCGCGGGCGAGAGCCACAGCAGCCGGCCGTCCGGATCGGTGACCACCTGCACGTTCACCCCGTGCCGGCGGCGCTTGTGGGAGTAGTCGGGCCCGTTCGTCGCCGACCCGGTCGCACTCGGCGAGCGTGCCGTCCAGGAGGACGAAGTCCGGATCCTGATCGCGTAGGACCTTCAGCAGGCCCGGTGCGCGGTCGGCGAGGAGGTCGATGACCGCGCTCGCTGGTGTGGCGTGGGCGGTGGACTCGCTGATCTCGAAGCCGGCAGCGACCTTCGCCAGGGTGGTGTGCTCGCGCAGGTACACCAGTGCCACTATCGCGCGCTGGGACGGACGGAGCTTGCAGCGGAGGTCACCCTCACGTGTGACGATGAGCCTGGTGACCCACTCCACGAGCGCATGTGGCAGGTCGAGTGCGGCAGGATAGATGACCAACGAGGCCCCTGAGCAGCGTGGTTGAGACGTCAGACATCTCGATCAACTGCCCAGGGGCCTCGCTCGTTGCGCTTCACGGACCGTCACCCGATCGGTGGCCCGCTTGAAGAAGCTCACTGACCGCCACACCACTGCACGCCTGGTGGCCTGCATGCCGGCTCGCCCCACCAGCGGCCCGGATCCCCGACGAGACCGGCGCACGGGCCACCGGGGTGCACGCCGGGCAGGAACGCGGCTCGGCCGCCGTCATCGAGGCGGTAGGTGTCACGTCGGGGGAGGGGCGGGCGGGTGCAGCCCCGTCCGTGGATCTGGCCGTCGGAGTGCTTCCAGAACGGGCAGCACGGCGTGAGCGGCGGGACCTGCTCGCCGGCCTCCAACGGTGCCGTGCGCTGTGCCTTGGCCCGTGCGCGATGGTGCGCGCTTCGGCACAGGCCGTCGGCGGCGAGCAAGCTGGGCGCGGCCCAGACGACAAGGATCCCGAGCAGCCACTCGTGGTTGGCGAGGAGCCAGGCCGCGGTCACCACTTCGGTGAAGGCCAGGGTGCGGCAGGTGCGGGCGAGGGCGAGGTGTGGGGTCACGGATGGCTCCCGGTGGGTGGGCTGTTCCTTTGCGGATGCCCCGTCCCGCCCCCGTCAGCCCCGCCGGCCCGCGCAGG
This sequence comes from Streptomyces sp. NBC_00425, assembly GCF_036030735.1. Lineage (NCBI taxonomy): Bacteria > Bacillati > Actinomycetota > Actinomycetes > Kitasatosporales > Streptomycetaceae > Streptomyces > Streptomyces sp. NBC_00425. Next base: position 246,065 of record NZ_CP107928.1, on the reverse strand, counting down.
CGCCGATCGCCGGCACTCGGCTCCTGGACCAGGTCGCCGCCGAACATCCCCGCAGCCGTAAAGCGTGGGTCGACGGCGGCTACTGACCTTTGCGACGTAATGTCGTTGGGGGCTGACGATGTGTGATCGTTGCGGTATGCCGGTGGTGTGAGGTATCCGCAGGGTGGTGGGCTGACGCCTGAACGGCAGGCGTTTCGTGAGCGGATCCGGCTGGAGGCCGCGGAGCAGTTTGCTGCTGGTGTCTCCAACGCGGAGGTCGCCAAGGACTTACGGGTGAGTGTGCGCTCGGTGCAGCGTTGGCGCCGGGCCTACCACGATGCGGGCGCTGAGGGGCTGCGGTCCGCCGGACCGGTCTCCGTGCCCAAGCTCAGTGAGGCCCTGTTCGCAGTACTCGAAGAGGAGTTGGCCAAGGGGCCGGTCGCGCACGGCTGGCCGGACCAGACCTGGACGCTGGCAAGGGTCAAAACGCTGATCGGACGCCGGTTCCACAAGAGCATGACGCTGTCGGCGATCGCGCGGATGTTGCACCGGCACGGCTTCAGCCACCAGGTCCCGGCCCGCCGAGCCGTTGAGCGAGACGAGGCGGCCGTGGCGGGCTGGGTGAAGGAGACCTGGCCGGAGGTGGAAGGTCCGTGGCGGCGCTCGATGTCTGGCTGTGCTTCGAAGACGAGGCCGGCTTCTCGATGACGCCGCCCACCGCACGCACGTGGGCCCGGCGCGGATGCACCCCCGTCATCCGAGTGCGCGGACGCTCCCAGCGACGCTTCTCCGTTGCTGCCCTGGCCTGCTACAAGCAGGGCGAACGCTCACGGCTGATCTACCGGCCCAAGCGGCACACGGATCACAAGCGGGGTGGCAGACGCAGTTTCACCTGGACCGACTACCGTGACCTGCTCATCGCCGCCCACCAGCAGCTCGGCGCCCCGATCGTGCTCGTGTGGGACAACCTCAACGTCCACAAAGACCGCCGGCTGCGGGAGTTCGTCGACACCCACGAGTGGATCACCTGCTACTTTCTGCCGGCCTACGCGCCGGACCTCAATCCCGTCGAGGGCATCTGGTCCCTGCTGCGGCGCAGCAGCCAGGTCAACACCGCCTTCACCGACCCCGAACACCTCATCAGCACGCTCCGACACGGTCTCCGCAAGATCCAGTACCGCAGCAACCTCATCGACGGATGCCTCGCCGAAACCGGCCTCACCTCGACGACACCACGACAACAACGTCAGTAACGCCGGCGCCTCGTCGAGCACGCAGCCACCCGCGGCATCGACATGGAAATCACGCAACGCACGCCCGGCACCAGGGGATTGACCCCGATCCCGAAACGGCGAGTGGTCGAGCGGACCTACGGCCGGCTCATGCTCCACCGCCGCCTGGCCCGCGGCTACGAAACCCTCCCCACCCGCTCCGAAGCCCTGACCCATATCGCTGTGGCAGACGTGATGGCCCGCCGTCTCACCAGTGAGAACACCATCTCCTGGCGCGACCCGACACCGCAGATCGAACAGCAGATCCCGGGATGAACCAACGGGAAAATACGACCTCCCAGTCCGCGCAGACGAGTTGTCGCTAGACGCTGTCTACGAAGGTCTGGTAGACACTGTCTATGGATGTTGAAGGGCCCCTGCGGGAACGACTGGTCGATGCCGGCGTAGAGCTGGCGCTGTCCGAGGGCACCGCTTCGGTTGGTCTTCGGGAGATCGCCCGCCGGGCAGGCGTGTCGCACGGTGCGCCGCGGCGCTACTTTCCGACACACCGGGGCGCTGCGGTCGGCGATCGCGCACAGAGGCTTCGAGGAGCTGGGCGTGCGGTCCGCGGCAGCCACGGCCGGGACTGCCGTGCCGCGTGCTGAGTTGGCGGCGCTGGCGCGGGTGTATGTCACCTACGCACTGGAACATCGCGGCATGTTCGAGTTGATGTTCCGTCACGACCTGCTCGACAGCGGTGAGCAGAGTGGAGCTCCGGACGAGCCTCGGCTGCGGGCGGCGACGCTCCCGATGTTCCAGCGCGTCACCGAGCTCGTCGCTCGGTGCCGGGCACAGGCGTTGGAGCCTTCGGCGGCCGTCACTGCGGCCGCCCTGCGGGCGAACCTGCACGGCATCGTCCAACTGTGGTCCTGGGGCAGCCTGCAACTCGCCCTCGGCGGCGACGGTTCCGACAGTCACGACCGGCTGATCGAAGCTGCGCTGGCCGCCCATCCGGGGCCCGTGGTCTCATGACCGGGCGACTGCGACGCTCCTCCCGCCTCGTCAGCGTGGCCGGCGCGGTGACCGTCGCACTGGGCGGCACCGTTCTGCTGGTGGCGCAGCCCAGCCTGCAGCGTTCGCTCGCCGCGAGCCCGGCACAGATCCAGTGGACCAGTACCGGGTTTCCCGCATCTGCGACTGCTTGTGTCGGTCTGCTCGGCTTCGTCGCCGTCATGGTGACCGCCACCGCCACCGCCACCGCCACCGCCACCGCCACCGCAATGGTCGTGGGCGACGCGCCACGCGAGTACGCCGGAGCCGTCGTCGGCTTGAAAAGGACCGCGAGGAACATCGGCCCGACCTCTCGGCGTAGCCATCGCAGCGCAGGCGCTGCTGCCTCCCTGCGAACCATCTTGCTGCTCATGGCCGCGGTCGTGGCCCGCGGCCTCCTCCCCTCAGGACTTTTGCCCAGAGCTCGTAAACATGGAGCAACATGAATGGACACCAGGGCATGGACGGATTCACGGTCCCCATCGACGACCGGTACTTCGAGGACTACACAGCGGGTGCGACGTATGAGTACGGCAGCGTTGCGGTCACCGAGGAGGAGATCGTCGGCTTCAGCTCGCGTTACGACCCTCAGTCCTTCCATATCGATCCCGTCGCCGCGCGGCAGGGTCCCTTCGGCGGGCTGGTCGCCAGCGGCTGGCACACCGTCGCACTGATGATGCAACTGTTCGCCAGGCACTATCTGTCGAAGGTCGCGAGTCTGGGCAGCCCCGGGGTGGACGAACTGCGCTGGCTCAAGCCCGTGCGCCCCGGCGACCGGCTCCGCCTACGCCTTCGAACCCTCGACACCCGGCTGTCGAGCTCCGATCCGCGACGCGGCATCGTGCGCACGCTCGCCGAGCTTCTCGATCAGGGCGGCGAGCCGGTGCTGCGGGTGACGGTTGTGAACCTGCTGAGCGCCCGGGCCGGCGCATGACTGGTGGCACTCCGTCATCGCGCGGCCAGTTGGAGGCGCTCGGTACCGCGTACGTCCGGCATGCGCTGGAATGCCGTGCCATGTTCCAGTTTGCCGCCGCGGGCGAACGAGGGTCGCGCCAACGCGCGATGCGCACGAGCCATAGAGGAACGAGGCATTGATGTATGAGCACTTGAAGCGGCTGACCGGACCGGTGCTGCGTACCGCGGCGCGGCTCGAAGTCGTGGGCCTGGAGAATGTGCCGCAGTCGAACGGCGTCATACTCGCGTCCAACCACCTGTCCATCGTGGACTCCACCTTCCTACCGCTGGTGCTGGACCGACAGGTGACCTTCATGGCGAAGGCGGAGTACTTTGGGGGAGGCCCCTGGCCGACCCGGATCGTCTCGTCCTTCATGCGGGGCAGTGGGCAGGTGCCAGTCGACCGCGAGAACCAACGTGCGGCGGTAGCCTCGCTCGACGCGTGCCTTCGGGTGGTGAAGGACGGCGGTGTCTTCTGCATCTACCCCGAGGGCACACGCTCCCCGGACGGCCGGCTCTACCGGGCCAAGACAGGCGTGGCGTGGCTGGCTCTCAAGTCCGGCGCGCCCGTGGTGCCGGTGGCCATGAGCGGTACCGACCGCGTCCTGCCGCCCGGGCGGGTGCTTCCGCGTCCGGCCAAGGTCAAGGTCGCCTTCGGTAAGCCCGTCGACCTCTCCCTGTACGAGAGCTCCGCCGCTGACGCCGGTGCCCGAAGGGCCGTCTCCGACCTGATCATGCAGTGCATAGCGGAGGTCTCCGGCCAGGAGTACGTGCCCGTCTACGCGGCGAGGGCGAAGGAGCAGGGCTGACCCGGCCCTGGCCACACCTACACTCCCGGCACGCTCGGCCCGTTGTCGTTCGAGTCGGACCCGTCCGTGTCGCTTCCCCCGCGAGTGTGAGTGGGACGTGCTCGCCCGCAGCGGGTTCGTTGGCGCTGCCGGTGATCTGTGGACCGTCGGCTGCCCGACGCGCGGGTCAGCCCAGAGCGGACACTCCCGGTCGGGGCTGACCCGTGACCCGGAGACGCGTCAAAGGGGCAATGAGTTGATCGTGAAGCTCAGAAGGACTGGCCCGTCACCCGTTCCGCCGGGCCGGATCCTCCTCGGCGTGTATCCCATGCCGGTGCGCGTACACAATGGCCTGCGGACGGTCGCGGCTGCCGGTCTTGGCGAAGATCTGATGGATATGTGTCTTCACCGTGGAGCGGCTCAGGTACAGCCGGGCGGCGATCTCCGCGTTGGACAGACCCTGCGCGACCAGGCCGAGCACCTGGGCCTCGCGTTCGGTGAGGCCGTCGGGGAGGGCCGCGTTCTTCACAGTGTGGCCCGGGTCGTTGCGGCGGCTGGCGTGGATCAGGCGGGCGGCGGCAAGAGGGTCGAGCATGGTGTGGCCGCAGGCGGCGGCCTCGATGGCGCGGTGGATGTCCGCGGCGGAGGCATTCTTGGTCAGGTAGCCGGTGGCGCTGGCCTCGAGTGCGGCGAGGATGGAGTCGTCGTCGGTATAGGTGGTGAGTACCACGACGGCCGTGGCCGGACGCTCGGCCCTGAGCCGGCGCGTGGCCTCGACACCGTCGGTGCCGGGCATGTGAAGATCCATCAAGACCACGTCGGCCTCGTGCCGGGCAGCGAGATCGACGGCCTGAGCGCCGTCCGCGGCCAGTCCGGCGATGTGCACCCCGTCGACGGCGCCGAGGATGGTGGCCAGGCCCTCGCGCACGACCCGATGGTCGTCGGCGATGATCACGGAGATCGGTGTGGGGCTCATCGGTCATTCCCGTCGCTGAGGTTGCCCGGGTTGCCCCGTCGGTAGGGGATACGTGCGGCGACTCGCCATCCGCCGTCGGGCGTGGGGCCCGCCTGGAGATCGCCGCCCGCCTGCTTGACGCGTTCCCTCATGCCCTGGAGCCCCAACCCACTGCCGCTCGCGCGCAGCGCCGCAGACGTGGCAGGGCCCGGGGCGGGTCTCGTATTGCCGACCTGTACGGTCACGTCCCGCGTACCGAAGCCGACCCGCACGCTCACGCGCGTGCCAGGGGCATGTTTGGCGGCGTTGGTCAGTGCTTCCTGGGCGAGCCGGTAGAGCGCGAGCGCGATTTCGGCATCGAACTCCTGCCGGCCACCGTCCAGTTCGAGCTCTGCCTGATGGAGTTCGCAGAGCCGTTCGAGCTGCCCCGCCAGCGGCGTGGCCTCGCCCCGCAGCGCGCGGACGGCCTGGCGTGCCTCGTCCAGGCCCGTGCTGACCAGCTCGTGGCCGAGCTCGATCTGTGTGATGAGCTTCTCGCGCTGTACGTCGGTGCGGGCGAGAGTGTCGATCGCGGTGAGCTGGATCGACAGGGCGCCGAGGGTGTGGGCGAGCACGTTGTGCAGCTCGCGGCCCAGACGGTTGCGCTCACCGGCGAGTTTCGCCTCGGCCCGCGCGAGCTCGGTACGCCGGCGTTCCGTGGCGACCAGGGTGCTGTGTCGGGCACGCTGGTCGATCTCGCGTCGCCTGGCACCAGCCACCAGCCCGGCGAGAACCACCGCGGCGGTGCCCAACAGGCGCCCGGGAAACGGTCCGTGAGGGATCGCCGCGATGCAGTAGGCGACGGGACCGGCGGTGCACATCACGAGGGCGTCGACCGGATCGAACGCGACGGCGGCCATGCTCGCCGCGACGCCGGTGAAGATCAACCCATTGGCATCAGTGACCGCGAGCACCGCCCCGGCCGCGCACATCACCGCGGCGGCCACGTGAGTACCTCGGGTGCCGACGATCAGGACGAGCCAAGCCAGCGCGGCGACGGCCAAGGCGACGGGCGCCACGATCCCCGGGGCGGCGGGGAACGTGACGACGTTGATCCAGATCGACACGCCCAGCCCCACCAGCATGGCCATGGCCCGCGCCCGTGGGTCGGGAATCATGCCACTCAGCCCGATCCCGGGGTGGTCCACGGCCGGACTGAACCTTGTGGTGATACTCATCGGTCCGCATTATCCCAGGACGGCGTGCCTGAAGAACGCTCCCGCAGCGCACGGACAGCGCCGACGATCAGGCCGAGGAGCGGTATGAGGATCACCGTGCACCGCCCGTCGCATACGCTGCGCCCAGGACCGGGCCGGCCTGGGCCAGACGCGCGCGGCCTCGCACCCACAGCCCCAGGCTGCGGAACAGGCTCATGCTCACGGACAGGAAGACGAAGCCGTTCGTCAGACCGGCGGCGCTCAGGTGATGGGTGGTCAGGAACACGCCGAGCCCCACCGGAAAGATGTGCTGGGCGCCGTAGGCGAAGCCGAACCGGGCGGTGGTTACAGCGATCCAGACCGCCGCGTAACCGGCCCCCGAGCAGCTGACGGCCGCGGGGCCGCCTGGGGTGGGCGAGGTGCGCTGCCACGGCCAACCGCGTCGCCAATCCGTTTGGTGGTCGACGGACACCAGCAGCGGGCAGACCGAGAACAGCCCGAGCGCCGCCCCCGCCAGGGCGCCGGCGCCCTGTAGAAGCAGATCGTTCCCGCCGGTGGGGAGCGAGGTGAAGAAGAACGGCACGATAACGGCGACGCCGACGACCGGCCGGCCCACCCGGAACCAGCCGATCTTTCGGCGGCCGAGATCAGACTCCAGCACCACGGCCAGGATCGCCAGCTGCATGATCACGATGTTCGCTGTCATGCACCCACCCTCGCCGCGGCGTCCGGCCCTGCCATCGGCCTCCAGGCTGGTCACCGGGTGGAGATGCAAGGGCGGGGGGTGGAGACCGCGGTGCACTCCCACCGCCGAGGGCCGCTCCCGGCCTCGATCACCTGACGGTCATGTCGGCAGGCCCTCGCCCGCGAAGAAGCCGAACAGCGCGCGACCCGCAAGTGTCTGAGCGGGCGGTCCGATCCCGGACAGCCTCCTGCCAAGTGAATCCTCTTGCTGGACATGCCTTGTTCCCCTGTCCGCTGATGTCCCAAAAAGACGGCCGGCGCGCCTCCCACCCGCTTCTGCTCGTCCCCGGTCGGCATTGACAACCGTCCTCGCATCCCTCCACCATCATTTCACTAATCAAGTAGTGGAATGATGGTGGTGATCGTGGAGTACCGCATCGACAGGCGGAGCGGGGTCCCCGCCTTCCAGCAGATCGTGCAGCAGACCAAGCAAGCCCTCCGGCTGGGCGTACTCGTGCCGGGTGACCGGCTGCCCACCGCCAAGGAGGTCGCCGAGACCAGCACGGTCAACCCGAACACCACCCTCAAGGCGTACCGCGAGCTGGAGCGCGAGGGCCTGGTCGAACCGCGACCGGGCCAGGGCACCTTCGTACGCCGCACGCTGGGCCGCCCCGAGACGGGCACCGACTCGCCGCTGTACGCGGAGCTGGTGGCGTGGATGTCGAAGGCGGCCGGGGCCGGTCTGGAGCAGGAGGACGTGGCCGCGCTGGTCACGTCGGCGATGGAGAAGCAGTACGCCGCCGGGAACGTTGCGGCAACGGGGCCCACGGGGGCCACGACAACCAGGAGCACAGGTGAGTGAAGGTATGTACGCGGGGGAACCGGCGATCGAGGCGTACGGGCTGGGGATGCGCTACCGGCGGGGCTGGGCGTTGCGGGACTGCTCCTTCCGGCTCCCGGCGGGACGGATCTGCGGCCTGGTGGGACCCAACGGGGCGGGCAAGACCACGCTGCTGAGCATCGCGGCCCATATCCTGCAGCCGACGAACGGCTCGATCAGCCTGTTCGGTGGGGCTCCGGGCTCGGTGGAGTCCGGTCGGCGCACAGCGTTCCTGGCCCAGGAGAAGCCCCTGTTCCGCCGCTTCACGGTGGCGGAGACCCTGCGTCTGGGCCGGGAGCTGAACCCCGGCTGGGACCAGCGCGCCGCGGAGGACATCGTCCGCGCGGGCAACGTGCCCTTCGACGCGAAGATCGGCACCCTCTCCGGAGGCCAGCGCACCCGCGTCGCGATCGCCCTCGCCTTCGGAAAGCGCCCCGACCTGCTGATGCTCGACGAGCCGATGTCGGACCTCGACCCGGTCGTGCGCCACGAGATCATGGGCACCCTCCTCGCCGAGGCCGCCGAGCGCGGCACCACCGTGCTGATGTCCACCCACGTCCTCGCCGAACTGGAGAACGTGTGCGACTACCTCGTCGTCGTCTCCGGCGGCGGAGTGCGCCTCGCCGGTGACGTGGACGAGCTGATGTCCGTGCACACCCTGGTCACGGGCGCCATGGAGGGTGACGGCATGCCTCCCGCCCTCGGGCACCACACCCTCGTCGAGTCCCGGACCAGCGGACGGCAGTTCACCGCGCTCATCCGCCCCGAGGGCCCGGTCACCGGCCCCTGGGACGTAAACGCCCCGAACATGGAGGAACTCCTGCTCGCCTATCTCCGCTCATCCGACGCACCACCGCTGATCACCCCCACCGCCCAGGTCCACGGCCAGGGGTTCGGCACCGGGGCGGTGGCGGCATGAGCACCTTCACCCACAGCTCGACCAGCACCTCGACCGGCTCCACGAGCGACGGCAAGAACGGGACCATGAACGCGACCACCACGGAGGCCAACCGGCGCCCCCGACTCAGCGGTATGACCTGGCTGGTCTGGCGCCAACACCGGGCCGCGTTCTGGACGATCCTCGCCGCCACCGCGCTCTCCGTGGCCTGGATCGTCTACCAGCGCGGCCAGCTGGTCGACTTCCTCGACGGTTACGGCTATCCCGGCAAGAGCCTCGACGAGGCGGGCGGCAGGTTCCAGCAGTACAACGACGCGTTCTCCTTCGTCTCCGTGGGTCTCCAGGCGATACCCATCCTGCTCGGCGTCTTCCTCGGCGCCCCGCTCATCGCGGGCGACCTGGAGAGCGGCACCGCCAAGCTGGTCGCCGCCCAGTCCATGAGCCGGACCCGCTGGCTCGCCACGAAGCTGGCACTGGCCGGACTGGTGGTCGTGGTGAGCGCGGGTGTGTTGTCGGCGGTGTTCGGCTGGTGGTGGAACCCCGTCAAGTCCGAGGCCACGGTCATGGACTGGACCTCGAGCGCCGCGTTCAACACGACGGGCCCGGTGCCTGTGGCCCTCAGCCTCTTCTCCGTCTTCGGCGGGGTGGCGATCGGTGTGGTGCTACGGCGCACGCTGACGGCCATGGTGGTCACCTTCGGTTTCACCGTCGTCCTCCAGCTCGTGTGGGGCTACTTCCTGCTGTCGCTCGGCAACGTCGTCACGGTCACGACGAACAAGGGTGTCACGGGCGAGGACGCGTCCCCCTCGCTCCCCCACGGCGCCTACCAAATCGACGAGTCGTATGTCACCGGCAGCGGGGATCTGGTGGGCTGGGGCACCTGTTCGACGTCGCCGACCGACGCGGCACGGCAGATGTGCCTGGACAAGGCCGATGTCGTTGGCTGGTCGGTGCAGTACCTCCCGATATCGCAGATGAACGCCATGCAGTGGTTCGGGGCGTCGATTCTGTTCGCCCTGACCGCCGGTGTCGTGGCGTTCCTCTTCTTCTGGGGTCGTAAGCGGCTCGTCTGAGTCCGTACGCCCCGCGCCCCTTCGCGAAGGGGCGCCTCTTTCCCCCTCTGTTTCGTTGTCCCGTCCGCCGGGCTGCTCCGGCCCAGCACGCTGTCCGCCGCCGGAGCCCGGGTCAGCCGCGACCTGCCCAGCGTCAACGGGGACGCGCTGAAGGCCCGTAAGTCCGAGGGCGCCGACCTGTGGGAGACGCAGACGCTCACCGGCAGCGGGGGGGACGGCGCGGAAGAGGTCGGCCGCCGCCGACCGGGTCGAGAGGATCTGGCTCGATGGGAAGGTCGAGGCGGCCCTCGACCGGAGCACCGCGCAGATCGGTGCCCCCGAGGCCTGGGCGGCGGGGTACGACGGCACGGGCGTCAAGGTCGCCGTGCTGGACACCGGAGTCGACGGCACGCACCCGGATCCGAAGGGCCGTATCGACGCGGCGAAGAACTTCTCCGAGGCGGCTGACACGGTCGACCGGGTGGGTCACGGCACGCATGTGGCGTCCACGGTCGCGGGGTCCGGCGCGCACTCCGGGGGCACGTACAAGGGGGTCGCGCCGGGCGCACGGCTGATCAGCGGCAAGGTGCTCGACGACGGCGGCTACGGCGAGGAGTCCGGGGTCATCGCCGGCGCGCAGTGGGCCGTCGCGCAGGGTGCCGACGTGGTCAACCTCAGCCTGGGCGGCCCCGACAGCCCCGGTGACGACCCCCTCGAACAGGCGGTGAACGAGCTGTCCGCCTCCTCCGGCGCCCTCTTCGTGATCGCCGCCGGCAACGAGGGCCCGAGCGCCGGAACCGTCGGATCGCCGCGGGATTCGGGATTCCCGCGCGAGGTGTCGTAGCACACCGACACCGGACTGCTTGAGGTCGCGGAATCGGTGATCACCTGGGCGCGGGGGCGCGAGCGGTTGCCGGAGTCGGTGAGTCGGGTACTGGACGCTGCCGTGCGCGGACACGGGTGCCAGGACGGCTCCCTGGGCTCGCCCGGGTAGCACCCGCTCAGGGGCGCAATGCCTGTTCCAGGGTCGGGTGGCAGGCGATGATCGCGTCAACGCCGACCAGCTCGAGGACACGCAGAACGGGCTCCTGGGCCGCGGCGATCCGCACCCAGCCGTCGGTGGCGGTGGCGGCGTGGTGGGCGGCGACGAAGACGTTGATGCCGCTGGAATCCATGAACGAGACGCCGCTGAGGTCCACCACCAGTCGCGCGGGCACCGTGCCGTCGCAGGACAGCAGGGCGCTGCGAAGCCTGTCCTTGCCGTCGTGGTCGATCTCGCCCCGCACGCTCACCACACGGACCCCGTCGACGATGCGCTCTTCGATCAAGAGCTCCGGCCGGCCCGCTGTGTCGTTGTCGCTCACCATGTCCTCGACGGTTCTAGGCGCGCCCGCGTTCGGGCCTGCGGGGATGAGTCTGCCCCGCCCGCCCGGACCGATGCACAGGCGTCGGTGCCGGACAGCATGGCGCAGGCATGTATACGGAGAGGGCGGGTAGCCGGGCGTGCGTGAATGGAGCATGAGGGCGGCACCAGGGGGACCCCATGCCGACGGAAACGGCGATAGCGGGCAGGTCGAGCACCTGATCCGCGCAGGTTACGCGCTCAGCGGAGGCGCCGGCTGCATCGCCGAGGCCCGTCGGCACGCTCTCGCCTTCCTGAACCAGGCCCAAGCCGACTACCCCGTGCTGGTGTCCGCCCGCGCGCGCGATCTGACCCAGCTGGTGGTCAGTGAGCTGGTCACCAACGCCTGCAAATACGCCCCCGGCCCGGTCCTGGTCGAGCTGGGCATCAACGTCCACGTCGTGGACGTCATTGTGTGGGACAGCGACCCGGTCGTGCCCGCGGCCCGCGCCGCCGACCCTGACCGAGTCGGCCAGCACGGCCTGGAGATCGTGAAGGTCGTCAGCCAGGTCCTGTTCGTCGAGCCGCAGTCCGTCGGCAAACGCATCACCGCCCGCATCCCCCTTGAAGCGGCCGGCAGCAGCCCCCACTGACGAACACGCCCGCCCGCCAGGCAAGCCCGAATCCGCACGCCGACGACCGAGCACCGGGCGGCCTAGTGTTGCGTGGCCTGCAGGGCCGTCCCCGTATCCGTACAGGTCACTACGCTGTTCTGCCGTGGTCGGATCGCTAACATCCCCGTTGCGGCTGCTCTGCCCATGTCCCTTGGATGGAGTGAGGGAGAGAGGGATGGGCGGGGCGGCCGCGGCCAGGGTCGGGGCGCGCTCAGCCGGTTGCGCCTCCAGGACGCTGCCGTCGGCTACGGCTTCCGTCCGCCGCGCGCCGCCGTCCGGCTGCTGTCCCTGCTCGCCGCCGACTTGATCGTGTACGCCGCGGGCACCCTCCGCCGCCGCTCAAGGCGGACGAGGCACCCGAGTTCGACCTCGTCTTCTACACCCTGGACCTGCTGCTGCCGGTGATCTCGTTCGGGCAGGAGGGCGCGTTCGCGCCGAGCGGCGGGGATCGGACGATGTCGTACCTCCTCGTCGTCACCGCTGGATCCTGGCCACGACGGTCGTCTCGGGCGTGACCCGGACGGTCAGCCGCCAGTGAGCCGTCCGCCGCGCGGCGGAAGGGCAGCCGTCGGCCGGCGGCGGGTCGGCGGCGGGTCGGCGGCGGCCGGTCAGCGGGCGGTGTGCTGTGCGGCGAGCCGCACCGGCGCGTTGGCGGCGCCGTAACCCCGGTAGCCGCCGTCGCGCTGGACGAGTTCGAAGAAGACGCGGCCCACCGTGCGGGTGTAGCAGTGCCGGAAGGTACCGTGCGCGTCCTGGTCGTAGAGGATGCCGAGGTTCCGGTAGGTCTCCAGCTCTCCGTCGGCGAACTCGAAGCGGGCGGCGAGGTCGTCGTAGTAGTTCGCGGGGATCGGCAGCAGATGTCCGCCGGCCGCGGTGAAGCGGCGGGCGGCGGCGACCACGTCGTCGGTGGCCAGCGCGATGTGGCGGGCGTGCGCGGTGTCGTCGCCGGGGGCGGCACCGACGGTGAGGGGGAAGCGTACGGCGCCGTCGCCGCTGGTCACGGCCCGGCTGCGGAGCAGCCCGTAGGGGTCGGCGACGTCGACGCTCTCCTGCGCGTCGAGTCCGAGGACGCCTCGGTGGAAGAGGACGGCCTCGTCGAACTGGTGCCAGGGCTGGGTGAGCGCCACATGGTCGACGTACAGGGCGCCGGCGGGTGCCGGGGTGTGCGGGTCGTCCTCGAAGTCGGCGCGCCAGTCGGGCAGGGCAGGGCGGTGTGTGGCGCACAGGAAGAGTTCGGTGCCGTCGGGGGCGGCGACGGCGTCGAGCGGGGCGTCCGCGGCGGCGCGGCGGCGGGGCAGGACGGGGGCGAGGAGGGCCTCGGCGCGGCGGGCGGCGGCGGCCGGGTCCGGGGACTCCAGGCCGATCGCGGCGAGGGTGGTGCCGTCGACGGGTGTCCCCCCGCGCGAGCGGAGCCGGGAGTGGGGCAGGGCGGTCGGTCCGGTGTTGACGAGGATCCGGGCGTCTCCCTGCTCCCACAGGTCGACGGGCTTGCGCCGGTGGCGGGCGGTGCGGGCGAAGCCGAGGCGGCCGAGGAGAGCGCCGACGGGTTCCGCGTCGGGGGTGACGAGCTCGGTGAAGGCGATCCCGGTGGGTGTGACCGGGGCGGGGAGGGCGGCGACACCGACTTCCTCCTGGAGCAGCAGCAGGGAGCGGCGGGCGTCGACGGCGGTGGGGCCGGCCTCGGCCTGGCGGAGGACGTCGTTGAAGACCTCTAGCGAGAGCGGGCCGTCGTATCCCGTACGCAATACACGGCGTACGAGATCCACCACATCGAATCCGCCCTGCCCCGGGAAGCAACGGTGATGGCGGCTCCACTGGAGCACGTCCATGCCGAGCAGCGGGGCGTCGGCCAGCTGAAGGAAGAAGATCTTCTCGCCGGGGATGTCCTCGATGTCCTTGGGGTCGGAGCCGCGGGACAGGATGTGGAAGCTGTCCAGACAGGTGCCGAGGGCGGGATGGCCGGCGGTGTCGACGATGCGCCAGGCGTGGTCGTACGTGCTGACGTGCCGTCCCCATGCGAGCGCCTCGTAGGCGACCCGGACACCGAAGTCCTGGGCGAGGTCGGCGAGCCGGGCGAGCTGCTCGGCGGCGAGGGCGTCGTCGTCCTCGGCGAGCGAAGAGACGCTGGAGCAGACCAGGACGGTGTCCGCGCCGAGCCGGCCCATCAGCTCGAACTTGTGGCGGGCGCGGCGCAGGTTCCGGGCGAACTCGGTCTCGGGGACGGCCTCGACGTCGCGCATCGGCTGGTACAGGTCGACGGTCAGCCCGAGATCCGCGCAGCGGGCGCGGACGTCCTCGGGGGTGAGGGGGCTCGCGAGCAGGTCGTTCTCGAAGATCTCGACGCCGTCGAAGCCGGCGCGGGCGGCGGCCGCGAGCTTCTCGGTGAGGGATCCGCTCAGGGAGACGGTGGCGATGGACGTACGCACCTGGGCACCTCGTGGTTCATTCTGGTCGCTTCGCGGGGCGGCGGGGCGGCGGCTGCCGGGAGGCAGAGGGCAGGGAGGCTGAGGCAGAGAGGTCGTGGCTACTTGGGGGCGGGGAGGGCGTCGGCCAGTTCGGCGATGTCGGCGAGCATGCGGGCGCTGTCGGGTTCCCGGCCGGTGAACAGGCGGAACGCGTCCGCTGCCTGGAAGGCGGCCATGCCGCCGCCGTCGAGGGTGGCGCAGCCGAGGGCACGGGCGGTGTGCAGCAGTTCGGTCTCCAGGGGACGGTAGACGACCTCGGCGACCCACAGCTGCGGCCGCAGCAGCGCGGCGGAGAGGGGCAGGCCGGGGTGGGCGGCCATGCCGGTGGGGGTGGCGTGGACGATGCCGTCGGCGTGTGCGAGCATCCCGGGCAGCCGGTCGAGTCCCGACGCGGCGGCCCGGCCCTCGCCGAAGTGACGGTTCAGGGCGGCGGCGAGCCGCTCGGCCCGCTCGGGCAGCGCGTCCACGACGGTGACCCGCCCGGTGCCGAGGGTGAGCGTGGCGTGCGCGACGGCCGCGCCCGCGCCGCCCGCGCCCAGCTGCACGACCCGCTCCAGCGGGACGTCCGGCAGCCCGCGGGCGAACGACGCGGCGAAGCCGGTGACGTCGGTGTTGTGACCGACGGCCCGGCCCCCGTCCTCGAAGACGACCGTGTTGACCGCGCCGAGCGCCTCGGCCTGCGGGGACAGCGCGTCGAGGTGCTCGATGACCAGCTGCTTGCACGGGTGGGTGATGTTCAGCCCGTCGAAGCCCAGGTCACGGGCGGCCCTCACCAGGTCGCCGACCGCCTGCGGCGCGGCCCCGAGGACGTCGAGGTCGATCAGCCGGTAGACATAGCGCAGCCCCTGCCGGTCGGCCTCCCTTTCATGCAGTGCCGGGCTGAGCGAGGGACCGATCCCGGAACCGATCAGACCCACGAGATACGAGTCCTTGGTCACGTCCTTGATCACGGGGGACCTCCTGAGCGGCCGGTTAATGTACGAACTGGTGAGTTAGTCATAGCATCCTTGCGGGCCGGCGGGGAAGCCCCTCACGCCTCACGGGACGGGAACGGCTCCTAGAATCGCTGCACCGCAGCCACGCCGCCCGAAGGAACCCGATGACCAGCGTCGACGAACCGGCACGATCCAACGGGCGCACGCGCGACGCCGCCCGGACCCAGGCCGAGATCCTGGACGTGGCGACCCGCGAGTTCGCCCGCGTCGGCTACGCCGGCGCCCGCGTCGACGACATCGCCGCCCGCACCAGCACCACCAAGCGGATGATCTACTACTACTTCGGCGGCAAGGAGCAGCTGTTCACCGCCGTCCTGGAGCGCGCCTACGGCGTGATCCGCGAAGCCGAGCAGCAGCTCGACGTCGAGCACCTGGACCCGGTGGCGGCGATCCGACGCCTGGCCGAGCTGACCTTCGACCATCACGAGCAGCACCCGGATTTCATCCGCCTGGTCAGCATCGAGAACATCCACGAGGCCGAGCACATCGCCGCCTCCGAGGAACTCGGCCGGATCGGCTCACCCGCGCTCGACGTCATCCGCCGCATCCTCGCCGCCGGCCGGGAGTCCGGGCTGTTCACCGCCGAGGTGGACGCCGTGGACCTGCACGCGATGATCAGCTCGTTCTGTTTCTTCCGGGTGGCCAACCGGTACACCTTCGGGGCGCTGTTCGGGCGTGACCTGGTGGATCCGGCGCAGCGGGAGCACTACCGGGCCATGCTCGGGGACATGGTGATCGCCTATTTGACGGCGGAGCGGGCGGGGGGCTGAGGGCGGCCCGCCGACCGCGGACCGACGGAACCCGGCGGTGGCCTGCGGACCGTCGACGGCTGACGGTCCGCAGGCGAGGGACGGCGATCGGTCGACGGCCGTATGCGTTCAGCAGACGGCGGTCGAAACGACAGTCGACGGACGGCAGTCGCCGATAGCCCGCATACGGCAGATCGCATACCGTCGCCCCTCCCTTCCGCCGAGACCTATTGACAGCGGCGAAACAACGGCGCAACATCACTGGCCAACCGCTACTAACTATCCAGTGGGTTAATTAGCCGGACGATCGACCCGGCGCAGCCGCCCCGCACCCCAGGGATCCGGCCCTTCTCCCCTTTTGTCCCACTCCTGCGTACGTTGGAGTCCCCCGAAGGAGCACGCCGTGTCCGTCCCCACCGCAGCACCCCCCGGCCAGCCGAAGAAAGCCGCCACCGCGGCGTGGATCGGGAGCGCCCTGGAGTACTACGACTTCTTCATCTACGGCAGCGCGGCCGCGCTGATCTTCCCGAAGGTCTTCTTCGACGAGTCGGACCCGGCCACCGCGACCCTGCTGTCGCTGGCCACCTTCGGCGTCGCCTACGCGGCCCGGCCGGTCGGAGCGCTCTTCCTCGGGCACTTCGGTGACCGTCTGGGCCGTAAGAAGATCATGGTGTTCACGCTCATCCTGATGGGCGTGTCGACGTTCCTGATCGGCTGTCTGCCCACCCGCGCCCAGGTCGGCACCCTCGCCCCGGTCCTGCTGGTCCTGTGCCGTGTGCTGCAGGGGGTGTCCGCCGCCGGCGAGCAGGCCAGCGCCAACTCCATGACGCTCGAACACGCGCCACCGCACCGGCGCGGCTTCTTCACCAGCTTCACCCTGAGCGGTACCCAGGGCGGGCAGCTGCTGGCCACCCTGGTCTTCATCCCGGTCGCGGCACTGCCCGAGGACCAGCTGCTGTCGTGGGGCTGGCGGGTGCCGTTCTGGATGAGCATCGCAGTCGCCGCGGTCGGTTACGTGATCCGGCGGAAGCTGGAGGAGACCCCGGCCTTCGAGGCGCAGCAGGCCACCGGCGAGGTCGTGAAGCTGCCACTGGTCATGCTGCTGCGTGAGCACTGGGCGGATGTGCTGCGGGTGATCGGGGGCGCGCTGATCGCCTCGGTCAGCACCGTCTTCACCGTGTGGGCGCTGGCGTACGCGACGAGCGACGCGGTGGGCATGGACCGTTCCTCGATGCTGTGGGTCGGCGCGCTCGCCAATCTGGTCGCGCTGGGGGCCATCCCGGCGTGGGCCACGCTCTCCGACCGCATCGGCCGCCGGCCGGTGTACCTGATCGGCGCGGTCGGCAGCGCGGTGGCGATGTCCGGGTACCTGTGGGCGATCTCCACCGGCTCCTACCCGCTGATCCTGGTTCTCGGCATCCTCGCCTTCGGCGTGGTCTACAGCGCCGCGAACGGTGTGTGGCCCTCTTTCTACGGCGAGATGTTCTCAACCCGGGTGCGGCTGTCGGGCATGGCGATCGGCACCCAGATCGGTTTCGCCGTGGCCGGTTTCGCCGTCACCTTCGCGGCGCAGATCGCCGGCCCGGACGGGGACGACTGGTCCTCCGTCGCCCTGTTCACGGCGGCGCTGTGCGTGCCGCCGGTGATCGCGGCGCTGTCGGCCCGGGAGACCGTGAGGATCCCCACCGAGCAGCTCGGCGAGCGGGGGGCCCGCGAGGTCCCCCAGCCGGAGACGGTCACCGCCTGAGCGCACCCCCCGCCCCCCGTTATGTTTTCCGCGGTCCTGCCAGAGGGCCGCTGGCCTCCGGGCCCGGCATGGCTGTTCCCCCTGTCGAACCGATGACCTGAGGGGTGGTGTCACCGGGTCTGGGAGGCGCCGTTGGAGACGCTGATGGGAGGTCCGACTACCGCCCGGCCCGGCGCAATGCCCGGCCGCTTGCGGGCGGCAGGTCTGCATAACGTGGATGCGCGCATACGCCGCCAACGCCCTGGCCAGCACGGCACAAACCCCCCGCCACACCCTGGAGGGCGCCGCAGCGCCCAGAGCCCTCCTCGACCTCGTCCGCACCTCGGGCACCCGCCACGACCAGTGTCAGGCCGCTCGCGGCCTGACACTGGTCGTGGCGACCACGCTGGAGCCGCTGCGCGAGCACGGCCCGACCGGGCCCGCGTTCTGGCGCTTCGGCCGCGACGTCGACCAGAACCTCTGGGACGCGATCGGCAACCCTCGCCGGGATGCAGGCCTCGCCCGCCGTGCCGAAGTGGGGCGGCGCCGTCTCGCGCAGAAAGCCGCCGAACGCGAGGCTCAGCGCCCGGTGTGCACCGACTGCGGGACCAAGTTCACCGACGACCGGTGGAAGGCCAGCAGCGCGGTCGACTGGGGCCGCGGGGACAGCCACCCGCACCTGTGCGACGACTGCAAGGCGCGCGTCCACGAGGCGGCGCGACAGGCGGAACAGGCCGAACACGAGTGCCAGAAGCAGGAGTGCCAGGAGGCGGCGGCGGCGCAGGACTCGAAGGCCGGCGGCTGGCTCGGACGCTGGCGCAGCTGACCCCGGCAGCGCGGGGGTTTGCCCAGGACCATCTGGGCAAACCCCCGTTGTCGGTGGCGGCTGCCCCGACTCTATCGAGGCTTTGGAGGGCATCGAGGGGCCGGAACTGGCAAGCTCAGAGAAGCCTGCGTCAGGTACGACGAGAAGCGGCAGGCCGAACGTCTGCGAGCCCAAGACGGCCGAAGCGAGGGTGGTGTCATTGCCCTGGGCTGACCTCGCTGCCAGGACTCTGTGGTCTGGTGCGGCGCTAATCGTTGTCCGGCTCGGTTGGCAGGGTGGGCCGGGGGCCTTCGTCGGGCACAACTACCAGCCGTACAGCCATTTGCCGTGAGTCGGGTGGGTGGTCACCGGGCTCCGTCAGGTATTTGCGCAGAAGCGCCTGGTACTCCTCGACGAACGTGGCGACCTGCTCCTTCGTCATCCGCAATCCGGCGCGGTAGATCTGGTTCCAGCCTGAGGAGGAGTCGTACCCGGCGTACGCGCTCACGACCAGGCTCAGGTCATGGGTCATCTTGAGTGCGCCGATCTTCACCGCGGCCTCGCGTTCGTCGGCCGTCAACTCTAGGCCCGGCGGCGTGAAGATGTCCGTCATGAGCGACTTCCACCAGCGTTCCCGGCCGGCGGACCGCTCCTCGATCTCGGCGATCAACTTAAGGTCGGCGAGCTTGCGCAGGTGGTAGCTGGTGGTGCCGGTACTTTCGCCGAGCGCTTTGGCCACGCTGGTGGAGTTCGCTTCGCCGTGCTCTCCGAGGTAGCTCAGGATGTCGCGGCGCACCGGGTTGGACAGGGCCTTGTAAAAGGCTTTGAGGTCCGGGCCGGTGAGCACTCTCTTCTCACTGCGCTCGACCATGCCGACCAGCGTACTGCAGAGACTCTCTGCAGTCATTGCAGAGATTGTTTGCAGAATATCTCTGCAATCGCTACCTTGGTTCGGGAGGGCGCCAGCAGGTGCCCGGACGCTGGGGGTTGAGATGCGGGAAGACCTGGTCGGGAGGGCGTTACTGGCTGCGGGGGTGGCACTGGTGCCGTGGCTCGCGGTGCTGTGCACGACGCTGCCAGACGCCTATCCGGCGCAGCACTGGCGGGTCGCCTGGGTCGGCTTCGATGCGTTGGAGATCGCCGGTCTACTGACGTCGGCGGTGCTGGTGCGGCGTAGTGACCACCGGGCGCCGCTGGCGTCGATCGCGACGGCCGTGTTGTTACTGGTCGACGCATGGTTCGACGTCGTGACGGCCGGGCGAGACGTGGTCTTCCCATTGGCGCTGGCCTGCACGCTGGAGCTGCCCCTGGCGATATTGTGCGCTGTCGCCGCGCTGCGGCCGCCAGGGGTGGCTTCCGTTCAGCCAGCCGTGGTGCAACGGGCGGCCGTCCATGTCTGACTCGTTGGATGCCCGGACGCGGGACGAGATCGACGACCAGGTCGCGGAAGCCTTCGATGCCTACCTGGCCGACCGGCTGACTGAACCGGGTCCACTGGGCGCGTCACTGACATCGGGACGCAGCGTCGGGGTAGTGCTGGGCACCGTCGGGTTGGGTGCCCTCGCCACGGCGCTGACGCCGACTGGAGGCGCCGTCGTCTGCTGGATCTGGGGGGCAATCGCAGTGATCGATCTCGTCTGGTTGCTGACCGCGCGCCGTCGTTGACGGTCCGTGGACCAAGCTCTCGCCGACCCTCCGATCGCACTCGGCCCATAGAGTCCGGTCTCCGAGCAAGGCAGAGCTGAGAGCGAAGAGGGGCGTGGGCACTCTCTCCCACGCGAGCCCACAGCGGATAGACCAGTCACCTGCGCCGCTGGTTAGCGCAGAGAAGGGTCACGACCTCCTGCGGACAGGAGGCCTTCCTCGACGGCCACCAGCGCCCCCTCCCGGCGCTCGAGCGCTGGGACCAGCTCCTGCACCACCGACCCGGACGTGGATGACGAGCCGTTGGACGAGTGGGCTGCGCGCCGTGAGGCCCACCGGCCTAAGCCCGGTAACCGCAAGGCCGTTCCCCTTGGTGAAGGCCCCGAGCGCGGTGGCCATGTCGACCCGGGCGCCCCTCGTGGGACGCTGGAGTGGGACGGTCACCAGTGCGTCCCCCCGGGTGTAGCCGAGGATCACGCTGCGGCCGGGCAGGAGTCAGACTCGCGGGATGCGGCGGAGCGTGTTTCTCTCTCGCGGTTCTCTGTCCTGCCGCCCGCCCCTGAGCGGCCGTTCAGGCCCACGCAGGTGTTCCGCCGGCCTTGAGCCGGTATGGCAGCAGGCCCGGCTTCCAGAGGGGAGGGGGGAAGCCGGGCCCGCTGGTCTGGGCGGCCGTCAGCCGCCGGGGCGTGCTCGGTGGTCTCCAGGGGCTCGGCGTCCGCTGGATTCCGAGACGCGGAGCAGGTCGGCGGTCACGACGCGGTAGGTGCGTCCCGCCGGGATGACCTTGCACGGGAACTTCCCGGCCCGAACCAGCTCGTAGAACTTGGGGCGGCCCAACCCGAATGCTTTCTTCACCTGCCCGATGACGCGGCGCAGTCCGACCGGCACGACCCGTGTTCCGTTGCGCTCTCATAAATCCTCGTGCGCCGGTCTGAGCCACCTCGTACGATGCCGACGCTCGAACATCAGTGCATATCGGAGGCATTGGAGGTCACACTTGACTATGTGTTTCGGCACGCGATCGCGTGCCGTTCTCGCATTTCTGGGAGCCGTCGGACTGACCCTGGCCCTGACCGTCACCGCGTCGCGCGCGAGCGCGGTCGGCAGGACTCCCACGGTGCCCACTGATCTGTTCAACAGCCACAAGAACTGCTCGACCGACGCGGACCGACCCACATATGTCTCGGCAGCCACGGGTCTCGACGTCGAGGGCATCCCGGGAACCACCGACACCGCCGGCAACTCCCTCGTTACCGCGCAGTACCGGGTCTGGCCGGTCGTCAGCCCGAGCAGCATCACCACGGTCACCCGTCTCAACGCGCTCCCCGGCATCGAGGCCCCGGCCACTCTGCCGGCCGCTGTGCTCGCCGACGGGCAGACCTACGCGTGGCAGACACAGACGGTGGCCGACGACACGGCCTCGGACTGGTCGGCCACCTGCTACGTCACGATCGACAACACCCCTCCCGTGACCGGGCCCACCATCTCCTCGGCCAACTACCCGCCGGACGTGTCCAACCCGGGTGGCGCACCGGCCGAGTTCACCCTGAGCGCCGGCGGCGACGACGATGTCACCGGATTCGAGTACGCCTGGCTTCAGCCCCTCCCGATCATCGGCACTGTCAACATCGGCGATCACGGCATTCCGCAGGTCGTGGACCCGTACTCGAATCCCCAAAACTTCATGCGCGCCGACGTCCCCGGCGGTTCAGCCACGGTCAGCCTGGTGCCGCCGAGCGGCTCGGGTCCGAAGACCCTGTGGGTGCGAAGCCTGGACCGGGCCTTCAACACTTCGGAGATCACCAGCTACATGTTCTTCGTCGGCCCCACGGCACCAAGCGTCACCCCGGCCGTCCCATCGCCCGAGTTCGGAGAGCCGACCGAGTTCACGCTCCGGCCCGCGCCAGGACTCCAGTCCAGGAATCCGGTCGTCAGCTACTCCGTCGACACTATCGGCGGTCAGATCTACGGCAAGCCCGTCGAGGTGGCGGCGGAGACGGACGGCACGGCGAAGGTGACGGTGGTCCTGGACGGCATCTACGGCGAGGCTGTCCAAGTGACCAGCAAAAGCGCGGACGGCTGGGTCTCCGACATGGGCCGGTGGAGCAGCACCTACGACACGACTCCCACGGTCGTTTCGGACGTCTACCCCGAGAACGGTCCGGGTGGCGGAGCAGGTGTCCGGGGCTCCTTCACGTTCGCGCCCAAGGTCAAGGACGTCGCCGCCTACACGTATACCTTCAACGGGGGACCCGAGGTCACGGTCACCGCGGGCGACGACCTCTCCGCGAGCGTCGACTGGATCCCTGCCACCGACGGCTTCTACGACCTTATGGTCTACGCGACCACCAGTTCGGGCACCCAACTGGCTCCCTACGACTACTACTTCACCGTGAACTGAGACGGCGAACCGCGGTCAGAAGGACAGCGCGCCTGCCACGGCCGAACAGCGAGTGGCCCCCCACCCCTCAGGGGTGCGGGTCGCCCGAGCCGGCTCGCTCCTGAAACCGCTGCAAGGCGAACGGGCGCCGGCGCCGGACAGTACCGGCGCCCCCTACGGACCGCGGGCAGGAGGCAACTCGCTGGGACACGACGCTGGCTCCGCGACGTAACAGCACGCACCATGGCGGTGAACCGTCGACCGCGGAGCAGCCGCGTCAGTACCGCCCCGGTGGGGGCCACTGCCAGTCCGTCGGCCACTGCGGGTTCCCCTACGACCGTCTCCTCGAGCGCGGTCTTCCCGCCAGGGGGCCGTCGAGGGCGCCGCGGCCGCGAAGGTCGGACAGTCACTGCCCCACGGCCCGGTCGAGCGCCGTGAAAGGTTCGGCGGAACGCGGCTTTCCAGCTTGGCGGCACGGGCGCGCAGGTCGGTCGGTGAACTCATCGCCCTTGCTTTCCCGCCGGCCTAGCTAGCCGATGACCGCCTGGGCCTCGGCCAGGGTCATAGCGTGCCGGTCGCCGGGCTGCGCGATGACGATCTTCGTTGCTCTCGTTGGTCCAGTCGACGTCGGAACGGCGCTGTTCGGGCATGGTCGGTGCCTTCATTTCTCGGTGGAGCGTTCAGTGTGGGCAGCAGCGCTGCCCAGGAGCTCCTGCCGGCCCTTTTGGCCCGCGGTGCCTTGATGGGGGAGGTGATGCCGTTGGTGCTGCGGCCGGGGGGCGGCAACGGCAGCGTAGAAGGGGTCGAGCAGATCGCCCGGGTCCTCAGAACAGGGCTTCCAGTCGTCGGGAAAGCTCCGCGAGCCGTGCCAAGTCCGCGGTCGCGCATGGCAGTTCGGCCAGTGCCGAGGCACGGGACCACGACGAGTGACTGGTACGCCCGAACAGGGCCAGGCCGGGGCGGCCGTGAGCCCACAACCGCGCAGAAGAAGCCGGCGGTGCCGCTCCCGGCGTAGTGGTGCGGGCTAAACAGGCTGATGCCGAGGCGGAGGGGACGACCCAGGCGGATGTCTCCCGGACGGCTACTGGCCGGGGTGGACGGCTTGGACGCCGGTGCCCGCGTACGCCTTGGGCGTCAGCGTGAGGAGGGACCGCCCGGCCTGGTGGGCCCCCGATGGTGTCCCGAGTGGGGGAGCCGCGACGCCGGCGGCTGAACACCGCGGTGCTGCCGCACCGGCGTCGCCCTGGCGCCGTCCGACAGTGGCCGACATCGCTGACCTGCACGGCTGATGCGACTGTGCGCCGCCGCACCCCGCTTCCATGGGGCGGGGCCCTGGGCGGACGCATTCTGCCGGGCGGCGGGTATGCGCGATGCACGCGTCTGGTACGCGCGATGCACGCTCGACGTGCGGTGCACGAGGCGGCGCTGGGCGGCCGCAACGGACGGTCAGCGCTGTAGACGGTGGACACGGACGACAGGGGCGCGTGCCCGTCCCCGCCCACACCTCTGCCCGAGCTCCACCTCGCCCGGCGCCGCCTACACGGGGCCGTGGAAGCGACTTGGCTCCACCGTGAGCGCCGCCTGATGGGCCGCGACGACGGGAGCAGGGAAACCATCGCCCTCGCTGCGCAACCACACCAGACACGCGGACCGGAGACTGCGCCGGCAGAGAACCCGCGGGGCGGGCCTGGCGAGGGGTATTCCTGGTGCGCTTGTCGTACGGATGATCTAAGTTCGCCCTGTTCTCAAGGGGAGGGAATGACGCATGGTGCGTAAGGGGCGGTGGGCTGTGGCGTGCGCGGCCGCAGTGCTGATGTTGGTGGGGTGTGGGCAGCGACACGCGCGGTACGGGCCTGACTTCGAGAGCACAGAGGAACTGCCGGAGAAACTCGGTGCGGACGGCACCACCATCACGGTCGGAGATCCCGACGCGCCGGTGACAGTGCACCTGCATGAGGATCCCCGCTGTCCGTACTGCGAGGAGTTCGAGACCGCCGGCGGTGGTCCGCAACTGCGGGAAGCGATGCTCGACCGCAAGGTCAGAGCCGAGTACACCCTCGCCTCCTTCCTGGATGACCGGGTCGGCGGCACCGGGTCGAAGAAGGCGGTCAACGCGCTGCGGGCGGCGCTGGAGGAAGGCAAGTTCGTGGAGTACCACGAGGTGCTCTACGCCAACCAGCCCGAGGAGAGCACCGACGGCTACACGGATGCCTACCTGCTTCAACTGGCCGGCAAGGTCAAGGGTCTGCGCGGCCCGGAGTTCGATGCGGCGGTGACGTCCATGAAGTACCGCGGCTTCGTCACCGACTCCCAGAAGGCCTACGAGAAGGCCGGGGGAGTACAGGAGCCCGAAGGCCCCGGTACACCCACCGCGCTGATCAACGGCAAGCGGATCCCGCTGCAGTACAACGGCCTGCTCCTGGAGCGAGACGCCTTCGCCGAGCTGCTGCAGAAGATCTACCACCAGCCCGGAGAGTGGGAGGACACCAAGCTGTAACCCGCCACGCGCCGCCGGCTCAAGCGGCTCAGCACGCAAGAACGGCTATGCCGCAGTGCCGCCGGGAGCCCGTATACGGTGCCATGCCACCACAGGGTCACTTTGCAGAGACTGGCGACAGGTGGCGTCTGTGGCACAGCTTGTGCGAAGCCGCCCTGGGGTGAAGGCGCACGGCAGCTGCTGGGCCGCGGTACTGGAAACGCCCCTTACGGCAAACCCCGCGCACAGACCACCCTTGAGCGCTGGCACCAGATCCACAACTACCAGATCCTCCGGCGTTCGCGCCCGCACCAGGATCCGCTCCGCTCACCGGCCACGTCGTCGATGGCCAGCGGTGAGAAAGGGCCGTTGATCGGACACTCCTGTCCTGGGGACAAGTCAGCCTTGCATCACCGGACTCGCGGAGGCAGATTCCGCGATGCGGCGTAGAAATCTGACGTGAAGCTCACCATCGAGGAGATCGTCCAGTCGGGCCGCGAAGTCCTGTAGGTGTGCGGTCTCGAGGTTGGCCGCGTGCTCGGCACGGCTGCGCCAGATTTCGTAGAAGCAGAACGAGGCTGGATCGTCCACATCGACGTGCAGGTCGTAGGTGACGCAGCCCGGCTCGCACGACGTGGGTCTCACGAGCGCTGTGAGCGCCTCGCGAAGAGCCTCCTCCTTGCCGGGCCTGGCCCGCAACTGGGCGATGACTGTCAATGCGTCGGAGGTGGTGTGCTGCATTGGGGTGGTGCTCCTGTTCGTGGTGCGGGGGCTTATGGCCACCAGCGGTAAGGACGACGGTAGAGACGAATGGTCCGGTACTACAGTCCTTTTCTGTGGATATTCACCGGACCAATCAGGCGACGGGCCTCCTCGTCGAGCTGGCCGAGGCCAGGGGGCCGCTGCACGAGCGCTTGACGAGCGCGATCAGGGCCGCAATCGTGGAGGGCCGCCTGGCACCGGGCCACCTGCTGCCCCCGAGCCGCGCGTTGGCCGCCGAACTCGGCTGTTCCCGGTGGGTCGTCAACGAGGCGTACACCCAACTCGCCGCCGAGGGCCAACTGCAGACACGGCAGGGCTCAGGCACACGTGTCACCGCCCGTCCGGCCACGCGCGACCCGGTCCGGACAGCAGTACCCCGGTCGGCTGCCCCGCTGCCGGTGGTGGCCGACCTGCGGCCGGGCGCCCCGGATGTGGCCGCCTTCCCCGCATCCGCGTGGATCCGGTCCCTGCAGCAGGTCCTCACCACCTCCGACGGGACATCGGCGGTCTTCCCACCGGCGGCAGGAACGCAGCGGTTGCGGGAGGTCGTCGCCGCCTACCTGAACCGGGTACGCGGAATGAAGGCCGAGGCTGACGAGGTGCTCATCACCTGTGGCACGTCACATGGGGTGGCGCTCGTGGCGCGGGTCCTGGCCGCACGCGGGGTGCAGCACCTGGCCGTCGAGGAACCTGGCTGGTCCCGTCTGCACCAGGTCGCCGCCGCCGCAGGCCTGTCCACCGAGCCGGTCGCCGTGGACGCCGAGGGCCTCGACGTCGAGATGCTGCATCGAACGGGCACCCAGGCGGTGCTGTGTGCACCGGCCCACCAGTTTCCCACCGGCACGGCCCTGTCCCCGGCACGCCGGCGGGCTTTGCTCGCCTGGGCCGCGCAGCGTGACTCCGTGATCGTAGAAGACGACTACGACGCCGAGTTCCGCTACGACCGCAGACCCATCGGCGCGCTGGCCGGCCTCGACCGCAACCGCGTGATCTATCTGGGCTCGGTCAGCAAGACCCTGCATCCAGGGCTGCGCCTGGGCTGGATGGTCCCGCCGCCCGCACTGCGCCAGCCGCTGCTCGACGCCCTCGATGCCGCAGCCGCAGGCCCCAGCACCCTCGATCAGCTCACTTTCGCCAGGCTCGCCGACACCGGCGACTACGACAAACACCTACGCCGCGCGCGCAAGACCTACCGGGCCCGCCGCGACGCCCTCGTCGCCGCGTTGGGCAGCCACACCGTCATCCGGGACTGCGGTCCTGTACAAGGCATCGCCGCAGGCCTGCACCTGCTGGTCCCCCTGCCCACCGGGTTTCACGACCACAAGATCGCCGAGCACCTTGCGGGCCGCGGGATCGCCACCGTCGGCCTCTCCCGGTACACCACTCGGGTCCACTCGCCGGCCCTGGTCGTCGGCTACGGCCGGCTCACCCCGGCCCGGGCGCAGTGGGTTGCCGACCAGATCGCGGAGGCCCTCCTCGAACCTCGCCACTGAGCGCAAGCCCCTTGGGTTTCCATCCCGTCGATCCGCAAGGAGACGTCCTCGGGCTGCGGCACAGGCGAACACGCCCTCCTGGGTCCGCAACCGGATGCCGGCCGGTCGGGGACGGCGAACCCACGATCCGCCAGCAGCGGGGGGAATTCCCGGATCGCGCGGCCGATCGTGGAGGACCTCCACCTCGTAGCTGCAGGAACTGCCGCGTCCGGCGCGGGTCCTGCCCGCGGGCCAGGGCCCGCGCCTGGGCGACCTCGGTGCAGACCTCCTCCCCGGCCACCAAGCCGAGCAGCTGCTCGGCCAGGAACACCGCCCGGGTCAGGGGCCGACGCACGGCCACCGCCGACCGCGGCGGCGCCTGCTGCACAACGCACCCGCAACTTACCTACGCGGAAAGGGATGTGATGCTGATTTAGGGTATGTATCACTCTATGGGAGTTCACCTCATCACAGGTGCTGGTTCGGGGATCGGTGCGGCGGTGGCGGCGTCTTTCGCTGCCAGGGGGGAGGAGTTGTGGTTGCTGGCGCGGGACGAGGCGCGGGCGCACGAGCTGCGCGCGCGGTTCCCCGAGAGCCGGACGGTGGCGGCCGATCTGTCCGAACCGGCCTCGATCCGCCCCGGGTTGGCAGCCGGCGCGCTCCCTGAGCGTCTGGACTCGCTTGTGCATGTGGCCGGAGTGGTGGAGTCGGGTCGAGTGGACGAGTTGAGCCCGTCGGTCTGGCAGGAGACGCTGGCGGTGAACCTCGTCGCCCCGGCGGAGCTGACCGGAATTCTGCTGCCCGCGCTGCGCAAGGGGCGGGGGCATGTCGTCTTCGTGAACTCGGGCGCGGGCGTGCACGCGCCGGCGCGGTTGAGCGCCTACGCGGCGTCGAAGTTCGGCCTGAAGGCGCTGGCGGAGTCCTTGAGGGCCGAGGAGTACGCGCACGGTGTGCGGGTCACCACGGTGTATCCCGGGGAGACGGACACGCCGATGCAGGTCAAGCTGCACGATCAGTTCGGTCTGCCCTATGCGCCGCAGGATCATATGAGTCCGGCGTCGGTGGCGGCCGCCGTGGTCATGGCGCTGGATCTTCCGCAGGACGCGACGATGAGTGATCTGATGCTGCGTCCGGGGCGCTGAGCCGGGCGTCGTCGTCGGCACCGATGCGATCGGCGCCGACGGTGACGGCCGTGCCGGTTCGCCAGTGGCCCATCAGGTCGGCGTAGAGCGGGACTTCGGCCAGCAGCGCGTCGTGGGTGCCGATGCTCGGCCGGGTTCCGTCCAGGAGGAGGACCCGGTCCGCGCGGCGGGCCAGGGACATGCGGTGCGCGACGGTGACGACCGTGCCGGGCCTGCGGCGGAACGCCTCCTCCACCCGTCGTTCGAGCGTCGCGTCCAGATGCCGGGTCGCCTCGTCGAGGACGACCAACCGGGCGCTGGACAGGTAGGCGCGCGCCAGGGCGACGAGGGCGCGTTCCCCACTGGACAGGGCACCTGGGTCGATCAGGGCGTGGGCCCCTCCGAGCCGTTCGACCAGCGCGTCCATCCCCAGCTCCGTGACCGCTGCGGCCAGAGCGCTGTCCGTGGTGCCGGGCTCGAAGTAACAGAGGTTCTCGCGCAGGGTGCCCGCGAAGACATAGGGGCTCTGCGGTGCGAGGACGCGGGCGCGGGCCAGGTCGTGTGGAGCGATGCGTTCCAGCGGCGCGCCGCCCAGGACGACTCGTCCGCGGTCGGGCGGCAGCATGCCGGTCAGGACTTCGGCCAGGGTCGACTTTCCGATCCCGGAAGGCCCGACGACCACCAGGTGCTCACCGTCGTCGATCGTCAGATCCAGCCCGTCGAGCACCGGTTCGGCGTCCGTCCCGTACGCGAAGACGATCTCCGACAGCGTCACCGAGCCGTCGCAGGGCTGCTGGGCGGACCGGGGGTCCGGGCCGGGCGTCGGGCGGTGGGCCGCCTCGGCGAGCCGTTCCGCGGCTACTGCCAACCGCAGCCAGGATGCGCCGAGCCCCTGCACCAGCAGGCGGATCGCGGGTTCGAGGGTGGCCAGGACGTAGGCGAGGACGCCCACGATCTCGCCGGCGGTCACCCCGCCGGCATGCAGACGGGGCGCGGCCAGGACGACGAGCAGGAGGGGGCTGTGCGCCCCCAGGGCCACGATCAGCCGCCGCAGCGCGCAGACCGAGGCCAGAACCCTGGAGGCTCGAAGGTGCCCTCCGACCGCGTCGAGGACTCCTTGTTGCGCGTGCTCGTGCGCCCCGCAGGCGACCAGGTCGCGCAGGGCGGTGACGGTGGCGACCGCACTGCCGGCGAGTGTCTCCTCGGCGTCGAACGCCTCGCGCTGTCGGCGCACGGTGGCGGGGGCCAGGACGGCGAAGAGGACGAGGGCGACCAGGAGCGGTGCGGCGACCAGGGGCGCGGCGGCCGGCGAGAGGACGGCGGTGCCCGCGATGACGGCTGCGACCGTCAGGACGAACTGCCACAGCAGCATGAGCTGTCCGGCCAGCGCGTCGCGCACGGCCTCCACCTGCCGGGTGAGGCGGGCGACGACCATGGCCGCGTCGCCGTCGTGAGGGCCGCCCGGGACGACGGCGCGGTGGAGTACGCCCGTGACGACGTCCCGCAGCAGCCGGTCGCGCAGCGGTTCGACGATCTCGGCCAGCCACGGGTAGCTCTGCCGGCTCGCCCAGGCCCCCGCGAGGGCGCTCAGGGCGAACACGCCCAAGGCGATGGACGCTGTGCGGGGCCGGTCCATCAGGAAGCCGCGGTCGACGGCCCACGCGAGGGCCTTGCCGCAGACGAGCGCCGGGGCGGCGGAGAGCAGGGTCCACCAGGTCAGCCGGAGCGCGGCGGCACGGTCGGCGGCGAGGGCGTGGCGGAGCAGGCGCACGGCTGTTCCGTGGGCCGCGGTGAGGGAAGAGGAGGCCTGTGGGGGGTGCGGGCGGGGTCTATCGGCCCTATCGGCCGCGGTGGGAGTGCGTCGATGCGCCGCCGCCGGTCCTCGACGGCGTCCGGCGGGCCGGTGCTCCACGTCAGTCATTGGCGTCCTCCAGGCCTTCGAACAGGGTGCGATAGGCCGGCAGCCGCCAGAGTTCGTGGTGGGGGGCGAGGGCTGCGATGCGGCCTTCGTGCAGCCACGCCACCAGGTCGGCACGGGCGGCCGTGGCCGTGCGGCGCGTCACGACGAGCCGGGTGCGGTCGCCGTACGCGTCGTCCAGGACGCGAAGAACCGCGGCCTCCGTGGCGGAGTCCAGGCTGGAGGTGGCATCGTCCAGGACGAGCAGGCGGCTGTCCCGGGCCAGGGCGCGTGCCAGTCCGAGGCGTTGGCGCTGGCCGCCGGACAGCGGCGCGTCGGCGAGCGGGGTGTGGTAGCCGGCCCGCAGTCGGCGCACGAATCCGTCGGCCTGTGCAGCGCGTGCGGCCGCGTGGACCCGCTCTTCTGAGAGCCGCCCGGCGGGACGCAGGGCGTCCAGGATTGTGGCGCCGGTGAGCTCCGGGTCGCAGAAGGCGAAGGAGACCGCGGCGCGCAGGTCGGCCGGACGGATCTCGTCCAAGGGCATGCCGTCGAGGCGGACGACGCCCAGGTCCGGCGCTCTCAGGCCGCCTGCCACCGCTGCGAGCAGGGACGTTCCCGCGCCGGAGCGTCCGACGAGTGCGACGTACCGCCGTGCGGGCAGGACGAGGTCGAGTCCGTCGAGGACCGCGCCCTGCGGGGCGCGTACGGTGATGCAGCGCAGCTCGACGCGTCCGGGTCCCGGGGGCAGGCTGCGCAGGCCGGGCGGCTGTCGGGGAACGGCGAGCACCTCGAGGACCCGCCGGCGCCCCGCGCGGGCGCGGGCGAGGTCCAGGAGGCTCTGGGCGGTGCCGAATCCGCCGAGCCCCAGCGTCGCGTAACCGAGGGCGGCCACGAGGTCGCCGGGGCCCAGGGCTCCGGTGGACAGTTCATAGCCGGCGACGGCTATCACGGTGATCTGCGTCGCCGGGGCGAGCAGCCCGGTGGACCAGGCGACGCGGCGCTGGCTGTCCCACAGCGCGCGTCCGTGCCGGCCCAGCTCAGGCAGCGGTGCCAGGACCCGCTCGATCTCGCGTTCGACGGTTCCGGCGGCGGCGATGGTGCGATGGCCTGCCAGGGCGTCCAGCAGCCGGGCGGCGACGGCGGCCTGCGCGCTCTGGTAGCCCGCGCCTCGGCGCACGGTGCGCCGCAGGTGGCGGCGTAGCAGCAGCCAGCCCGCGGGCGCGGTGATCAGGAAGGCGGCGGCGAGTTCCGGGGCGAGCAGCCCGAGGGCGAGCACGGAACCGGCGGCCATGGCGAGTTGGGCGACGGCGTAGACGGCGGCCTGGGCGCTCAGGCCGGCCTCGCCGGCGCTCGCGGTGAGACGGGCCACGAGGTCTCCGGTCGAGGTCGGTCCGGCGGGGTGAGGGACGAGGTTCACGACGTGGCGCACCAGCGCGCGGCGCAGACGGGCGGTCGCCTCGGCGGTGGCTCGCGGGCCCGCGTACTGCGCGAGGATCTCGCCGGCTGTGAGCAGTCCGAGCACGGCAGCGAGCGTGAGGAGGCCGGGCCCGGTGCCGACGGACAGGGCCTGGTCGACGGCTGCGGCGAGGACGGCGGGCAGGACCAGCGCGGCGGCCGAGCTCACGGCCACCGCCGAGGCCAGGAGCAGGGACCACACCCACGGCCGTGCGCAGTCCGGCGTGCGGCCGCGCGGCTTACGGGCGTTGTGCGCGGCGGCGGCCCCGGACGTACGATCCGGGGTTGCGCTCCACTGCGGCCGGTGTCGGCGGTCCTGTCCCATGCTGGGCTCCTACGGGCGCTCGTCGTAAGGTCGGTGGGGCGCGCAGAACGCCGGCCCGGGCTGTCCCTCAGCCCGGGCCGGCTCTGTTCAGCGGGTCGGCTCACCCCACTGCGCGGAGGGGGACGTCCCGCGCGGTGCGGTCAGAGGCACAGCAGCGTGCTGACGGTGCTGTTGGTGCAGTTGACCGCCGACAGGG
This sequence comes from Streptomyces sp. NBC_00425, assembly GCF_036030735.1. Classification (NCBI taxonomy): domain Bacteria; kingdom Bacillati; phylum Actinomycetota; class Actinomycetes; order Kitasatosporales; family Streptomycetaceae; genus Streptomyces; species Streptomyces sp. NBC_00425. The sequence continues at coordinate 213,934 of NZ_CP107928.1, read as the reverse complement.
AGCTGAGGACCGACAGGTACTCGGTGGTCTCCTCGGTGGTCTCCAGGGCCTGCAGGCTGAGGATGGACATGGTGATCTCCTATCACTGTGATTGGTGCTTTCCGGCGATCGCCGGATCTGGGCCGCGACGTCGTGTGTCGCGGGTGCCGCGGCGGTGCGCGGCGGGCAGACCGTCAGGGAGACGGACCGCGGGAGAGGTCAGTGCGTCGGCAGCGGTCCTGCGTATGCGTCTGCGGCTGCAGCCGCGTCGGCGTCTGCGTCTGCGTCTGGAGAGCCTTGGGGGGTGCGGGGGCCGCGACCCGGTGACCGGTCCAGAAGGGCAGCGCAGGGGTGTCGGCGAGGGCCGACCCCAGGGCCAGCAGGATGCCCGCGGACCCGGTGGCGAGGTCCATCGAGAGGCGCAGCAGCTGCTCGCCGGGAAAGGCCGCGTGCCCTTGGTGGGGGATCAGATGCCACACGAGGCGACGGATGTGCCGTCGGATCAGCGGATCGTCCTCGCCGCTGCCGTCCCGGAGCAGCTGGAGCAGCAGGATCAGCCCCGCTCGTCCGTTGAAGAGGCCGGGTTGCACGATGAACTCGGGCTCCGCCGCCAGACGGATCTGCTCCAGACTGCGTTGCCGTCCGGGATCGGGCCGGTGACGCAGTGCCGCGTGCAGTGCCGCGGCGATGCCTGCGCTGCCCGTCTCCAGGTAGGGCAACACCCGGGTGCCCTCATCGACCTGAAGGGTTCCGTCTTCGCCCAGGACACAACGGGCCAGGTCGAGGCGCAGGGCCCGCTCGGCCAGGTCGAGCAGGCCGGTGTCACGGGTGCTGTCGTACAGGCTCAGGAAGAACAGGGCCGCGCCGGAGGGGGCCGTGCAGGAGACCTGGACGTGTGCCGGACGCGGCGACGGCTGCGTCGGCCGGCAGCCGGGCTGCGAGACGCTGGGCGACGTCGAGGGCGGTGGCCTGCAAGGAGGCGTCTGACATAGTGCCGGCGAAGTGCAGCAGTGTCAGGCCGATGCCCGGCAGTCCGCCCGCGAGGTCGCTGCCCAGAGCGTCGAGCGGCTCCTTGAGGAGCCGGTCGAGAAGGTTGTGCGCCTGTCGGGTGCACCCGAGTTGGTCCAGGGTGAACGCCACTCCGTGGGCTCCGGTGTAGAGACCGGGCCGACAGGGTCTGCGCGCGACGGCTTCCAGCAGCCATTCGATATGGTCGCCCGCGACGGGCGCTCCCACGGTGTGCAGGGCCCACAGCACGCCCGCGGCGCCGTATGCGAGGCCGAGTCCGTCGTGGGTGAACTGGGCGGGGTCACCTGGGAAGAGACGGTCGGTGCGCTCCGGGGTGGCGCTCGCCTTGATGGCCCCGGCGAGGGAATCCCTCAGAGCGGGCCAGTCCACGCGATCGCCGCTGAACAGTCTCGCCAGTCTGCCGAAGTCCGTTTCGGCCTGCGATGCCCCGACGGAGGGTGACCTGGCGGGTGTCGGGTCGGGCTCGCGCTGCCGGCCGTGCTCCGCCGCGGCCGGCAGCGCGAAGCGTCTCCATGCGGCGTGGGTCAACTGCTCGCGTTTTCCGGGGTCCAGCGCGGTGAGCTGGATGAGCGGCATGAAGATCCACAGCCGGAGAGCCTCGAGAGCGTGGTCGTCGATCGCGTACCCGGCGAGGTCGGCGGGGGCCGCGAAGCCGGCCGCACCGAGCCCCGGTCTGACGAAGTCGTCTGCGGGCGAGGCCAGTTCGAAGTCGACGAAGCACACCCGGCCGTCGGGACGGACTATCAGGTTACGCGGGTGGAGGTCTCCGAAGACGACGCCGCGGGCGTGAATGGCGCGCAGCCCTTCCTCGATCTTCGCGAGGACGTCCAGTGCCTCGTCCCGAAAGCGCTCGATCGCTCCGGGCCCGGGGTCGGGATGAATCAGGGGGTAGCGCTGGCCGAACCATCTGTTCAGCGGCTCACCGGGTATGTACTCCTGCACCGGAAGTGGTGCTCCCAGGCGATGTGGTAGCCGAGCGCGGCGGGAACGAAGGGCACGCCCTTCAGGCGGTGCAGGATGTCGCGCTCTCTGCCGAGCCGCGACACCGCGTCGTCGCCGCGCTGATCGAGACCTGCGTCCGGACGGGCCTCCTTGAGGACCACCTGGTCGCCGCCGGAGGTGTGTCGTGCGAGGTAGATGCCTCCGCCGTTGGAGAAGTGCAGGGCGCGTTCCACGGTGTAGGGGAGGTCGGCCATGCTCGTCGCGGCCCGGTCGGCGAGCGCCTGCGCCAGCACAGCGGGGACGGGGGCCCAGTCGGGCACCTCGAACACGGCGCGCCGTACGTCGGGGCGCAGTCGGCCGGACGGTTCGCGCAGGGCCAGGACGAGCTCGCCGCTGTCCGAGCGGCAGAACTGCTCGGTGAAGCCGCCGTAGCGCAGATACAGCGGCCCGTTGCGCCATCGCAGGTCGCTCAGGATGTACGGGCCTCTCAGGCCGGAGAGCGCCTCGTCCAGGTCGGTGAGACACCGTTCCAGTTCGGGTTCGTCGACCGGATAGAGGGTCATGAACTTGCCGCTGGACCCGCGTGAGGCGTATTTCGCGTTCTGCGTCTGCACCAGTGCGGGACTGCGCAGGAACTTGTAGGCCACGCCCTGCTGAAGGCAGTAGGAGCTGACGACGGAGAGGATGTGCTCCGCGTTGTCCAGGCAGGCCGACACATGGATCTTCCAGCCCTGGTCCGGCAGTTCGACGGCGGCGGGCGTGCGCCCCACCCACACCTCTCTCGCGGAACCGACCCAGCCGGCAGGTAACGGATCCCCCACCGCGGCGAACTCCTCCGAGGTCGCCCACCGCACCGGTGAGTCGTAGAACGTCTTGTCCGCGTACGAATACGCTTCATAACGCATGTCCATAACGCCCCCCAACTCAGCGAAACAGCCTTCTCGGACGAATGCAGTACCTACGGCGTACCTGCCCCACTTCCTTCAGAGGTGGTAGGGTGGCCGCTTTTTGTCCTGTGATGTGAAGGTAAGGTACGGCCGACTCCGCTTGGCAGAGCGCATTCGGCGCGCACCTCGGGGCGCGCGAAGCCCGGGCACCTCTTGGTCGCGCCCTCAATCACACCGCGCATATGCGTTCGAGCCCTGACGGGGGCAAAGGCCGGTCGAACGTGTTCTGACGCATCCAGGCTGCCGCCGGCGCCGTTGCAGTGTCCTGCGCAGGGCGAGAGCACCCGCGACGGCTGCGGCCAGCAGCGCACCGGCCCCCAGCACCGAACGCAGCACCAGCGGCCCGTCTCCCGGAGCCGACGCCGGCGTCTCGGACGCTGTGGCGCCGGGGGAGGAAGCAGCACCCCACTCCGACGCCACACCCGAACCCGGCGAGACTGCTGCTCTGACTGACTGCCGGGCACCGTGATCTGCTGCCCTGCATAGATGACGTCCGCATCGGTGATCGGCGGCAACCCGTGGGGCTGCGGTCTGCCCTGCAGATGGCGCAGGCGGTGTACCGGTTCTACGCATTCGTCGCGGCCCGGCACGGGCGGTGGGTTCAGGAAGCGATGCGCCGGCCGGTGCCGCCACGCTGCGGTATGCCATGCCCATGGACCGCCCGGGTCTGTCGGGCCAAGTCCTGACCTGTGCGAACGGCTGGGTTGCAGTCTCTGCGGGCTGGTTCGCTTTCACCGTGGTTCCCCGCTCGTTCTGGTGCGCTTGTGGTGCGGGCCCAGGCGCGCCCGTCGGCGGCTAAGATTGCCAGCCCCCGTCAGCAGGCCACGGCCTCGACGGGGCGGCGTCCGGCGGACCTGGAAGACAAGCCTGTTCCGGCGCCGCTGTATGGGCGCGGATGAAGGAGACAGTTGCGTGGACGCCCTATCGGTGACGCTGGTCTCGGCGTTAACTTCAGGTGCAATCTCCATGGGGCTCGTGTGGCTGACCAGCCGTCAGCAACGACGCGACAGCAGACGCACTCAGCGCGAGACCCAGAACCTCTCGTATCTCAACCCCCTCAGGTGGCACGCCGCTGAGGCTCATCACCGGCTCTCGCTCTACGCCACCTCTGTCGACCGGCATGGCTTCTACCGACCGGCTCAGGTCCTCAACGACCCCCAGGAGATGGACGGAAAGAGCCCCGCCTGGTTTGCCGGGGCGGGCATCGCGCTGGTTTCAAGCGTCTGGATGACTTCCTGCCTGTTCGCCCAGATGACTCGCACGCGTCGCGACATACCTTTCCTGCGTTTGCCGGGTAAGGACGACACAAGACTTTCCGCCTTGATGTTGAAGGTCCATGTAGCTTTCGCCGCCTGTGACGTCTACTACGCGACACAGTCAAGCATTGGTACCGACGTCATTCTTGAACCTGAAGGACGGCTCAGGAGCTACAGAGAATTTTGCGACATACTTTCGCAACCGGATCGGAGGGTGTGGGCAGACCCCCTCATCTGGTTCCACCTTGCCATCGCCAACGGGGAGCGCCGCCCCAACCTCCAGCGCGCCTTGGACGCCCTCCAAGAGTTATCTGGGTTCCTCGACGACAGCCTCGCCGGCGGCGCGTCCCTGCAAGCGCGCTGGGACGCGGAGAACTAAAGAACAGGCCGCGGTCAGTTCGTGATGATGGCCAACAGGCCCTTAGCTTGGCAAGCGACGGCGCTTGCGCGGTCATAGGGGAGCCGACCTGGGCAGATTCGTTGTCAGGCGGCAGGTGTGAGGGACTGGTCGCACCGATGTCGACCGTGGTTGTCCGCTCTGCAGGGCACGCTATGGGCACGGCGCAGGGATGGGGGAGATCAGGGCCTCCGGTTGGCCGCCAGAGACCGGGAGTGGCTCCGACTCGAACGGCAGCCGAGTGAGGCCGTCGCGACTGCACACATGGCGTCATTCGGATGCAGGGGCGCGCATCAAGCATCCTGCTGCGAGTTGAGGACTCCTTGGGCCTCGATGCGCACGTGGCCGATCCGCACGAGGGCGAGGGCGCTAAGCGCAGTGCGGAGCGCCGGCGCCTTCGGGCCGGAGGCCGCCGCCGAGAGGCACCCCTCCGGGTCGCCCACCGTCCCGTCCGTCCCGCGCCCGCCAGCTCCCTCGCGCCCGGCCACGGCGACGGTCTGCCCCCGCACCGCCCCCTCACGCCCCCGCTCCGAACGGTTCCGCGGCCACGAACGCCACACCCACCCCGCCCGATCGCCCGTCCGCCCCGTCGGCGTCGCCTTCCTCCGGACCCTCCGGACCCTCCGGACCCTCCGGACCCTCCGGACCCGCCCGTCCGGCGGCCCCGAGCCGTCGGGGCCGCCCGACGTGCCCGCGCCCAGCGACTCCGCCGCCCCCGAGGGCGCCGGCGGGGGAGGGCCGGGAGCGGCCCGGCCGACCGGCCGCCCCCTCCGGCTCGCCGTCCTCCACGAGCCCGGTGAAGCCCGCTCGTACTAAAACGGCAACAGAGGAGGAGCCCGCCGAGGAGTCGGACGAGGGGGTCGAGGCGGTACCCGAGATGGACGCCCCGGCCGCCGAGAGCTCGCCCGCGGGGCTGCCGACGTCCGCTCACCGGACCGGCGCCGATGCCCCCCTCGACCGCTCCGACCGGCGGATTCCCGTGTTCACACTGGGCGTGGGGCTGGCTCTGGTGGGCCTCGGCTCGGCTTCCTCGGGGTGCGGATGCGCCGCCGCTGAGCGGCTCGCGACGGCCCGGGTCCCCCTTGAGTCGGACCTCCGGTGTCCGCCTCAGGACACTTGTCCACGCGGGCTTACTCGGTATACATACTCGGTATGTCCATCCGTCACGGGCTTCTCGCCCTCCTCGAACGCGGCCCGCGCTACGGCTCACAGCTCCGTACGGAGTTCGAGTCCCGCACCGGCTCGACCTGGCCGCTCAACGTGGGTCAGGTCTACACGACGCTCAGCCGGCTCGAACGCGACGGCATGGTCGTGCAGGACGGCGAGGACGAGGCCGGCCACCCGCTCTACGCGATCACCGACAGCGGTCGCGTCGAACTGCGCAGCTGGTTCGAGCACCCCGTCGACCGCACCAGCCCGGCCCGTGACGAGCTGGCCATCAAGCTGGCCATGGCCGTCGGGGCGCCCGGGGTCGACATCCGTGACGTCATCCAGTCCCAGCGCCGGCACACCGTGAAAGCCATGCAGGACTACACCCGGCTGAAGGCGCAGGCCCTCGCCGCCGTGGAGAAGAACGGGGCCCGGGAGCGGGACGACATCGCCTGGCTCCTCGTCCTGGAGCAGCTGATCTTCCAGATTGAGGCCGAGGCGCGCTGGCTCGACCACTGTGAGTCCCGGCTGACCCGTCTCTCGTCGACCGCCCCGGCGGCGGGGCCGGAGCCGGCCTCGCCGGGGGCGGTAGCGCGAGCGGCGGGGACGGGGGCGCGGGCGAGGGCCGGGGCAGACGAGGCCGCACGCCACCGCTCGTGACGTCCGCCCCACACGACCGGCCCTGAGCACGCGAACAACCGGACCCACAGGGCCGACCGAGTCCACCGGCTCCACCGGCTCCACCCGACCCACCTGTAGCACCTGAAGACTCCGAACCACCCGACCAGACCCATACCGTACGCACGGCGTCGCCAACGACCGTCCGTCGCATCGACGTCCGGCCGCTCGCCGGCGTACGCCCGAGGGGGAACCATGTCCACACAACAGCAGCAGCCCGTGCTGAGTCTGCGGAACCTGACCCGCGTCCACGGCTCCGGCGCCACCGAGGTGCATGCCCTGCGCGGCATCGACCTCGACGTCCACCCCGGTGAACTCGTCGCCGTCATGGGCCCGTCGGGCTCAGGCAAGTCCACCCTGCTCACCATCGCCGGCGGCCTCGACAACCCCACCTCCGGGCAGGTCTTCGTCGAGGGCACCGACATCACCGCCCTCGGCATCAAGGGGCTCGCCGCCCTGCGCCGCCGCAGCATCGGCTACGTCTTCCAGGACTACAACCTCATCCCGGCCCTCACCGCCGCCGAGAACGTGGCCCTGCCCCGCGAACTGGACGGCATATCGGCCCGCAAGGCCCGCACCGAGGCCCTCGCCGCCCTCGCCGAGATGGACCTCGGCCAACTCGCCGACCGGTTCCCCGACGAGATGTCGGGCGGCCAGCAGCAGCGCGTGGCCATCGCCCGCGCCCTCGTCGGCGACCGCCGGCTCGTCCTCGCCGACGAGCCCACCGGCGCCCTCGACTCCGAGACCGGCGAGTCCGTGCTGGCCCTACTGCGCTCCCGCTGCGACGCCGGAGCCGCCGGCATCATGGTCACCCACGAGCCGCGGTTCGCCGCCTGGGCCGACCGGGTCGTCTTCCTGCGGGACGGCGACGTCGTCGACCAGACCATACGCAGCGACGCCGACTCGCTCCTGACCGGTCGGGCGGCCCAGCGGTGACGACCTGGTTCCACTCCTGGCGGGCCGCGCTCCGCATCGCCCGCCGTGACGCCTGGCGCTCCAAGGGCCGCAGCATCCTCGTCCTCGCCATGATCGCGCTGCCGATCCTGGGCGTGAGCGCCCTGGACCTGACCCTGCGCAGCGCCGAACTCACCCCGGCGCAGCGGATGGAGCGCACCCTGGGTGCCGCCGACGCTCTCTTCTCCGACGCCCGAACGGCCGGCGTGGCCATCCTGCAGGACCCCATCGGCGAGCAGCACACCCCGGCGGGGGACTACGACTCGCCGGGCAAGTCCTGGCCCGACGGCCCGACCGATGTCACCAAGGCCATCCCGGCCGGTTCGACGGTGCTGACCGACAGCATGGGCACCGCCAAGCTGACCACCACTCACGGTCTGCTCCAGACCGAGGTCCGTGAGCTGGCCGCCGCCGATCCCGTCGCCCGGGGCATCATGCGGCTGCAGGAGGGCCGCTTCCCCGACGAGAACGACGAGATCGCCGCGACCACCCGGTTCCTGGAGAGCAGCGGGTTGTCCGTCGGCTCCACCCTCACCGCCCGCGGCTTCGACCGCACCTATGTGATCAGCGGCTCGTACGAGTTGCCCAGCGACCTCACGGCACAGCAGGTCAACGCCCTGCCGGGGGCCTTCCTCGCGCCGTACGCCAAGGCGGTCGAGAAGGCCGGACTGCCGAAGCCTGACATCTCCACCACCTACCTGGTGAAGAAGGCCGGTGGTCTCACGTGGAACACGGTCCAGGCGATCAACGCCAAGGGCGTCCTGGTCACCTCGCGCGCCGTGGCCCTCGACCCGCCCGCCGACTCCGAGGTACCGCTCTACCAGAAGGAAGGCTGGGCCAACTACGAGCGCAGCGGGGCCGCCGACGCCGCCGATCTCGCCGCCGTGGGCACGGTCGTCGGTCTGGCGATGCTGGAGATCTGCCTGCTCGCCGGTCCCGCCTTCGCCGTCGGCGCCCGTCGTTCCCGCCGCCAGCTTGGCCTGGTCGGCGCCAACGGCGGTGCCCGCAGCCACATCCGGGCCATCGTGCTGAGCGGCGGCCTCGTCATCGGCGTCGCGGCGGCCCTGGTCGGCATTGTCCTCGCCCTGATCCTGACCGTCGCCCTCCGGCCGCTCCTCGAGGACTACATGGGGCAGCGGTTCGGCGGCTTCACCGTCAGGCCGCTGGAGCTGCTCGCCATCGCCGCGCTCGCCGTCCTCACCGGCCTGCTCTCCGCGATCATCCCGGCCGTCACCGCCTCCCGGCAGACCGTCCTGGCCTCCCTCACCGGCCGTCGCGGCGTGCGCCACAGCAACCGCGTGCTGCCGCTGATCGGCCTCGGCGCCTTCCTGCTCGGCGCGGCCGTCGCCCTGTACGGCTCGGTCGTCTCCGACCAGTTCGTCCTGGTCGCCAGTGGCTCGGCCATCGCCGAGCTGGGTGTGGTCGCCATGACGCCCGCCCTGGTCGGCCTGTTCGGCCGGGCCAGCCGCTGGCTGCCGCTCTCGCCGCGCCTCGCCCTGCGGGACGCCGTCCGCAACCGGGGCCGTACGGCACCCGCTGTCGCCGCCGTCCTGGCCGCCGTCGCGGGCACCGTCGCCGTCTCGACGTACGCCGCGAGCCGCGACGCCCAGAGTCTGGCCGAGTACCGGGCCAGCCTGCCGTACGGGGCCGGCGCCGCGCTCGTCACCGAGGAGGGAGGCCGGGACGTCCCCGCGGTCCGCGACGCCGTACAGCGAACGCTGCCCGTCGACGTCCGCGCCGACGTGTTCCGGATCGCCGTCGGCAAGCCCGGCTGCGCCCCGTATGGCGAGGGCGAGGGCTGTGGCCGCTTCGAGGTGGTCACCCCGCCGGCCAACGAGTGCCCGCTGTGGGGCAGCACCCCCGACGGCTCCGACCCGGCGGAGAAGTACACCAAGGAGCAGCGGCGCGCGTTCGCCAAGGACTGGCGCTGCCTCTCGCGCGACAGCAACGGCATCTACGTCGAGGGCGGTCTCCTCGTCGCCGACGCCCCGCTCCTGAAGGTCCTCGGCATCGACGACCCGGGCGCGGCCAAGGCCCTCGCCGACGGAAAGCTCCTCAGCTTCCACAAGCCCCAGGTCGACAGGAACGGCACCGTCGGCATCAAGCTGATCACCGACCCGAAGGCCGCCGACCGCGCCCTCGAGCAGAACAAGCCGGTCCCGGGCGAGCTGAAGTCGTTCCCCGCCTACCAGGTGGCCGGCTCGCCCGACTCCTACGGAGTGCAGAGCGTGCTCAGCCCCGCCGCCGCCAAGGCCGCAGGACTGACCACCGTCCCCCTCGGCGCCTTCTTCAGCACCGACCGGATTCCCAGCACCGAGCAGCGGCAGAAGCTCGACGCCGAGATCGCCAAGCTCGGCAGCAACGTCGAGCTGACCGTGGAGCAGGGCTGGGTCGACAAGAACGGGCTCGTCCTGCTCGCGCTGACCGTCTTCGCCGGCCTGGTCACCATCGGTGCGGCCGGCATCGCCACCGGTCTCGCCCAGGCCGACGCGGAGGCCGATCTCAAGACGCTCGCCGCGGTCGGAGCCCCGCCCCGGGTGCGCCGCATGCTCAGCGGCTTCCAGTGCGGTGTGGTCGCCGCGATGGGTGTGGTCCTCGGCTCGGCGGCCGGAGTCCTGCCCGCGGTCGGGCTGCGGCTCACCGAGGAGCGCGAGCAGATGCGCTTCTACCAGGAGGCTCTCGACAATGGCTGGGGCGGTGCCGGTGACGCCCCGCCGTACGTGCCGATCGTCGTCCCCTGGGAGACGCTCGCCGCCCTCCTGGTGGCCGTGCCCCTCGGCGCCGCCCTGCTGGCCGCGCTGGTGACCCGCTCGCGCGGGGCGCTGGCCCGCCGCGCCGCGCACTGAGCCTCCGTCGCCGGACCGTGCCCCTGGACGAGGGTGGATCACCCTCGTCCAGGGGCACACCGCGTGGGAAGCATGCGTGCGCGAGACGGCGGCATGGACATGCCAAGGAATGACAGGTCGCAGGAGAGCCCCCAGGTCCTCATCCTGGGTCAGGACGGGATGGTGTTCGCCAGCCGCCGCACCAAAAGCGTTGACCGCCGCGTCGGCCCCGTCAGCCGCCGGGCCGCGTTGGCACACCCTCTCCATCCAGCCCAGCCCGCCACCGCGCGTCGCCCCGGAGAGCCTCAGTCCCAGCAGCCAGTCTTCGCCCCGTCCGCCTCGGAGCCGACCTCGATCGCGAATCCGGAGCCGAGTCGAACTCCGGCCCGGCGTCGTAGTCGTACGCAAACTTCAGCTCGCGGGCCGTCGTGAACTGCACGGTCAGCAGGAGGGCGTCACCGTCCCCGCCCCTGGTGAAGCACAGTCCGCCCTCAGTGTCGGCGATGTCCGGGTCCACGGGGTCGGGCTGCAGGCGCCAGCCGTCCGCCTTGGCGGTGGTGCGGTAGAAGTCGACGACCTCCTGCCGGGAGCCGGGGAGGCATGGATACGTTCGGCGTACAGCCAGGCGCCGCCGCTGTCGTCGACGCATTCCGCGTACACCGAGGCAAGGTTCTTCGGGGCGGCCGCCCCCCTTCGGGACGGATTCCAGGATCGGTGGGAGCGCAGGTCCTTCAGCCGCGCCGCGGTGTCGTCACAGGTGTTGAACGGCGAGAGCGCGGAGCAGCAGGTCGGTCCGGCGGCGAGAAGGGCGGTGGCCAGGAGCAGTGCAGAGCTGCGGACCAGAGGCAAGGTTCCTTTTTTCCCGCCCCACGCCCGGAGGTCACCTGCTTGATCTCAACTGCACTTGAGGTCATACGGTCCCCCCATGACCTGCACGGTGTGCGGGCTCCACGCTGAAGCACCTTGAGGGGATACCCCATGACGACCCAGCAGTTCTCCGACATCGATCTCGCCGGACAGCCCGCCGCGTACTGGACCGGTGTCGCCTACGAGGCGCTCATCGCGTATACCCGGGCCCAGCAGGCCGAAAAGGGCTACACCCAACCCCAGTTCTGGCTGCTGCGCAACTTGTCGGCGAATGACATCTCGCCCGACGGCGGGGGGATGACCTTGCCCGAGTTGCGAGAGGTCATGTCTTCCTACATCCGTCCCGAGGACGACCTGGCGGCAGAGGCCGAGGGGCTCCTTGAACGTGGCTGGCTGACCCAGGACACCAATGACCGGCTGTGGCTCACCCCAGAAGGGGAGCAGGCCCGCGTCGACCTGGCCCGCAACGCCCCCGCGATCCGATCCGCCCTCCACGAGGGCATCGACGATGCGGACTACGTCACCACGGTGAAGGTGCTCCAGCGGCTGATCCGCAACGCGGGCGGGACGGTTGCCTGATGGACCGCAAGCCCGGAGCGAAGCGTCCCGGGCCGGATAATCAAACCGATCTTGGCGGGACAGCCTTAGACACCTGCGCGGCGCGCGTCTTCGGCCTCCATGCCAATATCGAGTAGGCGCGGTTCTCAAACGCGATCTCACAGTCGAATTCACGGATATCGATTACATCGAATCCGGATTGTCGGGGGTCACGCGGCGGACGGCCTCCGGGCTTCGACACGGCTCGATACAAAGCCCGGAAAACGGTGGGGCGGGCGGTGAACAAGCTGAAGCCGTTCAGGGCCGTCGCCACGCGGTATGACAAGCGCGGTTACGTCTACCTGGGCACTGTGATGGCAGCTGCGCTTCTGATCTGGTTGCGGAGCTGAACGTCAGGGCCTCAGAAAGCGCATAGCTGAGCCATGCGAACCGTCGGTCAGCCAGCTGCCTGTTGAGGGCGAAAGGTGCGGCGGTACGCCTGCGGGCTGACACCGATGGTGGCGTGGAGGTGTTGGCGCAGGGAGGCGCCTGTGCCGAATCCAGCCCGGTGGGCGACCAGGTCGACCGGCCAGTCGGTGGTCTCCAGGAAGTGGCGCGCGAGGTCGACGCGTTGCCGGGTCAGCCACTGTCCGGGCGTGGTGCCGACCTCGTCGCGGAAGCGGCGGCTGAAGGTGCGCACGCTCGTGTTGGTGTGGGCGGCGAGGTCGGCCAGCGTGAGCGGTTCGGCCAGGTGTTGCATGGCCCATGCCCGGGCGGCGGCCGTGCTGCCGCTGGACGGATCGGGGACGGGGCGCTGGATGTACTGGGCCTGGCCACCGTCGCGCCACGGCGGTACGACGCAGGAGCGGGCGACCTCGTTGGCGATGTGGCTGCCATGGTCGCGGCGGACGAGGTGCAGACACAGGTCGATGCCGGCCGCCACTCCCGCGGAGGTGAGGACATCGCCGTCGTCAACGTAGAGGACGGCGGGGTCGATGCGGGTGCTGGTGAACATCCGCTGTAGTCGGTCGGCTTCGCGCCAGTGAGTGGTGGCGGAACGGCCGTCGAGCAGGCCGGCGGCGGCCAGGACATAGGCGCCGGTGCAGATCGCGACGATCCTCGTTCCGGGGCGGATGGCGGCCAGGGCGCGACGTAGCGGGCCGGGCAGACGGCCCTCTTCCCGGATCGGTCCCAGTCGGTGAGAGGGCGGGACGACGATGGTGTCGACGGTGGCCAGCAGAGAGGCGTCGTGGGAAACGGAGAGGTCGTAGTCGCCCTCGGTGCGCACGGAACCGCCGTCCAGGCTGCAGGTGGCTACGGAGTACAGCGGGTTGCCGTCCCTGTCGCGGGCGGCGTTGAAGACACGGGCGGGGATGCCGAGCTCGAAGGGGACGACGCCGTCCAAGGCCAGAACGCCAACACGATGCATGGCCAGATCCTTTCAGTACATGGCCATCACGCCACCACCGGGGTCGCTGTCGACCAGCCAGTCTTGGGCCGTGCCGGGATCGCCGGCACGAGAACCCGATACGCCCCCCGGAGAAGGAACCCCTTCATGCCCCAGCCCATCACCGCCCCTTCGACCATGCGCGCCGTGTCCCAGGACAGGGCCGGAGCCCCCAACGTCCTCAAGGTCATCGAGACCGAGCGACCGGAGCCGGGCCGGGGCGAGATCCTGGTCCGTGTGCGCGCGGCGGGCGTGAACCCCGCCGACTGGAAGACCCGCGAGCGCGGCGTGTTCGCCACCGGAGCGACGCCTCCCTTCACCCTTGGCTTCGACGTGGCCGGAGCCGTCGAGGCCGTCGGCGCCGGCGTGACGATCTTCCATCCCGGCGACGAGGTGTTCGGGATGCCTCGATTCCCGCACCCGGCGGGCGCGTATGCCGAGTACGTCACGGCACCAGCCCGCCACTTCGCCCCGCGCCCACGCGGCCTCGACCCCATCCAGGCTGGTGCCATGCCGCTGGCCGCGCTCACCGCCTGGCAGGCCCTGGTCGACACCGCTCATGTCCAGCCGGGGCAGCGCGTGTTGATCCACGCCGCGGCCGGCGGTGTCGGTCACCTGACCGTGCAGATCGCCAAGGCCCTTGGCGCGTACGTCATCGCCACCGCCAGCGCCGCCAAGCACGACCTGCTGCGCACGCTCGGTGCCGACGAGCTCATCGACTACCGTACCCAGGACGTCGCCGGCACCGTCCGCGACGTCGATGTCGCCCTCGACAGCATCGGCGGACCCAACTGGACACGCTCCCTGCGCACCCTGCGCCGGGGCGGCATCCTCATCTCCCTGCTGCCGCCGGACCACACCTTCCCCATCCGGCAGGCTGAGAAAGCCGGAGTACAAGCCGTGTTCATGCTCGTCGAACCTGACCAGCAGGGGCTGCGCGAGATCAGCACCCTGGTCGAGGACGGCCGCCTGCGGGTGATCGTCGACGCGGCATTCCCCCTCGAACGAGCTGCTCAGGCACACGCGTTGGGTGAAACCGGCCGCACCACCGGGAAGATCGTCCTGACAGTCGCATCTGACCCCGAGCAACCCTGAGGATCTCTCCCAGAGCGTGCCGGGAACGGCGATCTGCTGATCGGGGAGACACTGCCCTAGAAGCTAAAGCGCGGCGTCCACCGCTCGGTTCAGGCCCTTGAACGCGACATCCGAGGCTGGCTCGCCGACTGGAACGAGCACCCCAGACCGTTCGTCTGGACGAAGTCCGCCGACGAGATCTTCGACAAAGTCGCCGCCTACTGCCGACGAATCTCTGACTCAGATCACTAGGAGCTGTCCGGCCGATCATTGGTCGGTGCGCACGGTCGGCGGTGGTTGTCTGCGCGGTCCCATAACCTGCGCCCATGACCACCGAGCAGTACCTCTCGACGATTGACGCGTTGGCCGTGCAGCCGTTCCCGGAGGTGACCTATGTCGACGCCTCTGGGGGAGGTGGCCCAGAGCATCATGTGCGCGAACTGCTGGTCAGTCAGGACTTCTGGGATGACGACGACGGGCAGGCCTGGGTTGAGGCAGAAGCCGAACTGCAGGCCTGCCTCGATTGGGCAGGCGTCCCAGCAGCATGATCGCCTAATCGAAAGTGGTGCCGGGCCTCAACAGCCTAGAGGTCTCAGTAGACCCGGCTGGCCGGAGGCATCGCAGCCTGATGCTCGAGCGTCGAGAAGCATCCGCTCCACCGAGACGCCCTTAACCCCGGATTAGGCTCCGTTCAGTGGAGACCTTCTGGATCATCGTCATGGCCGTCCTGTGGGGTGCGGGCGCAGGCCTGCTCATACCGCGCGCCGTGCCGGCTCTCCGTGCCGCCCGAGGAGCCGTGGCGGGCAACGTCTCCTGACGGACACCCCCTCGCGGGGATCGCCGGCGGTTGGCTGGGGCGGGCCCGGTGCACCGGTGGCGACTCCTGCGCCCCCAGCGCTTCCCCTCATCGCCGCCATCAGCTTCGGCCTGGTCACTTCTCTGAACTAGGTGTATTGACCACGAGCGTTGTTGACAGTGATCCAGGGCTGGTTTCGTCTACTTTTCGCGATCCTGCGCCAGGGTGTTGACTCGGCGGGCGGCGTAGCGGGCATCGTCGCCACCGTTCTCTGCGATCCAGTTCGCGTCAATCCTCGCTGCGACGGATCAGCCGGGCAGACCAGGCGCTGGCGTCCCGGCTGTAGCGGATGAGGTACTGGGCGAACTGGGTGCGCTCGGTCGGCTCCCATGCGGCGGTGATGTGTTCAAAGGTCTCGCGCTGCTCAGAGGCGAAGCGGTGGCGCTCGGTTTCGCCGGCCTGCGTGAGTTCAAGGACAGTGCGTCGGCCGTCTGCCTGGGATGCGGCTCGCCGCAGCAGCCCGTCGGCAATGCAGGCGGCAATGGTGCGGCTGGCGACGGGCTGGGTGACGCCCATCTCGGTGGCGATGCCCCCCACCGTCATCTCGCCGGGCGCATCCGCGACCACGTTCAGGACGAGGTTGCGGGTCAGATCCCCGCGCCCGCCCGGGGCGCGCCGCCGCAGTCGCGACAGGGCAGGTCCGACCTGATCGAAGAGGCCCTTGCCGGTCTCCGGAGGTGTTGACGAACTGCTCATGCCGCCATTCTAGGGAGTTTCGAACGGCACGCATAACCATGCCGCCATGCATGTGTATAGCGTTAGGTATACATTGGGAGTACTCCAGGATCGAGGTAAGCCATGTCCATAACCGCTATCACCGGTGCCCGGGTCTTCGACGGCGAGAAGACGCTGGGGGTGACCACCGTGCTCATCGAGGGCGGACGGATCGCCAGCATCGGCGGCAATGCCCCAGGAGGGGCCGAGATCGTCGACGGTAGTGGCGCCACGCTGCTCCCGGGCCTGATCGACGCCCACGTCCACACCAGCCGGGACGCGTTGGCGTTGGCGCTGCGGTTCGGTGTGACGACCGAGCTGGAGATGCAGGGCACCAATACGCGGGACAACCGGGCCCACATCAGCGAGGACGACGCCGTTGCCGACGTGCGTTCCTCCGGTTTCGGCATCACCCCTCCGGGCGGCCACCCCAGCGAACTGTTCCCCGAGGGCTTCCGTCCCGGCCCGCCCGCAGGCGCGAAGCCGACCGGACCGCCGCCGCTCATGCCGTTCTCCGCCACCCCCGAAGAAGCGGTTGCCTTCATCCCGCAGCTGATCGAGCGCGGCTCGGACTACATCAAGTTTATGGTTGACGACGGCAGTATCGAAGGACACCCCGGCCTGCCAATGCTCGACCAGGCCACTTTGAACGCCGGCGTGGCCGAGGCCAAGAAGCACGGCATGCTCACCATCGCCCACACTCTGACCGCGGATGCCACCCGCATGGCCATCGAAGCGGGCATCGACGGCATGGCCCACCTCTTCATGGACCAGCCCCACACCGACGAGATCATCGAGTTGATCACGAGTGCTGGAGTGTTCGTCGCTCCCTGCGTCGTCCTGAACGCTTCCATGATGGGCATCACCGGCAGCGACCTCGCCGACGACCCGCGCGTCGCCTCCCGCCTTGATGCCGACTGGGACAAAGCCCTGCGCTCCGCCTTCGGCCACTACCCCCAGGGCAAGATCGAAGACGTCCTGGCCACCGTCAAGGCCCTCGCCGACGCGGGCGTGGACCTGCTGGCCGGCACCGACGTCTCCTTGCCCCTGCCCTTCCTGGGCGGCCTCGCCCACGGCGCCAGCGTCCACCACGAACTGCAGTACCTGGTCCGAGCCGGTCTCACCCCCGCCCAGGCCCTCCGCGCGGCCACCGCCACCACCGCCCGCCGCTTCGGCCTCGAAGACCGCGGCCGCATCGCCGAAGGCATGCGCGCCGACCTCCTCCTCGTTGACGGCGACCCCACCACCGCCATCTCCGACTCCCTCAACACCCGCGCCGTCTGGCGCCGCGGCAGCCGCCTCGCGGCCTGATCTCACCTCCCTCACCCACCCCCACAGGCCGCCGACCATCCGGTCGGCGGCCTCATACATGGCCACACTCCCCGCCTGAGTCAGACGGCTGATCAAGCCGCACCACAACAGACGTCTTCGTGTCTCACCCCCATGCCCGACTGACCGTCCACGGCAGACGACTCCTGGTCGACCGGGCCCGGGCCGGCAGACCCGTCGCCCACGTCGCTGATGAGATCGGCATCTCCCGCACCACCGCTCACAAATGGGTGCGCCGCTGGCGAGCCGAGATCCCCGCCGACGTCGAGGAACAGGTCTGTGCGCTGCGGCGCAAGCGGAAACTCGGTCCGGCCCGGATCGGCCCGATCCTGGGAATACCCGCCTCAACGGTTCACCGTGTCCTGACGCGCCTCACGGCCTGAACCGGCTGCGCTGGATGGATCGGCCCACGGGCCAAGTGATCCGTCGCTACGAACGCGAACGGCCCGGCGAGCTCGTCCACGCCGACATCAAGAAGCTCGGCAACATCCCCGACGGCGGTGGCCAGTGGATCATGCCCCGGCAGCAAGCCCTCGCTAACCGGCAGGCCACCACCGGTGTACGCAAGGGCGGCAGTCCCGTGATCCGCTCCAGCCTCATCCACACCGCCATCGACGACCACTCCCGACTCGCCTACAGCGAGGTCCTGACCAACGAACGCAAGGAGACCGCCACAGCGTTCTGGCGACGCGCGAACGCCTTCTTCAAGGCACACGGCATCAACGTCGAACGCCTCCTCACCGACAACGGCTCCTTCTACAGGTCCAGGCTGTTCGGGCAAACTCTGGGCGCCGCAGGCATCGTCCACAAACGCACCCGGCCGTACCGACCGCAGACGAACGGCGAGGTAGGGCGCCTAAAACGCACCCTGCTCGCCGGGCCTCGGGGAAGACGATCGGCCCCGCCGTGATCCCGGCGGTGGCTCGGTTTCGCGGATGCGGACAGCGGTCGTTCCCGCTCGGCAGCATTTGAGCACGTCGGCGCGTCCGGCGCTCCACCTCAGGAACGGGCCCCACCTCCTCGGGCATGGGCAGTAGCAGCACAGCGCCGGCGATCACAGCGGACGATCCCCCCGGTCGGCGATACCTTGGCCGGGTTCCACTCGTGCTCTGGCAAGCAGCCCTCCCGTGCGAAGGTCTGGGGACCACCGGGGCGGACAGCTGCTCGCAGCCAGCCGTGGCACTTCCAAAAGCATGGAATGCTGCTGCGGAAGCATCCGTTAGGGCATGGAATGCGTGATCTACCAACTGCACACGGGGGCCTGCGAGCGGATCGACTGCCAGCAGGCGGACGCAGGATGCCAGGCCGTCCTGGACCGTCTGGCGGTGCTGAAGCCGGAGGAATTCGCCTGGGTCCGTATGGACGAACCCCGGCCGGAGGAACTTCAGCGGCTGGGCGAGTATGTGGAACTGCATCCGTTGGCCGTCGAGGACGCGGTGCAGGCTCACCAGCGGCCGAAGCAGGAGCGCTACGGCGACGTGCTGGCGGTGGCGGTGAAGACGCTGTGGTTCGTCGAGCAGACCGCGGATGTGGAAACCGGTGAGGTGATGATCTTCCTCGGTCCGTCGTTCGCGCTGACCGTGCGGCACGGCGCGAACGATCCCACCGCGGAGGCCGCCCGCCGCCTCGAGGAACAGCCTCACATGCGAGAGCTCGGACCCGTCAGTGTCCTGCACGCAGTGACCGATGTGATCGTCGACGCCTACGCCGAAGCCGCCGCCCAGGTCCGCACGGACCTGACACAGCTGGAACGGTGCGTGTTCTCACCCGCCCGTGATGACCTGACGGAGCAGATCTACTCGCTCAAACGGGAGGTGGTGGAGTTCGGGGACGCCGTCGGGCCGCTGCTCCCGGTCGTGCAGCCGTTCACGACGGCGCGGGAGGAATGGCCTCGGCAGGTGGTGCCGTACTTCCGTGACGTTGCCGACCACCTCACCCGCACCGACACCGAGGTCCGCGCCCTGGACGACCTGCTCGCCTCCGTTCTCGACGCCCATCTCGCGAAGGTGGGCACCTGGCAGAACGACGACATGCGGCGCATCAGCGCGTGGGCGGCCATCCTCGCCATCCCCACCATGGTCGCCGGGATCTACGGCATGAACTTCGCCCACGTGCCCGAACTCGACTGGCGCTACGGCTACCCCGGCGTGCTCGCCCTGATGGCTTTGGGGTCGGGCCTGCTGTACCGGGCGTTCCGCCGCAACGGCTGGCTATGACACCGAACCACGTCAGGCGCCGACCGCCCGCTCCGCACTTCGGCCGCCACCACGCAGGGGAGGCGCACCTGCACGACGGGTCTGCGAGGCCGGCTAACTGGTCGGGCGCAGCCGGTAGAAGGGAACCGAACCGGTGGTACCCGCCCGGCAGCGGAAGAGCAGCGGCACAACATGTGGGGCGCCAGGTGCAGACTGGCTGGCCTGACCGTGCAGAGTTCAGATGGCGCCGCCCTTTCCGCTTGTTCGGGGTGGTCGCAGTCGACTCGGGGAAGTTCGACCACGGCCACCCCGACGCCGGCATGCGGGGCGAGGCCACACCCACAGGCGCCGCCTCCGCCTTCCCCCACCACGCGACGGCATGCCGCCCCATACGGCTGACGATCCCAGACCCAGCCTCGACGATCGGCTTTCTCGTGGAGCCGACGAACGTGGCAGCGCCGCCCAGACGCCGTGCGCAAGACCATCCAAAAGCCCGGCAGTTGCAGGGTTGTGCAGCCGCTCTTGCTGCGCCGAGGTGATCAGGCTTTTGCTCTCCTGTAACTATGGTCAGAAAAGGTGCCAGCGGTCATCTGCGGCGCCGCCCGGGTGAGGGCTCCCGGTTCCCCCGACCCCGGAAGACGGTCGTCACACCGCCACTGAGCCCACCAGCAGTCCTGACAACAGACCTCCATAGAGGGAGATCTGGCGGGAAGGAGGGAGCATGGACGATTTCGAGGTGGACCAGGTGGTCCAGCGGGCTCTGGACCGGCTGACGCTGCTGGCGGAGACGACCACCGCCATGACCAGCACGCTCGACTCCTATGCCGCGGTGCAACGGGTGTGCCGGATCCTGGTGCCCCAGTTGGCGGACTGGTGCGCGGTCGACCTCCTCGACGACGACGGCCGCCCCCGCCGGGTCAGCGTCGTCCACCGCGATCCCGGCATACTGCCAGTAGGCGGCTTGTCCGGGCCGCTGCCCGCCATTCCGGAAGACCCCAGCGACCCGCTGTCACGCGTGCTCATCGGCGCCGGCCCCTTGCTGCTGACCGCAGCCGACATCTCCAGCCCCGACAAGGCCGCAGACCCGCTGCACGCCCGTCAGCTCGAGCTGTTCGAGCAGCTCGGCGCCCACACTGCCGTGGTCGCCCCGGTACGCGCCCGCCGGCAAGTCCTCGGCGCCCTGACCATCGGCCGCTCCGCCGACCGCGCACCCCTCACCCACGACGACCTCGCCATGGTGGAAGACCTGACCCACCGCATCGCCCTGGGCGTGGACAACGCCCGGCTGCACCGCGAGCCCCAGCACATCGCCGAACGCCTCCAGCGCTCCCTCCTGCCCAGCCTCCCCAAGATCGGCCCACTGCAGATGGCCGCCCGCTACACACCCGCCGCCACCACCGCCGAAGTCGGCGGCGACTGGTATGACAGCTTCCCCCTACCCGACGGCAGCACCACCATGATCATCGGTGACGTCACCGGCCACGACCTGCGTGCCGCGATCACCATGAGCCAGCTGCGCAACATGCTGCGCGGCATCGGCTGCGACCGCCAAGACGCTCCCGGACACATCCTGCGCCGCCTCGATGTCGCTCACCACTCCCTCTATCCCCACGCCACAGCCACCTGCCTCTACGCCCTCCTCGACCAGGACGACAACGGCTGGACGATCTCCTACTCCAGCGCCGGGCACCCGCCACCCCTGCTGATCACCCACGAAGGCGACACCCACTACCTCAAAGGCGGACGCGGTCTCCTCCTAGGCGTCGACCCCGACCTCCCACGCCATCACGCCACCCAAACCCTGCTCGCCCGCTCCACCGTGCTCATGTACACCGACGGCCTCATCGAACGCCGCGGTGAAGACCTCACGCACGGCATGACCCGTCTACGACAGCACGCCGCCGCCCTCGCCCGCGAAGACCTCGACACCTTCTGCGACGAACTGCTCGCCGGTCTGAGCACCGACCACACCGACGACATCGCCCTCCTCGTCGCGCGAACACCCGCCCGATCACAGCAACTCAGTTAGCCCGTGACCAGGCCGAGCCAGAGAGCGCCCGATCAGATGGCTCGAGGCGTGGAGGACACCCTTCGCACGCCGGCCTGCCCGCGGCCAGGGCACGATGCCGGGCGAATTGGTCAGGGCGGCGTAGAGATCGTCATAGCGGTCTCCCGGAGCGTCGAAGCGGGGCGGGAGCTCCTGGACGACCCTGACGACGCTGCCACCGGACTGGTCTCGCCGGCGGTGTAGTGGCGAACCGCGGGGAGGTGGGAACGTAGATGCCCACGCGCAGCAGGAAGGACCCTGGGGGGAAACCCCAGAGCCCTTCTGTGTCCGGACAGGTCAGCCGGTGGTCCGTACGCCTTTCCAACCGGGCCCCCGAGTCCGCGTCCACGCGGACGCCTTGAGCCCGGCGCGGGCACTTCGGCGACGTCCTCGATGGCGGAGTCGGCGGCGGTGCGGCGGTTGCGGCCAGCACCGCGGCGAGACCTCGCGGCGACCTCCGGGGCGATCGCCGCGAGGGCCTCGGCGAGCATGTCAATTGCATCGGCCGCGTCCTCGACGGCGCTCCAACTCCCCGCCGCGACCGCGTCTGAGGGCCTCGAACCCGGTTCTGGCTCCTCCGGACAGCGTGGCTCCCTCGTCGGCGGCCCGGCCGAGTGATCACGCTCCGGACCCGGCGTCAGCGTGGGCTCAGAACTTGATACAGACCGGGCCCTCGTTGACGTTGATCAGACCGTACTGCTGGACGAAGGAGTTGCAGGAGAGGGTGCTCTGGCCCTCGCCGTCGTCGTACGTCCTGCCGGTGCTCTGGGCGCCGGCTTCTGCGGAGCCGAAGTCGATGCACACGGGGCCCTGGTTGACGTTGATCAGGCCCACCTGAGAGGTGAAGTCGTTGCATCGCGCGTCCAGCACCTGCTGGACCACGTCGTCTCCGGAACCTTCGCCGGCCGAAGCCACGCCGGAACCAGCCAGAACCGCGGCGGCAGCCAGCACAGTGGCCGCAACAGCCGTACGTATACCCATCATGGTCTTTCTCCAGACTGTGGGGGACATGAACAGTGATCACTCCAGCAACATCTGGAGATAGCCGCACGCTGGGCTGCGCCATCTGGGCCACCATCTGGTCGGTGGACGACCCACACCGCGACCGACCTGATGGCGTGGGCGTCCGAGCAGCTGCTCACACACGAGGACTGGCGCCGCGACCTGCCGCTGCTCGCCGCCGTCAGCCCGGCAGCGGGAGCTGCTTCGATTGGGTCCGCAGCAGCCGATGACATGATCCGATTCCTTCGGGGCAGGCGAGGCGTGTGTTGTCCGTCCGTCTCCAGCTCGTTGGACGGGTATGTCATGCCCTGAAGCTGGCGGGCTTCCATGTCGTCGATCAGGGGGGCGACGCCGCGCCGGGGCAGAGGGTGAGCGAGGCGCCCGGAGGCGTGCTGGTGAGCTGGACGATGTCGCACGGGTTCACGGCGCTGGCAGCACATCAGCGTGGGGCGTCCCGCGACGGGATGCGGGTGGCGGTGCAGGCCGCGGTGGCGGGCCTGCTGGTCCAGCGGGGGCACACGGTGGTGGAGACGCCGGAGGGGAACGGCATCGTGGTGCTGGCGGACGGGCCGGCGGCCGGTGTGTGATCGCCTGTCCGAGATCTCACCCGGTCACAGCTGACGGCCGGCAGCGTCCCGCCGGGGTCGTCGGCCAGCACGATCGCCGTGGTGATCCGCTTGCCCACCGGTTCGCGGTGGATGGCGAAGCTCTGGCCGTAAGGCGTGCGATTGGTTCAGGAAAGGGCGCATGCCACGGCTCCGACCGCGAGGAGCAGGTCGAACGCAGGGCTGGGCCAACGTCTTGATCGCCGTGTGGGCGTGCTGCTTGTCCTCGGCGTTGTGGATGTCCTGGATGGCCTTCGTCGAGCCGTCGGCGCGTCCCCTGACCAGGGTGAGCACGCAGGCTTGGGCTCCTCCGGGCGGACGTTGAGGTGGATGCCGTCGACCCAGACGTACACCCGCAGCCCACCCGTCAGAGCATCCACCGCTCATCCGCCCAGCCCTGAGTCATCCTGCCTTCCAGCATCAGTGGCTCGGGCACGGCTGCTGCCCGACGGGGACGACGGCGGTTCCGGCGACGAGCGCGCGGCGGCTCTCAGCGTCTGGGCCACCACCCCGCCCAACCGCACGCCGGGGTTCTGCCTCACCGACGGCCGTGACCGCGCGGGCGCCTACGCGAATGCCGTCGCCGACCAACTCCCTTGCACGCAGGTGACCGTACCGACGACGTAAATCGAAGCGGACCAGGAGAAGGAGGAGGCGGAGGGGTCGGAGCGGCGCCGCGGGGACTCGGCGGAACCGTGGATTGCGATCGCCTTGTCGCCGACCATCGGCCCATCCGTTGCCGTCACTGCCCTGGTTCGGAATCCATCAGAGCGTCCCCGGCCCCGCCCCGAGCCGTCGATCAGAACCCGGAAGGCGCCCCGATGTTCGTGCTGATCTTGCCGTGCTGGGAGTGCGACCCGTAGGCGACCCTGATGAAGATGTTGGAGCTGCGGCCGTTCAGCGTGGCGGTCTTCGTCGTCCAGACACCGTCGCACTCGCTGAACGAGGCGCTCTTCCCCGAGTCGGATGCGATCGCGTTCGCCTTGGCACACACACCGTCGGTGTCGTCGTCGAGCAGCTGGAACTTCACGGTCTGCCAGTACACGTTGTCGTGGATGTTCTTGCCCCAGGTGACCGTGCAGTTCCTGGTCCTGGCGTGGACCGTGCCGCCGCTGTCCGACACGTACAGCGATGCACAGTCGACGGTCCTGGTGCGGTCGCCGGTGTCCGCGGAGGCCATTGTCGGCACGACGGCCGCACCGACCAACGACACGGTCAACGCCAGACCGGAGACGGCCGCGAGCCTCGGCCGTGACGGGCGGGGCGAGGATACGGACGAGGAAGCGGACATGAAAGTCCCCTTTCTGGAATCACTGATTACTGGGATCACCACGAAGGCCATGCCCGCGCGGGCTCTCAGAGGTCGCGCGGCACATACGTGCATCGTGCGGCCAGGACCTTGCGGAAACCTTGTGGCACGCGTGCCGCTCCCGGTACGGCGCCCAATGGCATCACTGACCTCGTGTGCCTGTACCGGCAAACGGTGGCTCAACGGAGCGAGGCCCGGCGGAGGACCGTCTTCGACTCCGACAGAGCTCGACTCGAACGGAAGGAATCCCCGTGCCCGCTATCCGCCTTCCCTGGCGACCGACCACGCCGCGGCTCATGGCCGTGACAGTCGCGGCCCTGCTCGGGCTTGTCGGCTGGTACCTGTTCTCGGGCCGAGGCGCAGGGCTGCTGCCCCAGGACAGCTGGGGACCGTGGCAAGAGAAGCGGGTGCACCACTGGTCGGTATGGGTGCGGGTCAACTCCTGGAGTGACGCCGCCGAAGCGGACGGGCACTACGGCAAGGCGGACGACTTCACGCTGAAGGCCTACGGCACCTCGGCCACCGCCACGACCGCGATGGAAGGCGTCCGCTTCACCCTGGCACCCGACGGCGAGCTCACTGTTGACGGGCCGCGCGCAAGCTGAGCGACGTGTCGACGCCGATGTCACAGAAAGGCTCCAGATCAGCGGATATGAAACAGCTTCTCAACTTGTTCTTTATGGTCTGAGTCGGTTTCGTTCGGTGATGCTCTCGGGTCGTTTCACGGTTTTGCCCACGTCGTAGCGGGTGGCGGGCCGCCGGTTCTTCGAGCCAAGTGTCCTGCCAGGGCCTGGGGTTGCGGGTTTCGGTGCACGGGCCGGGCAGTGCAGGTGCGGGCGGAGGTTCCGAAACCCCCGGCGGACTCGGGCCGGGGTGAGCCGGCCCTGCTCGGGCTTCTCCCACGGCCGCCGCAAGTCGGCGGCGGCCTCGCGCAGAAGGCGGATCTGGGTGTGCGCGGCGATGATCAGCCAGGTCCAGCGCTCGCCGGCGCCTCGGGGGTTCGCAGCTTCGGACGGGTCCACCCGAGAGTCTGTTTCATCAGCCTGAAGAGGTGCTCGATGTCGAACCTCTTCAGGAACGCCTGCCAACGCACGTCGACGTCCTCGCCGCTCAGGCCCGTGACGGACGACCAGAGCCAGAGCGGGAGCGGGTCTCCGCCGCCGGGAAGGCGGTCGACCTGGAGGCGGATCAGGGTGCCTTCGATGAGGGGGAGTCGCCGGTGTGGTCGATCCAGGCGGAGCGGGTGGTCAGGCGGGGGTGGATGTGGTCCCAGGCCATCGCGCGGGCGGTGCCGTACCGGTCGGTGACCTGCAGCGTGGCTGCGTCCGGCTCGCCCCAGGTCGCCGGCTTGGCGAAGCGGAGCTCCTTGCCGTGCTTCGGCGGTCGGCCGCCCTGGGGATAGGCCAGGGCGTACTCCTTGGGGGAGGGCGTCGGCCGTCGCATGACGCGGTCGAAGCGCATCCGTCCCAGAACCTCGATGGGGAGGCCGTCGAGGAAATGAGCCATGCGCGGGGCGTCGTAGCCGGCGTCGAAGACGATGAGGATGTCGCGGTCGCCGAGGTGCCAGCGGCCCATCTCGATCAGGTCCGTGACCACCCGGCGGAGCTGGGCGGCGGTGACCTCCGCGACGTCATCCTCGGGCCCGAGACGGACAGCATCCAGCAGCTGGCACCAGGACCTCCGGCCCGACTCAAGGGCGGCGACGAACGAGTACGGCGGCACCATCCCAGCCACGTCCGACGGCCTCCAGGGACCCGGTGTGGGGCTGCTCCGGCCCGGTCCCGGGGAGGTCCTGACCATCTCCCAGCCCCACCGGCACGCTCCCGGCGCCAAGACTACGGCCCGGCGCCCCGGCCCGCACGGTACCGGCCGCCCTGTTCAGCGACCCGCTGTCCGCCGCCGCACTCCCGCTGCCCGCCTCCCGCCGGCCGGCCCGGCCGCCGCTGGAGACACTGACCTGGCAGGCACCGCCCGCCGAGAGGCAGGAGGACGCCTCATGACGTCGGCCGAACTCATCCTCGCCGGGCCCGGCAGCGGCCCGGCCGTTCGGCGTCGGTGCCGCGCCGGACATCGTCTCCGCCGCCGGCGAGCGGATCTCGGCCTCCGCCGCCCGCACTCTCCCACGTCGTCCCGCGTACCTCCCGCAACGCCCGGGCCACCCGCTGGCCTTCGTACGCACTGTGCGCCACCTACGACTGGGCGGAGAACGGGCCGAACGCGGTCCTGTCCTACCTGTCCGACCTCGGCGACCGCGGCCACCCCGCGACCTCGATCGAGGCACACTTCAGCACCCTGCGCGCGGCGCGCCATCCAGAACGCGCCGCTGTCGGAGGGGCCAGGGGTCTGCTTGTTCGCCTTGGTTCGTGATCGACTACCTCGCGGCCGGACCCGCGAAAATCTGTGTTGGCTGGAGTAGACATTGGGTGTCGGGCCGGTTATGGTTTCTGTCGTAGACGAGATCGTGAAGGGCCCGGCAGAGATGAACTGCCGGGCAGCAGTACGCAGGACGGTGCGGCGGTGGAGTTCCGAAGCCAGGGTTGTCGCAGGACGGCGACGGGACTGACGGCCGGACCGGGCGGCCCGCAGTGATCAGGGGCCGCCATGAGCAGGACCGCAGTACAAAGCAGTGCAGTTTTCCAGTGGTTCCCCGGTAAAGGCGTCTGACTGCGGGCGCGCGTACCGGGAGGTTCGGCAGTGGGGTTCTAAGCCAGAGCAGATGCAGGACGGGCGACGGGGCTGGCTGCCGGAGAGTGGCGCTTGTTCCAGGCCACCAGCAGGACCGCAGTACCGGTTTGGCAAGTGAAAGATCAGAGGAAAAGGACGGAGGAGCCGAGCGCCATCAGGATCGCCCGGACAAGTAGTGGGTCCGGGTACCGCAGGACATCGATAGTGAGGTGGTCTCCGGTCACGCATCCGCGATCCCCGCATCCCCGGCAGTGCTCAGGCCGGGCGCGCGGTAACAGAAGGCCGGCGAATTACTAGGGCCGGCAGATGGTGTAGTCGTTCCTTCGGGGCCCTGGTGCGATATGGCACCAGGGCCCCTCCACGTGTTCCACAGAGAGGTGCAATGACAGCAGACGATTCCTTCGGGCGTCTCGATGACGACGACTACCCCGCCTACACCATGGGCCGGGCCGCCGAGATGCTCGGCACCACCCAGGGCTTCCTGCGCGCCGTCGGCGAAGCCCGCCTCATCACCCCGCTGCGCTCCGCAGGCGGACACCGCCGCTACTCCCGCTACCAACTGCGCATCGCCGCCCGCGCCCGCGAACTCGTCGACCACGGCACCCCCATCGAGGCCGCCTGCCGCATCATCATCCTCGAAGACCAACTCGAGGAAGCCCAGCGCATCAACGCCGAACGCCGCCGCGCAGCCGAAGCGTCCACACCACCCGCGGCCTGAGGCACAGCGCGGTCATCGCCTCAGATGACAGACAGGGTGTACGGGCGGGCAGCGCGTGCGTCAGCTGTCATGGTTCGCAAGGTTCCCCATCGCCCACACCTCGGACGTCAGATCGTCCCTTCCCAGGTCACGCCACGGCCCGGCCAGCTTCGCCGCGTCGGGGCAGTGGTGCAGGGCGTTGTCGACGGTCAAACAATTACCCAGGGCTCATGGTCACGTAATTCAGGTGGTGGTTGTGGCGGCGTTCGAGCACCGGGAGTCAGGTGATCTACTGACTAGTAGTCTGCGGCCATGTCTGATCCCGCCCCCTTCGCCATGCCCACCCGTTTCGACGGAGGCCGAGATCGTGTCGCGGTTGTCGTTCCAGGTGTCGGCTACTCGCCTGCCCGCCCGTTGCTGCACTTCGCCCGGAGCGTCCTGCTCCAGCACGGCTGGACGGTCCAGGAGCTGTGGTGGCAGATCCCCGATGGGTTTGCGCAGTTCACGGTGGACGATCGGATCGCATGGGTGGAACGGCAGGTCGCCGGGGCCATCGAAGCAGAGGCGGGGGCTTGTCGGCTCGTCGTCGGCAAGTCCTTGGGCTCCCTCGCCTGCGGCATCACAGCCGACAGCAACATCCCGGCAGCCTGGCTCACCCCGGTTCTGACCAACAACCACGTTGCCGCGGCTCTCCGGCGAACCATGGAGCCGACTCTCCTCATCGGCGGAAGTGCCGACAAGCTCTGGGATTCACGAATTGCTGCGTCTCTGCGACACGACGTCCTGGAAGTGCCCTTGGCGGACCATGGCCTGGAGCTTGTGGACGATGCCGCAGGATCGGTTGACGTCCTGCGGCAAGTCGTCTCTCGGCTGGACCGCTTCATCGGCTCGCTCGACAGCTGAGGGCATGTAGCACGATCGTCTCGGGGGAGTTCCGATCAGCAGCTGGCGGTGGTGTCCGGTTTGCCGGTGGGGCCCTTTGGTCGCTTGTTGGGGCGGTAGCTGGGGCCGTTCATGATGACCTGGTGGCTGGAGTTGATCAGCCGGTCCAGCAGGGACTCGGCGACGACCGGGTTGGGGAAGAGGGGATACCAGTCGCTGGGCGCCCTGTTGCTGGTGATGATCAGGGACCGGCCCTGTCGTTCGGAGACGAGTTCGTAGAGGTCGTCGGCTTGGGATGCGGACAGCTGGCGCATGGCGAAGTCGTCGAGGATGAGCAGGTCGGGGCGGATGAGTTCGCGGATGCGTCGGTTCCAGGTGCGGTCCGCGTGGCCGCCGGCTAGCTCGGCGAGGATGCGGCTGGTCTTGGCGAAGCGGGCGTTGGCGCCCTGACGGACGGCTTGGTGGCCGAGGGCGTGGGCAACGTGTGTCTTGCCGACGCCGACAGGCCTGAACAGAATGACGGACTCGCCGGAGTGGAGCCAGCAAAGGGCGGCCAGGTCGAGGATCTGGGTGGCCGGCAGCTTCGGGGAGGCGTTGAAATCTATGTTCCGACGCCCAGCGTGCCGAGCTCACGGGGGTGGGGCTGTTACTCACTTTCGAGTGACGGTCCGTGCCGTGCTGGGGTGGCGTGACCTGGCAAGCTCGAGGGCCTCGGTCAACGCCCCCAAGGGGGCCGGAGCTGTCGTGCCGTCAACATCACGCATCCGCGACATAGATGGAGAATACAATCAAGAGTTATAGAAATGGGGGCAGCAGGTAACACAGGCCATGTTTCCCTCCCAACTCCCACGCGAAGATCAACGCTCATGTCCACCGCGCCTGTCGCGAATCCCCGCCTACGTGCCCATACAGCAAGGCGTCCAACAACACGGGCCAGGGAGCCAGACCCGCTGGTGCCTATCCCAGACAGGGTGAGGCTGTGCAGTGCGGATCGGCTGATACTCGGAGCCATGAACGGGACATCACAGCTGGGAGATTTCCTGCGGACGCGGCGCGCGCAACTCCGGCCCGACGAGGCCGGGGTGCCCACCTATGGCGAGCGGCGGCGGGTACCGGGACTTCGTCGCGAGGAACTGGCGCTGCTCGCCGGCGTGAGCGCCTCTTACTACGCCCGGCTGGAACAGGGGCACTCGCTGGGCGCTTCACCGGAGGTGCTGGACGCAATCGCCCGGGCCCTGCGGCTCGAAGAGTCCGAGCGCCTGCACTTGCACGATCTGGCCCGGTCGGCCAAGCCCCGCACAGGGCGGCGCCCCGCGCCGGAGCGCGTGATCGAGGCGACTCGTCAGCTCCTGGACGCGCTGGCGGACGTTCCCGCCATCGTGATCGGCCGACGCAGTGACGTCCTGGCGTGGAACCGGCTGGGACACGCACTGTTCGCCGGACACCTTCCCCTCGGCGCCCCGGACACAGCGGCGGAACGCCCCAACATGGCCAGGCTGGTGTTCCTCGACGCCCACACCCGCGACCTGTACGTCGACTGGACGGGCAAGGCGAGCGCGGTGGTGGGGAACCTGCGTCTGGTGGCCGGCCAGTATCCGCAGGACGGCGCGCTGCACTCACTGCTAGGTGAGCTGAGCGCGAAGAGCACGGAATTCGCCTCGATGTGGGCTGACCACCGGGTCAAGGCCTGCACGGTCGCCGAGTACGAGATGCGGCACCCGCTGGTCGGCTCGCTCACCGTCATGCAGCAGACCCTGAGCCAAGGGGAGGGCCCCAGCGTCGTGGTCGCCACCACGACGGCGGGCTCGCCCTCGCGAACAGCCCTTGATCTCCTCGCCCAGGCCATCACCCCGCCCGGCCCGGCCCGTTCGGTCAGCCGGCTCAGCACCGGCTGACCCCACAGCACCAACCTTTCCCCACGGTCGGACCGCACCCGCGGGTGCTGATCCCTGCCAGATCCACCCTCATCCTTCGGCGTGCCGCTGCCGCATGCCCGAAAACAGTGAAGGAACCCCGTGTTCACCAAGCTCTCCAAGACCGCCGTGTCGGGGGCCGTCCTTGCCGTCGCGGTCGTGACGGCCACGCCGGTACCCGCGTCGGCCACCTCCGATCCGCTTCGGTGCGCCCGGGCCGCGGTGCACTTCGACCTGGCCACGGGCCAGACGCCGGAGAACATCGCACTGGCCCCGGACGGCACCGCGTATGTCACCCTCGCCAAGGCCCGCCAGGTCGCCGCGCTCTCCCCCGGCGGCAGCGTACGGATCCTGGCCACCCTGCCCGGAACTGCGGACGGCGGCGTCCATACCCCGGCGCTGGGCTTCCCACTGACCACCGGCATCGTCCGCGCCGACGAAGGCACCCTGTACTTCCTGTACGCCACCGGTACCGCGGACCTGACCGGCGTATGGCGCCTGCGCCCGGGCGGCCGTCCGCAGCGTATTGCTGCGCTGCCCGCCGCCGGCCTGCCCAACGGGCTGGCCCTCAACGCCCGCACCCGCAGCCTCTACGTCACAGACTCCGCCCTCGGCACCATCTGGCGCGTGCCCACCGGTGGCGGCACGGCCACCGCCTGGTCCACCGACCCGGCGCTGGCCCCCGCCGGGTTCCTCGGCGCCAACGGCCTGAAGATCCACAACAGGGCGGTCTGGGCCACCAACCTCGACAAGGGCACCATCCTCCGCATCCCGATCCTCGCCGACGGTAGTGCAGGAACGGCCCGGGTTACCGCCACCGGTCTGACCGGGATCGACGATTTCGCTTTCACAGGCCACGGCGACGACCAGATCCTCGCCGCCCTCGACACCGTCAACCAGGTCGCTCTGGTCCGGCCCGACGGCACCCACATCACCGTCCTGACCGCCGCCGACGGCCTCCAGGGCCCGACCTCCATCGCACTGCGCGGCAACACCGTCCACGTCCTGAGCGCCGCCTACCTCACGGCGAAGGACCCCAACCTCATCCTCGCCCGCCTCAACGACTGAGCCGCCTCACGGCACGGCCCCGGCAGACCGCATGCACCCCAAGCTCGGAGCCGCGATTCTCGTAGGGCTCGCAGTCGTCACGGCGCTCTACCTGATCTACGAGAAAGCCCCCACCGTCTACCCGCTGGGCAACAACCCCATCCCGCCGACGACGTCCTCCGCTTCGACCTCGTCGACATCGCCGTCTTCGGTGGCATCGCCGTCCCCGTCGACATCCATCGGTTCGCACTAACTCGCTGACGTCTCCTGCCCCCGGCCGCCCAGTTTCCGGCGCCGGGGGCCTGTCGGGGGTTCGGCTGGCACCGCCTCGCCGTGTTCCTGGTCCTCGTCGAGTTCTTCGTCGACGACGTCGGCAAGTTCGACGGGCAGAAGCCGCAGGAGCCGCTCCTCCTCCGCCGTGGTCCTTGTGCTCATAGGTCCGGTGCCGAGCGGACGGCGGGCAGTGCTCATGGCGGGCAGTCTGCCGGTTCGGCGGGTCCCTTACCTGCGACCCGAGGTACGTCTTCTTGGTGACCTATGGAGGGAGTCGGCAAGCTGCGAGACCAGACCCAAGTTGTGGGAGGTGCCCTCGGACCAGTGAGGAAAGTTCCGTGCCCTTGGCGTTCGACTCGCTAACCCATTCGGAGGGCAGCATGCGCGCCTAACCCCTCCCTCCGTCACTGTCCGGCCGGTGACGCCGTGGCGTACCCCGTGCTGATCCCGGCCCTGACGATCGCGCTCGCTGCCTTCATGGCGATCGCGTATTCCTGAAGATGTAATGCCCTGGGCTGGGCTCGGTCCCGTGTTCGAGGGGTCAGGCCGCGACCGGCCGGCACGGACATACCCCCGACATCACCCGCCGCGTCCTGTGCATCGAAGAGAGTGGAAGGGAAGCGCGGCGCTGGCCAGCAGGGCGAGCATGCGCAGTCAGCGTCTGACCAGGCAGAAGGGATGTCCAGCCGGATCAGTGAAGACCCGCGCCCTGGCCTCGTCATGGGGCTGATGATCAGGCTTGCCCGCACCCAGCTCCAGCAGTTGGGCCTCGGCCTCGTCCAGGTCGTCCTCGATCTCGATGTTGAAGCAGATATGAAGCTGCTGAGGAACGGTTTGGCCAGGCCAAAGCGGAGCTCTATATTCATCGACCCGCTGAAAGCCGATGAGGAGTCCGTCCTCACGGTGGAGACCAGCGAAGTCGGCGTCCGACTTCGGGTGAGGCTCGAGACCGGTGGCGTGCTGATAGAACGCCGCCAGAGCCAGCGGATCAGGACAATCGAGTGTTATCGCACCCAACTTCATCTGCAGAGGCATGGCATCTCCGGACCGATCGCTGGATCTTCTCGATGCACACCCTAGAGGTGCTTACCGCTTGCCGAGGGCGACGAACAGCGAATGGCTGACAATGCTCCCGGCGCCGGAGCCGCGCGCGGCAACCCGGATCCCGAGTGCCCGGCTGTCCGCGACGACCTGGGCCACGGCCAGGAAATAGCCCTCGAAGCCCAGTCGGCCGATGACGTCCAGCTCGTAGCCGAGCTGTCGTACGGCATGTTCGTCCCTGTCCAGGCTCCGGGTGACCATCCCGGTCTCACACCGCTGCGGCAGCAGCCGCGTTGCTGAACCACGCTCGGGGCCGGCGCCGACGACGGAGGGTTCGGGGAAGTGGGGCCGCCCGAGCCCAAGATCGGCCGGGGTGAGGGTGCAGGACTGGCCGGTGGCCTCGGTCTCGGCCAGCAAAACGGACCGCCCGGGCGGGGCCGTTGCCGACGGCCTGGGCGATGCGGTCGGCGGCCGCCGACATGGCGTCCGGGCCCTTCAGCCAGCGTTCGCCGGCATCTGGATGCCGGCGGTCGACGGGCCGCAGCAGCCGGGCTGAGTCGAGAACGTCGGCTAGTCGGTGCTGGTCGGGGTCGGCATAGCGGACCGCATTCGTCAGCACCGTACGGACGCCGAGCTGGTCTGCCAGGCCCACGGTGCGCGCGGCCAGCCGAAGCGAGCCCGCGCCAGTACCCTGTCGTTCCAGGTACACGGCTTCCAGCCGCAGCCGCTCTCCGGCCAGCCCCCGCCACGGCGCGAGCAGCTGCTTGGCGACGTCGGGGCGGCCGGCGGACAGGGCCCGTCCCGGTTCGGAGGCCGGGCCGAGCAGCACCACCAGGTCCTGGTTGGCGCACGCGCGCAGGGCGGCCCAGGACACGACCGGCGCCGCGCCGTCGGCCTCGCCATGTGCAGCGGAGACCAGGCGGCACAGCCGCGCCCACCCGGCCGCGTTCTGCGCGAGCAGCGTGATCCGCAGCGGCGGCTCGATCACGTGCGCGCCGCCGCGCACAGGCGTACGTGACGGGCCGGCGGTCGGGTCCTGGGGGGCGAAGGGGGCGACGTCGACACCGACGACGGGCCGGATACCGGCGGCCGCGGCGGCGATAGCGAAGCGGTCCGTGCCCGCGACGGTGTCTCGGTCGGTCAGCGCGAGCGTGGTCATCCCGCGCTCGGCGGCGCGCTGCACGAGAGCGCCGGGGAGGGAGGCTCCGTAGCGGGCGGAGTAGCCGGATGCGACGTGCAGATGAGTAAATCCACGACCCCACACCTCCAGCCTTTCGCTTGTCACTCCCTGACCTGCGGTCTCTTCAGGTATCCACCATAACTCGAAATCGCACACACGTGCGAATGGTGAAGGAAGGGTCTACCGCAGGGGATGCAGCGGGGTGCCGGCTGGCGAAGGCCGGACGGGCACTGGGCTGTCGGTGGCCACTGCCAGGATGGCTCGCATGACGATCAACGAAGTGAGCCGTCACGCCGTCACCCAACAGCGCATCGAGCAGGCACTCGACGACATGGGCGGCCGCGCCTTCGACCGGTGGCACGACATGGTGTGGAGCGCAGGCCGCTACGGCAAGGGCTCAGGGAACTCGGCGAGGAACCGGCCGAGCACCTCGGCGCACGCTCCGTGTCCGACCCCGCCCTGCAGACACCCGATTCGCGCACCGCCGCCGAGTGCGCCATGGGCGTGCTGAGCCTCGCCTGCTTCTCCGACGGCGACTTCGAGATCCCCCTCCCACTGACGATGAGGACCCAGCAACCAAGGGCTGCACTACGAAGAGAGGTACGAGCCGACCCACCCAGCCACCACGGCGCGAACGTGGATCGACGCGTTCGAATGGTCCGTCACAAGCGGACTGATAGGACACAACCCGGGTTCATCGGCCCCACACTGCTCCGGGACTACGCGCCGACCATCCGGGACGGCGCCCATCGACACCGGCGGCGAGGCGTGTCGCCGTCCATCCCTTGTGCACGCCGCCAGGGCGGGGTAGCAGCCGTTCAACGAGCTTCTGGCCGTGAACGTGGGCGCTGCGCCGGACGGCGGTCGGTGAGGGGCTCACCACTGGGTGATGAGCGGCGCGTCCGGTTCGTGCTGCCTCCAGTTTTCGGTGAGGCGGACGAGGCGGGCGGGGGCGGCGATGCCGCGCACCGATGCGATCTTGCCTCCTGCGATATCGAACGTCACGGCGCCGATGACCCGGTCGCCGATCACGAAGAGAATGGCCGGGGCGTTGTTGACGAGCGCGTAGTGGACGGCGGGCGTGCCGCCGGCGAGTCGCCGTTTCGCGGGGGTGGATTTGAAGCCGGCCCGTGCGACGGCGGCGATGCGCTGCGCGGTGTCGAACTGCAGCAGCTTCTCGGTCAGGCCGGCACCGTCGGAGATCGCGGTGGCGTCGTCGGTGAGCAGCGCGACCAGCCGTTCGGTGCGGCCCGAGGCTGCGGCGGAGAGGAACTCCTCGACGATCCTGCGGGCGGATGCCGGATCGACTTCCTCTTCGCCGACGCGGCGCGCACCGGTGACGCGGCGTCGGGCCCGGTGGAGGTGTTGCTGGCTTGTGGACTCGGTGAGGTCGAGGATCGCGGCGATCTCGGCGTGAGTGTGGGAGAACGCTTCGCGCAGGACGTAGACGGCCCGCTCGACGGGTGACAGGCGTTCCATGAGCGTCAGTATGGCGAGGGAGACCGATTCGCGCTGTTCGAAGGTGTCGGCCGGGCCGAGCATCGGGTCGCCGTCGAGGAGCGGTTCGGGCAGCCAGGCACCCGCGGTGCGTTCGCGGCGGGCCTGCGCCGAGCGGAGCCGGTCCAGGCAGAGGTTGGTGACGACCTTGGTCAGCCATGCTTCCGGCACCTTGATCCGCTGCCGGTCGGCGGCTTGCCAGTGCAGGAACGCGTCTTGCACGGCGTCCTCGGCATCGACTGCGGAGCCCAGCAGCCGGTACGCCAGCGAGGCCAGCCGGTTCCGGCTGGCCTCGAACTGGCTGGTGTCGAAGCGGTCGGTCGCGGTGTTGTCCACTTGGGTCACCCTAGGCGGCTACGCGAGGCGTTTTGTCGGCGGACGCGTGCGGCGCGGCGGCCAGGTGGTGCTTGCGCTTGGGCAGGCCGAAGGTCGGGTGTGAGGTGGTCCACAGCGACATCTTGAGGATGGCCGCTTTGATCCGGGCGGCCTTCCGGCCGCCCATGTACGTCGGCTTTGCCTGTCCTTCGGCGTCGACCATCTGCAGGATTCCGTCCCGCCGCCCGAGGCTGATGTGGTTGCCCAGGTACTCCAGCTTGGTGTTCGGGATCTTGCGGCCGGTCAGGTGTCCCACGATCGCGGCCGTGGCCTGCATGCCGGTGTAGCCGGCCGAAGCGCAGGACATCGGCAGGGGGCGGCCGTTGTCGCCGGCGGCGTAGGCGCTGTCGCCGGCGGCGTAGACGTTCGGGTGCGAGAGGGACCGCATGGTGCGATCGACGACGATCCGACCGTTCTCGGTGACCTCCAGCCCGCCAGCGGCGGCGATGCGGCTGACCGCGAACCCGGCCGTCCACACGGTGGCGTCGGACGCCAGGGCGGTGCCGTCGGCACACAGCACCCGCGCCGCCTCGACGGCTTCGACCTCGGTGTGCTCCAGGACGGTGATGCCCAGCCGGTCGCAAGCCTGACGCAGGTGGCTGCGGGCTCCGACGGAGAGGGGGGGCGCCCAGCTCGCCGCGGGCCACCAACGCCACCGACAGGCCGGGCCGCGTTTCGGCGATTTCAGTGGCGGTCTCGATGCCGGTCAACCCGTCGCCGACGACCACCACACGCCTGCTTTCGCCCTGCCTGTCAAGGCTGTTCAGGCGCTTGCGCAGGCGCAACGCCGAGGGCCGGCTGGAGACGTCGAAGCCGTGCTCGGCCGCGCCGGGGATGCCGTGGTCGGCACCGTGGCTGCCGAGCGCGTAGACAAGCGTGTCGTAGCCCAGCTCGCCTCCGCCGTCGGCGTCGGCCACGGCGACGACCTGGCGCTCGAGGTCGACAGCGGTGACATGGGCCAGGCGCAGCCGGACCCCCGTGCCCGCGAAAACCTCGGCGAGCTGGGGAGCGTCGATCTCCCGGCCGGCCGCGAGCTGGTGCAGGCGCAGCCGCTGGACGAAGTCCGGCTCGGCGTTGACCACGGTGATCTCGGTGTCCGCCGGGGACAACCGGCGGGCCAGGGTCCCGGCCACGTAGGACCCGGCATAGCCGGCGCCGAGGACGACGATGCGGTGCTTCATGTCTCGCTCCTGTCGGTTGGCTTGCTCCCGGCGACTTGAGCGGGACAGCACCCCGATTCCTGACAGGAACCGCGTGTGACATGGGTCACGGGCTGGGAGAAGCGATCCTCTGTCGGGGTCTCGGACCAAAGATCGTTAGTTCGGAGAACTCGCTGCATCCGTGCAGTTGTCCGGCTACGGCACGTCAGCGAGCGCACTGTGACGGGTAGGCGAGCAGACACCGATCGTGCCCCCGCGACCCGCTGGGCCGGCCTGGGACCCTCCGGAGACGGGCGACTCCAGGACTTCGTTGCCATGTCAACCAAGTGGGGAGATTGATCGCGCCTGGGGAATTTCACGCATCCGCATCACCGAGTAGCGCAGGGTTGGAACACCGCCTCTTCGCCAGTGGACGACGTCGACGGCCGCGCCGGCCTCGAAGAGCAGGCCCTCGAAGCGATCCGCAGCTGACGGACCTCCGTGCCGCCCCGGCCCCGGTCCACCGCCGGGGCCGGTGGCTCTCCTGATCACCCCGGGCCAGTGCGGCGACGCCCCGCAGCTGATCGAGGTTCTGGACCGGATCCGGGTTTCCCGCCCGCAGGGCGGACGTTCCCGGACCCGGCCCGACCACGTCAACGGTGACAAGGCATACAGCTCCCGTCGAAACGGCCGCTACCTGCGACGGCGCGATATCAAGCACACCGTCCCGGAACCGAGGGACCAACGCGCCAATCTTCGGCGCAAAGGCAGCGCGGGCGGACGACCCACCGGCTTCGACCCTGACCGCTATCGGCGCCGCGACGAGGTCGAGCGGACCATCAACCGACTCAAGAACTCCCGTGCTCTCGCAACCCGTTACGACAAGCGGGCCTATGTCTTCCACGGCACCGTCATCGCAGTAGCAGTTCGCCTATGGCTCAGGCCATGAAATACCGGGACCGATCTCTCAAAATCCCGGGGCAGGGACGAAGCTCGGCCACCACTGGGGCACGCCGCTGGGGCACAGAGGAGTGGAGGCGCCCTCCCAGAAGATCGAGGTGGCGCACCAGAAAAAACCGAGGAGGGTCACTGCGAGGGCAACGGCATGGAGGAGGGGACGGTCCCCAAGAAGGGCGCCCACCGCAACCCAGACCGGCAGCAAGACCGTCCAGAGGCCCGGGATGAACAGCCACAGCAGGAAGCCGCTGTTGACCGCGTTGTTCACCCCCACGTCACAGGCGTTCCACGACCTGCCCAGAAGCATGCCAGCGGACACCGCGAGAACCAGCGCCACCACCGCCCCGAGCAATCCATACAGCCGTCGACGCCCCACAGGCCCCCCGTTCGCCGTCCGCTGCGGGAATCACCGGATCCGCACCGCTCGTCACTGCCGCATCCACGCACACCGTCAGCGCTGGCCAGCAGGGATCGGGCGCCACTGGATCCTAGTAAT
This sequence comes from Streptomyces sp. NBC_00425, assembly GCF_036030735.1. NCBI lineage: Bacteria > Bacillati > Actinomycetota > Actinomycetes > Kitasatosporales > Streptomycetaceae > Streptomyces > Streptomyces sp. NBC_00425. Next base: position 175,614 of record NZ_CP107928.1, on the reverse strand, counting down.
CACATGATCCGCCGGACAGTGCCTGGAACGCTCAGCGGCCAACTATGACGCTCAGTCACAGCATGGCAGCGAGGGGTTACAAGTACCGGTATGGCGCGGGAGCGGATCCGGTGGCTGGCGGTCGTCGAGGCGGGCATCGGCGGCCCCGCGACACCGAACAGCTCAAGGCCCAGATCACCGGCCTCGAACAGCAGGTGGTGTGGGTAGCGAACCTCGTCGTGTCGGCTGGAGCGTCCGGCCTACCCGAGCGGAGTGTCGGCGCCGGTGAGGCCTTCGCCGGCGTCAAGCTTCGTGGCACGATCCAACGGGCGCATCCGCTGCGCGGGGTCAGGTCCAGCGCGTCGTCGAAGGCGAGGCGTTCGATGGCGGCGGCGACGTAGCCGGGCGCGGCTGCGGCCAGGGCCTGGTGCCTGGCCTCGTCGGCAGCGTCTGCCGCGGGCAGGCCGGCGGCGTAGGGCGCGGCGATGCGGTACGTCTCGACCGCCCGCGTTTTGATCCGCTCCAGAGCGGCCTGGGTGTTGGCGTCACCCTGGTCGGCGTGCAGGACGAGGTCCACCTGGTCGCGGCCGTCGGCGGCCAGGGTGTCCTTGGGCGTGCGGTTCAGCTTCTCCTTGAACTGGCCTGCCCCGTCTTTGACGTACGGGGTGGCGCCTCCAACGCGATGACCGTCACGGCGTGAGGGACATCCACCGCAATGCTGGTGGCGCAGTTGGTGAGGAGGTTTCTCAGGCCGTTCCTGCAGCCGTCGTCGTACCGGTCGTACGCGTCGAAGAGTTCAGCCTGGGCGACGAGCGAGTTGTCCCGGTCATTCCAGGCGGTACCGCGCATCCCGCCGGAGGAAGCACGGGACCGGTCGAGGTGAGTGCCGGCGGGGTACACGGGGCTGGTGGCGCGACCAAGCCGCCGCCGACGCCTGCCAGCTGCTCCTCGGAATCTGGCGGGCCCAACTACGCGACGCGGCCCTCTGACCCGACGAACTGAAGGTCGTGTTCGCCGGACGCACACCATCCCAGTAGCGCGGCACCTGCCCACCCACACCGGGCTTACCGCTATGATCCGGACCTTTACGCCACCGCCGGGTGATCCGTGCGTAGTACCGCCATCACCACTGCCCTGCTCCTCGCCGGAGGCGCCGTCGGCTGCTCGAAGTCGTACGACGAGATCGGCGAGGACTGTGTCGCCGCGTTGAAGGAACGCAGGAGGGTGACAAGGCGAAGCCGGAAGCCTGCGAGGGGTTGAAGGAGGACGACTATCAGGCGCTGCAGATGTCGCAGACCATCGACGACCTCGGGTGGACGGACGACGATGGCAACGTCGACGAGGACAAGATGTGGAAGATGCCCAGCCGTAGGGCGTACGTGCGAGGTCCCGTAAGGGTCCGTCATAGTTGCTCTTCGAGGTGGCCGAACTCATCCAGGAGCCAACGCGTACCGGCGTTGTCGGTGAAGTACAGGACAGGACGGTTCCTCTTCACCATGCCCACTTCCTCCCATCGAGGCGACTGGAACTGCAAGTGGCGTCCGCCGGCGAGCACGGGAACGGGAGGCTTTCGCCGCTCGTGATCAATCGTGAGCCAGGTCTCGGCTTCCTCGCCCCACTCAGCGTCGATCGATCCGCCGAACCGCACATTCACGTCACGGATCGGGGCGTCACTGTGGTTCATGACCCAGACGGCCCACCGGTTGACGGGGCCAAGCGTGACAGCGTTAGGCCCGTGGCCGTAGCGGTTGGCTTCGTCGTCGCCGAGAGTGGTGATGCGCACCTCCACCCGTCGGGCCTGCGCACTGCGACGGTCTGCAGCCTGTGCGTGCAACTCGGCACGCTCCAGCCCCAGGTTCGTCGACTGCTCGCCGATGAACTCACGCTGCTCCTTGATCTGACGCTGCTGGCTGAGCAGCGTCCACAGCGTGGCGCCCGCTGCGACAGCCGCGAAGGAAGAGCCCACCCAAGTAGCAAGGTCTCCTGCATTCATGGCACACCCTCAGTGAAACCGGCATACGTGCGCGACTACGATCTGGGTACCGTAAGCGTCACGCCAGGACGATCAGTTCGTGACTCGCCGGACCACGCTTCTCTGGCTTCGGGAAGTCGGCCTCACAGCAATGCCCATCACCCAGTCGGCCACACTCGTCATGGGTCACCAGTCACGGCTTGGCTGATACGCCCACTCCGCTCCCAGCTTCCGTAGTGCGTCGATGTAAAGGAGCGGTTTTTCTGATCAGGACTGGGTGGGTTGAGCTGGGCTGATCACTTTGGTGCTGCTCGTGATCTGGGGTGCTGGGGTGGGGGAGAGGGTCGGGTTCCTCTGGGTGTTCGGCACCTCGAGCTGCGGGTTTGTCAGTTCTCGTGTTGGCTGATCGGTCCTTGTCAGCTGCAGTGCGTGCAGGTCTCTTTGGTTGATCGTCGGTACGTGCTGGCGTCGTGTCGGGCTGCCGTCATGGGTACATGACGGTCCGTCCGGTCTCCGTGCTTCTGGCCGATCCGGAGCCCGAGCGGCGGGCACGGATACGGGCTTGCCTGGACCAGCTCGGCGAGGGGCCCGCCGTCATCTTCCACGGGCTGTGCCTCCTCCTGGACGAGGACCTGGGGCTGGAAGGGCGGCCGATGCGTGGCTGCGAGCGGCGGCTGGCCGGCCTGTTGGATGATCGCCGACCGCTGGGGCGCGCTCCGGCTCAGTGTTTTGTTCCGGCCGTGGGCACCCAGGGGAAGCGGGTGGGTGTGGTCGGGGAGGCGCTGAAGAAGGCGCTTGGGGTTATGCCGGAGGCGTTCGATTGCGGAGTGCGTCAGGGCGCCGTTCGGCTGAGCGTGTCGATGGCCTCGCGTAGCCATTGTCGTTCCGCTGTCCCGGTGGCCCGGGCGACGTACAGCATGCCTTCCCGGAACAGGTCCCCGGCTTCCTCCGCGCGCACCGGCTCGTCCTCCCGGTAGAAGAAACTTGATGGAGTCTCCAGGAAGTCCAGGCGGCGGCGCAGCACCGCGGCCTGCTGGGCAGGGTCGCCCAGGTGCCGCAGGAAGGCCAGGACCGTGTTGAACCGGACATGGTCGGTGATCTCGGCCTGCTTGGGCGTGCGCAACCGTGCCAGCAGCTGCGCGCGGCCTTCATCGGTCAGGGTCAGCACCCGGCGCGGGGCCGCGCTCGCGCCGTCTTCCGTGCGCTGGTCTAGCAGCCCGGCGGCGAGGAGCCGGTTGATGGCCGGGTACAGCGCGCCGTCACTGATCGGGCGGACATGCCCGCTCAGCGCCTTGATGCGCTCCTTCAGCTCGTAACCGTGCAGCGGTGCCTCGGCGAGGAAGCCGAGGATCGACAACTCCAGCACGCCTTCTCCTCCTTGCGGTGCTCGGGACACCATGATAACTCTTTTCGAGCTACCTCGATTCGAGGTAGCTCTTGGAGGTCGAGGAGGCCGGACGTGAATCCCCACCGCAGGCAGCTCATATCGCTCGCCCACCCCGTCTACTTCTCGCTCCTCGCCTCGGTCGTGTCCGGGATCGTCAACACCGTCTGGGTCTCCCGGCTCGGCGGCGCCGCCGTCGCCGCCGTGGCCGTCGCCACCAACACGGAGAACGTGCTGCTCGGTGTCGCCCTGGTCTTCGCTTCCGGTACGACCGTGCTGGTGGCGCATGCCCGGGGCGCCCGCGACCCGGCCGCCGTACGGGCCGCCGTACGCGGCGGTTGGGCGCTGTGCGGGCTGGTCAGCCCGGTCGTCGCGGTGGGCGGGTTCCTGTTGCGCGGGCCTCTGGCCCGGCTGGTCCTCGGCAGCGCCGACCCCGAGTCCCTGCGGCTGGCCACGGCCTACTTCGCGATCTCCCTGCCCGGCACGGCCGTCTTCTTCGCCCAGCAGCTCATCGACGGCATCCTCAAGGGCGCCGGCGACACGCGCACCCCCCTGCGGCTCGCCCTCCTGGCCAACGGGCTGATCCTGCTGTGCGACCCTGTCCTCATCCACCTCTACGGCGTGCTCGGCGCCGCCGCCTCCACCGTGCTGTGCCGCTGCGCGGCCCTCGCGGTGGGTCTGCGCTCCCTGCGCCGCAACGCGCTGCTGCGGACGGCCGCCAAGGCCCGTCCCGCCGACCCGCTCCCCGCCGCCCTGCACCGCACGCTCACCACCGGGCTGCCCATGTCCGCCGACTTCACCGTGCGACAAGGAGGGGCGCTGGCACTGGTCGCGATCGTTGCCCGGCTCGGCGTGACCGCGGTGGCCGCCTACGCCATCGCGTACAAGGTGATGTACGTCGCCACCATGGCCTTCTACGCGGTACGGCAGGCCGCTGCCATCCACACCGCGCACACCCAGGGCGCGGGCGAGGACGCACGGCGGGACACCGGCCGGCAGGCGGTACGCCTCTCCGGGACGCTGGGGCTCGGTGCCACCGCTCTGTTCGCCGCCGCCGCGCCCTGGATCATGGCCGCGTTCGGCGCCGGACCCGACGTCGCCCACCAGGGCGTGCTGTTCCTGCGCTGCATCGGCCCCTACCTACTGCTGATGGCGTGCTTCATCGCGCTCGGCGGCGTCTTCGAGGGCAGCGGGGGAGCACCCGCGCTGTTCCGGGTCACCCTGCTCGGCACCGCCGTCCAACTGCCCCTGGCGTACGCCCTGTCCGGCCTCGGCCTGCCCGGCGTCTGCCTGGCGCTGGGGCTCGCCATGGCCGTGCAGTGCGCGGCCGCCGCGGTGCTGCTGCGGCGCGCCCGCAGTCAGGCGGAGACGGGGGTGTCCTTGGTGCGGGCGGGCTGAGGCGGGAATCGCTACGCTCTGCGGCGTGTGCGCAAACATTGTGGTCGCCGAAGACGACGCGAAGCAGGCCGAACTCGTGCGCCGCTACCTGGAGCACGAGGGGCACGCCGTCACGGTCGCCGAGGACGGCCGGACGGCTCTCGAGACGGTCCGGCACCAGGAACCCGACCTGATCGTCCTCGACGTGATGATGCCCAGGGCCGACGGCCTCGACGTCGTACGGATCCTGCGCGCCGAACGCCGGGAGGTGCCGGTGCTGATGCTGACGGCCCGCAGCACCGAGGACGATCTGCTGCTCGGCCTCGACCTCGGAGCCGACGACTACATGACCAAGCCGTTCAGTCCGCGTGAACTCACCGCCCGGGTAAGGACGTTGCTTCGCCGCAACCGGCGCGGCCCCGACCCGGCTCCGGCGACCGTACCCGCCCCGGCTCCCGCCTCGGAGCCCGAAGCGGCCCCGGACGACGAGGTGTTGACGGTCGGTGCGCTCACGGTCGATCCCTCGCGCCACGAGGTGTCGGTCGCGGGGACGCCCGTCGAGTGCACGCCCGGTGAGTTCCGTATCCTCGCGGCGATGGCGGCCGAGCCCGGCCGGGTCTTCACCAGGGCACGGCTCCTGGGCGAGCTGCACGGCTTCGACAAGTACATCAGCGGCCGGACCGTCGACGTGCACGTCATGAACCTGCGCAAGAAGATCGAGCGCGCCCCACGACGGCCGGACCGCCTCATCACTGTCTTCGGCGTCGGCTACAAACTCACGGACCCCGCGAAGAACGTGCGCCATGCGTCGTCCTGACAGGGGAGGTGCGGCGGGGGACGCCCGGCTGCCGCTGCGCAAGAGCCTGGCGGGGCGGCTGTTGACCGTGACGGCGCTGGTGGCCTCGTGCTCGGTCGCCGCGACCGCCTGGCTGGCCGTGCAGACGACCTCCGTCGCGATCCGCCAGGAGCAGGGGCAGAACCTCAAGTCCGACGCCAAGATCTACAACACTCTCCTCGGCTACGCGGCCACCCACCCCGACTGGGACGGCGTCGACACCACCGTGCGAGATCTGGCCCAGGAGTCCGGGCGCCGGATCGTGCTCACCACGCCGGGCCGACGCCCGATCGTGGACTCGGCCGACTCGCGCTCAGCGGGCGGCGGTTCGTCCGACGATCTGCTCGCTCAGCAGGCCTCGGCGGTCGTGGATCCACGCTCCGTCGACACCGTGCTGGTGCCCGACGCGGCCAAGGCCAGCGCCGACCGCGTCGATCCACGGGCCGTGGGGCCCTTCCGGCTGCCCGCGAAGGAACACGACGCACTGCGGAAGGCCGCCGCCGGGAGGGTGGAGTGCCTCAGTCAGATGGGTATTGCCGCCGACGTCGTCGAGAGCCCGGGCGGACGGCCCCGCGTCCAGCTCGTGAGCGACGAGACCGAGGGGACCGACAGCGTCACCGACCGTGACATGGAGGCCAAGTGCTTTGCGTCCTACCCGGTCGGTCCCACCGCGACCGAGCGGAATGCCCTGAGCGCCCTCAACCAACTGGCTGACGCCTGTCTGAAACGACAGGGTCGCACCGCCGTAAAACTGAAACTGGACCTGTCCTGGGACCGGAGTTACGCATACGGGCGGGACGGCGCGGTCTCCGGTGCCGAGGACGGCCTCAGCGATCGGGAGGCGAAGGCCCTGGCCGCCAAGAAGGCGGAGGACGCCGCGACGGCCGAACGCAAAGCGGCTTCCGGCGGCGCACTCGACTACGCCCCCGCCGAGATCCGCGACAGCACGTACGACCGGGCCGTGGCCAACTGTGTCGAAAGCGCCCGCCGGGAACAGCTCACGGGCTATGTCGCCGAGCCCGCACTCCTGTTCATCGACGGCCCCGGTGCCGCCGGCGTGCCTGGCTTCGACCTCTCCCGCGCCAACACCGCACGCATCGCCGGTGTCACCGCTCTGGTCCTCGCCCTCACCGTCGGTGCCTCGGTGCTCGCCGGAGCCAGGCTCGTACGCCCGTTGCACGCGCTCACCGGCGCCGCCCAGCGCATGCGGGAGGGCCTGGACGCGACGCCGGTGCCCGTGCCCGTCGTCTCCGACAATGAGATCGGACGGCTGACGGCGGCCTTCAACGACATGGCCGCGCACCGGGCCCGCCTGGAGGAGCAGCGCAAGGTGATGGTCAGCGATGTCGCCCATGAGCTGCGAACGCCGCTGAGCAACATCCGGGGCTGGCTGGAGGCGGCCCACGACGGACTGGCCGTGCCGGACCCCGCGTTCGTCTCCTCGCTCCTGGAGGAGGCGGTGCAGCTCCAGCACCTCATCAACGACCTCCAGGACCTGGGCGCGGCCGACGCGGGCGCCCTGCGGCTGCACCGGAAGCCGGTACGGATCGATGAACTGCTCGGCCAGGTCGCCGCCGTTCACCAGGGGTTGGCCGAGACGGCGGGCGTCACCCTCACGGTCCTGACACCGCCGCGGGGCACCCCTCACCCACCGCTCCTCGACGCCGACCCCGTACGGCTGCGGCAGACCGTCAGCAACCTGCTCTCCAACGCGGTGCGCCACACCCCGGCCGGCGGCACGGTGACCCTGCGCCGGTACGTCACCGACCCGGGGGACGAGCTCGCCGTGGAGGTGTCCGACACGGGCAGTGGCATTCCGGCGGGTGACCTCCCGTACGTGTTCGACCGTTTCTGGCGGGCGGAGAAGTCCCGCAATCGCAGCACCGGCGGCAGCGGCCTCGGCCTGGCGATCGTCCTCAAGCTCGCCGAGGCCCACGGCGGCACGGTGGACGTGGCGAGCACGGAGGGGGAGGGGGCCACCTTCACCCTGCGGCTGCCGACAACCGAGTCACGGAAGCCGGAGGGGCCCGGTCGACCCTGATGGGATGACGACAGCGCTCTGACAGTTTCCTCACAAGCAGCCGTCAGGGTGAAGCCACGCCCGGAACCTGGTGCGGATCGGCAACCAGGAACGACCAAGCCGGGCTGGAACTGGAGCCCTCACATGTCCCGCCGTCTCACCCTGCGCCCGCTGCGTATCGCTGTCCTGACCGGCGTCGCGGCCGGCGCGCTGCTCGTCCCGGCCACCGCGGCCTTCGCCACCGCCCCGACTCCGTCGCCGGGCGCGACCGACTCGACCTCGGCCGACAAGGAGGCGCTGGCGAAGAAGAAGGCCGAGGACGCCAAGACGCTCAAAGAGGCCGAGGCCCGGAAGGCCATGGAAGCCCAGAAGACCGGAGGCAAGGGCTACCCGCGTGGCGGTGTCGCCGCGGGCGAGGCCCCCGCCAAGGAAGACGACACCGGCACGCTCATCGGCTCGGCCACGGGCGCGCTGCTGCTCGCGGGCGCCGGCACCTACGTACTGCGCCGCCGCACCACGGCCCGCCGCGAAGGCTGACCTGGCAGCACTGCCTCTCGTACGAAACGGTGGCGCCGCCCTTCACCAGGCGGCGCCACCGCGCGTTCCGGTGAACCTCCGCACCCTGTTCTGGAGCCCGCGTTGCCCACTGCACACCGCCCACCCCTGTCCCGGGCCCGCCTCGCGACCCTCACCCTGCTGACCCTCGTCAGCGTGCTCACCGGCTGCTCGGCCGGCCCCGACCCGACAGTGCGGGTCGTCTCCTCCGCCTCCGCACCCGGAACCCCGAGGACCGAGCAGCCCGCGTCTTCTGACGCTCCGGCGGCTCCGGCTGCCCCCGCCGAGGTGGCCGTTCCCTCCGTGGAGATCACCAGTTCGCTGATGGAGTTGGGCCTCAACACGGACGGGACGGTCGAGGTCCCGCCGGCCGAGGAGGGGATGACCGCGGGCTGGTACACGGGCGGTGCGGTGCCCGGTGAGATCGGCGCGGCCGTCATCATCGGCCACAACGACACCCGCTTCGGCGAGGCCGTCTTCCACGACCTGAAGAAGATCAAGGAGGGTGCGGACATCACCGTCACCGACAAGACGGGAAAAGCCCTCCACTTCACCGTCACGGCCACGGAGAGCGTCGCCAAGAACGCCTTCCCGACGGAGAAGGTCTACGGGCCGACCCAGGAACGCGCTCTACGGCTCATCACGTGCGACGGCGACTTCGACGCGCAGGGGCACCCTGTCGACAACCTCATCGTGTACGCGACAGCGCGCTGAGGGCCGTAGGCGTGTCCGTTTCGCCCTATCGTCACGAGTACCTGACTTCGGTTCGTCAGGGTGATCTTTGGTGATGTGCCTGTTGGGCCAGGGGTGCGGGCCGTATTTCGTGCTGTGTGAGATATGCGGATGGGGGCGGGCTGACCGCTGCGGGACGGCAGCGTCGGGAGGCCGTACGGCGGCAGGCGGCCGTGCTGTTCGAGCAGAAGCATCAAGCCATCAAGCACCGGGGCGGGCACGGCGTGGGCAAGGTCCGCCGGAATCCGAGACGACGATGCCGAAGAAGCAGCCCCGCACCGCGCAACTCGCCCACCGACGCTGTCACGTTGGCTGACCGGGTGGGATGATCTTCGGGTTGATCTGCTGGAGGGGGGTGTCGGTGGGGACTACGTCGCCGTCGTACAGGGGGCACCGGTACCCGGCCGAATCACGGCACTGCCAGCCGACCCGCCACGGTCTGAACAAAGGCCCGGACCGTGGACCCACCACACCCCGACGCACCATCAGACAGTCACGCTCCTAACAACGTGACAACGCCCTCGTAAGGCCTCGCTGCACGGTGTGGAAGCGCGACACGATGCTGGACCGAGAACTGCCGGACGGATCTCTTCTTTCCCGTCGCGAGGGCGAGTTCCGGATCACCATCGAAGAGTGAGCCGCCTGGGTGACCTGAAGCCGCGGCCTCCGATGCCGTCGGTGTCGAGGACGGACCGACTCGGCCACATCGTCGTCGTCGCCTGGGCCAGCCCGGCGAGGACATCGTGGGCCTCGGGTGGGTAGCGTCCGTCCCCGGCGGGCGAACCCCCCCGAGTGCCCGCTCGGGGCAATGCCAAGCCGGTCACTTCCGCAGACCGCAGCACTTCGGGCTCGCTGCGGGACAAGGTCCTCGGTGACAGAGGCTTGAAAGCATCTGGACGCGACCGGTCTCTGTGGTCGGGCTACTGTCGATCCCTGACGAACCGGGTGAAGGTGAACCGAAGACCGCTCGACCTTCGAATCTTTCCGATCCGAGAAGAAGACACGAGAGCGCTTACCGGCCAAGTGTGGAAGACGTAAACACGTTGCCGAAACTTGCCGGGTGATCCGTTCGATCACTACCTTTCGAAAATACCGAATTGCTATGCAGCCGTGTGCGCTTTTTCGTCCGCAAGTGCGCGGTAGTGGCTCGCCGGTGGAGGAGATTCATTGCGATCACCCCTCTGTGCCCGGTTAGGGAAATCCCTGCCTCTTTTCGCTCCGCATGACGAGCGGACGGAAAGCGAGCGTCACGCGGCCCTGGCATCGATACTGCGCCCCTTTGACAGGAACCGCCGGGCCCCGCCCACGGAGCGGAAGCCCTTCATCGCCCGTTCACGCTGCCGGGTCGGCTGGTGGCGGTTCTCCGCCCGGTTGTTCAGGTACTTCGACTGGCGGTGCTCGACGCAGGGCATGACCTCGCGGTGGGCAGTGCCGTAGGAGCGGAGCTTGTCGGTGACGACCACCCGCGGCACCGCGCCCGTCCTCTTCAGCAGCCTGCGGAAGAAACGCCTCACTGCGGCCTTGTCCCGTCGGTTCTGCACCAGGATGTCCATGACGTTGCCGTTTTGGTAGACGGCCCGCCACAGGTGCTGCAACTGCCCGTTGATCTTGATGAAGACCTCGTCCAGGTGCCACTTGTCACCGGGCCGGGGCTGCCGGCGCAGCGCGTTGGCGTAGGCCTGCCCGAACTTGGCGCACCAGCGGCGGATCGTCTCGTAGGAGACGGTCACGCCGCGCTCGAGCATCAGCTCCTCGACCTCTCCCGGAAGCTGAGCGGGAAGCGGTGGTACAGCCACACCCAGTGGGAGATGACCTCGACCGGATACCGGTGCCCCTTGTACGACAGCGACGCGCTCCCCACCGACGACGCCTCCCCGCCTGATCAACCAGAAGATCATCCCATCAGTCCGTCAACGTGACAGTGCCGTCAGCCACCTTGCCCGCCTCGACCTCTCCCTCGCCGCGTGAGGAACTGCTCCAGACCCTCGTGACGTGGTCCGGGGCGGCATCGATGGCATGGAAACGAAGGACGAGTCAGGTGCAATCCTGCATGTATGAACGATCTCGGCGACGCACACCAGCGCACCTGGACGCTGCGATTTATGACCCTCCTCGCAGCTGACACTCAGGATCAACTTGCCTGGCTGGGCGAGCGTGAGCTGGAGACGGAGACGGAGTCCGTCGTTGAAGAAGCGGAGCTGCTCTGCCGCATTTCCGAAGGACTCGCGGAGCGCGGAGTCTTCGAGTCCGAGGAGCTTTGCGGTCTTCAGACCATCGGCCGTCGCCTCGGCGAGATCGATGCCGCCTGCCGGGCCGGACTCTGGACCAACGCCCTGGCTACGGATCCGGCGTGGGACGAAATACGTTCTCTCGCTCGCCAGTTCCTCCTCACGGTACTGGGCGATTGGCGTCAGCCACTGCCACAACCCGTGCGCCCACCCAAGGACGATCGCTGAGGAGCTTTGCGAGACCTCGTAACGTCGGTCGGGGCAGCGTAGATGCCGTTGAAGGCAAGGACGCCGCCTCACGTCGCGAGCCTGGCCGCGCCGCGTGAACCAGCCTCTCCAGTGGCCATCGGGGGGTCGAGTCTTTCTGCTGACTGTCCCGCCCGTGCCTCATGAGTGCCATCACCCACAGGGATATCCGGGCTCCTTCGAATCCCAGCTTCTGACCGAACATGCCAGCAGAATCGCCACCAGCCGCAAGCGGCGGCATTCCTAAGGCGTGCGCGGCGGTACATGTCTGCTCCGCTCAACCGACACGGACGGTTGCCAGGGAGATGTCGGTGTGCCGTCAGGGTCCAGGCCATGCGGCCACAACCTGTTGAAGCCGTCCGGCCATTCGGCCAGGCTGATGCTGCTGTGGTCGGCGGCCTGTCGGGCCAGAGTCTCGGCGTCGTCCCGGTCCCCGGATACCTCCCTGCCGGGGAGGGCTGACCGGCCCCTCACAACGGGCCATGCGGCCTCGATCCAGGACGCCCGGCTGGGGGGGCGGGGTCGGCTCGCGCGCGGCGGCCGGTCGCAGCGGACGGCCGGCGCGCGCGAGCCGACGATCTTCCGTACAGCGACAGCATGTGGATCTTCCGGTAAATCAAGTGCCACCCCGTCTCGGCTCCGGCGTGGGGGGCCGGGCCGTGGAGCGTCGGCGTCGACAGCCGGGCTTCTTCCAGGCGCACGAAGAAGAGGTGGCGGGCGGAGGCCTGGCCGTTCGCCGGGCGGGGATTCATCGTGCGTGGTTGCCGTACGGCCCGGCCCGGACATGGTGTATCACGCGATGGGCGGGGATGTGCCGTCCGGTACTCTTGAAGAGTTCTTCAATTCATTAGTTGCCGTGAATCGCGGCTGTCGGGGAGGAGACCCGGGTGGGCGGGTCGATGTTCGCCGAGGCGATGCTGGGGCGGGTGCTTCGGGCGCGAGCGGCTCTCGCAACGGCACTGGAGGCCGCGAACGCGGACGCGTATGCGGTGGCGGTGGCTCAGGACGAGGTGGACGATGCCGTGCGGGTGGCGTGGAGGCACGGGGTCGGCGTCGGTCCTGTCGAGGCTTGAGCCGAAGGGGAGTGATCCGGATGCCTGTTCCCCTCTATGAGGCCAAGGCGGAGTTCTTCCGGATGCTCGGGCATCCGGTACGGATCCGGGTGCTGGAGCTGTTGCAGGACGGGCCGAGACCGGTGCGGGAGCTTCTGGCGGAGATCGAGGTCGAGCCGTCGAACCTGTCGCAGCAGCTGGCGGTGCTCCGCCGCTCGGGGATCGTCACCGCCACCCGCACCGGGTCGACGGTGACGTACGAGCTGGCCGGCGGCGATGTCGCCGAGTTGCTGGCCGCGGCCCGGCGGATTCTGTCCGTGCTGCTGACCGGGCGCCAGGACCTGCTCGACGAGTTGCGCGGGAAGCCTGCACAGTGACGGGCGGGGAACGGCCGTTGCGGGGGCCGTGGCACCGAAGCTGGCCCGCCGTTGCGATGGGGCGCGTTCTGCGGTCCCTTGTCGGCACGCACGGCAGCCGAACGGAAGGAATGGCACGGTGAGCGACAGCAGGAACGGCAGACCCCAGGACGCGGAGATTCGGAAGGAGCGCGGCGTCACACTGCGCGCCGGCTTCTACATCTTCGGCACACACCTGTTCGCCGGCTTCGTGTGGCTGCTCTTCTACCTGGGCGAGCACGCCAACAAATAGTGACATTCCGCAGCAGGTGTCCTGTACGGCGGGCCTGCGCCTATTCGAGAGCGGCCGCCGTCCATGGGCCGTCGCTACGACGGCGGCTTTCCCGTCCCCCGCGTGGTCTGAAGGTCGGCGAGAAGCTCGGCCTGGCCGGCCAGCACCCCGGACAGGATGGTCCGCGCCACCCGGAGCAGCTCGGACACGTGTGGGCTGGTGAGCGAGTAGTACACGGTCGAGCCCTCCTTGCGGGTCCTGACCAGGTTCGCGCGCCGCAGCACGGCCAGTTGCTGCGAGAGATGCGCGGGCTCGATGCCCACCTCGGGCAGCATCTCCGCCACCGCGTGCTCGCGCTCACTGAGCAGTTCCAGGACGCGGATGCGGGCCGGGTGACCGAGGGTTTTGAAGAACTCGGCCTTCAGCTGGTACAGCGGCGTACTCACCTGGCCGTCCCCTCCCCGGTATAGCGGCACGGACCCCCGGCCGGGCCGTGTGCGCATCGTATCCACCCACTGATCGACAACATGTGGCCCATCCTCGCCTGCGCCACCGGCGGCACCGAACCCGCGGTGGGGAACCGAGCCTCCGAATCCAGCTGTGACCGCGCCCCTTGCCGGTAGCAGCAATGACTGAGGTCGTGGGCGGGGGATTGCGTGATCGCGTCGCCGCACAGGTCACTCGTCTGTCTGGTCTCCGGCCGGCCATCCGGTGGTGCACCACTCGTGGCGCCCCTCCACCGGTTCGCCGCTCCCCGCGCCATGTGCGGCGAGCGCGGCGGCCAGATCGGCGTGGACCGGGATCGCCGGGGAGTCCCCGGTGGGGACGACGGACCCTTCGGGGGGAATGGCGGCCAGTTCCAGTCTGCGGCCCGCCTCGGCGACACGGCGGGCGGCGTCGGTGATCGCCGCCTGCCCCTCGGCCGACCAGCTGCGCAGCTCGGTCAGGTCGACGATCACAGGGCCGGTGCCGCGGGCGAGCGCCCAGCCGACCGCGCCGGTGAAACGGCGGACGGCGTCCGGGCCCAGGAATCCGGCGACGGACAGGATGCAGCGGTTGTCCTCGACGGTGTAGCGCCAATGGATGGTCATGGTGGCAGCTTCCTTACGTGAGCGGCCGGTCGGATTCCGGCGTGGGGTGGTTCAGAGGGGGAGGGTGATCCAGATGCTCTTGCCCTGGCCGTCGGCATCTGCGCGGACCACCGCGGTGCCGCCCAGGACGAGGACCAGCTCCATGACAGTGGCCAGGCCGCTGGCGCGGCCGCCGGTCACCGCCCCGTACAGCGAAGGCTGGTGAGGATGGCGGTCATGGACGGCGAAGGCCAGACAGTCTCCGCCCGCCGCGTAGATCACGGTCACCGTTGGAGAGAGGACCGCGGCGTGCCGGACGGCGTTCGTGACCAGCTCGCTCAGGATCAGCAGGGCCGGATCCACCGTGGGATGACGCAGGCCGATCCCCCACTCGACCAGCGTCTGCTCGGCCGTCTCGCGGGTTGTCCGCACGGCGGACGGTTGCGTGGGCAGGGTGAGCACATGCCGGTAGGGCAGGCTCTCGAGTCGGGTGGCCATTGCTCACGCCTCCGCGCCGGGGGAGGCGCATTCCAACAGCCAAAGGGCCTCCACGCCGGGGAACTCGGCCGTACGGGGGGTGGCGACGGCAGTGCTCGTCACAGGGCTTCCTCGCTCAGGGTTCGGGACTTCTGGGCAAGAAGGGCGGGGAGGACTCCGGCTCTCTGCAGGTGGTCGCGGGCGGCGTGGATCGCCTCGGGGGTGGTGGCGTACTCCCGGCCCTCGTGCCGCAGCAGGTCCAGTGCGCCGACGGAGTCCAGGACCCGGCGCTGGCCGGGGCGGATCCCGGAGGCGAGGACGACGATGCCGCGGTGGCGCAGCTTCTCCACCGCGTCCTTCAGGACGAGGGCGCCGGTGGCGTCCATCGTCGACACCCGGGACAGACGCAGGATGACGACCCGGACGTCGGCGACCTCGGTCAGCTCCAACAGGAAGCGGTGCGCGGCGGCGAAGAACAGCGGGCCGTCGATGCGGTAGGCGACGATGTGCTCGCCCAGCAGGGCGTGCTCCTCGGCACTGTGGTCGCCCCGGTCGAGCGGCACCTGGTCGAAGCGGGCCTCCTGTGCCACCGCCCGCAGAGCGAGGGCGCCCGCGACGCCCAGGCCGATGATGACGGCGTACACGAGGTCCAGGGCCAGGGTGGCGACGGCGGTGAGGACGAGGATCAGGGCGTCGGAACGGGTTGCCTTCGTCATGGCCCTCAGCGAGCCGACCTCGACCATGCGCACTGCGGTGGCCAGCAGGACACCGGCGAGAGCGGCAAGCGGGATCATCGAGACCAGGGGGGCGGCGGCGAAGACGATCCCCGCGAGGATCGCAGCGTGGGTGAGTGCGGCGAGGCGGGAGCTCGCGCCGGTGCGGACGTTGACCGCGGTGCGGGCGATCGCGCCGGTGGCGGGGACGCCGCCGAAGAGCGGGGCGAAGATGTTCGCCAGGCCCTGACCGAACAGCTCCCGGTCCGGGTCGTGTCGCTGGCCGACCGTCATGCCGTCGGCGACCGAGGCGGACAGCAGGGACTCCAGGGCGGCCAGGGAGGCGACCGCCACGGCCGGGGCGAGCAGGGAACCCAGAGCGCCCGGGTCCAGGAAGGACAACGTGGGCGCGGGCAGGCCGCGAGGCAGGTCGCCGATCGGCTTCGCCGCGTCCAGCCCGGCGGCTCGCGCGACCACGGTCGCGGCGATGACGGCCAGGATGGAGAACGGAACCGTCGGCCGCCACCGCGCCCCCGCCAGCATGGCCGCCGCGACGGCGGCGGCGAGGCCGACAGCGGTCCAGTTTGGGGACCGGACGAACTCCTCGACCGCCCGCCAGGTCACCACCAGCACCCGGTCGCCCTCGGGCTTGGCCACGCCGAGGGCGTTCGGGACCTGCTGCAGGCCGATCACGCAGGCGATGCCGAGGGTGAAGCCTTCGACCACGGGGGCGGGGATGTACCGCATGGAGCGGCCGGCCCTCAGCGCGGCCAGCGCCACCAGCAGCACGCCGGCCATCACGCCGACCGTCAGGACGCCCGACGGCCCGTGCTCGGCCACGATGGGGACCAGGACCACCGTCATGGCACCGGTCGGGCCGGACACCTGAAGGTTCGATCCCCCGAAGAGCGCGGCGAGCGCCCCCGCGACCACGGCGGTCGCAAGGCCCGCCTCGGCGCCCAGGCCGGACGAGACGCCGAAGCCGAGGGCGAGCGGCAGCGCCACGACGGCCACGGTCAGCCCCGCCAACAGGTCCCGACGCGGATCGCGGCGCATCTCCGCCAGATCGGCGCGGGTCGGCGACAGCGCGGCGATCCAGGCCCAGACCCGGCTGATCTGCGAGCTCATCGCGCGGGGACCTCGGTTTCCCGCAGCTCCGCGAGCAGCTTGCCCTGCCCGGACAGCATCTCGGTCAGAATCCGCCGCGCGGCCTTCATCAGGTCGGCCACGTCCCCGCCGGCCAGCTCGTAGACGACCGTCGAGCCCTCCCGGGTCGCGGTAACGATCCCCGAACGGCGCAGCACCGCCAGTTGCTGCGACAGGCCGGAAGGCTCCACCTCGATGGCGGCCAGCAGGTCCCTCACTGACGTCGGCCCGTCCTGCAGCAGCTCCAGAACCCGTATGCGTACCGGATGCCCCAGCATGCGGAAGAACTCGGCCTTGGCTTGGTACAGCGGAACGGACACGACCCCTCGACCTCCCTTGCAGACCCGCCCACCGGGAGCAGAGACGACAGGCTGCGCCCGCATCTACCTGCAAGCACAACAAACACAGCATCTAACCAATTGCGAAATTTTGCAATTCTGCATGAGATTGCCGCGCAGGTCTCCGCCCTCAACGGACCGAGGGGCGATTCGGCCGGATCAGCCCTTCTTGACCACGCTCGACTTCAGCTGCATCGCCCCGAAACCCTCGACCTTGCAGTCGATGTCATGCCCGTCCACCCCGTCCACCAGCCGGATGTTGCGGACCTTCGTTCCAGCCCTGATCCCCGAGGAACTGCCCTTGACCTTGAGCGCCTTGACGACGACGACCGTGTCGCCGTCCTGCAGCACATTGCCCACGGAGTCCTTCACGACGCGCTCCCCGACGGTCTCCCCGCTTTCGGCGACGCTCTCGGTGGGAACCCACTCGTGGCCGCACTCGGGGCAGACCACCAGGGCGTTCATCTCGTAGGTGTAGTCGCAGGAGCACTTCGGACAGGGAGGAAGATTCTCGATCATCCCGCCAGGCTATCCGGCGTGTCCGGCACCGGATTCCCGGACCGCGGTGGCTGCGTCCGGCAAGGTTCGGGCGCGCACGCTGCCTCCTCCTGTCCGTCGCGCCGACAGTCAGGTGGCGGGCAGGGCCGTGGCGAGCAGGACGACGTCCAGAGAGCCGATGAGGGAGACGACCGGCAGGGCCCGGGCCAGGTCGGCGCGGTTCTTGGAGTGGGCGAGTTCGTGTCCGGCGGCGGCGAGCATGACGAGGACGAACAGGGCGAGTTTGGTCGCCAGCGTGCGGCCGTAGCCGGGTTCGGGGAGGCCCAGGTGACGCCTCGGTGCCAGGCCATGGCCCAGCCGGTGGCCAGCTGGACGGGCAGGAACACCATTGCGTCAGCATGCCGAAGCGGTGGCCGGCTGCCGCGGTGCAGCGGTCCTTGGCCTCCGGGAGGGCGTCGGCTTCCGCGCTGAGCGCCACCGACCTACTGACTCGTCGTGGCCGCCCGCTGGCTGGGAACCTCACCGGTCCGCAGCATGTGAATGTGCTGGCGAACGGCCCCGTAGGCCAGCAGGTGACGGGGCAGCGGCAGGATCACCATGGAGAGCGCCATTTGGCCGCCGACCCACATGGCGGGGTCGGCCGCGTGCGCGAACCGCACCAGGGACCACCAGTCGACGGTGTCCATCAGCCGCTCACCTGTACCATGCCGTGCGCGCCGGCCTCGGCGTGGCGCATGTCGTGGTCGCGGTGTCAAAGACGGTGCCGATGATGTGGAAGGCGATGCCGTCGGACGGTCCGGCGGCGACCACCCAGAAGCGGGCCCGCTCGCCGGCCATAGAGTGCGGTGGCGAGGGTGTCCAACTCTGTCTTCACACACTGGCGTTGGACACTCTCGCCTCTTCGCGCAGTCAATCCGCCCGAATCGTCAGTCGGCGACGACCGCCGTGTTCTGGCAGGCAGTCAGCAGCCAGCGGCCGTCGTCCTGCTTGGTCATCACGTAAAGCGGCGCACCCTCGCTCTCGTCGTCCGAGGCCAGGTAACGTTGACGAACTTTGACTGCCGCAACGTCAGAGCGGATGAAGAGCACGTGGACCACCTCGTAGGTGACCGCGCCGTCCCAGTCGGCCGCAGGGAGCACCTTACGGGTGAACTCGGAGATCGCATCGAGGCCGATGAGAACCTTGCCGTGGGCTGTGGTCCAGACCGCCTCGGGCCGGAAGAGGGCCAGGAATTCGTCGGGGTCCTTGTGCTGCTGGGAGTGCTCGACGGCGGCAACGACCTGCCGGATGGCTTCAATGTCTGCGGCGTGCGCCGTGGATTCCGTGTCCATGCCGAGCATGATCCAACCTCAAGTGTGGTTGAGATCAAGATGCGACCGCTGACCCCTTGGAATCGATCATCTAGTGCTGCTGGGCGCATACCGCTTGCACTGGACCACAATCCTCTGCAGTTGCGGGGGCGCCGGCATCCGGCGTCCCCGTTGTCAGCAGCAGCGTCCCTGCGGATGGGTCTCCCGGTGCAGGGTCCGCAGCACCTGATACTCGCGGCGGGTCGGAACGGGTGCGAGCGGGTGGTGGCGCAGGTGGCGCTCGCAATAGCGGTCGTACTCGGTCTCCCCTGTCAGTTCCCGGAGGTACCAGCCCACCGCTCGTATCCAGGCACGAACCCTCACCTCGCCGCCTCCACCAGCTCCGGTGCCGCGTCGATGCGGGACTCGACGTACGGTGCCTCGCTCGTCGGCAGCGCGCCCGGCGACCGCACAGCTCGGAGGCTCACCATCGCCGCGTTGCCGATGACGGTCGCGACGAGCAGTAGGAACAGAGTGATGAGGACGCCGTCGACGGTGGAGTTGGTGACGACGGTGTGCATGTCGTCGAGGGTCTTGGCGGGCGCGAGGACCTGTCCCGCGTCGATCGCGTCGGCGTACTTGGCGCGCTGGGCGAAGAAGCCGACCTTGGGGTCGTCGGAGAAGATCTTCTGCCAGCCGGCGGTGAAGGTGACGGCGGTGACCCGGGCGAGCGGAATCCCGGTGACCCAGGCCCAGCGCAGCCGCCCGGACTTGATCAGGACCGTCGTGCAGACGGCGAGGGCGATGGCGGCCAGGAGCTGGTTGGCGATGCCGAAGAGCGGGAAGAGCTGGTTGATGCCGCCGAGCGGGTCGGTGGCGCCGGTGTAGAGGAAGTAGCCCCAGGCGGCAACGACCAGGGCGCTGCAGAGACGGATGCCGGGCTTCCAATTGACCCGCCCGATCGGCTTCCAGGCGTTGCCGAGCATGTCCTGGAGCATGAAGCGGCCGACCCGGGTGCCGGCGTCCACCGTGGTCAGGATGAACAGCGCCTCGAACATGATCGCGAAGTGGTACCAGAACGCCTTCATGGCCGTGCCGCCGAAGACGCCGGAGAAGATCTCCGACATGCCGACCGCCAGCGTCGGCGCGCCGCCGGAGCGCAGTCCGCTGCCGTTGTCGGCGCCCGCCACGGGACCGGAGCGTTGCTGGATGACGTGGGTCAACTCGTGGGCCAGCGTGTGCCGGTCCGCCCCGTCCCGGCCGATGACGACATGGCTGCCCGACGTCTAGGCGTGCGCGCCGACCTCCGCCGCGGAGCGCTGGGCGGCCCCGTCGTCATGGACGCGCACATCCGAGGAGTCCGCCCCCAATCGTGCCTCCATGTCGGCACGGGCCTCGCCGTCCAGCGGCTTTCCCGGGCTGCGCAGGACGTCCGGGACCGTCGAGCGCTGGATGTCGGTGGATGCACCGGCGTCCCCGCGTGCAACGGCAGTCGAAGTCCTAGCGGTCCACGAGAGAGGCGTACGTGGCGAACACGATGACCGGCCCGGGCGTGGCCCACCGGGCGAGTTGGATCGGGTCGGTCGTGGTGCGCACCTCGAGTTCGTTTCGCGAGCACACCGCGACCACGGAGAAGCGGTGGCCCACCGCCCGCCACGCGTGGGCGGTCTGCACGAGCAGGTCCAGGGTCGGTACGGTCACGAGGATCCGGCCGCCGGGGAAGCACTCCACCGGGCACGCGGCAGGTGGTGATCGTCTTACCGGGCCCGGTCGCGGACACGATGGTGCCCCGGGCCTCCTGCGGGGGCGCAGATGACCTTGCAGGGAATCCCACCCACTACGGAACGCCGACTTCTGGTCTATCTGGTGTTCTTGGAGGCTGATGCGCACGTCGCGGGGAGGGGCCCAGTCGTGCACGGCTTAGGGTCCGTATGTGGCACACACCTTCGAAGAACTCGTGGAGAAGCAACGCGGCGCCGACCAGGCGCACGCGACCGCACAAGCCCTACGTACCAAGGGCGACCCGGCCGCTTACGAGGCCGCATGGCAGGTATGGCGCGACCTCGCCCAAGACGTGCAGGGCGCAGTCACCGTACACGCGAAAGAGCAGGGTGTGATGCGGGCCGGCGTGGAGCTCGAAGTGAAGAAGGCGGTCCGCCACCCCGAGTAGCGAGCGCGCGGCTGCGCCCTCGATCAGGACAGGGCCGCCGACGCTCTCGGTATTCCGCAGCACACCGTCGAGCGATACATCGAGCGCCAGATCCGCCGGCCCCGCGCCGACCTTGCCCAGCGCCTGGAAGGCGCCGTGCGCGCCCGCCGGCAGGCCTGCGTCCGCGAATTCGCCCGCCGCCAGGCCGCGACCACTACCGGCCTGGTCGGGTGAGGGGCGCTGGCGCCGGGCGCCTCGGTACCCGGATCAGGTGATGCGGTGTCCTCCATCGATGTGCAGGACGGTCCCGGTGATGAATCCATTGCCTATCACCGACAGGAATGCCTGCGCGATGTCGTCGGGGGTGCCGACGCGGCGTGCCGGGAGTCGTGCGGCCAGCTCGGCGAAGGCTGCTTGTTTATCCATGCCGAGTTGGTCCCAGATGGGGGTGTCCACCCAGCCGGGGGAGATGACGTTCACTCGCACGGGGGCCAGTTCGATCGCCAGCCCATACGCCAGTGACGCGAGCGCGCCGTTGGCCGCGGCCATGATGGTGTTCGACCCGTTCGGCCGGTAGGCGTTGATGCCCGAGGTATAGGTGATCGAGCCGGTGACTCGTCCGGTCGCGTGTTTGCCGACCAGCCAGGCACCGAGCAGCTTGGTTTCGATGATGGCCCGTGCGGTCGCGGTGGTGACGTCGGCGGTCCGCCCGTACACACCGGTCGCGTCCGCAGCGGTGACCGCCACGTGCTCCACGCGCTCCACCTGGGCGAACAGCTCGGCCACGTCCTCCTCCCGCCCCATGTCGGCCGTGATTGTGGTGATTTTCCGGTGGCCGGGGCGTTCCAGTTCTGCCCGGGCCGTCGCGAGCCGGTCCGCGGATCGGCCGACGATCGTCACATTCATGTTCTCGGCGAGCAGAGTGCGGGCCAGGGCGAGGCCCATGCCGGATCCGCCACCGATGATGATCGCGTCAGTCATGATGCGAGGCTGCGCCGCCGGGCCGGTTCCGGGAAGGCCGTGGGATTCCTGGGTGTGCCACGGCCACCCAGGAAGGCATCGGTCGGTGGCAGACTCGAAGCCGTGAACGCTATGGCCGACTTCCTTCGGATCCGGCGCGGGCGGATCGGCCCCGCCGACGTCGGGCTGCCCACCGGGCCGGGCGCCCGGCGCACACCCGGGCTGCGGCGAGAGGAGTTGGCGGCGCTGGCCGGCGTGAGCGTGGACTACTACATCCGGATCGAGCAGGGGCGGGAGAGCGCGCCCAGCGACGCGGTACTGGGCGCGTTGGCCCGGGCCCTGCGGCTCACCGCCGACGAGCACTCCCACTTGCTCGGCCTCGCCGACCAGGTCGCCGGGCGGACACCGCGCCGCCGTCCAGCCGACCCGCGGCCGGCCAGCCCTGGCCTGCGGCTGCTGCTGGAGTCGGTCCGGCCCAGCCCGGCGTACGTACTGGACGATGTCAACGACGTGCTGGCCTCGAATCCGGAGGGCCTTGCGCTGATGCCCGGGCTCGGCGACTGGCCGCCCGCACAGCGCAACACGATTCGGTTCACGTTCCTGCATGCGGCCGCGCGGACCCTTTTCGCCGACTGGGACCGGGTGGCACGTAACTGTGTCGCGCACCTGCACACCGCCGAACTGACCGCCCCGGAGCGGACTGCCGCGCTGGTCGCCGAACTGGCAGCGGCCAGCGACGAGTTCGCCGCTCTGTGGCGCCGGCACGAGGTTTGGGTCAAGCGCGCTGGTGAGACCGCGTTCCGGCACCCGGTGATCGGCTCGCTGACCCTCGCAAACGAGGTGCTCAGCCCTGCTGGCGAGGGCCAGCGCTTGCTGATCTACCAGGCCCGGCCCGGCACGGCCGAGCACGACTCGCTGGTCCTGCTGGCAATGACCGCCGAGGACGTGGGAACTCCGTGAACCCGCAGTGGAGGACGTGCTCCGACGAGCGTCCCCTACGCGCCGCCCGGCGGCCCCCGACCCGCCGACGTCTTCGGCCGGATCGGCGGCCCCGAGCAGGAGTTCTACGTCTCCTGATTCCATGAACCCGGCCGCGCCGAGTCGGAGATCGAGCCCGACGTACGGAACTGGTTCGCCGGCTTCTACGCTGCGTCGTCCGCTGACACCCTGCCCGCCCATGACCAGCCGGACCCGCACTTCGTCGCCCTGGGCGGCCGACCGCGCGACCGTTGCCCCCCGTGCAGGGCCACAACTGGGGGGACCCCAGCCGACGCACGGCAGGGGTCCCATTGGGCGGTGAGCATCGGTCAGCAGGCGAAGTCGCCCGCGCCGTGAACCGCTCGTCCACGCACCGGCGGACCACACTGGGGTGCGATCATCCGTGGACGGGCAGGATCAGCGCTGCAGGGTGAGGACACCCGGCCGCCAGGGCAGTTGGTCGTAGGGGCCGCCCGCGGTGGGGGACTTGCCCTGGTAGAGGAACTGCAGGTTGCACGGGTCGATGGTCATGGTCTGGTCGGGGTTGTTGCGGACCAGGTCGCCGTGGCTGATGTCGTTGGTCCAGGTGGCGCCGCTGTTGGCCTTGCCCGCGAAGGGGTTGTTCTCGCTGGCGGCCTGCGGGGTCCACGAACCGTTCAGACTGGAGGCCGTGAACGATCGGAAGTAGCGCTGCTCGTTCGCACCCCGGGCCTCGACGATCATGAGGTACTGGTTCTGGCCCTGGACCTTGTACACCTGCGGCGCCTCGAACAGGTTCTTCACCGTGTCGCTCATGACGGTCGTGTACGAGGAGCCGAAGTTGCCGGGGAAGTTCCCGATCGGCATGCTCGCCCGGTAGATGCTGCCGTTGTCACCGGCGAAGAACAGGTACATGTTCTGGCCGTCGGCGATCAGGGTCTGGTCGATCGGGGCGGAGCCGGGCACGCTGCCCGTGAACAGCGGCTGCGGCGCGGACCAGCCGTTGGGGTTCGTCGGGTCGCTCGACGTGCGGTAGATGAAGGGCCAGGCACCCCACTGGTACGCCAGCACCCAGATGTTCTTGGGCGCGAAGTAGAACAGCGTGGGCGCCACCGTGGACTGGCTCATCCCGGTCTGGCCGGCCGATGCCATGTCCGACCAGTTCGTGAAGGGCTTGAAAGCCATCGAACCGTACGACGATCCCGACACGTTCGATGCGTAGACCAGGTGCTTGCCCTGATACACCACGTTGGTGAAGTCCTTCAGCGAGACCCACCCGTTCGCCGGCTGCGCCAGCGCGCCCGTCGACGTCCACCGGTAGGTCGAGGGAAGCGAGCACGGGCCGTCTGGCGGAGGTGTCCCGGACAGGCCGGTCCACTTCTGGTTGCTGCCGCCGTTGCACGTCCAGATCTCCATCGCCGTGCCGTTGGCGGTGCCGTGGCCCGTGACGTCCAGACACAGCCCGGACTCCACGCCGACGATCGTGCCGTCGGCGTTCACCCGCCACTGCTGGTTGGCCCCGCCGCTGCAGGCCCAGATCTGCACCCGGGTACCGGCCGCGGTGGCATGGCCCGGAACGTCCAGGCACTTGTTGCCGTACACGGTCAACTGGTTGCTGTCCGTCGCCGTCCACTGCTGGTTGACCGCGCCCGAGCAGTCGTAGATCTGCAGGTACGTGCCATCGGTCTGGCTGGAGTTCGGCACGTCGAGACACCGGCCGGAACCGACACCGCGCAGGGCGCCGCTCGTGGCCGCCTCAGCCGGGTTGGCGACGAGCGCGGCCGCCAACGCGATCAGGACCGTGACCGCAGCGGCGAGCACCACAGACAGACGTCTGCGGCTGAAACTTGGTCTGCGCATGAGGACCTCGTCATCCTTGAGTACGCGGTTCCGGCCGGCCCCGTCGGAGGCTGTCCGGACTGTCGATGGGGTGAGCTTCACAGCGGTCCGTGAGCGCCGGCCGACCCCTGAAGGCTTCCGGGCGCCGCGAGACCTGTGGAAAACCGGTGGCGCCCGGTGCGTCAGGGCCGCGCAACGCACCGTCCTGCGCAGTCCGTCGCCCGTCGTGGTGCCGGCCCGACGTAGGCGGCCCCCCCCCGTGCACCCCGCGAGCCATTCGCGCTCTGATCGGGCCTCCGGGCCCGCGCGGGACGGCGCGCTCCGGAGCGTGCACCGCATTCCCCGAGCGAGGGAAGCTCGGGCAGCCGAACGACTCAACGGCATGCTGTGCTCCGCCTGCAGAGGGCTTCGGGCGTCAGCGCACGAGGCGCCCATTGACGCGCGGCAACGGGGTAATCATTGATGCGGTCATGACATATGCATCTGCGGCATGCTCCTTCAGGCTTCGGCTGTGCGGGATCCGGAGGTGCTCTGCTGTGCGGATGGGGCGACTTCGGCATGTTCGTCATGTCGAACAAGGGTCGGATCGTCGAGCAATCAGGATGATAGGGAACCGGTGGACGGGGTCAATAGTCCTCGCATGATTCGCGACCTGTGTCGAAACATTCGCAGGACTTTATGGGTGATACGCCGCGTACCGAGCCGGTCGAACGCCTCCAGGCGTGAGGCCGACTCGAAGAATCCCGCCCCGATTTTCCCGCCCAGGGCTTCCCGCCCGGGCACAGGCCGCCGCCTCACGCGTGTCCAGGTCCTCGATCGACGAGACTGTCGATTTCCCCCACTTCACCCGCGCTTCACTCGCTGCGGCCGAAGGGCGCCTGCCCCGCCCGCGCCGTCGACCAGCGTTCCTCCCTGCCCAGGGCTTCCCTGGAGAGAGTTGCACCTCTCATGCGCAGGCCGGGGAGTCGGCGCAATGGGCCACCCTCAACTCCTGTGTCACAGAGGTTTCCTGATGGAGTGTCGGGCTACTCGGGCGGTCGTCGGTCGGGACGGTCCCGGCCGGAAGGGAGTTTCGATCATGAACCGGACCTGGATACGCCGCAGGTCGGCCGCGATCCTGGCGGGCGCGACGGCAATGGCCGTCCTGCCCTCGGTCACCGCGGCGGCGGCGCCCGCGCAGACACAGCCCTGCGTGCAGAAGGTGGCCGTCGTCAACAACGCCGGCTTCGTCCTTTCCTGGGCCGCCACCGCCCGCACCGGCGAACAGTCCGCTCCGACCGACGAGTACCCGATCAACCAGACCAGGGTCATCGACCTTGCCACCGCCTTATGGCCGGAAGGCACCGACGTCCGTCCGTACGTCGAGGCGGTGGGTGGGACCAAGGAGTTCGGCAGTTCCTACGTGTCCTACTGCGACAACGGTCAGACGGCCACCTACACCGTCACCGGGACCACCTTCGACTACTCGGTGACCCGGTTGGCCTGACCGGCTTCCACGGTGTTCTCACGCGGCCACGGCGCGCAGGTCCATCGCGGCACGTCGTACCCGAGGGTCCGGGCGGTCCACCGGAGCGCCCGGAGCCGCGCTGAGCAACCCCGCCGAGACGGAGAGGCCACGCCGCGATGCCGCTCATCAGCCTGCCCCTGGTGTGATTTCCGGTCGGCCACGCGGCCGGGGGACCGGGTGGCGGAAAGGCTGTACCGCGTCAGTGCACCGTCTCGTCGCGGGCCGAACGTCGATGGCGGCGGCCATTGCCCTCGTCCGGGAAGCGCGGACCGGCCCCGTCCTGCGGGCTGGCAAAGGAGCTGAGACGGGAGCGGGTCTACGGGCTGGGACCGGGGTGACCCGCCCCGCCCCCCGGAGAGGCGCCCTGACGGCGGCCGGTCCCCGGAGTCTCTGGGTGGGTGATCTTCGAGGTGATGTCACAGGTCCGGTCGAGGCGGCGGCCGGATCGTCGCGTTCTTTTGGTGATTCGCGACGCTATTCCGCTTCACATGGTCGCGATGGGTTCACATACGACCGCATTCCTCTTTTGCTCACCCAGCGCGCGGCTGAGTTGCCAGAATCCCCTTCACGCAGTCACTGAGGGGGCGGTGTGCGCACCGGTGAACGGGGTTATGGCGGTACCTGGCTGACGGTACGCGCGGGGACGGCCGTGGTCCTTCTCGCCGGGGTGTACGTGGTGCCGTGCATACTGGTGCTCGCCCTGGCCGTCGGCGCCGTGCTGATCTCGACCGAGGGCGTCAACATCGCCACGGTGAAGCTCGCCGCTCTGGCGCTCGCCCTGGCCGCGGGAACGGTGGCCGCGATAGCGCGTACCGTCGTCGGCCGGAGCGGACCGCAGCACGGCATCCTCGTGACCTCGGCCGAGGCTCCCCTGCTGTGGAACCACGTGGTCCGCCTGGCCGCGGAGGTCGGCACGCGGCCGCCGCACGAGATCCGCGTTACGGCCGAACCCAACGCATACGTCGTCGAGCACACGAGGCTGCTGGGCCTGGTCCGCGGCAGGCGTTCCATGTACGTGGGGGCGCCGCTCCTCACCGCCCTGCCGGTACAGAGTCTCACCGCCGTCCTGGGGCACGAGCTGGCTCACTTCTCCCACCTGGACACGCGGCTTGCGGTGGTTACCTACGGCGGGAGAGATCTACTGGCCCGGGTCGTCGACGCGGTCCCGCCGGGAGCACCACATCGGCTGGTCCTCCAGGGATACCTCCACTTGTACTCGCTGGTCTCCTCCTCCGTGCTGCAGCGTCAGGAGTTCCTGGCCGACCGCTGCGCGGCGCGGGTCACCGACTCTGCCACTGCGGCCGCCGCCATCGAGAAGGTGCACACGGCCGCGGCCGACTGGCAGCGCTTCGTCGGCGACCACATGAACCCCGCACGCACCGGACGCGCGCCGGCCGGGATCCTGCCAGCCTTCGGACTGTTCCTGGCAGCGGGCGGCTCCGGCCCTGCCGCCTGGCAGCCCGCGCCCCGGCCTGCGACATGGGACACGCACCCGCCGCTGGCCGACAGGATCGAGGCACTCCTGTCCGACGCTCTGCCGGCCGACGCCACCGGAGTGGAAGTGCCGCAGGTCGACCGGTCCTGGGACCTGGTGCCGGGCCTCGAGCACTCAGCCCGGCTGGACGATCTGGTACTCCCTTCACCGGGCTGTACGCGTGAGCCGTTCGACGAACACGCGAAAGCGGTTGCCGTCGGACGTCGCCAGGACAGCGCTGACGCTCTCTACCGTGCGGCCGCCGAGATGCACGGCGGCTCTGAGGCCGGCCTGCCCTACGTCTGGGAACTACTGGCGGGAGGGAAGGGCGGACGGCTCCATGAGCTCCTGCTGCGCGAGTGCCCCGCAACGGCCGCCGGCGCGACCAGCGGCACGGAAAGGCTTCGCCAGGCCCTTCAGGACGCCGTCGTGCTCGCCGCGGTCGCCTCCGGGGCCGCGTGCTGGCGGCCGGACCCGGTACAGGGTGCGCTGCCGGACATCACGCTTCCGGACCTCCTTCCCGTGTCGGCGGGGCGTCTGGTCGATCCCCTGCTCGTGGGGGCGGTGCGCGATCAGCTGCGGGCTCTGGGAGTCGACGAACGACGGGGACGCCCCTCACCGGGCTCCGGCAGCGACGCCGACAACGCCGGTGAACTGATCGGCGCCCTCGCGGTGCGCCTCAACAACCAGCCGTACGACGTGCTGGTGCACATCTCGGGCCTGTACTTCCTCCCGGCGAATCCGCATGACATGGCCTGGGACACGTTCGGCCACAGACTCGCGGCCCGGCTGGAGACCGCCGTGCACGGCCCGAGCGAGCCCGGACTTTTCGTCGCGTTCCGCAGCGTCGCCGCCACACGTCCCCTGCAGCCTGCCGAAGCGGGCACGGACCTCTTCCTGAAGGACGGCACCTGGCTGAGGATGGAGGAGTTCGGCTGGCGCAAACGCAGACGTCGGCGCCGGGTCGATCCGGTGGAAGCCCTGCACCGAGGGGCCGAGGCGAGAGCAGTGGTCGCTGCCCTTGTCGAGCGGACTCCGCGGGAACCGGACCAGGCGCCGTCCCGTGGGCGCGGGGCTGCCCCGGTCACCGCGACGTACCGTGCGCTGGCCGCCGTCGACCTCAACCGCGGTGGTGCGCGGCGTAGCAGCGTCACCGTCCTGATCATGTGGAACCTTGTGTCCGCCATCCTCGTCGTGGCGATCACCGCAGCCGACAGCGACGAGATGATGCCGTTTCTGCCGTTGTTCCTGGGGTTCTTCCTGGTGGGCGCCTTGTTGCAGCGGTCCGCCGCACGCCGGCTCACAGCGCCTCCGCGTCCGGACGGACGCCGGACGCAGAGACGGGCCGCGCGGCTGGCCGCCCACCCGGCCGGGCCCAGCCCTCTGCGATGGGCGGCCAAGGGGGTTCTTGCCAGCGCATGCTGCACGCCACTGGGCGCCTACTTCGCTGCCCGGGCGATCACCGCGGCTCGCCGGAACGGTCAGCGGCCGACAGCCGGCGTCCTCGTCCTCGTCCTGCAGTGCGTCGTGCTCGTCGTCGCTTACGCCTTTCTGCTCTGAACACGCGGAAAGAAACTCGCTGCGGACGGTAAACGAAACGGCGACCGGTCTCTCGTACAGGGACGTACGGCCGTCCGCGCGGACGGCCCCCGCAGAAAGGCCGGATGCCGCATGACCGAACACCTCTGGCTCGACCTGGCAGTCACCGTGGCACAGGTCCTGTCACTCCTCGCGCAAACGGTCCACCAGTGGTGCGTCATGCGTGTAGACGTCCGTCGCAGCCGCACGCTCAACCCCTCCGAGACGGGACGTGACGACTGATGACGATGCATCACACGCCTGATCAGCACCCCGGTGAGTGGGCGGATCGGATTCAGGACCTGTACCGCAAGCATCGCGACCACCTCCTGCGCTTCGCCAGAAGGCAACTGGCGAAACACGAGCACCCGTCGTCGGCTGCCGACGCGGAGGACATCGTCCAGCAGGCTTTCGTCGCCGCCCTGGCGACGTGGCCCACGATGACCGAACACCTGGGCAACCCGCTGGGATGGCTCCACACCGTGGTGGCGCAGAAATGCCGTGACCTGCCCGCCCACGTCCGCCGTTCCACTCCCGTCGACCACGCGGGGTTGGAGCCCGCTTCGGGCCTGCCGCGATGGACGTCGACCTCGGCCGTGTCCGATCCTCAGCGAGCGGCGGAGGCCGACGCGGTGATGGGCGAGATTCTGCGGCTGCCCGACACACAGCGTGAGGCGGTGCTGCTGAGGATCGTCGCAGACTGGAGCTATGCGAGCATCGCCACCGCGATGGACATCGAGCCCAGCACCGCACGAGTCCACGTGTTCCGCGGACGCCGCGTTGTCTCCGAGCGGCAGAACGGGGCTGGTCTCGGCGTCTTCGCCGATCTCACCGCGCACCCGCGAGCCGCGCTCGTGTCCCTGCTCCTGCTCGTCGCTCTGGTCGTGGGCGGGCTCGCCGTGCTGGTTACCTGGTGGTGACCAGCAGACCCACAGGGCTCACGCGACCGGGCGCGGCCAGGTCCCTGACCGGCCCCGCCCGGGGGTGAGTTCCCTCCTGCCCGGGGGTGAGTTCCCTCCTGGCACCCGCACGGTCTGCGGCCCGGTGACGCGCGTTCCACCGCCTGATCACCGACGGCCGGCCCGACCTGCTCCGGATCCGCACGCGACGGCCCGCTGTCGCTGCTGCCGGAGGAGAACGGACGCGCCTACGGCAGCGGCTACGCTGGGGGATGCCCCTACGAGCTGTGGAGAGGCAACGCTGAAAATGCTCACTGACGGCCGAGTTCGCCGCGAGCGGCCGCAGCACAGACCCGGCGATGCCCGGTGCCGCGGGCACCCTCACCCTCTATGTGGACGACCGGCAGGTGGGCAGCGAGGACATCGTCACCCAGCCCGGCGCCTTCATTGTCGTCGGGGACGGAATCTGCGTGGGCCGCGACGACGCCTCGCCGGTCACCCCCGACTACGAAGGGCCCTTCCCGTTCACCGGGGGCGCGATCGACAAGGTCGTCGTCGACGTCTCCGGCGAACGCTACGTCGATCATGAGGCACAGGTACGCGGCTGGTTCATGCTCGACTGAACCGCTTCCTTCGTATCTGCTTACGTCGCTGACGAGCCGGGAAGCGCCGTGTGTGCGGGAATGGATGTGGCCCTTCCCGGCCGCCGCCACATGATCGCCGCAAGGACACCCCATCCCGATAGGGGCGAACGGCCCATGTTTCAGATTGTAGTTGGGGCCGAACGGCCCCTCTTTGCGCCGCCGGAGAGTCTGGCTTCGGCGGGCGGCGACGCCCGGGTAGCGCGCTGACGTCCACTGGACCAGGAACGTCGACCACGAGGGGCTGGTGCCGGTGAGCTGAACCCTCGAACGACACATTCCGCAACGGTGCGAGATCCGTTCATATTGCACACACGCGGTGTATTCACCCGCTCCGGGGCATCCCCGAAGCCGACCGGCCGATTTTGCGAACCCATTGCGAACCCAAGAGATTCTGCCGGGATCCGTATCCGTACTCCTGCGCGTGCGGGATCCGATCCGGATCAGGAGACACGGTGTTCGTTTCACGGAAAGTCGCGGGAACTTTTTTCCTCGGCGGTGGGATCGCCTTCACTCTCGGCTCGCTCCTCTACCCCTCCATGCTCGGAGTTCAGAAGGTCGGCAGCGCACCCGACCGGGTCATCGCCCGCCCGGAGAGCGGGCCGTTGACGGAAGCCGACCGGGACTTCGTGGTCCAGGTGCGGGCGGCCGGACTGTGGGAGTACCCCGTCGGTCAGATGGCGGTACAGAAGGGCACGACCAAGTCGGTCAAGACCGCCGGGGAGCACCTGATCGCCGGGCACGGCTTGCTGGATGCGGTCTGCCGCGGCGTCGCAGGCGAGTTGGACATCACGCTGCCCAACCAGCCCTCGCCGCAACAACTGGGCTTCGTAGCCCAACTGAAGGGCGACACGGGCAAGCAGTTCGATGCCGACATGGCCACCATCCTGCGCGCGACACAAGGGCAGATCCTCTCCACGATCGCGAGCGTCCGCACCACCACGAAGAACTCGCTGATCCGTGTCCTGGCGGACAAGACCAACGAGACCGTCATGGACCACATCACGATCGTGGAGAAGACCGGCCTGGTCGACTTCGACAAGGCTCTCTACGTACATCAGGTCATTCACAGGGACAGTCAACCAGCACGCGGTGGCCTTGATGTGACGGGCCGACAGCATTTTTGAGCCACCCCCGACCAGCTGTTCGGAACTGCCGACTGAGCCGATTTCGAGGAGCGTGGTCAGGGGGTTGTGGGTGGGTCTGTTGTTTCGGTGGTCGGGGAGTGGTGGTGGGCTGGGGTTGTTGTGTGCGGGGGTGGGGGTTATTCGGCGACGTAGGTGTAGCCGGTCCAGGTGTAGACGTGGAGTTGGTTGTTGTCGGTGGTGATGGTGGTGTGGGTGGGTTCGAAGTGTTCGTAGCGGTTGCCTTTGAGTATTTTGACTTTGGTGGTGGTGTCGGCGATGAAGCGGATGCGGTCTTCGTCGGTGAGTTGGAAGGTGGGTCCGCCTTTGAGGATGGCGTTGGGTTGGTGCATGTGGCGTCTCCTTCGGGTGCGGGTGCGGGTGCGGGTGCGGGTGCAGGTGCAGGGGGTGGTGGGTGGTGGGTGTGGGGTTGGGTTTGTTTTGGTTGTGTGGGGGTGTGTGCAGGATAGGAGGGGGTCCTAAACGGGGTCTTAAGAGGGTTTCTAAACTGGGTTGTTCACTAAAGAGGTCATCTCATTTGGCGAGTCTGCGGTAGCGGATGAGGGTGAGGGCCGGGCTGGTGAAGGCGAGGAAGCGTTCGGCCTTGCGTTCGTCGCGGCGGTGGAGTCCGGCGGTAGCCGGCGAGCCAGGCCGTGGTCGTTCCATGGTCCAGCGGTGGTGTCCGAGTCGCTGCGAGGACTTGATTCCCCTGCGGGCGATGCGGTGGCGGATGCCGCGCTGGCGCAACCTCGCGGGCGCATCTTCTGGTGCTGCCGTACATCCTCGCCCGGGCCGTGTTGGGTAGTCAGGCCGGAGGTGGACCGGGCCGCGGCCGGTACTCGGCACCTCGGTGCAGGGTGACTGCCGACGGTCCGCCACGGTGGTCATGGACGGAGCGCGGGCCCGGTCAGAACACGTCGGTGGTCCACAGGAGGTGCATATCCCATGCGATGTCCAGGGATTCCTTCGCTCCCTGACACCACGCACGTTGCGCGGTGTCGTCCGGCACGGTGTGAAGGGCCGCGAGCACATCGGCCGGCATCCATGCTCCACCCCAGTGGCCCAGCCAGGTCCCGGGCGTCTCGGCGGGTTCCGGGGTTCGCGGTATGGCGTAGCCCTCGCTCCGGAGGATCTCCAGAGCGGTATCCCGTTGATTCCTCATCAGGTGCTGCGGGGAGAAGATCCCGTAGGCATCCAGACTGATTCTGTTCCCGTTGAGGTAGGTCTCCCATGCCGCCTCCGCTGTGGGCTGGTCGCGCCAATCGAGCACGGGGCGTCGAACAGAGCGACCTCGCGTATCTCGGCCGGCACGCCGTCCCAGTTGAAGAACCTCCGGATCGGAGGGCCCCCCGTCGCCGAAACGATCTCGAAGTCGTATTTGCCTGGGCTGCCGAGGTCGCGGCCGAGTGCGTAGGACGAAACCCGACAGGCAATACCGTCTTTCACCACGTACGTCTTCCGGGCCAGACCGCAGGTGATGAACTTGCGACCCTCAGACCGCGTTTGAGATCTGCCGTGCCCAGGTGGGTGCGTGGTCGTTGAGCCTCATGTGAGTGGTGCTGGGGGTGGGTATCCGTCGGACTTGACGGACGAGCAGTGGGCGTTGGTGGAGCCGTTGCTGCCGCCGGCGCGGGTGGGGCCGCAGGGCGGGCGGCGGGAGAAGCATCCGCGGCGGCGGATCGTGGATGCGATCTTCTATGTGGTGCGGACGGGCTGTGCTTGGCGGCAGCTGCCGAAGGACTTCGCGCCGTGGCCGACGGTGTACTGGTACTTCACGTGGTGGCACGACGACGGAATGGTCGAACGCATCCACGACGCACTGCGCGGCCAGATCCGTGAAGCCGACGGCCGCAACGTCGAGCCGAGCGCGGGCCTGATCGATTCGCAGTCCGTTCGCACAGCCGATACTGTTCCGGCCGCCACCAGGGGATTCGACGCGGGCAAGAAGGTCAAGGGCCGTAAGCGGTTCATCGTCACCGACACCCTCGGCCTGCTGCTGGCCGTGCACGTGGTCGCGGCGAGCGTGCAGGACCGCGACGGCGCCCGCCGACCGTTGTTGTGGACACGCCTCGACCACCCGGGCGTCAAGAAGATCTGGGCGGACCAGGGCTTCGCCGGCCGCCTGGTCGACTGGACCGCCACCGTGCTTGGCCGCGAGCTGGAGATCGTCCGCAAAGACCCCGATCAGCGGGGGTTCCAGGTGCAGCCGAAGCGGTGGGCGGTCGAGCGCACGCTCTCGTGGATCACCGCCCACCGTCGCCTCGCCCGCGATTACGAGACCAGTCCGGCGCGCTCCGAGACGATGATCCGCTGGGCGATGATCGGCATCATGGTTCGCCGCCTGACTCGCGGCCGCCCGCAACACGGCCAGGACCACGCCCACTCGTGCGGCAGCAGCCCTCGTAGGCAGGGCTATCGCACCGGCCCGCGCCGAAACGCCTACCGAGCCAGGAACCTCGCGGTCTCCTGCATCAAGGACTGCGGCAGATCGGTCAGCTCCGAGACGATCACGCCCAGCTCCCGGCCGAGCTCGGACCACTCATTCCAGACTGCTGGACTTCTGGTCAGAACGGCGGCCAGCAGATCGCCCTCGTACATGTCGCCCTCGGCCATCGGGTCGTCCCGCAGCACCTCCAGCGCGAGCGGCAGAAGATAAGCAAGTCCTACGTCCTGCCCGATCAGCAGACGCATGTCCTCGACGGTCAGCTCGCCGATCGGCCGACACCGAAGGGCGTGCACCGTCGCAACAAGGCGACTTGCCTCAGTCGACGGGGTCGGCCAACGGTCGCGCTCAAGCTCCTCCAGAGAGCGGTCACGGTCTACGAGTCGAGTCACCGGTCGATCGTCCCACGCCGCAGATCTCAAACGCGGTCTGAGACACCGTCTCCACCCAGTCGGTGTGGATCCTCCCGTTGGTCATGCTGCTCTCCCTGCCGTTCGGTGCGAGGGGATTCGATGCCCGGCCGCGGGCAGGGCCCGATGCCGCCCGGCCCGGAGGTGGGCGATCACGGCGTGCCGGACGTCGGTCTCTGGGGTGAGGGACAACGCGACGGTGGCCTTGCCGCTGCTCAAGGCACATCTACGGGCTCGTAGAGCACGTCGGTTCTGAGTATTGTTTTCGTACCCTCAAGAAGCGGGGCCGAGTCGTGAAGCGTTCGATGCCAGAAGAGGAGCGCATCGCCCGGTTCGGGGCGGTGGGCACTCAATATTTCCTCAGGCTTCGCGGGCCTCGGCCAGTCAGAGAAGTCGCGTTGCGCAAAGGGAAGATCATTCTGCTTATCGGCGATGAACCGCGTTTCTCCGCCCACGGCCTCATACGACAGGTAGACGACGACCGTCAGGAGAGTGCGCCTTCCGTCGGGGGCGAAATAGGGCGAATCGTAGTGCGGGACAATGAATCCGCCGTGTTCGTACGTGATGAAGCGCATACGCGGATTGACGGCTGCCGGCCTCCAGGGCCTTCCGTCCGAATCCGTCGGATCGTCCGATCCCACTTCAAGCGAGAGAAGCGTCCGCAGCCTGCGGTAGAATTCTGCCGCCAGGGATGTGGATTCGGCCGTGGCGCGGAGATGAGTGACCGGATCTCCCTCTGCGTAGTTGGCGGCAATGCCGTCTCGGCCTACTGGTGCAAAGCGCTGGGCGGCCAGTTCGGTCGTGAATGCCTCCACTTCGGCCGGAGTGAGGAAATGGCGAATCACCTTGGCGTTGGCCTTTGGGATCTCCGATTCGATCGGGGTCCATGAGGCATCGGCAGATATTCGGCTCAGCGCTTCTTCGGAGAGCTCAAAGGGATTTACCGGCATTTCGAACATGATCACTTCTCCGTGCTGGGGTCGTCGTTCATCCCAACGCGGCCGTGGGTCCCGCAGCCCGGAACTGCCGCGGGCAGCGCATTGAGGTGGACGGCGGGACCGCGGGCCACATACTTGTGCGCTTCGAGTCCGTGGAGGGACTCGAAGCCCCTGAAGTCAATGCCTGCAGGGAGCGGGGACCACTGGGCCATTATCGTCACAATGACGATATTAGGTCGGGGTGAGCCCACGAAGCAAGCAGGACGTACCCAACGCGGCGGAGAGGGCCGGGAGAAGGGGCGGGGACCGGCTCAGGGGACCACCGAGGCGAGGTAGTCCCACGCGGCGCTGGGCTGCTCCGTACCGCAGCGGCTGACGCCATCGAGGGCGTCGACCTTGCCGGGCACCGACGAGGTGCGAGTTCCCTCCGCGGGCGCCCTTCGCTCGCTAAGGGCTGTCCCGTAACTGCTGGTCATGCGACTGGCCAGGGAGTGGAAACTGCGTAGCTGCTGAGTTCGCGGTGCCGGTATCGTCCGGTCTCCCGACCCGTCGTACCGGTGCCCTATGTTCAGAGAGCGACGCAGATGACCATCCAGCAAGTAACGACGACCCTGTGGCGCCCCACCGGCCCCAAGGAACTGGATCTGGTTCGGAAGCTGAACTGGCGTGCCTGGCCACCCCGGCTGCCCGAGCAGCCGATCTTTTACCCGGTCCTCAACGAGGACTACGCCGTCAGGGTGGCGCGGGACTGGAACGTGAAGCACGACGGCACCGGTTTCGTCACTCGTTTCGAGGTCGAGTCGGAGTTCTTGAGGCGGTATCCCATCCAGCAGGCCGGCGGGCAGACGATCCTCGAGCTCTGGGTGCCAGCCGAGGAGCTGGACGACTTCAACGCCCACATTGTCGGCGAAATCCAGGTGGTTCACGAGTTCCGCTGAGGCGGGGGGCTTGCTGACCGAGCACGCTGGCCCGGTGCGATGATCCCGGCGTGGCTGGTGTCTTTACGGCGTCGGTGTCTTCCTGGACAGCGCCGTTCACCGGGCTGAGTCCGCGCCGGTTCAGCAAGATGATCACCGCTCTGCGGGGCGGGGGCGCGGACCCCGGGTGCGCGGAGGCGGGCCGCTGGCCCTGGTGCCTGCTGCTGGAAGACCGGGTGCTCCTCTGGTTGCCGCGTACCGGCGAACGCTGATCTGGCGCCGACTGGCCCCACTGTTCGGAGTGCCCGACTCGGCGGCCGACCGCGTCATCGACCGCCTCGGGCCCGTGCTCGCCCTCCGGCATGCAAGAGGTTGTGCAAGGAGACCGTGCTGATCGTGGACGGCGCTCTTGTCCCCGCCCGCGACCGCACCGTCGCCGAGCAGTCCGAGAACTACCGGTACTCCACCCACGACCAGGTCGTCATCGACGCCGACGCCCGGCTCGTGGTCGCCGTCGGCCGGCCTTGGCCCGGCAACCGCAACGACTGCACGGCATGGGAGCTGTCCGGCGCTAAAGACGCCGTCGGCAAGACCACGGTCATCGCCGATGGCGGCTACCGCGGCACGGGCCTGGTCATCCCGCACGTGCGCGTCGCCTGCGTCCGATCCGAAGGTCTCCGGCGTGAATTCCTCAGCCAGGCCCGCCGAGTACGTAGGCCACGACTCCGGTTCGTCCAGGGGTGGTTGCCCGTCACAGGAGCGGCGACGAGGGGTACCGGTGCCGTGCCGTCTCCTTGGCGGGATTCTCTTCAGCCCGGTGCCGGGTTGTTCGAAGACTGCGGTCCTGACGGGCGAGCGGTTTCGACGCGAGGTGTCTGCCGTTCTGCGGGACGCGGTGAGCGTTTCGTGTGGTCGACCCGCCCAGGCGTGCCGGGGCGCCCGGGTTGTTGCGGTGTGGGGTGTGGGGGGTGGGGGGTGTGGGGGTGCGGGTTGGTGGTGTGGTGTGTGGGTGTGTGGCGCTAGTGCGGCTTTATGGGGTGGTTCTACGGTCTGGGTGTATGAGGAGTGATGAGGGCAGTGCAGAGTTGTGGGTGCGGCGTTTTCATCCGGTTTCGGACCGGCGGGTGCGGTTGGTGTGTCTGCCGCATGCGGGTGGTACCGCGTCGTTTTTCTTCTCCTATTCGCGGGTCCTCGCGGCGTGTGCGGACGTGTTGGCTGTGCAGTATCCGGGGCGTCAGGACCGGCGGCATGAGCCTGCGCTGACGTCGGTGGATGCTCTGGTGGAGGAGATCTTCGACGTGTTGTGCCCGTTTGACGATCTGCCGTTGGTTTTGTTCGGTCACAGTATGGGCGGGATCTTGGGCTTTGAGATCGCGCGGCGGTTGGAGCGGGCGGGGCGGGCGCCGTTGGGTCTGATCGTGTCGGGGCGGCGCGCGCCTGACGTGTATGGCGGGGGCGATGTGCACACGCGTGGCGATGAGGCGTTGATCGCGGAGATGAGTGCGTTGTCGGGGACGGATCCGGGGGTGCTGGCCGATGAGGAGATCCTGCGTATGGTTCTGCCGGCGTTGCGCGCTGATTTCACCGCGATCGAGACCTACCGTTTCAGGCCTGACGGTCCGGGGGCTGCGCTGAGTTGTCCGGTGAGTGTCCTGACGGGTGAGTCCGATCCGCGGGTCGGTCTCGGGCAGGCCATGGCGTGGCGGGACTTCACCAGCGGTCCGTTCACGTTCCGCAGTTTCCCCGGCGGGCATTTCTTCCTGACGCCGCAGCAGGACGCGGTCACCGCGGCCATCGCCGAGGATCTCGGCCGGCTCGTCCAGCCCGCCGTCCGCTGAACCGCCCACGCCCTGACAGACCCCAGCCGCCACACGCCGCACGCCACACGCCGCACGCCGCACGCCACACGGCGCACGCCGCACGCCGCACGGCGCTCGGCAGCCGGCAGCCGGCAGCCAGCAGCCTGCGGCCGGCGTTCGGTGGACTCTGTCGCTGTCGTCGGCTGTCGCGCGGCGGTCGTTGAACCGCCCGCGCTCTGACAGCCCGCAGCCCGCAGCCCGCAGTCGGCGGCCGGTGCACGGCGGCCGGTGTTCGGTGGTTGGTGGACTCTGTCGCCGCCTGTCGGCTGTTGCGTGGGGCCGTGGTGGCTTTGGCCGGGTGACGCTGGCGCAGGGTCTGTGGGAGGCCGCCGGCCCGGGTAGCGGCGGCCCGTGCCGGGTGGTGGTGGCCCGTGGGGGGTGGCGGCGGCTGTACGGGGTAGTGGTGGTCGGGTCGGGTGGTGCTGGCCCGCGCTGGTGGCGGCTGTACGGGGTAGTGGTGGTCGGTGGTCGGGCCCGGGTGGTGGTCCGTGTTGGGTTGTGGTGGCGGTCCGTGTGGGGCGGGGGCGGGGGTTGGGTGGGGGTGGGGGAGTTGTTGCATGGCAGGTTGCGGTCAGCGTTGGTGGGCGTGGTGGGCGGGGTGGGTCTGCCTAGTCTGCTGTTCATGACACTGCTGGGCCGGGACGGGGAGCGCACGCGTATCGAGGGCGTACTGGATGCCTGTATGCGGGGCGCTTTCGGCGTCGTGCTGGTGGAAGGCGCTCCGGGCTGTGGCAAGTCGGCGTTGCTGGAGTACTGCGCCGACACGGCCCGACGTCGTGGGGCGCTCGTCGTGGACGCCGGCTGTGCGGCGCGTCCCGCCGTTCTGTCCGTGTCCGGCGGCACAGGCGGCCCGCGTGCCGCCGCGGTGTGGTGTCCCGACGACACGGACGACACGGATGACACGGATGACACGGGCGATACGGACGGTCCGCGCGCCGCGAGGGTGTGGTGTGTCGATGACACGGATGACACGGATGACACGGATGACGCGGGCGATACGGACGGTCCGCGTGCCGCGAGGGTGTGGTGTGTTGACGACGCGGGCCGCGCCGATGCCGTGTTCCAGGCCCGGCTGGCCGCTCTCGCCCGGTCCCGGCCGTGTGCCGGCGGGGAGGGCGGTCTGCTGCTCGTGCTCGCGGTCGACCTCACGCAGCCGCTCGGTACGGACTTGGAGGCGGTGTTGCTGGCGCATCCCGCCACGGTCCGGGTCCGGGTCGGCCCGCTGGCCCGCTCCGACACCGCACGTCTGCTGCGCCGCCACACCGGCGGGCAGGCGCCGGACACGCTGGTGGGCCGGGTGCATGACGCCAGCGGCGGCAATCCGCTGCTGGTGCGGGCCCTGCTCGGCGAGAGCGGATGCGATCCGCAGCCGGGCGGTCCCTTCGCCCGCGCCGTCGGCGTGTGCCTGCGGCGCTGTCCTGCTCCCGTCGCGCGTCTGGCCCGCGCGCTCGCCGTCCTGGGCGATCATGCGAGCGCAGTGCGGGCGGCGCGCCTGCTGCACACCTCACCCGAGAGTCTGGCGCCCGCTCTGGGCGCACTCGCCGCGATGGGCCTCACCCACGGCCACCGGCTGCGTCATCCGCTGGCCCGCACGGCGGCGTTGGCCGTCCTGCCGCCGGCCGCCCACAGGAGGCTGCACCGGCAGGCGGCCCGCGTCCTGCACGAGACGCAGGCCCGGGCGGACGCCGTCGCCGGCCTGCTGCGCGCCGCCGGCGACATCGACGAGGACTGGGCCGTGCAGGCCCTGCGCGAAGCGGCCCGTCAGGCCATGGCGGCCGGCGAGAGCGAACGCGCCGCCGCCTGCCTCCAGCTCGCCCACACCGCCTGCACTCACCGGGCCGACTCGCGTACCCGCACCGACATCGCTCTCCAACTCGCCGCTCTCACCTGGAAGATGAGCCCGGCGGCGGCCGAGGGCCACCTTGACGAACCCCTGGCCGAACTGCGCGTCGGCCGCCTCGCACCCGCCGCGGCCGCTTTTCTGGCCCGTCTCCTCACCGCCCAGGGACGCATCGAGGAAGCCGCCGAAGCACTGGCCCGCACACCCGGCGCCACCGTGCCGCGGGACCTGTTCGCGCTCCCGCCGGGCGAGAACCCCCCCTCGCCCGGCGGCGGACACCTTCCGCCCGGCGGGCACCTCCCGCCCGGCGGGCACCTCCCGCCCGGCGGCGGACACCCCTCGCCCGGCGGGCACCTTCCGCCCGGTGGCGGGCACCTTCCGCCCGGCGGTGCGCATCTTCCGCCGGGCGGTGCACACTTTGCGCCCGGTGGTGGGGATCTGCGTGTCTGTGCCGCGCTGTGGACGCACCCCGGCCATGACGACGACCCGCGCGACGCCGAGCGTTTCCTGGACACCGCTCCCGCCGGCCCCACCACCCACGACGCCCTCGCCCAGGCGTTACGCACCCTCATCCACACCGGCCGGCCGCGCCGCGCCGAAGCCTTCGCCCGCCGCCTGCGCGCACACGCCGCCCGGCACCGGGCCCCCGGCTGGCACGCCGTGTACGGGGCGCTGCAGGCCGAGGCGCTCCTGCACCTGGGCGACCTCGCCGGCGCCGAACAGGCCGCCGCCGAGGCCGTGCGGGCCGTCACCGGCCGCGGCGGCCGCTCACGCACCGCGCCGGCCGCCGTCCAGGTCATGGCGCTCACCGCCATGGGCCGCTACGAGGAGGCGGCACGCCACCTCGAACCCCTGGACGGCGACACCGTGCCGCACACCGTCCACACGCTGGCGCTGCTGCGCGCCCGCGGACAGTACCTCCTGGCCACCCACCGCGCCGAGGCCGCCCTGGACGCCTTCGGCGAGGCCGGCCGGCTCGCCGCCCGGTGGGGCCTTGACCGTCCCCGCCAGCACCCCTGGCGCACCGACGCCGCCGAGGCGCTCCTGCGCACCGGACGGCGCCACGAGGCCACCGCCCTGATCGCCGAGCAGCTGGCCCTGCCCGCCGGGAGGGGACCACGCCCGGACGGCGTCGCGCTGCGCCTGCGGGCGGCGACCGAAGCGCCCCGCGAACGGGCCCGCACCCTGGCCCGGGCCGCAACCGAACTCCGCGCCTGCGGCGACCGGCTGGAACTGGCGAAAGCCCTCGCAGACCTCGGCCGGGCCCTGCAGACCCTCGGCGAGGGCGCCCGCGCCGGCGCCCTCGTGCGGCGCGCCTGGACGCTGGCGGCGGACTGCGGGGCGAAACCGCTGTGCGAGGAGATACTGCCCGGCCGCCCCCCCGGCGCGCCGCCCCCCGGCCCGGGCGCCCCGGGCGAGGGCCGGGCCGGGCGGCTGAGCGCCTCGGAACGACGCGTCGCGGCGCTGGCCGCCGCCGGATACACCAACCGCGAGATCGCCGCCCAGCTGTTCGTCACCGCCAGCACCGTCGAGCAGCATCTCACCCGCATCTACCGCAAGCTGCAGGTGTCCCGGCGCCGCGATCTGCCCCTGGACCTCGACGCCGACGCCGCCATGCCGGTCCTGGCCTCACCGGCCCTGCCCTAGCGCCGCCGCCCCTCCCTGCGGCCCCGCAAGAGCGGCTTTAGCCCGGCTGACGAAGGTGACAGACCGGACAGCGGCATCGGACACGGGCGCGAAACCCCGCCCCGCGTGTGACGTGTGTGATTTCTGCGTGTGACGAAACGGAGACCGGGCATCGTGCTTTCTGAATCTGGCAGGCCGCACAACGAGCCGATCGCAGTGGTGGGTCTGTCGTGCCGTTTCCCGGGCGGGAAGAACCCAGCGGCGTTCTTCGACCTCCTCCTCGCGGGCGCGGAAGCGGTCGGCGACGTCCCCGCCGACCGCTGGAACGCCGACGCGTTCTTCAGCGAGGACCCTTCCGCGCCGGGCCGCGCCGTGGCGCGGCGCGGCGGGTTCCTCGACCGGGTCGACGGGTTCGACGCGCGTTTCTTCGGGATCTCGCCGCGGGAGGCCACCGCGATGGACCCCCAACAGCGCCTCGTCCTGGAACTGGCCTGGGAAGCGTTCGAAGACGCGGGAATCGTGCCGGCGACCGTCGCCGCGACCTCGGCCGGCGTGTTCGTCGGCGCGATGGCCGACGACTACGCGACCCTGTCCCGGCGCGCCGGCGCCGAGGCCGTCGACGCGTTCACCTCCACCGGCCTGGCCCGCAGCGTCATCGCCAACCGCGTCTCCTACCTGCTGGGCCTCACCGGCCCCTCCTGGGTCGTGGACTGCGGCCAGTCGTCCGCGCTGGTCGCCGTCCACCAGGCCTGCCAGGCACTGCGCCAAGGCGACGTCTCACTGGCCCTGGCCGGCGGCGTGAACCTGATCCTCGCCCCGGAGTCGCAGGTCACCGTCTCCAAGTTCGGCGGAATGTCGCCGCAGGGCCGCGCCTATGTCTTCGATGAGCGGGCGGAGGGTTATGTGCGGGGCGAGGGCGGTGGCCTCGTGGTGCTGAAGCGGCTCTCGGACGCGGTGGCGGACGGCGACGACGTGGTGTGTGTGATCGCGGGCGGCGCGGTGACCAACGACGGCGGCGGTGCGGGGCTGACGGTTCCTTCCGCGGCGGGTCAGGAGGAGGTGCTGCGTCTGGCGTATGCGGATGCGGGCGTCTTGCCTGCGGCGGTGGGTTATGTGGAGTTGCACGGGACGGGGACGCGGGCGGGCGATCCGGTGGAGGCGCGGGCGCTGGGCGCGGTGCTGGGCCGGGCCGAGGGCCGCGGGGAGCCGTTGCGGGTGGGGTCGGCGAAGACGAACGTGGGGCATCTGGAGGGCGCGGCGGGGATCGTCGGCCTGATCAAGGCGGCGCTCGCGGTGCGGCATCGGCTCATTCCGGCGAGCCTGCACTTCCGCTCGCCGGCTGCGGGCATCGACCTGCAGGAGCTGAACCTGCGGGTGCAGACCCAGACGGAGCCCTGGCCGCAGCACGACGACGCGGCCCCGGTGGCGGGTGTGTCCTCGTTCGGGATGGGCGGCACCAACTGCCACCTCGTCCTCACCGCCGGACCCGCCCGCCAGACGGACGCCCGGACCCGGCACACACCCGCCCCCAACGCCGACACCACCAGCCCCGACGGCAGCAGCAACGCCCACCCCGTCAGCACCCGCACCACCCCCGCCCGGACGGCCCTCGTGCCCTGGACCCTGTCCGCGAAGACATCTGCCGCGCTGCGCGGACAGGCCGCACGACTGGCGGAGTTCGTGCGGGAGAGCGAAGGCGACCCGGTCGGCTCGGTCGACTCGGTCGATCCGGTGGATGTGGGGTGGTCGCTGGCGGTGACGCGGTCGGTGTTCGAGCACCGGGCGGTGGTGCTGGGCGAGGGTCGTGAACAGCTCCTGGCGG
Source organism: Streptomyces sp. NBC_00425 (assembly GCF_036030735.1). Lineage (NCBI taxonomy): Bacteria > Bacillati > Actinomycetota > Actinomycetes > Kitasatosporales > Streptomycetaceae > Streptomyces > Streptomyces sp. NBC_00425. Next base: position 132,093 of record NZ_CP107928.1, on the reverse strand, counting down.
GCCTGGACGCGCTGGCGGCCGGCAAGAGCGGCGCGGATGTGGTGCGGGGCCGCGCCACCGGCGCGGGCGGGCTTGCGGTGATGTTCTCCGGGCAGGGCAGCCAGCGTGCCGGGATGGGGCGGGAGTTGTATGCGGCGTTCCCGGTGTTCGCGCAGGCCTTCGACGCGGCGTGCGCCCACCTGGATGGGGAGCTGGGCCGGTCGTTGAAGGCGCTGGTGTTCGCGGAGGAGGGCAGCGCCGAGGCGGCGTTGCTGGAGGAAACCCAGTTCACGCAGGCGGCCCTGTTCGCGGTGGAGTCGGCGTTGTTCGCTCTGGTGTCGTCGTGGGGCGTGCGCCCGGACGCGGTGATCGGGCATTCGGTCGGCGAGGTTGCGGCGGCGTATGCGGCGGGGGTGTTCTCGCTGGCGGACGCGTGCCGGCTGGTGGCGGTGCGGGGCCGGCTGATGCAGGCCGCCCGGGCGGGCGGTGCGATGATCGCCGTCGCCGCGCCCGCGGCGGACGTGGCGCCGGTGGTGGCGTCGTTCGGGGGGCGGCTGGCGCTGGCGGCGGTCAACGGGCCTTCGGCGGTCGTCGTCTCCGGCGACGCCGACGCCGCCGGGGAGCTCGCGGAGCGTTTCCGGCAGGAGGGGGTGCGCGTCAAGCGTCTGGCGGTCTCGCACGCCTTCCATTCCCCGCACATGGACACCGCGGTCGCCCGGTTCGAGGAGGCCGTCGCCGGGATCGTGTTCCGTGAGCCGCGGCTCGCGGTGATCTCCAACGTCACCGGCGCCCCAGCCGGCGAAGGCGAGCTGACCGACCCGGGGTACTGGGCGGGGCACATCCGGGCGGCGGTCCGCTTCCACGACGGCGTCCAGGCCCTGCACGCGCGCGGGATCACCGCCTACCTCGAACTCGGCCCCGACCCCGTCCTGACCGCCCTGGTGAAGAACACCCTCGACACCCACACCGACACCGGCACCACAGGCAGCGTCACCGCGGTCGCGGTCTCGGTCCTGCACAGGGACAAGGACGAGGCCCGCACCGCCCTGCGGGCGCTGGCCGCCCTGCACGCCCACGGCATCGGCGCCGACCTCACCCCCCTCCTGCACGGGGGCAGCAGGGTCAAGCTGCCCACCTACGCCTTCCAGCACAAGCGGTACTGGATCGACACCGGCACCGGCACCGCCCCCGCCGCTCCCGCCGCTGCTGCCGCTGCTGCCGGTGCTGCGGCGGCCCCCGCGGGCCCCGGGGCCGCCGTCCCCGATGCCCTCGACGACTCGTACGACGGCGACGAGCCGGACACGGTGCTGGGCCAGTGGGCGGCGAGGATGCGGGGCCTGACCGGCGCTCAGGGCGACCGGCTCCGGGAGAAGCTGATCACCGATCTGGTGCGGCGGCACACGGCGCAGATCCTGGAGTACGAGTCGGCCGAAGCGGTCGATGCGGCCCAGTCGTTCCGCGACCTGGGCTACAACTCGCTGACGTCGGTGGAGCTGCGCAGCCGGCTGGCGGGCGACCTGGGCCTGTCCCTGCCGCCCTCGCTGGTCTACGACTACCCCACCCCCGAGGTCCTGGCCCGGCACATCGTCCGCGATCTCGTCGGAGCCCCCGACCCGCACGCCGTCGACGAGATCCTGTCCGGGCTGCCGGACGCCGTCGACGAGCCGCTGGCCGTGGTGGGCATGGCCTGCCGCTACCCGGGCGGCGTGACCTCGCCGGAAAGCCTGTGGGACGTGGTGTCCGCCGGCGTCGACGCGATCGGCGTCTTCCCCGACGGCCGGGGCTGGGACCTGGACGACCTCTACGACCCCGAGCGGGGCCGCTCCGGCAAGACGTACACGCGGCACGGCGGATTCGTCTACGACGCCGACATGTTCGACGCCGCCTTCTTCGGGGTCTCGCCCCGCGAGGCCGCGGCGATGGACCCCCAGCAGCGGCTGCTGCTGGAGACGGCGTGGGAGTCCCTGGAACGGGCCCGGATCGTGCCCGGCTCGCTGCGCGGCAGCCGCACGGGTGTCTTCGTCGGGGCGATGACGCCGGAGTACGGGCCGCGCCTGTACGAGCCCGCGGGCGGCTCGGAGGGCTATCTGCTCACGGGGACGACGGCGAGTGTGGCGTCGGGGCGTATCGCGTACACGTTGGGGCTTGAGGGTCCGGCGGTGACGGTGGACACGGCGTGTTCGGCGTCGTTGGTGGCGTTGCATCTGGCGGCGCAGTCGTTGCGTGCGGGGGAGTGCGCGCTGGCGTTGGCGGGCGGGGCGACGGTGATGGCGTCGCCGGGGATGTTCGTGGAGTTCTCGCGGCAGCAGGGCCTGTCGGCGGACGGCCGCTGCAAGGCGTTCTCGCAGGACGCGGACGGCACCGGCTGGGGCGAGGGTGTGGGGGTGGTGGTGCTGGAGCGGCTGTCCGACGCGCGCCGCAACGGCCACGAGGTTCTGGCGGTGATCCGGGGCAGCGCGGTCAACCAGGACGGCGCCAGCAACGGGCTGACGGCTCCGAACGGGCCGTCGCAGCAGCGGGTGATCCGCCAGGCGCTGGCGAACGCGGGTCTGTCGGGCGCGGACGTGGACGCGGTGGAGGCGCACGGCACGGGCACCAGGCTCGGCGACCCGATCGAGGCGCAGGCCCTGCTGGCCACCTACGGGCAGGAGCACACGCCTGAACAGCCGTTGTGGCTGGGGTCGTTGAAGTCGAACATCGGTCACACGATGGCGGCGGCCGGGGTCGGCGGTGTGATCAAGATGGTGATGGCGCTGCGGCACGGGGTCCTGCCGCGCACGCTGCACGTCGAGGAGCCGACGGCCCGGGTGGACTGGACGGCGGGAGCGGTGTCGCTGCTCGCGCGGGAGCGGCCGTGGCCCGAGGCCGGGCGGCCGCGCCGGGCGGCCGTCTCGTCCTTCGGGATCTCCGGCACCAACGCCCACCTGATCCTGGAACAGGCGCCCGGGCAGGAGACGACCGCCGACAACGCCGCCCCCGCCGCGCCCTCCGCCGCCACTGCTCCGGCCGATGCGGCCGCTGCCCCTGCACCGGCCCCTGCACCGGCCCCTGCGGCTGTGGCTGTGGTGCCGTGGGTGCTGTCGGCCAAGACCCCCGCCGCGCTGCGTGAACAGGCCGCCCGCCTGGCCGGGTTCGCCGCCGGGCACCCCGGCGTGGACGCGGCCGCCATCGGCTCCGCGCTCGTGCGTCACCGCACCGCCTTCGACCACCGTGCCGTGCTCGTCGGCGCCCACCGTGACGCCCTGGTCCGCGGCGCGAAGGCGCTCGCCGAGCCCGACTCGCCCGTCCAGGCCGCCGTGCAGGGCAAGACCGTGTTCGTCTTCCCGGGCCAGGGCTCGTACTGGCACGGCGTCGCGGCGCCCCTGTACGCCCAGGCGCCGGTGTTCCGGGCCCGGTTGGAGGAGTGCGCGCGGGCGCTGGCGCCGCATGTGGAGTGGGATCTGCTTCAGGTGCTGCTCGGCGAGGGCGACGCCGCGCTGCTGGAGCGGGTGGACGTCGTCCAGCCGGCGTTGTGGGCGGTGATGGTGTCGCTGGCCGAGCTGTGGCGTTCCCACGGGGTCGTGCCGGACGCGGTGGCGGGGCACTCGCAGGGGGAGATCGCCGCGGCGACCGTCGCCGGCGCCCTGTCCCTTGACGACGCCGCGCTGGTGGTGGCGCTGCGCGGCAGGGCGATCACCGGGATCGAGGGCGCCTGCGGCATGCTGTCCGTCGCGCTGCCCGCCGGCGCCGTGCGCCCCTACCTCGCCCGGCACGCCGACGACCTGGAGATCGCGGTCGTCAACGGGCCCTCGTCGACCGTCGTCTCGGGCACCACCGGCGCCCTCGACGAGCTGGCCCGGGCCCTGGAGGCCGACGGCGCGCGCTGGCGTCGCATCGCCACGACGTTCGCCTCGCACTCCCGTCACGTCGAGCCCATCCGCGAGCGCGTCCTCGACCTGCTCGCGCCGATCACCCCCCGCACGAGCGAGACGCCCTTCTACTCCACCGTCACCGGCGGCCCGATCGACACCGCCGGCCTGGACGCCGCGTACTGGTACCGCAACATGCGCCGGACCGTGGAGTTCGAGAAGACCACCCGGGCCCTGCTGGCCGACGGACACACCACCTTCGTCGAGTGCGGCGCCCACCCGGTGCTCGCCCAGGGCATGCAGGAGACCTTCGAGGACGCCGCACCCACCGCACCCGCCGGACATGCCGCACCCACCGCACCCACCGCACCCACCGCACCCACCGTGCACGCCGCACCCACTGCACCCGCCGGACATGCCGCACCCACGGCACACGCGGCAGAGGGGGCGGGCGGGGCGGGTGCGGCTGCGGCGGTGTCGGTGCCGACGCTGCGCCGCGGCCAGGGCGGCCTGGACCGTTTCCTCACGTCGCTGGGCCAGGCGTGGGAGCGCGGCCTGGACGTCGACTTCGCCCCGCTCCTGTCCTGGGACGGGGAGCCGGCCGATCTGCCCACCTACGCCTTCCAGCGCAGCCGGCACTGGCTGGAGCCCGCCCGCCGCACCGCCGACGTGCCGGCCGCGGGCCTGGCCGCCGCCGGACACCCGCTGCTGGGCGCGGTGACGGGTGTGGCCGGCACGCAGAGCGTGGTGCTGTCGGGGCGGCTGTCGCTGAAGTCGCACGGCTGGCTGGCCGATCACGCGGTGGCCGGGACGGTGCTGCTGCCCGGGACGGCGTTCGTGGAGATGGCGCTGCGCGCCGGCGACGAGGCGGGCTGCGACGTCCTGGACGAACTCACCCTGCAGGCCCCCCTGCCGCTGCCCGCCGCGCACGGCGTGCGGCTGCAGGTGGTCATGCAGGCGCCCGACGCGGCGGGTCGGCGCGCGGTCGCGGTGTACTCGCGGCCCGAGGAGGGCGCCCCCGACGACGACGAGGCGTGGACGTGCCACGCCACCGGTGTGCTGTCCGCGGACCCCGCCCCGCCCGCCGCGCCGGCCGCACCTGCGGGTGAGGGGCTGGTGTGGCCGCCGGAGGGTGCGCGGGCGGTGGATGTGGGCGGTCTGTACGGGGCGTTGGCGGGGGCCGGCTATGAGTACGGGCCGGTGTTCCAGGGGGTGGGCGCGGTGTGGCGCCGGGGTGCGGAGGTGTTCGCCGAGGTCGCTCTGGGGGAGGGGGAGCGGGAGGCGGTGGCGGGGTTCGGGGTGCATCCGGCGTTGCTGGACGCGTCGCTGCATGCCGGGCTGCTGCCGGCGGGAGAGGCGGCGGGGGAGGGCGCGGGCGGGCCGCGGCTGCCGTTCGTGTGGTCGGGTGTGCGTCTGCACGCGACGGGTGCGGCGGCGGTGCGGGTGCGGATCGTGCCGGCCGGCGAGAACGGGCTGGGCCTGGAGCTGTTCGACGAGGCCGGGCGTCCGGTCGCCTCCGTCGCCTCGCTCGCCCTGCGCGAGATCCCCGCGGAGCGGCTGCGGGCCGCGGCCGGCGACGACCTCGCCTCGCCCTACGTGGTCGACTGGAGCGAGCAGCCGCTGCCCGAGAAGGCCCGGCCGGGCGGCATCGCCGTGCTGGGCCCGGCCGGCGGCACGGCCGGCTTCCTCGCGGACAGCCTCGGCGTCCCCCGGCACGCGGACGTCGACGCCCTCCTGGCCGGCCTGCGGCAGGGCGCCGAACCGCCCTCCACGGTGCTGCTCGCGGCCGGTGACGGCACGGGCGCCACACCCCTGGCGCGCGTCCACAGCGCGACGCGGCACACGCTTGCGGAGATGCAGCGCTGGCTCGGCAGCCAGGAGCTCGCACCGGCCCGGCTGACCGTCGTCACCCGCGGCGCGGTGGCGACCGGTGACGGCGAGGACGTCACCGACCTGGCGGGCGCCGCCCTGTGGGGTCTGGTGCGCACCGCGCAGCGGGAGGAACCCGACCGGTTCACGCTCGTCGACCTCGACGAGCGCCCCCGCCCGGCCGGCGACCTGGCCCGGGCGCTGACCGCCGACGCCGAACCCCAGTACGCGGTGCGCGGCGCCACCGCCCGCGTGCCCAGACTGGTCAAAGCACCGGCACCGGCACCGGCATCAGTGCCGGCACCGGCACCGGCACCGGCATCAGTGCCGGCGTCGGTGTCCGGCCGGGCGTCCCGCCCGCTCGACCCGCACGGCACGGTGCTGGTCACCGGGGGCACGGGGACGCTGGGCGCGGTGTTCGCGCGGCATCTGGTGGTGGCGTACGGGGTGCGTCATCTGGTGCTGGTGAGCCGTCGGGGCGGGCAGGCGGAGGGGGTGGCCGGCCTCGTCGAGGAGCTGGGCGCGCTGGGTGCGTCGGTGCGGGTGGCGGCGTGTGACGTGGCGGACCGTCAGGCGCTGGCGGGGGTGCTGGCGTCGGTGGAGGCGGAGCATCCGCTGACGGCGGTGGTGCACACGGCCGGGGTGCTGGACGACGGCACGGTGACCGCGTTGACGCCCGAGCGTCTTGAGCGGGTGCTGCGGCCCAAGGCGGACGCGGCCTGGCATCTGCACGAGCTGACCGAGCACATGGACCTCGCCGCGTTCGTCCTGTTCTCCTCCGTCACCGCCACGCTCGGCAACCCGGGCCAGGCCAACTACACCGCCGCCAACGGCTTCCTCGACGGGCTCGCCCAGCACCGCCACGCCCACGGGCTGCCCGCCTGCTCCCTCGCGTTCGGACTGTGGGGCCAGGCCACCGGCCTGACCCGGCACCTCGACGACGCCGACCGCGCCCGGATGACCCGCGGCGGCCTGGCCGCCATGGACACCGAGGACGGGCTCGCCCTGTTCGACGCGTCGTGGGCGGCCGGCCGGCCGCTCGCCGTCCCGGCCCGCCTGGACACCGACGCCCTGCGCGCCGACGCGGCACAAGGACGCCTGCCCGCGCTGCTGCGCACGCTGATCCGGGTGCCGGCCCGCAGGAGCGCCCCGGCCGGCGGCGCGTCGTCCGAGGGGGCCTGGGCGCAGCGCATCGCCCGCCTGGCGATCGGCGAACGCGCGGGCGCCGTCGCCGCGTTCGTGCGCACCCATGTCGCCACCGTCCTGGGGCTCGAGGGGCCCGGCGCCATCGACGACCGGCGGGCCCTGAAGACCTACGGATTCGACTCGCTCGCCTCGGTCGAACTGCGCAACCGGCTGGCCTCGGCCACCGGCCTGACGCTGCCCGCCACCCTGGTCTTCGACTTCCCCACCCCGCAGGCCGTGGCCGGCTATCTGCTGGAGCGGGTCGCGGGCGAGGACACCGCCACCGCCCACACCGCCGCGGCGGCGGCCGTGCCGGTGCGGGTGCGGGCCGCGGACGACGACCCGATCGCCATCGTCTCGATGAGCTGCCGCTACCCCGGCGGCGTCACCTCGCCGCAGGAGCTGTGGCGGCTGGTCGCCGACGGCGTGGACGCGGTGGGGGAGTTCCCCGCCTCACGCGGCTGGGACGAGGCCGAACTGTACGACCCGGACCCCGACGCGGCCGGCAAGACGTACTGCCGCCGCGGCGGGTTCCTGCACGGCGCCGAGGACTTCGACGCCGAGTTCTTCGGGATCAGCCCGCGCGAGGCCCTGGCCACCGACCCGCAGCAGCGGCTGCTGCTGGAGACGGCGTGGGAGGCGTTCGAGCGGGCCGGGATCGACCCCGCGACCCTGCGCGGCAGCCGGACCGGCGTGTTCGCCGGCGTCATGTACAACGACTACGCCTCCCGGCTGCAGCCGGCGCCCGCCGGGTACGAGGGGTACCTCGGCAACGGCAGCATGGGCAGCGTCGCCTCCGGCCGCGTGTCGTACACGTTCGGTCTCGAGGGCCCCGCTCTCACCGTGGACACCGCGTGCTCCTCGTCGCTGGTGGCGCTCCATCTGGCGGCGCGGGCGCTGCGCGAGGGCGAGTGCACCCTCGCGCTGGCGGGCGGCGTCGCCCTGATGGCGACGCCCACCACGTTCGTGGAGTTCAGCCGGCAGCGGGCGCTGTCGCCCGACGGGCGCTGCAAGGCGTTCTCCGCGTCGTCCGACGGCACCGGCTGGGCGGAGGGCGTCGGCCTCATCCTGCTGGAACGCCTCTCGGACGCCCGCCGCAACGGGCACCGGGTGCTGGCCGTGATCCGCGGCAGCGCCGTCAACCAGGACGGCGCGTCCAACGGCCTGACCGCCCCCAACGGGCCCGCCCAGCAGCGCGTCATCCGCCAGGCCCTCGCCGACGCCGGCCTGACGGGCGCGGACGTCGACGCGGTCGAGGCGCACGGCACCGGCACCACCCTCGGCGACCCGATCGAGGCGCAGGCCCTGCTGGCCACCTACGGGCGCGAGCACACGCGTGAGGAGCCTTTGTGGCTGGGCTCGCTGAAGTCCAACATCGGCCACGCGCAGGCGGCCGCCGGGGTCGGCGGCGTCATCAAGATGGTGATGGCCATGCGCCACGAGAGGCTGCCGCGCACGCTGCACGTCGACGAGCCGACCCCGCACGTGGACTGGTCCGGCGGCACGATGGCGCTGCTCACCGAGGAACAGCCCTGGCCCGAGCGGGCGGGCCGGCCGCGGCGCGCGGCGGTCTCCTCGTTCGGCATCAGCGGCACCAACGCCCACCTCGTCCTCGAGCACACCCCCGACCCCACCCCCACCGGCCCCGGCACCGGGCCCGGTGTGTCCACCGCCACGGGCTCCGTCACCGCCGCCGGCGCGGAGCCCGCCGCCGGCTCCGGTGCGGGGCTGCTGGCGTGGGCGCTGTCCGCGCCCACCCGTGAAGGGCTGCAGGCCCAGGCCGCGCGTCTGCTGGCCCACCTGGACGGTGAGGGCGAGCCGCCCCGCGCGCAGGACCTGGCGCTGTCCCTGGCCACCACCCGCGCCCGTCTCGCCCACCGTGCCGTCGCGCTGGGCGCCGGCCACGGGGAACTCGTCGCCGCGCTGGCGGCGGCCGCCCGCGGCCAGGACACCCCCGACGTGGTCCTCGGCGCCGAGTCCGGCGGGGGCCGCACCGCCGTGATGTTCACCGGGCAGGGCAGCCAGCGTCCCGGCATGGGACGCGAACTGTACGCGGCGTTCCCGGTGTTCGCGCAGGCCTTCGACGCGGCCTGCGCCCGCCTCGACGCCGGGCTCGGCCGCTCGCTCAAGGAGCTGGTGTTCGCCGCGCCCGACAGCGCCGAAGCCGATCTGCTGGACCGCACCGAGTTCACCCAGGCCGCCCTGTTCGCCGTGCAGAGCGCGATGTACCGGCTGGCCGAGCACTTCGGGCTCGCCCCCGCCGCGCTGATCGGCCACTCCGTGGGCGAGGTGAGCGCCGCGCACGCCGCCGGCGTGCTGACGCTGGACGACGCGTGCACGCTGGTGGTGGCGCGGGGCCGGCTGATGCAGGCGGCCCGCGAGGGCGGCGCGATGATCGCGATCGGGGCCCGCGAGACCGACGTGGCCGCCCGCCTCGCCCGGCACGCCGGCCGGGTGGAGATCGCCGCGGTCAACGGGCCCCACGCCGTGGTGATCTCGGGCGACGCCGACGCCGCGGAGGAGGTCGCCGGACACTTCCGCGCCCAGGGCGCCAAGGCCCGCCGCCTCACCGTCTCGCACGCCTTCCACTCGCCCCACATGGACGGCGTCCTCGACGAGTTCGAGCGCATCGCCGGCGCCCTCGCCTTCCACGAGCCGCGCATCCCGCTCGTCTCCAACGTCACCGGACGCATCGCCGGGCCCGGCGAGCTGACCGACCCCGGCTACTGGGCGCGCCACATCCGCGCCGCGGTCCGCTTCGACGACGGCGTGCGCACCCTGCACCGAGAAGGCATCACCACCTACCTCGAACTGGGCCCCCACCCCGTGCTCACCGCGATGGTCCGCGACGCCCTCGAAGACGCCGGCCAGGCCCCCGCGGCGGCCGCCGCCCTGCGCGCCGGCCGCCCGGAGGAGCACACCTTCCTCACCGCGCTCGCCGTCGCCGACACCCACGGCGCCCCCGTCGACTGGACGGCGCTGCTCGCCGGGCGCCGCGCCCGCGTCGTCGACCTGCCCACCTACGCCTTCCAGCGCAGCCGCTACTGGCTGCCGACACCGCACGCGCCCCGCGACGTCGCGGGCGTGGGCCAGGACGCGCCCGGCCACCCGCTGCTCGGCGCCCTCGTCGAACTCGCGGACGGCGAGGGGCTGGTGTTCACCGGCCGCCTCGCCCTGGCCGACCACCCCTGGCTCGGCGACCACGTCGTCGCGGGCGCCGTGGTGCTGCCCGGCGCGGCCCTGGCCGACCTGGCCGTCCGGGCGGGCGACCAGGCCGGCTGCACCACGGTCGACGACCTCACCCTGGAAACCCCCCTGGTGCTGCCCGAGCACGGCGCACTGCGCCTGCAGGTCACCGTCGGCGACCCCGACGACGCGGGCCGCCGCCCGTTCGCCGTCCACACCCGCGCCGACACCGCGCCGGGCGGCGACGGCGCGCCCTGGACCCGGCACGCCACCGGACTGCTCGGCACCGACCACACCGCCCCGCCCGCCGCCGGGGACGGGGCCTGGCCCCCGCCCGCAGCGGCAGCCCTCGACCTGCCGGCGCTCCACGAGCGCCTGGAGAGCGCCGGGCTCTTCTACGGGCCCGCCTTCCAGGGCGTGCACGCCGCCTGGCGCCTCGGCGAGGAGATCTACCTCGACGTCCGGCTGCCGGACGCCGAGGCCGCCGACGCCCACCGCTTCGGCATCCACCCCGCACTCCTGGACGCCGCGCTGCGCCCGCTGGCACTCGGCGGCCAGGAACAGCGGCCACACGACGCCGTCCCCGGCACGGGAGGCGACCGCATCCACATCCCGTTCCTGTGGAGCGGCGTCACGCTGTACGCGAGCGGCGCCCGCGCCGTCCGGGTCCGCATCGCCCCGGCGCAGGCCGAAGGCGCCGTCCGCCTCGACATCACCGGCCCCGACGGCGCGCCGGTGGCCCGCGTCGACGCGCTGACCGTGCGGGCGCTGCCCGCCGGGCGCCTCACCGGCCGCGGCGCGGACGGCGGCGCGGACGGCGGCCTGCTGCAGGTGCACTGGAGCGAACTCGCCGACCTGGGCGCGGCGCCCGCCGGCCCCGCCCCCGCCGAGCGGTGGGCCGTCCTCGAAGGCCGCTGCGCGGCGCGGACGGCCGCCCTCCTGCACGCCGACGGCGCGGGCCCCGCCCCGCTGCGGGAGCCCGCGCCCGCAGGCGGCGCCGCACCCGGCGTCCTGGTCGCCGACGCCGTCACCGCCACCGCCACCGCCGGCGCCGCGACGCCGCCCGACGCCGCCCGCGCCGCGCTCGCCGACGCCCTCGCGCTGCTGCAGACCTGGCTCGCCGAGGAGGCCTGGGCCGACAGCAGACTCGTCCTGCTGACGCAGGGCGCCTGCGCGGCGAAGCCCGGCGAGACGGCCGACCCGGTCGCCGCCGCCGTCAGCGCACTCGTGCGCACCGCCCAGTCCGAGAACCCCGGCCGCATCGTCCTGCTCGACCTGGACGGCAGCGAGGCCTCCGCGCGCGCCGTGCCCGCCGCCGTGACCCGGGCCCTGGCGGGGGACGAGCCGCACCTCGCACTGCGCGAGGCCGTGGCCTACGCACCCCGGCTGACGGCCGCCGCGACGGCCGACGACACAAGCCCGCCGCGCCCCATCGACCCCGACGGCACGGTCCTGGTCACCGGCGCCACCGGCTTCCTCGGCCACCTCATCGCCCGCCACCTCGTCACCGCACACGGCGTACGGCATCTGCTGCTGGTCAGCAGGCGCGGAGCCGACGCACCCGGAGCGCCCGAACTGGGCGCCGCACTGACCCAGCTGGGCGCCACCGCCCGCTTCGCCGCCTGCGACGTGGCCGACCGCGCCGCCGTGCAGCGGCTGCTGGCCGACGTCGGCCCCGCACACCCGCTGACGGCCCTCGTGCACACCGCCGGCGTCCTCGACGACGGCGTCCTGACCGCCCTGACGCCCGAGCGCATCGACACCGTGCTGCGGCCCAAGGCCGACGCCGCATGGCACCTGCACGAACTGACCCGCGACCTCGACCTGTCGGCGTTCGTGCTGTTCTCCTCGATCGCCGCACCCCTGGGCACCCCCGGCCAGGCCAACTACGCGGCGGCCAACGCCTTCCTCGACGCCCTCGCCCTGCACCGGCACGCCGCCGGACTGCCCGCCCAGTCACTGGGCTGGGGCCTGTGGGGCGACGACGCGGGCATGGCCCAGGAACTCGCCGAAGCCGACCTGGCCCGCCTCGCCCGCACCGGCATCGCCGCGATGTCCGGCGCCGACGGGCTCGCCCTGTGGGACGCCGCCCTGCGCACCCCGCACGCCCAGCTCACACCGGCCCGCCTCGACGCGGGCGCCCTGCGCGCCCAGGCCGCCGCCGGCCGGCTGCCCGCACTGCTGCGCGCCCTGGTGCGCACCCCGCCGCGCCGCGCCGGCGCAGCCTTCGGCGGCCCGCCCGCCGGCGAGCGGCCGCTGCCCGAGCGGCTGGCGCCGATGACGCCCGAGGAACGCCAGAAGACCGTCCTGCACCTGGTGCGCACCGAAGTCGCGGGCGTCCTCGGCCACGCCGACGCCCGCCGCCTCGAAGACGAGCGCAGCTTCCAGGAACTCGGGTTCGACTCGCTCACCGCGGTCGAGCTGCGCGACCGGCTCACCGCCGCGACCGGCCTGCGGCTGTCCGCCACCCTCCCCTTCGACCACCCCACGGCCACCGCCCTCGCCGCGGAGCTGCTGGGCCGCCTCGCCCCCGCAGACGCCGCGCCGCCCGCCCCGCTGACCGAGGCCCTCGACCGCCTCGAGACGGCACTGGCCCAGGCCGCCGCCGACGGCGGCGCAGACCACGACCGCGACGGTGTCGGCGGCCGGCTCGGCGAACTGCTGCGCCGCTGGCACAGCGGGCACCGGCCGCCCGCCGCGGACGGCGACGACCTCCGGTCGGCCACCGACGACGAACTCTTCTCGGCGCTCGACGACGAGTTGGGGCTCGCGGACGCCGAATGAACCCCAGAAAGCGGGTCATTGACAAGTTTGGGTCAGTGTCCCGAAAATTTAGTGAGCCACTCAGGTGGACGGACAAGGAGCATCGGTGAGGAAACTGCGCGGGAATCCGTGGGCAGTCCTGGTGACCATGGGGCTCGGGTTCTTCATGACCCTGCTCGACCTGACCATCGTGAACATCGCGATCCCCGACATGATGGACCGGCTCGGCTCGTCCCTCGACCAGGCCCTGTGGGTCGTCAGCGCGTACGCCCTCGTGCTCGCCGTCACCCTGATCACCTTCGGCCGGCTCGGCGACCTGCGCGGACCGCGGACCCTGTTCATCGCGGGCGTCACGCTCTTCACGCTGGCCAGCATCGCCTGCGGCCTCGCGGGCACCCCCGGCCTGCTCATCGCCACCCGCGCGGTGCAGGGACTCGGCGCGGCCATGATGGTGCCGCAGACCATGGTGCTGATCATGGCGGTGTTCCCGGCCGAACGGCGCGGCACCGCCATGGGCGTGTGGGGCTCGATCGCCGGCGTCGCGACCCTGTCCGGCCCGACCCTGGGCGGATTCCTGGTCAGCACGGTCGGCTGGCGCTGGATCTTCTTCATCAACGTGCCGATCGGCGTCGCCGTCGTCGTGCTGACCCTCCTGCTGGTGCCCGACATCAGGCCCGCCCGCGCCCACCGGTTCGACCTTCCCGGCGTCCTCGTCGCCACCGCCGCACTGTTCTGCCTCGCCTTCGGCCTCCAGGAGGGCGAGCGCTACCACTGGAACGCGGGCATCGTCGCCCTCATCGCCGGCGGCCTGGCCCTCGTCGCGGTGTTCGTCCTGCACCAGCGGCGCCGGCAGAACGACGAGCCGCTGGTGCCGTTCGCGCTGTTCCGCGACCGCAACTTCACCGTGATGACCACGATCGTCGCCCTGATCTCCATGGCCCTGCTCGGCCTGGTGCTGCCGATGAACATCTATCTGCAGTCCGTGCTCGGCATGAGCGCCGTCCAGGCCGGCCTCACCCTCGCGCCGTCCCCGATCCTGTCGATGACCACCGCGCCCTTCGCGGGCCGGCTCTCGGACCGCATCGGCGGCAAGAACGTCCTGCTCTTCGGCCTCGTCATCTACGGCACGGGCATCTGCCTCGTACTGCTGCTCGCCGGCGCCGACAGCTCCTGGTACACCTTCACCCTGCCGATGGCCGTGGTCGGCCTGGGCACCGGCTGCCTGCTCGCGCCGATGTCGAGCGAGGCGATGCGCAACGTGCCGCCGCAGCTGGCCGGCGCGGCCTCGGGCCTCAACAACACGATCCGGCAGATCGGTTCGGTCCTCGGCGCCTCCGTCGTGGGCGCCGTGCTGCAGAGCCGGCTCACCGCGAACCTGCACTCCCAGGCGCAGGCCCGCGCCGCCGAACTGCCCCCGGCCTCCCGCGACGGCTTCGTCGGCGCCTTCTCGCACGGCGACACCCCCGACGCCGGCGCACTCCAGGCGCTCGCCGCCGACCTGCCCGCGCAGAGCGCGGACCGCCTCGGCAAGCTGGCCGGCGAGGTCTACGACCAGGGATTCGTGGCCACCATGCACGCCTCGCTCGTCCTGCCGCTCAGCGCCGTCGCCGTCGCCGCGGTGCTGTGCACGCTCGCCCACAACCATCTGAGCCGCAAGACGGCCGCCGCCCCGGCGCCCGTCACGACGGAGCCGGAGCCCAGCCGCTGACGCCCCGCCGGCCGTAGCCGCCCCACCCGCCCGCCCCCGATCCCCGGCTCCCGCGGACATCCCCCGCCGCGGGAGCCGGAACGCCACAGGGCGCGGTGTCCGAGAAGGACACCGCGCCCTGCAGCATGCGGGGGAGGAGGGACGGGACCCGCCCTCCCCACCCCTCGCCGCCCCCGAGCCGGCAAACACCGTCACCACCCCGCCGCCCGCCGCCCGCCCGGGGCCGGGGAACCCGGACGCGCCGCCCGCCCACCGCAACACGCGCCGCCCGGCGGCATGCGACCACACCACCCGCCCCGCAGCCTGCCGTCCGCCCGGGCGCCCGAACCGGCTCCCGGCCACCGCACAGGCGCCGGCCGGCGGCACACGAGCAGACCGCCGTCCGGCCGCCGGCCCGCTGCACGCCCGGCCGTCCGGCGTACGCCCGCCGCCCGCTGCCCGCTCTCCCGGCCGTCCGGCACCCGCCCGGCTGCTTCGGCACCCGCCCGGCTGTCCGGCATCCGCCGCGCCGTCCGGGGCACGCCGCGCCGTCCGGGGCACGCCGCGCCGTCCGGGGCACGCCGCGTCGGGCGGCGTCTGCGTCGCTGTCCGGGGAGGCCGTGCGCCGGGGCCGTGCGCCCGACGCCGCGGCGCCCGCCCCCTTCTTTCCCGGGGCGGGCGGGGCAGGTTCAGCGGCCGGCGTTCACCAGCGCACGTGCAGCGCCGACAGGCCGCCGGTCAGTGTGTTGTCCCGGAACTGCAGCTCGTCCAGGCCGGTGGCGAGCTGCAGGCCGGGGAAGCGCTCGAACAGCGTGGAGAACACGATCTGCAGCTCCAGACGGGCCAGCCCCGAGCCGAGGCAGAACCGCGGACCGTGCCCGAAGGCGAGGTGCTGGGTGCTGTCGCGGGTGATGTCGAAGGAGTTCGGGTCGGAGAAGATGTCCGGGTCGCGGTTGGTCGCCGTGAACGCCAGCAGCACCAGATCGCCCTCGGGAATGGTCAGGTCGCCCACCTGGATGTCCTCGTGCGCGTACCGCGGCAGCACGTCCTGGGTGGACGGGGCGGCCATCCGCAGGATCTCCTCGACCGCGCACTGGACGTGCCCCTGCGGGTCGGCCTGCAGCTTGGCCCGCTGCTCGGGGTGGGTGAGCAGCAGCAGCGTGCCCAGGTCGAGCCGGGTCACGGTCGTCTCGTGGCCCGCGAAGAGAATGCCGGAGGCCATCCGCGCGATCTCCGCGTCCTCCAGGCCCTCCCGCTCCTGCGCCGCGACGAGGTCGGAGAAGACGTCCTCCGCGGGGTCGCGCCGCTTCACCTCGACCAGGCGAAGCATGTAGTCGTTCAGCTCCGCCCAGGCCGCCTTCGCCGCGTCCACGTCGTCCAGGCTGGTCGAGCCCGCCGACAGCCTGCGGAACTCCTCGCGGTCCTCGCCGGGCACCCCGAGCAGCTGGCAGATCACCAGGACCGGCAGCGGGAACGACAGCGCCTCATGGAAGTTGCCCGGGTTCGGGCCCGCCTCGAGCCCGTCGAACAGCTGCCCCACGAGCTCCTCGACACCGGTCTTCAGATGCGCGACACGGCGGGCGGAGAACGCCGGCGAGAGCAGCCGCCGAAAGCGGGTGCGGGTGGGCACCTCGTCCTCGGGCTTGCCGAGCGGGCCGGTCAGCACGGCGGCGTTGGCGACCCGCGCGGCCCGCTCCGGATGCGCGTGCGAGCGGCCCAGACGCGGGTCGTTGAGCAGCTGCTTCACCTCGCCGTAGCGGGTGACCAGCCACGCCTCGTCCCCCGCGGACGTGCCGACCCGCACCACCGGAGACTGCGAGCGCAGCGCGCGGAACTTCGGTGCGATGCCGTTGACGTCCTGCGGGTCACGCGGGAAGGGCAGTCGGGCGAGGTCTTGAGCCTGGGTCACGGTCGTGCTCCTCGGGTCAGCGGAATCAAAGGACGGGCGCTCCCGGGAGCGACGCTAGGCAGCGCGGCTAAAGGTGTCTTAAACCGCCTTCCGCACGAACCGGGACCCCGCCCGCCCCCTTGGGGCGCCGGCCTCACCGCTCCAGCGAGGGCGCCATCAACTCCAGCGTGCGGTCGAAGAGATCGCCGATGTCCGGCTCGCCGTCACGCTCCACCCAGTAACGCAGCGTCTCGGTGACCGCCCCGCCGACGGCCGCCGCCAGCACCCGCATCTCGTAACCGTCCGGATCGGCGCCGGACGGCCCGGCCAGCAGGCCGGCCAGCTCACGCAGACCCTCCTGCGTGCGCTGCGCGTTGAGCGCCCGCAGCTCGGGCGTGTCGTTGATCATCCGCAGCCGGGCCAGCAGCGCCCCGCGGTCCCCCTCGAGGGCGCCGCTGCGCTGGATGCCGCGCAGCACCGCCCGCAGCCCCTCCACCACCGACACGCCCGCCGGCAGCTCCGACACGAAATGCAAGGACCGCTCCCGGCCCCCGCCCAGCCCCCCGCCCAGCCCCTCGCCCAGCCCCTCGCCCTGTCCCCGCTCATGGATCCCGGAGAGGATCACCTCTTCCTTCGACGGGTAGTAGCGGTAGAACGTCGTGGTCGAGATCTCCGCCGCCGCGGCGATCTGCTCGACCGTCGTCTCCCGGTACCCGCGCTCCGTGAACAGACGCAGCGTCTCTCGCTGGATCGCCTGCTTGACCTTGACTTTCTTCATCTCCCGAAGCCCCACGCCGGTCATGATGCCATCCGCCCGCACGCCTCCCAAGCGCCGCGAAAGGGGTGCGCAAGGCCCTCCTGCGACCGTGACCCGACCTTCACTGGGGTGGAAGCGGTACTTGAACGCCCGCTTGACCTGCTGCGTCACGCCTCACGCTGTATCAACTCCCCTGTGAGCAGCGCCTGTCGGTCCGTGGGTCAGTGGACGCCGGTCCGCTCCGGCGGCCAACCGGCTTTCCCTGCCCTGCTCCGCAGGAGCTTCGTTTTTCTCCCCCGCAAGCGGGAGGTACCCCCACCCCTGCCTGAAGGCAGGGGCATCCACGAAGGAGAGACCCGATGAAAGCGGACAACGTCTACCTGGCCGGCATCGGCACGTGCATCCCCGAGCGGGTCACGATCGACGAGGCCGTCGAGCGGGGGTGGTACGACGCCGCCCTGCGCGAGTCCAGCGGCATGATCTCGGTGGCCGTCGCCGGTGACACGCCCGCCCCCGACATGGCCGTCAGCGCCGCCCGCGACGCACTCAAACGCTCCGGGCACGACCCCGGCGACATCGACGCGCTCATCCACACGCCCGTCTTCCACCAGGGCCCCGACATCTGGTCGGCCCCCCACTACATCCTCCACCACACCGTCGACCGGCCCGTCCCGGCACTCGAACTGCGCCAGGGCTGCCTGGGCATGCTCACCTCGCTGCGCTTCGCCGCCGACCTGCTGCGCGCCGAACCGGACTCCACCGCCGTCCTGGTCACCGCGGGCGACAACTTCTCCACACCGAACGTGGACCGCTGGTCCGTCAGCGACAACTACGTCCTGGGCGACGGCGGTTCGGCCGTCGTGGTCTCCAAACGCGGCGGCTTCGCCCGGCTGCTGTCCGTGGGCTCCGTGTCCATCCCGGAGGCGGAGCTGCTGCACCGCGGCGGCGACCCGCTCTTCCCGCCGAGCGCCACCCTCGGCAAGCCCCTCGACCTCGACGCCCGCGTCGACCACCTGCGCCGGCAGTGGGCCCAGGGCGTCGTCCCGCCCCTCTTCCACCTCGGCGACGTCGTCAACGAGGCCGTCGACGCCGTCCTCGCCGAGGCCGGCCTGACCATGGACGACATCACCAGGGTCGCCCACAGCGCAGTGGCCCGCGACCAGGTCACGAACGGGTTCCTCGACCCGCTGGGCATCGACGAGACGCGCGGCACCTGGGAGGTCAACCGCCGCACCGGGCACTGCGGCGGCACCGACCAGATCGTCGGCCTCGACCACCTGCTCTCCACGGGCCGCCTGCGTCCCGGCGACCACGTCCTGCTGCTCGCCGCGGCCGTGGGCATGGAAGTCGGCGCGGCCGTCCTGGAAATCACCGAGATCCCCTAAAGCCCGCACGAGGAGAGAGACCTGCCATGAGCCGACCCGTCACCGACGACACCGCCACCGTGCCGGCCGCGCCCGCGGCCCCCACCGCCGACGAGATCAGGGACGCCGTCGCCCGGACCGTCGGCGTGGCCGCCGAGGCCATAGCCGACGACACCAACCTCGTCGCCGTCGGCCTGAAGTCCCTGCACATGATGCAGCTCATCAACGGCTGGCGGCGCGCCGGCCACCGCGTCGCCCTCAAGGACCTCGCCGCCGACCCCACCGTGGGCGGCTGGTCCCGGCTGCTGAGCTGACAGATCCGCACCCGCACACCGGGGGCCGGGGCGATCCGCCCCGGCCCCCGTCCGCCGTCTCAGACGCGGCCCGCCCTCACCCGCGCGCCCCGAACCACTGCCGCAGCGCGTCCACGAGCGCCGGATCGCCCAGCGCGCCCAGCCACGCCACATGCCCGTCCGGCCGCAGCAGCACCGCCTCGGCGGCGATGTCCGCCGTCGCCCGCGCCACGGCCACCTCCACCCGGTCCGACCACGGCGCCACCACCGTCCGCGCGGCGCCCCGCCCCGCGGACATGTCGAGCAGCAGACCCCGCCCCCCGTGCTGCAGCCGGGCCACACTGCTGGGCCCGCCGGGCGTCGCAAGCTCCACGTGCGGCAGCCGGCGACCGAGCGGCCCCGGCGCGTCCTCGTGCGCGTAACTGACATCCACCCCCGTCGACAGCTCCAGCAGATACCGGTTGACGTCGGGGAAACGCAGCAGCGTCGTCACCAGCTCCCGCACCGGCGCCACCCGCCGCACCGGATGGATCAGAGCCAGCTGGGTGTCGGTGGCCGACGCCGCACGCACCGCCGCCGGACGGCGCTCGGCGGTATACGTGTCCAGCAGATCCGGCGGAGCCCAGCCCAGCAGATCACCCGCGAGCTTCCAGCCGAGGTTCACCGCGTCCTGCAGACACAGATTGATGCGCAGGCCCGCCAGCGGATAGAACGTGTGCGCCGCGTCGCCGACCAGGAACACCCGCTCGTCCTGGAAACGCTCCGCCACCCGCGAAGGCCCCCCGTACCGGCGGATCCAGCGCACCGGCACATCGGGGAACGGCCGCTCGTTGAGCCGCTCGACACTCGCCCGCAGCTCCCGGGCCGTCGGCGGCACCGAAGGCCCCGGCAGCTCGGTGTCGAACTCGGCGGTGATCACACGCGTCACCCCCGGCTCCACCGGCACCGACGAATACAGTCCGCCCGCCGGGCAGAACCGCGCCCCGCGGTGCACCTCCTCCAGAGCGGCGAAGTCGGTCTCCACATCGGCGACCAGACCGCAGTTCGCCTGACTGGAACCGGGAAAACGGATGCCCGCCAGCTCACGCACCCGGCTGTCCTCCCCGTCCGCGCCCACCAGATAACTGCCGCGCAGCCGGGACTCCGCACCACCGTGGCGCACGGTGACCGTGACCCCCGCGTCGTCCTGCTCGTAGCCGACCAGCTCACGGCCCGACAGCAGATCCGCACCCCCCTTCACGGCCCGCTGCTCCAGCTCGCGCTCCAGATACTCCTGGCCCAGCAGCAGCGCGGGCAGATGACGGCCCTCCAACGGGGCGCTGTCCAGCCACAGCAGCGAGAAGTGCGTGCCCTGGGACGGCGCGGTGTGCTCCCACAGACCGTCCAGCAGACCCCGCTGGTCCAGGAGTTCGGCCGCTGTCGTGTTCAGGGCCTGGCCCACGGACCGGCCGCCCTCGCGCGCCGTGTGGCGCTCCAGCACGATCGTGTCGATGCCCCACAGCCCCAGCTCGTGGGCGAGCATGAGGCCGGCGGGCCCGCCGCCCGAGATGATGACGGGATCGGACATAACCTGTTCCTAAGGGTCGGGCGGTCCAGGGGACCGGCGTACGGCGTGGTCGGAGAAGGACAGGCCCGCGATCGGGGGCCGCGTGCCCGGGGGGCGCGTGCCCGGAGGCCGCGGCTCAGACGATCCCGAGCTCGTTGTCGATGAGGTCGAAGATCTCGTCGTCGCTCGCCGCCGAGATACGCTCGGCCGCCGACCCCTCGGACCCGGCCGCGTCGAACTGGCCCTCCTCCAGGCGCAGCAGGAAGTCCTGCAGCCGGGCCGCGGCCCTGCCCGCCGACGCAGGCGAGACCACCGCCTCACCCAACGTGCCCTGAAGCGCGTCGAGTTCGGCCAGCAACCGCCCGAACACATCGGCCTGCGGCGGCGCGAGCAGCTCGTCGAGATGCCCCACCAGCGCGGCCGGCGTCGGATGGTCGAAGATCAGCGTCGGCGACAGCCGGCGGCCGGTCGCCGCGCCGAGCCGGTTGCGCAGCTCGACCGCGGACAGCGAGTCGAAACCGAGCGTCTTGAAAGGACGCTCCAGCCCGACACTGTCCGCCGTGGCGTGCCCGAGGACCGCCGCGACGTTCTCGCACACGACCTCCGCCAGCAGCGCCCGCCGCCCCTGCGCGGGCAGCGCCGCGAGCCGGTCGGCGAGCACGTCGCCCCCGCCCCCCGGGCCGCCCGCCCCCCGCGCGGCCCGGACCGCCGACGCCCCCGCCCGCGGCCGCACCAGAGCGGCGAACAGCGGCTCCAGCACACCGGCCGCCGCCCGCTCGGCCAGCACCGCCGGATCGAGCCCCATCGCCACCGACAGCGGCTGACGCAGCCCGAGCGCCGCGTCGAACAGCGCCAGCCCCTCCTGCGGCGTCAGAGCCGTCACCCCCGTACGGGACAGCCGGCTCAGCGCCGTGCCGTCGAGATGCCCCGTCATCCTGCTCGCCTGGTCCCACAGGCCCCAGGCGAGGGAGGTGGCGGGCAGGCCCTGGGTGTGGCGGTGGTGGGCGAGGGCGTCGAGGAAGGTGTTGGCGGCGGCGTAGTTGGCCTGTCCGGGGTTGCCGAGGAGGCCGGCGGCGGAGGAGTAGAGGACGAAGGCGGTGAGGTCGTGGTGGCGGGTGAGGCGGTGCAGGTGCCAGGCGGCGTCGGCTTTGGGCGCCAGGACGGTGTCGAGGCGGTGGGGGGTGAGGGTGTCGACGGTGCCGTCGTCGAGGAGGCCGGCGGTGTGGACGACGGCGGTGAGGGGGTGGCGGGGGTCGACGGTGTCGAGGAGGCGGGCGAGGGCGGCGGGGTCGCCGAGGTCGCAGGCGGTGAGGGTGACGGTGGCGCCGAGCCGGGTGAGGTCGTCGGTGAGCTGGGCGGCGCCGGGTGCGTCGCCTCCGGTGCGGCTGGTGAGGTTCAGGTGGCGGATGCGGTGGTGGGTGACGAGGTGGCGGGCCAGCAGGCCGCCGAGGGCGCCGGTGGCTCCGGTGATCAGGACGGTGCCCTCGACGTCCAGCGCACGCGGCAGCGTCAGCAGCGTCTTGCCCGTGTGCTGGGCCTGACTGAGATACCGCAGCGCGTCGACGGCATGGCTGACGTCCCACGCGGTGATCGGCGGCGGCGTCAGCGCCCCGGCCTCGAACAGCGCCACCAGCTCGGCCCATATCGCCTGGATCCGCCCCGGCTCCGCCTCCATCAGGTCGAACGCCCGGTAGGCCACGCCCGGATGCTCGGCCGCGACCTGCCCGGCATCCCTGATGTCGGTCTTGCCGATCTCCAGGAAGCGGCCGCCGCGGGGCAGCAGGCGCAGGGAGGCGTCGACGAACTCCTTGGCGAGGCAGTCCAGGACGACGTCCACGCCGTGGCCGCCGGTGGCGGCGAGGAAGCCCTGCTCGAAGCCGGTGGTGCGGGAGTCGGCGAGGTGGGCGTCGTCCAGGCCCAGGCCGCGCAGCGCGTCCCACTTGCCCAGGCCGGCGGTGCCGTACACCTCGGCGCCCAGGTGCCGGGCTATCTGCAGGGCGGCCATGCCCACACCGCCGGCCGCCGAATGCACCAGCAGCCGCTCACCGCGCCGCAGCCCCGCCAGATCCACCAGACCGTAGTACGCCGTGAGATACACCACCGGCACGACAGCGGCCTGCTGGAACGTCAGCCCCCGCGGGATCCGCGCCGCCCACCGGTGATCGGTGACAGCGACCGGAGCGAGCCCGCCGGACGGGAACAGACCCATCACCCGGTCGCCCGGCGAGAACGCGGTCACCTGCGAGCCCACCTCGACGACCACGCCCGCACCCTCGCCGCCGATCCGGGCGTCGTCCCCCGGATACATGCCCAGGCCCACCATCACGTCCCGGAAGTTCAGACCCCCCGCACGCATCGCGACCCGTATCTCATGACCCTGGAGCGGCCCCTCGCCCTCCGGATGGGGCAGCAGCGCCAGATGGGCGAGCGTCCCCCTGCTGGTCACGTCGAGCCGCCAGGAATCGCAGCCGTCCGGCGGCGTCAGCACACCGGACGCGTCCGCCGCGCGCACCAGCCGCGGCACCTGCACACCCCCGTCGCGGACGGCCGCCTCGCCAAGCCGCCCGGCGAGAGCCTGGACCAGCGCCGCCCCCGTCCCGCACGACCCCGTCCCCGGCGTCACCGGGCCGCCGCCCACGTCGAGCAGCGCGAAACGGCCCGGATGCTCGGTGGCCGCCGACCGCACCAGACCCCACACGGGCGCGGCGGCCAGATCACGGATCTCGGGACCCGGACGCGCCGCGACGGCATCGCGGGTGACCACGACCAACTGCGCGTCCTCGAACCGCTCGTCCGCCAGCCACTCCCGCACCTGAGCCGTCACCCGCCCCAGAACGGCACGCATGGCGTCCAGCACCTCCTCGTCCGCCGGGCCGCCGACACAGGTGACCAGCACGCGCGCCGGAACGCCCGCGCCCTCGTCCACCGCCGCCCGCAGCGCGCCGAGCGTGTCGTAGACCCGGACGGACGCTGCGTCCCCGGCCGCCTCCCGCAGCGCCTCGGCCAGACCCAGCGGATCGGCCCCGACCACCCCCACCGGCCCGAGCGGCTCCGGCTCCCCGGCCACGCCCGCGGGGAGCGGCGTCCACGCCGGCAGATGGAGCCCGGCGGGCGCGGCGGTGGCGGCCCCGGCCGCGGCGAGCTGCTCACGGGTGATCGTCCGGGTGGTGAGTTCCCCGACGGTCAGGACGGGTTGTCCGGTGGGGTCGGTGGCGGTGATGCGGAGGGTGTCGGGGGTGGTTCGGGTGAGGTGGGCGTGGAGGGTGGTGGGGTGGGTGGCGTGGAGGGTGATGTCGTTCCAGGCGAAGGGGATGCGGATCCCGGCGTCGGCGTCGGTGTCTGTGCTGGTGTCGGTGCTGGTGTCGGTGTGTGTGTCGGTGTGGGGGGTGGTGGCGAGGAGGGCGTGGAGGGTGGCGTCGAGGAGTGCGGGGTGGAGGGGGTGGTCGTGGGGGGTGGTGTGCGGGGGGAGGGTGATGCGGGCGTAGTAGTCGTCTGCGTGGTGCCAGAGGTGGGTGAGGCCTTGGAAGGCGGGTCCGTAGGCGTAGCCCTGGGCGGTGAGGCGGGGGTAGAGGCCGGTGAGGTCGACGGGGGTGGCGTGGGCGGGGGGCCAGACAGCGGGCGCGGGTGCGGGTGCGGGTGCGGGTGTGGGGGTGAGGGTGCCGGTGGCGTGGCGGGTCCAGGGAGCGGGGTCGGTGTCCTCTACGCCCTCACCCGCCTCCGGACGGGAATGGACGGACAGCGCCCGCGCCCCCGAGCCGTCCGGCGCCTCGACCGTCACCTGAAGCCGGACCGCGCCCAGGGAGGGCAGGGCCAACGGCGCCTCGAGGACGACGTCCTCCACCGCGCCCAGACCCGTGAGCCGGGCCGCGTGCAGGGCGAGGTCGAGGTAGGCGGTGCCGGGCAGGAGGGTGGTGCCGGCGATGGTGTGGTCGGCGAGCCAGGGCTGGTCGTGGGGGGTGAGGCGGCCGGTGAGGACGAGGTGCCCGGTGTCGGCGAGTTCGACGGCGGCGCCGAGCAGGGGGTGATCGGCGCGGTTCAGGCCGGCGCTCGTCACGTCCGTTCGCGGGACGGCGTGCAGCCAGAAGTCCTCGTGCTGGAAGGCGTAGGTGGGCAGGGCGACACGCCGGCCTGCGCCCAGAAGGGGAGTGAGGTCGGCGCCGATGCCGTGGGCGTGCAGGACGGCCAGCGCCCCCAGGGCGGTACGGGCCTCGTCCTTGTCCTTGCGCAGGACGGCGACCGCGGTGACGTTGCCTGAGCCCGTGGTGCCGCTGCTGCCCTCGGCGCCGGTGTCGGTGCCAGTGTCGGTGCCGGTGTCGAGGGTGTTCTTGACGAGGGCGGTCAGGACGGGGTCGGGGCCGAGTTCGAGGTAGGCGGTGATCCCGCGCGCGTGCAGGGCCTGGACGCCGTCGTGGAAGCGGACCGCCGCCCGGATGTGCCCCGCCCAGTACGCCGGGTCGGTCAGCTCGCCCTCCACCGCTGGGGCGCCGGTGACGTTGGAGATCACCGCGAGCCGCGGCTCACGGAACACGATCCCGGCGACGGCCTCCTCGAACCGGGCGACCGCGGTGTCCATGTGCGGGGAATGGAAGGCGTGCGAGACCGCCAGACGCTTGACGCGCACCCCCTCCTGCCGGAATCGCTCCGCGAGCTCCCCGGCGGCGTCGGCGTCGCCGGAGACGACGACCGCCGAAGGCCCGTTGACCGCCGCCAGCGCCAGCCGCCCCCCGAACGACGCCACCACCGGCGCCACCTGCTCCGCGGGGGCGGCGACGGCGATCATCGCACCGCCCGCCCGGGCGGCCTGCATCAGCCGGCCCCGCACCGCCACCAGCCGGCACGCGTCCGCCAGCGAGAACACCCCCGCCGCATACGCCGCCGCAACCTCGCCGACCGAATGCCCGATCACCGCGTCCGGGCGCACGCCCCACGACGACACCAGAGCGAACAACGCCGACTCCACCGCGAACAGGGCCGCCTGCGTGAACTGGGTTTCCTCCAGCAACGCCGCCTCGGCGCTGCCCTCCTCCGCGAACACGACGTCCTTCAGGGACCGCCCCAGCTCTGCGTCCAGATGCACGCACGCGGCGTCGAAGGCCTGCGCGAACACCGGGAACGCCGCATACAACTCCCTGCCCATCCGGGGGCGCTGGCTGCCCTGCCCGGAGAACATCACCGCAAGCCCGCCCGCGCCGGTGGCGCGGCCCCGCACCACATCCGCGCCGCTCTTGCCGGCCGCCAGCGCGTCCAGGCCCGCCAGGAGCTGTTCACGACCCTCGCCCAGCACCACCGCCCGGTGCTCGAACACCGACCGCGTCACCGCCAGCGACCACCCCACATCCACCGGATCGACCGAGTCGACCGAGCCGACCGAGTCGACCGGGTCGACCGGGTCGCCTTCGCTCTCCCGCACGAACTCCGCCAGTCGTGCGGCCTGTTCGCGCAGCGCGGCAGGCGTCTTCGCGGACAGCGTCCAGGGCACGAGGGCCGTCCGGGCGGGGGTGGTGCGAGGGCTCGCCTCGGAAACGTCGGCATCGGCGGGGGCGGGGGTGTCGGTGTCGGCGGGGGTGTCGGCGGGGCTGAGGGCATCAGCGTCGGCGGTGGGGGTGTCGGTGTCGGTGGGGGCTTGTTCGAGGATGACGTGGGCGTTGGTGCCGGAGATCCCGAACGAGGAGACCGCGGCCCGGCGCGGCCGGCCGGTCAGGGGCCAGGGGCGCTGCTCGGTGAGGAGGGCGACCGCGCCCTCGTTCCAGTCGACGTGGGAGGTGGGCGCGTCGACGTGCAGGGTCTGGGGCAGTATTCCGTGGCGCATCGCCATGACCATCTTGATGACGCTGCCGACGCCGGCGGCGGCCTGGGTGTGGCCGATGTTCGACTTCAGCGAGCCCAGCCACAGGGGTTGTTCGCTGTCGTGGGCCTGGCCGTAGGTGGCGAGGAGGGCCTGGGCCTCGATGGGGTCGCCGAGCTTGGTGCCGGTGCCGTGCGCCTCGACCGCGTCCACGTCGGAGGCGGCGACGCGGGCGTCGGCCAGGGCCTGGCGGATCACCCGCTGCTGGGACGGCCCGTTCGGCGCGGTCAGTCCGTTGGACGCGCCGTCCTGGTTGATCGCGCTGCCCCGGATCACGGCCCACACCGGATGCCCGTTGCGCCGCGCCTCGGACAGCCGCTCCAGCACCAGCCAGCCGACACCCTCCGCCCAGCCGGTGCCGTCCGCGCCGTCCGCGAAGGCCTTGCACCGGCCGTCGGCGGACAGCCCGCGCTGCCGGCTGAACTCCACGAACGTGTTCGGTGTCGCCATGACGGTGACGCCCCCGGCCAGCGCCAGGGAGCATTCGTCCCTGCGCAGCGCCCGGCCCGCCTGGTGCAGGGCGACGAGCGACGACGAGCAGGCGGTGTCCACGGTCACGGCGGGGCCTTCCAGGCCCAGGGTGTAGGCGATCCGGCCGGTGGCGATGCTGCCCAGGCTGCCGTTGACGAGGTAGCCCTCGAAGCTCTCGGGCGCGGGCTTCAGGCGCGACGCGTAGTCGTTGTACATGACGCCCGCGAAGACGCCGGTGTCGCTGCCGCGCAACGTCTGCGGCACGATCCCGGCCCGCTCGAACGCCTCCCACGCCGTCTCCAGCAGCAGCCGCTGCTGCGGATCCATCGCGAGCGCCTCACGCGGACTGATCCCGAAGAACTCCGCGTCGAACCCCGCCGCGTCGTAGAGGAACCCGCCCTGACGCGTCGTCGACTTCCCCACCGCGTCGGGGTCCGGGTCGTACAGGTCCTCCACGTCCCAGCCCCGGCCCGCCGGGAACTCCCCGACCGCGTCGACGCCCCCCGCGACCACATCCCACAGACCCTCCGGCGAGACCACCCCGCCCGGAAAACGACAGGCCATCCCCACGACCGCCAACGGCTCGTGCGCCCGGTCCTCCACATCGGCCAGCCGGCGACGTGCCTGACGCAGGTCGGCCGTCGCGCGCTTGAGGTATTCGCGGAACTTGTCTTCGGTGTTTCCCACGGGGAGGGACCCTTTCGAGGCGGCCTGGGTGACGATCGGGGCGGGCGGCGGTGCGGGACGCGTGGACGCGGGTCACGGGATGCGGGTCACGGGATGCGGATGCGGGACAAGGGGATGCGGGGGACCGGTGCCGGTCAGGGGCCGTCAGGCCTCCTGCACCTCGATGGCGAGCGAGGGGCAGCTGCGGGCCGCCTTACGGGCCTCGGCGTGCAGGCCGGGCTCCGGTTCCGCGTCGAGGAGGACGACGACGCCGTCCTCGTCGCGCTGGTCGAAGACGTCCGGGGCGGTCATGGCGCAGATGCCCGAGGAACAGCACTCTTCTTCGTTGACCGTGATCAGCAGACGGCTCACCACGTCACCTCCAGACGATGAATTCCGAATACCGTCGCATCCTTGAAGGGAATTTCTTCAGGAGGCGACACCAGACGCAGTTTCGGTATGCGCCGGAAAAGCGTGTCGTAGACGATTTCGAGTTCCGCGCGCGCCAGATTCTGGCCGAGGCACGCATGGACGCCGAAACCGAAGGCGACATGACCCGACGTGTTCCGCCCGATGTCCAGCTCGCCGGGATCGGGGAAGACCTGCCCGTCGTGGTTGGCGGCGGCGGCGGAGGCGATGAAGCCCTCGCCGGCGCGGACCGTGACACCGCCGACCTCGATGTCCTCCAGGGCCACCCGGGCGGTCGGGTAGTCGACGATGCTGAAGTAGCGCAGGATCTCCTCGACGGCGCCCGGGGTCAGCGACGGGTCCTCGGTGATCCGGGCGAGCTTCGCCGGCTCGCGCAACAGCGCCGCCACGCCCAGCGAGATCATGTTCGCGGTGGTCTCGTGACCGGCGACGAGCAGCAGCACCGCGAACCCCGTGATCAGCTCGCGGTCGTAGACGCCCGCCTCCCGGTACTTCACGACGAGCCGGCTGACGAGCGCGTCGTCCGGTTCGGTCTCCTTGCTGACGACGAGCTCGCCGAGGAACTCCCGCAGGGCGCCGAACGCGTGCTGCCGGTCGGCCGGGGTGCTGGCCCGGTCGAGCAGGACCTCGGTGTACTTCTGGAAGACGCTCCGGGTGTCGTAGGGCACGCCCAGCAGTTCGCAGATGGCGAGCGAGGGCACCGGCAGCGACAGCTCCTGGACCAGGTCGACGGGCCGGCCGGCGCCGCGCTCCAGGATGCCGGTCACGCACTCGTCGACGATCTCCTGGATACGGGGACGGAGCCTGCGGATCCGGTTCGCCGTGAACTCGCTGGTGACCATGCGGCGGTGCAGCGCGTGATCCGGGGCGTCCATCGAGAGCAGAAAACCCTTCTGCGCGAAGACGCCGATGTCGGCGACCGTCGCGGGAAAGGACGGGTGCGCACGGTTCGAGGACGTCGCCGGGTGGCTCAGCAGGGCCCGCACGTCCTCATGACGCGTCGCCAGCCAGGCCGTCCTGCCGTTCTGCAGAACCACTTCGGACACCGGCTCGGCGGGCCGCAGTCGCGCGTATTCGGCCGGAGGGCTGAACGGGCAGGTGCGAGGAAAAGGAAAAGAAGGCGTTTCGGAGGTATCGGCATCGGGCATGTCGTCGACCTCTCGCTCGAGGTTATGCATTCGCACGGTGCGGCGGAATACGCGCCGGGAGCGTAAGAGTCACGCCTTAACTCCTGCTAAAAGGAGTCCGGCTTTAGGTCGCATTAAGAGCAGGCCAAGCCCCGGCATGAAGTGTTGCGGACCGAACGGGTGGGCGCATGGAGGTCGGGCCGCCGCCCGCCGCACCTGGCCTGGGTAGTCCGAGGGGGATGGCTCTGCATGCCGACGACGGAAGACAAGCTCCGCGAATACCTCAAGCGTGTGACCACGGACCTGCAGCAGACGCGGCGAAAGCTGGCGGATGTGGAGGACCGGGCGCACGAGCCGTTGGCGGTCGTGGGGATGGCCTGTCGTTTTCCGGGCGGGGTGGTCTCGCCGGAGGGTCTGTGGGATGTGGTCGCGGGGGGCGTCGACGCGGTCGGGGAGTTCCCGGCGGGCCGGGGCTGGGACGTGGAGGACCTGTACGACCCGGACCCCGACGCGGTGGGGAAGTCGACGACGCGTCAGGGCGGGTTCCTCTACGACGCGGCGGGGTTCGACGCGGAGTTCTTCGGGATCAGTCCGCGTGAGGCGCTCGCGATGGATCCGCAGCAGCGGCTGCTGCTGGAGACGGCGTGGGAGGCGTTCGAGCGGGCCGGGATCGTGCCGCAGACGTTGCGCGGCAGCGACACCGGCGTCTTCGTCGGCGCCATCCCCCAGGACTACGCCCCCGAGGTCGGCCAGGTCCCCGGCGACGTCGAGGGCTACATCGGCTCCGGCGTCCTGACCAGCGTCGCATCCGGCCGGATCGCCTACACCCTGGGCCTGGAAGGCCCCGCCGTCTCCGTGGACACCGCCTGCTCCGCCTCCCTCGTCGCCCTGCACATGGCGGCCCAGTCCCTGCGCAGGGGCGAGACCTCGCTGGCGCTCGCGGGCGGGGTGACGCTCATGGCCGCGCCGCGCATCTTCGTGGAGTTCAGCCGGCAGCGCGGGCTGTCGGCCGACGGCCGGTGCAAGGCCTTCGCGGACGGCGCGGACGGCACCGGATTCTCCGAAGGCGTCGGCTGGCTGGTGCTGGAGCGGCTGTCCGAGGCGCGGCGCAACGGGCATCCGGTGTGGGCCGTGATCCGGGGCAGCGCGATCAACCAGGACGGCGCGTCCAACGGACTGACCGCGCCGAACGGGCCGTCCCAGCAGCGGGTGATCCGCCAGGCCCTGGCCGACGCCCGCGTCGCCGCCTCCGACGTGGACGCGGTCGAGGCGCACGGCACCGGCACCAAGCTCGGCGACCCCATCGAGGCCCAGGCCCTCCTCGCCACCTACGGCCAGGCCCACGACAGCGAACAACCCCTGTGGCTGGGCTCGCTGAAGTCGAACATCGGCCACACCCAGGCCGCCGCCGGCGTCGGCAGCGTCATCAAGATGGTCATGGCGATGCGCCACGGAATACTGCCCCAGACCCTGCACGTCGACGCGCCCACCTCCCACGTCGACTGGAACGAGGGCGCGGTCGCCCTCCTCACCGAGCAGCGCCCCTGGCCCCTGACCGGCCGGCCGCGCCGGGCCGCGGTCTCCTCGTTCGGGATCTCCGGCACCAACGCCCACGTCATCCTCGAACAAGCCCCCACCGACACCGACACCCCCACCGCCGACGCTGATGCCCTCAGCCCCGCCGACACCCCCGCCGGGACGGCCCTCGTGCCGTGGGCGCTGTCCGCGAAGACGCCTGCCGCGCTGCGTGAGCAGGCCGCACGGCTGGCAGAGTTCGCCGAGCGACGGGACACGCTCGACGTCGGCGGGGTCGGCCGGGCGCTGCTCTCGTCGCGGACGGTGTTCGAGCACCGGGCCGTGGCATGGGGAAGCGACCGTGCCGAACTCGTGGCCGCTCTGCGGGAGCTGGCCGCCGGCCACAAGCCCGAAGCCGCGCTGACCGGCTCGGCGCCCGAGAGCCCCCGCCTGGCGGTGATGTTCTCCGGGCAGGGCAGCCAGCGTGCCGGGATGGGCAGGGAGTTGTATGCGGCGTTCCCGGTGTTCGCGCAGGCCTTCGACGCGGCGTGCGTGCATCTGGACGCAGAGCTGGGGCGGTCCCTGAAGGACGTCGTGTTCGCGGAGGAGGGCAGCGCCGAGGCGGCGTTGTTGGAGGAAACCCAGTTCACGCAGGCGGCCCTGTTCGCGGTGGAGTCGGCGTTGTTCGCTCTGGTGTCGTCGTGGGGGGTGCGCCCGGATGCGGTGATCGGGCATTCGGTGGGCGAGGTTGCGGCGGCGTATGCGGCGGGGGTGTTCTCGCTGGCGGACGCGTGCCGGCTGGTGGCGGTGCGGGGCCGGCTGATGCAGGCCGCCCGGGCGGGCGGTGCGATGATCGCCGTCGCCGCGCCCGCGGAGCAGGTGGCGCCGGTGGTGGCGTCGTTCGGGGGGCGGCTGGCGCTGGCGGCGGTCAACGGGCCTTCGGCGGTCGTCGTCTCCGGCGACGCGGACGCGGCCGGGGAGCTCGCGGAGCGTTTCCGGCAGGAGGGGGTGCGCGTCAAGCGTCTGGCGGTCTCGCACGCCTTCCATTCCCCGCACATGGACACCGCGGTCGCCCGGTTCGAGGAGGCCGTCGCCGGGATCGTGTTCCGTGAGCCGCGGCTCGCGGTGATCTCCAACGTCAGCGGCGCCCCAGCGGTGGAGGGCGAGCTGACGGATCCGGGGTATTGGGCGGGGCACATCCGGGCGGCGGTCCGTTTCCACGACGGCGTCCAGGCCCTGCACGCGCGCGGGATCACCGCCTACCTCGAACTCGGCCCCGACCCCGTCCTGACCGCCCTGGTGAAGAACACCCTCGACACCGACACCGGCACGACCGGGGTCGCCGTCCTGCACAGGGACAAGGACGAGGCCCGCACCGCCCTGCGGGCGCTGGCCGCCCTGCACGCCCACGGCATCGGCGCCGACCTCACCCCCCTCCTGCCCGCAGAGACCAACGGGTCCGGCGAACCCACCGCCGGGACCGACGGGCCCACCAGGCCGGCCGCCTCCGCCGTGACCGCCGTGGCCGCGGACCTGCCCACCTACGCCTTCCAGCACGAGGACTTCTGGCTGCACGCCGTCCCGCGAACGGACGTGACGAGCGCCGGCCTGAACCGCGCCGATCACCCCCTGCTCGGCGCCGCCGTCGAACTCGCCGACACCGGGCACCTCGTCCTCACCGGCCGCCTCACCCCCCACGACCAGCCCTGGCTCGCCGACCACACCATCGCCGGCACCACCCTCCTGCCCGGCACCGCCTACCTCGACCTCGCCCTGCACACCGCCCACCGCGCGGGCTGCGCGGGCGTCGAGGACCTCACGATCGAAGCCCCTCTGCGCATCGCCGAGCACGCGGTGCACATCCAGGTCGTCGCGGGCCCCGCGGACGAGCGAGGACGCCGCCCCTTCACGGTGCAGTCCCGTCCGGAGGCGGGTGAGGGCGTAGAGGACACCGACCCCGCTCCCTGGACCCGCCACGCCACCGGCACCCTCACCCCCACACCCGCACCCGCACCCGCACCCGCGCCCGCTGTCTGGCCCCCCGCCCACGCCACCCCCGTCGACCTCACCGGCCTCTACCCCCGCCTCACCGCCCAGGGCTACGCCTACGGACCCGCCTTCCAAGGCCTCACCCACCTCTGGCACCACGCAGACGACTACTACGCCCGCATCACCCTCCCCCCGCACACCACCCCCCACGACCACCCCCTCCACCCCGCACTCCTCGACGCCACCCTCCACGCCCTCCTCGCCACCGCCCCCCACACCGACACACACACCGACACCAGCACCGACACCAGCACAGACACCGACGCCGACGCCGGGATCCGCATCCCCTTCGCCTGGAACGACATCACCCTCCACGCCACCCACCCCACCACCCTCCACGCCCACCTCACCCGAACCACCCCCGACACCCTCCGCATCACCGCCACCGACCCCACCGGACAACCCGTCCTGACCGTCGGGGAGTTGACGCTCAGGCCGGTGTCGGCGCAGCAGCTGCAGGCGGCGGTGTCCGGTGGCGAGCCGAACGTGCTGCACCGGCTCGACTGGATCGCCGTCGGAGACGACGCCGACGCCGATGCCGGGGGACAGGCGACCGCGGGGCGCGACGCGGCGGCGGACACCGCCCGGCGATGGGCCGTGCTCGACGGCACGGACGGCCTGGACGCCCTCCTGGACAGCGACGGCGGCGTCCCCGACACCGTCTTCCTGCCGTGTCCGTCGACCTCCGACCCGTCGATCCCCGACCCGTCGATCCCCGACCCGTCGACGGCCGGGACGGCAGCCGTCGATCCGGCCCGGGCCGCGCACCTGACGACCGCGCACGTGCTGCGCGCAGTTCAGCGATGGTCGGCCGACGACCGTTTCGCCGCATCGCGGCTGGTCGTCGTCACGCGCGACGCCGTGGCGGCCGGTTTCGGAGAGGGCGTCCACGACCTGCCGGCCGCCGCCGTCTGGGGCCTGGTGCGCGCCGCGCAGAGCGAGTACCCGGGCTGCTTCGTCCTGCTCGACCTCGACCTCGACCGCGACGCGGACCTCTCCTCGTACCTGGACGACGCCCGCGGCGTCCTGCGCACCGCCCTGGACTCGGGCGAGCCGCAGATGGCCGTCCGACAGGGCGCCGTGTACGCGAACCGGCTGGTCAAGGACACCGTCGACGACCTTCTCGCGCCGCCGCGCGCGGCGCCGGCCTGGCGGCTGGGCAGCACCGGCAAGGGCACCCTGGAAAACGTCGCGCTGACCCCCGCACCGCAGGCCGTCGAGCCGCTCGCCGCGGGCCGGGTGCGGGTCGCCGTGCGGGCGGTGGGCATGAACTTCCGTGACGTGCTGATCGCGCTCGGCAGCTACCCGGGCGAGGCCCCGATGGGCAGCGAGGGCGCGGGCGTGGTCGTCGAGGTGGGGCCCGGGGTGACCTCGGTCGCCGTCGGCGACCGCGTCATGGGCCTGTTCTCCGACGGCGCCGGGCCGCTCGCCGCCACCGACCACCGCACCCTGGTCCGCATCCCCGAGGGATGGTCCTTCACCGAGGCCGCCGCGACACCGATCGTCTTCCTCACGGCGTACTACGCTCTGGTGGATCTGGCGGGGCTGCGGCGCGGTGAGCGGCTGCTGGTGCATTCGGCGGCCGGCGGTGTGGGCATGGCCGCCCTGCAGATAGCCCGGCACCTGGGCGCCGAGGTGTACGGCACCGCCGGCCTGGGCAAGTGGGACGCGCTGCGCGGCCTGGGCCTGGACGACGCCCACCTCGCCGACTCCCGCACCACCGGCTTCGAGCAGGGCTTCCTCGCCGCCACCGGCGGCCACGGCGTGGACGTCGTCCTGGACTGCCTCGCCAAGGAGTTCGTCGACGCCTCCCTGCGCCTGCTGCCCCGCGGCGGCCGCTTCCTGGAGATGGGCAAGGCGGACGTGCGGGACCCCGAGCAGGTCGCCGCCACGCATCCGGGCGTGGCCTACCGGGCGTTCGACCTGATGGAGGCGGGTGCGGACCGGATCCAGGCGATGCTGGTGGAGCTGGCCGCGCTGTTCGGCAGCGGTGTGCTGCGGCCCCTGCCGGTGGCGGCCTGGGACATCCGCGACGCCCGCGCGGCCCTGCGTCACCTGAGCCAGGCGCGGCACATCGGCAAGGTCGCCCTCACCGTGCCGCGTGCGCTGGACGTCGAGGGCACCGTCCTGATCACCGGAGCCACCGGCGCCCTCGGCGGCCTGCTGGCCCGCCACCTCGTCACCCACCACCGCATCCGCCACCTGAACCTCACCAGCCGCACCGGAGGCGACGCACCCGGCGCCGCCCAGCTCACCGACGACCTCACCCGGCTCGGCGCCACCGTCACCCTCACCGCCTGCGACCTCGGCGACCCCGCCGCACTCGCCCGCCTCCTCGACACCGTCGACCCCCGCCACCCCCTCACCGCCGTCGTCCACACCGCCGGCCTCCTCGACGACGGCACCGTCGACACCCTCACCCCCCACCGCCTCGACACCGTCCTGGCGCCCAAAGCCGACGCCGCCTGGCACCTGCACCGCCTCACCCGCCACCACGACCTCACCGCCTTCGTCCTCTACTCCTCCGCCGCCGGCCTCCTCGGCAACCCCGGACAGGCCAACTACGCCGCCGCCAACACCTTCCTCGACGCCCTCGCCCACCACCGCCACACCCAGGGCCTGCCCGCCACCTCCCTCGCCTGGGGACTGTGGGACCAGGCAGGCGGCATGGGCTCCGCGTTGAGCGCAGCGGAACGGGACAGGCTCGCGGAGACCGGCACCTGCGCGTTCACCGCAGAGCAGGGCCTCGCCGCCTTCGAC
Source organism: Streptomyces sp. NBC_00425 (assembly GCF_036030735.1). Taxonomy (NCBI): domain Bacteria; kingdom Bacillati; phylum Actinomycetota; class Actinomycetes; order Kitasatosporales; family Streptomycetaceae; genus Streptomyces; species Streptomyces sp. NBC_00425. The sequence goes on along the minus strand of NZ_CP107928.1, from coordinate 96,866 downwards.
GCCGCCCTCGGCCACGCCCGGCCGATGCTCGCCGTCCTGCCGATGAACCCCGCCGCGCTGCGGGCGCGCGCCGGACGCGGAACGCTGGCGCCGATCCTGAGCGGCCTGGTCCGCACCCCGGTACGCCGCCGCGCCGCGGCGGGCGCCGCCGGCGGTCCGGGCGCGGCCACGCTCGCCGACCGCCTGGCGGCCCTGCCCGGCGCCGAACAGGAGCAGCTGCTGCTCGACCTCGTCACCGACGAGGTGGCGGCGGTGCTCGGCAGGTCGGGCGGGGACCTCGAAGCCGGCCGCACCTTCAAGACGCTCGGATTCGACTCGCTGTCCGCCGTCGAACTGCGCAACCGGCTCGGCGCGGCGACCGGCCGCCGGCTCTCGCCGACCCTCGTCTTCGACCACCCCACCCCCGCCGCTCTCGCCACGCATCTGCGCGACGCCCTGCTCGGCAACCGCCCCGCCGCCCCGGTGCGCACCACACGGCAGGCCCCGGCCCCAGCCGACGACGACGCCATCGCCATCGTCTCGACGGCCTGCCGTTTCCCGGGCGGCGTGGCCTCGCCCGAGGACCTCTGGCGGCTCCTGCAGGACGGCGTCGACACCATCGGCGACTTCCCGGCCGACCGGGGCTGGGACCTCGACGCCCTCTACGACCCCGACCCGGAGTCGACCGGCACCTCGTACACCCGCCAGGGCGGCTTCCTGCGCGACCCGGCCGGCTTCGACGCGGAGTTCTTCGCGATCAGCCCGCGCGAGGCCCTCGCCATGGACCCCCAGCAGCGCCTGCTGCTGGAGACGTCGTGGGAGGCGCTGGAGCGGGCCGGGATCGACCCGGGCACGCTCCGCGGCAGCGACACCGGTGTCTTCGCCGGCGTCATCACCGGCGACTACGTCACCCGTCTCGGCCGGCTCCCCGAGGAGCTGGAGGGATACGTCTCCACCGGCACGACGACCAGCGTCGCCTCCGGACGCATCGCCTACACCCTGGGCCTGGAAGGCCCCGCGCTCACCGTCGACACGGCCTGCTCGTCGTCGCTGGTCGCGCTGCACCTGGCGGCGCAGGCGCTGCGCAACGGCGAGTGCGCACTGGCCCTGGCCGGCGGCGCGACCGTCATGGCCGGGCCGGTGAACTTCGTCGAGTTCAGCCGCCAGCGCGCCCTGTCCGCCGACGGCCGCTGCAAGGCGTTCTCACAGGACGCGGACGGCACCGGCTGGGGCGAGGGCGTCGGCCTGGTGCTCCTGGAGCGGCTGTCCGACGCCCGCCGCAACGGCCACCCCGTCCTGGCCGTCATCCGCGGCAGCGCCGTCAACCAGGACGGCGCCAGCAACGGCCTGACCGCCCCCAACGGGCCCTCGCAGGAACGCGTGATCCGCCAGGCGCTGGCGAACGCGGGTCTGACCGCCGCCGACGTGGACGCCGTCGACGCGCACGGCACGGGCACCAGGCTCGGCGACCCCATCGAGGCACAGGCCCTGCTGGCCACCTACGGGCAGGAGCACACCCCCGAACAGCCGCTGTGGCTGGGCTCGCTGAAGTCGAACATCGGCCACACCCTGGCCGCCGCCGGCGTCGCCGCCGTCATCAAGATGGTGCTGGCGATGGGGCACGAGACGCTGCCGCGCACCCTCCACGTCGGGCGCCCGACCGAACACGTCGACTGGGACGGCGGAGCCGTCGAGCTGCTGACCGAGGAACGGCCCTGGCCCAGCACGGGCCGCCCGCGCCGCGCGGCCGTCTCCTCCTTCGGGTTCTCCGGCACGAACGCGCACCTGATCCTGGAACAGGCGCCCGGGCAGGGGACGCCCGAGGCGACGGACGCGACAGGACCCGCGTCCGCGGCCGAGTCCGCTGCCGCCGAGGATGCGGCCGCTGCGCAGGCGGCTGCGGCTGTGGTGCCGTGGGTGCTGTCGGCCAAGACCCCCGCCGCGCTGCGTGAACAGGCCGCCCGCCTCGCCGGGTTCACCGCCGATCGCCCCGACGTGGACATCGCCGCGATCGGCTCGTCGCTGATCACCACCCGTGCCGCGTTCGCGCACCGCGCCGTGGTGGTCGCGAGCGAGCGCGAGGAACTCGCGAGCGCACTGTGCGGCCTCGCCGCAGGCGACGTCCCCGCCCCGGCCGTCACCGGTGAAGCCGCCTCGGGTCGGACGGTGTTCGTGTTTCCGGGGCAGGGGTCGCAGTGGTTGGGGATGGCGGCGGGGTTGTATGCGCAGGCGCCGGTGTTCCGGGCCCGGTTGGAGGAGTGTGCGCGGGCGTTGTCCGAGTTCGTGGAGTGGGATCTGCTTCAGGTGCTGCTGGGGGAGGGCGACGGCGCTCTGTTGGAGCGGGTGGATGTGGTGCAGCCGGCGTTGTGGGCGGTGATGGTGTCGCTGGCTGAGTTGTGGCGTTCGTTCGGGGTGGCGCCGGATGCGGTGGTGGGGCATTCGCAGGGGGAGATCGCGGCGGCGGTGGTGGCGGGTGCGTTGTCGCTGGGGGACGGTGCGCGGGTGGTGGCGTTGCGCAGTCGGGCGATCGTGGCGTTGGCGGGGCGTGGGGGGATGGTGTCGGTGGCGTTGCCGGTGGAGCGGGTGCGTGCGGTGGTGGGGCGGTGGCCGGGTCGGGTGTCGGTGGCGGTGGTGAACGGTCCGTCGTCGACGGTGGTGTCGGGTTCGTGTGAGGTGTTGGAGGAGTTGGCGGGGTTGTGGGAGGGGGAGGGGGTGCGGTGGCGTCGGGTGCCGGTGGATTATGCCTCGCATTCGCCTCATGTGGAGGTGTTGGAGGAGGAGTTGGCGCGGGTGTTGGAGCCGGTGGCGCCGCGGGTTCCGGTGGTGCCGTTGTATTCGACGGTGTCGGGTGAGGTGGTGGCGGACGCGTCGTTGGACGGGGGGTATTGGTATCGGAATCTGCGGGGGACGGTGGAGTTCGAGGGTGCGGCGCGGCGGTTGCTGGCGGACGGGTTCACGGCGTTCGTGGAGTGCAGTGCGCATCCGGTGCTGACGGTGGGGCTGGGGGAGACGTTCGACGCGCTGGGTGCGGATGTGGCGGTGGCGGTGGGGTCGTTGCGGCGTGACGAGGGCGGGATGGAGCGCTTCGCCCGTTCGTTGGGGCAGGCGTGGGCGCACGGCGTTCCCGTCGACTGGACGCCCCTCCTCCCGGCCGCGACGACCGGAGTGCCGCCGGTCGGCCTGCCCACCTACGCCTTCCAACGCACCCGCTACTGGCTCGAGTCCGCCGCCCAGGCCGGCGACGTCTCCGCCGCGGGCCTCACCGCCGCCGCACACCCCCTGCTCGGCGCGGTGATGGAACTCGCCGGCGCCGACGGCACGGTGTTCACCGGACGGCTGTCCCTGGCCGACCACCCCTGGCTCGCCGACCACACCGTCGCCGGGACCGTGCTCCTGCCCGGCGCCGCGTTCGTCGACCTCGCCCTGCACGCCGCGCACACCGTCGCCGCGGCCCGCGCCGACGACCTCGTACTGCACGCCCCGCTCGCCCTCCCGCCCGACGGCGCCGTGCTCCTGCAGGCGACCGTCGGGCCGGCCGACGCCGACGGACACCGCGAACTCACCGTCCACACACGACCCGAGCCGGCCGGCGCCGAGCCCCCCGCGGACCGCGACACGCCATGGACGCTGCACGCGACCGCCACACTCACCGCCGCCACACTCACCGCCGGCACCTCCGCCGTCGACGTCCTCGCCGCCTGGCCGCCGCCGGGCGCCACACCCGTCGACCTCACAGCCGTCTACGACCGGCTCGCCGCCCACGGCTACCTGTACGGGCCCGCCTTCCAGGGACTGACCGCTCTCTGGCAGGACGGCGAACGGCTCTGCGCGGACGTCGAGCTGGCGCCCGGAACCGACCCCGCGGGGCACACCCTGCACCCGGCGCTCCTCGACGCCGCCCTGCACCCCCTGATCGTCGCCGCGCTCGACACCGCCCCCGACGGCGGCCTCGCCCTGCGCATCCCCTACTCCTGGGACGGCGTGTCCCTACCGCCCCCCACCGCCACCGCCGCCGCCGCTACGCGGCTGCGGGTCGCGCTGACGCCCACCGGCGAGGACACCGTGCGTCTCGTCCTGGCCGCCGCCGACGGAACCCCGCTGGGCGCCGTCGACACCCTCACCGTCCGCGAGATCGACCCGGCCAGGATCGCAGCGCTGCGCACCGACCGGCTCCCGCTGCACACCCTGACCTGGAACGAGTTCCAACTCCCTTCCCCCGACGGCGAATTCCCCCTCACCACCGTCTGGGTCGGCGACGACCCGGAAGGCCTCGCCGCCGCCCTGGGGCTGTGCGACGAGCCCTACCCCGACATCGCGGCGCTCAGCGCATCGGTGGCCGCGGGACGGCCCGCTCCGCGCACCGTCCTGACGAGCCCGCACGGCGTGAGCGACCCGACCCGGGCAGCCGCCGAGACCTACCGGACCCTCACCCTCGTCCAGGATCTGCTGGCCGACGAACTCCTCGCGGACAGCGCCCTGGCCGTCCTCGCGCACGGCGCGGAACCCGCGCCCGGCCGCGACCCGCACCCGGCGGACCTCGCCGCGGCGCCGCTGTGGGGGCTGCTGCGGGCCGCCGGCTCCGAGCACCCCGGGCGCACGGCCGTCCTCGACACCGACGACGACACCGCCTCGCTGCGAGCCCTGCCCGCCGCCCTCGCCGCCGGCGAGCCCGAGCTGCTCCTGCGGCGGGGCACCGCACACGTGCCGCGGCTGCACGCCCGCCCCGCCGGGCCGCGCACACGGGCCGCCGGCCTCGACCCGGACGGCACCGTCCTGATCACCGGCGGCACCGGCGCCCTCGGCGCGCTGGTCGCCCGGCACCTGGTCACCCACCACGGCGTCCGGCGCCTGCTGCTCACCGGCCGCCGCGGCCCCGACGCCCCCGGCGCCGCCGACCTCACCGCCGAACTCACCGGCCTGGGAGCCACGGTCACCGTCACCGCCTGCGACACCAGCGACCGCGACGCCCTCGCCCGGCTGGTCGACGGCGTGCCCGCCCGACACCCGCTGACCGCCGTCGTGCACGCCGCGGGCGTCCTCGACGACGGCATCATCACCTCCCTCGACCGCGAGCGCTTCGACACGGTGTGGCGCCCCAAGGCCGACGGCGCCTGGTACCTGCACGAGCTGACCGCACACCAGGACCTGGCCGCGTTCGTCCTGTTCTCCTCCCTCGCCGGACAGGCGGGCAACGCGGGACAGGCCAACTACGCCGCCGCCAACACCTTCCTCGACGCCCTCGCCCACCACCGCCACGCCCAGGGCCTGCCCGCCACCTCCCTCGCCTGGGGCCTGTGGGGCGACAGCCAGGAGAGGGCGGGCGCCGGCCTCGCCACCCGCCTCGACGCGGCGGCCCTGGCCCGCGCCGCCCACGGCGGCCTGCTGCCGCTGTCCGCCGCCGACGGGCTCGCGCTCCTCGACGCCGCGCTCGCCACCGACGAACCCCTGCTGGTCGCCGCCCGCTTCGACCCGGCGGCGCTGCACGCCCGCGCCGCCGACGGCACCCTCGCCCACCGGCTGCGCGGCCTGGCGCCGCACACCGCACGCCGCGCCGCCCCACCCGCGGCCGACGCCACGGAACTGGCCCGGCGCCTCGCCGGCCTGGAACGGCCCCAGCAGGAGAAGGCCGTCCTCGACCTGATCCGCACCACCGTCGCCGCCGTCCTGGGACACGACGACGCCTCCCGCGTCGACGACGACCTCGCCTTCAAGACCGCGGGATTCGACTCCCTCACCGGAGGCGAACTACGCAAACGGCTCTGCGCGCTCACCGGCCTCGCGCTGCCCGTCACCCTCGCCTTCGACCACCCCACCCCCAACGCCCTCGCCCGGCATCTGCTCCGCAAGCTCGAACCGGCCGCCGCGCAGCCGCCCGTGCTCGCCGAACTCGACCGCCTCGAGGCCGCCCTGGCGAGCCCCGCCGACGACGAGGACCTGCGCCGCGCCGTCGCCGACCGGATGGCGAACCTGCTCGCCCTGTGGTCGGCGCCGGCCCGCGACGGCGGCCCTGACGACACCGCCGAAGGCGCCGGCCGCATCGAGTCCGCCTCCGCCGCCGACCTCTTCGAACTGATCGACCAGGAGTTCGGCGGGCTGTCGCGCTGACCGCGGGCCGCCCCACCCCGACCCCTCCGGCACCGGCAGGAACCGAAGACACCGGCAGGAACCGAACACACCGACAGAACGGAAGATCCCATGAACACGCTCACCACATGGAAGCAGCTCAGCAGCGGCGCCGCCGACGAGGTCGTCCTCGCCGTCGACTTCGACGCCACCGGCCGCGGCGAGGCCCGCTTCAGCGACTTCGTGCCGCTGCTCGAGCCGGGCCACACCGTGTGGGAGACGCTGCCGCAGGCCGTCGCCTCCCGCCCCGACCTGCCCGCCGACGCCTACATCAAGCAGTGGGTCGACGAGGTCGCCACCAGCGGCAAACACGTCAGGGCGATCCTCGCGTTCTGCGCGGGCGGCACCTACGCCGCCGCCCTGGCCGAGGAGATCGAGCGGCTCCAGGGCCACTTCCCGCAAACCGTCCTCTTCGACCCGGAGCGGGCCGCCGCCGCACCCATGTACTGGCAGTTCCACAAGGCCGTCGGCCAGATGGAGTCGACCCTCGGCGCGGCCGAGGTCGGCCCCGTCCAGGACGCCGCCCAGCGCGCCCAGGAGGAGTGCACCAGCCTCACCGACCTGGCCCGCCGGCTGCTGCTCCTCTACCACGGCATCGCCCAGAAGGCCTGCGCCAAGCTCGGCCTGGACGAGCGGCGCCGCGCCGAGATGGTCGAGACGGCCGGCGGCTTCCTCAGCTACCTGTCCACCGCCGAGCAGATCGACCCGACCGCCGTCTGGAAGAAGTGCACCGCCATCACCTCCGCCACACCCACCAGCGGCCTCAACGGCTTCCGCATGCTCAACCCCGACCACGGCGACGACCTCGTGGCCGAGGAGATCTTCTTCACGGTGCCGCACGTGGAGATCCTCTCGACGCCCGAGATCGCCCGGACGGTCTCCCGGCTCCTCGCCGCCTGACCCCCGCCGCAGCGCCCGCAACGGCCACCCGCGCCCCCTCCCTGTTCCAGGTCACAGAAGGAATCCGGACATGACCACCACCACGCGTACGCAAGCGAACGGCCCGGCCCGTGCCGCCCTGACCGCGGCCACCCGCAAGGAGCAGGCGCTGTGGCTGCTGGAGAAGCTCGTCCCGTCCGGAGCCGTCAACAACCTGTCCGTGGTGTTCTCCACCGACGAGCCACTGGGGGAGTGGGAACTCCAGCAGACCCTCGACGCCCTGCTCGCCCGGCACGAGAGCCTGCGCACCGTGTTCCACGACGCCGACGGCGCCCTGGTCAAGCAGACCGTCGCCGCCGGCCGGTTCGCCGTCCCCGTCGACACCCGGCCCACCGGTGACGGCGGCGCCGAAGCCGCCGTCGCCCAGCTCGTCGCCCGCCCCTTCGCCTTCGACGGCCGGCCCCTGGTGCGGGCCGGCCACTTCCAGGGCCCCGACGGCGACGTCTTCTGCCTCGTCGTCCACCACATCGTCTTCGACACCGTGTCCGCCGAGATCCTCCTGAGCGAGTTCACCCGCGTCTACGAGGCCGTCGCCGCCGGCCTCGCCGTACCCGACGACCTGGGGCAGCCCCGGCCCGCCCTCAACTCCTCGCCCTGCACCCCGCAGAGCCTCGCCTACTGGCGCCACCACCTGCGCGACTTCGACCCCACCGCGCTCGGCCTGAACTGCGGCACGGACGACCGCCCCGACCCGACCCTCACCGGCGGCTGCGTCCTGCACACGCTCTCCGACGCCGCCCGGGACGCGGTGGGCCGCCTCCAGAAAGAACTGCGCGCCCCGGAGGCGGTCATCCTGCTGGCCGCCTACTACCTGCTGCTCGCCCGCCACGGCGCCGGCCCCGACCTCGTCGTCGGATCACCCGCCAACGTGCGCCCCGCCACCGCCGCCGACGCCGTCGGCTACCACGTCAACACCCTCCCGCTGCGGGCCCGCGTCGACCTCGACGCCGGGTTCCGGGACCTCGCCGGCCAGGCCCGCGAAGCGTTCTTCGGCGCCATCAGCCACGCCGACGTACCCGTGGACGTCCTCCTCCCCGAAATCCAGCACACCGGCAGCACCTGGCGCAACACCCTCTTCCGGCACCTGTTCAACTACGTCCCGAACGTGGGGCCGACGACCTTCGAACTCGACGGCGCCACCGCCCGCCGCCTCCTCGTCGAGAACGGGTACAGCAAGTTCGACCTGGAGTTCTTCTTCCTCTCCTCACCCGAACAGCTCACCATCCGCGGCGTCCACTACACCGAGATCCTCAGCCGCACCGACACCGAACTCCTCCTGGAGCGCTTCGACGCCCTCCTCGTCGCCGTCGGCGACAACCCCGACCGGCCCATGGGGGAACTGTCCCTCTTCGGCGCACGCGACCACGCCGTCATCGACGCCGCCAACGACACCTCCACCGAGGTCGTGCCCGCCACCGTCGTCGAGGCAATCGCCGAAGCCGCCCGCCGCACCCCGCACGCCGTCGCCTTCGAGGACGGCGAACGCACCGTCACCTACAGCCAGTTGTGGCACACCGCCCTCGCCGACCGCGACGTGCTGCGAACGGCCGGCACCCGGCCCGGCGACATCGTGGCCCTCGGCGGACGCCGCAGCCCCGAACTGGCCGCGGCCGTCCTGGGCACCTGGCTCGCCGGCGCCGCCTACCTGCCGCTCGACCCCGACCACCCCGCCCAGCGCACCGCCTACCTCCTCCAGGACTCCGGCACCCGCACCGTCCTCGCCGCCCCCGACTTCGACACCGCCCACGCCGCCGACGACAGCGTCCGCGTCCACCCCATGGCGGCCCTCGCCGGACCCCACGACAGCTCGATTCCCCGCGACGACGACCTCGCCACCGCCCCCGCCCCCGGCGACACCGCCTACCTGATCTACACCTCCGGATCGACCGGCAAGCCCAAGGGCACCATCCTCACCCACCGCGGACTGGCCAACGCCATCGCCCACTTCGAGCGGGAGATCGCCCCCACCGCCGACGACGTCATGCTCTGGCTGACCACCTTCACCTTCGACATCTCCGCCCTGGAACTGTTCGTGCCGCTCATCGCGGGCGCCCGCGTCGCCGTGGCGCCCGACGCCGCCCGCCGAGACGGCCGCGTCCTGCTCGACGTCCTGCGACGCCACCGCGTCGGCATCATCCAGGCCACCCCCACCACCTGGAACCTCATCGCCGACGAAGCCGGCGACCTCCTCGCCCCCCTGCGCGCCATCACCGGCGGCGAACCCATGCCGCCCGCACTGGCCCGCAGGATCACCGCCACCGGCTGCCGCCTGATCAACATGTACGGGCCGACCGAGACGACGATCTACTCGACCTGCGGCGACATCCCGCCCGGCGCCGCGACCGTCGACATCGGCGCCCCCATGGCCAACACCCACCTGTTCATCACCGACACCGAAGGCCGCGAACTGCCCCTGGGCGTACGCGGCGAACTCTGCATCGCCGGCAGCGGCGTCGCCCTCGGCTACCACAACCGGCCCGAACTGACCATGGACCGCTTCGGCAGCCACCTCAAACTCGGCCTGTTCTACCGCACCGGCGACCTCGCCTGCTGGCGGCCCGACGGCACCGTCGCCCTGCACGGCCGCATCGACCGCCAGGTGAAACTGCGCGGCAACCGCATCGAACTCGGCGAGGTCGAAGCCGTCCTCCTCGAACACCCCGACGTCCAGGGCGCCGCCGTCGTCGTCGACGAAGCCGGCGCCGGACCCCTCCTGGTCGCCTTCGTGCAGACCGCCGCCGCCCCCGACACCGTCGCCGACCGACTCTGGGAGCACGCCCGGGCCACCCTGCCCGGCTCCTGCGTCCCACAGGAGTTCGTCGTCGTCGACTCCTTCCCCTCCACCGTCAGCCACAAGACCGACTACCTCGCCCTCGAACGCCTCGCCCGCCAACACCGCACCCGGCGCGCCGAAACCGCCGGCGCCGACCCGTACGGCGGCGACACCCTCGTCGCCGAACTCGTCGCCCTGTGGCGGGAACTGCTGCAACGCACGGACGTCGACGCCGACGCCAACTTCTTCGCCCACGGCGGCCACTCCCTGCTCGGCGCCCAACTCGTCCAACGCGTCGAGGACAGCCTCGCCACCCCCCTCGCCATGACCGACCTGTACGCGGACCCCACCCCGGCCCGCCTGGCCGCACGCGTGCGCCGGGCCCGCGGAGAGGAACCGACCCCGTGACGACGGCCGCACCCACCGGCGACGAGGCCAAACTCCTCGACTACCTCAAGCGGATGACCGTCGACCTGCGCGAGGCACGCCGCCGCGTCCAGGAACTCGACGACGCCGCGCACGAACCGATCGCCGTCGTCGGCATCGGCTGCGCCTACCCCGGCGCGGTCGCCTCCCCCGACGACCTGTGGCGCCTCCTCGACACCGGCGCCGACGCCGTCGGAGACTTCCCCACCGACCGCGGCTGGGACCTCGACGCGCTCTACCACCCCCACCCCGACACCCCGGGCACCTGCTACACCCGCAACGGCGCATTCCTGCCCGACGCAGCCTCCTTCGACGCCCCCCTGTTCGGCATCACCCCCAAAGAAGCCCTCACCATCGACCCCCAGCAACGGCTCCTGCTGGAGCACAGCTGGGAAGCCGTGGAACGCGCCGGCCTCGACCCGCGCACCCTGCACGGCAGCCGCACCGGCGTCTTCGTCGGCGTCATGTACAACGACTACGGCGCACGCCTGCGCCCCGTCCCCGACGGCTACGAGGGCTACATCGGCAGCGGCAGCGCGGCCAGCGTCGCCTCCGGACGCATCTCGTACTCCCTGGGCCTGCAGGGCCCCGCCCTCACCGTCGACACCGCCTGCTCGTCGTCGCTGGTCGCCCTCCACCTGGCCTGCCAGGCGCTGCGCCGCGGCGAATGCACCGCCGCCCTCGCCGGCGGCGTCACCGTGATGGCCACCCCCACCGTCTTCACCGAGTTCGCCCGCCAACGCGGCCTCAGCGCCGACGGCCGCTGCCGCTCCTTCTCCGCCGACGCCGACGGCACCGGCTGGGCCGAGGGCGTCGGCATGCTCTACCTGGAACGCCTCAGCGACGCGGTCCGCGCCGGACGACCCGTCCTGGCCGTCCTGCGGGGCAGCGCCGTCAACCAGGACGGCGCCAGCAACGGCCTCACCGCCCCCCACGGACCCTCCCAGGAACGCGTCATCCGCGACGCGCTCGCCGACGCCCGCCTCACACCCCACGACATCGACGCCGTGGAGGCCCACGGCACCGCCACCACCCTCGGCGACCCCATCGAAGGCCACGCCATCCAAAGCGTCTACGGAACCGGACGCGACCCCCAACGGCCCCTGTACCTGGGCTCGCTGAAATCCAACATCGGCCACAGCCAGGCCGCCGCCGGCATCGGCGGCGTCATCAAGATGGTGCTGGCACTGCGCCACGGCGTCCTGCCCAAGACCCTGCACGCCGAACGGCCGACACCGCACATCGACTGGACGGCCACCCCCGTGAGGCTGCTGCAGGAACCCGTCGACTGGCCGCGCACCGACCGCCCCCGACGCGCGGGCGTCTCCTCGTTCGGCATCAGCGGCACCAACGCACACGTCATCGTCGAAGAAGCCCCCCAGGCGACACCCCCCCAGGCGACAGCCCCCGAGACGACGGCGCCCGGCACGGCGACCCCCGCGACGGCCTTCGCCGTCCCCCTGTCCGCACACACCCCCAAGGCCCTGCGCACACAAGCGGCACGGCTCGGCGCACACCTCACGGCCCGCCCCGGCCTTGCGACCGGCGACGTCGCCCACGCCCTCGTCACCAGCCGCACCCTCTTCGACCACCGGGCCGTACTCGTCGCACCCGGCCGCGACGCCCTGCTCCAGGGCCTGGACAAACTCGCCCGCGGCACCGGCGCCCCGCACACCGTGCGCGGCGCCCCCGACCCAGCCGCCAAATCCCCCTGCGCGGTGCTCTTCTCCGGACAGGGATCGCAACGCCCCGGCATGGGCCGCGACCTGTACCAGCGCTTCCCCGCCTTCGCCGACGCCCTCGACACGGCCTGCGCCGCACTGGACCCCCACTTCGAACTACCCCTGCACGACGTCCTGTTCGGCACCGCGCAACCCCAGGACCTGATCAACCGCACCGCCTACACCCAGGCCGGCGTCTTCGCCGTCGAAGTCGCCCTGTACCGCCTCCTCGAACGCTTCGGCGTCACCCCCGGCTTCGTCGCCGGACACTCCATCGGCGAACTCACCGCCGCGCACGTCGCGGGCGTCTGGACACTGCCGGACGCCGCCCGGCTGGTCGCCGCCAGAGGACGGCTCATGCAGGCCCTGCCCGAAGGCGGCGCCATGCTCGCCGTGCAGGCCACCGCAGCCGAACTGCAACCCCTGCTGGCCGGCCGCGAACACGAGATCGCGCTGGCCGCCGAGAACGGCCCCGCCTCCGTCGTCGTCTCCGGCGACACCGCCGCCGTACAGGAACTGGACACCCACTGGCGCGAACACGGCAGGCGGACCAAACGGCTCCAGGTCAGCCACGCCTTCCACTCACCGCACATGGACGCCATGCTCGACGACTTCCACCGCGTCGCCAAAGAACTGACCTACCACCGGCCGCAACTGCCCATCATCTCCCACCTCACCGGCGAGACGTCCCCCGAAGCGCTCCTCACCCCCGAATACTGGGTACGCCACGTCCGCGAACCCGTCCGCTTCGCCACCGGCGTCCGCCGGCTCACCGCCCACGGCGTCACCACCTTCGTCGAAGCCGGCCCCGACAGCGTCCTGACGCCGATGGTCGCCGAATGCCTCGACGGCGCGCCCGGCGACGCCGTCGCCCTGTCCCGCCGCGACCAGAGGGAACCCGAGGCGTTCCTGGCAGCGCTCGCACGCCTCCACGTGCGCGGCGCGGCCGTCGACTGGGCCGCGCAGCACGACGGCCAGACGGCCGCCCGCGCCGAACTGCCGACCTACCCCTTCCAGCGCCGCCGCTACTGGCTCGACGAGGTCACCCCGGCCACGCCCCGAACCGCGCACGGCCCCGCACCCCAGGCCCCCACGACCGACCAGGACCCGGACGGCGACGAGACATGGGCCGCGCGCCTCGCGGCGGCGGCGCCCGCCGACCGGCACGCGCTGATCCTCACCTGCGTCGTGGAAGCCGCCGCGGAGGTCATGGGCGCCGACTCGCCCGACACCGTCCCGCTCGGAACACCGCTGCTCGACCTGGGATTCACCTCCCTCATGGCGGTCGACCTGCGCAACAAGGTGACCCAGGCGACCGGAGTCGACCTGCCCCCCACGGTCGTCTACGACCACCCCACATTCGAAGCGATAGCGAGCCACGCGCACGCGCTGATGAGTACGGATTGAGGCTGCCTTTCATGTCGAACACGTCGCACCAGTCGTTCGGGGAAAACGCCGTCGCCGTGGTCGGCATCTCCTGCCGCCTGCCAGGAGGAGCGCACGGGCCGGGGCAGTTCTGGGAGCTGCTGGCCGAGGGCCGCGACGCCGTCCGGGAGGTCCCCGCCGACCGCTGGAACGCCGACGCGTTCTTCAGCGAGGACCCTTCCGCGCCGGGCCGCGCCGTGGCGCGGCGCGGCGGGTTCCTCGACCGGGTCGACGGGTTCGACGCGCGTTTCTTCGGGATCTCGCCGCGGGAGGCCACCGCGATGGACCCCCAGCAGCGCCTCGTCCTGGAACTGGCCTGGGAAGCCCTCGAGAACGCCGGGACGGTCCCGGACCGTCTGCGGGGCAGCCGCGCCGGCGTGTTCGTCGGCGCGATGGCCGACGACTACGCGACCCTCGTACGCCAGGCCGGTGTGGAGGCCGTCGGCACCTTCACCTCCACCGGCCTGGCCCGCAGCGTCATCGCCAACCGCGTCTCCTACCTGCTGGGCCTCACCGGCCCCTCGCTGACAGTGGACTCGGGCCAGTCGTCCGCGCTGGTCGCCGTCCACCAGGCCTGCCAGGCACTGGCCCGCGGAGACGTGGAGTGGGCCCTGGCCGGCGGCGTGAACCTGATCCTCGCCCCGGAGTCGCAGGTCACCGTCTCCAAGTTCGGCGGAATGTCGCCGCAGGGCCGCGCCTATGTCTTCGATGAGCGGGCGGAGGGTTATGTGCGGGGCGAGGGCGGTGGCCTCGTGGTGCTGAAGCGGCTCTCGGACGCGGTGGCGGACGGCGACGACGTGGTGTGTGTGATCGCGGGCGGCGCGGTGACCAACGACGGCGGCGGTGCGGGGCTGACGGTTCCTTCCGCGGCGGGTCAGGAGGAGGTGCTGCGTCTGGCGTATGCGGATGCGGGCGTCTCGCCTACGGCGGTGGGTTATGTGGAGTTGCACGGGACGGGGACGCGGGCGGGCGATCCGGTGGAGGCGCGGGCGCTGGGCGCGGTGCTGGGCCGGGCCGAGGGCCGCGGGGAGCCGTTGCGGGTGGGGTCGGCCAAGACGAACGTGGGGCATCTGGAGGGCGCGGCGGGCATCGTCGGCCTGATCAAGGCGGCGCTCGCGGTGCGGCATCGGCTCATTCCGGCGAGCCTGCACTTCCGCTCGCCGGCTGCGGGCATCGACCTGCAGGAGCTGAACCTGCGGGTGCAGACCCAGACGGAGCCCTGGCCGCAGCACGACGACGCGGCCCCGGTGGCGGGTGTGTCCTCGTTCGGGATGGGCGGCACCAACTGCCACCTCGTCCTCACCGCCGGACCCGAGCGGCCGCCGGCCGAGACCGCGCTTGAGGATCCCGCGGTCGGTGGTGGCGTGGTGCCGTGGACGCTGTCCGCGAAGACGCCTGCCGCGCTGCGCGAACAGGCCGCACGACTGGCGGAGTTCGTGCGAGGTGCCGGTTCGGATCCGGTGGATGTGGGGTGGTCGCTGGCGGTGACGCGGTCGGTGTTCGAGCACCGGGCGGTGGTGCTGGGCGAGGGTCGTGAACAGCTCCTGGCGGGCCTGGACGCGCTGGCGGCCGGCAAGAGCGGCGCGGATGTGGTGCGGGGCCGCGCCACCGGCGCGGGCGGGCTTGCGGTGATGTTCTCCGGGCAGGGCAGCCAGCGTGCCGGGATGGGGCGGGAGTTGTATGCGGCGTTCCCGGTGTTCGCGCAGGCCTTCGACGCGGCGTGCGCCCACCTGGATGGGGAGCTGGGCCGGTCGTTGAAGGCGCTGGTGTTCGCGGAGGAGGGCAGCGCCGAGGCGGCGTTGCTGGAGGAAACCCAGTTCACGCAGGCGGCCCTGTTCGCGGTGGAGTCGGCGTTGTTCGCTCTGGTGTCGTCGTGGGGGGTGCGCCCGGACGCGGTGATCGGGCATTCGGTCGGCGAGGTTGCGGCGGCGTATGCGGCGGGGGTGTTCTCGCTGGCGGACGCGTGCCGGCTGGTGGCGGTGCGGGGCCGGCTGATGCAGGCCGCCCGGGCGGGCGGCGCGATGATCGCCGTCGCCGCGCCCGCGGCAGACGTGGCGCCGGTGGTGGCGTCGTTCGGGGGGCGGCTGGCGCTGGCGGCGGTCAACGGGCCTTCGGCGGTCGTCGTCTCCGGCGACGCCGACGCCGCCGGGGAGCTCGCGGAGCGTTTCCGGCAGGAGGGGGTGCGCGTCAAGCGTCTGGCGGTCTCGCACGCCTTCCATTCCCCGCACATGGACACCGCGGTCGCCCGGTTCGAGGAGGCCGTCGCCGGGATCGTGTTCCGTGAGCCGCGGCTCGCGGTGATCTCCAACGTCACCGGCGCCCCAGCCGGCGAAGGCGAGCTGACCGACCCGGGGTACTGGGCGGGGCACATCCGGGCGGCGGTCCGCTTCCACGACGGCGTCCAGGCCCTGCACGCGCGCGGGATCACCGCCTACCTCGAACTCGGCCCCGACCCCGTCCTGACCGCCCTCGTCAAGAACACCCTCGACACCCACACCGACACCGACACCGGCACCACAGGCAGCGTCACCGCGGTCGCGGTCCTGCACAAGGACAAGGACGAGACCCGCACCGCCCTGCGCGCCCTGGCCGCAGTCTCCACCACCGCCACCCCCGCCGACTGGACCCCCTCCTGGGCGCCGGCCGGCGTATCACCCTGCCCACCTACGCCTTCCAGCACAAGCGGTACTGGATCGACACCCCCGGCCGCACGGCTCCGGCTCCGGCCTCGGCCGACGCCGCCCCCGACGCCGCCCCCGACGCCGGCCTCGACTCCGAAGCCGAGAACGACACGGAGGCGGACGGTCACGACTGGGCCGAGCGGCTGCACGGTCTGAGCGACTCGCAGCGCATCGCGCTGATCGCCGAACTGATCAGCAGGCACACCGCCGAGATCCTGGAGTACGGCGCCGAGAACGAGGTCGACCCGGCGCTGCCGTTCAAGGAGCTCGGCTACAACTCCCTGACCTCCGTCGACCTGCGCTCCAGCCTGTCCGCCGACCTCGGCGTCGCGCTGCCCCCGTCCCTCGTCTACGACTACCCGACCCCCGAGATCCTGGCCCGGCACATCGTGACGACCCTGCTCGGTGTCGCCGACGCGCCCGAGCACGTCGAGAAGTCCGCCCTGTCGGACGAGCCGCTGGCCGTCGTCGGCATGGCCTGCCGCTACCCCGGCGGAGTGGCATCGCCGGACGACCTGTGGCGTCTGATCAGCACGGGCACTGACGCCATCGGCCCGCTGCCCGACGGCCGGGGCTGGGACCAGGACGACCTCTACGACCCCGAGCGCGGCAGCGCCGACAAGACCTACACCCGGCACGGGGGCTTCCTCTACGACGCCGACATGTTCGACGCCGCCTTCTTCGGCATCAGCCCCCGCGAGGCCCAGGCCATGGAACCCCAGCAGCGCCTGCTGCTGGAGACCGCGTGGGAGTCCCTCGAAACGGCCGGCATCCTCCCGCACACCCTCAAGGGCAGCCGCACGGGTGTCTTCGTCGGGGCGATGACGCAGGAGTACGGGCCGCGCCTGTACGAACCCGCGAAGGACGCCGGGGGCTATCTGCTGACGGGGACGACGGCGAGTGTGGCGTCGGGGCGTATCGCGTACACGTTGGGGCTTGAGGGTCCGGCGGTGACGGTGGACACGGCGTGTTCGGCGTCGTTGGTGGCGTTGCATCTGGCGGCGCAGTCGTTGCGTGCGGGGGAGTGCGCGCTGGCGTTGGCGGGCGGGGCGACGGTGATGGCGTCGCCGGGGATGTTCGTGGAGTTCTCGCGGCAGCAGGGCCTGTCGGCGGACGGCCGCTGCAAGGCGTTCTCGCAGGACGCGGACGGCACCGGCTGGGGCGAGGGTGTGGGGGTGGTGGTGCTGGAGCGGCTGTCCGACGCGCGCCGCAACGGCCACGAGGTTCTGGCCGTCGTCCGCGGCAGCGCGGTCAACCAGGACGGCGCCAGCAACGGGCTGACGGCTCCGAACGGGCCGTCGCAGCAGCGGGTGATCCGCCAGGCGCTGGCGAACGCGGGTCTGTCGGGCGCGGACGTGGACGCGGTGGAGGCGCACGGCACGGGCACCAGGCTCGGCGACCCGATCGAGGCGCAGGCCCTGCTGGCCACCTACGGGCAGGAGCACACGCCTGAACAGCCGTTGTGGCTGGGGTCGTTGAAGTCGAACATCGGTCACACGATGGCGGCGGCCGGGGTCGGCGGTGTGATCAAGATGGTGATGGCGCTGCGGCACGGGGTCCTGCCGCGCACGCTGCACGTCGAGGAGCCGACGGCCCGGGTGGACTGGGCGGCGGGAGCGGTGTCGCTGCTCGCGCGGGAGCGGCCGTGGCCCGAGGCCGGGCGGCCGCGCCGGGCGGCCGTCTCGTCCTTCGGGATCTCCGGCACCAACGCCCACCTCATCCTGGAACAGGCGCCCGGGCAGGGGACGCCCGAGGCGACGGACGCGACAGGACCCGCGTCCGCGGCCGAGTCCGCTGCCGCCGAGGATGCGGCCGCTGCGCAGGCGGCTGCGGCTGTGGTGCCGTGGGTGCTGTCGGCCAAGACCCCCGCCGCGCTGCGTGAACAGGCCGCCCGCCTCGCCGAGTTCACCACCGCCAGGCCGGACATCTCACCGCTGGCCGTCGCATCGGCACTCGCGAGGTCACGGACCCGGTTCGACCACCGCACCGTCCTCACGGCCACGGACCGAGAAGGCCTGATCGCGGCCGCCCAGGAACTGGCCCGCACCGACTCAGCTCTGCCCCCGGTCGTTTCGGGTCGGACGGTGTTCGTGTTTCCGGGGCAGGGGTCGCAGTGGTTGGGGATGGCGGCGGGGTTGTATGCGCAGGCGCCGGTGTTCCGGGCCCGGTTGGAGGAGTGTGCGCGGGCGTTGTCCGAGTTCGTGGAGTGGGATCTGCTTCAGGTGCTGCTGGGGGAGGGCGACGGCGCTCTGTTGGAGCGGGTGGATGTGGTGCAGCCGGCGTTGTGGGCGGTGATGGTGTCGCTGGCTGAGTTGTGGCGTTCGTTCGGGGTGGCGCCGGATGCGGTGGTGGGGCATTCGCAGGGGGAGATCGCGGCGGCGGTGGTGGCGGGTGCGTTGTCGCTGGGGGACGGTGCGCGGGTGGTGGCGTTGCGCAGTCGGGCGATCGTGGCGTTGGCGGGGCGTGGGGGGATGGTGTCGGTGGCGTTGCCGGTGGAGCGGGTGCGTGCGGTGGTGGGGCGGTGGCCGGGTCGGGTGTCGGTGGCGGTGGTGAACGGTCCGTCGTCGACGGTGGTGTCGGGTTCGTGTGAGGTGTTGGAGGAGTTGGCGGGGTTGTGGGAGGGGGAGGGGGTGCGGTGGCGTCGGGTGCCGGTGGATTATGCCTCGCATTCGCCTCATGTGGAGGTGTTGGAGGAGGAGTTGGCGCGGGTGTTGGAGCCGGTGGCGCCGCGGGTTCCGGTGGTGCCGTTGTATTCGACGGTGTCGGGTGAGGTGGTGGCGGACGCGTCGTTGGACGGGGGGTATTGGTATCGGAATCTGCGGGGGACGGTGGAGTTCGAGGGTGCGGCGCGGCGGTTGCTGGCGGACGGGTTCACGGCGTTCGTGGAGTGCAGTGCGCATCCGGTGCTGACGGTGGGGCTGGGGGAGACGTTCGACGCGCTGGGTGCGGATGTGGCGGTGGCGGTGGGGTCGTTGCGGCGTGACGAGGGCGGGATGGAGCGCTTCGCCCGTTCGTTGGGGCAGGCGTGGGCGCACGGCGTTCCCGTCGACTGGACGCCCCTCCTCCCGGCCGCGACGACCGGAGTGCCGCCGGTCGGTCTGCCCACCTACGCCTTCCAGCGCACCCGCTACTGGCTCGACCCGGTCGGGCCCACGAGTGCCGACGTCTCCGCCGCCGGCCTCACCGCCGCCGCACACCCCCTGCTCGGCGCGGTGGTCGAGCTCGCCGGCACGCAGAGCGTGGTGCTGTCGGGGCGGCTGTCGCTGAAGTCGCACGGCTGGCTGGCCGATCACGCGGTGGCCGGGACGGTGCTGCTGCCCGGGACGGCGTTCGTGGAGATGGCGCTGCGCGCCGGCGACGAGGCGGGCTGCGACGTCCTGGACGAACTCACCCTCCAAGCGCCGCTGCTCCTGCCCGAAGGCACCGCCGTCCGCCTGCGGGTCGAGGTCGGCGAGCCCGACGAAGCCGGCCGCAGGGCCGTCGCGATCCACTCCCGGACCGACGCCGAAGGCTCCGCCTGGACCTGCCACGCCACCGGCGAACTCGGCATCGCACCACCGGCCGCACCTGCGGGTGAGGGGCTGGTGTGGCCGCCGGAGGGTGCGCGGGCGGTGGATGTGGGCGGTCTGTACGGGGCGTTGGCGGGGGCCGGCTATGAGTACGGGCCGGTGTTCCAGGGTGTGGGCGCGGTGTGGCGCCGGGGTGCGGAGGTGTTCGCCGAGGTCGCTCTGGGGGAGGGGGAGCGGGAGGCGGTGGCGGGGTTCGGGGTGCATCCGGCGTTGCTGGACGCGTCGCTGCATGCCGGGCTGCTGCCGGCGGGAGAGGCGGCGGGGGAGGGCGCGGGCGGGCCGCGGCTGCCGTTCGTGTGGTCGGGTGTGCGTCTGCACGCGACGGGTGCGGCGGCGGTGCGGGTGCGGATCGTGCCGGCCGGCGAGAACGGGCTGGGCCTGGAGCTGTTCGACGAGGCGGGGCGTCCGGTCGCCTCCGTCGCCTCGCTCGCCCTGCGCCCCGTCGACCCCGCCCAACTGGGCGGCACCCCTTCCACCATCGTCGACGACGCCCTCTTCCGGCTGAACTGGACGATCCTGCCCGCCCCGAGCACCGTCCCGGACCCCGCCCCCGCACGGCTCCCGGCACTGATCGGGACCGGCGCCGCCCCGGACCACGTGCCGACACAGCCGTACGCGGACCTCGACGCCTTCGCCGACGCGACGGCCCTCGACACCGCCGGCCCGCCCGACGCGCTCCTCGTCCTGTGCGCCCGGCCGGGCGACGACCGCCTCGGCGCGGACGCCGCGCACCGGGCGCTCCAGCGGGCCCTGGACGCCGTGCAGTGCTGGCTGGCCGACGAGCGGTTCGGCACCGCCAGACTCACCGTCGTCACCCGTGGCGCGGTCTGCACCACCCCGGGCGAGGGACCCGCGGACCCCGCCCACGCCCCGGTCTGGGGACTGCTGCGCACGGCGCAGACGGAGAATCCCGGCCGCTTCGCCCTGATCGACCTGGACGACGACGAGCGCTCCGGCCGCGCACTGGCGACCGCCCTCGCCTCCGGCGAGCCACAACTCGCCCTGAGAGAAGGAGAGTTGCTCGTCCCGCGGCTGGTCCGAGCGGCGCATCAGCCCGACACCCTGACACCGCCGGCCGGCGCCCCGGGCACTCCCTGGCACCTCGACGTGAGCACCCGAGGCACCCTGGAGGCGCTGACCCTCGCCCCCGCCGAAGCGGCGTCGGCGCCGCTGGGCCCCGACGAGATCCGGGTGGCGATCCGCGCGGCCGGGCTCAACTTCCGGGACGTCGTGTACACGCTCGGGCTGCTCCCCGGTGACGCCTCCCTGGGCATCGAGGGCGCCGGCGTGATCACCGAGGTCGGCCCGGCCGTCACCGGTCTGGACGTCGGCGACCGCGTCATGGGCATGCTGCCCGACGCCTTCGGCCCGCTGACCGTGGTCGACCACCGTCTGGTCGTGCGCTTCCCCGACCACTGGACGTTCGAGGAGGCCGCCGCCGTCCCCATCGTCTACGGCACCGCGTACTACGCCCTGGTGGAACTGGCCCGCATCCAGCCCGGCGAGAGCCTGCTGCTGCACGCCGCCGCCGGCGGCGTGGGCCTGGCCGCCCTCCAGCTCGCCCGCCACCTGGGCGCCGAGGTGTACGGCACCGCCAGCCCCGGCAAATGGGACACCCTGCGCGCCGCGGGCCTCGA
This sequence comes from Streptomyces sp. NBC_00425, assembly GCF_036030735.1. NCBI lineage: Bacteria > Bacillati > Actinomycetota > Actinomycetes > Kitasatosporales > Streptomycetaceae > Streptomyces > Streptomyces sp. NBC_00425. The sequence goes on along the minus strand of NZ_CP107928.1, from coordinate 75,593 downwards.
CGACACCCACATCGCCTCCTCCCGGGACCTCGACTTCGAGCAGAGCTTCCTCGCCGCGACCGACGGCCGCGGCGTCGACGTCGTACTCGACTGCCTGGCACGGGAGTTCGTGGACGCCTCGCTGCGCCTGCAGCCGCACGGCGGGCGCTTCATCGAGATGGGCAAGACCGACATCCGCGACCCCGAGGAGGTCGCGGCGGCCCACCCCGGAATCGCCTACGAGGCGTTCGACCTGGTGACCGTCGCCCAGGAGGACCCCGACCTGTTCCGGCGGATGCTCGAGGAAGTCATCGAACTGTTCGAGCGGGGCGCGCTGCGGCCCTCACCGATCCGCACCTGGGACGTCCGCAGGGCGCCCGAGGCGTTCCGCCACCTGAGCCAGGCACGCAACACCGGAAAGATCGTCCTGACCATGCCGCCGATGTGGAACCCGCACGGCACGGTGCTGGTCACCGGCGGCACGGGGACGCTGGGCGCGCTGTTCGCCCGGCATCTGGTGACCGGGTACGGGGTGCGGCGCCTGCTGCTGGTGAGCCGCCGGGGCGCGGACGCTCCCGGGGCGGCCGACCTCGCAGCGGAACTGGGCGCGCTGGGCGCGGCGGTGCGGATCGCCGCGTGCGACGTGGCCGACCGTCAGGCGCTGGCGGGCCTGCTGGCGTCGGTGGAGGCGGAGCATCCGCTGACGGCGGTGGTGCACACGGCCGGGGTGCTGGACGACGGCACGGTGACGGCGCTGACGCCGCAGCGTCTTGAGCGGGTGCTGCGGCCCAAGGCGGACGCGGCCTGGCATCTGCACGAGCTGACGGCGGACCTGGACCTCGCCGCGTTCGTCCTGTTCTCCTCCGTGATGGGCACGATCGGCGGCGCGGGCCAGGCCAACTACAGCGCCGCCAACGTCTACCTGGACGCACTCGCCGAGCACCGCCGCGCCCAGGGCGCCGAGGCGACGTCGCTCGCCTGGGGCTTCTGGGACCAGCGCAGCGAACTCACCGGCGAACTCGACGAGGTGGACATCGCGCGCATGGCGCGCGCCGGTCTGGTGCCGCTGGCCTCCCACGAAGGCCTCGCGCTGTTCGACGCGGCGCTCTCCTCGCCCGACGCCGCCCTCGTGCCCGCCCGGCTCGACCTGTCGCGACTGCGCGCCCAGGCCGACTCCGGCTCCCTGCCCGGCGTCCTCAGCGGCCTGGTCCGCGCCCGGACCCGCCGCACCGTGGCCGCCGCCCCGGCCGCCGGCGGCAGCGCAGCCTCCCACCCGTTCGCCGGCCTCACCGGAGCCGAACTGGAGCGGACGCTCCTGGAGAGCGTGTGCGGCCACGCCGCCGCCGTCCTCGGACACGGGTCGCCCGGCGCGATCCGCGCCGACAGCAAGTTCAAGACGCTCGGCTTCGACTCGCTGTCCTCGGTCGAACTGCGCAACCGCCTCAACGAGGCCACGAATCTGCGCCTGTCGGCCACCGCCGTCTTCGACCACCCGACCCCGGCGGCCATGGTCGCCTACCTGCGCGGCGAACTCGGCGACGACCCCGCCGGCTCCGGCTCCGCTGCCGCGCCGGCGGCGCCCGTGGCCGCGCTGCACAGCGGCGACGACCCGGTCGTCATCGTCGGCCTCGGCCTGCGCCTGCCCGGCGGCGTGTCCACCCCGCAGGCACTGTGGGACCTCCTCACCTCCGGCCGGGACACCGTCGGCGACCTGCCCACCGACCGCGGCTGGGACCTCGACACCCTGCACGACGCCGACCCGGACCGGTCCAACAAGAGCTACGTCAGCAAGGGGTCGTTCCTCTACGACGCCGCCGGCTTCGACGCGGACTTCTTCGGGATCAGCCCGCGCGAGGCCCTCGCCATGGACCCCCAGCAGCGGCTGCTCATGGAGACCGCCTGGGAGGCCTTCGAACGCGCGGGCATCCGTCCCGAGTCGCTCCAGGGCAGCCAGGCCGGTGTCTTCGTCGGCGCCCTGTCCCAGGAGTACGGCTCACCCATGCACGAGGCGTCGGACGGCGTCGACGGCCTGATGCTGACCGGCAAGACGACCAGCGTCCTGTCCGGCCGCCTCGCCTACTTCCTGGGCCTGGAAGGACCCGCCCTCACCATCGACACCGCCTGCTCCTCGTCGCTGGTCGCGCTCCACCAGGCCGCACAGGCACTGCGCGGCGGCGAATGCTCCCTCGCCGTGGCCGGCGGCGTGTCGGTGATGCCGACCCCCGGCTTCTTCACGGAGTTCTCCCGCCAGCGCGGACTGGCCAAGGACGGCCGCATCAAGGCGTTCGCCGCCGGCGCCGACGGCACCGGCTGGGGCGAGGCCGTCGGCGTGCTCCTCCTCGAGCGGCTCTCCGACGCCCGCCGCAACGGCCACGAGGTCCTGGCCGTCGTCCGCGGCAGCGCCGTCAACCAGGACGGCGCCAGCAACGGCCTCACCGCCCCCAACGGGCCCTCGCAGCAGCGGGTGATCCGCCAGGCGCTGGCGAACGCCGGCCTGACGGGCGCGGACGTGGACGCGGTGGAGGCGCACGGCACGGGCACGAAGCTCGGCGACCCGATCGAGGCACAGGCCCTGCTGGCCACCTACGGGCAGGACCACACCCCCGAACAGCCGCTGTGGCTGGGCTCGCTGAAGTCCAACATCGGCCACACCATGGCGGCCGCCGGCGTCGCGGGCGTGATCAAGATGGTGGTCTCGATGAACCGGGGCACCCTGCCGCGCACCCTCCACGTCGACCAGCCGACACCACACGTCGACTGGGACCTGGGAGCCGTCGAGCTGCTGACCGAGGAACAGCCCTGGCCCAGCACGGGCCGCCCGCGCCGCGCCGCCGTCTCCGCGTTCGGCATCTCGGGCACCAACGCCCACCTCATCCTGGAACAGGCGCCCGGGCAGGAGACGCCCGAGAGCGTGGCCGGGCCCGGCGCGGACGCCCCGGGCGCCGTCGTGCCGTGGGCGCTGTCGGCCAAGTCGGCCGCCGCGCTGCGTGAACAGGCCGCGCGTCTCGCCGAGTTCGCGACCGCCCACCCCGACACGGACATCGCCGCGATCGGATCCGCCCTCGTCCACCACCGCACCCCCTTCGACCACCGCGCAGTCGTCGTCGGCACCGACCGGGCGACCCTGCTGGACGGCGTCAGGACCGTCACCGACAACACCTCCTCCCACCCGGTCGTTTCGGGTCGGACGGTGTTCGTGTTTCCGGGGCAGGGGTCGCAGTGGTTGGGGATGGCGGCGGGGTTGTATGCGCAGGCGCCGGTGTTCCGGGCCCGGTTGGAGGAGTGTGCGCGGGCGTTGTCCGAGTTCGTGGAGTGGGATCTGCTTCAGGTGCTGCTGGGGGAGGGCGACGGCGCTCTGTTGGAGCGGGTGGATGTGGTGCAGCCGGCGTTGTGGGCGGTGATGGTGTCGCTGGCTGAGTTGTGGCGTTCGTTCGGGGTGGCGCCGGATGCGGTGGTGGGGCATTCGCAGGGGGAGATCGCGGCGGCGGTGGTGGCGGGTGCGTTGTCGCTGGGGGACGGTGCGCGGGTGGTGGCGTTGCGCAGTCGGGCGATCGTGGCGTTGGCGGGGCGTGGGGGGATGGTGTCGGTGGCGTTGCCGGTGGAGCGGGTGCGTGCGGTGGTGGGGCGGTGGCCGGGTCGGGTGTCGGTGGCGGTGGTGAACGGTCCGTCGTCGACGGTGGTGTCGGGTTCGTGTGAGGTGTTGGAGGAGTTGGCGGGGTTGTGGGAGGGGGAGGGGGTGCGGTGGCGTCGGGTGCCGGTGGATTATGCCTCGCATTCGCCTCATGTGGAGGTGTTGGAGGAGGAGTTGGCGCGGGTGTTGGAGCCGGTGGCGCCGCGGGTTCCGGTGGTGCCGTTGTATTCGACGGTGTCGGGTGAGGTGGTGGCGGACGCGTCGTTGGACGGGGGGTATTGGTATCGGAATCTGCGGGGGACGGTGGAGTTCGAGGGTGCGGCGCGGCGGTTGCTGGCGGACGGGTTCACGGCGTTCGTGGAGTGCAGTGCGCATCCGGTGCTGACGGTGGGGCTGGGGGAGACGTTCGACGCGCTGGGTGCGGATGTGGCGGTGGCGGTGGGGTCGTTGCGGCGTGACGAGGGCGGGATGGAGCGCTTCGCCCGTTCGTTGGGGCAGGCGTGGGCGCACGGCGTTCCCGTCGACTGGACGCCCCTCCTCCCGGCCGCGACGACCGGAGTGCCGCCGGTCGGTCTGCCCACCTACGCCTTCCAACGCACCCGCTACTGGCTCGACTCCACGCACCACCAGCCCACCGCACCCTCCGACCTCGGAACCGGCGCGGCCCACCCGCTCCTGGGACCGGCCGTCGAACTCCCGGGCGCGCAGTCGCTCCTGTTCACCGGACGGCTCTCCCCGAACACGCACGGACGGCTGGTCGAACACACCGGCGCCGGAGTCACCGTGCTGCCCGCCGCCGCACTCGCCGACGCCCTGCTGCACGCGGCCGGCGAGATCGGCTGCGAGCGGATCGACGAACTCGCCTTCCACGAGCCCCTGGTGATGCCCGAGCGCGGCGGCGTCCAGCTCCGCGTCGAGGTCGGCGAGCCCGACGCGGAGGGGCTGCGCGTCATGACCCTCCACTCCCGCAGGGAGAACCGGCCGCAGGGCACGCCATGGACCAGCCACGCCCGCGCCGTACTCGCCGCCGAGGAGGACGCCGGCACACCGCCGTCCTGGAACCTCGAGGTGTGGCCCCCGCTCGACGCCGACCCGGTCGACGTCACCGCTCTGGACAGCCTCGGCGGCCCGGACGGGCCGGGCGCGGTGCGTGCGGCCTGGCGGCGGGACGGCGAACTGTACGCGGAGATCGCCCTCGACCCGGGGGAGCCGCAGGAGCGGACGTCCGCCGACGGCTTCGGCGTCCACCCCGCTCTGCTCGGCACGGCCCTGCGCCTCGCGGACCCGGCCGGCACGGCGCAGCCCCTCCACGCCCCCGACGCACGGCTGCCCAACCGGTGGCACGGCGTCACGCTCCATGCCGTCGGGGCGTCCGTCGTGCGCGTACGCCTGACCCGCCAGGACGCGGACGGCCCCGGGCTCACGCTGGCCGTCGCGGACGACACCGGAGCCCCGGTGGCGACGATCGACGCCCTGACGTGGCGATCCGTCGCCGCGCACGACCTGCGGCAGGCGTCCGCCGCACAGCGCGGCGCCCTCCACACGCTCACGTGGGTCGAGGCGCGGACCCGGGGGCGCGGCGCCCCCGCACCCCGGAGCTGGGCCGTCGTCGGCGACGACCCGTTCGAGGCGCGCCTCGGACTCATGGCCGCGGGCACGTATGCCGAGGAGTATCCCGACCTGCAGACGCTCGCGGTCAGGATCGAGACGGACGGCGTCGCGGCGCCCGACGTCGTCCTGGTCACGAGCCCACCGGCCGCCGACGGGACGGCCGGCGCCGTCCGCCGGTCCGCCGAGGACGTGCTCGGCCTCGCCCGGACCTGGCTCGCCGACCGCAGGCTCGCCGCCTCCCGGCTGGTCGTCCTCACCCGCGGCGCCACCGCGCACGAAGGCGACGACCCCGCCACGGCGGCGGTCGGCGCACTGATCCGCGCGGCCCAGGACGAGGCGCCCGGCCGGTTCGTGCTGGTCGACACCGACGGCACCAAGGCGTCCTGGCGGGCCCTGACGAAGGCGCTGACCACCGACGAGGACCACGTCATGCTGCGCCGCAGCGTCGTACGCGTGCCACGGCTGGCCCGCGCCGACCTGACGGCCGGCACGACGGACCCGGCCTGTCCCCTCGACACGGCCGCCGGCGGCACGGCGTTGATCAGCGGCGCGGCCGGACAGCTCAGCGCCTCCTTCGCCCAGCACCTGGTCACGCGGCACGGCGTGCGCGACCTGCTGCTGCTCGGGCAGCCGGGCGAGGACCCGGGCGTCGACGGGGCGACGGCAGCCGCGTGGAGGGAACTCGGCGTCCGCGTCGACACCGCGACCTGCGACCCGGCCGACCCGCACGCCCTGACGGCGCTCCTGCGCGACCTGCCCGCCGACCGCCCCCTGCGCACCGTCGTCCACACCGCGGCACACCCCCACGGCACGGACGGGACGCCGGGGCAGGCCGAGGAGAGCGGGGCCGGGGCGGCCGGGGGAGCGACGGTCGCCGGCAGTGCGCCGGGCCGGATCGGCGCCGCCCTGCACGCCGAGGCGCTGCGGATCCGGGCGCTGCGCGAGGCGATCGACGCCCTCGCGGAGCCCCCCGCGCTCGTCCTGCTGTCCGCCGCGGCCGGCGCCGAGGGCCCGGGGGACGCCGTCGACGCGGCGGCCGGCGCGCTGCTGGCCTCCTGGGCGCGGCAGCGGCGGTCGGCCGGAGCGCCCGCGGTCGCGCTCCGGGTCACGCCCGAGGCCACCGGCCCGCAGGTGTACGACGGGCTGTGGGACGCGGGCGAGGCGGCGCTGCTCGTCGCCGAACCGGACGTCGAGGCGCTCGCCGCGCGCGCCGCGTCCGGCGCCCTGCCGGCCCTGTGGCGGGGCCTGGTGCGCGTCCCCGCCCGGCGCACCGTCCAGCGGGCCGGCGACGGTCAGGGCGCCACGTTCAAGCAGCGTCTGGTCGCGCTGGACGGACCCGGCCGCGAACGGCTCCTGCTGGAACTGGTCCTCGACCACGCCGCCACCGCGCTCGGCCACGGCTCGGCGGGCGCCGTCGACCCGGACCGCAAGTTCCGCGAACTCGGCTTCGACTCGCTGAGCGCCCTCGCCCTGCGCAACTCGCTCAACGACGTCACCGCGCTGCGGATGCCGCCCGGCGTCGTGTTCGACCACCCCACCTCCGCCGAACTCGCGGCGCACCTCGCGGACCGGCTCCTCGCACGGTAGGCCCGGGGCGGGCGGCAGGCCCCGGAGCCGGCCGCCCGCACACGGGCAGCCCCCACACACACAAGCCGAGCCGCCCGAACACGGGCAGCCCCCGACAGGACCAGCCAACACACAAGAAGGGAGGCGTGGTTGTGAGAACGCAAGGAGTGTTCCTCAGCTCGGTCGGGGTGTTCCTGCCCGATCCGGTGAGCGCGCAGGACGCCGTGGCCGACGGCCGCTACGACGAGGACGTCCACAAGGCGAGCGGCCTGACCGGCACCCATGTCGCGCACGGTGTCCCCGCGCTCGACATGGCGGTCGCCGCGGCGCGACGCGCGGTGCAACGCTGGGGACGGGACGTCGAGGACATCGAGTCCCACGTCCACGGCGGCGTCTACCACCAGGGGCCCGACGGCTCCTACCCGCCCGCGTACATCCTGCGGGAACTCGGCACGGGGCCCATTCCCTCGCTGCACATCCGGCAGGGCTGCAACGGCATGCTGGCCGCCCTCGAGGTCGTGATCGGGCAGATGACCGGCGCCGCCCAGGTGGAGACGGCGCTGCTGACCACGGCGCAGAACTTCCAGACGCCGCTCATCGACCGCTGGCGCGGCTTCGGCGACTCCTACATCCTCGCCGACGGCGCCGCGGCCGCCGTGGTCAGCACCGAGAGCGGCTTCGCCGAGGTGCGCTCCCTCAACTCCGGGACGCTGGCCGAACTGGAGCAGTGGCACCGCGGGGACGAGTCGCTGCTGCCGCCCCAGGACGGCACGGGGCGAGAGGTCGCCGTCGCCGAGCGGGCCGCGCTGTTCAACGAGCGGGAGATGTCGCTCGCCGAAACGGTCGAGCGCATCGGCGAGTTCGACCTGTCCATCGTCCAGCGCTCCCTGGTGGAGGCCGGCCTCAACGCCTGCGACATCGCCAAGGTCGTCCCGATCAACCAGGACGGCCGCATGATCGAGTACGCGGTCATGGGCCCGCTGGGCCTGCCCATGTCCCGTTCCAGCTGGGACTTCGGCCGCACCGTCGGCCATGTCGGGGCGGCCGACCTGCTCATCTCGCTCGACCACCTGGTGCGCACCGGCGAGGTGGCGCCAGGAGACCACGTCCTGCTGCTCTCCCAGGGACCCGGCTGGATCAGCTCCGCCGGAGTCGTGACGATCAAGGAAGTTCCGTCATGGTGACATCCGCCGCGGTGCCCGTCGCCGGCACCGAGCTCTACTACGAGACACGGGGCACGGGCCCTCTCCTGGTCGCCATGGACGGTGCGGGCGGCGACGCCCGGCGCATCCCCGGCCTGGTCGACCGCCTCGCCGACCACTACACGGTCCTCACCTACGACCGGCGCGGCATGTCGCGCAGCGCGGCCGGCGACCCGATGCCGCCCCTGACGCCGCGCACCCACGCGGACGACCTGGCCCTGCTGCTGAAGTCGCTCACCGACGAGCCCGCGCTGCTCTTCGGCACGAGTCTCGGAGCGCACGTGGGCCTGCATCTGCTGGCCCGCCACCCGCAGCTGGTGGCCACGCTCGTGGCGCACGAGCCCTCGGAGTTCTACTTCCTGACCGGAGCCGAGCGCGAGCTCGCCGGACAGGTGGTGCGCACGGCGTGCGACACCTACCGGCAGCAGGGGTTCGGCCCCGGCATGGTCAGCTGGGCGGCGTTCAACGACATCGACTACGGCAACCTGCAGTTCGAGCCCGGGGCCCGGCTGTCGCCGATGACGGACGAGCAGAAGGCCAACATCGACTTCTTCATCACGCACGAGATGCCCGCCTACACCGAAGTCCACCTCGACGACGCCGGCTTCGACGTGCTGCGCGCCGAGGCCGGCCGGCTCGTCCTCGCCACCGGCGCCCCCTCCGAGGGCAACTGGTCCTACCGCTGCACCGTCGCTCTCGCGCAGCGGCTCGGCAAGGAGACCGAGGAGCTGCCCGGCGGGCACGTCGGCCTCAAGACCCACCCCAGGGCCTTCGCGGCACGCCTGCGCAAGATCCTCAGGAACCAGGGCCACTGACCCCCCAAGGCCGTGGCAGGGGGGCGGGACCGGACGGCCCCGCCCCCCTGCCACGCCCCGGCCCGGCCGCGTGCCGCCCCCCGGCCCCGCCGCGTGCCGGCCCCGGCTGCCGCCGGGTGCGGGTCTGGCTTGGCTACCGCCGGGCGGCGGTCCGGCGGCCCGGCACCGACTCGCCGATCCAGTCCAGGAGTTCGTGCCCGGCGGCGCTGAGCAGACCCGGCCGGTCCAGGAGCGAGTGGTGCAGCTCGCTCGAGCAGGCCCGCGCCGAGCGCACCGCCTCCTCCAGGAGCGCCGCCTGCGCGCCCTTGGCCCGTTCCAGGGCCGCGGTGCGCAGCCTGAGGAGGTGGACATAGCCGAACAGCGTGTGCAGACAGCGGGCCGCGGTCCACCACGTGCCCTGCCAGCACACGAAGATCTTCACGTCGCGTCCGTGCGGCCCGTCCCCGCGCGCGGGGGCGAAGTGGTCGTCGGTGCGCTGTATCTCGTTGAGCCACAGGTGCAGCGCCTCGTGGTACAGCGACTCCTGCAGGCTGTACACGGACGGCTCGGTGAACATGAAGCCGGGCGGCAGATGATGCAGACCGAGCCCCGTCAGGAAGGCGGTGAAGGGCAGCTCCCGGAACGAGCAGGACGCCATGGTCTCGCCCAGCGGCGCCTGTTCGCGGCGCGGCTTGAGCAGGACGAGCACGCTGATGAACGCCTCCACGGCCCGCGCGGCCTCAGGACACAGGCCCGCCAGCGTGTCCACCGCCTCCGTCATCCAGGCCGTCGTACGCGGCCCCGGCCGCACCGTGCGGTACCCGGACAGGCCCACGTCCGCCAGGGTCGCAGGCCCCAGCGCCGTCGCGTACCGCAGCCGCAGCGCGCCGCTGCCGAACTCCACCAGTTCGCAGTCCTCGCGCCCGGTGTACGCGGTCCGCGACCGCGGCCCGCACTCCGGGGCCCGGCCGAGGTTGAGCCGGCGGCACAGATGCGGCGGCAGCGGATCCACCGGCCCGGGGCCGGACCAGGGGGCGGGGCCGGCGGCGGCGCTCGTGAGCAGGGCGGCGTACCGCTGCCGGACGACGGTGAGGCCGCGCGGTTCCGTGCGCGTCCGCTCCCGTGCGACGACGGTGCTCATCGGGTGTCCTCTCGCGTCGGGTCAGGGGTTGTCACCGGTGTGCAGCCGGGCCAGCGACGCCCGCGCGTACACCACCTGGTAGCCGGGCACGGTGAACAGGGACTCCCGGAAGACGCCCGCCCGCGGGGACACCAGAGCCTCGAACCCGTCGTGCGGGCCGTACAGTTCGGCCCGTTCGGCCAGGAAGAAGTGAAGGTTGAGGGCGTCCACGCGACGCTGTCTGAGCCACCACAGGCGCCGCTCCTCAGCGCCGCCGCGGGCCGCCAGATACGCGGCGACGACCTGCTCCTCCCAGCGGTGCGCGAGCCGTTCCGAGGCGAGCTGGCCGCGCGCCGTGCGCACCGGCCGGGCCCGCTCGTACAGGCAGTGGCCCAGCTCGTGGGCCACGCCGGCCAACGCCCCGAGCGTCGGCCCGTCCTGCCCGTGCACGACGGGGCGGCTGTGCTCGTCGTCGACCGTGCGGAACGTGGTCGGCTCGTCGAGCGAGGACTGGGCCAGCACCTGGCGGACGGCGTCGGCGCGGCCGCGCAGCAGGGGGAGCTCCGGGATGATCTCGGCGGCGCGGGCGTGGGTGGGGTGGTGCAGCACCGTGTCGTCCGCGAGCCCCGGCAGCGCCAGTTCCATCAGCCGCGCCAGGTCGCCGGCGCGCAGCGGCAGGGCACAGGCGTAGGCGCCGGACCGCACCACCGTGCGCATCTGACGCAGGGTCGCGTCGGACAGGGCCCGCAGCCAGGGCGCCGACCGCAGGCGGGCGAGGGCGGCCGCGCGGCCCGCCAGCAGCCGCTCCAGCACCTCTCCGCCGCCCAGCAGCGCCTCGCGCTGCAGGCGCCGCAGCTGGTCGCGGTAGGCGGCGATGCCGGGCCCGTACCCGCGCAGCAGGGCGGTGTCGATGGTGTCCGGCATGCACGCTCACCGGGCCGCCGGCTGCGCGGCGGGCACGCCGGGCTCGATGTGGAGGCTGATCTCCCAGCGGTCCGCGAGCTCCTGGAGCTCGCGCACGAGCGGGCCGGCCCACGGCGGGCCGCCGGGCAGCAGCACCGCCACGTCGCCCACCGCGCCGACCCGGTACAGGATCTGTTCCAGCACCCGGGCGCAGGCGCCTTGGGCGTCGGCGCCGTCCGGGCCCGGCAAGGCCAGCGACTCGGCCGGGCCGGCGGTCAACCGCCCTACGTCGAGGGCGGGACGGAGCGGATGCAGCACCAGCGCGGCCGCCCGCAGCTGCGTCAGCGCGGCCCGCGTGACCTGCTGCGCGCCGGCGTCGACGGCCACGACCCTGATGTGCCGCACCAGCGTCGTGTCGGGAGTGTGCAGGGACATGGCTGTGTCCTTCCGGGGAGATGCCGTACGGCCCGACCGACGCGGACGGCCGGGGACGCGCCCGAGGGGGCGGGCGCGTCCCCGGCCCGCCTCCCTCAGTCGGCGGGCCCTGTTCCGTCGCTGATGTCCGCGACGAGCTGCTCCAGGTCGGTCGGGATCGCGGACTGCAGACGCGGGGCGAGAGCCGCAGCCCCGCCTCCGCCTCCGCCGTCGCCTCCGCCGTCGACGTTGACGTATTCGACGGTCTCGACGCCGTCGACGGGCCCGTTGGCCGAATCGGACATGGAACCTCCTGCACGATGCGGGGGACCCGGACGGCAGCCCCGGTCCCGCGTGACTGGTCGCAGCCACGATCCGCCCCCGGCTAAAGCGGGGGCTGCGCGCCTGCTGGGACGAGCCCGCGCTTCGAGCCGCCGCCGAAGCCCCGCCCGCGAAAGCCCCGTTCAGGGAAGGCCCCGCTCAGGCCACCGCTTCCTTCCTCCACACCCCGGGCCGCACCTCCGACCAGCCCGACGCCGGCACCCGGGGGCCGACGAGGTCGGCGAGGCGGCGGCGGGCGTAGGCCTCCAGACGGGCGTCCGCCAGCTCCGTCGCCTGGGTCAGGCACCGCACGAAGTGGGCCCGGGCCGCGTCCCGGTCGTGCGACTCCAGCGCCAGCAGGCCCCGCAGACGGTGGCTCTCGAAGCGGCCGCGGCGGTCGGGCGCCGGCGCGTCCGGCGCGCCCGGCACCAGCGCCGCCGCCGCGTCCGTCGCGCCGCTGTCCAGCCGCAGATCGGCCAGGCCCGTCAACGCCCGCACGCGCTCCTCGTCGGCGCCCGCCGCGTCGGCCGTCAGCAGGGCACGCTCGAACAGGTCCTCCGCCACGGCGACCCGCCGCCGCTGCCAGGCGAGATCGCCCATGGCCCGCAACAGCCGCGCCTGCGCCGCCAGATCGCCCGTGCGCTGCGCCGCGTCCAGCGCCAGATCGTGGCAGACGGAACGCTCCTCCCACGCCGCCAGCGACTCCAGGAACCCCGCCATGCCGTCCACCAGGCGCAGCGTCGCCGACCACAGCCCCGCCGCGTGCGCCTGCCGCACCAGCGCCAGCAGCACCGGCCGCCGCCCCCGGAACCAGTCCAGCGGATGGCGCCCCTCGACCGGCTCCCCGGCGAACACGCCCACCGCCTCGACCTCGTCGGCCGCCGCGCCGCACAGCCGGTTCAGCGCGGCCCGCCGGACGTCGGCGTCCACCTCGGCGGCGAGCAGCTCCCCGGCCAGCAGCCGCAACAGCTCCGGCATGCGGTACCCGACCGTGCCACCGGCCCGGGCCGGCTCCGTCTGCAGGACCTGCGCCCGCACCAGCGCGTCCGCCGTCTCCCGCGCCGCCTGCAGGTCCGTCTCCAGCAGGGCCGCCGCCGCACGCAGCCCGAACGGCCCGGCGGGCAGCAGCCCCCACAGCAGGAAGGCCCGCCGCCGCGGATCGCTCAGCTCGTCCGCGGCCTGCCGCAGCCGCGGGCGCAGTGCGGGGTCCGCCGCGCCCAGCTCCGCGAGCCGGGTGCGCTCCTCACGCAGCCGCGCGGCGAGCGCCGCGCACGTCTGCCGCGGCCGGCCCGCCAGCAGGCTTCCCGCCGCCCGCAGCGCCAGCGGCAGAGCACCGCACAGCGCCACGACGTCCGCCGCCCCCGTCCCCGCGCCCGCGTCCGGCGCCGTCCCGCCCGCCGCGGCCAGCAGCAGCGCCCGGGCGTCCCGCGCCGAGGGCACGCCGAGCGCGACGACCCGCCCCTCGAGCCCCTCGGGCACGCCCCGGCAGGTGACCAGCACCGTGCTGTCCGGCATGGCCGCGAGCACCGGACGGACCTGGTCGGCCGAGACCGCGTCGTCCAGGACCAGCAGACACCGCCGGCCGGCCGTCGACTGCCGCAGCACGGCGGCCGGTTCCCCGCCGCCCGCCGGCGCCGCACCGTGCGCCGCGAACCGGCGCAGCAGCTGCGCCAGCACCTGCGCCGCGTCCAGCGGACGCCCGCCCCCGGTGCGCAGCCGCACGAGCGCCGAACCGTCGAAGCCGTCGCCCGCGCGGTGCGCCGCGGCCAGGGCCAGCGCGCTCTTGCCGACGCCCGCCGGGCCCGAAAGGACGACGAGCCCGCCGCCGGGCGGCCCCAACGCCTCACCCAGAACCGCCAGTTCCTCCTCGCGGCCGGTGAACAGCAGGTCGCCGGAGGGAAGTCCACCGCTCACCGCCCACGCAGCCCCGCCGCCGGCGGGCCGCGTCACGGCGGCCGGCGGCGACGGCTCGGTCCGCTCGGCCCGCCCCGCAGGCCGAAGCAGCAGGGGATCGCCCACCAGGATGCGCTGGTGCAGCGCCTGCAACGCCCGGCCGGGCTCTATGGCCAGCTCCTCCACGAGCCCCCGGCGCAGCCGCGCGAACACCTGCAGCGCGTCGGCCTGCCGCCCCGACCGGTACAGCGCCACCATCAGATGCGCGTGGAACTCCTCGCGCAGCGGCAGCTCCGCGGTCACCGCCTGCAGCTCGCCGATCAGCCCCCGATGACGGCCCAGATGCAGCTCGGCCCTGATGCACTGTTCCAGCGCCGACGTGCGCATCTCCGACAGCCGCACCGCCGTGGCGTCCAGCAGCGGTCCGTGCGGGGTGTCCGACAGGAGCGGCCCGCGCCACAGACCGAGGGCCCGGCGCTGCAGATCTGCCGCGCCCCGGTAGTCCTGCCGGTCCATCAGCTCCCGGCCCCGGCCGTGCAGCTCCTCCAGCACCGCCAGGTCCAACTGCGCCGGGTCCAGCCGCAGTTCGTACCCCGGCGGCCGCGTCACCAGCGCGTCGCGGCCCAGCTCGGCGTCCACCTCGTGCAGCAGCTTGCGCAGCTGCGAGATGTACACCTGGAGCGTCGTCGTCGCGGTGCGCGGCGGGTCCTCGCCCCACAGCTCGTCGATCAGGCTGTCCACCGACACGATCTCGTTCGCCCGCACCAGCAGCGTGGCGAGGACGACCCGTATCTTCGCCGCGCGCGGCGTCAGAGCCTCGGACGTGCCCGGCGCTCCCCGTACCTCCAGCGGACCCAGAATCCTGAATCGCATGGCGCCCCCTGTCCTAGACGAGCCACGATAGGCCGGGCCCCACCCCTGTTTTCGGACAGGCACCCCCCTATCCGCGACGGTCCTCCCACCCCGAGCCGGTCCGCGCATGAGAGCTCTGCAAGCCCTGCTTTAGCACCGGCGATGACCATGCGGAGGCCTTGGCCACAAGGGGGCACGGCGCGTCCCGCTCCGGTCCCGAGGGCACCACGAGGGGGCGAAGTGACTGGCGAGACCGCCGCTGACATCACGCGAAACGACGAGTACGGCACGTTCACCCGGCTGCTGCTCGACCGGGCGCAGGCCCTTGGCGACACCACCGCGCACGTCTTCGTACGCGACACCGGCGCCGCGACCGCCGCGGAACACCTCACCTACGGCGAACTCGACCGGACGGCCCGGACCCTGGCGCTGCGGCTGCACGAACGCGGCGCCCAGGGCCGGCCCGTCCTGCTGCTGCACCCGCCCGGCCCCGACTTCCTCAAGGCGTTCGCCGGCTGCCTGTACGCCGGAGCCATCGCCGTCCCGGCCCCGCTGCCCGGCGACCGCGGCGAGCGGCTGCACCGCCTGACCGGCATCATCAAGGACACCGGCGCCCAGCTCGTCCTCACCGACATCGCCCACGCCCCCGACGTGTCGCTGTGGCTCGCCACCGCGGGCCGCGGCGACGTCGTGTGCCTGGCCACCGACGTCGACGAGGACGACGGCCCCGACGACTGGCGCCCGCCCACCACCGGCCCCGACGACCTGGCGTTCCTGCAGTACACCTCCGGATCCACCTCACAGCCGCGCGGCGTCATGGTCAGCCACCGCAACCTCCTCGCCAACCAGGAGGTGATGCGCCGCGCCCTCGGCACCACAGCGGCCGACCGGTTCGGCGGCTGGCTGCCCCACTACCACGACATGGGCCTCATCGCCCATCTCCTGCACCCCCTGTGGCTGGGCAGCGCGTCCGTGCAGATGGCCCCGAGCGCCTTCATCAAACGCCCCGTCCGCTGGCTGCGGATGATCGAGGAACACGGGGTGACGATCGGCGGCGGCCCCAACTTCTGCTACGACCTGTGCCTGCGCCGGATCACCGACGAACAGGTCGCCGGCCTGGACCTGTCCCGCTGGCGGCTGGCCCTCAACGGCGCCGAACCGGTACGCGCCCAGACCCTCGAGGCGTTCACCCGCCGCTTCGCCGCCGCCGGCCTCGACGCCGCCGCCGTCTACCCCGCCTACGGACTCGCCGAAGCCACCCTCATGGTGTCCGGCGGCGCCCCCGGCCGCCCCTACGGCCGGCTCACCGTCGACCAGCCGGGCCTCGAACACGACGCGCTGCGCGCCCCCGCCCCCCGAGCCGCCGCCCGCATCCTCGTCAGCAGCGGCCGCGCCGACGGCTTCGACGTACGCATCGTCGACCCCGTCGACGGCCGCGAACTGCCCGCGGGCCGCGTCGGCGAGATCTGGCTGCGCGGCGACAGCGTGGCCCAGGGCTACTGGCGCAAACCCCTGGAGACGGCCGAGACCTTCCACGCCGTCCTCGCCGGCGCCGGCGGCGACGGCGGCTATCTGCGCACCGGCGACCTCGGCGCCCTCGACGGCGGCGAACTCTACGTCACCGGACGGCTGAAGGAAGTCATCATCCTCAACGGCCGCAACATCTACCCGCAGGACGTCGAATGGGCCCTGCGCGAGGTCAGCCCCGCCCTCGGCGCCTGCCACGGCGCCGTGTTCACCGTCGGCGCCGACCGCGAACAGCTCGTCGTCGTCCAGGAGGTGCGCGCCCCGCACGCCGACCAGAGCCGCCTGCACGCCCTGGCCTGCCGGATGCAGGCCCTGATCGGCCGGGACTTCGACGTGCCCGTCGGCAACGTGGTGCTGGTGCGCCCCGGCACCCTGCGCCGCACCACCAGCGGCAAGACACAACGCACCCTGATGCGCAGACTGTTCCTGGAGGACCGGCTGTCCCCCCTGTTCGAGGTCCTCGACCCGCAGGTCGAGAACCTGGTGCGGCCCCGGCCCGCGGACGAGGACGCCCTGTCCGCCGTCGCCGGCGGACCGCGGGACCTGTCGTGGTGAACGGGCTCACCACCGCGCCGCGGCCCCCCGTCCGGCCCGCCGCGCCCGAGGACCGGGCGGCCGAACTGGAGAAACGGTTCGGGGACCCCGCCGCCCCCGGCAACCCCGTCGGCTACGCCGCACTGCTGTCCGCCGACCGGCGGGCCGCGCTGTCCGCCGACGCCGAGGACCTCCTCGACGACTTCGGCATGCACCTGGAGTACGTGCCCCGCGCCCTGGGCGGCCGCTTCACCTGCGCGGAGACGCTGCTGCGCGTGATGCGTCCGGTCTTCCGCCGCGACGTCAGCCTCGGCATGGGCTACGGCATGAGCACCTTCATGGCCGCATCCGACGTGTGGCTGGCCGGCAGCCGCCACCAGCAGGACTGGCTGGCCCGGCTGCTCATCGGGCGGTCCAAGGCCGCCATCGCCCAGCACGAGACGGCCCACACCAACGACTTCGTCCGCAGCCAGGTCCGCGCCGTGCACGCGGACGGCCGGCTCCACGTCACCGGCGCCAAGACCATCGTCAACAACGCGCGCCGCGCCGACGCCCTGGTGCTGTTCTGCCGCACCGACGACCGCGTCGGCAGCGCCAGCCACTCGGCACTCCTGCTCGACCCCCGCACCCTGCCCGCCGACCGCTACCGGGCCGGCTCGCGCCGCCCCTCCGTCGGACTGCGCGGCGCCCACCTGGACAGCATCGAGTTCGACGACTGCCCGCTGCCCGAGGACGCCCTGCTCGGGCCGGCCGGCAGCGGCGTCCCCACCGCACTGCGCTCCTTCCAGGTCAGCCGCACCCTCACCGCCGCCATGGTGGCCGCGGCCGTCGACACCAGCCTGCGCACCGCGGTCCTCGTCGACCGCATCCAGGGCCCGGGCGACGGCGGCCTGTCACCCATGGACCCCGAGGCCACCGCCGCCACCCTCGCCAACTCCTTCGTCAACCTGCTCTTCTACGACTGCCTCGCCGTCGTCGCCACCCGCGCCCTGCACCTGTACCCGGCCGAGACCAGCGTCTACTCGGCCGCCGTCAAGGCACTGCTGCCCCGCGTCCTGAGCGAGACGATGTACGACCTGGCGACCGTCCTCGGCTCGCAGATCTACACCCGCGCCGGCACGATCGGCGTGTTCCAGAAACACATCAGGGACGTGCCGGTCATCAGCCTCGGCCACGCCGGGACCGTCGCCTGCCAGGCCACCATCATCCCCCAGCTCCCGAGCCTGGCCCGCAGCTGGTTCTCCGGCGAAGGCGCAGGCCCCGGCCTGTTCCGCCCGGCCGCACCGCTGCCCCCCTTCGACTACACCGCCCTGGTCCTCGCCGGCGGACGCGACAGCCTCAGCGCCACCCTGATCGACACGGCCGCCACCCTCCCCGCCCGCAACCCCGTCGAACGCGCCCTGCGCGCCCTGGCCGGACAGTTCGTCGACGAACTCGACGACCTGCGCGCCAGAATCCTCGCGCTGCCCCCGGTGAACGAGCACACGCCGGTGCGCCCCGCCTGGTTCGCCCTGACCGACCGCTACGTCCTCGTCCTGGCCGCCGCCGCCGTCCTCGGCGTGTGGCGGCACAGCCGCGACGACCGCGACCCCTTCCTCGCCGACCCGGCCTGGGCGACGGCCGCCCTGCACCGCATCGCCCGCCGCCTCGGCGCCCCCGCCGCGGACCTGCCCCCCCAGTGCATGGCCCGCGTGCACCAGGAGGTGCTGGCCCGCTTCGGCGACCGCCGCAGCTACGACCTGTACAACACGCCGCTCCCCGGCTGACCGCCGACCGAGCCACCACCCCCCTTCTCCCGCAACGGCCCCTACTCCCGAGGAGACCCGGCCATGACCCTCTCCGCGCCGCCGAAGGCGGCAGCCCCCCTGTACCGCTGGCTCACCGACCGCCTCGCGGTCTATATGGACCGGGCGCCGGAGAGCATCGACCCCACGGTGCCGCTCGCCGCATACGGCATGGACTCCGTGTGCGCGCTGAGCCTGTGCGGCGACGTCGAGGACGAGCTCGGGATCGCCGTGGAGCCCACACTGGCCTGGGACCACCCCACGGTCGCGGCGCTCGCCGGGCATCTCACCGCCCGCGGCGTCCGGCTCCCCGACAGCGGGCCGCAGCGGTGAGCGCGGACGCCGTCGCCATCGTCGGCCTGGACTGCGTCCTGCCCGGCGCGCCCGACGCCGACGCCTACTGGAACCTGCTGATGCGCGCCGGTGACGCGATCGGCGAACTGCCCGCGCAACGCCGCGACGGGCACGGCTTCGACGACACGGTGCGCGGCGGCTTCATCGACGACATCGCCACCTTCGACAACGACTTCTTCACCGTCGCGCCGCGCGAGGCCGCCGCCATGGACCCCCAGCAGCGACTGCTCCTGCAGTGCGCCTGGCGGGCCCTGGAGGACGCCGGGCAGTCGCCGGCCGCACTGGCGGGCGGCGACACCGGCGTCTTCGTCGGCGTCATGGGCAGCGAATGGGCCCAGCTCCACCTCACCGACCCCACACGGGTCACCCCCCAGCTCGGGGCGGGCAGCAGCGCGGCGATGACCGCCAACCGCATCTCCTACCACCTCGACCTCAAGGGCCCGAGCCTCGCCGTCGACACCGCCTGCTCGTCCTCCCTGGTGGCCGTGCACCTCGCAGTCAACTCACTGCTGGCCGGCGAGTCCTCCACCGCCGTCGCGGGCGGCGTCAACCTCGTCCTCACCCCCGCACCCGGACTCGTCTACGAACGGATGGGCCTGGCCGCCCGGGACGGCCGCTGCAAGCCCTTCAGCACCGACGCCGACGGCATCGGCCGCAGCGACGGCGTGGGCGTCGTGGTACTGCGGCGCCTGACCGACGCCCTGGCCGACGGCCAGCGGATCTACGCGGTCGTCCACGGCACCGCCGTCAACCAGGACGGCCGCAGCAACGGCCTCACCGCCCCCAACCGGTGGTCGCAGCGCGAAGTCGTCGCCGCCGCCTGCCGGCGCGCCCGCATCACCCCCGCACAGGTGAGGTTCATCGAGGCGCACGGCACCGGGACCGCGCTCGGCGACATCATCGAGTGCGCCGCCCTCGGCGAACTGCACGCCGTGCAACGGGACGAGCCCTGCGCCATCGGATCCGTGAAAGGCAACCTCGGCCACACCGAGGGCGCCGCCGGCATCGCGGGCCTCATCAAGGTCGCGCTCGCGCTGCACCACCGCATCGTGCCCGCCAGCCGCTTCGCCGACCGCGAGAACCCCCAACTACGGCTCGCCGAACGCGGACTGCGGCTCATCAAGGCGCCCATACGACTGCCCGCCGACGACGTCTGGGCCGGCGTCAGCAGCTTCGGCATGGGCGGCACCAACGCCCACGCCGTCCTCGCCGGCGCCCCGCGCCCCCGCCGCACCCCGACCGCACGCGCCCCGCGCCCCGCCGCCCGCGCCGTGGGCGTGTTCACCGTCTCCGCCAACACCCCCGAGGCGCTGCGCCGCAACCTCGCCGTGCAGGCCGACGCCGTCGCCCGCCGCCCGCGCGGCGCCGCGGCCCCCCTGTGCTGGAGCAGCAACCTGGTCAAGACCGGCCAGTCCTACCGGGCCGCCTTCACCGCCCGCGACACCGTCGAACTCGCCGCCGCGCTGAGCGCCGCCGCCGACGACGAACAACTGCGCGCCGGCATCGCCGACCGGGCCCTGCACCCGCCGGCCATCGGCTTCCTCTTCAGCGGCCAGGGCGCCCAGGAACCCGGCATGACCGGCGCCCTCTACCGCGACAGCGCCTCCTACCGCCGCCACCTCGACACCGCCGACGACGTGCTGCGGCCCCATCTCGGCGCCTCCGTACGGGACATGATCCTGGACGAGGACCCGGCCGTGCACCGCACCGGCTGGGCCCAGCCCGCCCTGTTCGCCGTCGAGTACGCCCTCTTCCGCACCCTGGGGGACCTCGGCATCGAGCCCGACGCCGTCCTCGGGCACAGCGTGGGCGAGTTCGCCGCCGCCGTCGCGGCGGGCGCGCTCACCCTCGACGACGCGGCCCGGCTGGTGTCGGCGCGGGCCGCGCTCATGGAGCGCCTCCCGGACGGCGGCGGCATGCTCGGCGTCCGCGCGGCCCGCGCCGACCTGGCCGCGCTCCTCGCCGACGAACCCGACGTGTGCGTCGGCGCCGTCAACGGCCCCGACCGCACCGTGCTCTCGGGACAGCGCACCGCACTCGACCGGATCGCCGCCGCCCTGCACGGACAGGGGGTGCGCACCGACCGCCTGCGCGTCTCGCACGCCTTCCACTCCCCGCAGATGGCGCCGGCCCTGGACGGCCTCGCCGAAGCCGCCGCCGGCCTGCGAACGACGCCGCCCGCCCTGCCCATGGCCTCCACACGCTACGGCGCCATGCTCGACGACCGCCCCCTGGACGCCGCGTACTGGCGCGAGCAGGCCGCGGGCCCCGTGCTCTTCGCCGACGCCCTGAACGCCCTCATGACGGAGACCATGCCCGCCTGCCTCATCGAGATCGGGCCCAGCCCCCACCTCGTACAGCTCGCAGGACGCGCCGGACTGCCCTGCGGGGTCCGGCTGCTGCACCCCGTCCCCGGCCGCGAGGCGAGCGTGAGGGACCTCGCCGAGACCGTCGCCGCCCTCTACCGCTCGGGACTCGAACCCAGGTGGCGCGAACTGTACGAGCCCGCCCAGCGCACCACCGAACAGCTCGCCCCCTACGCCTTCTCCACCGAACACACCTTCTGGCAGCCCGCGCCGCGCCGCACCGACCGGCCCGAACCACCCGCCGCCCCGCCGCCCGCCACCGCCCCCCCACCGGCCGGCGCGCACACCGGCCCGCACACCGACGAGGAGACGGACCCCGTGCTCGCCGCGGTGATCGAGACGGTGGTGGAGGTGGGGGAGTACGACCCGCAGCGCGTCGGACGCCAGACCCGGCTCTACGCGGACCTCGGATTCGACTCAGTGATGATCATGCAGCTCAAGGACCGCCTCGAAGCCCGGCTGCCGCAGACGGAAGGAGTCACCGTGCAGCAACTGCTGCCCGCCCTGCGCTCGGTGGGCTCCCTCGCCGACTTCCTCAGCGACTGGAACAGCGTAGGAGCCAGGACATGACCCCTCACGACGCGCCCGGCGCACCCCTGCACATCGCCGGCACCGGCACCGCCCTGCCCGGCGACCCGGTCGACAACGCGCGCCTGGGCAAGACCTTCGGGATCGACGAGGAGTGGATCGACCTCTTCGTCGGCACCCGCACCCGCCACTTCGGCTGGGACCTCGCCACCGGCGAGATCCGGCACAGCCTCACCGACCTGTGCGCCGAGGCGGCCGCCCGCGCCGCCGACGCGGCCGGCGCCCGCCTGCAGGACCTGGACTTCCTCGTCCTGGCCACCACCACACCGGACCGGCTGCTGCCCACCACCGCCAACGAGGTCGCCGACCGGCTGGGCCTGGACCACCTGCCCACCTACCAGATCCAGGCAGGCTGCTCGGGCGCCGTCCAGGCCCTCGACCTGGCCCGGGCCCTGCTCGCCGCCGGGCACCGCAGCGGACTCGTCATCGGCGGCGACACCACCGCCCGCTTCCTCGACCCGAGCCGCACCCCCACCGACCTGCCCACCCAGGAACTCGTCAACTACGTCCTGTTCGGCGACGGCGCGGGCGCCGCCGTCGTCAGCGCCGAACCCCTCGGCGAGGCCCTCGCCGTCCGCACACTGCTGCACCGCTTCAGCGGCCGGGGCCGGACACCGGGCCAGATCATCGACTGGGACGGCCCGGTGCGCCGCGACGCCGGCCGGCAGATGCTGTCCGAGGACTACAAGGCCGTCGAGGAGGGCGTGCCCGTCCTCGCGGGCGAGATCTACTGGGAACTGCTCGACTCCGTCGGCTGGACCCCCGCCGACGTCGACTTCCTGCTGCCGCCGCAGCTGTCCGCCCGGATGACCCGGCGCATCACCGAGAGCCTGGGGGCGTCCACCGCGCACGAGGTGTCCTGCGTCGTGGACACCGGCAACACCGGCAACGCACTGCCCCTGCTCCAGCTCGACAGGCTCCTGGACCGGCTGCCGGACACCGGGCGGGCCCTCGCCCTCGTCGTGGAGTCCAGCAAATGGATCAGGGCCGGCCTCGTCCTGGAGCGCACGCACGCCGCGGAGCCCCGCCCATGACGACACCCTTCCAGCGCCTGCGCGAACTGTCCGCCTCCGGACAGCTGGCCCGCGCCCACCCGCAGGTGGCCCCGCTCCTCGCGGAGATCACCGACGCCGGCGACCGCGAGCCCGCCGCCGTCCTCGCCGAACTGGCGCGCTGCGGCCACCTGCTGCGCGGCCTCGCCGCCCCCGACGTCCTCGCCCACCACCCCGACACCCCCCTCGTCACCGTCGCCGTCACCGGGCACTCCACCCTCGCCCAGCTCCCCGACGCCCTCACCGCCGAACTCGCCCGGCACGGACTCCTCGCCCGCCTCCTCGTCGGCACACACGGCGCCTACCTGCGCGACCTCACCGACCCCGACAGCGAACTGCGCGCCCCACAACCGGACCTGACACTGTGCCTGCTGGACGCGGACGCCGTCTTCGACCGACTCGGCACACCCTGGACCACCGACGACGCCGAAACGGCCTGCGCCCGGCTCGGCGAACGCGTCGCCGCCATCGCCGCCGCCCACACCGCGACCGGAACCGGCACCCTCGTCCTCAACACCCTGCCGCTGCTGCGCCGCCACACCCAGCAGATCATCGACCAGCGCCGGCGCGCCCTGCTCGGCGCCCTGTGGCGCGAGTTCAACGCCCGCCTGCTGCGCCTGACAGCCGACCACCCCGCCGTCACGGTCGTCGACCTCGACCCCCTGATCGCCGACCTCGGCCCGGCCAGCGACCCACGACTGGCCCTCTACACCCGCTCGCCCTTCACCGAACAGCTCCTAGGCGCCTACGCCCGCGAGGCGGCCCACATCCTGCGGGCCCGCAGCGGCCTGACCAAGAAGTGCCTCGTCCTCGACCTCGACGACACCCTGTGGGGCGGCGTCCTGGAAGAAGTCGGCGCCGACGGCCTCGGCGTCGGCGACGACCTGCTCGGCGAGCCCTACCGCCAGATGCAGCGCACCGCCCGGCAACTCGCCGCCCAGGGCGTCCTGCTCGCCGTCAGCAGCAAGAACGACGCCGAACCGGCCGTACAGGCACTGCGCGACCACCCGGACATGACGCTGCGCCCCGACGACTTCGCACGGATCAACGCCAACTGGGAACCCAAGGACGCCAACCTCCGCGACATCGCCCACCACCTCGGCATCGCCACCGACGCCCTCGTCTTCGCCGACGACTCGCCCCAGGAACGCGCCCTGATCCGCCGCAGCCTGCCCGCCACCCCCGTCGTCGCCCTCGGCCGCGAACCCGCACTGCACACCGAGGCACTGCTGCGCGACGCCTGGT
The DNA here is from genome assembly GCF_036030735.1 of Streptomyces sp. NBC_00425. Lineage (NCBI taxonomy): Bacteria > Bacillati > Actinomycetota > Actinomycetes > Kitasatosporales > Streptomycetaceae > Streptomyces > Streptomyces sp. NBC_00425. The sequence goes on along the minus strand of NZ_CP107928.1, from coordinate 51,857 downwards.
TCGACACCCCGCACGTCACCGACGACGACCGGCGCCGCACCGCCCGCTACCGCCAGGCCGCCGCCCGCGACGAACTGCGCCAGGGCGCGGGCACGTACGAGGAATACCTGCACGACCTCGGCATCGTCGTGCACGTCGCGCCGCCGGGCCCGGCCGACACCGCCCGCGTGTGCCAGCTCTCCCTGCGCACCAACCGGTTCAACCTCACCGGCGAGCGGCTCCGGGCCGCCGAACTCGCCGAGATGGCCGCCGACCCGGCCCGCCGGGTCCTCGCCGTACGGGTACGCGACCGCTTCGGCGACAGCGGCCTGGTCGGCGCGCTGCTCACCCGCGACGAGGACGACGGCCTGTACATCGACAACATGATGCTCAGCTGCCGGGCCCTGGCCCGCGGCGTCGAGGACGGCTGCCTGGCCGCCGTCCTCGAACACGCCCGCTCCCGCGGCCTGCCCCGGGTCAGGGCCCGCTACCGGGCCACGCCCGCCAACGCCGCGGCCCGCGGCTTCTACCCCTCGCTGGGCTTCACCGAGGAGCCGGGCGCCGGCCGCGAGCGATGGTTCCGGCACGACCTCGGCCGGCTCCCGGACCGGCCGGGCCACCTGACCCTCGAGGTCCGACTGGGAGGAACGGCCGATGAGCACCACACGCCCCTGGGATGAGTTCGCCGGCTTCGTCTCCCTGCTCCGCGACGAGCTCGGCCTCGACCTGAGCGAACAGCAGGCGGCGGCCGACTTCGACGCCCTGCCCTCCTGGGACTCCGTCCACCTGCTGCGCCTCGTCACGCTCATCGAGCGCGAGACCGGCCGGCGGGTGCCCGTCGCCCGCGTGCTGCAGGCCCGTGGACTGCGCGAGGTCCACGCCCTCACCCGCCCCGACCGCGAGGACCGGCCATGACCGCCCCGACAGGCCCCGCCACGCGGTCGCTGGGCGAGCCCATCGCGTCGACCACGGTGCACACCGACTGGTCCGACGTACGCGCGGACCTGCGCACGCACGGCACCGCGCTGGTCCACGGGCGCCTCGCCGACTGGCGGCCCAAGGACCCCGACGGCCCCGAACTGCGCGCCGTGCTCGGCCGGGACTGGGCCCGCTACCGCGACATCACGCACGAGGACATGCGCGGCCGGTACGCCGCCTCCCGCCGCCTGCTGAAGTACGCCGCCGCCGCCGCGCTGCGCGCCGACGCCCGCGACCTGGAACTCATGTACGGGCCGACCGGCCGGCCCTATCTGCGCGGCTGCGACCAGATCGACATCAGCCTCAGCCACACCGACGACCTGCTGCTGGTCGGGCTGACGACACGGGGCCTGATCGGCGTCGACGCGGAGCGCTCGGACCGTCGTATCTACAGCCGCGGCCTGGACCGGCAGATCTGCACCCCGCACGAACGCCTCACCGTGTCGCGGCTGCCGCTGGCCGAGCGCGACCCGAGCCTGGTGCGGCTGTGGACCCTGAAGGAGGCGTACAGCAAGGCGATCGGCCAGGGGCTGCAGTTCCGGTTCACGGAGTTCGGGTTCGGCGCCGACGGCCGGCCGACCCAGGTGCACCGCCCCGACGGCACCCCGGGCACCGGCGACGAGTGGACGTTCTGCACCTATGTGCTCGGCAGCGACGGCCTCGAGTTCTGCGTCAGCACCGCCGTCTACGACGCGGGGCTCGGCCGCACCCTGGACGCCGAGATCACCACCATGCTCGACGCCGACGCCGTCGCCGCCCTCAACGAGGCGCTCAGCGGGGTGCGCCCGCACGGCTGACTCCCGGTCACAGGTCCTCCACCACCGACGCCGTGGCCTCCAGGACGGCGCTGCCGGCCTGGACGAGGCTCAGCGTGACCGGCGTCAGACGCCGCCCGTCGGCGTCCTTGCCGAGCCGGTCCCACACGGCCGTGCAGCGCATCGGCAGCTCCGGGTCCGCGTAGCCGCGGAAGTGCACGCGCAGGGCGCCCAGAGTGCTGTGCGCCGGCTTGAGGGCGTACGCCCGCCAGGCGGTCAGCAGCGCCGTCTGGCGGACCGCCTCCAGGAGCAGCGCGTGCGCGGGGACTGTGCTGGGCGGCAGCGCCACGTCCACGGCCAGCTGTCCCGGGCACGGCGTCACCGGCCGGCGCAGCAGGACGTCGCCGACGAGGTGGCGCCCCACGTCGGCCGGGGCGACGCGGGCGCCCGGCCCGGGCGCGGCCGGCGTGGCCGAGGCGGCGTCCGCCGCGGCGGCCAGGGCCGCCCGGGAGCGCTCCCGGTGGCCGCGGTGCACCGTCGGCGCCAGGAACACCACGCTCGCGCTCCCGCTGCCGCACGGCACGTCGTCGATGCGCGGGGCGATGGCGAACTCCAGGACCCGGGGCACGCCGTCGACCACCTTGTCGGGGCGCACGCGCAGATGCAGGTCCAGGGGGGCGGGGGAGGACCGCACCCGCCAGGGCGTGACGTCGTCGGCGCGCAGGTCGAAGCGGTAGAAGACGCCGACGCGGGCCGCGGGCACACCGAAGTGCGTGTGCCCGATGAACTCGCCCGCCTCGCGGACCATCTCGGCGGCCGCCCGCAGATCGTGGTGACGGCCGGCCCGCTCGCCGAACGGCCCCAGCCCGTCGGCCAGCTCGCCGGCCAGGACGAACTCCTCCTCGACGTCCGGCGCCGCGGCGACGGGATGCAGCCAGGACCGCGGGCGGTGGACGAGGTGCCGGACGGTCCCCGCCGTCCGCCGCCGGCCTGCGCCGGGCGCGCGCTCCATACTTCCCCCTTCTGTACGGACCGTGCTCGCAACACGATGCGTCGAGGGTGCACGGATTCGGCCACGCCCGGCCAGCCCCGCCCGCTGACAGCTTGCTGCGCGGCACCTACTCCGCCGGCAGGCCGGGCCCGCCCTCGTCGAGGAGCCCGGCCAGCGCCACGTTGACGCCCGCCTGGAACCGGCTGGAGGACTCCACCTGCTCCATGATCTCCGAGATGTACCGCCGGCAGGTGCGCACCGACATGCCCAGCCGGCGCGCGACCAGCTCGTCCTTGTGGCCCTGGGCCATCAGCTTGATGATCGACCGCTTCAGGTCGTCGGCGACGGGGGTCTGCGCCGTGGAGCCCGGGGTGAACGCCGTGCCGGTGTCCCACAGATGCTCGTACACCTTGCACAGGAACGCCACGAGGGTCGGCTCCCGCACGACGACGGCGCCCGGCGGCCGGTCCTCGACGTGCTCGGGCAGGAACACCGCCTCGCGGTCGTAGATGATGATGCGGTCGATCAGCTCGTCCGTGGTGCGCACCTCGGCGCCCGCCGCGGCCACCGCGCGGATGTACGACGTCGTGGTCAGGTCGCTGCGCACGGTGTGCTGGTAGAGATGCCGCACCCGCACGCCGCGCGCCAGCCGGGCCAGGGTGAGCGGGCGCGCGTTCTCCAGATACCGGGGCGGGCGGGGGCCGCCCGGCTGCGCGGTGAGGATCTCCGTGCGGCAGCGCGCCCCCCAGTCGTCGAGCATGGCCTGCAGGACCCGGATGTCGCTGATCACGTCGAACGCCTCGGCCTGGTTGCGGCGTCTGCGGCTCTCGAAGTAGGCGGGCTGCAGCGAGCGCATCCGGGTGCGCACGTCGGTGACCGCCTGCTGCAGCTCGTGGATCTGCTGCTCGGTCGGCCCCACCAGATCGGCCGCGGCGGCCTCGGGGCTGACCGGCATGAGGGTCTCGGGCTCGCCCGGCATCGGATGCAGCAGGCTGAACTCCGTCAGGGTCTGCTCGACCCGCACGGCCACCTCGAGCGACGTGCCCAGCGCACGGGCGATCTGCTCGCGGTCGAACCGCCCGAGTGTGACCGCCTTCTGGTAAGCGGTCGCGCATATGCCGTCGAGTTCGTTGGAGTTCGGCCCGGAAAGAGAACCTTCTTGCATTACGTTGTCGCACCCCCGTACGCAAAGAGAAAAGCTGTCATGCAACTTTACGTCATCGAGAATCGCTTGGAAGCGGCTGGAGCGGCAGGGCAGTCTTCTGCGTGGAGAAGCCAAGCATAAATAGGGGGCAACGATGAACAAGGGCATGTTCGCCAAAACGGCAGCGGCCGTGTGCGCGTCGTTTGTGATTTTGGGAAGTCTTGGTTCAGGTTTGGCGGAGGCGTCAACTCCGGATGTGTCGGTCGGTCTCTCGCCTCTCATCGTGGTGCTGACGGGGGACACCTCGATGTGCCCGGAAGACGACCAGTGGGGTTCCGCTTGCCCGTGACCGGCGCGGTCCGGTGCACGACACCCTGAACGGCGTGGCTCCAGGCGGCCGCCGGGCATGGGGGAGACGGTGGAGTCCGAGGCCGGCTCCCGGACCCCCCTCCGCGCGACGCCGCTCATGACGCCCCGCTGTGCGGCACCTGTGTGCCGTGCGGCGGGGCGCTGCCTCTGCCGCCGCCGGCCCGCGGCGGCGGCGGTATCCGGCCGTTCCCGGCCGCCTACGGGGCGCCCGGCCCGGTCCCGCTGCGGCCGACCGCATGAGCGACTTCTGCCCGAGAATTTACTCCGAGTTTCTTGAATATGCGGCTCATGTGCGTTTCGACGGTTTTCGTGCTGATGCCGAGGTGAGCGGCAATGCGCTGGTTCGTGTATCCGGCGGAAACCAGATGGGCGATCTCCGTCTCCCGGGCACTCGCCGCCGCGAGCGGAGAATTGGCGGGCCGACCGGAAGAGCGGCCTTTCTTTTCCTCGGCGATCCCGTTCGCGAAGGAAAGCATCCATGAATTCCCGTGGCCGGCCGAGACGGCGGCCGCGAGTTCGCCCGGGAATTGTGCGGCGTCCTGGTCTCCGCATTCCCTGCGGGTGCGCGCGAGCCCGAGAGCCAACGGGGCAATGGCATGCCCGTGGCCGAGGAAAAGAGCCGCGCGCAGTCCCCGCTCGAATCGAGGAGCGGCCCGCCCGGGCATGCCCAGACGCAGTTCCGTCTCGCCCAGCCACCGGCAGGCCTCCAGACGGTCGACCCAGTGCGCGCCCTCCGCCGCGCCGCCCGGCGTCCCCCCGGCGGGCCCTGCGCCCGCGTCCGCTCCCGCCGCGCCCGCGCCCAGCGCCCGGTCCACGCGATCGGCCGCATCGCGCGCCGCGGCGGTCGCGCCGCCCAGCACGTGCGCGGCGCCGAGCAGGGCGGCCACCGCGAGCCCCGGCCCCGCCTCGACGTCCTCGGACACCGCCCGCACGGCGCGCTCCACCGTTCCCGCCCCGGCGCTCACGCCGAGCTGAGCCATCTCCACGGCCAGCGCCAGCCGTTCGGCCCGCACCCCCCGCCCTCCGTCGCCCGCCTCCATGCCGCGCGGGGGCGCGTCGAGCAGCGCCCCCGCCTGCGCGTACCTGCCGAGCCCGCGCAGCCCGCGCACCCGCCACAGCACCGCGTCCGCGGCGGTCGCGTCCGCGGCGGCCGGCAGCCGGTGCCACGTCGCGGCGTACAGCCGCTCGGCCGCACCCGGCTGCCCGGCCAGCACCAGCGCCTCGGCCCGCCACAGCGCCGGCTCCACCGGATCGCCCAGCACCGCACCGGCCCGGGCCAGCGCCCGGGCCGCCCGGGCCGGCTGGCGCCACAGCGTCTCGCGCGCCGCCTGGGCCAGCACCCCCGCGTCGTCCGCCGTCAGCGCGTCGCAGTCGACGAGATGCGCCGCCAGCGCGAGCGTCTCCCCGGCCGCGCGCAGCGCCGCGACCGCCCGCAGGCGGGCCGCGTGCCGCCAGCCCGCCCCCGACGCATGGTGGATCCGGGCCCGGACGGCCGGCCGGACGAAGCGGAAACGCCGCCCGTGCGCGTCCGGCACCACCAGACTCTCGGCGTGCAGCGCGTCCAGAGCGCACAGCACGTCGGACTCGGGAAGCTGGGCCGTCGCGGCGACCACCGACGGCAGGAACGAGTCGCCGACCACGGCGGCCGCACACGCGGTGCGCCAGCCCAGCGACGACAGGCAGTGCAGATCGAGCCCCCGCGCCGCGGCGGCCGACGGCGGTACACCGGTGGCCACTTCGAGCACGCCGTACACGCCGCCGCCCGCCCCGCCGGCACCCGCGCCGCCGCCCGTTCCGCACGACGGCCCGCCCGCGCCCGCCCCGCCGAGCAGCCCCGGCACCCCGCCCGCGTCACGCAGCGCCACGGCCACCGCCACCGGGCCCGGCCCCGCGGGCAGCAGCGCCCGCATCCGGTCGTCGGACAGCGGCGCGAGACGCAGATGGTGCAGGTTCGGGGCCTCGTAGGCCAGGGCCGTCAGATGCCGGTCCGCGGGGACCGCACGGTGCGCGAAGACGGTCAGCACCGGAGCCCTCGGCGGACAGCGCACCAGGTACTCGATGAAGTCCGTGGTGAGCGCGCAGGCCCGGTGCGCGTCGTCCAGGACCAGCAACAGGCCCCGGCCCGAGGCCAGTTGGGCGACGGCGGCGCGCAGCGCCCGCAACAGGCCGTAGTGGCCGGCCGCCCCGTCGGCCATCCCGCCGGTCATCGCGTGGGCCGTCCCGTCGGCCGCCTGCGGGCCGTGCAGCGAGGGGAAGACCGCCGCCAGCCGCCCGGTGGCCGCCGCGCCGAGCTGCTCGAACAGCGAGCCGTCGGCCCGGGCCAGGACGTCGTCCAGCGCGTCCACGACCACCTCCAGCGGACGCGTTCCGCCGCCGCGCGGGATCCGGCCCGCCGCGACCGTCCAGCCGTCCCGCCGGGCCGAGCGGACCAGGCGACGCAGCAGATGGGACTTGCCGACCCCCGGCTCACCGCTGACCCGCACCACCTGCGGGCTCTGCCCCGACAGGGTCAACCACCCACGCAACAGGCCCAGTTCGGCATCCCGCAGGAACACCGGACCCCCGAGCCGGGCCGCTGCTCCAGGCACTGGCGCCGCTTCCGGCACGACAACCTCCTTGCGCGAATATCCGCCAGGAAAGAGTGCCCCGCCCCGAGGAGCCGGCCAAGTCGCGGCCGCTGTCCACACCTTGCCTGGCAGAAAGTCCGCCCCGGGCGCGGAGCCCTGCCGAAATGTCGGGGAGAACCCTGAACGGCCCCACGACACGGACAGCGAAGGTCTCCCGAATGCTTTGACATCTGAAGGGAGAACAGATGCGAACAGATGCGGGCATGCTTTACCTGAACCTTTCACGCTCTCCGCCCCACCCGCGCTCCTGGAGTTCCTCTCAGGGGAAACCCCGACTGGCGCACCGGCCGCCCCGCGCACACCCTCGGTCGCGTTCTTGCGTGCCCGATTCCTTATCCCGCGGAGAGTGAAAGTGCCCACCCCCAGCAGCGTCCGGCTGCGAATCGGCTATGCCTGCGGGGCCCTGGTGACTGGCGCGTTCACGACGCTCCCAGGGCTCCTGCTGCTCCCCTACCTCACCGACACCCTCGGCGTGGGCGCGGCCCTCGCCGGATGCGTCGTCCTGATCCCCAAAGCGTGGGCGGTGCTGCTCACCCCCCTCGCCGGCCGCGCCGGCGACCGCACCCACGCCAGACGAGGCAGCAGACGACGCCACATCCTGACCGGCGGCCTCGGCGCCGCCGCCGGATTCGCCGCGATGCTCGCGGGCGTCACCGACGGCGCCGCGGGCGCGGCCTGGACAGGCCTCGGATTCCTCCTCACCGCGACAGCCTTCGCCTTCTTCCAGGCCGCCTACGCCGCGCTCCCCGCCGACCTCGCGGACAGCCCGCGCGAACGGACCCGGCTGGTCGGCGGCCGGGTGGCGGGCATCGCCGTGGCCGCCCTGACCATCGGCTCGGCCGGACCCGCCATCGCCGACGCGGACGGCGGCAGCCTCGCCGGACACCGCTGGGCCGGCCTGTTCGGCGCCGCCGTCATGGCCGCCGGAGCCCTGGCCGTCGCCTTCGGCCCCGCCCACACCCGCCCCGCCCACACCCGCCCCGCCCACACACGCCCCGCGGCCCCGCCCGCACCCCCCGCCCCACCCCGCACGGCGGACGGCGCCCACCCCGCACGCCGGCTCGCCCTGCTGCGCGAGATCCCCGCCTTCGCCGCCCTGCTGCGCACCACGGCCCTCCAGATGGCCGCCACCGGCTGCCTGCTCGCCGCGGGACCGTACTTCGCCGAACACATCCTGCACGACCCCGACCTGACACCCCTGCTCGTCGCCGCGTTCGTCCTGCCCAACCTGCTCGTCGTCCCCCTGTGGACCCGCTTCGCCGCCCGCCACGGACACCGCGCGGGACTCCGCACGGCCTGCGCCCTCTTCGCCGGCGGCTGCCTGCTGCTGGCCGCCGCGCCCGCCCTGCCCGCACCGTACGCACCCGCCGTGCTGCTCATCATCGGCACGGCACACGCCGGCCAACTCCTCTTCCTCTACGCGATGCTGGCCGAGACCACGGCCCACGACAGCGCGCACACCGGCCGCAACCGCGTCGGCGCGCTGTCCGGACTGTTCAGCGCAGCCGAGGCCCTCGGCATCGCCGCCGGACCCTTCCTGGTCGCCCTCGTAGCGCTCCAGCCCTTCGGCTACACCCCCTCCACCACCGGGCAGGCGGCCCACCAGAGCGCCACCGCCCAATGGGGCGTCCTGGCCGCGATGTCACTGCTCCCGGCCCTGCTCACCGCCGCCGCACTGCTCCTCCTGCGCGACCGGCGCCCCGGCACACCCGCCCCGACCATCGCGCAGACGACCGGCGAGCTCGCACAACCCCGGCTTTAGGCGGCGGATCGACGCTCGGTGCCGCGCCACCCACCCGAGCCGGCGCACCCGTGTCGAAGAGGGGCCTTCCATTGAGCATGACCGACGAAAGGCCGGTGAGGGGTGCGCAGGCGCCGCCGAAACCCGCGACGACCCGCCCCACCTCGCTGCGCGAGCGCACCGCCGAACTCGTCGCCCTGCGCGAGCAGGTGGCCCGCGGACCCAGCGAGCAGGCCACCCGGGCCCAGCACGACAAAGGCAAACTGACCGCCCACGAACGCCTGCGGCTCCTCTTCGACGAAGGGACGTTCGTCGAGATCGAAGGACTGCGCCGGCACCGGGCCACCGGATTCGGCCTGGAGTTCAAAAAACCGCACAGCGACGGCGTGGTCATCGGCTGGGGCCGGGTGCACGAGCGCACCGTCTTCGCCTACGCCCACGACTTCCGCATCTTCGGCGGCGCACTCGGCGAAGCCCACGCAGCGAAGATCCACAAGGTGATGGACCTCGCCGAGGCCGCCGGCGCCCCCGTCGTCGGCCTGTGCGACGGCGCCGGCGCCCGCATCCAGGAAGGCGTCACCGCACTCGCCGGATACGGCGGCATCTTCACCCGCAACGTCCGCAACTCCGGAGTCATCCCCCAGATCTCCGTCGTGCTCGGCCCCTGCGCCGGAGGCGCCGCCTACTCGCCCGCCCTCACCGACTTCGTGTTCATGGTCCGCGGCACCTCACAGATGTTCATCACCGGACCGGACGTGGTGCAGGCCGTGACCGGCGAACACGTCACCCAGGAACGACTCGGCGGCGCCGACAGCCACGCCGCCGTCTCCGGCGTCGCCGGCTTCGCCTACGACACCGAGGAGAGCTGCCTCGAGGACGTCCGCTACCTGCTGTCGTACCTGCCGTCCAACAACCGCGAACTGCCCCCGCCGGCCGACGCCGACGACCCCGCGGACCGCCGCTGCGACCGCCTCCTCGACCTCGTCCCCGCCCAGCCCAACCAGTCGTACGACATGCGCGAGGTGATCGCCGAAGTCGTCGACCACGGCGAGTACTTCGAAGTCCACGCCGGCTGGGCGCAGAACGTCGTCTGCGCGTTCTCCCGCCTCGACGGGCAGGTCGTCGGCATCGTCGCCAACCAGCCCGCCGCCCTCGCCGGCGTCCTCGACATCCACGCCTCCGAGAAAGCCGCACGCTTCGTCCAGTTCTGCGACGCCTTCAGCGTGCCGCTGGTGACCCTCGTCGACGTGCCCGGCTTCCTCCCGGGCGTCGACCAGGAACACGGCGGAGTCATCCGCCACGGCGCCAAACTCCTCTACGCCTACTGCAACGCCACCGTGCCCCGCATCTCCCTCGTCCTGCGCAAGGCCTACGGCGGCGCGTACATCGTGATGGACTCCCGCTCGATCGGCGCCGACATCGCGCTGGCCTGGCCCTCCAACGAGATCGCCGTGATGGGCGCCGAGGGCGCCGCAGGCGTGATCTTCCGCCGGGAGATCGCCGCCGCCGACGACCCCGACGCCGTCCGCGCACAGAAGATCAAGGACTACGAGACCGAACTCATGCACCCCTACTACGCGGCCGAGCGCGGCCTCGTGGACGACGTGATCGACCCCGCCGACACCCGCTCCCGGCTCATCACCGCCCTGTCCATGCTGCGCTCCAAACACGTGCCGCTGCCGGGACGCAAGCACGGGAACCTGCCCCTGTGAGCGCCGGGAGGAACAACCCCGAACCCGCCACCGAGCAGGCGCTCGCCCAGGCCTCCCTGCGGATCCTGCGCGGCAACCCCACCCTGGAGGAGGTCGCGGCGCTCGCCACCGCCCTCGCGGCCCGAGCGCGCACCGCGAGCGGCGGCCGCCGGCCGCACACCCCCGCAGGCCCGGCCGACCCGACGGCGCGCACCCGCCGGCAGCGACCCGGCGAGGACTTCAGGGCCCCCGGGGCATGGGCCTCGTGACCCCACGCCCCCCGGCCCCGGACCCGCGCCGCAAACCCGTCGCCCGGACCGGCGCCCCCCGCACCCTCGCCGCCCCCATCTGCGCAAACGACACGTAGGGGAACAACCATGTCCACGGTCAACGAAGCACCCGCCGCGCAGACCGCGACCCGGCACAAGGACGTGCGACGTCTGCACCGGGTCGTCATCAGGTTCGCGGGTGACTCCGGCGACGGCATGCAGCTCACCGGCGACCGCTTCACCTCACAGACGGCCTCGTTCGGCAACGACCTGTCGACACTGCCGAACTTCCCCGCCGAGATCCGCGCCCCCGCCGGAACCCTGCCGGGCGTCTCCTCCTTCCAGCTGCACTTCGCCGACCACGACATCCTCACCCCCGGCGACGCCCCCGACGTCCTGGTCGCGATGAACCCGGCCGCACTGAAGGCGAACATCGCCGACGTCCCCCGCGGCGCCGAAGTCATCGTCGACACCGACGAGTTCACCCCACGGGCGATGACGAAGGCCGGCTACGCGACGTCCCCCCTCGAGGACGGCTCACTGGACGGCTACCGCACCCATCCGGTGCCCCTGACCACCCTCACGGTCCAGGCGCTCAAGGAGTTCGACCTCTCACGCAAGGAGGCCGAGCGCAGCAAGAACATGTTCGCGCTCGGTCTGCTGTCGTGGATGTACCACCGGCCCACCGAGGGCACCGAGAAGTTCCTGAGGTCGAAGTTCGCGAAGAAGCCCGACATCGCGGCCGCCAACATCGCCGCGTTCCGGGCGGGCTGGAACTTCGGGGAGACGACCGAGGACTTCGCGGTGTCCTACGAGGTCGCGCCGGCCGCGCAGGCCTTCCCGGCCGGCGTCCACCGCAACATCTCCGGCAACCTGGCCCTGTCCTACGGCCTGATCGCCGCCTCCCGGCAGGCGGATCTGCCGTTGTTCCTGGGCTCGTATCCGATCACGCCGGCCTCGGACATCCTGCACGAGCTGTCGAAGCACAAGAACTTCGGCGTGCGCACCTTCCAGGCCGAGGACGAGATCGCCGGGATCGGCGCGGCGCTGGGCGCGGCCTTCGGCGGCAGCCTGGCCGTCACCACGACGTCCGGTCCGGGCGTGGCCCTCAAGTCGGAGACGATCGGCCTCGCCGTGTCACTCGAACTGCCCCTGCTGATCGTGGACATCCAGCGCGGCGGCCCCTCCACCGGCCTGCCCACCAGGACGGAACAGGCGGACCTGCTCCAGGCGATGTACGGCCGCAACGGCGAGGCCCCGGTGCCGATCGTGGCCCCGCGCACCCCCGCCGACTGCTTCGAGGCCGCACTGGACGCCGCCCGCATCGCCCTCACCTACCGCACCCCCGTCTTCCTCCTCTCCGACGGCTACCTCGCCAACGGCTCCGAGCCCTGGCGCGTCCCCGACACCGGCCGACTCCCCGACCTGCGCACCCAGTTCGCCCAGCACCCCAACCACACCCTGGCCGACGGCACCGAGGTGTTCTGGCCCTACAAGCGCGATCCGCACACCCTGGCGCGCCCCTGGGCGATCCCCGGCACGCCGGGACTGGAGCACCGCATCGGCGGGATCGAGAAGCAGGACGGCACGGGCAACATCTCCTACGACCCGGCCAACCACGACTTCATGGTCCGCACCCGCCAGGCCAAGATCGACGGCATCGACGTCCCGGACCTCGAGGTCGACGACCCGCACGCCGCCCGGACCCTGGTACTGGGCTGGGGCTCCACCTACGGCCCGATCACCGCGGCCGTCCGCACGCTGCGCGCCGCCGGGACGCCCATCGCGCAGGCCCACCTGCGCCACCTCAACCCCTTCCCGCAGAACCTGGGCGAGGTCCTCGGACGCTACGACAAGGTGATCGTCCCCGAGATGAACCTCGGCCAGCTCGCCACCCTCATCCGCGCCCGCTATCTCGTCGACGCCCACTCCCACAACCAGGTCAACGGCATGCCGTTCAAAGCCGAGCAGCTCGCCGCGGCGCTCAAGGAGGCCATCGATGACTGAGACGTCGACACACCACCCCGGCGGCACGACCGACGCGCTCGCCCTCGTGCCCAAGGCCGAGGCCCGGCAGTCCATGAAGGACTTCAAGTCGGACCAGGAGGTGCGCTGGTGCCCGGGCTGCGGCGACTACGCGATCCTCGCCGCCGTGCAGGGCTTCATGCCCGAACTCGGCCTGGCCAAGGAGAACATCGTCTTCGTCTCCGGGATCGGCTGCTCCTCGCGCTTCCCGTACTACATGAACACCTACGGCATGCACTCCATCCACGGCCGCGCCCCCGCCATCGCCACCGGCCTGGCCTCCTCGCGCCGCGACCTGTCCGTCTGGGTCGTCACCGGCGACGGCGACGCCCTCTCCATCGGCGGCAACCACCTCATCCACGCCCTGCGCCGCAACGTCAACCTCAAGATCCTGCTCTTCAACAACCGGATCTACGGCCTCACCAAAGGCCAGTACAGCCCGACCTCCGAAATCGGCAAGATCACCAAATCCACCCCCATGGGCTCCCTCGACGCACCCTTCAACCCGGTGTCCCTCGCCATCGGAGCGGAGGCCTCCTTCGTCGCCCGCACCGTCGACTCCGACCGCAAGCACCTCACCGACGTGCTGCGCCAGGCGGCCGCCCACCCCGGCACCGCGCTGGTCGAGATCTACCAGAACTGCAACATCTTCAACGACGGCGCCTTCGAAGTCCTCAGGGACAGGCAGCAGGCGCAGGAGGCCGTGATCCGCCTGGAACACGGCCGGCCGATCACCTTCGGCGCCGACGCCTGCCAGGGCGTCGTCCGCGACCCGGCCACGGGCGAGATGAAAGTCGTCGCGGTCACCGAGGACAACAAGGCCGACATCCTCGTCCACGACGCGCACGCCGCGTCCCCGACCACCGCCTTCGCCCTCTCCCGCCTCGCCGACCCCGACACCCTCCACCACACGCCCATCGGCGTCTTCCGCAGCACCGAACGAGCCGTCTACGACACCCAGATGTCCCGCCAGCTCGACGACGCCGTCGAACAACACGGCAAGGGCGACCTCGCCGCGCTGCTGGCCGGCGGCGACACCTGGACCGTCGCCGGCTGAACCGGCAGACCCCCTCACCACCGCCGGGAGGCACAACGCCGTGCCCCCTCGACGCTGCCCAGCGGCCCGCACACCACCTGCCGCACCGCCGACGCGGCACGCGCGGCACTCGCGCAGGAGCCCACCGCACGGGCGCGGCGCCCCGCTGGGGAGCGCCCCCGCCCACCGCGCCGAAGGCGCCGCCGCCGGTTTCAGCCGAACCAGGTCTTGACGGCGAGCAGCAACCGGTCATGGGCGTCGGCCGGCCCGAGCCAGGCGATGTGCCCGTCCGGGCGCACGAGCACGGCCTGCGCGCCGAGCTCCGCGGACGGCTCGGCCGCCACCACGTCCAGCCGGTCCGCCCACGCCGACAGATCCGGCAGAGTGCCCTCGCCCGACCGCCCGGGCCCCAGGACCAGACCACGCCCAGACGACAGCAGGGGCCCGGCCGGGACGACCCCGTCCGGCGTCCTCAGGGACACCTCGGGCAACACCGCCCCGAGCAGCGGGTGAGCCGGCCCGCCGTCCCCCGCGAAGGGGTAGCGGACCTTGGTCACGTACTGCACGAGAAACGCGTTGACCTCGTCGGACCGCATCAGCTCGGCGAAGATCTCACGCAACGGGGCGGCCTGCTCCAGCGGCGTCTGCAGCGGAATCTGGGCGAGCGCCCGGCGACAGGCCCGCTCACCGACCGGCCGGCGCTCGTCGTCGTACGTGTCCAGCAGCCCGGCCGGGGCCCAGCCGCGCACGGCGGCGGCCAGCTTCCAGCCGAGGTTCACCGCGTCGTGCACGGCGGTGTTCATCCCGTGCCCGGACGACGGCGGATGCGGATGGGCTGCGTCCCCCGCGAGGAAGACCCGGCCGACCCGGTAGCGCCGCGCCAGCCGGGTGGGACTCCCGTACCGTGTCATCCACCGCACGGCCCGCAGGTCCGGAGCCCGCCCGGTGATCCGCTCGATGGTGGAGCGGATCTCGTGGACCGTCACCGGCACGGCGCCGCCCGGCGGCTCACGGTCGAACTCGACCGTCATCAGCCGCACTTCGCAGGGGTCGGCCGGATTCACCGGCAGCACCCCGAACTGGCCGTCCGGATACGAACCGGCCCTGAACAGCGCCTGGGACTCGTCGTCCACGACGACGTCGGCGATGACGCCGTAATAGGAGGGGGCCAGCACATCGAAGTCGAACCCGGCGGCCTGCGCCACGGCGCTGCCGGGCCCGTCGCACCCCACGACATACCGGGCGCGCATCCGGCCCGCGCCGTCCCGCCCGGCCACCGTGAGCGTCACCCCGGCCGCGTCCTGCTCGAGGCCGACGACCTCCGCGCCGAGACGCACCTCGACCCCCAGCTCGACCGCGCGCTCGCGCAGCAGCTGCTCACTGCGCCACTGCGGCACGATCAAGTCGTAGTCCGTCTTGGCGAGTTCACCGTCGATGTCCCGGTAGACGAGACCGAAGTGCGACCGGCCCCACGTGGGGGTGTCCGGGCCGAAGAAGCGGCCCGCCAGCCCCCGCATCCGCAGAAAGTCCGCGATGTGCGCGTTGAGGAGCATGCCGCCCGAACGCTCGGGCAGCTCGTCGCGGCGCTCCAGGACAACGGTGGGAACCTCGGCCAGCCCCAGCTCGCAGGCGAGCATCAGACCGGCCGCACCCCCACCGACGATGATCACAGGATCAGACATGAACAGCAGCCTCCGCCACCGCCCTTAAGCCCGGACAAAGCCCCCGACGCACCCCTCCCGGGCGCCCGCCGACGCCCAGGACCGTGCACGTGCAGGGCCACCGGCCTCAGGCCGGGACGCCGCCGTGCCGCGAGAGGCGCGGCACGCCGAGCAGTACGCGCGCCTGGCGGCGCCGGTTCGCCGACCTGTGCCTGCCGGGCCAGGCCCGCTGGTGGCCCACGCGCGCTCCTGAGCCCTGCGCCCGGTCGTGGGATTTCCGGCCGGCTGACGCACGTCTGGTCTACCAGGGCAAGGAGGACACGCTCCGAAATACCTAATGTCTTATCTTGTCGGGTTTGGTTGCCGGGTCTATCGGAGGATCGAGTGGGACTGTCAGGAAGAACATCCGTCCACAGGATGCTGGCCGCGTGCGCCGTGCTGTCGGCGATCGCGGCCACCGCGGCCGTGACCGGCCCTGCGCAGGCAGCCGAGCCCGCACCGGCGCAGCGGTGGATCGTGCAGCTGAAGGACACCGTCACCGATCCGGGCAAGGTCGCAGAGGAGCAGACGAAAGGCCTGGCGCGCGACGGCCGGAGCAGACTCCGGCACGTCTACAACGCGGCCGCGGACGGGCTGGTCCTCAAGGGCTACGCCCTGGAGGCGACCGCGGAGCAGATCGCGTCCATCCGCGCCGATCCCCAGGTCGCCGCAGTCGAACGTGACGAGCAGGGATCCGTGCCCGAGCCCGTTGCCGGTCCGGCGCCGAAGCCGCCGCAGCAGCGGACGGGCAGGCCCGGGCAGGGCGGCGTCCTGCATGCGGGCGACCCCTTGCTGGCCGGGCAGTGGGGCCTGTTTCGGATCGGTGCCGTGGCCGGCGGCGAGCGCGGCTTCACCCTGCCCTCCCCGGCCCGGGTCGGGGTCGCCGTGCTGGACACCGGCATCGACGTCAACCACCCCGATCTCCGGGTCGCCGGGAGCGTGAACTTCTCCGGCGCGGCCACTGCGGACGACTTCTACGGTCACGGGACACACGTCGCAGGCATCGTCCAGGCACTCAGTAGGTGTTTTTCAACCCGATGCCGCGTTGGCGAGCAGCTCGTCGAGTGATGCCTCGTGGGGCTCTGATCCGAGTCCCCTACTTGGTTTCGTTCGATTGTTCGATGGAGTGGGAGTGCCGGTGGGTTGCGACTCGTTCGCGGGTGGCGCATCGGCGGGAGCAGTAACGGCGCTCCGGGCCGCTGCCTTGGGCGATGAAGACGTTCTGGCAGCTAGTTGAGGCGCAGATCCTTCCCGGCGGGCGTTGGCGGTCCCAGACGAGGACGGTCAGGGCCATGCAGGAGGAGGCGAGGAGCCACTCGTCCCAGGCGGCGTTGTCGTCGTGGTCCAGGTGAGGATGCCAGGGGGTGTTGCCGCCGTGCGAGGTCAGGCGGAGCGGTCCGGTGTGGTCCAAGAGAAGGCGGTTGAGGGTGGCCGCGGCGCCGTCCGCGTGCTCGGCCGCGAAGACTTGCCGCAGTAGGTCAGCGGCTGCGCGCATCCCGGCAACATCCCGAGTCGTGAGTTCGATGGGGTCAGCCTCACCGTATGCACGAAGCACGCCGGCGACGGCGATTGGGTCAGGGTGCTCGTCAGCGAGGGCGTTGATCAGGGCGGCGGTGCGCCGAGCCGTGGTCAGCACGGAGTGCCGAGTGGACCAGTCGTCGCTGTTGAAGGACACCTGCGGAATGTAACGCATCTTGCTGAGTTTTGAGTTACCTCCGTAACGTCTTGTCGATGACAAAGCGTTACTCACTCCGCTTCTATCTCGCTGGAGCAGTGGCAGCTCGTGCGGGGGACGAGATGTCGGGACCGTCGCTGATGCTGGCAGCATTCGCCCTGGCCGGATCGGCCGTCGACGCGTCGTCGCTGCTCGCGGGCATCACGATCTCTGCTGCGGTGGGTGGGCCGGTGCTCGGAGCGCTCCTTGACAGAGCCGGACGGCCGGGACGCCTGCTGACCGGGGCCCTCGTCCTGTATGCGGCGGGGCTGGGGATGATTCTCGCGGGACTGGGCCGCTTGCCGTTCGGTGTCACCATCGTGATCGCTGTGGTGGCGGGGCTGCTGGGGCCGGCCCTGTCGGGCGGATGGACGGCCCAGCTGCCCCGTGTGGTGCTGGGCGACCGCCTGCCCCGGGCAAACGCGCTCGATGCCATGACGTTCAGCGTGGCGAGTCTGGCCGGTCCGGCTCTCGCAGGGGGCGTTGCGGAGACGCTGGGGGCCTCGACGGCCGTGGTGGTCTCCGCGGTGCTCATCGGCTTGGCGCTGCCCGCTGCCTGGATGCTGCCCGCCCGTTCCGGCCGGACGCAGGGTGCTCAGGCAAGCTCAGTGGTCAGTGATCTCGCTGCTGGTCTGCGAGTCGTCGTCGGGAGACCGTCATTGGCCCGAGCGACCCTCACCTCGGTCCTCTCGTGCTTTGCTCAGGGCATGCTGGCGGCCTGTATTCCGCTCCTGGGCGAGCGCGTCCTGGGCGGAGCCGGCCGCGGCGCGGTGCTGCTCTCCTGCACGGCGATCTCCGCGATGATGGCCAACGCCGTACTCGCGCGGTTTCCACGTGTGGTCGCCCCCGACACGGTTATCTGGGTCAGTGCCCTTGTCCAGGCTGCCGCGTTGTCCTTGGCCATATGGGGTCAACCAGCCGTGCTCATCGTGGCCGTACTCATCGCCGGGATCGGTGAGGGACCTCAATTGGCTGCCTTGTTCGCAGTCCGCCACCGGGAGGCCCCTGAACGACTGCGCGGGCAGATATTCACCACCGGCGCCAGCTTGAAGATCACCGGATTCGCCCTGGGGGCGGCGGTTGCCGGACCGGTCGCGACCCGGTCCCTTCCAGGCACCTTGGCGCTCGCAGCGAGCGTGGCAGTCCTCGCCGCACTGGGATTCTTCGCTGTCCCGTCGGCATCTGCCACCCCGTCCGAGGACCGTGCGAGATCGGATTGATCAGGCGCGGGCTGCCGGAGGCTTCTTGGTCCACTGGCTGGTGCGGGGGCTCTTTCGGGTGAGGCGCCGGGTCATCATGGTGATGAGTGCCCAGTTCAGGTGGGCTTCGGAGTGCTGGGGAAGGCGTTCGTAGTCGCGCGCGTTGCGGCGGGCGTTCATGCACCAGCCGATCGTGCGCTCGACTTTCCAGCGGCGGGGCAGGACGACGAAGCCCTTGGCCCCTTTGGGCCGGGAGACGATGCGGAGGCTGAGCCAGAGGCGTTCGCGGGCCCAGCCCACAAGTTCACCGGCGTAGCCGCGGTCGGCCCAGACCTGGGTGATCTGCGGCTGAGTGAGGCGCAAGCGCCAGAACACGTCGCGGGCGGCGTCGCGGTCCTGGATATCGGCGGGCGTCACCGTGATCATCACGGGCAGGCCGAGGGTGTCCACGGTGATATGTCGCTTGCGGCCGTTGATCTTCTTCGCGGCGTCGTAGCCACGGCTGTTCCTGCCAACGGTGGAGGCGCCCTTGACCGACTGGGAGTCGACGATCAGCGTGACCGGGTGCGGGCAGCGGCCCTTGCCGGTACGAATTCGGCGGCGGAGCTGGTCACGGATGTAAGTGACGACCCCGGCCCGGTTCCACCGCCAGAAAAACCCGTAAACCGTCTCCCACGGAGGGAAATCCGCAGGCAGGGCCCGCCACTTCGCGCCGTTGTCGACGATGTAGCGGATGCCGTCGACGATCTCCCGCCGGGGCCACTTCTCCGGATGCCCGCCGGTCTTGGTCTGGCAGGCCGGGACGGGCAGCAGGGGTTCCAGCAGTGCCCATTCGGCGACGGAGGTGTCGGACGGGTAGCGGCGGCGACGGGGGACAGCGGGCATGGAGGGCTCAGCAGGGGTGATCGGCGGTGGGCAGAGGCTATTTGGAGAGCTGGGCAAGAGTGGCGCGGACGCCGGTGAGTTGGGCGGTGGCGAGCTGGGCCCATTCGTCGTCGGGGTAGCGGGCCAGGTGCGGATCGAGCGTGCCCGTGATCACCCGGGTGAGGCGGCCGAGGATCTGCCGGAATTGCCGCTTGTCGTACTCGATCCAGTCCGCGGGGTCGTCGGAGAACATGAACCCGTCGCGGCGTGTCCATGTGATCGGCGTCAGGTTCTCCGCGGCGACGACGTCGCGGACGTGCCGGATGCCGCGGCCGATCTGCGAGCGGGTCAGGCGGGTGGCGGCCATGAGCTGGTAGGTGTGCAGGCCGGCGGGGCGTGCTTCCATCAGGGCGACGCGGACCAGGTCGCCGTAGTGCTCGGACAGCGGCCGGGCCTCCCGGCGTCGCGGCATGGCCTACTCGCCCTTGAGCAGCTGGACCAGCTGCTCATCAAGGGTGAACTCGCCGTTGTCGAGGGCTCCTTCGAGCCAGTCCGCCGCGGCGCGGACCCGGCCGATCTGCCGGCGGACGGTCTCACGTTCGTCCTCGGTGAACTCCTGCCCCCGCAGCTGCGGGACCAGGCGGCCCAGGGTGGCTACGAAGTTGTGGCAGGAGCCGACCAGGTCGAGGTACTCGATGGTGTGCTCGATCGCGCGGACGGCCGGGGTGCGCTCCCGGATCCTGTCACGTGTCTCGTTGGAGTTGTCGAACTGGGCGCGGTTGACGAGCATCCGGGTGGTGTCGTCCCGCATCGTCTTCCGGGCGACATCCGGGCGGCGCA
The DNA here is from genome assembly GCF_036030735.1 of Streptomyces sp. NBC_00425. Lineage (NCBI taxonomy): Bacteria > Bacillati > Actinomycetota > Actinomycetes > Kitasatosporales > Streptomycetaceae > Streptomyces > Streptomyces sp. NBC_00425. The sequence goes on along the minus strand of NZ_CP107928.1, from coordinate 31,935 downwards.
GCAGACTGCTGGTGACCTCCTGCGCGACGGTGTCGTCCCGGGTCAGCTCCGTGACGACCCGCACCCGTTCGGCCGGAGTGACGTGCTCGGTGACCGCCGGCCGCTTCAGCAGGTCGGTGGCGACCTGGGCGGCGACCTCGTCATCACGGGTCAGGTCGGCCACGGCCTGGACCTTCTCATCCACCGTGACCGGCCGGTCGACCCGCTGGCCGACGGCCCGCTTCGCGCCGTCCGGCGTCCACTGCCTCGCCCCCGTGCGCGGGTTGAACGGCGCGTCCTCGATCGCCGCCCACCGCTCGTCCTCGTCCACGACCGACGCGAGGATGCGATGAACAGTGAACGACACGCCCTCCCTGCGGCGCTTGGCCGGCCACCGGTTGGCGGTGTAGCGCCAGTCCTCCACCGTCCGGCGCTCCACCCCGATGTCGTCCGCGAACATCTGCAACGACTCCGTCACGGTGAACAGGTCGTCCGTGCCGTTCGGCATCGACCCGCCCACCGCCCTCATCGGCTCAATCTCCAACGCCATGTCACCGAGGGCAAATTGCGAGCGGGCGATCTGCGCGATCAGTTCCTTCGCCCGGGTGACGAGCTGTTCGTAACGCTGCCGGGTGACGTTCCCGATTCGGTCGGTCACGTCGGTCATGATGACCACCGTCCTCGCCCGGGTCCGGCCCAGCCGCCACGACGGGACCGATCAAAGGGGCGCCGGCCCCGGTCACTGTCCACCGTGACGCGCGCGCGACACGCCGGGGCAGGGCGTGAACCAGGGGCGCTCGAAGCGCTCGGCAGTCGCTCCCAACTACCTTGCAAATCCTGGGGTGTTGGAGGTGTTGGCGAGGCGTTCGGCTATGGCGTTTCCGTTACGCCGTTCCGTGACGCCCGCCGCTGGCGGCAGGCCCGTACCCGGCAACGGTCCGAGCAGTACACCGCCGCCTTTGACCGCTCCACTCCTACCGTCCACGACCGCCCGCAGACCGGGCACTCCGCCTGCTCTCCCCGCTGCATCGCCATGACCCGCTGGCGAGTCTGCTGAAGCCTCCGCCACCGTCGTGACCTGCACCGCCCCGAGCAGAACACCGCCTCCGCCGCCATCGTCTGCGGAAGCGGATCACCGCACTCCCGGCAATACCGCCGAGCCGTCCCGCCAACCCCCACGACTCAGATCATCCAGGCGTAGCCACCTCACGGCCAGGGATCAAAAACACCTACTCAACAACAGCGTGGGAGCGGAAGGCGCCGCACCCGGCACCCGGCTGTGGAACGTCAAAGTCATCAAGGACGACGGCTCACTGCTCAACTCCGACCTCATCGCCGGACTGAACTGGCTCGTCCAGAACGCCAAGGCCCACAACATCCGGGTCGCCAACCTGAGTCTGAGGACCCCGGACAGCCTCCTGCTCCACCAGGCGATCCGCCTGGCCGACCGGGCAGGCGTCACCCTGGTGGCCGCCGCGGGCAACGACGGCACCACCGCCCCGAACTACCCGGCTGCCTACCCGGAAGCAATCAGCGTGGCCGCCACCACCGTGTTCAACCAGAAGGCCGGCTTCTCCAACCACGGAGCATCCTGGGTCGACATCGCGGCCCCCGGCGCCGGCATTCTCTCCACCCTCCCCACCCACCCCACGCCCCCGGGCGAAGACTACGGCTTCGAAGACGGCACGAGCATGGCCACGCCCTTCGTCTCCGCCGCGACAGCGCTGTGCCTGACATCCGGACACTGCCGGGGTGCCGTCGGTGACATCCGGCGGACACTCGGCCGGGACTCGCTGCCCATCGCCGGCACCGGCACCGAGTACCGCTACGGACTCGTCCAGGTCGCCTGCTACTGGCAGACCGCCCTCCGCTGCTCGCGCACGAACACCGCCGACAAGGTCTCCTGACGACGCGGTCCCGTGCCCGGCCGTGTGCCCGGGACCACGTCGGGCCGGCCGATCGGGGCCGGCGAGCGACCGGGCGAGGACTGCAGCCCCAGGCCGGCTCCTCGTCCTGTGGACGGGGACGGCGTCCTCATCCGGATACTCGCCGTCCTGCCCGTCGCAGAGGACGAACCCGTCGGCCGAACGGACGGACCAGCCCGGCGAGGGACACAAGTACGGCCGGACGACACGCAGTTGGTGTAACGGCTGTGGTGACAGCAGCGACAGGGCCGCGACAAGGAAGCCCACAACGGTCGGCGGCCCTGTGCGGTCTCACTGTGCGTGGGCGGCGCCGACCGGCCGTCCCGTCGTGAGACCAGCAGGGGGAACACCATCATGAGACCGCGGCCTGTGCCCCTGACCTGAACGGCCGCCGGCGTGGCCGACCCGCGGGCCGGCCACGCCCACGGCCCCGCAGCACGACCTTCCCCCCCCCGGTCCGGATCCCGTCCACGGCATCCCGGTACGCCACGTGAACGCGATCGCGTCGATCACCTCCCCGGCCGTGCCGTCTCAAGACATGGGTTCCTCGCCGTCAGGCTCGGCGGGCGCAGGACGTGAGGCGATCGGCGAGCGCGATGACGAGGTCGCGCAGTTCAGCGGGCCGCTCGATGACAAACGGCCGGTCGAGTGAGGCGAGTGTCCGAGGCAACCAGTCGAGCCGCTGCGCCCGCAGCTCGACGCGCAGCCAGCGCTCGGCCGCCGCGTCCTGGCCGGCCGCGGGCTCGTGCTCCTCCAGGCTCGCGACGCCGGCGGGCAGGTGCGCGCGGATCTGCTCGACTGTCCCGTGGATCCGCAAGGTCACCTCGTGCTGGTACTCGGCCGTGGCGAACCCTGACAACACGCGCTGCGCCGGATCGGCACCCACGGGCGCTTCGAATGAGCCGGGCAGGGTCCTCGCGTCCGCGATGCGATCGAGCCGGAAGGTCCGGTCCTCGCCGACCTGGGCGTCCTTGCCCGTGACGTACCACCGGCCCGCATGGGCGACGATCCCGTACGCGTGCAGGGTGCGTTCGCTGCGCCGTCCGTCGCGGTCGGTGTAGCGGATCGAGACCGGCCGACGGTGGCGCACCGCATCGGCGACGGTGAGCAGGAGCCCGGTGCCCGGGTGATCCAGCTCGCCGGGCTGATCCGTGAAGGCGAGAGCTTCCAGGAGGGCGTCGAGCCGGCGCGCGATGTGCTGGGGCAGCACCCGCCGGATCTTCGCCGACGCCGTCTCGTTCGCCGTGCGCTCCGCCGTCGTCAGCCCCGCCCGGCGGCCGGCGACCAGACCGAGCAGCACGGCCAGCGCCTCGTCGTCGCTGAGCATGAGCGGAGGCAACCGGTACCCGGGAGCCAGCCGGTACCCGCCGTAGCGGCCGCGCACCGACTCCACGGGCACGTCCAGGTCGATCAGCTGGCCCACATACCGCCGCACCGTGCGCCCTTCGACGCCGAGACGGTCGGCGAGCTCGGCCACAGTCCGGGTGCCGCCCGACTGCAGCAGCTCCAGGAGCGTCAGTACGCGGCCGGTGGGTCGTGGCATGTTCGCAGCCTAACGCGAATACAGGACCGATTCTGTCCCCTATTTCTCCTAGCCTGCGACATGTACGCCCCCAGCACGGCCAAGGAGATTCCCATGGACTTCGTCTCGATCCGCATCATCACCAGCGACGTCGCACGCCTCGTCGAGTTCTACGAGCGAGCCACAGGGATGCAGGCGACACGGGTCACCGAGGACTTCGCCGAACTCAGGACCGCGGGCGCGACCCTCGCGATCGCCGGCACCCGCACGGTCCCGCTGTTCGCCCCGGGCTCTGCCCGCCCGGCGGACAACCACAGCGTGATCACCGAGTTCCTCGTCGACGACGTGGACCGCGTTCACCAGAACCTGACCGGCTTCGTCACCGACTTCGTCAACGAGCCCACCACGATGCCCTGGGGCAACCGCTCGCTGCTGTTGCGCGACCCCGACGGCAACCTCGTCAACTTCTTCACCCCCGTCACCCCGGCGGCCATCGAAAAGTTCGCACGCTGACACCACGCACAGCCGCTCACGCGGGAGCCCCGAGACCCCAGGGCTCCCGCGGAGCCGCGGCCGCCGAGTCCAGCAGCGCCACCAGCAGAGGACACCGCAGCGCACCGCCGGCCCCCGAAGGACGGCTGCGCCTCTGCCTGCGGGTCGACGCCGGACGTCCGATCGCACACGTCGCTGCGGAAGCAGGGTCGGTGACCTTCGCGCCCCGGTCCGGGCTCACACTCGCCGCCCCGCCCTCTCAGGCGGAAATGACGGGGCAGGCGTTTAATCGGATGTGCGTGCGGCGCGGGGTTGTTAGGTTCGCCGTGTGCCGAAGCTGAACCAGATCATCGCAGTCGAAAAGGGCGTCAAGTCCAAGGCCCTTCAGGAGCTCACCCAGGCTCACCAGGACGTGCAGAAGCCCGCCCTGCTGGCCGGCATCTCCCGGACCTACCAGCCCAAGGACGAGGAGGGCGAGCAGCTGCCGCCCGAGTCCACGCGGGTGCAGATCAAGGCCGAGGACGCTCTGCGGGCGACCGCCGGGACGCTGACGCGGCTCTTCGACGTGACCGCGACGAAGGACTGGGCGAACCGGTCCGCGGCCGCGGACGTGGTGGTCGACGGTACGGTGCTGTTGCCCCAGGTGCCCGTCCCCTACCTGTTGTTCCTGGAGAAGCAACTCACCGACCTGCACACCTTCGTGCGCAAGCTGCCAGTGCTCGACGCCTCCGAGTCCTGGAACCTGGACCCCTCGACGGACTCGTGGAAGACGGACCCGGTGCGGACCATCCGCACGAAGAAGGTTCCGCGCAACCACGTGAAGGCCGAGGCCACGGAGAAGCACCCGGCGCAGGTCGAGGTGTACTACGAGGACGTCCCGGTCGGTTACTGGACCACGGTGAAGTTCTCCGGCGCGCTGCCGGCCCGGCGGGTCAACGAGCTCCTCGACCGTGTTGAGAAGCTCCAGCAGTCCGTCAAGTTCGCCCGCGAGGAGGCGAACAACACCGAGGTCACCGACCAGCGGGTCGGCGACGCGGTATTCGGCTACCTGTTCCGGTAGCCTCCACACACGCCCTCCGTCGCGAGCGGAGGGTGCGCGATGAGCGCAAGCTGAAACTGATGTTGAAGCTGATGAAGGGGTGTCAGTTGGGGGTTCGAATCCCTCTCCCCGCACCACGTGCGGGGGTGGCCCAAGCCTGGCAGAGGCGGCCCCGTGAAACTCAGATTCTCGCTCCAGTCTCAGTATTCGCCGCCGAACACCGGATCGACCGAGCGTGGGCGAACATCGACGGATGGGGGTTCAAGTCCCCTCGGCGCCTCTCTCGTGGCGCTGTAGTTCAAAGGCAGAACACGTCGATCTCAACATGACCCGCGGTTCTTAAACGCCGTCGGTGTGCGCAAATGGGTGGCAAGCTGGAGCCCGGGAGCTGGACATGCTTCCGGGCTCCGTCACGTTCCGGCCCGCGGCTTGTGCTGTGCGACGCGAGGGAGTCGTCCTCTTCGCGGAGCCACCGGTCGGGCGACGGCGGCTGAGGGCCGGGGCCGGTGGAGAGTGCGCGGCAGCACCCGGGTCAGCCTCCGAGCCGGTGCGCAAGATGGAGCAGATCTTCCAGGTGCAGCACCCGTCCGTCGAATCCGGGGAGGGGAACGTGCAGCGGCCGGGTCCAGCGGTCGGGGACGGCGTCCAGCCCGTAGTACGCCCCCGCGAGGCCTCCGGTCACCGCGGCGACGGTGTCCGTGTCACCGCCGAGGTCGATCGCCGCGCGCATCGCGTCCTCGAAGCCGGAGGTGGTCCGCAGGGCCCAGACGGCGGAGCCCAGGCAGGGCCAGACGGCGCCGTTGAACTCGGTCGCCTGGTCGGGGTGCCAGTCGGCCGCGAGGACGGTGGCGTAGCGATCACGGTGGTCGGGGTGGACGTGAGCCAGGATGTCCGGAAGCGCCGCGAGGGGGTCGCTGCCCTCGAACGCGACGCGAATGAGCTCGTGGAAGATCGCGGTGCCTTCCCAGGCCGCGCGGTCGCCGTGGGTGAGGGCGGCGATGCGCCGGGCCGCGTCCATGGTGGCTTCCCGGCCGGCGGCTGCGAAGTGGACCGCGGAGGTCGACGCCCGCATCAGGGAGCCGTTTCCGGCTGCTCTCCGGTTGACCTGGGAATGGATCGCGGCGGCGAGATCCCAGGGCATGCCGTTGGTCAGGACGTCTTCGGTCTGCAGGCCGATGTCCTTGGGCTCTGATGCCGCCCACCGCTGGAAGCGGGCGAAGACGTCCGGCAGATCCAGACCGCCCCGCTCGAGCAGGGACTCCGCGACCAGGACGGCCATCTGCGTGTCGTCGGTCGCCTCGCCGGGATCCCAGCCGCCGCCTCCGCACATCTCGCCACCCGAGCCGGGGGAGGGGAACCGCGCGGAGAAGGCTCCCCGGGGGCCGAACTCGAAGGGGCCGCCCAGGGCGTCACCCACCGCTGAGCCGACGATCACGCCGGCGGCCCGCTGCATCCGCTGCATCCGCTGCATCCGCGCAGGTTATCTGCGCCGCGCAGACGGCCGCGGCCCTATAGGCGCCGCGCAGACGGCCGCGGCCCTATGGTCCCGCGCCGTCGCGTCCGGCCGGACGATCTGAACGACCGACCGCATACCGGCAATCAGGCGGCGACGAGCTCCTGCTCCCGCTCACGGTCCGGCGTCTTGACTGCGGGCTTCTTCTTGTTCGGCAGCGAGAGCCGGAAGACCTTGTGCCACGCGGAGAACACCTGCTTGGGCAGCGGCCCGGTGACGTACTCCAGCTCGTACTTCTCGAACAGCGCGCGCACCTTCACCGCGACCTCGGCGTACCGGTTGCTCGGCAGGTCCGGGAACAGGTGGTGCTCGATCTGGTGCGAGAGGTTGCCGGTCATGAAGTGCATGGCCTTGCTGCCGCTGATGTTCGCCGAGCCCATCATCTGGCGCAGGTACCACTGGCCGCGCGTCTCGCCCCTGATCGACCGGCGCTCGAAGACCTGCACGCCCTCGGGGAAGTGCCCGCACATGATCACCGAGTGGGTCCAGACGTTGCGGACCAGGTTCGCGGTGAACGTGGCGGCGAGCGTGGGCAGGAACGACGGCCCCGACAGCAGCGGGTGGATCACGTAGTCCTTGAGGACCTGCCCCCGGATCTTGCGGCCCACGGCCCGGGCCCGCGCCCGGAACTCCGGGTTCCCCCGGCGGCGCTTGTGCAGGTTCTTGCCGAGCTCCAGGTCGTACGCGGCGATGCCGTACTCGAAGAAGCAGGCGTTGAGGAAGTTCCACAGCGGCTGGCCGAGGTGGAAGGGGTGCCACTTCTGGTCCTCGTCGACGCGCATGATGCCGTAGCCGAGGTCGTTGTCCTTGCCGATCACGTTGGTGTACGTGTGGTGCAGCTCGTTGTGCGAGTGCTTCCACTGCTCGGACGGCGAGACGTGATCCCACTCCCAGGTGGTGGAGTGGATCTTCGGGTCCCGCATCCAGTCCCACTGGCCGTGCAGGATGTTGTGGCCGATCTCCATGTTGTCCATGATCTTCGCCACGGACAGCCCGGCGGTGCCGATCAGCCACGCCGGCGGGAAGAGCGAGAACAGCAGCACGCCCCGGCTGACCAGCTCGAGCTTGCGCTGCGCCGAGATGACCTTGCGGATGTAGGCGGCGTCCTTCTCGCCGCGGCCGGCGATCACCTCGTCGCGGATCGCGTCCAGCTCGCGGCCGAGCTCCTCGATCTGCTCCGCGCTCAGGTGGGCGGTGGGGTCGATGGCGGTCAAGGTGCTCCTACCGTTCGATGTCGCAGGGGCCCGCAGCGGCGGACACACAGGTCTGGATGAGGACGCCGGGCTCGGCCTCGGTGATCTCGCCGGTGCGCAGGTCGCGGACGGCGCCCGCCTTGAGCGGCGTGATGCAGCCGAAGCAGATGCCCATGCGGCACCCGGAGGGCATGAGCACGCCGGCCTCCTCGCCGACGTCCAGCAACGGCGTGGCGCCGTCCGCGTCGACCGTCTTGCCGGAGGCGCTGAACGTGACCTCGCCGCCGTCGCCGGCGACGACGATGCTCGGGCGGAAGCGCTCGGTGTGCAGGCGCTTCTCGACGCCGTGCTCGCTCCAGTGCTGTTCGGCGGCGTCGAGCAGGCCCGCGGGCCCGCAGGCCCAGGTCTCGCGCTCGGCCCAGTCGGGCACGAGTTCGTCGAGACGGGCGATGTCGAGCACGCCGTCCGTGTCGGTGTGCACCTCGGTGAGACGCAGCTTCCCCTCCGCGGCCAGGCCGTGCAGCTCGTCGCGGAAGATCACGTCGTGCGGCCGTGGCGCGCAGTGGACCATGACGACGTCGTCGAACCCGGTGTCGCGCAGCATGCCCATCACCGGCGTGATGCCGCTGCCGGCCGTCAGATAGAGCACCTTGGCCGGCTTGGCCTGCGGCAGCACGAAGTCACCGGTCGCCTGGTCGAGCTGGATCAGCGTGCCCGGTCTCGCCCTGCGGACCAGATGGTTGCTGACCTTGCCGTCCGGGATCGCCTTCACGGTGATCGTGACGCGGCCGTCCTCACGGCTTGTCGGCGAGGTGATGGAGTAGGCACGCCACAGGCGCACCCCGTCGACGTCGACCCCGATCCGCACGTACTGACCGGCCGTGTGGCCGCGCCAGCCCCGTCCCGGCCTGATCACGACAGTCGCGGCGTCACCCGTCTCGGGGTGCACCGCCTCGATGCGCCCACGCAGGTCAGCGCCCGCACGCAGCGGGCTGACCAGGTCGAGGTAGTCCGACGGCAGCAGCGGCGTCGTGACCATCTCCAGCAGTTTCCACGCCCTGCTGCGGAGCGCTGCACTCGTCATGACTCCAGCTTGCTGCGCCGCAGGGCGTAAAGTCCTGACCGCAGGACGTAAATCTGCTCGACAGAGTTGTTCGCAGGGAACAAAGCATGAGTCATGTGATCCGCAGAGCCAGCGAGCTGGCCCTGGACGAGACGACGGTCACCGCACTGCGGGCCGCACTGAGGACCACCGCCGACGAGGTCGTCCAGGCGATCATCGACGAGGTCCCGCCCTACGCCAACGCCCTGTCGGGACACATGGGCGCCACCATCCGCCGGGCCGTGCGCACCGCCCTCGGGCACTACCTGGACCTCGCGAGCGGGAACGCCACAGGCGGCGACGCCGGTGACGCGGCCTACGAGCTGGGCCGCGGCGAGGTACGCGACGGCCGCTCGATGGACGCCCTGCTCAGCGCCTACCGCGTCGGCGCACGCGTGGCCTGGCGAGGCCTGGCGGCGGGCGCCGTACCCGCAGGGCTGCCCGCCGCCGAGGTCGCCAAGTTCGCCGAGCTGACCTTCGCCTACATCGACGAGCTCTCCGCCGCGAGCGCCGCGGGCCACGCCGACGAACTGGCCGCCCGGGGCAGGGCCCACGAGCGCCACCTGGAACACCTGGCCCGCGACCTCCTCGCCGGCGCGAGCCCGGACATGCTGCTGGCCTCCGCCCAACGCGCCGGATGGCAGCCTCCGGTCTCGCTGACCGCGGTCCTGCTGCCCGCCGCCCAGGCCCGGCCCGCCTACCGCACGCTCGACCCGAGCACCCTCGTCCTCGACGACTCCCCGGACGCCACCGGCGTGCTCCTCGTCCCCGACGCCGACCGGTCACATCTCCTGCGGCAGCTGACCGACCGCGCGGCCGTGGTCGGCCCGGCCCGCCCGTGGATTCGCGCGTCGGCCTCGTACGCACGGGCCGCACGCGCGCGCTCCCTCTCCTGCGACATCCGCGACACCGAGGACCACCTGCCCGAGCTGGTGCTGAGCGCCGACGCGGACGCCTTCGCAGACCTGCGCGCCCGAGCCCTCGCACCGTTGCAGGCCCTGCCCGTCGCGACCGCACGGCGGCTGGAGGAGACGCTGCGGGCGTGGCTGCTGCACCAGGGCAGACGGGACGAGGCGGCGGCGGCGCTGTTCGTCCATCCCCAGACCGTCCGGTACCGCATGTCCCAGCTGCGGGAGCTGTTTCCCGACCTCGCATCGCCCCACCGGGTCCTTGAACTGACACTGGCGGTCGGCCTGCGGACCGGCTGACGCACACCCCGACCGCCCACCACCGCATCCGCGACCGCGCCCACCACCGCATCCGCGACCGCGTCCGCGAGCGGTCCAGGAACCGGGCGGTGAGAACGGCCTTCGTGCCGGCGCGGAGGCGGACGCCGCCCTGCACGAACCCACCCACGGCCGTGCGGCGCGCTGCAGCCGGCTGACCGACGACGCGGCCAGGCCCGATCACCAGGGGCGGACGGCCGACCGGACCGGCGGGCACACCGCGCGAGGGATGATGAGCACGCAATGACGGAACACGAGGCCAGGAGCTTGCATGGCGAAGCGGGTCCACCGACCCCGTGAGGACGCGGAGTTCGATTTCATCCTCCGGACGAGCGCAGTCCCGGTCCTCGCCTACTTCACCGGGACATGGCCCAAGGCCATCGAGCCCTGCCGGGAGATGGACCTCGTCGTCAGTGCCGTCGCCGACGACTGCACGGGCCGCCTGACGGCCGTCCGCACCGACATCACGCGCTGTCCGGCCGCAACCGAGCGGTACGGGATCACCGGAGCCCCCTCCTACGTCCTGCTGAAGGAGGGGGCGGCGGTGGCGCACGGCACAGGGCCCACGACCGTCGCCGAGCTGCGGAAGCTCCTGGAGGGCCACCTCTGAGCGGCCGCTGCGGCACACGGCCACGACGCCGGCCCGGCATCCGCCGGCAGCAGCACGAGCCCCGCGGCCCGAACGCCAGGGAAGCCGTCCTGCCTGCCCTGCGCGTCTGCACGGTCTCCCACCGCACCCGCCACGACCGCATCGCCGAAGCGCTGCAGATCATCACTGCCGGACCGAGCGCCACACCACCGCGTAGCGATCTGGGGCCCGCAGTCCCCGGCTCGCCGTGTACGCGGGCGGTGCTGCTGCACTCCAGGCGGCGCTGGGGGACCTCCAGCTCCGCGACGCCGCCACATCGTGGTCGTGATCCCTTCCTTCAGGAGCGCTGCCACGTTCCCCGCCCGGGGTCGGCCCAACTCCTGCCTGTAGCAGCCGCGTTGGGGCGCCCTCATTGGCTGACGGGTGATGCTCCGGGCGCGATACCGGCCTTCATGACCGCAGCGAACCAGCCGGCCACAGTCCACTTGAGGGCGTTCACCGAGGCCGACCTCGGCTTCCTCGACCGCCTCTGCACGGACCCCGATGCGCTCGGCGAGTTCGAGTGGCCCGGATTCGGTGATCCGAGGGCACGCCGCAAGCGGTGGGAGATCGACGGGCGCATCTCCGCCGAGTCTGCGGCGGTTGCGATCGTGCTGGCCGACGACACGGTTGTCGGCATCGCCGGCTGGAGGCCCCGCGGCTTCCCGTCGGGTGTCACCTACGAGATCGGCGTGGGGGTGCTGCCCGAGCATCGTGGACAGGGGGTGGGCACGGCGGCGCAGAAGCTGCTCGTGGATTACCTGTTCGGCCGCACGACTGCGAACAGAATCGAAGCCCTCACCAACGGCGGCAACCTCGGAGAGCAGAAAGCCCTCGAACGCCTGGGGTTTTGCCGGGAAGGGGTCATGCGCGGCAGGTCCTTTCAACACGGCGCGTATGTCGATGTGCTCGTCTACGGTCTGCTCCGCACCGAGCATCGTCCCGGAACGCCATGAGCGCCCCCCAACCTGTTTCAAAAGCAGGCGGGAAAAGGCTCACCGTCTGCCGTGGTTGCCACGTCGGCCGAGCAGTGCTCAAGACCTGTAGAAACCGGCGGCACCGATCGAAGGGTGAAGCGTGACGTCTCAGCCTGCCCCGAACCTGGAGAGTCTCTACCCCGAACTCGGCCAGGACGGAACGCTCCAGATCGCTCTGCAAGGGGCCGTCCAACAGGCCGGACATCGGATTGACGTACTCCCCGAACGAGCCCCGGGGTGGAGGCGAACAGGAGCCCGTGCGGAGGGTCGCGCGCGGACGACGGACGTTCACCTGGGTGTCCAGGAACGCTGCTTCGTCATGAGTTTCCGGGAACGCGGCGTCACGATGGCCAAGGGCGACACAACACGCTTGGACGAGGCTGCCACGGCCATCGGAGTCTGGCAGGCCGGCGCTGACCTGAAAGATCTGCGATCCGCATGCCCGTTCGTCCACTACGGGCCTTTGGCCGAAGCCCACGAGCGCGGCACCGCCGTCGAGACCATGTGGACGATCTACCGGCAGACCACGGCGACTCACGTCGACCACGACCTTATCGAGGCTGCATACGCTGAGCCGCGGTTGCGAGCACTCTTCCCCTTTCACAGCCACAGGTCGCTGAACTTCAGCCGCTGCACCGGATTCCCCTACACCCACGATGTTCCGGTGATTACCTCCGTGGACGGGAAATACCGCGTCACCTGGTGGAAGACTCGCTCGCCGCACGGCCCGGCGGACATCGGAGAGACTGAGAACCCTCATGACGCGGTCGCTCTGGTCCTCGTCCACCTTCCCGCCGGCTGCGGGCCGGCGGTCGCCGGCACTGCCGACGATCTCGACACATCAGATTCCGCATAAAGGGCGGGGAGTCCTGGACAGGGCTCGCCACGTGCAGCCGGTGTCGACGACGTAGTGGATCGCGTCGACGATCTCGCGGCGGGGGTGCTTTTCGGGCCGTCCCCCGGTGGGGGTCTCGCAGGCCGGGACGGGAAGCAGGGGGCTCGATGAGCGCGCATTCGTCGTCGAAGGCGCCGGAACGGATGGCACGAGGCCGTGACGGCGCGTCCTGGTCGACCGGTGGGGGGAGACCGAATCGGTCTCCCCCCACCGGCTTCTCGGGCTGACGGTTCAGTCGGGGGCGGGCAGGGTGTGGATGGTGACGGGGAGGTCGGTGCGGTTGCCCTGGCGGTTGATGCCGAGGCGGCCGGTCGCGGCGGGGACGGCTTCGTCGCCGAGGGTGTAGAGCTGGTTGGTGACGTCGTAGCGGTTGGGGGTGTGGCCGGCGGCGTTGGCGGCGGCGGTGTGGATGGCGGTGGCGGCGGTCAGGACGGCGTCGTGGGCGAGGACGGGCCAGTAGCTGCGTTCGAGGTGGCCGGCGGGGAAGTGCCGGCCGTGGTGGTCGGAGGTGAAGGCCTGGACGAATCCGGTGTAGAGGCCGTGGTCGCGGTGGGCGGGGGCGGAGAGACCGGCGGGGGAGGGGAAGGACGCGTACATGACGGTGATGGGAGCCTCGGGGTCGTGGAGGGCTTTCATGGCGGGGTCGAGTGCTGCTGCGTCGGATCCGGTGACGACGGTGATCGGTTTCTTGTAGCAGCTGCGGTGCCGGAGGGCTTCGAGGAAGGTGGGCAGGTATTTGGCCCGGGCGGCGTAGTAGACGACGTCGATGCTGTCGGCGCCGCGGCAGAGGTTCTGGCCGATGCTGGGCATCGCGGCGTCGGCTCCGCCCTGCGGGCTGAAGGGGAAGTCGGGGGAGTCGTCGTCCAGGTACTTGCTGAGGGAGGGGATGGTGCGGAAGCCGTTCTCGAGGGATTTCGTGTAGAGGTCGTTGCCGCCGGCGGGGGTCACGTCGCTTCCGATCAGGGCGACGGTGTGCGGGCCGGTGTCGAGCTTTTTGCCGAGGGCGGTGAGCTGGTCCTTGTTCGGCATGGCGACGCGGACGAGGCCGTTGATCGGCCCGTGGGGGTCGATGGCGCCGGTGCTGTCGAATCCGTCGGCGGTGATGAGGTCGGCGACCATCGCAATGCCGGCCTTGCTCAAAGCCCGGGCGGCGTCGACGGACTGCTGCTGGCTCAGGCCCATCCCGACCACTGCCACGAGGCCCTTCTCGGCTTTGAGGCCCTCGACGGCGTGTGCCCACCGTTCCTCGCCGCTGCCCATGTTGGCCAGGACGAGACGGATCTTCGGATGGCTGTCGCTCTCGTTCGCCCGTTCGACGGCGGTGTAGGCGCCTTCGATCTCCCCGACGAACTGGTCGAGCGTCAGGTCCTTCTGCTTGCCCTGTGACGTCAGCGGCGCCAGGAACCCGATCGTGACGTAGTCGCCGTCCTTCACCGTCTGCCGGTTCTCCGCACCGAGAGCGGTCAGGACCGGCTTCAGGCCGCTGCCGAAGACCCCGGCGCCGTCCTGGCCGTCCGTCACACCGGTGCATTCCCCGGCATGCACCATCAGGGCCGTGTTCCTGCTGCCGCAGTGGCTTCGCGCGAATGCCTCGGCCGCCTGCACCTGCTCGTCGTGGTCGCGCTGTGCCTGGACGTGCCGCACGTGGATCTGCCACCCGCCGACGGCCGCGGCCAGCGACAGCGCTGTCACCGCTGAGCCGCCGGCGACCAGCCCCCGGCGGGTCCTCAGCCACCGGCCGGCCCGCTGCCACCACCGACCAGGCGGCGGCGGTGGCGGTAGGGGAGTGCCCGCGGCGCCGTCGGGTTCCACCGGCGCCGTTCCCTTCCTGACGGCTTCCCAGGCCCGCTCCCACCGCTTGAGCCCCTCGCCCGTCACACCGCAGGCGGTGACGTAGGCGGCCACGAAATCCCAGTCGGGGAGAGCATCCGCTTTCAGCGTGGTGCTGACCGTCGGAGACGTCAGCCGCTTCGAACCCGGCCGGTCCGTCTCCGTCTCCAGCTGCTTCAGCGTGATGCCCCTGTGCTCGCGTAACTCCTTGAGCGCCTGACGGAACTCGCGCTGATCCGCGATCCGCAGCGGGTCGGGCCCCTGGCCGCCCGCATCTCCCACGCCCGCTCCGTCCTGGGTCTGCTCGGTCACTGGGCGCCGCCCGGGGACGAGGCGCCCAGACGCTGCTCGCTGAGCCAGGAGCCGATCTGGGCCGCGGCGGCGCCGGCGGCCATGACCATGCCGAGAGCGGTCGTCACGGACTGCCCGCTCGAGACGCAGACGACGACCACCAGCAAGATCACGGTGAACACGGTGATCCGGTGCCCGGGCGTGAGAGACGTTCCGCACAGAACCTGAGACGCGGGTGCGGGCTGCGGGGGTGTCCTTCGACGAAGGTGCACAGACATGACGGGATACCTGCCTTCCTGGGCGCGGCACAAGTGCCGGCATGAGAGCCCCACTTCCGGTTACCGGCCGGGATGCGGAGCAACGTGTCCGGATCTCATTGTTTGTCTCCGCGGAACCGAAACAACCCAGTTGGCGGCATCGGAAATAAACCGAACTCGCACGCTCGATTAGTGGATCGTTTCTTCCTTTTTTCCGCTCGTTCAAGCGACTCGTTCCAAGCACCTGCCGGCCGGCCCCGAGCCGCCGCTGTACTCCCCGCTCGACCCCGAAGCCCGTGTGCTGCTCCAGCGGGGAGGCGTGCCCGGTTTCCGAACGAGCCACCTGAACTGCGCATTCGCCGTCCAGGTTCTTCGGAACGCCTCAAGGATCTTGCGAGAGAGCCGCGGTGATGGTGACCTGGTGCCATGAGCGGCTCCGGCCGCGCCCCCAAGATGCCGAACCGCCTTCCTGGGCACAGCAGCGCATCGACAGGGCACAGAGGGGGCTCCCGTTACCGGCTGGAGCCCCCTCGTCATTCTCCATCCCGGACCGTCGCCTCCGGTTCGCATGGCTCCGCGCTATTCGGAATACAGCCGCTCGCAGAGGAATGTCCACAACCGGCGAAGTGGCGCCACAGGCCCGCTTTCCGTACGGAGGCCCTGCGATGGGAGACCAGGCAGGCTCATTCGCGATTCGATTCCCTGTCGCGTTATGGGCCGCGGCCGTGTTCGGGAATCTTCGCGGTGCTGCAGGAGGTGCGCTGTCTCTCCGCACAGGTCGTCAGGTGGCCGGCAGGGACAAGGAGACGACGCGGGAGGCGGCTCATACTTCGAGATGGGTGACGTGAAGCTCGGCGCCGCCCCACACCCGCAGCAGCAGGCCGCGGCACCTCGCCGGCGCCGGGAACGTTCCGACGGGTGCGCTGTCGATGGTCACGTCGTACGTGTCGCCGTTCCGGGTTGCGACGACGTGATGCCTCCGGGTGATGTCCGGGACCGCTTGCTGCTGCTGGGATCCGATCCAGGCGCCGCTGGGGAGTCGGACCGTGCGGGCGTAGAAGCTGCCGTCGTTTTGCCACTCGTCCTGGAGCGTGGAGCCCACCGGCTGGTCGTCGTTGCCGACGTCACCGAATCCGACGGCGAAGCCGTAGCCGTCGGAAGCGGTGGGAGGAGCGTCGACGACGGTGTCGAAGGAAACGGTCGAGGCGTAGCACCCGCTGCCCGGCACCCACGCGCCGTACAGGTGTGCGTACCGGTCGGCCCCGCCGGGCGAGCTGATGTCCACGGCGTCGCCGGACTGCGTGAACGTGAATGTGCCGTAGCCGTTCCCGAAGGGCTGGAAGACCACGGCCGTGGCGCGCGGCGTATCTGCGGCCGAACTGCATACCGCCTCGGGCTCTGTGACAACGGCGCTGGAGGAGTCGCGAGCCGTGATGCGGACGGTCCCCTGTGTGATCATCGCTTCGGCGTTCGTGACGCACAGCTTGAGTTCGTCGCGCCCCTTGATCTCATATCCGTCGGTCTGGTCCACCCCCTCCACGGGGCGGGTGATGTAGACCCGTGTGTGAGAGTCGTCGGGGGACGACTCCAGCGCCTCGGTCACGCTGAAGGTGCCCAGGGGAGTGACGAAGTCCTTGGAGTAGCTGACACTGACCTTGCCGTGCAGGTCGACACTGAACTTGAGCGGCAGGTCGGGCAGTTGATACGACACCTTGGTGTTGCTGTCGCACGCCGTGAGGAGCGTGAAGGACAGCAGCATCGCCAGCCAGGGACGGCTGCCGTGCCGCGTCCGCAAACGGACCAGGTGTTTCGTTCGCCCTCCGACGGCGACCGCGGTCGCCGCCCGGAGCGAATTCCCGTGCATCGCGGTGAGCGCCATGACATCCCCCTCTTCCAGGCCACAGCACGTAATGCGAAATGTAACTACCTGGAAGGCGGGGCTGGTTCGCAGACGTACCATTTGATGAAAATGTGACGCTTGGGTTAAGTTTAACTATCTAAATAAAAAGGCTAAAATGACACATAAAGGGGGCGCGTCTTGAGCGGAAGTACGCCCCTGGAAACCCTGCGCGCCTCAAGGGCGTCGGACTGCACCCGGCGGCAACTGCCACCAGTCTTCGGCCCTGCCCGGCCCACCGTCCGCCGACGTTTCGCCCAGCGGAGCCGGGACCGTGTCCGGGCCCGGCCCCACCGCGTGCTCCCCGACGAGCTCGGCGCCGTCCTGGCTGGCCGGATGCCGCCGCCTGCACCGGCGCTACGAACGCAACACCGACCACTTCCTCGCCATCGCCGGCACCACAGCGGCTCTCATCTGCCATCACCGTCCAGTAAGGCAGAGCGCGCCCCGGAGCAACGGTGGACAGGCGCCGCTCCACCGCTGTCACAGGCACCCGGCATGCTCTGCCCGTGAACGAGAACGCCTTCTGGCAGCTCATCGACGACTGCGCACCGCCCACGTCCGACCCGGAGCCGAACAACTGGCTGCGACATTGACGAGCCAGCTCTCCGCTGAACCGCCGGCGACCGTCAACGCGTTCGCCGAACAGCTGTCATGGGCGCTCTACCGGCTGGATCGCAAGGAGTACGGACACGACCTGTCC
This sequence comes from Streptomyces sp. NBC_00425, assembly GCF_036030735.1. NCBI lineage: Bacteria > Bacillati > Actinomycetota > Actinomycetes > Kitasatosporales > Streptomycetaceae > Streptomyces > Streptomyces sp. NBC_00425. The sequence continues at coordinate 14,466 of NZ_CP107928.1, read as the reverse complement.
AGCGACAGCTTCCTCCACACCCGCGCAGCCATCGTGGCCGCCGGCCGTGAAACCTACGAAGCCACGCTTCACGATCGCGTGTTCAACGACGTGAGCAGTGCCGCCGACCTGGCGCGCGATGGGACCTGCTCAGAGCCTTTGGCGCGGTCAGGAACACTGCACTCCTCAGGCGAAGAGGCATACCGGGTCCTGCACGCGTGTGCGGGTGGCCGGCGCCCGGGCCGGGAGAGCCTTCGGCCCGGGGGTCACCCTTCGTAGCGGGTGGCCAGGGTGCGTGCCGTCTCGGCGATGCGGTTGCGGAGTTCGGCCGGTGCCAGGACCTCGACGTCGGCGCCCAGCCGCAGGAAGTCTCTATGGGCGTGGCCGATCGACTCGATGGGCACGCGGGCCTCCGTCCACCCGTCACCCGTGGGTGTCACGCCGAGGCAGCGGGCGCCCTCCGGAGTGAGCCGCACCAGGGCGTCCGCGGTGTGCAGCCGCGCTCGGAAGTCGGCCGCATAGACGTTCCAGTACCCGGCCAGGTCGAACCCGTCCGGAGTGACGAACTCCTCGTCCAGCGGCCGGACTTCGAGGATCTGGTCGACACGGTAGGTGCGGATCCCGGACGGCCCGCCGGCGACCACGTACCAGCGGCCTGCCTTGAGGACGAGCCCGTACGGCTCCACCCGTCGCTCGATCTCCTCCGGCGCCCGCCACCGCCGGTAGCGCAGCGCCACCACCGGTAGCGCAGCGCCACCGCCCGCCGCTCCCACACCGCGGCGGCGACCGCCGCCAGGTGAGGCACCCGGTCGACGCCGCCGTACCAGCCGGGAGCGTCGAGCAGGAAGCGTTCCTGGATCCGCTCGGCGTGCTCGCGCAGCTCCGCCGGAAGCGCGGCCCGCAGCTTGAGCCGGGCGGCGGCCAGCGCCTCGCCGAGGCCGAGCTCGGCGGCGGCGCCGGGCAGCGCGACGAGGAACGCGGCCTGCGCCTCGTCCACGGTCAGTCCGGTGAGCCGGGTCCGGTAGCCGCCGACCAGCCGGTAGCCGCCGGAATGGCCGGACGCGCCGTACAGCGGGACACCGACGGCGCCGAGCGCCTCCACGTCCCGGTACACCGTCCGGACGGAGACCTCCAGTTCGTCGGCCAGCTGCCGGGCCGTCATCCGGCCCCGGTTCTGGAGCAGCAGAAGCAGGGTGACCAGCCGGCTCGCACGCATGCCGTCCAGTATCTGCTGACAGAAGATGTCAGCAGACCGGCCCTAACCTGCGGCGCATGGACGACAACTGGACCATGAACCTCACACGCACCGGGCAGGCCACCGCATGAGCATCGTCGAACTCCGGCAGTACACCCTGCACTCCGGTGCCCGGGAGACGCTGATCGAGCTGTTCGAGCGCGAGTTCGTGACCGGTCAGCAGGCGGTCGGCATCACCGTCGGCGGCCGGTTCCGCGACCTGGACGACCCGGACCGCTTCGTCTGGCTGCGCTCCTTCCCCGACATGGCGCACCGCCGGCGTGCGCTGGAGGCGTTCTACACCGGCCCGGTCTGGCGGGAGCACCGCGACACCGCCAACGCCGCCATGCTCGACAGCGACGACGTCCTGCTGCTGCGCGGCCCGGGATTCACACCGGAGCCGGGGACGAGCGAGGTGCTCGCGACCGTCTGCCATCCCGCCGACGCTGCCCACTTCGACGCGTACGCCGCCCGGCACCTGGGCCCGGGCCACGCACTGCACCGCACCGAGCACGCCGAGAACGACTTCCCCCGCCTGCCCGTCCGCACCGGCGAGGACGTCCGGGTCTGGTTCGGCCCGGCCGCCCCGGCGCCCTGGCCGGCCCGGCTGCTGCGGCTGGAGCCCGTGAAGCCTTAGCCCGCGCTTTTCCGAGTCGGCCTGGCCGAGGCTTGACCAAACACGTGGAGAGTGCTGCTGGCGTGCAACGACGGGACGTGCCGAGGGTCCTGTCAGCTGCAGAGAAAGGATCGACAACAGGCACTCACCGTGACGTTCATCGTCCAGCGCCGGGCACGCAGTCCCGCTCGGACGTCAGTCCCATGCGTTGAAGAGCACTCCGCCCAAGGTGGTGATGCCGTAGAAGCGAACTCCGCGCCACTCGCCCTGGGTCAGGACCGAGGTGTCGACGTCCGAGAGCGACAGCGTGAGCTGCGCGCGATCAAGCACGACGAACCCCAGGTCGGTAAAGATGTGGGCCCACGATGGCGGTGCGAGGAACTCCTCGGTGTACCAGTCCCGGCGTTCCTGGACGAATGCGATCCAGGGGTGGTGGGCGTGACACAGGACGACGCACTCGCCGGTGCCCCCGATGACCGACGCGGTGTGGAACGTACGAGGGTACGTCTGTTCCTCCATCTCGCCCACCTGACCTCCGGCCGCCCGGGCGGCCGCATACAGCGCCGCCCGGAACGTCCGCCGGTCGGTCTCCGGCAGCGGCCCGTCCTTCGGCCGGACGAAGCCCGTGGCGCCTCGCGGCAATGTGAACGCTGCGTCCTCGTCTACGGCCATGGGGCTCATTCTGCCGAGGAGAAACGACCCGCCCGCCGCGGCCCCTGCACATCCTCCTGGCGGATGCAGGACACCCCCGACGCCCCCGCCCCCGCGACCCTGAGCGACCAGCTGACCCGCCGGGCTCCCGGCCCGCCTCCCGCAGCAGTTCCCTACCGTCCGCTGCCTCGCCGTGGACGACCGCACCCCGGCCGTCGACGCCTGGTTCGCGCGGGCCACCGCGGGCCTGCCGGAGCCGTTGACCGGCCAGCCCGCCCACTGGATGGCCATCCGCCTGCCCGACCACCGGCGAGCCCTCGCGCAACCGGCCCCGCTCCGCGGTCACCGTCCCGCCTCGCCGACGCCCGCAACCTCACCGACGTCACCCCCGGGCAGCTCCGCAAGCAGCCGGCCGCCTGCCGCCTGACCGGCACCGACTCGTTCGCGAGTCGGTCCCCGTCACATCCGCGTGCGCCGTGCCGTCAGTGCTGTGAAGACGCCGACAAGGCCGATGCGAAGGAGAGCAGCCATGACGAACACCTCCATCTCCCGGATGCCCAACCCGGCCCAGTTCGTGCCCGAGCTGAACGACATCACCGCCGCCCTCTTCCGGGCCACCGGCAACCGCTCGGTGCCCCGCACCACGATGAGCCTCGTCCACCTGCGCGCCGGGCAGATCGCCGGCAACACCTACCTGACCATTTTGAACACCGGCTTCCTGCGCAAGGCCGGGGAGTCCGAGGAGCGCATCACCGCCGTCTCCTCCTGGCAGGACGCCCCCTACTTCACCGACGCCGAGCGCGCCGCCCTCGCCCTGACGGAAGCCACTCTCCAGCCCTCCCCGCACGGCACAGAACGCGTCTGCGACGAGCTGTACGCCGAAGTGGCGAACCACTACGACGAGAAGGCACTGGCCACCCTCACCATCGCGATCGGTCAGATCAACTTCTTCATCGCCCTGGCTGTCATCGGCAAGCCGCAGCCGGTCAGCTCGCTCGCGGACGAGCAGTGGGACTGACCTGTCCGAGATGGGGGTCGGCCGATCCGGCGACACGGGACCGCACAGTCGTCGACGACCACAGACAGAGCAACCAGTGGCCCGGCTCGGCTCGGATGGCCGACCGTGTAAACGACTCCGCACGACGGCCCGGTCTCTGGCGCCGGGCCATGCACGGCATGCCGACGGGGAGGGCGATTTCCGCGCAGGTGAAAGCGGATTGCCGCCCGGACGCCGTGTGAGCAGCGTCGCCGTCTGTGACCCCGACGCTGCGCACTGAGCGGCTGCTGCTCGAGCCCTACGGCCCTGAGGACGAAGAGGACTTCGTCGCTCTGCTCCAGGACACCAGAGTGTCGCAGTGGATGGGCGACGGCCCTGCTTCCGAACAGGCGGACCGAGCCCTGTTCGGGCGGATCTTCACGAAGGTCTATGCCCAGGACCTGTTCGACGTCTGGGCTGTCCGCCGGGACGGACTCCTGGTCGGGCATGCCGAGATCAAGTCGACCGACGTCGTCGCAGGCCACGAGATCATCTACGCTCTGGCCCCGGCCGTATGGGGGCTCGGCCTGGGGACCGAGGTGGCAGAGGCGATCGTCGCGTACGGCTTCGACACCCTCGCTCTGACCACGGTCCACGCCCCCGTAGCCGCACCGAACAAGGCGTCACTGACCCTGCTGGACGGAATCGGTTTCGAACATGTCCGAGACATCGCAGAGGACGACGGCAGCACCACCCGCGTGCTGGCCCGTCACCTGACTGCGAGCGACAAGTCCCCCCTCACCCGATAAAGGCGAGCAAGCCGCTGCCCGTGAGACCACCCGGACAGGTTCCCGGCCACATCGTCTCTACGACGAAGGCCGGGGACGCGGCCGTGCACGCCGCATACCCCGATCGTCGGCCTGTCGGGCGGGGTTCCTGGCTGCGCTACACCCGCCGACTCATCGGCCACACGCCGACCGCCAGCCGCCCGAGCTGAGCCCGCTCGCGGGGACCCGGACACGGTGAGTGTGCTGCGGGTATACGACGCGGTGGTGTGAAGGAGGCACCGGGCGCAGGGGCGCACCCCGTCCTCGCTGATGATCTGCGACCTGTCCCGCCACGGCATCCAGGCAGCCACCCGATACACCCCGCCTCACCTCATGGCAGGGACCAGCACGGCCAGCAGCGCGATGAACGGCGTCATGACGCTGAAGAACACAAACCTGCCGAGGGGCCGGTGGCCGTGTGATCGTCCATCGCGGGGGTGCTTACGGTCGTCGAGAGAGGGGAAGTGATGATCTCCATGACGAGCGTGATGCAGAACTACGGTCTCCTGTGGACCGACCCGGACGGCACCCCGCAGGCGTCGGCCGGCAGGTACGACAAACGGTCCGCGAAGCATCGCCGCACCGAACTCAAAGCCGTGGGCTGCACCCGTGTCGAGATCGTGCCGCTCAGGCCTGGCGAAGTACCCGAGCCGGTCTCCTGAGCGAGCGGGACGAGGCAGAGCACGCGACCAGGCAGACGTACCCCGCCCAGCAGCACCTGAAGGCCACGCAGCGCGTCGACCAGCCACCGACCATCCCTCACTCGAACAGACCGAGGTCCGCGAGCAGCCCGCGCTGTGTATCCGGCAGCGAGTCCCGCCTACTGCGCATGTTGCTGCGCCATACCCCAAGGGTTTCCGTTGCCGAGTGAGCCACGTGCCGATGTCCATGCCATGGACGGTGACGCCGGGCAGGACCTCGGTCTGACCGGCCTCCTCGCTGGCGAATCTTCCGCAGAGCCCGATGCAGCCCAAATCGCATGACGTCAATCACCAAGGCCGTCCTCACCCTGGAGCGGCACCGCTGAAAACCCTCAGTGATGGCATGCACAATGCGTCCATGAGTCACGACTACAGGCCTGGTGACGTGCTGTTGCTGGAGTGCCCGTTCACTGAGACCGCCGTCACCGGGGTCACCCGTTACTACGTGTCCGTGCAGTGGCCGTGGCTGGAAGTGGCCCCGCAGGCTGAGAACATCAGGTGGAACGGCCGAAGGGCGCTTCCAACGCCTGCGGCCCGTGAGTGGGAGATCTTCCGAACGGAACCGGTGGAGACCGCACTGAAGCCGGGCGATACCTGCCTGGTGGGTATCCCCGCGACCGTGGTGCACGTCCAGACGGTCCACCGCTTCGATCCGCCCCTGGTCACCGGCATGCTGCCCCGGCCCGCGTCCTACCTCGAGGTCCTGCAGCAGGGTGAGACCCATGACCCTTCCCTCGAGGACCAGGGCTACACGATCGATCCGGCCGGCGGCGAACCCGTACGCATCGAGCTGTTCTTCCGTCCGTACGCCTTCCTCGAACTGGGTGATGAGGTTGCTGACCGGAACGGGCGCGCCTGGCGGTTCGATGCGGCCTGGAACTGGCACTCCTTCGACGGTGAGCAGTCGGGCACTCCGACCTGGCCGCTGACGTTGCTCTTCCGCCATGGTGAGCCGACACCGAAGGAAGCCGAAAAGGTCGCCCGGGCAACAGCGGTCGGCAGCCATGCGGACGAACTGGAGCGGTGGAGCGGACTCACTCACGCGCGACCAGCCGCCCATCAGCAGTAGCCTCGCGGGACTCTACTGGCTGCGCTGCGACAAGACGGTGGAGACCCAAATCCAGGCTAGTGAACGCCCATCAGCCTTCCGGATGTGGCGGTGCGGAGGTCAGCGGAGAGTGCGACCAGCGGACGGGGGTGCCGTCAGAGCCGTTGGTGAGCCAGGAGCCGTCTCCTAGGGGCACCAGTTCGTACGGGTTGGTCACCTCGACGGCGATCTCGCCGCTGAGCGTGCCCGTGCGCACGTCGATCAGGTGGTAGCGGAACCACTCCTCCTCGTCCTGGCCCTCACCGCCCAATGTGACGACGGCCAGGTCTGGGGTCAGGTAGCCGCCGCTCCATTCCACGAAGGTCTCCTCCGGGTCGTATCCGAAGGCTTCGACGGGCAAAGTGAAGAGCACGTCCCCGCTGGAGTGGCGGTGGAAGGCGACATCTGCCTGCCCGTGGTCGACGGTCATGAACTGCTGCCCGCCCGGCGCCAGGTCGATCAGACAGCGGTCCGACCACGGGTACGTCACGAACTCCGCCTCGCCGTCGGCCCGAGCCGTGGCCCTGAGAATGACTGAGCCGTCCTGACCCTCACCGATGTCGAGGTAGATGCTGCCGTCCACCGGGTGCACGTAGTGGCCGGCGCCGTGCCCGACTGTCTCCAGTTCCCGGCGGACAAGGACCGCCCCGCTATCGGCGTCGTGTACGACCCACTGGTCTCCGCTCCCGCGTCCCGCCATCGCGTCTGGCCGGTAGACCCATACGGTCCGGCCGTCCAGGGACAGCGCACAGCCAGGCCGGTGACCATGGCGCTGGTCGGAGTAGGGCTCGAAGTTCGATGTCCACACCAGGCCACCAGCGCGCGTGAGGCAGACGACGCCGTTCAGCGTCGTGTACACGACTCGCTCCAGATCGGGCCAGACCGCCGACTCCACAACCTCGTCGCCGGGCCGCGGCTGGAACACCGCGGCGGGCTCAAGTGCCCCGAACACGCCGGAGTCCATCACGAAGGCATGGATCCGCCCGTTGCGATGGCGCGTGATCACCTTCAGAGGCCGCAGAGTAATCATCTGCCGAGGCTAACGCCCAGTTCAGGCCGACCGACAACCAGGATCGGTGGGCGCACCGTCCTCCAAGGCGACCACCTCCAACGAAGGGGCCGAACCGCCCGGGTTCGGGTGCCGAGAGCGTTCAGTCACACCAGCTGGTGTCAACCAGCCTGCCTATGCGACAACTACCGTGCTTCGGCTCAGCGGGGCGTTCGGGCCGTAGCCCCGGCCGGCGCGGTCAGTAGTCGAGGTCGAGGTAGTCGATGTCGTTGAGAGTGACGTCGGAGAGCCCCATGGCGCGGCTTCCGCCGTCCTGGAAGTACACGTCTTTGAAGCCTTCGGCGATGATCTGGCGCATCTCCTGGTCGCTGGCGCCTGTATTGCGGGCGTGGAAGAGGCGTTGTGCGTAGGTGGGGGGGAGGTGGACGGTGAGGCGGCGGAAGCGTCCGTCGTCGGTGGTGCCGATGGGGGCGGTGTAGCCGAACCGGGCCCTGGTTTCTACGGTGATCCCGGTCGCGGTGGCAGCTTGTTGCTGCCGGCGTTTGCGCACCTGGGGCTGCCAGCGGGCTCGTACGGCGGCGTCGATCCGGTCCGCGATCGCTTTGGGCGGGTGCTTGCGTTCGCCTGTGCGGTAGCGCTCCACTGACCGCTGGGTGACTCCGAGCTCCTGGGCAACGGCTTTGGTCGTCTTGAGCTGCTTCATCAGGAAGTTGATGCGTGCCTGGAGTGTCTTGGGCGGCTGGCGGGTGAAGGCTTCCCGGTCGGCGCGTTCGATGGCGTCGTCGATCTCTCCCACAGCGCCCTACTCTCCTTCGTCGAGGACGGCGTCGCCGCCCTTGATGTGGCGGGCCGGGTTGTAGTCCTTCTCCATCAGGTCGACCGCCCAGAGCATCGACTGGACGCCTTCCAGCTTCGCCAGGCCCGGTGTCGGTCCGAGGCGGAAGCCGCCGGGCTGGGGCTTGCCGGACGCGGCGTACGGCAGGAAGTCCAGGGGGCTGTCGCCCGGGCTCGGGTAGACGACGCAGTCGGACAGCACGGCGAGCGGGTACAGGCCCGTCATCTTGACCATGTTGGTGAGTTTGCGGTGCATGTTGACCCGCGCCTTGGAGATGACGGCGGCGCGGATGTCGGGACGCCAGGTCGGCCGCTGCAGGGCCGGCCACCTCTCGCCCTCCTTGTACTTCTTGCCCTGCGGGCGTTCACGGAGCTTGCCGATCCCGCCCTTCACCGTGGCCTTGATGGCGGCCAGGACGGCCGCCAGGGCCGGGTCGGCCTGCTTGTGCCGCTCCATCGCTGCGAGGAAGGCCCGGTCGTCCAGCTCCCGGGTGACGCCGAGGTCGGCGAGGGTGTCGACGTAGGCCGCTTTGAGCCGGTCGTGCCACGGGTCCAGGTAGGCGCCGGTCTCCCGGCGCAGGTACGCCTCGATCGGGGCGACGTTGTGGCCAAGTTCCTGGGCGTAGGCGACGGTGTGCGTCTGGTACCAGGCAGGTCCCGCCGGTTGCACGCCGTCCGGGGTGAACGGCGAGGGCAGGCGCGGATCCACCTCGACGTGGGACAGGTCGACCAGCCAGGAGCCGGGGATCTTCGGGTTGAACGTCGGCGTCTGGAAGTGGTCGGGTGCGGACAGGCCGACGACCAGGCGGGCCGCGGCGGCGAGGAACGCGGTGTTGAGGTCCAGGCCGACCGCATACGGCAGCGTGCACTCCTCATCGGTGAGCAGGCTGACGTCGCGCACCCACTGGTAGGCCTCCTCGTTGAGGAATCCGCCCGTCCAGCCGGATTCCACGACGACGGGGTGCTCGGGGGTGGCCTCCGGCGGCGCCGGGTCCATCGGCTCCATCCCGAGGCTGCCGGGATTGTGGCCGGGCACCCAGTTGCCGGTGGCGGGGTCCTGCGTGGGGCGTGTGGGTGGCCGCAGCGCCGTCATTAGCTCAAGGCCCGATACGGCGGTGGAGCCGCGTGGGGTGATGACGCGGGTTGCGTAGATGCCGAGGACGCGGGCGACGTCGGCCGGCTCCATCTCCGCAACGCCTGGCCAGGACCGCTCGTCGAGCGCATCCCATGACAGGACCGCCAGCTGCACGCACTGCCGCTCGCGCCCCTGGGCCTTGCGGTAGATCCTTGCCCACGGCCCGAACCCGCGCTGGGTCAGACGCCATTTCGCCTTCACCACCTGCTTGACCACCGGGTGATCCTCCGGCAGGCGCAGGGAGCGGCGCTGCTCGTGGCCTTCCAGGCGCTCGGGGAGGCCGAGCCTGACGGCGGCCGCGGCGGTGAGCACGATCAGCGGGTCGGAGTCCTTGCCGTAGCGGTTGAGCCTGGGCGCGCCGAGGCCGGACTCGCGCAGCGTCCACTCCACCAGCTCCACGACCGTGGTCGCGGGGCAGTCCAGCACGAGCCCGTCGACGCCGTATGCGGAGCCGTCACCGTCCAGCACGGCGAGCGGCCCGTGCGGGAAGCGCGGATCGGCAGCGGGCTGCGCCGCCTTCTTGGTGGCCGGGCGCCGCGATGCCGCGGCGGGCCGGGGAGCGGGCCGCGCCGGCGCCGCGGCGGGAGCCTGCGGGGCGTCTACCGTCTCCACCGCGGATGTGGCCGGTTCACCAGACGCCGCGGGCGCCGTCGCGGAGGCCGAGGCTGTCGGGGCCGCGCCGGGGACGGGGTACTTCGCTGCCCATCCGTTCAGCAGCCGCTGGTAGGCGTCCAGGCGCGGCGACTTCGGCTCGCTGCGGCCGTTCTCCCAGTTCTTCACCGACTGGGTCGTCGTCTTCAACGCGGTGGCCAGGCGGGCCTGCGTGATACCGGCAGCCTCACGCAGCCGGGCCCGCTCCGCGGGAGGCGGCAGGTGCGGCTCCTCGTTCAACAGAGCGTCGACGGACGCGAACAGCTCTTCCTCAGAAGCCATGCCCTGCCACCTTCACCTCAGGACCCGATATCACTTAACCACAAACTTACCCCACTCCTTAACCTTCCTGCGCCCAGGAGAGTCCGAGGCCGGCCAGCGCCTGGATGTCCGGGAGCGGTTTTTTTGATCAGTGGGTGGTGGGGTGGCCTGCGCTGCTCAGTTTGGTGTCGGTGGTGCTGGGGGCTTCAGAGCGGCTGGTTTTGGCTCGGTGATGGAGGAGTGGACGTTTTGGCTGTGTGCTGAGCTGTCGCTTTGTCAGGTGGAGTGGGTGTTGGTCAGGTGTGGTCAGTTCGCTTGCGTGCTGATCAGGTTCGTTGAATGCTGGTATGTGCCGGGTGTGGTGGTGGGGTGGTTGAGCCAGTACAGGGCGGTATCGATGTCTGTCAGCTGCGCGGGGGCTGTTCCGTGGCCCAGGCGTAACCCAGCTCGGCGAAGGCTCCTCGCTGCTCCGCATCCAGACGCTCCCGCCTGGTCTTCTGGTTGCTCAGAAACACCCCTAGCCTGACCACCGAACCGTCCGGCAGCTCTTCAACGTGGGTCCTTCCCACGACAGTTCTGCCTTCGCGCGCGATGTACTGCGCGAGGGCCTGGATACCCCGTTGGAAGGCCGCCGACGTCTTTCCCCCAGCGCTCTTCGCGCCGTCCTTGGCGGCCGGTGCCAGCTGCTCGGCGGGCTTCACACCCAGGCTTGAGAGCCTCCGCTGCTGCTCCTCGGAGAGCTGAAACCACTCGCGGGACTGTCGCTGCAGCCATCGTCCGAGGTCGTCGCCGTCCATCAGCACGCCGGGTGCGATGGCCGGGAGGATGCCGTGGGGTTCGTCGGCGGCGAGGTCGGCGAGGATGCGGTGGTGGCGTTGCCAGTCGAGTGGCCAGGGACAGTTCCAGTCGGGGTCGATGGCGGTCAGTTGCTGCGCGCGCTGTGCCGCCCGTTCTGGGTTCTTGCCCAGGCCGCCTGTGCGGCGGAGGTTGGCCATGTGCTGTCCGATGGGCACTAGGCCCGCGGCTTCGCTCTCGCCCCATACGGCGTCCTGGCGGGGCGCGAGGTGCCCGGTGGCCCGCCGGTAGGACCGGAGGGCGGCGAGCTTGTTCTCCCAGGCTTCTTCGCCGGGCTCCCAGACCATCCCGGCCTCCGGCGCGTCCAGCAGGGTCTTGCGCCGTTCCTCCAGTTCTCCGGCCCGCAGCGCCTTCCTCTGTTGGTGGACCCAGCGTCCCAGGGGGAAGTCCTTCGTGACGCCCACCGTCGTTTCGGTGTCGTAGGGGACGGCGTACAGGCCGGTGATCTCGTTCTCGGCCCGCCAGCGGATGAGGGCTTGGTAGCCCTCGAGCCAGACCAGGGACTCGGGCCGGTAGACCCGGGTGCGCAGGAACGCGGCGATGGTCGCGGCGTCGCGCGGGGTGGAGAAGTGGAGCAGGGTGGCTTCGGCGGCGGCCTGTGTGTCGTCCTCCTGGTCCTTGCCGTCACTCTCGCCGCCGGTCCCGATGATCCGGCCGTCTTCATCGCGCCGGAAGTGGACCGTGCGCTTGCCGCTGGTGAGGGCGCGGGAGGCGAGCTGCTCGACGAGTCGGGCGTCATGACTGCGGAGTCCTTGGAGGACGGCTACAAGAGGGCGGAACGAGGCGGAGGCGACCATGTCCGTCGGATCCTCGCCGGGCTCCAGGAACACGGGCACGATGATCCGCGCGACCTTCGTGGAGCCGTCGCGGTTCAACCTGAGCGAGCGGCCGATGTTCTGCACGATCTCGACCTGGGAGCCGCGGGTGTCGGCGAAGCAGACGGCCTCCACGCCGCGCTCGCCGGTGATGTCCACGCCTTCTCCGAGCACGCGGCAGCTGGCGAGGAAGGCGCGGTGGACCCGGCGGCCGGCCGCGTCGATGCCGTCTGCGAACTGGCGCAGGACCTCGCGCCGCTCGCTGACGAGGTGGTCGCCGCACAGCCATGCCGACCACACCCGGTCCGGGGGTACGTGGCGGTCGGCCTCGAGTTCGTAGAACCCCGCATCGATCGACGACGCGGGGAGCCGGCCTGCGGCGGCCAGGTCGTCACCCGTGGCGTCGTTGACGTACAGCTCGGCAGCCGTCTCGGGCAGCTTCTGTGCGAACGCGGCGGCCTCCTCCACCTTCTGGTGGAACGTCATGACCGTACGCAGGTTATACGCCGCCGCGTGCTCCAGAAGAGCGGTCTGCAGGAGCGCCAGACGTCGGCCCCGCCGCGCCTCCTCCGCTTCCCCGAGGACGGGGGAGGGGTCGCGGATCTCCAGGACGTCGATCTCGAACCCGGCGAGGATCTCCCGCTCGATCGCCTCCGACAGCCCGAGCTCGGCGAGCCACGACCCGTACGTCCCGTCCGGGTCGTCGGCCATGCTCGCGATCTCCGCCTCCTGGCCGACCGCGCCCTTCTGCGGGCTGGCCGCGGCGAGGATGCGGGGGGTGGCGGTCAGGTAGAGCCGGAAGTCGGCGGGGATGCGGGCGTTGTCGTGGATCGCCGCCCACGGACGACCAAGATCACCGGCAGTTCCGTGCGCCTCGTCCACGACCGCGAGGTCGAAGCCCGCCATGCGCTGCCCGTACAGCCGGTCTCCGCCCGCCAGGGCGGCCTCCAGCGGCCCGCGAACCTTGCGCTGGCCCTCGGGTGCGTCGATGTCCTCTCGGTCCACGAGAGAGGCGTACGTGGCGAACACGACGACCGGACCGGAGCCCGCCCACAGGGCGAGCTGGATCGGGTTGGTGGTGGTGCGCACCCCCAGCGACTTGAGGACCGCGTCGTTCTCCAGCGAGCACACCGCGACCATCGGAGCCCGGTGGCCCACCAGACGCCACGCCTGGGCGGTCTGCGCGAGCAGGTCCAGGGTGGGCACGGTGACGAGGATCCGGCCGTCTGCGAACGACTCCAGCGCGCACGCGGCGGCCGTGATCGTCTTGCCCGAGCCGGTCGCCGACACGATCGTGCCCCGGGCACCCTGCGGGGGCACAGATGACCTTTCAGGGAATCCGACCCACCTGCGGAACGCGGAGCGCTGATCGACCTGGTGTTCCTTGAGCTGAATCGCTGACATTTCCACGCCTCCCCGAGCGGTCAATTCCTGTGGTCTTTCAGAGGGCCGCATGCGGATGGTGGCCGCGCCCGAGTCGTTCCAGATCGACGCATCCGCCTTGTGCCGGCCGCCCGGCATTCCGTCCTTGAACGGCGGCTTGTCGTCCAGGTCGTGGCGCCCGGCATCGAGCGTGCAGAGCACGACGTCTCCGTCCGCGTTCCGCTTCCGAGCCGCACACACCGCCAGCCTCGCCCAGCGCCTCCAGCACCCGACGCCGCGCCATGGTGTGCGGGTGCCTGCGCGGCAGCACGTTCTCCCGGACGAACCTCTCCAGCCGCACCAGGTCGGCCCGCTCACGCCGCCTCACGTCCGCGATATGTACGGCCAGTTCAGCGACCCCGGCCGACCGGCCACCGCGCCGGGACCACTCCCGCTCCGCGATGCCCACCAGGGCCTCGAGCACGGCCCTCCCGCCGTCATCCCACCCGTCCGCGGACAGCACGCCCCGAGAGGCCGGCGCTATGCCGCCCAGCTCCACCACCTGGCACTGCTCCCCAGCGACCGCCCCGGCCTCCAACGCGGCCACCAGGTCGTCCGACCTCACTCGCGGGTACACCCTGCGCCCCCAGGAGCGCGAACACCTTCAACCGAACGTTCACGCCCGCCGTCTGGCACTGCGTCACCCGGCGCACAGAACCGCCGCTCAGCACGGGATCGGGTCCTGTAGATTCGTTGGGTGCCTTCATATGCGGTCGTTCCTCTCAGAATTCCGAGGAGATTACGGCTGGCTTGGGGTGTTCCGTGTTTCCGCCAACGGTACATGCTGCATCAATCTGATGCACGCGGTACAGCGGATCCCACACGAACGAACGACACCCACCACACCTCGAAGCGCAGGGCAGTCCCCGCCCTCGCAACTCCCGTGCAGGGACTGCGTGTCGACCGGTGGGCTGGGCACTCGACAGACATGACTCGACTCAGTGCGACCGCCGCAGAACTGGCCCAGGACGCCAGGCCGGACGGGCCTCCATGGGTCAAATGGACGTTCCTGGCCGTGTGGCTCGCCCTGGCCCCAGTGATCATCTACAAGCTGCACCAGCGCGGTTACTTCAGAAGACGACACTAAGAGCCACAAGACCCCCGAACAGGCCCACCCCTCACAGCCAGCCCGGCCCGCGCCAGCGGGCCCCAACGGTCCTGGAGGCGCAGCCGGAAGGACCGTCAGGCGGGGGAGCGCAGCGGACCCGCCGGCCAGGCTGAAGCGAAGCGGAAGCCTGGCAGTGGGACAGAGTCCCACCGGTCCGGGAGCGCAGCGGACGGACCGTCACCCTGCTCGCGCAGCGAGCAGGGTGAGCGGGGGGCGCAGCCACCCGCCAACGCTCCCGCGGAGCGGAGCGCAACACCCGCGCGCAGCGCGGGTGTTCGCTTGCACATCGCGCAGCGATGTGGTAC